>KI547111.1 GCA_000497405.1 Streptomycetaceae bacterium MP113-05 | reverse complement strand
TATTGATCCGAAACGGTTCGAGTTTCGGGTCGTTGATGGTGTGTGAGCGATTTGAGTGGGGACGCGCGGAGTCTGTCGCCGTCGGCGCAGGAGGCCCTGCGGCTGCGGGCGGTGGCGGCGTTGGCGGCGGGGCGGGCCCCTGAGGACGTGGCGGCGGTCTTCGGGGTGTCGTTGAAGGCAGTCAGCACGTGGTGGGCGAGGTGGCAGGCCGGCGGCCGGGAGGCGCTGGTCATGCGGCCGCGTGGGAAGCCGGTGGGGGTGCACCAGGTGCTGGGGGAAGCCGAGCAGGCCGCGGTGCGGCAGGCTGTTCTCGATCATCGGCCCTGTGATGTGGGGCTTTCCGGGCAGTTGTGGACGCGGCGGCTGGTGGGCGAGCTGATCGCGAAGCTGTACCGGGTGCGGCTGACCGAGCCCGGGGTGGGCAAGTACCTGGCCCGGTGGGGACTGTCCTTCCAGCGTCCGGACAAGCGGGCCATCGAGCAGGACCCGGAGGCGGTGCGGCGG
>KI547110.1 GCA_000497405.1 Streptomycetaceae bacterium MP113-05 | reverse complement strand
CCGCATCCGCAAGGCCGTCCGCTCACGCGGCCACTTCCCCAACGAGCAAGCCGCGCTGAAGTGCGTCTACCTGGCCGTGATGAGCCTCGACCCCAAGGGCACCGGCCGCAAACGCTGGACCCAGCGCTGGAAAGCCGCCCTCAACGCCTTCGAGATCACCTTCGAAGGACGACTCGCGGCAGCCCGCCGCTAACCCACCCACCAATCCAGTTACACGGACGACTGGACAGACCCGAACTCCCCGCAAGATCATCGATGGCCTCACCACCGAAGAGCGGGAAGCGGCCCCCGCCACGACCGTCACGGTCTACCAGCGCATCGTGACCGCCTTCAACGAGTACCCCGAGAAGGTATTCCGTGTCCGTGAACTGCACGAACACCTCGGCCTACCCACGGACGAGCCCTCGGTCAACGTCACCCGATCCCGCCTGGGACGTCTCGTCCGACAAGGAACCCTCGAGCAGCCCTCGCGCGGCCGCTACAAGAAACGGACTTAACGCCCTCTCA
>KI547109.1 GCA_000497405.1 Streptomycetaceae bacterium MP113-05 | reverse complement strand
GCGGACGGCCTTGCGGATGCGGGCGTTGACGGACTCGATGGCGTTCGTGGAGCACACCACGCGCCGGATCTCGGCATCGAACTGCAGGAAGGGCACGAACTCGGCCCAGGCGTCCGACCACAGCTTGATGATCGCCGGGTACTTCTTCCCCCACGTCTCGGTGAACTCCAGGAAGCGCTCTTCGGCGGCTTCTTGCGTGGGGGCGGTGTAGACCGGTTTGAGAGCCTTGGCGATCTTCTCTCAGTGCTGACGGGCTGCGTAGCGGAAGCTGCCCCGCAGCAGGTGAATCACGCACGTCTGCGTGATCGTCTGGGGCCAGACGGTGCCGATGGCGTCGGGCAGGCCCTTCAGCCCGTCGCAGACGACCATGCAGGCGTCCGCCACTCCGCGGTTCTTGACCTCGGTGAGGACCTGGAGCCAGTACTTCGCGCCCTCGCCGCCGTCGCCGGCCCACAGCCCGAGGATCTCCCGGGTGCCCTCGACCGTGACCGCCATGACGACATAGATGGG
>KI547108.1 GCA_000497405.1 Streptomycetaceae bacterium MP113-05 | reverse complement strand
GTCTCGACCAGCCAGGTGACGTTCGCCTGGACCGAGTGCAGGGCGTCGAAGGTGACGAGAGCTCCGTCCAGGTCCAGCCCTTCGAGCAGGGGCCGGAAGTGCGCGGTCTCGTTCGTCTTCGCTCCGACCTCGGCCTGGGCGAGGGTCAGGGCCCGGTGGTGGGTGACGGCGGAGAGCAGGTGCCTGCGGCCGGCGGTCAGGCGGGCCGATCCCCTCAGCGACTTGCCGTCGACGGCGATCACCCGCCGTTGCTCCGGCTCCGGTCCCGCGGCGTTCCGGCCGGCGAGGTAGGCGCCGATCGCCTTGTCCAGGGCGTCACCGTCGACGGCCGCCAGCACACGGCCGATCGTGGTCCGCGAAGGGGCACGGCGCCACTGCAGCGGATGCCGTCGGACGCCGACGGCCATCAGCACGGTCTCCGAGGCCCGCGCCGTCCACTCGGCGATCTCGTCGACGGTCCTCGCTCCCGAGACGGCCGCGCAGGCACAGACGAGGAGGATCGCGGTCAGCGAGTACC
>KI547107.1 GCA_000497405.1 Streptomycetaceae bacterium MP113-05 | reverse complement strand
CAGGTCTGTGGTGTATGCGCAGGTCACGGTGTCCAGGGCGGTGGCGTCCAAGCCGGCGAGGACCCGCCGGAAGGTCCTCTCGCTGGGTACGAGGTAGCGGCTGGTCAGTGGGTCGTAGCGGGCGCCGATCCGGCCCAGTTTCGCCTGCGGCGCTCGGGTGCACCACTGCCAGATCGCCGCGATCGAGTCGCCGCCGATGACGAGCGTCGCGCACGCGGTCAGTGCCAGGACCACTGCGAGGGCATGGCGTCGCCCACGCTTCGCGCGCCGGTCCGGGACCTGCCGCAACCTGCTGACCAGCGCGGATTCTGCCTCCGCGGGGTCCGCCGTGAGTTCGGCCTCCCACGAGGCGAAGCTCGCGAGTTGGCCAACAGCGGGAAGGATCAGCGAAGATACGGGCACGAGCGCGACTCCTGTGACGATCTTTTGGCCTCAAGACCTGGAAGATCATCAGAAGTCGCGCTCGTTCTGCAACCGGACCCCTCAAACCGGAACAGAACACCTCATGAGGGAACTACGCCTGGGCCGTG
>KI547106.1 GCA_000497405.1 Streptomycetaceae bacterium MP113-05 | reverse complement strand
AGCAGAACAGGAGGTGACACCGTGACGTAGCGGTGTTCTTGCTGTTCGGAAGCTCGTCGTCGCCTGCCGGTGGAAGTCCGGTCCGGGTAGCTGCCAGGAGGCCCGGTAGCAGGCTGGCGGCGTCGGAGGGAAACGTCCGGCGTCGAAGCCCAGCGTCAATGGCCCTGTAATAGGGGGAGCGACGATACGGTCCGTAGCATCACGCGAAGCCTGCGGCGTCGTTACTCAGCCACTCTTCGGGGTGGAACGAGGGAGTGCCGAGCCTCTCGAAATCGGGGCGAAGGCCATGGAAGCGGTGAAGATCCTGGACGGGCAGCCGTGAAGGACTCCCCGGCGTATGGGGCGCGGAACGTATCGAAGGTGGCGACGGGAACTGGGGAGGCCCTCCCCGGCCCGATGACCTGCGGATAAGTGTCATCGGAAGCGACGCGTCCTATAACCGGTGATCCCGGGAAGTGGACGCGGGCCGGGTGGGCGTCGGAGGTGGCCGTAGTACCGCTTGCAGTCGGGAGACAACACAACTCCCGGTGAGGGAAG
>KI547105.1 GCA_000497405.1 Streptomycetaceae bacterium MP113-05 | reverse complement strand
AGGGCCCTGACGAGGGTGGTTGCCCATGTCGGGTCGGTGCGGACCTTGGTCAGCACGCGCCAGTTTTTGAGGTGTGCGAAGCCGTGCTCGACCGGGGCGCGTACGGCGGCCAGTACCGTGTTGGACAGCTTCTGGCCTGGGGTGAGGGGCCGGTTGCGGGCGGCTTTGTAGCCGGTGATCACTGTTGGGTCGGCGTCGGGATCGCTGGTGTCGTCGAGGCCGATGAAGCCCAGGTCGGCGATGGCGCCGAGGCCGGCGGCCCGGAGGTGGGCGGTGAGTTTGTCGTGCCGACAGGCGGTGATCTCCGAGCTGCGTCCGGGCCGGGCTGCGGAGACCCACAGCAGGCGGCCGCGGTCGTCGGTGAGGGCGATTACGAGCAGGCTGTGGCATTTGTTCTTGCCGGAGTAGTTCTTGCGGTTCTCCTTCCCGGTGCGGCGTCGGGTGCGGATCAGGGACCCGTCCAGCAGTACGATGCCGCCGCCCGTTCGGGCGATCTTCTTCAGGGCGCGGTCCAGGCGTGGGGCGCGGGCGGCCAGCAGGCCG
>KI547104.1 GCA_000497405.1 Streptomycetaceae bacterium MP113-05 | reverse complement strand
GGGTGCCAGTTCGTGCCAGAGGGCGTTGGGGCGGAGGGCCGTGACGGCGGGGACGAACGTCACCCAGTCGACGTCGGCGACGGTCACGCTGCCGGACACGGAGTCCAGCAGGCCGACAGCGACCTTCGGGTCCAGCGGGGTCAGGCCGCCACGTGCGACCCGGGCCTGCACGAGGTCGTCGGCGGCCATACCACCCTCCGCCCACGGACCCCACGCCACCGAAGCAGCGGTGAGCCCACGCCCACGCCGGTACTCCGCCAAAGCATCCAACGCAGCATTCGCCGCCGCGTACGAGCCCTGACCCGCACCACCCCACACACCAGCAGCCGACGAGAACAGGACAAACGCATCCAACTCCCGGCCCTCGGTAGCCCGATGCAGATTCCACGCCGCACCCGCCTTACCCGACCACACACCCGCCAGACGCTCCACCGTCAGACCATCCACCACACCGTCATCCAACGCCCCCGCACAGTGCACCACCGCCGACACCTCGTGACGGCCCAGAAGATCCTCCACCTGCGCAAGAACACCCACGTCACACGC
>KI547103.1 GCA_000497405.1 Streptomycetaceae bacterium MP113-05 | reverse complement strand
GAGGGGGTGTTGAGTCGTAGGATCTTTGCGTGATGGAGGGGATGGATGTGGCGTTGGCGGAGAAGTTCGACCTGTTGTTGCCGCATCTGGACGAGCGGCGAAGGCGGCTGGTCCTTGGGGCAGACGCGAGGATGCTGGGGCATGGCGGCATCCGCCGGGTGGCGCGGGCGGCCAAGGTGTCGGAGGAGACGGTCTCGCGCGGGGTGGCGGAACTGTCTGGCGGGTCCGGGCCCTCGGACCGGGTGAGGCGGGAGGGCGGGGGTCGTAGACGTCTGCGTGAGAAGTATCCGGGCCTGGTGCCGGCTCTGCTGGCGCTGGTCGAGCCGGATCAGCGGGGTGATCCGGAGTCGCCACTGCTGTGGACGACGAAGTCGACGCGGAAGCTGGCCGCTGAGTTGAGCGCCCAGGGCTTCCGGGTGGGGTCGGACACGGTGGCGGCCCTACTCAAAGAGGAGGGCTTCTCCTTGCAGGGCACCAGCCGGACGACCGAGGGAGTCCGTCATCCCGACCGGGATGCCCAGTTCCACTACATCAACGGTCAGATCCGGGAGTTCACCGGGTCCGGTGACCCCGTGATCAGTGTGGACGCGAAGAAGAAG
>KI547102.1 GCA_000497405.1 Streptomycetaceae bacterium MP113-05 | reverse complement strand
TCGACCCCGGCCCATACCCCACGGCCCCGGCGTAGTTGTGTGATGTCCGGTTTCGTGTCTGTTGGTCAGATGCCGTAGACAGCGAAGGCGTCTTCGTGGCGGAGGAGGTCGCGGCGGGCGTGGGCGATGTTGGCGCGTCCGGCGAGGCGGATGGTGCTGATGGCCAGGTTGCGGAAGCTGGCCAGGGCTCGGGGTGCGCTACCGGTTCTGACCTGCGAGTTGTCTTCGTGGAAGGTCACGTCCCGTACCCAGTGGATCTTGTTCTCGATTCCCCAGTGGGCCCTCTCGTAATGGTTGAGATGAGCGGGGCCGGCGAGGTCGGGCGGCAGGCTGGTGACGCCGAAGACGATCTCTTTGGCTGTCCATTCATCGTCGAGGTTGCCGGTGTCGCGGCGGAGCCGGAAGACCTGAGTGGCACCGGGGAAGAGGGTGTCGTCGGCGGGCGCGGTGCGGATGGTGCGGCGTTCGGTGCGGCTGTGCCCGCGGCTTTCCTCGCTCGCGGTGGTCTGGGTGAAGTCGGCGTCCGCGCCGGTCAGCAGTCTGTGGGCGGCGGCCTGGGCGAGCGGTTGGTTGCCTTTGAGGATGAGGACGTAGTGGCTG
>KI547101.1 GCA_000497405.1 Streptomycetaceae bacterium MP113-05 | reverse complement strand
GACTCCCGTGGCCGCGTGGCCGAGCTGCACTCTCTTCGTGAGGAGGCGTATGCCGGTCCGAGTGAGAGGGCGACCGGGGCGCAGCGTGCGAAGGGGAAGTTGACTGCGCGGGAGCGGATCGATCTGTTGATGGATGGGGGGTCGTTTCGTGAGGTGGAGACGTTGCGGCGGCATCGTGCGTCGGGGTTCGGGTTGGAGGGGAAGCGGCCGTACACCGATGGTGTGGTGACGGGTTGGGGTGAGGTGGAGGGCCGGACGGTCTTCGTGTATGCGCATGATTTCCGGATTTTCGGGGGTGCGTTGGGGGAGGCGCATGCGGCGAAGATTCACAAGATCATGGATATGGCGATCGCGGCGGGTGCGCCGTTGGTGTCGTTGAATGATGGTGCGGGTGCGCGTATTCAGGAGGGTGTTTCGGCGCTGGCCGGGTACGGGGGGATTTTTCAGCGGAACACGAGGGCGTCCGGGGTGATTCCCCAGATTTCGGTGATGTTGGGTCCGTGTGCGGGTGGTGCGGCGTATTCTCCGGCGTTGACGGATTTCGTGTTCATGGTGCGGGAGACGTCGCAGATGTTCATCACCGGCCCGGATGTGGTGCAGGCGG
>KI547100.1 GCA_000497405.1 Streptomycetaceae bacterium MP113-05 | reverse complement strand
GTATCTGCGTCTTCTCGTCGATGGACAGCACCACCGCACCGCCGGGCGGGGCCAGGTACAGGCCGACGACATCGGCAACCTTGTCCGCGAACGCGGGGTCCTTCGAAAGCTTGAAGGTGCCGTTCCGGTGCGGCTTGAGGTTCTCCTCCCGCCAGATACGGGCGACGTAGTGCCAGGACACCGAGATACCCTCGCGCCGCTTCAAATGATCGGCCAGCGTCCGCGTGGACCAGTGCGACAGCCCCGATTCCGACGGCGGGGTCATCTTCGTCAACGCGATCACGCGGCCCCGCGTCTGCGGCGGCACCTGATCGCGTCCGCCCCCGGGTTTCCGGGAGGCCAGCCGGGCGATCCCGCCCGCGAGGTAACGGGCCTTGGCGCGGTCCACCGTATTCGGCGCGACTCCGGCGAGTTCGGCGATGTCCTTGCGCCGCCGCCCCTCGGCAGTCCACAGCACCAAACGGGCCCGCAGGACGGCGTCGACAGGAGCGTGCCGGCTGCCCGCCAACTCCCGCAACTCATCAATCTGTTCGGAAGAGAGATCCACACTGGGCCCAACGAAGCAACGTACCATCAAGTTCCAACGACAGGATCACGAGACACTAGCG
>KI547099.1 GCA_000497405.1 Streptomycetaceae bacterium MP113-05 | reverse complement strand
TCGGCTGTGAGTTTTGTGGCGGTGTTTCGGTGCGTTTGTTGGGGTCGTTGATCCACGCGTGGGTGGGGATCTTGGGTGGCTGGGGGCGGCGGGCGAAGCGTTCGGGGTGGCGTTCGTAGGCTTCGGTGAGGGCGGCGGCGCGGAGGTCGCGGACCGTCTCGGCGGTGCCGAAGTGCACGGAGGCGGGGGTGTGCAGGCCGATTCCCGAATGGCGGTGTTCGTGGTTGTAGTAGGCGATGAGCGCGTCCATCCACTCCCGGGCGTGGGTCAGGGAGTCGAAGCGTTGCGGGTAGTCCGGTGCGTACTTGGCGGTTTTGAAGTGCGCTTCGCTGTAGGGGTTGTCGTTGGAGGTCTTCGGTCTCGAGTGCGATCTGGTGACTCCGAGGTCGATCAGCAACTGGGAGACCTGTTTGGAGGTCATCGAGGTGCCCCGGTCGGCGTGGACGGTCTCGGGCACGATGCCGTTGCGCTCGATCGTGGTGCGGATCAACTCCTCGGCGCGCTGGGCGGATTCGGTGGCTTCGACGGTGTGGCCGACGATGTAGCGGCTGAAGATGTCGATGATGACGTAGCCGTGGAACCAGATGCCCTTGGCCGGTCCGGGCAGGCGG
>KI547098.1 GCA_000497405.1 Streptomycetaceae bacterium MP113-05 | reverse complement strand
CCCCTCGAAGACGAGCGTGAAGTACGGGCAGCAGTCCGGACAGCTCAAGGACATCCGGGCCTTCGACCCCGAACGGCAGGGCCGCTGGTCCTTCTCCAGCCAGCAGGCCACGCTTAGGCGGCTGGACAAGGCGTTTCAGGCATTCTTCCGACGGGTCAAGGCCGGTGAGGCTCCGGGCTACCCGAGGTTTCGGGGGGTGAACTGGTTCGACACGGTGAACTTCCCGAAAGACGGCGACGGCTGCCGGTGGGACTCCACCCCTCACGACCCTGTCACCCGTGTCCGCTTCCAGGGTGTCGGGCACGTCAAGGTCAACCAGCACCGCGCCGTGGTCGGCAAGGTCAAGACTGTCTCGGTGAAGCGCGAGGGCCGCAAGTGGTTCGTCGTGCTGACCGCCGAGCAGACCCAGCCCGAGCCGCTACCCAAGGCGGGCAGCGTGGTCGGTGTCGACCTCGGCATCGCTTCGTTCCTCACCACCTCGGGCGGTGAGCACGTCCCCAACCCGCGCCGCGCCCGCAGGGCCGCCGCGAAACTCGAGGCCGCGCAACGGGCGCTGAGCCGCTACCCGCGCCGCAAGGCCAAGAACCGCACCGCCAATCATCAGCGGGCCGTGGAACGGGTCGCGGC
>KI547097.1 GCA_000497405.1 Streptomycetaceae bacterium MP113-05 | reverse complement strand
AGGGAACAGCTTCCCGGGCTCCTCGAGCGCTACCAGCGCCGTACACCGCGGCTGTCGGCGCAGGTCGGGGCGGTGGTGCGGGAGTTAGCCGGCCGGGCGGGAGCACGGGTGCTGTCCATGCTCGGGGCGCCTGTCTCCCGGTACTTGGCCCTGCGTGCCTTGGTGCGGCTGCCGCTGCCGTCCCGCCCCGTGCCGCGGGTACTGGGGGTGGACGACTTCGCACTCCGCCGACGGTACGACTATGCCACGGTGCTGATCGATGTGGAGACCCGGGAGCGGATCGATGTTCTGCCCGGCAGGGAGTCGGACACGCTGGAGGAGTGGCTGCGCGTGCACCCGGGCGTGGAGGTCGTGTGCCGGGACGGATCGGCCGCCTACGCGGAGGCGATCCGCCGTGCGTTGCCCGACGCGGTGCTGGTGGCGGACCGGTGGCATATCTGGCACAACCTTGCCGAAGCCGTGCGCAAGGAGGTCGCCGCCCACAGCACCTGCTGGGCCAAGAGCGGCCCGCCTCCGGCCGAGGGGAAACAGGCGGCTACCACCCGCGAGCGCTGGCAACAGGTCCACGCGCTGCGCGAGCGTGGTGTCGGCCTGCTGGCATGCGCCCGCCGACTGAATCTCTCGCTGAACACCGTCAAGCGCTACGACCGCCAGGGCTTGATCAAGTTCCGT
>KI547096.1 GCA_000497405.1 Streptomycetaceae bacterium MP113-05 | reverse complement strand
GGTCGTGGTGTACCTGGTCCTGGCCGGGTGCTTGTTCCCGGAGACGGGCTACCTCGGTGTGTGGCGCAAGCTCACCGGGGCGCTGGCCGGTCTGCCGGTGGTATCGCCGTCGGCGAGTGCGCTGGCTCAGGCCCGCCGCCGTGTCGGCGGCAAGCCGCTGCGGTGGCTGTTCGACCTGCTGCGGGGCCCGGCCGCGACCGGGCACGGGCAGGGGGTCCGCTGGCACGGTCTGCTGGTGGCCGCGCTGGACGGCACCATCCTGACGGTCCCCGACACCCCCGCCGTCATGACCCGGTTCACCAAGCAGGCCGGCAACCACGGCGGGACCGGATACCCGCAGGTCCGTCTGCTCGCCCTGGTCGCCTGCGGCACCCGCACCGTCATCGACGCGGTGTTCGGCCCCGCCACCTCAGGCGAGACCACCTACGCCCCGCGTCTGCTGCCCAGCCTGCGGCCCGGGATGATCCTGCTGGCCGACCGCAACTTCGGCGCTCAAAACCTCGTGTCCGGCATCGCGGCCACCGGAGCCGAGGTCCTGGTCCGGCTCAAGAACGGCCGCCGCCTGCCCGTCCTGGCCCGCTACCGGGACGGCTCCTATCTCTCGGCGCTGGGCGGCCTGCGGGTCCGCGTCATCGACTGCGAGATCACCGTCACCACCACCGCCGGGAAACACACCGG
>KI547095.1 GCA_000497405.1 Streptomycetaceae bacterium MP113-05 | reverse complement strand
GTGTAGACAAGGCCGTCAGGGCCCTCGACGGGCTGGTTGTTGTTCTTCACACCAACTCAACTGCCGTCGGGGGCCCGCTGGTTATGGCCCGACCGCGCCTTCCTTCTGAGCAGTTACGGGCGGACGGTGAACTTCCCGTCGGGCCGCTTGTGCAGCCAGCCGCGATCGGCCAGCTTCGTCAGTTTCCCGCGCAGCGGCTCCAGCTTGCCCCGCACTTCCGTCTCCAGGCCCAGTGCCTCGCCGATAGCCCGGGTGGAGACTGGGCCGGCGGCCTGCCGCACGGTCGTAAGGATGCGCTGGTACTCCGCAGGTAGCGCGGACTCCGCCACCCCCGTCCACGGTCCGGGACCAGCCGCACCGCCCGGCCCGCGACCTGCACGACCGGCGACCCGGCCACCCCACGCTCGTCGGCGAGCTGTTCGCTCATCCGCTGCCACACCCGCTCGGCCACGGCAAGTTCGTCCCGCTCGGCCCGCACCTCTGACAGCTGCTTGACCAGATGTTCTTCGAGTCCGTCCAGCTCCGAACGGCGCGCGGAGAGCCGCTCCAGCATCTCGGGGTCCGTCATACGCCGGAGCGTAGGGACGAAACCCGCGACGGCGGGCGGGAATCCGCAAACTCACCCCGTCAGACGATCTACAAGCCAGACTGCCGCTCACGACCAGCACGAGTACGACTAAGCCAGCACACGCCAGACCT
>KI547094.1 GCA_000497405.1 Streptomycetaceae bacterium MP113-05 | reverse complement strand
CGGTGTCACCTCCTGTTCTGCTAGGCGCACGAGAAAACGGTGACTGTTTAGGGGTTTCAGCTGGTTGCGGGCAGCGTCCAGGGCCGTCCGGCGAAGAGGTCGCGTGGGGCGGTGAGGGGGTTGATGCCGTGCTTGCGGACGGTGGAGATGTAGGAGCGGATCCGGGCGAAGCGCCTCGCGCCGGTCAGGGTTCGCCAGGATCCGGAGACCTTCTGTTGCACCTTGATCATCCGCAGGTCTCGTTCGGCCTGGTTGTTGTCGAACGGGACGGTGAATTCGGTCATGTACCGCTGGTACTCACTCGTGCGGTCCCGCAGGCGTTCGGCGAGGGCTCTGGCCTTGGAGCGGGGACCGGTGCCGGGGTAGGGGTTGGCGGCGATGCCGCACAACGCGGCCTGCCGGTAGCGGTCTTGGAAGGGCACCAGGGTTTCGTCGGCCAGGGCGTCGTGTCCGGCGGCCACGGCGTCGGCGACCGCGTTCTTCGCCTCGATCAAGACGTCGATCATGGCCCGGGCCCAGGTGGGATCGTGGCGGGTGTCCTCGGTGACGGCGATGAGTTCGCGCAGGACATGGGCGCCGCACAGGGCCTGGTCGTTGCCGTAGACGGTGTAGGAGGCCAGGGCGTCGGAAACCAGGGTGCCGGTGAAGGCGGGCAGCACACCGAGGTCGTCCATGGCGATCCGTCCGCGCTGGGTGTGGATGCCGTA
>KI547093.1 GCA_000497405.1 Streptomycetaceae bacterium MP113-05 | reverse complement strand
TGATCCGGATCAGGGACAGTGTCTGGTGGGTAGTTTAACTGGGGCGGTTGCCTCCTAAAGAGTAACGGAGGCGCCCAAAGGTTCCCTCAGCCTGGTTGGTAATCAGGTGGTGAGTGTAAGTGCACAAGGGAGCTTGACTGTGAGACTGACGGGTCGAGCAGGGACGAAAGTCGGGACTAGTGATCCGGCGGTGGCTTGTGGAAGCGCCGTCGCTCAACGGATAAAAGGTACCCCGGGGATAACAGGCTGATCTTCCCCAAGAGTCCATATCGACGGGATGGTTTGGCACCTCGATGTCGGCTCGTCGCATCCTGGGGCTGGAGTCGGTCCCAAGGGTTGGGCTGTTCGCCCATTAAAGCGGTACGCGAGCTGGGTTTAGAACGTCGTGAGACAGTTCGGTCCCTATCCGCTGCGCGCGTAGGAGTTTTGAGAAGGGCTGTCCCTAGTACGAGAGGACCGGGACGGACGAACCTCTGGTGTGCCAGTTGTTCTGCCAAGGGCATGGCTGGTTGGCTACGTTCGGGAGGGATAACCGCTGAAAGCATCTAAGCGGGAAGCCTGCTTCGAGATGAGAACTCCCACCCCCTTTGAGGGGTTAAGGCTCCCGGTAGACGACCGGGTTGATAGGCCGGATCTGGAAGCCCAGTAATGGGTGGAGGTGACCGGTACTAATAGGCCGAGGGCTTGACCATTGATGCTCGCGTCCACTGTGTAGGTTCTGAGACCGCAACCAG
>KI547092.1 GCA_000497405.1 Streptomycetaceae bacterium MP113-05 | reverse complement strand
CGACCCGACCTTCACGGAGCTTCTGAGCCGGGTACGCGACGCCGATCTCGCCGCCTACAGCAATCAAGAACTGCCGTTCGACGTCCTCGTCGAGGACCTCAACCCCGAACGCGCCCTCGGCCGCCACCCCTTCTTCCAGGTCATGCTCACCGCCGAGACCACCCAGGACACCACCCACCACCTCGGCGCCATACCCGCCACCCCCGACACCACCGACCTCGCCACCGCAAAGTTCGACCTCAGCTTCCACTGCGCCGAAACACACCACCCCGACGGCAGCCCCGACGGAGTACGCCTCCTGCTCCAATACGCCACCGACCTCTACGACGAACACACCGCCCGACTCCTCCTCACCCTCTTCCACCGCGCACTGACCGCCCTCGCCGAACACCCCGCAGACACCCCCCTCCACCGCATCAACCTCCTCACCGACAACGAACACCAGACACTGGAACACCGCCACCAGGCCCTCACCCACGCCGAAGCACAACGCAACAACCACCGGAACAGCGACCGGCCCGGCCCGAACCACACCATCGACCCCCGCGAAGAGATCCTGCGCGGCCTGTTCGCGGAGATCCTCGACCGCGACGCAGTGCAGCCCTCCGACAACTTCTTCAAACTCGGCGGACACTCCCTCCTCGCCGGAAAACTCACCAACCGCATCCGCCGCACCCTCAACCTCCAAGCCGGCGTCCGCGACATCTTCCTCGCCCCCACACCCCGCCAACTCCTCCACCGCCTCGACGCACACCAC
>KI547091.1 GCA_000497405.1 Streptomycetaceae bacterium MP113-05 | reverse complement strand
GTCAATCGGCGCGCACGTTTCTCACGTGCGTATCGCTACTCATGCCTGCATTCTCACTCGCGTACCGTCCACAACTCGTTTCCACGGCTGCTTCACCCGGCACACGACGCTCCCCTACCCACCCCAACCCTCGTTAAAAGTATTGTTGGAGTGACACGACTTCGGCGGTGTGCTTGAGCCCCGCTACATTGTCGGCGCGGAATCACTTGACCAGTGAGCTATTACGCACTCTTTCAAGGATGGCTGCTTCTAAGCCAACCTCCTGGTTGTCTCTGCGACTCCACATCCTTTCCCACTTAGCACACGCTTAGGGGCCTTAGTCGATGCTCTGGGCTGTTTCCCTCTCGACCATGGAGCTTATCCCCCACAGTCTCACTGCCGCGCTCTCACTTACCGGCATTCGGAGTTTGGCTAAGGTCAGTAACCCGGTAGGGCCCATCGCCTATCCAGTGCTCTACCTCCGGCAAGAAACACACGACGCTGCACCTAAATGCATTTCGGGGAGAACCAGCTATCACGGAGTTTGATTGGCCTTTCACCCCTAACCACAGGTCATCCCCCAGGTTTTCAACCCTGGTGGGTTCGGGCCTCCACGAAGTCTTACCTCCGCTTCACCCTGCCCATGGCTAGATCACTCCGCTTCGGGTCTTGAACACGCTACTCAACCGCCCTCTTAGGACTCGCTTTCGCTACGGCTCCCCCACACGGGTTAACCTCGCAACATGCCGCAAACTCGCAGGCTCATTCTTCAAAAGGCACGCAGTCACGAC
>KI547090.1 GCA_000497405.1 Streptomycetaceae bacterium MP113-05 | reverse complement strand
TAGAAGGTGACCAGGTGGGTGCACATCACGTGCAGCCAGTGCAGCTTGCCCGCCACCCGCACCCCGGACTCATCCGCGTGCGCGACGGGGACGGCGGCCAGATGCTCCCTGACCTGCGCTTCGAAGTCTTCAAGGCCGTCGTGGGCGCGGGCCAGGACGGACAGCACGGTGCCGGTGGAGATCGGCAGGCCGAACAGGTTCTCCATCGCCTCCGCGAGGCGCTTGGCGGGAAGGTGCTGGTAGGCCGAGAGGTAGGCGATCGCCGCGCGTACTCCTGGTCCGTAGACCGTGGCGGCCGGCACGTGGTCCGGGCCTGCCGCCGTGGTGGCGTGCCCGCAGCCGCAGACCGCCAGGTGCAGTCGGTGCTCGGTCACCTCCGGTGCGATCTCGGGCAGATCGAAGACCTGCCCGGCCCGAAAGCCCGAACTGACCGCGCCGGAAAGATCGTTGCCGCAGCCGTCGCACGCGGACGGGCGATGATCGACTATGCGGTCCGGGTCGGCGACCCGTTCCAGCCGTCCACCCGGATCACCCTTGGCGCGGCCGGGCTTGCGGCCACTCGCCTTCCGCAGCGACTTCGGCGCCGGCTTCTTCCGCAGCCCGTCGCTCGACGGCGGCTTGGACGAGTTATGAGAGTCGGTGGCCACCTGACGCTCCAGCTCCGCGATCCGCTCCGCCTGCTCGGCGATCGTCGCGGCCTGAGCCGAGACCAACAGCTTCAGCTCCACGACCAGCGCGGCCAGCTCCTCGTACGAGGGCGGCGACGACGGGACGGAGGGCACAAGATCAACCTACCGGACCGTCATGATCACTCCGTACCGAGAGCCGCCGCAGGTCACACATGGTCGAAAACAGTCAC
>KI547089.1 GCA_000497405.1 Streptomycetaceae bacterium MP113-05 | reverse complement strand
CTAGAAGTATCCCTCGCGCTTGCGGTCCTCCATGGCTGCTTCGGACATCTTGTCGTCGGCGCGGGTGGCGCCGCGTTCGGTGAGGCGGGAGGCGGCGATCTCGGTGATGATGGCGTCGTTGGTGTCGGCGTGGGAGTCGACGGCGCCGGTGCAGGACATGTCGCCGACGGTGCGGTAGCGCACGGTGCGGGTCTGGAGGGTCTGCTGTTCGGCGTCGGTGGGGCCGCCCCAGTGGCCGGCGGAGAGCCACATGCCGTTGCGGTCGAAGACCTCGCGCTGGTGGGCGTAGTAGATGGCGGGGAGTTCGATCTTCTCGTGGCCGATGTACTGCCACACGTCGAGTTCGGTCCAGTTGGACAGGGGGAAGACGCGGACGTGTTCGCCGGGGGAGTGGCGGCCGTTGTAGAGCTGCCAGAGTTCGGGGCGTTGGCGGCGGGGGTCCCAGCCGCCGAATTCGTCGCGGAGGGAGAAGACGCGTTCCTTGGCGCGGGCCTTCTCCTCGTCGCGGCGTCCGCCGCCGAAGACGGCGTCGAAGCGGTTCGTGGCGATGGCGTCGAGGAGGGGGACGGTCTGCAGGGGGTTGCGGGTGCCGTCGGGGCGTTCGCGCAGGGTGCCGTCGTCGATGAAGTCCTGGACGTGGGCGACGTGCAGGCGCAGGTTGTGGCGTTCGACGACGGCGTCGCGGTGGGCGAGGACCTCGGGGAAGTTGTGTCCGGTGTCCACGTGCAGGAGGGAGAAGGGCACCGGGCCGGGGGCGAAGGCCTTGATCGCCAGGTGGAGCATGACGATGGAGTCCTTGCCGCCGGAGAAGAGGATCACCGGGCGTTCGAACTCGCCCGCCACCTCCCGGAAGATGTGCACCCCCTCCGACTCCAGCGCGTCAAGATGCGACA
>KI547088.1 GCA_000497405.1 Streptomycetaceae bacterium MP113-05 | reverse complement strand
ACACAACTCCCGGTGAGGGAAGCCCTCTCTGACAGTCTCGTTTGAGACGTCCGGCGTTCCCGGGGTTACGCTGGATGGGCGAGATGAGGAGTCGTTCAGTATGGCCAGCACCACCCCCGCACCCGACCAGGGCGGCGACCCGGCGCCGAAGCCGAAGCGGCGCACGTTCTCCGCCGAGTACAAGTTGCGGATCGTTGCCGAGTACGACGCCGCTCCGAACGGTGAGAAGGGCGAGATCCTGCGCCGTGAGCGGCTGTACCACTCGCACATCATCGAGTGGCGTCAGGCCCGCGACGCCGGGGCGATGGCCACGTTGACCGACCGGCGGACCTCTGCGGCCCGGCCGAAGAAGGCCCCCGAGCAAGCCGAGGTGGAACGGCTGCGCAAGAAGGTCGCCCGGCTGGAGAAGGACGTGGCCAAGCGGGATGCCGCGCTGGACGTCCTGGGAAAAGCACACGCGCTCTTGGAACTGCACTCCGAGAGCGCGGACTGAACGACGCCGTCGTCGCCCCCGCGATCGACGCCGCCTTCGGCCCGATCGCCGAACAGCTGGGCACCACCGCGGCCTGCCGGCTCACCGGACGCTCCCGCGCCACCCACTACCGCCGCCTCAACCCGCCACCTCGCCGCGAACCCAAGCCGAGGCCGAGCCCACCCACCGCACTCACGCCCCAAGAACGAGCCCAGGTACTGGAGTTGATGAACCGGCCCGAGTACGCCGAACTCGCCCCCGCCCAGATCTGGGCGCGTGAGCTGGACGCCGGCCGCTACCACTGCTCCGAGCGGACCATGTACCGGATCCTGAAGGAGGCCGGGCAGTCCGGTGAACGCAGACGGCAGGCCACCCACCCCGCCAAGACCGTGCCCGAACTGGTCGCCACCGCACCCTCCCAAGTCTTCTCCTGGGACATCACCCGCCTGCCC
>KI547087.1 GCA_000497405.1 Streptomycetaceae bacterium MP113-05 | reverse complement strand
CTGAACCGCCCCGGGTTTGATGGAGACATCGAAGACCCGGAAGGATGCCGTCATGGCTGCTCCCCGTAAGTACCCCGACGAGTTGCGCGAACGTGCGATCCGTCTGGCGGTCGAGGCCCGTAAGGACCCCGCTGGTCGGGCCGGTGCGATCCGCCGGATCGCCGACCAGCTCGACATCCACCCCGAGGCCCTGCGGACCTGGGTCAAGCGGGCCGAGACCGACGAGGGCCTTCGCCCCGGTACCGCCAGCAGCGAGGCCGCGCGTATCGCCGAGCTGGAACGGGAGGTGAAGGAACTGCGCCGGGCGAACTCGATCCTGAAGTCCGCGTCGGCTTTCTTCGCCGCGGAGCTGGACCGTCCACTGCGATGAAGGTCGGCTACATCGACCAGTACAAGGAGAAGTTCGGCGTCCAGCCGATCTGCGACGCGCTCCAGGAGACCGCCGCCGAGATCGCGCCGAGCACCTACTACGCCGCCCACACCCGCCAACCCTCGGCCCGCAGCCTGCGCGATGCGGAACTGACCCAGGAGATCAGCCGGATCCACCAGGACAACTACGGCGTCTACGGCGCCCGCAAGGTCCACGCCACCCTCCAGCGCGAAGGGCACCAGGTGGCCCGCTGCACGGTCGAACGCCTCATGCGCACGGCGGGACTGCGCGGGGTGATCCGGGCCAAGAGCCCACGCACCACCCGCCCCGCCCCGGAGACCGGACGGCCCGCCGACCTGGTCGAGCGGCAGTTCACCGCCACCGCCCCCAACCAGCTATGGGTCGCCGACATCACCTACGTCCGCACCTTCTCCGGCTGGGTCTACGCCGCCTTCGTCATCGACGTCTACTCCCGCATGATCGTCGGCTGGCAGGTCGCCACCAGCCTCTACACCGACCTCGCACTCGACGCCCTGGAGATGGCCATATGGCGACGCCGGCACACCGGCGCCGACCTGACCGGCCTCACCCACCACAGCGACCGCGGAGTCCAGTACCGGG
>KI547086.1 GCA_000497405.1 Streptomycetaceae bacterium MP113-05 | reverse complement strand
ACACTGTCCCTGATCCGGATCACGGACCCAGGTTAGACATCCAGCACGACCAGAGTGGTATTTCAACAATGACTCCACAACCGCTGGCGCGATCGCTTCACAGTCTCCCACCTATCCTACACAAGCCGAACCGAACACCAATATCAAGCTATAGTAAAGGTCCCGGGGTCTTTCCGTCCTGCTGCGCGAAACGAGCATCTTTACTCGTAGTGCAATTTCACCGGGCCTATGGTTGAGACAGTCAAGAAGTCGTTACGCCATTCGTGCAGGTCGGAACTTACCCGACAAGGAATTTCGCTACCTTAGGATGGTTATAGTTACCACCGCCGTTTACTGGCGCTTAAGTTCTCAGCTTCGCCATCCCGAAGAATGACTAACCGGTCCCCTTAACGTTCCAGCACCGGGCAGGCGTCAGTCCGTATACATCGCCTTACGGCTTCGCACGGACCTGTGTTTTTAGTAAACAGTCGCTTCTCGCTGGTCTCTGCGGCCACACCCAGCTCAGAGAGTAAATCCCCTCACCAGACGTGGCCCCCCTTCTCCCGAAGTTACGGGGGCATTTTGCCGAGTTCCTTAACCATAGTTCACCCGAACGCCTCGGTATTCTCTACCAGACCACCTGAGTCGGTTTAGGGTACGGGCCGCCATGAAACATCGCTAGAGGCTTTTCTCGACAGCATAGGATCATCCACTTCACCACAATCGGCTCGGCATCAGGTCTCACCCTTCACAAGAGGCGGATTTACCTACCCCTCGGGCTACACCCTTACCCCGGGACTACCACCGCCCGGGTTGGACTACCTTCCTGCGTCACCCCATCACTCACCTACTACCAGCTCGGGCCACCGGCTCCACCACTCCGACTTCATCCGAAGAATCCGCCGGCGGCTTCACGGGCTTAGCATCACTGGATTCGATGTGGGTCGCTTCACAGCGGGTACCGGAATATCAACCGGTTATCCATCGACTACGCCTGTCGGCCTCGCCTTAGGTCCCGACTTACCCTGGGCAGATCAGCTTGACCCAGGAACCCTTAGTCA
>KI547085.1 GCA_000497405.1 Streptomycetaceae bacterium MP113-05 | reverse complement strand
CCGTCTTCGTCTTCCCCGGCCAAGGCTCCCAATGGCACGGCATGGGCACCCGCCTCTACCACACCCACCCCACCTTCAAAAAAACCCTCAACGACTGCGCCGACGCCCTCACCCCCCACACCAACTGGAACCTCATAGACACCCTCAACAACCCCGACCCCCACACCCTCGACCCCACCCACATCATCCAACCCGCCCTCTGGGCCCTCATGATCGCCCTCGCCCGCACCTGGCAACACCACAACATCCACCCCGACGCCGTCATCGGCCACTCCCAAGGCGAAATCGCCGCCGCCCACATCGCCGGAGCCCTCACCCTCGACGACTCCGCAACCATCATCGCCCTCCGCAGCCACACCCTCACCCACCACGCCCCACCCGGCGGCATGCTCTCCCTCAACCTCACCCCCCACCACACCCAACAACTCCTCACCCACCACCCCCACCTCCACATCGCCGCCTACAACGGCCCCACCAACACCGTCATCGCCGGCACCCCACAAGACCTCGACACCCTCCAAACCCACTGCACCACCCACGACATACGCCACCGACGCATCCCCGTCACCTACGCCTCCCACACCCCCCACATCGAAACCCTCAAACAACACATACACCAACAACTCGCACACATCACCCCAACCACCCCAACCATCCCCTTCCACTCCACCCTCACCGGCACCCAAACCACCCCCGACACCCCCCTCAACGCCGACTACTGGTACCAAAACCTCCGCCACCCCGTCCTCTTCCACCCCACCATCCAAACCCTCCTCAACACCGGCCACACCCACTACCTCGAAACCAGCCCCCACCCCACCCTCACCCCCGCAATCGACGAAACCCTCCACACCCACCCCACCCCCACAACCACCCACACCACCCTCCAACGCAACAACGACACCCCCACCCGCCTCCACCACGCACTCGCCCACACCTACACCCACGGCCACACCCCCACCTGGCCCAACACCACCACCAACACCCACACCACCCACACCAACCTCCCCACCTACCCCTTCCAACACCACCACTACTGGCTCAACAACCCGACGACCAACAACACCGCGC
>KI547084.1 GCA_000497405.1 Streptomycetaceae bacterium MP113-05 | reverse complement strand
GACCAGGGTTTTTTCGAGGGGGGTGCGGGGTGGGCGTCCGCTGGTGGGGGTGGTTTGGGGTGTGGGGAGGGCTTGGGTGTCGATTTTGCCGTTGGGGGTGAGGGGGAGTTTGTCGAGTGGGGTGAGGTGGGTGGGGATGAGGTGTTGGGGGAGGAGGTTGGTGAGGTGGCGGCGGATTTCTTGGGGGTCGAGGGGCTGGTCGGAGACGGTGTAGGCGGCGAGGTGTTGGTGGTGGGTGGTGAGGGTGGCTTGGGTGATGTGGGGGTGGGTGAGGAGGGCGTTTTCGATTTCGGCGGGTTCGATGCGGAAGCCGCGGATTTTGATCTGGTTGTCGGCTCTGCCGTCGTAGTGGAGGTTGCCGTGGTGGTCGAAGTGGGCGAGGTCGCCGGTGCGGTAGAGGCGGCTTCCTCGGGGGCCGTGGGGGTTGGGGATGAAGCGGGTGGCGGTGGTGTCGGGGCGGTGGTGGTAGCCGTGGGCGAGGCCGTGGCCGGCGAGGTAGAGGTCGCCGGTGACGCCGGGTGGGGTGAGTTGGAGGTGTGGGTCGAGGATGTGGGCGGTTTTGTTGGTGAGGGGTGATCCGATGGGGACCTGGGTGTGGGGTTCGGGGGTGGGGGTGATGGTGTGGGTGGTGGTGAAGCCCATGGATTCGGCTGGGCCGTAGCCGTTGGTGATGGTGATGCCGGGGTGGGTTCGGTGGAGGGTGTGGATGTGGGTGGGGGAGGCGGCTTCGCCGCCGGTGTAGGCGGTGGTGACGGTGGTGAAGGCTTCGGGGTGTTCGTCGGTGAGGTAGTTGAAGAGGCTGGCGGACAGTTGGAGCATCGTCACGTGGTGGCGTTGGGCGAGTTCTGTGATGAGTGCGGGTTCGGGTTTCTGGCCGGGTTGGAGGACGGTGGTGCCGCCGTGGAGGAGTGCGCCCCAGAATTCGAGGCTGAAGGCGTCCCAGGAGACGGGTGAGCACTGGAGGTGGACCTGGTCGGGTCCGAAGGTGCCGTAGGACTGTGCGGTGAGGGTGGAGACCAGGTTCCGGTGGGAGGAGAGGATGCCTTTGGGGCGTCCGGTCGAGCCCGAGGTGAACATCAGACACGCCACGTCATCACCGGT
>KI547083.1 GCA_000497405.1 Streptomycetaceae bacterium MP113-05 | reverse complement strand
GAACTCGCGGACACGGAGGGGCTGGTGCTGTCCGGGCGGCTCGGCCTCGACACCCACCCGTGGCTGGCCGACCACACCGTGAACGGCACCGTGCTCGTCCCCGGCACCGCACTCCTCGAACTCGCCCTGCACGCCGCCGAACGCACCGGCCACCACACCGGCCTCCACGAACTGACCCTCCAAGCCCCCCTCACCCTGGAGCCCGGCACCCCCGTCCACCTCCAGGTCACCGTCACCCCCACCGACGACGCAGACACCCACCGAATCACCCTCCACTCCCGCCCCGCACACGCCACACCCGGCACCCAGTGGACCCACCACGCCGAAGGCACCACCGCCGCCCCCACACCGAGCCCGGCCACACCCACAGCCGCATGGCCACCGGAAGGCGCCGACGCCCTTCCCGTGGACGACCTGTACGACGAGCTGGCCGACACCGGCCTCACCTACGGCCCCGCCTTCCAGGGCCTGCGCGCAGCCTGGCGAAAAGGCGACGACACCTACGCCGAAATCACCCTCCCCACCCAAGCCGGGGACACGGACCACTACACCCTCCACCCCGCCCTCCTGGACGCCGCCCTCCACACCATCGCCCTCGGCACCTACACCACCAAGAACACCACCCACCTCCCCTTCCACTGGACCGGCGTACACGTCCACACCACCGGGACCACCGCGCTCCGCACCCACCTCACCCCCGGCCCGGACACGGACACCGTCACCCTCACAGCCACCGACACCACGGGCACCCCCGTCGTAACCGTCGACGCACTCCTCCTCCGCCCCCTGGACAGCACCACACTCCCCCGCCCCACCACCCCCGACTCGCTCTACCGAATCGAGTGGACGCCGTTCAACACCCCCACGGAGGCCGACCAACCCGACGGCTGCACGCAACTGACCGTCGAGAACAGCGACACCCCCGAGGCGACACTCCTCGACGTACTGGACCACCTGCAGTCCTGGCTCGCCGAAGAACACCCCACCGACCACCGGCTCGCCGTCATCACCCACAACGCCCAACCCCCCCAAGGACAACCACCCAACCTCCACCAGGCACCCGTATGGGGCCTGATCCGCTCGGCCCAAGCAGAACACCCCGGACGCATCACCCTCATCGACACCGACGACACCGACGACTCCCA
>KI547082.1 GCA_000497405.1 Streptomycetaceae bacterium MP113-05 | reverse complement strand
AGGTGGGCGCGGAGTGTGGCGGTGGTGGCCTTGGCATGGAAGGCCGAGGCGAGGGCACCGGCGGCCCGCAGCAGGTTGTGCGACATGGCCCACAGGGTCAGCCAGGCGGCGTTCGCCTGGAAGTTTCCCGAGGGCAGGTGGGCGAGCGCGGAGGACTTCCCGTCCGCGATCGCCTGTTCCACGATGGCGTGTTGCCGGTGGTGCAGTTCGGTCTGGAGCATGTCGAAGGGGCTGTTGGTGAAGACGGGGTGGTAGCGCCAGGAGTCGAACAACTCCCCCTGTCCGGTGGCTGCGTGCGGGTTCAGGCGCCTGACCCGGCGCACGATCAGACGGGCAGTGACCTGCTCGGCCTTCTTGCGTCCGGCGAACGCGGTGTATTCGGTCTCGGCGACCTCGGCGTCGGAGACCATCTCGCCGGTGTCGGGATCCACGAACGCCTCGGGGTAGCGGATCGGAATCCAGGCGTCCTCGGCGATGGCCCCGATCGCGGCGGCGATGGAGGGATTCATGCCCGTGGTCAGGGAGAAGTGGGCACCGGCCCTGCGGCAGGCAGCGGCCACGTCGGCGGTGTAGAACTTGCTGTCCGCCCGCACCGTCCGGATCCCTGTCCCGCCCGTCTCGGCCGCGATGGCCAGGGCCTGGGCGACGAAACTTTCCGCGCCGCGGACATCGGCGGCCTTGCCGCGGCGCAGGCGGACCGCGCCGATCACCGGACGGGCGATGGGGGTGGACAGGGTGGCCACGATCGAGTGCAGGGTGCGCTGCCCCTTCAGGCGTCCGTGCTCGGCGCCTTGCTTGGCCCGTCCGTAGACCCGGCGGTGGGTGGGGTCGATGTCGATGAACATCAGGTCCCCGGCGCCGGGTAGCAGCGGGGCGTGGGCTGCGAGGCGGGCCAGGAGGTCACGGTGCACACGGTCCAGTTGCCGGTTGTGGCCGTGGGTGAAGGAGCGCAGGAAGGTGCCCAGCGTGGACGGGGCGCGTATCCCGGCGAAAGCCCGGTCCATCGCGCCGTGCCGCAGCCGGTCGGCGTCCTCGATGGAGTCGGCCCCCGAGCACATCGCGCCCAGCAGCGACATCACCTTGGCCGCCGGAGGCGCGCCGCCACTGTTGTCGGCCGCCTCGATGCGGACCTGGGCGGCCAGAGCGGGCAGGCCGACCCGTTCGGCGAG
>KI547081.1 GCA_000497405.1 Streptomycetaceae bacterium MP113-05 | reverse complement strand
GACCCGACCGGACTCGCCTGGGACGACTGCGTCAGCGGCCAGTACGACTGCACCTACGGCAGCGGCGGCACCGCCGACGTCCAGGAAGTCCGATTCAGCAACAACTACAACAACGCCACCCACGACCGCGGCGGCATCATCTCCCCAAACTACAAAGTCCAGCAGAACACCAACTACCAACACGTCTACAACAAATCCACCGGCCTCACCCGCCCCACCACCGAACAACTCCGCCTCTCCGCCCAAATCGAACGACAAAAAGAAATACAACGCCAACAACAGCAAGGCCGCACACAACGAGCAGAAGCCGAGAACGACTCCTTCTGGGCTGACCTTGAGGGTGTTGCAGGTGGAGTGATGCACGCGCAGCTTTCTGTGGCGAATGGAGTCGCTGGGCAGTGGCTTGCACATAAGTCGGGATATGATAGAACGCAGGGTGTCTGTGTGAACTACGGTTATAGCGCCGGGGCTGGCGTGAGTCTCCGAGGGTGCGTGGTCTCTATGAGAACTGCAGATAGTTACGAGGTCGGTTTCCCCTTCACCGTCAGTGCGCCGACGGCTGGTACGCTCGGCCATGGCATTTCCGTAGATCGCTATTGGAGCAACGCGGACGACTTTGAACAGTTGAGAGGATGGGGCGGGGGAATGGAAGGGAGTATAGGTGCCCCCATGAGCATGCATGGAGCTTGGGGGACCGGTGGGACCAGAAATACCAGAGGGGACATTGCTGGAGAGGCCGAGCTCGGTTTGGGGGGCGATGCAGTACCCTTTGATATTTCGGGAGGCCCAGGAAGAACTTGGATTGCAGAATGGTGAAAGGGGAAATGGTGCATGAATACTGCGAGGGAAATATGATCTTGGCGAAGGTGGCTTCATCCGCTGCTGCTGATGCCGTGCTTCTTTTTGGGGTGGGGCTCGTTCTTCTCGTAGTGGGGATGCGTACGATTTACGATGCGAGGAAGAGGCGGGGAGCTTCGATCAACGAAATGAGGGGATTTGCAGGATTTCCGGATCGTTCAAATCGAGAAAATACATCTCTGTCTTGGGTTCTTGGGATAGCTGCACTCATTGGTGCTGTCGGGACCCTGTCAGGGGGTATTGCGATTGCATTGTTCTGATTGAGGTCTTCTCGGCAACGTTCCGTTACGCCCCGTGATCTTGGTCAGGCGGCGCAGGGCCTGATCAAGTGCCGTG
>KI547080.1 GCA_000497405.1 Streptomycetaceae bacterium MP113-05 | reverse complement strand
CGGGGGATTCCCGTCCGACCTGGCGGCCGGACGCCGCTTACGCGGCACCTTCGGGCGTGCGTGGGGATTCCAGGCTCAGGCCGCCTGCGGGAGCTGCGCCCCCGGAGGACTTCCGCCATCCGCACCTGCCGGGTTCCAACCTGCCCGGACGAGCATCACACGTGCGGAGTTCTTGTCTCTCGGCGAGACGGTTCCGCACACGGTGCAGGTGTAGGTGCGCTCTCCCAGCGGCATGCGGTGCTTGGCTCTCGCGCCGCAGTGCGCGCAGTCCATCGTGGTGTGCGCAGGGTGTACCAGCCGGACGTTTCGGCCGTGCTTGCGGCCCATCTCGATCAGGGCCCGCTTGGTAGCGCCGATGGCGGCGTCAGCGGCCTTCTTGGCCATGGTGGTCTTGGCCAGGAACTTCGGCCGGAAGTCCTCCACCGCGAAGCCGTCGTGGTCGCGGGCAACGGCCTTGGCCCACTTGCGGCCGGTGTCCTGCCGCTGCCGGGCGACCTTCTTGTACAGCTTCGCCGTCTTCCGCTTCGCCTCCCGGTACCCCTTGGAGCCGGGCGTGCCCTTGGGCGGCTTCCTGCGGGCCATCATCCGCTGGTACTTCGCCAGCTTCTGGGCGGCGGTCTTCCCGTGCCGGGCATGCGGCAGGTCGTGGGCGTCGGACGTAGTGGTGGCGGTCTCCTTCACGCCCCAGTCCACTCCGATCACCCGGCCCGTGGCGGGCAGCGGCTCGGCCACAACCGGCGCGACGAACGACGCGTACCAATGGCCAATGGAGTCCTGATAGACGCGCACGCTGGACGGGTCTGCGGGAAGACCCCGCGACCACACCACCGTCAGGACGATCCCGCCCGCCAGCTGCAGACGGCCGTCCTTCAACCGGAAGCCACGCCTGGTGTAGTTCAGTGTGGGCAGCGCCTCACGCTTCTTTCTCCACTTCGGCATCCCGGCCCGCTGCCGCATCGGCAGCTTGGCCCGGATGTCCTTCTGCGCCTTGGCCTTGGACTTCCCGAAGTCCCGGATGATCTGCTCCGGTCCATCAACTCCGAGATCCTGCACCTGCTTGAAGTCGCCCTCGCCGCCGTCGCTCCCGAAACGCCGGATCGCCCTGGCGGCGATCCGGCTTCCCCTGCCCCGCTACGCGGGAAGCCGGATTCCTCCCCCACCTGAAGGTGGGGGCCTCCTCCGGTTACGTGGTGAA
>KI547079.1 GCA_000497405.1 Streptomycetaceae bacterium MP113-05 | reverse complement strand
GGAGTGGGACCTGGACCGGCTGTGGGCCGCGTTCAAGCAGCTCTACCCGGTGCGGGTGACGGTCGAGGAGCTGGAGGAGGCCGCCGGCGATCTGGCGGGCATCACCTCCGACTTCCTGATCGAGTCCATCGGGGACGATGTCCGCGAGCAGTACGACAAGCGTGAGGAGAAGCTCGGCTCCGAGATCATGCGGGAGCTCGAGCGCCGGGTCGTCCTGTCCGTGCTCGACCGCAAGTGGCGTGAGCACCTCTACGAGATGGACTACCTGCAGGAGGGCATCGGCCTGCGTGCCATGGCACAGAAGGACCCGCTGGTCGAGTACCAGCGAGAGGGCTACGACATGTTCCAGGCCATGATGGAGGGCATCAAGGAGGAGTCCGTCGGCTACCTGTTCAACCTGGAGGTCCAGGTCGAGCGGCAGGTCGAGGAGGTCCCCGTGGATGAGAGCAAGGAGGCCGCCGGTCAGGAGCAGCGGGACGCCGTTCCGGCAGGCGCCGCCCCCGCGATCCGCGCGAAGGGACTGGACGCTCCGCAGCGCCCGGACCGGCTGCACTTCTCGGCCCCGACGGCTGAGGGCGGCGTCGTCGAGGGCGAGATGGCGACCGACGGCGACGCCCCGGCGCGGTCCTCCGCGGACGGCATGACCCGCGCGGAGCGGCGCAAGTCGCAGAAGGGCGGCCGTCGCCGCAAGAAGTGACCGCCTACGGCGACCGACGGGCCGGGCCCGTACCCTCCACGGGGTACGGGCCCGGCCCGCGTCGGCCCGTACCGCGTCAGCCCAGTTCCACCGCGGCGCACCGCCAGCGCCGGTCCTCGCCGGCCTCCAGCCGGAAGGCCATCGCCCGCTCACGCCCGCCGCTGGTGATGCGGGCGCTCGCCTCGATCACGTCGTCCTCCACTCGCATGCTCCGTACGCTGGCGAGGACCGCGGCCCGCCGGTCTGCTCCGTCCGGGCGTAGTGGGGACCGTTCCGCCAGCCCGAGGACCTGGTCGAATGCGGTTCCGCGTGCGTGTCCCAGCAGGGCGTGCACGGGGCGCCGTCCGCTGAGCACCTCGACCAGCTGTTCGGCGAACCACCGTGAGGGGGAGGGGCGTACCGCCGTACGCCCGCGGGGGCCTGCTCCGGAGCGGTCTCCGGGGCGTCGGGCGTCCCGTCGGCGGGGCGGGCCGGTCCGGGCCGGGGCGGTCACCCGGTCCGGCCCACGTCGCGGAGCGGCCCCT
>KI547078.1 GCA_000497405.1 Streptomycetaceae bacterium MP113-05 | reverse complement strand
CCCCCCCCCCCGCCACACCTCCACCTCCGCCTTGCGGGCGCCGCTGTGCTTGCTGATGTTCTGCAGAAGTTCCGACACGGTGAAGTACGCGATGCCCTCGATGGCGGGTGCCGGCCGCTCGCTCAGGTCTGCCGAGACCGTGACGGGGGCGGTGCAGCGGCCGGCGAGTGCGGTGAGGGCGGGGCCGAGTCCGCGGTCGGTGAGTAGTACGGGGTGGATGCCGCGGGCGAGGTCGCGGAGTTCGGCGAGGGCGAGTTTCACCTCGCCGTGGGCGTCGTCGACCATTCTGGCGGCGGTCTCGGGGTCTTCGAGGAGTTTCTCCTTGGCGAGGCCGAGTTCCATGGCGAGGGAGATGAGGCGGGCCTGGGCGCCGTCGTGCAGGTCGCGTTCGATGCGGCGCAGGTCGGCGGCGGCGGTGTCCACCACCACGCCCCGGTCCGACTCCAACTCCCGCACCCGCGACGTCAGCCGTGACGGCCCCAGCAACCCCACCACCATCCCCCGGTCCACGAACGTCAGCGCCCGCACCAGCCACGGCGTGAGCAGTACCAGCACGAGGCCGGCCACCGACGCCAGCGCCAGATCTGCGGGAGCCCGAAGCCACCAGCCGTGCCCCTCGCCGTCCCCCCACATCTGAAGACCCGGCTGGTCCGTGAACACCGGGAACACCCAGTGCCAGGCCGGGTACAGGAACGCGCCCCAGCCGTAGGCCCAGAAGACCGCCGTCGTGCAGAAGGAGAAGACCGCCCACGGAAAGTGCAGCAACGCGTACAGCAGGCTGCGCCAGGACACCCCGCTGCGCAGCAGCGCCCCGACCCGTGCCATGACGCCCGGCCCACGCTGCAGCACACTCACCGGCTCCGGCTCGTCCACCCGCAGCTCCAGCAGGGCGCGGGCCCGCCCGCGCTCCAGCCGTCCGATCGCCCGGCACCCCGCAAGCCCGGCCGCCAGCACCGGCACCCCGAGGAAGGTGACGAGCAGCCCCGCCCCCGCGGACACCATCGCCACGGCGAACGCGAAGGCGAGCGGCGCGACGAACACACCCGTCGCGACGAATGCGTACGCCCGCCAGGTGCGGCCCGACACCGGAGCGAGCAGCAGGTGCGTCAGCGGTCCGCGCCGGGAGGAGCCCGCGGTGCTGCCGCCTGGATGAACAGCGGTGGTCATCAAGGTCCTCGCCCCTTTCTCTGGCCGGGTCGTCGTCATCGGCTCGCACGCTCCCTTGCGCGCCAGGGCAGTTCGGCGGTGA
>KI547077.1 GCA_000497405.1 Streptomycetaceae bacterium MP113-05 | reverse complement strand
CAGGTGGTCGCGGACGCGCGTGCCGCGCGGGGGGCCGGGGCGGATGTGGTGGTGGTCAGCGTCCACTGGGGCACGGAGTGGCAGCAGGAGCCGGATGCGCGGCAGTTGCGGCTGGCCAAGGAACTGACTGCGTCGAGGAGTGACGGACGCCGTGACATCGACCTGATCCTCGGCACCCACAACCATGTGCCGCAGGCGTACGAGAAGGTCAACGGCACCTGGGTCGTCTACGGCCTCGGCGACCAGATCGCCAGCTTCATCCCGTCGATGTACCGGGGTAACGAGGGCTCCACCGCCCGCTTCACCTTCACACCGCCCGAGCACGAGGGCGACCCCTGGGCCGTCTCCCGCGCCGAGTTCCTGGTCACGCACTCCGACACCGGCCCTCCGTTCCGCGTGGTCCGCGCGACCGAGGACCGCTTCTCCGACGTGCACCGGCGCGTGCGTGACGCGGTGCTCAGCCGTGGCGCGGCCGACGACGGCCTCATGGAAGAAGGGCCGCCCCGCTGACCGGTGCCGGTCACCCGACATGTCCCGGACGCCCCCTGCCCGCCGACACCCCCTTCGGAGATCCCCATGCCCGGAAGACATCACCACCGCATCGCCGGCGCCTGCGCGGCCGCCGCGCTTCTTGCCGCGCTGTCCGGTTGTGGAGACACCACCGGAGAGGCTCATGACGCGGCCCCGGACGGTAACGGAAAGGACGACGCCGTCGCCGCCCACCGGGCGCCGCCCGAAGGCTTCACGCTCGTCGCCACCGGAGACATCCTCGCCCACGACTCGATCATCCGGCAGGCCGCGTCCGACGCCCCGGGCGACGGCTACGACTTCCGGCCCATGCTCGAGGCGGCCCGGCCCCTGGTCTCCGGGGCCGACCTGGCGATCTGTCACATGGAGACCGTCTACGGTGCCGACGGCGGACCCTTCACCGGATATCCCACCTTCAAGACGCCGCCGCAGGTCGCCGCGGCCATTGCCGCGACCGGCTACGACAGCTGCTCCACGGCCTCCAACCACACCCTCGACGCCGGCGCCGAGGGCGTACGGCGCACCCTGGACGCGCTCGACGAGGCCGGCGTCCGGCACGTCGGCTCGGCCCGTTCGGCCGCGGAGAACGACAAACCGGTCCTGATGCGGGCAGGTGGTGCGACCGTCGCCCAACTCGCCTACACCTACGGTACGAACGGCATCTCTGTACCGCAGGACGAACCCTGGCTCGTCGACCTGATCGACGTTGACCAGGTGGTCGCGGACGCGCGTG
>KI547076.1 GCA_000497405.1 Streptomycetaceae bacterium MP113-05 | reverse complement strand
TTTCTCCCGCCAGGGCTTGCCGGCCCTGGGTGCAACGACGGCTCCGTACGGGCTGATCATGCCGAGTTCGTTCGGGGACGCGACAGTCAGCACCCACCAGCCGAACGCCCGGCTTCGCCGGTGCTTCCTGCTGATGAAGTGGGCAACGCGTTCCCTTGCGAATCTGCCGATCTTGCTGAAGCGTCGGGCGGAGTGGCCGTAACGGAAGTACGCCATCCAGCCTCGGAGGAACAAGTTGAGGTCCTCCACGATCGCTTGCGGCGGCAGCGGAAGCCTGCGCCGGGCGGTGATTTCCCGGATCCGGTCGCGGGCGTGCTGCATCGCCCGGTTCGAGGGCCAGCGGACGAGGAACTCGACACGTTGGCGTCCGTGCAGTCCACGGGAACGGACCTGGCGGTGGTGGAAACCGAGGAAATCGAAGCCTTCCCCGCCCACCTCCAGGTGCACGATCGCCGTCTTGGCTGCCTTCGGCCTCAGCCCGAGTTCGCCCAGCAGCCCAACCAGTTGGGCAAGAGCCCGCTCGGCCTGGCTGCGGGAGAAGCACATCACGACCAGGTCGTCGGCATAGCGGACCAGGGTCCCGTCGCGCTCGTCCCATGCCCGGTCCAGCCGGTGCAGATAGACGTTGCACAGCAGCGGTGAAATCACACCGCCCTGCGGGGTCCCGGTCACCGGCCGCCGCACCGAGCCATCCTCCATCACTCCGGCGCGAAGGATTCGTCGCAGGAGCTTGAGGACTGACTGGTCACAGACGCGCTCTTCGACCGCTCGCATCAACTCTTCGTGCGGGATCGCCGAGAAGCACTCGGCAATGTCCGTCTCCACCACCCACCGTCTGCCCCGTCCGTGTTCGTCGATGAGCACTTGCAGGGCGTCATGCGCCGAGCGTTTCGGGCGGAACCCGAAGCTGCACGCCAGCATGTCGGCCTCGAAGACCGGCTCGAGCACGATCTTCATCGCGGCCTGCACGACACGGTCACGAACCGTCGGGATGGACAGCGGCCTGCGCTCGTCCTTCATTCCCGGTTTGGGGATGAACACCCGGCGGGCGGGCGAGGGCCGATATCGCCCCTGCCTCAACTCGTCGGCCAGTTCGCCAAGGAGACGGTCGATGCCGTACTCCTCGACCTCGGCCAGGGTGGTGCGGTCGATGCCCGGTGCGCCGTTGTTGGCACGCACCATGGCCCACGCGCGCCGGAGAACATCCCTGCGGTGGACCTTGTCTCCCAGCGCATGGAACCGTCGTCCGGGATCGGCCTTGGCCGACCGGTAAAGCGCATGCTGCAAGGCGCGGACCTTGTCCGAGGGAGAACGTCCCCCGACGGCGGGACTAGCCACAAGGGCACTCACC
>KI547075.1 GCA_000497405.1 Streptomycetaceae bacterium MP113-05 | reverse complement strand
AGCCGACGGCACACCTCAGCCGTCTGCGCCTCGCGGCCAGGGCGGTTTCATAGTCTTGTTGATCAAGTGGGTGTGCTGGTCACAGCAGCGTGACGATGTGCCGGTGGTCCGCTACGCACGCAACGAAGCTCCGTTGTGCAGGTGACCTTCCCAAGTCGCCTTCGCCCAACGGAGCTTCGATGTGTCGCCAGTCTGCCACCGTGTGTCTGATCAAGTCGCCCTCGCGTCAGCAGCGCGGAATCGCTGATCTTCCCTCCCGGCTGGCGACCTTGGCCGATCCACGCGACCGGCGCGGGAAGCGTCACCCGTTCGTGAGCGTCCTGCTGACCGCCTGCTCGGCGGTCCTGACCGGCGCGAAATCGTTCGCCGCCATCGGTCAGTGGGCATCGAACGCCCTCAAGAGGCCCTGGCCCGGCTTGGTGCCCGCACCGCGACGGCCTTCGGCATCCGGATCGCGCCGAGCACGGCGACCATCCGCCGAATCATCAACGCAGTCTGCCCCGGTGGGCTTGCTGACCTGCTCGGATACGACCCGGCCGACGCGGACACCTTGGCGGTGGACGGCAAGAGCGCCCGCGGCTCGCGCGTCGAGGACAGCCCGGCCGCCCACCTGCTGGCCGCGATCACGGGCGACGGCATGACCGTCACTCAGCTGAGGGTCCCGAAGAAGACCAACGCAATCTCCTGCTTCGCCGACCTGCTGTCCCCCTACGACCTGCGAGGAGTCACCGTGACCGCCGACGCTCTCCATGCGCAACGCGACCATGCTCGCTTCCTGGTCGACGTCAAGGAGGCGCACTACGCACTGACCGTGAAACGGAACCAGGCCGGCCTGCACGAACGCCTGCGCACGCTGCCCTGGGAGAAGGTCACAGCGAAGTACTTCGACCGCACCTTGGGCCACGGCCGCAAGGAGACCCGCGTCGTCCAGGTCCTGACCGTCGATGACCTCGACTTCCCGCACGCCGCCCAGGCCGCCTGCATCGTCCGCCACCGCACTGACCTCAAGACCGGCAAACGCAGCCGCGAGACCGTCTACGTCATCACCGACCTGACCAGCCAAGAAGCCTCGCCTCAGCGACTCGCGAAGATCGTTCGGTCACAATGGGTGATCGAAAATCGGCTCCACTTCGTTCGTGACACCGCTTTCGCCGAAGACGCCTCCAAGATCCGCACCGGACACGGCCCCGACAACATGGCCTCCCTTCGCAGCTTCGCCATCAACCAACTTCGTACCGCCGGCCACACGAACATCGCCGCCGGACTCCGCGAGATGTCCTACGACACCTTCCGCCGCCCACTGGACCTCCTCGGCCTCAACTGACCTGCAGAGATGCATGATCAGTCAGACTTTGAAACTGCCCTGC
>KI547074.1 GCA_000497405.1 Streptomycetaceae bacterium MP113-05 | reverse complement strand
CTTGACTTCCTCCCCCTCCTGAAGGAGGGGGATTCCTACGGCTCGCGTCGTAGGGGTTTCTGCTTCATCGCCGACTGCCCGCCCGGAGTTCTCCGTTGAGGTCTTACACCAGCTCCACAGACAGACGCCGTCAGCCCGACGGCCAGAATGTTCTTCGCCGCGTTCACGTCCCTGTCGTGGGTCGTCCCGCAGCCGCACGTCCACTCGCGGACGTTGAGCGGCATCTTGTCCCGCAAGGTACCGCAGGCGGAGCACAGCTTGGAGGAGGGGAACCACCGGTCGATCGCGATCACTTCGCGGCCGTACCAGGCTGCCTTGTACTCCAGCATGTTCCGGAAGTCGGCCCACGCCGCGTCGCTGATGGCGCGGGCCATGCTGCCGTTCTTGACCATGTTCCGGACGGACAGGTCCTCGATCACGATCGTTTGGTTTTCACGAACGAGTCGAGTGGTGAGCTTGTGCAGGTTGTCGCGTCTGCGGTCGGTGATGCGGGCGTAGACCCTGGCTACCTTCCGGCGGGCCTTGGCCCGGTTCGCTCCGTCCCCTTTGGCCTTGCGGGCGAGCTTGCGCTGGGCCTTCGCCAGACGGGCACGGTCACGCCGCTCGTGCCTCGGGTTGGTCACCTTCTCGCCGGTGGAGAGGGTCAGCAGGTGGTCGAGCCCGACGTCCACCCCGACCGCGGCATCAGTGGCCGGGAGCGGCTGGAGCGTCGGGTCCTCGACCAGCATGGAGACGTACCAGCGTCCGGCCGCGTCCTGGGACGCGGTCACCGTGGAAGGGGACGCCCCCGCCGGGAGTGGACGGGACCACACGATGTTCAGCGGCTCCGCCATCTTGGCCAGGGTCAGCTTGCCGTCCCGGAACCGGAACGCGCTGGTGGTGTACTCCGCCGACTTCCGCGACTTCTTCCGCGACTTGAAGCGCGGGTACTTCGCGCGCTTGCCGAAGAAGTTCGTGAACGCCACCTGGAGGTGCCGCAGAGCCTGCTGGAGCGGGACGGAGGAGACGTCGTTGAGGTACGCCAACTCCCCGGTCTTCTTCCAGGCGGTCAGCATTGCCGAGGTCTGGTTGTAGTTCACCCGCTCCTGCCGCACCCAGGCTTCCGTGCGCGCTGCGAGGGCCATGTTGTAGACCTTCCGCACACAGCCGAACGTGCGCGACAGCTCCGCTGCCTGCGCATCGGTCGGGTAGAAGCGGTATTTGAACGCCCGCTTCACGTGAGTGGCCTGCACGGTTCACATTTTACACCGTCAGTTTGTGGCGACGTGCCAGTTGCTGGAGGTGGACGCCGGTCCGCCCTGGCGGCAGACCGGCTTTTCCTGCCCTGCTCCGCAGGAGTTTCGTTTCCTCCCCTGCCTGAAGGCAGGGGTATCCACGAAGGAGATTCCGATGAG
>KI547073.1 GCA_000497405.1 Streptomycetaceae bacterium MP113-05 | reverse complement strand
CGCATGATCTCTTCGCAGCGCGCAAGGATCTCGTCGGTGAACGGGCCGTGCCGGTACTTGGGCGTGAAGACCAAGTGGGCATGGAGGGTATAGACGACCGTGCGGCCCCTACGGATGTTGGGGTTTGGCTCCCAGCGTGGTGACATAGATCAACTGTAGTACGATGCCCGGCATGAAGATCGTGACGCAGGTGAAGCTGATACCGGAGGCCGACCAGGCCGCCGCGCTGTCGGCGACCCTGCGCACGGTCAACGACCTGGCGTGCTGGGTCTCCGAGGTGGCGTTCGCCCATGGTGTGCCGCGTGAGTACGAGCTGCGCAAGTACACGTACCCGCGCCTCAAGGCCGAAGGGCTCGGGGCGCAGGCGGCGCAACACGTGATCAAGAAGGTGCGCGATGCGTACACGACGTTGCACGCCAACATCCGCGCCGGAAACCTCGGCAAGTCGAAGTCGAAGCGCCGGGTCAAGGCTGGGTCGAGGCCGATCACGTTCCGTTCCGAGGCCGCGCAGCCATATGACGACCGGTGCTTGAGCTGGCAGTACGACGCACAGACCGTGTCCATCTGGACAACTGCCGGGCGCCTCAAGAGCGTCCGCTTCGTCTGTTCCGCCGACGCGCTCAAGACGCTCCGTGAGTACCGCAAGGGCGAGGCAGATCTGATCGAGTGTGACGGGGTCTTCTACCTGATCGCCACCTGCGAGGTCCCCGAGGCCGAGACGTACGAGCCGGACTGCTTCATCGGCGTGGACCTCGGCATCGTCAACATCGCCACCACGTCCACCGCCTACCAGGCCGCCGGGCGCGGTCTCAGCCGCTACCGCAAGCGTCAGGTTGCCCTGCGGGCCAAGCTCCAGAAGAAGTGCACCAAGTCCGCCAAGCGCCGGTTAAAGGAGCGCTCCCGCCGTGAGGCGCGGCACGTCAAGAACACCAACCACATCATCGCCAAGACGATCGTGACCGAGGCTGAACGCACCTCGGCCGGGATCTCCCTGGAAGAACTCAAGGGAATCCGGCAGAGGGTACGGCTTCGCAAGCCCCAACGGGTCGCACTCCACTCCTGGGCCTTTGCCCAGCTCGGAGACTTCATCGTCTACAAGGCCAAGCGGGCAGGCGTGCCCCTGGTCTTCGTTGATCCCGCGTACACGTCGCAGACGTGCGCCGAGTGCGGCCACGTCGACAAGCGCAACCGTGTCGACCAGGGGCTTTTCATCTGCAGGGGGTGCGGGGTCGTTGCCCACGCCGACCGGAATGCTTCCCACAACATCGCCACCCGTGGCGAGACCGTGTGGAATGCGGGGCGTGAGTCACGCGTCCCTGCCACCCCATAGGGGTGTCTGGACGGAGGAGTCAACCCAGCAGCCAGTTGGGCGCTACCTCCAAGCCCGGCCCTTTAGGGCCGGGTCAAGTTGAC
>KI547072.1 GCA_000497405.1 Streptomycetaceae bacterium MP113-05 | reverse complement strand
GGGCCTGTCGATGAATTAGTGGGTTTCTTGCGGTAGTTGGGCTCGTTGATGCGGTATGGGGCGCTTCGATGAGTTGATCGGTCCGCTGGAGGAGAAGCTCGAGGCGGTGGTGCCGTACCTGGACGAGCGGCAGCGCCGGATCCTGTATGCCGCGGAGGCCCGCCAGCTCGGGCATGGCGGGATCGCTGCGGTGGCGCGGGCCGCCGGTGTGTCGAAAGGCTGCGTCCGCCGTGGTCTGACCGAACTCGAACAGGAGCGCGCGCCGGAGGAGCGGGTGCGTCGCCCGGGTGCCGGCCGCCCCGCGCTCGCGGAGAAGGACCCGGGCCTGGTGCCGGCCCTGCTGGCACTGGTGGAGGACAGCACGCAGGGCGATCCGATAGGGCCCCTGACCTGGACGACGAAGTCACTGCGCCGCCTGTCGGACGAACTCGCCGCCCAGGGCCGGAAGGTAGGACGCGATACTGTCGCCGCCCTGCTGAAAGCGGCAGGGTTCAGCCTGCGCGGCAATGCCCGGGTGCTGGCCGGCAGCCACCACCCCGACCGGGACGCCCAGTTCCAGCACATCAACGAAACCGTGCGGGGCTTCCTCGACGCGGGCGACCCGGTCATCAGCGTGGACACGAAGAAGAAGGAACAGATCGGTCTCTTCGCCCGGCCCGGAAGGGAGTGGACGCCACCCGGGGAGCCGGTGAAGGTCCTCGACCACGACTTTCCCACCCACGCGAGCGGCACCGCAATCCCGTACGGCATCTACGACGTCGCCCGCAACACCGGCTACGCCGTGATCGGCACCGACCACGACACCGCCGCCTTCGCGGTGGCCTGCCTGCGCCGCTGGTGGACCGAGGAAGGACGAGACGCCTACCCGCGGACGAAGCGACTGCTGATCACTGCGGACGGCGGCGGCTCCAACAGCTCCCGCGCCAAGACATGGAAGGCCAACCTCGCGGCCTGGGCCACCGAGACCGGCCTGGAGATCAGCGTGTGCCACCTGCCTCCGGGAACATCGAAATGGAATCGGGTCGAACACCGCCTGTTCTCCTTCATCTCCATGAACTGGCGCGCCCACCCCCTCACCAGCTACGAGACCGCCCTCAACCTGATCGCCTCGACCACCACCCGCACTGGACTGTCGGTGACCGCCCGCCTGGACACCGGCAGCTACCCCACCGGCATCGAGATCAGCCCGCGCCACGCGGCCACCCTGGCGATCCGCCCCGCCGACTTCCACGGCGAGTGGAACTACACCATCCCGCCCCAGCCCGGCATCCCCGATGTCCCCCTGCACCCGCCAGGCCCCAGGTCCCACCCCCGACACGCGCACACCTTCGGCTCGACCCTGGCCACCCACCCCCTTCTTACCGGCCTGGAACGCCACGACCTGGACCGGCTCACCATCAGCATCCGCGACGGCCTCGATGCGCTGCCGCCCAAGCAGCGGCCCCGGCACCGCAAGCTCACCACGGAGAACATCATCTGGGCCGCCGTACTCGACCTGCGCGGCCTGTCCTGCTCGCTCACCGCCTACCTCTTCCGCATCGGGGAGAACCAGATGAGAGCCCTGATCAAACAGGTCCGCCCCCTCCTCGAGGAGCACGGCCACCACCCCGAGCTGATCCCCGCCCGCCTGATCGATCCCAGCGACCTCGTCGGCTACGTCATGCACGCGACATCCGCGGACAGCAACCGCGACACGCTCCACTAATTCATCGACAGGCCC
>KI547071.1 GCA_000497405.1 Streptomycetaceae bacterium MP113-05 | reverse complement strand
AAGGTGCCGTCGGTGCGGCGGGTGGTGGTCAAGTCCAGCACCGGCGTGTACGGGTCGGCCTCCCGCGACCCCGCAGTCTTCGACGAGACCACGCCGCCCAAGGCACTGCCGAGCGGCGGCTTCGCCAAGGACGTGGTGGAGGTCGAGGGATACGCGCGGGGCTTCGCCCGCCGCCGCCCGGACGTCTCCGTCACGGTCCTGCGGTTCGCACACGTGCTCGGGCCGACGGTCGACTCGCCGATGAGCGGGTACTTCGCCCTGCCGGTGCTGCCGACCGTGCTCGGCTACGATCCGCGACTGCAGTTCGTGCACGAGGACGACGCTCTCGATGTGCTGCGCCGGACGGCCGGTGAACCTGTCCGCGGTACGTACAACGCCGGGACGTTCAACATCGCCGGGGACGGGGTGTTGCTGCTGTCCCAGTGCGCGCGGCGGCTCGGCCGCCCGACGGTGCCGATTCTGCTGCCCGCGCTCCGCTGGGGCGGCTCGCTGCTGCGCTCGGCCGGGGTCACCGACTTCTCGCCGGAGCAGATCCGCATGCTCACCCATGGACGTGTGGTGCGGACGGCGCAGATGAGGGAACTGCTGGGCTTCGCACCGCGGTACACCACGGCGGACGTGCTGGACGCCTTCGCCCGCAGCCGTCCGCCCGGGCTGCTGCCGCCGAAGGGCGTGGGCCGCGCCGTCGACCGCGTCGCCGCCCGGATCGCCCCGGGCGGTTCGCGGGTAGGGAACGAGGAGGAACCGCAACACCATGGGTGACGCGAAAGTGATCCCGTTCGACGACGACCGTGACCGGTCGCGCGGCTCCGCCGGACGTCCGAAGCCCCGGCAGGCGAGGGCGCGGCGCGGTGGCAACGGAGACCCGGAGGGTGGGTCGCTGGTGCCGCTGCTGCACCAGGCCGACGGCTCGGAGGGGCTCGGCGCGCCCGGCGGCCCCGAGACGGGGGACGGGGCCCCGGCGGCCTCCGGGGTGTGGGAGCAGAGGGCGGCCCGCGGGCTGGCGTTCCTGCGTCGTCGGCTCACCGGCGAGTACGAGGTGGACGAGTTCGGCTACGACGCCGAGCTCACCGACCAGGTGCTGATGTCGATGCTGCGGCCCGTGTTCGAGAAGTACTTCCGGGTGGAAGTGCGGGGCGTCGAGAACATCCCGACCGAGGGCGGCGCGCTGGTCGTGGCCAACCACTCGGGCACGTTGCCGCTGGACGGCCTGATGCTGCAGGTGGCCGTGCACGATCACCATCCGGCGGGCCGGTCGCTGCGGCTGCTCGCGGCTGATCTGGTCTTCCTGCTCCCGGTCGTGAGCCAGTTGGCCCGGAAGGCGGGTCACACTCTTGCCTGCTCCGAGGACGCGGCGCGGCTGTTGGGACGCGGTGAGGTGGTGGGCGTGATGCCCGAGGGCTTCAAGGGGATCGGCAAGCCGTTCGCCGACCGGTACCGGCTGCAGAGGTTCGGACGTGGCGGTTTCGTGTCCACGGCGCTGCGATCGGGTGCGCCGATCGTGCCGTGCTCGATCGTGGGCGCGGAGGAGATCTACCCGATGATCGGCAACTCGCGTACGCTCGCCCGGCTGTGCGGCTTCCCGTACTTCCCCCTCACGCCCACGTTCCCGTGGCTGGGGCCGCTGGGGGCAGTGCCGTTGCCGACGAAGTGGACGATCCAGTTCGGTGAGCCGATCCGCACCGACGGATACGCGCCGGAGGCGGCGGACGACCCGATGCTCATGTTCAACCTGACCGACCAGGTGCGCGAGACGATCCAGCACACGTTGTACAAGCTGCTCGTCGGCCGGCGGTCCGTGTTCTTCTGAAGACGGCGGTCGTCCCCGAGACGGCCGTCCGGCTCGCGAGGCACGGACGCCGCAGGTGTGAGGTACCCCGGCGGACGAGGGCCGGGGGTGTTCTTCGATCGTGACCGTGTTGGTGGGGCGACCGGTGTTCTGCCGGCAGGGGGTCGGTGGTACGAAAGAGGCGGGGGGGGGGGGGGG
>KI547070.1 GCA_000497405.1 Streptomycetaceae bacterium MP113-05 | reverse complement strand
CGGGGCCGACCCGTACGGCGTGCGGGAGCAGCAGGCCGACCGAGGGTACGAGCAGCCCGCATGGAACCCGGATCCGTACGCCTACCCGTACGAGCGGCCCGCGCACGACTACCGTTCGGCGGTCGACGCACTCTCCGACCCGCTGACGGATCCGCTGCCCTCCGCGGAGCGGGAGACCGGCCCCCGGGTGCCCTCGTGGGCCCCGCAGCCGCCGGACGCGGTACAGCCACCGCAGGCCTCGCACGGCGGGGTGCCCGCTGGGGACGAGCACACCTCGCCGTGGTTCCGGTCCGGCTCGCAGCAGTCACCCCAGCAGGGACAGTCACCCCAGCAGGGACAGGACCAGCGGCACCCACAGCACGGCGTCCGGCCGCAGCCCCCCCGGCAGGCGCGGCCCGCGCAGCGTCGCCGACCCACGGATGTGGACGAGACCGCCGCCATGCCGCCCGTCGACCTGCCGGACCAGCCGTCGCCGAAACGGGGAGGACCGGAGCCCGAGGACCGGGCCGAGCGACCGGCGTCGCCCGCGGACGCTCCCGGTACGGACGACTCCGGTGACGGGCACGACGAACACCGTACGGTCGCGCTGCGCCGCCCCAGCGAGGCGGAGCTGGCCGGCCGGGCCGCCCGGCGCAAGGCAGCAACGCAGGGGCGTGGTGGGCGCCGTGACGACGCCGCACCTTCCCGGCCCATGACACGGCTGGAGGCCCGCCGCGCCGCCCGGGCGGCGAAGGACGGCCCCGTCGTGCTGTTGAGCCGGGCCATCGGAGAGGTGTTCATCACCTGTGGCGTGCTGATGCTGCTCTTCGTCGCCTACCAGTTGTGGTGGACGAACGTGCTGGCCGACAACTACGCCGGCGGCGCGAAGGCGAGCCTGACGCAGAAGTGGGAGAAGAACCCGGAGCGCGAACCGGGCACGTTCTCCCCCGGCCAGGGGTTCGCCCTGATGCACATACCCAAGCTCGATGTGGTCGTGCCCGTCGCGCAGGGCATCGACAAGCAGTCCGTGCTCGACAACGGTCTCGCCGGGCACTATGACGAGTCGTCCGGACTGAAGACCGCCATGCCGTGGGACGAGAAGGGCAACTTCGGTGTCGCCGGCCACCGCAACACCCACGGTGAGCCGTTCCGCTACATCAACCGCCTCGTCGCAGGCGACGAGATCATCGTCGAGACCGCGGACTCCTACTACACCTACGAGATGTACAGCCGCGTCCCGTCCACCTCCCCGGCGAACGTGAGCGTGCTGGCGCCGGTGCCGCCGCAGTCCGGCTTCGAGAAGCCGGGGCGTTACATCACCCTGACGACCTGCACGCCGGAGTTCACCTCGAAGTACCGGCTCATCGTCTGGGGCAGAATGGTCGACGAGCGTCCGCGCAGCGAAGGCAAGCCGGACGCTCTCGTCGGGTGAGGAGACCCCGGCGGCAGGGGGCTTGTGTGTCGAGGGGAAACGGGCGGTCAGCGGTGGGAATCAACACGAGGGACGTCGAGGCCGGGGAGGCCGAGGCGGACGGCGGCGGGGACGAGGAGCCGGCACGCACGACGGACCGTCCGGACCCGGAGGCCCCGGTACGTCCTCCGGGGGGCGCCCGCCGGAGGCGGACCCTGGTCCGGGTCGCCGCCGTCGTCAGCGTCATCGGCGAACTCCTCATCACGGCCGGTCTGGTGCTGGCGCTGTTCGTCGTCTACTCCCTGTGGTGGACGAACGTCATAGCGAACCGGCAGGCCGACGAGCAGAGCGACAAGGTGCGGGAGAGCTGGGCCGCGAGCGAGGACCGTGGCGAGCCGGGCGAGGGCGGACCGGGAGAGCGGAACCTGCGGAACGGCATCGGCTTCCTGCACGTGCCCGCCATGTCCGACGACGACATCCTGGTCACCAAGGGTACCGACGCGGGCCACCTCGACAAGGGCGTAGCCGGCTACTACACGGACCCAGTGAAGTCGGCGCTCCCCTGGGACCAGGACGGCAACTTCGCCCTCGCCGCCCATCGGGACGGGCACGGCGCGAAGTTCCACGACATCCACAGGATCGAAGAGGACGACGCGGTCGTCTTCGA
>KI547069.1 GCA_000497405.1 Streptomycetaceae bacterium MP113-05 | reverse complement strand
GCCATCGGCGGCCCGCCGATGGTGGTCGCGGTGCCCGTGACGCCGGAGAGCGTGCCCGCCGTCACCAGCGTGCCGGGCCGGATCGCCACCCGCACGTCGCCCCACAGCGACGCGGCGACGGCCAGCAGCACCATGACGCCCACGGCAGCACCGAGCGGCTCCGGGTCCATCACCGCCACCACCCACGCCCCGCCGACCGAGCCGACCACGCGGGCCGGCAGGGCCCAGCCCAGACCCCGCCAGTCGATGTGGCGCCAGTCGGTGGTGACCGTGAGCATCGCCATCAGGGCGTTCGCGACCAGCAGCCCGCCCGGCATCAGGGACGGTTCCACCACGATCACCACCGGGGCGGCGACCATGCCCTGCCCGAGCCCGACGCAACTCTGGACGAGGGCGCCCAGCAGCACGGCGAAACCGACGAGGAGGAAGAACTGCAATTCGGGCACGTCACCCGACCTTACGCCGTGCCCCGGGCGCCACCGGCGGGCGGTACGGGGCCCGCGGGCTCCGCGGGCGCGGCCGCTGGTCCGGATGCCGTAGCGTCACCCGGACCGGAGCCGGGGAACGGCGTACAGAACGGTGCGGGCGGGCGTCCGCACCACGGCGGCGAGGAGGCGGCGACGTGAGCGGCGGCAGCACGGTGAGGGTGCGGCAGGGGTCCGGAGCTGACCCGTTCGGGACCGCGCGACTGCGACGCGGTGTACTCGACGCGTGGGCCGTGTCGTCGGCCCGGTTCCGTGAGGACGCCAACGCGGAGCAGGACCTCGCGCTTGGCGGGTATCGCGACCGCCTGGTGGTGGAGCTGGCACAGAACGCCGCCGACGCGGCGGGCCGAGCCGGGGCGCCGGGCCGCATCCGCTTCACCCTGCGCGACGGCGTGCTGGTCGCGGCCAACACGGGCGTGCCGCTGGACGCGGCCGGCGTGGAGTCGCTGTCCACCCTGCGGGCGTCCGCCAAGCGCGAGGACCACAGCCCTGGATCGGGTTCGGCGTCCGGCCCGGCTTCCGGAGGGGCGGGCCCGGTGGGCCGGTTC
>KI547068.1 GCA_000497405.1 Streptomycetaceae bacterium MP113-05 | reverse complement strand
GTGGCCGCCCGGCCGGCCCGGCCGGTGCGGCGTACGGGCCGCCGGTGCGCCCGCACCGGCGTCCACGACCTCCAGCCGCAGCAGTTTCGGACTGCTGCCGATCCTCAGCTCCTCGGGCCCGTCCGCGTGCAGACAAGCGTTGGTGACCAGCTCGGACACCACCAGCAGCACGTCCTCCGCAGCAGCCTGGCCGTCGGCGGTCGAGGCCGGCAGCCAGCCCCAGTCCTGAAGCGCCTTGCGAGTGAAGTCACGGGCCCTCGACACGGTGCCGCCGGCTCCGACGAGACGCAGCCTGCGCACCTGGCTCAACGGCCGGTCCCGCTCGGCCTCCGGCACGGCAGCAGACGGCGCGGCGCCCTCGGGATCCTGGCCGCGGTCCGCCGGAAACGGCCGGGTGGCGCTCATCAGTGGTTCACCTCACCGAATACCTTGAAGATTCGAAAGGTCTCCTGCCCTGCCGGACGGTGAGAACACCCACGGATTCGGACGAGATGGTGTGATGCGTATAACGCGCTGATCACGTCACGGCGTCGTGGACGGTCAGGAGGGCGGGACAGGGACGCTGCGACTCCCTAGGCGCCCGCGGCGCTCGACAACGCCGACTCGAGGTCGGGGTGAACGACGAAGACCGCGTCCGCTCCCGTGATCTCGAACACGCGGGCGACGGCGGGACGCATCCCCGCCAGGTGGACGGCGCCTGCGGCCGCCTCGGCCTTGAGTCGTGCCCCGAGGAGCACGTTCAGACCGGTCGAGTCGCAGAACTCCAGCTGTGTGCAGTCGACGACGAGGTGGTTGTACCCGTCCTCGACGGCCTGCTCCAGCGGTTCGCGGAACAACTCCGCCGTGTGGTGATCGAGCTCACCCGCCGGAGTCAGTACGGCGCTGGTGCCCCGGTGCTGCACGCCGACCGTCAGCCGACCCCGGCTCGCGCCCCCGGGTACCCCGCGGTCCATGAACAGCCCTTCCCCTCGCACGACATGACCCCCTCTGCTGCCCGTAGGCAGCCATCTGAACCCTACGCCTTCACCGGCGCGTGCGGTAGCCGAGAGGCCACGCACCAGGACAAACCGGCTCTCGCAGACTTGCCATGCACGTGCATCTGCCGGTAGGACCTATAGAGACATTCGCAATTCGGCCGGCTTGGAGGCGCCGCACTCCGCAGTGCACGTCACGGCTCCGGCAGCCAGATGCCGAGAATCATGGAGGACACCATGCCAGCCCGGCTCGATCACGGGATATCGGCGACCACCGACCCGGCCACCCCGGACCCGATGGGCCCGGACGCGAGCCCGGACGCCGTCACCCCCGTTCTCGAGGAGCCCGCGGCGCACGCCCCCGAGGTCGTCGTCGAGGAGATCCTCGGTCAGCTCCACCTGCCGGAGCTCCCGTCGTTCGAGGATGTCGGGCCGGTCGACGCGCGCGCGCTGTCCAAGACCCTCTTCGAGCGCCTCGAGAGCATCGAGGAAGGCACCCATGAGTACTCCTACGTGCGCAACACGCTGGTGGAGCTCAACGTCGCGCTGGTGAAGTTCGCCGCCTCCCGCTTCCGCTCCCGCAGCGAGCCCTCCGCTCCCGCAGCGAGCCCATCGAGGACATCGTCCAGGTCGGCACCATCGGCCTGATCAAGGCGATCGACCGGTTCGACTGCGAACGCGGCGTGGAGTTCCCCACCTTCGCGATGCCGACCATCGTCGGCGAGATCAAGCGCTTCTTCCGCGACACCTCGTGGTCCGTGCGCGTCCCGCGCCGGCTGCAGGAGCTCCGTCTGGACCTGGCCAAGGCCGGTGACGAGCTCGCCCAGCGCCTGGACCGCGCCCCCACCGTGGACGAGCTGGCCGAGCGTCTGGGCCTCGACCGCGACGAAGTCGTCGAGGGCATGGCGGCGTCCAACGCCTATACCGCGAGCTCCCTGGACGCGCAGCCGGAGGAGGACGACTCCGAGGGCGCCCTCGCGGACCGCATCGGCTACGAGGACCACGGGCTGGAGGGCATCGAGTATGTCGAGTCGCTCAAGCCGCTGATCGCCGACCTCGCCCCTCGCGACCGCAAGATCCTCTCGCTGCGCTTCGTGGCCAACATGACCCAGTCGGAGATCGGCGAGGAACTGGGCATCTCCCAGATGCACGTCT
>KI547067.1 GCA_000497405.1 Streptomycetaceae bacterium MP113-05 | reverse complement strand
GTTGGAGGCGCCGTCCTGGTTGGTGGCGGTGCCGCGCACGACGGCCAGTACCTGGTGACCGTTCCGCCGGGCGTCCGACAGCCGCTCCAGCACCAGGACGCCGACGCCCTCGCCCCAGCCGGTGCCGTCCGCTCCGTCCGAGAACGACTTGCAGCGACCGTCTACGGCGAGCCCGGACTGGCGACTGAACTCGGTGAAGTTGCGGGTCGATCCCATCACGGTGACACCCGCTGCCACGGCGAGCGAGCACTCGTCGGAGCGCAGCGCGTGCGCCGCCTGGTGCAGGGCTACCAGCGAGGAGGAGCACATGGTGTCGACGGTGACGGCCGGGCCCTCCAGTCCGAGGGTGTAGGCGATGCGGCCCGACAGGACGGCGCCCGAGCCACCGGTGAGCAGGTGTCCCTCGACGCCTTCCGGCGCGGTGCGGACCGACGAGCCGTAGTCCTGGTCGCTGGCGCCGACGAACACGCCGGCGCGCTCGCCGCGCAGTGTCTCCGCGTCGATGCCGGCGCGCTCGAAGACCTCCCAGGAGCTCTCCAGCAGCAGCCGCTGCTGCGGGTCCATCGCCAGGGCCTCACGCGGCGAGATGCCGAAGAAGTCGGCGTCGAACGCGGCGGCCCCGTCGATGAACGCACCGTTGCGGGTGTAGCTGGTGCCGGGGTGGTCGGGATCCGGGTGGTAGAGCCGTTCCACGTCCCAGCCGCGGTCGGCCGGCAGCTCGCCGACGAGGTCGGCGCCCGCCGCAATCTGCTCCCAGTACTCCTCCGGGGTGTTGATCCCGCCGGGGAAGCGGCAGCTCATCGCAACGATTGCGAGGGGCTCGCGCTGCTTGTCCTCCACGTCGCGAAGGCGCTTGCGGGTGGTCCGCAGGTCCGCGGTGACCCGGTTCAGGTATTCGCGAAGCCGCTGCTCGTCGACACCGCTCATCAGATGCCCAACTCCCGGTCGATCAGTTCGAAGATCTCGTCGTTGCTCGCGGCTGCGAGGTCGTCGCCCGCCGCTTCCGGCCCGCCGGAGCCGTCCGTGCCCGTGTCTCCCTCGGCGCGGCGCAGCAGGGCCCGCAGCCGCTCGACGACGTCGAGTTCCTGCCACTCCCCGGCCGAGAGGGCCGTCAGTGAGGCCTCCAGTCGGTCCAGGTCGGCGGGCACGCTGCTCGCGCCGCCGGTGAGTTCGCGCCGCAGGTGGCGGGCGAGTACCGAGGGGGTGGGATGGTCGAAGACGAGCGTCGCGGGCAGCCGCATGCCGGTCGCCACGTTCAGTCTGTTGCGGAACTCCAGCGCCGTGAGGGAGTCGAAGCCGAGCTCCTTGAACGCCCGGCGTGCCTTGATCTCCTCGGGCCGGTCGGCCTTGAGGACGGCGGCGATCTCCCGCCGGACCATGTCGACGAGGGCGTCTTCCTGTTCCTGTTCGGTGAGTCCGGCGAGCCGCTGCGCCAGCGCGCCGCCGGACTGCCCGTCGCTATCCTCGTCCGCGCCGGACGCGGTCGCCTGCCCGGCGGCGGAGAGCGCGGCGACCAGCCGCCGGTCCTGCGTCATGGTGTAGAGCGGCAGGAACCGGGCCAGGTCGAACGAGGCGATCGCCAGGCGGGTGTCGCCGTTGCCGACGGCGGTGGCCAGTGCCCGTACGGCCGTCTCGGGTTTCATCAGGCGCATGCCGCGCCGGGTGAGGAGGTCGGCGATGTCGCCTTCGACCATGCCGCCGCCTCCCCAGGCGCCCCAGGCGACGGAGGTGGCGTTCGCGCCGCGCGCGCGGCGCTGCTGGGCGAGAGCGTCCAGGTAGGCGTTGGCTGCGGCGTAGCCGCCCTTTCCGGCATCGCCCCAGGTGGCGGCGCCGGAGGAGAACAGCACGAACGCGTCCAGCTCGTGGCCGGCGGTGAGGGCGTCCAGGTTGCGAGCGCCGTCGACCTTGACCCGTGCGGTGCGGGCGAGTTCGGCCACCGTCAGTTCGGCGACGGGGATCTCCGGCTGGGTGAGGCCGGCGGCGTGCACGACGGCGCGCAGCGGCCGGTCCGCGGGAACGGCGGCCAGGACGGCGGCGAGGGCGTCGTGGTCGGCGACGTCGCAGGCCGCGACGGTCACCTCGGCACCCAGGCGGGTGAGTTCGTCGTGCAGTTCCACCGCGCCGGGGGCGTCCATGCCGCGGCGGGAGGTGAGTACCAGGTGCGTGGCGCCGTGGGCGGCGGCCCAGCGGGCGACGTGCGCCCCCAGCGCGCCGGTGCCGCCGGTGACCAG
>KI547066.1 GCA_000497405.1 Streptomycetaceae bacterium MP113-05 | reverse complement strand
CGAAGGGAAAGCCCGGAGGAAAGCCGGAAGGTGATCCGAAGGAAGCGTCCGTTCCTTGAGAACTCAACAGCGTGCCAAAAGTCAACGCCAGATATGTTGATACCCCGTCCCCCTTAGTGGGGGCGTGGTTCCTTTGAAGAAACACAACAGCGAGGACGCTGTGAACCGCTGGATTATTCCTCCGGTGGTTCCGCTCTCGTGATGTGTTGTCCCTGATTACGGGGAAAGCATTCACGGAGAGTTTGATCCTGGCTCAGGACGAACGCTGGCGGCGTGCTTAACACATGCAAGTCGAACGATGAAGCCGCTTCGGTGGTGGATTAGTGGCGAACGGGTGAGTAACACGTGGGCAATCTGCCCTGCACTCTGGGACAAGCCCTGGAAACGGGGTCTAATACCGGATACGATCATCGGCCGCATGGCCTGGTGGTGGAAAGCTCCGGCGGTGCAGGATGAGCCCGCGGCCTATCAGCTTGTTGGTGGGGTGATGGCCTACCAAGGCGACGACGGGTAGCCGGCCTGAGAGGGCGACCGGCCACACTGGGACTGAGACACGGCCCAGACTCCTACGGGAGGCAGCAGTGGGGAATATTGCACAATGGGCGAAAGCCTGATGCAGCGACGCCGCGTGAGGGATGACGGCCTTCGGGTTGTAAACCTCTTTCAGCAGGGAAGAAGCGAGAGTGACGGTACCTGCAGAAGAAGCACCGGCTAACTACGTGCCAGCAGCCGCGGTAATACGTAGGGTGCGAGCGTTGTCCGGAATTATTGGGCGTAAAGAGCTCGTAGGCGGCTTGTCGCGTCGGATGTGAAAGCCCGGGGCTTAACCCCGGGTCTGCATTCGATACGGGCAGGCTAGAGTTCGGTAGGGGAGATCGGAATTCCTGGTGTAGCGGTGAAATGCGCAGATATCAGGAGGAACACCGGTGGCGAAGGCGGATCTCTGGGCCGATACTGACGCTGAGGAGCGAAAGCGTGGGGAGCGAACAGGATTAGATACCCTGGTAGTCCACGCCGTAAACGTTGGGAACTAGGTGTGGGCAACATTCCACGTTGTCCGTGCCGCAGCTAACGCATTAAGTTCCCCGCCTGGGGAGTACGGCCGCAAGGCTAAAACTCAAAGGAATTGACGGGGGCCCGCACAAGCGGCGGAGCATGTGGCTTAATTCGACGCAACGCGAAGAACCTTACCAAGGCTTGACATACACCGGAAACACGTGGAGACACGTGCCCCCTTGTGGTCGGTGTACAGGTGGTGCATGGCTGTCGTCAGCTCGTGTCGTGAGATGTTGGGTTAAGTCCCGCAACGAGCGCAACCCTTATCCTGTGTTGCCAGCGCGCCCTTCGGGGTGGCGGGGACTCACGGGAGACTGCCGGGGTCAACTCGGAGGAAGGTGGGGACGACGTCAAGTCATCATGCCCCTTATGTCTTGGGCTGCACACGTGCTACAATGGCCGGTACAATGAGCTGCGATACCGTGAGGTGGAGCGAATCTCAAAAAGCCGGTCTCAGTTCGGATTGGGGTCTGCAACTCGACCCCATGAAGTCGGAGTCGCTAGTAATCGCAGATCAGCATTGCTGCGGTGAATACGTTCCCGGGCCTTGTACACACCGCCCGTCACGTCACGAAAGTCGGTAACACCCGAAGCCGGTGGCCCAACCCCCTTGTGGGGAGGGAATCGTCGAAGGTGGGACTGGCGATTGGGACGAAGTCGTAACAAGGTAGCCGTACCGGAAGGTGCGGCTGGATCACCTCCTTTCTAAGGAGCATCTTGGCTGCCAGGCTTTGTCTGGTGGTCCAGGGCCATTACGCCGGCGAGTGTCCGGCGGTGGTTGCTCATGGGTGGAACGTTGACTATTCGGCACTGGCCTTCGGGTTCTTTTTCGCGAGTACTGCTTCGGTGTGGAAAGTGGGGAGAGTTCGGGGTTGGTGTCGGGCACGTTGTTGGGTGTCTGAGGGCGCGGCCGTGTGGTCGGGTTCTTTTGGGTGCCGGTCCTGGTGTACTCGCCTGTGTGGTGGGGTGACGGGTGGCTGGTTGTTGTTTGAGAACTGCACAGTGGACGCGAGCATCTGTGGCCAAGTTTTTAAGGGCGCACGGTGGATGCCTTGGCACCAGGAACCGATGAAGGACGTGGGAGGCCGCGATAGGCCCCGGGGAGCTGTCAACCGAGCTTTGATCCGGGGGTGTCCGAATGGGGAAACCCGGCAGTCGTCATGGGCTGTCACCCGCACCTGAATGTATAGGGTGTGTGGAGGGAACGCGGGGAAGTGAAACATCTCAGTACCCGCAGGAAGAGAAAACAACAGTGATTCCGGGAGTAGTGGCGAGCGAAACTGGATGAGGCTAAACCGTATGTGTGTGATACCCGGCAGGGGTTGCGCATGCGGGGTCGTGGGAGTTCTCTTGACTGTTCTGCCGGACGGTCGGCGAGTAAGAAATTGTGGGTGTAGGCGAAGGGCATGCGAAAGGCCCGGCGTAGAGGGTAAGACCCCCGTAGCTGAAATATCTGCAACTCGTTTGAGTACCACCCAAGTAGCATGGGGCCCGAGAAATCCTGTGTGAATCTGGCGGGACCACCCGTCAAGCCTAAATATTCCCTGGTGACCGATAGCGGATAGTACCGTGAGGGAATGGTGAAAAGTACCGCGGGAGCGGAGTGAAATAGTACCTGAAACCGTGTGCCTACAAGCCGTGGGAGCGTCGC
>KI547065.1 GCA_000497405.1 Streptomycetaceae bacterium MP113-05 | reverse complement strand
GGCCCGGATGTGGTGCAGGCGGTGACGGGTGCGCAGGTGTCGCAGAACGGGCTGGGTGGCGCGGATGTGCATGCGGCCACGTCGGGTGTGTGTCACTTCGCCTATGACGATGAGGCCAGTTGTCTGGGGGAGGTTCGTTACCTGTTGTCCCTGCTTCCGCAGAACAACCGTGAGAATCCGCCGGTGGTGGAGAGTGAGGACTCTGCCGGGCGTCGTGGGGAGGTGTTGCTGGATCTGGTGCCGGCTGACGGTAACCGTCCCTATGACATGCGTGCGGTGATCGAGGAGCTCGTCGATGACGGGGAGCTGCTGGAGGTGCATGAGCGGTGGGCGGGGAACATTCTGTGTGTGCTGGCGCGGATGGGTGGCCAGGTGGTGGGGATCGTGGCGAACCAGCCGCAGGTGCTGGCGGGTGTGCTGGACATCGAGGCGTCGGAGAAGGCGGCGCGGTTCGTGCAGATGTGCGATGCGTTCAACATTCCGATCGTGACGCTGCTGGACGTGCCGGGTTTCCTGCCGGGGGTGGATCAGGAGCACGGGGGGATCATCCGGCACGGGGCGAAGTTGTTGTACGCGTACTGCAACGCGACGGTGCCGCGGATCTCGGTGGTGCTGCGGAAGGCGTACGGGGGTGCGTACATCGTGATGGACAGCCAGTCGATCGGTGCGGATCTGACCTTCGCGTGGCCGACGAACGAGATCGCGGTGATGGGTGCGGAGGGTGCGGCGAACGTGATCTTCCGTCGGCAGATCGCGGCGGCCGACGATCCGGAGGCGATGCGGGCCCGGATGGTCAAGGAGTACAAGGCCGAGTTGATGCACCCCTACTACGCGGCGGAACGCGGGCTGGTCGACGACGTGATCGATCCGACCGAGACCCGGCAGGTCCTGGTCGACTCACTGCGGATGCTGCGCGACAAGCACGCCGACCTTCCCTCCCGCAAGCACGGCAACCCGCCCCAGTGACAGGTGTCATGTCATCCTCCTGCTGCTCCGGCAGCGACCGGGGATTCAGGCCGATTTGACACGGGGGCGTCACGGACGTTGCGACCTGCGACGAAGTGGCGCCCCCGGGCGCGTGCCGCCGATCGGTCGGGTCCGGTGACGTTTCCGGGATGGCACCCGTGAGCCTTGGGGATGGCTTTACAGCCTGCTGCCCTCCGCCTAGTGTTCCGCAGGTGACCGGGCTCGACGACCACGAGGGACCAGGTCACAGCGTGACTGAGAGAACGTCAGGTTGCCGGCGGGCTTCGGTTGAATGAATTTTCAACGGTAGTACTCCTCGCGGCCTCGCTCCCTTCTTGGCATTCGGTATGGAATTGCGGGGGAAGGTGTATCCCGACAGTGTTGGTTGAACGCGAACGCGAAACCAGATTTCTCGAGACGGCATTCACGGAGTGCCTCCGGGAGCACGGGCGGATCGCTTTGATCAGTGGTGCCGTCGCCAGTGGGAAGACCGAACTGCTCCGCTCCTTCACCGACCGGTGCGCTGCTGAGGGCGGCCTCGTACTGAGCGCCACGGCCAGCAGGACCGACATGGAGGAGGCCTTCGGCGTCGCCCGCCAGCTCCTCGACTGCGTCCCGGCCGACGCTCCGGGACTCGACGAGTTCGCCGTGAACGACGTCGGCCCGGAAAGCGCGCGTGCCGCCTGCACCGCACTGATCGAACTCTCCATGACCGCGCCGCTCGTGATCGTGGTGGACGACGTTCACCTCGCGGACCGGGCGTCGACCGACTGGTTGGTGCAGCTGGCCCACCGCATCCGCTCCGAACGCGTCATGCTGACCCTCGCCGAATCCGCCGCCAACTGGGCCATGCCGTCGGGGTGCCGGATCGAACTCGTCCGGCAGGCGCATTTTCGCCGCATGAGGCTGGCACCCCTCACCGTCGGTGGCGTATCGGAGGTCCTGACGCGGCACCTGGGCCCCGGGGCGGCGAGGAGCATAGCCTCCGAGGTCCACCGGATCACCGGGGGGAACCAGCTCCTGGTCCGTGCGCTCGTCGAGGACTACTTCGACTCGCTCGACCACGTCGGCGTCGGTGCCTGGGAGGTCGGCGAGAGCTATCGGCAGGCCGTCCTCACCTGCCTCCACCGGAGCGGCCCGGAAGTCATGGAAGTCGCCCGCGTGATGGCGGTCCTGGACGACGGCGGTTCGGTCCGCCGCATCGCCCAGCTCCTCGACCGCGATCCGCACGCCGTGACCCGTGCCCTCCAGGGACTGGACACGGTGGGCCTCGTCACCGACGGCCGGTTCCGGCACCCCGAGGCCAGGGTCGCCGTCCACGACGACCTGGAGTCCGGTGAACTCACCGAACTGCACACCCGGGCCGCCAGGCTGATGTGCAAGGACGGCAATTTCAGCGAGGTCGCCGAACACCTCGTCGCCGCCCGCTGCGTCAACACCGACTGGGCGGTCGCCGAGCTCGGCCGCGCCGCCGAAGAGGCACTCGAGGAGGACGACGAGGCATCGGCCGTCCGGTACCTCGATTTCGCCCTGTCCGTGTGCACCGACCCCGAGGAGAACGCGGCGCTGCGGTTGCGGCTGCTCCGGGCGGAGCGGCGCAACGATCTCGAAGCCGTCGACCGGCACTGGCAGCCGCTGATGCGCGCGCACCGCGCCGGCCTGCTGGACGCCACCCAGACCACGTCCCTGCTGCGCGTCGGCATGTGGCACGGACGGTTGCGCGACGGTTCGGAACTCATCGACCACCTCTCGCGTGCCGCGCCGCCGGGCAGCGAACCCACCGAAGCAGTACTGACCAGTACCGAACACTGGCTGCGGCACGCGTTCCCCCACTTCCTGCCGCGCGGTGCGGAGTTCGCACCCGGCAGCCCCGCCGTCAGGCCGTCCGGTCGCAGGACCCAGGCCGCGGTGCTCCTCAGTACCCTCCTCACCGAGGGCCCGGAGGAGGACGAGCGGTGCAGCCGCGTGGCAGAGCAGATCCTGCAGAGCACCCCGGTCTCCGACGACTCGATCGAACCGCTCGCTTCCGCGCTGCTGACTCTGACCCTCAGTGAACAGCTGCCGCTGGCCGCACGCTGGTGCGAGGAGCTACTCGCCGAAGCCGAGCGCCGCAGGGTCGTCTGGTGGCAGGCGATCTTCGCCGCATGCCGCGCAGAGATCGCGTTGCGCGGGGGCGATCTGGCCGAGGCCGAGCGGTTTGCGGCGCGTGCCCTGTCGCTGATCGGAATGTCCGGGTGGGGGGTCGTGGTGGGCGCGCCGCTCGGAATGCTGCTGCGGGTGTCCACCGAGATGGGCGACTTCGACAGCGCTCGCGCCTACCTCCGCAAGCCCGTCCCCGAAGGTGCCTTCGACACCCGGTACGGTCTCCAGTTCCTGCGCGCTCGTGGCTACTTCTACCTGGCCACCGACCGGCTGCAGGCCGCGTTGGAGGACTTCCGTTACTGCGCCGACCTCATGACCTGCTGGGGCATCGACGCTCCCGCCTTCATCCCGTGGCGCAACGACCTGGCCGAGGTGTACCTGCGACTGGGCGATGAGCCGACCGCCCGCCGGTATGCCGAGGAGCAGCTGGCGCTGGAGGGAACGCGCCGCACCCGGGCGTACGGCGCCGCGCTGCGCCTGCTCGCCGCGATGTCGCCGTCCCGGGACCGGGTGGCCCTGCTGCAGGAGTCCGTCGAGGTGCTGCAGGCGTGCGGCGACCGGCTGGCGCTCGCCAGGGCTCTGCACGACCTGGGCCGCGCGCACCAGGCCGCCGGGGAGGTCGGCAAGGCTCGGA
>KI547064.1 GCA_000497405.1 Streptomycetaceae bacterium MP113-05 | reverse complement strand
ACATCGGAACTACTCGTCTAGGCATGCTCTGCTCCGTGCCGCTCGCCGACGGAATCGACCGAGTCCTGGAGGAGCCGGAGACGGAGACCCGCGTCCTCGACCGGTACGCCGAGGGCTGCCGCACCTTCCATCAGGGCATCACCGACTACGTGATGTTCTTCTACCAGCAGGAGCGCGACAAGGAGGACTACTTCGAACGCGCCCGGTCCATCGCGAACGACCCGCTGTTCACCTCGCCCCGCACCGGGTTCGTGGGCCTGGTGTCGGGAATCGCGGGGATGGGATCGGTCTTCCGCATGTACGAGGAGGAGGCGGCTGCCACGCCATGAAGTCCATGACGAGTCCGGCGACCACCGCGGGGAGGGCATCCACCGAAACGGGTGCCGGCACCGACACCGTGATCGAGGTGTCCGGCCTGTGGCGGCGGTACGGCCGGAAGGATCAGGCGTTCGACGCCGTCCGGGGAGTGTCGTTCTCCGTCCGCCGCGGTGAGATCTTCGGCCTGCTCGGCACCAACGGCGCAGGCAAGACCTCCACCGTCGAACTGCTCGAAGGTCTCGCCGCCCCCAGCGGCGGGACGGTGCGGATCTTCGGCGCACACGACCCCTACCGCGACCGGGTGACGGTACGACCGCACACCGGGGTGATGCTCCAGGAGGGCGGCCTGCCGACCGACCTGACCGCAGCCGAGTCGCTGCGCATGTGGTCCGGTTTCACCAGCGACCCCGGACCGGTCGAGACGGCGCTGTCCGTCACCGGCCTCGGGACGCGCGGCGACGTGCTGGTCAAGAACCTCTCCGGCGGTGAGAAACGCCGACTCGACCTTGCCATGGCCACTCTCGGCTCCCCGCAGATCCTCTTCCTGGACGAACCGACCACCGGCATGGACCCCGAGGGTCGGCGCGCCACCTGGGACCTCATCACCTCTCTCAAGGAGCGCGGCACGACCATCGTGCTCACCACGCACTACCTGGAGGAGGCCGAACGGCTCGCCGACCACCTGGCGATCATGAACAGCGGCCGGATCGCCGCATCCGGCACCGTCGCCGAGATCGTCGCGGCCTCGCCCTCGACGCTGTCCTTCCGGTTGCCGGAGGGCCGTACGGCAACCGACCTGCCGGAGCCGGCGGTGTTCGGGGGCGGCGGTTCGGAAGAGGCCCGCGTGCACACCGAGGACGGCACGGTGCACATCTCCACCTTCGACCTGCAGGCGACGGCGACCGAACTGCTGCTCTGGGCCCGGGAAGAGGGAGTGGCCCTCAGCGAACTCCACGCCCGCTCCGCCTCGCTGGAGGAGATCTTCCTCCAGATCGCCGCAGAGCCGGATGCCGCGGAACCGGACGCCGCCGACACGGCAGAGAACCGGCCCACGGGGGAGGGAGGCACCCGATGACGGATTCGACGACCCGCCCGACCACCCTTCCGACGACCGACGTCACCCGCAGGGCGCTGGCTGCCCTGACCCGCGCGGAACTCACCCTGCTGGTCCGCAACAAGACCAACGTGTTCACCGTGTTCCTCGCCCCGGCGCTGCTCACCCTCGGCATGAAACCGGTCTTCGACACGTACAAGATGCCCATGAGCACCCTGGTGCCCATGATGGCCGCCACCGCGCTCGGCTTCACACTGGTCATGGGCGTCTACAGCACGCTCACCGCCACCTACGTCGTCCGGCGCGAGGGCTACGTCCTCAAGCGGTACCGCACCGGGCAGGCGTCCGACACCGTGCTGCTCGGCGGTACCGCCGTGCCCGTGGTCGTCACCTCGGCACTCCAGGCGCTGCTGCTCGTCGTCGGCATCGCTGCCGTCACCGGTACCCTGCCGGGCCGGCCGGTGCTGCTACTGGTCGGCTTCCTGCTCGGCATCCCGCTGACCGCCGCGTTCGCCGCGATCACCTCCGCGTGGACGCGTACGGCGGAGAGCGCGGGCGTGTCGGTGTTCCCCGGAATGATGGGGCTGATGCTCACCTCCGGCATGCTCATCCCGTTCTCGGCGATGCCGGACGGGGCCGACGCCATCGCGCAGGTCCTGCCGTTCACACCGGTCGTCGAACTGGTCAAGCACGGCTGGAGCGGCGAAGTGGTGTGGTCCGAGGACCTGCTGCGCATCGCCGGCCTGGTGGCGTGGAACGCGCTGGCGCTCGTCACCGCCCGCCGTGTCTTCCGGTGGGAGCCCCGCACATGACGAATCCGGCCCGTGACCGGTCCGAGGGGGCTCTGCTCGTCTACGACGGCGACTGCGGGTTCTGCACCACGGCTGTCGGGTTCGTGCGGCGGCGGCTGCGGCCCCGATGCACGGCCGCGCCCTGGCAGTTCACGGACCTCGCCGCGCTCGGCGTCACGGAGGAACGCGTCCAGTACGAAGTGCTGTGGGTGACCCCCGTCGGCACCGTGTACGGCGGCGCCGAGGCCGTGGCCAAGATCCTGCTCAACTCCCGTGGCGCATGGCCCGTCGCCGGGGCCGTCCTGATGCTGCCGGGGCTGCGGTGGGCCGTGCGAGGCGCTTACCGCCTCGTCGCCGTCAACCGCCATCGCCTTCCCGGCGGCACCCCGGCCTGCGCCGTCCGGACTGCCTCGCCCGGCGAGGGCGGTCAACCCTCGGGGTAGACGAGCAGGTCGCGGGCGCCGTCCCGCCCGGGGGCGGTCCCGGATCGAGAGGGCGGCGACCGTGGCCCTGCGCGGGTCGGCCGACAGGTGGAGCGGAGCGCCCGTCGCCGTGTCCGGGGGTGGACACCGGGGCTCTTCTGTGATCGGTTCGCGGAAGCCGATCGAAGGAGTCCCATGACGTTCGACGTGTCCGCAGTTCGTGACGACTTCCCTGCGCTCGCGGAGGGAACGGCCTTCTTCGACGGGCCGGGCGGCACGCAGACGCCGCGACAGGTCGCACAGGCCGTCGCCGACGCGATGTGCTCCGGCATCTCCAACCGGGGCACCGTCACGGCGGCCGAACTCCGGGCCGAGACGGTGGTCCGCGAGGCGCGGCAGGCGATGGCCGACCTGCTGGGCTGCGACCCGCGCGGCGTCGTCTTCGCCAGGTCGGCGACGCAGGCCACGTACGACGTCTCGCGTGCACTCGCGAAGCAGTGGGGGCCCGGCGACGAGGTCGTCGTGACACGACTGGACCACGACTCCAACATCCGGCCGTGGGTCCAGGCCGCCGAGGCGGCGGGGGCAACCGTGCGCTGGGCCGACTTCGATCCGCTCACCGGCGAGCTGACCGTCGACCACGTCCGCGCCCGGCTGGGCGGGCGTACAAGGCTCGTCGCCGTGACCGGAGCGTCGAACGTGCTCGGCACGCGCCCCGACCTGCCCGCCGTAGCCGACGCCGTGCACGAGGCCGGGGCGCTGCTGTACGTGGACGGCGTGCACCGCACACCGCACGCGCCGGTCGACCTGCCGGCATGGGGCGCCGACTTCTACGTCTGCTCGCCGTACAAGTTCCTCGGCCCGCATCACGGGGTACTCGCCGCCGCCCCCGCGCTGCTGGAGTCGCTCCGTCCGGACAAGCTGCTCACCTCCTCCGACGAGGTGCCGGAACGTTTCGAACTCGGCACACTGCCGTACGAGTTGCTGGCCGGTACCACGGCGGCCGTCGACTACCTGGCCTCTCTCGCCTCGAACGCGCCGGACCGCCGTACGCGCCTGACGGAGTCGATGCGCGCGCTCGAGGAGCACGAGGCCGCTCTCTTCGCACGCCTGCTCGACGGCCTCGGCCGCATCGAGCGCGTACGCGTGCACGGCTCACCCAAGCGGCGCACCCCGACCGTGTACTTCACCGTGGACGGTGTCGAGGGCCGTGCCGTCTGCGCGCATCTCGCGCGTCGGGGGGTGAACGCTCCCGCAAGTCACTTCTACGCCCTCGAGGCCTCCCGCCACCTGGGCCTCGGCGACACCGGCGCCGTCAGGGCCGGCCTCGCGCCGTACACGAGCGCCGACGACGTCGACCGCCTCCTCGCCGGACTCGCAGAGATCACCGCAACCTCGACACGATGACCCTGCACGTGTTCGCCGTGCGTCGGGGGCAGTTCCGCCTCCGGAAGGCGTTGTCGGTGCCGTGGGGTTCAATGATCTCCACAGCAACGGGGGAGAACGGCGATGGCGGGTGGAACGTCGCTGCTGGTGGACGGCGCGGTCGTGGCGTCCGTGGCGGCCACCGGATGGCTGCTGCCCGCCGCGCTGCGGCGGCACGAGGACCGGCTGGAGCGCCCCCGCGGGGGTGGGGCGCTCCAGCCGGACGCACGGCGGCGGCCGTGGGCCGGGCCGGGGGCGGCGCTGCTGGCCGTCACCGGGCTGATCTTCGTCAACCAGGTGCTGTGCACGGTGTATGTGCTGCGGGTGCAGGACGGCGACCCGTCGTTCGTGGCGCGGTACCTGCCGCCCGGCTGGTTCGACATGGCGGACGGCGAGGTCCTGCGCCGGTTCGCCGCGCACATACCGGCGCCCGAACTGCTGGCACCCTCGGTACTGCGCGTGCCGGCCCTGCTGGAGCTGCCGTTCGTGCTGCTCGCGGTGCTGACGGCGCTGCGGTGGCTCGACCCGGGCTTGTACCGGCGCGCCGCCGGGTCGGCGCTGCTGTGGACGGCGTCGGCGTCGTACACGTTCGTTTTCTGCGTCGTCGAGTGGGACCTGCGCAACCCGTACACCGCCGACGATCTCGTACTGCGCTGCGCGTCGGCCGTGCTGACGCCGCCGCTGCTCGCCGCACTCGCACGCCGGGACACGA
>KI547063.1:4300-5351 GCA_000497405.1 Streptomycetaceae bacterium MP113-05 | reverse complement strand
GTAGGCGACGCGGCCGGAGGCGATGGACGGCGAGCTGCCGTTCCCGATGTACCCCTCCATGCCCCGCGGGGGTTGCGTGACACGGGTGGCGTAGTCGTTGTACATGATGCCGACGTAGACGCCGGTGCGGCTGCCGCGCAGCGCGGTGGGCGCGATGCCGCCGCGTTCCAGGGCCTCCCAGGACGCTTCGAGCAGGAGTCGCTGCTGCGGGTCGGTGGCCAGCGCCTCGCGCGGGCTCATCCCGAACAGCTCGGGGTCGAACTCGGCGGCGTCGTAGAGGAATCCGCCCTCGGTGGCGTACGTGGTGCCGGGTCGGTCGGGGTCCGCGTCGTACAACGACTCCAGGTCCCAGCCGCGGTCGGTGGGGAAGCCGGAGACGGCGTCGGTGCCGTTCTGGAGCAGGCGCCACAGCTGGTCGGGCTCCTCGACGCCGCCGGGCAGCCGGCAGCTCATGCCGACGATGGCGATCGGCTCGGAGTCGCGGGCCTCGAGCTCACCGAGCCGTTGCCGGGTCCGGTGCAGGTCGGCGCTCGCCCGCTTCAGGTATTCGCGGAGCCGTTCCTCAGTCATCGATTCGCCCCTCCGGCCGCGTCGGGCCACCTCGTGCTCCACGTGCTCTCCCACACCGCCGCGCTCACGTCTCCAGTTCGTCGTCGAGGAACTGGAAGAGTTCGTCGTCGGTCGCCGTCGCGAACCGTTCGTCGGAGGCGTCACCCTGGTCCGGGGCGTTCTCCTCACCTGTCAGCTCGGTCAGCAGCTTCCGCAGCCGCTCCTCGACGCGGCCCCGTAGCGGGTCGTCGTCCCCGAGGCCGGGCAGGTTCACACCGAGGCGGTCCAGTTCGGCGAGGATCGGGGTGACGGCACGTTCCGCGTCCGACGGGAAGATCGCGCTCAGGTGCCCGGCGAGACCGGTCGGCGTCGGGTAGTCGAACAGCACCGTCGCGGGCAGCGGCAGTCCGGTCTCCTTGCTGAGGCGGTTGCGCAGTTCGACTGCGCTGAGCGAGTCGAAGCCCATCTCCAGGAAGCCGCGTTCGGCGTCGACCAGGTCGGC
>KI547063.1:3049-4290 GCA_000497405.1 Streptomycetaceae bacterium MP113-05 | reverse complement strand
AGCCGAGGACGACGGCCGCCTCGTCGCGGACCAGTTGCATCAGCGCCCGGTCACGGGCGGTGCGGGTAAGGGTGCCGAGCCGCTCCGCCGTGCCGGCCGCGCCCGTGGTCGCGGGTGCGGTGGCTGCGGGCGACGCGGCGGACCGCTGCCGGGCACGCGGGCGTCCGCGGACCAGGTCGCGCAGCAGCGGCGGCACGTTCTCACCGCCGGCGCCCTCGGTACCGTCGGAGCCGTCCGTGCCGGCGAGGGCGCCGAGTGCCAGCCGTACCGGGACGAGCACGGTGTCGCCCAGGGTGCGGGCGAGGTCGAGCAGCGCCAGGCCGTCGGCTGAGGACAGCGCGGTGACACCGCCCCGTTCGAACCGGGCACGGTCTGCGGCGCCGAGTTTCCCGGTCATGGTGCTGAGTTCGGCCCACGGCCCCCAGCACAGGGACTGTGCGGGCAGACCGTCGGCGCGGCGGTGGGCAGCGAGCGCGTCGAGGAAGGTGTTGCCGGCTGCATAGCTCGCCTGCCCGGCGCCGCCGAACACGGCGGCGAGCGAGGAGAACAGCACGAACGCGGACAGGTCGTGAGACCGGGTGAGTTCGTGCAGATTCAGCGCCGCGTCGACCTTGGGCGCCAGTACCGCGTCGACACGGTCGGGTGTCAGCGAGGTGACGACGCCGTCGTCGACGACCCCGGCCGCGTGCACCACCGCAGTGAGCGGGTGCCCGGCGGGGATGCCGTCGAGGGCCCGGTCCAGATCGGCCCGGTCCGAGACGTCGCATGCGGTCAGGGTCACCTCGGCGCCCAGTGCGGCGAGTTCGTCACGCAACTCGGTCGCACCGTCGGCGTCCGGGCCGCGGCGGCCGAGCAGCAGCAGGCGCCGCACGCCGTGTTCGGCGACGAGGTGCCGTGCGACCAGTCGGCCGAGGGTGCCGGTGGCGCCGGTGACCAGGGTGGTGCCGTTGGCGTCCCACACCGGCCCCGTCCGGCCGGACGGCCCGGACCGGTCCGGGCGGACGCGGGCGAGGCGCGCGGCACGTATCGCGCCGGACCGGAGCACCGTCTGCGGTTCGTCGCCCGCGACAGCGGCGGGCAGCGACGCGAAGGACGCCTCGGCACCGTCGACGTCGACCAGCGCGAACCGGCCCGGGTTCTCCGACTGCGCGGTGCGCACGAGACCGTGCACGGTGGCGGTGGACAGGTCGGTGACGTCGCCGTCGGAGCCGGCCGCCAGGGCGCCGCGGGTGACGAAGACC
>KI547063.1:2190-3039 GCA_000497405.1 Streptomycetaceae bacterium MP113-05 | reverse complement strand
CGGCCCGGCGGCGACCGGCGTCCACACGGTCCGGTACAGCGCGTCGTGCACGGCGCGTCCGGTCCGCGGCCCGGCGCCGCCCGAGGACGGGCGGAAGGCGAGGGATTCGACGGACACCACGGGGCGACCGGCGTCGTCCCACGTGTGGACGGTCACGGTGTGGCGGCCGGTGTTCTCCAGCCGCACGCGCAGACGGGTGGCGCCGGCCGTGTGCAGGGTGGCGCCGCTGAACGCGAACGGCATGACGCCCCGGCCGTCGTCGCCCGCCTCACCGAGACCGACGGTCTGCAGGGCGGCGTCGAACAGGGCGGGGTGGAGGCCGAATCCGTCGGCGTCGGCCCCGTCGGGCAGCGCGACCTCCGCGTAGATCTCCGAACCGTCGCGCCAGGCGGCGCGCAGGCCCTGGAAGACCGGCCCGTAGTCGGCGCTGACCTCGGCCAGGCGGGCGTAGAAGCCGTCGAGGTCGAGGGGCGTGGCCCCGGCGGGCGGCCACTGGACCGGCGCCGCGGGGACGCCGGCGTCGGTGCGGGTCTCGGGCAGCAGGGTGCCGGCCGCATGCCGCAGCCACGGCTGGTGGTCGTCGGCGCCCTCCGGACGCGCGTGGACGGTCAGCGGGCGGGCTCCCGCCTCGTCCGCGTCGCCGACCCGCACCTGGACGTGCACGGCGTCCAGCCCGGGGAACGGCAGCGGTGCCTCCAGGGTGAGTTCGCCGATGCGGCCGCAGCCGACGTGGTCGCCCGCGCGCACCGCGAGTTCCACGAAGGCGGTGCCGGGCAGCACCACCGTGCCGTCGATGACATGGTCGGCGAGCCACGGGTGGCTGCGGAGCGAGAGGCGTGCCGTGAGCAG
>KI547063.1:649-1921 GCA_000497405.1 Streptomycetaceae bacterium MP113-05 | reverse complement strand
CCGCCGCCGTCGGCGAGCCGCAGGGCGGCGCCGAGCAGCGGGTGACCGGCGGGTTCCAGGCCGGCTGCGCCGACGTCGCCCTGCGGCGCCGGTGCGTCGAGCCAGTACCGCTGTCGCTGGAACGGATAGGTGGGCAGCTCGGCGGGTGTCGCACCGTCCGGGACCAACGCCGCCCAGTCGCAGTCGGCGCCGTGCACGTGGAGGGCGCCGAGGGCGGCGAGGGCGGTCTCCGGCTCGGGCCGGCCACGGCGGGCGGCGGGCGTCACGACGCCGGGAGCTTCTGCTTCACGGCAGTCGGCTGCCAGCGCGGTGAGGACCGCGTCGGGGCCGATCTCCAGATACCGGGTCACGCCCTCGCCGTCGAGGAACGCGACGCCGTCGGCGAACCGAACGGCCTCGCGGACCTGCGCCGTCCAGTAGTCCGCACTGCACAGCTGCTCGACCGTGGCGGGACGCCCGGTGACGTCGGACACCACGGGGACCGTCGGCGGCGACATCGGAATGTCCCGGACGATCTCCTCGAAACGCTCCAGCATCGGATCCATATGAGGCGAGTGAAACGCATGGCTGACCCGCAATCGCTTAGTCTTCCGGCCCAGCTCGGAGAAGTGTCCGGCGATCCGCTCGACCTCGGCGGTGTCACCGGAGACCACGACGGCCTGCGGGCCGTTGACCGCGGCGATCGCGACCCGGTCGGCGCGGTTGTCCAGCAGCGGCAGCACTTCGTCCTCGGTGGCGGCGAGGGCGGCCATGGCACCGGTGGCGGGGACCTCCTGCATCAGCCGGCCGCGGGCGGCCACCAGCCGGCAGGCGTCCTGAAGGGTGAACACCCCGGCGACGTGGGCGGCGGCCAGCTCCCCGATGGAGTGCCCGATCAGGTAGTCGGGCGTAACGCCCCAGGACTCGTACAGCCGGTACAGCGCCACCTCGACGGCGAACAGCGCCGGCTGCGTGTGGTCGGTGCGGTCCAGCAGGGCGGCCCGTGGGTCGTCCTCGTCGGCGAACACCACGTCGCGCAGGGGTTGTTCGAGCTCCAGGTCCAGGTGGGCGCAGACCGCGTCGAACGCGTCCGCGTACACCGGGAAGGCGTCGTACAGCTCGCGGCCCATGCCGGGGCGCTGCGCGCCCTGCCCGGAGAACAGGAAGGCGGTGCGTCCGCCGCCCGCCACACCCGCGGCGGCCGGGGCGGTGGTCCGGCCCTCCATCCATGCGGCGAGCTGTCGGCGGAGTGCGTCGCGGTCGGACCCCCAGCACACCAGTCGGTGTTCGAAG
>KI547063.1:0-543 GCA_000497405.1 Streptomycetaceae bacterium MP113-05 | reverse complement strand
GTCGAGCCCCTCGACGGCCCCCACAAGGGCGGCAGCCTGCCCCTTCAGACCGGCCGCGCTCCGCGCGGACACCAGCCACGGCACCGCCTGCGGGAGCACCCCGCCCGGCTGCACCTCTTCGGCCGGCTCCGCTGCCGGCGCCTCCTCCAGGATCACGTGCACGTTGGTGCCGCTCACGCCGAACGAGGACACGCCCGCGCGGCGCGGACGACCGCTCTCCGGCCAGGGGCGTTCCTCGGCGAGCAGCCGCACGGTGCCGGCCGACCAGTCGACGTGCGGTGACGGCTCGGCGGCGTGCAGGGTGCGCGGCATCACGCCGTGCCGCATCGCCAGCACCGCCTTGATGACGCCGGCCACACCGGACGCGGCCTGGGTGTGCCCGATGTTGGACTTGACCGACCCCAGCCACAGCGGTCGGTCCGCGTCCCGGTCCCGACCGTAGGTGGCCAGCAGCGCCTCGGCCTCGATGGGGTCGCCCAGCGTGGTGCCGGTGCCGTGCGCCTCCATCAGGTCCACGTCCGCCGAGGTGAGTCCGGCGCCGCT
>KI547062.1 GCA_000497405.1 Streptomycetaceae bacterium MP113-05 | reverse complement strand
GACACCGCCTGCTCCTCCTCGCTGGTCTCACTGCACCTGGCATGCCGGGCGCTGCGGGCGGGCGAGTGCTCCCTCGCCCTGGCCGGCGGCGTCACCGTGATGTCCACGCCGGTGACCTTCGTCCAGTTCGCGCGGCACCGCGGCCTCGCCCCCGACGGCCGCTGCAAGTCCTTCGCCGACGGCGCCGACGGCACCGGATGGTCCGAAGGCGTCGGCCTGCTCGCCTTGGAGAAGCTCTCCGACGCGCGCAAGAACGGCCACCCGGTCCTCGCCGTCGTCCGCGGCAGCGCCATCAACTCCGACGGTGCCTCCAGCGGCCTGACCGCCCCCAACGGGCCGTCGCAGCAGCGCGTCATCCGGCAGGCTCTCGCCGACGCCGGCCTGACCCCCGCCGACGTCGACGCCGTCGAGGCGCACGGCACCGGCACGTCGCTGGGCGACCCGATCGAGGCGCAGGCTCGGTGACCCCATCGAAGCGACCCGATCGAGGCGCAGGCCCTCCTCGCCACCTACGGAGCCGAACGTCCCGGCGGACAGCGGTTGTGGCTGGGCTCGCTCAAGTCCAACCTCGGACACACGCAGGCCGCGGCGGGTGTCGCGGGCGTGATCAAGATGGTGCTGGCCATGCACCACGGATCGCTGCCGCAGACCCTGCACGTGGACGCCCCGTCGCGGCACGTGGACTGGGCCGGCGACCGCGTCGGACTGCTCACCGAGGCGCAGCCGTGGCCCGAGCTGAACCGGCCGCGCCGCGCCGGCGTCGCCGGCGTCTCGGCGTTCGGCACGTTCGGTGTCAGCGGCACCAATGCCCACGTGATCGTCGAACAGGCCCCCGCGCCCGAGCCGGCCACCGAGGAGGGCGGCACGGAGAAGGGCCACGAGCGCCCCGCCGAGAAGCCCGTGCGGACGCTGCCCGCAGTGCTGTGGCCGGTGTCCGCCAAGACCGCCGCGGGCGTCGCCGCCCAGGCAGCACGGCTGACCGCCGACGCTTCCGCCGATCACGACAGGCAGCCCGCCGACGTCGGCTACTCCCTGGCCACCACACGCGCCGCTCTCGAACACCGCGCCGTCGCCGTCGGCACGGGACCCGGCGAACTGCGTGCGGCCCTCACCGCACTCGCCGCGGGTGAGACGGACGCGCCCGGCGTGGTGCGCGGCCGCACCGTCGGCGGGCCCGTGGCCTTCATGTTCTCCGGCCAGGGCTCCCAGCAGGCGGGCATGGGCCGCGACCTGTACACCGCGTTCCCCGTGTTCGCCACCGCCCTGGACGAGGTGTGCGCGCACTTCGACTCCGGTGGCGGGCCCGCGCTGCGCGGCGTGATGTTCGAGGACGGGGAGCTGCTGGACCGCACCGAACACACCCAGCCCGCCCTCTTCGCCCTGGAGGTCGCGCTGTACCGGCTGCTGGAACACTGGGGGGTGCGGCCCGACCACCTGGTGGGCCACTCCATCGGCGAACTCGCCGCCGCCCACGTCGCCGGTGCGCTGTCACTCTCCGACGCCTGCCGCCTGGTCGCCGCCCGCGGCCGGCTGATGCAGGCTCTCCCGGCCGGCGGCGCCATGGTCGCCGTCCGCGCCACCGAGGACGAGGTGGCGCCGCTGCTGGGCGACGGCGTGTCCCTCGCCGCCGTCAACTCCACCGGCTCCGTGGTGCTCTCCGGCGACGAGGACGCCGTGCTGCGCGCCGCCGGGGAGTTCGCAGACCGCACCACCCGGCGGCTCACCGTCAGCCACGCCTTCCACTCCGCGCGCATGGACCCGATGCTGCGCGACTTCCGGGCCGTCGCCGAGTCCGTCGAGCACCGCACCCCGCGCGTCCCCGTGGTGTCCAACCTGACCGGCGAGGTCGTGGAGGAGTTCACCGCCGACCACTGGGTGCGGCACGTACGCGAGGCGGTGCGGTTCGCCGGCGGTGTCGCCACGCTGCGCTCCCTGGGCACCCGTCGTTTCGTCGAACTCGGCCCGTCCGGACCGCTGTCGGCCGCCGTCGCCGACGACGTGCCCGGCGAGTGCGTGGTCCAGCCGCTCCAGGGCAAGGACACCCCCGGCACCACGGCTCTGCTGCAGGGCCTCGCCCGGCTGTGGACCGCCGGCGTGCCCGTCGACTGGCACCGTTTCCACGAGGGCACCGGTGCGGGCCGCGTCGACCTGCCCACGTACGCCTTCCAGCACCGCCGGCTGTGGCTGGACGTGCCGATCACCCGTCCCGACGACGCCGACGCGCACGCCTTCCTCGGCGCCGGACGGGACCGCGCCGACGCCGGCGGCACCGTCTTTCACGGCGAACTGTCGGTGCGCACCCACCCGTGGCTCGCCGACCACCGCGTTGCCGGGCGCATCCTGGTGCCCGGCACCGCGTTCCTCGAACTCGCCCTGCGCGCGGGCGCCCTCACCGACTGCCCGCGCGTGGACGAACTGGTGCTGGCCGCGCCGCTGGCGCTGGAGGAGACCGGCCGGGTCGCGCTGCAGGTCGTCGTCGGAGCTGCCGACGAGGCCGGGCACCGCACCGTCACCGGCTACGCCCGCACCGGCGACGACGCACCGTGGACCCGCCACTTCGACGGCGCCCTCACCCCCGCGTTCGACGACGACGCCGCATGGGACGACGCACCGGCCGCCTGGCCGCCCGCCGACGCCGAACCTCTCGACACCGACGGCCTGTACGAGCAGCTCGCCGACGCCGGCCTCGCCTACGGCCCCCTCTTCCGCCGCCTGACCGCCGCCTGGCGCACCAGCGACGCGATCCACGCCGAGGTGGAGCTGCCCGAGGCCCGGCACATCGACGCCGAACGGTTCCAGCTGCATCCCGCCCTGCTCGACTCCGCGTTGCACGCCGCCGCACTCGACGACGGCCCGGTCACCGGCGCCGTCCCGTTCACCTGGTCCGGGGTGAGCGTCACCGAGACCGGCGCCCTCGCGCTGCGGGTCAGTCTGCGCCGGGCCTCCGAGCAGTCGCTCACCCTCACCGCCACCGACGGCACCGGCACGCCCGTCCTGTCCGTCGAGTCGCTGCTGCTCCGCCCCGTCGCCGAGGACGGGCTGCGCGAGCAGCCCCGACCCCGGCTGCGGGACGCCCTGTTCCGCGTCGCCTGGCAGGAGCTGCCCGCCGACGCCGCATCGGCGGCCGAACAGCCCGCCGCCCCGCCCGAGGTGCTGGACCTGCCCGGCACCGCCCGTGACCTCCCCGACGACCCGCACCTGGCCGTACGGGAGGCGCTGCACCGCACCCTGGACCTGCTCAAGCAACAGCTCTCCCGGCCCGCGGGCGACGACGCCCGGTGCGTGCTGCGCACCCGCGGCGCCGTAGGCCTGCCCGGCGACTCCGGCGCCGTCGACCCGGTCGCCGCCGCCGTCCAGGGCCTGGTGCGCTCCGCGCAGTCGGAGAACCCCGGCCGGTTCGTGCTGGTGGACGTGGCGGACTGCGAGGACCCCTGGGAGCCCGGCGAGGTCATCGGCTACGACGAGCCGCGCCTCGCCCGGCGCGACGGTCGCTGGTACGCGCCGCGACTGGAGCGCGTCCCCGCCGACAGCGAGGACGACCACACCCCGTTCGACCCCGACGGCACCGTGCTGATCACCGGTGGCACCGGTCGCCTCGGCCGTGCGCTGAGCCACCACCTCGTCGCCGAACACGGCGTCCGGCACCTGCTGCTGACCAGCCGCTCCGGCCCCAACGCGGCCGGGGCAGCGGAACTCGCCGAGCTGGACGCGGAGATCACCATCGAGGCGTGCGACGTCGCCGACCGCACGTCCGTCGAGCGCCTTCTCTCCCGCGTCCCCGCAGAGCACCCGCTCACCGCGGTCATCCACCTCGCCGGAACCCTCGACGACGGCATCGTCCAGTCGCTCACCCCCGGCCGCATCGACGCCGTGCTGGCGCCGAAGGTTTCCGGAGCGCTGCATCTGGAGGAGCTGACCCGCGAGAAGAACCTGTCGGCGTTCGTCCTGTTCACCTCCGCCGCCGGCACCTTCGGCGGCCCCGGGCAGGGCAACTACGCCGCCGCCAACGCCTACCTGGACGCGCTCGCCGAACGCCGCCGCGCCGGAGGGCTGCCCGGCCTGTCGCTGGCCTGGGGCCTGTGGGAGGGCGAGGACGGCATGGTGGGCGGCCTCACCGAGGTCGACCTGGCCCGCGCCGGCAGCGTCGGTGTGCTCAGCCTCAAGGGTCCGGAAGGACTGGCCCTTTTCGACGCCGCACTGCACCGTGAGGAACCCGGGCTGGTGCCCGTGGCGCTGGACTTCTCCGTGCTGCGCCGCCAGCGCAGCATCCTGCCCGCCCTGCTGCGGGGCCTCGTGAGACAGCCCACCGCCCGCGGGCGGGCGGGCGGCGCCCGCAACGCGTCCATGATCGACGTGGTGCGGAACCGGGTCGCCTCGGTGCTCCGCCACCCCTCGGGCGGCTCGGTCGACCCCGAGAAGGCGTTCTCCGAGCTGGGCTTCGACTCGCTGATGGCCGTCGAACTGCGCAACCGGCTGAGCGAGGAGACCGGCGTGCGCCTGCCCGCCTCGGTGATCTTCGACCAGCCCACCCCGGCCGCGCTCGCCGGCCACCTGGAATCGCTGTCCGACGACGCGGACGACACCCGGGGCGCAGCCGCCCGGTCCGCGCCGGCCACCACCCGGCCCGTGGCCGACGACGAGCCCATCGCCATCGTGTCCATGGCCTGCCGGCTGCCCGGCGGCGCCGACTCGCCCGAGGCGCTCTGGGACCTGGTCCTGCGGGGCGACGACGCCGTGGTGCCGATGCCCACCGACCGCGGCTGGGACCTTGACCGGCTCTTCGACCCGGACCCGGAGGCCCAGGGATCCTGCTACGTCCGCGAGGGCGGATTCCTCGCGGACGCCGACCGGTTCGACCCCACGCCCTTCGGCATCAGCCCGCGCGAGGCCCTCGCCATGGATCCGCAGCAGCGACTGCTGCTGGAGTCGTCCTGGGAACTGTTCGAACGGGCCGGCATCCCGCCGCGTTCTCTCAAGGGCAGCAGTACCGGCACCTACGTCGGCCTGATGTACACCGACTACCCGATCCTGCTGCACGGCCGCGAGCACGATCTGGAGGGCCACCTCGGCAGCGGCACCGCCGGAAGCGTCGCCTCCGGACGGATCGCCTACACCTACGGGCTGGAGGGCCCGGCCGTCACCGTCGACACCGCCTGCTCCTCCTCCCTGGTCGCCCTGCACTGGGCCGTCAACGCCCTGCGCGCGGGAGAGTGCACCCTGGCCGTGGCCGGCGGCGCCACCGTGATGTCCACACCCACCGTGTTCCAGGAGTTCAGCCGCCAGCGCGGCCTGGCCCCCGACGGACGCTGCAAGCCGTTCGCCGAGGCCGGCGACGGCACCGGCTGGGGCGAGGGACTCGGCCTGATCCTGCTGGAGCGTCTCTCCGACGCCCGGCGCAACGGACGCCGCGTGCTCGGTGTCGTCCGCGGCACCGCCGTCAACTCCGACGGTGCCTCCAACGGCCTCACCGCGCCGAGCGGCCCCGCCCAGCAGCGCGTCATCCGGCA
>KI547061.1 GCA_000497405.1 Streptomycetaceae bacterium MP113-05 | reverse complement strand
CCATTTGAGTTTCTGATCAATAATACCGCGGAAAACCTGGGCACCCGGGGCGGCCGGTCGCGTCTAATGGCGCCCATGACCCCATCACCTTCTGCCTTGTGGCGCTTCATCGACAAGGACGATGCCACCGCGCTGACGCTCGTCGTCGACACTCCGGCCGGGGTCTACACCCGCCGTGTCCCGCCGGCGCTGCCTCTGACCCCGGGCGTCGAACACGGCCCTGCGGCGGAACAGGCGGCCCATCATGCCGCGGCGGCCTGGGGTCTGCCCGACTTCGTCTTCCGCCAGGCCGCCCACGCCCAGAAAGGATCAGGCCTCCGTGAACTCGGTGACCGCCTGCTGCTGGCCGGCCATCGAAGTGCGGTCGTGCAGGTCAAGGCCCGCACCATCGTGCCCAAGGACGACACCGCAGAAGCCGCCTGGATCAAGAAGGTGGCCACCAAGGCGATGAGCCAGGCGAAAGGGACCGTCCGGCAACTGCGGATGATGCCAGCCGACATGGTCAACGGCCGTGAGCGGATTCTGAACGTCGACGGCAACGCCTACGAGTGGATAGCCGTGTTCCTGCTCGATCACCCCGGTGTCCCCGCGGGCACGGTGGTCACCTGGCAGGAGATCGGCATGCCGGGGATCGCGCTCACCCGCCGCGACTGGGACTTCCTCTTCGACCAGTTGCGCTCCACCACTGCAGTGCTGGACTACCTCTTCCGCGCCGCGAAGGAGCCCTCTGTCCCACTCGGCGAGGAACCGGTGCGCTACTACGAATTCGCCGCCGCGGACGCCGACGCCTCCCCGGCGCAGTTCGACACGGAGCTCGTGGGCCCCGGAGGCGTTGCCTACTCCACCCCGCTGCTGCCTCAGGCCCCGGCTGGGGACGACGGCACCCAGGCCCACCTCATGATCCGCCTGCTGTTCGAGGACATAGCCTTCAGCCCTCTGAAGCCCCCGCTGACCGAAGCCAACCGTTTCGCTCTCCTGTGCGACCTCGACCGGCTGCCCGTCGGCGCCCGCACCGAATGGGGTCACCTGCTCGCCGACATGCTCCGCGACGTACCCGAGGTTCCCGAAGAACACTGCAAATGGCGTTTTCGGCGCATGCTCCACGAGGACGACACCCGCCAGCTCATCTTCGGAGCGGCCACCCTTCTCGACTCGCGCGTCAAAGCCGCCTTTCAGGCTTGCGTGCTGCTGCGGCATCACGAGGTCACCACGCGTACCGGACTGGCTGAGCAGACCGCCACGCTCGGTGTCCTGCTCACCCCCCGCCGCGACGGGAACTCACCGTGGGACACCACCAGCATCCGCGTCGAAGGCCAACTGGACCTCCCCGACGACGAACTTCAGCTCTACCGGCAGGCATGGAACCGCACCCCCGAAGACGGCACCACCGTCCCGGGCTGACCGGCGCACCGGCGCGGTGAGCCCCGGACGCCACGCCGAAGCGGCCAGATGTGCCGGGAGCCGTGCTGCGCTTCAGGCGACGGCAGGGCTGCGGCGTTCCAGGAGGACGACGTCGCGCCTGTGGCGGTGATGGCGGCCGACGCGCTCACGATGGCCGATGACGCGGAACCCAGCGCACTCGTGGAGGGTGAGGCTGGCATCCTCGCCGTGTTCCCCCGCCCGACCGACCACCGTTCCCGTCATCGACAGCGACACCCTGCGTAGCCTTGACGCACTCATCGGCCTGACCACGATGTACAACCGCCTCGACCCAGTCCCCGACGCCCCCGCAGCGGGCCTCAACAACCCCCAGAACGAACACCCGGCGCACATCCTCCAAGCACTCCGGGAACACCGCGGCAACCCTCAGCCAGCGGCTGACCACCCCCTGCCTCATCCCTCCGGAAAGACGGAGCAGCAAGCCGTGACAGACCAACCACTCGCTCTCGCACCCGAAGAATGGCAGCGCCTCGCCGCCGCCCGCCACGCCTACACCGAGACCGTCAGCCCTTACTACGACGAGACCCTGCAGGAAGTGACACGCCGTGCGTGCACCAGCGGAAGCATCGGCAAAGCCGACATCGGAGCACTGCTGATGTGGAAACGCTCAGGGCCGATACGCCCTGGGCCTCTGAACTCATGGCGCTCGCGGACGCTGACGGGCGCCGCGCAACCGCCGCGGCCGCGACCGCCGCCCGGGACCTCTCTCTCTCAGCCGCCGCTCGGCAGCGCGAGCCGGCCGAGCAGCCCTGGCCTCACTACCTGGTTTCCGTACTGGTGACGCCCTCGCCTCCGCTGTCCTCACAGCAGCCGCACCGGACCGCATGGCTGTCTACGACCGCCGCGCCCACGACGGCCTGCACACTCTTGGCATCAACCTCAGCCACGCACCCGGACGCTACAGCCGCTACATAGAAGCGATCGACCAGCTCCTGACCGCCGCTCCAGACCCCATCCGCAACTGGACCGCCCGCGACATCGACACCGCCCTGTACTGGATGACCGCATAACAGCACTCAACGAATCTGAGCAACACACCCGGAACATGACCACACCTGACCAGCACCCGCTCGACCTGATGAAAAAGCAGGTGTCAGCTCAGAGAACTGAAACCCAGTCCCCCATCACCAAGCGGTGAGAGCTCGACCCGGAACACGATCGCCACCCACACCAAACTGATCAGCCCAGGCCAGCCCACCGCCCACTGATCAGAAAAACCGCCCCTGGACAGCGGCCCTGGCCGGACTCGGACTCCACTGGGCGGCCCAGTAGCGGCCGCGACGCCGAGGTCGCGTCCGCAGACAGCGCCGGAGCCCGCGCCGCCGTGGGCTCCGAAGGGGCGGCCGGTGCGGGAGCCGTGGGACCACCACGAGGAGTGCGACAAGCCGCACAACGAGGGCGGGGCCTGCGCCTGCGACCTCATCGAGCGGTACGGGCGAACGCCGGGCGCGACGACTACTGACCGCCCCCGCTCTGACCGGACCCCGGGCCCGCCGACAGGGCCCGGGGTCTCCTACGTCAGCCGCGTGGCGGCAGGCCGCTACCCCCGACGCGGGACGGTGACCCGGACCTCCGCCAGGACAACGCCGGTCACCAGGTCACGATGCACCGGGACGTACAGGCCCCAGTCGGCGTCACCGGTCGTGAGCCAGCCGCCGGCCCACGGGGCGTCGGTGGTCTCCAGCTCGCGACCGGCGAGCGGGCCACCCGCGAAGCGAACGATCACAGCAGTACCTCCGTCCGACGGGAGCGTCCCGCCTCACCCCTTGGTGGGGCTCAGCGCCCGGAGGACAGCACCGGGGCGCCGGCGACTTCCGTCCGGCGACCGCTTCCTCATGGGGGCGGCGGAGCTATGGAGCCAGTAACTGGTCGAAGAACCCGCTCAGCATGAGCTTGGCAGCTTGTGGGTCCACGAACTCAGCGCCGCCAAACCGGTACACCTCGTACCCCTGAAGACGAATCCGCCGATCTTCTCGGACCATGTCGGCGTAAAGGTCGGGTGCGGCTTTCCCATCCCGCGAGTAGTGCTCCTTCCCGTCCAGCTCGAGAACGTATCGGCGACCGCCGGAAGCCAGCATCAGGAAGTCCATCCGCTGCCGCATCAGCACCTTGCCTTCCGCCCGTTGATTCCGCTGACGCTGCGCCAAGGGGTCGTAATGGAGATACACCTGTGGCAACAGAGCAGGAAAGTCTCCGAAGCCTCGCTGCACCGCATGGTCCCAGTAGGTGTCCAGCAACAGCTGCTCCAGGGCGTTGAGTGACCCCCTCAGCCGCTTCAGGAGCGCCTGCAGCCTGAGATGCTCAGACATCCCGTACATGCCGTCCTGGAGGTGCCACCACTTGCTGAGTTCGCTCCAGGTGAGGCCCGAGGCTCCCACTGGGCGGTCATACAGCAGGCAGTGCTCCTTGTTCTTCGTGATCTCGATGACACCACCCGCAACGTCCCTCCAGACGATCTCTGGCTTCTGCGCGGCGGCAAAGATGAGGTTGCGCAGCTCGCCGCGCAGCCCCCGCAAGCCTCCGGTGAAGGTGGTCTGCTCGCGTCGTTCCAGCGCTGCGCGCGCTGGGGCGAAGACCCTGGTCAGGTCAGTAATGAGTCCATTTTTGTGCTCCATCCGGAATGAGTAGTAGCCCTGCTTGTCGTGAAAGGGGACCTCGAACTCGATACCGAGGCGGCGCAGAACGGCCTTGAGACACCGTATGACCGCTCCCGTCTCCGAGTTGTCCATCAGTCCCTCGTGCTCAGAATCCTGGGGCAAGTCGTCGATCAGCAGGTCGATGAGAGCGTGCGCAGTCTCTTCGTCACCGCCTGCGGACGGGGCGGTGCGAAGCTCGTTGATGGCCGCGCGATTCAGCCTCGTGCATCTGTAGTGGTCACGCTGGACGGTTTCAAAGAAAAGTTCCTGCGGCACCCTGTTCACCTCAGCCCTCGTCGTTCGGCAGTACCCGAACGCCGGAATGATGATCTCGCAGGCCACTGACATCGAGCAGGAACTTTCGAAGGCTTTGCCTTGCTACTGCAGGCACAGATCGACGGCGCCTGCGGCAGGTCCGGCTCTCTGCGAGTGTCAGCCGAGGCAGACCCTGGCTTCGGCACGGGCACGCCTGTCAGGGTCGGTGCTCGCGACGACGGCACTATCGCCGCCGTCGTCATGAAATCCTCCTGCGAAGCCATATGGGCCTGCTGCCTCGACAGCGGCACTTAGAGCCCCGAGGAGATCACCCTTCTCAAGGACCTGCAGACCGTGCCCGCCGCCGGCGACGCCGGACACGCAGCACTGGGTGCACCGGTGGGAGCAGCACATCGCTCGCCAGCCCTGATCGACGCCTGGCAGTATTTCCGCATCAGGGAGTGTTCAATGAACGGCGGATCCGCTGATCAAGGAGACGCCAGATGAGGGACACCACTACCGAGCAGATGCCGGGCAGCGAGCCGGCAGCGGAGGCCGTGGCTGCGGGTGACGAGCAGTTGGTCGCGATGCTCGTGGACCGGGCCCGCAGCGAGGGCCTGCAGCTGACGGGAGAGGGCGGGCTGCTTCAGCAGCTGACCAAGCGGGTCCTGGAGTCCGCCCTCGATGGTGAGATCACCGATCACCTCGGCTACGACAAGCACGACGCCGAGGGCCGGGGCAGCGGTAACTCCCGCAACGGGACCCGGGCGAAGACAGTGCTGACCGATGTCGGCCCGGTCGAGGTCAAAGTCCCGCGGGATGTGGCGGGTTCGTTCGAGCCGGCCATCGTCAAGAAGCGGCAGCGGCGCCTGTCCGGCGTGGACGAGATGGTGCTGTCGCTGTCGGCGAAGGGGCTGACACACGGGGAGATCTCCGCGCACCTGGCCGAGGTCTACGGCGCAAGCGTGTCCAAGGCGACGATCTCCACGATCACGGACAAGGTGATGGACGGCATGGCGGAGTGGTCCAACCGCCCGCTGGACCGCGTCTACCCGGTCCTGTTCGTGGACGCGATCAACGTGAAGATCCGGGACGGGCAGGTCGCCAACCGGCCGATCTACGTCGTCATGGCGGTCACGGCCGAGGGGCACCGGGACATCCTGGGGATCTGGGCCGGTGACGGCGGCGAGGGCGCCAAGTACTGGCTGAGCGTGTTCACGGACCTGAAGAACAGGGGCGTCGACGATGTCCTGATGCTGGTATGTGACGGGCTGAAGGGTCTGCCCGAGGCCGTGGAAACCGTCTGGCCTCGAACGATTGTCCAAACCTGCGTCGTTCACCTGCTGCGGAACAGCTTCCGGCACGCGGCCCGCCAGGACTGGGACAAGATCGCCAAGGCGCTCAAGCCCGTCTACACGGCACCCAACGAAGCCGCTGCAACCGAGCGGTTCAGCGAGTTCCAGGAAGCCTGGGGCACAAAGTACCCGGCAGTCATCCGGCTCTGGGAGAACGCCTGGGCCGAGTTCGTCCCCTTCCTCGCCTTCGACGTCGAGATCCGGAAGGTGATCTGCTCGACCAACGCCATCGAGTCCGTCAACGCCCGCATCCGCAAGGCCGTCCGCGCCCGGGGACACTTCCCCAACGAAGCCGCGGCCCTCAAGTGCGTCTATATGGCACTGATGAGCCTGGACCCGACCGGCAAGGGCCGCAAGCGCTGGACCATGCGCTGGAAAGCGCCGCTGAACGCCTTCCAGATCGCCTTCGAAGGCCGGCTCACCCCGGCAGCGAACTGACCACCACAAAAACTGGATCAGCCGTCTACTGGACACACCCCACTATCGATGTCCTGCGGTACCTGGGCTCAAGACTTCCGCCCGGGCGATCCTGATGGCGCCTGGCTCCTCCGTTTCTTCCCTCTGGGATCAATCACTTACCTACTGCTGGTACTGCGAACTGCACTGTGGCCTGTCAGCGCCACTCTTCGGCAGCCAGCCCCGTCGCCCGTCCTTCGTCTGCTCTGGGCTTAGAACCCCACTGCCGAACTTCCCGGTGCGCGCGCCCGCAGCCGACGCCTTCACCGAGGTGCTGCTCACTCAACTTCGCTGCTGGGTACTGCGAACCTGCTCATGGCGGCCCCTCCACGCTGCGGGCCACCCGGTCCGGTCGTCAGCCCCGTCGCCCTGCAACAACTCTGGCTTCGGAACTCCACCACCGAACCGTCCTGCGAACTGCGACTGCGGTACTGCTGGCCGGCAGTTCTTCTCTGCCAGGCCTCGCTGATCTCGGCTACGAGAGAAACACTAACCACACCACCGCCCGATGTCTACTCCAGCCAACATAGATTTCCGCGTGTTCGACGGTGAGGTAATCGACCACGAGCAGTGATGCAGGGCGAGTACAAGCCGGACCCAGCCCGTGATCAGGGCACAAGCCGCAGGCAGACGCGACCGGCCATCGACGATCCAGAGACCAGGAGGACCTGCCGGAAGCAGGCCCGTCCCGCAGGAGCACCGAGCCTAGCCTTCCGCCCAAGCGAGGGCCGGGCCATTGAGCTCTTTCCAACCTCAGTTTGGGCAGGTCAGGTGCAGGGTGAGGACGGCCTGGACGAGGCTGGTGATGCGGGTGGTGCTGCAGCGGAGCTTGCGCAGGAGACGCCAGGTCTTGAGGGCGGCCATGGCCTGCTCGACGAGGGCGCGGATCTTCGCGTGTGAGCGGTTCACGGCTTGCTGACCTGCGGACAGCTTTGCCCAGCGTCCCCAGTAGGGCACGCGTATGGTGCCGCCGGCGCCCCGGTATGCCTTGTCGGCCCAGCACCGCACGCCCGCTTCGGTGAGGGCGTCGATGATGCCGTGGGTTCGCGCGGCCTTGATGTCGTGGACGGCTCCGGGCAGTGCGGGCGAGGCCCACAGCAGGCGCCCTGCCGGGTCGGTGATGACCTGGCCGTTCATGCCGTGCTTCTTGTG
>KI547060.1:18475-22741 GCA_000497405.1 Streptomycetaceae bacterium MP113-05 | reverse complement strand
CGGCGAGGGCGTCGGGCGCGAGCCCGAGGGTGCCGGCGAGGCGCTCGGCGTGCTCCCCCTCCACGTCCGCCCAGAACGTTCCGTCCACCGGGTCGGTGCCCGCGGCGACCGCCGGGGCGCCGGTGGCGGCACCGGGCCAGAAGGTGCGCCGCTGGAAGGCGTAGGTGGGCAGGTCGACAGGGACAGGGTGGCCCTGACCGAGGACGGCGGCCCAGTCCACGTCGACCCCCGAGACGTGCGCCTCCGCGAGTGAGGTGGTGAAGCGGCGCGGGCCGCCGTCGTCGCGGCGCAGCGAGCCGCCGACGAAGACCCGGCCGGCGGTGACGGCGAGGTCGTCGAGGGTCTCCTGCACGGGCACGGTCAGCACCGGGTGCGGGCTCATCTCCAGGTAGGTGCGGTGACCCTGGTCGGCGAGCGCGCGCACCGCGGGATGGAGGAGTACGGGCTGCCGCAGGTTGCGGAACCAGTACTCGGCGTCCACCTCACCCTCCCCGATCCAGCCGCCGGTGACGGTGGAGAGCATCGGCGTCCGGGGGCGGAGCGCGGTGGTGGGGCGCAGCGCGGTGCGCAGTTCCTCGCGGATGCGGTCGACGGGCGCGGAGTGCGAGGCGTAGTCCACCGGGATGCGGCGGATGCGGACGTCCCGCTGCTCGCAGTCGCGCAGCAGTTCCTCGACCGCGTCGGCGTCGCCGGAGACGACGACGGAGGCGGGACCGTTGACGGCGGCGACACCGAGCCGTCCGTCGTAGTCGGCGAGCAGGTCGCGGGCGGCTTCCTCGGCGAGCATCAGGGACGCCATGGCGCCCTGTCCGGCGAGGGCGGTCAGCGCCTGGCTGCGCAGGCAGACGATCCGGGCGGCGTCGCGCAGCGAGAGGGCTCCGGCGACGCAGGCGGCGGCGATCTCGCCCTGGGAGTGGCCGACCACGGCGTGCGGGGTGACGCCGGAGGACTGCCAGAGTTCGGCGAGGGACACCATCACGGCGAACAGTGCGGGCTGCACCACGTCGACGCGGTCGAAGCCGGGGGCTCCGGGCGCGCCGCGCAGGACGTCCGTCAGGGACCAGTCGGTGAACTCGCCCACCGCCGCATCGCACTCGGCGAGCTTCGCGGCGAACACCGGTGAGGCGTCTGCGAGTTCGGTGGCCATGCCGATCCACTGGGCGCCCTGGCCGGGGAAGACGAACACGGTCCGGCCGGGTGCTCCGGCAGTGCCGGTGACCACACCGGGAGCCTCCCGTCCGGCGGCGAGGGCGGCGAGACCGGCGGCGAGTTCGCCGTGGTCCGCTCCGACCACGGCCGCGCGGTGGTCGAGGTCGGCGCGGCCGGTGGCCAGCGTCCGGGCGACGTCGGCGGGCGCGGGCACGTCGGGGCGCGCGGTCACGGCGGACAGCAACCGGCCGGCCTGGTCCGCGAGGGCCGCCGCGGTGGTACCGGAGACCGTCCACGGGACGGCCGCCGGCGATATCGGCCCGGGTTCGGGCCGGGATGCCGGCTCCGGGTCGGGGGCCTGCTCGAGAATGGTGTGCGCGTTGGTGCCGCTGACGCCGAACGCGGACACGGCGGCGCGTCGCGGCCGTCCGAGCTCAGGCCACGGCTGCTGCTCGGTGAGCAGCCGCACGGCGCCGTCGCCCCAGTCGACGTGCGAGCTGGGTTCGGACACATGCAGGGTCTGCGGCAGTGTGGCGTGCCGCAGGGAGAGCACCGTCTTGATGACTCCGGCCAGGCCTGCGGCGGCCTGGGTGTGACCGAGGTTGGACTTGACCGAACCGAGCCACAGCGGCAGGCCCGGGTCACGGTCGCGGCCGTAGGTGGCGAGCAGCGCCTGCGCTTCGATGGGGTCACCGAGCCTGGTGCCGGTGCCGTGCGCCTCGCGACGTGCCCGTGCCGTGCGCCTCGACGGCGTCGACGTCGGCGGTGGTGAGACCGGCGGCGGCGAGCGCCTTGCGGATGACGCGCTGCTGGGCGGCGCCGTTGGGCGCGGTGAGGCCGTTGGATGCGCCGTCCTGGTTGACGGCGCTGCCGCGGATGACGGCGAGCACGGGGTGGCCGGCGCGGCGCGCGTCGGACAGTCGTTCCACGAGGACGGCACCGACGCCCTCGCCCCATCCGGTGCCGTCGGCGTCGTCGGAGAAGGCCTTGCACCGGCCGTCGGCGGACAGCGCCCGCTGGCGGCTGAACTCCACGAACACGCTGGGTGTGCTCATCACGGTCGCACCGCCGACCAGGGCGGCGTCGCACTCGCCGGCGCGCAGCGCCTGGCAGGCCAGGTGCAGGGCGACCAGCGAGGCCGAGCAGGCGGTGTCGACGGTGACCGCCGGGCCCTCGAGTCCGAAGGCGTAGGCGACACGGCCGGAGAAGACGCTGGCCGCGCTGCCGGTGGCGAGGTAGCCGGCCACGTTCTCGTCGGCGCCGGAGCCGTGCAGGACGGCCGGGTAGTCCTGGCCGTTGGTGCCGGCGAACACGCCGGTCTGGGTGCCGCGTACGGACTTCGGGTCGATGCCGGCGCGTTCGAACGCCTCCCAGGAGCACTCCATGAGCAGCCGCTGCTGCGGGTCCATGGCGAGCGCCTCACGCGGGTTGATCCCGAACAGTTCGGGGTCGAACTCGCCGACGCCGTGCAGGAATCCACCCTCGCGGGTGTACGAGGTGCCGGGGTGGTCCGGGTCCGGGTGGTAGAGGGACGCGGTGTCCCAGCCGCGGTCCTCGGGGAAGGCGGACATGGCGTCGGAGCCGCCCGCCAGCAGCCGCCACAGGTCCTCAGGGGTGTCGAGTCCGCCGGGGAAGCGGCAGCTCATGCTGACGATCGCGAGTGGTTCGTCGTCGTCCCGGCGCGGCCCCGCGAGCGCCGGGGAGGCCGCGTCGTCGCCCGCGCCGCCGGTCATCGTCTCCAGCAGGTGCGCGGCGAGGGCGTCCGCAGTGGGGTGGTCGAACGCCAGGGTGGCGGGCAGTGCGAGACCGGTGCGGGTGATCAGCCGGCCGCGCAGGTCGAGGGCGAGCAGCGAGTCGAAGCCGAGCGAGGAGAACGGCGCGTCCGGCTGCACCGGTTCGATGGACGGGTGTCCGAGCGCGGCTGCGGCCTCGGCGCGGACGGCCTCCAGTACGGCGGAGTGCCGGGACGCGGGGGCGAGGGCGAGGACCTCGCGCCGCAGCGCGGACTGCTCCTGAGCACCGTCCTCGGCGCCCTCACCGGTGCCGGTGAGTTCGGCGAGCAGCCCGATGCGCTGCGACGCGTCCCGTCCGGCGGTCAGTCGCGTCCAGTCCACGTCGGCGAGGACCGCGTTCGGGGCGTCGCCGGTGACCAGACAGGCGAGGGAACGCAGAGCGGCGTCGGCGTCCATGGGGATGAGGCCGCTGTGCCGCATGTGGTCGCCCACGGCGTCGGCGGCGGCCATGCCGCCGCCCGCCCACGGGCCCCAGGCGACGGACAGTGCGGGCAGCCCCTCGGCCGCGCGCTGCTGGGCGAGGGCGTCCAGGTAGGCGTTGGCAGCGGCGTAGCCGGCCTGGCCGACCGCGCCGAGGGTGCCGGCGAGCGAGGAGAACAGTACGAACGCGGACAGATCACGTCCGGCGAACAGCTCGTGCAGGTGGCGGGCGGCGGTGGCCTTGGCCGACCACATGGCGGCGAGCTGCCCCGGGGCCATCGTGTGCAGCAGGGAGTCGTCGACGACTCCGGCCGCATGCACGACGGCGTCCACCCGGACGCCGTCGCCGTCGAGCCGGTCGAGCAGCGCGGCGAGCGCGTCACGGTCCGCGGCGTCGCAGGCGGCCAGGGTGATGCGTACGCCGGACGCTTCCAGCTCTTCGCGGAGTTCCGGAGCACCGGGTGCGTCCGGTCCGCGCCGACTGAGCAGCACGAGGTGACCGGCGCCCTGCTGGGCGAGCCAGCGGGCGACGTGGGTGCCGAGTGCGCCGGTGCCACCGGTGACCAGGACGGTGCCGTCCAGCGGCCACGACGCGTCGGCGGTGGTGGGTTCGGGTGCGGGAGCGCGGACGAGGCGGGGAGCGAGCAGACCGTCGGCGCGTACGGCGATCTGGTCCTCGCCGGTGCCGGAGGCGAGCGCGGAGAGCAGCCGGTCGAGATCCTGTGGGCCGGGCTCGGCGGGCAGGTCGGCCAGGCCGCCCCAGCGGTCGGGGTGTTCGAGCGCGGCGACCCGTCCGAGGCCCCAGACCGCGGCCAGTTCGGCGTCCGGCGGGGAGTCCGTGCCGGTCGCCGCGACGGCGCCGGTGGTGACGCACCACAGCGGCGCGGTGACGCCGGCGTCGCCG
>KI547060.1:14870-18037 GCA_000497405.1 Streptomycetaceae bacterium MP113-05 | reverse complement strand
GTAGCGGCTGTCGGCGAGCCACTGCTGGAGCAGCTCCAGCACACCGTGGGAGAGGCGACGCGCCTCGGCGGCCATGGTGGCCGGATCGTCGCCGTCCGCAGTGCCGGTGCAGGGGGCGAGTACGACGTCCGGTGCGTCGGCCCCGCCCGGTGCGGGGAGGCCGGCGAGGGCTGCGAGGTCGGCTGCGGAGTGTGCGCCGAGTGCGTCGGCCAGGCCCGGGCCGTCGGCGCCGAGCACGGCCCACGAGGAAGTGTCGGCCGTGGTGGCGGCGGTGACGTCCGCGCCGGCCGGGAGGGCCGCCCAGTCGAGGCGGAACATCGCGTCGGGGTAGGCGTCGCCTGCGGGCCGCAGCTGCGCGGCGGACACCTGGCGCATGGCCAGCGACTCGACGTGGGCGACGGGGCGGCCGGCACCGTCGGCGAGGGCCATGCTCAGCGAGTCCGGGCCGGACTGCGCCAGCCGCACCCGCAGGGTGGAGGCGCCGGGGGCGTACAGCGAGACACCCGACCAGGAGAACGGGAGCCTGCTCTCGCCGCTGCCGTCCAGGGCGATGAACGTCAGGGCCTGTACGGCGGCGTCGAGCATCGGCGGGTGGATGCCGTAGCGGGCGGTCTCGGTCTCGTACCCGGCGGGCAGCGAAATCTCGGCGAACACGTCGTCGCCTGCCCGCCATGCCTGACGGAGCCCCTGGAACGACGGGCCGTAGGTGAAGCCTCCCTGCAGGTACATGTCGTAGAAGCCGGAGACGTCGAGTGGCTCGGAGCCGGGCGGCGGCCAGGCGGCGAGGTCGACGGTGTCGGCGGACGCCGGGGTACCGCCGACAGTCCCGGTGGCGTGCAGCGTCCACGGGACGTCTGCAGCGGCTCCTTCGGCGCGGGAGTGGATCTGCAGGGTGCGCAGCCCGTCCGGGTCGGGTGCGGCGAGTGCGAGCTGCAGCTGCACGGCGCCGTCCTGCGGCATCACCAGGGGTGCGGCGAGGGTGAGTTCTTCGACCTGTTCGCAGGCGACCTCGGCGGCGGCGCGCAGCGCCAGTTCAAGGAAGCCCGTGCCGGGGAAGAGGACGGTGCCGAGCACGTCGTGGTCCGCGATCCAGGCGTGGTCGCGCAGGCTGAGCCGGCTGGTGAAGAGGTGCCCGCCGTCCCCGGCGAGGGTGACCGCGGCACCCAGCAGTGGATGCCCGGCGTCGGCGAGGCCGGCGGCGGTCACGTCACCGGGCACGGCCACGGGCGGCTGGGGCCAGTACGACCGGTGCTGGAAGGCGTACGTGGGCAGGTCGGTGACTCGAGCGCCGGTGGGGGCGAAGAACGCCGTCCAGTCGACGGTGCCGCCGTTCGCCCACAGCCGTGCCAGCGCGGTGACCGTGGTCGCGGGCTCGGGCCGGTCGCGGCGCAGCAGGGCCACGGCGAGCACGTCGCCGTTGGTCTCCTCGATCGCAGCGACGAGCGTGGCGTCCGGGCCGAGTTCGACGAAACGGGTGACGCCCTCGGCTGCGAGCCGCGCGGAGGCGTCGGCGAACCGGACGGTGCCGCGCAGCTGGTCCACCCAGTAGTCGGCGGTGAACTCCCTGACGGGCTCGCCGGTCAGGGTGGAGACCACCGGGATCCGCGGGCGGCCGTAGGTGACGGCGGAGGCTGCTTTGCGGAAGTCCTCCAGCATCGGGTCCATCAGCACCGAGTGGAACGCGTGGCTGACCTCCAGCCACCGCGACTGCCGCTCCGGCAGAGCCGAGGCGACCTGCTCGACGGCCTCCCGGGCACCGGACACCACGACCTGGCCGGGGGCGTTGACCGCGGCGATCGACGCACCGTCGACCAGATGCGGTTCGACGTCCTCGCGAGTGGCGCGCACCGCCCACATCGCACCACCCGCGGGCAGCGCCTGCATGAGCGACGCGCGGGCGGTGACGAGCCGGCAGGCGTCCTCGAGGCTGAGCACCCCGGCGACGTGTGCGGCAGCCAGTTCGCCGACGGAGTGGCCGGCCAGGTAGTCGGGGCGCAGGCCCCAGGACTCGGCGAGGCGGAACAGCGCGACCTCGACGGCGAACAGCGCGGGCTGCGCCCAGCCGGTCTGCTTCAGCACGCCTTCCGGGTCGTCGTACATGACCTCGCGCAGCGGGAGTTCGAGGACGGCGTCGAAGTGGGCGCACACCTCGCGCAGCGCGTCGTCGAAGGCCGGGAACGCCTCGGCGAGTTCGCGGCCCATGCCGGTGCGCTGGCCGCCCTGGCCGGAGAACACGAACGCCGTGAGGCCCTCGCCGGCGACGGCGTCGCGGATGAGCCCGGAGGCGGCCTCGCCTGCGGCCAGCGCCTCCAGCCCGGCGCGGAGGCCGGCAGGGTCGGCGCCGATGACGACGGCCCGGTGTTCGAGCGCGGCGCGGGTGGTGGCCGACGACAGTGCCACATCGAGCGGTTCGGCACCGGAGCCGGGGTCCGCCGGACCGGCGAGGAGCCGGCCGGCCTGGTCGGCGAGCCCGGCGGCGGTCCTGGACGACACGAGCCACGGAACGGCGGGCAGCGACCCGCCCGTACGTCCGGGGGTCTCCTCGTCCGGCTCCGGGGCCTCCTCGATGATCACGTGCGCGTTGGTGCCGCTGATGCCGAACGAGGACACGCCGGCCCGGCGCGGCCGGTCCGTACGCTGCCAGGGGCGTGGCTCCGCGAGCAGTTCGACGGCGCCCGCCGACCAGTCGATGTGGCTGGACGGTTCGGAGATGTGCAGCGATTTCGGCAGCGTTTCGTGCCGCATCGCGAGGACCATCTTCATCACGCCGGCGACGCCCGCCGCGGCCTGGGTGTGGCCGAGGTTGGACTTCACCGAGCCGAGCCACAGCGGCCGGTCCGCGTCGCGGTTCTGCCCGTAGGTGGCGAGGACGGCCTGCGCCTCGATCGGGTCGCCGAGCGACGTGCCGGTGCCGTGGTGCCGGTGCCGTGCGCCTCGCGACGTGCCCGTGCCGTGCGCCTCGACGGCGTCGACGTCGGCGGTGGTGAGCCCGGCGGTCGCCAGGGCCTGGCGGATGACGCGCTGCTGAGAGGGTCCGTTGGGGGCGGTGAGCCCGTTGGACGCGCCGTCCTGGTTGGTGGCGCTGCCGGTGACCAGCGCGAGCACGGTGTGCCCGTTGCGGCGCGCGTCGGAGAGGCGTTCGAGTACCAGCACGCCGACGCCCTCGG
>KI547060.1:14202-14860 GCA_000497405.1 Streptomycetaceae bacterium MP113-05 | reverse complement strand
GGCTGAACTCCACGAACGTGTCCGGTGTGGAGATGACGGTGACACCGCCCGCCAGCGCCATGGTGCAGTCGCCCGACCGCAGCGCCTGCGCCGCCTGGTGCAGCGCCACCAGCGAGGAGGAGCAGGCGGTGTCGACGGTGACGGCGGGTCCTTCGAGACCGAAGGTGTAAGCGATGCGGCCGGACGCCACGCTGGCGGCACTGCCCGTGGCGAGCTGCCCCTCGTACTCACCGGGCGCCGAACGCAGCCGGGAGCCGTAGTCGTTGTAGTTGGCGCCGACGAACACACCGACCGGTGTGCCCTTGACGGCGGCCGGGTCGATCCCGGCCCGTTCGAACGCCTCCCAGGACGTCTCCAGCAGCAGCCGGTGCTGCGGGTCGATGGCCGGGGCGGTGCGCGGCGAGATGCCGAAGAAGTGCGGGTCGAAGCGGGCGGCGTCGTGCAGGAAGCCGCCGCCGCGCGTGTAGTACGTGCCCGCGCGGTCCGGGTCCGGGTCGTAGAGCCCGTCGAGGTCCCAGCCCCGGTCGGCGGGGAACGGAGTCACGGCGTCGCCGCCGGAGGACAGCAGGTCCCAGAACCGTTCCGGGGTGTCGATGCCGCCGGGGAACCGGCAGCTCATGGCGATGACGGCGATCGGGTCGTCGGCGGCGGGGAGCGC
>KI547060.1:12546-14092 GCA_000497405.1 Streptomycetaceae bacterium MP113-05 | reverse complement strand
GGTGTAGGCGACGCGGCCGGAGAGGACGCTGGCGGCGTTGCCGGTCATGAAGTAGCCGTCGGCGCCCTGCGGCTGGGCGAGCAGCAGACCGCCGTAGTCGGAACCGTTACTGCCCGCGAACATGCCGGTGCGGCTGCCGGCGAGGGACAGCGGGTCGATGCCGGACCGTTCGGCGGCCTCCCACACGGTCTCCAGCAGCAGTCGCTGCTGCGGGTCCATCGACACGGTCTCACGCGGGTTGACGCCGAAGAGGGCCGAGTCGAAGTCGGCGATGCCGTCGACGAACCCTCCGTGCCGGGTGTACGTGGTGCCGGCCTTGTCCTTGTCGGCGCTGTAGACGCTGTCGACGTCCCAGCCGCGTTCGGCGGGGAAGCCGGAGATGGCGTCGACGCCCTCGGACAGCAACCGCCAGAAGTCCTCCGGCGAGCCGACGCCACCGGGCAGCCGGCAGCTCATGCCGACGATGGCGATCGGGTCGTCGCTCACCCCGGCGGCGTCCGCGGCCGGTGCCGCGGTGGCGGCGGCCGGGGACTGCTCGGTGGCGGAGCCGACCAGTTCGGCACGCAGGTGACGCATCAGCGCCTGCGGCGTCGGATAGTCGAAGATCAGCGTCGCCGGGAGGCGGAGCCCGCTGACCATGCCGAGGCGGTTGCGCAGTTCGACGGCGGTCAGGGAGTCGAAGCCGATGGCGGAGAAGACGGCGCTGGACTCCACGTCGGACGGCGAGGCGAAGCCGAGGACCCCGGCGACGTGCTTGCGCACCAGGTCCAGCAGCTCACGCTCGCCCTCGGCCTCGGACAGCCCGGCGAGGTGGGCGGCGAGCCCGTCGGGGGTTCCGGGCGTCCCGTCGTCGGCGGCGTCCAGTGCCCTGCGGGCTTCGGGTATCTGGTCGAGCAGGACGCTGCGTCGGGTCGCGGTGAACGCGGGCGCGTAGGTGCCCCAGTCGATGCCTGCCACGGTCAGGGTGGGGTCGCCGTCGGCGACGGTCTGCTGGAGCACGGCCATCGCAGAGTCGGGGGCGAGGGAGTACACCCCGCCCTTGCGCTGGCGGGCCTCGATGGCTGCGCTGTCGGCCATGCCGGCGTCGGCCCACGGCCCCCAGGCGAGGGAGGTGGCGGCCCGGCCGTGAGTGCGGCGGTGTTCGGCGACCGCGTCCAGTACGGCGTTGGCGGCAGCATAGTTGGCCTGGCCGGGGCCGCCCCAGACACCGGCGGTGGACGCGAACAGGACGAACGCGTCGAGGTCCAGGCCGGCGGTCAGTTCGTCCAGGACGAGTGCGGCGCCCGCCTTGGGCGCCATGACGCCGGCGATGCGGTCGGGGGTGAGCGAGTCGAGGATGCCGTCGTCCAGCACACCGGCGGCGTGCACCACGGCGGTGAGCGGCTGAGCGGCGGGGATCGCGGCGAGGACGCCGGCGACCTGTGTGCGGTCGGCGATGTCGCAGGCGGCGACGGTGACGGCTGCGCCCTGCTCCTCCAGCTCGCGGCGCAGGTCCTGGGCACCGGGTGCGTCGGGGCCTCGGCGACTGGTCAGCACGACGTGGTCG
>KI547060.1:10469-12331 GCA_000497405.1 Streptomycetaceae bacterium MP113-05 | reverse complement strand
CCCGTCCACCGGCAGCCGCAGCCCGGTGACGGTGTTCAGACGGTTCCGCAGGTCCACAGCGGTCAGCGAGTCGAAGCCCACGTCCCGCAGGGCCCGGTCGAGTTCGATCGCTTCCGGCTCGGGCAGGCCGAGCGCGGCAGCCGCCTGGGCGCGTACGAGTTCCACCAGGGCCTGTTCACGTTCGGCGGGCGACCGGTCGGCCAGGGTCGCGGCGTAGCCCTCCTGCGGCTGGTCGTCGGCGGCCCGGTCGGCCCCGGCGCCGGACGGGCGCGTCCGGGCCTCCGGGAGGGCCGCCAGCACCCGGCCCGCACGGCCCTCGGTGCAGACGTCGGCGTACCGGGACCAGTCGATGTCGGCGACGGCGAGGAACGTCAGGTCCTCGTCGAGCGCCTGCCCCAGCACCGTCAGCGCGTCCGGCGGAGCCATCCGGTTCATGCCGGTGCCGCGCAGCCGCTCCCCCCACTCGGCACCACCCGCGAGGCCCACCTCGGCCCAGGTGCCCCAGGCGAGGGAGGTGGCGGGCAGTCCGGCGGCGCGGCGGGCGACGGCGAGCGTGTCGAGGTAGGCGTTGGCGGCGGAGTAGGCGCCCTGGCCCGGCCCGCCGAGGGTGCCGCCGAGCGACGAGAACAGCACGAACGCGTCGAGGTCGGCGTCGCGGGTCAGCGCGTCCAGGTTGCGGGCCGCCTCCACCTTCGGCCGCAGCACGGTGGTGGTGCGCTCGGGCGTGAGGGCGTCCAGCAGACAGTCGTCCAGCACCGCCGCGGCGTGCACGACGGCGGTGAGGGGGCGTTCGTCGGGGACGGCGTCCAGCACGTGCGCGAGCGCGTCGCGGTCCGCCACGTCGCAGGCGGCGATGGTGACCTCAGCCCCCAACGCGATGAGCCGGGCGGTGAGTTCGTCGGCGCCGGGCGCGTCGGGGCCACGGCGGCTGGTGAGCAGCAGGTGTTCCGCGCCGGCCTCGGCGAGCCATGCTGCGACCTCCGCTCCCACACCGCCGGTGCCACCGGTGACCAGCACCGTGCCGCCGGGACGCCAGTCCCGCACGGCCGGGGTACCGGCGGCCGGTTTGCGCACCAGGCGGCGACCGTAGACACCGCCTGCCCGCACTGCCGCCTGGTCCTCGTCCTCCAGTCCCGCGAGAACCCGCACGAGCCGGCCGGCCGCGCGGTCGTCGGGGACCGCCGGGAGGTCGACGAGGCCGCCGATGCGGTGCGGGTACTCCATGGCCGCGATCCGCCCGAGGCCCCACAGCAGGGCGTCGTCGGGCCGTACGTCCGTGTCGGACGGGCCGACGGACACCGCGCCCCGGGTGGCGAACCACAACGGTGCGTCCAGGCCCGCGTCGCCGAGGGCCTGGACGACCGCTACGGACGGGTCGAGTGCGGACCGTCGCTCGCCGAAGGCCAGCAGCGACAGCACGCCGCTGACTCCGTCCACGTGCGGGCGGAGCAACTCGGCCAGCTCGGTGCGTTCCACGCCGGAGAGCCGAAGTGTGCGGACCTCGGCGCCGTGCGCCTCCAGGGCACGCTGGGCGTGCACCGGCCAGCCCTCGGAACTCTCGGGAACGAGGAGCAGCCAGCCGGAGCCGTCGAGTTCGGGACGCTCGCCGGCGGTGACGGGGCGCCACGCGACGTCGTAGCGCCAGGAGTCCACGCGGGACGCGAGGGTGCGGCTGCGCCGCCAGTCGGCGAGCACCGGCATCAGGTCGTGCAGGTGGGCGGTCGCCGTCTCGTCGTCCACTCCCAGGGTGCGGGCGAGAGCGGCGGGATCGTCGGCCTCGACGGCGGTCCAGAACTCTGCCTCGGCCGGGTCGAGCTGTGGGCTCGCGGCCTCGGACGCCTGTTCCTCCAGCCAGTAGTGGC
>KI547060.1:9095-10459 GCA_000497405.1 Streptomycetaceae bacterium MP113-05 | reverse complement strand
CCCGATGCTGGACGACTTCCGCGCGGTCGCCGCCCGCATCACCTACGCCCGTCCCACGGTCCCGGTCGTCTCCACCCTCACCGGCGAACCCGTCGAGGAGTTCACGGCCGACTACTGGGCGGACCAGGTGCGCGGCACCGTCCGGTTCGCCGACGCCGCCGCGCGACTCGCCGCCGAGGGCGTCACCCGTCTTGTCGAACTCGGCCCGGACGCCTCACTGACCGGCGCCGTCGAGGAGACCTGCGACGACGTCCGGGCCGTCGCGCTGCTGCGCCGCGACCGTTCCGAGCCGCAGACCGCCGTCACCGCCCTCGCCCGGCTGTGGGCACACGGCGGCACCGTCGACTGGGCGACGTTCTTCACGCCCGCCGGCGCCCGTGTCACCGCCCTGCCGACCTACCCGTTCCAACGTCGCCGCTACTGGCTCGAAGGAACCGGCGGCCCGCTGCACGTCGGCGCGATCGGCGCCGACCCCGTCCAGCACCCGCTGCTCAGCGCCGCCGTGGAGCTCGCCGACGGCGGCGGCCACGTCCTCACCGGCCGTCTCTGCACCGCTACCCAGCCGTGGCTCGCCGGTCACCGGGTCGCCGACGAGGCCGTGTTCCCCGGCACCGGCTACCTCGAACTCGCCGTCACCGCGGGCGACCAGCTCGGCTGCGCACGCATCGAGGAACTCCTCCTGGAAGCACCCCTCGTCCTCCCCGCGGACGGCGCCGTTCGCCTGCAGCTCGTCGTCGACCCCGCGGACCAGGACGGCAGCCGCGCGTTCATCGTCTCCTCCCGCCCGGACGACGGCACGGCCTGGACCCGGCACGCGCGCGGCGCACTGGGCACCGCGGGAGGACGCACCCACGCGCCCCTCACCGCATGGCCGCCGCCCGGAGCCGAAGCTGTCGACATCACGGGCCACTACCGCCTCCGTGCTGAGAACGGCTTCGCCTACTCCGAGGTCTTCCAAGGCCTCAGCGCCGTGTGGCGGAGCGGCGACGACCTCTTCGCCGAGGTGGCCCTCGCCGACGAGCACCGCGGTGAGGTGGACCGCTTCGGCCTGCACCCGGCCGTGCTCGACGCCGCCCTGCAGACCCTGTCGTACGACGCCCGGACCGCGGGCAGGGCGATGCTGCCGTTCTGCTGGAACGACGTCACCCTGCACGCGACCGGTGCGTCGCTGCTGCGCGTCGCGATCACCCCGGCCGGTGCGGACGGCTACGCCGTCACCGTCGCCGACACCTCCGGCGAACCCGTCCTCACGGCCGACGCGTTGACCCTGCGCCCGTTCTCCGCGGACCAGCTCACCGCGGGCCTGGCCGCCCCGCAGGGGGCGGCGGCGTCTCACCCGGCCCGCACTCCGGCACGCCGCAAGG
>KI547060.1:8121-9085 GCA_000497405.1 Streptomycetaceae bacterium MP113-05 | reverse complement strand
TGGGAACGCCCTCCGCGCCCGGCTGGAACCGCTGCCGGTGGACGAGCAGCGCGCAGTGCTGACGGAGATCGTCGGACGCCGTGCCGCGATCGTCCTCGAACAGCCCGCGGGACAGACCCTCGGTGAGCACCTCCCCTTCCGCGATCTCGGGTTCACCTCGCTGACCGCCGTCGAACTGCGCGAGGCACTGTCCGAGGAGACCGGTCTCAAGCTGCCCGCCACGCTCGTCTTCGACTACCCGACCCCGCGGGCCCTCGTCGACCACCTGCTCGACGAACTACTGGGCGGCCCGGACGCCGCCGCCGTGCCGCTGGGCCGTTCCTCGGTGACCGACGACGACCCCATCGCCATCATCGGCATGAGCTGCCGCTACCCGGGCGGCGTACAGAACGCCCGGGACCTGTGGGACCTGGTCGCCACCGGCACCGACGCCGTCTCCGGTTTCCCCACCGACCGTGGCTGGGACCTGGACGCCCTCTACGACCCGGACCCCGACAACCCCGGCACCTGCTACGTGCACGAGGGCGGCTTCCTGCACGACGCCAGCCGGTTCGACGCCACGTTCTTCGGCATCTCGCCGCGTGAGGCCGTCGCCATGGACCCGCAGCAGCGCCTCCTGCTGGAGACCTCCTGGGAGGCCATGGAGCACGCCGGGCTCGACGCCCAGGGGCTGCGCGGCAGCCGGACCGGCGTGTTCGCCGGCGTCACCTACCAGGACTACGGCGGCCTGCTCGCCGCCGCGAAGGACGACTTCGAGGGCTTCCTCGGCACCGGCAACTCGCCCAGCGTGCTCTCCGGCCGTGTCTCGTACTCCTTCGGACTCGAAGGCCCCGCCCTGACCATCGACACCGCCTGCTCCTCCTCGCTGGTCGCCCTGCACTCCGCGTGCCAGGCGCTGCGCGAGGGCGACTGCTCCATGGCGCTGGCGGGCGGCGTCACCGTCATGTCGACGCCCATCTCGCTG
>KI547060.1:6915-8111 GCA_000497405.1 Streptomycetaceae bacterium MP113-05 | reverse complement strand
TGCCGGTGCCGTGCGCCTCGATCACGTCGACGTCGTTCGGCCGCAGGCCGGCGTTGGCGAGGGCGTGCCGGATGACGCGCTGCTGGGCCGGCCCGTTGGGAGCGGTGAGGCCGTTGGAGGCGCCGTCCTGGTTCACCGCGCCGCCCTTGACGACGGCCAGCACGCGGTGGCCGTTCCTGCGTGCCTCGGAGAGGCGTTCCAGCAGCAGCATGCCGGCGCCCTCGGCCCAGCTGGCGCCGTCGGCGTCCTCGGAGAACGGCTTGCACCGGCCGTCCTCGGCGAGGCCGCGCTGGCGGCTGAAGCCGGTGAAGCCGATGGGTGTGGACACGATGGAGGCGGCTCCGGCGAGCGCCATCGAGCATGCGCCGGACCGCAGCGCCTGGACCGCGAGGTGCAGCGAGACCAGGGCGGACGAGCAGCCGGTGTCCACGGTGACCGCCGGGCCTTCGAGGCCCAGAGTGTAGGAGATGCGACCGGACGCGATGCTGGTCACCGTGCCGGTGATCAGGTGCCCTTCGACGCCCTCGGGAATCTCCCGCAGGCTGGTGCCGTAACCTCCGCTCGCGGTGCCGACGTACACACCGCACGCGCTGCCGCGCAGGGAGTGCGGGTCGATGCGTCCGTGCTCGACGGCCTCCCATGCTCCCATGCGGTCTCCAGCAGCACCCGCTGCTGCGGGTCCATGGCGAGGGCCTCACGCGGGCTGATGCCGAAGAAGCCCGCGTCGAAGTGGCCGGCCTCCTGGACGAAGCCCCCGGTGCGGACGTAGGAGCTGCCTTCCCGGTCCGGATCCGGGTGGTAGATGTCGTCGAGGTGCCAGCCTCGGTCAGCGGGGAACTCGCCCACGGCGTCCCCGCCTTCACTGAGCAGGCGCCACAGGTCCTCGGGGCCGTCGACACCGCCGGGCAGGCGGCAGCCCATGCCGACGACGGCGATCGGCTCGTCGGCCTGCGTCTCGCCGCCGCGTACGGCGGGTGCCGCGGCGACCGCCGCCTGGTCGCCGAGGAGTTCGGCGACCAGATGGCGGGACAGCTTGGCGACCGTCGGGTAGTCGAAGACGAGGGTGGCGGTGAGCCGCAACCCGGTGGCGTCGTTGAGTTCGTTCCGCAGGGTGACGGCGAGCAGCGAGTCGAACCCGAGATCGCGGAAAGGGCGTTCAGCGTCGACGGCGTCCGCGCTGCGGTGGCCGAGGACGG
>KI547060.1:5525-6376 GCA_000497405.1 Streptomycetaceae bacterium MP113-05 | reverse complement strand
AGCCGGGCGACCTGCTCGCGTACCAGGGCGCGTACGGCGTCCTGGCGCTCGTCCTCGGGCAGCGGCAGCAGCCGCTCGCGCAACGCGCCGGCGCCGTCGGAGGCGCCGCCGGCCCGGCTCTGCGGGCCGTCGAGCGCTGCGCGGACCTCGGGGATGTCGTCGAGCAGCGGGCGGGGGCGGGCAGCTGCGAAGACGGGGGCGAACAGCGCCCAGTCGACATCGCCGACCGTGAGGAATCCGGCGTCCTCCTCCAGCGCCTGCTGGACGCCGGTGACGGCGGTCTCCGGGTCCATGAGCGGCACGCCGCGCCAGTTGAGTGACTCGGTGTCGATGTTTCCGGCCATGCCACGGCCGTCGGCGTCGGCGGCCCAGGCTCCCCAGGCGACCGTGGTACCCGGCAGGCCGCGGGCGCGCCGGTTCCGGGTGACGGCTTCGAGGTAGGCGTTGCCGGCGGCGTAGGCACCGTGGTCGCCGGCGCCCCAGACTGCGGCGATGGACGAGTAGAGGACGAAGGCGTCCAGGTCCGCGTGGCCGAAGATGCGGTCCAGGTTCGCGGTCCCGGCGAGCTTGACGCGGGCGCCGTCGGCGAACTCCTCCGGTCCGGTTCCGGCAAGGGGCACGAGGGCGCCGACACCGGCGCTGTGGACGACGGTGCGGATCGGCGGGCCCTCGGCCTCCACCTCGTCGACCAGCCGGGCGAGGGCGTCGTGGTCGGTGACGTCGCAGGCGGCGACGGTGACGCGCGGGCCGAGTGCGGTGAGTTCCTCGGCCAGTTCGCGGGCGCCTGGCGCGTCGGCGCCGCGACGCCCGAGCAGCACCAGGTGTTCGGCGCCGGCCCGGGCGAGCCGGCG
>KI547060.1:4479-5038 GCA_000497405.1 Streptomycetaceae bacterium MP113-05 | reverse complement strand
AGGACACGCCCGCGCGGCGCGGCCGGTCACCGTCGCGTTCCCACGGCCGCTCCTCCGTCAGCAGCCGCACCCCGCCCACCGACCAGTCGACGTGCGACGACGGTTCGTCGGCGTGCAGGGTGCGCGGCAGAACGCCGTGGCGCAGTGCAGACACCATCTTGATCATCGACGGCACGCCGGCCGCCACCTGCGTATGGCCCAGGTTGGACTTCACCGATCCGAGCCACAAGGGACGGTCCTCGGGCCGGTCCCGCCCGTAGGTGGCGAGCAGCGCCTCTTCGATGGGGTCACCGAGCCTGCGCCTCGATCGGGTCGCCCAGCGACGTGCCGGTGCCGTGCGCCTCGACGGCGTCGACGTCCGCGGTAGTCAGCCCGGCGTCCGCGAGGGCACTGCCGATGACGCGCTGCTGCGACGGCCCGTTGGGAGCCGTCAGACCGTTCGACGCACCGTCCTGGTTCACCGCCGAGCCCCGTACCACGGCCAGCACCTTGTGTCCTCTGCGCTGTGCGTCGGACAGCCGTTCCAGCAGCAACATGCCGGCGCCCTCGGCGAAGCCCA
>KI547060.1:3600-4469 GCA_000497405.1 Streptomycetaceae bacterium MP113-05 | reverse complement strand
CCACCCGCTCCAACGACGGCGCACCCTCGGCGCACCGCAGGACGTCGCCCAGCGACCAGTCGACGAAGGCCCCGATGGCCGCCTCGCACTCCGCGAGACGCTCCGCGAACACCGGCGACTGATCGGCCAACTCCACCGCCATACCGACCCACTGCGCACCCTGCCCCGGGAACACAAACACCGTCCGCCCCACCGAACCCGACACACCCGCAACCACGTTGTCCGCCGGCTCACCCTCGGCCAACGCCCCCAACCCGGCCGCGAAATCACCCGTCACCACCGCACGGTGGTCCAGCATCGCGCGGGTGGAGAGCAGGGACCAGCCGACGTCCGCCGGGTCGAGCCCCTCGACGGCCCCCGCAAGGGCGACGGCCTGGCCACGCAGCCCGGCCGCGCTGCGCGCGGACACCAGCCACGGCACCGACGGCGGCGCGGACTCGCCCGGCTGCACCTCTTCGGCCGGCTCCGCTGCCGGCGCCTCCTCCAGGATCACGTGGGCGTTGGTGCCGCTCATGCCGAAGCCGGAGACTCCGGCCCGGCGGGGCCGGTCGCCGTCCCGCGTCCACGGCCGCTCCTCCGCGAGCAGCTCCACGCCGCCCGCCGACCAGTCGACGTGCGACGACGGTTCGCCCACGTACAGCGACTTGGGCATGATCCCGTGGTGCATGGCGAGCACGGTCTTCATGATGCCGGCCACGCCCGCCGCACCCTGGGTGTGAGCGATGTTGGACTTGACCGATCCGAGCCACAGCGGACGGTCCGCCTCCCGCTCCCGCCCGTAGGTGGCGAGCAGCGCCTGCGCCTCGATCGGGTCGCCGAGGGTGGTACCGGTGCCGTGCGCCTCCACCAGGTCCACCTCGGCGGAGGAG
>KI547060.1:2846-3590 GCA_000497405.1 Streptomycetaceae bacterium MP113-05 | reverse complement strand
TGCCGAAGAAGCCCGCGTCGAACCGGTCGGCGTCGTGCAGGAACCCGCCGCTGCTGACGTAGGTGGTGCCGCGTCGTTCGGCGTCCGGGTCGACGAGGGACTCGATCTCCCAGCCGGGCCGGTCGGGGAACGAGGTGATCGCGTCCCGGCCCTCGGTCAGCAGCTGCCACAGCTTCTCGGGGCCGTCGACACCGCCGGGCAGGCGGCAGCCCATGCCGACGACGGCGATCGGCTCGCGCGCGTTCTGCTCCAGCCGCTGGTTGCGTCGTTTCAGCTGCTCGTTGTCCCGCAGCGCCTTGCGCAGGGCATCGACGACCTTGCCCGTGGAGGATGAGGAGGCGGAAGAGGAGGAGGAGGCCGTCATCTCAGCTTTCCTGTGAGTCGTCGTTGTCGGTGCCGAGGGCGAGCTCGACGAGGTCTGCCACGTCCATGTCGTCGAAGTCCCGGTCGGGCTCGGCGGAGCCGCCCCGGTATTCCTCCGTGTCGGACTGTTCGGCGGCGGAGGCCAGTTCCAGCAGCTGGTCCAGCAGCCCCGTCTCGCGCAGACGGCTGAGCGGAATGGATCGTACGGCCGCCCAGGTGGCCGCCTCCTGAGGGCTGTGGGCCGCCGTCTCGTCGCCGGCGGGCCACAGGCGGGTCGCCAGGAAACGGGCGAGGTCGGGGAAGGTGGGGTGGTCGAAGACGAGGGTCGTCGGCAGCTTCAGGCCGGTGACGGCGGAGAGGCGGTTGCGGAGCGCGACCACC
>KI547060.1:1679-2836 GCA_000497405.1 Streptomycetaceae bacterium MP113-05 | reverse complement strand
CCGCCGGTGCCACCGGTGATCAACGCGGTGCCGCTGGTGCGCCAGGGCAGGCGATCCGCCGTGGGCCGGGCAGGGGCGCGGTGCAGCCGTCGCAGCAGGATGGCGCCGTCGCGCAGAGCGGCCTGGTCCTCGCCGTCGCGCGCGGCCAGGAGGGAGCAGAGGCCGGAGACGTCCGCGGGGTCGGGCGCCTCGGGGAGGTCGACGAGACCGCCCCAGGGGCCGGGGTGTTCCAGGCCGGTGACCAGACCGAGGCCCCAGGTGGTGCTCTGCTGCGGGTGTGAGACCCGGTCCCCGTCGGCGGCGGCCACCGCGGACTGGGTGCAGAGCCACAGCGGCGTGCTCACCTGGCCCGACGCCGCCCGGTCGGCGTGTGACTGCGTGAGAAGCAGGTTGAGGGCGAGGCCGGTGGTGATGCCCTCGGCCTGCGGGTGCGGGGTCTCGTCGAGGGCGAGCAGTGAGACGACTCCCGCGACGTCGGGATGGTCGGCGAGCAGCGCGGCGACGCCGTCCCGTCCGGCGTCGGGGTCGAGGACCAGTTCTGCGACGTCGGCGCCGCCGCGGGCGAGGCCCGCACGGACGGTTTCGGTGCTCTCCCCGCCGGTCTGCCCGCCGGAGACCACCAGCAGCCAGCGGCCGGTCAGGGTGGCCGGTCCGGCGGACGGGTGCGGCGTCCAGTCGATGCGGTAGCGCCAGGAGTCGAGTGCGGAGGTAGCACGCCGACGCTCCCGCCAGTCGTGCAGCGCGGGGAGTACGGCGCTGAGCGGTGCGTCCGCACCGATGCGGAGGGCGTCGGCGAAAGCGGTGGTGTCGTGGCGGCCGACGGTCTCCCAGAACTCCGCGTCCACCGGATCGAGTGCGCCGCCGTCGTTCGTGGCGGCGTCCTGCAGCCAGTAGTGCTGACGCTGGAAGGCGTAGGTGGGAAGATCGACGGTCCGGGCGCCGGTGGGGGCGAAGAACGCCGCCCAGTCGACGGCGGCGCCCCGCGCCCAGAGCCGGGTGACGGCACCGACCACGGAGCGAGGCTCTGGCTTGTCGCGGTGGAGCAGCGGTACGGCGACCGTGTCCTCGTCGCAGGTCTCACCGATCGCGCCGATCAGGCTTGAGTCGGGGCCGAGCTCGAGGAACCTGGTGACGCCGTCGGCCTGGAGGCGTGTCAT
>KI547060.1:0-1338 GCA_000497405.1 Streptomycetaceae bacterium MP113-05 | reverse complement strand
CCGAAAACACGAACCCCGTCAGCCCGTCGTCCACCACGCTCCGGACCACTCCGGGGAACGCGCGGCCGGTGACCAGGGCGTCCAGGCCCTCCCGCAGCTCCGTTTCGTCAGCGCCGAGCACCGCGGCCCGGTGTTCCAGCGCGGTCCGGGTGGTGGCGAGCGACAGGCCCAGGTCATCCGCGCGGCAGCCGCTGTCCGTCGCCGCCAGCAGCCGTTCCGCCTGCGCGGGGAGGGCGGCGGACGTGCGGGCGGAGACGAGCCACGGCAGCGCGGGAAGCGTCTGCCGGGGCTGTGCCTCGGCCTCCTCGGCGGCTGTCTCCGGCTCGGGAGCCTCCTCCAGCACCACGTGCGCGTTGGTGCCGCTGGCACCGAAGGAGGACACCGCGGCCCGCCGTACACGTTCGGTGCGGGGCCACGGGCGGGGCTCGGTCAGCAGCTCGACCTCGCCTCCCGTCCAGTCCACGTGGGTGGACGGAGTGCCGGCGTGCAGCGTCTTCGGCAGCGTCTCGTGCTGCATGGCGAGGACCATCTTGATGATGCCGGCGAGGCCCGAAGCGGCCTGGGTGTGGCCGATGTTGGACTTCACCGACCCGAGCCGGAGCGGTTCGGCTCCCGTCCGGGCCCGGCCCGGCCGTAGGTGGCCAGCAGTGCCTGGGCCTCGATCGGGTCGCCCAGCGACGTGCCGGTGCCGTGCGCCTCGACGGCGTCCACCTCTGCGGGGGTGACTCCGGCGTTGGCGAGCGCCTGCCTGATGACGCGCTGCTGCGACGGCCCGTTGGGAGCCGTCAGACCGTTCGACGCGCCGTCCTGGTTGACCGCGGTACCCCGTACGACGGCCAGCACCCGGTGGCCGTTCCGTCGCGCGTCCGAGAGCCGTTCCACGAGCAGCAGGCCGACGCCCTCGCCCCAGGCGGTGCCGTCGGCGTCCTCGGAGAAGGGCTTGCACCGGCCGTCCGGTGCCAGGCCGCGCTGGGCGCTGAACTCGCGGAAGGTGGACGGGCTGGCCATCAGGGTCGCCCCGCCCGCCAGGGCCAGAGTGCACTCCCCGGCACGCAGGGCCTGCGCGGCAAGATGCAGCGACACCAGTGACGACGAGCAGGCCGTGTCCACCGTGACGGCCGGGCCCTCCAGCCCGAGCACGTAGGCGACGCGGCCGGAGGCGATGCTGGTGGCGCTGCCCGTGGCGAGGTAGCCGTCGGTGTCCATACCGGACTGGTCGACCATCGGCCCGTAGTCCTGGCCGGTGGCGCCGGTGAAGACCCCGGTGGTCGTGCCGCGCAGCGAAGCGGGCGAGATACGTGCGTGTTCGAGGGTCTCCCAGGCGACCTCCAGCAGCAC
>KI547059.1:38546-45322 GCA_000497405.1 Streptomycetaceae bacterium MP113-05 | reverse complement strand
GCGGCAACCCGAAGGACACTACACCACTCCGCAGGTTGCTTCAAACCACCCGCAGGACCTCAGACTGACGCCCGGTCATGTGCCGTCCGGGGCACCCAGTTCGCGGCTGCGGTCGCGTGCGGCCTCGATGGCGGCGAGGAACGCCGCACGGACGCCGTGGTTCTCCAGTTCGCGGATCGCATTGATGGTGGTGCCCCCTGGGGAGGTGACGTTCTCCCGCAGAGTGACGGGATGTTCGCCGCTGTCGCGCAGCATCTGCGAGGCGCCGACGGCGGCCTGCACGATCAGCTCGTGGGCCTTGTCCCGGGGCAGACTGAGCAGGATGCCGGCGTCGGTCATCGCCTCGACGAGGTAGAAGAAGTACGCCGGCCCCGAACCGGACAGCGCGGTCGCCGCATCCTGCTGGGACTCCGGCACCCGCAGCGTCTTGCCGACTCCGCCGAAGATCTCCTCAGCTCGCTGCAGGTGGCTCTCCGTGGCATGTGTGCCCGCCGAGATGGCGGACATCCCCTGGTCGACGAGAGCCGGGGTGTTGGTCATGACCCGGACCACCGGGGTGCCCCGGGTCAGTTGCTCCTCGATGTACGCGGTGGGGGTGCCGGCCGCGCCGCTCACGACCAGGCGGTCGGCGGGGACGTGAGGAGCGAGCTGGTCGAGGAGAACTCCCATGTCCTGCGGCTTCACCGTCAGGATGAGCGTGTCGGCGTTCTTCGCAGCTTCGGCGTTGGAGACGCACTCGACGCCGTACCGGACGTGGAGTTCCCGTGCGCGTTCCTCCCGGCGGGCGGTGACCAGCAGGTGCGACGGGTGCCGGCCGCCCCGGATCATGCCCGAGAGCAGGGCCTCGCCGATCTTTCCGGCGCCGAGTACGGCGACTTTCTGGCTCATGACTGAGTGCGCTCCTCGTCCGGCGACGCACGGGTCCGCCGGGTGACGTACGGATTCGCTGACAGCACTCATCGTCCCACCTCGGACCACGCTCGCGCGGGCGTTCCGCGCGCCGGAGCGGGAGTCAGGCGGTGCGCCTGCGCAGGGTTGCGGCGCCCAGCGTGAGGACGAGCACCGCGCTCCCTGCCACGATCGCCAGGTCTCGTACGTAGTCGCCCGTGAGGTCGGTGTGGTGCAGCACTTCGTTCATGCCGTCGACGGCGTACGACATGGGCAGGACGTCGGAGACGGCTTCAAGGCCGGGCTGCATGGTGTCGCGCGGGGCGAAGAGGCCGCACAGCAGGATCTGCGGGAAGATCACCGCGGGCATGAACTGGACGACCTGGAACTCGGAGCGGGCGAACGCTGAGACGAACAGGCCCAGTGCTGTGCCCAGCAGCGCGTCCAGGAGGGCGATCAGCAGAAGCAGCCACGGCGATCCGGCGAACTGGAGGTCCAGCAGCCAAACGGCCACCCCCGTCGCCAGCGACGCCTGGGCCACCGCGAGAGTGCCGAAGGCCAGGGCGTAGCCGAGGATCAGGTCGCCCTTGCCCAGCGGCATGGCCAGCAGGCGTTCCAGCGTGCCGGAGGTGCGTTCGCGCAGCGTGGCGATGGAGGTGACGAGGAACATCGTCACCAGCGGGAAGATGCCGAGCAGCGAGGCGCCGATGCCGTCGAACGCGCGGGGACTGCTGTCGAAGACGAAGTAGAGCAGCGTCAGGAGCAGCACCGGTACCAGGAGCAGCAGGGCGATGGTGCGGGGGTCGTGGCCGAGCTGCCGCAGGACGCGGCGGGCGGTGGCGAGGGTGCGGGTGGTGTTCATCGCGGGGCCGCCTCTTCTCCTGTACGTGCTTCCTTGCTGCGGGCGTCGTCGACGAGGTGGAGGAAGGCGTCCTCGACGGACGTGGTGGCGGTGCGGGCGCGGAGCGCGTCGGGGGTGTCGTCGGCGAGGATGCGTCCGGCACGCATGAGGAGCAGACGTCCGCAGCGGTCGGCCTCGTCCATGACGTGCGAGGAGATCAGCATGGTGGTGCCGCGTTCGCGGACGATGCGGTGGAAGAGGTCCCACAGGTCGCGGCGGAGCACCGGGTCCAGCCCGACGGTGGGCTCGTCGAGGACGAGCAGCTCGGGTGTGCCGAGAAGGGCGACGGCGAGCGAGACGCGGGAGAGCTGGCCGCCGGAGAGGTTGCCCGCGAGGGCGCCCGCGTGCGAGGCGAGATCGACGTCGATGAGCGCCCGGTCCACAGCGCCGGCACGTTCGCGGCGCGGTATGCCGAGTACGGCGGCGAAGTAGTCGAGGTTCTGGCGGGCCGTCAGGTCCTCGTAGACGGATGGGCTCTGCGTGACGTAGCCGACCCGGGAGCGGAGCGAGGCGGAGCCGGCGGGGGCGCCGAGGACGTCGAGTCGGCCGGTGACCTTGGCCTGAGTGCCGACGACGGCGCGCATCAGGGTGGACTTGCCGCAGCCGGAGGGTCCGAGGAGACCCGTGACCGTGCCGGCGGGGACGTCGAAGCCGAGATCGTCGAGCACCGTGCGGCCGCCGCGCTCGACCCGGAGGTCGCGCGCCGCGACGGCAGCCGGACCCCTCTCAGGTTTATTCATCATGTGTTGAATAGTGCGCCCGGGGCAGCCCGGGCGTCAAGCCACCGGTCGAGTCGGCGTGCCGGGTACTCGTCAGTCGGCGCGTTCGACGGCTCGCACCGACTGCTCGACCGAACCGATCGTCCGCCGCACCTCCGTCAGCTCCTCCACGCTGCGACGGTGCAGGGCCACGTTGTCCTCCAGCAGCTGTGCGTACTTGTGCGCGAGCTGCTTGTACTGCTCCTCACGCGCCGCGAGCATGCGGGCCCGCCATGTGGCCGCGACCTGCCAGACCACGACGATGAGCAGCAGGAAGAGGCCACCGGCGCCCACCGCCCCCACGATCTCCCCGCCACTCGCGATGGTGTCCGCCTGTTCTTCCACGCCGCCTCCTCGCCTCGTGCGGGCGCACGCCGCCCGACGTCACGACGCTCGCACGCCGCGCCCGCCGTATCCACAGTCCGCAGCGGATACCGGGGCGAGGCCGGGGATACCCCCTAGGAGCCCGCTCCGGCGCCGGCGAACGGCGTCAGGGGCACCTGGTCCGTTCCGGAGGAAACGAGGTCAGCGGGGAGGGGGTGGTGGGTGTGCGGCGCGTTCAGGATGCCGGTGACGGGTGGACTGGTGTCGGGGCGATCAGCTCGGCGGCCGTTCCGGGCCCCGGTCCGGCGGCGGTGACCTGGGCGCCGCGGGCCCGTCGTAGGAGCCGTCATGAGGTCCGTCGTGCCGGAGGTTCAGCGCTTGCGGCGGCGTCTGGCCGGATTGCCGGTGCGGGTGGTGCGGCCGCGCCGGTAGCGCTTGAGCGCCTGTTCGTGCTCGGCGCGGAGCAGCTTCTCGCCGGGGGCCTCGACGAGGCTGCGGAGGGCGTAGGCGAGGAGCAGACCGAGGAAGCCGACGGCGATGATGCTGCGCATGGACCGTTCCCGGGCCTCGTCGACGGACTCGGGGCGGTGCCGGTAGCGGGAGAGTGTGCGGGTGAAGGCGACGGAGCTGCACACCGCGAAGGCGACGACGGCCATGGTGCGCACCCAGTCGCCGACCTGTGCGACGTTCAGGCCCTGGTAGGCCAGTCGCAGCACGAGGGCGCCCCCGGCGGCGAGGAGCAACGCACCGAGACCGAGGGCAAGGCGGCGGAGCGCGTAGCCACCGGAGTGGTCGACCCAGGTGGTGGCGTAGAAGAGGATCGGCTCGGGCCGGGGCCGGTTCGGGTCCTCGTCGCGGCGCGGGGTGTCACTCATGCAGTCGATTATGCCGCCGGGGCCGCGGGTTCCCGGAAGCCGGGACGGCTCACCCCGGACTCGGTCCCTGCGCGGGCCGAAGACGTAGAACTCGTTGCCCTCCGGATCGGCCGGCACCACCCACGGCTCGTCGCCCTGCCCGACGTCCGTGCGACGGGCGCCGAGTGCCAGGAGGCGGGCGACCTCGGCATCCTGGCCGTCAGGGCGGAAATCCGGATACAGCCGGTCCTTGACCACGCGCGGGTCGTCGACCGGCGCGAGGAGAAGGCCCGGCAGCCGGTCGGGCGCAGGCTGGATCTCGTACTCGTCGGCGGAGTCGTTGAGCACGACCCAGCCGAGCGGCGGGGGTGGCCGTCAGCCGCCGAGCCTCGACACGTCGCGGACGGCGCCCTTGTCCGCGCTGGTGGCCATGGCGGCGTAGGCGCGCAGAGCGGTGGAGACCTTGCGCTCCCGTGCCGTTGGCTCGTACCTGCCGGCCAACGCCTCACGACGGGCGGCGAGTTCGGCCTCGGCAACGTTCAGGGTGAGAGTGCGGGACGGAATGTCGATGCGGATGCGGTCGCCGTCTCGGACCAGGGCGATCACACCACCGGAGGCGGCTTCGGGGGAGACATGGCCGATGGACAGGCCGGAGGTACCCCCGGAGAATCGTCCGTCGGTGATCAGCGCGCACTTGGCGCCCAGCCCGCGGCCCTTGAGGAAGGACGTGGGGTAGAGCATCTCCTGCATGCCGGGGCCGCCCTTGGGGCCCTCGTAGCGGATGACGACGACGTCGCCCTCGGTGATCTGCTTCGCGAGGATCTTCTCCACCGCCTCATCCTGCGACTCGCAGACGACGGCCGGCCCCTCGAAGGTCCACACCGATTCGTCGACGCCTGCGGTCTTCACCACGCAGCCGCTCTCGGCGAGGTTGCCGTGCAGCACGGCGAGGCCGCCCTCGGTGGAGTAGGCGTGCCCGACGTCGCGGATGCAGCCTCCGGCGGCGTCGGTGTCCAGCGAGTCCCAGCGCTCGGACTGGGAGAAGGCGGTGGCTGAACGGACGCAGCCGGGTGCGGCGTGGAACAGTTCCTCGGCCTCGGCGGACGGCGATCCGCCGCGGACGTCCCACTGCTTGAGCCAGTCGGCGAGGGACGGGCTGTGCACGGTGTGCACGTCCTCGTTGAGCAGCCCGCCCCGGTACAGCTCGCCGAGGATCGCGGGGATGCCGCCCGCCCGGTGCACGTCCTCCATGTAGTACGAGCCGTTCGGCGCGACCTTCGACAGGCAGGGCATGCGGCGCGAGAGAGCGTCGATGTCCGGCATCGTGAAGTCGAGGCCCGCCTCCTGGGCGGCGGCCAGCAGGTGCAGGATCGTGTTGGTGGAGCCACCCATCGCGATGTCGAGGGCCATGGCGTTCTCGAAGGCGGCGCGGGAACCGATGCTGCGCGGCAGGACCGTGGTGTCGTCCTGCTCGTAGTGCCGCCGGGTGATCTCGACGACGTTGCGGCCGGCTGCTTCGTACAGCTCCTTGCGGGCAGTGTGGGTGGCCAGCGTGGAGCCATTCCCCGGCAGCGAGAGACCGATAGCCTCGGTGAGGCAGTTCATCGAGTTGGCGGTGAACATGCCCGAGCAGGATCCGCAGGTGGGGCAGGCGTTCTCCTCGATGAGCGCCATGTCGGCGTCGGAAACCGCCTCGTTCGCGGAGTCGGAGATCGCGGAGATCAGGTCCAGTTTGCGAACCGTGCCGTCGACGAGGGTGGCGGTGCCGGACTCCATCGGCCCGCCCGAGACGAAGACCGTGGGAATGTTGAGCCGCATCGCAGCCATCAGCATGCCCGGCGTGATCTTGTCGCAGTTGGAGATGCAGATCAGCGCGTCGGCACAGTGCGCCTCGGTCATGTACTCGACGGAGTCCGCGATCAGCTCGCGGGAGGGCAGCGAGTAGAGCATTCCGCTGTGCCCCATGGCGATGCCGTCGTCGACGGCGATGGTGTTGAACTCACGCGGCACGCCGCCCGCGGCCTTGATCGCGGCGGACACGATCCGGCCGACCGGCTGCAGGTGGGTGTGCCCCGGCACGAACTCGGTGAAGCTGTTCGCCACCGCCACGATCGGCTTGCCGAAGTCCTCCCGTTCCACGCCCGCCGCGCGGAGCAGGGCACGGGCGCCCGCCATGTTGCGCCCGTGGGTGACGGTACGGGACCTCAGCTCGGGCATCGGGCTCACTCCCTGTGGGTGTCCTGGTGTGGTCGTCCTCGCCTCGCGCGATCGCAGAGGACCGGCTTCGAGGGTACGTCCGAGCGTACGCCGCGCGGACCAGGATACGGACGTGCCGCCCGCATCGTGAGACCACGGGCCGGGCGGGACCGACCGTTTCGGGCCGGGGGCGGGCCGCGTCCGCGGGTCAGGCCGGGAGGTCGCGGTCCGGCAACCCCGTGGGCCGGTCGCCGGTGAGGTGGTGCTGGACCACGGGGGAGAGCTGCGCGATCAGGTCCTCCACGGGGGCCGAGGCGAGCGGCTCCATCTTGATCACGTAGCGCAGCAGGGCAGTTCCGACCAGCTGCGCCACGGCCAGTTCCACGCGGTGTTGCGGGTCGGAGCCGGGCAGCGACTGCGCCACCCGGGACACCAGGTTGCGGGTGACGAGGCCGCGGAAGATCCGCGCCGCCGTCTCGTTGTTGACCGCGCTGCGCACGATCGCCAGCAGCGGCTCACGGGTCGCCGGGTTCTCCCAGAGGCCGAAGACGAAGCGGGTCATCCGCTCCCCTGCCTGGTCCTGGTCGGCCTCCGCTATCCGGTCCGGCGCGGCGAAGGCAGGGGCGAACGCCTTCTCGACCGCGGCCTCGAAGACGTGCTCCTTGGTACCGAAGTAGTGGTGCACGAGTGCCGGATCGACGTGGGCGCCTCGGGCGATACCGCGGATGGAGGCCTTGTCGAAGCCGCGCGCGGCGAACTCTGCGCGGGCCGAGCTGACGATCCGCTCACGGGCTGAGGGCTCGCCCGCCGTACGGCTGGAGCCGGCCGGGCGCCCCCTGCGGCGTGCCCGACCGG
>KI547059.1:11784-38536 GCA_000497405.1 Streptomycetaceae bacterium MP113-05 | reverse complement strand
CGGCGGACCGGTCGGGTCCCGCAGCGGGCTGCGGATCAGAGCCCGGGCCGGGGCGGCCGCTCACGGGCGCCCCGCCCGGTTCGACCCCGCGACGGGCGCCAGTGCGGCAGCAAGGTGGCGCCGGGTGTAGGCCAGCGCCTCGGCGAGGTCGGCCTCGCGTTCGGCGGCGGACATCGCCCGCCGCGTGTTGACCTCGACCACGACGTGACCGTCGAAGCCGCTGCCCGCCAGGTGGGCCAGCACCTCCGCACACGGCTGCGAGCCGCGTCCGGGCACCAGGTGCTCGTCCTTGTTCGAGCCGTTGCCGTCCGCGAGGTGGACGTGCCCGAGCCGGTCCCCCATCCGGTCCAGCATCGCAAGGGTGTCGGTGCGGGCCGTGGAGGTGTGCGACAGGTCGATCGTGAAGTGCCGGTAGTCGTCACGCGTCGGGTCCCAGTCGGGCGCGTAGGCGAGCATCTCGCGGTCCCGGTAGCGCCACGGGAACATGTTCTCGACCGCGAACCGCACGTCCGTCTCGTCCGCCATCCGCCAGACTCCGCGGACGAACTCCCGGGCGTAGGACCGCTGCCAGCGGAACGGGGGATGCACCACGACAGTCGACGCCCCGAGCCGCTCGGCGGCGGAACGGGCGCGCTGAAGCTTCGTCCACGGGTCCGTGGACCAGACCCGCTGGGTGATCAGCAGGCACGGCGCATGAACGGCCAGCACCGGGACGCCGTGCAGGTCGGAGAGACGTCGCAGCGCTTCGACGTCCTGGCTGACCGGGTCGGTCCACACCATGACCTCGACGCCGTCGTAACCGATCCGCCCGGCGATCTCGAAAGCCGCCGCGGTGGACTCGGGGTACACGGACGCGGTGGACAACGCCACCAGGGGCCGCGCGCCGGAACCGGAGGCGGGGCCGGCCCCTGCCGTGCTGTCCGCCCGGAGGCCGGCCCTGGGCCTGGAACCTGTCGCGGGATCCGTCTCCCGGGGAGATGCTGCTGCCACGGAGGACAGCCTACGACCGGGTGGGCACCCGAGGGTGTGCGGTTCCCGGAACGCCGGTCCGGGCGGAACGGGCTGAGCTGGGCTTCCACTGCTCACCGTCCACCGGGTGACACCGCTCACGTCCGCGCGGCGAGGAGGTGGCGGGCCACCCGGACGTCAGGCAGAGCGAAGGTGGTCCAGGCGGCGGACGATCATGCCCTCGCGGAGGGCCCACGGGCAGATCTCCAGCGCATCGACTCCGAAGAGGTCCATCGCGCCCTCCGCGACCAGCGCTCCGGCGAGCAGTTGGCGGGCACGGCCCTCCGAGACGCCGGGCAGCTCCGCCCGCTCCGCCACCGACATCGCCGCGAGCTTCGGCACCCACTCCTCCAGGGACGTTCGCGCCAGCGCGCGCTGCACGTACAGCCCCTCGGCCGAACGAGCGGCCCCGGCGAGACGGGCGAGCTGCTTGAAGGTCTTCGACGTGGCGACCACGTGATCCGGCTTCCCGAAGCGGGTGAACTCGCCGACGATGCGCGCGATCTCCGCCCGCAGGTGCCGCCGCAGGGCCCGTACGTCCTCCGGGGCCGGCGGGTCGCCGGGCAGCCACCCGGACGTCAGCCGTCCCGCGCCCAGCGGCAGCGACACGGCCGCGTCGGGTTCCTCGTCGAGCCCGTAGGCGACCTCCAGGGAACCCCCGCCGATGTCGAGCACCAGCAGACGTCCGGACGACCAGCCGAACCACCGCCGCACGGCCAGGAAGGTCAGCCGGGCCTCGTCCTCACCGGAGAGGACCTCCAGCGTCACCCCCGTCTCGGTCGCGACACGCCCGAGTACGGCCTCCGCGTTGGCGGCCTCCCGAACGGCGGAGGTGGCGAACGGGACGAGTGCCTCGACACCCTTGTCCTCGGCGACCTGCACGGCCTCCCGGACGGCCGCGGAGAGACGGTCCACCCCGTCCCGCCCGATGGCGCCGTCGGCGTCCAGGAGCTCCGCCAGTTTGAGCTCCGCCTTGTGGGAATACGCGGGCAGCGGGCGCGCGCCGGGGTGGGCGTCCACCACCAGCAGATGCACCGTGTTCGATCCCACGTCCAGGACACCGAGTCTCATGTGCTGCACGCTAGCGTGACGCGCGCGCCGGGCGCTTACCCTGTCCCTTGTGGGAAAGACGAAAGCGGCGAAGCGGAACAAGCGGGGCGACGACCTGACGACCGGAGCGGCCTCTTCGGCGCGCGCCGAAGAGGTGGGACTGGACTTCGCCCGAGCCTGGGTGGAGTTTCCGGACCCGGCCGACGACGAGCAGGTGTTCCGTTGCGACCTCACCTGGCTGACCTCCCGGTGGCAGTGCGTCTTCGGACAGGGCTGCCAGGGCATCAGTCCGGGGCGCGCCGCGGACGGCTGCTGCACGCTGGGCGCTCACTTCACCGACGAGGACGACGAACGACGCGTAGCCGAGCACGCGGCCCGGCTGACGGCGGATACCTGGCAGTTCCACGACGTGGCCGCAGAGTCCGGCTGGGCCGAGGAGAACGAGGACGGCGAACGGCAGACACGCCGCTGGAAGGGCGCGTGCATCTTCCACAATCGTCCCGGGTTCGCCGGGGGCACCGGCTGCGCACTGCACACGCTCGCGCTGCGCGAGGACCGCGAGCCGCTGGAGACCAAGCCGGACGTCTGCTGGCAGCTGCCGGTGCGCCGTACCTACGAGTGGATCGAGCTGCCGGACGGCGAGCAGGTGCTGCAGGTGTCGATCGGGGAGTACGACCGCCGCGGCTGGGGGCCCGGCGGCCACGACCTGAACTGGTGGTGCACGTCGGCGCCGTCGGCCCACGGCGGCGGGAAGGCCGTGTACGAGTCGTACCGTCCGGAACTGATCGAGCTGATGGGCGAGGCCGCGTACGAGGTGCTGGTGCGGTACTGCGAGGCGCGGATCGCGGCGCAGCTTCCGCTGGTGGCGCCGCACCCGGCGGACCCGACGTAGCACGGAGGCATCCCCGCACCCGGCTTCCCGTGCCGGTCGGCCGGCACCCGCCGCGTCAGCTGGTGGTCGGGGTGGGCTCGGAGGCGGTGGGAGTCGGGTCGGGATCGGGTTCGGGAGAAGGTGTCGGGTCCTCGGAGGGGGTGGGCTCCTGGGACGGCGTGGGATCGGGTTCCGGGTCCGGGTCCGGCGAGGGCGTCGGCTCCTCGGATCCGGGGGGCTCTTCGCTGCTGTCTCCGGGATCCTGGGGGCCGCCGCCGGGCGACTGACCGCCCGCGCCGTGGCCCTCGATGGTGACCACGGCACCCACCGGGCCGATGCCGATGCGCGCCGACCAGGCACCCGTCGGCTCCCGCGACTCCACCACGTAGGCGGAGAAGGACACCGACTGTCCGGGCTGGAGCACGCCGGAGGACCGGCTCAGCAGCAGCCAGTCCGCAGCGGTACCCGCCGTCCACCGGACGGCGCTGTCGCCGGTGGCGGTGAGGGTGATCAGGGTGCCGTCTCCGGCGGGCTGGGCCTGGACGGTGAGGCGGCGGGCTCCGGCGGAGGGGCTGCCGTCGCCGCCGCCCTCCACCTGTACGGAGACGCGCGCATCGGGGTCGCCCCTGCGGTGCTTGCCGGGCCCGGGCTCGACGCGGCCGACGTGTCGGTAGGCGGGGTCCGAGGAAGCCCGCGGACCGTCGTCGTCCTGCTCCGTGGCGGATACCGGCGCGGTGCTGTTGCCCTCGCCGGTGAGCGGGGCACCGCGGTAGGCCGCCCAGAGGGCGAGCACGGGAGCTGCCACCACGGTGGCGACGACGGTGGTGGTAACGGCGCGGCTGCGAAGCCGTTCGCGGCGTGCCGCACGGTCCTTGACCTCAGCCGGGAAACCGTTCCTGCCGAAGCGGGGGCTGTGCTGGCAGCGGGCGCGCCGGGCTGCGCGAACCGCGGCCCGGACGGCGGGCCGGGGCGCCTCCAGCACGGCGAGGGAGGTGGGGCCGGTGGGGGACGTACCCGGCCACCCGATGCCGGCCATGGCGCGCTCGGCTGCCCGGCGGCACTCGGCGCAGTCATCGACGTGCCGCACGAGTTCGCGACGCAGTGCGGAGCCCATCAGGAGCCGGTCGTCGCCCGCAAGGCGGCCGACCAGCGGGCAGCCTCCGGACTCGACGACGGCGAGGGCGGCGCGGGTGCGTTCCACCTCGCAGGAGGCGCTGGTCAGCAGGTCACCGGCGGCCTCGCCACTGAGCGCCAGCACAGCGGCCACCTCGTGGGAGGGAAGCCCGTGCCGCACCGACAGTTCCAGGGCCTCGCGCTGCTCGGGTGTGGTGCCGGCGGCCTCCGGCCAGGCGAGAGCGGCGAGCTCGCGGCGGCGCTGGGTGGTGGCGACGGTGGAGAGTTCCGGAGAGGTCGCGGGGCCGCGGTCGCCGGGGCCCCGCTGGGCGAGACGCCGCAGGCAGGCCCAACGGGTGAGCGCGTAGAGCCAGGGCCGGTGAACGCCGCGGTCGGCGGGAGCACGGTCACGTTCGTGCTGCCGGTCGGCGAGCGCGAGGGCCTCGCCGAGGGCGGCGGTCGCGGCGTCGTGCTCGCACATGACGGAGAGGCAGTAGGTGAACAGCCCGTCCAGATACGACTCGTAGCGGTCCGAGCGGGGGGCGGGCGTCGGCCGCCGCACCGAGTGCGCTCGGTGGGCGCCGGTGGTGTGCGTGGAGTGCTCGCGCCTGGTGCTCATTCGAGGACGGTAGGACGACAGCGGCGTGTCGCCGGGCCAACTTGAGCGCCCTTACTCCTTCCGAGTGACAATCTCCCTCGATGGGGGACACGGCATGGCCAAAGGGTGACGGCTGAGGCCCGTTCAGGTCTGCGGGTGGGAGGCGGTGTCGGTGGACGCCGTTACCGTGGCGGTCATGGCTGCCCGTAAGTCGTCCTCCAGGGACCGTCCTTCCTACCGCTGCACCGAATGCGGCTGGACCACCGCCAAGTGGCTGGGGCGCTGCCCCGAGTGCCAGGCGTGGGGCACGGTCGAGGAGGCCGGTGCCGCACCCGCCGTGCGGACCACCGCGGCCACCCGGGTGACGACGCCCGCGCTGCCCATCAGCCAGGTGGACGGCCGGCAGGCCACGGCGCGCGGCACCGGTGTGCCGGAGTTGGACCGGGTGCTGGGCGGCGGTCTGGTTCCCGGCGCCGTGGTGCTGCTGGCCGGTGAGCCGGGCGTCGGCAAGTCCACTTTGCTGCTCGACGTCGCGGCCAAGGCGGCGAGCGAGGAGGGCCCCACGCTGTACGTGACGGGGGAGGAGTCCGCGGGGCAGGTGCGACTGCGGGCGGACCGGATCGGAGCCCTCAGCGACCACCTCTACCTCACGGCCGAGACGGACCTGTCGGCCGTGCTCGGGCACCTGGACGAGGTGAAGCCGTCGCTGCTGGTCCTGGACTCGGTACAGACCGTGGCGTCCCCGGAGATCGACGGCGCGCCGGGAGGCGTGGCACAGGTCCGGGAGGTCGCCGGAGCACTGATCCGGGCCTCGAAGGAACGCGGCATGTCCACCCTGTTGGTCGGCCACGTCACCAAGGACGGTACGGTCGCCGGCCCCCGCCTGCTGGAGCATCTGGTCGACGTGGTGCTGCACTTCGAGGGCGACCGGCACGCCAGGCTGCGTCTGGTGCGGGGTGTGAAGAACCGCTACGGCGCCACGGACGAGGTGGGCTGCTTCGAGTTGCACGACGAGGGCATCACGGGCCTCGCCGACCCGTCGGGGCTGTTCCTGACCCGCCGAGCGGCGCCGGTGCCGGGCACCTGCCTCACTGTCACGCTGGAGGGGCGCCGTCCGCTCGTGGCCGAGGTGCAGGCGCTCACGGTGGAGAGCCAGATCCCGTCCCCGCGCCGTACGACGTCCGGTTTGGAGACCTCACGGGTGTCGATGATGCTGGCGGTGCTGGAACAGCGCGGCCGGATCAGCGCTCTGGGCAAGCGGGACATCTACAGCGCGACGGTCGGCGGCGTGAAGCTCTCCGAGCCGGCCGCGGACCTCGCGGTGGCGCTGGCGCTGGCCAGCGCGGCGAGTGACACACCGCTGCCGAAGAACCTGGTGGCGATCGGCGAGGTCGGTCTGGCAGGCGAGGTGCGCCGGGTGACGGGAGTGCAGCGGCGGCTCTCGGAGGCCGCCCGGCTCGGCTTCACACACGCACTGGTCCCGGGCGATCCTGGCCGGATACCGTCCGGAATGCGGGTGCTGGAGGTGGCCGACATCGGGGACGCACTGCGCGTGCTCCCGGCGCGTCCGCAGCGCACCCGCAGCTCCGGTGCGGACCAGGAGCCCCCTGAGGAGGACGCCCGCCGGTAGACTTTGCCCCGGTCTCGCCGTCAGCGACAGACGCGTACGGCACACATGTACGACAATCGCTTGTGAGTACCCGGCTCAGGCACGGGGTGCACCCAGTGGTGGGCCGGCGTGAAGACGCGACGACGTGATGCCGACAGGTACTCGCACGACCGAAGGAGTCCAGTGGCAGCCAACGACCGGGCGACCGCTTCAGGCAGGTCCGGTGGGAGCCTGAGCAGCTCCCGCGCCGACAGCCTGATGCGCGCCTCGCTGAGCGCGGTCGCGCCCGGTACCGGACTGCGCGACGGCCTGGAGCGGGTCCTGCGGGGGAACACCGGCGGACTCATCGTCCTCGGCATGGACAGGACCGTGGAGTCGCTGTGCAGCGGCGGCTTCGTGCTGGACGTCGACTTCACCGCGACCAAGCTCCGGGAGCTGTGCAAGCTGGACGGCGCCCTGATCCTGGACCGCGACATCACCAAGATCGTGCGAGCCGGTGTGCAACTGGTGCCGGACGCGTCCATCCCGACGGAGGAGACCGGTACCCGGCACCGCACCGCGCAGCGGATCTCCATCCAGACCGGGTGCCCGGTGGTCTCGGTGAGCCAGTCGATGCGGCTGATCGCGCTGTACGTCGGCGGGCAACGGCGCGTCCTGGAGGACTCGGCAGCCATCCTGTCCCGCGCCAACCAGGCGCTGGCCACGCTGGAGCGGTACAAACTGCGACTCGACGAGGTCGCGGGCACGCTGTCGGCGCTGGAGATCGAGGACCTGGTGACCGTGCGCGACGTCTCGGCGGTCGCACAGCGACTGGAGATGGTGCGGCGCATCGCGACGGAGATCGCCGAGTACGTGGTGGAGCTGGGTACCGACGGGCGGCTGCTGTCCCTCCAGCTGGACGAGCTGATCGCCGGCGTCGAGCCGGAGCGGGAGCTGGTCGCACGGGACTACGTCCCGCAGCCCGGCACGGCGGGACGCCGCTCCCGTACGGTCCCGGAGGCACTCGGCGAGCTGGACCGGCTCACTCACACCGAGCTGCTCGAACTGCCCACCGTGGCACGGGCACTGGGGTACTCCGGTTCGCCGGAGACGCTGGACTCGTCGGTCTCGCCACGCGGGTTCCGCCTGCTGGCGAAGGTCCCGCGGCTGCCGGGCGCAGTGATCGACCGGCTGGTGGACCACTTCGGCGGCCTGCAGAAGCTTCTCGCGGCGAGCGTCGACGACCTCCAGACCGTGGAGGGTGTCGGCGAGGCGCGGGCGCGTTCGGTCCGCGAGGGCTTGTCGCGGCTCGCGGAGAGCTCGATCCTCGAACGCTACGTCTAGTCCGGGGTGGCGTCCCATCGCGGCTGATCCTCTCTCCGACCCCGTCCTCGCGCCGTTCGCCGAGAGGTCGGAGGTCGGGAATGACGGGCATCCCACTACCGGTCCGGCCGTGTCGGCGGCTGCACGGCCCGAACACGGCCCGAACCGCTCGTGGTCCGGTACCTCCGCCGGCCCGGGGCACGCCCTCGACATGGCGACACGACCTCAGCACTGCCGGTCGGCGCCGCACGGGTGGCAGGCGGGCCGGTCCGTGGCACCGGGCACACCACCTGACCGCGTTCGCCCGGCTGCGGAGGCGGGCTCGAGGCCGTCCGTACCCCGGAACGGCCTCCTGTCGCGTGGGCGTCAGTCCTTGGTGAGGACGAAGGAGGTCTGCTCGGTCGACAGGCCGGCGACCTTCACCTCGACGAGGTAGTTGCCGGCCGGCACCTTGCCGCCCGAGGGTGTGGCGCACTCCGGCTTGCTGCGCTCGCGGTCCCAGGTCAAGGTGTGGGTGGTCGTCCCGTCCGCCGGGACCTCGATCCAGGCCGCGGCCCGGCCGGGCGGGCAGTCCGCCGAGGACCAGACCCGGTCTCCCTCGGCATCCGTCACGGTGACGACGGTCGCCGTACGGCCGAGGTCGACGCGGCAGGCAGAGTCGCCGTCGGTACGCAGGGTCAGCTTCACCTTCGGGGTGTCGCCCGGGCCGTACTCGTTCTCGACGCTCTGCACGCCGACCTCGACGTCCGAGGAGGAGCAGTCGGCCAGGCCGGGGCCCGCGGGTAGGCCGTCGCCACCCGTGAGGCTGCCGCTGGAACCGGCCAGGGCTCCTCCGGACCCGCCACTTCCGGACCCGCCACCCGCCGCGTCCCCACCCGAGCCGTCGGCCCCCGTCGACCCACCGGACCCGCCGGAGCCGCCGGAGCCGTCCTCACCGCCGCCGGAGCCCGTGCCTCCGTTCACCTCGTCACGCCCGCCCGGACGATCGGTGACGGGCGGTTTCGAGTCGGTCGCTCCCGGAGTGATGGGGTCGGTGGGCCCCCGGCTGTTGTCGCCGCCCCCGGCGGAGTTCTTCTGGTCTCCGGACCCGCCGCCGAGACTGATCCCCCACATGACGAGCAGCACGGTCAGCGCCAGCAAGGCCAGCGCGACGGCCCTCCGCCGCCAGTAGATGGAGGAGGGAAGCGGTCCGATCGGATTGCGCAGTGATCCCACGCGGAAACCTTACGAGACATCAGGCGCCCCAAGGCCCCCACCCGCCGCCGGAGTAGGCGACTTTCCCGATGAGAGGCAGCACGCAGGGGGTGCGGACGGGACATACCTCAGAATCGGGGCGTCTCAGGTCCACCCGCGCTAATCCTGCATGCAGCCGGGGGATCCCTCCGCGTGGCCGTTTCTGCGCGGCGGGCTGTCGTGCCACCATCGCTTTGCCATGACTGCGACCACTGAGACCGCCGCGAACGCCTTCCCGGACCACGACCGGACAGACCTCCACGCGCCAGTCGTCGACTGGTTCGACGCGCATGCCCGTGACCTTCCCTGGCGCCGCCCCGACGCGGGCGCCTGGGGGGTGATGGTGAGCGAATTCATGCTGCAGCAGACCCCCGTCAACCGGGTACTGCCGGTGTACGAGCAATGGCTCGAACGCTGGCCAAGACCCGCCGACCTGGCCGGCGAAGCCCCCGGCGAGGCCGTACGCGCCTGGGGCCGGCTCGGCTATCCGCGGCGCGCGCTGCGGCTGCACGGCGCCGCCGCCGCCATAGCGGAACGGCACGGGGGCGACGTGCCCACGAAGCACGCCCAGCTGCTGGCGCTGCCCGGCGTCGGCGAGTACACCGCGGCAGCCGTGGCGTCCTTCGCCTACGGGCAGCGGCACGCCGTACTGGACACCAACGTGCGGCGCGTGTTCGCACGTGCGGTGGCCGGGCGCCAGTATCCGCCGAACGCGACCACGGCGGCCGAGCGGAAGCTCGCCCGTTCACTCGTCCCCGAGGACGACGCCACCGCGGCGCGGTGGGCGGCGGCCACGATGGAACTCGGCGCGCTGGTGTGCACGGCGCGCAGCCCGGAGTGCGGACGCTGTCCGATCGCCTCCCGCTGCGCATGGCAGCTCGCGGGCGCCCCCGCGCACGAGGGACCGCCGCGGCGCACCCAGGCGTACGCGGGCACCGACCGCCAGGTGCGGGGGCGGCTGCTGGCAGTGCTCCGCGAGGCGACGTCGCCGGTGCCGCAGACGGTGCTGGACCGGGTGTGGCACGAGCCGGTGCAGCGGGCCCGTGCGCTGGACAGCCTGGTGTCCGACGGCCTCGTCGAACCCCTCACCGGCGGCCTCTACCGCCTCCCCCAACGCTGACGGGACAGGCCGTCCGCACGGAGTCCCCCGCCCTCGGCCGGGGGCTCCGTGCGGACGGCGTCGGGCACGGGGTCAGGACGCGCCCTCGACGCAGTCCGCCCACGGCTTGGACATGTCGAGCTCCTCGCGTGTCTCGATCAGCGAGTACCAGTTGCCGCTGGGGTCGCGGAAGATCGCCTCGACGCCGTACGGGCGTTCCTGCGGCTCCGAGAGGAACTCCACGCCCTTCGCCCTCAACTCGGCGTAGGTGGCGCGACAGTCGTCGGTGTTGAAGGCCCCGGCGCCGAGCACGCCCTTGGTGACGAGCTCCAGCAGCGCCTTGCCCGACTCCGGGTCCAGCCCGGAGCCGTCCGGGCGCATGAGGGTCAGCTGCACGTCGGGCTGGTCCTTCGGGCTGACGGTGATCCACCGCATGTCGCCCATCTGCATGTCGGTGCGCTCGACGAAGCCCAGTGTCTCGACGAAGAACTTCTTGTCGCGGTCCTGGTCGGTGGACCACACGGTGGTGAGGGCGAGGCTCTTGATCATCTCGGTGCTCCCGGAAGGGGTGTCGTACGGACTGCCGCCCACGCTAGGTGGCGCCGTTATCGCTCCGCTTCTCCGGAATTGCGCTGCCGGAAGCCCCCCGTCCACAGCATCGCGTAGCAGCCGGGGATCAGCGCGGCGCCGCTGCGGACGTGCTGGGCGCGGTAGTCACGGGGCGTGACCCCGGTCTGCTGCTTGAAGCGGGCGGAGAAGGTGCCGACGCTGCTGAAGCCGACCAGCATGCAGACCTCGGTCACCGAGAGGTCGGCGGTACGCAGCAGTTCCTCGGCGCGCTCGATGCGCCGACGGCTCAGGTAGCGGCCGGGGCTCTCACCGTACGTGGCCTTGAAGGCTCGGACGAAGTGGTAGCGGGAGTACCCGGCATGGTCGGCCACGGCGTCCAGGTCCAGGCAGGGGTCGGCCCAGTCGCGGTCCATGGCGTCCTTCGCCCGGCGCATCGCGCGGAGCCGGGCGAGACCGGGGGTGGTCATGCTCCGATGGTTGCACGGGGGCTGACATCGGCCGGATCATTTCGGGGTCCGGGCCATCCGCGACCTCACCTCCGTGCGACCATGGATGCCGCCACCCTCCACTGTGGACGGTCGGTCGAGGAAGGAGGCGGTGCTCATGCCGCCGGAGAAACCCCAGCGGAGCCTTCGCGCCTCCGACCAGGACCGCGAACGGGTCGTGGCCGAGCTGGGCGGCCATCTGGAGGCCGGCCGGCTGGACACCGCCGAGTTCGACGACCGCATCTCCTCCGCCTACGCCGCGCGCACCATGGGTGAGCTGGACGTCCTCATGACCGACCTGCCCGCGGAACGCGGGCGCCCCGGGCCCACCGCGTCCGGGGATCTGGAGAAGGCCGCTCCCACCGACCCGGAGCCCGTCTCCGACCGGGACCACCGCGCGCTCAGGGCCCGCACCTGGCTGGCCGTCAGCGTCCTCGTCACCGGCATCTGGGGCATCAGCTCCCTCGCGGCCCAGGACCTGCTCAATTTCTGGCCCCTCTGGGTCATCGGCCCCTGGGGCCTGGGCATCCTCTTCCACACCCTGAACGGCCGCCGCTCCGGCACCTCGAACGGTGGCGCCCGCGACTGAGCCGACGACCGGCTCCCGGCCGTTCAGGCGCCGGTGGCGCCATCGACGCCCTCGCGGAGCAAGTCGGCGTGACCGTTGTGGCGGGCGTACTCGTGGATGAGATGCAGCATCACCATGCGCAGCGAGACCTCCGACTCCCACTTCGGGTGGTAGCCGGTCAGGTCCAGCGACTCGGCACCGCGCTCGATGCGGCGGCTGTGCTCGACCTCGACACGCCACGCGGCGAACCCTTGCGCGCCGGTTGCGGCGCCGACTCGGAACGCCTCCTGGTAGTCCTGCCCGTCCGACCACACCCAGCCGATGTCCTCGCCGTTGATGGTCCGCCGGAACCAGGCCCGTTCGACCTCGGCCATGTGCCGCACCAGGGCGAGCAGCGAGAGGGTGGACGGCGGCATCGACCGCAGGCGCAGCTCCGCGTCGGACAGGCCCTCGCACTTCATGGCGAGCGTATCCCGGTGGTAGTCGAGGAAGTCGCGCAGCATCTCGCGCTCCGCAGAGGTCGGTGACGGTCCCGTGCGGGTGTCCTTCATCTGCTTCTCCTCATGGCTGCTCCGCCCTTCGGTGTGCCGCGTCGGGCGGCCGGGTGCCGACGGGCCGACGAGCCGCCTAGGCTTGCAGGATAGTCGTCAACAGACCTGACGCGCCCGCCACATGGCCTACCGGGGGAGCCGTATGGAACCCGCTGTCCGCCTCTCGTCCAGTGCCGCCGCACCGCTCGTGCGGGAGCTGTTCGCCGAGCCGCAGCAACGGCCGGACGGCGAGGAGCTGATCGCCGCACTCGTGTCGTTCCGGGGCTCCCGCCCGACCTGCACGTACGGCGACCTGGAGCGGCTGGCGCGGGAGTTCGTACGGCACGGACTGGGCGGGCGCAGCCTGCCGCAGCAGGAGGAGAACGGCCCGGTGGCGGCGGTGCTCGCCCGGACCCTCGCCGTGCTGGGAGAGCTGGACACCACCGACGTGCAGGCCGTACGGCTCGGACCGCAGGACTGGGCACGACTGCTGCGCTCGCACGTGCCGGGCGCGGACCGGAAACTGACCGAGGAGTCGGCCTGGTTCCACGACAGTCTGCTGGTGGCCGTATGCCTGCACGCGCTGCACCTGCTCGTCGAACAGTCGCCGTACCTCGCCGACCGGCTGCCCGAGAGGAGTCACCGCATCCGCCAGCTCGTGGACCTGGGCGACGTGTCGGCGCTGCGCGAGCGGTGCCGGCAGCCCTCCCCGGAGGACTCCGCCTTCGAAGAACGCTATCTCCGCAGCGTCGTCGCGGAGTACGACCGGATCACCATCTACGGCATCGACCTGCCCAACCCGGATACCCCGGACAGCTGGTCGCTCGACGCCACCTACCTCAGTCTGAGCGCCGAGTTCGACCCGCCGCTGAAGCAGGACGACCGGACACCCTCGGGGCGGGCGGGAGGCACCGAGCCCGTGATGCCCGCAGACCGGGCGCTCGCCGGCCAGGAGCGGGTGATGCTGCGCGGGGTGGCCGGGTCCGGAAAGACGACGCTGGTTCAGCGGCTCGCGGTGTCGACCGCGCGCGGCCGGCTGCCGGACGAGCTGGCCACGCTGCACGGTCGCGTCCCCGTGGTGCTGCCGGTGCGCCGCTTCGCCCAGCAGGGCTTCCCAGCACCGGACGACTTCCTCGGTGCCGTCGGCCACCCGCTCGCGGGCGAGGCACCGGACGGCTGGATGGTCCGGCTGCTCGCGGACGAGCGGGCGCTGCTGCTCGTCGACGGCATCGATGAGGCCCCCGAGGACCAGCGGGTTGCCGTGCGGGACGCGCTGCGCCGCATGATGCGGATCTACAGCGGAAACTTCTGCCTGGTCACCGCCCGCCCGCCGGCTGTGGACGCCGAGTGGCTGGCCGACGAGGGCTTCGACGAGCTGACCCTGGCGCCCATGAACCGCGACCAGGTCGCTGCCTTCATCACCGCCTGGCACTCCGCGGCCCGTACCGACAGTGGCACCGACCACGCCCACCTCGACGCGTACCGCGACAGGCTGCTGCAGTCCATTCCGCTCTACCGCGAACTGCGCGGCCTGGCCACCAACCCGCTGATGTGCGGGCTGATCTGCGCCCTGAACCGTGACCGTTCCGGATCGCTGCCCAAGGGCCGCCGCGAGCTGTACGAGGCGGCGATGGAGATGTTGCTCCAGCGGCGCGACCCGGAACGGCGGGTGCTGTACGCCGACGAGGTGCACCTGCAGCGCTCGGCGCGGGAACGGCTGCTGCGCAAACTCGCCTACCGGATGCTGGTGGAGGACCATGCCGTGCTGAGCGAGGCGGCGGCTGTGGAGGAGATCACCCGCTGCCTGCCCGCCATCCCGGCGGCGGCCGGCCAGGGTACGCCCGGGCAGATCTTCACCCACCTGCTGCAGCGCACCGGTCTGCTGCGGGAACAGGCCAACGGGGTGGTGGAGTTCGTCCACCGCACCGTCCAGGACTTCCTCGCCGCCAAGGAGGCGGTGGAGCGGGGTGACTTCGCACTGCTGCTGGAGCACGCCCACGAGGCGGAGTGGGAGGAGGTGATCCGGATGGCCGCCGCGCACGCCCGGCCCGACGAGTGCGGGGAACTGCTCGCCGGACTGATGGCGCCGGGCAAGGTCGGCATGCAGCGCAACCGGCGGCGTCTGCTCGCCGCCGCCTGCCTGGAGCACGTCACCGAAATCGATCCCGCCACGCACGCGCGTATCCGGCGCGAGACCCGCCACATGGTGCGGCCCACCAGTGAGGCCGCCGCCCGCGGCCTGGGCTGGGTCGGCCCGATAGTGCTGGAAATGCTGCCGGACCCGGCGAGCGTCTCCGACGACGAGGCGTACCGGATCGCCCTGACCGTCACCCGGATCAACGACGACGCAGCCGTCCACTACCTGGCCCGGCTGCGGCAGCGGGAGTCCCTCCCGCTCCCGCTGCGGGCGGAGCTGATGCGCGGCTGGCGCCACTTCGACACCGAGCGGTACGCCGAGGAGGTCGTACGGCAGCTCGACCCGGAAGGGCTCTACTTCCCGGTCGCCGACCGGGTCGAGCTGTCGGTACTGCACCGGTTGGGCGGACGCGAATGCATACAGGTCGCCGGGGACTTCACCCCCGACGAGCTGTTGTCGGGGCTGAGCCGGGGCCCACTGCGGCACTTGTGGCTGGCCTACGACCTCGGCGTGTCCATGGAGTGGCTGGCGGACTTCCCGTCACTCACGACACTCCGTGTCAACCCACGCCTGCCGCGGGTGAGCGGTGTGCCGGAGGGCATCCGCATCATCTCCTGAACCCGCCGCAACCTCCCGTCCCCAGGTGGCCGGGAGGTTGCGGCGGCGGGTGCCCGCACGCGTAGGGAACGCCGTGGGGCCCGGCATCCACGGGATGCCGGGCCCCACGATCGGGTGGCCGGGTGAGCCGGCCGGAGCTGCTACTCCTTGGAGAGGTTCGGCGTCGAGCCGCCCGCCGCGGCCTCCTCCGGAGGCGCGTCCGGGAGCGTCGACTTCTCCTCACCGCGGAAGCTGAAGCCCTTCACGCCGTCCTCGCCGTCCTCCGTCTCGACGACCACGATCTGACCGGAACGCAGGTCGCCGAAAAGGATCTTCTCGGACAGCATGTCCTCGATCTCGCGCTGAATCGTCCGGCGCAACGGCCGGGCGCCCATCACGGGGTCGTAACCCTTCTTGGCGAGCAGGTCCTTGGCCTCCGAGGACAGCTCGATGCCCATGTCCCGGTCCTTCAGCCGCTCGTCGACCATGTGGATCATCAGATCGACGATCTGGACGATGTCCTCAGGCGTGAGCTGGTGGAAGACCACCGTGTCGTCGACACGGTTGAGGAACTCCGGGCGGAAGTGCTGCTTCAGCTCGTCGTTGACCTTGGCCTTCATGCGCTCGTAGCCGGTCTTGACGTCACCCTGGCCGGCGAAACCGAGGTTGAAGCCCTTGGAGATGTCCCGGGTGCCGAGGTTGGTGGTCATGATGATGACCGTGTTCTTGAAGTCCACGACCCGGCCCTGGGAGTCGGTCAGGCGGCCGTCCTCCAGGATCTGCAGCAGCGAGTTGAAGATGTCCGGGTGGGCCTTCTCGACCTCGTCGAAGAGGACCACCGAGAACGGCTTGCGGCGCACCTTCTCGGTGAGCTGGCCGCCCTCCTCGTACCCCACGTACCCGGGCGGGGAGCCGAACAGGCGCGAGACCGTGTGCTTCTCACTGAACTCCGACATGTCGAGGGAGATCAGTGCGTCCTCGTCGCCGAAGAGGAACTCCGCCAGCGTCTTGGACAGCTCCGTCTTACCGACACCGGAGGGGCCGGCGAAGATGAACGAGCCGCCTGGCCGTTTCGGGTCCTTGAGGCCCGCACGGGTACGCCGGATCGCCTGCGACAGCGCCTTGATGGCGTCCTTCTGCCCGATGACGCGCTTGTGCAGCTCGTCCTCCATGCGCAGCAGGCGCGAGGACTCCTCCTCGGTCAGCTTGAAGACCGGGATGCCGGTGGCGGTGGCGAGGACCTCGGCGATGAGCTCCTCGTCGACCTCGGCGACGACGTCCATGTCGCCGGCCTTCCACTCCTTCTCCCGCTTCGCCTTCTGCGAGAGCAGCTGCTTCTCCGTGTCGCGGAGCGAAGCCGCCTTCTCGAAGTCCTGCGAGTCGATCGCGGACTCCTTGTCCCGGCGGACGTTCGCGATCTTCTCGTCGAACTCGCGGAGGTCCGGCGGCGCGGTCATCCGGCGGATGCGCATCCGGGAGCCGGCCTCGTCGATGAGGTCGATCGCCTTGTCCGGCAGGTAGCGGTCGGAGATGTACCGGTCGGCCATCGTCGCCGCACCGACCAGGGCGGCGTCGGTGATGGAGACACGGTGGTGCGCCTCGTACCGGTCGCGCAGGCCCTTGAGGATCTCGATGGTGTGCGGCAGCGACGGCTCCGCGACCTGGATGGGCTGGAAGCGGCGCTCGAGGGCCGCATCCTTCTCCAGGTGCTTGCGGTACTCGTCCAGCGTCGTCGCACCGATGGTCTGCAGCTCGCCGCGGGCCAGCATCGGCTTGAGGATGCTGGCGGCGTCGATGGCGCCCTCGGCGGCGCCCGCGCCGACCAGGGTGTGCAGCTCATCGATGAACAGGATGATGTCGCCGCGGGTACGGATCTCCTTGAGCACCTTCTTCAGGCGCTCCTCGAAGTCACCGCGGTAACGGGAACCGGCGACCAGCGCACCCAGGTCGAGGGTGTAGAGGTGCTTGTCCTTGAGGGTCTCGGGCACCTCGCCCTTGACGATGGCCTGCGCGAGGCCCTCCACGACGGCGGTCTTGCCGACGCCTGGCTCGCCGATCAGCACCGGGTTGTTCTTGGTGCGGCGGGACAGCACCTGCATGACCCGCTCGATCTCCTTCTCGCGCCCGATGACCGGGTCGAGCTTGGACTCGCGGGCCGCCTGCGTCAGGTTGCGGCCGAACTGGTCCAGCACGAGCGACGTGGACGGCGTGCCCTCGGCGGGGCCGCCCGCGGTGGCCGCCTCCTTGCCGCCGGAGTACCCGGAGAGCAGCTGGATGACCTGCTGCCGCACCCGGTTCAGGTCCGCACCCAGCTTCACGAGGACCTGAGCGGCGACGCCCTCACCCTCGCGGATCAGGCCGAGCAGGATGTGCTCGGTCCCGATGTAGTTGTGGCCGAGCTGAAGGGCCTCGCGGAGCGACAGCTCCAGGACCTTCTTGGCACGGGGTGTGAAGGGGATGTGGCCGGAGGGCGCCTGCTGGCCCTGGCCGATGATCTCCTCCACCTGCTGGCGGACCGCCTCGAGCGAAATCCCGAGGCTCTCCAGGGCCTTAGCGGCGACACCCTCTCCTTCGTGGATCAGTCCCAGAAGGATGTGCTCGGTGCCGATGTAGTTGTGGTTGAGCATCCGGGCTTCTTCCTGAGCCAGGACGACAACCCGCCGCGCGCGGTCGGTGAACCTCTCGAACATCGTTAATCGCTCCTCAGAGCGGTCAGGCAAGAAGAGGTCGGTCCCCTTCCCGTCCTTCCGCAGCTTAGTCCCGCAACGGGGGACCGCTCATTCCAACTGCCGACACCCACCCTCGGGCTCCTGCCCCGGACGGCCGACAACCGTTCCAACCCGATGGTGCGAGACGATGTTCCCGCAGGCCAGGCGTATTCACCCCGATCCAGTACGCCGTAGGCGAACGGCCCCGCGTCGACACGCCCGCCACTGTCGCTCATCGCCTCTTCACACCCCCGTCCCACTAGGGACTTCTTACCCTCTGGCACGGACAGTCCATACATCGTGCACATCGCGTGTCGAACGGATCCGCTTTTGGCGAACACGATTGTGGCGCGCCGAGGGGGTGACCGGGAACGGTTTCGACAGTTGCTCCTGACATGACTGCTTCGGCCTCATTCGCGACGTCACTCCCGGACCGGCCCGCCGCACCGCCGGCTCCGCCCCCGCGAGGGGCGAGGTGGCACCCCCACCGGCCCGGCCCCCACTGGTACGAGGCGGCCCGTGCCCGTACGACTGCCGACGGGCCGCCGCGGTTCGAGACGGGCGTGTGCTTCGACGCCCTCCTCCTCCCGACCGCCGCCGCGCTGCCACTGCTGGCTCGTGAAGGGCTCGCCGGCCCCGTCCTGCGGGCCGGGGCGAACGCCTGGCTGCTCGTCGCCGAGGGGGCCGCCGAGGAGGTCCCGGAGCTGCTCCGATGGCTGGAGTGGGGCTCCCTCTCCGGCGAACTGGGGCTCGTGGCACTGGGCGCGGGGCTCTCTGTCCCCGCCCCCGCCCACGAGGGGCAGGGAGGCGGCGGAGACCCCTGGGAGGCCGCAGCGTGGTTGCGGCCTCCCGAACCGGGACGCGAGGGCGGACGGCTGCTGCCCGCACTGACCATCGGGGCGATCGGACCGACCCGGTCGGCCTCCGAGAACGCACCCGATCTCGTACGACTCGTCGATGCGGCGGCGACGGAATGTCACCGCGTACTGCTGGGGCGTCAGCCGTTGGCCTTTTCGTAGGCCTCACGCACGGTCGCGGGAACACGGCCGCGGTCGTTGACCTCGTAACCGTTCTCCTTGGCCCAGGCGCGGATCTTCGCGGTGTCCGGGCTGCCGGAGGAGGAACGTCCGGCCTTTCCACGGGAAGAACGGCCGCCGGTACGGCGCCCCCTCTTCACGAAGTCGGCCAGCGCATCACGGAGCTTGTCCGCGTTGGCCGTGTTGAGGTCGATCTCGTAGGTCTTGCCGTCCAGGGCAAAGGTCACCGTCTCGTCCGCCTCGCCACCCTCGAGGTCGTCGACAAGAAGCACCTGAACCTTCTGTGCCACGGGGTTCTCCCATTCGTCTTCGAATACCGATTACAGATACCGTCGATGGGAAGGAAACCGCTTTTCTCCGGGAAACACAAACCCTCGGTCGACTTCGACCGCCGCCGACGCCTCGCACAGCGGGACCTTTCGGACATCTGACGGCTACAGGTGCAGGAGCATCCTGCTGTTCCCCAAGGTGTTCGGCTTCACCCGTTCGAGACCGAGGAACTCCGCGACGCCTTCGTCATAGGAACGCAACAGCTCACTGTAGACATCGCCGTCCACGGGGGTCTCACCGATCTCGGTGAAGCCGTTCCGGGTGAAGAAGTCGACCTCGAAGGTCAGGCAGAAAATGCGCCGTACACCGAGCCACCGCGCGGTCTGCACCAGTTTCCCCAACAGCCGGTGCCCCACCCCGGTACCCCTCACCCGCGGATCCACCGCCAGCGTCCTGACCTCAGCAAGGTCCTCCCACATGACGTGCAGCGCCCCGCAGGCGACCACTTCCGCGTCGTGGTCGCGTTCGGCGACCCAGAACTCCTGGATGTCCTCGTAAAGAGTCACCGTGGCTTTGTCGAGGAGGATACGGTCACGGGAGTAGGTGTCGATGAGGCGGCGCACCGTACGCACATCACTCGTTCGCGCGCGTCGAACGGTCACGGCGGCGGGCGTGTTCGCGTTCGACTCCGCGTGCGGCGAAGCCGTGGCCGGCGCGGGTTCTGGAGTGGTCCGGGGATCTGCCATACCCGCGACGCTATCCCTACGTCGAGTCGACGCGCACACCGCTCAGCTGCACCACCCGCAGGGCATCCCGAAGCGCCGCCGCCTGTCCGGCCGACATCATGCCGAAGAAGTCGACGAGTGCGGCGGCACCGTTGTCACTCGTCGACCACGCCTGATGCATCAGAGCCGCCGTGTAGGCGGCACGGGTGGAGACAGCGGCATATCGATAGGCGCGACCCTCTTGCTCGCGCCGTAGCCAGCCCTTCTGGTGAAGGTTGTCCATTACGGTCATCACCGTGGTGTAGGCGATGGACCGCTGCTGTTGCAGATCTTCGAGGACTTCTCGCACGGTGACGGAGCGGTTCCACTGCCATACCCGCGTCATCACGGTGTCTTCCAGGTCTCCCAATGGCCGAGGCACGGAAGAATAATAGGCGCAGATGTCGCGAATTCAGCCGTCCGACGTGGGTGCGGCCGCGTCGCGCGGGACCGTGCCCCTTCCACAGTGACCCCCCGCCCGGTCGGCGCCGGAGTTCAGCGCGGCTTCGACCGCGGCGTCCTCCTTCGTCTTGTTGGCGCCACCCTGGTTCCTGACGATCGTCACCACGAGCGCGGTGAAGCCGATGGCCATGACCAGGGGTGGGGTGAGGGCGGCGACGACGTCCATAACGGGATGCTCCTTGCAACGGAACGCGGGTGCGCCGTTCAGCCTAGCCCCGCGCACTCCCCACCGGCCGGGCGGGAGCCTCGGACCCTTCCCCCCGACGGGTGGTCGGGGGTCCCGGAGCCGGACTCCCGCACAACCCCGGAGAAACGCTCAGGAGCCGGACCGGGCCGGGCCTGGCCTGGGTCAGGCGGAGAGCGCATCCTCCGGCGGCACAGCCGGGCGCCGACGGGGCGGGAAGACCTCGCCGGGCGTCGGCACCGGGCGCCGCCCCGGCTGCGGAGACGGCTTGCCCGGCTCCCGCCGCGGCTCCTTCTTCGGCTCCTTCTGCGGGTCTCCCTCGGGCTTCTCCTCTGCGGACTGCGGCCCGGCACCCGTCGTCACTGAGCGACCGCCCGGGAGGACCAGCAGCCGCCCGCGTACGGCCTGCTCGGCGAGGCGCTCGCAGCGCCCCAGCAACTCCGCGCGACGGTCGGACTCCGGCAGGCCGACCGGCTGCTCCGCGAGCGACTGCAGGGCGGCCAGGTCGTCCACGCGCGGCAGGTAGCCGACTGCGAGAGCGTCTTCGAGCTGTTCGAGGTAACCCGTCGCGGAGCCCGGGAGCGCGGCTCGATACCGGGCGAGGTCCGCGAGGAGGAAGGACCGGAGCCTGTGCTCCTCGCGCTCGGCCTCGTCGAGCGACTCGGCGAGCTGAAGGATCTCCCGGACCTCCCAAGCGGAGGCCCGGCTGGACTGGAGGGCGACGGCGAGGGCGCCTCGGAGCACACGCAGCTCGTCCGCGCTGAACGCCATGCCACCTCGGGAACCGTACGGCGTAGGCATACACCGACTCTACGATCTTGTCTGACTAAAGTGCATTATCGCCCGGTATACGGGCGTGGCGCGTGCACCTTCCGGGCCGCGCCGTGGAACACGGCGGTGTCCGGATGCGGCGCCCCGATGCCGCGCCGACGGCCGTTTTCACCCGACACCGTCGGCGACATCGGCGCGGGTGGCGCTTCTCAGCGGGCGACGTTGCGGTCGTAGACGAGGCGGAGACCGATCAGGGTCAGCCAGGGCTCGTGCTCGTCGATCAGCTCGGCCTCGCCGAGGACCATGGGCGACAGCCCGCCGGTGGCGATGACCGTGACGTCGTCCGGGTCGTCGGCCAGCTCCGCGGCCATCCGCCGCACCACACCGTCCACCTGGCCGGCGAAGCCGTAGAGGATGCCCGCCTGCATCGCCTCGACGGTGTTCTTGCCGATGACGCTGCGCGGCCGGGCCAGCTCGATCTTGCGGAGCTGCGCACCGCGCACGCCCAGGGCGTCGACGGAGATCTCGATGCCGGGTGCGATCGCACCACCCACGTACTCGCCCTTGGCCGAGACCGCGTCGAACGTCGTCGCGGTACCGAAGTCGACGACGACACAGGGGCCGCCGTAAAGGTCCAGTGCGGCGAGGGAGTTGATGATCCGGTCGGCTCCGACCTCCTTCGGGTGGTCGGTGAGGATCGGCACCCCGGTCTTCACTCCGGGCTCCACGAGCACGGCCGGGATGTCGCCGTAGTAGCGCCTGGTGACCTCGCGCAGCTCGTGCAGCACGGCCGGGACCGTGGAACAGATGGCGATGCCCTCGATGTTGTCGCCCAGCTCCTCCCCGAGCAGCGGATGCATGCCCATCAGGCCCTGCAGCAGGACGGCCAGTTCGTCCGCGGTACGGCTGGCGTCGGTGGAGATGCGCCAGTGCTCGACGATGTCCTCCCCGTCGAAGAGGCCGAGGACCGTGTGCGTGTTGCCGACGTCGATGGTGAGCAGCATGGTCAGGCGCCCTTCCCCGCGGACGCGACCCGGTCCGCGTCCACAGCCCGTGTGTTGGTGGCGTCGCGCAGGTCGAGGCCGATGTCCAGGACCGGGGAGGAGTGCGTGAGCGCACCGACCGCGAGGTAGTCGACGCCGGCGGCGGCGTATGCGGCGGCGTCGGCCAGGGTGAGCCGGCCGGAGGACTCCAGCCGTGCACGGCCGGCCACCAGGGCGACGGCCTCGGCCGTCTGCTCGGGAGTGAAGTTGTCCAGGAGGATCAGGTCGGCGCCTTCCGTGAGGACCGGCTCGATCTGGTCGATGCGGTCGACCTCGACCTCGATCTCCAGGTAGGGGAACTCCTCGCGCACCGCGGTGAAGGCCTCGGCGACGCCACCGGCGGCGATCACGTGGTTGTCCTTGATCAGTGCGGCGTCGGAGAGGGAGAACCGGTGGTTGACGCCGCCGCCGCAGCGCACCGCGTACTTCTCCAGGGCGCGCAGCCCGGGGGTCGTCTTGCGGGTGTCGCGTACGCGGGCGGACGTACCGGCGAGGGCGTCGGCCCAGGCGCGGGTGGCGGTGGCGATGCCGGAGAGGCGGCCGAGCAGGTTGAGCGCACTGCGCTCGCCGGTGAGCAGATCGCGGGTGCGGGTGCGGACGGTGAGCAGCTTCTGCCCGGGCTGGACGCAGTCGCCGTCCTCGGCATGCCGCTCGACCTCGAACTCGTCGGTGCACACCACGGAGAGCACCGCCTCGGCGATGCGCAGTCCCGCGACGGTACCGGCCTGGCGCGCGGTGAAGTCGCCCACGGCGACGGCGTCCTCGGGGACGGTCGCGACCGTCGTCACGTCCACGCCGTGGTCGAGGTCCTCCTCGATGGCCAGGTGCGCGACATCCTCGACCTGCACCGGGTCCAGTCCTGCGTCGGCCAGCAGCGCGGCCAGGTCGGGGTCGAGGCCGCAGTCCAGCGGATCGAGGTCGACGTCGTCCTGGCCCGAGTCGCAGCCGCAGGCGTCGCCGCAGCCGCCTGCCGCGGAAGGGTCGGCACCGGCGGCGGGGCCGCCGATCTGGAGCAACGGCACGTCCACGGGCTGCGGACGGCGCTCGTCGTCGGGGGAAGGGCTGGTCACGGAATCTCCTTGCGGGTGACCGGGCTGACGGGCGGAAAGACCGTCGACTCGGTCGTGGTGAGGTGAAGCGAGTCGTGCGAAGGGCTCTGCGCGTCGGGGCGCTGGGTGATGACGAGGTGGCGCGACCAGGCGGCGTCGTCCCGGTCCGGCCGGTCCTCACGCCAGTGGCAGCCGCGGGTCTCGGTGCGCTCCAGCGCGGCGGCGGTCAGCGCGCGGGCGACCAGGTGCAGGTTGGCGGTCTCCCATGTCTCGACGCCGGGTTCGGCGTCGGTCTTCCCGCGGACTGCGCCGGGCAGCGCGTCCAGCGCGTCGGCGGCACCGGCGAGGCTTCCGGCGGAGCGAAGAACTCCTGCGCCGTCGGTCATGATCCGCTGGATCGCCGCACGCGCCTCGGCGGGGAGCAACGGGGCGTGCGGGGTGGCCGCATGGGCGGGGCCGCCGTCCGACGGACCGTTCACCGTGTGCTGCTGCGCCACGGCGTCGGCGATGCGCTCGGCGAATACCAGGCCCTCCAGCAGCGAGTTGGACGCCAGCCGGTTGGCGCCGTGGACGCCGGTGCAGGCGGTCTCGCCGCACGCGTACAGGCCGGGAAGTGTCGTACGGCCGTGCAGGTCGGTGCGTACGCCGCCGGACGCGTAGTGCGCAGCCGGCGCGACCGGAATCGGCTCGGTGACCGGATCGATGCCGTGCGTGCGGCAGGCGGCCAGGATGGTGGGGAACCGCGTCTCCCACATCGCCGTGCCGAAGTGGCGGGCGTCCAGGTACATGTGCGCGGCACCCTGCTCGCGCATACGCCGCATGATGCCTTTCGCGACGATGTCGCGTGGGGCGAGTTCGGCCATGTCGTGCTGTCCGCGCATGAAACGCACCCCGCCGGCGTCGACGAGGTGCGCTCCCTCGCCGCGCACCGCCTCGGAGATCAGCGGCTGCTGGCCCTCGGCGTCGGGGCCGAGGTACAGGACGGTGGGGTGGAACTGCACGAACTCGATGTCGCTGATCTCCGCCCCCGCGCGCAGGGCGAGTGCGACGCCGTCGCCGGTGGAGACGGCAGGGTTGGTGGTGGCGGAGAATATCTGCCCCATACCGCCGGTGGCCAGGACGACGGCGGGAGCACGTACGGCGCCGACGCCGTCGTGCCGGCCCTCGCCCATCACGTGCAGCGTCACGCCGGCCGTTCGGCCCTCGGGGGTGGTGAGCAGGTCGAGCACCAGGGCGTTCTCCACGGTGCGGATGCCGTGCGTGCGGGCCGCGGACACCAGGGCCCGGGAGATCTCCGCGCCCGTCGCATCCCCGCCGGCGTGTGCGATGCGGCTGCGGTGGTGGCCGCCCTCGCGGGTGAGGGCGATCAGGCCCGTGGTGGCGGACAGATCGAACCGGGCGCCGGTGGCGATCAGCCGCCTGACCGCGTCGGGCCCGTCCGTGACCAGGGTGCGGACCGCCTCGGCGTCGCAGAGTCCGGCTCCTGCGACGAGGGTGTCGTCCAGGTGCTGTGCGGGGGTGTCGCCGTCGCCGAGCGCGGCGGCGATGCCGCCCTGCGCCCATCGGGTGGAGCCCTCGTCGAGCCGGGCCTTGGTGACCACGACCGTACGGAGACCGGCGTCGGCGCACCGCAGTGCGGCGGTCAGCCCCGCCACCCCGGAACCCACGACGACGACGTCCGCGTCGATGGTCCAGCCGGGGGCGGGTGCGACCAGCGCGGTGCGGGCGCCGTGCGGGTCTGTGCCGGTGATGCCGGCAAGGCTTCTCATGGGGCGCCTCCTGCGGGGTTCACGCCGTGCGGAACATACGGGGTGCGGGAAGCGTGCGCCGGACCGGGGACGGCGGCACTCGCTCCCCCGGCTCGCCGCCCGCCGCGGGCCGTGCCCCCCGGCGCGTGCACAGCACGACAGGTGCCGTCGGGGTTCGGCACGGGGGACCGTTCCACGTGGAACATGGACGACCGGGTCACGCGGAACCGTCCCCGAAAGGCAGGGGCAGGTTGTCGATGAGGCGGGTCGCACCGACCCGGGCAGCCACGGCGAGGACGGCCTCGCCGGTGAAGCCGGCGCCGACGGCGGTGAAGTCGGCCGGGTCAACGAGAGCCAGGTAGTCGAGGACCACCGGTGGCGTCCCCTCGGCCGCTTGGGCGAGCACACTTTCGGCGGACGCGCGCGCGCCGTCCGGCCCGGCGCCCGCACCGGCCGCATCCCGTGCCACGAACAGTGCCCGGGACAGGGCGAGTGCCGCTCGCCGTTCCTGCGGGGTGAGGTAGCGGTTGCGGCTGGACAGCGCGAGACCGTCCGGCTCGCGGACGGTGGGCACACCGACGATCCCGACCGGGAAGTTCAGGTCCCGCACCATGCGGCGGATCAGCGCGAGCTGCTGCGCGTCCTTGTCACCGTAGAAGGCCAGCTCCGGCTCGGTGAGGTGGAGCAGCTTCGCCACGACCGTGAGCATGCCGTCGAAGTGGCTGGGCCGGAACGCACCCTCCAGCCGTTCCCCCATCGGGCCCGCTGCGATCCGGACCTGTGGTTCCCCGCCCGGGTAGACCTCGTCGACCGCGGGCGCGAAGACCACGTCACAGCCTGCCTCGACGGCGATCCGCAGGTCGGCGTCAAGGGTGCGCGGGTAACGCTCCAGGTCCTCACCCGCGCCGAACTGGAGCGGGTTGACGAAGATGGTGACCAGCACCTGCCCACGCTCCCCGACCGCTTCACGGGCGGCGCGGATCAGCGCAGCATGACCGTCGTGAAGGGCGCCCATGGTCATCACGACGGCCCGGCGACCCGCGTCGGCACCTCGTCGGCGTGGCAACGTCTCGTGCAGCTCGGCCGCGTTGCGGGCGAGCTGCGGCACGCTGCCGGTCCGGGTAGCGCCGGAGCCGGTGGTCATCGCGGGCCCCCCCTGTCGTCGTCCTCGCCGGACGAGCCGAGCACGTCCAGCAGGTTCTCGGCCAGTTCCGGCTTGAGCAGGCCGTGCGTGAGCGCCCGGTCCGCAGTTGTCCGGGCCATGGCGAGGTAGCCGGCGACCGCGTGCGGCGCGTGCGCACGCAGTTCTGCGACGTGGGCGGCGACGGTGCCGGAGTCGCCGCGGGCCACCGGCCCGGTGAGAGCGGCGTCACCGGAGCGCAGCGCGTTGTCGAGGGCGGCACCGAGCAGCGGGCCCAGCATCCGGTCCGGGGCGCCGACACCCGCTTCACGCAACAGCTCCATCGACTGGGCGACCAGCGCGACCAGGTGATTCGCGCCGAGCGCCAGGGCCGCGTGGTAGAGCGGACGGGCCTGTTCGGCGATCCACTCCGGTTCGCCGCCCATCTCGATGACCAGAGCCTCGGCGGCGAGCCGCAGCTCCTCGGGGGCGGTGACCCCGAAGGAGCAGCCCGCGAGCCGCTGAACGTCCACGGGCGTCCCGGTGAAGGTCATCACCGGGTGCAGGGCGAGCGGCAGCGCGCCCGCCCGGAGCGCGGGCTCCAGGACGTCGTTGCCGTGACGACCGGAGGTGTGGACGAGGAGCTGGCCGGGTCGCACGGCGCCGGTCTCGACGAGTCCCGCGACCAGGCCGGGCAGCACGTCGTCGGGGACGGTGAGCAGCACCAGTTCGGAGCGGGCGAGCACCTCGCGGGGCTCGACCAGCGGCACCCCGGGAAGCAGCGCTTCAGCCCGGCGGCGGGAGGCGTCGGAGACGCCGGAGGCTG
>KI547059.1:8761-11774 GCA_000497405.1 Streptomycetaceae bacterium MP113-05 | reverse complement strand
CCCCGCCGTACTCGTCGATGACGACGGCGACGTGGATGCGGTCCTGCTGCATCTCGCGCAGCAGGGCGCCCGCGTTCTTGGTGTCCGGTACGAAGGCTGCGGGGCGCATGGCGGTGGAGACCAGCTCGTTCTCGTTCTCCCGGTTGATGTGCACCTTCCGGGCGAGGTCCTTGAGGTAGACGATGCCGACGACGTCGTCCTCGCTCTCGCCGACCACCGGGATGCGGGAGAACCCGCTGCGCAGCGCCAGCGTCAGTGCCTGGCGGACCGTCTTGAAGCGCTCGATGGTGATGAGATCGGTGCGCGGCACCATCACCTCGCGCACCAGGGTATCGCCGAGCTGGAAGACGGAGTGCACCATCTTCCGCTCCTCGTCCTGGATCAGCGACTCCTGCTCCGCCAGGTCCACCATCGCGCGCAGCTCCGCCTCGCTGGCGAACGGGCCCTTGCGGAAGCCCTTGCCGGGCGTCAGCGCATTGCCGAGGAGGATCAGCAGCTGGGGCAGCGGGCCCAGGATGCGGGCCAGCGGCAGCAGTACGTACGAGGCCGCGGTGGCGGTGTTCAACGGGTGCTGGCGGCCGATGGTGCGTGGTGAGACGCCCACCGCGACGTAGGAGACCAGCACCATGACGGCGATGGCGGCGGTCAGTGCCTGCCAGGTGTGGCCGATCGAGCGCAGGCAGGCGTAGGTGACCAGCACCCCGGCGGCCATCTCGCTGGCCACCCGGATGAGGAGTGCGAGGTTGAGGTACCGGGTCGGGTCGGCGGCCACCGTCGCCAGCTTGTCCGCACCGCGGCGTGCCGACCGTACGGCCTCCTCGGCGCGGTAGCTGGTGGTGCGGGCGAGGCCGGCCTCCGCACAGGCCGCGAGCCAGGCCACTATCACCAGGGCCGCGGCGCCGACGAGCAACTGGGCGGTCATGACGTGAGGGTGGGAGCCGGGGAGGGGCCGTCCAGGCCGCGCTCCGCCCGCCAGCCGTCCACGATCGCGGACTGGAGGCCGAACATCTCGGTGCGCTCGGCGGGCTCCTCGTGGTCGTACCCGAGGAGATGGAGCACGCCGTGCACGGTGAGCAGTTGGAGCTCCTCGTCCATGGAGTGCCGGGTGGACGCCTCGGCGCCCTGCTTCTCGGCGACGTCCGGGCACAGCACGACGTCACCGAGGAGTCCCTGTGGGGGCTCGTCCTCGTCCCGTACGGGCGGCCGGAGCTCGTCCATGGGGAACGACATCACGTCGGTGGGGCCGGGCAGATCCATCCACTGAAGGTGGAGCTGTTCCATCGCGTCGGTGTCGACGGCGACGACGGACAGTTCCGCCAGCGGATGGATCCGCATCCGGGCCAGGGCGTAGCGGGCGATGTCGAGCACGGTTCCCTCGTCGAAGGGGCGGCCGGACTCGTTGTTGATGTCGATGGACATGTGTGGTGCTCAGCTTTTCCCGTTGCCTCGGGCGCGGTCGTGCGCGCCGTCCTTGCCCGGTCGACGACGTGGCGCGCCGCCGGGGGAGCCGTTCTCGGTGTCGTGCTCCTCGTCGAACCGGGCGTAGGCGTCGACGATACGGCCCACCAGCTTGTGCCGGACCACGTCGGTACTGGTGAGGGTGGCGAAGTGCACGTCCTCCACCCCGTCCAGGATGTCCCGCACCTGGCGCAGGCCGCTCTTGGTGCCGCCCGGGAGGTCCACCTGCGTGACGTCGCCGGTGACGACCACCTGCGAGTCGAATCCGAGCCGGGTGAGGAACATCTTCATCTGTTCCGGGTTCGTGTTCTGCGCCTCGTCCAGAATGATGAACGCATCATTGAGCGTTCTTCCACGCATGTAGGCGAGTGGTGCGACCTCGATGGTCCCGGCGGCCATCAGGCGCGGGATCGAGTCCGGGTCGAGCATGTCGTGCAGCGCGTCGTACAGCGGACGCAGGTAGGGGTCGATCTTCTCGTAGAGGGTGCCGGGAAGAAATCCCAGCCGTTCGCCCGCCTCTACCGCCGGCCGGGTGAGGATGATGCGGTTGACCTGCTTGGCCTGAAGCGCCTGCACCGCCTTGGCCATGGCCAGGTAGGTCTTGCCGGTGCCCGCCGGGCCGATTCCGAAGACGACGGTGTGCTGGTCGATCGCGTCGACGTACCGCTTCTGGTTGAGCGTCTTCGGGCGGATGGTGCGGCCGCGGTGGGACAGGATGTTCTGCGTCAGCACCTCGGCCGGCGCGGCGTGACCGCCGCCCTCGCCCGTCTCCGACTTGCGGAGCATCGAGATGGTGCGCTCCACCGCGTCCTCGGTCATCGGCTGGCCGGTGCGCAGCACCAGCATCATCTCGTCGAACAGCCGCTGGATCAGCGCCACCTCGCCGGGTGCCCCGGTCGCCGTGATCTCGTTCCCCCGGGCGTGGATGTCGGTCCCTGGGAAGGCATCCTCGATCACACGGAGCAGGGAGTCGCCGGAGCCGAGCACGGTCACCATCGGGTGCTTCGACGGAACGGTGAAACGGGCGGTGTCCTGGTTCGTGGTTGTCTGCGTCATGGGCGGCCTCTGGGGCCTGCTCATCCCTCTCCGTGCTGCGACGACTGGTTCCTCAAGAATACGCCGACCCGCCGACAGGCCCGAGGGGTTTCCCTCCGGGGCCCCGCTGCGGTTCACACCTGGCGGAACCCGATCGTGGGCACCGCCCTGCGCACCGGCCCCGGCCTGCCGCAGCGCGGCAGCCAGGGCCGGGCCGACCCGGCCCGCCCCGACCACACCGACGGCCAGCCGCGCAGGCCGGTCCTCGGCACGCAGGGACTCGGGCTGCGCGCCCCCGTCGGAGGGATGCTGTGGGTGCACGGACTGGAACCTTCCGTCTGCCGTTCCGGTCCGCTGCCGGGTACCGGACGTTCCCGGTCATGCTATGCCCTCGACTCGGTGCGCCGGTCGCGGTGTGACGAGCGCGACGGGGCACGGCGCATGATGCCTACCCTGCCACCTTCCCGGGGCTGTGTTGCGGGCGGGTGGATGTGGTGGGGCTTGTGGGTGTGGTGGGGCT
>KI547059.1:5038-8751 GCA_000497405.1 Streptomycetaceae bacterium MP113-05 | reverse complement strand
GCCGGGGCGCGGCGGGCGCGGGCGGAGCGACGGTGGCGGGCCGCACCAGGGTGACGACCCGACCCTCCAGCAGGAAGCCGCGCGGCTCCATCGGGAAGACCCGCCGCTTGCCGAACCGGTCCTCCAGCGTGACCGTCGGTCCCTGTGCCGTCTTCTCGCAGCGGATCACCGCGCCGCAGAAGCCGGTGTCCGTCTCCTCCACCACGAGATCCGGATCGGCGGGCACCTCGGGCACGGCGGCCGTACGGCGCTTCCAGGGCGGTGTGAGATCGGGGTCGTATCTGCGGCTGCGCATCCGGCCATTCTTGCCGGACATCTCAGCAGGAGGCGAAGCGCCGTGCCAGTTCGTCCCGTTGGGCGCGTACGTACGCCGCATCGACAGCCGTGCCGTGGCCCGGAACGTACACCGCGTCGTCGCCGCCGAGGGCCAGCAGCCGGTCCAGCGCGGCCGGCCAGTGCGCCGGATGGGCGTCCCGCCCCGCCTGCGGCTCGCCGGACTCCTCCACCAGGTCGCCGCAGAAGACCACCGTGGGCGCTCCCGGCTCCTGTCCCGGGACCAGGACCGCCAGGTCGTGGCCGGTGTGGCCGGGGCCGACGTTCGCCAGCAGCACCTGCCGTCCGCCGCCGAGCGGTACGGTCAGCTCGCCGCTGACCGCGTGCTGCGGGAGTACCAGCGTGTCCACGGCCTGAGCAGCAGCTGACGGGGACAGGCCGTGCCGTACCGCGTCGTTCTGGAGCGCCTCCCGGCCGTGCCGCAGTACGCCCTCCACCCCCACGGCCCCGTACACCCGCACGCCGGAGAAGGCGGCAGTGCCCAGTACGTGGTCGAAGTGCGGGTGCGTGAGCACCACCCGGACGACCGGCAGCCCGAGGTGGCTCCGCACGGCCCTGCGGAGCGCCGCGCCCTCGGCCAGTGAGGACCCGGTATCGACCATCAGGGCGCCCGTCGCCCCGGCCACGGCCCCGGCCGTGGCGTCCCAGCGGGGCAGCCGGGCGCGCACCACCCCCGGTGCGAGTGCCTCCCAACGGACGTCCATGATGCCGACGGTATCGGCACCCGGGGTGCTCCGCGCCGGCCGGCTGTGGAACCGCCCTTGCCCCGGCCATGGTCCCCGCCCGTACACTTGCGGGTGAACCGCTGGCACTCGGCCGAGGAGAGTGCCAGGACAGCAGTGGCCGGCAGCAGGACGGACGGCCCCGGGGCGGAGGTGTGCGCGTGCTCAGCGAACGCAGGCTCGAGGTGCTGCGCGCCATCGTCCAGGACTACGTGGGCACCGAGGAGCCGGTGGGCTCCAAGGCCCTCACGGAGCGCCACAACCTGAAGGTGTCGCCGGCGACCGTGCGCAACGACATGTCCGCCCTCGAGGACGAGGGCTTCATCGCGCAGCCGCACACCAGTGCCGGACGCATCCCCACCGACAAGGGCTACCGGCTCTTCGTCGACAAGCTGGCGGGCGTCAAACCGCTGTCCTCGCCGGAGCGCCGAGCGATCCACAACTTCCTCGAGGCCGCCGTCGACCTGGACGACGTCGTGGGTCGTACGGTGCGGCTGCTCGCGCAGCTGACCCGACAGGTCGCCGTCGTGCAGTATCCGTCGTTGACCCGGTCGACCGTGCGGCACGTGGAGCTGCTGGCGCTCGCACCGGCCCGCCTCATGCTGGTGCTGATCACCGACACCGGGCGCGTCGAGCAGCGCATCGTCGACTGTCCCGCGCCGGTCGGCGAGGCCACCGTCGCCGACCTGCGGGCCCGGCTCAACGGCCGCACCGCCGGTCAGCGTTTCGCCGACGTGCCCCGGCTCGTGCAGGACCTCCCCGACGCGTTCGACAAGGAAGATCGCGGGACCGTCTCGACCGTCCTCTCCACCTTGCTGGAGACGCTGGTCGAGGAGACCGAGGAACGGCTGATGATCGGCGGCACCGCCAATCTCACCCGCTTCGGGCATGACTTCCCCCTCACCATCCGCCCGGTGCTGGAGGCACTGGAGGAGCAGGTCGTGCTGTTGAGGTTGCTCGGCGAGGCGACCGAGTCGGGCATGACTGTACGAATCGGTCATGAGAATGCTCATGAGGGGCTGAGTTCCACATCCGTGGTTTCGGTCGGTTACGGTTCGGGCGACGAGGCGGTCGCCAAACTCGGCGTGGTGGGGCCGACCCGTATGGACTACCCCGGAACGATGGGAGCGGTACGCGCAGTGGCACGTTACGTCGGACAGATCCTGGCGGAGAGCTAAGTGGCAACGGACTACTACTCCGTCCTCGGCGTGCAGCGCGACGCCTCGCAGGACGAAATCAAGAAGGCATTCCGCAGACTCGCACGCGAACTGCACCCGGACGTCAATCCGGATCCGAAGACCCAGGACCGGTTCAAGGAGATCAACACCGCTTACGAGGTGCTCTCCGACCCGCAGAAGAAGCAGGTCTACGACCTCGGCGGCGATCCGGCCGGGCCCGGAGGAGGTGCGGGCGGCGGCTTCGGTGGCGGCTTCGGCAACTTCTCCGACATCATGGACGCGTTCTTCGGTACGGCGTCGCAGCGGGGGCCGCGCTCGCGGACCCGCCGTGGCCAGGACGCGATGATCCGCCTGGACATCGACCTGCACGAGGCCGCGTTCGGCACCACCAAGGAGATCCAGGTCGACACCGCCACGGTGTGCGGCAGCTGCTCCGGTGAGGGTGCGGCGCCCGGAACGTCGGCGCAGACCTGCGACATGTGCCGCGGTCGCGGGGAGGTCTCCCAGGTCACCCGTTCCTTCCTCGGCCAGGTCATGACCTCCCGGCCCTGCCCGCAGTGTCAGGGCTTCGGCACCGTGGTGCCCACGCCGTGCCCGGAGTGCGCAGGCGACGGACGGGTGCGCTCGCGGCGCACGCTGACGGTGAAGATCCCGGCCGGTGTCGACAACGGCACCCGCATCCAACTCGCCGGCGAGGGTGAGGTCGGCCCGGGTGGCGGACCGGCCGGCGACCTCTACGTCGAGATCCACGAGACCGCGCACTCCGTGTTCCAGCGCCGTGGCGACGACCTGCACTGCACGGTCACCATCCCGATGACGGCCGCGGCGCTCGGCACCAAGGTGCCGCTCGAGACGCTGGACGGCATGGAGGAGGTCGACATCCGGCCCGGCACGCAGTCCGGCCAGTCGGTCCCGCTGCACGAACGCGGCATCACGCACCTGCGCGGTGGCGGTCGCGGCCAGCTCATCGTGCACGTCGAGGTGATGACCCCGACCAAGATGGACCCGGAGCAGGAGGACCTGCTGCGCCGTCTCTCGCAGTTGCGGGGTGAGGAGCGGCCCCAGGGTCAGTTCCAGCCCGGTCAGCAAGGTCTCTTCCACCGGCTCAAGGACGCCTTCAACGGTCGCTGAGCGGCTCCGGGGGACCAGGGGCGTTCGGCCGCTCCTCCCGACCCGGCTGTGGCGTACGCCCGTGGCGGTGCGTGGGACCGAGCCCACCTCTCGCCGCCGTTGCGCACACGCCCCCGGTGGTGCGGCTCGGCGGTATGACAGTCCGGTGCCGGTGCCGGTGCCGGTGCCGGCACCGCGGCCGGGGCCGGTGGCCGGGGGCGGGTTCCGGAAGCGACGCACCGCGCGTGACAGGATGGCCGCATGGCCCCCGCCCTCGACCTCGCCCGCCTCCGCCACCCGGTCGTCCAGGCCCCCATGGCGGGTGGCGCCTCCACCCCGGAACTCGCCGCCGCGGTCAGCGAGGCCGGCG
>KI547059.1:0-5028 GCA_000497405.1 Streptomycetaceae bacterium MP113-05 | reverse complement strand
CGCCCGCCGCGGCGCCGAACTCGGCGAGAACGACCGCGGGACGGACGACGCGTACGACGCGAAGGTCGCCGTGCTCCTCCAGCACCCCGTGCCTGTCGTCTCCTTCACCTTCGGCTGTCCCGACGAGCGCGTTCTGCGCCGGTTCGCCGAAGCGGGCACCCTGACGCTCGTCACGGTCACCTCCGTCGACGAGGCGCTCACCGCCCAGGACCGGGGAGCGCGCGCCGTGTGCGTCCAGGGCGCGGAGGCCGGCGGTCACCGGAGCACCCACCGAGACGCCCCCGACTCCGACGACGGCTGCTCCGCCACGGCGTTGCTGACACTGCTCACCCTGGTCGGCGAAGCCGTGGAGCTCCCCATGGTCGCCGCCGGTGGCCTGATGCGCGGCACCCAGATCGCCGCCGTGCTGGCAGCCGGGGCGACCGCCGCGCAGCTCGGTACGGCGTTCCTGGTCTGCCCCGAGTCCGGAGCCCACCCCGAGCACAAACGGGCCCTGACCGACCCGCTCTTCTCCCGTACGCAGCTGACCCGCGCCTTCTCCGGCCGCCCGGCGCGCGCGCTGGTCAACCGTTTCGTGCTGGACCACGGCCCGCACGCACCCGTCGCGTACCCCGACGTCCACCACCTCACGTCCGGGCTGCGCCGGGCCGCAGCGCAGGCCGGCGACCCGCAGGGCCTCGCTCTGTGGGCGGGACAGGGGCACCGCCTCGCCCGGACGATGCCCGCCGCACGGCTGGTCGAGGTGCTCGCCGGTGAACTGGCCGCTGCCCGCGCGGCATCGACGGACCAGGGGGCCGGGGCGTGACCGCGCCCGTCTTCCTCCTGGACGGCCCGGACTTCCCCGCCCTCACCCGGCACCCGGGCCGGGTGTGGCTGACCGGGCCGGAGGGCCGCCACGCCGTCTCCGTGCGGCGGATGCGGGTCGGCGAGGACGTCGTGCTGACCGACGGTGCCGGGACCGGCGCGTACGGAACCGTCGTCGCCGTCGAGGGCAAGGACCGGCTCGAGGTCGCTGTGACCGCCGTGGTCACCGACCCCGAGCCGCTGCCGCGCATCACCGTCGTCCAGGCCCTCCCCAAGGGCGACCGCGGCGAACTGGCCGTGGAGACGATGACGGAGACCGGCGTGGACGCGATCGTTCCCTGGACCGCGTCCCGCTGCGTCACGCGGTGGCGCGGCGAACGCGGCACCAAGTCGCTCGCGAAGTGGCGTGCGACCGCCCGGGAGGCCGGCAAGCAGTCCCGCCGCCTGAGCCTGCCACGGGTCGCCGAACCGGCCGACACGGCCCAGCTGGTTCCGCTGCTGTCGGCAGCAGCGTTCGCGGCCGTCCTCCATGAGGAAGGCTCCGCACCCCTGGCCACTGCCCCACTTCCGGCCGACGGGGACATCGTGCTGGTCGTGGGCCCCGAAGGAGGGGTCTCCCCGGACGAGCTCGCCGCCTTCGAGGCGGCCGGAGCCGCACCGCACCGTCTGGGCCGCACCGTCCTGCGGACCTCTACCGCCGGCACGGCGGCCACCGCCCTCCTGCTGGCCCGTACCGGCCGCTGGTCCTGAGACGGACAGGTCCCCGTCGAGCCCGGACACGGCACCCGCGGGGGCGTACGCACACCGGGAGAGCGGGCGGACGGTACGATCCGCTGGGTACACCGACGACGCACAGCCGGAGGCGCCACCGTGGCGGGAGAACCGCAGGCCGACTGCCTGTTCTGCAAGATCGTCGCGGGTGACGTCCCGGCGACCGTGGTACGCGAGACCGACACGACGCTCGCCTTTCGCGACATCAACCCGCAGGCACCCACGCACGTTCTGGTCATCCCCAAGGCGCACCACCGGGACGCCGCCTCCCTCGGGGCCGAGGCGCCACAGCTCGCCGCCGACATGCTGCGTGAGGCGGGCGCAGTGGCCGCCGAGGAGGGCATCGACGTCGTGGAGGGCGGACCGGGAACCGGGTACCGCGTGGTCTTCAACACCGGGACCGGCGCCGGTCAGACCGTCTTCCACGCCCACGCCCACGTGCTCGGCGGTCGCGGCCTCAACTGGCCGCCCGGCTGAGTAGCGCCCGACCCCGAGCACCGGTACGACCGCTGATCACAGGGGAGGCCCGCCGCCATGTCCGTCCGGGAACTCGTCGTCCTCGGCACCGCCAGCCAGGTGCCCACCCGGCACCGTAACCACAACGGTTACCTGCTGCGCTGGGACGGCGAGGGCGTCCTCTTCGACCCGGGCGAGGGCACCCAGCGCCAGATGCTGCGCGCCGGGGTCGCCGCACACGACATCCACCGGGTCTGCGTCACCCACTTCCACGGCGACCACTCCCTCGGCCTCGCCGGGGTGATCCAGCGCATCAACCTCGACCGCGTGCCGCACCCGGTGATCGCCCACTACCCGGCGTCCGGCGAGCACTTCTTCGAGCGGCTGCGCCATGCCACCGCGTACCGCGAGACCGCCGAGCTGCGTCAGGAGCCCGTGCCGGACCAGGACCGTGCGGTCCTCTTCCGGGGGCCGGCCCACACGCTCACCGCGCAGCGCCTCTCCCACCCCGTGGAAGCGTACGGCTACCGCCTCACGGAGCAGGACGGGCGGCGCATGCTCCCGGAGCGGCTGCGGGCGCACGGCATCACCGGCCCGGACGTCGGACGCCTCCAGCAGGAGGGCTCGCTGAGAGGCGTCACCCTGGACGAGGTCAGCGCCCCGCGTCCAGGGCAACGGTTCGCCTTCGTCATGGACACCCGCCTGTGCGACGGCGTGTACGCGCTCGCCGAGGACTGCGACATGCTGGTCATCGAGGCGACCTTCCTGGACGAGGACGCCGGGCTCGCCGACGAACACGGACACCTGACAGCCGGTCAGGCCGGCCGCGTCGCCGCCGAGTCCGGCGTGCGGCACCTGGTCCTCACCCACTTCAGCCAGCGCTACGCCGACCCGGCCGCCTTCACCGCCCAGGCGCGCGCCGCCGGTTTCCGGGGCGCACTCACCACGGCCCAGGACCTCGACCGCATCGCCCTCCCCCGACGCCGCGCCTGACCGCCTCGTAGCGGGCTCAGAAGCCCAGGCGGCGCAGCTGCTTCGGGTCGCGCTGCCAGTCCTTGGCGATCTTGACGTGGAGGTCGAGGTAGACGGGTGTGCCCAGGAGCGCCTCGATGTGCTTGCGGGAGGTCGTGCCGACGTCCTTCAGCCGGCGCCCCTTGGGGCCGATGACGATGCCCTTCTGACTCGCCCGCTCGATGAAGATGTTGGCGTGCACGTCCAGCAGCGGCCGGTCGGCGGGCCGGTCCTCCCGGGGCAGCATCTCCTCCACCACCACCGCGATCGAGTGCGGCAGCTCGTCCCGGACACCTTCGAGCGCCGCCTCGCGGATCAGTTCGGCGACCATGACCTGCTCCGGCTCGTCCGTGAGGTCGCCGTCCGGGTAGAGCGTCGGGCCCTCGGGCAGGAGCGGCACCAGCAGGTCGGCGAGAAGTCCCACCTGCTGCCCTGCCGTCGCCGAGACCGGCACGATCTCCGCCCAGTCGATGCCCAGCTCCTTGCCGATGCGGTCCACCGCGATCAGCTGCTCGGCGAGGGTCTCCGAGTCGACCCGGTCGGTCTTGGTCACCACCGCGACCTTCGGCTTCCGCTTCAGGCCCGCGAGCTCCTTGGCGATGAAGCGGTCGCCCGGGCCGAGTTTCTGGTCGGCCGGCAGGCAGAAGCCGATCACGTCGACCTCGGACCAGGTGGTGCGCACGACATCGTTGAGCCGCTCGCCGAGCAGCGTGCGCGGCTTGTGCAGGCCGGGGGTGTCCACCAGTACCAGCTGGGCGTCCGGCCGGTGCACGATGCCGCGCACCGTGTGCCGGGTGGTCTGCGGACGGTTGGAGGTGATCGCGACCTTCGTGCCCACCAGAGCGTTGGTCAGCGTCGACTTGCCGGCGTTGGGCCTGCCGACGAAGCACGCGAAGCCCGAACGGTGCGCGGCGTCCGCCGCGGGGGTGGAGGGAGAGGGGTCACTCATGGCGACCATTGTCCCCGATGGGAGCGGGGCCCCCGACCAGTGCCCGCCGCGCGGCCGGTGCGCCCGGCCTCAGCCTGCCCGTACGGTGTCGCGGAGCTCGCCGTCCGGCCCGGCCAGCAGCACCGGGGTACCGGCCCCGCCCAGGTCGTGTACGGCCGCCAGATCCTCGGCCGCCACCTGCCCGGCCTCGGACACCACAGCCGCGGCCTCCAGGCCCTTCGCCCCGGACGCCACGGCGGGTGGGGGGGCGGCGGGGCGTCGCATGGAAGCCCGCGTCCTCCAGCAGTCCGCCCAGTGACGAGGACAGCGCCGCCCCGCCGTTGACCCGCTCCACAGTGAGGGTGCCCACCGCGCCTCGCCGTGCGGCCTCCCCCAGGGCTGCGGCCGCCGTGCGCAGCCGTTCCGCCGCTTCCGGCGGCGCGTCGACTCCGCCCGGCCAGGCGAGCAGCGTTCGCCCACCGCGCTCCATGTACAGCTGCAGTTCGCCGTCCACCAGGACGACCAGCGACCCCGCCTTGCGTCCTGGCTTGTGCGTGGCTCCGTCCGGCGGCTCCGGCCACGGCAGCGCGGCGCCGTAGGCGTTCGCGGGGTCGGCCGCGGCGAGTACCAGCGCGCGGGTCCCGGATCCGCGTACCCCCCCTCCCCGCGCCCCGCCGCTGCGAAGGTCTCTCCCCGGGTGGGGTGCCGGCTCCCCCCAAGGCGCCGGCGCGGACTCCGCCCTGCCCTGCTCACGTTCCTGGTGGACCGCCCGCAGCCGGTCGACCGCCCCGTCGATCGCGAACTGTGCGGCGCCGAGCCCCTCCACCACGTAGCCGCGCCGGGCCTGTCCGCTGTCCTCGAATGCGGCCAGCACCCGGTAGGCGGCGGCGAAACCGCCCTGCACGCCTTCGGCCTGGACCGCGCCCCTGGTCACCACGCCGTGCCGGTCCAGCAGGGTGTGCGCGAGGGCGTGCGCCCGGTGCGTCGGGTCGGTCTCGGCAGGCGGCAGCAGCGCCCAGCGCCCCGCGACGGTGGGCGGCCCGTTGCGGGCGGTGCCC
>KI547058.1:48638-56917 GCA_000497405.1 Streptomycetaceae bacterium MP113-05 | reverse complement strand
TCCGGCTCCTACTTCGCCGGATGGTTTTCTCACGGAGGCTGTCGCGTCCTCGACGAGCTACGCCGAGGTGATACGACGGCTCGGACTTCCCGTCACCGGCACGAACCATCGGCGCGTGCAGCGCCAGGCTCAGGGGCTGGGTCTCGACATGGGCCACTTCACCAGGCAGCCCCGTAAGGCCGTTCGGCTAGCTCCCCAGCGCACGGCCGATGCAGTTCTCCGGCGGCTCCCGGATCAAGCACCGAGGATGAACCGGGAGCGGCTCAAGCGCGCGTTGGACGAGGTGGGAGAGCCGTACTGGTGCACGGGCTGCGGCAATGGCGGTGAGTGGCGTGGTGCCGTCATGACACTGCAGATCGATCATGTGGACGGTGACTGGCGAAACAACCATCGCGAGAACCTTCGCTACCTGTGTCCGAATTGCCACGCGATCACCAGTACCTGGTGCCGTAGGAAACCTCGACCGCAGAAGCGTCGCTAGGGACCAGCGGCGTGCCGGGGAGAACGGTGATTCGTTACGATGTAGGGGCGGGAGCGGCCGTGGCGTAACCGGCAGCCGCGTCAGGTTTAGGTCCTGGTGGGAGAAATCCCGTGGGGGTTCGAGTCCCCCCGGCCGCACAGGTGAGAACGAGGAGGTCCGGCGTACGCGCCGGGCCTCCTCGCGCGTTCATCCCAACGCGTCGCGGAGGTGCGGGGCGAGGGCGCGGAAGGCGCGGCCGCGGTGGCTGACGGCGTTCTTGTCCGCGGGGGTGAGTTCGGCGCAGGTGCGCGTCTCGCCGTCGGGCTGAAGGATCGGGTCGTACCCGAACCCGCCGGTGCCGGCCGGGGCGTGGCGGAGGGTGCCAGTCAGGCGCCCTTCGACGACGTGTTCCGTTCCGTCGGGGAGGGCGAGGGCGGCGGCGCAGGCGAAGTGGGCGCCGCGGTGGGCGTCGTCGATGTCGACGAGCTGGGAGAGCAGCAGCGCCAGGTTGGCCTGGTCGTCGCCGTGCCGGCCGGACCAGCGGGCGGAGAGGATGCCCGGGGCGCCGCCGAGGATGTCGACGCAGAGTCCGGAGTCGTCGGCGACGGCCGGGAGGCCGGTCGCCGACGCGAGGGCGTGGGCCTTGAGCAGGGCGTTCTGAGCGAAGGTGACGCCGGTCTCCTTGACGTCGGGGATGTCGGGATAGGCGTCGGCGCCGAGGAGTTCGAGTCCGGTGCCGAGTCCGGCCTCGGTGAGGATGGCGCGGAGTTCGGTGACCTTGTGGGCGTTGCGGGTGGCGAGGATCAGCCGCTGTTCACTGCTCATGGCGGCGATTATGCCGGTCGGCTCTGTCCTCGCCGCCCCGCAGGCCGGCGACAGGCAGGTCAGGCAGGTCAGGCAGGTGAGCAGACCTCTGTGAGCTTGCCCGCGGCGTCGTTGACGGCGCTCATGTCGGGGGCGCGGCCGTCGTTGACGGCCGTGCGGGCGTCCTCGACGGCCTGGTTGAGGTCGCTGACGGCGCCCTTGACGTCGGTGCTGTCCGTGGACTGCTCGATCTCGTCGAGGTTCTTCTCGATGCTGTCGAGTGCTTCCTTGGCCTGCGCCGGGTCCTCGCCGACGGACGAGGCGGCGTTCTGCAGGTCTTCGACGCTCTCCGCGACGGTGACGGCCGTGCTGGCGCAGTCGAGCGCCTTGTCGAGCGCGCCGCATCCGACGACGAGCGTGGCGGTGACGGCCACAGCGACGGCGGTGGCGGTGGCGGACAGAGTGCGTCGCACTGGGTTCCCTCCCGAGGGCTTGGACGGGCCGTACGGATCGACCCGCACGGCCCGTACCCTGTCAGACGCGTAAAGCGCTCGCAAAGTTCCGCCCTGGCCGGGTGGTTGTGCGAGGGCTTCGGCGGACTCAGCCGTCTCAGCCGTCGGCGAGCGCCGCGCGCTGTGCGCCGTCGAGTTGGGCACAGCCCTTCACTGCGAGGTCGAGCAGAGCGTCCAGTTCGGCGCGTGCGAAGGGGACGCCCTCCGCGGTGCCCTGCACTTCGACGAAACGGCCGTCGTCCGTGCAGACGACGTTCATGTCGGTCTCGGCCCGGACGTCCTCCTCGTAGGGGAGGTCGAGCATCGGGACGCCGTCGATGATGCCGACGCTGACTGCGGAGACCGCGCCGGTCAGGGGCTGCGACTTGGAGCGGATGAGCTTCTTGCCCTGGGCCCAGGCCACCGCGTCGGCGAGGGCCACGTAAGCACCGGTGACGGCCGCGGTGCGGGTGCCGCCGTCGGCCTGGAGCACGTCGCAGTCCAGCACGATGGTGTTCTCACCGAGGGCCTTGAAGTCGACGACGGCGCGCAGCGAGCGGCCGATGAGCCGGGAGATCTCGTGGGTGCGTCCGCCGATGCGGCCCCGTACGGCCTCGCGGTCGCCGCGGGTGTTGGTGGAGCGGGGCAGCATGGAGTACTCCGAGGTCACCCACCCCTCCCCGGTGCCCCTGCGCCAGCGCGGCACGCCTTCGGTGAGGCTGGCGGTGCAGAGCACGCGGGTGTCGCCGAAGGAGACGAGGACGGAGCCTTCGGCGTGCTTGCTCCAGCCGCGTTCGAGCGTGACGGGACGCAGCTGGTCGGGTGTCCTCCCGTCGATGCGGGTGACGTCGTTGTCAGACATGACGGTGAGCCTAGTCGCAGTGTGGTGGAGGCCGTGGTGGGGCACCGGCCCGTTGTCCGCTTCGTCCTCGCTCGCCGGCCGCCTCGGGTCACATCAGGTCGGTGATCTCCTGGGCGATCGGGTCGGTGTCGGGTCCGAGAACGACCTGGATTCCGGTGCCCATGCGGACGACGTCGCGGGCGCCGGCGGCTTTGAGCGCGGTGACGTCGACGAGCGCGGCGTCACCGCGCTCAAAGCCGCCGGCGGGTCACGCAGCCTCGGAGGGTTTCGATGTTGTCCAGGCCGCCGAGTCCGGCGACGATCTTCTGGGCGTTGCTGGCCATGGGTTCCTCCTCGGTTTCCTCAGCGTAGGTCCTCGGAGGCCTCAGGGCAGGGCGCCGGTGGGCAGCCCGGTTCGGTGTGGCCGTCGTCTCAGATCTCGTAGACGGCGCCGGGCCGGGCGAGCTCGACGGTGCCGGGGAAGACCGCCTCGGCGTCCCGCAAGTTGGCCCGCGGGTCGGTCCACGGGGGGATGTGGGTCAGGAGCAGTCTGCGGGCCTTGGCCCGTTCCGCGCATTCGCCGGCCTGGAGGCCGTTGAGGTGCAGGTCGGGGATGTCCTCCTTGCCGTGGGTGAAGGAGGCCTCGCAGAGGAACAGGTCGGCTCCGGCGGCGAGGGCGTCGATGCCGGAGCACGGCCCGGTGTCACCCGAATAGGTGAGTGTGCGGCCGGTGTCGCGGTGCGTGATGCGGAAGCCGTAGGCCTGCACGGGGTGGCGTAGCGCTTCGGTGCGGACCGTGAACGGTCCGGCCTCGAAGGTGCCGCCGGGGACGAGGGTGTGGAAGTCGAAGACCTCGCTCATCGAGGAGTCGCTGGGCGTGTCGGCGTAGGCGGTGGTGAGCCGCCTTTCGGTGCCCTCCGGACCCCAGACGGGGAGGGGCGCGCACCGTCCGCCCTCGTGTCGGTAGTAGCGGGCGACGAAGTAGCCGCACATGTCGATGCAGTGGTCGGCGTGCAGGTGGCTGAGGGCGATGGCGTCCAGGTCGTACAGGCCGCAGTACCGCTGGAGTTCGCCGAGGGCGCCGTTGCCCATGTCGAGGAGGAGGCGGAAGCCGTCGGATTCGACCAGGTAACTCGAGCAGGCCGATTCCGCGGAGGGGAACGACCCGGAGCAGCCGACGACTGTGAGCTTCATGGAGCGGGAACCTCCGTGGACGGCCGGTCTTGAAGTCCCCATGCCACGGTGGCCACGACCGCCGCGACAGTGGGGAGGCGATTTCCCGAGCGTAAGCCGCGACGGGCCCGGTGACTCCTCGGGACGTGCGTGTGTGGGCGGAATCACCAGCGCGGGGTACCGTCGCCGTGCGGGCGGTCGGACCGACGCGAGGGAGCGCACGTTGGACACCGGATGGTGGATCACGTTGGGCGTGGTCGTGTTGTTCGCACTGGTGGCGGCTTACGTGGACGGCACGGGCCGACTGGGGAGGCGGCGGCGCGGTGCGCGCCGTGAGCCGCCCGGCAAGGGGTGAGGCCTGTCGTCCCGGCGTCGTCCTCCGCAGCTTCGGTGGACGACGCCGGGCCGGGACGGTGCGTCGGCGGCCGACTGCAGGCGGGCTCGGTGGGCTCAGGCCCAGAGCTGACCGTGGAGGGTCGCGACGGCGGCTTCCGTGGACTCGGCGGTGTAGACGCCGGTGGACAGGTACTTCCAGCCCCCGTCGGCGACGACGAAGACGATGTCCGCACTGTGCCCCGCCCGCAGCGCCCTGCGCCCGACGCCGAGCGCTGCGTGCAGTGCGGCGCCGGTGGAGACGCCGGCGAAGATGCCCTCCTCGGAGAGCAGCTCCCGGGTGCGGGCGACCGCGTCCTCGGAGCCGACCGAGAAGCGTGAGGTGAGTACGGACTCGTCGTACAGCTCGGGTACGAAGCCCTCGTCGAGGTTCCGCAGTCCGTACACCACGTCGTCGTAGCGCGGTTCGGCGGCGATGATCTCGATGTCCGGTCGCTGTTCGCGCAGGTACCGACCGGCGCCCATGAGTGTGCCGGTGGTGCCGAGGCCGGCCACGAAGTGGGTGACCGAGGGGAGGTCGGCGAGGATCTCGGGTCCGGTGCCCGTGTAGTGCGCGGCGGCGTTCTCCGGGTTGCCGTACTGGTAGAGCATCACCCAGTCCGGATGTTCGGCGACGAGCTCCTTGGCGACGCGGACGGCGGTGTTGGAGCCGCCCGCGGCGGGCGAGGAGACGATCTCGGCGCCCCACATGGCGAGCAGCTGCCGCCGTTCCTCGCTGGTGTTCTCCGGCATGACGCAGACGATGCGGTAGCCCTTGAGCCTGGCGGCCATGGCGAGCGAGACGCCGGTGTTGCCGGACGTGGGCTCGAGGAGGGTGCAGCCGGCGGTGAGCCGGCCGTCCTTCTCGGCCTGTTCGATCATGTGGAGCGCGGGACGGTCCTTGATCGAGCCGGTCGGGTTGCGGTCCTCGAGCTTGGCCCACAGCCGTACGTCCGTCGAGGGTGACAGCCGCGGCAACCGCACGAGCGGAGTGTTGCCGACGGCTGCCAGCGGGGAGTCGTAGCGCATCAGTGTGCGCCGCCGGCGACGGCGGGCAGGATCGTGACGCTGTCGCCGTCGGTGAGCTTGGTGGAGATGCCGTCGAGGAAGCGGACGTCCTCGTCGTTGAGGTAGACGTTCACGAAGCGGCGGAGCTCGCCGCCGTCGACGACGCGGCCCTGGATTCCGGTGTGGCGGGACTCGAGGTCGGTGAAGAGGGCACCGAGTGTGGCCCCGTCCCCCGTCACGGTCTTCTCGCCGTCGGTGTAGGTGCGCAGGATGGTCGGGATACGGACCTCGATGGCCATGGATGCTCCTGGTGAGGAAGGTGGGTGCGGCGTGCGGGCGGTCGCTCGGACCGCGCCGGAGGGCGCGTCGGCGCGGGGCCGGCCCTGTGTGCGTGTGTGCGGTCGGCGCGCGGGGGGCGGCTCAGCGCGAACAGATGGCGCTGGCGAGGCGGCACAGGTCGACGTGCAGGCGCGCCACGAGCAGCGGCGTGCCCGGGGTGTTCGCTTCAGCTCTCACGTCGTGGACAACCATGGCCTCATCGTAGCGATTCCCGTTGCGGGGACCGGATACCGGTACCACGATACGGAAGGTGACGTCTCATGTTCGTCAGGTCGCCCCGTTCTCGTACGCCTCGACGACCCGGACGTCCTCCTCTTCCACGGCTCCGTCCACGATGCGGAACGAACGGAGCGAGAACGGGCCGTCGTCGTTGCCGCACTCCGCGGTGGAGACGAGCACGTAGTGGGCGCCGGGCTCGTTGGCGTAGGAGACATCCGTGCGCGAGGGGTAGGCCTCGGTGGCCGTGTGCGAGTGGTAGATGACGACGGGCTCCTCGTCGCGGTCGTCCATCTCGCGGTAGAGCTTCAGCAGGTCGGTGGAGTCGAACTCGTAGAACGTGGGCGACCGGGCCGCGTTCAGCATGGGGACGAAGCGCTGCGGCCGGCCGGACCCGGCGGGCCCGGCGAGCACGCCGCACGCCTCGTCGGGGTGGTCGGCGCGGGCGTGGGCCACGATCGCGTCGTGCAGCTCCTGGGTGATGGTCAGCATGGGAAGCAGCATAGGCACAGGCCCGGCGAGTACCCGTGGGGTGCTCACCGGGCCTGTGCCCGATACAGGAGGCGCCTCCGGCAGGGCCGGGCGCGCGGTCAGAGCGTCTTGGTTCCGGCGGTGCCGGCGCCGCCCTGGCCGGGAACGGCCGCCGGGGGCTCGGAGGCCTCGATCTGCTCGTCGGTCTCCCCGGCGTCGCGCCGGCGGACGTACTCCAGGACCCTGCGCAGCTCGCGCTTGACGATGGGCGCCAGGAAGTACAGGCCGATGATGTTGAAGACGGCGGCCAGGAAGAGGAACGAGTCGGCCATCGTGACCAGCGAGCCCAGGGACATCAGCGCACCGGAGATGACGATGACGCAGAAGAGGACCTTGTAGACCAGCTCACTGGCCCCGCTGCGGCCGAAGAGGTACGTCCAGGCCTTCATGCCGTAGTAGCCCCACGTGATGATCGTGGAGATGGCGAAGAGCAGCACCGCGAGGGTGAGTACGTACGGGAACCAGGGGAGGACGGTCTCGAAGGCGTCCGAAGTGAGCGCGACGCCGGACTCCGGGGCGGCGCCGGTGGCGGCCTTCTCGCGGGCGTCGAGCCAGCTCTGCGGCGAGGCGATGACGATGGTCAGGGCCGTCATGGTGCAGATGAAGACGGTGTCCAGGAAGGGCTCGATCATGGCGACGAGGCCCTCGGTGGCGGGACGCTTGGTCTTCACCGCGGAGTGGGCGATGGGCGCGGAGCCGATGCCCGCCTCGTTGGAGAACGCGGCGCGGCGGAAGCCCTGGATGATCGCACCGACGACGCCGCCCACGACACCCTCGGGGCTGAACGCGCCCTCGAAGATGGCACCGACGGCGTTGGGCACCTCGGTGATGTTGAAGGCGACGACGATGACGCAGGCGGTCACGTAGAGGATCGCCATGGAGGGGACCAGCTTGCTGGTGACCGCACCGATGGAGCGCATGCCGCCGATCAGGACGAGGGCGACGACTGCGGCGATCAGGAGGCCGAAGAAGGCTGCGCCACCGGAGCTGCTGAAGATGCTGTCTTCCTTGCCGGTGACCGACTGCAGCTGCTCGAGGCTCTGGTTGACCTGGAACAGGTTGCCGCCGAAGAAGGTGAAGAACAGCAGGGAGATCGCGGAGCCGACGGCGAGCACCTTGCCGAGGCCGGCGAAGCCGCGCTCGGCCATGCCCTTGCGCAGGTAGTGCATGGGGCCGCCGGAGACGGTGCCGTCGGCGTGCAACTCGCGGTACTTCACGCCGAGGGTGCACTCGACGAACTTGGTGGCCATGCCGAGGAGGCCGCAGAGGATCATCCAGAAGATGGCGCCGGGCCCGCCGATGGTGACGGCGATGGCGACACCCGCGATGTTGCCCAGGCCGACGGTGCCGGACACCGCCGAGGTGAGGGCCTGGAAGTGGGTGACCTCACCGGGCGCGTTCTTCTGCTCGTACTTTCCGCGGACGAGTCTGAACGCGGTCTTCAGATGGCGGAGCTGAGCGAAGCCGAAGTACCCGGTGAAGACCAGGCCCGCCACCACGAGCCAGCCGACGATCCATGGGAAGTCGTTCCCGAACAGGTGGACTTCGTAGAAGACGACTTCGGACATCCACTTCGCTATCGGCTCGGTGAAGTCGCTGATCGCTTTGTCGACGGACTCGAGAAACGAGGAGTCGGTGTTGGCCATGGAGTTTCCTCTGGGCAGTTCGGCCGCCTGGGCGTGCGGGCAGCGTTCTTGCGGAGTTCACCGGGGACTGGCAAATCTCGCGTGGGTTGGGGGAGTTCCTACCACGCAGAGCGACATGCATTGCGTGACGTACATCACATTTGCAGGTCACGGACAGATACACTCATCGCAAAACCGAGCGAAACGGACACGTTTTTCTGCATGCCCGTGTAGGCAGCACGATTATCGGGCGGATGCCGTCACGCAGCGTCCCCACCGCGCGACCTCACCCCATGAGGGTTTCGACCAGGGTCTCCTGGAGGGCCCCGAGCCAGAGGTAGGCCATGACCATCGGCTTGCGCGGGTCGGAGTCCGGGAGGCGGTAGAGGCCGGCGCCGTCGTCGTCGTCGCCGACCTCG
>KI547058.1:45282-48246 GCA_000497405.1 Streptomycetaceae bacterium MP113-05 | reverse complement strand
GGGGGGGGGGGGGGAGCCGTAGGTCGTTGAGGGCTCCGAGCCACTGCCGGGACGCGTCCGGGGCCAGTCGCAGCACCGCACCGCCCCGACCGTCCGTGGTGAGCTCGTCGAGGACGTGTACGACGGCGAGGGCGTCGCCCCGTTTACGGGCCCGCAGGTCCACCTCGGTGAAGCGGCGGAACTCGGCAGAGGCGGCCCTGGACTCGGACTCCGCCTCACCGCTCCGCCGCGCGGTGGAGGGGTCGCCGTAGGCGTCGGGGAAGAGGCGGGCCAACGCCGGGTCGGTGGGCGGCTCGCTGGGGCCCTCGGCGAGCAGCGCGGCGAGCGGGTCGGCCCCCTGTGCCGGCTCGTCACCCGGGCCGACGAGCTCCACCAGCTGGACTGCGAGGCTGCGCAGGATGGAGATCTCGACCTCGTCGAGTGCGACCGCGGCGCCGCCTTCTGCGGTGGCCTCGAACTGTCCCGTCATCAGCGGTCCCGGGTCAGGGTGGCCCACAGGCCGTACCCGTGCATGGCCTGCACGTCGCGTTCCATCTCCTCGCGGCTGCCGGTGGACACCACGGCACGGCCCTTGTGGTGGACGTCCAGCATGAGCTTGTCGGCCTTGTCCTTCGGGTAGCCGAAATAACTCCGGAAGACGTAGGTCACGTAGCTCATCAGGTTCACCGGGTCGTTGTGCACGAGCGTCGCCCAGGGGACGTCCGGCTCGGGGCGTTCGACCGGGGCCTCGCTCGACTCGGGGCGTTCGATCTCGGTGGGTGCGACACTCACGTCCCCCATGCTGCCACCCCGGCGGTGCCGCCGCGCACACGGCTCCCCCGGCGCGCGGGAATCTCCCCGACCCCCATATCGTCACTCTGACGAAATAAAGGGTAGGATCGTCACATGGACACAGGGGATCTGGGACTGCCGTTGTCGGTGCCCTCCACGGCGCTCTTCACGGATCAGTACGAGTTCACGATGCTGCAGGCCGCTCTGCGGGGCGGCACGGCCGACCGTCGCTCCGTCTTCGAGGTCTTCACCCGCCGGCTGCCGGAGGGCCGCCGCTACGGCGTCGTCGCCGGCACCGGGCGCGTGCTGGACGCGATCGAGAACTTCCGTTTCGAGGAGGGCGTGCTGCACTTCCTCCGCACCCACGGGGTCGTCGACGGCCCCACCCTCGACTGGCTCGCCGACTACCGCTTCCGGGGTGACGTGCACGGCTACCCGGAGGGCGAGGTCTACTTCCCCGGCTCGCCGATCATGCGGGTGGAGGGCAGCTTCGCCGAATGCGTGCTGCTGGAGACGGTGATCCTCTCCATCCTCAACCACGACTCGGCGGTGGCCGCGGCCGCCTCCCGGATGGCCGTCGCGGCAGGCGACCGGCCGCTGGTGGAGATGGGTGCCCGGAGGACACACGAACTGGCGGCGGTGGCCGCCTCGCGCGCCGCCTATCTCGGCGGCTTCCACTCCACCTCCGAGCTGGCCGCCGGCTTCCGCTACGGCATCCCCACCGTCGGCACCAGCGCACACGCCTTCACCCTGTTGCACGACACCGAACGGGACGCCTTCACCGCGCAGGTCGAGGCACTGGGCGGCGACACCACACTGCTGGTGGACACCTACGACGTCGCCGAGGCCGTACGGACGGCGGTGGAGGTCGCCGGACCCGGACTCGGCGCGGTGCGCATCGACTCCGGCGACCTGCTGCTGGTCGCCCACCGGGTGCGCCGCCAGCTCGACGAGCTGGGCGCCACCGACACGAAGATCGTGGTGACCAGCGACCTGGACGAGTACGCGATCGCCTCCCTCGCCGCCGCCCCCGTGGACTCCTACGGTGTGGGCACCCGGCTGGTCACCGGCAGCGGACACCCCACCTGCTCGATGGTCTACAAGCTCGTCGCGCGCGCCGACGGGGACGCCCCGGACGCGCCGCTGCGACCGGTGGCCAAGAAGTCGACCGGTGGCAAGACCTCGATCGGCGGCTCGAAGTGGGCGGCTCGGCCGCAGGACACTACCGGTGTTCCGGAGGCGGAGCGGATCGGCACCGGCCCCGTACCCGACGAGCTCACCGACTCCCTGATCGCGGTGCCACTGGTACTCGGCGGCGTGGCCGTGGGCCGCGAGCCGCTGGACGCCGCACGCGACCGGCACCGGCGCACACTGGCCTCGCTGCCGGTGTCGGCCACGCAGCTCTCCCGCGGAGAGCCCGTGCTGCCCACCGAATACGTCTGAGCCACACGGAGAGGAAGGGCACCTCATGCATCGGGCACTGATCGTCGTCGACGTGCAGAACGACTTCTGCGAGGGCGGCAGCCTCGGCGTGGCCGGCGGCGCCGACGTCGCCGCCGCTGTCACCGAACTCGTCGGCGACGCCACCGCCGGCTACCGGCACGTCGTCGCCAGCCGCGACCTGCACATCGAACCGGGCGACCACTTCGCGGAGCACCCCGACTTCGAGCGTTCCTGGCCGCGGCACTGCGTCGCCGGCACGGAGGGGGTGGGCTTCCACCCGCACTTCGCCCCGGCCGTGGCGGCCGGCGGTGTGGACGCGGTGTTCGACAAGGGCCACTACACGGCCGCTTACAGCGGCTTCGAGGGGGCGAACGAACACGGCACGTGGTTGGCCGACTGGCTGCGGGCGCGGGGCGTCACGGAGGTCGACGTGATCGGTATCGCCACGGACCACTGCGTGCGGGCGACGGCGCTGGACGCGCAGCACGAGGGGTTCCGCACCAGAGTCCTGCTGGACCTCACGGCGGGCGTGGCACCGGACAGCACGGAGCGGGCACTGGCGGAGCTGCGCGCCGCCGGGGTCGAGCTCACGGGAACGCCCGTGGTCCGGAGCTAGCGCGCCGGGGCCGGCTCGGAACCGGGACAGCCCCCAGGGGCCCGCCCCGCAGGCCCCCAGGCCCGGAGGAGCGTCGTGCCCCGCCCGCCCCGCGGCTTCCGCCGTGCGCTCTCACACGCCGGAGGAGCCGGACG
>KI547058.1:40131-45272 GCA_000497405.1 Streptomycetaceae bacterium MP113-05 | reverse complement strand
GCCGGGAGCCGGTCTCCTCCGCCGGAGCCGGCCGCTGCCGCCAGGGCCAGGCGCCCGCCGCCGCGGGGAGCCCGCCGTGGCGTGGCACCGGCAGGGACAGCGCGACGATCACGCTGCTGTCCGGCAGTCGTACGAATCCGCCTCCGGCCATGATCAGGTTTCCCCCGTTTTCGTGGTCTGCGATGGGTCTACAGGAGGCATCTATAGCGCGGATCGGCCGCTGCCCGCCAGGGGCAACGGCCGATCATGTTTTGACCTGCAACGATGCAAATCAGCGCGTGGAGGGACCCACCCGGACGGTCATCGTCTTGCCGCTGAACGGCTGCTTGACGATCGCGATGCGCGTGTTGGTGTCGGACACCTTGACACTCGCCTGCGGGTTGGTCTCGTACCAGTACTTACCCTTGTGGTCGTCGAAGGACGAATTGCCCCACTTGGGCCAGACCAGCGAGGGGTCGCCGTCCTTGTGCAGGAGCATGCCGCCCGACGGGTACCAGCTGAAGGTCGAGTCGTACGCCTGGATGCGCGAACGCATCAGGGTGTCGTCGCTCCACCGCTCCGGCTTGGCGTGCGCGTCGATGGGCAGAATGAGGCCCTCACCTGCGTGCTGACCGACGTTGTTGTCCTTCTGCGAGGCGTCCCAGAGCCAGACGAGCATGCCGCGCTGGTAGGCGTAGCGCTCCACCCAGTCAGGCTTGTCGGTGGCCCAGCCGAAGTTGTACGGCCCGGTCTTCAGCGACTTGTCGTAGGAGACGTACTGCCGGTTCTCCACGACGTAGAACTGCGGGTACGTCTTGGTGAAGGACTCCTCGATCCGCGAGAAGCCGTCCGCCGTCCAGCCGTTGTCGCCGTCCTCGGCGCCGTCCTCGAACAGAACGGCGTCGTCCGCGGTGATCGCCAGAGCGTCGGCGGCAAAGCCCTTGAGGGCCACGCCACCGTCCGTCTGATAGCGGAAGCGAAGGTCGAACTTCTGGCCTGCGTAGGCGTCCAGCGAGTACTCGAGGTCCTTGTACGTGCCCGACTGCCCGTGCAGCGCGGGGCGGTCGCCGCCGTCCCGCGGGATCGGCTCACCGCCGACCGTGCCGTCCAGCGGCGTCCAGTTGGCGCCGCCGTCCGTCGACACCTCGGTGTAGAGGTAGTCGTAGTTGGCCTCGATGTCGTACCAGCCCTCGAAGTTCAGCGAGGCGCTGGACTTTCCGGACAGGTCGACGCTGCGGGTGAGCGTGTTCTTCAGGTCGTCGCCGCTGCCGCTCCACCACTGCATGGCACCCTCGGCGGGCTTCACGATGGTGGTCGTCTTCTCCTTGTCGGGGAGCTCGACGATCAGCGCCTGCGGGTTCTTGGTGTTGTAGTTGTGCACGCCCAGCTTGTGGGTGGACTTCGTGGCCGCCTTCGCGGTCTCGTAGTCCAGCCAGCCCAGCTGGAACTTGCCCCAGGCGCTCAGGTCGCCTGCAGAGTCGCCGATCGAGTCCTCGCCCTTGTTGAGCCAGGAACCGGACGACATCAGGGACCAGAAGCCGACCGAGTTCTCGCCGGTGCCCGAGGTGTCGTAGAGGTCCGGCAGGCCGAGGTCGTGCCCGTACTCGTGGGCGAAGACGCCGATTCCGCCGTTCTCCGGCTGAACGGTGTAGTCGCCGACCCAGATGCCGGAGTCACCGATCTCGGTGCCGCCCGCCTTGTTGTACTCGGGCCCGGTGTGGCCGGCGTCGCTGCCGTAGGCGTACCAGCGGTGCGCCCAGATGGCGTTGTCACCCTGCGCGCCGCCACCGGCGGACTCGTCCTCGCCGGCGTGGATCCACTGGAAGTGGTCTATGTAGCCGTCGCCCTCGTTGAAGTTGCCGTCACCGTCGTAGTCGTAACGGTCCCACTTGTCGTACTCGGCAAGCGTGTCGGCGATCTCGGCGTCGGTCCTGCCGGACTCCTTCTGGGCCTCGACCCAGGCGGCGACGCCGTCCTTGATGGCGTCCCACACCGTGGAACAGGTGGTGGCGCCGCAGGCGTTGGAGCCGTACCGGGCTTCGTTGTACTCGACCTGGACCCAGTCCGAGACCTGGCCCTCGACCGAATAGCGGCCGGAGGACTGCTTCTCGTAGTAGCTCTTGAGGGAGTCCTCGCCGTTGCCGAAGTAGACGTTCTCGTAGTGCTCGGTGTCGAAGTCCTCCTGCCAGTAGGTGGAGTTGTTCTTCGACCGGTCGGGCTCGGCGATCTCGTTGTGCTTCGGGCCGGCCTCGCCGCCGTACTCCGGGTCGACCTTGTCGCCGAAGTCGATGAGCACGGTGAAGATCTTGTCGGTCTTCTCCCGCTGAAGTTCGACGTACTTGTTGTCGTCGAGCTTCATGACCTTCGAGCCGTTGCGCCGGAAGGTCTCTGCCTTGCCCTTGTCGCCCTCCCCGGCGGCCAGTTTCTCCAGCGCGACCTGCTTGTGCAGGCGCTGCTGCTTACTGAACGGCCCGTCCAGGTTATGGGGCTGGTCCTCGACCTTGGCCTGCTTGCTCCGGGTTTCCGGGTTGGGTTCCGGCTGTGCCTGCGCCGATGTGGCGGGCAACAGAACGGCCGCGCCGAGCGCGGCAACCGTGGTGACCAGGGCAGCGGACCTCGATCTCGTGGATCTCCGTCTGCTGTTCACTTGCTTGTGTCCTCCCCTGCAAGCACGCTGACTTGACGACGGTATTCGATCGGAGTATCGCGAAAAAAGACAGACCTTGATTCATAACGAACCGAGCAGTAAGTTGCTGTGCCCATCTGTTGGCATGGCCGGGACACTGCGGAAGTGTGCGCCCCTGCGCCCCTCGTGCACCGCGGCGTGAGCAGGGTCACGCTTACCGGGAACGCTGCCGGGCATCCCGCCCGTAGAGCCGTGTCCGGGGTTCTCCTCGGAACCGGCCGGTCGAACTCCCGCCACGACCTTCCCCGAGGACGGACCCCGCCATGCCGCGCCCGACCGCCGCACAGTTCACCTACGGTGCTCTCACCGTCGTCACCGCGACCCTGGCCATGTTGATCCTCTCCCAGGCCCGCTCGGGCCTGGGAGTCACGGTGATCGCCGTTGCCGCCCTGGCACTCGGCCTCCTGGTCGCCGTCACGGTGACGTCCGCCACGACGGCCCGTACGTCCACCGCAGCCGGACGACGGGACGGCACCACACGGGGCACTCGCGAACTCCCTGCCCAACCCGCCACCTCCCAGGCCCGCGCCGGGACCGGACACCGCGCACCGGCCTCTCTGCGCCAGTAGACCCCGGCGGGCGCCGACACGTACTCCCGAGAGCATCCAGCCGGGTGACCCTCTGAGCGAGCCGCGCACTGCACCGGCCTCGCGTACACTCGGCCTCCCCGGTGGCCGATGCTGTACCGGCCGGGTTGCTCGCCTCACCGCCCGACCGTCTCGACGCCGCGCTCTCACCCGTCCTGTCCGACGAGCAACAGAGAGGCCGGATGGCTCGGATGACCCGTCTGCGCGAAGTACGCGACAGCGACCTGCCCGCCTTCTGGGCCCAGTTGAACGATCCCGCGGCGCAGCACATGGCCGCGGTCACCAGGGAGTACCACTACGACCGCCGGGCTTTCGCCGCCCACTGGGCGAAAGTCCGGACCGACCCGGCCGTCACCGTGCGCACGGTGGTCGCCGACGAGGTGGTGGTCGGCCACGCGGCTGTGTACGGTCCGCCGGACGAACGCGAGGTGACGTACTGGATCGACTCCGCCCACTGGGGTCGCGGCATCGCCACCGAAGCGCTCACGCTGCTGATCGGACTCGAGCCCGTCCGGCCGCTGTACGCACACGCGGCTGCCGACAACACCGGGTCGCTCCGCGTACTCGCGAGGTGCGGCTTCACCGTCGTCGGTCGGGGGACGGCATCCGCCCGGGCGCGTGACGAGGAGATCGAGGAAGTGCTCCTCACACTGGGCCCGGGAGACGGACCGCCTTCTAGTCGGCGATGACGACGACCGTCTTGGCCCCCTTGTCGTGGAGGCACTGCTGGTACGGCTTGTCCCAGGTACAGAACAGGACGTTGACGAGCCAGAAGAGGGAACCGAGACAGGGCACCAGGCCGGGGAGATGGTAGATCGCGGCACGCACCCAGCCGGGGGCGCCGTGCGGAGCGGCTCCGTCCTGGAGCATCGCCACCCGGATCCTCATCAGCTTCTTCCCCACGGTCTGGCCCGAACGCGTCAGCATCAGGCCCTCGTAGAGGAAGTAGGCCAGGGTGTAGAAGCCGCCCTGCCAGTACTGTGAGGCGGTGTCGTCGTAGGAGTCGAAGCCCGAGATCAGCCCGGCGAGGATGCCGACCGGGATGGCGATGATCAGGGCGTCGATGATGCGGGCGAGCAACCGCTTGCCGCGCGAACCCAGCGGCGGCATACCGACCGCCGGTGTCTCCCCGCGCCCGAAGGGCGGACGGGAGGGACCGGCGCCGGGGCTGCCGTACGGGTCACCGTACGGCGGTGACCCGTAGGGAGACCCGTACGGGGAGCCGCTCCCGCCCGGCGGGGGCGGAGGCGGGGGCGGAGACCCGCCGGGAGGCGGTTCACCCGGCTGCGGCCTCTTGCGGAACGGGTCGTTCTCCGGCTGCTCCGTGCTCATGGCTCGAGTCGACCCCGCCCCGGCCACTCCCGCATCCGGCGCGTGGCCGTTCGGGGTACACCGCCGCTCCGCAAGACCGGCGGGCCGTCCGGTGCTACCCGCTCAGGACGGCGTCAGCGGTGGGCGACGAAGGTCCGGGCGACCTTGTCGTGCCAGCACTGGCGCCAGGGCCGGTCGAACATGCACCACATCGCGTCGACCACGCCGAGCACCACCAGGGACAGCACCCCGAACGTCAGCCAGCGTCGTAGCGACGCACCCGTACGCGGACTGTCCTGCCGTTCGACGTCGAGCACCCGGAGACCGAAGAGTCTCTTGCCCGGCGTGCTCCCCCACTTCGCGGTCGGCAGCGCTTCGTAGAGCAGACCGAGCAGGAGGAACGCGCCGAGCACCACGGCGAGGTAGACACCGGTGGTGCCGTCGACCAGCCAGACGGTGCGCGTGACGCCCGCCTGGTTGGCGGCGTCGATCTTGCCCTGGATGTGCTCGGTCGCCCTGCCGACGAACGGCACTGCGACGGCGGCCGTCGCCCCGAGCACCACCAGGCCGTCGACGAG
>KI547058.1:27148-39486 GCA_000497405.1 Streptomycetaceae bacterium MP113-05 | reverse complement strand
GCGCCCGCCGGGGCCCCTGCCGAGACCCGCCGGGTGCGCGTCCCGGGCGGCTTCGGCGAACGGGTCCGCGGCCGGCGGACGCCACGGGGCGACACCGTCCTGGCCGGCGGCCGGACCGCCGGCCGCGAAGGCCCCGCCCGGGTCGATGTGTTGCTGCGGCGCACCGGGACCCGGCTGGGGTCCGGCCTGCTGCGCCACGCCGTGAGCCCGGTGCTCCCACGGGGGACGTTCCGGGCCGTGCACGGCCGGACCGCCGTACTGCTGCTGCGGCGCCCCCTGACCGGCGTACTCCTGGTGGCCCTGGTAGTTCTGGGCCCCGTGCTGGTGCTGCTGGTACTGCTCGTGGTGAGGAGCCGGGTACTGCTGAGGGGCCTCAGGCTGCTGAGGGATCTGGTGCCGGGGCGCCTCGTAGGGAGAGGCCTCGCGCTGAGGAGCCTGGTACTGCTGAGCCGGCGGCTGCGCATCGTCCACCGCGCCGGAGACCCCGTGCTGGAAGACGTCCGACCGGCGCAGACCGACCGTGTGGTCGGGCTGCGCGGGGACGGTTCCGCCGCGCTCTCCCTCAACCTCCGGGAGGGGCATGCGCATCCCGACGGTGCGGTCCGGCGACGTCCGGTCCCCGCCTGCCTGATGGCCGCCCGCCAGGAGCCCGCCTGCGTCCGGGGACGCCTCGTCTCTCCGCGCGTCCCAAGCGGCTCGGGGGTCGTGGCCCCCGAGGGCCGGCTGCTGCGGGGTGCCCCAGGACATGTCCTGCTGCTCGGCGCCGAAGCCGGGCTGCCGTCCGGCGTCCGGCTGCCAGACGGCGGCTGCCTCCGGCTGGTTGCCGTGCAGGCGGCGCGGGTCGTCCCAGTCCGCGTACGGCCCGTCGGCCCGGCCCGGCGCGGCGACCTCGCCGCGGGCACGAACCTCGGGCAGCGACGATCCGCTGCTCGCCCGGCCGAGGTCGATCTCGTCGTCCTCCTCCGCCTCCTCCTCGTCGAGGGCCGGTTCGGGGCCACGTGCCGCCGACACGTTCGCGACGCCGTCGGAGGTGGGCGGTGCCGGCGCGGGCTCGCCCGGTCCCGGTGCGGGGCGGCTGGTGCCCGGCACCCACGAGGTGCCGTTCCAGTAGCGGATGTACCCGGGGATGGACGGATCCGGGTAGTAGCCCGACACCGGGCTGCCGTTGGCGGATCCTGTGGAGGGGGCACTCATCTGTCCGGGTCCCGTATCTCTTCGACCGATCTGGCGGTATGTGGGCTTGGGTGGCTCCGCACGCCGTCCGCGCGCGCGTGCGCGACCTCCGTCGCACGGAGTCCACATCTACCAGAAGGCGCCGACGACGTGTCCCCGCCCTCCGTGCTTCCGGTGTCTTCCGTTGAACACTTCGCCGAGAAATCTTCGAAGAATCTCGAGAAGTCGCGTAACGATACGCCGTCTGCGTCCTCTCACCACTGCGGGCCTTTCACGGAGCCCGCCGGAGGTCCGCCACCGCCAGGCGCGAGAAGAGGGAGCAGCCGACATGGAAGCGACGATCGAAGAGGAAATCGACCTGCGACTCGTGCTGTCACCGGACAACGGCATCACCGTGCCGGCCCGGCTGCGCTACCGCACCGACGACCCGTACGCCGTGCACGTGTCGTTCCACATCCACTCCGACACCCCGGTGCACTGGACGTTCGCCCGGGAACTACTGATCGAGGGCGTGTTCCGGCCGTGCGGGCAGGGGGACGTGCGGGTGTGGCCGACGCGGCACGCGGCACAGCCGGTGGTGTGCCTGGCACTCTCTTCACCGGACGGAGACGCGCTGCTGGAGACGCCGACGGTCACGGTGTCCTCGTGGCTGGAGCGCACTCTGCGGGCCGTACCGCCGGGCGGCGAAGCCGGCCTGCTGGGTATCGAGGAGGGCCTGGAGGCCCTGCTGTCCCCGGAGTCGTGAAGGCGCGCCCGAGGCGACCGTCGGGCGCGGCTCAGATCTCGCGGAGCGTGTCCGGACCGCCGAACGCGGCCTGCCGTACGAGCGGGACGATGCGCAGCGGCACCGGATTCTCCATCACGATGGCGGTGGAGGCGCGGACGATGCCCTCGATACCCACCACCCGGTCGATGACGCGTTGCAGGTCGGCGTTGGACTGGGCGACCAGGCGGCAGAGCATGTCCCCGTGCCCGGTGGTGGTGTGCAGTTCCAGCACCTCGGGGACGGTGGCCAGATGCGACCGTACGTCCGCACCCTGGCCCTGGCGGATCTCCAGGGTGGCGAAGGCGGTCACCGGGTAGCCGACGGCAGCCGGGTCCACATCCGGGCCGAAGCCACGGATCACGCCGGAGGACTGCAACCGGTCGAGCCGTGCCTGCACCGTCCCGCGCGCCACCCCGAGGCGCCGGGACGCCTCCAGCACTCCGATGCGCGGCTCCTCGGCCAGCAACTCCAGCAGCCGGCCGTCCAGCGGGTCGATTGACACGGCCACCCTCCCGGCACTGCACATACTGCACAGATTCATGGCTCTTACCTCCATCGAACTGTACACATTGACCAGTGATTGCGTGAACTATTGCGCACCTTGTGGATCAGCGGGACGCTTTCCACCATGACTGAGACCACGCACGCAACCCCGAACACCGCCCGGCAGGCCGACCCCTTCCCGGTGAACGGAATGGACGCGGTCGTCTTCGCCGTCGGCAACGCCAAGCAGGCCGCCCACTACTACTCCTCCGCCTTCGGCATGAAGCTCGTGGCCTACTCCGGACCGGAGCACGGCAACCGCGAGACCGCCTCCTACGTCCTGGAGTCGGGTGGCGCCCGCTTCGTCATGACCTCGGTCATCAGGCCCACCACCGACCACGGCCGGTTCCTCGCCGAGCACGTCGCGGCCCACGGTGACGGTGTGATCGACCTGGCCATCGAGGTGCCGGACGCCCGCGCCGCCTACAGCTACGCCGTCGAGCACGGCGCGGCCGGCTTGGAAGAGCCGTACGAGGTGAAGGACGAGAGGGGCACCGTCGTCCTCGCCGCCATCCGCACCTACGGCAAGACCCGGCACACCCTGGTCGAGCGGAAGTCCTACCAGGGCGTCTACCTGCCCGGTTTCGTCGAGGCGCAGCCCCTCGTGGCGCCGCCGGCCAAGCGCACCTTCCAGGCCATCGACCACTGCGTGGGCAACGTCGAACTCGGCCGGATGAACGAGTGGGTCGAGTTCTACAACAAGGTCATGGGCTTCACGAACATGAAGGAGTTCGTGGGTGACGACATCGCCACCGAATACTCGGCGTTGATGTCCAAGGTGGTCGCGGACGGCACCAAGAAGGTGAAGTTCCCCATCAACGAGCCGGCGATCGCGAAGAAGAAGTCGCAGATCGACGAGTACCTGGAGTTCTACGGCGGCCCCGGCGTGCAGCACATCGCACTGGCCACCAACGACATCGTCGCCACGGTGCGCACCATGCGCGCGGCGGGCGTCGAGTTCCTGAACGTGCCGGACTCGTACTACGAGACGCTCGGTGAGTGGGTCGGCGACACCCGTGTGCCGATCGACGAGCTGCGGGAGCTGAAGATCCTCGCCGACCGCGACGAGGACGGTTACCTGCTGCAGATCTTCACCAAGCCCGTCCAGGACCGCCCGACCGTCTTCTTCGAGATGATCGAGCGCCACGGCTCCATGGGCTTCGGCAAGGGCAACTTCAAGGCTCTCTTCCAGGCCATCGAGCGCGAGCAGGACAAGCGCGGCAACCTCTGACCGCACGCCGCCACACCGCTTCGGACGGCGGGGCCCGGACCCTCGAAGGGTCCGGGCCCCGCCGCGTCATTGCCGCCCGCGTCGCCCGGTGCGACGCTTCAGGTATGAGCGCCCTCCTCGACCAGCTGCGGGACGGTCTCCCCGCCGAAGCGGTCGTCACCGACACGGACGTCGCCCGTTCCTACTCCCACGACATGGCGAGCTTCTGCAGCGCGGGCTCACCCGCCGTGGTCGTGCTGCCGCGCACCGTCGAGCAGGTCCAGCACGTGCTGCGCACGGCCACGGCACTGCGCGTCCCGGTGGTGCCGCAGGGCGCGCGTACCGGGCTGTCCGGTGCGGCCAACGCCACCGAGGGCTGCATCGTGCTGTCGCTGACCCGCATGGACCGCGTGCTGGAGATCGACCCGGTCGAGCGGATCGCCGTCGTCGAGCCGGGCGTCGTCAATGCGGTCCTGTCCCGCGCCGTCGGCGAAGTGGGGCTCTACTACCCTCCGGACCCCTCCAGCTGGGAGCAGTGCACGATCGGCGGCAACATCGGCACCGGCTCCGGCGGGCTGTGCTGCGTCAAGTACGGCGTGACCGCGGAGTACGTGCTGGGGCTGGATGTGGTGCTGGCCGACGGCCGGCTGATGAGTACCGGCCGGCGTACGGCGAAGGGTGTCGCAGGCTATGACCTGACCCGGCTCTTCGTGGGTTCGGAGGGAAGCCTGGGCGTCGTCGTACGGGCCACGCTGGCGCTGCGTCCGCAGCCGCCGCGGCAGCTGGTACTGGCGGCCGAATTCCCCAGCATGACGACTGCGGGGGACGCGGTGTGCCGCATCATGGAGCGTGGGCACGCACCCTCACTCCTGGAGATCATGGACCGCACGACCCTGCACGCGGTCAACGAGATGGCGCAGATGGGGCTCCCGGAATCCACCGAGGCACTGCTGCTCGCCGGGTTCGACACCCCTGACCCGTCCGCCGACCTGGCCGCGGTCGGCGACCTGTGCTCCGCGGCGGGTGCGACGCAGGTCGTTCCGGCCGACACCCCCGCCGAGTCCGATCTGCTGCTGCAGGCGAGGCGGCTGGCGCTGGTGGCGCTGGAGAAGATCACCGGCACCACGCTGATCGACGACGTGTGCGTACCGCGTGGCAGGCTGGCCGAGCTGCTCGACGGCGCACAGCGCATCGGCACGGCGTACGGCCTCACGGTCGGCTCCTGCGCGCACGCCGGGGACGGTAACGCGCACCCCCTGGTGTGCTTCGACCCCGGTGACGAGGACGAGGCGCGGCGGGCCCGCGAGTCCTTCGACGAGATCATGGCTCTCGGCCTGGAACTCGGCGGCACCATCACCGGCGAACACGGCGTCGGCGTACTGAAGAAGGACTGGCTCGCCCGCGAACTCGGCCCCGTCGGCCTGGAGATGCAGCGCGGCATCAAGCAGGTCTTCGATCCGCTGGGGCTCCTCAACCCCGGCAAGCTCTTCTGAGCCCCGGTTTCCCCGGGTCAGGAGGGGCAGGAGGGCACGGGGTCGCCGTCGGAGAGTGCGGTGAGCGCGTCGAGGGCGCTGTCGAGGTCGGAGACCGGCACCAGTCGGAGCCCCTCGGGGAGGTCGACGCGGGCGTCGCCGCACTCCGCCTCCGGGACGAGGAACACCGTCGCGCCGTCCCGCGCGGCGGCCTTCGTCTTCAGCGGGACGCCGCCGACCGGCCCCACGTCGCCGTCCGCATCGATGGTGCCGGTACCGGCGATCGTACGGCCGCCGGTGAGGCCGTCGCCGCGCCCGTCGCCGTCCAGCTTGGCGATCACCCCGAGTGTGAAGAGCAGCCCCGCGCTCGGCCCGCCCACGTCTTCGAGCCGGAGGTCGACCTCGACGTCGTCCGGCGACATGTGCAGCTGCCGGAGCGCCGCCGTGACCGCCTCGTTCTGCGACTCCTCCATCTGCGCCGAGGTGGCCTCGCGGATCTCCTCCGGTGTGTCCCCCTCCGGGTAGACGGAGTCGCGCGGCATCACCGCGCGGTCCGTGGCGAACCAGCCGCGCGCCACGTCCTGGATGCGGACCGTCGTGTCCGGGGACGTGGCGGCGATGGTCGTCATGAGCAACTCACCCTCGGTACGGCGCGGTTCCCTGCCACCGACTGTGATCACCTTCTCACCCCGGTACGTTCCCAGCACGTCGGCGGTGAGGCCCGGCTGTGCGATGGAGAACGGAAGCGGGGCGAAGGCGGTGGCGGCGAACAACGCGACGACCGGCGCCGCACACAGCGCGGGCACCCGCATGCGGCCGGCCCCACGCGGGGTGGAGCGAGGTGGAGTGGAGCGGGCGGGGTCCAGGGAGGGCATGAAGTGAATCTAGTTCACCGCTCCGGCCGTCAGCGCAGCGCGTCGGCGACCTCCTGCGCCGCCTGCACCACACGTTCACCGACCCGCGTCGGTACGGAGTCGGAGAGCATCACGACACCGACGCTGCCCTCGATCCCGGTGACTCCCAGCATCGGCGCGGCGGCGCCGCTCGCCCCGGCCTCCAGTTCGCCGTGGGTGAGGACGTAGCCGGGCCCGAGCTCACTGTCGGGGCCCCGGCCGGCCAGGATGGCTCGGCCCGCGGCACCGCGGCTCAGCGGGTGGCGGAACCCGGCCCGGTACGCGACGTGGTAGTCCGTCCAGCTCGGCTCGACGACGGCGACCGCGAGGGCGTCCGAGCCGTCCACAAGGGTGAGGTGTGCGGTCGCACCCACGTCCTCGGCGAGGGAACGCAGCGCGGGCAGCGCGGCCTCCCGCACGAGTGGGTGCACCTGCCGCCCCAGCCGCAGCACCCCCAGCCCCACCCGGGCCCGCCCTCCCAGGTCGCGCCGTACCAGCGCGTGCTGCTCGAGGGTGGCCAGGAGCCGGTAGACGACGGTTCGGTTGACACCGAGCTTGTTGGACAGCTCCGTCACCGTGAGGCCGTGGTCGGTGTCGGCGAGGAGCTTCAGCACTCTGAGCCCCCGGTCGAGCGTCTGCGAGGTCTCCGCGGTCACGGCGCCCCCTTCTGATGTTCTTGCGCGAGCGACAGCTGCACGCGGGAGGCGGGTCACCGGATGACATCGGATGACATCGGCAGCTTCGCTCGTCCACGCAGAGTGCTGCCGACGGCAGTGGCACTGGTCAGTACGCACTCCGGCACCGGCTGCGCTCCGAGGCGACGCCGCCACGGGGTGTGTGCGTGAGCGGAAACTTAGCCATGGATACCCGCTCTCCGGAAGAGCCCGTCCAGAATCCGGTCACATGTCGTCCGCTATGGGCCTTATATCCCGGCCCGTGCCCAGCGGTCGGACCCGGCACGCGTCCCTGGACGGGACGGCCGTCGCGCTCGGTACACGCGCGTCAGCGCATACGGGTGGCCCACTCGCGTACCTTCGCGATGCGCTGATGGAGCTGGTTCGCCGTGGCCTCCGCCGCCGGCGGCCCACCGCAGGTACGGCGCAGCTCGGTGTGAACCACTCCGTGCGGCTTCCCGCTCTGGTGCGAGTACGCGCCGACCAGCGAGTTGAGTTCGCGACGCAGCTCCATCATCTCCTTGTGGCTGACCACCGGCCGCCGGTCCGCCGGGAGCTCGACGAGGTCGGCCTCCGCGTCCGGTTTGCGCCGGCTGTGAGAGATCTGCCGCGCCTGCCGCTTCTGCAGGAGCATCTGCACCTGGTCCGGTTCGAGCAGGCCGGGGATGCCGAGGTAGTCCTGCTCCTCCTCGCTGCCCGGGTGGGCCTGCATTCCGAACTCGGCGCCGTCGTACATGACCCGGTCGAATACGGCGTCCGACTCCAGCGCCTCGAAGGGCAGTTGGTCCTGGTCGCCGGTGTCCTCGTCCTGCTCGCGCTCGGCCTCCTCGAGGAGATCGGCCTCCTCCGCGTACGGATCCTCGGAGTCCCCGTCCTTCTTCGGCTTGTCGAGGACGTGGTCGCGTTCGACCTCCATCTCGTGAGCGAAGGTCAACAGCATCGGGACGGTCGGCAGGAACACGGAGGCGGTCTCACCGCGCCGTCGCGACCGGACGAAGCGCCCCACGGCCTGGGCGAAGAAGAGCGGCGTGGAGATCGTGGTGCCGTAGACGCCGACCGCGAGGCGTGGCACGTCGACGCCTTCGGAGACCATGCGAACGGCGACCATCCAGCGGTCCTCGGAGCCGCGGAAGTCGTCGATGCGCTGGGAGGCGCCGGAGTCGTCGGACAACACCACGGTCGCGGAGCGGCCGGTGATCTCGCGCAGCAGTTTCGCGTACGCACGGGCGGAGTCCTGGTCGCTGGCGATGACCAGGCCGCCCGCGTCGGGGATCGCCTTGCGCACCTCGGTGAGCCGTTGGTCCGCGGCACGCAGTACCGCGGGCATCCACTCCCCCCGCGGGTCGAGAGCTGTGCGCCACGCCTGGGAGACGGCGTCCTTCGTCATCGGTTCGCCGAGTCGCGCCGCGACCTCGTCACCGGCCTTGGTGCGCCAGCGCATGTTGCCGCTGTAGGAGAGGAAGATGACGGGGCGGACGACGCCGTCGCCGAGCGCGGCACCGTAGCCGTAGGTGTAGTCGGCGAAGGAGCGGCGGATGCCGTCGTTCCCCTCGGCGTACTGCACGAACGGGATCGGGTTGGTGTCCGAACGGAACGGCGTCCCGGTGAGCGCGAGCCGCCGCGCCGCGGGCTCGAACGCCTCCAGGCAGGCTTCTCCCCAGGACCGGCTGTCGCCCGCGTGGTGGATCTCGTCGAGGATGACGAGGGTCTTGCGCTGCTCGACACGGTTGCGGTGCAGCATCGGCCGTACGCCGACTCCCGCGTACGTGACGGCGATGCCGTGGTACTCCCTGCCGAGCGGGCCCGCGCTGTACTCCGGGTCCAGCTTGATGCCTACGCGGGCGGCGGCCTCCGCCCACTGCTTCTTCAGGTGCTCGGTCGGCGCGACGACCGTGATCTGCTGCACGACATGATGGTGCAGCAGCCAGGAGGCGAGGGTCAGCGCGAAAGTGGTCTTCCCTGCGCCGGGGGTGGCGACGGCGAGGAAGTCACGGGGCTGGGCCTGCAGGTACGCGTCCATGGCCCCTTGCTGCCAGGCGCGCAGCTTGTTGGCCGTGCCCCAGGGGGCGCGGCCGGGAAAGGCCGGGGACAGGTGATGGCTGGAGGTGGAGGTAGACACGGTCCTCGTCATGAAGCGCTTGCGGTCCGGGCGACCGCGTCAGGGTACCGGGACGGGGTGGCGGCTCGCCGGTGACACCGGGAGGTGCACCCGAGGTGCGACCCGGCTCACACTCTGCGGAGAGGGACCGGCCCCCGGCACAGCGTGCGGGCGGGAGTCACCCCGTCGTCAGCAGCACACCGGCATAGGACACTCCGGCGATGACGGCCCACGCCCCCAGCCCCAGTGCCGCAACACGGACGCCGGTGCGAGCCAGGGAGGGCAGGTGGACGGCGCTGCCGAGACCGAACAGCGCGGCGGCGAGGAGCAGTTCCTTCGCAGCGTCGGCGGCGTCCAGCACCCCGCCCGGCACGATCCCGGTGGTGCGGAGCCCGACCATCGCGAGGAAGCCCAGCACGAACAGCGGCACCAGGGGCGGACGCGGGCCGACAGCTTCGCCGCGTACACGGGCGGAGCGGACGGCGCCCACGGCCACCACCGCGACCAGCGGCGCCAGCAACGCCACCCGGAGCAGCTTGACCAGCACCGCCTCTCCCAGCGCCGCGGAGCCGGCGGTCTGCGCGGTGGCGACGACCTGACCGACGTCGTGCACCCCTGCGCCGACCCAGCGGCCGAACTGCACGTCGCTCAGCCCCAACGGGCCGTGTAGCAGGGGCAGTACGCCGATCGCGAGTGTCCCGCAGAGGGTGACCAGTGCGACGGAGGTGGCGACGTCCCGTTCGTCGCTGCGGCGCACCTCACTGACTGCGCCGATGGCGGAGGCGCCGCAGATGGAGTAGCCGGTGGCGATCAGCAGCGGTTGGTCGCCGGGCAGGCCGAGGCGGCGGCCGAGCCACACCGTGCCGCAGAACGTGGCCGCGACGACGCCGACCACCATGGCGAGCGTCGCCCACCCCAGCCCGAGCACGTCGCCGAGGCCGAGCTGCAGGCCCAGCAGCACCACACCGACGCGCATCAGGCGTTTGCCCGCCAGAGTGAGGCCCGGCCGCCCCGGACCGTGTACGAACCGGCGGAGGGCGGGCAGGTGGGCGGCCACCACCCCCAGCACGATCGCGGCGCTGAGCACCGGCACGGCAGGCAGGAGCAGGTGGACGCCCCAGGCCGCGGTGACTCCGGCGGCGGCGAGAGCCAGGCCGGGCAGCGCCCCGGCCTGGCTCTCGCCGCCGTCGCCGCGCGCCGGGCCCGCCACGGTGGGCGACGTGCCTCCCCCGCTCGGTCGTCCGACCGACACCGCCATCAGCGGTCGGCCGGTACGTCGTAGACCCGGCGGACGCTGGTGCCCAGCCGGGAGATGTCGGCGCCGTAGACGTGCAGGGATATCGCAGTGTCGGAACAGCCGTTCCACACCCGGTGGATGTCGCCGGGCGGCGCGAACCCGCAGACGGCCCCCTGCGGGTTGACCACGTCCTCGGTAGCGACGAGCCGGGCCGGCTCTCCCGGGCCGCCCGCCGGCACCAGCCGGTAGCGGCGTTCGTGCTCCTCGCCCTCGTGGACGCCGGTGACGCACCAGGAGACGTGGTCGTGGACGGCGGTCCGCTGTCCCGGCAGCCAGACCAGGCCGACGATCGAGAAGCTGCCGTCGGTTTCGGCGTGCAGCAGGTGCTGCCGATAGTGCCCGGGGTCGCCCTCGCGCTGTGCCGGGGTCAGCAGGTCGGCGGCGCCGAGGTGCGGGGCGAGCTTCTCGCCGACCAGGTACGCCGTGACGTCCGGGGGAAGCCCCCGGCCCACGGCCGCGCGCACATCCGCCACGAGGGCGTCCAGACGCGCTGTCGTCGTGCGGCCGGTGTCCGCGTGGGTGCCGAGGGAGGGGGTCATGCTCAGCAGCGTGGCGCGGGGACTGTGCCACGTCCAACGACGATCCGTTGGGCCTTCCCCAAGGCCGCGTTATGGGTGGCCGCGACCGGGGCGTTCAGCAGCCGACGCGGTCGGCGGCGACGGCCTTCAGCTCGTCGAGCACCATCGCCGTGGCGGGGATGCTCAGGTGTTCGCGGAGCACGTACGCGGAGACCTGCCGCCGGGACGCGGGGTCCAGCGCGCGGCCGGCCACCTTGTCGTGCACCAGGAAGGAGAGGACCAGCCCGGGCATCATCGCGATGCCGAGCCCCTCGGCGACGAGGGACTGCACGACGAGGATGTCGTCGGTGGTGAAGACGATGTCGGGGGCGAAGCCGAGTTCGGCGCACTCGTGCAGGAAGTTGGTGCGGCAGCGCAGGCAGCCGGCGATCCAGCGCTCTTCGGCCAGCTCTTCGAGCTTCACCGCCCGCCGCTGTGCCAGGGGATGCGCGGAGGGCATCACGACGGTCAGCTGGTCCTCCAGCAGCGGGATCTCCACCAGCTCTTCGGGGACCTGTTCGCGCAGGCCGGGGTAGGTGAAGGCGAGGCTGATGTCGCACTCGCCGCGCACCACCCGCTCCAGTGACTCCGGCGGCTCGCTCTCCTGGAGCTCCACGCGGACGCCGGGGCTGTCCTTCGCCAGCCGGGCCAGCGCCTCCGGTACCAGCGTGGCGCCGGCGCTGGGGAACGAGCACACCCGCACGCGCCCGGAGTGCAGCCGCGTGAGCGCGGTCATCTGCTCCTGGGCGACGGAGAGGTTCTCCAGGATGATCCCGGCGTGCCGGGCGAGCGCCTCGCCCGCCTCGGTGAGCCGCATCCGCCGGCCCACCCGTACGAAGAGGGGTGTCCCGACGGACCGCTCCAGTGACTTCATCTGCTGGGTGATCGCGGGCTGCGTGTACCCGAGGGCCCGTGCCGCCGCCGAGTACGACCCGGCCCGCACGACCTCGTCGAAGGTCCTCAGCAACCGCGAGTCGAACATGCTCCACACATAAGCAGATTTTGGGAGGTCGCCGCAATCGAGTACCTCGCGCTTCTACCGCAGACGTCGCAGGCCCTCAGCGATGACCTTGATCTCCTCCACGTCACCGGTCGCGACCGAGATGATCAAGTGTTCCGCCGCATCGATGTCAGGACGCAGCTCGATGCCGTTGATCCGGAGGAAGACCATGGTCGACAGCCAGGCTGTGCGCTTGTTTCCGTCGAGGAAGGGGTGGTTGACCGCGAGGGACTGCATGAGCGCAGCCGCCTTGTCGAAGAGGTCGGCGTACGCCTCCTCGCCGAACATGGAGGCAGCAGGCCTTGCTACCGCCGACTCCAGCAGACCGATGTCGCGGACTGCGACCTGCATGTCGTCGCATGCGTGGTCGGCGATGGTCAGAACCTCTTCGGCGGTCAGATAGAAGACGGTCACTTGAGCCGCTCCAGCAGCTCGTGCCACTGGGCCGCTTCCTTGATCGCCGACTCCCGGACCATCGCTTCGCGGGCGTTCCGCGCCAGATAGTCATCCACGGCCCGGCGCACTATGGCTTGCATGCTGCGCCCCTCGCGTTCGGCCTGCCGCTTGAGCGCCTGCGTCTGATCGTCGTCGAATCGCACATTCATGGCCATCCCGAAAAGGTACCACAAAGACGGTACCGTTTTGGTACCACTCA
>KI547058.1:20812-27138 GCA_000497405.1 Streptomycetaceae bacterium MP113-05 | reverse complement strand
TAGCCAGCGGCAGCAGCACCAGGAGGGGGATGCCGAGGAACACCCAGCGCCAGCCGAACTGTTCGGTGACGGTGCCCGCCAGCAGCGGGCCCACGACGGCGGGAACGACCCAGGAGGCGGCGAACGCGGCCATCACGGTGGGGCGCAGCCGCTCCGGATACGCCCGGCCGACGGTCACGTACAGCGCGACGATCACCAGCCCGCCGCCGACGCCCTGAACGGCACGGCCGATCACCAGCACCCACATGGACGCGGCGGTGCCGGCGAGGACGAGCCCGGAGGCGAAGGCGACGATGCCGGTGGCGAGCGGCGGCAAGGGGCCTCGCCGGTCGGACCACTGCCCCGAGACCGCGATGCCCAGCAGACTCGTGGTGAAGAAGGCGGAGAACGCGTACGCGTACATCGCGACGCCGTCGAGCTCTGCGGCGGCTGCGGGCATCGCAGTGCCGATGGCGGTGGCCTCGAAGGCGATGAGCAGCACCACGGAGACGACACCGAGGGTGAGCGCCCTGTACGGGGCGCTCAGCACGGTGGGCGGTGCTGCCCCGGGGAAAGCCGCGGTGTCCGAACCGGCCGCCGTCGCCGTCCCCTTGTCGCCGGTCATCGACCGAATCCCCCTTCTGCGCCGTTCCCGGCCTCGCCACCTGTGCCGTGCGGGGTCACGCTACGGGAGCACGGGGGTGCCCGGATCGGTCGGCGGGCCGAGAACCAGGTCGGCCGCGGGTCCTGGTGCCGGGGCGTCCTCCGGGCCCTGCAACACCTCCCGGCGCCTGGCCGGGACAAGCCTCGTGGCCGTCGCCGGTTCAGAAGTCCTGCCAGGCCTCCGTGACCGCCGAGCCCGACTCGGCCCCACCGCCCCGGACCCGGCGCAGGTGGAACTGGCGGGAGAGCCGGAGCGCGGGACGGATCAGGAACTGGATGCTGCCGATCAGGAAGCACCAGGTACCCGGGGTCTCCCACGCGACGAAGAAGAACATCACGCTGCCCGCCACGAACCACAGCGCGATCAGCACGTCGTTGAGGATGCTCGCGGCTTCGTAGCGGCGGCGGACGACCAGTTCGTCGTGGCCGATGCGAATGGTCAGGGGGGCGGCCCGGCGGTGATCGCTCATGGCCGCCACCGTACGACCGCCTGCGCGCGGGGCGCTGTCACCGGCCCGCCCGCCACTCCTCCACCACACGCTCGGCGTCATACGGCGCAAGGTCGACGGCGGGGCCAGCGAGGTTCGCCCGCACCGCACCGCGCAGCTTCTCGTTCAGCACGGCGGTCAGCCGGCGCACCTCGTCCTCGGTGCGGGCGCGCAGTGCGGCCGCGTACTCCTCGTCGGCCTCCTTACGCAGCGCGAGCGACGGCGGCAGGTAGGACACACCCTCCCGGCGCATCTTGTCCTTCACCCACCACAGCTCGTCGTACGGCTCGCCCTCACCGGGCAGCGGCTTCCCGGCACCGGGCAGGTTCTCGAAAACGCCCCGCTCGGTGGCCTCACGGATCTGCCGGTCCACCCACGACTCGAAGTCCAGGTTCCGCGGTTTGCGCTCGGTCACGGTCGTTCCCTCCCGCCGTCAGCATCGTCTGAGGGCTGCGCCCCTTCCAGCCTGACACGCGGCCCTCGCCGTCGGGGCGGTTTCCCGCCGTGCGCGCGGGGGCACCCGCCGCAGAGGTGATTCGCCGCGGCCGTCCGGGCGTGTGCGTTGCACAGCCGGTACGGCGTGGGTTTCGCTGCCCTGGCGAGGATCCCGAAGCGAAGAAGGTGAGGAACCCATGGCCATGTGCGAGGTCTGCGGCAACGACTACGCGATGTCCTTCGAGGTGCGTGCGGCCGGCGAGGTGCACGTCTTCGACTGCTTCGAGTGCGCCGCCCACAAGATGGCCCCCGTGTGCGAGCACTGCGAGTGCCGCATTCTCGGTCACGGACTGGAGGCCGACGGACACTTCTTCTGCTGCGCCCACTGCGCGCGGATGAAAGGCCACGCGGACCTCGTCGACCACGCCTGAAACCCGGCACCCGACGCCCTGAACGGCAGCGACGGCGGGCCGCGCGGGTGGCGTCAGCCGCCCCGGGTGGCGACGCCCATGACCGCGGACTGGAAGTCGCTCATCGGGATCCGTCGTTCCTTCGGGGGCAGGGTGACGGGGTACTCCTCGCCGTAGCCCTCGTAGGTCATCGTCGTCTCCATGCCCTCCAGCTCGGCGTCCCACTTCAGCAGGCGGCGCTCACCAGAGGCGGCGATGTGGTACACGTCGGCGCCGCCGGGGCTCTGCACGGCGACCGCGACGGACTCCCGCCCCCCGATCCTCCCGTCCCGCTTCGGGACCCGTTCGGCGGAGGCCGGCACGGCGAAGTAGGCGTCACAGCTCCTGCCCTGCACCACGACGTAGCCGTCGGCGAGATCGTCGGGCAACTCGACCTGCTGCCCCCGCTGGTTGAGCGTCTCGACGAGCAGCGGGGCGCTGATGTAGCTCCGTCCGTCCCGGCAGTACATGTCGGTCTCGGTGCCGTCGTCGGCACGCACCGTCATGTGGAAGCCGTGGTCCGGGTCCCAGGTGATGTCCTGCTCGGCGCCGCCGAACGCGCTGTTGGTGCCGGAAGCGGTGAAGGAACTGCCCGCCATGGTGCTGTTGGCCTTCTTCACCAGGGCGACGGTCCGCTCGTCGGGGCCGCTCTCCTCGGCCTGGTCCGGGCGGGGGTCGGCACCGCAGGCGGTGAGACCGGCGGCCAGCACCAGCACGGCGGCGAGGGCCCGCGTCCCGCACACGACCCGTGGCCCCCGACCCGTTCGCCGTGTGCGCATCCGCATCGGTTCTCCCCGTCCTCGGCGTCCGTACGGCCGGCGACCGCCCGGTCCGGGCCACCGTAGCGGCTCCGGGCCGCCGCCTGCCGCCGGGGTACGGAAGCGTGACGCCCTCGCGGGAGCGGATGCTCACGCGGGGGCCAAGGCTCATGCGGAGGCTGAAGCCGGTCGGATGTTCTGGTTCGCATGGAAGAGGTTGTACGGGTCGTAGGCGCGCTTGGCCGCCGCGAGCCGGTCGTAGTGGCCCCGGTAGGTGGCCCGGACCCGGTCGCCCGTCTCGTCGGCACCGACGAAGTTCACGTAGCCACCGCCCATCGAGTACGGGTGCGTCTCCTCCCAGTAGTCCGTGCACCACTGCTTCACGGTTCCGGCGTTGGCGGGGTCGGGGTCGATGCCGCCGAAGACGCTCGACCAGATCGCGTCCCGGTAGCTCCACGCCGTCTCGTCCGGGCCGACACGGCCGGCGGCACCGTCGACGGGGTACATGTGCATCGTGCACAGGTCGTTGGGGATGGCTTCCCCGTACCTGCGGTGCACCTCGGCCGCGCCGTCCGGGATGCTGTCGAAGAAGTCGCCGCGCCAGTACCACTGCAGACCGGCCGGGATCAGCGGATCGAAGTTGGTTTGCAGCGTCGTGTACGGCATGGGTGCGGTGAAGTGGAACGCCGGTGGCCCGGCCTCGCCGACCATGCTGAAGGTCTCCTCCAGCCGGTCGAGTTCCCCGGTCCAGCACCACACGATGCCGCACATCCGCTGCCCGTGGATCTCCGGCGGGAACGGAGGAGCGGGCGGCACGGCGAGCACCGCGAGAAAGCCGTAGACGTCGTCGGGTGCCTGCGGCAGATACTCGCGGTACCACTTCACGACCTCGGTGGTGTGCTCGATCGGCCACATGGTGAGGGCGACGCCGACCGTGTCCACCGGGTGCAGGCGGTAGGTGAACGAGGTGGCGACGCCGAAGTTGCCGCCGCCCCCGCGTACCGCCCAGAACAGCTCGGGGTGCTCGCTCTCGTCGGCCGTGACGAAGCTGCCGTCCGCCAGCACCATGTCGACCGACAGCAGGTTGTCGACGGTCAGGCCGTACTTGCGGGTGAGGTAGCCGTGACCCCCGCCGAGGGTGAGGCCGCCGACACCGGTGGTGGACATGATCCCCGAGGGGGTGGCCAGGCCGAACGCGGCCGTGGCGTGGTCGAGGTCGCCGAGCAGCGCGCCGCCTCCGACGTGCGCGGTGCGCGCCGCGGGGTCGACGTGTACCCAGCGCATCGGCGACAGGTCCAGGGTCACGCCGCCGTCGACCACGCAGAGGCCGGGGCCGCTGTGTCCTCCGCCCCTGACTGCCAGTTCCAGACCGTTGTCACGGACGTAGTTCACCGCGGCCATCACGTCGCCGGCGTCGGCGCAGCCGACCAGGGCCGCGGGATGCCGGTCGATCATCGCGTTGTAGATCTGCCGGGCTTCGTCGTATGCGGGGTCCTGCGGGCCGGTGACCGGGCCGCGCAGCGTGGACCGCATGCCCTCCAGGAAGGGCGGTTCCAGGGTGGGGGTGCCGGTACTGCTCATGATCGTCCCCTTGTCGGACGCGGACGTCGTCCCGCGGGTCCGATCCATGGAGTCGCGCCGGGCCACGCCCGAGGGTGCCGTGTGTGTACGTGGTGCCGCCCGGCGGCGAGGCGACCGGAACACGCCTCCCTCCGGCGGGCCGCCATACGTGTGGACCGCGCCCGCGCCGCGCCGCCGCCCACCGCCCCCGTCGTCTCGCCTCGGACCGGCATCGCAGCGCCGACTCCTCCAGCGTCCCCCCGCGCGGACCCACCCGCAACAGGCGACGCGCCGGCACGCGCCGTGTGGAGGCGAGCGCGCGACGCACGCCCCAGTGGCGTCAGAGGCCCGTCCGCCAGGAGTCGAGCAATTCCTCCGGTCCGTACATGGCCTGGAGCCCACCGCAACGGGCGCCGCTGCGCGAGACCGCGACGAGCGGGAGCGGCTCGTCCGTGACGGCGGCTCGGTGCTTGTGCAGGGCCGCCAGGTCGTGAGCGTCGAAGGGCGCGGTGTCCAGCCACTTGACCGAACCGAGGAACAGCAGACGCTTGGCCACCGGCTGCCGGTCGGCCCCCACGAGGTCGATCTCGACGTCGTTGCTCCTGGTCCAGAAGCCGCCGACGACGGGAGCCTGTGGCAGCCACTGGTCTGGCAGGCGCCGGGCGAGCGACTCCCGGACCAGCGGCTCGACCGCCCGCCCTCGCCAAGCCGTCCACCGCTCCCGGATCCGCGTCGTCGTCAGGTCGCCGCGCATGCGCTCGATCTCTGCCATGTGCGGCTCGAGGAAAGCGATCCAGAAGCGGAGGTAGGGATCCGCGATGCGGTAGCGGCGCTCTCTGCTCGGAGTCAGCGAGACGGGAAGCTCGGCCGCCACCACCCGTTTGTCGGTCAGAACCTTCAGCGCGTTGTTCAGTGTGCTGTGCGCGACGCCTCCGCAGGCGCGTGCGATGTTGGTGAACGTACGCTCCCCCGATCCGATGGCGCGGAGCACCTCCCGGCTCATCGCCCGTGGCGGGAACTCGGCGGCGAGAGAGCGCTCGGCCGAGACGAGCAGGGCCGAGACGGGGCTGTCGAGCGACGCGGCCAGGAACTCCCACATGGTCGCGCCCGGCGGCCATTCGCGGCACACCAGTGGTAGCCCCCCGGTGATCAGTGCGGCGTCGAACGTCTCAGCCGGCCCGAGCTCGAGCATCTCCCCGATGTCCGCGGGGTTGAGCGGCCCGAGCACCATTTCGGTGCCCCGCTGATGAAACGGACGCTCATAGTCGTCGAGAGCCTCCATCATCGACAGGTCGGACCCGACCAGCAGCAGGAGAACCGGCTTCCGGCTCAGCTGCCGGTCCCAGGCGCGCTGCAACATACCTTCGAACGCGTCGACCCGGTCCATGAGGTAGGGCACCTCGTCGATCACCAGCACGCTCGGAGCGTCGTCCGGCAGCGTGTCTGCCAACAACCGGAAAGCGGCCTGCCACTGCGTCGGCGCCTCCTCCGCGAACAGGGCCCGATCGGGGAGGCCCGAACCCGCCACGGCCTCACCCAGCTCTGCGAGTTCCTCGTCGGGCGGTCCGCCCGATGCCGTGAAGAACACGTACGGCACGTCGGCGCGCTGGAGGAATTCCTCGACCAGGCTCGACTTCCCCACCCGGCGTCGTCCGCGCAGCATCACGCACTTCCCGGGCCGCCCCGGTGCCGCTGCGTCACGCACCGAATCCAGGGCCCGGCCCAGCGTTCCGAGTTCCCTCTCCCGACCGATGAAGCGAGACATGTCACCACCTCCGCGCGCCTTCGCCGGCACATGCACCAACCCCGGGAGTTTACTTCAAACCGGAATACTATTGCGCGCAATAGTATTCTCAAAGCTACTCTCCCCGGGTCCCGGTCCACGTGGAGACCGCCGTCGCTGACAGCCTCGCCCGCGCCCAGTGGACCGGCCCGCTCTTCCGCACGGTGCTGCGCGAGGCCGGGCCGGAGCTCGAGGGCGTGAGCCTGGTGGC
>KI547058.1:17965-20710 GCA_000497405.1 Streptomycetaceae bacterium MP113-05 | reverse complement strand
GTCGGGTGGGCGGCGGCATGGAGGGGACGAGGAAGTACAGGCGGCGTGCCGCCTAATCAGGTGAGGAGGACGGCGCGATGGCGCTGGATTGGGATCGGATCGGTACCGGGGACAGCGAGGCGCTGCTGCGGCCCCGGGACATCTACGCGGGGCTGGCCAGCCGGCCGTGGCCGTATCTGCGGCACGAGCAGGGCGAGGTGCTGGACAAGTGGTTCGAGCGGCGCGGTGACCGCGATGTGGTGATCAAGCAGAACACCGGTGGGGGCAAGACGGCCGTCGGCCTGCTGATCGCGCAGAGCACCCTGAACGAGGGCGTCGGCAAGGCCGTCTACCTGACCCCGGACAACTACCTGGTTATGCAGGTCCGTGAGGAGGCCACCAAGCTCGGTGTGGCCACCACGGACGATCCGTACGACCCGGCGTTTCGGGCGGCTCAGGCCGTGCTGGTGACGAACTATCAGAAGCTGATCAATGGCAAGTCGGCCTTCGGCGTCCTCGGGGACGGCAGGGAGCCAGTCGATCTGGGCATCGTCGTCGTCGACGACGCGCACGCCGCGCTGGCGCGGACCGAGGACCAGTTCCGGCTGCGGGTACCCGCAGCCCATGAGACGTACGGGAAGCTGCTGAAGCTGTTCGCACAGGACCTGCGGCACCAGTCGGTGAACGCCTGGGCGGAACTGCAGGACAAGGACCCCACCGCGCTGGCGCCGATCCCGTACTGGGCGTGGGCCGACAAGCGCGAGGAGGTGCTGAAGATCCTTCGCCCTCACCGGGAGGAGACCTCCTTCAAGTTCGTGTGGCCGCTACTCGCCGAGGTGCTGCACCTGTGCGCCGCGACGGCGACGTCGTCGGCGATCGAGATCAGGCCCTCGTGCCCGCCCATCGACCGCATCCCGTCGTTCGTGCGCGCCCGCCGCCGGGTCTACCTGACCGCGACACTCGCCGACGACAGCGCCCTGGTCACCGACTTCGGTGCCGACCCGGCCTTCGTCGCGAAGCCCGTCACGCCGGGCAGCGCCGCTGACCTCGGGGAGCGGATGATCCTGGCCCCGGTGGCACTCAATCCGGACCTGGACGAGGAGGCCGTACGCGTGCTGGCCCGCCAGTTCGCCGACGGGGACCAGGACGGCGACGGCATCGCCGAGACCGAACCGGTCAACGTCGTCGTCCTGGTGCCCAGCGACCGGGCTGCGGCGGCATGGGAGCGCTACGCCGACCACACCTGGCGGGTCGGCGATCTCGAGGCGGGCGTGAAGGAACTCCAGGCCGGCCATGTGGGCCTGGTAGTGCTGGTCAACAAGTACGACGGCGTCAACCTCCCTGCCCGTGCCTGCCGTCTGCTGATCCTCGACGGGATACCCCGGCCCCTTGACGGGGTGGAGCGGCGCGAGGCTGTGGCCCTGGCCGACAGCACCGTCCGGCTGGCCCGGGAAGTCCAGCGGATCGAGCAGGGCATGGGCCGCGGAGTGCGCGACGGTGAGGATTACTGCGCGGTCCTGCTGCTGGGCGCAAAGCTCGCCACGGCGATCCACGAGACCCGTCACCTGGCTCTGTTCTCCCCGGCGACCCAGGCGCAGCTGAAGCTGAGCCGGGACATCGCCGGCCAGATCAAGGGCGAGGGGCTTAACGCGGTGAGGCAGGCGCTGCGGGCCTGCCTGGGGCGGGCTCCGCAGTGGCGCGAGCGCAGCCGGCGGGCGCTGGCGGAGGTGCGCTACGCCGAGCACGGGACGGTGCGGGGCGAAGCCGTCGCGCTGCGCGAGGCGTTCGACCTCGCGGCCACCGGCCGCGCCCCGGCTGCGGCCGAGCGGGTGCAGAAGGCGGTGAACGAGAGCGGCAGGAGCGACAGGGCTCTGCGGGGCTGGCTGCGGGAGCAGAAGGCCGCCTACCTGCACCTGACCGATCACGCGGCCGCCGAGCGAGCCTTGGCCGGGGCGCTGGACGACAACCCGTTCGTCCTGCGGCCAGTCAACGGCGGCGCCCCTGTCCAGCTCAAGGCGGCCGCGGTGCAGTCCCGCGCCGCCGCCGAGTTCCTCACCGCCCAGTACCGCGACGGCGTCAGCCTCAGGATCGGCGTGCAGGCGCTGTTCGAGGACGTGGTGTGGGGCGAGGAAGAGCGCTCCGATGACGCGGAGCGGGCTTGGCAGGCTCTGGGCGAGCACCTCGGCTTCGCCAGCACGCGCCCGGAGAAGCTGTACGGCACGGGCCCAGACAACCTGTGGGCGCTCTCGGCCGCGCGGCAGGCGGTCACCGAGCTGAAGACGGGCTGCACCACCGGCACGATCGCGAAGAAGGACTTGGACCAGCTCGGGGGCAGCGTCCGCTGGCTCAACGACCACAACCCGGAGGTGGAGGCTGTGCCGGTCATGCTGCACCCCAGCCGGGCCGCCGACGCCAAGGCCATCGCGGTGCCGGGAATGCGCATCATCACGCCCGAGCTGTTCGAGAAGCTGAAGGATGCCGTGACGGCCTACGCGGCCGCGCTCGCATCCGCGCCGGACCGGTGGGCGGACGAACAGGCCGTCCGCGAACAGCTCGCACACCACCGGCTCACCGGCGACCAGTTCTTCACCACCTACGCCGAGCCCGTGACGCCCTCCTGACCAACGCCCCGGGGCACGCTCGGAGCCGGTGGAAAACCAGCCGGAAGAAGGGCAGGCCGATGGGGAGTGAGGCACGCCCGACCCCGGGCCAGAGTCAGCTGCGCTCGGGCTCCGGGGCGTCGCCGGGCGCCCGCGTGCCGGCGGC
>KI547058.1:15186-17955 GCA_000497405.1 Streptomycetaceae bacterium MP113-05 | reverse complement strand
GCCTTGGTGGAGGCGGTCTTCACCGCCTCGGCGAGGGTCGGCGCCAGGGCGGCCAAGACCTCGATGGCCTCGGCGATGTACCGGTACGCGGTGGCGGTACCGACACCGAACCCCGCGGCGAGCTGGGCGGAGGTGTGGCCGGAGCGCAGGTGCGCGATGACGAGCAGGGCCTGGCGGCCCGCGTTCAGGCGGCGCCACCGTGTTCCGCGTTCCCGGCGCCGGGTTCGCAGGCGGGTGGACAGGTAGCGCAGGGCCGAGGTGGACACATCGATGCCGGACGGGTAGACAAGCACGCGGAAGCTCCTGGCGGGGCAGGTGATCTTGGTCGTGAACCCGTCTACCAGGAGCTTCCCCACGTCCGGACACCGCCCCTACGGCACAACTACCCAGCCACCCAGCCAGGTTGGAATCAGCTCAGTGATTGTCACCTGTCCTTCTTGAGTGTCCGTCGTAGGGCCCACCCCAGCAGTGCCCCGACCGCACACGCAAGAGCAATTTCCATGGCGATTCCCTCCATAGCCACCACGACTCAGAAGATTCCCAGGATTCCTGCCTTTCTTCACACAACGAGCGAAGAAAGTAGGAGCAGAACGGCGCACGCAACCTGAAAGTCCGCCAAGACATCCAGGGCGAAACCTTTTGATTGCGTTGCTTCGCCGCCCTTGGGTGCACTTTTCTTCGCCTTATTTATCTCGCGGACTACTCGATCCGTTGTTTTGAAATAGTGATCGAGCAAAGAGCCGGCGAAGCCGACGGCGAATGGTTCATCATCTTCTTCCGTCTCTCCCTTGAGGCGAACGGCTAGCGACCCACCACTGCTTACCTCCGCTCGATAGATGAGTTCGTAAGGTATATCGAACCAGAAAAGCGGGTTCACGATCACCAGGGATCGCCCTCTGAGGTGGATTCTGGACCGGGTGATCCGCACACAGAAGGCACCCACGGCCATGACGAGGGCTCCGCCCCTGACCTCGTCCACTCCCTGATTCGAGAAGCCGTCTATGGCCACGAAAAGCGCTGCGGCACTGAACCCAACGAACACTACGGGAGTGAGCAGACGGAACGAGCGACGTTGGCGTACGTCTCCGCCTGCGATGCGAGCAATTCTCATTCTCCACGCCTTCTGTTTCTTCGTGGTCAGCAGGAACCGACAACCTGGCCGGGATTCGATGCGCCAGCGCCGCAGAATCCGAAGTTGAAGCCGGTGTTCTCACCCATGGTCCGCCCTGTGGCTTTCCAGTTGATGCTCCCGTTTCGGTAGATGGCTCCACTTGTCGTGGTGGCAGGGCGAACCCTCACTCTATTTCTTGTGATGGCGCTCCTCCACAGGGCTTCGGCTCGGCCTGCACCGCCCCAGCGGGCGAACTTGAAGGCTACTCCGCCTCCGAGTGCCGTCCAAGCGAGGCTCTTGAGGTAAGCCTTGGTGTTCAACTCTCCCGTCACCGCATAGTCACCGAGGTACGTTGCCGTTGCGACGGCGACTCCGGCAAGGATGCAGCCTCCCACGGAGACTACGACGCAGGCTCCGAAGGCCAGTGCTGGAAGCACACGGTTCTTCCATCCTTCCCATGTGCCAAATGTCTCCTTTATGCCTCCCGTAATCTTGTCCCACGTCGACTGCTCCTCTGCTGCTGCTCGATGTGTGCGGCCTTGTTGTTGTTGGCGTTGTATTTCTTTTTGTCGTTCGATTTGGGCGGAGAGGCGGAGTTGTTCGGTGGTGGGGCGGGTGAGGCCGGTGGACTTGTTGTAGACGTGTTCGTAGCTGGTGTTCTGCTGGACTGTGTAGTTGGGGGAGATGACGCCGCCGCGGTCGTGGGTGGCGTTGTTGTAGTTGTTGCTGAATCGGACTTCCTGGACGTCGGCGGTGCCGCCGCTGCCGTAGGTGCAGTCGTACTGGCCGCTGACGCAGTCGTCCCAGGCGAGTCCGGTCGGGTCGGCGAAGGTCAGGGGGTTGCTGGGGTAGGTGTAGCCGTTGAGGCTCTGCGGTTGGCCTGTGTCGAGTATGGGGTCGACGGACAGGAAGCTGCCGATGCTTGCATCGTATTCGCGGGCGCCGATGTGCGTCAGGCCGGTCGTGTCGTCCTGGGGTTTTCCGAGGAACGCCTTGTCGTCCACCCATTGTCCGATGCGGGCTTCGGTGCGTTGTTCACCGAAGGGGGTGAGGGCCCGTTTGACGAAGGTCTGCTGTTCTCCCGCGTCGATGGCGAGGGTGGTGGTGCGGTGATGGTCGCCGGCAAGGAACGTCACTTCTGTCTGGCTGCCGCCGGTGATGCGGTTGGTGCGGACGGCGAGGGTCATGTCGGGAGTGCCGTAGTAGCGCTGGGCCCACATCGTGCCGTCGGCACGGAGGTGGAGCTCCTGCTCCCCCGCGTACAGGACGCGTTCGCCGCCCTCGGTGTCGCGGATGAGGAGGTTACCTGAGGCGTCGTAGAGGTAGTCGGTGTCGACGTCCCCGGTGACCCGGTCGAGTTTGCCTTCGGTGTTCCAGGCCAGGGTCTGGTTGGGGCGTGTGGTGGTGTTGCCTGCCGAGTCGTAGGTGTAGGCGCGGGCGGGGTTGGTGCAGTCGGCTTGTGTGCTGATGCCGGTGAGGGTGTGGGGCTGGTCTCCGGTGTAGCAGTAGGTGTCGTTCTGGCCGGTGAGGTGGTCGGTTTCGCTGGTGCGCTGGCTGGCGTCGTTGTAGGTGTAGCTGGTCCAGTACGGGGCCCGGCCGCCGAGCGCGTCCGCGTCGCGCGCGTCGGCGCAGTCGCCGCTGGAAGGGGTCCAGGCGTC
>KI547058.1:9849-14095 GCA_000497405.1 Streptomycetaceae bacterium MP113-05 | reverse complement strand
GGCCAGGCCGCGGGAGTCATACCGGGTGTCGGTCAGGATCCGTCCGCCGGCAGGTGACGGCAACTGGGTCTGCAGTTGCCGTAGCAGTGAGTCGTAGAGGGTGTAGGTGGTGTTGTAGGTGTCGAGGTCGGCGGTGATGCGGCCGCTGGCCACGTAGGACGGCTTGTCGTTGTTCAGGTGGTAGTCGAAGGTGTAGTCCGCCGGCTCGCCCACGCCGTTGCCGGGCAGCCAGACGTCGGTGACGCGGCCCAGGGCGTCGAATGCCATCTCGGTGTTGTCGCCGTTCTCGTCAAAGGAGAGAGTGGCGAGTCCGCGCAGCGGTTCGTAGAAGTCGACGAGGCTGTGGTCGAGCGGATTGGTGGCGATCTTCCGCTCGAGGGGTCCGCCGTCCGCGGGGCGGTAGGAGGTGGTGGAGGTGTTGCCCCTGGGCGTCGCTGGTGGACGTGGCACGTCCGAGAGCGTCGTAGCCGGTGGTGGTGACAGTCTGCCAGCCGGACGGGGCGTCGGTGGTGTAGCCGGTGGCGCGGCCGGTCCAGCTTGATTCGCCGGTGGTGGGGGTCTGGTTGGGGGTCCAGGTGGTGGCGTCGGGGTTGTCGTAGACGGTGGCGCTATCGGAGAGCACCTCACCTCGACGGGTGGTGTCGGCGGGCAGGTCGACATCGGCCACGTCGGTGCCGCAGCCCCGGGCGACGATCAGCTCCCGGGAAACCAGCCCCGCGATACCGGCATCAGGGTTGCGGGCATACCAGGTGCGAGTGCAGCCCGGGCTGCGCCGGGAGCGGCCGTGTTCACGAATTCCCGACGGCAGATGCACGGCGCTACGGGAGGCGGCTTGCTGCTGCCGAAGTCGATGTTCGACACCCCAATGATCACGAAGCCCGTGCCTGCACTGCTATGCACCCCAACCGGTCACCACCAGACCAGCGCCACGTCTCCGGAACTTGATCAAGCCCCGGTCACCGGGCCGTGCGTGTCGGGGCGGACCTCGATGTGGTCCGGCCGCAGTTCCAGCAGTACCCGGTCGCGGATCGCCAGGGGCTCGGTGAACTCCGGCGGAAGCTGGAGGCGACCCGAGCGGTCGATGGTGGAGTACTCGCGGGTCGTCGTGGACTCCTCACCGTCCTCGCCGGTGCTGGTGTGCCGGAGCGTCTCGGTGCTGGTGCGACCGTCGCGGATCGACACCGTGCGGTTGACCTCGGACGACACCGCCTTGTCGTGGGTGACCACCACGATCGTCGTGCCCAGTTCCTCGTTGGCGCGGCGCAGGGCCGCGAAGACCTGCCCGGCGGTGCCGGAGTCCAGTTCGCCGGTCGGCTCGTCGGCGAACACCACGGACGGGCTGTTGGCCAGCGCCACCGCGATCGCCACGCGCTGCTGCTCGCCGCCGGAGAGCTGCCCCGGCCGCCGTTCGGAGCGGTCGGCCATGCCCAGCAGGTCCAGCAGTTCACCGGCCCGGGCGGCGCGTGCCCGCGCGGCACGAAGCCCCCCACCGCTCCTCAGCCGCATGGGAAGCACCACGTTCTGCGCGGCGGTCAGGTACGGCAGCAGGTTCCGTGAGGTGCGTTGCCAGACGAAGCCCACCGTGTCCCGCCGGTACCGCAACCGGGCCCGGCTGTCCATGGCCAGCAGGTCGCAGCCCGCGACGGTGGCGCTCCCCGCGGTGGGGGCGTCCAGCCCGGCGAGGATGTTCAGCAGCGTCGACTTGCCGCTTCCGGAGGCGCCCACGACGGCGGTCAGTTCACCGGGCCGGACCAGGAGGTCGAGCCCCTGCAGAGCCTGGACCTCCACGCCGTCCGCCTGGAACACCCGTACCAGGCGGTCGCAGACGATCAGTGCGTCCTCTCCGTACGCCGGTCCGGCCGCAGCGGCCCGCCGCTCCAGGTCCTCCATCGAGGGGGAAGCCGGAGCGGGCCCCGGCACAGCGCGTTCGGTGCTCATCGGAATCTCCTTCGTGGATACCCCTGCCTTCAGGCAGGGGAGGAAACGAAACTCCTGCGGAGCAGGGCAGGAAAAGCCGGTCTGCCGCCAGGGCGGACCGGCGTCCACCTCCAGCAACTGGCACGTCGCCACAAACTGACGGTGTAAAATGTGAACCGTGCAGGCCACTCACGTGAAGCGGGCGTTCAAATACCGCTTCTACCCGACCGATGCGCAGGCAGCGGAGCTGTCGCGCACGTTCGGCTGTGTGCGGAAGGTCTACAACATGGCCCTCGCAGCGCGCACGGAAGCCTGGGTGCGGCAGGAGCGGGTGAACTACAACCAGACCTCGGCAATGCTGACCGCCTGGAAGAAGACCGGGGAGTTGGCGTACCTCAACGACGTCTCCTCCGTCCCGCTCCAGCAGGCTCTGCGGCACCTCCAGGTGGCGTTCACGAACTTCTTCGGCAAGCGCGCGAAGTACCCGCGCTTCAAGTCGCGGAAGAAGTCGCGGAAGTCGGCGGAGTACACCACCAGCGCGTTCCGGTTCCGGGACGGCAAGCTGACCCTGGCCAAGATGGCGGAGCCGCTGAACATCGTGTGGTCCCGTCCACTCCCGGCGGGGGCGTCCCCTTCCACGGTGACCGCGTCCCAGGACGCGGCCGGACGCTGGTACGTCTCCATGCTGGTCGAGGACCCGACGCTCCAGCCGCTCCCGGCCACTGATGCCGCGGTCGGGGTGGACGTCGGGCTCGACCACCTGCTGACCCTCTCCACCGGCGAGAAGGTGACCAACCCGAGGCACGAGCGGCGTGACCGTGCCCGTCTGGCGAAGGCCCAGCGCAAGCTCGCCCGCAAGGCCAAAGGGGACGGAGCGAACCGGGCCAAGGCCCGCCGGAAGGTAGCCAGGGTCTACGCCCGCATCACCGACCGCAGACGCGACAACCTGCACAAGCTCACCACTCGACTCGTTCGTGAAAACCAAACGATCGTGATCGAGGACCTGTCCGTCCGGAACATGGTCAAGAACGGCAGCATGGCCCGCGCCATCAGCGACGCGGCGTGGGCCGACTTCCGGAACATGCTGGAGTACAAGGCAGCCTGGTACGGCCGCGAAGTGATCGCGATCGACCGGTGGTTCCCCTCCTCCAAGCTGTGCTCCGCCTGCGGTACCTTGCGGGACAAGATGCCGCTCAACGTCCGCGAGTGGACGTGCGGCTGCGGGACGACCCACGACAGGGACGTGAACGCGGCGAAGAACATTCTGGCCGTCGGGCTGACGGCGTCTGTCTGTGGAGCTGGTGTAAGACCTCAACGGAGAACTCCGGGCGGGCAGTCGGCGATGAAGCAGAAACCCCTACGACGCGAGCCGTAGGAATCCCCCTCCTTCAGGAGGGGGAGGAAGTCAAGTCGACTCCATGTGCGGGTCGGTCACCCGGGTGGCCACCTGTGCCTGCAGCAGCAGTGCGGCGACGGTGAGGGACAGCAGAAAGAGGGAGGGCAGGAACAGCGGCAGAGCCTCCACGGCCAGCGGTGCCGGTGTGTCCTCCGAGGTGCCGGCCAGGGAGGCGAGGTCGATGCCGGGGCCCAGCAGACGCGCCGAGGCGAGGGTCAGCAGTACCCCGGCGACCGCTGTCAGAAAGTACAGGGGAAGGGCTTCGACCAGGATCAGCCACCGTCCTTGCCGGCGCGCCATCCCCAGGGCCCGCAGCCTGGTCAGCAGCGTGGCCCGCTCCGTCGCCGTCTGGGCCATGGACAACACCACGGCCAGGGCACTCAGGGCGGCGGCGAGCAGAACGGACGCGACGTAGAGACGCTCGGCCCCCGAGCGCAGCACCGATTCGGTGTACGAGGCGGCTTCCTCCGAGCGCAGTTTCACTGTCGGCTTCGTCCGGGGCTGCGTTCCCGCGTCCCGACCCGCACTCCCGGCGATGTCCCGCAGCACCGCACCGTCCAGCCCTGCTCCGCTGAGCAGCAGGTGATTCGGAGTCACTGCCGCAGAGCCGGCTACCTGCGGCCGGACCTCCTCCAGAGCCCTCCGGGAGATCACCACGAATGCCGTGTCAGGGGCAGCCGGGGTGGTGCGCCGGACCAGCGCCGGATGCACCGGGAAATCCAGGCCCATGGCTGTGACGGTCAGCGAGGTGCCTGCTCCCGAGGCGAGTTCGGGTGACACCAGGGCGGGGAGGACGTCGCCGTCTGCGCGCAACGCCTCCTGGGGGTAGGCGCCCAGGCCCGTCCGGTGCGCGAGCTGCGCGTAGGAGCCGGGATCGACCACGGCCAGTACGGGACGCTGGGGTCCGGTCGAGACCGTCGCGGCCCGGTGGAA
>KI547058.1:0-9110 GCA_000497405.1 Streptomycetaceae bacterium MP113-05 | reverse complement strand
GGCCAGGCCGCGGGAGTCATACGCCGATGACGCGGCCCAGGGCGTCGCAAGCCATCTCGGTGTTGTCACCGTTCTCGTCAAAGGAGAGCGTGGCGAGTCCGCGCAGCGGTTCGTAGAAGTCGACGAGGCTGTGGTCGAGCGGATTGGTGGCGATCTTCCGCTCGAGGGGTCCGCCGTCCGCGGGGCGGTAGGAGGTGGTGGAGGTGTTGCCCCTGGGCGTCGCTGGTGGACGTGGCACGTCCGAGAGCGTCGTAGCCGGTGGTGGTGACAGTCTGCCAGCCGGACGGGGCGTCGGTGGTGTAGCCGGTGGCGCGGCCGGTCCAGGTAGCTTCACCCAGTGTGGGTGCCTGATCCGGAGTCCACGTGGCCGCGTCGGCGTCGTCATAGACCGTGGCGCTATCGGAGAGCACCTCACCTCGACGGGTGGTGTCGGCGGGCAGGTCGACGTCGGCCAGGTCGGTGCCGCAGCCGCGGGCGACGGTCAGCTCCCGGGAGACCAGGCCCGCGATACCGGCATCAGGGTTGCGGGCATACCAGGTGCGGGTGCAGGTCTCGTCCCCGCTCTTGCCGATCTCGCCCGAGTCGCCGGCTTGGGTGGCCATGCCGTAGTCGTCGTAGGTGGTGGTGGCCGAGCGGCTGCGCCACGTCTGGTTGGTGGTGAGGTAGGTGTGCGTGGTGGTCTTCGCGTCGCGGACGTAGCGGGCGACGTGGTCGCCGGCGCCGGGAACGTCCTGTCGGGCGGTCTCCTTCGACCACGGGCGGGTCACCTTTACCGCGACAGGTATGTCGCCGTTGTAGGTGGTCTCCTGCCGGAGGCGGCCGGAGTACTCGTTGCTGTCGGCGATGTCGGGTACGTCGAGCCCCGCAACGTCCACGCCTGCGAGGGTGACGTCGCGGGTGCCGTTCTCCGTCTTGTCGCCGTCCATGCCCTGCAGGTAGATCGCGACGCTCTTCGAGCGGGTGGTTCCCACGGCGCCGCTGTAGGTGGTGACCTTGCGGTAGCCGCGCCAGTCTGACCAGGACCGCTCATCGACAGGAGTGAACGGGCTGTCGCTGTAGTGCCAGGCCGCGTCCTCGTAGCTGTAGGAGGTTTCCATGGTCTGGCCGTAGCCCGTGGGGTCGGTGGTGACCACGGCAAGGACGCGGTACTTGTGGAACCAGTCCACCGACGCCTCGGAGGCCCCGTTGATGTGCCAGTACTGCGGATAACAGGAGCGGGTGTTGGTGTCCTCCGGCGCGTCGATCACCTCGCTGCGCACACACTCCTGCGGGGAGTAGGTGACGGTGATGAGCCCGCCGGTCTCGGTGGTGACCGTGGACAGGCGGGGCCGGGTGAGGGGGAGGATGTCGTCGGTGGCGTCGACGCGGTTCTCCAGCATCCGGTAGGTGAAGGTCACCGGATCCAGCGTGATGTCGTCCTTGGCCCCGTTCTTGCCGGTGTGCTGGATCTTCTTCAGCACCAGGACCTGGTCGTCGGTACCGCCGATGTCGCCGGGATCGAGGTAGTCCTGGGTGAAGGCCCAGGAGTCGACGTCCTTGAAGACATCGCCGTCCTTGACCTGCGTGGTGATGCCGGTCAGCCGTTTGCGGGAGAAGTAGGACGGGCCCAGTCCGGTGCAGTCGGCTTCGGATTCGCCGTCGGTGCACAGGGCTTCGAAGGGGACGTCGGGCCAGTGGTCCTTGGTGTCCTCACTCAGCTCGCTGCAGTCATCAGCGGTGCAGCGTTCCTTGTGCGCGAGCTGGATGCGGTAGAAGGAGGAGTCCAGGGCTCCGGTGCGCTGTCCGTAGCGGATCTCCTTGAGGTAGCCGCCGCGGGTGTACGCCGCGTTCGCGGTGGAGGCGCCGTTCTTGCGGTAGTGGTTGGTTTCCCTGGCGTACCAGTAGGTGGCCGCGTTGTCGTGGGGGTCCTGGACGATGTCCAAGTTCCATCGCCATGCCTGCCGCAACGACCTGCCGCTGAACGAGGAGCCCTGGTCATAGCCGGGTTCGCCGGAGTCGTCACCGTAGACGGGGACGGTCCACACCGAGCCGGTCTCCGAACCGCCGACGTTGTCCTTGCCGAAGGTGTAGACGGTGCCGTCGGTGGCGGTCACCGTCCAGTACTCGCCGTCGTCGTCACCATTGGAGGCGCCGGTGTGCCGCTCGACCCTGGACGCGTCATCGTTCGACAGCCGCCAGGTATCCCCGTCCTTCACCAGACGGGAAGCCTTACCGTTGAGGACCAGGCGGGCGTTGTCGTACTTCCAGCACAGGTCCTTCTGATCGTCTGCGTGCCCGTCCTCCTCACACGACCCGTAGGTGCGCTCGATATAGGACTCGGTGATCGAGAAGCCTTCGCCCAGAGCGCTGCCCTGGTTGTTCGTCGTCGAGGTACGGCCGTCGATCGCGCCGGAGTCGTAGTTCACGGACAGGCTCGGCGTGGGTCCGGCGGGCGGCTGGGGAACGGTGAGGTCGTAGTTCCAGGCGAATGAGCCGGCGCTGCCACCGGCCTTCCACGAAGCCGACGACGACAGCGGCGTGGCACTGTAGTCCCCTCCCCCGTTCGTTTCGCTCTCACTCACCGACAGCTCAGCGATGCTGCTGCTGCGCGGGCGCCTGAGCTTCGTCGGCACAGGAGCCGCGTTCTGCTCCCGCTCGGCCCGCTCAACCTGTGTCTTGTTGCGCTTGCGTTCTTCAGCGCGCTGCTCGCGCGCCTTGTCAGCTCCCAGTCCGGTGACTTCCTTCACGGCCGCGGCCTGTGGGGTGGGGGCGTCGGGCTTGCCGAGGCCGTCGGCTGCGAAGGCGACCTGCACCACACCGACCTCGAGTAGGAGAGCGGTGGACAGGGCGGCTATCAGACCGCGTGCGGATGTTCTACGTCTACCGATACGCATGTCCCAGGTCCCCTTACTCGCCGATCATTTCGCTGAGCTGAGCAGGTCTTGTGGGGGCGCCGGCCCAGACCCGTATGTCCCACACGCGTCCCGGCATGAAGTCGCCGGAGAGAGAACGCCCGACGGTGAACATCCCCTGGCCCACCTGGGCCGTGTACGCGGTCGGTTCGTCATGTTGTACGTCGGACACGTAGAGGGTGATGGTGCCGTCCTGGGCGTTGTGGACGCCGGTGAGCCGGTAGCCCGTGCCGTCGATGGCGAAGCGTGCTTCGGTGGTGACCGCGGCTCCGGGACGGCCGAAGTGCCACCTGCCCACCGCGACCGTCTCCTGCTCGAAGTCGTCGTTGACGATGACTTCCTTGCCGGTGACCTCGAACCAGATGCCCCAGGCGACGCCGTCAGCGGCAGGCTGTTGCAGCACCTGCACCGTGGAGCCGACCGAGGCCGCTGCGAGGGGCCCCCTGTCAGGTTCCACATAGGCGGTGGTGGTGAAGGAGCCGCTGCCGTCGACGAGCGGGCCCGAGGTGGAGGCATGTCCGTCAGCGCCGTCCAGTACAAGGGCCTCGCCGTCCAGCGTGGTTCCCCCGGAGAGGGTGAGGTCGCGTCCGTAGCCGGAGACTACGTCGGTGACCGTGGTCCCGGTGCCGGTGGAGGGATCCCAGGCTGCGACGAGCTCCGCCCCGGCATGACCACCGGGGGTCAGGAGCCGCGCCTCGTCGGAGATTTCCGCAGCGGTGAGGACGCGCTGCCAGACGGCGACTTCGTCGATGGAGCCGTCGAAGTTGTACTGGTGCTGGCCGGCCCACTGGTAGCGGCCGATCTGGAAGGCGCCGCCGGCGTCCCAGGAGCCGGCGCTTTGCGTGGTGCCCTGCAGGACGCCGTTGACGTAGAGCTTCAGCTTCTGGGTGACCGAGTCATACGTTCCGGCCACGTGTGTCCACACGTTCGCGGCTGCGGGCTGGTCGGCTACGACTCCGTAGTAGGCGGTGCCGGTGGCCTCGTCGGCTTCCTTCACCCCGAATACCCAGGTGCTGTAGTCCGGCTCGTACCACAGCACGAAGGGGGTGTAGTTCTCGCCGTCTTGCGACAGGATGATGCTGTCACCGTCGGTGCTGTTCAGGCGTGCCCAGGCGGAGACGGTGTAGGCCGAGCGGGTCTCCAGCACCGGACCGTTGGTGGCGGCGTAGCCGGTGCTGCCGTCCAGTGCCATGCCGTGGTCGGTGACCGGTTCGGGCAGCGGGTCACCCTGCGCGTCGGTCGTGATCAGGCCGCGCCGGCCGCGGTCGTCGCGGGTGGCGCCGGTGTGCAGGGTGACGTCCTGCTGGGCGGAGTCGGCGGCCGTGGCCGAGTCGACGGCCGCGCCGGAGGTTTCGTCGAAGTGCCAGCGGGCGACCGGGCCCTCGCCGGCTTTGACGAGGAAGTCGAGTTCTGCGCGTTCGCTGGGTCTGCCTGTTTGGTCGGTCAGTTCGACCAGGACGCGGAAGGTACCGGCACGGTCCGGAGTGACCTGGGCGGTGTAGGTGGAGCCGTCCGCTGTCATCGGGGACCACTCTTGGGTGACGGAGGTCCAGTACTCGGCGCCGGTGATGGTGTCACCGGCAGCAGGGGTGGCCGTGATCGCCGTCGCCGTGCCCGGTCCTCCGGCTGCGGGACAGTCGCTGGGCCGGCACTCCTGGTAGGGCTCATCGACAGTGAGATCAGGGGCGGCCGGGGCAGTCGGGTCGACGGTGAAGTGACACCATCCGCTGTGATACGCATTCGAATGGCCGGCCAGGTACTTGTTGCCGTCGTCCCAGTACGACCGACCCCAGGCGCGCAGCCGGTACATCGGTCCTTCCTCGAGCGTGGTCCCCCACTCTCTACTCGTCCACGTCCCGTCTCCCACGTAGCCGGTGCTGGGAACCAGGTCAGAGCCACCGGGTGGCACATCGGACCAGCTGCCGTCGCTGTTCTCGACGTCGACGTCGAAGTACATGCGCAGCTTGGCTTGGTCCTGGCCGCCGGACTGGGTCTGGAGGTATCCGCCGACCTGGGGTGTGGGGTCGGCGGTGACCGGTGCGTTGTCGGCGTCGGTTTCACACGAGGTCGCGTGGCCCTCGCCGGTGACCAGGCCGACCTCGGTGGGGCGGGCGGGTATACCGACGTAGGTGACGTCGAGGGTGGCGTCGTTCTTGAACCGCTTCCAGCCCTTGGTGGTCGTCTCGTCCTGGGACTTCAGCATCAGCGTCAGCCGGGAGAGGTCACCGTCCGCGAGGCGTTTGACGGTGGTGGTGAGGTTTTCGTTGCTCTCGTTGGGGTTGTCGTTGAACTCGATGGGCTTCGCAGGCTGCGACGGGCTGCAGGCATCCCCGCGTCCGGCGGAGACGTGGCGGTCGCCCATCATGTCGATGCGGTCCGGTCCGGGCCAGCTGGTGTGGCTGGACATGCTGCCGGTGCGCCACAACTGCACCCAGGTCGGGTCGCAGGTGAAGGACCAGGTCTCGGTGACCCGGAAGGTGGCGTCCAGGACGTGCTTGCCGTTCAGCTTGTTGCCTGACAGTTCGAAGATCAGGCGCTGCCGGTAGCCGTCCTCGTCGCAGTAGTAGCCGCTCCAGACGTGGCATTCGCCGACGCCTTCGTCCCCGCTCCAGTTGTAGTCCTCATATCCGTCGGAGCGGATCAGGGTGCGCTCGTACTCCCCCCAGGAGACATCGGGGTCGATGTAGAGGGGAAAAGCAGAGGCGGGAGTGCTGGTGAGCATGTCCGCATCCGGGGCGACGGACAGCGTGCCGTCCTCGACCTGGACTCCTACTTCGGCGATCTCATCGCCCGGCGCGGGCCCGTCGGTGCGGTCGGGAGTTCCCGGCTCGGCGGGCCCGGCGCCCTCCGTGGTGACGCTACCGCTGCGTGGCGCCGCCTTACCGGAGCCGGAAGCGTCGGCTTGGCCACCGGAGGAGTCCCACATGAACGCCGCTGGAGCTTTGAACAGCGCCTTCCCGTTCCCGTCCACTGCATCCAGCCCACCGGCGGCGGCTTCCCGCACCGTCAGTCCTTGCGTGCGAAGAGAGAACTGGAGCTCCTCCAGGGCGGGGTCGGCCGCGGCCTCGGGCGTCTCGACCACCAGAACGTGCTGAAAGCCGGTCACCGTGGCGGTCACCTTCAAGTCCACATCCGGAAGCACGTCCGTATAGGTGGCCGTCGGACCGTCCAAAGAGGGCTCAGGGAGGTCGGCGGACCAGCCAACCGACAACTCCCGGCCCGGCTCGCTGATCGCCGCCAACGCCGCGTCCCCACCGGAAGAGAACTCCAGACCGGTTGCCGCGGCCTTCGGCACGATCCTCCCGTCCTGGGTCCGGACCAGCGTCGGGTCCGGCTGAGCCCAGGCGCCGTCCGGCTGCTTGACCCGCACCGGAGCAATCGAGTTGCTGAGGGTGAAGGTCTCCCCGTCGGGGTTCGCATAGACGCTGGAGTACTCACTGCGCTCACCGGTCAACTCGACGCGCTCACCGGTCTCCTCCGCCTGGGCCAGAGCCTTCTGCGCGGGACTCGAATCAGCAGCAGTCGCCGATGGACTCGTACCGGGTAGCAGTGGCAGGAGACCAGCGAACAACGCCGTGGCTACGGCGAGAACACCAGCCCGCCCAGCCCATACTCCGCCGAGCGATCTGGACACACTTCCCCCAAGGATATGGAGACAACGTCACAAGTGGGGGGACGCCGTGCATCTGATCAACAACACGGTGCACATGTCAACAGTCGAAGCCGACCTGACAGCCCCTCACCTGCCAAAATGCGAGTAGCCCCGCCCCTCACGCCGAGACGGGGACCGGCCGAACACCACGAAGGTGAGCATGATCACTTCTCACGAGGGAGGGGCCCTGCCGCCACTTCGGGGCGTGCGGCACGCGCTCGACGAAGTAGCGAAGCCCGGCGACACGGGCACCCTGCCCTGCCAGGCGACCCCAGCCGCGCGACTCCGGGGACTCGCCCAATGCCTGGCCATCACCAGCCGCAGCGAGACCGGGAAGGCCGCCCGCGTCAGCCTCGCCCGAGAAAACCTCACCAACCCCGGCATCGCCTGACCGGCCGTCACGCGTAGCCCGCTCCACCAGAACTGCACAAGACCACTGGGCGGTGTGAGCGGCGGCCCCGTCCGGGCCAGCCGTCGGCGTAAGCCCGGGCAGGGCCACCGGCCACACCGCCCAATTTACTGTCCGATCCGACGCTACTTTTACGCTAGCCAGCGTCTATCTGAGAGGTATGCTGGCGCCATGGCCAGTGAACTTGATGGAGACGGGGTCGCGGCCCTGCTGGCGGAGGCGAAACTGGCGGCGGCATTCGATGATCCGGAGGAGCGGGTGCGGTTGCGGAAGGCGGCGGGGCTGTCGCTGGAGCAGGTGGCCCGGGCCGTGGGTGTGGGGCGGCAGACGGTGGCGAACTGGGAGGCGGGCGGCATGCCGTCCTCGCCGTCGCGGGGGAAGTACCTGCGCCTCCTGGAAGGTCTCGCGCAGATCCATCCCGCCACCGCCCAACCCGCGTCCCCGGCGCAGCAGCCCGACGTCGCCGTGCAGCCGCCGGTCCCGCAGCAGACCGATCCCAATGTGGCGGAGGCGCGGCCGGTGGAGAGCCCGGCCGCGCGCCAGGCGCGGGCCGGGTACGCGAGGCAGCAGGCGCGGCGGCAGACCTCTTCGGCGGATCAGGTGCGTGCGGAGCTGCGGGAGACGATCGCGGCGGCCGTGGACCAGGAACTGACCAAGGCGGGGGGTGATGCGGACGCGGCGGCTGGGGCGTTGGTGAAGCGGGCGATCCCGGATGTGATGGGGCTGTTCGCGCGCACCAGGGCGCAGGCGCGGTATGAGTACACCGCCTACCCCGCTCTCCCGGACATTCTGCGCAAGCCGTCGAAGACGGATCCGGATCTGGTGTGGGAGGCGCGTCCGTCGTGGCGTCACTCCGATTTCCGGCGTCACCCCGACGGCGAACTGGCGGTGACGGCGCTGGACGTGAATGCCGCCTATTTGTCGGCGCTCAAGACGTGGCTGCCGATCGGGAAGCTGACGCACAGCTCGGGCGGGGAGCACGACCGCAAGCGTGCCGGAGTCCACCTGATCACCCCAAGCGTGTGGGAGCACCCGCACCTGCCCTCACCGCTGGGCGACCGAGAGGAGGAGGGCCCGGTGTGGGTGACCGAACCGACGCTGCGGCTCCTGCTGCGCCTGGCAGGGCCGAAGCACCGCATGGTCGAGGCGCCGGTCATCCACGAGTCCTGGACCTCGTCCGCGACGGAGACGTTCCTGGACAGCCTCCGCCAGCTCCTCGCCGGGGCGCGGGCCGACGCCCTGGAGGCCGGCGACGATGTGACGGCGGCGTATGTGAAGGCGATGTACTCCAAGTTCGTCTCCACGCTGGGCGAGTCCTCGCACAACCGGGAGATCGTCCGCCCGGACTGGATGCACCTCATCCGTAGCCAGGCGTTCGCGAACCTGTGGGGGCGTGCTCACAAGGCGCACCAGGCCGGGCTCACGGTCGTCAGCGCGCTGGGCACCGACGAACTCCACCTCGCCGGCGGCGACTGGCGCCAGACCTGGGCCGAGGGGCGGGGGCTGGCCGAGATGAAGGTCAAGACCGACCGCGACGGCGCTCCCGTGACCTACACCGTGGCCGGGGTGCGCTGATGGCCGGGCGGTGGATGAACTTCAGCCAGTACAACGCCCACGGCGTGCGAGGCGCGGACGCCCTGGGTGCGGGGATCGAGAACATGGTCACCGGCATCCACTCCCCCGCCGACACCGACCGCGGCATCGCCGCCCGCCTGCGCTACCTCACCCACTCCGAAGCCGGGTACGCCTCGATAGAGCGCGCCGGGATCAGTGTCACACCCCGCACGCTGTATGCGTGGCTGGCGGAGGAGCGCATGCCCAACGCAGCGAACCGGCACAGGCTGGACGCGGCTTACTGGGACCTGCGAAGGCACAACGTCGCCACCGACCTCAAACGCCGCCTCGCGGCTCGGGGCGGTACCCGTGTCGAGATCGACCCCGTCGACCAGACCGCCGTCGACCGCCGACACCGCCGCGACCTCACCACCAGGCGGCTGACCGTCCGCCCCCACCACTGGGAAGCAGCCGTCGACGCATGGCTCGCCGACGACGACGAAGCCCTCGACGCGGTCTGGGACGAGGTCATCACCGACCTCGGCAGCGAGTACGACTCCTACTCCTACGTCTCCTCCATCGGCTGGTCCGCCTGAGCTCTCCG
>KI547057.1:40011-58517 GCA_000497405.1 Streptomycetaceae bacterium MP113-05 | reverse complement strand
CGCGTCATCCGGCAGGCGCTGGACCGCGCCGGGCTGCAGCCGTCCGAGGTCGACGCGGTCGAGGGCCACGGGACCGGCACCGTGCTCGGCGACCCCATCGAGGCGCAGGCACTCCTCGCCACCTACGGACAGGACCGCCCCGAGGACCGGCCGCTGCGGCTCGGCTCCATCAAGTCCAACATCGGCCACGCCCAGGCGGCTGCCGGAGTCGGCGGCATCATCAAGATGGTGCAGGCCATGCGCCACGGCGTGCTGCCCCCGACCCTGCACGTCGACGAGCCGAGCGCGCAGGTCGACTGGGACTCGGGGAGCGTCGAACTGCTCACCGAGGCCACGCCGTGGGACACCGACGACGGCCGCCCCCGCCGCGCCGGCATCTCCTCCTTCGGTATCAGCGGCACCAACGCCCACGTCGTCATCGAGGCCCCGGCAGCCGAAGCCCGGCCCCCTCGTCAGCAGCCGGCCGACCCGACCGGGTCGGAAGCCATGGTGCCGCTGCTGGTGTCCGGCCGCACCCCGGACGCCGTACGGGCCCAAGCCGCGGCGCTGCGCGAACACCTCACGGCCCGGCCCGGACTCGCCTCCCTCGACGCCGCGTTCTCCCTCGCCGCCACCCGCAGCCGCTTCGACCACCGCGCCGTGGCCGTCGCCGCCGGACGTGACGACCTGCTCGCCGCCCTGGACGCCCTCGCCACGGGCAACCCTGCCCCCGGCACCGGCCACGGGCGGGCCCACGCCCGCAAGGTCGCGTTCCTCTTCACCGGGCAGGGCAGTCAGCGGCTCGGTGCCGGACGCGAACTGCACGCCTCCTCACCGGTGTTCGCCGCCGCATTCGACGACGTGACCGCCTGCCTCGACCCGCACCTGGACCGTCCCCTGCGCGAGATCCTCTGGGACGAGCCCGCCCCCGGAGCCGAACCCCTCCTGGACCGCACCGAGTACGCTCAGCCCGCGCTGTTCGCCCTCGAAGTGGCCCTCTACCGGCTACTGGAGTCCTGGGGCCTGCGTCCGCACCGCCTGGCCGGCCACTCCGTCGGCGAGTTCGCCGCCGCCCACGCCGCCGGCGTGCTCACCCTGGACGACGCCTGCCGCCTGGTCACCGCACGCGGCCGGCTGATGCAGGAACTGCCGCCCGGCGGCGCCATGCTGGCCCTCCGCGCCACCGAGGCCGAGGTACGGCCGCTGCTCGGTGACGAGGTGAGCCTCGCCGCCGTCAACGGCCCCGAAGCCGTCGTGCTGTCCGGCGAGGAGAACGCCGTCCAGCGGATCGCCGACCACTTCGCCACCCATGTCGAAGGCCGCAGCGCCAAGCGGCTCCGCGTCAGCCACGCCTTCCACTCCGCCCGCATGGAACCGATGCTGGCCGCCTTCCGCGAGGTCGCCGGGTCCGTCACCTACCATCCCGCCCGCATCCCCTGCGAGCCCACCGCCGACGGCGCCTCCGAGGCCGGATACCAAGACCCCGAGTACTGGGTGCGGCAGGTCCGCGAGGCCGTACGTTTCCACGACGCCGTCACCCGGCTCCGCGACGCCGGCGTCACCGGATTCGTCGAGATCGGCCCCGACACCGCCCTCGCCCCCGCCGTCCGCGAGATTCTCGACGCCGAGGCCCCGCAGGACGACACCGGCCGGGAGACCGCAGCGCCCTTCACCGTCTCCGTGCTGCGCCGCGGCCGCCCCGAGGCACAGACCCTCGCCACCGCGCTGGCCGCCGTACTGCCGCACGGCGACCACCTCGACGCCGAGACCCTGTTCGACGGCACCGGCGCCCGCCGCGCCGACCTGCCCACGTACGCCTTCCAGCGGCAGCGCTACTGGGCCGACGCCGGCACCGGGCCCGCCGACCTCACCGCGGCCGGACTGTCCGGCGCCGACCACCCGCTGCTCGGCGCCTGCCTGCCGCTGCCCGACGGCGGCACCGTGTGCACCGGACGCCTGCCGTCCGCCGCACACCCGTGGCTGGCCGACCACCGCGTCGCAGGCAGCACCCTGCTGCCCGGCACCGCACTCCTCGAACTCGCCGTCCACGCAGGCGACCACGGCGGCTGCGACCGGATCGCGGAACTCGTCCTCGCCACGCCGCTGGTCCTCGACGCACCCCAGGACCGGCAGATCCAGATCGTCACCGGCACTCCCGACGACGCGGGCGACCGCACCGTCCGCATCCTGTCCCGCACCCTCGGCGCACCCGCCGACGCGCCCTGGACCACGCACGCCACCGGCACCCTCACCGCCGGACCGGTAGCCGACGCGGAGCCGTTCGACGCCACCGTGTGGCCGCCCGCCGACGCCGTCGAGGTCGACGTCGACGGGCTGTACGACGACCCGGCCGCCGACGGAGTCGCCTACGGCCCCGCCTTCCAGGGGCTGCGTGCCGCATGGCAGCGCGACGGCGAACTGTACGCCGAGGTCGTGCTGCCCGAGCCCGTCCGCGCCGACGCCCCGCACTACGGCCTGCACCCGGCGCTGCTGGACGCCGCCCTGCACGGCATCGCCCACCTGCTGCCCGAGGGCGCCGGACGCCTGCTGCCCTTCTCCTTCGGCGACGTCGCGCTGCACGCGGCGGGCGCCTCCTCACTACGGGTCAGGCTGACCGCCAACGGACCCCGGGAGGTGGCGATCACCGCCGCCGACCCGTCCGGCGCCCCCGTGGCCGACGTGGGTGCCCTCGCCCTGCGGGTACCGGCCGACGCGCCCCGAGGGGACACCTGGTCTGACGCCCTGTTCCGCGTCGGCTGGACGCCCGTCGCCTCCGGCAGCGGCGAACCCGAGACCCGCCGCTGCGTGCTGGTCGGCTCCGACGCCCTCGGCATCGCCGAACCCCTGACCGAAGCGGGCGTGCCCGTCGAGTCGTTCGCCGACCTCGAGGCGCTCACCGGCGCGGTCTCCACGGGCATGACCCTCCCGGAGATCGTCCTCGTCGCCCTGGACGGCTCCGACGCCCCGGACGGCGACCTACCGCGCGCCGCCCGCGAGACCACCGCCCACGCGCTGCGCACGGCCCGGACCTGGCTTGCCGACGACCGCCTCGCCGGCAGCCGGCTGGCGTTCGTCACCCGCACCGCCGTCGGAACCGGCTCCGACCGCCCCGGCGACCTCGCCGCGGCACCGCTGTGGGGCCTGCTGCGCAGCGCCCAGTCCGAGAACCCCGGCCGCTTCGCACTCGTCGACCTCGACGAGCAGCCGGACTCCGTCCTCGCGCTGCCCGCCGCCCTCGACACCCGCGAACCCCAACTCGCCGTCCGCGGCGGCCAGGTGCACGCTGCACGTCTGGCCCGCGTCCCCGTACCCGCCGACCCGGCACCGGCCTGGGACCCGGACGGCACGGTGCTGGTGACCGGCGCCACCGGGGCCCTCGGCGGCCCGGTGGCCCGCCACCTGGTCACCGAGCACGGCGTACGGCACCTGCTGCTGCTCAGCCGCAGCGGCACCGCCTCCGAGCGCGGGGCCGCGCTGCGCGACGAACTCGCCGCCCTCGGAGCCCACGTCACCCTCGCCGCCTGCGACGCCGCCGACCGCGACGCGCTCGCGGCCACCCTCGCCGACGTACCGGACGCACACCCGCTCACCGCCGTCGTCCACCTCGCCGGCGTACTCGACGACGGCGTGGTCTCCGCCCTCACCCCCGAACGACTCGACGGCGTCTTCCGCGCCAAGGTCGACGCCGCCCTGCACCTGCACGAACTCACCCGCGACACGCCGCTCGCCGCGTTCCTGCTGTTCTCCTCCTCCGCCGCCACCTTCGGCGCGCCGGGGCAGGGCAACTACGCCGCCGCCAACGCCTTCCTCGACGCGCTCGCCGAACAGCGCCGCGCCGACGGACTGCCCGCGCTGTCCCTGGCCTGGGGCGCCTGGGAACAGGGCATGGCCGGGCGCCTCGACGAAACCGACCGGAGCCGCATGGCCCGCGGCGGCGTCCTCGCCCTCAGCGAGACGGAGGGCCTCGCCCTCCTCGACCAGACCCTGCACTCCGCCGACGCCGCCCTCGTCCCGGTACGCCTCGACCTGGCTGCGTTCGGACCCGAACCGGCGCCGCTGTTCCGCGGCCTGGTACGCCGCTCCGCACGGCGCGCCACCGCGGCGACCGGCGAGCAGGCCGGACCCTCGCTGGCCCAGCGCGTGCGCGGACTCGACGCGGCGGGCAGCCGAACCGCCGTGCTGGAGACCGTACGGGCCGCCACGGCGGCCGTACTCGGCCACCCGTCGGGCGAGGACATCGCACCGGACGCCGCGTTCCTCGAACTCGGCCTGGACTCTCTGACATCGGTCGAACTGCGCAACGTGCTGGCCGCCGTCACCGAACTGCGCCTGCCCGCCACGCTCGTCTTCGACCACACCTCGCCCCTCGACCTCGCCGACCACCTTGTCGGCGAACTCGCCGCCGCGGCGGGGCCGGAGAGCGCACCCGGCACCGACACCGAACCGGCGCCCGCCGCCCGCCGTGACGCGGACGACACCGTCGGCGCGCTGTTCCGCCGCGCCTGCGAGGAGGGCCGCCTCAAGGAGGGCTTCGCCCTGCTGGAGAGCGTCTCGCAGCTCCGGCCCACCTTCTCCTCCGCCGACGAGGTGACCGAGTCACCCACCGCCGTACGCCTCGCGGGCGGGCCGGAGCCGGTACACCTGGTCTGCATCAGCTCCCAGGTGGCGCTCGCCGGCGTCCACCAGTACGCCCGGTTCGCCTCCGGGTTCCGCGACGTCCGCGACGTCACGGCGCTGGCCGTACCCGGCTTCGCCGGCGGCCAGCCGCTGCCCGCCACCGAAGAGGCCCTGGTCGAGCTCCTGGCCCGCATGGTCCGGGAGCAGGTCGGCGACGAGCCGTACGCACTGCTCGGCTCATCCTCCGGCGGCGTCCTCGCGTACGCGACGGCCGCGCACCTGGACCAGACCGGACGGTCCCCGGCCGGTGTCGTCCTCCTGGACACCTACGTCCCGGGCGACGACTCCCTCGGACAGTTCGAGGACCAGCTGCTCGGCGGAATGTTCGAGCGCGAGGAGGGCTTCGCCCGCATGGACTCCGCCCGACTGTCCGCCATGAGCTGGTACTTCAACCTCCTCGGCGGCTGGGCCCCCGGCAAGCTCTCGGCACCCGTGCTGCTCGTCCGCGCCGGCCAACCCGTGTCCGGCGACGACACCCTCTCCCCGTCCGACTGGCAGACCAGCTGGTCCGAGACCGACGACGTCGTCGACGTCCCCGGGAACCACTTCACCATGATGGAGGACCTCGCCGGCACCACCGCCGGAGTCGTCGACGACTGGCTCCGCGCACGCGAGGCCTGACGGGGCTACGCCCCTGGTCGGCGCGCTCGCCCTTCGACGGGCGCGCCGACCTGTATGACCTTCGCGCGGGAACCGGGCACGTTCACGCCGGCTGACGAGAAGCGTGCGCAGCCGCCGTCGCCTGCTGCCGCTGAAGCTTCTCCACGACGCGGTCGCGAAGCAGCTCGTACTCCTCGCGGAGCCTGCGCAACTCGGTCACGGGTGGGCGGGGGACGACGATCCCACCGGTGACGACCTCGTGCGGCTCGAACTGCTCGCGGGTGAGGTCGATCTCCGTCCCCGTGCCCAGGCGATTCCACCAGTGGTAGTCCACCCGCTGCGAGTCGACGTGCACCTCTCCCCGGACCAGCTCGCCTCCCAGGAGGTCGTTGAGCACCATGGCGGTCACTCCGCACTGGTCCCGAGCCGGGTTGTCCTCGGTCCAGCGCGACCGGAACTCGGGTGTGCACGTTTCCGCACACCAACTGCTGCGCACGGCCCGTTCGATGTCGGCGAGTAGCAAGGGGGTCATGCCGAAGATGCTGCCAGGAGGCACTGACAACGACCGGGCGCCGGCGCGCCCGGTCCGGGCTGCTCCCACGGGGCCGGGGACGTCGCCGGCGCGTTCCTCGAGGTGTCAGCCGTTCTCGGCCGCGGTGGCGAGGAGCCGGGCCAGGTCCCCGGGCCCGGTGAACATCGGCCAGTGGCCGGAGTCGATGTCGAGGAAGTCGACGGTCGCGGCGCGGGCGAGCTCGGGCACGTCGCCGGCGTCGATCCAGCCCTGCGCCTGGACAGGGGTGAACTCGGGGCACACGAGAGTGACCGGGACGGCGAACCGGCGTTCGTCCGTCAGCCGCACCACACCCTGGGCCACCCCTCCCGGTACGGGGATCGCGGCCTCCGCGATGCTCCGACGGGCCTCGTCCGGGAGATCGACGGCGTCCGGCCCTTCGAACGGCCCCCAACCGGGGAAGGGCATGACACCGTCCTGCAGCCCGAAGAAGTCGGCATAGGCCTCTCCGTCCGCGGAGGGGAAGCCCCCGATGAGCACGACCCGGGCCACGGCGTCCGGGCGTCGGTCGGCGGCCAGCCACGCCAGCGTGCAGGCGGCCGAGTGCCCCACCACTGTGACCCGGTCGTCCTCCGCGTCCACGGCGGCGACCACGGACGCCACCTGGTCCTCCAACGTGGCGGACGCCGACCCGTCCCCCTGGCCGGGGAGAGTGAGCGGAACCGGGTGGTGTCCCCGGGCCTCCAGCCCAGGGACGACCGCGTCCCAGGCGGAGCCGTCGAGCCACAGGCCGGCGATGAGCAGGATGCGCATGGGCAGGTCTCTTTCTCGGGAGGGCCGGGAGCATGTACGGCGTCGAGCCGGCTCCCGGACAGCACGCTAGAGCCCATTCCGGACGTTCTGCTTCCGGTACACGCGGGTGCGTCCTAGAGTCTGTGTGGAGTTGTGATCAAGGCTGTCATGTCATCGGAGGCGTTGGATCCGGTGGAGGCTGGCGCGTAACGCGAGTCCAGCCTCGTAGCTTTCAGGCTTTTGTCGTAGTGGACGGTAAGGCCACGCCAGTCCTTGATCTGTTGATGGTGTGTTCGACGCTGTTGCGGAGCTTGTAGAGCTGTCCGGAATGACTGCTGTGATTCTACGTGCGCGCAGGTGGGAGCGGTTCTTGCGAGGCGAGTGGGCCTTGTCGGTGGCGGCGACGACGACGGCGTCCGTCCGGGTTCGGGGTCGGCCGACTGGGTTCGGGGCACGGATCTCGTTCAGGACGGGGGGTGCCTCTATTATACGACAAACTGACAGGCAACCAGGAGGTAACACCTTGGATAAGGTTACGTATTTCTCGTTTCGAACTGCTGACGATTGAGGAGGCTGCCACACAGCGCTGGCACGTGCAAGTCTACAGAACGGAAGCCCGATACTATCTCTACAACCACTACAACAAAGACGGAGTGCACCTACACCAAAACCACTGGAAACACTTTCACCGCGGCGCACGGCGTGAAGATTGGTGACGTTCTCGGCATAGAGCCAAGCACAGCGCGCTCTTACACGACCGGGTCCACACTGAACTACAAGATGACAAATGCCCATGATTTTCTGTGCGGTAACACCGACAAGCCGAACCTAGCCAGTCGGGTGCAGCAGTGGTACGACCGCGTAGAGGGAGAGCTGTAGTGGTAACGCGTTTCAATGGAGGGCCTGCCGTCAGCTGGCGGCAGGCTCCTGCGCGTGCAGTCGCAGGCCTCGTCGTCGTAGCAGTAGCAGTCACAGCTTTGGTTATGTTTCAAAGTCGCGAACGTCGCATCGAGCACGCTGACGGCAGCGGTCCGCTTCAAGCCCATTCCTCACCTGGGGCTATCTCCATCTACGCGCCAGAGAACGCACCATGGAGTGGGACGTTCGGCAGCTACGTGCTGTGTTCAACAAGCGGCTCTGAGATAGAGATTGAAAAGATCAGGTACCGCACACCAATAAAGCCAATATCCATAACTCCGCAACTGCGCGTCGTGCGCAGTGATGTCAGGGAATCAAATCCTAGTATCAGCTACCTGGGTAGCGCACTGGGTACACCTCCAAACCTATCAAGTGGGAAACTACCAGGCACCTTCCGCGACGTCACTCCCGATACACACATTCGGCAAAGCTGCGCACAGGAGAACGGGAAAGGGGCCGGATTTTCCGAGCTCATATTCACTCTGAAAGTAAATGAGAGAGGTGCGGTAGTCGATCGGATTTGGATCGACTACCGCACCGAAAACGCATCTTACACTTTGCGAATCGAATTTCAGATGGTGGCATGCGGGACCCAGACAACCAAAGCTGCGACGGCCCAGAGTTGCGACAATACTGCATAGGCAAAACCATTCTGACACCTTCAGATGCTGTGCCCTTCCGGCTGCTTGTTCGATTTCCGGTGGCGACGCAGGGGTGGGTCAGCTTCGATTCGTCAGCAGGGTTTGGTGGCTGAGCTGCGCGGAGTTCGCCAGTAATGTCCTCGGGCCGTGCGAAGTGGGCCGTCGCGTGACGCCGCGGGTGTGCCCGAGGCGGCGAAGTAGGGCAAATGGGCCCGGAGCGGGAGGAACGACGACAGGTGAGGCGTCGCCGCAAGGCCCGGCTCGCCGCCGCTGACCTGGGACGTTCCCGCGGCGGGCTGACCACCAAAACGCACCTGTCCCGCGTTCCGCAGTGCCTGCCCCTCTCGTTCAAGATCACTGCGGGGCAGGCCGGAGACAGTCCACAGACCCCGTTATGTTTTCTGCGGTAGCAACAGGGCCGCTGGCCTCCGGGCCCGGTATGACTGTGTCCCCCTGTCGAAGGCATGACCTGGGGGGTGGTGTCCCCGGGCCCGGGAGGTGCCGTCGGAGACGCTGATCAGAGGTCCGGCCACCGTCCGGTCCGGCGCAACGCCGGGCAGCTCGCGGGCGGTAGGTCTGCATAACGTGGATGCGCGAGCACGACACCCGAGCCGAGGCCGGCACCGTCAACACCCCTGGAAGGGTGCGATGTTCGAGATCGAAGACGTGGGCGTGTTCCTCGGCCTGGACGTCGGCAAGACCGCCCACCACGGGCACGGACTCACTCCGGCCGGGAAGAGGGTCTTCGACAAGCAGCTGCCCAACAGCGAGCCGAAGCTGCGGGCTGCCTTCGACAAGCTGGCCGCGAAATTCGGCACCGTGTTGGTGATCGTGGACCAGCCCGCCTCGATCGGCGCTCTGCCGCTGACCGTGGCACGGGACGCGGGCTGCCGCGTGGCCTACCTGCCCGGACTGGCGATGCGCCGGATCGCCGACCTGTATCCGGGCGAGGCCAAGACCGACGCGAAGGACGCCGCGGTCATCGCGGACGCGGCCCGCACCATGCCGCACACCCTGCGCTCGCTGGAACTCACCGACGAGATCACCGCCGAGCTCACGGTCCTGGTGGGCTTCGACCAGGACCTCGCGGCCGAGGCCACCCGCACCAGCAACCGGATACGCGGCCTGCTCACCCAGTTCCACCCCTCGCTGGAGCGCGTCCTCGGGCCGCGCCTCGACCACCAGGCCGTGACCTGGCTGCTGGAGCGTCACGGCTCCCCGGCCGCCCTGCGCAAAGCCGGCCGCCGCAGACTCGTGGAGCTGATCCGTCCCAAAGCCCCGCGCATGGCCCAGCGGCTGATCGACGATGTCTTCGATGCGCTGGACGAGCAGACCGTCGTGGTCCCGGGGAGCGGCACCCTCGACATCGTCATCCCCTCCCTGGCCGCCTCCCTGGCTGCCGTCCACACCCAGCGCCGGGCGATGGAAACCCAAATCAACGCCCTGCTGGAGGCGCACCCTCTTTCCGGGGTCCTGACGTCGATGCCCGGCGTCGGCGTCAGGACCGCCGCAGTCCTGCTAGGGCCTGTCCGGCGGATCTTGCCAGGGAAGCCTGTGTCGGAGACCCAGGCCCTGTGGGCTTGGTGACGGAGTCGTAGGGCATTGCGAGCTCTGTCTGTGCCGCCGGACGGTCATAGACTCGGCACATGGTGACGATTCGATCTACACCGGACTGCGGCAACGCTCCCCGTAAAGAGGTACTCCGCGACCTCGTCGTCGCCCTCGCCGAAGGGAACGATGAGACCGTGGCCGCGCTCGTCGGCGAGGACGTGGAATGGAACCTGGTGGGTGACACCGTCCTCCGCGGACGTGAAGCCGTGCGCGCCTGGGCGGCGGACCTGGCCGAGGCCAAGGAGGTCGCCTTCGGTTCTCTGATCACTCACGGCCGGGAGGCGGGCGTTGATGGCACGATCGAGGCGGCTGACGGCGCGCGGTATGCCTTCTGTCATGTGCTCCGTTTCCCAGGGACGGCCAGGACGGCGAAGATCGCCGAGATTCGCAGCTACGTTCTGCCAGCCGCGTGAGGTCGATGGGATATGGGGCAAGCTGAGTGGGCGCATGTTGCCGGTGCACGCTTGACGTGTCCGCACTGCAGTCTGCCCGGCAGATCATGAGCGGAGCCAGAGCCGGATCGAGGCGACGGTGACGGTGCCCTGGAAGACGTAGGCGCGCTTGTCGAACCGTGTGGCCACGGCCCGAAAGTTCTTCAACGCGTTGATCGTCCGTTCAACTTCGTTCCTCCGCTTGTAGACCGTCTTGTCGAAGCCGACGGGCCGGCCGCCCCTGCTGCCCCTTCGCTGGCGGTTGGCCCGCTGGTTCTTCGGTTCGGGGATGGTGTGCTTGATCTGGCGCCGTCGCAGGTAGCGGCGATTGCGGCGGGAGGAGTACGCCTTGTCGCCGCCGAGGTGGTCCGGTCGGGTACGCGGGTGTCCGCCACCGTCGCGGCCGACGCGGATGCGTTCCATCACCGGGATGAGCTGTGGGGCATCGCCCCACTGGCCCGGAGTGATCAGCAGGGCCAGGGGGCGGCGTCCGCCCTCACCGGCCAGATGAATCTCGCAGGTCAGGCCGCCCCGGGAGCGTCCGAGTCCCTCGTCGGGGCGGTGCTGCCGGGGCGTGCGTCTTTTCCCGGCACCCGCGGCGCCGTCTTGCAGGCCCCGGCGGCATGCTGGTGGGCCCGGCAAGAGGTCGAATCGACGCTCACCATGGACCAGTCGATGCGGCCCTCCGCGTCGGCGTCGGCCAAGACGGCCGCGAAGATCTTGTCCCACGTACTGTCCGCCGACCAGCGTCTATGGCGTTCGTACACGGTCTTCCACGGACCGAAACGCGCAGGTAAATCCCGTCACGGCACCCCGGTGCGCAGTCGGTACAGGATGCCGTTGATGACCCTGCGGTGACTGGCCCAACGTCCGCCGCGCTGCCCGGACTTCGGCAGATGCGGCTTCAGCCGGACCCACTCCGCATGCGTTAGATTTCCCCGTCCCATGCTCATGCCAACGACCCGAGACGGCGACAGTCACAAGATCCGCCGGACAGGCCCTAGTCTGCTCGTGTGCCGTCCGACAGCAGCCCCACCGCGCGCGCTCTGCGCGCTCTGGAGATCCTTCGGGCCCGCCCCGGCGCCACGGCCGGTGACCTCGCAGAGAAGCTGGACGTCACGGAACGGGCAGCCAGGAGGTATGTCGCGATCCTGCGGGAGGCGGGTGTTCCCGTCGAGTCCGTTCGGGGCCCGTACGGCGGGTACCGCCTGGGCCGGGGCATGCGGCTGCCGCCGGTCGTCTTCACGGAGGCGGAGGCACTCGGAGTGGTGATGTCGGTGCTCGACGGGCAGCCGTCGGCGGGTGACGCGGAGAACCTCCTCGGGCTCGCCCTCGGCAAGATCATCCGTGCGCTGCCGGAGAGCGTGGGCCGGCAGGCTGCCGCGCTGCAGGAGCACGCGGCGGTCGCGCCCGACCGGCACTCGACCCGCCCGGACCCGGCCACCACCAGCGCACTCGTCGCCGCCGTCGCGGCGCGTCGGCGCGTCGCGTTCACCTATCGCAGCGAGCGGGGCCGGGAGGGCGAGGCCGAGGTCGATCCGTGGGCCGTGGTAGTCCGGTACGGGCGCTGGTACCTGCTGTGCCACTCCCACCGCTCGGACGCGGTCCGCACCTACCGCCTCGACCGGATCCGCGATGTGCGGCAGACCAGCCACGGCTTCGAACCGCCGGACGGCCTCGACCCGGTCGCCATGCTGGAGGAGCACCTGGGGACGGGGTGGCAGTTCGCCACCCGCGTCGTGTTCGACGCCCGCCATGAGCAGGTGGCGCCGTGGATACGTCCTCCCATGGGGCGGCTGGAGCCCTCCGCAGACGGTTGTGTGCTCGTCGGCAGCACGAGGAACCCGGCGATGTACGCGCAGGAGTGGCTGTCCACCGTGCCGTTCCCCTTCCGCGTCGAAGGGGGGCCGGAACTCCGGGCCGCCGTCACGGAGGTCGCCACCCGCTTCACCGCCGCACTGGCAGCAAAGCGCTGAACCGTGGGCCGCGCACCCCTGCCCCAGCCGGGCTGCTCCCCAGCTGAAGCAGGGCGTCGCCGGGCGGCGCGGGTCAGCGGTCGAAGGTTCCGTCCTGCTGTTCGTGCTGGGCGAGGGCCAGGCCGAGGCCGAAGAACGTCGGAGCCCACTCGCCGACGAAGATCCCCCAACGGTCCGCGCGGTCCCGGCCCGCGCTTTCCTTCTTCTCCGAGACCGCCCAGACGAGGAAGGACACGCCCACCGACGCCAGCGCGGCGGTATAGGCGTGCTCGCTGCGGACACCGGACTCGTGCATCTTCTTGATCATGAGAGTTCTCCCTGGTCGTGGAGGTGATCGGCGCTGCCGTCCCCTCCGGGTGACCAGAGGAAGAACCGCAACACCCGTCACTTCCTGCCCACGGCCCTCAGCGGCCCGGGCTCATGTCGGCCTTCGCCGGGCAGAGCGCGGGGCTGTACGGGGCGGCGGGCCGAGCGGGGGAGCGGGAGGATGCCGTGGCCCTGCGTCGGGGGCCGCAGGGCCACGGCGGTTCGGGGGAGAGGCCGGTAGCGGCCCCTCGGGTCACTCCGGCTTGGGGTCCCAGCGGAAGCGGCGGATGGCGACGAACGCGCCGAGCACGCCCCACGCCAGCAGGACGGCCAGCTTCTGCCAGGGGAAGCCGGCGTCTCCCGACATCGCGCCGAGCAGAGCTTCGTTGAAGGGCTTCACCGGCAGTGAGCCCGCGACGACGTCCAGCCAGTCGGACTTGATCGGGATGTACGTCCCGGAGATGAACATCAGCGGGAAGAGGACGAACTGCACCACCGCCGGCGCCGCCTCCGCGTTGCGGATCAGTGAGGCGACGGCCACGCCCAGGGCGCAGAAGCTCGCCGCGCCCAGCACCAGCGTCACGACCAGTGCGGGGAGCTGGGCCGCTGCGGGCATCGGCACGCCGTACAGCTTCCCGATCCCCATGACGAGGAGGATGTCGACGATGCTGACCATCACGCAGTGCGCCAGCAGACCCATGAAGTACATCCAGGTCGGCAGCGGGGTCGCCCGCGCCCGCTTCAGGATGCCGTCCTGGCGGCGAGTGGAGAGCACGATCGCGAGCTGGCTGTAGCAGGCACCCAGCACGGACAGCGCGGCGATCGTCGCCACGTAGTACTGCAGTGCCGTCAGCCCGCCGTAGAACGGACTCGGCTCACCGCCCTGGAACAGTGCTCCGAAGATCGTGATGATCACGATGGGGAAGACGAAGGTGAAGAACGCGCTCTGCGGGTTCCGCCAGAACGTCAGCTGCTCGTACTTGATCTGGTGCCACACCAGGGCCGGGTCGCGGCGCCGCGGGGTGGTGGGGGCGGTCGGGCCGGCGACGCTCATGCTGTGCTCCCTTCCCTGACGGGCTCCCGCACCGCTTCCGTGGCGCTCTGGCCACCTGCCGGTGGGGTGGTTCCGCCGGACTCCCCGCCGGGCTCTCCGGTGAGTTGCAGGTAGACGTCCTCCAGGCTGGGCCGGTCGACGCTGAGACGGTCCAGGACGGCGCCGCGGTCCAGGGCCCAGCCGGTGAGCCTGTGCAGGGTCTCGGTCGGCTCGGCGCTCTCCACGGTGACGAGCCCTTCGTGTTCGGTCGCACCGGACACCGGGAGGTCGTCGGCCGTGCAGCCCGCCGGAAGGGCGAACCGCAGGCGGGCCAGGGCGGTGTCCCGCCCGCCGAGAGTGGCCGGGGTGCCTTCGGACACGATCCGTCCGGCGGCGATCACGGCGACCCGGTCGGCGAGCTGCTGGGCCTCCTCCATGTAGTGCGTGGTGAGGACGACGGTGGTGCCGGTGTCCCGCAGCCGCCGCACCAGATCCCAGGCACTGCGCCGCGCGTTGGGGTCGAATCCGGTGGTGGGCTCGTCCAGGAACAGCAGGTCCGGGTTGCCGATCATGCCGAGTGCCAGGTCCAGGCGCCGCTTCTGGCCGCCGGACAGATTGCGGACCTTCTGCTTCTCCTTGCCCGCCAGGTCGACCAGCCCGATGACCTCGTCGACCCGGCGCGGCGCCCGGTAGTAGCCCGCGGCTCGTGCGATGGTCTCGCGCACCGTGAGATACGGCTCGACGGCGATGTCCTGGAGGACCAGGCCGATCCGTTCGCGCAGTTCGCGGCCCTCCGTGCGGCTGCCCGGGTCCATGCCCAGAACCTCGACGTCGCCGGAGTCGCGCTTGCGGAAGCCTTCGAGGATTTCCAGCGTGGTGGACTTGCCGGCGCCGTTCGGGCCGAGCAGGGCGAAGATCTCGCCCTGCTCGACCTCGAAGCTGACGCCCTGCACGGCGTGTACCGAGCCGTACGACTTGCGCAGGTCCTCGACTACGACCGTACGCACACGACCTCCAGTGTCAGATCCAGATGACGGCCGGCCATACCCGGTGAGCCGGTGACGCCGAACTCGGTGCGGTCGACCCGGGTGGTGGCACGGGCGGTGAACCCGGAGGCCGTCACCGTCGTCCGCTGCACCTGCAGGGTCGCCGGCTTCTCCACGCCGCAGGCGGTGATACGGCCGGTGATCGCCGTGCCCTCGACGCCGTCGGCGGCGAAAGTGATCACGGGGTGCTTGTCGGTGTCGAGGAACTTCGCCGACTTCACGTCGCCGTCGCGGTGGTCGTTGCCGGTGTGGAAGCTGGCGGCGTCAATCTCCACGCGGAGGGCCGACTCCCCGACCGGCTCGGCCACGTCGACCGTGCCGCTGTTGATCGCGAAGGTGCCCTTCACGGGCAGCAGGCCGAAGAGGTGTCTGCTGCGGAAGTGGATGGTCGATGCGTCGGTGTCGATCGCGTACCTGCCCAGTGCGGGGGTCGCCGTCACGTCGTCCTGTGTCGCGTCCATGCCCCACATCAGATCGCGTTGCGAGATAACGGCGGAAGGGCGGGCAGGAGGGTCCAGGGGCGACGAACGGCCCGCTGTGCGGACGGGGCATGCGACTTTCGTAGGGTCCGTCACGGCGAAAGTCCGCTGTACGGTGTCCGGCCGCGCCGGTGGGCTACCGTCTTCCGCATGACGGGCAGGGACGAGGTGCCGTGGCACCGCCGCCACTGGGTCGCCGTGGATGCGGCGATCGCGGTCTTCTTCGTGGTGCTGGACACCGGCGTGACGCTGGCCGGCGGCACCTGGTGGCCCGAGCGGCCCGGCGCTCTCGCCTGGGTCATGCTGGGTCTGCAGGCCCTGGCCTGCGCCTCGCTCGCCGCCCGCCGCTGCGCGCCCATCGCGGTGGTCGTGGTGCTGGGCACCTTCACCCTGGTGATCACCCTGCTGATCTCCCCCTTCGGTGCGCTGACCCCGGCCGCCGGCGGCAACCTGTGGGCGCCGTTCGCGACGGTCCTCGCCGCCTACGGCCCGCTCTTCTACCAGCAGAACCGGCGGGCCGCGTTCGTCGCCCTCGCCGTGTTCACCCTGATCGTGATGCGCCCGTGGCAGCCGACCTGGACGGTACTCACCATCGGCCTGCTGCGGACCGCGGTGGGACCGCTGCTGGCGCTGTACGTCGGGGCCCGCCACCGTCTGGTGATGGCGCTGACCGAACGTGCCGAGCGGGCCGAACGTGAACGCCACCTGCTCGCCGAGCGGGCGCGTGCAGAGGAACGCGCCCGACTGGCCGGCGAGATGCACGACGTCGTCACTCACCGCGTCAGCCTGATGGCGCTGCAGGCCGGGGCGCTGCGGATGACGGCGACCGACGAGGCGACCCGACAGGCCGCGGAGGACCTGCGGCAGGCCGGCTGCCAGGCGCTCGACGAGCTGCGCGACCTGGTCGGCATCCTGCGCACCGCGCCCGAGGAGGGCGACGGCTCACCCTCGGTCGCCGGGCTGCCCACGCTCGTCTCGGAGTCGGCCGGTGCCGGGGTCGACGCCGAGCTGGTCCAGGAGGGCGACCCGGCGCTCGCGTCGCCCGTCGTCGGCCGCACGACGTACCGGATCGTCCGGGAGGCGCTGACCAACGCGCACAAGCATGCGCCCGGAGCGAAGGTCGTGGTGAGCGTCCACTACGAGGAGTCCCAGGTTCGGGTGGCCGTGCACAACACGCCGCCGACCGGCCGGCCCAGCGCGCAGCTCGTCGGCACGGGCTCCGGCCTGGGCATCGTCGGCCTGCGGCAGCGGGTCGACGTGCTGCACGGCGTGCTCCGCGCCGGTCGCGCGCCCGACGGCGGGTTCAGCGTGGAGGCCACGCTGCCCGCATACGTACCGACAGCGGAATCGGCGGTGTGACGGCATGGTCCGTGTGGTGGTGGTCGACGACGAGGCGATGGTGTGCGTGTTCCTGCGCACCATCCTCGGCTCCGCCGACGACATAGAGGTGGTCGACGAGGCGCACGACGGCGCCGCCGGGGTGGAGGCGGTGCGGCGCAGCAAGCCGGACGTGGTGCTGATGGACCTGCGGATGCCCGGTGTGGACGGTCTGACCGCCATCGAACGCATCCAGCGCCTGCCCGACCCGCCGGCCGTGGTCGTGCTGACCACCTTCGACGCCGACCACTACGTGATGCGTGCGCTGCGCGCGGGGGCTGCCGGGTTCCTGGTGAAGTCCACGCCGCCGGAGGACCTGATCGGCCTGGTGCGGGTGGCGTCCGAGGGACACACGGTGCTGTCCGCGGCAGCCGCCCGGCGGCTCGTCGCCGCCTCCACCGACGGGCTGTCCGCCCGCGACCGGGCGCGGAAGCTCGTCGAGGCGCTCACCGAGCGGGAGGTCGAGGTGCTGGCCTGCCTGGGCGAGGGACTGTCCAACGCGCAGACCGCCTCCCGCCTGTACCTTTCGGAGGCCACCATCAAGGGCTACGTGTCGCGGATGCTGGACAAGCTGGAGTGCCGCAACCGTACCCAGGCGGGCCTCATCGCCCACGAAGCCGGCGTCGTCAAGCCCTGACCCGGGCCAGGCACCGTGGCCGGTCACGGGTCGGCATCCGCGACGCCGCGGAGGACCTGTACGCCGTAGCCGGTCAGGCCGGCGGCGGGCAGGACGCGTCTCGCGCCCGGGGTTCCTCGGTGCGCGTGGGGCTCACACCGTCCAGGGGTCGGTGCGCCGGTCCGCGACCAACTGCTCCAGCACCGGCACCACCGCGCCCGGCGACGGCCGGGAGCAGGCCTCGTCGCGCAGCCGTTCGGCGTTCTGCCGGAACGACCCGTCCGCGAGTATCCGGGCGATGCCGTCCCGCACCTTCCCGGGCGTGACCTCGGTGCGTTCCAGCAGCAGCCCCGCGCCCTGCCGCGCCAGGCCCTCGCCGCGGTAGATCTGGTCCGCGACCGTGGTGGTGACGGTCATCTGCGGCACGCCGTACACCAGCGCGTTGGCGTACGACCCGAAACCGCCGTGGTGGATCAGCGCGGAGCAGCTGGGCAGCAGCGCGTGCAGCGGCACCGACTCCACCACCCGTACGTTGTCCGGCACGGCGCCGACCTCGCGCACCTGCGCGGGCAGCAACGCCGCGACCACCTCCACGTCCAGCTCGGCCACGGCGGCGAGGAGATCGCTCTTGGGCACGTAGTCGCCGCCGTACCGCTCGGTGTTGGAGGCGCCGAGGCTCATGCACACCCGGGGGCGCTCCGGCGGTTCGAGCAGCCAGTCCGGCACCACCGCCGGACCGTTGTACGGCACGAAGCGCACCGGTGCGCGCCGGGCGTCCGTGGCGATGGCGAGACTGTCCGGCAGCGGGTCCAGGGTGAGCTGGCCGGTGGTGAACTCCTCGGTGAACCGGCCGCCGAACTCGCGGGCCCGCTCGTCCAGCCAGTCGCCCAGCGGATCGCGGCGCTCCTCCTGCGGGGCTTCGTCGTACAGCTTGCGGAACAACTGCCGCTTCATCGCCCACACGTCGGCGAAGCACAGTGACCGGGCGTGTGCCGCGCCCACCACACCGGCGGCGATCGGGCCGGAGTAGGTCAGCGGGTCCCACACCACCAGGTCCGGCTGCCAGGACCGGGCGAATTCCACCATGCCGTCGATCATCGGCTCGTTGTACATGGCCGAGCCGTAGGCGGCGAGGGTGATCCGCTCCAGTTCGTCCTTCCAGTTCAGTTTGGCCGGGTCCAGCTCGTTGAAGCTGACCCGCTCCTCGACCTGGGTCTCCCGGTTGGCACTCATCGCCGCGGTGATGGTGTCGTTGCTGCCCACCGCGACCGCGGTCATGCCGGTCCGGGCGATGGTGTCGACGAACTCCACGCAACTGGCGACGCGTACTTCGTGTCCCGCGGCGCGCATCGCCCACATGATCGGCGTCATGCAGTACAGGTGCGACTTCTCCGGGATGGTCGCGAACAACACGCGCACAGGGGTACTCCAGGGTGGGCGGTGATCCGGTGTCCCACCACCTTCGGCCCGCCGAGGGGGCCTCGCGGGAGCCGGAGTCCGACTCGGGGGAAAC
>KI547057.1:36966-40001 GCA_000497405.1 Streptomycetaceae bacterium MP113-05 | reverse complement strand
CCAGAGTTCGCCTGCCTGCGACGGGCGCGGGTGTCCCCGCCGACGGGCCGCAGGAATAGTGACGCCCGGCGGGGCCGCCGGGGACGCGGCCCTCGGCCGACCGATCGAGAAGGGCCGTCCATGCGTGCAGTCAGCCCCGCGGACCGTGAGCCGCCGACCGCGGTGGTGCTCGGTGCCGCCGGGTTCGTCGGCCGCAACGTGTGCGACGCGCTGTCGGCCCGCGGCTGGTCGGTGGCCGCCGTCGTGCGCCGCGGCGGCACGGGCTTCCCGCCCGGCTGCCGCACGGTACGACTGGACCTGCTGCGCTCCGGCGCAACCGAACTCGCCGCCCTGCTGGAGCGCGAGCGGCCGTCCCTCGTCGTCAATGCCGCCGGAGCCCTGTGGAACGTCACCGGCGAACAGCTCACCGAGGGCAACGTCACCCTGGTGCGGCGCCTCGCCGACGCGGTGGCCGGTCTGCCCGGCCCCGCCCGGCTGGTGCACGTCGGCTCCGCCTACGAGTACGGAAGCCAGCGCGCCGGAACCCCGCTCACCGAGGACCTCCCGGAGGAGCCCACCAGCCACTACGCCCGGACCAAGCTCGCCGGCACCCGCGTCCTGACCGAGGCCGTCGCGGACGGCCGCCTGGACGCCGTCGTGCTGCGCATCGCCATGGCCGTCGGGCCGTACACCCCGCCGGACAGCCTGCTCGGAGGGATCGCCCGTCGCCTCGCCGAACGCCCGGGTGAGCTGCAGCTGCCACCCTTGGCCGGCGTCCGCGACATCGTCGACGTCAGGGACGTCGCCGACGCCGTACTCCGGGCCGCGGATCCGCCGCGGGTGCCGCCGGTGGTGAACGTCGGCTCCGGCACCGGCGTGCCCCTCACCGAGGCCGTCGACACCCTGGTCCGTGTCAGCGGCACCAGCGCCCGCGTGCTGCGCAGCCCGGCCCCGGACCGGGGGCAGGACGCCCGGCGGGACGCGGGCATCGGCGAAGAGCCGCTGGCGCTGACCCTCGCCCGCCGGGAGCTCGGCTGGTCCCCGGCACGCACGCTCGAAGACGGGCTCGCGGCCCTGTGGGACACCGTCCCCGGGCGACCCGGAACCCCCGACACGCCCCACGCGCCCGAAGACCGCCCGACGACCACGACCACCTCGAACCCCGCAGTGGACGGAGAACGCATTCATGGCTGACACGGACGTGCAGTCCATCCTCGAGCAGACGCGGAAGCTGCACCGTGACCGGGACGCGTCCGCGCAGGAGTTCCGCCCCGGTGTCACGCCGATCCTGCCGTCCGGCGCCGTCCTCGACGAGGACGACCGAGCCGCGCTCGTCGAGCAGGCCCTGGAGATGAAGATCGCCTCCGGCGCCAAGGCGCTCCTCTTCGAGCGGCGGTTCGCCAAGACCATCGGCGTCCGCAAGGCGCACCTGACGAACTCCGGGTCGTCGGCGAACCTCCTCGCGCTGGCCTCGCTGACGGTGCCCGAACTGGAGGACCGCAGGCTGCGCCCCGGCGACGAAGTGATCACGGTCGCGGCCAGCTTCCCCACCACCGTGAACCCGATCATCCAGTGCGGTGCGGTGCCGGTCTTCGTGGACGTCGACCTGGCCACGTACAACACCACCCTGGAGCGCATCGAGCAGGCGATAACGCCGCGCACGAGGGCGGTGATGATCGCGCACACCATGGGCAACCCGTTCGCGGTCGCCGAGGTGGCGGAGCTGTGCAAGGAACGCGACCTGTTCCTGATCGAGGACAACTGCGACGCGGTGGCGTCCACCTACAAGGGGAGGACCACCGGCACGTTCGGCGACTACTCGACCGTCAGCTTCTACCCGGCGCACCATCTCACGATGGGCGAGGGCGGCTGCGTCATGAGCAACACCCTGGAGCTCGCCCGGATCACCGAGTCGATGCGCGACTGGGGACGGGACTGCTGGTGCGAACCGGGCGAGGACAACAAGTGCCTCAAGCGCTACTCGTACCAGATGGGTGACCTGCCCTACGGGTACGACCACAAGTACATCTTCTCGCACGTCGGCTACAACCTGAAGTCGACCGACATCCAGGCCGCGCTGGGCCTCACCCAGCTCGCCAAGCTCGACGACTTCGTCGCCGCGCGGAAGCGGAACTGGAGCCGGATGCGCGAGCGGCTGCAGGGCGTGCCGGGGCTGCTGCTCCCCGAGGCCACGCCGGGCAGCGACCCGAGCTGGTTCGGCTTCGTCATCACCCTCACCGAGGACGCGAAGTTCGGCCGCCCGGAGCTGGTGCAGTTCCTCAACGACCGCCGCATCGGCACCCGCCTGCTGTTCGCCGGAAATCTCCTGAGGCACCCGGCGTACAAGAACGAGAACTACCGGGTCAGCGGCGACCTCACCAACAGTGACATCATCACCGAGCGGACCTTCTGGATCGGCGTCTACCCGGGCGTCACCACCGAGATGATCGACTACGTGACGGACTCCATCCGCGAGTTCGTCGCCAAGCACGGTTGAGGGAGGGCGAACGCATGGCAGCACGGGACTCTTCCGAGCCGCGTCCTTCGGACGTGGAAGGCGGCACCCGCCCGATCGGCGTGGGGATCCTCGGCGCCGCCGACATCGCCTGGCGCAACGCGATCCCCGCGGTCCGGCGCTGCGACGGGCTGCGACCGGTCGCCGTGGCCAGCCGCGACGCCGCCAAGGCGCAGCGGTTCGCCGACCGCTTCGACTGCGAGCCGGTCGACGCGTACGAACGGCTGCTGGAGCGGGACGACGTCCAGGCCGTCTACATCCCGCTGCCCAACTCGCTGCACGAGGAGTGGGCCCGGGCCGCGCTGCGGGCCGGGAAGCACGTGCTGGTGGAGAAGTCGCTGACGGTCAGCGCGGACGCAGCGCGGCAGCTCGCCGACCTGGCGAAGACGCGCGGCCTCGCGTTCATGGAGAACTTCACCTTCCTCGCACACCCGCAGCACCAGGAGGTGCGCAAGCTCGTCGCCGACGGCGCCATCGGTACGCCGCAGACGTTCTCCGCCTCGCTGGGCATCCCGCGCGGGCACCGCGAACTGATCCGCTA
>KI547057.1:29275-36956 GCA_000497405.1 Streptomycetaceae bacterium MP113-05 | reverse complement strand
TACCCGCTCCGCGCGGCGCTGCTGCACCTCGGCGACGACCTGCGCGTGCGGGGGGCGTACCTGCGGACCGATCCGGAGACCGGCGTCGACGTCGCCGGGTCGGCGCTGCTCGCGGACGGCGCCGGCGTCACCGCGCAGTGCGACTTCGGGCTGGCGCACGCGTACCGCAACACGTACGCGATCTGGGGGAGCGAGGGCCGCGTCGAGCTGGACTGGGCGTTCAACCCGCGACCGGAGTCCCGGCCGGTACTGCGACTGCACCGGGGCGACGTCCGCGAGGAGCGGGTGCTGCCGGCAGTCGACCAGTTCCAGCGCACGTTCGCCGCGTTCGAGGAGGCGTGCCGTGCTCCCGAGGCGCACCGCCACCACGCGGAGGACGCCGTCCGGCAGGCCGCCCTGATGGAGTCGGTGCTGCGCGCCGCAACGTCCCCGGGCTGACGGCGCCGCCGGAGTCCCGCCCTGCCCCGGCCCTGCCGCCCTGCCCCGGCCGTGCCGCACGGTCACGGAGGGGGCAGGGGATCAGGACCTAGGCCAACGCGGCGGGGTCGAAGCGGGGGACCGCGCCGGAGTCCGCGGCGTGCCCCAACAGCTCGCGCACCGCGGCGAGGCCACTCGCCCCGAGATCCTCCGTGTACGCGTTCACGTACAGCTCGATGTGCTGCTTCTGCACGTCGGGGGCCAGCTCCTGTGCATGCCCGGCCACATGGTCGTGGGAGGCGGCCGGATCGTCCCAGGCGTGCCGCACCGACGCGCGGATCGCGTCGGTGACCGCCGTGATCCGCTCCGCCCCCATCGCACGCCGGGCGACGATCGCGCCCAGGGGAATGGGAAGGCCGGTGCGTTCCTCCCAGGCCTCGCCCAGGTCGACCAGTCGGTGCAGTCCGTAGCCGTGGAACGTGAACCGCGCCTCGTGGATGACCAGGCCGGCGTCCACCTCGCCGTCGCGGACGGCTGGCATGATGCGGTGGAACGGCATCACCACGGTCCGCACCCCGTGCCCCGGCAGGGCACGCTCCGCCCAGAGGCGGAACAGCAGGTAGGCCGTGGACCGTTCGGTGGGGATGGCCACCACCTTCCCGGCCAGCGCCTCCGGCTCGCACGCGTCCCGCGTGAGCAGCAGCGGTCCGCAGCCGTGGCCGAGCGCACCGCCGCAGGGCAGCAGCGCGTATTCGTCCAGCACGTACGGCAGGGCTGCGTAGGAGATCTTCAGGACGTCCAGCTCACCCTTGGCGGCCAGCGTGTTGGTCACGTCGATATCGGCGATGGTGAGCTCCGGCCGGGGCGCACCCGGCAGCAGGCCCTCCGTCCAGGCGTGGAAGACGAACGTGTCGTTCGGGCACGGGGAATGGGCGAGCGAGAGGGAGTCGCCCACGGTCACAGCTCCCACAGACCGAGGTACTTGTTGGGCGAGTCCTCCGATATCCGCTCCAGTGGCTGCCCGAGACCGAACGGCGGGAGGGTGAGGTCGAGTTTCGCGTGCAGCAGGCTGGGCGCGTTCATGCGCTCGTGGTTGGTGAAGGCGCCCCGCTCCACCGTCGGGTCACTGATGTAGCTGGTGGTGAGGAGCAGCCGGCAGCTCTTGCGGAACTGGCCCAGCGCCCGCTGGATCATCTCGTTCGGCAGGTGGATGAACACGTCCCGGCAGATCAGCAGGTCCGCGGGGCGCAGGTCGGCGGCGGCGATGTCGGCGACCTGAAGCCGGTAGCCGCGTTCGCGCAGTGCCGGCCAGGTGTCGCGCTCGTGGGCGTCGTAGCCGAGGTAGTCGACGCCGTCCAGGTCGACGGTGCTCATCCACGCGAGGTCGCCGCAGCCAGCGTCGTTCATCGTTCTCACACCGTAGCGGGCGAGGATGGCGACCAGTTCCTTGCGGACGAGCTGGGTGTGCGGCTCGCTGGATCCCCAGCCGCACACCGTGTCGGGCGCCTGGTCCGGCCATCCGCGAGAGAAAACCTGAAGACGGGGGTTGATCCGCTTCGTCGGTTCAGCCGATTCTCTGCCGCTGACTACATGACTCACTGCATCTCGCCTCCGTCGGGACACGCTGTCGGCGCCCACATGAGCACGCATGAGCATCCCGGACGAGGGAAGCCGAAAAAGACCGGGTGATTGCCCTTAATCGCGCGGCGAGGTGCACGAATCGACTGATGAGTTCCTCAGACTTAACCCGTGGACAGGTGAAGCACGCGGTGCCGCTGGCATGCTGCCGTCATGTCGGCGTACCACGTGGCTTTCATGCCGTTTCCCGCATTCGGACATATCAACACCACGCTTCCCATTGTCGCGGAGCTCGTGCGGCGGGGGCATCGCGTGACGTTCGCGACCAACGGCAGATTCGAGCCGCTGGTGGCCGGCACGGGCGCGGACGTGCTGCGCTACGAGTCGTGGCTGGCGTCCCGGAAGCTGCCGGACTCGGTGGACGCCGAGTACATGGTGCACGAGCCGGTGCGGTCGATCGACGAGGCGATCGCCACCGTGCCGGTCTACGAAGAGGGTTTCGCCGGCGACATCCCCGACGTGCTGCTGTACGACGTCAGCACGTTCGCCGCCGGCCGCGTGCTGGCACGGAAGTGGAACCGGCCGGCTGTCGAACTGTTCGCCACCTTCGCCTCCAACGAGCAGTACTCGCTCACCCAGGAGATCGGGTCGCTCTATGCCGACGAGATCGACCCGCAGCACCCCGCGCTGATCGACTTCTTCGTCAAACAGGGGCAGCTGCTCAAGGACCACGGGCTGGAGGGCGTGACGCTCGAAGAGTTCAACGCCCCCGCCGACGACTCCAACCTGGTGTTCCTCCCGCGTGCTTTCCAGCCGGCGGAGGAGACCTTCGACGAGCGGTTCGAGTTCGTCGGCGCCAGCATCGGCGCCCGCAGCACCGAACCGGAGTGGGAGGAGCCGGAGCCCGGCCGTCGCGTCGCGCTGGTCTCCATGGGCAGCTTCGGCTTCGAGCACCAGGCCGGCTTCGTCCGGACCTGCCTGGAGGCGTTCGCCGGAAGCGACTGGTACGTCGTGCTGTCGGCGGGCGAGCACATTGACCGGGAGGCGCTCGGACCGGTGCCGGACAACGTGCACCTGATGAGCTGGGTACCCCAGCTGAAGGTGCTGGAGCGCGCCGAGGTGTTCGTGTCCCATGCAGGCATGAACAGTGTGATGGAGGCCATGTACTTCGGCACGCCCGTGGTGGCGGTGCCGCACATGCCCGAACAGCGCCTCATCGCCCGGCGCCTCGAGGACCTGGGCCTGGGCGTCCACCTGCCGGAGGACGAGGTCACCGCGGACCGGCTCCGGACCGAGGTCGACCGGCTCGCTGCCGACCCGGACGCGCTGGCGCGGGTGCGCAGCCTGGGAGAGGACCTGCGGGCCGGCGACGGGCCCGCGCGCGCCGCCGACTACATCGAGGCCCGTGCCGGGGCCTGACGACCGAGTGGCCGACCGGGTGTGCGGCCCGGGTGTGGCCGCGTCCCGACCGGCTGGGTATCCGGCTCCGGGAACGGCCGGGCACCGGGCGGAGACCCGTGCCCGCACCCCTGTGCGCCGGCGCCGCGCCACGGACCCCGCACCCGTCTCCCGCCCCCCACACATCCGCACCCCCGGTGCCCCTAGGGCTCCCGGGCGTAGGGGCACCCCGGACAGGGGCCCCTAGAAAACGCCTCCGCCGTCCTCGGGAAAAGTGGACACGGCGCAGGGGAGAAGCTGAAGCACGGCAGGTCGCACCGGGCATCCGTCACCCCCCTATCCGCAGGTCACGGCGTTGCGGTGCGTTTTGCTGAGCGTTGACCCCCCACGAGGGATCTCCTTAGACTCCCGGCGATCATCGAGGAACGGATCGGGGAAGGTGCGACATATATGGTGTCGACCAGAGATGGCGCAGGCAGAGACCTTTCGTACGCGGACGACATGCACTCCGTGCCGGAATCCGAAGGCGGCGTGAAGGGCGCTGTGCAAGAAGCCGCCACAGGCGTCCGAAAACCCTTCATTCCCCGCCAGGCAGGCCCGGTGGACGACGCCCCGCCGGTGCTGCCGTCCGCCACCGACGTCGAGCTGCGCAGCGAGGAGTACGGCGAAGCGGTGCTGTCGCTCTTCGAACGCTCGGGCATCGGCCTGGCGGTGCTCGACCCGGCTCTGCGCGTCCGTGCCGTGAACAGCGCCTTCCTCACCCAGTGCGGCCGTGACCGGGGGGACATCGCCGAGCGCAGCTTCGCCGACTTCCTGCACCCCAGCGTGCGGCAGCACCTGATGCGCCAGTTCGGCCGGCTGGTGCAGGGCCACCACGCCCGGCTCGTGGGCCGGTCCATTGCGATGTGGTTCCACGACACCGCGGTCGCCGGGAAACTGACCGCCTTCCCGGTGGACGACGACAGCGGACGCGGCACCGTGATCCTGGTGCAGTTCACCCCGGAGAAGACCGAGGAGCCGCCGGTCGGCTCACAGCGCAAGCTGACCCCGCTGACCGCGAGGGTGCTCGAAGGCGTGGCCGCCGGGGACCCGACGGTCCGTCTCGCCGCCAAACTCTTCCTGAGCCGCCAGGGCATCGAATACCACGTCAGCATCCTGCTGCGGCAGTTCAAGGTGCCGAACCGCACCGCACTGGCCGCCAAGGCCTACTCGATGGGCATGTTCAGCATCGGCTGCTGGCCGCCCAAGGTGCTCCCCGACTACATCCGTACCGACCGCAGCGGTTCCGAGCGGACCTCCCGGGCGAGCGCCCCCGAGCGCCGCCGCACCCCCTCCTGACCGGATACGCGCCAGGGCCGCCGGGCCGGAGGTCCGGCCCGGCCCGGTGCCGGGTCAGTCGAGCCAGCCGTGTTCCGTGGCGAACCTGACCAGCGAACGGCGGACGTCGAGAAGCTGCCGCACCGTCAGGTCCGGGCTGCTCGTCAGCAGCATCTCGGTCGCCACCCGCGTGAACTCCTCGCGGCTGAACACTTCGCAGGTCTCCTCGCCCGAGGTCTCCGCCCTGCCGTCGACCACAGTCGCCCGCGCGGACGACGGCGGGGCGACAGCCGCCGTGCCCGCAGGCTGCCCGCCTACGACCTGCACGTCGTAGGCCTTGAGCCCGCGTTCGCCGTCCAGGACGTCGAACTCCACGCGTGTCCCGCACGTCAGTGATGCCCCTGGCGGAACCAGTTCGTTCACGTGCACGAAGACGTCCTCCCCGCCACCGTCCGGCGTGATGAAGCCGTACCCCTTGGCGTCGTCGAAACGCACCACCATGCCCTGCGCCATCTCGCTCCCCGCGACCGAACCCGATAACCGAACCCCGCGCGCCACGCTCCGGTTCGCGCGCGGGGCCCGCAACGTAGCCGGATGCGGGGCCGCGGAGCAACCGGAGAACGCCCGGTGCGAGTGGCGACGGGCAACCGGCGTGGTGCCTCTGGCAGTTCTCTTAGTGACCGGTCCCGCCACGAGTCACCCCGCCACGGCACGCTCTACCGTCGGACTCTCGGGAGGCGGTAGACCCGGTGGCCTGACGCGGACAGGCCACGTAGCTGATGGGTGATGATGACCGATATCGAGACGTGGCGAGACCACCCCGTGCGGGAACGGCTGTATGGTCCCACCGTTGCACGGGCACACGCCGACGCTGCTGAGCTGCACTCACTGCCGCCCCTGGTGTTCGCCGGGGAGTGTGACCTGCTGAAGGACCGGCTCGCCCGGGTGGCGCGCGGCGAGGCCTTCGTGCTCCAGGGCGGCCTGCACGCCCGGACGTACGGGCGTGAGACGGCCGACGCCATCCGGGACACCCTGCGCACTATGATGCAGATGTCCGCTCTGCTCACCTACGCGACCGCCGTGCCCGTGGTGAAGGTCAGCCGCATCGCGCACTTCACCGACCCCCTGTGCATGGTGCCCCGCTACCAGACCTCGGCCGCCGCCCTGAACCTCGTACGCGCCTTCGCGTCCGGCGGGTACGCCGGGCTGACCCAGGTGCACGCCTGGAACCGCGAGTTCGTCGAGGCCTCTCCCTCCCGGTCCCGCTACGCGCCGCTGACCGCGAAGCTGGGGCGTGCGCTGGACTTCATGAAAGCCTGCGGCACGGACCCGGGCGGCGCGGCCGACGCCGAGTTCTTCGCCTCGCACGAGGCCCGGCTGCTGGACTACGAGACGGCGCTGACCCGCATCGACTCGCGTGCCGGGGGCTCGTACAACACCGCCGGCCATTTCGTATGGCTCGGGGAGCGGACGGGCGACCTGGACGGCGCCGTCGTCGACTACCTCGCCAGCATCCGCAACCCGATCGGGATCGTGTTCGGCCCCGACACCGGACCGGAGGAGGTGCTGGCCCCGCTCGACCGGCTGGACCCGGAGCGTGAGGCGGGACGGCTCACCCTCGTCGTCCGGATGGGCCCCGGCCGGGTACGGGACACGCTGCCCGCCGTCATCCAGAAGGTCACCGCGGAGGGCCACCAGGCCGCGTGGCTGTGCGACGCCATGCACGGCGGCATCCCGCCGCGAGGGCGGCGCGTGCAGCCCGGGCCGCGCACCTTCGCCGACGTGCTGGACGAGATCACCGGCTTCTTCGAGGTGCACCGGGAACTCGGCACTCACCCCGGTGGTCTGCACGTCGAACTGACCGGCCGCGAGATCGGCGGGCCCGAGGACCGCGGCCTGCAGCGCCACCCCGCACCCGACCGGGTGATGAGTCTCCCGCCGGCCCCGTGCCTGTCCCGGGCCGGGGCGCTGGACCTGGCGTTCCTCGTTGCCGAGACCTTCCGGGACGGGCGGCGCTGATCCGGGCGGGTGCACCGTCGGGCAGGCCCGCCCCGCTCCACCTCCGCGCCGCACGGCAGCCCCGTCACCCCGCCCGCCGTCTCGCCCCACTACGCTTCGGCCCGCCCCCGGTGCGTCCTCTCGTGCAGGGCCCGCAGCAGCGGCGAGGTGTCCAGCAGCCAGATCCCGGTCAGCACCAGGAGACCGCCCAGCAGGGTGACCACGACCGCCGGCGGGCTGCCGCGCACCGACTCGTCGAACAGCGTCACGCCGCAGGCGACCGCCACCACCGGCTCGACCGTGTCGATGACCGGCATGCTCGCCGACAACGGACCGGCCTGGAAGGCGCTCTGGATCAGCAGCAGGCCGAGGACACTCGCAGCGACCAGCAGATACGTCTGCCACGACGTCACCACTTCGAGCAGTCCCGTCCGGAACTTCTGCACCGTGGTGGCGAGCAGCACCGACTGGCTGCCCATCACGATCCCCGCCGCCGCGGCGATCACCGACGCCCGTGGCGGGCCGCTCAGGCGGCGGCCGACGAACAGCACCAGCGTCGTCGCCGCGGCAGCCGCAGCCATCGCCAGCGTCCACTCCTGAGGCCCCGCCACCGGATCCGACCGCTCCGGGCCGGCGGCGGCCATCGCGACGGCCAGCCCGGTGGCCACCGCCACCGCGCCCAGCCACTCCCGCGCCCGAAGCCGAGTGCCGTACAGACGTACCGAGAGCGGGATGGCGAAGAGGAGCTCGGTCACGATCAGCGGCTGCACCAGCGCCAGCGGGCCGTTCGCCAGCGCCACCGCCTGGAAGGCGTACGCCAGGATCGCGCAGCCGATCCCGGCCAGCCACAGGGGCCTGCGCGCCAGGTGAGTGAGCAGCCGGTACGACATCGCCTCGTGATCGGGTTCGCCGGCCGCCGCACGCTGCTGGAGCACGCCCGCGACCGCGAAGAACGCAGCCGCGCACAGCGATC
>KI547057.1:23788-24474 GCA_000497405.1 Streptomycetaceae bacterium MP113-05 | reverse complement strand
CCCGGGTGGCGCGGCGAGAAGCCGTACCGTGCGCGGACGTGGACTCCGCCGGGGTCATACCGGCCCAGACCGGCAGCAGGTCCCCGGCGAGCACCTGCCGCCACGAACGGTGGTGGCTGCGGGACGTCGCACCCGCCGCCTCGCCCAGCGCGGCGCGCACCTCCGGCCGTTCCAGCAGCGGACGCAGCGCCGCCGCCCACCCCGCGGCATCGTCCGCACGCACCACCACGCCGTCCTCACCCGGCCGGGCGAGCCAGCGCGTGGTCCGCGCACCGGCCGCCAGGAGCACGGGAAGACGGCTCGCCATCGCCTCGCCCACCGCGTTGCCCACCGTCTCCGACCGGGACGGGAAGGCGAACACGTCGCAGCCCGCGTAGACCCGGGCCAGCGACTCCTGGTCCACCTGTCCGAGCAGGGTCACGCCCGGGCCCAGCAAGGCCTGCAGTGCTGCCTCCTCCGGCCCCGAGCCGGCCACCACCAGATGGGCCGGCACACCGCCCTCCCGAAGCCGCCGCATCGCGTCCGCGAGGACCAGGACCCGCTTGGAGGCGTCGACCCGTCCGGAGAACAGCACGGCCGGACGGTCCGTGGGTACGCCGAACCGGTCGGCGAGCACGGTGCGGGCCGACGGGTCGGGACGGAAGCGCTCTCGGTCCACGCCCCGGTCCAGCAGACCGATCCGGGGC
>KI547057.1:22876-23512 GCA_000497405.1 Streptomycetaceae bacterium MP113-05 | reverse complement strand
CCGGTGGCGCGGCACGCTCTGCCGGGCCACCAGACGTCCCAGCGCCCCCGGGCTCACGGCGCGCAGCACGTCCAGCACCCGGTAGTGCCGTGGGACGCACACCTCCGGGCGCGGGCGGTCCACCATCTCCACGATCGCCCGGCCGACACGTTCCGGCGGGATCATCCGGCGGACGGTACGCACGCGCAGCGGGGCGAGCGCCGGCCCGGCGAAGAACGGTGTGTCCACCAGGCCGGGGTGGACGACGCCGAAGTGCACCCCGCGGCCCGCGTACTCCGCTGCGAGCGACTCCGTCAGCGTGGCCAGCGCGGCCTTCGCCGCGGCGTACGCGCTGTGCCCCCACGGGCCGGACTTGGCCGACACCGAGGCCACGTTCACGACGTGCCCGCGTCCGCGCGCCAGCATGCCGGGCAGCACGGCGCGCACTGCGGCCGAGGAGGAGAAGAAGTGCACCTCGAACAGGCGCCGCGCCTCCGCGGGGTCCAGGTCCAGGAACGGCACGTACATGCCGTGGCCGGCGCAGTTGACCAGTACGTCGACGGGGCCCACTGCTTCGGCCAGACGGGTGAGGTCCTTCTCCACGGTGCCGTCCCCGCCCGAGGGGTCGGCGAGATCGAGGCAGAACGTCGTACACGG
>KI547057.1:22113-22866 GCA_000497405.1 Streptomycetaceae bacterium MP113-05 | reverse complement strand
ACGGTCGGTACCGGCAGGCGAAGCAGCACACCGGGCGAGTGAGGTGCGCCGTGAACCTGGAAACCATCGCAGACGAGCTCTACTCCCTGCTGCCGTCCGAGTTCACCGTCGCCCGCGACGCACGTGCCCGCACCGCCCGCCGCGACGGCAACCGTGAGCTGGCCGCCCGTATCTCCGGACTCAGCAGGCCCACCCTTTCCGCCTGGGCCGCCAACATCCTGGTCCGCGAGCACCCCGACGACGCCGCGCGGTTCCTCGCGCTCGGCGAGCAGCTGCGCCGCGCCTACCGGGAACTCGACGGTGACCAGCTCCGCGACCTGGCCCGCGCCCGGCGCCAGCTCATCCAGGCCCTGTCCCGCAGCGCCCGGGACGCCGCCGCCGAGGCAGGCAGGCCCATCAGCGACACCGCGCAGCGCGAGGTCGAGCAGACACTCCAGGCAGTGCTGAGCGACCCGGAGTCCGCCGCACAGTGGTCCGCAGGGCACCTCGCCACGCCCCTCACCCCGCCCGCCGACCTCACCTCCACCGGCTCCCCGGCGGATCCCTCCCGCCGGACCCGTTCGTCCGGGCCGAAGCGCACCGTGAAGGTCTCCGACCTGGACACGGACCGTGACCGGCGCCGCAGGGAGGACGAGGAGGCCGACGAAGCCCGGCGCGCGGCGGACGAGGCCGCTGCGGAAGCCCGCCGTGCCGACGCCGAACGCGCCGCAGCCGACGGCGAACTGACCCGCGCCGAGGACCACCGCAGGGCCG
>KI547057.1:21198-22103 GCA_000497405.1 Streptomycetaceae bacterium MP113-05 | reverse complement strand
AACTCCGCGAAGCCGAACGAGTCCAGCGGGCCGCCGTCGACGCCGAACGCGATGCCCGTACCCGCGCCGGGGAAGCGGCCCGCGCTGCTCGCGCGGCGGAGCGCGCGGCCCGCCGCTCGAAGCACTGACGGGACGGCCTGGAGCTGCAGCCTTCGCCCCCCCCGGCCTTCGAGTGCCGGAGGCGCTGCGTGAAACCGGCTCGCCCCGTCGCGTCCAGATACCCCGGCGAGTCCTTCTCGGCGCTGCGGTGCGGTGGATCCGCCGGCGGCAGCGATAATGCGGCACGTGCAGATCCTCACCTTTCCCGAGGCGTCCACGCCCCTGGCACTGCGCACGCAGGTGCGGGTCATGCAGGACGTGGCCTGGCCCTCGACGGACGGCCGGCAGACCCCGTACGACGCACCCGTCCACGACCCCGTGCTGAACCCGTTGTCGATGCTCCTCGTCGAGGACGGAACGGTGCTGGCAGCCCTGGACGTGCTGACGAAGAGCCTGCGACACGGCGCACGCAGCTACCGGGCGGGGGGCCTGAGCACCGTCGTCACCCGGCACGACGCACGAGGCCGGGGGGCACGGCCGCCGTCTGGCCGCAGCAGGTCGTGCGCACATGGCCGACAGCGGCCTCGACGTCGGGCTCTTCACCTGCGACCCGCCGCTCCGGCGCTTCTACGAAGGCGCCGGGTGGGACGCCCTGCCCGGCACGGTCCTGATCGGCGGCACACCGGAGTCCCCGTTCCCCAGTGACCGGCCGGGCTTCGACAAGGTCACCATGGCCGCGTTCTTCTCCGCCGCCGCGTGCCGGGCCCGTCCGGCCTTCACCGGGGCCCGCATCGAGCTCTATCCGGGCCGCATCGACTGTCTCTGGTAAACCGCCGCCAGGCAGGCCCGGAAAGACGCGAGCCCCT
>KI547057.1:17438-20842 GCA_000497405.1 Streptomycetaceae bacterium MP113-05 | reverse complement strand
GGGAGCCTCTCCGGCCCCTGTCCCAGGGGCCGGAGAGGCTCGTACGCCGGAAGGTCGGTCAGACCTCGGCGAGGGTCACGCCTTGGTCGAACGACGCTTGCGTGCGACGACCATCAGGCCTGCGCCGGCGGCCACGACGGCCGCGGCGATGCCCGCGATCAGCGGAGTCGAGTCCGAGGAACCGGTCTCGGCCAGGTCGGTGGGTGCCGGCGTCTCGTCGTCGACGGGCTCGGCGGGCGGCGTCGTGGTGCTCTGCGACGGCGAGGGGGCGGCGCTCTCGGTCGGAGTGGGCTCCTCCGTGGGCATCGTCTCCGACGGCGTCGGCTCCGGCTCGGTCGGCTCCGTCGTCTCGCAGACGGGCGACGTCTTGGTCTCGTCGAAGTTGAACCTCGCGCCGTCGCTGGCGACGACCTTGAGGTGGACCTCGAGCTCCTCGCTGTGCTGCGGCAGCGCCAGGTCCTCCTTGTGGAAGCCCTTGCCGAACTCCTCGCTGAGGACCTCTTCGCCGCCCGCGGTGATGGTCACCGTGTTGGGGGCCTTGGTGCTGTAGTACTTCAGGTCGACGGAGACCGAGTCGCAGTCGACCGACCAGGTGGGGGTGTGCGCGGAGGCGGGGGCGGCGAGAAGGACCGAGCCCGCGAGCGCGACACCCGCAGCGCCGAGCGCTATGCCACTACGGCGTCTGTACTGGTTTGTGCTCAATTTGCCACTCCGGCTGGTAGATGGGTGGACTGAGGGGTGTGCGAGAGCGGACGCTACCGCCTCCGCCCGTAGTGTCCATACGCGACCCCAGGGCTTCCGCGCAGATCCGGTGGTAAATGTTCGGCCTGTACCCCGTGTCCCTTTTCTTCGGTGGCTGGGATGCATCGGTTCTCCCCCGGCCTGTACGCGGTGCGTACTCCGCCTCGTCGCGCGCGGCAGCCCCCGCAGTTGTATGCCTCCTGTATGCCCGACCCCTTGAATCCTCGCGTCACCGAGGACAAGGAGAGAACAGACATGGGCAGACGTATTCACCGGGTCCTGGCCGCCGTCGGTGCGGTCTGCGCCGTCGCGGTCGCCGCTCCCGCCGCCGTCGCGGCGCCGCAGGACACCTCGTCGGCGACCGAACTCCGCGGCGACCGGCCCGTCTTCAAGATGCCGTTCCTGTGCGGCCAGCGCTGGCGAGGCAGCAACTGGAACGGTCACAGCCCGGCACACGCGATCGACTGGAACCACTACAACGCCAGTGGCAGCCCGGACGACTTCGGCCGACGCGTGTTCGCCAGCGCCGGCGGCACGGTGCTCGCGTCCTACTACTCCACGAGCAACGGCTACGGCAACACCGTCGTCGTCGGCCACGGAAACGGCTGGCGTACGCGCTACGCCCACCTCAAGACCCGGGCCGTCCAGAAGAACGACAAGGTCAAGAGGGGCCAGAAGCTCGGACGGGTCGGCAAGTCCTCCGCGATCTACAACCTCTCCCCCCACCTGCACTACGAGCAGATACACGACGGGAACGTGGTCGTCGCCCACATCCAGGGCGTGGTGTGGCGCGACTACCTGACCCGCTACCAGACCAGCAAGAACGGGTGCAGCTGACATGCGGCCCGTGAGAGTCCTTGTCGCAGCGGTGGCCGCAGCAGCCGCCCTGGCCCCCTCGGTCGCCTCCGCGGACACACCCGCGTCCCCGGTCACACAGCACGTCACCCACCGCGGATACGACGTCACCGTTCCCGCCTCGTGGCGCGTGGTCGACCTGGTGGAGCGGCCCGCGGCCTGCCTCATCTTCGACACACCGACCGTGTACCTCGGCCCGGCCGGCACCCAGCAGGACTGCCCGGCACACGCCGGGCCCGGCACGTACGGGCTGTGGATCCGCTCGCAGGGGTCCACGCGGGCTCCCGTCGGCGCCCGGATCCTCGACCGGGGCGCAGCGGTCTCCGTACGGCCGGACGCGGGGGGCGAGCGCCATGTGGTCGTCCGTGACGCCGGTGTCCTGGTGTCGTCCTTCGGCGGTGTCCGGGCGGCTGAGGTTCTGCGCTCGGCACACCTCACCGCTGAGGCAAGGCGTGCGCCGGCCCCGTCCCACGCCGAACGCGCCTCCGGCTCCGCGCAGCAGGCCGTGGCGCGGGTCAAGGTGCCGGGCCGGTTCACCGGACGCGGGTTCGACGCCTGCACGGCGCCCGGCGGAAACGTGATGAGCGCCTGGCGGAAGTCGTCGAACTTCCGCTCCGTAGGCGTCTACATCGGCGGTGTGAGCCGCGCCTGCGCGCAGCCCCGGCTCACCGCGGACTGGGTGCGGAAGCGGGTGGCCGGAGGCTGGCATCCGCTGCCCATCTGGGTCGGCCTGCAGGCCCCGTGCGAACGCGACCGGTTCGGGCACACCATGTCCAACGACCCCGGCACGGCACGGGCGCAGGGCCGCCAAGCGGCGGGAGCTGCGGCCGACCGGGCGCAGAACCTGGCGATCGGCAAGCGGTCGGTCCTCTACTACGACATCGAGGGCTACAACAACGCCAACACCACCTGCCGCCGCGCGGTGCTCAACTTCCTGAGCGGCTGGACCAACCAGCTGCACCGGCGGGACTACCGGTCCGGTGTCTACTCGAGTATCAGCTCCGGGATCTCGGACCTGTCCGACACTTTCAACAACGACAGGTTCACGCCGCCCAACCACATCTGGGCCGCCTGGTGGAACGGCGAACGAAACGTCGATTTCAAGCCGTATGTTCCGGACGGCAAGTGGAGCGGGCGCCAACGCGTGCACCAGTACCGGGGCGGCCACAACGAGACCCACGGCGGCCGCACGCTCAACATCGACTCCAACTACATGCGCGTCAACTGACGGCGCAGAGCGAGACATGCAGGACTTGAGCGAGGCATGAGCGAGGCGGGTGTATCCGGCGGCTGCCGGTGCACCCGCCCCGGCGCGTGCCCGGTGCAACGGTTCCGGAACCTGTCAGGTGCAAGAGGTCTGGAGTGGGGACTGTGGCGGTCACTGGGTCTGTCCAGTCGTCGGCTCTGTCCCGTAATCGGTGGTTGCGTTGTGTGGTGATTATTGGAGGAGGATGCGTTGGCGGAGCAGGGGGAATCCGGCTCGGCCGTGCATCTGTCTCGTGATCCGTTTGGTTCGCGTGTTGACGCCTTCGGTGCGGCCGTTGTGGTAGGGGAGGGTGAGTCCGGCGTCGACGGCGGCGCGGTCGAGTTCGAGGCCGTTGGTGAAGGAGTGCAGGTGGGGCAGGTCGGCGGCGCGGACTGCGGTGATCCAGTCGGTGAGTTTGGCGTCGTTGCCCTTTGCTGGAGTCAGTAGCTGGGCGAACTCGTTGATGGAGCGGGCGAGTTCGCTCATTTCGGGGCAGGTCTTGGTGAGTTCGGTAAGGAGTGCGGTGTCCTTTTCGCGCAGGTTCTGGGGGCGGGTGAGTAGG
>KI547057.1:12938-16868 GCA_000497405.1 Streptomycetaceae bacterium MP113-05 | reverse complement strand
GAACTTGATCAAGCCCCTGCTCGACGGGGGCGCGGAGCTTGGCGTGGGCGGAGTTCGCGCGTTTCTCGTGTCCGTTGTTGCCTTTGCCCTTGAGTCTCTTGACCGGGGAGCGGACCGTCCCTCCGGCGCCTTGGTAGCCGGAGTCGGCGTCGGTCACGGCCTGGATGATGGGTCTTCGAACTTGAGCGGTGTGTGTGGCCAGTCGTTCTGACTGGGTGTCACGGTGTGTGATGCCCGGAAGCCGCCCCCTGGACGCAGAGCGCCCGTGGTCGTGCGTGATCATTTCTGTTCTCTAGGCAGAACGATCATGCAGGAGCCACGGGCTTGCTCAACGATACGACGTTGCTGCTCGGCCTCGACGGGGTGTCCGTCGTGAGGGTCGAGCTGCTGGCCGGCGGGACGCGTCGGGTGCACCTGGTCACGGCGGATGAGACCGCTCGGGCGCCTGTCCGGCCTGCGGAGTCTTCGTTTCCAGGGTCAAGGGCTCGGCGGTCACGCGGCCGCGTGACCTGCCCTGCGGCCAGGGCGGGCTGGAGTTCTTGTGGCACAAGCGGCGCTGGTACTGCCTCGAGACGCGGTGTTCTCGTACCTCCTTCACCGAGCGGGTCCCACAGATACCGGCCGGCGCCCGGCTCACCACTCGGCTACGCGACGCTGCCGGACGTCGGGTACGTGACGCCGGGGCCACCGTCGTGCAGGCCGCCCGCGATCTGGGACTTTCCTGGCCGACGGTGATGGACGGCTTTCGCGCCCGGGCCAGGCCGGTCACCGAAGCACCGCTGCCGCCAGTCGAGGTGCTGGGAATCGATGAGACCCGCCGGGGCAGGCCCCGGTGGCTGCAGGACCCCGGGACAGGGAAGTGGCAGCAGACCAGGGACCGGTGGCACACCGGCTTCGTCGACGCTCACGCAGGCGGCGGACTACTCGGTCAGGTCGAGGGCCGCACCGTCGCCGACGTGCTGGCCTGGCTCGCCGGCACACCTCTGAACTGGCGGAAGACCATCCGGTAAGTGGCGATCGACATGTCGGCCGCCTACCGCGCCGCGGTCCGCACCGGCCTGCCACACGCCACGATCGTGGTCGACCACTTCCACATCGTGCAACTCGCGAACAAGATGCTGTCCATGGTGCGGCGCCGCACCACCGCTGAACTCCGCGGCCGGCGTGGAAGCGCCAGCGACCCCGAATGGAAGGCACGCCGCCGTCTCCTGCGCAACCGCGAGGACCTGACCGCCGAACAGTTCGAGCGCATGTGGAACCCGCTGCTGAGCGAAGGGAGAATCGGACAGACCCTGCTGACGGCTTGGATCGCCAAGGAGAACCTGCGCAACCTCCTGGCGCTGGCCCGCACCGGCGCCGACCGTCACCACATTGGCCGGGCACGCTGGAAGTTCCTCACCTGGTGCGCAGACTCCGACATCCCCGAAGTCCGTACCCTCGCCGCCACCATCGACCGCTGGTGGCCTGAGATCGCAGCGTTCATCACCACCGGACACACCAACGCCAAGAGCGAGGGCATCAACCGAGTCATCAAACTCGTCGCACGCGCCGCCTTCGGCTTCCGCAACGCCGAGAATCAACGCCTACGCACACGCTGCGTCACGACCCGCCGAGCCCGCGGACACCTCCACACCGCTCAACTTTGAAGACCCCTCTCCCCGTCAAGGAGAACCGCCCGGCCCTCTTCGCCCAGCTCGACGCGCTCGACTGGGACGAGACCACCAACGAGCACGTCACCGTGGTCCACACAGAGGAGACCAACAGCGGCCGTCATGAGCGGCGGATCGTGCGCGTCCAGCCGCTCACCGACGGGCAGATGAACTTCCCCCCATGCCACCCGCGCCCCCCTCTCTGTCAGCCTTGGGTGAGACGTTCCGCGGCGACGGGAAGATCCACGCGGTGGCCGAACTCGGCGTGACCACCGCCCCGGCCCAGGCCGTCGGACCGGCCACTCTTGCCCGCTGCATCCGTGGCCCATGGGCGATCGAAGCACAGCACTTCGTCAGAGATGTCACGTTCGGCGAGGACGCCTCCCGGGCCCGCACCGGCAGCCTCCTCCGCGCACTGGCCACCTTCCGCAGCCTCGCGATCAGCCTCACCCACCTGGCCGGATGGACAAACAACGCCGCCGCACACGCCCACTACCGCAACCACCCCGCCGACGCCCTACGCGAACTCGGTCTCACCACCTGAGCACGCATCACGCCTGTGAGACGCGTTGAGAGCCTCCAAGATCTCCCGCCAGTGGCGGTGTGAACAGCGGCCTCGGAACCCTGCGAAGTGGGTTCGAGGCCGCTGTTCTGCGCGCCCCGGTTCTGTGGGACGTATGTGGGACGGACACCCCTAGAAGCCCGGTTCTGGCCAGTGTCAGCCGGACTCCGCACTCGACGGAGGGGGGACTCCGATTCACCTCGAACACCGGGCAAGCGCCGCCTGACCTGCAAAAACAACGCCCTGATGACGTTACGTCAGTGGTGCCCCCGGCAGGACTCGAACCTGCGGCCAAGCGCTTAGAAGGCGCCTGCTCTATCCGCTGAGCTACGGGGGCCTGTGGGGTCGCGGGTGGGCCACCTGCCCCCCTGCTGACCGTCGTGCGGTCAAGGATAGGGGCCTGCGTGCCCTCGCTGTTTCACGTCCGCGACGGGTTGTAAAGGTTCAGTGAAGCGGTCCCGATACTCGCAGGCTGCCGCCTTCTCCGCAGCAATTTCGGCGGCTCGTACGGTGGGTGTTGCGCAGTCGTTATGGCCCGGTGTGCCGTGGGCGGGTCAGGTGCACTGATGGGAGCGGCTGCTGGGTGGATCCGGGTGGATTTCGGGTGATGAGAGGCGGAAGCGCTTCAAAAAACTCCCAAAATCGGTCATTCTTCCCTTGTGGCGATCTTGGAGGCACAGCCCGAACTGCTCGACGCGCTCACCGCGCTGCGGGAGCGTGTCGCGGCCCTGCGTTTTCCCCTGGCACTGCCGGGGGCGGAACGGGCACGGCGCTCCCGGTCGGAGCTGCTGGCCCAGCTCGACGACTACCTCGTGCCCCGGCTGCGTGCCCCCGAGGCACCGTTGCTCGCCGTCGTCGGCGGTTCCACGGGCGCGGGGAAGTCCACGCTCGTCAACTCCCTGGTGGGGCGTCGGGTGAGTGCAGCGGGGGTGCTGAGACCCACCACCCGCACCCCGGTCCTGGTCTGTCACCCTCACGACGAGCACTGGTTCGCGGGCGAGCGGGTACTGCCCGGCGTCGGCCGGGTCTGGATGCCCCGTCAGGAGTACCTGCAGGATGCGGAGTACGGCGAGGACGGCCGTGCCGACGACCCGCTGCCCTCGCACCTGGACGGTGCGGAGTACGGCGCCGGGGGCGCGCGGCTGGAGGTGCGGATCGAGACCGACCCCGGGCTTCCCCCGGGGCTGGCGCTGCTGGACGCCCCCGACATCGACTCGCTCGTGGTGCGCAACCGGGACCTGGCGGCACGTCTGCTCTGCGCCGCCGACGTGTGGGTGCTGGTCACGACGGCGGCCCGGTACGGAGATGCGGTGCCCTGGCACCTGCTGCGCTCTGCCGGGGAGTACGACGTCGTACTCGCCACCGTGCTGGACCGGGTGCCGCACCAGATCGCCGACGAGGTCTCCCGACGGTACGGCGCCATGCTCGCCCGCGAGGGGCTTGCGGAGGTGCCGTGCTTCACCGTGCCCGAACTTCCCGAATCGGCCGGTGGCTCCGGGTTGCTGCCCATGTCCGCCGTCGCCGGACTGCGGGACTGGCTCGCCCGGTGCGCGCGCGACACGGTGAGCCGCGGTGAGGCGGCGCACCGCACGGTGCGCGGGGTGCTGACGTCGCTGCGTCCCCGGGTGGGCGCCCTCGCCGGAGCCGCCGCCGCCCAGCACGCGACAGCCCTGAGGCTGGGCCGGTGCGTGGCCGAGGCCTTTGATGACGCCTCGGACC
>KI547057.1:11842-12692 GCA_000497405.1 Streptomycetaceae bacterium MP113-05 | reverse complement strand
GTGGGGCCCGGTGGCCGCCGGCGGGCTCCTCGCCGGCGACGCCGCCGCGCGCTGGCGGGGCTATCCGCTGGACTCCGGCGGCGACGAGGTGCTGGACGCCTTCACCGACGGACTCACCGCGCTGCTCGTCGGCGCCGTCGCAGCGGCGGGCGAGCAGATCGCCGCCGGGTGGCGGAGCGAGCCGGGAGCCCCGGAGAGCGGTACGCCCGCCTCGGCCGTCGACGACGAAGGACGGGAACGCGTCGGCCTGCTCGTACGGCGCTGGCGGCGCTGCCTGGAGGAGCTGGCCGAGGACGAGGTACGCACCTGGGGAAACCCCCCGGCCGCGGATGCGGAGGAGGCCGCCGCACACCTGGCCGTCGCCCTGCTGGGAGGCCCGGAAGTCGGAGCAGGGGCGTACGAGGCACTGCGGCGCACGTACGGCACGCACTGCGCCGCCCGCCTGCGGGAAGGCGGCGAACACTTCCTCGGCACCTGCGTGCAGCGGGTGCTGCACGGCGAACGTGAACGCCGGTTGCGGCCGCTGGACGACCTCAGCGCCACACCGGACCCGCAGGTGGAGCTGATCGCCGCGTTCTCCGTGCTGCGCAGGACCGCTACGGCGCACCTGGTGCCGTAGCGATGACGACAGGGAGAAGGTGACTGCGATGACGGCTGCGGGAATGCACGACAGCGGTTCGGCCGGCCGAACCGGCACCGATGTCGGTGACACGCCTCCGTCGCGGGAGGAGGTCTACGTTCCGCCGGGACGTCGCACGGCGGAGCACCCTGCCGGAGACGGCGGTCCACCGCTGCCCGGCGAGGCCGAGACGGGCGCGGGGGCGGCCGAACCGGTCGCGCCGCCGACGCC
>KI547057.1:10101-11738 GCA_000497405.1 Streptomycetaceae bacterium MP113-05 | reverse complement strand
GCGCCGGTCCCCCCGGCCGGCCGTCCTGGCCCGAGGCTTCCCCCAGCGGGGACGGGGCCCCTCCCGCACCGGCGCGAGAGGAGGACGCCGCCCCGGAGACCCGTGAGGGCGACGCCTGGCACCAGGCCGCACGCCCGGCGGGGACGGACGGGCTGCCGTCCCCTGACGGCATCGGCGGGGGAGTGACCGGCGGAACGCTGCGGCGAAGGCTGGGCGCGCTGCGCGAGCTGATCGGGCTGTCCCGCACCCGGCTCGAGGGCAGAGTGCTGGCCGAGGCCGGCCGGGTGCTCGACGAGGCGGGAGCCCGGGCCCAGCTGTCCGCCGCCTACACCACCGTCGCCATCGCGGGGGCCACCGGCAGCGGCAAGTCCTCGCTCCTGAACGCCCTGTCGGGCCGCACGCTGTCCGAAACCGGGTTGCGCCGCCCCACGACCGCGCAACCCGTCGCCTGCACCTGGGAGGCCGAACGCGAGGGCGGAGCCGACGGGCTGCTCGACCGGCTCGGCATCGCCCCCGGGCTGCGGCGGCGGGTGAAGGACCCCTCCTTGCACGGGCTGGTGATGATCGACCTGCCCGACCACGACTCGGTGGCGTCCGGCCACCGGGACCACGTGGACCGGCTGCTGGGCCTGGTCGACGCCGTGGTGTGGGTGGTCGACCCGGAGAAGTACGCGGACGCCATGCTCCACGAGCGCTACCTGCGGCCGCTGGCGGGCTACGCGGAGGTCACCTTCGTGGTCCTCAACCAGGTCGACAGGCTCCCCGGTGAAGCGGCGGACGCCGTCCTGCACGATCTGCGCCGCCTGCTGGACGAGGACGGCATGGCGCTCGGTGACTACGGGGAGCCCGGGGCGCGGGTACTGGCCACTTCCGCGCTCACCGGCGCGGGACTGCCTGAACTTCGTGAGGAACTCGGCGTGCTGGCCGCGACCCGGGAGGCGCCGGCCCGGCGCCTCACCGCGGACCTGGACGGAGCCGCGGAGCGGCTGCGGCGGGTCTACGCGGACCCGTCGCTCCCGGGACCAGCCGGGCTCACCGAGGCGGACCGCGAGGAGTTCGAGGATCTCCTCGCCTCCGCCGTGGGGGCCCGTGCCGCCGGTCAGGCGGCGGAACGCGCCTGGCTTCGGCGCGCCGAAGGCTCCTGCGGTACGCCCTGGTCGCAGCTGGTGCGCCGGCACGACGCACGCAGGGCCCCGGCACCGCGTGGTACCGGAGGCTTCGCGGAACAGGGGGCGGAACCGGTGGTGGAGCACCATCCGGGTGAGCGCGCGGGCGCCGGATCGGCCCGGCCGGTTCTCGGCCAGGCGGTGCGTCAGGTGGCGGACCGGGCGTCGGTCGGTCTGCCCGACGCCTGGCGCCGGACCGTGCGGCAGGCGGCCTGGCGAGGGGCGGAAGGGCTGCCGGAGAAGCTCGACGCGCTGATCGAGGAGGCGCTCGCCGAACGGCGCGTCAGCGCGGAGCAGGCGCACGCCGGGGGCCGTCCGTCCGGCCTGCGACGCGGAGCGGGGCCGACGTGGTGGTCGGTCGCGCTGCTCGCCCAGGGGCTGCTGCTGGCCCTCCAGGTGGTCGGGGTGTTCCTGCTGTGCGGCGCGGTATTCGGCGGCTACCAGGGGTCGATGTGGCTGCCCGTCACATTC
>KI547057.1:3719-10091 GCA_000497405.1 Streptomycetaceae bacterium MP113-05 | reverse complement strand
GCGGCGGTTGGCCGCGAGTTGCGGGCGCGCCCGGGTGCTGGAGCCGGTGGCGGCCGAGCTGATGCGCTACCGCGAGGTGCGGGAGCAGTACGTCGTCGTCTCGGTTGAACCGTGAAGCGGGCCGGGTCGCCACAGGGTGAAGCCGGCGACCGGCCGAGGCCGACTCGCGAACTGTTCCGCGAGTTCGGTCTGGGACGAAGGTCCCGGTCCGCCGGATTCATTCGATAACGATTCCGATGCGGAACGCTTGGCGAAGGACTTTTCCGGGGACGGTCATGCGCTGCCCTCCCTACGATCCCTCGGGTACTCACGGGGGATCGAAAGCTTTGTTCGGCGAGACCCGCGTCCTTTGACCGACGCGATGCGCTCTCGCCCGGAGGGGAAGAGCATGACTTCTGTACACCGACGGGTTGTCGCCCGTCTCGCCGCCGCCGTTCTGGCTCCAGGCCTGGTGGCGGCCGGCGCGCTGGCCGGCGCGACTGCCGCAGCCGCCGACGAGCAGGCGGCCGACCCCGGCGGTGCGGCGGCCACTCTGGAGGGTCTGACCACCTACGACCAGGCCGTTCTCGTCGAGCAGGACGGCGAGAAGAAGGAGATCGGCGCCGGTCTGTTCCAGATGACCGTGGACGGCGGCGGCACGCTGAAGACCTACTGCATCGACATCGAGAATCCGACCGTCGACAAGGCGCGTTACGAGGAGTCGGGCTGGGACAAGTCCTCCCTGGCAGGCAACCCGGACGCCGGCAAGATCCGCTGGATCCTGCAGAACTCCTACCCGCAGGTCGATGTCGGGGCGCTGGAGTCGAAGCTGAAGGTCGACCTGGACGAGGGCACGGCCGCCGCCGGCACACAGGTCGCCATCTGGCGCTTCTCCGACGCGGCGAACGTCACCGCGTCCCACCCGGCTGCGGAGAAGCTCGCCGACTTCCTCGTCGACACCGCGCGGAACGTCGCCGAGCCCAAGGCCTCGCTGTCCCTCTCCCCGGCGGCCGTGTCCGGCAAGCCCGGTGAGCGCCTCGGGCCGGTGACCGTGGACACCAACGCCGGTGCGGTCTCCGTCAGCACGGCGACGGGCCTGACGGCGGGCGACGCGAAGGTCGTCGACGCGAACGGCGAGCCGGTGACCACGGCCGCCGACGGTAACGAGCTGTACTTCGAGGTCCCCGAGGACGCCGAGCCCGGATCGGCCACGGCGACCGTCCAGGCGAGCACCACCGTTCCGGTCGGCCGCGCCTTCACCAGCGTCCAGGTCAAGAGCCAGACGCAGATCCTCGCCGGCTCCACCCAGTCCACGGTCACCGCCAACACCACCGCCCACTGGGCCGGCGAGGGCCCCGCCCCGGCCGTGACCGCTCAGAAGAACTGCGCCGAGGGCGGCGTGGACATCTCCGTCACCAACAAGGGCGGCAAGCCGTTCGCCTTCTCCCTCGCCGGTGAGCGCCACGAGGTCGCCGCGAACGGCTCGCAGACCGTCACCGTCCCGGTCTCCGAGGACCAGGCCTACGACATCACCATCACGGGACCCGGCGGGTTCGAGAAGAACTTCACCGGCGTCCTCGACTGCGAGACCCGGTCGAGCGGCGGTGACGAAGGCACCACCACGCAGACCGGCGGTGACACCCCGGCCGGGGACGACACCACCGACCAGGGCGGCACTGACCTCGCCGCGACCGGGAGCGACGGCAACACCCCGCTGATCGTCGGCCTGGCCGTCGGTCTGGTGGCGCTCGGCGCCGTCGCCATGCTGATCGTGCGCAAACGCAAGCCGTCCGCTGCCGCATCCGGCAGTGACGACTGAGCAGACTGCGCTCAGACACCCTTCGGTCACTCCCGCAGCCCGCCCCGGCGGTGCAGCGGGAGTGACCGAAGGTGACGGGGTGGCCCCTGGTGGGCCGCCCCGTTTCGGTATGCGGCCCCTCGTGCGGCAAGATGGGGTACGTATGCCTTCGCGCGCGGCGCCTCGCCGCGCGCCAGACCCGCGGCGCGAGCCGCACGACACTCCACACTGGCGGACGGTTTCTCTTGGCTGAGTTCATCTACACCATGCGCAAGACGCGCAAGGCGCACGGCGACAAGGTGATCCTCGACGACGTCACCCTGAGCTTCCTGCCCGGGGCGAAGATCGGTGTCGTCGGCCCGAACGGCGCCGGCAAGTCCACCGTGCTGAAGATCATGGCAGGTCTCGAGCAGCCCTCGAACGGTGACGCGTTCCTCTCGCCCGGGTACAGCGTGGGCATCCTGCTCCAGGAACCTCCGCTGGACGAGTCCAAGACCGTGCTGGAGAACGTCCAGGACGGCGTGGCCGCCGTCAAGGGAAAGCTCGACCGGTTCAACGAGATCGCCGAGCAGATGGCGACCGACTACTCCGACGCGCTCATGGACGAGATGGGCAAGCTCCAGGAAGACCTGGACCACGCCAACGCGTGGGACCTCGACGCCCAGCTCGAGCAGGCCATGGACGCCCTGGGCTGCCCGCCCGGGGACTGGCCGGTCGTCAACCTCTCCGGCGGTGAGAAGCGCCGCGTCGCGCTCTGCAAGCTGCTGCTCGAGCAGCCCGACCTGCTGCTGCTCGACGAGCCCACCAACCACCTGGACGCCGAGTCCGTGCAGTGGCTCGAACAGCACCTCGCCAAGTACCCCGGCACCGTCATCGCCATCACGCACGACAGGTACTTCCTGGACAACGTCGCGGAGTGGATCCTCGAACTCGACCGCGGCCGTGCCGTCGGCTACGAGGGCAACTACTCCACCTACCTGGAGAAGAAGCAGGCCCGCCTCAAGGTCGAGGGGCAGAAGGACGCCAAGCGCTCCAAGCGCCTCAAGGAGGAGCTGGAGTGGGTCCGCTCCAGCGCCAAGGGCCGGCAGACGAAGTCCAAGTCCCGCCTGACGCGTTACGAGGAGATGGCCGCGGAGGCGGAGAAGACCCGGAAGCTGGACTTCGAGGAGATCCAGATCCCGCCGGGCCCGCGGTTGGGCAACATCGTCGTGGAGGTCGAGAACCTCAACAAGGCGTTCGGCGACAAGGTCCTCATCGACGACCTGTCGTTCACCCTCCCGCGGAACGGCATCGTGGGTGTCATCGGTCCCAACGGCGCCGGCAAGACCACCCTGTTCAAGATGCTCCAGGGGCTGGAGGAGCCGGACTCCGGCAAGATCAAGGTCGGTGACACGGTCAAGATCTCCTACGTCGACCAGAACCGCGCCAACATCGACCCGAAGAAGACGCTGTGGGCCGTCGTCTCCGACGAGCTGGACTACATCAACGTCGGCCAGGTCGAGATGCCGTCCCGCGCCTACGTGTCGGCGTTCGGGTTCAAGGGCCCGGACCAGCAGAAGCCTGCCGGCATCCTCTCCGGCGGTGAACGCAACCGCCTCAACCTGGCGCTCACCCTCAAGCAGGGCGGCAACCTGCTGCTCCTCGACGAGCCGACGAACGACCTGGACGTCGAGACGCTGTCCTCGCTGGAGAACGCGCTGCTGGAATTCCCGGGCTGCGCCGTGGTCGTCTCCCACGACCGCTGGTTCCTGGACCGCGTCGCCACCCACATCCTCGCCTACGAGGGTGAGAGCAGGTGGTTCTGGTTCGAGGGCAACTTCGAGTCGTACGAGAAGAACAAGATCGAGCGGCTCGGTCCCGACGCCGCCCGTCCGCACCGCGCGACGTACAAGAAGCTGACGCGCGGCTGAGCCGGGGGACTGATACACCGTGCGGCACACCTTCGAGTGCACTCTGCGCTGGTCGGACATGGACGCCTTCGGGCACGTCAATAACGTGGTCTTCCTCCGCTACCTGGAGGAGGCCCGGATCGACTTCATGTTCCGGCTGGCGCGGCGGGCCGACTCCGGCGCGTTCACCGGCGGCTCGGTCGTCGCCCGGCACGAGGTCGACTACCTGCGTCCGCTCGTCCACCGGCACGAACCGGTGACCGTCGAGACGTGGGTGACCAAGGCCGGGGCGGCGTCGACCACCCTCACGTACGAGATCAAGGACGCCGGCACGGTCTACGTCCGTGCGAAGACGGTGGTGGTTCCCTACGACCTCGTCAAGGAGCGGCCCCGCCGCCTCACGCCCGAGGAGAGGTCCTTCCTGGAGGAGTACTTCGATGACACTGCCGGTCCCGCCGCGCCTGGTCTTCGCTGACCCCGGGGAGGCGGCTGCGCTGGCCGCCTTCCTGGGGCGGCTGCTGCGCTGGGAGAAGGCCGCCGCGGTACGTGTCCAGTGCGGCGGCGGAGTGCTGGGCGTCTTCGCCCGGCCCGCCCGCTTCGAGGTGTTCGCGGTGCTCACCGCCCGGCTGCTCGAATCCGTGGAGACGGACGTGACCGTCTCCGCCGGGGAACTGCTGGAGCGGATCGACGAGACCGCGGAGTCCGTACACCTCCCGGGCGAGGTCACCGGACCGTCCTGGGCCGGTCTGCTGCCGCCGCGCGGCGGCTGGCGCCGAGTCGGGGACCTTGCCCCGGACGTTGTGCGGGACCGCGCGGCGAGCGTGGTCGCCGAGTTCCGGGACCGCACCGAGCGACTCCCGGAGCAGGAACGCACCCGGGAACAGGTGGACGCGGTCGCCGAGGAGATCTGGGACCGCCGCCTGACCGGCACCGCCCTGCCGCTGCGGGCCGTGCACGCCGCACACGCGCTGGGGTTCCTCCGGGGCGGCGAGCCGCTGTCGCTCTACGACGCCGGACCGTGGCTTCGTCTGCGCACCGCCTACGGCTCCGTCATCGCCCGGAGCGGTGCGGCGGTCCCGCGCCCCGGCGCGGGGCTGACGGTCACACCGGTCTGACGACCGGCTCTGTCCCTACCGGCCTTGGGCTGCCTTGTACTACAGCCTCAGATCTTGGTGATGTGGGCGGTTCTGTTCGGGTTGTCGGCGCCAGGGGGTGAGCCGGGTGGGCAGGGGGTCACCGCGTGTGCGGTAGTGGCTGACGGTGGCGCGGGTCTGATGGATCGCTCGCCAGTGGTGCTGCCGCAGGTGGTACTCGGTGTTGTGGTGGGCGGACAGGGCTGTCGCGGCGAGTACGGTGGCCAGGGCTGAGACGGTCAACCGGATCAGTGGCAGGCACTCCCTTCCTGGTGGGGTGGCGCTTTTCCCGCGGTATCGTCTCCCGGCTCGGCGCTCTGCTCGGGCGGGGGCTGGGCTCCGGGCTCGCGGTGCTGGGCGCGTTGGACGGTCAGGAAGGCCAGGGCGAGTATCGCGCAGGTGATGTGGCGGTGCCAGGAGTCCCAGCGGCGGACCTGGTACTGACCCAGTCCGACGGTCTGCTTGCCCGTCTCGTTGTTCTCCTCGATCTTCCAGCGCACCCCGGCCCGGCGCACGGCCTCGACCAGCGGGGTGTCGTGGGGTGCGTGGATGAGGAAGTAGGCGTATTCGAAGTCGACCCGCCCGCCGGCAAGCTGCTTGGGCTGGGTGGAGCGGCGGATGAGGAGGTTGTGGGCGAAGCCGTCGGCCGGGGACCGTCCGGGCAGGTCCACAGCGAACCAGGTCCAGTCGTAGTAGCGCTGCCCTTTGGAGCCCTCGCCCTGACTGCGTCGCTCCCACTCGCCGCGGGTGCTGGCGTAGTGGAGCAGGTCACCGGCTTGTGTAACGGCGGGCTGCCGCGGTTTGCCGGGTGGCCCGGCCAGGGGAAAGGTGACCGGGACGGCCAGCGCGTAGGGCAGTGCGGCCTGGTGGCAGAAGGCGCGCAGGCCCGGGTCTTTGCCGTAGTCGGCGTCCGCGGCTACCCAGGCGAACGGCGTCCCCCGCTGCAGTGCGCGGGCCAGCATCTGAACGCCGAGCTGTGGCTTGGTGGCGAAGCCGATCTCCTCGGGCACTCCCGCGTCCCGGCGCCGCTGGTCATCGTCGGCCCAGGCGGCGGGCAGGTACAGACGCCGGTCACAGAAGGTGTGCCCGTCCTCGGCGGCGTAGGTGAGCATCACCATCACCTGGCAGTTGCGCACGTCCCCGGTCGACCCGCAGTGCTGGTGGGCCACCCCCACCGACCGCGTCCCCTTCTTGATCACCTGGGTGTCATCCAGCACCAGCGTCGCCTGCTCATCCCCCAGCTCGGCGACGATGTAATCCTGGACCTCAACCAACAACTCCTCGGCCTCCCAGGCCGCCTCGCCCAGGAACTTCTGGATCCGGTGCGGAGTGGCGTGAGCAGCCCGCTCGGCCATCGTCCAGCCGTTCTTCCTTCCCAGGTCCGACAGCAGACCCTCGATCAGGTCCGCGAACACCTCCCGAGGCTCCGGACGGGCAAACAGGTGCCCCAACCTGCCAGTGAGCGCAGCCAGTTCCTCCGCTCACCCCTCCACATGCTCCGTGCTCACATCAACCAGCATGACCGAACAACGATCAGCACCGGTCAACAGTCACAAGATCTGAGGCTGTAGTA
>KI547057.1:0-1283 GCA_000497405.1 Streptomycetaceae bacterium MP113-05 | reverse complement strand
GCGTCCGCGTCGCGCGCGTCGGTGCAGTCGCCGCTGGTGGGTGTCCAGGCGTGGGTGAGGCGGCGGTGTCCGTCGTAGTCGAAGCACTGCGTGTCGGCGGCTTGCTGGCCGCCGAGGGTGGCGGAGTCGGTGACGGAGGTGACGTTGCCGACCTGGTCGTAGGAGTAGGTCAGGCTCTGGAGCGACCAGCCGTGGGTCTCGGTTCCGACGTCGCTGCTCAGGAGCCGGTCGGTGCCCGTCTCGTAGTCGTAGTCGATGAACGCGGCCTTGGTGTCTCTGCCGGCGGGGCCGAGCGTGAGCTGGTCGGGCAGGCCGGTGGGGCTGTAAAGGGCGTCGGTGAGGTAGGAGTTGGCCCCTCCGACCTCCGTGAGCATGCCCTGGAGGGTGTGCCTGTAGCTGACTGCTTCCTGCCTCAGGCCTCCCATGGCCGGTAGCTGCTTGCTTTTCAGGAGCCCGTTTCGGGTGTAGTGCGCGTCGAAGGCGTAGGTGGACGGTGCGCCGGCTTCGACCAGCGGGTCGTCGGCGGGAAGGGTGAGCTTCCACTCCTCGCGCTGGCCGAGGGTGCCGTAGGCGGTGACTTCGGTGGTGTAGGCCGCGCCGTCGTGGTAGCGGGTGGAGGTGGTGGGCTTGCCCTTGAGGACGGTGTCGTAGGTGAATCCGGTCAGGCGGTTGGCGTCGGTCTTCTCGTTCGCCCAGGTGCCCTTCACCCGGCCCAGCGCGTCGTAGTCGGTCAGGACGGACTCGCCGCGGGAGTCGGTGGCTTCGATGGCCTGGTCGAGGCTGTTGTAGACGCTGGTGGAGGTGCCCTTGTCCGGGTCGGTGTTCGTCACCGGGCGGCCGAAGAGGTCGTAGCCCTCGCTCCACTGGGCGCCATCGGGCCCGGTGACGGTCTTGCTCTTACCGTCGAGGGTGTGGGTGAACGCGGTGGAGTGGTACGGCATACCGGGAGATGTGCCGCCGTACTCGGGGTCGTGGGCTGGGGTCCGGCGTAGGTGCGGCGTTCGATGGTGTTGCCGCGGACGTCGGTGATGGTGCGCGTGGCCTCACCGCCGGGGCGGGCGGTGGTGGCGATGGAGTCGCCGGTGTAGGTGGTGGTCGTGGACCACTTCTCGGTTCCCTTGACCAGCAGAGTTCCGGAAGTGGCGCGCCCGGCGCCGTCGTAGGTGGTGACGGTCTGCTTCGGGGCCTCGCCGTGCAGGGCACGGGTGTAGGTGCCGTTGGGTTCGGTTGCCTTGTCCCAGACGTCGGCGTAGGTCTCGTGGGCCAGGCCGCGGGAGTCATAC
>KI547056.1:66429-68284 GCA_000497405.1 Streptomycetaceae bacterium MP113-05 | reverse complement strand
CGGCCGCCAGCCGCAGCCGGGCCTCGACCTCGGCGGGGCCGGCGGCCTCCAGGAGGACGTCGTCCACCCCCCAGTCGGCGGTGACCGCTGCCAGACCGCCCTCCGTCACGACGAGCAGTACGGGCGAGCCGGGGCCGGTGGAGCGCAGCAGCCGGCACAGCGACTTCGCCTGCGGCAGGTCGCGGCGGCCGTCGACCAGGATCACGTCGGCGCCCGGGGTGTCCACCAGTGCGGGCCCGGAGGCGGGAGCGACACGGACGCTGTGGAGGAGCAGGCCGAGGGCCGGAAGGATCTCCTCGGAGGGCTGGAGGTCGTTGGTGAGCAGCAGCAAGGAGCTCATGCGGCCACCCCCTGGTGTCCGGGGCTCGTATGGTGGCTTGTTCCGTCTCGCTTGCCCATGACGTCGGTTGTCCTTCCTTCGGTCCCGTGGGGCCTGGGGAACAGGGATCGTCGTACCTCGTCGTACGGCTGCCGGAAAGCACGAAAGGACCCGGGGGCGGCGCTGCCCGAGTCCTCTGCCCATCAGAATAGCCCAATGGGCAGGAACACGGAGTGTGAATCCGGTCGCTTTCGTGACACGAAGGTGACGGATGGTGATCACCTACTGGCGTCCGCGACGAGGCAGGCGGTGCCACGGACCCCGCTGCGGACGGTGTTGCGCACGGAGGACGGCGTGGCGGTCGAGGCCGCGTACACGCCGTACGAGGGCCCCGAACCCGGCCCTCGCGCGGCGGACGCGCCCGTTCCGGTGATCGTGGTGGCGCACGGTTTCTCCGGGGCGCTGGACCGCCCGGCGCTGCGCCGCGCCGCGGACACTTTCGCCCGGCACGCCGCGGTCGTCACGTTCTCCTTCCGCGGCCATGGCCGGTCCGGCGGGCGCTCGACGGTGGGCGACCGGGAGGTGCTGGACCTGGCGGCGGCAGTGGGATGGGCCCGCCGACTGGGCCACGGCAGTGTGGCGACGGTGGGCTTCTCCATGGGCGGTTCGGTGACGTTGCGGCACGCCGCGCTGTGCGAGGACGCCGATGCCCGTACCGACGCGGTGGTGGCGGTCAGCGCGCCCGCGCGCTGGTACTACCGGGGCACCGCGCCGATGCGGCGGCTGCACTGGGTCGTGCAGCGGCCGGTGGGGCGGCTCGTCTCCCGCTGGGGACTGCGGACCCGCGTGCACACCCGGGGCTGGGACACCGTGCCGCTGTCCCCCACCGAGGCCGCACCGCGGATCGCGCCGACGCCGCTGCTGGTCGTGCACGGGGACCGGGACGCGTACTTCCCGCTGGACCACCCGCTGGGGCTCGTACGGGCGGCCGATCCGCGGTGCACCGAGCTGTGGGTGGAGCGGGGGTTCGGGCACGCGGAGAACGCCGCACCGGCCGCGTTGCTGGAACGCGTCGGCCGCTGGGCGACGCGCGCGCTCGCGCCCTGAGCCGTCCGCCCGCCGGGAAAAGGGACGGGGCGGGACGGCCACGGAGGCAACCGGCCATCATGGAGGGCGCACGGACTCACACTGCCCCCCGGCGAGAAGGAAGAACCACGATGGCTCGCGGAACCATCCGCTACTGGGCCGCGGCCAAGGCCGCCGCCGGCCTCGCCGAGGAGGCGTACGAGGCGCGCACCCTCGGCGAGGCCCTCGACGCCGCCCGCGCCCGCCACACCGGCCCCGACTTCGCACGGGTGCTGGGACGCTGTTCCGTCCTGGTGGACGGCGCGGCGGTGGGCCGTCGCCCGCACGACTCGGTGGAGCTGGCCGACGGCGGCACGGTCGAGGTGCTCCCGCCCTTCGCTGGAGGTTCCCGATGACCGGCGCCCGCCCGCACCCCACCCCCGGCCCGCTCCCCGCCGAGCAGCGGGCCAC
>KI547056.1:35604-66270 GCA_000497405.1 Streptomycetaceae bacterium MP113-05 | reverse complement strand
ACCGCACCACCGGCGTCCGGGACGGCACCGCCCCCCGGATCAGCGCCCTCCGGACCGCAGCCCGCCGGGTCGCCGTCGTCCGCTTCGCGGCCCGCTCCCGCGGGGCCCACCCGTCCGGACGGGCCCGGCAGGAGCGGGAGCCCGATCATCGCGCCCGGTGCCGTCCCCGCCCTGGTCACCACCGCCCTCGCCGCGCTCCTCGCGGTCACCGCGTACCTGCCGCTCCCGGCGTACGCCGGCGCGGTGCTGGTGCTGCAGGCCGTGACGGCCGCCGGCTGGTTCCGGCTGAACGGGATGTGGCCGGCCCGGCAGGGCATCGCGCTCGCGTTCCTCGGCGGCGCCACCGCGGACGTCGCGATGCTGCTGGTCGACGGGGCCCAGGCGCTGACGGCGATGGTCGCGACCCTCGGCGTGTGGCTCGTGCTGAATCTGGTGCTGCACCTGCGCAACCGTTCCGCGCCCGACGAGCGCCTCTACGCACTGACCGCCGCCCTGACCTCCACCGCGCTGACGGTGGTCGCGGGCGGTTACCTGGCCGCGCTCGCCGAGGGCGGTGACGGAGCCGCCGCCGTCGTCGTGATCACCGCTGCCGGCGTCGCCGCCGCCACGCTGGTCCGTGCGCTGCCGCTGCCGCCGTACGTGTCACCCGTGGTGGCCGCGCTGGCAGCAGCGGGGGCCGGGTTCGCCGCTGCCCCGCCCGGCTTCCCCTCCCCAGGTGCCGGGGCCGCGGGGCTGGGTCTGGCTGCGGGTGTGTGTGCGCTCGTCGGCCTGCGGACGGCGAGCTACGACCACCCGTCCCGTTTCGTGCACATGACGGCCGGCGTGGCGCTGCCGGTCACCCTGGCCGCCCCCGCCCTGTACGGCCTCGGTCTTGCTCTCATCTGAATCCGACCGAACGCACGTTAGGCTCCCCCGGAGTCGAACACCTGCCTGGGGGATGCCCGCATGCGCGCAACACGTCGGATTCTGATCGTCCTGGTCGTGCTGGCCGCCTTGTTCGTCGGCGCGGACCGCCTCGCGGTGTACCTGGCGGAGCAGGAAGCCGCCGACCGGGTCAGGTCCGCGGAGGGGCTGGCCGGCGCGGACTCGGTGAATGTGGAGATCAACGGCTTCCCCTTCCTCACGCAAGTGCTCGGCAGGAACCTGGACGACGTGGACGTCGAGCTGACCGGGATGAAGGCCGGCACGGGCGAGCAGGAGATCACCGTGACCCGGATGCGGGCGACGCTGACCGATGTGCGCATCGGGGACGGCTTCTCCTCGGCGGTCGCCGACAAGGCCACCGGCACCGCCTCGATCTCCTACGCCGACCTCAACGCCATAGCGCCGCCGGGAGTGAAGGTCTCCTACGCCGGCGAGGACCGCGCCGCCCGCAACCAGGTGAAGATCAAGGTCGGCATCGAGGTTCTCGGCCGTGAGCTGGAGATCCCCGAGCCCGTCCACAGCACGGTCGAGGTCAGCGGCGACCACGAGCTGGAGCTGCACGCCGACGCCGTACCCGGCGCGTCCATCCCGGGTGCGGAGGCCGAGGTCAGGTCGCGTGTCGACTTCACCACCGGCGTGCGGGGACTGCCTTCCGGCATCTCCCTGGACAAGGCCGAGGTGACGAGGAAGGGCGTGCGCTTCACGCTCTCCGGCACCGACGTGCCGCTCGGCTGACCGACCGCCGCACACCCCTGTCCACCTTTCGGGACAGACACGCCCACAGGACGGACGCCCCGGTCCGTCGCCGGTGCGGCGGTGGGCCGGGGCGCCTACGGCCCACCGACACCATCCCGACAGGCGGACGATCTCGTCTCGCTATACGGATCGATGATGACAGAGCGGCCCCCGCCTCTCTACGATCGGGCACATGAAGCGACAGGCGGATCTCACGAAGCGACGGGCGGTCGACCTCTGCCGCGTCGCCGCCATGCTCTGTCGCACAGCCGTCTGACGGCCGTCCCCCGGCGTTCCGCGCCGGCCTGACCGCCGCCGCGCACCGGCGCGCACCGCTGCACGAACCGTGGTCCATTCCCCCGCGCTCGAAGCGCCGCACGTCAGCTGTGCGCGCGTACCGCACCGCGTACGCACTCACCCGCTCACCCTGCCTTCCGGAGGAGAACTCATGAGCCGCAGTGACGTCCTGGTGGACGCCGACTGGGTCGAGGCCCGTATCGACGACCCGAAGACGGTCATCGTCGAGGTGGACGAGGACACCTCGGCCTACGACAAGAACCACCTCAGGAACGCCGTCCGCATCGACTGGAAGCAGGACCTCCAGGACCCGGTGCGCCGCGACTTCGTCGACCGGACCGGCTTCGAGGAGCTGCTGTCGAGGAAGGGCATCGCCAACGACGACACCGTCGTCCTCTACGGCGGCAACAACAACTGGTTCGCGGCCTACGCCTACTGGTACTTCAAGCTCTACGGCCACCAGGAGGTCAAGCTCCTGGACGGTGGCCGCAAGAAGTGGGAGCTGGACTCCCGCGACCTGGTCGCCGAGGTGCCGGAGCGCGCCCGCACCGAGTACCGGGCCACGCCGCAGGACTCCTCGATCCGCGCGTTCCGCGACGAGGTCGTGGACGCCATCGGCAAGCAGAACCTCGTCGACGTCCGCTCCCCCGACGAGTTCAGCGGCAAGCTGCTGGCCCCCGCCCACCTGCCGCAGGAGCAGTCGCAGCGCCCCGGCCACGTCCCGACGGCACGCAACATCCCGTGGTCGAAGTCCGCGAACGACGACGGCACCTTCAAGTCGGACGACCAGCTCAAGGAGCTGTACGAGGCGGAGGGCGTCGACCTGGGCAAGGACACGATCGCCTACTGCCGCATCGGTGAGCGCTCCGCCCACACCTGGTTCGTGCTGCACGAGCTGCTCGGCCAGCAGAACGTCAAGAACTACGACGGTTCCTGGACGGAGTACGGCTCGCTCGTCGGCGTCCCCGTCGAGGTCGGCGCCAACAACTGACCCGGCCCCTCGGCCCCTCGGCCCCTTACGAGAAGGAAGCAGGATCCATGTGCGGAGCACAGGCAGGCGGCCCGGACGCCTCCACCGTCAAGCCCGGTGAGACCACCATCCAGGGCAGCGTGACCCGGGACGGCGAGCCCGTCACCGGCTACGTCCGGCTGCTGGACAGCACCGGCGAGTTCACCGCGGAGGTCCCCACCTCCGCCACCGGCCAGTTCCGCTTCTACGCCGCGGAGGGCGACTGGACCGTGCGGGCCCTGGTGCCCGGCGGCAGCGCGGACCGCCGGGTCGTCGCCCAGCAGGGCGGCCTCGCCGAGGTGGCCATCGCGGTCTGACCTCCCCCTCCGGGCGTGGCCCGGACCGGCTCAGGACCGCACCCCACGGGTTGGACACCCGGGGTGCGGTCCTCCCGCCGTTCCGGCCCATGGAGGTGAACCCGAAGATGTCGGGCGGACGGACACGAAACAGCCGTGATCTTGTCCACCTCCCCGACACGGATCCGATCCCACCCGACCACCCGTCGCCTACCCCAGCCCTACGGCCCCGCGACGGAGCGCGTCAGTACACGAGCGCCTGCGTGTCGTCCGCCAACGCCTCGCTGACGAACGTCTGCGCGCCCGCGATCCGCACGCCGTCCAGCACGTCCCCCTCTTCGATACCCCGCCGCACGGCACACTGCGTGCACAGGGTGATCCGGCCGCCACCGGCCCGGATGCCCTCGATGAGGTCCGGCAGCGGCGCCGCGTGCGGCAGCTCGAATTCCGCGGCACGCCCCGGCAGCGCGAACCACGCCGACTCCCCGGTGAGCCACAGCGACACCTCCGCCCCGCTCGCCGCGCCCACCGCCGCCACCGTGAACGCCTGCGAGCAGCGCTCGGGCGCGTCCGCCCCCGCCGTCACCTTGATCACCAGCTTCTTCGCCATGCCCCCACGGTATGCGCCCGTAGTTCACCGTGCCGACCGTCCAGCGCTACGTGTCCGAGAGTCCGAACCGCGCGGCGAAGCGGCACGTACGCATCGCACATCCGTCCGTCGGCGGTGCACGTCACAGCACCGCCCCGGCGGTGCGGCCGGCGCGGCGACTAGACTCGGGGGCGGCCGTGATCCGACACAGCGCTCAAGGAGAGCCCCGACGTGCTGCACGCATTCTTCACCACCCTGATGGTCCTGGTGGGCATCGGGACGATGGCCTTCGCGGGCCTGGTCGTCAAGAAGCTCTACCAGGGCCAGCGCTGACCCCTGCACCGTTCCGCGCCGCCACCGGCATCCGCTCCCCACAGATCGTCTGAGTTCCCATGATCGAGATTCCGTCCGACCTGCACCCGGACCTGGTCCCCCTCGCGTTCCTGCTCGGCAACTGGACCGGCGCGGGCGTCGCCGAGTTCGAGGACAGCGAGAAGTGCAACTTCGGACAGGAGGTCGTCTTCTCCCACGACGGGCGCGACTTCCTGGAGTACGTGTCGCACAGCTGGGTGCTCGACGGCGAGGGGAAGAAGACCACCCCGCTGGAGACCGAGACCGGCTACTGGCGCATCGACTCCGAGCGCAAGGTCGAGGTCGTGATGATCCGCGACCAGGGCGTCGCGGAGGTCTGGTACGGCGAGCTGGCGGACCAGAAGCCGCAGATCGACCTGGCCACCGACGCCATCGCCCGTACCGCCTCCTCGGGCGAGTACAGCGGCGGAAAGCGGCTGTACGGCTACGTGAAGGGCGACCTGATGTGGGTCGGGGAGAAGGCCACCCCCGAGGTCCCGCTGCGGCCCTACATGTCCGCGCAGCTGAAGAAGGTCGTCGACCCGAGCGAGTGGGCCAAGGACCTCACGGACCTCCCGGACGACGGCATCGCCTTCTTCAAGTAGGCCCACGGGCACTCGGCACCTCGCCGACGAGCGTCCCGGCGCACCGCACCCGGCGCAGCTCGTAGACTTGGGCACGTGGTGACCACCGACTGGCAGAGCGATCTGAGAGCGCGCGGATACCGGCTGACTCCGCAGCGACAGCTGGTGCTGGAAGCCGTGGACAAGCTCGAGCACTCGACCCCGGACGACATCCTCGCTGAGGTGAGGAAGACCGCGGGCGGAGTGAACATCTCCACCGTGTACCGCACGCTGGAGCTGCTGGAGGAGCTGGGCCTGGTCTCGCACGCCCACCTGGGGCACGGCGCGCCGACGTACCACCTCGCGGACCGGCACCACCACATGCACCTCGTGTGCCGGGACTGCACCGAGGTGATCGAGGCGGAACTGTCCGTCGCCGACCCGTTCACCGCGGCACTGCGCGAGCGTTTCGGCTTCGACACGGACATGCGGCACTTCGCCATCTTCGGACGCTGTGAGAAGTGCCGGAACCGCGCCGCACAGGAGGACGAGGCGGCGCCGTAGGCTGGGGGCATGAAGAGCCCGCTCCTCTCCCTACCCGGTGCCGTGGCCGCCGAAGGCGCAGACGAGGGGGTCGCCGCGCACTACGGCGACCTCTTCCGCGAGCAGCGCGCACTCGCGGACGGCACCGGTTTCGTCGATCTCTCCCACCGCGGTGTGGTCACCGTCACCGGCGACGACCGGCTGTCCTGGCTGCACCTGCTGCTCACCCAGCACGTCGCGGACCTGACGCCGGACCACGCCACCGAGGCCCTGGTGCTCTCCGCGCACGGGCACGTCGAACACGCGCTGTACCTGGTCGATGACGGAAAGACCACCTGGCTGCACACCGAACCGGGCGCACAGGGCGACCTGATCGCGTACCTGGAGTCGATGAAGTTCTTCTACCGGGCCGAGATCGCCGACCGGACCGGGGAGTACGCGGTGGTGCACCTGCCGGCCGGCTCCATCGCACCGGCGCCGGACGGGGCCGTCGTGCGGGAGACGGCGCACGGCCGCGACCTCTTCCTGCCCCGCGAGCAGTTGGAGGCCTTCGCCGACGAACACGCCCCCGCCATCGGCGTGCTGGCGCACGAGGCGCTGCGCGTCGAGGCGCACCGGCCGCGGCTCGGCATGGAGACCGACCACCGCACCATCCCGCACGAGGTGGGGTGGATCGGCTCCGCGGTACACCTGCAGAAGGGCTGCTACCGCGGGCAGGAGACCGTCGCCCGCGTCCACAACCTGGGGAAGCCGCCGCGGCGGCTTGTCTTCCTGCACCTGGACGGCAGCGAGGTGCGCATCCCCCAGCACGGCGACGCGGTACGGCTCGCCTCCGACGGACTCGACGGCCGGAAGCTCGGCTTCGTCACCACTTCGGCCCGCCACCACGAACTGGGCCCGATCGCCCTGGCGCTGGTCAAGCGGAACGTGCCGGTGGACGCCCGGCTGATCGCCGGGGAGGACGCCACGGCAGCGGCGCAGGAGGTCGTCGTCGCACCCTGACGCCGGCGCCTCCGGTCGGCTTCAGACCTCCAGCAGGACGGTGAACGGGCCGTCGTTCGTCAGTGACACGTTCATCTGCGCGCCGAACCGGCCCGTCGCCACCTGCGCGCCCAAAGCCCGCAGTCGCGCGACCACTTCGTCGACCAGCGGCTCGGCGACGGGGCCCGGCGCAGCGGCCTGCCAGGTGGGGCGGCGCCCCTTCCGGGCGTCACCGTAGAGAGTGAACTGGCTGATCACGAGCAGCGGTGCGCCCAGATCCGAACAGGACTTCTCCCCCTGAAGGATCCGTACCGACCACAGCTTCCGGGCGAGTCGTTCCGCCTCGGCGGCCGTGTCGTCGTGCGTGACTCCGACCAGCACGCACAGGCCCTCGCCGACGATCTCCCCGACGGTCCGGCCGTCCACCACGACACTCGCGCCGTCCACTCTCTGCACCACTGCACGCATACCCGCCATGATGCCGTGCCGCGTTCCGCTTGTTGACGGGTGCCGCCGTATGGGTGCCGGACGCTGCGCGTGAAGGCCACGCGGTGGCACGATGCGCGTACTGGATGCGTTCACGAGGTGCGCACCATGGCACCACGGGGCAAGAGGCACGAGGGGACGTCACCATGGACACAGCCGGATCCGGTCGGGCTCCGGAAGTTCCGGGAACTCCAGGAGTTCCCGGAGTTCCCGGGAGCGCGTCGGCCCCCTCTCTGCCTCTCGGCTTCCCCGAGGCGCACCGGGCCGGGCAGGCGCCCGCACCCACGCCCCGGCAGCGCGCGGCGGCGGCGCTCGAAGCGCTGCGCGACGACACCCCGATGCACGGGCACGAGCCGCCGGAGCTCACCGGCCGGACCCTTCCGGAGCTCCGGGTCCTGCGGCGCACCGCGCAGCAGGAGGAGGCCGACCTGAGCTACCTGCGGCGGCTGCTCCAGGGCCGCATCGACATCCTGCGCGCCGAACTGGCCCGGCGTAGCGGGGCGGGCGCGGATGCCGAGCCCGGCCCGCAACTGCTGGACCTGCTTCCGGAGATCCTCGTCGACGGACCTTCCCGGCACCGCCAGTCGGCCCGTCACGTGACGGTGAGCACCCCGCACGGCGAGGAGTACCGGGCGCTGGCCGAGGCGATGCTCGGCGAGGTGGAACTCTCCGACCTGACCGCCCGCACCGACGAGGAGCTGAGCGGCGCGATGGGGCGCCTGGCGCGGTACGAGCAGCACGTGTCCGGGCGGCGCCAGATCCTGCACCGCACGGCGGACGCCTGCAGCGGAGAGATCGCCCGCCGGTACCGCCAGGGCGAGGCCCACGTCGACGACCTGCTGACCTGACGCCTCCGCTGCCCTCGCGCCGCCGGTGACGCGCACCGTGCCGCGGCCCCGGGGTGCCCGGGGCGCGGGACCGATTCCGTGGGCCCCACCCGGCACGGCGCTCCCGGCCGCGCACCCGCTACCGTAAGGAGCATCCGAGCAGAACGCACCGTACAACCCGCAGTGTCCCGCCCACTCTCCGTCAACCGGAGAGGGCGCAGGACGCCCGAAGGGCCCGCCGTATGACGAGCACGACCGCTGACGCACAGAGCGCCGCGAAGCCCGCGAACCCGGTTCTCGCCGAGATCGTCCGTTGCGGCTTCGTCGAGGGACGCCACCGCGGCTCGCTCGTCGTCCTCGCCGCCGACGGCTCCGTCGAACTCGCGCTGGGCGACATCGTCGACCCGGTCTTCCCACGGTCGTCCACCAAACCCGTGCAGGCCGCAGCCGTGCTGCGGGCGGGTGCGGACCTGTCCGGGGAGCGGCTCGCGCTCGCCGCCGCCAGCCACTCCGGTGAACGCTTCCACCTCGACCTGGTGCACAGGATGCTGGCCGAGCACGGCCTCACCGAGGCCGACCTGCAATGCCCGGCGGACCTGCCGTTGGACCGCGAGGAGGCGGACGCGTACCTCTCCGCCGGCGGCACCCCTACCCGCGTCGCGATGAACTGCTCCGGCAAGCACACGGCCATGCTCGCCGCCTGCAAGGTCAACGGCTGGCCGACGGCCGACTACCTCGCGGCCACGCACCCCTTGCAGAAGCTGGTCGCCGCCACTCTCACCGAACTGTCCGGCGAACCGGTCGCGCACACCGGGACGGACGGGTGCGGTGCCCCGCTGCTGGCCGTCTCGCTGACGGCGCTGGCCCGCACCTTCCGTACGTTCGCGCTGGGAGGCCCGGACACCGCCGAGGGCCGCGTCGCCGCGGCCATGAGCGCCCATCCCGAGTACGTCGCGGGCACCCGCCGCCACGACACCTGGCTGATGCGCGCGATACCGGACTCCGTGACCAAGATGGGCGCCGAGGCCGTCCAGGCCGCGGCGCTGCCCGACGGCCGCGCGCTGGCGTTCAAGATCGACGACGGTTCGGTACGGGCCCTCGCGCCGGTCCTCGCCCGAGCGCTGACGTCGATGGGCGTGACCGGCCCGGTCGTGGACCGCCTGACCGACAACCCGCTGCTCGGCGGCGGCCGCCCCGTCGGTGAGATCCGCGCCACGTTCTGAGCTCGACGCTCACCGCGCTGAGACCGAGCGCCGACGGGCCGGCGCACATCACCCCGGGAGGCTTCCGCGCGAAAACGACGTGCAGGCAGGGCTGGCACCGATCTAGCGTGGCGCCCATGACGCTCGACATCCGGACCCTCGCCGAGGACGACGTCCCCTCCTGGCTGCGCGCCGTCGCCGTAGGGTTCCTCAACGGCACCGAGGTCACCGACGAGCAGGTGGCGGTGCGCCGGGGCGGAATGGACCTGGACCGTACGCATGGCGTGTTCACCGGCGACCGCTGCGTCGGCACCTTCCGCACGACGCCGCAGCGGATGACGGTGCCGGGCGGCGCCGCACTGCCGTCCTGTGCGGTCACCAACGTCACCGTCTCCCCCACGCACCGCCGGCGCGGCCTGCTCACCCGCATGATGGGCGGGGCGATGCGGGACGCGAAGGAGCGCGGTGACGCCTTCGCGTCGCTGATCGCCGCCGAGTACCCGATCTACGGCCCTCACGGATTCGGCCCGGCCGCCTGGATCACCGAGTTCGCGGTGGACGTCCCGCGCGCCGGCCTGGACCGGCGCTACGCCGGGCCGGCGGAGGGCGGGGGCCGGGTCGAACTGGTGGAGCTGGACGAGTTCCGGCGGCTGGCCCCCGAGTTCCACGAACGCTTCCGCACCCAGCCGCACCGCCAGGGCGTCATCGACCGTCCCGCACGCTGGTGGCGGGTGAACACGGGCCAGGAGCGCTTCCCCGACGACGGGTGGAAACGCCCGTTCTGCGCCGTCCACAAGGACGCCGACGGCGTCGTACAGGGCACCGTCACCTACACCGTCCAGCACGACACCTGGCACAACAAGCTGCCGCACAACACCCTCAGCGTCGACAAGCTGGAGGCCGCCACCCCGCAGGCCGAGCGGGCGCTGTGGCACTTCCTGCTGTCCGTCGACTGGGTCACCATCCTCCGCTCCGGTCTCCGCGCCCCGGACGACCTGCTGCCCCTGCTGTTGCCCGACCCGCGTGCCGCCCGCATCGACGCCTGCGCCGACTTCCTCTGGCTGCGCCCGCTGGACGTCCCCCGCATGCTCGGTGCCCGCACGTACGCCGCGCCCGGCACCCTGGTTCTCGACCTGCACGACGAGGCGGGCCTCGCCGGTGGACGTTTCCGCCTGGAGGCCGGCCCGGACGGCGCGGACTGTGGACCCACCACGGACGAGGCGGACCTCTCGATGGACGTCTCCGAACTGGGAACTCTCTACCTGGGCGACGAGGCGGCCACCCGGCTCGTGACCCTGGAACGCGTGAGCGAACACGTTCCGGGTGCGGCGACGACGGCCGACGCGCTGCTGCGCACTGCCCGTCGTCCCTGGTGCCCGGACGTCTTCTGACCGCCTCCCGCCCTCACCTCTCCAGTACGGAGTCGTCCTCGGGGCGCGCCCCCGGCAGGTGGTGCCGGGCCGCGATCAGCGCGGCGTCGACATCCTGGGTGCCGGTCGCGATGCACAGCGTGTAGGAGACGTCGTCCAGTCTCTGCCGGGCCTTCTCGCCGCCGTCCTCGGCGTGCAGGCCGCGCAACGTCTGGTACTGCTCGACCAGCTTCTCCAGCACGGCGGGGTGAGCCATCAGCATTTCGGCTCCTCTCGGTGTCGCCGTCACGGCGGTCCCGGGCACGAAGAACGCTTCCAGTCCACGGCAGACACCGGTGGACGTCAAGTCGCCGCCCACCGGCCTGCCACGGTTCCGCACCGCTCCCGTGCGGTGACGTTCAGTGGACGATCAGCAGGGTCAGCACGACGGCTCCGACACAGCTGCAGGTGACGTTCTTCGCGTGCCACCCGACGCTGAGCAGCACCATCGCGAAGACGCCGACGACGCCGAAGCGCCACTGGACGAGCTCCTCGAAGGCGACCACGAAGACGGCGAAGAGAAGTGCGAGGACAGGCATGGCGTTCTCCCTTCGGGAGAATCCGGGCCACTGCACGACCCGGACGCGGACCTTGGCGGGGCGGACTCCCCGAGAGAGCCGAACCCCCTGGGCCCGAGGGCCCGTGAGCGGAGAACCTCGTCGTCCTCCCGCGCGTTGCCGATGAACATCGACCAACTCAACCAACTCTGCCCAACTTATTCCCAGTTGGTGCGAAGCTGAAAACCCTTCACCACGAACATGGTCGAACAACTCCCCAACTCCACGCCCACGTTGTACGGTCGAAGGGTGAGCTCTCAGCGCACTTCCGGGACGATCGCGGCGACGATCCGCGACCGCATCACCAGCGCCGTCTACGCCCCGGGGGACTCCCTGCCCACCGGGAGCGACCTCGCGGCCGAGTTCGGCGTGAGCCCCCGCATCATCCGCACGGCACTGACCGTCCTCGACGCCGAGGGGTTCGTCACCCGGGGCCGCGGCGCCCCCGCGACCGTCAACCCCCGGCCGTCCACGCCGGGTTCGCCCGCCCCGCAGGCGGCAGGCGTCATGCTGCCGGACCGCCTTCGTGTGGCCTTCGAGGCCGAACACGTCACCATCGACAGCTTCTCGCTCACCGCAGAGACCCTCCTCGACGCCCTGGCATACGCCTACCAGGGCGTCAGGGCCCGCGAACTCGCGCCGCAGTCGATCAGCCTGCGGGTGCTGGTGCCCGCAGCGGACGCGGTCCTCGCACTCCCCCGGCTGATCGACGATCCGAACGACCCCCGGCCGCTGGACCGGTTGCACGGCATCATGCACACCTGTCACGGCATGCTGGCGATGGGGCTGGACTCACTCAAGGACAGCCACCTGGTGTCCGACGTCTCCCTCGAGCTCCGCAGCGTCCCCCTCACCCCGATGCACAAGCTGTACCTGCTCAACGGCACCGAGTCGCTGGTCGGCTACTACGAGGTCTCCCAGCGTTCCGTCCCGATCGGTGGCGCGGAGGAGGAGATCTGGGACGTTCTGGGCATCGAAGCGTCACTGTTCCGTTCGTCCTCCGGCCCGGACGCGCGCGACGAGCAGGAGGCGACGTTCGTCCGCGCCTCGGCACGCTGGTTCGAGTCCCTGTGGTCAAGCATCGCCCGGCCCGTCACACTCGGTTAGATGCGTGATCTGATCCGCTCGGCGGACTGCGTGCTCTTCGACTTCGACGGCCCGGTCTGCCGTCTCTTCGCGGGCCACCCGGCCCCGCTCATCGCGCAGAACCTGCGCGCACTGATCCGGGAGCACGGCGGACGGGACGATCTCGCACTCCGCGTGGCGCGGATCGACGATCCGCTCGTCGTGCTCCGCGCCGCAGAGCCGCACGGCACCCTGGGCGCGGCACTCGAAAGGGCCCTGACCGAAGAGGAGGTACGGGCCGCGAAATCCGCCGAACCGACCCCGCACGCCGACCGACTGGCCCGTTCCCTGGTCTCGTCCGGGCGACGGGTCGCCGTCACGACCAACAACGCCGCGCCGGCCGTCGAGCGCTACCTCTCCGGTCACGGGCTCCTGCCGCTCTTCGCCGGGCACATCCACGGCCGCCTCGGCGACGTGGATCTCCTCAAACCTCACCCGGACTGCCTGCTGCGCGCCCTGGCCTCCACGGACACCCCGCCGGACAGGGCCCTGATGATCGGCGACACGGTCCACGACCTCCGCGCCGCCGAAGCGGCCGGAGTGGGCTTCGTGGGCTTCTCGCCCCGCGCCGACCGCAGGGCCGAACTCCGCGCCGCCGGCCCGGTGGACGCGGTCGGCGACCTCCGGGACGTCATCTCGGCACTGTCCTGACACCCGTCAGGGTGAACCTCCTCCACCGGTTTCCGCACCCCTCTCCTCGCCCGGCTGCGGGAGCTCTAGGATCTCGGTGCGATGGCTGAGCACTTCCACACCTACGAGGGTCAGCACCGCCTGTGGCGTGTGTTCGGGAGTGCTCCGGGCCGTCCCCACGTCAAGCGCAGCGATCCACGCGCCGACGTCGTCCGCTTCGACAGGCAGTGCTTCCCCGCCGAGGAGCCGCTGCTCATCGAACTCGCCGGGCTGGGGATGACCCGCATCCCCGCCGTGCGCGGCGCGGGGAGGTCGGGCGGGCCACAGCCCCGCTCCCGCCTGGTACAGGACTACATCGAGGGCACCACCCTCGCCGAGGTGTCCCCACCGGGCACTCCCGTCGCCTCGCGTCACCTGCGCGACATCGTGGAACGCTTCCGGCAGCTCGCGGACGTCCGCGTCGCCGACGTCACGACGGAGAGAACCTGCTCCGCACGACACCGCGCCCCGGACGGGGACACCGGCTCCTTCCTCGCAACACTGCTGACCTTCACCCGGGAGCGCGGGTACGACCAACGGCGGGCCCGGTACGGGCCGCTGTTCGACGCCCTCGCCATCCCCCCGACCTCGCTGGACTCCGGATCCGCCCTCTACAACGAGGCGAAGGGGCTCACCCCACGGCCCTTCTGCCTGCTCCACGGAGACCTGCACCGCGCCAACTTCGTCGTCGACCACGCGGACGGGGGGCTGTGGACCATCGACTGGGAACTCGCCATGCTCGGCGACCCCGTGTACGACCTCGCCACCCACCTCCACCTGATGCGCTATCCGGAGCAGCAGGAAGCGGAGCTGACACACCGCTGGCACGATGCGGTGGCCCGGGTGCTCCCCGGCGCCACCGACGGATGGCAACAGGACCTCCCGCACTACCTGGCGTACAAACGAGCCCAGTCTGTCTTCACGGACGTCGTGCGGCAGGCGCAGAAGCTGGAGGCCACCGCGCCGGAGGACCTGCCCGTACGCCTGCGGGACACGGCGGAGACCGTGCACGCACTGCTGCGGCAGGCTGCGGACGTCCTGCGGCCGGCACGCGTCCCGGACCCCGGGGACGTCGCCGCCGCGTACCGCGAGCACGTACTCGGTGCCCCTCCGGCTCCGGCTCCACCTTCCGCAGGAGGCGGATGACGGCGACCACGACGGGTCCGACGCGCCTATGGTGGCCCGGCCCTGCGGCGAGCCGTACGTAGGGTGGAGGCAGGCCGCATGCGGCCCGTACGCACGAGGAGAGGACCCACGCGATGACCAACGCCCCGATGCCCGAGAGCGACGAGCCCGCGCACGACCCGGAGGTCCTCGAGCTCGCACAGAAGATCTTCGACCTGGCCCGGCACGGGGACACCGACACGGTCACCGCCTACGTGGGGATGGGCGTCCCGGCGAACCTCACCAACGACAACGGCGACTCCCTCGTCATGCTCGCCGCGTACCACGGCCACGCCCCGACCGTGCGCGCCCTGCTGGCGAAGGGCGCCGACCCCGACCGGGTCAACGACAAGGGCCAGACGCCCCTCGCCGGCGCGGTCTTCAAGGGCGAGGACGAGGTCGTCGAGGCCCTCCTCGACGGCGGCGCCGACCCGAACGCGGGCACCCCCTCGGCCGTCGAGACGGCCCGCATGTTCGAGAAGGCCGACCTGCTGGAGCGCTTCGGCGCCTGACACCGGGCGCTCGGCCGCGGCCCGACCGGGCTCCCAAGTCCTACTACGACCGGAACAGCGGTAGCAGGACGGGAACTGCCGGAACAACGGGAACATCCCGACTGGTGACAGCCTGATCACGTTCCACCAACTGCTGGGCAACGGAGTCAACCGTCGCACCCGGCGGGGCATATTCTGTCCCCGTTCCCAACAGCGCTTTCAAGCCAGGTCGTTGGCCTGGCCGGCGCTGCTGGGACGGTCGCGCATGCCCGCAGGCCGAGGGCCGTCCACCGGCGGTGACGACCTCCCACGGGGCAGCTGCGGCCACGCCGTTCACTCTTCTCCGCCTTGTCCGAAACCGGACGGGCCGTCACGCTCCCTGGGGGGACGACATGCACTGGTACCTCGACGTGCTGAAGAAGTACGCCACGTTCAGCGGCCGGGCGCGCCGCAAGGAATACTGGATGTACACGCTGTTCAACGTGGTGATCCTGATGGCACTGCTGGCCCTCGGCTTCGCCGTCCTCGGCGAGAACGGCGTGTACCTCTACCTCGCCTACATGGTCGCCGTGCTGGTCCCCACCCTCGCAGTGACCGTGCGTCGGCTGCACGACACCGGCCGGTCCGGCTGGTGGTACTTCATCACCTTCGTCCCGCTGGTCGGGCCGATCGTGCTGCTGGTCTTCACGTGCTCCGGCGGCACCCCGGCGCCGAACCAGTACGGCCCCGACCCCAAGCTGGTCAGCGCTGCGTGACCGACGGCCGGGCGGTGCGCACCACTCCGCCGCCCGGTGCCTCACCTCCGCGACCGCCCGCCGATGTCCCACATCGGCGGGCGGTCGGCGTTTCGCCTACCGGGCGCTCTCCCGCACGTCGGCGACGACGCAGCTCACGTTGTCCGGGGCGCCGTGCCCGCGGGCCAGTTCGACCAGTTCCCGTGCCACCGCCTCCGGTTCGTCGCTCCCTTGGACGGCCCGGCGCAGTTCGCGCTCCGGCACCACTGCGGACAGCCCGTCGGAACAGAGCAGGTAGCGGTCGCCGGCACGGGCATCCCGCAGCCGCATCTCCGGTGCCCCACCCCTGCAGCCCCCGCCGTTCAGCGCCCTGGTCAGAAGCGCCCGCTGCGGGTGCGCGGCGGCTTCGTCCGGTGTGAGCCGCCCCTCGTCGACCAGGGACTGCACCATGGTGTGGTCGTGCGTGATCCGGCTCAGCTCTCCGTCACGCAGCAGGTAGGCGCGCGAGTCGCCGATATGCACCAGGGCCAGCCGCGACCCGTCCCACAGCATCGCGGTGAGCGTCGTCCCGACCTCCTCCGGCGACGGCTCCGCAGCGGTCACACCGTGCACGGCCAGACCGGCACGTTCGACGGCGTTCTCCAGCAGGTTCAGCAGCGCGCCGACCGGGACGGGCTCCGCCTCCAGCGTCCTGAAGACGTCCACCGCCGCGGCGCCGGCCCGCGCGCCTGCCCCGCCGAACCCGTCGGCGACCGCCAGCAGCCTGGGGCCGGCGTAGGCGATGTCCTGGTTGCTCTCCCGTACGAGACCGATGTCCGACAGCGCGGCGCAGCGGATCTCCAGCGGGGACTCGGTACGTGTGCTCATCTCGGTGTCCTCCCTGCCCAGGTGGTCGACGAGGAGGGCGGCGAGTTCGCGGCGTGCGGCTGTCTCGGCCTCGACCTGCGCCCAGTACGCCCGCACTTCGCCCGCCGCAGCGCCCGCTTCGGCGTCGCAGACGTCACGGATGCGCACGAGCGGCATCCCCAACCGCCGCAGCCAGGCAACGAGCCGGGCGCGTTCCAACTGCGCCGGCGCGTAGTAGCGGTAGCCGGAGTCCGGGTCGACCCGAACCGGGGCCAGCAGCCCCAGCTCGTCGTACAGCCGCAGCGCCTTGGGCGACAACCGGGACGCCCGGGAGAACGCTCCGATGGTCAACCACTCCATGCTCCCGCCTCCTCCCACCCCTCGTCGTGCCGGACACCCCGCCCGGCACGAGCAACGCTGCGGCCTGCCCCAAGGGGAGGGTCAACTCCCGCGGCCGGGCCCAACGGCGGGCCACATACAGCCACCGCTCCGCCGTCCCCGCCACGTGACCCCCTGCGCAACCAGATGTCCTCGCACTGTCGGCACCGACGCAGACCTCTCAGCCCCCGGTTCCACGCCGGTCCGCGCGCCGGCGGGCGGCAGGTTCCGCGCACTGGCATCGGACTACCTGATGCGACCGTTGCCTCTCGACGCGTTCCCACTGGGTGCGGACTTCCCTGGTGAGCCCGGGGGAGCTCGCGGGACCGCACCGGAGCTGATCGGGCTATCGGGGGGTCAGGACGCAGAACTCGTTGCCGTCGGGGTCGGCCATCACGGCCGTGCCGGTCCCGTTCCGACCGACGTCGAGGCGCTCGGCACCCAGCGAGACGAGACGGTCGATCTCCGCCTGCTGGTCGCCGTCCGCGGGTGGAGCAAGGTCGAAGTGCAGCCTGTTCCTGCCCGTTTTCGGCATCACCGGCGGGCCGCCCCACGTGACTTTGGGTCCGCCGTGCGGTGAGCGGATCGCGGTCTCCTGGTCCTGGTCCCAGACCAGCGGCCAGCCCAGCGCCTTGCTCCAGAAGTACCCGACCTCCTGCGTGCCGTCGCTCGCGAGCGCTCCGACGAATCCGCAGTCGGCGAGGAAGGTGTTGCCCGGCCCCAGGACGCAGAGCTCGTTGCCTTCGGGGTCGGCGAGGACCACGTGGCCCTCCTCCGGGGTCTGACCGATGTCGATGTGCCGGGCCCCGAGCCCGAGCGCCGTCGCCACGGTTTGCCGCTGGTGTTCGAGGGACGTGCTCGTCAGGTCGAAGTGCATCTGGTTCGGGCCGGTCTTCGGCTCCCTGACCGGGAGGAACCGGAGCCGGAATCCGGTGTCGTCGGTCGGCAGGAGAGCGACACCGTCGTGGGGGTCGTCGACTGGTTCCCACCCCAGGAGGCCGGCCCAGAAGTGCGCCAGAAGGGTCGGTTCGTACGCGTCGAACGTGAGCGCGTTCAGGTATGAGGTCATGCGTTCCGCATCTCCGATCTGCTGACTCGCAGCCGCAGACAGGGCATGTCCTCCCTGCCGATGAGGACGGCAACGCTAGAGCGCCGGGGTTCGGCGGCGCAACGCGATTAACTCCGCGAACGCACGTGCGGCAGCAAAAAGGGCAAGGAGAGAAACCACTCCTTGCCACTCTCAAGGTATAGCGCACCGGGGGGCTTGCGGCAAGGCCCGGGTGGTGCCGCAGAATCGTCGATCCGAGGCCGGAAACTGCGGGAATCAGGGATTCGCGGAGTATGTGCACGGACACGGCTTTCGTGCCAGGTGGCGCGACGCGGGCACAGACCGCGCGGACCGCGCAGCACACAGACCTCGCAGACCTCGCAGACCACGCGGGGCCGGGGGCGCCGTGGGCCGAGGGCTGGAGTTCTTCATCTCGAGTGGGGGGTTTTCATGATCGACGTGATCGTGGTCGGCGGCGGGCCGACCGGGTTGATGCTCGCCGGTGAGCTGCGTCTGCACGGCGTTCAGGTGCTCGTGCTGGAGCGGGACGCGGAGCCGCCGGAGTACGTCCGCTCGCTCGGGCTGCACGTGCGCAGCATCGAGGTGATGGACCAGCGCGGGCTCCTGGACCGGTTCCTCCCGCACGGCGAGCAGTACGAGGTCGGCGGATTCTTCGCCGGCATCCCCAAGCCCTCGCCCCAGCACCTGGACACCGCGCACCCATACGTCCTGGGCATCCCGCAGACCACCACCGACCGGCTGCTGGCCGAACACGCCACCGAGGTCGGCGCCGGGATCCGGCGCGGCTGCGAAGTGGTCGGGCTGAGCCAGGACGACGACGGGGTGACGGTCGAACTGGCCGGAGGGGGCTCCTCCGCCGACGGAGGAGCGGGCGCCCGGGAGCTGCGAGCGCGCTACGTCGTCGGCTGCGACGGGGGCCGCAGCACCGTGCGCAAGCTGCTCGGCGTCGGCTTTCCGGGGGAGTCGACGAAGGTCGAGACGCTGCTGGGCGAGATGGAGCTGACCATGCCGCAGGCGGAGCTGACCGCCGTGACTGCCGAGGTCCGCAAGACGCAGTTGCGGTTCGGCGCCGGGCCGCTCGGAGGCGGGGCGTACCGCGTCGTGGTGCCCGCCGACGGGGTGGCCGCGGACCGCAGGCCGCCCACGCTGGAGGAGTTCAAGGAGCAGCTGCGGGCGACAGCGGGCTCCGACTTAGGTGCGCATTCACCTCGCTGGCTCTCCCGGTTCGGCGACGCGACCCGGCTGGTCGACCGTTACCGGGTGGGCCGGGTGCTGCTCGCGGGCGACGCGGCGCACATCCACCCTCCGGTCGGCGGGCAGGGCCTCAACCTCGGCATCCAGGACGCGTTCAACCTCGGCTGGAAACTGGCCGCCGAGGTCGCTGGCTGGGCGCCGGCGGGGCTGCTGGACAGCTACCACGGCGAACGCCGTCCGGTGGCCGCCCAGGTGCTGGACGACACCCGCGCGCAGATGGTGCTGCTGTCCGTCGAGCCGGGGCCGCGGTCGGTGCGCCGGCTGTTCTCCGAGCTGATGGATTTCGAGGATGTGAACCGGTACCTCACCGAGAGGATCACCGCTGTCGGGGTCCGTTACGACTTCGGCGCGGGGCACGAGCTGCTCGGCCGGCGGATGCGGGACGTGACGCTGGAGCGAGGACGTCTCTACGACCTGATGCACGCCGGGCGCGGGCTGCTGCTCGACCGGACCGGCCGGCTCTCGGTGGAGGGCTGGGCGGACCGGGTCGACCACGTCGTGGACGTCGGCGAGGACCTGGATGTGCCGGGGGTGCTGTTGCGGCCGGACGGCCACGTGGCGTGGGCCGGCGAGGACCGGCACAGCCTGCTCGGCGCACTCACCCGATGGTTCGGCACCGCCACCGCGGTGCCGGCGAGCACGTCCCTCACGGAGGTGTCGCAGTGACCGAACAGACCGAACAGACCGGCCGATACGTGTGGGATCTTCAGGAGATCGACGCGACGCAGACCGCGGTCGTCGGTGGCAAGGGCGCGCACCTGGGCGGGCTGTCACGGATCGAAGGCATCCGTGTGCCGGACGGCTTCTGCGTGACGACGCACGCCTTCCGGCGGGTCATGGCGCTGGTGCCGTCGATCGGATACGTGCTCGATCAGTTGTCCCTGCTGCGCCCGGACGACCGGGAGGCGATCGGGAGGCTCAGCGCACAGGTGCGCCGGACCATCGAAGGGATCACCGTCCCGAACGACCTGGCGACGGCCGTCACCCGCGCGCTCGACCGGCGCGGCAGGCAGGCCGCCTACGCCGTCCGGTCCAGCGCGACGGCGGAGGATCTCCCGACCGCCTCCTTCGCCGGCCAACAGGACACCTACCTGAACGTCGTGGGACCGGCGGCGCTCCTCCGGCACGTCAGCCGCTGCTGGGCCTCCCTGTTCACCGAGCGGGCGGTGACCTACCGGCTGCGGAACGGCATCGACCACCGCACGGTTCAGATGGCCGTGGTCGTGCAGCGGATGGTCTTCCCGGACGCGGCCGGCGTGCTGTTCACGGCAGACCCCGTCTCGGGCGACCGGAAGGTCGCCACCGTGGACGCCGGCTTCGGTCTCGGTGAGGCCCTGGTCTCCGGCCTGGTGAATCCGGACGTCTTCCGTGTGCGGCACGGCGAGGTCGTCGCCAGGACGATCGCCGCCAAGCACCGTGCCGTGCACGCCCTGCCGGCCGGCGGTACGCAGGAGGTGCCGGTCGACGCGCAGCGGCAGGAACGGCCCTCGCTCACGGATGCGCAGGTCGTGCGGCTCGTGCAGCTCGGGAGGCGGATCGAAGCGCACTTCGGCGCCCCGCAGGACATCGAATGGTGCCTGGTCGGCGACGACTTCCACATCGTTCAGAGCCGGCCGATCACGACGCTGTTCCCCGTTCCCGAGATCGGCGACGAGGACCATCACGTCTACGTCTCCGTCGGCCATCAGCAGATGATGACCGACCCCATGAAGCCTCTGGGGCTGTCCATGTGGCAGCTGACGGCCATGGTGCCGATGCTCACGGCCGGCGGCAGGCTGTTCGTCGACGTCACCCGGCGCCTGGCTTCGCCCGCGAGCCGCGCGGGCCTGCTGGAGGTGATGGGGAAAGGCGATCCGCTGGTCCGGGACGCGCTGGAGACGGTGCTGGACCGCGACGACTTCGTGCCGTCGCTCCCGGACGCGGGGCCCGGCGGGCCGCCTGTCGGGGGTTCCGCGTCCGAACCGATCGAGACCGATCCGGCCGTCGTCACCGAGCTGATCGAGCGCAGCCGGGCGTCCGTCGCCGCCCTGGAGCGCGACATCCGGGCGAGGACCGGGCCGGCGTTGTTCGACTTCCTGCTGGAGGCCTTCGAGGAGCACAAGCGCGCCCTGGGCGATCCGTTGAGCATGCAGGTGATCATGGCGGGGATGGAGGCGACCTGGTGGCTCAACGACCGGCTGCTGGAGTGGCTGGGCGAGAAGAACGCCGCTGACACGCTCACGCTGTCCGCCCCCGACAACATCACCTCCCGGATGGGGCTGTCGCTGCTCGACGTCGCGGACGTGATCCGCCCCCGGCCGGAGGTGGTGGCGTTCCTGCAGGGCGTCGAGGACGAGGGTTTCCTGGACGAGCTGGCGACGTTCGAGGGCGGGACCGAGGTGCGCGACGCCCTCGTGACCTACCTCGACCGGTACGGCGTGCGTTGCGTGGGCGAGATCGACATCACGAGGCCACGTTGGCGTGAGCGCCCCACCACGCTGGTGCCCGTGATCCTCGACAACGTCCGGAACTTCGAGCCGGGCGCCGCCGGGCGGCGCTTCGAGCAGGGGCGGCGCAAGGCGCGGGAGAAGGAGCAGGACGTGCTGTCACGCTTGCGGGCCCTGCCGGACGGGGAGCGGAAGGCCGACGAGACGAAGCGGATGATCGACCGGGTCCGGACCTTCATCGGGTACCGGGAGTACCCGAAGTACGGCATCGTCAGCCGCTACTTCGTCTACAAGCAGGCCCTGCTGGAGGAGGCCGGGCGCCTCGTGCAGGCCGGGGTCCTCCGTGAGCCGGAGGACGTCTACTACCTCACGTTCCAGGAACTCCACGAGGTCGTGCGCTCGCAGCAGGTGGATGACCGGCTCGTCCGGCAGCGCAGGGACGCCTTCCGGTCGTACCACGCGCTCACACCGCCCCGGGTCCTCACCTCGGACGGGGAGGCCGTCACCGGCGCGTACCGGCGCGACGACGTGCCGCCCGGCGCCCTGGCCGGCCTGCCGGTTTCAGCCGGGACCGTCGAGGGGCGGGCCCGGGTCGTTCTCGACATGGCGGAGGCCGATCTCGAGGCGGGCGACATCCTGGTCACGACCTTCACGGACCCCAGCTGGTCGCCGCTGTTCGTCGGTATCGCGGGCCTGGTGACGGAGGTGGGCGGTCTGATGACCCATGGCGCGGTGATCGCCCGGGAGTACGGCTTGCCGGCCCTGGTGGGCGTGGAGGGGGCCACCCGGCTGATCCGGGACGGGCAGCGGATCCGCGTGCACGGAACCGACGGGTATCTCGAGGTCCTGCCATGAACGAACACGCATGGCTTCAGCCGATGCCGCAACCCGTGGCTGTGCCGCTCTCCGCTTGTCCGGACCAGGAAGTGGCGGTCGAGTGCCATGCTCCGACGTCCTCAAACGGGGCGGTGATCGCCGTCGGGTAGGTTCTGGTCATGGTTGACGACTGGCGGATGGATCGGATCGGGAGTGCCCTGCGAGGCGAAAACCCCGCAGTGCTGCGGCGCCTGAACGCGGGATTCGCAGCGATCGGCGATGTGCAGTTCCTCCCGGGCTACTCGGTGCTCCTGGTGGACGATCCCAAGGTGGAACGACTGTCGGACCTACCCAGGGACAAACGGCTGGCTTTCCTGTCCGACATGGATCGACTCGGAGAAGCAGTCGAACGAGCATCCCGTCACCTGGATGCAGCCTTCCGACGGGTGAACCTGGAGATCCTGGGCAACACCGACGGGTTTCTCCATGCGCACGTATGGCCCCGGTTCGAGTGGGAGCCCGCCGACTTGGTGCGAATGCCGGTGTGGCTCTATCCCCGCGACAGGTGGACCGAAATGCAGTACGCACTCGGACCGCAGCACGACCCGCTTCGCAAGGCGATCGGCGACGAGCTGGACCGCCTGCACTCGGCAAACTGTCAGCAGGGAGATCATGAGGCAGCCGTCTTCAGCTCGCGGGAGAGCGTGCTGGTCAGCCGGGGTTCAAGAGGAGCCGGAGGCGTTCGATCGCGTCAGTGATGATGTGAGTACAGAGCCAGTGGCCGGCGAGCTTGACCCACATGGTCCGACCCGTTGTGATCAGTTGGGCGGCAGCACAGACCAGTCGAAGTCGCAGGCACTCGTCCTGTCCCAGACAACTGTGGGCGGGGTGGGGGTCTGACCTGCGGTGGCTACGGTTGCGTGGGACAGAGTGGGTGGTCGGTGTCCCGTTCGACAGGGCGCCGGTCAGCACCTCGTGCGGGGTCCGGACCGCCCGAGACGAGGTCGTACAGAGACAGGTCGTCGCCGAAGCGGCAATCCAGACTCCCGAGCCGCTCCCCCGCGATCCGATGTCGCGACACAGGAACCAACTAGCGGTGAAGAATGCGTGCTTCGGCCCTCGACCTGGGGGATGTCGCCCAATAGAGCTGCCTAGCGGGCATTGAGCGCCTGGACGATGTTCGGTACCGGGTGCCCCACCTCAAGGAAGCCCCTGGCGATCGTCTCGGCGGCCGGAGTGTGGGGACGTGCACATACTCGGAGGAGTGGGCGAGCAGCTTGTAGGTTCCGACTTGACTTGTCGGTCGGTGGGACCGTGACCTGGTGTTTTGGGGTGCGGTCCGGGCATCTTGTCGAGGATTCGTCCGACAGACCTGTCGTATTCCTCAGGCCGTCGAAAATCGCTTGTGGTGATCCGATGGGCCTCGTACGGTCGCCTCCGATGAACGAGACGCCCGAGGTATTGCCGTTGCCGGACCGGAGACCAGTCGACGCCGCGGTGGCTGGCAGGTTGATCGCCGCACAGTTCCCGCAGTGGTCCGACCTTGAGGTCCGGCCGGTCGATGTGCAGGGTTGGGACAACTGCACCTTTCGCCTCGGTGACGAGATGCTGGTGCGGCTACCGACTGCCGCGGAGTACGCGCTGGCGGTGGAGAAGGAGCACCGGTGGCTGCCCGTGCTCGCACCCGCGTTGCCGTTGGAGGTCCCGCTTCCGCTGGCCATGGGGGGTGCCCGATGAGAGCTTCCCGCACAACTGGTCGGTCTATCGGTGGATCGGTGGCCAGGCTGCGACCCATGCAGTCGTCGAGGACAAGACGGCGTTCGCCCTCCACCTTGCGCAGTTCCTCGTGTCTCTGCAACGGATCGACCCGACAGGCGGACCGGGCCCGGGACTGCACAACTGGTACCGAGGCGGACCACTGACAACCTACGACGGGTGGGCCCGGGCATCCCTGAAGACGTTGGACGACCTGATCCGGACCGAGACTGCCGAGGCGATTTGGGAGCGGGCGTTGCGAGCCTCGTGGGACGGTAGGCCAGTCTGGTTCCACGGTGACATGGCCTCGGGGAACCTTCTGGTGAAAGACGGTGGGCTCGCGGCCGTCATCGACTTCGGCACCTGCGGAGTCGGAGACCCGGCCTGCGATCTGTCGATCGCCTGGACGATGCTGACCGGCAAGAGCCGGGCCGCGTTCCGCGATCGGCTAGGGGTAGATCAGGCGACCTGGGAGCGCGGACGAGGCTGGGCGCTCTGGAAGGCCCTGGTCGCCTGCGCCGGAGCGGTTCGCGATGGCTACGGCCTGCCGGCGGATGCATCGTTCGTTCTGGAGGAGATCCTCGCCACCAAATAGCGGCTGGACCGAACGACAAGTAGATGACAAATCACTTGGCCGACGACATCTCTAATCGGAACCTACACAGCGCGCCATCACCTCGCGACACACCTGCAAGCGGCTTGCTTGCAAAAGTTAGCAAGCGGGTGCACGCTGGAGACATGGCTTCCCTCCACGTCGGTGACCTCGGTGCGTTCCTGCGGGAACAGCGGCGCACTGCGCAGCTGTCGCTGCGGCAGCTCGCCGATGCGGCGGGGGTGTCCAATCCGTATCTGAGCCAGATCGAGCGCGGGCTGCGCAAGCCGAGCGCGGAGATCCTCCAGCAGCTCGCCAAGGCGCTGCGGATATCCGCGGAGACGCTGTACGTGCAGGCCGGGATCCTCGAGGAACGCGACGCGGACCGGGTCCGGGACGAGGTCTCGGTCGGTACCGCGATACTCGCGGATCCGTCGATCAGCGAGCCGCAGAAGCAGGCTCTGCTGCAGATCTACGCCTCGTTCCGCAAGGAGAACGGCAACTTCGACGATCCCGAGCCCGACCCCGGGCCCGGCCCCGAGAACCGGCCGGTGCCGCCGCAGGCGAAAAAAGCCTGACGGTACTCGAGCAATGACCGACGATACGTCCCGGAAGGGATTCCGCATGCCTCTCAACGACGACATCCGCAAGACGCTGACCGATCCGACGCCGCTGTACTTCGCGGCCGGTGTGCTGGACAAGATCCGTGAGGAGACGCCGGTCGCCATCGCGGCGGTCCGGTCGGCCGACCCCAAGGAGGTGCAGGCGAAGGTCACGGACCGCGCCAAGGAGACGCAGGTCCGGATGAACCGGACGCTGGGCGGCATCGACACGGACATCAAGAAGATGCGCGAGCAGGCCCAGTCGCTGGCGATGCAGGGCCTCGGGTACGCCGCCGAGTACGCGGTGAAGGCCCGCGAGACGTACGGCGAGCTGGCCGAGCGCGGTCGCGGCGCGGTGCAGACCTGGCGGGGCGACGACGACCGGCCCGAGATCACCGTCGAGCGGGAGCCGGTGCGCGTGGCGCAGCCGCCGAAGCAGCCGCGCAACGGCTCGCCGTCCGCCAAGGGGGGCGCCGCAAGCAGCACCCGTTCCGGTGGCGGCACCGGCAACACGGGCACGGCGAAGGGCACCACCGCCCGCAGCACCAGCGCGAAGGCAGCGGCCCCGAAGGGCTCCACCGCGCCGAAGAGCACTGCCTCGCAGGGCGGCGCGGCGTCCAGGAGCACCCCGAGCGGCACCTCCTCGAACGGCACACCGTCGAAGAGCACCTCTTCGAACGGCACCTCCTCGAACAGCACGGCTTCGCGGAGCACCGCCTCGAAGAGCACCGCCCCCAAGGGCAAGGGCTCCGGGTCCGCCGGAGGGACCACGGGGAAGTCGGGCTCCTGACCCGCTCGCGGGCCGGGCACAGAACGCGTGCCCGGCCCGTTGTACGGGTAGCGTGACGAGTCAGGGCGACGAGCTCCCGTCGGCGACGCACTCGCCGCGTGAGCCGCAGGACGAACAGGGACGTGACACAGATGCTGCTCGAGGGCTTCAGTACGGTGATGCTGGTGATCACGCTGGCGTTGCTCTGCTTCGCCGTGTTCGCGTTCATCGACGCCGTGCTGCGCCGTGAGGACGCCTACCGGGCGACGGACAAGAAGACCAAGGGCTTCTGGCTGATCGTCCTGGGCCTGGCGGTGGTGGTGAATCTGCCGTTCCTGGGCGTCGGCCTGTGGATTCTGAAGATCATCGGCCTGATCGCGAGCATCGTCTACATCGTCGACGTCCGTCCCGCGTTGAAACAGGCCATGGGCCATGGCGGACGCGGGCCGAAACGGCCCGGCGGCAGCAGCAGCGACGGACCCTACGGCCCGTTCAACGGCGGCCGCTAGGTCCCCGGCCCCCGCCCCGGCCGGTGAGGCCTCGGGGCTCCGCTACCGTCAGCCCCGGTCGAGCAGCAGCACGGCGACGTCGTCCGTGAGTTCGCCGCCGTTGAGGTCGTGCACCTCGCCCAGCGTTCCGTCCAGCAGGGCCTCGCCGCGGTTCCCGGCGCCGAGCCTGCGCGCGACGATATCCATCATGCCCTCCTGGCCCAGCCGCGGCCGTCCACGTCCCACGTGGCCCTCGATCAGGCCGTCGGTGTACATCATCAGCGACCACCGGCCACCCAGCTCGATCTGCCGGCGGGGCCAGCGCGCGTGCTCCAGCAGGCCCAGCGCCGGTCCGCTCTCGTCGTAGGGCAGCAGCCGGGGCGCCGACCCGCCGCCCGCGATGATCAGCGGTGAGGGGTGCCCGGCCAGGCACACGCCCGCCCGCCGTCCGTCGGGGGCGATGTCGACGGTGCACAGCGTGGCGAAGACCTCTTCGCTGTCCCGTTCGTGTTCCAGCACCTTCTGCAGGGTGCCCAGCAACTGGTCGCCGCAGAGTCCGGCGAAGGTCAGGGCCCGCCAGGCGATGCGCAGTTCCACTCCCAGGGCGGCCTCGTCGGGGCCGTGACCGCACACGTCGCCGATCATGGCGTGCACGGTGCCGTCGGCGGTGCGCACCGTGTCGTAGAAGTCGCCCCCGAGCAGGGCGCGTGACCGACCGGGCCGGTACCGGGCGGCGAACCGCAGGTCGCTGCCTTCCAGCAGCGGTGTGGGCAGCAGCCCGCGCTCGAGCCGCGCGTTCTCCTCGGCGCGCAGCCGCGACTCGGTGAGCTGCCGCTGGGCCAGGTCGGCGCGTTTGCGTTCGACGGCGTAACGGACGGCACGTCCGAGGAGTCTGCCGTCCAGTTCGTCACGGAAGAGGTAGTCCTGGGCCCCGACGCGTACGGCCGCGGCGGCGCGCTCGGCGTCGGCGCCGTCGGTGAGGGCGAGCACGGCGTGCCGGGGGGCGAGGCGCAGCACGTGCCGCAGGGTGTCCAGTTCGTCGCCTCGCCCCGGGCCGCCAGAGGTGGTGTCACCCGCCCCGTCGGAAGGGCCGGGCGACAGTGCGAGGTCGAGCAGGATGCAGTGGACGTCGTCGGTGAGGAGCCGTTCGGCCTCGGTGAGGTTCCGGGCGGTGCGGGTGCGGATCGGCCGGCCGTCGAGCAGCGCGGGCACGCTGAGAGTGCTCGCCGGGTCGTCCTCGATGACGAGGAGCATCAGCGCGGTCCCGGAGTCGCCCCCGGAGCTCCGGGGGTTCTCCGCGTCCGTCGGGGCGGACGCGGGTCCGCCCTGCGGAGGTACGGCCGCGAGCGGCCCTACCGTGGTGTCGTCCCGCTGCACGGGTGCCGGCATGTCTGGAGCTTCCCTTCCCTCCCCCCGAGGGCGCGGCGCCGATGGTCAGCGGGCGCCGTGGCGACCTTAGCGTCCCGGGAGGCCGGTACGGAATGCCTGATCGTCAACACGCCGCTGCCATATGCCGCATGTCACGGCCCGCTCCCCGTTCACTGCCGGACGTTTCGGCTCTCGGCGTCACTTGTCCGGCTGAGCGCCGCAGGGGGCACCTGGCGGTGCGCTCTGCGTGGCGACGCGTTCCGCCGACTCGCGACGAGACGGAGTGAGCAGCCGCGGCCCCGGACGGCGGCGGGAGAGCAGGTATCCGGTCGCGGCGGCGGCGAAGCCGGCCAGCCCGGCTGCCACGAAGCCGCCGCCCGGCGCGGAGACGTCGATCACCACCCCGGCGAGCGGTGATCCGAGCGCGAAACCCGCGCTCTGCGCCGACGATTGCAGCCCTGTCGCCTCGCCGCGCACACCGGCCGGCGCCAGCCGGCTCACCGCGTCGGCCACCGTGGAGAGGGTCGGCGCGGTGAGGAGCCCGGAGGCCACGACGGCCACGCACAACCAGGGCCAGTCGTGGGCGAGCCCGACGGGAATCGTCACGAGCCCGAGCAACCCGAGCAACAGCCAGGTGGGCAGTGGCCGGGACAGGGAGCCGTAGGTCAGCCCGCCGGCGACGGAGGCGACCCCGAGCACGGCCACGACGAGGGCGGCCCACGACACCTGGCCTGCTTCCTCGAGTGTGGCGACGATGGCGAGGTCGATGCCGCCGAGCAGGGTCGTGATGCCGAACGCCATCACCAGGACGGCCACCATGTCGGTGCTCAACCACTCCCGCCGCGGGGGCCGTCCGGCAGCGCCCGCCTCCACCTCACCCTCGGCGCGCAGCGGCGGGTCGAGCAGGGCGATCCCGGCTCCGCCGGCCACGATCATGGCGCCGACCCCCCACGCCACCACCCCCGGCGGCATGTTCGCCGCGCAGAGGATCACGACCGCCGGACCCACGAGGTACGAGAGCTCGCCCTGCACCGACTCCAGTGCGAACGCGGCCCGGCGCTGTCCCGCCGTCGTCATCGCGGCGATCGCCTGCCTCGTCACCGGCTGGGTCGGCACCATCAGCAGACCCGCTGCGAAGGCGGCGCCCAGCAGGGCCCCGTACGGCAGGGCCGGCACGCTCAGCCAGAACGCGACCTGCACGCTGACGGTCGCCAGCAGCACCGTACGCAGTCCGCGCCGGTCGATCGCGCGGCCGAGCAGGGGGCCGGCCAGGGCCATTCCGGCGGTCAGAGTCGCCGCGACACCGCCGGCCGCCGCGTAGCTCATGTCCAGACCCAGCACGACGTACAGCGTCAACGCCATCACGTCAGCCGTGATCGCGGTACGGGCGAGGAACGAGACGCCCAGCAGCGATGCCATCCCCGGCACGGCGAGGACCTGTCGGTATCCGGTCACGTGCGGGACGCTAGAACATCCGTCGCGCCATAGGTAGTGGTTTTTTCGCTGTGGGTGACATAATGAACAGTTATGGCTAGGGATCTTGAGACCGCCTTGCTGCGGTCCTTCGTGACCGTCGTGCAGGCGGGCAGCATCAGCCGCGCCGCGACCACGCTCGGCCACACCCAGCCCGCGCTCAGCCAGCAGGTACGCAAACTCGAGAAGTCCGTCGGATGCCGGCTGCTCCACCGTTCACCGTCCGGCGTCTCCCTGACCCGGGCGGGGGAGGAGCTCCTGCCGTACGCCGAACGCATCCTCTCGCTCTCCGCACAGGCACTCACCGATACCGGTCGCGCGCTCACCGGCCGCTGCGGCGTCGGGCTCCTCGAGGACCTCGCCGCGTCCCGGCTTCCGCAAGCCCTCGCCGACCTCGCCCGGCTGCACCCCGGCGCGATCCTGGAGGTGCTCAGCGTTTCCGACGCCGCGATGCGGGAGGCCTACGGGGCGGGCCGCGTCCAGCTGGTGCTCAACGAGGTGCCGTCCGTTCCCGCACCGCCGCGCTGGACGGTACGCCGCCCGCTGGTCTGGGCGATCGGCCCGGGTGTGGAGGTGGCCGCCGATCCCCTGCCGGTGGTGCTGTTCTCGAACACGTGTTTCTGGCGTACGTCGGTGCTGGAAGCGCTGGCACGTGCCGACCGGCCCTGGCGGGTGGCGTTCGAAAGCAACAGCCTGGCCGGTGTGCTCGCCGCGGTACGGGCCGGGCTCGGCGTCGCGGCGGTCATGCCCGCGAACCTCGAACCGGGCATGGCGTGCCACGACACCGGCGCCCTGCCCGCCCTGCCCGACGTCGAGCTCGGTCTCGCACGGCACCCGCGGACCGAGGGTGATCCGCTGGTCGACGCCGTCGAGACCGCCCTGCGACGCATGATCTGAAGGCGATTGGCACAGAGCCTGCCTGCCTGAAGTGATCAGTCCTGCCGGGGGCCGTCGTCCGGGCGGACCACGCCGAGGATCGGGTAGGAACCGGCGCCCTGGACGGTGATCTGTCGTCCGGTGCGCGGTGCGTGCACCATCACGCCGTCGCCCAGGTACATGCCGACGTGGCTGGCGTCAGCCTTGTAGACGATGAGGTCGCCGGGGCGCATGTCCTCGACGTCCACGTGCGGCAGCTGCCGCCACTGCTCCTGCGAGGTGCGCGGGACGGTGACGCCCGCCGCCTCCCACGCGCGCATCGTGAGGCCGGAGCAGTCGTACGTCGTGGGGCCTTCGGCTCCCCACTCGTAGTCCTTCCCCATCTGCGCGGTGGCGTAGGCGATGGCCTTCCGGCCCTGTGCGGACGCCTCGGCGTCGATCTCCTCCAGCACGCCGGTGCGCAGCCAGCGCAGCTGCCGCGCGTAGGCCGCCTGCCGTTCGAGTTCGCGCAGCTGTTCGCGGCGGTCGGCGGTGAGGCGGGACTCCAGCCGTTCGGCCTTCTTCAGCTGTTTCCCGATACGCTTCTTGGCGTCGGCCTTCCGCTCGCGGTTGCGTTTCAGGTCCGCGTAGCGCTGCTTCGCGTCGCGACGGTAACCGTCGAGCCGTTCTTCGGTGGCGGCCAGAGAATTCACCAGCGACTTCGTCGCCTGGTGGCCCCGGCGGGCGAGTCCGGCGTCGCGCAGGAAGGACTCGGGGTCCTCGGAAAGCACCAGCCGGGCCTCGGGCGGCAGTCCGCCGGCCCGGTACTGGGCGCGGGCGACGGCACCGGCCCGCTTCCTCAGCGCGGCGAGATTCCGCCGGGTCGAGGTGACCCGGCGTTCCAGGTCGTCGATCTTCTCGCGCTGCTTCGTCGCCTGCGTGTCGGCGGCGTTGTACGCGTCGGTGGCCGAACCGACCCGGTCGTGCAGACGCCGGATGCGCTTGCGCAGGTCCTCCAGCGAC
>KI547056.1:6221-35090 GCA_000497405.1 Streptomycetaceae bacterium MP113-05 | reverse complement strand
CGGCCGTGGCCGGTCCGCCCATCACCGCCAGCACGCACGCCACGGCCAGGGTGGTGCGCCGCCCCGGTCCGGGCCCGCGCGTGCCGGCCGGGACGAGACGAGGTCCGCCCCTCACGTCACGCCGTTCCGCCCCCGGCGGTCTGAGCTCCGGTATCCGCTCCGGTATCCGCTCCGGCACGGTCCCCCCTCGCCTGAATCTCTTCTCGACTTCCGCACGGTACGCCGTCTCGGTACGCCGTCTCGGTACGCCGTCCCCAGGAACGGATGAGCGGATCGTGCCACGTCTCGTCCGGAACGAACAGAGGGGCTCCGGTCCGGCACCCTCTGTGGCCCCGGCCCACGCCGGTGGGTCACGGTGGGCCCGAGTCGCGCGCGGCCTCGGAAGCCACCACCTCGACGGGCGAGGTTCATCCCGCGTTCACCCTCGCCCGTCGGCAGCTTCACCTGCACTGCCTAACTTCGGCAGTGCAGTCAGCGCGCCGCCCCGTCACGGGACGCGGTTCGCCCGCTCCGTGAGAACAGTCGGACCACGTCCGATTCCACCTCCGCTTGCCCGGCCCCACCGGCGAGCCCCTGGGAAGGAAAAACCCGAAAGTGAAGCTTCAGCACACGAACCGGCTCCGGTCCCTCGCCGTCGGCGCGGTCGCCGTGTCCGGCGCCCTGGTCCTCACCGCCTGCGGCACGGACCAGCAGAGCGGCCAGGACCAGGGCGAAGCAGCACCGGCGCCCGGCGACATCAAGTGCGAGGGCACGGGCAACATCCTGGCCGCCGGCTCGAGTGCCCAGGCCAACGCCATGAACGTGTGGGCCAAGAACTACCAGTCGGCCTGCCCCGACACCAAGATCAACTACAAGCCGGACGGCTCGGGCGCGGGCATCCAGCAGTTCCTGCAGGGCACCACCGCCTTCGCGGGCTCCGACTCCGCGCTGACGCCGGAGGAGATCACGCAGTCCAAGAAGGTCTGCAAGGGCGGCCAGGCCATCGACCTTCCGATGGTCGGCGGCCCGATCGCGGTCGGCTACAACGTGCCCGGCGTCGACGACCTCGTCCTGGACGCCGAGACCCTCTCCAAGATCTTCGACTCGAAGATCACCAAGTGGGACGACCCGGCCATCCAGAAGCTCAACCCGGACGCCGACCTGCCGTCCACGAAGGTCCAGGCGTTCCACCGCTCGGACGACTCCGGCACCACCGACAACTTCACCAAGTACCTGCACACCGCCGCGCCCGACGCGTGGACGTACGAGCCGGCCAAGCAGTGGGCCGCCAAGGGCGGCCAGTCCGCGGACGGCTCCTCCGGCATCGCGACGAACGTGAAGCAGAACGAGGGCGCGATCGGCTACATGGAGCTGTCCTTCGCCACGGGCAACGACATCCCGGCCCTGTCCCTGGACACCGGCGCGGGCGCACCGGTCGCGGCCACCACCGCGAACGCCTCCAAGGCGATCGCTCAGGCCGAGGTCGTCGGCAAGGGGCAGGACCTCGCCCTGCGGCTCGACTACACCACCGAGGCCGAGGGCGCCTACCCGATGGTCCTGGTGACCTACGAGATCGTCTGCAGCAAGGGCAACAGCGAGGAGACCCTCGCCTCGACGAAGTCCTTCCTGCACTACGCCGCCGGCGAGGACGGCCAGAAGGCCGTCACCGACATCGACTACGCGCCGATGCCGAAGGAGATCATCACCAAGGTCCGGGAGGCTGTCGGCCGCCTCTCCTGACACCGCCCGGCACGTCCCGAGCTCGCCAGAAGCACGAACGTCGGCCCCCGCGGCCGGTGGACCAGGCCCACCGCCGCCCCCGCCCGCGGAACCGACGTCCCCATCCGGTGCACCGCCGCCAGGGAGAAGCCGGCCAGCAACGGCCGGTTCCTCCTCACCAGACCGGAGACGAACTCATGACAACCGACCCGACCTCCACGGCCCCACGGGGGCCGGCGCCCGCAGGGGGCGCACAGACCGGAGTCCACACAGCCCGGCCACGCCCCGGAGACCGCATATTCGCCGGTCTCGCGCGCGGGTCCGGGATCGCGCTCCTGGTCATCATGGCCTCGATCGCCGTCTTCCTGAGCGTCCAGGCCGCCGTCGCACTCGCGGCGAACGAGGGAAACTTCCTCACAACCTTCCAGTGGGACGTCAACGCGAACCCGCCGGTCTTCGGCATCGCCGTCCTGGCGTTCGGCACCGTCGTCACCTCGGTCATCGCGATGGTCCTCGCGGTCCCCGTCTCGGTGGGCATCGCCCTGTTCCTCTCGCACTACGCGCCCCGGCGGGTCGCGGCGACGCTCGGCTACGTCGTCGACCTGCTGGCCGCCGTGCCGTCCATCGTGTACGGCCTGTGGGGCGCGCTCTTCCTGGTGCCGCACCTCGAGGGGCTCTACTTCTGGCTGGACGACTACTTCGGCTGGACCGGGGTCCTCGCCTACGACGGCGGCGCGGCGCGCTCGCTGTTCACCGCCGCCATCCTGCTCACCATCATGATCATCCCGATCGTCAGCAACGTGTCCCGGGAGGTCTTCCGGCAGGCGCCGAAGATGCAGGAGGAGGCCGCGCTCGCGCTGGGCGCGACCCGCTGGGAGGTCATCCGCACCGCCGTCCTGCCCTTCGGCCGTTCCGGCGTCATCTCCGCGTCGATGCTGGGTCTCGGCCGCGCGCTGGGCGAGACGATGGCCGTCGCGACCATCCTCTCCCCGAGCATGGACATCAGGGCGAGCCTGCTGAACCCGGGCGGCGGCACCTTCGCGCAGAACATCGCCGCCTCGTTCTCCGAGGCCTCCCCGGCCGGCGTGGGCCGGGAGGCGCTGATCGCCTCCGGCCTCGTCCTCTTCGTCATCACCCTGCTGGTGAACGGGCTCGCCCGCCTGATCATCGCCCGCCGCAAGGAGTACTCGGGGGCCAACGCATGACCGACACCCTGCACACGGCGCCGGACCCGGCCGTCGACGACGCGCCCCTTCCGCCCAGCACGCTGCACCAGCCGCGGCTGCCCCGCTGGGCCGCACCCGCGTTCGCCGTGCTCTCCGCCGGCCTCGGCGCGGGCATCGGCCTCGCCGCCGGCCTGGCCAGCCGTATCCAGTGGGGCCTGATCGCCGCGCTGGTCTTCGTCGTCCTCAGCTACACCGTCGCCGGCGCCGTCGAGGGCAGGCGGCAGGCCCGCGACCGACTGGCCACCAGCCTGGTCTGGGTCTGCTTCCTGCTCGCGCTGCTCCCGCTGGCCTCCATGCTGTGGGAGACGGTCGCCCGCGGCTCGCAGGTCATGGACGGCTACTTCCTGTCCCACTCCATGCAGGGGGTCATCACCCTCAAGCCCGGTGGCGGCGCCTACCACGCACTGCTCGGCACACTGGAACAGATCGGCCTCACGGTGCTGATGGCGGCCCCGGCGGGTGTCCTCACCGCGATCTACCTCGTCGAGTACGGGGGCGGCCGACTCGCCAAGGCCGTCACGTTCTTCGTCGACGTCATGACGGGCATCCCCTCCATCGTCGCGGGACTGTTCATCCTGTCGTCCTGGATCCTGGTCCTGGGCTTCGGCTACTCCGGTTTCGCCGGCGCGCTGGCTCTCACGATCCTGATGCTGCCGATCGTCGTCCGCTCCACCGAGGAGATGCTCAAACTCGTTCCCAACGAGCTGCGTGAGGCCTCGCTGGCGCTGGGCGTGCCCAAGTGGCGGACGATCGTCAAGGTCGTCCTGCCCACGGCCATCGGCGGCATCACGACCGGCGTCATGCTCGCCATCGCCCGGGTGGCAGGCGAGACGGCCCCGATCCTGCTGCTGGTCTTCGGCGCCCAGCACATCAACGAAAACCCGTTCGAGGGACCGCAGTCCTCTTTGCCCTACTACGTGTTCGAGCAGTGGTCGCTGGGCAACGAAGCCTCCTACGACCGTGCCTGGGCCGCGGCGCTGCTGCTCATCGCACTCGTGATGGCGCTGAACCTCGTGGCGCGCCTCATCGCGCGCTGGAAGGCCCCCACGACGGGCCGTTGAGCGGCTCCGCCACCCGCGACCGCACCCTTCGACCACAGACTGCCCCGGGCTCCACCCCGGCGACGTGAGAAAGAAGACCCCTCATGGCCAAGCGCATCGACGTCAGCGGCCTCACCGCCTTCTACGGCTCGCACCGCGCCATCGACGACATCTCCATGACCGTCGAGCCCCGCTCGGTGACGGCCTTCATCGGCCCGTCCGGCTGCGGCAAGTCCACTTTCCTCCGCACCCTCAACCGCATGCACGAGGTGACCCCCGGCGGCCGTGTCGAGGGCGAGGTGGCCCTGGACGGCGAGGACCTCTACGGCCCGGGGATCGACCCGGTGTCCGTACGCCGCACCATCGGCATGGTCTTCCAGCGGCCGAACCCGTTCCCGACCATGTCCATCTACGACAACGTCGCGGCCGGCCTGCGGCTGAACGGCAAGGTCAGGAAGTCCGAGCTGGACGGGGTCGTCGAGAAGTCCCTCCGGGGCGCCAACCTCTGGAACGAGGTGAAGGACCGGCTGAACAAGCCCGGCTCGGGCCTGTCCGGCGGCCAGCAGCAGCGCCTGTGCATCGCCCGCGCGATCGCCGTGGAGCCCCAGGTGCTGCTGATGGACGAACCCTGCTCGGCACTCGACCCGATCTCCACCCTCGCCATCGAGGACCTGATCGGGGAGCTGAAGTCGATGTACACGATCGTCATCGTCACGCACAACATGCAGCAGGCCGCGCGGGTCTCGGACCGCACCGCGTTCTTCAACCTCGCGGCGGTGGGCAGGCCCGGGAAGCTCGTCGAGATCGACGACACCGAGCGGATCTTCTCCAACCCCTCGGTCCAGGCGACCGAGGACTACATCTCCGGCCGCTTCGGCTAGCAGTCGCCGGCCGGAGGGTGGCCGCGGTGCTGCATGGCGGTGCCACCGCGCCCACCCGGGGCGGGGCCGGGGTCACTTCCCGCCCCGCCCCCAACGCGTCCCCCGCACCCCCGCACGGGACGCACCCGCGCCCCGGACCCCGTTCGACCGGTCCTGGTTCCGCCGGCAACAGCCTGCACAGCGCTAGCCGCAAGGCCGTGAAGTTATGGCTCGGGTGGGGTTGTCCAGGGGCCTTGATGTGCGGTTTCGTCGGACATGAGGAGCGGAGCCCCGGTAGAACTGGCAGTCGACGAAGATAAGCCGTTCACGAAATCCGGAGGCTCCGCTGTCCGAACAGTGTGCCATCACGCGTACCGTCACGGTGGCCGGAGGCCGGTTTGCGCCCGGTCATCTCGGTGAACTCACTCAGCTGGTGCCGTTCGAGATGGTTGATGCGGCGTTGAGTGCGACCAGGGCCGTGCAGTCGCGGCTGCGGGATCTGCCATCCCGGGTCGTGGTGTACCTGGTCCTGGCCGGGTGCTTGTTCCCGGAGACGGGCTACCTCGGTGTGTGGCGCAAGCTCACCGGGGCGCTGGCCGGTCTGCCGGTGGTATCGCCGTCGGCGAGTGCGCTGGCTCAGGCCCGCCGCCGTGTCGGCGGCAAGCCGCTGCGGTGGCTGTTCGACCTGCTGCGGGGCCCGGCCGCGACCGGGCACGGGCAGGGGGTCCGCTGGCACGGTCTGCTGGTGGCCGCGCTGGACGGCACCATCCTGACGGTCCCCGACACCCCCGCCGTCATGACCCGGTTCACCAAGCAGGCCGGCAACCACGGCGGGACCGGATACCCGCAGGTCCGTCTGCTCGCCCTGGTCGCCTGCGGCACCCGCACCGTCATCGACGCGGTGTTCGGCCCCGCCACCTCAGGCGAGACCACCTACGCCCCGCGTCTGCTGCCCAGCCTGCGGCCCGGGATGATCCTGCTGGCCGACCGCAACTTCGGCGCTCAAAACCTCGTGTCCGGCATCGCGGCCACCGGAGCCGAGGTCCTGGTCCGGCTCAAGAACGGCCGCCGCCTGCCCGTCCTGGCCCGCTACCGGGACGGCTCCTATCTCTCGGCGCTGGGCGGCCTGCGGGTCCGCGTCATCGACTGCGAGATCACCGTCACCACCACCGCCGGGAAACACACCGGCCTCTACCGGCTGGCCACCACTCTGCTCGACCACCACCGTCACCCGGCGGCCGAACTGACCACGCTGTATCACCAGCGCTGGGAGATCGAAACGGCCTACCTGGAACTGAAGTCGACCATCCTGGGCGGCCGGGTCCTGCGGGCCCGCACTCCCGAAGGCATCGACCAGGAGATCTACGCCCTGCTGATCGTCTACCAACTGCTACGGACCGCCATGACGGACGCCACCAGCACCCTATGCGGCACTGGTCACGACCGCGCCAGCTTCAGCATCGCGTGGCAGACCGCCCGCGACCAGGTCATCCAGGCCGCGGGCGTCATCGCCGACACCGTCATCGATCTCGTTGGCACCATCGGCCGGCACGTCCTGGCCGACCTGCTGCCCCAGCGGCGGCTACGCGTCAGCCCCCGCATCGTCAAACGCGCCATCTCCAAGTACCAAGCCCGCGGCCCCCGCATCGACCGGGCCAGCTACAAGGCCACCACCAGCATCAACATCGTCACAGCTGCAGGCCCTTGACGACGCGCCCCAACCGCAAACTTCACGGCCTTGGCGCTAGCCGTGCGCTAGCCGGCCACCAGCACGATGGCGCCGTACACGAAAGCGGCGACCACGGCGGCGGCGGGCATGGTGACGAACCACCCCATCACGATGTTCTTCGCCACGCCCCACCGCACCGCGGAGATCCGCTTCGTGGCGCCGACGCCCATGATCGCCGACGTCGTCACGTGCGTCGTCGAGATCGGCGCCTGGAAGAGGTAGGACGCGGTGTACATCACCGAGGCCGCCGTCGTCTCGGCGGCGAAACCCTGCGGCGGGTCGAGCTCTATGATCCGCCGGCCCAGCGTCCGCATGATCCGCCAGCCGCCGGCGTACGTGCCCAGCGAGAGCATGCCGGCGCTGGCGAACTTCACCCACAGCGGGATCCCGTTGCCGTCCTGGATGTCCGCGATCGTCATCGCCATGACGACGACGCCCATGGTCTTCTGCGCGTCCTGGATGCCGTGCCCGAGCGCCATGGCGGCTGCGGAGACCGTCTGCGCGATACGGAACCCGCGCTTCGCCTTGCTGGGGTTGGCCCGGCGGAACAACCACATCAGGGTGAGCATCACCAGGTAGCCGAGCAGTATGCCGACGACCGGGGAGAGGAACATCGGAATGACGATCTTCTCCACGACCCCGGTCCAGTAGACCGCGATCCCGCCGGCCAGTGCCGCACCGACGAGCCCGCCGAACAGCGCGTGGCTGGAGGACGACGGCAGCCCGAAGTACCAGGTGATCAGGTTCCAGGTGATGGCGCCGACCAGCGCCGCGAACAGGATGGCCATCCCGCCGCTCGAACCCGAACCCTCGCCGCCGGGCGTCTCGATGACGCCTTCGCTGACCGTCTTCGCCACGCCGCTGCCCATGAAGGCGCCGGCGAGGTTCATCACGGCGGCCATCGCCAGCGCCGCCCGCGGCGTGAGCGCACGCGTCGACACGGACGTCGCGATCGCGTTCGCCGAGTCGTGGAAGCCGTTGGTGTAGGTGAAGAAGAACGCGACCCCTATGGTCACGACGAGCGCGAACGTGTCCACGGCGGGTCAGGACTCCTTGACCGCGATGGTCTCGACCGTGTTGGCCACGTGCTCGAAGGCGTCCGCGGCCTCTTCCAGCACGTCCACGATCTGCTTGAGCTTCATGACCTCCATGGCGTCGTACTTGCCGTTGAAGAGGTGCGCGAGCAGCTTGCGGTGGATCTGGTCGGCCTGGTTCTCCAGCCGGTTGACCTCGATCCAGTACTCGGTGAGGTTGTCCATGGTCCGCAGGTGCGGCATGGCCTCCGCGGTCAGCTCGGCCGCCCGCGCCAGCACCTCGATCTGCTGCTCGACGCCCTTCGGGAGCTCCTCGATCTGGTAGAGGACGACCAGGTCGACGGCCTCCTCCATGAAGTCCATGATGTCGTCGAGCGACGAGGCCAGCTTGTAGATGTCCTCGCGGTCGAAAGGCGTGATGAAGGACGAGTTCAGCTGGTGGAAGATCGCGTGCGTCGCGTCGTCCCCGGCGTGCTCCGCGGCCCGCATCCGTTCGGCGATCTCGGAACGTGCGGAGGATTCCGCCCCGAGCAGTTCCATCAGGAGCTTCGAGCCGGTCACGATGTTGTTCGCCGAGGCGGCGAACATGTCGTAGAAGCTCGTCTCCCTGGGGGTCAGACGAAAGCGCACTGGGTGTCCTCGGGGTGAACGATTACGGACCTGGTCGATGCTAGGTGAGTGAGTCCGAAGTCTCGCCCGCGGGGAGGCGGCATGCACGCACATCTGCTGCGCGGCCGGTCGTCCGGCGCAGCACGCTGCACCGTCCTCCTCCGCGCTGCCTCCCGCAGGCGCCTTCCGGCCGTCCCCCCGCACTCCGGGCTGACGGCACTTCTTCGACTCACTCACCTGGCGCATCATCCAGCCACGACGCCGTGGCGTCCACCAGTGTCGCCGATCCGGGTAGGACTCCCGGCAGGGGGACCGGGCAATCGGCTACCATATACCCAGAGGGGGTATATGACCCGTACGGGTGCCCTTCGCCCACCCGGGAGGACTCATGACCACGGCCGACACCACGCCCCCCGCCGGCTCCGCCGCCCCGCAGGACGGCCACGCGGACGAAGCGTGCCCCGCGCACGCGGCCACCGGAGAGCACGGCTACACCAAGGACAGGGACGCGCACCTGCGCCGACTGCGCCGCATCGAGGGCCAGGTGCGCGGTCTGCAGCGGATGATCGAGGAGGACGTCTACTGCATCGACATACTCACGCAGGTCTCCGCCTCCACCAAGGCCCTGCAGTCCTTCGCACTGCGGCTGCTCGAGGAGCACCTGCGGCACTGCGTGGCGCACGCCGCGCAGGAGGGCGGCGCGGAGATGGACGCCAAGGTCGAAGAGGCCACCGCGGCGATCGCCCGCCTGCTGCGCACCTGAGGACGGGCGACCGTCCCGGGCGGGACCGCGCCTCAGCCCTCGCGCTCGCACCGCCGCTGGCAGGGCACCTGCGCGCCCGTTCCGTCGTCACCCTTCGCCGGTGTTGGGCGCCGCACGCGCAGGACCTCGTCGATCCGCGCCGTGCTCAACCGCTCGGCGGTGGCCGTGGAGGCCGCGATCATCAGATCGCAGCACAGCTCTATCTCGGCGAGCGCGACGTCGTCGTGAACGTCCGATTCCCGGTGGCCCCGAGCGTGGCCGGGGAGATGTCCGGACAGGGACACCGGCACACCCATCACCTCCTCACCACGTGGCGTCGGAGCACCCTCGATGCCCGCCCGCGCCTCCAGAGTAGGGACGAAGGGGCCCGTCGCGCATGGCACTTCCGAACCATTTGCCGACCCACGGGCTACGCGGGCCCCGCTCCGGCCCCGGCCCCCGGCCCTCCGGACCCGGGGTCGCCGGGCGTCGCGATCCGCCCGGTGAAGATGTCGGCCGGGTCCGGCATCCGTACGGTCACCGGAACACCGAAGTCGTACATCGTCGTGGTGGACGTCACGGAGACCGACTCGAAGCGGTGGCGCACCTTCCGCAGCCGACCCGCGCGGTCGAACCAGGCGTCGAAGGCGAACCCGTCCGGCTGGATTCCCTCCGCCGCGGCACGCAGCTGCCGCGCCGAGCCTTCCGCCGTACGGGAGCCCGTACGCGCCTCCGGGCGCACCGACGCCCTCGCGCCCCGTGCCGCCCTCCCGAGCGTCGCGGAACCGCGGTAGTGACCCACCCGGGTACCGCCGATCCGCTCCTCCCCCTCGTAGCTCACCTCGTCGGCTCCGCGCAGCAGTTCGGCCGCGCGCAGCGGATCGGTCGCGCCGTTGCTCAGCAGGTTGCCGTCCGCGAGGCGGGTGGTGTCGACACGCACCCACGTGCCGTCGGGCACGCCGGCGCCACGGTTCCGCATGTACAGGGCGCCGGGTGTGACCAGTTCGGTGATCGGTACGCCGCCGGAACCGCCGTGCTCCTCGTCGGGGGGCGTGACCGTGATCGTCCCGCGCCGTTGCTCGTAGTCGAAACGCCCCTCGCCGGCGATCGAGACGCGGGTGCCGCCCGACGCCGTCCGCAGCAGCGTGCGGGTCCTGGAGGTCCCGGCCCGCTCCAGCCGGTCGGCGGCCTGCCGTACGGTCGCGAGGTGGTCGTCGGCGAGCATGCTGCCGGCCTCCGCCCCGTGCTCCGCGCATCCGGTGGAGGTGACGACCGCCGCCACCCCGAGCATCCCCGCCGCAGCGCGTACCGCCACCGCACTCCTCGGTCCGCTCCGCCGCGACACCATCGTGTGCCGACTCCCTCAGGCCGTCCTCTTGGACTCGTTCCGCTTGCGTAACGAGAGCCGGGGCGCACCGGTCACGCCTGGGACGACCCCGCCCACCCGGGCGCCTCCCGGGTTCACGCGTTCTCGGGCTCACGGTTCACGCGACGGCGAAGCGCCCCGCAGGCCTGAGGCATGCGGGGCGCCCGGAGAGGGTGCGGCGGATCACCGCCCGCGGCTACGCCGCGAGGTCGCGGTCCCGGCGGCGGAGGACGCCGCGGCCGCCGGTGGGGGACTTCTCCCGTTCGCCGTCCCGGCCTTCTTCCGCGTCCGCAGGCGTGCCCTCGGGGTCGGTGCCCGCCCAGACCAGACGCCCGGCGCGGGGCGACGCGGCGATCGCACGCACCAGGGGCGCGAGGAGCCACATGGCCAGGGGCGCCAGCAGCAGGGCGACGGCGGTGCCCAGGGCGAGTCCGCCCAGGACGTCCGTCGGGTAGTGCACGCCCATGTAGACGCGGCTGAAGGCGGCGAACACGGCGAGGGCGATGCTGATCAGGCCGTACTTGCGGTGGACCATGAAGATGCCGACCGCGACGGCCATGGTGAGGGTGGCGTGGTCGCTGACGAAGGAGAAGTCGGTCTTGCCCTTGACCAGCACCTCCAGGTCGTGGTGGTCGACGAAGGGTCTGGGGCGCTGCACGAGCGTGCGGATGGGGATGTTGACCATCAGCGCGACACAGGCAGCGAGCGGCGCCCAGACGAGCCCGGCGACGGCGGTGGCCGCAGCCGGCCGGTCGGGGCTGTCACGGCGTACCGACCACCAGGTCCACAGGCCCAGCAGGAGGACGGCCAAGACGGTGCCGTACTCGCCCACGTACTCCATCGTGAGGTCGGCCCACGTCGGCGCACGCTCAGCGAGCCCGTTGACGTCGTACAGCAGGTCGACGTCCGGGTTGTCCCATCCAGCCATCGGTACGGCCCTTCATGTGGTCGGTGGATCCGAACTTGCCGCCCCGTGACCCCGTACCCCCGCGGTGGTGCTCGTGTGAGCGGAATGCCCATTCCGCAGCAGAGAACGCATCGGCAGCCACTCCGCGTTCCGCTCTCCACCGAAAGATCACCTGGACGTTACCGGAGGGTGACCCAGGGGCGCAGCCCAAGGCCTGAGCCTCACTCAGAGTCGGCCTCCTCGTGTGGCACGGCTCACCCATCGGCTCATCCGGCGGTCGGACGGGTCGCCCCGAAATAGTCGGGAATGTCGATCGGGTCGAACCTGATCTCGGCACCCGTGTACGGGGCGTCGATCATGTACCCGCCGCCGACATAGATTCCGACGTGGTGGATGGACCGGGGATCGTTGAGATCGTACGCGAAGAACACGAGGTCCCCGGGCAGCAGTTCGCCCCTGCCGGGGTGCGGACCGGAGTTCCACTGGTCGTTCGCGACCCGCGGCAGCTCCACGCCCACAGAGGCGTACGCCGCCTTGGTCAGGCCGGAGCAGTCGAAGCGCCCGCCGTCGGCCGTGGTGCCGTCGCCGCCCCACAGGTAGGGCGTGCCCAGCTTGTCCTGCGCGAAGTGGATGGCACCGGCCGCCTGGCGTGAGGGATCGACCCGGTGGTCGGGGGCGGCGAAGCTCTTCTCCAGCTTCCGGATGACGGCGACGTAGTTCTGCGTCTCCCGGTACGGCGGCACCCCGCCGTACTCGATGACCGCGTACGCGCCCGCGTTGTAGGCGGCCAGCATGTTCGCCGTGCGGTCGCCGGGCACGTCCTCCACGTAGCCGGCGAGCGCGCAGTCGTACTTCGCCGCGGACGGGATGGCATCAGCCGGGTCCCACACGTCGCGGTCGCCGTCGCCGTCGCCGTCGATGCCGTGCGTGGCCCAGGTGCCGGGAATGAACTGCGCGATGCCCTGCGCCTCGGCGCTGCTCTGCGCGTCCGGCCGCCAGCCGCTCTCCTGGTACAGCTGAGCCGCGAGCAGGGCCGGGTTGAGGGCGGGGCAGAGGTCGCCCCACGTCCCGACCAGCTTCTGGTACGCCGCCGGCACCGCGCCCTTGGCCAGCGTCACCGCGCCGCCGGCAGCTCCCCGCAGGCCGGACGCCGCGACGAACGTACCGACGACGAGTAACGCGACAAGACCGGCCAGCAGACCGGCCCCTGCTCCGAATCCCCACCACGCTTTCCGCACGCGTCAACCATCACCGGTCACCCCTCGTTGCCACAAGTCGGCGTACAGTCGGGGGGAGACGGATCCGCCGTGGGTCCAACCTTCCGATCGGGGCGGTGACTTCCACATGTTTCTGGCAGCCGAAAAGGGTGACATCACCACCATCATCGGCGGCATCGCGCCCGACTGGGGGCCCTTCGGCACCCTCGGCCAGGAGGCGCGCATCATGGTCGAGGTGGTGATGGCGGTCGCCATCCTCCTCTGCCTCGGCATCGCCATCTGGGGAGCTGCGAAGCAGCGCATCGGCGCGACCGCCCTGCGCGACACGTTCAGCGCGGAACAGGGCAAGGGCCTGATCGTCGCCGGCCTCACCGGTGTCTTCATCATCGGCTCCCTCGGCACGCTGTTCACCATCGTCTACGGCATGGCGGTCTGAACACGTCAGGCGCGGAGATCCGCTTCCTGCGGGTCTCCGCACACGCGGCCGACGCGGCTGCGTCCGCGCACGTCCTGGACGAGGCCGAGCGCGCACGCGCCGCAGCCTTCCGCCGCGCCCAGGACCGGGACGCCTACCTGGTCGCGCACGTCGCCGTCCGCAGGCTGCTCGGCGAACGGCTGGGCCTGGCCCCGGAGGACGTCACGACAGAACGGCTGCCCTGCCACGCCTGCGGCGGCCCGCACGGCCGTCCCGTCGTCCCCGGCGACCCGGTGCACTTCTCCCTCTCGCACACCCACGGCCTGGTCGCCGTGGCCCTGGCCGATTCGGCGGTCGGCATCGACGTCGAAGGCGTCCCGGACGCACGGACCGCCGCGGACATAGCGCCCATGCTGCATCCCGTCGAGCGGGCCGAACTGGCCGCCCTGCCCGCATCCGAACGGCCGACCGCGTTCGCCCGCTGCTGGACCCGCAAGGAGGCCTACCTCAAGGCGACCGGCGCGGGACTGACCGAGACCCCCGCCGCCACTCACGTCGGGAGCGGCCCCGACCCGGCACCCCTACCCGGCTGCCGGCTCGTCGACCACACCGCTCCGGCCGGGTACGCGGCAGCGACCGCGCTGCTCACCCCCGGGTGACCGGAACTCCCCCGGACGCGCCGCAAATCCCGCGCGTCCACCCACCCGCCGACGTAGCGTCGGGGCCATGACGCACATCGTGAACCCCGCTCTGGACGACTACCTCCTGTCCCACTGCAGCCCGGCGGCGGACGACGTCCTCCGCGACCTCGCCGCCGAGACGCAGCGCACCCAGCCCGGCACCACCATGCAGATCTCGCAGGACGAGGGCGCCTTCCTCGGGATGCTGGTGGGCCTCACCGACGCCCGGCTGGTCGTCGAGGTCGGCACCTTCACCGGCTACTCCGCGCTGTGCATGGCCCGCGCACTGCCCGCCGACGGCCGTCTGATCGCCTGCGACGTCAGCGAGGAGTGGACGGGCATCGCCCGCCGCTACTGGGAGCGCGCGGGCGTCGCCGACCGGATCGACCTGCGCATCGCGCCCGCCGCCGACACCCTCCGCGCCCTTCCCGCCGAGGAGAACGTCGACTTCGCCTTCATCGACGCCGACAAGACCGGCTATCCCGTGTACTACGAGGAGTTGGTGACCCGGCTGCGGCCGGGCGGCCTCATCGCCCTGGACAACACGCTCCAGGGCGGCCGGGTCGTCGACCCGGCGGAGAACGGCGACTCGGTCGTCGCGATCCGCGCCGTCAACGACACGATCACCGCCGACCAGCGCGTCGAGTCGGTGCTGCTCCCCGTCCGGGACGGCGTCACCCTCGTCCGGAAACGCTGACGCCGGCGCGGAAACCCCGCCGCCGGTGAGACGGGGCCCGGCTATGGTCCCCCCATGACGACCAGCGCCACCCCCGCACCGCGCCTCGACCACTCCCGCTACTGCGCCGAGATCCTCGATCAGACCCGCCTGCTCCGGCGGACCCTGGAGGGCGCCGACCTTGCCGCCACCGTCCCCACCTGCCCGGAGTGGTCGCTGCGCGAGCTCGCCGTCCATGTGGGCGGCGCGCACCGATGGGTGCACGACATCGTCCGCACCCGCGCCACCGAAGAGGTCGAGGAGGAGTCCGTCCCCGGCTTCCACGGCCCCGGGGCCGACTCCCCCGGCGCCCTCGACGCCTGGCTCGCCGAGGGCGCCGAACTCCTCGTCGCCGCGCTGCGCGAGGCGGGCCCGGACGCCCGCCTCTGGTCCTGGTCATCACGCCCGAACGCCGGCTTCTGGGCGCGCCGGATGACCCACGAGACCGTCATCCACCGCTTCGACGCCGCCGGTGCCGTGCCGGGCACGCCGTACGAGGTCGCACCCGAGGTGGCGGCCGACTGCGTCGACGAGTGGCTGGACATCCTCACCGACCCGGTCAACGCCGACGACGAGGACCTGCACACCCTCCGCGCCCGCGCCGGTGACAGCCTCCACCTGCACGCCACCGACGCCCCGGACGGTGTCGACGCCGAGTGGCTCATCGAGTTCACCGACACCGGCATCTCCTGGAGCCGCACCCACACCAAGGCCACCGTCGCCCTGCGAGGACCGCTCACCGACCTGCTCCGCGTCTTCCACCGCCGCCTCCCGGCAGACGCCGACAGCGTCCAGGTCCTCGGCGACACCACCCTCCTGGACCTCTGGCTGGAGTCCACCCGCTGGGGCTGAGAACGCACCGGCGTGAGACCCCGGGCGTCGTCCTTACAGGAAGCGCCCGAGGAACGACCGGGTCCGCTCGTGCGCCGGGTGGTCCAGCAGGCTCGGCGGGCCTTCCTCGATCACCACTCCGTCGTCCATGAACACCACACGGTCGGCTGCCTCCTTGGCGAAGGAGACCTCGTGGGTGACCACGATCATGGTCAGGCCTTCGTGCGCGAGGTCACGCATCGTCGCCAGCACCTCCCCGACGAGTTCCGGGTCGAGGGCACTGGTCGGTTCGTCGAAGAGCATCAGCTTGGGGCGCATCGCCAGCGCACGTGCGATGGCCACACGCTGTTGCTGCCCGCCGCTGAGCTGCCGCGGGTAGGCGGCGGCCTTGTCCGACAGGCCGACCCTGGCCAGCAGTTCGCGGGCGTGTTCCTGCGCCTCGGACCGGCGGCGCTTGAGCACGCCGAGGGGCGCCTCGACGATGTTCTGAAGCACCGTCTGGTGCGGGAACAGGTTGAAGTGCTGGAAGACCATGCCGATGTCGCGGCGCTGCCGCGTCACCTCGCGCGGCCGCAGGTGGTGGACGCGGCCTCCGTGGGTGCGGTAGCCCATGAGCCGGCCGCCGACGTGGATCGAGCCGGCGTCCATGGCCTCCAGGTGGTTGATGCACCGGAGGAAGGTCGACTTTCCGGAGCCCGAGGGCCCCATGAGGACCACGACCTCGCCCGCGGCGACCTCCATGTCGATGCCGCGGAGCACTTCCAGCGGGCCGAAGCTCTTCCGGACACCCCGGGCGAGCATCATCGGCAGTTCGCTCTCGGGTGGCTTCGGGGCGGCGCCCGGGTACTTCCCGGTGAGGGACGGGGTCTTCACGGCGTCTTCTCCTTCCCGGCCCCGGACTCCCGGCCGGCACCGCGTGCGGCGGCCCGCCGGAAGAGGGCGAAGGCCCAGAAACTCTGGGGCGCGTTGCGTGTCGCGCCGCGCGCGTAGTGACGTTCGATGAACGACTGCCCGACGTAGAGGACGGACGTCATCAGCAGGTACCACAGGCACGCCACGAGGAGCAGCGGAATGGTCTCGAAGGTGCGGTTGTAGATGGACTGGACCGTGTAGAGCAGGTCCGCGAGGGCGATGACGCTCACCAGCGAGGTCGCCTTGAGCATGTTGATGACCTGGCTGCCGGTGGGGGGCACGATGAAGCGCATGGCCTGCGGAAGCACCACGCGGCGCAGAGCGCGTGCCTGCGACATGCCCAGCGCGGAGGACGCCTCGCGCTGGCCCGGATCCACTGCGAGGAGGCCGCCGCGGACGATCTCGGCCATGTAGGCGGCTTCGTTGAGGCCGAGGCCGAGGATGGCGGCCAGCAGCGGAGTGATGAGCGCGTTGGTCTGCCCGCTGGCGAATTCGGGTCCGAAGGGGATACCGAAGGAGATGCGTGGGAGCAGCGCGGAGAGGTTGTACCAGAGGATCAGCTGCACGAGGACGGGCACGCCGCGGAAGAACCAGACGTACGCCCCGCACACGCCACTGAGGACGGGGTTGTCGGACATTCTGCCCACGGCGAGGAGCACGCCGAGGAGAACGCCGATCACCATGGCCACGGCGGTCAGTTCCAGGGTGATCAGGATGCCCTGGCCGATGACCTCCGAACCGAAGTAGCTGCCGACCGTCGCCCATTCGAAGTTGGGGTTGGTGATCAGGAAGTGGGCGAACTGGGCGGCGAGCACGGCCAGCGCGAGAACGGCGATCCAGCGGAGCGGACGTCGTACCGGCGCGGCCGAGGCGACGTCGATCTCGGGGATGGCTGAGGCGCCGGAAGCTCTCCTTCGTTCCGCTTCCGGGTCGTCGGTGAGGGGCGGTGGGTGGGACGTGGCCATGGCTGGTTCACTCCTGTCGGGACGGGCTGGATCAGGAGCCGCCGAGGTTGACGCCGGGCTTGTCGAGGGTGTTGTCCGAGAGGTCCCAGTCCTTCATGATCGACGCGTAGGTGCCGTCGTCCATGAGCTTCGTCAACGCCTTGACCAGGACCTCCTTGAGCGGTGAGTTCTTCGGGATGACGGCGCCCTGGTAGAGGTCGTCGAACCCGTTGGACTTCCCCGTGCCCGCGAGCTCCAGCTCGCCCTTCGACTGGCTGACGAAGTACGTCAGCGGTGCCTGGGACGAGAAGAAGGCGTCGGCACGGCCGGACTTGACCGCGAGGATGGAGCCTGGCTGGTCCTTGTAGGACTGCACCTTCACGGCGGGCTGCCCCGACGTGGTGCACTCCTCGGACTGATGCTTGATCACGCCCTCGGCGGAGCCGCCTGCCATGACGGCGATGCGCTTGCCGCAGGTGCTGTCCAGGGAATCGATCTTCTTGGGGTTCCCCTTGTGCACGGCGAAGACGACGTACTCCTGGACCCAGTCCACGAAGTCGTTCGACACCTGTCGGTCCTTGAAGTCACCGATGGGGCCGAGCGCCATGTCGTAGCGCCCTGCCTTGATGCCGGTGAGCGAACTCGGCAGACCGTCGGCGGTGACGTGCGTGATCTTCACACCGAGGAGCTGGCCGAGCGCGGTCGCGAGGTCGGCGGTGGCGCCGCTGAGGCTGTGTCCGTCGGAGCCGGCGATCTCGTAGGGCGGGAAGGAGCCGTTGTTGACCGACACCAGCTTCTTCGACTCACGGATCTTCGCCGGGAGCATGGCGTTCAGCTTCGGGTCCTTCTCCAGCGCGGGCTGATCGGCGGACTTCTCGGCGTCCTTCCGGGCGCCCTCGGACTGCGGCGGGTTGCTGCCGCACGCGGCGAGAGAGAGGCAGGTGACGGCGGAGGTGACGGCCACGGCGAGGCGGGACGAGCGGCGGATGGTGGCGTTGTTCATCGGGGCCCTCCGGAGGCGAGTATGGCGGGGCTGACGGCGAAACGGCGGTTGGCGAGGACGGGAAGGACGGAGCGGGCCTTCGCGGTGGCTTCGGGTTCCGCGTCGGTCCAGGTCAGTCCGGGGGTGGCGGTCAGACGGGCCCGGACGTTGCCGAGCGGGTCGACGATCATGCTGTTGCCGGTGTTGCGCGGGCCGCACTCGCCGCTGGCGGCGACCCAGCAGGTGTTCTCCATGGCACGGGCGGCGATCATGACTTCCCAGTGGCGTTCCTTCGCAGGACCGCGCACCCAGGCGGCCGGGAGAGCGAGCATCTCGGCTCCCGCGTCGACCAGCAGCCGGGCCAGTTCGGGGAAGCGGATGTCGTAGCAGGTCATCAACCCGACCCGGGTGCCGGCCACATCCAGTAGCACGGGTGCCTCGTCGGCGGGTCGCACGTGAGCGGACTCCTGGTGGCCGAAGGCGTCGTAGAGGTGCAGCTTGCGGTAGCGGGCGACGAGTTGCCCGTCGCGCAGGGCGACCAGGGTGTTGAAGACCCGGCCGTCGTCGGAGGGCTCGTGCACTCCGACGACGACGGTGGTCCTGCCGCCCTCGGTGGCCTCGGCGAGAGCGGAGACGAAGGGGCCGTCCAGCGGCTGAGCGACCTCGCGGATGCGGTGGCGGTCCTCGGTGAATCGGGCGAGGACTCCTTCGGGAAGCACGAGCAGATCCGCGTCTGCACGCGCTGCTCCGGCGACGAGGTCCTGGCACGTGACCAGGTTGTCCTTCCAATCCGGGCTGGCGATGAACTGTCCGACGGCTGTGCGCATGAGGGTGCTCCGTGGCTCGACCGTCCCGCCCGCAAGGCAGGACGGAGGGTTCAGTGGTCTGCGGCGACTGCCGGTGCGGCTACGCCGGGGGCGGCGAGCGCCGGGTCGGGGAAGAGGGTCGCGGGGTCGATCGGGTCGCGGCAGACGTCCTGGGCCCGGAGCTCTTCGCAGAAGGCGCGGATCATGGCGGTGTTGTCCTCCACTCCGTACGGCATCCAGTCGTCGCCGAAGAGCCGGGCCGATTCGGTGAGCTCACGCAGGAGCCAGGGCGTGGTGTCGGCGAGGACGCGGCGGCGCTGCACCCAGCGGCGCTTGGACTGCTCCAGGGCTGTCAGCAGCGTCCCGGGCAGCTCGGGGTGGGCCTCGACGACCTCGCGGCGGAGGGTGACCAGGTGGATGCCGGGCACGAAGCCGTGCCGCTGCCAGTACGCGCGCTCCGCATCCGCGTGGTCGGCGAGCAGGTGGCGGAAGCGGCTGTCGCGGGTGAACAGTTCCGACGGCATGAAGGGGGTGAGCACGGCGTCGAGCCGGCCCCCGGCCAGTTCCTCCTCGAGGGACTCGTCCTCGCCCAGGGCGGAGACGTTCGCTGGCAGGGGGCGGCTGCCTAGCCGGTCCTTGCCGGTTTCGCCGGCGGTGAGGGGGCCGACCCGCCAGTCGACGGATCCGATTCCGACGCCCTCGGCCCGCAGCAGGGCACGGGTCCAGGTGTTGCCGGAGTCGGGCCAGCCGGTGATTCCGACCCGTTTGCCGTGGAGCTCGGTGAGCCGGGTGAGCGGGCTGTCGGAGCGCACGAGCACGCAGCGGTGGCGGAAGCCCCGCATGACGAAGGCCGGTATGCCGACGAGCCGGTCGTCGCCGGCGGCGCGGGCCTGCACGTAGCGGCTGAAGGACGTCTCGCCGCCGTCGAGACCCGGGTCGGCGAGCACGTCGGGGGTGGTGTCCCGCGCGTCGACCCGGAGGGTGAACCCGGGGGCGGTGACCTGCCCGGAGGCGAGCGGAACCAGGTGATCCCAGTCGCGCAGCCCGAGACGGATGACGGGTGAGGACACACACACTCCTTGTGTCGCACTTCATGGGGTTTTACGACCATGCGCCAGGAAGGCACCAAGGTATCCCCTGGACGACAGGAGGCTATTGTTCAGATGGAGTGGCATACAAGACTACTTTTGTTACCGAACAAAGGTTTCCCCGAGAGTGACTTCGCGGCTACGCTGCGGGCGGCAGAATCGGCACAGGGAGTGATGTGACGGAAACCCAGGACGCATCGGGCGAGCAGGAGGCCGCGGGGCGCGACCGGCTCTCCGCGGAGGCTCTGGCCGGGCGGCTGAACGACTGCAGCGCGCGGGGCATAGCCGGCGCGATGACCGACCTCATCCGGGCCGGCGAACTGACTCCCGGCCTCGCCCTCCCCACCGTACGAGCCCTCGCCGCCCGCCTCGGCGTGAGTCCGGGCACAGTCGCCGACGCCTGGTCGGTGCTGCGCAAACACCGCATGATCACCACGCTGGGCAGACGCGGCAGCGTGGTGAGCGGCCCTCCCGCCGTCACCCACCCGGTGCGCTACGAACGGGTCGGCGACCTCGGCGACCGCCTCACCCAGGACCTGGCCATCGCCGCCCCCGACCCGGCGCTGCTACCGCCGCTGGAGGCGGCCCTGCTCTCAGGAGCCCGCGCACCACGGCTGCACCACTACTCCCGCATCTCCGTCACCCCTGCGCTGCTGGAGGCCGTCCAGCCCTCCTGGCCGTTCCCGCCGGAAGCGTGGCTGGCGGTGGGCGGTGGCTTCGAAGGCGTACACCTGCTGTGCCAATCGCTGCTCGTGCCCGGAGACCGGGTCGCAGTCGAAGACCCCACCGCACCACGACTGCTCGACATCCTGGACGCGCAGGAAGTACGCACCGTGCCTGTCGCGTGCGACTCCGAAGGGCCGCTCCCTCACTCCCTGGAGCAGGCGCTCACCGACCGGCCCGCTCTCTTCCTCTACCAGCCGCGCGCCCAGACGCCGCGTGGCTGGTCGCTCACCACCGAGCGGGCGGCTGCGCTCGCCGCAGCGCTGGAGACCTCCCCCAACACCGTGGCGCTGGAGGACGACGGCATCGGCCCACTCGCCCGGCACCCCGCCGTCAGCGTCGGAACCCACCTGCCGGAACGCACCGTCGTGGTGCGCTCCTACTCCAAGGCGTACGGACCCGACCTGCGGCTGGCGGTGGTCGGGGGGCCGCAGGGCGTCGTCGAACGGGTACGCGTGCTGCGGACGTACGGCACCGGCTGGACGAGCCGCATCCTCCAGGACGCGTTGGCCCACCTGCTCCGCGATCCGTCGGCGGGAGAACGGGTGACCGAGGCGGCACACCGGTACGCGCTGCGCCGCACCGGACTGGCGGAGCGGCTCGCCGCGCACGGCGTGCCCACGGACAACAAGGACGGGCTGCAACTGTGGATGCCCGTGGCGGACGAGACCTCCACCCTGGTCACGCTGGCCGCCCGGGGCATCACCGTCTCACCGGGAAGCCGGTTCTGCGTCGGCCCCCAGCCCGCTCACGTCCGGGTCGCCACCGCACGGCTCCCGGAGGACGCCGCAGCCCTGGACGCGACAGCCGACCTGCTGGCGCTGGCGGCCCGCGCCGTCCGCACCCCCTGACGGCGCCGGGGGGCGTGGGGATCGGTGCCTGGACGCGCCGGACCGGACCTCGTCCTGCCGGTATCTTGCCGGTATGACCGACTGGGACGCCCTGGAGTGGATCCGGGCCACCGACGACCCCGACCCGACCGCCGAGTGCATCGAGATCGCCATGGGCGAGGGCGACTTGGTGCACCTGCGGCAGAGCGAGGACCCGCAGAACGTCATCACCACGACCCAGGCCAAGTGGGACGCCTTCGTACTCGGCGTACGCAACGACGAGTTCGACCACTTCGTGGCAGACGTCGAGGGCTTCACCCCCGGCCCCAACGCCCATAACTTCGGCCCCACCGCGACCGGTACGGCACAGGACGACTCCCCGGCCTGAGCGACCGGCCAACCCACCGTCTCGCCTACGCGATTACTGGACCGAGCACCGGCCTCGAGCTCGATGATCCCGAGATAGTCCAGTACCAGGAGGTCGGGGAGCTCATCCTCGATGGCCCACTTCCGCAGGCCGACGCGGATCCGGGTGACGGTTCCACACATCAGGAGTGAGGATGGTGCGATGAATCGGATTCCCCACCGGGTCGCCCTCACGTGCGTTGTAGCGGCTGCTCTCGCCTCTGGCTGCACGACACACAGCTCAGCCAACCCCCCTGAATGGGGCCCCACCGCTACTACGACCGTCGCTCCTGACAGGGCCATCCAGTTGGCCACACGCTACCGCCAAGGGGGCGGGCTGGAGGAGGTGCACGCCATCCAGCGGAAGCCCGGTTCCGGTGGGAGCCCGTTGCTGGTCGTATGGACAAGTAATCCCGATACCGGGGACCAGCATTTCGAGAAGCTCAAAGCCTCGATCGTAGGGTTCTTGCGTGTCCAGGAGGAGATACCGCTCGACGAGGGGTACTGGATGGATGTTTTCGGCCCTGAGGGAGAACTACTGCACCGGCTGGACGCTCGACCGTAGCTCCTGCCCGGCTCCAGTGGGACTGCAAGAGGTGCGGTTCGGGTCAGGGACCCTGATCGTCCCGGCGTCAAGGCGGTTCCCCGCCCTGACGCCGGAACCGGACCGTGGGCCAGCTGCGCCACAGCAGAATCGCGGTGCGCCACGTGAGCTCGTGTTCTTGGTGGCAGGATTGGTGATCTTTACGAGGAAACGTCGCTCGGCTGATCTGCAGTCGGCGTGCTGATGTGCGGATTCACCTTGGTGAGAGCTAGCAGAAGTGCCGCCATGATGACAGCGGCCGCAGTCATGAGTGGCGTTTGGATGCCGTGCGTCTCCGCCAGGAACCCATCGAGAGCTGCCCCGATGGGGATGCTGCCCAGGCCGATCAGACGGTACGCGCTGCTGACGCGGCCAAGCAGCTCTCGGGGCACGACGGACTGCCGTAGCGAGATGGTGGCGACCACCAGCCAGTTATGGGAGTAGTCGCCGTCGCCGAGAGCGCTTCACACAGCTACTCGCGGAAGAGATAAACCCCTGGGCGGCGACGCGGAACGTCCTCGGGGAGGCCACGGCGCTCGACCGTGCCGTCGATGAGTCCCGCCAGGAAGGCGACCATTCCACCCGGATACTCCCACCACTCCTGAGTGCGAGTCCCCACCACCGTCGGCCATTCGTCAGGCCGCCCGGACCTGACGCGCCAGAAGAACGCGTCACCATGCAGGGATTCACCCCACGGAACCAAGCCGCCTGCAGCCGGATGCGCGTCGAACCCGTAGGTGAGATCATCCTCCGTCATCTCACGAACCGTCTCCAGTTCGTCGAGGAGGTGGCCGGCGAAACCATTTTCGTCTCCCGGCGTGGGAAGCCACACTCGGAGAAACCCATCGATCTCCATCGGCGGGTAACGGTCGGCGAGTGGCCGATAGTCGGACGGGAACCCAGGCAGACCCAGCCTGCCGGCGATCAGCTCGAAGTCGATTTGGCGGGGTCGCGGAGACCGCTGACGCGCAAGAGCGGGAGCGACGTCCTCCAACTGCTCAACCCTCAACATGTCGACTGCGACTCTACGATATTCCGAACCGTCAAGTCGACGAGTTTACCCTCGCTGGTGTATGCCATCGTCCGGATTCCTTCTGGGATGCTGTTCGAGCCTTCTCCATAAATGGGCCGCCCACCCACTCCGCGTGCGTCAAAGACACAGGGTCTCCAGGCATCGCTCGGTCGGATTCGCATCTCCGAGCTACCGAGAGGACCTGCCTTCATGCGCGCACAGACGAAAGGTCACCCGACCAGGAACCCTATTCTATCCGCACGTTCCAACATCGGTCGAGAAAAGACTTCTCATGCTCTCCTCGACCCGCCGGTCCACGACACAGCCCACCGACTCCGCTGGTCCGACTGGCGCTGCGTCCATCAAGCTCGGTCCCGCACCAGCCATTACCGTGGCCCGCAGTCGAGCGGCGGGGCCGCACGCGGCACCTGAGTTCGAGCGCTCAGGTCCGCGCGGGGCCGTAGTCGTACACGGGCAGCGTGGCGACGGACAGTTCGCCCCGGAACGGCCGGGGCAGGGCTATCGTCCGGGTGTCGGAGCGGGGCGCCCCGGCACCGAAGGTGCCTCGGGTGGTTGCCCAGTAGTGGCCTCCGACGGGCTCGGTGTGCAGCGCCCACGTGCCGGTTCCGGCGGCGGTGACCGGCCGCGGGTCGACGACCAGCAACGCGCGTACGCCTGCCGCTGCGTAGCGGTCGACGGCTCGCTCGACGGGAACGGGCGCCGCGTGACGGACGACGACCTCGACAATGATATCCACACCCTGTGGACAAAGATGCGAGCTCTCCGAGCGGAGGACCTCCGTCGGGCATACGACCAGGTCCGGGACCACGTACGAAGCGCTGCGGTCATCGAGTGCGACTCCGGCCAGCTGCGCCAGACTGCGCCCCGGCGGCAGGACGGGGCGAAGGCCGTCGGCCAACTGCCCGACCAGCGCGGCATGCTTGACGCAGCGCGGCGGGTGCACGGGGCGGAATTCGGCCGGGTCGATCTCGACCCGGATTCCGGTGAGACGGCGCAGGAGCGTCGCCGCACGGCGCAGACGAGCGAGGTCGAGCCGGATGGCGGGTGCGGTCATGCGGGGGCACCCTTGGCCGGCTCGAGCTGGAACCAGAACGACTTGCCGGGCCCGGGGCCGTCCAGGCAGAAGCCGTATCGGCTGGCCAGAATAGCGATGAGCTGCATCCCCCGCCCGTGTTCGGCCTCGTCGGCGGGCGTGTCCACGTACGGGACTCCAGGCGCGCCGTCCTGAACGTGGATGCGGAGGGGGCCGTCGACCAGCCACTCGCCGTAGAGGGTGATCGGACGCGGGCAGGCGGTGAGCGCGGACGCGTTGACCGCGTTCGTCGCCGCCTCGGAGGTCAGCAGGACGGCGGTGTCGGCCAGTTCGCGCAGCGTCCCGGCCGCCGCGCGCCGCACGGTGTGCACCGACGTGCGGACGAGCTCCCGGCACGCCTTGACCCAGGCCGGGTCGGGCGGGAACGTCAGCGCGAAGTCGGCTGGGGCCGACAGGAGCGGCGGCGGGTTGGCAGGTTCGGTCGGACACATGACGGTGCCTCCTCAGGGAGAGTGGCCGGTGGCCTTCCCGCGCCAACTCGCGGTGCACTTCCGGCTGCAGTGCTTCGAAGCTAGGGAAGCAGTAGCGTTTGTTGCAAGGTATTCCAGCTCAAATCACTCGTGTAGGTGACGTGCGGCAACCCGCCGTAGAACGGGGGGACTTCAACGACACAGACTTGAGGCACGCCGAGGAGGGGACAACATGCCGCCGAGAAGCCAACCGAGCGAGCGACAGCGCAGACTGGGCACCGAACTGAAAAAGCTGCGTCTCGCGGCTGGCCTGCCCGGCGACAAAGCTGCCACTTTCATCAACGCCGACCGGCAGCGCATCAGCAACATCGAGGCTGGGCGCGTCGACGTCCCCCGGAACGGGCTCTACGCCTTGCTGCGCGCCTACGGATGTCCCGAAGGGCCGCTGTTTGACGGTCTGATGGCCATGGCACAGGAGCGCGGCAACGGGTGGTGGGACGGCTACGCAGGTCTCATGTCCCGCTCAGCACTCGACCTCGCTGAGCTTGAGTCCGGAGCGTCGTCAGTCCACGTCCACGAGCCTCTGCTTGTACCGGGACTTCTCCAGACCGCCGACTACACGCGGGCCGTCTGCGAAACATCCGGAGATCCGGCGACCGCCATCGACTCGTACGTCGAGTTCCGCCTTGCTCGACAAGAGGTCCTCGGCGCGACCGACGGAATCGAGTACCACACCGTTGTACACGAGGGCGCTCTGCACACTCGCGCGGGCAGCGCGCGAACGATGCGCAGGCAACTTCAGAGGCTCATCGAGCTGGCGCGCGAGCCCAACATCACGATCCAGGTTTTCCCGTTCGAGGCGGGCACCTTCTCCGCCTTCTCCAGAGCGTTCGCTCTCTTTGGAGGCGCCACCTGCGAACTCGACACCGTTCGGCTGGAGCAGCCCGTGCGGAACGTGATCCTGCACGACGATGAGCACCTTCGTAGGTACTCCGCGCTGTTCGAGCGGCTGACTCAGCTCGCACTGGCGCCTGTTGACCCGAACGCACGTCCGGAGTCTCATGAGGGACGCGATTCCCTGAGCCTCATCCAACACCTGCTCTACGCCCTCTGAAGGAGCATCGATGCCCGAGCTGAAGTGGCAGAAGTCGTCGTACAGCGGCAGCGGTCAGAACGACTGCGTCGAGGTCGCGGGGGGCGCCCACGCGGGTGGGCTGCGAATGCGGGAGAGCGAGGAGCCGGCGAAAGTGCTGGCCCCCGGAGGGGCGACGCTGCGCGCGATGCTCGCGCACCTCAAGGCGGGAGGGGGTAGCCGCATACGTTGAGGCCCGGGGGCTCAGTCCGTCCGGTGGATGTCCCAGAACTCCACCTTCCCCGCGCGCCAGCGCTCCCACAATCGCGCCTGACGGCCCGCACCTTGGTCACCCGCGACGAGGTACCGCACATCCGCGCCGGTCAGCGGCAGCACCGTCAGGAACCGGAGGGCGATTCCGCCGTCCGGGCCCACGAACGGCGAGGCTTCACGGAACACCGGGTGGGTGCCGAACAGGAGCCCGTGGATCGCCGTGCCGGGCAGCAGTGGCGTATCGCCGCCCCCGACCATGCGGTCCTGCCCGGCCGGCGGCGGTTCCTCACCGCCCACGCCCAGCACGTACTGCGCGGCTACGTTGACCAGTTGGACCGCCTCCGCCTCCTGCCCCGTCTGCAACGTGCAGATCAACTCGACCGGCTCGGCGGCGTTTACCTCGTGGAGGTGGAGCCCTGCGGTCACGGCTGACACGATCGGCAGCGGCTGCTTCTCGGGGTAGTGCAGCGTGACGCCGTAGCCACGGTCGTCCGGCGGAGTCCACCGCCGCTTCGCGGGGCCGAGATGCCGTACGACGTGCGCGGCCAGGCCGCCGAAGCCTTCGCTGTCTGTCATGACGCCCGAGACTAGGTGATCACCCGGTTACTGGAGTCACCTGTGGGGAGTGTGGGACGGATGTGCGGACACGAAGCGCAACTCTTCAGACGAGATGACCGCCTCTGTGGAAGGGCGGCCCCACACAGTCGATACGACGGCTAACGTCATGTGAGGAGACAATGCACTGACGCAGGTTGACCCGGTTGAGGCTGAGGGGGCACGTCCGGCATGAGCATCGGCGGCGACGAGTACGACGAGCAGGGTCGTACCAGTGGGGCGGGCATGTCCACGCGGAGTGCACCGTCCCGCGGCACCCGCACCCGCCTGCCCGGCGAGGACGGGGACGTCTACGGCGTCGGCAGAAAGCCCGCCGGGCGGCCGGGGCGCAGCCTGCTGATGGTCGTGAGCGTGGTCGTGCTGCTGATCGCGGCGATCGCCTTCGCCAACCGGAGCGGATCCTCCGGTTCTGACGGTGAGGAAGGCGACCCCGGCGGGGGCGGGCCCGCAGCCCAGCCCACCGCTCCGAGCGGCCAGAAGCCGGTCCAGGCGGAGGACGGCACCACGGGCATCCCCTCCGGCTTCCCCCAGACGGAACAGGGGGCGCAGAGCGCCGCCGCGAACTACGCCGTGGCGTTGGTCTCCGCCGAAATCATTCAGCCGAGCGTCCGGGAGGGCGTCGTCGCCCAAGTCTTCGTCCCCAGCAAGGTCGAGGAGATGCAGTCCAAGATGGACGACGCCTACTCCGCTGGGTTCCTCGACAATCTCGGACTCAACGGGGACGGTACGGCCGAGGACGGCATGACATACGTGTCCCGAACCGCACCCGTCGGCACCCAAGTGGTCAGCTATGCCCCCACCAGGGCCGAAGTGGAGGTGTGGTGCACGGGCGTGTACGGCACCGCCGGGTCCTCCTCCACCAACCCGGTGACCAGCGATTGGTTCACCATGCAATTCGAACTTGCCTGGTCCCAGGGCGACTGGAAGGTACAGGGGTTCTCGCAGAAGGACGGGCCAGCGCCAGTCAACGGTGACAACAGGGCGTCCGGAGCGGACGAGATCGCGGATGCGGTCCGGCAGTACGGAGGCTTCACGTATGCCCGCTAGTGCACGCCGAGTACTCGCTGGCGCATCCCTTACGGCAGGCGTCCCGACGCTGCTCTTGGCGGTGGCCACCAAAGCCGCTGCCGCACCCGATCCTGAAGACTGCGACCTTATCGTCGGCCCGGCCAAGGACTACTGCACCGGTGAGGGTGGCGCGCGGGAGCCGGGGGGCGGTGGGGCGGACATCCCCGGGAGCACCGGGGGCGTGCTCGATCCGCTGTCCTCGCTGGCGAACGGCTGTGCCGAGGCTGCCGGGTGGACGATCCGGCAGCTCTCCACGCTCGTCAACGAGACGACGAAGGTCGACTTCACCAACCAGGCGTTTCTCAAGCAGTACGCCATCGTGTTCGCCGCCTCGACGATCCTGACCCTCGTGCTGTGGCTGCTGGCCGTGGCCAAGCGGGCCGTTCGGGGCGTGCCGTTCGTGGAGGCGTTCACCGAGGCCGTCGGCTTCCTCTGGCTCGTCGTGCTCGCGTCCGCGTTCACGCCGCTGATCCTCTACACCGTCGTCTCGGCGACGGACGCGGTGACGGAAGCCGTGTCCTCCGGTACACGTGACGACACCGACGCGTTCTTCGGGACGTTCGCCGAAGCCCTGGAGAAGGGCAACGACATCGGCGGCGGCCCGATCATGCTCGTCGTGGTGTCGCTGATCTCCATCCTCGCGGCCGGCGTCCTCTACCTGGAACTCGTCATACGTGCCGCGCTGCTCTACATCGGTGCGCTGCTCGGCACCGCCGTCTACGCCGGGCTCGTCGACAAGAACCTCTGGGGTCACGTGCGGCGTTGGGCCGGAATCATGATCGCGGTGATCCTCGTCAAACCCGTCATCATGATCGTGCTCGGCCTGGCCGGGGCACTCGCCGGCGACGAGGGGCCGGACTCGTTCTCCGCCATCGTCTCCGGACTGTCGATCATTCTGCTGGCCATCTTCGCGTCCGCGATGATCTACCGCTTCGTGCCGGGCTTCGGCGACGAGATCGTCAA
>KI547056.1:0-5910 GCA_000497405.1 Streptomycetaceae bacterium MP113-05 | reverse complement strand
GGCGGCGGTGGCGGTGCCAAGACGCCCCCGCCGCCCCGCAAGAGCGACCCGTCCCGCAGCCCGCACAGCAGCCGCGCAGCCGGCACGGGCCGCGCCGGAGGTGAGCGCGGGTGACGACCTCCACGCAGACCGTCGCGCCCCGCCGCACGTACATGATCGGCCGGGCCCGGCCGAACGCGGTCGTCGGCAAGAACCGGGACACGGGCGAGATCGCCCTGATCGTCATCGGCGCCTTCCTGGGGATGATGAGCGGTCTGCTGATCCCCGTCCTGTCGGCCCGCATTCCCGCGCTGGTCGGCTTCCCGATGCTCGCTCTCGCCGCGGTGTACGTGCCGTACCGGGGGCGCACGTTCTACAGGTGGTTCGAGATCAACCGTTCCTTCCGCCGCCTGCTGCGCAGCGGCGCGACCTACCGTGCCGGCGCCCCCGAGGCGGGTGTGAGCCTGGACGGGCGGGAGGTGGACATCGTGCCGCCCCCGGGCGTCGGCAGGATCACGTGGCTGAGCGCGCCGTTCGGCCCGGACGAGCTGGCGGTGCTGCTGCACGCCGACCGCCGTACGGTGACCGCCGCCATCGAGATCGAGGGCCCCGGCGTCGGCCTCCGCGACAGCGAGGACCAGGAGGCCCTGGTCGACAGGTTCGGGGTGCTCCTCAAGCACGTCGCCAACGGCGACGGCTTCGTGTCCCGCCTCCAGATCCTCGCCCGCACGCTGCCCGCAGACCCGGACGCGCACGCGAAGGACGTGTCGGTGCGCGGCGACGACCGGGCCGCGCCGTGGCTGCAGGAGTCCTACGAGGAACTGCAGTCGATGGTGTCGACGTCCAGCGAGCAGCACCGCGCCTACCTGGTGGCCTGCATGCGCTACGGCCGCGAACTGGCCGCCGAGAGCGCAACGATCGCGAAGGCGACTCGCGCGACGGCCGGCGGCGGGCGGCGAATGACCAAGGACGAGGGCCTGGCCGTGGTCATGGCCCGCGAACTGACCGACATCTGCGCCCGGCTGGCCGAGGCCGACATCCGGGTGCGCCAGCCGCTGGGACAGGCCCGGCTCGCGTCGCTCGTGCACTCCATGTACGACCCGGACCACCCGATCGACCACATCCAGGCCATGTCCAAGCGGAACGCGTGGCCGGCCGAGATGGACGCCCGCGAGCCGACGTACATGCAGGCCAAGACGCGGGAGTCGGTCACCCGGGCGCCGTGGTGCCACGCCACGGCCTGGGTGAAGGAGTGGCCGATGACGCCGGTCGGCGTCAACTTCCTCGCCCCGCTGCTCGTCCACACCCCGGACGTGATCCGCACGGTCGCGGTCGCGATGGACCTGGAACCGACCGAGCTGGCCATCGAACGGATGCTGACGGAGAAGACCAACGACGCCGCCGAGGCCAGCCGCGCCGCGAAGATGAACCGCACCGTCGACCCCCGGGACATCGCCGCGCACGGCCGCGTCGACCAGCGCGGCGACGACCTCGCCAGCGGCGCCGCGGGCGTCAACCTGGTCGGCTGGATCACGGTCTCCTCCCGCCACCCGGAGGCGCTGGCCAGGGACCGGCGCACGATCCGCGCCTCGGCCGGCAAGTCCTACCTGAAGCTGGAGTGGTGCGACCGGGAGCACCACCGCGCGTTCGTCAACACACTGCCGTTCGCGACCGGCATCCGGCGCTGAGAGGACTTCGATTCCTGTGGCACTCGACCCGCTCAGCGCCGTCACCGAGGCGTTCACCAGCTTCCTCTTCGGGAAGACGGAGACCACCCGGCTGCCCGTCCGCACCTCCTCGGGGCAGGCGCAGGCCGTGTACCTGCCGACAGCCGCGCCCGGCCTCGGCGACTCCGGCGTCATCATCGGTCGCGAGGTCTACAGCGGCAAGGGCTATATCTACGACCCGTTCCAGCTCTACGGCCAGCAGCTCCCCGCCCCGCACTGGCTGGTGCTCGGCGAGTCCGGAAACGGCAAGTCCGCGCTGGAGAAGACGTACGTGCTGCGCCAACTGCGGTTCCGCGACCGGCAGGTCGTGGTGCTCGACGCGCAGGGCGAGGACGGCGTCGGCGAATGGAACCTCATCGCCGAGGAGATGGGCATCACGCCCGTCCGCCTCGACCCCACAGCCGCCCTCGACCAGGGCATCCGCCTCAACCCGCTGGACCCGGCGATCACCACCACGGGCCAGCTCGCGCTGCTGCGCACCATCATCGAGGTGGCGCTGGGCCACGGCCTCGACGAGCGTTCCGGTTTCGCCCTCAAGGTCGCCCACGCGTACGTCAACTCCCACGTCGCCGACCGGCAGCCGCTCCTCACCGACATCGTCGAGCAGCTCCGCCATCCCGAGCCGGAGTCCGCCCAGGCGATGAACGTCGCCCTGGACGACGTGCGAGCCTGGGGCCTGGACGTGGCGCTGGTCCTGGACCGCCTCGTCGACGGCGACCTGCGCGGCATGTTCGACGGCCCGACGACGGTCGGCATCGACCTCGACGCGCCGCTGACCGTCTTCGACCTGTCGCACATCGACCGCAACTCCATCGCCATGCCCATCCTGATGGCCATCGTCGGCGTGTGGCTGGAACACACCTGGATCCGCCCCGACCGGCGCAAGCGCATCTTCCTCGTGGAGGAGGCGTGGCACATCATCAACAGCCCGTTCGTGGCTCAGCTGTTCCAGCGCCTGCTCAAGTTCGGCCGCCGGCTGGGACTGTCGTTCGTGGCGGTGGTCCACCACCTGTCCGACGTGGTGGACGGCGCCGCCGCCAAGGAGGCCTCGGCGATCCTCAAGATGGCCTCCACCCGCACCGTCTATGCCCAGAAGGCCGACGAGGCGCGCGCCACCGGCAAGGTCCTCGGCCTGCCCCGGTGGGCGGTGGAGATCATTCCGACGCTGTCCCCCGGCATAGCGGTCTGGGACGTCAACGGCAACGTCCAGGTCGTGAAGCACCTGATCACCGACACCGAACGGCCGCTGGTCTTCACCGACCGCGCCATGACGGAGGCCTCCGCCCCGCCCACTCCCTCCGCCGCCCTGGAGGCGGAACTCGAAGCCGAGGCGGAGGCGCGGGCGCTGGCCATGGAGCACGTGCCCCGGCGCCGCGGGCCCGGCCCGGCGTCCGGAGTCGCGTAGTGGCATCGCGCCACGATCCCGGGCCGCGCACGGGAGCCGGAAGCGGCCGGCGGGGCGTCCCCGACGGGCTGCTCGTGGGCCTGCTGGCGCTGCTGCTGAGCCTCGCGGCCCTCACCTGGTCCGCGACCGGGCTGGCCGCGTGGCTCGCCCACGGCCACTGGCCGGAAGGGCTCGACTTCTCCCGCACGCCCGCGGCGATGCGGGAAATGGTCTCCGCACCGCGGGACCTCTCCGCAGCCTGGCCCGGCGTCGCCTCCGGCCGGCTCTCCGGCTACGGGTTGTTCTGGGGCCTCTTCATCGGCCAGCTGATGCTGCTCGCGGTGCTGACCGTTTTCGCCGTCGGCACCGTGACCCGCTGGCGCGTGGTCCGTGCCGCCCGACGCGCCGGCCGGTATGGGCCACCGCCCGGCGCGGACCTGCGGAAGGCGGCCCCGGAAGCGGCTCCGCCCGAGCACGACCCCGGGGAACCCGAACAGAGACGGACGCCCGTTCCGGCCGCCTCCGCGTCCACCGGAGCCGCCACGCGGCCGGGCCACGGTCCCGCCCCGCACGGTCTGCTCGTCGGCGCCGCCGAGGACACCGCAGCGGACGCCGTGCGCGACGCGGCGGGAGCCGTCGTGGTCGTCACCGGCGATCCCGCCCTGTGGTCCGCGACGGCCGGCGCGCGCAGCAAGCTGGGGCCCGTCCACGTCTACGACCCCGAGCAGCTCACCGACGCCCCGGCACGGCTGCGCTGGGCGCCTCACCACGGCTGCGGCGACCCGGCGTCCGCCCGCGACCGTGCAGCCGCCCTGCTCGCCCCGGTCCGCAGCCCGGCACGCGGTGACGAAGCGGTCCACGCGGCGGCCCTGACGATGCTGCGCTGCTGGCTGCACGCCGCAGCCCTGGCGGGTGACCCGTTCCGTCAGGTCCACCGCTGGGCCCTCACGGGCTCCTCCGGGGACGCCGTTAGCGTGCTCCGCACGGCGGCCGGCGCCGCCCCGGGCGCCGCCGGGGAGCTGGAAGCCACGCTGACGGCCCATCCGGAACGCAGGGATGCGGCGACGGAACTGATCCGCCGTGCTCTGAGCTGCGTGTCCCAGCTCCATGTGCGCCACGCCTGCACGCCGTCCCGAGCCGATCGCCTCGCGTGGGAATCCTTCGTGCCCGAAGGGGGAAGCCTCTATGTGGTGGGCGAGTCGCTGGAGGACCCGCACCGGGGAGACCCGGCCACGATGCCCCTGCTGACGGCGCTCACCTCAGCCGTGGTCGGGCACGGCCGCCGCATGGCCGCACGGTCATCCGCCGGCCGGCTCGACCCACCAGTCACGCTGGTGCTCGACCACCCCGCCACCGTCGCGCCGCTTCCCGAGCTTCCGTCGCTGCTCGCCAACGACGAACCGTCCGGCCTGGTGACGTACGCCCTGCTCCGCTCGGAGCAACAGCTGGGCGTCTGGTGGCCGGAACTGGCGGGCTGACGCCTTCCTTCCGTCACGGTGATCCGGAGGCGCAGGCCGTGTCGGCACGGCCGGGCCTCTCGCCGGGCGGCCGCAGAAAAGCGCTCGCGCGCCGTCGCGGCTTTCCCTACCGTGCTCCGGTGACCATTCAAGTGATCGTGTTGAACGGCGGGTCCAGCTCGGGGAAGTCCGGGATCGTCCGCTGCCTGCAGGCGGTACTGCCCGATCCGTGGCTGGCCGCCGCGATCGACTCGCTGGTCGAGGCGATGCCGGCTTCCCTGCAGTCGTCGGACGGGGGGATCGAGATCGCCGAGGACGGCGGGGTGCACGTCGGTCCGGAGTTCCGGAAGCTGGAAGCGGCGTGGCGGGAGGGCGTCGCCGCGATGGCCCGGGCAGGTGCCCGGGTCATCGTCGACGACGTGTTCCTCGGTGGGGCGACGACCCAGGAGCGGTGGCAGAAGGCTCTCGTGGGACTCGACGTGCTGTGGGTCGGTGTCCGGTGCGAGAGCGCGGTCGCCGCCGGCCGCGAGATCGCCCGCGGCGACCGGGTGAGGGGGATGGCCGCCGCACAGGCGGAGACCGTGCACCGGGGCGTGGTCTACGACGTGGAGGTGGACACCACACGCACCGAGTCCGTGGACTGCGCACGCGCTGTCGCCTCCCACGTCGCGTGACCGGCGGCGTGAACCGCCGTGACCCGTCCCAGCATCTGCTTCAGGGGGCCGGGAGCGGGCGCTCCAGCGTCATCTCCCACTCCAGCGCTCGGAGGTCGTTCGGGTCGGGCGTCGACGCTCCTGTGCGGGCGAAGCCGTACCGGCGGTAGAACGCCTCGGCCCGGGGATTGCCCTCGTGTACCTCGAGGCGCATCCGCGCGACGTCGTCACGCGCCCACGCCCAGTCCCGGGCGGCGTCGAAGAGCAGGTCCGCCAGCCCGTCGCCGCGATGTGCGGGCCGCAGATAGACGGCGACCACGTGCGCCTCGGCGTCCTGGACGAACACCACCACCATCCCGGCCCAGGCGCCGTCCGGCAGCTCTCCGACGAGCGTCGTGATCGGGCGGCCGTTCCGGGACTGGCCGGCCCGGCCCTCCCAGAAGGAGGCGGGCTTCCCGGCCGCCACGTCGTACCGCTCGTTGAAGGCGACCGGCGCCACCGGGTCGGCGAGGGCCGCCAGTCTCAGTTCCCGCAGCTTCCGCCAGTCCTCACGCCGCACTTCACGAATCCGGTAGTCCATACACGTATCGTGCGCCGCGGTGCAGCTCATGGCGATCCGTTTTCGGTGGCGCCACAGTCAAGATCACACAGACGTGGCAGCGTCCGTCGTGCACAGGAGAGGAGACGGGCCGGTCTCTGCGGCCGTTCCC
>KI547055.1:72888-76917 GCA_000497405.1 Streptomycetaceae bacterium MP113-05 | reverse complement strand
GGCGGGGCTCCGCCGCCGGGGGTGACGCGTACCCGCGCCGGCTCACCCGTCGGTGAGGGCCTCGGCGGCCGTCACCGGACGGGGAGCGCGGGAGCCGTCACCGCACGGGTGCCGGTCAGGCCGAGGCCGATGTCCCGAGCATCGCGGAAGCCCGGTCGAAGGGGCTGAGGTCCGGCGCCGGGGCGGCCGAGGGGGCGGTCTCACAGGTGAAGCCGAGGAGTGTCATGGCCCGCAGGACTTCGCCGGCGCTGAAGTCACGGCGGTCCTGGCGGGTGATGATCTGGCCCACCTGCTTGGGCGGGTAGCGGCGGCGGCCGATGGTCACGGTTGCACCGGTGGCAGGCTCGGGCTTGATGCCCTTCATCGACTGCAGCACCCCGTCCTTGGTCAGGTCGAACGGGAACCGGGCGATGACACAGCGCATGAAGGCCTCACGGGGAGAGGGGAGGGAAAACGGCCGGGCGGAGGAGCTGAGTTGTTCACCGGTCCGCCCGGTGCACCGAGGGGCGTCAGCCCCGGACGGTGCACCGGGCGCAACCCGGCCAGGCACGTCAGACGTCCTGATCGCGCACCTGCTACGCCGCGGCGTTGACGGCGGGCTGCCGACGGGCGGAACGGCGCGTCGCCTGCGAGGGGCGACGACCGCGCCGGCCGCGCGAGGCGCCGCTGCGCTGGGGGCGCTCCGCGACGGGCGCCGTGATGGTGACGGGAACACCGGAGGGGGCCTGGGCTCCGGTGATGCGCTGGAGTTCGGCCTCGCCCGAGCGGACCTGGGTGGTCTGCGGGGTGATGCCCGCTGCCGCCATCAGGCGGGCCATGTCCCGTCGCTGGTTCGGGGTGACCAGGGTGACGACGCTGCCCGACTCGCCGGCGCGGGCGGTGCGCCCGCCCCGGTGCAGGTAGTCCTTGGGGTCGCTGGGCGGGTCGACGTTCACCACGAGGTCGAGGTTGTCGATGTGAATACCCCGCGCCGCCACATTGGTCGCCACCAGCACCGTGACGTGCCCGGTCTTGAACTGCGACAGGGTCCGGGTGCGCTGAGGCTGGGACTTGCCTCCGTGCAGCGCGGCTGCCCGTACCCCGCTGGCCAGCAGGTCGCGGGTCAGCCGGTCGACCGCGTGCTTGGTGTCGAGGAACAGCAGGACACGACCGTCGCGGGCGGCGATCTCGGTGGTGGCGGCGTGCTTGTCAGCACCGTGGACGTGGAGCACGTGGTGTTCCATCGTGGTGACCGCACCGGCCGAGGGGTCCACGGAGTGCACCACGGGGTCGGTCAGGTAGCGGCGCACGAGCAGGTCGATGTTGCGGTCAAGCGTGGCGGAGAAGAGCATCCGCTGGCCCTCCGGGCGTACCTGGTCGAGCAGCGCGGTCACCTGCGGCATGAATCCCATGTCAGCCATCTGGTCGGCTTCGTCCAGCACCGTGATGCCCACCTGGTTCAGCCGGCAGTCGCCGCGGTCGATGAGGTCCTTGAGCCGGCCGGGCGTCGCGACGACCACTTCGGCACCGCTGCGCAGCGCGTTGACCTGCCTGCCGATCGACATCCCGCCGACGACCGTGGCGAGCCGCAGCTTGACGGCGCGAGCGTACGGGGTGAGCGCGTCGGTGACCTGCTGTGCGAGCTCCCGGGTGGGGACGAGGACCAGCGCGAGGGGCTGCCGGGGCTCGGAACGCTGCCCGGCGGTGCGGGCCAGCATCGCGAGGCCGAAGGCCAGTGTCTTGCCGGAACCGGTGCGCCCGCGACCGAGCACGTCACGGCCCACGAGGGTGTTCGGCAGCGTCGCCCCCTGGATCGGGAACGGCACGCTCACTCCCTCGGCCTCCAGTGCGGCCAGCAGCGGGCGGGGCATGTCGAGATCGGCGAACGCCCCGACGGCGGCCAGCGCGGGGGTGATCGTTTCGGGGAGCCGGAACTCGCCCTGCACCGCGGCGGGACGGCGGCCTGAGCGACCGGATCCGCTCGGCCCGCCGGAACGACGGGGGGTGCCGGAACGGAAGCGGCTCCCCTTGCCGGAGCCCGCGGCACTGCCGACCCGGGTGCGGGAGAAGCGGTCGTTCGTACGTGTGCGGTTCATGCGGAACCTTCCTTGATGGGGCACGCATCAAGGGATTCCCGCACCAGATGGACGGCGCGGAGAAACACAAGAACGAGCCGGGAATGAAAACGGAAGCGACATCGGGGCCGCACTCGGCGGGAGAACGGCGGGTCATCGACTGACGCGCCGAGCGATCCGGTCACTGTCCGGGGTATCGACCGCGAGCCCGGATCCACTCGGGATCCCGGAGCCGGGTCGGCCGGGACGGAGCCCGGGGTGAAGAGGGAAGCGGCCGCGCACGAGCTCAGGAGTGAGTGTGCTGCGCCGTTCACGAAACGAACCGGGGCCCGCACCCACGGTGCGGGCCCCGGTTCGAAACTACGCGAGGCGTCAGGCCGGAACGATGTTCTCGGCCGTCGGGCCCTTCTGGCCCTGCGCAATGTCGAAGTTCACCTTCTGGCCCTCGTTCAGCTCACGGAAGCCCTGGGCGGCGATGTTCGAGTAGTGGGCGAAGACGTCGGGGCCGCCGCCTTCCTGCTCGATGAAGCCGAAGCCCTTTTCCGAGTTGAACCACTTCACGGTGCCAGATGCCATGTTTTTCTCCTTACGAGGCAGTGCCCGTCGCCCGCACCGTGCGGACGACGCGTCGCCGCGATGATTGCCCCGTCCGGAGTAGACCGGAAAAATACAGAAGTGCTTCCACCGCGAACAGCACGATGGAGGCACTCGAAGTTTTGGGAACCACAACTGCAACTGGGAACGACGGTAGCACGTGAAACGGCCCGTGCGTGGTGAGCGATTCCGCTCGGCAGGGCGCGGCGGACACCGTCATCCGGCCCGGATGCTCTTTCTCATTCCGCGGCCACAGATACTGCCCTGCCCTGACCGAAGTTCCCCGGCGGAAAACCACTCGCCCCGCTTCCCCGAGGAGTACGCCCGGTCGGGTCCGGAGCCTCTCCCGACCGGACCGGACCGGGGTCGCCGGTGGGAGTCGCGGGCTCCTCGCCCGCCCTCGCCCACCCTCGGGCCACCCGGCGCCCGGGGCTGACTGCGTCGGGGGGGCGCACTGCCCTTCCCCTCCGGTCACCAGGTCGTGAGGGCCGGTGACACTCCGGACGACGTCATATGCCTCCTCTCGCCACGACAGATTGTCTGGGAGGGATACGACGTACTCCGGGTCTGCGCCGTCCACGGAATGCCCCACCAACCGGGCCGGCCGGGTCTCGCGCCGGCCGGTACGTCCCGGCAGACACTCGGGCGGCGCCTCCGGCGGCGCGCAGGAGTCCGCCACCGGGCGTGAGGCGGTCACGTCCGGTGGCGGAGGTCGTGCGGTCACGGGTGGCGGCCCGTGCGGGTCAGCAACTCAGGTTGCCGCCCGTGCCGGTGCCGAGGATCTGGGTGAAGGCCGTATACGTGTCGATGCGGCTCTGCACCTGCGCCGGGTTACCGCCGTCGCACTCGAGGGCGCCGTTGATGCTGCGGATCGACTCGCCGAACCCGTGGCCGCCGGTGATGGCCTGGTGACCGGTGTAGGTGCCGGGGCCGGACTGGGTGTTCCAGTACCACAGGGCGGTCTTCCATGCGGTGGCCGAGTCGTTCTCGACCTGCCAGGGGTTGTTCAGCAGGTCGATGCCCAGCGCGTCGCCCGCGGCCTTGTAGTTGAAGTTCCAGCTGAGCTGGATGGGCCCGCGACCGTAGTAGGCGTCGTTGCCGGCGGGGCACCCGTACGGCTGCGAACTGTCACAGTAGTGCGGGTAGTTGGCCTCGTTCTGCTCGACGACGTACCGCAGGCCGCCCGTCTCGTGGCTGACGTTCGCGAGGAAGGCGGCGGCCTCCTGGAGACGTACCGTCTGGCTACCGGTGTTGGTGAAGCCGGGGTAGGCACTCAGCGCGTCGACCAGGCCGCCGTAGGTGTAGAAGGAGCTCCTGGCCGGGAACATCTGGTCGAACTGCGCCTGGCTGACGACGAATCCGGACGGGTCAGGGTCGGTGT
>KI547055.1:62530-72312 GCA_000497405.1 Streptomycetaceae bacterium MP113-05 | reverse complement strand
GGTCGGGTGCCCCCCCCGCCGCCGCAGGTGCCCTGGTCGGCCCAGACGCCCCATTGCCCGGTGGTGCCGGGTGTCTCGCCCTGGGTCCACCACTTGGCCTCCCAGTTGTGCCCGCCGTGCGAGGCCACGTCGCCACCGGTGTACACGGCACCGGAGGTCCAGGCCGCCTCGCAGGCGGGCGCCGCGCTGGCGGTCGACATCGGGAGGGCGACGGCCAGCGCGCCGGCGAGGCCGGCGGCAGCGACGAGGGCCTTGACCCGGATGGCGAGCCCAGTGGTGAACCGGGTGGTGAACCGGGTGGTGAACCGGGTGGTGAAGCTGCGTCTACGACTGCTCTCGGACACTGCTCACTCCTTCACACACGGCCCTGCGGGGGCCGGGGGTGGGGGAAGGTTGATGCAGTGCAGTCAAACGGGAAGATCCAGACCAGTCAAGGTCTGGACCAATGGATTTTCGGCCGACTCCACCGGCCTCCCCCTCGACCCGCACAAGCCACCCACACACCAAAGAGCCCGTGACCTGCAGCATCACTGCAGGTCACGGGCTCTTCAGCACATGGGATGGTGGAGATGGCGGGAATCGAACCCGCGTCCAACGGAGCAGAAGGAGGGCTTCTCCGAGCGCAGTCCGCTACGATTTTCTCAGCCCCGGAGATCTCGCGGACACGTCTCCGACGGGCTCAGTCACTGTGAGATGTCCCGGCAGACCCCGTGACCGGGCCTACGCGGTGAAGTCCCCTAGCTGATGCCGGACACCGGGTCGGGAACACCCCCGGGCCGACACTTCGCAATTCGCTACTTAGGCAGCGAGGGCGAAGGAATCGCGCTTGGAATTGGCGATTATTTTTTTGCGGCAGATGGTTAACGAGATCATTGCCGCGTTCCTCGGCTCGCTTCCCCTGCTTCGACATCCGCTGTCGAAACCGATCATCCCCATGTTGAGTTGAGAACCTCCGCACCCGGTGCGCCTCGGCGCCCGCGTACGTCCCCATCGTACGGGATCGACGGGGTCGGCTGCCACCGTATTCCCGGCGGCCACCCGGTCGGCTCAGTCACCGGCCGACTCGGCCGCCCGGCCCGCCCGGGCGAGGGCCGGACTCAGGCCCGCTGACGCCGGCGGACGGCGGAGATCACCCGCTCCGCCTCGCGGTTGTCCTGCCGCTCCCGCAGCGTCTGTCGCTTGTCGTACTCCTTCTTGCCCTTGGCCAGCGCGAGCTCGACCTTCGCCCGGCCCTTCTTGAAGTAGAGCTGAAGCGGCACCAGGGTGTGCCCGGTCTCCTGGGTCTTGCCGATCAGCCGGTCGATCTCCGACCGGTGCAGCAGCAGCTTCCGCTTGCGCTTCGCACTGTGGTTCGTCCAGGTGCCCTGGGTGTACTCCGGGATGTGCACGTTGTGCAGCCACACCTCGGCACCGTCCACCTGGCCGAAGCCGTCGACCAGCGAGGCCCGTCCCTGCCGCAACGACTTGACCTCTGTGCCCGTCAGCACGATGCCGCACTCGTAGGTGTCCAGGATCAGGTAGTCGTGCCGCGCCTTCTTGTTCTGCGCGACGAGTACCCGGTCGGAGCCCGGACCCTTCTTCTTGTCCCTCTGGGTCTTCATCTTTGCCATAGCCAGGCCATTCTTCTCTACGACCCGGCCGCGAGGCCACTCAATACCCTGCGGGCCCGGTCAGCGGCCCGGTCCCCGGAACGAACCTCCAGGTCAGGCCGCAGGCCCTTGCCGTGGACCGCGCGCCCGGACGGGGTGGTGTAGTGGCCGACAGTCAGTTCGGCGACCGAGCCGTCCGCCATCCGGTGCGGCACCTGCACGGAGCCCTTGCCGAACGTACGGCTGCCGACGACGACCGCGCGTCCACGGTCCTGGAGCGCACCGGTCAGCATCTCCGCGGCGCTCATCGTGCCACCGTCCACCAGCACCACCAGGGGCGCCCGGGTGTTCCCCGCTCCGTGCGCGTACAGCGTCTGCTGCTCGCCGTCGTAGTCGTAGGTGGCCACCAGGCCGCCGTCGAGGAACGCGGAGGCGGTCTTCGTCGCCTCGGTGACCAGACCGCCGGAGTTGCCCCGCAGGTCGAGTAGGAAGCCCGACCCGTCGGGCGCCTCCCGGACCGCCTGCCGCACCCGGGCGCCGACCCCCTCGGTGAACGCGGTGATCTTGATGCGGGTGATCACCGGGGACGGCCGCGAAACGGAGACCGTACGGGTCGCGAGCCGTGCCCTCTCGAGGGTCTCGCTCCACCGGTGGTCGCCGCGGCTCAGCCTGAGGTCGACACGGGTACCGGGGTCGGCGGCGCGGGCAGGGGCCCCGGATGTCGTGCCGCGCAGCCTCGCCACCACCTCGGTGACCGGCGCACCGGTCACCTGGGAGCCGTCGACCGCTCGGATCCGGTCTCCCGGCCGCAGACCCGCCCGGTCCGCGGGGCTCCGGGGCACCACGTCCGCGATGCGCACCACCTCGTGACCCCCGGTCGCGTCGACCTGCTCGACCGAGACGCCGACGCCGACATAGGCGCCGCCCATGCGACGTTCGAAGCCCTCGTACTCGTCGGCGCTGTAGGCGGCTTCCCAGCGGTCACCGCTGCGGCTGACCAGTTCGTCCGCGGCGAGTTTGGCCTCACCCGCCTCGGCCGCCTCCGCGGGGACACCCCCGCCGCCCGGCGCGGTGCGGACCGAGCCGCTCAACTCATGGCGTGGCCCGGGGATTCCGGGAGCACCGCCCGCTCCCGGCACGCCACCCCACGAGTTGGCGGCGGCGCCGGTCGCAAGAGCGCTCGCGAAGACCAGGGTCAGCGCCGCTCCCCGCCGTACCTGGCGAGGAGGCGCATTTCTCCACGTGCCCGACATGCTGCGGAGTCTAAGGCAGTCACGAGCTGATGAAGGGAGGATGTCGGAACAGTCACTCGCGTCGAGTGTCACACCTTCAGGTACTTGCGCAGTGCGAAGAAAGCTGCAAAGGCAGGCATCAGCCCGCCCACCGCCATGATCAGCGGCAGCACCTTCGCGACCGCTTCCCAGCCCACGAAGTTGATCAGCACGATCTCCTGCTGCAGCCAGTTGTCGATGAGGAAGAACTTCCCCCCGGCCAGCAGCACACAGGCGAACCCGGCGCCGATCAGGCCCGCGATGGCCGCCTCCAGAATGAACGGCATCTGGATGTAGAAACTGGACGCACCGACCAACCGCATGATCCCGGTTTCCCGCCGGCGACTGAACGCCGACACCCGGACGGTGTTGATGATCAGGAGCAGTGCGACGACGAGCATCATCGACATCACACACAGCGCTGCGATCTTCATACCGTTGAGCAGTCCGAAGAGGTTCTCCAGAAGGTTCTTCTGGTCCTGCACCTCCTGGACACCCTGCCGCCCGGAGAACGCGGTGTTGATGACGTTGAACTTCGTCGGGTCCCCGAGCTTCACCCGGAAGGACTCCTGCATCTGGTCCGCCGTCAGAGAGTCCGCGAGCGGCGAGTCGCCGAACTGCTTCTGGTAGTGCTCGAACGCCTTCTCGGAGGACTCGTGGTAGACCTTCTCGACGACGCCGAGCTCCTTCAGGTCCGCCTTGATCTCGTCCTTCTGCTGCTCGGTGACGGCACCCTTCGCGCAGTTGGGGTCGGACTCGGCGTCGTTCTCGTTGCAGAGGTAGATCGACACCTGGACCTTGTCGTACCAGTAGCCCTTCATGGCGTTCACCTGCTCGGTCGCGAGCAGCGAACCGCCGAGCAACGCCAGCGAGAGGGCGACCGAGACGATCACCGCGAACGTCATGGTGAGATTGCGGCGGAGACCGACGCCGATCTCCGACATTACGAACTGGGCGCGCATGGCGTCCTTCCTGCTTCCGAACGGGGGCGAACTGGGGCGGGCGCCGAGCGGGCGGCCGAGGTCAGTGCTGGTAGCCGTACACGCCGCGCGACTGGTCGCGCACCAGCAGACCCTTCTCCAGCTCGATGACGCGCTTGCGCATCTGGTCGACGATCTGCTGGTCGTGGGTCGCCATCACCACGGTGGTGCCGGTGCGGTTGATACGGTCCAGCAGCTTCATGATGCCGACGGACGTCTGCGGGTCCAGGTTGCCCGTCGGCTCGTCGGCGATCAGCAGCATCGGCCGGTTGACGAAGGCCCGGGCGATCGCCACCCGCTGCTGCTCACCGCCGGACAGCTCCCCCGGCATGCGGTCGCCCTTACCGCCGAGGCCGACGAGTTCGAGCACCTCGGGCACCGTCTTGCGGGTCTGCCCCCGGGACTTGCCGATCACCTCCAGCGCGAAGGCGACGTTCTCCCCGACCGTCTTGTTAGGGAGCAGCCGGAAGTCCTGGAAGACGGTCCCGAGCTGGCGCCGCATCTGCGGCACCTTCCAGTTCGAGAGCCGGGCGAGGTCCTTGCCCAGCACGTGGACCTGACCGTGGTCGGCCCGCTCCTCCCGGAGAACCAGCCTCAGGAAGGTCGACTTGCCGGAGCCGGAGGAGCCCACCAGGAACACGAACTCGCCGCGTTCGACCTCCAGCGAGACGTCGCGGAGCGCGGGACGGTTCTGCTTGGGGTAGGTCTTGGAGACGTTGTCGAATCGGATCACGGTTTTCGCACCACGTAGGCCTGGGTAGAAGGAGGGGAAGCCCATGACCGGCTCCCCCCAGGTTGGTGGTGAGACTACGCGACGCGCCGCGCGCCGCGCAGTGGGCGCCCGGTACAGGTGGGTTTCTTCACGGCACGCATCACCCCATACCAGACAGCACACACGCCTGCTTTTCTGCATCGGCCGCCGGTACCTGGCACAGTGGAGTCGAGGAGACCGCCGGGAACTCGTCCCACGGCGACGGCGTTGGCGGGCTGAGGAGGTGGATCGCATGAACTGCGACCGGCTGGTGTGTGCCAACTGCGCGGGCCCCGTCAGCGAAGGGCGCTGCTCCGTCTGCCGTGCCCAGCGTGTGCGGCTGCAGGAGCAGCAGGGTCCGTTCGCCGCGCTCAGCCCCGCCCTGATGGCGATGCTGGTCGCGCTGGCGGCACTGGTGGCCTTCCTGGCCCAGCGCGTCGCCACGGCGTAGTGGGCGAGCACAGCACTCCACGTTCCGTGAGCAGACGAGCGTGTGCGGTGATCACTGACCTGAACGAGCGAGGGCCCGGACCGCGGAAGTGAATCCGCGCTCCGGGCCCTCGTCGCTGTACCGCTGTGCGTGACCTCCGTCACCGGGTGTCACGCGGTGCTACGGGCGCCTGATTCAGGCAGCCGCGCCACCGCCACGGTTGAGCAGGCGCGGCATCATGCGGAAGCCGACGCCGCCCGCGATCATCGTCGCGGCACCGACCAGCAGGAGAGCGGTCTCAGCGGAGCCGGTCTCGGCCAGCGCGTCCTGAGGCTGCTCCTGGCCGACCGGGGTGCTGCCGCCGACATCCGGGGTGGTCTCGCCGCCACCGGTGCTGCCGCCGGAGCTGCCGCCGGAGCTGCCACCGATGGTGGCCGGCTCCTCGTCGCCACCGCCGCTGCCGCCGCCGACGGTGTTCGGCTCCGAGCCGCCACTGTCGGAGCCGCCGTCGCCGCCGGAGGTGCCGTTGCTGCCACCGGTGTTGCCGTTGGTGGTCGTGCCACCGTCGGTGCCCTCGGAGGTGCTGCCACCGTCGGTGCCCTCGGAAGTGGAACCGCCGTCGGTGGTGGAACCGCCGTCGGTGGTCGTGCCACCGTCCGTGCTCGTGCCACCATCGGTGGTCGTGCCGCCGTCGGTGGTCGTGCCGCCGTCGGTGGTGCTTCCACCATCCGTGGTGGAGCCACCGTCGGTGCCCTGGGACGTGCCCTGGGTGACGCCCACGGCCGTACCCTCGGTCGCGCCCTCGGACACCCCGACGGCCGTGCCCTCGGTGGAGCCTTCGGTGACGCCGGCAACTGTTCCACCCTCGCCGACGCCGACCTGGATGATGCCCAGGTCGATGCCGACCGCCGACGCCGCACCGCTCGCGGTCAGCGACAGGCCGGCGGCGAAGACCGCACCGGCCGCAACCCGCGCGACGCGCACACGCGTCTTGGATTTGCTCATATGTCAACTACCCCCAGTAGATGTTCATCAATAGGGGCTGAAATGTGAGGGGTCGTCATGGAATCGGGCGTCAAGTCGCAGTCGTTCACACTCATTCGAAGCCCGAGCGTTCCCACTCACACGCCCGCCAAGCGGACAGCTTTCCCAGTTTTCACATCATCGTCAAGCGTAGAACCCCTCAACCCGGGTGAAGGGTGTGTGAGTCTCCCGACACCCGGGTAAGGGAATCGACTTCGTCAGCGCGCTCGGCGGACGTCGACGTCCGATGCCTTCACGAATGCGACGCGATGTCCGAACTGGATCTGGTAGTACGTCTCCTGGCCGCGCACCACCTGGTGGCCCGAGGAGTCGTACGTGACCGCGTAGTAGTACTCACCCTTCGTCTCCAGGCCGAGCACGTACTCCTGACCGGCCTTCAGCTCGTAGGGGTGCGGCACCACGCTCTGCACCGGCACGTCCTCCGGATACGCCCCCGCCTCGGGGTACGCACGGCCGTAGACCGGGATGCCGTCCTTGCCGTCCTTGGGTGTGACGACCTTGCCGCGGGCGGGGACGGCGGTGGGCCGGCCGGCGGGGTTGTGGAACCAGGCTTCCTGGCCCAGGTACCAGATGGCGGTCCAGTCGCCGTCGCGGTCGGCGACGGCGTACTGCTGGCCGGTGGTGGCGCGGGCGCCGGTGTCGTTGACGCCGTCGGTGGACGGGCCGCCGTCGGGGCGCAGTCCGATGTCCTTCACCAGCGGTGCGTCGGCTGCGGGTGCGGTGTGCAGGCGTACGGCGGAGGAACCGTGCGGCGTGCACGGGTCGCCGGAGTCGTCGCAGCGGGTGTAGACGGGCCGGTGCTCGTCGTAGTCGGGGAGGATGGTCACCATGTCGGCGCCGCGGCGCGGTCCTTCACGGTGGAAGGGGGAGCCCAGCAGGCGGAAGTAGTGGTCCCAGTCCCAGTAGGGGCCGGGGTCGGTGTGCATGCCGGGGATGGTGGAGGGGACGGTACCGGGCACGTTGTCGTGGCCCAGGACGTGCTGCCGGTCCAGCGGTACGTCGTACGTGCGCGACAGGTACCGCACCAGCCGCGACGACGTGCGGTACATCGCCTCGGTGTACCAGGCGTCCGGGTTCGTCAGGAAGCCCTCGTGCTCCAGGCCCACCGACTTGGCGTTGACGAACCAGTTGCCCGCGTGCCAGCCCACGTCCTTGGTCTTCAGGTGCTGCGCCACGTGCCCGTCCGAGGACCGCAGCGAGTAGTGCCAGGACACGTACGTCGGGTCCTGCACCAGGTCCAGCGTGGTCTCCCAGGTGGCCTCGGTGTCGTGGACGACGATGTAGTCGACGTCCTGGGTGCGCGGACGGTCGCCCTTGTCGTGGTTGCCGTAGTCCGTGGAGCCGTCGGGGTTCGTCCACTGCTCGTAGGGCGCCGGCAGCCACTCGCAGGCGATGCTGCGCGGGCACTCCAGATTCGGGATCCGCTTCCCGGTCTTCAGGCCGAGCTTGCGGACCTGCTCGATCCGGCCGGCCTCGGCTCCGAGATTCCGGTGCGGGCGTAGCGTCACCCGCTGGCCGGAGTCCGTGGTGCGTGCGGCACCACTGCGGATGACGTCGAAGACGTCGCCGGCGTAGACGGCCGCGGTGGCCTCGTCGTCGGCGCCGGAGTAGGCGGCGACCGCGCCGAACCAGTGCGCCGGGTCGTCGCTCGCCGACCGGCCCGACTCGCGCTGCGCGTCGGCCAGGAGGGCCGCACCGCCCGCGATGTTCGCCGCCGGGTCCTCCCGTAGCCGCTCCGCCGGGATACCCGTCAGCTCCGCCGCCTCCGGCAGCGTCCGCAGCCGCTCCGGCACCTTTCCGTCCCGGCCCGCGTGCGACTTCCCGGCCGCCGCCAGGGCGTCAGTGTCGAGCGGACGTGCCGCATCACCGCGCGGGTCCTCCGCGCCACCGTGATGGTACGTCCCGGACTCGGCCAGCGCGGTGGTCAGATCGGTCAGGTGCATCGGCCCGTAACCGCCCGACACACTGGCCGCGCCCGCGTGCCCGTCCCACCGCGACTGCAGGTACGACACCCCCAGCAACACACTGACCGGCACCTCGTACCGGTCCGCCGCCCGCCGGTAGGCGTCCTGGAGGGAACGTGAAGCCGTCTCGTCCGTCGACGCCGGTCCTGCCGTGACCAGCGAGCCCAGCAGCGCCGCCGCGGCCACACCGGCCACGGCGCAGGCGGTGCGTCGCCGGCGGGATCGTTCGGGGGTCTTCCCTGACACGGTGCAGCCTCCTCGAAGTGGTCCAGGTGAACCGCCTCAGGCGTACCGACCCCCGGCCCCGTGGTCAACCACCGTGCACGCCGGAGGAATCCCATGTCAGAGCGGATGTCCGGGGGTTTCCGTCCCGGCACTCTCGGGCCTGCGGTGCACCAGTGGACCAGACCACTGGTGCACCGCCGGGCGCGAGGAATCGTTACCGTTCGGAGACCGGGGGTGAGTCGCCGGGGTCAGCGCTGCGCGGCCTGCTCCTGCTGCTTGCGCCAGCGGATGCCCGCCTCGAGGAAGGCGTCGATGTCGCCGTCCAGAACGCCCTGCGGGTTGCCGACCTCGTGCTCCGTCCGCAGGTCCTTGACCATCTGGTACGGGTGCAGCACGTAGGACCGCATCTGGTTGCCCCAGGAGTTGCCGCCGTCACCCTTGAGCGCGTCCATCTTGGCCTGCTCCTCCTCCCGCCGGTGCGCGAGGAGGCGGGACTGCATGACGCGCATGGCCGCGGCGCGGTTCTGGATCTGCGACTTCTCGTTCTGACAGGAGACGACGATGCCGGTCGGGAGGTGCGTCATCCGGACGGCCGAGTCCGTGGTGTTGACGGACTGGCCGCCGGGACCGGAGGAGCGGAACACGTCGATCCGCAGTTCGTTCTCCGGGATGTCGATGTGGTCGGTCTGCTCCACCACCGGCAGCACCTCGACGCCGGAGAACGACGTCTGGCGGCGGCCCTGGTTGTCGAACGGCGAGATCCGCACCAGTCGGTGGGTGCCCTGCTCGACGGAGAGGGTGCCGTACGCGTACGGCGCCTTGACCGCGAAGGTGGCGGACTTGATGCCCGCCTCCTCGGCATAGGAGATGTCGAAGACCTCGGTCGGGTAACCCCGGCGCTCGGCCCACCGCAGGTACATGCGCATCAGCTGCTCGGCGAAGTCGGCGGCGTCCACACCGCCGGCCTCCGCGCGCACGCTGACCACGGCCTCACGCGGGTCGTACTCGCCGGACAGCAGGGTCCGGACCTCCAGCTCCTCCACGGCCTTGCGGACGCTCGCCAGCTCACGCTCCGCCTCGGCGCGGGCGTCGGCGTCGCCCTCGTCCTCGGCGAGCTCGAAGAGCACGCCGACGTCGTCGATCCGGGACCGCAGGTCCTCGGCCTTGCGGAGCTGGCCCTGGAGGTAGGCCAGCTTGCTGTTGACCTTCTGGGCGTTGTCCACGTCGTCCCACAGGTCGGGGGCCGCAGCCTGCTCCTCGAGCGCGGCGATATCGGCCCGCAACTTGTCCAGGTCGAGGACGGCCTCGATCGACTCCATGGTGGAGGAGAGGGACTTCAGCTCTTCGGATACATCGACGACTGCCACGCCCCCAGCCTAACGGCTGGCCCCGCCGACCCGTCCCCTCCGGGGCCGCACCGTCCCCGGGTCCGGCCGAGGGCCGTGCACGGGACGGAGCCCTCACGCCCCCGGAAAGGCCGTGAACGGGTGTCGGGGGCGGGACGGTGACCCGGCGCGGGCAGGGCGGC
>KI547055.1:60948-62374 GCA_000497405.1 Streptomycetaceae bacterium MP113-05 | reverse complement strand
GGAGCCGGCACGGGCTCCGGGGCCGGTTCCTCGTAGGCCTCCTCCGGCTGGTCGTCGATGTCCAGCGGGGCCAGCCCCCGCAGCAGCGGGAGCATCTCTCGCAGGCGCTCCGCGAGTTCGGGCGCGCGCAGGCGGGAGGCCGGGGCCTTGGCCAGGCACTGCAGGAGCAGCTGCCACAGCTCGTCCGGGACGCCGGGCAGCGGCGCCACCGTCTCCGTCACATGGCGGCGCAGTACCGCGCCGGGGTGGCCGCCGCCGAAGGGCGTGAACCCGGCGAGCAGCTCGTACAACACGGTCGCCAGGGCGTAGACGTCGACGAAGGCGCGCGGCGGCAGCCCCTCGACCAGTTCGGGCGCGAGGTAGTCGGGTGTGCCGATGAGTCCACGCGGGGTGCGTTCGGCCGTCCCGGTGCCGCCGGCGACCGGCAGGCCCGCCGCCGCACGCCGGCGTGGCGAGTCGATCAGCTTGGCCACGCCGAAGTCCGTCAGGAGTGCGGGGGGCGCCCCGCCCGGCCCGGTGGGGCCGTGGGCGTCGAGCAGCACGTTCTCCGGTTTGACGTCGCGGTGCACCACTCCGGCTGCGTGCGCTGCGGCCAGCGCGTCGGCGACGTCCGCGCAGATCGCGACGGCGACCTCGGGCGGGAGCCTGCGTTCGCGTTCCAGCCGGGTGCGCAGGTCGGTGCCGCGCACCAGGTCCATCACCAGGGCGAGGTCGCTGCCGTCCACGACGAGGTCGCGTACGCCGACCACGTGCGGGTGGTCGAGGGAGAGCAGCGCGGTCCGTTCCTGGACGAACCTGTTGACCAGGTCCTCGTCGGACGCCAGGTCGTCCCGGAGCAGCTTCACGGCGACGGGCCCGTCGGGGCCGTCCGCGAGCCATACGGTGCCCGCGCTGCCGCGTCCGATGATCTGCCGAGCGGTGTAGCGACTGCCGATCTTCCGTGCCACGTTCCGTCCCTCGCTGAAAGCCGGTAGGGGTGAGCCGAGTGCGCCGAGTGACCGGCCCCGCCGTCACGGAAGAGGGGCCGCACGGCGACAAAGTACGCGCCGTGGGCCCCTCGTCGCGCGAGAACGGGGGTGACATGTCGTGAATGCGAGGGGATTTACCCTCCCGGAGTCGACAAATCTCCCCGATGGCGTGAAACCGTGGTGCGGTCGCGGCGCCCTACTGGCCGCCGGGGACGTCCTCACTGCCGAAGAAGTCGCCGACGTCCTTGAAGAAGTCCTTGGTCGAGTCCCACCAGTCCTGGCCGGTCTCCCACCACTCCGGCAGCGGCGTGAAGTTCCACACCAGCACGGCGATCACGACCATGATCAGGATCGAGAACAGGCAGCCCTTGAGGCAGCCGAGCCCCGGGATGTGCATCGGGTTGGAGCTGCGCCGGCGCGGCTCGCGGCCTGGGGCCTCGCGCGGCGCCGGGCGCCGG
>KI547055.1:58504-60938 GCA_000497405.1 Streptomycetaceae bacterium MP113-05 | reverse complement strand
CGGAGCGCGGCGCTGCGGGCGACGGCGGAGCGGGTCGAGACCGGGGTCCATCGGCTGGACCTGGGTCTGCTCGTTCCGGTCGCGGGCCGCGCGCAGCTGGCTCTCCCACGGGTGCGGACCCTCGGGCTGCGGCGGCTGCTCCTGGTGCTGCTGCGGGCCGCCGTAGCCGCCCTGCCCTCCCGGGCCTCCGGTCGGCATGACGCGGGTGCCGTCCTCGGAGCCCCCGTAGCCGCCGGGGCCGTTCTGCCCCTGCTGCCCGTACTGCTGCCCGGCCGGTCCGCCGGACTGCGGCATCACGCTGGTGGCCGCGTTCGGGTCGTAGGTGCCCTGGTCGTACCCACCCTGGCCGCCATACGGGGGTGCGCTGCTGCCCTGCTGCATCACCTCGGTCGGCGCGGCCTCGCCGGTGAGCCGGCCGTCCGGCACGGTCGTCGGCTCCGGGTCGGGCATGAGCAGCGCGGCGACGCCCATCGCGGCGCCGGCCTGCTGCGGTGTGGCCTGCGCGCCGACGCCGGCGGCGACCGTACGCAGCGCGTGCGCCAGGTTGACGGCGCTGGGACGCTGGGCGGGCTGCTTGCGCAGGCAGCGCTCGATGACGGTCCACAGCGGGTCGGGCAGGCCCGGCGGACGCTGCGGCTCCTCGTCGAGGTGGCGGCGCAGCACCTGCAGCGTGGAGTCGCCGCCGAACGGCGGCCGTCCGCTGACCAGCTCGTACAGCAGGATACCGGCGCCGTAGACGTCCACGGCGGAGGTCTGCTCGCGGCCCTCCGCCGACTCGGGAGCGACGTAGGCGGGGGTGCCGACGAACTCCTGGGTGCGGGTCAGGGCGGGCGAGTCGGCGAGGCGGGCGATGCCGAAGTCGGTGAGCATCGGGTGCATGCCGTCCGGGCCGTCGGCCAGCAGCACGTTGGCCGGCTTCAGGTCGCGGTGCACCACGCCGTCGGCGTGGCTGGCGGCCAGCGCGTCGGCGACCTGGGCGGTCAGCAACGCGGCGGCGACCGGGGAGAACGTGCCGTTCTCCCGCAGGTAACGGTGCAGGTCGGGGCCGTCCACGAGGTCCATCACCAGCGCGAGCAGATCACCCTCGACGACCAGGTCGCGGGTGCGGACGATGTTGCGGTGGGTCAGGCGCAGCAGCGCGGACCTCTCGCGCAGGAAGCGCATCACCACGTCCGGGTCGTGTGCCAGCTCCTCGCGCAGCACCTTGATGGCCACCGCCTCGCCCGGATGCCCCGCCACGGCCGCTTCTTCGCCCGCGGCCTCCCTCTGCCGGGCCCGCCATACGGTGCCCGTGGCGCCACGCCCGAGCGGCTCCTCGAGGAGATACTTGCTGCCTACCGGCCGCACGTCATGCGCTCCTAAGGTCTCGCAGGTCTCGCACTGCAGTCCCGCCCACTGTACGGCCGCCGCACGAGGCGTCAGGCCGGGCCGGGGGTGATCGTACGCGGGGCCCCGGGTCCACGGGACCATAGGTGACGGCTCCCTGAAAGGACGACCCGGGCGTACGGGTGGTTCCCGTCCCTCCGGCCTGCGGCGGACGAGGGGGCCGAAGAGCGACCGGCCCCGTCCGATCGGCCTCGGTCCCGCGGAGGTCGGATCCGGACACCGGCAACTCCCCCAGAAACCAGTACCGGACATCTTGCGGTCCTCCCCGGCCAATCAAGATCATGAGGGGCTGTGAGGGCGCCCCGGTGTCGGTGCCGGGTGCGAGGATGCCCGGGCCGGTTCCGTAAGCGACGGCGCGTCACCGGTGCGCGGCGCGGCACGGAACCGTGCGGTGGGAAGCGGGAGGACCGATGCAGATCCGGCTGAGCGTCGTCGCGTCACGCGGCGGCCGGGCCACCGCGCGACCGTGCGACGTCATGGTGACGGCCCCGGGCGGCACGGTCCTGGCGACGGTGACGGAAGGGCTGGTCGCCGCTGTGGCCGGCAGCTCGGACGGCGCAGAGCGCGACCGCGGCCACGACACCGTCCCCGTCTATGCGGGCGACCTGCGGCTCGACCCGCACCAGCAGCTCGTCGGCGCCCCGCCACTGGTCGACGGCGCGGAGGTGTCGCTGTACGGACCCTCGCCCACGGCACACACCGAGGCGCACGGACCCGCCCGTGCGCGGCTGCACGTGGTCGCGGGACCGGACGCGGGCGGCGTGCACCTGCTGCACGGCGGCCGGGCCAGCATCGGCCGCTCCACCGAGGCGGACGTGCCGCTCGGCGACCCCGACGTGTCGCGTCTGCACTGCGCCGTCACTGTCACCGACTCCGGCGGGCTGACCGTGACCGACCTGGATTCGACCAACGGCACCACGATCGACGGCACGGACGTCCCCGGCGGCCGTACCGTTCCGCTGCGGCCGGGAGCGACGGTGCTGCTCGGCGAGTCCGCCGCCCGCGTCGAGCCGACCGGAGCCCTCCCCCACCTGGAGACCACCCCCGA
>KI547055.1:42638-58494 GCA_000497405.1 Streptomycetaceae bacterium MP113-05 | reverse complement strand
CAGGAGCAGCCGAAGCGGGGGGCAGCCCCGCCACCAGGAGGGGGGCCGGCGGACTCGCACGCCGCTGGGCCGCCTGGCGGAGCGAGACACGAGGCGCCGTCCCGGCCGCCGACGCCGCCCCCTGCACGGGAGCCGACCGCGCAGCCTGGGACCTGCACCACCCCGACCTCACCACCGTGCTGCTCACCGCGCTCGGCCCGGGACCCCGACTCTGGGAACGCGGACCGGAACACCCGCAGGCGCTCACCCTGCGGATCGGCAGCGCCCACCGCAGCGGCGGCCCCGGCGAACCGGTCACCGTCGACCTGCGCAGCGCCGGCTCCCTCGGCCTCGCCGGGCCCCGGGTCCGCCTCTCCGCGCTGGCCCGTTCACTCCTCGCGCAGCTCACGGCACTGCACGGCCCCAGCACCCTCGAAGTGGTGCTGATCGCGGCCGACCGGTCCCGCGAGGCCGCGGACCGTACCGGCGAGTGGGGCTGGCTCGGCTGGCTCCCCCACGTCCGCCCCGCGCACGGACAGGACTGCCGCCTGCTGCTCGCCTACGACGGCGACCAGGCCGCGACCCGTACGACCGAACTGCTGCGGCGCCTCGACGAGACCGTCCACGCCTCCGGCACGTCCCCCTACAGCGGCCCCCGCACGGTCCTCGTCGTCGACGGCGACCCCGGGCCGGCGCCGGTGCGCGACGCCGTGTCCCGGCTGGCGGCCGAGGGGCCCACTGCGGGCATTCACGTGCTGTGCCTCGCGGAGACCCCTTCCGCGACCCCCGCCTCACCCCTCGACGACACCGTCCGCACCGCCGGGGAGGCCTCGCCGCCGTTCCGCTCCTGCGGCACGTTCGCGCTGCTCAGCGGCGCCGTGGCCACGGCCGTACGGATAGTGCGCCCCGGGCGGCGGCACGCGGAAGGGATCGTCGCCACCATGGACGGCGTCTCGGCGGCCTGGGCCGAACGGTTCGCCCGCGCGCTCGCGTCGCTCCGCGAAGCGGAGGGCGCCCCCGGCACGGACGCCGCGGCAGCCGTCCCCCGCGCGGAGGTCGCCCTCCCCCGTGCCTGCCGCCTGCTGGACGACCTGGGCCTGGCCCGTGCGACGCCGGCCGCGATCCTCTCCCGATGGGCGGCCAACGCGGCCCACCCGGGGCGGTCGCCCCTCACGCTCGGGGCCGGGCCACGCGGCCCGGTCGAAGCCGCCCTGACCGTCGAACACGCACACCTGTTCCTCACCGGACCCGCGGGCTCCGGCAAGACCGAAATGCTCCGCTCCCTCGCCGCCGCCCTCGCCGCCGACTCACCCCCGGACCGGCTCGCACTGCTCCTCCTCGACGGCGACGGCCCGGTGGGCACAGCTGGCCTCGCCGCCTGCGCCGACCTGCCGCACGTCGAGGACCACCTGGTGGCGGGCGACCCCGTACGGATGAGGGAGTTCGCCCAGTCCCTCTCAGCCGAGCTCAAGCGCCGCGCCGAAGCAGCTACCGACGGGCCCGCACCCGCCCCGTCGGCGGACACGACCCGCGTCATCTCCCCCCGCCGCCCCGAGGGCGCGTCCCGGCTCCCCTCGCGGCTCCTCCCCCGGCTCGTCGTCGTGGTCGACGACTTCGACACCCTCGTCGACCCCGCCCTGGGCAACACCGGCCGTCCGTCAGCCGGTTCGGTCGTCCGCGCGCTGGAGGCCGTCGCCCGCGACGGCGCGCGGCTGGGCGTCCATCTCGTCGCGGCGTCCGGCCGCCCGGACCGCACCGCCGACACGACGGCCACCCGTACGGCCGCGTTCCACATCGCCCTGACTGGTCGCGACGGAGACGACCCCGCCCCCGGCCGCGGCACCGTGCACCTCCCCGACGGCACGCGCTCCGCCTTCCAGGCCGGCCGTGTCTCCGGCCGCATTCCCCGCACGGCCACCCTCCGGCCGACGGTCATCCCTCTCGACTGGACCCGCGCGGGTGACCCCCCGACCCGCCGCCCCGTCCGCGAACTGGGAAACGGCCCCACCGACCTCGCCCTCCTCGCCAGCGCCATGACCCGCGCCGCCGACAAGGCCCCCACCCCGGCCCGCCACGCCTCCCCCACCTGACCGAAGCGACAAGCCGTCCGGCACAGGCGGACGTATGCTTTCATCAAAGAAACTTTCTTTTATGAAAGCATCTGGTTGGTGATCATTCCGTGGACGGATTCATCGGCAGGCAAGCAGAGCTGTCGCTCTTGGACACCGCACTTGCGAACGTCGAGCGCGGCGGACGCAGTGGGCGGCCCGGCCGCGCCCTCCTGATCCGGGGCCGTCGAAGGGTCGGCAAGTCGCGACTCGTCGAGGAGTTCATCGACCGCAACGGTGCACCGCACCTCTTCTTCACCGCCGTCGGCGGGTCGAGAGAGGGGGACCTCGCCGGCTTCGGTGCGGAGATCGCCGCCTCCACCCTCCCCGAAGCACGGAACCTGGCCGACTTCCCGGCCCCGCAGTCGTGGGACGCGGCCTTCGGCATGCTGGCGAGCGCACTTCCCCGAGACCGGCCGAGCGTCGTCGTCCTGGACGAGATGCCCTACCTCGTGCGAGAGGATCCGACCTTCGAAGGCGCCTTGCAGAAGGCCTTCGACCGCACGTTGTGCAAGCTCCCCGTACTTCTCATCCTGGTCGGCTCGGACCTGGCGATGATGGAGCAACTCAACACCTACGGGCGACCCTTCTACCAGCGCGGCACCGAGATGACCGTGCCACCGCTGAATCCGGCAGACGTGGGCAGGATGCTCGACCTGGCACCCGCAGACGCCTTCGACGCCTACCTCGTCTCCGGTGGTCTTCCCCTGATCCTGGAGGAGTGGCCCCGGGGCGCGGACTTGTGGGAGTACCTCTCCCAGGCACTGCGCACACCCACGTCCGCCCTGCTCGTGAGCGGCGAACGCACGTTGGCCGCCGAGTTCCCCACCGAAACACAGGCGCGCACCGTCCTCGGCTCCATCGGGCACGGCGAACGCACGTTCAGCCTCATCGCCAGGGACGCCGGAGACCTCAACCCGGGTGCCCTCAGCAGAGCCCTCGACCTCCTGACCCGACGGCGGATGGTGTCAGCCGAACTACCGCTGTCCACCCGCCCCAGCCGCGAGACCCGCTACCGCGTCGAAGACCCGTACCTCCGCTTCTGGCTCTCCTTCATCGGTCCGGGCATCCCCCTGATCGAGCGAGGTCGCGGCGACAAGGTCCTCGACGGCATCCGCTCCAGCTGGACGACCTGGCGGGGGCGCGCAGTCGAACCCGTCCTGCGCGAGGCGTTGTGGCGCCTCACGGACGAGCAGCTCCCGCCCGGTACCAACTCGATCGGCGGCTACTGGACCCGCACCAACGACCCCGAGATCGATCTCGTCGGCGCCGACCGCTCCCCCATCGCGAAAAAGGTCACGTTCGTCGGCTCCATCAAGTGGCTGGAGAACAAGCCCTTCGACTCCCGGGACCTCGCCCGCCTGGTCAAGCACCGCTCCCAACTCCCGGGCGCCGACGACTCCACCCCGCTCCTCGCCCTCACCCGCACCCGCTCCACCGCCCCCGACATCCCCCACCTCACCCCGGCCGACCTCCTGTCAGCCTGGGAATAACCCCCTCGGCGCCCACCCGCACAGCCCGACGTGAGCTTTCTGGAGCACGATTCGAGCCTTCCAGTCAGGGAAAGGACTCCAGGCCATCTCGCCCTATGAGCCACTGGCAATGGCGCCACCTGAACCATAGAAAGCGGTATTGAAACGTAAGAAGTCAACCTCCGAGGACGCGCACGGATGGATTCGGCCCAAGAACGGCGTCGGGAAGCCCCCAACGTTCGACGCTTCCATCGATCAAACCGACCAGGAAGGCGATAGCCCCGCCTTCGAACTCCCACCACTCCTGGTTCCTACTGTTGACGACCACAGGCCAGGCGTCTGGGTCCTCGCCGACGAAACGCCAGTAGAACACGTCCCCGGACAGTGACTCACTCCACGGGATGACGCCGCCTGGTTCAGGGAACCCAACATGACCTTCCGTCATGTCCTCGTCGACGAGATCCTGCATGATCTCGAGCTCGTACCTCATCCCGTCGACGTACTTCTCTTCCTTCCCCGGCTGCGGCACGGGCACCCGGAGGAACTCATCGAACTCCAGCGTCCGGTAAGCCCGGGCGAGTTCCTTGAAATCACTGGGGAGGTCGACCCCGAGGAGGCGATAAATCAGCTCGAAATCGATGTTCCGGGACGCTTCAGATCGATGTGCCAGCAGATCCGGCGCGACCGATTCCAGATGAGATACCGTAAACATGTGGTTTGCCAATCGAAGATGTTCTTCACCGCCGCGTCGAAAAGCAAGCCATTCCGGGTATACGCGGTCACACGCACACCCTCTCAGAGGAGACTCTTCCGTAAGGGGGCTCACCCAGGAGTCCAACGATATCCTCGATTTCCATTCTTCACCAACCATATTCACAATCTTACCCCCCCCCCCGGAGGCCCATTCGAGGGAAAACCCCAGGTCCTTAAAACAGAACAAACACTGTGTCGCCGTCAGACCGACCGCCCGGGATCACTCCGCAAAGCGAAGCTCAAACCGAAGGCAAGGAAACCTGCCCCCACGACCAAGGGAAAGGTTTGCGCCACCGGGGGCATTCCGGTGAGATTCGCGAACCCCTGCCACCGTTGTACACGACGATCACCAGAGCCCAACGATCAACGTGAGGGCAGCGGTAACCCAGGTGGCGCCTCCCGTTCGAAACATGAAGAGCATCGCCAACCCTGGCACCTCCCTTTGATTTCTACGGTAGGCGCGTGCAATGAATCGCTTGTAGTTACTGAGGAACAAGCTTCCTACCAGTAGCATCGCCGGCGCAAAAACAAATCGCACCATGGCGTCGTCGCTGAATTTCAAAGGTCACTCATCTTTCCCCCGACTGAAAGTTTTCGAATCAATAGCCCAAGCGAGCGGTTTGCAAGGCCGTCACTCGGCGGACGAGTAGGCACAGAAGAACAGCCGCAGCTGCCGTGAACAGCGCACTCAACGCCGTACTTCCCAGATACACGTTCAGCGAAGCGGACTCGAAGCGGACACCGTTCCGGTGGGAAACCGTATTGACCGTCCGCACTCCGGTGAACCACGCCAAGAGCCAGCAGGTCCACCAACCCACGATGATCTTCGGCGTACGCCTCTTCTCCCGAGTCGGCTCTGCCGTCCCCCACCACACATCCAGGACCACCTGAAGCGGCAGCCACAGAAAACCGACCGGAACGAACCATGCACCGACCGCCCAGCCCTTCGACAACCGCCGACGCCCCGCCCACCGATAGGGGTCCAGATACTCAATGTTCGACCTAGCCTGGTTCAGCCACACCATCACCAGCACGACGCAGGCGATCATCAACAGCCCGGAGACCAACTGCACCACGAGCGAAGCGGAATCGACTTCAAGGAGAAACAGCACACCTCCCGCCAACTGCAATCCAGCCGCCCCCATCAAAAGCCGCGCCGTCCATCCGCCCAACCCGCTCACCGACTTGGGCGAAACCATGGTCACCGGTCTCCACGGCCTCATGTGCGGGGGCACGTCGGCCGTGGGTCCCTGCCAGTACTGCGGCAACGGCTGCTGATGCGGCGGTATGTTGCCACCGTTCGCCTGTTGGGTCATCTACCTGTTCTCCTCAGAAAGCAAGCTGTCACAACCGGGTTTCATGTGAAGCTTGCTACGCCAGACGGGAAATCACTTCGACGACGAGACTCGTGGTGCCCCTGAATGCTGCGAAGGCGCCGCCCACCCTGAGGGTGCGAGGAGGCACGCCAGCAGCCAGGTTCTGCAGAAAGTGAAGATAGAGGTAGTCCGCCACGCCTCTGACGTTGAAGAGTAAAACGTATCCAACTATGGCCATACCTGCCGGCGCGGCGATCAAGAAGATGCTCATGGGTACTGGGTAATCATCGAGACGCACCACGGAGTGTGCTCCCTTCGCCGACCCCAGGGCCCTCCGGCCGCGCTGAACAGGAAGCCCAGGCAGGTGCGGTGGCCCGGATCGTCGGAGCCACCGGCCCCGCGAGCATCGCCACAGCGGCACGACGGCCTCTGTCACGATCGACTCTGAACACACTTCCCCCAAGGCTGCGAAGACGACGTCGCAAGTGGGGGGTTGAGGCGCATTTGATCAACTACGGAGTGCTCATGTCAACGGCTTCGGCAAACTGACGGGCCCTCACCAGGGGAAATGCGGACACCGTGACCGCCTAAAGCGCGCTCGTCATCCGCTTTCGACGGCCAGTTCGGCCCACGTGGTCTTGCCGACGATGCGAGGAGTGACGCCCCAGCGGGTGGCGAGAGCGGCGACGAGAAGGAGACCGCGACCGAAGCACTCGTCGTCGGCAGGCGTGCGAGGGGAGGGGAGGCGTTCGGCTCGCGGGTCGGCGACCTCGATGCGGAGCGCGCATGCGGTATGGGCGAGACGCACGCGGAACAGGCGGTCGCGTAGGCACCCGTGCAGGACGGCGTTGCCGGCCAGTTCGCTGACGATCAGTGCCGCGTCGCCGGCAAGGGGCGGCATCCCCCAGTCGGCCACCAGGCGGGCGGTGCGCCGCCGGGCGAGGCTGACGCTGCGCGGCAACGGCGTGTAGCTCAACACGTCCTCGTGGAGCACGCGTTCCGGCGGCGGGAACGGCAGGTTCGGAATAGCCATGAGCTTCCACCTTTGCGTGACAGCGCGACGCACAGCGCCGCTCAGCAACCGACTGGACACCGAACGTAGCGGAACGAATGAACCTGGCGCAATCCAACTGGGATAATTCTTCCCCAGTTTGAATGGTCCCGTGGACTCCTGGCGTGGCAGACGTCAGACTGTGCCGGTGAGTCGACCTACACAGGACAACCGCGTGTCAACGGTGCTGGGGCGCAGGCTTGGTGGCGAACTGCTGCGACTGCGGGACGTCGCAGGAAAGACGCAGCAGCAAGCGGCGGACGTGCTGAACGCGACGGGCACGAAGATCGTGAAGATGGAGCGCGGAGCCGTTCCCATGCGGGACCTCGACGTGAGAGCGCTGTGCGAGTTCTACGGGGCCGGTGGCGACGAGACGGTGGCACGGCTCGTGGGGTTGGCGAAGGCGGATCGTGACCGCAGGAAGGCCAAGGGCTGGTGGAACCAGTACCCGGTGCTCCGAGACATGGCCGAGTACGTTGCGCTCGAAGACGTGGCGACCAGCGTTCGCACCTGGCAGTTGGCCATCGTCCCAGGCCTGCTGCAGACCCCCGACTACGCCCGGGCGCTGGCAGTCGGCAACGGGTCTTGGGAAGACGTCGACGAGATCGAGCCCTTCGTCGAATCAAGGGTGGCGAGGCAGACCCGGCTTACCGGTGAACGCCCCCTGAACTTCTGGGCGGTCGTGCACGAGGGTGCTCTTCGTCAGCTGGTGGGCGGACAGAACGTGATGCGCGGCCAGTTGCAGCACCTCCGGGAGATGGCCGGGCGACCCAACGTCCGGCTCCAGATCCTCCCTTACCTGGCCGGTGCCCATCCGGGGATGACCAGCGCGTTCACCGTCGTCTCCTTCGACGAGCCGGGTGCGGTCGACGTGGTGCACGTCGACACGACCTCGACCACCGTCTGGATGGAGAGCGAGGCGGATGCCGCCCACCACAGTGTCGTCTTCGACCGGGTCGCGCGACTGGGGCTGGCTCAGCGAAACTCGGTGCAACTCATCGAGAGCATCCTCAAGGAGACGTAGAGCCGTGACCGAGTTCGATTTCCGGAAGTCCAGCTACAGCGGCGGCAACGCCGGCCAGGAGTGCGTCGAGGTCGCCGTGAACGTGGCCGGGGTGGTGGCCGTGCGGGACTCCACGCGGCCCGAGGGGGCGCGGATATTTTGCGCGCCCAGGGCGTGGGCGGGGTTCGTGGCGCACTTGGGTGCCTGGCCGGACAGCAGCGAAGACGCCGTGGCGTAGCGGCGAGCGGGATCACCCCCGGACGTCGCGCTGATCGACTTCCCTCAGAGGTATTCGCATCCGTCGGCGCGCCTGCTTGGCAGCCCCGTGAGCGGCAGGTGCTTCCTCGAACTCGCCGCGTTCTCCGCGAGCGGCGAGTTTCTCGGCTGCCTCAAGCCGTGTGGTCCGCGCTACGTACTCCCTGAGGGCTGCGTTCACCGTCTCCTGCTTCGTCGTCGCACCCATGAGACGCATCGCTTCCGAGAGCGCATCGTCATCCAGATCGATCTGGGTAACGGACACGTTGATCACCGCCCCGCCAGTCGCGTTTGCCGGTCCTGAAGGCGTTGAAGTCGTTGCCGGACTTGATGGGGCGCAAGAAGGTTGGGCCCGCCGAGATCGACACGGGCCTGCTCACGGGCTCCTGGCGGCGGCTGGCGCTGTCCGCGCCGCACTTGGAACCGGGCACGGTGGACTGGAAAGCGTACGCGTTCTGCGTGCTGGAGCAGCTGCACCGGATGCTGCGCCGACGGGAGGTGTTCGCGAAGAACTCCTCCAAGTGGGGCGATCCTCGCGCGAAGCTGCTGGACGGGGACGCGTGGGAGCAGGCCAAGCCCAGCGTGCTCGCCTCGCTCGGGCTGCCCGCCGGGGCGGGTGAGCACCTGGTGGCGCGGCCCGCGCTGCTGGACGGCACCTACCGTGAGGTCGCCGCGCGGGTGCCGGCGAACTCGCAGATTGTGTTCGATGACGACGGCCGCCTGCACTTCGCCGCGCTGGAGCCGGAGCCGGAACCTGCCTCCCTGCACCTGCTGAGGGAGGCGGTGGAGGCGATGCTGCCCCGGGTCGACTTGCCGGAGATGCTGCTGGAGGTGTTCTCGTGGACCGGCGCCGACCAGGCGTTCACTTCGGTCACCGGCGGTGAGGCCCGGCTGAAGGACCTGCACGTGACCATTGCCGCGCTGCTGGTCGCGCACAGCTGCAACGTCGGCTACACCCCGGTCATCGGGGCCGCGGACGCGCTGAAGTACGGGCGTCTGTCCCACGTCGACCAGACGTATCTGCGGCTGGCGACGTATCGGGCGGCGAACGCCACGCTGATCGACTGCCAGGCGTCGATTCCGCTCGCGCAGGCGTGGGGCGGCGGCCTGGTCGCCTCGGTGGACGGTATGCGGTTCGTCGTGCCCGTGCCATCGGTGTACGCGCGGCCGAACCCGAAGTACTTCGGGCGCCGGGGCGGCGCCACCTGGCTGAACATGATCAACGACCAGGCGGCGGGGCTGGGCGGGAAGGTGGTGGCCGGCACCCCGCGCGACTCGCTGTACGTACTGGACGTCCTCTACGACCGCGACGGCGGCAAGCGTCCCGAGATGATCGTCACCGACACCGCGAGCTACAGCGACATTGTCTTCGGCCTGCTCACCCTGGCGGGATTCGCGTACGCGCCGCAGCTCGCTGACCTGCCGGATCAGAAGATGTGGCGCATCGACCGCACCGCCGACTACGGCGCCTTCCAGGACGCGGCCCGTGGCCGGGTAGACCTCGCCAGGATCGAACGGCACTGGGAGGACATCCTGCGGATCATCGGCTCCATCCACACCGGCGCCGTGCGCGCGTACGACGTGATCCGCATGCTGTCCCGCGACGGCCGCCCCACCCCGCTCGGCGACGCCATCGCCCACTACGGGCGGATCTCCAAGTCCCTCCACATCCTGCGTCTGGCCGACGAGCCCAGCTACCGGCGGCAGATCAAGAGCCAGGCGAACCTCCAGGAGGGCCGTCATTCCCTTGCCCGGAAGATCTTCCACGGCCGCTCCGGGCAGCTCTACCAGCGCTACCAGGACGGCATGGAGGACCAGATCGGTGCCCTGGGACTGGTCCTCAACGCGCTCGTGCTGTTCAACCCCAGGTACATGGACGCCGCCGTCACCCAACTCCGCGAGGACGGCTTCGACGTCCGAGACGAGGACGTGGCCCGCCTCTCACCGTTTGTACGGCATCACATCAACATGCTCGGGCGGTATTCCTTCCAACTGCCTGATCTGCCCGGCGGTCTGCGACCCCTGCGTGACCCGGGCACTCCTGACGAGGAATGACCGTGTGGACATCGCTGCGTCCTGCTAACGTCTGCGACATGAAGCGCGCTGCTATGACGACGACGCCGGAGAGTGTCCCGGCGCGCTGACAGATGATCTGATCCGAAGCCCCGGGGCAAGTGCCCCGGGGCTTCGTCGTAGGCCCGGTCACTTGCTCCGCAACCAGCAAGGAGACCGCGATGACCACCGTGCACGACCACCGCAAGCTCGGCCGTGAACTGGGCCTGTTCGACACCGATCCGCTGATCGGCGCCGGCCTGCCGTACTGGCTGCCCGACGGCGCGGCCGTGAGGCACACCCTGGAGGAGTACATCCGTGCCGCCGAGCGGCGGGCGGGCTACCAGCACGTGTACTCACCGGTACTCGGCAAGCGAGAGCTGTACGAGATCTCGGGGCACTGGGCGCACTACAGCGACGACATGTTTCCCCCGATGGACCTCGGCGGGGAGCAGGTCGTCCTGCGGCCGAGCCTGTGCCCCCATCACGCGGTGATCTACCGATCCCGCTCCCACAGCTACCGCGAACTGCCCCTGCGGATGGCCGAACTGGGAGGCATGTACCGCTCCGAACTCTCGGGCGTGCTCGGCGGACTGACCCGCGTGCGGGCCATCCAGCTCAACGACGCACACATCTTCTGCACCCTGGACCAGGTCGCCGAGGAGGCGCAGGCGGCCCTGGAGATGATCCGCCAGGCGTACGAGGCGCTCGGCATCACCCCGACCCGTTACCGGCTCTCCCTCCCGGGCCCCGGCGGCAAGTACGTGGCCGCACCCGAGAAGTGGCAACGGTCCACCGCACTGCTGACCGACGTCCTCGACCGCTCCGGCCTGCCCTACGAGGCAGCCGAGGGAGAAGCCGCGTTCTACGGACCCAAGATCGACGTCCAGGTCACCGACGGCGCCGGCCGGGAATCCACCCTGTCCACCGTCCAGGTCGACTTCCACCAGCCCGAGCAGTTCGACCTGCACTACATCGGCGCGGACGGCGCCAAGCACCGACCGGTCATGGTCCACCGCAGCATCATCGGCAGTGTGGAGCGAGCCGTCGCCCATCTCATCGAACAGCACGGCGGCGCTTTCCCCGCCTGGCTCGCCCCCACTCAGCTGGTCATTTTCCCGATCTCCGACACCGAACTGCCGAACGCCGCAGCCCTTGCCCAACGCTGCACCCGTCTCGGACTGCGTGCCCAGATCGCGGGACCGGACCGCGGCAGCCTGGGCGCCCGTATACGAGAGGCCCGCCTGGTTCCCTACCAAGCCGTCATCGGCGCCAAGGAGGCCGCTGACGATCACGTCGCACTGCGCTTGCGTGATGGACGCCGACTCGACCCGCACCCGGTCAGCGACGTACTGACCCGCATCAGCGCTCTCATCGGTGACCACAGCACCGAACTGTGGGCCCACGCCACCTCATAGCAGGCGTCGCGATCAGCGTCTGCTGTCACCCGGCGCGAGGAGGCTGGTGATCTCAGCGATGGCGTCGGGCGAGGGCTTGAAGTAGCGGCGGACGTTCTCCGGCTTCTTGTGTCTCGACTTGGCCATCAGCATCAGCAGACTGGCCCCGGCCTCGCCCAGGTGGGTGAGGCCGGAGTGACGGTATTCGTGCAGGTCCCAGCCCGTGCCCGGTCCGCGCACGGCGGTGTGCTCGTCGAGAAGGGCGCGGGCCTGCCCGTACGACAGCCGGGCCAGCCCGGTATCCGGGCACACGTCACGAGAGCTGACTACCTTGCCCGGTCCCGGGCGGCGGTGGGTGACGAACACCGGCCCGCGCGTGCGGCCCTTCAACAGCCGGGGCAGCAGCCGGGCGGTGCCGGCGTCCCAGTACACCGTCTCCAGCACGAAGTCCTCGCGTGCCTGGCCCCGGCGGCGGGCCTTGCTCCGCGCGCCCTTCGCCTTGACCGGGACCATCGGCCCTTCGTAGCCGCGCTCACGGCACCAGCCGAGCCAGGACAGCACCCCCGCCCGGCGGGAGTTCCAGGTGTTCACCGCCGCACTGCCCCACAGCAGTTCCAGAGCCTCGCCGATCTCATCGTCCGCGACCGACGCCAGCGGCCGGGCCTCACCGAGCCGCTCGGCGGTCTTGCCCACCCCGATCCCATAGTTCCGAACCGTGTTCGGGTTGCCGAGCGAGTCGAGGAACACGTCGGCCGCCACACGGACGGTCAACGCCTTCCCAGCCGACAGCTGTACGACGGTGGGCACCACTTCCCCCTTGCCACAGATAACAGGGCCGCTTCACGTAGCGGCCGGAGAACGTCACCGCAGGTGACGAATCAAGCTACCGCAGATATTGGGGTGTTATCCGTGGGAAGACCTCAGGCAAGTCCGGCCGCCGACGCTCCGCCAGCCGCCCACCAGGGCCGACGTCGGCTTAGCGCACGATCTGACATTGATGTTCCTCAACCCCCTCCCCCAGTAGCTCGTAGCGCACGGTGCGGTCTTCAGACAGAGCCAGGACGTCGGCGACGGTCCAGGGCCGGATGTGATCGATGGCACCGCTCACCTCTGGCACCTCCTCGGCCGGCCGGCGAGGCTCAGTGTGGCCGGTACGGGGCGAGCTACCGGCCGCTCTCGCCCGCCGACACCGGGTTGCGCTGCCATGAACGACCCGCCGAACCCGCGTGCTCTCGCGGCTACCCATCAGGCCGATCATCACACTAAGCAATGAGTGGTCGCCACACCGTCACAATCGGTGTACGCTGCCGCTGAACGGATTGTCTCATTCCGAACATGAGGCGACCTCCGGAGGTGCGCAAACACCACCCGGAGGCCTACACCCAGAGGACTTTCGAGGAGTCCCAGAGATGCTTCGGCATGTTATCGCGCCTGCGCATGCGTTTGCGCAGATCCCGAACGTCATCCTTCGCCATCCACGCCTGTCGTCGGACGCGAAGAACCTGCTGAACTGGCAGCTGTCGCTGCCGAGCAACGAGAAGCAGTGCCTGAGCGACACCGCGCGTCAGGCCGGGGTCAAGAAGTGCGCCTTCCAGAAGGCGAAACGGCAGCTGCTCGATGAGGGGTTTCTGCACCAGTGGACGGTGCAGAAGGACGGCGGCCTCTTCGCCACCATCCAGCTCATCTCCAACACCCCGCTCTCCGCGAAGGAAGCGCTGGCCGTGCGAGACGGGCTCCGGCCCGCACCCGGCGGCGCCAGGATCGACAGAGACGCGGGCGAGGGCGAGGGGCAACCGAGTGTCGGGAAACCGGCCGCCGGTCAACCGACGGGTCCGGTCGCCGGTCGTCTACCAGAAGAAAACACCGGGGAAATCACCACCCAACCAACCAGCCCCCACCCCGAGCCGGAGGCCGAACCGCCTCCGTCGGAAACGGCAGGCCCGGTCGGCGGGCGGGAGTCCGCCCAGGCCGAACGCGCGGCAGCCGAGGCACTGCTGCTGTCGCTGGGCCGCCTCGATCCACAGCTCGCCATGCCCGCACACACTGCACGCCGCTGGGCACCACTAGCAGCGAAGTGGCTCGCTGGCGGCATGTCACCACTGGGTATTCGCCACGCGCTCACCGACGGCCTGGAAGGCGCCCGCAACCCGCTGGGTGCGCTGCGCTGGCGGCTGGAGAACACCCTGCCCGAGGTGCCCGAGATCACGCCGCCGCCCCCCTCCGACCCGCGGCCGGAAGCCCGAGTCACCGGCATGCGGGAGTGCCGCACCCGGCACACCCAGCCACGCCTGTTCACACCACCGCCCGGCAGCGACGAGGAGCTGTGCCCCGACTGTCGCGTCTCTGGGCACCCGGAGTCCGCGTCGACTCCCGAGTCAGCAGGTTCCGGATACGCCGAGTTCACCGCAGCGCGAGGGCGGAGGCCGTCCGCGCGGGGTCGAGTGCGAGGACGCCACGCCGAGCGCAAAGAGTGACGGTGCCACGCGTCACTGCCGCTGCTCGATCCACCGCGACAACCCACCGACTTTACTTCGGAACACATTCCGAAGTACCCTGATCCCATGACTACGCCCACCGTGTCGTTCTCGGACCTCTCGAAGAACTCCAAGCGCGTCGCGGAAGCTGTAGAGCGAGCCCGGCGCGTCCATGTGACCCGTCGCGACGGGGAGGACCTCTACCTCTCCACAGAGCGCCACGACCGCGACCGGGAAGAGACCGCAGGCGTCACCGCACGCCTCTTCACCGCGCTGATCAGCAACGATGAGGGGGCCCGGGCCGTCCTCATGTCTCTGCCCACGGTCTTTCCCTGGGCTCGGCACCTGTCTGATGAGGAAGTGCGCGACTTCGTCGTCGACCTCATACACGGCACCCAGGACGTTGCAGAGCTCGATGTACACACCAACCTGCACCGCATCATCACCGAATGGCGGGCGACCGCCCGCATCCTGGCCGACCGGCACTGACTGCGGAGCTGACCACCCCACTCCCGGGCGAGGACCACGGCGAGGTAACCGCACCGTGAGCCCGAAGAGGGGAGACGATGTCGCCCCACCGCCGATCGACCACGAGTGGCGGCTGCGGTTCGCCACGAACGACGCTGCCAAAGGGTGGGGAGAGCTGTGTGCCGAAGCGGCGAGCAACGCTCGTCGTTGCTTCGAGGCCCTGCGCATCGATCCGGTGTCCTTGTCCGACCCGGACAGGCAGCACCGATTGCGCGGCCGCCTCGCCACCAGAGCTCTGGGAGGCAAGGAACTGCCACAGTGGGAGTACGAGGTCACCGCAGGAGGGCGCGTCCGCTACCTCGTCGACGCGGCGAGGCGCACAGCCCATCTCGTGTACGCAGCCACGCGGCATCCCAAGGACACCGACCGTTGACGCTCACCAGCGGCACATGGGCGTGCGGTGGCGCCTGACCGGCGTGCGTCAGAGCGTCGCGCTGAGGGAGTCGGCCAAGCGGCGGCGGGTGATGCGGGCGGCCGGGAGGGCCGCCGCCGCCACCGCGCCGAGGACGGCGGAGGCGGCGAGGGCGAGGAGCGTCCAGAAGGACGGCAGTGCTGCGATGCCGGAGCCGATGCCGCTCATCTCGCCCTGGAGGTCGATCAGCCAGCCGCTGAGCAGCACGCCCAGGGTGGTGCCGAGGAGGGCCGCCGCGAGTGAGATGAAGCCGGCGGAGGCGACGATGACGCCGCTGATCTGGCGGGGCGTGAGGCCGATGGCGCGCAGCGCCAGCAGGTCGCGGCTGCGGTCGCGGACGAACGCACCGATGGACGTGAGCAATTCGGTGAGGCCGATCAGGGCGAGGACCACGACGAGGCCGGCGATGCCCCAGAGTGCAGGGGCGAGTCCGTCGGCGGGGTTGGGGACCTCCCATATCTCCAGCCCGCCGGAGACGTTCTCGGCGAGTTGGGCGCTGACGGCGCGCGGCTCGGAGCCGGGTTCGAGGAGCAGCAGGGAGAACTCGGGCCGGAGGTCCGGGTCGCGTTCGCGGAGGGTGTCCAGCGAGGTGGAGATGATTTTGCCGCCGTCCTCGGGTTCGAAGCTGCGGCCGACGATGTGCAGGATCTGCGGCTTGCCCTCGACGGTCATCCGCACCCAGTCGCCGACCTCGATCTGGAGCAGGTCGAGGAGGCCCTGGCCGGCGACGGCCTCGTCGGGGCCGTCGGGGTACTCGCCGGAGGCGATGGTGAACGGGTACGGGTCGTCCTCGGTGCCCAGGCCGCGCAGCGTGATGGTGCCGGTCTGGCCGGGGACGAGGGCGGCGACTTCGGCGCCGGGATGGACGGCCGCGACATCCGGGTGGTCGGCGAGGAGTTCGTGGCTCTTCTGCGGACCGAGGTCACCGCCCTGCGCGGAGCGGGCGGTGAGGGCGGCGGGGATGCCGATGGAGCCGGGAGCCTCCTCGAAGCGGTCGATGGTGGTCCACACGCTCAGCGCGATGGTGATCAGCGTGAGCGGGACGGTGAGGCGGGC
>KI547055.1:32582-42628 GCA_000497405.1 Streptomycetaceae bacterium MP113-05 | reverse complement strand
GGGAACGCCGCCGCCCCAGCCGAGGAGGACGGTGGAGGAGAAGGAGTGGCCGAGGAAGCGCCGGGTGAGCGGGGTGACGGGTCCGGCGGACGGCAGTGCGGCGCGGGAGGCGGGCACGGGCGGCACGCGGCCGGCGCGCCAGGCGGCGAGGGTGGTGGCGACGCCGATGACCAGTACGGCGCCGGCCGGGATGCCGACGAGGAGCGCCAGGTGTCCGGGGAGGTTCTGCCAGACGGCCATGGCCTCGCCGATACGGCCGGGTATGTGGCGTCCGAGGGCGAGGATCAGGCCGCTGGCGACGGTCACCGCGAGCAGCGCCATCACCAGGTGCTGGGCGAGGAAGACGCGCACGACCTGGCCGGGGGTGAAGCCGATGGCCTTGAGAACGGAGATGTCGCGCAACTGTCCGCGGATGCGGGTGCTGATGGCGCCGGAGGCGACGAGTGCCCCGGCGAGGAGTGCACCGAAACCGAAGACGCCGAAGACGAGGCCGAGGAGACGGTAGCCGTCCTCGGCGTCGGCGCGGGCCTCCTGCCACTTGGTGACCTGGGTGACCTGGTCGGCTCCGAGCAGGGTGACGCCCCGCTGGACGAGGAAGTCGATGTCGCGGGGCGTCTCGAGGCGGAGGCCGACGGCCTGCCCGCCGCCGCCCTCGGGCGCGGTGCGCGCGAAGGAGCCGGAGAGCGTCCAGGCGATGCCGGGCTGTTCACCGGGCCGGTAGTGGAGTTCGGCGGTCTCGGCGACCCCGACGACCCGGAGGGCCTGGGGTGCGGCGCCGGTCTTACGGTCGCCCGCGCCCGGGAGGGTGAGGATGTCGCCCGGCTCGGCCCACAGTGCCTCGGCGAGGGAGCGTTCGAGCACGATCCCATTCGGGCGGCCCGAGTTCAGCCATTCGCCGTCGACCACCTGTGGCCGGGCCACCTGCGGGGGGTGGGGGTCGGCGGAGCGCAGCTCGACCGCTGCCCGTACGCCGCGTGTCTCCGCGGTCGTGCGGGCGGTGGGGTACGGGCCGGCGACGCCGTCGACGCCGTCCAGCATCGAGAGGTTGTCGGCGGGGGCGTCGGCGGTGGTGTGCACCCAGACGTGGGCGCCGCGGGTCTGGGTGAAGACCCGTTCCCAGGGGTTGGTGGCGTAGCTGAACGTGGCTGCGGCGAGCAGCAGTGAGGCGATGACGCCAGCGGTGGTGAGGACGGTGAACAGCGTCTGGCCGCGGTGGGCGCGCAGGTCTGCGTTGGCCCAGCGCAGGGTGGCGCGGATCGTCATGGGCCGAGGTCCAGTACGCCGGTGACTCCGCCGAGGGCCTTGCCGGGGCGGCTGCCGCTGCCGGCGGCGAGGTCGGCGTCGTCGACGATGCGACCGTCGAAGAAGCTGATGACACGGTCGGCTGCGCTCGCCATGCGGGCGTCGTGCGTGACCATGACGATGGTCTGCCCGCGCTGGTGGAAGCGGCCCAGGAGGCGTACGACCTCGCGGGTGCCCTTGCTGTCGAGGCTGCCTGCGGGTTCGTCGGCGAGCAGGATGGCGGGGTGGTTGACGAGTGCGCGGGCCAGGGCGACGCGTTGCTGTTCGCCGCCGGAGAGTTCGGCGGGCATGGCGCGTTCCTTGCCGTCGAGGCCGAGTTCGCCGAGGAGTTCGCGGCGGCCTTCGCGGGCGTCCCGGGGGGAGGATCCGGCCAGCAGCGCGGGCAGCTCGATGTTGTCGGCCACAGTCAGGTTGGTGACCAGGTTGAAGAACTGGAACACGATGCCGATGCCGCTGCGCCGGGTGACGGCCCACCGCGACTCGCTGAGGCCGTCCATGCAGCGGCCGTCGATCCACAGGCTGCCGCCGTCGGGACGCTGGAGGCCGCCGAGCAGGTGCAGCAGGGTGGACTTGCCGGCTCCGGAAGGGCCGGTGACGGCGACGAACTCGCCGCGCCGCACCTCCAGGTCGACGTCGCGCACGGCGTGCACGGGGGCGCCCTCAGCGCCATGGGTCTTGGTCAGGCCGCGGGCATGCACCAGCGGCCCGTCCTCGCGGGTGCCGCCCCCGGAGCTCCCGGCCGCAGCCTCGGTACCGTCGGGGGCGGAGTCGTCGGAGGGTGAGTCGTGCGCCGGCTCGGCGGAGTCCGCGTCCTCGCTCATTCCAGCTCCTCCTGGCAACGCTCGAGCCAGTCGAGGTCGGCCTGCAGGTGCAGCATCGCGCCCTCGACGAGCAGCAGGGCTATCCGGTTGTGCCGGTCCCCCGTCGCTGCCAGCTTCGACAGGTCACGCATGGTGTTGAGGTACTGACGCCGCTGCTTGTTGATCAGGGTGATCTGGTCGGCCAGGCCGGAGTGCGTGGCCAGGGCGAGTTTCATGAAGAACTCGTCCCGGATCCGCGGTTCGTCCGTCGTCTCCTCGAACCACGCGAGAACGGCCTCGCGCCCGGCCGGGGTGAGCCGGTAGGTGCGCTTGTTGGGGCGATTGGTCTGTGCGACGTCCTCGCCCTCGATCAGGCCCGACTTCTCGAGACGGCCGAGGGTGACGTAGATCTGGCCGACGTTGGGCTGAGGGTACGCGCTGCCCAAGAGCTTCTCAAGGTCTCCCTTGAGCTCGTAGCCGTGCGCCGGGCCACGTGCGAGGAGGGCCAGGAGCGGCAGACGCACGCGCGCTCTCCTCCTCCAGCTCGGGCTCGGGTCGTGGCCGGGTCACCACGTCTGTTGCACGGGCCGCCACCGGTCCGCTCCCCGGCTCTCCCCGGCCGGGTCGCGACACCCTAGTATCGCCCATGGCTAACGGGTATATATGAGCGCGGATCACCGGGGCAAGGAATGGGCCGACGATCTGAGGGAGGCACCGAAATGCGGTGGATGCGGACCGCAGGCAGGAGCCTCCTCGTCGTCGCCCTGCTGGTGACCGGCTCCACGGCCTGCGCGCCGCAGGACGAGCCGCCCGACGGCCGGGGGCCGATGACGCTGGCCACGGCCGGGGACCTCACCCGGTATCTTGGCCCGCTGCTGGAAGACTGGAACCGCGAGCACCCCGGTCAGCGGGTGACGCTGATCGAACTGCCGGACTCCGCGGACGAGACCCGCTCCCAGATGATCACCGAGTTGCGCTCGGGCAGCCCGCGCTTCGACGTCCTCAACATCGACGTGGCGTGGACGTCGGAGTTCGCCGCGGCGGGATGGATCTCGCCGCTGGAGCGGTCCCGTTTCCCGTTGGAGACCTTCCTGCCGCCGGTACTGGAGACCGCCACCTTCGACGACCGGCTGTACGCCGTCCCGTACGTCACCAACGCCGGGTTGCTGTACTACCGCAAGGACGTCCTGGACGAGGAGGGCGTCGAACCGCCCCGCACCTGGGACGAGCTCGCGCGGCAGGCCCGGGAGATCGCCCCGGAGCACGGGCTGGACGGGTACGCGGGGCAGTTCCTGCCGTACGAGGGACTGACGGCGAACGTCACGGAGGCCGTGCGGTCCGCCGGCGGATCACTGCTCGGCGACGAGGGAGCGAAGGTGACGGTGGACGGCGCGACGCGGCAGGGCCTGGAGTTCCTGGCGCGAGGCGTGCGGGAGGGCTGGATCCCCCGGGAGGCCCTCGGCTACAAGGAGGAGGAGTCGCGGATGGCCTTCCAGGAGGGCGAGCTGCTCTTCCTGCGGAACTGGCCGTACGTGTACCAGACCGCGAATACCGGGGAGGACTCGAAGGTGGCGGGCAAGGTCGGCGCGGTCCGCATCCCCGGGCCGGACGGGCCGGGCACGAGCGTGCTCGGCGGCTCCAACCTGGCGGTCAGCTCCCACTCCGAGCACCGCGAGTCGGCCGCCGAGCTGATCGCCTACCTGACGAGCGAATCCGTGCAGCGCCGGGTGCTCACCGAGGGCGCGCTGCCACCGGTCCGTGCGGACCTCTACAACGATCCGGAACTGGTAAGGAATCACCCCTATCTTCCGACGCTGCGGAAGAGCATCCTTACCGCCGAGCCACGTCCCAAGAGCCCGCGCTACGACCAGGTGAGCCTGGCGGTGCAGGCCGTGGCGCACGACGTGCTGTCGCTGCGGCAGACTCCCGGGGATGCCGTGGTGCGGCTGCGCAGGGAACTGACGGCCATCGCACGCGAGGACTGACGTCACCGGTCGCCCGCTCCGGGCCGGCGTCGCCGTCGGCCGCTCCACAAAGGGGATGCCGGACGCCTCGCGACCCGTCTCCCTGCCCAGGCCAGTTAACCGTTAGGTAGCGCTCTGCTTACGATGTTCGGCGCAAAACCGGGCATTACCCTCGCTCTTCGTTACGTTCGTTGACACTGACAGTGCTGCCTTACTTAACATGCATCCACTCGACGGCCTTTCAGGCCACGCATGCGCAACTCCGAGAGTCAGGTACAGGTCAGCGAACGATGTTGGCAGCACCGGCCAAGAACGGCCTCCCGCCCCGCAGCAGCCACACCACAGAGCAGTGGTGGCGTGATGCGGTGATCTACCAGGTGTACGTCCGAAGCTTCCTCGACAGCACCGGGGACGGCATCGGTGATCTCGCCGGGGTGAGAACCGGGCTGCCCTATCTGAAGAAACTCGGCGTAGACGGCGTCTGGCTGAGCCCGTTCTACCCCTCGCCGCAGCACGACCACGGTTACGACGTCGCCGACTACTGCGACGTCGACCCGGTCTACGGCGACCTCGCCGAGTTCGACCGCCTCGTCGCCGACGCCCGCCGGCTCGGCATGCGGCTGCTGCTGGACATCGTGCCGAACCACTGCTCCAGCGACCACGCCTGGTTCCAGGAGGCCCTGGCCGCGGAGCCCGGTTCCGCCGCCCGCGCACGTTTCCACTTCGCCGACGGCCGCGGCGTCGGCGGTGACGAGCCCCCGAACAACTGGCACGCCATGTTCGGCGGGCCGGCGTGGAGCCGGGTCACCGAGCCCGACGGAACGCCCGGCCAGTGGTACCTCCACATGTTCACGCCCGAGCAGCCCGACCTCAACTGGCGCAACCCCGAGGTCGGCGACGAATTCGACCGCGTCCTGCGGTTCTGGCTGGACCGCGGCATCGACGGCTTCCGCATCGACGTGGCCGCCGGCCTCTACAAGCACCCGGAGCTGCCCGACTCCGACGACCCGCACGCCGACGAGCGCTCCCGCGACTCGGTCAACCCGCTGGCCTGGAACCAGGCCGAGGTGCACGACGTGTGGCGCCGCTGGCGGGCCGTGTGCGAGGAGTACACGGCAGAGGACGGCCACGACCGGCTGCTGGTCGGCGAGGTCTCCGTGGCCAACGCCCGCGAGCACGCCCGCTACATCCGCCCCGACGAACTGCACCAGGCGTTCTTCTTCGACCTGCTGAGCGCCCCGTGGGACGCCGACGCGTTCCGCAAGTCGATCGCCGAAGCGATGCGCGACATCGCCGGCACCGGCTCCACCACCACCTGGGTGCTCAACAACCACGACCAGGTCCGCTCCGTCACCCGCTACGCCGAGGCCTCCGGCGACGGCCACTGCCTGGGCTCGGAGCGCGCCCGCGCGTCGGCGCTGTTGATGCTGGCACTGCCCGGCAGCGCGTACGTCTACCAGGGCGAGGAACTCGGTCTGCCCGAGGTCGAGCTGCCCGACGAGCTGCTGACCGACCCGATCTTCCGCCGTACCGGCAACCGCAGCCGGGTCCGGGACGGCTGCCGCGTGCCGCTGCCGTGGTCGGGGCACGCCTCGCCGTTCGGCTTCACCTCCCCCGGCATGGAGCCGGTCCGGCCGCCGTGGCTGCCGCAGCCCGAGTGGTTCGCGGACCACGCGACCGACCGCGCCCTGGCCGACCCGCGGTCCTTCTGGCACCTCTACCGGGAGGCGCTGCAACTGCGCCAGACGCTTCCGCAGCTCGGCACCGGCGACCTGCGCTGGCTGGACTCCCCGCCCAGCGTCCTGACCTTCGTCCGGGGGGACGGTCTCATCTGCGCCGTCAACTTCGGCACCGCGCCGGCACCCGCGCCCGTCCCGGGCGCGCCGCTGCTGGCAAGTGGCACGTTCACGGGCGGCGATCTGCCCGGATCCACCGCCGCGTGGTGGATCAGCGACCACATCACCGCCTGACCGGTCCCCGGGTCGAATCGCCCCGGGGCCGCCAGGCTCGAACCACGAGGAAGGAACAACCGGATGAGAATCCGTAACACCGGCGGAGGCCGCGCCAAGCGCGCCGCCACCGCGGCGACCGCCGCGCTCGCCCTCTCCCTCACCGCTGCCTGCGGCGGCGGTGGCGACGAGGACAAGAGCGACGGCACCGGCGGCGAGGACGTCAAGGCCACCGTCGAACTGCCCGACCTGAAGGGCGAGACCATCCAGGTCGCCGCCGTGTGGACCGGCCCGGAGCAGAAGAACTTCGAGACGGCGCTGAAGGAGTTCGAGAAGCGCACCGGCGCCACCGTCGAGTTCGTGCCGACCGGTGACAACGTCGCGACGTTCATCGGCTCGAAGATCGAGGGTGGCGCACCGCCGGACGTCGCGATGCTGCCGCAGGTCGGCGTCCTCCAGCAGTTCGCCGACAAGGGCTGGCTGAAGCCCCTCGACGACAATGCACAGAAGCAGCTCGACGAGAACTACTCCGACGGCTGGAAGGACCTCGGCCAGGTCGACGGCAAGCAGTACGGCGTCTACTTCAAGGCCGCCAACAAGTCGCTGATGTGGTACAACACGGCGGCCTTCGAGACGGCCGGCGCGAGCGAGCCGAAGGACTGGAAGGGCTTCCTGGACGCCGCGCAGCTCGTCGCCGACTCCGGTGTCGAGCCGGTCTCCGTGGGCGGCGCCGACGGCTGGACCCTGACCGACTGGTTCGAGAACGTCTACCTCTCGCAGGCCGGCCCGGAGATGTACGACAAGCTGGCGGCCCACGAGATCAAGTGGACCGACCCGTCCGTGGAGAAGGCACTGACCACGCTCGGTGAGCTCTTCGGCAAGGACCAGCTGCTCTCCGGCGGCTCGTCCGGCGCGCTGCAGACCCCGTTCCCGGAGTCCGTCACCAAGACCTTCTCCGACACGGAGGCCCCCGACGCCGCCGTGGTCTACGAGGGCGACTTCGTCGGCGTCACCATCAAGAACGACACCGAGTCGAAGATCGGTTCCGACGCCAAGGTCTTCCCCTTCCCGGCGGTCGGCGACGGCGACTCCCCGGTGGTGACCGGTGGCGACGCCGCAGTGGTGCTGAAGGACAGCAAGGCGGCCCACGCCATGATGACCTTCCTCGCTTCCACGGACTCCGCGCGCATCATGGCCGAGCAGGGCGGGTTCCTCTCCCCGAACAAGGGCCTGGACACCGCCGCGTACCCGACCGAGGTTCAGGGCGAGATCGCCCAGGCACTCATCGACGCGGGCGACGACTTCCGTTTCGACATGTCCGACCAGGCCCCGGCGGCCTTCGGCGGCACCAAGGGCGAGGGCGAGTGGAAGGCCCTGCAGGACTTCCTGAAGAACCCCGACGACGTCGAGGGTGCCATGCAGGCCCTGGAGAAGTCCGCCGCCAAGGCCTTCGGCAACTGACGGCAGGAGCCCACCTCTCATGTCCCAAGCATCCGCGGGTGGCTCCGGGGCTCCTGTGACCAAGGACCCCGAAAGCCGTGGAACTGATGAACCTGACCAGTCCAGCAGTCCGGGCAAAGGCTCCGCCCGTAAGGGTGCGGGCGGGCGCGTGTCGGCGATGCGCGCCCGCCCCTGGGTGGCCGTCAGCTTCCTGCTGCCGGCCTTCCTACTGCTCGGCGCACTGGTCGTCTACCCGATCGGCTATTCGATCTGGCGCAGCTTCTTCGACGCTGCGGGCGACTCGTTCGTCGGTCTGGCCAACTACGTCGAGATCTTCTCCGATCCCGACAACCTGACCTCCGTACAGAACACACTGATCTGGGTGATCGTCGCACCGTCGATCGCCACCCTGCTCGGCCTGATGTTCGCGGTCCTCACCGACCGGCTCCGGTTCGCCACGGCGTTCAAGCTGATCATCTTCATGCCGATGGCGATATCCATGCTCGCCGTCGGCATCATCTTCCGGCTCGTCTACGAGGCGGAACCCGACCGCGGCGTCGCGAACGCCATGTGGGTGGGCGTCCACGACACGTTCGCCGACTCCTCCGCCTGGCCGGGGGCCCGGCCGCGGCCGAAGACCGGCCTGGAGGAGCTCGGGGGCGGCGGCTACGTCACCACCGACACCGTCGGCTCCGCCGACCCGGCGAACCTGCCGCTGGTCGGCGTGCCGCCGCAGGACGTCGCCGACGCCGCCAAGGCCGGTGACGCCGGCTCCTCCGGTGACGACGTCACCGGAACCGTCTGGCTCGACTTCACCAAGGGCGGCGGCGGTGAGGCCGGACGGATCGACCCGCAGGAGAAGGGCCTCGCCGGCATCACGGTCGAGGCCGTCAAGGACGACAAGGTCGTCGCCACCGCCACCACCGGCGAGGACGGCACCTACGCCCTGCCGGCCGCGGCCGAGGGGGCGACGCTCCGGCTGCCGGCTGCGAACTTCGCCGAACCGTACAACGGCGTGAACTGGCTCGGGCCCGCGTTCGTCACGCCGGCCATCATCGGCTCCTACCTGTGGATGTGGGCAGGCTTCGCGATGGTCCTGATCGCCGCGGGTCTGGCCAGCGTCCCCCGGGAGATCCTGGAGGCCGCGCGGGTGGACGGCGCCAGCGAGTGGCAGGTCTTCCGCAAGGTGACCGTGCCGCTGCTCGCACCGGTACTCGGCGTCGTCCTCGTCACGCTGATGATCAACGTGATGAAGATCTTCGACCTCGTCTACATCATCGCGCCCAGCGCGGTGCAGTCCGACGCGAGCGTGCTCGCACTCCAGCTCTATCTGGTGTCCTTCGGCGGCGGCGCCGACCAGGGCCTCGGCAGCGCCTTCGCGGTGCTCCTCCTGCTGCTGGTCCTGCCGGTGATGATCTTCAACATCCGCCGCCTGCGGAGGGAGAACCGACCATGAGTACCCCCACTCCCGCGCCGGCCACACCGGCCCCCGGGAAGGAGACGGCCGCGGCACAGGCGTCCGGATCCGGGGCCGGGGCTGCCGGCACCAAGCCCAGGCGCACCGTGGGCTCCCGGCTCACGTCGCTCACCGGCGGCACGTTCGTCCGGTTCGCCCTGGTCGTCATCGCCATGATCTGGCTGATGCCCACGGCCGGCCTGCTCAGCTCGTCCTTCCGCGACTCGGCCGACATCGCCGAGTCGGGCTGGTGGACGGTCTTCACCGACCCCGGCCAGCTGACCGGCGCCAACTACGAGGCCCTGTTCGCCAACGACGCCATCACCGGTTCGCTCGGGGTGACGATCGCGATCACCATCCCGTCCACGGTGCTGGTCATCGTCATCGGCTCGCTCGCCGGATACGCCTTCGCGTGGATGGACTTCCCCGGCCGCGACTGGTGGTTCCTGGTGGTCGTCGGCCTGCTCGTCGTCCCCATCCAGGTGGCGCTGATCCCGGTCGCGAAGCTGTTCAACGCCGTCGGTCTCTTCGAGACCATCCCCGGCGTGGTGATGTTCCACACCGCCTTCGGCCTGCCGTTCGCGGTGTTCCTGCTGCGGAACTTCTTCGCGGAGATCCCGAAGGAACTCCTGGAAGCCGCACGGCTGGACGGCGCCGGCGAGATCCGCCTGTTCACCCGCGTCATCATGCCGCTGGGCGGGCCGGCGATCGCCTCGCTGGGCATCTTCCAGTTCCTGTGGGTCTGGAACGACATGCTGGTCGCACTGATCTTCGCGGACTCCGGTTCGCCGCCGATCACCATCGCGCTCCAGCAGCAGGTCCGGCAGTTCGGCAACAACATCGACGTGCTGGCTCCCGGCGCATTCGTGTCGATGGTCATCCCGCTGGCGGTCTTCTTCGCCTTCCAGCGGCAGTTCGTCTCCGGTGTGATGGCGGGCTCGGTGAAGTAGCCGCAGTGACCGGGGGGCCCGGAGTCATGGAGACGACCGGGCTCCCTCAACGACGCGGGGGAGGGCAGGACTGGGGAGAGTAACCTGCCCTCCACCGTGCAGTCGGGCCGGGCACCGGACGATTCGCCCGTCCTGCCCGAGCCCAGCCCGCACCGCACGCACACCACCCCGGACCCTCCTCCGGC
>KI547055.1:28300-32468 GCA_000497405.1 Streptomycetaceae bacterium MP113-05 | reverse complement strand
GGCGCCGCGGCCGTCGCACGTTCCGCTCCCCGCGGAGGGGGACGCCGCGACGGCATGCACCCACTGCGGCGCGGGTCTGCAGCGGGAGACGTGCCCCGGCCCCACCCTTCTGTCCTCCTGCTGGGGAGCGCCCCCGCACCCCCGGGCCGCGCCGGCGTGCTCCTGCCGCCCGGATACGCCCGGCATCCCCTCGTACCCAGCCCACGCGCCGTTTCCTGCGGGAGTGGGCCCCCGGCCGGTCACTCCCCCGAAAGACCTTCGGGCACAGGGCCGACCGCAAGCGCCGGACGGGCCGACCGCGCGGTCACCGCGGCGCGGACCGGCGGTACCGAAGCGGTGTCACCGGCCCGCACCACAGTGCCGGTGCGGCGCGAAGGCGCAACAGGGCTCACCCGTACGGATCGCGTGGGGTGACCGGAAGGGCCCGGAAGCGGTTGGACACGAGGCAGAAGTCTCGCCTCGATGAACGGACGTGCACCCCGATGAGCCCGCGCCTCAGCGTCGTCGTCCCCCTCCACACCACCGGCGCCCGCCTGCTGCCGTGCCTGCGGTCGCTCGCGGCCCAGACGATGGCGGACCTGGAGGTCGTCCTCGTGGACGACGCGCTCGACGACACGCCCGACGACGCACCGGAGGGCTCCTCCGTGGTGGCCGCGGCGCGCGAGTTCGCGTCCGGGGACGGGCGGTTCCGCGTCGTGCGTGACGGCAGTGGGCCGCCGGAAGCATCCGGCGACCGCGGCCGGGCCCGCAACGCGGGTCTGCGGCACACCGACCCGCAGACCCCCTACGTCGCGTTCCTCGACCCGGAGGACACGCTCCCCGCCACCGCGTACGAACGGCTGCTCGGCACTCTCGAAGCGAGCGGCTCCGACTTCGCCACCGGAAACGCCGTGCGCGTCGGGCCGGACGGCCGCGCGGGCCGGACCCCGCTGCTGGGCAGGCCGCTGGACCGGGACCGGCCCGCCGTACACGTCACCCGGCACCGGAACCTGGTGCGGGACCGGATGACGGGCAACAAGGTCTTCCGACGCACCTTCTGGGAGCGGCAGGCCCTGTCCTGGGCGGAGAACACCGGCGAGCCCGACCTGCGCCTCATCGTCCCGGCGCACTTCCTCGCGACCGCCGTGGACGTCGTCGGCGGTCCGGTACTGCACCGGCACGAAGCGTCCGGAGGCGGCACGGAGACCGGCCCGCCGGCCGCGGGCACGCCCCGCGCCCGCGCCGCGGGCAGAGGCGCCGAACTGCGCGAACTGGTACGGGCGCTCGACGCGGTGAGCCGCTTCGTCAACGGCCGCCACTCCTCGAAGCGGCGCCGTCGCGGCGAGCCCGGACGTCATTTCGACACCCTCGCTCTCAGCCACGACCTCGCGCCGTATCTCGCCGCCCTCCTGGACGCGGACGCACCCTTCCAGGCCGAGTTCGCCTCGGTCGCCAGTGACTTCCTCTCCCACCTGGACCCGGCGGTCGTCGTCTCGCTGCCCCTGCCGGCCCGCATCAAGTGGTACCTGGTGCGGGCCGGGCGCATCGAAGACCTGCTCGCCGCGCTGGCTTTCGAACGGGACAACCCGCGCGTTCTCCACCTCACCGGAAGCGGGACCCGCCGCACCGCCTCCTACCTCCGGCCGGACGGCAGCCGCATCGAGGTGCCGCACCGGATCGGGCGCGTCCGGTCCGGCGAGCAGCCGATGCACGCCCGCCTGACCGAAGCCCGTCGGCAGCCGGACGGCACCCTGCTGCTGCGGGGCTACGGCTACATCCGCTCTGCGGACGCGGACCGGCCCCAGCGTTCCCGCAAGTTCGGCTGGCTGCGGCAGGGCGACGGCAGTCACCGACGGCTTCCGCTGCGGGTGCGGACCGTTCCCGCGCCGGAGGCCACCCGCAACTCCCGCCAGCGCACGTACTCCTACGACGCGTCCGGCTTCGAGATCACCGTCGACCCGCAACGCCTGCTGACCGCGCTGCGCCGCGGACGGCGCAGCGCGAGCTGGACGGTGTGCCTCGGCGTCGCCACCGGCGCCCTGGTGCGCAGCGGCGGGGTCAGGGCGGGCAGCGACGGCACGGGCGCGCAACCACCGGTGTGCGAACTGCCGGGTGACCGGCGGATGTCGGCAACCTTCAGCAACGGCCGGCTGCGGCTGCTGGTGGAGGAGACCGTGGCCCGGCTGTCCGGCCAGCGGGCCACCGACGGAACGTGGCGTCCGGAGTTCACCGTACGCCGGCCGCACCGGCCCACCGCTCTGCGCATGACGCACCAGCCGTCCGGCTCCGAGCTCGAGCTCCCCGTGCCCCCGGAGGCGGCCGCCGACGGCGACGACTGGGCGGGGTACAGCGTGACGGTCCCGCTGGACGCCCTGACCGCGTCTCCGGACCGGGGGCACGAGGAGGAGGGAGAGGACGGCTCCGACGAGTCCCGTCCCGGCGGCAGCGGCCGTTGGCGGCTCAGCCTGCTGCTCGCGGACGGGTCGACCTGCCGCATCGTGGTACCTCCCGGCGCCCCTCCGCTGTCGGCCCCGTTCCCGCACTCCGGGGAGCCCGGGGACGGCGAGGCGCCGCGCGAGTTGTACGCGAGCCCGGACGCGCTCGGCCACCTCACCCTGACCGCGCGCTGTGTGCACCCCGTCGCGGGCAGACTGACCTGGACCGACAGGGGCGAGCTGGCCCTCGAGGGCGAACTCCCCCGGTCCGTCCCTGCGGGTCTGGAGGCGGTGTGGCAGCACAGCGGCCACCGCCAGGAGGTGACGGTGCCACTGGAGCGGCACGGCGACCGGTTCGCGACCCGGCTGAGCCCGGCGGACGCCGCACCCGGCGGGCTGCCGCTGCGACAGGGCCGGTGGTTCCCTTTCCTGCGCCCCGTCGGTGCCGGGACGCGCGAGCACGACCTGCCCGTGCGGCTGGACCCCGGGCTGCTGGACACCCTGCCGCAGCGATGTGAGGGCAGCGGTGCGGGCGCCCGCACGTTCACCGCCGAACGGCGCTACGGGGAGCGGCTGTTCCTGCATTCGGGATCCGACCTGGAACCCACCGAACGGGGCGCGTACGGGCAGCACCGGCTGAGCACCCTGCACTATCCGGAGGCGCGCCGCCTGCCCCTGCGCGACGCCGTGCTGTACCACAGCTTCGACGGCCGCCAGTACTCCGACTCCCCACGCGCCGTGCACGAGGAACTGGTGCGCCGGGGCACGGACGTGGAGCATCTGTGGGTGGTGCGCGACGGACAGGCACTGGTGCCACCGAGCGCGGAACCGGTGGTCATGGGCAGCGCCCGCTGGTACGAGGCGCTGGCCCGCAGCCGTTGGCTGATCGGCAACACCCACTTCCCCCGCTGCTTCGCGCGCCGTGACGGCCAGACTGCGGTGCAGACCTGGCACGGCACTCCGCTGAAGCGGATCGGTCACGACCTGGCCGACACCGACTTCGCGAACCGCAGCTATCTCGCGGGCCTGACGGCGCGGGCAGCCGAGTGGAGCGTGCTGCTCTCCCCCAACCGGTTCAGCACGCCCATCCTGCGCCGGGCCTTCGGCTACACGGGCGAAGTGCTGGAGTCCGGCTACCCGCGCAACGACCGGCTGTATGCGGAGGACCGGGAGAGGCGCGCCGAGCACGTGCGGAGGCGGCTGGGAATCCCCGCCGGCACCCGCGTCGTGCTGTACGCGCCGACCTGGCGGGACGACGACCGGTACGACCGCACCAACTGCCGCTTCGACCTGCGACTCGACCTCGCCGCCGCACACGCCGCGCTCGGCGACGACCACGTGCTGCTGGTCCGCAAGCACTACCTGGTCGCCGACACCGTCCCCAGCACCGCCGACGGCTTCGTGCGCGACGTCTCCGCGCACTCGGACCTGGCCGAACTCCTGCTGATCGCGGACGTGCTGATCACGGACTACTCGTCGGTGATGTTCGACTTCGCGCACACCGGCCGGCCGATGCTGTTCCACACCTACGACCTGGACCACTACCGGGACGTGCTGCGCGGCTTCTACTTCGACTTCGAGAAGCGGGCACCCGGTCCGCTGCTGTCGTCCTCGGACGAGGTGATCACCGCCCTGCGCGAGGTGGACGCGGTCGCCGACGCCCACCAGGAGGCGTACGCGGACTTCCGCCGGTCCTTCTGCGACCTGGACGACGGCACGGCGGCGGCCCGCGTCGCGGACCGGATGTTCGGCTG
>KI547055.1:26525-27728 GCA_000497405.1 Streptomycetaceae bacterium MP113-05 | reverse complement strand
GGCGGTCCGCGACCGGCACCACCGCGGGCAGCGCGTCGGCGCGCTGACCGAGGAACACACGCCGCACCACGCGCTCGGCGGCACGCCCGTCGTCCCAGGGGCAGAACCGTTCCCGGAAGGCGGCCCGCAGCCGTGCCGCCTCCTCGCTGCGCCAGACGCCGGAGGTGAGGACGCCCACCAACTCGTCCTCCGTGCGCGCCACGGCGCCCGGCGTCTCGCCGGGGCGGCCGGACAGCAGGTCGAAGTAGACACCGCGGGCGGCACGGTAGGCCTCCCAGTCGGGGGCGTAGGTGACGACGGGCCGGTCCAGGTTCGCGTAGTCGAACATGATCGACGAGTAGTCGGTGATCAGCCCGTCCGAGGCCAGGCACAGCTCCTCGACGCTGTCGTGTGCGGAGACGTCGAGCAGCAGTCCACGCTGCTGCATCTCCGCCAGCCGCGGGTCACGGCCGTAGAAGTAGTGGGTGCGCACCATCAGCACGTGGTCGTCGCCGAGTTCCCGCGCGATCCGCACCAGGTCGAGTTCGGGTACGAAGCTCTTGCGGTAGTCCCGCATGGTGGGCGCGTACAGCAGGGCGACCCGGTGCGGTGGGATGCCGAGCCGCTCGCGGATCGCGAGTACCTCCGCATCGGTGGCGGTGGAGTAGACGTCGTTGCGCGGATAGCCGGTCTCCAGGTGCTCGTACGGGCAGGGGTAGACGCGGTCCCACATCTCGGTGGAGTGCGGGTTGGCGGAGACGCTGTAGTCCCAGCGGGCGGCGCGGCGCAGCAGCCGCCCGAAGCTCATGCCGGCTGCCGCGGCGGGGAACGGCTGCTGGTCCAGGCCCATCCGCTTGAGCGGCGTGCCGTGGTGGGTCTGCAGATGGACCTGGCCCTCCCGTTTGACCACGAAGTCGGGGAAGTTGACGTTGTTGACCAGGTACTTGGCCCGTGCCACGACCTGCCAGTAGCGGACGCTGCGCGGCAGCACGTAGTCGACGCCCGGGGGCAGCGACCCGACGTCCTCCGGTCGCACCACCCACACGCTGTGCACGTGCGGCGCCAGCGCGCGGGCGGCGTCCTCCACGGCGGCGGGGTTGCATCGCACGCCGCGGTCCCAGTAGGCGCTGTAGACGGCGAGGTTCTCGTCGATCGGCCGGCGAAGCTGCGTCCCGTAGAAGGCCCGGTAGGCGGCCCTCCCCGCGGTGCGGCGGGTGTGCCGCG
>KI547055.1:25414-26515 GCA_000497405.1 Streptomycetaceae bacterium MP113-05 | reverse complement strand
AGTCCGGCCCGTCCGGCACGCGGGCGGAATCCCTCGGGGCGGTAGCGGTGGTAGAAGGCTGCGGCGAGGCCGAAGTACTCGCGACGGTCGGACGGCCGCACCCGGTCGGGGCGGCCGAGGCAGAACACGAAGTGGTTGATCATGCGTTCGAAGAGCAGGGGGCGCAGCGGGTCCAGGTGCGGGCGTTCGTCGAGAAAGGCGAACAGCGACGTGTACTGCGGAAAGATGTCGAAGTGGTTCCGGCCCGGCGAGCGGGTGATGGCGCCCTGGTAGCGCTGTCGGTAGTCGACGCAGGCGCGGGCCAGGCAGCCGATCCGTTCGGCGAGAACCATCGCCTCGTAGGCCAGTGGTGCGTCCTCGTACAGGCCGGGGAGGAACGTCAGGCCGCCGGACCGGTAGAACTCGCGGCGGTAGGCCTTGTTCCAGGCGACGGCGAAGAGTTCCAGCAGCTCCGGGTTCTCGAACACGCTCGCGGTGCGGGTGCCGGCCGCGGCGAGTTGTTCGCCGAACCGGCTGGGGCGCACGAGGTTCCACCAGTAGGAGCGGACGTGGTCGAAGACCAGGACGTCCGGGTCGCCGCAGGCGTCGAGCTGTCGGGCGACGGCCTCCATCGCGCCGTCGAGGTAACTGTCGTCGCTGTCCAGGAACAGCAGGTAGTCCCCGGTGGCGCGGTCCACGCCGGCGTTGCGGGCCCGGCCCAGCCCGACGTTCTCGGGCAGATGCAGCACGGTGACGCGGCCGTCCCGCGCGGAGTACTCGTCCAGGATGCGGCCGCTGCCGTCGGGCGAGCAGTCGTCCACGGCGATGACTTCCAGGTCGGTGAACGACTGGTGGAGGACCGAGTCCAGGCACTCCCGGAGGTAGCCCTGGACCTTGAATACCGGTACGACGATGCTGAGGCGTGGCATGAGCTCCTGGACCCCCGACCCCGTTCGGTCGAACGGACGTACGACGGATGATGGACTGCTCCGAGAAATCGTCGCACAGTATGACCGCTTCGGTAACTCTGTGGCGCATTAGAGGTACATGCACCATCAGTCCCGGAACGCACCCGGCCAGGAGCTGAGCAGGCCGGGAACGGCGACGGCCCGCCTCCCGCAC
>KI547055.1:18349-25315 GCA_000497405.1 Streptomycetaceae bacterium MP113-05 | reverse complement strand
GGCGGGCCGTCGCCGTTCGGCGGGAGCCGGGGAACCGGTCAGCGGTTGCTGCGCAGAAGGGTACGCATGGTCCGCATCGCCACCGAGAGGTTCGCCAGGTCGAACGACTCCGAGGCGTGGATCTCCTCCAGCGTCGCCCGCGCACGGTGCAGGATCGCGGAGTTCTTCTCCTCCCACGCCTCGAAGCGCTGCCCGGCGCTCGTCCGGTCGTCGGTGGAGGCGAGCACGTCCGCCGTGAGCAGCTGGTGCGCCGCGTACAGGTCCTCGCGGATGGCCGCACGGGCCATGGACTGCCAGCGGTCGGAGCGCGGCAGCTCGCCCACCCGCTCCTGCAGCTCGGTGATCCCCAGCCGGTCCGCGAGGTCGTAGTACACCTCGGCGACGTCCAGCAGCCCGTCCCCGGTGCGCTCGGCGACCGCGACCACGTCCAGGGCCGGGAACGCGGCCGAGAAGCCGGCCACCTTCCTCGCCAGGTCCTCCGGAACGCCCGCGCCGGCCAGCTCGTCGTGCACCTTGCGGTGCCACTCCAGGTCGTCGCCCTGCAGCAGCTTGGGCAGCTCCGCCCACACGGTCGCCACCCGCTCGCCGAACAGCTCGATGGTCTCGGTGAGCTGGAGCGGCTGCGGACGGTTGTTGAGCAGCCAGCGGGCGGCCCGCTCGACCAGGCGGCGGGAGTGCAGCCGAATCCGGGTCTGGACGTCCGCCGACACCTTGTTGTCCAGCGACTCGACCTCGTCCCAGATGTCGGCCAGCCCGAAGATCGCGCGGGCCGCGGTGTGCGCCCGGACGATCTCCTCCGCGGACGCCCCGGACTCCTCCTTCATGCGGTGGACGAACGAGGATCCACCGGTGTTGATGGTGTCGTTGACCAGCAACGTGGAGATGATCTGCCGACGGAGCGCGTGCTCATGGATCTCCTGCTCGAACCGCTCGCACAGCGCTTGGGGGAAGTACGCCAGAGCAAGCTGCTGCAGGTAGGGGTCGTCCGGGAGGTCGCTGCTCAGCAGGTCCTCGGTGATCACGATCTTCGTGTAGGCCAGCATCACGGCCAACTCCGGCTGGGTCAGGCCGAGATCGCCGGACAGCCGTTCGCGGATCTGCTTCTCGCTCGGCAGGAACTCCAACTGCCGGTCGAGCTTGCCCTCCTTCACCAGCCGCTTCATGTGCCGCTGGTGGGCGTGCAGCAGGCTCGAGGCCTGTTCGAGGGAGTTGGCCAGGGCTGCGTTCTGCGCGTAGTTGTTGCGCAGCACCAGCTCGCCGACCTCCTCCTCCATCTCGGCCAGCAGGGCGTTGCGCTGCTTGACGGTCATGTCGCCCGCGGCGACCACCGCGTTCAGCAGAATCTTGATGTTCACCTCGTGGTCCGAGGTGTCCACACCGGCGCTGTTGTCGATGGCGTCGGTGTTGATCCGGCCGCCCTGGTGGGCGTACTCGATGCGGCCCAGTTGTGTGAGGCCGAGGTTGCCGCCCTCACCGACGACCCTGACCCGCAGGTCCTGGCCGTCCACCCGGATGGCGTCGTTCGCCTTGTCGCCGACGTCCGCGTCCGTCTCGGTGGACGCCTTCACGTACGTGCCGATGCCGCCGTTCCACAGCAGGTCGACGGGGGCGGACAGGATCGCCCGCATCAGGTCCGCGGGGGTCATCTTGCTGACCCCCGACTCGATGCCCAGCGCCTTGCGCACCTGCGGCGTGACCGGCACGGACTTTGCGCGGCGCGAGTGGACGCCGCCCCCGGCCGAGATCAGCGAGGTGTCGTAGTCCTCCCACGAGGAACGGGGCAGGTCGAAGACGCGGCGGCGCTCGGCGTAGGAGGTGGCGGCGTCCGGGTCCGGGTCGAGGAAGATGTGCCGGTGGTCGAAGGCGGCCACCAGCTGGATGTGCTCGGACAGCAGCATGCCGTTGCCGAAGACGTCGCCGGACATGTCGCCGATGCCGACGACGGTGAACTCCTGGGTCCGGGTGTCGTGACCCAGCTCCCGGAAGTGCCGCTCGACCGACACCCAGGCGCCCTTGGCCGTGATGCCCATGCCCTTGTGGTCGTAGCCCGCCGAGCCGCCGGAGGCGAACGCGTCGCCCAGCCAGAAGCCGTACGCGGTCGCCACCTCGTTGGCGATGTCGGAGAACTTCGCGGTCCCCTTGTCGGCCGCGACCACCAGGTAGGTGTCGTCCTCGTCGTGCCGCACCACGTCCCGCGGCGGCTCGACCTCGCCGGCGACCAGGTTGTCGGTGATGTCCAGCAGACCGGAGATGAAGGTCCGGTAGCAGGCGATACCCTCGGCCTGCCACGCGTCCCGGTCCTCCGCCGGGTCGGGCAGCTGCTTGCCGACGAAGCCGCCCTTGGCGCCCACCGGCACGATGACGGTGTTCTTGACCTCCTGCGCCTTGACCAGGCCCAGGATCTCGGTGCGGAAGTCCTCTCGCCTGTCCGACCAGCGCAGACCGCCGCGGGCCACCTTGCCGAACCTCAGGTGTACGCCCTCCACACGCGGCGAGTACACCCAGATCTCGTACGCCGGCCGCGGCGCCGGCAGATCCGGGATCTGCTGCGGGTCCAGCTTCATCGACACGTACGCGTGCGGCTCGCCGAAGGTGTCGCGCTGAAAGTAGTTGGTGCGCAGCGTCGCCTTGATGACGGTGAGGAACGAACGCAGGATGCGGTCCTCGTCCAGGCTGGCGACCTCGTCCAGCGCGGCGTCCAGCTCCTCCAGCATCGCGTCGATCAGCTCGTGCCCGGCCCGCGCCCGCTCCGGCGACATCCGCGCCTCGAAGAGGTTGACCAGCAGCCGGGTGGTGTGGACGTTGTGCCGGAGGGTGTCCTCCATGTAGTCCTGGCTGAAGGTCGCCCCGGCCTGCCGCAGGTACTTGGCGTACGCCCGCAGCACCATCGCCTGCCGCCAGGTCAGCCCCGCGGTGAAGACGAGCGTGTTGAAGCCGTCGTTCTCCGCCCGGCCGGTCCACACGGCGCTGAACGCGTCCTGGAAGCGCTCGCGCGCGTCGTCGCCGAAGGACTTCATCTGCGAGGCGGGCATCCGCAGCCCGAAGTCGTAGATCCACGCCCGGCTGCGGTCCACGGCCCGCAGCTCGTACGGCCGCTCGTCGACCACCTCGACGCCCAGCGCCTGCAGCACGGGCAGCACGGCGGAGAGCGACACCGGCTCGCCGGTGCGGTAGATCTTGAAACGGCGCTCGCCCTGCGCGGCTCCCACCGGCTCGTACAGGCTCAGCGAGAAGTCGGGCAGGTGCTCTTCGGAACCCTGCTCCTCGCCGCCGGTCGCCCTGCCCGCACCGCGGAGCTTCTGGATGTGCTGCAGGTCGGCCACCGCGGCACGCGGCGGGAAGTCCGCCTTGTAGCCCTCGGGGAAGGCGTTGGCGTAGCGGTGTCCCAGCTCCGCGGCGTGCTCCTCGCCGCACTCGGCGACCAGTGCCTCGGTGAATCCGTCTGCCCACGACCGGGCCGCCTCGGCCAGCCGTACCTCGATGCGGTCCGTCTCCTCGTCGGTCAGCTCGCTCAGCGCGCTGCCGGGCTTCACCCGGATGACGAAGTGCAGCCGGGACAGGATCGACTCGGTGTTCCAGGCGGTGAAGTCGACACTGGTGCCGCCCAGTTCCTCCGTCAGGATGTCGATCAGCCGCAGCCGCACCGCGGTGGTGTAGCGGTCGCGCGGCAGGTAGACCAGCGCCGAGTAGTACCGGCCGTACTCGTCCTGGCGCAGGTACAGCCGCAGCCGGCGGCGCTCCTGCAGGTAGAGCACCGAGGTGACGATGTTCCGCAGCTCGTCGACCGGTGTCTGGAAGAGCTCGTCACGCGGGTACGTCTCGAGGATCTGCATCAGGTCGCGGCCGTCGTGGCTGTCGGGGGTGAAGCCCGCCGAGGAGAGCACCTCGGCGACCTTGCGCCGGATCACCGGGACCCGGCGCACCGACTCGGTGTAGGCGGCGGAGCTGAAGAGCCCGAGGAAACGACGCTCGCCGACGACGTTGCCGGCGGCGTCGAACTTCTTCACCCCGACGTAGTCCAGGTACGACCGGCGGTGGACGGTGGCCCGGCTGTTGGCCTTGGTGAGGATCAGCAGGTTGTGCTCGCGCGCCTTGGCCCGCGCGTCGGCCGGCAGCCGGTTGAACGACGGCGAGACCGGGTGGCCCTCGTCGTCCACGTGCCGCGGGTCGGACCGCAGCACACCCAGGCCGGTGCCGGGCTTCGCGGCGAGCAGCAGCTCGCCGTCTCCCTCACCCTCGACCTCCAGTTCGTACTCGCGGTAGCCGAGGAAGGTGAAGTGGTCGTCGGCCAGCCAGCGCAGCAGCTCACGGGCCTCCTCCAGCTCGCCCTCGTGCAGGTCGCCGGGCGTGTTCTCGTCCGGCAGGCCGTCGGCGATGCGCAGCGCGGCCTCGCGCATCTTCGTCCAGTCCTCGACGGCCTCACGCACGTCCGACAGCACGCTGAGCATGCTCTCGCGGATCGCGTGGAGGTCCTCGCGGTCGGTCTCCCGGTCGATCTCGACGTGGATCCACGACTCGCTGACCGCGTCGTCGGGCAGCTCCTCCGGCCGGTGCGTGGAGGCGGCGGGCGAGTAAGGGTCGCGGCCCGCGTCCAGCACCTCCAGCAGCGTGCCGGCCACGTCGCGCCGGACGACCATCTGCGGGTGCACGACGACATGGATGCCCCGGCCCTCGCGGGAGAGCTCGTTGGTGACGGAGTCCACCAGGAACGGCATGTCGTCGGTGACCACCTCGACGACGGTGTGCGTGCACGCCCAGCCGTTCTCGTCCACCGACGGGGTGTAGACCCGCACGTCGGCGGTGCCCTGCGGACGGTCCTGAGCCAGACTGTGGTGCGCGAGAGCCGCGCCGAGGATGTCGACCGGGTCCCGGTCGGTCAGATCCTCCGGGGCGGTGTGCAGGTAGTAGCGCTGGAGATACGCGCCGACGGAGTCCGGTCGGAGACCCTTCGTCTTCTGGCCTCCCAGCGAGCTCTGCTCGGCTACTCGAACAGCCTCGGCGAGCCGCTCGGCCTTGGCTTCGTCCAGCTTGGTCTGCATGTCCTCTGACTCCTGTCGCGCGCCATTGCGTGACGTCGGTGGTGTGAAGGCACGACGACGTCATACACAACACGGGGTGTCCGCAGGAGTGAGACGTCATGCCGGATGCGGTGACCAACGCCGACGACCCCGGTGCGGTGGCACCCGGGGCGCGGAGTGAGGGCGTCGGCGCCCTTCGTGTGTATCGCGCTGGTCACGCGCACCAACGTACCCCCTCCGCCCCGGTGCCCGATTGGTACGGGGGACAAAAATCCAGGCGGGAAACCTGCCGGTATGGACGAAACCGAACCGGCTCTGCGGTCGTCCGGGGTGTGCAGCCCTACAGCTGGTGGACGCCCGACGCGATGCGGTCCGCCGCATCGACGGCCTCCGCCAGGGAGTCGACCACGGGAACGCCCGCCCGCTCGAGGCTGGCCCGGCTGTGCGAGCCCCCGGTGTACAGCACCGCCTTCGCCCCGACGTGGGCGGCGGCGCGGGCATCGTCCACCGCGTCGCCGACGACCACCGTACGGTCCGAGTCGATGTTCTCCAGCGCAGCGAGGTGGCGCGCCATCTGCGCGGCCTTGCCGCCGGAGTTGTCGCCGGTGGAGCCGTCCACCCGGAGGAAGTGGCCGTCGATGCCGTGCGTACGGACCAGCGGGACGAGCAGGTCGTGCGGCGCCAGGGAACACAGCGACTGCGAGTGCCCGGCGGTCTGCCGCCCGGCGAGAACCTCCGCCGCTCCGTCGGTGAGGCCGACACCCTCGGCCCGCTCCCAGTAATGGCGGTGGAACATCGCGTCCATGGCCGCCCACTCCTCGTCCGTGGGCATCCGTCCCATCAGGCGCTCGTAGAAGCGGGGCACCGGCACGCAGTACAGGTCGCGGTAGCGCTCCAGAGTGATCGACGGCAGCCCGGCCTCCGCGAAAGCGGCGTTCGTCGCGTCCAGAACGGCGTGGATGTCGTGGAGGAGGGTCCCGTTCCAGTCCCAGACGATGTGGGTGATACCTGCGCGCTGCGTCGATGCCATGTCCAGCACGGTACGTGCCGGCGCTGACAACGGAACGGGGCGACGGAGTCCGCCCCGGCCGACTCAGTCCAGCAGAGCGTGGATCTCCTGGGTCGCGAACCACAGCAACGCGTGGTCCTCCGCGCCGTCGACGACGAAGCGTGCATCGTCGTCGCCCATGTCGGCCGCACCGAGCGCGTCCGCGGCGGCGGTCACGTCCCCGCGCGCCTCCTCCGCGTCCACATGCACCGCGGCGGCCTCGGCCAGCGGCACCGGCCCGGCCACCCGCACCTCACCGAGTGCGGCGGGATCCAGGCTGCGGTCGGGATCGGCGGTCGCGCTGCGATCAGCCACGTCCACCGCCACCACGACCCTCAGCCGCGGGGCCCCGGGGTCACCGGCCAGCAGCCTCAGCGACGCCTGTGCGGCCCGGTTGAGGGCCGCGTACTCGAGCTCCTCCAGGTCGTCGGAGAGATACCACTCGCGCAACCCCGGTGTCACGGCGTAGGCGTCGAGCGGACCCGGCCCCAGCTCGCCGGAGCGGTGCGCGGCGGCCAGGGCAGGAAAGGTCAGGGGGACATAGACGCGCATGGCTGCCGCTTTCGTGTATCGCCGTTCCGACTGCCCCGTCAGCATACGGTCCGGCCGTCACCCCCGCGCCCCTGCTGTACGACGGGTCCACGACCTTGCGGATACACGCAGTTCGCCGCCTCCCGGGGGCGCTCTGCCCACGGGGCCGATCCGGCCACGTCAGCACCTCGCGCCGGTCCACCCGGATAGGTGCATCACGCTCCGCGACGAACGGGGCACCGAGAGGCGTTGCGCACCTCCACGTACCGCGGCTACAACCAGACCCTACTGGCGAGTAGTCACGCTCGTCGGCACCGCACACCAGGATCGGGGGAACCCATGCCCAGTACCTGCCACCAGCGAAGCACA
>KI547055.1:4222-18032 GCA_000497405.1 Streptomycetaceae bacterium MP113-05 | reverse complement strand
CAGCCGGTCCAGGTCCCACTCCTCGGCGAAGCCGTCGGCCGTCTCCGCCTCGACGTACGCCTCGATGGTGTCGTCCATGAAGTGCCGCACCTGCTCGTGCAGGTCCTCGCCCTCCAGGACGCGGCGGCGCTCGCCGTAGATGACCTCACGCTGCCGGTTGAGCACCTCGTCGTACTTGAGGACGTTCTTCCGGATCTCGAAGTTCTGCTGCTCGACCTGGGACTGGGCGGAGGCGATGGCCCGGGTGACCATCTTGTTCTCGATCGGGACGTCGTCGGGCACGTTGGCCATGGCCATCACGCGCTCCACCATCTGCGCCTTGAACAACCGCATCAAGTCGTCCCCGAGCGAGAGGTAGAAACGCGACTCACCCGGGTCGCCCTGACGGCCGGACCGGCCGCGCAGCTGGTTGTCGATGCGCCGCGACTCGTGCCGCTCGGTGCCCAGAACGTACAGCCCGCCGAGCTCCTTGACCTCCTCGAACTCGGCCTCGACCGCCTTCTCCGCGCGCTCCAGCGCGGTCGGCAGCGCCGCGGCCCAGTCCTCGGCGTGCTCGACCGGGTCCAGCCCCTTGCCGCGCAGCTCGGTCTCCGCGATGTCGTCGGGGTTGCCGCCGAGCTTGATGTCGGTGCCGCGGCCGGCCATGTTCGTCGCCACCGTGACGGAGCCCCTGCGGCCCGCCTGCGCGACGATCACGGCCTCCCGGTCGTGCTGCTTGGCATTGAGCACCTCGTGCCGCACGCCGCGCTTGTGCAGCTGCTTGGAGAGGTACTCCGACTTCTCCACAGAGGTGGTGCCGACCAGGACCGGCTGCCCCTTCTCGAACTTCTCCGCGATGTCGTCGACGACCGCGTCGAACTTGGCGACCTCGGTGCGGTAGATCAGGTCGGCCTGGTCGGCACGGGCGAGCGGGCGGTGCGTCGGGATCGGGACGACGCCGAGCTTGTAGATCTGGTGGAACTCGGCAGCCTCGGTCATGGCCGTACCGGTCATGCCGCACAGCTTGTCGTAGAGGCGGAAGAAGTTCTGCAGGGTGATCGTGGCGAGCGTCTGGTTCTCGTCCTTGATGTCGACCTGCTCCTTGGCCTCGATGGCCTGGTGCATGCCCTCGTTGTAGCGGCGGCCGGCGAGAATACGGCCGGTGTGCTCGTCGACGATCATGACCTCGCCGTCCATGACGACGTAGTCCTTGTCCTTCTTGTAGAGCTCCTTGGCCTTGATCGCGTTGTTGAGATAACCGACCAGCGGCGTGTTCACGGACTCGTACAGGTTGTCGATACCCAGCCAGTCCTCGACCGTGCTCACGCCGGACTCGTGGATGCCGACGGTGCGCTTCTTCTCGTCGACCTCGTAGTCACCGGTCTCGGCCTTGCCCAGCCGCGGGTCGCCCGGCTCGCCCTTCTCCAGCCGCTTCACCAGCTTGGCGAAGTCGCCGTACCACTTCGTGGCCTGGTCGGCCGGACCGGAGATGATCAGCGGGGTGCGCGCCTCGTCGACGAGGATGGAGTCCACCTCGTCGACGATCGCGAAGTTGTGGCCCCGCTGGACCAGCTCGTCCTTCGACCACGCCATGTTGTCGCGCAGGTAGTCGAAGCCGAACTCGTTGTTGGTGCCGTAGGTGATGTCGTAGGCGTACTGCTCGCGGCGCTGCGCCGGCGTCATGTTCGCCATGATGCAGCCCACGCTCAGGCCGAGGAACTGGTGGACACGGCCCATCCACTCGGAGTCGCGCTGGGCGAGGTAGTCGTTGACGGTGATGATGTGGACGCCGTCGCCGGAGATCGCGTTCAGGTACGCGGGCAGCGTGCCGACCAGGGTCTTCCCCTCGCCGGTCTTCATCTCCGCGACGTAACCGAGGTGCAGCGCGGCGCCGCCCTGGATCTGCACGTCGTAGTGGCGCTGGCCGAGAACCCGCTTGGCCGCCTCGCGGACGGTCGCGAAGGCCTCCGGCATCAGGTCGTCGAGCGTCTCGCCGTCGGCGTACCGCTCCTTGTACTCGTCGGTCAGGGCCTTCAGCTCGGCGTCGGAGAGATCGACGAAGTCCTCTTCAATGGAATTCACCTGCCGCGCGATGCGGTCCAGCTTGCGCAGGATCTTTCCTTCACCTGCGCGCATGAGCTTGCCGAAGACGGACACGTAGGGTGACTCCTTGCCGATCGGGCCTGGCACGGTCTGGTGCGTGGGCACGGCGGAGTGGTCCCCCGCCGCACCGGCCATCGTAAGACAGGGGCGTAGCCCCCTGTACCCCCAACGTGCCGGACTTGTGGAACGTGCCGGGTACGGAGCCGGGTACGGACGGGCCACGGCGCACCGGGAGAATGCCCCCATGGAGCCCATCACTCTCACCACGGAGCGCCTCGAACTGCGCCCGTTGGCCGGGGCCGACACCGACGCCGTGGCCGCCGCCTGCCGGGATCCGGAGATCGCGCGCTGGATACCCGTGCCCGACCCCTACGCGCGAAGGGACGCGGTCGAGTTCATCGAGAACGTCAGCACCTCGGGCTGGCGCGACGACACCATGTACAACTTCGGCGTCTTCACCCGGGAGGGCGGCGCTCTGGTGGGCTCCATGGGCCTGGTGCGGCTCGGCGAGTTGAAAGGACCGAAGCGGCAGGCGGAGCTCGGCTTCTGGACCGCGAAGGAGCACCGTGGCCGGGGTCACACGGTGGAGGCCGCCCGCGCCGTGATCGGCTGGGCCTTCTCGGATCTCGGCGTCGAGCGCATGGAGTGGGTCGCCACCGCGGGCAACGTGGGCTCCCGGGCGGTGGCCCAGAGGCTCGGTTTCGTCATGGAGGGCCTGCAGCGAGGCGTGATCGTGCACCGTGGCGTACGCCGCGACGCCTGGGTCGGAGCCCTGCTTCCCAGCGACTGGGGCCGGGAGATGCAGACGCCCTACCTGCCCGCCCGCTGAGCCCGCCTCACTGTCGGTGCCGGGCTCTAGGGTGTGCTGCATGACTGCCGCCCCTGAGCCCGAGGCCTCACTGTCCGCCGACGAGGCCCGTCGTGCCGCCCTGTGCGCGCAGGGCCTGCTGGGCACACCCGACCGCCGCGCCGGGGTGCGCGGGGTGCTCGGACGGCTCGGCGCCGTGCAACTCGACACCATCTCGGTGCTGGCCCGCTCGCACGAGCTCGTGCCTTACGCCCGGCTGGGTGCGGTCGGCAGGCAACAGGTGGAGGACGCCTACTGGACCGGCGGCCACTCGTTCGAGTACTGGTCGCACGCCGCCTGCATCCTGCCGGTCGAGGAGTGGCCGCACTTCGCGTTCCGTCGACGGGCCCGGCGGGCGAAGGGCCACCGCTGGCACCGGCTGGAGGACAAGGAGGCGTCCTGCGCCGCGGTGCGGGACCGGCTCAAGGTCGACGGTCCGCTGACCACCACCGATCTCGGCGGCGGGAAGAACGGCGGCGAATGGTTCGACTGGTCGGAGACCAAGATCGCCGTGGAGTGGCTGCTGGACACCGGTGAGGTGGTCTGCACCGAGCGGCGCGGCTGGAAGCGGGTGTACGACCTGGCCGAGCGTGCGGTGCCCGACCCCCTGCTGCACGACGACCTGGACGACACCGAGTGCGTACGCCGCCTGGTGGCGCAGGCAGGGGCCGCGATGGGGGTCACCACCCGGGCCGACCTGGCTGACTACCACCGGCTCCGGGGCGACCAGGTCGCCGAGGTACTGCCGCTCACCGGGCTCGTGCCCGTGGAGGTGGAGGGATGGGGACGTCCCGCCTGGGCCGACCCTCAGGCACTCGCCGTCCCGCCACGCGGCCGGCACCGCACGACGCTGCTGTCCCCGTTCGACTCGCTGATCTGGGACCGGCCCCGGACGCTGCGGATGTTCGACTTCACTCACCGTCTGGAGGCGTACGTGCCGCGCACGAAGCGGCTCCACGGCTACTTCGCGATGCCTCTGCTGACGGGCGGCCGGCTGCGGGGCCGGGTGGATCCGGCGCGGGAGGGGACGACGCTCGTGGCGCGGCAGCTGTCGATGCGCGGCAGGGACGCGGTGGAGCCGATGGCGCGGGCGCTGAGCGAGGCCGCGGAGTGGGTGGGCTGCGACACGGTTCGGGTGGAACGGTGCGAGCCGGAGAAGCTGCGGGGGCCTCTGGAGGCGGCACTGCGAGCGGTCTCCTGACCTCTGCGGTGAAGCGCGGCCGGGCGGTGGCCCCGGCGGGGGTGCGGGCCGCCGCATCAGCGGATCTCGAGGATCTTCTCCCGCATGGCGTAGACCACGGCTTCCATGCGGGAGTGGAGCTGGAGCTTCTCCAGGATGTTCCGCACGTGGTTCTTCACCGTGTTCTCGCTGATGTAGAGCTCCTTGGCGATGTCACGGTTGTTCTTGCCGGTGGCCACGAGCTTGAGGACCTCCAGCTCTCGGTCGGTGAGCCGCGGTGCCGGTACCAGTTTGCTCTCGTCGGTGCGCTGGATCATGGACTTGAACTCGGTGAGCAGCTTCGCCGCCATCGAGGGGCTGATCTGGGACTGCCCGTCCGCGACCGCGCGGATGGCCGTGGAGACCTCGTCGGTGGAGATCTCCTTGAGCAGGTAACCGGTGGCGCCCGCCTTGATCGCGTCGTAGAGGTCGGCCTCCTCGTCGCTGATCGTGAGCATGATGATCTTCGCACTGGGGGCCACCTCCTTGAGCGCGGTGCAGGCCTCGATTCCGCCGCGCCTGGGCATCCGCACGTCCATCAGGACGATGTCCGGCAGCAGGTCGGCGGCGACGTCCACAGCCTCCGCTCCGTCGCCGGCCTCGCCCACGACCTGGATGTCCTCCTCCTGCGCGAGCACGATCTCCAGCCCGCGCCGGAACAGCGCGTGATCGTCCACCACGAGGACGCGGATCGGCTCCGGCTGCGAGCTGCCCTCCACGGCCGGGCCCGCCTTCCCGGCGGGACCTCCCGCAGGTCCCCGTGCCCCTCCGGGCGCGGGAACGGGCATCGCGGGCCCGAAGCTGTCCGCCATCGATTCCTCCCCCAACAGGCTCGGCCGCACCAACGCCAGGTTCGAACACGCCGGTTGACGGTCCGTTCATCTTCCCATGCCGTACGGCCCTCGCCCGCCCCGCCTCGACGCGCCACGCCCCCGGCGCGGGTTGCTCTGCACCCAGGCCGGGGACGCTGCGCGACCGGTCGGTCTCCGGTGGCCGTAGGCCGGCCTCCGGGAACCTTCGGAGTCAGCCTCCGAGCGCACCACCGGCTCCGAGCGGAGCCTCCTGCGCGAAGGGATCCTGCTCCAGGTGGATCACACCGTAGTCGTAGCCGTGCCGCCGGTAGACCACGCTGGGGTGCTTGGTCTCGGAGTCGACGAAGAGATAGAAGTCGTGCCCCACGAGCTCCATCTCGTAGAGCGCCGTGTCGAGTGTCATGGGCGCCGCGGCGTGCGTCTTCTCGCGGACGACCAGGGGACCTTCACCCTGAACCTCGAGCGGACCGACCCGGGTGGTCGTCTCGCTCCCTTCGTGTTCCGCCTCGCGGGCCGCCGCGGAGGCCGCGTCCATCTCCCCGTTGAGTTCCGCTGCCAGATGCGCCGTCGCTGCTGCCACGCTGATCGGAGCGCGGTGACCGCCTCGGTGCACCAGCCGCTTGTCGTGTTGCTTGCGCAGGCGGGCCTCGAGCTTTCCGGCGGCCAGGTCGAGCGCTGCATAGGGGTCGGAGGCCGCAGCCTCCGCGCGGATGACCGGACCGCGGGTGCGCAGGGTGATCTCCACCCTGTCGGAACGGTTGGCCTGCCGGGGGTTGTGCTCCTTGGAGACCTCGACGTCCAGGTTGATCACCTTTGCGTCGAGCTTCTGGATCTTCTCCAGCTTCTCGGCCACGTGCTTGCGGAACCGGTCCGGTACCTCTGTTTTCCGGCCCTTGACGACGATGTCCACGCAGAACTCCGTTCCCGGACGCTTCTGCGCGCTGCGCGCAGCGCGTCCTTTGTGCACTGACGCCGGAGGCTCACGGCCGTTGCCGGTCACTCTCCGGCACAACGTCGGGTGTCGACTTCACCTCCTCCTGCCCCAGTCGGAAGATCGTCATCCCTCTCCGAACCTACCTCCGGCGAGGGATCCGCGGCACCCCCTACCGGCACGTACCTACGATCGGGTGACTATCACCCGTGTCACGGGCCACGACGGGTCTTCGGCGGCAGCTGCGTGCGGGCGCGGCGACCACGGCGGCGAGCGGCGGCCGCCCGGTCAGCTCCGCGACCGCGCGGGATGCCTCCGCGAGCGAAGCGCCGGTGGTGATCAGGTCGTCCACCACCACGATCTCGACAGCGGACGGTCCGTCCGGCGACAACAGCAGGCCGCTGCCGGGCGCCGTCTCCAGCGCTCCGCGCAGGTTCACCGCGCGTCCGTCGGCCGTCAGGGCCGTCTGGTCCGCGACGATGCGGCGCTGCCGAAGCACCGGCGCCATGCGCGCCGCCACACCGTCGCGCCGGAGCACCGTCGCGGCTGCCAGCGCGATGCGCCGCACCGGGTCGTGACCGCGAGCCGCCACCGAACGGCGGGCGGAGGGCACCGGAACCAGCAGCAGTGAGCCGGCGGGCCCGCGTCCGCCGGCCGCCACGGCCGCCCGGACGCCTCCTGCCAGCGCGAAACCGAGCGGCTCGGCCAGCGGTAGCGCACCGCGCTCCTTGTGTGCCAGCAGCACGGAGCGCGCCTCGTCCGCGTAGGACAGCGCCGCGTGAACGGCGGGGAGTCCTTCCGGTGCAGACGACGGCCGGACCCGACGCGCCCTCGGGCGGCGCAGCCTCTGCCGGCAGTGGTCACAGAGCCGACGCGAGGCCCGCAGGGCACCGCACCCGGCGCAGCCACCCGGCAGCACCAGGTCGGTCAGCTCCTGCCACAGGGCCCGCATACGTACAGTCTGGCAGCGCCGGGTCACCCTCACCAGTCCTGTGGAGAACCCTGCCGACACCCCTGCGAACAGGTGTCACCCCGGGTAGACGGGTGCGCCACCGTCCTCCGTGACCGTCTCCCAGTTGCCGTCCGGCGGGGTCAGACGAACGATCGCGTACTCGGACTCGGCGAACAGCGGCTTGCTCTCGTCCTCGGACGCCGCGACGCTCTCGACGTCGTTGATGCCGGGCAACGGCGGCTGGTGCGCAGTGGAACCGTCCGTACCCACGTACTGGAGCTGCTGCACACCGCGGGACTCCCGCCCCACGACGACGAGTTCGCTGTGCCCGGACCACGCCATCGCTTTGATGTCCTCCAACTGCGGCGCGACTCGCTGCAGCGCGGCGACAGTGACGGCCGGGTTCTCCCGGGTGCCGTCGCGCTCCACACGTCCCAGTTCCAGCGAACTCGTGCCGTCCGGGTTCCTGATGCGCAGCGCGATCCGCACGCCGTCCGAAGAGATCCGCAACGACTCGATGCGTTCGTTCCGGGCCAGTCCCGGCACTGAGACGGTCTCCGGCTCCCCCTTGCCTCCGGGAAGCCGCACCAGCCGTGGATCGTGTGGATCGCGGTCCGCGACCCACACGTCACCCAGCCCGTCCCAGCTCGGTGCGCTCAGTCGGCCCGACTCCAGTCCACCCCGGCTGACCAGCACCGGCTGAGCCGCCTCGTCGCTCCCGGAGAGCGAGGAGACGTACAGCGCCCGCCCATTGCGCGACACCGCCGCAGCCAGTCGCTCGTCACGGCTGACGCCGACCGACCGGAACTCGATCCGGCCGCTTCCCAACGGTCCTGAGACGACCTGCGGGTCGTCCTCGCCCGGCCTGATCGCTGCGACCCGGTCCTCTGCGTCGATGAGGTACGGCTGGACGCTTCCGCCGCCGAGCCGGCCCGGAACGTAGTCCTTGGCCTCCTCGGCGTCCAGATCGCACACCTCGCGGCCGCGGGGCCCTTCGATCCTGAGACGTGGCACCTTCGCGGACGCCTGGGACTGCACGCTGTGCATCATCTGCGCCGCCATCCGCATGCACCGCCCCGTCCCGACTGACGCCCCGCGCCGGTTGAGCCGGACCGTCACGGTGCCCGAGTCGTCGACGGCGACGCTGTCCCCGCGGTCCAGCCGGGTGCTCGCCGGAAAGGCGGTGCCGACCACCGGGCTCAGCCAGTCGACGGGCCCCTCCAGAAGTGCGCGCACCGTCTCGGCGACCGGATCGATCCGCGACCGGACGTAGACCGGCTGGGCCACCAGCACGTCGTCACCACGGGACACGGCCTCCCCGCCCGGCCCGAGCTGCGCGAAGTAGAAGACGTCGACCGACCGGTAGATGCGTTCGAAGTCGGCATCGCCGATGACCAGCCCTTCCGGGAGCCGGTCGATGCGCCACTCACCCTTGGACCTGGAGAGGTGGAAGTCGTCGGAGAACCGACCGCTCTCGGGGCTGTAGGCATGCCTCCTGTCCAGCCGCGCGGTGCTCTCACCGGAGACGACCACCGTGCGGCCACCCTTCTCACCCGTGTTGCGCCGGGCCTCCGCCACGACGGGCCCGCCCTTGAGCACCGTGGTCCCGGCGAACGGTTCCCAGCCCTTCGCCGCGTCCTCGGTGAGGTACTGGCGTGCCGTCGAGAAGTTCGGCTCGTCACTGGTCGTGGCCTCCAGGAAGCCGCGGACGATGTCCTGCGCGTCCTCGTGCTTCTGCGGACTGACGCCGTAGACGCGGACCCTGGACTCGTGTTCGGCTCGCTGCGAGGATTCGACCGCACCGACCTCGCCGTCCGACGGCATGGACGCGCACCCGGAAAGCAGGAGGGACAGGGTCAGCAGAGCGCCGACGCCTCCACGGTGTCGGTCAACCCTCATCCTCCGGCTCCTCTCCGCGGCCCGGCCTGTTCGCGGGCACCCGCGTCTGTGTGGGCAGCGCGCCGTCGGCACCTCGCCGACGGCGTGAGTCGGCGGGCTCCAGCGGCAGGGGGGAGCCGCGCAGCGGCTCCCCGGCAGCGCCCGGCAGGGTGAGACGGAACTGCGAGCCGCCACCCGGCTCCCCCCATGCCTGCAGCCGGCCGCCGTGCAGCCGGGCGTCCTCGAGCGCGATGGCCAGCCCCAGCCCGGTGCCCCCGGTGGTTCGCGCGCGGGCCGGGTCGGCGCGCCAGAAGCGGTTGAACACCCGGTTGACCTCGCTCGGCCTGAGGCCGATGCCGTAGTCCCGCACCGCCACGGCGGCGGCGCCCCCGGCGACGGCGAGGCGTATCACCACGTCCCGGCCCTCGCCGTGCTCTATGGCGTTGTCGACCAGGTTGCGCAGGACCCGCTCCACCCGCCGGCCGTCGGCCTCCACCATCACGGGTTCCTCGTCGCCCAGCACACGCACCTCGCTGCCGGTGCGTTCGGCGAGCGGTGCGCACCCGTCGACGACGCGGCGCACCACGTCGCGCAGGTCCACCGGGGCGACCTCCAGGGAAGCGGCGCCCGCATCGAACCGGGAGATCTCCAGCAGTTCCCCGAGCAGCGACTCGAAGCGGTCGAGCTGGCCGATCAGCAACTCCGCCGACCGGGCCGTCACCGGGTCGAAGTCCTCCTTGGCGGCGTGGATGACGTCGGCGGCCATCCGCACGGTGGTCAGGGGGGTGCGCAGCTCGTGCGAGACGTCCGAGACGAACCGCCGCTGCATCCGGGACAGCTCCTCCAGCTGGTGGATCTTCAGATAGAGGTTCTGCGCCATCTTGTTGAAGGACTCCCCGAGGCGCGCGATGTCGTCCTCGCCGGTGACCTTCATCCGCTCCCGCAGCCGGCCGGCCGCCAGTCGCTCCGAGATGCCGGCCACCATCCGCACGGGCGTCACCACCTGACGTACGACGAGCCAGGCGATGGCTCCGAGCAGCACCACCACGAACACACCGGCGGTGATCAGGGTGCCTTTGACCAGGCTGAGCGTCTCCTGCTCCTGATCGAAGGGGAAGACGTAGTAGAGCTGATACGGATTGCCGTTCAGGTCGCTGACCCGTTTGCCGACGATCAGCGCGGGCTCGGTGCTCCCATCCGGCCGGTGCAGCTCGCCGTACCGCTGGTAGGTGCCCTTGTCCTGGTCGAGAACGCGCCGCAGGTCTGCCGGGATGGTCTTCTCGGGCTGTACGTCGACCAGTGCGCGGGGGCCCCGCGGCCGGTTCCCGTCGTCCGTCTCACCGGCAGAGCCGTCGTCGGTGTCGGAGCTGAGCACCACCACCGAGTAGACGCCCTGGCCGCCGCTGGCCAACTGCTCGACCAGGTTGTTCAGCCAGGCCCCGGCGGACTGGTCGGCGGATCCGTTCGCCGGATCCAGGTCCCCGTCGGCGAAGCCCCGACCGCTGGAGGCGTCCGCCACCCGCTGTGCGAAGGCGAAGCCTCCGGCGGCCTGGCTCTGAGCGGACTGCTCCTTCGCCTCGAGCAGACCGTTCCGCACCTGTCCGGTGACCACGATGCCCAGCAGCAGCACCACGCAGAGCGACATCAGCAGGGTCGCAGCGACCACCCGGAGCTGGATGTTCCGCCGCCACAGCCGCGTCGCCGGCAGCAGCGGGCGCCGTACCAGGCGCACCGCCATGCGGAAAACGGGATGCGACCGGGTGCCGGTGGCGCCCTCGGGCAGCAGACCCTCCGCGAGGAAGGCGCGGCCCGCGCGCCACAGGCGTGCCGTGCGGGACGTGTCGGGCATCTCGGTCACCTGGGCAGGCTACTCAGCCCGGCCCGGCCTTGTACCCGACGCCCCGCACAGTGACGACGATCTCCGGCCGCTCCGGATCCTTCTCGACCTTCGATCGCAGGCGCTGCACATGGACGTTCACCAGCCGGGTGTCCGCCGCATGCCGGTACCCCCACACCTGTTCGAGTAGCACCTCGCGGGTGAACACCTGCCACGGTTTGCGGGCCAGCGCCACCAACAGGTCGAACTCCAGCGGGGTCAGTGCGATGGACTCGCCCTCCCGCTTCACCGAGTGGCCGGCCACATCGATCGCCAGGTCCCCGATCGTGAGCTGCTCCGGCGCTGGATCCTCCGAGCGGCGCAGCCGTGCACGGATGCGAGCTACCAACTCCTTCGGCTTGAACGGCTTCACGATGTAGTCGTCGGCCCCGGACTCCAGACCCACGACCACGTCCACCGTGTCGCTCTTGGCGGTCAGCATGACCACCGGAACCCCGGACTCGGCCCGGATCAGGCGGCACACCTCGATACCGTCCCGGCCGGGCAGCATCAGGTCGAGCAGCACCAGATCCGGTTTCGTCTCGCGGAAGGCGGCAATCGCCTTGTCGCCGTCCGCCACGAACGACGGTTCAAAGCCTTCGCCGCGCAGCACGATGCCGAGCATCTCTGCCAGTGCGGTGTCGTCGTCGACGACAAGGACGCGTCCCTTCATGAGTTCATCATCCCATTGCGCGATCGTGACGCTCCCGCCGGAGGTGCGGAACACAACTCGGCGACACCTTCACGACCGACCGGAGACACCACACCACGTTCCGTGACGATCGCGGTGACCAGCTCGGCGGGCGTCACGTCGAACGCCGGGTTGTAGGCCTCCGCGCCCTTCGGCGCCTCCGCGGTCACCTCGTCCGCAGAGCGCTGCTCGATCTCGATGGACGACCCGTCCGGCGTCTCCTCGTCGATGGTGGTCACCGGGGCGACCACCAGGAACGGCACCCCGTGATGCCTGGCCAGCACCGCGAGCGGGAAACTGCCCACCTTGTTCGCCACCGAGCCGTCGGCCGCGATCCGGTCCGCCCCGATCAGCACGGCATCGACCCGCCCGGCCGCGAACAGTGAACCCGCGGCGCCGTCCACCAGCACGCTGTACGGCAACCCGTCCCGTTCCGCCTCGTACGCCGTCAGCCGCGCCCCCTGCAACAGCGGCCGGGTCTCATCCACCCACAGCCGCTCCAGCCTCCCCGCCCGGTGCACGGCACGGGCTACCGCGAACGCCGTGCCGCCGCCGCCGGAGACCAGACAACCGGTGTTGCAGTGCGTCAGCAGCTTCAGGTCCCGCTCGCCGGCGCGGTCCGCGAGCAGCGTACGCAGCAGATGATCACTCCCGTACTCGGCCATCCGGGTACTGGCCTCGGCATCCTCCCGGTGCAGCGCCCTGGCCTCGGCGAGCGCAGCCGCCGCCGCGGCCTCCTGCCCGGAACCGTCCCGGACAGCCGCCAGGTGGGCCGACTCGACACGTCGGGCGCCGTATCCGAGGTTGACGGCGGTCGGACGGGCCCCCGCGAGCACCCCGGCGGCCTCCCGCACGTCCTCCCCGCGCACGGCTGCCAGCGCCACCCCGTAGGCACCGACGATGCCCAGCAACGGCGCACCGCGGACCGCAAGGGAGCGTATCGCCGACACCAGGGTCGGCACATCGCCACAGCGCCGCTCGGACTCTTCGGCCGGCAGCCTCGTCTGGTCCAGGAGCAGCACCGCGGGCCCCCCGGGCGCATCGGCCCACCGCACTACCGGAACACTTCGATCAGTCATCCGCCCAGTCTGCCCCGACCTGCCGTACGGCAGAAGACACACGACGCCGGGAGGGCCGACTCCGAGGCGTGATCCAAAAGACACGCCCGACCACCACGGGTCGTGGCACGATGGCTGCCCACCAGGCTAAGGAGTAGCAGACATGAACGATTCTCCGGGCTGGGCCTCGCCCGGATCATCCCCTTCCGGCCCAGAAGGGGGCAACGGGGGGAGCCCACCCGGCGACGCCCCCAGGACTCCGCCACCCGAGCAGCCGGAGGCACACCCGCAGCCGCCGGGCAAGTGGTCGGCCGCGCAGCCTCCCCCGGCGGACGGAGGGGGCTGGGGCACCGCCCCGCAGCCGGGTGCCCACCCGCACCCGGGAGGGCCGGTGCCACCGGGGCAGCCGGGGCCGCCCCCCGGGTGGGGAGCCTGGAACCAGTGGAACCGGCCGCCCGCTGCCAAACCCGGCGTCATCCCGCTGCGCCCGCTCGGCGTCGGCGAGATCCTCGACGGAGCCGTCGCCACCGCACGCGCCCACTGGCGCACCGCGCTGGGGATCGCACTCGGCGTCGCCGTGCTCGTGCAGCTCGCCTCGACCATCGCCAACGGCCTGTGGCTGCGCGACAACAGCGGTCTCGAAGCCCTGCAGAACAACCCGCAACCCAGCTCGGACGAGTTGCTGGACGCGATGACCGCCAGTCTCAGCAGCGCCGGCATCACCCTGCTCGCCTCGCTCGTGGGCACCGTCATCGCCACCGCGATGCTGACCATCGTCGTCAGCCGGGCCGTGCTCGGCCGTCCGGTGACCACGCGCGACGCCTGGCGGGAGGCCCGTCCGCTGCTGGGACGCATGCTCGGGCTCACCCTGCTCGTCATGCTGATCGTGCTCGGCGCCGTTTTCGCCGGCGTGCTCCCCGGACTCGTACTCGCACTGACGGGATCCGCGACGGCAGGAAGCGCGCTGCTGCTCCTGGGCGCTCTCGGCGGCACCGTCTGCGGAATCTGGCTGTGGGTGCGCTACTGCTTGGCCGCACCGGCCCTGATGCTCGAGCGGCAGGGCGTCACCACCTCGCTGCGCCGTTCCGCGAAGCTGGTGCGCAACAGCTGGTGGCGGATCTTCGGCATCCAGATCCTGGCCTGGCTGCTGGTCCAGGTCGTCAGCTTCATCGTGCAGATCCCCGCCTCCGTGATCGCCTCCGTCGTCGAGGGCGACGGGTTCCAGAACCTTCTGAACGGCTCCCTGACGTTCTCCTGGACCTATCTGATCATCGTGGGCATCGGCGCCGTACTCGCCATGACGGTGACGCTGCCGCTGAGCGCCGGCATCACCGCCCTGCTCTACATGGACCAGCGCATCCGGCGCGAGGCCCTGGACCTCGAGCTCGCGCGCGCCGCAGGCAGCGACGGTGACGGCACCGCGCCGTCGAACGCGGCCGGAAGCTGACACGCGTGAAGGGGGGA
>KI547055.1:740-4212 GCA_000497405.1 Streptomycetaceae bacterium MP113-05 | reverse complement strand
GCCGGTCACGATTCCGCGCGGACCCGCCCAGCGGGACGCCGAGGGAGAACTCTCCGAGCCGGTCTACCACCGGGACGACCCGAGCCCGGTCAAGCAGGCACTCGACTGGACCTGGGAGAAGCTGGGCGATCTGCTCGGCTCCGTCGTGGACGTCGTCCCCGGCGGAGCCGTCGGCATCACGATCCTCGTGGTCGCCCTGGTGCTGCTGATCGCCGCCCTGTGGGGCCGCCTGGGGACGCCACACCGGGAGACCGGCCGGACGCGTCCCGGACTCTTCGAGGAACGTCCCCGCACCGCCGCCGAGCACCGGGCGAGCGCCGGCGCCCACGCCGCGGCCGGACACTGGAGCGAAGCGGTCCAGGAGCGGATGCGGGGGCTTGTGCGGTCCATGGAGGAACGCACCCTGCTCGAGCCGCGGCCCGGCCGCACCGCCGACGAGGCTGCCGAAGAAGCAGGGCACGTCCTGCCGGGCCACGTCATGGAACTGCGGTCGGCCGCAGTCACCTTCGACGAGGTCGCCTACGCGGGCCGGATCGCCGACGAGGCCTCCTACCGCCGCCTGAGGGACCTCGACGAGACACTGCGTACCACTGCACCCGCGCCGGACGACTCCGGGAGCGGCCGGTGAACACCAGCACCTCCGCTTCACCGACGGCCCGGCAGATCTGGTCCCGACTGCGCGGACTCCTCCTCGCCGCCGCAGTGCTCGCCGCCGCCGGCGTGATCCTCGCCGCACTACGCTCCGGTGAACGCCACGGTGCTCTCGACCCGCGTTCCCCCGACGCTGTCGGAAGCCTCGCCGTGGCAGAACTGCTCGACGAGCACGGCGTCACGACGAGAGTCGCCACCACCACCGCCGAGGCGACGGCCCGCGCAGGCCCGGAGACGACCCTCCTCGTCACCCGGCCGGAACTGCTCGGCGAGGAGCAGCTGACGTCGCTGCGCGCCGTGGCGGAGGCCGGGGGCCGGACGGTCGTGGTGGGCGCAGGTCCCCGCAGCGTCTCCGGCATCGCCGCGCGTGTGGAGGCGGAGAGCACCGTCCCCGTCGAAGCGACCCGACCACGCTGTGACCTGCCCGCCGCGGGCCGGGCGGGTGACGCCGACCTAGGCGGCATACGCTACCGACCCGCCGACGGCACGAATACGACCTGCTACCCGAGAGAGGATCTGCCGACCCTGGTCGTCGTGCCCGCTCCGTCCGGGAGTGGTGAGACCGTGCTGCTCGGCACCCCCCATCCGCTCCACAACGACCGCCTGGACGACCGCGGAAACGCCTCGCTGACACTGCAACTCCTGGGCTCCCGCAGGAACCTCGTCTGGTACCTCCCCTCACTGTCCGACTCGGCGGCCCCCGACGGTGAACAAGGGCTCATCGACCTTCTCCCCGGCGGCTGGCTCTGGGGCACACTGCAACTCTCCGTCGCAGCCCTGCTCGCAGCCGGCTGGCGGGCACGCCGTCTCGGCCCACTCGTACCCGAACGACTCCCGGTGATCGTCCACGCCGCAGAGGCAACCGAAGGCCGCGCACGCCTCTACCGACGGACCGGGGCCAGGGATCGTGCCGCCCAGGCCCTTCGCCGGGCCGGCCGACGCCGAATGGCTCCGCTGGTCGGGGTGAGCGCCGCCCAGGCCGACTCCCCGGAGAGGCTGCTTCCCGCGCTCTCCCACCACTTGGGTCTCTCCCACCAGGGGGGCGACCTGCACATCCTGCTCTTCGGCCCCGCACCCTCCGACGACATGGCTCTCGTCCGCCTGGCCGAGGACCTGGACACGCTCGAGCACCTCCTCGGCGACCCTCCTTCCCCCGCACCCGCTGCACCCGGCACTGCCACCACCTCGACAGACAAGGACCGCACGTCGTGAGCGTCCCCTCCGCAGACAGCGCCCGCAGCGCACTCGAGGCACTGCGCACCGAGATCTCCAAGGCCGTCGTCGGACAGGACGCCGCCGTCACCGGCCTGGTCATCGCCCTGCTGTGCCGTGGGCATGTGCTGCTCGAGGGCGTTCCCGGCGTTGCCAAGACACTCCTGGTCCGGGCGCTGGCGGAGGCTCTCGAACTCGACACCAAACGCGTCCAGTTCACTCCCGACCTGATGCCCGGCGATGTCACCGGATCGCTGGTCTACGACGCCCGGACCGCCGAGTTCTCGTTCCAGGCCGGGCCCGTCTTCACTCACCTCCTCCTCGCCGACGAGATCAACCGGACGCCACCCAAGACGCAGGCGTCCCTCCTCGAGGCGATGGAGGAACGACAGGTCTCCGTCGACGGAACACCCCGGCCCCTCCCCGAACCCTTCCTCGTCGCCGCGACCCAGAATCCCGTCGAGTACGAAGGCACGTACCTCCTTCCCGAAGCCCAACTCGACCGCTTCCTCCTCAAACTCACCGTGCCGCTGCCGTCGAGAGAGGACGAGGTCGGCATCCTCACCCGCCACGCCCAGGGCTTCGATCCGCGCGACCTGACCGCCGCGGGCCTCCGCCCCGTCGCCGATCGCGACGCCCTGGAGGCGGCTCGCCTGGCCGTTGACGAGACCTCGGTGTCTCCCGAGGTGGCCGGCTATGTCGTGGACGTCTGCCGGGCCACCCGGGCATCCCCCTCCCTCACGCTCGGGGCCTCTCCGCGAGGAGCGATCGCCCTGCTCTCCACTGCCCGCGCGTGGGCGTGGCTGACCGGACGCGATTACGTCATCCCCGATGACGTGAAGGCGCTGGCCCTGCCCACCCTGCGCCATCGCCTCCAGCTCCGGCCGGAGGCGGAGATGGAGGGTGTCACCCCGGACAGCGTCATCCAATCCGTGCTGGCCCACGTGCCGGTCCCCCGCTGAGGCCGGACCATGGCCCTCACCGGACGCGCCGCGCTGGTCGCAGCCCTGGGCGCGCTCTTCATCGGACTGGTGCTCCCCGGCTGGACCGGACTACTCGCCGTGGAGCTCCCCCTGCTGCTGGCCATCGTCTACGACCTCGTCCGCGCCGCGCCAGTGCGGACGCTTCGTTTCACCCGATCCGGTGACACATCCGTTCGACTTGGTGGTCGGGTGGACGTGGCACTGCTGGTGACCAACCCCTCCCCCCGGCCGCTCCGTGGACTCCTCCGTGACGCGTGGCCGCCGAGCGGCGGCGCCCGGGCGTCCGGCGCCGGCGGCACGTCACGGTTTTCCCTCGATGTACGCGCCGGTGAGCGCACCCGCGTCACCACACGTCTCACACCGAGCCGACGTGGCGACCTCCGGGCTTCCCGCGTGACGGTGCGGTCGGTGGGCCCTCTGGGGCTCGCAGCCCGGCAGGGCGGTCACGGCGTCCCCTGGACCGTTCGCGTACTGCCCGCTTTCGAGAGCCGCGCCCATCTTCCCGAGAAGCTCGCGAGGCTCCGGGAGCTCGATGGACGCACCAGCATTCTCACCCGTGGCGAGGGCACCGAGTTCGACGGTCTCCGGGAGTACGTGCCGGGCGACGACACCCGTTCCATCGACTG
>KI547055.1:0-730 GCA_000497405.1 Streptomycetaceae bacterium MP113-05 | reverse complement strand
CCCCCCCCCCCCCGCCAGTCGAGCGTGGCCGTCCGCACCTGGCGCCCGGAACGCGATCGCCACGTCCTCGTCGTCCTCGACACGGGCCGTACGGCGGCGGGCAGGGTCGGAGACGCTCCCCGGCTCGACACCTCGATGGATGCGACGCTTCTGCTGGCCGCGGTCGCTTCACGAGCCGGCGACCGGGTGGACCTGCTCGCTCACGACAGGCGTGTCCGCGCGACCGTGCGCGGAAGGTCCGCCCAGGACGTACTGCCCTCGTTCGTCGCTGCGATGGCTCCGCTGGAGGCCGAGCTGGTGGAGGCCGACGCGCGGGGGCTCGCCACAACGGCGCTCCACATCGCGGGACACCGTTCTCTGGTGGTCCTGTTCACAGGACTGGAGACCTCAGCCGTCGAGGAGGGGCTGATGCCGGTGCTTTCCCTTCTGACACGCCGGCACACGGTCGTCGTAGCCTCGGTCGCGGACCCGCGGGTGGAGGAGATGGCGCGTTCCCGCGGCTCGGTCGACGCCGTGTACGAGGCGGGAGCGGCCTCGCGGACTCTCAACGAGCGCCGCACCACCGCAGACCGGCTCCGTCGGCACGGCGTCGTGGTGGTCGACGCCGTCCCCGGCGTCCTGGCCTCCCAGGTGGTCGACGCGTACCTTTCGCTGAAGGCGTCCGGGCGGCTGTGATCACCCCGGGAGACGGCGCGGCCGGCCGCGCCAACAGGCTTGTGGAGTCCCCTGG
>KI547054.1:69751-77814 GCA_000497405.1 Streptomycetaceae bacterium MP113-05 | reverse complement strand
GGTGGCGGCGTCGGCGCGGATCTCGCCTGTGGCGTGGTCCGCGCCGACGACCACAGCACGCTGGACGGCTGCCAGCGGTGGGCAGCCCTGGCCACGATCGTCCGGGCCGACGCGGCGTGACGTCATGCCTGAAGCGTAGGACGCGCGTCGGACAGTGCTCAGCGGATGGGGAGGCCGGAGACTGCACGGGAGATGACCAGGCGCTGGATCTCGCTCGTGCCCTCGAAGATGGTGTAGATGGCGGCGTCGCGGTGCATACGTTCGACAGGGTATTCCCTGGTGTAGCCGTTACCGCCGAGGATCTGTATGGCCTGTCCGGTTACCTGCTTGGCCACCTCACTGGCGTAGAGCTTGGACATCGAGCCCTCGGCGGACTCGAACGGCTTTCCCGATGCGGCCATCCAGGAGGCGCGCCACACCAGGAGGCGGGCGGCATCGATCTGGGTACGCATGTCGGCGAGCTGGAAGGCGACGCCCTGGTTATCGATGACGGGACGGCCGAACTGCTCGCGCGTGCGCGCGTAGTCGAGAGCGACCTCATACGCGGCACGTGCGGTTCCGACGGCCATGGCGCCGACGGCGGGGCGAGAAGCTTCGAACGTGGCCATGGCGGCATTCCGCAGGCGCTCGCCCCCCTTCTTGGCACGCTCGCGGGCCCGGGCGAGCCGTTCGTCCAGCCTCTCTTTGCCGCCGAGCAGGCAGCTGCCGGGGACACGGACGTCGTCGAGGACCACCTCGGCGGTGTGTGAGGCGCGGATGCCGTGCTTGCGGAACTTCTGTCCCTGGGACAGGCCTGGGGTGCGCGGGGGGATGACGAAGGAGGCGTGGCCCTTGGAGCCGAGCTCGGAGTCGACGACGGCGACGACGACATGGACGTCGGCGATTCCGCCGTTGGTGGCCCAGGTCTTGGTGCCGTTGAGCACCCATTCGTCCTTGGCCTCGTCATAGACGGCGTGGGTGCGCATGGCAGCTACGTCGGAGCCGGCGTCGGGCTCGGAGGAGCAGAACGCCGCGACCTTGACGTCGTCGGCGTCGCCGTACATCTGTGGAACCCAGGTGCCGATCTGCTCCTCGGTTCCGTTGGCGAGGACGCCGACAGCTGCCAGTCCGGTGCCCACGATGGACAGGGCGATGCCGGCGTCGCCCCAGAACAGTTCCTCCATGGTCATGGGGATGCCCAGACCGGTGGGGTCGAAGAACTGCTGAGCATAGAAGTCGAGGGAGTAGAGACCGATCTTGGCGGCTTCCTGGATGATGGGCCAGGGAGTCTCCTCCCGCTCATCCCATTCGGCGGCTGCCGGACGGATCACGTCGGCTGCAAATCCGTGGATCCAGTCGCGGACGGCCTTCTGGTCGTCGTCGAGGTCGAATGCGAACTCCACCATGGGAGGCCCTCCCGATACGTGTTACCACCAGTAACAATCTTCGACGACAGTCTGTTACCGGCGAGTAGAATGTGTCAAATCCGCTTCTGCCACCGCGCGACCTCTGCGGGCGGGTGTTACGTTGCGCAAGAGTCACGGCAACGACGGGCGGGGAGCGACGGCGATGGGTATGCCACCACGCGAAGACCGCCGCACCGCCGCCGAGCGCAGACGACGGGAGCTACTGGAAGCCGCCGACCGAGTGGTGCTGCGCGAGGGCCCCGGCGCCTCGATGAACGCGATCGCCGCCGAGGCGGGGATCACCAAACCCATTCTGTACCGGCACTTCGGCGACAAGGGCGGCCTGTACCGCGCCCTGGCGACACGCCACACCGACGCCCTGCTGGACGCGCTCCGCGCAGCGCTGGACGCCCCTGCAGGTCGGCGGGAACGGGTGGAGGCCACTCTGGACACCTATCTGGCGGCGATCGAGGCGCGCCCGCAGGTCTACCGCTTCCTGACGCACCCTGCAGAGGAGGCCACCACCGGCGAACACGGTTTCGACGTGGGACGGCACTCCGCTCCCCTCCTTCGCAGGCTCGGTGAAGAGCTTGCGAAGGTGATCGCAGAACGGGTCGAACTCGGCTCGGAGGCCGAAACGGTGGCGCGCGCCTGGGCGCACGGGATCGTGGGCATGATGCACGCCGCTGGTGACTGGTGGCTCGTGGAACGCCCCTGCTCGCGACAGGAGTTGGTGCGGTCGCTCGCAGACCTGCTGTGGGGCCGGCTGGCGATCACCGACGACGTGCGCGGCGGTCCCGGCTTCTGACGCCTCGGCCCGTGCCGCGGTTCGGGGGCGGCCCCGCTTCTCGATAGGGTTGCCCCCGACCCAGGCGCAAGGAGGACCAAAGACGATGGCAGGGAACACGGAGCCGCTGACGCCACGGGCGAGGTTGGCCGTGACGGCGGGGCGGGCGGCGGCGGCCTTCTCCCGGGCTGCAGGCCGCGGCAGCGGATCGGTGATCGGCGGCAAGGTGGCCCTCAGACTCGACCCCGACCTGCTGGCACGGCTGGCCCAGCACCTGGACGTGGTGCTGGTCTCGGCGACGAACGGCAAGACCACCACGACCCGGCTGATCTCCGAAGCGTTGCGGGCGGGCGGCGAGGTCGTCTCCAACGCACTCGGGGCGAACATGCCGGCCGGTATCACCTCGGCGCTGGCCGGGGGTTCCTCGGCGCGGTTCGGCGTGATCGAGGTGGACGAGAAGTACCTGGCCGGCGTGGCGCGCGACGTCACGCCGAAGGCCATCGCCCTGCTCAACCTCTCCCGCGACCAGCTGGACCGCGCCGCCGAGACGAGGATGCTGGCCGAGCACTGGCGGGAGGGCCTGGCCGGGCAGAAGGCCGTCATCATCGCCAACGCCGACGACCCGCTGGTGGTGTGGGCGGCCTCGGACTCGGCGAACGTGGTGTGGGTCGCCGCAGGACAGGAGTGGAAGGACGACGCCTGGTCCTGCCCGGCGTGCGGTGGTGTGATGCAGCGCCCGGGGGACGACTGGTTCTGCGGCGAGTGCGGCTTCCGCCGCCCGACACCGTCCTGGGCTCTGTCAGGCGACCACGTACTCGACCCGCACGGCTCGGCCTGGCCGATCAGACTGCAACTTCCCGGCCGCGCCAACAAGGCCAACGCCGCGACGTCGACAGCCGTCGCGGCGACGTTCGGCATCGCCCCTCAGGTGGCGCTGGAGCGCATGTACGCCGTAGCTGCAGTCGCCGGACGTTACGACGTGGTCTCCTACCAGGGCCGCGACGTACGGCTGCTGCTGGCGAAGAACCCCGCCGGGTGGCTGGAGACCTTCTCGCTGATCGACCCGCCGCCGGCACCGGTGATCCTCTCGGTGAACGCGCGCGGCGCCGACGGGACCGACACCTCCTGGCTGTGGGACGTGGACTACTCGCGACTGGCCGGCCACCCGATCTGCGTGATCGGCGACCGCAAGCTGGACCTGGCGGTGCGACTGGAGGTCGCAGGCGTCAACTTCCAGGTGTGCCAGAGCGCCGATGAGGCCGTGCGAATGTGCCCGCCGGGACGAATCGAGGCGATCGCGAACTACACGGCGTTCCAGGACCTGCGTCGCGTCGTGGGCAACTGAGCGGGGGCAAGGAGACGACTATGGGTGACACGAGTCTGCGTCTGGTGTGGGTCTACCCGGATCTGCTCAGCACATACGGGGACCAGGGGAACGCTCTGGTGGTGGAGCGGCGCGCGCAACAGCGCGGGCTGGACGTCCAGCGCATCGACATCCGGTCCGACCAGCCGGTGCCGACGTCCGGCGACATCTACCTCATCGGTGGCGGCGAAGACCGGCCACAGCGGCTGGCTGCAGATCGACTGGGCCGAGACGGCGGGCTGAGCCGGGCCGTGGACAACGGGGCGATCGTGTTCTCGGTGTGTGCGGGGTACCAGATCATCGGTCACGAGTTCATCAACGACCTGGGGCAGCGGCAGCCTGGACTGGGTCTGCTGGATGTAGCCTCGGGCCGCGGCGAGGCGGAACGGTGCGTGGGCGACGTACTGGGCGATGTCGACGAGAGGCTCGGGCTGCCGCAGTTGACGGGGTTCGAGAACCACCAGGGCATCACCCATGTGGGTCCGAACGCGCGGCCGTTCGCCCAGGTGCGGCTGGGGAAGGGCAACGGCACCGGTGACGGCACCGAGGGCGCCTGGCAGGACACCGTCTTCGGCACCTACATGCACGGCCCGGTGCTGGCGCGAAACCCGCTCATCGCGGACCTTCTGATCAAGCTGGCACTGGACGTCAACGCCCTGCCGCCGGTCGACGACAGGTGGTACGAGGCGCTGCGCGGCGAGCGGATCGCGGCTGCGACGCAACCCGCCTGACCTGGCAGGTGTGGACGGCTCCGGGGGCCCGCGAGGTCGCAGGTGCCCCGGCTCCGTGGGGTACCGGTGCCGGTTCTACTCTTGTGCGGGGCGGATCGGCACGAACCGGGAGCGTAGGGATGGATCACGGCGGACACGGCATGACGACGGATCTGCCGCCGTTCACGCTGAGCCGGGCGCTGGAGTTCTCCGGCGACCCGTTCTTCCTGTCGGGCTGCCTGCTCGCACTGCTGCTGTACGGGGCGGGCGTGGTGCGGCTTCGGCGGCGGGGCGACGCATGGCCGGTCTCGCGGTCGGCCGGGTTCGTGCTGGGTGTACTGAGCGTGGGCCTCGTGATGTGCACGGCGCTGAACGAGTACGGGATGGTGCTCTTCAGCGTCCACATGGTGCAGCACATGATCATCAGCATGCTGTCACCGATCCTGTTGTTGCTGGGCGCCCCCGTGACGCTCGCACTGCGAGCGCTGCCGGCCGCCGGCCGCGGCCGACGGGGGCCGCGGGAGGTGCTGGTGGCCGTTCTGCACAGCTGGTACGTGCGCGTGGTGTCGCACCCGGCGTTCACCATCCCGCTGTTCATCGCCAGCCTGTACGGGTTGTACTTCACGCCGGCGTTCGACTTCCTGATGTCGTCGCCTGCGGGCCACATCACGATGATGGTGCACTTCCTCGCCGTCGGACTGGTGTTCTTCTGGCCGATCATGGGCTTGGACCCAGGGCCACACCGTCCCGGATACGTCATGCGCATGATGGAGCTCTTCGCGGGCATGCCGTTCCACGCCTTCTTCGGTATCGCCGTGATGATGGCGACGGAGCCTCTCATCGCCACCTACTCGGACCCGCCTGCCTCGCTGGGCGTAACGGCGCTGGAGGACCAGGAATGGGCCGGTGGAATCGCTTGGGCGTTCAGTGAGGTGCCGTCGGTGATCGTGCTGGTCGCGCTGGTCTTCCAGTGGTACTTCTCGGATGAGCGCGCCGCCCGGGCCGGTGACCGGGCCGCCGACCGGAACGGCGACCGAGAACTGGCAGCTTACAACGCGTATCTCGCCTCCCTCCATGCACGCGGGGGCTAGTTCCAAGGCCGTGAAGTTTGCGGTTGGGGCGCGTCGTCAAGGGCCTGCAGCTGTGACGATGTTGATGCTGGTGGTGGCCTTGTAGCTGGCCCGGTCGATGCGGGGGCCGCGGGCTTGGTACTTGGAGATGGCGCGTTTGACGATGCGGGGGCTGACGCGTAGCCGCCGCTGGGGCAGCAGGTCGGCCAGGACGTGCCGGCCGATGGTGCCAACGAGATCGATGACGGTGTCGGCGATGACGCCCGCGGCCTGGATGACCTGGTCGCGGGCGGTCTGCCACGCGATGCTGAAGCTGGCGCGGTCGTGACCAGTGCCGCATAGGGTGCTGGTGGCGTCCGTCATGGCGGTCCGTAGCAGTTGGTAGACGATCAGCAGGGCGTAGATCTCCTGGTCGATGCCTTCGGGAGTGCGGGCCCGCAGGACCCGGCCGCCCAGGATGGTCGACTTCAGTTCCAGGTAGGCCGTTTCGATCTCCCAGCGCTGGTGATACAGCGTGGTCAGTTCGGCCGCCGGGTGACGGTGGTGGTCGAGCAGAGTGGTGGCCAGCCGGTAGAGGCCGGTGTGTTTCCCGGCGGTGGTGGTGACGGTGATCTCGCAGTCGATGACGCGGACCCGCAGGCCGCCCAGCGCCGAGAGATAGGAGCCGTCCCGGTAGCGGGCCAGGACGGGCAGGCGGCGGCCGTTCTTGAGCCGGACCAGGACCTCGGCTCCGGTGGCCGCGATGCCGGACACGAGGTTTTGAGCGCCGAAGTTGCGGTCGGCCAGCAGGATCATCCCGGGCCGCAGGCTGGGCAGCAGACGCGGGGCGTAGGTGGTCTCGCCTGAGGTGGCGGGGCCGAACACCGCGTCGATGACGGTGCGGGTGCCGCAGGCGACCAGGGCGAGCAGACGGACCTGCGGGTATCCGGTCCCGCCGTGGTTGCCGGCCTGCTTGGTGAACCGGGTCATGACGGCGGGGGTGTCGGGGACCGTCAGGATGGTGCCGTCCAGCGCGGCCACCAGCAGACCGTGCCAGCGGACCCCCTGCCCGTGCCCGGTCGCGGCCGGGCCCCGCAGCAGGTCGAACAGCCACCGCAGCGGCTTGCCGCCGACACGGCGGCGGGCCTGAGCCAGCGCACTCGCCGACGGCGATACCACCGGCAGACCGGCCAGCGCCCCGGTGAGCTTGCGCCACACACCGAGGTAGCCCGTCTCCGGGAACAAGCACCCGGCCAGGACCAGGTACACCACGACCCGGGATGGCAGATCCCGCAGCCGCGACTGCACGGCCCTGGTCGCACTCAACGCCGCATCAACCATCTCGAACGGCACCAGCTGAGTGAGTTCACCGAGATGACCGGGCGCAAACCGGCCTCCGGCCACCGTGACGGTACGCGTGATGGCACACTGTTCGGACAGCGGAGCCTCCGGATTTCGTGAACGGCTTATCTTCGTCGACTGCCAGTTCTACCGGGGCTCCGCTCCTCATGTCCGACGAAACCGCACATCAAGGCCCCTGGACAACCCCACCCGAGCCATAACTTCACGGCCTTGGGGCTAGTTCCCTGGTCACCCCTTGGCTGACACGGCATCGGTACAGTCGGGGCCCATGCGCCCGGACCGGGGTGTTTCCGCACGGGCGGTAGCGCATCGGGCCATGACCGGTGACGATGGAGATCTGGCCGCGGCCGGGCGCGGGAGGCGGACGCCTGCCGGACCGGCCGCCGGGAGGAGGCATCCATGCCCGGAGCCGCGAAGGCGATGTCGGTGACCACTGTGGTGGCACTGCTCGTGGCCACCGCGTACACGGTCGCCCTGGGCGGCAGCGGGTGGCTGTGGTTCTCGTGGGTGGTACTGGGGCTGGCGACCATCGGTGTGATCTCGACACGGGAGACCTGAGCCGACCCTGACCTCCCCTACCTTGCCAGTCAGGAGTTAAAGTGCTGCGGCACCTGACCGACGGGGGAGGCCGACGCGTGTTCTACCAGCTCTGCAAGTACGTCATCCTGGGCCCACTGCTGCGCCTGCTGTTCCGGCCCCGGATCGAAGGGCTGGAACGCGTGCCGGAGGAGGGCGCCGCGATCGTCGCGGGGAACCACCTGTCCTTCTCGGACCACTTCCTGATGCCTTCGATCCTGCGGCGACGCATCACCTTCCTGGCGAAGGCGGAGTACTTCACCGGGCCGGGCCTCAAGGGGCGGCTGACCGCGGCGTTCTTCCGCAGCGTGGGTCAGATCCCTGTCGACCGCTCGGGCCGCGGCGCCGGCCAGGCCGCCGTCGAGGAGGGTGTGCGGGTTCTGGAGGGCGGCGATCTCCTCGGCATCTACCCGGAGGGGACCCGGTCGCATGACGGGCGGCTCTACAAGGGCCGGGTGGGTGTGGCCGCGATGACGTTGCGCACCGGCGTGAAGGTGGTGCCGTGCGCGATGCTCGGCACGTTCGAACTGCAGCCGCCCGGGCGCCGGCTGCCGCGGATGGGCCGGGTGAGGATCCGGTTCGGTGAACCGCTCGACTTCTCCCGGTTCGCCGGCATGGAGGACGACCGCACCGTGCTGCGGGCGGTCACGGACGAGATCATGCACGCCATTCTTCAGCTGTCCGGGCAGGAGTACGTCGACATGTACGCGCCGGACGCCAAGGCCGCCGCGCAAGCGGCGAAGGAACGGGGCTCCAAGGGGGAGCAGGGGCGGTAACACCGCCCCAAGGGGGAGCAGCTCACCCGGCGCGAGCTGACGCGCGTCACTCTTC
>KI547054.1:67463-69741 GCA_000497405.1 Streptomycetaceae bacterium MP113-05 | reverse complement strand
CTCAGCGGCGATTCCGAAGCGGCGGCGTTCACCGGTGGCGTACGTGGCAGGACGCACGGCGGAGACGGTACTGATCACTCCCTCGTCCACCGGCTCCCGCGGCTGCTCGAGTCGTTCCAGGTCAATGGCCGAAACGAGGGCGACGAGGGGCCTTCCGTGCCGGGTCACCACCACTCGTTCGCCGCCGTAGACGACGCGGTTGATCAGATCCGCGAGTTCAGCGCGGGCTTGCGTCACCGGAATCTCGTAGGCCATGCTCACCAGCATACGGACCGTACGTCCTGTATGTTCTGTACAATTTTGGGGCGACGGTGCCCCGCCCGGCCGAACAGAGGTGCTGTGATGCGTCCGCCTGCGCCGTCCGCGCGCTACGTCCTTCCAGAATTCACCGAACGCACCACCGCAGGGGCCCGCACACTCGACCCCTACTCCAAGCTCCTCGACGAACGGATCGTGTTCCTGGGCACTCAGCTGGACGACACCAGCGCCAACAACGTCATGGCGCAGCTGCTCCACCTCGAACACGCCGCTCCGGAGAGGGACATCTCGCTGTACATCAACTCCCCCGGCGGTTCGTTCACCCCATGACGGCGATCTACGACACGATGCGGTTCGTCGACTGCGACATCGAGACCGTCTGCCTCGGGCAGGCAGCTTCAGCCGCGTCGGTGCTGCTGGCGGCCGGTGCGCCGGGCAAGCGGCTGGCTCTGCCGGGAGCGCGGGTACTGATCCACCAGCCGTCGTTCGCCGAGCCGGTACAGGGCCGGGCCGACGACCTCGCGATCCAGGCACGCGAGCTGCTGCGTACCCGGGGGCGGCTGGAAGAGCTGTACGTCCGGCACACCGGACGCGACCTGGAGACCGTCCGAGCGGACCTGGAACGGGACACCGTGCTGGATGCGGCGGGGGCGGTGGACTATGGGCTGGTCGACAGGATCACCGTGCCGCGCAAAGCGTCGCTCGCGGCTCGTGGGCGGAGGTGAGCACCGTGCTCCCGCCGGAGCTTCCGCCCCTGCCCGCCCTCACCCGTGCAGAAGGCGGGCTGATCGACTCCTACCTCGAAGTCGTGGATCTGCTGGGCCGCGTCAACCCTGCACGTGGCTCGGACACCTATGCCGCGCTGCGGGCGGCCCAGGCGCTGGTCGGACGGGCGGCGGCGCTGCGGGACGCCCTGACCCTGATGCATCAGCGGGGCGAACGCGAGGTTCATGCGGCGACGCTGTCGCGCGCGTTGCGGGCCCTCGACGGGGAACGGCGGGCCGCTCGGGTGACGCTGCCGGGGCAGGGAGGCGGTTCCGCCGGTGAGTGAACGGCCACGAGACGGCAACATGACGGATATGGACACCCGTAACGAGACGCCCGTGGAGCGCGCCGACCGGAACTTCCTGGAACTGCTCCAGGAGCTCCGGGTCATCCAGACCGGAGTGCAGATCCTGTTCGCCTTCCTGCTCACGCTCGCGTTCACGGCGCGGTTCCCGGAGCTCGACTCCTTCCAGCGCGGGACCTACATCGCGACGCTGCTGCTGTCGGTGCTGGCCGCGGTGCTGTTCACCGCCCCGGCGGCGCTGCACCGGGCGTTGTTCCGGCGCGGGGCGAAGCGGCTGATCGTCGACGTCTCTTCGCGGTTCGCGGCCGTCGGGCTTGCTGTGCTGGCGTTCGCACTGTCGGGGGCGGTACTGCTGGTGGTGGACGTGGTGCTGGGCAGGGGCTACGGCGTATCGGTGTCCGTGGCGGCGCTCACGGTTTGTGCGGGCACGTGGGCGGTGCTGCCGTTGTGGCTGAGGCGGGGCCGGGTACGCCGGAGTCCGGACGAGCACGACGGGGAACGGCGTCCGGGCGCCGGGGCCGGCCTGCCGGGCGGCGGTTCAGCCCGCTGAAGCCACCGCATCACACCGCTCGTCCCGCTGCAGAGGACCGGCACCTCGGGATCGGTTCACTCGCGGCCGGCCCGTGCGCCCGGGGGTGCGGTACCGGCGATCACACGGGCCGCGTGGTCGAGGTCCCTGGCAGTCAGGTCCGCGCGCGCGGTGAGCCGCAACCGGGAGATGCCGTCGGGAACGGAGGGCGGGCGGAAACAGCCGACCACGAGCCCGCGGGAGGCGCAGTCGGCTTGCCAGTGAAGCGCCGCTTGCGGCGTGGGGGCGTGCACGGAGACGACCGCGGCGTCGGGGCGGGCCCCCGTCAGTCCGTCGGCCGTGAGCCGTTCGTACAGCCCGGTGGCAGCCGCCCGTACCCTGTCGGCGCGGCCGGGCTCGGCGCGGAGCAGTCGCAGCGCGGC
>KI547054.1:63646-67206 GCA_000497405.1 Streptomycetaceae bacterium MP113-05 | reverse complement strand
GGTGGCGGCCGGCGCCAGGCCGGTGTCGAAAATGAATGTGCGAGCGGTACCGACCAGATGCTCGATGACGCGGGCGGGGGCCAGGACGGCTCCGCCCTGCGCACCCAGCGACTTGGAGAGGGTGAGGGTGGCGACGGTGTCGGGAGTGCCGGCCAGGCCGGCGGCGTGTGGGGCACCCCTCCCGCCCGGACCGACCACGCCGAGGCCATGGGCGTCGTCCACGACGAGTGCCGCACCGTGGGCGCGGCACGCTGCGGCGAGTTCGCCGAGCGGTGCGGCGTCTCCGTCCACGGAGAACACCGAATCGGTGAGCACCAGAGCCCGGCCGTCGTGCCCGTCGAGCGCCGTGCGCACGGCTGCCGGGTCGGCGTGCGGTACGACGGTGGTCCGCGCGCGGGAAAGGCGGCAGCCGTCGATGAGGGAGGCGTGGTTGGCAGCGTCGGAGACCAGAAGGCCGGCACCGGCGAGAGCGGTGACGGCGGCGAGGTTCGCCGCGTAGCCGGAGGCGAAGACCAGGGCGGCCTCGAAGCCGCAGAACGACGCGAGTTCGGCTTCCAGCTCGGCGTGGAGCGTGGTGGAGCCGGTGACGAGTCGGGAACCGGTGGAGCCCCCTCCCCAGCGCCGTGCAGCCCCGGCGGCGGCCTCCGTGACTTCCGGATGCCGGGTGAGGCCGAGGTAGTCGTTGCCCGCCAGGTCCAGTGCCGCCGGTTCGGCGGACCGGGGTCGCAGAGTGCGGTTCAGCCCGGCGTTCCGGCGTAGGCGCGCCGCCTCCTCGATCCAGTGGAAGGGGTCGTCGGACTGACCGGGCATGGCGGGATCCTCAGGGTCGGGGCGGGGTGTGGCGGGCCGGTCTGGACGGGTCGCGTAAACGGTAGCGGGCGCAGCGAGAGGCGGGGTGTGGTGATACACACACCCTTTCCCACCGATCTTGTGGGCTCTCTCCTTTCGCGGTGCGCTCGGTGTAGGCGAGTATCGGCGCCATGGACCTGCTGAACACTCTGGTGGACAAGGGGCTGCGCCGGGAACTGCCGACGCGCTCGGAGGCGCTGGCCGTACTGGCGACGACGGACGACGAACTGCTCGACGTGGTGACCGCGGCAGGGAAGGTGCGCCGCCACTGGTTCGGACGGCGGGTCAAACTCAACTACCTCATCAATCTCAAGTCCGGGCTGTGCCCGGAGGACTGCTCGTACTGCTCGCAGCGGCTCGGGTCCAAGGCGGAGATCCTCAAGTACACCTGGCTCAAGCCGGACGAGGCCATGCAGGCCGCCGAGTCCGGAGTCGCGGGCGGCGCGAAGCGGGTCTGCCTGGTGGCGAGCGGGCGTGGGCCCACGGACCGGGACGTCGACCGAGTCTCCGAGACGATCGCCGCGATCAAGGGCAGACACGAGGGCGTGGAGGTCTGCGCCTGCCTCGGGCTGCTCTCGGACGGGCAGGCCGACCGCCTCAAGGACGCCGGCGCCGACGCGTACAACCACAACCTCAACACCTCGGAGTCCACGTACCGGGAGATCTGCACGACTCATGACTATGCCGACCGGGTGGGGACGGTGCAGCAGGCGAAGGAGTCCGGGCTCTCAGCCTGCTCGGGGCTGATCGCCGGCATGGGCGAGTCGGACGAGGACCTGGTGGACGTCGTCTTCGGACTGCGCGAGCTGGACCCGGACTCGGTGCCGGTCAACTTCCTCATCCCGTTCGAGGGCACTCCGCTGGCCGACGAGTGGAATCTGACCCCGCAGCGCTGCCTCCGCATCCTGGCGATGGTCCGCTTCGCCTGCCCGGACGCCGAGGTGCGCCTGGCCGGCGGGCGCGAGGTGCAGCTGCGGTCCATGCAGCCGCTCGCGCTGCACCTGGCAAATTCCATCTTCCTCGGCGACTACCTCACCAGCGAGGGCCAGGCGGGGAAGGCAGACCTGGAGATGATCGCAGATGCCGGGTTCGAAGTGGAGGGCTCCGACACCGTCACGCTGCCCGAACACCGCGCGGAGGGCCTGGTGACCGTTCGCCGACGCGGCGCGGGGACCGGACTCCCCCCCAATGCCTGAGCCGTTCCCCGGGACGGGCACGGCAGCGGCAGAGCTGCTGGAGCTGGACCGCCGGCATGTGTGGCACCCGTACGGGCCGATACCGGGGGCGGAGGAACCGCTGCTGGTGGAGTCGGCGGCGGGCGTGCGGCTGCGGGTGGCCGATGCTGCGGAGGGCCGCCGCGAACTGGTCGACGGCATGTCGTCGTGGTGGTCGGCGATCCACGGATACAACCACCCGGTGCTCAACGCCGCCGCCACGGAGCAGCTGGGGCGGATGAGTCATGTGATGTTCGGCGGACTGACGCACGAACCGGCAGTGCGGTTGAGCAAGCGGCTGGTGGACGTCACCCCGGAGGGACTGGAGCACGTCTTCCTCGCCGACTCCGGTTCGGTGTCGGTCGAGGTCGCGGTCAAGATGTGTCTGCAGTACCAGCGTTCCCGGGGCCGTCCCCGCAGGCAGCGACTCATGACGTGGCGCGGTGGTTACCACGGCGACACCTGGCATCCGATGTCTGTGTGCGACCCGGACGGCGGCATGCACGACCTGTGGTCCGGGGTGCTGCCGTGTCAGGTCTTCGCTGACGCCCCGCCCTCCGGCTTCGACGCCGGGCCCGATCCGGTCTACGCGGAGCACGTGCGGGATCTGGTGGCACTGCATGCCGGGGAACTGGCCGCGGTGATCGTGGAGCCGGTGGTGCAGGGCGCGGGCGGCATGCGGTTCCACTCTCCCGCCTATCTGCAGGTACTGCGTGAGGCGTGTGACGAACACGACGTGCTGCTGGTGCTCGACGAGATCGCCACCGGCTTCGGCCGCACCGGCATGCTGTTCGCGTCCGAACATGCCGGTGTCGCACCCGACGTGCTGTGCGTGGGCAAGGCCCTGACGGGCGGTTACCTGACCATGGCGGCGACGCTGTGCACCTCCCGGGTGGCGGAGGGCATCTCCCGCGGCGAGGTGCCGGTGCTGGCGCACGGCCCCACGTTCATGGGGAATCCGCTGGCGGCGGCCGTCGCCGACGCCTCGCTGGAGCTCTTGCTCGGGCAGGACTGGCAGGCGGAGGTTCGGCGCATCGAGGCGGGGCTGCGTTCGGGCCTGGCCCCGGCGCGGGACATCCCAGGGGTAACCGACGTCCGGGTACTCGGCGGCATCGGTGTGGTGCAGCTGGACGGCCCGGTGGACACGGCCGCAGCAGGGCGTGCGGCCGTGCGGGAAGGTGTGTGGCTGCGCCCCTTCCGCGACACGGTGTACACGATGCCGCCGTACGTGACGGGCGACGAGGACGTTGCACGGATCTGCGCCGGGGTACGCGCCGCCGTGGCCGCCTCGGCGGAGAGCGGCCCTGCGGCGGGGGCCGTGGCGCGATGACGGTACTGTTCGTGACGGGTACGGGCACGGGTGTGGGTAAGACGGTGGCCACCGCAGCGGTGGCGGCTGCGGCCGTGCGGGCGGGTCGTTCGACCGCCGTGGTGAAGCCCGCGCAGACGGGCGTCGCGGGCGGCGAGAGCGGCGACGCGGCGGAGGTGGTGCGCCTG
>KI547054.1:55069-63636 GCA_000497405.1 Streptomycetaceae bacterium MP113-05 | reverse complement strand
CCCCGGGGCTGGACCACCGGTGCAATCTGGAGGATCTGCCGAGGGTGACGGGCATGCCCTTGGCGGGTCTGCTCCCCGAGGGTGCCGGCGCGCTGGAGCCCCGGGTGTTCCGGTCCGCGGCGGCCGGGTGGCTGGATCCGTCGCTGGGCGGCTCGTGGGCCGGGAGCTCGGTGGCCGCTCCGGGAATGCCCGCCGCCGCACGGGCGACGCACTGAGGTGAACGCGCGAAAGCGGACCCGCGGCGGGGCCCTGAAGGGGGGCGGGGCCGAGTCTCCGGTTCACAGGCTCCAGGTGCGCAGCTCGTCGGCGATAGCCTGGACGTCCGCCGATCCGTCCTTCACCAGGCGGGCCAGGTCACGGATGCGCTCGGGCGAGGTGATCACCCGCAGGCCGCTGGCCACCAGATAGGCGTACGCGACAGCCGACGCGAACAGTGCGTTGGTGCGTTCGAGTGCCGGCACGTGCAGCAGCAGTTGGAGCAGCGCGGCGGCCCGGTCGTGGGGCTCGGGGTAGACGGGCTGGTCGAATATCGTCGCTTCGTGCCGGCTGACGGCAGCGACGAGGGCACCGTAGTCGGTGACACGAGGATCGTCGTGAGCATTCTTCTCGGCGACCATGAGCAGCCAGGAGAGGTCGATACGGACGGTCACGCGGCGTCGCGGCCCTCACTCTCACAGGGGCCGAACTCCTCCGCGAAGACGGACTCGTAGCTCGTCATGAAGTCGGCGGCGGCCTCCACGAACGTGTGCCCCACCTCGCCCGCGTCCCGCTGGACGAGCTCCTCGATGTAGCGGTTCATGCTCATGCCCCTCTGCAACGCGCGCTCTCGCGCCGTCTCTGCCGTCGCCTCGTCCACCCGGACGTTCAGCTGGGTCTTCGCCACACCGTCACGCTAGCGCGTGGGCGCTAGCATGGCAAGCGGCTACGGCCTGCCGGTGCGGGCGGTCGGGATACCTGTGCGCGGGAGGTTTTGCGGACGCTTTACGATGGGTGGTTCACCGGGCGTCCGTCCGGGGATCCGAACTGACCGGAAGGTGTGAGCGTCCGCCCATGGGCGAGCCTCCCAGTACCGACTCAGGCGGCGGGCGCCGCCTCGCGTACCCACTCGACGTGCCAGCTCCTGACACAGAGGTGACGGCACGATGACCGAAGTGCTCCTGCTTCTGGTGGCCCTCCTCCTCGCCGTCGCCTGCGGTGCCTTCGTCGCGGCCGAGTTCTCGCTGACCACGGTCGAGCGCGCCGAGTTGGAGAATGCGGTGGACCGTGGCGAGCGCGGCGCCCGCAGCGCGATGAGCGCGGTCACCTCCCTCACCTTCCAGCTCTCCGGCGCGCAACTCGGCATCACCGTGACCAACCTGGTGGTCGGCATGCTCGCGGAACCGTCTGTCGGCGCGCTGCTGGCCGGACCGCTGGACGACCTCGGGGTACCGCAGGGGGCGTCCTCCTCGGTGGCTCTGGTCGTCGGCACCGCGCTGTCGACGGTGATGATGATGGTGGTCGGCGAGCTGGTCCCGAAGAACTGGGCGATCTCCCGGCCGCTGCCGGTGGCGAAGGCCGTGGCCACCCCGCAGCGGCTGTTCTCCGCCGCGTTCCGGCCGTTGATCCGCCACCTGAACAACACCGCCAACCGCGTGGTGCGGCGGATGGGGCTGGAGCCCACCGAGGAGCTGGCGTCCGCCCGGTCCCCGCAGGAGCTGGTGGCGCTGGCCCGGCACTCCGCCAAGGAAGGCGCGCTGGAGGCGGACACCGCCGACCTGTTCGTGCGGACCCTGCATCTCGCGGAGCTGACGGCGGAGAACGTGATGACACCGCGGGTGCAGGTGACCGCCCTGGAGGTGCAGGCGACAGCCGAGGACGTCGCCAACGCGACGCGCGCGACGGGACTGTCCCGGTTCCCGGTGTTCCGCGGCAACCTGGACACGGTCGTCGGCATCGTGCGGATCAAGGACGTGCTCGCCGTGCCGGCCGCGGAACGACCGCGGCTGCCGGTCACCGAGCTGCTGCGGGAGCCGCTGCTGGTGCCGGAGTCGCTGACCGTGGACCGCCTGCTGGACCGTATGCCGGGCGGCGACCGGTCCATCGCAGTGGTCATCGACGAGTACGGCGGCACGGCCGGTGTGGTGACGCTGGAGGACATCGTCGAGGAGGTCGTCGGCGAGGTCCGTGACGAGCACGATCCGCACGAGACACCGGACCTGGCACCCGCGGGTCAGGACGGCGAGGGTCGCCGGCTGTTCGACGCCGACGGCGCGGCACGCACGGACCAGCTGGAGCAGATCGGCCTGCGCGCACCGGAGGGCCCGTACGAGACGCTCGCCGGCCTGGTCGCCACGGAGCTGGGCCGCATTCCCTCAGAGGGCGACGTACTGGAGGTCGCCGGGTGGCGGCTCGAGGTACGGGACGCCTCCGGACGTCGCGCCGCCGGCGTACGCCTGACGGGGCCGCCGGCGGATGCGGAGCACGACGAGGACGAGGAGGCATGGCGATGACCGCCCTGCAGTTGTTCATCGGGCTTCTGACACTGGTGGCGAACGCCTTCTTCGTCGGCGGCGAGTTCGCCATGGTCTCGGTGCGGCGCAGCCAGATCGAGCCCTGGGCCCAGGAGGGCGACCGCCGGGCGCGCAGCGTGATGTGGGGTCTGCAGCACGTGTCGCAGATCCTGGCAGCCGCACAGCTGGGCATCACGCTGTCCACACTGGTTCTGGGCGTGGTCGCGGAGCCGGCGATCGCACATCTGCTGGAGCCGCTCTTTCATGCCGTGTCGGTGCCGGAGGGGCTGATCCACCCGATCGCGTTCGCCATCGCGCTGACGGTGGCTACCTACGTGCACATGCTGGTCGGGGAGATGGTGCCGAAGAACATCGCGCTGGCCGAGCCGTTGAAGTCGGCGATGCTGCTGGGTCCGCCGATGGTTGCGCTGACCAGGGCGCTGCGGCCGGTGATCTTCGCGGTGAACGCGGTCGCGAACGCCATCCTGAAGCTGATCCGCGTCGAGCCGAGGGACGAGGTCGAGTCGACGTTCTCGGACGACGAGCTGGCCCGTATGGTCGCCGACTCCAGCGAGGCCGGTCTGCTGGACGACCGTTCCACCGAGCGTCTGCGGGACGCGCTCGAGCTGGGCCGACGCCCGGTGTCGCAGGTGGCCCGGCCGCCGGAGCGGGTCGTGTCGGCGCCGTTGGGTGTGACGCCGGAGGAGCTGGAGCGCCTGTCCGCCCAGTCCGGCTTCTCACGGTTCCCGGTCGTCGACGCGGGCGGGCGGGCGATGGGTTATCTGCACGTCAAGGACGCCCTGGACGCGATGCCGCGTGACGAGGCGTTCCCGCGCAGCGCCCTGCGCCCGGTCGCGCTGGTCCGCGGGACGATGCCACTGGACGACGTACTGGGTGCCATGCGCGGCAGCCGTACCCACCTGGCTGCGGTGATCGGCTCCGACGGCAAGGCGGCCGGACTCGTCACCATGGAGGACGTGCTGCGAGAGCTGGTGGGAAAACTGCCGGGCGGGTGACCGGCCGCAGGAGTCGGCCCCGCCTCCTGGGTGGGCGGTTTCCGCCCGGTCCGCTGATCTGATTGACCGGGGCAACCAGTATTCTGGACCGGCCATGGATGAGACCGACGCCGAGCCGCGTATCACCAGTTTCGTCGCCCTGGGCGACTCCTTCACCGAGGGCATGTCGGACGCCCTGCCGGACGGCACGTACCGCGGTTGGGCGGACCTGCTGGCCGCCCGGCTCGCCGCCCGGTCGGACGGCTTTCGCTACGCCAACCTCGCGGTGCGGGGCAAACTGATCCGGCAGATCGCCGACGACCAGGTGGCGGTGGCGGCAGCCCTCCGCCCGGACCTGGTCACGCTGGTCGGCGGACTGAACGACGTGCTGCGCCCGCGATGCGATGTCGGCCGGGTGTGCGCTGTCCTGGAGGAGTCGGTGGAACGCCTCGCCCCGCACTGCGGCCGGCTGGTCCTGATGCGAAGCCCGGGGCGGCGCGGTCCTGGCCTCGATCGGTGCCGGCCGCGGATGGAGCAGCTGTTCTCCTTCATCGACGGTCTGGCGGAGCGGCACGACGCCACCGTGGTCGACCTCTACGGCGCCCGTTCGCTGACGGACCCGCGGCTGTGGGCCGAGGACCGGCTGCACCTGGGGGGAGAGGGCCACCGACGCGTCGCGGAGGCCGTGTGGCAACGGCTCGGACTGCCGGCCGAGTCCGACTGGGAGTCTCCGCCCCCGGAGTCGGCACCGCTCGGCTGGGTGCTACGGCGGCGCGCCGACCTGCGGTTCACCCGCGAGCATCTGTTCCCGTGGATCGGCCGCAGGCTGACCGGCAGGTCCTCCGGCGACGGCCGCGCACCCAAGCGCCCGGACCTCACGCCGCTGGCCTGCGAGGACACCCCGTAGAATCCGCGGTGTGACAGACAAGCCCCGCATCCCGAACGTCCTGGCCGGCCGCTACGCGTCGACGGAGCTGGCCGTCCTGTGGTCCCCCGAGTACAAGGTCACCCTGGAGCGGAGGCTGTGGCTCGCCGTGCTGCGCGCCCAGCGCGACCTGGGCGTGGACGTGCCGGAGGGCGCGGTCGGGGACTACGAGCGGGCGCTGGAGCAGGTGAACCTGGAGTCCATCGCCGCGCGGGAGCGGGTCACCCGGCATGACGTGAAGGCACGGATCGAGGAGTTCAACGCTCTCGCCGGACACGAGCAGGTCCACAAGGGCATGACCTCGCGGGACCTGACGGAGAACGTCGAGCAGCTCCAGGTGCGGTTGTCGCTGGAGCACGTGCGGAACCGCACCGTCGCCCTGCTGGGGAGGCTCGGGAGGCTGGCCGGTGAGCACGCAGAGCTGGTGATGGCCGGCCGTTCGCACAACGTGGCGGCGCAGGCGACGACGCTGGGGAAGCGTTTCGCGACGGCCGCCGACGAGTTGCTGGCGGCGTACGAGCGGCTGGAGGGCCTGCTGGGCCGGTACCCGCTGCGAGGGATCAAGGGCCCGGTGGGCACTGCGCAGGACATGCTGGACCTGCTGGGCGGCGACACCACGAAGCTTGCGGAACTGGAACGGCGAGTCGCCGGACACCTCGGTTTCGCCCGTGCCTTCACTTCGGTGGGGCAGGTCTACCCCCGGTCGCTGGACTACGAGGTGGTGACCGCCCTGGTGCAGCTGGCCGGGGCGCCGTCCTCGCTGGCGAAGACGATCCGGCTGATGGCAGGTCAGGAGCTGGTGACGGAAGGGTTCAAGGAGGGTCAGGTCGGCTCCTCGGCGATGCCGCACAAGATGAATACCCGGTCCTGCGAGCGGGTGAACGGTCTCACGGTGATCCTGCGGGGCTACGCGTCGATGGCCGGTGAACTGGCCGGCGACCAGTGGAACGAGGGTGACGTGTCGTGCTCGGTGGTGCGCCGGGTGGCTCTGCCTGACGCGTTCTTCGCCTTCGACGGGCTGCTGGAGACCTTCCTGACGGTGCTCGACGAGTTCGGCGCCTTCCCCGCCGTGGTCGCCCGGGAACTGGACCGCTACCTGCCGTTCCTGGCGACGACGAAGGTCCTGATGGGCGCCGTGCGGGCCGGAGTGGGGCGGGAGACCGCCCACGAGACGATCAAGGAACACGCGGTGGCGTCCGCGCTGGCGATGCGGCAGGGCGCGGAAGGCAACGAGTTGCTGGACAGGCTCGCCGCCGACGACCGCATCCCGCTGGACCGGGCGGCGCTGGACGCGCTGATGGCCGACCGGCTCTCCTTCACCGGCGCAGCGGGCCACCAGGTGGCCGGTATCGCGGCGCGGATCGAGGAGATCGTGAAGCAACACCCGGAGGCCGCCGCATACACGCCGGGGTCGATCCTCTGACCGCTCCGCCCCCACCACCGTTCCGCCCCTCCCCCGGGGATCTGGAGGCGGCCCGCGACCTGCTCGTGCCGGATGTGATCGCGGACGGCCTGCGGGTGCTGTTCTGCGGCATCAACCCGGGGCTGTGGTCGGCAGCGACCGGCCACCACTTCGCCCGGCCGGGCAACCGCTTCTGGCCGGTCCTGCACCGATCTGGTTTCACCCCGCGGCAGCTCGCGCCCCACGAGGAGCAGGAGTTGCTCGGCCTCCGCCTGGGGATCACGAATGTCGTCGCCCGGGCCAGTGCGCGGGCCGACGAGCTGGCCAGGGAGGAGTACACGGCCGGCGGACGGGCCCTGTCGCGCAAGGTCGCGCGGCGGCGCCCACGTTGGCTGGCGGTGGTCGGGGTGACCGCGTACCGGGAGGCGTTCGACGAACGTCGGGCGGCTGTGGGGCCGCAGGAGCGGACGATGGGCGGCGCAAGGATCTGGGTGCTGCCCAACCCCAGCGGACTGAACGCGCACTGGCAACCTGCGGCGATGGCGGAGGAGTACGGGCGGCTGCGTGCAGCCGCCGAGGACGCGGACGCACCTGGCTGACCGGAGGCGCGGTCGCCGGGCACGCGGCCGGGTCAGCGGATGTCGCCCACGGCGGCGACGAGGTGGAACGGCAGCTCATCGCCCTGCCGTCCGACGCCCACTCCGAGCCAGCGGTCGGCCACGCGCCAGCGGTGCAGCACGCGCACGTAGGCGCACAGTGTGCGTACCGGCTCGGGGACGGGCTCGCCCTGGGCACGACGCACCAAGTCGTCGGTGAGGTCGATCAGCTCCGGTTCCCCCCATCGACGACTCAGCAGCGCTACCAGCGCTTCGCAGTCGGTGGTGAACGCCTCCTGCGCCGACAGGAGGGCAGTGCCGTCGTCGCCCGAGAACTCCTCGCCGACGTCGAGGTCCGCGGTCCGGGGCCCGGGAACGGCGAGGAGCAGCTCGACGGCTGCTGCGTGGTCGGCGAGACTCATGTGCTCAGTAAACCGTCGCCGGTGGTGACGTGACGAGCGTTCAGGCCGGGCGTGTGCCCGCCGTGCGGCGGTGAGGACACTGCTCGCCCGGGCACGGCGGAACGGATACGATCCGCTGCACGCGCATGACCTGGGAGGCGCATGTGGGGAGGCTCACCGGAGGGGACCCGTCGCTGCTGCGCCGGATCAACTCCTCCGTCGTTCTGCGAGCCCTGCGCGGCACGGACGAGCCACCGCCCCTGACGCTGGCGGACCTTGCGCGCGCCACCGGGCTGTCCCGCCCGACTGTGGAGGGAGTGGTGGAGGGCCTGGTGGATACCGGGCTGGTCGCCGAGGACCTCGGAGGCGGCGGAGACGCACGCCGCGGTCGTCCGGCGCGGCGTTTCCGGTTCTGCGCGGAGGCCGGGCACCTACTGGGTGTGGAGATCGGACCGCATCGTGTCACAGCGCTCCTCGCGGACCTGACCGGCCGCACCACCCGCGCCCTGTCCCGGACCGTCGCGGAGAGCGCGGCTGCCGACGAACGGCTGAACCGGGTTCGTACGGTGGTGGCGGAGCTGCTCCGCCGTGCGGGGGTACCGCGGGATTCGCTGCGCGCGGTGGGCGTCGGCAGTCCCGGGATCGTGGAGGGCGACGGCACGGTCCGTCTGGGCACGGCGCTTCCCGGGTGGACGGGGCTTCCGCTGGGCGACCGGTTGCGGCGGTCGTTCCGCTGCCCGGTGCTGGTGGAGAACGACGCCAACGCGGCCGCGCTGGCCGAGCACTGGAAGGGTGCAGCGAGGGCGTCGGACGACGTGGTGTTCGTGCTGGCAGGCCTGAGTCCGGGCGCCGGTTCTCTGATCGGGGGCAGGCTGCACCGGGGGTTCGGTGGGGCGGCCGGGGAGATCGGGGCGCTGCACCTGCTGGGCCGGGAGGCGACACCGGAACGTCTGCTGTCCACGACCGCGGAGCCGTTGCATCCGCTGGACGAGGAGGCCGTGGCGGAGGTGTTCGAGCTGGCGCGGACGGGTGACCCGGGGGCGAGGGAGGCCGTGGGCCGGTTCATCCGGCGGCTGGTGCACGATGTGGCGGCGCTGGTCCTGGCGCTCGACCCGGAGCTCGTGGTCATCGGCGGGTGGGCGTCCGGGCTGGACGGCGTTCTGGCCCCGCTACGCGGGGAGCTGGAGCGCTATTGCCTGCGCCCGCCGCGGGTGGCCCTGTCGGAGCTCGGTGAGGCAGCGGTGGCGACGGGGGCGCTGCGGCTTGCGGCAGACCACCTCGAGGAGCAGTTGTTCGCCGTCGAGGGCACCTCGGGCGTCGGGTGACTCCACGGCCGGCCGCCGGCCCGCAGACCGCGCGGGCCCGGATGGTGACGGGTGGTGCGGTCAGCCGGCCATGAGGGAGAACGGGCCGGTGTCGGGGAAGGTCAGCCTGCAGGTGTCCGCCCGGTAGGTGGCGACGGCGACGGCGGCGGTATGGCCGGCGGAGAAGTAGCGCGTGGTGACGACGAGGACGGGCGCGCCGGGGAGCCGGTCGAGCTGCCGGGCGTCTTCGGCTCGGGCGGAGCCGAGTTCGACGGCGCGGTCCTGGCCTTCCAGCGCGGTGAGGTGCAGCTGGTGCATCACCGCACGGGCGGCCTCGACGCCGCCGGGTGCCTGACGGGCGGCGGCGCCCGGCACGAAGGCGGCGGGGATGTAGAGGAGTTCGGTCGCGACCGGCTGCCCGTGGCTGATGCGGGTGCGGCGTACGGCGTGCACCG
>KI547054.1:46840-55059 GCA_000497405.1 Streptomycetaceae bacterium MP113-05 | reverse complement strand
CGGAACCGGCGGTGGCGGCCAGCAGCCGGGTGACGTGTGCGGGCGGGGCGGCCTGTTCCAGCCCCTCGGTCTGCCATGCCTCTCCGGGCAGACCCGGCCACCCGTTCGATTCGGGGCCGACATCGACGCGGGGTGGCGCGACCGTGGTGCCGACGCCCCGGCGGCGCTGCAGGCGACCCTCGAGTTCCAGCTGTTCGAGCGCCTGCCGGAGGGTGGCACGGGCGACGCCGAACCGCGCTGCAAGTTCCCGCTCGTTGGGCAGGATCTCGCCCACGGAGAAGTCGGAGTCGAGCGCCTCGGAGAGGACGGTCTTCAGGTGCCGGTACTTCGGCTCCGGAACCGGTTCGAGCTGTGTGGTCCCCACCCTTGCCTCCGCACTCGCCACAGGTGCGGCGGTGATGTCTTGACGTGACGCCCGGTCCTTTATGAAAGGTTATTGCGTAACCATGACCGTATGGTGGCACGGAGCTTTGGTCAAGACCAATCAGCGGCTGTGCCCGGACTGACCTTGGAGGGCGGAACCTCGGGTGCGATGCTCGATCCGCGATCGTTCGCCCCTGCGGCACTGCGGGGGCCGTGAGGGCTCCGGAAGGGGTGGAGACGGTGAACGCGTCAGAGGGGTCCGTGTCCCCGGAGCAGGAACGTAGAGCCGGGGCGGCGGCGCAGGCTCCCGGACGGGTGACGGTGGTAACCGGCGGTGGCCGGGGCATCGGTGCCGCCACCGCGGTGCGGCTTGCCCGTGCAGGGCACGGAGTCGGCATCGGCTACGAACGCGACGCTGAGGCTGCCGCGCGGACCGCCACCGCTGTGCGGGAGGCGGGCGGCGAGGCCGTCACCTTCCGGATGGACGTGACCGACGAGGATCAGGTGGACGCCCTGTTCACCGAGGTCCGGGAGCGCCTGGGCCCGGTCACGGGCGCCGTGTGCAACGCGGGGATCACTGGCCGGTTGGGGCGTTTCACGGAGACGCCGGCGGCGGTGATGCGGCGAGTGACCGAGGTGAACGTGCTGGGCACCCTGCTGTGCGCCCGGCGCGCCGTACGGGAGATGTCCACGGCGTACGGCGGAGGCGGCGGCGCCATCGTCGCCGTATCCTCGTGCGCGGCGACTCTCGGCAGCCCCGGCGAATACGTGCACTACGCGGCGAGCAAGGCGGCGGTCGACGCGATGACCGTGGGCCTGGCCAAGGAGTACGGTCCGGAGGGTGTGCGGGTCAATTCGGTGCAGCCGGGCTCGGTCCTCACCGGTATGCACGCGGCGATGGGCGACCCCGACCGGGCCTGGAAGAAGGCGGAGGGCACACCGTTGCGCCGGCCGGGTGAGCCGGAGGAGGTCGCCGACGCGATCGCCTGGCTGCTCTCTGACGAGGCGTCGTTCACCTCAGGTGCGATGCTGAGGGTCTCCGGCGGCCTCTGACAGCGGGGAACCGGGCTGTCAGGGCGCGAGGTGCGCAACCTTGTCGGGGTTCGTCATCAGGTACAGGGTGCGGATCCGGCCGTCGGCCACCTCCAGCGCGAACGCCGTGTGCGGCCGGCCGCCACTGGTGACCAGCACGGCAGGGCCACCGTTGAGCTCCAAGAAGTCGAAGCGGACGTCGGGGACCTCGGTGGTACCGATCGCTGCGAGGAAACGAGCGACCTTCCTGGCGGACTCGATGACGCGCAGCGGTGCCTTGGCCTTGCCGCCGGAGTCGCCGACCAGCCGGGCGTCGGGGGCCAGCAGGGCGAGTAGCCCCTGAAGGTCTCCGGCGGTGGCGGCGGCCAGGAAGCGCCGGGTCAGGTCCCGTTGCTGCTGCGGGTCGACGTCGAATCGGGGCTTTCGCTGCGCCACGTGCGTGCGCGCACGGCCGGCCAGTTGCCGTACGGCGGCCTCGGAACGCTCCAAGACGGCGGCGATCTCGGCGTGGGGGAAGCCGAACGCCTCCCGGAGGACGAACACCGCGCGTTCCAGCGGGGAGAGCGACTCCAGAACCACGAGAACGGCGAGGGACACCGACTCGGCGAGCACGGCTCGGTCTGCTGCATCCGGGACGGGCGCGGTGGCGAGGTCGGTGACCAGCGGCTCGGGCAGCCAGGGGCCGACGTAGCTCTCCCGGCGAGCCTGCGCCCGGCGTAGCCGGTCGATCGCGAGCCGGGTGGTGACCCGTACGAGATACGCCCGCGGTTCCCGTACGGCTGCGGTGTCGGCGGCAGACCAACGTAGCCAGGCATCCTGTACGACGTCCTCGGCGTCCGCGACGCGTCCGAGCATGCGATAGGCGACGCCGAGGAGCATCTCGCGGTGCTCCTGGAAGACGTCGCCCCGGTCGCTGGTGGAGTCCTCGGTTGCCACGCCGCCATGATGTCAGCCGCATCCGGGTGGGCCGGGCAGCCGGGCTGCGGCGAAGGCTTCGACACGGCGGGCAGCCCGGCAGGCGCAGTCGTCCGGTCGCCGCGCTGCGGAACGCGGCCCCCGCGTTCCGTGACGAGGAGGACGCGACGTGATCACCGCATGGCGGGCTCAGGTACCCCGGCAGGCTCTGTCCGCCGCTCAGAGGCCGGCGGCGCCTCCGCTGCCGCGACGCCGGCGCGGCGGGATCCACCGAGGGCCACGTCGAGGTCCTGCCACAGGTCTTCGACATCCTCCAGACCGACGGACATGCGCAGCAGCTTCTCCTCGATGCCACCGCTGCGCCGGTCGTCCTCGGGCACGATGCGGTGGCTGATGGAGCCGGGGTGCTGGATCAGGGTGTCCACACTGCCCAGGCTGACAGCCGGGGTGATGAGCCGCACGCCGGAGATGACCTCGTGCGGGTCGCCGGCCACCTCGAACGCGACCATGGCGCCGCCGATCCGCGGATAGTGGACACGGGTGACGCGGGGGTCGGCGGTGAGCCTGCGTACGAGTTCGACGGCCGTCGCGGACTGCGCGCGTACCCGGACCGGGAGCGTGGACAACCCGCGCAGCAGGAGGTATCCGGCCAGCGGGTGCAGCACCCCGCCGGTGGCGAAACGGACCTGCCGCAGCTGCCGGGCGGTCTCCTCGTCACAGGCGATCACGCCGCCCAGCACGTCCCCGTGGCCCCCGAGGTACTTGGTGGCGCTGTGCAGCACCAGGCGGGCGCCGCTCTCGCACGGCCGCTGCAGCACGGGCGTCGCGAAAGTATTGTCGACCAGCAGCGGGACGGATCCCGCCGCCTCGGCCACGTCCCTCAAGTCCTGCTCGGCCAGAGTCGGATTGGCCGGACTCTCGACCATGACCAGACCGGTGTCCGGACGGATCGCGCCGGAGATGCCGTCCGGGTCGACCCAGGTGACCTCGGTACCCAGCAGCCCACTGGTCAGCAGGTGGTCGCTGCATCCGTACAGCGGACGAACCCCGACGACGTGCCGGAGCCCGGCTGCTGCGCGTACCAACAGGGTCGCGGTGAGGGCGGCCATGCCACTGGCGAAGGCGACGGCGGACTCGGTGCCCTCGAGACGGGCGAGGGCGTCCTCGAACCGTGCGACGGTGGGGTTGTCGAGACGGGAGTAGACCGGCGGCCCCTCGGGGCGAGCCCCGGTGGCGGCGAATTCGTCGATGCGGGCCGCTTCGGCGCGGCTGTCGTGCGACGGGTAGGTGGTGGAAAGGTCCAGAGGGGCGGCGTGCAGGCCGAGGGCGGCGAGGTCCTCGCGCCCGGCGTGCACGGCTTCGGTGGCCAGCGATCGGATGGCCGCAGCGGTCTTCTCCATACTGCGATAATGAATAGCTACCGGGCCAGATGGAGATATCACCGTGCTATGTTCGGCACATGACCGACTCTGTCGCTCTGGATCCGGTGGACCTGGAGATTCTACGGGTGTTGCAGAACGATGCCCGGACCACCAACCGGGACCTGGCAGCAGCTGTGGGTATCGCCCCGTCGACGTGCCTGGACCGGGTGGGCCGCCTTCGGCGCTGCGGGGTGATCCTCGGACACGAGCTGCGCCTGGACCCGGCACGGCTGGGGCGTTCGCTGGAGGCCCTCCTGCTGGTGCAGGTGCGTCCGCACCGCCGAGAGCTGATCGGCCCGTTCGTGGAGCGCATCCGCGGCCTGCCCGAGTCGCGGGCACTGTTCCATCTCACCGGCCCGGACGACTACCTGGTGCACGTTGCGGTCAGCGGGACGGGTGACCTGCAGCGGCTGGTGCTCGACGAGTTCACCTCACGCCGGGAGGTGGCGCGGGTCGAGACCAGGCTGATCTTCCAGCAGTGGGCGTGCGGCCCGCTGCTGCCCCCGCCCGACCGCGCCGCCTCGGGCCGGGTGGAGTAGCCGATACGCGTGACGTGGGGCTCGGTCCCGTAGAGGATGGACCGCATGTCCGATGCAACGAATACCCCGCAGCCGAGTGAGTCCGCCGGTGGCCCGCTCCCCCGCCAGGTGGCGGACGCCTACGTCGACGCCCTCATCGTGCTCGACCCGATCGCCGGAACCTACCTGGGGGTACAGGAGAGCCACAGCAGACTTCCCGACTTCTCACCGGACGGGCAGCAGGAGCTGGCCCGGCTGAGCCGCGACACGCTGTCCGGACTCTCCGAGGCGGAGCGGCGGCCGGGTGCGGAGGACGCCGCGGAGCGCCGGTGCGCCCGGCTCCTGCGCGAGAGGCTGACGGCCGAGCTGGCCGTTCACGAGGCGGGTGAAGGGCTGCGCGCTGTCAGCAACCTGCATTCGCCGGTCCACTCGGTGCGCGGCGTGCTCACCGTGATGCCCGCCGAGACCGAGGAGGACTGGTCGGCGGTCGCGCAGCGGCTGCGCGCCGTCCCGGCAGCTCTGGAGGGGTACCGGGAATCGCTGGCGGCCGGGCTGGAGCGTGGCCTGTCCGCCGGGCCGCGTCAGGTGGCCACAGTCGTGGGGCAGCTGACCGAATGGACCGCGGACGACACCGAGACCGAGCAGGGCGGTGAGAGCTGGTTCGCCTCCTTCGCGGCGCAGGGGCCGGACGCGCTGCGCGATGAGCTCGCCGCCGCGGCCGGGGACGCCACCTCTGCCGTGCGGGAGCTGCGCGCATGGCTGCTGAAGGTGTACGCACCGGCGGTGGAGGGGGCACCGGAGACGGTGGGGCGGGAGCGGTACGCCCGCTGGGCGCGTTACTGGAACGGCACGGATCTGGATCTGGACGAGGCGTACGCCTATGGCTGGTCGGAGTTCCACCGGCTGCTGGCCGAGATGAGGACGGAGGCGGAGAAGGTGCTGCCCGGCGCCACGACGCCTTGGGAAGCGCTGGGTCACCTGGACACCGCGGGTGAGGCCGTCGAAGGGGTGGACCAGGTCCGGGACTGGCTGCAGGCCTTGATGGACGAGGCCATCGAGGCCCTGGACGGCACGCACTTCGACCTCGCCGAGCGGGTCAAGCGGGTGGAGTCACGGATCGCGCCGCCCGGCGGGGCCGCGGCGCCGTACTACACGCAGCCCTCGCTGGACTTCTCCCGGCCGGGACGCACCTGGCTGCCGACACTGGGCGAGACTCGGTTCCCGGTCTACGACCTGGTGTCGACGTGGTACCACGAGGGGGTACCCGGTCACCACTTGCAGCTCGCGCAGTGGACGCACGTGGCCGGTGAGCTGTCGCGCTACCAGACGACGGTGGGCATGGTCAGCGCGAACGCCGAGGGGTGGGCGCTGTACGCGGAACGGCTGATGGACGAGCTGGGCTTCCTGCAGAACGCGGAACGGCGGCTGGGCTACCTTGATGCACAGATGATGCGGGCACTGCGGGTGATCGTGGACATCGGCATGCACCTGGAGTTGGAGATTCCCGCAGACTCGCCGTTCCGTCCGGGCGAGCGGTGGACACCGGAGCTGGCGCAGGAGTTCTTCGGGTTGCACTGCGGGCGGCCCGGCGATTTCGTGGAGAGCGAGCTGGTTCGGTACCTGGGGATGCCGGGGCAGGCCATCGGCTACAAGCTCGGCGAGCGGGCGTGGCTGCGAGGCCGGGACGCGGCGAGGGCGGCGCACGGGGACGCGTTCGACGCCAGACGCTGGCACATGGCCGCCCTGTCGCAGGGGTCGCTGGGGCTTGACGACCTGGTCGAGGAGCTTTCCGCGCTCTGACGGAGAGCGGACGCCCCGAGGCGGGCAGGGACGCGGCACCGGGGCGCACGGGGGAGCCTCCGCCCACGGTGCGTGCGCCTGTCGCTGCTCCGGCACGTGCTGCTGCCCGTGGCTCCGGCCTCACAGGGTCAACCGTGGCGCCGGTGGCGCAGGGTGGAGCCGCTGCGCGTCTTGAGTACCTCGAGCTGCACCGGGATGCGGGCCCGGAGGTCGGCGACGTGGCTGACGATGCCCACGCTGCGGTCGCGTTCCCGGAGGGCGTCGAGCACGTCGAGGACCTCGTCGAGGGTCTGTTCGTCGAGGCTGCCGAAACCCTCGTCGATGAACAGGGTGTCGAGCCGGGTGCCGCCGGCCTCGTCGGTGACGACGTCTGCGAGGCCCAGAGCGAGGGCGAGGGAGGCGAAGAAGGTCTCGCCGCCCGAAAGCGTCGCGGTGTCGCGCTGCACCCCGGTCCAGGAGTCGACGACGTGCAGGCCCAGCCCGGAGCGGGCCCGGCCGGAGGTGCGCTCGTCGGAGTGGACCAGGGTGTAGCGGCCGGCGGACATCCGGGCGAGCCGGGCGCTGGCCGCCGCCGCGACGTGCTCCAGGCGGGCGGCGAGCACATAGGTCTCCAGGCGCATCTTGCGCTGGTTCTCCCCCGAAGTACCGGACGCCAGGTGGGACAGTGCGGAGACGCGCTCGTGAGCGCGCCGCAGCGGAGCGGTGCGGCGGGCCTGGGCTGTGGCGCGCTCACCGAGGTCGTCCAGCTCCCGGCAGCGGGTGCGGGCGGCGTCCAGCGCGGTGGCCGCCGCCCGCAGGGCCCGGTCGGCTTCCCGGACCGCGTCCTCGGCCCGCTCCGGGTCGGCCGGCGGCTGCTGCGCCGCCGCGATCAGCGCGGAGTCGGCGAGGGTCTCGGCGACGGCCTTCTCCTCGGACTGCCAGGTGTCCAGGTCCTCCTGGAGGCGACGTTGCCCGGCAGCGTCGACGTACGCGTCCCGTACCGCCGACGCGTGGGGGAAACCGGCCGTGCGCAGAGCCCCGGCGAGGCGCTCGTCCGCGTCGTGGAGCGCGCGGGCGGTGTCGTGAGCGGTGCGGGCTGCGTCGGCGGCCTCGGCGAGGGACCGGGCGCGGCGTTCCACTGCGGCGGCATGCTCGGCGATCGTGCCGGACTGCTCCTCCGGTGTACCGCACTGTTCGAGTTCGACGGTGAGGGCGGTCTCCTCGAGCTGGAAGGCTTCGCGGCGCGAGGTGCGGGCTGCGGCGCGGCGTTCCGCGTCTTGGGCGACGTTCCGTCGGCGGGTGTGTTCGCGTTCTGCGCGGTCGAGGGCCTCCCGGGCGGGGTGGGCGTCGGCGGCGGTGCCGCGGGCGGCGGCGAGCGCGCTTTCGAGAGCGTGTGCGGCGGACTCGAGTGCGGCGGTGGTGTCATCGCCCGCTGTGGCACGGGCGGTGGTCAACTGGTCGCGTACGGTGTGAAGTCGTCCTTCCGCGGCTTCGCGGTCGTTCTCCGCTTGTTGGTGGGCGGCGAGCGCGGTGTCCTCGGTGCGCTGGTCGACGTGGTCGGCGGCGGGCCTCCGGGGCGCCGGATGGGCGGTGGCACCGCAGACGGTGCAGGCTTCTCCGTCCCGCAGCGCAGTGGCGAGTTCGGCGGCGAAGCCGTTCAGACGCCGGTTCCTGACGTCGAGCCAGTGCTCACGTGCGTCGGCGGCGTCTTCCCTGGCCCGGAGCGCCGCCTCCCCGGCGAGGTGTTCCTCGTCGGTGAGACGGTCACGCAGCCGCGCTGCGGCAAGCCGCTGCCGGGCCGGTCCCAGGCGACCGTCGAGGTACTCGGCGCGGGTGGCCGCCTCGATGGCGTCGTCGACTCGTTGCTGGAGGGCGACCCGGGTGTCGTCCCAGTCGGCGAGCCAGCAGTCGGCTTCCCTCAGCCCGTCCTCATCGGCCCGGGACTCTCGGTCGAGAGCCGCGAGTTGCGCCCGGACTTCACTGCGGCGCCGATCCGTACGGAGGGCTGCCTCGAGGGCACCGGCCTGCCGGCTCGCGTCGCGTTCGAGACCGGCGAGGCGGGTGGGGGCGGCGTCGGCGAGGTCGCGCGGAAGCGCACGCCGGGCGGTGTCCTCCGCCACGGCGGCGCGGGCGTGTCCGGCTTCGGCTCGGTCGTGCAGGGCCAGGAGCGGGGTGACGGTGTCGGCGGCTC
>KI547054.1:21361-46830 GCA_000497405.1 Streptomycetaceae bacterium MP113-05 | reverse complement strand
GGCGAGGCCTGCCGTCTCGCGCCGTTCGCGGGCGGAGCTGCGTGCCTGGGCGGCCCAGACGAGCAGGGCGCCGGCGGAGGGCGTCCCGGTGGCGGAGTCGTCGTCGCCCGACGTGCGCTGGTCGGGTACCGGTGTGCCGCGGTCGGGTGCGGGCGGAGTGCTGCCGTCGGGGGCGGCGAGATCGTCGACGATGCGGGGTCCGGCAGCCTGGCGCATGCGGTGCAGATAGCCGCGGAGGATCTCGTCGCTCTCGCCGACCTCCTCCTGGGCCGTCCTGCGCATGCGGGCGAGCTCCTCCTCGGCTGCGGCGAACCGGGAGGTGTCGAAGAGCCGTCCGAGAAGCTTGGCCCGTTCCTCGGCTGTGGCCCGCAGGAAGCGGGCGAAGTCTCCCTGCGGCAGCAGGACCACCTGGCAGAACTGGTCGCGGCTCATGCCGAGAAGCAGCGTGATCTCTTCGCCGATTTCCTGGTGGGAGCGGCTGAGCGCCGTCCACCCACCGGTTGCGGGGACGTGTTCGCGCAGGGTCGACTGGGCCCGTTCGCGGGTGAAGCCGGTGCCGGTCTTCTTCGGCCGGAGCTGCTCGGGGGACCTGGTGATCTCCAGCCGGCGGCCCGCGACGGTGAGTTCGAGGACCACACGGGTGGCGGTGCGCGGGTCGGCGTGGTGGCTGCGGAGGGTGCTTCCGGGCTGCTGCCGTGCGCCCGGAACGGTTGCGTAGAGGGCGAAGCAGACGGCGTCCAGCACGGAGGTCTTGCCCGCTCCGGTGGCGCCGTGCAGCAGGAAGAGGCCGCCGGCGGAGAGAGCGTCGAAGTCGACCTTGTGGGTGCCCGCGAACGGACCGAACGCGGTGACGGTCAAGGAGTGGAGTCTCATCGGGCGGCCCCGCTCACGACGGTCTCGGTGCGTCGCGCGCGAGCGGCGTCCAGCGCCTCGCCGAGCAGCCTCTGCTCGTGCGCGTCGGTGCCGCGCCCGCCGCGCACGTGCTGGACGAAGTCCTCGGTGATCTGCTGATCAGTCCGGCCCCGGATGCGGGCGGCGTACCCGCAGTGAGTGCCGCCGGGGGCGCCTTCCGGGTCGAAGGCGAGGCTGAGGATGTGCGGGAAACGCCGGGTCAGGCGGGCCATCGGCTCGGCGGGGCGGACCGGGTCGGTGAGGGTCGCCTCGACCCAGGCGTCCTCGTGGCGCTCGTGGTCGGGCGCGGTGAGAAGCGTGTCGAGGGATCCCCGCAGACGGGCCAGCGGCCGGGGGACGGGGCAGTCCAGACGTTCGGCCCGCACCTCGCCATCCGCCCCGAGGTCGACCAGCCACATGGACTTGCGGTGCTCGCTCTCGGAGAAGGAGTAGGCCAGTGGGGAGCCGGAGTAACGCACTCGGGGGGCGAGCGTCTGGCAGCCGTGCAAGTGCCCGAGGGCGACGTAGTCGACTCCGCCGAAGACGGATGCGGGGACGGACTCGGCACCCCCGACGGTGATGTCCCGTTCGCTGTCGGAGGACTGGCCGCCGGTGACGAACGCGTGCGCGAGCACGACGGACCGGGTGTCCGCCGGACGGTCGGCGAGGTCTGCGTGCACCCGCTCCATGGCCGACGTGAGCACGGCTTCGTGGCTTCGCTGACCGGCGCCGAGGGCGGTGTGCGTAAGGGCGGGTTCGAGGTAGGGAAGTCCGTAGCAGGCGACGTCGCCGTGCTCGTCGTGCAGCACCACCGGGATGCCGCAGCCGGCGGGATCGGTGCGCAGGTGCACGCCGGCCGTACGAATGAGTCCGGAGGCGACGCCCAGGCGGCGTGCCGAGTCGTGGTTGCCGGAGATCATCACGGTGGGGACGCCGAGTGCGGCGAGGCGGTGCAGGGCCTCGTCGAAGAGTTCCACGGCCGCCAGGGGAGGCACGGCCCGGTCGTAGACGTCCCCGGCGACCAGGACCGCGTCTATCCGCTGCTCCTCCACCGTCGCCACCAGATGTGTGAGGAAGTCGCGTTGGGCTTCCAGGAGACCGACGCGGTGGAAGGAGCGGCCCAGATGCCAGTCCGAGGTGTGCAGCAGACGCATGGTCACAGACCCTAGGCGCGGCCACTGACAACGGGCCGGGCAGGGGCGCCCCACGCCGCAGGCGCCCACCGGTTCCGGGCCGACGGTGGGTCAGTCTTCAGTCTGCCTTCCCCGGTCCGCTCGAGGGCGCGGCGGCACCGGGGGTGTAGGTCTCGTCGCCGAGTTCGAGGCGCGCGCTGCCGGAGGTGGCGTCGGCGAGCCGGGCGCGGAAGTCGTCCGTCCTGGAGGCGGGCAGGGCGAGTTCGATGGTGACCGCGGTGCCGTAGCGCACCTCGCGGACCGTCGCGTACCCGGTGGCGCGCAGGTCGTTCTCGAGGCGTCCGGCCCGGTCGTGGCCGACGGTGACGGTGGCGAGCCGGCAGCGGTGGCGGGGCACGGTACCCAGGGTGTCCAGTGCCGCGCCGACCGCGCCTCCGTAAGCCCGGATGAGGCCGCCGGCACCGAGTTTCGTGCCGCCGAACCAGCGGCTGACGACGGCGACGACGTACCGGAGCTCCCGGCGGGTGAGCATCTGGAGCATGGGCGGTCCGGCGGTGCCGCCGGGCTCACCGTCGTCACCGGAGCGCTGCACCGCGGCATCGGCGCCGATGACGTAGGCCCAGCAGTGGTGGCCGGCCGTGGGGTGCTCACGGCGGATGCGGGCGATCACCTGCTGTGCGTCGGTCTCGCTCGCGGCGGGCGCCAGCAAGCAGCGGAACCGGGATCGGTTCACCTCGGTCTCGTACGCGCCTTCGGCTGCGACGGTGACGTACGCGTCCACCCGTTCCTGCTCGTCGTTCATGCCGGAATCCCGCATGCCGTCAGCCTATGCGGACCGCCGGGAATGCCGGAGACGGGTGTGCCGGTTGTGGCAGGCATGTACACGGAGACGGGTCGGGCGGAAACGAGCGGCAGCAGCGAAGCGGAAGCGGTGCACCGGATTCTCACTTCGGCCGGGGACACCTGGGCGGTGGTCGGGCTGTCGACCAACACCTCCCGTGCCGCGTACGGCGTCGCGGAGGTGCTGCGGGGGTTCGGCAAGCGGGTGGTGCCGGTGCACCCCAGTGCGGAGACGGTGAACGGCGAGCGGGGATACGCCAAGCTCGCGGACATCCCGTTCGCGGTGGACGTGGTGGACGTGTTCGTCAACTCCGCCGTCGCCGGGAAGGTGGCGGACGAGGCCGTGACGGCGGGGGCGAAAGCTGTGTGGTTCCAGTTGGAGGTGGTGGACGGCGCCGCGTACGAGAGGACGCGGGCGGCCGGGCTCGACATGGTGATGGACCGGTGTCCGGCGATCGAGATCCCCCGGCTCGGTCTGGGCTGAGCCGGGGGCTTCAACGGTCGGGACGCCAGTCGTACGCAGGCGTGTGGGCCGGAGCGTTCGGAGGGGACGCTGCCGAACCCGGCCGCGCCAGGGTGGGGACACGGGTGTGTCGAGCCGGTCCAGGCGCTCCGGCGCGGGGAGGGCCTCGTCGAGGTCTCCGGTGGGGGCGCGCGTACGGACCCGCGCCGGCCGGGTCAGCGGGGTGGGGGCACGGCCACGGCCATGGTCATCTCCACGGGCCCGGCGCCGTCGTTGCGGTAGGCGTGCGGCACGTGCGACTCGAAGGACGCGGACGTGCCGGCGGGCAGCAGGTGGTCCTCGCCGTCGACCACGAGGGTCAGTTCGCCGGTGGTGACGTGCACGAGTTCGGTGGTGCCCTGGGGGTGCGGGTCGCTGGAGCTGCCGTCCCCCGGCATCAGCCGCCATTTCCACAGCTCCAGGGGGCCGGGGGCCTCGGCTCCTGCGAGGAGGGTGCTGTGGCTGCCGGAATCGGTCGACCACAGGCGTACGGCCTGTTCGGGGGGCACGATGCGGACCTGTGGGTCTCGGTCGAAGTCGAGCAGCGTGGTGATGCTCACCCCGAGCGCGTCCCCGACCTTGACCACGGTGCCGACGCTGGGGTTGGTGCGGGCCTGTTCGATCTGGATGAGCATGCCCCTGCTGACGCCTGCGCGGGCCGCGAGCGCGTCCAGAGTGAAGCCGCGCTCCTGGCGCCAGCGCTTGAGATTGCGGGCGAGGGACTGTGTGAGGTGGTCGAGGTCCGTCACGTGTGGGCGCACCGTCCAGTTGTTGAGTGCAATATTTTGAATGACAGAGTCCATCTTGACGCACTACGGTGTGCTGGACCGAAACGTTCACCACATTGTACTGCGAGGTGCACTCATGACTGCAGCCCTGGCGCTGGCGACCAGCCTGATGTGGGGGCTGGCCGACTTCGGCGGCGGGATGCTGACCCGGCGGATGTCCGCGCTGACCGTCGTGGTGGTCTCGCAGACCCTGGCGGCGCTGGTGCTCGGAGCCGTCGTGGTGGCCACCGGCGGCTGGAGCGAATGGGGGCGGGGGCTGTGGTTCGCGGTGGCGGCGGGCGTCGTCGGCCCGGTGGCGATGCTCGCCTTCTACAAGGCGCTCGCGCAGGGACCGATGGGCGTGGTATCGCCACTCGCGTCGCTGGCAGTGGTGGTGCCGGTCGGAGCCGGCCTCGCTCTGGGCGAGCGCCCGGGCTGGACGCAGGCAGTCGGCATCCTGATCGCCGTATCAGGGGTGGTACTGGCCGGAGGGCCGGAGCTGCGAGGCGCTCCCGTCCAGCGGCAGACGCTGCTGCTGACCCTCGTTTCCGCCTTCGGTTTCGGCGCCGTGATGGCACTGATCGAGCACGCATCGGTCACCATGACCGGGCTGTTCCTGGCACTGTTCGTACAGCGGCTGTGCAACGTCGGCGTGGGCGGGGCGGCGCTGCTGGTACAAGTACGCCGCGGCACGCCGGCACTGCCGGAGGGCGGCGTTCCTGTGCTTCGCACGTCCCTTCCGGCGCTCGCCTTCGTCGGTCTCGCCGATGTCGCGGCGAACGGAACCTACGTCCTCGCCGCCCAGCACGGGCCGGTCACCGTCGCCGCCGTGCTCGCCTCGCTCTATCCGGTGGTAACGGCGCTGGCTGCACGCGGAGCACTGAAGGAGCGGCTGCGCGGGGTACAGACGGCAGGGGCGGGTCTGGCCCTGGTGGGCACCGTGCTGCTCGCCTCGGGCTGACCGTTCCCCCGGACTCCCGGGGGAACAGGTCCCGCAACGGGCGGGTGGTCGGTGGAAGGCCCCCCGGGGGTCGGGGCAGAGTCGCGGGACCGCGTACAGCAACAGGCTGAGGCCGTGGACGGACTGCCGCCGGGGAGTACCCGCAGCGTGCGGTCGCTCACGGTGCCTCCCGTTCCGTGCCGAAGGCAGGGACGGTCCGCCCGTCGTCCTCCGACTCCGGTGTGCCCGCCGGGGCGCGACGGGAAGCCGCGAGTGCACGCAGTTCCCCGGCTGTGACGCCCTCGGGGAGCGGCTGCGGCGGCGGGGTGCGCAGCGGGGGCTGCCAGCCCTGGTCGGTGTCCCAGCGGCGCACGACCCGGGCGGGTGCGCCGGCGACCACGGCATGGTCGGGCACTTCGCCGCGCACCACCGAGCCGGCGGCGACCACCACGTTGCGTCCGAGGCGGGCGCCGGGCAGCACCACCGCGCCCGCGCCCAGCCAGCTGCCGGGACCGATCTCCACCGGCGCGGTACGCGGCCACTGCCTCCCGACGGGCTCGCCGGGATCGTCGTAGGAGTGATTGGTGGAGGTGATGTAGACGTAGGGGCCGCAGAAGACGTCGTCCCCCAGAGTGACCGAGGTGTCGGCGACGAGATGACTGCCGCGCCCGACGACCACTCCGTTCCCGAGCGTGAGCACGGTGTCGTCACCGAGGTCCAGCCCGGGCATCATCCCGGCGGTCAGCGTCACCTCCTGGCCGATGATGCAGTGGTCCCCGATCTCGATCCACGGGGTGCCGAACACGGTGGCCTGCGGGAAGGCCAACCGGCTGCCCGTGCCGAGGGCGCGAAAGGCGTACGGCCCGGGACGTGACGCCGTGACGGCGCCGAAGTACTGCGCACGGCCCCAGGCGGCGTGAACGGCGCGGGAAGCCAGCGAGGAGAACAGGTTACCGGTCGGTCGCACGGCCTCACCGTAGCGGCCGCGAGAGCGGCGTCACCGGGCGGTGCGCGTGTGCCCCTCCCCGTCGCCGGCGCCCTCGCGGTGCAGGCGTGCGAGTTCGAGGTACATGTCGGAGTTGGCACGGATCCCCTCACGCTCCTCGACCGACAGTTCCCGCTTGACCTTTGCCGGGACCCCGGCGACCAGCGAGCCCGGCGGGATCTGCAACCCCTGCGGGACGAGTGCCTGCGCGGCCACGAGCGAACCCGCCCCCACGTGCGCGCCGTTGAGTACTGTGGCGCCCATGCCCACTAGGACGTCGTCCTCCACCGTGCAGCCGTGCAGGACGGCGTTGTGCCCCACAGAGACACGGGCCCCGACGGTGACGGCGAAGCCCGGGTCGACGTGCACGGTGCAGTTGTCCTGGATGTTGCTGTCCTCTCCGAGCACGATCGGTCCGCAGTCCGCGCGCAGCACGGCGTGGTACCAGACGCTCGACCCGGCCCCCATGGTGACCTCACCGGCCACGACCGAGGTGGGAGCGGTGAACGCCTCCGGGTGGACGACGGGCGCACGGCCCCCCACGGCCATGACGAGCGCGTGCTGGTTCATCGAAGTCTCCGTCCTCGTCGCCCGCTTCCGGCGGCACCGTCGGAAGCCTACTGGAGGGGGCCCCAGGAACGGCTGGTGATCACCCGGCAGCACAATGGGGGCGTGGAGGAGCCCTCAGCTGTCATCCGCCCGGTGGGCGGCGGCACCGCGAAACTGCTGCCCGACGTCGACCGCCGAAGGGCGTGGCTGCTCACCGTCGACGGTTCTCCGCAGTCGTATGTGGATCTGGAGGACCCTCTGCACCTGGAGTTCGAGTACGTGCGGCGGCTTGCTCACCTGCTCGATCTCGTGGCCCCCGGGAAGGATCCGCTGGACCTGCTGCACCTGGGCGGCGGAGGGCTGACGCTGCCGCGGTACGCCGCCTGCGCCCGGCCGGGCTCGCGGCAGCGCGTGGTGGAGTCCGATGCGGGTCTGTCCGCCCTGGTACGGGAGTTCCTGCCGCTGCCGGACGGTGCGGGAGTGACTGTGGAGGCGGGGGACGCGCGTACGGCTCTGGATGCCTCTCCCCCGGCGTCGGCGGACATGGTGGTCGCCGACGTCTTCGACGGGAACCGGGTGCCGGCGCAGATGACCACGATCGGCTGCGCGCGGGCCGCGGCCGGAGCGCTCCGGCCGGGCGGGGTCTACGCGGCGAACCTGGCGGACGCGGCCCCGTTCGGCTTTCTCCGTGCGCAGATCGCCACCTTCTGGTCGGTGTTCGCACACGTGTGCGTGGTGGCGGAGCCGGGCGTACTGCGCGGGCGGCGGTTCGGCAACGTACTGCTCCTGGCCTCGGACGGCGGGTTGCCGCAGCTGGGCCTGGCGCGCCGCACGGCGGCGGACCCGTTCCCCGCACGGGTGGTGCACGGCGCCGGACTGGCTCAGCTGCGCGGGTCCGCCGTACCGGTTCAGGAGGACGCCGGGGCGCCCTCCCCGGTGCCGCCGACCGGATCCTTCGGCGTCGGCTGAGGCACCTGCGCCGCGGTGGCGGGACCGGGACGGCGCTCCAGCCGCCGCACGTCGGGAACGCAGAGCACGGCCGCGGTGAGCAGGACGACGACCGCGGAGCAGCCCCACAGCGCCGTGGAGCGACCGACGAGAACCTCGACGGGGCCGGCGAGCGCGGTGGCCAGCGGCACCATGGCGAGCGACCCGAACCAGTCGTAGGAGGACACCCGGGAGAACTTCTCCTCGGGGATCTCCTGGTGCAGGGCCAGCATCCAGGAGACGGCGAACACCTCGACGAACACTCCGGTCGCGAACATGACGGCGGTCAGCGATGCGGCGGACAGCGGGACGGCCAGCGCCGCGGACGGGAGGGCCAGGGGAAAGACGCAGAGCGCTCCGGTGCGGAGGATGCGCCTGGGTTTCCAGCGCGTCATCAGCAGGGCTCCGACGACCGTGCCGGCGCCGAAGGCACCCAGCGCCACACCCCACGGTCCGGCTCCGCCGAGGTGGTCCTCGGCGACCTGTGGCCCGTAGACCGCCTCGGCGGCAGCGATAACGGCATTGACCACGGCGAACTGCACCACCACAGCCCACAGCCAGGTACGCCCCGTCACCTCGCGCCAACCGTCGCGCAGGTCGGCGAGCAACCCGGCTCCCGGCCGGCGTTCGGGCACACCGCTCAGGTCCAGGAATGCACGAAGCGCGCCCGCAACGGCGAACGCGGCGGCATCGGCGGCGAGCACCCAACCGGGACCGACGACGGCCACCAGCGCTCCCCCGAGGGCGGCACCGCCGATGTTGGCGCCGTTCATCCCCATGCGGAACACCGCGAATGCGCGGGAGGCCTGCTCGCCGCTGACGGTGGCCAGCACCATGCCCTCCGCAGCGGGAGCGAAGAACGCCTGCCCGGTCCCCCCGAGCGCGGCAAGGAAGGCCATCTGCCACAGCTCCGCCTGCCCGGAGATCACCGAGGCGGCGAAGACGCCCTGCGAGCCGCAGTTGAGGACGTTTGCGGCGACCATGACCCGGTGGCGGGGCAGCCGGTCGGCGACAGCTCCGCCGACGAGGAGGAAGAGCACGAGCGGCACGGTGCGGGCGGTGGCGACCAGACCGATGTCGGTGCCGTCACCGCCGGCCTGCAGCACGGCGAACGCTGCCGCGACCAGGGCGCCGGAGTTCCCCAAGCCGGTGACGACGGCCGCGGAGGTGAGCAGGGTGTAATTGCGGCCCGCCCAGCCCACCCGGACCGTGCGCCCCACTGGTCCCGGCGGCGCGTGGTCTGCGCCTCCAGACTGATCATGATCATCCGGCCACATGGGCCGCAAGCCTACGGGTGCTCCTCTCGCCCGTCGAAGGGGTCCCCGCTCAACGGATTCCCCAGGCTCCGCGCGCCCCGTGCGGAGGGGCGCGCAGGCACTGCCCGACAGAACAAGTTACCGAGTGGTAATGTCCGTGCCATGACGACGGAATCCGCGCCCTCCTCGGGCGACACCCAGCCCCTCGGCGAACTACTGGCTGCGACCGTGCCGATGGTGCGCACCCTGAACCTGGAGTTCACCGAGACCACGGCCGAGCGGGCAGTACTGTCGCTGCCCGACCAGAGTGCCTTCCACAACCACGTCGGCGGACCGCACGCCGGAGCGATGTTCACCCTCGCGGAATCCGCGAGCGGAGCCATCGTGCTGGCCGCCTTCGGGGACCAGCTCTCCCGCGCCGTACCGCTGGCCGTCCGCGCCGAGATCGGCTACCGGAAACTGGCCATGGGCACGGTCACGGCCACTGCCGAACTGGGCCGCCCGGCCGCCGAGGTGGTGGCCGAACTGGATGCGGGCGAACGCCCGGAGTTTCCCGTCCGGGTGGTACTCACCCGCGAGGACGGGGAGACGACGGGCGAGCTCTCCATCATCTGGACATTGCGTCCCAACGAATAACGTCCTGTTCAGTGCGCCGATCCGGAGGGACCTCTCCCGGAGATGTCACCCGCGTCACACTGCCGGGTCCGTCCGGTGGGTTACGCTCGCCGAGATGTCCCATTCTGTGGCGCAGCCCGCGGGTCTCCCCGCCCGCCTGGCACAGACGCTCCTCTCCCCCTGGTCCCGCTTCGGCCTGCTGCTCGTGCTGCTCGGAACCGCCGTCACACTGGTTCTGGTCTTCGAGCCGCAGCGTGTCATCACCGACGGGAGCCTCGCCCAGCTCTCCGGCGTCCTGTCCGTCCTGCTGTTCGCCGCAGCCTACGGAACGTGCACGACGGCCTTCCTCCCCCGCCCGTTCCTGAACCTCGCCGCCGGTGCCCTCTTCGGCGCCCAGCTCGGTCTGGGTGCCGCGCTCGCGGGGACGGCCGTCGGTGCCGGCATCTCCTTCGGCCTGGGCCGCCTCCTCGGCCAGGACGCTCTGCGGCCCCTGCTCAAGCACAAGCTGCTCACCAAGGCCGACCGGCAGCTGAGTCGGCACGGCTTCCGCACGATGCTGGTCATGCGGCTGCTGCCGGGCATTCCGTTCGCCGGATCCAACTTCACCGCCGCGGTATCCCGGATGAGCTGGCCCGCCTTTCTCTCGGCCACGATCCTGGGTTCCGTTCCCAACACGGCGGCATACGTCGTCGCGGGCAGTCAGGCGAGCACGCCGTCCTCCCCGGCCTTCCTGATCGCGTTCGGCTTCATCGGACTGTCCGGGGTCGGCGGGGCCGTCTTCGCCTGGCGCAAGCGCGTCGAGATGCGTGCCGCCACCGCACGGGCTGCGGGGACCCCGCAGGAGTCGGACGAGACACCGGACGCAGGTGGGGCCCGGGGGCAGGGCAGGCCATGGAGACGAGAGCCACCGAAAGGGTGCCGGTCGCGTAGGTCCCGTCCGGTTCTTTCGGATCATGCCTCTCTGTCCCCCACCTGGCCTCGACCCCGGCGGGACCGCTTCCCCTCCCGCCCGAGTCACTACCGCGCAGGCGGTTCCCATCGGGGGTCGCGCCCGATGGCGCCGAGCAGCCTCGCGAAGCGCCCGGCGTCCGCCCTGACGGGCACCGGCTCCCCGAACGCGCCCATCGATCGCGCGGTCGGGGCCATCTGCTCGGCCAGTGCCTCCAACTCGCCCAGTGCGCTCTCGCCCGGCACGTAGTCCTGACCCGTGGCACGGGCCAGATCCCAGGGGTGGACGGTCAGGTCGAGCAGCACCATGGCGCCCAGCGTTCGCGCGGGAAGCCCCATGGACCCGGCGACGCCCTCCTCGGCTCCCGGCAGCGACCAGGACCGCACCAGGGCCTCGGTCTCACGGGGGAAGCGTGCCCGCCAGTCGCCGTGAAGGTATCCCGGTGTGCTGGAGAAGTCCGCGTCCCGCTTGGCCGCCAGCTCCTGGAAACCCACGACCACGTGGAACAGGTGGTTCAGAAGGTCGCCGACCCGGTACTCGGCGCAGGGTGTGGGCACGGCGAGGAGGTCGTCCGGGATGCCGGTCACGACGGGCACGGCCCGGCACGCGGCCTCGTCCAGCAGTTCACTGATCCTGTCATCCATGACCGGGACGCTACGTCCGGCGGGCGTCACCGGGCTTGAAGAAACACGACAGGTGCGATGTGCCGGCCGACCACCCTAGACGAGTAGTTCCGATGTGCTCAGTGATCGAATGCGGTCAGCGACCGCAGCACTGTGGCCCCGGTCTTGTGGTTGTGCCAGATGGCCGAGGCCATCGCGAGGATCCGCTGGGCGACGCGGACGGCGACGCCTTCGAAAGACCGTCCGCCGTGTTCTTCGAGGTCGAGCTGGCCCTTGAGCGTGTCGTTGACCGACTCGATCAGCTGACGCACCGACTTCAGCAGCGACTCGCCCCTGCGGGGTTTCTCTCGTTTGAAGGATGGACGAAGCAACTCGATGCCCTGGAAGGCGAGGTCGGTCTCGAACTCCTTGGAGGCGAAACCTTTGTCGGCGATCATCAGCAGCCCGGGCCGGTCGACGGCCAGGTGCGGTTCGCGATCCAGCATCGCGGCCAGCACCTCCCGCTCGTCGATCTTCGGGCTGGCCAGGGCCCAGGTGATGGGCATGCCCGTCGGGGTGCAGACCAGGAACAACCGCAGGCCCCAGTAGAACCGTGAGTGGGAGGCGCAGTACCCGTATCCGGCCCAGCCGGCCAGCTCCGACCGCTTCACCGTCGGCCGCGACATCCCGCACGGCACCGGCGTGGAATCGACGATCCAGTGGTTGTCGAACCAGAAGTCGGTGTCCGTCGCCAGCAGTCGTATCGCCTGTTTGACCAGGGGCAACGCGGCCCGCAGCCGCTTGTTGTACCCGGGTCGTTTGGGCAGGTACGGGAACATCGGGCTCAGGTTCTTGCGGGCGAAGCGCAGCCAGCGTGCCTCGGAGGTGAACCCCAGCAGTGCCTGAGCAACAGCCAGACACACCAGCTCGGAGTCGCTCAGCCGAGGTGGCCTGCCCAGCCATCGCATACCTCCGATCTCGTCGTCGACCTTCACGTACAGTCCGGTGATGAGGGTGTCCAGGTCGGTCGTCACAAACTGATCTTGGACACCCTCGCCCCGTTCACGGGCCGGAACATCGGAACTACTCGTCTAGGATCGGGGTATGGCAGGTCCACGGCGCGACACCCGGGGCATCGTCGACGCCCGGGGACTCTTCGCACGCGTGAGGTTCCGGAGGTTCGAGCCCGCAGCCGCGCTGCGCCCGTACCTGGAGCACTACTGGCTGATCGACTGGGACCTGACCGAGCCGTACGCGACACACGTCGTGCCGCACCCCTCGGTCAACCTGGTCTTCCAGCGCTACGACGACGGCCCGGACACGGCAGAGGTCTCCGGTATAGGGCTGGAGCTGTTCACGCAGAGACTCCAGGGCAGCGGGCGGGTGTGCGGCGCACAGTTTCGCCCCCGGGGGGTTCCGGCCGTTCGCTCCGGACCGCGCGGTGGCCGCGCTGACGGGAAGGCGGGCTGAACTCTCCGAGGTCTTCCCCGTCGCATCACCCCGGACGGTGACGGCCGTGCTGGACCCGCAGCACGACGAGGGACGGGTAGCAGCCCTGGACGGATTCCTGTCCGGCCTGCGGCCGCAGCCGGACCCGGCGACCGATCTCGCGATGGTGCTGGTTCAGCGGATCCGGGACGACCGGACCCTCCGGCGCGTCACCCGTCTGGCCGAGGTCGCCGGCATGTCGGTGCGCGGAGTGCAGCGGCTGTTCGCCGAGCAGGTCGGGGTGAGCCCCAAGTGGGTGATCCTGCGCTACCGGATCCACGAGGCGCTGGAACGGGCGGAGTCCACGCACCCGGGAGACTGGGCACGGCTCGCAGCAGATCTCGGCTACAGCGACCAGGCGCACCTGGTGCGTGATTTCACTGCCACGGTGGGCGTCCCTCCGACGGCGTACGCGGGCTGACGAAGCTGCCCATCGCCCCCGCCGCCTCCGCCACCACCCTCTTCGCTACTGAGCGCAAGACTCGCTGCCCTAGAGTGACGCCAGTCAGCACACTTCCGTCGGCACAGTCACTCCGCACTCCCCGACGCTCCGCACGTACGACCCCTTCCGGCTCGCCAACGGCGCACACCTCTGGGACGCATGAGAATCCATGTCTTGGTTCGAATCACTCATCCTCGGACTCGTCCAGGGGCTGACCGAGTTCCTGCCCGTCTCCTCCAGCGCCCACCTGAGGCTGACCGCCGCGTTCGCCGGCTGGAAGGACCCCGGGGCGGCCTTCACCGCAGTCACCCAGATCGGCACCGAGACTGCTGTGCTGATCTACTTCCACAAAGACATCGCCCGGATCGTCACCGCCTGGTTCCGGTCGCTGACGGACAGGGAGCTGCGCCGGGACCACGACGCCCGGCTCGGCTGGCTGGTGATCGTCGGCTCCGTCCCGATCGGGGTACTGGGACTGACGTTGAAGGACCAGATCGAAGGCCCCTTCAGGGATGTGCGGCTGATCGCCACCACGCTCATCGGAGTCGGCGTCGTCCTCGGCATCGCGGACCGGGTGGCGGCCCGGCGGGAACGGGGCGGCCGGCACCGAGCGGTACGCGAGCACAAGACACTGGAGGAACTGACCTTGCGGGACGGCCTGCTCTACGGGCTGGCGCAAGCATGCGCCCTGGTACCGGGTGTGTCGCGGTCCGGCGCGACGATCAGCGCCGGCCTGTTCATGAACTACTCGCGGGAGGCTGCGGCCCGCTACTCCTTTCTCCTCGCCATCCCCGCCGTGCTGGCGTCCGGGCTGTACGAGCTGACAGAGATCGGGGAGGGACACGTCTCCTGGGGGCCGACGATCTTCGCCACCGTGCTGGCGTTCCTGGTGGCGTACGCGGTCATCGCCTGGTTCATGCAGTACATCTCCACCCGGAGCTTCATGCCGTTCGTGATCTACCGGATCCTGCTCGGCATCCTGATCTTCGTGCTGATCGCGGCAGGGGTTCTCACCCCGCACGAAGCGGGCGACGTGGGCTCGGGGCAGGGCCCGCACTGAACCCCGCACCGCAAGCCCATCGTACTCGCCGGTCAGCGGGCCATGGTGAGGCCGTCGTCCGCTGCTCCCCGGCTGAACACGGCTTCCCGGAGCGTGTTCCGTGCCTCGGTGTACCGCGGGCCACCGGAGTCACGAGCCTCTTCACCGGTGAGCGCGACCAGCCGGAAACGGGGTCGGCTCACCATCAGGAACGGTGTGAGGTCGGCCTTCTCCACGCGCCAGGCACCATTCTTCCCGTGGGGCGGTGCGAAGGTGAAGCGAGCCGCACTGCCCAAGCTTCCACGCGGGTCGTTCATCACACCGGCGATCTGGTCGCCGAGGCCGTAGACGACCCAGGTGCCGTTGACCTTCTCGTACGCCTGCGGCACATGGTTGTGGGTGCCGAGGATCAGGTCGATGTCACGGCGTCCGTCACTCCTCGACGCAGTCAGTTCCTTGGCCAGCCGCAACTGCCGCGCATCCGGCTCCTCCTGCCACTCCGTGCCCCAGTGGACGCTGACCACCACCACATCCGCCCCGGCCCCCCGCGCGGCACGCGCGTCCGCGACCACCTGCGGCCCTTCGAGGAGGTTCACGGCCCACGGCCGACCGTCGGGCAGCGGGATGCCGTTGGTGCCGTAGGTGTAGGACAGGTGTGCGACGGTCGCGCCGCCGGCCTCGATCAGCGTGGGCCGGTTCCGTTCGGGCCGCGAACGGGCGGAACCGGCGTGTTGGAGACCGGCTTCGTCCATGGCCCGCAGAGTGCGGGCGAGGCCCTTCGCGCCGGTGTCGAGCGTGTGGTTGGAAGCCGTGGAGCAGCTGTCGTAACCGGTTTTCCGCAACGAATCTGCGAGCTGTGGCGGCGACCGGAACAGCGGGTATCCGGTGAAGGGGCCGCCGGGCTCCCCGTAGGGGGTCTCCATGTGGCAGATCGCGAGGTCGGCCTGCTCGATCACAGGTCGGACGCCGGCGAGTATGCGGGTGAAGTCGTGCCCCTCACCTCCCGCGTCCTGCGCCGCCTGCCGCATGATCGACGGGTAGGGGATCACGTCGCCGGAGGCGGCCAGGGTGAACGGTTCGGCGTCGTCGACACGTGCGGCAGATATCCGGTGCTCACCGCGGCCGCTGCCGGCCCCGTCGGTTCCCGTGGGTCCAGCGGTGCAGGCGGCCAGGGCGGCACAGAGCGCGACCGCCCCCGCGAGCTTTCCCGGGCGTCGTATGCGTCCCATGGTTCTCCCTCGACTCTTCGCGCGGACGCCCGCCGGGGCGGGCTCCTCACTTCGAACCCTGGGGCGGGCGGGGCGAACGCGACAGCCGGGAGGTCCGTAGGGGGGACGAGGATCAGGGAGACGGCGTAGGGGCGGGGTGGCGCCGGGTCTCGGGGTAGGTCGGGGCAGTCGTCGTCCGCTACGGGGTGTACGCGACCGCCCGGCATACTCCTGTGGGGGTACGCGAGATCGCCCCCGTCGCACGACGCGCTATCGGCTCGGCGGGTCCATGGTGGAGGTATGGACGTCATCCCGTCGAAGCGAGGTGCCCGGCTGTGAACGCGCTGCTCGCCTCGGTTCTGCTCGCGGTCCTCTCCGCCGTCGCGTACGCGGCTGCAGCGGTCGTGCAGGAGCGGATCGCGTCGACCACAGACCCGAGCCGCTTCGCGTTGCTGCACAACGGCCGCTGGTGGGTGTCCGTCCTGCTGAACGGCACCGGAGCGCTGTTGCACGTGGTCGCGCTGGGCCTGGGGCCCCTGACCGTGGTGCAGCCGCTGGGCGTGCTGACCATCGTGATCGCGGCACCGCTTGCCGCGCTGACGGTGAAGCGGCCGGTCGGCTCCGCGGCCTGGCGGGGTGTGGCCCTGGTGTCCGTCGGACTTGTGGCGATCTTGTCGTTCTCCGGAGCGCATGAGTCGCAGCCCCTCGGCACCGGCGGACAGTACGCGGTCGCCACGGTCGCCGCGGGTGCGGTGGTGGTTCTGGTGGCCTGCTCCCAGGTGCTGGCCCGGACGGGCCGGGCGGGACTGCGGAGTATCGCGCTCGCCACGGCCGCCGGAATCGCCTTCGGGACAGGATCGGTCTGTGTGAAGGCCGTAGCAGAGGGCTGGGCGCTGGCCTCTCCCGCACGAGCGGCACCCGTGCTGGTGCTGATCGCGGTGTTCGCACTGGCTGGGCTCGCCACTTCGCAGGCGGCCTACCGGGGCAGCGGCCTCGCCGCCCCGCTGGCCACGGCGACGGTGGTGAACCCGGTGGTTGCCGGCGCAGTCGGCATCGTGCTGCTGGAGGAGGGCTTCCGCTACGGGACTCCGGGCGTACTCGCTGCCCTGGCCGGCGCACTGCTGACGAGCTGGGGACTGTACGTCCTCACCGAGGACGGCGTCACGCGGAAGCGCCGGGCCGCGTCCGCTCCGGCGGTCGTCATCCCCTCCCCTGTACGGCGGCCGGAGACCGCTCCGGCCCGGGTGCCGCTGAAGCCCGCCCCGGTTTCCGTGGAGCCCGTGCCTCCTCGGAGCCCGGGAAGCACGACCACCACTCCCACTCCCCTGCCGGCGCCCTGCCGGCACTAGCTGTGCCGGAACCCGGCCGCAGAGACGGCTGCACCGTCGTCAGCCCGTCCCCTCCTGGACGGCCAGCACGATGCGCTCGCACAGTTCGTGGGTCCGCAAGGCGTCGTCGGCGGACAGAGTCCGGCCGGCGCGGACCGCGTCCAGGAAGGCCAGGACGGACTGCTCGATGCCGCGCTGCCGGGCTACCGGCACCCAGTCGCCGCGACGCCTGACACTGGGCTGGCCCTTGTGGTCGACGACCTCGGCAAGGTCGCGAACCTCCCGCTTGGTGTCCTGCCCGGACACCTCCAGAACCTCCTCGGCGGAGCCGGACAGGCGGTTCATGACGCCGAGAGCGGTGAAACCGGCTCCGGAAAGCTGCAGCACAAGATGGTGCAGCAGCCCGTCGCGGACCCGGGCGCTGACGGTGACGTGGTCGTGCTCGCCGGGTGCGAGAAAGCGGAGGGTGTCCACGACGTGGACGAAGTCGTCGAGGATCATCCGCCGCGGCGACCCGGGCAGGCCCACGCAGTGCTTCTGCAGAACGATCAGATCGCGCGGGTGTTCCAGGCACTGGGCGTAGCAGGGCGCATGACGGCGGCTGAAACCGACGGTGAGCGGCACGGAGCGGCTATCGGCAAGGTCGACCAGCGACCGGGTCTCCTTGAGGTGGTAGGCCAGCGGCGTATCGACGTACGTGGGGATGCCCGCGTCGATGAGCCGGCCGACGAGTCCGGGATGCGCCTCGGTGGCAGCGTGGACGAACACGGCGTCGGGACGGGCGGCCAGCAGCGCGTCGAGAGAGGAGTGACGGTGGTCCCGCGGGATGCGGTGGGCGTCGCCCACCTCGACCAGCACGCCGGAGGTGCGGGTCATCAGGTGGGGCTCCAGGCCGGGCTGAGCCGTGAGCACGGGCAGGTAGGCCCTGCGGGCGAACGTCCCGAGTCCGACGATGCCGATCTTCACGCGCGCTCCAGGTCCGGGTCGGGTGATGCTCGGGGTCAGTCAGGAGTCCGGGGCGAGATCGCCCGAAGGGTGAGGTACCCGGCGACGGCACCTTGACGCCCACGTTTTCACCCACGCGGGGACTGTCCGAGCAGGCCGGGGCCGTGCAGGGTTGTGAGGGTGAGACGTATGACGGGAGCCGTGGTTCTGGTGGGGGTCGCCGTATCGGCGGTCACGGGTTGTGTGACGGTGCGGGAGAAGGCCGAGCCGCACCGGTCCCCGGGTGGTGGGCCGTCCCGGGAGGACACGGACCTGGGTGGGGAGGCCGAGGGGCAAGCGCCGGACATGGGCCCTCCCGCGCCGCACGAGGAGGCGTCCCGGCCGTCGCCTGGACCGTCACGGACGGAACCCGTCTCCGTGCCGGACGCGCCGGAGGAGGCTGGGACACCCCCCGGGGCGACCGGACGGGACGTGCGTCCCGAAGTCGCGGCGCCGGTCCGGACACGCCGGGCGCCGACGGTCCGGCCGACCGTGTTGCCCGGGCTGCCCGGCGACTCGGGCGTGTGCGACCTCGGCGGGCGGTACGGCGGTTGGCGGTCCGACAGCACACCGCGGGAAGCGTGTGAGCTGGCCTACGGACGCTGATCCGACTGGTCGAGCCGACGTTCCATGCGGTCGATCGCGGCCAGGATGCCGCGACCGTAGTCGTCGTCGGTCAGCACGTGCGCGGCTCTCCTAGCTCGGTCCAGTTCCCGCCGCGCCTCGCCCGCCGCGCCGAGCTTCACGTGGTCCGCAGCCAGGTTGAGGTGCAGCGACGGGTAGAGGACCCGTACCTCCACGGCGTGTGTACCCGAGGCGGCGTGGTCCCCGGTGAGCAAGTCCGCGGCGGCCAGGGCCCTGAGATCCCAGGCGAGTTCGTCGGCCGGATCGTCCTGGGTGTCCGCCATGTAGTGCGCGATGGTGCATCGCTGGAAGGCGTCCGCCTGAGAGGTCTGCTCCCACAGCTCGCCGAGGCGGTTCCGGGCCTCCTCCCGATCGCCCGCGCGGTGCAGCATCACCGCCTGGCCGATGCGGGTGGTGGCGCCGTCCGGTGGCGGTTCCTGGCGGGCCGTGGTCATGGCGACTCCTCGACTGTGCGTGACGGACGGTGGCTGCGGGCTTCAGCCGGCAACATCGGGGATGCGCCAGTCGACGGGCACCTGGCCCTGAGCCCGAAGGGCTCCGTCGATCTGGGTGAAGGGCCGCGAGCCCAGGAATCGCTTCGCGGAAAGCGGGGAGGGGTGGGCCCCCTCCACGACGGCGTGCCGCGCGGTGTCGACGAGGCGGAGCTTCCTGCGGGCATACGCGCCCCAGAGCACGAAAACGGCTGGCTCCGCGCGATCGGAGACCGCCTGGATCACAGCGTCGGTGAACTTCTCCCAGCCCTGGTTCTTGTGCGAATTGGGCTCGGCCTCACGGACGGTGAGGACGGCGTTGAGCAGGAGGACGCCCTGACGTGCCCAGGGGGTGAGACAGCCGTTGTCCGGGACGGGGTGGCCGAGGTCCTCGCGCAGCTCCTTGTAGATGTTGCGCAGCGACGGTGGGAGCCGCACGCCGGGACGGACGGAGAAGCACAGCCCATGCCCCTGACCTGCGCCGTGGTACGGGTCCTGGCCCAGCACGAGCACCTTGACCTGGTCGAAGGGGGTGGCGTCGAGAGCGGCGAAGACCTCCTCCTGCGGCGGGTAGACCGGCCCGGCGGCCCGTTCCTTCTCGACGAATTCGGTGAGCTCGGTGAAGTAGGGCTTGCTCAGCTCTTCGCCGAGGACCTCTTGCCAGGACTCGGGCAGCATGCCGATCACGCGTCAACCTCCATGGGGTATGGGCGCGTTATGGCTCAACGCGCTGGCACAGAAGGTACCGGCCGGGACTGACAACACCGGCTCCGGCCGGCCGCCGCCGTGCGACGCACCGTCACGCCTGCCACCGGCGCCCTCTCACGACGTGTGTGCCCCGGCATATCGCCCGCCGGGGCACACACGAGAAAAGACTCAACAGCGTTACCAGCTGGCCTTCCGGTGCAGCTCCCACATACGCATGATCGTCGACGGGTCGATACACCATTCGACGCCGGCGATGTCCTTGCCGGCCGCGACGTACACCTTGCCCTGCCACAACGGCAGCAGGCGTGCGTCCTCAGCGAGGATCTTCTGCGCCTCGGTGAACGCCTCGCTGGCGATACCCCGGTCGTCCTGCTTACGGGAGGACGGCAGCAGCTCTCCCGTGATGCGCGGCGCCTCGTACGGGGTGTTCAGCGCGTTGTTCTCGCCGACGAACGGAGAGATGAAGTTGTCCGCGTCGGGGAAGTCCGGCGCCCAGCCACGGCCGAAGACGGGGTACTCGCCCTGGAGGTAGTCCTGGGAGTACTCCTTCCACGCCTTGCCCTTGACGGTGATGTCGAAGAGGCCGGATCCCTCGAGCTGGCGCTCGATCTCCTCGAACTCCGTCTTCATCGTCGAGCCGTAGCGGTCGGTCGTGTACCACAGAGTCAGCGGCACCTTCTGCGTGATGCCCGCTCCACGCAGGATCGTCTCAGCCTTGCCGCGGCTGGGCTCGCCGTACTCGACGAAGTAGGCGTTGGTGTGGCCGGTCAGCCCGCTGGGCACCATGGAGTACAGCGGATCCGCTGTGCGGTCGTACACGTTGCGCGCCAGCGCCTTACGGTCGATCAGTTGTGCGATCGCCCGGCGGACGGCCTCGTTGCCCGTCCACTCGTACTCGGGGTTGAACACCAGGTAGCGGATCTCCTTGCCGGGGAGTTCGCTCAGTTCGATCTCGTCGTTGCCGTTGGCGCCGGCCTCACGGAACTCGCTGATCTGCTTCGGCGTGAGACCGCGGAAGGTGACGTCGAGTTCGCCCTTCTTGAACTGCTTCACCATCGTGGCGGAGCTCTGGAAGTAGCGGATGGTGACCTTGTCGTTCTGGACGTCGGCGGCACCCTTGTACTCGGGGTTCGCGACCAGAACGGCCCGCTTGGTCTCCTTGTACTCCTCCAGCACGTAGGGACCGGAACCGGCGATCTTGGTCCCCTTGAGCAGCGCCCCCTCGGAGTACACGGCCGGGTCCACGATCGACGCTGCGGGCGTGGCCAGAACGTACTCGAAGGTTGCGTCGGACTTCTTCAGGTGGAAGACGATCGTGTGCTTGGAGGGCGTCTCGATACGGTCGAGGCTGCCGAGGAGGCCGGAGGGACCGCCATCGGCTCCGATGGTGAAGACCCGCTCGAGGGAGAACTTGACGGCCTTCGCGTCCAGGGGATGGCCGTTGGAGAAGGTGAGGTCCTTGCGAAGAGTGCAGCGGTAGACCTTGCTCGCCTTGTCGGTGAACTCACAGGACTTGGCGGCGTCCGGCTCCGGAGAGCTCGACGAGTTGGGGAAGTGCATCAGCGTCTGGTAAACGTTCCGGAAAAGCTCCCAGGACTGGTCCCACGCACCGGCCGGGTCCAGGACGCTGGGCGCGCTGGTGGTGCCGACCACGATGGACTGTTCCTCGTCGCTGTCGCCGCCGGGCAGCAGGCTGCACCCGGCGAGCAGCGCCGCTATCGCCGAGATCGCTGCGATTCTCAGAGGTCCGTTCCGGTCGAACACGTACGCGCTCCTCAGTCGGCGGGGCCACTGCTGTGATGCTTGCTTGAGGGATGTCGCCCGCGGCCGGTTCACTGCGCTGGTTCGCATCCACCTGTCCCGCACGTGAATGCCCACGCGGACCCGCTGGCCGGAGGCGGAACCGACCTTACCGCAGCATCCGACCGGCGAGCAGGGACAGATCATCTCTTTGTGACGCCCTTTTGCGAGGCGTCACCGATCTGGTGCCCCTCCGCACACCGATCTGGTGCCCCTCCGCTGCGGAGGGGCACCAGATCGGTGACCAGCAGTGGGCGGCGCTCACCCCTCGGTCATCAGACGCCCGCGTTGAGGAAGAGGCCGCCGTCGACCACGAGGGTCTGCCCGGTGATCCAGCCGGCCGCGTCCGAGGTGAGGAACGCGGCGGCGCCGCCGATGTCCTCGGGGGCGCCGAGACGTCCCATCGGGTAGCGTGCCGCGGCCTCTTCCTCCCGGCCCTCGTAGAGGGCCGCCGCGAACTTCGTCTTCACCACCGCCGGGGCCAGCGCGTTGACCCGGACGCCCGGCGCGAACTCGTGGGCGAGCTGCTGGGTGAGGTTGACCATGGCCGCCTTGCTCACGCCGTATGCGCCGACGTAGGGCGACGCGGAGATGCCGGCGATGGAGGCGATGTTGACGATGGTGCCGCCGTTGTCGCGCTGCCATCCGGCCCAGGTCCGCTGCGCGAAGCCGAGGGCCGAGATCACGTTGGTCTCGAACACCTTGCGCGCGACGGCGAGGTCGAGGTCCGCCATGGGGCCGAAGACCGGGTTGGTGCCGGCGTTGTTGACCAGGTGGTCGATCCGGCCGTAGGCGTCCAGCACGGCGGCCACCGTCTCGGCCTGGTGCTCCGTGTCGTGGGCCTTCCCCGCGACGTACATCGCCCGGTCCGGGCCGAGTCGGGCGACGGCCGCCTTGAGAGCGTCCTCGTTGCGTCCTGTGATGCAGACCCTGTCACCGCGTGCCACGAGGGTTTCAGCGACGGCATATCCGATGCCGCGGCTGCCGCCGGTGACGAGAGCGACGTGGCAACCGGCTGCGGGTGCCGGGCCGGGCTGTACTGGGGTGCTCATGCGCGTGGCTCCTGTCAGTTGAGGGGGCCGCCGGCGACGTACATCACCTGGCCGGACACGAAGCCCGAGTCGTCGGAGGCGAAGAAGGCGATGGCGCCCGCCACGTCCTCGGGCCGGCCGACACGCTGCACCGGGATCTGTGTGGCGGCGGCGGCCTGGAAGTCGTCGAAGTCCATGCCGACTCGTTCGGCGGTGGCGGCGGTCATGTCGGTGACGATGAAGCCCGGAGCGACGGCGTTGGCGGTGACCCCGAACTTGCCGAGCTCCTTGGCGAGGGTCTTGGTGAAGCCCTGCAGGCCGGCTTTCGCCGCAGCGTAGTTGACCTGGCCGCGGTTGCCGAGCGCGGAGCTGGAGGACAGGTTCACCACCCGTCCGAAACCGGCGTCGACCATGTGCTTCTGGCAGGCCCGGGTCATCACGAACGCGCCGCGCAGGTGGACGTTGATGACGGTGTCCCAGTCCGAGTCGCTCATCTTGAACAGCAGGTTGTCGCGGAGCACACCTGCGTTGTTGACCAGGACGGTGGGCGAGCCCAGTTCCTCGGCGACCCGGGCGACCGCGGCTTCGGCCTGTTCGGTGTCGGCCACGTCGCAACCGACGGCGATCGCCCTCCCACCTGCGGCAGAGATCTTCTCCACGGTCTCCTTGCACGCGGCCTCGTCGAGGTCGAGTACGGCGACGGCACGGCCCTGCTGAGCCAGGCGTACGGCGGTGGCCGCGCCGATGCCCCGGGCTGCGCCGGTGACGATCGCGACACGCTGCTCGCTGGTGGACATCTCGTTTCTCCTCGTCCTTGTGGGGTCGCCGGTCGGTCCCGGCCCCCGGTGGGTGAGCAACCGCTTAGTAGGGTGGACGTGACGCTAGAAGTCGTGGCACTCCGTGTCAACGGCTGCTCCGGCCGCGGGGTGCGTCACCGCACCAGCAGCCGGAGCAGCCGCTCCGTCTCGGCCTCCGGGTCCGTGGTCAGTCCGGTGTGTACCGGCCCCGGTTGGACGACGGTACTGCGGGGAGCGACGACCCACCGGAAGCGGCGCCCGGCGTCGTCTCCGACGGCCTGCCCGGCGTCGTCACCGCCGCGGCAGAACCCCTCCACCGCGCGCAGGGCGGCGTACACGGCGGCGACGTCGACGGACGGATCCAGGGCCCTCAGTCGGTCCGCATCCAGATGGACCAGGGCGGCGACGTAGCAGTTCGCGCGGCAGTACACCACGACACCCGCATTGATCAGCTCCCCGCGTTCGACGCGAGGCACCACCCGCAGGACGGCGTATTCGAAAACCGTGCGTGTCATCGGGTGTCCGCCGCCCCGGAACCGGGTTGCTCGCCCCAGGAAGTCAACCAGCCGGGAGGCCTGGGCGGCCGGTCCGGGGTCGGGGCCCCCAGCCGGACGAGCTCGTGAACCCGTGGTGCCCGTTCGGCCAGCACCCTGGTGTAGGCCGCCCGCACCTCGTCCGGATGGGCGAAGCCGGGTTCGTCCACCAGCCAATCGTCGGGCACATCGGCGGCGACGTGGTCGAGCAGCGCGGGGGTGACCTGCGGAGCGAGTGCGTCCGCGGCGGCCGCGAGGTCGGGGCCGAACAGCGCGAGTGCATGGTCGGAGGCGTCGTAGGGCCGTCCGGCAGCGGTGCCGGAGTTCGTCCAGTTGTGGTGCCAGATCAGGGAGGCTCCGTGGTCGATGAGCCACAGGTCGCCGTGCCAGACCAGCAGGTTGGGATTGCGCCAGGACCGGTCCACGTTGCCCACCAGAGCGTCGAACCACAGGATCCGTCCCGCTTCGGCGGCGGCAACCTCGTAGGCCAGCGGATCGAATCCCAGCGACCCGGGGAGGAAGTCCATGCCGAGGTTGGGGCCGCCGCTCGCCTTGAGCAGTTCCTGAACCTCCTCGTCCGGTTCGGCGAGAGCGAGGACGGGGTCGACCTGGACAACCGCCAGGTCCGGCACGCGCAGACCCAGGAGCCGGGCGAGCCCCCCGCAGATCACCTCGGCGACGAGTGTCCGGCGTCCCTGGCCGGCCCCGGTGAACTTGACGACATAGGTACCCAGGTCGTCGGTTTCGAGCAGGCCCGGCAGCGACCCGCCCTCTCGCAGGGGGGTGACGTACCGGGTGGCAGTGACTTCGGCCAGCATCGCACCAGGTTATGCCGCACCGCGCCGTTGAACGCGGCGGGCCGTGCGGACGTAGGTGGGTACGGGCGTCCGTGCACAGGCGGAGGTCCATGCCGAGACTCGGGAGCCACGCCATGAACACCACCTTCCCCACCCGCCGCGCCGTACTGGCCGCCGCCGGAACCACGTCGGCAGCCCTGACCCTGGCAGCCTGCGGCGGATCGGGCGACGGGCAGTCGGGAGGTGAGGGCTCACCCGAACCCGGGGACGGGCAGACGGGGAAGGAGACCTCGGAACCCGGAGGTGACGGCGGGGCCCTGACGCAGACGTCGGAGGTGCCGGAGGGGGGCGGGACGATCCTCAAGGACCAGGAGCTGGTCGTCACCCAGCCCACCGCGGGCGAGTTCAAGGCGTTCTCGGCAGTGTGCACGCACCAGGGATGCCTGGTGGCCTCGGTCGCGGACGGCACCATCAACTGCCCCTGCCACGGAAGCAGGTTCACCATCGGGGACGGAAGCGTGGCGCATGGGCCCGCGACACAACCGCTGGCCGAGGTGAACGTCTCGGTAAAGGACGGTGCGGTACGTCGCAGCTGAGGCTCCGCCGGCGCGCCCGCTCAGTCGTAGCGCCGGACGTGGGCAGGACGCAGGGCGATCGTCACGGCCTCCGCCACGGAGGCGATCTCCTCCGGCGCGAGGGGCGACACGGTGATGCGCACGCCGGGTTCCGAGGCGAGGCGGAACCGGGCTCCCGGTGCGACGGCCCACCCGGCCTGCAGGAGACGGGCGACCGCGCCGGTCTCGTCGGGCACCGGCACCCAGGCGTTCATGCCACTGTGTCCACGCGCGGCCACGCCGCGGTCAGCGAGGGCTCGCACCAGCCCGTCCCTGCGGCGCGCGTAGGACGCGGCTACACGTGACGGCTGCACCGCACCCTCCTGCCACAGCCTGGCGACCGTGTCCTGCAGCAGGTGGCTGACCCAGCCGGGGCCGAGGCGTTGCCGGCCCAGCACGCGGTCGACGGTGAGTTCGTCCCCGGTAAGGACCGCGAGACGGAGGTCCGGTCCGTAGGCCTTCGCAGTGGACCGGATCAGCGCCCATCGGCGACTCGAACCGGCGACCGGGTTCAGGGGGAGATCCACGATGCCGTAGCCGTGGTCGTCTTCGACCAGCAGGGTCTCCGG
>KI547054.1:19840-21351 GCA_000497405.1 Streptomycetaceae bacterium MP113-05 | reverse complement strand
CCGGCCGCACCCGTGGGGTTCTGGGCGCGAGCGGTGACGACCAGCGCGCGGGCCCCTCGCCGCAGCGCCCCGGCGACCGCCTGGGGCGACGGCCCGTCCTCGTCCACGGCGACAGGGAGCGGACGCAGCCCGAGCGCGGGCACGAGGTCGAGAAGGCTGCCCCAGCCCGGGTCCTCCACGGCGACGGCGTCGCCGGGGCGCAGATGCGCCGCGAGTACACGCTCGATGGCGTCCAGCGATCCGGAGGTCACCGCCACGGGCCCGCCGGGAACGCCGTCTTCGGTGAGCATGTCCCGGGCGACGGAGGAGAGTTCCGTGGTAACGGCCGGGGCGCCGTAGAGCGTGGGCCGGCTGTGCGCACGGTCGGCGGCGGCGGCGAGTGCGTCACCGAGTGGCGGCAGCAGCGCGGGGTCCGGATTGCCGGTGGACAGGTCACGGGCACCGTCGGGCGCTTCGACGCGCAGGGACTCTCGGGGAGCGCTGGCGGGCCGATGCCGAATCCGGCTCCCCCTGCGTCCGGCGGTCTCGATGACGCCGCGGTCGCGCAGCGACCGGTAGGCGGCGGCGACCGTGTTGGCGTTGACGCCCAACTGCAGGGCGAGCTCACGCAGCGGCGGGAGGGCCTCACCGGGAACGAGGGCACCCGCTCCGACGCCGTGCTCGACACTGGCGGCGATCTCCGCAGCACCCCGGCCTTCGATCCGGTATTCTCCTAGCACAAACAATATTATGCACTAGTACATACTTTCCCGCAAGGAGATCGCCGTGACCGCCACCTTCCCCTCGCCGCGCTACGAAGCCACCACTCGCACCACGCCGACCCGCGCCCGAGAACGGGCCTCCTACGATCGGGAGTTGGTGCACGCGGTGCTGGACGAGGGCTACCTGTGCCATCTGGGATTCGTACGGGAGGGCGCACCGGTGGTGCTGCCGACGCTCTACGTCCGGATCGGCGAACGGATCTACCTGCACGGTTCCACCGGATCGCGCCCGCTGCGGTCGGCCGGAGACGGAAGCGAGGGAGCTCCGGCACTGCCCGTCTGCGTGACGGTGACGCACGTGGACGCGCTGGTACTGGCCCGTTCCGCTTTCCATCACTCCGCCAACTACCGGTCGGTCGTCGTGCACGGCGACGCGCGGCAGGTGACGGACCGCGGCGAGAAAGCGGCTGCCCTCGACGCACTGGTGGACCACGTGGTCCCCGGGCGGTCGGCCGACTGCCGGCCGGCGGACGCACGCGAACTGGCGGCGACGGCTGTTCTCGCGCTGGATCTGGTCGAGGTGTCGGCCAAGGTGCGGGAGGGCGACCCGGTGGACGAGCCCGACGACATGGACCTCCCGCACTGGGCCGGGCTGCTGCCCGTCCGCAGTGCCACCGGCGGACCGGTGCCCTCCGGGGACCTCGCTACCGGCGTCGAAGTACCCGGCTACCTGGGCACCCGCTGACAGCGGGCGGGCGAGCCGGTCACCCCGGCGCGGCACCGGTCCGCCGGAAGGCCGCCGGGTGGGCC
>KI547054.1:0-19830 GCA_000497405.1 Streptomycetaceae bacterium MP113-05 | reverse complement strand
GCGGTTTGGGCGCAGAGCTCTGCGCGATGAGCGCTCCGGCGAGCACCAACAGGCCGCCGAGGATCTGCGGCGCGGAGAGGTGTTCACCGAGCAGCATCCAGGCGAGTGCGGTGGCGATGACGGCCTCCAGGCAGGCCACGACGCCGGCGACCTGCGGCGAGAGACGACGCACGGACACCACACCGGTCAGGTAGGCGGCGACGGTCGCCACCAGGACGATCCAACCGAGCAGTACCAGTCCGGGCACGGATGTCCCGTCCAGTTCGGCGTCCCGCGCGAGCACACTCCACTCCATGCCCCATGGCCGGGCGATCAGGGTGAGGACCAGGGCTCCGACGAGCAGGCCGTAGGCGATCACGCCCACCGGGTCGGGCCGCCGCCCCTCGTCGTCGGCGGCGCCGTGGTCGGAGAGCACGAAGTACCCCACCTGACAGCAGGCGGCACCGAGAGCCAGCACCAGTCCGACTGCGTCGAAGGCCAGCCCGGACCACACCTCGACCACGCAGCTCAGCCCTCCGACGGCCAGCACCACTCCGGCCGCCGCGGCACGGGTCACCGGCCGACGCTGCACGAAGCGGACCCAGCCGAGGACGAGCGCAGGAGCGAGGTACTCGATGAGCAGTGCGACGCCGACGGGGATCCGGGAGATCGAGGCGAAGTAGCAGGCCTGCACTCCCGCCACCGCGAGCAGGCCGAAGCCCGCCAGCAGTCCCGGATGGGTTCTGAGCAGCCCGCGATGCCGCCAGGCGACGGGCAGGGTGACCAGGGCGGCGCCGGCGACCCGCAGCCAGGTGACGTGCAGTGGGTCGAGTCCCGCTTCGATCAACGGCTTGGCTGCCGGCCCGGACCCGCCGAAGGCGAATGCGGACATGAGGGCGATCATGAGCCCGGCACTTCGGCCGGGTGTGGCGGCTGCGGACTGTGCGGCGTGCGGCATGGGCTCATGATGCACTGAGAAGACAGTAGTGTCATCTCAGTACACCCCTGTCTCCTTCGGGTGAGACCGGACGGCCACCCTTCCTGCGGCGCCACCGCCCCCGGGCGCTGCGCCGCCTACGCTGCCGCACATGAGAATCCGCATCGTCGACGCCTTCACCGACCGCCCGTTCACCGGTAATCCCGCCGCAGTCGTCCTGCTCGACGTTGAGGGCTTTCCCGAGGACGAACGGCTCCAGCGCGTGGCCGCGGAGATGAACCTCTCCGAGACGGCCTTCGCCCACCCGCTCACCGGCGACGGCGCGGCGGACTGGGCGCTGCGCTGGTTCACCCCTGCGGTCGAGGTGAACCTCTGCGGCCACGCCACGCTGGCCACCGCGCACGTCCTGCACTCCACCGGTCGTGCAACCGGAGAGCTGCGCTTCCGTACCCGCAGCGGCGTGCTGCGCGCCGCCCCGTCCGGCGGCGCGGCCGTGACGCTGGACTTCCCGACCGCCCCGCTGACGGCGTTGCCGGTGCCCCAGGGACTGTCGGAAGCGCTCGGCTGCGACGTCCTGTCCACGTACGACACCGGGCCGAACGTCCGTGACCTGCTGGCCGAACTGCCGGACGAGGGCACCGTTCGCCGGCTGGCGCCGGACCTCGCCGCGCTCACGCTCCTGCCGCACCGGGGTGTGATCGTCACCGCCGCTGGGGACCCGTCGGCCGGGTACGACTACGTCTCCCGCTTCTTCGGGCCGGCGGTCGGCGTCCCCGAAGACCCCGTCACCGGGAGCGCGCACACCGCGCTCGCCCCGTTCTGGTCCCGCAGGCTGGGCCGCGACACGCTGACCGGCCTGCAGGCCTCCACCCGCAGCGGGTTCGTACGCACCACGCTGCGTGGCGAACGCACCGGCCTCACCGGCTCCGCCGTGACGGTACTCGACGGGGAACTGCTCGCAGGTCTCCAGCGCACCACTGGCCACCGGGCCGGCTGGTGAGCCGCCGGGTCAACCGGTGGGCAGCCAGTCCACCCGCCCGGCCAGCAGCGCGTAGCCGACGAACGCGACGATGTCGATCATGGCATGGGCCACGAGTAGCGGGCCGACGCGCCCCCAGCGACGGTAGAGCAGCACGAAGATCACGCCCATCACCAGATTGCCGACGAATCCGCCGAGCCCCTGGTAAAGGTGGTACGTGCCGCGCAGCAGGGAACTGGCGGCCAGGGCGCCCCACGGCGACCACCCGAGCTGGCTCAGGCGGCGCAGCAGGTAGCCGACGACGATGATCTCCTCCACGGCGGCGTTCTGCACCGCGGAGGCGACGAGCACCGGGATCTTCCACCACACCTCGGGAAGGTTCTCCGGTACCACCGTGAGGTTGGCTCCCGCAGCTCGGGCGCCAAGGTAGAGGAGCAGGCCCGTGCCGCCGATGGAGGCGGCGACCGCTGCGCCCCGGCCCAGGTCGAAGCCAGGCCGCCGGAAATCGCAGCCCACCACCCTCAGCCCGCCGGCACCCTCGCGGTACAGCAGATGGGCCACGAGTGCGACCGGAACCAGTGCGGTGGCGATGCCGAAGAGCTGCCAGGCCAGGTCGAGCCAGGGGCGGTCGGGGGCGGCAGACGTGTTCATTCGGGCGGCCTGGTCGGCGAGGCCGCCCGGCGCCGTCAGTGAACCGGCGAAACTGATGAGCGCCGAGGCCGCGCTGGCACCGAGGGACAGAGCGAGCACCAGCAGCAGCTCCCGGCGCGCCACGGAGGCGGGCGGGCCAACGCTGCCGGGGACCCCTTCGTCGGCTGTCTCTCTCGTCCCTGGACGCACGCGCGCCTCCCGTCCGCCGTCACTCCGGTGCGGCGCCCGCACCGGTGGGCGCCGGGTCTCAGCTTGCCGCATCCGCGTCCGGGGGGCGTGGGCGGGGCGGGTCGCCGCCTCCTCCGGATCAAGGCCCGGGCGGCCAGGTGTGCACCGGTTCGCCGGTGATCGCGAGTTCGCAGTACCGGCGAGTGACAGCGGCGAGCGCCTTCTCCCGGTCGAGTCCGGAGTCGGTGGCCCGGTGGTAGGCGGCTGCCTGCCAGGAGGCGCCGTTGACGCGGCGCCTGCAGCGTTGCTCGATCACCGACAGGTAGCGGTCCCGGTCCGCCGCCTCCACTCCCCATGCGTCCAGGCCGGAGGCGGCCAGGGGGAGCAGCTCCTCCAGCAGGAGGCGGGTGGCGGGGAGGGTCGAGGTCCCGCCGCCACGGCCGGGGCGCGGCCAGTGCAGCCGCGCGTCGATACCGTCGCGGCACGCGGCATCGAAGTTCTCCTGGGCGGCCGGGAACGGCATCCGGGTCCACACCGGCCGCGGCTCGTCGGCGAGTGCCCGAACCAGTCCGTAGTAGAGGGCTGCGTTGGCGAGCACGTCGGTGACGGTGGGTCCGGCCGGCAGCACGCGGTTCTCCACCCGCAGGTGGGGCACGCCGTCGACCACGCCGTAGACCGGGCGGTTCCAGCGGTAGATGGTGCCGTTGTGCAGGGTCAGCTCGGGGAGTTCGGGCACGCCACCCGACTCGATCACTTGCAGCGGGTCCTCGTCCTCACAGAACGGCAGCAGCGAGGGGAAGTAGCGCACGTTCTCCTGGAAGAGGTCGAAGGCGGAGTCGACCCAGCGTTCCCCGAACCAGGTGCGCGGCCGTACGCCCTGAGCGGCGAGCTCCGGCGGACGGGTGTCCGTCGACTGCAGGAACATCGGGGGCCGGGATTCCCGCCACAGTTCCCGGCCGAAGACGAACGGGGAGTTCGCTCCCACTGCGACCTGCGGCCCTGCGATCGCCTGAGCGGCGTTCCAGACGTCGGAGAAGCGCCCGGGCGTGACCTGGAGGTGCAGCTGCACGGAGGTGCAGGCGGCCTCAGGAGCGATCGAGTCGGAGGTGTACCGCAGATGCTCGGCACCCTCGATGTCGAGGACCACCTCCTCTCCCCTGGCGGCCATGATCTGGTCGTTCAGCAGGGTGTACCGGTCGACGGCGGAGAGGTTGGCGGAGACCAGGTCCTCACTGGTGAGGGTGGGCAGGATTCCGATCATCACGATCCGGGCATCCACCTCGCGCGCCTGCCGGTCGGCGTATGCCAGGGCGGTGCGCAGTTCCTCGGAGAGCTGGTCGAATACACGGCCCGCCATCCGGTGCGGGACGATGTTCGCCTCGAGATTGAACTGACCGAGTTCCGTCTGGAAATCCCGGCTCCCGATGCGTTCGAGTACCTCTGCGTTCATCATCCGCGGCAGACCGTCGGCATCCGCCAGATTGAGCTCGATCTCCAGGCCCATGAGGTTGCGGGGACGGTCGAACCGCTTTCTTGCCAGCAGAAGGTCGAAGGCTTCCAGCCCCTGCTGAAGCTTCTGTCGGTAGCGGCGCCGGTCGGACAGGCCGAACCTGTCCGCCACGACCTTCTCTCCCATCCCGCTGGTCCTTTCGGTCGGTTGCCCGTACGACGTTCGGGCGCCTGTGTCAGCTCATATGCCCAGGCCGGTGATCCACAACCCCTCCGAGAACCAACGGGTAACCAGTACCGTGACACGGGAATCCCTTGGCACATTCCGCAGGCATACGACCTGTGGGCATGAACGCCGCGCAGTGACCGCGGGAAAGGCCACACCAGAACCGGCCAACCGCACGAGGGGCGGAACTCCAGCTCAACGCACGGCACGGTGGACGTAAGCAAAGAAAAGCCCTGCACGAAACGGCGTGAATGGGCCTTACGAAAACATCGATGCACCGTTAGCAGAAACACCCTGGGAACATCTGTCGTATAAGCTTTTCGACGAGGCTAGGACCCCGCATCGCCGCCCGGCCGCCGTACGCGCGCCGTCATCGGACTGCGGCCACCTTGGGCCGACAGCGCCGTCCGCGCCCCGCCCCCGCGCCAGTGTGCCTGTCGAAGTGAGAGGCGACCCATCATGCCCTTGCGTTTCTCCCCGGCTCCTGCCACCGCTCGGCAGAGCGTTCTCACGGCCCTGAACTGCGGCTCCGGCACTGGGCCCGCACGCCTGCGACCCGAACTGGCGCTCCCCGTGCACGAGATCACCGGGATGAGCCGGCAGGGGCCGCCGCGCACCAGCATCACCGGCTGGCGTTTCCTGCTGGGACCGACGGCAGACGGCTCCCGCGAGGTGCAGCCGGTTACGACAGTGTTCCCGGCGATGGTGAGCGCCGCGGAGACCACGCCTGCGCCAGGCGGATGGGCATTCGCCCACTTCCGCGGGGGCCCGTACGTCTCCGCCACCGTGCGGGCGCTCGCCCAGGCCGAGACGCTGCCCCTGCCGTACCAACCGCGGCTGCTGTCCGTACCGGAGCTCTACATGGTCACACTCTGGCTGCACAGCGCTGCGGACGCCGACCCGGCCGCCGGCTTCCCGGATGCCGCCGACATGGTCATTCCGCTGGCTCCCGCACCGCCCGGCATCGCGTCCCATCAGCCGCAGCGGGTGGACACACTGCTGCCCCTGCTGACCCACCGCCTCGGTTCGGTCCCGATGGTCCACACCTGAAACCACCCGTCCGGGTGAAGCGTCTCCCCCCCACGAGCAGTGCTGTCGCGAAATGCCTGCAGCGCCCGGCCCGCAGGGCAACACTGGGGACAGACCTCGAGGAACGGGGAACGCCGTGCGATCCGCGCCGAGCCGCAGGATCATCCGGACAGCCCATACGACACAACGGAAGGCACCGACGATGTGCCAGCACCAGCCACCGTGCCCGAACGCAGAGTCACCCGACAGGGAGGCCGCCCACGTGATGGCGCACCACCCCGAACAGGGCTGGAGTCTGCTGTGCAACGGTGTCCTCGTCTTCGAGGACACCGGCGACCTGCTCCCGGACGGGCAGGTCATCGCCCCGCACCGGCCGCTGGACGCGGAGCGCGTCGCGCCCGCCGCGTGAGGCCCGGCGGGCGCTGCTCAGGACGACGTGCGGCAGGGGTCCGGCACGGCTCGCGACCGCCCCGGACCCTCGTGCAGCGTCTGGCGCCCCCTGCTGCGACCGGCGTCAGTACGTCGGATCGGCGTCAGCCGTCGTAGTCCTCCACCGGCGGGCAGGAGCAGACCAGGTTCCGGTCGCCGAACGCGCCGTCGATGCGACGCACCGGCGGCCAGTACTTGTCACCGGCCTGCACGCCGGCTGGGAACGCCGCCTCGGCACGGTCGTAGGAGAAGTCCCACTCGCGGCTGAGCTGTGCCGCGGTGTGAGGTGCGTTGCGCAGCGGGTTGTCCTCAGCACTCCACTCACCGGAGGCGACCTTGTCCGCCTCCGCGCGGATGGCGATCATCGCCCCGCAGAAGCGGTCGACCTCGGCGAGGTCCTCGCTCTCGGTGGGCTCGATCATCAGCGTGCCAGCGACGGGGAACGACATGGTGGGGGCGTGGAAGCCGTAGTCGATGAGCCGCTTGGCCACGTCGTCGATGCTCACCCCCGTCGCCTTGGTCAGCGGTCGCACGTCGACGATGCACTCGTGCGCGACCAGCCCGTGCGGACCTGTGTAGAGGACCGGGAAGTGCGGCTCGAGGCGCTTGGCGATGTAGTTGGCACTGAGCACCGCCACCTGGGTGGCGCGGCGCAGGCCCTCGCCACCCATCAGGCGCATGTACGCCCAGGAAATCGGCAGGATGCCGGCCGATCCCCACGGGGCTCCGGAGATGGGGCCGATTCCGGTATCCGGTCCGGCCGCGGGCTGCAGCGGGTGGTTCGGCAGGTAGGGCGCCAGGTGGGCGCGGACGCCTACCGGACCGACGCCGGGACCGCCGCCACCGTGCGGAATGCAGAACGTCTTGTGCAGGTTCAAGTGCGAGACGTCAGCGCCGAAACGCCCGGGGCGGGCGAGGCCGAGCAGCGCGTTGAGGTTGGCGCCGTCCACGTAGACCTGGCCGCCGGCGTCGTGCACCGCGGCGCACACCTCCGAGATGTTCTCCTCGAAGACACCGTGCGTGGACGGGTAGGTCACCATGAGGACGGCCAGCCGGTCACCGTACTGGGTGATCTTCTCGCGCAGATCCTCCATGGTGATGTCGCCCTCGTCGCCGGTCTTGACGATGACGACCTTCATGCCGGCCATTACGGCGCTGGCTGCGTTGGTGCCGTGCGCGGAGGAGGGGATGAGACAGACGTTCCGCTGCTCGTCGCCGTTCGCACGATGGTAGGCGCGGACGGCGAGGAGGCCGGCGAGCTCACCCTGGGAGCCGGCGTTGGGCTGGATGGAAACACTGTCGTAACCGGTGACCTCCGCGAGGCGCTCCTCCAGCTCGCGGATCAGGGTGAGATAGCCCTGGGCCTGGTCGGCGGGTGCGAAGGGGTGCAGGGCGCCGAACTCGGGCCAGGTGATCGCCTCCATCTCGGTGGTGGCGTTCAGCTTCATGGTGCACGAGCCGAGCGGGATCATGCCGCGGTCCAGCGCGTAGTCGCGGTCGGCGAGGCGTCGCAGGTAGCGCAGCAGCGACGTCTCGGAACGGTGCTCGCGGAAGACCGGGTGCGTCAGATACTCGTCGGTGCGGAGCAGTTCCTGAGGCAGCGCGTCGGTGGCCGACGCGTCGAGCTGCTCGATATCGGCGGTCACACCGAAGGCGCCCCACACTGCGCTGAGCTGCTCGCGGGTGGTCGTCTCGTCGCACGCCATACCGACGTGGTCGACGTCCACGTGGCGGACGTTGACGCCGGCCTCACGGGCTCGCTCGACGACCTGCGCAGCACGTCCGGGGACACGTGCGGTGACGGTGTCGAAGAAGGTGGCGTGCAGTACCTCGACACCCCCGCCGCGGAGCCCCTGGGCGAGCAGCGTGGCGTAGCGGTGGGTACGACGGGCGATGGCCGCGAGGCCCTCGGGTCCGTGATGCACGGCGTACATGCCTGCCATCACGGCCAGGAGCACCTGGGCGGTGCAGATGTTGCTGGTGGCCTTCTCCCGGCGGATGTGCTGCTCGCGGGTCTGCAGCGCGAGGCGGTAGGCCTGGGTGCCATCGGCGTCCTTGGAGACCCCCACCAAGCGGCCGGGGAGGCTGCGAGCGAACTTGTCTCGAACGGCCATGTAGCCGGCGTGCGGCCCGCCGAAGCCCATGGGGACGCCGAATCGCTGGCTGGAGCCGACGGCGATGTCGGCACCGAGGTCGCCGGGAGAGGTGAGGAGGGTGAGGGCGAGCAGGTCAGCCGCGACGGTGACGATCGCGCCGAGTTCGTGCGCCTGCTCGATGACGGACCGGTGGTCTCGGACGGCACCGGACGCCCCCGGGTACTGGAGCAGCAGGCCGAAGACGCCGCGCTCCGCGACCTCGGCGGGGATGCCGTCGGCCAGGTCGGCGGCGACGACCTCGACGCCTGCGGGCTCCGCCCGGGTCCGCAGCACGGCGACGGTCTGTGGCAGGCAGTCCGCGTCGACCAGGTAGACGCCGTCCTTGACCTTCCCGACGCGGCGGGAGAGGGCCATGGCTTCGGCTGCGGCGGTGGGCTCGTCGAGCAGGGAGGCACCGGACGTGGGCAGACCGGTGAGGTCGGAGACCACGGTCTGGAAGTTCAGCAGCGCCTCGAGCCGGCCCTGCGAGATTTCCGGCTGGTAGGGGGTGTACGCCGTGTACCAGGCCGGGTTCTCGAGCACGTTGCGCAGGACCACTGGCGGTGTGAAGGTGCCGTAGTAGCCCAGACCGATCATGGAGGGAAGCACGGTGTTGCGCCCGGCGAGGGCACGCAGCTCGGCGAGGACCTCGGCCTCGGTGCCGGCCTCGGGGAGCTGGAGCCGGTCGGTGCTCTTGATCACGTCCGGCACGGCGGCGGCGGTCAGCTCGTCCAGTGAACCGTAGCCGACGTGGGCGAGCATCTTGGCCTGCGCACCGAGATCGGGCCCGACATGGCGCTGCTCGAAGGGCGTGCCGCGCTCGAGTTCGGCGAGGGAGATGCGGTTGTCGGTCATCTGCGGGGGCCTCCTGGTCTGAAGCGACCTGCGAGGGGCACCGCGGCGGTGCCCGGACGGCCTCCCCCTCTGTCATCTCAACCTGAGAGTTTCACCCGGCGTTTCCAGAGGAAGTGCCCGATTTTCACCGTCGGTGAGGAGGAGCCGATGGCTCGCCCTGCTTTCCAGAGTGACCTCGTCCGCACGGTACGTGAGCCTGAGAGATTCCGGGGAGGAGTTGCTCCTTCGGCGCCTCCGGCGCTGCGCCGGAGAACTCTCCCGCACGGGGTCGACAGCCTACTCCAGAGCGTACCAGCGCGGGCCGGGAAGAGAACCCGCACGGCTCCCGAGTGGCCGGAGCGGACGGATTGCCCAATCGTTGTCCAGGGGGCCCGTGCAGTGTTGCGAGCAGCTGGAGGCAGCGTGCAGACGGACATCGATCCGCGGATCCTGATAGGCCGCAAGGCGTTCGACCGTGACGGAGTCAAGATCGGCACCGTGGACGAGGTGTATCTCGACGACGCCACCGGGGACCCGGAGTGGGCTGCGGTGCGCACCGGGCTCTTCAGCCGCGACGCGTTCGTGCCGCTGGAGCCGAGCAGGTTCGACGGGCAGGTGCTGCGTGTGCCGTTCGAACGTGCCCTGATCAAGGACGCGCCGGACTTCTCTGTCGGTCGCCACCTGTCCCCCGAGCAGGAACTGCAGCTCTACCACCACTACGGGCTGGACCTGCCCGTGGATCCGTCGGCCGTGGCACCACCGGACCGGGATTTCGGACGGGTCGCCGGCTCGGACGGCTGAGCGCCCGGCGCCGACGGGCGAACCGCGGCATGGGGTGCCGGTGCAAGCATGAGGGGCTCGGACGCGGTCAGGCGTGAATCGTCGACGGGGAAAGTCCGCACCCGGCCGGGAGGCGACCCCGGGCGTTCGAACCGGACGGTGACTCTGCCGAGACCACTGCCCTGGATCCAGCCCGGGCCGTGGTCGAGGTGGAGAACGTCGAGACCTGGCAGCCACCTGGGAGCCGCCGTCTGCGGGACGGGGCCGGCGGCCGGAGGGCGAGCGGCCTCCGGCGTGGGTTCCGCCGCATCGTCCGCCTGCCGTCCGGCGGCGGCCTCGGCCTGCGCGAAGAGGTCTTCCTGCGTGTAGTCCGCCAGGCCACTGACTCCTACACCGAGCAGCCGCACGCCGGCCGTGGTGTCGACCCCTTCCAGAAGCCTCGCTGCTGCGGAGCGTACGACGGCCGGATCATCGGTGGGGCCCCGCAGGGTCTCGGACCGGGTCAGGGTCGAGAAGTCGTAGCTGCGCACCTTGATCACGACTGTGCGCCCCGAACGCCCGGCCTCTCGCAAACGCTGCACGCAACGACCGGCCAGCCTGGCGACCTCCGTCTGCACCCGGGCTCGGTCGGTGAGGTCGGTGTCATAGGTGTCCTCGACGGACACCGACTTGGCGTCACGTTCGGCAACCACGGGCCGGTCGTCGAGGCCCAGTGCCATGGCGTACAGGGAGCTGCCGTGTGCCTTGCCGAGAAGCCTGAGCAGTTCGTCCGCCCCCGCCTCCGCGGCGGCGCCGACCGTGGCGAGCCCGGCACGGCGCAGCACTTCGGCGGTGGCCGGACCGATACCGGGGAGGGTCCGCACGGTCAGCGGTGCCAGCAGCTCCCGTTCACCTCCTGGCTGGACGATGACCAGGCCGTCGGGCTTGGCCCGCTCTGACGCGATCTTGGCAAGCAGCTTGGAACCGGCCAGCCCCACGGATCCGCTGAGGCCCGTGGCGGCGCGGATGTCCTCCCGCAGCCGGTCCCCCACGGCGCGGGCTGCCTCGGTGTCGGCGGGGACACCCCCCGCCTCGAGGTCGACGAACGCCTCGTCCAGGCTGAGGGGCTCGACCAGCGGGGAGAGCGCGGCGAGCAGGTCCATCACCAGACCGCTCACGCGCCGGTAGAGGCCGAAGCGAGGTGTGAGGTAAGCGGCGTTGGGGCACCGGCGGCGCGCCTGCGCCATGGGCATCGCTGAATGGACGCCGAAACGCCGGGCCTCGTAGGACGCGGTGGCGACAACGCCGCGGGGACCGAGCCCGCCCACGACCACCGGTTTCCCCCGCAAGCTGGGCTTGGCCGCCTGCTCGACGGCGGCGTAGAACGCGTCCATGTCGAGATGCAGGACGGTCGGTGCGCCTCTCACACTCCCGATGTTGCCTTACGTCTCTGACAGCGGTCCGCTCCTGCTCTCGGCGGACGGAACCCGATCCGTTCAGCCCGCCCGGTCACGGCGTCGCCGGGCCAGTTCGTCGTCCGGATGGTACGCGGTGACGGTCTCGCCGGTGTCGACACGTTCGGCGTGCAGCTGGGACAGGGCTCCCTGGACGTCCCGCCACACCACGCCCACGGCGATGCCGAAAACCCCCTGGCCACCCTGCAGCAGGTCGACCACCTCGTCCGGGGAGGCGCACTCGTAGACCGTGGCCCCGTCACTCATCAGCGTGAGGCGAGCCAGGTCGGTGCGACCGTGGGAGCGCAGGTGCTGCACGGCGGTGCGGATGTTCTGCAAGGACACCCCGGTGTCCAGCAGCCGCTTGACGATCTTGAGGACCACCACGTCGCGGAAGCTGTAGAGCCGCGGGGTGCCGGAGCCGTGAGCGGGGCGCACGCCGGGCTCCACCAGACCGGTACGGGCCCAGTAGTCGAGCTGGCGGTAGGTGATACCGGCGGCGGCGCAGGCGGTCGGCCCGCGGTAGCCGAGGGTCTCCTCGCCGGGGGCGGTGGAGGACGGGACCGGGGGTGTGGCCGAGGCGCGCTCCGGCCAGGAGGGGTCGCCCGCTGCCACGCCGTCGCCGGTGCTTCTCACGCCGACCTCCGTCCCTTCACGTTCCGGGCCCCGGAAGATGCCCACTTGAAGGTAGGCAGTCCCCCGGGGTGCGTCAACGATCGCCACACTCGGCACGCCGAGTGATAATCACCTGAAGAGTGGTTTATCCGGGCCCCCGCCCGGGGACAGATGACTTTTCGATTTTCGCGGGGCCCCGGCACGGGAATCGGTACCGCGGCGGACGGTCACTGACTGCTGGAGCCGAAGTCCTCGGGAGAGATCTGGTCCAAGAACTCGCGGAACTTCTCGACCTCGTCCTCCTGCTCGTCCGGGATGGCGATACCGGCGTCGTCCAGCACCCCGTCGCTGCCGTAGATGGGGGTGCCGGTACGCAGAGCCAGCGCTATGGCGTCGGAGGGGCGCGCACTCACCTCCACGCCGCTGGCAAAAACCAGCTCGGCGTAGAAGACACCCTCGCGCAGGTCGGTGATCCGTACGGCGGTCAGTTCCTGTCCCACGGCCTCCAGCACGTCCTTGAACAGGTCGTGCGTCAGCGGACGGGCCGGCGTCATGCCCTGCTGGGCGAATGCGATGGCGGTGGCCTCCCCGGGGCCGATCCAGATCGGGAGGTACCGGTCGCCCCCCACTTCCCGCAGGAGAACGATCGGTTGGTTGGAGGGCATTTCAACCCGGACACCCACAACGTCGAGCTCGTTCACACAGCAACCCTAGGACGTGCCCGGCCTGTTTGGATAGTCGGGCACCCTTTCGGCGTGGGTTCCGCCGCGCGGGAGCGTTCCCCCCGCCGGTCCGGAGTCCCGGTCCGGTGGCGGGCTCAGAGCGGCTCGCAGGAAAGCGTCGTGGAGTCCGGTCACGAGATGGGCAAGCTCCCGCGCGGTGACCTCGGCCCGCGCGCGTACACGGGGGTCGCGGTTCGCCCGCAGCGGCGCGACGACCTGGGCGACCAGGTCGGCGGACCGCTCGGCTGCCGCCTTGACGGCACGCAGATGGCGCGGCTCGAGCCCGTGACGGGCCAGTTCGGCGACATTTCTGGCCGCTGCCACCTGGCGCACTTCGTAGCAGTTCTCGGTGTCGGGACGGAACAGCCCGTAGTCCTCCCACTGGGCGCACTGGTCCGCGCCCGCGCCGGTGGCGGCACGGAACCGGTCGCGGCTGGTCCGCAGCCGCCCGGCGGAGGGCGGGACGGCGTGATCCGTTGGAGCGGAGGCCGCAGGGGCGTGCGCACGCGCGTCCGGCTCCGCACCGTGACTGTCCAGGAAGTCACGGACGGCACGCAGGGGCAGACAGTGATCCCGTTGCAGGGCAAGCACCAGACGCAGCCGCCGGACGTCGGCTTCCCTGAACCGGCGGTGTCCGCTTGCCGAGCGTTCCGGGCGGACCAGTCCCTCCGCCTCCAGAAAGCGGATCCTGGAGACCGTTACCCCGGGAAAGTCCTCCCGGAGCGCCCCGAGCACCGCGCCGATACTCCTCGGCGGTTCTCCCGGAACGCCGGGGGAACGATCCCGGGTCGCGATGCCGCCATGGGCACCGCCGGACGGTGGATACGGCATGAAGCCTCCCGCAGGTGCATACCCCCGGTGGTCAGGCGCTGCACTGACTGGCGAAGAACACCAGCCGGTACTTGCCGATCTGCACCTCGTCGCCGTTGGCCAGCGGAACCCCGGTCTCGATGCGCTCCCGGTTGACGTAGGTGCCGTTCAGGCTGCCGACGTCGGCGACCGTGAACACACCGTCCGGGTCGCGACGGAACTCCACGTGCCGCCGCGAGACCGTGACGTCGTCGAGGAAGATGTCGCTCTCCGGGTGACGCCCGGCAGTGGTGAGCTCCCCGTCGAGCAGGAACCGGCTGCCGGAGTTCGGGCCGCGGCGCACCACGAGGAGCGCCGATCCCATCGGCAGGGCATCCACCGCGGCCTGCGCCTCGGGAGGCAGCGGAGCCACGTGCTGGCCGGTGGCCTCGGATTCGTAGGCCTCCAGTCCGGAGATGGAGATCGTCGAGGTCGTCTCCGAGGGCGCCTCGGGCGGTGGCACGTTGCCCCGCAGCGGCGCACCGCAGTGTGAGCAGAAGCGGCTTTCCTCCGCCGCGCGTGTACCGCACCTCGAACAGACCGGCAAGGCAGATCCTCCACCCGTTGGTGAGGTTGATGGGTCTGAGGAACCTATGCGCGGCTCGGAGCCGGGGTCAACAGAAACTCCGGTCGCACCGGCCGCAGTACCGCCGATCGGCCCATCGACCTCGTCTCGGAACATCGGGCGCTCATCACCGGCCGGCTCGGTGGCTGAGCCGTCTCCCGGCCGGGGTGCGCGGTGGCGGCCGTCGCCACCAGCGTCCTTACGACTCTTACCGAACAACCTGGACAGAAAACTCACGGGCGATTCCCCTCACACGAAACAGACCCGCCCGTGGGGCAGGACAGACCCTCAATGCTCTCATTGGCCTTCACGCCACTCGCGGAAACGTGCCTGGCCCGGGCACATTCTCCCTGACACCTTCCCCCGACCCCCCGTCGCCCCCCCTGCAAGACTCATCACACACCTCACTATGATGACCGAGCGTAGTCAGGCTGTTTCGCTTTGCGCAAGGCGTCCACGACGACCTTCTCCTCACGGGTCACTCCGACGACGGCCTGCTCCTTCTCCAGCGTCTGTACCACTCCGCCGGGAATGTTGAGTGCCGGCTCCAGATCCTCCGGTTCCCCGATCACCAGGAACCGGTAGGGAGCATCGATCTTCTTCCCGTCGATGCGAACCTGGCCCCCGGTCCCGGTGAAGTAGGTGTCCGCGACCACCCGCACGTCGTTGACCTGGATGGCTTCGGCCCCAGCTGCCCGCAACTCCTGAATGGTGTCCAGCAGCATGTCCGGCTCGACGGCACCGGCGGGGTCGGAGACGGTGATGTGCAGGCCGGGCCCTTCGGCGGCCACGGTGCCGGCGATGACACCGAGCTGGCGCTTCTTCTGCATGGTCTGCTTCCTGGCCTCCTCGGCCTGGTCCGAGCTCGTCTCCAGTTCGCGGCGCTGGTCCTCCAGTCGCTGCTTCTCCTCCTGGAGACGGGTCGTCCGGTCGTCGAGTTCGTCCAGGATCCGCACCAGATCCTCCTGGCGGGCACCACGCAGCGGGCTGCTCTCGCTGTTGCTGCGCACCTGGATGGCCAGGCCGAGGCCGAGAACGAAGAGCAGGACCGCGGCGATCAGCTGGGGGCGGGTGACCCGCGGCGGCCAGATCGCCGCGGCCAGCCGCTGGCGGCCGGTGGGTTCCGTCTCAGCTGGTACTGCTGCGCTGCCGGAACCAGCGGCCCCCGCGAATCCGCCGTCCTCGACCGCTGCCGACTGCTCGCCGGCTTGCGGCTCCCCCGTCCGTGCGGCACCAGATGCCCGGTCCGGGAGCCGTGGGCGCTGCGCCCCGGTCGTGTCCCGGCCGGAGCCGGGTTCCGGTCGCCGCGGCCCCTCGGAGGGCCGCTCCGGAGGCAGTTCCGGCCCCGGCCGCCCTGGTTCGCGCTCTTCCTCGTTCACCGCGTCACGCCCGGAAGACGTGCCGCCGGATGGCGGCGGCGTTGGAGAAGATACGGATACCCAGAACGACGACCACCCCGGTGGACAGCTGGGCGCCCACGCCGAGCTTGTCACCGAGGTAGACGATGAGTGCGGCGACGACCACGTTGGAGAGGAAGGACACCACGAACACCTTGTCGTTGAAGATGCCGTCAAGCATGGCCCGCAGGCCGCCGAAGACGGCGTCGAGTGCCGCGACGACGGCGATCGGCAGGTACGGCTCGACCACCGTAGGCACCACGGGCCGGACGACGAGTCCGGCCACGACTCCCACGACGAGGCCCAGTACGGCGATCACGATGTGTTGCCCTTCTCTGTCTTCACGGGCTCGGCTGTTCGTACGATCAGGCTCGCCGCTGCCGGCAGCCGGATCCGGTCCTGCACGCTGATGCTGTAGCGGACCCCGTAGTTCTCCTTCAGCACTTGCAGGTAGCGACCGTCCACGCTGTCCTTGAACTCGTCGGCGAGTTCCGGTCCGTCCCCGATGACGAGGACGGTGTACGGCGGAGCGAGCGGCTTGTTGTCCACGAGTATGGCGTCACCGGCGGCACGGATGGCGGAGAGGGCAGTGAGTCGCTGGCCGTTGATCGACACGGCTTCCGCCCCTGCGCTCCACAGTCCGTTGACGACGCGCTGAAGGTCGCGGTCGCGGATGCGTCCGGTGTCGGAGAAGCCGGTGTCCGCGCGGGGGCCGTCGCCGCCGCCATCAGTGCCCTTGGCGTCGTCCACGGCGAGTCGGATCCCGGGGCCCTCGACCGGGACGGCGTCGGCAAGCAGTGCGATCAGCTGAGCCTGGTCCCCGCCGTGCTGCTCGAGTGCTTCGCGCTGCATCTCATTGACTGTGCCGCGCAGCTCGTCCACCTTCTGCTGCAGGGCATCGGCCGCTGCGGTGTCCTCCTCCACCCGGTCGACGAGCTCCTCCCGCTCCTTGGCCAGCGTGGGAGCGTCGACCTGCGCCTGTACGGCTCCGACGGTGACGACCAGGGTGGCAAGGACGACACCTGCGGCGAGCCAGAGTCGCCCGCGCAGGCTGCGGGGCAGCCCGTGCCTACCTTCGACTCCGTCCCGTGCGGCGGCTTCCGCGTAGCCGTCGTCGAGGCTGTGATCTATGACGTTGGTGAGCAGAGACATGGAGGCGTCAGGTCGCGCAGGCCGCTTTGCGGCACTCCGTCCGTGGGGCTGCTGCGACATGCCGCACATCGTCGCACGTGGGCCGCCGTTCCTCCGAATGGGCCCTCCCCACCCGGCGGTCGGGCCCGTTCGGTGGTGGGTTCACGCGGGGTGGCAGGCCCGTGCGTCAGCGCCCGGCACCGTCGACGACGGCGGTCCACTCGTCGAGCAGCACCTGCGCGGAGGTGTCGTCGGGCCCTTCGGCCCACAGATGAGTGACAGCTTCGGCCGGGTCCGGCAGGACCATGACCCAACGGCCGTCGGACTCGACAATCCGGACGCCGTCGGTGGTGTCGACGTCGCGGTCGCCGGCGGCTTCGACGACGCGCCGCATCACCGACCCCTTGACGGCCCACGGCGTGGTGAGGGACCGACGCAACACGTGTGCCTGCGGGATGCGCGCGTCAATCTGGCTGAGCGTGAGCTGGGTGCGGGCGACGAGCCCGAGGAGCCGCACGAAGGCGGCGGTGCCGTCGAAGACGGAGCTGGACTCCGGGACGATGAACCCGCCCTGCCCGTCGCCGCCGAAGATCGTGTCGTCTTCTCGTCCCACGCGCGTGAGATCGTCCGGAGACGTGGTGGTCCACTCGACCTGCGTCCCGTGGTAAGCCGCCACCTGCTCGGCGATACGGGTGGTGGTCACGGGGAGGGCGACACGTCCGCTGCGGCGCTCGGCGGCGACCAGGTCGAGCATCACCAGCAGAGCACGGTGGTCTTCGACGATCTTGCCGCGTTCGTCGACGAGCGAGAGACGTTCGCCCACGGGGTCGAAGCGGACCCCGAACGCGGCGCGCGCAGACGCGACGATCTCACCGAGCCGCACCAGCCCGGAGCGCCGGGAGTCTGCTGTCTCGGTGGGGCGCGCCTCGGCGAGTCCCGGGTTGATGGTGAGCGCGTCCACCCCGAGACGCCCCAGGAGGCTGGGCAGTACCAGGCCGGAACTGCCGTTGGAGGCGTCCACCACGACTTTCAGCCCGGACTCCGGGATGCCCTCGGTGTTCACCGCCCGAAGCAGGGACCCGGTGTAGGAGTCGAAGACGCTCGCCGGGAAGCGCAGGTCGCCGATCTCGCCGGGAAAGGCGCGGCGGTACTCCTGTCGGGTGTACACACGGTCGAGTTTCCGCTGAGCACCCTGGGAAAGGTCCGCGCCGCGTTCGTCGAAGAACATGATGTCGACGTTGTCGGGCATCCCCTGGGTCGTACGGATCATGATGCCGCCTGCGCTGCCGCGTGCGGTCTGCTGACGCGCGACCGGCAGCGGGACGTTCTCCAGGTCCCGTACATCGATGGCGCTGGTCTGCAGAGCCGAGATGATGGCGCGTTTGAGGGCCCGAGCACCACGGGAGTGGTCACGGGCGGTGGTGACCGTGGAGCCCTTCTTGAGCGTGGTGGCATAGGCACCGGCGAGTCGCACGGCGAGCTCCGGGGTGATCTCGACGTTGAGAATGCCGCTGACGCCTCGGGCTCCGAAGAGGTGGGCCTGGCCCCGGGACTCCCAGATGACGGAGGTGTTGACGAACGCACCGGCCTCCACCGTCTTGAAGGGGTAGACCCGGACGTTGCCCTGGATGATGGACTCCTCACCGACGAGACACTCGTCGCCGATGACCGCGCCGTCCTCGATACGGGCGGCACGCATCACGTCGGTGTTGCGCCCGACCACGCAGCCTCGCAGGTTGGCCTGCTGGCCGATGTAGACGTTGTCGTGCACGACTGCGCGGTGCAGGAAGGCACCGGACTTGACGACGACGTTGGAGCCGATCACGGAGTGTTCCCGGATCTCCACACCGGCTTCGATCTTCGCATAGTCGCCGATGTACAGCGGGCCGCGCAGCACCGCCTCGGGATGCACCTCGGCACCCTCCGCGACCCACACCCCGGGCGACAGCTCAAAACCGTCGATGTCGACCTGGACCTTGCCCTCGAGCACATCGGCCTGCGCCTTGACATAACTCTCGTGGGTGCCGACGTCCTCCCAATAGCCCTCGGCCACGTAGCCGTAGATCGGCTTGCCCTCCTTCATCAGCTGAGGGAAGACATCACCGGACCAGTCGACGGACACATCGGGGTCGACGTAGTCGAAGACCTCCGGCTCCATGACGTAGATGCCGGTGTTCACGGTGTCCGAGAAGACCTGCCCCCAGGTCGGCTTCTCGAGGAAGCGCTCGACCTTGCCGTCCTCATCGACGATGGTGATGCCGAATTCCAGGGGGTTGGGGACCCGGGTGAGACAGACGGTGACGAGTGCGCCGCGCTCGCGGTGAAATCGCACGAGGTCGGTGAGGTCGAAGTCGGTGAGGGCGTCCCCGGAGATCACCAGAAAAGAGTCGTCCTTGAGCGCCTCCTCGGCGTTCTTGACACTGCCGGCGGTCCCGAGGGGCTTCTCCTCGTTGGCGTAGGTGAGCTCCATTCCGAGCTCTTCGCCGTCTCCGAAGTAGTTCCGGACGAGCGAGGCGAGGAACTGGACGGTGACCACCGTTTCGCTGAGCCCGTGCCGCTTCAGCAGCCGCAGCACGTGCTCCATGATCGGGCGGTTCGCCACAGGGAGAAGTGGCTTGGGCATGCTCGCGGTCATCGGGCGAAGGCGTGTGCCCTCGCCGCCTGCCATCACGACGGCCTTCATCTGGGAAGCGTCCTCCTCGCGCAGCGACGGTCGAACCGGCTTCGTCCCTCCCTGGAGCCCAGGCTGTCACACGTCGGGCCCCCGGACGGCGATAACGCTGCAGGGAGGGTTCAGCCGGCTGCGGCGCTCGCTCTGACAAGGCGGCGGACCTGCACGATGTAGAGCACACCGGCCCACCAGTACAGCGCTGTACCCCAACCGGCGAACGCCCATCCGAAAATAGCAGCGAGTGACGCCACCCATCCACTTCCGTCACTGAGTAGGAGGAGCGGAAAGGCGTACATCAGGTTGAAGGTGGCTGCCTTGCCGAGGAAGTTGACCTGGGGCGGGGCGTATCCGTGCCGGTCCAGTATCCACACCATGACGAGCAGCAGGGCTTCGCGGGCGAGGAGGATGCCGGTCAGCCAGAGTGGCAGGATGTCGCGCCAGGTGAGGCCCACGAGAGTGGAGAGGATGTACAACCGGTCAGCAGCGGGGTCGAGGATGCGGCCGAGGTTGCTGACCTGATTCCAGCGGCGCGCGAGCTTGCCGTCGAGGTAGTCGCTCACACCGCTGAGGGCCAGGACCAGCAGTGCCCAGCCGTCACAGTTCGGGCCCCCGAGTTCAGGCCAGAGGATCAGCCACAGGAAGAGTGGGACGCCTACGAGCCGAGCCATGCTCAGAATGTTGGGAACGGTGAAAACCCGGTCCTGCCGGACTCGTGCTTCCTGGGCCTCCACCCGGACCTCCTGTGGGTGATGTTGGCGGATGATGCCGCCACGACGATACCGGCACGACGAGGGTTGGCGGGCACAGGGGTGCGCGGCCGACCGCGCACACAGGCTTGTGGAGTCCCCTGG
>KI547053.1:95318-100658 GCA_000497405.1 Streptomycetaceae bacterium MP113-05 | reverse complement strand
CTCCGGGCTTTCCCTTCGGTGTTTACCTTACCAGAGGTTTTCGTTCCGATTTCTCAACTCTTTACTCTGGCGCCACCTTCACGCCCGGGGGTGAACCCGGTTCCCGCTGCGGTGGAGCCGTAAACGTACTGGAGCGGGGCGCCCGGATGCAAATCGAGGCGCCCCGCCCGCCGTTGACGTCAGACCTCGACGACGACCGGGAGGATCATCGGACGTCGGCGGTAGGTGTCCGACACCCAGCGGCCGACCGCGCGACGCACGAGCTGCTGCAGCTGGCGCGGTTCCGCGACGCCGTCCTGAGCCGCCTTGGCGAGGGCCTCGTCGATCTTCGGCGTCACCGCGCCGAAGTCCGAGTCGTCGATACCCGAGCCCCGCGCCTGGAGATGCGGGCCACCGACGATCTTGCCGGTACTGCTGTCGACGACCAGGAAGATCGAGATGATGCCCTCGTCCCCGAGGATGCGCCGGTCCTTGAGTGAGGACTCCGTGACGTCGCCCACGGACAGGCCGTCCACGTACACGTACCCCGCCTGGACCTTCCCGCTGATCTTCGCCTTGCCGTCCACCAGGTCGACGACGACGCCGTCCTCGGCGATGACGACCCGGTCCCGGGGAACGCCGGTCAGCGCACCCAGTTCGGCGTTGGCCCTCAGATGGCGCCACTCGCCGTGCACCGGCATCAGGTTCTTCGGCTTGCAGATGTTGTAGAAGTACAGCAACTCGCCCGCTGAGGCGTGGCCGGAGACGTGCACCTTGGCGTTGCCCTTGTGGACCACGTCGGCGCCCCAGCGGGTGAGGCCGTTGATGACCCTGTACACCGCGTTCTCGTTACCCGGGATCAGCGACGACGCGAGGATCACCGTGTCGCCGTCGACGATGCGGATCTGGTGGTCGCGATTGGCCATCCTGGAGAGGGCGGCCATGGGCTCACCCTGCGAACCGGTGCAGACCAGAACGACCTGGTCCTCGGGCAGGTCGTCCAGCGTCTTCACGTCGACGACCAGTCCGGCCGGGACCTTCAGATAGCCGAGGTCACGCGCGATGCCCATGTTCCGGACCATCGAGCGGCCCACGAATGCGACTCTGCGGCCGTTCTCGTGGGCCGCGTCCAGGATCTGCTGGATCCGGTGCACGTGCGACGCGAAACTGGCCACGATGATGCGCTTCCGCGCACCGGCGAAGACCTGCCGGAGAACCTGGGAGATGTCCCGCTCCGGCGGTACGAAGCCCGGTACCTCCGCGTTGGTGGAGTCGGACAGCAGCAGGTCGATGCCCTCCTCGCCGAGCCGCGCGAAGGCGCGCAGGTCGGTGAGCCGGCCGTCGAGCGGCAACTGGTCCATCTTGAAGTCGCCGGTGTGGACCACCATGCCGGCGGGGGTGCGCACGGCGACCGCCAGCGCGTCGGGGATGGAGTGGTTCACCGAGACGAACTCGCAGTCGAACGGGCCGATGCGTTCCCGGTGCCCCTCGCTCACTTCGAGGGTGTAGGGACGGATGCGGTGCTCCTGGAGCTTCGCCTCGATCAGCGCGAGGGTCAGCTTGGAGCCGATCAGCGGGATGTCCGGCTTCTCGCGCAGCAGATAGGGCACAGCACCGATGTGGTCCTCGTGCCCGTGGGTGAGGACGATGCCCTCGACCTCGTCGAGCCGGTCCCGGATCGAGGTGAAGTCCGGAAGGATCAGGTCGATGCCGGGCTGCTCCTCCTCGGGAAAGAGGACGCCGCAGTCGACGATGAGCAGCCGTCCGCCGTACTCGAAGACGGTCATGTTGCGGCCGATCTCGCCCAGGCCGCCGAGCGGGGTGACCCGCAGGCCACCCTCGGCGAGCTTCGACGGCGTGCCGAGCTCGGGATGCGGATGACTCAAAAGACTCTCCTCACCACTCGCGCCACGCTCCCGGTGGGACACGTGGCGCGAGCAATCTGTGTTCACTTGCCGGTGTTCTCGGTATGCCTGTGTTCTCGGTATGAAGGGCGTGTTGTTCGGCGTCTACAGGTGTACCCCGCCGGCGGCGAGGTCGAGCTTGAGCTGCGCGGTCTCCTCCGGGGACAGCTCCACCAGCGGCATGCGAAGCCCCCCTGCGGGAAGCCCCTGCAGCGCCAGGGCGGCCTTGACGGTGATCACGCCCTGGGTGCGGAACAGGCCGGTGAAGACGGGAAGCAGCTTCTGGTGGATCTCGGTCGCCTTGACGACGTCGCCGCTGAGGTGGGCCTCGAGCATGGCGCGGAGCTCAGGCGTGACCAGGTGGCCGACGACGGAGACGTATCCGATGGCCCCGACGGAGAGCAGCGGAAGGTTGAGCATGTCGTCGCCGCTGTACCAGGCCAGGCCGCTGGTCGCGATGGCCCAGCTGGCCCGCCCGAGGTCGCCCTTGGCGTCCTTGTTGGCGAGGATGCGCGGGTGCTCTGCCAGCCGGACGATGGTCTCGGTGTTGATGGGGACGCCGCTGCGGCCAGGAATGTCGTAGAGCATCACCGGCAGCTCGGTGGCGTCGGCGATGGCGGTGAAGTGGCGGAAGAGCCCTTCCTGCGGCGGCTTGCTGTAGTACGGCGTGACCGCGAGCAGGCCGTGAGCACCTGCCTGCGCGGCCTCGCGCGCGAGCTTGAGACTGTGCGCCGTGTCGTTCGTCCCGGCCCCGGCCACGACGTGGGCGCGGTCCCCGACGGCCTCCACGACCGCCCGGACGAGGTCCGACTTCTCCGCATCGCTGGTGGTGGGGGACTCACCCGTGGTGCCGTTGACGATGAGGCCGTCATTGCCGGCGTCCACCAGGTGCGTGGCCAGCTGCTGGGCGCCGGCGACGTCGAGGGCGCCGTCTGCGGTGAACGGCGTGACCATCGCGGTCAGGACCCGCCCGAAGGGCGTCTGCGGTGTGGAGGTCGGAGCCATGGGTCCCACGCTACTCGCAGGAGGCGACTGGTCGCCCCCTCGGGGCTGGAGAAAGAGGAGGACACCGGCACTGCCTGCTCGGGGGTTCAGGCAGTGCCGGGTCCGTTCGCCCACCCTAGATGAACTCCGCGAAACGGTGCAATGCGGACAGTGTCCGCCTCTCGGGCGATGCTCATACGTGCGAACGTCCCGTCGGCGTCCCAGCGCCCACCGGTCTCAGGGCGCCACCCTTCCGTTCTTGTTGAACGCCGCGTGGGTGAGCGGCATCAGTTCCGCCCACTGCGCCTCCATCTGCTCCGCCACCATCTCGATCTCCCGTTGGGGGAAGGACGGCGTCGTGGCCAGATCGTGCTTCGTACGGAGCCCGAGGAAGTGCATCAGCGACCGCGCGTTGCACGTCGCGTACATGGACGAGTAGAGCCCGACCGGCAGCACGGCGCGCGCCACCTCGCGGGCCACACCCGCCTCCATCATCTTCAGGTAGGCGGCGTACGCCTGCCGGTACGAGTCGGACATCGCGTCCTCGACCAGCTTGAGCTGCTCCGGCGTCCCCTCGACGAACTCGTACTTGCCGGGCCGACCCTGCTGCACGAGCTTCCGGGACTCGTCCGGCACGTAGAACACAGGCTCCAGCTGCCTATACCTCCCCGATTCCTCGTTGTATGACCATCCGACCCTGTGGCGGTGGAACTCGCGGAAGACGAAGAGCGGGGCACTGACGAAGAAGGTCATCGAGTTGTGCTCGAACGGGCTGCCGTGCCGGTCGCGCATCAGGTAGTTGATGAGCCCCTTGGACCGCTCGGGGTCCTTGTTCAGCTCTTCGAGGGACTGCTCACCGGCGGTGGAGACCCGCGCGGCCCACAGCACGTCGGTGTCGGCCGCGCTGTGCTTCACCAGCTCGACGGTCATCCCGCTGCGGAAGCGGGGGCTGAGGGCGGGAGCTGTGCTGTCGTCGGTTTCGGTCACCGGCGGTTCCTTCCACGTTCTTGCGTCACCTTCACGGCGGCTGAAGCCTACGGGCCGCAACCGACAACGCGGGCACCCCGCGGACACGACCCACCGGCCCGATGTGGTTCACCGAGCGACGTCTCGCTAGTCTCACCGGGCATACCCGAGACCGACCTCGACCGAGGAACCGCCGTGCCCCTGACCTTTCTGACGGCCGACCACGACCCGGTCGGGCCCGCGTACGAGCCGGGCAGTCCGCTCCCCCACGACGACCGTGCCCGCTGGCACCGCCCCTACCGGCTCGGCTCGTGGCGGGTGGCCGCCGCCGCCGGAGTACTGCTGCTCACCTCCTACGTGCTGATCTCCGCTGTCATCATCGGGCTGGCCGGCCAGCTCACCGGAGCAACGGTCTTCGCCGCGGTGGCCGCGTTGATGACGGTGACGGCACTGCGCCTGCTGCGCATGGGTGTGTGGGTGAGCGCCGAGGGGCTGCGGCAGGTCGGCCCGCTGTACACCGTGACGCTGGCATGGCCGGACGTGTCCGCGGTACGTACCGCGCAGCAACCGGTGAGGTGGCTCGGTCTGCCGCGAACGGTGCAGGGGCAGGCCCTGGTGGTCGAACGGGCACGCGGCGGCACCGCCCTACGGACACAGCTGACCACGCACAACGCGGACTTCCTGAACCGGCCGGAGGCGTTCGACCGAGCCGCGGACCTCATAGAGAGCTGGTCGGCGGAGATGCGGGGCACACAGGGCCCCCGGGCCCGCGGCTGACGACTCCCCGACGGGCAGCCGAGGCGACGGGGAGGGCCGGACCGGTACCGAGCAACCGGGCCGGCCCTTCCTCTGCTCGCTCAGTCCCGTTCGGACCAGTCGTAGAAACCCTGACCGCTCTTGCGGCCGAGGTGGCCCCGCTCGACCTTCTCCACGAGAAGGGCCGGCGGGGCGAAGCGCGCGCCCAGCTCCTGTTCGAGGTACCGGGCGATTCCGAGACGTACGTCGAGGCCGACGATGTCCGTGAGCTTGAGGGGGCCGGTCGGGTGACCGTAGCCGAGCGTCATGGCCGCGTCCACGTCGTCGGCGGTGGCGACACCGGACTCGACCATCCGGATCGCCTCCAGGCCGAGGGCCACACCGAGACGGCTGCTGGCGAACCCGGGAGCGTCCTGCACCACCACGGCCGTCTTGCGCAGCTGCTCCACCCAGGCGACCGCACGCTCACGCAGATCTTCGCGGGTGGTGGGCGCGAGCACCACCTCGACGAGCCTGCTGGCCGGTACCGGGTTGAAGAAGTGCAGGCCGAGCATCCGTTCGGGCCGGGCGAGCGCCTGGGCGAGGGTGCCCAACGAGATGCTGCTGGTGTTGGAGGCGATGACGGTGTCCGCAGCGACGGCGTCCTCGACGGCGCGCAACGTGGTGAGCTTGAGGTCGAGATCCTCCGGGACCGCTTCGACGACCAGTCCGCTGCCCGCGAGGCCGCCGTGCGTGGTGACGGCACGCAGCC
>KI547053.1:90054-95308 GCA_000497405.1 Streptomycetaceae bacterium MP113-05 | reverse complement strand
CGGGCCAGCGGCCCGGCTGCGTCGTCGATCTTGCCGCGCTCGGCGCTTGCGCGCAGAGCGCGGTCGACGCGGGCGGTCGCTGCCTCGGCCCCCTCCTGGTCGCGTTCGACGAGTACGACCTCACTTCCGGCCAGCAGCAGGGCGTGGGCGATCCCGGCACCCATCCGCCCGCCGCCGACGACGCCGCACAACGGCGGGAGCTGGGGCGCGGCTGCAGTCGGCTGTGCGGGCTCGGTCATGGGTGCTCTCCTGTCGTCGCAGGCCACGGCGGTGTGGCCGTTGATGTTCTTATCGCACGGTCTGATGTTCGCGAAGGCCGGGCTCCTTGAAGGACCGGGCCCGGCCGAGACGACGCCCGGACCGTCGCCGTCTCACCCGTCGCGCGGTGGACGGCCGTCGTGCAGTGCGATGGCCCGCTGCATGGCCTTGCGCGCACGCGCGGTGTCGCGGGCGTCGTGATAGGCGACGGCCAGCCGGAACCAGTTCCGCCAGTCGCCGGGCCCGGCCTCGGCCTCGGCCTTGCGGCGGGTGAAGACCTCGTCGGCGGACGCCCTGTCGATGCGCCCGCCCGGCGTGCGCCGCAACTCGTCCACCGGCATCCCGCCCTCCGCCTCCAGCTCGGTGACCAGCCGGTTGGCGGAGCGGGCGAAACGGGTGGTGTGCCACAGGAACCACACCCCGATCGCGGGCAGCACCAGCACAGCCAGCCCGAGCGCCACGGTGACCGGCGTCCCCTGCCGGATGAGCACGACGCCCCGGCTCCCGACCAGGACGAAGTAGACGACGAGGACGGCCGCGAGGACGACGTAGGTGAGGCGGGCGCGCATGCCGCTCAGTCCAGGTCCATGAACGCGTCGAGACCGTAGGTCAGGCCGGGAGCGGAGGCGACGCGGCGCACGCCGAGCAGCACGCCCGGCATGAAGGAGCCCCGGTTCATCGAGTCGTGGCGCAGGGTGAAGATCTCGCCCTCGTCGCCGAACAGGACCTCCTGGTGGGCGATGAGGCCGCGCAGCCGGACCGAGTGCACCGGCACACCGCCCACATCGGCGCCGCGGGCTCCGTCCAGCGCCGTGGACGTCGCATCCGGCTGAGGTGCACAGCCGGCGTCGCGGCGCGCGTCGGCGATGAGCTGCGCGGTCCGGACGGCGGTGCCACTGGGGGCGTCGGCCTTGTTCGGGTGGTGCAGCTCGACGACCTCGACGGAATCGAAGAAGCGGGCGGCCTGCTGTGCGAACCTCATGGTGAGCACCGCGCCGATGCCGAAGTTCGGCGCGATGAGCACGCCGGTAGCCGGCGAGCCGGCGAGCCACCCGCGCAGCGTGCCGAGACGTTCTTCGGTCCAGCCGGTGGTGCCGACGACCCCGTGGATGCCGTTGCGGACGCAGAACTCCAGGTTGCCCATCACCGCGTCGGGATGAGTGAGGTCGACAGCGACCTGGGTGCCGGCTTCGGTGAGGGCCGCCAGATCGTCGTCGCGGTCGACGGCAGCGACCAGTTCCAGGTCGTCGGCAGCGCGGACGGCCTTGACCGCCTCGGATCCCATCTTTCCCATGGCGCCGATCACGGCGACCCGCAGCGTGCTCATGCGTCTTCCAAGTCCTCGGAGATGAACGGGTTGGTCAGGCGACCGCGTCGTGGAGCTGCGCGGTCTGCCGGTCGGTGAGCGGGCCTATCGCCGAGAGCGAGGGCCGGGACGTCAGCACGTCGCGGGCGACGGCGCGTACGTCGTCGGGAGTGACGGCCGCGATTCTGGTCAGCATCTCGTCGACCGCAAGCTGCTCGCCCCAGCACAGTTCGCTCTTCCCCAGCCGGTGCATCAGGGCGCCGGTGTCCTCCAGGCCCAGCACCGTGGAGCCGGAGAGCTGGCCGACGGCCCGGTGCACCTCCTCGTCGGTCAGTCCGTCGCTGGCGACCTGGCCGAGCTCGTCGCGGCAGATCTTCAGCACGTCGGACACCTGGCTCGCGCGGCATCCGGCGTACACCGCGAACAAGCCGCAGTCGGCGAAGCCGGAGGTGAAGGAATAGGTGCTGTAGGCAAGGCCGCGCTTCTCCCGGATCTCCTGGAAGAGCCGAGAGCTCATGCCGCCGCCGAGCGCCGCGCTGAGCACACCGAGTGCCCAGCGGCGCTCGTCGTTGCGCGAGACGCCGGGCATGCCCAGCACCAGGTGGGCCTGCTCGGCCTTCCGCTCCAGCACGTCGACACGGCCGGCACGGCGCAGGGTGCGGGTGCCGGTGCGCGGTCCGACCGGCTCGGCACCGCTCGTACGGGCCAGCGCGCCGGACCGTTCAAAGGCCTCGTGGACCTGGCGCACGACGGTGTCGTGGTCGAGGTTTCCCGCCGCGGCGACGACCAGACGGGTGGGGTCGTAGTGGCGGCGGTAGAAGCGGGCGAGCTGGTCGCGTGTGAGGCCGTTGACAGTGTCGACGGTGCCGAGGACGGGACGGCCCAGCGGGGTGTCGCCGAACATGGTGCCGGCGAACAGGTCGTGCACGCAGTCGCCCGGGTCGTCGTCGGTCATCGCGATCTCCTCGAGAATCACGCCGCGTTCGGCGTCCACCTCGGCGGGATCGATGACCGAGTCGGTGAGCATGTCGCTGAGCACGTCGATCGCCAGCGGCAGGTCGGTGTCCAGTACCCGCGCGTAGTAGCAGGTGAACTCCTTCGCGGTGAAGGCGTTCATCTCGCCGCCCACGGCGTCCAGTGCCGCGGAGATGTCCAGTGCGGACCGTCGCCGCGTGCCCTTGAAGAGCAGGTGCTCCAGATAGTGGGTGGCGCCGCTCAGGGCAGGGGTCTCGTCGCGTGAGCCGACGTGCGCCCAGATCCCCAGCGTGGCGGACCGTACGGTCGGGAGTGTCTCGGTGACGACGCGCAGCCCGCCGGGCAGCACGGTCCGGCGCACGGTACCGGTCACGGAATCGCCGGCCGGAAGTATCGATGTACGGGCGACGGCCCGCCCCTCGCTGGAGGGGCGGGCCGTCGTGCGGGGCTCGGACGTCACTGGGCGGCGTCGTCCTTCCCGTCCGCGTCCTCCTCGGAGTCCTTCTCCTCGTCCGCGAGGACGGGGATGAGGGACAGCTTGCCGCGCTGGTCGATCTCGGCGATCTCAACCTGCACCTTCTGGCCGATGCCGAGGACGTCCTCGACGTTCTCGACGCGCTTGCCGCCGACGATCTTGCGGATCTGCGAGATGTGCAGCAGACCGTCCTTGCCGGGCAGCAGGGAGACGAAGGCACCGAAGGTGGTGGTCTTCACGACCGTGCCCAGGTAGCGCTCACCGACCTCGGGCATCGTGGGGTTGGCGATGCCGTTGATCGTGGTGCGGGCGGCCTCGGCGGACGGTCCGTCGGTGGCACCGATGTAGATGGTGCCGTCGTCCTCGATGGAGATGTCGGCGCCGGTGTCCTCCTGGATCTGGTTGATCATCTTGCCCTTGGGGCCGATGACCTCACCGATCTTGTCCACCGGGATCTTCACGCTGATGACCCGCGGGGCGTGCGGGGACATCTCGTCCGGGATGTCGATGGCCTCGTTCATCACGTCGAGGATGTGCAGCCGGGCGTCGCGGGCCTGCTTGAGCGCCGCGGCGAGCACGGAGGCGGGGATGCCGTCGAGCTTGGTGTCCAGCTGCAGCGCCGTGACGAAGTTACGCGTGCCGGCGACCTTGAAGTCCATGTCGCCGAAGGCGTCCTCGGCGCCGAGGATGTCGGTCAGCGTCACGTAGTGCGTCTCGCCGTCGATCTCCTGCGAGATCAGGCCCATGGCGATACCGGCGACCGCGGCCTTGAGCGGCACACCGGCGTTCAGCAGCGACATCGTGGAGGCGCAGACCGAGCCCATCGAGGTCGAGCCGTTCGAGCCGAGCGCCTCGGAGACCTGCCGGATGGCGTAGGGGAAGTCCTCGCGGGCCGGCAGCACCGGCGTGATGGCGCGCTCGGCAAGCGCACCGTGGCCGATCTCGCGGCGCTTGGGCGAACCCACGCGGCCGGTCTCACCGACCGAGTAGGGCGGGAAGTTGTAGTTGTGCATGTAGCGCTTGCGGGTCACCGGGGAGAGGGTGTCCAGCATCTGCTCCATGCGGAGCATGTTGAGCGTGGTGACGCCCAGGATCTGGGTCTCGCCGCGCTCGAAGAGCGCCGAGCCGTGCACCCGCGGGATCGCCTCGACCTCGGCGGCCAGCGTACGGATGTCCGTCACGCCGCGGCCGTCGATGCGCTTCTTCTCCTTGATGACGCGCTCGCGTACCAGGGACTTGGTCAGCGACCGGTACGCGGCCGAGATCTCCTTCTCGCGCCCCTCGAACTGCGGCAGCAGCTTCTCGGCGGCGAGCCCCTTGACGCGGTCCAGCTCGGCCTCGCGCTCCTGCTTGCCGGCGATGGTGAGCGCCTGGGAGAGCTCGTCCTTGACGGCCGCGGTGAGGGCCTCGAGGACGTCGTCCTGGTGGTCCAGGAAGATGGGGAACTCGCCGGTCGGCTTGGCGGCCTTAGCGGCGAGGTCGGACTGCGCGCGGCACAGCGCCTTGATGAAGGGCTTCGCGGCCTCCAGGCCGGCAGCCACGACCTCCTCGGTCGGGGCCTCTGCACCGCCCTTGACCAGTTCGAAGGTCTTGTCGGTGGCCTCGGCCTCGACCATCATCACCGCGACGTCCCCGTCGGGAAGCGTTCGGCCGGCGACGACCATGTCGAAGACGGCGTCCTCCAGCTCGGTGTGCGTCGGGAACGCCACCCACTGGCCGCTGATCAGCGCGACACGGGTGCCGCCCACGGGTCCGGAGAACGGCAGGCCGGCCAGCTGCGTGGAGCAGGAGGCGGCGTTGATCGCGACCACGTCGTACAGGTGGTCGGGGTTGAGCGCCATGATCGTCTCGACGATCTGGATCTCGTTCCGCAGGCCCTTCTTGAAGGAGGGGCGCAGCGGACGGTCGATGAGGCGGCAGGTGAGGACCGCGTCCTCGCTGGGCCGGCCCTCACGCCGGAAGAAGGATCCGGGGATCTTGCCCGCGGAGTACATCCGCTCCTCGACGTCCACCGTCAGCGGGAAGAAGTCGAGCTGGTCCTTCGGGTTCTTGGAAGCGCTGGTGGCCGACAGCACCATGGTGTCGTCGTCCAGGTACGCCACGGCGGAGCCGGCGGCCTGCTTGGCCAGGCGGCCCGTCTCGAAGCGGATGGTACGGGTGCCGAAGGCGCCGTTGTCGATGACGGCCTCGGCGTAGTGGGTCTCGTTCTCCACCAGGGATATCTCCTCGTCTGCGTCCGT
>KI547053.1:64780-90044 GCA_000497405.1 Streptomycetaceae bacterium MP113-05 | reverse complement strand
CCCCGTCTGTGGCGGGCGCTCCCTGTGCGGTGCCGGTCTTCGATCGAAGCACCCGGAACCGTGTGCGCTGTGCGCTGTGTCCGGGGGCCACTACCGAGGACCGGCGTCGGGGACGCGCCCTGCCTCGTTCAGGCTGTGCGGTGCTGCTGTGTGGTTGTGGGACCAGGTTACTCACGTTCCGGTCCGCACGAGATATGCGAGGGGAGCGGCTCCCGTGTCGCGGGAACCGCTCCCCTCAAAGCGCTGCTAGCGCGCGGCACCGGCCGCACCGCGGCGGATGCCGAGGCGGTCGACCAGGGCGCGGAAGCGCTGGATGTCCTTCTTCGCCAGGTACTGCAGCAGGCGGCGGCGCTTGCCGACCAGCAGCAGCAGACCACGGCGGGAGTGGTGGTCGTGCTTGTGGGCCTTCAGGTGCTCGGTCAGGTCCGAGATGCGCGCGGAGAGCATCGCCACCTGAACCTCGGGGGAGCCGGTGTCACCCTCCTTGGTCGCAAACTCGGACATGATGGACTTCTTCCGGGTAGCGTCGAGAGACGTCACACGTACTCCTCAGGGGAAAATCGCCGCCGAGCGTCCCTGGTCTTCTACTCAGGGAATCTCCGGTCACTCGGGAGGCGGATCTACCCTATCAGCGGCCCGGAACCGGTTCTGCCATGGGTCAGCCCGTCATGCTGCGGACGGCCGAGTAGGCGCCCATCACCGCGAGGCAGATCGGGACCGGGGTGAGCAGCACGAACATCTCGAAGATCTCGAGGAACCGGGCCCAGAAGGGGGCGACCCCCTTCTTCGGCACGATGAGAGCGATCGCACTTGCCAGCGCTGCGGCGAACACGAGCGCGGCGGTCAGCCAGGTCGCGCGGATGTTCATGGCTGCGGGGTCGCCCTCGATCAGGTCCAGGACCATACTCGCCGGCGGGTTGAGCGCAAGGCCGACTACGAGCAGCGCGAGTGCACCGACCCCGGCGATCACCGCACAGCCGACCTGGGCGGCGTAGCGGAAGAGCCGGGCGCGCAGGAGCATCGCAAGACCACCGGCGACGGCGAGCAGATGTCCCCAGCCGGAGTCGGAGAAGCCAAGCACGGCGGAGGCGCCGAGGACCACGACTGCGCAGCCGCCTACGAGGCCGACCAGCATCTCGTGGCCGCGGCGTGCCTGGGCAGCGATCTGCTCGGCGTCCACGGGCCCAGCGGTCTCGGGAACGGCGTCCGGGTCCTCTTCGTAGCTCATGGTCTGCTGCTGAGTGGGGGTGTAGCCAGCGGGCAGCCGCGCAAATCGTACGGACAGATCGGGCAGGAAGGCGATGACGCCGAGGGCGACGGGCACGCACAGCGACGCCACCTCGACGGTCTCGATACCGGTGAGGATGGCGACGAAGGTGACCAGCGTGCCGACCGTTGCGGCGAAGGCTGCGGCGACGAACGGAGCGTCGCCGCTGGGCGTGACCGCGATCAGTACCACTGCGACGACAAGCACGGCGATGCAGCCCAGGAGGAACTGGAGCCGACCGATACCCCCGCCCTCCTCCAGCGGCACCAGCCCGGATCCCGCGATCATCACGTGCGGGATGGCTCCGAGGCCGAGTGCCATCGCCGCGCCGCGGTCGTCGTGGACGCGGGCACGTACGGCCGCGAAGGAGACGAGTAGGACGCCGGTCACGGCGGCGAGAATCCCGGGCGGGCTGTGCATGTCGTGGCGCACCGGGGCGGCGAACCACAGGACGAACGCGGCCAGCATCGACACCACCGTGCCGGCGGTCAGGCCCGCGCCCCGTGTCAGGCCGTCGCCCCAGAGCGTCCGGTCCCTGGCTACGGCGGAGGCGACCGCGTCGGAGACGTCGTCGAAGACGGCGGGCGGCAGCGACTCGGCGAACGGGCGGAGAGTCAACACTTCGCCGTCCAGGATCCGTTCGGCGGCGAACGAGCGGGAGTTACTCAGGACGCTGCCGTCACGGCGAACCAGGTGATAGCCGACCGGCGCGCCCTCGACGGGTGCCTGCCCGCTGAGCCGGAGGATCTCCGGATAGATGTCCGCGAGAGGAGCTTCCTCCGGAAGAGCCACGTCGATACGGCTGTCGGGCGCGACGATGGTGACCCGGCGAAAGCCGGCGCCGACCCCCGTTGTCGTCGTACTCACCTTGGAGTCCCCCTCACGGACTGCTCACCGTCTCCACCCGGTACGCCAAGGAACGAACCCTCGTTCGCTGTTGTGCACACGGATGTGCACACGGACGCAACACCCTACCGGCCCGGGCCTTTTGGTACGGCCAGTAGGATCACCGGGCGCGGACGGTACCCGTCGCCACGGGGGCGTCGGCAGGGGGCCGCCCCGTCCGTACAAGGGGATTGGTGCGCCGTGAGTCAGATCGTCGTCAAGCGCCCGCCGCGCGCTCTTCCGCCGGGCGTGCCCAGCGAGGATCTGAGGCTGGAACCCCCTCCCGAACTGCCGCGTGGGCAGCAGGAGGGTGTGCTCATGCAGATCCTGCCGATGCTCGGCATGGGTGGCTCGGTGGTCTTCTTCTTCTACTCGGACCACCCGTTCATGAAGATCATGGGCGTGGTGATGGTCGCGTCCACCGTGGCGATGGTCATCGCCACGGTGGTGCGGTTTCGCAGGGGCACACAGGGCGAGATGGCGCAGATGCGCCGTGACTACCTCAAGTACCTCGCGCAGACCCGCCGCAAGGTGCGGAAGACAGCCCGCAGGCAGCGCGACGCCCAGTACTACCTGCACCCGTGCCCCGACCAGCTGTGGGCGCTGGTCGCGGAGGGCAGTCGGGTCTGGGAGCGACGTGCGAGTGACGCCGACTTCGCCCAGGTGCGCATCGGGCTCGGCTCCCAGCAGTTGGCGACATCGCTGGTCGCTCCGCAGACCGCGCCCGTCGACGAGTTGGAGCCGCTGACCGCGGGCGCCATGCACCAGTTCCTCACGACGCACGGCACCCTCGACGGGCTGCCGATGGCCGTATCGCTGCGCGCCTTCTACCACATGACGGTCAGTGGCCGGGCGAACGCGGTGCACGGTACGGCTCGTTCTCTCGTGGCCTCGCTCGCCGCCCTCCACTCTCCCGACGACCTGATCATCGCCGTCGTCACTGGCCACGGAGCCGCCGAGCGCTGGGAGTGGGCCAAATGGCTGCCGCACGTCCAGTCCCCCGGTTTCGAGGACGGCGCGGGCCGGCGACGGCTGATCACCGACGACGCGATGGAGCTGGACACACTCATCGGCGCCACGCTGGAGGGCCGCCCGCGCTTCAACGGGACGGCGCAACCGCTGCCGGACCAGCCACACGTCCTGGTGATGCTCGACGGCGGCGCGACAGTGTCCGCCGGCTCGGTGTTCGCCGCGGCGGAGGGCCTTCAGGGCGTCACCGTCGTGGAGGTGGTACCCGGCGAGATCGACAACCCGCGCGGCGGGCTCTCCGTGGTGGTCGACTCGAAGACCCTGCGGCTGGAGTCCGGACGGGGGCTCGTCTACGACGGTTCGCCCGACTTCCTCTCCCCGGAGGGAGCTGAGGCGCTCGCACGCCAGCTCGCCCCGCTGCGTATGGGAACGGGCGGGAGCGACGACGAACCGCTGCTGGCGAAGCTCGAGTTCACCGATCTGCTCAATCTCGGCGACGCCTCCGCGGTGGACACCCAGCGGACCTGGCGCCCGCGGTCCACCGCCGAGCGGCTGCGGGTGCCGATCGGCGTCGGCGAGGACGGGCAGCCCGTCATGCTCGACCTCAAGGAAGCGGCGCAGGAGGGCATGGGGCCGCACGGCCTGTGCGTCGGCGCGACCGGTTCCGGGAAGTCCGAACTGCTGCGCACCTTGGTGCTCGGCCTGGCGGTCACGCACTCCTCCGAGACCCTGAACTTCGTCCTCGCGGACTTCAAGGGCGGTGCCACCTTCGCCGGCATGTCCCAGATGCCGCACGTGGCGGCCGTCATCACCAACCTGGCCGACGACCTGACCCTCGTCGACCGCATGGGCGACTCCATCCGCGGCGAGCTCAACCGCCGCCAGGAGCTGCTGCGCGACGGCGGAAACTTCGCCAACATTCACGACTACGAGAGGGCGCGCACGGCCGGTGCTCCGCTTCCGCCGATCGCGTCGATGGTCCTGGTCATCGACGAGTTCAGCGAACTGCTGACCGCCAAGCCCGACTTCATCGACATGTTCATCCAGATCGGCCGCATCGGCCGCTCCCTGGGCGTGCATCTGCTGCTGGCGTCACAGCGCCTGGAGGAGGGTCGGCTGCGCGGCCTGGAGACGTACCTCTCGTACCGCGTCGGTCTGCGGACCTTCTCGGCCGGCGAGTCGCGAGCCGCGCTCGGCGTGCCGGACGCGTACCACCTGCCGTCCGTGCCGGGCTCCGGCTACCTGAAGTTCGGCACGGACCAGATGACCCGGTTCAAGGCCGCCTACGTCTCCGGTGCATACCGGGTCGGCTCCCCCGACACCGCTCCGCGCGGCCCACTACCGGGCAACCGCCGTCCGGTGCTGTTCACCGCTGCGCCGGTCCCCGTCCCGCACCTGGCACCGGAGCAGCAGACGCCGACGATCCCGGCGCCCGCACAGCCCCTCGATGATGACGCGCTCGCCGACACCGTCCTGGACGTCATCGTCCGCCGTCTCGAGGGTCAGGGCAGCCCTGCCCACCAGGTGTGGTTGCCGCCGCTGGAGGAGTCCTCTCCGCTGGACGAGCTGCTACCGGGGCTGACGACGGTCGAAGGTCGTGGGCTCACGCAGCAGGACTCCTCTCGGCTGGGCCGGCTCGTCGTCCCACTGGGTGTGGTCGACAAGCCGTTCGAGCAGCGCCGCGAGCAGCTGTGGCGGGACTTCTCCGGCGCGGCTGGCCACATGCTGATCGTGGGCGGCCCGCAGTCCGGCAAGTCGACCCTGCTGCGGACCCTGATCTCGTCGTTCGCCCTGACCCACACCCCACACGAAGTGCAATTCTACGGACTGGACTTCGGCGGTGGCTCCATGTCAGCCATCGTCGGCCTGCCGCACGTGGGCGGCATCGCCTCCCGACTGGACCCGGAAAAGGTCCGCCGGACGGTCGCGGAGGTCGCCGGCATCCTCAACCAGCGCGAGGAGTACTTCCGGACGCACAGCATCGACTCAGTCGGCACTTACCGTCGCCGCCGTGCCCGCGGCGAGATCACGGACCAGCCGTGGGGTGACGTCTTCCTGGTGATCGACGGCTGGGGCGCGTTCAAGGGCGAGTACGACGTCCTCGACGCCGTCGTCACCGACATCGCCGCGCGCGGCCTCGGCTACGGCATCCACGTCGTGATCGCCGCCGCACGGAGCATGGAGGTACGTCCGGCTCTCAAGGACCAGCTGATGAACCGGCTGGAGCTGAGGCTCGGCGACACGATGGACTCCGAGTTCGACCGGAAGGTCGCGAACAACGTGCCGCAGGGCGTGCCCGGACGAGGCCAGACCCCGGAGAAGCTGCACTTCATGGCGGCCGTCCCCCGGATCGACGGCATCGGCACCGACGAGGACCTCTCCGACGCGAGCGCCGCGATGAACGCTGCGGTGGCACAGGCGTGGCCCGGCAACCCCGCACCGCCCGTGCGCCTTCTCCCGCACGAGGTCCCGTCCAGCCGGCTCCCCGCCGGCAACGACCACACGTCGCACGGGATCGCGTTCGCCATCGACGAGAACAACCTGGCACCGGTCTTCGTCGACTTCGAGACCGACCCGTTCTTCCTCGTCTTCGGCGACAGCGAGTCCGGCAAGACCAACCTGGTACGGCTGCTGGCCAAGCAGATCACCGAGCGCTACAGCCCGCAGGAGGCCCGCATCGTCGTCGCCGACTACCGGCGCGGCTTGCTCGGCGACGTCCCCGACTCCCACCTCATCGTCTACGCCGCCATGTCCCACGCGATGGACACGCACATGGAGGCTCTGGGCGGGCTGATGCAGCAACGAAGGCCGCCCGAGGACGTCACCCCGCAGCAGCTGCGGGACCGCAGCTGGTGGGACGGGCCCAAGATGTTCATCGTCGTCGACGACTACGAACTGGTCTCCACATCCACCGGCAACCCGCTCGCCGCCCTCGCCGAACATCTGCCGTTCGCCCGGGAGATCGGCGTGTGCTTCATCATCACCCGCAGCACGGCCGGTGCATCCCGCTCATCCTTCGAGCCCTTCATGCAGCGCATCAAGGAACTGGGCGCACAGGGAGTCGTCCTCTCCGGCGACTCGCAGGAAGGCGACATCCTCGGCAACGTCCGCGCCCAGCCCATGCCACCCGGCCGAGGCTTCTTCGTCTCCCGCAAACGCGGCACCCCCCTCATCCAGACCGGCCTCCACCCGCGGCAGTAGCCAACCTCCCGACCTGAGTACCAGTACCCAGGCGGCGGACACCTCCTGGCATGCACAATGCTTGTGGCTGTGACGGACGGTGCGGGGGACCATCACGCGCTGACAGCGATAGGAGGGGACGGCATGGGGGAAGCACCGCGTTCGGCGATCTGGGACCTCGTCGAACGGGAGAACGGCACGGGCGCCGGCAACCAAGACCCCGGCGGGCAGACCGTGATGTCACTGGCCTCCGCCGGAGACGGTGGATCCTCCGACTGGGCCTCGACGAGCGGCTCGGGGAGCATGAAGTCGGAGAGGAAGCTGTGGAGTCGCGCGGCTCACGACGTCAGCTCACTCGAGGGAAACCTCAAGCAGGCGACGGAGAAGCTGCAGGCCGGACAGACCGGCTTCGGCGCCGACGTGGTCACCGGCTTCGTGACCGGCGCCGAGCAAGTGGCGGTCCACGACACCTGGAAGCGGTACCTGGACCTGATCCAACGGGAGACCGGCGAGCTCGCCGGAAAGCTGGAGAAGGCCGGAAACGACCACTACAAGAACGACGAAGCGACTGCGGACGCCTTCAAGCAGCAGCAGACCAAGCCGGAGGAACCGAGACCGGCACACGGCGGCCACCCGTCGACCGGTGGCCGTTCCACGCAGGGGGAGTAATCGAAGATGGTGGCGTTCAAGAACCTGCGGGACGTGGATCCAGCGGAGTTCGAGCAGGCTGCTGACGGCTACCACACCGTCAGCAGCGCAGCCAGCGAGGCCAAAGACCGGCTCGCCCAGCAGATCCTGGCCAAGAACTTCCCCGACGCATCGGGCACCTCGGGCGGCCTCACGGGCGAGGCGGCCGCAGCCGCCGAGAAGCGGCTGGAACGGCTGCGAAAGAGCTTCCACTACACGCAGGTCGAGTGCGGTCTGATCAGCGCGACGCTCAACGGCTTCGCCGCAGAGCTCCGCGCCGCGAAGAAGAAGCTCACCACCGCAGTGGCAGAAGCGCAGAGCGCAGGCTTCAAGGTCGGCGAAGACGGCTCCATCAGCTGGACCATCGACGGACCGCTCCTCCTGGAGCAGAACGTCACCGGCAAGGACAGCGCGGTCCCCTACGCCAACCCGGACCCCCAGCGGGTCAAGGCCCTCGGCTTCGCCGAACGCATCGAGGACGCCCTCAACGAAGCCGCCGGCGCTGACCAGGAGTGGGGACCGAAACTCGCGAAGCTCAAGGCCCAGAACGACCTCACGGTCAGCGCGAAGGACTGGGCCAACGTCCACGGCGACCAGAAGGCCGTACAGAAGGTCGCCGGCGACTATCTCTCCAAAGACAGCATCCCCCAGGGCGAGTCACCTGCCCACAACCGCGAGTGGTGGAACGACCTCAGCGAACAGGAGCGGGCCGACTACGTCTCCCTCCACCCGGCGTCTATCGGCGCGTTGAACGGGCTACCGACCGAAGTTCGCGACGAGGCGAACCGGGCGGTTCTGGCCGAAAAGAGAGGCCATTACGAAATCCAATCCAAGGCGATCCCGCCGGAACCCTGGCCGAAATGGGTAAACGGCGGCCCTCGAATCGGAAAGATTCAAAGCGACGAGTGGACGACTTGGTACATGGAGCACGGTGAGCGAAGGGAGCATGTGGATGCCTCCCTGAAGGGCATGGAGTCCATAGAGGCGCGTTTCGATGCCACAGGCAAAAACGGTCTACCGGAAGCGTACCTGCTCGGCTTCAGCCCTGAAGGGAACGGCCGCGCCATCGTCGCCAATGGCAATCCGGACACAGCCGACCACACCGCTGTGTACGTGCCGGGAACGACCGCCAATCTCGGGAAAGTCGGGGGCGATATCGACCGCGCAGTGGAACTGTGGCGTGATGCTGAACGCATGTCTCTGAAAGACAGTGTGTCGACGATCACTTGGTTGGGGTACGACGCTCCGCAGAACATCGTCACGGATTCGCCGTTCAGTCACTACGCGGACGACGGAGCTCCGGACTTCAACAGGTTCATGAGCGGACTCGACGTGACCAACACCTCCGACGGCGGCGGGCATCACACAGTGGTTGGTCACTCGTACGGCACCACACTTGTCGGCTCCGCCGCCCGGCAAGGTGAGCTGACTGCCGACGACGTCGTCCTCGCCGGCAGTCCCGGTGTACAAGTCGGCTCGGCTCGGGAGATGGACGTGCCCCAAGGTCACGTGTGGAACCAGGAGGCGGACGGTGACGCAGTGCCAAACATCGGGCGCTGGGGGCACGGAGGCAGCCAGTGGGAACTGGGCGGAGGCGCCTTCCTGATTCCAAGCGACGAGCTGTTCGGCGCGAACCAGATGGAGACCGATACGGAGGGGCACAGCGGCTACTGGGATCCGGGATCGCTGAGCCTCCGGAATCAGGCTGCGGTGATCACCGGAAGGTACGGCGAGGTGGAACATGAGGGTTAATCGGCCTACCGGAACGCTACTGGGCATGGCAGTGGCGCTGACGACACTAACTGGATGCGGAATGAGTGAAGAAGAGGCCGGTCGGGTCGAACCAACGACCACGCAAAGCGTGGACGTGGTAGACAACGAGACCAAGGAGGTATCGAGCCAGATCTTGGACCTGATCGCAGTCGAGGGTGAGGTTTCGCAGCCTGGCCCCGGCGTTGCCTCCTGCGATGACAGGGACCGTGAAAAGTTCTTCAAACTGCGTCATCCCTGGAGCGTCACGGCCTCGTCCAACAAGGAGCTCGAAGAAGCCATGGGTCGGCTTAAGGAGCAGCTTCCCAAACAGGGCTGGGACATCACCGAGTACGGACGCAACAACAGCAAGAACCGGAGTCTAGAACTCACCGCTGATCACCACGAAAAGAAGTTCGGGGTTAACGTCGTACTCATGGCGAATCATGGCGGTGACGAGTCTCCTCTACTCGCAGTCACCGTGGTCTCTGCTTGTTACCAAGTCCCCAAGGGCGAGCGCGTTGAACACTACTGAGGTCTTCCGGCCTCGCCCGGTTCGAGTGTAAGGCCCGCACTGGGGAGCCTGACATACGAAGGCCCCATCACGCGGAGAACTCCGACTGGGTCGCACGCACCGATACCCATGGATGCTCTCCGGAATTCGGCATGCACGCGACGATCGGCGATACCGCGAACGGGGCGCGCAGGGTGGGCGGGAAGGCGAAGTGTGCGACTGCCTGACCGAATCCGTCGCCCTCCTCGGCCAATCGCCGGAGCCGAGGAGGGTCGGGGCCGGGGCGTACTCGTGCTGGAGTACCCACGGGGTCGCTGCCGCTGTTGGCCCTATTCAAGCGGCAGCTTGCACCACACCTGCTTCTGGTCGACGCGGAGCCGGTGCCACCCCCACCGCAGAGAGAGCGCCACGACAAGCTCCAAGCCACGGCCGCGCTCGCTAAGCGCGCCGGGAGATTCGATCCGCGGCTCCACGTCAGGCGCGAAGTCCGAGACCAGCACCCGGATGCCGGCCGGGCTGTAGGCCGTCTCCTGGCCGAGGACCAACTCCAGCCCGGCTAGGCCGTTGCCGTGCTTCTCCGCGTTCACACATAGCTCACCCACGACAAGCTCAAGACTGAGTAGCTCCCCGGAGAGCTTCCACTCGTCGCGCGCCCAGGAAACCGCGCGCCGCCTGGCTCGCGCAGCCGGGCGATGGCTTCCGAGAACATGGCCATCCCATGAGACCCGGGTGGGAGCGGGCCCTACCGGCGCGCCACCCACCCGCGTTGTCGACTCTCCGCATGCCCTGCTCCGGGCACATCGGCGCTCGCTGAACCCTCGTCGCATGTCCTCCGCCTTCCGAGCACGCTCGTCGCCCGCAGTCATGGTTCCCGCTGCGATGTCGAATCACATGACATCTGCATGGCAGAGTGCCATGCAATTCCCCAAACGAGTGAACCTCCGCTTGTGCACGAAGCAGCGCGTGCTGTCAGATGGAACTCCGCAGCGTCACCAGGCTTGAGGAGCCACCCATGGCAGCCAACAGGAGCAACCCCCTCGTCGCCAGGCGTGCGTTGGGAAGCGAGCTCAGGCGCCTGCGTGACACCCTCGGCCTGTCCACCCCGGATGTCGCGGCGGAACTTGGGTGCCACAACTCCAAGATCAGTCGCATTGAGACGGGCAAACGCGCCTGCACGCCCAAGGACTTCAGCGCGATGATGTCTCTGTACCGGGTCGCCCCGAATAAGCAGGAAGCCCTCTCCGAGCTACTCCTCAAGGGGCGGCAGCGCACACCACCGTGGTGGCAGGTCTACAACGACGTGATCTCCGCCAACTACGCAGAGTTCATCTCGTTCGAGGCGGAAGCGACGCGCTGCCGCGAGTACCAGACGGTTCTCGTGCCGGCTCACCTTCAAACGGAGGCCTACGCGCGTGCCGTCACCGCCGTAGGCTTCGCCGCACTGGGGCCCGACCAGGTCGACAGCCTGGTCGAGGTGCGGATGAAGCGTCAGGAACGGATCTACGGCGAAGATCCGATGGCGTTCGAAGCTCTGGTCACCGAAGCCGCGCTCCACTTTCGGGTCGGCTCGCTCTCCGACCACCGGGCGCAGCTCGGACACATCCGGCAGGTGGCAGAGTTGCCTCACGTGTCCGTGCGCATCATCCCGTACTCGGCGGGTGCTGACGGCACGCTCAGCGGCAGCTTCAGTGTCTTCTCCTTCCCTGGTGACGGTGACTACGATGTCGCCTTCACAGAGTCGGTGGGGAGTACCCTGCTGACGGACGATGCTCGGGACGTGCGCAGGGTGAGCCGCCTGTTCCACAACCTTGCGTCCGTCGCTCTCCCTGAGGGCGACAGCATCGACCTGCTCGAGCGTGTCGAGAAGGAACTGGACTGACATGACCGCTGAAATACGGACTATGGGCGTGGCTACCGAACTAGCCTGGTACAAGAGCAGTTACACCGCAAACAACGGCAACTGCGTCGAAGTCGCCGTACTACCCGACGGAGGTGTTACGGTTCGCGACTCCAAGCACCTCCAGAGCCCCAACATTGCCGTGCCGGCGAGTATCTGGCAGTCCTTCATCACGACACTCGACCGCACTCGGTCCGCCTGACCGCACGATGAGGGCAGCAGTCGGCTACTCAGGACGATCTAGCTCGTCCCGTGACATGACTCAGCGGCAGGGATCGTATCCGATCAAGCGGTGAGGGCCAGCTTGGCGTCAGCCCACCTCGGGATCGTCGACAATGCGACGCGATGATCGCGACGCAGGGGTGCCCCGACACTCCGTGTCGGGGCACCCCTGCGTCGAGTCGGCTCAGGAACCGAACTGCTGGGCAGCTCGCCGGTCCGTCTGCTGGTAGCCCTCGGTCGCCTGCTCGAGAGCGGTGGCGATCTGCATCAGTGTGGTCTTGAGGCCGTTGACCTCAGCGTCCCACCCGGAGTGCTGGGCGTGGTATGCCTGCTGGGCCTCACCGTCCCACGTCGCCACGACCTTCTTGACCTTGCCGTTGAGCTGGTCGAGCTGGCCACCGATCTCCGTCGCCGAAGAACGGATGTCGGCTGCCGACGAAGTGACGGTTGCATAGGTGATCTGGATCGTCATGATTCTCCCCTGTCCCCTGGGCTACGAGCGCGGTCACGCACGTCCAGTGAAGTCGCTGATCGGGCTCGACCCGGCGACCTTGTTGAAGTTCTCCATCTGGTTGACCTCGTTCGCGCTGAAGCCGGACCGGCTCGACTCCAGGGCCTCCTCCATGAACTGGAGGCGGCGGTGAAGCTTCCGGGCGTACTCGTTGGCCTCACGCTGGAGACGGTCGTACGCGCCGTGCGCCGACCCCTTCCAGCCGCCCTCGATGGCGTCGACCGTCGCGTTGAGCTTGTTGATGCGCGAGTGCAGCGTCGTCTGCATCTGGTTGACTTCGCCGATGAGGGACTTGAGCTCTGCCGCTTCTGACCGGAAGTTGCCGCCTTCTGACATTGCTGTGCTCCTCCGTTAGTTGTTCTTCTGCGGTCGTTCCACATGGGAATTTCGTGGAACCGGCTATCGCGTTCGCCGAACCAAGGTGAACGCGACCATCACCACGGCAGCGACTGCAGCCCCCGCTCCGAGGTAGATCCAGAGATTGCCGTTCTCGTCGGACGCGGATGACGCCGTGTCGGCACTGTCCTGGGCCGGCCTCTTGCCGTCGGCCTTCGATCCTTCTCCTGAGGGAGAGGGTGCGGCGGACGGCTTCGTTTCCCCCAGCGGGTCCTTGTGGGACGGGCCCGGATCGCCCTTGCCCTCGAGCAGGTTGATGCGCGGGCGTACCGCGCCCCAGCCGATGTACTTGCTGGGCTCGTCGCTCTTGGACTCGCGGCCGGCGGTATCGATCAGCACGCGCTTGACCTGGTTGGCGGTCCAGTCCGGGTGCTCCGCCCAGATCAGGGCTGCCGATGCGGACGTGATGGCGGTCGCGGCGCTGGTGCCGCCCTTCGAGCAGAAGCGCTTGAAGCTCTCGTCACACCACCCGGGAACATCAAGGCCAGGCGCCGCGAGATCCACGTTGAGCCCGTAGGTGGAGTAGTCAGCAACCACTCCGTCCTCGCCGAACGCCCCGACTCCGACCACGCCGGTGTACGACGCGGGGAACTGTGGTTCATTGCCCTTTTTCGCCGAATTGCCCGTACTGGCAACGAGCAACTTGCCTTTGCTCAGCGCATAGTCGATGGACTCTTTCAGGTCCTGGCGATGATAGCGGCCACCGAAGGACATGCTGATGATTCGCGCCTCGCTGTCTGCAGCGGCACGGATCGCTTTGGGGACGGTCGGCTTCTCCGACCTACTCCCCATGGTCTTGAAGACCACCCGATAGGGGATGATCTGCGCCCCTGGTGCGATCCCCTGGAGGCCGCCCTCGCCGGTACCCGCGATCAAAGCGGCCATCGTGGTTCCGTGGCCACCATAATCGTCGTTCTCATCGCCCGGCTCTCCGGTGAAGTCCTTGCCGGGGAGGACCTGGCCTCGCAGCGACGGAGTGTTCTTGTTGACCCCCGAGTCGATTACGGCGACCGTGACGCCCTTGCCAGTGCTGACTTCCCACATGTCCTCCGCCTTCATCGGGCCGAGGTACCACTGCTCTGCGCGTACGTCGTCCGCGTAGGCGGCAGGAGCAGCACCCGTAAGGCATGCCGCCCAGACTCCGGCGCCTGCAGCGATGGCGAAGAGGCGTCGTCGCAGCGCGATACTCAGAGGCCGTCGACCCGGACGGTGGTTACTGGCTGCTGTCATCGCTGCTCTCTCGCGTGGGTGCGGAGTCATCGACGGCTAGTGTCTCGTGATCGTGTTCATGTCAGTTTGAGTTGTTATTGACGAGTTTCTTCACGTTGGTCTGGACGAGGCGGACCTTCGCGAGGATCTCCTCGGCGGAGGCGGTCCAGGTGAACGGATTCGCTTCCTCGTTCCAGGAGTTGATGTAGTCGCGGATCTGTTTGACCAGGACGTTGACGCTGGAGAACGTGCCCCGGCGAATGGACTGCCGGGTGAGGATCCCGAACCAGATTTCGATCTGGTTCAACCATGAGGAACCGATGGGAGTGAAGTGGAAGCGGATGTGCGGGTTCTTCTCCAGCCATGCCTTCACCTCCGGTGTGGTGTGGGTGGAGAGGTTGTCCAGGACAACGTGGATCTCCTTGCCGGCGTGCGGCTTGGTCGCCTTCTTCAGGAAGGCGAGGAAGTTCGCCCCGTTCCGGCTCGGCTTGCACTCGCCGGTCACCTCACCGGTATGGACGTTGAGGGCGGCGAACAGATTGGTGGTGCCGTGCCGCACGTAGTCGGCGGTGCGCTTCTCGCTCGCCCCGAAGGCGACCGGCAGCACCGGCTGCGTCCGGTCCAGCGCCTGTATCTGCGTCTTCTCGTCGATGGACAGCACCACCGCACCGCCGGGCGGGGCCAGGTACAGGCCGACGACATCGGCAACCTTGTCCGCGAACGCGGGGTCCTTCGAAAGCTTGAAGGTGCCGTTCCGGTGCGGCTTGAGGTTCTCCTCCCGCCAGATACGGGCGACGTAGTGCCAGGACACCGAGATACCCTCGCGCCGCTTCAAATGATCGGCCAGCGTCCGCGTGGACCAGTGCGACAGCCCCGATTCCGACGGCGGGGTCATCTTCGTCAACGCGATCACGCGGCCCCGCGTCTGCGGCGGCACCTGATCGCGTCCGCCCCCGGGTTTCCGGGAGGCCAGCCGGGCGATCCCGCCCGCGAGGTAACGGGCCTTGGCGCGGTCCACCGTATTCGGCGCGACTCCGGCGAGTTCGGCGATGTCCTTGCGCCGCCGCCCCTCGGCAGTCCACAGCACCAAACGGGCCCGCAGGACGGCGTCGACAGGAGCGTGCCGGCTGCCCGCCAACTCCCGCAACTCATCAATCTGTTCGGAAGAGAGATCCACACTGGGCCCAACGAAGCAACGTACCATCAAGTTCCAACGACAGGATCACGAGACACTAGTGGAACGTAACCGCCCCTGCCCGTCGCCCATGTCTCCTCGTCCTCGATCAGATAGTCGGGGCGCTCAGAGTCGTTTCGTGTCCTGTCGCGCGGGTTGATGGGTCCGGTCCCGGGAGCGATGCCGATTGGGCGCCGCGTCGATTCGTTCGACACCAAGCCCGTACCGCCTGGCGTGAAAGGACGAGCCGAGGTCCCTGGTAGCGACCCGCTCCGTGGGCTCCCCACGACTCCGCCCGGAGTCGATGCCAGCCTTCTGCCAACTGTGGGGCTGCCCGTGCCGACGCCTGACGGTCCCGCGCCGCCACCCATGCCCATGGGTGGACGTCCCATCGGGCCGTGTTCACCACCGACAACGGTTCCACGTGGAATCCGCGGGGCGCCGCTCGCACCTCCCGAAGGCTGTGGAGTCCCACCGATGATGCCTGTGTGACGGCCAAGCGGCGGAGCCGTCGGTCCCGGAGGACGACCCATAGATGGTGTGGCACCTGATCCGGTGACCGTACGCGGCAAGACGTTACCCGGGCCGGGATTCTTCGCGTGTCCGTAGCCGGAACCCGGGACCTTGGAGTGCGCGGACCGGTTGTTCGGACCCTGGTAGCCAGGTCCTGCGATCAGGGTGGGACTGTTAGTCGGTCCCTGGTTTCCTGGCGTGCTCGCGGTGATCGGTCCCCGATCCACGGGATTGATGGTAGGCGGAGCGACGCTGTTCAGGTCCATGCCGACCGCAGCCGTGGGCAGCGCCTCGCCCATGGAGGCCGGGGAGGCGAGGTTCGCAGGGGTGCTTGGCACTCCACCGTGAACAGCGCCTCCACTCATGGGCACACCTGAAGGCGATGTGTACGGGCCGGACACCGGCCCTGTTGTACTCCCTGAATAGTCTGGAATCTTTCCCGGCGGCGCAGGCGGAAAGCCCATGTCCGGGGCGGTGCCGAACTTCGGCTCGGGGGCGGAGCCCATGCTCTCGCGGGTGACGCGGTAGTAGGACGCGAGGCGGTTCATCTGCTGGATCGCCTCGCCGCGGTCCTTCTCCTTCTTCACGGCCGCGGCGTAGGTCGGGTTCGTGTCGACCTTGGCGGGTGAAGGGATGGTCTCCGGGCGGGGCGCGTGCGCGTAGCTGGGGTCGGGTTTGGGCATGGCGCCCTTCACCTGTGACAGGCCCTCGCCCGCTACGCCGAGTTGCTTGCTGGCGTTCTCCGTGTAGTCGGCCAGGACAACGATGTCGTCGCCGAGGCGGTGGCCCCAACCGCGGAAGGTCTCGCCGAACTCACCCTCCCAGCCGACCTTGTCGACCCGCTTCCGGATCTCCTCGCCAATTTCCTTGATCTTTCCGGCTGCGGTCCAGAGGTCGGCCGAGGCGTTCTCCAGCTCGCCGGGGTTCGCGTCGCCGACCATGGCCTGCATGGCTTCGAGTTCCCTGGACTCGAAGTCGGTTTCGCCGGCGACCCTGGCCTGTGAAGCCGCTTGCGCCTCGGGCGAGACGAAGCACTGGTTGTCGCCCTTGCGCTGGAGGTCGGTTCGCTCGAGTACCTCGTCGACCTGCGGCTTGTCGGGTCTCGGCTCGTCTCCGGTGCTCATCGATCGCTCCCGGTCACATGACGACCTTGGTGTCGTCCGCGCGCTGCTGGTCGCCCGGCTTCTGCGACTGCTGTTCGTGCAGCTGGGCCTTGCTCTGCAGCTCCCAGAACCGGCGCTGGGTGGCTTCTTCCATGTCGGTGAAGCCGGTGTCCACGGCGTGGATGGCGATCCGCATGGCCTCGATCTGGTCACCGAGGACGCCGGACAGGTTGGTGAGGTGCGTGTGTACGCGGTTGTATTCGGCGTAGAGGTCCTGGGCCTCGGCGAACTCGCCGCCGAAGGCCGCGCGGGTCACTTCCTGCCGGCGGACGTTGGTCTGGGAGGCCTTGGAGCCCTCCAGGTCCTTGATGATGCCGTCGACCCGTTTCTTGAAGCCGTCGAGTGACTCGAGCTCGCCCTTGACCTGCTGGGCGCTGACGTTGCCCAAATACGGTGTGCGGCCGTCGAGCGCTACTACCACGGCTCCCCCTCTGCCCCGTGTCGTGCCAGTGTGCCGGATGCCTGACGCAAGGTTACCGACCGGGTACGCATGTTCCAACTGAGTACGAAACGGCCGGTCTTGCTCCGGAGGGGAGAAGTTCTTGGGCGGGCCGCTGTCAACCCGCTGCCGACCTCGGATCGGTTGCCACGGGGCTCACTCCGATGGGCGCTTCGGCAATGCGAATGAGCCGTACGGGCCTTTTGCCCCGATTCCGTCGAAGAGTGTAAGGATCCGGTTACGAAGGCGTCGCACGTCCCCGTAGGCGCTCCTGGCGCCTGCGCCAGTCGCGGTAGGCGAGGGAGCCGCCGCCGATGACGGCGACGAGTGCGGCACCGCCGACCACTGCGTACGTGCCCAGGCGTTCGTTGCGTTCGGCGGTCGTCTCGCCCAGCTCGAGCTTGGCCGGCGTGGGCGGTTCGGCCGCCTCGAGGCCCTCTCTGGCGACGGGCTGTTCGATCTTCCGGGCGTCCTCAGTGAGCGCGCGAACGGGGTCGACGACTCCCCAGCCGACGTGGCGGTCGGAGCCGGGGATGGAGCGTTCGGCGGTCTGCTTGAGCTGAGCCTCGATGTGGCGGGGCTCCCAACCGGGGTGTTCGGCGACGAGAAGGGCGGCGACTCCGGCGACGAAGGGGGCGGAGAAGCTGGTGCCGCTTGCCGCGCAGTGGCCGCCGCCGGGAACCGTGCTGATCATGTCGACGCCTGGTGCTGCGATGTCCACGAAGGCGCCGGGCTGGGAGAACCGCGCCCGTTCGTGGTCGCGGTCGGAAGCGGCGACGGCGATGACGCCGGGGTAGGAGGCGGGGTAGGTCTTCTTGACGTTCCCCCGAAGCCCGTCGTTTCCCGCCGAGGCGACGATGACGACGCCTGCGTCGATCGCTTTCTGCACGACCCGTTCCAGCGAGGTCCCCGGCTCGAGCGGCTCGTCGGTGTCCTGGGAGATGTTGATGACCTCGGCACCGGCCGCGACCGCGTAGGTGATGGCTTTGGCGAGGGTGCCGACCTTGCCTTCGATGATGTTGTCGTTGTGCTGGATGGGGATGATCGTGGCTTCGGGTGCGAGGCCCACGAAGCCGGTGCCGTCCTTCGGGCGGGCGGCGATGATGCCCGCGACCCGGGTGCCGTGGCCCGCCACGTCCTTGGTGCCGTCGTCGGAGTAGTCGGGAGGTGTGACCGACTCGTCCTTCGGCTTCTCGTCCTGCAGGTAGGTCTTGCCGCGGTCGGCGTCGACGGCGTCTTCGAGTTGCGGGTGAGTGTCGTCCACGCCGCTGTCGATAACGGCCACGGAGACTCCCCCGCCGCGGGTCTTTCCCCAGAGCTGCTCCAGCAGAACCGGCTGGAGCGCCCAGGGCTTCCCCTCGAACGGCTCGGCGGGGAAGGTGCACTGTCCGCCGGAATCCGATGCCACCGCGGTCGCGGGCGGCGCCAGGGCGACGTTTCCTGCGAGGCCGCCCAGGGTGGAAACCCCCATCATCAGAGCGACGGGGAGCGCGGCCAACGGGCGGTGGGTACGGATGCGCTGGTTCACGGTGGTTCTCCTCCCGTACCGTCACGAGCCCTGCGGCTGGCGGGCGGCTTCCGTGCTCAGGCGCGGGCCTGTGGGCAGGAGGGTGGCCCAGGGGGCGGGGACGGGTACCGGTTCGGCGTCCTTGTAGCCGAGGCGGATCTGCGCACGGTTTCCCTCCTCGTGCGTCAGCTCTTCCTTCTGCTTGTCGTTCTTCCCGATGCCCGAGTCGCCCTGGTCGCTGTCCTTGTTGCCCTGGAGGGCATAGCGCAGGCCGGTGTCGGTCACCAGGAAGACGGCTCCGGTTCCGGCGGAGTTGCCTTTGACCTGTCGGAGGAGGAGTCCGGACCCGGGTGTCACATACCCACTGGTGGCGCCGTTGGGCAGTTGCTTGGGATAATCCGTCCCCGCCCAGGTGGTGAGCTCGGTGGTGAACACCTTGCCGTCCACGTCGACGTCCTGCAGGACGCTGCACAGGGTGTCCCGGCCGCCCTGTGCGGAGTTGACCACCCTGGCCTCCTGCGTGGGCCAGTCACGCTTCGAGTAGAAGGCGTTCTCCGGGGCGATGGCGCCGGCGTTGACCTCGCGGGCTCTTCCGTTTTGGTCGAGAGTGCCGGACTCCGCGCTGTTGAGCAGCAGGTCGGCGACGAACGGCGTGACGGGCTTCACCGTGTTCTCCAGGACGACGTAGTGCTGCCACTTCGAGCCGGACTTTGACTTCAGCACCATCCCGATCCGGTCCGCCTCCGGGGCCAGGCTGCCTGGGACGTCAGCAGGGTTGCCGATGCCCGCGACCTGCGGGAACTGCACTTCGTCGCCCTCGTGGAGGGTACGGAGCCAGTCGTCCGAGACCTCTTGGGGGGCGGTGGTACCGATCAGGGTGCGGTACAGCGGCGAGTCCGTGACGTCGGTGGCGAGCGGGTAGGCGTTGCCCCCGTGGTCGACGATGAACAGGTTGCCGTCTGCGTCCTCGACGGACATCACCTGTCCCCCCTTCAGTCCGCTCCCGCCCGCGACCGCGTCCTTCTCCCGTTCGGCGAAGACGAAGCCGGCCTGCTGGACGGATGCGCCGCCGCCCGTCTGGGTGCACACGGCCCACGTCTTCTGTTTCGTCGCCTCGTCCTCGTCGGGCAGCCGGTCCGGGGCGTAGGGGATGCCGATCGTCGCGCCGTGCGGGATCTTGCCGCTGTCGAGGGTCTCCTCGTCGACCTCGACGAGTTCGGCTTCACCGGAGTCGAGGAGAAGTTTGGCGGAAGCCCGGTTGAGCACGGGGTGCAGTTGCTTCTTCCCGTCGGTCTCCAGCACGACGTACAGGGAGGTGGAGTCGCTGCCGATGATCACGTTTTCGGCGACCTGGTCCCAGTCCTTGGGCGCCTTGGGCTTGAACATGCCCCAGGCTCCGAATCCGGCGAGGACCAGAGCGCCGATGATCAGCCCGGGGACCACCGCGCGCAGCGGGCGCGGCGCGCCCTCCTCGGTGCCGCTCGGGGTGGGCTGAAGGAATGCCGCGAGCAGCCGCTTCTTCGCGAAGGTGTGGGCGTTGAGCTCATCACGCCGTGATGCCATCTCTTGTTCCTTTCCCCACCGGCCGGCTCCAGCGCCCCCCGGGACACCGCCACTTGCTGCAGATCGACTTCCCCGGCCCTACTATGCCCCTCCGCGATCGCAAGCCGCGCTCCGGTAGTGTGATCGCCTGGCCAACGCTCCACCGGACCGGGGGCGGACACGGACACAGGGGGCTCTGCGGCGATGGGACCTGCGACGCGCACCCGGGGTCCGGCCGCATCCGTCGCCTCACCTCAAAACGGTCCGGCACCGCAGAGCGCACATGCTCGGCCCCGTCCACCTGCTTCCACGGTGTTGCGCACGGAGTCCCGAACCAGCCGTATCGGGCCGGTCAAGTTGCACCAGCTGGTCCTCATCGAGCTGGCATTGGGCGTTCTGGTCATCGGTGCGGCACTCGACCGGCTGATGTTGGTTCCCGCGGGTGTGGTCGCTGCGGTTCTGGTGCTGGTCGCGCTGCTGCGGCGTCACCAGATGTCGATCCGCGACTGGCTGTCCACGGTGCTGGCGTTGCGGGCCCGGAAGGGAATGGCGGCGCACCCGCTGACAGAGCGGGCGGACCCGGGGCTGGCCCCGATCGTCGAGAGCCTGCCGAATCTGCGCACCTACGCCTTCCTGGACCGGGACAGGCGCACGGTCGGCATGATCGGTGACGGGAGTTTCCTGACCGCCCTGGTCCGGGTGGAGGCGGGGACTGCCGCACTGCGTCCGGCGATGGGCAGCCGCGCGCTGCCGCTCGGGTTGCTGCACGACGCGCTCGAAGTGGACGGGATCGTCCTGGAATCCGTTCAGTTGGTGCAGCACGTGCAACCGGCGCCCGCCACGCACCTTCCCGAACAGGCCGTGGCCCGGCGCAGCTACGTGCCGCTGCAACTTCAGACGGGTTCGCCCGCGCTGCGGCTGACCTGGGTGGCGCTGAAGCTGGACGTGGAGTTGTGCCGGGAGGCGGTGGAGGCCCGCGGCGGAGGGCTGGAGGGCGCGCAGCGCTGCCTGCTGCGCGCCGCGGACCAGCTCGCCAGCCGGATCACGGGGTCGGGGTTCCGGGCGTCAGTGCTGAGCGAGGGGGATCTCGTCTCGGCCGTGGCGACGTCGTCCTGTGTGAACCCTCTGGCCACTGCGCGGGCCGGCCGACCAGACGCCGTGCCCACCCGTCGTACGTCGGAGACGGCACGCTCGTGGCGGTGCGACGACCGCTGGCACACGACGTACGCCGTCGGCCGGTGGCCGAAGCTGGGGCGGGCGGCCACGCCGCTGCCCCGGCTGGTCTCCCTCCTGACGGCGGTTCCGGCGCTGACCACGACCTTCAGCCTGACCCTGGCCCACGGGGGACGACGAACGTCGGCTGCGGTGACCGGCCACGTGCGGGTTACAGGCCGTACGGACACCGAACTGCGCGCCGCGAGGGGGCACCTGGAGCAGGCCGCGCGGGGTGCGAAAGTGGGGCTGATGCGACTCGATCGTGAGCAGGTGCCAGGTCTGCTGGCCTCGCTGCCGCTGGGAGGGGCTCGCCGATGACCGCGGCTGGATCCCGAATGCTGCAGGGCCTGCGTGGCCCGCGGCGCGGTCATCACACGCTGCCCGCCGACCAACTGGGGGCTCTCTCGCTGCCCATCGGGGACGACGGGGTCGTGGTGGGGAACGACGCGGAGAACAGACCGCAGGTTCTCGGCTTGCATCACCCGGTGCCCCACGACGTGGTGCTTGTCGGCAGTCTGTGGACCGTTCAGGTGCTGGCGTTGCGCACAGCGGGTACGGGGGCTCGTATCGCCGTCGAGACCGGTCGGCCCCAGGTATGGACGACTCTCGTCCAGGCGGCCGGCGGCGGCCTGGAGTGCATGACAGTGCACGACGTGGGTCAGGTCCCGCCGATGGGCCCGACGGTGGGCAGCCCGGTGCTCGTCGTGCGGGACTGCGGTAGGCAGCCGCCCCGCGGCCAGGTCGCCTCTGCGCCGTGGCAGTCCGTGCTGACGCTGCTTCCTTACCTCAGCCCTGCTGGTCTCCGTCTGCTGCCGAGTTCCGCGCTGGTGGGCGTACAGCGTGTGTCACCGGAGGAGGCGCGGCAAGTCGGCCACGTCATGTCGCTGCCTGGCGCCGACGTCGAAGCGCTCTCCGTACTGGGTGACGGCATCACGCTGTGGTGCACCCAGCACGACCGCAGTTACGTGCTCACGCAGCCGACGGAGGCGGAGTCGGGCCTCCTCGGCACCGCGCGTCGTCTCGACTGATCTCGCCGGCAGAACCTCCCGGCTCACGTCGTGAGGTTCGTCTCAGTGAGCGCCGTGCTGTGCCGCCGGGGGGTCCAGATCACCACTGCACCGGGAGACGCCTCCGTCCTCCTCCCCGCAACGGCGGGGAGGAGGACGGAGGATCGTCCCAGCGAGGCTCAGATGAGGCCGCGGACCTCGTTGTAGACGTTGTGCACGGCGAGGCAGAGCGGGATGAGTGTGAGCAGCACGACGGTCTCGCACATTTCCATGATGCGGCCCCAGAAGGGCGTCAGCCCGGTACGCGGGATGATCAGGCCGATCGCGGTGAGCAGTGCCGCTGCGGCGGCGACGGAGGCGGCCAGCCAGATCGTGCGGAAGTCCATCGCGCCGCTGTCGCCCAGCAGCATGTCGCGGACCAGGTCCGTCGGCGGATTGAGGGACAGGCCCAGGGCGAGCAGCCCGAGGGCGCCGAGGCCGGCGACCAGCGCGCAGACGACCTGCGACGTGTAGCGGAAGAGCCGCGCGCGCAGCAGCATCGCGATGCCGGTGGCGAGGGCGAGCAGCTGGCCCCAGCCGTTATCGGTGAAGCCGAGGACGGCTGCGGCGCCGATGACGACGGCGCACCAGCCGCCGACGAGGCCCACCAGAAGTTCGTGACCGCGGCGTGCCTGGGTGGCGATGCGCTCGGTGTCGACGGGGCTCTGGATCTCGCGGGTGCCCTCCTGGCTTCCGAGTGGAGCCCTGGGGCCGTCGGCGCGCGATTCGGAGCCTATGGGCAGCCGCGCGAAGCGGGCCGACAGGCCAGGCAGGAAGGCGATGACGCCGACGGCGAAAGGTGCGGCGACGGCGGCTGCTTCGACCGGTGCGAGGTCGGAGAGGACGGCGAGGAAAGTCACGAGCGCCCCCGCCGCCGAGGCGACCGCGGCGGCGACGAACGGCCCGTCGCCGGCGGGCGTGACGGTGATCAGCAGCACCGAGGCCAGCAGCACCGCGACGCAGCCCAGGAGGAACTGGAGACGGCCGATTCCCTCCCCGTCGCCGAGGGCCAGTACACCGGAGCCGGCGATCATGATGTGCGGCATGGCGCCGAGGCCGAGAGCGACGGAGGAGGCCTTGTCCTCGTACACGCGGGCTCGGACGCAGGCGAGCGCGACGAGCAGGACGCCTGCCGCGCCGGCGATGATCCCCGGCAGCCCGTGCATGTCGTGCTTCAGCGGATCGGCGAACCACAGCACGAAGGCCATGAGCACCAGCAGCACTCCACCGCCGGTGATACCGGCGACCCGCATCAGCTGTTCGTTCCACAGCGTGCGGTCCTGCCGCACGGTCGAGGCGACGGCGTCGCTGACGTCGTCGAAGACGGCGGAGGGCAGCGAATCGGCGAAGGGGCGCAGCAGCAGCACCTCGCCGTCCCGGATGCCGTTGCCGGTGAGGGAGAGGCCCGCCTCCAGTACTTCGCCGTCCCGTCGGACGAGGTGGTAGCCGGACAGCGAGCCCTCAGCCGGTCCGCCCGCCAGTCGGGCGATCTCCGGGTAGACGTCGCACAGCGGCACCCCTTCGGGCAGCGCGACATCGATCCGCCCGCCGGGAGCTACCACCGTGACGCGGCAGAAGCCGGTCGCTGCGGTCGTGGCCACCTTGTCATTCCCCCTTGCTCACTGCCTTGCCTGGCATTCCCATGAGTTACCGATACCTCTGGCGTGGCACCACCGCACAGAGCACTCTCGCCGCCGAAGGACTTCGGGCGTAGCGCGGTCACCTTACCGCCCTCCGCACCCCCTCACGCCTACCGGACTGACCCTGCCCACCCGCTAGGATCAACGCCTGCACGACCGGTCGCTGTTGCATTGGCGGGGGCATCGGTGCGCAATTGCGAAACTATCGTGAAGGATTGATGTATCGGTGAGTGTGGTCATCGTGAAGCGGCAGCCACGGGTCATGCCGCCGACCGTGTCCGAGGGGGAAGTACGTCTCGAAACGCCACCCGAACTCCCGCGGGACGGCGACAACGACGCCTTGATGAGTCTCCTGCCCATGATGGGTATGGGCGGTTCGGTCGTGTTCTTCTTCATGCCCGGCGCTCCCTCGTACATGCGGATCGCCGGCACGTTGATGCTCGTCTCCACCGTGGTGATGGCGATCGCTCAGTTCGTGAAGGCACGGCGCGGCGGCCGGGCACAGATGCCACAGGAGCGGAGGGATTACTTCCGCTACTTGGACCAGGTCCGCAAGGACGTCCGCAAGACGGCGGAGACCCAGCGCTATGCGCAGCTGTACCAGCATCCGAACCCGGACCAGTTGTGGGCCATCGCCTCGGACGGCAAGCGGATCTGGGAACGCCGCCCGTCCGACAACGACTTCTCTTCCGTGCGCATCGGGACAGGCTGGCAGCAACTGAGCACGCCGCTCGTCGCCCCGGAGACGGCGCCCAAGGACGAACTGGAACCGCTGACGGCGGATGCCATGCAATCCTTCCTGGACATTCACCGCTCCCTGCCCGACCTGCCCATCGCGGTCAGTCTTCGCGCCTTCTACCACGTCGTGATCACGGGCACCACGGACGAGGTCTACGGAAACGCCCGCGCGACCATCGGCCAGCTCGCCGCGCTGCACTCGCCCGACGAGCTGATGGTCGCGGTCGTCGCCCATCCCGGATCGATGGCCGAGTGGGACTGGACGAAGTGGTTGCCGCACGCGCAGCACCCCAAGCAGGCCGACGGCGCCGGCCAGGCGCGGTTGTTCTTCGACGACCTCGGTCAGCTCGAGGACTCCCTGGCCGGCCAGTTGGAGGGGCGCGCACGCTGGAACCGGGACGGCACCCCGGTGACGGACCAGCCACACCTCATCGTGCTCCTGGACGGGGGCTCGATCCCGCCCGAGTCGCAGCTCGCCGGCGCGGAGGGCCTGCAGGGTGTCACCTTCCTCGAGGTGGCTCCGGGCACCCTGGACGACCAGATGTCCGGCGGACTCACCGTGCACGTACGTCAGGACGCGCTCGACCTGTACGTCGGCCGTGAATCCGCGTACTCGGGCAAGCCCGACCTGCTGAGCTACGAGCAGGCCGAGAGCCTGGCCCGCCAGATGGCCCCGCTGCGCATGGGGAGCGGAGAGGAGGGCGAACCGCTGCTCTCCAACCTGGACTTCACCGACCTCATGGGTATCGGTGACGCGGGGTCCGTCGACGTGGACCGCACCTGGCGGCCGCGCTCGCTTCA
>KI547053.1:30629-64770 GCA_000497405.1 Streptomycetaceae bacterium MP113-05 | reverse complement strand
GCGGCGAGGGCGAGCCGGTCATGCTCGACATCAAGGAGGCGTCGCAGGAGGGCATGGGCCCGCACGGGCTGTGCGTCGGCGCCACCGGTTCCGGCAAGTCGGAGCTCCTCCGGACCCTGGTACTCGGTCTGGCCGTGACGCACTCGTCCGAGACCCTCAACTTCATCCTCGCGGACTTCAAGGGTGGCGCGACCTTCACGGGCATGGCGGACATGCCGCACACCTCGGCGGTCATCACCAACCTCGCCGACGAACTCACTCTTGTCGACCGCATGCGTGACGCGATCACCGGCGAACTGAACCGGCGCCAGGAGATGCTGCGCAAGGCGGGCAACTACGCCAACATCACGGACTACGAGAAGGCACGCGCCGCGGGCGCGGCGCTGGACCCGCTGCCGTCCCTCGTCCTGATCATCGACGAGTTCAGCGAACTGCTGGCCGCGAAGCCGGACTTCATCGAGATGTTCATCCAGATCGGTCGCATCGGCCGGTCGCTGGGCGTGCACATGCTGCTCGCCTCGCAGCGGCTGGAGGAGGGCAAGCTCCGCGGCCTGGACACCTTCCTGTCGTACCGGATCGGTCTGCGGACCTTCTCCGCTGCCGAGTCGCGCACCGCGATCGGCGTCCCGGACGCCTACCACCTGCCGAACGTGCCGGGTGCGGGCTTCCTGAAGTACGACACCGAGACGATGGTGCAGTTCAAGGCGGCCTACGTGTCCGGGGCGTACCGTGCTGCGGGCCCGGTCCAGTCCGGACGTTCCGCGCAGGCGCGCTCCGCTCTGTTCACGGCCGCCCCGGTGGCCCTACCGGTGGTGCCCGAGCCGGAGGTCGACGAGCAGCCCGAGGCGGTCGACGACGCCCTCGCCGACACCGTGCTCGACGTGATCGTGCAGAAGATGATCGGCCAGGGCCCGTCGGCGCACCAGGTGTGGCTGCCGCCGCTGGAGGAACCGCCGGCCCTCGACCACCTTCTGCCCGCGATCGCCGACACCCCGGAACGCGGACTGACGGCACCGGACTACACGGCACTCGGCCGCCTGGTGGTGCCGGTCGCCCTGCTGGACAAGCCGTTCGAGCAGCGTCGCGACGTGCTGTACCGGGACTTCTCCGGTGCCGCCGGCCACGGTCTGTTCATCGGTGGTCCGCAGTCCGGGAAGTCGACCATGCTGCGCACGATGATGACGTCGTTCGCGTTGACGCACACACCCTCGGAAGTGCAGTTCTACTGCCTGGACTTCGGCGGCGGCTCGCTGCTGGCGATGGAGGAGCTGCACCACGTCGGCGGCGTCGCCAACCGTCTCGACGGCGAGAAGGTGCGCCGTACGGTCAGCGAGGTCACCGGCATCCTCAACGAGCGCGAGGAGTACTTCCGGACCAACAACGTCGACTCCATCACCACCTTCCGTCAGCGGCGCGCGGCCGGCCAGTTGCCGGACCAGAAGTGGGGCGACGTCTTCCTCATCGTCGACGGCTGGGCGACGTTCAAGAACGACTACGAGATGCTCGAGAGCGACGTCACCGACATCGCCACGCGTGGTCTCGGTTTCGGTATCCACCTCGTCCTCACCGCCTCCCGCTACACCGAGGTGCGTCCGGCGCTCAAGGACCTGCTGCAGAACCGGGTGGAACTGCGGCTCGGCGACCCCTCGGAGTCGGAGATCGACCGCAAGGTGGCCGCGAACGTCCCGGCGGGCATGCCCGGACGCGGCCTGAGCCCGGACAAGCTGCACCTGATGACGGCGCTCCCGCGGATCGACGGCTCGTCGACGGTCGAGGACCTGTCGGAAGCCACCCGGCAGACCATTCACGCGATCAACGAGCACTGGACCGGGGAGGCCGCTCCCGCGGTGCGACTGCTGCCGACCATGCTGGACGCCGCACGGCTGCCCAAGGGCTCGGACTACCCGGACTTCGGTGTCGCGTTCGGCATCGACGAGTCCTCGCTCGCCCCGGTCTTCGTCAACTTCGAGACGGATCCGCTGTTCGTCGTCTTCGGCGAAAGCGAGTCCGGCAAGAGCGCCCTGCTGCGGCTGCTCATCCACCAGATCACCGAACGCTACGCGCCCGACCGGGCGAAGATCGTCGTCGGCGACTACCGGCGCGCGCACCTGCAGGGTGTGCCCGAAAATCACCTGTCGCGGTACTGCGCTGCGGCACCCGCCCTCCAGGAGACCCTCGAGGGCCTTGCGGGGTCGATGTCGCGGCGCATGCCCGGCCCGGACGTGACTCCCGAGCAGCTGCGCAACCGCAGCTGGTACGACAGCCCGGACGCGTTCGTCATCATCGACGACTACGACCTGGTGGCCACCGGTCAGAATCCGCTGATGCCGTTGCTGGAGTACCTGCCGTTCGCTCGTGACGTGGGCCTGCGTGTCATCCTGGCCCGGTCCTCGGGCGGCGCGAGCCGTTCGCTGTACGAGCCGGTGATGCAGCGGATCAAGGAGCTCGGGGCGCAGGGGCTCGTCCTCTCCGGCGACCGGTCCGAGGGCGCACTGCTCGGGAACATCTCACCGTCGAACCTCCCGACCGGTCGCGGCTACTTCCACACCAGGCGGCGCAGCGGACAGCTCGTCCAGACCGGGTGGATGCCTGCGCGCCACTGAGCGAGCCTGCGGGGGATTCATTCTCCGGGCGGGTGCCCGGGTGGGAGGACACTCTCACCCGGGCACCCGCTTCTTTCGCCGGGGCAACGCTGCGGACCCACCACGGCAGAGACAGCGTGCGCCACGGCGCCACCGCCCGAAGTCGGCAAGCCGCCGCCCCGTCAGGACGCCCCCTGCTCTGCCTGATGCGCGGTCGATGCCAACCCTCCACTTCTCCGCTACATTTGACGGCTTTTCACGACCGTGGTGGCCCTAAGCTATGGGCCACGGCCACGGGGAAGCGTGGAAACGATCCACAGCACATGGGGGAACGATGTCGACTTTCGACATTGAGACGGACGTTCTGCGCGAGGAAGGCGCGAACTTCGTCAGCCTGGGCACGACGTTCGGCGCGGCCTCGAAGAAACTCCAGGACGATCTCGCGGCCCAGGGCGAGCCCTGGGCCACCGACGACCTCGGCGAGCTCTTCGGTACTTTCTACACGCCCGTCCGCGACGGCATGTTCACCTCCATGGACTCCCTCGGCGAGCAGTTGCAGTCGATGGGGCACAAGCTCCAGGACATGGCGCGGAAGTACGACTCCTCCGACCTGGAGAACGTGCACACGCTCACCACCACATACGTGTAACGACCACCCACGTGTGAGGGCCGGTGCGGTGACGCACCGTCCACCTGGGCCGGCCGGGCGGCGCGGGCCGCCGCGCCGGACACACGTGTCACCGAAACTTTCACGCACGCCCCCATCCGCGCCCACGTCACCTTCAGCGGCCCGGGGCGGATCACATCTGCGGGGGATCGACGCTCCATGTCCATCATGCTGCCCGGCGAACTCGACTGGGTCCTCGACCTGCTGGGATACGACTGGCCCAACATCGACGAGGACAAGCTCCTCGCCTGCGCACAGGCGTGGCGGGACTTCGGTGTCGCGGTGAGCAACGCCGAGGCGGCAGGTAGCACCGCCGCCAACAAGGTCACCTCCGCCAACTCCGGTGAGGCCATCGACAGGTTCAGCGACTCGTGGGGAAAGTTCACCGGCGGCATCGGCGGCGACAGCTACCTCACCGAAGCACAGATGGCCGCCGAGGTCATCGCTCTCGCCTTCGACGCTGCCGCGTTCGCCGTCATCGCCGGCAAGGTCGCGGTGATCAGCCAGCTGATCACGCTCGCCATCGAGGTCATCGCCGCCCAGGCCGCCGCGCCGTTCACCTTCGGCCTCTCGGAACTCGGCGCCCTGGGCGCGACCCAGGCCACCCGGCTGATCGTGCGGGAGTTGCTGGACAAGCTGAAGACCGAGGTGGTGAAGGCCGCCACCGACGCCGCTCAGCACGCCACCATGGACGCCGTGAAGAAGATGGCGCGGGACTTCGCGAAGGACCAGATCCAGGCCGCCGTCGTCGATGCGGCGAAGGAGAAGGCGACGGAAGCCGGCACGGAGGTCGCGCAGAACCTCGCGCAGCAGAGCATCGAGCAGCACTTCGGCGCACGCGACGGCTACGACTTCGGGGAGACCGCGGACATCCTCGACGAGAAGGCCGGCGAATACGTCGACGGGGTCCGCGACCTCGCCGACCCGGCGACCCAGGTCCAGGCGCTGGCGGACCGGCCGCAGGAAGTCCTCGAAGAGCACCTCGGCAACCAGGGCGGACAGAACGGCTCCCAGGGCGACCCGGCGCCGGCGGACGCCTCCGCTTCGGCATCGGACCCGTCTCCTTCCACCGCCCCTGCCGGCGCCTCCGCGAGCCCCGGCAACGGCTCCGACAGCATGCGCGCCGACTTCGGCTGACCTCCCACCCCCTCGACCTCCCACCGAAGGACGGAACCCATGGCAGCCGAGCGCCACGTCGACGAAACCGAACTCATGGACGTCGCCCAGGACCCCGAACAGGCCCGCCGCCTCCACAAGGCGCTGCGCACCATCAGTGGCTCCTCCTCTCTGGACGGCCCGCTCCGCGAGATGGCACAGAAGGTCCTGCGCGGCGACATCGGTATGATGGACGCCATCGAGACGGAGAAGTACACCGACGCCGTCTACGACCGACTACGGGCCATGAGGAGGGCTGCGGAGGACCAGACGCACGCCGACCGCCAGGCCGCGCGCGGCGAATTCACCCGCTGGCAGGAGAAGCAGGAGGCGGAGGACGCGCGGGAGCAGGCCGAACGTGACGCCCCCACCCACCTGCACGGCGATTCCGGCCGACGCGGGACCGTGAGCCCCCCGCGCCACCGCTGAGCCGACGTGCCCACGCCCGGCGCCCGCACATGCGAGGATGACGCACGGCGACGAACTGGTCCCGTCCCGACACCGTGACGAGTCGACCGATCGACGAAGGGAGCGCGCGCCGATGGGCACGCAGCAGGAGAAGGACGAGCTGTACGCGATGGACATCTCCGACGCCGTCTGGGAGTCCGCCCCCGGTGGCCCCGAGGACGAGAAGGTCGAGATCGCCCACCTGCCCGGCGGCGCCGTCGCCATGCGCAACTCCAAACACCCCGAAACGGTCCTCCGGTACACCGAGGCCGAATGGCGCGCCTTCGTCCTCGGCGCCCGCGACGGCGAGTTCGACCTCGCACCCACCCCGGAGAACGACGGCACCGAGACGGCCTGACGGCTCCCTCGGAGCGTCGGCCGCGGTCCTGACGTGGACCCCGCAGCGGAGAGCGCAGAGCGGTGGAGCCGACTTCGGCTCCACCGCTCTGCTCTGTGACCCTGCCGTCAGCTTCGTGAAGGCGCCGAGGCAAGGACGCCTTCCAGCTCCTTGCCCGCGCTGGTGCGATCCGCGGAGAGGTTCGCCATCGAAGCATGAATCGTCATCAACCCGGCACCACCGGGAAGCGCGAGAACCCCCCACCTGACGGGATCACCCGCGAACCACGCACCGCGCTCCAGCTGAGCGTCCCACCTGTTGTACCGCCGTGGATCCCGTGCGCACATGGTCGGTGACCACTGCGCGCCGTCATCGGCAGCTCCGGCAGACCCGTCACCGAACGCCTTCTGGGCGGAGCCGGGAAGCGGAAGCTGCACCGCGATACCCGTGCTCTCCCTTCCGGACTTCCGCAGCGTCGGCAGCTCCAGCCAGGGAAACCCCTCCAGAACTCGGCGTGCCTTCTTCAACCGGGACAGCGCGCCCAGGCACGAATACAGCACGAACGGGTACCAGAGGAGGGTCAACCCCATGATCGCCGGCCCGAGTTGGTTGCTCCCCTTCTTGACGTAGTCGGTTCCCGCCGCCGCGCTCAGGGTGGCGCCGAGCGCGAACAGAACGGCCCCGAGAAGAGTCCAGAGCAGGAACCGCACGCGGATGCGACGACGGGTCCCTTCCCACGCGGCCCGTGTCCCAGGATCATCGAAGGCCGGTGACTGCCTGGGCGGTGTTTCACTGTGCATGATGGTGGGCCCTTCCGTTGACGTCTCGGCCAGGCCCGAGGGGGCCGGGCAGATCGGAGCGGTCTACCGGCTCCGACCGATTCCCGCCTTTTTCGCCAGCTCCTGCCGGTCCGGCGCCGCCGCCGCGCGCTGCGGCCCAACTGCCGGAAGGTCGCTGGGCTGGACCGCGACCAGTTCCCCGGAACCAGGCACCAGGAGCACACCTCCGAAAAGCTCGTCTCCCGCGAACCACACCTCGTCACCGACCCTCTTCCCCCAGTCCTTCTCGCCACCGACCTGGGAACCGATCAGCCTCGGCGACTCATGCTCGCCGGATCCCAGCCGGAACAGCTGCTTTCCCCCCCTCGCACGGTGCAGCACCTTCACGGGCGTCCGGTGAGTGAAGCGATACACCTTCAGGACTCTGGCGCACTGATTGAGTGTGAGCAACTGCCCGAGCCAGCTCCGGGTACCCATGATGAACCCTGCCGCGGCCATCGGGGCCAGGGGAATCAGGTAGTCGCTCTTCACCAGTACAACGAGACCGACCAGTACGGCGACCAAGGCGAGGACGAGGGGATAGCTTTTCAGCACCGCCGACCTGTGGTGCGCGAGGGGCCCCCGGGAGTCGGAACCGTCCGTGGCGAAAGGAACCTCCACGGAAGCACGGTGGGTGGTGATCGCCACTGCGACGAGTCCGCCGATCGTCACCATGCCGATGAGCCCCGGGATGGCGAGCAGGAACCAGTTCTCAAGCAGCACGCACAACGTCAGGCCGTAACACGCGGCGAAGAGCGACCCCCGGAAGACCACCCTTCGAAGGGCCGACGGGGCGCCGGAGACTCGGCTCTGCTGCGTCTGACCATCGGGCGTCATCCGAAATCATTCCTCACTGCCTCGGCCGCAGACCCGGGCATGGGTCCGTCCTCTTCCCCTCCGGCGTCCCCACGCGTCGGATCGGTGAAGGACACCGTACGAGCGACGCCCTGGAGGACGTTCCGGTAGTCGTCCGCAAGGTCCACCGAGGCCGTGACCAACTGGACCACGATGATCGATGAGGAGCGGGCATCCGGGATGGCCACCATCCCCTGCCACACCTGCTCCACCGCCGGCTGGTCACTCCCCGCCGGGGGCTGCCGCGGCGCCGGCGCCGCGCGTACGGTCTCTGCCCGGAAACCCAGCCCGCACGGAAGCTCGAGGGGCACGAAGCCACTCTCGGCAGAGTCGCCGAACCCGCCCGACATCAGTGTCGTGAGGGTCGCTTTGGGGCTGGCCCCGTTGGTGTTGACGCTGAACAGGGTCAACACGGACGTGGTGGGTTCGCCGTCCCCATCGGGGTGCATGCCGAGCGCGCAGCCCTGGACGCGATTCTTCTGCAGCTCCCAGATGACGATGGCGTACAGCCGGAACACCTGGTCGGCCTGGTCCCGGACGTTCTCGGGGAGCGCACGGATCTGTGCGGCGAGGTCGTCCAGGCTCTCCGCAGTGGGCGACACGTCCAAAGGCAGGTAGCCGTGCGGGACGTCGTACCAGAAGACCGGCACGCTCTCGGGCGTGGAGTTTTCACTGTTCACAGTCGGAGCCCTGCAACCAGGTCGCCCATATCGGAGCCGAACTGCGCGAGCGTCCCCCCAGCGCCGGCCCCGGTGATGCCGGCCTTGGCCCCCTCCGTCGCGTAGTGGCCGGCCCCGTCATCAGGAAGCACGCCCGCGGTCTCCAGCGAGGACACCGTGTTGGCCGCGACGTTCGCGCCGTTCAGTGCGTAGTCGAGCGTCTTGGCGCTCGTGGCGGCATCGAGTGCGGTGAAACTGTGGGCGCTCAAGGTCTCCCTGCCGAAGGTCGCGAACTTGGTGCCGACAGACATCGCCTCTCCTCCCTCACGGGCGGCGCCTGCGAGCATGCTGACTTCGCCTCCCGCCCGGCCCAGTGCCCCTACTCCGGGGACCATTCCCAGCGCGTCACCGGCCATCGAGCCCCATGCGGTGAGCCCGGCACCCCAGCCGTGTTCTCCCATCAAGGAGTCCCGGAAGTCCTCACTCGACAGGTTCTTCGCCATGGAGGCAGCGCTCGCCACGATGGCGATCCCGGCGAAGAGCGGCGCCAGGGGTGTGGGGAGCAGGGCGAGCAGACCTGCGATGGCCCCGATCGTGCCCGCGTGGTCCAGCAGCCACTGGCCGGCGGTCGCGAGACCGTCGCCGATCGCGCTGAGCGCCTTCTCGAACCATCCCGGTTCCTTCGGGGCGAGCTCGTCGTCGGCTTCGTCGAGAGCTTCAGCGATCTTCTTCGCCTCGCGCAGGTGCTCGTCGTCCAGGTTCTTGGCCTTCTTGATCACGTCGTCGAAGGCGTCGTTGGCCTTCTCCACGGCACTCGCAGCGTCCCGCAGCCGTCCCTCCGCGGCTCGCAGCCTCGAGGTGGCCGCGTCGGCTTCCGTCTGGGAGGGGAACTGCTGCCCGCCGAGCTTGAGGTCGGGGTCCTTGTTCGCCGAGTCGAACGACTTCCCGGCGCTGTCAGCGGCGCTCTTCTTCTCCTTCGCCTCCTCGTCGTACTTCTTCGCGAGGTCACGGTTTGCGCCCAGGTCGCCGTCCCACTTACCGAGCTGGACGGCCGCCTTCTCCATGGACCGGGCCGCGTTCTTCATGTACTCGACCAGTTCGCCGTCGAGTGCGTCGTGGAAGGCGTCGGCGGCGTCGCCCTCCCAGTAGCTGCTCTCTCCGATGAGGCGTTGGATCTTGCTGTGCGACTCCTTCATCGCCTTGGCCGCAGCGTCGACCTTGGTCTTCAACGACTGAACCTCGGACGGGATGCCGGGAACGGGGTTCCAGCCGAGGTGAGGATAAGGATTCTGCGCCACTACTTGCCCCCGTTGTCGCCGGCGGAAGTGCCCTCGTTCGCCATCTGCTTGAGCGACGCGGTGAGGTTCTCCTCCATCTCCTCGTAGCTCAGCTTGTTCGCCTTCACGCCTTCGCTGATGCTGCCGATCATCTCGCTGAGCTGCTCGGAGCCGTACTTCCAGCGCTCCTGGAAGCCATCGCAGGCTTCGTCCAAACGAGACGTACCGATCTGGTCCGCACGCACGTGGGACAGAGCCTTCCGGGCGTCGTCGAGATCGGAGACGGCCTGCTTCAATTCCTTGACGAACTGACCCAACTGGCTCGTATCCGTCTTGAAGTGATCCCCCATGAGATACGCACCCTCCTCGAAGGTGAATAGTGCGAACAAGAGCGACAGGGGCGCAGAACCAGGACATGCATCCCACGCCTCGCCCGGTGAGAGCTGATTCTACGAGCCCCACCTACCGGCAGAACTCCCAGCGGTGGCGACACTCGGCCTGCCGCGCCCGGCATCTGATTCTTCAAGACGGGCCAACGAACCTGAACCCCTTGATTGCTTCAGCTCCGCAACGATGAGCGGCGCCGCCACGGGCCGGCCCACCAGCCGCCGTTTCCTCACAGGCTCCGCCACGAAAGTTCGCCATCACGCCACAACGAGGTGAGCTCCAGCCGCCGCAGATCCTCCACTCCGATCTGGCACCATGGCCAAGGCGCACCGCCCCAGCCGGCACGCCGAGTCGAACGTGACGAAAGGCTCGCAGTGAGCACTCCACCTCCGAGCGACGCCCGCGACGGAAGCCCTTCACGCCGCTCCCGCCGCACCATCACGCTGGCGTGGTTCGTGGCCATCCTCGCCGCCGCCGGACTCTTGGTACTGCTCCTCGTACGTGGTGGAATCGGCGACGCCGGCGGGTCACTGCTCACCGTGGCCTGGGTGCTGATTCCGCTGTCGCTCGCCCTCAGCACCTGGACGCGCAAGAAGCAGCGTGATCGATACCGGCGGCGGTTCCCCACCCTCGACGTCCTCCGCCAGCACGTGGACGCGGACGCCCTCCGCAAGGTCAGGGACAGGGACGGTCAGAACCAGGCTGTCAAGCGGCTGCGGCACCAGATCCCCGAAATGCCCCTCACCGACGCCGTGCAGCTGATCAAGAGTCTCTGACCGACGCGGCGTGCCCCGGCCGTGACGATATGGCCTCTGGTGTGTGGAGGGTTCGGTTGAGGCGCAGCAGCTCCTTCTTGACGAGTCCGAAGCCTTCGTTTCGGAGGACGAGGCAGCACAAGGCAGGAGCCGGGTGGGTGCCGTACTGGATCGCTGCGGGCCATGGATAGGGTGACCCACACTATGACAAGCCATGGCCACAGTAGGTAACCGGCTACGCCTCAGCCACGGAGGAACGTCCGCGTGCAGTACTACCCGCCCCCGGGACCTCAGACGCCCAACGCGGCTCCCCCTCCGCCCTCTTATCCACCGGGCGCGGCACCCCTGCCGCCTTCGCACCCGGCTCCGGGTGCTGCGTCGGCTCCCTCCCAGTATCCGCCGGGCGCAGCGGTTCCGTACCCCTACGGCGCTCCCCCGTCAGGCCCGCCTCAAGCTGGTCCGACGAAGCCCAAGGGAGGCGCCCGCCTGAAGGGCGGCATCACGTTGCTGTTGCTCGGCGTCCTTCCCCTGCTGGTCGGGATCGGCATCGAAGCGAACAACTTCCGCAACGCCCAGTAGCAGGTCCCCAACAACGACTTCGTTCCCAAAGCCTGGCACAACCTGGAGAGCGATGAGATCTTCCCCGACTACCTGACCAACACCGACACCTCTTCCGTTCAGAAGGTCCGAGGTTGGTCGCGTCAGGGCATCGCGCGCGAGGCGTCCTGCGGGGAGGCACTGCTGGAGGACTTCAAGGAAGCGGCGAAGGAAGCAGGCTGCACGACGGTGCTCCTGGCGACCTACTCGGACAGCAGCGGTTCCATGGCCGCGACGGTCGGACTCCTCGTCATCGATTCGCCGAAGGGTGCGCGCGCGCTCGGCGAGCAGTACAGTTCCGCGACCGATCAGGGACCGTTGGTCCGCCCCGTCGGCTTTCCCAAGACGGCCAGCGACGACTGGGTCGCCGTGGCCGGCGCCACCGAGTACCAGCACACGGGCGATGTGTCGCCCTACCTTCTGGCCGTCAGTGTCGGCACCACGGAGGCCTCCCGGTCGCCCGGCGAACTGCCCGAGCCCTGGACGTCCCAGGAGAGGTACGAGAACGAGCGTTGGATCAGCATCGGTGCACACTTGCTCCATTCGTTCGACGGGTCGTTCTCCACAGCGATGCGGGAGGACCGATGAAGTACCGACTGATCGCCACTCTCGCGCTGGCCTCGCTGGCGTTCGTCAACTCGACCACGAGCGCCGCGGCGGCCCCTTCTGGTTGGGAGCTGGCGGCCTTGCGTGTGGCCGACGCCCACTCTGTCAGCAAGGGCGCAGGCGTGACGGTCGCCGTCATCGACACCGGCGTCCGGACAGACCATCCGGAATTGAAGGGACGGGCGACCGAAGGCCCCGACTTTCTGGAGGAATCCGACCAGGACGAGTCCTGGTACGGCGAGCACGGGACCTCGATGGCGTCGAGCGTGCTGGACGTCGCCCCGAAAGCCGAGGTTCTCGGGCTGCGGGCGATCCGGGACGAAGCAGACCCCGACTACAAGGAATGGAAAGAGCAGCGGCAGGAGGGGCAGGGCTTGATCAAGTTCCGTGAGGGTCGGGGTTGTTGAGGATGCCCAGGAGTGGGAGGGCTCGTTCGGGCTGGTCGCGGATTGCGCGGGTGGTCTTGGCGATGTTGGCGGCTCCGAGGGTTTTGAGCAGGCCGATGGCGAGGTTGCGGAGGGTGGCCATGGCGCGTGGTGCGGTGCCGGTGTGGAGGGTGGAGGCGTCCTCTGCGTAGGTGACGTCTCTGACGTGGTGGAGGGCTTCGATGCTCCAGTGGCCGCGGACGGCGGCGGCCAGTTCGGCGGGGGTGGTCTGGTGGGCGTCGAGGCTGGTGACGGCGTAGACCGTCTCACGACTCTCGCGTCGGCCGGTCTGCAGGCGACGGCGGTGGACGCGGAGGGCGAGGTGGGCGTGGGGGAAGGCGATTCCGCCGAGTTCGTCGGCGATGCCGCAGGTCTTGATGGAGCGGGATTCGTGGCGGCCGTGTCCGGTGGAGGATGTGGTGTGCTGGACGGGGACGTCGGACCAGGGCAGGGCGGCGAGCTGCCGGTGGGCGGTCGGCTGATTGCGCTTGATCACGGCGATGTAGTGGGCGTTCTTGGTCTCGACCAGCCAGGTGACGTTCGCCTGGACCGAGTGCAGGGCGTCGAAGGTGACGAGAGCTCCGTCCAGGTCCAGCCCTTCGAGCAGGGGCCGGAAGTGCGCGGTCTCGTTCGTCTTCGCTCCGACCTCGGCCTGGGCGAGGGTCAGGGCCCGGTGGTGGGTGACGGCGGAGAGCAGGTGCCTGCGGCCGGCGGTCAGGCGGGCCGATCCCCTCAGCGACTTGCCGTCGACGGCGATCACCCGCCGTTGCTCCGGCTCCGGTCCCGCGGCGTTCCGGCCGGCGAGGTAGGCGCCGATCGCCTTGTCCAGGGCGTCACCGTCGACGGCCGCCAGCACACGGCCGATCGTGGTCCGCGAAGGGGCACGGCGCCACTGCAGCGGATGCCGTCGGACGCCGACGGCCATCAGCACGGTCTCCGAGGCCCGCGCCGTCCACTCGGCGATCTCGTCGACGGTCCTCGCTCCCGAGACGGCCGCGCAGGCACAGACGAGGAGGATCGCGGTCAGCGAGTACCAGCGGCCCCGCCTCGCACGCGGGTCGGGCACCTGGTCCAGGAACGTCCGCAGGTCAGCGACTTGACCGATGTCCAGCGGACCCAGCCTCACCAACACCGGCGGGATGGGAGAAGATACAGCGGCAGGCACGGGCCACCTCATGATCGTTGAGATTCGACACCCCAATGATCACGGATCCCGTGCCTGCACTGCTATGCACCCCAACCGGTCACCACCAGACCAGCGCCACGTCTCCGGAACTTGATCAAGCCCTGCAGGAGGGGAGTGACTCCGGAGGCGCCAGCGTCGCCCGGGCAGTCGAGCACGCCGTTGAGAAGGGCGTCGACGTGATCTCCATGTCGTTGGGATCCGCCGAATCCCTCTTCTCCACCTACGACAGGCGGGAGGCAACGGCCATCCAGGAGGCCCTGAACAAGGGCATCGTCGTCCTGGCGTCGGCTGGAAACTCCGGCGACATATCCACAACCGACAACCAGATCAACTATCCCGGTGCCTACCCCGGTGTGATCGCCGTAGCAGCGACGGGGCCCGACGGCGCACGCGCGCAGTTCAGCTCGGTGCACAACTACAACGACATCGCGGCTCCGGGCGTGGCGATCAACTCCGCGGACATCTCGGGTGGCCGCTCGCCGGTATCCGGGACTTCGTCGGCCACGGCGCTCACCGCGGGAACAGCAGCGCTCATCCTGTCGAAGTACCCGCACCTGGCCCCGCGCCAGATCGAGCAGGTGCTGCAGAAGACTGCCTCTTCAGCAGAGCAGGGGCACAACCCGCTGACCGGGTACGGGACCGTGGACGCGCATGCCGCCCTCGTGCAGGCAGGCAAGCTGAAGCCGGAGGAGGCTACGCTGCCCGTCGGCGACCACAACGTCGACAAACACTTCGGGCCCGGTGACGATGGGACGCCGCCGAGCACCGACGTCGGACGCAACCCGGAGGACACCTTCATTGCCGCGGCCATCGGTGGCCCAGGGCTGATCGCCGTCGTGGTGGGCTGCGTTCTCGCCATCAGCGGCGCCCGCGCCCGCCGCCGCCCGACTTCCGGCATGCCCGTCGGCCACCCCCGATGAGTACAGGCCGGGCGGGCCCCTGAGAGCTCCGCCCGGCCCTTCGACAGTGCCGAGCTGCAGAGGAGAGCGGGGCGCCCTCAGGGCACGACGAACTCGTCACGACGGAACAGGCGCTCGTGGGCGGGGGAGCCGGCGGTTCCTCATCCGAAGTCGTCCCGCAGCGTGTTGTTTCCTGCATGTCCTCGGTGGACGTCTGCACGAACGCGCGCAACGCCGCGCGCGTCGTACACCCTGGCGACGGTGATCACGATGCATGGGCCGAGCACGTAGGCGTTGCCGTCCTCGAACTCCAGCCGCTTGCGCCGCCCTCGAAGCTCCCGCACATCGCGCACCCGGTGCAGGAGACCGCCGACTTCCACCACGTCGCCCCGGCGCACGCCGTCCCCCGTGACCTCGACCTTGCGCATGATCGCCTTCAGCATGTTCCGCTCCTGTAGGTGTGAAGAGTGGGGCTGTCGGGGCCGCGGAGGCTCTGCTTGTTGGCCTCGCGGACCTTCGCGAGCAACTCGTCGCGGCGCAGGCGTTCCTCGTCCTGCGACGTCGGGTGGGCGTCGTCGTATTCGGCCGGCTCGGCCTCATCGCTCACGGGTGGCGCTCCGCAGGCAGGGCTTGATCAAGTTCCGTGAGGGTCGGGGTTGTTGAGGATGCCCAGGAGTGGGAGGGCTCGTTCGGGCTGGTCGCGGATTGCGCGGGTGGTCTTGGCGATGTTGGCGGCTCCGAGGGTTTTGAGCAGGCCGATGGCGAGGTTGCGGAGGGTGGCCATGGCGCGTGGTGCGGTGCCGGTGTGGAGGGTGGAGGCGTCCTCGGTGTAGGTCACGTCTCTGATGTGGTGGAGGGCTTCGATGCTCCAGTGGCCGCGGACGGCGGCGGCCAGTTCGGCGGGGGTGGTCTGGTGGGCGTCGAGGCTGGTGACGGCGTAGACCGTCTCACGACTCTCGCGTCGGCCGGTCTGCAGGCGACGGCGGTGGACGCGGAGGGCGAGGTGGGCGTGGGGGAAGGCGATTCCGCCGAGTTCGTCGGCGATGCCGCAGGTCTTGATGGAGCGGGATTCGTGGCGGCCGTGTCCGGTGGAGGATGTGGTGTGCTGGACGGGGACGTCGGACCAGGGCAGGGCGGCGAGCTGCCGGTGGGCGGTCGGCTGATTGCGCTTGATCACGGCGATGTAGTGGGCGTTCTTGGTCTCGACCAGCCAGGTGACGTTCGCCTGGACCGAGTGCAGGGCGTCGAAGGTGACGAGAGCTCCGTCCAGGTCCAGCCCTTCGAGCAGGGGCCGGAAGTGCGCGGTCTCGTTCGTCTTCGCTCCGACCTCGGCCTGGGCGAGGGTCAGGGCCCGGTGGTGGGTGACGGCGGAGAGCAGGTGCCTGCGGCCGGCGGTCAGGCGGGCCGATCCCCTCAGCGACTTGCCGTCGACGGCGATCACCCGCCGTTGCTCCGGCTCCGGTCCCGCGGCGTTCCGGCCGGCGAGGTAGGCGCCGATCGCCTTGTCCAGGGCGTCACCGTCGACGGCCGCCAGCACACGGCCGATCGTGGTCCGCGAAGGGGCACGGCGCCACTGCAGCGGATGCCGTCGGACGCCGACGGCCATCAGCACGGTCTCCGAGGCCCGCGCCGTCCACTCGGCGATCTCGTCGACGGTCCTCGCTCCCGAGACGGCCGCGCAGGCACAGACGAGGAGGATCGCGGTCAGCGAGTACCAGCGGCCCCGCCTCGCACGCGGGTCGGGCACCTGGTCCAGGAACGTCCGCAGGTCAGCGACTTGACCGATGTCCAGCGGACCCAGCCTCACCAACACCGGCGGGATGGGAGAAGATACAGCGGCAGGCACGGGCCACCTCATGATCGTTGAGATTCGACACCCCAATGATCACGGATCCCGTGCCTGCACTGCTATGCACCCCAACCGGTCACCACCAGACCAGCGCCACGTCTCCGGAACTTGATCAAGCCCTGCTCCGCAGGGCGCTCGCCAGCTTCCGCGCCTCACGCGGATGGCAACGCCCGAGGTCCACGAGCGGCGGCAGGTAGTGGCTGCCGAGCGAGACGACATCGAGCCCCAGCGATGGCAACAGGACGCCGGCTTCTGTCAGGGCATCGCGCAACTCGTTCCGCGCTTCTTCAGCGTCCTCGATCGGATCGACCGGTTCCATGTGCGTCACGCTCTCTTCGCTGCGTTCGGGGCTTCCACCACCGAGCATCGGCACGTAGCACTACGATCACCAGGGGTAACGGTTTTCGGAGCGCCGGAACGAAAACGGGAGTCAGCAGTGCCCGCACCGAGGGAACTTGATCCGTCCGCGTCTCTTGCAGCGCTTTACGGAGCGAAGCTGCGCAAGCTCCGTGTCCGCGCGGGCATGACGCAACGTCAGCTCGGCGACGGGGTCCCGATCGCGCACAGCCGCATCGCCCAGTTCGAGCTGGGCAACGAGACGCCACCGGCGGACGTGAACGCCACCCTGGACAAGCTCCTCGATGCGGACGGAGACCTGACCGACCTGTGGGGCCACGTCCGGCGAACCCCGTTCCCGGACTGGGCCCGGGCCTTCATGGTGTACGAGGCCAAGGCTGTACGGATGCGCAAGTTCTCGCAGATCGTTCCGGGGCTCGCTCAGACTGAGTCCTACGCCCGAGCCGTACTCGAGGCGGGCAGGATCTATGACGACGGAGATCCGGAGGAGAAGATCGCAGCCAGGCTCGATCGGCAAACGATCCTGGAAGGCGACGCGCCGCCCTGGGTCTGGGTCATCCTGGACGAGTCCGTGCTCTATCGAGCCGTCGGTGATCGAACAGTGATGCGCGACCAGCTCGCTCACCTGCTGACAGCGGGTGAACGCACGCGCTTCCACCTACAGGTACTTCCACTGAGTAGCGCGGACCCGGCCGCCATAGGCGGGTCGTTCACCCTTCTCTCTCTACCCGACGGCCGTGACGTCGCCTACGAGGAGGGGATCATCTTCGGACGCCTTATCGAGAACCGAGACGATGTGCTCAGGCGGGAGGTCCTCTACGATCGCTTGCAGGCCAACGCGTTGTCCCCGGCTGCGTCTGCGGACCTGATCCGCACGGCAATGGAGGAGCATCACCAATGCACGTCATCTGCCCGGAACTGACGAAGGCTCAGTGGCGCAGCAGCAGCTACAGCAACGCAGCTGGCGGCGACTGCCTCGAGGTAGCCGACGACGTGCCCGGCGCCGTGCCCGTCCGCGACAGCAAGAGGTCCAGAGGGCCCGTGTTGTTCATCCCGGCCGACGCGTGGGTCGCATTTGTCGACGACGTGAAGCGTGCCAGGCCGATTACTACTGATCGGTAGCGGGGCATTTTCGCTGGTCGCCACCGGGTCCCGGGAATCCGCGTCCCGGTGGGGCACGACACCTATAAGAGAACTGAGAAAAAACCAACCCCACCCAACCCCGACCCCAACTACCCCAGTCACACGTATGGGTGACGGTGCGTCCGAAAGGCGGATAGGTGGGGTACGGTCGGTCGTAACAACCTCACACAACCAGACGACCCCCGGCAGGACGGCAATCCTGACGAGGGCCTGACCACCCAGGAAGAAGAGACCTTCCCGATGGCTGATCGGCAGTCTAGCGCGGCCCTGTCCGCGCCCCCGCGCACCATGCACACCGTTCCGGACGACGCCCCACGTCGCGGCGTCCTCCACGTACGGCACCGGCACACCGGCCGGTTCACCGTGGTCGGCAACCACCTCGCCCAGCACCCGAGCCTCTCCGCGACCGCGATCGGGCTCGCCGTGCACATCCAGTCGCTGCCAGACGGCGCCTCCGTCACGGCCAAAGCGCTGACGCTCCGCTTCCACGAGGGCGAGACGACCCTCCGCCGAGCCCTCAACGAACTCGAAGCGGCCGGCTACCTCCAGCGCCGTCGCATGCCACTGGGCGGCGGCCGTTTCGCCACCCGCACGGTCTGCTACGACAAGCCGGGCTGCACCGCGCCCGCGCCAGAACGCCGACCCGTCTCGGCACGCGTGGCCACGCGGACGGCTCCCGCCCCAACGCAGACGCCACCCGCACCCGCGCCCGCGCCCCCGCAGGCTCCTACCCCTCGCACCGTAACGCCGATGCCGCAACCGGCGGCACCTCCTCCCCCGCCGCCCCGGGTGCCCTCCGGTCCAGGCCCCGACCTGCTCGCCCGCCTGCGTCTCGCGGACACTCGGCTACTACTCTCCGCCCAGGACATCGAGCGCCTCGCGCCGTCGGTCGCCACCTGGCTGTCGCGATCCGCGACCCCGGAACAGATCACCCGCACGCTGACCACAAAACTGCCGCCTGAACCGGTGCCCATCCATCACCCGGCACGCTTCCTCGAGCACCGGTTGACGACGCACCTCCCGCCGCCGTTGCCCGCCGCGGAACCACGCCCCTCGAGCTCACGCCCACGCCCGGTACCCCTGGTCTCCTGCCACCGCTGCGAACGCGCCGTTCGCAGCCACGTCCCCGAGGGGAAGGCCCTCTGCGCCGACTGCCAGGAGGAACCCAACGGCCCTTCGGAGTAGGTGTCTTGAGCTGCGTAGGCGGAACAGGCCCGGCCTTTACGGAGGCGTTTCACCCCCCCTCGGACAGGTAGTTGAGCCTCCGGGCAGCCTCGCCTGGTGCGGCATCGCCGCCTCCGAGAATCTAGCCCGCACCGGGCCAGGTGCGGTTCCAACGTTCGATACCCATGGCTACCCGGCCGTAGCCGTCTCCGATGCGGACTCGGACTCGGATGATCTGCCGTTGCGCACTGAGAGAACGATGAAGGCAGCGATTAGGGCCGCTGGGGCTGCGATACCGAACGCGAGTCGCCAGCCAGCAAGGGGGAGCCAAACCATCGCAGAAGCAGTGATTCCGCACAGCACCACGACTCCTGCCATCCACGTTGGGCCTGCGATCATCCAACCCGTGGCGGGGGCCAGTTCCTTCGCCGCAGCGGCAGCATCCACCCGAAGGCCTACACTGGAGGCGGTGGAAGCCAGTTCGACATCTGCCTCGGTCAGCTCGCCAGAGATCTGCCACCGGGGGGCGTCCGCGATGAAATTGACTGCGAGTCGCTGTGTCGAACCCTTCGCGCGTCGCCGGCTTCTCTCCGGATGCCAGACGAGCCATCCCTCCTGAGCATCCGCAGCGATCACCAGTTGACGGGGTGAAACAGTTCCCAACAATGCAACATCACCCGCATTAGTCCGCAGCGTGACGTGTTCTCCTTCTTCGTCGCGCCTCCCACGACCGATAAGTCGTGCACGGACGAACATTTCGTCACCGCGCAGTCGATTTGCACGGTGCAGTCCGCCGTCCGTAAATGCCACAAAAGTCAGAAGCCCAACGCCGGCGATCCACACGAGTCCAAGCGCCCAGGACCAACCAATGCTGAGCGCGCGTGCCTCCAGCTTCCGATCAAGGAACTTGGTCTCGTTGTCGCCCAGCACACCGAGGCCAGGGCGTTCGGGCGCGAAAGCCACGTACACCTTCTGGCCAACTTCGGGAGGACTACCGAACTCGGCCCTGAAATTGGCCGTGGCGCTTGCACCTTCGGGAGATCCAACCCAGGCGGGCTTCACGGTGACAGTCGCGTCGTAGGCCGTGCCAGTACGGTTCCTGTTCTCGACCACATCCTTCACCGAGGTGACCGGCAGCCAGCGGGTCTCCAGCCCGCTTTCCTTCATCGCAGCGACCTGCTCGTCTTCGGTTGGGACGCCCACTCCCAGAGCCACGAATGCGAGGACTGCACTGATCGCAGTATAACCGGCAAGGATCCCCCGGAGGTGCCCACCACCATTCCCTGATAGCCGTCCCGGGACCTCACCCCCATGCGATCCCGATGAGCGCGCCACCGTACCGGTACGACCTGCAATGAACTGTCGAATAAAACGTTCGCTTGGTTTCCCTGCAACGATGCGGAAAACGATGACGAGCAATCCGGCCAAGGCAGGAAGAGCAGCACAGACGAGCAACAGGGAATCACGCCTTCCCGATTCTGGAACGAGCATCCAAGTCCAGAAAAAGGCCGTGAGACCGATTGGCACTAGCCACATCATTACATTGCCAGTTGCGACAGCCCAAGCTAGCCACCGCTCTGACTTTGCAGATGTATCAGAGTCGTCAGTATGTCGACGCATTCGCCAACCTTCCATTTCACCCAAAGTCATTGACCAATGACGTATTCTTTCTGTCCTGCCTCAATTGCTCGGCGGATTCATCCTGTCCGCCTACGGCCTGTTCGTCCGACTTAGCCACCTCTCCCCACATACCTGCATACACTCCTGCACTTCTATTGGCGGCCTCCCCCTGAGCAGCATCGATATGCTGCTGTTCCTCGGCCGTTCTCGCCGGAGTGTCACTTCCGTTTTCACCACCACCATTCCCCGTGCCCTCGGTGCCACTTCCAGAGCTGCCATCCGCTGAAGGATCAAAAATGGTCCCACCGTTACTTAGGTGATGGGAGGCACCCGCGCCTCCGGCGCCTCCTGCAGCAGAGGCACCCGCACCGATTAGTGACTGCGACCAGTCAAACTGATCATTCTTGTCCGCCCAAGGCCCATAGGCGTTAGCAGCATCACCAGCAATGGTTCCAGCCGCACCCCCCAATGCACTAGCAGTCATGTTCTCAGCAACTCCCCCGCCGAGCCGATTACTCAGCGCAGCACCAGCACCCCAACCCCCGAGAGTTGCGGTTCCTGCACCGACAGCGTTGTTCTCCCATTGCGGACCATTTCCGCTCAGAGAGCTTGTAGCCACACCCGTGCCGAACTCTTTGCCATACGCAATGCCGATTCGTCCGCTGTAATACCCAGTCTTCGCGAGCGTGCTACCAGTCTTGAGTCGATTGAACCATTGGGCGGCCTGAGCGAGCAGCCGTCCGAGTTTCGTCACCAGGTTTGCCGCCTGCGCTGCGAGGCGACCAGCATTAGCGGCACCTGCTGCTGTCGAAAAACCGAAGGTACACAAAGACATACCGACTGAGACGGCAACAGTGACTCCAATCTCAATGTAAATCTGCTGCACCTGATCATTGATCTTCTCAATATCATCGGCCGCCTTATTTAGACCGTCATGCGCATCGTCGAAAGTAGACTGTGCATCTTCAATTGACTTCTTGATCTCTTTCCAGTGAGCGTGAAAGGCGTCAGCGGCGTCACCTCGCCAGTCAGCGCCGATGGTAGCTTTAACTTTGGCGTCCATACGCACTGCGAAGCTATCCAGCGCACCACCGAGCGTCTTCCAAGCAGTGGCAGCATCACGCAATGTCTCAGGCTGGCCGCCAGGGTCCCAGAGCTCGAGACCGGCCTCGACAATCGTCTCGCCGGCACCCTCATCGCTCATTTACCCTCCCCGTTGAACAGATCTTCAAGCTCCTCGTCGGCCTTTTTGGTGTTCGACGAGTTATCCTTAATACCATCTGCAATATCATTCAGGTGCCTCTGCAGACCCTCAACCGCTTGAGTCGTATGATTCGCTAGGTCAATGTACGCAGATGTGACCTCGTCTGACTCGGTTAGAAACCCGAAGCCATCGTGAATCGCTTCACTGTCGGTCTTCGGCTTGAACTTAGCCAACTCCTCACCGAGCTTGTCGGCTTCAGTGTCGAAGTCCTTGCTCAGTGATTCCAATGCATCGCTGGAGATATAGAATTCACTTCCCATGTTCACCCCTCTAGTCTGAGTCGTTAGTTCATTGGCGGTTGTAGGGTTGGGGGATGCCGGGCCCGAAGCCGTTGTCATTTAATGTGCGTCCCCGGCCTTCCGCTGTCGTTACCTCCCGAGCGGAATTACGTCCTCCTCCAGGACGTACTGGCCCCCGGCGCGAGGCTCCATGTGATCGACATTACTGATAACTTGGGCCAGGAACTCCAGCGCGGGCTCCACGTCGACCGGGCCGAACCGGTCCGTGAACGAGCAAACCATCCGGTCACCGAGGAACCACAACGGGTAGTCCTTGCTTCGCGGGTCGTTCAACAGGAACTCCAACAGCGCTCCGCGAAGCACCTGCTGGGCAGCCCCGGGCTCTTGTTCTTTCACAGTGAATCGCTCATCAAACTCGGTGTGCCCGATCTGCACGTCATTCTGTCCGAACATGCGCCGAGCCGCTGCATGCCTCCGGATGGAGAAGTGACCGACGTACCCCGGCAGCTCCATGGTGTAGACGGACCTGACGACGTGGGCGCCGCCGGCCTCTCCGTCCCCGATCGCACCGCGGGTCGAGTACTCCCATCCGAAACAGTAGAAGGGGTGCCCCTGGTAGCTCCCAGTCAGATAGTCGTCCACGTCAGGGGACCGCGGGTCCGTAGCCCACTCCACCCAGGCGAACCTCTCCGCACGGGCCTCGGCCTTAGGTACGTAGTCGCCTCCGTACCGCACCGCGAGCGCCTGGAAGCGCGGGGCGTTCCGCCGCCTGCGCAACCACCGGAACAAGGTGAACACTAGTCCAAGAATCACAGCGTAGATGATGATCTGCGTAAATGACATCTCATCCCCACTGCTCAAGAACATGGCCGCTATCGGATTCATCGGTACCCTCCCTGAATTAGATGTCTACGCACGGTATCCTGCACGATCCTTGCGTATCCCCACCCTCCCCCATGTCTGCGTGCCAGCCACAAGACAGTCGCATGATCTGCACCCGTGGCGGCGGAGGAGGTTGCCGCTCAACATCATGCCCGTCAACACGGTCGTCCCGCCCTACCCGCACTGGAGCGAGCAGCAGGACTGGTGCAACTTCCCGGGGGCGCCCAACTGGCGGGTGGATGCCGCGGGTTAGTGCGGACGACAAAGCGGACACGGGATCCGGGATCCTTCAGTGAATTGGCCCAAGTCGACGGGCAGACTGACCGAAGTGCGGGAGAGCGAGATTGCAACCGGAGAACGAGCCGAACGAGGGACCTTCGCGCGCCCGAAGGTCGATCTTGGCGGAGCCGAGGATCCGGGCCGAGCTCAAGCGGGGCGACTTCTCCCGCTGGCAGCAGCTTGGGCGCTACCTGCTTCACGAAGACCTCGTAGTCGGCGAACCCGCCCGGATCTTCATGTTCCAGATCGACCAACGATGGTACGTCGGCTATAAGACACTCTCGGACTACTTCGTCTATCAAGACGTCCCGGGGGTTTTCTGCAGCCGTATCTACTGGCACAACGTTCTCGGACTACTCGATGGCATCCGTACCTCGGACACCGATGTCCGGGTCGCCTTCCATCCTCTGGACCCCCATGAACGGCGCGCCACGTTCGATGCCATCTCCCCCACCACGTCGATAACGCACCCGTTCGTGAACCATCACGAGGAGGGCCAGGAGGATACGGGCACGCCAGCCGGATGGCCGGTGACCGAAGATCGAGCACGTTCTTTGAACGCGGCAGAGGAGCACATACGGCGCTACACGAGCGACCTCTTCAGACCCATGCTTGCTGATCTCTCGGAAAACATCACAGTCTACGACCCAGCTTGCTCCACAGGACACTTCCTGTCACAATTCGCCGACATCAACCCGCAGTACATTCGTACCATCGGACAGGACCTCAGCCAACAGATGGTCGATTACGCCGCGGAACGCCTCGAACAAGTCCACCAAGGCGACGCGGAGATGCCAGTTCCCCTGCCCAGCACGGTAGACATCCTGTTCTGCAGGTTCCTCAACTCGGAAGTCGTAAACACCCGCCGTGCTCGAGAAATCCTGCCGCACCTGGTCGCCACGCTCCGCCAGGGAGGAGTGATGGTGCTCGTGGGGCACAGCCCCGTACTACTCGACGTCCTCGACCTGGAAACGGCAGGGCTAACCGTTCTGCAAACCACGGCACGTCAAGATCGCTACGTCTTCCAGTACTACGTTTGCCGGAAGTCACCGCAGTGTTGACACTGGACCAGAATCGAAGGCGGCTACATTAACGTGTATCAAGGCCGCATGCCTCCACCTCCTGTCGTGCCACCGGAGGTCATCGCGACAGAGCCGTTACTGGACAGGCGGCCTCCGTGTCGAGATCACCACGACGGAGGCTGGTTCGGTGGCGGCGGCGGAGACGCCGGCGGCCCACCGTACTGCCCCGCCTGCATGTGAGGCTGCTGGCCCGGATACTGCGGCGGCACGCCGGGTCCGCCCCAGCCAGGCCCCCCAGAACCTCCACCATAAGGAGGCTGAGCACGCTTCTTCCTCCTAGCAACAAGAACAAGCACAAGAACCACGACACCGACAAGCACCACGAAGATGAGCCCGAACAGCACAATCGGCGGACCCAAGACAAACATCCAGCCACCGTCGTCACTGGACGAAGAGGAATCACTACCCGCGACAGAATCGGAGTCCTCCGAACCGGTGGTGGCGGACGACGAGTCTTCCTCAGCCTGCGCAAGCGGCCCCTCCTTCGGGCCAGCCGGAATGTCGTACGTCACCGCCCGCAACGGGCGAACAATGCCATACCCGAACTTCTCCTCCGGAAGCTCTGGGTTCGCCTCAACACCTGAAGGAATCTTCGCGGTCTTGATCAGGCGGTTGATGACCTGTCCAGCAGTTAGTTCCGGATACTTTTCGATAACGAGTGAAGCTGCGGCGGCAACATAGGATGCGGCGTCGGATGTTCCGTCAGTCATCGCATATCCAGAGGCGGACGTGGGATCAGCAACAACGTTGTTCGTCGCAGGTGCGATCAGTGAGGTATTGGAGCCCCACGAGGCTTCATCCCAGATTTCCCCCTGGTTTGTCGCCCCACCGACCGAGAGAACTCCAGAATAGGCGGCTGGGTACTGCTTCTTCCTCATTCCGTCATTACCCGCCGAGGCCACCACTACGACGTCGTTCTGCAGCGCGTACTCGATTGCTCGCTTTTCCCGGGTATCCGCAGTACCGCCTTGCGAAATGCTAATCACGTCTGCTCCGTGATCAACCGCATAACGAACACCTTCAAAGAAGGTAACACCCATGTCGCCACTTTGATGCTTGAACCTGATCGGAAGGATATGGGCATTCGGCGCCAATCCCTTGACTCCGGCGCTCCCATTAGGCCCGTGCCCTGTTCCGGCAATCAGCCCAGCCATCGCCGTACCATGTCCGACGAGATCTTCCTGCGCGCTGCCTCCGGTTTCCGTAAAATCCTTTCCTTCAAGAACTTGCCCTTTGAGATCTGGATGAGAAGCATCCACCCCTGTATCGACTACGGCGACAGTGACACCCTTTCCTGTCGCATGCTGCCAAATTTCCTCAGCGGCAAAGGCGTCGAGTGTCCATTGCCGGTCGCGGATATCGTCGGCCGCAGCGGTTGGAGCGGAACCGAGGAGCAGGGCTCCCGTCAAGGCTCCAGCACTCATTACGTGTAGCGCTCTTCGGAGTTTCATCGTCTACTCCCCTTCGTACCTTTACGAATGGCCCTCGCAAGTCGCGTTGCGAGGGCCATTCGTGACCTTCGGCGGCTACTTGCCACCGTTCCTAATCGATCGTCCGAGGGACACTTCGATTGTCGTCAGGTGTCCAGGTCTCTTCGTCCTCGACCAGATAGTCGGGACGATATCCCTCTTCCCGCTCTTCGTCCCCAGGTCGCTGATTCGCCCCACGACCTCCGAGCATGCCACCCCTGCCCGCAGTTCCCGAGCCTGACGCGCCACCACGCCCCTTCCCGAGGCCAGTGCCACCAGGAGTCGCTGGCCTGCCGCCGGTGATGCCCTTGGGGGCCCCGGCCACACCACCCTTGGCTCTGGCCAGCGGACCACGGCCGCCGGCAGCGCCACGTCCGCCACCAGCGCCTCCGCCCATCCCGCCTCCGCCGCGCATTCCGCCACCAGCCGAAGTGGCGCGGCCTCCTCCCGGCCCGCCACCGATGCCGGTGCGAGGACCTGCCCCGCGGCCCGTCCGTGGGCCTCCGAGCGGGCCGCCGCCACCGGGAACACCATGGGGGCCACCAAGACTCACACTGGGACCACCGCCACCCGGGCCTCGGCTGGCTGCACTGTTGCTCGGCAGTGTGTCAGCCGCAGAACCCGAGATACCTGGCGGCAGACTGTCGAGCCTTGTTTGATTGATGGGAACTTGCTTGCCACCCGATACACCGATGTCACGAGGGCCGGTGGTGACGGGGGTCATGGCTCCCCCGCCCGAAGGCGTAGCGGACCAAGCACTGCGGCCGCTTCGTCCAGGCTTTGGAGAAGTTCCCGAGAATGGGGGGATAGGGGTCGGCATCGGCGAAACTGGAGAAGACGGTGGAATATCGTCGTTTCGCTTGTCCTGGTCAATCGTCGTATTAAGTCGCCGTTTGTAGGCGACGTATGACCGGCCCAGGGTCTCCATCACGTCGACGGCCCGGAGTTGGACCTCTTTGCCCTCGCTGAGGTAGCCCTCGTTGATGTCTGCGATGACGTCCTTCGGGAGGTTCTCGTTCCGGACGTCTTCCTGTGTGTACTTGTCGTCGCGCCCGCTGTCGGTGACGCGGTCCCAGGCCGACTCGAACCACCCTGGCTCTTCGAGGCCGTCCAGCTTGGTCTTCTGCGTGCGCAGGTCGTCCGAAGCCTGCTTCATGACCTCGGAGACGGTCTGCGCGTGTGAGCCGGTGTTGAAGATCTTGCCCAGGATTTCATTAGCTTTGGTCTTGAACTGGTTGGCGCTCTCGCCTTCCCAGTGCTCCGTGACCGCTTCGACTGCCTTCTTCAACTGGCCGTGTGCGCAATCGCCTTCGCCGCTGCCGTCAGAGCCGACGAGCTGGTCGTGAACACGCTTCCAGTTCTCCCCCACGCCCTTCACGCCGTCAGGGTTGGAGTTCTCCAACATGGCCTTGAGCTGCTTGAGGCCGTGACCGTCGAAGTTCGTCGTGATAGGGAACTGCTCGTTGATTTCCTGGTAATACTCGCTCTCGCTCTGGTGCTCTTCGAGTCCCTCGTTATGGGAATCTTCCATGGCATCCTGCCGGAGCTGCTCACGCTCCTCCGGCGTCATGCCCTGGTTCGAGTAGTAGCCACCCACGTCTCTTCACTCCCCACCGTCTGCGTTGGACATGCGACTCAGCTCAGGTCCGCGTTCTTCGAGACCGACTGCGAGTTCTGCTGCTCCTGGTCGTCGTAGTTCCTGCGCACCTGTGCCGTGTCGGAGCTGAACTTGGCGATGAGGTCCTGGAGGCTGCTGATGTAGCCCTCGATCTTGTTCTTCGTCGTGTTGTGCTCGGTGTAGAGGCCTTTCTCCTCGTCGAAGTTGGTTCCCAGCCAACCCGACGGGAGGTGCGTTTCGTAGCGCGCGCACGTGTGTGGTCCGCCCATGTCGTCCACCACGCGATTGAGCTTCTTGATGACCTCGTCGAGGGCGCTGAGGTCGACCTTGTAGCCGTTGCTCATATCCCCGTCTCCTCTCCCCCTGCTGCTTAGTTCCTCGTGGAAGTTGTGGTGCCGGTGCTGTCGGCCGTCGCTGGTTGTTTGCGGCGGTGGTCGCGGACTGCGATGGCGCCACCGCCGATGAGGAGGGCCAGCACCGTGCCGGTGGCGAACACGTAGACGGCCAGGCGCTCGGCGCGCTCTTGAGGGGTCTCCTCGACCGTGAGCTTCATCGGGTTGACGTGACCGACCTGCTCGGGCTTGTCGGGGACCGCCTCCGACTGGGGCTCGTCCGGGCCGGTGAGAGCGGCGACGGGTTCGACGACGCCCCAGCCGATCTGCGTGTCCGGGCCGGCGCCGGGCCGGTCGGCGGTCTGCTTGAGGCGGGCGGCGATCTGCTGCGAATCCCACTCCGGGTACTTCTCGACCATCAGCGCTGCCACGCCGGCGACATACGGTGCGGCGAACGAGGTGCCGTCCGCGGTGCACTGTCCGCCGTTCGGCACGGTGGAGACCATGCCGACGCCGGGGGCCGCGAGGTCGACGAAGCGCCCCTTCTGGGAGAACTCAGCCCGCTCGTTGTTGCGGTCGGAGGCGCCGACGGCGAGGACACCGGGGTAGGCGGCGGGGTAGGTCTTCTCCAGCTTGCCGTCCGTGCCGTCGTTGCCGGCTGCCACGACCACGAGGATGTCTGCGGCGACCGCTCTGGCGACGGCGGCTTCGAGTCCGGTGTTCGGCTTCTTGTCGGCCGTGTCGGAGGAGATGTTGATGATGTCGACGCCTTTGGACACCGCGTGGTCGATGGCTTCGGACATCGTCCCGGAGTCGCCCTTCTGGTCCGGGTCGTCGCCGCCCGTGTACCGGAGGGGCATGATCTTCGCTGCTTTGGCGAGGCCGGAGAATCCGGTGTCGTCGGCCTCCCGGGCGGCGATGATGCCGGCGACGCGGGTGCCGTGGCCCACCTGGTCCTCGGTGCCGCCCGTCTTCCCGACGAAGTCCTCGCCGCCCGTCAGTGCCGGACTGATCTGGGGGTTGTCCGCGTCGACACCGGTGTCGACGACGGCGACCACGACGCCCTCACCGGTCGCCTGGTCCCACAACTCGTCGAGCAGCACTTTCTGGAGTGACCAGGGCGTGCTCTTGATGTTCTTGCCGCCGAACTTGCACTCGCTCGTGCTGCTCAGACGGACGTCCGCAGGGTGGGCGCCGGATGCCGGCCGAGCGGCCGCGGCCGGGCCCGCGGTTCCCACGGCGCACAGGCCGAGGACGGCGAACACGCCGAAGGCCCGCTGCACAGAGCGGGTGCTTCGAAGCCGGTGCTGGTTGACCCCCATGGCCAGCCGTTCTCCTCTGACTCCAGTGACGCCTGTCGGCATCATGTCTCTCCCCGGGAACGGACGGAAGCGGGTCGGCCCGTGACAGGCCGACCCACTCCGCATCCGGGCGATCGTCGACGGCTCAGTTGCCCCAGACGTTCGCGTTGGCCTTCTCGGTGGACTGGTAGTTGTCCGCCGAGTTCTGCAGGGCGTTGGAGATCTTCATCAGAACCTGGTGCAGGTGGTCGGCGGTCTGGTCCCACTGACGCTGCTTGGCCTGGTAGCCCTCCTGGGCCGAGCCCTCCCAGGTGTTGGCGACGCGCTTGACGGACGCCTCCAGGTCATCGAGCTGGCTCTTGATGTTGTTGGCCGTCGTACGCACATCGGACGAGGCCGTCGAAACGGTCTGGAAGTTGACGAGAATTCCGGACACTTGCGTCTCCTCTTCAGCGACTGTTGAGTGGTGTTGGCTGCGAACCCGTAGGGAACGTCAACCGACCCGGGCCGGGGGCCTGGATCAGCCGAAGTCCGACATGATCTTGCTGACCTCGGAGTTCTGCTGCTCTTCCGTCGCCGAGTAGTTCTGACGGGTGGAGTCGACGGCTTCCTTGATGTCGTTGAGGATGTTGTTCATCTTGCGTGCATCCTCGTTCCACTGCTGCTGCAGACGGTGGTACGAGCTGGCCGCCTGGCCCTGCCAGCCGGAGGCGATCCCGCTGATCACACCGTCGAGTCGCTTGACCTCGCCCTGAATCTGGCTATTGACCTGGCTGATCTTCGACGACAGAGTCTTGAGCTCGTCCTCTGTTACCCGAAACTGTCCTGCCATGGCGCACCTTCCCCCATGCTCATCCCTCGCGTGAACGTCTCAGTGGCCCGGAGTACGGGCCGGTGGGTCTCGCCGAGCCACGCACCGCGGGCTGTCGGTAGACACCACGAACGACTGTATCCTGTCCCGCCGACACAGAAGTTCGTACATCTCGACCGTCACGTGCTCAGCACAGGAACGCCACCGATTTGTGATGAACCATTCGTTGAGGCCGACCCGCTGGACACTCCCATCGCCCGGGTAATCCGCAACTCCCTTCTCGAAGAGGCGTGTTACTCCGGTCCGGCAGCGACCGTGACGGCCCCCGCCGTCACGGTGTCCGTCAGGACGCCTCACATGCCCTGTTCCTGGGAAGCGCTGTCGGAGTCCAGCCTCGGGCCCTTGGGCAGCAGAGCGGACAGTTTCTGCGGGACCCGGGCCACCTTGGCCTTCTCGTAGCCCAGCCGCTTCCGCGCCTCGCCACCGACGGCATAACGCAGCCCGGAGTCGGTGAGCAGGTACTGCCGGCCGCCGCCTCCGGTACCGGTGACCTCCTGGTAAAGCAGCCCGGACCCGGAACTGACGTACGCGCTCGCGGAGCCGGCGATGATGTTCCCGGGATATGCGCCTCCGGCCCACGTGGCGATCTGTGGCTCTCCTGCAGTCATCGTGCCCGTGTAGACGGCGCAGGAGACGGTGCGGGAGCTGGAGCCGATACCCTCCGCGGCGCGGTTGACCTGGATGAGTACGTCCTCGGGCCAGCCCTCGCCGCCGGTGGCGACCTCGTCCTCGACCTCCATCTGGGACACCTGCCCCGGGGAGACCGACATCGGCTCGGCCTGGATGTCGAGACTGCCCATCATGAGGTTCGCGTACAGCGGGGTGGTCTGCTGCAGGCGGTCCTGCTGGACCACGTAGTAGTACGACGCGCCGCCAGCCTGGGACTTGAGTACCATCCCGACCTGCTGCGCGTCCTCCGGAAGCTCCTCCGAGCCGGAGAACTGCGGCGTCGTTCCCAGTGGCGAGTCGAGTTGCGGGAACTCGATGCTCCCGGCCTCGCGCAAGGTGCTCAGCCACTGCGGCGTGACCGGCTGCGCCTGCCCCGGGTCGCGGAGTACCAGCTTGGTCAGCAGACCGACGCGGCTCTCGGGGTCGTCCTGGGCGCCGGGCGGGCCGAGCCTCAGCGCTGTGCCGTTGCCGTCGACCACGTACTGGTCGCCGCTCTCGCTGTCCTGGACGTACAGGGCTTCGCCCTCACCCAGACGACTCTTGCCCTGCAGTGCGTCCTGGTCCTGGCCACCGAGGACGAAGACGCCCTGCTGGGGGCTGCCTCCGGCGTCGGGACCCGGCTTCTCGCAGACCGCCCACTCCTTCGCCTTCTCGGCATCCTCCATGCTGGGCAGGCGATCCGGTGCGTAGGGGATGCCGATCGTGGCACCGCGGGCTATTCCACTCTCGTCGATGTCCTCTCCGGACACCTCGATGACTTCGCCCTTGCCCTTGTCCAGAACGAGTTTCGCCGAGGCGAAGTTCAGCACCGGGTGCAGCTGCTTCGTCTTCTTACCGCCCTTTCCGGTGGCCGGGAGAACGACGTAGCGAGTCGTGGAGTCGGTGTCGACGATGATGTACTCGCCCGGCTTGTCCCAGCCCGCCGGGGCGGAGGGCGCGATGGCGCCCCAGGCGATGCAGCCGGCCACCAGGACCACGCTCATCACGGTGCTGGGCATCATGGCCCGGACCGGGCGCGGTGCGTCCTCGTCGGACACTCTGGAATCCGGCTGAAGGAAGGCCGCAAGGGTGCGCTTCCGTGCGAAGGTGTGGGCGCTGAGCTCGTCCCGCCGCTCCATCGGTCCCCGTCTCTTTCGTTCCCCTGGTGACAGTCGGCAAGGCCGGTCCGGGCGGTGCTCGGATGCCATCTGCCGTTCCGAGGCCGCGGCTTCGGGCAACTCCCGTCAACCGTCCTCGGCTGCACTACTATGCCGCCCGGCGGCGCGGACGCAAACGCCCGGGTGAGGCGTGAGGTCGCGGCATCCGCACAAGGCCCACACCGGCCCTGCTGTCGGACGCGTACCCGATGAGTATCCTGGCTGCCCGGTCGGCACCCGCACGGTGCAGGTCGGACCGGTTCCCGGGGAGCCGCTCGCAGGGTTCCGGGGGAACCGCACGGACAGCACGCAGGGCCGGAGTCGGCGCGGTGCCGCACCGGCGAACGCACCATCGACAGGCGCCGGCAGGCACGGACCCGCGGGTCCACGTCCGTTCGCCGGCCGTTCGACTGCTCGTAGCAGCAGTGCCACGAAAACCTCGAAGGGGAAACACGGGGGATGACGAGCGCCACCCGCAGCCGGTCCCGGGGCCGGCGCGCCCCGCGCCAGCGGACAGACGAGCAGCAGCCCGCAGCCACGCCCGGCGCACAGGGCCCGGCGACCGCGACGCTTCGCGTCCACCGGAAACCGGGCAGTCTCGGCCCGGTGCGACTGCAGCAACTCGTACTCATTCAGATCGCCGCCGCACTGGTACTGGTCGCCTGGCTCATCGAGTCATGGCTGGTGATTCCGGCCTCGGTGGTCGGCGGCCTGCTGACGCTCGTGGCACTGGTGAACCGCAGACAGCAGACGATGTCGGAGTGGTACGAAGTAGGGCGGGCGCTGCGCCGCCGCAAGCGGGAGGCGAAGCTGCCCGTGCCGCCGGGCACCGACCCCGGCCTGGCGCCGGCGGTGGAGTGCGAACCGGCACTGCAGACGTCGACGTATGTGACGCGCGAGGACCGTGCGATCGGCATGGTCGGCGACGGAACGTTCCTGACCTCGCTGATCGCGGTGGAGGGCAAGGACACGCCGCTCCGGCCGGGCCGGCCGGGCCGGGTGGAGCGCCCGTTGCCACTGGACGTGCTGCACGAAGCGCTGTCCACCGACGACGTCCGGCTGGAGTCCGTGCAGGTCGTGCAGCACACGCAGCCGGCTCCCGCGCCGCACCTGCCGGAACACTCGGTGGTCGCACGGTCGTACGGCTCGCTGAAGGAAGCCTCGGGCATTCCGTCGCTGCGCATGACCTGGGTCGCGCTCAAGCTCACGCCGCAGCTGACCCCGGAAGCGGTCGAGGCGCGCGGCGGCGGGCTGAGGGGCGCGCAGCGCGCCCTGGTCCGCGCGGCCGACCAGCTCACCAGCAGGCTGGAGGGGGCCGGGTTCAGCGCCACGGTCCTCAACGAAGCGGAGATCGTGCAGGCACTCGCCACCTCGAGCTGCCTCAACCCGCGGGTGAGTAACGCGACTTCGGGAGACCGTCGGGGTGCGCAGCGGCGTACGGAGGAGTCGGCGCGCGGCTGGCGGTGCGACGACCGCTGGCACGCGACGTACTGGATCAGCAAGTGGCCGCAGGTCGGGCCGAACGCGGTGAGCGCCGCTCACCTGGCGTCCATCCTCACCTCGTTGCCGGTGTTCACTTCGGTGTTCAGCCTGACGCTGGGCAGGGGCGACGGACGGTACGCCTCGATCGCGGGTCACGTACGGATCGTCACCCGCAGCGAGAACGACCTGTCCGCCGCGCGTCGTGAACTGCAGCGTCGGGCGGGCCGCGCGAAGACCGGACTCGTGCCGCTCGACCGGGAACAGGCACCCGGCGTGCTCGCCACTCTGCCCCTCGGAGGTACCAGCGAATGACCAGTCCGGTGATGCCCCAGCAGTCCGGCATGCCCGGCGCGGGCCTGGGCCGTCCTCAGCAGGGTGGTGCGGGTGACGGGGCGCCCGCACAGCCGCGCCATGTGGCGACTCCGACGGACACCGGGATGATCCCGATCGTCGGACGCCCGGAGGAGCAGGAGACGCGCCGTCCACTGCGTGCGGGGTTCGGCCTGCGCGGCCCGCGGGCGTTGCGGCACCGGGTCGCGGTGGAGGAACTCGCCGCGATCGGGGTGCCGTTGGGTGACGACGGCGTCGTCATCGGCACGGACGCGCAGAACCAGACAGCCGTCCTCGGGCTGAGCCGCCGCACCGCGTACGACGTACTGCTCATCGGGGGCCTGTGGACGGCGCAGGTGCTGGCGCTGCGCGCGGCGGGCACCGGTGCCCGGGTCGCCGTGGAGACGGGGCGCGCCCACGTGTGGACGCCGCTGGCGCAGGCGGCCGGTGCCGAGCAGCAGTGCATCACCCTGCACGAGGTGGGGCACGTGCCGTCGCTGGGCCCGTCGGTGAGCAGCCCCGTGGTCATCATCAGGGACTGCGGCATGAAGCCGCCGCGTGGACGGGTGACGTCCGCGCCGTGGCAGGCCGTGGTGACGCTGCTGCCGTATCTCAGCCCGGCCGCACCGCGGTTGCTGCAGACGGCGTCGCTGGTGGGCATCCAGAGGGTGTCGCCGGACGAGTCACGTCACCTGTCGCGGAAGATGCGCCTTCCGCAGGAGGAGACGGAGTCGCTTCCGACACTCGGCGACGGGGTCACCCTGTGGTGCACGCGGAAGGACCGGTACTACTCGCTGACGCAGCCGACGGATGCCGAGGTGGGTCTGCTCGGTCACGCGCGTCGGCTGGACTGACCGGCGGCACCTGGCCGATGCTGCGCTCCGCCCGCGTGGCGGCCGGCCCGCAGTGGCCCGGGGAAGTTGACCGGCGAACGGTGTCCTCCGAGACTGGACGCGGCCTCCGACCGGACGAACCGGGTCGGACGGGTGCAGAGACGGTGACCCCGGTACCGAGCACCGACGGGGTCACGGTGCTGTGTCCGGAGTCGGGACGATTAGGCTGGGTCACTGCGCAGCAAACCGGGGTGTGGACCACAGCAGGAGGCATTGTGAGTAGCGATCGGGACGAATTCCGCGTCGGGGGTGCGAACGGCGAGACCGATCGTTTCGATGCGGAGACCGATTCCGATCTCGACCCGGAGTCGACAGGGCAGTTCACCATCGACTACACGCCGCCGGCCTGGTATACCCAGGACGCCGAGCCGACACCGCCCCCCGCGCCCGCACCGCCTCCGCCGCCTCCGCCCGGGCAGGAGCCGTACGGGCAGGGCCCCGTACCGGGGGCTGATCCACGCAGTTACGGTGCCGGCGTCCCGGGAGGTCCGTTCGGACCGCCGGGCGCG
>KI547053.1:25181-30619 GCA_000497405.1 Streptomycetaceae bacterium MP113-05 | reverse complement strand
CCCCCCCCCCCCGCCGGTGTTCCCACAGTTGAGGCCGGAGGAGAACGCGCCGGGCGGCCCGTCGGCCACGCCCGCCGAGGAGTCGTCGGCTGACGGGCCGGGGGCACGAGCGCCCGGGCCCGCCGGTGAGCGCGGCGACCTGGAGAGCGGCGACACGGTCCGCTTCTCGGCGGCGGCGCTGCGCCGGGAGATGGAGCAGTTCCGGCGCGAGCGGGACGGCCAGGAGGCAGGCCGCGGCGACATGCCCGGAGAGCAGTCGGCCGGGGATGCGCCGGCCGGCGGCGCGGAGTCGCGGGACGATGCGCCCGCCGGGATCGTGCCGGGGAACGCCGAGAGCACGGTGCAGGGTGACCCCTCGACGGATGCACCGTCTGACGCACCGTCGGAGACACCACCGGCCGACGAGGTGCCGGCCGACGCATCAGCCGGGGCGGACGCGGACGACTCGGAAGACGTGCAGGAAACCGTGGCGGACGAGGGCGCCGTGCCGGCGGAGTCACCCTCCACGGGGGCTCCGGAGGCGGTGACACCGGCCCAGGAGGCTCCCGCACACCCGCAGGCCGGACACGACGGAACGGGCGCCCCGCAGGGTGGACTGCCCCCGCTACCGCCTCAGTTCGCGCCTGCCGACCCCGCCCAGCAGGGCAGTCCGGCCACTCCCCCGCCCGGTGCGCCGTGGCCCGCGCCGCCGGGCACACCGGCGTCCGGGGCACACGTGCCGGAACAGCGCACTGGCGAGGGGGCCCCGGCACAGCCCCAGCCGCAGCCGCACCAGCAGCCGGGAGGCTACGGGTACCCGTACGCCGCACAGGGTGGCATGCCGCCCGCGCAGCCCGGAGGTTACGGCTACCCGCACGTGCCACAGCCCGAACACCAGCAGCAGCACCCGCCGCAGGCGCCGCAGGGCGGCTACGGATATCCGGGGCCCGCCCAGTACCAGCAGCCTCCGGCGGCTCAGCCCCAGCCGTACCAGCAGCCGCACCAGCAGCCGGGCCAGCAGGGCGCACCCGGCGCGTACGGCTATCCGCAGGCTCCTCAGCCGCCCCAGAACCAGTACCAGCAGCCGGATCAGCAGCAGCCCCAACAGCCCCCGGGGCAGCAGCCGCAGGCTCCGCACTCGTCCGGTCCGCAGCCGCACGGTGTCGGCGACCCGGCGCAGGATCCGCGCCGCCAGTCGCACGCGGGCTCCCCGCTGGGCTACACCGCCGCAGTGGAACTGTCGTCCGACCGTCTGGTGAGCGGCAAGAACAAGAAGCCGCGTTCGCAGAACCCGGCGAAGGCCGGCTCGCGGTTCAAGCTCGGCGGCAAGAAGGAGGAGGCGGAGCGGCAGCGCAAGCTGGACCTGATCCGCACGCCGGTGCTGTCGTGCTACCGGATCGCGGTGATCAGTCTCAAGGGTGGCGTGGGCAAGACGACGACGACGACCGCGCTGGGGTCGACGCTGGCCACGGAGCGGCAGGACAAGGTCATCGCGATCGACGCGAACCCGGATGCCGGGACGCTCGGCCGACGGGTGCGCCGGGAGACGGGCGCGACGATCCGCGACCTGGTCGGGGCCATCCCCTACCTCAACAGCTACATGGATCTGCGCCGGTTCACCTCGCAGGCACCGTCGGGACTGGAGATTCTTGCGAACGATGTGGACCCGGCGGTCTCGACGACGTTCAACGACGACGACTACCGGCGCGTCATCGACATCCTCGGCAAGCAGTACCCGATCATCCTGACCGACTCGGGTACCGGTCTGCTGTACTCCGCGATGCGCGGCGTGCTGGACCTCGCCGATCAGCTGATCGTCATCTCCACTCCGTCGGTGGACGGTGCGAGCAGTGCGAGCACCACGCTCGACTGGCTTTCCGCGCACGGCTACGGCGACCTGGTGCGGCGCAGCATCACCGTGATCTCCGGTGTCCGCGAGACCGGGAAGATGATCAAGGTCGAGGACATCGTGTCGCACTTCGAGACGCGTTGCCGGGGCGTCGTGACCGTGCCGTTCGACGAGCATCTGTCCGCGGGCGCCGAGCTGGACCTGGACATGATGCGGCCCAGGACGCGGGAGGCGTACTTCAATCTGGCCGCCCTGATCGCCGAGGACTTCTCCCGCGCCCAGCAGGAGCAGGGCCTGTGGACCGGTAACGGGCAGGCGGGCGGCGCGCCACCGCAGCAGGCGCCGCCGATGCCCGGGGCCCAGGGCTACCCGCAGCAGCAGGGCTGGGTCGGCCAGCCGGGGGGCCAGCCCGGCTGGGGCCAGCAGGGGCAGGGCTACGGGCAGGGCGTGCCGCAACAGCCCTATCCCCCGCAGGGCGGACAGCCCCAGCAGCCTTACGGGCAGCCTCCCCAGCAGGGTTACCCGCCGCAGGCGGGCGCCGGCTGGCCGCAGCACCCGCCCCAGCAGTGAGTCGCCCGGCGGCGCCGCCGGGCGATGGTCAGGTGGCGCCGCTCGGGCCCTCGGGGCGCAGCACGTCCTTCAGGACGTAGTGGTGGGTGCCGCCCGCCGGGTCAAGGCTCACGAGCGGTAGCGGCTTGTTCTCCGGATTGCCGATGCGGTCGAAGGAGACGGGGCCGCTGACGCCGCGGAGTGCCGTGATGCCGTTGATCGAGCCGAGCATCTGGCGGATGTCGCCCGGGGCCAACTTCTTGTCCGCGTTCCTGCCGGCCGCGTCCCGGACGGCGACGCCGACGGCGAAGGTCGCGTCGTACCCGAGCATCGCCTGGCCGCTGTAGAGGTCCGCCTCGCCGGTGAACCGCTCCTCGTACCAGTCGAGGAAGTCGAGATACGGGTTGCGCCTGTCACCGGCATAAATGGTGGCGGCGGCGTCCGGATGGGCGAGGGCGGTGTACTGCACCTGCACCCCGCTGTCCTCCCAGCGTCGCAGGAACTCTTCGTAGGCCCTCTCGTTCTCGTTCTGGAAGAGGTCGAAGAACATGCCGACCGCGTCGTCTCCGGAGTAGACGGTCGTCCCGCAGGTGCGGCCCTGCGCGCCCGCCGCCTCGATGAAGGTCTTCAGGTTGCGTCCGCGACCGGCGAAGTAGACGGCGTCGGCAGGCGAGGAGTCGCGGCAGACCTTGTCGGCGACGTTGGCCAACGCGTTGCCGGCGCTGCTCTCGTTGGAGAGGAACTGCAGGTTGACGGGATCGAGGTGGAGTTCCTGCTCCCGGGCGGCCCGCACGAACCCCTCCCGCAGCGACCGGCTGTAGATGTCGGTGGTGTTGCGGTCCTCGATGAGCTGGACGGTGAAGTCCTTCTCCTCCCGCTGGCGTTCGAGGAGATGTTCCACCACGGCTGCCGTCTGGTCGCTGTTGGGTGCCACGGCGCGGAAGAAGGTGGTCGCGCCGTTCTCGCTGAGTCCGTCGGCGGTGACGGTGGAGCCGACCATCGGGATCTCGCTCTCCCGTAGCCGGTCCACGGCCTTCTTGGTCGTGGCCCTGCTTTGGCCGAAGCCGGCCACCGCGACGACAGGGTGGGGTCCGTCGGTCATCTCCAGAAGTTGCCCGACGACCGTCTCCCACCGCCCGGAGCCGCTTCCGGGGTTGGCGAGCAGGAGCTTGATCTGCGGGCTGTCCCCCTCGCCGCCCAGCTCCTTGTGGTTCAGGGCGTACTGCGCCAGGTAGGCGCCCTGCAGTTCCTGCTCGATGCTGCTGGTGCCCTTGTCGCCCTCGCGCAGGGTCATGGGCTCGAAGTAGGCGATGCTCACCCAGGGCCGGCCGGACTTCTCGACGGCCCGGTTCTCGTCCCGGATGAGCCCGGTGACTTCGGTCAGGTCGTCGTGGAAGACGTACGTGCCGTCGGTGACACCGATGCACTCGTCGTACGGACCGATGCGGCTCACGCCGTCGGCGCAGCGGACGAGGAAGTGCCGGTAGGCCCAGAGGCCTCCGGCGACCAGGGCGCAGACCAGGACGAGGGTCAGGCCGATGCGGAGCCACCAGCGCGGGGGCGGCGCCGGGATCTGCAGCTGTTGTTCCGTCACCACCAGGGCTTCCTCCTGTACTGCTCGGACTTCAGTAGGAGCACGTGCCGGTCCGTGCCGTCGTCGACCATGCCGCGGAGGGTGAGGAACTCCTCGCGGATGTCGGCGTACAGCTCGGCGAAGGGGTCTCCGAGGGGGTTGCGGTACGGGTCGCCGACGCGGTCGGTGTCCGGGTCGTCGGCCGGTTCCGGGCTGATCCAGCAGGCGGCGAGCAGACGGGTGACGACCTTGGTGCGCGCGCTGCGCGGCCGCCCGTCGTCGGCGAGGAACGCGACCAGTTCGCGGAACAGCCGGCGGGGCGGCTCGGGCGGTGCGCCGCCTCGCGTCCGGATCGGGGCCCGGCGGAGGCGGCACAGCTCGGTGCACCACTCGTCGGCAGGGACCTCGCCGAAGCGTCCGTCGAGGTAGCGCGCGGCGCTCTCCAGCCGGCCGGAGGCGAGGTCGTGGTACGCGAGCGCACACTGCTCGTCCTCGTAGCCGTCAGCGATGCGGGAGCGGACGCGGTTGCTCAGCGCCGTCTGCGCGGCGTCCCAGGCCTCGACGCCGTCGTCGGCGGCGGGCGGTGCACCGGCGAGTTCGCGGAGCAGCAGGAAGCGGAGCAGCGGGTGCAGCATCTCGTGCGCGCCGTCGGTGCGGTCGTCGCCGGTCTCGATGCGCATCGTGCGCAGCGCGTTCCCGGAGAAGTGCCGGAACTCGCTGTTGAGGGCCTCCCCGGCGTGCTCCCACAGGTCTCGTGCGGCGCCCGCGTCGCCGAGGTTGACGGCGACTGCGGCACGGGCGAGCTGGGCGCGGAACTCAGGGGTGGTGCCCAGCGGCAGCAGGCGTTCCAGCAGGGCACCGACCAGGTCGGGGGTGAACAGCTGCCGCAGCCGGGCGGGCCAGGTGTCGTCGTCCCGTCTCAGGCACAGCGTCCCGACGACAGCGGCGGTGGCGGGCTGGCCGCGGGTGAGCTGGTGGACGAGCCAGCCGAGCCACTGCACGGCGTTGTCGACCTCCGGCAGTTCGACGTTGCCGACCTGACTGCGCAGCGCCGTCTCCACGACCGCGTCGACCTCGTGCTCGTCGAGGTCGCGGAGCCGTCCGACGTGCAGCACGTCGTCCACCGGCACCGGACGGAAGAGATGCGGTTCGTCCCAGGCGCTCAGATAGCCGCGGGTGTCGCGTGCGGTGCCGCCTTCGCGCCGCATCAGCGCCTGGGGGCCGGCGGCGGCGGTGGCGACGACGAGCAACGGGTCGGAGTGGCCGGCCCTGTCGCGGGCCTCCAGCAGGAGTCTGAGGAATTCGTCGCCCTGTTGGCTGTCGGCGTTGTCCAGCAGCAGCAGGCAGTGGGAGGTGCGGTGGTGGTTGCCGTGCCGGCTGCGGTAGGCGTCGTGGAGGTCGGCGAGGAAGGCGTCGAACAGCGCCTCCTCCGCGAGGCTCCGCTCGGTCTGCTCGTGTTCGTTGTAGAGGCGGTTGAGGGAGACCACG
>KI547053.1:24637-25171 GCA_000497405.1 Streptomycetaceae bacterium MP113-05 | reverse complement strand
GCGGCGGCGGGTCGACGGCGTGCAGCGGGCCGGTCGGGGGCTCGGCGAGCGGCACGCCCTCGGCGTTCAGCGCCGGGGTCCTCGGGTGATCGGCCTCGGGCCACAGAACCTCCGTGCCGTTCCCGGGCCGCCCGTCGCCCCCGGCAGCCGATGCCGCGGGCCAGGCGTCGAGGTGCTCGGGGCCGGACTCGGCCGGCGCTCCGTCCACCTCGTCGATGAGGGTCCACGAACGGGTGTCCCAGGCGCCGGGGTTGACGGGCGCCACGGGTTCGGGTTCCGGGGCCGGGTCGGTGACCGGCGGCGGAGACGTATCTGCGTGCGGAGGAGCGGGCGGGTGGGCGTGCGGGTCCGGGCGGGAACTCATGCGGGGTCCTCCTGGCCGGTCCGGACACCCCTGGCCGGAGTCCCGGCCGCCGCGTGCCGGGCCCAGCTCGGTCCGTTGACGGTTGCGGTCTGCGCCGGCACGGGGGCCTGCGGGCGGGGTGCGGCAGCACGTCCGCTCCCGCCCGCAGGCCCCGGCGGGAGGCTCGAGTG
>KI547053.1:21801-24488 GCA_000497405.1 Streptomycetaceae bacterium MP113-05 | reverse complement strand
GCGCGCGAACGGCAGCGGCGCGCCGTCCTCATCGACGCCCGCAGCCGGATCGCGCGTGCTGCGCGACATCAGCTCCAGGTAGATGCCGCGGAACGCTTCGATGTTCTGCTCGACGGTGAAGAGTTCGAGCGCCCGGGCCCGTGCTGCGGCCCCGAGACGGGTCCGGCGCGGCGGGTCGCGCAGCAACGCGAGACAGGCGTCCGCGAGCGCCCGGGGGTTGCGCGGCGGCACCACCAGCCCGGTGCCCCCGATCACTTCGCACACGGCACCGACGTCGGTCGACACCGTGGCCCGGGCGCAGAACATCGATTCCACCAGTGAGACCGGGAAGCCCTCCACGACGCTGCACAGCACGGCGACGGTCGCTGAGGCGTACGTGTCGGCGAGGGTCGGGGCGGCGGGTCCGCCGATCTCCTCGAAGGAGACGGGGTTCTCCCCGACGCTGCGGGTGTCTGCGGCCTCGTCGGGAAACAGGTGAGCAGCGAGCGCGCGCAGACGCGCCGCGTACTCACCGGCCTCCGGCACGCCGCCGGGGCCGGTGGAGACGATGCGCAGGCGTGCGGCCGGCAGCGAGCGGTGCACCTGGGCGAAGGCGTGCAGCAGCGCGACGAGGTCCTTGGCGGGCTCGACCCGTCCCACCCACAGCAGCGTGGGCCGCGCCCCTCGCCCGCCGGCGTCGCCGCGTGCGAAGGCGTCTCCGTCACTGCCGCCCGGGGGGACGTCCATCACAGCCTCGCCGACCTCGGTGAACGGATCGGCGTCCATGCCGGGATAGACGGTGCGGAGCCTTTCGCGGCGCGCGCCACAGCGCTCCTGCCAGCGCCGGGCGTGCGTGTTGCCCGGAGTGATGAGCTGGGCCTGCGCGTACGCCTCGTGCGCCAGCCGGCCCTGGAACGAGGCCAGCAGGGCGCGTACGGGCTGCCGCGCGGCGACGAACGGCGGCGCCCCCGGACCGACGCCCCCGCCCGGACCGACACCCTCCGGCAGCGGGCCCCCCGGGGCACCGCCGTCGAGGTAGTGCTCGCGGAGACGGACGCCGTACTCGGTGATCAGCAGCGGGGTGCCGAATGCCTTTTTGGCGCACAGGCCTGCGAGCGCTGCGGGTCCGCCGCCCACCGCGTGGCACAGGTCGACGGCGCCCAGTCCGGCGCTGCCGGGACGCTCGTCCAGCCAGTCCGGACCCAGCGGACGCAGGGCACGCTCGAGCCGGTCGACGACGGCGAGCAGGTCGGACACCTGGGCGGCGTGTGCGGCGCGGAGCGCGCCGGGCGCGCGGCATGCGGCCTCCAGAACACGCACGGCGAGTTCGGAACGGATCGCCCCGGAGAGGCCGCCGTGTTCGCGAGCGAGCCCGGCGAGCCCGTGCAACCCGGCGGCGAACCGCTCCGCAGGAGTGGGTCCGTCGTCCGGCACGGCGGACGACGGGGCGCCCCCCTCCGCAGGGGCACAGATCGCCGCGGCGAGCTCTGCGAAGTACTCGGCGAAGCGGCGGCGTTCACGCCGCCCGGTGAGCCCGCGCGTGGCGGCGTCGCCGGGGGCGTCGCCCCAGAGCGGCGCCGTACGTACGTGGCGCACGTTCTGCGGCAGTTCGCACCATCCGGCACGCTCCTGTCGCGAGCTGCGGCTCAGCGCGTAGACCTCGAACTCGTGCTGGTGCAGGCCGCGGGCGAGCCGGTCGCTCCACAGCACGGACTCACCACGCGCGAAGGGATAGCCACCCTCCGTAAGCAGTGCAATGCGCACGAACGCACCCCCGGCCGATCGACGTGTGGGCCACCGCTCGGGAGGCGGTGGTGGTGATGCGGAAGACCGTATGCGCGTCCCGGGGGGCCACGACGGACGGTTGTCCGTCGCACCACCGGAAGGGGTGAACGAGCGTGACTTTCCGGACGGTTACGCGTTTCGGGGCCGACAGGCCCCGGACCGGGACCCGCGGAGGGTGTCAGCCGTCCTGTTCGGGGTGCGGCCAGGCGTTCGGGCGGCAGGTCGCTTCGCCGGTGGTGAGCGTCTTGGTCTGCTGCATCATCACGGGTGCGAGCGCGCCGTCGGAGTCACACAACCGGTGGTCGAGGCCGAGCCGGTGGCCCACCTCGTGGTTGATCAGCATTTCGCGGTACTCGCGGATGCGGTCGTCGCCGAACGTCTCGGATCCCTGTGCCCAGCGCCAGGCGTTGATCATGACGCGTTCGGTGGCCGCCGAGTCGCAGGACACGTTCTGCACCGTGGTGTCCAGACCGGACTTGGCACACCACACGCCGGTGGTGCCGGGGCTGGCCAGGGTGAGCACGAAGTCGGCGTCCTCGGAGCCGACGCGCTCGAAGACGCGCGCACCGCCGTGCCCCCAACTGCGGTCGTCGTTCAGGATCCGGTGTACCGCCTCGGCGAACAGCTCGGCGTCGAGTGGTAGCTCCTTCTCCACCTCGACCCGGTACCGGATCACCTCACCCCGGCCATCGCCCTTGCGGCGGCCCCCGACGGTGGAGAACTCGCCTGTTCCGTACAGGTCCGGATCGAGCGGCAGGACGGTACCCATCCGCTCCGCGTACGTCAACGGACGGGCCGCCTGGGACCGGGACGGGGCGGGGCGGGGCGCGTGACGGGAGGACGCGCCGTCCTCGCCGAGGGGCCCGTCCTCCTCGGCGGACACCGGATTGTCGTCCCTGCGCTGCTCGAGACCGGTGACCTGC
>KI547053.1:15568-21791 GCA_000497405.1 Streptomycetaceae bacterium MP113-05 | reverse complement strand
CCCCGCCGGGCGGGGCGTCTGCCGCGGGGGTGCGGGGACCGGGGGCCGCACCGTCCCCCCGGTCGCCACCGGATTCGCGGTGCTGCGGTCGGCCGCCGCGGACCCCCGGTGTCCCCCCGGAGGGCGTACCACCGCGGGCGTAGGAGTCGCCGCGGGAGGACGCCGCCTGACCGGGCAGCCCTCCGGGACCTCCGGGACCGGAGTCGCGTTCACCCGGGTAGGGCCGGGGCACGGCAGGACGCCGCACCGGGCCGGGTGCGGGCCCTGCCGCCACCGGGTCCGATCCGCCGCGGGAGTTCTCGTCCAGCGCCGACACGGCCCCGGACGAGGCCTCCGGCGGGGCGTTCCGCTTACGGCTGTGGCGTCCCACTACGCTCCTTCAGTCGCCTCGTCGCCCCGTTCCTGTGTCACCGCCAGCATCTCGAGGAAGGCGCGCGCGACCACCTCGGGGTACTCCATCATCGCCACATGCCCGGCCTCGGGCAGTGCCACCAGCCGGGACGAACGGAAGGCGGCACTCGCCCGCCGTGCCATCCGGAACGAGACCAGCCGGTCCCGCCCGCCGTACACGAGGAGCGTGGGAGCGAGCACCCGCTCGGCCTGACGCCACAGAGAGTGCTGACCGCCGAGAGTGTAGGCGTTCACCAGGCCGCGCGCCGAACGGGTCAGTGAGTCCCAGAAGTAGGGAAGTTCCAGTCGCCGCTCGTATTCCCGGACGGCGACCCGGAAGTCCTCGGGCGCGACCCGCCCGGGATCGCCGTAGCAGAGGGTGAGCACGTCGCGGGTGCGGCGCTCCGGTGTCCAGTCCTTCGTCAGGGCGCCGAACAGCGATGTCACCCCCGGCACTGCGAGCAGGGCGGTGGGCACGGCGGTGCGCTGGGGTCGCAGCTCGGGGAGTGCCGGCGAGATGAGGGTGAGCGTGCGCACCAGGTCCGGACGCATCGCGGCGACACGGGTGGCGACCGCGCCGCCGAGGGAGTTTCCGAGCAGGTGCACCGGGCCGCGCCCGGAGGCGTCGAGGAGCCTGACGACGGCGCGGGCGTGGGCGGAGACGGAGTAGTTCCCGTCGTCCGGTGGCGGAGATCCGCCGAAACCGGGCAGGTCCAGCGCCTCGCCGTCGAGGTCCCCGGACAGCTCCGCCATCAGCGCCGACCAGTTCTGCGACGACCCGCCGAGCCCGTGCACGAACAGCGCGGGAGGCAGGCCGCGGCGCGTCGGCGGTCTGGAGCGGACCGCGAGGGTGAGGCCCGCGAGGGAGACGGTACGCAGCGTCTCCCCGTCGTGGACGTGCGGCCCGTTGAGGTCGGGGATGGTCTCGGGTACGGCGGTGCGCAGATCCGGCTGCTCGGTCGACGACATGAACAGATATTACGAGACGATCACACGGGTACTGATGTGTTCGCCGTCACCGTGACGGGGACCCGCGGGACACAGCGCATGAGGGAGCGGAAACCGCCCGCGTCCGCGGGCCGCACTCGTCCGGACCCGATTGCGGACGCCCACACCGGAAAGAGGAGCCTCTATGTCTGTCGACCCGACTGATCCGGAATCGTTCGAGGACGCCTACGAGGAGAACGGGGAGGGGGCCGGGTTCGAAGCGCCGGAGGCGGACGCGGCGGAGCAGCAGACCGAACTGCTCCAGCAGCGCACCGAACCGATCACCGACCGGGGCTCCGACGAGGTGAACCCGGCGGACGCGGCCGAGCAGGACCGTGTCGTCGAGGTGAACGAGGACGAATACCGCTGACCAGGAGCCCCTCGGGGATCCCTTCGGCCACCGTTCGGCCACCCTTCGAAAGCCCCCGGCTCCTGCTCCGGGGGCGGCCGGAGGGTGTCCCCGGAAGCCTCCGCTGAGCGAGAATGTGCGCTTGCGGAGCGCCGCCCCGGGTTACCCGAAAGTACGATGGCGGTCTCGGCGCACACCGCGCCGAGAAGCAGAATTCCCCTGGCCCGGCCGGGGGGGCACCAGGGAGGCGAGCGTGACGATCGAGCAGACAGCAGCAGGGGCGCGCCCCCGCGGCACGCGCCTGCCGCGCAGGGCACGACGCAACCAGCTCCTGGGCGCCGCCCAGGAGGTGTTCGTCGCCCAGGGCTACCACTCCGCGGCCATGGACGACATCGCCGACCGTGCCGGCGTCAGCAAACCGGTGCTCTACCAGCACTTCCCCGGAAAGCTGGACCTCTACCTCGCCCTGCTGGACCAGCACTGCGATGCGCTTCTCCAGCAGGTCCGTGACGCGCTGGAGACGACCAGCGACAACAAGCTGCGGGTGGCGGCCACCATGGACGCCTACTTCGGCTTCGTCGAGGACGCGGGCGGCGCTTTCCGGCTGGTCTTCGAATCCGACCTGACCAACGAGCCCGCAGTGCGCGAGCGGGTGGACCGGGTGAGCCTCGACTGCGCGAAGGCGGTGAGCGTGGTCATCGCCGAGGACACCAAGCTGCCCTCCGACCAGTCGATGCTGCTGGCGGTCGGCCTGTGCGGCATGGCGCAGATCACCGCCCGCTACTGGCTGGGCGCCGGCCAGCGGATCCCGCGCGACGCCGCGGCCCGCCTGATCTCCTCGCTCTCCTGGCGGGGCATCGCCGGGTTCCCGATGCAGTGAGTCCGGGGCGGGCCCGCGGTGTTCGCTGTGGGCATGCGGGCGTCGTCGCCGCAGGGGTGTCGCGGGGAGCTAATCTGTGCTGCGTACGGCGCGGCTGACCGCGCATCCCGACCATCGGAGGGACATGGCCGTGGAGGTCAAGATCGGCGTGCAGCACGCGCCCCGCGAGATCGTCATCGAGAGCCGCCAGAGCGCCGAAGAGGTCCACGCCGCAGTGGAGGCAGCGCTGGGGAAGAACAGCGCACTGCTCTCCCTCGAGGACGAGCACGGCCGCCGGGTCCTGGTGCCGTCCGACCGGGTGGCCTACGTGGAGATCGGCGAACCGTCCGGCCGCAAGGTCGGTTTCGGCGCGATCTGACGGCGCGCCAAGGGCGCGCATGACACCGCCCCGCCCTCACCGTGGGCCTTCGGTCCCGGGGAGGGCGGGGCGGTGTCATGCGCGCGCGGTCTCACTCAGGCGGAGGTGACGAACGCAGCGTGCTGCTCGGACGGCCCGCAACGGTGGGGCACGACGTGGGGTACGGGAGTCAACTCATCCGGGTACGGTCGGCGGTGCTTTCCGCTCGTACGCCTGATGTTCACCTTCACAGCAGTTTCACGTTCCACGCGGCGCGGGTAGGACCGGACCGACCGATTCCGCACCAACTGCTCGGGAGGTCCCGTGTTCGAGTACGCATTCGGCTCCGCGATCGTCGGACTCGCCATCGCCTGGGCCGCCGCTCACCTGCTGCCGGCGCGGCTGCCGCGCCGGATCCTGGTCCTGCCGACGGGTGCGGGCGGCGGACTGGTCGGCGGACTGGTTTCCTATGCCGTGATGGGCCCGGGGAACCTGGGCCTCGCGATGGTGATCGCTGCCGCGGTGAGCGTGGCGATACTGTCGCTGCTGGACGGGGGATCCAGCCGCACGCCTGCGGCTCCGGCGACGACACCCTCCGCGCCCTGACTCCGTGCCCGGGCCGGGAACACGGGCCCGCCCGCGGACGCGGAGGTGCCGTCATGCTGCGAGACCCAGGGCGGCCATCCGCTTGGTGTGGGCCTCGGTGATGCGGGAGAACATCCGGCCGACCTCTGCCAGGTCGAATCCGTCGGCCACACCCCCGACCAGCATCGTGGACAGCGCGTCCCGGTCCGCGACCACTCGCTGGGCCTGTGCCAGCGCCTCCCCCATGAGCCGTCGCGCCCACAGCGCGAGCCGCCCGCCGACCCGGGGGTCGGCCTCGATCGCGGCCCGCACCTTCTCCACCGCGAATTCGGAGTGGCCGGTGTCGGCGAGCACTCCGAGCACCAGCGCGCGGGTGTCCGCGTCCAGCCGGGCCGCGACCTCACGGTAGAAGTCCGAGGCGATGGAGTCACCGACATAGGCCTTGATCAGGCCTTCCAGCCAGTCCGAAGGCGCCGTCAGCCGGTGGAACTCGTCCAGCGGTGCCGCGAACGGCTCCATCGCCCCGGTCGGCTCCCGGCCGATCTCCGCAAGCCGCTGCCGCAGCCTTTCGAAGTGCTGGAACTCCGCGGACGCCATCGCCGCGAGCTGCGCCTTGTCCCCCAGCGTGGGCGCCAGCTTCGCGTCCTCCGCGAGACGTTCGAACGCAGCCAGCTCTCCGTAGGCCAGGGCACCGAGCAGGTCGACGACCGCGTCCCGGTACTGCGGGTCGGCGGCTGCCTGCTCCCAGCTCTGGGCGACGACTCCGGTGGTGCTCGCGCCGTCGGCGGTGGGCTCGGTGTGTGTGTCGGGCGTCTCCATAGTCCAGCACGATAGCCCTCCCCACCTGGCCGGGAGGGCCACAGCCCCGCTGCCGTGGGTGGATGTGTGAAGTCGTACACACCCGTCGTCCCGGTACACATGCGCGGATCCGGGGTACAGTGCTGGGGGAGCCTGCCGGACACGGTGGGCCGACGCATACGCGGATGCCCGGTCGGTGGCCCGATCGGCTCCGACCCGACAAGCCCTCCACGTGGGTGCGTGCGTTCGAAGCACCGGCCATGTTCCATGAGGGACCGCTCGCGCGAAATGAGCGCCAGGGCGATGAGCTAGTGGTCCCGCGCCGACCGGCGGACCCGGGCCGAACAGGCCCCGCCGAACCGCGCGGTACTGACCCGCCTCGCTCCACCGGGCCCCACCGGTGCCGCCTCGGATCGCGTCACACAGAAGAGGCAAGCATCCTGTCCACCACGTTCCGAGAGCTCGGAATCCTCTCCGAGACAGCCGAGGCCCTCGAAGCCGTCGGCATCACGTCCCCGTTCCCGATCCAGGAAATGACGCTCCCGGTCGCACTCGCCGGCTCCGACGTCATCGGCCAGGCGAAGACCGGCACCGGCAAGACGCTCGGTTTCGGCCTGCCGATACTGGAGGCCGTCACCGTCCCCGCCGACGTCGAGCTCGGGCGGGCGACGCCCGGTCAGCTGACCGAGGCACCCCAGGCACTCGTGGTCGTACCCACCCGTGAGCTCTGCCAGCAGGTGACGAACGACCTCCTCACCGCAGGCAAGGTCCGCAACGTCCGCGTACTGTCCATCTACGGCGGGCGCGCGTACGAACCGCAGGTCGAGGCGCTGCGCAAGGGCGTCGACGTGATCGTCGGCACCCCCGGCCGACTGCTCGACCTGGCCGGCCAGCGCAAGCTGGACCTCTCCCACGTCAAGGCCCTCGTCCTGGACGAGGCCGACGAGATGCTGGACCTCGGCTTCCTGCCGGACGTCGAGAAGATCATCCAGTACCTGCCGGCGAAGCGGCAGACGATGCTGTTCTCGGCCACGATGCCGGGCCAGGTCATCTCGCTCGCCCGCCGGTACATGCGCCAGCCCACGCACATCCGGGCCACCTCCCCCGACGACCAGGGCCAGACGGTCGCCAACACCGAGCAGCACGTCTTCCGCGCGCACTCGATGGACAAGCCGGAGATGGTCTCCCGCATCCTGCAGGCCGAGGGCCGCGGCCTGGCGATGATCTTCTGCCGCACCAAGCGGACGGCTGCCGACATCGCCGAGCAGCTCGTCCGGCGCGGCTTCGCCGCCGGCGCGGTGCACGGCGACCTCGGGCAGGGCGCCCGCGAGCAGGCGCTGCGCGCCTTCCGCAACGGCAAGGTCGACGTGCTGGTCTGCACCGACGTCGCCGCCCGCGGCATCGACGTCGACAACGTCACGCACGTCGTCAACTACCAGACGCCCGAGGACGAGAAGACCTATCTGCACCGCATCGGCCGCACCGGCCGCGCGGGCAAGTCGGGTACCGCAGTCACCCTGGTCGACTGGGACGACATCCCGCGCTGGCAGCTGATCAACAAGGCGCTGGAACTGTCCTTCCCGGATCCGGAGGAGACGTACTCCACCTCGCCGCACCTGTACGAGGCACTCGGCATCCCCGGGGGCACGAAGGGCGTCCTGCCGCGCGGCGAGCGCACACGGGCCGGCCTGGCGGCCGAGGAGATCGAGGACCTCGGTGAGACGGGTTCGCGCGCTGCGCGCAGTGGCGGCCGCAGTGGATCCCGTCCGGTCGGCGACACCGCGACCGAGCGACCCCGGCGCCCCCGGCCGGCACGGACGCGACGGCGCACCCGGAGCGGCCAGCCCGTCGAGGGTGCCTCGACCGAGAAGGCTGCAGCAGCCCCGGCCGTCCCGGC
>KI547053.1:0-15158 GCA_000497405.1 Streptomycetaceae bacterium MP113-05 | reverse complement strand
GTCCGTCGAGGCGCAGGCCCCAGCCGCGCCCGCAGCCGAGGGCGCGGCCAAGCCGCGCCGCCGTCGCCGCACCCGCGGTGGCTCCGCAGGCGCGGACGGCTGACGAAGAGGTTGCCCGGATCCTCAATCGCCGCGGGGGCGACTCCCCCCGGCACAGCCGTGCCGGGGCGGCTCGTCATGAGCCCGTCCGGCGGTTGAGGACGCACGGCCGGCCTGCACGGGGATGCGGGGCACCCCACTGCAGAGGGCGGTGAAGGGCGGGCCCGAGGAGTCCCGCACTCTCACGCACGCACGACAGGCCCGCGCCGGAGGACGCGCCCGGAGCGAGAAGCGCCACCCGCACCGAGCACGGCGCGGGAGCCCGCCAGGGGTTGTCGCCGGAACGGGGGCGCACGGGGTAGCGTCGCGCCATGAGCCGACCGCCCATCCTCGAACTCCCCCAGGGCGCCCACGCCCACCGACTCGCCACCTCCCGAGGCCCGTTCGCCGTTCACGAGATGGGCTCGCCCACTCGCGGCACCGCCCTGCTGATTCCGGGTTTCACCGGCAGCAAGGAGGACTTCGTCGGTCTTCTGGAGCCGCTCGCCCACGAGGGCTACCGAGTGGTCGCCGTGGACGGTCGCGGCCAGTACGAGACGGGCGGGCCGCGGGAGGAGGGCGTCTACGCGCAGGCGGAGCTCGCCGCAGACGTCCTCGCCGTCGCCGGGGCGCTGCGGGCGGAGCACTCGCTGCACCTGGTGGGTCACTCTCTCGGTGGTCTGGTCAGCCGCGCGGCGGTGTTCGCCGATCGGACGCCGTTCACGTCGCTCACCCTGCTGAGCAGTGGGCCGGGAGCGGTGTGCACGACGCAGCAGTCGCGGCTGAAGATGCTGCTCGGGGCACTGCCGGTGATGGACATGGAGGACGTCTGGCGTGCCATGCGGGAACTCGACCCTCCGGAAGCTGCGGACGCGCTCACACCTCCTGCGGTCGCGGAGTTCCTCCATCACCGCTGGCTGGCGAACGTTCCGGAGCAGCTGATCGCTACGGCGCGGCAGCTGATCACCGAGCCGGACCGTACGGAGGAACTGGCCGCCCTGAGCGCGGACGGCATACCGCTGCATGTGCTTTCGGGCGAGCGGGACTACGCCTGGCCGGTGTCCACGATCGACGCGATGGCCGCCGCGGCCGGGGCGCGCCGTACGGTCATCGCCGGTGCGGAGCACTCCCCGAACGCGGAGCAGCCGCAGCAGACGGCGCAGGCGCTGCTGACCGGCTGGGCAGCCGCCCTCTGACGTACGACCCGGAACCGCCGGCTCGCGAGTGCCACGGGCCCCGCAGCGGTCTCAGCCGTTGCCGGAGACGAACCGCGTGACGCCGTTGGCGATCTGCTGGACGGCGATGGCGGACAGCAGCATCCCGGACAGCCGGGTCACGAGCACCACACCGCCGTCCTTGATGACGCGGATGACGAGCAGCGAGTAGCGCATCACCAGCCACAGCACCACGTGCAGAACGACGATCGCGCTCCACACTGAGAGCTGCCCGCCCCAGCCGTCGGCACGCTGGACGGCGAGGATCACCGACACGATGGCGCCGGGCCCCGCGAGCAGCGGCATGCCGAGGGGCACGAGCGCGGCGTTGACGTCCTTGGTCTGCGAGGGTTCGTCCGCCTTGCCGGTCAGCAGGTCCAGCGCCACGAGCAGCAGGAGCAGTCCACCCGCGACCATCAGTGCGGGGACCGAGACGTGGAGGTAGTCCAGGATCTGTCTGCCGCAGATGCCGAAGACGGTGATCACGCCGAATGCCACCGTGGTCGCCTGCAGTGCCATCCGCCGCTGCACCTTGGCGGGGCGGCCGGAGGTGAGGCCGAGGAACACCGGCGTGATACCCGGCGGGTCCATGATCACGAATAGGGTGAGAAATACGGATCCGAAGAGAGCTGCGTCGAACACGGTGGTGCCTTGCGTCGGGTCGGGTGGATGGAATGAGGGGGCGCGCGACCGCGGGGGCGCGCGACGCGGCCCGCGGGGACGTGCACGGTGTGCGGTGGTCTCCGCACGCTCCCGCGCGCACCTGCCTCCCGCCGTCCCGCAGGGCGGGAGACAGGAGCGGCGCACGACTGAGGCGCTCCGACGGGTGCGGAGCGGCAGGCGTGCCGGCCGAGGAACGGCCGGTGGCCGGAGCGCGGCCCTGGCCCGGACTCGTCCGGGTCCGGAGTAGGAGGCGGGACGGAACGCGTCCGGACGGGGCGCTGCGGGCGGGTGCGCCCGTGGCGCGTCAGCCGGTGACGGGCTTGGCGCCTGATGCGCGGGCGGCGATCTCGGCGTAGACGTCCGGGGCCGTGGTGTGCTCGCCGAGCACACAGGTCTTGCGACTGCCGTGGTAGTCGCTGGACCCGGTGGCGAACACGCCCAGGTCGGCGGCCATGCCGTGCAGGTGGCTGCGGGTGGCAGGGTCGTGATCCATGTGATCCGCCTCGAGGCCGTCCAGACCGGCACCGACCAGTTCGGCGATGGCCGACTCGGGCAGCACCTCACCGCGTTTGACGGCTTGCGGGTGGGCGAAGACCGCAACGCCGCCGGCGTTCTTGATCAGCCTGACCGCTTCGAACGGATCGAGTTCGTGTTTGTCCACGTACGCCCGCCCGTCGTTGGCGATCCACTCGGAGGTGAAGGCATCGGTGACGGTGGACACGACGCCTGCTTCGACCATGGCGCTGGCGATGTGCGGCCGGCCGACGGCGCCGTCCCCGGCGATCTCGGCGACGCGCTCCCAGGTGACGGGCACCCCGAGGCCTCGGAGCTTCTCGACCATGGCCCGTGCGCGCGGCACCCGGTCGTCACGGACCAGTTCCCGTTCACGGGCGAGCTCCGGCTCCTCAGGGTCGAAGAGATAGCCGAGCATGTGCAGCGGCACGCCGTTCAGCCGGCAGGACAGTTCGATGCCGGTGACAAGAGTGAGTCCGGCGGGTAGGGCGCCCAGCGCCTCGTCGTGCCCGGCAACCGTGTCGTGGTCGGTGAGGGCGACGACGTCCAGACCTGCCGCGGCGGCGTTGCGCACCAGCTCGGCGGGCGCGTCGGTACCGTCCGACGCGGCGGAGTGGGTGTGCAGGTCGATGCGCACGGACGGTGCTCCAACTACGGACGGCGGACGGCGGGCGCCCTCACTCTACCGGCAGCCCTCGCGTCCCCCGGCATGCCACCGTCGGCGGGGCCGCCACTGCCGGTGTGGTGCCGGGCGGAGCCGTTCAGCCGACGAGACGGGGGGAGAGCGCGCCGATGGGCAGCAGATCGACCTCCGCCCCGGCGTCCCGGAGGTCGGTGAGGACCAACTCGTCATAGAGCATCAACCCGGACTGCTCCGGCCACAGGACGGCCCACAGCCACAGCCCGCACGCCTCGCCGGCGAAGACCGCCCGGTCGGGGGGTGCGCCGTGCAGCAGCCACAGCGGGGTGGGCCGGCCGGCCGCGAGGACCTTGCCCTCCGGCGGCTTCTCCGTCTGGATGTACGAGCCGGGGTCGGGGCCCTCGATCCCGGCGTATCTGGCGCCGAGGCCGACACCGAGCTCCTCGGCGATCAGCAGCAGCTCGCCGGGGCCGCCGAGTGGGCCGGGACCGGAGCAGGCGACGACGGTGGCCCGGCCGCCGTTGCGGTCGTCACCCGCTCCGGCGACGCCGGAGAACAGCCATCCGACCGGCAGCGGCCAGGGCATCCAGACCGGCACCCTCGCACGGCCGACGACGACGGCGAGTGCCTCGGCGCTGGGCGGGACCACGGGCTGGAGCGGGTGCACGCTCCCATGCAGTCCGCACTGCCAGGTGTCCGCGAAGAGCCCGGGCGCCCGGACCCGGCCACCGCACTTCGGGCAACTGGGTTCGCCCCTCATGCCCCACTACGGTCCTCCCCTCCGAGGTCGCCGTCAAGGACGATCACCCACCCGGGGAGACACATGGCCCCTGCACCCACGTGCAGGGGCCATGTGCACGGCTCAATCACCACGTGCACTCACCAGTGCCGTCGGGTCACCGCTGCCGCCGTCAGGGCTCCAGCGGAACCGCGCCGCGCAGCGGGTCGCGCAGGTCCGTCCCGTGCGCGAGCCACCGCTCCTCGAGTGCGGCGGCACCCCGCACCCGCTTCCACGCCGCCTCGTTCGCCGTCATCGGCAACAGGGGCAGGAAGCGCACCGGGTCGCACGGCGGATCCAGGTCGAGGTCCTCGACCAGCCCGCCACCCTCCGCCACCAGAACAGAGGAGAACGGCGCCCGCGGCCACAGCGGATCGCCGACGTCCAGCGAGGCTCCCGGCGCCACGACGACACCCTCCACCTGGGGCGAGGCGGCCAGTACGGCCAGCGGACGCAGCACCTTGTCCGTGTCCGCCAGGCCGGCCCGCACGGACAGCAGCAGTTCGGCCCGCGGGCCGCGTTCGTGGTCGGCGAGCGCTGCCGCGGGGTCGGTCATCGGCGCGGCCGACATCCCCAGCGTGGCGTAGCGCAGCAGATCGCCGTCGGAGAAGCGCAGCACCTGGACACGTTCGGCGCCCAGGAAGGTCACCGACGCCCGTGCGTCGGGCGCGCCCAGCGCACTGAGCAGCCGGGCCTCGGCGAGTTGAAGTACGTCCACCATGCGCGCGAGCATAGGCGCGACGGAGAACCGCACGGCCCCGGCCCGGCGCGGGCGGAGAAGTGACGCCCCGGGTGTTAACGTTGACCGCTGGTCAAGCCGTCCGAGCAGCACCGGGCAGGATCGCGCATCCCCCACGGGGGACCGGCCGGAGGAGGTGGGACTTCATGGATCCGAGTCGACCGTGCAGTACCGATCGCTCTTCCGCACGGCACCCGCGTTCCCGCGCCTGAGGCCCTGCTGCCCTCACCGCGACGCGGTGAAACCCGGCACCGGTTCGCCCCTCCGGCCCACCGGGGTCCCGCAGGCCGCCGGGGCGCACACAGTGGAAGAGCGACGGAGCTCGAGTCCCGACCGTCAGCGCAAGCCGTCCCCGTACCCCCTGTACACGGCCTTCGCGCGGTACCCGCTTCGCGGACCTCCGCTTCCCCGCACCTCCGGCCCCGGCGCCGGAGGCGGACGTAGGTCCCCGGTCCGGGTAGCGTTGCGGCCCCGCCGAGGAGACGGCACGGCATCCGTGAGGAGCCCAGCATGTCCATGATCCGCGACCTGCGTGCCGCCGTCCGCCCCGCACTCCGCCGGGGCGACCACCAGAGTTTCAGCTACGACACCTCCCGCCTCCGGTCGACGGCCGTGGTCGACTGCGCCGTCTACCGCGACGGCCACCGCATCACCAGCCGGCTCGACTCCGACGAGGCGCTGCGCACCGCCCGCTCCGGCGAGCCCGGCGACTTCGTGTGGATCGGGCTGCACGAGCCGACCGAGAAGGAGTTCTCCGGCGTCGCGGAGGAGTACGGACTCCACCCGCTGGCCGTCGAGGACGCCGTGCACGCGCACCAGCGGCCCAAGCTCGAGCGGTACGACGACTCGCTGTTCACCGTCTTCAAGACCATCCACTACGTCGAACACGCCGAACTCACCGCGACCAGCGAGGTGGTGGAGACCGGCGAGGTCATGTGCTTCACCGGCAGGGATTACATCATCACTGTCCGGCACGGCGGTCAGGGCTCGCTCCGCGCCCTGCGGCACCGCATGGAGGAGGACCCGGAACTGCTCGCCAAGGGACCGTCCTCCGTCCTGCACGCCATCGCCGACCAGACCGTCGACGGCTACCTCGCCGTCGCCGACGCCGTCCAGGACGACATCGACGAGGTCGAGATCGCCGTCTTCTCCGAGAGCACGGGTGCCGCAGCCGGAGCCAAGGCGGGCCGCCGGCGCGGCGGCGACGCCAGCCGCATCTATCAGCTGAAGCGCGAAGTACTGGAGTTCAAGCGCGCCGTATCGCCCCTGATGCGCCCCATGCAGCAGCTCAGCGAGCGGCCGATGCGGCTGGTCGACGCCGAGGTGCAGAAGTACTTCCGAGACGTCGCAGACCACTTGACCCGCGTCAACGAGCAGGTACTCGGCTTCGACGACCTGCTCAACTCCATCCTCCAGGCCAACCTGGCGCAGGCCACCGTCGCCCAGAACGAGGACATGCGGAAGATCACCTCATGGGCGGCGATCTTCGCCGTCCCGACGATGATCGCCGGGATCTACGGCATGAACTTCGCGTACATGCCCGAGCTGCAGTGGAAGTACTCCTACCCGACCGTTCTCATCGTCACGGTGACCATCTGCATCGCCATCCACCGCGGCTTCAAGCGCAACGGCTGGCTGTGAGCGGCTGGTTGCCGGCGCCGCGCCGGCGTGCCGTACGCTGCCGCCCATGACCGCCCTCGACCAGGCACTCATCGAGGAGACCGCCAAGAAGTCGGCCCTGCTGTGGATCCGCGGCCCGCAGGGCCCGGCCCGCGCGCTGTGGCACATCTGGCACGAAGGTGCCGTCTGCCTGGTGGGGCGGACCTCGGACGCTCCCGGCCCGGACACCGACCCCGGCCGCACCGAGCAGCCCCTCGCCGGACTCGGCCTGACCGACGGCGGCACCGCCACCGTCACCGCGCGCAGCAAGGACAAGGGGGGCCGCCTCATCGCCTGGCCCGCCCGCGTCGTGGTGCTCGCCCCCGGAACCGACGCCTGGGAGGCCACCGTCGCGGGGCTCAAGACAAAACGCCTCAACACCCCCGACTCCGACACCGTCGCCGAACGCTGGGCCCGCGACTGCCGGGTGCTCCGCCTGGAACCGGCGGGCGAACCCGTCCAGACGCCGGGCGCCATGCCTGACGCCGCGCACACCGCCACCCCACTGCCGACCCCGGCGACGACCCGCCACCAGGCACCTGCCGGACTGCCCAGACTGCTTCTCGGCCGCAAGCGCGGCACGCGCCGCTGACCAGCCGGGCGGTTCACAGCTCCCGTACGCCGACCGTCTGTCCGCCGCTGGTCTCCCCCGTGGGCCGGAATCCCAGCTTCAGGTAGAACGCCTCGGGACCGTCCCCTCCCGGCTCCCAGGTCACGTAGGCCCGCTTCCTGCCACGTCGGCGGATCTCCTCGCACACCGCCTCCACGGCGAACCGGCCGTACCCGCCTCGCTGGCGCCCGGCCACGACGTTCAGCCGCCACAGCCCGCTGCGCAGCACGCCCTCCGGGTCCTCGGGGGAGAACCGGATGTCGAGGAAGGCCATCACGAAACCGACGACTTCCTCACCGTCGAGGATCAGCCGGGGCCAGGCGACGTCCGGCAGCACGTATGCCTCGGCCAGCGAATTCGCGACCGGTTCGACGAACTTCTCCTGCTCCGGGCGGACCTTCAGCCCGCAGGCGGCCTCGACGTTGTCCGGCGTGAGCTTCTCCAGGCGGAGCGACGACATCATCCGCAGACCTTATGCGGCGGCGACCGTGCGGCATGCAGGTGCGGGCCGTCGGGTCGTCCGGCCCGAGGCTGGCGCCAAGGCCCTAGAGTGCCGAAGGTGACCGACACCTGGGACCCGGACGACACAGGCGTCCTCCGCCTGCCCTCCGGCCGCCTCGTCCGCGGCCGTGGCCTGCGCGCCCCCCTGCCCGACGGCCCCGCGCCCGACTTCACGGTCCACCTCCTCGGGAGACGGCCCCCGCCCACCGCGTGGGAGTCCCGCTGGCTGCGCTGGCCCGACTTCCGCCTGCCCGCCGACTCCTCCCTCGCACGCGCCCTCCTCACCGAAGTGTGGACGCGCGCCACCGCCGAACGTGTCGAGGTCGCCTGCGGCGGCGGACGCGGCCGTACGGGCACCGCGCTCGCCTGCCTCGCGGTCCTCGACGGCGTCCGCCCTCCCGAAGCTGTCGCGTACGTCCGCCGCCACTACCACCTCCGCGCCGTCGAAACCCCCTGGCAACGCCGCTACGTCCGGCGCTTCCCGCCGTGATCCAATCGTTCACCAGTTCGGGTGAAATGAGGGGTGATCGGGTGATCGAGACGATCGGCGCCCCTAGTAATCTTCCGCTCCATCCTTCTCCTGCTCGAGACTCGGGGAATCCCCGTCCCCGACGAGACGCGCCGACGCATCAACGACTGCCACGACCTCGACGTCCTCGGCAGCTGGTTCCGCCGCGCCGTCACGACCGCCTCCGCGGACCAGCTCTTCACCGACGACTGAGTCCGGACCGGCCCTCCGCGTGCGGCAGACGCGGAGGCTCAGGCTTGGTCTTCTCCGGAGTCGGAGACCTTCTTGCCGTAGTCGACGACGTTGTCGTCCTTCGGGGCATGTATGGCGAAGCCCTGGTTCCACTCGTCGAGCTGGACGGTGCCGGCGCCGCCGGCGCGTTTGAGGCGGAGGGGAAAGGGAGTGCCCTCGAGGGAGACGGCTATGGAGCCGCCCGAGCCCCCGTCGGCGACGACCTGAACGGTGCGGACGCCGGCGACCTCCATGCGGTCCCCGGTGCTGCGTTCACCGTCCAGCACCAGCAACCCTTCGAGTAGGACGTCCATCTTGGTGAAGCCGGTGAGCCGGGCGTACGCGGGGTCGCTGTCGGGGACCTTGACGTACTTGCCTTCGAGCTTCTGGGCGGCGGCGAGGTCGGCCTGGGAGGGTTCGCCCTTGTCGCCCTGCTCCCGGTCGACCCAGAAGCCGGCGCCGGCCTTGAGGTAGAGGGCGTCCTTCACCCGGAGGAGGGAGAACGTCTCGCCGCCCCTGGTGGCGACCTCGCCGACGGCGCCGGTGTCCTTGAGCCGCATCTCCAGTCGGTAGGAGTGGCCCTGGGTGGCGATGGTGCCGGAGAGCCGTACGGATTCGGCGTCCTCGACGGCGGCGCGGGCCTTCTTCTCTATGGTGGCGGGCGCCATGTCCTGGACGCCGTTGGTGCCCTTGTCCGGGTCCGACCCGCAGGCGGTGAGGGGCGCTGAGAGTCCCACGAAGATGGCTGCCGTCAGCGCGGCACTCCGTCGCGTGCGGACCCGTCGCGTCACTTCGGCTTCCTCCGGGGGCAGCGGGAGAGGGGGCAGGGCCGCACCTTACCTGGGCCGGGTGGGGAGGTCGTCAGGCAGCCGCCCCTGCCATGTCGCGAAGCGGGGTCGACCGGGGGCACGTTAGTCTGAAGCGGACGAAACGCCGGGTCGTGGGCGGTTCGGGGCGCACACTCGTCCGCCGCTGACGGCTCGGGGCCGCGTCACGGACGCGGCGGACCGCGCCGGCAGGGAAGGGAGCAGTCGGATGGCGGGTTCCTCCCGGGTCTTCGTCTCGCACCTGTCCGGTGTCTCCGTCTTCGACCCGAACGGCGACCGCGTCGGCCGGGTGCGCGACGTGGTGACGCAGCTCCGGCCCGGTGGCCGGCCCCCCGGAGTCCTCGGGCTGGTCGTGGAGGTGGTGAGCCGGCACCGCGTGTTTCTGCCCATGACCCGGGTGACGGGTGTGGAGTCCGGCCAGGTCATCACCACCGGTGTGCTGAACATGCGCCGTTTCGAACAGCGGTCCACCGAGACTCTGGCGCTGGGTGAACTGCTGGACCGGCGGGTGACGTTGGTGGAGTCCGGCGAGGAAGCCACGGTGCTGGACGTCGGCATCGCGCAGCTTCCGGCCCGCCGGGACTGGCAGATCGACAAGGTCTTCGTACGGCGCGGGCGGGGCGGACGGTCGGCGACGCTGCGGCGGCGCGGCGAAACCCTGACGGTGGAGTGGTCGGCGGTGACCGGCTTCGCGCTGGAGGAGACCGGCCAGGGCGCCGCGAACCTGCTGGCCACCTTCGAGCAGCTGCGCGCGCCGGACCTGGCGAACGTGCTGCACCACCTGTCGCCGAAGCGGCGCGTCGAGGTGGCCGCCGCGCTGGACGACGACCGGCTGGCGGACGTGCTGGAGGAGCTGCCCGAGGACGACCAGGTCGAGATCCTCGGCAAGCTGAAGGACGAGCGGGCGGCGGACGTGCTGGAGGCGATGGATCCGGACGACGCCGCCGACCTTCTCTCGGAACTGCCGGAGGACGAGAAGGAACGTCTCCTCACTCTTATGCGCCCGCAGGACGCGGCGCCCGTGCGGCGGCTGCTGACGTACGAGGAGGACACGGCCGGCGGCATGATGACGACCGAGCCGATCATCCTCCGGCCGGACGCGACGGTGGCGGACGCGCTGGCACGGGTACGGAACGCGGATCTGTCCGCTCCGCTGGCGGCGCAGGTGTACGTGGTGCGGCCGCCGGACGAGACGCCGACCGGCATGTACCTGGGCGTGGTGCACTTCCAGCGGCTGCTGCGCGATCCGCCGTTCACGCTGGTCGGGTCGATCGTGGACAGCGACCTGCGTCCACTGCCGCCGGACACCCGGCTGGCGTCGCTGACCAGCTACCTGGCGACGTACAACATCGTGGCGGCCCCGGTCGTGGACGAGGGCGGGCACCTGCTCGGCGCAGTGACGGTCGACGACGTGCTGGATCATCTGCTGCCGTCCGACTGGCGCGAGTCGCCGGTCGCGGCCGTGCCGGACCTGTCCGGCGAGGGCACTGAGGGCACTGAGGGCGCTGCCGGCACGCAGGGCACAGCGGGGGCGGCAGGGGCGTCGTTCGATGGCTGAGCGCGACGAGCAGTGGACGTCCCGCACAGTCGGGGGCGGCGGCGCGGGAAGCACCGGCACCCGGGTGCGGCTGGACCAGCCGCGCGTGCCGCGCCGCAGTCTGCTGCCCGAGTACGACCCGGACGCGTTCGGACGTCTCTCGGAGCGGATCGCCCGTTTCCTCGGAACGGGCCGCTTCATCGTCTGGATGACGGTGGCGGTGATCGTGTGGGTCGGCTGGAACGTGGTGATGCCGTCCGACCTGCGGTTCGACAAGTACCCCTTCATCCTGCTCACGCTCGCGCTGTCACTCCAGGCCTCCTACGCGGCACCGCTGATTCTGCTGGCGCAGAACCGGCAGGACGACCGGGACCGGGTGAACCTGGAGCAGGACCGCAAGCAGAACGAGCGGAGCATCGCCGACACCGAGTTCCTGAGCCGCGAGATCGCGTCGCTGCGGCTGGGACTGGGCGAGGTGGCGACCCGCGACTGGATCCGTTCGGAGCTGCAGGACCTGGTCAGGGAGCTGCGGCACCAGGACGGGCACGGCGCCGGGCAGGGTCCGGGCGGGCCGGGTAGCGGGGCGCCGCCGGCCGTGCGGGGCGCCGGGACGTACCGGGGCACGCAGCCCGGGACGAGGGGCGACCACCGGGGTGACCAAGCCCGCTGACGGCACCCCTTCGGGGTGGCGGGCTCGTCCCCTTACCATTTCTGCATGGCTACCGAACCGTACGAGACCACTCCGACCGAGGATGCTGTGCGCGCTGCGCTGGCGACGGTGAACGATCCGGAGATCCACCGGCCGATCACCGATCTGGGGATGGTCAAATCCGTCGGCATCGCACCGGACGGATCGGTCGCGGTCGGCGTCTACCTGACGGTGTCGGGCTGCCCGCTGCGCGAGACGATCACCGCCAACGTCACCGAGGCGGTCCAGGGGGTGCCGGGCGTGACGGGCGTCAGCGTCGAGCTGGACGTGATGAGCGACGAACAGCGCCGCGAGCTGCGCGACAGGCTGCGCGGCGGCAAGACCGAGCGGGAGGTCCCGTTCGCACAACCGGGGTCCCTGACCCGCGTGTACTGCGTGGCGTCCGGCAAGGGCGGGGTCGGCAAGTCCTCGGTGACGGTGAACCTCGCTGCAGCCATGGCGGCGGACGGTCTGAAGGTCGGCGTCGTGGACGCCGACATCTACGGCCACTCGGTGCCGCGCATGCTGGGCACGGGCGACGCACGGCCCACCCAGGTCGAGGACATGATCATGCCGCCGTCGGCGCACGGTGTGAAGGTCATCTCCATCGGCATGTTCACCCCCGGCAACGCACCCGTGGTGTGGCGGGGCCCGATGCTCCACCGGGCTCTCCAGCAGTTCCTGGCGGACGTGTACTGGGGCGACCTGGACGTGCTGCTACTGGATCTGCCGCCGGGCACCGGCGACATCGCGATCTCCGTCGCCCAGCTGATCCCGAACGCGGAGATCCTGGTGGTGACGACGCCGCAGCAGGCCGCCGCCGAGGTCGCCGAGCGGGCGGGATCGATCGCGGTGCAGACCCATCAGAAGATCGTGGGCGTCATCGAGAACATGTCCGGGCTGCCGTGCCCGCACTGCGACGAGATCGTCGACGTGTTCGGAACCGGCGGCGGCCAGCGCGTCGCTGAGGGCCTGACGAAGACCACCGGCGCCCCGGTGCCGGTGCTCGGCTCCATCCCGATCGACGTACGGCTGCGCGAGGGCGGCGACGAGGGGAAGCCCGTGGTACTCACGGACCCGACCTCGGCCGCCGGCGCGGCGATCAGCTCGGTCGCCGGGAAACTCGGAGGCCGGGAGCGCGGGCTGTCCGGGATGTCACTGGGACTGACGCCGAGCAACAAGTTCTGAGACTGCGTCCGGCGCCTGCGCTGCGGGTCCGCACTCTCCGCACCCGAGAGCGGGTGCGGAGAGTGCGGACCCGTGGTGGCACGACGCCGGTCAGCCGCCTCTCAGTCGGCCGGTGCGGCGTAGCCGGCGAGATCCTTGACCACGGAGAAGCCGAGCCCGTACGCGCTCAGGCCACGGCCGTACGCCCCGATGTGCACGCCCTCCTGGGCGGCACCGGCCAGTACCCAGCCGTACGCGGCCTCCCGGTAGTGGAACTCGGTGGGTACGCCGTCGACCGGCAGCACCAGGCCGGACCAGCCGGATCCGTTCAGGTCGTCGGCGAGCTCCCAGGCGATGGCGGTCTGCTGATCCAGCCATTCCTGGCGCAGCGCACGCTCCATCTCGGTCGGCCAGGTGCAGGACAGCAGACCGGAGCCGGCCAGCCAGGCGGCGGTCGACACCGAGGTCGCGTCCAGCACTCCGGTGCCGTCGGCGCTCGGGCGGACGGGACGTCCTGCGACGGTCACCACGACCGCGAACCGCTGGCCCTCCAGCCCGGCCTCCGCCTTCCAGGACGGCACCTCGCCATGGCCGGTCGACCCGTGCTCGACTGTGCCGTCGGCGGCGGCGCCGACCTGCATCAGCCAGCGTCGGCCCGTGAACGCCTCGTCGAGGCCGTACCACGGGAAGTCGGCCGACAGATATCCGTCCACCGCCCGTCTCTCTCCGGGCGCGTCGTGCGCGGCGGGCGCTTCATCGCCGGCCGGCTCACCGCCGGGCGCTGCCTGCGGTTCCACCCGACTCGTCGTCTCCATGTGCGCGACGCCTCCTCGTTGGCTTCCTCGGTCGGCCCGGCCCAGTGGCCCGGGACGCCCGACCACGGACACAGGGAGGATAGCCACCCGGAACGGCCGTGTCGGGCATGCCTGACGTTACGCGCCCCCCGAACGCTCCGCGCGCCGACCGGGAAATGCGCGCGGACGTGCAGCGGAACTGATAACGCCTACGGGTGACGGGGCGGTGCAGGTGACGGAGGTCACGCAGGTGACGAGGGAAACACCCGGCACGGGGAGACGACTGGGGCTCGCCCAGCTGGCGTTCGACCGGATGGCCTGCTGCCGGACGCTCGGGCAGGTGGCGCTCGGTCGTCAGGTCGCGTCCGCGTCGTACGGCGGCGGATCGTCCCCGGCGGTACGCGATCCGCCCGCTTCGCCGGCGTTCTTGTCCAGCCGTACTCGGCCCGGCTCCTGGGCGACGGCCGCTCCGGAGCCGTTCGGCGAGCCGCTCACCGGCACTCCGGCGGAGTCGGCGCCCCGGCCGTTGACCGCGTCCGTGACCTCGGCGAGGTCCTTGCGCAGGTCGAAGCCGTTGCGGATCTCCTTGATCCCCAGGTCGTCGTTCTCCATCAGGTGCTTGCGGGCGAAGTTCTTCGGATTGAGGTCCTCGAACTCGAAGTCCTTGAACTCCGGACCCAGCTCGCTGCGGATGTCCTCCTTGGCGCTGTCGGAGAACGCCCGCACCTTGCGGACGAAGCCGGCCACGTCCTGGATGAGTTTCGGCAGCTTCTCCGGGCCGAAGACGAAGATGGCGAGGATGATGAGCGCGATCAGCTCGAGGGGCCCTATGTCGAAGAACACCTTCAACTCCTCAGCAGTCGTCCACGACCGGTCATGACCGTGGCGGGTCCGCGCGTGACCGGGTCAGGTGCGTGACGGCACGGCCCGCAGTCACGGTACCGCAGGGCACCGCCCCTGTGGGGGTGCCCGTCACGGGTACTGCGGGCCGCCTCGGAACAGGGCGGTCAGCTGCCGCCGGAAGAGCCGAGAGTCATCCGCATCGTCCGCGCCTCGCCGTCCCGCAGCACGGTGAGGGAGAGCCGGTCACCGGGGCGGTGGCTGCGGATCCGCACGATCAGTTCCTCGGCGTCGTCGACGCGTACGCCGTCGACCCGGGAGATGACGTCGCCCGCCCGGATGCCGGCCCGGTCGGCGGGCCCGCCGGGGACCACCGACGGATCGTCGTGACCGTCCGCGGCGACCCTGGCGCCGCGGCCCGAGTGGTCGAGGTCGAGGGAGACGCCGATGACCGGGTGGGTGGCCCGCCCGGTGTTGATCAGCTCCTCGGCGACCCGCTTGGCCTGGTTCACCGGGATGGCGAAGCCCAGTCCGATGCTGCCGCTCCCGGCGTCGCCGGGCAGGCCGTAGGGGCTCTCGTCGGCAGACCGGATGGCGCTGTTGATCCCGATCACCCGGCCTTCGGCGTCGACGAGCGGCCCGCCGGAGTTACCGGGGTTGATGGAGGCGTCCGTCTGCAGCGCGTTCACATAGCTGACGTGACCGCCCTCCGTCCCGCCACCTGCGGTCACGGGCCGTTCCTTGGCGCTGACGATGCCGGTGGTGACGGTCCCCTCGAGGTCGTAGGGCGCACCGACGGCGACGACCGGATCGCCGACCCGGACGGATGCGGAGTTGCCCAACGGCAACGGGTGCAGTCCGGACACGCCGTCCACGCGGACGACGGCCAGGTCGTAGCCGGCGTCCTTGCCGACCACTTCGGCCTCGGCCGTCTGCCCGCCGTTGAACCGCACCTGCACCCGGCCGCTGCCGTCGCCCCCGTCACCGGGTTCGACGACGTGATGGTTGGTGAGAATGTGACCGCGTTCGTCGAGCACGAACCCGGTACCGGTGCCCTGCCCGCCGGGGCCGCTGACGTGGAGGGTGACGACCCCGGGCAGCACGGCCCCGGCGATCGACGCGACGCTGCTCTCCTTGCGGCTGCTGCTCTGCTCGACCGGCGCCTGCGGCA
>KI547052.1:113869-121472 GCA_000497405.1 Streptomycetaceae bacterium MP113-05 | reverse complement strand
CGCCCACCGCCGCCCGCCGCACCGCGCGGGCCCGCCGCACGAGGCGCCGTACCAACGCGTTGCGCGGCAGGAACGCCAGCGGCGCCGGCGCCGCTCCGGGCAGGCCGAGCGACGTGAGCCGCCGCCGTGTGAAGTACCGCCGCGTCCCCGCGTCCAGCCGGGTCGACAGGTAGCGCTGCGCCTCCTCCCGCAACTCAGGGTGGATCTGCGCCTGCATGCAGTACCCCACCGCCCGCACCAGGGCGCCGACCGCCTCCCGGCATGCCTCGGCACCGGGCGCCCGCCACGCCCGTACGGCGTCCGCGTCGGCGAGGTCGGGGAGCAGCACGTCGACCAGCGTCACCGGGATCCGGTTGCTGTTCTGATAGGGCGCCAGCCGTTCCAGCAGCAGTTCCGTGCCCGTGCGCGCCACCGGCAGCCCGTACACCGTCGCCGCGGTCAGCAGCGCCGTGGAGAAGCAACCCGCGACGAGCGCCGGGCGAAGCCGCTCGTACAGCACCTCCGCCGGTGCGGGGGAGTCCAGCACCGTCAACCCCACGCCCAGCTCACCGGCCTCTTTCTCCAGGGTGCGGGAGTAGCGCGCGGGAGCGACCGGGTGCGGCTTGAACACCACGCTGCGATGTCCGAGGGCCGCCACACCCCGCAGCATCCGCACGTGCAGGCCCTCCTCCTCGTCGTCGGTAAGGATGCCCAGCGCCGCAAGGTACTGCCCGAGCAGCAGCGCCGGGGCGTCCTCCCGTTCCGGGACGTGACCGGATGCGGCCTCCGCGAGTCCGTGCAGCACCGACCGGAACGCCTGATCGGGCACCACCTCCGGCTCCACCCCGAACTCGGTGAGCAGCAGCGGACGCAGCCCCGGTACCAGGTCCAGGTGCAGCAGCCGCCGCACCCGCGAACCCACCAGCGGGTCCAGCTTGTTGCGGGTGGGGCCGTAGCTCATCAGCCCGTCGGCGTAGACGTCGACCGGTGCGTCCGGGAAGAGCTGGGCGACCGCCAGCGCCGGATGCACCTGGATGGACTCCAGCACCAGCTCCACCGCGTCCTGCCGCTGGTCCTCGCCGAGCCCCCACAGCATCCGCAGGTGCCGCTCCCACATCGGGGCGTCGTCCGTGCGGGGTGTCCAGCCGCCGGGGTGGAACGGGCGGATCGCGTCGTTCCACGACACCACCCGGTCGAAGCGCCCGCGCAGCCGCTCGAAGCCCGGCATCCGGTCCAGGGCCGGCGCCGTCTCCGGGGTCGGCGCGTTGTTGCTGACCAGCAGCAGCAGCCGGTCGGCCGGCGCGAAGCACCCCGCGTCCAGCGCGGCGGCGAGCGTCGCCGCGCCGTACAGCGTGGAGGCGAAGAAGATCTGGGTGGTAGTCCGGGAAGTCATCAGGCCGCCGCCTTCCGTGTGGGGACCGGCCTGCGGCGCAGGCGGCGCAGGCGCGTCGCGCGCTGCACGTCCATCGAGTCCAGCGCAGCGTCGACCACGTCGTCGGGCATCCGGCGCAGAGCGGCGGCGCTCATCCGGCGCAGCATGCGGGCCACATGTGGCTCGAACCGGTCGCTGGCCAGGTGGTGGGAGATGATCGCGCAGTAGGTGCGCACCGCCTTGGGCAGCAGCTCCCCGGCGTCCCGGTCCCGCGCGGTCTCCTCGACGACCTGGTCGAAGGCGCGGAGGAAGTCGAGCTGCCGGACGTCGCCGATCTGCGTCAGCGACGACGCGACCCCGCGCCGGTAGAAGACGCCCAGCAGGCCGACCACCGCGAACGACTCCGCCTCGCGGTGCAGCCGCCAGATCCACGGCCGGTCCTCGGCCGTACGCAGCCCGTCGGTGAAGTGCAGCAGCCCCTCGTCCAGCAGCCGCCGGTCGTAGACGCCGGCCCAGGCGTACGCGTAGTCGACCGAGGTGGAGCGGCCGGAGGGCAGTATCGCGGCGCGCGGATCCAGCACCACGCCGCGGCAGCCGTGCGGCACGCGGGAGAGCGTGCGAGCGCGGGCGGTGCACTGGACGTGGTCGGTGCGCAGGAAGTCGCAGCCGAGGGTCTCGATGGCGTCGACCAGCTCCCGGTAGTAGCCGGGCGCGATCCAGTCGTCCCCGTCGAGGAATGCGATGTACCGGCCGGTGGCCGCGTCCAGACCGGTGTTGCGCGCGGTCGCGAGACCGCCGTTCTTCTCGTGCCGGATCAGCACGGCGCCGGGGATTTCCCGTTCCGCGCGCTCCAGGATCTCCGGAGTGGTATCGGTGGAGCAGTCGTCGACCAGAATGAACTCGAAATCCGCGCGGGCATTGTCGCGCAGGCTTCTCAGGGTGTCCGGGGCGTACGACTGCACGTTGTAGAACGGCACGATGACGGAGAGCGTAACCACTCGCGAGACGATATGCCCCTGCCCGGCATTCGTCTTGACCTGCGCCGTACGCGAAGATGAACACCGGAAGGCCGAACAGTGAACCAGGCCGCCCGGCCGGCCGGTTGGTTGTTCGTCGGTTCGCTGTTCACTCGGTGTTGTCCATCAGTTGGGCCGCGAACAGAAAACCCTTCCTAGCGTTTTCTGTGTGCCATCACGAATTTCTTCCGACTCGCCCGCGACCCGGGTCGCCGTGCTCGCCGATTCGGACTCGCGCTGGAAATGGGGCGCGCTCACCGCGCGCCGCATCGCTCCGGACGCCCGCATCGACGGCCTGCTGCTGCGCGGCCGTGCGACCCCGACCTCGCGCCAGCTCGCGGAGGTCGGCGTCGCGGTTGACACGCTGCGCGAGGTGACCGGCGCGCAGTTCGTACGCGCCGCGACCCGCGAACCGTACGACGTGGTGGTCCTCGCCTGCGTGGGTGGAGCCGTGCAGGCGATGCTGCACGGGCTGGCGTGCGCCGCCTCAGAGCCGGGCGCCGCACGCCGGCCCGTGCTGGTCACGGGATACGTCGGCATCGTCTACGAGAAGCTCGCCGACGGGCTGCTCCTCCGGCATGGCGCCGACCTGGTGCTGGCCAACTCCCGCCACGACGCGGAACGCTTCCGCGCCGTCTACGCGGGCGTCGGCTCCGACACCGGCAGCGTCGTCGAATGCGCCCTCCCGTTCCTCGCGGACACCTCCGGTGACACCGGCGCCGGTGTCCCGGCCGGTATCCCAGCCGAAGGCCGGACGCCCTTCACCGTCACCTTCGCCGTGCAGCCGTCCGTACCGGCGGGCCGCGCCGACCGTGCGTATCTGCTGCGCCGGGCCGCCGAGCACGCCCGCGCCCACCCGGAACGTGAGGTGCTGGTCAAGCTGCGCAGCAGGCCCGGCGAGCACACCACGCACATCGAGGAGCAGCCGTACCAGAAGCTGGCCGCCCGGACGCCCGGCGGCCTCCCGGGCAACTGCCGCCTCGTCTACGGCCACATGAGCGACGTACTGGACCGTACGGACCTGCTGGTCACCGTCAGCTCCACCGCCGCGCTGGAGTCGCTGCACCGGGCCGTGCCCACCGCAGTCCTCACCGACCTCGGCGTGCGTGAGGCGCTCGGAAACCACCACTTCCTCGGTTCCGGCTGCCTCGCCTCCTGGGACGAACTCGACGCCGGCCACCTGCCCGAGCCCGACCCGGACTGGACCGCCCGCCAGGGCGTGCGCCCCGAAGGCGGCTACGACGCCGCCTTCGACGCGGCCCGTGAGCAGCTCGCCGAACTCGTCGCCGCCACTCACCTTCCGCTGCCGCAGCCGTACTACACGCCCGTCACCGCGCCCGGATACCTCCCGCGCATCCTCGCCCGCCACGGCTTCCGTCCCGACGGCAGCCCCCGCCCCGGCGCGGACCTCGCCGCCTCGGACGCGGCGTCCAGTCTCCGTAAGGCCCTGCGCAAAGCCCTGCGGGAGACCGCCCGCGGCGCATACCGGCACGGCGTGCAGCGCGTCGCCCCCCTGATCCGCCGCATCGGGGACCTGTGAGCACCGCACCCGACTCCCGACCCCGCCCCGCCCCGCACGAGCAGGGCGCACCGGCCCCGAAGGGAACCACCGACATGGCCCCCGTACCGACCACGGCTCCGAGCGACGGCGACAGCGCCGGCGCGACCGTACCGCGCGTTCTCGCGGTCATCCCGGCACGCGGCGGCTCCAAGGGCGTGCCGGGGAAGAACCTCGCCGACGTCGGCGGACTCCCGCTCGTCGCCCGCGCGGTGTGCGCCTGCCGCGGAGCCCCGTCGGTCACCGCCGTGGCCGTATCCACCGACGACCCTGACATCGCCGCCGCCGCGTCCGCGGCGGGCGCCGAGGTCGTCGAACGGCCCTCGGACATCGCCGGTGACCTCGCGACCAGCGAAGCCGCCGTCCTGCACGCCATGGACGCGCACGAGGCGCGTCACGGCGAGGCGGTCGACGTCGTGCTCCTCGTCCAGTGCACCAGCCCCTTCGTCACCTCCGATGACATCCAGGGCGTCGCCACCGCCCTCACCGACCACGGCGCCGACAGTGCCCTCACCGTCGCCGCCTTCCACGGCTTCGTCTGGCGCGAGGACGACGGAGACGGCGGTCCCTCCGACGGCCACGGTGACCGTGCCGTCCACGGCGTGAACCACGACAAGGCCCTCCGGCCGCGTCGCCAGGACCGCCCCCAGGACCATCTGGAGACCGGGGCCGCCTACGCCATGGACTCAGCCGGCTTCCGCAAGGCCGGTCACCGCTTCTTCGGCCGCACCGAAATGGTGCACACCGACCCCGAGCGCGTGCTGGAGATCGACGACCCGCACGACCTCGCCCGCGCCCGCGCCCTCGCACCGCTCCTCGACGACGGTGCGGCGCATCCGCTCGGGAAGCCCTCGCCCCGCCTCACGCAAGCGACCCCGCGACGCGAAGACGTCGACGCGGTCGTACTGGACTTCGACGGCACCCAGACCGACGACAAGGTGCTGCTCGACTCCGACGGACGGGAGTTCGTCGCCGTGCACCGCGGCGACGGCCTCGGCATCGCCGCGCTCCGCCGCGACGCGCTGAAGCTCCTCATCCTGTCCACGGAACAGAACCCGGTCGTCGCCGCACGCGCCCGCAAACTGCGGGTCCCCGTGCTGCACGGCATCGACCGGAAGGACCTCACCCTCAAGCAGTGGTGCGAGGAACAGGGCGTCGCGCCGGAGCGCGTGCTCTACGTCGGGAACGACGTCAACGACCTGGGCTGCTTCGGCCTCGTCGGCTGGCCCGTAGCGGTCGGCAGCGCCCACGACGTCGTCCGCGGTGCCGCCCGGGCGGTCACCACCGCACCGGGCGGCGCGGGCGCGATCCGCGAGATCGCCTCGTGGATCCTCGGCCCCTCCCTCCATGACTGATCCCCGTCAACGACTGATCCCTCAACGCAAAGGACGTCTGCCATGACCTCGCAGAACCGCCTCCGGACCCTCGGCGACAAGACCGTCGGACCCGGCCGCCCCGTCTACGTCACCGGCGAGATCGGGATCAACCACAACGGCGAACTGGAGAACGCCTTCGCCCTCATCGACGCCGCCGTCGACGCCGGCTGCGACGCGGTGAAGTTCCAGAAGCGCACCCCCGAGATCTGCACCCCGCGCGACCAGTGGGACATCGAACGCGACACCCCCTGGGGCCGGATGACGTACATCGACTACCGGCATCGCGTCGAGTTCGACGAGGACGGCTACCGCGCCATCGACGCGTACTGCACCGAGCGCGGCATCCACTGGTTCGCCTCCCCGTGGGACACCGAGGCCGTCGCCTTCCTCGAGAAGTTCGACGTCCCCGCCCACAAGGTGGCCTCGGCCTCCCTCACCGACGACGAGCTGCTCCGCGCCCTGCGCGGCACCGGCCGCACCGTCGTCCTCTCCACCGGCATGTCGACGCCCAAGCAGATCCGGCACGCCGTCGAGGTGCTGGGCAGCGACAACATCGTGCTCTGCCACGCCACCTCCACCTACCCGGCGAAGGCCGACGAGCTCAACCTGCGGATGATCCACACCCTGCAGGCCGAGTTCCCCAACGTCCCGATCGGCTACAGCGGCCACGAGACCGGTCTGCAGACCACCCTCGCCGCCGTCGCCCTCGGCGCGAACTTCGTCGAACGGCACATCACCCTCGACCGCGCCATGTGGGGCTCCGACCAGGCCGCGTCCGTCGAACCCGGCGGCCTCACGCGCCTCGTGCGCGACATCCGCACCATCGAGGACTCCCTCGGTGACGGCGTCAAGAAGGTCTACGACAGCGAGCTCGCCCCGATGAAGAAGCTCCGCCGCGTCAAGGGCGTCATCGCCGAGACCGAGGAGCAGGGCGCAGACGCCGACCGCGAGCCGGCCGCCGCCTGAACGGCACCCGCCGTGAAAGAACCCACCGCACCCCCCGGACCGGACCCGGCGCACGCCGTCGGCCCGGCCGGGGGGCCCGCGCCCCGGGCCGACGGCACCCTCGCCTTCGTCGAGAGCCCGGTCCAACTCCTCAACGCCCTCGAATGGGCCCACGCCGACGCCCTCCCGACCGGCGGGTCCGGCGAACCACTCCGCATCGTCGTCCTCCCACCCCACGACCCCATGACCCGCGGCCAACTCCGCCGCATGGCCGAACTCGCCCGCGAGGAAGGGCACCGTGTCGACTGGACCGAGGCCCGCGGCGGCACCGGCCCGCTCAAGACCGTCGCCGCGCTCTCCCGTCCGCTGCGCCGCGCCTCCCGGGTCCTCCTCGGTGACCCCTTCTCCCGCTACGTCCAGGTCCTGCTCGCCCTCACCACCGCGCCGCGGATCGTCGTCGTGGACGACGGCACCGCCACCATGGAGTTCGTCGCCCAACTCGCCCGCGGCGACCGACTCACCCGCTGGCACCGCACCGATGGCGGCGGCCCCGCGGCCGCCCTCTTGGCCCCCGTCTCCCGTCGCGCCCGCACCCGCCTGGTCCCGACCGACGGGCGCCGCGTCGACCTCTTCACCGCCATGCCGGTCGCCGCCGACGCCGCCAGGGTCGGCATCACCGTCCAGCCCAACGACTTCTCCTGGACCCGCACCCGCTTCGGCCCACCCCTCCTCACCAGGGGCACCGACCTCATCGGCACCTCACTCGTCGAGACCGGCGTCGTCGACCCGGACCGCTACCTCGCCGCCGTCCACGACCTGGCCCGCGCCCACGGCGCCACCCGCTACTTCGCCCACCGTCGCGAGAGCCCCGACAAGCTCCGACAGGTCACCGCCCGCACCGGCCTGGAGATCGTCCGCCCCGATCTCCCCCTCGAACTGGTCGCCCGCCGCGGCCCGATCGGCCGCGCCGTCCTCAGCTTCCCCTCCACCGTCGTCCACACCCTCCCCCTCGCCCTCGCCGGCACCGACGTGCAGGTCGCCGTCTGCGACATCGACCCCGCCTGGCTCACCTCCGGCGCCTCCCCCCGCGCTCACACCTTCCTCACCACCATCACCACCACCGCCCCCACCCGCCTCCCCGGCACCCCCTGAGCCACAGACACCGGCGGGGAGGCGGCTGCGCACGTGGAGTGACGCAGACGGTCCTGTCGCTGCCGGGCACCGCCGCGAACCGCGTCGACGTCCGCTACCAGGCGGCTACCGGACTGTGGGAACTGGCCGTCGCCCGAACCGACTCGGCCGGTGCCGAAGTAACGGTCGTCACCGACGACCAGCGCCTGCCGGTCACGGGCGGCTA
>KI547052.1:91333-113797 GCA_000497405.1 Streptomycetaceae bacterium MP113-05 | reverse complement strand
GACAGCATCTGGCGGTCGTCTACGACGCGTTCGCCAACGAGTTGCGCCTGTACGTGGAGGGCGAGCTCGCCTCGACCGCACGCGCCGAGGACGACACGTTGTGGCCTGCCACCGGCGGGCTCCAGGTCGGACGTTCCGCCGCAGGCGGAGGCAGCACCTACTTCGCAGGCGCGCTCGACGAAGTACGCGTGTACGCCGGAGCGGTCGACCCCGCCGGCGTCGAGCGAATCTGTCAGCTTTCACCCGACCCAGACCTGTAAGAACGATGACCGCCGGGGGCGGGGCGCAACTTCCCGTCCCGAGACGGATCGGCGTTGCCCAGCCCAGCCCATTGATCAGTTCTGTTGCCCAAGGGAGTTCTCGTGAAGGGCCTGCGTAGCCGCTCTCTCGCCGACCTCATGCCGGCGCGACTCACGCACCTGCTCGTGCTTGTCGTGAGCGTCGCTCTGCTTGTCGTCGGTGCCCAACTGATTCCGCTGGAGGGGCTGAGCGGGTCCGGCGGGCCGGATGTGCCGGACAGTTCGGAGCCGGCAACCGGTCGGCAGGCCGAGGCACAGCCTCGTCCCAAGGACAGCACCAAGGAAGCCGCCATCCGGAAGCTGGCATCCGCAGAGTGGCCCGCGGGAGGCAGCGCCAAGGTCAAGACAGGTGACGCGGCGAAGGCCGGTGGGCTGCCGGGCTCGGTGTCGTCGGCCGGCTCGGGCAAGGATTCGCCGCAAGAAGTCCGGGTGACGAGTCTCGGACGGAATGTGGCCGAACGTCTGGGCGTGGCCGCCGTACTGAACGTCTCCCGGGCCGACGGCGTCGACAAGCCCAGCAAGGTCGACCTGACGGTGGACTACTCGGCGTTCGCCGAGACATACGGCGGCTCCTACGGATCGCGTCTGCGTCTCGTGCAGCTTCCGGAATGCGCGGCTGTCGCCGACCCGGGCACCAAGAAGTGCCCTGAGCTGCCGCGTGCCCTGAAATCCCTGAACAACGGAGAGGGCCAGACCGTCTCAGCGCCGGTCACCGCCAACCCGGCACGCGAAGGCATGGCGACGCAGTCCGGCGAGGCGTCCACACTCGTGGCCCTGGCCTCGGGCCCTTCGTCCGACAAGGGCGACTACAAGGCGACCAAACTCTCTCCGTCCGCGCAGTGGAACGTCTCGAAATCGTCGGGCGCCTTCGCGTGGAACTACCCCTTCCGCACCGTTCCGGTGCCCGGAGGGCTGGCGCCGTCGATCGCGCTCGGCTACAGCTCCCAGTCGGTGGACGGCCGGACTGCTGTGACGAACACGCAAGGTTCCTGGATCGGGGAGGGGTTCGGATTCGAGCCCGGATACATCGAGCGTAGCTACAAGCGGTGCGCGGAGGACGGGCACGAGAACTCCGCCGAGCAGTGCTGGGCGTATGACAACGCCACCATTCTCCTCAACGGGTCCTCGTCCCAGCTGATCAAGGACGACGACAGCGGTAAGTGGCACCTGACCGGGGAGAACGGCTCCAAGGTGGAGAAGCTCACCGGCGCGGAGAACGGTGACGACAACGGCGAGTACTGGCGCGTCACCACCACCGACGGCACCGAGTACTACTACGGCAAGAACCGGCTGCCCGGCTGGAGCAGTGGTGACGAGACCACCTCGTCCACCTGGTCCTCTCCGGTGTTCGGCGACGGCACCGGCGAGCCCTGCTACGACAGCACGTTCAACCAGGCGCACTGCAAGCAGGCGTGGCGGTGGAACCTCGACTACGTCAAGGACACCCACGGCAACGTGATGTCGTACTTCTACGGCGCGGAGACCAACCACTACGCCCTGAACGGCAAGACCGACGTCGACGGCACCGGCTATCACCGTGGCGGATACCTCAAGCGCATCGACTACGGCCAACGCCACAACGAGGTGTACAGCACACCGGCACCCGCCCGCGTGAAGTTCACCGTGAAGGAACGGTGCCTGCCGACCGCCGACTTCGACTGTGCCTCCGGCAAGCGGACCGAAGCCAACGCCTCGCACTGGCCGGACGTGCCGATCGACCTGCAGTGCAAGGCCGGCACGCACTGCGGATCGACCCAGGCCGTCGCGTCCTTCTGGACCACCAAACGTCTCACCGCGGTCACCACGCAGATGAGGACCGACACCGGGTACGACGACGTCGACGCGTGGCTGCTCGAACACAGCCTCCTGGACAACGGCGACGACTCGAAGTCGCTGTGGCTGGGGTCCATCACCCACGAGGGGCGTGCCGGGCAGGAGACCCTGACCACACCTTCCGTGACGCTGTACGGCGTCGCGAAGTCGAACCGGGTGGACAAGGACGGCGACAACATCGATCCGTTCCACCGGTACCGGCTCACCACGATCCTCTCCGAGACCGGTGCGCAGCTCGATATCAACTACGCGGCAACCGAGTGCACGGCCACCGAGCTTCCCGCACCGGGGGAGTCCACCAAGCGCTGCTACCCGGTCAAGTGGGCGCCACCCGGGTATATCGACCCGATCACGGACTGGTTCCACAAGTACGTCGTCGCAGAGATCGTTCAGACCGACCGCACCGGTGGCGGCGACGACATGATCACCCGGTACGACTACAACGGGCCGGCCGGCCGGCCGGCCGGCTGGCGCCACGCCACACCGAACGGCATCACACCCGAGGAGTACCGCACCTGGGGCCAGTGGCAGGGCTACGGTGACGTCACCGTGACCAGCGGTGGCGAAGAGGCGCCGAAGACCCGCATCGACTACGTGTTCTCCAGGGACTGGACGGGGACAAGCTGCCGGGCGGCGGAACCCGCAGCGAGACGGTCACCGACTCCACCGGAAAGACCTACACCGGCCACGAGGAGCACACCGGCTTCCAGGTCGAGGCGAAGACCTACGAGGGCGGCACGGTCGTCGCCAAGAGCATCAACGAGCCCTGGAAACACGTCACCGCGACCCAGACCAAGCCCTGGCACACCTCCCACGCCACCGTGGCCTCGGCCGATGTCACCCGGGGATACACCAGGATCGCGGACGGCTCCTGGCGCACCACGAAGTCGGTGGACACCTACGACACCGCAACGGACACGGGCCGGCTGCTGCGCACCGACGACTTCGGTGACCTCTCCACCACCGAGGACGACAGCTGCACCCGTCTGTGGTACGCGGACAATCCGGCGCAGAACATCTACGACTTCCCGTCGCGGAGCGAGGCGGTTTCCGTCCCGCTGTGGGGACACCCCCGACCGCAGCAGTCAGGTCATCGCGGACCAGCGCGTCGCATACGACGGCGGCGCAGCGGGCGACGCTCCGACCAAGGGCGACGTCACCGAGACGCAGCGCCTGACCGGCTACGTCAGTGGTGCGCCGCAGTACCAGACCACGGGCACCAGTTTGTTCGACGCCTACGGTCGGCCGACCTCGCAGACCGACGCCGCGGGAGCGACGGGTACGGTCGCCTACACCCAGACGAACGGTCTGACCACAGAGTCGGTGGCCACCAACGCGCTGGGGCATGCGTACACGACGGGCTTCGCCCCCGCATGGGGCAAGCCGACGGTCAAGACCGACGCCAACGGCAGGCGTACCGAGGTCGCGTATGACTCCTTCGGGCGGGTCGCCGGCTACTGGCTCGCTGACCGGGCCCGCACGCAGACGCCGAGCATCAAGTACTCCTACCTGATCCGGCAGGACGATCCGGTCGCGATCAAGACCGAGAAGGTGGAAGGAAGCGGCAGCTACGGCACGGAGTGGAAGCTCTACGACTCTCTGCTGCGGCCCCGGCAGGAGCAGACGGAAGGCTCCGACGGCACCCGTATGGTCGCCGACGTCTTCTACGGCTCCACCGGCAAGGTGGTGCAGACGAACGCCACCTACAACGCGACCGGCACTCCGTCCAGCGACCTGTTGACCGTGACCGACGGTGAGGTCGGGGCTCAGACGGCCGTCGAGTATGACGCTCTCGGCCGTAGGACGGCCACCATCAGTAAGGTCTCCGGCGTCGAGCGGTGGCGCATCACGTACAGCCACGAGGGCGACCGGGTGCACACCGACCCGCCCACCGGCGGCACGCCCACGACGACGATCACCGATGCAGCCGGGCAGATGGTCGAACTGCGTCACTGGCTGGGAGATTCGCCCGGCGGGACCGGTCCCGGTGCCGGGCACACCGCCACCGACTACACCTACACGGCCTCGGGCCAGCTGGAGACGGTCACCGATTCGGACGGCAACGTCTGGACGCACGAGTACGACCAGCTCGACCGCAAGGTCAAGAGCATCGACCCGGACAGTGGCACGAGCACGATCGAGTACAACGAACTCGATCAGCCGGTCGCCACGACCGACGCGCGGGGTGAGAAGCTCTCGACGGTTTATGACGCCCTCGGACGTCCGCTGTCGACGTGGGAAGGTGAGCCGGACACCGGCAAGAAGCTGACCGAGACCCGGTACGACCGGGAGGGCCGGCTCGGCATGGCGTGGGCCACCTTCCGGTACACCGACAGCGGCGACTACTTCGCCACCGTGGTCCAGGGCGTCAACCGCTTCTACCAGCCGCTGAAGACCGCCTACTCGGTTCCCGACTCGGAAGGGGCCCTGGCGGGCGTCTACACCTTCACCAACACCTACAACAGCGATGGTACGGCCGGCGGGTTCGGCATGCCCGCAGCCGGGGGCCTGTCGTCCGAGGCCGTGGCCTTCATGTACGACGACCTGCGGCGCCCGGTCTCGATGGTCGGCAAGACGCCCTACGTCGACAACACCACGTATTCGAGCACCAGCCAGGTCCTCCAGCTGCAGATGTCCGCAACCGACGGCCCTTCGATTTGGCAGACCTTCGACTACGAGGCGGGATCCGAACGCCTCAAGAAGGCCACCGTCGACATCGAAGACGTCACCGGAGCAGTCAAGGCGTCCCAGTACAGCTACGACCAGGCCGGCAACGTCCTTTCCATCTCCGATACCGCGGGGGTGGCGCCGGACGTCCAATGTTACGGGTACGACGCGAAGCAGCGGCTCAGCGAGGCGTGGACTCCGGCCGCGACGACCGCATCGGCCACCGGCTCCGGCACGGTCGGAGGGGCGATGGACGGATCCCGTCCCTCCGTCTGCTCCGCGACTCCGGGGGAGACGGCGCTGGGCGGCCCCGCGCCGTACTGGACATCCTGGTCCGTGGACGCGATCGGCAACCGTACGCAGGAAGTTCGCCATGACGTCGGCCTCGACCCGGCGAACGACATCACTCGCGACTACACCTACGGCGAGAACAGCGCCGGCCCGCACGCGGTGACCTCGATCCGCGAGACCGAGGGCACTGTCACTCGGGGCTACAACTACTCCTACGGTGCCACGGGAAATACGACTGAATCCGCGACCATGCGCTCGCGCCGGGTGCGGCGCTGCCGTCGCAGTCCCAGTTGATGCAGCAGCACGGGGCCTCCAGCCTGACCGTGCAGAAGGCCATGGGCCTGCTGCGGGACGAAGGCTGGGCCGTCTCCCGCCCCGGCAAGGGCACCTTCGTCAGTACGCGCAGCGACTTCGGCCACGCCTACGAGACCATCACCACCGACCTCGAACGCCTCATCCGCCAGGGCCACCTCACCCCCGGCGCTAAACTCCCGCCCCGGCAGAAATTGGCCGACCAGTACGAGGCTCCCGTCACCGTCGTCGACGCCGCCCTCGACCGGCTCATCGATGGCCACTGGCTCCGCCGCGACGAGAACGGCACCGACGTCTACGTCCAGGACGCCGACGACCCCACCATGGCGAACCGACTCGCCCACGCCAACCTGTCCCAGAAGATCGACGACGGCAGCCTCGCCGAGGGCACCAAACTCACCGCCGAGGCCGCGGCCGACCTCCTCGACACGGACGCACGGACCGCGCAGCGGGCACTAAACCTGCTGATCATGGAGCACAAGGCCAGCCGAGTACGGCGCGGCCTCCCCACCGGCAACGGCGGTATGAAGGTCGAGGAAGTCACCGTCATTGGACCCGGCCCAGCACAGGGAACCCCCGGAACCCTGGAAGCCTTCACGGGCCCCAGCCCTGAGGAGATGCAGGCCCGCATCCGCATCGATGTGCTCGCGGACGCACTGGAGGACGCCCTCGGCCAGATCCAGGAACTGCGCGAACGACTCGACCGCATCGAAGGCGACCACCCCCAGGACTGATCGCGGCCAGACTGCCCCGGACAGCCCGACCCCGTTGGCATGACCACCGGCCAGAGGTCGCATCCCAGCTGGGCAAGGATGTGCCGTGGTGAGGATTGCGTCGATACTTTCTCTGCGGTTTCAAGGCGGGCCCGCTGACGCGAACCCGCGCGCGGCCGGTGCGCGGGCCCGGCCGCTACGGCGCCGCCCCGCTCACCCGAACCCGGCCCCTTGGCCGCGCAAGATCAGCACTCCGGAACGGCCTGGAAGCCGCCAGAACACGCGACGCGTCAGCGCCCCGGCAGATCGGACCAGCCAGAGGCGAGCCTTTACCGGGTGCAGGTGGAGGTCAACTGCTTCGCCGGGTCAACGCGGCCATCGGCGGGGGTGACGGCGGGGGAAGCTGCTGACCGGTGGGGGCGGTGCGTGCCAGACTGGCGGCATGGCCACTGATGCACTGCACTTGACTGCCGCGATCACCCACGAGGGCGAGTGGTATGTGGCGCGCTGTCTCCAGGTCGAGGTTGCCTCCCAGGGTGAGACCATCGAGGAGTCCCTGGAGAACCTCCGCGAAGCGCTGGAGCTCTACTTCGAGGACGCTCCCGCCCCCGAGGTGACCGATGTGATCACCGCCCCGGTGGAAGTGCGGCGCGCCGCGTGAGCCCCGCTGTCCCCACGGGTCTCTCTGGAGCCGCAGTAGCGAAGGCCCTGGAGCGGGGCGGGTTCGAGTACGTCTCTACCCGTGGCAGCCACGCCAAGTACCGCAGCGGAGAGCGGACCGCCATCGTCCCTCTCCACCGCAGTCTCGCACCCGGAACCCTCCGCTCCATCCTCCGCCAGGCCAACTGGACTGTCGATGACCTGCAGGCGCACCTGAAGTAGCCGGCCACCGGTTCTGACGGCAACGCTGACGGCAACCGGACCCGTCACCGGCATACGCCTGCGGACTTCCCCGGACACACGGATCGTGACTGTTTAGGGGTTTCAGCTGGTTGCGGGCAGCGTCCAGGGCCGTCCGGCGAAGAGGTCGCGTGGGGCGGTGAGGGGGTTGATGCCGTGCTTGCGGACGGTGGAGATGTAGGAGCGGATCCGGGCGAAGCGCCTCGCGCCGGTCAGGGTTCGCCAGGATCCGGAGACCTTCTGTTGCACCTTGATCATCCGCAGGTCTCGTTCGGCCTGGTTGTTGTCGAACGGGACGGTGAATTCGGTCATGTACCGCTGGTACTCACTCGTGCGGTCCCGCAGGCGTTCGGCGAGGGCTCTGGCCTTGGAGCGGGGACCGGTGCCGGGGTAGGGGTTGGCGGCGATGCCGCACAACGCGGCCTGCCGGTAGCGGTCTTGGAAGGGCACCAGGGTTTCGTCGGCCAGGGCGTCGTGTCCGGCGGCCACGGCGTCGGCGACCGCGTTCTTCGCCTCGATCAAGACGTCGATCATGGCCCGGGCCCAGGTGGGATCGTGGCGGGTGTCCTCGGTGACGGCGATGAGTTCGCGCAGGACATGGGCGCCGCACAGGGCCTGGTCGTTGCCGTAGACGGTGTAGGAGGCCAGGGCGTCGGAAACCAGGGTGCCGGTGAAGGCGGGCAGCACACCGAGGTCGTCCATGGCGATCCGTCCGCGCTGGGTGTGGATGCCGTAGAAGGTGACCAGGTGGGTGCACATCACGTGCAGCCAGTGCAGCTTGCCCGCCACCCGCACCCCGGACTCATCCGCGTGCGCGACGGGGACGGCGGCCAGATGCTCCCTGACCTGCGCTTCGAAGTCTTCAAGGCCGTCGTGGGCGCGGGCCAGGACGGACAGCACGGTGCCGGTGGAGATCGGCAGGCCGAACAGGTTCTCCATCGCCTCCGCGAGGCGCTTGGCGGGAAGGTGCTGGTAGGCCGAGAGGTAGGCGATCGCCGCGCGTACTCCTGGTCCGTAGACCGTGGCGGCCGGCACGTGGTCCGGGCCTGCCGCCGTGGTGGCGTGCCCGCAGCCGCAGACCGCCAGGTGCAGTCGGTGCTCGGTCACCTCCGGTGCGATCTCGGGCAGATCGAAGACCTGCCCGGCCCGAAAGCCCGAACTGACCGCGCCGGAAAGATCGTTGCCGCAGCCGTCGCACGCGGACGGGCGATGATCGACTATGCGGTCCGGGTCGGCGACCCGTTCCAGCCGTCCACCCGGATCACCCTTGGCGCGGCCGGGCTTGCGGCCACTCGCCTTCCGCAGCGACTTCGGCGCCGGCTTCTTCCGCAGCCCGTCGCTCGACGGCGGCTTGGACGAGTTATGAGAGTCGGTGGCCACCTGACGCTCCAGCTCCGCGATCCGCTCCGCCTGCTCGGCGATCGTCGCGGCCTGAGCCGAGACCAACAGCTTCAGCTCCACGACCAGCGCGGCCAGCTCCTCGTACGAGGGCGGCGACGACGGGACGGAGGGCACAAGATCAACCTACCGGACCGTCATGATCACTCCGTACCGAGAGCCGCCGCAGGTCACACATGGTCGAAAACAGTCACTCGCCGTCCGCGTCGCCCAGCGGATCCTCGCGATGGCCTCGGCCATCTGGCACAACCACAAGACCGGGGCCACAGTGCTGCGGTCGCTGACCGCATTCGATCACTGAGCACATCGGAACTACTCGTCTAGGGATCGGCAGGTGGGGGTGCGGATCACGCACTCGGAGGTCGAGGGGACATTGCGGCTGGAGGTCAGCGATGCGGGAGCGGGGCGGCCGGAAGTGCGGGCACCCATGGACGACGAGACGAGCGGGCGCGGGCTGATGCTGGTGGAGGCGCTGGCGCACCGGTGGGGCGTGCTGGACCGCGCGGGCGGGATCGGCAAAACGGTCTGGGCGGAGCTCAAGGCGCCCGACCTCCCGCCCGCCCCGGCCGGGCGGCAGGTTGCGGCGGTGACCGTTCGGGCCGGGCAGGCCGTACGCGCGTGGGGCGCCTGGCACACGACCCGCAGTGTGCGAACCGAGCCGCTCGCCTCCGGTGACCTCGTCGTGGTGCTTGGACTCGACGAGGGGCCGGCCTTGCGGGTGCACGCCTCGGAACCGCTCACCGTCCGCGACTGACGGTCCTCAATAGCGGGGGCTCAATGAGATCTTGCGTGGTACGACCGTCCCCACCGCTCGGAGAGGGCAGCTTCTGTGTCGATTACCGCCAGTGCGGCCAGTAGGACCTGATTTCGTTGATCGCGAGGGTCAACGACGACCGTCTGCCGATCGTCATCACCTCACGCAACGGCAACGCCGTGCTGGTCTCCGAGGAGGACTTCGCGTCCTGGCAGGAGACGATCTACCTGCGGCGCTCACCGGCCAACGCGCGACGCCTCGCGCAGTCGGTGGCGGAAGCCGAGCGGGGCGACGCGCGGCCGCACGAGCCCTACCGAGGCCAGAAGTGACGCTGGTGTTCGCTGAGTGCGGCCGTCGGCCGGTCGACGTGCGAGCCGTGGGGCCTCAGTAGCGGAGCATGTTGGCGATTGCCTTTTCGGCAAGGTCGACGAGGGCTTGGACCTTTGGCAGGTCGTTCGTGACTTCCTCCGGTGTGACGGACGGGACCTCGGAGGAGCGGTATTCGACCTCGTTGCGGCGGGCGCGCATGCGGTTGAACGGCCGGAGGATCGAGCCGAGTGGTGGGTCGAGCTGCGCCTGCACGGCTTCGTAGACGGCCCTGTGCCCGCCTCGGCTGGTGGCGCGGAGCCCCTGGTTTTGCAGAACTGCGGCGAGAGCTCGGCGGGCGGCGTCGTAGGCGATCGTGTACGCCCCCTCGGGGTCCGAGTCCATGATTCGGCGTGCCGAAGCGAGATGGGTGCGGCTCCGTTTCAGCTCGGCTTCGGGACCCTTTCCACGGCGCCCTGAGAGAGGAGGTCGTCGACGGTCGCCCGCCCCTGGTTCCAACGGGTCATGTGTCGTCCTCCGGCGCGCTCAGGTCGAGTTCGACGAGTGGGCGTTCTCGCACACTCGTGAGGAAGGGGTCGTCTGTCTCTGCCGTGGCCCAAGCCGAGGGCGACACACGGTGCATGTTCACGTCCCGCCGCAGCCGACGCCCCAGGCGTTCGGCGATGTCGAACAGTTCGTCGGAGTCGGGAGCGCCCACGACGAGCACGTCGATGTCACCGGGCGGTGGGCCGGGCTCGCCCTTGTAGCGGGCGGCCCAGGACCCGTAGATGTACGCACGCTCCACGCCGGCGACCGCCCTCAGCCCTTCCGTGAGCAGTGGTAGAGGACCGAAGGAGACCGCGATCAAGTCCGTGAGAGGTCGCGCCAACGGCGTGTCGGTCCGTGCGGAGACGACGCGTGTACGTCCGACGCGCTGATCGGCCAGAATCCCCGCCGCTACGAGACGGTTCACCTCCCTCAGGACAGCTGTGTGCGATGCACCGACCTCCCGGGCGAGATCGGTCAGGCTGAACCCGCGCTCCGGATGGAGGAGGACGGCCGCGAGCAGCTCCCCCTGCAACTGGGAACGTAGAAGCGGTAGCAGGGACGGCGAAATCTTCATTGGGCGCATCTTATCCTGCGCCCAATGAAGATAACAATCCGCTACGAAGGGCGACGGAGCGTCGAACGCTCGGTGAGGCGGGCCCTTCCGAGGGCGACCTCCGGCGGATACTGAGCTTCGCCGGGCGCTGGGGAACGAACCGGTCGACGTGCAGCCGCGGTACCACCACTGAGGGCTCGCGCGCGGGGTACTCGGGTGAAAACGAGAGGCATACCCAACCCAGAGTGGCCGCAACCGCCGCGCAGCGTAGTTTTCGGTCGCTGACGGGGATGAAATTTCGGTGATCAACTGTCAGATGCCCCCTGGATGGGCCTACGCTCCGGACATGAACCAACTCCTGTCCCCGGAGTCGGCGGCAGCGGCCGTCGGCGTGTCCGCACTGCCCGGAACGTTGCCCGAAGCGCTCCGCGAGGAGCTCGTCGCCTTCCGTCGCGACCTTCACATGCACCCCGAGCTCGGGCATCAGGAGTTCCGTACCACCGCCGCGATCAAGGCACGGCTGGAGCAGGCCGGGCTGGAGCCGCAGGTACTGTCCGTCGGCACCGGGCTGATCTGCGACATCGGGGGAGAGGTCGGCGGTGACGCGCTGGCGATCCGTGCGGACATCGACGCGCTGCCCATCCCGGACACCAAGAACGTCCCCTATCGCTCGACGATCGCCGACCGGGCGCACGCCTGCGGGCACGACGTGCACACCGCCGTCGTCCTGGGCGCGGGTCTGGTGCTGGCCGAACTGGCGAAGCGCGACCTGCTGCCGCGCCCGGTGCGGCTGATCTTCCAGCCGGCCGAGGAGGTGCTCCCGGGCGGCGCGACGGACGCCATGGAGGGCGGCGTGCTGGACGGCGTCGGACGGATCGTCGCGGTGCACTGCGACCCGCGGGTGGACGCGGGGAAAGTCGGCCTCCGTGCAGGCCCGATCACCTCGGCCTGCGACCGGCTGGAGGTGTCGCTGTCCGGGCCGGGCGGGCACACGGCCAGACCGCATCTGACGACGGACCTCGTGACCGCCGCGGCGAAGCTGGTCACCGAGGTGCCCGCGCTGCTGGCGCGGCGGGTCGACGCCCGCTCGGGGCTGGCTCTGACCTGGGGCCGGATCGAGTCCGGGCACACGTGCAATGTGATCCCGCAACGGGCGGAACTGTCCGCCACCGTCCGCTGCCTGGACCTGCCCGCCTGGCGGGACGCGCCGGACCTGGTGCACGGGGCGATCGACGAGGTCGCGACGATGCACCGGGCGAAGTCGACCGTCGACTACGTGCGGGGCGTCCCGCCGGTGGTCAACGAGCAGAAGAGCACCGAGTTGCTGCGCGACGCGATGGTGGTGCGAGGTGGTGAGTACGCGCTCGAGACGACCGAGCAGAGCCTCGGCGGCGAGGACTTCTCCTGGTACCTGGAGCAGGTCCCGGGTGCCATGGCGCGGCTCGGCGTGCGGACGCCGGGCGACAGCGTGGAGCGTGATCTCCACCAGGGCGACTTCGACGCCGACGAGAAGGCGATCACCGTGGGTGTGGAGATGTTCACCGCTGCAGCGCTGCTCAGTGTCGGCCGCCTTCCGTAGCCGACCTGACCTGTGCGAACGGCAGGCCGAACGGTCGGGTGCGGGGCGGTTGTGGGAAGCCGTTCCGTACCCGTCAGACACCGATCCGATAACAGCCCCGGGGTACGTCTTTACCTCTTATCTACGCGCGTTAATCTGACCCGGAACAGTCAGCGCCGGGAAAGAGGCGCTTCCGGGAACGAAGGGAACGTCCTCTTGCGTCGGGTATCCAAGCTTGCAGCCGCGGTCAGTGCCACCGCGGTCCTCGCGCTGACGGCCACCGCGTGTGGCGAGAGCTCCACCGAGGCCAACCAGGACGAGAAGAAGGACAAGGGCGTCGGCCTGGCCTTCGACGTCGGCGGCCGTGACGACCACTCCTTCAACGAGTCCGCAGCGCGTGGCGCGGACAAGGCGGAGAAAGAGTTCGACGTCAATGTCGAGATGCTGACCGCGAGCAACAACGAGACCGAGGCGGACCGCGTCCAGCGGCTCACCAACCTCGCCCAGCAGGGCTACAACCCGGTCATCGGCGTCGGCTTCAGCTACGGCGCGTCGATCGAGAAGGTCGCCAAGGAGTACCCGGACACGACCTTCGGTCTGGTCGACTCCGTGGTGGAGGCCGACAACGTCGACAGCATGGTCTTCTCCGAGCACGAGGGCAGCTACCTCGCCGGAGTCGCCGCCGCGCTGAAGACCAAGACGGACAAGGTCGGCTTCATCGGCGGTGTGAACAACGCGCTGATCCAGAAGTTCCAGGCCGGTTTCGAGCAGGGCGTCGAGGCGACCGGCGGCGACGTCAAGGTCACCTCGGAGTACCTGTACCCGAACAACGACAAGGGCTTCAACGACCCCGCCGCCGCCAAGGAGAAGGCGAAGGGGATGCTGGACCGCGACATCGACATCATCTACACCGCCGCCGGCCAGTCCGGTGCCGGTTCGATCGAGGCGATCCACGACCACGGTGACGCCTGGGCGATCGGTGTCGACTCCGACCAGTACGAGCAGCCGGGTCTGTCCGAGTACAAGGACGTCATCATGACCTCGGTCGTGAAGAACGTCGACGTGGCGGTCTACGACCTGATCAAGAGCGTGGAGGACGGTGACGCGATCACGGGCGTCAACGCCTACACGCTCAAGGAGGACGGCGTGTCCCTCGCCACCTCCGGCGGCTTCATCGATGACGTCATGCCGAAGATCGAAGAGGCCAAGCAGAAGATCGCCGACGGCGAGGTCAAGGTGAGCGAGACCCCGAAGAAGTAACGGGTCCGCCGCACAGGCCGCGAGGCCCGTAAGGCGTGGGCCCGGCGCGGAGGGCGCAGCACCGTCCTCCGCGCCGGGCCCGCTTTCTCGACCGAGACGCTACGCGCGTAGCGTGCCCGCAGTCGGGTGACGCGCGATAGCGTCACTCCCGCCCCACCCACCCCCCTGATCCAACACTTCACTCCTTCGCCCGGTCCCACCGAGGAGAGTGCGTCATCAAAGCGTTCAGCAAGAGCCCGACGGCGGACAGCGCACCTGCCGTAGAGCTCCACGGCATCACGAAGCGGTTCCCGGGTGTCGTGGCCAACCACGACATCGACATCACCGTCCGCCGCGGCACCGTGCACGCCCTCGTCGGAGAGAACGGCGCCGGCAAGTCCACCCTGATGAAGATCCTCTACGGCATGCAGGCGCCGGACGAGGGCACCATCACCGTCGCCGGCGAGAAGGTCTCCTTCCGTACGCCCGCCGACGCCATCGCCCGCGGAATCGGCATGGTGCACCAGCACTTCATGCTGGCCGACAACCTCACGGTGCAGGAGAACGTCGTTCTCGGTGCCGAGAAGCTGCACGGCATCGGCGGCGGCGCCCGGAAGAAGATCATGAAGCTGTCCGACGCGTACGGCCTCGCGGTCCGCCCGGACGTGCTCGTCGAGGAGCTCGGCGTCGCCGACCGGCAGCGGGTGGAGATCCTCAAAGTCCTCTTCCGCGGCGCCCGCACGCTGATCCTGGACGAGCCGACGGCGGTCCTCGTTCCGCAGGAGGTCGACGCGCTGTTCGACAACCTGCGGGAGCTCAAGGCCGAGGGCCTCACCGTCATCTTCATTTCGCACAAGCTGGGCGAAGTCCTCTCCGTCGCCGACGACATCACCGTCATCCGGCGCGGTACGACGGTCGCCTCCGTGCACCCCTCCCAGACCTCCCCGAAGCAGCTCGCGGAGCTGATGGTCGGCAGCGAACTCCCGTCCCCGGAGACCCGCGAGTCGACCGTCACCGACATCACCATGCTGGATGTGGACGGGCTGCGCCTGACCGCGAAGGACTCCGACGGCGGTGTGCGGACGGTGCTGGACGGCATCTCCTTCACCATCCACAAGGGCGAGGTGCTCGGCGTCGCCGGTGTCGAGGGCAACGGCCAGGCCGAACTGGTCGAGGCGATCATGGGTCTGCGCGACCCGGACGGCGGCGCCGTCACCCTCGACGGCGACGACATCTCCCACCGGTCCACCCGCGTCCGCCGCGAGGGCGGCATCGGCTACATCCCGGAGGACCGGCACCGGCACGGGCTGCTGCTGGAGTCCCCCCTGTGGGAGAACCGCATGCTCGGCCATGTCACCGAACGGCCCAACAGCCGCGGCGGCGCCGTGGGCGTGCTCGACATCAAGGCCGCCCGCAAGGACACCAAGAGGATCGTCCGGGAGTACGACGTCCGGACGCCCGGCATCGAGGTCACCGCGGCCAGCCTGTCCGGCGGCAACCAGCAGAAGCTGATCGTCGGCCGTGAGATGAGCCACCACCCGAAACTGCTCATCGCCGCCCACCCCACCCGGGGCGTGGACGTCGGCGCGCAGGCACAGATCTGGGACCAGATCCGGGAGGCCCGCCACGAGGGTCTCGCCGTGCTGCTGATCTCCGCCGACCTGGACGAACTGATCGGCCTCTCGGACACCCTGCGGGTGATGTACCGCGGCCGGCTGGTCGCGGACGCGGACCCCGCCACCATCACACCTGAGGAGTTGGGCTCCGCCATGACCGGCGCCGCCAGCGGCCACCTCGAAGCGTCACCGGGCGGCTCCCACGCGGGCACCGGGGACGAGACCGGCGAGGGGGGTGCGAAGCAGTGAAGGTCGACAAGAACCGGCTCGCCCTCGGACTCGCCGCGCCGGTCCTGGCGCTCGTCGCCGCCCTCGTCATCACCTCGCTGATCATCCTCGCCACCGGCAAGGACCCGCTCGGCGCGTACACGCTGATGCTGGACTACGGGTCCAAGAGCGACAGCCAGGTGTGGATCATCAACAAGGCGATCCCGTACTACCTGTCCGCGCTGGCCGTGGCCATCGGCTTCCGGATGAACCTCTTCAACATCGGCGTCGACGGCCAGTACCGCATCGCGGCGTTCTTCGCCGCCGTCGTCGGCGGTGCGCTGACGCTGCCGGGGTTCGTGCAGATCCCGCTGGTCATGCTCATCGCGGTCGTCGTCGGTGCGGTCTGGTCCGGCATCGCGGGCGTGCTGAAGGTGACCCGCGGCGTCAGCGAGGTGATCACCACGATCATGCTGAACTTCATCGCTGCCTCGTTCATCGGCTACTTCCTGCAGGAAGGCCGGCTTGCGGTGAAGGACGGCAACATCTTCCACACCCCGGACATTCCGTCCTCGAGCCACTTCTTCTTCCTGCCGACCGCCCCCGACGAGATCAACGGCTTCGTCCTCGTCGCCGCGGTCGTCGGTTTCGGCTACTGGTTCATGCTCAACCGCACGCGGTTCGGCTTCGACCTGCGTGCCGTCGGCGGCTCCGAGACGGCCGCTCAGGCCAGCGGCGTCAGCGTGAAGAAGATGGTCGTCACCTCGATGGTCCTCTCCGGTGCCGCCGCGGGTCTCGTCGGCATGCCGATCCTGCTGGGCACCGCCTACAACTACGGCAACGACTTCCCCACCGGCATCGGCTTCACCGGCATCGCCCTCGCCCTCCTCGGCCGCAACAACGCCGTGGGCATGGCGTTCGCCGCGCTGCTGTGGGGTTTCCTCGACCGCACCGGCGCCTACATCCAGCTGGAGGACTACGCGCAGGAGACCGTCGAGGTCATGAAGGGCGTCATCGTCCTGTGCGTGGTCATCGCCTACGAAGTCGTCCGCCGCTACGGCCTTCGCCGACAGCAGCGCACGGTCGGCGAACAACTCGCCAAGCAGGCCCGTAAGAACCACAAGGCGGGGGTGTCCGCGTGAGCACGAACCTCTCCGCCAAGTTCTCGGAGTCGCTGACCGAAAGGGGCCGGAATCAGAAGCGCCACCGCAAGCTCACCTGGCCCTGGATACTGCTGCTGGTCGCGGGCGGGCTGCTGCTGCTGTCCGCGCTCCGCGTCGTCACCGGCGTCGACAGCCTCACCAGCTTCGGCGTCTACTCGACGGCGCTGAGCTGGGCCGTGCCGATCGGCCTCGCGGGTCTCGGCGGGCTCTGGTCCGAGCGCGCGGGCGTGATCAACATCGGCCTCGAGGGCATGATGGTGATGGGCACCTTCACGGCCGGCTGGATCGGCTGGCAGCACGGGCCCTGGGCGGCCGTCGTCGCCGGCATGCTCGGCGGTGCCCTCGGCGGCCTCATCCACGCCCTGGCCACGGTCACCTTCGGCGTCGACCACATCGTCTCCGGTGTGGCCGTCAACATCCTCGCCCTCGGACTGACCCAGTTCCTCGCGAAGCTGTGGTTCGCCGCCCCCGGCAGCGAGGCCGCGGCGGTCGGAGGCAACGACCGGCAGTCGCCGAAGATCGAGGACATGTCGCAGTTCTCCGTTCCGTGGCTCGCCGACGGGCTCAGGTCGCTCGAGGAACAGAACTGGTTCTTCGTCTCGGACACCGCCGGGATCGCCCGCGCAGCCGTCGACGGCGTGTCCTGGGTCACGCTGCTGGCCGCCGGCCTGTTCGTCCTCACGTTCTTCGTGCTGTGGCGCTCGTCGTTCGGCCTGCGGCTGCGGTCCTGCGGTGAGAACCCGGTCGCCGCCGAGTCGCTGGGCGTGAACGTCTACACGTACAAGTACGCGGCCATCACCATGTCCGGCGCCCTCGCCGGCCTCGGCGGCGCGTTCCTCGCCCTCTACGTGCACTACTACCAGGAGGGCCAGACCGGCGGTCGCGGCTACATCGGCCTCGCGACGATGATCTTCGGTAACTGGCGTCCCGGTGGTGTCGCCATGGGTGCGGGTATCTTCGGCTTCATGGACGGCACCCAGCTCCGCGGCGGTGGGCCGACGATCCACGCGCTGCTGCTGGTCTTCGCGGTGCTGCTGGTGGGCTACGGCCTGTGGAAGCTCTACAAGGGTTCGCGCAACGCCGGCCTGGTCGCCGTCACCTTCGGCGTCGCGGTCGCCCTCTGGTACGCCGTCACCGACACGGTGCCGCGCGAACTGGTCGAGGCCAGCCCGTACCTCACCACCCTGCTGGTGCTCTGCCTCGCCACCCAGCGGCTACGGGTGCCGAAAACCATCGGCAAGCCGTACCGGAAGGGCCAGGGCACGTGAACCCGAGCGCATCCGACGTCGACTGGGAGGCCCTGCGGGAGCGGGCGCGGGACGCCATGTCCCGGGCCTACGCCCCCTACTCGGGCTTCCCGGTCGGCGCCGCCGCCCTCGCCGACGACGGCCGCACCGTCTCCGGCTGCAACGTGGAGAACGCGGCGTACGGGGTCGCGCTGTGTGCCGAGTGCGGGCTCGTCTCGGAGCTGGTCGCCACCGGCGGCGGCCGGCTCACGGCCTTCACCTGCTGCGACCGCAACGGCGACCGCCTGATGCCGTGCGGACGCTGCCGGCAGCTGCTGTGGGAACACGGGGGCCCGGAGCTGCTGCTGGACACCGCGCGCGGCGTGCGGCCGCTGTCCGAGCTGCTGCCGGACGCGTTCGGGCCCGACGACCTCGCGCGCTGACGCCCGCCCCCTCGACGGCCCGCCGACCTCCCGTACCTCGCACCGAAGGAACCCATGGACGCCATCTCCGTCATCCGCGCCAAGCGCGACGGGCATCCGCTGACCGACGACCAGATCGACTGGGTCATCGACGCGTACACGCGCGGCGCGGTCGCCGACGAGCAGATGTCCGCGCTCGCCATGGCGATCCTGCTGAACGGCATGACCCGGGCCGAGATCGCCCGCTGGACCGCCGCGATGATCGCCTCCGGCGAGCGGATGGACTTCTCCTCGCTCACCCGTCCCACCGCCGACAAGCACTCCACGGGCGGCGTCGGCGACAAGATCACGCTGCCGCTCGCCCCGCTGGTCGCCGCCTGCGGCGCGGCCGTCCCGCAGCTCTCCGGACGCGGCCTCGGCCACACCGGCGGCACGTTGGACAAGCTGGAGTCGATCCCCGGCTGGCGCGCGTCGCTGAGCACCGCGGAGATGCTCGGCACCCTCGACTCCGCCGGGGCGGTCGTCTGCGCGGCCGGCGACGGGCTCGCCCCGGCCGACAAGAAGCTCTACGCGCTGCGCGACGTGACGGGGACGGTCGAGGCCATCCCGCTGATCGCCAGCTCCATCATGAGCAAGAAGATCGCCGAGGGCACCGGCTCCCTGGTGCTGGACGTGAAGGTCGGCTCCGGCGCGTTCATGAAGACGATCGAGGACGCGCGCGAGCTGGCGTCCACCATGGTCGGCCTCGGCACCGATCACGGCGTGAACACGGTCGCGCTGCTCACCGACATGTCCACGCCGCTCGGCCTGACGGCCGGCAACGCGCTCGAGGTGCGGGAGTCCGTCGAGGTGCTGGCCGGCGGGGGCCCGGCCGACGTCGTCGAACTGACCCTCGCGCTGGCCCGGGAGATGCTCGCCGCGGCCGGCCTGCCCGACGCCGACCCGGCGAAGGCCCTCGCGGACGGCTCCGCGATGGACGTGTGGCGCTGCATGATCGCCGCCCAGGGGGGCGACCCCGACGCGGCGCTGCCCGTCGCGTGCGAGCAGCACGTGGTCACGGCCCCGGCGAGCGGCGTCCTCACCTCGCTGGACGCGTACGCGGTCGGCGTCGCCGCCTGGCGCCTCGGCGCGGGCCGCGCCCGCAAGGAGGACCCGGTGCAGGCCGGTGCCGGCGTCGAGATGCACGCCAAGCCCGGCGAGCGGGTCGAGGCGGGCGCCCCGCTGCTGACCCTGCACACCGACACGCCGGAGAAGTTCGCCTACGCGTTGGAGGCGCTCGACGGCGGCTTCGCGATCGGCGACACGGCCGTGGACGTCCCGCCGTCTGTGGTGCTGGAACGTATCGCCTGACCTGCGGACTTCCCGTTCGGCATGATGGGCTCGGTGACGAACCGATAGAGGAGACCGCCATGACCGCACTCCCCGTCGACCCCGGACCGCACGGCATGTACGGCTGGGACGACGCCGTCCGTATCTGGGAGGAGACGGACGCGCCAGAGGGCTGCAAGGTGGAGATCATCGAGGGGATCGTCACCGTGGCACCACCGCCCGCCCACGCCCACAACCTGATGGCTGACAGGCTGCAGCGACTGCTCTACCCGAAGCTCCCCGACGACTGGGGGCTCTTCCAGACGCTCGGCCTGGCCGTTCCAGGGAAGGTCGGGCTGTTCATCCCGGACCTCGCAGTCGTACCCGTGGACGCACTCGTCGCCCCGGAGAACCGCGTGCCGGCGGGCGAGGCGAAGCTCGTGGTGGAGATCACCTCGCAGGGCAACGCCAACCACGATCGCGTCGTGAAACACCGCGGATACGCTCACGCCGGGGTGGAGTTGTACCTCCTCCTGGACCCGTGGCACTCGGGTAACCCGACGGCGACGCTCTACGGCGAGCCCGACGGCGGGGCCTACCGCGTCCTCGACGTCGCCGAGTTCGGCGAGACGCTGCACCTGCCCGAGCCGTTCGAACTGAGCCTTGTCACGACCGATCTCCCCTGGGGCTGAGCCCCGGCGCTCAGGCCGTGAGCGGGGCCGACCGGCGGGCGTGGACCGCGCGGCGGGTGGCGTACAGGGTGACGCCCGCCGCGCCGACCAGCGCGGCCAGCGCGAACGCGACCGTCGCCGGCCAGCCGCCGCCGTGGTAGGCGAGCGCCCCCACCGTGCCGCCGACCGAGCTGCCCAGGTAGTAGGCCATCTGGTACAGCGCCGAGGCCTGCGCACGACCCTGCGTCGCCGTACGGCTGACCGAGCCGGACGCCACCGCGTGGCCCGCGAAGAACCCCGCGGTGATCAGGACCAGACCGCCGGCGACCGCGAGCAGGCTGTCGGACAGTGACAGCAGCAGACCGGTGGCCGTGGTGAGGATCGCGACGTACAGAGTGCCGCGCCGCCCCAGCCGACCGTGCAGCCGGCCGGACATCGCGGAGGAGACCGTGCCGACCAGGTAGATCACGAAGATCGAACCGGCCAGCCCCTGGGAGAGCCCGAACGTGTCGCCGACCAGGCGGTAGCCGATCACGGTGTAGACCGCGCCGAAGGCGGTCATGAACAGCAGCCCGATCAGGTACAGCCGGACCAGCAGCGGGTCGGACAGGTGGGTCCGTACGGTCCGCGCCAGCGCCCGCGGGCTCACTGTCGACGGGGTGAAGTGCCGTGCCTTCGGCGCCAGCAGCGCGTACGCCACCGCGCACAGGAATGTCGCCACGCCGAGGGCGGCCAGTGCCGCGCGCCAGCCCCACACCTGGGTGACCCAGCCGGTGAGGATGCGGCCGGACATGCCGCCGATGCTGTTCCCCGCGACGAACAGGCCGACCGCGCCGACCAGCGCCTTCGAACGGACCTCCTCCGACAGGAAGGCCATGGCGGAGGCGGGCACGCCCGCGAGGGCCACGCCCTGCGCGACCCGCAGCGCGGTCAGCGTGCCCAGCGTCGGTGCCAGCGGCATGACCAGCGCGAGCGCCACCGCGACGGCCAGCGAAACGGTCATGGTGCGGCGCCGGCCGAACCGTTCGGAGAGGGCGCTCAGCGGCAGCACCGCGAGAGCCAGGCCGATCGTCGCCCCGGAGACCGTCCAACTGGCCTGGCCGGCGGAGACGCCGAGGTCCGCGGAGATCGTCGGCAGCAGTGCCTGCGTGGAGTAGAGGAGGCCGAAGGCGACGAGGCCGACAGCGAAGAGGGCGAGGCTCAGCCGACGGTAGCCGGGGTCGCCCGGCCGGTACTTGGTGGACTCGGGATCGACGGGCCGGGAGGCGACGCGCGGGGACACGGCGTCCACACCTCGGGTGGACGCCCCGGTATCAGCAGAAGGCATGCCTCGAACGTACGGCGGCCCGGCTCATGCGTCCAATGCACAGAACTGCGATAATCGTTCCACTCGTGCATCAGTAGAGGTGAGGGGTGTACGCGTCACCTGCTCGCAACGGTCAGGACAGATCCGTGACATCCGCGACATCGGAAACCGGGAATGACTGGGGCCTGGAGCTGACGCCACGGCTCGCGCTCTTCGCCGCGGTGGCCCGCCACGAACACGTCACGCGCGCGGCGCAGGAGCTGGGTGTACCGCAGTCCACGCTCAGCCGCGCGCTGGCCCGGCTGGAGGAGGACCTCGGCGTGGCACTCTTCGCCCGCCGCGGCCGGACGGTCTCTCTCACCCCCGCCGGGCACACCTTCCGCGCCTCCGCGGAACGGGCGCTGACAGCGGTGGAACAGGCCGCCGAGTCCGTACGTTCCGACGCCGACCCGGCGACCGGAAAGGTCGCCTTCGGCTTCCTGCACACCCTTGGCTGGGAGACCGTGCCCGGCCTCATCCGCGGCTTCCGGGCCGAGCATCCCGGCGTGCGGTTCGCGTTGGTGCAGAACTACGGCGAAGCCATGCTGGAACGGCTCGCCGCCGGGGGCCTCGACCTCTGCCTCACCTCGCCCATCCCGGACGCGGCGGAACTGGCCGCCCGCGGCCTGGTGGCACGCCGGCTCGACGAGCAGCGGTTGCGGCTCGTCGTGCCCGACGACCACCGGCTGGCCGCACGCAAACGCATCCGGCTGGCCGAGGCCGCCGACGAACCGTTCGTCACCCTGGAGCCCGGGTACGGGATGCGGCGCATCCTGGAGGCGCTGTGTGCACAGGCCGGGTTCCAGCCGCGGATCGCGTTCGAGGGCGAGGAGGCGGAGACCATTCGCGGGCTGGTGGCCGCCGGACTCGGTGTCGCACTGCTCCCGCCGCCGGCGGTTCCCCGCCCCGGCGTGAGGGAGTTGACGGTGACCGCGCCGCGCGCGGTGCGGGAGATCGGACTCGCGTGGCTCGACGGGCGCCCCGAACCCCCGCCCGTCGCGGCGTTCCGCCGCTTCCTGCTGGCCCGCCGCGGGTCGCTCCTCGGCTGACGTCCGCCATCCTCCGCCCCGACCTCACCTTCCCGGCCGGCGTTCGGCCGGCCGGTGCCTGCCGAGTCGGCTGAGGCATGGCGCG
>KI547052.1:72287-89680 GCA_000497405.1 Streptomycetaceae bacterium MP113-05 | reverse complement strand
AGCCGCGGCCCGGTGGGCCGCTCCCCGCGGCAGCTGTGCGTGCCGGAGGGTGGAAAGCCGGACATCGTAGATGTCTACGCGCGTAGGCGCTACAGTACGAAAATGACGAGCGAGACACCTCTCACCATTCCGACACCGGAGCAGATCCGCCGCGCCCCGAAGGTGCTGCTCCACGACCATCTCGACGGCGGGCTGCGCGCGGCCACCGTCATCGAGTTGGCGCGTGAGGTGGGCTACGAGGGGCTGCCGGAATCCGAGGCAGCCGAGCGGCTCGACGCCTGGTTCCGCGAATCCGCCGACTCCGGTTCCCTGGAGCGGTACCTGGAGACGTTCTCGCACACCTGCGCCGTGATGCAGACCCGCGAGGCGCTCGTCCGGGTCGCCGCCGAGTGCGCCGAGGACCTCGCCGCAGACGGCGTGGTGTACGCCGAGGTGCGGTATGCCCCCGAACAGCACCTGGAGCGGGGACTCACGCTGGAGCAGGTGGTGGAGGCCGTGAACGAGGGCTTCCGCGAGGGCGAGCGACGGGCCCGTGAGGCCGGCCGACGCATCCGCGTCGGGGCCCTGCTGACCGCGATGCGGCACGCCGCCCGCGCACTGGAGATCGCCGAACTCGCCAACCGCTACCGCGACCTGGGCGTCGTCGGCTTCGACATCGCGGGCGCGGAGGCCGGATACCCGCCCACCCGTCACCTCGACGCGTTCGAATACCTCAAGCGGGAGAACAACCACTTCACCATCCATGCCGGAGAGGCGTTCGGGCTCCCGTCGATCTGGCAGGCGCTCCAGTGGTGCGGTGCCGACCGGCTCGGCCACGGCGTCCGGATCATCGACGACATCCAGGTCGCCGACGACGGCCAGGTGAAGCTCGGCCGGCTCGCGTCGTACGTGCGGGACAAGCGCATCCCGCTGGAGCTGTGCCCGTCGTCCAACCTGCAGACGGGCGCCGCCGCCTCCTACGCCGAGCACCCCATCGGCCTGCTGCGCAGGCTGCACTTCCGGGCCACGGTCAACACCGACAACCGGCTGATGAGCGGCACCAGTATGAGCGGCGAGTTCCAGCACCTGGTGGAGACCTTCCGGTACACGCTGGACGACATGCAGTGGTTCACCGTCAACGCGATGAAGTCCGCGTTCATCCCTTTCGATGAACGTCTCGCCATGATCAACGAGGTCGTCAAGCCGGGATATGCCGAGTTGAAGTCCGAGTGGCTGTTCCACGATGCGGCGTCGGCAGCTGCCCGGACCAGCGGATCCGTTGCCGGCGCGGGCTGATGCCTGTCCCGGTACGAGGCGGCCGGGAGGGTGGCGACAGGCCCCTTCCCGGCCGCGTCGGCCGGTTTGCGGGTGATCCACGGCCTGGCTACGTTCGCCGGACCGCCCGGAGATCTCCCATCGGACAGGACGTGTCACCCATGCAGCACGGAACGATCAAGGCCCTCGGCGTCACCGCGCTCGGTGCCGCCTTCGCGGTCTCCGGAGCCGGCGCCGCCTCCGCGGCGGCCGGCGTCGGGGAGACGGTCGAGACGACGGGACGCCAGCTGGTCGCCGCTCCGCCGGTGCAGGACGTGATGGCCGGCGGCGACTCGGTCGCCCGGATGCCCACGGCTGCCGAGGACGTCGTCGCACCGACCCTGCCGGCCGACGTGGCGAAAGCCGAAGGCGGCGACGGCGGCGGCAAGATGCTCGGTGGACTCCCACTCAACGGCGAGCTCACCGGAAACAGCGGGCCGACCGAGACCGTCACCGACACGCTCGACGGTGGTCTGCCCACCGACGGCCTGCCGCTCGCCGAGGGGTCACTCAGCGGCGGTGGCCTGCCCCTCGGCTGACGCGGCGGGCGCCGCCCACCACAGGCCGGAGCCCGGCGGCTTCACCAGGAGGGCTGTCGCTGGGCGTTGGGGAGCAGGATCCACAATGCCAGGTAAAGCAGGAACTGCGGCCCCGGCAGCAGGCACGAGACGACGAAGATCACGCGCATCGTCGCGGGCCTGGTGCCGAACCGGCGGGCGAGCCCCGCACACACACCGGCGATCATCCGCGTGTCGTGCGGGCGTACGAGTGCGGCCATGACAGCGCTCCCTTCGGTCCTTCTGCGGTGCGCCGGTCCGCTCCCTGGCGGACCGTGCGCTTCCCACCGTAGGAGGCCGACGAGTGGAAGGCGTCCCGCTAGGGTGCGATCCCGACCCTGGAACCTCTCGGGGTATGCCCCTGAGTACCCGCCTGAGCCGGTGCGACGCGTGGCGGGGTGTACCGCACTCCCTCGCGGCGTAGCAGGCTCCTGCGCAGCCGTGGCCAGAGCAACAGGTGGGTGAGGGCGACACCGGCGGTGTTCAGCATGACCGCGTCCACCGTCACCACCTGGCTGGGCGTGCCGCTGCGCAGCGCGGCGACTCCCAGCGCGAGGAACAGTCCGGTGAGGACCGTCCGCAGTGCGGTGGCCGCCCGGGGGCCGTACGGGTGGCCGAGGGCCGGGAGCAGCACGCCGACCGGCGCGAGCAGCATCAGGTCGCCGCCGATGCCCTGCAGCGCCGCGGCCGGTCCGGCCGCCAGGTCGGCGTGGATGGTGGCCAAGGGCTGCAGGTTCGACGGCGAGACCCACGGAACGGGGCGGGGGCGAAGCGTGAGCCAGCCGACCGTCAGCAGGTGGGCGCCGAGGAGGAGGGCGCCCGCCGCCCGGACGCGGGCCGACGTGAAGCGCCCGGGGACATGACCGTGCACGTCGAGGAGGACGCGGTCGTCCTCCCGGACGGTTCCCGGCCGCAGCGGCTCAGGGCTGCACCACGGTGCCGGCCGTGTCCGCCGCGTCCGGACGGTTCCGCAGCTCCGTCGTGCACGGCACTCGGCGGGGCGGTTCGGGCGGCGGGGTGTCCACCGGTCCGGCCACGATCACGGTGCCCTCCGTGGGGGCCGAGGCCTCCGATTCGGCGAAGGTGCAGACGATCTGTGCCAACGCGAACGGCGGCAGGTTCGACGGCGGCACGTTCAGCCGCAGCGTGCCCGGCGGATCGGACGGGGTGCCCGGCTCCACCTCCAGATCGATCGGTACCCGGCTGGTGAACCCGGCGGTGCGCTCGTGCGAGTCGGGCTCGGCCGACAGCGTGGCCAGCAGCGCCGTGGCGACCTTCGCCCGCTCCTGGGGCAGTCGCACCGTCCGCTGCACCGGGCTGACCCGTGAACCGCAGACGAGATACACCCGGACCACGGTGAACTGCGGCGCGGCGGTGGTCGGCTCGCCGTCGGACAGTACGCAGGCGATGCGCGAGGGCGCGGCGCCCGCGTCCACCGGAACCGACGTGGGCTGGATACCGCAGCCGGCGACCAGTAGCAGGGGGAGTGCCGGCAGCCCGGAGAGCAGGGCTGCGCGTGAGCGCCGGCGACGGGCCGGGCTCAGAGGGCGACTGCCGTTCCGGGTCATGCCCCGTTCCTCCCTTGCCCGAACCCGTCCGGGCCCGTGTCGTCCCGGCGGCTCCCGCCGTGGCGCTTCCCGTCCGGCCCGTCCGGCCCGTCCGGCCCGTCCGGCTCGTTCTCGTTCCGTGGCAGCCGCAGTGTGAAGACCGCGCCTTCGCCCTGCCGTTCGCCGTTGCGGACACGGATCGTGCCGCCGTGGATGTGCGCGTTCTCCATGGCGATGGACAGCCCCAGCCCGCTGCCCTCGCTCCGGGGCCGTGACGCGCTCGCCTTGTAGAAGCGGTCGAAGACGTGCGGCAGCACGTCCTCAGGGATGCCGGGGCCGTGGTCGGCCACCTCGATCTCCAACTCCTCGCCGCCCGAAGGCGCGGTGCCGGCCCGGACGCGCACCGAGACGCGGACGGGTGAGCCGCCGTGTTTGAGGGCGTTGCCGATCAGGTTCGCCAGGATGACGTCCAGCCGTCGCGGGTCGATGTGCGCCATGATGCCGCGCTCCGCGTCCAGGTCCACCGCGTCCAGCCAGGCGCGGGCGTCGATGCAGGCGGTGACCATGTCCGCCACGTCCACGTCGTCCTTCACCAGCCGCGCCGTGCCGGCGTCGAAGCGGGTGACCTCCATCAGATTCTCCACCAGGTCCCCGAGTCGGCGCGTCTCGCTGACGACCAGGCCGACCGCCGGTGCGATCATCGGATCGAGATGGTCCTGCTCCTCCTCCAGCACCTCCGTCACCGCGGAGATCGCGGTGAGCGGCGTCCGCAGCTCGTGCGACATGTCGGCGACGAAACGCCGGGAGGACGCCTCCCGCGCGCTCAGCTCCGCTACCCGCTTCTCCAGCGCGGCGGCGGTGGCATTGAACGTCCGTGACAGCTGTGCGAGTTCGTCCGTGCCCGATACCTGCAGCCGGGTGTCCAGCTTGCCCTCACCCAGTCGGCGGGCCGCGTCGCCGAGGCGCCGCACCGGACGCAGCACCGTCGTCGCGGCAGCCTGCGCCAGCAGCATGGCACCGATCAGGGCCAGTCCGGTGGCGATGCCCAACGACCAGGCCAGCGAGTCCAGATCATCCCGCTCCGGTGCCAGGGACTTCAGCATGTAGCCGCTGGGGGAGGGTTGGCGGCCGACCAGTTTCGCGCCCCCCACCAGATACGGGTCGTCCTCGCCGCGCGTGGTCCGCTGCCAGTACAGGTGGTACGGGTAGCGGTTGGAGTCGTCCACCTCGCGGTGCCGGTTCACCGCGCTCCGGAGACTGGCCGGGACGTCGGCGGCCGTGAAGAATCCCGGTGCCGAGGCGACCCGGCACCGCATGCCGTTCCGTCCCTCGCCGAGCAGCACCACCTCGTATCCCTGCGTGCTGTTCGCCATCCGGCCCGCCGCGTCCCGGAGCTGGGCGCAGTCGTACTGCTGGGGCAGCCGACCGACCGTGTCCTCCATCGCCTTGCGGAAGTCCTTCAGCGCCGCGTCCTGCGCCCGGGTCAGCACCGCGTCCCGGTTCAGCCAGTAGGCGATTCCGGAGGCCGACACGGCGGCTGCCAGCGCCACCAGCGCGAAGACCACCACCAGCCGCAGCCGCAGGGTGGGAAGCAGTCCCGCCAGCCGGCCCCGTACGCGCGCCGGAACACCCTTCACGGCGCCGTTCTCCTTCCCGGAACCAGCCCGGCGGCCGTCACTGCGGCGCGTCCAGCCGGTAACCGACCCCGCGCACCGTGCGGATCAGTGTGGGCGAGGACGGCACGTCCTCCACCTTGGCGCGCAGCCGCTGCACGCAGGCGTCGACCAGCCGCGAGTCCCCGAGATAGTCGTGCTCCCACACCAGCCGGAGCAACTGCTGCCGAGACAGCGCCTGGCCCGGACGGCGGCTCAGCTCCAGGAGCAACCGCAACTCGGTCGGCGTCAGTTGCAGGTCCTCTCCGCTCTTGGTGACGGTCATCGCGGCGCGGTCGATCACCAGCGAACCGAACGTCGCCGAATCGCTGGCCTCCCGCTCGCCGCGCCGCATCACCGCACGGATACGGGCGTCCAGAACCCGGCCCTGCACCGGCTTGACGACATAGTCGTCGGCGCCCGACTCCAGGCCCACCACCACGTCGATGTCGTCGCTGCGGGCCGTCAGCAGAATGATCGGCAGCTGATCGGTCCGGCGGATGCGACGGCACACCTCGAAACCGTCGATGCCCGGCAGCATCACGTCCAGCACGATCAGGTCCGGACGCTGCTCGCGCAGCATCGTGAGACCGTCCTCGCCGGACGCCGCCGTCACCACCCGGTGACCCTGCCGGGACAGGCTCATCTCCAGGGCCGTACGGACCGCGTCGTCGTCCTCGATCAGCAACAGGGAAGCCACACACGCCATTCTGTCCCATGGGCCCCGCCGACTTCGACCGCGCGGTGCCCACGGAGCCCTCCGCTCACCGGACACGGCCCCGCGGCGCCCTGTGACAGGCCTGTGACAGTCGGAGGACCCCCTGATGAAACTGGCCCGGCAAGGTATTCATCAGCAAGCAGGCGAACGGGCCGGACACCAGGAGAGGGAGGCGCGAGATGAGCACTCTGCAGAGCACGAGGGGCAACGCAGCAGTCATCCAGACGCGTCTGCACACCACGACGGTTCCCACGGCCCGTGTCGCGGAGAAACCCGGCACGGTGAGCGGGCGGGGGTGTGCTCGCCGTGCCGGTCACAGCCGTCCACCGCACGTGGCACCGGTGGAGGACGCCCGGGGGGCCGGCGAACACGGGGCGGACGCGGCGGAACGTCGCACGGCTTCCTCGGAGACCGAATTCACGGACTACGTCCGCGAACGCCGGGCCTCGCTGTACGCCACCGCATACCACCTCACCGGCGACCGGTTCGAGGCCGAGGATCTGCTGCAGAGCGCGCTCTTCTCGACCTACCGCGCCTGGGACCGGATCGCCGACAAGGCGGCTCTCGGCGGCTACCTGCGGCGCACCATGACGAACCTGCACATCAGCGCCTGGCGTCGCCGGAAACTGAACGAGTACCCGACGGAGGAGCTGCCCGAGTCGCCCTCCGCCGACCACGACGCGATGCGCGGCACCGAACTGCGCGCCGTGCTCTGGCAGGCGCTCGCCCGGCTGCCGGAGGCCCAGCGGACCATGCTGGTGCTGCGCTACTACGAGGGCCGCACGGACCTCGAGATCGCCGACATCCTGGACATCAGTGTCGGCACGGTGAAGAGCAGCATCTGGCGCTCGCTGCGCCGGCTGCGCGAAGACCGGGCCCTGAGCCCGGGCCGTGACCAGGATGAGTGCTTCGGAGAGCTCGTCGCCTGACGCGACGGGCCCCGAGGGGGGATGGGGGAACGGGGGGCACGGGGATGACGGGTGCGGCCGGGCGGGGGGTCCGGCCGCACCCGTCGTCGTGCCCCGGCACCCTCTCGTCCCACGACGTAGGTGGTCCGGGTCCTCCTACGCGTCGACCGAGCGCCGGTCCGCGGTCCGCAGGCCCGCGATGCGGGTCAGCGCCTCGTCCCGGGCGCAGGCGTGGGCACCCAGCTCGCGGTGGCGGGCCACGATGCCCTCCTCGGCCCGCATCAGCGTCCATCCCCGCCGGACCAGGAACGGCACCGACTTTCGGCTCTCGTGCACGTCGCGCAGCAGTCGGCGCCGGAAGGTGGTGAACGGCCGTCCGCGCAGGCACAGCGCGTCCGCCAGCAGGCCGGCCCGGAGGCAGCGACGGGCGATGTCCGCGGCGAAGATGCCCTCGGCCACGAACAGGTGCGACCCGCCCAGGGCGAACTCCTCCGCGCCGGTGCGGGAGCTCGTCGAGATGTCGTACCGGGGCACGGTCGTACGGCTCCGCTCGCACAGCGCCGTCACTGCGGAGAAGGCGGCGTCCCCGTCCCACGAGGCGGGCGCGTCCCAGTCGGTGGCACCGTCCGGCAGCAGGGGGAGGGAGGGGTCGTCGCCCTCCTTGTAGAAGTCGTCCAGGCGCAGCACGGGCAGGCCGGTGCGTGCGGCCAACCGCGACTTGCCGGCTCCCGAAGGGCCGGTCAGCAGGATCACGCGGGCGGAAACGTCTGTCTCGGGGCGGGCGCTGGAGGTCACGAGAGAATATTGTCGCCCATCCGTGTGACTCCGTCGGCGCCGCATGGCGCAGAATCCCGTCAGAGTGAACCGCCCTGCGGAACGGCGGGTTCACCGACCCCCTTGCGCTACGCTGGGTGTTTGTTTCGTCACACGTACGTCAGGCAGGTGGATTCGTGACTTCTCGCCCGCGGCATGCTCGGAGGAAGGAATCCCGGCGCTCGCAGGCAGCCCTGCGCGTCGGGCTCACCATGACGGCTGCCGGAGCCGCCCTGGCCGGCGTGGGGGGCGTGGCACAGGCGGCGGAGCCCAGCACGGTCGAGACGCCGGTGGGTGATCTCGACACCTCGGTGCTGCACCAGCCCTCGAAGACCCTGCGCGGCTCGCTGGAGCACGGCGTCGGCGGTGCACTGGGGCCGGTCGCCGATCTGCCGGTCAACCCGCTGGCGGGCACCGGTTCGGATCCGCTGGCGAACGGCGTCGGCACGCAGATCGCGGACTTCAAGCCGATCGGCACGCAGTCCGTGACCGGTCCGCTGGCCGACGGCGCCTCTGCGGACGAGCTCCCCCTCGTGCACAGGTTCGACGGCCCGTCGGCAGGCTGAGCCCGCACGCCTCCGTGACATGCGGACGGGGCGGGCCGCTCGGCAGCCCGCCCCGTCCGCATGTCCGTCACGCGTGCACCCCTGAGGTGCGCATCCTCCGAAGTCACAGCCCCGGAGGCGTCACACGCCCATGGGGTGCCACACCGTCTTCGTCTCGAGGAAGGCGGTCATCCGCTCCGTACCGGGTTCGGCGAACCAGTCCGCGGTCCTTCCCGGCCGCAGCACGCGCTTGACCGTGTCCGCCGCGGCCACTTCCAGCTCCGTCGCAAGATCGCCGTCGGTGCCCGCCAGATCCAGGGCGTTGACGTCCTGGTGTGAGGCCAGTGACGGCGCGATCTCGGCGGCTCGCCCGGTCAGCACGTTCACCACGCCACCCGGCACGTCGGAGGTGGCCAGTACCTCGGCCAGCGACAGCGCCGGCAGCGGCCCCGTCTCCGCGGCGATCACGACAGCAGTGTTTCCGCAGGCCAGGACGGGCGCCAGCACCGACACCAGGCCGAGCAGCGAAGACTTCTGCGGCGCCACCACGGCGACCACGCCCGTCGGTTCGGGCGACGACAGGTTGAAGTACGGGCCGGCCACCGGGTTGGCGCCGCCCACGGTCTGGGCGATCTTGTCCGTCCAGCCCGCATACCAGACCCAGCGGTCAATCGCGGCGTCCACCTGCGCGGTGGCCTTGGACTTCGACAGCCCGTCCGCCGCGGCGACCTCGGTGACGAACTGGTCGCGCCGGCCCTCCAGCAACTCCGCGACGCGGTAGAGCACCTGACCGCGGTTGTACGCCGTCGCGCCGGACCAGCCGCCGAATGCCTTCCGTGCCGCGGTGACCGCGTCCCGCGCGTCCTTCCGCGACGCCTGCGGGGCGTTCGCCAGCCACTGGCCCTTGGAGTCGGTCACCTCGTACACCCGTCCGCTCTCCGACCGGGGGAACTTCCCGCCCACGAAGAGCTTGTACGTCTTGAGAACACCCAGCCGTGCATCAGACATCGAGGTAGGCCTCCAGACCGTGGCGACCGCCTTCGCGGCCGAACCCCGACTCCTTGTAGCCGCCGAACGGCGAGGTCGGGTCGAACTTGTTGAACGTGTTGGACCACACGACGCCCGCACGCAGCTTCGACGCTGTCTTCAGGATCCGCGAACCCTTCTCCGTCCAGATGCCAGCGGACAGGCCGTACGGCGTGTTGTTCGCCTTGGCCACCGCTTCGTCCGGGGTGCGGAAGGTCAGCACCGACAGCACCGGCCCGAAGATCTCCTCGCGGGCGATCCGGTGCGCCTGCGACACGCCCGTGAACAGCGTCGGCGCGAACCAGTAACCCGACGAGGGCAGGTCGCAGGCCGGCGACCAGCGCTCCGCGCCCTCCGCCTCCCCGGACGCGGCCAGGTCGGTGATCCGCGCCAGTTGCTCGGCGGAGTTGATGGCACCGATGTCGGTGTTCTTGTCCAGCGGGTCACCCACCCTGAGGGTGCCCAGCCGGCGCTTGAGCGACTCCAGTAGTTCGTCGGCCACCGACTCCTGCACGAGCAGCCGTGACCCGGCGCAGCACACCTGGCCCTGGTTGAAGAAGATGCCGTTGACGACGCCCTCGACGGTCTGGTCGAGCGGCGCGTCGTCGAAGACGATGTTGGCGCCCTTGCCGCCCAGTTCCAGGGTCAGCTTCTTCCTCGTGCCGGCGGCCGTACGGGCGATCTGTTTGCCTACGGCTGTCGAGCCGGTGAAGGCGACCTTGTTGACGTCCTCGTGCGCCACCAGTTCGGCGCCGACCGGGCCGTCTCCGGTGAGGATGTTGACGACGCCCTTCGGCAGCCCGGCCTGGCGGCAGATGTCGGCGAAGAACAGTGCGGACAGTGGTGTGGTCTCGGCCGGCTTGAGCACCACCGTGTTGCCGGTGGCCAGCGCCGGGGCGATCTTCCAGGCCAGCATCAGCAGCGGGAAGTTCCACGGGATGACCTGTGCGGCTACTCCCAGCGGCTTCGGGTCCGGCCCGAATCCCGCGTGCGACAGTTTGTCGGCCCAGCCCGCGTAGTAGAAGAAGTGCGCGGCGACCAGCGGCAGGTCGGCGTCCCGGGTCTCCCGGATCGGCTTGCCGTTGTCCATCGTCTCCAGGACGGCCAGCTCACGGGACCGCTCCTGGATGATCCGCGCGATGCGGAACAGGTACTTGGCGCGCTCGGCGCCGGGCAGCGCCGACCACTTCTCGAACGCGCGCCGGGCTGCCTTCACGGCTGCTCGTACGTCCTCCGAGCCGGCCTGCGCGACCTCCGAGAGCACCTCCTCGGTCGAGGGGGAGACCGTCTTGAAGACCTTGCCGCCGGCGGCCTCGCGGAACTCGCCGTCGATGAACAGCCCGTAGCTCGGGGCGATGTCCACCACCGAGGCGGACTGGGGAGCGGGTGCGTACTCGAATGCAGACATCAGTCCACCGTCACGTAGTCGGGACCGGAGTAGTGGCCGGTGCTGAGCTTCTGGCGCTGCATCAGCAGGTCGTTGAGGAGGCTGGAGGCACCGAAACGGAACCAGTCCGGGTGCAGCCAGTCCTCGCCGGCGGTCTCGTTCACCGTCACCAGGTACTTGATCGCGTCCTTGGTGGTGCGGATGCCGCCGGCCGGTTTCACGCCCACCTGGGTGCCGGTCGCCGCGCGGAAGTCGCGCACCGCTTCCAGCATCAGAAGCGTGTTCGGCAGCGTCGCGTTCACCGCGACCTTGCCGGTGGAGGTCTTGATGAAGTCGGCACCCGCGAGCATCGCCAGCCACGAGGCCCGGCGGATGTTGTCGTACGTCGACAGCTCGCCGTTCTCGAAGATCACCTTCAGGTGCGCGGCACCACAGGCCTCCCGCACGGCCCGGATCTCCTCGAACACCTTCATGTACCGCCCGGACAGGAAGGCGCCCCGGTCGATCACCATGTCGATCTCGTCCGCGCCCGCGGCGACCGCGTCGCGCGTGTCGGCGAGCTTCACGTCCAGCGCCGCACGTCCGGCGGGGAAGGCCGTCGCCACCGACGCCACATGGACTGCGCTACCGGCCAGCGCCTCCTTGGCGGTGGCCACCATGTCCGGGTAGACGCAGATCGCGGCGACCTTCGGCGCCGTCCGGTCGGTCGGGTCCGGGTTCACGCCCTTGGCGCACAGGGACCGCACTTTGCCGGGGGTGTCCGCACCCTCCAGCGTGGTGAGGTCGATCATGGAGATCGCCAGGTCGATGGCGAAGGCCTTGGAGGAGTTCTTGATCGAACGTGTGGCTAGCGTCGCGGCACGCGTCTCGAGCCCCACGGCGTCGACGCCGGGCAGCCCGTGCAGGTACCGGCGCAGTGAGGTCTCGGACGCGGGCACGTCCGCCAGGGAGGTTCCTCCCGGAGGGGCACCGGGGGCGGTAGCGATAGGCGCAGAAGACATGGTCACCAGACGAGCATATCTACACGCGTAGCGTCCCCCGCACGCGCACTGCGGGATCGATGCCGGACCGCAATATCCGACATGCGGACGGTCGGGCACAATCGCCTTCATGAGCAGCGAGCAGACGCCCTCCGGGCAGCACCCGAAGCCTCCCGGCGACGAGAAGGCAAAGTACGCGGACCGCAGCTACCGTTCCCCCGCCGCCATCGCCAGCGGCGTACTGCTGCTCGCCCTGGGCCTGTGGCTCACCGCCGACGCGGTACTCCGCGGTTCCGGACGTACCCCGATGGCCGCGCTTGCCGGTTTCTTCTTCGCCGCGCCGCTGGTGATCGCCTTCACACTGCGTCCCGTCGTCTTCGCCGGAGAGCAGCGTCTGCGGGTGCGGAACCCGTTCCGCACCATCGTCGTCCCCTGGCCCTCCGTCGAGCTGCTGCGCTCCGGCTACTCCAGCGAGGTCTTCGCCGACGGCAGCAAGTACCAGCTCTTCTCCATTCCGGTCTCCATCCGCGCCCGTAAGAGCGCACAGCGGCACAATCAGCGGGCCAACCAGCGGGCCCGGTCCGGCCGGCCGGCCGGCCGCGGTGTCGGCGGCCTCGGCCGGGACGTCGCCACGGACGGCGACATGCAGGAGAAGCGGGCGGCGTCGGACACTGTGATGGAGGAACTGCGCGAGCTCACACGCCTTCACGGCGAGGGCGGCTCGCAGCCCGCCCCCGAGGGGCCGGTGACCGTGCGCTGGGCGTACGAGATCCTCGTCCCCATGACGCTCGGCGCAGCGGGGCTGCTCTTCTTCCTCGCGACGTGATCTCGCGTGGCGCACCGCCCCCTCGCGGGGGCGGGACCGCCCGTCAGATGCCCGCAGCCTCGGAGAGGTCGGCCGCCAGGGCGTCCAGTACCTCGCGGGCGCGGCTGCGCGCCTGCGGCAGCGCGGACCCGTCCGCCACCGGGACGACGGCCTCCAGGTAGCACTTCAGCTTCGGCTCGGTCCCGCTGGGCCGCACCACGACCCGGGCCTCGCCGTCGCCGAGCCGGTAGCGCAGTCCGTCCGTCGGAGGCAGACCGCCCGCGCCCTCGCGCAGGTCGTCCGCCGCCGTCACCGGCAGCCCCGCCAGCCGCTTCGGTGGCGCCGCACGCAGCCGGCCCATCGCCTTCTCGATCAGGGACAGGTCCTCCACCCGCACGGACAACTGGTCCGTGGCGTGCAGCCCGTACTCCACCGCGATGTCGTCGAGCAGGTCCGTCAGCGTGCGGTCCTGTGACTTGAGCTCGGCGGCCAGCTCGGCGATCAGCAGTGCAGCGGTGACGCCGTCCTTGTCGCGCACCCCGTCCGGGTCGACGCAGTAGCCCAGCGCCTCCTCGTAGCCGAAGCGCAGGCCGGGCACCCGGGACAGCCATTTGAAGCCCGTCAGTGTCTCCTCGTAGGGAAGCTGAGCGGCCCGTGCGATGCGGCCCAGCAGCGAGGACGACACGATCGTGGTGGCGAACGTGCCGCGGGCCCGCTTGTGCACCAGGTGGGTGGCGAGCAGGACGCCGACCTCGTCGCCCCGGAGCATCCGCCAGCCGCAGTCCACGTTCCCGTCCGGTACGGCGACGGCGCAGCGGTCCGCGTCCGGGTCGTTGGCGATCACCAGGTCCGGGCGCACGGCCCGGGCCGCGCCGAACGCCAGGTGCATCGCCCCCGGCTCCTCCGGGTTCGGAAACGCCACCGTGGGGAAGTCCGGGTCGGGCTCGGCCTGCTCGGCGACGGCGATCGGGGCGGTGAACCCCGCCCGCACGAAGGCCTCCCGCACGGTGTCGGCGCCCACGCCGTGCAGCGCGGTGTACACGATGCGCAGGTCGCTCGCCGCGGCTCTGCTCTCCGGTGCACCACCGTCGAGCACGGTGGCGCTGCGGTCGAGGTACGCCTCGAAGACCTCGTCGCCGAGAACCTGCCAGCCCGTTTCCGGGCGCGGCACGTCGCCGAGCGCGCCCACCGCCTCGATCGCCGCGGCGATCTCCGCGTCCGCGGGAGGCGCGATCTGCGAACCGTCGCCCAGGTAGACCTTGTAGCCGTTGTCCTGCGGCGGGTTGTGGCTGGCGGTCACGGTCACGCCCGCGACGGCACCGAGGTGTCTCACGGCGAACGCCAGCACGGGCGTTGGCAGGGGCCCCGGCAGCAGGGCGGCGCGCAGGCCCGCCCCCGTGACCACGGAAGCGGTGTCGCGCGCGAACTGCGCGCTCTTGTGGCGCGCGTCGTAGCCGATCACGACCAGCCCCGGTTCGGCTTCTCCCTCGCGGGGCGCCGCTTCACCGGACGCCGTCCCGCCGGTGCGGACCTGCGCCCGCAGGTACGCGGCGAGACCTGCGGCGGCCCGGATCACCACGGAGCGGTTCATCCGCATCGGGCCCGCGCCCAGTTCGCCGCGGAGGCCGGCGGTGCCGAAGCGGAGAGTGCCGGCGAAACGGTCGGTGAGCGCGTCGACGTCCTCGGCCTCGAGGAGCTTGGCCAGTTCTTCGCGGGTGTCCGGGTCCGGGTCCTCCGCGAGCCAGGCCTGCGCCTGGGCGATGACGTTCTCCACGAGGGTTCCTGTCTGTCTGCGTGGCGCCGCTTTCGCGGCGGCTCTGTGGGCGGTGTGGCCGGAGGCGATCCGGGCCCGTGGTCCGTCAGACGCGTTGAAGGACCTGGGCGAGGAGGGAGCCCATGCGACTGGCCGAGTCGCGGCCGGCCTGCAGCACCTCTTCGTGGTTCAGCGGCTCTCCGGTGATGCCCGCGGCGAGGTTCGTGACCAGTGAGATGCCCAGCACCTCGGCACCCGCCTCGCGGGCGGCGATCGCCTCGAGCACCGTCGACATGCCCACCAGGTCGCCCCCCAGCGTCCGGACCATGTTGATCTCGGCAGGGGTCTCGTAGTGCGGTCCGGGGAACTGGACGTACACGCCCTCTTCCAGCGAGCTGTCGATCTCGTGGCACATCGCCCGCAGCCGAGCCGAGTAGAGGTCCGTCAGGTCGACGAAGTTCGCACCGACGACGGGGGAGGCCGCGGTCATGTTGATGTGGTCGCTGATCAGCACCGGCTGACCGACCCGCATGCCGTCCCGCAGGCCGCCGCAGCCGTTGGTGAGCACGACGGTCCTGCAGCCCGCTGCGACAGCCGTACGGACACCGTGCGCCACCGCGCTGACGCCACGGCCCTCGTAGTAGTGGGTGCGGCCCAGGAACACCAGGGCGCGCTTGTCGCCGACCTCGTAGGAGCGGATCCTGCCCGCGTGGCCCTCCACGGCCGGCGGCGGGAAACCGGGCAGGTCCGTGACGGCGAGTTCGTGCGCGGGGGCGCCGAGGGCGTCGGCGGCAGGGACCCAGCCCGAGCCCATCACCAGCGCGACATCGTGGGTCTCCACCCCGGTGATCTCGCGGAGCCGTTTCGCGGCAGCCGCGGCGTGGTCGTGCGGGGACTCGTCGACAGTCGCAGATACGTTCACGCCCAGCAGGGTAGCCTGATTCGACCTACGCGCGTAGAGCCCCCCTCGGGCCTCAGCGGGAACCAGGGAGTGGGCCACATCGCGTCCGCGGCGTCGTCCGCGGGTCCGCCGTCGGCCGAGGGTGCGATCCCCGTCTCCGCACGGCTCTACCCGCAGCGGCCCCGCACGTTCCACGAGCACGCCGCGAAGCAGCGCTCAGCAGGGCCGCTTACGCAGCTCCATCGCGTAGTCGTGGGGTGCTCCTGCCGACTCCGCCGCGTCGGCGATCTCCCCGAGATAGCGGGCCGACGGCAGTCCGCCCTCGTAGCCGTTCAGTACGTAGCACCACGCCGCCACGTCGCCGTCCAGCGTGTGCGCCCGCACCCGCATGCGCCGGTATATGTCGAGGCCGACGCCCTCCCAGCGGTCCATCGCCTCCTCGTCCATCGGTGCGATGTCGTAGAGCGCGACGAAGACCTGGGACCGGGGGGCCTCCACGACCGTGGCCAGTGCGCCCTCCCAGCCCATGTGCTCGCCGCCGAAGGTGAGGCGCCAGCCGTCGAGCCACCCGGTGCTGCGCAGCGGGGAGTGCGGTGCGCGGCGGGACATCAGCCGCGCGTCGAGGTTGCCGGCGAAGGCGGCGTAGAGCGACATGGCACGAGAGTACGGGAGCGGCTCCCGCGCGCCACCGCACTGCACGCCACCGCGCCGCGCGCCACCGCACGGCGCGCCGGTGTACCGCACGCCACGGTGCCGCGCACACCCTCGGAGGCCCCCACCCGCCGCGGGGCGCACCCGTGCGGGACACTGGGGGGCGTGACTCGGATCGTGATCATCGGTGGCGGACCTGGCGGCTACGAGGCGGCGCTGGTGGCCGCCCAGCTCGGAGCGGAGGTGACCGTCGTCGACTGCGACGGTCTCGGCGGCGCGTCGGTGCTGACCGACTGCGTCCCGTCGAAGACGTTGATCGCCACCGCCGAGGTGATGACGAACTTCGACTCCTCGCACGACGAGCTCGGCATCCGCATCGAGGACGACACACCGCCGCTCGAGCAGTCCGCCCGTGTGGTGGGCGTCGACATGGACAAGGTGAACCGGCGTGTGAAGCGCCTGGCGCTCGCTCAGTCGCACGACATCATCGCCTCGGTGACACGGGCGGGCGGTCGGGTGATGCGCGGCCGGGGCTGGCTGGAGCCGGAGCGCGCACCGGACGGTACCCGCACGGTCGTGGTGACCGCGGCCGACTCCAGCGAGGAGCGGCTGAGCGCCGACGCGGTGCTGGTCGCGACCGGCGGTCACCCGCGGGAGATCCCGGACGCGAAGCCGGACGGTGAGCGCATCCTGAACTGGACGCAGCTCTACGACCTCCAGGAGCTGCCGGAGGAGCTCGTCGTGGTCGGGTCGGGCGTGACCGGCGCGGAGTTCGCGGGCGCCTACCAGGCGCTGGGTTCCCAGGTCACGCTGGTGTCCTCGCGTGACCGGGTGCTGCCGGGGGAGGACCCGGACGCTGCAGCGGTGCTGGAGGACGTGTTCCGCCGGCGCGGCATGAACGTCATGTCCCGGTCGCGTGCGGCGTCCGCCAAGCGGGTCGGTGACGGCGTCGAGGTGACGCTGAACGACGGCCGGACGGTCACCGGCTCGCACTGCCTCGTCGCGGTGGGGGCGGTGCCGAACACCCGCGGGATCGGCCTGGAGGAGGCTGGTGTCCGGCTGAGGGACTCCGGCCACATCTGGACGGACAAGGTCTCCCGCACGTCGGCGCCCGGCGTGTACGCGGCGGGCGACTGCACCGGCGTGTTCGCACTCGCCTCGGTGGCCGCCATGCAGGGCCGGATCGCGATGTACCACTTCCTCGGTGAGGCCGTCGTGCCGCTCAACCTGAAGGCGGTCTCGGCGAACATCTTCACCGATCCCGAGATCGCGACCGTCGGCTATTCGCAGGCGGACGTCGACGAGGGCCGGATGAGCGCGAACGTCGTGAAGCTGCCGCTGGTGCGCAATCCGCGGGCGAAGATGCAGGGCATCCGGGACGGCTTCGTGAAGCTGTTCTGCCGTCCGGGCACGGGCATCGTGGTGGGCGGCGTGGTCGTGGCCCCCCGTGCGAGTGAACTGATCCATCCGATCTCGATCGCCGTCGACACGAGCCTGACCGTCGAGCAGATCGCCAAGGCGTTCACCGTCTACCCGTCGCTGACCGGGTCGATCGCGGAGGTGGCGCGGCAGTTGCACACCCGGAAGGACGGCGACGGCGGCTGACGGCGCGTATCACGTTCCGGTCGGCGAGAGGTGCACCTTTTGATAATCGGCGCAAACAGCTGAAAGCAGACGATCGACGGCGTTACTGTCGGTTCCGTGTTCGCTGCAGAACGTCGCCAACTGATCCTCGAAATGGTGCGTGCCAACGGAGCGGTGTCCCTCCGTGAGCTCGCCCGCGTCGTCCAGACCTCCGAAGTGACCGTACGGCGTGACGTACGGGCGCTGGAGGCGGAAGGACTGCTGGACCGCCGG
>KI547052.1:63826-72277 GCA_000497405.1 Streptomycetaceae bacterium MP113-05 | reverse complement strand
ACGGCGGTGCCGTGCTGCCCGGTGGCTTCACCCGGGAGTCGGGCTTCCCGCAGAAGTCGCTCTCCGCCACCGCCGAGAAGACGGCCATCGCCGACCTCGCGGCAGGACTCGTCGACGAGGGCGAGGCCGTCGTCGTCGGAGCCGGTACGACCACCCAGGAGCTCGCCCGTCGACTCGCCCGCGTGCCGGGCCTGACGGTGGTCACCAACTCGCTGCTGGTCGCGCAGGCCCTGGCGCATGCCAACCGCGTCGAGGTGGTGATGACCGGCGGCACCCTGCGCGGCTCCAACTACGCCCTGGTGGGAAGCGGGGCGGAGCAGTCGCTCCAGGGCCTGCGGGTGAGCCGGGCGTTCCTGTCCGGCAGCGGTCTCACCGCCGAGCGGGGGCTGTCGACGTCCAACATGCTCTCGGCGAGCGTCGACCGTGCTCTGGTGCAGTCCGCTGCCGAGGTGGTGGTCCTCGCCGACCACACCAAACTGGGCACCGACACCATGTTCCAGACGGTGCCGTCGGATGTGATGACCCGTCTGGTCACCGACGAGCCGCCGCCGCACGACGACCGCGCGGCGACGGAGCTGCAGGCGCTGGCGGATCAGGGTGTGCAGATCGCGGTGGCGGGAGCGGCGCCCCGACCGCAGTCGCGACGGCGCGAGGCGCCGCTGCCGGGGCAACGTCGTACGCACGCCGCCCCGCAACTACGGGTCGCCGACCTGGCTCCGCGCCGCCCGTGAGCGGCCCGGCCCAGCCGTCCCGCCCGTCCGCCACCGGAACGTGAGGCAGGACGGGCGGGTAGGAACCGTCAGTCCTTGATCTCGCAGATCACCGTGCCGGCGGAGAGGGAGCCGCCGACCTCCGCCGCCAGGCCCTTGACGGTCCCCGCGCGGTGCGCGTTCAGCGGCTGCTCCATCTTCATCGCCTCCAGGACGACCACCAGTTCGCCCTCGGCGACCTGCTGGCCCTCCTCGACGGCGACCTTCACGATCGTGCCCTGCATGGGCGAAGCGAGCGCGTCACCTGAGGCCGCGGCACCGGACTTCTTCACGGCTTTGCGCTTCGGCTTCCTCCCGGCGCCCGTCGAAGCCGTCGCCGTCGCCATGCCGAGAGAGGCGGGCAGCGAGACCTCGAGCCGCTTGCCGCCGACCTCGACGACCACGGTCTCGCGGGAGCCCTCGGCGTCGTCCTCGTCGGCTGCACCGGGCACCGTGAACGGGGTGATCTCGTTGGCGAACCCGGTCTCGATCCACCGGGTGTGGACCTCGAACGACTCTCCCTCGCGCCCGTCCACCTCGGGGGCGAACGCGGGGTCGCGGACGACGACGCGGTGGAAGGGGACGGCCGTGGCCATGCCCTCGATCTGGAACTCGTCGAGCGCGCGGGCGGCGCGCTGCAGGGCCTGCTGCCGGGACTGGCCGCTGACGATGAGCTTGGCCAGCAGCGAGTCCCAGGCAGGGCCGATGACGGAGCCGCTCTCCACACCCGCGTCCAGGCGTACGCCCGGGCCGGCCGGGGGGTCGAACCGGGTCACCGTGCCGGGTGCGGGAAGGAAGTTGCGCCCCGGGTCCTCGCCGTTGATGCGGAACTCGAAGGAGTGTCCGCGGACTGCGGGGTCGTCGTAGCCGAGTTCCTCACCGTCGGCGATGCGGAACATCTCGCGGACCAGGTCGATGCCGGTGACCTCCTCGGTCACCGGGTGTTCCACCTGGAGGCGGGTGTTGACCTCGAGGAAGGAGATGGTGCCGTCCTGGCCGACGAGGAACTCGCAGGTGCCCGCACCCTCGTAGCGGGCCTCCTTCAGGATCGCCTTGGACGCGCGGTACAGCTCGGCGTTCTGCTCGTCCGAGAGGAACGGCGCCGGCGCCTCCTCGACGAGCTTCTGGTGTCGGCGCTGGAGGGAGCAGTCGCGGGTGGAGACGACCACCACGTTGCCGTGCTTGTCGGCCAGGCACTGGGTCTCGACGTGCCGCGGGCGGTCCAGGTAGCGCTCGACGAAGCACTCACCGCGGCCGAAGGCGGCGACCGCCTCGCGGACCGCCGACTCGTACAGCTCCGGGACCTCTTCGAGGGTGCGGGCGACCTTCAGGCCGCGTCCGCCGCCGCCGAAGGCGGCCTTGATGGCGATGGGCAGGCCGTGCTCCTCGGCGAAGACCACGACCTCCTCCGCGCCGGAGACCGGGTCGGGGGTTCCCGCGACGAGCGGGGCGCCGGCCCGCTGGGCGATGTGACGGGCCGCCACCTTGTCGCCCAGGTCGCGGATCGCCTGCGGAGGCGGACCGATCCAGGTCAGGCCGGCGTCGAGGACGGACTGGGCGAAGTCGGCGTTCTCGGAGAGGAAGCCGTAGCCGGGGTGGATCGCGTCCGCACCGGAGTCGGCGGCGGCCTTCAGCACCTTGGCGACGTCCAGGTAGCTCGCCGCCGGTGTGTCGCCGCCGAGTGCGAATGCCTCGTCGGCCACGCGCACATGGAGTGCGTCGCGGTCCGGGTCGGCGTACACGGCGACACTCGCGATGCCGGCATCCCGGCATGCTCGAGCAACCCGGACAGCGATCTCGCCGCGGTTGGCGATGAGCACCTTGCGCACGATGACTCCCTACTTGGCGCTGCGCCGCAAACAGAAGTGAACGGCGCGATTTTAGCTAGTGGTGACACCCCACGCCGAGTCGCTCACGGAGGTGAGCTTGCCCACACGGAGTGTGATCCGGGGGCTTCTCCACCCCCGCTATGCCTGTCATCCCACGGTACGCCGGGTTCTGCGGGGCGTCCGACAGGCATCCGTGTGGGCAGGGTCTCTGTGTGACAGCTCCCGTTCAACTCCGTCTTCTTTGTGGGGTCTCCACTAATTTATGGCCCGAGAAGGAGTAATTTCCCGCAACCGGTCCGACCTCTTGCCACTGCTCATACCCGTCAGTAGCCTGCGCGGTGCCAGTGTTCGTACCCGTAGTGACGACTGAAGTGGCAGGTGGGGTGGGTGACCCGCAGACCGGTGGCCGCGATCACCGCGGCCGTGCTGACGTGCGAGGCCGTCATGTTCGTGCTGCTCCAGACGTTCATGGGGATGGTGGTGGACAAGCAGCAGATGTCGCTGGCGGGTCTCGACCCGGGCATGATGAGCCTCGGCTCCCTCATCGGCGGGGCCCTGCTGGGCGGCTACCTCCTGCTCTGCGCCGGGGTGCTGGTCGTGACGGCTGTACGGGACCGAGCGCCGGGCGACGTCCCCCGTCTGCTGCTCATCAGCGCCGCCGTGCTGCACGCCTTGCTCGGCGCGGCCACGGTCGGACTGGTGGGCTGGTCCGCATTCGCCTTCATGATGCTCGTGCTCGCCCTCCTGGTGTGGACGCTGGTCTCCTACTCCCGACTGCCCAAGCACCGTCGTACCGAGGGCGGTTCGCAGCCGTCGCGCGCCGCTGCCGGCACCGCTACCGCGGGGCCCACAGCCGGGTGATCTCCACGCCGAGGGCGGCGAGCATCCCCCGCAGGGTCGGCAGGGACAGCCCGATGACGTTGCCGGGGTCGCCGTCGACGCCGTCGACGAACGGTGCCGAGAGTCCGTCCAGCGTGAACGCGCCCGCTACGTGAAGCGGTTCGCCGGACGCCACGTAGGCTGCGACCTCCTCGTCCGACGGGACGCCGAAGTGGACGGTGGTGGAGGCGGTCTCGGTGACCTTCCGCCCGCCGAGCCGGTCGATGACACAGTGACCGGTGCGCAGGACGCCAGAACGGCCCCGCATCGACTTCCAGCGCGCCGTGGCGTCCTCGGCGTCCACCGGCTTGCCCAGGGCCTGCCCATCCAGTTCGAGGACGGAGTCGCACCCGATGACCAGTGCGCCGGCCGCCTCCGGGCGCCCGGCCACCGCCTCCGCCTTGGCCTCCGCGAGCACCCGCGCGAGCTCGGCCGGGGTGTCCGCCCTCAGCGACTCTTCGTCCACTCCGCTGACGATCACCTCGGGCGCGAGCCCGGCCTGCCGGAGCAGCCCCAGACGGGCGGGTGAGGCGGAGGCGAGGACGAGACGACGTGCGGGCTGCTGGGCGTTCATGCGGCTCATCGTAGCCAGAACCTCGTTCGTGCAGGGTGGGTCGAGTCCCGTCAACGGGCCTGCACCGCGAGCGCCGCGGCCGCCACGGCGGCGACGGCGAGAACCCACGCCATGCGCCGGAGCATCGCCTGGGCAGCGCGCAGCTCGGCGGGCGGCTTGTTCTCGGGGTCGGACCAGAGCATCCCCCGATCATCCGGCCCCGACCGGCCCGGGCACCTGAGTACGCATACTCAGAAGCGTTCCCGGCCCGTTCCCGGCCCCGGGAGTGGGCCGGGAACGGGCCGGATCAGGCGGGCCAGAACGTGGTGCGCCAGGCCTTGGGCCCCGGGTGCGGGAGCAGGCGGCGTGGCACCGTACGGGCAGGGTCGGACCACTCGGCTCCGCGGTGGGCGGCGGCGCCCGCGGCGGCGGAGCCCACCGCCCGGGCCTGGACCACCGCCAGTGTGGCGGCCAACTCCTCCGACGTCGGGTTTCCCCGGATCACTTTGATCATGGTCCTGGTGTCCCTTCTACAGCGGGATGTTGCCGTGCTTCTTCGGGGGCAGTTGCTCGCGCTTGCTGCGCAGCGTGCGCAGTCCGCGGACGATGTGGCGCCTCGTCTCGGCGGGAAGGATGACGGCGTCGACATACCCGCGTTCGGCCGCGACATACGGGTTGAGCAGCGTGTCCTCGTACTCCTGGGTGAGTTCGGCGCGCAGTTCCTCGCGCTGCTCGTCGCCGTCGACGGCCGCCAGCCGTCGCCGGTGCAGGATGTTGACCGCCCCCTGGGCCCCCATCACCGCGATCTGTGCGGTGGGCCAGGCGAAGTTGAGGTCCGCACCCAGGTGTTTGGAGCCCATGACGTCGTACGCGCCGCCGAACGCCTTCCGAGTGATCACCGTGATCAGCGGAACCGTGGCCTCCGCATAGGCGTAGATCAGCTTGGCCCCGCGCCGGATGATGCCGTCGTACTCCTGGTCGGTGCCGGGCAGGAAGCCTGGTACGTCGACGAACGTCAGCACCGGGATGTTGTACGCGTCGCAGGTACGGACGAACCGGGCCGCCTTCTCGCTGGCGTCGATGTCGAGGCACCCGGCGAACTGCATGGGCTGGTTGGCCACCACCCCCACCGAGTGGCCCTCGACGCGCCCGAAGCCGGTGAGGATGTTCGGCGCGAAGAGCGACTGGGTCTCCAGGAACTCGTTGTCGTCCAGCACGTGCTCGATGGCGCCGTGCATGTCGTACGGCTGGTTCGCCGAGTCCGGGACGAGCGCGTCCAGCTCGCGGTCCTCGTCCGAGGTCTCCAGGTCGGCTTCCTCGGGGAAGGCCGGCGGGTCGGAGAGGTTGTTGCTCGGCAGGTAGGACAGCAGCGCCTTGACGTACTCGACGGCGTCCTTCTCGTCGCCCGCCATGTGGTGCGCCACGCCGGACGTCGCGTTGTGGGTACGGGCGCCGCCGAGCGCCTCGAAACCGACGTCCTCGCCGGTGACGGTCTTGATGACGTCCGGGCCGGTGATGAACATGTGCGAGGTCTTGTCGACCATCACGGTGAAGTCGGTGATCGCCGGGGAGTACACCGCGCCGCCCGCGCACGGGCCCAGGACCAGGCTGATCTGCGGGACCACGCCGGAGGCGTGCACGTTCCGCCGGAAGATCTCCGCGAACAGGCCGAGCGCCGTCACGCCTTCCTGGATGCGCGCGCCGCCGCCGTCGTTGATGCCGACGATGGGGCAGCCGGTCTTCATCGCGAAGTCCATCACCTTGACGATCTTCTCGCCGTACACCTCGCCGAGCGACCCGCCGAAGATGGTGAAGTCCTGCGAGTACACGCAGACCGGCCGACCGTCGACGGTGCCGTACCCGGTGACCACGCCGTCGCCGTACGGGCGGTTCCTCTCGATGCCGAATGCTGTGGAGCGGTGCCTGGCGAACTCGTCCAGCTCGGTGAAGGACCCTTCGTCGAGCAGCAGTTCCACGCGCTCGCGCGCGGTCAGCTTGCCCTTGGCGTGCTGCTTCTCGATCGCCCGCTCGGACCCGGCATGCGTCGCCTCGTGGGCGCGCTGCCGGAAATCCGCGATCTTGCCCGCGGTGGTATGGATGTCGGGGCTGGTCTCCTGCTCGGACACGGCCTGCGGCTCCTCGCTCCTGCGTCGGCTACTCATTCGTAGGCTATCCGTGCGGAGCGTCCTCGACGCTGCGTCGTTGGCCACACTTCTCGGGGTGTGCGGTGGAGTCGAGGTTCTCCGGGTGCGCCCGGCGGCCTGCTGCCGGGGAGAACGACGCTCCCCGGGGAAGGGGGATCCGGTCCGCACGTGCGGCCTACGCTGGGGCCATGAGCCCCGAACCGCACGGCGAGCCCCGGAACCGCTGGTCCGACCTCGAGCGCCCGCCGCTCCAGGAGACGGCGCTCCGCGGTGCCCTCGTCCGCCACGACACCCTGTGGACGTCCCTCGACGTCGTCGAGACCGTCGGCTCCACGAACACCGCCCTCGCGGAGCGGGTACGAAGCGGTGACGCCCGGCAGGGGGCCGTGCTCGTGGCGGAGGAGCAGACCGCCGGCCGCGGTCGGCTGGAGCGCGGCTGGACGGCCCCGGCCCGCTCCGGGATCTTCGTATCCGTCGTCCTCGAACCCACACCGCCGCTGGAACGCTGGGGCTGGCTCCCCCTGCTCACCGGCGTGGCGGCCGCGTCCGCGCTGGCTCGTTCGGCCGGTGTCGACACGTTGCTCAAGTGGCCCAACGACCTGCTCACCGAGATCGACGACGAGGAGCGCAAGATCGGCGGCATCCTGGCGGAGCGGGCCGGCGACATGGTGGTGGTCGGCCTCGGACTGAACGTGTCGCTGCGTGCCGAGGAGCTGCCCGTCCCGCAAGCGGGATCGCTCGCCCTCGCCGGAGCGCCCGGCACGGACCGCGACCCGCTGCTGCGCGCCCTGCTGCGGTCGGTCGAGCTCTGGTACGGCCGTTGGCGCGACGCGGACGGCGACCCTGCCGCATGTGGACTGCTGGAGGCGTACGCGGCGGGCTGTGCGACGCTCGGCCGCGACGTACGGGCCGAACTCCCCGGCGGCGAGACGCTCACCGGCGAGGCGGTCGCCGTGGACGGCGACGGACGGCTGGTGCTGGCCACCGCGGAGGGCATACAGAGCCCGGTGGGGGCGGGGGATATCGTCCATCTGCGGCCCGCCGGAGAGGAGTGAGCGGGGGGACGGCTGACGTATTGTGGTCTTTCGGCGGACCCGGGAGAGATCGGAAGGGCAGTGCACAGGGGCGACAGGACCTGGCAGGGCCGACAGGGAGTGGGCAGTGGCCGTGGATGAGCCGGACACCCCTGACGGCTCTTCGTCGGCGCCGGTGGCAGGAGGAGACGCCCGCTCGGACGACGATCCCAGTGCACTGCGGATCGAGGAGCTGATCCTCGGGGCAGGACGCCAGTACACCCCCTTCCAGGCGGCCCGGGCCGCGGGCGTGCCGATGGAGCTGGCCTCCCGCTTCTGGCGGGCCATGGGCTTCGCGAACGTGGGCCAGGCCCGCGCACTGACTGAGGCGGACGTGCTCGCGCTGCGGCGGCTCGCAGGTCTGGTGGAGGCCGGGCTGCTCAGCGAACCGATGGCGATCCAGGTGGCGCGTTCCACCGGCCAGACCACGGCCCGGCTGGCCGACTGGCAGATGGACTCCTTCCTGGAGGACCTGACCGAGCCGCCCGAGCCGGGAATGACCCGGAACGAGGTGACCTATCCGCTGGTCCAGCTGTTGCTGCCGGAGCTCGAGGAGTTCCTGGTGTACGTCTGGCGACGGCAGCTCGCCGCCGCCACCGGGCGGGTCGTACAGGCGCAGGACGACGACGAGACCGTTGCCCGCCGCCAGGCCATCGCCTTCGCCGACCTCGTGGGCTTCACCCGCCTGACCCGGCGCCTGGAGGAGGACGAGCTGGGCGAGCTGGTCGAGGCGTTCGAGACGACGGCAGCCGATCTGGTCGCCGCGCACGGCGGTCGACTGATCAAGGCTCTGGGCGACGAGGTCCTCTACGTGGCGGAGGAGGCCGGCACGGCGGCCGAGATCGGTCTGCGGCTCATCGAGACCCTCGGCAACGACGCGACGATGCCGGAGCTGCGGGTGGGCATCGCGTTCGGCACGATGACGACCCGGATGGGCGACGTGTTCGGCAACACGGTGAACCTGGCGAGCCGGCTGACGTCGATAGCACCGAAGGACACGATGCTGGTGGACGGCGCGTTCCGGTCGGAGCTGACGGGGGCGGGGGACGCGCCCGAGTCGGAGAAGGAGACGGACGACGTGTCCGGATTCCGCTTCGCGCTCCAGCCGCTGTACCAGCGGCCCGTGCGAGGGCTCGGCGTCGTCGAGCCGTGGCTGCTGACGCGGCGCGTCTGAGCGGTGCCGTGTCACGCCGGATCTGCGCCGATCGAGGGGTGTGCGCTTCC
>KI547052.1:62449-63816 GCA_000497405.1 Streptomycetaceae bacterium MP113-05 | reverse complement strand
GGGGGGGGGGACGGGCGAAACCGCGGCCCCACCTCACCCGCCGGTTTCCGGGCGCATCGCCCTCCCTGCGCCCAGCCTCTCCCTGCGCCCACGGGAGCCCCGGGGTACCCGGCGAAGCCCCAAAAGCGATGGCGTGGGGCGGCGGCTTATGCTCGCGGACAGGTGAAGTGAGCGAGCGTTAACAGGAGGCCCCATGGACATCACGCGCTACGGCGACCACGTCGAGGTCCGCATCGACCCCGCCACGCATGTGGCGGAGCTGGTACTGGACCGACCCAAGGCGATGAACGCGGTGTCGACGGCGATGGCCCGTGGCATCGCCGCAGCCTGTGCGGCTCTGGCAGCGGACACCGCGGCGCGGGCGGTGGTGCTCAGCTCGACGCATGAGCGGGCGTTCTGCGTCGGCGCGGACCTGAAGGAGCGGAACTCCTTCACCGATGCCGAGCTCGGCAGGCAGCGACCGCAGGCCCGTGCGGCGTACACGGGTGTGCTGGAGTTGCCGCAGCCGACGGTGGCCGCCGTTCACGGGTATGCCCTGGGCGGTGGGTTCGAGCTGGCGTTGTCGTGTGACCTGATCGTCGCCGACACCTCGGCCGTGGTGGGTCTGCCCGAGGTGTCCGTCGGGGTGATCCCCGGCGGCGGCGGCACCCAGTTGCTGCCGCGGCGGGTGGGTGCCGCGCGTGCGGCGGAGCTGGTCTTCACCGCGCGTCGAGTGGAGGCGGTCGAGGCGCGTGAACTCGGTCTGGTCGACCGGCTCGCCGGACCGGGGGCGGACCGGGAGGAGGCCCTGGAGATGGCCGGGCGGATCGCCGCGAACTCGCCGGTGGGGCTGCGTGCGGCCAAGCGCGCTCTGCGCACGGGCTGGGGGCAGGATCTCCGGGCGGGCCTGGAGATCGAGGACGCCGCATGGCGGACGGTGGCCTTCTCCGGCGACCGGGCGGAGGGTGTGGCCGCCTTCAACGAGAAGCGCACGCCTCAGTGGCCCGGGGTGTGAGGCCGTCCAGTCGTACGACGCTGCCGGAAATGGCAGCCTATGCACTGTTTCCAACGGAAAACTTCTACTGTTGGCGTATGGCAGAGGACGGGCGGCTGCGGGCGGTCGTGGAACTTGCGCAGGCCATGGCTGCCGCGCACAACTCGATCCAGGTCGCGCACGCCGCGGCCTCCGGGGCGTGTCTCGCCATAGGTGGGTCGTTCGCCGCCGTGTCGCAGTGGGAGCGGGAGCGCGGGCGGCTGCGCGTGCTCGTCAATGTGGGTGAGCTGGCCGAGGGTGAGGAGGAGTTCCCCGCCGACGAGTCGTACCCGGTGCACGAGTTCCCCGCGATCACCGAGCTCCTGCATGAACGATGGGCCGGCGGCGGCGAGCC
>KI547052.1:60142-62439 GCA_000497405.1 Streptomycetaceae bacterium MP113-05 | reverse complement strand
GACCCCGCCGACGGGTCGCCGGCTGCGGGGGGCCGGGCGGCCGGACTGTACCGGCGCGGGCGCGGCGCCTGCGTGGTCGCGCCGATCGTGCTGCACGGCCGCGCCTGGGGCGAGCTCTACGTCGCCCGTGGTGTGGACGGCCCGATGTTCGACCCTGCGGATGCCGACTTCGCCACCGTGCTGGCAGCGATCATCGCGGCCGGTGTGGCGCAGGACGAGCGTCTCGAAGAGGTTCGGCAGCTCGCCTTCACCGATCCGCTGACCGGTCTGGCCAACCGCCGGGCGGTGGATGCGCGGCTGGACGAGGCACTGGAGCGGCACCGGCTGGAGGGTGCCGTGGTCAGCCTGGCGGTGTGCGACGTCAACGGACTCAAGCGGGTCAACGACGTGCACGGGCACGAGGCGGGCGACCGGTTGCTCGCACGGTTCGGGGCGGTGCTGTCCTGTTGCGGCGCGATGCTGCCGGGGGCGCTGGTGGCACGGTTGGGCGGTGACGAGTTCTGCCTGCTGGCGGTCGGGCCGCCTGCGGAAGAGGTGGTGCGTGCGGCCGAGGAACTGTGTCGTCGGGCGGGCGAGCTGGAACTCGGTGACGGGGTCTCCGTCGGCGTCGCCTCCACGGGCGACCCGATCGGGCCGGTGCGTTCGGCGCGGCGGCTCTTCCGGCTGGCGGACGCGGCGCAGTACCGGGCGAAGGCGGCGAGGGCGCGGGTGCCGGTGGTCGCGGGGCGCGACGGCGGTGTGAGGGATCCGGTGGTCCGGATGGCCGACGCGCCGGCCCGGCCCGGCCGGGAGCGCCGCCGTTTCCGCGGTACGTGAAGAATCGTTTGGCCACCGTGACAGATCTCGATTCACTCTCTAGGGTGCCTGAATATGAGTATGCACACCGTCGTGGTCGAGACGTCCGGACTCCGCGCCGAGGACGTGGTCGCCGTCGCCCGGGACGACGCCCGGGTCGAGCTCTCGAAGGACGCGCTGGACGCCGTCGCCGCCGCCCGCAGGCACATCGACGAGCTGGCCGCCAAGCCCGACCCGGTCTACGGCGTCTCCACCGGTTTCGGTGCGCTGGCCGTCCGCCACATCAGCCCCGAGCTGCGCGCGCAGCTCCAGCGGAACATCGTCCGTTCGCACGCCGCCGGCACCGGCCCGCGGGTGGAGCGCGAGGTCGTCCGGGCGCTGATGTTCCTGCGGCTGAAGACGGTCGCCTCCGGCCGGACGGGTGTACGGCCCGTGGTCGTGCAGACCATGGCGGACGTGCTGAACGCGGGTATCACCCCCGTCGTGCACGAGTACGGCTCACTCGGCTGCTCCGGCGACCTCGCCCCGCTCTCCCACTGTGCGCTGACCCTGATGGGGGAGGGCGACGCCGAGGGCCCCGACGGCGCCGTGCACCCGGCCGGAGAGCTGCTCGCCGACCACGGCATCACCCCCGTCGAGCTGCGGGAGAAGGAGGGCCTGGCCCTCCTCAACGGTACCGACGGCATGCTCGGCATGCTGGTGCTGGCATGCGCCGATCTGGCCCGGCTGTACACGTCCGTCGACGTCACCGCCGCCCTGTCGCTGGAAGGACTGCTGGGTACGGACCGGGTGCTCGCGCCCGAGCTGCACGCCATCCGCCCGCACCCGGGTCAGGCCGCGTCGGCGGCGAACATGCTCAGGGTGCTGGAAGGCTCCGCGCTGACCGGCCACCACCAGGACGACGCACCGCGCGTGCAGGACGCCTACTCCGTGCGCTGCGCGCCGCAGGTCGCCGGTGCGGGCCGGGACACCCTCGCGCACGCCCGTGCGGTCGCCGAGCGGGAGCTGGCCGCTGTGGTGGACAACCCGGTGGTGCTGCCCGACGGCCGGGTCGAGTCGAACGGGAACTTCCACGGCGCCCCGGTGGCCTACGTGTTGGACTTCCTGGCGATCGCCGCGGCCGACCTCGCATCGATCGCGGAACGCCGGACGGACCGGTTGCTGGACAAGAACCGTTCGCACGGCCTGCCGCCTTTCCTCGCGCACGACGCGGGCGTCGACTCCGGTCTGATGATCGCGCAGTACACACAAGCAGCGCTCGTGAGCGAGATGAAGCGGCTCGCCGTGCCGGCCTCGGCCGACTCGATCCCCAGTTCCGCGATGCAGGAGGACCACGTGTCCATGGGGTGGTCGGCGGCGCGCAAGCTGCGCACCGCGGTGGACAACCTGACGCGGGTGGTGGCCATCGAGCTGTACGCGGCGGCGCGCGCCGTGGAGCTGCGGCGAACGGACGGTCTCACGCCGGCGCCGGCGAGCGGTGCCGTGCTGGCTGCGGCCCGCGA
>KI547052.1:56106-60132 GCA_000497405.1 Streptomycetaceae bacterium MP113-05 | reverse complement strand
GGCGCGGGCGGCCAGCAGGCCGCCGGCGCCCGCCAGCCCGGCGACCCCGAGTACGTACGGCGCGGGGTCCGTGCCGGTGTCCTGGTGCCCGGAGCCGTCCGCGAAACGCGGGCCGGCGGCCGCGTGCATCGGCACGGCCGGGACGGACGCCTCCGGCGGTGCCGGTTCGGGAGAGGCCTGGGCGGAGGGCACGAACCCGAGGGCGAAGAGGAGTCCGGCGGCTGCGGCAGCCGTCGCAAGCGGGCGCCGACGTGCAAACGCATTGGACATAGTGGACATAAAGGCTTTTTGGTGTGTCACCTTGCGATGCCTCAGACGCGTGGGGTGTGGACGGTGCAGCGGCTCATATTAGTGATCATCATCACCGCGGGGGAAAGTGGGGCCCCGCGAGCACCCGGGGTGTACTGCCCCACGCGGCCGGGCAGGTGCCGGAAGCGGCCCCGGTGTGACCTGGGCGACTGGACATGCCGGGCTTCCAGGCCGAAGACTCTCCCGGGTGTTCGGGTGCGAGAAGTCCCGCACGCCGTACGGCGGATCGTGGGACGTCACGATCAGGTGTCGTGCACCACAGTTTTCCCCCGAGGTGGAACGGATCACAGACAAGTTGCGTTTCCTTCCGTAGGGCTGGAAGAGGTCGCGTCCGGTTTGACCGGTAAGACCGAGCAGCTGGTCTGGGCGGGAAGTCCAGGGACTCAGTAGTCAGATGGAGAAGGTGTGATGACGGTGGGGAAGCACCGCAGGGGCATGGCGGCGGCAGCGGCGCTGCTGAGCGGTGTTCTGGCGTTGACCGCCTGCGGAGGCTCGGACGGCTCCTCGGGCGACGACGGGGAGAAGAAGGCCGACTCGCAGAGCAAGGTCGACCAGGCAGCCGCGGAGGACGCCTCCGCGGCGCGAATATCCATCTCTCCCAAGGACGGCGATGACGCGGCGAGCATCAACACCGCCGGAAAGGTCACCGTCGCCGACGGCAAGCTCACCGAAGTGACGATGACCGCGTCCCAAACCGGGACCGAGGTGGCCGGCACCCTCGCCGAGGACGGCTCGTCCTGGAAGCCGGAGGGCCAGCTGGAGCGCGCCACCCGCTACGAGATCCGCGCCGTGGCGGAGGACTCCGAGGGGCGAAGGGCCCACGAGGCCTCGTCCTTCACGACGGTCTCCCCGGAGAACAGCTTCATCGGCTACTACAAGCCCGACCACGGCACCACCGTCGGCGTCGGTATGCCGGTGTCCGTCAACTTCGACAAGCCGGTGGAGAACAAGGCCGAGGTGCAGGGCGCCATCGACGTCAACAGCACGAGCGGCCAGGAGGTCGCCGGTCACTGGTTCAGCGACACGCGGCTCGACTTCCGGCCGGACGACTACTGGCAGTCCGGCTCGAAGGTCACCCTCGACCTCGACCTCGACGGTGTGGAGGCGTCCGAGGGCGTCAGCGGCGTCCAGGACAAAACGGTCACCTTCGACGTCGGCCGCTCGCAGGTCAGCACGGTGGACGTGCAGACCAAGAAGATGACCGTGACCCGGGACGGAAAGACGGTGAAGACCTTCCCGATCTCCGCCGGAAGCGACGAGAACCCGACCTGGAACGGTCAGATGGTGATCTCCGAGAAGTTCGAGGAGACCCGGATGAACGGCGCCACCGTCGGCTTCACCGACGACGACGGCAAGGGCGAGTACGACATCAAGGACGTGCCGCACGCGATGCGGCTGTCCACGTCGGGCACGTTCATCCACGGTAACTACTGGGCCGCCGACAGCATCTTCGGATCCGTCAACACCAGCCACGGCTGCATCGGTCTCAACGACGTGAAGGGCGCGAAGGACCCCTCGCAGGACGGCGGGTGGTTCTTCGAGAACTCCCTCATCGGCGACGTCGTCGTGGTCAAGGGTTCGCCCGACAAGGAGGTCGATCCCGCCAACGGCCTCAACGGCTGGAACCTGTCGTGGGCCGACTGGAAGGCCGGCTCCGCTGTCTGATCCCGTCCGGCCGGCGTACGGCATCGGGACCGCCCCGGAACACTTCGGTGTTCCGGGGCGGTTCACGTGCTGCCAAGGCGAGCGGCGCTAGGCGCTCTCGCCGCTCGCCTTGGCGAACTCCGCCAGGAACGCCGTGTCGAACGCCTTGAGGTCGTCCGGCTTGCGACTGGTCACCAGCACGTTGGACCCGGCATCGCACACCTGCACCTGTTCGTCCACCCAAGTGGCTCCCGCGTTGCGGAGATCCGTCTGCAGGCTGGGAAACGAGGTCACGGTACGGCCGTGCACCATGTCCGCCTCGATCAGAAGCCATGGCGCGTGGCAGATCGCCGCCACCGGTTTCCCCGCGTGGAAGAAGCCCTTCACGAACGCCACCGCGTCGGCGTCCAGCCGCAGCATGTCCGGGTTGGCCACACCGCCCGGCAGCACCAGGGCGTCGAAGTCCGCGGCCGTCACGTCGTCGATGGTGCGGTCCACGGGGAAGGTGTCGGCCCTGTCCAAGTGGTGGAAGGCCTGCACCCGGCCGTCGGTCGTGGACACCAGCTCGGGCGTGCCGCCCTCGTCGGTGACCGCCCGCCACGGATCGGTCAGTTCCTGCTGCTCCACGCCCGCGGGCGCCACGAGAAATGCGACCTTCACGCTCGTCACGTCCTCTCCGGCAATCGGTGATCAATGCCGTACGGGCGCCGGCAGCCGTACGGCCAGGGGCGTCCGGGTGTCCGTTCCGGAGCGGTTTCATGCGAGACGGGTGACGAGTTGCGGGACCCCGGGGGCGTCCTTAGCGTGAAAACGCAGCCGGTCACCGTGTCGTTACGGTACGTGCTGCGGTGTCCCCCCGGACTCCTGTCCCCGGAGTCCCTGTCCCATGGAGAACACATGCTTCACGCCACCATCAGCAAGCTGGCGCTGGTCGCCGCGGGCGGCGCCGTCGCCGCCCTCGCGGCGGTCGGCCCCGCAGCAGCCGCCCAGAGCCTCCCCGAGGGCGGCGGCCAGGTGCACAAGGGCTGGACCAAGACCTGGGTCTGGGTCCACGAGAACCCGAGCCACCACTCGGACAAGATCGGCAAGATCCCGCCGCACCGCACCGTGTACATCAAGTGCAAGGTCCAGAACCACGGCGACACCTGGTACAAGCTGGCCAAGCACCACGGCTGGGTCGACGCCGACAAGGTCAAGACCCACGACTGGATCCCGCGCTGCCGCTACACCGGCGGGAACAGCAACATGTCCGACGAGGAGTCCGCGCCGGTCGCCGAGCTCGCCGGTGAGCCGCTCGGCTGACCGCTGAGCGCCACACCCCACGCGGGGCTCTGACCGCGGGCGGGGAGAGGCGGAGGCCGCGGGCGCACGTCGCCCCGAAGCCACCGTCCCTCCCCGCCCCGCGTCACGTCCGGACCGGATTCGCCCGCGGTGCGGACCGGAGTGCAGGTCACAGCTCCTGCTCCAGGCGGATGGCCCGGCGCAGGTCCTCCCGTGCGCTGGTCCCCTCGCCCTCGTAGTACTCGAGCATCGCCGCGGCGATGGCGTCCAGCTTCTGCTGGACGGCGTGCTCGGCGCGTCGCTCCGAGTTCTTCAGCAGAGCCAGGAGGAGCAGGTTCACGGAGGTCAGCGCATCCCCGGCGAGAATCAGCCAGGGCACCGGAAGATGCACCAGATGCGTGGTGACCGCGCCGGCGATGAGCAGGACGCAGACGGCGAAGAAGAGCGGCGAACTGGTCACGTTCGACGCCGTCTCGGAGAACCGCTCGAAGACGCCGCGCTGCTCGCCGCCGCGCTCGGCCGGGTGCTGGAGAGTCATGGCCTCCGGGTGCCCGCCATCGGGCCGGTGACCCGGCAGGTTCGCTCGGGGAGACCCGAACGGCGCAGCGGGGCCGGGCGATCCGAGGATCGCCCGGCCCCGCCGGAATGTGCCGGTGTCAGGCGCCTGCGGCGGCACCTCCGGCAGCGCCGCTGACGACGACCGCCATGATGACGGCCTGCGCCTCGTCGATGGCCCGGCGGACCGCGGGCTGCACCCACTGGCCCTGGGCGATCTCCTCCATCCGCTTGTCG
>KI547052.1:49942-56096 GCA_000497405.1 Streptomycetaceae bacterium MP113-05 | reverse complement strand
GACCTCACGGCGGTCCCCGTCGGGGAAGGCGAGCTTCCCCAGCTTCGCCCCGCGGATCAGTGCTACCAGCGAGGCCGTGCGCTCGTCCGGTTCGGCGCCGCGCAGCACCACAGCGGCCAGGCGGTCCCGCAGTTCCGTCTCGGCGGAGCCGTCGGCCTCCGGGTACCGGGTGACCGGGAACAGCCCGAGCACCTTCTTCTTCTCCTCGCGCACCAGGCCGCGCGCGACCAGTGACTCCGTGGTGCCGTCGGACACGCATTTGCCGCGCTCCAGGGCCTTCTTCACCTTGAGCTCCGGCCCCTTCTCCGCGATCGCGGCCAGTGCCGTGTCCAGGTGCGGCACGCCCAGGGGCGACGCGTCCAGGACCTTCGCCCTGTCGTCCGTGACCTCGACCCGCCCGGCGAGCACCAACTCCACCAACGCCGCGCCGGCCAGGGCCCATTGGGCGCCGGACTTCGCCTTGGCGGCGCCACTGTCGTCGTCGAGCGAGAGGAGCATGACCTCTTCGGCAAGTGTGAGTCGTGTCATGCCCCGCCGCCTGCCCGGTCGACCGAGAGGCAAACGCCGGGCGACGCCGCCGCTGGGGGCTCTCCCAGTCACTCCCTGCGAAGGCAACCACCTGCGCTTCGAAGGCGTCTCCGTCTCTCGGTCCGCCTGTCTGCCGACAGGCCGTCGGTCCGGTTCCGCAGGCGGTGTTGTGACCTTGCCGTGGGACCGCGGGACGCTCAGCCGTCGGTGCGGGCGATCCCGACCGGGCAGGACACGCCCGTGCCGCCGATGCCGCAGTAGCCGTCGACGTTACGGTCGAGGTACTGCTGGTGGTACGCCTCGGCGGGGTAGAAGGGCCGGTCGGCGGCGGGGAGGACGGCGGTGGTGATCTCGCCGTGTCCGGCGTCGGCAAGGACCGCCTGGTACGCGTCTCGCGACGCCTCCGCCGCCGTCTGCTGGGCGGGGGAGTGGGTGTAGAGAGCCGAACGGTACTGCGTGCCCACGTCGTTGCCCTGGCGGAAGCCCTGCGTGGGGTCGTGCGCCTCCCAGAAGACGCGCAGCAGCTGCTCGTAGGAGACCTTCGCCGGGTCGAAGACGACCCGCACGGCCTCGGCATGACCGGTCATGCCGGAGCACACCTCGTCGTAGGTCGGGTGCGGAGTGTGACCGCCCTGGTAGCCGACGAGGGTCGTCCACACGCCGTCGGTCTGCCAGAACTTCCGCTCCGCCCCCCAGAAGCAGCCCATGCCGAAGTCCGCGACCTCCAGGCCCTCCGGATAGGGGCCGGTCAGCGGGTTGCCGAGGACGGTGTGCCGGTCGGGTACACCGAACTCCGGTTCCCCGCGGCCGGGCAGCGCCTCCGCCGCGGTGGGCAGCTTGTTCTTGTGGCGGCCGAACAGCATCGGGACTCCATCGGGGAGAGGGCGGACGGCCGGGCGGGTGTGCCCGGTCGCGGACAGTGTCAGGCGTGCTTCGTGGGATCGCCCGCCGTCGGTGCCGGGGATTCGGGGGCGGGGGCCTCGTCGAAGTCGACGCGCTTCATGTGCTTGTTCATCGACTTCATCAGCATCCACACCGCCAGGCCGAGAAGGGCGAAGACGACGAAGCCGAGAACGCCGGGGCTCACCGTGCTCTCGTCCAGTTCCTTCGCGAGGGGGACGACCTGGGCGAGGGTGTTCTGTGTCGCGCTCATGGGTCAATTCTCCCGGACGCCGGAGAAGAGGTCGTCCTCGGGGAGGGAGGTGTCCACGAGCGACTTCGCGAGCTCGTATTCCTCGGTCGGCCAGACCTCCCGCTGGATCTCCAGCGGGACCCGGAACCAGCCGCCGTCCGGGTCGATCTGCGTGGCGTGCGCGATCAGCGCCTTGTCGCGGATCTCGAAGAAGTCGCCGCACGGCACGTACGTGGTCAGCTCGCGCTCCTTGCGCTGGAACTCCTTGAAGCGTTCCAGCCACTCACCGTACGGCGACTCCAGGCCCCGTGCCAGCAGCGCCTCGTGCAGGGCGCGGGTGCGCTGCGGGTTGAAGCCCTGGTTGTAGTAGATCTTCTGCGGCTGCCAGGCGGGGCCGGCCTCCGGGTACCTCGCGGGGTCCCCGGCGGCATCGAAGGCGGCCATCGAGACCTTGTGCGTCATGATGTGGTCGGGGTGCGGGTAGCCGCCGTTCTCGTCGTACGTGGTCATCACGTGCGGGCGGAAGGAGCGGATCAGCCGCACCAGCGGCTCGGCGGCCGTGCCGACGTCCTGCAGGGCGAAGCAGTCGTCCGGCAGCGGCGGCAGCGGGTCGCCCTCGGGGAGCCCGGAGTCGACGAATCCCAGCCACGACTGCTGGACGCCGAGGATTTCGCGGGCCTCGTCCATCTCCTTGCGGCGCACCTCGTGGATGTTCGCCTCGACGTAGGCGTCACCCCGGAGCCTCGGGTTGAGAATGGAGCCGCGCTCACCGCCCGTGCAGGTTGCGACCAGCACGTCCACCCCCTCGGACACGTACTTCGCCATGGTCGCGGCGCCCTTGCTCGACTCGTCGTCGGGGTGCGCGTGCACGGCCATCAGTCGGAGCTGCTCAGTCAAGGCTCGATCCTCGTTGTCTCGTCGCATGGGGCGGCTTCTATAGTGACCGAACCAGACCCCCGCCGTATTCCCGCCCCACCCATGAGGACCCGACATGCCCGACACCCGTGCCCGGCCGCCCGAGGGGCGCTACGGCCGCTCCGGTGCGGAGGCGACCGGTGGCGGCTCCGATCGCGGCCTGCGGTCGGCCGGTGTCGTGCTGGGCGTGGTGCTGCTCGCGCTGGTCGGCTGGTTCGGGTACTCCTACGTCGCCGGCACCGAGGTGAGCGGATCAGTGGTCACCTTCCGCAAGATCTCGGACGAGTCGGTCGAGGTGAAGCTCGAGGTCCACAAGGACGCGGACGTGACCGGTGTGTGCACGCTGCGCGTTCTGGGTAGCGAGGGCGGTGTGGTGGGGAGGAAGGACGTGCGCATCGGGAGCGGAGCGGAACGCGTCGACCCGGTGGTGACCGTACGGACGACGGGCCCGGCGGCCCGTCTGCAGCTCGCCGGCTGTCACGTGGCGACCGGCGGCTGAGCGGACACGGGCGTGACGGGCGACCACTGCCGTCACGCGAACAGGCGGACACCTTCCGTTCACACTTCTTCCCTTTTCTGCCGTAATTGTTAGGCTCGTTGTTTCCGCCCGCCCGTAGAGGCGAAGCCTTACGGGCGGGCGTTGTTTTATATCCCAGTACCGACGAGGAGCGACCGTGACCCAGACCAGCGACAACGTCACCTGGCTGACCCAGGAGGCGTACAACCAGCTCAAGGCCGAGCTGGATCACCTGTCGGGTCCTGCACGCACGGAGATCGCCAAGAAGATCGAGGCGGCGCGTGAGGAGGGGGACCTCCGCGAGAACGGCGGCTACCACGCGGCCAAGGAGGAGCAGGGCAAGCAGGAGCTGCGCGTACGGCAGCTCACCCAACTGCTCGAGACCGCAAAGGTGGGGGAGGCCCCGGCGGACACCGGCGTGGTCGCTCCCGGCATGGTGGTGACGATCGCGTTCGACGGTGACGAGGACGACACGCTCACGTTCCTGCTCGCGTCGCGCGAGTACGCAAGCGCGGATGTGGAGACCTACTCCCCGCAGTCGCCGCTGGGGAACGGCGTGCACGGCAAGAAGGTCGGCGAGGACGCCGAGTACGAGCTTCCCAATGGGAAGATGGCCTCGGTGAAGATCCTGGAGGCCAAGCCCTACCAGGGCTGAGCCGCACCGCCGCCGGATGCCCGGCGGGCACGGGACGGACAGACGTACGAGGGGCCCGCCGGCACGGCGGGCCCCTCGTGTCGCCGCCGGTCAGGTCGCTGCGGACTTGTACTTCCGTACCGCGAGGGTGCGGAACACCACGATGATCAGCACCGACCAGATGAACGAGGCCCATCCCGGGTGCTGCATCGGCCAGGCCTCCGGTACCGGGAAGCCCGGCGGGATGTTGCCGAACATCTCGCGCGCGGCCTGAACGGTCGCGCTGAACGGATTCCACTCGGCGATGTGCTGCAGTACCGCCGGCATGTTCTGCGACGGCACGAAGGCGATCGAGATGAACGTCAGCGGGAAGAGCCAGATCAGGCCGCCGGAGGTGGCCGCCTCCGGGGTGCGCACGGTCAGGCCGATGAGCGCGCCGATCCAGGTGAACGCGTAGCCGAGCAGCAGCAGCAGCCCGAAGCCGGCCAGCACGTTCAACGCGTTCTCGTGAGTGCGCCAGCCGACGAGCAGCGCGACCAGGGCGAGCACCACCAGGGTGAGTGCGGTCTGCACCAGGTCGGCCAGCGTACGGCCGGTGAGGACGGCGCCCCGTGCCATCGGCAGTGATCGGAACCGGTCGATCAGGCCCTTGTGCATGTCCTCGGCGATGCCTGCGCCGGAGCCTGCGGTGGCGAAGGTGACGGTCTGCGCGAAGATGCCGGCCATCAGGAACTCGCGGTAGGCGCCCGGGTCCAGCCCTGCTCCGGGCACGTTGATGGAGCCGCCGAAGACGTAGGAGAAGAGCACCACGAACATCACAGGCTGGATCAGCCCGAAGATGACCATCTCCGGGATGCGCTTCATCCGGATGAGGTTGCGCTTGGCGACGATCAGCGAGTCGGTCACCGACTGGCCCAGCCCGCCCTTCGCCACCGGCGCCACGAGTGCCGGGGACCTGTTCTGGGTGACGCTCACCGCGATGCCTCCTTCGCGCTGCCGGCCTCGCCGGCGGTGGTGTCCTGCACGCCGGTGTTGCCGGGGTCGGTGTCGGCGGCCTTGCGCTCCTCGGCCGCGTGGCCGGTGAGAGAGATGAAGACGTCGTCGAGGGTCGGGCGGCGCAGCCCGATGTCGTCGATCTCGACGCCGCGGGTGTCGAGTTCCCTGATGACCTCCGCGAGCAGCTTGGCGCCGCCGGTCACCGGCACGGTGAGCCTGCGGGTGTGCTCCTCGATCACGGTCTCGCCCTTGCCGAGGCCGCGCAGCACGCCGTCGGCGGTGGCGATGTCCTCGCGGGCGTGTACGACGACCTCGACGCGTTCGCCGCCGGTCCTGGCCTTGAGCTGGTCGGAGGTGCCGCGGGCGATGACCCTGCCGTGGTCGACGACGGCGATGTCGTGCGCCAGCCGGTCGGCCTCCTCCAGGTACTGGGTGGTGAGCAGGAGGGTGGTGCCGCCGGCGACCAGCTCCTCGATGACCTCCCAGAGCTGTTGCCTGTTCCGCGGGTCGAGGCCGGTGGTCGGCTCGTCCATGAACATCACGGGCGGGCTGACGACGAGGGCGGCGGCCAGGTCGAGGCGGCGGCGCATGCCGCCGGAGTAGGTCTTGGCGGTGCGGTCGGCCGCGTCGGCGAGGGTGAAGCGCTCCAGCAGCTCGACGGCCCGCTTCTTGGCGTCGCGTGCGGACATCTGGTAGAGCTGCCCGACCATCTGCAGGTTTTCGCGGCCGGTCAGGTATTCGTCCACGGCGGCGAACTGGCCGGACAGTCCGATGGAGCGGCGGACCTCGGTCGGACGGCTGAGCACGTCGATTCCGGCTACGACCGCCCGGCCGCTGTCCGGCCGCAGCAGGGTGGTCAGGACCCGGACGGTGGTGGTCTTGCCGGCGCCGTTCGGTCCGAGCAGACCGAGTACGGTCCCCTCGGGCACATCGAGGTCGACGCCGTCCAGAGCCTTCACCTCGCCGAAGGTCTTCACGAGACCTTCGGCGTAAATGGCGCCTGGCATGTGGTACTCCCAGCGAATGGGTTGGAGAAACACGGAAGGTTCGCATCGCGCGCCTGTGGGCGCGCGGCGCGGTGCCGGTCCGGTCCGTGACCGGACCGGCGCAGAGAGGGGAGAGTGCTTCGACGGCGTGTGGCGACGACACCCCACTCTGCCTTTACGCGATATATCGCGTCAAGGTTGAAACGAGACAGTCGCGAGTAGCGGTCGCCGTACCCCGGGCGTCAGCCCACGACGGTGTAGCCCTTCGAGTGCAGGGTCGCCGCAAGCTCGACGCAGTGCTCCGGGCCCTTGGTCTCCAGGCGCACCTCCACCTCCACCTCGTCGAGCCCGAGCCGTGGATCGGTTCGCACATGACTCACGTCCAGGACGTTAGCGTCGGCCACTGACAACTCCCTCAGGAGCGAGGCCAGCGCACCGGGGCGGTC
>KI547052.1:42619-49932 GCA_000497405.1 Streptomycetaceae bacterium MP113-05 | reverse complement strand
CCGCGGGGGGCGCCCCCCCAGCCGCAGTCGCAGCGACAGGTAGCGACCGGCTGCCGCCATGCCGTGCCGCAGCGTCCGCTGGAGCACCAGTGGGTCCACGTTGCCCCCGGACAGCACCGCCACGACCGGTCCCTCGAAGGCGACCGGGTCGGCGAGCAGGGCCGCCACGGAACTCGCCCCGGCCGGCTCCACGACCAGCTTGGCCCGTTCCAGGCACAGCAGCAGCGCACTGGACAAGGCGTCCTCGGAAACCGTACGGACCTCGTCCACCAGAGCGCCAACTATTTTGAACGGCACCTCACCCGGCCGCCCCACCTTGATGCCGTCCGCCATGGTCGACATCGCGTCCAGGGCGAGGGGCCGGCCGGCGGCCAGCGACGGCGGGTAGGCCGCTGCTCCCTCGGCCTGCACTCCGACGATCCGCACGTCCGGGCGCAACTGCTTCACCGCCACCGCGATGCCGGCCGCGAGCCCCCCGCCGCCCATGCCCACCACGATGGTGCGCACCTCGGGGCACTGTTCCAGGATCTCCAGCCCCAGCGTTCCCTGCCCGGCCACTACGTCCGGGTGGTCGAAGGGGTGGATCAGCACGCCTCCGGTCTCCTGGGTGTACCGCCGGGCGGCCTCCAGTGCCTCGTCGACCACCTGCCCCTCCAGTACCACCCGGGCGCCGTAGTGACGGGTCGCCGCGACCTTCGGCAGGGGTGCACCGACCGGCATGAAGACCGTCGAGCGCACACCGAGCAGTGCCGCCGCCAGCGCCACGCCCTGCGCGTGGTTCCCGGCGCTGGCCGCCACCACGCCCCGGGCCCGGTCCTCCGGGCGCAGGCCCGCTATCCGCACGTACGCGCCGCGCAGCTTGAACGAGCCGGTGCGCTGCAGGTTCTCGCACTTCAGGTGCACCGGGGAGCCGATCAGCCCGGTCAGGTACCGGCTCCCCTCCAGGGCGGTGGACCGGGCCACGCCGTCGAGTACCTTCTGCGCGGCCCGGACGTCGTTGAGACTGACGCCGAGTGGGTGCGGAGGGGGCCCGTCCCCGGTCCCTTCGGGGGATCCGGTGCGTCCCGGGACTGAAGCGGTGAGAGGTCCGTCCGCCGGTTCGGGGCGGGACTCGTCGGGGCTGCCGGTCATGCCGCCAGTCTGGCAGCAGCCCGGTACTCCGGCCCCTCCTGTGCTGAACCGTTTCGCCCGCCCCGCCGGGGAAGAACCACCGGAAATGCGGCTCCCGCCCGTCGGTCGCCGTCCTGCCGAACCGGTACGCCACCGGGCCGTTGCGCGTACTCTGGTGCACACGCTCTCCCCGGCGTCCACCCCGTGCCTCCACCGAAGAAGCGAGCATCCCGGCCATGCCCACGCACCCGGAAATGACGACCGAGAATCCCGACCTGACCGAGGCCCTCGTGGTCTCCGGCCCGTCGGACGCCCCGAGCACCGGCGGAGCCCTGCCGGACGACATCCTGACGGCCGACCCTGAGGCGTGCGTCTTCGACGCCATGCAGCACCAGGTGGCCGTCTTCGCGCGCCGCGCCGAGCAGACCCGACTCGGGGGAGTGGGGCAGGCGCGCAACTCCATGGACCGCGCCGCCTACCTGTTGCTCCACCGCCTGGACCGGGAGGGCCCGATGGGAGTCAAGGCCCTCGCCGCAGGCATGGGCATCGACTCCTCCACCGTGACCCGGCAGGTCGCGCCGCTCGTCGACTCCGGCCTGGTCAAGCGCACCTCACACCCCGAGGACGGCCGCGCCGTCGTCCTCCAGCTCTCTCCGCGCGGGGCCAACCGTCTGGAACAGGTGCGCTCCTCCCGCCGCGAGCTGATGGAGCGGCTGACGGACGGCTGGAGCGAGAGCGAACGCGCCATCTTCTGCTCGCTCCTCACCCGCTTCAACGTCTCGCTCTCCACCGCCGGGATCCCGCCCAGGTAGGCCCGGCGGGCCCGCCCCCTTTTCCACCCGCACCTCTTCCGAACCGCCGCTCCACCCCAGCCGCACCCCGGCGCGGGCGGGGCTCCAGCGGTCCACGGCGGCTCGCCGACGGCCCTCCGGCGGTGTGTGCGTGACCCTCCCTCTTGATTCGATCACCGTTCTGCATTCCCATGAGAGGAACGGGAGGCGGACATCAGTGGAGATGCGTCAGCTACCGGAGGACCGGCGCCGCGACAAGGAGTTCGAAGCGTTCGTCGCGGGGGCCGGCGGGCGGCTCCTGCATGCTGCCACGCTGCTCACCACCGAACCTCCGGCCGCCGCCCCGCTCGCCGAGAAACTGCTGGTCGGCGCCCTCGCCCACACCTACGTCGGCTGGGACCGGCTGCGCGGTGACGACCCGTACGACCATGCGCGGCTGGAACTGGCCGGCCGGTTCGCGCGCAGCGCCTGGCGCTGTCGCCGCCCCCGCGGCGGCCTGCTGAGCCGGCTCTCACCTGCGGAGCGCCTCGTCCTGGTGCTGCGGCTCTACGAGGGGCTCGCCGAAGAGCAGACCGCCGCCGCCCTCGGGCTGCCCGTCGAGCGAGTGCGCGCCCTGTGTGCCCGGGCGTCCTCCGCGATGCGCTCCGCCCCGCCCGGCGGGGCCGTGGCGGGGACGGCGTCCCCGCAGCGGGAGAGGGCGATGCCGTGAACCTGCCCGACCGCCGGGAGAGTGAGGTCCGCAGGATGCTGGAAGCCCCCCGCACGACCGTCCCCGCCGACCTTGCGGCACGCGCGACTGTACGGGGAGCGCGGCTGCTGCGGCGGCGGCACGGGGTGCACGTGACGCTGTGGGTGCTGGCCGTCGTCGCGGCCGTGCTCTTCTCCGTGTGGGCGGCCACCGCGCAGCCGTGGAACATGCCCGAGACGCCGCCCGTGCCCGTCTTCACCTGGTGACGGGCGCCCGACCCCTCGCCACCGGCCCGGAAAACACCGTGACCCGGAGACCCGAAGGGCGGCCCCGCAGACGAGACCCGAAGGGCGGCCCCGCGTCTGCGGGGCCGCCCTTCGGGTCTCCGATCGCCGAGGGGAGGGGGCGGTCAGGCGAGCGCCGCCGTCAGGTCGGCGACCAGGTCGTCCACCGACTCGATGCCCACCGACAGCCGCACCAGGTCGGCCGGCACCTCCAGCGCCGAACCCGAAACCGAGGCGTGCGTCATCCGGCCCGGGTGCTCGATGAGCGACTCCACGCCGCCCAGCGACTCGCCCAGCGTGAACAGCTTCGCCCGGTCGCACACCCGCACCGCGGCCTCCTCGCCGCCCCGTACCCGGAACGACACCATGCCGCCGAAGCCCCGCATCTGCTTCGCCGCCACCTCGTGGCCCCGGTGCGACGGCAGCCCCGGGTAGTACACCTCGGTCACGGCCGGGTGCCCGTCGAGCAGATCCACGATCCGTGCCGCGTTCGCGCTGTGCCGGTCCATCCGCACGGCGAGGGTCTTGATCCCGCGCATCACCAGCCACGCGTCGAACGGGCCGGCCACGGCGCCCATCGCGTTCTGGTGGAAGGCCAGCTCCTCGCCCAGCGCGTCGTCGTTCGCCACCAGCGCGCCGCCGACCACGTCGGAGTGGCCGCCCATGTACTTGGTCGTGGAGTGCACCACCACGTCGGCCCCGAGGGACAGCGGCTGCTGCAGGTACGGGCTGGCGAAGGTGTTGTCCACCACCAGCCGCGCGCCGGCCGTGCGTGCCACCTCCGCCAGTGCTGCGATGTCGCTGACGCCCAGCAGCGGGTTCGACGGGGTCTCCACCCAGATCACCTTGGTGTGCTCGGTGACCGCGGCCCGGACGGCCGCCGGGTCGGAGGTGTCCGCCACCGACCACTTCACGCCCCAGCGCTCCACGACCTTCGCGAACAGCCGGAACGTGCCGCCGTACGCGTCGTTCGGGATCACCACGTGGTCGCCCGGCCGCAGCAGGGCGCGCAGCAGGCAGTCCTCGGCGGCCAGACCGGACGCGAACGCGAGGCCGCGCCTGCCGTCCTCCAGCGCAGCCAGGTTCTCCTCCAGCGCGGTGCGCGTCGGGTTCGCCGAACGGCTGTACTCGTAGCCGCCGCGCAGGCCGCCCACACCGTCCTGTTTGTACGTGGACACCTGGTAGATGGGCGGTACCACCGCGCCGGTCGCCGGGTCCGCCGCCTGCCCGGCATGGATGGCCAGGGTCTCGAAGTTCTGAGGGTTCCGGTCGTTCATGGGGCCCACGGTAGCGGGCCGTACCGTGGAGGCAGACACCCCCGACCGAACGCCGGTCGAATCCCTCCTCCACCGGAGAAACACCGCCATGGAAGCCCTGTTCCTGCTGATCGCCCTCGCCGTGCTGTTCGGCGTGGTCGTCGTCCCCGCGATGCGCCGGCGGCGCCTCGCCCGCGAGGCCGCCGGCGGTCACCTCACCGCGGTGTCCCCCGAGGCGGCGTACGGTTTCGTGCCCGTCGACGAGCTGGACGTCCGGCTTCCCGGCCCCGACCCGCAGCTCGTCGACGCCCTCGACGAGGCGCGTGTCCGGCAGGACTGGGAGAAGCTCGCCCAGCTCCTCGCCCTCACCGGCGACGAGTGGGAGCTGCGCTGGCAGCGCGTGCAGTCCGCCGCCGGAGCGGCTGCCAAGGAACTCGCGCAGGCGCGCCAGGCGACCCCGTCCCCGGACGCAGCAGCCGGGGCGGGTGGGGACACCGTGTCGTTCACCAAGGACCCGGCCTCCGCCGCCCTGCCGGATGCGAGGTGGCTGCGGGAGTGGCGCGCCGAGAGCCCCCAGGACCCGTCCGCGGTGCAGGTGTACGCCCAGTTCCTGGTCTGGCAGGGCCTGGCCGAGGCGCCGGGCACCGATGCCCACCGCATCATCCTGGAGGAGGCGCGCACCGTCTGCCGCGAGGCCGCCGCACTCGCCGACGCCGACCCCACGCCCTACCTCTCCGAACTGCTGGTCGCCCGTGCGCTCGGGGACCGCCCCGCAGACTTCGAGGCGCTGTGGTCCGAGGTCGTCCGCCGTGCCCCGCACCACATGGGCGCCCACCTGGCCGCCCTGACGTACTGGTCCGAGAACGGCTGCGGCTCCAAGAAGCAGGCCGACGCCTTCGCCCAGAGCGCCGCCGCCCACGCCCCGCAGGGCTCCCTCCTCCCGGCCCTCCCGCTCTTCGCCCTTCACGAACACCTCCCGGAGGTCAACCTCGTCCGCGGCCTGTACCAGAGCGCCGACGTCGAACGGGCCATCGAGGCCGCCGAGTTCGCCGTCGACCAGGTCGAGGACGACCACCCGGTCCGCCCGCACGTCCTGCACCTGCTGTTCGGCATGCTGGTGCGCGCGGAGCGCTACGAGGAGGCGCTGCAGGCGGTGGTCGTGGTGGACGGCTACGTCGGTGCCCTGCCCTGGGCGCTCACGGCCGACCCCGCCGCGTCCTACGCCGCCTACCGCGCCCTGGCCGTGGCCGGCTGGGAGTCCTCCGGTGGCCACTCCCGCTCTCCGCTGCGCTGACGGCCCTCCGGCGGCCCGGCGGGGTACAGGGCGCTGCGGAGCGTCCAACGGGTGCCGCCATCGTGCACGATGGCGGTATGGTCAACCGACTCGCCGCCGAGACGTCCCCCTATCTCCTCCAGCACGCCGACAACCCCGTCGACTGGTGGCCGTGGTCGCCAGAGGCATTCGAGGAGGCCCGCAGGCGGAACGTTCCGGTGCTGCTCAGCGTCGGGTACAGCTCCTGCCACTGGTGCCACGTGATGGCTCATGAGTCCTTCGAGGACGACGAGACCGCCGCGTACCTCGACGACAACTTCGTGTCCGTGAAGGTCGACCGCGAGGAGCGGCCGGACGTGGATGCGGTGTACATGGAGGCGGTGCAGGCCGCCACCGGACACGGCGGCTGGCCGATGACGGTGTTCCTCACGCCGGACGCCGAGCCGTTCTACTTCGGCACGTACTTCCCGCCGGAGCCGCGGCACGGGATGCCCTCCTTCCGGCAGGTGCTGGACGGAGTGGCCACGGCATGGACCGACCGGCGCGGTGAGGTCGCCGAGGTGGCGAAGCGGATCACCGGCGACCTCGCCGGGCGGGAGCTGTCGTACGACGGCCCGCAGCCCCCCGGCGAGGAGGAACTGGGCGCCGCACTGCTCGGGCTCACCCGCGAATTCGACGAGAGGAACGGCGGCTTCGGCGACGCACCCAAGTTCCCGCCGTCCATGGCGCTGGAGTTCCTGCTGCGCCACCACGCGCGCACCGGCTCGGACGGTGCACTGCAGATGGTGGAGACCACCTGCGAGGCGATGGCCCGGGGCGGCATCTACGACCAGCTCGGCGGCGGCTTCGCCCGCTACTCCGTGGACGCCCGGTGGGTGGTGCCCCACTTCGAGAAGATGCTGTACGACAACGCGCTGCTGTGCCGGGTGTATGCGCACCTGTGGCGCGCGACCGGCAGCGATCTCGCACGGCGCGTGGCGCTGGAGACCGCGGACTTCCTGATGCGTGAACTGCGCACCGAGCAGGGCGGCTTCGCATCCGCTCTGGACGCGGACAGCGACGACGGCACCGGCGCCCACGAAGAGGGTGCGTTCTTCGTGTGGACTCCCGGGCAGCTCGCCGAGGTGCTCGGCGACGACGACGCGGCGTTCGCCGCCTCCCGGTACGCGGTGACGACGGCCGGCACCTTCGAGGGCGGCGCGTCCGTACTGCAGCTCCCCGCAGAGGCTGAGGACGAGGGGGACGCGCAGCGGCTCGAGTCGGTGCGGGAACGGCTGTTCGCCGCACGGGAGTCGCGTCCGCGCCCCGGTCGGGACGACAAGATCGTCGCTGCGTGGAACGGGCTGGCGATCGCCGCGCTCGCCGAGACCGGAGCGTACTTCGAGCGCCCCGACCTGGTGGAGGCGGCGAGCGCCGCCGCCGACCTGCTGCTGGCCGTGCACACCGACGACCGGGGGCGGCTGGTACGGACGTCGCGGGACGGCGTCGCCGGACCGAGCGCAGGCGTGCTCGAGGACTACGCCGACGTCGCCGAGGGACTGCTCGCGCTGTACGCGGTCACCGGGGAGGCCGCGTGGCTGGAGATGACCGGCACCCTGCTCGAAGCGGTGCTGCGTCACTTCACCGCCGAGGGCGGTGCGCTGTACGACACCGCGGACGATGCGGAGCGGCTGATCCGGCGCCCGCAGGACCCGACGGACAGCGTGACCCCCTCCGGGTGGACAGCCGCCGCGGCGACGCTGCTCTCGTATGCGGCGTACACCGGCGAGAGCCGGTACCGCGAGGCGGCCGAGCGGGCGCTGGGCGTCGTACGGGCACTCGGTCCGCGCGCCGCCCGGTTCCTCGGCTGGGGCCTGGCGACGGGGGAGGCGCTGCTCGACGGACCGCGCGAGGTCGCCGTCGTCGGTGAGG
>KI547052.1:39180-42322 GCA_000497405.1 Streptomycetaceae bacterium MP113-05 | reverse complement strand
GCTGCTGCGGGACCGGCCGCCGGTCGGCGGGCAGGCGGCGGCGTACGTGTGCCGCGGCTTCGTGTGCGCCGCGCCCACGACCGACGCCGACGCGCTGGCCGACACGCTCCGGGCCACCGGCTGACGCCGAGGGCGTACGGGAGTGCTCAGTCCCCCGAATGCGGGGACACGCGGTTCTCCCACACCGCCTTCGCGCCGGAGTCCCCGATCCAGTAGGTCTCAACGACCGAACCGGCCGCAAGCACCACGGCGATGACGGACACCGCGATGCGCACGGGGAGGGAGAGGGCCACCCGGACCGCTCCGGAGGAGCTTCCCGGCCCGGACGGCTCGGCCTTCGACGAGCGGAGCAGGTCGACAAGCCATACGAGCAGGGCCCCGATGAGCAGTCCGACGGCCCACGGGGTCAGGTTCTCGCCCATCTCGGCGTGTTCCTCCATGAGTGCGGTCTCCGGGACGCGCTCCTCCAGCCATTCGCCGGAGTCCGTGGTCAGCAGCACGCACACGAGCGCCACGACGGCGAGAGCAGGTAGCAGCCAGGAGATGCGGTGCCCCATGGCCGGCCACGCGGCGCACAGGACGAGCAGGAGCGCGGTGAGAGGGATCAGCACGACCGATCCGTGCACCAGAAGGGGGTGAGCGGGAAGATTGTTGATCGTGTCCATGCCCACGTGACCTTCCGTCAAGGGTTCCGGGCGAGGCCGGTGGCCTTCCGTGTTCCCTGTATACGGGCCTCCCCCGGGCCGACCCGGCGAGGCGTGCTGTGCCGTTGGGGTGGCACCGCGTCGGACCACTGCCACTGCCGGTCGCCGGGTGGGTTCCGGCCCGGGCCTACCGTGCTGCTGCGCCGGAAGAGGGGCATGTTGAGGCTTCCCCGGCCGCCGCGGCACCCGCCCTCCGGGCTGACGAGGCGACCTAGAGCGTGAGGCCGCGTTCCAGGACGTCCAGTGCACGTCCCACGGGGTCCCAGAGATCACCCTGCATGCCGCGTTCCGCCCACAGCACCATCGCCTCTGTCAGCGCCCCCAGCATCGCACCGGTGACGACGCGCAGTTCGAGGTTGTCCTCGGGGCGGCCGGTCCGCCCGGAGAGCACCCGGGTCAGCAGTCGGCTGGTCTCCGCGTTGTGCTCGAACATCCGTGCCCGGATGGTGGGTACGTCGCGGATGAGCCGGAGCCGCTGGTGTGCGGCGAACAGGTCCTCCTCGTACGACTGGGCCAGGACCTCGAAGAGCGCCTCCCGCAGTGCCCGTACCGGCGTCTCCGAGAGGGGGCGGCGTCGCAGCGCGTCCTCGACGAGGGGGTCGTACTCGTCGGTGAGGACGATGTCCTCCTTGGTGGGGAAGTAGCGGAAGACGGTGCTGGGGGAGACCTCCGCGGCCTCCGCGATGCGGTCGACGGGTGTGGCGTCGTAGCCGTGCTCGGCGAAGAGCCGGTATGCGGCGGCGCGGATGGTCCTGCGGGTGCGGATCTTCTTCCGTTCCCGCAGCCCGGGCCGCGATCCGGCGGGGGCGACGGCGTGGTCGTCGGGAAGTGCGGAGGTCATGGGCCCCATTGTCACCCGGTTGCGCCGCCGTGACCGAAAACACGAGGCGCCTGTGAAGGGGCGCCCGTATGGTTTCGGTATGCAGGTGATCCAGTCGACCAAGCTCGCCAACGTCTGCTACGAGATCCGTGGCCCGGTACTCGAGGAGGCCATGCGGCTGGAGGCGGCGGGGCACCGCATCCTCAAGCTCAACACCGGGAACCCGGCGGCGTTCGGGTTCGAGTGCCCCCCGGAGATCCTCGAGGACATGGTGCGCAACGTCGGTGACGCGCACGGGTACGGGGACGCGAAAGGGCTGCTGACCGCCCGGCGCGCGGTGATGCAGCACTACCAGACCATGGGCATCGAGCTGTCCGTCGAGGACGTGTACCTCGGGAACGGCGTCTCCGAGCTGATCCAGATGTCGATGCAGGCCCTGCTGGACGACGGCGACGAGGTGCTGGTGCCCGCGCCCGACTACCCGCTGTGGACGGCCTCGGTGTCTTTGTCGGGCGGAACCGCCGTGCACTACCGGTGCGACGAGCAGTCCGACTGGATGCCCGACCTCGCCGACATCGAGCGGAAGATCACCGACCGCACCAAGGCTTTGGTGATCATCAACCCGAACAATCCGACGGGCGCGGTCTACGACGAGGAGATGCTGCGCGGCCTCACCGGGATCGCCCGCCGGCACGGACTGGTCGTGTGCAGCGACGAGATCTACGACCGCATCCTCTACGACGGCGCGACGCACACCCCCACCGCAGTGGTCGCCCCGGACCTGCTCACCCTCACGTTCAACGGCCTGTCGAAGAACTACCGGGTGGCGGGTTTCCGCAGCGGCTGGCTTGCGGTGTGCGGGCCGAAGACCCACGCGCAGAGCTACATCGAGGGCCTGACGATCCTGGCGAACATGCGTCTGTGCGCCAACATGCCGGCGCAGCACGCGGTCGCCACCGCGCTGGGCGGACGCCAGTCGATCGAGGACCTGGTGCTGCCGGGGGGCCGGATCCTGGAGCAGCGCGACGTCGCCTACGACCTGCTGACGCAGATCCCGGGCGTCACCTGCGTCAAACCGAAGGGCGCGCTGTACCTCTTCCCACGGCTGGACCCGAAGGTCTTCAAGATCAAGGACGACCGGCAGATGGTGCTGGACCTGCTGCGCTCCGAGCAGATCATGGTGGTGCACGGCACCGGGTTCAACTGGCCGGAGCCCGACCACTTCCGTATCGTGACGCTGCCGCCGGCGCAGGAGCTGGCGGACGCGGTGACCCGCATCGGTACGTTCCTCGACGGCTACGGACAGCCATGAGGCGTGGAACCGGCCACTCTCGCTCCGCGAAGAGGGTCAATTCTGGACTTTGTCCAAGGTAGAATGGCTCCCCTAGAACGTCGCCAGGGAGCCCCCATGTACGAACCGATCCGCAACAAGTCGGTGCACTCCATGGCCGAGACGGACGCGCCGCACCGGTCCCGTGAGGAAGAGCTGGACATCCGGCTGGCCGGGCACCTCACCGCGCTGCTCACGGTCAACGACGAGCTGCGGGCGCTGACCCCGGACGCCTCGCTCGACGAGGCCGCCCAGTCCCTCGCGGACACCGCAGGCAGACTGCGGGGC
>KI547052.1:28055-39170 GCA_000497405.1 Streptomycetaceae bacterium MP113-05 | reverse complement strand
TGGCTGTGGCCACGCACGCACCCTGACGCCGCGTGGCGCCCCGGCCCCTCGGGGCGGGGGCGCCACGCGGCGCGGATGTCGCCGTACGAGCGGGCCTGTGGGCCGCCGCCTCAGCCCAGGCGCTGGACGAGCGCGCGGTACTCGTCCCACAGCTCCTGCGGCGTGTGGTCGCCGAAGGTGTTGAGGTGTTCCGGCACCAGGGCGGCCTCGTCGCGCCAGACTTTCTTGTCGACCGCGAGCAGGAAGTCCAGGTCCGCCTCGGACAGCTTCAGCCCGTCCCGGTCCAGCGCCTCCTTGGTGGGCAGTACGCCGATCGGCGTCTCGACGCCCTCCGCCTCGCCGTTGAGACGGCCGACGATCCACTTCAGGACGCGGCTGTTCTCGCCGAATCCCGGCCAGACGAACGAGCCCTCGTCGTTCTTCTTGAACCAGTTGACGTAGTAGATCTTGGGCAGCTTCGCCGGGTCCGGCGCCTCGGCGCCCATCTTGACCCAGTGGGCCATGTAGTCGCCCATGTTGTAGCCGCAGAAGGGCAGCATCGCGAACGGGTCGCGGCGCAGCTCACCGGCCTTGCCCTCGGCTGCCGCGGTCTTCTCGCTGGCCACGTTGGCGCCCAGGAAGACGCCGTGCTGCCAGCTGAACGACTCGGTGACCAGCGGCACGGCCGTCGCACGGCGACCGCCGAAGAGGATCGCGGAGATCGGCACCCCGCGCGGGTCCTCCCACTCGGGCGCGATGATCGGGCACTGCCCGGCCGGGGTGGTGAAGCGGGCGTTGGGGTGGGCGGCCGGGGTACCGGACTCAGGCGTCCACTCGTTGCCCTTCCAGTCCGTGAGGCGCGCGGGCGTTTCCTCGGTCATGCCCTCCCACCAGACGTCGCCGTCGTCGGTGAGGGCGACGTTGGTGAAGACCGAGTTGCCCCAGAGGGTCTTCATCGCGTTGGCGTTGGTGTGCTCGCCGGTGCCGGGGGCGACGCCGAAGAAGCCGGCCTCCGGGTTGATCGCGTAGAGGCGGCCGTCCTCTCCGAAGCGCATCCAGGCGATGTCGTCGCCGATGGTCTCCACCGTCCAGCCTGCGACGGTGGGTTCCAGCATGGCGAGGTTGGTCTTGCCGCAGGCGCTGGGGAAGGCGGCGGCGACGTACTTGGCCTCGCCGCGCGGCGGGGTCAGCTTGAGCACCAGCATGTGCTCGGCCAGCCAGCCCTCGTCACGCGCCATCACCGAGGCGATGCGCAGCGCGTAGCACTTCTTGCCGAGCAGGGCGTTGCCGCCGTAGCCGGAGCCGAACGACCAGATCTCGCGGTCCTCGGGAAAGTGCGAGATGTACTTGGTGTCGTTGCACGGCCACGGCACGTCCTTCTCGCCCGGCGAGAGGGGCGCGCCCAGGGTGTGCACGGCCTTCACGAAGAACCCGTCCGTGCCCAGCTCGTCCAGGACCGGCTGTCCCATCCGGGTCATGGTGCGCATGGAGACGGCGACGTAGGCGGAGTCGGTGATCTCGACGCCGAGTGCGGACAGCGGGGAGCCCAGCGGGCCCATGCAGAACGGGACCACGTACATCGTCCGGCCGCGCATCGCGCCGCGGAACAGGCCGCCCTTGCCCTTGGTCCCCTGGAAGACCTCCCGCATCTCGGCGGGCGCCTTCCAGTTGTTCGTCGGGCCGGCGTCCTCCTCCTTGGCGGAGCAGATGTAGGTCCGGCCCTCCACGCGGGCCACGTCGCTCGGGTCCGAGGCGGCGTAGTAGCTGTTCGGCCGCTTGATCGGGTCGAGCTTCTTGAAGGTCCCCCTCTCGACGAGCTCCTCGGCGAGGCGCTCGTACTCGGCCTCGGAGCCGTCGCACCAGACGACGCGGTCCGGCTCGGTGAGGGCGGCGATCTCGTCGACCCACGTGACGAGCTCGGTGTGGTCGGTCGGGGGGATGGTGGGGCTGGTGGGAGCCGCAGTACTGCGCGCCACGATCGCTCCAGACGGTGTGAGGGTGTGGTGGTCTTCGCCAGGTGTCCGGCGGCCTCCCGCAGGCCGACGCCGCACGAGCGTCCACCTGCGACTGCTGTTCACCTGTGTGCCCCTTGGGGGCCGCGGCCCGGATGCATTCGTGGCTAACGCTCATCCGGTGCCGTATGCGCTCATCTGATCATGGCGCCTCTTGCGTCATGTGTCCAGAGGGGCGCTCAGGTGAGCAGTATGAGCAATCCCACTCGCCACGCCCCGAGGGGTTCGGACCCTACGGAGGCGTAGGTAGCCTGACGGCTATGACTGCTGCCCCTTCCGACGCCCTGTCCGAACCCGGCAGCGCGGCTGCCGTCACGAGAACACCCGAAAAGGGGCCCGCGGACGGCGGTGCGGGCCCCCAGTCGGCGCACCTCCCGCTCAAACCCCTGATGCGAGGCTGGCTGCACGCCGGCATGTTCCCGGCGGTGCTGATCGCCGGCACCTTCCTGACGGCCCTGGCCGACAGCGCCAGCGGACGGCTGGCCTGTGCCGTCTACACGCTCACCGCCTGCCTGCTCTTCGGTACCAGCGCCCTCTACCACCGGGGGAACTGGGGGCCGCGGGCCAATGCCGTCCTGCGACGCCTGGACCACGCGAACATCTTCCTGATCATCGCCGGCACCTACACCCCGCTGACCATCCTGCTGCTGGACGACGGTCGCCGGGACCTTCTGCTGTGGGGCATCTGGGTCGCCGCGGTCCTCGGCATCGCCTTCCGCGTCTTCTGGGTCGGCGCCCCGCGCTGGCTCTACACGCCCTGCTACCTCGCGATGGGCTGGGCGGCGGTGTTCTTCCTGCCCGAGTTCCTGCGCACCGGCGGTATGGCGGTGCTGGTCCTCGTCGTCGTCGGCGGCCTGCTCTACAGTGCGGGCGGCATCGTCTACGGCATCAAGCGCCCCAACCCCTCACCCCGCTGGTTCGGCTTCCACGAGGTCTTCCACACCCTCACCCTGGCGGCGTTCGTCGTCCACTACGTCGGCATCTCGCTGGTCGCCTACGCCTGACGCATCCGACGGCATCGACGTGCGCGTCGGCGCGTGGGCTGAGGAACCGCTCCGGCCGGCGTCGCTGCCCGCGAAAGGGCACGGGATCCGACGTTCACCACACCGGCTGCGTGAAGCCGTGGGGCCTGCCGGAGGCGTCACGGCAAGAGTGAAGGCGCAGGTTCAACGGATACCGGTTCACGCACTCTCTCCGGAGAGAACCTCTGTTGCTGACAGATGTTCGCGGTACCACTCTGCGGCTGCGGGCAGGCGCTCCAGCGGGCCGGGTCCCGGGGGGCAATCGACAGCTCTCCACGTTTCGTCGCTGCGGTAGTAGTGGTCCTGCGCGAGCAGAGCGAACTGCCGGGCACTCACGCCGCTGCCGGCGGCGCTCAGCCGGTCGAGGCAGGTATCCCAGGGCAGGTCCTCCTCGGGCAGTGGCGGCAGCACTCCTTCCTGGGCCAGTACGCGCATGAGATCACCGTTACGGACCGGCGTCGGGTGTCCGGCGTGGTGGATGGTGCGCTCGGGCAGGTCGCGTGCCAGGGCGGCTGCGACGGTCAGGCGGGCCAAGTCCTCGACGGCGGTCACCGACAACAGGCCCCGTCCGCCGTCCCAGCGTGCGGGTACGTGGCGCAGCAGTTCTGCGAGGGCCGGAACCACCCAACGGTCACCACCACCCAGCACGAGGCCGGGGCGGAGTACCACGCCTCCCACGTCGAGCACGAAGTTCTCGGCACCCAGCCGGGTGCGGCTCGCCGGGGACACGGGCCGCGGAGTCACCTCGCCGACTCGGACGCCTCGGTGCGGGCCGGGGCCGTAGACCGCTGCCGTGGACATCAGGATGATGCGCTCGACACCTGCCCCGGTGGCCTCGGCCATCAGTGCGGCGGTCCCCTGAAGGTTGACGTCCTCGCAGGCGGCCTCGTCCGAGCCGACATAGGAGGCTGCGTGGAGGAGCACCTCCGCGTCGTCGCAGATCCCGCGCAGGGACGCGGGGGCTGCGAGGTCGGCACGCACCCATTCCACGCCGGTCATCGCCTCGCCGCCAACCGGGAGGCGGCGGGCGACCGCCCGTACGCGCCACTCACCTGCCTTCGGGTGTGCTCCCTCGACCACCGCATTCCGCAGGGCCGACAACACCGCGCTCCCGATGAACCCAGTGGCTCCGACCAGGACGATCGTCCGCACTCTGTCACGGCGGCTCGCCTGGCTCGTCCCGATCACGAGATCCCCGACTCGTCGAGGGCGTGGGGCGACAGCACCAGGTGGGAGATCGCCGCTGGAGTAGCGAGGCCGGGCAGCAGGTAGCGCCACAGAGTGGTGATGCGCTCCGGAAGGTCCGCGCGTCCGGTGCTGATCTGGGAGAGAAGCTGCGTACCGGTATACGCGCCGACGAGTACACGTGCGAAGTCCGACGGCTCGACTTGGGGCAGCAGTTCGCCCCGTTCACGTGCGGTGGCGAGGTGCTCGGTGAACCGTTCGATCCACAGCAGGTACGGTGCTTCGTCCGCCACGCCGAACGCCCCCTGCTCCACCGCCAGCCGAACGCCGGCGCGCAGCAGTACGTTCTCCTGCAGATGGCAGGCGAGTTCCATGGTGATGTCGATGAGCCGTTGCAGGCCGTCTTCGCCTTCCTGGAAGGAGACGCCAGTGGCCTGTTCGGCCATGACTGCCATCGCCAGTTCCTCCTTCGAGGAGAAGTGGAAGTACACCGCGCCCATGGTGACCCCGGCGCACTTGACGATCCTGCTGAGGCTCGCGGCGGCGAATCCCTGCTCGTCGAAGACTTCCGCGGCCGCAAGGATGATTCGGGCCCGGGTGCGGACTGCGCGGTCCTGCCTTGCCTGCGGCATGGGATTCACCTGGTTCCGTAGAAAAAAAGAGTGCATCCGCTATGTTACGCCTGCTCGAGTGCAGGCCAGTTCATGCTCCCGAGCACCTCAGTCGCACAGGCCGGCCAGCACCAGGCTGTCGAAGACCAGTCGCCCCTCCTGGAGGCCGGTCACGCGTACCGCCGTGTCCTCGCTTGCGTCCTGAGTGGGAAGTCTTGTGGCGGCGATCTGGCAGGGCAGGCCGAGTTCGACCGGCTCGTGGAAGGCGCTGCGTATGTCGAGAGGGAGTATCCGGTACGGAGCGCAGACGGCCTGGGTTCCCTGCCGGGCGGCTTCCAGCAGCACCATGCAGGGGACGTGATGCGCGGGCTGGTCGAAGAGCACGGGATGGCCGGGGTCCACGCGCAGCTGCCAGGTGTGCCGGGGGGCGGACCCGCCAGCCACGCCGAGCACCACGTCGTGCTCGCGCAGGCGTCCCGCGATGGGGGCGGGCAGCGGGTCGGGCTGCGGCGGCAGCCCGTCGGCCGGTGTTGCCGGACAGGCGTCCGTCCGGTGGGCCTCCGGGGAGTGGAACCTCAGGGCGAGGCGTCCCGCCCCCAGGAAGACGTCGTCGCGCAGCAACTCCGCGTTCACGGTGAGTCCTGCTATCCCGTGGCCGTCGTGGCGGACATCCGTGCAGGTGATGTCCATGCTGATCTCTGTCGGACGTCTTCCCAGCAGCATTGCGGACGGAGCCGTCTCGATGTCGAGTTCGTCGACGACCACGGCCTGCCCGGTCGGCGCCCCGTAGTAGTGGCGTCCGATGAGGAAGGCGGCCTGGCGAAGTGACTCGGCGCCCAGCAGAGGGTCGTGCCACGAGTCGGCAACCGGTGTGTAGAAGCTGTGGTCCCGGGGCCACTGGGCGCCGATGCGAAAGGTGTCCGCACCAAGCCGTCGCCAGTCGGTGACGAGCACTTGTGTGACCGCGCTGCGGTCGACGAGGTGGCGTGGCGCGGTACGGGCGAAGTGCAGACTCTCCTTCGCCCGGCTCCGCCACCGTCGCCGGACAGCCGGCGAGGCGTCGTCCCAGGGCGCGTCGACAACGGACATGGGGTGACCTCTCTGGTAAGCGGCGGCGATGCGCCGGTCTGTGTCGGGCAGACAGGTCAGGCCGAGAGCGCCGTGATTCGGCCGCCGTGGAACACCAGTGGGCCGCCCTTTCCGGAGAGGGACCCCTCGAGCGCCTCGGCTACCACGAGTTCGTGGTCGCCCGCCTGGTGGACCGCTTCGATCCGGCAGTCCAACCAGCCCAGCGCGTCGGCCGGGGCCGGATGTCCCGCGTTCGTGGACTCCCAGTCACGGCCGGAGAAACGGTCGGCGCCGCGAGTGCTGAAGGTCCGGCACAGGTCCTCGTGTTCCGAGCCGAGGATCGAGGCCGCGAAGCCTCCGACCGCGCGGACCGACGGCCAGGTGGAGGAGGAGTGAGCCGCGCACAGCGCGATCAGCGGGGGGTCCAGCGAAACGGAGGTGAACGAGTTCACGGCCATACCGGCAGGGCCCTGCGGTGTCTGCGCGGTGATCAGCACGACTCCGGTGGTGAACTGGCCGAGTATGTCGCGGAAGGGGCGTTGCTCCAGCATGGGTCTCTCCACTCCGGCCGGTGGGGCTGCCGGCTGATGTCCAGGGCGGGAAGGGCGGGGAGTGCGACGACCGGGCCGGGCCGCCCCGCGTGGAGCGCGGCCCGGACACCGGACGTACTAGGCGCGGCCTAGGCGCGGCCGGCGATCGCCCAGTCCACGGCTTCTTGTGGACGGGAGACCGACCCGTTGATCCGCGGTGCGACGTGGCGGGCGAGCAACTCCATGCTGCGGTTCGTCTTCTGCGTGGAGGTCCAATCCGCCACGTAGACGAGCAGGGTGCCGAATCCGCCGGTCTTCTCCTGCATGGCGCGGATGCCGTCCACGATGTCGTCGACCGAGCCGACGAGCGCGCCACCGGCCTCCACCCGCGCTTCCAGAGCCTTTCCACGGGGAGTGTCCGGGCTGATGACCTCGCGCCCGGCCGCCTTGCCGAAGTACTCGAACAGCCAGCGGTCGTAACCCTCCCGCACGTCGTCGTACGCCTCCTTGCGGGTCTCGGCGACGTGTACGGGCAGGGTGATGCGCCACTTGGCCCGGTCCAGGGCGTGCCCCTGCTCGGCTGCCGCCTCCTCGGCGTACTTCCACTGCTGCGCCAGCGGTATGAAGGGCGGGGCGCCCGGGGTCATCAGCGCGAACGGCAGCGCGAACGAGGTCATGCTGAGGCCGTACCGGCCGACCATGCGCGGGCTCGTCTGCGAGGTCCCGCTCGTCGACATGGCCATCTCGATGCCGTCCGGGCTGAAACGGGGCAGCTGGAGCTTGGCGTCCCGGAGTTCGAACCAGTCGGTCTTCTCGGAGACGCGGGAGTCGCCGTTGACGAGTTCCTGAACCACCGGCAGCGCCTCGTTCAGCCGGGTGCGCTGGACGGCGGGCTCGATGCCGAACATCCCGGCGTCGAAGGGTACGCCCGGGCCGACGCCGAGGATGTAGCGGCCACGGGTGAGATGGTCGAGGTGGACCGCGCGGCTGGCCACGTGGAACGGGTGGTGCCCCGACAGGGGGACGACACCGTGGGCGAGCTTGATCTGACGGGTGCGCTGGGACGCCGCGGCGATCATCGTCTCGGGTGCGCCGACCAGCCCCCAGCCCAGCGTGTGGTGCTCGCCGAACCACGCTTCGTCGAAGTTGAGGTGGTCCGCGTACTCGACGAGGTCGAGATTGCGCTGGAGCGCCAGATGCGGGTCCTGCCCGGTCTCGTGGACGGGAGACAAGAAGAGTCCGATGCGACTGTGCACAACAATCCTCCGGAGTGGCGGCCGGATGGTCCGGCCGTTGGTGGGAGCAGGTGGGTGACGGTTTCAGGCGAGTAGGTAGACGGAGTCCTTCAGCGAGCGGACCTTCTGGTACGCCGCTTCGAGTTCCGTTTCGCCGGGCGCGGTCAGGAAGACCCGCATCGAGCTGGTCAGCAGGTCGGTGGTGGGCCGGATGGGTGACCCGGGCTGTACCTTGACGCCCACGTGGTGGACGGCGTCGAGTCCGCGGATCTCCGCCAGCGTCGCCTCGTCGTGGGCGGCGACGGTCCCGTCGAGCTCGGTGGGTGTGTTGTAGACGAAGGCCGGCCGGCGCTTGGTGTAGACCCCGTCGGCGTACCGCTCGAGGAAGGCGCCGGACGCCACGTACGCCTGCGCGGAGAGGGCAGCCTGGTTGTGGCCGAGGCATACGTCGTGGAACCCGGCGTCGAGATTGCCGTTCAGCCGGGTACCGATCTCGACCAGCGCAGGACCCTGCTCCGTCATGATGATCTCCGCGTGCGCCGGGCCCCATCGGACCTCGAGTGCATCGAGGACGTCGTTGACGTAGCCGACCAGGGCCGGGACCGGGTCCTGTGCGGGGTCGGTGAGGATGTCGCGGTCGTAGATGTTGCGTCCGGAGGGGAGCAGCGTCTTCTCGTACTCCCACACCCCGCACACGTAGTTGCGTCCGTCGCAGCTGACGGTGTCGACGATGTACTCGGTGCCTGCGAGGTAGCTCTGGATCAGCACTTCGGTGTTGGCGTCGCCGAAGATGTTCCGCGAGGCGAGGAGCGCCTCGGCTGCCGCGGCGACCTCTGTCGCGTCGCCGCAGACGGTCACCCCGTCCGAGGCGGCGGAGCTGAGCGGTTTGACGACGACGGGGTAGGCGCCGCCTTCGTCGGCCCACCGGGCGAGTGCTGCCGGCGAGCTGCTCTTGAACTGCTGGGCGCAGCGCACTCCGGCCCGACGCAGCGCTTCGATCATCTGGTATTTGTCCCGGCGGGCCGACGACGACCGCGTGCCGTTGCCGGGCAGGTCCAGCGCTTCACTGAGCCGGTCGGCCAGCTCGACGGAGGACTCCTGTCCCGCGATCACGCAGACCGGGGCGTAGGGGCGCAGCCGCCGGACCTGCTCCTCCTCCTCCGCGGTGACGACGTTGTCGCGGTACCGGGACAGGTCGGGCGGCGCCATCGTGGGGATGAGCTGCGGAGTGCTCTGGAGGTGTACGAGGTCGACGCCCAGGTCCGCGAAGGCCTGCGGGTAGAAGTTCCCCGCGGAGTAGCCGTCCACGACGACGGCCACGGGTCTGGTGTTCGTGTCGCTCATGTTCGTCCTTCCGGTCGAAGGGTGAGGCGGACTAGGCGGTGCGGGGGGAGGGCCCCACGTCCGCGGCGCGAGGGGTGTCCGCGATGAAGCGCGCCAAGCGGGCGACGCCTTCACGGATGTCGGCGGGGTCGAGGTTGCTGAAGCCGAGGCGGAGTGCCCGCTCGCCGCCCTCCTGGAGGTGGAACATGCTCATGGGCGCCCAGCTCACCCGGTAGTCGCGGGCGCAACGTTCCATGGACGCCAGGTCGGCGACGAATCCCACCTCGACGGTGAGGAAGAAACCTCCGCGTGGCACGTTCCAGCGCACGCCGTGCTCGGCGTACTGCTCCGGGGGGAAGTGCTCGGTGAGGCTCTCCAGCACGGTGTCGAGCCGTTCCAGGTAGATGGCGGTCAGCTCGCGGGTTGCCGACCGCAGGTCGTACCCGCAGTCGACGAGCATGCCGGCGACGGCTGCCTGCGAGAGCGACGAAGTCCCCACCGTGTACATGCTCTTCGCCTTCGACAACTCCTCGGCGAGCATGCGCCGGGTGCCGTCGGGCCCGGTCACCGGCTGGTCGGCCACCAGGTAGCCGAGCCGTGCCCCCGGGAAGGCCGTCTTGGCGAACGACCCGAGGTAGAGGACGTGGCCGGTGGTATCCAGGGATTTCAGCGTGGGCATCTCCTCGCCTTCCCGTGCGAACAGCCCGTAGGGGTTGTCCTCAAGGATCAGCAGGTCCTCCTGCGCCGCCACTTCCAGCAGCCGGTGCCGGGCCGCCAGCGGTACGACCGTCCCGGACGGGTTGGAGAAGTCCGGGACGAGGTAGAGGGCCCGCGGACGCCTGCCCTCGGCCCGCACCGCTCGCACCGCGGCGACGACTGCGTCAGGTTCGAGGCCGTGCGGGCCCTCGGTGATGCCCTTCACGGGTATGTCCAGCATGCGTGCGGCCCCGGGCATGCCGACGTAGGCGGGGGAGACGGAGAGCAGGACGTCGTCGGGAGAGGCGAACAGGCCGCGCAGGGCGACGAGTGCTGCCTCCTGGAAGCCGTGCGTGATCATGATGGCTTCGGCGGGGACGTCGATACCTTCGTCGTGCTTCAGTACCCGTGCGACGTCCTCCCGGATGAATCCGTTGACAGGGCCGTACTGGAACATCAGACGAGTGATGTGCCGTTCCGGGAGGCCGTCGGCTCGCAGGTGCCGGATGTAGCGGTCGACGGAGGCGGAGAGGCCGGCGAGATCGAAGCCTCCGTCGTAGGGGGCTCCGGAGGAGAAGGACAGGGCGTCGGGGAATTTCAGCGCCGTCTCGCTGAGCAGCCGCATCGAGTCCATCGCCGGGTCTGCGATGCCGGGGTGCAGTTCGTCGCGGTTCAGGGTCTGCTGGGGCGGCGGTGCGGTGCCGGCGGTCGGTGACGCGTTCACGGCGAGTGTTCCCTTCGATGCGGTGGGAGGTGGGGTGGTGCGTAGCGATGAAAGGAGGTGGCGTCAGGCGCCGACGGATCGGGCGGGCCGGCTCGATCCGGTGATCCAGCTGCCCTTGCCCGGCGCCCACTCGCGGACTCGGGTCCGGGCGACGATGCCGCCCTCGACGTAGGGCTCCTCGTCGAGGAGCCGCTGCAGATGCTCGCGGTCGTCGGCCTCGTAGAGGAGGATCCCGGCGTTCTCACCGGTGAGCGGGCCGGCGAGGAGGAGGACACCTTCCTCGGCGAGGCGGTGGAGGTTGTCGGCATGGGCAGGGTGCAGTGGCTGCCTCCCTGCTCGGTCCACGGTGTACTGGAGTTCGACGAGGTATCTCGGCATGAGCTTCTTTCCTGAGAGGGAAGGGCGATCGGTGGGGTGGCCCTACCTCACATGTAGAGGCCGCCGTTGATGTCGATCACGGAGCCGGTGGAGTAGCCGGCGCTCTCCGAGCACAGGTGCAGCACGCTCCCGGCGGCCTCGTCGACGGTGCCGTAGCGGCCCATGGGCAGCCTGGAGAGCACTGCCTGTTTCGATGCCTCGTCACGCCTCTCGAAGGCACCGGCCACACGCTCGGTGGCGATCGGGCCATGGGCGACGACGTTCACGCACACGCCGCTGGGGGCGAGTTCGTAGGCGAGCTGCTTGGTCATTCCGATGACGGAGGCCTTGGCTCCCACGTAGGCCGCGTTGT
>KI547052.1:23476-28045 GCA_000497405.1 Streptomycetaceae bacterium MP113-05 | reverse complement strand
GCTGTAGGTGCGACCGCCGGCCGAGGCGAAGTTGACGATCCGGCCGTAGCCGGCGGCTGCCATGCGCGGCGCGCACACCTTCACGGCGACGAAGGTGCTGAGCACGTTCTCGAGGTAGGTCTGCTCGAAGTGCTCCCGCGTCAGATCCGCGTAGCCGATGACCCGAGTGTCGCCGCCGACACCGTTGACGAGGATCGACGGCGCATGCCGGTCGGCGATCTCGGTGAGCTGACTCTCGGCCGCCGGCAGGTCGGTGATGTCTCCGAGGACGGCCTCGGTCTTGGTGAGGAGACTCAGTTCGCGCGCCAGGGCGTTGACTGCCTCCTCGTCGCGGTCGAACAGGACGAGCGTGTGGCCCTCCTCGGCGAGTCCTCGGGCCACCTTCCTCAGGATGCCGCCGGCCGCTCCGATCAGCAGGGCTGTACGTGTCGTCATGGTGGTGAACCTCGTTTCGCGGTTGCGTTGAGTTCAGGAGTCGGGTGTGGTGCCCAGCGGTCGGCTTGCGCCGGTTTCGTGGTCCGTTTCCCGGCTTGGAGCCGAGGCGTGCTCGTCCACCTCGGCGGGCCCGGACGGCGTCACCACGTAGCCGGGGAGGAACCGGATGAAGAGGAAGACGACCGCGGCGCCCAGTCCGAGGACGAGCGTGGCGAGCCACAGAGCGGCGAAGCCGTACGCGTTGGCGATGGTCAGACCGAGCGGTCCGCCGACGACGAAGGCGGCGTTCCAGGCGAAGAAGTAGGAGCCCTGGTAGGTGCTCACCTTTCCCGCCGGCGCTCGCTTGGCGATGAACGTCGCCGACATCGGTGCCCACAGCGTTTCGCCGAGGGTCCACACCACCGTCGCCAAAATGAACATGCCCATGTCCAATGCGAGGGCGTTGAGTCCGAAGCCCACGGCGAACAGAACGCTCGCCAGGAACAGCGGCGTGTGATCCTGCATGTTCTTCACGAGCCGGGGGACGAGGCCGAGGATCGCGATCGCCAGGACTGCGTTGATGGCCAGGACGATGCCGATCTGCCCGGGGTCGAGCCCCTTGCCGCGCATGTCCAGCGGCAGGGCGGAGTTCACCTGGAGGTAGATGGCGGCCAGGACGAACGTCAGGATCAGGAAGGCGACCAGAGCCGGGGAACGGAAGGGCTCACTGACTCCCCTGACCGCCACCCGGAGGCCAAATCCTCCTGTACCTGCAGAGCTGTCCCCCGCCTTGGGCTCCTTGGGCAGTTGTCCCACCAGCACCGCGTACGCCACCGCGGACACCGCCCACACCAGGAAAAGCAGAGGCGGATGCAGGGCCAGCAGGAAGCCGGCGAGGACGGGGCTCAGTGACATGCCGACGTTGAAGCCGATCATGTGGAGGCTGTAGGCGCGGGAGAAGTCCTTCCTCGGGACGATCTTCGAGATGAGGCCGGCCGACGCCGGGCGGTCCACTGCCGACAGGAAGCCGGTAGCCAGGGCGAGCCCGCACAGTGCGTACAGGTTGTGGGCGAAGAGGAAGAGCAGGGCCGTGGCCGCGGCAACGGGCTGGGCCGCGACGATGGTCCGCCGTCCGCCGACCGCGTCGGCGACCGCGCCTCCCACGAGCCCGGAGACCAGGACGCCGGCTCCGAACAGACCGACGATCAACGGGATCGTCTTGTCGGTGACCAGGTCACCCTGTTCCAGGTAGAGCACCAGGAATGCCGGCGCCAGGGTTCCCAGCCGACTGACGATCTGCCCGCACCACAGCAGCCAGAACGCCCGGGGGAAGGCCATCGACTTGGGGAGTGCCATCGGCTCTTCTCTCCTTCGAGTTCGGGCCGGAACCGCGGACCACGGCGCCGGCGTAAGCCGTCGGTCCGCGTTGGAGCGACACCTGAAAGAATAGAGAGTGCACGCTTTCTTTTGGTTTCCCGGGAACGACGGGGCCACTACTTCGGCAAGTCCCCTTCCTCAGCTCCGTCCGGTCGGCAGGAGAGCGGCCCGCACCAGGGCAGCGACGGAGCACGGCACCCCGCCGTCCCCGCACGGAGCCGCGAAGGTGAGGCTCCCGTCGAACGCTCCTCGGAAGGAGGTCACGTGCAGGGTGCCGACGGCGGTGGCGTCCACCCGGCCGGCGGCCGTACGGAAGGCGCTCACGCGCTCCGCGTGGGGTCCGAGTGCGACTTCCACGGAACCGGAGCCGGTGATGCACAGCCCGCCGGCGCCTCCGAACACCGCAGGGGTAGTGACGGCACGCCGGATGTCCGCGTGCCTCCGACGATGAGGCCGCCAGGCGGCGTCGGCATGTGCGAGAGACGCCGCATAGTCGCGCGCGGCATCGGTCAGGGCGCTGTGAGTCGAACGGAGCCGTGTGCCCACCGCTGCCTGCAGGTAGCCGACTTGCGTGACCAGCACGCTCTCCGCGTAACGACCGCGCAGCGAAACCGTCGTGTGCAGCGCCACCTCCTCACGTCCTGCCGACCGGGCGAAGGAGTGGGCCAGCGCGGCGGCGAGGAGATGCATGACCGTGACTCCGGCCTTGCCGCACCGCTGCTTGAGCCGCCTGCACTCCCGCTGGGAGAGGTACAGCGGTTCAAGCCCGATGCCGCGCTTCTCCCGCGCGCCGTGGGAGGCGGTGGTGACGACGCGCGGGCTCGCCCCGGTGTCGGTTCTCCGCAGCGGATACGCCGGCTCTGTGGTGACGTACCCGGCTGGCAGGTAGGTCAGTGTGTCCGAGTCCGAGAGGAGAGCCTCAAGCCCGGGCGGGCGACCGCCGGGACGCTCGGTGCATGGCGTGTGCCATGGCAGCAGATCCAGGTACGCCCTGATGAGACGGGCGGACGCGTAGTCGTCGCAGACGGCTCGCTGGCAGGTGAGATAGAAGTGCGTCGCCCGTGCAGCGGGATCGCTGACCGCGCGCAGCCGCCACAGGCGGCCGGAGGGCGGCAGGACGTCGTCGACCTCCTCCCTGAGGATGTCGTCGGGCGAGCTGCCGTCGGGCAGGACGGCCTGCCGTACGAGCCCGCCGGGTGCGACCTCTTCCGGGTCGGACCGGTGAAACCACAACTCGCCAGCGCTCTCGGCGATCTGGAGCGACAGCACCGCAAACCGACGCCACCACTGGGCGGCAGCGTCCTCGACCTGCTCGGGCGTGAACAGGGCACGTACGGTGAACTGCGTGGTGAGCTGTGCGTTCCCGCTCGTCAACGCGTGTCTGTAGGCCGCCTCGGCTTCGAGGGAGCTCAGCCTGCGAACGGGCTCCGCCACACCTTTACTGCGCGTGTGCACGGTCCGCCACCCACCCCGGCCAGGAGATGGTGTTCGACACGGTGACACCCGCGCCGGTGAACTCGACGGTGACGTGGTCCCCGTCCACGATGCGGAAGCCCGCGTGGTAGCTGCTGCGGTCCGCACCGATGAAGACGTAGTGCACGCGCCCGGGATACAGCAGGGCCGGATGGGCGAAGAGGCCGGACATCATCTCGTCCAGGCCGTAGTGCAGTGCCTTGGTGCCGGTGGCGAAGCCGCCCTGCCAGGCTTCGGTCCCCTGCCGGATGATCTTGACCCTTCCCTCGACGGACGACGGCGGATCGCCGGGGAAGAGGAAGGGCGCCACGGCGGCGTCGCACAGTTTGGCGTACGACAGGTGGCCGGCGTGGCGCTTGAAGCGGCCGATGTCGGTCAGGTCGTTTCCGAAGGTGTAGCCCGCGTAGCGGGGCACGCCCCGCTCGTCGGTGACATGGACGAGGACGATCTCAGCCTCCTCGCACACGGCATGTGCTCCAGCGGGCACGGCCAGCGGCTCACCGGGAACCCTCAGGACGTCGCCGAGCCCCTTGAGGAACCAGTTCGGCTGCGACTGGGTGTTCTCGTCGACCTTGACGTTGTGGGTCTGCATGAAACCGCTGACCATCGCCTCGCCCGGGTTGTCGGGCAGCAACGGCGGCCTGAAGCGGACGGTGGCGCGTTCGGCGGCCGGGACCACGACCTCCACGCTGGCCGCGATGAGCTCGGCGTGCAGGGACGCGCTGTCGCCCTGCGCCGCAGGGACCCGGCGGCACAGGGCGTCGCCGTACCCGTCGTGCGGCCGCCGCAGGTACAGCGGCCCGTCGTCGTCCGGCATGCCGAAGCCCCAGTGCCGCCGGTCCCGGTAGGTGCACTCGTACAGAACGGTCATGATGAGCTCCCGTAGATGGGGTTCGTCCGACGAGGGACGAAGCGGAGGAGTGAGAACGGAGGCGGCCGTAAGGCCGCTGAGGGAGCCGGGTGCGCGGTCACGGCCCGGCCAGGGCTGCCGGGGACCGGTCGACCGGAGCCGGCTGCCACCCTCGCCCGGTCCGGACGTCGGTCAGGACGGCCCAGCGCTCTGCGCTGCCGTTGAGTGACATGCCCAGGCCGGGACCGGGGGGAGGAGTGACGGTGTTCGTGCCGCGATCGACCGCCGGGCGCGGTGAGACGATCATCCGGGGGAAGAACCGGTCGGACTGTCCCGCCTCGACACTGAGCGCGTCCCGGTTCCCGAACGCCAGGGCCCGCCCTGCGTTGATCAACGGGCCCACTTCGGCGACCTGCACGCCGACCTGGAATCTCAGGCCCTGCTCCCGGGCGAAG
>KI547052.1:14662-23466 GCA_000497405.1 Streptomycetaceae bacterium MP113-05 | reverse complement strand
GGGGGGGGGTGGGGCCGCCGTTCTTGGCGACCCTCACGTTGACGGCATCGCACGCCCCGGCCCGGACCGCGGTCCTGGCGTCCTCGACCGAGCACACCGATTCGTCCAGCATGATGCCGAGGCCGCTGCGGCGCCGCAGGGTTCGCAGCGCGTCCCAGGAGCGCGGAGCCAGCGGCTCCTCGAGGTAGTCGGCCCCGCAGTCACGCAGCCGGCGGGCGTGCTCCGGAGCGTCGGCCGGATCCCAGCTCATGTTGGCGTCCACCATGATCGGGACCTGGGCCGGAACGCCTCGCCGCAGGACCCGCACGGCGTGGGCGTCCCGCTCGATGTCGTCGGACGCCTTGATCTTGACGAAGTGGAACGGCCCCCGGGTGGCCAGGAACTCCTCGGCGCCAAGGCTCAGATCCAGGACCTGGGAGAACGGCAGCGGCCGGCTGTCGTCCGCCGCGCCGTCGAACCACTGGCACGCCCCTGTGCCCGTCACCTTGCCCAGCAGGTCGAGAACGGCGGTCTCCCAGAGACACACCAGATTGTTGCCGCCCAGGATGCCGAACACCTCCTCGAAGCCGTCCCGTAGCACCAGCTGGAGCAATTCGTGTGCCGGCGTCGCCGTCAGCCGCTCGAACACGGTGTCGAGGCGCATCCGACGCAACTCGGCGGTCACGCTCTCGCAGGTCTCCCCCGTGACGTAGGCGCGGGGGGCACACTCGCCGATGCCGCACACCCCGCCCACCGTCAGGCTCAGTACGAGACTGTCGGAGGCCGTGCGGCGTGCCGCCGGGTGGTCGAAGGGCACCCGCATCGGCAACCGGACCCGGTACAGCACCGCCTCAGGCATCGCGGTTCACCCCGCGCAGGAGCGTGTAGGCGGACGCCCAGTCGATCAGGTCGTCGGCGACGCCGGTGTAGAAGAGGTAGTGCTTGTCCGTGGGAAGCTTCAGGACCGTTCCCCGCCCCGGGGCCAGTCTCGCGAAGACGTCGTGGGCGCTGTCCAGGTCGATGACCGGATCCGACGTACCGGTGACGAACACGGCCGGTACGTCCGGCAGCTCATGCCCCAGATACCTTCGCTCCAGCTCCAGCAGGGTGGCCCGTGAGCGGCGGGTCACATGACGGGCCGCCAAGTCGTCGTGGTCGATGAAGTGGCGGTACTTCGCGTCGTCGGTGAAGTCCTCCGTCCTCAGTCCGGCGTCCCAGGGTTCGCGGCTCTGCTCGGCCGCCACCGCCGCCAGCTCCTCCTCTGCGAGGGTCGCGTGCATCCGGCCGAGCCATGCCGAGCAGAAGACGGCGGCGTCGTAACGGATGGTGAGTGCCTCCTCGTGCAGCAGGGCCGCCAGGAACGATCCCCCCAGACAGTGCCCGAAGAGGGTGAGCGGTACCTCCTCGCCTGTCAGCTCGCGTACGTGGCGCAGGGCGGTGGCGTAGTCCTCCATGACGGCCCCGGCGTCGGGTATGTCGTTCCGGTCGCCCGGACTGATACCGCTGCCGCGTCGGTCCAGGACGAAGAAGGCGATGTCGTTGTCGGCGAAGCGGGACCCCACTTCCCACAGCCAGCCGGCGTGGCTCTGCAGCCCGTGGAAGTAGAAGACGGCTGCCTTGATGCGCTGCGGACGCCAGAGATGCAGAGCGAGCTTGACCCCTCCCGAATCGACGTCGAGGATCTCGCGACGGATGTTCTGCGGCGGCCTCTTGACCTCGAGCATGGTGATGTCCTTCCTCAGCGGCCGACGAGGTCGGCAACGAAGTCGATGTCCTGCTGGTACGGCTTGTACTTGTACTGGTTCGCGTTGCCCGCCTGACGGCGTGACTCGGTGTAGGAGGAGATCGCGTCGTGCTCCACAGTGATGACCTCGAGGGGGAGCAGCCGCCCGCTGTCCCGTTTCGACGCGTACTCGATGTTGATCTCCCTGAGTGCCTGGTCCACCGCCGCCGACAGGGTCGTGCTCAGCGCTTCCGACGGCGTGGGAACCTCCGCGACGACTACGTAGCCGGGCGGTTCGCCCCAACGCGGGCCGCACAGGTACAGGCCCGTCTCCAGGCCGCAGCCGGCCATACCCTGCTGGATGCTCCGGGTCACCTGGGTCTCGGTGATCTTCTCGCCGGTGAAGGAGTGGAAGAGGCCGTCGCGGTGCACGAAGTGCACCCATGGGGTCCCGCCGTCGATGCGGTCGACGTGGTAGACGTCTCCGGTCCACAGTCGGTAGAGACCGGTGGCCTGCGTCATGATCAGGTGGTAGTCGCGGCCCTCCTCGACCTCCTCGACGAGCAGCGTGTCCGCCGTGTCGCCGGCTTCGAGGAGCTCGCCCAGCGGCACCTCCGCCGGCACGAATTCGAAGAACGCCTGTCCCACGGCGAGCGGTTGGCTGTGTGCCGTCGCGTCGACGGGGATGGTGGTGACGCCTTCGGTGCCGCAGCTCATGAACGGCAGCTTGTGTACGCCGGGAAAGAGAGTGTCCAGCTTTGCCTGGTAGAGCCCAGCCGAGGCGGACAACCAGCAGCTGTAGAGCGTGAGCGAGGGCCACACGTCCTTGAGCGTGAAATCGTCCTCGGCCAGTACGGCTTCGAGTCGCCGTGCGGCCTCCTCGTCTGGGCGGGTGCAGGGCTCACCGTCGAGCGTGCCCTCCCGGACGTCCCGTACCAGCTGGTCCCGGCGGGCGGCGATGATGTCGCGCATCGAGACCAGCGTGCTCGGGTTGATCGCGGAGATGAAGTGCAGTTCCCGACCCACTAAGTGACGGATGCGGTGGTACATCCGTCCTTCGTGGTCCGTGGGCGTTTCGGTCCCGAACCAGGGGGAGTCGTACCAGGGCGGGCTCCAGTCCCGGCTGTTGAGCTTGGGGTGCCTGTTGCTGACGGCCTGGTGCTGCACGCCGTGGACGAAGTCGAGGACGTACTCGCGCACGGTCTGGGTGTCCAGGGTCGCGTGCGGGTGCGCGAGGATCTCCGGGTGCAGCTCGGTGTAGGTCCCCCACATCGCTTTCATCGCCGGAATGCGGTAGTTCAGCAGCCAGTGCAGCGTGTACGGCACGCATTTGGGAGTGCCGGTGGTGCCGCTGGTCTTGAGCCAGCGCAGGACCGGGCTGCAGGAGAGCACTCCGCCCTTGGTCCGGGTCTCCCGGTCGATCTCCTCGCTGAAGTCGTCGTAACGCCGGATGGGGAGCACCGACCGGAAGCGGTGGGGCTCGTCGGCAAGAACGCTGTATCCCCTCTCCTTCCAGTGGAGCGAGGCCGCGCACAGCCGGATCACGTCGTCGCGAACCCGGAGCTGTGCCGTGACGGGGTCTTTCGCGTCGATCAGCAGGCCGTCGCGCGCGTCACGGCACTCCGCCTCGAAAGAGGCGCGGCGTGCGGCCCAGTTCTTCTGCCAGTTGCCGGGTTTCATCACTGTTGCGGTCATCTTCGTGCGCCTCCGGTGAGGGATTGTCGGGCTGGTGAGAGCCGCTGATGCCGGCTGCGGACCGAAGGCCCGAACCGAGGTGGCGGCATGCAGAGACCCCCGGTCCGCGAGGCGCCGGTGGGCGCTTGAGAGTGCGGAGCGGGGGCCGGGACGGAAGAGCGGGGTGGCCGGCGTCTTTCAGCCGGCGGGTACGGCGGGTGCGGGACGGATCACGAGGCGACGGAGTGCCGGGTGGCCGGCGCTTCGGACGGTGTGGCCAGCCGGGCCAGTTCGTCGAGGTCGTACAGGGCTTGCCGGGTGGTGCCGTACCGGGTGATCTTGCCGCGTCTGGCCCACTGGCGAATGGTCCCTTCAGGCACTCCCAGGGCCAGGGCGGCCAGTGTCGTCGGCACCCGCCTGCGCCGTGCCGTCACGCGGCGTCCTTCAGCGCGAGCCACTGCCTCGGGGTGAGGATGTGCCCCGCCGTGCAGGACGGTCCGCGGAGGACGACGCCGTCACCGCCCCGGCGGGGAAGTGTCACCTCCGCCCCGCAGCCTGGTTCGACGCAGTGGCCGAGCAGCAGCAGGGCGGCGGGTCCCGGCCCTCCGAGCCGCCGCAGAGCGGCTGCGGCTCCCGCCATCTCATCGGCCATGCGCCCGGCGGTGGAAACAGTCGTGACGCTCTCGGCGTTCTGCAGCAGGAAGGCAGCCATGGCAGCCACCGTGCGAGCCGGTGCTGCCGCAGAGGGCGCCAGGTTCACGGCGGTACGGGCCCATTTGGCCAGTCGCACCACCGTCTCGTGTCTGGCTTCCAGAACATCGTCGTTCACCGGCGTGGAGTTCGTCCGGCTGCCTGTCAGGCGCTCGACCGGACCGCCACCGCCGTCCCCGGTCTGCAGGTACTGCTCACTTTCGCGGAACAGCTCCGGAATCGCGGCCAGATCACGCAGTAACGCGTCCTTGCAGTGGCCGCAGAGCCATGAGCCTGGAGGCGCGTACCGCCCGTGGACGGTGGTGTCCGCGTCGTGAGCCGTGGTGCACCGGGCGGTGTCGCACCATCTGCGGACCGGGTGTTCGGCCGCTGTGCGCGGGACGGGCCGATAGGTATGAGCGATCTCTTGCACGGCTGTCGACTCCTCGATGTGGTCGGCGTGCCGCCCCGGCAGGTGCACGCGTACCGGGGCGTTGGGGTGAAGGGCACGGGAGCGCTTCCACGGCCGGGCCGGGCGCGCGGGCGGAGAAGAGAGAAGCGCCGCTTGTGCGGCGCTGGAGGAAGAGCGTGCTGCGGCCCCGCGCTGTGGCGGTGGCGTGAACCGGGGTGCGGGTCATCGTGCCCGCAAGCCCGATGGTCCTGGAAAAGGACAGACTGGCTCGCGGAGAAGCGTTACACAGTTTGTACCGGAGACACAAGGGGCTCAGGTGAAGAGGGGCCGGGTCACGCCTCCTGCGCGCGCCGCAGCATGCGGACGTGCGACCCGACTCGTCCTCGGCGGTGTTCGGCAGACGTGCCACCTGTTGCTTCAGGCGGCGGGCTCGACCAGGTCACGTGCGTACGCGGTCTCCAGCAGCCGGTGGGCGCTTGCGGCGGATACCAAGGTCATGTGGCGGTGCCAACCCGGAAAGGAGCGACCTTCGAAGTCGTGCAGACCGCAACTCGCCATGACTTCGGTGGCATGGGCCACCGTGTCGTGGAGGGCGACGAGACGGGTGGCCTCCGCCAGGCGTGAGCCACCCATACTGGTCAGCCACGTTCGCTGTGGACGGCCGGGGCGGCGCCGGACAGGGACTCGACGCATCGGGGGAGCGCAGCCGGTCAGGTGAGAGCGTGCGGGCGCTACCTGCCGTTCCGGCAGCGGTACTGCGGAGGGAGGCTCCGTCGTCGTCGGACACCCGGGGCACGGGGGGATCCGGCAGGCTTCGCCTGCGGGCCTCGGCGCCCACGGACGGTGTGCCGCGACAGACCGTTGGGCGGACAGGGGCGTCTCGGGCGGCACGGCGAGTGCGAAGTCCCGGCCGCAGGCGGTGAGTGCGGCTGCCAGTGCGGAGGCTTCACCGGGAGTGGCGGCTTCCGTCACCACCGGCAACGAGGGGCGGCGGCGTGCGATACGGGAGTCGAGAACGTCGGTTACCAGGGAGAGAAGGGTGCGCTCCCGCTCCGTCTTCGGTATAGACGCGCGTTGCCGGAGCCGTTCGTCATCGCTCCAGCGGTCAGGGAGGTGCAATCGCCAGTCCACCGGCATGTTTCCCCGGTCGGTCGCCAGGAACAGACCGAGCGCCCACTGACATCCGGCTGTCCGCCCGGTTGCCGGGTCGAAGCGCCGGTGCACCCCGGCGGACTGCTGCCCGCGCTTCGGGATGACCACGGGGGCGAGTACGAGAGCGTGCGCCCGGGCGTGCCGTGCGCACCAGTCCGCGAGCTGGTTTCGCACGGGCTGCCACGGCCAGGTACTCGCGTTGACGATCTGGTGCAGGGACTGCCAGGCGGTGTCCGAGGCACTGACCGTGGAACCCATGCGGCGCAGCGACTTCTTGCCCGGTGTGGCCAGCAGGCCCTGCAGGTACGCCGCGGCCCATCGGCGCTGGTCGGTCCGCGGGAAATCTTCGAACAGCCACTTGGTCAGCTCCTGCGGCCCGTGGCGCCAATCCGCCCTCGGTGCCCGAGGCCCCCAGCGATCGTTCATGGTCTCCCTCCTCCGTTGCGAGGTACGTAGGAACGAAGAATAGCGAACACTCGCTTTTTTATCGACCCGCGACGTGAGCCGCCCCGATGTGCCAAAGATGTCGTGCGTCCTGCCGACACGTGACTGCGTGACCGGTGCGACGGCTAGCGTCTCGGGAGCGTCCGAAGGGCGCGAGTGGCTCTGCGTGGAGGGCGGTGCGGTGGGATGAGGCAGGAACGGGCCGTGCTGACTCGGGGGCGGCTGTTGCGCGCGGCGGCCGGCGAGTTCGCACTGCATGGCTACGCGGGAACATCTCTGCAGGAGGTGTGCGGCTCGGCCGGGGTTTCCATGGGAGCGCTGACCTTCCACTTCTCCACCAAGCGTGCCCTGGCCGAGGCCATCGCGGAGAGCGGCGCCGCCGAGGTGCGCGATACCGTCGAGCGGGTGACGACGGATGAGGCCGGCCCACTGCTGACGGTCGCCCGGCTCACCTGCGACATCGCCGGTCTGCTCGCCGTCAGTCCGGTCGTCCGGGCGGCGGCCCGCCTGGAGAAGGAGCTGGGTTCGGCAGCGGGGGGATGGTGTGCGGTCTGGCGTCCTCCGGTGGAGGAGCTGCTGGATCAAGCCCGGGCGCTGAAGGAGCTGACCGCCGGAGTGGAGGCGGAGAGTGTGGTTCAGCTGGCCGAGCGTCTCCTGTTCGGGGCGGCCGTCGTCGTGGATTCGGAGGCCGGTGCGGGAACGGACGCGCGGGCGGAGTCAGAACGGCTCGCCCGGATCTGGTCCGCGGTCATGCACGGCGTCCGTGCCCCTGCTCAGCCTGACTGAACGCCGCAACCGGCTCGACGGCTGCCGGGCGAGCAGGGATCGGTCCGGCTCGGTCTGCGTGAGGGTGAGGCTCGAGTGGGCGCACGGACTCTCGACAAAAAAAAGAATGCACTCTATTTTTATTGGGCGCCAGTTCATCGCCACCCCCCGCACACACACGCTTGCCTTGCAGGGAAGGAGCGCGGTTCCGTGCCCAGACTCGACGCCACCGTAGCCACTGAAGTCGCACCGATGTCGGACGTTCCGCAGGAATTCGTGCACAAGCTCGACCCGGACGCAGTACTGCTCACCGGTTGGAGGAGAACCGGCGCTGACACCTTCGAGGTCACTGCGCGCCGGCTCCGGCACCACAACTTCTACCTGAGCAGACAGGGCGTCCATGACCCCCTGATGCTCAGCGAGATGGTCCGGCAGCTCCTCCCGCTGCTCTCACACGCCGCATACGGCGTGCCGCTCGGGCACCACCTCATATGGGACGACTTCCACTACAACTTCGACGCCGCGGCCCTGGTCACCCGTGGCTCCTCCGCAGAACTACGCCTGACCGTCGACTGCTCCGGCGTCACCCGTCGCGGGGCCCGCGTCACCGCAGTGCCTCTGCGTGTCGAGATCTTCTGCGGCGACAGATACCTCGGCGAAGCCGGCACCCGTTTCACCGTTCACAGCCCGACCGTCTACCGGCGCTTGCGCGGCGCATACGGCGAGGTGCACCGTGCCATGTCCGACGCCATACAGCCTGCACTTCCGCTGTCGGCCTCCCGGGTAGGCAAGGTCTCGCCGTACGATGTAGTCCTCTCTCCCAGCAGGGGCCCGGGACGGTGGCAGCTCTGCATCGACACCGGCCACTCGGATCTGTTCGACCATCCGGTGGATCACGCACCCGGCATGCTGCTCCTCGAAGCCGCCCGGCAGGCCGCGCAGGTCGTGGCCAACCCGCAACTCGTCATGCCTGTGGCCATGCACGCCGACTTCCACCGCTACGTCGAACTCGACGCCCCCTGCTGGGTCGACGCGGAGATCCTGCCCGCCGACGGCAACCACCGCTCCCAGGTCAGGGTGTCCATGCGTCAGCACAACAGGGTCTGTTTCACTGCGGATGTGACGCCGGAACTCGTGCCTTCCCCGCTCTCCCTCTCCGCGCTCCGGACGACACGCCCCAGGGGTCTGCACCGACCGGCCCGCTCGACCGTCCGCCCGTCGTCCGGACTCATCCCCAGCTTGCGCTGAACGGCGAGGTCCGCTCGCTCCGGCGGGTTCGTCGACGTCGCGCTCGATACCGTGGGCCGATGAGACGGCGTTCTCCGCCCGGGCGGCCGTACACCCGGCGGCGGTAATGGCGCGCAGGAGCCGCTTCACCTGCTGCGACAGCGGTCGAGGCGGCGCCTGGGCGGGTGTCCGGCCCGACGCGTGAACCGGTCTTCAGCCGCGTCGACCGCCGTCGCCCGGTCGCCAGGGCCGAAGCCCTCCCCTCCGGCATGTCCGGAGCACTGGGATGCGGTGGACGTCCCTGCCCGGGAGGGCGTTCGTGCGGCGGCCGTCACGGAGGGTGAGGCGAGGTACTCGGTGACGGTGCGCCAGGTGAAGTCGGCGGCCTCCGAGTCCGGTTCGCCGTCGCCGTTCCAGCCGGCGGTGGCGTGGCGCACCTCGGGAAGCGTGCGGTCGTCGACGAGGGCACAGGCCAAGGTCGTCCTGTCCGATGACCTCCAGCGTGACCCCCTGGACGACCTTGGCCCGGTGGTCGGGGTCGCGGAGCAGAGTGAGGTCGCTGTGGGCGTGCATGTCGATGAAGCCCGGTGTGAGGGTGAGGCCTTCGGCTTCGATGACGTGCCGGGCCGTGAGTCGCGGGGCGCACGATCCTTGTGATCCTGGTGGCTCGCGGTGGATCTCGGCGATCCGGCCGCCGGCCAGGGCGACGTCGGCGCGGGATGCGGGCGCGCCGGTGCC
>KI547052.1:6574-14455 GCA_000497405.1 Streptomycetaceae bacterium MP113-05 | reverse complement strand
CGACCGCGGCTCGCGGATGACCGTGTCCATGGGTGAGGTCCGGGGCAGGGCGCTCAGAAGAAGGTGCGGACGAACTTGGTGACGGCGCCGTCAGGGGTGACCAGGGGGATGAGCTGCCACTTGTCGAAGATGGTGCACGGGTGGGACATGCCCAGTCCCACCCAGTCGCCGACCTCCAGGTCGCCTGCCTCCTCGGAGGTCTCCAGCCAGGCGTGCTGGTCCGACAGCTTGACCACGTCGATGCCTTCGGCCGGCCGCATCGCGCCGTCCCGCGCGGAGCGGACGACCCGGGCCACGGGCAGGTGCAGGTCGTGGGCGGCGTCGCGCTTGCCCGCGTTGAGGAACGCCTGGCGCTGGTTGGGCCGGGAGACGACCTGCGTCCACAGCGTGAACGCCGCCCGCAGTTCGCCCTCCTCCGGTACGCGGTTGAAGGGGGTCAGGTCCCGGTACTGCCGGTCGTCGTGCGACACGTACGCCCCCGAGCGCAGGAGCTTGAGCACCGGCCGGGAGAAGTGGGGGAGCTCGGCGAAGACGTCGGCGACGGCGTCGAACCAGGCGCTGCCGCCCGCGCTGAGCACGATCTCCTCCACGTCGGCGCCGAACGCGCTCGCCCGGTCGAGGTCGGCGGCCAGGGAGACCAGGTCGCGCAGCCAGGACCGTACGCGCTCGCCGTCCGCTTCGGGCACCTCGCCCTCGTACCCGGCGACGCCGACCAGCCGCAGTGTCGCCGTGCCGGCCAGCGCCCGGGCGATCTCCGCGCAGCCGTCGATCGTGCGGACGCCGGTGCGGGCGTCGTCGCCCGCCGCCAGTTCGATCACCACGTCGAGGGGCCGTGCGGCGCCGGCCTCCCGCAGCGCGGCGTCCATCAGTTCCACGCCGCGTACCGAGTCGACGTAGGTGATGAGGCGGAAGTCGGGGTCGGCGTCGAGTTCCGCCGCGGCCCAGCGGAGCGCGGCGGCGTCGACCACCTCGTTGGCGAGGAAGATCCGCTGGACGCCGTACGCACGGCAGACCCGCGCCTGGTGCGGAACAGCGACGGTGATGCCCCAGGCCCCCTGCGCGAGCTGCCGGTCGAAGAGCTGGGGGGCCATGGAGGTCTTGCCGTGCGGTGCGAAGGCGAGTCCGTGCCGGGCGGAGAAGAGTCCGAGCTGCCGGATGTTGTGCTCGACGTCCTCGGCGGACAGGGCGAGGACCGGGGTGGTGAAGCCGCCGGTGAACAGGTCGCGTCGTTCGCCCGCCAGCTCCCCGACGGTGTGCCCGGCGGCGTCCGGCGGCAGGCCCTTGAAGCGGTGGTCGACGACTTCCGCGCCGAGCCGGGAGAGGCTCGCGGCGGCCGTACGGTCGGCTGCGGTGGGCATGGTGCGGCTCCGGATCCGTCGAGACATATGACGCCATGACCCCACGACGTCGGGACTACATGCAGAGTGTGCAACGCTCAGAGCATCCTTCGCTACCGACTCCTCCGGCGGTGCCGTCTGTCTCGATCCGCTGAGGAAGTGATTCCGGTCAGCGGCGCTCATCGACCGTCCACGTCGGGCTGCCGGCGGCGTCGCTGGTGGAGGTGGCCCCCTCGCCGTACCGGGCTGCACCGCTCGGGGGTAGAAGTCCAGCCGACTGGGGGGAATACTCCGGGTCCCTCTTGTGGTGGGCATGTTCATGCCCGAAGAATGCGGGAGGCACCGCCGAACGATTCTTCGGTACGGAGAGGACCCCCCACATGAACAGATCTCTCGCAGGCGCACTGACCGCGGCTCTCCTCGGAGCGACCGCGATGACGGGTCTCGCCACGACGCCCGCTGCCGCATCCGGCCAGGCCGCCGCTCCTTTCGGCAAGGCGGCCCTCGCGACCGCCGCCCCCGCAACCGGGCAGGCCGCGGACTCGGCGCGCAAGGACGTGCAGGCCGCCCCCGACTTCGCCGGCACCGTCGCGCTGAGCAACTGCTCCGGCTCGGTGGTACGCGTCCCGCAGTCCGAGCCGACCGACCCGGCGCTGGTGCTCTCCAACGGGCACTGCCTGCAGTCCGGGATGCCGGACCCCGGTGAGGTCGTCGTCGACCAGCCGTCCAGCCGCGGCTTCACCCTGCTGGACGCGAACGCGAACGACGTCGCGACGCTGCACGCCAGCCGGCTCAGCTACGCGACGATGACCGATACCGACATCTCGCTGTACGAACTCGACTCCACCTACCAGGAGATCGAGTCGCAGTACGGCATTCAGGCGCTGGACATAGCCGCTTCGCACCCGACCGCCGGGACGGCCATCACCGTCGTCTCCGGCTACTGGAAGCGTACCTACAGCTGCGACATCGACGCCTTCGTGCACGAACTGCACGAGGCGGGCTGGGTGATGAAGGACTCCATCCGCTACACCCCGGAGTGCGAGACGATCGGCGGGACCTCCGGCTCCCCGATCGTGAACGACGCGACGGGCGAGGTCGTCGGCATCAACAACACCGGCAACACCAACGGCGGCCGGTGCACCATCAACAACCCCTGCGAGGTGGACGAGAACGGTGAGGTCACCGTCCGCGAGGGGATCAACTACGGCCAGCAGACGTACCTGATCGCTGACTGCGTCGGGGCCGGGAACGAGATCGACCTCGGACTGTCCGGCTGCGCGCTGCCCAAGCCGTAGCCTGAGGGCGCCGAGAAGGGGTCCGCGCCGACTGCCCACGGGCAGCCGGCGCGGACCCCTCATCCGTGGTCGCCTTCTCCGAGGTCGCCGCGGACGGCTCGCCTACGGCAGGCCGTGCACGTGCGGGCCGACCGCGTTCGACCAGCGGTCGCCGTTCAGCGCGTCCCAGTTCGTGGACCAGGTCATCGCCCCGCGCAGCGCCGGGTAGGTCTGCGACGGCTGGAACGCGCCGCAGTGCGTGCCGCGGGCCAGGCAGTCCAGTGCGTCGGTGACCACCGACGGGTCGACGTATCCGGAGCTCGCGCCGCGGGGCGAGGCGGGCGTGCCGAGGCCGACCTGCGAGGCGTCCAGGCCCCCGCGCAGCTGGATGCAGGCGAGCGCGGTGAGGAAGTCCACCGTGCCCTGGTTGTACACCTGGCCGTCGCAGCCCAGCATCGAACCGCTGTTGTAATACTGCATGTTGACGACGGTGAGGATGTCCTTCACGTTCAGCGCCAGCGTGAAGTACTCAGTTGACGTGGACTGCATGTCCAGCGTCTGCGGCGCCATCGTGAGCACGAGACCCGATCCCGCCCGAGCCGCCAGGTCGCGCAGCGCCTGTGCCATCCATGTCGAGTCGATGCCGTGTTCGAGGTCGATGTCGATGCCGTCGAAGCCGTACTCCTGCATCAGCGCCCAGGCGCTGTCGGAGAACTCACGGGCGGACGCCGCGTCGTTGACGGTGACGGTCCCCAACTCGCCCCCGACGGACAGGATCACAGCCTTGCCCTCGTCCTGCACTGCCGTGATGTCGGCCTTGAACTCCCCCTCGGACGGGGCGAGTGCCGGGTCGAGTGCGAAGGTGAGCTCGCCGGGCGTGGCGGTGGTGGAGGCGAAGGCGACGGCGATGATGTCGTAGGCGTCCTGAACGTCGGTCAGCCGCTGGGGCTGCGCACCGTTGTCGAAGTTCTGCACGTAGCCGGTGACGGCGTGCTCCGGCACGACACCGCCGCTCCCCCCGTCGTCGGCGGTCGTACGGACGGTGACCGCGGACGACTTCGCCGACTCCCCGGCACCGTTGGCGGCGCTGACGCGGAAGGCGTACGAAGCCGACGGGGACAGCCCGGTGACGGTGGCCGAGGCGCCCTCCACCGACAGCACCTTCGTGCCGTCCCGGTAGAGGTGGTAGGCGGTGGCATCCACCACCTCCGCCCAGGACAGGGCGGCGGTGGTGGCGGTGACGGCGCCCACGGTCAGACCGCCGGGCACGGACGGCGGATCCGGGTCACCCGGGTCACCCGGGTCGCCGGGCTCACCCGGGCCGTCCAGTGCCAGGTCGTCGGCGTGGTAGGTGCCCTGGCCGTACCAACCGTGCAGGTGAACGGTGACCGAGGTGGTGTCCGGGCCGGTGCGGAACCCGGTGGAGAGCTGCTGCCAAGAGGGTGCCGCCCCGGTCCAGTCCGACACGTCCGTCGTCCCCGTACCGCTCGCCCCGAGGTACACGTAGGAACCCTGCACCCAGCCGCTCAGCGTGTAGTCGGAGTCCGGTTCGACGGTGACGACCTGGCTGCACCGGGCGTTGTCCTGGCCCGCGGGGGTCGCCTTCAGCGCACCCGAGCCGCTGTGCACCGGTGCGGTGGCGGCCGTCCCGCTGTCTCCGGAACAGGTCCAGCCGTCCAGGCCGGCCTCGAAGCCGGCGTTGTCCAGGAGTTGCGCCGTCGCGCCGGCCTTGACGCCGGGCGGTGCGGGTTCCGTCGGCTCGGCGCCGGCGGTGGGGCCGGTCAGTGCGGTGACGACCAGGGCGCACAGCGCCGCAACGGTCGCCGTTCCTGCGCTCGGCGGGCCGCCTCCGCGGATTCTCCGTCTCGTTCGAGTGGTGCGTTCCACGGGCTGCCTCCACGGCATGGTGAGGGGAAGAGGGGCGGGGAGAGGAAACGCTCGAGGAGACGGTGGCCACCGTCGTACTGCGCCGCAGAATGGTTCAGACCAATGACCCTGTCAAGGCTTCGCGCAGCGTCGATGCGTGACTCCTGATAGGACGGGGGAAGCCTGAGAGAGGGCCGGAACGGATTCCGGTCACGGCCCCGGCAGTTGGTTTCTCCGAGCCGACCGCACCGATAAGGTGTTATGTCGTCAGTAGGGTGTAGGGACGGTCGCACGGTGCACGGTCGTGACGGCCCGTCGGAAGCGAACGACCGTACTGGACGGGGGGAGTGGACGTGACCACTGCGCTGGCCGTCACCAGTCCCGGCCATGTGCTGTCCCCGCCCGACCGGCACACCCCCGGCGCGCACGTCTTCCGGCCGCCCGAGGAGCAGCCGTTCGAAGTGGCCCTGGTCCAGGCCCAGTCGCTCGTCGATCAGTACGGCTACCTGGTGGTCGTGTACCCGCACACCCTCCCCACCCCCTACCTGCACCGACTGCATGCGCTTCGCGCCCTCCTGGAGAGCGACCGCATCGCCCTGCTGCCCAGCAGCCTGCCGCCGCTCGCCCTCGGCGTCCTGGTGCGGCAGTTGCGGCAGCTCTCGCTCTGCGAGTTCAGTCCCGGAGTGCTCGGCTGCGCCGCGCGGCTGCTCACCCACTACGTGTACGCCGGCGCCGTACTGGGCTCCGTCGCCAAGCTGGACCAGGTTCCGGTGTCACTGACCGCGCACGCCAAGTCCTGGCTTCCCGGAGCCCAGTTCGCCGTCACCACCGCACCCGAGCCGCATCTTCTGCGACTCGGCTCGAAGGACGAACACCCGCTTTCCGGGCCGCAGTTCCCGACCCGCCTCACGGTCGCCCCCGGTGGCCTCACCTCCGACTGGCCGCGGGGCACTCTCGCCGCGCAGTGGCGGGTCACCGACGTGCAGGAGGAACGGCTCCCCGCCGACTCGGCCGTCTGGTGGGGCACCGCGAAGCTCACCGAGTTCGCCGCCGCGATCCCCGACCTCTCCGTGCTGTACCAGTTGGTGAGCTCGGTGCGCAGGGACACCTGCCGCTGGTGCGGCCTCGAACTCCTCGGCGACCGCTGCGCGTTCTGCGCCGCCGGTCCCGCCGAACCCCCCGCCGCCCCGGCCGCCACCCCGGAAGGCCCTCTCGCCGCACCTTCCCCAACCCGTCCGCCGGAGTACGGGCAGCTCACCGTCCCGGCCCCTCCCTCCATCGCGCCGGCCGGACCGGCCGGGCCGCCGTACGGGCCCGCGCACGCTCCAGGCGGGCAGGTGGGCACCGCCTCCGAACTCCGACCAGCCGTCCACCAAGGGATCCCCCGTTCATGAACTCCCGTCAGCGCCGCGGCGTCGTCCTCATCGCCATATCCGCCCTGTGCGCCCTCGGCGCCTTCGCGGGAGTCCTCGCGGTGGTACGGCAGGTGCAGTCCAAGGTCGGACCCGAGGTCACCGCCTACGAACTCAGGGCGGACGTCGCCGCGTACGAGGCGATCGGCCGCGACGACCTGCGGAAGATCTCCATGCCGGAGCGCTGGCTGCCACAGACCGCCGTCACCGACCTCGGTGACCTGCGCGGCCGGATCGCCGTCAACCCGCTCCGGCAGGGCTCGCTGCTGCAGGCCGACATGCTGGCCGAGCGGCCGGCCCTCGAACCCGGCCGGCAGGAGATCGCCATCATGATCGACGCGGCCACCGGTGTCGCCGGGAAGATCAACCCCGGCGACGAGGTCAACGTCTACGCCACGTTCGACGGCGACCGCGACGGTGAGGAGGCCGCACCCGACGAGTCCCGGCTGATCGTCACCCAGGCGCAGGTCATCGACGTCGGCGAGCTCACCCCCTTCGAGGAGAACGAGGACTCGCGCAGCCGCTCGGCCCAGCGCGAGGGCGTCCCCATCACCTTCGCGCTCACCACCCGGGACGCCCAGCGCATCGCCTACGCCGAGTCGTTCGCAGAGCACGTACGTCTCGCCCTGGTCGCCCCCGGCAGCAAACCGGTGCCCGAGGACGAACGCGTCTACAGCCTCACCGGGGACAGGTGACCCGCCCATGACGACCCGCATCCTCCCCGCGGTCGGCGACCCGGACGCGGCCCGGGCGCTGACCACCCTCACCGCGCAGTTGCCCGCCGTAGAGCCGCTGCCACCCGTCGCCGACTCCACCGCACTGCTGGACACCCTGGAGCAGGTGGCCGCCGGATCGGCCGCGGACCTTCCCGAGGTCGTCCTCGTTCACGAACGTCTCGGCCCGCGGCCGGCCCTGGAACTCGTCCGCGAGGTCGCACTACGCTTCCCGGCCGTCGCCGTCGTCCTGGTCACCCGCGACACCACGCCCGGCCTCTACTCCGCCGCCATGGACGCCGGCGCACGCGGTGTCGTCGGGCTGCCGCTCGCCTACGACGAGCTCGCCGCCCGGGTCGAGGCCGCCGCCTCCTGGGCGGCCGGCGTCCGCCGTCACCTCGGCCACGTCTCCGTCACCGCGGCGGCTCCCGGCGTCGGCGGCCACGTCGTCACCGTCACCGGCGCCAAGGGCGGCGTCGGCTGCACCCTGACAGCCGTGCAGACGGCACTCGCGGCTCGCGCGTCCGGCCGCGACACCGTCCTCGTCGACCTGAACCTCCAGAGCGGCGACGTCGCCTCCTTCCTCGACGTGCAGTTCCGCCGTTCCGCCGTCGACCTGGCCGGCATCGACGACCTGACCCCCCGCGTACTCGCCGACGTCGTCTACACCCACGACACCGGCCTCGCCCTCCTCCTCGCCCCCGCCGAGGGCGAACGCGGCGAAGAGGTCGACGATCGCACCGCCCGCCAGATCGTCGCCGCGCTGCGCGCCCGCTACGAGGTCGTGGTCGTCGACTGCGGCACCCAGATGCACGCCGCGAACGCCGCCGCCGTCGAACTCGCCGACCGCGCACTGCTGGTCACCACCCCCGACGTCATCGCCGTGCGCGCCGCGAAGCGTATGACGCGACTGTGGGACCGGCTCCGAATCCGCAAGGCCGAGGACACCCTCGCCGTCGTCAACCGCACCTCCCGGCACACCGAGATCCAGCCCTCGCTCATCGCCCGCATCGTCGGAACCCCCGTCGCCCGCGCCACCGTTCCCGCCGGCTTCAAGGAACTGCACACGGCGCTGGACGCCGGCCGCCTCCAGGACGTGGACGACCGCAGCACGGTCAAGCAGGCCCTGTGGTCCCTCGCCGCCGAAGTGGGCGTCGCCACGCCACCGCAGAGCAACGGCAGGGGCGGCAACGGCAAAGGTGGGGACGGCAGGGGCGGCGGTCGCGGGCCGAAGCACTCCCGCGGCACGCAGCCGCCTCCGGACGGCCCGCAGGCA
>KI547052.1:5950-6564 GCA_000497405.1 Streptomycetaceae bacterium MP113-05 | reverse complement strand
CACCCTCGCGGGCAACGCGGCCGACGAGGGCGCGCGCGCCGCGACAGCCGCCGCCGCGTACGGCGACCCCGCGGCGGCGTGTGCGGACGCCGCCCGTGAACACCTGCCGTCGGCGTGGAACTCCGGCGCCACGGTGACCTGTTCCCGCTCCGGCAACCTGTGGACGGCCGACGTCGACCTCCCCACCCCTGTGCTCTTCCCGGGGGCGGCCCACCTCCCCTTCACGGTCACCGGCTCGGCCGGCGCCGCCGCCGAGGCCGACTGATGCCCGCGCGTCCCGGCCGCCGACCGGTGTCCGTGCACGGCCTGCGGTCCCGGCGACGGAGGACCGGAGCCCCGGCTTCCGGAAGCGCACGCCGGCGCGACCTCCAGGGGGGAGCGTCCAGCATCGAGTTCGCCGGCATGCTTCCGCTGCTCCTCCTCGTCGCTCTCGCCGCCATCCAGCTCGGCATCGCCGGCTACACCGTTCAGCAGGCCGGTACCGGCGCCCGTGCCGGCGCCCGAACGGCAGCACAGGAGGAACGGGCCGCCCAGTGCGCCGGTACCGGGAAGGCGGCCATGAGCGGCTGGACCGCCCGCCGAGCCACCTTCGACTGCGCGCACGGCGGCGACGC
>KI547052.1:0-5940 GCA_000497405.1 Streptomycetaceae bacterium MP113-05 | reverse complement strand
GTGACCGTCACCACCACCGTCACGATCCCGTCGGTCATCCCCGGCGTCGACGACTTCGGTTCAGCCGCCCGCTCCGTGACGATGCCCAGCGACGAGGGGAGCACCGGGTGAGCCTGCGTTCACGCCTGTCCGGCACCGACGGGCACCCACCCGGCGCCGGGCCGGACGCCCCCTCGCCGGACCCCGGCACCGCACCGCGGGCGGACGCCGGAGCGGCCCAGGCTGCCGAGGCGACCGCCCACCTCGTCCCCGCCTACCGCACCAAGCTCCTCGAGGAGATCGACCTCGCAGAGATGTCGGCCCTCGCCCCCGCCGAACGCCGCTCCCGCCTCGAACGCGTCCTCGGTCACCTCATCAGCCGTGAGGGCCCGGTCCTGGCCACCGACGACCGCGCCCTGCTGATCCGCCGCGTCGTGGACGAAGCCCTCGGCCTCGGTGTGCTGGAGCCGCTGCTGGAGGACGCGTCCGTCACCGAGATCATGGTCAACGGCCCCGACCAGGTCTTCGTCGAACGCGCCGGCCGGGTCGAGCAGGTGCCCGTGCGGTTCGCGTCGCACGAGCAGTTGATGCAGACCATCGAACGCATCGTCTCCACCGTGAACCGCCGGGTCGACGAGTCGAACCCGATGGTCGACGCCCGTCTCCCCAGCGGTGAACGCGTCAACGTCGTCATCCCGCCTCTGTCGCTGACCGGCGCCACACTCACCATCCGGCGCTTCCCCCGTGCCTACCGGCTCGGCGAACTCGTGCGGCTCGGCACCCTGGACGACCCGATGGTGCTGCTCCTGTCGGCGTTCATCCGCGCCCGCTTCAACGTGATCGTCTCCGGCGGCACCGGCTCCGGCAAGACCACGCTGCTCAACGCCCTCTCCGGCCTCATCCCCGAGACCGAACGCATCATCACCGTCGAGGACGCCGCCGAACTCCAGCTCCAGCAGCGGCACGTCATCCGCCTGGAGACCCGCCCCCCGAACGTCGAGGGCAAGGGCCGGGTGACCGTACGCGACCTCGTCCGCAACAGCCTGCGCATGCGGCCGGACCGGGTCATCGTCGGCGAGGTGCGCGGCGGCGAGACCCTCGACATGCTCCAGGCCATGTCCACCGGCCACGACGGCTCGCTGGCCACCGTGCACGCCAACAGCGCCGAGGACGCGCTGATGCGCCTGCAGACCCTCGCCTCCATGTCGGAGGTCGAGATCCCGTTCGCCGCGCTCCAGGACCAGATCAACTCCGCCGTCGACGTGCTGGTGCAGCTCGCCCGCTTCCCCGACGGATCCCGGAAGATCGTGGAGATCTCGCTGCTGGCCTCGCACGGACGGGAGACGTTCGAGATCGCGTCCGTGTGCCGCTTCCGGGCCCGCCCGATGACGCCCGACGGCCGCATCCTCGGCACCTTCGACCACCTGCCGGTACCACGGCGGGCCGCGGACCGGCTCACCATGACGGGCGAGGCCGTACCACCCGCCTTCGGCGTCGCGGCCCCGGACAGCCGGCTCACCACCCGCCACACCGGCGGACCTGCCGACGGCACAGGCTCCAGCACCGCTCCGGGCACCACCACCAGCGAATCCACCAGCGACGTTTCCTGAGGACCCCGCCGCCATGACGACACTCGCCCTCACCACTCTCGGCGCCGCGCTGCTCGCCTGCGTGCTCGCCGTCGCCGGGGTGCAGGCGCTCGCCTCCGGCCGGGCACGGCGGCAGGCCCTGATCGACCGCCTCGCCGCCCCCGGGGAGGGCGCCCTCACCCAAGACGACCGCAACGGGCGCCCGTTCACCACTCTCGATCGGCGGCTGCGCCGCACCCGGCTGGGCCGCCGCATCCACCTGCGGCTCGCCGCCACCGGACTCGACCTCACCCCCGGCGAGTTCGCCGTCTACGCAGTCGCCGGCACCGCCGGGTTGTGGCTCCTCGCCGCCACCCTGCTCGCCCCGTTCTTCGGCCCCCTCGCAGGAGTCCTCGGCGTCCTCGCGGCCAACACCTTCCTCGACTGGCAGCGGCAGAGGCGCATCGAGGCCTTCATCGGACAGCTCCCCGAACTGTCCCGCATCCTCGCCAACGCCACCTCCGCAGGACTCGCGCTGCGCACCGCCCTCGGCATGGCCGCCGAGGAGATGGAAGCCCCCGCTGGGGACGAACTCACCGTCGTGGCGAACGAGCTCGCCGTCGGCCGCTCCATCGACGAGTCCCTCGGCGAACTCGCCGAACGCCTCCCCTCCCGCGAACTCATCGTCCTCGTCACCACGCTGGTGCTCTCCCACCGCGCAGGCGGCACCATCGTCAGCTCACTGCGCAACCTCACCGAGACCCTGGAGGAACGCAAGGAGACCCGGCGCGAGGTCCGCACCATGCTCGCCGAGGTCAACGCGACCGCGTACACCATCCCCGTACTCGGCGTCGGAGCCATGCTGATGATGAACTCCATGTCCCCCGGCTCCCTGGACCAGGTCACGGGCACCCCCGCCGGGAAGATCGCCATGATCGTCGCCGTGGGACTGTTCGCCGTCGGGTTCACCGTCATCCGCCGCCTCGGCAAGATCGAAGTCTGAGGAGCCGACCGCCGTGACCTCCCTCGCCCCCCTGCTCCTCGCCCTCGCCGCCGGACTCGCGGTGCTGGGCGTCCTTTCCGGCATACGCCAATACCGCGGCGAGACCAGGCTGCCCTCCGACCTGGCCCTCGCCCTCGAGGTCGGCGCCACCCGCGCCAAACCCCGCCAGCAGGCCGTCGACAGCCTCGGCATCCGCCTCGCACCCCTCGTGCTGCGCCTCATGGGCCCGAAGCGCATGTCCGCCAAACGCCGCCGCATCGACCAAGCCGGCAACCCCGGCGGCCTCACCCTCGACCGCTACGCCGCTCGTCGCGCCGTCTACGGCATCTTCGGCGCCGTCATGGCGCTCGTCGGCCTCACCGCAGGCAGCCCGCTCTTCGCCCTCGTCGCCCTCGCCTTCGGCTGGTTCGCAGCCGACCTGGCGCTGCGCGAGGCCATCCGCAACCGCAAACGGGAGATCGAGCGGACGCTGCCCGACTTCCTCGACGTCCTCGCCGTCGTCGTCTCGGCCGGGCTCAGCTTCCGACAGGCCCTGGACCGTGTCGCAGAACGGTACAAGGGACCGTGGGCCGACGAACTCCACATCACCCTGCGCCAGATGGACATGGGAGTCAGCCGCCGCGAGGCGTTCACCCAACTGCGACGCCGCAACTCCTCCGAGCAGGTGGACCAGTTCGTCACCGCGCTCCAGCAGGGCGAGGAGTTGGGCGCGCCCATCGCCGAGACCCTGGTACAGATCGCCACCGACATGCGGCGCACGGACGCCCAGAACGCCCGCCGCAAGGCCGCCAAGACGGTCCCGAAAGCGACCGTCGCCACCATCGCCTTCCTGCTGCCCGGCACGCTCATTCTCATCGTCGCCACGTTCGTGCTGGGCTCCGGAACCGACTTCGGTTCGGTACTGGGCGAATGAACGACCAGCCGGAGACGCCGAATCCATCCCGATACCCGGCAACTCTGGTGCAAGCACCACCGATCGTGACACCCTCAGCGATGGCACGTCGACGGTGCGCGACAATACGACAGTCGTCCGACACGACGCATCACAGCCGGAGGTGAGGACGTTGACCTTACGGAGCATCCTCATCTCGCTCAGCGTGCCCGGCCGCACCCGGCCGGCCGACACCGGAGGAGATCGCCATGAGGGCCATCCGCGAGTGGGTCCGGAGGACCACCCCACGCCTGACGGGCCGCGCCGCGGACCGCGGCGTCACGTCCATCGAGTACGCGGGCATCGTCATCCTGGTGGCGGGCATCATTCTGCTGATCACCCAGTTGAATCTGGGAGCCTCGATCTCCGGCGGCATCTCCGACGCAGTGAGCAGCATCCTCTGAGCCGCCGGCCCCGAGGCGATCGCGGGCAGACGCTGATCCTCTACGCCGCCGTGATCGCAGGTCTGCTGTTCCTCGCCGTCGCCTTCTTCGCCGTGGCGAAGGCGGCAGCCGTGCGGAACGGAGGCCAGTCCGCCGCAGACGCCGCTGCGCTTGCAGCAGCCCGCGACGACAGGGACCGATTCTTCGAGGGCTTCGTCAAGTCGGTGGACGACGGTGACGACTGGCAGAGCTGGCTCGACCTGACCGAATCGCTCGACGCCCAGGGATGCCACGCGGCTACGGACTTCGCCGGACGGAACGACTCCTCCGTCACCTCGTGCAGTCCCGTAGTCCAGCAGGGCGACCCCGGCTACGCGATCCGTGTCGAAACGAACTTCGACACAGGTGATTCGATCATTCCGGGTACTGCCAACCGGACCGGGACGGCAGAGGCCACAGCTGTTGTCCAGCCGATGTGCGAGTTCGACGCCGATTCCGACGATGTGGAACTGACCTGCGACGGCGAAGAGATCGAGATCGACCCTGATGACGACGACATCGAAGTGGACCCGTCCGAACTGTTCGACGTGATCCTCGTCGACTGACGACCGAGCAACGAGCGAAGGACGAACACACCCATGAGCATCCGGACAGCCACAGGCCGCAGGGTATTTACCGCTGTGGCTATCACCTTGGGTGCCACTCTCGCGGTTGCCGGGTGCAGTGGCGGCAGCGAGGACCCCGGTCCGGAAGCGTCCAGCAGTCAGGTCGCTCCCGAGGGCGGAGGTGAGGAGGACGACGCTTCCGGAGAGGAAGAGAACCAGGTCCTCGCCGAAGTGAAGAGCGGAGACATCACGTTGAGGATCAGCAGCTCACTCCGTGAGGAGGGCGGCTTCGTCACCGTTCGGGGGACGGTCATCAACGCTGGCAGCGACCGGTGGGCCGCACCCGGCTGGCAGGGCGATGAAGTCGAACTCGCCGATAACCAGGCTTCGATGGCCGGCGCGAAGCTCGTGGACAAAGAAGGCCGCAAGCGCTACTTCATTCTGCGCGACACGGAAGGCCGCTGCCTGTGCACGAAGTTCAACACCGGGTTGGGCGGTGGCGAGAGCGCCGACTGGTACGCGCAGTTCCCCGCGCCGCCGGAGGGGAGCAACGAGGTGGACTTCCAGATCGCCGACATGCCGCCCGCCACCGTCACCATCTCCGAAAGGTGAGCCCGGCGATGACTCCCCGCTCCCGCTCCTGTGCACGGGTTCTGCGCACGGCCGCCTACACGTCCACGGCGGTGCTGTTACTGGTCGGCGCAGGGGCGGCGACCGCGCACGCCGACCCGAGCGATCCGCCGTCGCTGCCCGGCGCGGGGAATCCGACCACCATTCCGACCGATGGCCCGGCCCTCCCAGGTGGGGACGGCGACCCCGCCCCTTCGTACAGCGAACCCCCGGACAACATCGGCGAACCCGAACCTCCGGTGCAGATCGATCCGCAGGCCCCGGGACTCAAACTCGCCGACGGCGCGCAGCTTGCGCCGTCGAAGGTGCTGGACATCAAGTTCGTCACGGAAACCATGACGGGCGAGGAGCGGCGCGCCGACAGCAACACCAAAACCACCTTCACCCTCCAGGCCGAGGTTCTTTTCCCGAGGGACAGTGCGAAGCTCAACGGCGAGGCGCGTGCCCGGATCGAGGACATCGCGACGGAGATCGAGAGCCAGGGCGCCACCGAGGTGAACGTCTACGGGTTCACCGACGACCTCGGTTCGTATGCCCACGGTGAAGTCCTTTCCAAGCAGCGGGCGAACGCCGTGCAGAAGGAGCTTGCGCGAGACCTGGACCCGAGCTTCACCTTCCAGGTACGCGGCTACAGCGAGGACTACCCCATCGCCGACAACAGCTCCGAAGAGGGACGCGAGAAGAACCGCCGCGTCGAGGTTTCCTTCGCCCGCGAGGGGTGAACCGCTCGGGGCGTGACGCGGGCCGGACCGGCCCTTCCGCGCGCTGCACGTACGAACTGCCGTCGTGGCGACCCGCCGGGTGTCGTGTGCTGGGCGCTGGGTGGGGCGGTTGGCCTGGG
>KI547051.1:168608-169167 GCA_000497405.1 Streptomycetaceae bacterium MP113-05 | reverse complement strand
CCCCGCCGGCTCCGCCCCACCCGTCCGCGCCCGCGGAGGGCGGCTGGGGCCGTTACCCGCAGGGGCCCGCTCTCCTCGACGCCCTTGCCCGGGGAGCGGCGCCCCGGGCGGTGTGGACGGCACTGCCCGGCCCCGGCTGGCCGGACGAGCTCGCCCGGGCCATGATCGCCACTCTCTCCTCGGGCCGAGGTGCCCTCGCCGTGCTGCCCGACGGGCGTGCCGCCGCCCGGGTCGACGAGGCCCTCGCCGCGCTACTCGGCACCGGCCACCACGTCATGCTCACCGCGGATGTCGGCCCGGAGGCGCGCTACCGCCGCTGGCTCGCTGTCTCCCGCGGCTCCGTGCGGGCCGTCGTCGGCACCCGGGCCGCGATGTTCGCGCCTGTCCAGGATCTCGGCCTGGCTGCGATCTGGGACGACTCCGACCCGGCCCACAGTGACGGCCATGCTCCCCAGCCGCATGCCCGGGAGGTCCTGCTGCTCCGGTCCGCCCACGAGCGGGCGGGCTTCCTGCTGGGCTCGCACGGTTGTACCGTCGAGGCGGCCCAGCTCGCCGGAAC
>KI547051.1:167509-168598 GCA_000497405.1 Streptomycetaceae bacterium MP113-05 | reverse complement strand
GGCTGGCCTGCGCCCGTTGCCGCGCCCCTGCCCGCTGCAGCAGCTGTCACGGCCCGCTGGAGGCCGCCGGAGCGCACGAGACGCTGAGCTGTGCCTGGTGCGCGACCAGGGCTCCCGACTGGGTCTGCCCCGAATGCGGCGCAGGCCGTCTCCGCGGTTCCGTCTTCGGTACCCGGCGCACCGCGGAGGAACTCGGCCGCGCCTTCCCCGCCGTGCCGGTCCGCACGTCCGGCCGCGACCACATCCTGGACTCCGTGCCGGACCGGCCCGCCCTCGTCGTCTCCACGCCGGGGGCCGAACCACCCGCCGCCGGAGCAGGCTATGCCGCCGCGCTGCTGCTGGACGGCTGGGCGCTTCTGGGCCGACCGGACCTGCGGGCGGACGAGGAGGCACTGCGACGCTGGCTCTCCGCTGCGGCGCTGGTCCGTTCCCAGGAGGAGGGCGGCAGCGTGCTGGTCCTGGCCGAACCCACCCTGCGTCCGGTGCAGGCGCTGCTGCGCTGGGACCCGGCCGGGCACGCGGCGCGCGAGCTCGCCGAACGTGCCGAGCTCGGCTTCCCGCCGGTGTCCCGGATGGCGGCGGTGAGCGGCCCCGGCGATGCGGTCGCCGCATTCCTCGCACAGGCCGAGCTCCCGGAGCGGGCGGAGCTGCTGGGGCCGGTTCCGCTGCCGATCGCCCCGCCCGGGCGGCCCCGGCGGACGGGCGATCCGCCGCCCGGTGAGCTGTGGGAACGAGCCCTCGTCCGCGTCCCACCCGGAGACGGTGCCGCGCTGGCCGCCGCACTCAAGCAGACCCAGGTGCTTCGGCTGACCCGGCGCGAGGGCCCGGCCGTGCGCATCCGTGTCGACCCGCCGGACATCGGCTGACCTCGGGCGTGCATCCGCAGGTCCGGGTGAAACCTGGCCAGTCGTGCGACCTGCGACCTGGGACCCGCGTGTGCTCCGTGGCCGTGACCCGCTGCCGCCCGGCGGGTCCGTGGCCCGGAGGGCCGGGGCGCCGGGTGGCGGCGACGGCTGCGGAAGTCAGCCGTTGCGGGGGCCCGGAAAGATCCCGGGCCCCCGGTTCTCCTGGCGCACCGGGAGGGCCGGT
>KI547051.1:164709-167499 GCA_000497405.1 Streptomycetaceae bacterium MP113-05 | reverse complement strand
ACCGCTCCGGCTGCGGGCGTGCGACGACCGCCCGGAGCCGGCGCTCCGGGGACGACCGGCGCGGCCGGTACCTGCTGCTGCGGTGCGTCCGCCGTCTCCTCCGCGCCGCCCCCGGGCCCGGCAGCATCCTGTGGGGCTGATCCGTTGCGCCGGGAACCGTAGCGGCGGTGCACGGCCTGCTTGGTGACACCCAGTGCGGACCCGACGGCATCCCAGGAGAAGCCCAGCGAACGGTCGAAGTCGACGGCCGCCGTCACCAGCGTCTCCACGCTGTCCCGTAGCTCCTGGGCCAGTCGCACGGTCGGTGCCGGGGCCCGGCCGTAGACGACGAATCCAGCCGACGGGCCTGCACGGCGGGGCCGGTAGACGTTGCCGAGCTGCGCGGTGAGTGTCCGCAGCGCGTCCACCTGCCGGCGGACCCGCTCGATGTCCCGCACCAGCAGGTGCAGGCTGGCCCGCGCCTGAGCGTCGTGGGTTGCGTGGTCGGCCATGAAGGAGCCTCTCGAGCCGGCGTGACTGGAAACATGCGGACGGGGCCGGGTCGGTGGCCCCCTGTGGTCAATCTGCCTTGACCAACGCGGCACCGCCCGGATCAGTCACGCACCGGGGGCGCACAAGCCCTCGTACGGGTCGCGCGCCCCGCCGCGCGCCCCCACCTGCGTCACGCACCGTAGACTCGTCGGCACCGTGCCACCGCTCCGAGAGGTCACCACCCACCGATGAGGCTCGTCTTCGCCGGAACCCCCGAGGTCGCCGTACCCGCCCTGGACGCCCTGCTCGCCTCCGGACGGCACGAGGTCGCCGCCGTCGTCACCCGCCCGGACGCGCCCGCCGGGCGCGGGCGCCGCATGGTGGCCAGCCCCGTCGCCCGGCGGGCGCGCGAGGCGGAGATCGAGGTGCTCCGTCCGGAGCGTCCCCGCGACCCCGCGTTCCTGGCCCGCCTCGCCGAGATCGCGCCCGACTGCTGCCCGGTCGTCGCCTACGGTGCGCTGCTGCCCCGGGCCGCTCTGGAAATTCCCGCTCACGGGTGGGTGAACCTGCACTTCTCCCTGCTGCCGGCCTGGCGCGGCGCCGCACCCGTCCAGCACGCGGTACTGGCGGGCGACGAGATGACCGGCGCGTCCACCTTCCGCATCGAGGAGACCCTGGACTCCGGCCCCGTCTACGGCGTGCTCACCGAGCGGGTACGTCCCGCGGACACCAGCGGGGACCTGCTCACCCGGCTCGCCTTCGCCGGGGCGGGACTGCTCGCCGCCACGATGGACGGCATCGAGGACGGAAACCTGGAGGCCGTCCCGCAGGACGGTGACGGTGTCAGCCATGCCCCGAAGATCACCGTCGAGGACGCCCGGATCGACTGGACGTCGCCCGCTCTGCGGGTCGACCGGCTGGTTCGCGGCTGCGCACCGGCGCCCGGTGCGTGGACCACGTTCCGCGGTGAACGGCTGAAGGTCCGTACCGCGGAGCCCGCCCCCGAGCGCACCGATGCCGCGCCCGGCGAGATCGTCGCGAGCAAGAAGGACGTGCACGTCGGCACCGGTTCGCACGCCGTGCGCCTGCTGTGGGTACAGCCCCAGGGGAAGAAGCCGATGCAGGCAGCGGACTGGGCCCGCGGCGTCCGGATCCAGCCAGGCGAACGACTGGACGCCCACGGCGCCTGATCGCGCCCGACCGTCCGTCCCTCGCCGGCGCGCGGCGCGGACGGCGCTCGTCCGAGCCGCCCGGCGCAGACCCCTCGGAGGCGCGCCGGGACCCGGTCGGGCACCCCGTAGGGTGGACGCACCAGCCGAGACGACCCCGGAGTACCTTCCCCCGTGAGCACCCGGCCCTCCCGCCCCTATCGCCGCCCCCGCAAGGACCCGGTCCGCATACTCGCCTTCGACGCGCTGCGCGCCGTCGACGAGCGGGACGCCTACGCCAACCTCGTTCTGCCCCCGCTGCTCCGTAAGGCCCGCGCCGCCGGCGACCTCGACACCCGGGACGCGGCGCTGGCCACCGAGCTGGTCTACGGCACTCTCCGCCACCAGGGCACCTACGACGCGATCCTCACCGAGTGCGTGGACCGGCCTCTGCGTGCCGTCGACCCGCCAGTCCTGGACGTGCTCTCGCTGGGTGCCCACCAGCTGCTCGGCACCCGTATCCCCACACATGCCGCCGTCAGCGCCACCGTGGAACTCGCCCGCGTGGTCCTCGGCGACGGCCGCGCACGGTTCGTCAACGCCGTACTGCGCCGGATCGCCACCGACGACCTCGAAGGCTGGCTGGACCGCGTCGCTCCGCCGTACGACGACGATCCGGAGGAGTACCTGGGCGTCCGCCACTCCCACCCCCGGTGGGTCGTCTCCGCCCTCTGGGACGCCCTGGGCGGTGGTCGACGCGGCATGGAGGAGCTGCTCGCCGCCGACAACGAACGCCCCGAGGTCACTCTCGTCGCCCGCCCCGGCCGCGCCACCGAGGAGGAACTCCTGGCCACCGCGGTCGACGCGGTCCCCGGCCGCTGGTCTCCGTACGCCGTGCGCCTCAGCGAGGGCGGCGATCCGGGCACCCTGGACGCGGTAAGGGACGGCCGCGCCGGCGTGCAGGACGAAGGCAGTCAGCTCGTAGCCCTCGCCCTGACCGCCGCTCCCCTGGACGACGGCCCGGACGCCGCCTGGCTGGACGCCTGCGCCGGTCCCGGCGGCAAGGCAGCACTGCTCGCCGCGCTCGCCGCGCAGCGCGGCGCCACCCTGATCGCCGGCGAGCGACAGCACCACCGGGCCCGCCTGGTAGCCCGTGCTCTGCACGGCAACC
>KI547051.1:159140-164699 GCA_000497405.1 Streptomycetaceae bacterium MP113-05 | reverse complement strand
GCCCCCCCCCCGCCGTGGCGGCCCGGCACCTTCGACCGCATCCTGGTGGACGTACCGTGCACCGGCCTCGGCGCGCTGCGCCGCCGTCCCGAGGCCCGTTGGCGCCGCCGCCCGGAGGACCTGGACGGCTTCGCGCCGCTGCAGCGCGGTCTGCTGGAGCAGGCCCTCACGGCGGTGCGTCCCGGCGGCGTCGTCGGCTACGCCACCTGCTCGCCGCACCCCGCCGAGACCCGTGCCGTCGTTGACGACGTCGTCAAGCACACTTCAGGCGCCGAACTCCTCGACGCCCGCCCGCTGCTGCCCGCTATGCCCGGTCTCGGCGACGGGCCCGACGTGCAACTCTGGCCGCACCTGCACCACACCGACGCGATGTACCTGGCGCTGTTGCGCCGCACCGGTTGACCCGCCCGCGAACGAGCCCGCCGGACCGGGATACTGGGGGCATGGCACAGATCAACCCGAGCATCCTGTCGGCCGACTTCGCCCGCCTCGCCGACGAGGCGCGGGCTGTTGAGGGCGCCGACTGGCTGCACGTCGACGTGATGGACAACCACTTCGTCCCCAACCTCACCCTCGGCGTGCCGGTGGTGGAGTCGCTGCACAAGGCGACGGAGACGCCGCTGGACTGCCACCTGATGATCGACGAGCCGGACCGCTGGGCTCCGCAGTACGTGGAGGCCGGTGCAGGGTCGGTGACCTTCCACGTCGAGGCCGCCGCAGCCCCGGTCCGCCTCGCCCGGCAGATCCGCGCGCAGGGCGCCCGCGCCGCGATGGCCCTCAAGCCGGCCACCGCGATCGAGCCGTACGAGGACCTGCTGCCCGAGCTCGACATGCTGTTGGTGATGACCGTCGAACCCGGCTTCGGCGGGCAGGCGTTCCTCGATATCATGCTGCCCAAGATCCGCCGCACCCGGCAGCTGATCGAGAAGCACGGGCTGCAGATGTGGCTCCAGGTCGACGGCGGGGTGTCGGCCGAGACCATCGACCGCTGCGCCGAGGCGGGGGCGGACGTGTTCGTCGCCGGTTCCGCCGTCTACGACGCCGACGACCCGGCCGCAGCCGTGCGGGCACTCCGCACCCGGGCCGAGGAGACGGCACTCCGCACCTGTGCCCACTGACGCCCCGGGGCGCAAGCCCCGCGCCGGGTGTGTGGTGCATGTACTGCACACCGCGATCAGTGGGCCCGCGGAGCCCTCACACCGTGCCGCGTCTGCGAGGATGAACACGCGGCGCGAACGCGCAGGTACGCCAGAACAGTGAGGTGAGTGCGGTGTCGACGGGTCGGGCCACAAGAATGGGACCCGCCGAGCTGATGCAGGCGGCGGCCATCGCCCGCCGCTTCTACCTGGAGGGAAAGTCCAAGATCCAGATCGCCGACGAGTTCGGCGTCAGCCGCTTCAAGGTGGCACGCGTGCTGGAGACCGCGCTAGAGCGCGACCTGGTGCGCATCGAGATCCGCGTCCCGGCCGAGCTGGACGCCGACCGCTCCGACGCGCTCCGAGCCCGCTACGGACTGCGGCACGCCGTCGTCGTCGAGTCACCCACCGAAACGGACACCGCTGCCGAGGAGGCCGGAGCCGACCCGGAGAACCTCGGAGAGGTGGCCGCCGACCTGCTCGGCGAGCTGGTCACCGACGGCGACGTGCTCGGCCTGGCCTGGGGCCGGTCCACCATCCACATGGCGGCGGCCCTGAGCCGGCTGCCGCCCTGCACGGTCGTGCAGCTCACCGGCGTGTACGACGCGGGCACCGCCGACCGCGGCTCGGTCGAGGCGGTACGCCGGGCCGCCGACGTGGCCGGGGGAGAGGCGCACCCCATCTACGCGCCGATGCTGCTGCCCGATTCGGCCACCGCCGCCGCGCTGCGCAGCCAGACCGGAATCTCCCGCGCCTTCGAGTACTTCGACAAGGTGACCGTCGCCGCTGTCTCCATCGGCTCGTGGGAACCCGGCGTGTCCACCGTGCACGACATGCTCAGCGACTCCGAGCGTGCCCACTACTCCTCGCTCGGAGTCGCGGCCGAGATGTCCGCGCACCTCTTCGACTCCCAGGGCCGCCGCATCGGCCGGGACCTGGGGGAGCGCTGCATCACCGTCGAGGCCGACCGGCTGCGCCGCATCCCGGAGGTGGTCGCCATCGCCGGCGGCCAGCGCAAGGCGGACGCGATCGGAGCGGTGCTGCGTTCCGGGCTGGTCACCAGTCTGGTCACGGACACCGCTGCGGCCGACCATCTGCTGCAGGACCGCTCACCGGTGCCGTTCCGTCCAGCGATGGACCGTACGGATCCGGACGGTCCCTGACCCCGTGACCGCGGTCCCGTACGAACGCACGAGACCGCGGACGACGCCCTGGGGGATCGTCCGTCCCCGTTCCACCCTCCGGCATGGGAGCATGAGGTACGTGCGTTTCCTGAATGATCTGCCTCCCCCGTACGACCTCACCTACGACGACGTCTTCATGGTCCCGAGTCGCAGCGCCGTCGGTTCCCGGCAGGGAGTGGACCTGTCCGCTCCCGACGGCACCGGTACCACCATCCCCCTCGTCGTCGCCAACATGACCGCGATCGCCGGTCGTCGCATGGCCGAGACCACGGCCCGCCGCGGTGGCCTCACCGTGCTCCCGCAGGACATCCCGCTCGACGTGGTCGCCGAGGTGACCTCCTGGGTCAAGCAGCGCCACCTGGTGCTGGACACCCCGATCACCCTCACCCCGCAGCAGACCGTCGCCGACGCGCTCGCCCTGCTGCCCAAACGTGCCCACGGCGCCGGGGTCGTCGTGCACGACGAACGGCCCGTGGGCATCGTCACCGAATCCGATCTGACCGGCGTGGACCGCTTCACCCAGATCTCCGAGGTGATGTCCCGGGACCTGCTGGTCATCGACGCCGGCATCGACCCCCGTGAGGCCTTCAACCGGCTGGACGCCGCACACCGCAGACTCGCGCCCGCCGTGGACGCCGAGGGCCGGCTCGTCGGCATCCTCAACCGCAGGGGCGCCCTGCGCGCCACCCTCTACACCCCGGCCACCGATGCCGCCGGGCGGCTCCGCGTCGCCGCGGCCGTCGGCATCAACGGCGACGTCGCCGCCCGCGCCCGGACACTGCTCGACGCCGGGGTCGACACCCTCGTGGTCGACACCGCGCACGGACACCAGGAGCGCATGCTCGACGCGTTGAAGGCTGTACGCGCACTGGATCCGCAGGTGCCGGTCGTCGCCGGAAACGTGGTGGCTGCCGACGGCGTGCGCGACCTGATCCAGGCCGGCGCCGACGTCGTCAAGGTCGGTGTGGGGCCCGGGGCGATGTGCACCACCCGGATGATGACCGGCGTCGGGCGCCCGCAGTTCTCCGCCGTCCTCGAATGCGCCGAGGAGGCACGCCGGCACGGTGGGCACGTGTGGGCGGACGGCGGTGTGCGCCACCCGAGGGATGTCGCCATGGCGCTGGCCGCCGGCGCGTCCAACGTGATGGTGGGCTCCTGGTTCGCGGGTACCCACGAGTCCCCCGGCGACCTTCAGCAGGCCCCCGACGGCCGGCTGTACAAGGAGTCCTTCGGCATGGCCTCCGCACGTGCGGTGGGCAACCGCACCAGCGAGGAGTCCGCCTACGACCGGGCCCGCAAGGGCCTGTTCGAAGAGGGCATCTCCACCTCCCGGATGTTCATCGACCCCGCCCGTCCGGGCGTCGAGGACCTCATCGACGCGATCGTCGCCGGGGTCCGCTCCGCCTGCACCTACGCCGGAGCCGCCACCCTCGAGGAGTTCGCCGAGAAGTCCGTGGTCGGCGTCCAGAGCGCTGCCGGTTACGCCGAGGGGAAGCCGCTGCACACCAGTTGGTGACCGCACACCGCCGCGGGGCGCTCCGGCGTCCTGCGGCGGCCCGTCCGCGCGTTCCGGGCCACAAACCGTTTCCCACCCGGCGGCGGCACTGCTGCAATGGGTGCATGAGCGACCAGCCGCCCCCCGCCGCAGACGATGCCACGTACCGGGCCCGCCACCACCGGGGCACCGGCCCCGGAACCTTCACCCCCGACGGCTGCTCCGTCAGCCTCTACGCCCGTCTCCCTTCGAACGGCGAGCCGGAGATCGTCGAACGCGCCGCGCAGCCCGGCGCCACCCTCCTCGAACTGGGCTCCGGCGCCGGCCGTCTCACCCGTCCGCTCACCGCGCAGGGCTTCCGCGTCACGGCGGTCGACGAGTCCGCCGAGATGCTGGCCCACATCGAGTGCGCGGCCACCGTCCGCTCCACCATCGAGGACCTGCGGCTGGACGCCACCTTCGACGTCGTCCTTCTCGCCTCCTTCCTGACCAACACCGCCGACGACGCCCTGCGGGCCGAGTTGCTGGCCACCTGCGCCCGGCACGTCGCCCCCGGTGGTGCCGTCCTCCTCCAGCGCGAGGGGGAGTGGCACAGCAGCCGCGAGACCGGCGAGGAGTGGCACCGCGACGGAATGACCGTGCGGATCGCGCTCCGCGAACGTACCGGGGACGGCGCCAAACGCACCAGGATGGAGTACGCGTTCGAAGACGCCACCTGGAGCCAGACCTTCGTCTCCCACGACCTGCCCGACGACGCCTTCGAAAGGGCCCTGGGCCGGGCAGGTCTTGCGCTGGACGCCTACCTCACGGAAGACCACACCTGGGCCCGCGCCGTCCCCGCCTGAACGATCACTCGCAGGCGGGGACGGTGCCCCGGGACAGGCGTTTCCGCGACGTCGCCGTCGTCCGCGACACCCCTCCGTGGCACCCGTCGTCCTCGCGGGGCCGTCACGTCGCTCGCCCTGCTTTGGGGGAACGGCCGCTGTCAGACGCCCGGCAGGCGGTCGGCTCTGTGGTCTACTTCCCTTACGGCCCGCGCCGTCCCCGCCCGGCCTCCGCGAGTACAGAAGACGAGTGAACCTCCCGCCGTGCGACACCTGAACGAACTCGACGAACGGATCGTCCGCGTCCTCGCGGAGGACGCCCGCCGCTCCTACGCCGACATCGGTGCCGAGGTCGGCCTGTCCGCCCCTGCGGTCAAGCGCCGCGTGGACAGGCTCCGCGCGGACGGCGCGATCACTGGCTTCACGGTACGTGTGGACCCCTCGGCGCTCGGCTGGGAGACCGAGGGCTTCATCGAGATGTACTGCCGGTCCAACACCGGCCCCCAGGACATCCGCAGGGCGCTGGCCCGGTACCCGGAGGTCGTGGCCGCCTCCACCGTCACCGGGGACGCGGACGCCGTCGTGCAGATCTTCGCCTCCGACATGCGGCACTTCGAGACCGTGCTGGAGCGCATCGCCTCCGAGCCGTTCGTGGAACGCACCAAGTCGGTGCTGGTGCTCTCCCCGCTGCTGCGCCGTTACACCTCCGGCGCCCCCACCTGACCCACTCGGCCACCTGCCGCACAACGAATCGGCGTTCCGCCGGCAGAACACGCAACGAAACACCCTCCTGGCCGCAACGGTGACGTCTTGTCGCCGCCCGCGGCCGACCGTACCGTCGAAGGCGTTCGATCGCCTTCCGTACGACCAGGTCAGGGACTCATGACGCCGCTGCGCATCGCGCTACTCCAGGGACCGGC
>KI547051.1:158289-159130 GCA_000497405.1 Streptomycetaceae bacterium MP113-05 | reverse complement strand
CCCGCCGCCGCGGGCGCCCGGCTGCTGGTCGCCCCCGAGCTCCACCTGACCGGCTACGCGCTGGGGGACCGTACGGCGGAGCTGGCCGAAGCGGCCGACGGGCCGGGAGCACGTTCTGTCGCCCGCATCGCCGCCGGTCACGGCCTCGCCGTCGCCTACGGCTACCCGGAACGCGTCGGCGACGCCGTACACAACTCCGTCCAGCTCGTCGGACCCACCGGCGAACGGCTTGCGAACTACCGCAAGACTCACCTCTACGGCGGCTACGAGACCGCCCACTTCACCCCCGGTGACGAGCTTGTCGTACAGGCGGAGCTGGACGGGCTCCGCCTCGGCCTGCTGATCTGCTACGACGTCGAGTTCCCGGAGACGGTCCGGGCCCACGCCCTGGCCGGTACCGACCTGCTGCTCGTCCCCACCGCGCTGATGCGGCCGTACGAGTTCGTCGCGGAAACCCTGCTGCCCGCCCGCGCGTGGGAGAACCAGCTCTACATCGCCTACGCCGACCGCTGCGGGCCGGAGGGGGAATTCGACTTCGCCGGGCTCAGCTGCCTGGCCGCCCCCGACGGTGCCGTGCACGCTCGTGCCGGAGCCGGCGAGGAGCTGATCATCGGCGACGCCGACCCGGCGCTGCTCACCGTCTCCCGAGCGCAGAGCCCCTACCTCACCGACCGCCGCCCCGACCTGTACCACCCGCAAGGAGAACCACCCCGATGACGTCCACGGTGCCCACCGCAGCTCACGACGACCACCACGGCCAGGACGCCACCGCACCCTCCGGGAAACCGCTCACCATGTTCGGTCCGGACTTCCCCTTCGCCTACGACGACTATCTCGCCCA
>KI547051.1:141981-158279 GCA_000497405.1 Streptomycetaceae bacterium MP113-05 | reverse complement strand
CCCCCCCCCCCGCCGGTATCGGCTCGGTGCCCGCCACCGAGCACGGCACCGAGGTCGCCGTCGTCGGCGGCGGCCTGTCGGGCATCGTCGCCGCCTACGAACTGATGAAGATGGGCCTCAAGCCCGTCGTCTACGAGGCCGACCGGATCGGCGGGCGACTGCGCACCGACCGTTTCGAGGGCTGCGAGGGCGACCTGACAGCGGAGATGGGCGCCATGCGCTTCCCGCCGTCGTCCACAGCCTTCCAGCACTACGTCGACCTCACCGGACTGGCGACCACGCCGTTTCCCAACCCGCTGGCACCGGACACGCCGTCGACCGTCGTCGACCTCAAGGGGGAATCGCACTACGCCCGCACCCTCGACGACCTGCCCGACGTCTACCACCAGGTGATGGACGCCTGGAACGCCTGCCTGGAGGAGGGCGCCGACTTCTCCGACATGCAGCAGGCGGTCCGGGAGCGCGACGTGCCGCGCATCCGCGAGATATGGGCCCAGCTCGTGGAGAAGCTCGACAACCAGACCTTCTACGGCTTCCTCTGCGACTCGAAATCCTTCTCCTCCTTCCGCCACCGGGAGATCTTCGGCCAGGTCGGCTTCGGAACCGGAGGCTGGGACACCGACTTCCCCAACTCCATCCTGGAGATCCTCCGCGTCGTCTACACCGGCGCCGACGACGACCACCGCGGTATCACCGGCGGCAGCCAGCAGCTCCCGGAGCGGCTGTGGGAGCGGGAGCCCGCCAAGATCGTGCACTGGCCGCACGGCACCTCGCTGGCCTCGTTGCACGACGCCGGCCGGCCGCGCCCCGCCGTGACACGGATGCACCGCACCGCCGGCAACCGCATCACCGTCACCGACGCCGGCGGTCGCATCCGCACCTACCGGGCGGCGGTCTTCACCGCACAGTCCTGGATGATGCTCGCCAAGATCGACTGCGACGACGCGCTGCTGCCCATCGATCACTGGACCGCCGTCGAGCGAACCCACTACATGGAGTCGTCCAAGCTCTTCGTCCCCGTCGACCGGCCGTTCTGGCTCGACGAGGCGGTCGACGACGAAGGGACACCGACCGGGCGGGACGTCATGTCCATGACACTCACCGACCGGATGACCCGGGGCACCTACCTGCTCGACGACGGGCCGGACAAGCCGGCCGTCATCTGCCTCTCCTACACCTGGTGCGACGACAGCCTCAAATGGCTTCCGCTCAGCCCCGGAGAACGTCTCGAGGTGATGCTGAAGTCGCTCCGGGAGATCTATCCCAAGGTCGACGTCCGCAAGCACATCATCGGTGACCCGGTGACCGTCTCGTGGGAGAACGAGCCGTACTTCATGGGAGCCTTCAAGGCCAACCTGCCCGGCCACTACCGGTACCAGCGGCGCCTGTTCACCCACTTCATGCAGGACCGGCTCCCGGACGACAAGCGGGGACTGTTCCTGGCCGGCGACGACATCTCCTGGACCGCAGGCTGGGCAGAGGGCGCGGTGCAGACCGCACTGAACGCGGTGTGGGGCGTCATGCACCAGTTCGGCGGCACCACCGACCCGTCCAACCCCGGCCCGGGCGACGTGTACGAGGAGATCGCCCCGGTGGAGCTTCCCGAGGACTGAGCGGGGTCGCGGTATGCGGTACCCGTTCCAGCAGGCACCTGGCGGTGCAGCGCGAAGTGCCCCGGCCGGACGGCACACCACCGTCCGGCCGCGGATCAGTCCCTCCCGTCGCGCCCCAGCGGTGTCAGCAGGAAGCGCCCGACCAGACCCACCCCGGCGTCGAGCCGTTCGGCGAACTCCTCGGTCAGCTCCGGGAAGGACCGCAGACCCCACATCGCCCGGAAGGCCACCCAGGCGCCGTCTCGTGCCCGGTCCAGGCTCCACGAGCCCACCAGGTGGGTCAGCGGGTCCGCAACGTCCAGCAGGTCCGGGCCCGGCATCAGGTCCTCCCGGATGCGCTCCTCCACGGCCGTCAGCAACTCCCCCACCCGGTCGAAATCCGTCTCCAGCCGCGACGGTTCCACGCCGCGTGCCGTGCACGTGTCCACCAGTGCCAACGGCAGGTCGTGCCCGATGTGAGCGTTGATCCCCGCCAGTGCGAACTGCAGCGGCCGTACGGCGGGGTGCCCGCGTGAAGAGAGCAGTGGCCGCCAGCATGCCGGCGGCCTACGGCCGGCCGCCGCACCCTCCACCGCGTCCAGATACCGCCCTGCGAAGCGCACCGCCAGCTCCCGCGATGCCTCCGCAGCCATGAATCCGCCACCACGCAGCCGCGTGTGCAGTCGCCGCGTCACTCGCAGGTATACGCGGTTGAACACCGCGACCCCGTCCCGCGCAGGCAGTCCCGCACCGACCGCGTGCATCCGCCGCACGACCTGCGTCACGGTCCCCGGGTCGTCCCGCAGTCCCGGCCCCTCGACCCCTGTCATGCGCCCAGCGTCGCAGCCACGGCAGCGCCGCACCCGACGTCCGGGGCACCTGTGCCCCCAACGAGGGACAACGCGCTACGCTCCTCGGCCGCCCGGGCCGCCGCCATCGGCGCCCTCCGCCGCCCGGCTTGGCATGTCCCCCGTGCTGCCGCGGGACCCCGGTGGCGAAGTGTCCGGCCAGGCGGGACGCGGTTGCGGACGCAGCACACCGGCGCCGAGCACCAGACCGGCGGCGAGCGCCGTGACCAGGCCGAAAGACACCTTGAGTGAGGTGGCTTCCGCCACCCAGCCCACCGCGGCAGGCGCCGCCAGCCCGGACGCGTAGGCCAGCGTCGCCACCCCGGCGATGGCCCGTCCCGGCGAACCGGCTGAGGTGTGGCCGGCCGCGGAGAAGCACAACGGCACGACCACGGCGATGCCCACGCCGATCAGCGCGTAGCCGGCCACCGCCACCGCCGGTGTTCGCGCCCCGACGACCAGCAGGCCGCCGAGCGTCGCCAGCGCCCCGCCGGTGCGCACCGTGCGCACCGCCCCGAACCGCTGCACGATCGCGTCTCCGCACAGCCGGGCCACCGCCATGGTGCAGGCGAACGCGGTGTACGCGGCGGCGGCCAGTCCCGGCGATGCCCCGGTCACATCCCGCAGGTAGATTCCCGACCAGTCCATCGAAGCGCCTTCCGCGAACACCGCGCAGAAGCCGACGAGTCCCACCGCCAGTGCGCCGCGGGTCGGCAGTGCGAACCGGGGCGGCGGCTCCGCGTCCCCGGCCTGCGGCCGTACGTCCGGCGCCCACCGGCATGCCACCGCCGCCACCACGGCCAGCACCGGAGCCACGAGGGCCAGGTGCACGGTCGCCGGCCACCCGTTGTGTGCGGCCAGTACGCCCACCCCGCCGCCGACCAGACCGCCCAGACTCCACATGCCGTGCAGCGAGGACATCACCGGACGCCCGTACCGCTCCTCCACGTGGACGCCCTGGGCGTTCATCGCCACGTCCATCAGGCCCAGTCCGCAGCCGAACACGAACAGGCCCGCGCACAGCCACCCCAGTCCCGGCATCAGCGGCGGCAGCAGCAGACCCGCGCAGCACGCCAGCGAGGTGTGGCGCAACGCCGTGCGCGGCCCGAACCGGTGTTCCAGGGTCGCGGACAGCGGCATCGCCGCCGAGGCGCCCAGAGTCACGCACACCAGCGCCACTCCCAGCCAGCCGGGGCTCAACCCGAGGTGCTCCCGCAGCCACGGGATGCGGGTGGCGAAGGTCCCGCTCGCCGTGCCGTGCACCGCGAACACCACCGCCACCGCCCGGCGCGCCAGCCGGTCCCGCGGTCCGGCACCGTCGCCACGCTCGCCCCAGTCCATCGCGTCCCTCGTCCTTCGTGCGTGATCCGGCCGAGCGGGTCTGCCCCATCCGGCCGACCCACGCTACGAGTGGCGCCCCGCTCCGTCGCAAGGCCGTGGACGCCTCACCGGGCGTCGGGTCCTGTGAAGGCTCGGGTGCGGGCCCGGGTGACGGCACGGGTGCCGAGCGTTGTGAGTCACTCCACAGCGGTCACCCGCATGGACTGCGCTCCGCCGTGGCAGACTGAGGGCGTACCAGTGACGTCAGCGCACTCCGGGGTCGGTGAAAATCCGAACCGGCGGTTACAGTCCGCGACCCGGCCGCCGCCAGCGGCCGGTTGACCAGGTGAAACTCCTGGACCGACGGTGAAAGTCCGGATGGGAGGCAGTGCGCGGCGGACGCGACCGGTACCCGCCGCGACGGCGCGCCGTTCTCCCGTACGGGAGGCTTCGGCATCCCGTCCAGCAGCGGTGTCCGCCGGTCACCCGTCCGTCCGTTGATCCGCCCCGGAGCCCGTGCCCGAAGAGGCAGGAGAACCGGTGGCCGGCCACCCCGAGGCATCCGCAGAGCAGTCCGCCATGCGGCGCGCCGTCGCCCTCGCCGCCCGCGGCCTGGGCTCCACCAGCCCGAACCCGGTGGTCGGTTGTGTGGTGCTGGCTCGCGACGGCAGCACCGTCGGTGAGGGCTGGCACCAGCGCGCCGGCGGCCCGCACGCCGAGGTCCACGCGCTCGCCGAGGCCGGCGACGACGCTGTCGGGGGTACTGCCGTCGTCACCCTCGAACCCTGCGACCACACCGGGCGCACCGGCCCCTGCAGCAGCGCGCTCGTCGACGCCGGTATCTCCCGCGTCGTCTACGCCGTCCCTGACCCCACGGGTGCCGCGGCAGGCGGCGCCGCCCGGCTGAGCGCGGCCGGCGTCGACGTCTCCTGCGGGCTGCTCGCCGAGGAGGCGGTCGAGGTCAACGCCGCATGGCTCACCTCCGTCCGCCGCAGCACCCCGTACGTCACCTGGAAGTACGCGGCCACCCTGGACGGCCGCAGCGCCGCCGCGGACGGCACCAGCCGATGGATCACCTCTGCCGCCTCCCGCGCCGACGTCCACCGGCTGCGGGCCGAGAGCGACGCCGTACTCGTCGGATCCGGGACCCTCCGCGCCGACGATCCGCACCTCGCCGTGCGCGGCGTCGACGGCGCCGTCCAGCCGCTGCGCGTCGTCCTCGACACCGAGGCGGTCCTGGGATCCGGCGCTCGCATCCTGGACGGCGCCGCGCCCACGCTGGTGGCCGTCGCAAGCGACGCCGCCACCGGGCATCTGCCCGACGGCACCGATGTACTGCGTCTCCCGCGCAGCGACGACGGCCGGGGCCTCGCGCTGCACCCGCTGCTCACCGCGCTGTACGCGCGCGGTGTGCGGTCCGCTCTCCTGGAGGGCGGACCCACCCTCGCCGGGGCGTTCGTCGCCGCGGACGCCGTGGACCGCGTCGTCGGCTACCTCGCGCCCGTCCTCCTCGGAGACGGCCCACCCGCCCTCGCCGGAGCCGGAATCACCACTCTCACCCAGGCGTTGCGGCTGCACGTGACCGGCACCGTCCGGCTCGGACCCGACGTCCGCGTCACCGCCGTCCCCGGCGGCACCGCGCCCCCGCCCGTTCCCGGGGCCGGAGCCACCTCCCGTCCCGCGGCCCAAGACCGCCGAAACTGAAGGAGCCCGCCGAGATGTTCACCGGAATCGTCGAGGAACTCGGCGAGGTCGTCGCGATCGAGGACCGGGACGCCGCCGCCCGCTTCCGACTGCGCGGCCCGCTCGTCACCGAGGGGGCCCGGCACGGCGACTCGATCGCTGTCAACGGTGTCTGCCTCACCGTCGTGGACACCGTGGACGGCGCGTTCACCACCGACGTGATGGCCGAGACACTGAAGCGCTCCAGCCTCGGCGCGCTGGCCGCGGGCTCGCGCGTCAACCTGGAACGCCCCATGGCACTCGGCGGGCGGCTCGGCGGACACCTCGTCCAGGGTCACGTCGACGGCACCGGAACCCTCCTCGAGCGTCTCCCCGCCGAGCACTGGGAGACCGTGCGGGTCGGCATCCCCGGGGAACTCTCCCGCTACGTCGTGGAGAAGGGCTCCATCACACTCGACGGCGTGTCCCTGACAGTCGTGGAGGCAGGCGCCGACTTCCTCACCGTCAGTCTCATCCCCACCACTCTCTCCCTGACCACCCTGGGACACAAGGAGCCCGGCGATCCGGTCAACCTCGAGGTGGACGTCCTCGCCAAGTACGTCGAACGGCTCCTCGCCGCCGGAGTGGCGCCCGGCACCGCCCACGGGCCGGCGCCCTCCCCGGCGGCCACCCTGTGAGCGCCCTGGACCGGCTCGGTGGCGAGGCCTTCACCGCCCTCGGCCAGCAGGTCATCTGGTCCGACATGCTGGGCAACACCATCGGCCTGGCCGCGCTCGCCCTCGGCTGGCGCCGCAACGTCCTCACATGGCCGGCACAGCTGCTGTCCGGCCTGGTCCTCGTCGTCGCCTACCACTCCGCCGACCTGGCCGGGGGAGTGGGCAAGCAGCTGATCGTGATCAGCGTGGCCGTATGGGGCTGGTGGCAGTGGACCGGCGGCACACGGCAGGCCCAGGACGGTTCCGTCGCCGTGCGGTTCGCCACGTGGCGTGAACGAGGCGTCCTCGCCGCGGGCACGGCGGTCGGCACCCTCGCCGTCGGCGGGCTCTTCACCCTGGCGCCCGACCTGTCCTGGAACCCCTGGCCGGACGCGTACATCTTCGTCGGCACACTCACCGCGATGGTCGCCCAGGCCCGCGGCCTGGTCGAGTTCTGGTTCGCCTGGCTGCTGGTTGACCTGGTCGGTGTGCCGCTGGCGTTCAGCAGCGGCCTCGCCTTCTCCGGCCTGGTCTACGTCATCTACCTCGGCCTCGTCCTGTGGGGCCTGCGCGACTGGTGGCAGCGCTCCCGCGCCGCCACCCGGCCGACCGCCCTCGAAGGAGCGCTGTCATGACCGCACTGCCGAACCTGTACGGGGGCTTCCCCGCCGACCGGGACGACGCCCCCCTCGCTCTCGACCCCGTGGCCCAGGCCGTCGCCGACATCGCCGCGGGCCGGCCCGTGGTCGTCGTCGACGACGAGGACCGGGAGAACGAGGGCGACCTGATCGTCGCCGCCGAGACCATCACCCCCGAGATCGTCGCCTTCATGATGAGCGAGTGCCGCGGTCTCATCTGTGCCCCCATGGAGGCCACCGCCCTCGACCGGCTGGCCCTGCCACAGATGGTGCAGCGCAACACCGAGTCCATGGGCACCGCCTTCACCGTGTCCGTGGACGCCTCCCGCGACCACGGCGTCACCACGGGGATCTCTGCAGCCGACCGGGCCACCACCATCCGGCTGCTCACCGACCCGGCCGCCGCATCCGGCGACTTCGTACGCCCCGGGCACGTCTTCCCGCTGCGCGCCAAGGCCGGTGGCGTCCTCACCCGGCCCGGGCACACCGAGGCCGGCGTGGACCTGGCCCGCATGGCGGGCCTGCGGCCGGCCGCAGCGATCGTCGAGATCGCCGGCGAGGACGGCGTCATGCTCCGACTCCCCGAGTTGGTGCCGTTCGCCCGCAAACACGGGCTGTCCATCATCTCCATCGAGGACCTCATCGCCCACCGTCGTGCCGAGGAACCCTCCGTGCGCCGGGAGGCCACCACCCGCCTGCCCACCCGGTACGGTGACTTCCGCGCCCACGGATACCGCTCCACCGTCGACGGCGTCGAGCACATCGCCCTGGTCGCCGGCGACCCGGCCGCACGCGGCGGCGAGGACGTCCTGGTGCGCGTGCACTCCGAATGCCTCACCGGCGACGTCTTCGGTTCCCAGCGCTGCGACTGCGGGCCGCAGCTGACCGGATCCCTGGACCGGGTACAGGCCGAGGGCCGCGGCGTGGTGCTCTACCTCCGAGGCCACGAGGGCCGCGGCATCGGTCTGATGTCGAAGCTGCGCGCCTACGAACTCCAGGAGCGGGGCCGCGACACCCTCGACGCCAACCTCGAACTCGGCCTTCCCGCAGACGCCCGCGACTACGGGGCGGCGGCGGAGATCCTCGCCGATCTCGGCGTTCGCTCCCTGCGGCTGATGACCAACAACCCGCACAAGACCGCTGCCATGACCGACCACGGCCTCCGCGTCACCGGCCGCGAACCCATGCCGGTCACCGCGGGCGAGCACAACATCCGCTACCTGCGCACCAAACGCGACCGGATGGGACACGAACTGCCCTGGCTGGACGCCGACCCGGTCTCCGCCTGCGGCAACCAGTGACCCCACCGCCTTCGTACACCCCGTCCCTATCCCACCCATCCCATCCCATCCCATCCCCGTCGAGACAGCCAGCGAAGGCCAGGAGAGAACGTGAGCGGCAAGGGCGCACCCGAACTGACCGTCAGGAACTGCGGCGACCTCCGGGTCGCCGTCATCGCGGCTCAGTGGCACGAGAAGATCATGAACGGACTGGTCGACGGGGCGCTCCGCGCCCTGAACGAACTCGGCATCGACGAGCCCACTCTCCTCCGGGTTCCCGGAAGCTTCGAACTGCCCGTCGTGGCCAAGGTGCTGGCCGACCGTGGCTATGACGCCGTGGTCGCCCTCGGTGTCGTGATCCGCGGCGGTACCCCGCACTTCGACTACGTGTGCCAGGGGGTCACCGAGGGCCTCACCCGGGTCTCGGTCGACACCGGAGTCCCCGTCGGCTTCGGTGTCCTCACCTGCGACACCGAGGAACAGGCGCTGGACCGGGCCGGCCTGGACTCCTCCAGCGAGGACAAGGGCCACGAGGCCGTCACCGCCGCCGTCGCCACCGCCACCATCCTGCGGACCGTCGCGGAACCCTGGCGCTGACCGGCGCCGACCGCATCCCGGAACCGGACGACGACCACGCGGCACGACCACGTAGGGTAAGAGGACCATGGCGAACAAGACATTCGAGGAGCTCTTCACCGAGCTCCGGCAGAAGGCCTCCGACGGCGATCCGATCACCTCCCGCACCGCCGAACTGGTCGGGCAGGGCGTCCATTCGATCGGCAAGAAGGTCGTAGAGGAGGCCGCCGAGGTATGGATGGCCGCCGAGTACGAGGGCGAGGACCGCACCGCGGAGGAGATCTCCCAGCTCCTCTACCACCTGCAGGTCATGATGATCGCCCGCGGCATCACCCCCGACGACGTATACGCTCACCTGTGAGCCTTTCGCCGCAGGACCGGCGAAACGCCCGCGCCCGCCCGTAGACCCTCACCTGAAGGAAGCCCCTCCATGCTGCGCATCGCCGTCCCCAACAAGGGTTCACTCGCCGAGCCTGCGTCGGAGATGCTCCATGAAGCGGGGTACCGGCAGCGCAGGGACCGTCGCGAACTCGTCCTCGTCGACATCGAGAACGAGGTCGAGTTCTTCTTCCTCCGTCCCCGCGACATCGCCGTCTACGTGGGCTCGGGCAAGCTCGACATCGGCATCACCGGCCGCGACCTGCTGCTCGACTCCGGATCGGAGGCCGAGGAGATCCTGCAGCTCGGCTTCGCCGGGTCCACCTTCCGCTACGCGACACGTCCCGGCACGGCCGGGGACGTCAGCGAGTTCGGCGGCATGACGGTCGCCACCTCCTTCGCCGGGATCGTCCGGCGGCACCTCGCCGACAACGACGTCGACGCCTCCGTGGTCCGCCTCGACGGAGCGGTGGAGACCGCCATCCAGCTGGGTGTCGCCGAGGTCATCGCCGACGTCGTGGAGACCGGTACCACGCTGCGCAACGCCGGCCTGGAAATCATCAGCGAGCCCATCCTGCACTCCGAGGCCGTCGTCATCCGCCGGGCCGGGGAGACCGCCGAGGACCCGGCGCACGAGGACCCCAAGGTCGCCCAGTTCCTCCGCCGCATGCAGGGGGTCCTCGTCGCCCGCCGCTACGTGATGATGGACTACGACATCCGCGCCGAGCGGTTGGAGGAGGCCGTCGCGCTCACCCCCGGCCTGGAGTCCCCCACCGTCTCGCCGCTCCACGACCAGGGCTGGGTCGCCGTCCGCTCCATGGTCCGCACCAGGGAGGCGCAGCGGATCATGGACGACCTGTACACCCTCGGCGCCCGCGCCATCCTCACCACCGGCATCCACGCCTGCCGCATCTGAGCGGCCGGCCGAACGACACGGACCGTACGTGACCCAGCCACCCCCGCTCCCCGTCACCTTCCGCCCGAACCGGACCCGGGCCGTCCTCCTCGGGTCCGGCGCCCTGGCGTTCACCGCCATCACGGTCATCGCGCTGCTCCTGGACACCCTGGGAGCCGGGGAACGCCTCAGTTTCGTGTGCGTCGCCGCCCTGTTCCTCGGCGTCCTCGCCCTGCTCAGCCGGCCCCGGGTCACCGCGACCGAGAACGGCCTCACCGTCGTCAACCTCACTACGACCCGTCACCTGGATTGGGCCGAGGTGGTGCGCGTCAACCTGCGCCCGGGCGACCCCTGGGTGCGCCTGGACCTCTCCGACGGCACCAGCCTTCCGGCCATGGGTATCCAGCCGGGCATCGCCCGCGACCGGGCCATCGCCGACGCCCGCGCTCTGCGCGCCCTCGCCGAACGCCACGGCACCTCCGCCGGCTGAGACCGGGCCCGGTCCGGGCGCTCACCCCGCAGGAGGAACCGGCGGCGGAGGGCTGTCCGGGCCACGCCCCGACAGCACTTCACCGTACGCCTGCATCAGGTCCGGCAGCCGCAAGGTCGCCAGGTCCTCCCGTGTCGGCGTACCCGCGTACCCGGAGAGCCGCAGATCGCGGTATGCGCAGCTCTTCTCGTACAGGGTGCGGAGGAACCGCCCGTTGCCCAGTTCGTCGATCCAGCCCTGATCCACCACGTGGCCGCCGACGCTGCGCAGTTCCTCCAGCGCCTCCGGATCCCACACGTCGCCGTTCCCCGCCGCCAGCATTTCGCCGATGGCCGTCAGCTCGAGCGGCCGGTAGCTGGGAAAGTCCACCCGGGTGGTGAAGCGTGAACTCAGACCCGGGTTCGCGGCCAGCAGCCTGTCCATGCCCTCCGGATAGCCGGCCAGGATCACCACGAGCCGGTCCCGGTTGTCCTCCGCCCGCTTCAACAGCACCTGCAACGCCTCGTCGCCGTACGCGTCGCCCTTGCTGTACCCGCTGCCCGCCAGCGCGTAGGCCTCGTCGACGAACAGCACGCCGCCCAGCGCCGAATCGATGAGCTCGTTGGCCTTCACGGCCGTCTGCCCCAGGAACTCCCCGACGAGATCGGCGCGCTGAGCCTCCACCAGGTGGTCGCCGCCCAGCAGACCCAGCGCGTGGAACGCGCGGCCGAGTATCCGCGCCACCGTCGTCTTCCCGGTACCCGACGGCCCGGAGAAGACGAAGTGCCGCTTCGGCGGCTGCACAGGCATTCCCTGGCGGGTCCGTAGATGTGCCATTCGCAGCTGCGCCGACAGCGCGCGGACCTGTCGCTTGACCGGCTCCAGGCCGACCATGCGCTCCAGTTCCTCCAGCGCCTGCGCCAGCAGCACCGGATCCGCCGGGCCCGCCGCCGGGTCCGGCATGTCGCCGTCCGGCTGTCGGGCGCCCCGTTCCCGCGCCCATTCGCCGTCCACCCGGACCGGCTCTGCAGGGTCGCCGGAATCCTCCAGCCGCAACCCGTCCGCCACCGGATCGCACGGCGGGTCGTCCGGGGGAACGATCAGCGCCCCCGGTGATCCCGGTCCACCACCCATGTCACCGCCGAGCCCGTCCGGGGGCCGGCGCGGTCCCCTGCCTCCGGACAGACTCATCGCGGTGGCCAGTCCCGCATTGTCCCCCTCCGCGATGCTGGTAAGCCGCTCGGCGGTGTCCATGAAACCGGGGTCGAGCCGGTGCACCGCGCGGTACAACGGCAGCGCCGCCGCAGTGCGGCCGGTGCCCTCCCTGGACCGCGCCAGCCAGTAGCGCAACTCCTTGCGCTGGGGCTGCTCGCTGCGGCATCGCATCAGCGCCGCCGCCAGCAGCGGCTCCGCCTGGGCGTACATCTCCAGGCGCACTCTGGCCATACCGGCGAACAGACCCGCCTCGATGCCCAGCAGCGGATCGGGCACCAGCGGCTCGGTGTGACGGACCAGGCGGTCCCAGTCCTTGGCCAGGTAGGCCCGGCAGGCGTGCAGGAACCGGACCTGCGGGTCGGTCTTCACCGGAGGGCACTCCGCGAGCGCCCGGTCCAGGTCGGCGACATGGCGGCCGTCCAGCCAGTGCGAGGCGTGTGCGAGGAACAAGTCCCGCCGGGTCTCCAGTACCGGCTGCACCCACCACCCCAGCCAATACCAGGAGTTGAGCTGCCGGCCGTGCCGGGAGCGCTGCTCCCCGAACCGCTCCCGGTGGTGATACATACGAAGCAGCGCGGTGGTGGTGTCGGCACGCATCGCGTGCAGTCCGAGCCAGCCGTCGGCCATCCCGGGGTCCAGCCGTACCGCGGACCGGAACTCGTCCTCCGCCTCCGCGTAGGCGCCGACGGTGTAGGCGTCTACGCCACGCAGCCAGGCGAGGTCGGCCGGCGCCTGAGGTCCCGCGGTGTCCCGCGCGCCGAAACCCGTCACATCCCCCACGTGATCCTCCACCCCGTCCCTGGACGGCCCGTCGGCGGTCGCCGGCGCAGCTCATACGAACGGCCGCCCCCGGAGCGGGAGTTGCGGCCGTACGCGAGAGGATTACCCGCATTTCCACGCTGTTGCGCATGGTATCTGCGAGGATTTCGCCACAGTCCGACCCCGTGGGCGGCCGTCACGGGCGCACCACCGTGCCACCGCCCCTGCGCAGTGACGGACGGTGAGCGGGGGAGCGGCTCGGGGAAGGGCCCGAGGCAGGACGAAGCCCCCGGTCACGGGGGAACAACCGGGGGCTTCGTGTCTGGGGGCCTGCTCGGACCACTACGGGAAACGTAATTCCTGCGCCTCGCCGTGGTCAAGGCCGCACCGGCGTGCCTCAGGCCGTCCTGCCGGGAAGCCCGGCTCCTCCTCACCCGCGGTGACGTGTCCGGTCGGATGGGGAAGTCCCGCAGGGCCCGGACGCACCTCGTAGGCCGTGCGACCCTCCCGTACCAGGAAGTGGGCGAACCCGTACGACGGGTCACCGGCGAAGTGGTCCCGCTCCGCCTCCGTCCAGCGGTCCCAGAAGCCGGCCAGCGCTTCACCGTCCCGGCGCCTGCCTCGCTCCCAGGCGTCCCGCGGCGACATGTCCACCCACAGCAATCCCGCGAGCAGGGGCCGCAGCGCCCGCCGGCCGGCGCCCACTCCCTCCAGCAGCACCACCTCGGCAGGAACCACCGGGGCCCGGCCGCGGTAGGCACGCCGCTCCCAGTCGTACACCTCCACCTGTGCCGTCTCCCCCCGCGACAGGGGGCCCGTCACCTGGTCGGTGAGCCGGTCGACCCAGTCGAAGAGCGCCGCGTGGCTGGCGACCTCATCCAGGTGCACCACCGGTGCACCGCCCAGCGCCCGGGCGAGCCGGTCGGCCAGCGTCGACTTTCCCGACCCCGCATGACCGTCCACGGCCACGAGCCGTACCGGACCGCACGACGGGGGCAGGGCACGCAGCCGGTTCGCGAGCCCGGTCGGCTCACCCATGGACTCCATCCGGCCAGCGTAGCCGTCGCCCGGAGACCTTCCCGCCGATGTCCGGTCACCCGTCGAGTCGCGTGCCGCCACCGGTCGGCCCAATGTTTCTTCCCCCGACCGGAGGGCCGCACGGCCGGATCCCTGGCACGAACCTGCCCGGTACGGCGATAGTTGGTCCGCGAACAGTCACACCAGCCGCTCCACGCAGCGACCGACCCCGGGGGTCCCCGCCATGAACAGCAGACCAGCCAGCCGTCGAACCGTTCTCACGGCGGCGGCCGTCGCCGCGGCGGCCGCCACCGCCCCCTCGGCCTTCGCCGCCACACCCACCCACACCCACGTGGACCGGCTCCGCCCCCCCAGGAGGAACGACCTCATCGACTACCACGCCTGGACGTCCTACCGCGACTTCCGCAGCGGCGACTCCGACGGGGTCCGGCCCGTGCCCGGACCCCGCCCAGGCATGGTTCTCGCGGCCCCCGCAGGCACCGTCGACTACACCGATCCGCACACCGGCCGCACCGCCGCGTGGGAGTACGCCACCTGGACCTCACCCGTCCACACCCCCCGCGTCCCCGCCGGTGAGGTCATCACATCCTGGAACGCCGACACCCCCCGCGGAACCTGGATGCGCACCGAACTCCGGGGCACCTACTCCGACGGCACCCGCACTCCCTGGTACACCACGGGCATCTGGACCTCGGGCGACGGCGACGACGTACCCCGCCGCACCTCCGTGGACGACCAGAGCGACGGCAAGAGCGACATCTGGACCGACACCTTCGCCATCTCCGATCCGGACAGCGGCCTGCGCCTCACCTCCTACCGGCTCCGGGTGACGCTCTACCGCACCCCGGACGGCGACGCCACGCCCACCGTCCGGCGGGTCGGCGCGATGGCATCCGACATCCCCGCCCGCTTCGAGGTCCCGGCCACCCGCCCGGGCCCCGCCCGGGGCATCGAGCTCGACGTCCCGCGCTACTCCCAGAACATCCACGAGGGTCAGTACCCCCAGTACGACGGTGGAGGAGAGGCCTGGTGCAGCCCCACGTCCTCCGAGATGATCATCGAGTACTGGGGCCGGAAGCCGAGCGGGGACGACCTCGCCTGGGTGAACCCCGACTACCGGGACCCGCAGGTCTGCCATGCCGCCCGCATGACCTACGACTACGCCTACGAAGGCTGCGGCAACTGGCCGTTCAACGCCGCCTACGCGGCCACCTACGACCGGATGCAGGGGGTCGTCACGCGCTGCGCCTCGCTGCACGACGCGGAACGCCTGGTCGCCGCCGGCATCCCGGTCATCACCTCGCAGTCCTTCACCGAGTCCGAGCTCGACGGCGCCGGATACGGCACATCCGGGCACCTGATGACGGTCATCGGCTTCACCGAGGACGGTGACGTCATCGCCAACGACCCCGCATCCCACGACAACCCGTCGGTGCGCAACGTCTACAAGCGCCGCCAGTTCGAGAACATCTGGCTGCGCACCAAGCGCCACAACGAGAAAGGCGAGGTCCGCAGCGGCACCGGCGGCGTCTGCTACGTCTACTTCCCGACCCGGCTCACCGGCAGGCAGCGCCGCGTCCTCCGGGAGATGGGCATCCGCTGACCCGCTCCGCCGACCGGGTGCAGAAGCTCCACGAGCTTGTGCACCCGGCCGGTGTCCCTCCCGGAGCGCAAGCCGGGGAGCCGCCGCCCACCCCGCCTCATCAGCCGGAGGCCGGCGCCTTCGCCGCGTCGGCGTAGCACTCGACCGTCGCGATACCGAAGGGGAAGCGCACCGGCGTCACCCCGAAGACGGCCTCGCCGGCCCGCGCGCCCGCCTGCCGCACCGCTTCGGCCACGGTATGTGCCTCCTCTGCCGGGCAATGCACGATCACTTCGTCGTGTTGGAAGAACACCAGCTCCGCTCGCATCCCTGCCAGCTCCTGCCGCAGGGCGGCCAGCATCACCACCGCCCAGTCTGCCGCGCTGCCCTGCACCACGAAGTTGCGCGTGAACCGGCCCCGGGCACGCGCCGCGGCCGTACTCCCGGCCGCCGCGCCGTCCGGCCCGTCGCCGGAGTCCTCGTCGAGCGTGTGGCCGTCCGCTCCCGACGGCGGGCAGGTGCGCCCCAGCCAGGTGCGCACCAGGCGACCTTCCTCTCCGTCCCGCGCTGCCGCGTCCACGTACCCCACTGCAGCCGGGAACCGGCGCCGCAGCGCCGCCAGGTTGCGCAGCCCGTCCCCGCTGGTCTGCCCGTAGATCGCGCCCAGCAGCGCCAGCTTGGCCTGCTCCCGGTCGCCGGAGAACCCCCGTTCGGAGAGTGCCGTGTACAGGTCGCCCCCCTTGCCCGCCACCTCCATGAGACCCCGGTCCCGGGAGATCGCCGCCAGCACCCGCGGCTCCATCTGGTCGGCGTCCGCGACCACCAGGCGCCAGCCCGGGTCGGCCCGCACTGCACGCCGCACCACTTTCGGGATCTGCAGCGCCCCACCCCCATTCGTCGTCCACCGACCCGAAGCTGCCCCGCCGGGCTGGTACTCGGCCCGGAACCGGCCGTTCCGCACCCACGTGCGCAGCCAGCTCCAGCCATGCGCGGTGTACAGCCGGTACAGCTTCTTGTACCGCAGCAGCGGCTCCACCGCGGGGTGTTCCACTCGCCGCAGCTCCCAGGCTCGGGTGGACGACAGCCGAATCCCGGCCTGCCGGAAGGCCCGGATGACATCGGCCGGCAGATCCGGCCGCACCCGGGCGCCGGGCCCGAACGCCCGCGACACCTCTTCCGCCAGCTCCGCCAGCCGCCGCGGCTCGCCGCTCCCGGCGTACCGTTCGCCGAGCAGTTCGGTGAGCAACTCGCGGTGTGCCTCCTCCCGCCACGGCACCCCCGCGTGAGTCATCTCGGCGGCGACCAGCGTCGCCGCCGACTCTCCGGCCAG
>KI547051.1:137382-141971 GCA_000497405.1 Streptomycetaceae bacterium MP113-05 | reverse complement strand
CGCCCCCAGCCGCATGCGCCCAGGGTGCGCCGTGCGTCCGGCGCGTTCCGTCTGCGCGGCGTACACGTCCGTGAGGGCCCGCAGCGGGTCGACGCCGTCCGGCAGCGGCGTCGGTCCGGTCTCGAACAGTGAAGGCTGGGCGTCCCCGTCCCGGGCCCGCGGCGGCGGGTCGTCCGGCACCGGCAGCCCGTGCAGCCGTGCCCACGCGGCAGGCAGCGATCGCGGCCCGCCGCCCTGCCCCTCGTACCCGCGCAGCAGGCCCTCGGCCGCCTCGACGTCGTACGCCCGCTCCACGCGCACCCCGGCGGCCAGCAGCCGCGGGTACACCTCCGGCGTGGCCCTCCACACCCAGCGCCCCGCTTCCGGGCGTGCTCGCACCGCCGTCGCCGCGGACGCCTCCTCGCACACCGGCCCGGCGGGCCGTCCCGACGCCTGGAGCGGGCAGACCAGGGCCCTGCCGTCCCCGGTTTCCGCCAGGGCCCAGCGCACCGGGGCACGACCCCTCACCGCACCGCCCGTCACGTCCGACATGGACGGCGAGTCTGGCACGCAGCACCGACAATCCTCATCGAGCGCGTGACCGGCGCCCGTCCGGCCGTGACGCGCGCCCGCCGATCGGGCATACTCCTGATCGCCACAGCCGCTGGTCAGCCGCCGTCGCGACCCGACGTCGCAGCATCACGGCAGGGGCAGTGACGACCCCCGGCGACGCCGCACACCCCGGCGCCGTCGCCGCAGCGCGCGACAGAAGGAGAGCGCCGCCATGCCCGAGTCCGGTCCCCAGCCGGTGGAACGCCACCTGCCCACCGAGGAGGCCAGGGACCTGCTGTCCCTCGTACGCGAGGTGGTGCAGCGGGAGATCGCCCCGACGGTGAACGAGGACGAACTGGCGGGCCGCTTCCCGCGCCAGGTCTTCGCCCTCCTCTCCCGCTCCGGCCTGCTGGGCCTGCCCTATGGTGAGGAGCACGGCGGAGGCGACCAGCCCTACGAGGTCTACCTGCAGGTCGTCGAGGAGCTCGCGGCCGCCGGTCTGACCGTCGGAGTGGGCACCAGCGTCCACACCCTCGCCTGCCACGCCGTGGCGTCGTTCGGTACCAAGGAGCAGCGCGCCACCCACCTGCCTGAGATGCTCGGCGGCGGCCTCCTCGGCGGCTACTGCCTCTCCGAGCCGTCCTCCGGGTCCGACGCCGCCGCCATGCGCACCCGCGCCGTCCGGGACGGCGACGACTGGGTCATCGACGGCACCAAGGCGTGGATCACCCATGGCGGGATCGCCGACTTCTACACGGTGCTCGCCCGCACCGGGGGGGCGGGGCCGAAGGGCATCACCGCGTTCCTGGTACCCGGCGACGCGCCCGGCCTGACCGCTGCCCTGCCCGAGAAGAAGATGGGCATGACCGGTTCCCCGACCGCCCAGATGCACTTCGACGGCGTACGGGTGTCCGACTTCCGCCGTATCGGCGACGAGGGCCAGGGGTTCGGGATCGCGCTCGACGCGCTCGACTCCGGTCGGCTCGGCATCGCCGCCTGCGCCGTCGGTGTGGCCCAGGCCGCGCTCGATCAGGCGACGAGCTACCTGACCCAACGGCAGCAGTTCGGACGGCCGATCGCGGACTTCCAGGGGCTGCGCTTCATGCTCGCCGACATGGCCACCCAGATCGAGGCCGGCCGTGCGCTCTACCTGGCTGCCGCACGGCTCCGCGACGAGGGCCGGCGGTTCTCACGGCAGGCCGCCATGGCGAAGCTCTTCTGCAGCGACGCCGCCATGCGGGTCACCACCGACGCCGTTCAGCTCCTCGGCGGATACGGCTACACCGTCGACTTCCCCGTGGAGCGCTTCATGCGGGACGCCAAGGTGCTGCAGATCGTCGAGGGCACCAACCAGGTGCAGCGGGTCGTGATCGCCCGCGAGCTGCTCGGCCCCGAGAGCAGCTGATCAGGGGCGGTCCGGGCGGCCCCACGGCCCGGGCCGCTCCCGGTCGGGGAAACCCGGACGGGTCCGGCGCACGCAGATCGCCGCAGGTCCTGGTCCTCGGCTGCGTCCCGGACCGCGCCCGAATCGCTAGCGGCTAGAGGCGGCCACCACCCGCTGAACCGGTCGCGTACCCGGTCCTCCCGCGTGCGAGAACGGCTGCCGTCGCCAGTCCAGCCCGGCCGGCAGGGTGAGCAGCGCAGCCACGTCCTCCTCGTGTGCCCCCTCCGCGCCGGCGGTCGGTGCCGCCTCGGCCGCGGCGCTCCCCGACCCCGCGCAGACCGTCAGCCCGAACGGGTTCCACCGGGTCGGGCACAGGGCGTGCTGGGGGAGAACCTCCTCCTCGGCGAACAGTGCGATCGACTGGCCGCACGCCGGGCAGTCCACCCGGAAGATCTCGAATGTCTCGTACTCGTCGACGACGTCGCCGCCGGCGGCCTCGTCCGCGTGGCCCGGCTGAAGCAACTTCGCTGTGCGCATGCAATCCCCCTCGGGTGAGCAGGCCGGGCGTCTCCCCCCGGCCACCAGCCAAGCACTTCCCTGCGTGACACCCGCGTAATCTCCGCACACTCCCGGACAGGGGTGCACGGGTGTGGTGTTGGTCACACTCGGCGTTTGTGTGTGCGCCGGGCGCTGCGCCCGCTGTGCCGGAGCGTGCCCGGCGCAGTAGGTTGACGTGCTGTGGAGGAGCTGGACAGGCAGATCGTGGAATTGCTCGTCAGAGACGGGCGGATGAGCTACACCGACCTGGGCAGGGCCACGGGCCTGTCCACCTCGGCGGTGCACCAGCGGGTGCGCCGCCTCGAGCAGCGGGGCGTCGTCCGCGGCTATGCCGCGCTCGTGGACCACGAGGCCGTCGGCCTGCCGCTGACGGCCTTCATCTCCGTCAAACCCTTCGACCCCAGCGCGCCCGACGACATCGCCGACCGGCTCGCCGAGGTCCCCGAGATCGAGGCCTGCCACAGTGTGGCGGGCGAGGAGAACTACATCCTCAAGGTGCGGGTCGCCACACCCATCGAGCTCGAACACCTGCTCGCCCGCATCCGCTCCCTGGCCGGTGTCTCCACCCGCACCACCGTCGTGCTCTCCACGCCGTACGAGGCCCGGCCGCCACGCGTCTGACCCCACCCGCCGGGGACGGCGCCCCGCGGGCGAGACTGAGGGTCGTCAGCCGCTCCCCGACACAGCGCCGCGCCCACCGGGGCGCGGCGAGAAGGACCGCCGTGAATCACACCGCACCCGCGACGGACACCGACCGGCCCCGCACCCTCCTGCTGCGCGGCGGGAGGGTGTACAGCCCGGCCGACCCCTTTGCCACAGCCATGGTCGTCGAGGGCGGCCGGATCGCCTGGGTCGGGTCCGACGGCGCGGCCGACTCCTTCGCCGACGGCGTCGACGAGGTGGTCCACCTCGAGGACGCCTTCGTCACTCCCGCGTTCACGGACGCGCATGTGCACAGCACCGCCACCGGACTCGCGCTGACCGGTCTCGACCTGGGAGCCGCCGGCACCCTGGCCGAAGCCCTGGAACACGTCCGCGCACACGCAAGCGCCCGCCCCACCGACCGGGTGCTGCTCGGCACCGGCTGGGACGCCACCGTATGGCCGGAACAACGCCACCCCACCCGTGCCGAACTCGACGCCGCCACCGGCGGTCGTCCCCTCTACCTCACCCGTGTCGACGTCCACTCCGCCCTGGTCAGCACGGCGCTGCTGGATCTCGTCCCCGGAATCACCGGCCTCGACGGCTATGCCTCGGACGCTCCCCTGACAGGTGACGCCCACCACGCGGCCCGCGCCACCGCGCACGGTTCGCTCACCGCCGTCCAGCGCGGGGAGGCCCAGCGCGCCGCGCTGGACCACGCCGCCTCCCTGGGAATCGGCGCCGTCCACGAGTGCGGCGGCCCCGATATCTCCAGCGAGGACGACTTCACCGGCCTGCTCCACCTGGCCGGTACACGGTCCGGTCCCCGCGTCGTCGGCTACTGGGCCGGACACGTCACCTCCGCGAAGGACGCGGCGCTCATCCGGGACCTCGGTGCCGTCGGCGCTGCCGGAGACCTGTTCGCCGACGGCTCCCTGGGGTCCCACACCGCCCACCTGCACGCCCCCTATGCCGACGCCCCGCACAGCACCGGAACCGCCCACCTGGACGCGGCTGACGTCGCCGCGCATGTCGCCGCCTGTACCGAGGCGGGGCTGCAGGCAGGCTTCCACGCCATCGGTGACGCCGCGCTGACGGCTGTCACCGAGGGTGTGCGCCGCGCCGCCGAGCAGGTCGGCACCGAACGGGTCCGCGCCGCCCGGCACCGGGTGGAGCACGCCGAGATGCTCGGCGAGGAGGCTGTCGCCGCCTTCGCGGCCCACGCCCTCACCGCGTCCGTCCAGCCCGCATTCGACGCCGCATGGGGCGGCGAGCGGGGCATGTACGCCCGACGCCTCGGCGCGGACCGGGCACGCACCCTCAACCCCTACGCGGCCCTGCTGCGCGCCGGTGTGCCGCTCGCCCTGGGATCCGACAGCCCCGTCACCCCGCTCGACCCGTGGGGCACGGTCCGGGCTGCCGCCTTCCACCGCACGCACGGGCATCGCATCTCCGCCCGCGCCGCCTTCACCGC
>KI547051.1:136506-137257 GCA_000497405.1 Streptomycetaceae bacterium MP113-05 | reverse complement strand
CCCACACCCGCGGTGGCTGGCGCGCCGCCGGACGCGACGAGACCGGCACCCTCGTGCCCGGCGCGCCTGCCGACTACGCCGTATGGCGGACCGGTGAACTCGTCGTCCAGGCTCCTGATACCCGGGTCGCCAACTGGTCCACCGACCCCCGGTCCGGCACGCCCGGTCTGCCCGACCTCACTCCCGGCGTCCCTCTGCCCGTCTGCCTGCGTACCGTGGTCGCCGGCCGCACCGTGTTCGCGCGGCCGAACGAGTGATGCACGCCCCCCGGATACCGCCGAACTGCCCGTCCACTGCCCTTCCCGCGCCTGCACCTGGGCGGCACTCACCTGCCCCGACGGCGAAACGCCGCAGGCCGGGGGGATGTTGACACACCGCGCAGGGCGCCCGGTAGGTTCGGCGGAGTCCACCACAGGACGTCCGACCGGGGAGCCTGTACGCGGTCCCCGAGCGCCGCTGGGCCATGGGTGGTGCGTCGCACCGGCACACCACCACTGGGAGCCAGGTCCAGCGTCCGCAGCCCGGGGGCGGAAGGTTTCGCCTGGTCGGCAGGTGTGACCCGGGTGGGGCCCGGGCGTTCAGTAGACAACGGCTCTCGGTCGACCCGCAGCCAGCGGGCCCCAGGTCGGCCCGAAGGGCGCCGGGCCCCCATCCGCAGTCTCCCGCACCGTACCCACGGTCCGCGGCACGTGCGCCCCGATGTACCGTCGGGTCACATCACACCCCCAGAACACGAGGGAATTCGCGACCG
>KI547051.1:135886-136496 GCA_000497405.1 Streptomycetaceae bacterium MP113-05 | reverse complement strand
CCCCCCCCCGCCGGCCGCCGCGGCGCCCGCACCCGGGCCCCGTCCCCGGAGATCGCGCCGTGCCGTCGCCCTCGCTCGCCGTGAGACGCCCCGCACGCTGGCGGCGTCCCTCGCCGGCGTCGCTCTGGTCCTTGCTTTCCCCCCGTACGACCTGTGGCCGCTCTCGCTGCTCGCTGTCGCGGCCCTGAGTGCCCTCACCCGTCGCCGTACCGCGCGCCAGGGCGCGTGGACCGGACTGGCCTTCGGTTTCGCCTTCTTCGTCGGCCTCCTCAAGTGGCTGAACGTCATCGGTTGGGACGCCGTCATCGGGCTCTCCTTCCTCCAGGCGCTCTTCCTCGCAGCACTCGGTGCCGGACTCGCCCTCACCTCCCGCCTCCATGCCTGGCCGCTGTGGGCGGGCTGCCTGTGGGTTGCGGAGGAATGGGGGCGCGACCGGACTCCCTTCGGCGGCTTCCCCTGGGGACGTCTCGCCTTCGCCAACACCGGCTCGCCCTACACTCCGCTCGCCGCGCTCGGCGGCGCGCCGCTGGTGACCTTCGCCGTGGCCCTCACCGGTGCGCTGCTCGCCGCGGCGGCCCTGGCCGCTTGGCAGCTGCGTCGCGCCCCGGTG
>KI547051.1:133505-135553 GCA_000497405.1 Streptomycetaceae bacterium MP113-05 | reverse complement strand
GGCCGTCGCCGGGGCGCTGTCCGCGCCTCCGTCGCGGTCGCCCTCGCTGCTGTGCCCTGCGCCGCCGGTTACGCGGTCCCGGTGCCCACCGGGGCTGCAGACACCGTCGACATCGCCGTCGTCCAGGGCAACGTCCAGCAGCCCGGCATGGACTTTCTCGGCCGTCCCATGCTCATCCTCGACAACCACGTGCAGGCCACCCTCGACCTGGCCGAACGCATCGACGCGGGTGAGGTCGAACGTCCCGACCTGGTGATCTGGCCGGAGAACTCGTCCGACATCGACCCTTCCCAGAACGCTGCCGCCTACAACCGCATCGAGGAGGCCGTCGACGCCGTCGGCGTGCCCCTCCTCGTCGGCGCGCTGGTGGACCACCCCACCGAAGAGGGGTACGTCGAGAACCAGGGCATCGTCTGGGACCCCGAAACCGGGCCAGGCGCTTCCTACACCAAGCAGCACCCGGTGCCGTTCGGCGAGTACGTGCCGTTCCGCGACGTGCTCAGCCAGGTCGTCACCCGCCTCCAGCGGGTGCCGCGGGACTTCTGGCCGGGTGACCGCACCGGGGTCCTCCAGATCGGGCCCGCCCGCCTCGGCGACGTCATCTGCTTCGAGATCGCCTACGACGAGATCGTCCGGGACACCGTCAACGACGGCGCCCGGGCTCTGGTCGTGCAGACGAACAACGCCACCTACGGCCGCACCGGGCAGCCCGAACAGCAGCTCGCCATGTCGAAGCTCCGCGCCGTCGAGCACGGACGCGCCGTGGTCACCGCCGCCACCAGCGGCATCAGCGCGGTCGTCGCACCGCACGGCACCGTCCAGCAGCGCACCGAGGAGTTCACCCGAGACGTGCTGCTCGCCGAACTCCCCCTGCGCGACGACATCACTCCCGCCGACCGAGTGGGCGCGGCACCGGAATGGGCACTCGCTATCGTGGGCCTGTCGTCCTGCGCGTGGGCCCTCGTCCTCCGCCGCCGGACACACGACACAGCACGTCAGGCGGAGGAGCGGCAGCAGTGACACACGGCGGACAGCGGCGCTACGGTCCACTGGGGGAGATCCTGGTGATCGTCCCCACCTACAACGAGGTCGACAACATCGGCTCCGTCGTCGAACGGGTCCGAGCAGCCACGCCCGCGGCCCACGTCCTGGTCGCCGACGACAACAGCCCCGACGGCACCGGGAAGATCGCCGACGAGATCGCCGGCTCCGACGATCACGTGCACGTCCTGCACCGGCGGGGCAAAGAGGGCCTCGGGGCCGCGTACCTCGCAGGTTTCCGCTGGGGACTGGACAAGGGGTACGGCGTCCTGGTCGAAATGGATGCGGACGGCTCCCACCAGCCGGAGGAGCTGCCCCGGCTGCTGCAGGCGCTCAAGACCGCCGACCTCGTTCTGGGTTCGCGCTGGGTGCCGGGCGGGCGCGTCGTCAACTGGCCGCGGTCCCGTGAGTACCTCTCCCGCGGCGGCAGCCTGTACTCCCGTGTCCTGCTGGACGTGCCCCTCCGCGACGTGACCGGCGGCTATCGCGCGTTCCGCGCCGAGACCCTGCGCGGGCTGACCAGGCAGACGGTGGCCTCGCAGGGATACTGCTTCCAGGTCGACCTGGCCCACCGAGCCGTCCGGGAAGGCTTCCACGTCGTCGAGGTCCCGATCACCTTCGTCGAGCGGGAGCGCGGCGATTCCAAGATGAGCCGCGACATCGTCGCCGAGGCGCTGTGGCGGGTCACGGCGTGGGGCATCGAGGGGCGGGTCCGGAAAATTCTCGGCCGCAGGCACACTTGAACCATGACCAACGGCGCACCGTACCCGTACGAGCCCCCACCGCGTGACCGGCGTAGGCCGGGCGGAGGCGCCTCCGCCGCCGGCGGAGGCGGCGCAACAGCCCGGCGCCACTCGGGCCGCAGGCTGGTTCCCCTCGCTGTCGCCGCCTGGGCGGTGATGGAGATCTGGCTGCTCACAGTCGTCGCCGACGTCGCGGGTGGATGGACCGTCCTGTTGCTGCTCGCCGGCGGATTCGTGCTCGGTGCGTTGGTCGTACGGCGAGCC
>KI547051.1:129140-133495 GCA_000497405.1 Streptomycetaceae bacterium MP113-05 | reverse complement strand
GGCGTCGGCGTTCGCCACCGCCTCCGGTCAGGAGGAGCCCGGCCGGGAGGCGAACGGACGGCGTGGCGGCAACACCTTCGCCATGCTCGGCGGGCTGCTGCTGATGCTCCCCGGGCTGGTCTCCGACGCGGCGGCGCTGCTGTGCCTCTTCCCGCCCACCGCTGCGCTGCTGCGCAGGGGGGCGGAACGCCGGCTCGCCGGCCTTCGGGGCGGTGAGATGGGGGACGCGATGCGGCAGGCGCGCAGTTCCCAGGACCGGGCCCGCGCGCGCCGACCCGGCGGACGGATCGTGCAGGGCGAGGTCGTCCGCGACGATGATCCGCCGACCCACTGAGTGACGCCGCGTCCGAGGGGTGGACGAGGGAAGACCAGACATGGAGACGGGCGGGGGCGTCCGCACCGCGAAAGGTGCGGACGCCCCCGCCCGTCTCCGTCCGTGTCAGGCGGATTTACGCTTGCTGTCGCGCGGGTGCACGGCGATGTTCATCGTGCCGGAGCGGAGAACGGCCAGCCTTTCGGCCAGCACCTCCTCCAGCTCCTCGCGCGTGCGGCGCTCCATGAGCATGTCCCAGTGCGTACGCGCCGGCTTGCCCTTCTTCTCCTCGGGGCCGTTGCCGTCGACGAGGAGTGCCTGTGCTCCGCACACCTTGCACTCCCACTCCGGCGGGATCTCGGCCTCAACCGAGAACGGCATCTCGAAACGATGGCCGTTCTGGCATGCGTACTCCACGGCCTGGCGCGGGGCCAGGTCGATGCCGCGGTCCGTCTCGTAGCTGGTCACCACGAGTCGCGTGCCGCGAAGAGCTCGCTCACTCATGAATCGTGCCTCCCGGGCTGGTCGCCCACAGGACAGGTGTCGCTGTCGTCGTCATGGAACTCAACGTCCGGTCGGCGGTGAAGATTCCCGTAACGGGACATGCATCACCCGTCGTGCCGCGTCGAATGTTGCGATACCCACGGACGTCCGATGTGTCACATGTGGGCGGTCGATGTCACTCGGTGACGATCGCCTGTGTCATGCAGTAACGGTCCGTCCGGCGGGCCAAAGGCGTACACTACCGCCCCGCGCTCTCCGGGGCTAAATCCGGGCGGGCGCCGGATTCCCCACCGCTGCCGCAGCACGCGCCACCGGAACCCGCAACAGCAGTGCGAAACCCAGTACGAAGAAGACCACCAGCGAGATGATCGCGTCCCGGTAGCTGCCGGTCAGCTGGTACGTCAGCCCGAACAGCAGCGGCCCCAGCCAGCTGGTGCCCCGGTCGCTGATCTCGTACAGCGCGAAGTACTCCGCCTCCTTTCCCCTCGGTATCAGCTGCGCGAAGAGCGAACGCGACAGTGCCTGGCTCCCACCCAGTACCAGGCCGATCCCCGCCGCCAGCACGAAGAACCACACCGGTGCCCCGGCGGGCAGGAAGTAGCCGGCGCCCACCGTCGCCGTCCACGCCACCAGTGATCCCAGAATCGTCCGCTTGGCGCCGAACCGCTCCGCCAGCCGGCCCATCAGCAGCGCCCCCGCCACGGCCAGCACCTGCACCAGCAGCACAGCGGTGATCAGGGTCGCCTGCTCCATGCCGAGTTCTTCCGCCCCGAACACCGAGGCCTGGGTGATCACCGTCTGCACCCCGTCGTTGTAGAGCAGGTACGCGCCCAGAAACATCAGCGTCAGCGGATACCGCCGCAGGTCGCGCAGGGTCGCCAGCAGCTGGCGACCGCCGCCGCCCAGCGAGATCCGGGCCCTGCCGGCACCCGCCACCGGTCGGTCCCGCAGCCGGCGCAGCGGCACGATCGTGAACAGGCCCCACCACAGACCGGCCGAGGCAAGGCAGATCCGCACCGCCGTGCCCTCGTCCACCCCCAGTGACTCGTGGCCCAGGAACACCGCCAGGTTCGCCACCAGCACCAGGGCCCCGGCGGCATAGCCGAACGCCCAGCCGCGGGAGGACACCGCGTCCCGCTCGTGCGGTGCTGCGATCTGCGGGAGGAATGCGTGATACACCACCACTGCGGCCCCGAAGGCCACGTTCGCCACGATCAGCAGCGCCCCGCCCAGCAGGTAGCGGTCGCCTGAGAGGAAGAACATGCCCGTCGTCGCACCGGCGCCCAGGTACGCGAAGAAGGCGAGGATGGGCTTCTTCCGTCCGGTGCGGTCCGCCACCCCCGCCGCGACCGGCATCACCAGAACCGCGAGCAGCACCGACGCCGAGATCGAGTACGCGAAGAACGAGCCCGCCCGGACCGGGATGCCCAGCGGGTGCACGAATCCCTGCGGGTCCGCCGCCGCCCTCGCCACCTCGGTGAGGTACGGCCCGAGGAACACCGTCAGCACACTGGTGGAGAAGACGGAGTTCGCCCAGTCGTAGAAGTACCAGCCCCGCTGTTCGCGGCGGCGCTCCGCCACCCTGCCGTCCGCCGACCGTTCCGCGACCGTGTCCATCCCGATCCCCCGCCCTTTCAGCCGGCCCCCGCCTCGGTGGGGACACCGCTCGCGCGGGCGCCGCGGTCAGGTCCGCCAGGCCCCCCGCTCCGTCAGCACCTCACGCAAGAGTTCGATGTGGTCCGTCATGATGCCATCCACCCCCAGATCGAGCAGCGCCCGCATGGTGTCCGCGTTGTTCACCGTCCACACGTGGACCTGCATCCGCAGCCGGTGCGCCGCTCGTACGAACGCCGCGTCCACCACTCTGATCCGACCGTGCCGCACCGGCACCTGCACGCACACGGCGCCCCGCCGGACGCCGGACGGCAGCCCCCAGGAGCGCAGCCGCAGCCTCCGGACCCCGCCCGCACCCAGCGAGGTCGCCAGCCGCGTCCCTGCCAGCCCTTGGGCCCGTGCCACCCGCCGCTCGTCGAACGCGCCCACGCACACCCGGTCCCAGGCGGCACCCGCCTCCAGCGCGGCGAGTAGCGGCCCGACCGCCGCGTCCGCTTTGACGTCGATGTTCCACCGCACCTGCGGAAAGGTCTCCAGAAGCTCGGAGAACAGTGGCACGCGTTCCCGGCCGCCCACGCGCACCCGTCGCACCTGCTCCCACTCCAGGTCGGCGATCCGGCCCCGGCCGTCGGTGACCCGGTCCAGGGTCTCGTCGTGGAACGCGACGAGCCGCCCGTCAGCCGTGGCGTGCACGTCGGTCTCCAGATACCGGTAGCCCAGATCCACCGCGCGCCGGAAGGCGGTCACGGTGTTCTCCAGCCCGTCGGCGGTCCCCCCGCGGTGGGCGAAGGCGAGCGGAAGCGGGCGGTCGAGGAAAGGGTGTCGTATCGCGGTCACCGACGCAGTATCGCGCGCACTCCGCGTGGGCCGCCCGCCGCCACCCCGCCGCCCGGCTCGCCGCCGGGCGCGGGCACGGTGAAGACGCGCAGGAAGAACTGCGCCAACGGCCCGATCGCCAGTGCATAGAGCACCGTGCCCACCCCGACCGAGCCGCCCAGCAGCCATCCCGCGGCCAGCACCGCCACCTCGATCCCGGTGCGCACCAGCCGCACCGACACACCCGTCGCCGCGTGCAGGCCCGTCATCAGCCCGTCCCGGGGGCCGGGACCGAACCGTGCCGAGATGTACAGGCCGGTCGCCGCCGCGTTCAGCACCACCCCTGCGACCAGGAGCGGAACGCGCACCCCGAGCGCCTCCGGGGCGGGGGTGGCCCACAACGTCGCGTCCACCGCCAGGCCCACCACGAAGACGTTCGAGACGGTGCCCAGCCCGGGGCGCTGCCGCAGTGGCACCCAGAGCAGCAGCACCAGTGCGCCCACGACGACCGACACCACGCCCATCGAGATCCCGGTCAGCTCCGCCACACCCTGGTGCAGCACGTCCCACGGGCCCAGTCCCAGCCCCGCACGTACCATCAGTGCCGCGCTCGCGCCGTAGAGCACCAGCCCCACGTACAGCTGCACCAAGCGGCGGGTGAGACGACGAGACGATCTGTGGGAAACGGTCACGGGGCGACCCCTTTTCTGGCGGCGATGTCCTGACCGTGGCAGCCTGTGGCCTGAAGCAACCAAGAAAACACGGCCAATCGTCGAAAAGTGGACTGAGAACAGATGGCTTCCTGGACGTCAGCGGTGGGTGCGACGCAGCTCGCACGCCTCCTCACCTCCCAGCGCACCGGTGCCACGGGCCGCATCTCTCCCGCCCGGCCCGCCTACCGCCGGCTGGCCGACGGCATCCGCATCCTCGTCCTCGAAGGCCGGGTCCCCGTCGGCGCCCGGCTGCCCGCCGAACGTGAACTCGCCACCGCCCTCACCGTGTCGCGCACCACCGTCGCCACTGCCTACGAGAGCCTCCGTGCCGAGGGATACCTCGCGTCCCGCCGGGGAGCCGGCAGCTGGACCGCGCTGCCGGCGGGCAGCCCGCT
>KI547051.1:123084-129130 GCA_000497405.1 Streptomycetaceae bacterium MP113-05 | reverse complement strand
CGCTGCCCACCGGCGGTCTCGAGCCCCTGCCGCCGGAGGCCGCCGACACCATGATCGACCTCGGCTGCGCGGCCCTTCCCGCGCCCGAACCGCACCTGACCAGCGCCTTCGAGCACGCCCTTGCCGAACTCCCGCCCTACACCCACACCCACGGCGACTATCCGGCGGGCCTGCCCGTGCTCCGCGAAGCAGTCGCCCGCCACTACTCCGCCCGCGGCACCGCCACCATGCCCGAACAGGTCATGATCACCACCGGGGCGATGGGGGCCCTCGCCGCCCTCACGCGCCTGCTCACCCCGCGCGGCGAACGCGTCGCCGTCGAGCACCCCTCCTACGCCAACATCCTCCAGCTGCTCCGCGAATCCGGTGTCCGTCTGGTGCCCGTCGCCCTGTCCGACCGCCGCCCCAGCTGGGACCTCACCGCCTGGCGGCAGGTGCTGCGCGACTCCGCGCCCCGCATGGCGTACGTCATCCCCGATTTCCACAACCCCACCGGCGTTCTGGTCGACGAGGAGCAGCGCCGCGAGCTGGTCACCGCCGCCCGCGCGGCCGGAACCCTGCTCGTCGCCGACGAGACCATGGCTGAGCTCGTCCTCGACGACGACGTGCCGGCGATGCGCCCCATGGCCGCCTTCGACCCCGGCGGGTCCACCGTCGTCACGGTCGGCTCGGTCAGCAAGACCATCTGGGCCGGCCTGCGCATCGGCTGGATCCGCGCCGCCCCGGAGACGGTGCGGAGCCTCACCGCCGCCCGCGCCTACGCCGACCTCGGCAGCCCCGTCCTCGAACAGCTCGCCGTCGCTCACCTGCTCGACAACGAGTGGGAGCAGGCCATGCGGCTGCGACGTGCCCGCGCCCGGGAGAACCGTGACGCCGTCGCCGGCGCTCTGCGAGCGCACCTGCCCGACTGGGAGTTCCGCCTGCCGCACGGCGGCCTCACTCTCTGGGCACGTACCGGCGGTCTCTCCGGGTCCCGCATCGCCGAAGCCGGCGAACGACTCGGCGTACGCGTCCCGGCCGGCACGCGGTTCGGCGTCGACGGTGCCTTCGAGGCATACGTCCGGCTGCCGTTCACCCTCGCCGACCCCCTCGCCACCGAGGCCGTGGCCCGCCTCGCCGCTGCCGCCGACCTGGTGCGCTCCGGGGCCGCCTCAGGCAGCCCCGCCCCCCGCAGCTACGTCGCCTGACCAACGCCGCTGCGCTCCGGCAGCAGCGCCAGCACCGCCTGACGCTGCGCCTCGTCGGTCTCCTCGTCGTGCGGATCCGGCGTGGCGGGTACCTGCACGCGCAGCACCGGCCCGCCGCCCAGCCGTGCGTACCCACGACCTCTGGGGCCCGACGGGGCAGGCGCGGCCTGCGGGCTCTCGCCCAGCACCGCCCGCACCTGGTCCGCCGACTCCGGGCCCAGCACCACCCGCGCCCGCGTGTAGGCGCGCACCGCCTGCGCCAGTGCCTGTGCCCCTTCGAACTGTTCGGCCACGGCGACGGTCACGTGCGCCGCCCGTCCATGCCGAAGGGGCACCTCGAGCAGTTCCTGCGGATCACGGCGGCCCTCCGCGCGCGCCAGATGACTCAGCTGCGCCGGCCGGTCCACCACCACCCACAGCGGTCGCCGCACGTCCTGGGGCACCGGCTCGCCCGCTTGCCGCGCCCGGTGCGCAGCCAGCAGCCGACGCTCCGTCTCGTGCACGACCCACTCGAGCGCCGCCAGCGCCCCAACCACCGAAGACTCCACCGTCGGCACGCCCGGACGACCGGCCAGAAAGGCGAACTCGCCCGCTCCGCCGCCGTCCACCACCAGCACGTCCCCGTGCCGCAGGGCCTGCACCGCGACCGAACGCAGCAGGGTGCTCGTCCCCGAACCCGGATTGCCCAGTACCAGTAGATGCGGCTCCGTCGAACGCGGCCCCGTCCGCCACACCACAGGAGGTACGTCCCGCGATCCCCAGCCGTCCGTGACCGGCAGTGTCCGCTGCACCGCGCCCTCGTCGGTGAAGCCCAGCACCGTCTCTCCCGGCGACGTCACGAAGGGCTGTGCCACCACGTCCGCCGGCAGGGGCGGCAGCACGCACAACTCCAGCCGGTTGCGCTCCTCGTCCCAGCCGAAGCGGTACTCACGGCCCCGCCCGGCCTTCGCGTCCAGCAGCCACTCCACCCGCTGCCGCTGATCTGTGTCGCAGTCGGCGAAGTGCGGCGGATAGCGCAGCAGCAAGCGCTCGATGCGTCCCTCGGCAGTGAACGAAAACTCCTCGAACCCCCGCTCGTAGCTCCCGTCGTGCGCGTACATCCCCTCCTCGCCGGGGGCGTCGTCCCGTGCGAAGCATGGCACCAGCGCCTCGTACAACGACTGCAGCCGGGCCAGCTCTTCCGGCCCCGGGCCGCTGTCGGCCGGCGCCTCCTCACCGCCGTCCCGGCCCTTCCATGCGGCGGCGATCAGCAGGAGTCCGATCGCCAGCGCCGGCCCGTAGGGCATCAGGTACAGGCACAGTGCGCCGACCAGGATCAGTGCGGCAACCGGGCCGCGCTTGTCCTGCGGAGCCCCTTCCCACCAGGCGCGCGCGCTCGAGGCCAGCCGTCGCAGTCCGCGGCCGACGACCAGCAGCGGCTGCGCGACGTCCGCCGCACCGTCCGCGCCCGCGCGCGCCGCGTCGCGGCCTCGTCGCACCGCCTGGACGACTCCGCCCCCGAGCCCGGTCAGACCGGGCAGTGGCCGCAGGCCCACAGCCTCTCCTCACTCGGCGCACGCGCGCCGGCCCGAAATTCCGGCAGGTACCACCGGGACGACAACACGGGATCTTCAGGAACGCGCCCTGGATCTGCCCTAGAGCTGGAGTCCGCCGATGAGGCCCGCCAGGGTCTCGCCTCCCGCCTTGATACCCGGCGCGATGGCCGTGCCCGCCAGATAGAACCCGAACAGCGCGCAGACCGCGAAGTGCGAGAGCTTCATCCCGTCCTTCTTGAAGAAGAGGAAAATGACGATGCCGAGCAGCACCACGCCGGAGATGGACAGAATCATGGAAACTCCTGGAGTAGGGGTTGTTCACCATGAGCTGTTCCACAATCACAGAAGGTATTATAGGAAGGAAAGCTGCAAATGGGTGATTCGCCGCCCACTGGTGGGAATGCGGGCGCACCGGGCTGCGCCTTCTGCGGGGTGGTCGCCGGAGAGGCCCCCGCCCACCGGGTGCTGGACGACGGCACCGCCGTCGCGTTCCTCGACACCCGGCCTCTCTTTCCCGGCCATGTCCTGGTCGTCCCACGCCGGCACGCCGAGACCCTCACCGACCTCGCCGAGGACGAGCTCGGGCCCTTCTTCTCCCGGGTGCGGGACACCGCCCGGGCCGTTGAGGAAGCGCTTCAGGCCACCGGCACCTTCGTGGCCGCAAACAACCGCGTCAGCCAGTCCGTGCCGCACTTCCACGTCCACGTCGTCCCCCGGAACCGCAAGGACGGACTGCGGGGTTTCTTCTGGCCCCGCACCCGGTACGCGGACGAGGCAGAGGCCAAGAACGTTGCGGCCCGCATCCATGCGGCCCTGCGAGGGTGACCCGGCGGGTTTCCGTCTGCGCCCGCCGGGCGGCCGTCACCGCGAGCAGCCGGAAGGAGCGGTGGATGATGTTCACCGACCGTGAAGACGCCGGGCGTCAGCTCGCCGAGCACCTGAGCCACCTGCGGGACGCCGACGCCGTGGTCCTGGCCCTGCCGCGCGGCGGAGTCCCCGTCGCCCACCCCGTCGCGCGCGCCCTGCACGCGCCCCTCGATGTCGTGCTCGTCCGCAAGCTCGGCGTGCCCTCCCACCCGGAGATGGCGTACGGCGCTCTCGGCGAGGACGGGGTCCGTGTCGTGAACGACGACGTCCTCGCCGGTGTGCGTGCTCGCTCCGCCGACCTGGTGCGCATCGAAGCGGCCGCCCGGGCGGAACTGGTCCGCCAGGCCAGCCGTTTCCGGGCGGGCCGGCCCCGCACTCCGCTGGCGGGCCGCACCGTGATCCTCGTCGACGACGGTATCGCCACCGGCGCCACCGCCGCAGCGGCCTGCCGTGTCGTCGCCGCCCAGTCGGCGGCTCGCGTCGTCCTCGCCGTCCCCGTCGCCCCCCGCGACACTGCCGAACGGCTGCGGAACACCGTGGGCGAACTGGTGAGCCTGTCGGAGCCCCAGGTCTTCTTCGCCGTGGGGGAGTGGTACCGCGACTTCTCCCAGACCACCGACGACGAGGTCGTCGGCCTTCTCGGCCGCTCCACCACCCCCTGACCGGGTCACCAAGGGGTTGTGCGACCGCCCCGCCTGCCCGGCGGGACCCGGCAGTCCTCCCTACACTGACCTTGTGGCCCGACCCAACAAGGACGTCGCGGCACTGCTCCAGGAGTACGCCGAACTCGTCCGGATCACCGGCACAGACGCGTTCAGGGCACGCGCCTACGAGAAGGCCGCCCGTGCGATCGGCGGTCACCACACCGACGTCTCCACCCTCGACGTCGAACGCCTGCGCGAGATTCCGGGCGTCGGCCGCTCCATCGCCGAAAAGGTCGCCACCTACCTGGTCACTGGCACCATGCCCGAGGTCGAGCGGGCACGCGAACAGATCCCCGACGGCGTCCGCCGCCTGATGGCCATCCCCACTCTCGGCCCCAGGAAGGCCCTCATCCTCTACGAAGCCCTCGGCATCTCGTCGGTCTCCGCACTGCGCGAGGCCATCGAGGGCGAACGGCTCCAGGACCTCAGGGGGTTCGGTCCCCGGACGGAGCAGAACATCCTCCACGGCATCGACGTCCTCCAGTCCGCCGGAGGCCGTGTCGGACTTGCTCAGGCAGCCGAGACCGCCGAAGCCGTCGTCGTCGCACTCTCCGCGCTCGACGGCTGCGACCAGTGCACCTGGGCCGGCTCGCTGCGCCGGATGCGGGAGACCGTGGGCGACCTTGACATCCTCGTCGCCGCCCGCCGGTCCTCCCCCTTCATGGACGCCCTCACCCGGCTCCCCAACGTCGCCGAAACCCTCGCCCACGGCGCGAAGAAGTCCTCCGTACGCACCACCGACGGCCTGCAGATCGACCTTCGGGTCGTTCCTCCCGGCTCGTGGGGTGCGGCCCTCATCTACTTCACGGGCTCCAGGGCGCACAACATCCGCATCCGCGAACGCGCCGTGCGCCAGAAGCTCAAACTCTCCGAGTACGGTCTGTTCGACGCCCGGACGGGGCGGAAGGTCGCCGCCCGCACCGAGGAGGACGTCTACTGGCGACTCGGCCTGCCCTGGATCCCGCCCACTCTGCGGGAGGACCGGGGGGAGGTCGCCGCCGCCCTGCTCGGCGACCTGCCGGGCCTCGTCACCGACGCCGACATCCGCGGCGACCTGCACACCCACACCGACCTCACCGACGGCCTCGCGTCACTGGAGGAGATGGCCGCGGCGGCCGCACGCCGCGGCCTCGAGTACTACGCCGTCACCGACCACGCCCCCGACCTCGTCATGCAGCGCATGACCGACGAGAAGATGCTGGCCCAGCGCGACGCGGTCCGGGAACTGGACCGTCGCCACCGCGGCATGCGCCTGCTGCACGGCACCGAACTCAACATCGGCCCCGACGGGGGCGTCGACTGGCCCGGAGACTTCCTCGCCGGGTTCGACGTCTGCGTCGCCTCCGTCCACTCCCACTTCCGGCAGAGCCGCGACGCTCTCACCCGGCGCCTCATCCGTGCATGCGAGAACCCGCACGTCCACATCATCGGCCACCCCACGACCCGCATCCTCGGCAAACGCGGTCCCATCGACGCCGACCTGGACGCCGTCTTCGCCGCCGCAGCCCGAACCGGCACCATCCTGGAGGTCAACTCCCACCCCAACCGGCTCGACCTCGACGACGAGAACATCCTCCGCGCCAGGCGGCACGGGGTGAGGTTCGCGATCGACACCGACGCCCACTCCACCCCCGACCTGGCATACCACCGCTTCGGCGTGGGTACCGCGCAGCGCGGCTGGCTCACCGCCGACGAGGTCGTCAACACCTGGCCCCTGCCACGCCTCCTGCGCCACCTGGAGGGCACCCGCTGA
>KI547051.1:111778-123074 GCA_000497405.1 Streptomycetaceae bacterium MP113-05 | reverse complement strand
CGCCCCGCCCCGCCCCGCCCCGCCACCGTCCCCCGCTCCTGGGGGCCTCCGTCCCGCCGGGACCTCCCCGACACGCCGGACGCCGCCGCCCGTTTTGCGCCCGAGTAAACCGCTGAGCAACTCACCGCCCGGTCCACCACCCGGACGCGCTCTCCCGGCAGGACTGTCCTCCGCACTGCCGGGCACCCGGACGCCCACGAGACGTACGCCATCGAGGAGTGACCCGCCAGTGCCCATCGCGACCGTCAACCCGGCAACGGGGGAGACCCTCAAGACCTTCGACCCACTCGGACCACGAGAGATCGAGGACCGGCTGGCAGCCGCACGCGACGCCTTCGAGAGCCACCGGAGCACCCCCATGGCCCGGAGGCAGGAACTGTTGCGCGCCGCCGCCGACCTCCTCGAAGGCGAACAGAACGATATCGCGCGCACCATGACCCTGGAGATGGGGAAACCCCTCGCCGCCGCCCGCGCCGAGGTCGCCAAGTGTGTGAAGGCCATGCGCTGGTACGCGCAGCACGCGCCGGACCTCCTTGCCGACGAACACCCCGCACAGGAGGACGTCACCGATTCCGGCGCCGTCCGTGCCACCGTCCGCTACCGGCCGCTCGGCCCCGTCGTCGCGGTCATGCCCTGGAACTTCCCGCTGTGGCAGGTCACACGGTTTGCTGCACCCGCCCTCATGGCCGGCAACGTGGGGATCCTCAAACACGCGTCCAACGTTCCGCAGACCGCCCTCTACATCGAGGACCTCTTCCGGCGCGCCGGGTATCCCGGGGGCTGCTTCCAGACGCTGCTCATCGGTGCCGCCGACGTCGCCGCCCTGTTGCGCGACCCACGGGTCGCCGCTGCGACGCTGACCGGCAGTGAGGGCGCCGGCCGCTCCGTCGCCTCCATCGCCGGTGACGTCGTCAAGAAGACCGTCCTCGAACTGGGAGGCAGCGACCCCTACCTGGTGATGCCCTCAGCGGACGTCGTCAGGGCCGCGGCCACCGCCGTCACGGCTCGTACTCAGAACAACGGCCAATCGTGCATCGCAGCCAAGCGGTTCATCGTGCACGAGGACGTCTACGACGACTTCACCCGCCGTTTCGTGCGGGCCATGGGCGGCTTGGCCGTCGGTGACCCGATGCAGGAGGGTACCGACGTCGGCCCGCTCGCCACCGAACAGGTCCGCCGGGACGTGGAGGAACTCGTCGACGACGCCCGCCGCGGTGGCGCCACCGTTCTCACCGGAGGCTCACGCCCTGAGCAGGACGGACCCGGCTGGTTCTACCAGCCCACCGTCCTCGCCGACGTCACCGGACGCATGCGCATCCACCGGGAGGAGGCCTTCGGCCCCGTCGCCGTTGTCTACCGGGTGGGCAGCCTCGACGAGGCCCTCGAACGAGCCAACGACACCCCCTTCGGTCTCAGCTCCAACGTGTGGACCCGCGACCGGGCCGAACAGGAACGCTGCGTCCGGGACCTGCGGGCCGGCGGAGTCTTCCTCAACGGTATGACCGCCTCCCACCCGGGACTCCCCTTCGGCGGCGTCAAGCGTTCCGGCTACGGGCGGGAACTGGCGGGCCACGGCATCCGCGAGTTCTGCAACATCACCACCGTCTGGTACGGACCGGAGGACTGACGGGCCCCGGGGGCGCAGCGCGTTCCGCGCCGCCGGGCGCGTGTCTGCGCCGACTGCACCTACTTGCCCGTCTGCACCGTGAACAGTGCGCCCTGCCGGTCCTGCAGAATGGCGTTCCTGCCTGCCGGGGAGTCCTGCGGCGGAGCCGCCACGGCCCCGCCGGCCTCCACCGCGGTCCGTGCCGTCTCGTCCACGTCGTCCACCGAGAACGACACATGCCACCGCGGGCGTACCCGCGGATCGGGGGCGGACTCGACACCGCCACCGGTGATCGTCGCGACCGTGTGCGGGCCGTACTCGATGACGACCGCGTCATCCCGGTAGTCCACTTCGCACCGACCCGGCCTGTCCGAGGCCCACTCCAGCACCTCGCCGTAGAACATCGCCGCTGCGAACGCGTCCCGCGTGCGGAGTTCCAGCCGCGCGGGCGGGCTGGCGTGTGCCACGTGCCAACTGGAGTGCACGACTCCCTCCCACAGGCCGAAGACGGCCCCGCCGGGGTCGGCGGCGAGCGCCGCCCTGCCGTCGCCCAGCGCGATCGGACCGACCGCCAGGGTCGCACCCCGTTCACGGACGCGCGCCGCGGCGGTGTCGGCGTTGCCGACGCCGAAGAACGGGGTCCACGCGACGGCGACTCCCAGTCTGCGGCTCACCGCCCCGATCCCCGCCACAGGAATCCCGCCGGTCATGGCGACGCAGAACTCCTCGCCGAGTTGCCCCCGGCGGAAGGTCCAGCCCAGCACCGGACCGTAGAACCCCTGGGCCGTCTCCATGTCGTAGGTGGCCAGGCTCACCCAGCAGGGTGCGCCGGAAACCGGACGCCTCGCAGCCGCCACTCCGCCTCGCCTCACTTCGCGATACCGGCACAAACCGGGGTATCGGCCTGGAAAAGACGAAATCCACCCTAATGGAATCGCCGGGGCGCACCGCCGCGCCCCGCGCGGCTCAGTCTGTGGGCTCCGCCGGCTCCGGAGGCTTCCGGTCACCGTAGCCCTCACCGGCGACCCGGGCACCGGCGCGGCGAGGACCCGACCCCGGCTCGTCGGTGCCGGGCAGGGTCTGGTCCTGGTCGGCAGCGTGCTCCTCTGCCTCTTCACGCCGGGCCGCCGCCTCCTGGTCGGGCAGGTCGCGAGGAATGCCGGTGCGCCGCTCCGCCGGTCCGTGCTCGTTCGCTTCACTCATACCGCCATGGTCCCTCGCGCCGCCGTCAGGCGGAACGGCAGACACGCCACGCGGTGGTCGAAGCTCGTCGGCGGGACCTGGGGTGCTGCCGTGGCGTGTGCCCCCGGGTAGCGGGTGAACAGCGTCCGCAGCACTGCACGGATCTCCTGCCGTGCCAGGTGCGCGCCCAGGCAGTAGTGCGGCCCGCCCCCGCCGAAGCCAAGGTGTGGGTTCGGGTCTCGGGTCACGTCGAAAGCATCCGGGTCCGCGAACACCCGCTCGTCGCGGTTGGCCGAGCCGTAGAAGAGGATGGCCCGGTCTCCGGGCCGGAACCCCGTCCCCGAGCTGTCGCCGGTGTGCTCCTGTGCGATGGTGCGCCGGAACTGGTGGATGGGCGTGCTGTACCGGACGATCTCGTCCACGGCCGTGTCCAGGTGCACGTCGAGGTCGCCCAGTAGCAGTTCCCGCTGCTCCGGGTGCGCGGTCAGCAGGTGCAGGCCGTGGGCGAGGGCGTTGCGCGTCGTCTCCACGCCGGCCACCAGCAGCAGTGAGAAGAACGCCCCCAGCTCCCGGGCAGACAGGTGCTGGCCGTCCCGGTCGGGGGCCACCAGCCGGGAGATCAGGTCGTTGCCCGGCCGATCCCGCCGCTGCCGCCCGATCCGGGCGATGATCCGGTGCATCCCCGCGAGCGCCCGCAGCCCCTGCCCGGGACTTCGCAGCCGCTGCGTGAGCGTCCGTTCCAGGCCGATGTGCTCTGCTGCGCGGTCAATGAGGGTCTGGATGTCCTCCCGGTCCTCGTCGGGGATGCCCATCATCTGGCACAGCACCTGGAACGGCATGGGTGCCGCCACCGCCGCCACGAAGTCCGCCGTCCCTTCCCCGGCCGCGCCGGCGCCGGCGACGACGCGGTCCGCCGTGCGCCGAATGTCCTCTTCGGCGCGGGCCAGGATGCGGGGAGTGAAGGCGCGCGCGACGACTCCGCGCAGCCGGGCGTGCCCGGGGCCGTCGAGGTTCACCATCGACTCCCCGAACAGGGCCCGCACCCACCGGGCCGGCGGGGGAGTGGTGGCACCCGGAGCGTTGTGGAACACTTCCGGCCGCCTGCTGGCCGCCGTCACGTCCGCGTGCCGCACCAGGGCGAACGTGCGGCCCCGAGCACCGTCCTCGACGAGTACGGGCTGCTCCATCGCTCGCAGACGCGCGAACGTTGCCTCCCGCTGAGGCCCCGGCCGCCGCCAGAATTCCGGGCGGGCGGGACTGTCGTCATCGGCTGGGTCGCCGTTGCGTCCGGTCATGAACACCATCCCACGGCACTGGCAGGCGTGATTGCAGAACGTGAGCATTATGCGCCGCAGTGTCCACCAAAATCGGATTGTCAAAGATGTTCGGTGTGTCCGTGTGTATCGCCTGCATCAGGGCCCGGTGCCTCTGCGGATCGACGGCCCGTTCGGGGGAGACGGATCCAGGCCGCCGGTGACCGCTCCGACGGCTGTCCCGCAACCGTCAGCGGCCGGAACATGCACAGCGCTCTGCCTGGCCGGTGCCTCTTCACCGCGCCGCCTGCCGGCACCGGACTGCCCCACAATCGGGTAGGCGTCCTCACCCGTGCCGGAGCGCGCCGGTGGAACGGCCCGGCAGGGGCCGGTCCAGGTCGCCGGCCCGCAGCCGGTAGACCTGGAGCCGCAGTGCGTAGTACTTGTCCGTCTCGCCGACCCACTCCATGCCGATGCGGCCGGCCGTCGCCGCCGCGCGGACGTTCGCCGTCCGGACAACCGCGAACAACTCGTCCACACCCGGCTGCCTCAATGCCCAGTGCGCGATCGCGTGCCCCGCCTCTGACGCATACCCGTGCCCCCAGGCGCCCGGCTCGAGCTGCCAGCCGATCTCCAGGTCCTCGCCGCCCGGCGGCAGGTACAAAAGGATCACCCCGCCGATCACCCGTTCTTCCGCCCGCAGTTCCACCGCCCACCTTCCCGTGGGCGGAGGAGCGCGGTGATCCTCGGTGATCCACTGCTGGAGCACAAGGCGCATCGCGTCACGGTCGCTGACGGTGTCCATCGCGGGGCTCAGCCACCGGGCCACGTCCCGCTGGCCGTAGATCGCGAAAGCGGCGTCCACGTCGTCCAGGGCCCACGGGCGGAGCGTCAGCCTTTCCGAACCGAGGATGTGCTCCATCTGTCCTCCCGTCGGTCGCACCCACGGGCGGGTAACCCATTCCGGCCCGGGTAGACCACCGTCCGCGTGGTCGAAGCCGGCGTGACGGGTGAGGTCACCTTTTCCCGGCGGCGCTGATGGCCCCGCTCGGACACAGGCCCACGGTGACCCGTACGGCCTCCTCCTGCTCCGCCGAGGCACTCGGCGCAGCAGAAGCACCGCGCCGTCCTCCGTGGACTGGTCGAAGACCGCCGGTGCTGTGAGCACGCACATGCCCGCGCTGCAACAGCATTCGCGATCGACCCGGACGATCATGCTTTCACCCTCCTCCCTCACCAGGCGACCGGTAGCGACCGGGGACCGATGACCACGGCGAACTCACGGAAGGTGATGTCGTCGAGGTCACCTGCCGGATGGAGCCCGGGGAACCGCCGTAGCACGGCCGTCAGGGCGACCTGGAGCTGCACGCGAGCCAGGGCCTGGCCGATGCACTGGTGTACGCCGTAACCGAAGGCGACATGCCCCCGGGCGTCCCGGTGCAGATCGAGCTTCGCGGGAGCCGGGAACGCGGCGGCGTCGTGGTTCGCGCTCTGCAGCGACACCACCCCCTCACCGGCCTCGATCATCCGGTCACCGACCCTGACCCGCTCCGTGGCGACCCGGGCGATGCCGTCCCGCACCACGGCGAGGTACTGCAGCAACTCTTCCACCGTCCGCTGCACCGAGTCCGGGTCCGCGCGCAGGGAGGCCGTCCGCTCCGGGCGCCGGAGCAGCGTGAGGACGGACATGCTGATCATGTTGGCCGTGGTCTCGTGTCCCGCGATGAGCATGAGCCGTGCGAGCGCCACGACGTCCTCGTCGGAGAGGGAATCGGAGTCCTGGTGGGCCAGAGCCGCGCTGATCAGGTCGTCCTGCGGGCGGGCACGTTTCTGGGCGACCAGGGCCGTCGGGGAGGGTGACGCGCCGGGGCGGTGCCGCGTCCGGAATCACCGGTCAGGTGCCGCCTTCGGGGACGGGCGGCCACACCGGGACCGGCGGTTCCGGTGCTTCGTGAGCGGCGCGAGGGCGGGACGCGTTCTCCATGGCGCTCCTCTGCTTCGTCGGGTGCCGGGCATGTGCCGCTGGCACCCAGGAGTGAAGCAGGGGGGAGGGCGCTGCGCAGGGGATCCCGGACGGCGCACGGAAGCACTCGCCGGACCTCGGCGTGCCGAGGTCCGGACTCAGAGGCTGATGTAGGCCAGTGTGGCGACGAGTCCGAGCCCCAGGGCGGTGAGTGCCAGCAGGATCACCGCGTTGCGTACGTCTGCATCGTGCTTTGCCATTGCCGCACCTTCTCCTCGGTTTGCGCACCGTCCGCCCGCGGTGTGCGTGCGGTCGTCAGGGCAGACCCCGGCACCTGGGCGAGGGGCCGTGGAACAGCATCGTGCCTCTCGGTGCGAGAGGGAAGCGGAACGGCGGAAGTCATGACTGTTTCCGCAGGTCACCACTGTTCTTTCCAGTCCTTTCCCGTGTTGCGCCGTTCCGGTACGACACGGCTCGCGCAGCTCGGCCCACCACGTTCCGGTCCGGGTCGCACCACCATGTATGTGGAGATACTGTGTCCGCGCACCCCCGGGGTCTGCGCGGGGCCGGTGGCAGTACCGTCCGCCGGACCGGGGACCTTACGGATGTGTGACGACGCCGCCCGCCCCGCACGTCCTCGCGCCCGCCGGCTGTTCCGTGGACGTAGCGTGAGGTCATGCGCGTACTCGTCACCGGCGGCGCCGGATTCATCGGTTCACACGTCGTCACGGCACTGAGGTCGTCCGGCCACGAGCCGGTGATCCTCGACGTCGCTGCGGGCGCCGCCCCGGGGTCGGTCACCGCCGACGTCCGGGACCGGAAGGCTCTCGCCGCAGCGCTCGCAGGTGTGGACGCGGTGTGTCACCAGGCCGCCGTGGTCGGCCTGGGCAAGGGCTTCGCGGACGCGGCGTCGTACGTGGGTGTCAACGACCTCGGCACGGCCGTGCTGCTCGAGGAGATGGCCGCGGCGGGGGTGCGGACGCTGGTGCTGGCCGGCTCGATGGTGGTGTACGGGGAGGGCCGCTACACCTGCGCCGCGCACGGCGTGGTGTGCCCGGGGCCGCGTACCGTCGACGATCTGGAGCGGGGCCGCTTCGAGCCGCCGTGTCCGCAGTGCGGCGAACCGGTGCAGCCGGGGCTGGTGTCCGAGAACGCCCCGGTGGACCCGCGGAACGTGTACGCCACGACGAAGCTCGCACAGGAGCACCTGGCCGCTGCATGGGCCCGTGCCACCGGAGGTGGCGCGGTCAGCCTCCGCTACCACAACGTCTATGGCGACGGCATGCCCCGGGACACCCCTTATGCCGGCGTCGCGTCCTTCTTCCGCTCTTCGCTCGAACGGGGCGAATCCCCGCAGGTGTTCGAGGACGGCGGGCAGCGCAGGGACTTCGTGCACGTCACTGACGTCGCCACGGCGAACGTCACCGCGCTCGAAGCGCTGCGTGCGGGCACTCTGTCCCCCGGCCGGCTGCACGCCTACAACACGGGAAGTGGCCGACCGCACACCATCGCGCAGATGGCCGGCGCACTGGCCGACGCCTACGGCGGGCCGGAACCGGTCGTCACCGGGGAGTACCGGCTCGGGGACGTCCGGCACATCACCGCCTCCTCCGACCGGCTGCAGGCGGAGCTGGGATGGCGGGCGCGGGTGGGCTTCGCGGAGGGAATGAAGGCGTTCGCCGCCGCGCCCATGCGGGCGGCCGGCTGACGGCGGTAACCCGAGGGCCCCGCCGTCGCCGTCAGCCCTGGTCCGGACCGGGGTACCGCCACCGTGGCCACCCGGCCACCCGGAGAGTGAAGAGCACTGCGGAGACGGCGAACAGACCCGCCGTCAGCAGCAGCCAGTGCTCGAAGAACACGTCCGGGTCCAGGGTGCTGTAGCGACGGTAGTTCGGCGACCGGCCCAGGATCAGCGGATACCACACCAGCAGCAGCAGACCGGAGACGAATGCCGGGACCCGTACGTAGTTGACGGCCTCCGACGCCTCCGACGCCTCGGACGCCTCGGACGCCTCGGACGCCCCGGACGTCGTGGGGGCCGGGCGACGGCGACGCAGCGCGGACAGCAGCGCCCGGTCGACGGCCGTGTACAGAGGCAACAGCACCAGGTCGTGCAGCAGGGCCGCACCGGCGAACCACAGCACGATGCCGACTACCTGTCCGCCCTCCAGCAGGCGCGCACCGGCATAGCCGGTGACGGCGAACGACGCCAGCAGCAGCAGTGTCCGCAGCGGCGTCGTCGCGATCCGTCCGCTCATGCCGTGTCCTCCTGATCGGCGAACGTGAGCCGGGCGACCCACTTGGTGTTGTGCACCCCGGGGCCGGCCGGCACGATGACCCGCGCGGGAAACCCATGGTCGAGCGAGAGGTCCGCGCCGTTGACACGCAGCGCCAGCAGCGATCGCGGGTCGCGCACCTGGTTCTCGCGCAGCGCCGCGGCCCGGAACGATCCGGTGCGCTGCACCGACTCCACCAGCACACCGGGCGGCGGCCCCTCGCCCACCAGCGCTGCCAGGTCGGCCAGCCGCACGCCGGCCCACTCCTGGTCACCGGTGGACCAGCCCTCGACGCAGGCGATGGGCAGCCGGGCGGTGTGCTGGGTCAGTCGAAGCAGTCCGGCGCGGCTCAGCACCGCCTCCCTGCCGTCCCTGCCGCGCACCGTCAGCCGCCAGTCCTGGCCGACGTCGGCGGCGCGAATACCGCGTGACCGGGCGGTCTTGTTGATCTGGAAGCCGTTCGGCCCGGGCCCCGGGTCCTGGCCTCGGGGGGCGAGCAGCGCGGCATGGCGAAGGAATCCACCGGTGCTCTGCCCGACGGTGACGCCGACCATCACCAGGGAGCCCAGTCCGACCATTCCGAGCGCGCCGCGGCGGGAGATGGTCGGTGGGTCGGGCGCGGTGGGCACCAGGCCGCTCCCGTCCGGCGCGTCCCGTGTCTCCGGAGCTGTGCGGCGGGTGGGGGTGCGCAGTTCCTCGCGCAGGCTCCGGCCGCCCAGCGCGCGCCGGATCGTGCCGACGCGCAGGGCGACGTGCACGATCAGCGCGGCGAGGAAGATCCAGGCGCCGTAGAAGTGCAGCGGGTAGAAGGAGCCGGGGAAGACGTACTCGAGCTGGACGTTGAGCACGCCGGTGATGAACTCGAACAGGGCGCCGCCGACGAGGAGGAGCAGCGAGACGCGTTCCAGCGCGTGGTTGAGGGAACGCACGGGCGGCCAGGTGAAGAGTCGCGGGATGACCGACCACAGCTTCGCCAGCAGCACCGGGATCAGTGCCAGACCGACCGTCACATGCAGTCCCTGCGTGAGGCGGTAGAGCCAGGAGGGGCTCGTGGGCCAGGGAAAGAGGTAGAAGCCGAACACGCCTCTGTCGGGAGTGCGGTCGTTCGGCGGGCCGAGCCCGGGATTGTAGGCGGCGTAGGACAGCAGACCGGTCACGATGACGACGACGAGGCCGGCGAGCAGCACCGTCCCCAGGACGGAGGTGAGCCAGGGGCCGCGCAGAGGGCTGCGCCAGAAGCCGGGACGTGAAGGGCCGGGCGGCGTCCAACGGGACGGCGCCTGCTCGGCCTCCCCGGGCGGTGTCGTGCGAGGCGGGATTTCCGGTGGCTGAGCGCGCCGGCCGTTTCGCCCGTCCGCCTCATCCGCTCCCGCACTGTCCCGCACCGGCCGCCCGGGGGACTGGAGTTCCGGTGCCGGTTCCGGCTCCTGGGCCTCCGCTCGGGGGCCGGGCTGCGGCGTCTGCGGCGCCTGGCGTCCTGGTGCCGCCGCGCTGCCCCCCGGGGGTGTGCGCACCGGTGCCGTCTCGTCTGCTGACCCGTCGTCCGCCTCGCCGCCGGACTCGTGATGCGGTCCGGGTCGGGGTCCGGGCTCCTGCGGACGATCCACCGGGACTGCCCGGCCCGCTTCGTCCCGACTCCCCTCGTCGCGGTCCTCGGATACTTCGTGCTCTTCGGGATTCTCGCGGTCCTCGGGGCCCTGCTGGTTGCGGCCCTCACGGTCGTTCTGGTCCATGCCCGGGTCTCTCTCCTCGACGGCCCCGATGCCCGGGTCCGTCACCGACGCTAAGTGACGGGGCCGCCCGCGCAGCGGACCTCGGGCATGACGAAACGGTGACGTCGGGTAGTACTGTGCCGCGTTCCGGGCACATCTGACGGTCCGATGACGGCTGCACGTCGTAGCACCGGCCGGGCCCACGGCGGCCCTACGGTGAACCGGATGAGTACAACGTCGCACGAGAACGCCTCTTCCGAACGGCAGCCGAAGAAGCGTGCCTGCCGCAGGGGGCGGCCGGCGGGCACGCCGCGGGACCTCGCCGTCGTGGCCGCAGCCGTGCTGCTGTTCGCCGTGGCCGCCGTCGTGGGACACCACCTGCACGTCACATACGACGTCCTTCACCTCGGCTGGCCCCCGTTGTACGCGCAGTGGGACCCGCATGTCGGCCCCGGCACGCCTGCCGCCCTCGTCGTCGCCGCCCTCGTCGTCGTCCACGGACCCGCCCTGGCCCGTCGGATGCCGTGGCGCGCCCTGCTGTGGTCGGGCTGGGGCGGATCCATGGTGTGGTGCTGGTCGCTGGCCCTGGCCGACGGCTGGGATCGGGGCGTGGCCCGTCGGCTCACGACCGGGTACGAGTACCTCCAGGAGGTCGACCGGGTCGACAGCATCGGCCGTACTCTCACGGTGTTCACCGACCACATCCTGCTGACCTCGCCCGACAACTGGGTCCCCCACGTGGCCGGCCACCCGCCGGGCGCTCTTCTCACCTACGTGCTGCTCGACAGGGTCGGCCTCGGCGGCGGGGCCTGGGCAGCAGTCTTCACGATCACGGTCGCGTCCTCCGCTGCAGCGGCAGCGCTGGTCACGGTGCGCGCCCTGTGCGGTCCCACGACGGCCCGCCGCGCCGCTCCGTTCGCCGTCCTCTCCCCGGCCGCGGTGTGGCTGGCAGTCTCCGCGGACGGCTACTTCACCGGTGTGGCCGCCTGGGGGATCGCCCTGCTCGCCCTCGCCGCGACCCGCACGGCTCGCCGGCCGGGTATCGCGGCGCTCGGATCGGGACTGCTCTTCGGGCTGCTCTGTTACCTGTCCTACGGGCTGGCCCTCATGGGCCTGGTGGCAGCCGCGGTGCTGCTCGCCGTCCGCACCTGGCGGCCAGCCCCGGCAGTACTGCTCGGCATGCTCCCCTGGTTCGTCGCCTTCACGGTGGCGGGGTTCTGGTGGTTCGATGGGTATTCCACCCTCGTCGAGCGCTACTACCAGGGCACCGCCCGCATCCGGCCGTACGGCTACTTCGTGTGGGG
>KI547051.1:110758-111768 GCA_000497405.1 Streptomycetaceae bacterium MP113-05 | reverse complement strand
CCCCCGCCGTCGCAGGCCTGCGACGCGCAGCTCTGCGACTGCCCGGGGCGGCGCGGCGTCTGCGCCACGCCGCCCCGACCGGGCCGGCCGCCCTCACCGTCCTGCTGGCCGGGGCCGTGTGCGCACTGCTGGCCGCGGACCTGTCGGGGATGAGTAAGGCGGAGACCGAACGCATCTGGCTGCCGTTCACCCTGTGGCTGCCGCTTGCCGCCGCACTGCTTCCGTCGCCCGCGCAGCGCTGGTGGCTCGCAGCCCAGGCGGCCGTCGCGCTGGCCGTCAATCACCTGCTGTTCACCGGCTGGTGAGACGCCCGGGCTGACCCGGGAACAGTCAGCCCGGTGTCCCCGGCGGGCAGCCGCCGGGCGGCAGACCCCGGTTGAGGGCCAGGAAGGGCCGGCCGCGTGTCGACCACTGCTCCGTCACGGACCATCCCGCGTCCTCCGCGCGCTGTCTCAGCGCACCGGGTCCGAGCCGCGCCCAGCGGAAGGTTGCGCTCCGGCCGCCGTCCCCGTCGTCCAGGCAGACCTCCATCTGTTCCTCGACGTCCTCCGGCACGGCCTCGACGAGAAGCACGCCGCCGGGGGCCAGCAGACCGGCGACCCGGGCCAGGAGCGCGCCGGGATCCCCGCCGATGCCGATGTTGCCGTCCATCAGCAGGACACCGGCCCAGCGCCCCTCTCCGGGAAGGGGGTCGAAGACGGACCGGAGCAGCACGGGGGCGCCCAGGGCGCGCGTGCGTCGCACAGCCATCGGTGCGGTGTCGACGCCCAGCGCCGTCCGGCCGGACGCCGCCAGGGCGGCGACCATCCGACCCGGCCCGCAGCCGACGTCCAGCACCGGACCACCGGGGCAGCGCCGCAGCACGTCCCGGTCCGCACGGTCCGCGTGGGCGCACCAGCGTTCCACGTCCAGCGGCAGCAGCCTGCCGTCGGTGCGGCGCAGGTAGAGCGGGCCGCGTCCGGAACGCAGCGCCCGCGTGTACGGGTCGGTCTGCCCGGGTGGGGCCCCCT
>KI547051.1:108490-110748 GCA_000497405.1 Streptomycetaceae bacterium MP113-05 | reverse complement strand
CTCCCCCGCTTCGCGGCTGCCAGCGCCGCCGCGAAGCGTCCACGGGAGCATGCCGACGCGACCTCGTCGGCGTCCTCGGCGGTGTCCACGTCCCGCAGCACCGGAAGGTCGCGCACGGAGAGTCCGGCGCTCACCAGACGGCCGCGCTGTGCCGTCCCCGTCCGGGCGGTGGACATCGGCACGCCGCGCACCAGCCGCGGGTCGGGTTCGGCCATGCCCAGCGCCCAGAACCCGCCGTCCGCGGCCGGCCCGAACCATGCGTCGCAGCCTTCCCACCCGTCGTCGGCGAGTACCGGTGCCAGCAGGTCGGCGTGCAGTTGCGGGGTGTCCATCCCGATCAGCAGCGCGGGCCCGTTGCAGGCGGCGAACGCGGCGGCGATGCGCTCGTCGAGTGCACTGCCGTGCTGGGGGACGACATCGAAGCCGCCGTCCGCGGGCAGCCAGTCGCCGGGGTTCCCTGCCAGCACCAGCACCCTGCGGCGGGCGGGGAGGGCAGCGACGGTCTCGAGGGTGTCACGCAGGGAAGCCTCGGCCAGCGCAGCCGCCTGCGCGGGGCTGTAGGGCGGAGTCAACCGGGTCTTCACCCGTCCCGGTACCGGCTCCTTCGCGATCACCAGCAGCGTCGTCCTCCCGTCCGGGCTCATCGCAGCACCGCCCCCATGTCGCGCACCGCGTGCAAGGTCCCCCGCCAGGTGCCGGTCACCTTCGACGCCCCGGTGCGGGGCCGGTAGGCGACTTCCGCCTCGCGGATGCGCCAGCCGGCGTCGGCAGCCCGCACCACCATCTCCAGCGGATACCCGCTTCGCCGGTCGGTCATCCCGAGGGCGAGCAGCCGCTCCCGTGCCGCCACCCGCAACGGCCCCAGGTCGTGCAGCCGTACCCCGGTGCGTCTGCGCACCATGTGTGCCAGGACGAGGTTGCCCACCCGTGCGTGCACCGGCCAGGCGCCCCGAGTTGTGGGCCGCCGCCGGGCGAGGACCAGATCCGCCGAACCGTCCTGCACGGGAGCGGCGACGCGCGGCAGTTCGCCGGGGTCCAGGGACGCGTCGCAGTCGCAGAAGGCCACCAGGTCAGCCTCGGCCGCGCGGAGCCCGGCATGGCAGGCGGCGCCGAATCCCCTGCGCGGCTCGTGCACCACTCGGGCGCCGAGTGCTCGCGCCACGTCGGCGGAGCCGTCCGACGAACCGTTGTCGACGACCAGGGCGCGCCAGCCGTGGGGAATGCGGGCCAGTACCCAGGGCAGGGCCTCCGCCTCGTCGAGGCAGGGCAGCACGAGGTCTCCGACGAGGGCTTCGGGAGGTGTCAACGAGTCGTTCATCACCGTTCACCCTACGTACGTGAAAGGGATATACCGGACTGCGGCTCCTTACGAAACGCGGACATCGCCGCTTCCCCGGCTTCCCCGACCCCCAGAAGGCGCACCCCGGCTGGGAGACTGCAGGCATGCAGCAGTCCGCGACCCACCGGCGCGTCCTGGTCGTCGACGACGATCCCACGGTCACCGAAGTGGTGGGCAGCTACCTTGACCGGGCCGGCTTCACCGTCGACGTCACGTCCGACGGTGCGAGCGCCCTCGCTCGCGCCGAGGCAGGACCGCCCGACCTCGTCGTGCTCGACCTGATGCTGCCCGGAGTGGACGGCCTCGAGGTATGCCGCAGGCTGCGGGCTGCCGGGCCCGTGCCGGTGGTGATGCTGACGGCGCGCGGTGACGAGGAAGACCGCATCCTCGGGCTGGAGGTCGGCGCCGACGACTATGTGACCAAACCCTTCAGCCCGCGTGAGCTGGTGCTGCGCATCGAGTCCGTGCTGCGCCGGGTCGCCGCCGCACCGCACTCCGGGCCCCGCCTGCACGGTGGCGGCCTCGCTCTGGACCAGGACGCCCGCACGGTCCGTGACGCGCGGGGTTCGCTCGCGCTCACCCTGAGGGAGTTCGACCTGCTGGCTCACTTCCTGCGCCACCCCGGCCGGGCCTTCGGCCGTGATGAGCTGATGGCGGCCGTGTGGGGCTGGGACTTCGGGGACCTCTCGACGGTGACCGTGCACGTGCGGCGGCTCCGCCACAAGATCGAGACGGACCCGGCGCATCCGCGTCTCATCACCACCGTCTGGGGGGTCGGCTACCGCTTCGACGGCGAGAACACCGGCGGTCCGGACGCGGATGACGAACCAGGAGGGTGCGCCGTCGATGCCTGACCTGATTCTGATCGCCCTCTACGCCGCCGCCGGCTCCGCTGCGGCCGGCGCGGCCGGGGCGCTGG
>KI547051.1:102556-108480 GCA_000497405.1 Streptomycetaceae bacterium MP113-05 | reverse complement strand
CGCTCAGGGCCGCGCGCCGTCGCTCCGTCCTGGTCGCCCTCGCCGTCCCCGCCGTCGTCGCGGTGGCCGCCATGCTTGCCGGTACCCTCACCGTTGCGTGGGCGATGTTCCTCTCGCCACACGATCTCGCCGTCGTCACTACGGTCTGCGCGGTGGCCGCTGCAACCTCCACCACGACCGCGCTGGTACTCGGCCGCCGGGTGGCCGGAGGCCACCGTCGGCTGGAGGAGGCCGCGCGTGCCTTCGGGGAGGGCGAGGACTTCCGCATGCCCGCCGTGCCCATGCCCGCGGAACTTGCCTCGCTCGCCCGGCGGCTGTCCGGAGCCGGCGCGAAGCTGACCGCCTCACGGGAACGGGAGAAGGCGCTCGAGGCCTCCCGTCGGGAGCTCGTCGCCTGGATCTCACACGACCTGCGCTCGCCGCTCGCCGGGCTTCGTGCCATGGCGGAGGCGCTCGAAGACGGCATGACCGACGAGCCCGAGCGCTACCACCGGCAGATCCGATTCGAGGTGGAACGGCTCTCGGAGATGGTGAACGACCTCTTCGAGCTCTCCCGCATCCAGGCCGGTTCCCTCGCCCTCTCTCCCGCCCGTGTCTCCGCCTACGACTTGGTCGGTGACGCCATCGCCGGCGCCCACGCCCTCGCTGCGGGCCACGGAGTGCGGCTGGCCGACGCCGGGGTGGAGCCGGTTCCGCTGGAGGTCGACGCCGGCCAGATGTCCCGAGTACTCGCCAACCTCCTGGTAAACGCCATCCACCGGACACCGGCGGACGGAACGGTCGCGGTGTCCGCACACGAGGACTCCGGGTCCGCGGTGCTCGCCGTCACGGACGGCTGCGGGGGCATCGCCTCGCACGACATGGGCCGCGTCTTCGACACGGGCTGGCGCGGTCAGGGTGCTCGCACGCCCCCCGCCGGAGCGGGACTCGGCCTGGCGATCGTCCGCGGCATCGTCGAAGCGCACGCCGGGCGGGCCTCCGTCCACAACGTCCCGGGCGGCTGCCGCTTCGAGGTCGCGCTGCCGCTTGCCCCCGCCCCGCCTGCCCGGTGAGGCTCACCTCGACCGCCTTCCGGCGCGCTCGCCACGCGGGCGGCCCCTCGTTCCGCTCGTACACGGCCAGACCGGGCGCTTCTGGACGACAGTGCTCCTAGAGTGGTAGACGTGACGGCCACACGATCCGGCATACCCGACCTGCCCGGCGTCCCGGCGTTCCGGCGCCGCCTCAGAGCGGCGCTGTTCGCCCGCGTGGCCGGCCCGGACGGCCCCGCAAACCGCAGCCGCATCCACGAGACCCCCGGGCCCCGGTGGTTCCCCGAGGACAGCCCGATCCGCACGGTCCACGGCGACGCGTCCATGTTCGTCGGTGGGCTGCGCGCACTGCTCCTCCAGTCGCTCCACCCCCTCGCCATGGCAGCGGTCGCCGGCCATTCGGGGTACCGCGGCGACCCGTGGGGGCGGCTGCAGCGCACCAGCACGTTTCTCGCCGTGACCACCTTCGGCCCGGCCGAGGACGCACAACGAGCCGTCGACCACGTGCGGGACGTGCACCGACGGGTGCGTGGCACCGCCGGAACCGGACAGCCGTACGCGGCCTCCGACCCCCACCTCCTGCGCTGGGTCCACGCAGCCGAGGCCGACAGCTTCCTGCGTGCCCACAGGTACTACGGCGCCCGGCTGCTGACGGAAGCGGAGTGCGACGGGTACGTCGCGGACGCCGCGCGCGTCGCCGCGGCACTCGGTGTGCCCGACCCGCCGCACGACCGGAACGAACTCGCCGCGACTCTGGAGGCCTACGCTCCCGAACTGCACGCCTCCGAAGAGGCACTGGATGCCGCACGCTTCATACTGCTCAAACCGCCTTTGCCCCTTGTCGCCCGGCCTCCCTACGGAGTGCTGGCGGCGGGCGCCGTCGCCCTGCTGCCCCCGTGGGCCCGCAGTGAGCTTCACCTGCCGTACCTGCCGCGGCTGGAACGGGCCGTGGTCCGGCCAGCGGGGGACAGCCTGATCCGTGCGATCCGCTGGGCCATGACACCGCCCGCCGCCTGGCGGACGTTCACCGCGAGCCGTCACCCTTCGTGCTCCTCCCTGCCGGACACGGCACCTCCCCAGCACGAGAGCCAAGCGTTCTCCTGGGTGCTTGTCGCCCGGTCCTCTTCCTCCATCCGTGACCCCTCTGGGTGTACGCCCTCGCCCGGACGGACGACACATCGGCAGGGTGGAGGACCCCGGCGAGTGGCGCTGCATCCTGCGGCCGCCCCACTCCGGTAGAAGGGATTGTGACGCTTTCGTCCCGGATTGAGGACCACATGCGCCCCACCAGCCTGCTCGCCCCGCCGGAGTCCGGCTGCGGCGTCCCCGCCGCGCAAGCCGACACCGACACCGCGCGCGCCGTGGAGGCTCTGCTGGCGTCGTGGCTGGGGCAGCGACTCGCCGAAGCCGGCACCCTGGACAGGCTGTTCTGCGACGAGGTCGCCCGACCGGTGGCCGAATTCGTGCTGCGAGGGGGGAAGCGGCTGCGCGCCAGGTTCGCCTGGTGGGGCTGGCGTGCAGCGGGAGGCCCTGCGGAGGGGGACGAAGCCGAGACCGCGCTGAAGGTCGCCGCGTCGCTGGAGCTCCTGCAGGCGCTCGCCCTGATCCACGACGACGTGATGGACCGGTCGGAGCTGCGCCGCGGCGAGGCCGCCGTCCACGTGGGCTTCGCCGCCCGGCACCGGGGGGCCGGCCTCACCGGCTCCGCGGAGGACTTCGGCCTGGGCGGCGCCCTGCTCGCCGGAGACCTGGCGCTGGTCTGGGCCGAGGAGATGTTCGCCGAAGCCCACCACCCGGAGGCCACGGCCGCGAACGTGCGGTCGCTGTGGCGGGCCATGCGCACCGAGATGGTCGCCGGCCAGTACCTCGACCTGCGCACGCAGGCCGCCGCCGAACCGTCACCGGAGAGGGCGCTACGAGTGGCGGCGCTGAAGAGCGCTGCCTACACCGTCGAACGCCCGCTCGGTATCGGCGCGGCGCTCGGCAGCGCCCCCGCAGCGCTCCTCCGGCGTCTGGAGGCAGCCGCACGCACCGCCGGCCTCGCGTTCCAGCTCCGCGACGACCTGGACGGCGTGTTCGGCGACCCGGCGGACACCGGTAAGCCCTCCGGCGAGGACGTGCGCGAGGGGAAGCACACCTACCTGGCGACCCTCGCCCTGCAACGCGCCCGGCAATCGGGCGACGAGGAGGCACGGGACACGATGTGCCGCGCCCTCGGCGACCCGTGCCTCACCCCGGCCGGACTGGACGACTTCCGTGCGGCGGTCGCCCGAGTCGGCGCGCGCGCCGCCGTCGAGGAGCGCATCGGGACGCTGGTCCGGCAGAGCATGGCCGACCTCTCCCGAGCACACGCCCCGGAGCCCGCCGCACAGCGGCTGGCCGAACTGGTCCACGCCGCCGCCCGGACCGCCCCGGACCCCGTTGCCACTTCCGCCTCCGCGAACCGAGGCGAACGATGAGGCGAGTCCCCGGCCCCACCGAGCACGTGGTCGTCGTCGGCGCCGGGCTGTCGGGCCTGTCGGCATCCCTGCACCTGCTCGGCGCCGGGCGGCGTGTGACCGTCCTGGAACGCGCGAGAGGACCGGGCGGCCGGGCAGGCCGTACCGAACTCAGCGGCTTCCTCCTCGACACCGGACCGACAGTCCTCACCATGCCCCACCTCCTGGAGGAGGCCCTGGCCGCCGTGGGGGCGTCGCTGGACGGCCGGCTGCGGTTGACGCCGCTTCATCCGGCCTACCGGGCCCGATTCGCGGACGGTTCCTCCCTGGACGTACACACCGACGGACAGGCGATGGAGGAGGAGGTCCGACGCTTCGCCGGCCCCCGGGAGGCAGCCGGTTACCGCAGCCTGCGGCAGTGGCTGCAGCGTCTGTACCAGGCGCAGATCGACACTTTCATCGACGCCGACTTCGACGGGCCCCGCGACCTGCTGCACCCCGACCTGCTCAGGCTGGCCGCGCTCGGCGGCTTCGGCCGTCTCGAAACACGCATCGAACGCTTCCTGAAGGACGAGCGCCTGCGCCGCGTCTTCACCTTCCAGTCCCTTTACGCCGGGATGCCCCCGGCGCGCGCGCTCGCCGCCTACGCCGTGATCGCCTACATGGACACCGTCGCCGGCGTGTACTTCCCCGAAGGCGGTATCAACGCCGTCGCCCGGGCCATGGCGGACGCCGCGGCCGAAGCCGGAGCCGAGTTCTCCTGGTCCAGCGAGGTCACCGCCCTGGAACGGGCGGGGGACCGGGTGCGCGCGGTGCGCACCGCAGACGGCCGCCGGCTGCCCTGCGACGCCGTCGTGCTCACGCCCGACCTGCCCGTCGCCTACGGACTCCTGGGGCGTACACCACGACGTCCCCTGCGGCTGCGGCACTCGCCGTCCGCCGTGGTGCTGCACGCGGGAACCGACCGCACCTGGGACCACCTGGCACACCACACCATCTCCTTCGGCCGCGCCTGGCGCCGCACCTTCGACGAACTCACCCGGGAAGGCCGGCTGATGAGCGACCCCTCCCTGTTGGTGTCCCGGCCCACCACCCACGACCCGGGACTCGCCCCGCCGGGCAGGCACCTGCACTACATCCTCGCGCCCTGCCCCAACACCGACACAGGTCCCGGCGCCGACGACTGGCGGCAGATCGGACCCCGCTACCGCGACACGCTCGTCGCCGAACTCGAACGCCGCGGCCTGACCGGTCTGGACGCGGCGATCACAGAAGAGTTGCTGGTAACCCCCGCCGACTGGGCGGCCCAGGGGATGGCCGCGGGCTCACCCTTCTCCGCTTCCCACACCTTCACCCAGACAGGTCCGTTCCGGCCCCGCAACCTGGTGCGCGGCACCGAGAACGTCGTGCTCGCGGGCTGCGGCACCACCCCCGGAGTGGGCGTCCCGACCGTGCTGATCTCCGGGAAACTCGCCGCCGCACGCATCACCGGCCGCCCGCCCCGCACGGCCCGTCGTCCCGGACGTGCTCACGCCACAGGGCCTCGCCGGCCCGAACCCCGCCCCGGCGCTCCCCTCGCGCCCGTGCCCCGCCACGGCACGCGAACCCCCGCGGAAGGCACCGCCCATGACTCGACGTGAACTCACGGCCGCGGGCATCACCGACCCCGCACTGCGCCGCGACTACGCGCTGTGCCGCGCACTGAACGCCCGCCACGGCCGAACCTACTTCCTCGCCACCCGCCTCCTGCCTCCCGCCCGTAGACCGGCTGTGCACGCCCTGTACGGCTTCGCCCGCTGGGCCGACGACATCGTCGACGACCTGGCGGGCGACGCCCCCGCCCACGAACGGGCCGCCGCGCTCACCTGCTGGGAAAGCGAACTGGCCACCGGGCTTCGCACCGGCTCCAGCAACGAACCCGTCATCCGTGCCCTCGCCCACACCGCACGCCGCCACGGCATCGCGAACACCCACTTCACCGACTTCATGGCCTCCATGCGCATGGACCTCCAGGTCCGCGAGTACGCCGACTATCCGGCGCTCGAGACCTACATGCACGGGTCGGCGGCCGTCATCGGCCTGCAGATGGTGCCCGTTCTCGGCACCGTGGCACCCGCCGAGGAGGCTGAGCCGCATGCGGCGGCCCTCGGCACCGCCTTCCAGCTCACGAACTTCCTCCGCGACGTCGGCGAGGACCTCGACCGCGGGCGCGTCTACCTGCCCGGCGACCTTCTGTCCGCGTACGGCGTGGATCGCGGCCTGCTGCTGTGGAGCCGTCGCACCGGCCGCCGGGACCCCCGCATCCGCCACGCGCTGGAGGCCGCCACCGCACTCACCCGCGAGGTGTACCGGAAGGCGGAGCCGGGCATCGCCATGCTCGACCCGGTCTCCCGCCCCTGCATCCGCGCCGCCTACGTCCTGTACTCGGAGATCCTGGACGCCGCGGCCGACGCCG
>KI547051.1:100852-102546 GCA_000497405.1 Streptomycetaceae bacterium MP113-05 | reverse complement strand
ACCGCCGCGTCGCGGTCTCCGGGCCGCGCCGTGCCGCGGTCGCCGCCCGTGGCACAGCCGGTGTAGCGGTGGCCCGGATGCGGCGGCCCCAGCGGCGACACCGTACGGGCGCGCTACTCGCCGCGGCCCAGTCCGTCCTGCCCCGGAAGGACGTGCCGTGACCCCTCCGGTGCCCCGTGGCCCACGCCTGCCCCTGTCCTGGCGGCGGCGTCCGACCCGCTGGGAGGCGCAGCGCCCCACCTGGGCGGACGCCCGGCCGGGGCTGATCGCCGCAGCCCTGAAGAAGGCCGCCGTGCGGCCCACCGGCAACTGGTACGTACTGGGCGGCAGCCGCGAGGTGAGGCCCGGAGCCGTCCTGGGCCGCACCGTCGGCGGGCTGGAGATCGTGCTCTGGCGCGGCCCCGGCGGCACTCTGCGGGCAGGTCCAGGAGCCTGCCCGCACCTGGGCGCCCCGCTGCAGGACAGTCGGGTGCGCTGCGGGCGTCTCGTCTGCCACTGGCACGGCCTCCCCCTGGACGGTGGACCGGTCCCCGGCTGGGAGCCCTACCCCGTGTACGACGACGGCGTCCTCGTCTGGGTGCGGCTCGACGCTCTCGGCGGCGAACCACCCCTGGACAGCCCGCCCGTCCCCGAACGCCCCCCGCCGGCTGGCACCGTCGACGCGGTCATGGGGGTGGAGGGCACGTGCGAGCCGGAGGACGTGGTCGCCAACCGCCTCGACCCCTGGCACGGCGCCTGGTTCCACCCGTACTCGTTCGTCGACCTCACCGTCGACGAAGCCACGGAGGACGGCTTCGCGGTCCGTGTGTCGTTCAAGCTCGCCGGCCGGCTCGTCGTCCCCGTGCGCGCCCACTTCACCGCCCCCGGACCGCGCAGCGTCACCATACGCATCACCCATGGCGAGGGAGAGGGGTCGGTGGTGGAGACCCACGCGACGCCGCTCGGCGCCGACGGGCTCGGACGTCCCCGCACCCGGGTCGTCGAAGCAGTCGTCGCCTGCTCCGGACGGCCCTGGTTCGCCGCCGCACACCGCGCCGCGCCGCTGCTGCGGCCTGTGATGGGCGCCGCCGCCGCCCGGCTGTGGCGCGACGACCTGGCATACGCCGAACGTCGCTACCTGCTGCGCAGAAACGGCCGGTTTCCCGGCTGACCTCGGTGCTTGCCGATCTCCCCGACGGCGCCGCGAGCAAGAGCTCACGCCAGGGACGCGGCGGCACGCAGAGGCGCCGAACGCCCCGCGCACGGCACCGACCACAGCGTCTGGCCACGCACGCCCCACCGCTCCAGCAGCACGTTGGCGGCCTGGAAGCCCGTGGTCGCCGCCCGCTCCATCAGTGCCGACGGCAACCCGGTACGCACCAGGTCCCCGGCCAGCACTACCCGCGGGTCGGGCGTGCGCACCCCCGGCCGGGAAGCGAACCCGCCGACCTCGAACAGCGGGCAGTCCGCCCGCCACTCGTGCCGCGCGTCCACCACGCGGGCGTCCTTTGTCTCCGGGTACACCTCGTGCAGCTGCTCCAGCAGCCGCCGCTGGGTGTCCGGCCGGTCACGGTCGTCGGCCACGGCGTAGGCGTGCAGCTCCACCACCGAACCGCCCGTCCGCTCCGTCCAGCGAGCGGCTTCCCCCTCCCAGCGCTCCAGCACGCTCACGTTGTCCAGCAGAGCGAAACCGCTCGTGCCCATGAATCCCGGCC
>KI547051.1:84850-100708 GCA_000497405.1 Streptomycetaceae bacterium MP113-05 | reverse complement strand
CACCCGCGACACCAGGAACGGCGGCGCCGTGCGCAGGCCGGACACCTGTGACCGCCAACCCGCGTCGCCCAGGCCGGGGGAGCGGCCCACCAGCTCTTGCAGCCCCGCGGTGTCCAGGGCGAGTACCACGCCCTCCACCTCCTCCGCGCCCTGCCCGGAGACGACCGTGCAGCCGCCGTACCGCGTCCGCACGGCCTCCACCTGCGACGCCGCCCGCAACCGGGCGCCGTGGCCGGCCAGGTAACCGGCCAACGGATCCCACAGCGCCTGCGGGAACGGCTCGCGCGGCACGTCGAACAGGAGACCCTCACTGGAACCGAGAAAGTAGATGTGGAACATCAGCACCAGCTCCGCGGCGGAGAACTGCCGCGGATCGGCGAAGAAGCTGCGCGAGAACACCTCGAACGCGAGGTGCCGTGCTGCCGGCGGAAACCCGACCGCGTCCAGATACGCCTCGGCGCTCACCGAGTCGAAGCGTTCGTACACCTCCGGCACCCGCACGTCCAGCAGGGCCAGTGCCGCGCGCGGATGCATCCGCGCCAAGTCACGCAAGGCGAAGGCGCGGCTGCGTGCCACGAATGCCATCGCGTTCCACGGCGGCGACTTCGGCAGACCGCGGAATCCGTCCCGCAGCCCCTCCCGATGCCACAGCGGATAGTCCGCGAGCGGACCCAGCATGCCGAGCCCACCGTCGACCCGCCGCAACAACCCCCGCAGGTTGTAGTACTGGCGGAAGAACGCATGGAACCCGCGGCTCATCGTCACTGCGCTGCCGTCGGCAAGCTGCTCGGGCCAGCCGCGCAGTCGCCCGCCCAACTCCCGCTCCCGCTCGTACAGGGAGACCCGCACCCCGCGTTCGGCCAGCGCCGTCGCCGCCGCGAGCCCGGCGATGCCACCGCCGACGACGGCAACCCGGGGAGCGTCCCTGCCCGCCCGCAGCACACCGGGAGCGGGTGGATGCCGTACGGCACGCCTGTCCCGTCCCCGCCGCGCCCGCCCGAACGCGTCCACGCCCGTCACGCCGCACCACCCCGGCGGCCGACGAAGGTGTGCACGACCCCCCACTGCCAGCCGGCGGCCGGCAGCACCCGCACGTCTTCGAAACCGGCCGTACGCAGCCGATCCCGGAAACAGGCCGCCGTGTCGAAATCCAGCACACTGCGCCACAGGTGGCGGTAGAGCGCCTCGTCACCACGCAGCGACCCCGCCGGGATCAGGCCGCCCCTGCACAGAGACGTCCACAGCGCACGGTGGGCAGGAGCACCGCTCAGCGTGTACTCGTGCACCGCCAGCCGCCCGGTCGGCGCGAGCAGCCGCCGTACCGCCGCCAGCACGGCGTCCGGCTCGCCCAGGTTCCGGAACAGGTACGCGGCGAACACCCCGTCGAACGGCCCCCGCACGCCGGCATCCGCCAGCCCCTGGGCGGGGGCGTGCACGAACTCCACCGCGCCGTCCGGCCACCGCTTCGCCCGCGCCCGCGCCAACATCCCGGCTGACACGTCGACTGCAGTGACCCGGGCGCCCGGCGCCGCACGCAGCAGCGCGGCCGTCGACGCACCCGTGCCACAGCCCAGGTCCAGCACACGCATCCCGGCGCCGTCCGCGGGCAGCCGCAACCGCCGGGCGGACCGACGCAGCTGAGCGTGGTAGCCGGGGTTGGCCGCGGTGAAGCGGTCGTACGCGGGGGCCGCCCGGTCGAAGGCGACGGCCAAATCACGGTCGTGCAAGAGATGCACCACTACTCCTCGCTGTTGCAGGGTCAGCCACCGGAGTTCCGGACCCGGCGGCGCAGCCAGGGAACCTCCGCCGCACTGCGCAGCATCGGCGCCACCGGTGCGCTCGCACCGATCCGCAGGTCCTCCAGCGGCGTCGTGTCGCCGTCGAGAAAACGCAGCAGCCGCCCCGCTTCGTTACGGGTGAAGAGCCGCTCGAAGAACGCGGCGCCGTCCAGCCGGCCGGCATCCAGCGCGCGCAACAGCACCGCGTCCATCGCACGGGACCGCCTCGAGTACGCGGGCGGCGGCAGGGGCGTACGGCCGGCGAACAGCGCGTCCGCCACCGCCCGGACCTGTCGTTGCGCGGCGGCAAAGGTGTAGCCCGTGGACGGGCGGGTCGCCCCGCCGGATGCGCCGATCCGGAACACGGACGCACCCGTCCGGCGGGAGAAACAGCCGTCGGTCATCGGGATGGCTCCCTGCTCGACGGCCTCCACCTCGAAGCCGCCCAGCCGCAGCACCCCGCGCGTGTAGTGGTGCAGGGCCGCCTCGTAACCCGCGCCGCTCAACGGCCGGGCGGAGAACTCCGTGTACTCCACCAGTGCGCTGCGGGAGGTGAACGGCAGGACGTAACCGAAGGACAGGCCACGCTCCGGCTGAGCGGTGCGCAGGTCCATCAGCACCGCCGCTCCCGGCTCGAACGCCGGGTGCACGGTGCGCACGAACCAGCCCCGGAAGTGCTGCAGCAGCACACTGCGGGCGTTCGGCAGCGGGTGAGGCCGGGTGTCGAACACCCAGCGGACGTGGACCTCGCGGGCGACTCCGTCCGGACCCACGGCGCGGACGACGGCCCCGCCGGGACGGTCCTCGACCGCGGTGACGGTGGCGTCCAGGCGGATGACCCGCTCACAGACATCCAGCCGCGCACCCACTTCCCGCGCGTAGTCGGCGGACCGGATCATCCGGTAGCGCAGCGGTGCGATGCCGGAGTCGACGAGGCGGCCGGAAGGACCGTGAACCCTGATACGCCCCCACGAGGCGGCGGTGTAGGCCTCCAGCTCGTCGGGCTCCCGGCTCCAGTAGCACCAAGTGCGGTCCGGGGGCCGCAGCCGGGCACGGGGCGTCTCGATCAGCACGACCGTCAGGCGCTCCGCTCCCGGCGGCGGTTCGGCGAGCAACCGGGCGAGGGAGAGCCCCGCGGCTCCCGCGCCGACGACCGCGACGTGCGCCTCTGTCACCGCCCGCGCCGTCCTGGGAGCGCAAACATCCCTCCGGTGCGTTCTGTGCATCAGCCGCTCTTCGTAGTAACCGGCGTGGACGATCCGTGTCTTACGGGGGCGTTTCCCGCGCCGTCGCGAGCAGCCCTTCTCCACTGTGCGCGCGGCCGGCGCGCGTACGGTCCGCGCCGTGCCGGTACGGACCGCGCGAACCACCCGCCGGAGGGAACACCCCCGGCACTTTGCGTAGCGCCCGCGAGGTCCCCGGGCTCAGCACCGCGCGGACCGTTTCCATGCCCGGCAGAAGGGGCGGTGTCGGCATCCGCACTCCCTGCCTGGGGAACCGGTGTCGGTACATTCCCCACGTGGATTCGGTGCTGCGGTCCCGGCGGCCGGCTGGTTCATCGTCGAGACACCACGAGGTGTGAAGATAGAGTGAAGGAATCGTGCGGCGGTGTGAGTAGCCCGGCTGGTCGTCCGCTGAAGGGGTAACCGTTCGACAGGCAGGGGTGCCGACGGCGTGGCGCGGGAGGTGCTCTCATGGCGATCCCTTGTGAGGCCCGCACGATATCGGCGCGAGTGACGTCCCCACGTCCGCTCGCCGACCGATACCGGCTGGGTGAACAGCTCGGCCACGGCGGCGCGGCGCAGGTCTACCGGGCCGCAGATCTCCGTTGCAGGCGCCGGCCCGTGGCGGTGAAGATATTCCGACCGGGCGACACGCGCGCGGTGAAGGGCGGCTGTCGGCAGGAGGCCCGGATGCTCCGGCGGCTACGTCATCCCGGTCTGGTCACCCTCTACGAGGCCAACCCAGCCCAGGAAAGACCCTTTCTCGTGCTGCAACTCATCGACGGCGGAACCCTGCGACGCCGCATCGAGGACGACGTGCCCCTCTCCCCCCACGAGGCCGCCCACCTCGGCGAGCCCCTGGCCCATGCACTGAGCCACGTACACCGGGCGGGGATCGCCCACTGCGACATCAAGCCGGGAAACATACTCCTGGACGCGACGGGCCGCCCCCATCTGGTCGACTTCGGTGTCGCCCGAGTCCTCGCCGACGGTGCACCCGTGGCGACCGACAGGGTCCCCGGGACCGCCGCCTATCTCGCGCCCGAACAGGTACGCGGAGAAGAGGTCACCACCCGGACCGACGTCTACGCCCTGGGCCTCACCCTCCTGGAAAGCCTCACCGGCTGCCGTGAATATGCCGGGGGACCTCTGGAGGCGGCACTGGCCCGGCTGCACCGCCCGCCGACCGTTCCCGACCGGATTCCGGAAGAACTGGCGGATCTGCTCATCGCCATGACCTCGGCCACACCCGGCAGGCGTCCTCCTGCCCGCCAGTGCGCGCAGCGGCTCAGTGCCTTCAACCGGAGGACTCCCGCAGCCGCCCCGTGCACCGGGTGACCCGAGTGGTGGACACACGGCCTTGCGCGGTGATGCGGACAGAGCCGCTGCGGGACGGCCCGAGCCCTACGCCAGGAAGCGGCCGACCGAAGGCTCCGCACGGGGGAGCGGTCGGTCGGTGAAGAAGCGTGCGGCGATGTCCGCTACCTCATCGGGACGCTGGAGCACCGCCCAGTGGTCTGTCTCCGCGATGGTGAGGAAACTACTGTCCGCGATGGTTGCAGCGAAGGCGCGCTGCCGGGCGGGGGAGCTGACGGTGTCGTATGCACCACTCATCACCAGTGTGCGGACACCGGACAGGCCGCCGCTCAGAGATAGCCTGCGATTGAGCGCTCGGTCCAGGACCTCCAAGGCGTGCGGGCTGCGGGTGGCGGCGTGCACGAGTGAACGCTTGACATAGCGGTGGGCCAGGTCGCGCCGCTGCACGGGGAGACGTTCATCGAGACAGAGCATGCCCGCCGCGGCCGTCGCCGCGAAGCTCTGCACCTTCCCGGAGGCCAATTGGTCCGCTGCGCGGCGCCAGTGCAACTGCTGGGCCGCGGTGATGTGCGCGGGCACGCCGCCCAACAGGAGCCGCGCGATCCGGTGCGGCATGCGCTGAGCGCATCCGAAGGCGATGGCGGCACCGTACGAGTAGCCGAACAGATTGACGCGTTCGACGCCGAGGTCGTCGATGATGTCCCCCACGGCCCGGCACAGGACGCTGCTCTCCTGGTCCTCCCGCAGCGGATCGGAGCCGCCCATGCCCGGAAGATCGGCTGTGACCAGGTGCGCGAGCGGCTGGATGTGGTCTTCCATGTGTGGCCAGCCGAACATCCCCTGCAGGGCGCCCCCCAGAATGATCACCGGATCGGTGTCGGCGCTCGGCTGGTGGAGCATTCGGTAGGAGTATGACAGGCCGTCGACCACGAGCTCGCGCATGACTTCCTCAGACATCGCTCTCCCTCCACACGTCGGGGCACGCTCTCGGGAAAGCGCCGGGGATCATCTCCGGGCGAGGACCAGGGCGGCGTTGTGCCCGCCGAATCCCAGCGATGTCTTGACTGCGAGGTCGAAGGCAGCGGCCCTGGGCTCCTTGGCCACCACGTCGACGGGGATACCCGCATCCTGCGACTGCAGATTGACCGTTGCGGGGACCAACTGGTGCTGCAACGCCAGAACGGTCAATGCTGCTTCGATACCTCCGGCAGCACCCAGGGTGTGGCCGGTCATCGCTTTGGTGGAAGTGACCAGCGGATCCTCGCCGAGTACCCGGTGCAGGACGGCTCCCTCCACCTGGTCGTTCATCACGGTGGAAGTGCCGTGCGCGTTCACATGACCCACTTCGCCCGAACCGATACCGGAGTCGGAAAGAGCGGCCCGCAGCGCACTCTCGATCCCGTTCCCCTCCGGGTCGGGGGCGACGGGAGCGAAGGCGTCATTGGAGGCCCCGTATCCGAGAACCTCGGCCCGCACCCGTGCTCCCCGCGCTGAGGCGTGTTCGGGGCGTTCCAGTACCAGGAGACCCGCACCCTCGCCCACGACGAAACCGTCCCGATCTGCATCGAACGGCCGACAAGCGGTCGTCGGATCCTCCCGGCGGGTGGAGAGGGCCCGCATCCTGCAGGCGCTGGCGAGGAGCAGCCGGGAGCACGCGGACTCCGCTCCGCCGGCGATGGCGATGTCGCACACCCCGGCCTCCAGCATGCGGCGCGCGGTCCCGACCGCGTCAGTGCCCGATGCGCACGCCGTGGTCACCGCCATACTGGGGCCCCGCGCCTGCAGGTCCCGGCAGACGCTGCCGACAGCCCCGTTCACCGTCGTCAGCGGTGCCAGCTTGGGCGAAACCCGCCGTGGCCCGTTCTCGAGCAGAGCGCGATGCTGCTCGTCGTAGAAGGGTAGGCCCCCATGTGCGCTGCCGATGACGACCGCGACACGCTCACCGTCCCACTGGTGAGGGTCGAGCCCCGCGTCGCTCACCGCCTCCCGGGCGGCGATCACGGCCAGCTGGGAGAACCGGTCCATCAATCGGCACTCCGAAGTCCCCAGCATCGTCTCGCCGTTCAGGGCTTCGATGCCGTACCAGAAGTCGCACGGCAGTCCCCGCAACTCCTCCGGACGGCACACCCCACGGGGAGCAACGGCGGTCGTCACTGCGTCCCAGGTCGCCTGCGCTCCGACTCCGGCTGCGCTGACCAGACCGAGCCCGGTCACCGAAGCGGCGAAGGGCGACCGGGACCTCATGCCGTCCCCCCGTTCCGTGCAGCGGACTGCACAGCTCCCAGCAGGTGACCGACGGTGTCCCGGGAGGTGAGTTCCACCGCGTCCAGATCGACGTCGAGACGCTCCTCCACGAGCAGACGCAACTCCTCCAGCGCCAGAGAATCCATGCGCAGGCGCCGCAGTGGGACATGAGACTCGATGTCGGAGGCGTCCACACCGAACTTGTCCGTCAGCAGGCAGCGTACGACCTCTTCGACCTTCACCCGGAGTCCTCCTGCCGGCATCGTGCGATCCGCGGTCATTCGGTTGGAGAACGCCGTCGGGCAGGGGAGGTTACGTCCCGGAGCGACACAGCACCCGAAGGGGCTCAGTACCGGAAGCCGGAACGGCGGTCCCGCGGCGGCGGGACGGCAGCCGGGCGGAGCGACAAGCACCCCTGGCCCCGTGACTCATGGGACGAGCCGTGGGCCGAGAGTCCCGGGTACGGCGAGCAGTTGTCCATGCGGCAGTGCGGGGTCGTCGAGACGGGTCTCGACGACCGGCGAGTTCGCTACTCAAGTCGCCTCGATGGCATGGGGCTTGATGACATGAAACGATCACGTACGGCGGGCAGCGTCGCTACGATGCCGGGTATCCATCTACTGCAACCGACCCACGGGCGAGACCACCTTCGGAAGGCACCATGACACCAAGCGACTCCGGTAGTGACCCTTCACGGGATCTCGGGTTCGACCGACCGCACTCCGCCCGTATGTACGACTACTACCTCAATGGGAAGACCAACTACGAAGTCGACCGTCAGGGCGCGGAAGAGGCACTGAAAGCCTGGCCTGCAGCCCGGAGCGCCGCCCGTGCCAACCGGTCCTTCATGCACCGAGCCGTGCAGGTGCTCACCGGCGCCGGGTTCACCCAGTTCCTCGACATCGGGACCGGCATTCCCACCAGCCCGAACCTTCATGAGGTAGCCCAGGGCGTGCACCCCGAGGCCCGCGTCGTCTACGCCGACAACGACCCTATCGTCCTCACGCACGCCCGGGCGTTGCTCGAGAGTACGGCGGACGGGCGCACCGCCTACGTGGAAGGTGACATCACCGAGCCGGACGGCATTCTCGGCGCACCGGACCTGGCCCGGACACTCGACCTGAACCAGCCCGTCGCGCTGTCCATCAACGCGGTGCTCCACTTCGTGCCCGACGACCGCGACCCCTACGGCATCGTCTCGCACCTGCTGTCCGCGCTGCCCGCCAAATCTGCGCTGTTTCTGTCGCATGTGACGGCCGATATCGACCCGACCGGAGTGGGCCGCCTGGTTGACGTCTACAACGCGCGGGGCGTGCCCACCCGGGCGCGCAGCCGGGATGAGGTGGCCCGCTTCTTCACCGGTTTGGACCTGATGGACCCCGAGGTCGCCCTTGCGCACAAGTGGCGGCCCGACGTCTCCGTCCCGGTGCCCGCCGGCGCTGTGATCCCGAAGCCCCGCAGAGCGCCGAGTGACGACGAGGTCAGTCTCTGGGCGGGCGTGGCACTCAAGCCCTGAGCCACCGGCCCGCAGCTCCGTGGGCCTGTCGATGAATTAGTGGGTTTCTTGCGGTAGTTGGGCTCGTTGATGCGGTATGGGGCGCTTCGATGAGTTGATCGGTCCGCTGGAGGAGAAGCTCGAGGCGGTGGTGCCGTACCTGGACGAGCGGCAGCGCCGGATCCTGTATGCCGCGGAGGCCCGCCAGCTCGGGCATGGCGGGATCGCTGCGGTGGCGCGGGCCGCCGGTGTGTCGAAAGGCTGCGTCCGCCGTGGTCTGACCGAACTCGAACAGGAGCGCGCGCCGGAGGAGCGGGTGCGTCGCCCGGGTGCCGGCCGCCCCGCGCTCGCGGAGAAGGACCCGGGCCTGGTGCCGGCCCTGCTGGCACTGGTGGAGGACAGCACGCAGGGCGATCCGATAGGGCCCCTGACCTGGACGACGAAGTCACTGCGCCGCCTGTCGGACGAACTCGCCGCCCAGGGCCGGAAGGTAGGACGCGATACTGTCGCCGCCCTGCTGAAAGCGGCAGGGTTCAGCCTGCGCGGCAATGCCCGGGTGCTGGCCGGCAGCCACCACCCCGACCGGGACGCCCAGTTCCAGCACATCAACGAAACCGTGCGGGGCTTCCTCGACGCGGGCGACCCGGTCATCAGCGTGGACACGAAGAAGAAGGAACAGATCGGTCTCTTCGCCCGGCCCGGAAGGGAGTGGACGCCACCCGGGGAGCCGGTGAAGGTCCTCGACCACGACTTTCCCACCCACGCGAGCGGCACCGCAATCCCGTACGGCATCTACGACGTCGCCCGCAACACCGGCTACGCCGTGATCGGCACCGACCACGACACCGCCGCCTTCGCGGTGGCCTGCCTGCGCCGCTGGTGGACCGAGGAAGGACGAGACGCCTACCCGCGGACGAAGCGACTGCTGATCACTGCGGACGGCGGCGGCTCCAACAGCTCCCGCGCCAAGACATGGAAGGCCAACCTCGCGGCCTGGGCCACCGAGACCGGCCTGGAGATCAGCGTGTGCCACCTGCCTCCGGGAACATCGAAATGGAATCGGGTCGAACACCGCCTGTTCTCCTTCATCTCCATGAACTGGCGCGCCCACCCCCTCACCAGCTACGAGACCGCCCTCAACCTGATCGCCTCGACCACCACCCGCACTGGACTGTCGGTGACCGCCCGCCTGGACACCGGCAGCTACCCCACCGGCATCGAGATCAGCCCGCGCCACGCGGCCACCCTGGCGATCCGCCCCGCCGACTTCCACGGCGAGTGGAACTACACCATCCCGCCCCAGCCCGGCATCCCCGATGTCCCCCTGCACCCGCCAGGCCCCAGGTCCCACCCCCGACACGCGCACACCTTCGGCTCGACCCTGGCCACCCACCCCCTTCTTACCGGCCTGGAACGCCACGACCTGGACCGGCTCACCATCAGCATCCGCGACGGCCTCGATGCGCTGCCGCCCAAGCAGCGGCCCCGGCACCGCAAGCTCACCACGGAGAACATCATCTGGGCCGCCGTACTCGACCTGCGCGGCCTGTCCTGCTCGCTCACCGCCTACCTCTTCCGCATCGGGGAGAACCAGATGAGAGCCCTGATCAAACAGGTCCGCCCCCTCCTCGAGGAGCACGGCCACCACCCCGAGCTGATCCCCGCCCGCCTGATCGATCCCAGCGACCTCGTCGGCTACGTCATGCACGCGACATCCGCGGACAGCAACCGCGACACGCTCCACTAATTCATCGACAGGCCCTTGGAGTACATGGGGACCTACGGCCGCCAGATCTACGCGGCCTGGCAGGGCAAAGAACTCCTGCGCGACATCCTGAGCCTGACCGTCACCCGCAGGCACGTCGCCCCCGACCACTCCGCGATCTCCGCCGCCCGCCACCGCTTCTTCGCCCACGTCGCCGACCACTCCCACCTACCCGAACTCGTCACCCTCGCCGAGACCATCGAGCAGTGGTGGGACGGCATCGAGACCTACCTGACCACCGGCATCACCAACGCCGCCTCGGAGGGCAACAACCGCCTCATCAAGCTCGAAGCCCGCAACGCCTTCGGCTTCAGGAACCGAGCGAACCAACGCCTCCGCTCACACTGTGCAACCACCCGGCGAAGCCGACGGGAGGCACACCCCCACAAAATTCGAAGACCCGACAACCTCGCCCTCTTCGCCGCCATCAGCCGGCTCCCCGAGCGTCAGCAGGACGTGTTCATCCTGCGGCACTGCGAGGGCTACAGCGTCGATCAGGTAGCCCTCCACCTGGGCGTCAAGCCCGCCACCGTCCGCTCCACCGAACGCTACGCAAAGACGCGCTTGCAGCAGATCCTCGCTCCAGAAAGGCAGGGGCACTGACCATGGCCTCCTCGCACATCGATCGTTTGCTGGCCAACGCCCGTCTGACCCCGACCACCCCCTACACCCAGGCCGACATCGACGCGGGCGCCGCCCGCCTAACCGCCCGCCTTGCCGGCCACCACGAGGAGCACCCGCCCACGCCGCCCAGCGGAAGAGACCGAGAAGACGGCGCCCTCAGCGACGGGGCCCAGAGCGCCGCGCGTGACCTGCAGACGCTGTGCGAGACGATCGCCACCCGACCCGACGTACTGCGCACGCTCCGCTACTTCCTCGCCCAGTCCGCCATGCCCCAGCCCTCCGGCGCCCGCGTATTCGGCTGCGTCCTCCAGCTGGCCGCCAGCGAAGACAGCGCCCGCTTCTGGTGGCAGTACGCCGCCGGCGCCGGCGACTCCGCCGCCGCCTACTGCCTCTACCTCCACCACCGCGCCCTGGGCGAAGACGACGAAGCCGACTGGTGGCGCACCCAGGCCCGCCCCGCACAAGCCACGCCCGACGACCGGCAAACCACCACCGCCCTGGAGGTCGCCCTCGCCCTGCGCGTCCTACGCGGCCTGAAAGACGACCGCACACTGCCCGACACCCTCACCACCCTCATGGTCTACGTGCCCGCCGCCGTCGCCTTCGTCGACGACGACCTCGACCTCCCCCTGCCCGACGACGACTTCACCGACCGCATCAAGACCCTGATCGGCCCACCCCCGCGCACCCCCCGAAACCGCAACTCCAACTCCCTCCCCGCCCGCCGCCCCGGCTGCGCACTCCGCCGACGGCTCCACGAAACCGAAGACGCCTGCCCCGTATGAGAAGCCACCGCGAACGCCGCCCCCGAGAGCACCCGCGGGGGAGAGGAGAACCTGAGCTCCGGCAGGCGCGCCCTGGCCGGACCCGGATCCGGCCTTCCAGAAGGCGTCAGCGCTGCCGGCGTTCACCTCTGATGCGTACGGCCTCGCGGATCATGCGGCGCCGCCTGAACGCCTCTCGGAGAGCGACCACGCTTCGGAGGCATCCGATCAACCAGGCCCTCCGCCTGCCACCAGAGGCGTAAGCGAACCTGCCGATCCCCGACTCGCCTCGTCTCCTCACCTGGCCTCCCTCCATGCCGGACAGAGCCGGAACCCACACCCGACTAGAACACCCATTCGAACACATGCCACGATGGTCGACATGGCCTACCCCTTCCCCCACTTCTCCGGGGGTGGAGCCGTCGCAGAGGCGAGGCGTTGTGTATCGGTGCAGCTCAGCGTCCCAGAAGCGAACCTAGCGGCAGCAACAGGTGTGGTGCTATCGCTGGTTCGAGTGACGCTGCGGCTTCGTACGCAGAAGCCTGGCGACGCCCGGAAAGCCATCAGCGGGCATGCCCGCCAGTTGATCCGGCCGCTGCTTACCGCGCGGGTGCCTTCGGGGACGGACGGGAGTGCGGCATCCGGGCCCGCGATGACCATGCGGAGCGCAAAGATCCAGAAGCACTTCACGGGGCATCATGCGGTTGACCGCCTTCCTGGCGAATGCCGCTGCCGTGTCGGCCGCCCCTGTCGGGGGGATGGGCGGTAGCGCGGCCATGCGGGGATCGAAGCGGTTGGCGTCCCCGGGGGGAGGCGGCGGGCTGCGGACGTCCAGGCGCTATTTGGTCGGCGGCGTGGTGTCTGTCTGTGTTTTGTCCTCCCCGGGCGAGGCGCGAGTTGCGTCTTGATGTGGGTGCTCCGCCGGCTGGTTGGTGGTGCGGTACTTGCGAGTGCTGCGGAGGAGCACGGCGACGGCTGCTGCGGCGGCGATGGCTGCGGCAGCGAGCAGGAGAGTGCGGTCGGAGACGGCTGTGCCGAGGTGGGAGATCTGCTGTTCGATGGCGTACTCGGTGTCGACGTCGAGGAGGGAGGGGAGGGCGGAGGTGCCGTCGAACAGCAGGAAGAGGGCACCGAGGGTGATGAACATTGCTCCGCCTGCCAGAGAGGTGGTGTGGAGGCGGAGCCGCCCGAGGCTGATCTCGCGGCCGCGGAGCCAGCGTCGGTGGCCGAGGTCGAACCGGTCCCAGAGCAGCGCGAGGAAGAACAGCGGCAGTGCCATGCCCAGGGCGTAGACGGCCAGGAGTGTGCTGCCGTACACCGGGTCGCCTCCCAGGGCGGCGACGGTGAGGATGCCGCCGAGTACCGGGCCGGCGCAGAAGCCCGCCAGTCCGTAGACGGCGCCCAGTGCCCAGGTGGAGAGGGCGGTGCTGGGTTTGAGTCGGGCGGCGGTCTGTTGCAGGCGGCGGGAGCCGAAGCCGAGTCCGAGGATCTGGGCGAGGCCAAGGGCGATGACGGTCCAGCCGCCGACGGTGATGAGTAGGTCGCGGTGCCCGTAGAACAGGCGGCTGGCGAAGGAGCCGGCGGCGCCGAGGGGGACCAGGGTGGTGCACAGCCCGGCGTAGAAGAGTGCGGTGCGTCCCGCCAGGCGGGTGGCTGTGGTGAAGGAGTAGGCGAAGAACGCGGGGAGAAGGAGAGCGCTGCAGGGGCTGAGCAGGGTGAGGAGGCCGCCGAGCAGGGCCATCAGGTAGCCGGTGTCGGTCACCGCTTCGCCTCCTTGGCGGCCTTCTCGACGGCCTTCTCGAAGGTGGGGGCGGGCATGGCGCCGAGAATGGGCGTGTTGTTGACCAGGAAGGCCGGGGTGCTGGTCACGCCCAGGCGGTAGCCCTCTTCCTTGTCCCGTTGCAGGGCTTCGCGGGCGGCCTTGCTGTTCATGTCGTTGCGGAACTTCTCCAGGTCCGGGACGCCCGCCTTGCGGGCGAAGTCGACGAGGTTGTCGGGGGTGAAGACCCCAGAGTTGCGCGCGCGTTCCTGGGAGTAGATCAGTTCGTGGAACTCCCAGAACGTGTTCTGCTGCGCGGCCGCCCACGCGGCGAGGGCAGCCTGTTCGGACTCCTGTCCGAAGACGGGGAAGTTGCGCCATTCGATGCGCAGGACACCCTTCTTTACGTAGTCGCGGATCAGTTCGGGTTCGGTCTCGCGGGCGAACTTGCCGCAGAACGGGCACTGGAAGTCGGCGTATTCGATGAGGACGACGGGCGCGTCCGTCTGCCCCAGCGCCATGGGGTCGCCGGCGTCCCGGCGGGCGAGGTGGCTCAGGTCGGGCCCCTGCCCGGAGGAGTCGTCGGGGCGTGCGCTGGGGGTGCTGACCGGGGAGGAACCCTCGCTCCGACCCGAAGACTCGTCCCCTCCGGTGGTGAGGAGGGCGACGACTACGGCGAGGGACAGCGCGAGGACGGTCGCGGCCAGGGCGATGTGACGGCGGGTGGTCGACTGTTTCGTGGCAGGCATGGGAGTACTCCGGAAGAGCGTACGAGGCTGCGGGCGAGGGTTCGTGCGGAGCCGGTTCAGGCTGCGGACGCGCGAGCGGCGGTGGGGGTGGGGCAGGCGTCGGCTGTTGCCAGGCGCCGCAAGGCGGCCTCGGCCAGCAAGCCGATCGAGGCCACGGCGACCAGCGGCTGCAGCGGCGCCCAATAGCTCAGCGCGCCGGAGGTGCCCAGCAGAAGCAGCACCAGCTTGTTGCAGACCGGACAGCCCACGGCGAAGAACGACAGCACACCGCCCACCGAGCCGAGGCGCCCGGCGGCGGGCGTCCCTGCGGCATCCGGTGTGCGGACGTAGGTGGCCAGCACGATGCCGGCCAGGAGGGCGGTCACGGCGAGCGTGGGGTAGTTCCACCACTGCACCGGCACGGACCGGGAGAAGAGTGGATTGGGCACCACGTCGGTCGGCAGGCCGACCAGCAGTGCGGTGACGGTGGCGCCTGCGGCGGCGGTGGCCCAGCGGTTGTGGGGCCAGCCGGCCAGTGCGCGGGCCGCCCGGCGAGGCGACCTACTGGAAGAAGTCACGACAAAGAGCTCCTGATCCCGAGGTGTGTCAAGGACGCGCGGTGGCTGCCGCGCGCCCTACACCCGCAGGACGGAGAGCTCTTCGTAGGACGGTGAAGAAGGCGGTGGTGCCGGGCCGCCACGGCCCGGCACCACCTGTGCGCCGCCGTGACCCCGGGCCGGGGGAACGCCCGGGCCGGCGACGGGAGTGGAGGCCGGAGCCTCGTGGCGGATGGATGCCGGTGCCTCGGCCTGCTGGCCGCCATCGCTCGAGCAGCCGGACGAAGAGGCGCTGGCATCGGCGGAGGGACCGTCGGCAACCCGAAGCTGCGCATGCGACTGAGCGACAGCGGCCGAAGGGGCGGCAGGCTGATTCGAAGCCGCGGTGGCGGAGGCTTGCGTGCAGGCGAGACCAGCGACGGCGATCAGCAGCGCCATGGCGGCACGCAGCGCGAAGCCATAGGCCGCGCTTGCCTGACGCCTGGCGGCTCTCATGCCCGCCTCCTTCCTGCCGCGGCAAGCCTAGCCGACAGCCGGTGCCGGCCACGTGGAGGCGCCGGGCTGCCGAGAACTCGCTGGTGGTTCACGTGGCCAGCATGGAGGGCGCGAGGAGCGCGGTGGTGGCGACTGCGGCTGCGACGGCGAGGACGACGTAGGCGAAGGCGCGGCGCACGGTCGCGGCCGGGAGCCGGGGGGCGAGGCGGGCGGCCAGCAGCGAGAAGATCACCGACGATGCGGCGAAGAGCACCAGGACGGTGTAGTCGATGCCGTCCACGGCGCTCGCGTGTGCCGTGAGGCCGGCGACGGAGTTGATGAAGACCACGGCGAGGGAGGTGGCGACGGCCTGCTGGGCGCCCAGGCCGAGCAGGAGGCTGAGGGCGGGGACGATGACGAAGCCGCCGCCTACGCCGAACAGGCCGGTCAGCAGGCCGACGCCGGCGCCCGCGAGGATTGATTTGGGCAGGCAGCTTCGCCAGTTGATGCCGCCTTCGCGGGTGCGGCAGGCACCGGTGGCCTCGTCGCTGCCACGGAGCATGCGCACCGCGACGACCACCATGAGGGCGGCGAAGGCGAGGAACAGCCAGCGCTGGGGGATCAGGCGTCCCAGTGCGGCGCCGGCGAAGGCGGCCGGGATGCCGGCGGCGCCGAAGATGCCGGCGATGCGCCATTGGACCGCTTGTCGGCGTTGCCGGGGGAGTACGCCGCCCAGGGAGGAGACGGCTACTACCGCGAGGGATGCGGGGATGGCGGCGTGGAGCGGCAGCCCGACGCCGTAGACCAGGGCCGGGACCGCGAGGATGGATCCTCCGGCACCGAGCAGGCCGAGGGCGAGTCCGATGACGGCGCCGAAGAGCAGGGCCAGAATGCTGATCACCTCATGTGCGTAGGGAGCCCCGCGGATCGCCGGGCACGGGTGCCGATGCTGCTGCGCCGGGGGCGGGGTCGGTGACCGGGACCTGCGAGCGCCCCGGTCACCGACCCGTCGACGGGCGGCTCGGTCAGGCGTCGGTCAGGGGTACGCCGGCGCCTTCGGCGGTGTCGAAGTGGTCGTCGATGATGACCGCGCGGCGGTCGGCCTGCTCAAGGACCGAGGCGGCGGCGGG
>KI547051.1:79545-84664 GCA_000497405.1 Streptomycetaceae bacterium MP113-05 | reverse complement strand
GCGGTACCCGCATGACGTACGACCTCATGCACGGGGACCTCGCCGCCGCGTTCCACGACAACGCCGCGCTGCTGCTCCTCGGGCTACCGGCCGTCGCGTACCTGTTCGTCAGGCAGGTGAGCGAGGGTGCGCGGGGCCGCCACTACCGCCCCGAACCCGGCCGTTCCCGCGCGGCGGCGATCGTGGTCGCGGCCGTGGCGTGGGCGGTCGGGCGGAACGCCCTCGGGGCCTGACGGGGCGGACCGGCGGGGACCGAGCAGCCGTCAGCCGTCCGTCGCCACGGTTTGTTCGGTCCAGATGACCTTGCCGGTCGGCGTGTACCGGGTGCCCCAGCGCTCCGCGAGCTGGGCGACCAGGAACAGTCCGCGGCCCCCCTCGTCCATCATGGCCGCGTGCCGCAGGTGCGGCGAGGTGCTGCTGGCGTCCGACACCTCGCAGATCAGCGCCCGGTCCAGGACCAGCCGGGCACGCACCGGGCTGGAGCCGTAGCGGATCGCGTTCGTCACCAGTTCGCTGAGGATCAGCTCGGTCGCGAACGCCTCCTCGCCTACGCCCCATCGCTCGAGCACCGCACCCACCGCCGCGCGCATCTCGGCGACGGCGGCCGGATCGGAGGGCACCTCCCACTCGGCGATCCGGTCGGCGGGCACGGACCGGGTCCGCGCGACGAGCAGTGCGATGTCGTCCTGCTGCTGCTCCGGCAGCAGCGCCGCCAGCACGGCCTGGCAGGTGTCCTCGGCGCCGCGGCCGTCGTCCGTCAGCGTGTCCCGGAGCAGGCCCAGCCCGTTGTCGATGTCCACGCCGCGCCGCTCCACCAGTCCGTCGGTGTACAGCACCAGACGGCTGCCGGTGGCGAGCTCCACGTCGACGGACTCGATGGGCATCGCCGGTACGCCCAGCGGTGGTCCCGCCGGCACGTCGGCGAACTCCACCGTGCCGTCCGGCGCCACCACCACGGGCGGAAGGTGCCCTGCCCGCGCCATCGTGCAGCGCCGTGCGACCGGGTCGTAGATCGCGTACAGGCACGTCGCACCGGTCAGCCCGGCGCCGCTGACATCCTCGCCGTCCGGGTCGATCTGCAGGGCCAGTTCGTTCAGCCTGCCCAGCAGCTCCTCCGGTGCCATGTCGAGGGAGGAGAAGTTGTGCACCGCCGTCCGGAGCCGGCCCATCGTGGCGGCGGCGTGCAGCCCGTGCCCCACCACGTCGCCGACCACCAGCGCGACCCGCGCACCGGGCAGAGGGATCACGTCGAACCAGTCGCCGCCCACCCCGGCCTGCGCCGGGAGGTAGCGGTACGCCACTTCGAGCGCGCGCTGTTCGGGCAGCCCGCTGGGCAGCAGGCTCTGCTGGAGGGTGACCGCCATCGAGTGCTCGCGGGTGAAGCGGCGGGCGTTGTCGATGCAGGCGGCGGCGTGCGCGCAGACCTCCTCGGCGAGGGACAGGTCGTCCACCTCGAAGGGTTCGGAACCCTCCGTGCGCCAGAAGTTGGCCAGGCCGAGCACCGTGTTCCGGGACCGCAGCGGCACGGTGATCAGCGAGTGGATGCCGTGGTCGATGATGGCCTGCGCACGCTCCGGGTCCTGCGCCCGCCAACCCGGCGCGTCACGCAGGTCCGCGGCGAGCATGCCTCGCGCCGCTCCGACCCCCTCCGCCTGCGGCGAGGACTCCACGAACCGGATGAGCCGGCCGACGGGGAAGAACGGGGGTTGGTCCTGGATACCGACGAGTGCCGTGCGGCGCATCTCGACGGGCTGTGCGGGCCCGGGCTCCTCACCGGCCAGCACACCGTCGAGCAGGTCGACGGTGGTGAAGTCGGCGAAGCCGGGTACGGACGCCTCGGCCAACTCCCGTGCGGTCCGGCGCACGTCCAGGGTGGTGCCTACGGTGACGCTGATGTCGTACAGCAGCCGCAGCCGGTCCCGGGCGAGGGCGGCTTTCCCGGACAGTTCGTGCAGCTCCGTGGTGTCGCGCAGCGTCGCCACCGCACCCGCGGGACTGCCGTGCCGGTCGGCCGGCCGGTTGTTGACGGCGAGCAGCCGGTCCCCGGCGGCGACCACCTCGTCCGTGGCAGTCCGACCGGTCGCCAGCAGTTGGGTCACGTGCCCGTCCAGCCCGAGGTCGGCCACCGGCCGGCCCTCGGCGTCCGCAGGCAGCGACAGCAGACGACGGGCCTCGTTGTTGGCCATCAGCAACCGGCCGTCGCCGCCGACGATCAGCACGCCCTCCCGCACGGCGTGCAGCACCGCGTCGTAGTGTTCGTACATCCGGGCCATCTCGGCCGGCCCGAGGCCGTGTGTCTGCCTGCTGAGTCGCCGGCCCACCAGCGTGATGCCGGTGGTCGCCAGTGCGAGGGCGAGGGCCGCGCCGCCCAGCAGCACGGGGAGCTGTCTGTCCACCACGTCGCCGACCGCGCTGGTCAGTACGCCCGCCGAGACCAGGCCGACGACCCTGCCCTGGTTGTCCTTCACCGGCACGACGGCCTGGACCAGGCGACCGATCGTCCCGTCGATGGTCTCGGTGACCGCCCGGCCGGCGAGCGGCGTCTCGATGTTGCCGACGAACTTCTTCCCGATCCGGTCGCGCTCGGGGTGCGTGTAGCGGATGCCCTGATCGTCGGTGATCACCACGAAGTCGACCCGGGTGCGCTCCCGGATGGCTTCGGCCCGGCGCTGCAGCACGCTGGTGGGATCCGGGGAACGCAGCGCCTCGACGATCCCGGGGGAGCGGGCGAGGCTCTGCGCGACGGCCAGCGAACGGTCCTGTGCCGCTCGCTCGCTGTAACGTTCCGCCTGGAGCAGCAGCGCGACGACACCGGCGGCGACGATGAGCAGGGCCACCACCACCTGGAGCACCAAGGCCTGCCCGGCCACCGTACGGACCCCCAGCAGCGAGTGGCTGCCGACACCCGGCCGCCACGGTCGACTCCCGGAGGGGGGTCCCGCGTTCGCCCGAGGCCGGAGTCTCACCATGTTCGCGATGCTTCCATACGGCCTCTCCCAGGCTAAGCCCCACACGGGCGGTGCGGGCCGCACGGCCCGTACCGGATGTCGGCAGACCGTGCCCCGGGCCCCCGGGGCACGGCCTGCGGCTCACGACCACGGTACGTCGCAGCTCAGACCACAGGTGCGGGAAAGGTCGGGTACTCGGCCCCGGATACGTACTGGACGATCCGGGTGACCTGGCAGGAGTAGCCGAACTCGTTGTCGTACCAGAGGTACAGAATCGCGTTGTCGCCCTCGACCTTGGTGGCGCCGGCGTCGACGATCGACGCGTGGCGCGAGCCGATGAAGTCGCTGGAGACCGCGTCCGGAGCGCTGATGAAGTCGATCTGGCGCTTGAGCGGCGAGGTCAGCGAGACGTTGCGGAGATAGTCCAGTACCTCCTCGCGCGAGGCTTCGCGACCCAGCTGCAGGTTGAGGATGGCGATGGAGACGTCCGGCACCGGAACCCGGACCGAACTGCCGGTGATCTTCGCTTTCAGGTCCGGTAGCGCCTTCGCCACGGCGGAGGCCGCGCCGGTCTCGGTGATGACCATGTTGAGCGCGGCCGAGCGCCCGCGTCGGTCCGAGCCGTGGTAATTGTCCAGCAGGTTCTGGTCGTTGGTGAACGAGTGGACGGTCTCCACGTGACCGCGCAGGACGCCGTACTCCTCCGCCATCGCTTTCAGCGGGGGCACGATCGCGTTCGTGGTGCAGGAAGCGCAGGAGATGATCCGCTCGTCCGGCTTGATCGTGTCGTGGTTCACGCCGTGGACGACGTTGGGCACGTCGCCCTTGCCCGGCGCGGTCAGGACGACCTTGTCGACACCGGGACGCAGGTGCTTCGACAGACCCTCGCGATCCCGCCACCTGCCGGTGTTGTCGATCAGGATGGCGTTCCTGATGCCGTACGCCGTGTAGTCCACCGAGGTGGGGTCGTCGGAGTGGATGACCTTGATTTCGTTGCCGTTGGCGATGATCGTACTGTTCGCCTCGTCGACGGTGATGGTGCCCTGGAACTGGCCGTGGACGGAGTCCCTGCGGAGCAGCGAGGCGCGCTTGACGAGGTCCTGGCCTGCTCCCTTGCGGACGACGATGGCGCGTAGCCGCAGACCGTTGCCGGAGCCGGCCTTCTCGATCAGCAGGCGGGCCAGGAGGCGGCCGATGCGGCCGAAACCGTAGAGCACCACGTCCCGGGGCTCCCGGCGGTCGATCTTGTGCTCGCCGGTCGCCCCGGCTACGGCCCCGGCGGTGAACTCCTCCACCGACAGGCCGCGGTCGTCGGCCCGGTAGGTCGCGGCGAGCATGCCGATGTCGATCTGGGAGGGACCGAGGTCGAGCGTGGTGAGCGCGTTGAGGAACGGCAGCGTCTCGGTGACCGAGAGCTCCTCACCGGCGATCTGCCGGGCGAACCGGTGGGTTTTGAGGATGCTCACCACCGACTTGTTCACCAGCGAGCGGCTGTGGAGAAGAATCGTTACGTCTCGCTCCCGGTGCAGCTTGCCGATGATCGGGATCATCGACTCCGCGATCTCCTCGCGGTTCTTCCAGTTCGTGAAGGCGTCCTCGTTGACAGTCACAGATTTATCTTTCGAGCTAGGCGGTGCTCATATGCTAGACACACGCTTTCTCGATCACTCGACCGGCCCGCGCCCCTCCCCGCCGGAACCCGCGGCCACCGTCGCTGCCGTGGCGGGCGCTCTCGACCGGCCCCGCTGCCCCGATGCGGAGGGCGGACGCCCTCACGTCGCCGGTACGGAGGGGGCGAGGAGGGCGGTGGTGGCGACTCCAGCCGCGACGGCGAGGACGATACAGGCGAACCAGCGGCGCACGGAGGCGGCGGGAAGCCTGGGCGCGAGGCGGGCGGCGAGGAGCGAGACAGTGAGGGAGGAGGCGGCGAAGAGCACCAGGACCGGGTAGTCGATGCCGCCCACCGCGCCGGCGTGGGCGGTCAGACCGGCGACGGAGTTGAGGAAGACGACGGCGAGGGAGGTGGCCACCGCCTGCTGGGCGCTCAGGCCGAGGAGCAGGATGAGGGCGGGGACGATGACGAAGCCGCCGCCGACGCCGAAGAGGCCGGTGAGCAGCCCGACGCAGAGGCCGGCGAGGATCGATCTGGGCAGGCAGGTGCGCCAGTCGAC
>KI547051.1:78351-79366 GCA_000497405.1 Streptomycetaceae bacterium MP113-05 | reverse complement strand
CCGCCGTCATGAGGACGGCGAAGGCGAGGAGCAGCCAGCGTTGGGGGAGCAGGCGCCCCAGTGCGGCACCGGCGAAGGCGGCCGGGATTCCCGAGGCGCCGAAGACGCCGGCGATGCGCCACTGCACCGCGCGGCGGCGTTCCCGGGGGAGCACTCCGCCGAGGGATGAGACGGCCACCACCGCCAGCGAGGCGGGGACCGCGGCGTTGAGCGGTAGCCCCACGCCGTAGACGAGCGCGGGCACCGCCAGGATCGAGCCGCCGGCGCCGAGCAGGCCGAGAGCGAGGCCGATGACGGCTCCGAAGAGCACAGCCAGGATGCTGATCACCTCATGTGGGTACGGCCGGGCCCGGCCGGGTCTGCCCGGGGCGGGTGCTCCCGGCCGCCGGTACCGTCGAGTGGGTGCGGTCAGTCGTCGGTCACGGGCACACCGGCGCCTCCGGCGTTGTCGAAGTGGTCGTCGACGACGACCGCGGAGCGGCCCGCCCGTTCCAGGAGTGAGGCGGCGGCGGTGGCCCGGTATCCGCTGCCGCAGTGCACCCACACCACCCCGTCGGGGATCTCGCCGAGCCGGTCCTTGAGCTCGTACAGCGGGATGTGCACGGCGCCCCGCACGTGCGAGGTACGGAATTCGTTGTGGGTGCGCACGTCCAGGACCACGTCCGCGCCGGGCGGTTCGCCGGTGCGGTCCCGAAGGGAGGCGGCCAGGTCGACGAATCCGGCCAACCGTGTGCCCCGCAGCCGGCCGGGATCGGTGGCGAGTTCGGCGGGCTGGCCGATTGCGGCGCCGGCGAGCGCGTCGATGCCGATGCGTGCCAGTTCCCGCTGGGCGGCGGCGACCTGGTCACGGGTCTCGCCGACCAGCGTCACGGGGGCGCCCCGGTCGATCATCCAGCCGAGCCAGGTGGCCATGGGGCCGTCGAGGCCGAGGCTGACGATGCCGGCGAGGTGGGAGGCGGCGTATGCCTTGCGGTTGCGCAGGTCGACCACCCACTCGCCGCCCTCCAGGCGACGC
>KI547051.1:71073-78341 GCA_000497405.1 Streptomycetaceae bacterium MP113-05 | reverse complement strand
GGGGGGGGCGTTAGCCGCTGCCGCAGTGCACCCATACGGTGCCGGCGGGGATCTCGGCGAGGCGGTTCTTGAGTTCGTACAGCGGGATGTGGACAGCGCCCTCGACGTGCGAGGCCGTGAACTCGTTGTTGGTACGCACGTCCAGGATCACGTCCACGGCGGGCAGGCCGCCGGTGCGGCCCTGTAGTGCGGCGGCCAGGTCGGCGAAGGTCGCCGTGTGGGCGTCCCGCAGCTGGCCTGGGTCGGCGGCGAGCTCGGCGGGCTGGCCGGCGGCGGCGCCGGCGAGGTCGTCGATGCCGATCCGTGCCAGTTCCCGCTGCGCTGCGGCGACCTGTTCACTGCTCTCGCCGACCAGGGTCACCGACGCGCCCCAGTCGATCATCCAGCCGAGCCAGGTGGCCATCGGGCCGTCGAGACCCAGGCTGACGATCCCGGCCAGGTGCGAGGACGCGTATGCCTTGCGGCTCCTGAGGTCCACGACCCATTCACCGTCGGCCAGGTGCCGCCGCAGGTCCTCGGCCGTCGCGGTGACCGGAGGACGCAGGTCCAGCGGACGGGGCCCCTCGGCGTTCTTCACGCCCATGTGCGCGTAGTAGGCCGGGTAGGCGTCCAGTCCGGACAGCGTCTGCTCGACGAACTCCCCCTCGGCCAGCGTCAGCGCGGGGTTGATGCGGCGCTGCTCGCCGATGTCGGCGGTGTCGCCGGCGGCCTGGGTGGCCGAGCAGAAACTGCCGAACCCGTGCGTGGGCCACACCTGCGCACCGTCGGGCAGCAGGTCGGCCAGTTGCCGCGCGGAGGCGTACTGGCACCGCGCCAACTCCCGGCTGTGCTCGGTCCCGAGGAGGTCGGTGCGGCCGGTGGTACCCAGCAGCAGCGACCCGCCGGTGAATACCCCGACCGCCCCGGCGTCGCTCTCCAGCACGTAGGACAGGTGGTGGAAGGTGTGCCCCGGGGTGGCGAGCACCCGTACCCGCATCCGGCCGGAGAGTTCCAGCACCTCGCCGTCCTGCAGCGGCCGGTGCGCGAACGGCGCCTGGTCCGCTGCGGCCACGCCGTATTCGGCGCCGGTCAGCCGGGCCAGTTCCAGCCCGCCGGAGACGTAGTCGTTGTGCACGTGCGTCTCCAGCACGGCCGCGATCCGCACGCCGAGGCGTCCGGCCTCGGCGATCACCCGGTCCACGTCGCGCTGCGGGTCGACCACCACGGCCACCTCGCCGTCGGCCGCGAGATAGCTGCGGTCACCGAGCGACGACGTCGCCACCGTTGACACCGTCAGCCCGCCCGGGAGCGTCTCCTCGTCCTGCTTGTTCGCCGTGTCCGTCACTGCTTCGCTCCTTCGACTTCGCGGCCGGACTCGATCCACGCCGACGTACCGCCGGCGACCGAGACGGCCGTCACTCCTGATCGCTCCAGCGCGCGCGCAGCTTCGAGGCTGCGGCGTCCGGACTGGCACACCACGTGCACACCGTCCGGTCCCGCACTCGCGGGCGCGGCCAGCAACTCCTCCAGCGGCACATTCACCGCCCCGGGCACATGGCCCTGCGCGTACTCCTGCGGCGGGCGCACGTCGAGTACCCGCACCCCGCGCTCCCGCGCAGCGGCCAGCTCCTCCACGGTCACCTCACGCACCGTGCTGCTCATCACCGAACCTCCTTACCCGAGGGGGTATTTTTCGGGTTGTCGCAGGGCGGCCCCCGCAAACCCGGCAGCGGTGGTTCCCGTCGCCGGTACCCGCCATCTCCGACAATACCCAGGGGGGTATTTAGTCCGTTTGCAAGAGCCCCAGTCGGCGGCGGGGTCTAGGCACGGGAGTGGCAGCGCCCGCTTCTCGCACCTGAGTCGTGGGGCGTCCGGGTGGAAGCCGTCACAGCCCAGGAGAGGACCGCTGTGGCGCCCGAATTCCGCTAACGGTCCAGGGCGCTCAGCGTGTCGCGGAGGTCGCACTGGCGTGTGCGGTTGTGGGGCAGCTTGGCCAGCACCGCGGCCATGCCGCAGGTGTCGGTCACGGCGGAGAAGACCAGACCGGCCGCGATGCCCGCGGACAGCAAGTGGAAGGTCGGGTGCACCAGAAGGCCGAGGACGAGCCCGGTCAGGACCAGTGCGCCGGCGGTGAGGCGGACCTGGCGCTCCATGCCCCAGGTGGTACGGGCTCCCTCGGGGCGGTGGACTTCGCCTCCGTGCTGAGTCCACGCCTGAGTGCCGCCAGTGAGCGTGGCGGCGCTTACGCCGTGTTCGGCGAGCGTGGCGGATGCCTTGCTGGAGCGCGCGCCGGAAGCGCACACGACCAGCAGCTCACCGCGAGCGGCCGCGTTCTGCAACGTCGGCAGGGCCGCCGGCAGCTGGTCGAGGGGCACATTGTGTGCCCCCGGAAGGTGACCGGCGGCATACTCCCCCGGCGTGCGGACGTCGATGATGGTGTAGTCCTCCAGGCGTGAGGCCGCCTGTGTGGGGTGGACCGCGGTGGGGGCGGGCATCGATGGCTGTCCTCTCGGTGTTAACGGATGAGCTTTCCCCCGAGAGTACAATACCCATGGGGGTATTCAAGAGGAGGCATTGTGGAACTGGACATGGCCGCCGACGAGCTGAAGGCGGCGCTGAACCGTCTGCGGCGCGCTCAGGGGCAGCTCGCCGGAGTCATCAAAATGATCGAGGACGGGCGCGACTGCGAGGACGTCGTCACCCAGCTCGCCGCCGTCTCCCGCGCCCTGGACCGGGCCGGCTTCGCGATCATCGCCACCGGGCTGCAGCACTGCCTGACAGAGCAGGGCGAGCAGCAGCCCGGCGACCGGGACCGGCTACGCGCCCGCCTTGAAAAGCTGTTCCTGTCCCTGGCCTGAGAAGCCCGTCACCCTCTCGCGGTCTGCGACGGCCCGCTGGGCGTGCTCCGGGTCTCGCTGCTTGGGTCGTCGGTCTCACCACTGCAACACGACCGCGTGGCACTTGCGCCGGTAGTCACGTCCGTTTCGCCCAGCCGCCTAGCTTTCCCGTGTAAGGGGAGTCGGTGCAGACGGTCGTCTCTGGGCGCCCGGTTTCGTGTGGTTCAGGGCGCGGGTGAGTTCGCGATTGGCTCCGCGGGCGGCTTCGAGCTCTTCGGTCCGTTCTTCGAGTGTGCCCTGCACCTCGGCGAGGTGTTGCTCCAGCATCGTGAGGCGTCGCTGGAGCTGATCGATGTCGGGAGCGCCTGCGAGACCGGACTCGGCCCAGGCCGCGTCGCCGAGAAGTTGTGAGAGGCGTTTCTCGAGCTGGCGGACGCGGGAGGCCAGGCGGTGGTTGCGGTCGAGTGCGTGGGCAAGGTCGGCCTGGAGCGAGGTGCGGCTGACCGCGGTGGCGCGTCCTTCTTGGGAAGGGGCGGTAGCGGCGGCGTGGACGCGCAGCAGTAGGTCGCGGTGGCGGTAGAGGTAGGTGCGGTCGACCCGGGCGGCGCGGGCGAGTGCGGAGACGGTGATCTCCTGATCACTGTGGACGAGCGTGTCGAGGGCTTTGAGGACGCGCTCGCGGCGGCGGGATGAGTCGGCTCGCCGCCCGTCGCGCATGGGGTCGGTCATGGTGGGGTGGCCCTGTCTGGTCGAAGGTCGGGCAGGGGTTGGCGGGTACGGGGGATGCCGAGGGAGACGGTACGGCTGCGTCGGACCACCGCGACGGCTGCCTGGATTTGGGCACGTTCTTCGTCGGAGGGGAGAGCCTCGGCTTTTGCCCAGGCGTCGGCGTGAGTGAAGGCGGCCAGGCGTTCGCGGTTGCGCAGGAGGTCGGCCAGGTATGCCTCCAGGTCGGGGAGATAGGAGATGTCGGTGCGGAAGTGTCCGTAGCCCACGCAGCGGAAGCGCACCGGGCAGTCGTGTCCGCCGGCGGCGACGTTGGAGGGTTCGGTGCAGGTGCCGTAGGGGACTTGGACTGCGCCGATGGCGCGTCGGGCGTGCTCGGATTCCAGCAGGGTCTGGGCCTGGCGCCAGGTGCGGGTGCCGTGCCGGTCGAACTGCATGGCGGTGACGCGCTCGACGGCCTCGCGGCGGCGTTGGTGGCCGACGCGGTAGTAGCGCTGTGTGGTGCTTGCGTTGCGGTGGTCCATCAGTCCTTGCAGGACGTCGGGTGGGACGCCCGCGTCGGCATGTCGCTGGGCGTAGGTGTGCCGGTAGGCGTAGGGGAAGATCCTGGCCTTGTCGAAGGGCGCCGTGGCAGTGGTGCGTTTTTCGCCCGCGGCGACCACGGTGGACACGAGGAGTTCGGGCAGTGATTTGACCCAGGTGCGGTGGCGGGCGTTCATCCACTCTGAGGTGATCGCCTTCGCACCGTGCGGGTTGGCCGTAGCGGCGGGGAAGAGCTTGAGCTTGGTGACAGGGGTGTCGGGGAAGCGGGTCCGGACGCGTTCTTGCTGCTGGGTGATGAGGGCGGCGGTTGGCCCGGAAATGGGCAGGCGGCGGCCATGGCGGTGGGACTTGGTGTTGTCGTAGACCAGGGCGGGGCTGCCGTCGCTGTCCCGGTCCAGGCACTTCCAGGGCAGTTTGCAGATCTCGCTGGGGCGCCGGCCGGTGTCGATGATCACTTCGACGGCGGTACGGATGTCCGGGGAGCTGAGCTTTTCGAGCGCGTCGAGGTGGGCGCACAGCTGCCGCATGACCTCCGGCGGCAGGTCCCGGCCGGCTTCGGCATCCTCAGGGTCGTCGGGGACGTCCTCCCGGCGGATCGTGAAGTCGTCGGGTAGGCCGTGCAGCACCTGACCCGGCGTGGTCATGCCCAGAGTGCGCAGCCGGCTCAGGACGCAGCGGGTGTCGCGGACGGTCATGTACTGCGTGCAGGCGGAAATGTCTCCCCGTTGCTGCAGGAAGCTGAGCCGGTTGAGGAAGGCGGCGATGTCCCCGCGGCCAAGCAGTCGGTGGTCGACACCGTCATCGGCGCGGCCCAGGCGCAAGCTCTCGGAGAAACGGGAAAGGGACTTCAGGTACCGGCCGACTGTGCACTTCCCGCTCTTGCCGCGGCGGCGCGGGACGTCATCGAGGACCCACGCTTTGGCACTCTCCTTCAGCCAGGGCTGGGTGAGGTCGGTGAAGGAGAACCTGCCGCCGAGTCCGAAGACGCTCGCGTCCCACACGTCCTTGTGCCGCTCGGTCTCTGGGCTCAGCTCAAGGCGCCGGAGGTGCTTGAGGAAGCCCCGCGCCAGGCTGGCGTCGTGCCGGGACAGAGCGTCGAGGTCGAGCTCTGTGAGTGACCGGACCTGCTGGGCCAGCGCCGCGTTGGACACCTTGCGCAGCAGGTAGTCCTTGTGGAGGAGCCCTTCCGCGACGCGTTCCTGTAGCCCGTAGAGGAACTCGGCTGCCACGCGGTCCGGGAGCCCACGCAGGCTGATCTTGCTGGACTCTGCGATGGCCTGGGTGGTCGCCCGCCACAGCCCTTCGTCTCCCAGCCTTCCCTTCCGCCGCAGGCTGCTGCGCTGGTCGGCGTGGGTCCGGCAGTAGCCGGACTGGGTGTCGCCCTGCCGATCGCAGGCAGCCACCAGACACGGGTCCCAGGCTGGCAACGGCAACGCGTCGGGATGGGCGAGGAACCTCTCCAGCGACAGGCCGAGCACCTTGGACTGGTGGAGGTGCGACGAGCACAGGAACGGGTTCCTCCCGCCGGGCCGTTGGCACCGCGGAACCTGGCACGCAGAGGCCCCGACTCTGCGACCTGTGCGTTTGGTCGCCGCGAACTGCTCAACGGTCAGGTACGTCTTCTTCCACCGAATCAGGCAGCCGCCGCACAGTCCCTGCTGAAAGGCCCAGTACGCCATCTTCTCGCAGCCGGGCACCACGCACTCACTGCCGCTGAACTGCGGGTGCGAGCGCGGCAGGAACACCACCCGCACGCAGGGGTCCCAGGTGAGCATGTCCAGGAAGCCGGGACGTACGGCTGCCCAGAGCCGCTCAGTGGCGGCGTCCTCCCGCACCTCGCTGCGAGACGCTGCGATCGCTGACTTCATCGGTCCGTCCCCTCCGTGTCCAGTCGGGGGGAGGGGACGCGTTCGACTGCATCGCGCAGCCGAACGGGGTTGGGATGCAGGTAGGGCCGGGGTGAGGACGGATGCTTCTGACCCAGCAGGGCCTGAACCTCGTCCATGGTGCCGCCAGCGTCGACGACGTTACTGGCCATCGCGTGGCGGCACATCCGGGGGTCGACCCGGCGCTCCAGCCCGGCCCGGCGGGAAAGTGCCTCGCACAGCTCGCCGACCGCATCAGTGGTCACCGGCGCCCCATAGGGAGGGCGGAAGAGGTTGACCAGCCAGAAGTCACTGCCGCCCTCGCCCAGGACTTCGTGTCGCTCCAGCGCGTACTGGTCGGCGGCCTGCACCACCAGGAAGTCGACCGGCATCACCCAAGCCCTTCTTGACTTCGACCAGGCGCCGTTGACGTTCTGCCGACGAATCACATGCAGATGCGGCCCTTCGACCTCACAGCCCAGCGCTCGGGAGTCCATCAGCAAGTGGACATCGCACCGGTGCAGCCCCGCTGCCTGTCCCGGCCGCAGCCCCACCCGGGACAGCAGCAGCACCGTCAGCCGGTCCCGCGCGGAACGGCAGGCTCCCAGCATCGCCACCACTTCCTCGTCGCGGGCCCGGTCCACGTTCGTCTCCGGTTCCCGCATCCGGTGCCGCGCTCGCATCCGGTAGCGCATGGTTCCGCTCTCGCTCCGCGCCTCCGCTGGAAGATCACGGTCATCGGCCAGCTCATAGAGCTGTTCCAGAACCCAGGCCGGCGCGGCCTTGTTCACCACTGCGTGGCTGAGGAACATCCGCACCGCGGTCAGCACCTTGTTGATTCGCGAATCTCCGCGGACCGGTTCCGCGCCCGGCCCCGGCACCACGACCTGCCGCCGACCGTTCTGTCCCGGCGTCCACCGCAACCACAGCACGAACATCCCCATGTCCCGGGCCGCCGTTCGCCAGTCCCGGCCCGTGCCTCCAGACCAGCGCAAGAACAGCGCCACCGCCCCGGCGTACGCCTTCGTGGTCGTTTCCGCACGCCCACGTGCCAGCCGCATCTCCCGAAGGAAGCGGTCCGCCTCCGGGACCACCGCCAGCTCCGCATCCAGCACGGTCCAGTACTGCGTTCCTGACGGCATCCGAATAAGGAAGGTGTCGTACATTTGTTCCCATGCTCCGCTCGTCGATCGCAACGAATCACCGCAGAGCCACACCCCCCGAGAACCGTCACGAACAAAGAACGATCCCGGGAGCTGCCACGTCACGCCACAGCTGCCAACACCCCGAAATACCCCACGACCTCCTCAAAGCCCAA
>KI547051.1:69604-71063 GCA_000497405.1 Streptomycetaceae bacterium MP113-05 | reverse complement strand
CACTAATTCATCGACAGGCCCAGGACAGCGCACAAGCCAGACGCCTGACCTGGTCCGCGGCAATCTTCGCCCGTCGATCACTGCTGCGCACCGCCATCCGCAATACCGGGCGAACCGCCCCCGCTACATCCGCCAGGTCGCCGAGACTGCCGAGCTGGGTGTCGAGGTCATCAGGCTCCGCAGCCCGCGCCAGGTCTGTCGCTGGAAGAAGAAGATGAAGGGGCCGGCGGAGAGCCACTTGCGAGAAGCGGCCCGGCACACCACCGGCCCCCAACCAACATCCACGCCGACGCCACCGCCGGCCAAGGAAGTTCCACCAGCGTAGCCCGCCCCCACCGACTTCAAGGAAGCCCTCCCTCTGTGATCCCCACGGCCGACCCGTGATCAACGAATCCGACATCGCCAAGCAGGCTGGCGTGCCCGTCGCCACCTGGCGACGCCGCGACGCCCCCGCATTCCGCCAGCGTGTGCCAGCCCTCCTCCCCGGCAGCCGCATCCTGGTCTACGGCCAGGCCCACCTCGCAGGGCGGCCCGCCCCCGCCCTGCCCACCGGAGAACACCCCGACGACCTCCTCAACGCCGAGGAAGCCGCCGCCCTCCTCGGCGTCGCCGCAAGCACCGTCCGCGCCTACGCAACCCAGGGCTACCTTCCCGCAGGCACAACCATCTACAGCCTCCGACTCTGGACCCGCCGTGACATCCAGGACCGCCTCCAGAACCCACCAGGACAGGGCAACGGCGGCGGACGCCCCACAGGCAGAGGAAACAACCCCCGCAAGGCCCATCCCTACGACGGCGACCCCCGCCTGGACACCGCCACTGCAGCGCTCGAAACCGCCGAGGGCGTCCCACGTACCCGCCTCGCCGCCGCTCTCGCCGCCCAGCACGGCGGATCAACCCGCACCTGGGAAAGACTCCTCGCCCAAAACGATCGAGCAACCGGCCCCTAGCCAGATCTCGTCGTTCCAGGGGGCGGATCGCCAACACCGTGCAGGAGTCCCGCCACCAGCTCCGGCGCGATCTGCCACGGCGGCCGGGCCAGATCCTGCCCTCGCCTACCGCGAGGGCAGGATGCCTGCGCACCGCCGACCGCAGGTACTGCCCGGGCTGCAGCGACTGAACGGTGAGCGACTGGGAGCGCTGAGTCGCTGCAAAAAGAACGCAGGTCAGAGGGCCTTCTCTGCGCGGTGAGCGACTGAAGCGACTCAAGTTCGCTATATATCAGCTGTAGGTGGGTGTCCTCGTGTGCGTCATATACAGCGAACTTGAGTCGCTTCAGTCGCTGTTGTTGAGGTTCTCGCTTCTATGACCTGCGGAAACGTGCGAAAGGTTGGGGAGCGACTGAACGTCGTTTGGTCGCTGTCTGTTCAGTCGCTGAGGCTCGGGTTGATCACTCTCGACACGGATCGGAGTGGACCCCGAGCAGGTGCCCGCCTGTGACAGTGAGCTGGGCTAGTCT
>KI547051.1:68998-69594 GCA_000497405.1 Streptomycetaceae bacterium MP113-05 | reverse complement strand
GCCCGGCCTGGTGCGCCTTGTGGGCGCGGGACCACAGGTTCGCGAACGCCTGACTCCTGATCAGGTGCATCCAGTCCGGGCGGACGATCTCCCGGTTGTGCGAGGACTCGCCCAGCGTGGAGACGAACTTGGAGTACATGGCCTTGACGTATGCAGCCGTCACGTCGTCGCTGGCCTCGAGCGCGTCGGCGCGCGCACCGGCGAGGAGTTGCCGCAGGCTGTCGAGGAAGGTCTCCGTCGCTGACGAGGTCCACGATTCGTGGATGACCGGCGGGGCCATGAGGCGGTGTTTCGGGCCGGCCAGGCGCAGCAGCAGTCGCAGCGTCGGCTCGGTCACCCACACCGGGCCGGTCTCCTCGCGGTCGCCCATGGGGGAGGGCAGGTGCGGGTGCTCCCATGCGGGTGGGGTGACCAGATGGACTCCGGCGCGCTTGCGGTCGTGCTCCCCGCCCGCGGCGTGGGTGAGTTTCCCGATCGGCAGCCACGTCTTCATCGCGGACAGGTACGCGGCGTTGACGTCCAGCGCCGTCACGGCCAGTTCACCGTCCGGGTGGCGCCGGAAGCCGGGGTGGCGCCAGGACGGCCGCGCCTCCCAG
>KI547051.1:60991-68428 GCA_000497405.1 Streptomycetaceae bacterium MP113-05 | reverse complement strand
CGCGCCGACGCCGCCACCGCGGAACGGCTCGCCTTCCTCGGCTTCGCCCGCCGCCACGGCCCCCACGACGCCTACTGCCTCACTCCCGAGGGCCAGTCCCTCCGGCGTGCCCTGCTCAGCGCCTCCGACCCTCCGCCGGCGGCGCCGGGAACACCCTCCGTCGGCTTCACCCCGGCCACCGGCGACGGCCCGCCGCACAGCGGGGACCGACGCGCCGGAGCGGCCGCCCAGGCATGGCGATCGCTGCTCGAGATCCGCCGCCTCACCGGCACCACGAGTGTCACCGGCAGCCCTGGCCATTCCGGCATTCCGTCCGCATCGGTCCCGGCGGACTGGGAGCGTGCACGGCCTCTGCACGCAGTCGCCCTCGCGCTGGAAGCCGGCGGCCGGACTGCTTCAGCGGTCGACGCCGCCGGCAGCCTGGTCCGGAACGGCTACCTGGTGACCGGAGAGTCCGCCGACCCCGGTACCGTCCGCGTCTACTGGCGCACCGGTGCGAACGACGACCCCGACCGCAAGCAGGGCCGCGAGAGTCTGCAGGACTACGCCTACCTGCTGTCGGCCTGCGGCTGGGGCACCGAGCGCTACACCGACTCTCGGCGCCGTCCCTATCTTCTCGTTACACCTCGCCGCGGGCGGTGACACCACTCCGCGTTCCATCCCGGCAGCGAGAACCGCAGCCGTTTCGCACCGTGCTTGTGGAGAGGCGCCGTGGCCAGCAGTAGAACCCTCAGGTGGACCGTTGCGACGTTCGTGGAGGAAAGCGGGACCTGGCAGGCAGACACGGCACCAGCACTGGCAGAGCCACCCGCGCGAGGACGGTGATCGACGATGCCGGACCGAGAGTGGCCCGCATGGTGCTGGGTGCTTGCCTGGTCGCGGTGCCGACTGCCGCGAACGCCCTTGCCGCAGATCGTCGGTCCCGACGGTGCCGAGTCGGTGACCGACCGGATCGCGCGTGTATCGGGCCAGCCAGGTGTCGAGTGCGTCGTCGAGGGCATCGCCATCGCCGCGTGCCAGGAGATGGCTTGAGGCTCAGGTAGTTTCGAACCGTTCCGGGAGCAATCGGCGATGTTGCGGTTTCGGTGGCGGATAGTCTGTTTGCGGTGTGCTGTGAAGCTTGCCTTCACGGCGGGTTACCGGAATCTGTGAGAGGGCGTTAAGTCCGTTTCTTGTAGCGGCCGCGCGAGGGCTGCTCGAGGGTTCCTTGTCGGACGAGACGTCCCAGGCGGGATCGGGTGACGTTGACCGAGGGCTCGTCCGTGGGTAGGCCGAGGTGTTCGTGCAGTTCACGGACATGGAATACCTTCTCGGGGTACTCGTTGAAGGCGGTCACGATGCGCTGGTAGACCGTGACGGTCGTGGCGGGGGCCGCTTCCCGCTCTTCGGTGGTGAGGCCATCGATGATCTTGCGGGTGACAGCGAGTTCGGCCAGGTGGGCTTCGGTCTCGGTGAGAGCGGTGGTGAGGTGCCTGATCTGCTCGCGCAGGCTATCGGCGCGGGCGGCGGCCTCGTCGTGTTCGGTCTGCAGCAGCCGCAGGAGTTCGACGGTGTTCACGCGGCCAGTTCCATCTCGTCGCGCCAGGCGGGGGCGGGGGTGGTGAGGCGTCGAAGCATGCCGGCGGTGGAGGCCCAGTAGACGCGAGAGGCGGAGGTCTCGGGCCGGTGGTCGTAGTCACGAGCGAGGCGGCGGTGAAGCATGAGGGTTCCGTTGACCTGCTCAACCACCCACCGCTTCGGCTGCGGGACAAAGCCTTTGCCCCGGTCGTCGGGATTGCGGCGGACGACCTCGACGGTGATGTCGTTGACCGCTCCGTGGATGATCACGGCATCCTTGAAGCCCTGGTCGACAAGGATCTTCTCCAGGCGAAGTCCGCAGCGTTCCGCGGCCTGGTCGAGCAGGGAGACGCCGGCTTCGTTGTCGTGCGCGCTCGCGGGCAGTACGACCACGCCGATGATCAGGCCCATGACGTCGACGGCCAGTCCGCGTTTGCGGCCGGGCGTCTTCTTGTTCGCGTCCAGCCCCGTGGTCGCCTTCGGCACTCCGGCCGCCACGCGGACGGACTGGGTGTCGATGATGACCAGGGACGGGTCCTCTAATCGCCGCGCTCTCTCCCGGACCTGGCAGCGCAGAATCTCCTGGATCCGCTGGTCAAGGCCGTCCTGGCGCCACAGGGTGAAGTAGTAGAACACCGCCGACCAGGCCGGCAGATCGTGCGGCAGCAGCCGCCACTGACAACCAGTCCGGTTCTGGTAGAAGATCGCGTTCACGACCTCCCGCAGACTGCAGGAACCGGGGTCCCCGGTCGCCGACCGGGCCACCCGCTGCTGCTTCCACGCGGTGACCAGCGGTTCGATCAGCGCCCACTGCTCATCGGACAAGTCCGTTGCGTACGGCATTCGTTCCATACCGGCGACCACATCATGCACACGACATGACGCGAACACGGAATCGGTCCGTCACCCACGATCGAGCGACACCACATCACCAGGAAAGGGACTTAACGTCCTCTGAGGTCTCGGTGACAGGGCCTGTCGATGAATTAGTGGAGCGTGTCGCGGTTGCTGTCCGCGGATGTCGCGTGCATGACGTAGCCGACGAGGTCGCTGGGATCGATCAGGCGGGCGGGGATCAGCTCGGGGTGGTGGCCGTGCTCCTCGAGGAGGGGGCGGACCTGTTTGATCAGGGCTCTCATCTGGTTCTCCCCGATGCGGAAGAGGTAGGCGGTGAGCGAGCAGGACAGGCCGCGCAGGTCGAGTACGGCGGCCCAGATGATGTTCTCCGTGGTGAGCTTGCGGTGCCGGGGCCGCTGCTTGGGCGGCAGCGCATCGAGGCCGTCGCGGATGCTGATGGTGAGCCGGTCCAGGTCGTGGCGTTCCAGGCCGGTAAGAAGGGGGTGGGTGGCCAGGGTCGAGCCGAAGGTGTGCGCGTGTCGGGGGTGGGACCTGGGGCCTGGCGGGTGCAGGGGGACATCGGGGATGCCGGGCTGGGGCGGGATGGTGTAGTTCCACTCGCCGTGGAAGTCGGCGGGGCGGATCGCCAGGGTGGCCGCGTGGCGCGGGCTGATCTCGATGCCGGTGGGGTAGCTGCCGGTGTCCAGGCGGGCGGTCACCGACAGTCCAGTGCGGGTGGTGGTCGAGGCGATCAGGTTGAGGGCGGTCTCGTAGCTGGTGAGGGGGTGGGCGCGCCAGTTCATGGAGATGAAGGAGAACAGGCGGTGTTCGACCCGATTCCATTTCGATGTTCCCGGAGGCAGGTGGCACACGCTGATCTCCAGGCCGGTCTCGGTGGCCCAGGCCGCGAGGTTGGCCTTCCATGTCTTGGCGCGGGAGCTGTTGGAGCCGCCGCCGTCCGCAGTGATCAGCAGTCGCTTCGTCCGCGGGTAGGCGTCTCGTCCTTCCTCGGTCCACCAGCGGCGCAGGCAGGCCACCGCGAAGGCGGCGGTGTCGTGGTCGGTGCCGATCACGGCGTAGCCGGTGTTGCGGGCGACGTCGTAGATGCCGTACGGGATTGCGGTGCCGCTCGCGTGGGTGGGAAAGTCGTGGTCGAGGACCTTCACCGGCTCCCCGGGTGGCGTCCACTCCCTTCCGGGCCGGGCGAAGAGACCGATCTGTTCCTTCTTCTTCGTGTCCACGCTGATGACCGGGTCGCCCGCGTCGAGGAAGCCCCGCACGGTTTCGTTGATGTGCTGGAACTGGGCGTCCCGGTCGGGGTGGTGGCTGCCGGCCAGCACCCGGGCATTGCCGCGCAGGCTGAACCCTGCCGCTTTCAGCAGGGCGGCGACAGTATCGCGTCCTACCTTCCGGCCCTGGGCGGCGAGTTCGTCCGACAGGCGGCGCAGTGACTTCGTCGTCCAGGTCAGGGGCCCTATCGGATCGCCCTGCGTGCTGTCCTCCACCAGTGCCAGCAGGGCCGGCACCAGGCCCGGGTCCTTCTCCGCGAGCGCGGGGCGGCCGGCACCCGGGCGACGCACCCGCTCCTCCGGCGCGCGCTCCTGTTCGAGTTCGGTCAGACCACGGCGGACGCAGCCTTTCGACACACCGGCGGCCCGCGCCACCGCAGCGATCCCGCCATGCCCGAGCTGGCGGGCCTCCGCGGCATACAGGATCCGGCGCTGCCGCTCGTCCAGGTACGGCACCACCGCCTCGAGCTTCTCCTCCAGCGGACCGATCAACTCATCGAAGCGCCCCATACCGCATCAACGAGCCCAACTACCGCAAGAAACCCACTAATTCATCGACAGGCCCTGAGCCCGTGCTTGATCTCCTCGGCGACGAAGCGCCGCCCCTGCCAGACCTGGTGAATCGCCTCGAACAGTTGTTGTGGAGTTCCCCGCTCGTCCACAAGTCCGAGTGCGTCGACGTCGAGGACGCGGCGCAGTCTTCCGATGTGCTCCGGGGCGGTGAGAACGACGAGGTTGCATTGGATGCGTTGGAGTTGACGGATCAGCGCGCTATATGGAGACAGGAGACGGTTGACTTGACTGGGTTCCGGGTTGGCCACACACACGCGGGGGAGCAGGTGGGCTGCTGTTGATGCGCTGTCCTCCCAGCAACATCCGGTCGCGTCCCATTCGGTGTGTCGTTCAAAGAGTGCGGCCAGCGCCTGGCCGAGGAGCCTCGACTCGTGTACGACGAGTATCGAACGGCGGAAAGTGGAGGGTGCAGTCGGTGCGCTCTGCCGGCAGGTCTGGGAGGGTGTGGATTCGGGGTTGTGTGGCGGTGGCGAGGTCATCGTTCGTCTCCACTCCTTCGGGAACGCGGCTCTGGACGGGTAGCGGGGCTGCCCTTGGTTATTCGTAGCGCCGCGCTTGTTGGAGGGGCCTTGTGCGTGCTGATGTTGGTCCATGAGTGAGCTCGGTCCCGTCTCCTTGCCACCTGCCCTGGTCAGGTCCGAGCGGCTCGTGCTCCGGGAGTTTGCGGTCTGGGACCGTGCGGCGGTCGTCGAGCTGTTTGCCCTGCCGGACGTGGGGGCCTACGTCGGTGGTCCTCGACCGTGTGATGAGCTTGGGCGCGTTGCCCGGGAAGCCCGGGAGGCGCCCCCGGCCTGTTCGTGGCCGAACTCGACGTGTGGTGGGAGGTTCTGGTGGGCTCGTTCGATGTGCTGTTGGACGACGAACACGCTCAGCTCGATGCGTTCGTCGAGGAGTATCGGAGCGCCGTTGAGGTGGTCTTCGACGGTCTCAGCGAGGAGCAGTCCCGCCGTCGGCTCGTATTGTCAGCGACGACCTTGCTTGGGTTGGTCAAACACCTCACGTGGATGCAGCGGGTGTGGTTCGAGGAGTGCGTCGGCGGTATATCCCGCCGGGAGCTCGGCTTGGTGCAGAGCCCGGAGGAGTCCTTCCGGCTCGCCGGCGATGACACCGTCGCCTCCGTCATGGCGGGCCACCGGGATGCCTGTGTGAGGGCCCGTATGGCGGTCGCCGACCTGCCGCTGGACACCGTCGTGACCGGCCACCGAACCGGGCCGCGCACGCTGCGCTGGGTGTACCTGCAAGTCCTGCGCGAGTTGGCCCACCACTGCGGGCACGCCGACATCCTCCGCGAGCAGCTACTCGCCGCCGACTGAGTTCTTGGCCTTCGCCCAGCCCTGACCCTCATCACCCGGACCGGATGGGACTCCGAAGCCTGCGAGTGCCGCGGCGGCTTCGTCGTCACCACCCGCTCCGCTGCTGCAGGTAACTGAGCGCAATGGTGAAGTGGCTGCCGGCCCGGGGCGCCGCAGCCTGCTGCGGTTCCCCGGGCTCGGCGGGCAGAGGAGCTACACGTCCTTGCAGTAGGGCACGAAGCCGGTGTTGTCGACGTAGCGGGCGGTGACCCAGTCCCGGCTGTTGCGCAGCTGGTACCAGACGGTGTTGCCGTCGATGTTCTGAGCTCGCACTTTGCACCGGAGCCCGACCTGCGCCCGGTTGCCGAGGCCGCCGGTGACCGAAGAGTCGGTGCTGGGGTACTCGCGGATGCTGACTCCGGCCGGGGTGATGACGGTTCCGTACGGCTGGGCGGGCGCCGCCACCGCCGGACCAACCACCGCGGCAAGGCTGCCGATGACGCCGGCCGCCACCACACCTACGCGGGCCGCGGGTTTGGCGTGCATGTTCTCCCTCATGGGAATCTCCTCTCTGGATACACAGGGTGGAATTGCAGCAGATCCCGACAAGTCACCGCGACTGAACACACAAGACGCCCGGACTGTAAACCAGTTCGGCCCGTCCCCTCGGCACCGCGACCGCGTTCACCGGCCGTCTCCTGGACCGGTCCGCTGCTCGACGTCGTGCTGCGTGATAGGCAGAAGCTCGCCGGTGGAGCTGGCCGACGTCCTGGAGACAGCTATCGCCGTCCTCGGGAATGCGGGTGCTGTCGACCGGCTCTGGGGCGGGGCGCTGGTGGGGTTGTGGCAGGCGACAGTCGGTCGATGGTCTTGCCGCCAGGCCGTGAAGCGACCGCGTGGTGTCCGGACGGCCGCAGGTTCACGTCTCGAAGGGGAGGGCCTCGTGTGGGCGGCCGAGGTTCCGTTGTCGGGCTTCGCGGTGTATGACTCCGGGGTCGCGGCGCCAGGTGGTGACGTCGCGGTAGTCCTCGCCGGGTATGGCCATCGTCACCTTGCTGGTGGCGGGGGCGATGAACTCCACCGGCTCGGGGTAGTGGGCTGAGCCGACCGTCGGCTGCCTGCTCCCGGCCGTTGAGCGGAAGCTCCAGGACCTACCATCACGATCCGTCGTGCTCCTGTCGGCGGCCTTGTACGACGGCGGTGACGACTTGCCCGTCCGGCAGGTGGACCACGGCCAGCGGCCCGTCCGCTCGCTCGCTTGCCAGCCCCTCACCCTGCATGCGTTCGAGTCTAGTTCGAGTCGAGGTGATGGGGTCAGGCCGACCAGCCGATGGACGAGATGTAGGTGTAGGAGTCGTAGTCGCTGCCGATGCCGGTGATGATGTCGTCCCACACCGTGTCCAGCGCCTGGTCGTCGTCGGTGAGCCAGGCCTCGACGGCTGCTTCCCAGTGGTGGGGGCGGACGGTCAGCCGCCTGGTGGTGAGGTCGCGGCGGTGTCGGCGGTCGACGGCGGTCTGGTCGACGGGGTCGATCTCGATCCGGGTGCCGCCCCGCGAGGTGAGGCGGCGTTTGAGGTCGGTGGCGACGTTGTGCCGTCGCAGGTCCCAGTACGCGGCATCCAGCCGGGCCCGGTTGGCGGGGCTGGGGGAGCGCTCCTCTGCCAGCCACGCGAACATGGTCCGCGGCGTGACGCTGATCCCGGCGCGTTCCATCGCCGCGTACCCGGCCCCAGATGCGGTCAGGTAGCGCAGGCGGGCGGCGATACCGCGGTCGGTGTCGGCGCCGGAGGTGACGCCGGTGACCATGCGCTCGATGCCGACGCCCAGGGCGTCCGCGCCGCGCATTCCGTGGGCGTTGTACTGGCCGAGGTTCATCCAGCGGCCGGACA
>KI547051.1:58486-60178 GCA_000497405.1 Streptomycetaceae bacterium MP113-05 | reverse complement strand
GCGAGGACGGCATGCCGCCCGCTTCCCAGTTCGCGACCGTCTGCCGCCCCACGCCCACGGCTTTGGCGACCTGGTCCAGCGACAGCCCGGCCGCCTTCCGCAGCCGGGCCCGCTCGGCCGGGTCGTCGAACGCCGCCGCCAACTGCACCTCCGCCAACAGCGCCGCGACCCCGTCGTCCTCAAGTCCACTGATCATGACGCCAGGATACAGGAAAATGGACATTCATTAGCCTCGTAATGGCGTGTGAATAGCGCCTATTTTGGCGGGTCCTGCGGGTCGCAGTGGGCTGCTACCTTCCGGGTGCTGTCCCTTGGCAGTGCTCGTGTTTCTGATCTGATCTGCCGGGGCGGGGCCGGGGTTTCCCGGCACGCCTACGAGTTCTGGAGCACGGTCGGGTGGTCGAGTTGGTGGTGGCCGGGCTGTCGCGTGGCATTCAGGTCAGGACGGTGGCGAGGGCGCCGGCCACGGTGGCGGCAAGGCTCAGGACGGCGACAAATGCAAAGATTTTGACCCGCCGCTTGAATTGATCCTCAAGGAGAGAAAACGTGGCCACGCTGCAGCAGTTCAGGACTCTGCACACCGTGGAGACCTACGGCGGGATACATGCCGCGTAATGCTACTCAACGTGCTACCGATCAGCTGGTCTAAACCCAGCGACTCCAAGTTGCGAATGCGCGTACCGGGAAGGTTCCGAGACCCGCAACCTTAACAGGGACCGCTGTGAACCGGGCCCCCTCAGCCGGAAGTTGGCTAAGATTCGTAAGGTGCTCGACCACAGGAATGCCGGCACCCAGGAGCTCGGTGTGAGCCGGTCGCTCGCCTGTGTGGGTGCCGTCAATGTTCAGTGAATCGATGCCCACCACGGCAGGGCCTGCTGCGGCCAACCTGCGGGCAGCCTCTTCCGTGAGATGAGGGTGTTGCCCACTCCCGTACGCCTCCGTGCCCCAAAACTGGGACCAACCCGTGCGAAACAGCACAGCCCGCCCAGAAATTCGCCTTCGCGCGAAACTCTCCGGCAAAATCTGCCGGTCGTCAGTATCGATCACGACAGTCGGGACGTGCGCCACCTGGCTGAGATCGAGCCGAGTCAGATCGTAGCCGTCCGCATACCGGTGGAATGGTACGTCGAGGTAGGTGCCCGTTTGCCCGACAAGGCAGAGTCGCGCCGTGTGGAACTCCGTACCCGGTGCATACACCTCCCGCGACTGCTCTCGAGTAATGTGATCGTTCAGCACCGGTTGGGGCAAGCCAGGATAGGCCGTCGCGCCCGACACGATTTCATGACTTAGGTCCATGAAGCGGTGACCGTTGCTGCCGTCCCTGCGGGCACTTACCCGGCGAGAAGTCAACGTTTCATCCATATCTGTCGCATCTCCTTACGAAGTCTGATCAGCCCGACCATGCGAGCGATTGCCATCGGAAGCGGGCTGTGCTGCGCGGTTGCCGATCCATGCCAGTGGGGTGGAAGCGAGAATGACGATTGCAGTCACAGTGAATGCGCCTGCGACGGTCAAAGCTCCTGACAGAAGACCGATGGTGGCCGCGCCGATGCCGGTGCCTGCGTCGTAGGCCATATTCCACGCGGTGCTGGCGAGACCGCTTCCCTTCGAGCCGGCCCTGGCGAACATGAGGACCAGCGTGTCGTTCTGCAGTGCTCCGAAACCGAGCCCGTAGACGCCGGCGGCAGCCAA
>KI547051.1:55269-57884 GCA_000497405.1 Streptomycetaceae bacterium MP113-05 | reverse complement strand
CAGCAAGGCCGCACACAACGAGAAACAGCAGAGAACGACTCCTTCTGGAACACGCTTGTATCTGCGGGAGCCAGCCTCGCAAATGACACTTGGAGTGGCATGAAGAATGCCGGGCAGTTTATTCAAGACCACTGGCGTGGAATTACTGAAGGTGTAGCTTTCGGGGTATGTGTTGTAGCTTCTCTCGGAGCGTGTGCGCTAGCAGGGGGTATAGTGCTTGGGTTGAAGTATGCAGCGGATGTTTACACTCACGATAAAGAGTATGCTCTTGATCAAGGAATGGTAAACTTTAAGACATATGTGATAGGTCTCGGAGTGGGTGGCTCTGGAGGGACACTCATGCGTGCGGGATGGCGCGCCTACGCAAAGGGAAGCGGGCGCGGTATAGCTCCCCTTTCAGGGAGGCATGCTGCAGGTAGGGGCCGTCATAGGGCGACCCCGAGTAACGCGGCTGAGCGCTTGATGTACGGAGTTAATGTACCTCTTGGTCAGTTGGGGTGCGGGACCACCTGGCACCAGCCAGGTTTCTGCTGAAAGAGAGATGGTTTCGATGGATGTGGAGAGCGTTGGGGAGGGCTCGGTTCGTACGGCGGTTTGGCGTGTAAGAACCTTTGAGCGGTGTGTGGCCATCGTCGTGGCGGTAGGTTTCACTGCGATGTTCGTGACAATCATCGGCAGTGATGTCACCGTTCATTATTTTGGAAGTGTACTGTTCCTGGTATTTCTTTTTGTGGGTGCAGTGTTGTTGTTTTTGTATGCGACTGTTACGCATGTTGCCTTGTGGTCGGATTTCTTGATCGTATGTAATCTGGGGCATCGTAAGCGCATTAACGTGCGGGATGTTACCGCATTGAGGAGTGGATACTTTGGAATGGAAATCCTCTGCTCTGAGGGGAAATGGTGGTTGGCTCTAGCGGTGCAAAAGCCGAGGTGGGCTACCTATATTGGAAAAAAGACGCGAGCGGATGCTGTCGAGGCGGCGATAATGCAAGCTGTTGCTCAGGTCAACAAAGGAGAGGACTGACGTTTTCTCAGCGAGATGAGCTACGCGAAGCCGCGTAGGCCGCCCCGTTCCCGCACAGGCCGGACGGTCGGGCCCGGCTGCGGACAGACGTGAAGCCCCTGGTAGGACAGGGTCTGCGAAGATCATGTCCGTAGAACCAGAGGCTTCACGTTGGTCACCTGTTGATCAGAAACTCATGGGGTTCTGGTTCAGGACGTAGTGGACGTGTGGGCCCAGGGTCATTGCACGAACGGGATCGGTCCGGTTCACCGGACTCGCGTGTGACGTGACGTCATGTCCCGGTGTGAGCCGGTAGGTCTCTGGATAGCAGAGCAGGCACGGTTCCGGTGATCATGTGGTTGTCGAGACCCATGAGAACCGAGCGAGACCGTGCCTGCCCGTACATCATCACCCATGCCCGCCGGCCGGGGGCATCTGGCTCTGCCCGACCGCCAGGTCACCCCGAACGATGCCGCCGACCTGCAACGTTTCTTGGCCTGGGTGCCCGACCCGCGGGGCTTGCGGGGGCGTCGGTATCCGTTGCTCCCGTTGCTGTGCGCTGCCGCCTCCGCGGTGCTGGCTGGTGCACGATCTTTGATCGCGATCGGAGAGTGGATCGCCGACGCCCCGCAACCCGTTCTGGACGTGCTCGGCTTCCCCGCGGACCCGCTCACCGGCATCCGCCCCGCTCCGCACGCGGCCACCGTGCGCCGCCTGCTCCAACGCGTCGACGGTGACGCACTGGACGCCGCCCTCAGTGCCTACCTGCGGGCCAGAGCACAACCACCCGAGCCCGGGGACGCGCTGAGGGTGATCGCGGTGGACGGCAAGACCGTGCGCGGTTCCCGCACCGCGACCGCGACGGCCGTCCAGTTGCTGGCCGCGATGGACCACCACGGCGTGGTCCTTGCCCAGCGGCAGATCACCACCAAGAGCAACGAGATCCCCTCGTTCCAGCCACTACTGGACACCATCGACCTGACGAATACCGTCCTGACCGCCGACGCCCTGCACACACAGCACAGCCACGGCACCTACCTCCGCCGACGCGGAGCCCACTACCTGGCCCTCGTGAAGAAGAACCACCCGGGACTGTATGCACAGGTCAGGAAGCTGCCCTGGGCCGAGATCCCGCTGGATCACCGGACCCGGGAGCGGGCTCATCACCGCGAGGAGATCCGCCGCCTCAAGGTCGCCGCGTTCCGCCACCTCGACTATCCCGGTGCCCTCCAGGCCATCCAGATCGTCCGCTGGCGCCGCGAGTTGAGTACCGGGAAGCTGACGATCGAGCGGGTCTACCTGATCACCAGCTTGGACGTCCACGACGCCACCCCCGCCCAGCTCGCCACCTGGATCAGGGGCCACTGGGGCATCGAGAACCGTCTGCACCACGTGCGTGACCGCACGTTCCACGAGGACGACTCCAAGGTCCGCACCGGACACCTTCCCCGCACCATGGCCGGACTGCGCAACCTCGCCATCAGCATCTTCCGCCAGGCCGGCGACACCAACATCGCCGCCGCCCTCCGCCACACCGGCCGCGACCACACCCGCCCCCTGCGAGCCCTCGGCCTCACGTGATCAACCAGGACATACCGCGATCATGCAATGA
>KI547051.1:52424-54005 GCA_000497405.1 Streptomycetaceae bacterium MP113-05 | reverse complement strand
CGGCGGCGAGTTCGGCCTGGTTCCGGGCCGGTGCTGTTTGGGGAGGCTGTGCTTGAGGTCGGCGTTGACGAGCTCGTCGGGGTTCAACTCGGGCGAGTACGGGGGCAGGAAGTGCAGCTCGACGTCGTCGGGGTGGGCGGCGATCCAGTCACGGACCTTCCTTGAGCGGTGCGCGGAGTGCCCGTCGACCGCCAGGTGGACCTTGCGGTCGAAGTGGCCGGCCAGTCGTTCCAGGAAGCGGCACATCACCTCGGCGGTGAAGCTCTCGGTGAAGACCATGAAGTGCATGCGGCCCTTGGTGCTGATCGCCGACATCGCGTTCACCGAGAACCGGTTCCCGGTCCGTCGCACCACCGGCGTCTTGCCCTTCTCGCCCCAGGTGCGGCCGGTGACCTGGTCGGAGCGGACACCGACCTGGTCAGCGAAGAGGCTCTCGCCGCCGTCCTTCTTCGCCTTCGCGCGGATCGTCGGCCAGGTATCGGCGTGCCACCGCCGCACCGCCTCCCCCACCTCGCAGGGCCGGTGATCGAGGATGGCCTGCCGCACGGCGGCCTGCTCGGCCTCCCTGAGTACCTGGTGTACCCCGACCTGCTTGCCACGCGGTCGCATCACCAGCGCCGCACGGCCGCTGAGCTGCCACTTGGTCCACCAGGTGTCGACCGCCTTCAACGACACCCCGAGTACCGCCGCCACCTCCCTGCGGTCCCGGCCCGCCGCCAACGCAGCCACCGCCCGAAGCCGAAGGGCCTCCTGCGCCGACGGCGACAGGCACCTTGCATCCCCACCCAGATCGCTCACACCACTTCAACGACCCGAAACCCAAACCGTTTCGGATCAATAATACCGTGGGCGACCAAGTTCCAGGCCTCGTCTTTGAGGCTCACGGCCGCAGCCGCTATCGCTCTCCCGGCCTGACTCAGCCCGTAAAAGATCAGCAACGGGCTGGTCTGCGGGCCCACACCCCCAGCTGCCTGAAACATCTGCTGCGCCTGCTCAAGGGCTGTAGAGTACGTCTTCGCTCTGGCTCCGCTGCCCGCTCTTCCCGGCCGGTTTGAGCGACCCGCCCGCAGCCTTTCCCACGCCTCATCAGGCTGTATCTGCATGTACACGCGTCGAAGTTACCGCTCTGCGGACCGTCGGTGGTATCGGCCACCCCTGATGTGCCTGGGCCCCACGCTTCCGGCGTCGGGGCCCGCCCTCCGATTGGGTGCAGCGCTGTCGCAGAGCCGGCCGACGGCGCAGCCCTGGGCGAGATCACCGCTCACGTCGCCCAGTCGAGCCCGAGTCCGGCCAGGGCCGCCCTGTCCAGAAGCAGTGTTTCTGATCAGGAGCGGGTGTTCAGGCCTGGGCTGATCAGGTTGGTGTGGCTTTGGTCAAGCGGTCGCTGGTGCCCCGGTAGCCGTGGCGAGTGTGTGCGCTGGTCGTGTGCTGGGGTTCTGGTCTGCAGGTTTGTCAGGTAGCGGGTCGGCTGATCAGGTCGGGTCATCTGTAATGGCGAGGCGGCATGTTCAGTGGTGATGGGTATGCGCTGAGCATGGTTTCGGAGCTGGTTCCTCCGTCGTGCCGGAGTATGCTGCTCGG
>KI547051.1:51335-52414 GCA_000497405.1 Streptomycetaceae bacterium MP113-05 | reverse complement strand
CCGCCGCTGCGAGCGCCGCGGCCCCGGCCGGCACCAGATACGCGCGTCCCGGGCCGCCCGCCAGGTGCTGAGCCGCCCAGCCGCCCGCTGCCGACCCGGCCGCCACCCCGCCCAGCAGTGCGGTCACCGCCAGCGTCATACCCTCGTTGAGGCGGGCCTGCGGCGTGATCCGCTGGATCAACGTCATCCCGGTCACCATCGTCGGCGCCGTCGCCATTCCGGCCACCAGCAGTGCACCGGCGAGCACGAGCAGGCTGCCGGACGCCGCGCCCAGCAGCGGCAGCGTCATCAGCGTCGCCATCGCGGTCACGCACACACGGAACCGGCGCTCCACCGGGCCGGACGGCGCCCACATCCCGAAGACCAGTCCCGAGACCGCCGACCCTGCGGCCTGCAGCGCCAGCACTGCCCCGGCGGCGGAGCCGTGGCCCTGTGCGTCGGTGTGGGCGAGGGTCACCACCTCCGTCGCACCGAACAGCGCCCCCGTGCACAGGAAGGTGACCAGCAACGGCGGCATCCCCGGGAGCCGTACGGGTGCCCGCCCGGAGCTGGTCCCGCGCGTCGCAACCGGTGGCTCGGTACGCCGCTGCCCCGCGAAGAGCAGGACGCCTGTCAGCAGCAGCGCCGCCCCGGCCAGTGTCCCGGCCTCCGGGAACAGTGCCGTGCACAGCAGCGCCGCCAGCACCGGCCCGCACACGAAGCACAGTTCGTCGGCGACCTGTTCGAAGGAGTTCGCGGTGTGCCGGGCGGCCGGATCGTCCCGGTGCAGGTGCGCCCAGCGGGCCCGGGACATGCCGCCGGTGTTCGGCGTGGTCGCGGTGGCCGCGTACGCCGCGAACAGCGTCCACTCCGGGGCGTGCAGGCGTACGCACGCCACCAGTGCGAGGGCGCCGCAGACGGCGAACCCGGCGGCGGGCACGGCGATCCGCGCCTGTCCGTACCGGTCCACCAGACGCGCGGTCAGCGGCGCCACCACAGCCGTCGCCGCCAGCCCGGTGCCGGTCACCGCACCGGCGAGCGCGTAGCTGCCACGCTGCCCGGCGATCATCATGACGGCAGCGACGGTGAACATCCCCATC
>KI547051.1:48491-51287 GCA_000497405.1 Streptomycetaceae bacterium MP113-05 | reverse complement strand
CGACCGGGGGGGGAGAGGCTATCGGCATGCCGACCACCCTCCCGGCGCCACCCTGCCCGGTCCAACACCTGTTGCGGTCGCATTCACCCACTTGCGTTGTCGATCTGGGCGCGGGTGACCCGCACCGGTCGGGTGTTCAGCGCCGGCTCTTCGGGACGTCCTTGAGGAAGACGAGCCCGTCCAGGCCGGCCAGGTGGGCCGGGGCAAGCGCGGCGTAGCCGAACCAGGGGGACTCGCGGGGTGCGGGCCGTGCGTCGCCCAGGACTGCGGCCAGCCGAGCGGCGTCGACGACGTAGCGGTCCTCCGGGAGCGCGTACAGAAGCCCTTCGACGGTGTCCGGCGGCGGCGTGTCCACTCCCTGATGCCGGATCGTGCCGAGGGCCGTGGCCAGGAAGGCGTACTGCTCGCCGAGATGAGCGCCGACGATCGCGCCGGCGCTCCACCACTCCAGCAGTGGCTGGTCCCACATGCGCATCGTGCTCATGTCCCGCTGAAGATGGGAGTTGTGGGCATGGACCAGGACCCGGCCCCGTTCGGCGGCGGCGAGCAGGTTGCCGGCCATCATCTGGTCCCGGAGCCCGATGAGCCGCGTCATGCGGCTCGGTGAGGTGTCGGCCATCCAGTGGTGGTAGCGCAGCAGCCCGACAGACGTACGCCCGTACAGGCGGGCCCGGTCCCAGGCCTCCCGTGAGGTCGCTGCGCTCAGGTGCGGCGTCTGCGCGTCGAGCAGTGCCACCAGATCGTCGGCGAGCAGCCGCAGCTCCCTCGCTTCGTCCGACTGCCCCACGGACCGGGCCGGGTCCGTCATCGCGGCGGGTTCGGTCCACCGTTCGTCGCTGCCGAGGAGCCGGTCGAGCCTTTCCGCGGTGCAGGGGAGGAGGCCTGCATCCACCTCCGCCGAGAGGTAGCGGTGGAGGGCGGTGAGGGCCTGCCTGGGGCTCGCGGCGCCGGTGATCTCCAGCGGCCCGTCGAAGCCCGCGAAGCGGAGCCTGTCGGGCGCTGGTCGGCCTTCGTTGAACGCCCTTGCCCAGCGGACGAGTTCGCGGTTGGTCGCGGACGCGCCGAACCCGTGGCTGAACCCGCACTCCATGACTTCGTCGAGCGTTCCCGGCCCCGTGCCCGAGGCGACGTAGTCGTCCACGGCCAGGCCCGCCATGCAGTCGCTCTCGAGCGCGATCGTCCGGTAGCCCTCCTCCTCGACGAGTTGCCGGAACAGTTCGTTGCGCAGGTCGAGCAGAGCATCCTCGCCGTGCGTGGGCTCGCCCAGCGCCAGCACGCGAGGCCGGGCCGGCAGCAGCCCCATCACGGCGGAGGCCTCGACGGCATGAGTGGTTTCCTCGATGTCAGTTGCCATGCCGTAAACGGTATCGTTGAACCCACGGTGGAGACTTTTCCGCGATATCGTGGCCCTCATGGGGAAGAACCTTCAAACTGGTGGTCAGCTCAGACCGGTGGACCTGGCGCGCGCTCACGATCTCTCCACGCAGGCCGTCAGGAACTACGAGGAGGCCGGCATCCTTCCGGCCGCCGACCGCACCCCCTCCGGCTACCGCGCCTACACCCCGCTGCACGGGCGGGCTCTGCGCGCGTTCCTCGCTCTCGTGCCCGGCCATGGCCACAAGGTGGCGACGTCGATCATGCGGGCCGTCAACCAGGGCGAGGTCGATGAGGCGCTCCGCCTCGTCGACGAGAGCCACGCCCAGCTCGGCGACGACCGGCGGACACTCCAGGCCGTCGAAAGCGCCCTGAGCGCGCTGGCCCCCGCCACGGGGCCCGAGCCCGTCAACGGGGCCGGCCCCGTGCCCGGCGGCACGTTCATCGGGCCGCTGGCAGCTGAGCTCGGCATCCGCCCCGCGACGCTGCGCAAATGGGAGCGCGCCGGGCTGGTCCGCCCGGGCCGCGACCCGCTGACCGGCTACCGCGTCTACGAGGAGGGCGACGTGCGGGACGCACGGCTGGCCCACCAGCTCAGGCGGGGCGGTCACCTGCTGGAGCAGATCGCGCCGCTGATCACTCAGGTGCGGACGGCCGGCGGCCTGGAGCCGCTGCAGGCCGCACTGCTCGACTGGCACGGCCGGCTGTCGGCCCGTGGGCGGGCGTTGCTGACCGGCGCCGCCGAACTCGACGCGTACCTCCGCGCACGCGGACAACTGTCACCTGCGTGACCACGGCAGTCTGATCGCCACAGCCACGCATGAAGTCCGTCAGTCCGTCAGCGCGGCAGCGCCAGCCACTCCTGCCACGTGATGTCGCGGCCCAGGTATCGGGGCTGCTGGAAGGGCCATTCGGCGGCGATCCACTGCGGCACCAGTGCATCGAGCGCGCCTTCCGCCTCACTGCCGATGAGGTCGTCCACGACCCACCAGGCCACCTCTCCGTCGCAGCCGGCGCGTTCGGGCGGGTCGATGTAGACGCAGCCCAGGAGCGCCGTCTCCTCCTCGTCCAGCAGCGCGTAGTTGAACGACTGGTGCGCGGCGATCTCCTTCTCGTGCCGCAGCAGGTCGATCCGGTCCTCTTCGTACGTCATCGTCGCCCCGGGCCAAGCCCAGGCCGGGCCGAAGATCTCCCACAAGCGCTCTCGCGAACCCATTACGGCGGGATAGTCGAGCGGAGTGTCCGCCTCCCGGATCGGCCGCAGGTGAAGGCCGGTCCCGGGCAAGGGCACGCGAGTGGGGTGGACGAAGTCGTCAGGCAGCCAGCTCATGGGGGCCGAGGCTACGCGCGGGTCGGCATCGCGAGCGACGGGACCGCGCTGTGGTTCGTCGAGAGCGCGGCAGGCCAGGTCGGCCGGATGGC
>KI547051.1:47409-48359 GCA_000497405.1 Streptomycetaceae bacterium MP113-05 | reverse complement strand
CCCCGGCCCCCGGCCCCCGGCCGTGGCCGCCGGGGCCGGCGCCCGTTGGTTCACCGAGCGGGGGTGCCCGCACTCCCGGCTGCCGGCCTCGTACGTCCGCCTGGCTCACCGTTTGCGGCACCATGGGCCGGGCGCACCATGGACGGCGCATACCCGCAGACCCGCAGACCCGCACACCCGCACCGCAGGGACGAGGGACGATGAGCAGCGAGCATGAACCCGTGAAACCGCTGGACGGTTTCACGGTCGGCGTCACCGCCGCGCGCCGGGCCGAGGACTTCGGCGCCCTGCTGGAGCGGCGCGGCGCCGTCGTCCGGCACGCGCCCGCCCTGCGGATCGTGCCGCTCGCCGACGACGCGGAACTGCTCGCCGGAACGAAGCAGCTGCTCGCCGACCCGCCGGACCTGGTGGTGGCCACCACGGCGGTCGGGTTCCGGGGCTGGCTGGAGGCCGCCGACGGCTGGGGTCTCGGCGACGGGTTGCGGGGCCGGCTGGCCGGGGCGGCCATCGTGACCCGCGGCCCCAAGGTGCGCGGCGCCGTGCGGGCGGCAGGGCTGCGGGAGGCGTGGTCGCCGGAGTCCGAGTCGACGGCCGAGGTGCGGGAGAGGCTGCTGGCCGAGGGCGTACGCGGGAGGCGCATCGCGGTGCAGTTGCACGGCGACCCGTTGACCGGCTTCGTCACCGCGCTGCGCGCGGCCGGTGCGGAGGTCGTCGGAGTGCCGGTGTACCGGTGGCTGCCCCCGGAGGATCTGGGACCCGTCGACCGGCTCACGGACGCCGTGCTCGCGGGAACGGTGGACGCGCTCACGTTCACCAGCGCGCCGGCCGCGGTGTCCCTGCTGGAACGGGCCGCGGAGCGGGGCGTGCGCGACGCGCTGATCGACGTGCTGCACGGAGGGCGGGTGCTCGTCGCCTGCGTCGGACCGGTGACGGCCGGGCCGCTGGAGGCT
>KI547051.1:37580-47399 GCA_000497405.1 Streptomycetaceae bacterium MP113-05 | reverse complement strand
GGCCGGCTGCGCCCCGTCCCGCCCGCCGGGATGACGCTGCTGCGAGAGCTGGCGCGGCGACCCGGCCGGGTGGTGTCGCGCGAGGACCTGCTCCGGGCGCTACCCGGTGCGGGGACCGACGAGCACGCCGTCGAGACGGCGCTGAGCGGGCTGCGCTCCGGGCTGGGCGTGGGTCTCGTCCGGACCGTGGCCGAGCGTGGCTACCGGCTCGCAGTCGAACCAGCGGGACGCTGACCCGACGCCGCCCCGCCGCGTTCGCCGATCTGAACGCCTGGTGCCGGGCGGGCGTACCTCAGGGGGGACCATTCGACCGGAGGCCGGAGCGTGCGGGACGATACCCGGGTGAAGGACGGCGCGGCTCAGGACGGCGCGAGGGACGACGACGCGCTGATGCGTGCGCTGTACGAAGCACACGCCGAGCCGCTGTACGCGTTCGTGCTGCGCCTCGTTGGAGGCGACCGCCACCGCGCGGAGGACGTCGTGCAGGAGACGCTGCTGCGCGCCTGGCGCAACGCCGGGAAGCTGCAGCGCGGCGGCCCGGCAGCGCTGCGGCCGTGGCTGGTCACCGTCGCCCGGCGCATCGTCATCGACGGCCACCGCAGCCGGCAGGCCCGCCCGCACGAAGTGGACCCGGGGCCGCTGGAGTCCGTGCCGGCCGCGGACGAGATCGACCGTGCACTGCGCGCGATGGTGATTTCCGAGGCGATGGCCGACCTGACCACCGCGCACAGGCAGGCGCTGGTGGAGACGTACGTGCGGGGCCGCAGCGTCGCCGAGGCGGCCGAGGTGCTGGGGGTGCCGCCCGGCACCGTGCGGTCCCGGGTCTTCTACGCGCTGCGCTCGCTGCGGCTGGCCCTGGAGGAACGGGGGGTGACCTCATGAGCGGCCACGCCCCGTATTCGCCCCACACCGACGTCGGGGCCTACGCGCTGGGCCTGCTCACCGGAGCAGAGGCGGCCCACTTCGAGGAACACCTCGCGGCCTGCCCCCGGTGCGCGGACGAGTTGGAGGCCGACCTCGCCCTGCGTCCGCTGCTCGAGGACGCCGGTGCCCCGGACGACGGCCCCGGCGTGGACCTCCTCGGACGGGTGCTCGCGGCCGTCGGTTCGGACCGTCTCCGCTCCCGCAGGCGCCGCCGGGCGCTGGCGGGCGGCGCCGTGGCGGCGGTGCTCGCGGCCGGCACGCTGGGCGGTGTCGCGACCGGCATCCTGACCGGCGGCGCACAGGCACCGGCTGCTCCCACCGAGGCCGAAGCGGTGCACGCCGCGTTCGCGCGCGGGGAGAAGTTCTCCGACCACGACCCGGCGACCCGTGTCGAGGCGACCGTTTCGCTGCAGGAACGCCCCTGGGGCACGCACGTCACCTTGCGGATAGGCAATCTCGCCGGTCCGCGTGCCTGCGACCTGGTGGCCGTGGGGGCGGACGGCCGCCGCCAGACCGTCACCAGCTGGTCGGTTCCCGGGTACGGCTACGGGATCGAGGGCACGGCGTACGACGAGCCGCTGTACGTGGCGGGCGGTGCGGCGCTCACGCCGGACCGGATCGACCACTTCGAGATCCGCAGCCTGACGGGCGAGAAGCTGGCGGCCATCCCGATGTGACGGCCGGCTGTGAACCGCGGCACCCCGCGGCGGACGTGCCCGCACGGACCCCGCAGGTCGCGTACGGTGGACGGTTGCCCTGGGAGAGCCGGAAGGGGGCCGCATGGGAGCGCAGGACACCGTACCCAGAACGGGCGGACAGGCCGTGGACGCAGAGGGAGTACGCGACCGGGAGACGCGCGCCGAACAGGCGCACCTGGACGTCGTGTACCGCCGTCTGGAGGAGAAGATCCACGAGGCCGAGTTCCTCGTGGACGACGCGGCCAAGCGGGCGCAGGTCGGCACACCCGGCGCGCTCGCGGAGCGCGACGCCCAGGTCTTCCGCGCCGGAGTCCACCTCAACCGGTTGAACAGCGAGTTCGAGGACTTCCTGTTCGGTCGCATTGATCTGCTCGAGGGCAAGGACGGCGAGCGCGGCTCCGACGGGGCCTTCACCTCCGTGGAGCCCGCCGAGGGCGCCGTCCGCTCCGACGGCGGGGCCGAGATCGCCGAGACGCTGCACATCGGCCGCATCGGTGTGCTGGACGCCGACTACTCGCCGCTGGTCATCGACTGGCGCGCGCCCGCCGCCGCCCCGTTCTACCGGGCCACGCCCGTCGCCCCCGGCCGGGTGGTGCGACGCCGTGTGATCCGCAGCAAGGGCCGCCGGGTGCTCGGCGTCGAGGATGACCTGCTGCGCCCGGAGATCCGCGCCACGCTCGACGGCGCGGAACTCCCAGCCGTGGGCGACGGTGCCCTGATGGCCGCGCTGGGTCAGGCCCGCAGCCACACCATGAGGGACATCGTCGCGTCCATCCAGGCCGAGCAGGACGAGGTGATCCGCGCCCCCGCCGCCTCCGTCACCGAGGTCGAGGGCGGGCCCGGTACCGGGAAGACGGCCGTCGCCCTGCACCGGGCCGCCTACCTGCTCTACCAGGACCGTCGCCGGTACGCGGGCGGCATCCTGATCGTCAGCCCGACACCGCTGCTGGTGTCCTACACCGAGGGTGTGCTGCCGTCGCTGGGCGAGGAGGGGCAGGTCGCGATCCGTGCGCTGGGTTCGCTGGTCGACGGCGTGGAGGCGAGCGCGTACGACGACCAGCCCGTCGCCCGGATCAAGGGCTCCGCCCGGATGGTGAAGGTGCTGCGCCGTGCCGCGCGCGGCGCGCTGGAACTGGGCGAGGTGCCGCAGCGGCTGCGCGTGGTGGCGTTCGGCGCCCGGCTCGAACTGGAGGCCGGGGAACTGCAGGACGTACGGCGGCAGGTGCTCGGCGGCAGCGCGCCGGTCAACCTGATGCGTCCCCGCGCCCGGCGACTCCTGTTGGACGCCCTGTGGGAGAGGTCGGGCGCCGGACGCCGGCACGCACACGACCCCGAACTCGCTGCCGAGGCGCGGCAGGGATTCGACGAGGACCTCCTGGAGGAGACGGATTTCACCGACTTCCTGGACGCCTGGTGGCCGGAGCTGACGCCGCGTCGCGTACTGGCGGCGCTGGCCGACGAACGGCGGCTGCGCCAGTGGTCGCGCCGGGTGCTGAACGGCGGCGAGACGCGGGCGCTGGCTCGTTCCCTGCGCCGGCTCGGTGAGGACGGCACCGGCGCGTTGTCCGCGCACGACGTGGCGCTGCTGGACGAACTCCAGCAGTTGCTCGGCCCGCCGCCGGCCCGGCCGCGCGACCGGGAGGTCGATCCGCTGGACCTGCTGACCGGCCTCGACGAGCTGACCACTGCAGCGGACCGCAACAGCTCCCGCCGGGACCGGTCCTCACGAGCCGAGCGGGAGGAGCGCCGCGACTACGCGCACGTCATCGTCGACGAGGCGCAGGACCTGACGCCCATGCAGTGGCGGATGGTCGGACGCCGCGGCCGGCAGGCCACCTGGACGGTGGTCGGCGATCCGGCGCAGAGCTCCTGGACGGACACCGACGGGGCTGCCGCCGCACGTACCGAGGTGCTGGGCACCCGCCCGCGCCGCCGGTTCGAGCTGACGGTGAACTACCGCAACCCGGCGGAGATCGCCGAGCTGGCCGACCGGGTGCTGGCGCTGGCCTTGCCCGGCAGCACCCCGCCTCAGGCCGTGCGCCGGACCGGCCTGAGGCCGCGCTTCGTCACCGCGCCCGCCGGCGACGACGGGATGGGCCGGTGCGTGCGGGCGGAGACGGAACGGCTGCTCGCCGAAGTGGACGGCACGGTGGGCGTCGTGGTCGCCATGGGGCGCCGCGCGCAGGCCCGGGAGTGGCTGGCGGGCCTGGACGGCAGGGCGGTCGCGCTGGGCAGTCTGGAGGCGAAGGGGCTGGAGTACGACGCCACGGTCGTCGTCTCGCCGGCCGAGATCGCGGAGGGTCTCTCACCTCGGGAGTTCGCCGACGGCGGCCCCGGTTCCGGGGGAGCGGGCCTGCGGGTGCTGTACGTGGCGCTCACCCGGGCGACGCAGCGGCTCACCCTGGTGTCGGGCGAGCGGGACCTCCCGGACGCGGCCGGGGTACCGGACCTACTGGGGGAGTAGGTCCGACCCGGTCCTGTCCTCGGCGCTGGTGCCGGACCACAGGTCTCCTGCCCACGGAGGCCGGTGACGGGCTGACAGGCCGGAGGAGGACCGGCGTGACTCGCGTCGCACCGGAGACTTCGCCCCCGTGGAAACGTCCGGGCCGACAGGTGGAGAGGTGGAAAAGGACCGGAAGGGGGAATGGCCCATCGGGCACTGTTTGTTAGCCTGGGCGTGGCACCGGCCCGATCCATGCCCCCGGGCCCAACCATCGTCGCTTCGAGCGACCACTTGCCGCGAGGCGAGCTGGCGGGTCGGTGCCACCCTTCTTCTCCGGACTTCCCAGGCGGCGCTCTGCGCCGGTCAGCCGAGCACGCGCACCTGCTCGGCCTGCGGGCCCTTCCGGCCCTGTGCGATCTCGAACTCCACCTTCTGGGCGTCCTCCAGACTGCGGTAGCCGTCGCCGTTGATCGAGCTGTAGTGGACGAAGACGTCCGGCCCGCCGCCCTCCTGGGCGATGAAGCCGTAGCCCTTCTCCGCGTTGAACCACTTGACGGTGCCCTGAGTCATTGTTCGCGTCTCCTGTTACGTGCATGAGCGTGTGCGGGCAGGATCCTAGAACGATTCGCACCTTTTGCGGATGATTGGTGGCTTTTGCGGCGTGAATGTCGTATCGAGGGTGTCGGCGGATGAGCTTCCGTGACGTGCTTTGTCTCGTATGCTGGAATACGCTTTCCGCGGTGATATTCAGGTTTCCGCGTACCAGTCGGTAGGTGGGACTATCTGGTGACGCGCCGCGCGAAACGGTCCCCCACGGTCCGGGCCGGCGTCCGGTAGCACAGGGAAAGCAGAGGAAGTCGGCCATGGCAACGGCGCCCAGCGTCTCGTACTCGATGACGGTCCGTCTGGAGGTTCCCGCTGGCGGGACCGCGGTCAGTCAGCTCACCACGGCCGTGGAGTCCTCCGGAGGCTCGGTCACCGGCCTGGACGTCACCGCGTCCGGTCACGAGCGGCTGCGGATCGACGTCACGATCGCCGCCAGCTCCACCGCGCACGCGGAGTCCATCGTCCAGCAGTTGCGCGGAATCGAGGGCGTCGCACTCGGGAAGGTCTCCGACCGCACGTTCCTGATGCACCTCGGTGGCAAGATCGAGATGTCGTCCAAACATCCGATTCGCAACCGCGACGACCTGTCGATGGTCTACACGCCGGGTGTCGCGCGCGTCTGCACGCAGATCGCGGAACACCCGGAGGACGCCCGCCGCCTCACCATCAAGCGCAACTCGGTCGCCGTCGTCACCGACGGCTCCGCGGTCCTGGGCCTCGGGAACATCGGCCCCAAGGCAGCGCTCCCGGTGATGGAGGGCAAGGCGGCCCTGTTCAAGACCTTCGCCGGCATCGACGCCTGGCCGATCTGCCTGGACACCCAGGACACGGACACCATCGTCGAGGTGGTCAAGGCGATCGCCCCCGGCTTCGCCGGAATCAACCTTGAGGACATCTCCGCGCCGCGCTGCTTCGAGATCGAGGCGCGGCTGCGGGAGGCACTCGACATCCCCGTCTTCCACGACGACCAGCACGGCACCGCCATCGTCGTCCTCGCCTCGCTGCACAACGCGCTGCGCGTGGTCGGCAAGCGGATCGAGGAAGTGCGGGTCGTCATGTCCGGTGCGGGCGCCGCCGGCACGGCCATCCTCAAGCTGTTGCTGGCGGCCGGCGTCAAGCACGCGGTGGTCGCGGACATCCACGGTGTCGTGCACGCCGGACGCGGGGACCTGGTCGAGGCCGAGCCCGACTCTCCCCTGCGCTGGGTCGCGGACAACACCAACCCCGAGGGCGTCACCGGCACCCTCAAGGAGGCCGTGGCCGGCTCCGACGTGTTCATCGGGGTCTCGGCCCCGGACGTGCTGGCCGGCTCCGACGTCGCGACGATGGCGGAGGGCGGGATCGTCTTCGCGCTCGCCAATCCCGACCCCGAGGTCGACCCCGCCGAGGCGCGCCGGACGGCGACCGTCGTCGCCACCGGGCGTTCCGACTTTCCCAACCAGATCAACAACGTGCTGGTCTTCCCCGGCGTCTTCCGTGGCCTGCTGGACGCGCAGTCGCGTACCGTCAACATCGAGATGATGCTGGCGGCGGCCCGCGCCCTCGCCGACGTCGTGCTCGAGGACGAGCTGAACCCGAACTACATCATTCCCAGCGTCTTCAACGAGAAGGTGTCGGGAGCGGTGGCCGGTGCGGTCCGCGAGGCCGTCAGAGCCGCCGGCGAGTCCGCGACGATGCCGGCCACCGAGGCGGCGAGCGCCTCGGGCAGGGCTGCGAACGCGGGGGAGTGACCCGCGTGACACCTGGGCGTGCCCACACGTGAGTGCGCCCCTGCGGGGCACCTGTGCGGGGTGAGGCCCGGCCCGGCGCCGCCCGGACCGGCGCGTCGCGGGTGGACGGCACCGGCCCGCCCCTTAGGGTTTCCGGAGGCCGGGAAGGGCGCCGGAAGGGTGTCGGATTGGCGTTCCCGCCGCAGGTGGGGGCAGGATGCGTCTTCGGGCGCGAGGGTCTGAACCCCAGACCCGGGTCCGGGGACTGTCCGAGGGCCCTGGCAGCATCGGCTTCGACTCACGCCTCAACGGCAAGAAGAACACGGGAGTAACGAACTATGAACCGCAGTGAGCTGGTGGCCGCTCTGGCCGACCGTGCCGAGGTGACCCGCAAGGACGCCGACGCCGTTCTGGCCGCTCTCTCCGAGGTGACCGGCGAGGTCGTCTCCAAGGGCGACGAGAAGGTCACCATTCCCGGCTTCCTCACCTTCGAGCGCACGCACCGTGCCGCTCGGCAGGCGCGCAACCCGCAGACCGGTGAGCCGATCCAGATTCCGGCCGGGTACAGCGTGAAGGTGTCGGCCGGCTCCAAGCTGAAGGAAGCCGCCAAGGGCAAGTAGGACTCAAGGCCCGCAGAACCCGAAGGGGGCGGCCACCCGCACGGGTGGCCGCCCCCTTCCGGCGTTCGTTCGGCGGAGCTGCGAACTACGGGCGCTCGACGTTCGCGCCCAGCTCGGCCAGCTTCTCCATGAAGTTCTCGTAGCCCCGGTTGATGAGGTCGATGCCGTGCACCCGCGAGGTGCCCTGCGCGGCCAGCGCCGCGATGAGGTAGGAGAAACCGCCCCGCAGGTCGGGGATGACCAGGTCCGAGCCCTGCAGCTTGTTCGGCCCGGACACCACCGCGGAGTGCAGGAAGTTGCGCTGGCCGAAGCGGCACGGCATACCGCCGAGGCATTCGCGGTAGAGCTGGATGTGTGCGCCCATCTGGTTGAGCGCCGTGGTGAAGCCCAGCCGCGACTCGTACACGGTCTCGTGCACGATGGACAGCCCGGACGCCTGCGTGAGCGCGACCACGAGCGGCTGCTGCCAGTCGGTCTGGAAGCCGGGGTGGACGTCCGTCTCCAGCGCGATCGCCTTCAGCGGGCCGCCGGGGTGCCAGAAACGGATGCCCTCATCGCCGATGTCGAAGGCGCCGCCGACCTTGCGGTAGGTGTTGAGAAAGGTCATCATCTCGCGCTGCCGGGCCCCGTGCACGTACACGCTGCCCTCGGTGGCCAGCGCCGCGCTCGCCCAGGACGCCGCCTCCAGGCGGTCCGGCAGCGCGCGGTGGGCGTAGCCGTCCAACCGGTCCACACCGGTGATGCGGATCGTGCGGTCGGTGTCCACGGAGATGATGGAGCCCATCTTCTGCAGCACGCAGATGAGGTCCTCGATCTCCGGCTCGACCGCCGCGTTGGAGAGTTCGGTCACGCCCTCTGCCAGCACCGCGGTGAGCAGTACCTGTTCGGTGGAGCCGACCGACGGGTACGGCAGGCGGATCTTGCAGCCGCGCAGACGCTGCGGCGCCTCCAGGTACTGGCCGTCGGCGCGCTTCTCGATCGTGGCGCCGAACTCGCGCAGCACGTCGAAGTGGAAGTTCACCGGCCGGCCACCGATGTCGCAGCCCCCGAGGCCGGGGATGAACGCGTGGCCGAGGCGGTGCAGCAGCGGGCCGCAGAACAGGATCGGGATGCGGGAGGAGCCGGCGTGCGCGTCGATGTCGCCGATGTCCGCCGTCTCCACCCGCGACGGGTCCATCACGAGTTCGCCCGGCTCGTCGCCCGCGTTCACCGTCACACCGTGCAGTTGCAGCAGGCCGCGGACCACTCGCACGTCACGGATGTCGGGCACGTTGCGCAGCCGGCTCGGGCTGCTGCCGAGCAGCGCTGCGACCATGGCCTTGGGCACGAGGTTCTTCGCGCCGCGGACACGGATCTCGCCTTCGAGCGGACTACCGCCGTGGACGAGCAGGACATCTTCGGTGCCGGACATGGGGCTCCGCGTTTCGGACGGGGAATCAGGGGACAGCTCTCAAGACTAATGGCCCGCGGGCCGCTTTCCGTACGTCCGTGCGCCCCCGGAAGCTGCTGGAACCCGAACCCGCGGTGTCCCCGTGCGCCATGCGCCGCCGGTGTCGACCCGGTGTCGACCCGGTGTACCCCAGGGTGACCGGAGGGATTCCTCCCGGCCCTGCCCACCGACCCGGGGACGTCCCGGGGGCGGCCGGAAGGGTGTCCGGGCCGACGTCGCTGATGGGATCATTGCGCCATGACCGAGGTGTCCTCCCTCACCGGGCGGCTGCTGGTCGCCACCCCGGTGCTCGCCGACCCGAACTTCGACCGTGCCGTCGTGCTGCTCCTCGACCATGACGAGGAGGGCTCGCTGGGCGTGATTCTCAACCGCCCGACGCCGGTGGGCGTTGACGACGTCCTGGAGGGCTGGGGAGATCTGGCGGGTGACCCGGGTGTGGTCTTCCAGGGCGGTCCGGTGTCGCTGGACGCCGCGCTGGGCCTGGCCGTGGTGCCGGCCGGTGGCGAGCACGGTACGGACGGCACGGCGGCCGGCGGCCCGCTCGGATTCCGCCGCGTCTTCGGCGCCATCGGCCTGGTCGACCTCGACGCGCCGCCCGGGTTGCTGGCCGCGGAGCTCGGCTCGCTGCGCATCTTCGCCGGGTACGCCGGCTGGGGAGCCGGTCAGTTGGAGGGCGAAGTCTCCGAGGGCGCCTGGTACGTGGTGGAGTCCGAACCGGGTGACGTGTCCTCGCCGTCGCCGGAGGGCCTGTGGCGTTCCGTGCTGCGGCGGCAGCGCAGCGAACTGGCCATGGTGGCGACGTACCCGGACGACGCCTCGCTGAATTAGGCTTGGGCCACATGAGCACTCTCGAGCCCGAGCGTGGGACAGGTACCGGCACTCTCGTCGAGCCGACCCCGCAGACATCGCACGGTGACGGCGACCACGAGCGGTACGCCCATTATGTCCAGAAGGACAAGATCATGGCCAGCGCGCTCGACGGGACACCCGTCGTCGCGCTCTGCGGCAAGGTGTGGATCCCGGGCCGCGACCCGAAGAAGTACCCGGTGTGCCCCATGTGCAAGGAGATCTACGAGACCATGGGCGCCGGCGGCGACAAGAACGGCAAGAACGGCAAGGACGGCGACGGCAAGGGCGGCAAGAAGTAGTGCCCGCGGCGGCGCAGGCATGACGCCGCCCACCGCGTAGGGCTCACACGGCGCGCCCCGCCGGGACCTCTCCCGACCGAGAGGTCCCGGCGGGGCGCGCCGTGCTGTACGGCCGTGCGTGCCGACCGCGTGCAGGGCGGGACCGTGCGGCCCCGGAACCGTTTGCTCGAGACCCTCTTGTGGGGCGCCGCCTCCGGCACCTCCCGGCTCGGGCAGGAGGG
>KI547051.1:34371-34968 GCA_000497405.1 Streptomycetaceae bacterium MP113-05 | reverse complement strand
ACTTCACGGCCTTGCGGCTAGCCCGGCTCGATACACCCGGCGTCGAGTACCGGCCACTCGCCGGGCCGGCCCTGGCAGGGGCGCCCCGGCGTGCTCGGACGCCCGATCGACGGACCACCCCCGATCGTGTGAGGCGGCGACAAGTGCCCCCCGTACGCCGGCGCGAGCTGTAAGCCTGGGGGACGGCACACCGCCTGCAGACCGGGTGCCCTCGGTGCACCCGTCCGGCGCGCACCCGGCGCTCGCTGCAGACCGCCGCACACGACGAGAAGCAGCGGGCGATCCCCCCGGGGCGCCCCCGGAGCACGGCATCCACCCCCTCCTGCACACGGGCCGAACCACCGGAGCGGCACGGGCAGGAGGAACGGGAGGAAGGGGAGGAACGGGAGGACACGGCACCGTTCTCACCCCCGGCGGGCCCTCGCGTCGGCAGTGGAGTGAGATGTGCCAGAGTTGCCACGTCCGGGCTGTGAGCACGTACCGTACGGGGCAGCCGGGACGACCGGGGAAGGGGCAGCTGGGTTGAGCACGCACGCACCACAGGCGGCGCGGTCCGCTGCGGAGTCGGGCACGCCGGTCACCTTGCCGGCCACGCTC
>KI547051.1:29377-30860 GCA_000497405.1 Streptomycetaceae bacterium MP113-05 | reverse complement strand
CCCCATCCCCGCCGCCGTGCCCGTCGCCGGCGGCACGGACCTGATGGCCGCAGTGAACTCCGGTCGGCTCCGCCCCGCCGCTCTCGTCGGTCTCGCCCGGATCAGCGAGATCCGCGGCTGGGAGTACCAGGACGGGCACGCGCTCCTCGGCGCCGGACTCACCCTCGCCCGCATGGGCCGCCCGGACTTCGCCGCGCTGATCCCGGCGCTGGCCACCGCCGCCCGCGCCGCCGGACCGCCGCAGATCCGCAACGTCGGTACTCTCGGCGGCAACATCGTCAGCGCAGCGCCCACCGGAGACACCCTGCCCGTGCTCGCCGCGCTGGAGGCGACCGCGCTGGTCGCCGGTCCAGGCGAGGGCGGCGGCGTCAGCCGTCGTGAGATCCCTGTCGGCCACCTGCTCTCCGGTATGGAGATGCTCCGTCCCGGCGAGCTCGTCGGCTATGTCCGGGTGCCGCTGTTGCACGCCCCGCAGACCTTCCTCAAGGCCACCGGCCGCACCGGACCCAGCCGCGCGCTGGCCTCCGCCTCGGTGGTGCTCGACCCGGCGCGGCGCGGTGTGCGCTGCGCGGTCGGCGCCGTCGCCCCGATGCCGCTCCGCCCGCTGGAGGCCGAACGCTGGGTCGCCTCGCTGATCGACTGGGACGGCGACCGCGGCAGCCTGGCGCCGGAGGCCATGCGTGCATTCGGGGAGTACGTCGCGATGGCGTGCATTCCGGATCCTGTGCCGCCGGAGGACGGTGGGGAGACTTCCGTACTCCCGCCCGCTGCGCTGCACTTGCGGCGTAGCGTGGCGGCACTGGCCCGTCGTGGACTCGGGAGGGCGCTGGCATGACCCACGATCCGCACGACGGTGCGCAGGGCAGGCACGACGGTTACGGCACCGGGAACGGCGACGCCGGCTACGGGGACGCCGGGTATGCGGAGGGCGCCTACGGCGATCCCGCCTACCACGAGCCGGGGTACGGAGAGGCCGCCCACGCCGGCCCCGCCTACGACGCCGCGTACGGCGAAGCCGGCTACGGGGACGTCGCCTATGGGAACGCCGACTACCCGAACCCCGCTCACGACAGGGCGGGTTACGGGCACGCCGCCTACGGGCACGCCGCCTACGGAGACGCCGGACACGGTGACGGGACCTTCGGCGACGCGACGTACGCCACGGACGCCGGGTACGGCGGGTACGGCGACCGGTACACCGGCACCGGCGACGGCAGGGCACCCGGGCAGCAGGGCGTGCAGGGTCACCTTCCGGCGCCGGAACCGGGCAGCTGGGGCGGCGAGTACGACGCGGACGCCACGGCCTTCGTCCAGTTGCCCGGTCCGGGCAGCGGTCTGCCGGGCGCCGAACCCCTGGCCGCTCCCGGCACCGGCCAGGGCGGCTACACCCCGCCCTCCCTGGGCGACTTCGAACCCGGTGCCGGGGCCGCCGGTCACCCTGCGCACCACCCGGCCGACGGCCACGGGCCCGCAGCTGCCCCCG
>KI547051.1:28849-29367 GCA_000497405.1 Streptomycetaceae bacterium MP113-05 | reverse complement strand
TGGCCCACCCCACCGACGAGTCCGGGCCCGGCGCCGACCCCGCTCCGTACGCCCCCTTCGACCCGCACGCCCCCGCCCTCCCGGAGCCCGCCCCGACGCCCGGGAACGACCCCGCGCAGCACGGGCGTCAGGAATGGGCGCACACCGGCCCGCCCGTCGACCCGCACACCGCGTCGCCGCTTCCTGCGGCAGCTCCGGACGCCGGGCAGGACACGCAACTCGCCGACGCACTGGCCCGGCGGCAGGTCCCCTTCGCAAGCCCGAACGCCGCCGGTGCCGGGCCGCAACCGGTCACCTGGCCGGAGCCCGGAGCCGTCCCGCACCCGATCGTCTCCCCGGAACAGCAGCCCGATCCGGAACGCCAGCCGGTCCCCGAGCAGTCGGCCGTCGGTCAGGTACCCCACCAGAGCGGCGCCGCTGAAGCGAGGAACCCGCACACCGTCTCGCCGTCCAGCGCGATCCCCTACGCGGCCTCCACACCCGGCGGCGGGATCCACGAGTCCGCCGGCCCCGTGCAC
>KI547051.1:24004-28839 GCA_000497405.1 Streptomycetaceae bacterium MP113-05 | reverse complement strand
GACGCCGGCGGACCGCCAGGTCCCGAAAACCCGACCTGGCAGGCGCCGGACCCCCTCCAGGCCGCCGAAGGCGATACCGACGCTCCGGACGCCCCCGCGGCGGGTGTCGCCGCACCTCTTCCCGACCCCGCCCGCGCGTGGTCGGAACCGGCCGGCGAAGCCCCGCAGCCGCCCCCCGAGCCGTCGGCTCAGGGCGGCCCGGCCCCGAGGTCCGGGCAGGCGTCGGTCAGCAGGATTCCGTTCGTGGAGTCGACTCCAGGGTCGGCCGCCCGCACGTCCTCGGTGACGCCGGACCCCCCCACGGCACCTGTGACGGAGCCCGGCCCCGACGGCACGACCTCCGACGACCCGAACCCCGTTGAGGCGGACGGTGCCGCTCCGCCCGTCGGAGGCGACCGCTGGCCGCAGCCCGAGTCGCCCGGCCCCGGACCGGACGACTCGGGTGAGTACGTCACCGCACCCGCACCCGCACCCGCACCCGCTCCCGCTCCCGCTCCCGGCGCCGAAGCAGCCGACGCGGGTTCCGGTGCCGACCCCGGCGACCCCGCGGGGGTCGTCGGTTCCGCCGTGGCCGAAGGGGCCGAACCGGTCCCCAGCGGCCCGGTGCACAGCGACCACCCGCACGTCTCCTACGTGCTGCGGGTCAACGGCGTCGACCGGCCCGTCGACGAGGCCTGGATCGGTGAGTCCCTGCTCTACGTGCTCCGCGAGCGCCTCGGTCTCGCCGGCGCCAAGGACGGCTGCTCGCAGGGCGAGTGCGGCGCATGCTCGGTACAGGTGGACGGTCGCCTGGTCGCCTCCTGTCTGGTGCCCGCCGCGACGGCCGCCGGCAGCGAGGTCCGCACCGTCGAGGGGCTGGCCGGGGACGGCGCCCCCTCCGACGTGCAGCGCGCACTCGCCGACTGCGGTGCCGTCCAGTGCGGCTTCTGCGTGCCCGGCCTGGCCATGGCCGTCCACGACCTGCTCGAAGGCAACCACGCGCCGACCGAACTCGAGACCCGCCAGGCGATCTGCGGCAACCTGTGCCGCTGCTCCGGCTACCGGGGTGTCCTGGACGCCGTCGACTCGGTCGTGTCCGACCGCGCCACGCACGCCTCCGCCCAGGAGGAGCAGCACGGGGGAGGCGAGGCGTGATGCGTCTCCCGGCCCGCCCAGGGACGCGAGGAACCGGCCGACCCGGGCGCGGTACGACGCGCCCGCGCATGCGAAAGGCGACGGCATGAGCAGCACGGCCGACGGCCCGGGGGTGGTGCCGGGCACTCCCTCCCAGGGCACCCCGGGCGGTTCCGTGGGTCCGGCCGGTGTGGAGGCCGTGCACGGCATCGGCGTCTCCCTGCCGTCCGTCGACGCCGCGGCCAAGGCTCAGGGCAGCTTCCCGTACGCGGCCGACCTGTGGGCCGAAGGACTGCTGTGGGCAGCGATCCTCCGCGCCCCGCACCCCCGGGCCCGCATCACCGGTATCGACACCTCCCGGGCCGCCGCGCTGCCCGGCGTCCGCGCCGTGGTGACGCACGAAGACGTCCCCGGCGACCCCGCGTACGGCCGTCGTGTCGCGGACCGGCCGGCGTTCGCCCGGGACGTGGTCCGCTACCACGGGGAGCCGATCGCTGCCGTCGCCGCCGACCACCCCGATACCGCGCGGCTGGCCGCCGCCGCCATCGCCGTCGACTACGAGGTACTGGATCCCGTCACCGACCCGGAGCAGTCCTTCGAGGCTGAGCCGATCCACCCCGACGGCAACCTGATCCGCCATATCCCGCTGCGCTACGGCGACCCCGACGTCACCGGCGAGGTCGTCGTCGAGGGCCTGTACCGCATCGGCCGCCAGGACCCGGCACCCATCGGCGCCGAGGCGGGCCTCGCCGTGCCCCGCCCGGACGGCGGAGTGGAGATCTACACGGCGTCCACCGACCCGCACGCCGACCGCGACCAGGCCGCCGCCTGCTTCGGCCTGCCGCCCGAGCAGGTGAAGGTCGTCGTCACCGGCGTGCCGGGGGCGCTGGGCGACCGTGAGGACACCGGTCTGCAGGTGCCGCTCGGCCTCCTCGCGATGCACACCGGCTGCCCCGTGAAGATCGCCGCGACGCGTGAGGAGTCCTTCCTCGGCCACGCCCACCGGCATCCCACGATGCTGCGCTACCGCCATCACGCCGACGCCCGGGGAAGGTTGCTGAAGGTCGAGGCGCAGATCCTGCTCGACGCCGGCGCCTACGCCGACACCTCCTCCGACGCGCTCGCTGCCGCCGTCTCCTTCGCCGCCGGCCCGTACGTCGTTCCGCACGCCGTCGTCGACGGCTGGGCCGTCCGTACGAACAACCCGCCCTCCGGGCACCTGCGGGGCGAGGGCGCCATGCAGGTGTGCGCCGCGTACGAGGGACAGATGGACAAACTCGCCGCCCGGCTGGGCGTCGATCCCGCCGAACTGCGGCTGCGCAACGTGCTGTCCACGGGTGACCTGCTGCCCACCGGCCAGACCGTCACCTGCCCCGCGCCGGTCGCCGAACTCCTCGCCGCCGTACGGGACGCGCCGCTGCCCGCGCTCCCCAAGGACAGTCCCGAGTCGGAGTGGCTGCTGCCCGGCGGCCCCGAGGGCGCGGGTGAACCGGGCGCCGTACGGCGTGGCGTCGGCTACGCCCTGGGCATGGTGCACATGCTCGGCGCGGAGGGCACCGACGAGGTGTCCACCGCGACGGTGAAGGTTGAGGGAACGGTGGCGACGGTGCTGTGCGCGGCCGTGGAGACCGGCCAGGGGTTCGCCACCCTCGCCCGGCAGGTGGTGCAGGAGACGCTCGGCATCGAAGAGGTCCACGTCGCCTCGGTCGACACCGACCAGCCGCCTGCGGGGGCAGGCGCCCGCAGCCGCCACACCTGGGTCTCCGGAGGTGCGGTGGAGCGGGCGGCCAAGATGGTGCGTACCCAGCTCCTCCAGCCGCTCGCGGCCAAGTTCGGCATGTCCACGGAGCTGCTGACCGTCGCCGACGGGAAGATCACCAGCTACGACGGGGTGCTGTCGACGACGGTGGCGGAGGAGCTGGAGGGCAAGGAGCTCTGGGCCACGGCGCAGTGCCGCCCCCATCCCACCGAGCCGCTGGACGAGTCCGGCCAGGGTGACGCGTTCGTCGGCCTCGCGTTCGCCGCGATGCGTGCGGTGGTCGACGTCGACGTCGAACTCGGCTCGATCCGGGTGGTGGAGACGGCCATCGCGCAGGACGTGGGCCGTGTCCTCAACCCGCAGCAGTTGCGGACCCGTATCGAGGCAGGCGTCACGCAGGGCATCGGCGCCGCGCTCACCGAACACCTGCGCGTGGCCAAGGGCGTCGTACGCCACCCGGACCTGACCGCGTACGCCCTGCCCACCTCGCTCGACGCGCCGGACGTCCGCATCGTCAAGCTTGTCGAGGAGCGCGACGTGGTCGCGCCGTTCGGGGCCAAGCCCGCCTCCGCGGTGCCCGTCGTCACCGCCCCGGCGGCGGTCGCCGCAGCCGTGAGGGCCGCCACCGGCCGCCCGGTCAACCGCCTCCCGATCCGCCCGCAGGCTGCCGTCACGGAGCGCTGACGGCCCCACCCCGTCACGCGGGGCGGGGCAGACGAACGGGAGCGGACAAGCCGGGCCGTCCAAGTGAGCTCACAGCAGTACATGTGCGAGCCACCTACTGACGCCCGATGGGCTTCAGCTGACGGTATTTTAGAAACGCATTATAAGCGGAATAGGAGCGAGAGAAATACCACCGGCCCAGACGACGCACCATCAACACACGCGCCCCCACCGTGCCGCGTGATGGAAGAATGTCCCAACATGACTACCTACGCACACTGTTCGGACGAATGCGAGTCAGGGCGCGGCGAGGGACTGGCCGCCACCCTGTCCCGTCACCGGCTGCCCGGCTGGCGCGGAAACCCCGCGGATCCACCCGGGCGGCAGCTACACGTGTGCCCCTGCCTGATGACACTGGGCAGGGGCACCGGTGTATTGCAACCTCTCTGAGACGGTCACTCCAGGGCCAGGCCGGTGAATCGGGCCTGCGTGTGCAACACGAGAAATGACCTTACTAAATTCCCCTGATATTCCGTAGAAAGTTACCGAACGGAAAGAGCGTCAAGGCACGGAGCACGCCTGAATCTGCGAACACGAGGGTTGCGATCACAGCGGTCGATGCTTTCGCCTTGACCGACAGTTCATGCTCACTACCCGTGGCTGGGGTCGCGTCGAAATCGAAGCGAACCGAGATCCTATCCTCGGTGGTTGCGATCGGAACTTCCACAGTGCCCTGGCGGTAACCATGTAGTCCCGATTGAGGCGCCTGCATCATTGGAATGTACTGGGGGATTCTGCGGCGCGCTCCCAAAAGTTCCAGATGGTCGAATGCACCCTCTGTGTTGAGGTGAAGGAGACCCGCCAATCCTCCTGACTCTTTGAGGATTTCCAACGCTGTTCCCCTGGAGTCGGGGGATTCTGTGAAGGAGAGCAGCGCCACGTTCGCGCTTGGATCGTAGCGAATGTAGCAATCGGCGAGATTCTTCATGTGGACCATCCTAAACTCCGGCGCGTAGAGTCAGAAAATAATGAGGAGGCCTGGCTTGTTTCTACCCCTGGAACATTCGCTTCCGTTTACGCATCGGCTGTGCGAGCGCCGGTCTTGAGACGCTCTGCCCGCCCGGTAGCCTGCCGCAGCAAGGCCCGGCCGAAAGTGTCGGAAACCCATCGGTCGCTGAACCGGTGAGGTGTGGGCAGGCACGGCGGGAAGCCGGCCCCAGTACGACGGCCGCGCGCAGCGCGGCTTCGCGTTTGCCCGGGAGAGAGTCGAAGCCGCCGCCGGAGGTTCGTGAGGACCAGT
>KI547051.1:22687-23994 GCA_000497405.1 Streptomycetaceae bacterium MP113-05 | reverse complement strand
TCGAACCGTTTCGGATCAATACTCCCGTGCGTCTTGTCGTCTCCGAGCGCCACTTCCAGCACGGTCCGTCGGACCAATCCCGAGAACCCCGTCACATACCACCGCGAACCTAACCGTCCTCGCCACCGACAAGCGTGAGGCCGTTGTCACGGCCTATGCCCTCGCCGCCGACCTGCTCGCCGACATGGGCGCCCACCAGCCCTACCTGCTGACCCCCGAGGGCGACATCCAGCTGGACCGTCTCGACGGCCACCACGACAGTCTCACCGGCTGGTAGACAGAGCGGCCTCGGTCATGAGGCCAGCGTAGAAGGCTGCTCCTTATCGTCTATACGGGTGCTGGTGATTGGCTGCCGCTGTCAGGGTCGGTGGGTGGTAGTGCTCCTGGTGGCGGGTCGGGTGGTGGCTGGGGAGTAGTGGCGAGGGCTGTGGCCTGTCGGTAGTTGATGATGGCTTGGATTCTTTTTTCGGGGTCTGTTATCTGGTCGAGTGTGGCTGCGAATTTCTCATCGACCAGTGTTCCTCTTCGCTGTCGTGAGTGTTCGAGGATCAGGCTGGTGAGGGGGACGGCGAGGTATGCCGCGATGACAATCACTCCGACGGCCCACCAGGGTGCGCCGCCCAGGGCGCCGGCGAGGACGGCGGGGAGTCCGGCCAGGAGGCCGGAGACAGGGGCGAGGGAGGACGAGTTCATCGCGTGGATGCCCTTCCAGCACGTGACGGCTGGGCCGCCTCATGCCTGAACGAGCCGTACGGGGACGGCTGGGACGGGGAGAGGCGGCACTGGTGTGCCGTGGTGTCAGGGCATGCCGAGGACCGGCGCCGCCGTCGGGCGGGCCGGTGGTGTTTTACGGCAGACCTGTCAGCCCCTTGGGAGACTGGTGCACTGGTCCCGCAGGGTGTTTTAAAGGCTTTATCCGGCGGTTTTAGCGGAGGTTTTCTTCGGCTTTTTGGGCAGGGTGGTCTATGTAGCGTTCTTAACAAAAAGAATGCTGATAAAGCCCTTAAGCCGGTTCATTAACCTTTTCCGCGCCGCCTTTTCTTCTGCTCTTCGGCCTCGTGCATCCTCGTGCGGGCACGCCAGACCTGCCCACCAGTATCGGTCATCACGCCGCCGTCTGAGACCTCTCCGGGCAGATTACGTCCGAAGTTCTTGCCAACCCGGGCTGGTTGAGGGCCAACCGACCTGAGTCGGAAGGTGCCGGTGCTGACCCGAGGGGAGTTCAGACGTTGACGAGTCCGGCTGTGGTGAGGAGGTGTTGTTGGTGGGGGTGGAGGAGGAGCCAGCCGCGTTGCTGGTTGTGGAGC
>KI547051.1:20187-22677 GCA_000497405.1 Streptomycetaceae bacterium MP113-05 | reverse complement strand
CCGCTTCGGCGGCACGCCTGGAAGCGGCGGCCGGGGAGGAGCTCGTCACGACACACCGGACCCGGCCCGTCAGGCTGGCGCCGCCGACCGGTCCCCCGAGCCGTCCCCAGCTGGCCGGGGACGGCCGACGCGGAGCGCGGACTGCGCGGTGACCAGGGCGAGCCACTGCGCCTCGGTGACCACGGGCCACGTACGAGGACCCATGCGGCCACGCAGCCCGATCAGATCGGCGGTCCGGCCCTCAGCGGCCTTGATCGCCTGCGGCGAGCCGAACGGGTCGGCCGCCACGACGAACACCCCCGCGAAGACGCGAGCTCGCTCCGGATGCCGGAAGTGGTCCCGCATCCGGGCGCCGACGCCGCCGTCGCGGTGGGCCTTGCCCAGCCAGCGCAGCCGCCCGTCGGCGTCAACCGCTAGGTACAGCCCGGCGAGTACCTCGTCCAGCACCGCGAGGGTCTCCTCACGGTGCTGCGGGCCGAGGCCACAGTGGACGGGCCAGCCGCCGAGCGCGAGGGGCCCCAACGCCGTCCACGCATGGCGAAGCGCTCGCGCGTCGACCACCGGTCCGGCGACCGTTTCCGGGCAGCAGTCGTCGATCACAGCTCCCACACCGCCGCTCCGGCCTGGTCCAGCAGCTCGACGACCTTCGTCCACTCCTTCTTGATCTCGTTGATGTCCTTCACGTACAACTTCTGGACCTCGGACGGTTCCTCCTCGGCGCCGGCTTCCTTGCGGGAGCGCACGGCATCCTGGATGTGCCCCAGGAGCCGCTCGAGCTGTTCGGCGGCGGTGGCCACGGCGTCGGCGCTGTTGTCGACCTGTGTGGTCAGCGCCGCGCGCAGGCGGGTCATGCGGGTGAGCGCGTCCTCCGGGATCTCGTCCTCGACCTCGACGGAGACTTCGCCGCTCTCGTCGGCGGTGTCCTCGTCCGTGCTGCCGTCGGAGTCGTCCGAGGACGGCACGTCCTTGCCCTTGCCGTTGGTGGCGGACGTCTTGGGGAACGTGGCGTCGAACCAGTTCTTGTCGGCCAGGACGTTCTCGCGCGGGTGGCCGTGGGCGTCGGGCGCCCAGAACGTGCCGGGTGCCTGGCCGTCGACGCCAGCAGAAGCATCGGGGGCGCGCAGGACTGACTCCGCGAACGCGCACAGCAGTTCGCGGGTGACGCCCTCGGGCGGGCTGGCGTAAGCGTTCACCAGGGCCAGGACCGCGTTGGAGGGGGGACGCCGCACGCCCTTGCGGTCCTCGCTCTTCTCCGAACCCTGGCCGGAGGTGATGAACGGCTCGGGCGCGTTGATCAGGCCCGGCAGCAGGTGCCTGCGCACCAGGATCTCCCAGGCCGCGGCGTCCCCTTGGCGGCAGGCGTTCATCAGCGAGGTGAGACTGCGTGCATCCGGCCGCACCCCGAACTGCACGTTGCGTGCGCTGAACGCGCTCTTGGCGGCGAGCAGGTTGCCGCGGTTGGCGAAGTGCTGGGAGACCACAGCGGCCCACACCTCCGTCCGGCGTTCGGCCTTGGGCCCGTTCGACTGGCTCCACGGTGCTTCCTGCAGTGCGGCGCGCACCACCGGCCAGTACCGGCCGGTGGGCATGTGCGCCCGCGGCGGCAGGTTCTCCGGGCGCGGTGGGACCGGCGGGAACAGCATCACCGTGGTGCAGCGGATGGCTACGTCGCGCAATGTCATCGGACTCACCTCGTCGCCCGGAGACAGCAGCACGGCGAGCACGTCCAACGCCCGGGCTCCGACCAGGGCATCGGCGATCGCGTCCACGTCCAAGGCGCCTGCGGCCATCCGATCCTGGGCGACCTCCTTGGCGAGCAGCTCACCGAGCAGCCGCTTGGCCTGGTAGGCCTTGACCAGGGTGGACCACAGGCCCAGACCACGGTCCTCGTTGTCGTAGCCCAGCTGACCGCGCAGGTGGTCGTGCACGTTCAGCTGGCGCAGTGACTCCTCCAGCCGTTCCGGAGTCCGGGCGCCGACCACGACACGGGCGGGAACCTGGGCGATCCGCTGCGCCCGGCTGGCCCGCTCCTCCAGCTCGTGGCCGGGGACGGTGTATGCGGTGTTGAGCAGGGTGCTGATCCGGCGCAGGATCTCGCCCAGCCCAACCAGGACGAGCCGCCGGTTCTCCTCTTCGTCCGGCAGCCGCAGCACCGACTGCGGTACACCGGTCAGCATCTGCTGCGCCTCCAGCCCGTAGGCCTGCAGCCGGGCGTCTCCCCGGTTGTTGCCGGTGACATGGAAGCCCCGCCAGGGGGATACGACGGATCCGTCCCGGCCGGTCATCGGGACCCGCTGCAGGACAACGACGGTGGAGTCCCGCTGCCCCTCCTGCACCAGGGACTCGATCAGGTCGTAGGAGCGCTGTCGTCCGCGCTCGCGCAGCTTGTCCACGGCGTACTGCTGCAGCGCGCCAGCCACGTCGGAGCGGACCTGGTCCGTGCTCAGCGCGGCGAGCGGCACCCCGTCCTCAACCACGGCACGCACCGTC
>KI547051.1:18029-19696 GCA_000497405.1 Streptomycetaceae bacterium MP113-05 | reverse complement strand
GGGGCGGAGCCACGACCGCTGCAGCTCATGGGCGACCTCGGTCAGAAGAGCGGGTAGCTCACCAAGACGGTAGGGGAGATGGCCGCCCGATTCGGCGACAGCGCGTTGCTGCAGAGGGCGGCTGGCCAGCAGACGGGCGAGGGCGACGGTCTCGGGATAGGTGATCAGGTCGCGTGCCGCCACCTTCCACCAGCCGGGATCGGCGCCGTCCGGGCGTGTGGCATCGAGGCGCGCCGACCAGGCGTGTTCCTGGCGGGGCCAGGGCTGCTCCCACCAGGAGCTGGTGACGGCACGAGCGACCTCGAAGGCCTGCGCCCCGATGGGGGAGCGGTATAGCAACCCGGCATGCTGCCGCTGGGCTTCGATCACTTCCGGGCACCGGCCGAGGGGGACGGTCAGCCCGCCTGTGTGGGGCAGGTACAGGAGCCAGTACCGGTGGCGTGCGCAGACGCGCTGCTCGGGTGCCAGGTACCGGCGGGCGGGCACCTCTCGTCCGGTACGGGCGGCGGTGCATGCGGGGCAGGCCGGCCCCCATGCGGCGACAACCTCCTCACCGCGCAGCAGCCGCCCGACCGGGCCCGTCCCGTACTTTCCGCTCGGCTCTTCCCGCGTCCATGCGGGCAGCGCCTGCTCGAGCACGTGCTGCGGAACATGGCAGAGTGCGGCGACCCGGTCGCGGGCCTGTGCGTTGAGGTGGATTTCGCTGTCCGGGTACAGCATCCCGGTGAGGTTCTGCAGGCCGCTGACGTCGGTGACGGCGGCGAGCACGTCACGGATCCCGAGGTGGTACCGGGCCGCGATCCTGGTCAGGAACGACAGCGTCAGCTCCCCGTTCAACGCAGCGATGCGTCCTGCCGCGCCGCCGCTCATAGCGGGCACGATGCTGCCGGATGCCGCCCGTTCGCGCTCCGCTCGTCTGTTCCGGGGCAGGCGTGCGGGTGCGGGCGTGCTGGACCGGTGCGCCATTGCGGATGCCCTACGTATGCCGTGCGGGCCGGGACGGCCTGGCCTGGGCTTCGGCGGCCGCGTCGAGTTCGACCTCGGCGAGCAGCTGCTTGGTGATCCGCTCGGTGCCTTCCGTGATCGCGATCAGGGCGGCTTCACGGATGAGGTGGGAGAGGCTGCCGATCCGTCCCGCGGTACGGGCGTGCAGGTAGGCGGCGTGCTTGACCAGCGTTCCGGTCCGGTGTGCGCGCAGCCGCAGCAGATTCTCCATGGCCTGCACGAGGTCGTTCCAGACGGCCTGGTCCTGCTCGGTCGCGTACGCCAGCGGCCGGTGGCGGAAGATCTTGAAACGGCCGGCGATCTGCGCTCCGCGCACCCCGCTGAGCAGCGAGGAGGTCTCGATGTCGATCGCGGAGTACACGAAGGTGGCCGGGATGCGTTCGCCGAGGTACTTGAGCTGGTCGGAGGTTTCCGCGCCGGCGCGCCGCTGGGTGTCCAGGAGGTGGACGTCGTCGACGAGGACCAGCTGGGTGCCCAGTTCGCACAGCAGGTCGCACACGGCGCCGGTGATCTGGGTCTGGTTAAGACGGTCGGTGACGGGCATGCCGAGGAACCGGGCGAATTCGCTGACGAGCATCTTCGGGGTGGCGGCCGGCGGCACGCTGATGAACAGCACAGGCCTGCGCTCGGCCTGTCCTGGGTGCTGGCGGGCGTCGGCCAGC
>KI547051.1:17478-18019 GCA_000497405.1 Streptomycetaceae bacterium MP113-05 | reverse complement strand
GGGTGCACTGCAGGTACAGCCACTCGCCCAGGCTGTAGCTGGTGGTGGGAAAGCCGCCGGCGGGCTCGAGCCGGCCGGCGGCCCCGGCGTGATCGCGGGCTTGGTGCCACGTGCGCTGCCACAGGGTGCTCCAAGGCGCGTTCCACCAGGGGTAGATGCTGCTCAGGGCGGCGACTTGGTAGGTGGGCATTTTGGTGTGGCGGTTGCGCAGGTTGGACAGCCACGTGCCCAGCGGGTAATCCCCCGAAGCGTCTTCCTTGGGGACGGCCAGGTGCCCGTGCTGCTGGTGGTAGACACGGGCATACACAAGGCTTCTCTCGAAGGCGCGTTCGGCTTGGAAGCTGTGGCCGCGCAGCCGCATGACGGGCCTTGGAACAGGCGGGGCGCCGTCGGCGGCCGGAACATGGGGCAGGAGGTCGCTGAGAGGGCGAGGCCGGTGTGCCGAGTGCACCCTCCACAGCGCCTTGTGCGCGGTGGCCTCACCAGAGACGCGAGTCCTCACGCAGGAGTGGGCCCAGGTGAACAGCGGTCCGTGGGTGAC
>KI547051.1:15835-17468 GCA_000497405.1 Streptomycetaceae bacterium MP113-05 | reverse complement strand
TGCCCGTGCTGCTGGTGGTAGAGGCGGGCGTGTGCGAGGCCCTTGTCGAAGGCGCGCTCGGCTTGGAGGCTGTTGCCGCGCAGCCGTTTGACGGGCTGCGGTGCCGGAAGCCCGGCCTCGTCGCGGCTACCTTGCACATCGAGGAAGTCGCTGAGGGAGCGGGGCCGGTGCGACGAGTGGACCTGCCACAGCGCGTGCCGTGCTGTGGATCTCGGAGCGAGGCGCGTACGGACGCAGGCGTGGGCCCAGACGAACAATGGCCCGCGGGTGACGGTGGCGAGGTGGCGGGCGACCCAGGGCCGCTGGAGCTGGCGAGCGAGCTCGTCCAGCAGCGCGGGCATCTCACCGAGACGGTAGGGGAGATGCCCGCGCGCCTCTGCGATGGTCTGTTGCTGCCAATGGGGGCTGGCCAGGACCTGCGCGATCGCGATGGTTTCGGGATAAGTGATCAGGTCGCGCGCCGACACTTTCCACCGGTTCGCGTCAGCACCGTCGGCACGAGTGGCCTCAAGACGGTCCGGCCACAGCTCTTCCTCGTCCGGCCAGGACTCCCACCAGAAGCCGGTCACGGCGCGTGCGACCTCGAAGGCCTGCGCCCCGGTCGGGGAGCGGCGCAGCAGCCGGACATGCCGCTGCTGGGCCTCGATCACCTCCGGGCACCGGCCAAGGGGCACGGGCAGACCGCTGGTGCCGGGAACGTACAAGAGCCAAAACTGGTGGCGCGCACACACGCGCTCCTCTGGCGCCAGGTACCGGCGTGCGGGCGTGCGGCGCCCGGTGCGGGCGGCAGCGCAGGCAGGACAGGCCGGTCCCCACGCGGCGACGGCCTCCTCACCGCGCGTCAGCCGCCCGACCGGGCCGTCCCCGTACTTGCCGCACGGCTCTTCCCGTGTCCATGCGGGCAGGGCGCGCTCGAGCACGTGCGGCGCAACACGGCACAGCGTGGCAACGCGGTTGCGGGCCTGGGCGTTGAGGTGGATCTCGCTGTCCGGGTACAGCATGCCGGTGAGGTTCTGCAGGCCGCCGACGTCGGTGACGGCGGCGAGCAGATCGCGGATGGTGAGGTGGTAGCGGGCGGCGAGTCTGTTCAAGAACGACAGCGTCAGCTCTCCCTGCAGCGGAGCCACTCGTCCTGCCGCGCCGCAGCCGATGGTGGGCACGACCGCGCCGGACACTGCGGGCCTGCGTCCCCCAAGCCCGCTCCCCGGCACGCGGCGTGCGCGGTCATGCTGCGATGGTGTGCCACGCCGGATGCGATGCTCTCACTCCCGTCGTGCGGGCCGGGCCGGCCGGGCCTGGGTTTCGGCGGCTGCGTCAAGCTCCACCTCGCTCAGCAGCTGCTTGGTGATCCGTTCGGTGCCTTCGGTGATGGCGACCAGGGCGGCTTCGCGGAGGAGGTGAGAGAGGCTGCCGATCCGCCCTGCTGTGCGGGTGTGGAGGTAGGCGGCGTGCTTGACCAGCGTTCCGGGACGGTGTGCACGCAGCCTCAGCAGGTCCTCCACGGCCCGCACGAGGTCGTCCCAGACCGCCCGGTCCTGCTCGGTGGCATACGCCAGCGGTCGGTGGCGGAAGATCTTGAAGCGGCCGGCGATCTGCGCGCCGCGCACTCCGCTGAGGAGTGAGGAGGCCTCGA
>KI547051.1:15018-15825 GCA_000497405.1 Streptomycetaceae bacterium MP113-05 | reverse complement strand
GCGGCACGCTGATGAACAGCACCGGTCTTCTGCCGTCCTGGCCGGGGTGCTGGCGGGCCTCGGCCAGATGGAAGGAACGCCCGAGCGCCATCATCGTGGTGGTCTTACCCGTCGTGGCCGGGCCGGAGATGATCAGACCGCGCCGGGCGCCGGCCTGCTGGCGGCGGTTGACCAGCAGCAGCCGGCGTACGGCGGTGAACACGCTGTCCATGGCCGGGGTGCGCATGACGGCGAGTTCGGAGTGGTAGTCCTCGCGCTCCGCCTGGGACCAGGCGGGATCGTCGGCGTCGCGCACGGGTGCCGGGGGACGGTGGACAAAGGCATCCCACCCCTGCCACACGGTCGGAGGGACGAGCGGGGCGAACCCCGCGGCGTCGTTCGAGAGCGGACTCACCATTGCAGGGATTCCTCGAAGGGGTCGTAGACCGTGACCTTGGCCCGACGCGGAACAGGTACGCCAGCTTCCTGCACTGGAGCCGCTGAGGAGTCGCTCGGCCGTGCGTGTTCAGCCGACCAGGTGCCCACGGCGTCGTCGTCGGTCAGGGGCCCCTCGTCGTCCTCACTGTCGTCGAAGACGTCCTCGTCGGCAGGCTCGAGCGCCCCAGCCTCCGGCTGCTGGCCGTACAGGATCCCCCATACTGCGCCGTCCTCGTTCGCGGCGGCACCGGCGCGGGCCCGGGCGGCGACGACCTTCTCCCGGCGGGTGCCGTGTCCGGCGGCGGCGCGTTCCAGCAGCTCGCGCAGGGCGAGCGCCAGGTCGTGTTCGTGCTGGACGCGGTCTGCGCGGCGGGCGACGGTGCGCTTGAT
>KI547051.1:9778-15008 GCA_000497405.1 Streptomycetaceae bacterium MP113-05 | reverse complement strand
TGACCAGCAGCAGTCGGCGTACGGCAGTGAACACGCTGTCCATGGCGGGGGTGCGCATCACGGCGAGTTCGGAGTGGTAGTCCTCGCGCTCCTCCTGGGGCCAGGTGGGGTCGGCGGCGTCGCGCGCGGGCGCCGGGGCTCGGTGGACGAAGGCATCCCATCCTTCCCATACGGTCGGAGGGGCCAGCGGGGCGAACCCGACGGCATCGTGGGAGAGCGGGCTCACCATCGTAGAGATTCCTCGAAGGGGTCATAGACCGTGACCTGGGGGCGCCTCGGTGCAGGCACGCCGGCTTCCTGCACCGCGCCGGTTGGGGCGCTGCTCAGCGGTGTGTGTTCAGTCGGCCGGGCACTCAAAGCGCCGTCGTTGGTCGAGGGCTCCTCGTCGTCCTCGTTGTCGTCGAAGAGGTCCTCCCCGGGCTCATCGGCTTCCGCCTCCGACTGCTCGTACAAGGTCGACCACACCGCACCATCGGTCGCGGCGGTGCGGGCCCGGGCGACGATGACCCTCTCCCGGCGGGTGCCATGTCCGGCGGCGACCCGTTCCAGCAGCTCGCGCAGGGCGAGAGCCAAGTCGTGTTCGTGGCTCACGCGGCTGCCGCGCTGGGCGACGGTGCGCCTGACGTGCTGCCAGGTGAAGTCGGTGAATGGGGCGCTGACCAGGGTGTGGTGGATCCACGGCACCGCCTCCCACTCATATCCGCGCGGCTGGTCGGGCTTCGGCAGGCGTACCCACACCTGCACGGGATCGTGCGGGTCGTAGTGGATCTCCCACAGTCCATCCGCTGCCGGCGAGCCCTGGCCACGGTAGGGATTGAGAACCTTGTGGTCATAGGTGCGGTAGTCGATGCGGATGCCGTAGTCGTTGATCTTCTGCCGTCTGACGGGCATCAGCTCGATGTAGTCCTCGCGCCCCAGCGGTACCGGGACGTACCCGCACACGGCGACCAGCGCTGCCCACATCTCGTTCGGTGACAGGGCGCGGCGGGGCATCATCGGGTGCCGCAGCCCGTCGTGCTCGCGCTCCTGCCACCCGCAGACGATCCACTCCTGCAGCAGGTCGTCCAGCTGTGCGAGCGTCCATACCGCCTCGCCTTCCGCGTCCCTGCCGCGTTCGCCGGTGTGTGAGCCCGTGTAGCCGGCGACGTGCTGGGCGAACAGCGTGTTGATCGAGGAGAACGTGCGCTCCACCTGCCCTTTGGCCGGCCCGTTGCCCGGCGGCGCTGGCTGCAGGGAAATGCCCAGCGATCCGCAGGCGGCGACGAACGAGGACGAGACGAATACCTTTCCCTGATCGACCACGACGGTCTGCGGGGTGATGACCGGCCGCGCTGCGGCCCCTTCCAGACGGGCGTCCATGCCCTGCAGCCGCTCGTACGGGATCACCGAGCGTTCCATGGCCAGCGCCTCGGGCCAGTCGGGCCGCATCGGCGCGGGAACCATGATCTGCGCCAGCAACTGCGCCGCGTCCACACTGCGGGTCCCCTTCGGCCGCAGCACAGCAGCGCAGATACTGCGGGTCGCCACATCCAGCGCGATGGTCAGCTCGGGCCGCTCCACCACCCCGTCGTCCAGCACCACGAAGATATCCATCACGGTGCTGTCCATCATCACCAGCTCACCCGGCGCCATCACCGTCGTCGGTACGAACGGAGGAGCTGGCCGCGCCGAGCGCCAGCGGCGCTGTCGCGCACTGCCCAGCAGCCCGCGCCCGTCGGCCAGGGCGTGCACGAGCCGGTTGAACGTCGCAGTCGACGGCAGCGCCACCGCCCCCGGGCCGTACCGCTCGGCCAGCAGCCGCTCGGTGTACATCCGAAGCCGCCCCAGCGTTCCGCTGGAGCGTTCCTGCCCGGCCTCCAGCACCTCCCGCAGCGCGGCCACCACCCGCTCATCCGCACGCCCCAGCGCCGACCGGGGCCGCACGGTCCGCTGATCCACCAGCCCCCACACCCCGCCGTCGCGATAGCGGGCCCGCATCCGCCGCACCGTCACCGCACTGGTCGGCAAACCCGCCGCCGACAGCTCCGCCGCCTTCGCCTCCTCCCGCTGCGCCAGCGTCCGCACCTCCGGGTCGTACTCGGCCCGCGCAGGGCCGACCTCACCGGATCCGCCCGGGTGCCCCGTCTCCACCTCCCGCACGTGCCCCTCCCAGGCCAGCGCTCGCTCCCGCACCGTCGCAGGCAACGAATTCAGCAGGCCCAGCGGTGCCACCCGGCGAGCGGCGGGCCCATCCACAACCTCGAAGCCCTCGCCAGCGAACAACAGCGACAGCAGCAGCGCTGCCATCTCACCGTTCTCCGCGGTCAGCCGCACCTGCCCGCCAACAAGGGCGGCCACCGTCCAGGTCCGGCCCTCGAAACGCACTCGCGACCCCACCTCGACCACCGGCCCGACAACCCCCCGGCCTCCTGCCCTCGTCACGCCGACCGCGCCCACACCGGCATCCGCTCATGCATCGGGGCGCCCAGATCCGCAGACAGCCGCCCGGCCCACAGTGCATGGAACAGCGCAGGAAGGACCACCATCGGATTCCCGGCGGTCCCGCGCACGCCCTCCCACAGCGGCGTACGCCCGGCGAACGACTTCCGCAACGCCGCCGCCACCTGCTGTCCCCCGTGGTACCGCGGATGCCGGTACCCGGCCAGCCAGGCCACGTTGCGCCGGTACACCGGATCGACCGGCCCCAGCACCCAGTACCGCCAGCCCACCGCAGCACACACTTTGCCGAGCACCGCCGCCAGAGACCGCTGCCGTTGCGAAAGCTTCTCGCCGGCGATGCAGTCCGCCAAGACCCGATGGCCGTCAGCGAGGCGGAGCATCATCTGCGGGACATGCGTATGCACCTTGTCCCGCTCCCGCCATCGCAGTTCCAGTGGCTGGCTGGCCAGATACGTCACGCGTGGGTCGCGGTCGAGCAGCATCACATGCAGCCGCATCGCCCCGGACCCGTAGTGCACCAGCCGTCCGGTGGTCGCCGACCACCACCATCCCGGCGCCATGCGCTTGCCCTTGCGGACAGGAAAGGGCTTCAGGGGCGGACACTGCTCGAAGGGCACTTCGGCGGCCGCTGCGGACCACGGCGAACACTCCGTCGTGCCCCCCGCAGCAATGAACCGCACGTCCACTGCCCCGACATCGACCGGCCCCGCTCCTGTCGCATCCCACTCCACGCTTCGCACACAGGGCCAAACGCTTATCAGCTCATCCGGTAATGGGCATAACAAGCCAACTGGCCGCGCCAGCTGCAGGCCCGTCCGCTGGCTTTGCCCGGACGTCCGTGACCACGCGGGCGCGCGACCGCCGTCAGCCGTGTTCGGGATCTGCGGCCCAGGCGTAGCCGAGCTCGACGAAGGCCGCTCGCTGCTGAGCATCCAGGCGGTCACGTCTGGCCTTGTGGTTACTCAGAAACACACCCAGCCTGATCAGCGAACCGTCCGGCAGCTCTTCAACGTGCGCTCTTGCGACAACAGTTCTTCCTTCCCGCGCAATGTACTGAGCCGGAGCTGCCAGACCGCGCTGGAAGGCTGACGTCTTCCCAACGCCCTCGGCTGCTGGGACGGGGGCGGGTCGTTCGGCGGGTTCCACGCCCAACCTCGCGAGCCGCCGCTGTTGTTCCTCGGAGAGTTCCGTCCAGGTGCGGCGTTGCCGCTGGAGCCATGCACCCAGGTCGTCGCCTTCGAAGAGCACACCCGGCTCGATCTGCGGCAGGTGGCCGTCGGCGTCGACGAGGTCGGCCAGGACGCGGTGGTGGCGTTGCCAGTCCAGTGGCCACGGGCAGTTCCAGTCGAGGTCGATCACGGCGAGCTGCGCTGCGCGGTCCTGCGCGCGTTCGGGGTTTTTGCCGAGGCCGTGGGGGCGGCGGAGGTTGGCCATGTGCTCCCCGACGGGTGCAAGCTCGGCGGTTCACGGGCAGACTCATGGCCTGATGATGTTCTATACGGAAGCTTCAGGTGCCCGGGCGACCGGGCCGGACGATCATTTCGAATACCGGCAGATGCAGCTCAGCTCTCAGGAAGCTGCTCTTCGGTGCGCCGGAGCTCCGCTTTCGACCCTGGCTATGCTGCGACGTCTGTACAGCCACTGCGGCTGGCCGACGGCCGAGCTTGAGGCCACTGGCCGACAGATCGCCACGTCCTGGCTGCACATCGCTGGTCTGCCGCGCCCAGCACATGTCTGAGCTCCGTGGCAACGGACCTGAGCCCCCGAACGGCGTGAATCGTCACGTGTTGTCGATGAGGATCAGGCGCTCGTCGTGCAGGAGGCTGCCGAGCCACGTCTTGGACGGCCGCCCAGCGCCAGCACGAACTGGCCATCTGATTCGTCGGCCGGCGTGCGCCGCCCGCCGCTGCTCCCATACGCGAGTCTCGGAGGAGCACTGATGCTTGTCGACGAAGTCGTTGCGAAAGCACTGCGTGAGCAGGGTGTTGGGACGGTCCGCGTGTACGTGGCTGCGATCACCGAACGCATGGCGCCACTGTTCGTAGGACTGCAAGCCGTGGCAGGGGACCGGAACGCCGACCTGGACCTGTACATAGCGTCCGCACACGACCTGTGGCTCACCGACCGACCCTCTCCCGACGTTCCCGAGCGCCAGCGCGCGCTGGGGGGCTTCCCGGAGCTTCAGCCAAGAGACGAGGGAATCTCCGACATCGTCGGCACGTACTCCTTCTTCGCCGTTCTCGTCCTGAGGTATGCCCTACTGGCCAATCGCTCCGGCAGCGCAGAACACGCCATCGACTGCGGTCACGCCGCGCTCACCTCGATGGGAATGCTGGACCAGAACCTGGCAGACGGTCCCTTCCTCGGGCAGGAGCAGCACCTCCAGCTTCGGTCGGTGTCCGGCGATGCGTCGGAACTGTGGGAGGCGAGCTTTGAGGCGGGGCGGGAACGGTTTCGTGCCGTGTTGGGCCGCGCCCGGGCCGTTTCCGGCTGAGGGCACGGCACCTGCCACGGCTCGGGGCGCTCTCACACTGCCCAGTGGAGTCCGAGCCCGGCTAGAGCCGCTCGCCGCTCCGGGCTGAGCTTCGCCCGCCGTGACCTGCTGTTACTCAGAAATACCCCCAGCCGGACCGGGACCGGCGCACCGTCTGGGACGGGGGTGCCGTCGCCGGCGGGGTGGAGGAGTTCCTCGTGGGCCCTGGGCACCTTCAGGTGGCCTTCGCGGGCGAGGTATTGCCGGGCGGCGGCAAGACCCCGCCCGAAGGTGTCCAGAGCCTCCAGACCAGCCACC
>KI547051.1:5812-9768 GCA_000497405.1 Streptomycetaceae bacterium MP113-05 | reverse complement strand
CCTCCAGCGCGGGAACCGCGGGGGCCGGGACACCGAGTTCCTCGAGCAGCTGGCGCTGCCCGGCCACCAGCTGCGCCCACCCGGCCGCCGACGTCTGCCGCTGAAGCCAGGTACCGACGTCAATTCCGTGCACCCGCACCCCCGGCGGCACATTCGCCGCGCCGTCCTCGCCCTCCACCAGGTAAGCGAGCGCGGCATACCGGCGCTGCCACGACACCGGCCACCCAGGGTTCCAGTTCTCGTCAATTTCCCGCAGCGCGGCATCCCGCTCCTCCGTCACCGACAAGGCGCCTTTCCGGAGGTTTTCCAGCCATTGCCCGACAGCGAATCCATCGACCACCGCATCACGCGGCGCGCACAGCGTGCCGAATTCCTCGAAATAGGCGCGGGCCGCGACAATCCCGTTCTGAAAGCGAGCGTCGGCCACATCCCACACCATGCCGAGTTCATCCAGCAGTTCCCACCGATGCGGACGCAGCACACCATCCGTGAAAGCACGCCGCTGCTCACTCACCCACTGCCCGACCGCATACGCCTCCTCGCGGTCGTCCACCTCGATGACCGCGCCGGTCGGCACCTGGGCATCACCGTGCCGCTCCACCCACCGGTGCAGCGCCTCGTAACCGGTCAGCCACACCTCACTGTCGGGCTGGATCACCCGCGTACGCAGCCACCGCACGATCACCGCCGGATCCCGCGGCTGAGAGAACCGCAGCAACGGCACCCCCGCACCGCCACCGCCGGCCGCCGCGCCCCCGTCCGGCTGTTCCTCGCCCTCACCCTCCGGCTCCTGGCCGTCCTCGCCCTCACCCTCCGGCTCCTGGCCGTCCTCGCCCCGCTGCTCCTGGCCGTCGTCCTGGTTGTGCTCGCCGCGCTGCTCCTGGGCGTGGCCGTCGGCCCCGGCACCACGGTGGCTGGCCCCGGCGGGCTCCGGGCCGCTCGGGTCGAGTTCGAGGACATTGGTCGGTTCGCCGGAGGCGGTGCGGGTGGAGAGCATGAGCCGCTGCGCGATACGGGCGTCATGGGCTCGCAGGCCCTGGAGGACCTGGATCAAGGGCCGGTACGCCCCGGAGGTCATCATCGCGTCGGGCCGCTCCCCGGGCGCGAGGTAGACGGGGACGACGATCCGGGCGACCTTGCCCTCGCCGGGCTCCTGCCGCAGCGCACGCCCGAGGATCTGCACGATCTGCACCGGCGAGGAACGCCCGTCTGCGAGCACGACACCGTCGACGCCAGCACGGCCCCGGATGTCGACGCCCTCGGCGAGGACCTGGCAGGAGGCGAGGATCTGCACGTCCGCGACCCACCCGTCCTCGGTGACACCGTCCGCGAACCGCCCGAGCACCTCTCGCCGGTATGTGGCGGGGTGCTCCCCGGACAGCCACTCCGACCCCACCCGCGCCGGGTAGGAGACGGGGTCGCCGGCGTGGAGCTCGGCGGCCGTGCCGGGCAGGGACCGCGCCATCGCCATGGCGGCCAGCGTCGTGGAGTGGAAGGTGAGCAGCGACCGGCCGCCGACGTCATCCAGGTGCGTCAGCAACGCCGCCTGCAGAGCGGCCAGACGCCGCCCCTGCACCTCCTCGGCGCCCGCCTCCGGGCCCGGCGCGAGAGGGTCGGTGATCTCCAGCACGTCGATCTCCCACCGCGCCAGCAACCCCCTCTCCACGGCCTCCATCAGCTCCAGCTCGAACAGCAGCGGCCCGAACAGCGCCTCGTCGTCCATGGAGGCCACCAGCCGGCCCTCACCACCGGACGACGGCGGCGCCTCCCACAACCGCGGCGTCGCCGTCATGAACAACCGCCGCACCGCCGGCACCCGCCCCTGATCCAGCGCCGCCGCCCAGCTCTTCCCAAGGTCGCCGGACGTACGGTGCGCCTCATCCACCACCAGGAGGTCGAAAACCGGCAGAGAAGGGCCCGTGAAGCCCTCACCCCGCGCCGCCCGCTCCAACACCCCCTGCCGCGCCCCCGCGCCCTCCTGCGGCCCGTCCTCGATCCCCTCCGGCCGGGCGCTTTGCGGCACCAGCGAGGCGTACGTCGCCAGCACCACCACCGGCTCCTCCACGGCCACCAGACGCGCCAGCAGAGCCGGATCGGTGGTGCACCGCACACCCAGCGCCTCCAGCAGCGGGTCATCACCCAGCGAGCACACCGCGACCATCCGGCCCCGGTGCCCGGCATGCCGCCACGTGATGGGCGTCATGCTTTTTTCACTGGGGTCGTGTCATCTGTTTTCATCGGGTTTTCGGGGGTTGTAGTGCGGGTTCGTGTTTCACCGGTGTCGTGTGGTTGGTGAAGATCGACGTCGTTTACCGGTGCAAGATGGGTGACGCGCTTGTAGGTGTTCGGGCCGGTCGGGCTTCGAGTCATGGGTGTTTCCCGCGCGCTTTCGTGTGTGATCCGTTTCAAGGAGAGGGCGCCCACGCTTTACCAGGCCGGTGGTGGTGTTGCAGGCTTTCCGGCTGCTTTCCCTCGATCGTGTGTCCGAGTCTGGCGCGTCGGTCGTGTGTTGAGGTGGCATGGACATCAGCCTGGCAGGCGGGCCGGTTCCGTTCGGAGGTGATGGGGGTGGCCAGGTGGACGCGCACTTCCGACGGGAAGTCTCTTGAGGCCGGTCAGGGCCTGAGCCGTGAGACCGCGGTCGATCGACTGCTCGCGTTGGATGCCAGAGGCGAGTTGACCACCGCTCACGCGCGGTTGGTGGCGTCAGCGTTGGGCGTGTCCCTGCGGACGGTGTGGAACTGGGTCGCCGCTGCTCGAGGTGAGAAGCGTTCGACGCCTCGCACGAAGCCCAAGGTGTCGGTGACGCCGGAGATCCACGCACGGTTAGCGGTGTGGGGCGGGAACGTCACGGCCGTGCACCGGGAACTGCTCGCCGAAGCCCGAACACCGGCAGAGGCGGAGGCCGTGCCGTCCCTGCGCACCCTGCAGCGTGCGGTGCGCCGGGATCTGTCGGCGGGGGAGCGGGCCGGTCTGCGGGCGGGTGAGGCGGGGCGGCGTCGTCATGACGTGTTCGGGAAACGGCCGCCCACTCACCGCAATGCCTGCTGGGAGGGCGATCACAAACGGATCCCGGTGAGGGTGGATGTCGAGGGCACGGCGGCCTGCCCGTGGGTGACGTGGTTCATCGATGTCGCGTCGAAGGTGATCGTGGGTGTCGCGGTCACCCCGAACCCGCCGGCCCGGGACGCGGTGCTGGCCGCGTTACGGGCGGGGATCAGCCGGGCCGGGCCTCACGGGCCGGCCGGTGGTCTTCCGGGCCTGGTGAGGGTGGACCGGGGGAAGGAGTTCTTGTGCAGGACGGTGGCGCAGGCCCTTGGGGGGTTCGCGGTGCCGGTCGGTGACCTCCCGGCCTACACCCCACACCTGAAGGGCACCATCGAGGCGTTGAACGCCGCGGTCGAGGAGATGTTCCTGGTCTCCCTCCCCGCATACACCCGGCGGGCCCGCCCGGTCGGCAAGCACCGCCCCGAGATGGCGGACCAGGTGCTGCCGTTCGCGGAGTTCGTGGAGGAACTGCTGGGCTGGGTGCGGTGGTGGAACACCGAGCACCACCCTGCCGGACTGAGGCCAGGGCTCACGCCGCTGGAGGCGTGGGAGGCGGACCCGACACCGGTCGAGGACGTGCCCGAGGAACAGCTTGCGTTCTTCGCGCTGGAGGACGACGCCAGGGTACGCAAGATTTCCACCAGCGGGATCCGATGGCGGCGCCGCTTCTACATCGCGCCCTGGATGGTCGGACATGCCGGCACGCCGGTCAGGCTGCGGTATCTGCCGCACTACGACGGGCAGATCGAGGTCTTCTCCACCGACTCCACGGGCAGAGCCGGCCGCCATCTGGGGACGGCATACCTGGCCGAGACCGCGACGCCCGGGCAGCGCCGGGCACTGGCCTCGGTCAGGGAGAAGAAGGCCCGCGCACTGAAAGCCGATCTGAAAGCCGCGGAGAAAGCCCG
>KI547051.1:0-1674 GCA_000497405.1 Streptomycetaceae bacterium MP113-05 | reverse complement strand
CGCCCGCCGCCGAAGCCGTCACCCTCCACGACCCCCAGCACACCCGCCACGGCTGCATCGCCCACCCCGTCCCACCCTGGGCACGCCCCCTGCTGCGCGCCGCCGTCTTCACCCACCTGCTGGCCGGAGACGCCAGAAGCAGCCTGTTGTTCACCGATCCCCTCGGCACGACGGGGCTGCCGCACCTGACGAAATTCGCCGAACACTGCAAGCTCCGCCCACCCCCGCCCCCACCGCCTGACCAACGCTTCAGGACTGGGTCCCGCCGGTCCGCCCCAGCCCCACGGGGCCGCGCAGCATCCGCCTCACCGCCGCGGAGACCAGATCCCGACTTCCTTGACCGGGCGGGCACACGACGCCTCTCCGGCCGGCTGGCTTCCCCCGCCAGCCATCCCTCCGTGCCCAGGCGCTAGAGCCCGTGGGCGGAAACACGCAGCCCCGGGCGCGCGTCGTGAATCGCACGAGTGGCAAGCAGCCGGTGGCTTCGTCCACGAGAACGGACAGCGCTTCTACACCGTTTCGGGAGGCGTCTGGCCGTCTCCGCCGGGTGAGATGTTCACGAGTGTCAACAGCGCTGGGCGCCGTCCTAGCACTGCTGTCGAGTTGAGGATCCGCCCTGTCGAGCACGAGCTCAGTCGGAGGGCGTGACCGGGGACCGCAGGCCGAGCCACTGTTCGGCGTCCCAGGCCCGGAACCGCTCCACCTCGGTGAATCCCAGCTTTGCCGCGAGGCGCATCGAGCCGACGTTGGCGGTCTGGGTGGCGAGCACCACCGGCTCGCCGGGAAGGACGCCGTCGAACCAGTCGAGTGCCGCCGCGCACGACTCGGCGGCGTACCCGAATCCCCACGCTCGCGGCAGGAACAGGTAACCGAGATAGACCTTCCCCGCAGCAGCCGGGCGATGGTCCTCCACTGCCCTCCTGAGCAGGATCAGGCCGATCATCGCCCCATCGAGATCGACGACGAAATGCCCGGGCCGCCGCTCGGGCGCCCCAGGGATCTCGCGCTCGAGCTCGTCACGCGGGCGGGGGCCGCCGAGGTAGGTGTGCACCTCTGGTGACGCCAGCAGCTCGATGAACGTCGTACGGTCCCGGGCCTCGGGCTCACGGAGCACGAGCCGCTCGGTCTTGATCGGGGCAGGTGGCCAGGCGACGGGTCCGAGCTCAGTCATGCTGGCAAACCAATCAGCAGGCTCGGCAGCGATCAAGACTGGCGCACGGATCAACCCACTGGCCCAAGCCCGTGCTCACCAGCGGGCCAGGACTCTACGAGTCACACCTTTCACGGACGGGTGCCTCCCGTTCTCGTGAACATCGACTTCGGCAGCAGCAATCCGCCTCCCGTAGCGCCGTACATCTGCCGTCGGAACTCGTGAACAGGGCCACAGCCGGCACAGCCCGGGCGGTGACCACCGCTCACGCTGCCCAGTGGAGTCCCAGCCCGGCGAGGGCTGTCCGCCGTTCCGCGCTGAGCTTCGCCCGGCGCGACTTGGTGTTCGACAGGAACACGCCCAGCCGGATCGTGACGGGCGCGCCGCCCTCGACCGGGGTGCCGTCCTCGTCCCCGGGGTGCAGCAGCTCCTCGTGTGCCCTGGGCACCGTCAGATGGCCTTCGCGGGTGAGGTATTGCCGTGCGGCTGCCAGGCCGCGCCCGAAGGCGTCCAGGCCTTCCAGA
>KI547050.1:190126-204324 GCA_000497405.1 Streptomycetaceae bacterium MP113-05 | reverse complement strand
GGCATCTCCCAGATGCACGTCTCCCGGCTGCTGACCCGCACCCTGGCCCAGCTTCGCGAGGGTCTGGTCTCGGAGGACTGAACCGCCCGCCGCCCCGTCGCCGCGGACCGCCGCCCGGGGACGGCGGGCCGACGGACCGTGGGTCGGCAGGCGGTGGGCCGGAGGACCGGCCGACGGCGGGCGTTCGACTGCGCGCGACGAGGACGGGCCGGGAGGGGACTTCCGGGCCGGCCTTCCGTCAGGAGAGCGCGAGCCAGGCCACCCCGGACAGGACGGCGACGACCACGAAGATTCCGAGGATCAGGCCGATGCGCGGCCCGGAGCCCCCGGTCGTCGCGGCACGCTGCTGCGGCGCGCCCTCGTCGACGAACGCGCGAAACATCTGGGTGTTGCCCGCCGGGTCGGGCTGACCGCCCGCGTCGGGGCCCTGGGGTGCGTGAGGGTTGTGAGCCATGGGTCAGGACCCTAGCGAACCGCGCCCGCCCGAGACAGCCCCAGCCCCCTTTTCCGCGAGCGCCGCCCCGCACCCCGCACCGCAGATCAACTTGCGTGCAACAACCAATCAACTTATGGTTGCCCTAAGCAACGAATCGACGGCGGGGGTGCCACGCGGGTGTCCATGGGAACCGAGCAGAACCGGCCGGCGGCCGACGGAGCAGAACGCGGGCCCGAGTCCGGGCCGCCCCGGGAGGAGACCGCCGGAACGGCACCGGACCACCGCGACTACCGGGAACTGGCCCGCCAGCTGCGTTCCGTCGGCGTGGTCAACCGGGAGCTGGCCCGCCGTCTCCCGCACGACTGCCCACCTGCCTCAGCCGGCCTGCTCACCCTGCTCCGCAGGCACGGCGAGATGCGGATGAGCCGGCTCACCGAGCTCCTGGGCATCGACCTCTCCGTGACGAGCCGCCACGTCGCGCACGCCGCCGAGCGGGGATGGATCGAACGCCTCCCCGACCCGGACGACGGCAGATCCCGGCTGCTGCGCCTCACCGACAGCGGCGGACACCGGCTGGATGAGCTCAGCGACCTGGCCACCGAGACCATGCGGGACTTCCTCGGCGACTGGACCGCCGAAGAGGTCGCCACCCTGAGCGCGCTCCTCGAACGGCTCGGCAGCACCTTCGGCGACTGCCGTGCTCGCGGCGGCCACGGACCGCCGTCCGCCACGCCACCCGCCACACCGGCCTCCCCTTCCACGATGCCCGCCACCGGCACCGCCACCAGCAGCACGTAGAAAGAAGCGACCCTCCGCATGGCTACCACCACGCGCTCCCCCGCGCACCGCGCGGGCGGCCCCGGGGCGGACGGCTCCACGTCCTCACCGCCCATGACGCACCGCCAGATCCTGGAAGCCCTCTCCGGGCTGCTGCTCGGCATGTTCGTGGCGATCCTGTCGTCCACGATCGTCTCGACCGCGCTGCCGCAGATCATCGCCGATCTCGACGGCGACCAGAGCTCCTACACCTGGGTGGTCACCGCCACTCTGCTGACGATGACCGCCACCACCCCGCTGTGGGGCAAGCTCGCCGACCTCACCAGCAAGAAGGTCCTGGTGCAGGCGGCACTCGTCGTCTTCGTGCTGGCATCGGCAGGTGCCGGCTTCTCCCAGAACACCGGCACCCTGATCGCCTTCCGGGCAGTGCAGGGCATAGGCATGGGCGGTCTGACCGCCCTGGCTCAGATCATCCTGGCCGCGATGATCTCCCCGCGGGAACGCGGGCGGTACAACGGCTACCTGGGCGCCACCTTCGCGGTGGCGACCGTCGGCGGCCCGCTGCTCGGCGGTGTCATCACCGACACCTCCTGGCTGGGATGGCGCTGGTGCTTCTACGCCGGCGTCCCGTTCGCCGTGGTCGCGCTGCTGGTCCTGCAGAAGACCCTGCACCTGCCCGTGGTCAGGCGCGCGGGCGTGAGGATCGACTGGTTGGGCTCCCTGGTCTTCGCCGCGTCCGTGTCCCTGCTGCTGGTGTGGGTCACCCAGGCCGGCGGCTCGTACGAGTGGCTGTCCTGGCAGACGTACGCCATGGTGGGCGGCTCGCTCGCGCTCGCGCTGGTCTTCCTGTTCGTCGAGTCGCGTGCGAAGGAGCCCATCGTCCCCCTGCGGCTCTTCCGCAACCGGACGATCTCGCTGGCCTCGCTGGCCTCGCTCTTCGTCGGCGTCGCGATGTTCGGCGCGACGGTCTTCCTGGCGCAGTACTTCCAGCTCGCGCGTGGCGAGTCTCCGACCATGGCCGGGCTGATGACCACACCGATGATCTTCGGCCTGTTCATCTCCTCGACCGTCTCCGGGCAGATCATCACCCGCACCGGTCGCTGGAAGGCGTGGCTCTGCGCCGGCGGCGTGCTGCTCACCGCCGGTCTCGCCCTGCTGGGCGGCGTGCGCTATGACACCACGTACTGGCAGGTCGCGGTCTTCATGGGCCTGCTCGGCCTCGGTGTCGGCATGATGATGCAGAACCTCGTGCTCTGCACACAGAACCAGGTCGATGTGCGAGACCTGGGCGTGGCCAGCTCCGTGGTCACCTTCTTCCGCTCACTGGGCGGCGCCGTCGGCGTCTCCCTGCTGGGCGCAGTCCTCGCCGAACGCATCGGGGACTACGTCCGAGAGGGCATGCAGAAGCTGGGCGCTCCCGCTGCGGGTTCCGGCGGCGGCAGCGCAGCAGGCGGCGGCATCCCCGACCTCAGTGAACTGCCCGCGCCCGTCCGGCAGGTCGTGGAGAGCGCCTACGGCCACGGCATCGCCGACATCTACCTCTATGCGGCGCCCATCGCTCTGGTCGCGCTGATCCTGGTGCTCTTCATCAAGGAGGTGCCGCTGCGCACCAAGTCGGGGCTGGAGGAGGGCGCGACCGACGAGGTCCCCGTGAAGCAGGCGCCCGCCGACGGGAGGACCGCTCCGGTCGGGGCCGACGTCGCCACCGCTGCCGCCGCGCTCCCCGAGCACGTTCCGGCCACGGCCGGACCGCGGCTGAGCGGTACCGTGCGGACCGCCGACGGCACCGGCCTCCCCGAGTCCCGCGTCACCCTGATCTCCCTGGACGGGCGCCAGCTCGGCCGCTGCGTCGCGCACACCGACGGCTCGTACGCACTGGACGCGCCGGCCGTGGGCACCTACGTGGTGATCGCCGCCGCGGACGGCCACCAGCCGCAGGCGTCCACCGTCGCCCTGGACGGAGGGTCTGCGCCGCACGATCCGGTGCTGGCCGGCACCACCGGGCTCACCACGCACGTCCGCAGCGCCGCCGACGGGCAGCCGCTCCCCGCGGCGATGGTCGTGGTCACCGACGTGCGCGGCGAGGTCCTGGCCACCGGCAGGACCGGCGAGCACGGCGACTTCACCTTCGACGAGCTGCCGGCCAGCACCTTCACCGTCGCGGTGAACGCTCCGGGTCACCGTCCGGCCGCTCAGCCCGTCGACGTCGACGCGCTCGGCACCCGCACCGTGGAGGTCGAACTGCGGCCGGGGGCACAGCTGGGGGGCAGCGTCCGCGCGGGCGCCGACCGCCGCCCGATGGCCGACGCACGGGTCACGCTCGTCGACGGCACGGGCCACGTCATCGCCACTTCGACGACGGGGGAGGATGGTGCCTATGCGTTCACCGACCTGGACGAGGGCGAATACACCGTCATCGCGAGCGGCTACCCCCCGGTGGCGAACGCGCTGACGGTGGACGGCCGCGGCGTCGACGGTTACGACGTCGAGCTGGGCCACCCGTAGGGGCCCGGACAGCGGGCCCCGGCCCCCAACGGCGCGCGAACCCGGCGCGGAAGGAAGGAACACGAGCTGATGGCAGGCGTACGTGCGGACATCCGGACCCGGGACGGCTGGGCGGTACGGCACGCGGTGCTGACCGTCACCGACGCAGCCGGTGAGCAGGTGCTGCGCGCACCGGCCGACGACGGGGGCGCCGTGCGCACCGGGAAAGGACTGCCCGAGGGCTCGTACACGGTGCTCGTCACCGCCGTCGGCTATGCGCCGGTTGCGGTCACCGCCCTGGTGACCGCGGCCGGGCGGGTCGACCTGGGCGTCCTGGAGCTCTCCCGGCAGGACAGCACCCGCCTGCCCACCCCCGGGACGTGGACCATCGACCCCGCGCATTCGCGGGTCGCCGCGACCGCCCAGCACCTGGGGATCTCCAGCGTGCACGGATGGTTCACCGACTTCGGCGGGCGTATCGAGGTCGCCGAGCAGGTGGAGCGGTCCACGGTCGACGCGGTGATACGGGCGGAGAGCATCGACACCGGAAACGCGCTGCGCGACCGCCACATCCGCTCCGCTGACTTCCTCAACGTCACCGAGCACCCGGAGATCACCTACCGGGCCACCGCCGTGGAGTCCGCCGCCGACGACCGCTGGGCGGTGCACGGCGAGCTGGCCATGCACGGCCTCGTGCGCAGCGTCCAGCTGGAGCTGGTCTGCCTGGGCACCGGCCCGGACGCGACGGGCGCACAACGGGCGGCGTTCCGGGCGACGACCGAGCTGCGACGACACGACTTCGCGATGACCTACAACCAGGTCGTCGCCGCCGGCATCGCGGCCATCGGCACCACGTTGAAGGTCGAGCTGGACATCCAGGCGGTACAGGGCCACGCGCTGCCGCCCATGGCGGAGTGATTACCGTTCCCCGCCCGTGAAGGAGACCCCCGCCGCTGGCGGTACGCATCAGCGGACGGGGGCCTCGGGATCGGCCTGGGACGCTCAGTCGCGGCGTCTGCGGCCCGGGCGCCAGACGACCAGTGCGCTGGACTGCCGGACCTCGCTGTACGGCACGAGGTCGCGGCGGTAGGACGCGTGCACCTGCTGCTCACGCTGACGCATCGCCACCGCCGCGCCCTCCGCGGCCTGCTGAAGCTCGGCGACCCGCGACTGGAGCGCCGCCACCTGGTGCTCCAACTCGATGATCCGCTTGATGCCGGCGAGGTTGATGCCCTCGTCCTGGCTGAGCTGCTGTACCTGACGCAGCAGTTCGATGTCCCGCGCCGAGTACCGGCGGCCGCGTCCGGGCGTGCGGTCCGGTGAAACCAGGCCGAGGCGGTCGTACTGGCGCAGCGTCTGCGGGTGCAGCCCGGAGAGCTGGGCGGCGACCGAGATGACATACACCGGGGACTCGTCGGTCAGCACCTGCGGTTGCCGCACCCCGAATCGCCGGCTGTCGCCGCCTCGGCCGGGCATGTCATTCTCCCTTCGCTGCCTTGAACAGCGCCGCTCTCGGGTCCTCGTCCGCGATGGCGTCGCGGTAGGCCTCGAGGGTGTCCCGTGCCTTGTCGTCCAGGTCCTTGGGCACGGCCACGTCGATGGTCACCAGCAGGTCACCGCGGGTGCCGTCCTTGCGCACGGCGCCCTTGCCGCGGGCCCGCATGGTGCGTCCCCCCGGCGTACCCGGCGGCAGTTTGAGAGTGACCGGCGGGCCGCCGAGAGTCGGCACCCTGATCTCGCCGCCGAGCGCTGCCTCCGGGAAGGTGACCGGCACGGTGACCGTGAGGTTGTCGCCGCGGCGCCCGAAGACGGGGTGCCGGCCGACGTGGACCACGACGTACAGGTCGCCGTTGGGGCCGCCGCGTTCGCCCGGTGCGCCCTTCCCGCGCAGCCGGATGCGCTGCCCGTCCGTGACGCCCGCCGGGATGCGGACCTGCATGGTGCGCGAGGAGGTCGCACGCCCGCTGCCCTTGCAGACCTCGCACGGATCCTGGGCGATCAGGCCGCGGCCCTTGCAGTCCACGCACGGGTCGGTGAGGGAGAAGCCACCGCCGCCGCCGCGGCTGACCTGCCCGGTACCGACACACGTCGGGCACACCCGCGGCGTGCCGTTCTTGTCGCCGGTGCCGGAACACGCCTTGCAGGCGGCGGAGGAGGACATCCGGAGCGGCACCGTCGCGCCGTCCACGGCCTCGGTGAAGCTCAGCGTCACCTCGGACTCCACGTCCTGTCCGCGCCGCGGCTGCGTACGACCGCCGGTACCGGCGCCGCGGTTGAACAGGCCGCCGAAGACGTCGCCCAGGCCGCCGCCGAAGTTGCCGCCCGCGGTTCCGCCGGCCGGCCCGCCCTGGGTGCCGCCGAAGAGGTCGCCCAGGTCGAAGTTGAACGAACCGCCGCCCGCTCCGGGGCCCGGGCGGTAACCGCCGCTCCCGAAAAGGGCCCGCGCCTCGTCGTACTCCTTGCGCCGCTTGGCGTCACCGAGGACGTCGTACGCCTCGGAGGCGTCCTTGAACCGCTCCTCGGCCGAAGCGTCGCCCCGGTTCGCGTCCGGGTGGTTCTCCCGGGCGAGCATTCGGTACGCCTTCTTGATCTCGGCCTCGGTGGCGTCCTTGGGGACGCCGAGAACCTTGTAGTAGTCCTTCTCGATGAAGTCCTTGGTGCTCATTCCCGGCGTCCCTCCTCTCCTGCCTGCGCGTGCCCGGCGTCAGCCCTCTTCCGGGCCACCGTCGTCCTCTTCGTCGGCCGTCTGCTCGTCGTCCCGCTCCTGGGCCCCGGGCTGCGGCTCGGCGACGCCCACCCGCGCGGGGCGGATGGTGCGCTCGCCGATGCGATACCCGGGCTGGAGGATCTGCACGCACGTCGTCTCGGTGACGTCCGGCGCGTACGAGTGCATCAGTGCCTCGTGCACGGTCGGATCGAAGGGCTCGCCCTCCTTGCCGAACTGCATCAGCCCCATCTTGGCGGCGACCATCTCCAGCGACTCGGCGACCGACTTGAAGCCGCCCACCAGCTCGCCGTGGTCCCGGGCCCGCCCGATGTCGTCGAGCACCGGGAGTAGTTCCGTCAGGAGGTTCGCGACCGCGACCTCCTTGACGGAGACCCGGTCCCGCTCGACCCGGCGGCGGTAGTTCTGGAACTCGGCCTGGAGCCTCTGCACGTCCTGCGTCCGCTCGTGGAGCGCAGTGCGGGTCTGGTCGAGCTGCGCCGACAGCGCAGCGCTGTCGGTGTCCGCTTCCTTTACGTCCGGTCCGTCCCCGGCCCGGCCGGCCGGGTCCGCCGCCTCCTCTTCGGTGGCGGACCCGGCTGCGGCCGTCGCGTCGTCAGCCTGTGCGTCGGCGTCGGCGGGGACGTCGGGCTCCTGTGCGAAGCCCGGGGTCTCCTCCGTCACGCGGCACCGTCCTTCGGCTTGTCGTCGTCGACGATCTCGGCGTCCACGACGTCCTCGTCACCGGCGCCACCGTCGGCCTTGGCCTCACCGGCGTCAGCACCGGCCTGGGCACCTTCGGCGCCCTGCGCGTCGGCGTACAGCGCCTGGCCCAGCTTCTGGCTGATGGCGGCGACCTTCTCGGAGGCCTCCCGGATGGCGGCGGTGTCTTCGCCCTCGGCGGTCTCGCCGCCCTTCAGCTTCTCCTTGAGGTCGGTGAGCGCCCCCTCGACCTCCGCCTTGACGTCCCCGGGGACCTTCTCGTCGTTGTCCTTGAGGAACTTCTCGGTCGTGTAGACGAGCTGCTCGGCCTGGTTGCGGGTCTCCGCGGCCTCGCGGCGCTTGGAGTCCTCGTCGGCGTACTGCTCGGCGTCGCGCATCATGCGCTCGATGTCGTCCTTCGGCAGCGCGGAGCCACCGGTGACGGTCATCTTCTGCTCCTTGCCGGTGCCGAGGTCCTTCGCACCGACGTGCATGATGCCGTTCGCGTCGATGTCGAAGGTGACCTCGATCTGCGGCACGCCGCGCGGGGCCGGAGGCAGGCCGGTCAGCTCGAACATGCCGAGCTTCTTGTTGTAGGCCGCGATCTCGCGCTCACCCTGGTAGACCTGGATCTGCACGGACGGCTGGTTGTCCTCGGCCGTGGTGAAGATCTCCGAACGCTTGGTCGGGATCGTGGTGTTGCGCTCGATCAGCTTGGTCATGATGCCGCCCTTGGTCTCGATGCCGAGGGACAGCGGGGTGACGTCGAGCAGCAGGACGTCCTTGACCTCGCCCTTGAGCACGCCGGCCTGCAGGCTGGCGCCGATGGCGACGACCTCGTCCGGGTTGACGCCCTTGTTGGCGTCCTTGCCGCCGGTCAGCTCCTTGACGAGCTCGGCGACCGCGGGCATCCGGGTCGAACCGCCGACCAGGACCACGTGGTCGATCTCGGACAGCTGGATGCCGGCGTCCTTGATGACATGGTGGAACGGGGTCTTGCAGCGGTCCAGCAGGTCCTGGGTGAGCTGCTGGAACTGGGCGCGGGTGAGCTTCTCGTCGAGGTGCAGCGGGCCCTCGGCGGAGGCGGTGATGTAGGGAAGGTTGATCGTGGTCTCCGTGGAGGAGGACAGCTCGATCTTCGCCTTCTCCGCAGCCTCGCGCAGTCGCTGCAGCGCCATCTTGTCCTTGGACAGGTCGACGCCGTGCCCGGACTTGAACTGCTTCACCAGGTGGTCGACGACGCGCTGGTCCCAGTCGTCGCCGCCGAGGTGGTTGTCGCCGTTGGTGGCCTTGACCTCGACCACGCCGTCGCCGATCTCCAGCAGCGACACGTCGAACGTACCGCCACCGAGGTCGAAGACCAGGATGGTCTGGTCCTCCTTCTCCATGCCGTAGGCAAGGGCGGCGGCAGTCGGCTCGTTGACGATGCGCAGGACGTTCAGGCCCGCGATCTCACCGGCCTCCTTGGTGGCCTGCCGCTCGTGGTCGTTGAAGTACGCCGGGACGGTGATGACCGCGTCGGCCACCTTCTCACCCAGGTAGGCCTCGGCGTCCCGCTTCAGCTTCTGCAGCACGAAGGCGCTCATCTGCTGCGGGTTGAAGTCCTTGCCGTCCAGGTCGATCTTCCAGTCGGTGCCCATGTGGCGCTTAACCGAGCGGACCGTACGGTCCACGTTGGTGACGGCCTGACGCTTGGCCACCTCGCCGACCAGTACCTCGCCGTTCTTGGCGAAGGCGACGACGGACGGCGTGGTCCTGGCGCCCTCGGCGTTGGTGATGACGGTGGGCTCACCGCCCTCGAGAACACTGACGACGGAGTTCGTCGTACCCAGGTCGATGCCGACCGCACGTGCCATTTCGGGTTCCTCCAGCTGAAGCCTTGAGTGGATATGACTCAAGAGTGCATGAGCCCCGGGAATCTGTCAAAGGACATGAGTCCACCACACTCAATTCTTATGCTCCACTTATGAGCACAGTGGAGTCACCGCAGGTGGAAGCCTCACTGCACGGCGTACCAGCCGGCACGACACCTCACCCGGGGGCAGGCTGCGCGTGCGGCAGCCGGTCCGACGCCTCGCTCCACTCCACCGCCACCACGGCCGCATCGTCCCGGAGGTTCCGGCCCGCATGCCGGTCGACGGCGGCCAGCAGCCGGTCGGGCAGCACCTCGAGGGGCGCGTCCCGCAGCGTGCCCGCGACCGGGAGCAGCGGGAAGAACCGCCCAGCCTCGTCGCGGGCCTCGTCGATGCCGTCCGTGTAGAGCAGCAGCCGCTCCCCCGGCTCCCATTCCCGGACGAACGCGGGAAGATCCGGTGAGTGCAGGTGGGCGAGCCCGAGCGGCGGGAGGCTCTCCTCGGAGCCGAGGAACCGGACCCGCCGCCCGTCCAGCAGCAGTGGCGGCGGATGCCCCAGATTGACGACACTCAGCCGGGGCCCGTCGATCTCCACCAGCACCGCGGTCACGAACAGCTCACTGGCGTCCTGCGTCCCGGCGTACGGGTCGCCCGGCTCGTGCTCCAGCCGCGCCACCGCCTCCGAGCAGCGCCGCGCGACCCGCGAGATGTCTGACTCCTGGTGCGCCGCCTCCCGGAAGGCGCCGAGCACCACGGCGGCCGTACGGACGGCGGGCAGACCCTTGCCCCGCACGTCGCCGATGATCACCCGGATGTGCCGGGGCCCGATCACGGCCTCGTAGAGGTCGCCGCCGATGCGGGCCTCCGACTCGGCGGCGACGTAGCGAGCCTCGAACCGCAGCCCGACCGCGCTGCGGGGCATCGGGGGCAGCAGAGCGAGCTGGGCGGCCTCGGCCACCCGCCGCACCTGCGTGAGTCGCGCCGCACCGCGCTCCCGGTCGGAGCTGGCGAGCAGGCTGGCGACGCTGACCACGAGCACCGCGCCGGTAATGGTGGCGGGGTAGACGAAGCCGTTCCGGGCGCCGATGAAGGTGGTGCCGACGGCCACGGCCAGCGCCCCGAGGGAGACGATGCGCACCTGCCCGGGCGAGCCGCGGATCGCGGCCAGTGCGGGGGCCGGGGAGAGCAGCGACCCGGCCCGCAGGTTCGGCGTCCCCCCGATGTCATCGCTGAACTCCGTCACTGCGACGGCGAACACCAGGATCCAGGGCAGCACGGCCCAGAGGAGGTCACGCGCCGTCGTGTCCCGTGACCTGCCCACTCGGCCCACCGTCCGGTTCGCCCCCGGAATCACTTTAATGACGAAACGCTATCGCACGAGCGGTGGCGACGCAGATCACCAGGACGTCGGGTGCAGGGCCACTGCGATACTGGGTAGGCTCGTACGAGCCAGATAAGTTACCGCTTAGTAAACGGGTCGTCCGCCGTTTCGGAGGCAGACTCGCCCGCAGGTCCGAGGAGCCGTCATGCAACTCGCCGCGATCGTCGTCTCGCTGGTGCTGGCCGTGGTCGGCATCGCACTGTTCGCGCGCGCCATCGCCCAGATCGTCCGGCAGATGAGACTGGGCCAGGCCGTCCCCGCCGGGACGCGCACCGACTACCCGGTGCAGCGCACGTTCACCCTCGTACGCGAGTTCCTCGGTCACACCCGGATGAACCGGTGGGGCATCGTGGGCTTCGCCCACTGGTTCGTCGCCGTCGGGTTCTACGGCCTGCTGCTCACCCTGGTGAACGCCGTCGGCCAGCTCTTCGTCGCCGACTGGACACTGCCCCTGATCGGTACCTGGCTGCCGTACGAGGTCTACACCGAACTCCTCGGGCTCATGACCGCGCTGGGCATCGCCACCCTGATCGTCATCAGGCAGCTGAACCGTCCCGGCCGGCCCGGTCGCAAGTCCCGCTTCACCGGCTCCAAGACCGGCCAGGCGTACTTCGTCGAGGCCATCATCCTGATCATCGGCCTCGCCATTCTCACCCTGCGCGGCCTCGAGGGCGCCCTGCACGGCGTCGAGGGCTACGACGCCGCCTATCTCGTGTCGTACCCGCTGGTCACCGCCTTCGACGGGCTCAGCGTGAGCACGCTGCAGAACCTGGTCTACCTGGTCGCGACGGTCAAGATCGGGACGTCCTTCGTCTGGATGATCGTCGTCAGCCTCAACACCAACATGGGTGTGGCCTGGCACCGCTTCCTCGGCTTCCCCAACATCTGGTTCAAGCGGAACGCGGACGGCTCGACCGCTCTGGGCGAGCTGAAGCCGATGGTCTCCGGCGGCAAGGAGATCGACTTCGAGACCGCGCTGGACGAGGACGGCGAGGAGGAGGTCCGCTTCGGCGCCTCCCAGGTCGAGGACTTCTCGTGGAAGGGCCTGCTCGACTTCTCCACCTGCACCGAATGTGGGCGCTGCCAGTCGCAGTGCCCTGCCTGGAACACCGGCAAGCCCCTGTCGCCGAAGCTGCTGGTCATGTCGCTCCGCGACCACGCCCACGCCAAGGCGCCCTACCTGCTCGCCGGCGGGGGCAAGACCATGGAGGGCGAGGAGAAGGCCACCCAGGAACAACTGAAGGCCGTTCCGGCAGACGCGCTGGCAGAGGCCGAACGCCCCCTCATCGGCGACCTCGCGGCGAACGGCGTCATCGACCCGGATGTGCTGTGGTCCTGCACCACCTGCGGCGCCTGCGTCGAGCAGTGCCCGGTCGACATCGAGCACATCGACCACATCGTCGACATGCGCCGCTACCAGGTGATGATCGAGTCCGCGTTCCCGTCCGAGGCGGGGACGATGCTCAAGAACCTGGAGAAGAAGGGCAACCCGTGGGGCCTGGCGAAGAAGCAGCGCCTGGCCTGGACCCAGGAGGTCGACTTCGAGGTACCGATCGTCGGCAAGACGGTCGACGATCTCACCGAGGTCGACTACCTGTACTGGGTCGGCTGCGCGGGCGCCCTCGAGGACCGAGCCAAGAAGACCACCAAAGCCTTCGCCGAGCTCCTGCACATCGCGGGCGTGAAGTTCGCGATCATGGGCGGGGACGAGAAGTGCACCGGTGACTCCGCACGCCGCCTGGGCAACGAGTTCCTCTTCCAGCAGCTCGGCGAGGAGAACGTGGCGAATCTCAACGCAGCCTTCGGCGAGGACGACGAAGAAGGCGTAACCGTCGAGAAGGCGAAGAAGAAGATCGTCGCGACCTGCCCGCACTGCTTCAACACCATCGCCAACGAGTACCCGCAGCTGGGCGGCCACTTCGAGGTCATCCACCACACCCAGCTGCTCCAGCACCTCATCGACGAGGGACGGCTCGTTCCGGTCACCCCGGTCGAGGGCCTGATCACCTATCACGACCCCTGCTACCTGGGCCGCCACAACAAGGTCTACACGCCGCCGCGCGAGATCATCGGCCGCGTTCCGGGCTTGCGCAACGAGGAGATGCACCGCCACAAGGAACGCGGCTTCTGCTGCGGCGCCGGCGGCGCCCGGATGTGGATGGAGGAGCGGATCGGCAAGCGCATCAACAATGAGCGCGTCGACGAGGCCCTGTCCCTCGACCCGGACATCGTCTCCACCGCCTGCCCGTTCTGCCTGGTGATGCTCACCGACTCGGTCAACGGCAAGAAGAACGACGGGAGGGCGAAGGAGGACCTCCAGGTCATGGACGTGGCACAGCTGCTACTCGACTCGGTGCGGACGCCGTCCGACCCGCCCCCCGCGAGCGGCGAGGAGACCGCCGACGAGCCCGACCCGGCGCCGCAGCCCGACCCGGCGCCCGCGTCCTGACCCTCGGTGGCGGCGTCCGGCGGACGCCGCCACCGAGGGTTTCCGCGAGGCCCTGCCCCGTCGTCCGACGCGCCCACCCGCTGTTTCACCCCAGCGAGATGGAGGGTGACGAGTGGGTGTTCCCCTAGACGAGTAGTTCCGATGTTCCGGCCCGTGAACGGGGCGAGGGTGTCCAAGATCAGTTTGTGACGACCGACCTGGACACCCTCATCACCGGACTGTACGTGAAGGTCGACGACGAGATCGGAGGTATGCGATGGCTGGGCAGGCCACCTCGGCTGAGCGACTCCGAGCTGGTGTGTCTGGCTGTTGCTCAGGCACTGCTGGGGTTCACCTCCGAGGCACGCTGGCTGCGCTTCGCCCGCAAGAACCTGAGCCCGATGTTCCCGTACCTGCCCAAACGACCCGGGTACAACAAGCGGCTGCGGGCCGCGTTGCCCCTGGTCAAACAGGTCATACGGCTCCTGGCGACGGACACCGACTTCTGGTTCGACAACCACTGGATCGTCGATTCCACGCCGGTGCCGTGCGGGATGTCGCGGCCGACGGTGAAGCGGTCGGAGCTGGCCGGCTGGGCCGGATACGGGTACTGCGCCTCCCACTCACGGTTCTACTGGGGCCTGCGGTTGTTCCTGGTCTGCACCCCGACGGGCATGCCGATCACCTGGGCCCTGGCCAGCCCGAAGATCGACGAGCGGGAGGTGCTGGCCGCGATGCTGGATCGCGAACCGCACCTGGCCGTCGACCGGCCCGGGCTGCTGATGATCGCCGACAAAGGTTTCGCCTCCAAGGAGTTCGAGACCGACCTCGCCTTCCAGGGCATCGAGTTGCTTCGTCCATCCTTCAAACGAGAGAAACCCCGCAGGGGCGAGTCGCTGCTGAAGTCGGTGCGTCAGCTGATCGAGTCGGTCAACGACACGCTCAAGGGCCAGCTCGACCTCGAAGAACACGGCGGACGGTCTTTCGAAGGCGTCGCCGTCCGCGTCGCCCAGCGGATCCTCGCGATGGCCTCGGCCATCTGGCACAACCACAAGACCGGGGCCACAGTGCTGCGGTCGCTGACCGCATTCGATCACTGAGCACATCGGAACTACTCGTCTAGGGGATGTCACAGGTCAGACGCGATGTCAGCCCGTTTGCACCGTGGGCGGCCCTCCGGCCGCACGGACACGGTACGTTCGAAGACGTGGCTGGATTCAGGATCGGACGCGGCCGGGACTCCCGGAGCGCAGAGCAGCAGGGAACGTACCCCCCACAGGGCCCCGCGCCCGGGGCGTACGGGCAGTGGCAGCACCAGGGCGGCGGGCCGCAGGGAGGCGGCCCCGGGCCGGCGCCCGGCGGCCAGTCCTGGCAGGCCGGCGGGGGCGGCCACGGCGAACCGGAGTACTTCGGCAATCCGCAGGGCGGCGGCT
>KI547050.1:156534-186640 GCA_000497405.1 Streptomycetaceae bacterium MP113-05 | reverse complement strand
TCCCTCCGAAGAGAGGGATGGAGACATCAAGTGACACGCACGGTTCTTACTCGCAGGTACGCCTCCGGGGAAGCCCGCCCGTCACAAGGATCCGGCCAATCGTGGTCCGCGCGCGCCACGACCCGGCCGCCGCGCGGACTTCGGCTCGAAACCGACGCCGACCGCGCTCCGCCCGACCCCCTGGGCAGCCGGCCGCGCCGCTCGGCGCGCACCCGGACCCGTACCCGCGAGGTCAGCCCTCTTCCCGGCCCTCGACACAGATCCGCGTGCGGTGGAAGTTCTGGTACGAACGAGAAGGCGTCGGCCCGCGCTGCCCCTGGTAGCGCGACCCGTAGCGGGCCGACCCGTACGGGTGCTCGGCAGGTGACGACAGGCGGAACATGCACAGTTGACCGATCTTCATCCCCGGCCACAGCTTGATCGGCAGCGTCGCCACGTTCGACAGTTCGAGCGTCACGTGCCCGGAGAAACCCGGGTCGATGAAGCCCGCCGTCGAGTGCGTCAGCAACCCGAGCCGGCCCAGGCTCGACTTGCCCTCCAGCCGGGAGGCGATGTCGTCCGGCAGCGTGATGACCTCGTACGTCGAGGCCAGTACGAACTCGCCCGGGTGCAGGATGAACGGCTCGTCGCCCCGCGACTCGATCAGCCTGGTGAGCTCCGGCTGCTCGACGGACGGATCGATGTGGGGGTAGCGGTGGTTCTCGAAAACCCGGAAGTACCGGTCCAGTCGCACGTCGATGCTGGACGGCTGGACCATCTCCGGCTCGTACGGGTCGATGCGCACCCGCCCGGCCTCGATCTCGGCCCGGAGGTCCTTGTCTGAGAGCAGCACGGCGGTGAGCCTACGCGCACGACGTGGGCCCGGCCCAACCGGACCGGGCCCACGTCTCCGCCTTCACCTTCCTCGACGCTCCTCGACCCGCCTCGAGCGGGCCGGCATCAGCGCTTCCGCGCGCGCCCGCTCCGCGCACCGGAACCCACCGGCACGGCCTGGCGCAGCCGCGCACACTGCGGACAGCGCAACAGGCGGCCGGGACCGATCCGGTCGGGACCGAGGTTCTGCATCGGGAACGTAGGGGTGCTGAACTCGTGGCCTTCGGCACACCGAACGACGGTGGACTCCATCGTCTCCCTCTCACGGCAACGTGGTGGACAAAAGCCACGTTAGGGGATCAGATGCACTGCCCGAAGACCGGCACTCCACAGCCCACCGTACGCCCCCGGCGACCCACCCCGACCCACCCGCCACACACCCCCCGAACAGCACAAAGGACCCGCCGGCCAGTGCGCCGGGGGTCCACCATGGGGTACAGTGTCCCGCGATGAGACGGCTTCTCGAGCCGTCCTTCGCGGGCGTAGTTTAATGGTAGAACATGAGCTTCCCAAGCTCAGAGCGCGGGTTCGATTCCCGTCGCCCGCTCCACACCGAAGGCCCAGGTCACAGATCTGGGCCTTACTTAGTGAGCGATTGCCGCAGGCGATACGCGCAGCGCAAGCGCTAGCGGGAAAGCCCGCCCGGGCAATATCTCACATTGCGAGACACTTTTCATGTGATGTGCGTCACTCGCACCTCCCCAGCTGGGCCGTACGCGCCTGCGAAGCCCCTTCCTCTACGTCCCTGAGGACAAGAGGAGACCTACGAGGGCTGGGACCTGGCGCTCCACTGGTCCCACCATGCGGAGCAGGACAGCCGAACAGGGCGTACGTGCTTCGAAGCAACCCGAGCAACCGTCGTAGCGGCCAACCCGGCCGTCTGATCCACGAAACGGAGAGGCCGTGAAGCCGTGCACGCCCGAGGGGATCAGCTTCGTCATCCCCTGCTTCAACTCGGGGGGACTACCTCCTGGAGGCCGTGGAGTCTCTGATCTGGCAACCTCACGCGTTCCCGTACGAGATCGTGATCGTCGATGACGGGTCCACCGACCCGGACACGCTCCGCACCATCGGGCGGTGTGCCGAACACGCCGAAGTCCGAGTCGTCCACCAGGAACACAGCGGGCACCACTCCGCGCGGAACACCGGCATCGACGCCGCGAGCTTCTCGTACGTGATGCAGCTCGACGCGGACGACCGGCTCGCCACCAGTCCCGAGCTGCTGAAGGCCGGCAGCTACCCGGACCGAGCCGTGAAGCTCCTCAAAACCCACCAGCACCTGGTCTTCGTCCACACGATGTCACGGATGATCGGCGACTTCGAGGGACTCACCATCTCCTCCTACCCCTGCCGAGAGGAGCTGATCCTGCGCAAGCAGCACGTACCCACCTCGATCGTCTACCGCCGCGACGACGCCATCCGCGAGGGCCTCTATGACCCTCACGTGCGTAAGTGGGGCGACTGGGCGTTCGCCGTGAACCTCCTCACAGGACGCTTCCGCGAGGGGCCCCGAACAACATCGTCTGCATCGCCGGCCCCCTTCACGAATGCCGCGTCCACGCGCGCACACGGCGGGTCTCCAACGCCGCGGTGTCGGAGTTCGACATGACGCTGCTCGTGGTCGAGAAGAACCTCGACCAGGCTCTGGCCGTCGCCCGTGAGCGGGACTTCTCCCTGTCCAGCCCCTTCGAGGGCCTGGGCATCCCGTGACGGGAGCTGTCCTCTAGAGCAAGCGGGCCCGAACCGATCGTCCGGGCCCGCTTCTCTGTCCTGTTATGTCGCCGCTACGCCTGCGGCAGACTGTCGATCTGGTTCTGCAGCCGGACGATGTCCTCTTCCGCCTTCGCACGGCGGGTACGGATCTTCTCGACGACGTGGTCCGGAGCCTTCCCCAAGAACGCCTCGTTGCCGAGCTTGGCCTCCGCCTGGAGCTTCTCCTTCTCGGCCGCAGCCAGGTCCTTGGCCAGTCGCTTGCGCTCGGCCGCGACGTCGATAGTGCCAGACAGGTCGAGCGCGACCGTGGCGCCGGCGACCGGCAGCGTCGCAGTGGCATGGAACTCGTCGCCTTCCGGCTGCAGGCGCAGCAGCTGGCGGATGGCGGCCTCGTGTGCGGCGAGTGACGTGCCCGACAAGTCCAGGCGTGCTGGGACCTTCTGGCCAGCCTGCAGACCCTGGTCGGAGCGGAAGCGACGAACCTCGGTGATCACCTGCTGGAGGTTCTCGATCTCCGACTCGGCGGTGGCATCGCGGAACCCACTGTCCGTAGGCCAGTCGGCGAGCACCACGGACTCGCGGCCAGTGAGCGTGATCCACAGGGTATCGGTCACGAACGGCACGATCGGGTGCAGCAGCCGCAGTAGAACGTCCAGGACCTCGCCGAGTACTCGGCGCGAAACCTCCGCCGGACGGCCGCCGTTGGCGAACGTCGTCTTCGTCAGCTCGACGTACCAGTCGAAGACCTCGTCCCACGCGAAGTGCCGCAGTGCGTCACTCAGCTTCGCGAACTGGTAGTCCTCGTAGTAACCGTCGACCTCGGCGACCGTGGCGTTCAGCCGGGACAGGATCCAGCGGTCCTGCGCGGTCATCTCCTCCGGCCCCGGCAGCGGGCCCTCGATCGTAGCGCCGTTCATCAGCGCGAAGCGCGTCGCGTTCCAGATCTTGTTGGCGAAGTTCCGGGACGCCTTGACCCAGTCCTCACCGATCGGCACGTCCGTACCGGGGTTAGCGCCGGAGGCGAGCGTGAAGCGCAGCGCGTCCGACCCGTACGCCTCCATCCAGTCCAACGGATTGACGGTGTTGCCGAACGACTTCGACATCTTCTTGCCGTGCTCGTCGCGGACCATGCCGTGGAACGCAATAGTGCGGAAGGGGACCTCGCCGTCCATCGCGTACAGGCCGAACATCATCATCCGGGCGACCCAGAAGAACATCAGGTCGTACCCGGTGACCAGGACCGAGTTCGGGTAGAACTTGGACAGGTCCTCGGTCTGCTCCGGCCAGCCCAGCGTGGAGAAGGGCCACAGGCCGGACGAGAACCAGGTGTCGAGGACGTCGGTGTCCTGCTCCCACCCGTTGCCGCTCGGTGGCTGCTCGTCGGGGCCGACGCACACGGTCTCGCCGTTCGGGCCGTGCCAGACAGGGACGCGGTGACCCCACCACAGCTGACGTGAGATGCACCAGTCGTTGAGGTTGTCGACCCAGTCGAAGTAGCGCTGCGACAGGTCAGCGGGGTGGATGCCCACCCGTCCGTCCCGGACCGCGTCGCCGGCGGCCTTGGCGAGCGTGGCGACCTTCACCCACCACTGAAGCGACAGCCGCGGCTCCAGCGTCGTCTTGCACCGCGAGCAGTGCCCGACCGAGTGCACATAGGGACGCTTCTCGGAGACGACCCGGCCCTCTGCCCGCAACGCGGCGACAATCGCGGAACGTGCCTCGAAGCGGTCGAGCCCCTGGAACGGACCGTGAGCGGTAATGACGCCGCGCTCGTCCAGGACCTCGATCGACTCAAGGTCGTGACGCCGGCCGATGGCGAAATCGTTCGGGTCGTGCGCGGGCGTCACCTTGACGGCGCCGGTGCCGAACTCCGGATCGACATGGGTGTCGGCGACGACGGGAATAGTACGTCCGGTCAGCGGAAGCTTGATCTGCTTGCCGATGAGGTGCGCGTACCGCTCGTCGTCCGGGTGGACGGCGACCGCAGTGTCGCCCAGCATCGTCTCGGCGCGGGTGGTCGCGACGATGACGGTCTCGTCGCCCTCGCCGTACTTCATTGAGACGAGCTCGCCGTCGTCATCCTGGTAGTCGACCTCGATGTCGGAGATGGCCGTCAGGCAGCGCGGGCACCAGTTGATGATGCGCTCGGCGCGGTAGATGAGGCCGTCGTCGTACATCTTCTTGAAGACGGTCTGGACAGCACGTGACAGCCCCTCGTCCATCGTGAAGCGATCGCGGCTCCAGGCGACGCCGTTGCCGAGGCGTCGCATCTGGCCGGCGATCTGACCACCGGACTCGGCCTTCCACTGCCAGACTCGCTCGACGAACGCCTCCCGGCCCAGGTCGTGGCGGGACTTGCCCTCCTTGGCCAGCTCGCGCTCGACGACGTTCTGGGTGGCGATGCCCGCGTGGTCCATGCCGGGCTGCCACAACGTCTCGTAGCCCTGCATACGCTTGCGGCGCGTGAGAGCGTCGATCAAGGTGTGCTCAAAAGCATGGCCCAGGTGGAGGGAACCGGTGACGTTCGGCGGCGGGATGACGATCGCGTACGGAGGCTTGTCGCTCTTCGCGTCGGCGTCGAAATAGCCGCGCTCTACCCAGCGCTCGTACAGCGGCCCCTCCACCTCGGCCGGCGTGTACTGAGTCGGCAGTTCAGGGGTGCTGTTGGGCCCGCTCGCGGGGCGCTGAGTCTTGTCGGTCACGACGGCCATTCTATGGCCCAAGTGCTGCTCGCTTTCGCGAGGCCACTACGTGCCAGGGCGCACAAGGACCGGAACTGTGGTCTGTCCGTCGAACTCCGTGTCCGGCACAGCCTCGGAGCGGCTTGCGAGTCGCCGCTGCAGGCGTGCCTACGCGTGGCGCGGGGACTGGATGGGCCGGAGGGAAGGGCGTTTTTCACAGTGAGGGTCGTACCTGGGAGAATGCGGAACGGTCGCTCAGGCATCGCGGCGGCCGGACGTCTCCTCTTAGGAAGAAGGACGTGCCGATCGTGGCTCAGAGCACCGAGACCGCCGACTGGGTCTCCCGATTCGCGGATGAGGTCATCGAGGAGTCGGAGCGTCGAGCCCCGGGCAAAGCGACATCACCCGCTTCCCCTCCGGTGGTCGTCGTCGCGTCCGGCCTCTCCCCGTCCGGCCCGATCCACCTCGGCAACCTGCGTGAGGTGATGACTCCGCACCTGGTCGCCGACGAGATCCGTCGCCGTGGGTACCAGGTCCGGCACCTGATCTCCTGGGACGACTACGACCGGTACCGCAAGGTCCCGAACGGCGTCGAGGGCGTCGACGAGTCCTGGGCCGAGCACATCGGCAAGCCGCTGACCTCGGTCCCGGCGCCGAAGGGCTCCGAGTACCGGAACTGGGCCGAGCATTTCAAGGCCGCGATGATCGCCTCGCTGGGCGAGCTGGGCGTTGAGTTCGACGGGATCAGCCAGACGGAGCAGTACACCTCGGGCGTCTACCGCGACCAGATCCTGCACGCGATGAAGCACCGCGGCGAGATCGACGCGGTCCTGGACCAGTACCGGACCAAGAAGAAGGACCCTGCACCGGAGCTCAAGCACCAGAAGCAGAAGCAGCGGAAGCCGGTCAACGAGGCCGAGTTGGAGGCCGCAGACGGCCCCGGCGCGACCGAGGAGGACGACGGAAGCTCCGGCGCCGGCGAATACTTCCCGTACAAGCTGTACTGCGGCGGTTGCGGCACGGACTTCACCACGGTGACCTCGTACGACGACGAAACGACCGAGCTGGCGTACACCTGCACCGTCGCATCCTGCTGCTTCTCCGAGACCGTGCTGCTGAGCGAGTTCAACCGCGGCAAGCTGGTCTGGAAGGTCGACTGGCCGATGCGGTGGGCGTACGAGGGCGTCGTGTTCGAACCTTCGGGCGTGGACCACTCTTCGCCTGGTTCCAGCTTCCAGGTCGGCGGGCAGATCGTCGGGCTCTTCGGCGGCAAGCAGCCGATCGGCCCGGCGTACGCCTTCGTGGGCATCAGCGGGATAGCCAAGATGTCGTCCAGCAAGGGTGGCGTCCCGACGCCGGCCGACGCGCTGAAGATCATGGAGCCGCAGATCCTGCGGTGGCTGTACGCGCGGCGCAAGCCCAACCAGTCGTTCAAGATCGCCTTCGACCAGGAGATCCAACGGCTCTACGACGAGTGGGACCGGCTGGAGGCCAAGGTCAAGGACGGCAGCGCGGTGCCGGGCGACATCGCGGCGTACACCCGGGCCGCGTCGACGGCCGCCGGTGAGCTGCCGGGGACGCTGCGCCCGCTGCCGTACCGGACGCTGGCCTCGGTCGCCGACATCACCGGCGGGCAACAAGACCAGACCCTGCGCATCCTCAGCGACCTTGACCCCGCCAACCCGCTCTCCTCGCTGGACGAGGCGCGGCCGCGGTACGACAAGGCCGAGGCATGGATCACCACTCAGGTTCCGGCGGATCAGCGGACCATCGTGCGCGACGAGCCGGACACCGAGCTGCTGGGCTCGCTGGACGAGACTTCGCGGGAGTCGCTGAGGCTGCTGCTGGACAGCCTGGACGACCACTGGTCGCTGGGCGGCCTGACCCATCTGGTCTACGGCGTGCCGAAGATCCAGGCCGGGTTCTCCGCTGCTGCCACCCCGAAGGAGCTGCCTGCGGAGATCAAGACCGCGCAGCGGGCGTTCTTCGCGCTGCTGTACCAGCTGCTGGTCTCCAAGGACACCGGCCCGCGGCTGCCCACGCTGCTGCTGGCGGTGGGCGCCGACCGCGTGCGTCGCCGGCTCGGCGCCGCCACCTGACGTCAAGTCACGTATCCAGGGTTGATTGCCAATACGGGGCGAGCCGGGCGCGAAGGTCACTTCTTCGTCCTCGACGATCCCGCGTGGGCCGCCGAGGTCGTACACCGGCCGTCCGGCCGGACCATGCGCGTCCTCACCGATCAGAGCGGCGTCGGCGTCTACTCAGGCGATCACTTTCACCGGCCGCGTGCGGGGCTGTGTCTGGAGACGGGTGCCTGGCCGGACGCCCCGAATCGTCCGGACTTCCCCTCGGTGCGCCTGGATCCGGGCCAGACTTACCGCCACCGGACCATCTACGAGTTCCGCACGATCGGAGACGTACCCGCATGAAGCTCTACCTGTCCTCGTTCCGGCTCGGCAACAGGCCGGATGAACTGCTACGTCTGCTGGGCGACGGGGGCCGCCGCACCGCCCTGATCCTTAACGCCGACGACTACAAGGACGCGGAGGGGCGGGCTGCCTCCCTCCAGCGCGAGCTGGACGAGCTCTCCGGCATCGGCCTCGACCCGTTCGAGGTCGATCTCCGCGACTACTTCGGGCGTCCGGAGGAGCTGGAGAAGGTGCTCTCCTCGGCCTCCTGCGTCTACGTCCGGGGCGGCAGCGTGTTCGTCCTGCGGCGCGCCTTCCGGGCGAGTGGCGCCGACCACATCCTGAACCGGCTGATCGAGGAGGAGGCCGTCGTCTACGCTGGCTACAGCGCGGGCCCGTGCCTGCTCGGCCCGGACCTGCACGGCATCCGGGGCGACGTGGACGATCCGGAGCTCGTGCCGAGCGGCTACGAGGACACGACGATGGACTGGGAGTGCCTCGGTCTGCTGCCCTTTGCCATCGCCCCCCACTACCGCTCGGACCACCCCGAGTCCGAGGAGATCGACCGGCTGGTCGAGTACTACATCGAGCACCATGTACCCTTCGTCGCCCTGCGGGACGGACAGGCGATCGTCGTGGACGGGAACGTCCGCAGCGTCGTCGGATGACCGGCGGCTGGGAAGACGCCGCTGACGCCGTCGAGGTGCACACCCTCCTGGAGGCGTGCGACGCCCACCAGGCGGATGCCACGGGCACCCCCCGGCCGGTGCGGCGCAGGGAGACCACCGTGGCACTGGTGGACGGGCGGCACGTCCGCCTGCTGAGGGAGGACGGCCGGGCCGTCGGCATGTTCACCCTCACCACCAGGCTGCGCGCCGAGGAGCCCCCCGGACAGCCGCACGCCGACCGCCCCGCCTATCTGAGCCGCCTCGCCGTCGCCCCCGACCTCCTCGCCGCCGGTTCGCCGGTCGGCGTCCGCTGCGTGCGGGAGGCCATCCGTCTCGCCGGCTCGCTCGGGGCCGACGCTCTGCGGGCGGAGGCCAACCCGGACCTCCGGGGCACCCGTGCCATGCTCGCGTCGCTCGGCTTCGAGCAGTGCGGCCCGGTGCACTCTGACGCCCTCTCTGACAGTCTCGTTTGAGACGTCCGGCGTTCCCGGGGTTACGCTGGATGGGCGAGATGAGGAGTCGTTCAGTATGGCCAGCACCACCCCCGCACCCGACCAGGGCGGCGACCCGGCGCCGAAGCCGAAGCGGCGCACGTTCTCCGCCGAGTACAAGTTGCGGATCGTTGCCGAGTACGACGCCGCTCCGAACGGTGAGAAGGGCGAGATCCTGCGCCGTGAGCGGCTGTACCACTCGCACATCATCGAGTGGCGTCAGGCCCGCGACGCCGGGGCGATGGCCACGTTGACCGACCGGCGGACCTCTGCGGCCCGGCCGAAGAAGGCCCCCGAGCAAGCCGAGGTGGAACGGCTGCGCAAGAAGGTCGCCCGGCTGGAGAAGGACGTGGCCAAGCGGGATGCCGCGCTGGACGTCCTGGGAAAAGCACACGCGCTCTTGGAACTGCACTCCGAGAGCGCGGACTGAACGACGCCGTCGTCGCCCCCGCGATCGACGCCGCCTTCGGCCCGATCGCCGAACAGCTGGGCACCACCGCGGCCTGCCGGCTCACCGGACGCTCCCGCGCCACCCACTACCGCCGCCTCAACCCGCCACCTCGCCGCGAACCCAAGCCGAGGCCGAGCCCACCCACCGCACTCACGCCCCAAGAACGAGCCCAGGTACTGGAGTTGATGAACCGGCCCGAGTACGCCGAACTCGCCCCCGCCCAGATCTGGGCGCGTGAGCTGGACGCCGGCCGCTACCACTGCTCCGAGCGGACCATGTACCGGATCCTGAAGGAGGCCGGGCAGTCCGGTGAACGCAGACGGCAGGCCACCCACCCCGCCAAGACCGTGCCCGAACTGGTCGCCACCGCACCCTCCCAAGTCTTCTCCTGGGACATCACCCGCCTGCCCGGACCGGCCAAGGGCATCTGGTTCCACGGCTACGTCATCATCGACATCTTCAGCCGCTACATCGTCGGCCACACCGTCGAAGCCACCGAATCCGCCCAGCGCGCCGAGGAGTTGATCCGCACCACGATCGAGCGCAACGGCATCGTGCCCGAGACCGTCCACGCCGACCGGGGCACCTCGATGACCTCCAAACAGGTCTCCCAGTTGCTGATCGACCTCGGAGTCACCAGATCGCACTCGAGACCGAAGACCTCCAACGACAACCCCTACAGCGAAGCGCACTTCAAAACCGCCAAGTACGCACCGGACTACCCGCAACGCTTCGACTCCCTGACCCACGCCCGGGAGTGGATGGACGCGCTCATCGCCTACTACAACCACGAACACCGCCATTCGGGAATCGGCCTGCACACCCCCGCCTCCGTGCACTTCGGCACCGCCGAGACGGTCCGCGACCTCCGCGCCGCCGCCCTCACCGAAGCCTACGAACGCCACCCCGAACGCTTCGCCCGCCGCCCCCAGCCACCCAAGATCCCCACCCACGCGTGGATCAACGACCCCAACAAACGCACCGAAACACCGCCACAAAACTCACAGCCGAGCAACCGTCTCATTTGACTTTAAGCCAGCACACGCCAGACCTGTGACCTGCAACTTTAGGATGCACACAGCTCATAGAGGACCGAGCGGAACCGATGTATCAGATCCTGGACGAGTTGCGTCGGCTCGGCGCACCGCCGGTGTCGATCAACACCTCGTTCAACGTGCGCGGTGAACCGGTCGTGGACGACGTCCGGCAGGCCCTCGAAGCAGCCAGGACTATCGGTCTCGACTTCCTCGTGCTTAACGATCGCGTCGTGGACCTCAAGTGAACGCCGTGATCGCGTCGGAAGTGGCATGCCCCGGGAAGCTTCACTTTGTGGCGACCCCGCGGTTCGATCAGCGCACACTGGACTTCGTGAGCTTGATGAACCAGATCGCCGCTGCCCGTCCGTAAGCCACGGCGGCACCGGCCGAGCGGAGGGAGCCCAACGGTGACCGGGGAACGGGAATGTCACCGCAAGGGGCGGCAGCCGAAGTGGAAACGTGAGGGAACCGCACGTCCCACCCGGAGCGGACCGGATCCAGCGGACGTCTGGACCCGCGAGACGATGAGGTCGGTCCGCCCCCTGCCGCTCCCGTCGCACCCCGGTCTCCGCCCGGCCAGCAGCGAGGGTGAGCACCCGGGGACGCTCACCCTCGCTGCCCCTCCACGGCGTCTGCACCTGCCTACGGGCCGCCCCTCGGTCTGGCTGCTCACGGTTGACCAGCAAAATCCAGCCGCGTTGCGCGCGAGCCCCGGCCTGCTCAGCGAAAGCGAACGCGCGGAGCACGGTGTCCTACCCGACGGCACCGCGCGAGACCGCTTCGCCGCCACCCAGGCCGGACTGCGTCTACTGCTGTCCGCCTGCACAGGGAGCCCACCGGACAGCCTCACCGTCAGCCACGCCCGCTGTCCCCGGTGCGCCGTTCCACACGGACTGTCAGCGGGCACGGCTGAGCCGGTGTTCTTCTCGGTGGCCAGACATGGGGGTCTGATCCTGTACGCGCTCGCCCGGACCCCGGTAGGGGCAGGGCTCTCTACATGGCAGGACGACGCCCCGGCTGCCAACGAGACGGCACGCTCCGCGGCACGATGGCAGGCATATATGCGCAGCGCCCCGCCCGAGCGCTGCACCGCACGCAGGGTGGGCGAGCCGCCCCGTTCCCTGTCCTACGCGGCGGTGCCGGACCGGCACGCCGCGGCCGTCGTCCGGACCGAGCTCCGGTAGCAGAGGGCCGGAAGAGACTCAACCGTTGCACCGTTGATTTCCGTACCAGCCCGGAGGATGGGCGGTGCGCCTGCCCACCCTCACGGCCAGCTTGAGTAGCCATGTGGTGGGATCGAATACGGCGCATACCGGGAGTCGCGCTCCGCTTGCACGAGCGAACCACGCAGTGAGCCAGGGTCCACCAATCCTCGAGAGGCGCGTGCGGGCGTAGCTGGAGCCACCAGCTTCCCTCCGGAACGGAGGGCGTGCCACCTCGTGCCATTGAGGGTGGTCAAAGACGGTCACCAACGGTGTCTTCGGGCCGCCGACCTCGCGCGTCTGCATGGGCGTACCCGCAGGTCAGCGGCCATGCCCTGGCCGGGAAGTCGGGTGATTCCCAAGCTCAGAGCGCGGGTTCGATTCCCGTCGCCCGCTCCAACGACGCAGGCCCAGGTCGACGACCTGGGCCTTGCTTACGCCCGTAGACCGATCCTGTGATGGGTGCCCTGCCCGGATGGCGCCCCGCAACACGACTGGGCCGGTCTGCCGGGCACCGCGGGGCATGCCGCCGCCGACGCCACCGGGACCGTGTCGCGGGACTCCTGACGGGACGCGCGGGTCGGCCGCCCGCTCAGCACCCCCGCGGCAACTCTCTCAGCAGGGCGCCCCGTCAGGTGGAGGGCGGTGTGGCCACCGCGCCGTTCTGCACAGCCTCGCCACCGGCACCAATGACCGGCCCCCCTCTCTCTGCGCTCGACTGGGCCGTGTCGGGTGGATCATGCCGGAATACCCGGGCCGACGTCTCCTGGGTGGACGGCTCCCGGTGGTACGGCCCCGTGCTGGTCGTGAGGCCAAGACGACGGGGCGGAGAAGGCGACGCGCAGGAAGAACGAATCGGTTCACGGCTTCGCGCCCCCAGGGGTGGCATCGGCCGCGCCGAGGCAGCCGGCCGGAGCCGGTCCCCATCCCAGGACTCACCTCCGCGCTCACCGAGGTGGCAGGGAAGCCGTCGCACCCCTCGCAGGGGCCCAGCGCACCCACAGGGCCGGCCGCAGGGGTTCCGGGTTGGGCCTCGCCGACTGCGGCCGGGTGCTCCACAGCGTTGGCGGCCGGTGCCGGGCGGTTTCAGCCAGGGTGAGGGCCGGCCGGCACGGATGACGCGGGCCGGCAAGAAGGTCCGGAATGGGCACGTGGCCGGCGCCGTGAGCGATTTTCGGCCTTTCTGATTCGAGTGCCGGCCAGGGGACCTTCCGGTGAGCCGGCCGATCATAAACTTCTACACACATGTAGATGAACCCGGGTCGTTGGAGCCCCGGGCCAGAAACAGGAAGCCGCGCCCGTGGAGCGAGCTCTACAGGGCGTCAGTGTGAAGGGGTGCGTTGGTGACTGCGATCGATCTCGGCAAGATGCTGGACAAGGCGTGGGCGGACAAGGACCTGGCAGAGGTCCTCGATGCACCGGTCTCCGCCTTGAAAGGAGTGTCCGACCGTGACGGGAAACTGCTCAAGGAAGCCTTCGGTGTCACCACGGTTTCCGATCTCGCGCGCCTGAAGTACGTCCGGTGGGCGCAGGCCCTGACGGAACTCGGCACCGCCGTCAAGTAAACCGCCCACCGACATGACCGCGCGGTGCCGCGCCCCTCACCAGACCTCCGCGGCACCGCGCTTGTTCCGACGAATGGAGTGGACGCCACCATGGTGTTCAAGAAGCTGCTCGGCTCGCTCGGCATCGGCGGGCCCACGGTGGACACGGTCATCGACCCGGACCCCGCGCTGCCCGGCGGGACTCTGAGCGGCCAGGTGCACATCAGGGGCGGCGACACGGAGCTCGACATCGACCACGTCAACCTCGAACTCGTCGCACAGGTTGAGGCCGAGCACGAGGAGGGCGAGACCGAAGGCTTCCTGGCCTTCGACCGGTTCACTGTCGCCGGTGGCTTCCGCCTGTCCAAGGGTGAGCTGCGCAGCGTCCCGTTCAGTGTGACGCTGCCGTGGGAGGCTCCTGTCACCGAGTTGCACGGGCAACCGCTGGGGATCGTGCTCGGCGTGCGCACGGAACTTGCCGTGGACGGCGCACGGGACACGAGCGACCTGGACCCCCTCGCCGTGGGGCCGCTACCGGCGCAGGAAGCGGTCCTCGAAGCCCTCGGACAGCTCGGATTCGGCTTCAAGTCCGCCGACCTGGAATACGGGCACATCAACGGTACCGGCCAGCAACTGCCGTTCTACCAGGAGATCGAGCTCACCTCCGCTCCCCAGTACGCCCACGCCTTGCACGAGCTGGAGGTGACGTTCCTTAGCAGCCCCAGCAGCATGGAGGTCGTCCTGGAGGCCGACAGGCCAACCGGGTTCTTCTCCAGCGGCCACGACGTGGTCAACCGGTACGTCGTGGATCACGACACCGTTTCTCAGCGCGACTGGAACGCCGAGGTCGACTCCTGGATCAGCCAGATGCTCGACCACCACGAACCCGGCGCCCACGGCCACCGCCTTGGTGACGGGGGCCACCACGGCGGTCACCATCACCACGGCGATCATCACGAAGATCACCACGGGCCTGGTACGGGCACCGTCGTCGCCGCCGGAGCGGCCGGACTCGCGGTCGGGATGGCCGGCGGTCTGGTCGCGGCAGAAGTCGTCGACGAGGTCGGCGACTTCTTCGAAGGGGACGAGGAAGAGGGCGACGAAGACTGAATCTTCCGTGCGGGGCCGGCCCCCGCACACGTCCGACCGCCCTTCCGCAGATCATGATCACGGCGGCAAGCGCACCGGACTCACCCCGCAGACTGCCGTCGCCGGTGCGGCGACGGCAGTGCGGTGGGCGACTGTTCCTGTGCGCGTCTCCGGGTTCCGGTGGGGTGGAGGAAACCGGAGACGCTGGTGAGCGAGGGTGGCGCACCGGCGGTCACGGCTCGGGGACGCACGGGGGGTTCCAGTGACGTGACCGGTCCGGTCGCTCCCGGCATGGGCGTTCCCTGCGCCACCGGCTGCGATGCCGGGAGCGGCTGTGGACGGTGTACCTGATCCTGGACGTGCTCCTCAGGGGCTTCTCCGGCGTGGGCGGTGGCCTGGCCCTCCTTCTTCATCGCTTTGGCTTCGCTCTTGAGGATGCGGGCGGACTTGCCGAAGGACCGCGCCAGGTCCGGGAGTTTCTTCGCTCCGAAGAGAAGCAGGATGACGACGACGATCAGAACGATCTCCATCGGGCTGAGCATGCACAGACTCCTTCGGCGGGTTGGGGGGCCGGTGTATCAGTCGCGGGAGTTGCCGAAGAGCAGTCGGTACAGGATCAGCAGCACCAGAGAGCCGCCGATCGCCGCTGTCCACGTCGCGAAGTCGAAGAACTCGTTGTCGACGGGCCTGTCCAGGAGTTCGGAAGACAGCCAGCCGCCGACGAAGGCGCCCGCCACACCGATGAAGGCGGTCCCGACGAGACCTTCGGGGTCCCTTCCGGGCAACACAATCTAACGACGCAGGCCCAGTTCAGGGGCATGATCCCCAGCCTGGGCCCTTGTGTTGTCTAGACCGCTCTACGCGTCTTGCAGCAGATCCGCACCAGAACGCCTCCCCTCGGCCTTCTCGGCGATGCGCGCACGCTCGGCACGTACTCGGGCGTCGATGCCCCCGGCGACCTCCTTCTGCCGCTCGGCGTTGGAGTGCTGGTAGATCAGCGCGGCCCGCTCGGAGGACTGACCGGCCCGCACCATCGTGCCCTTGAGCGTCGCGCCGCTCTGCGTCGACAGGGTGTGGCCGGTGTACCGAAGGTCGTAGAAGCGGAAGCCGTCCGGCATGCCGATGTGCGCCCGAGCCCGCTTCCACTTCCGTCCGAACGAGGTACGGCGGAACGGGGCACCCTTCTCCCCGACGAACAACAGCCCGTCCGGGCCCTTCTGGGCGACCCAGTCAAGATGCCGGCGGATGTCCGTCCGGAGGAAGTCGGGGGAGCACGACCAGGCGCACTCCCGCGTCCAACTTGGTGGGGCCCTCGGCCCGCTTGCCTGTGTTCAGCCCGTGTGGAGGTTGGCCTCTCCCTCGTCGGCGACGGTCAGACCGACGGTCATCATCTGGGCGCCGGTCTCCCGGTCCACAGCGACTTCGCCGGTCTCGCGGTTGATGACCTTCTTCTTGGGCTCGACCGCCACGAAGACGACGGCGGTGGAGGTGTCGACCTTGAACGTGGGCAGGTCGTGACTCGGCTATGAGCCAGCTGCCGGGCCGTCGCTGGGCCGTCCGGGGGTGGCCGACGGTGACAGATGACGACAACTGGCCGAGTGATCGGCGCAGGTCAAAACGGTGTGACGAGGAAGCGCCGCAGGTGGCAGACTCGGGGCACCACTTCCAGAAGAATCGACATAGTGATTGGATCAGTGGCCCTCGACGCGGTTGCTGGGGGAGGTCCGATGGCTGGCAAGCGCAGCGAAGACACCGTGTGGTTTGCGGCCTTCTTCTGCGGGGCGTGCGCTTGGGGGCGCTCAGTTCAGGCAGCGAAACCGTACGTTCGAGTGGGGTGGGCAGTGCTCACTGTCTTCTGGGCAGTCACCGCTGCCCGTCGCGCGCTCAGGCGACGGCGCCACCGGTCTAGGAGCCGACTCGATCCGCCGCACGGCAGTGCACCAGATGCGCACCAGAACGGGCGGTAACCGGCGGTCAAGACGGGCCACTTGGGTACGTGCCGAGGCAGCGGCATCGCGGTGTCATCGCAGCTCAGCGGCCCAACTGGGCTGATCTGCACGGTGATTCCCAAGCTCAGAGCGCGGGTTCGATTCCCGTCGTCGCCCGCTCCACAGACGCAGGTCTGTCTGAACCTTCAGTACAGCTCGGGGAGCTACGGAGTGGGGATCATCTCCATGGCCACGCCGGGTAGTTCATCGAAGCTCGCCTTGGTGTCCGTGGTCATCACAGTTCGGTTCGTTGCGACTGCTGTCGCCGCGATGATCAGGTCGTGCGCACCGCGCGGCTTGCCCAGCCTGCGGGTGTACGCCAGCAACCGGGCATGCACACGCGCCACATCCAGCGTGTAGTCGTCCACCGGGACTATGGCCAGCACGGCGTCGACGAATCCCTGACGACGGCGAGTGGTCAGCTCGTCCGCCGCGAGTTCCACGCCCTGCAGCAGTTCAGCCGCCGTGACGGCGGCGATGGTGATGTCGTCATCCCGAGTGCGCAACAGCTTGGCCAGTTCGAACCGGCCGCGATCGACCGCGACAAGGACACCGGTGTCGAGAATCACCCTTCCCACGGATCCTCCAGAGTCAGCAGCTCACGAGTCTCGAGCACATCGGACGCAAAGTCCTCGTCGAGAGCCGCAGTGTGCTCTTCCAGCACATCGGCGAGCGCAGCACCGTTCCCGCTGGGCGCGGGCCCGAGGATCGCCAATCGTCTGCCATTGCGAGTGATCACGATCGTCTCCCCGTGCTCCGCCTGGTCCAGCACTGAGGCGAAGCTCCGCGAAGCCTCACTCGCACTCATCGTCCGCATGAATTCAGAATATCAGAGACACACTGGTGGGTGGGGTTGAAAATATCTTGGCTACCCCTGGTGACCGACATCCGAGGACTCCGCGTGCGGTGCGCACGCGTGAGGACGACCGTTCACAGCCGACCGAGATCCCCGGGGCAATTCCCGGTTGCCCCTGTCAGCCCCGAACAGGTGGGCGGGTCGAGCGGAGGGCCCTGGCTGATCGAGTACAGCGCCGGTGATCAGTTGGGCTTGATCTACGGGCTGAACACGATCATCGACGGACAAGGCTTCGTGGCGACCCCTCGGTTCGATCAGCGCACACTGGACTTCGTGATCCTGATGGACCAGATCGCCGCTGCCCGCCCGTAAGTCACCGCGACACCGGCCGGGCGAAGGGAGCCCAGGGGCGGCCGAGGAACGGGAGCCTCACCGCAAGGGGCGGCAGCCCAAGTGGAAGCGCGAGGGAACCACGCGCCCCACCGCGAGCGGACCGGATCCGGCGGGCGTCTGGATCCCCGAGGCGATGAGGTCGGTCTGTCCTGTGCCGCTCCCGTCACACCCCGGTCTCCGCCCCCGGACCAGGCCTCGGTCTGGCTCCTCGCGGTGGACGAGCAAGATCCGGCCCCACTGCGCACGTGCCCCGACCTGATGAGCGAGAGCGAACGCGCCGAGCACCGCGCCCTGTCCGGCGGCACCGCGCGGGACCGCTTCGCCGCCACCCGGACCGGACTGCGGCTACTGCTGTCCGGCGGCGCCGGGAACCCACCGGACAGCCTCACGTCGGCCCCGCGCCCTGCCCCAGGTGCCCCGGCCGTTGGCCTGGCGGCACCGCCTCCGAATCAGACGCCTTCGCGCAGGTACAGGTCGCGCAGCAGGCCGATCTCGCCGCCGTGGTGCGCGACCTCGACCAGAGCGTGCAGCGCGAGCTTCAGGTACGTCTCGTCGGCCCAACCGCCGGGGCCTATGCCTATCGGCGTCAACAGGCGCTTGTCGCCGAGGGCTGCGATACGGGAGTTGACTTCCTCCCCCTCCTGAAGGAGGGGGATTCCTACGGCTCGCGTCGTAGGGGTTTCTGCTTCATCGCCGACTGCCCGCCCGGAGTTCTCCGTTGAGGTCTTACACCAGCTCCACAGACAGACGCCGTCAGCCCGACGGCCAGAATGTTCTTCGCCGCGTTCACGTCCCTGTCGTGGGTCGTCCCGCAGCCGCACGTCCACTCGCGGACGTTGAGCGGCATCTTGTCCCGCAAGGTACCGCAGGCGGAGCACAGCTTGGAGGAGGGGAACCACCGGTCGATCGCGATCACTTCGCGGCCGTACCAGGCTGCCTTGTACTCCAGCATGTTCCGGAAGTCGGCCCACGCCGCGTCGCTGATGGCGCGGGCCATGCTGCCGTTCTTGACCATGTTCCGGACGGACAGGTCCTCGATCACGATCGTTTGGTTTTCACGAACGAGTCGAGTGGTGAGCTTGTGCAGGTTGTCGCGTCTGCGGTCGGTGATGCGGGCGTAGACCCTGGCTACCTTCCGGCGGGCCTTGGCCCGGTTCGCTCCGTCCCCTTTGGCCTTGCGGGCGAGCTTGCGCTGGGCCTTCGCCAGACGGGCACGGTCACGCCGCTCGTGCCTCGGGTTGGTCACCTTCTCGCCGGTGGAGAGGGTCAGCAGGTGGTCGAGCCCGACGTCCACCCCGACCGCGGCATCAGTGGCCGGGAGCGGCTGGAGCGTCGGGTCCTCGACCAGCATGGAGACGTACCAGCGTCCGGCCGCGTCCTGGGACGCGGTCACCGTGGAAGGGGACGCCCCCGCCGGGAGTGGACGGGACCACACGATGTTCAGCGGCTCCGCCATCTTGGCCAGGGTCAGCTTGCCGTCCCGGAACCGGAACGCGCTGGTGGTGTACTCCGCCGACTTCCGCGACTTCTTCCGCGACTTGAAGCGCGGGTACTTCGCGCGCTTGCCGAAGAAGTTCGTGAACGCCACCTGGAGGTGCCGCAGAGCCTGCTGGAGCGGGACGGAGGAGACGTCGTTGAGGTACGCCAACTCCCCGGTCTTCTTCCAGGCGGTCAGCATTGCCGAGGTCTGGTTGTAGTTCACCCGCTCCTGCCGCACCCAGGCTTCCGTGCGCGCTGCGAGGGCCATGTTGTAGACCTTCCGCACACAGCCGAACGTGCGCGACAGCTCCGCTGCCTGCGCATCGGTCGGGTAGAAGCGGTATTTGAACGCCCGCTTCACGTGAGTGGCCTGCACGGTTCACATTTTACACCGTCAGTTTGTGGCGACGTGCCAGTTGCTGGAGGTGGACGCCGGTCCGCCCTGGCGGCAGACCGGCTTTTCCTGCCCTGCTCCGCAGGAGTTTCGTTTCCTCCCCTGCCTGAAGGCAGGGGTATCCACGAAGGAGATTCCGATGAAGTGCTCCCAGTCCTCTGCGAGCGCCTGGATGCCCTCTTTCGCGGTGCCCGGCCACTCGTGGCGGTCGCCGAGCTCGGGGACGTCCTCGAAGAAGTGGACCACATAGCCGCGCAGGCAGAGGTTGCCGATGTGCCAGATGCGCCAGGCGATCGTCGTGAGGGGGTCCGGCGCTTCCGGGCTCGATTCCGGAAATAGCGTGGCTACGCGGAAGACGCCGTCGTCGCCGGGGCGGATGCTGATGCAGTCGCTGACCGGCTCCCAGTGGTACTCGGCGTCGGTCAGGTCCTCCAGTCGCTCGAACAGCCGGGATCGCGCGCGTTCGAAGATCGCGAGAATGTCCCGCGTGACGGGGTCGGGCACGCTCATGTCAGCCATGTCAGCTCCAGGGCTCAATGATTTCGGGCGGTGAACGGCAGTCAGGGCCTCCACCTACGAGGGGAACCTCAGGCGGAGAGATCCCGTCGAGCCAGGTCGCCGACGTCCTGGATCGCCCTGGTCACGACGTCCGGCCGGAAACGATGCACGTAGTGCCCCGCATCGGGCACCTCCTCGTGCCGGCCGCGGCGTGCCGCCTCTGCCGTCGCAGCTTGAAGCGCGGTCCAGCGGGCTCGCATGCCCTTCGGCAGCCCCTGCGTCGCGCTCAACACGGTCAGGGGCACGTCGGGCAGCCGGCCGCCGGCCCGGCGGCGACGGATCTCCGGGCCGTTCGCGGTGATCAGGCGGGTTTCCGCCCGCACCGTACGTATGTGCGCCCGGCTCGCACAGCAGGCCAGCCCCGCATCGACCAGCAGTTCGCGAGCACGGGGGTCGTCGGTCGCCCTGCCCGCGTCGTCCTCGGCCTGCTTACGGAGAGCTCCCTCCGCAAGGCCGAGCACCATCCGCAGGGCGAAGACCTGGACGAACGCCCCATCGAGCACCCGTCCGAGCCACGGCTCGAACTCCTCGTGCGCCGGGTCCACAAGCACGAGTCCGGCGACCAGTTCCGGTGCCTGCCATGCCACGAGCTGGGCCAACTGCCCGCCCCAGCTGTTGCCGACGAGCACGCACGGCCCGCCCCCGAGCCGGGACAGCAACGTGGCCAGATCCTCGACGGCGGATTCGAGGGTGAGCGGCGTCGCCGGGTCGCTCATGCCGATGCCGGCCCGGTCGTACGCGACGACCCGACCCTTCTCGGCCAGCGCGGGAAGCACCGGAGCCCAGGTCAGCGCGGGAGTGCCGCCGGCCGCCACCAGGACGATGGGCGGCCCACCGCTTCCGGCCTCGACCCATCGCAACGCCCGCCCGCCCCGCACCAGTTCGCCCGCTGACACCCCACCCGGCACCAGCGCCCCCAACGCCCGCACCACCACGTCGTCGTCCACGCTTCCCCCCAAGTCGTCCGCTCCATGGCCCACCTCGACTGCGACTGTAGGCGCGGACGACCGCCTCTGTGCAGCTTCTACGACGACCCCGGGGCTCGGCCCCTCGCGGACGAGCACGCATGGCGTCGCGTCGCGGTCGGCGACCTTGACGCAGCCGCCCCCCTCACGGGGACGAAGTGGTGTCACCGCGGGACCTCCGAGGCCGAGCGCGCTGAGGGGCCGGCCTGCGGCCCCGTTCGGGCCCTCCCGACCGGAGCGGCAGCGCCGGCCGGAGGAATTCGCGACACGCCCCGGCCCGCCGGCGCACGTGGACCAGCCGAATGTCCGGCCCCGGTCAGCGCGCTTCGCGTCGCACGTGACCACGCTCAACGTCCTCTCCGGGCTGCCGCCCCCGTACTCGCGCAGCTCCGGGAGTAGCGTGTGCTGGTCCCGAGCGCCCCGCTCACGGGACCGGTGACCGTCAAGGCGAGGAGCGAGGGTGAAACGGAAGGTGGGCCCGGCGCGTCCCGCGCCGGGCATGGCGGGGCTCCGCCATCCCACCCAGGTGATCGCCGTTGCCTTCGCCACCGCCGTGATCATCGGATCCGGTCTGCTGTCGCTGCCGGTGGCCACGGAGTCGGGCGAGCGCGCCGACTTCCTGGACGCTCTGTTCACCTCCACCTCCGCGGTGTGCGTGACGGGGCTGATCGTCGTCGACACCCCCGGCTACTGGTCGACCTTCGGGGAGGTCGTCATCCTGGTGCTGATCCAGGCGGGCGGTCTGGGCATCATGACGCTCGCCACCTTGTTCGCCGTGCTGGTCTCCCGGCGCCTGGGTCTGCGCGCCCGGCTGCTGGCACAGGCCGAGACCAAGTCGCTCACGCTGCGGGACCTGCGCCGGGTGATCCGCAACATCGTGCTGTTCAGTCTCGGTACCGAGGCCGTGGTCGCCGTGGTGCTGATCGGGGCGTTCGCGGTGGGTCACGGCGAGCCTCTGGGGCGGGCGGCGTACGACGGGGTGTTCCACGCGGTCTCGGCGTTCAACAACGCCGGGTTCTCCCTCAACGACGACAGCCTCATGGCCTATGTGGCCGACCCGTGGGTGAGCCTGACCGTGTGCGCCGCGGTCATCGTCGGCGGCCTCGGGTTCCCCGTGATATTCGAACTGCACCGGGCCTGGCGCCGACCGCGGACCTGGTCGGTCCTCACCCGCCTCACCCTGGGCCTGACCGGTGTCCTCCTGGTCGCCGGGACGCTGGTGATCACCCTCGCCGAGTACACCAATCCCGGCACCCTGGGTCCGCTGTCCGCGTCGGAGAAGTGGCTGGCGGGGTTCTTCGGCTCCGTCAACGCCCGCACCGCGGGGTTCAACAGCATCGACGTCGCCGCACAGGGCCCCGAGAGCCTGCTCGCCACGGACATCCTGATGTTCGTCGGCGGCGGCAGCGCCGGCACCGCGGGCGGTATCAAGGTCACCACCTTCGGGGTGCTGGCATACGTGATCTGGGCGGAGATACGGGGCGAGCCCGATGCAAAGGTCGGACGGCGCCGCATCCCCGGCACCAATCAGCGGCAGGCACTGGCGATCGCGCTGATCGGCGTCGGCGTCGTCGCCCTCGCCACGTTCGTTCTGCTCTGTGTGAGCGACTACGGCCTGGACGAGGTGCTGTTCGAGACGATCTCCGCGTTCGCGACGGTCGGCCTGTCCACCGGCATCACCGCAGACCTCCCACCGGCCGGCCGGGGAGTGCTGATCGCGTTGATGTTCGTCGGACGTATCGGACCGCTCACGCTGGCTTCCGCCCTGGCACTGCGACACCGCACGCGCCGCTACGAACTGCCCGAGGAGAGAACCGTCGTTGGCTGATCACAGGGACGAACCCGTCGTCGTCATCGGACTCGGCCGCTTCGGCAGCGCCCTGGCCCTGGAGCTGACCGAACGCGGCACCGAGGTGCTGGCCGTGGACAGCCGGCCGAAGGTGGTCCAGGCCCTGTCGGGTGAACTCACCCACGTGGTGGCGGCCGACTGCACCGACATGGAGGCGCTGCGTCAGCTCGGCGTACCGGACTTCACCAAGGCGGTGGTGGGGATCGGGACCGACATCGAGTCCAGCATCCTGGCCACCTCACTGCTGGTGGAGTTGGAGATCGAGGACATCTGGGCCAAGGCCATCAGCCGCCAGCACGGCCGCATCCTGGACCGTATCGGCGCGCACCACGTCGTCTTCCCCGAGCACGACATGGGCGAGCGGGTGGCCCACCTGGTGTCCGGCCGCATGCTCGACTACGTCGAGGTCGACCCCAACCACGCCATCGTCAAGATCAAGCCACCCCGTGACATCGTCGGGGTGCCCCTGCGCGAGAGCCGTGTCCGCAGTCGCTACGGACTCACCGTCGTCTCCGTCAAGACCACCGAGGGCGAATACAGCTACGCCACCCCCGACACCGTCCTGACCTACTCCGACGTCATCCTCGTCCTCGGCCGGATCAACGAGGTCGAGCGCTTCGCGGCGAGCAACTGACACGATATTCCAGTGCACCGTGGGTACCGTCGGCCCGGGCCGCCGAGAGGATCCCGGCGGCCCGGCGCCCCCGTGGGCCGACGGTCAGAGCCGCCCGGGCACCGACGGCTTGCCGTTGTTCCACGTCATCCGGCCGACGTAGAGGGTGAACGGGCTGCGGCGGACGTCGGAGATGTGGCCGTTGTAGAAGATCCGCCACGAGCCCTTCGGGAGGCCGCGCACCACGTGGGCGTTCCCGGTCCCGCAGGTACCGCCCGGCGTCGAGAGCCTGGTCGGGCTCTTCTTCAGCCAGCCGTACCAAAGGCTGCTGTTCTGCCGGTAGCGGGTGTAGTAGTCACAGGTGCCGTACCAGCCGAAAGACGTGAACAGGGTGTAGCGGCCCTTCCGCTTCACCATGACCGGGTTCTCCTCGATGTACCGGTGGTCGGCGTCGGCGATTTTCACGCTGCCACCGTCGGCATTACGCGGATTGGCAACGGTCCGGGCTGGATTATTCGAGTTCAGCCGCACCATGCGGGTGGTGGTGTGCCACATCTGCTTGCCGGTGGAGCTGCGGTAGCCACGGCTGGTCTTGTACGTCAGGACCAGCTGGGAACCCACGCGCGCGGGCGTCGCGTCGATCAGGCTGAAATTGCTGCTCTCGGGCTTGACTGCGTCGAACGGGTTCGTTCCCGACCCCGACCAGCAGGCGATGGGCCGGTCGTTCGGGACGAACGGGCCGGTGGAGCCGTCGGCGTGTGCGGTGCCGATGCAGCGGCGCTTCGAGGTGCCCTTGACGACCGCGGCGTAGTAGATGACGTAGCCGCCGTCGTCGGCGCGGACGATCGACGGCGCCCACACGCTGTGGTTCTGGCGACTCGCCCACGCCGGGCGCCGGGTGAGCAGCTTCCGGCCGAGCTTCCGCCAGGGTCCGCCGGCCTGGTCGGCGACGGCGATGCGCCCGGTCGTCGACCAGGAGCCCGTGGAGAGCATGACCCACTTCCTGCCGTCGTGGACGACACCGGGGTTGGCGAATCGGCCCTTGCCGTCCGCGTAGCCGGCGGCGGCAGTGGTGGTGGCGGTGGACTTCGACGTCTCGTCAGGTGTCGGCGCCGCGCCGGCGGCGAGGGGGGTCAGCCCGAGGCCGAGCCCGACGAGGAGGGCGAGAGACCAGCCGCGGAGGCCGGTACTGGACAGATGCATGGGGGTCGTCTTTCGTCTCGGAAGGTGCGGGGCAGGGAGGCGTCCGGTTCGCAGCACGGCCATTGAAGGGTCCGGACATACAGACGCGATACACGACCGGGGCGGTGAGGGTGGGGCCGGCTCACGGGTGACGTTTGAGACCGGCTCCGGGCGGTTACCCGGGGATGAGTGCTTGGGAGTACAGGCACACCGCGGGAGAGCTGTATCGGCTGCCCCCGGGTGTGAGCCCGTCCCCACCCTCCTGCGGCTGTCCAGCCGGTACGACGGAGGGTGACACTTTCCATGAACGCCACAGCGAACCCTGGCACACGCACACGTCGGTCCCACGACGACAGCCCCGAGACGACCGCCGACTTCGAGCACCTGAGTGGCCTGCCCGAGGGCCCGGAGCGGGAGGTGCTGATCGAGTCCGTGGTGGAGGCGTGGCTGCCGATGGCGCACCGCTTGGCGCGCCGCTTCCGCAACCGCGGGGAAACCCTCGAGGACCTGCAGCAGGTCGCCGCCCTCGGCTTGTTCAAAGCCGTCGACCGCTACGACCCGAGTCGAGGCAGCCCCTTCGAGCCGTACGCGATCCCGACGATCGTCGGGGAGATGAAGCGGCACTTCCGCGACCACACCTGGGACGTGCACGTCCCCCGCCGCGTCCAGGAAGCGCGGAACAAGGTCCGCGCGGGGATCCGCGAGCTCGCCAACACCGAGGGAGACCGCTCTCCCACCATCGCGCAGATCGCTGAGCACACGCAGCTGAGCAGCGAAGACGTTCTGGCCGGCATGGAGGCGCTGGAAAGCTTCCGGGCCCTGTCCCTGGATGCCCCGTCGAGCACCGGTCACGACAACTACTCCCTGGCCGACACGCTGGGAGCGCCGGAAGGGCGCTACGACACCGTCGACGCCCGCGAATCGGTCAAGCCGGCCCTGGCCGAGCTGCCGGACCGGGAGCGGCGCATCCTGGACCTCCGGTTCTTCCACGACATGACCCAGTCCCACATCGGTGAGGAGTTGGGCATCTCCCAGATGCACGTCTCCCGCCTGATCAGCCACGCCTGCAACAAGGTCCGCCACCAGGTGGAGGACGACGAAGCGCTGCCCGCCGCAGCCTGACCCGCTCCCCCTCCGGTGAGTGGGGCAGCACCTCGCTCACCGGCCTACTCCTCGTGAAAGGTCCGACCGCATGCTCCTGGCCCACCCCGCCGTACTGGCCGACCTGATCGCCCAGTACGACACGCTGACCGCCCTGCACGCCGAGGACGGCAGCGAACCGGCGCGGCAGCGGCTTGACGACGTCGCCTACACGCTCTGCGTGTCCACCGGCACCCGCGACATCGACGCCGCGCTGATAGCCGCCCGGCACCAGCTGCCGGGAGCCCGCACGGAGGACGACTCCGTCCTCACCCCCTGAATCCCGGGGCCCAGCAAGGCCCAGCACACCTCCCGGACCCCGGCGGTCCGCCCCTGTGGGGCGCCGGGGTCCGGGCACGCGCGAAGAGAAGGCTCACTACACATGAACCCCACCCCCGTCATACCCGCCGAGGCGCCGATCTTCGAGGACCTCGTGGAAGAGCACGGCGACGTCCTCACCGAGTCCCGCGAGGCCGCGCGGGCCACCGAAGCCGAGGCGGCCGAAGCGCTGGACTGGAGCGATCTGCGTGCGGCGGCAGCGGACGAGGACGACTGACCTCACACCTCGCTCGTTGGCCGCCCGACCGCCGCAGCTTCCGGAGGCTGCGGCCGTGGGGCGGCTGTGCGGTGGGCGACCCACACGGCGCCGATGACCAGTGCGCAGCCGCACAGCTGGCTGAATGCCGGCTTCTCGTCGAGGACGAGCATGCCGAAGCCGATGGCCATGACCGGCTGGAGGAGCAGCAGTGCCGCAGAGGTGTTCGGTGCGAGACGCGGGCTGCCCTTGTTGATCAGGAGCAGTGCCGCCACCTGTCCCAGCATCGCCAGCGCGACGATCCAGCCCCACGACGCGGCGGGAACGGCCAGCGGCAGCCCTGTCGTCGGCAGGCTGATGAGGCTGGCCGCTGCGGCGGCGGAGGCGGTGGAGAGGGTCACCGGGCTCACCACGTGGTCCGGTGAGCGCCTGCCCGACAGCCTCATCAGGTAGAGGTAGACGGCGTAGGCGACGCCGGCGGTGACGCCGAGCAGGGCTCCGCGCACGGGATGACCGGCTCCCTGGCCGGAGCGCAGCACACCACTGGCCAGCGCGATCCCGGCGAGCATGAGAGGACTGGTCCACAGGAACCGGCGCGGAATCCTCTCGCCGCTGAACACCCGGGCCAGCAGGGGGAAGACGACGACCTGGAAGTTGATCAGCACGGTCGCGACGGCGGCCCCGACGTCCACGATGCTGATCGTCCACATGACGTAGTCCGCGCCGAGGAACAGGCCGGCCACGACCGCGTAGGGTCTCAGCGGCTTCGGCAGAGGTCCTCGGCGTCGTGTTTCGTGAACGAGCAGGGGAACGAGCGGCACCAGGGCGACGGCGCAGCGCAGGAACGCCGCCGTACCGGGATTGACGTCGGCGAGCTTGACGAACATCGCGGAGGCCGACACGCAGGCGGCGCCACCGATGATGATCAGCACCGCCGTCGTCTGCGGCCCTGTTCTGCCCTGGGTGGTAGCGGGCACGGGGGCACGGGTATGCGTTTCGGCGTCCACGTACCTCAGAATCGTGGTCGGGAGCCCGGGGAGGAAGGTGGCCTGATGGAGAATCGCGTCACGGTCGGTGCGCGGATCGCCGGACGGATTCGGCGGGACTTCCCCGAACCGGAGGTGGCCGCGCTGGTGGTCGACCTGCTGGAAGGCTGGGCGAACGCGGGCCCCCAGCGGGAGGTCGACCGTGTACAGGCAGCGATCGTTCTGAGCGCGGCGGGCGACGTGGACCAGGTCGAGGCACTCGTCGGTCTGGCCCACACCGACTACCGCGACGCGCTGGTGTCCACGGGCTTCGCGCATGCGGACTGGCGCGCGCGGATGGAGGCCGCGTTCCGGGCGAAGTAGGCGTGCGCTCGGCTCGGACGGCCTGCGTCGCCGCGCCCGTTCCCGACCGGCTGTGCGGACGAGTACGTCAGGGGGAGCCGGCGGGCGGGCGGTTCGGCGCGTGCGGGGCGAGGACGGCGTCGAGGACAGCGTCGGCGGCGGCCGGGACCGGCCGGGATGGTCCCACTTCGAGGGCGTTCAGGCCGAAGGTGGCGAGAGTCTCCCGCAGCAGGTCCTGGAAGCGCACGGAGCGGGCCAGGAACGCGTCCACCAGGCGCCGTTCGTCCTCCGTGGCCGTGTCGTACCCGGAGGCGTCGTGCATCCGCGCACGCAGCACGGCGTCGTCCGCAGTCAGCCACACGGCGGCGGTGCGGGGGTGGCGCAGCCCCGCGACGGTGGCCGGCCAGAGCGCCGAGCCCTCGAGCACGAGGCCGGCGCCGGGGCCGTCACCGGCAGCGTGGGTGGCGATCAGTGTCTCGATGCGGGGCCACAGACCGGCGTAGTGGTCGAGGACGGAGGTGATCAACTCGTCGACGGTGAGGGAGGCGTAGTGCTCGGCGACGTGGCCGGGGACCTCCCACCCGGCCGTACGCCAGGGCCGCCCCGGGTGCCGCGCGAGTCCGTCCGTCGACCGACAGTCGAAACCGAGCCGGTCGGCGACCAGTCGCGCGACGGTGGACTTGCCGGCATGCGACGTCCCGCCGATCAGCACCACCCGTACGTCCTCCATCCCGGCCACCCTACGCCGCTCCGGGGAGAGGCACCGGCCTGGCAGCGGCGGCCGGTCATGGAGCACCGGCACGTCGGTCACACGCCGGGCTCGCAGTCCGGCTCTGTCGCCACGCACCATCGAGCCTTGCTCTCGCAGGGCGACCGGGCGACCAAGGTTTTCCCGTCGGACCGTTCGACGCCACACGAACGGGTGGCCCGTGCCGGGGAGACGTCGTCCCGGGTGACGCCGTCGTAGTCTTGGGCCATCTGAACCACGTCATCAGCGTGCGAGGACCGGTGTCTGCCGCGGTGCGTCGTGCGTAGGTGCACCGCACGGAGGCCCCGATGAGCACGCCGATACAGAGCGTTCCGCACCCCGTTCCAGCATTCCGGCTCCCGGGCCGGGACAGCCTGGACGTGCTCCTGGCACGGACCGTCGACGGGGACCTGGACGCCTTCGCGCGCCTCTACACGGCGATCGCCGGTCCGGTGTACGGACTGGCCCGGCGAGTGCTGCGCGACGCGGTCCAGGCCGAGGACGTCTGCCAGGACACGCTGGTCGAGGTGTGGCGAACGGCGGCGCGGTTCGATCCGGCGCAGGGCAGCGCCCGCACCTGGATCATGACGCTGGCCCATCGGCGTGCGGTGGACCGCGTTCGCGCCGTTCGGGCGTCGATGGAACGGGAGCACCGGGCCGGACTGCTCGCCTACGCGGTCCCGTACGACGAAGTGGCCGAAGAGGTGGAGCGACGCGAGGACTACGCACAGGTGCGCCGCTGCATGGACGGGCTGAGCGTACGGCAGCGCGAGTCGGTGACCATGGCCTACTACGGCGGCTTCAGCTACCCGGAGGTCGCGGAGCTGCTGGGCCTCGCGCTGGGCACCGTCAAGAGCCGCATGCGTGACGGGCTCTACCGGCTGCGGGACTGCCTGCAAGCGGCGGCCTGACACAGGCCGGCCCGACCCCGCCGGGCCGCCTCCGGGCGCAGGACGGCGGGCCATCGGTGTGACGGCGGTGCGCCGTTCGGATGGACCCTCGGCGCACCGCCGCGACGCGCCCGCGCGGGGCGGCAATGACTCGACCCGACGTACGCCGGCCAGAGGGGCGGGCGCGCCGAAGGGGAGTGCGATGCCGAACGCAGCTGCTGGGTTCCGCCAGAAGTGTTCGTCCCGGTCCCGGGACGTTCGCCGCCGGGGGAGGCGCCGGGCCGGTCCGGCCGCGGCCCTCCTGGTGGCGGCCGGCGTGCTGACGTTCGCCGGTTCCGCGGCCGGAACCACCCAGGCGGCGACGGACCTGTGCTTCGGGCGTGCCGCGACGGTCGTCGGCTCCGTCGGGACACCCGGCGACGACGTGATCATCGGCACCTCGGGGGACGACGACCTCGACGGCCTCGGCGGCGACGACCTGATCTGCGGCCTGGGCGGGGTGGACGTGGTCGTCGGCGGCCCCGGCAACGACACCCTGCACGGTGGCGCGGGACCGGACACCGTGGTCGGCGACTCCCTCAGTCTGGGTCCGGCCGCCGACGGCGGCGGGGCGGACCGTCTCTTCGGCGGCGCCGGTCCGGACGATCTGGTCGGCGACGGTTACGCCCCCCACGGCCGTGCCACCGGCGCCGGGCACGACAGGCTCCGGGGTGGTTCCGGCGCCGACGTCCTGGTCGGCGACAGCAAGGGCGAACACGCGAGCGGCGGCGGTGCCGACACCCTGGAGGGCGGCACGGGCGACGACGTCCTCGTCGGCGACTCCGTCGCGGAGGACGGGGACGCGCACGGTGCGGGCAGCGACGTGCTGCGGGAGGGCACCGGCAGCGCGGGGGCGGCGTTCGGCGACAGCGTCGCCTTCGTCGGTTCCGCGACGGGGCGCGGCGGCCACGACGTCGTCGACCTCGGCACGGACGGCGGCATGTTCGCCGTCGGCGACCACCTGGCCCCCGACGGCAGCGCCACGGGCTCCGGCGACGACATGCTGGTCGGCGGCAGCGCCGACGAGATGATGCTCGTCGGGGACAGCGCGG
>KI547050.1:146936-156140 GCA_000497405.1 Streptomycetaceae bacterium MP113-05 | reverse complement strand
TCGGTGCCGGCGACGACCGCCTCGACGGCGGCCCGGGCGCCAACCTGCTGAACGGCGGTGCGGACACCGATCACTGCGGCCGTGCGGCGTCGACCGCGACGGACTTCGCGACGTACTGCGAGGACGCACTCCGCCCCCTGCGTCTGAGCGCCCCTCTCCGCAGCGACGTCGCCACCGTTCAGGACGACCAGCGCCGCCGCCTCCACGGAGCGACCCCGGTCGGGTAAGGCACCCGGCCGGCGGCAACGCCGCGAGCCGCCCGTCGGGTGTTCACACCCGGCGGGCGGCTCGCTGCGCGAAGGGCAGGAAACGGCACGGCGGCGGCGTACCCCGTCCACAGGCTGGGGACGAGGTGGCCCGCGGTCTGCGTACCGCCCCGGCGACGGCCCAGTCAGGCGTCGAGGGCGGCGGTCTCGGCGGCGATCGTGGTGTCGGGACCGTGGCCGGTGTGGACGACGGTGTCCGGCGGCAGGGTGAGGAGCCGTGCACGGATGGAGTCGACGATGGTGCCGTGGTCGCTGTAGGAGCGGCCGGTGGCACCGGGACCTCCCTGGAAGAGGGTGTCGCCCGTGAAGACGGCACCCAGTCCGGGGGCGTGGAGGCAGACCGCTCCGGGGGCGTGGCCCGGGGTGTGCAGGACGACCAGTTCGGTGCCGGCGACGTCGATGCGCTGCCCGTCGGTGAGGTCGGCGTCCCAGTGGTCGTCGGGGTGGGTGAGGTCCCACAGCGGCCGGTCGTCGGGGTGGAGGAGCACGGGCGCCCGGGTGGCGGCGCGGAGTTGCGGCGCGACGCGCACGTGGTCGTCGTGGGCGTGCGTGCACAGGATCGCCTTGACGGGCCGACCGGCGACGGCCTGCAGGATGCGGTCGACGTCGTGCGGGGCGTCGATGACGACGCATTCGCTGTCGTCGCCCACGATCCACAGGTTGTTGTCGACGTCGTGGGTCTCGCCGTCGAGGCTGAACGTGCCGGAGGTGACGGCGTGGTCGATGCGGGCGGGGGCGGTCTCGGAACTCACAGGATCACCACCGAACGGAGGACCTCGCCGCGGTGCATGCGGCCGAACGCGGCCTCGACGTCGTCCAGTGCGATGCGTTCGGAGACGAACGCGTCGAGGTCGAGGCGTCCCTGCCGGTAGAGGTCGATGAGCAGGGGGAAGTCGCGGGACGGCAGGCAGTCGCCGTACCAGCTGGACTTCAGCGAACCGCCGCGGCCGAAGAGATCGATGAGCGGGATGTCGGGGAGTTCCATGTCGGGTGTGGGCACGCCGACAAGGACGACGGTGCCCGCGAGGTCGCGGGCGTAGAAGGCCTGTTTGTACGTCTCGGGACGGCCGACGGCCTCGATGACGACGTCGGCCCCGAAGCCGCCGGTGAGTTCCCGGATCGCTTCGACGGGTTCGGTCTGCGCGCTGTTGACGGTGTGGGTGGCGCCGAGTCCCTTCGCCCACTCCAGTTTGCGGTCGTCGAGGTCGACGGCGATCACCCGGGAGGCGCCGGCCAGCCTCGCACCGGCGACGGCGGCGCTGCCCACGCCGCCACAGCCGATGACGGCCACGTTCATGCCACGGCCGACCCGGCCCGTGTTGATCGCGGCGCCGATGCCCGCCATGACGCCGCAGCCGAGGAGGCCGGCGGCGGCCGGGGAGGCACCGGGGTCGACCTTGGTGCACTGGCCGGCGTGCACGAGGGTCTTCTCGGCGAAGGCGCCGATGCCGAGCGCGGGGCTGAGCTCGGTGCCGTCGGCGAGGGTCATCTTCTGTGCGGCGTTGTGGGTGGCGAAGCAGTACCAGGGTTCGCCGCGCAGGCAGGCACGGCACTGTCCGCACACTGCCCGCCAGTTGAGGATCACGAAGTCGCCGGGGGCGACGCCCTCGGCCCCTTCGCCGACGGCCTCCACCACTCCGGCGGCCTCATGGCCGAGCAGGAAGGGGAAGTCGTCGTTGATGCCGCCCTGCCGGTAGTGCAGGTCCGTGTGGCAGACGCCGCACGCCTGGACGCGGACCAGTGCCTCGCCCGGCCCGGGGTCGGGGACCTGGATGGTCTGCACCGTGACGGGTGCGTCCTTCTCCATCGCCACGACGGCTCGTACCTGTTGCATCGGGGTGCTCCCTGTCGTTCGCCGCTGTCAGTGCACGCAGCAGCCATCCTCACTCAGGAAGGCGCTGGGACAAATTGACACGGCGTACCGGGCGGGACCGTTCAGTGGGTGGCGCCCTCCGCGGTGCGGATGTCGACGGTGGTGCCGAGTGCCGCGGTGATCACGGCGGCGAGGCCGGTGGCGGCGTCGCGCACCGACAGCGAGGGGGCGCCGTTCGCGTCGGCGGCCTGTTCCGGGGAGTACGGGAGGTGCACGAAACCGCCGCGCAGGGAGGGGCGTTCGGTGGCGATGAGGTGGGCGAGTCCGTAGAAGACGTGGTTGCACACGAAGGTGCCGGCGGTCTGTGACACGGAGGCGGGCAGGCCTGCGGCGCGCACCGCGGCGACGCACGCCTTGACCGGCAGCGACGCGAAGTAGGCGGCGGGTGCGCCGGCGACCACGGGCTCGTCGAGCGGGCGGCGGCCCGCGTTGTCGGGGATGCGGGCGTCGTCGAGGTTGAGGGCGACGCGTTCGACGGTGAGATCCGGTCGGCCGCCTGCCTGGCCGACGCAGACCACCAGGTCCGGTTCGGTCTCGGCGACGGCCTCCCGGAGCTCGTCGTTCGCCCGGCCGAACACGCAGCTCAGGCGCCGCGAGATCACGTCCGTCCGGGCGGGCGGTGCGGCGGCCAACAACCGTACGGCCTCCCAGGAGGGGTTGACCCGCGCGCCGTCGAACGGCTCGAAGCCGGTGAGGAGGACGCGGGTGCGGCCACCGGCGGCGGCGAACCCGGCGGGGCCGGGGCCCTCTTCTGTGGGGTCGTCGGGTGCGGGCATCGGGATCCTCCTTCGAGGGGCCGGGGAGGGGCTGCTCAGGAGAGGCGCTGCGCAGGGGTCAGAAGGCGAAGAAATAGATGATCGCGATGTTGCAGCACAGCATGACCGCCGCGGTGGGGGCCTGAACCTTGATCGGGCCGTACTGGTCCTTGAGTTCCAGCAGCGCGGCGGGGACGAGGTTGAAGTTGGCGGCCATCGGCGTGACCAGGGTGCCGCAGAAGCCGGCGAGCATGCCGACGGCCAGTACGGCGGCGGGATCACCGTCCATCTGCTGGATGAGCACGGGCCAGCCGACGGCCGCCGTCATCACCGGGAACGCGGCGAAGGCGTTGCCCATGATGACGGTGAACGCCGCCATGCCGACGCAGTACAGGGCGACCGCGGCGAGCAGTTGCCCGTCGGGCAGCACCGCCTCGGTGATGCGGCGGACCTGGTCGCCGACGCCGGCGACGGAGAAGATGGAGCCGAGTACGGCGAGCAGTTGCGGCAGCAGCAGCGCCCATCCCATCGCCTCCAGCAGGCCACGGCCCGCGTGCACGGGGACGGAGGGGCGGCGTTCGCGGAGGATCCACATGCCGACGCCGAGTGCCGCGATCGAGCCGAGGCCCAGGCCGAGGATGGTTTCGCTGTTCTCCTCCAGAACGGGGGTGCCGCCGATGCTCCACTCGGAGACCAGGACGGCGCACGCCACGGCCACCAGCGGAATGGTCAGCGCGGGGACGAAGAGCCGGTTCCCGAAGCGGGCGGCGAGCGCGGTGCGCTGCTTCTCGTCGGTGGTGCGGGGAACGCCCCGGCCGGTGAGCCCGAGGCCACCGAGGCAGATCATCACCAGCACGGCCAGGCCGAGCGGCGCGGCGGGAGCGGAACCGTCCTCGACCCAGGTGCTGTAGACGAAGCAGACGCCGAGCAGCCCCCAGAAGGCGGCGGTGCCCCAACGCTTGGGGTTGCTGCGGTCGTACGCCATCTGCACGGCCATACCGAGGAACGCGGCGCCCACCAGCCAGAAGAACCACTCGGACCTGATCACTTGGCGTCCTCCTCCGACGCGGCGGACCCCTTACGGGGCGCGGGGACGGAGCGCGGGACGGCCAGTTCGCGATCCAGGGTGCGGTCGAGCCGGAGCAGCCGCGAGCCGTGGACGAGGAAGGCGCACGCCGCGGTGGGGATGGCCCACAGCGCCAGCGACAGCGGCTCGAGATGAGTGCCGTAGGCGCTGTTGACGAAACCGGTGATGAGCAGGATGGAGCCGATGGCCAGGAAGCAGTCCTCGCCGAAGAACAACCCCACGGTGTCGGAGGCGGCGGAGTGCGACCGGACCTTCTCCCGAATACGTTCGGGCAGCGGACGGCCGCCGTTCCGGCGTTCAGCAGCGCCCTCGGCCATGGGCGCGATCATCGGGCGGACGCTCTGCGCGGGCCCGCCGATGCTCTGCAGCCCGACGGCCGCGGTGAGCTGGCGCAACGCGAGGTAGAGGATGAGGAAGCGGCCGGTGGTGAGCCCGCGTGCCTTTCCGATCAGGGTGCGGGCCTGCTGCTGGAGTCCGTTGCGCTCCAGCAGGCCGATCACGGGGAGGGTGATGGCGAAGATGGTCACCGCGCGGCTGGAGGCGAAGCCCTCGCCGAACGCGTCGAGGATGCCGAGCGGGGACATGCCGCCCAGCAGCCCGGTGACGATCCCGGCCACCCCGACCACCAGGAGCGGATTGCGTCGCGTGGCGAATCCGATGACCACCACGAGGACGCCGAGCAGAACGATCATGTGCTGTCGGCCTTCCAGGCACGGGGACGCCTCAGCGGTCGCGTGAAGCGAATGGCCGGAAGATTAGAGGATCGTTCAACGATCCGACAAGGGATCGGGCTGCAACCGTGCCGTGAAGAAGACGTGCAGCGGCGCGCACCCCTCTGCGGGACGCACCCGGACGTGCTTCCACGTGGCCGACGGGCCGGCACCGGCGGAGCCGGGGATCGGCGGGGAACAGCGGGAGCCGGCGGGGAACCCGCAGGAGTCAGCGGGCGGGGTACTGCTCCGGGTACGCCTCGATGAGCTGCCGCCGGGAGTCCTCCAGGTAGAAGCCGAGCATGCGCTCCGCGCCGAGGGCGTCACCGCCCTCCAGAGCTCCGAGCAGCTCCCGGTTGCGCGTCAGGTACGGCTCGTAGAAGCGCTGCGGATCATCCATCACGTGGAAGGCGAGGCGGAGTTCCGCCAGGACACCGCGCATCAGATCGTCGGTGCGCACACTCTGCGCGAGCCCCGCGACGGCCTGGTGGAAGTGGATGTTCGCGGTCGCGCAGCCGGCCCAGTCGCCGCGCGCGGCCGACTCCTCCCCCTCCCGCAGCGCCACCCGGAGGCCGTCCAGCGGGAACGGCGGCTGCCCGAGTCCGCGCAGCGCCGCGCACTCCACCAGCCGGCGCACCCGGTAGATGTCGACGAGGTCCGCCACCTCGAGCACCCGCACGAACGTGCCGCGATTGAGACGGTGCACCAGCAGCCGTTCGTGCGTGAGCAGCCGAAAAGCCTCACGCAGCGTGTTGCGGGATACACCGAGAGCGCCGCTAATGCGCTCCTCGGAGAGCCGGACACCCGGACGGAACAAGCCCTGGGCGACACGCTCACGCAGGATCGCCGCAACCCGCTCCGCCGTGCTGGTGCGGCCCAGCAGCGCGCGGTCGGCCACGAGTTCCGACAGGTCGAGGCCGGAACCCGTCGCGGCGGTGGAGTCGACGGTCACCCCTCCAGTCAAACCCAGAACGCGGAACGTGACAACACACCCCTTGCCGAATCGTTGAACAATCGCTTAGCTTGGCAGCGATGGACGCAACGGGCAGCACGATGAGCATCGACCTCAACGCCGACCTCGGTGAAGGCTTCGGCCGCTGGCTACTCACCCACGACGACGCCCTTCTCGACTGCGTGACCAGCGCGAACGTCGCCTGCGGATTCCACGCCGGCGACCCGCTCACCATGCGCCGGGTGTGTGAGTCGGCCGCCGAACGCGGCGTCGCGATCGGCGCCCAGGTCTCCTATCACGACCTCGCCGGGTTCGGCCGTCGCACCATGGACGTACCCGCACCCGAACTGGCCGCCGAGGTCGCGTACCAGATCGGAGCCCTTGACCTCTTCGCCCGCGCCGCCGGCACCAGTGTCAGCTACGTCAAACCACACGGCGCGCTCTACAACCGCTGCGTGCACGACACCGTGCAGGCCACGGCCGTGGTGGAAGGCGTACGACTCGCCGGAGGCACACCGTCCGTGCTCGGCCTCCCCGGTTCCGCGCTCCACGCCGCCGCCACACACGCCGGACTACCCGTCGTGGCCGAGGCGTTCGCCGACCGCGGTTACCACCCCGACGGCACGCTGGTGCCCCGCACCGACCCCGGCGCCCTCCTCGACGACCCCGAGCACGTCGTACGCCGGGCCGTCACCCTCGCCCGCGAAGGCGAACTGATCGCCAACGACGGCACGACACTTCGCGTACGCGCCGGTTCACTGTGCGTCCACGGCGACACGCCCGGCGCCGCAGAGCTCGCCCGGCGCGTCCGGGTCGCGCTCGCCGACGCCGGAATCACCGTCCGGGCCTTCGCATGACGAGCGCACCCCGCACCACGCCCCCCGAACCCCCCGTCGTACGGGCCGTCGGACGGCACTGCCTGTTGGTCGAACTCCCCACCGGGGAGGCCGCGGAGACCCTGCACGCCGAGCTGCTCCGCCGCCGCTCGGACGGCACGCTGCCCCCCGTGCGGGACATCGTGCCCGGCGCCCGCACCGTCCTCCTCGACGGCCTCGCCGACCCGGCCCGGCTCGCCGCCGACATCCCCCACTGGCACATCCCGCCACTGCGCCGCCGGGACATCCCGCCGCTGCGCATCCCCGTCCGCTACGACGGCCCCGACCTCGCCGAAGTCGCCGCCCTCTGGAACGTGCCGGCCGCGGAGGCCGTCCGCATCCACTCCGGAGGCGACTACCGGGTGGCCTTCTGCGGCTTCGCCCCCGGATTCGGCTACCTCACCGGACTCGGCGAACCGCACCACGTGCCGCGCCGCTCCGACCCGCGCACCCGGGTACCCGCCGGAGCGGTCGGGCTGGCCGGACCGTACACCGGGATCTACCCGCGCTCCTCACCCGGCGGATGGCAGCTGATCGGCACCGCCGTCGACACGGTGCTGTGGGACCCCGAACGCACCCCCGCCGCCCTCCTCGAACCCGGCACCCCGGTGCGCTTCGTCCCCGTGACGGACCCCGCATGACCACACGGGAGTCCGTTCCGGCCGGGGTGGTGGAGGTCGCACGGGCGGGAGCCCTGACCACCATGCAGGACCTCGGCCGCCCCGGCCACGCCCACCTCGGCGTACCCCGCTCCGGCGCCCTCGACGAAACCGCCCACCGCCTCGCCAACCGCATGCTGGGCAACCCCGCCGACGCCGCCACCCTGGAGACCACCCTCGACGGCTGCGCGCTGCGCCCGCGCTCCCCCGCACACGTGGTCGTGACCGGCGCCCCCTGCCCGGTCACCATCGACGGCCGCCCCGCCCCCTGGGGGACGCCGCTGCGGCTGCCCGCCGGGGCCCTGCTGGACGTCGGCCCCGCCTCGTACGGGGTCCGCACCTACATCGGATTCGCGGGCGGCGTCGACGCCGCACCGGTGCTGGGCAGCCGCGCCACCGACCTGCTCTCCGGCCTGGGGCCCGCGCCCCTGGCGAACGGCGACCTGCTGCCACTCGGTACGCCGCACACTCCTGCCCGCCGACCTGCCGTCCCGGACGTGGCCCGTTGGCATGCGCCGCCGCGCGAGCTGGTGCTGCCCACCGTCCCCGGGCCCCGCGACGACTGGTTCACCGAAGCGGCGCTGCACACTCTGACCGACGCGGTCTACCGCGTCACCCCGGACGGCAACCGCATCGGGCTGCGCCTGGACGGGCCGGCCCTGGAACGCGCCAGGACCGGCGAACTCCCCAGCGAGGGCATGGCGCTCGGCGCGGTCCAGGTGCGCCCCGACGGCCGTCCCGTGGTGTTCCTCGCCGACCACCCGGTGACCGGCGGCTACCCGGTGATCGGCGTCGTGCCGGAGGAGTTCCTGCCGGCCGCCGCCCAAGCCGTTCCCGGCACGCCGGTACGCTTCACGGCGGCAGCCGGCCGCCGACCGTAGCGCCGGGCCGCCGGGCCAGCCGGGCCGCCGGGCATGCCCTAGCCACTGCGAGGGGCGTACATGATGACCGCGACGCCCGCGAGGCAGACCAGCGCGCCGATCACGTCGTACCGATCCGGGCGGAAGCCGTCCAGCACCACCCCCCAGGCGAGCGAACCAGCGACGAACACGCCGCCGTACGCGGCCAGGATGCGGCCGAAGTGGGCGTCCGGCTGAAGAGTGGCGACGAAGCCGTACAGCCCGAGCGCGACGACTCCCGCACCGATCCAGGCCACTCCCCGGTGCTCCCGCACCCCCTGCCACACCAGCCAGGCACCGCCGATCTCCAGCAGGGCAGCGAGCACGAACAGGGCGATGGAGCGGGTGACCGTCATGCACTCGATCCTGCCGCACGTACCGACGGGGGCCGGGGAGGAGCCCTGCCCCGGCTCAAGCGGCCGCGCCTGTCGGAGAATTCCGCAGAAATCGTGAAGTCCGCGTGTACAGCCTCCGCACGTGCAGCGCAACAGGATTGGACGACGCGGGAACGGGCATCAGGCGAGTGCATGCGAAGGCCCGCTGGCCGGCAACGCCGCCGGACCGCCACCGCACGTCCTCCCGCATGGAGGGAGAGTGAAGACCATGCACGCGAGCACACGCCCGCTGCGGCGTAGCGCACGCGTCGAGTACACGTTGCCTCGCGAGGACACGTCCGCCCGCTGGGCCCGTCGGCTCACCGCCGGATTCCTCAACGGCACACGGACTCCCCCCGAGGTGGCGCTGTACATGGACGAGGCCACCCTCGTGGTCTCCGAACTGGTCACCAACGCCACCCGGCACGGGCACAGCCGTTGCCGTCTGCGGCTGAGCACTGCGCCGCACACACTCACCATCGAGGTGCACGACGACAGCCGAGGTCACCCCGTCCTGCGAGCCGTCGACCCGGACGGTGAGAACGGTCGCGGTATCGCGCTGGTCAGCCACCTGACACGGCGACTGGACGTCACCGACCACCCGCGCGGCGGAAAAACCGTCCGCGCGGTCCTCAGCACGACCGGGGCCGGGTAACCCCCGGCAGAGGGCGGGCCCACGCCATGACCCGGCTGATGAAGCGCCCGGCTGACTGACCAGCCCAGGGTGGCGGGGCGGCGGTGCGGGGTGGTGGTC
>KI547050.1:145363-146555 GCA_000497405.1 Streptomycetaceae bacterium MP113-05 | reverse complement strand
CAGCCCCACCGCCCCACCCACCCGGCGGCACAGACCCCGGTGCTCTCCACAGAGCCCCACAGGCCACAAGCCACAAGCCACCGGCTCCCGTTCACCGGGCGCGGCGAGGGCCGTGGGAGGGGAGGCGGAGACGGACGGCGCAATCCAGGCGGGTGGCGCCGCTGCCGACGCGGACGCCGTGGACAGCGCCGCGGGCGAGCCGCTGCAGCACCAGCGAGGGGTCGGCGTGTGGGGCGAGGGTGATGAGCACCCGAGCGCGTACCCGGCCTCGCCGACGGCGGGCCAGACGCACGCGAGCGTGGGCCACTCCGGGCACCGTCTCCGCCTCAGCAGCCGCTGCCCGGGCCAGGGCACGGCTCTGGGTGGCGAGTCCGACGCCGGGCAGTGGCAGGACCCGCGGGCTGCGACGGGGTGTTTGTGCCAGCAGCCACCGCAGCGACAGGACGAGCGCCACCGCGAGCACCGCGAGGACGGCAGCCACCGCCCACCACGCCCGCTCCTGCCACGGGTTGACGGCACGGGCCGCCGTGTCGACGACGCCATGCAGGTCGGGCGGGGTCACCGACGCAGACGTGCCGCGTTCCGCCAGCCCCGTGGCGCCGACCCAGGCCCCGGCGCAGAGTGAGAAGGCCCCGGCCACGGCGAGCAGCACCCTGTTCGTCGAGCGACGCCCATGGTCGCTGTCCCCTCCACTCACAGCGCCCCCTCCTCCCGGTCGTCACTCCGAACCCCGTCGGATCCGTTGGGTGCTGGCCCGTCCGACCTGTCCTCGTGCACGAGAGGCAGGGCCTCCGCAGGCCCGGCCCCGCCCCCGCCCAGATCCGCGGGCCCGTCGGCGGCACCGTCCGCGTCCGGGCGGGCCTCCGGCCGGGGGAGCCAGTGCGGAGAAGGGGTGACACGAACGCGCAGGCGGGGCGTCCAGGCCAGGCCCAGGCGGTCCGTCCGGACGGTCAGAGTGTCGGTGAGCGCAGCGCGGGACTCCGCCGGGTCGCCGAAGGCGACCACGGCACGGACATGGGCCCGCCTGCGGCGAAGTCGCACGCGGGCGGCGGAGACGCCGGAGACCTCCATGGCGGCGTCCCGCAGCAGCAGTGCGACCGAAGCGCGGTCCAGGACGGCGCGCACCTCGGGGTCGGGGGACGGCATGCGCAGTCGTCGGCCCGCGCCGGGGGTGAGAGCGAGCAGCAGCAGC
>KI547050.1:142429-145053 GCA_000497405.1 Streptomycetaceae bacterium MP113-05 | reverse complement strand
CGCGATCCGGCGGACCGCCCGGTCGGTGACGGTGACGACGCCCCGCTCCGCCGGCGGAACGACGTCACGGCTGCCGGGTCGGACGGCGGCGTCGGCCCCGGCCGTCACCGTCACCGGTCCCTGCTCCCGCGGCCGAGGAAGTCAGCGAAGTCCAGGCGCCCTTCGGCCACCCGGCCGACGACGAAGCCGACTGCCCCCAGCGCGGCCACCAGCAGGAAGGCGCCGAAGCCACCGAACCAGCCGGCGAATCCGAGCGCCATGCCCACCAGCAGTCCCAGAGCTGCCCTGCTCATGTCGTCTCCTTCTTCTCTCCGCCGCTTAGCGGACGAGTCGTCCGCCGGGGCGGCCGTGGCGCCGTCGGCACGAGGGTCATGCGACGCGGGACTCGGCCGGGGCCTGGTCGTCGTCCTCCTCCGGCAGGTGTACGTCGCCGACCGCAAGGTTGACCTCGACGACCTCGAGCCCGGTCATCCGTTCGACGGCGGCGATGACGTTCTCGCGCACGTCGCGGGCGACGTCCGCGATGGGGACGCCGTACTCGACGACCAGATCGAGGTCCAGGGCGGTCTGCCGCTCGCCGACCTCGACCTTGACGCCGCGGCCCACGTTGGGCCGCCCGCCCGGGACGCGGTCCCGTACGGCGCCGAGGGTGCGGGAGAGGCCACCGCCCATGTCGTACACGCCGGGGACCTCGCGTGCCGCCATGCCGGCGATCTTCACCACGACGACGTCCGCAATGGACGTACGGCCGCGGGTGGCCGCGGGCTCGTCGGGGCCCACCGGGCCCGAACCGACCGTGGTGGTGGCGCCGGACGCGGCCGCCTGCCCCCGGGATCCGGCGGCGGGACGGTCGCGGGCTTCCCGGCCGGAGGTGTGGACGTCCGTGGAGACGCCGGTGGCGGGGACTGCGGAGGCGGCGGCGGGGGACGGCTTCGTCGTCATGAAAACTCTCCTTCGCGGGACGGAACGGGCTCTCACCCGATCGCCGGGCCGGACGAGGACGTTCTCGACCCGGGCTCGCTGACAATGAGTTGGACGCGGTTCCGCCCGAAACGTCACGCGGATCGCCGCAACGGACCCAGGACGCCACCGGAAACCCTTTCTCCACCGGTGCCAGGCGCGTCCACGGGACCTGTCCGCCGCGAAGCGTGACGATGGACCCGCAGGCGGGTCGGAGGAGTCGGACGGGTGTGGAAGGAGACCGGGCGTGACCGAGAACCCCGAGGGCGCCGACGGACCGGCGGCGACGGGAGGGGGGCACGCGACGGCCCGTACGGCCGGCAACCCCGGCCGCGCGGCCGGCGGGGAGGAGCCCCCCACGGCGTGGTCCGCCACGCCGTCGGCCGAGGACGCGCTGCTCGCGGCCCGGGCGGGAGAAGGTGACGAGCAGGCGTTCGAGACACTGGTTCGGCGGCACAGCCTGGTGCTGCTGTCCCTCGCACACCGGCTGCTGGGCAGTCGCAGCGACGCGGAGGACGCGGTGCAGGACGCGTTCGTCAGCGCCTGGCGGCGGCTGCCGGAGTTCCGCGGCGACGCCGCGTTCCTGACCTGGATGTACCGCATCGTCACCAACCGCTGCCTGAACCAGTTGCGGAGCCGCAGGCCGGTCACCGACCTGGATTCCGTACCGGAGCCGGCCGCCCCCGAGTACCGGTCCTCGCCGGCCCGCGCGGCCGAGACGCAGGCCGCGCTGGACTCGCTGTCACGGGTGCTGGCCGACCTCACTCCCGAGCAGCGCGCCTGCTGGGTGCTGCGGGAGCTGCACGGCCTGAGCTACGAGGAGATCGCGAAGGCTGTGGGCACCAGCCATCAGGCCGTACGGGGGCGGATCTTCCGCGTGCGGCGCCATCTGACGGAGGCGATGAGCTCATGGCGTTGAGCGCGAACCCCGGGCCGAATTCCGGGAGGGAACCCGAGTCGGCGGACGAGGCGGAGCTGCTGCCGTGCGGCCGGACGCTGGAGGAGGTGTGGGACGCCTGGGACGAGGGCCGGGCCATGGGCGACCCGCACTATGCGGCCTGTCCGCACTGCACCGCGGCGCTGCACGGGCTGCGGACACTGGACGACTTCGTCCGCACCGCCCGTACCACGGAGGCGGAGGAGCGGCACGTCGACGGGCACGACGTGGCGGGCCGGGCGGCCGAGGCGGTGACGGCGCGGGTGATGGACATCGTGCGGCGCGAGCTGCGCCCGGGCCGTCCTCTCGCGATGGGCGAACCGGACGAGGAGGCGTGGATCGTCGAGGCCGCCGCCGCGCGCGCCTTCCGGTCGGCCGTGGACGGCCTGCGGGGGGTGCATGCGGGCAGCTGCCGGATCGTTCCCGACCCGGGCCGGGCGACGGTGCGGGTCCGGGTGGAGGTGGCGGCGGACCTGACCCGGCCCGTCCCGGAGCTCGCCGACGCGGTACGGGACCGGGTCCTCGCGGCGGCTCAGACCGCGGTCGGGCTCGAGGTGTCGGCGGTGGACGTGGCAGTGGTGGACATCCTGGACGGCAGCGAGCGGCCGGGCGGCGCGGGGAACGGGGAGGTCCGAGGGTGAGCGACCGGGACGAGACGGCACAGGTGACGCGGGCCGCGGCGCTGGCAGCCGGGCAGGCCGCGGGCGTGGCCTTCCTCCGGCCCGGA
>KI547050.1:139906-142339 GCA_000497405.1 Streptomycetaceae bacterium MP113-05 | reverse complement strand
GCACCTCCGTCGGCGCAGGCGGCCCGGAGGGCTCGGGTGCAAGGAAGGCCGGGAGGCGGCGATCCGCTCCGGCCCTCCCCGCACGACCTCGCACGGCTCAGCGTGCAGTCCGCCGCGCGGCTCAGCGCGCGCCGACGTGGATCTCCAGGAACTCGTCGAAGGACAGCTTCCCGTCGGCGTTCCCGTCCTTGGCGTTGATGACGGCCTGCGCCATGGACTCGGTGTAGTGCACGTCCCCCAGGTCCGCCATGGCCCGGTGGAACTCCTTGGCGGTGATGAACCCGTCGCCGTCGTGGTCGAACCTGTCGAACGCCTTGCGCACCTCGGCTGCGTCAGCCATTCCTTCACCCTCCCCGCTCGGTTGTCGATGACGCGCTCACCCTACAGAAATCCCGTCGCCGCGCCCGTGGCCGTCCGCTCCGCTCCCCGGCACACAGCCGTCACCCGGCGATGGAGGGCCCTGTGCGGCGCACCGGCGCCGTCCCGATCACGACGGATCGCACGGAGGCTGAATCCATGTGAGAGGAGCGGTCCGGGGCCGATAGGATTTCGCCCATGGCGGCCACTGGAACTGAAGCGCAGGGGAAGGCGTACTACGTCACCACCCCCATCTACTACGTGAACGACGCTCCGCACCTGGGCCACGCCTATACGACCGTCGCAGGCGACGTGCTCACCCGCTGGCACCGCCAGCGCGGTGAGAAGGTGTGGTACCTCACCGGCACGGACGAGCACGGTCAGAAGATCATGCGCACCGCGGAGGCGAACGGCGTCAGCCCGCTCGAGTGGTGCGACAAGCTCGTCGAAGAGGCGTGGAAGCCCCTCTGGGAACACCTGGGGATCGCCCACGACGACTTCATCCGCACCACCGAGAAGCGGCACACCGACCGCGTGCGGGAGTTCGTCCAGGACCTCTACGACAGGGGCGAGATCTACCAGGGCGGCTACGAGGGGCCGTACTGCGTCGGGTGCGAGGAGTACAAGTCCACCGGCGATCTGCTGGACGGGGAAGGCGAGTTCGCCGGGCAGAAGCTCTGCCCCATCCACAAGAAGCCGGTGGAGATGCTGCAGGAGGAGAACTACTTCTTCAAGCTCTCCGAGTACGGCCCGAAGCTGCTGGAGCACTACGAGCAGAACCCCGGGTTCATCCAGCCCGAGTCCGCGCGCAACGAGGTCGTGAACTTCGTGCGGCAGGGCCTGGAGGACCTCTCGATCTCCCGGTCGACGTTCGACTGGGGCGTCAAGGTGCCGTGGGACGACAAGCACGTCATCTACGTGTGGATCGACGCGTTGCTCAACTACGCCACCGCGGTGGGCTACGGCGCCGACCAGGCGAAGTTCGAGGGCACCTTCCCGGCGAACGTGCACCTGGTCGGCAAGGACATCCTCCGCTTCCACGCGGTGATCTGGCCGGCGATGCTGATGGCGAACGGGCTGCCGCTGCCGCACAAGGTCGCCGCCAACGGCTGGCTGATGGTCGGCGGCGAGAAGATGTCCAAGTCCAACCTGACCGGCATCTCCCCGCAGCAGCTCACCGGGCATTTCGGCGTCGACGCCTACCGCTGGTACTTCCTGCGGGCGATCGCCTTCGGCAACGACGGGTCGTTCTCCTGGGAGGACCTCAGCGCCCGCTACACCAGCGAGCTGGCCAACGACTACGGCAACCTCGCCTCGCGGGTGGCGGCCATGGTCGGCAAGTACTTCGGCGGCGCGCTGCCGGAGGCGACCTCGTCCGGCGCGGACGAGCAGGCGATCAAGGACGGGCTGGAGCGGGCCGTGGCGGAGGCGGACCGTCGCATCGGCGACGAGCTGGACTTCGCGGGTGGTATCGCCGCCGTCTTCGACTTCGTCAAGCAGGTCAACGGCTACCTGACCGAGCAGGCACCGTGGAAGGTCGCCAAGGACGAGGCACCCGAGGCGCAGGCCCGGCTGGCGACGATCCTGTACACGGCCGCCGAGTCGCTGCGCGCCTGCGCGGTGCTGCTGAACCCGGTCATGCCCGAGACCTCGCAGAAGCTGTGGGAGTCGCTCGGCGCGGAGGCGTCACTGGGCGCCCTCACCGACCAGCGCATCCAGGACGCGGGCCGCTGGGGACTGCTCCCGGCCGGCTCCACGGTCACCAAGGGCGCGGTGCTCTTCCCGCGCCTGGAGGACTGACGGAACCACACACGCCCGCACAGCGGCCGGGTCGTACCCCATCTCGGGGCTACGCCCGGCCGCTTTCGTGCACCGGCGGCGGCCGCATACGCCGCGCGGACGGGCTTCTTGGCGTTGTCAGCCGCACTCCTCGCAGGTCAGCTCTTCCCGCGGCTCGGTCCACGAGTCCTCGACCGCCTGCCGGTGCTCCGGGTCGACCGTCGGCTCGGTGGGCGGCCTGGGGTGCTCGGTGTGCAGCACGTCGTAGAGCTCGTCGGCCCACCCGTCGGGCCCTGG
>KI547050.1:127145-139896 GCA_000497405.1 Streptomycetaceae bacterium MP113-05 | reverse complement strand
TGGCGTCCGCACGGGCGGTGGCCCTGACCCTCTCGACGGTGGCTCGCAGACCGGCGTTCCGCGCGTGGCCGGCCTGTGCCCGCAGCGAGGCTGCGGTTTCTTCGGTGCTCCCCGCCAGCACGGTGGCGTCACCGGCAGCGACGGGCTCCGCCGGGCTCGCAGAGCAGGAGGCCGTCAGCAGCACCGCCGCGGCGGCGATCAGTGGCCCGACCGTGGTTCGGGCCGCTCTGCGGGGGCGGGCGCGGCCCGTGCCCTGCGGATGTCGTCCCGTCGGTCTGTGCATGGGGATCCCCTCCCGGTGGCGGCTGCACCCGGCGTGGGCGTCCGGGCGGCTGTCGTCCGCTTCACCTTAAAGCAGGAGGTCAGCAAGGTCGGGTCACGGTTCGGGCACATACCCGGACACCTGACGTCAACTCAAGGTTGACACTAATCCAGTGTCAACCTACGGTTGACATATGACGGATCCCACCGGTACACCACAGGCCTCCGTACGCCTCGACGACCTGATCAACGCCATCAAGAAGGTCAACACCGGCGCCCTCGACCAGTTGCAGAACGCCGTACTGCTGGGCGAGCACCTCGACGACATCGCCGACCATCTGATCGGCCACTTCGTGGACCAGGCGCGGCGGTCCGGCGCCTCCTGGACGGAGATCGGCAAGAGCATGGGCGTCACCCGGCAGGCGGCCCAGAAGCGTTTCGTCCCGAAGGAGTCGGCCGACCTCGACCCCAGCCAGGGCTTCAGCCGGTACACCGACCGGGCCCGGAAGGCGATCATGGCCTCACACGAAGCGGCGACGAGCGCGGGGCACGTGGAGGGGCTCCCCGAGCATCTCGTGCTCGGCCTCCTCGCCGACCCCGAGTCGCTGGCCTCGCGCGTCATCGTCGCCCAGGGGCACTCGCTGAAAGCGGTCGGCGAGACCGTGCGCGCCGGGCTCCCGCCCGCCGCCGACGACGCCCCGGAGCTCGTCCCGTACGGCCCCAGGGCGAAGAAGGTCCTCGAACTCACCTTCCGCGAGGCCCTTCGCCTCGCCCACGACTACGTCGGAACGGAGCACATCCTGCTCGCCCTACTGGAGGAGGAGAACGGCGCCGGGCCTCTCAGCAACCTCGGGCTCAGCAAAAAGGCGACGGAGGAATGGGTGCTCGACACTCTGCGCAGGCTGACGCAGCCCGCGCAGACCGGTCAGTGAGGGTGGTGTGAGGCGGGGCCTGCCGCACCCCGCACAGGTGAACTCCTGCACCGGCCTTCAGGGGCGCACGGCGCGCCTGTCGTCAGCGGAAGACCTCGACGGCGCACCGAACGCCAAACGCCCGCTGCAGCTTCGCGTCGCCGGTGACCAGAGGTGCGTCGAGTTGCTCCGCAAGCGCCACGTAGGCCGCGTCGTACGCCGTGAGGTTCTCGCGCAACTCCCAGATCCTGGGTAGCAGCCCGAGGCACGGGACACGCTCGAGCGGGAAGAGAGGAACCTGGGCCATCGCCCTGTCCGCCGTCCGTCTGGTGATCTTCCCACCGCGCAGGAGGCCACGCAGCGCACTGACAGCCTCGAGGTCGATCACACCCGGAGCCGCCAGGTCGTCGCCCTCGAGGCGCGATGCGAGGGCCTTGCCCACGACCCCGGGGTCCGTGAGCAAGGCGACGAAGGCCGAGTTGTCGAGGACGATCATTCGCCCCGGACTTCCCGCTGCTGCGCCACGATGTCGTCCATCGGCACCTCACCGGACTCACCCGCGAGCTCGTCACGCGCCAGCGCGACGGCATCGGCCACCGTCGGCTTCCGGGCCGACCGTTCCAGCTCGATGCGCAGGTACTCCTGCAAAGACCTGCCCGACTCCACCGCCCGCCGGCGCAGTATGACGTATGCGGCGTCGTCGAGGTTCCGGATCTGCACAGTGGCCATGCATGCATGATAGCGCTGTTTCAGCGCTCGCGCGCATGATCCCCGGAAACACCGAAGGGCCGGGGTGCACAGCACCCCGGCCCTTCCGTCACGTGTGTCCGCTCAGTCGTTCTGCTGCTGCTTGACCTGCGGCGGCTTCCGCACCGAGAGGTGCAGTTCCTTGAGGCGGGACTCGTCGACCTCGCTGGGGGCACCCATCAGGAGGTCCTGCGCGTTGCCGTTCAGCGGGAACGCGATGGTCTCGCGGATGTTGGGCTCGTCCGCCAGCAACATCACGATGCGGTCGATACCCGGGGCGATGCCACCGTGCGGCGGGGCGCCGAAGCGGAACGCCCGCAGCATGCCGCCGAACTCGCGCTCGACGTCCTCCCGGGAGTATCCGGCGATCCCGAAGGCCTCGAACATGACGTCCGGCTCGTGGTTCCGGATGGCGCCGGAGGACAGCTCGACGCCGTTGCAGACGATGTCGTACTGCCAGGCGAGGATGTCCAGCGGGTCCTTGGTACGGAGCGCCTCCAGGCCGCCCTGCGGCATGGAGAACGGGTTGTGGGAGAACTCGATCTCGCCGGTGTCCTCGTTCTTCTCGAACATCGGGAAGTCGACGATCCAGCAGAAACGGAAGGCGTTCTCGGCGAAGTTGCCGGTGCGGCGAGCCGCCTCCACCCGGACCGCACCCATGATCTTGGAGACCTCGTCGAACTCCCCGGCGCCGAAGAGGAGTGCGGTGCCCGGCTTTCCGTCCACGGCGCTCAGCAGGGCCGCGGTGTCGTCCTCGGTGAGGAACTTGGCGATCGGGCCGGTGAGCTTCGAGTCGTCGCCGACCCGCACCCAGGCGAGCCCCTTGGCACCGTGCTCCTGCGCGAACTCGCCCATCTGGTCGAAGAACTTGCGCGGCTGGTCGGCGCTGTCCGGCACGGCCAGCACGCGGACGTGCTTGTCGGCGAAGGCGTTGAAGCCGCTGCCGGCGAACACGTGGCTGACATCGACGAGTTCGAGGGACGTGCGCAGGTCCGGCTTGTCCGAACCGTACTTGAGCATCGCCTCACGGAACGGGATGCGGGGGAACGGCGAAGTGACGTGCCGGCCGTCACCGAACTCCTCGAAGACGTCGGTCATCACCTTCTCGATGACCTGGAAGACGTCCTCCTGCTCGACGAACGACATCTCCACGTCGAGCTGGTAGAACTCGCCCGGCGAACGGTCCGCGCGGGCGTCCTCGTCGCGGAAGCAGGGCGCGATCTGGAAGTACTTGTCGAAGCCGGCGATCATCAGCAGCTGCTTGAACTGCTGCGGCGCCTGCGGCAGCGCGTAGAACCGTCCGGCGTGCAGGCGGGAGGGCACCAGGAAGTCGCGGGCACCCTCGGGCGAGGTCGCGGACAGGATGGGCGTCGCCATCTCGTTGAAGCCGAGGCCGGTCATCCGGCGGCGGATGGAGGAGATCACCGCGGAGCGCAGCATGATGTTGCGATGCATGCGCTCGCGTCGCAGGTCGAGGAAGCGGTGCTCCAGCCGCCGCTCCTCGTTGACGCCGTCGTCGGCGTTAATGGTGAACGGGATCTGCTCGGCCGCGCCGAGCACCTCCACCTGGCCGACCTCGACCTCGATGGCGCCGGTCGGCAGCTCCGGGTTGACGTTCTCCTCACCGCGGGCGGTGACCGCGCCGTCGACACGGACGACGCTCTCCTTGGACAGCGAGCTCAGCCGCTCCACGACGTCGGTCCGCTCCGGCCGGACGACGAGCTGCACGATGCCGTGGTGGTCGCGCAGATCGATGAAGAGGATGCCGCCCAGGTTCCGCCGATTGTGCAGCCAGCCGCTGAGGCGGACGTCGGAGCCGACGTCCGAGGCACGGAGCTCGCCGCAGGTGTGGGACCGGTACCGATGCATCATTCGTCCAAGTCGTCGGGGCGTGGTGGCGTGCACCGCTGGGCGCACGCTCTTCGCAAGGGTTCCCGCCGGGATGTCTGGCTGAGGGAAACGCCTCTCAGACTACCGTCCCGGAACGGTCACCCGGACGCGCGAGGGCCGCGCGGGAGCGCCGGCCGGTCCTGCACGGAGGACGCCGCTCACCCGGTGCCTCGTCCCGGCCGTCCTGTCCGCGACCGGCCCAGGCGCACGTCCCTCACTCGCACGCCCTCCATCGATCTGCATAAAGTGGGGCAATGCACACGGAGGACGTACTCACGGCCGTGAGCACCGGTGTCTGGCGGTGGGAGGGCGACTCCCAGACGGTGACCCTGGATGCACGGACCGCTCGCCTCCTCGGCCTCCCGGCCCGGCCGAGCAGCAGCGGCACCCTCACGCTCGGCGCCGCCGCCGTGCGCAGCAGGATCCACGCAGTCGACTTCGTCCGCCTCCAGGGGATGGCCAACCTGGCGCTCACCGAGGGCGGGCCGGCGGAGGGGGACCTGCGCGTCGTCCGTCCCGACGGAGTCGTACTGCGTTCCGTACGGGTACGACTGCGGCCCGTCGGCGTCGAACCGCCACGGCAGCCGCCGGGGCGTCCGAGCGCCCTCCCGTCCGAGGCCCGCGCGCATCCGCGGCTGCAGGTCGTCGGCACCGTCAGCGAGATTCCCGAACCGCCGGAGGGCTCCGGAGGGCAGCGGCGGCCGGAGAAGGACGGGGAGGTCGACCGCGGCCGGACCGCGGAAGCCGTCATGGAATGGCGGCGCTCGCGGGAGGCGTTCCTGCTGGACGCGGGCCGGGCGCTGGCCGAGGCCCGGTCCACGGCCGAGGTCCTGCGCGTCGCGGCGGCGCTCTCCATGCCCGGCTTCTCCCCGGACGGGCTCGGGGTCTTCGGCCTCGACGGCGACCGGCTGTCGGTGGTCGGCCACCACGGGCAGACACCGGGCGACGAGGCCCCTTTCCTGGACATGCCGCTGGACACCGACTACCCGGCAGCCGAGGCGGTGCGCACCGGTCGCGCGATCTACCTGCCCAGCCCGGACGAGTACCGCCGCCGCTTCCCGACCACCTGGCCGCTCGCCGAACGCTTCCGCCGGCACTCGTGGGCGTTCCTGCCGCTGATCGTCGGCGGCCGGACGGTCGGCGCGTGGATGGCGGCGTTCGCCGACCCGGTCGCCTTCACACCGGACGAGCGGTCGGTGCTCAGCACCGTCGCCCGCATGCTGGGTCAGGCGCTGTCCCGGGCGTACGTGCGGGACTCCGAACGGGAGCTCGCGGGCGACCTGCAGCACATGATGCGGCCCGCGGACCGGCTCACCGTGGACGGACTGCAGCTGGCTGCCCGCTACGTACCCACCGGCGGCGGGCTGCAGGTGGGCGGCGACTGGTACGACGTCATCAGCCTGCCGTCGGGGCGGACCGCGGTGGTGATCGGCGACGTCCAGGGGCACGACGTGCGGGCCGCGGGAATCATGGCGCAGCTGCGGATCGCCCTGCGGGCCTACGCGGCCGAGGGACATCACCCGGACGGTGTGCTCTCCCGGGCCTCACGGTTCCTGAGCGGGCTCAACGGTTCCTCGGCCGGCGCGACCGGGACCGATGCGGAGGAACGTTTCGCCACCTGTCTGTACCTGGAGGTCGACCCCCGGACCGGCACCGTCGACGTGGCCCGCGCGGGCCACCCGGACCCGGCGATCCGGCTGCCGGACTCCACGATGCTGGTGCGGCAGACGGCCGGCGGCGTCCCGCTCGGCGTCCTGCCCGACCCCGACTACCCGACCACGCGGCTGGTGCTCCAACCCGGCGAGACGATGCTGCTGTGCACCGACGGCCTGATCGAGACCGGCGGTCACGACCTCGACTCCGGCCGGGAACGGCTGCGCCGGGTCCTCGCCGCACACCCACTGCCCGAGCGGGGCCTGGAAGAACTCGCCGACGCCGTGGTGGACGCCGTGCACGGGCCCCCTTCCCATCACACCACCGGGCCGTTGGCGGACCGGCGGGAGGACGACATCGCGCTGGTACTGCTGTGCCGCGAGGACGACCCGCTCGGCCCGGAGGGGCCGGTGGCCGCTGCCCCCACCCGGCGGACGGTGCTGACCGTCGCCCAGGCGGAGCCCGCCCGCATCGCGGACGCCCGGCACCAGCTCAGCGGGCTGCTGCACGACTGGAAGGACTGTGACCAGGCGGACGGCGCCGTGCTGATGCTCTCCGAGATGCTGACGAACGTGCTGGTGCACACCGACGGCGACGCGATGACGGTCGCCGAGATCAGCGGCGACCGCGGTACGCGGATGCTGCGCGTCGACGTCACCGACTCCAGCGACGAACTGCCGCACCGCCGCAGCCCCGGCGAGCTGGCGTCCTCCGGGCGGGGCCTGCTGCTGATGGACACACTGGCCGACGCGTGGGGCGTGGAGCCGCGCGGCGACGGCAAGCGCATCTGGTTCGAGCTGCGCGAGGCGGGCACGGCCCACGGCTGACTCCGCGCCGTCCCGGTGTGCGGCGCCAACGGGCCCGGCCCGCGTCTCCGCGCACGTGCGGCACTGCGCGTACAGCTGTCGCGTGCTGCTCCACTGCACCGAGACGGCCGACGGGTGGTTCTTCAACTCCTGGCCTCCTTCGCCGAGTTCGAGGTCGACCTCCATCGCCGACCTCGCGGAGCCGTTCTCCGCCGGCCGGACCACGGTGTACCGCGTCCTCGAACGCGTGCGCAGCACGCCCTGAACCCACAAGTCAGAGAAGTCCGTCCCCACTCGGGGCTGGTGACGCTCCATCACCGAATCCCGGTACGGGCGGGAACGTGGACTGCTCCATCGGGACACCGCCCACCGTGTTGCGAAGATCACAGTTGTGACGCAGGTCTCGCGGTGTGGTCGCCGCCTGCCTAGCATCTCGGTCGGTTCACCAGTGGGACTCGCCGCTCGGTGTGGACGCACCGCCGGAGCTCACCTCACCGCTCTTCCTGGCGCCTCTCCCCGGCGAGCGGCGGTGGCCGGAGCTGTTGGGGCTGTCACCGGCGCGGGCGGGTACGGCGGCTGATTTCTTGCTGAGGCAACACCTTCGACGGGGGCGACCATTGGATACCAACCCAGGGCTGCGTGCGCAGTCGACCGCGACGGCGGACGACGACCGCCGCACGGGCGAGACCGTACAGCGATGACAGCCACCCTGCCCGAGGTCCACACCTCTTTGTGGACGCAGTTCATGGGCTCGGTCTCCAGGCACGCGCCGGAGCCCGCTGTCGTGGCACCGGGGAAACCGCCGGTGACCTACCAGGAGTTGGCCGAGCGGGCGCAGGCCACCAGCGCGCGCTGGCTCGCCCGGAGCAGCGGGGCACTGGCCGGGCAGGTGGTCGCCGACTCCTCCGAACGCGGCGTCCGGCAGATCGTCAACTTTCTGGCGGCCCAGCACGCGGGAGCCTGCTACTGCGCACTGGACACACGGCGCTCCGAGGAGTTCCTGCGCAGCGCCACGGAGTTACTGTCACCTCGACTGCGCGTCCACGACGACGACGTGAGCGTGTCGCCGTCACCGGGGACGTTGCCCGAGGACAGCGCGAACATCCTCTTCACGTCCGGCACCACGGGAACCCCACGGGCGATCCTGCAGACCGGCCGGCAGCTGCGCTGGTTCACCGGCAACGCGGGGCTGGCGCCGTTGGAGAACGGCGAGCGGGTCGCCCACTGTTCGAGCGCGGGGTTCGACACCTACCTGTTCGAGGTGGTGCGCACCCTGCTCGGTGGCGGTTGCGTGACGGTGCTGCCCCGGTTCGAGGACGTCTTCCGCGACGGCGTCGAGGCGACGCTCACGCGCACCGGCGTCACCGTGATGCTGGCGCCCGCCACGCTGGTGAACTCGACCGCGCGGATGGCTCCCGGCGCGTTCAACTCGCTGCGGATCCTGTATTCGGGCGGCAGCGAGCTGTACGCCGACTCGGTCTCCGCGATCCTGAAGGCGGGCTGCAACGCGTCGTTGGTGAATCTCTACGGGCCGGCCGAGGGCGTGGTGGCCTGCACGGGCCACGAGATCGATCCGGCGGAGCACGCGAGCGACTACGGCGGGGTCCCGGTGATCCCGCTCGGCCACCCGCTGCCCGGCATCACGACCACCCTGGTGGACGAAGAGACCATGCTGCCGCTTCCGGCGTCGTCCGACACGGGACGGCTGGTGATCGCGGGCGACGGAATCTCGGCCGGTTACCTCAGCCGTGACGCCGACGGAACACTGGTGTGCACGCCCTTCGGCGACGACGGGCACACCTTCCTGACCGGTGACGTCGTGAGCAGGACCGCCGACGGCCTCCTCGGCTTCGTCCGCCGTACAGGCGGGGTGCTGAAGGTGAACGGCGTCCGGACTTCGAAGTCCGAGTTGGAGGGCAACGCCCGTGCCGCGGGCGCGGTGGCGGCCGCGGTGGCCGAGAAGGCGGGCGAGCCGATCCTCTTCGTCCAGTTGCCGTCCGTCATGGACACACCGGCGTTCATCAGGGCCATGCGCCGGCTCGGACCGGCCTCCGCGGTGCCTCGGGTGCGCGCGGTCGACGAGATTCCGGTGAACGTCAACGGCAAGCACGACGCCTCCCTGTTGCCGGACACCGGAACCGCCGAGGACAGGGGCGCGCCGGCCACGGCTCCCGCAAGCGACCCGACGGTGCTGGCGCGGCTGATGGAGCAGGTCGAGTCGATCAACGGCGGGCCGGTGCCCGACGGCGCGGACCTGTACGACCTGGGCTTCAGCTCCCTCCAGCTGGCCATGCTGCTGCTCGCGATCACCGAAGGCGAGGTGGTCGAGCTGACTGCCGAGGAACTGCTGTCGACGCCCGGCCTGGACGACCTGGCCCGCCTGCTTCAGGAGAGGTCGACCGATGACCGCTGACGCGACCGCGGCGGCGACGACCACCGGGACGGCCGAGAGTCTGCTCGACGAGACCACGTTCGTCACGGACGGGTACGCCGAGGTCTTCGCCCGCCACCGCCGCGACACCCCGGTGGCGCGGGACGAGAAGTACGGCCGCTGGATGCTCTTCCGCTACGACGACGTACGGCAGGCCTACCTCGACCGGCGGCTGTCCTCGAAGGACGGCACGATCATCGGCGGGTCGCTGAACGGGCAGAGCGACAGCGCCTCCAACCGGATGCTGATCTGTTCCGACAACCCGAGCCACCAACGGCTGCGGAAGATCCACAGCCCGCTGTTCTTCCGGTCGGTACTGAAGGCCACCGACACGGCGACCAGGCAGCGGCTCTCCGACGCGGCGCAGGGATTCGCATCGGGCGGCGGCGGGGACCTCCTGAGCGCGGTGCTCCAGGAGCTTCCGGTGTCGTTCCTGTCGCTCGCCTACGACATCGAGCCGGCCGACGCCGCCCGGCTGATCCGCCTGAGCGAACGCCTCATCGGTTACGCCGACCCCAGGATCGGCGCCACGGACCGCCCCGCCGCCCGGCGTGCGCAGGCACACCTCGAGCTGCTGACCGAGATCATGAAGCTGAGCGCCCGCAGGACGAACGCCCCGGTGTGCCCGGTGGCGGTGGCGCCCGAGCGCGCGGAGGCGCTCGCGGAGATCAGGGAGCGACTGCAGCAGGACGAGTTCCTGTACAACTTCCTCAACGTCACCGTCGGCGGCAACGACACCACGCCCTACACCGCGGCGTCCCTCACCGAGTACGTGCTGGGGCACGACGTCGACGAGCTCGCGGAGAGTTACGCGCGCGACCGCACGGGGTTCCTCGCCGAGGTCTTCCGCTGGACGTCGACCAACGCCTACGTGCAGCGGCGTGCCCTGTGCGACCTGGAGATCGGTGGGCACGAGATCAAGCAGGGCGAGTTCGTCGTGCTGTGGAACTACTCGGCGAACTTCGACGAGACGTATTTCGGCGCCGACTTCGCCCCGCAGGTCCCGCATCCCCGCCCGCACCTGTCCTTCGGGGTGGGCGCACACCGCTGCATCGGGGCGCAGGTGGCAGCGGTGGAGATCGAGTGCTACCTCGACTGGCTCCTCCCCCGGGCCGGGGCGATGACGCTGCCCGGCCCCTTCGAACGACTCCACTCCACGTTCATGCGGGGGTTCACCTCCGCCGAGGTCGGGATGGCCGTATGAGTGCCGAGAAGACGAACACCGAGCAGGGCACGAACGCGGCGAAGCGGGTCTTCGCGGCCGGGTCGAGCGAGTCGACGTCCGTGCTGACAGCGCTGGCGCGCGGGCGCGCGGACGAGCTCTGGCCGGAGTTGCGGTTCCGGGACGCGGTCGCCAAACAGGTCGCCGCCGAGATCGGTGACGTCGAGCACTGGGCGGACTTCAACAAGACGATCATGCGTGGCTGCGTGGTCCGGGCCCAGCTGTACGACTTCGAGATCGCGGGCTTCGCCTGGCAGGGCCACCGGCACCTGCGGGTCGTCGAGGTCGGATGCGGACTTGAGGACCGCAGCAGGCGGCTGTCCGGCCAGCTTCCCGACGGGACCACGGTGGAATGGGTCTACGTGGATCTGCCCGCTGTCGTCGCGGTGCGCGAGAAGCTGGGCCTCGGCGCCGGTGCCACCAACGTCGCCGTCGACATCCGGCAGCAGGACTGGATGCGGGAGCTGCCCGGAGCCGACCTGCCCACGGTGGTCGTCTCGGAAGGGCTGAGCTACCACCTGGAGGCGGCCGAGGTCGCCGGGTACCTGGACGGGATCAGCGCCGGCTGCCCCTCGGGAAGCCTGGTGATCACCGACTTCATGTCGCCGCTGCTGAAGCTGTGGCACCCCGGTAACCGCGCGGTCGACGGCGGGCTCAGGGCCGCCTACCGCAACGGCACCGAGCTGCATGCCTCGTGTGCGGGGATCAAGCACGTCCGCGACGACTACGGCCTCGAAGGCGACGGCACGGCCGTGCGGGCCTTCGGCGGGTCGCTGCGGCACCTGCCGTTCAGGCGGCTGCGGACCTGCCTCTACGGCGTCGCCATCGGAACAGTGAGGTGAGGGGCATGGCAGGCAGGACAAGCCCGACGGCTACGGATCCGGTGAAGCGGTTCAGCGGTGGTCTCGACGGTCAGCGCGCGATCGTGGTCGGCGTGCCGCAGGCGGGCTCGGGCGTGCCGATGTTCTCCGAGTGGCCCGCGTCCTTCGGCGACGTCCCGTTCCTGCGCTATCACCTCCCCGGGCGGGACCGGCGGCGCACGGAGCCCGCGGCCACGTCGATCGAGAACCTCTGCGACGACCTGGAGACGTCGATCGCCGCCCTCGGTGCACGCGGTGTCGAGTCGCTCGTGCTCACCGGGCACTGCATGGGAGCCCTCGTGGCGGACGCGGTGGCGGCCCGGCTCCAGGACAGGATGCGCGTCGCCACCGTGCTGTCGAGCATGCGTCCAGCCGAAGAGGGCCTCTACGGCGCCTATGCGTCGTCGATGTCCGACGACGAGATCTTCGAGATCATGAACGCCGCACTGGCGACGTCCGGCAGGCCGCCGGTGCACGAGGCGTTCGCCCCTCTGGCGGTGCGGGCGCTCCGCGACGACGTGCTGCTGCTGTCGCAGTACTCCGGCGAGGGCGGCGAGCGGGACTGCCCCCGCACCGTCGTGCACTGGAGCGACGACGCCTTCGTCCCGGCGACCGACCTGGACTACTGGAGGGGCTTCGCCGGGACGACCGTGGTCGAGGTGGACGGTCCACCGGAGCTCTACCTGGTGGCGGACAACGCAGCGATCCGCCGCATCGAGCAGCTGTGCGTGGCGGGGGAGCGCGGATGACCCGAACAGCACAGACGGAGGCTGCGCCGTCGACGGAGCACGCGCCTCCGACGCCGCAGGCCGAGGAGATGCGGGTGGCGGAGACGCTGCTCGGCGGGCTCGAAGTCCGCACCGGGGCCGCGTTCGTGATCGACGGCGAGCTCGACGTCGCCCGGCTGGCCGCGGCGTGGGCCCGCTGCGGGGACCGGATCTCGCGGGGCGCGGACGGCAGGCGGCTGTTCGAGGTGGAGCCGCTGGCGCCGCCGGGCGACCCCGTGCCGAGCTCCGTCCGCGTGTCGCACGACCGGACGGCCCTGGCCGAGCCCACGAGCGCCGCGCTGTTCTCCCGGCTGCACCGGCTGACCGACGGCTCCGTGGTGTGGTCGGTGTTCGTGCACCATTCCGTGCTGGACGGAGTCGGCCTGGTGTACTACATGTTCGTGGTGCGGCAGGCGTACCTGCGCTCGCTGGGCACCACGGGCGCCGACGGTGCTGACGACATCGAGTGGCCGTACGCAACGTGGGAGGACTCACGGCAGCTGGCCGCCGACATGTTCGAGCGCCGGCAGAGGACCGAGGAACGCGTGCTCGACCAGGTCACCGACGGCGGGCGGACGGCGCCGGTGCTCATCGGCCCGAAACGGCGGGCGTCGACCGTGCCCAGGGTCGCCCGACTCGGCCAGGTACGGCCCGTCGCGGCGCCGGGAGCGGATCGAGGGACTGATCAGGCGCCGGAGGCGGCGGCATCGCTGGCGTGGCTGTGCGGCTACACGGCGCTGCTGTTGTTCGCAGCCACCGGCGAGTCGGCGGTGCAGCTGTCCGTGCCGCGCGCGGGCGTCTCCCGTGCCTCGGTGCAGCCACTCGGCAGCTTCGCCTACACACTGCCGTTGGTGGTGCGCCACCCCCAGGACGCGTCGGTGGCGGAGTTCCTCGACGGCATCGCCGCCGACATCCGCGACAGACGCTGGAGCCAGTGCTTCCGCAGCGGGAGCCTGCGCCGGTCGTTCGGCCCGAACGTGAACCTGTTCCCGGTGGACTTCTTCGCCGGCACGGACGCCCGGGGGGCCCACTGGCACTACGAACTCATCTCGTCCGGCCCGGTCGAGGACGTCGACATCGTGTGCGCCTTCGCCGGCGCGGGGCTCGACGTCCGCGCCCAGGTGGGCATGACGGGGCTCTCCGCCGCCGACTTCCGCCGCGTGGAGCACGCGCTGCGCGCCGTGCTGGAAGACTTCGCCGCGG
>KI547050.1:104125-126980 GCA_000497405.1 Streptomycetaceae bacterium MP113-05 | reverse complement strand
CCCCCCCCCGCCGACGTCCTGCAGCGTGCGCGCGCGCACCTGGCGCCGCTCTCCGTGCTGAACCGGGAGCTGGCAGCCGACGCGTCCACGGCGGGCACCGCAGGCACAGCGGGTGGCCCCTCCGGTGAGGCGCCGGTGCGCGCCGCGGTCGCCGAGGTACTGCGGGCGCGGTACGGGCGGTCGTCAGACCCGCAGGAGTACGACTTCTTCGAGTCGGGCGGCAGCTCGCTGGACGCGGTGAGCCTCGTCGGGGAGATCTCCGACGCCCTCGGCCGTCCCCTGGACCCGGCCACACTCTTCTACCACCCGACGTTCGACGAACTGGTCGCGTCGGTCGTTTCGGCCGGAGCCGATTCCGGCGACGACCGTGCGGTGGGGTGGCAGACGGCCGGGTTCTTCCTCATCGACGCGGACGGCACGTCCGCAGACGTCCGGACCACGGTCCTCACCCGGCTGCTCGGGCAGGTGGCCGGAGCGTGGGGGGCACACCCGGGTGCCGACTCGGTCGGTCGCCACGGTGCTGGCACGGCCGTCGGCGCCGACGGTCCCCCGCCCCCTGCCGCGGACGGGGTGGCCGAGCTCGTCACGACGGCCGGGGCCGCCGGGCTGCTGTCGCTCCGCGCGGAGTGGCCGCCCGACTCGGCAGCGGTGCGGCTGTCCGTCCGCACGCAGCAGGCCACGACAGAGAACGACGTGCGCAGTGCGGTCACATGGGCGGCGGTGGCGTCCGGCCTCGGCCCGGTCGCGCACTCCGTCTTCGGGGAGGTGTTCGGGGCATGACCACCACGACTGCCACGACCGCGGTCCGGCACACCACTCCGGGACTGTCCGCCGGGCGGTTCGGCGTGCGCTTCGCGGTGTCCCGTGACTTCGACCGGGCGGAGACCGCACGGGCCGTGGTGTGCTTCGGCGGGATCGGCGGCGCCGACGACGTCCAGTGCTGGCAGACGGCCGGACCCGAGCTGCTCGCCGAGCACGACGTGGCCGTGTTCGTCACCCCGGACTGGACGTTCGCACGGGACACCGACACCGGCGTCGAGGATCTCGCCGCGGCACTGGCCGAGGACGTGCGCCTGGTCGCCGAACTGTGCGGCCTCGAACTCGACCTCGTGACGGCCGTCGGGTACTCCGCCGGATGCGACCTCGCGCTCGCCGTGAGCAGCGCGCTCGACTCAGTGGAACGCGTGGTCTGCGTGTCCGGCTACGCGGGCGGCGAGTTCCTGCCGGGCTGCGTCTACCTGGCCCTGCGCCGGGGCCGGTCACCCGCGCAGCTCCGTGCGCTGCTGCGCTGGCGCAAGCGCTGGCAGGCGTTCGTGCCCCGGCGGTCGCTGGACGTCACGCTGGCGGTGGCGAGCCGGGCACCCCGGCGAGGCCGGGGCCACGACGGCCACCGCGCCTCGGCACTCGCGTTCCTCGACGAGCGGGTGGCCCGCCGGTGCACGGAGCACTTCCTGCGGCGGATTCCGGACGGCGCGCTGCGACTGGAGGTGTGCCCGGTGGCCGAGCACACGTGGCCGGCATGGCAGCCGGCGGCGGTCCGGCTGCTGCGCGCAGCGCACGCGGGTGCGCAGCAGTGATGAACCCGCGGCCAGGGGTCCACGAAACGAAGGGGGACGAGATGCACGGCACACCGGAAGGGGCGGTCGACGATGACGGCCGACCCTGGGAACTGCTCGACACGACGCTGCGCGACGGGGGCTATGCGATCGACTTCCAGTTCGACGCGGAATTCGTCGCCGAGCTGATGTCGGGACTCGACCGGACACCGGTGCGACTGGTGGAGGTCGGGCACGGTCTGGGTTTCGAGGCCGAACGGCGCGGCATACCGCCGTGCAGCATCGATCTGAAGGGGTGGTGCGAGCTCGCGGCCACCCGCCTGCGCAGGACGTCCTGGGGCATGTTCGCCCAGCCGGAGTTCAGCAGCCTCGCGACACTGGCGGCGCTGTGCGCGGACGGCATGTCGTTCGTCCGGGTCGGGGTGGAACCGCACCGGGTCCCCGAGGTTCTCGACTACCTCGCCACGTCGGTCGAGCTGTGCGACCAGGTGTATCTCAACCTGATGAAGACCAGCGACACCCCGGCCGAGGAGCTGCCGAGGTTCCTCAAGGACGTCCCCGCCGAGATCGCCGGCATCTACGTCGTCGACTCCAACGGGTCGATGCTGCCCGCCGACGTCGAACGCTACGTGCGGGTGATCGCCGACGTCACCGGCGCGGTCGGCTTCCACGGCCACGACAACCTGGGCGTCGCGAACGCCAACAGCCTGGCCGCCGCGCATGCGGGGGCGTCGATCGTGGACGCCACCCTGGACGGGATCGGGCGCGGCGCGGGCAACGCGAGCATCGAGTCGCTCGCAGGCATCCTCGCGAGGCAGGGCGAGGACCGCTACGGCTACCAGGAGCTGGCGCGGCTGGCGCAGCTGTGCCGCAGCACGCTCCACGTCGTACCCGAGAACCGCCGGATGCAGGTACTCGGCGGTGTGATCGGCATGCACTCCGGCCTGTTCGACCTCGTGGAGAAGACCAGTGCCCGGTTCGGGCTCTGCGAGGCGGCCGTGATGGCGGAGGCCGTCCGGATCGCCCGGTACGAGGCGGGGCGGGGCGACGTCGAGCTCGCCGCGCGAAGCATCGCGCCGGACAGCCGGCTCATGACAAGTGCTGCCGCTTCGGCATCCGGGCCGGAGCAACCTGCGGGAGGGACCCGATGAGATTCGTACGGTGGAAGAACGGCAACGAGGTCGAGCGGTACGCGAGCGCGGACGGCGCGCGGTGGACGCGGCTCGCCGGGTTGCCGGCGGGCGTCCGGCTCGTGGACCTGGCCACTCCCGAGGGGCTGGCGCAGCTGGTGGAGCCGCGACTGACCGACTCGGCCGCCGACGCGGAGGTAGACCTCGATCACGCCGCCACCATCGTGGACGGCGGCGACATCTGGGGCGCCGGCCTCAACTACCTCGGCCACTCCCAGGACCTTGGTGTCGACCAGCCGAAGGCGGCCCCCGGGTCGTACCTGCGGCCCGGCAACTGCCTGATCGACAACTCCGGGACCATCGAGCTGCCGAAGCAGAGCGCGCGGGTGACCGCCGAAGCCGAACTCGGCCTCGTCATCGGTGTCACCTGTAAGAACGTGGCACGCAGCGCCTGGCGGGACGTCGTGGCCGGGGTGACGACGGTGCTCGACCTCACCGCGGAGGACGCCATCCGCGAGAACCCGCGCCACATTCCGTGGTCCAAGGGGTTCGACACGTTCTGCAGCATCGGGCCCCAGCTGGTGACCCTGGAGGAGTTCGACGACGACCGGCTGCGGTCGCTGACCGTGTCGACCGTCCGCAACGGCGAGGTGGTCGCGTCGGCGCCGGTGTCCGGGATGCGGTACGACCTGGGCCGGCTCGTCGAGCACTTCACCGCGGGCCGCACGTTCGCGCCCGGCACCGTGATCTGCACCGGGACCCCGGGCGCCACGGTGATCACCCCGGGCGACCGGGTGGAGGCCGTCGTCGACGGCGTCGGGTCCCTCGGACACCCCGTCACCTGACCCGCTGCGAGCAGGCCCCTCGTGCCCCGCGATCCATGGCTCGAGGCCCACGACACCTGCCGTCGTCGAGCGACATCGAGCGACATCGAGGATGAGGACGACACTGCTCATGCGAGACACCCCGGTGGCCCAGGCGATTCGGTGGGCCGTCGACACCTTCCCCGACAGCCTCGCCGTCCAGGACCCCGACGGGGCGCTCACCTACCGCGAGTTCGGTGCGGCGGTGCAGCGCCTCGCCGATCGGCTGGACAGCGTCGTCGGCCCGCGCGGCTTCGTCGGCATCGACGGCACCCGCGGCGCCGGGGCGGTCGTCGCGATGGTCGCGGCCCTGTGGGCCGAGCGGCCGTTCGTCGTCGTGGACCCACGGGACAGCGAAGCCTCGACGGAGAAGAAGTTCGCCGCGCTGGACGTCGAGGCCGTGACCACGTACCCCGGCGGCACCGACGGTCCCGGCGCGGTCGACGTGGTGTCGCGGCCGGTGAGGTCCCGGCCCGCGCCGGACGCCTCCCGCACAGCGGGCCGGGAGACCCCGTGGGAGATCAAGGAACAGCTCGCCTACGCGGTGTTCACCTCGGGCTCCACCGGGGAGGCAAAGTGCGTGCTCGTCGCCGCCGAGGCGCTGGCCCCGATGGTGGCCGACCACGTGCGGCGGCTTCAGACCGGGCCCGACTGCCGCACGTTGCAGTTCGCGCGGCTGACGTTCGACGGGTGCATCACCGAGATCCTGTGGACGCTCACCTCGGGCGCCTGCCTCGTCGTCGTCGGGGAGGCCGCGCTGACCCCCGGCACGGAACTGGCGGCCACACTCGGCACCCACCGGATCACCCACCTCAAGACGACCCCGTTCGCGCTCACCGAGACCTGGCCGCCGAAGGACTCGTCGCTCGTCCATGTGATCAACGGCGGGGGACCCTGCCGACAGGCCGTGGTCCAGCGGTGGTCGGCCGTCGCCGCGTTCCACAACGCCTACGGGCTCACCGAGACGACGGTGTGCAACCTGCTGACCCCTCCGCTGGATGCGGCCGAGTGCCACGACGGGGTGCCGCTCGGCGACGTCGTCGGCGACTGCGACTACGCACTGGTGCCGCCCCGGACCGCGTCGGACGCACCCCACACGCCCCTCGGCGACGTCCACGACACCGCGCCCGGCACGATGCGCGGCGAACTCGTGGTGCGCGGGCGGAGCGTGGCTGTCGGATACCTGACCGATGACGGCATCGTCCGGTTCCGCGACGCTGACGACCGACCCGTCCACCACACGGGGGACGTCGTGGAACGCCGGGGGAACGACCTGTTCTACGTCGAACGCCTCGACCGCAGGCTCAAGGTGCGCGGCTACCGCATCGACCCCGGCGAGATCGAGGGGGTGGCCTGCCGGCTGCCGTCGGTGCGGGAGGCGGTGGTGCTGGCCGAATCCGTGTCGGGAACGGACCACGGCGACCGGACCGCGGCCGAGGTGCTGGCCTGTTACTACCTCGGCGACGTCGACCCGAGGGACCTGCGCGCGCACCTGGAGTCGGTGGTCGAACGGTACAAGGTGCCGTCGGTGGTGCAGCGGGTCGAGCGGATGCCGTACACACCCAACGGCAAGGTCGACCGCGACGCACTGCGCCGGGACCGCGAGGCGCGGCGGGGTCCCGAGGACGAGCACGAGGACGGCGCCGGTGCACCGCGGGCACCCGGGGACGAGGTACTGGGTCTGGTGCGCGAGCTGACCGGTGTCGAGAACGTGCGCGCGGAGGACAACTTCTTCGAGATCGGCGGGGACTCCGCCACGACGTTGCTGCTGGTGGGCAAGCTCCGCGAGCTCGGCTGGGCCGAGGCGGGCGTGCGGGACGTGCTGCGCGCCGAGAACCTCGGGGTGCTCGTCGACCGGCTGCAGACGGGCACGGTGTAGCCACGTGTGCGGCATCAGCGGCACCTTCGCCCCGGACGGCCGGCTGGACCGCGGCATCCCGGTCGCGCTGCACGCCCGGCTCGGCCACCGCGGGCCGGACGAAACGTACTCGCTGGACACGCCGGCGTTGTCGGCCAAGCTCGCCCGGCTCGGCATGACCGGGCTGGCCGACGGGTGGCAGCCCGCCCAGGAACGCGGCGGCCGGTTCGTCGCGCTCACCAACGGCGAGGTGTTCAACGCGCGCGAGCTGTGGGCACAGCTCGGCGTCGAGCCGGTGAACGGCGTGGACGTGGCCGTGGTGCCCGAGCTCGTCGCGCGGTACGGGGTGGACGGACTGGCGCGGATCGACGGCCAGTTCGCCACAGTGGTGCTCGACCAGGCCCGGAACGTGCTGTATCTGGCACGGGACCGGTTCGGCATCTGCCCGCTGTACTTCGCGGTCGTCGAGGGGCGGGTGCACTTCTGCTCCGAGTTGAAGCCGCTGGTGCGCGTGCTCGACGGTCCGTGGCGGCTCGACCTGGCCGCGGTCGACCAGTACCTGTCGCTGGGGAACATCGTCGCGCCGCGCACCGTGGTGAGCGGGGTGCACGCCGTGGAACCGGCCTGCGCCGTCCGCTGCGCCGCCGACGGACAGCGCACCGTGCGGTTCTGGCGGTACGGCGACGGCTACGCCGGCCTCGCGGACGACGCCGGCACGGTGTCCACGCAGGATCTGCGGGAGAGTGTGCGGTCGGCGGTCGCCGCACGCCTCGACGCCGACGTCGAGATCGGCGCCTATCTCAGCGGCGGGTTCGACTCCTCGGCGCTGCTGATGGAGGCGGCCGGGCTGTCCGACCGGGTCCGGTCGTTCTCGGTGGTGTTCGACGACGCGGCGCTGAACGAGGCCGACTACCAGCGCGAGGTGGTGGCGGCCGCGGGCAGCAGGCACGAGGACGTCGCCTGCCGGGGCGGGGACATCGCCGGCCGGTTCGAGGACATGGTGCGGCACTGCTGCGTGCCGCAGCGCGAGACGTACAACGTGGCGGCGCTGATGCTGTCCGAGAAGGTACGCGCGGCGGGCATCAAGGGCGTCATCTCCGGCGAGGGCGCCGACGAACTGTTCTTCGGCTACGACTCCTACGCCTTCGACAGCTCGCCGCACCTGAAACGACCGTCCCACCCCGAGAACGAGGCCGCATGGGGCCGGGCGGACTTCGGATGGGAGGTCGATCCGGCCGCCGCCGAGTCCCGCCGCGCCGGCTATCTGTCGGCCGCCGCCCGGGAAGCGGTACGCGGTCAGGAGTTCTGGCGGACGCGGCTGATCCCGTTCACCGAGGCCGAGGCGCGGTCGCTGACGCGGGCGCAACTGAGATCGGTGGCCGACGTACACGTACAGCTCGGCGGTCACCTGCTCGGTGACCACGGCGACGCGATGCTCATGGCGAACTCGGTGGAGGGCCGCTACCCGTTCCTGGCCAACGCGGTGGTGGAGAGCGCCCAGCGGACCCCGGACGAGGCGAAGGTCGAGAACTTCGAGGGCAAGGCCCTGCTGAAGGCGGCCTACCGCGGCATCGTGCCGGACCGGGTGATCGACCGGGCGAAGCGCGGGTTCACCGCCCAGGGCCTGCGCGCCGTCGTCGACGAACGCACCTGGCGTGGCTGGCGCGACCTGGTGGCCGCAAGCGGTGTGCTCGACCCGTCCTGTGTGGACGACGCACCCGGGCCGGCCGGCGGCAAGTGGGACTTCCGGCTGAGCGCCATCAGCCTCGCCATGATCGTCGACGAGCTGGGGCTGCGGTGGTGAACGAGGGGAACGGTGCACCTCGGGACGTCGTCGCGTTTCCCGGCGCGGGCGCGTTCGGCGGTGAGTTCCGCGCGCTGCGCGGTGCCTTGCCTTCCGGCGCACGGCTCGCCGCCCTGCAGTATCCGGGGCGGGCCGCCGCCCCGCCCGGCCCGACGTCGTTCGAGGACCTCGTGACCGCGTGCGCCGCCCGGATCTGCGACCGGCCCGGACCGCCGTGCGTCCTACTCGGGCACAGTTTCGGCGCCTTCGTCGCCTATGCCACCGCGTCGGCGCTCCAGGCCGCCGGAACCGGGGTCGCCGCCCTGGTGGTCGTCGGGGCGGACGCTCCGGACCGGGTGAGGCCGCCCGTCGAGGCCGCCCGCTCGCGCGAGGCGACACGGGCGTACCTGGGCGGCATCGGCGACGACGTCCTCGGGCAGGTTCCGGACGACGAGTGGCGGGAGATCGTCGTCGACACCGCGTGGTGGGATCTCGTGCTGCTGACCGCGTTCCCGGGCCCGGCGAGGGTGAGGCTGCGCTGCCCGGTGCTGGCGGTCCGGGGCCGCGACGACCCGATCACGGCCGACGACCGGATGTCGGCGTGGGCCGGCACGACCGTGGGCGGGTTCGCCTCCGCGTCGCTACCCGGCGGGCACACGGACGTGCTGTCGTCGCCGGAGTTCCTGACCCGCGTGAGCCCCCTCGTCACGAGGTCCGTGGTCGGCACGACCGGCACCACAGGTGCGACAGACGCCCCAGGACCGGCGGCCGAAGGACCGGCGCCTGGGTAGACGGACACCGGTCCGATCAGCCGTCCCCGTCCATGATCACGCTCCGACGCTGCCGGACATGGTTCCCACCGGCCCTACATCTCGTCGCCCTCGGACATCCCGTGCACGGCCGGGATCGTGCCCAGCCGGCCCTTCTGGAAGTCCTCGAACGTCTGCTGCAGCTCCTCGCGGGTGTTCATGACGAACGGGCCGTAGTGGGCCATGGGTTCGCGAATGGGCTGCCCTCCGAGGAGGACGACCTCGAGGTTCGGCGTGTGGGACTCCTGCTGCTCGTCCGCCCGGACGGTCAGCGAGGAACCGGCCCCGAAGACGGTGGTCTGACCGACGCGGACGGGCCGCCGGTCGGCCCCGGCCGCGCCGCGGCCCGCGAGGACGTAGGCGAGCCCGTTGAAGTCCTCACGCCACGGCAGGGTGACCTCCGCGCCCGGAGCGAGCGTGGCGTGGATCATGGTGATCGGCGTGTGCGTGATCCCGGGACCCTGGTGGCCATCGATTCCACCAGCGATGACGCGCAGTAGCGCACCGCCGTCGGGGGACGTGAGCAGCTGCACGGAACCGCCGCGGATGTCCTGGTACCGGGGAGCCATCATCTTGTCCTTCGCCGGGAGGTTCACCCACAGCTGGAGGCCGTGGAAGAACCCCCCGGACATGACCAGCTGCTCAGGCGGAGCCTCGATGTGAAGGAGGCCGCTGCCGGCCGTCATCCACTGGGTGTCACCATCGGTGATCGTCCCGCCACCGCCTTGGCTGTCCTGGTGGTCGAAGATGCCGTCGATGATGTAGGTGACGGTCTCGAAGCCACGGTGCGGGTGCCACGGGGTGCCCTTGGGCTCGCCGGGTGCGTAGTCCACCTCGCCCATCTGGTCCATCATGATGAACGGGTCGAGGTGCCGGTAGTCGATACCCGCGAAGGCGCGGCGGACGGGGAAGCCCTCGCCCTCGAAGCCGGTGGGTGCGGTGCTCACGGCCAGCACGGGGCGTTGCGTGGCGGTCCCGGTGGCGGGAGCGGCCACGCGGGGCAGGGTGAGCGGGTTCTCCACGGTGATCGCGGGCATGGCGGGTGCCTCCTCTGGTTCACTGTTCAACCTAGTTGAAAGTTGAAACACTCACCGGAAGGCTGTTGTTCCAGCCCGCGGCAGACCGGCGTCCGGTCCCCTGGCACCAGCACGGACGGGCCGAGCTCAGCCGTACATGTGGCGCATGGCGAAGTCGACCATCTCCTCGACCGCCTTCGCGTCGAACACCACCCGGTGCTCCCCCTCCATGTCCAGCACGAAGCCGTAGCCCGAGGGGAGCAGGTCCAGCACCTCGGCGCCCGTGATCACGAAGTACCGCGACTCCTTGCCGGCGTAACGCCGTAGCTCCTTGAGAGTGGAGAACATGGGGATGACCGGCTGCTGGGTGCTGTGCAGCGCCAGGAAGCCCGGGGTCTCCCCCCGCGGGCAGTAGACCTTGGAGGTGGAGAAGACCGACTGGAACTCCTCCGCCCCCATCGATCCCGTGGTGAACGCCCGGACCGCCTCCGTGAGCGAGGGCGGGGCGGGCTCGGGGTAGAGCGGCTGCTGGCCGTAGGGGGGTGGCGGCTCCGGCTCGGCATAACCCTGGTGGGCCTGGTGGGACTGGTGGGCGTGATGGGTCTGCTGGTGACCCTGATACCCGTACTGCTGCCCACCGTGCGGGTATCCGTGCCCCGCGGAGGCGGTCTGGTCGTAGCCGTACATGCCGGAAAGAGTAACGAGTCGCCGCACCCGCCGTGCGCACCCCGGAGATTCCCGGCCGCCGACCGGCCACCCCAGACCCACCGCAGACCCGGCGCGGGCCCGGCACGGCACGCTCCAGCGGGAGGAACAGGTCACAGTCACCCTCGGGGGGTTGCCTTAAATTACCGATGGGTAGCATCATCGGGACTACTGACCGGTACGAACGAGCCTGCTACGGAGCCGTCGCCATGGGGCACTACAAGTCGAATCTCCGCGACATCGAGTTCAACCTCTTCGAGGTCCTCGGACGCGACTCGGTCTACGGCACCGGACCGTTCGCCGAGATGGACGTCGACACCGCGGGGAGCGTGCTTTCCGAGATCGCCCGCCTCTCGGAGAACGAGCTCGCCGCCTCCTACGAGGACGCGGACCGCAACCCGCCCGTCTTCGACCCGGAGACCAACACCGCACCGGTCCCCGCGTCCTTCAGGAAGAGCTACCAGGCCTTCATGGATGCCGAATGGTGGCGGCTGGGCGTCCCCGAGGAGATCGGCGGCACCACCGCCCCGCGCTCGCTGCTCTGGGGTTTCGCCGAGTTCATCCTCGGTGCCAACCCGGCGATCTGGATGTACGCCTCCGGCCCCGCGTTCGCCGGGGTGCTGCACGACGAGGGCACCGAGGAGCAGAAGAAGATCGGCAAGCTGATGGCCGAGAAGCAGTGGGGCTCCACCATGGTGCTCACCGAGCCGGACGCCGGCTCCGACGTCGGCGCGGGCCGCACCAAGGCCGTGCAGCAGGACGACGGCACCTGGCACATCTCCGGCGTGAAGCGGTTCATCACCTCCGGTGAGCACGACATGTCCGAGAACATCGTGCACTTCGTCCTCGCCCGCCCGGAGGGCCACGGCCCCGGCACCAAGGGACTGAGCCTCTTCGTCGTGCCGAAGTACGACTTCGACTGGGACACGGGCGGGCTCGGCGAGCGCAACGGCGTCTACGCCACCAACATCGAGCACAAGATGGGCCTGCGCGTCTCCAACACCTGCGAGATGACCTTCGGCGCCAACCGCCCCGCCAAGGGCTGGCTGCTCGGCGAGAAGCACGACGGCATCCGCCAGATGTTCAAGATCATCGAGTTCGCGCGGATGATGGTCGGCACGAAGGCCATCGCCACCCTCTCCACCGGCTACCTCAACGCCCTGGAATACGCCAAGGAGCGGGTACAGGGCGCCGACCTCGCGCAGTTCACCGACAAGACGGCACCGCGCGTCACCATCACCCACCACCCCGACGTGCGCCGCTCGCTGATGACGCAGAAGGCGTACGCCGAGGGCATGCGCGCCCTGGTCCTCTACACCGCCTCCGTGCAGGACGACATCCTCCTCAAGGAGCACGCAGGTGAGGACGCGAGCGCCGCGACCCGGCTCAACGACCTGCTGCTGCCCATCGTCAAGGGCTACGGCTCGGAGAGGTCCTACGAGCAGCTCGCCCAGTCGCTGCAGACACTCGGCGGCTCCGGGTACCTGCAGGAGTACCCGATCGAGCAGTACATCCGGGACGCAAAGATCGACACCCTCTACGAGGGCACCACGGCCATCCAGGGCCAGGACTTCTTCTTCCGCAAGGTCGTCCGCGACCAGGGCCAGGCACTCACCGGCCTGTCGGAGGAGATCAAGAAGTTCCTCGCCGAGGCCGCCGGCGGTGAGGAGCTCGCAGGCGCCCGCGAACAGCTCGCACGCGCCGCCGTCGACCTGGAGGCCATCGTCGGCACCATGCTGACCGACCTGGCCGCCACCGAGAAGGACGTCAAGGAGATCTACAAGGTCGGCCTGAACACCACCCGGTTCCTGATGGCCTCCGGCGACGTCGTCATCGGTTACCTGCTGTTGCGCGGCGCCGCCGTCGCACAGGAAAAGCTGAGCGACGCGTCCCCGAAGGACACGTCGTTCTACCAGGGCAAGATCGCCGCGGCGAAGTTCTTCGCGGCCAACGTGCTGCCCGGCCTCGCGGTGCAGCGTTCGCTCGCCGAGTCCGTGGACGCGTCGGTCATGGACCTCGACGAGGCGGCGTTCTGAACCCCCGCCCGCCGCACTGACGCGGCCACCGAGGCGTCCCGCCCCCGGTCGGGGGGAGCGGGGCGCCTCGGCGTTCGTATGCTGAGCCCCATGAGCAACGCGCCCCACCGCTTCGACCGCGGTCACACCGACGACCTGACGACGTTCCTCACCCGGTCCCCGACCCCGTACCACGCGGTGGCGTCCGCGGCCCGGATGCTGGAGAAGGCCGGCTTCCGCCAGGTCGAGGAGACCGCGGCCTGGGACGGCGAGGCCGGCGGCCGGTATGTGCTGCGCGGAGGCGCGATCATCGCCTGGTACGTGCCCGAGGGCGCCACCCCGGCCACCCCGTACCGGATCGTCGGCGCGCACACCGACTCCCCCAACCTGCGCGTCAAGCCACTGCCCGACACCGGCGCGAACGGCTGGCGGCAGGTCGCCGTCGAGGTCTACGGCGGCACTCTGCTCAACACCTGGCTCGACCGCGACCTCGGACTCGCCGGCCGGCTCACCCTGCGCGACGGCACCACCCGGCTGGTGAACGTCGACCGGCCGCTGCTCCGCGTCCCGCAGCTCGCCATCCACCTCGACCGGCAGGTCAACGAAGGCCTCAAACTCGACAAGCAGCGCCACATGACGCCGGTGTGGGGCCTGGGCACCCCCGAGGAGGGCGACCTGATCGCCTTCCTCGCCGACGAGGCCGGCCTGAACGCCGACGACGTCACCGGCTGGGACCTGATGGTGCACAGCGTCGAGGCCCCCGCCTACCTCGGCGCGGACCGCGAACTCCTGGCCGGCCCCCGGATGGACAACCTGATGTCCGTGCACGCGGGAGCCGCGGCGCTGGCCGCCGTCGCCGGCGAGAGCGGCGGGTCCGCGCTGAACTTCGTACCGGTGCTGGCGGCGTTCGACCACGAGGAGAACGGCAGCCAGTCCGACACCGGCGCGGACGGCCCCCTTCTGGGCAACGTCCTGGAGCGGTCGGTCTTCGCGCGCGGGGGCACGTACGAGGACCGGGCCCGCGCCTACGCGGGCACCGTCTGCCTCTCCTCCGACACCGGCCACGCCGTGCACCCCAACTACGCCGAGCGGCACGAACCGGGGCACCACCCGATGCCCAACGGCGGCCCCATCCTGAAGGTCAACGTCAACCAGCGGTACGCCACGGACGGCACGGGTCGTGCGGTCTTCGCCGCGGCGTGCGAGCGCGCCGGGGTGCCGTGGCAGAACTTCGTCTCGAACAACGCGATGCCGTGCGGGACGACGATCGGGCCGATCACGGCTGCGCGGCACGGGATCTCGACGATCGACATCGGTGTGGCGATCCTGTCGATGCACAGTGCCCGCGAGCTGTGCGGAGCTGACGACCCGCACATGCTCGCCTCCGCCCTGGCCGCCTTCCTCGCCGACTGACGTCCTCGCACCGGGTCCGGCGGGACGGGTGGCGCGGGAAGGTCCGCTGCCCGCCCCGCCGGTGATTGCATGTCACGCCGCCGGGTACCCGGACTCCGTACCGGACCTCGGAACAGCAGAACGAAAGGCGTGACTCGTGGGCATCGTCGTGTGCATCGTCATGCTGGCAGCGGGCGCCATCCTGACCCTCGCTGTCGACTGGGACCTGCAGGGCGTCAACGTGGATGTCGTGGGCATCGTCCTGATGGCTGTCGGCCTGCTCGGACTCTCCGTCTACGTCAGCATCTTCAAGCGGCGCAAGACGCAACCGCCGTCCCCCGCGGCGCCGGTGGTGGTGGACCACAACCGGCACCACCTGGAGTGAGGCTCACCCTTCGGGGGCCGGTCCTGCCAGCACCAGCGAGAGCCGGGACGTCCCCGCATCCGTGACGCGCACCGGGACGCCCCAGTCCTGCTGGTGCACGTGGCACGCCGGGTACGGCTTCGCCGGGTCGTCGTCGCACGAGGCGGCCGTCGCCGCGACATGCAGCACGCCCTCCGTGACACCGTCCGCGAGGACCAGTTCGCGGGTCAGGTCGGTGCCGGTGCCGGCACCGCCGGCCAGCAGCCCAGGCGGCGTGGCGCTCACCCGAAGCCGCGTCGAGGGACCGTACCGCTCGTCCAGCCGCTGCCCGGCCGGCGCCTGGAAGACGACGTCCAGCCGCAGCCCTCCCGCCGCCACCTCGGTCGCCGCGCGCTGCGTGCGGTGGGCCACCGCATCGACGCGCACCGCCTCCTCGGGAAGCCGCAACCGGGTCAGCCGGTGCCGGGCGGACTCCACGACCACGATCTCCGCACCGGACACCACGGCGCCGGACGGCTCGCGCAGGTCGGTCGCCAGCGTGGAGACCTCGCCGGTGACCGGGTCGTAGCGGCGCAGCGCGTGGTTGTAGGTGTCGGCGACAGCGACCGACCCTCCCCCGGAGCCTCCGGGCAGCGCCGTGACGCCCAGCGGATGCTGCAGCAGCGCACGGCCGGCCGGACCGTCCCGGTGGCCGAAGTCGAACAGTCCGGTGCCGACCGCCGTACGGACGACCAGTTCGCCCTCGTCGTCGCGAGCCACCCAGCGCACGGCCGACGTCTCGGAGTCGGCGACCCAGAGCCGTCCGTCCCCGGCCGAGAGGCCGGAGGGCTGCGCGAACCACGCCTCCCGCACCGGACCGTCGACCAGGCCCTCGTTCGTCGTGCCCGCCGCCGCCTCGACCGTGTCCGTCTCAGGGGCGTACGTCCACAGCTGGTGCACGCCCGCCATGGCGATCCACACCTTCTCCTCGAACCACGCCAGGTCCCAGGGGGAGGACAGCGCCACCTCGCGGGCCGGCCCGTGCGTCGAAGAGCCCTGCCACCACTGCTCGCCGGTACCGGCGACGGTGACGACCGCACCGGTCGCCGGGTCGTAGGTGCGCAGGGCATGGTTCACCGTGTCGGCGACCAGGACCGTCCCGGCCGGCCCGGGGAGCACCAGCAGGCCCTGGGGTTCGTTGAACCGCGCCGTCCCGGCCGGCCCGTCGGCCAGACCGCGCTCGCCGCTGCCGATGCGGCGGACGACGGTCTCGCCATCGGGCTCCAGCTCGACCAGCTGGTGCCGGGTGGTGTCGGACACCAGGAACCGACCGCTGCCGGGAAGCAGCACGGCCTTGCCGGGGAACCGCAGGGCGCTGGGCACCGGCTCCGGTGGCACGTACGGGCCCTCGCCGCGCCGGAGTGTGCCCTTCGCGGCGTGCTCCGCCTCCAGCTCGGTCACCAGCGTCTCCAGCGCGTGCGCGTGCCCCTCACCCGCGTGGTGGGCGACGACGTACCCCTCGGGGTCGATCACCACCAGCGTCGGCCAGGCCCGCACCGCGTACTGCTGCCACGTCGCGAGGTCCGGGTCGTCCAGCACCGGGTGGTGCACCTCGTGCCGCTCGACCGCGTCCACCACGGCCCGGTGCTCGGCCTCGTGCACGAACTTCGGCGAGTGCACCCCGACGACCACCAGGGTGTCCGCGTGCCGCTCCTCCAGCTCCCTCAGCTCATCCAGGACGTGGAGGCAGTTGATGCAGCAGGACGTCCAGAAGTCGAGGAGGACGATACGACCGCGCAGGTCGGCGAGGGTGAGTTGATCGACGCCGGTGTTGATCCATCCGCCTCTCCCGGCCAGTTCCGGGGCGCGGACCCGGGCACGGCGGGCGGCGACGGGGGTGTGCGCGGAGCCGTCGTGGTTCATGCCTCCAAGGGTGCCATTCGGCCGTATCGGCCGGATCCGCCGGTGACCTTTCCCGCCGGCCGGGGTACATGCCCACCATGAGGTACCTGATCAGGGAACGCGTGTTCGGCATCGGTGAGGATTTCTGGGTCGAGGACGAGGAGGGCGAGCGGGCCTTCCTCGTCGACGGCAAGGCGCTGCGGCTCCGGGAGACGTTCGAGCTCAAGGACCGGGAGGGGAACGTCCTCGCCGTCGTGCGGAAGAAGGCGGTCAGCCTGCGCGACACGATGCGCGTGGAGCGGGACGGCGAGGTCATGGTGACCGTCCGGGAGAAGCGCTTCACGCCGATGCGCAAGGTCTACCGGGCGGAGCTGGCGACCGGCGAGGAGCTGGAGATCCGCGGAGACCTCGTCGGCAAGGAGTACGACATCGAGCACGGGGGGCGGCGGCTGGCCCGGGTCTCCCGGAAGTGGTTCCGCGTCCGCGACGCCTATGCCGTGGACGTGGAGCAGCCGGATGCCGACCCGGTGATGCTGATCGCCATCGCGGTGTGCGTGGACCGCCTCATGGAGGCGGAGGACGACGGTACGGAGGACTAGGGAGACTCAGAGCACGCGGTCCTTGAGTGCGGGGAAGGTGTCGCGGATCCTGCCGACCTCGGCCAGGTCGAGAGTGGCGGTGATCACCTGCTCCTCGGCGTCCTCGGCCTCGGCGAGTACCTCACCCCAGGGGTCGACGATCAGACTGCGGCCGGCCTGCGGGACACCGGCGTGGCTGCCGGCGGTTCCGCAGGCGAGGACGTACGCCTGGTTCTCCACCGCGCGGGCACGGGACAGGAGGGACCAGTGCCCGGCGCGCGCCTCGGGCCATCCGGCGGGGACGACGAAGGCGCGGGCGCCTGCGTCCACCAGGCGGCGGAACAACTCGGGGAACCGCAGGTCGTAGCAGGTCGCGAGACCGAGCGGGGCGGCCGGGTGGTCGACGGTGACCGGCTCGGTGCCAGCGGACATCAGGACAGCCTCGCCCCGGTCGAAGCCGAAACGGTGGATCTTGCGGTAGGTGGCGGCGAGTGCGCCGTCGGGCGCGAAGACCAGCGAGGTGTTGAAGAGCGCTCCGTCGGGGGCACGTTCGACCACGGAACCCGCGTGCAGCCAGACGTCCGCCGCACGTGCGGCGGCGCTCATCACGGCGGCGGTGGGGCCGTCGGCAGCCGACTCGGCCTCCGCCCCGAACCGCTCGTGGTCGAACGCTCCGACGGGCCACAGTTCGGGCAGGACCACCAGATCGGCGGCGGCGTGTTCGCGCACCATGCGCGCCGCCCGCTCGCGGCGCTCTGCCACCGGTTCGTCCGGGTCGACGCGGAGCTGGATCAACGCGGCGCTCAGCAAGGAGCCGTGCACGGTACCACCGTCTCTCCCGGATGGGGCGTAAGGGCATAGCATCGTCATTCAAAAGCACTGCCGGGGTGCCCGAGCGAGCGTAACTTGAGAGCACCCGTACCGCGAACGATTCCGTACCGCCCGAGGGGCCTCGTGACCGACCACCCAAGCCTGCAGCCCTATGTTGACGCCTGGACCCAGTCCATCGAAGCACTATCCGAGCTGGTACAGCCGCTTGCCGAGGGTGAGTGGAACCGCCGGACCGACTGCCCCGGGTGGTCCGTCCGTGACGTCGTCTCACACATCATCGGCATCGAGTGCGAGCTGCTCGGCGACCCGCGCCCGATCCACTCCCTGCCCCGCGACCTGTACCACGTACGGGACGAGACGAGCCGTCACATGGAAGTGCAGGTCGACGTCCGCCGACACCACACCGCCCCGGAGATGACGGGCGAGCTCGAGTACACCCTCATCCGCAGGTCCCGGCAGCTGCGGAACGAGAAGCGGCAGCCGGACGACGAGGTCCGGCACGTGCTCCCGGGCCGGGACCCCCTCACCCTGGAACGGCTGCTCCGGATGAGGGCGTTCGACGTCTGGGTGCACGAGCAGGACATCCGCCGGGCACTGCGCACCCCGGGGAACGTGGACTCACCCGGGGCGCACGTCGCCCGGGACGTGCTGATCGCCGCCCTGCCGGGCGTGGTGGTGAAGGCGGGTGCGCCGAACGGGTCCGCCGTGGTGTTCGACGTGGCGGGGCCGGTGGAGTTCATGCGGACCGTGCGCGTCGACAACGAGGGCAGGGCGACGGTCAACGGCAGCGTCTCACTGGGCCCGACGGTGACGTTCACCATGGGCTGGGAGACCTACTTCCGCCTCGCCTGCGGGCGGACGAGACCGGAGAAGGTCGCCGAGGACATCAAGACCGAGGGCGACGATGCACTGGCCGACCGCGTGCTGCGCCATTTCACCGTCACGCCGTAGGCCCGCACGGGCCGCCCGGAGGCGACCCGGCCGCCGTACGTGCTCCCCCCTCGGGCTGCGTACGGCGGCCGGGTCGTGGTGCACCGGGCGCGTGGACGGAGCCGCGCGGCGCACGGCGCGGATCGCTGCGGTTCGTCGGCCCTGGTCGTTCACACCGGGACGTGGACCGCCTCCACCCGGCTCGCGACGACGCGTTCACGTTCGCGCCGGTGAGCGCGGCCCCGGAGGCGGAGGATCTGGCTGACGCCCAGGGCCTGCAGCAGGAAGACCCCGGACATGGCGATCCGGAAGTCGTCGCCGGTGAGGTCCAGCAGCACGCCGACGGACAGCAGGGTCGTCATGGAGGCGGTGAAGCCGCCGATGTTGACGATGCCGGAGGCGGTGCCCTGCCGGGCCGGCGGGTTGGCGGGCCGTGCGAAGTCGAAGCCGATCATGGAGGCGGGACCGCAGGCGCCGAGGACCACGCAGAGGGCCACCAGCAGCCAGGCGGGTGCCGGGCCGGACCAGAGCAGGACGGCGGCCCACAGGGTGGCGGTGGCGGCGACGGTGCCGAGGGCGAGCGGCGTACGGGCGGCGTGGTGGCGGGCCAGCAGCTGCCCGTAGCCGAGGCCGAAGGCCAGGTTGCTGACCACCACCAGGGTGAGCAGGGTCCCGGCGTGCGCACGGTCCAGGCCCTGGTCCTGGATGAGGAACGGCATGCCCCACAGCAGCAGGAACACCATCGCCGGGAACTGCGTGGTGAAGTGCACCCACATGCCGAGCCGGGTGCCCGGCTCGCGCCACGTGGCCGCTGTCTGGCTCCGCACGTAGGCGAGGCCGACGTGCGGCACGGCCTCGGGGGCGTGGCCCTCGGGGTGGTCGCGGAGGAAGAGGACGACCAGTGCCAGGACGACCACGCCGGCGACGGCGCTGCCGGCGAAGGTGGCGGTCCAGCCGTAGGCGCTGAGGACGCGGGCCAGGACGAGGGTGGTGACGAGGTTGCCCGTCATGCCGACGAGCCCGGCGAGCTGGGCGACGAACGGGCTGCGGCGGGGCGGGAACCAGCGGGTGCCCAGGCGCAGCACACTGATGAAGGTGAGCGCGTCCCCGCAGCCGAGCAGGGCGCGGCAGGCGAGCGCGACGGAGTAGGTCTCGGCGAGTGCGAAGCCGAGCTGGCCGGTGGTGAAGAGGACGGCGCCGAGCATCAGCACCCTGCGGGTGCCCCAGCGGTCCACGAGCAGGCCGACGGGTATCTGCATGCCCGCGTAGACCAGCAGTTGGAGCAGGGAGAAGGTGGCGAGCGCGGAGGCGCTGACCTCGAACCGTTCGGCGGCGTCGAGGGCGGCGACGCCGAGGCTGGTGCGAAAGGTGACGGCGACGAAGTAGACCGCTACGCCGACGGTCCACATGGCCACGGCGCGTCGGCCGCCGGGCGGCTCCTGTGCCGGCGGGGGGCCGGAGCGGGGGGCCGGACGGGGGGTCGCGTGGCTCATCGGACGTCTCCGTGGACCAGGTTGCGGACCCAGCTCACGTGCCGGTGGACGGCCTCGGCAGCGGCGTCGGAGTCGCCGGCGCGCAGGGCGTCGAGGATCTCGGTGTGCTCGGCGATGTTCTTCGCGATGCGGTCGGGGTGTGCGTGCATCACCGCCACACCCATCCGTAGCTGGCGGTCACGGAGCTGGTCGTAGAGGCGGACCAGGATGCCGTTGCCGGTGGCACGGACGATCTCGGCGTGGAAGCAGCGGTCGCTGACGGCGACGTCGGCGAGCCGGCCGGCGCCTGCCTGCTCGTGCTGGTGGGCGAGCAGCTCCTCGAGCCTTTCGACGAGCCCGGCCGGGGTCGCGGTGGCGGCCCTGCGCACGGCGTGCTCCTCGACCAGCAGCCGGGTCTCGACGACGTCGGTGATCTCCTGCGCGGAGACGGGCAGCACCAGGGCGCCCTTCTTCGGGTAGAGCCGCAGCAGCCCCTCGGCCTCGAGCCGCAGCAGCGCCTCGCGCACGGGGGTCCGGGAGACGCCGACGGCCTCCGCCAGCTCGCCCTCGGTGAGCAGCATGCCGCCCTCGTAGCGGCGCTCCAGGACGGCTCGCTTGACGTGGTCGTAGACCCTTTCGGCTGCGGGCGGGCGGGGCGTTCCGGTGACGGGAGTCGTACTGGGGGCGGGCATGTGCACATCTTAGATACAACAGGGATGCGTGTACGGGGCGTCCGGATGGCGGACGGGGCAGGCGAGGGGGCACCCCGGAGCGCACGGAACGCGCGCTCCGCCCCCCGGTGCGGGACCGGACCCCGTCTGTGCGACCCGTGCAGCACCCCGGGCCCGGTCCGGGGTGTCAGGCGCGCAGCCCCTGGACGGGCTCGTGGGTACGGGACTCGATGTCCCGCGCCGCCCCGTTCAGCAGTTGGTGGGCGAGGTCGGACAACGCGCGGGCCGCGGCGAGTTCGTCGCCGATCGCCGGCACGTTCTCGTCCTCAGGGTTGGCGTGGGCCACGCCCTCCCCGACCATCGCCACCCCGTTCCGGCCGCTGAGGCGCGCGCGGCAACGGGTGTCCCGGCCCTCTTCGGCAAGCACCAGTTCGACGTTCCAGTTCGCACCCATGGCGCGCACCTCCTCGAAACGGACCACCCGGACCGGCTCCCCGGCAGGCTTCCCGACGTGACGTCTCCATGGTCCCTCTCCGGTGCGACGACCGCACGTCCTGGCGGGGGTCACGGCAGCGAGGCGGCGCGGGCGGTGTGACAGCCGTGTCCGCCCCCGAGGACGGGGAGCCCCCGCCGACGGGAGTGCCCCTCCCGCGCAGCCGGCGGACTGCGCCCAGCGGTTTCTGCGGGTGTCTCCCCAGTCTTTCTCGATCTTGCCCAACCGGCCTTGCCGAGCCGCTACTTGGTGTGGAATAAAGAAAGACGTTCATGATCCGGTCGGCGCGGCACGTGCGGCTCCCCCGACGGCACTCCGGCCGGTATCGGCTTGCCCCCACGCAACGCCGAGAAGGAGCTTCGACGACCGCGACCCCCCTGCGCACCCACGGCGTCGCCGGCCACCTCCCTCACCCGCAGCGAGACCGGCCGCCCCCGGCGAGCGCGTTCCGGCGTGACCTTCCCGCCGGGGACGCCGCCCGCCCCGCGCACCATCCAGACCCCCCACCGGTCCACCGCACGACCTAGGTAGCTGCGTGACACATACACGTCACTCCGGCCCCGCGGAAGAGGGCATGAAGTGAGAATCCGCCAACGCCTCATCCTGCTGGTCAGCGTCCCACTGGCCGTGACCGTCACGTTCTCCGTGCTGGCGCTCGCACCCGCGACCAGCCGGGCGGTCGACGCGAACCGGATGACGGACATGGTGAGAACGGCGCAGGCCGCGCGAGACCTCGTCCACGACCTGCAGCGCGAGCGGTCGGCGGCGACCACCCTGGTGACCGACGGCACGGGCGACACGGGGTTCCGGAAGCGCGCCACGGCGACGGACCGGAGCGTCGCGGCCTTCACCGCCCGGCGCGCCGAGCTCTCCGACGTGCCGGGCAAGGCCCGGGAGGCGCTGGACCGCGTCGCCGAAGGACTCGATGCCCTGGCGCCGCTGCGTGCCCAGGCCCGGTCGGGGAGCAGTGCGCTCTCCGCCCTGGTGTTCCGCTACCGCATCCTCATCGCCGACCTCGTCTCCTACCGGAACGGGATCGCGCAGGCCGACGGGGTACCGACGGACGTGGCCGACCGGCTCCACGCCTCCGCCGCTCTGACCCGGGCGGGCGAAAGCCTGGGGCAGCAGCAGGTGACGGTCCTGAGAGCCATGTCCGGGGGCGGGTTCACCCCGGCGTCCCAGCAGACCTTCGACGCCACCCGCCTCGACTACGACGACGCCGTCCGGACCATGTACAGCCTCGGTCCGCCCGAGTGGCGCTCCCTCCTGGAACGCCGGCTCTCCGGTCCGCGCGCCCTGGGCGCACGCCGCCTCGAGGACGAGATCGCCCGCAGGAAGCCCGAGGAGGACCTCTCCGTCACCGCCGGAGAGTGGGACGCGGCAACATCGAAGCGCCTCGACCTGCTGCGGTCGGTGGAGAAACGGATCGACGAGTCCCTCCTCCGGTCGGTGACCGCCGACAGCACCAGACTGGCCTGGTGGGCGGGGAGCGAGGCCCTCCTCGTGGTGGCGGCGCTGGTCGCCACCGTGCTCTTCGCCCTGCAGTTGGGCAGCGGCATGGTCCGCCGCCTGCGGGACCTGCGGAACGCCGCACATCAGGTCGCGAGCCGCGGACTGCCCCAGGCCATGCGCGAACTCTCCCGGTCAGGGGCCCTCACCGGCATGACGGCGGAGAAGGTGGCCGAACGGACCGGCAGCCCGGTGGACACCACCGGCGGCGACGAGATCGGCGAGGTGGGCGAGGCGTTCAACGCCGTGCACTACGAGGCGATCCGGCTCGCCGCCCAGCGGGCCCGGACGCACGAGAAGTTCGCCGAGACCCTGGTGGGAGTCGCCCGTCGCGGCGGCCAGCTGACCAGCGTGATGGTGTCGGAACTGGACGCGGTGCAACGCGACGAGTCGGACCCGGAACGTATGGAGGTGCTGTTCGCCCTGGATCACCTCGCCGTCCGGATGGAGCGCAACACGAACAGCCTGCTGGTGCTGGCCGGTCACGGCCAGGGCCGGGTGCGCTCCTCCGACGTGCCGTGCTCCAGCGTGATCGTTGCCGCCGCCCAGCAGATCGAACGGTTCCACCGGGTCGCCGGGAGGGCGGTCGACGACGTCCACATCGCCGCCCGAGTGGTGCACGACCTGGCCCATCTGCTGGCCGAACTCCTCGACAACGCGACCCGGTTCTCGCCCCCGGACAGCGAGGTGGGGGTCTCCGTGTGGCGCCTGTACGACCGTGCGGTGGTGACCGTCGTCGACGAGGGCGTCGGCATCCCGCCCGAACGCCTGGCCCTGCTCAACGCCGACCTCGCCGAGCCCAGGACCGACGTCGGCGGCGTGCGGTCCATGGGACTGCACGTGGTGGGGAAGCTCGCGGCCCGGCACGGCATCGCCGTCGAACTGCGGGACTCCTCTGGTCCGGGCACCATCGCCGAGGTCACTCTGCCCGCGGCGCTGGTCACGACGGGGCCGCGCGGCCCCGGAGGGGACGGAGTCTTCTCCCCGACGCCACCACCG
>KI547050.1:101344-104115 GCA_000497405.1 Streptomycetaceae bacterium MP113-05 | reverse complement strand
CAGCCGGACCGCGGCCGTGAGCAGCAGGACCGCCGCGGGGAGGCTCCGTCCGGCGACCGCGGCTCACCGCCCCCCACGCAACCCGGCGGCAGGCCGGCGCCCCGCCGCCGGGACTCGCGGCAGATCGCCGACGTCCTGACGGCGTACACCCACGGCATCAACCGGAGCTCGGCCGGCCGTGGGAACCCTGACACGCCACCACGGCCTCACCGACCATCCTGAACCCGTTACGGAGCAAACCCCATGACTGCCGTGTCCCCCGCCGACCTGAGCTGGCTGCTCAGCGACTTCTCCCGCCGGATCCCCGAGGTCACACGGGCCATAGCGGTATCCGTGGACGGCCTGGCACTCGCGTTCACCGGCTTGGACCAGGACGACGCGGACCGGCTGGCCGCAGTCGGGTCGGGTCTCGTCAGTCTGCTGTCCGGCGCGGCACAACTGACCGGCACCGACCCCGTGGAGCACAGCCTCACGGCGATGGAGGGCGGCTACCTGTTCTCCATGGCCGTCTCCACCGGTGCCTCGCTCCTGGTCACCACCACACGCAACGCCGACATCGGAGAGGTCAGCTACATGATGGCCGAGCTGATCAACCAGGTCGGCGACGCACTGACTCCGGCGCACCGGGAGGTGGCACCACGCCAGTCCTGACCGGATCCACCACTCGTTCCCCCGCCAAGGAGCCCCATGCCCATCGCCCTGAGAACCACCCGCCGTAAAAACACACTTCGCAGGACCGGGGCGGCAGCCCTCGTGCTCGCGCTGGCCGCCGTCACCGGATGCAGCGGCGGCAGCGGCTCCGGTGACGGCACCCTGAAAGTCGGGCTGCTCGTCGCCCTGTCCGGGACGTACAAGTCCGTCGGCACCGACATGCGGGCCGGGTTCGAGCTCTACCTGGACACCCACGACGGTGAACTCGGCGGCCAGGAGGTGGACCTCGTCGTCGCCGATGAGGGGGACGGCCCGCCCACCGCGCTGCCGGCGGCCACCAAAATGATCAAGAAGGACCGGATCGACGTGCTCACCGGCGTGGTGGGCGGCGGTTCGGTGAACGCCGTTCTGCCCCTGGTCGAGCGCAGCAGGATCCCCTTCATCGGTTCGAACGCCCGGCCCGGGATCGACGACATCGAGTACGTCTGGCACACCAGCTTTCTCTCCGACGAGCCGGGCAAGGCGATCGCCCCCTACATCACCGAGGAGGTCGACGGCCCGGTCTACGCCATCGGCCCGGACTACCAGGGCGGCCACGACGAGATGCGCGGCTTCACCGAGGCGTACGCGAAGGCCGGCGGCGAACTCGCCAACCCGGACGGCGAAACGACCTGGACGCCCTTCCCCAAGACGACGAACTTCACCCCGTACTTCGCCGACATCGCACAGTCGGACGCCGAGGCGGTGTACTGCTTCTACGCCGGCAAGTCCGCCGTGGACTTCGTCAAGCAGTACGCCCAGTCGGACATCGCCGACCTCCCGCTCTACGCCGCCGGCTTCCTGACGGAGGGCAGCACCCTGCCCGCCGAGGGCGACGCCGCCGAGGGCGTCAACTCGGTGCTCAACTACGCCGCCGACCTCGACAACGAGGCCAACCGCGCCTTCGTCGCCGACTGGATGGCCGAGTACGAGTCCGCGCCCACCACGTACGCGATGGCCTCCTACGACGCCGCTTCCGTGCTGGACAAGGCGATCACCCAGCTGACCAAGGACGGCGACGAAGTGACGCCGGAGAGCATCAACGGCGCCGTCGGCAGAATCGGACAGATCGACAGCCCCCGCGGCACCTGGCAGTTCGGCGAGAAGTCGCACGCCCCGGTGCAGACCTGGTACCTGCGGGAGGTCCGCCGGGACGGCGACCAACTGGCGAACGTGGTGGTCCAGGACCTGGCCACGCTCGGCGGCTGACAGGTCCGGGACACGGCAGATGATCGGAGTACTGGACGCCCACCTGGTGCCGGCGTTCGACGGCGTCGCCTACGGACTGCTGCTGTTCGTCGTCGCCGCCGGGCTCAGCCTGGTGTTCGGCACCGCGGGCGTACTCAACCTCGCCCACGGCTGGCTCTACGCCATCGGCGCCTACGCGGGCGCCGAGCTGAGCGACGGCACCTGGGGCGGTCTCGCCGCCGGGCTGGTGGCCGGTACCTCGATCGCGTGCGCCGCCGGGGCGCTGCTGTCGCTCGCCACGGCCCCCCTCGCCCGGCGCGGTCACCTGGACCAGGCACTGCTGACCTTCGGGCTGGCACTGGTCGGCGGCAACGTGCTCGTGGAGGTCTTCGGAGCCGACGAACAACCCGTCCGCGTCCCCGGGATGCTGAACACCTCGGTGTCGCTGCTCGGCCACCGGTACCCCGCGTACCGCATCGGCTTCGTCGTCACGGCGATCCTGCTCGCGGCTGCCGGGAGCTGGGTGCTGAACCGCACCCGCGCGGGAGCCGCCGTCCGGGCGGTCGCCGACGACCCGGACATGCTCGCGGCCACCGGCCGCAACCCCCGGGCGGTGCACGCGGGCGTGCTCACCGCTGCCGGAGCCCTGGCCGGGGCCGCCGGAGTGCTCGGCGCTCCCATCATCGGCCCCGGCCCCGGCACCGGTGACACGGTGCTCATGCTGTCCCTGATCGTCGTGGTGCTGGGCGGGATCGACGGGCTCTGGAAGACGCTTCTCGCCGCGGTGGCGGTCGGCGAGGTGCAGACCCTCGGCGTCTCCCTCGCGCCCGACTGGGCACCGTACCTGCTGTTCGCCGCCATGGCGGCGGTGCTGATCGTCCGCTCGCGACGCT
>KI547050.1:96221-101334 GCA_000497405.1 Streptomycetaceae bacterium MP113-05 | reverse complement strand
TGCCGGCCGCGGAAACCCCTCCGCCGGCCGGCACCGGGCCGCCCGCCCCCCGGTGGGCGGGCGTGCCACGGTGGCTGCGGGCCCTGCGGCGAACGGACGACGGCACGGCGACACCGGCGACACCGGCGACACGCCGGACCGCCGCCCTCCTGGCTCTCGTCGCCGCGTTGGGGTCCCTGCCCTGGCTTCTCGACGACTACAGCCTCTCCCTGGCCGGCTACGCGCTGGCGCTGGGCCTCCTCGCGGCGAGCGTCACCGTGCTCACCGGCTGGGCGGGCCTGCCCACCCTGGGCCAGACCGCCCCGTTCGCGGTCGGCGCCTACACCACGGCGCTGTCGGCCGACGCAGGCTGGACGGTGGGCCCCGTGCAGGTGGCCGCCGCCGCGACCGCCGCCACGCTGTTCTCCCTCGCCGTGGGTCCGGCGGTGATCCGGGCCCGCGGCACCACGGTGCTCATGATCACCTTGGCGGTCGGCGAACTGACCCACACCACGATCAGCCGGCTCACCTCCGTCACCGGAGGCACGGAGGGCCTCGTCGGCTTCCCCGCCACCGAACCGTGGTGGGGTGCGGGACCGCCGTCCGAGGAGAGCGCCGTCTACGGCTACGCGCTCACGGTGTGCGGCTGCGCCCTCGCCGTGACCCTGCTGTTCCTGCACTCCCCGGCGGGCCGGCTCCTCACCGGCACACGCACCGCGGAGGCGCGAATGCGGGCCTCCGGCCACCCCGTCGACCGCTACCTGATGCTCGCCTACACCGGTGCGGGCGCCCTCGCGGGCGTCGCCGGCTCCCTCATGGTCACGGTCCGGCAGTACGTGTCCCCCGCCGACGTGGGCTTCGAGATCGCGGCGTTCGCGCTGCTCGCAGCGGTCATCGGCGGAACCACCTCCGTGGTCGGCGCGGTGTTCGGCGCCGCACTCATCGTGGCCACCCGCGACTGGCTCTCCGGCATCTGGCCGGGCTACGGGCCCGCACTCCTCGGTGTGCTGTTCGTCGTCACGGTCTACCTGCTGCCCCGCGGGCTGCCGGGCCTCCGCCACGTCCTGAGCCGAAGACCATCGCACACGCAGTGGAGGAAGCTCTCTTGACAGGCACTCCCGCACCCGGACACCCGGTGCTGCAGGCCACCGGCCTCACCCGCCGTTACGGTGCGCTGACCGCCGTCGACGACGTGACCCTGCGACTCCCGGCCGGCGCACGGCATGCCGTGATCGGCCCCAACGGCGCGGGCAAGACCACCCTGCTCGGCCTCCTCGCGGGCACCGAACGTCCGGACCGCGGCAGCGTCGTCCTGGACGGCACGGACGTCTCCCGGAGGAGCCCCTCGCGGCGGAGCGCCCTGGGGATCGCCCGCAGCTTCCAGCAGCCGCACGTGGTGACCGGGTCGAGCGCCCTGGACAACGTGGTGCTGGCGCTGTGGCGGCACCACCCCGAGCGGCGCGCCGCCTGGCGGCGGCCCGCCCGTCTGCGGAAGCTCACCGACTCCGCGCTCCACCACCTCGACACCGTGGGACTTGCCGACCTGGCCCGGCTGCCGGCGGGTTCCCTGTCCCATGGGCAGCGGCGCCTGCTCGACCTGGCCTCCGCCCTCGCGGCGGACCCGCGGCTGCTGCTGCTCGACGAACCCGCCGCGGGGCTGACCGACGACGACGTCGACCGTCTGCTCCGGGTGCTCGGCGCGCTGCCCAGGAGCGTGACCGTGCTCCTGGTCGAGCACCACACGGAGTTCGTCGCGCAGCTCACCGAGACCGCGACGGTACTGGCGTCCGGCCGGGTCGTGGCGGAGGGCGGAACCCGGGAGGTGCTGCGCCACCCCGAGGTCCGGAAGGTCTACCTGGGCTCGCCGGCCCTCGACGCGGACGGGGCCGGGAGCGCGGACGGGGCCGACTCGACACGGAAGGACGGCTGACGACATGCTCGACCTGACGGGAGTCACGGCGGGCTACGGCGGCGGCACCGTCGTGCACGGCGTCGACCTGACGGTGGCGGAGGGCACCGTGCACGCCGTCGTGGGACACAACGGGGCGGGCAAGACCACTCTGGTGCACGCGGTGGCGGGGCTGCAGCCCGGCACTTCGGGGTCCGTGCGGCTGAACGGCGTGGAACTGAGGGGACTGCCCGCGCACCGGATCGCGCGGGCGGGCGTCGGTCTCGTGCCGCAGGGCCGCCGGGTGTTCCGCCGCCTCACGGTCGCGGAACACCTGCGCCTGGCCGAACCCCGGCGACGGCACATCACCCGGCCCGGCGGGACGTGGACGACGGCACGCGTCCTGGAACTGCTCCCCCGGCTGGCCGAGCGTCTGGGGCACCGGGCCGCCCACCTCTCCGGGGGCGAACAGCAGATGCTGGCGCTGGCACGCGCCCTCCTCGGGTCACCGCGGGTGCTGCTGATGGACGAGCCCACGGAGGGACTCTCCCCGGCCCTCGCGCAGCTCGTGCAGCGACTCGTCGTCACCCTCGCGGCGGACGGAATGACGGTGCTGCTGGTCTCGCCCAGCCCGGCTCTGGCGGCCTCCTGCGCCCGCACGGTGTCGGTTCTGACGTCAGGGAGGGTGACGGCACGGCTCGACGGCGAACAGGCCCGGAACGCCCCGGAGTCACTGCGCCGGGCCCTGGACCCGGCCGGAGCTCCACCGGTACCGGCGACCGGCGCGGACGAAGGTAAGGAAGCAGGTGCGGGCGCAGGTGCCGAGACCGGCCGGCGGCCGGGCTGAGGGCGACGGCGCCGTTCAGCTGCGCCCCATGGCGTGTCCGCCGAACCCGCTGAGCCGGTCCGACCCCCGGTGCTGCTCCCGCCACCACGCGGCGAAACCGGATTCGTCCAGCGCGCCCCAGTCCGGGGTGTCCTCGACCTGGGCCTCTCCCAGGCGGCGGCCGAGCGCGACCATGTCCGTTCCGACGCTCCTGCGGCCGTCGTCGTAGCCCGTGACCGCTTCGCCCAGGCTCCCGCCCGAGGACGTCAGCGCACGCTCCAGGGCCACGGCGTCCTGCAACGCCTTCACGCTCCCGCCTCCGGTGTGCGGGCGGGCCACGGTGGCGGCGTCCCCGACGAGCAGCAGCCGGTCGACGCCGTAGTGCGGCACCTCCAGGTCGTAGATCGGCTGGACGAGGGTGGTCCCGGCGGGCGTGCTCAGCAGGAGTTCGGCCCAGTAGGGCGGGAAGTGCTCCGCGACCAGAGCCCGCAGAGCTTCCGTCACCGCCGTGGTGACCCGGCCCGGCGGCAGGGAGGCCGGACGGCGCATGTCGGCGTACAGCGAGGCGGGAGGGGCCGTGTAGAGAACCCAGTTGTAGCGGTGGCCCTCCGTCGCGTCAGGCACCCGGTAGATCATGCAGTGGCCACCGGGGAACACCACCGTGCACGCCTCGTCGACAGCCGGCGCACCGTCCGGCTCGACGCCGGAGGTGCCCCGCCAACCCACATAGCCGGCGTACGTGGCGTCGAGAGCGGGGAACATCGCGTCGCGGACCGCGGAGCGGTACCCGTCGGCACCGACGACCGCGTCGAACACGTCGGCACCGCCGTCGGCGTACCGAAGCCGCACACCGTCGGTCCGGGGATCCACCCCGGTGATCGTCGTACCGGACCGGTACGTCACCTGCTCCGGCACCCTGTCCCGCAGTCCGGCCCAGAGGGCCCCCCAGGTGTACGCCCGGAAGGGGAAGGCGTGGGTGGCCAGGGTCCGGCCGTGCGGCGCGGTGCCGTCGCGCACCCGCCACACCCGGTGGGAGAGCGGCACGTGCGCGGTACGCGCCGACAGGTAGCCGGCGTCCTCGAGTTCGCCGAAACGGTCCGCGTGGAGGGAGATACCCACCCCACGGTCACGGAGGCGCCCGTCCGCCCGTTCGAGGACGGTCACCTCGGCTGCCCCACCACGGTGCAGCGCACCTGCTGCGGCACAGCCCGCGATACTGCCGCCGACGACGGCGACCGACCCTCCCCACACGATCCGGGAGCCCCTTCCCTGCGGTTGTCCAGCCACTGGCAATGTGCTGTCAACTCTATAGCCGCCGGGCGGACTTCACCCGTGCGGACCGGGGCTGACGCACGCCGCCCGCCAGCACCGGTGCGGTGCCGGCGGGCGGCGTGGTCGGACCCGGGTGATCAGGCCCAGGTAATCAGGCCCAGGTGATCAGGCGCTTCGGCCGCTCCAGCACGGCGGCGATGTCCGCCAGCACCTTGGAGCCCAGCTCGCCGTCGACCAGTCGGTGGTCGAAGGAGAGAGCCAGCGTGGTGACCTTGCGCGGCTTGACCTTGCCCTTGTGCACCCAGGGCATGTCACGGACCGCGCCGAAGGCGAGGATCGCGGACTCGCCCGGGTTGAGGATGGGCGTACCGGTGTCGACGCCGAAGACGCCGACGTTGGTGATCGTCACCGTGCCGCCCTGCATGTCGGCGGGCGAGGTCCTGCCCTCGCGGGCGGTGGAGACCAGCCCGGCCAGCGAGGATGCCAGCTCCGGCAGCGTCTGGGCGTGCGCGTCCTTGATGTTCGGCACGATCAGCCCGCGCGGGGTGGCCGCGGCGATTCCCAGGTTCACGTAGTGCTTCTGGACGACCTCCTGGTTCACCTCGTCCCACGCGGCGTTGACCTCCGGGTGGCGACGGACGGCCAGGAGCAGGGCGCGGGCCACCATCAGCAGCGGGTTGACCCGCAGCCCGGCCATGTCCGGGTCCTGCTTGAGCTCCTGCACCAGCTTCATCGTGCGGGTGACGTCCACCTGCACGAACTCCGTGACGTGCGGCGCGGTGAACGCGCTGCCCACCATCGCGGCGGCGGTGGCCTTCCGGACGCCCTTGACCGGGATGCGGGTCTCGCGGGTCCCCGCCTGGACGGCCGGGACCGGCTCGGCCTGCGGCACGGCGGCCGGGGCCTGCGACGGGGCGGCCGGGGCCTGGGGAGCGGACACGGCTGCGTGCACGTCCTCGCGGGTGATGATCCCGTCCGGTCCGGTCGGGACCACGGTCGCCAGGTCGATGCCCAGGTCCTTGGCCAGCTTGCGCACCGGCGGCTTGGCCAGCGGGCGCCCCTCGCGGCCGACCACCGGCGCCGCGCCGTGACCGGCCACGACGGTGGCGTCGCCGTTCAGCGCGGTGTCCGGCGAGGGTGCGGTGCCC
>KI547050.1:86440-95718 GCA_000497405.1 Streptomycetaceae bacterium MP113-05 | reverse complement strand
CCGCGCCCTGAGGCACGGCCGGCTGCCCCGGCTGGGGCTTGCGCGGGCGGCGTTTCGTCGAAGCGGCCGAGACGCCGTACCCGACCAGCACGGGCTGGCGCTTGCCGCCCTCGCCCTCACCGTCGTCCTCGCCGGAGTCCGCCTCCGGTTCGGCGACGGCCGCGGCCGGGGCGGGGGCGGGGGCGCTCTGGGCGGGAGCAGCGGCCGAGGCCGCCGAAGGGTCGGTGTCGACGGTGATGATCACCGAGCCGACGTCGACGGTGGTGCCCTCGCCGAAGCGCAGGTCGGCCACCGCCCCGTCGAACGGGATGGGCAGCTCGACGGCGGCCTTGGCCGTCTCCACCTCACACACGACCTGGCCGTCGGTGACGTTGTCACCGGGCTGGACGTACCACTTGAGGATCTCGGCCTCGGTGAGTCCCTCACCCACGTCGGGCATCTTGAACTCGCGGAACCTGGCCTGCGTACTCGTCATCGTCACGACTCTCCTCGGTCCTCAGTACGCCAGCGCACGGTCGACGGCGTCGAGCACCCGGTCCAGGCCCGGCAGGTACTCGTCCTCCAGCCGTGCCGGCGGGTAGGGCGCGTGGAAGCCGCCGACGCGCAGCACCGGGGCCTCCAGGTGGTAGAAGCAGCGCTCGGTGATCCGGGCCGCCACCTCCGACCCGGTGCCCAGGAAGACCGGCGCCTCGTGCACCACGACCAGGCGTCCGGTCCTCTCCACCGACCTCTGGACCGTGTCGAAGTCGATCGGCGACATCGACCGCATATCGACCACCTCGAGGGACTTGCCCTCGTCGGCGGCGGCCTGGGCGGCCTCCAGGCACGTCTTCACCATCGGGCCGTACGCGGCCAGGGTGAGGTCGGTTCCCTGCCGGGCGACGCGGGCGGCGTGCAGCGGGTCGGGGATCGACTCGGTGTCGACCTCGCCCTTGTCCCAGTAGCGGCGCTTGGGCTCGAAGAAGATCACCGGGTCGTCGGACTCGATGGCCTGCTGCATCATCCAGTAGGCGTCCGCGGCGTTCGACGGCGAGACGCACTTCAGGCCGGCGACGTGTGCGAACAGCGCCTCCGGCGACTCGCTGTGGTGCTCCACCGCGCCGATGCCCCCGGCGTACGGGATGCGGATGACGACGGGCAGCTTGATCTTGCCCAGCGACCGCGCGTGCATCTTGGCGAGCTGCGTGACGATCTGGTCGTAGGCGGGGAAGACGAAGCCGTCGAACTGGATCTCCACCACCGGTCGGTAGCCGCGCAGGGCCAGGCCGATGGCGGTGCCGACGATGCCGGACTCGGCGAGCGGGGTGTCGATGACCCGGTCCTCGCCGAAGTCCTTCTGCAGACCGTCGGTGATGCGGAAGACGCCGCCGAGCTTGCCGACGTCCTCACCCATGATGAGGACCTTGGGGTCCTCCTCCATCGCCTTGCGCAGTGAGGTGTTCAGCGCCTTGGCGATGGGCATCTTGGTGGTGGCCATGTCAGTTGCCCTCCCCGGCGGCGGCGGCGCCGTCGGACTCGTCGGCGAAGGACGCCAGGTACTGCGCGAACTGCTCGCGCTCCTCGTCGACCAGGGCGTGGCCGTCGGCGTAGGTGTGCTCGAACATCGCCATCGGGTCCGGGTCCGGCATGGCGCGCACGGCCTCACGAACCCGCTTGGCCATCGTGTCGGACTCCGCCTCGATCGACTCGAGGAACTCCGGGTCCGCCAGCTTCTCCTTCTCCAGGTAGGCGCGCAGGCGCAGGATCGGGTCCTTCGCCTCCCACGCCTCCCGCTCCTCGTCCCGGCGGTACTTCGTCGGGTCGTCGGAGGTGGTGTGTGCACCCATCCGGTAGGTGAACGCCTCGACCAGCATCGGCCCCTCGCCGGAACGCGCGCGCTCCACGGCGGCCTTGGTGACCGCGAGGCACGCCAGCACGTCGTTGCCGTCCACCCGGACGCCGGGGAAGCCGAAGCCCGCGGCGCGCTGGTAGATCGGCACGCGGGACTGCCGCTCGGTGGGCTCGGAGATCGCCCACTGGTTGTTCTGGCAGAAGAAGACCACCGGCGCGTTGTACACCGCGGAGAACGTGAACGCCTCCGCCACGTCGCCCTGGCTGGACGCGCCGTCACCGAAGTAGGCGATCACGGCCGAGTCCGCGCCGTCCTTGGCGACGCCCATCGCGTAGCCCGTGGCGTGCAGCGCCTGCGAGCCGATCACGATGGTGTACAGGTGGAAGTTGTTGCTGTTCGGGTCCCAGCCGCCGTTGTTCACGCCGCGGAACATGCCGAGCAGGTTCTCCGGGGGCACCCCGCGGCACCAGGCGACGCCGTGCTCGCGGTAGGTGGGGAACACGTAGTCGTCGTCGTGCAGGGCGCGGGCGGAGCCGATCTGCGCGGCCTCCTGCCCGAGCAGCGAGGCCCACAGGCCCAGCTCGCCCTGACGCTGCAGTGCGGTCGCCTCGGCGTCGAAACGCCGGGTCAGCACCATGTCGCGGTAGAGCCCGCGCAGCTCCTCGGGGGTCAGGTCGATGGCGTAGTCCGGGTGCTCCACCCGTTCACCCTCGGGGGTCAGTAGCTGTACGAGCTGCGGCTCGGCCTTCGCGCGGGCGGCCGTCTTCTTCTTGGCCGCGCTCGCGCGCTTGGCGGTGCCGCCGCTGCGGCGCGCCTTGGCGCGCGCGGCAGTGCCTTCCACGGTCACGTGTGCTCCTCCGTCTGTCCGGCCCCCGGGGTCCGCCGGGCGGCCAGTGCGGCTCGCCCGGTACCGATTCGGCGCACGGGGTTGTGTGCGGCACGGACGGAACCGAGCGGTGTTCTCCGTCCCGTCCGACAGCTCGCGAAAGACAACCTACCCAGCACCTCCACATCTGCGCGAAGGTCCCTGACCTGCGATTTTTGTTGGAAATCCAAGTAAATCGCCGGTGGTGGTCAGCACTGGTCACAGCTTCGCAAGCCCACGGGACAAGCGCACGTTATCCCGCACCCCCGGCCGACGGGAAGGGCCGACGGGGGACTGGACCGTACAGGTGTGTGAGACTGACTGCGTGCACGAAAAGGGAAAAATCACTGTATTCCTGCTGGACGACCATGAGGTCGTTCGACGCGGAGTGCACGACATGCTGGCCGCCGAGGAGGACATCGAGGTGGTCGGCGAGGCCGGCACCGCCGCCGAAGCCCAGGCCCGCATCCCCGCCGCCCGCCCGGACGTGGCCGTGCTCGACGTGCGGCTCCCCGACGGCAACGGCGTCGAGGTCTGCCGCGAGGTCCGCTCCCGCGACGAACACGTGCGCTGCCTGATGCTCACCTCCTACTCCGACGACGAAGCCCTGTTCAACGCGGTCATGGCGGGTGCGTCCGGCTACGTGCTCAAGGGCATCCGCGGCTCGGAGCTGGTCACCGCGGTACGGGACGTCGCCGCGGGCCGCTCCCTGCTGGACCCGGTCGCCACCCAGCGCGTGCTGGACCGACTGCGCAGCGGCGGCGCAGGTCCCACCCGATCGGACGAACCGCTCGGCCGCCTGACGGATCAGGAGCGACGCATCCTCGACCTGATCGGCGAAGGACTCACCAATCGCGCCATCGGCGAGCGCCTGCACCTCGCCGAGAAGACGATCAAGAACTACGTCTCCGGGCTCCTCGGCAAGCTCGGCATGGAACGGCGGTCGCAGGCGGCTGCCTACGTCGCGCGGCTGCGGGCACGCAGCGAGCAGCACTGAGCGGCCGCGCCGCGCACGGCCGACGCGGGGTCCGTCCCCCCGGCGAGGATCAGTCGCAGAAGGCGGCGCGCACGGCCGGGTACCGGCGCGTCCACCACACGACGAGCGCCGAGGCGGCGGCGAACTGCGGATCGGGCCGCGAGTCCGGCCGCTCGTAGCGCCAGCGGAGCATCCAGAAGTCGTTCAGCCGCTCCCACCACACCCGGTGCACGGCCGCGCCCAGCTCCACCGGCGTCGCCGTGGACGCGCTCCGGTACGCCCGGGCGTACGCGCTGACCTTGCGCAGGTCGAGGCTGCCGTCCGGGCGCAGGAAGAAGATCACCGCCCCGCGCACCGCCTCCTCCGCGCGCGGCTGGACGGCGAGCCGGTCCCAGTCGACGATCGCGACCGGCTCACCGCCGCCCGCCGCCCCGTAGATCAGGTTCAGCGGATGGAAGTCGCCGTGCACCCAGCCCGTGGCGGGCGCCACCCCTGCCGCGGGACGGGCGTCCGCGTGACGGTGCAGCAGCCTGCGCCGTTCCAGCAGCCGGTACTCGGCCAGCTCGTCGAAGCCGTCCCGCAGCCGTCCGCGGGCTCGGACGCGCCCGAGCAGCGCGTCGACCAGTTCGTACGTCCCTGCCGGGTCGGCACTCGCCAGTCGCCCGTCCGGGCCGACCCGCTGGGCGGGCAGGACCTGCTCCAGAGAGGACGGTGACCGTCCGGCTGTCCCGGGCGGCCACGGGCGGCACGGCGGGCAGCCCCGCCGCCGCCAGGCACGCGACGGCGCGATGGCGCCGTTCCAGCGGGGCGGGGTCCGCGGGGTCGGCGTCGAGGTGGTGCTTGAGGAAGTACGTGCCCCGGGCGGTGCCGACCTGGTACCCGCGGATCAGCAGCCCGTACGTCACCGGCCGGCACGACAGCGGCTCACCGGTCCCGTAGCGGGCGGCGAGGGCGCGCAGGGTGCGCGGGGCGAGGGCGGACGTCGACGACACGCGCGCATCGTAGATCACCCGACGTGACGCGCCGTGACGCATTCATCATGCTGTGCGTTCACCCTGTGCCGTGGCAGGTCCGTCTTCCCGGACCCGCCCGCACGCCGCTTCCTGCGGGAGGGCCTACCCGGCTTCGGGGCCCTCGGTGTCGGTGCCCGTCGACGTGCTCGTGCCGGCGCTGGAGCCGCCACCGGCCTCGCTTCCCGCGGACGTGCCGCCGTCCGTCGTGCCGCCGTCCTCGCCGCCGGTCGTCCCGTCCGTGGTCGTACCACCGTCCGTGGGATCGTCGCCGCCCCCGCCGGGGCTTCCCTCCGTCGTGCCGGACGACGTCGGCGGCTCGGTCGTCGGCTCCTCGGTCGGCGACGGCTCCTGAGTCGTCGGCTCCTCGGTCGGCGACGGGTCCTCGGTCGGTGAGAACGTGTCGTCGCCGCCGGTGTTGCCGGTCGTGCCGGGTTCGCCGGTGTCGGTCTCGTCCTCCGTCGGCGCGCGCGAGGTCTCCTCGTCCGTCGGGGAGGAGGACGAGGGAACCGGATCCTTGCGGTTCTTCTCCCCGTCGCCGTCGGCGTTGACCGCGAAGAAGACACCCGCCGCGATCGCCAGCACCGCGAGGAACGCGATCAGCGCGTACTTCGCCCCGCCACCGCGGCCGTCGTCCCGGTGACCGCCCTCGAAACCGCCGTCGTCCCGGTCCGGCGGGCCCATCAGCAGCGGCGGGCCCATCCGGGTCTGCGTGTCGCCGGCGCCGCGGAAGCCCCCGGTGCCGGCGTCTCGCATGCCGCCGGCAGCGCCGGGAACGCCCATCGGCGGGGTCCCGCTGCCCGCGACCACCGCGCCGGTGTTCCACAGCCCGCCCGTGTGGCCGCCCTGCTCCTGGAGCATCCGCAGCCCGTACTGCGCCAGGCCGCGCATCTCCTCCGCGGACTGGAAGCGGTCGTCGGGGTCCTTCGCCAGCGACCGCATGACGAGCCCGTCGAGCTCCGGCGGCACGGCGTCGGACACCCGCGACGGCAGCACCGGCTCGTCCTGCACGTGCTGGTAGACCACGGAGAGCGGGGTCTCGCCGGTGAACGGCGGGCGGAGCGTGAGCAGTTCGTACAGCAGGCAACCGGTGGCGTACAGGTCGGAGCGGGTGTCGACGGTCTTGCCGAGAGCCTGCTCGGGGGACAGGTACTGAGGGGTGCCCATGACCATGCCGGTCTGCGTCATGGTGTTGGACGCACCGTGCAGGGCGCGGGCGATACCGAAGTCCATCACCTTCACCGCACCGGTGTGGGTGATGATGACGTTGGCCGGTTTGATGTCCCGGTGCACGATGCCGTGCTGGTGGCTGTAGGCCAGCGCCTCCAGCACGCCGGAGACGATGATCAGCGCCTGGTCGGCGGGCGGCGTCTCCGTCGCGTGCAGCAGTTCGCGGATCGTGCGGCCCTCGACGAGCTCCATCACGATGTACGGCACCACACTGCCGTTCACCGCCTCCTCGCCGGAGTCGTAGACGGCGACGACCGCATGGTGGTTGAGACCGGCGACGGACTGCGCCTCACGTGTGAAGCGTGCCTTGGAGACGGGGTCCTCGGCGAGGTCCGAGCGCAGCAGTTTCACCGCGACCGTACGTCCGAGCCGGACGTCCTCCGCCGCGTACACCTCGGCCATGCCACCGCGACCGAGGCGGTGGGTGAGGCGGTAACGGCCGTCGCCGACCAGACCGTTGTTACCCCAGGCGTCCGGCGATTCGGGCACGGAACCGCCCGTCGCCCCCGGCTCCGAAGGGCCGCCAGCGGCTTGCGAATCTGCCATCTGTCCTCGCCGTCGATCGGTCCGCGCTGACGCGGTCGTGTATCGCCCAGCCCCCTTGCCGGAGGCTACAGCCTCCGGCAAGGGGGCTGGGACAGGGCTGAAACGCCATCCAAGCGGCTGCGGTGTCCGACTGGCAAGTCGGAGCGGGACCGTCGGCGACCCCGCAAGGTTGGCCGGTAATCGACGGTGGGATGCTTGCCACGAGTATGTCCCGGTGCGGTGCCGAGCCCGGCACGCATCGGTCACGGAAAGGGCAACGAACTTGACGTGTCCCGGCCCTCGGGCAGACTGGCCTGATATCAGGCCCGAAGCTACCGGGAGGACGGCCCCGGCGGGCTCGTCCGGTCACCTCGTCGTCCGTGCGCCGACACGGCGCCACCATGAGCGCCACCAAGGGGGAGCAGCCAGATGAGCGACGACGGCGCGCAGGCGGCGCAGTACATCGGACGCACGGTCGCGGGCGGCCGTTTCCAGCTTCGGAGCCTGCTCGGGGCGGGGGGCATGGCCTCGGTGTACCTGGCCTACGACTCGGTACTGGACCGGCAGGTCGCGGTGAAGACGCTGCACTCGGACCTGGGCCGGGAGCAGTCGTTCCGGGAGCGGTTCCGGCGTGAGGCGCAGTCCGTCGCGAAGCTGACGCACACCAACATCGTGTCCGTCTTCGACTCCGGCGAGGACACCATCGACGGTGCGCCCGTCCCTTACATCGTCATGGAGTACGTCGAGGGCAAGCCGCTGCGGGAGGTCCTGGACGAGGACGTCGCACAGTTCGGCGCGATGCCCGCGGACAAGGCGTTGAAGATCACGGCGGACGTGCTGGCAGCGCTGGAGGTCAGTCACGAACTCGGCCTGGTGCACCGCGACATCAAACCGGGCAACGTGATGCTGACCAAGCGCGGCGTGGTCAAGGTGATGGACTTCGGCATCGCCCGCGCCATGCAGTCCGGTGTGACGTCGATGACGCAGACCGGCATGGTCGTCGGCACGCCGCAGTACCTTTCGCCGGAGCAGGCGCTGGGACGCGGCGTGGACGCCCGCTCCGACCTGTACTCGGTGGGCATCCTCCTCTTCGAACTACTCACCGGACGGCTGCCGTTCGACGCCGACTCGCCCCTTGCGATCGCCTACGCGCACGTGCAGGAGGAGGCCGGCGCACCGTCCGGCATCAACCGGTCGGTGACCCCGGCGGCGGACGCACTGGTGGCCCGTACGCTGCGGAAGAACCCGAACGAGCGGTTCCCCTCCGCCGACGCGATGCGCGCCGAGGTCGAGCGGGTACGCGGCTCGGCGAGCGGGGCGGCACCCGTGATCATCGGCGGCGGCCCCTCGGAGAGCGGCGCGGGCGTCGGCAAGGCCGTGTTCCCCCAGGTGGGCAACGAGCACGGCACGCCCCCGCCGCCGAACTCCGCACCCACGCCCTTCCAGCCGCAGTACGGATGGGGGTCCCCCCAGGGCGAAGGCTCCGGGAGGGGCTTCGCCCCGTCCACTCCGCCGCCCACCGGCCCGATGGGCGCACCGCGGCCCGCAGCCTTCAACAGCCCCGCCCCGTACGGCCGGCCCGGAGCGCACACCCCGCCGCCGTACACCATGGCACCGCGTCCGGCCGGCCCGCCCGCGAAGGGCGGCGGCACCAGCAACGGCGTGGTCGTCGGCACCGTCATCGCCGCGGTGGTGGCCGTGGTGACGGTGATCGCCCTCATCGCCGCGAACAGCGGCGGCGACGATCCACCCGTCGCGGACCCGACGACCAGCCCGCGCCCGTCCTACTCCGTGGACGATCCGGCACCGACGCGTGCCGCTCCCGACGGGGAGGAGACGGCCGACCCGGGGGGCGGCGGTGGCGAGTTCAAGCCCGAGGACACCTCGCGCACCATCGAGGCCACCGAATGCACGGAGGCCCGGGACAGCTACGTCGACGACGGCAAGAAGAGGATGCCGGAGTTCACCTTCAAGAACCTCACCTCGGTCAAGGCGTGCCTGAAGAAGGCCGGCTGGAAACTGGGCAAGGTGACCGAGGAGGACGAGAACGTCTGGGGCAAGAACATGATCCTGGAACAAAACCCGGACTCCTACCGGCCGTTCGACCCGGACAGCGACAAGGTGGACCTCACCGTCTCGACCGGGATGCCGCCCGGCTCCGACTGAACCGCCGCCCCCGGCCCGCAGTGGGCGGGCCGGCCGGGCGGGACGGGGGTTTGCCGGGACGGTCAGAGGTAGGGCCCGCCGGAGTGGGCGGGGCCGTGGTCCTCGCCGTCCTCGGGGAGGGAACCCGGCGGCAGGGCACGGCGCATCTGCTCGAGCTGGGCCCGCGCCGCCATCTGCTGGGCGAAGAGCGCAGTCTGGATGCCATGGAAGAGCCCTTCCAGCCAGCCCACCAGCTGGGCCTGGGCGATGCGCAACTCCGCCTCGGTCGGCACCGCGTCCTCGGTGAACGGCAGTGACAGCCGCTCCAGCTCCTCGATCAGCTCGGGAGCCAGGCCGTCCTCCAGTTCCTTCACCGAGCTGGAGTGGATCTCCCGCAGCCGGACCCGGCTCGCCTCGTCGAGCGGCGCCGACTTCACTTCCTCCAGTAGTTGCTTGATCATGCTGCCGATCCGCATGACCTTCGCGGGCTGCTCCACCATCTCCGTCAGCGGGACCTCAGCCTGCTCGTCGGCATCCGAGTCGCCGCCCTTGGGAGCGGCCGTGCCGAGAGCCATTCCGTCCGGACCCACCACCAGGACGTGCGGGCTCTCCTGCGACCGTTCATTGCTCGGCTGTGTCATATCCCCATTCTGCACGGTTCACGCATCCGGTCTGCGAGGGGACCGGCCTCCCGCC
>KI547050.1:83112-86075 GCA_000497405.1 Streptomycetaceae bacterium MP113-05 | reverse complement strand
GTGAGCGACGTGCGGCCAGTCGCCGGGAGGCCCGCCGGGCCGCGGGGACAGCCAGTTCCCCGAGCCGCCGGCGGGCGCGCCGGGCGCAGCCACGGTGCGCGGCGACGCACTCGGTTCCCTCCCGCTCGCAGACGACGCTGCGAACGCCGCCCCGGGCAGGAGGAGCACGGCGGCGCAACTGAGCAGCAGCACTCCCGAGCACCTGCGCGCCGTGCGGACCGCCCCTGAACCGTCGTTGCGGGGAGACCCCATGCCGCCTCCCTCCCGCGCCGGAGTCCGTGCCGAGTCACCAGAATCACATATTCCAACAAACCAGGCATCTCGGACACGAGGTGTCGGTTACACCGTGAGGACGACCTTGCCGACGTGACCGCTCTCCTCCAGCACCCGGTGCGCCTGCGCGGCGTCCGCCATCGGCAGCGTGCGGTCGAGCACCGGACGCACCCGGCCATCGTCCAGCAGCGGCCACACGTGCTCCCGTACGGCCGCCACGATCGCCGCCTTCTCCGCCACCGGCCGACGACGGAGCGACGTGGCGGTCACCGCCGCCCCCTTCGCCAGCAGAGCGGCGAGGTTGAGCTCGCCCTTCACCCCGCCCTGCAGGCCGATGACGGCCAGCCGCCCGTTGACGGCCAGCGCCCTGACGTTGTCGCCCAGGTACTTCGCCCCGACGATGTCGAGGATCACGTCCGCCCCGTGTCCGTCCGTCGCTGCCTTCAGCTCCTCGACGAAACTCTGCTCGCGGTAGTCGATCAGGACGTCCGCACCCAGCTCGGCGCAGCGCTCCAGCTTCGCCCTGCTGCCCGCCGTGACCGCGACGCGGGCACCCACCGCCTTGGCGAGCTGGATCGCCATCGTGCCGATACCGCTCGCCCCGCCGTGCACCAGCAGCGTCTCGCCCGGCCGCAGATGCGCGACCATGAACACGTTCGACCAGACGGTGCAGGTCACCTCGGGCAGCCCCGCGGCGGTAACCAGGTCGACGCCCCTGGGCACCGGCAGCAGCTGCCCGCTCGGCACGACGGCACGCTCGGCGTATCCGCCGCCCGCGAGGAGCGCGCACACCTCGTCACCGACAGCCCAGCCCGACACACCCGTTCCGACGGCGGCCACCCGCCCGGCACACTCCAGCCCCGGGTAGGGCGAGGTTCCGGGCGGCGGGTCGTAGTGTCCCTGACGCTGCAGCAGGTCGGCGCGGTTCACGCCGGCTGCCGCCACGTCGACGAGTACCTCACCCTCCCCCGGCTCCGGGTCGGGCACCTCGGCCCACACCAGCGCCTCGGGCCCGCCCGGCTCAGGAATCGTGATCGCATACATGGTCGCGACGCTACTCCCCGGCGCACTCGCACCGCTCCCCGCCGGTCGCGGGCTCACGCATCCACGCGGGAGTACGGACACCGGTGAAGTCGTTCCAGGCCCGGCAGTACGCCCGCGACCGCGGCCCCACGTCGGCCCAGAGCGCGTGCAGGTCGAAGCCCCGGTCCCACGCGTTCAGCAGCGCCTCGAAGAAGCCGGTGGCCACGGCGTTCACGTCGTACTCGGCCCCCTCCCGGAGGACGTCCTCGAGCAGGACGAGGACGGTGCGCCGCCGGCGGGACGTCAGCCCATGGGCGTGCTCGGCGAAGGCGGTTCCGAGGGTGCCGAGTCGCAGGGCGAGGGGTGGCACGGTGTGGTCGTCGGGGCCGTCCCGCCAGGCGGCGGTGCCCGCGCGGTCCGCTGCGTGCAGCACCTCGGCCGTTCCGGTCAGTTCGGCGAGCCACGTGGGCGTCGTCATCGGGACCGGCGCTACTGGGTGACGGAGTCCGAGGCGGGCGTCGACCGGTGGATGACGACGACGCGGTCGGTCAGCTGCAGAGTCGCGGCCTCCGGGTCGTCATACCCCAGCAACCGGTGCCCGCGGACGACGCAGACCACCAGGTCGGAGCACTCGCGCGGGGACCGGCCGGCCTCGGCCTTGGTGACGGGCCGTTCGTTGAGGCTGAGGCCGCTGCCCTGCTGGATCAGGTCCTCCATCACCGAGCTGGCGTTGGGACTCAGCATGGACAGTCCGAGCAGCCGACCGGCGGCGCTGGCACTGGTGATGACGGCGTCCGCCCCGGACTGACGCAGCAGCGGCGCGTTCTCCTCCTCGCGCACCGCGGCGACGATGCGCAACCGCGGATTGAGCTGACGTGCGGTCAGCGTCACCAGCACCGCGGTGTCGTCCCGCTGGGGTGCGACCACGATCTGCTTCGCCCTCCGCACCTCGGCCCGGGCCAGCACGTCGCTGCGGGTGGCGTCGCCCACCACCCCCGCGAAACCGTCGTCGGTGGCCGCCTTCACCACGTGATGGTTCGGGTCGATCAGCACGATCCGCTCACGCCCCATGCCGGTCGACAGCAGGGTCTCGGCGGCCGACCGGCCCTTGGTACCGAAGCCGACGACGACGGTGTGGTCGCGCAAGGCGGTCCTCCAGCGGGTCTGGCGCCACTGCTCGCGGGTGCGCTCGGTGAGGACCTCCAGCGTGGTACCCACCAGGATGATCAGGAACAGGATGCGGAGCGGGGTGATGAGCAGGATGTTGACGATCCGGGCGCCGTCGCTGACCGGCGCGATGTCACCGTACCCGGTCGTGGAGAGGGTGACGGTGGTGTAGTACACGGCGTCGAGGAAGGAGACCACGCCGTCGCTGTTGTCGCTGTAGCCGTCCCGGCCCAGGTAGACGATCAGCACCGTCGCCCACAGCACGCTGAGCGCCGCCAGCAGGCGGCGGGCGACCTGCCGCAGCGGGCCTATCGTCGAACGCGGCAGCAGGATGGGCCGCTCCGCGGCATCCCGCGGAGCCTTGGCGACGCTGGTTCTCATGACGGTGCGCTCCTCACCACAGCACGCCTCACCACGGCGCCACTCGCCACGGAGGTCACCACGGAAGCTCCAGCAGGCGCACGGCCGTGCCCGCGGTCGCGCCGCCGGGGACGACGGCG
>KI547050.1:81094-83037 GCA_000497405.1 Streptomycetaceae bacterium MP113-05 | reverse complement strand
ACACCGTCGACCGGCAGCTGCGCGCCGATGCGCCGCAGCACGGGCCGTACGTGGTCGGCGGGACCGTGCGCGGTACCCCCGGTGGTGACGACCAGGTCGGCGCCGGTGGCGGTGACCGCCTCCAGGAGCGCGTCGGCGTCGTCACCCAGCCGCCGGGTGACCAGCACCTCCGCACCCAGCGCGGCGAGCCACGGGCCGATCATCGGCCCCAGCGCGTCGCGGACGCGCCCGTCGGACGGAAGACCCCCGGGCAGCAGTTCGTCGCCCAGCACCAGCACCTCGACACGTGGGCGCGGGACGACGGTGAGCCGGTCGTGGCCCGCGGCTGCGGCCAGACCGAGCACGGGCGGAGTCACCGGAGTCCCGGCGGGCAGCAGGCGCGCACCCGCACGGCACTCCTGGCCACGCGGGCGGATGTCCGTACCCGGCTGGGCACTGCCGGGCGGCGCGTCGGCAGCCAGGTGCAGTCGTGCACCGCGCAGGTCGGCACGTTCGCCGCGCAGCACGGCGGTCGTGCCGGCCGGAACGCGTGCGCCGGTGGCGATCCGTACGGCGCAACCGTCCGCGAGGGGCCCGCACGCGCCGCCCCCGGCGAGGACACCGCGCGCCTCCGGCGGACCGACGGGCGTCCACGGACCGGGACCGGCGACGGCCCAGCCGTCCATGGCGGAGGTGTCGAACGACGGCAGGTCGGCCAGCGCCTCCACGGGCGCCGCGAGTACCTGTCGCACGGCACCGTCCAGTGGCACGGTCACGGCCGCGGCGGGCTCGGCCGCGCGGGCCGCGATGCGCTGCGCCTCCTCCCAGGGCACGTCTGTCCGCGCGGGGGGCCGGGACGGCCCGGTGAAGGGGCGGACGGAGGGGCCCCCGGCGTCGGAAGGGTGCGGCGCATCGTCCACGGGTGCCTCCTCCCCTGTGTGCCGAACCCCTGTGTGCGAAGCTCCGGTGCCCCCGACTCTTGCACAGCCCGCGACGCTCTCCGGGACCGGGACCGGGACCGGGACCGGAGCGGGGGCGAGAGAACCTGGTGGTGCACCGGCGCCGGGACGTGCGGTCGTGCCGGGGCCGGCGACGGCCGGGCCCGCGACGGGCACAGGGCCTTCGGGGCGAGGACGGGAGGGAACGCGGGGAACCCACGGCGCGGCCAGATCGTCGTCCGCGTCGAACGTCTCGTCCGGCCGCCCTCCGGCAGGGCGGACGCCCTCATCGACGCGGGCGCTGTCGGGGCCGACCCGGCGGACGGCGCGGGTCAGCCACGCCGGGAGCAGCCCGTCGTCCGGCGCCTCGGCCTCGCGCCCACCTCCGGTGCCTGCCCCGGCACCGGCTCCCGGCTCCTCGCTGTCGTCTGCTCCCCCCTCAGAGGCCGGGCGGCGCCGCGTCCGCATCATCTCGGAGAGCCGGCCGGCTGCTCCGGCGTCCTCAGCCGCCGACGGCTGGAGGGGGCGCAGCAACCAGGGCGGTGCCAGGTCGTCCTCGGATGCGGGTACGGATGCGGAGAAGGGCTGGGCACCGCGCAGTCCCTCGGTGGAGGCCGACGCTGCGGACAGCCACGGGGCGGTCAGGTCCTCGTCGGTTTCCCGGGCCGCACCGGCGCACGACGCGTCGTCGCCCGGTACGTCCGGCTCCGGTCGTCGCTCGTCCCGGCCGGCCGGTCCCGGTGCGGCGTGGGCGGGAGGCCCCACGTCGGCGCCCACATTCTTCTCTGCAGCTCTCTCTGCTGCCTTCTCTGCCGGGCTCCGGGCGCCTGAGGCGCGGGCGGGGCAGTCGGCGCAGGCACCGACCGTCCCGCCCGCGCCTCCCGCGGCGGGCGCACCGTTGGCGAGAGCGAGGGCCTGGTCGAGGTCGTCCGTCCGCCCGCCCCTACCCGGGGCGTTCACCGGCCGTCCGCTTCCGACTCTGCTTCCCATCGCTTCGCCAGCTCCGCCGCCTTCCGCGCGGCTTCC
>KI547050.1:80260-80826 GCA_000497405.1 Streptomycetaceae bacterium MP113-05 | reverse complement strand
GGCTTCCGCCACCGCCTGCGGCGAGCCGTCCCCCCGCGCGGCAGCCGCGTAGCCGACCAGAAAGGTCGTCAGCGGTGCGGCGGGGCGCTCGACCCCGTGCGCGGCGTCACGCGCGAGATCCAGGAGCCCGGCGGTGTCGACGTCGAGTTCGACACCCAGTTCGGCCTTGACTGCGGCAATCCATTCGTCCAGCACGGTGCCATGCTCCCTGATCCGGGCGCGGGCAGCGGCGAGATCGTCCCAGGTGTCGCAGTCCACCGCCTCGTCGGAGAGCACACGCCGCAGCCGCAACTCCGGGAGCAGAAACCTCAGCGGCAGGTGGGCGAGAGTGCCGTGTTCGGCGTGCAGCAGTGCGAGTTCACGGCGCAACGGCTCCGCCTGGTAGGCGGCGAGCAGCGGCTGGTCCCGGCCGTCGTACGCGACGGCTCCGTCGGCGTCGCCGTCCGCCGCGCCGCGCAGCAGCGCCCGTACGGTCGGCGACCGGAGGAAGGGCAGGTCGGCGGAGAGCACCAGTACGACGCCCTGGCGCACACGGCGCAGCCCCGCGTCGAGTGCGGCGAGCGGGC
>KI547050.1:79118-80022 GCA_000497405.1 Streptomycetaceae bacterium MP113-05 | reverse complement strand
GCGCGGTGCGCGGGGCGGGCGGAGTCGGTCCGGTGGGCTCGGGGGCGTGTGCGTTCACGCCTCAGAGCGTACGGAGGAGCACCGCCGGTTGTTCCACGCAGTCGGCGACGTAGCGCAGGAAACCGCCGGCCGTACCTCCGTCGCACACCCGGTGGTCGAAGGTGAAGGACAGCTGGACGATCTTGCGCACGGCCAGCTCGCCGTTCACCGCCCACGGCTTGTCGATGATGCGGCCGACGCCCAGCATCGCCGCCTCCGGGTGGTTGATGATCGGCGTGGAGCCGTCGACGCCGAACACGCCGTAGTTGTTCAGCGTGAACGTGCCGCCGGTCAGCTCGGCCGGGGAAAGCGTGCCGGCCCGTGCCGACTCGGTGAGCCGCGCCATCTCGGCGGCCAGTCCTTCGGCACCCAGCGTGTGCGCGTCCCGCACCACCGGGACGACCAGACCGCGGTCGGTCTGGGCGGCGAACCCGAGGTGCACGGCGTCCAGCCGCACGATCTCGCGGGCCTCCAGGTCGACCGTGGAGTTCAGCTCCGGGAAACGGGCCAGGGCGGCGGTGGAGATCCGGGCCAGCAGCGCCAGCAGGGAGATCTTCGGGCCGCCGGCCGCGTTCATGGCCCGACGGGCCGCGAGCAGCTCGGTCGCGTCAGCGTCGACCCAGGTGGTGGCGTCGGGGATCTCACGACGGCTGCGGGACAGCTTGTCGGCGACGGTACCGCGCAGGCCGCGCAGCGGTACCCGCTGCTCCGCGCGGGGCACGGAACCGGTCGCCGGCGCGGACGCCGGTGCGCTGCGCCAGACCTCCTCGCCGACCGCCGTGCTGCCGGGGGCCGCGCCTCCTGCTTCGGCGGCACGCTCGACGTCACCGCGCATGATCAGGCCGTCAGGGCCCGATCCGGCGAC
>KI547050.1:73391-79108 GCA_000497405.1 Streptomycetaceae bacterium MP113-05 | reverse complement strand
CCAGCCGTGACGGTGGCCGGGCGGCCGATCCCGCCGCGCACCCGGCGCCGCCTGCGCGCCGAAGGCGCCTGCGTGCCGTAACCGACCAGCACGTTGCCGGAGCCCTCGTCGTCGTCCGCCGTCTCGGCGTCACCCTCCGGGTCAGCGGCGCCCAGGCCCGCCTCGTCCGCCGTGGTGGCGCCGACCGCGACGCCGACCAGCGGCGCGCCGACGGGCATCTCGTCACCCGCGTCGCCGTAGCGGGCCGTGATCACACCGCCGTACGGGCAAGGGACCTCGACCATCGCCTTGGCCGTCTCCACCTCGACGACCGGCTGGTCGACGGCGACGACCTCGCCGACCTCGACCATCCAGGCCGTGATCGTCGCCTCGGTCAGCCCCTCACCGAGGTCGGGCAGCGCAAACTCGCGGATCTCCGCCATCACCGACCGCCTTCCACCCAGTCGCTCTCCCACTGCAGGCGGGCGACCGCGTCGAGGACGCGGTCCACCCCCGGCAGATGGTGCTTCTCCAGCATGGGCGGCGGGTACGGGATGTCGAATCCCGCGACCCGCAGCACCGGTGCCTCAAGGTAGTGGAAGCAGCGCTCCCCCACCCGTGCGGCGATCTCACCGCCCGGGCCGGCGAAGCCCTGCGACTCGTGCACGACCACCGCCCGGCCGGTGCGGCGCACGGACTCCACGACCGTCGCCTCGTCGAACGGCACCAACGACCGCAGGTCCACGACCTCCAGGTCGAGGCCGTCCTCGCGGGCCGCCTCGGCGGCCTCCATGCACACCGGGACGGACGGGCCGTACGTGATCAGCGTCGCGGAGGTGCCGCGGCGACGGACCACGGCCTCTCCGATGCCGGGCACCTGCTCGGGGGCGTCCGGGTTCCACTCGGCCTTGCCCCAGTAGAGCCGCTTGGGCTCCATGAAGACGACGGGGTCGTCGGAGGCGATCGCCGCGCGGAGCAGCCCGTAGGCGTCCCCGACCGTGGCCGGGGTGACGACGTGCAGGCCCGGGGTGGCCATGTAGTACGCCTCGGAGGAGTCGCTGTGGTGCTCGACGCCGCCGATCCCGCCGCCGTACGGGACGCGGATCGTGATCGGCATGGGCAGCCTGCCGCGCGTACGGTTGCGCATCTTCGCGACGTGCGAGGCGAGCTGCTCGAAGGACGGGTAGGCGAACGCGTCGAACTGCATCTCGACGACCGGTCGCAGTCCGTACATGGCCATGCCCACGGCGGCGCCCAGAATGCCGGCCTCCGCAAGAGGGGTGTCCGTGCAGCGCTGCTCGCCGAACTCCTCGGTGAGGCCGTCCGTCACGCGGAAGACACCGCCCAGGGCGCCGACGTCCTCCCCCATCACGTGGACGTCCGGGTCCTCGGTCATCGCGTCGCGCATGGCCCGGTTGAGCGCCTGCGCCATGGTGGCCGGCCTGGCCGCCTGCCTCTTCGCCGCGCCGTCCGCTCCTGCGGTCGTCGTCCCTGCCATCACACGTTCCCCTCGGCCTCGGCGTCCAGCTCGGCCTGCAGCTGCGCGGCCTGCTCGCGCAACTGGGCGGTCTTCTCCGCGTAGACCTCGGCGAACAGGTCCATCGGACGCAGCTCGGGGTCGGCGTTCATCCGCTCGCGGATGCCGGCGGCCATCTCCTCCGCTCCCTTCGCGACGTCCTCGGCCGTCGCGTCGTCCAGCACGCCACGTCGGCGCAGCTCACGCTCCAGCAGCAGCACCGGGTCGTGGTCGCGCCAGGTGTCGACCTCGCCTGCGGTGCGGTAGCGGGTGGCGTCGTCGGCGTTGGTGTGCGCCTCCATGCGGTACGTCACGGCCTCGACCAGGGTGGGGCCGCCTCCGGACCGGGCGCGCTCCACGGCCTCGCCGAGCACGCTGTGCACGGCGACCGCGTCGTTGCCGTCGACCAGCCGACCGGGCATGCCGTAGCCGACCCCCTTGTGGGCGAGGGTCGGCGCGGCGGTCTGCTTGGCCAGCGGGACGGAGATCGCGAAGCCGTTGTTCTGTACCAGGAAGACGACCGGCGCGTTCCACACGGCGGCGAAGTTCAGCGCCTCGTGGAAGTCGCCCTCGCTGGTGCCGCCGTCGCCGACCATGGCGAGCGCGACCACGTCGTCACCCTTGAGCCGGGCGGCGTGCGCGAGGCCGACTGCGTGCGGGAGCTGGGTGGCGAGCGGCGTCGACAGGGGTGCGACGCGGGCGGCCTTCGGATCCCAGCCGTGGTGCCAGTCGCCGCGCAGCAGCGTCAGCACCTCGACCGGGTCGAGGCCGCGGGCCACGGCGGCGAGGGTGTCCCGGTAGCTGGGGAACAGCCAGTCCTGCTCCTCGAGGGCCAGGGCGGCGGCGACCTCACACGCCTCCTGACCGGTGGAGGAGGGGTAGACGGCGAGGCGGCCCTGCCGCGTCAGGGCGGTGGCTTGCTCGTTGTAGCGGCGTCCGCGCACCAGCTCGCGGTGCAGACGGAGGAGCGTGTCCCGGCCGGGGGTCTTCTCGAGGTCGGCTTCGGTCCCCAGCAGCCGGTACGGCTCGGCGTCGGGCAGCAGGGGCGCGGGGTCGGCCCGCGGACGCCATGCGGGCGGCGGAGAGAGTCGGTAGGCACCGGGCTGTTCCAGGACCGTCATGGTCAGCACCTCCTCGTTCTTCTCGGCCGGGGTGTCGGCCGGGGTGCGGCTGTCGGGCACAGATGCGCAGCACGATGCTGCGAGGCGTGGTGCGCCTCACCTACCGATTGTTCGGTCGCGCGCACACTTTGGCTACAGGCGGGCCCAGCCTGTGGACAAACTGCTCAGTAAAGCGTTCTATACGATAGATGTGTCCAACGAGAGGGGGCATTCATCCATGTCGGACGAACGATTGGCCGAGCGGTCCGCCACCGGAACAGCCTCCGGAGCGGAGGAGCCGCGGCCTCCCGTACGCCCCCTCGACCCCGTCGACCGCGACATCCTGCGCCTGCTGCGCGCCGACGGGCGGGCCTCGGTGCGGGCCGTCGCCACAGAGGTGCACGTCTCCCGCGCCAATGCGTACGCCCGGATCAACCGCCTCATCGAGGACGGCGTGATCCGCGGCTTCAGCGCCCGTGTCGACCAGGAACGAGCAGGTCAGGGCACGTCCGCCTACATCACGCTGAAAATCGTCCAGGACTCGTGGCGCTCCGTCCGCGAACGGCTGCGCGAACTCCCCGGCGCCGCGCACATGGCCCTGGTCGGCGGCGACTTCGACGTGCTGCTGCTGGTGCACACCAAGGACAACCGCTCTCTGCGGGACCTGGTCCTCACCCGCATCCAGGCCATCCCCGAGGTGCTCAGCACCCGCACCCTGCTGGTCTTCGAGGAGACCGACCTCGACCCCGAGGCGTGAACGGTTCAGCCGGACCGCGAGGGTGAAGTATGCGGTGCACATGCTTTGCCGTGTTCCAACGTTGCCCGTGCCCTACTTCGCGGGCCGGGTCGGTCCACGTGAGCATCACGTGGGGAAGCCGTGCGGAACAGCGTCCGGCGGGTTTCCGCCCGGCGGGCGGGGAGAGAAGCGGTGGCATGGCCACCACCCCCCACACCTCCCGCCCCTCGCCCGCCCGGCGCACCCTCGGGCTCGTCGCGGGCAACCGCTTCTCGCAGGTCTACCTGCTGATCGTGCTCGCCCTGCTGGTCTGGGTCGCCATCGACACCACGCTCGTCCACCAGGAGGACGCCTCATTCGCCGGCGTGATCCCCATGCTGGCCACCCTCCCCTGGGGCCTCGCCGTCGCCCTCCTCCCGGACGGCAGCACAGCCGGCTTCTTCGCCGTCATCGCCGTCGGCGCCCTGATCAACGCCGCCCTCATCGGCCTCGTCGCCCGACACCGCCACTAGCCCGACGCCGCCCTCCACACCCATGACGCGCGCCGTGGCCGACTGTCCAGCTCGGCGCGGCCCGTGCACCACAGGAGCACTCGGACGGGGTCGCCGGGCGGCGCGTCCGGGAAGAGGCGCCGGAGGACCGCGTCGCACTGGTCCGCGGGTGGCAGCCACGCCACCTCCAGGCCCTGGGCGATGTCGTAGGTGTGGAGCAGCGTCTCCGCGACGCCCATCGCCGCGAACCCCGTGCGGTCGCACGGCCCCCAGTGCCAGCCCCGGGCCTCCGGGCCCGCTGCGGCCAGCGCGCTGCCGAGCAGACCCCCGCAGGCGGTCACGACCTCCAGCACCCGACACGGCGACGCCTCCGGCCGCACGACCAAGTCGAAGGGCAGGTAGCCGTCGTCGGGACGGCCAGCCAACTGTCCGGCGTACGCGAGCAGATCGTGCGCGACGTGCGCGGCAGTCTCACGGCAACTCCACTCCAGCCCACCCGCCGGCACCGCCCAGTCCCGTCCCCCGTGCGGCCCGAGTACCCGCACCATCTCCACCACCGCACGCTCGACTTCGTGTCGCATCATGCGCACGACTCTGCTCGCTCAGGCGGCCACGGGCGAGTCACTTTCAGCACGCCTGCGCATCGCCGGTCGACGTCACCGCGGGCATGCGTCGCCGGTGAGGGGGCAGACCTCGAGGCTGTACTCCCCGCGCAAGTGCCCGCCGCCTTCGAGGAACCCGCGGGTCGGGCCATAGTCCGGAGAGAGCCGTCGGGCCAGCGCCACCACCGTGACCTCACCTGCCCCTGCCTCGTGGAGCGCCGCTGCCGCCGACTGGGCATGCCGACCGGTCACCCAGGTGTCCTCCAGGACGACGACGTGCCTACCGACGAGCATGTCGGAGTCCGGCACGACGAAGTGGGCGGGATCGAGCAAGCGCCGACGCTCGGCGCTGTCAGCGTCGATTCCCGGGAGCAGCCGGAGCCGATGCCATACCCGGGGCAGGTACTCCGCGAGACCGTTCAACGGGTGGACCCCTGGCCTACCACCCAGGGAAGGCACCGTCACCAGACCGGAGACGGGCTCGCGCGCGACCAGCTCCAGACACCGCGCGTGCCACAACGCGAACCCGGCGACGAGCAACGACAGCCGCTGCCACGCTTCGCTGGCTCTGCGTCTGTCCGGGCTCATCGGATGCTTGTAGTGGTGCATGTCGAGATTCGACTGCCGGCCCTTGACGGAGTAGGTGAGGGGCACGACCCGGTCCGCCAGCTTCCAGGGCCTCCGGCGATGTTCGCCGCACTCGTGGCACGTGTCGTATCCGCGCCGCCCGCGCGGCGCGAGGCACACGGCACAGGTGAGGCCCTGCTTGCGCAGGGGGTTGACCATGACGGCGCCGAGTCGCTCGCGCACCGCCACGCGTAACTGCTCGTGGCCTTCCGCATCGGTCATAGGCCGGCGGTCAGCTTTCCGAGCAGGTCCTGCACCTGATGAGGCCTGTCGACGATGCCGTCCAGGACTGCGAGCGCCCGATCAACGTCGTCCACCACGTGCACGTCGGGCCGTTCGGCCACGTCCCGTCCCCATTCCGTCACCTCCAGCAGCGAACGGAAGAGGATCACCGGGCGGCCGTGTTCCACCGCCTGCCTGGCTTGGATCCGGGCGCCGCTGCGCTCGCCGGCTTCGACGATCACGGTGGCGAGCGCGTAACCGGACATCGTCGCGTTGCGGGCGGGGAAAGTGTGCTTGGCCGGCGGAGTGTCCGGCCAGAACTGCGACAGGACCACGCCGGCTTCTGCGACCTCGGAATGCAGTCGCCGGTTCTCCGGCGGGTAGGCGTGCCGGATACCGGTGCCGATCACGCCGATGGTCCGGCCTCCTGCGGCGAGCGCTCCG
>KI547050.1:56258-73381 GCA_000497405.1 Streptomycetaceae bacterium MP113-05 | reverse complement strand
GTGTGCGGCGGTGTCGATACCCGCCGCGAGCCCGCTGACGACGCTGATGCCGCGGGCGACGAGGTGCCGGGCCAGGTGGCGGGCCGTGTCGACGCCCCGGGCACTGGCGCCTCGCGACCCGACGACGGCCACGCCGAGGTCGTCCGGAACGGCTGTACCTCGGGCGAAGAGGACCCCGGGCATGTCGTGGACTCCCCGCAGACGCGCCGGATAGTCGGCGTCACCGAACGCCAGCACGGCGATCCCGGAGTCCTCCCAGGCACGGATACACCGGCGGGCGTCCTCGATAGCGAGGGAGACCGGGTCGTCGAGCAGTGTGGGCTGGCCCAGCTGCTCGCGAAGCGCAGCGACGGCGCTGCCGGCCTCCACCGCACGCAGGAGGTGACGCCGAAGCCCGGCCTCGGGCACGTCGGACCGCAGCAGCGCGACGGTCGCCGCGCGCTCCTCCTCGCCCCATTCGTCCATGGTCCCGAGACTAGCGGGAAGCACCGACAGCACGCGGCTCATCGGGCACCTCCGTCAGGCGGCGACGGAACAGTCGTCGGCGTCGCGTGCGGTTCCGACGTCCCACCGGGTCTACGTGCCGCGTGTGCCGGACCCGAAGCCACCGCTCGTCGCGGGGCTGACACGGCATCTCGAAGCGGGGGACTGACGCTGGGTCGCGTCCTGCTCCTCTCGGAGGAAAGCGCGGGACTACGCTGGCAGCGTCGCTTCCACCCGGAATGCGGGAGGCAGGTCATGGCGGAGAAGCCCGAGAACATCACCGCGTACATCGCCTCGTCGGCACCGGACGTCCAGACCATTCTGCAGAACGTGCGGCGCACGATTCATGACGCCGTGCCCGGAGCGGGGGAACGGATCAGCTATGAGATCCCGGCGATCACTCTCGACGGCAAGGTGCTGATGTACTTCTCCGGCTGGCAGAAACACATCAGCGTCTATCCGGTCCCCGAGGGGGACGAGGCGCTCGAGCGGGATCTGGCGCCGTACAGGGCGGGCAAGGGGACGCTCAGGTTCCCGCTCTCCAAGCCGATTCCGTACGACCTCATCGGCCGTGCGGCCACCCGTTTCGTGGAGCTTCGACGAGCCGGGTGAGCCACCGGCCGCACCTGCGGCGTGGTGCCCGAGAGCGCCGGCGCGGCTGCGCCAGAGCCCGGGCGACGACGGTCAGGTGGTGCGCAGGCCCGCGAAGGCCGTGGCCACGACGGCGTCCGCGACTTCGTCGCCGGTGGCGTGGGCGGTGCCCGCGCGGTCGGGGCGATACCACTCGACGAGGGAGTTGATCATGCCGAAGAGGAGGCGCGTCGCCAGCCGGGGGTCCACGTCGGAGCGCAGATCTCCGTCGTCGGCGGCCTCCTTGAGCAGTCCCACGACGCGCTGGTCGAAGTCGCGGCGGCGTTCCAGCGCCCAGCGCTCGGTCGCCGTGTTGCCGCGAACGCGCAGCAGCAGGGTGACGTAGGGAAGCTCGGCCATCAGCACCTCGGTGGTGCGGCGGGTGACGTGCTCGACACGGTCGACGGCGCGCCCGCGCGTCGCTTCGGGCTCGTCCAGGATGGCGAAGAGGCCGTCCAGTGCGCGGCCGGTCGCCCGGCGGAGCAGCTCCTCCTTGCCGCGCACATGGTGGTAGATGGAGGATTTGGAGATGCCCGCAGCCTTGGACAGGTGCTCCATGGAGGTGCCGTCGTAGCCGCGCTCGTTGAAGACCCGGACGGCTACGGTGAGCAGGGACTCCGGGGTGTAGGTGTCCCGCCTGGCCGACGGCTGGGCAGGGCTGGCGGAGCTGGCGGCGGGCATGGCGCCGATCGTATCGGGGGAGGACGGGCTCGCTCCCCGCAGGTGTTCCGTCACTGTTCGTGGCCCCCTTGCACCGACCGATCGTTCGGTAGCAGTATCTATCCATCGCCCCGATTTCGGCTACCCCGCACAATCGCCGCCCCGACGAGGAGAGGGTCATCGTGACCGTGACCGCCGGACCCAACGCCGCCGAGCTCATCGAGAAGCACCGCGCCACGCTGGACCAGGCCATCGAGACGATCCGCAGTCGTGCGTACTGGTCGCCGCACCCCGAGCACCCGAAGGCGTACGGCGAGAACGGCTCGCTGAGCGCCGCGGACGGCAAGGCGGCGTTCGACGCACTGCTGGGCGGTCGCTTCGAGCTGGACCAGCCCGGCACGGACGGCTGGTCGGCGACGGAGAGCTCGCCGTACGGCATCGCGATGGGCGTCGAGTACCCGCACGCGGACGTCGACGTGCTGCTGCCGGCGATGCGGACCGCGATGCCCGGGTGGCGCGAGGCGGGGCCGGAGACGCGGGCCGCGGTGTGCCTGGAGATCCTGGCCCGCATCAACGCCCGTACGCACGAGTTCGCGCACGCGGTCATGCACACCAGCGGCCAGGCGTATCTGATGGCGCTGCAGGCCGGCGGCCCGCACGCGCAGGACCGCGGCCTGGAGGCCGTGGCCTACGCCTACGTGGAGCAGGTGCGCGTGCCCGACGCCGCCGACTGGTCGAAGCCGCAGGGCAAGCGCGACCCGCTGAACCTCAGCAAGCAGTTCACTGCGGTCGGCCGCGGGCTGTCGCTGCTGATCGGCTGCAACACCTTCCCGACCTGGAACGGCTACCCGGGCCTGTTCGCCTCACTGGCGACCGGCAACCCGGTACTGGTCAAGCCGCACCCCCGGGCCGTGCTGCCGCTGGCGCTGACGGTGCGGATCGCCCGCGAGGTGCTCTCCGAGGCCGGCTTCGACCCGAACCTGGTGGCGCTCGTCGCGGAACGCGAGGGAGAGGGCGTCGCCAAGGAGCTGGCGGTCCGGCCCGAGGTGAGGATCATCGACTACACCGGGTCCACCGAGTTCGGCGACTGGCTGGAGCGGAACGCCACCCAGGCACAGGTCTACACGGAGAAGGCGGGGGTCAACACCGTCGTCGTCGACTCCACTGACGACTACAAGGGCATGCTGGGCAACCTGGCGTTCTCACTGTCGCTGTACAGCGGCCAGATGTGCACCACCCCGCAGAACCTGCTGATCCCGCGCGGCGGCATCGGCACCGAGGACGGCGCGAAGTCGTTCGACGAGGTGGTGGGCGACCTGGCGGGCACCGTGGGCAAGCTGCTGGGCGACGACGCCCGCGCCAACGCACTGCTCGGCGCCATCGTGAACCAGCGGGTCGGGGAGCGCATCGACGCGGCCGGCTCGCTGGGGGAGGTGGCGCTCGCGTCGCGTTCGCTGACCAACCCGGACTTCCCCGGAGCGACCGTGCGTACGCCCGTGATCGTCAAGCTGGACGGCGACAAGCCGGAGGCCGAGGAGACCTACCTCTCGGAGTGCTTCGGCCCGGTGTCGTTCGCGGTGGCCGTCGGCTCGGCGGACGAGGCCGTGGAGCTGCTGCGCCGCACGGTCCGGGAGAAGGGCGCCATGACCGTGGCCGCGTACACCACCTCGGCAGACGTCGAGCGGAAGATCGAGGACGTCTGCCTGGAGGAGTGCGCGCAGCTGTCGCTGAACCTGACCGGCGGGGTGTACGTCAACCAGACCGCCGCGTTCTCCGACTTCCACGGTTCGGGCGGAAACCCGGCGGCGAACGCCGCGCTGTGCGACGGCGCGTTCGTGTCGAACCGCTTCCGGACGGTGGAGGTCCGCCGGCAGGCGTGAGTCACCCGGCTGCCGTGGGACGGCCGGGGCGCTGGGCCATCCAGTGGTAGAGCGTCATGGCCACGGAGGTGGCGAGGTTGTAGCTGGACACCTGCGGGCGCATGGGCAGGGCCACGAGGTGGTCCGCGTGCGCCCGCAGCGTGCCGGAGAGGCCGTGGCGTTCGGAGCCGAAGGCGAGCAGCGCGTCATCGGGGAGGGTGGTCCCGCGCAGGTCCTCACCCTCGGGATCGAGGGCGTAGAGCGGGCCGGGTGGCAGTTCGGCCGGGTCGCGGTGCTCGACGCGGGTGGCGAAGTGCAGGCCTGCGGCGGCCCGCACGACGGTGGGGTGCCACGGGTCGACGGTGCCGGTGGTGTAGACGGCGGACGCGCCGCATCCAGCGGCGAGCCGTACGACGGCGCCGATGTTGCCCAGATGGCGCGGAGCATCCAGGACGACGGCCGGAGCGGGCGGGCCGGTGGTGGGGGACGATGCGGGGCGCTCGGCAAGGGCGGCGACACCGGTCGGGTGCGGGCGCGGCACGAGGGCGCGCAGCACGTGGGGGGCGACCGGTTCGAGGCGTTCCCTCAGCTCCGGTAGAAGATCCGGCGCGAGGTCACGCGCCAGCGCGAGGGCGGTCTCCCGGTCGTCCGTGACGGCGAGGGGCACGGCGGCGCCGAAGCGCAGGGCGTGCTTGAGGGCGTGGAAGCCGTCGAGCAGCACGGGGTCGGAGGAGGTGGCTGCCAGGGCGCGCCACCGTTGCGCGGTGTCGGTCACGGCGCGATTCTCTCCCGGCCGGCTCGGAGAGCGCCGGGGGAGGCCCCGGGGCCGGGGTTCTTCGGCCTTCGTCCGGGGCGTCGCCTGCCGGACGGGCTGGATCGTCAGCCCGTCCGGTTCGGGAGCAGGGGAGATGCCCGGGCGGCGCGCCCCCGCAGGCGTCAGCGCGGTACGCGCTCAGGGTCCGGCGAGGGTGCCGCGGCATCCGCCGGCGCGCCGGGGAGCACCACGGCGGGTTCGTCTCCGAGGACGTCAGCTCTGCTCCTGCTCTTCCGGCCTGCTTTCGCGCGTACGCGGGTGCAGCGAGCGCCGAGCCACACGAGCAGAGCCGTCGGCAGGAACACCATGTCCGCGGCGATCATGGCCATCGAGAAGAACGGCAGGCCCATCAGGACGGCGATGCTCAGGTGTTCCCCGATCATCAGCGCGAGCAGCACGTTCTTCACCTTGCGGTGGAAGAGCGTGAAGGGGAAGGCGACCTGCACCAGCACCGTGCCGTAGGTCATGGCCATGATGACGAGACCGCTTGCGGCGAGCACGTCGTTCACCTCGGGCCAGGGCGCGAAGTAGTCGAGTCGGAGCGGGTAGTAGACGGCGGTGCCGTCCTGCCAGCGGGAGCCCTGGATCTTGTACCAGCCCGCGGTGGCGTAGACGAGACAGACCTCGGCCACGATGACGAGAAGGGCGCCGTTGTGGACGAGGTTCGCGAGGATGTCCATCACCGTGCGCGGCTCTCCCGGCGCGAACCGGCACACCGCCCACCATGCGCCGTGGACGGTCCACAGCCCGCCGAGGATCACCGCCCAGCCGTTGCTCAGGCCGGGGCCGAGGGCCACCGCGAAGAGCGCCAGTCCGGCGAGGGACCACAGCATGATGCCGCCGAGGTCGCCCGGTTCGTCGCGCTCCCGCGCGCGCTCCGCGCGGCGGGCGTCCAGGGACCACACCCGGCTGCAGCGGGTCAGCACCAGGTAGAGCGCCATCAGGTGCACGATGTTGTCGCCGCCGTCGCCCATGAACACGCTGCGGTTCTGCAGCGACAGCACACCGACCATGAAGAGGACGGAAGAGGCCCGGGCGTGCCAGCCGAGCGCCAGCGAGGCGCTCGCCAGAATCGCGAAAGCATAGACGATCTCGAACCAGGCCCCGCTGTCCGTCCACAGCAGCACCGTGAACGCGTCGTTGGAGGCGACCAGCCGCTGGGCGAGGTCGAATCCCCACGGACCGGCCGGACCGTACAGCTCATGGCGGTGCGGCCACTCGCGGAGCAGGAAGAAGAGCCAGGTGACGGCGAAGCCGACGCGCACCACGGCGCTCTGGTACGGCGCCAGTGCGCGGCCGGTGACGTGCGCCAGGCCGCGTTCGACAGCGAGTTCGCCGCGGGTCTTCCAGGGGTGCGGGCCGTCACCCGGCGCCCTCTGAGCAGGCGCCGCGTGCCCGGCCGGCTCGGCGTGACGGGGCGCCGGGACGTCCACGCGGCGGAAGGAGGGCGTGCGGTCGCTCACGAGCCGGCCCCCCGCTCGGCCCGGGCGGCTTCGCTGACGTCCCACCAGGGCAGCGCCCGGTATTCGGTCTCGGTGTCGAAGCGCTCGTCGCTCCAGTCGGGCGCGGGCACCCGGGTGGTGGCGGAGCGGAGCTGGATGCTGTCGACGGTGCCGTCGAGCCTCTGGGCGAAGCGGTCCGTCACGATGCGCTCGACGTAGGCCTGGGAGAGTTCGCCCCGCATGCCCTCCGGCTGGTTCTCGGAGTCGTGAGATCCAGTGTAGAAGTCCCAGGCGCGGCGCAGTTCGTTCTGTGCGGTGTGGCTGGGGAAGGGGTTGCCGCGTATCCGTTCGCCGTCCTGGGCGGAGAGGTCGACCCAGCCGGTGGTCCTGGTCCCGCCGCCCTCCTGGGCGACGCGCGCCCGGGCCTGGACGGCGACGTTCTGCTGGAGGGGGTTCGGGGCGAACAGCTTCCAGTTCTGTTCGAACTCCGGGTAGATGTAGGCGTCGATGGTGGCGTCCTGCTGCTTGCTGAGCGTGTTGGCCGGCGCGACGTGCAGAAACACCATCGCCAGGTGCACGGCGACGGCGACCGTGACGACGGCCACGGCTATGGCCACCACCACCCGCCCTGGCCATGACAGCGCGGCGAGACCGCCGTGCCGATCCTCCCGAGGCTCCATGTCCTCTCGTTCCCCTCTTCCCCGTCGTCTTCCCCCGCTGAGTGGTCCGCCCAAGAGGTTAGAGGGTGTCCGGGCCTGATGGGCCTCGGGGAAGAGCGGTGCACCCGTCCAGAGCGACGACCGACCCGGCCGCCGGGCACGTGGAGGGGCCCTGGTGCCTGTGGCACCAGGGCCCCGAAGGAACACTGCTACACCATCTGCCGGCCATGGTGACGCACCGGCCTTTTCTTTCCGCCGTACCGGCCGAGAAGCTGCCGGGGATGCGGGGATCGCGGTTGCTTGACCGGAGACCACCTCACTGTCGATGTCCTGCGGTACCCGGGCTCTCTCTTCCGCCCGGGCGATCCTGATGGCGTTCGGTCCCTCCGTTCTTCCCTCTTGATCGATCCGTACCTACTGCTCTTACTGCTGATCTGCATACAGCTGATGACGCGAACTGCTCTTCGGCCTGTGACAGCGCCACTCTCCGACAGCCAGCCCCGTCGCCCGTCCTGCGTCTGCTCTGGCTTGGAACCCCGCTGCCGAACTTCCCGGTGCGCGCGCCCGCAGCCGACGCCTTCACCGAGGTACTGCTCGTGCCTTCACTGCTGAGCACTGCCTACGACGGCCCCTGACACCTGCGGGCCACCCGGTGCGGTCGTCAGTTCCGTCGCCCTCCTGCAATCGCTATGGCTTCGGAACTCCACCACCGCACCGTTCTGCACACTGCAACTATCTGTACTGCTGCCCGCCAGTTCGTCTCTGCCGGGCCTTGCGGTCTCTCTGGGCTACGAGAGAAACCATAACCACGTCACCACTCAATGTCTACTCCAGCCAACATAGATTTTCGCGTGTCCCCGACGGAGTGGTGAGTGACTCCGAACACCGGGCGGCGGACAGCCGGCCGCAGGCGTAGGCGCCTGCCGCGATTCCCCCGACTCGCTCTTGACAGCGTGTGGCGGCCCGGCACACCATTGAACCGAACGATCGGTCGGTAGGTCGGGTGGCGAACGGGCCCCCGAGAGTCACCGCGAGGGCGAACGGGTCGTCAGCCGAGGCGACCCGACGAGCGGACCGCAGAGCAGGGAGGGCAGGCATGACGACGGTGCAGCCGGATACGGCCCCGGGCCCGGAGGCGTACGAAGCCGCCTTCGATGCCGCGGTCGCCGCCGAGGAGCGGATCGAGCCGCGCGACTGGATGCCGGACGCATACCGCGCGACGCTGGTGCGACAGATCGCCCAGCACGCACACTCCGAGATCATCGGCATGCAGCCGGAGGCGAACTGGATCACCCGCGCCCCCTCGCTTCGCCGCAAGGCCATCCTGATGGCCAAGGTGCAGGACGAGGCCGGGCACGGCCTGTACCTGTACAGCGCGGCCGAGACCCTGGGCACGGGCCGGGACGAGCTGCTGGACAAGCTGCACGCCGGCCGTCAGAAGTACTCCTCGATCTTCAACTACCCCACCCTGACCTGGGCCGACGTCGGCGCCATCGGCTGGCTGGTGGACGGTGCCGCGATCACCAACCAGGTGCCGTTGTGCCGCTGCTCCTACGGCCCCTACGCACGCGCCATGGTGCGGGTGTGCAAGGAGGAGTCCTTCCACCAGCGCCAGGGGTACGAGCTGCTGCTGGAGCTCAGCCGCGGCACCGAGGGGCAGCACGCCATGGCGCAGGACGCCGTGGACCGGTGGTGGTGGCCGTCCCTGATGATGTTCGGACCGCCTGACGACGAGTCCGCACACAGCGCCCAGTCCATGGCCTGGAAGATCAAACGGCACTCCAACGACGAGCTGCGCCAGCGCTTCGTCGACATCTGCGTCCCCCAGGCCGAGGCGCTCGGACTCACCCTTCCCGACCCCGACCTGACATGGAACGAGGACACCGGCCACTGGGACTTCGGCGCCATCGACTGGTCCGAGTTCAAGGCCGTCCTCAAGGGCAACGGACCCTGCAACGAACAGCGCATCAGCCGGCGTCGCCGGGCTCACGAGGACGGCGCGTGGGTGCGGGACGCCGCCGCGGCCTACGCCGCCAAGCACGCGCCCGTCGAGAACCGTACACACCGCGAGGAGGCGGCCTCCCGATGACCAGCGACTGGCCTCTGTGGGAGGTCTTCGTGCGCAGCAGGCGCGGCGTGTCCCACACGCACGCCGGCAGCCTGCACGCACCCGACGCCGAGATGGCGCTGCGCAACGCGCGGGATCTCTACACCCGGCGCAACGAGGGCGTCTCCCTGTGGGTCGTGCCCTCCGCCGCTGTCACGGCCTCGTCCCCGGACGAGAAGGACCCGTTCTTCGAGCCCGCCGCCGACAAGCCCTACCGGCACCCCACCTTCTACGAGGTTCCCGAAGGGGTGAAGAACCTGTGAGCCGGGCAGCGACCCCCGGCACACCGGCCGCCGCGCCCCCGCTCGGTGCCCTCGCGCTCGCAGACGACGCCCTGGTGCTGTCCCACCGACTGGGCGAATGGGCCGGGCATGCGCCTGTACTCGAGGAGGAGGTCGCGCTCGCCAACATCGCGCTCGACCTGCTCGGACAGGCCCGCAGCCTCTACAGCGACCTCGGCGACGAGGACGAGTTGGCCTACCTCCGCGAGGAGCGCGCCTTCCGCAACTGCCAGCTCGTCGAACAGCCCAACGGCGACTTCGCCTCCACCATCGCCCGCCAGCTCTTCTTCTCCTCCTGGCAGGAGCTGCTGTACGGGCAGCTCCTCGAGTCGGTGCCGCTCGCCGGCAAGGCCGTCAAGGAGGTCGCCTACCACCGCGACCACGCAGAGCACTGGACGCTGCGCCTCGGCGACGGCACGCCAGAAAGCCACTCCCGGATGCAGGCGGCCGTCGACGGGCTCTGGCGCTTCACCGGTGAGCTGTTCCAGCCGCTGGACGGCCTCGACCTGGACCTCGACGCGCTGCGCGCGGCCTGGACCGAACGCGTCACCGGCCTGCTGGCCCGCGCCACGCTCACCGTCCCCCAGTCCCCGCAGACCGGCGGATGGACCGCCGGCGCCGGCCGCCAGGGCCTGCACACCGAATCGTTCGGTCCCATGCTGGCCGAGATGCAGCACCTGCACCGAAGCCACCCGGGGGCGACATGGTGAGCCTCGCCGAGGACCGGCTGATCACCCTGCTCGACCGTGCGGGCGCGGTGCCCGACCCCGAGCTGCCCGTCCTCACCCTGGCCGAGCTCGGAGTGGTGCGCGGGGTGGAGGAGCACGCGCCGGGCCGCATCGAGGTCCGGCTCACCCCCACCTACACCGGCTGCCCCGCGATCGAGGCGATGGCCGCCGACATCGAGCAGGCGCTGCGCGCGGAGGACGGCGTCACCGACGTCACCGTGCGCACCGTGCTCGCCCCCGCATGGTCGACGGACGACATCACCGCAGAGGGCCGCCGCAAACTGGCGGAGTTCGGCATCGCACCGCCCCGCAGCACCCGGGAACGGGCCGCCGGCTCCGTCGCTCTGGACCTCGGGCCCACCCGCCGGGCCACGGGCACCCCGGCAGCAGCGGCCACTCCGTTCGCCGAGACCACGGGCGAGGCCGTGCGCTGCCCGCAGTGCGGATCGGCCGCGACCTCGCTGCTCAGCCGCTTCTCGTCCACCGCCTGCAAGGCCCTGCGCCGCTGCGACGCCTGCGGCGAGCCGTTCGACCACTTCAAGGAGCTGTGACCGCATGTTTCACCCGCTGCAGGTCACAGCCGTGGAGCAGCTCACCGAAGACTCCGTCGCGGTGACCCTGGCCGTGCCGCCGGAGCTGCGCACCGCCTACCGCTACGAGCCGGGCCAGCACATCGCCCTGCGCCGCACGGACGTCGGCGGTGAGGAGGTCCGCCGCACCTACTCGCTCTGCGCCCCGGCCTCCGAGGCACCGGAGACACTGCGCATCGGCGTCCGCGGCGTCGAGGGCGGCGTGTTCTCCACCTATGCCCTCAAGGAGCTCGCCGTCGGCCACAGCGTCGAGGTGCTGCCGCCCACCGGGCGTTTCACGCTCGCCCCCCGCGCCGGCTACTTCGCGGCGATCGTGGGCGGCAGCGGCATCACGCCGGTGCTGTCCATCGTCGCCACCCTCCTGGAGCGCGAGCCCGAGGCCCGGTTCTGCCTGATACGCAGCGACCGCAGCGCCGCCTCCACGATGTTCCTGGAAGACCTGGCGGACCTGAAGGACCGGTACCCCGAACGGCTCCAGCTCGTGCACGCCTTCTCCCGCGAGGAACAGGCCGCCGGGCTGCCCTCCGGCAGGCTCGACGCGGAGCGGCTGAGCACGCTGCTTCCCGCCCTGATCTCCGTCGACCAGGTCGACGGGTGGTATTTGTGCGGCCCGCTCGGACTGGTCGAGGGAGCGACGACGTCCCTGCGCGAGCTGGGCGTGCCCCGCACGAAGGTCCACCAGGAGATCTTCCACGCCGACGCGCCGACCGGTCCGGCCACGGCCGTCCGTGCCGCCGCACCCGCCTCGGCGACTGTCACCGCCACGCTCGACGGCCGCTCCGGCAGCTGGCCGGCAGAGGGCGGCGAGAGCGTCCTGGAGACGGTCCTGCGGAACCGCGCCGACGCACCGTACGCCTGCAAGGGCGGCGTGTGCGGCACCTGCCGCGTGAAGCTGCTGGACGGCGACGTGCAGATGGACCGCAACTACGCGCTGGAGCCGGAGGAGGTCGACGCGGGGTACGTGCTGGCGTGCCAGTCACACCCCACCACGGCGACGGTCGCCGTCGACTTCGACGCTTAGGTCTGCCCGGGAGCAGGGCCGGCCCCTGCTGACACGGCACGGCGGGACCGGGGGAGGGGAGCCCGCCGCGTGTGTCACGGCGCGTGGCCGACGGAGACGATGCGTAGCCTCGGTGACGTGTCGACCTTGTTCGTTCTTCTCTGGGGGCGGCTGCACGACAGCCGCTGGTGGCAGCGGGTGCATCTGCGCGCCGTCGTGTCCGGTGTCGCAGTCTCCGCCGTCGTGCTGGTCGCCGGCTCCGCCGTGATCCTCCCGGTCGAGGAGAACGCCCCCGGCGCCACCATCACCAGCTTCCCCCGCGCCCTGTGGTGGTCGATCGAGACGGCCACCACGGTCGGCTACGGGGACATGTACCCCGTGACCGCGGGCGGGCGCGTGGTGGCGGCGGTCGTGATGATCGTCGGCATCACCACGTTCAGCGTGGTCACCGCCGCCCTCGCCACCTGGTTCGTCAGCCGCGCCAACCGGGACGTACGCCAGCTCGGCGCGACGGTGCGGCGCTTCGAGCAGGACCACGCCGACGGCCTCGCAGAGCAGTTGCGGATGATGCACGAGCGCTTCGACCGACTGGAGAATCGGCTCGACGACCCCAGCCGCCCCGACGGCGGCTGACCGGCCGCACGGACGGCCGAGGCGCCCGCGCGGCCTACTTCACGTAGGCCTCGGCGCTCCCGGCGACCAAGGGTCGTCCGGCGGCCTCCCAGGCGAGCATGCCGCCGTCCACGTTGACCGCCGTCACCCCCTGCTGCCGCAGGTACTGGGTGACCTGTGCGGACCGGCCGCCGACCCGGCACACGACGAACACCGGCGCATCGTCCACGACCCGCTCGGTCAGCTCGCCGTACCGGCCGACGAAGTCGCTCATCGGGATGTGCAGCGCGCCCTCGGCGTGCCCGGCCGTCCACTCGTCGTCCTCCCGGACGTCCAGCAGCAGCGCGTCCGACGGCACCTGCGCCACGTCCACCTGCAACACCTGACCGAAATCCATCTCTCGCCCTCTCCCATCCGACATGTACACCACGGCTACCGCGGGCCGGTCAGCCGGCGGCGGTCAGCTCCGCCAGGCGGCGCTCCCGTTCCGAGACGTCCGTCAGCAGCTTCTCCCCGATCTCCTCGAGCAGCCGGTCGGGGTCGTCCGGTGCCATGCGCAGCATCGCACCGATCGCCGAATCCTCCAGCTTCCGCGCCACCGCCACGAGCTGCTCCTTGCGGTCGGCCAGCCACTCCAGCCGGGCGTAGAGCACCTCGCCGTGACTGAGTTCCGGCTCGGGTCCACGGGCGGCGGGGCCGGTGCGCCACTCCTCTGCCAGATCCCGCAGCATGCCCGCGTCACCACGGGCGTAAGCGTGGTTGACCCGCACCATGAAGTCCTCGCGCCGCTTGCGTTCGGCGTCGTCGGCGGCGAGGTCGGGGTGCGCCTTGCGGACGAGTTCGCGGTACGCCTTGCGGGTCTCCTCGTCGGGGCGTACCCGGCTCGGCGGCTTCACCGGCTGTTCGTTCAGCATCGCCTGGGCCTCGGGGGAGAGCCCCGTGGAGTCGATCCAACCGTGGAAGAGTTCCTCCACGCCCGGCATCGGCATGACGGCGGCCCGTGCCTGTGCCGCGCGCCGCGCGTCGTCCGGGTCGCCACTGTGGGCGGCGACGGCTTCGGCGATCTGCGCGTCCAGTTCGTCGAGGCGCGCGTACATGGGGCCGAGCCGCTGGTGGTGCAGGCGGGAGAAGTTCTCCACCTCGACGCGGAAGGTCTCCACCGCGATCTCGAACTCGATCAGCGCGTCCTCGGCGGCCCGTACGGCTCGCTCGAGCCGCTCGGTCCCGGGTTCGGGGCCGGCACCCGTCGCGTCCGGGCCGGCTTCCCCAGCGGTGTCCTGACCTGCGGCGTCCCTACCGGTGGTGTCCTGATCGGTGTCCTGATCGGCTTCCTGGCGCACTCGATACTTCCTCGCAATGGTGTCCGGGCTGCCCCGGCCGTCCCGCCGCCCGTGGCCGGATCGGGCCCGCCGGACGGTGGCGTCACCCGGCCAGCGTAGTGAAGACGGCGGTCACACACCCAGTTCGGCCGCCAGACGGCCCGACCGCACCGCCCCGACCAGCGCTTCGTGGTCGGCCTCCGTACGGTCGGCGTAGGCGACGGCGAAAGCGCCGACGGCCTCGTCCAGCTCCCCGTTCTTTCCGCAGTAGCCGGCGAGGGCGCGCGGATCGGCGCTGTGCGAGTGCGCGCGGGCGAGCAGCGCGCCGGTCATCCGGCCGTAGTCGTCCATCTGGCCGGCGGCGAGCGCGGCAGGGTCGACGCTGCCCTTCCGGTTGCGGAACTGCCGCACCTGGAACGGCCTGCCGTCGACCGTGGTCCAGCCGAGGAGGATGTCGCTGACGACCTGCATCCGCTTCTGGCCGAGGACCACACGCCGGCCCTCGTGCCCCGCGGGCGGCGGGTCCGGGAAGCCGGCGGCGGCCAGGTGCGGGCCCAGTACGGACGGTCTGGCCTCCTTGACCTGGAGTACCAGCGGCTCCCCGCGGTGGTCCAGGAGCAGCACCACGTAGCTGCGGGTGCCGACGCTGCCGGTACCGACGACTCGGAAGGCGACGTCGTGGAGGGCATAGCGGCCGAGCAGCGGGTGCCGGTCCTCCGGCAGGGTCCGCAGGTACGGGCCGAGGGATGCTGCGACCTGCGCGGCCTCAAAGTCGCCGACCCGGCGCAGCACCGGCGGGGCGTCGACGAAGCGGCGCCCGCCGCAGTCCCGTCCGCCGTCCTCGTCAGGCTCGGTGGACTTGGCGGCGAAGCGGGCGCTGGTGTTGCGACGGGCCTTCTCGGAGACCTTCCTCAGCGTGCCGACCAGGTCCCTGGCTCCGGAGTGGGAGACGAGTTCCTCGTCAGCGATGGCGTTCCACGCGTCGGCTGCGGGCAACCCCGCCAGGAGCCTCATGGTGCGCCGGTAGGAGCCCACGGTGTCGCGGGCGGCCTCCAGACAGTCGTCCTCGCTCGCCCCGGCCTCCCGCCCGGCCAGCACGAGCGAGGCGGCGAGCCGTTTCAGGTCCCACTCCCAGGGCCCGACGACGGTCTCGTCGAAGTCGTTGAGGTCCATGACGAGGCCGCCGCGGGCGTCGCCGTACAGGCCGAAGTTACCCGCGTGCGCGTCGCCGCACAGGTGAGCACCGATACCGGTGGACGGTGTGCCGTGGGCGAGGTCGTACGCCATCAGCCCGGCGGAACCGCGCAGGAAGGCGAACGGGGACGCGGCCATCCGGCCGACGCGAATCGGCACCAGGTCCGGCTGCCGACCCCGGTTGGACTCCTCGACAGAGGCCACCGCGCCGGGTCGGCCGTCACAGTGGTCGAACGCCGCGTGCGACCGGCGCGGAACCTGCTCCCGGAGGGCCTTCCCGGCCCGCTTGGGCGACTGCGCCGCCGATCGTCCTGCGAACCCCTCGACGTGCGGCATGCGCGCCATGTGCCCTCCCCCTGTCGCCCGCCATCCAGCGCGTGGAACCGCCGCTGCAGCGGCGTTCCACGACCGTACCGGGTGGTGGCTCCGCGCCCCGGTGCCGTCCGTCCGTGGCTGTGGCGCGCCGTGCCCGCCGGCCAGTCGGCGGACGAGTCAGTCGCGGAACTCGCCGGGGCAGCGGGCCGCCGACTCCGGCAGATGCGCATCGGCCCAGCGGGTGAGTTCGACCATCGCGGGTCGCAGCGCCAGGCCGGCGCCGGTGAGCCGGTATCCGACGCGCAGCGGGGGGCCGGCGTCGACCTCCCGGACGACCAGGTCCAGGGCGGCGAGTTCGCTGAGCCGGTCGGACAGCATGCGCTCGCTGATGCCGGGGACGGCCCGGCGCAGTTCGGCGAAGTGGCCGGGGCCGTTCATCAGTGCGGCGATGATCAGGCCCGTCCAGCGCTTGCCCAGCATCGCGAAGACGCGGGTGATGCCGGCCTCGGGCGCGGTGCACATAGCGCCCTGGCCGCCGGTGGCCCCGACGTCCGTGGCCTCCTCCCGGCGTCCGGTCGTCTCGTCCCGCAACTCCGTCATGGCCCCAGGGTACTGCGCCGAGGCAAGTAGGTGCAAAAAAGTAAGTACCTGTGTTATCAATAGTGACGCACGGAAGAGAACCTACCGAACTCTGGATTGGAGCAGCCCACATGGCCACCCTGCTGCACATCGACTCCTCCCTGAACGGCGACAGGTCCCACTCGCGCGCCGTGACCGCCGCCTTCCGCGCCGCATGGCAGGAGGAGCACCCGGAGGGCACGGTGGTATACCGCGACCTCGCCGCCGAACCCGTCCCGCACATCGAGGCCACCGCCTACTACGCCGGATACGTCGCCCCTGACGACCGCAGCCCCGAGCAGCAGGAGGCGTTCGCGCTGCGCGAGAAGCTGATCGAGGAGGCGGAGTCCGCCGACGCGATCCTGCTCGGCGCGCCGATGTACAACTGGTCGATCGCCTCGAACCTCAAGGCATGGCTGGACCACGTCGTCACCGTCGGCCGCACCACCATGACCGAGAGCCCGACGCTGGCCGGCAAGCCGGTCACCGTGGTCACCTCCCGCGGCGGCTCGTACCGTCCGGGCACCCCGGAGGAGGGCAACGACCACCTCGAGCCGTACCTGCAGATGCTGCTCGCCGACAAGCTGGGGATGAAGCCGGAGTTCATCCTGCCGGAGCTCACGCTCGCCCCGGTGAACCCGGCGATGGCCTCGCTGGTGCCGCAGTTCGAGAAGTCCCGCGAGGGCGCCCTGACCGAGGCCCGCACCCAGGGCCGCGAACTCGCCGCCCGCCTCGCGGTCTGACCCGCCTTCCGGTCCGGTGCGTCGCACCGGACCGGGCACGGCAAGGGGCCCTTCCCCGTGATCAGTGTCACGGGGAAGGGCCCCTTCCCTCTGGTGCGCGAGGGGGGAGTTGAACCCCCACGTCCTTTCGGACACTGGAACCTGAATCCAGCGCGTCTGCCTATTCCGCCACCCGCGCCCGGGTGCTTCCCCACTCTGGGCGGAGAAGTCCGCCGACCGGCTTCCCTGCGGTTGCCTGCCGACGAAGAACACGTTAGCACGCATGCCGGGGTGCCTTCACATCCGTTTCCGTCCGCCCCACGGCCCCCGCTGAGGGACACTGTCCACGGACCTCACCCGCCCGCCCCCTACGATCGTGCGAGGGTACGGGGGGTGTGAGCGGTCCCACCCACTCGTGCGAACACGGCGGGGAACCAGCCGGTACCGCCACGCGTGGATACGATCAGTAAGCAGTACGGCAACGCGGCATGCGCGCGTTCGGTCACACTGGAGCCCGTCACACTGGGAGCGCAGTCGCCGTACTAGAGCGGCGACCATCTGGGAAGGAGGTGCACCGTGGGAGTTCTGAAGCGGTTCGAGCAACGACTCGAGGGTCTCGTCAACGGCACCTTCGCCAAGGTGTTCAAGTCAGAGGTGCAGCCGGTGGAGATCGCCGGCGCACTGCAGCGCGAGTGCGACAACAACGCGACGATCTGGAACCGTGAGCGCACGGTCGTCCCCAACGATTTCATCGTCGAGCTGAGCACCCCGGACTACGACCGCCTGAGCCCCTACGCCGGCCAGCTCGGCGACGAGCTCGCCGGCATGGTGCGCGACTACGCCAAGCAGCAGCGCTACACCTTCATGGGCACCATCAAGGTGCACCTGGAGAAGGCCGAGGACCTCGACACCGGCCTGTACCGGGTACGCAGCCGCACCCTGGCCTCCAGTGCCTCCCAGTCGCACGGCGCAGCCGACCGCGGGCCGGGACCGTCAGGGCCCGGGGGCACGGCACCCCCCGCGCCAGACGGCGGGAGGGGCATGCCGCCCCGGCCGGCCGGACCGCCCCCCATGCCCTCCCGTGCACCCG
>KI547050.1:40775-55874 GCA_000497405.1 Streptomycetaceae bacterium MP113-05 | reverse complement strand
GGCACCGGCGGGCCGCTGCCGCGCACCGAGACCCGCCACTGGGTCGAGATCAACGGCAACCGCCACCAGATCTCCGGCACCGGCATGGTGCTCGGGCGCAGCACCGAGGCCGACGTGCGCGTCGACGACCCCGGAGTGTCCCGCCGGCACTGCGAGATCCGCGTCCAGAGCGGCAGCGGACCCGCGAGTGTGCAGGATCTCGGTTCCACCAACGGCATCGTGGTGGACGGACAGCACACCACTCGCGCTACGCTCCGCGACGGCTCACGAGTCGTCGTGGGCAACACCACGATCATTTACCGGCAAGCCGAAGGGTGAAGCGGGGGCAATGTCAGAGCTGACCCTGACGGTCATGCGGTTGGGCTTTCTCGCCGTGCTGTGGCTGTTCGTCATCGTGGCCGTGCAGGTCATCCGGAGTGACCTGTTCGGCACACGGGTGACCCAGCGCGGCGCACGCCGTCCCGACGCGCGCCCGCAACAACGGCCGCAGCAGCAGCGACCGCAGCAGTCGGGCAGGAACCGTGGTCGCTCCGGCCGCGGCGCCCCCACGAAGCTGGTCGTCTCCGAGGGCTCGCTCACCGGCACCACCGTCGCGCTCCAGGGCCAGACGATCACGCTGGGCCGGGCGCACGACTCCACCATCGTGCTCGACGACGACTACGCGTCGAGCCGGCATGCCAGGATCTTCCCCGACCGCGACGGGCAGTGGATCGTGGAGGACCTCGGATCGACCAACGGCACCTACCTGGACCGGTCCCGACTCACCACACCGACGCCGATTTCGCCCGGAGCGCCGATCCGTATCGGCAAGACGGTCATCGAGCTGCGGAAATAGACAGGCCGAAGACATGACGACCGGAGGGTGGGCACCGTGCGGATGTACCCGGAGCCGACGGGCGAGGTGCGCATGAGTCTGTCACTGCGCTTCGCCGCCGGATCGCACGACGGCATGATCCGCGAGCACAACGAGGACTCCGGCTACGCCGGACCCCGACTGCTCGCCGTCGCCGACGGAATGGGCGGCCAGGCCGCCGGAGAGGTCGCCAGTTCCGAGGTGATCTCCACCATCGTGCCGCTGGACGAGGACGTCCCCGGCTCCGACCTCCTCACCGAACTCGGCGACGCGATCCGTCGCGCCAACGACCAACTGCGGCTGATGGTCGAGGAGGACCCCCAACTCGAGGGCATGGGCACCACCCTCACGGCACTGCTGTGGACCGGCCGCCGACTGGGTCTGGTGCACGTCGGCGACTCCCGCGCCTACCTGCTGCGCGACGGCCGCCTCACCCAGATCACCGCCGACCACACCTGGGTGCAGAAGCTCGTCGACGAGGGCCGCATCACCGAGGAGGAGGCCACCACGCACCCGCAGCGGTCGCTGCTGATGCGCGCGCTCGGCAGCGGCGACCACGTCGAGCCCGACCTCTCACTCCGCGAGGTGCGGGCCGGCGACCGCTACCTCGTCTGCTCCGACGGCCTCTCCGGCGTCGTGTCCCACCAGACGATGGAGGACACCCTCGCCGGCTACCACGGCCCCCAGGAGACCGTGCAGGAGCTGATCCAGCTCGCGCTGCGCGGCGGCGGCCCCGACAACATCACCTGCATCGTCGCCGACGTCCTCGACGTCGACGCCGACGACGCCACCACCTCCCAGCTCAACGACACCCCGGTCATCGTCGGAGCCGTAGCCGAGAACCAGACGCAGCTGCGCTCCGAGGCCCACACCCCCGCCGCCCGCGCCGCCGAACTCGGCCGGACGGGCGCGAACCCCTCCGTGCCGCCCCAGCAGCCCGCCGGCGGACACGACAGCCCCGACGAGGGCGGCTTCGGCCCCCCCGGCAGCGGGAACGGCCCCGGTACCCCGCCCGCCACCGGCTCCTTCGGCCACTACACCGAAGCCGACTTCGTCAAGCCGCGCTCCAAGGGACGCTGGATCAAGCGCTCGCTGCTCATCGCCCTCGTCCTCGCCGTCATCGGCGGCGGCGTCTACGGGGGCTGGTCCTGGACGCAGAAGCAGTACTACGTCGGCTCCAACGGCGACCACGTCGCCATCTACAAAGGCATCAGCCCGGAACTGGCCGGCATCAGTCTCAGCAGCGTCCACCACGACTACCCGGACGTTCCCCTCGCCTACCTGCCCGCGTTCCAGCGCCAGCGCATCCAGGAGTCCGTCTCCGCCGACAACCTCACCCAGGCCGAGGACAAGATCGGTGAACTGCGCGACCAGACCGTGGCCTGCCGCCTCGCCGAGGAGCGCCAGCAGGCCCGCAAGGAGCAGGAGAAGGAACAGCAGCAGCGCCAGAACGACCGCAACGACGGCCAGGGCAGCGGCCAGGGCGCGGGCGACCGGGCGGGCAGCCCCTCCGACAGCCGGAGTTCCCCGTCTCCTTCCCCCGGCCCCAGCCTGTCGGAGGAGCAGCGTGAACTCGCCAAGCAGTGCACCACGCCGTAGGGGACCGGACAGCGTATGAGCAGCAATCTCCACATCAACACCGGCAGCAACACCACCGTCTCCTCCGGCGGTCTCCCCAGCCGGCGCAACACCGAGCTCGCGATGCTCGCCTTCGCCGTGCTCATCCCGATCTTCGCCTACGCCAACGTCGGCCTCGCCGTGGACGGCGAGCTCCCCGCCGGGATGCTCGGTTACGGCCTCGGTCTCGCCGCCCTCGCCGCCGGCGGCCACCTGGTCGTCCGCAGGTGGGCGCCGTACGCGGACCCGCTGATGCTGCCGATCGCGATGCTGCTGAACGGCCTCGGGCTGGCCCTGATCTACCGGCTCGACCAGGTCGACTACCTGCTGCCGCCGGACGCCGCACCCGGTCAGTTGATGTGGTCCGCGGTCGGCATCGGTCTGTTCGCCGCCGTGCTCATCTTCCTCAAGGACCACCGCGTCCTGCAGCGCTACACCTACATCTCCATGGTGGTCGCGCTGGTGCTGCTGGCCCTGCCGATGTTCTTCCCCGCCCGGTACGGTGCCCGCATCTGGGTCACCATCCCCGGTGTCGGCTCTCTCCAGCCGGGCGAGTTCGCCAAGATCGTCATCGCGGTGTTCTTCGCCGGCTACCTGATGGTCAAGCGTGACGCCCTCGCCCTGGCCAGCCGCCGCTTCATGGGCCTCTACCTGCCCCGCGGGCGCGACCTCGGCCCCATCCTCACCCTCTGGGTGCTGAGCCTGCTGATCCTGGTGTTCGAGACCGACCTCGGCACCTCGCTGCTGTTCTTCGGCATGTTCGTGATCATGCTGTACGTCGCTACCGAGCGGACCAGCTGGATCGTCTTCGGCATGCTGCTCTCCGCGGGCGGCGCCGTCTTCGTCGCCTCCTTCAACGGCCACGTCGGTAAGCGCGTCAGCCTGTGGCTCGACCCGCTGAACGCGGACGACGGCGTCACGGAGATCGCGCAGTCCCTGTACGCCTTCGGCGCTGGTGGCATGCTCGGATCCGGCCTCGGCCAGGGTTTCTCGCGCCTCATCGGCGGTATCGGGATCAAGAGCGACTACATCCTCGCCACCGCCGGCGAGGAACTCGGCCTCACCGGCGTGATGGCCATCCTCATCCTCTACGGCCTGCTCATCGAACGCGGTGTGCGCACCGCGCTCGCCGCGCGCGACCCGTTCGGCAAGCTGCTCGCCATCGGCCTGTCCGGCGCCTTCGCCCTCCAGGTGTTCGTGGTCGCCGGCGGCGTGACCGCGCTGATCCCGCTCACCGGCATGACGATGCCCTTCCTCGCGCAGGGGGGCTCGTCCGTGATCGCCAACTGGGCACTCGTCGCGATCCTGCTGAGAGTCAGCGACACGGCCCGCCGCCCCGCGCCCACGCCGGCGCCCTCACCCGACGCAGAAATGACCCAGGTGGTCCGCCCGTGAACAAGCCCCTGCGCCGCATCGCGATCTTCGCCGGCCTGCTGATCTTCGCCCTGATCGCCCGCGCCAACTGGCTCCAGTTCGTCCAGGCGGACGAACTCCAGAGCGACGACAACAACCGCCGAGGGCTCATCGAGCGCTACAGCCAGCCGCGCGGCGACATCTTCGCCGCCGACGGCACCTCGCTGACCGGCTCGAAGAAGACCAAGACCGGCGACTTCGAGTACAAGCGGACGTACAAGAACGGCAAGCTGTGGGCGCCGGTCACCGGATTCTCCGCCCAGATCTACGGCGAGACCCTCCTCGAGGGCATCTACGACGAGTTCCTGACCGGCAGCGACGACCGGCTGTTCTTCGACCGCACCGTCGGCATGGTCACCGGGGAGAAGCAGAGCGGCGGCAGCATCCTCACCACGCTGATGCCGTCCGCACAGAAGGCCGCCTACGACCAACTCGAGGGCAAGGAGGGTGCGGCCGTCGCGATCAACCCCGAGACCGGTGAGATCCTCGCCCTCGCCAGCACCCCCTCCTACGACCCGTCCAAGGTCGCGGGCATGGGCGAGGAGGACCAGGAGGCCTGGACCTCGCTGCAGAAGAAGAACAACCCCTCACAGCCCATGCTCAACCGGGCGCTGCGGCAGACCTATCCTCCCGGATCCACCTTCAAGCTGGTCACCGCCACCGCGGCGCTGGAGAGCGGCAAGTACACGCTCGACGGCAAGACCGACTCGCCGAGCCCCTACCATGCGCCCCTCTCGGGAAGAGAGCTGCCGAACTGGTCGGAGACCATCCCCTGCGAGAACGCCTCCATCCGCGTCGCCCTGCAGTACTCCTGCAACAACGTCTTCGCGAAGATCAGCGAGGAACTGGGCAACGAGACCATGAAGGAGACGGCGGAGAGGTTCGGCTTCAACGAGCAGCAGTTCGTCCCCGTCCGCACCGTCGCCAGCGGCTTCCCTCAGGCCGAGCCCGACCTGAACGCCTACGCCGGAATCGGCCAGGGTTCCGTCACCGCGACTCCCCTGCAGATGGCCATGGTGGCCTCCGCCATCGCCAACGACGGCACCATGATGCAGCCGTACATGGTCCACAAGCTGCGCACCCCCGACCTCGACGTGATCGAGGAGAACAAGCCGGAGGAGCTGGGTGAGCCGATGTCCGGCGCGACCGCCCAGACGATCCAGGAAGGCATGGAGACCGTCGTCGCGGACGGCGGCACGGGAACCAACGCGCAGATCCCGGGCGTCACGGTGGGCGGCAAGACGGGCACGGCCGAGCACGGTGTCGGAAACGACGCCAAGCCCTATGCGTGGTTCGTCAGCTACGCCAAGGACGCCGACGGCGGCTCCCCCGTAGCAGTCGCCGTGGTCATCGAGAGTTCCGACACAGTACGCAGCGAGATCGGCGGCAACGCACTCGCCGCACCCGTCGCGAAGGCCGTCATGCAGGCCGTACTTGAGGAAAAGCCGTGAACCGGGCGCCCGAGCGCGGGTGACCCCGGTCACGTAAACCCGTGCGGGGCGTGCCGGTACCGTATGCCGAGCAGCACACCGCCGGCGCCCGCACGCCAGGGTGCGTCCCGGAAAGACGGAGAGGGCTGGAGACTATGGAAGAGCCGCGTCGCCTCGGCGGCCGGTACGAGCTGGGCTCGGTGCTCGGCCGAGGCGGCATGGCCGAGGTGCATATCGGCCATGACACTCGCCTGGGCCGCACCGTGGCGGTCAAGACGCTCCGTGTCGACCTCGCTCGCGACCCGTCGTTCCAGGCCCGGTTCCGCCGCGAGGCCCAGTCGGCGGCCTCGCTGAACCACCCGGCCATCGTCGCCGTCTACGACACCGGCGAAGACTACGTCGACGGCGTGTCCATCCCGTACATCGTGATGGAATACGTCGACGGATCCACCCTGCGCGAGCTGCTGCACTCCGGGCGCAAACTGCTGCCCGAGCGGACCCTGGAGATGTGTGTCGGCATCCTCCAGGCCCTGGAATACTCGCACCGCAACGGCATCGTGCACCGCGACATCAAACCCGCGAACGTCATGCTGACGCGCAACGGCCAGGTCAAGGTGATGGACTTCGGCATCGCCCGCGCCATGGGCGACTCCGGCATGACGATGACCCAGACCGCCGCCGTCATCGGCACCGCCCAGTACCTCTCACCGGAGCAGGCCAAGGGCGAACAGGTCGACGCGCGGTCCGACCTCTACTCCGCCGGCTGTCTCCTCTACGAACTGCTCACCGTACGGCCACCGTTCGTCGGCGACTCCCCGGTGGCGGTGGCCTACCAGCACGTACGGGAGGAGGCGCAGCCTCCGAGTGTGTTCGACCCGGAGATCACTCCCGGCCAGGACGCCATCGTGATGAAGGCCCTGACCAAGGACCCGGACTACCGGTACCAGAGCGCCGATGAGATGCGCGCCGACATCGAGGCCTCGCTGGACGGCCACCCGGTCGCCGCCACCGCCGCGATGGGCTCCGTCGGCTACGCATCCGGCGGCGGGTACTCCGACCACGACGACCGCCCGACGACCGCGCTGCGCACCCAGGACGCACGCACATCCATGCTGCCGCCGATGCGTGACGACGACGGCGGCTACTACGACGACAGCCGCAGCGGGCGCCGCGGCGCGCAGAAGAAGAGCAACACCTCCACGATTCTGCTGATCGTCGCCCTGGTGCTGGTGCTGATCGGCGCGATCTTCATGGGCCAGGTCATCTTCGGCGGCAACAACGACGACGACACGTTCGCGATGCCCGACCTCGCCGGACAGAGCTTCACCGACGCGAAGAGCGCGGCGGAGGGCCGGGGGCTGGAGGTCACGAAGGGCCAGGGCGAGTTCTGCGAGCAGGAGAAGAAGACCGTCTGCAAGACGGACCCCGCCGAGGAGGAGCAGGTCTCCGAAGGCGACCCGGTCACCATCATCATGTCGAAGGGCCCGGCACCGCTCGATGTCCCCGATGTGGACGGCGACGGCTACGACGCGGCGGAGGAGGAACTCCAGGCGGCCGGCTTCGAGGTGAAGCGGGTCAACGAGGAGTCCGACGAAGAAGCCGGCAGCGTCATCGGTCAGGACCCGACCGGCGGCAGCAAGGCCCAGCGCGGCGCGACCATCACGCTGACGGTGGCGGAACAGAGCCTTGAGACGGTCCCCGACGTGACGAACAAGCCCTACGACCAGGCCGCGCAGCAGCTCACGGCACGGGGTTTCGAGGTCGCCCGCAAGGAGAAGGACAGCCCGGGCACCCCGGCGAACACGGTCATCGAGCAGAGTCCGACCGGCGAGGCCGCACCGGGCAGCACGATCGTCCTCACCGTCGCCAAGGCTCCGGCGACCCCGCAGCCGGTCGCGGTGCCCGACGTCCGGAACAAGTCGGTCAAGGACGCCAAGGCGGCCCTCGAGGGCGCCGGCTTCACGGTGCAGGTGCAAGGCTCGAACGACCCGAACGCGAAGGTGTTCAACACCAACCCGGGCCCGAGTGCGCAGGCGCCCAAGGGGTCGATGGTCACGGTCTACGCCACGCCTGGGCCCGGCGAAGGCAACGGCGGCGGCGGCTTCTTCGGCGGCCCCGGCGGCGAGCGGAACTGAACGGCTGGGGACCCTCGCGTCCCCAGCCCCAGTCTCCCGCCGCAGGCTTCACAGGTTGCGACGAAGTACTCCCTTTGTCACAGGACGTCTACAGGGCGCCGAATGACATGTATACGGCAGCTAGTCTGACGGCAGCTCAGCCCAGCACCGGGCTGAGCGCGATACGCCGAACATGGAGTGATCACCTGTGCGTAGGACCTTCGCGTCCATCCTGACCGCTTGTGGCATGGCTGCGGCCGCCCTCACGTTCGCCCCCGCCGCGAACGCCGCGGACCAGGTCCCCGCTGCGAGCGCCGCCGCCGGGAACCACGGCTGCAGCGGTTCCCTGATCGACAGCTACCCGGTCCTGGACCAGGGCAGCACCTGGGGCACGACCTACCTCTACTACGACGCCTCCACCGGCGACAACTGCGCGGTCGCCGTGAAGAGCAGCGGCGGTTACAAGGGCACCGCATCGCTCACCAGAGTTCAGCTGGAGCGCTGCGAGTCGTCCACGCCGGGTACGTGCGGAGACACCGACGCCTCCATCGAGGACGCCGGTCAGTACTCCTACTACGCCGGTCCCGTCGTGCTGAACGCCGCGGGCAGGTGCCTCAACATCAGCGCCGAGATCTGGGATCCGACCCAGGTAGAGGTGGCACGCATCGACTACACGGCCGTGCACTGCGGCTGAGACTGATCCACCGAAGCCCTCAGGACGCCCCACGGGGGCGCGTCCTGAGGGCTTCGTGCGTCAGCCTCTCCGGCCGCGACTACTCCGGCCGCAGCTCCTCCGGCGGGGTGCGGTCGGCGTCGACGGGGACGGTGCGCTCCAGCTCGCCCCAGACGATGTAGCGGTGCTCGGAGGTGTACATCGGCGTGCACGTCGTCAGCGTGATGTAGCGGCCCTCCTCGGTCTTCCCCGACACCTTCGGGACGTCGGCGAGGACGTCGACGTCGAACTTCGAGGTCTCCGGGAGAATCTCGTACACCTCGTAGACGTACCAGGTGTGTTCGGTCTCGAAGACGACCGCGTCGTCCTCTTCGATCCTGTGGATGTCGTGGAACTTCGCGCCGTGCCCGTCCCGATGGGCGGCGAGGGCGAAGTTGCCGTCCTGGTCCCAGGGGAGCGCCGACTTCACTGGGTCCGTGTAGTAGCCGGCTACGCCCTTGTCGAGGTGGCCCGCGTCGGTACCCTTGGTGACCAGGATGTCGTCGTCGGACATGGCGGGCACGTGCAGGAAGCCGATGCCGTTCCGCAGGTTCCGCTCTCCCGGTCCGCCCTCGCCCGGCTCGCCACGGTCCTCGCTCGCGGCCCAGCTCTCCCGCACCTTGTCGCTCTGCTCGTCGGCCTGCCGGTTCGCTATGACGTTCGTCCACCACAGGGAGTAGACGACGAACAGCGCCAGCACCAGACCGGCCGTGATGAGGAGTTCGCCGATGACGCTGACGACGGCGGCGACCCGGACCAGGGTCCGCCTCCGGCGGGCGCCCCCCGGAGGACGTACCGGGGCCTCCGGGTCCGGACGGTCCGTCGTGCGTGCCGGCTCCTCGTCCCCGCCGCCGTCCGCCTCGGCCTCCCCGGCCTCGACGTCCCTCGTGTTGATTCCCACCGCTGACCGCCCGTTTCCCCTCGACACACAAGCCCCCTGCCGCCGGGGTCTCCTCACCCGACGAGAGCGTCCGGCTTGCCTTCGCTGCGCGGACGCTCGTCGACCATTCTGCCCCAGACGATGAGCCGGTACTTCGAGGTGAACTCCGGCGTGCAGGTCGTCAGGGTGATGTAACGCCCCGGCTTCTCGAAGCCGGACTGCGGCGGCACCGGCGCCAGCACGCTCACGTTCGCCGGGGAGGTGGACGGGACGCGGCTGTACATCTCGTAGGTGTAGTAGGAGTCCGCGGTCTCGACGATGATCTCGTCGCCTGCGACGAGGCGGTTGATGTAGCGGAACGGCTCACCGTGGGTGTTGCGGTGGCCGGCGACACCGAAGTTGCCCTTCTCGTCCCACGGCATGGCGGTCTTCAGTCCGGACGACTCGTCATAGTGCCCGGCGAGACCGTTGTCGAGCACGGACTGCTTGTCGATGCCCTGCGCGACGGGCACGACCACATCGAGCTTGGGTATGTGCATCAGGGCGAACCCCTGGCCGGGGGAGAACGTGCCCGGTTCGCGCTCCGGGTTCTTCTCCCACTTCTGCGTCAGGCTCGCCTTCGCGCCGCCGGCGTAGTTGTCGGCCAGCACGTTCGTCCACCACAACTGGTAGGCGACGAAGAGCAGCATCAGCACGCCACAGGTGATGAACACCTCTCCGATGGCCCGGCTCAACAGCACGACGGGGCCGTCCTTCGCCGCCCGGGCGGCGCGGCGGGCCTCCAGCCGTGTCATGGGCCGGGAAGGTGCGGCGTCGTCACGGCGCCCACCACGCCCCTGCGTTGCTGCCTTGCGCCGGGCGGCCCGGCCGGCCAGCTCCGCCTCGCTGGGGCGGCGCAGCGCGACCGTACGGTGTTCGTCGTGCCCGTCACCGGAGTCGTCCGTACCGGGAGCGTCCGCGGGCGACGCCGGTCGCTCGGCCCGGTCCTCGGGCTCCGGTCCTCCCCGTTTCGGCGACGGCTGGTCCGGCAGGTCGACGGGCGGCATGGCGGCGGTCTCGTCCACATCCGTGGGTCGGCGACGCTGCGCGGGCCGCGCCTGCCGGGGGGGCTGCGGCCGGACGCCGTGCTGTGGGTGCCGCTGGTCCTGTCCCTGCTGGGGTGACTGTCCCTGCTGGGGTGACTGCTGCGAGCCGGACCGGAACCACGGCGAGGTGTGCTCGTCCCCAGCGGGCACCCCGCCGTGCGAGGCCTGCGGTGGCTGTACCGCGTCCGGCGGCTGCGGGGCCCACGAGGGCACCCGGGGGCCGGTCTCCCGCTCCGCGGAGGGCAGCGGATCCGTCAGCGGGTCGGAGAGTGCGTCGACCGCCGAACGGTAGTCGTGCGCGGGCCGCTCGTACGGGTAGGCGTACGGATCCGGGTTCCATGCGGGCTGCTCGTACCCTCGGTCGGCCTGCTGCTCCCGCACGCCGTACGGGTCGGCCCCGTAGGCCTGCACGCCGTACGGGTCGGCCCCGTAGGCTTCCGACCCGTGCGCCGGGACGCCGTACGGGTCGCGCCGGTACGCGTGTTCCTGCCCGTACGCCTCGTTCCGCGCGTACGCATCGTCCTGCCCGTAGGGGTCGCGGTACGGGTCGCCCTCCCCCGGACGCGTCACGTGCCCACGACGGGGGCGAGCCCCGCGGAACGCTCCACCGCGGCCGGGTCACCGCACTCCGTCAGCCAGTTGGCCAGCATCCGGTGGCCCCACTCGGTCAGCACCGACTCCGGGTGGAACTGGACGCCTTCGACGGCCAGTTCCCGGTGCCGCAAGCCCATCACGACGCCTGACTCCGTCCATGCGGTGATCCGCAGCTCGGCTTCCGGCACGGTCTCGCGCTCGACCCCGAGCGAGTGGTAGCGGGTGGCGGTGAACGGCGACGGGAGCCCGGCGAAGACGCCCTGCTCCTCGTGGGCCACCGCGGAGGTCTTGCCGTGCAGCAGCTCGGGCGCTCGGTCGACGACCGCGCCGTAGGCGACAGCCATGGCCTGCATGCCCAGGCACACCCCGAACACCGGTAGCCCGTTCGTGGCGCAGTGCCGCACCATGTCGACGCAGACCCCGGCCTCCTCGGGCGTGCCGGGCCCGGGCGACAGCAGCACGCCGTCGAATCCTTCCCCCGGCTCCCCCGGAGGAGCCCCCACCGCGTGCTCGGTGCGGACCTCGTCGTTCCGCACCACTTCACACTCGGCACCGAGCTGGTAGAGGTACTGGACGAGGTTGAAGACGAAGCTGTCGTAGTTGTCGACGACCAGAATCCGTGCGCCCATGGGTCCGTCTATGCTCCTTCGCCGCCGTCGACCGTCACGTCGCCGAACGGCAGCAACGGCTCCGCCCACGGGAAGACGTACTGGAAGAGAAGAAAGGTCACGCCGAGCGCCAGCACGAGCGAGGTGCATGCCCGCACAACGGTGTTGCCCGGCAGGTGCCGCCAGATCCAGCCGTACATCCGGTGTTGCCGTCCTTCCCTGCTTCCCGCACCCCTGATTGAAGGCGGGGCGGGCTCCAGACTAAGGGGAGAGGGGCCCGCGCAGTGCGCCGGTGGCGATACGTGCCGCGGACGGCGTTGCTGCCGCCGTGCGTCACCGTACGCTGCGACGGCGGCCGGCACGGCCCGGTGCACGGCGGTTGACGCACGCGCCGTCACCCGACGGGCTCGGCGTGCTGGAGGTCCACGGTGCCGGAGTAGCCCGGGACGGTCACCTTCCGGTGCTGCTCCACCTCCCAGCCCAGGCCGTAGGCTTCGACGTAGCCGAGGTAGTTCTGGATGTCCGGCGACGTGTCCATCGCGTGCCGCAGGTCCGCGGGGTCACCCACAGCGGTGATCCTGTAGGGCGGCGAGTAGACGCGGCCCTGGAGAATCAGGGTGTTGCCGACGCAGCGCACCGCGCTGGTGCTGATCAGCCGCTGGTCCATGACCTGGAGGCCTCTCGCCCCGCCCTTCCACAGTGCGTTCACCACCGCCTGGAGGTCCTGCTGGTGGATCACCAGGTCGTTGGGCGACGGGTCGGGCACGCCGGAGATGAGGGGTACGGCGTCCGGCGGGGCGTCGGTGAGCGTCACGGTCAGGCCGGGACCGTCGGCCTTCGTGGTGCCGGCCGCACGTTTGGCCTTGCGCAGCGCGCTCCGCTCGGCTTCGGTGGTACCCCCGTCGCCCTCGGCCAGGGCGTCGACCTCGGAGCGCAGACCGGCGGCGGACGTCTCCAGTCGCGCGTTGCGGTCGCTGCGTTCCCCTATCAGGTCGGACAGCCGCAGCATCGTTTCGTCCGTGCGGATGTCGTGTCCCTGAGCAGTGTCGAAACTGACCCAGAAGATCAGCCCGGCGAGGGCGAAGATTCCGATGGACGCCAGCCGCGCGGGCCTGATGCGGATCCTCGACACGTACCCTGGTCCCCTTCCACGCCTGGTACGCACTACGCTAGCGGACCACAACCTCCAGCGTTCACTCCGCGCGGCAACGAAGCGCATCGACAGGAGCTCCCTCGTGCCGAAGTCACGTATCCGCAAGAAGGACGATTTCACGCCTCCGCCGGCGAAGAAGACCGAGATCGACCTCTCCGGGGCCGGCCGCCGCTGGGTGGCACCTCTGATGCTCGCCCTGTTCGGCATCGGGCTGGCCTGGATCGTCGTCTTCTACGTGACCGATGCCTCGCTGCCACTGGAGGCCATCGGCAACTGGAACATCGTGGTGGGCTTCGGCTTCATCGCGGGCGGCTTCGTCGTCTCCACCCAGTGGAAGTAGCCCTCCGGCTCTCCTCCGCAGTCCCCAGAGTTATCCACAGGTCGATCCACAGCCTGGGTAAACTTCAGACGATCTGTGGATAACTCAACTGAGGTTGACGCCGGTCAGACTGTCATCCCTGACCGGCGATCGACCGGATCCCCTTGATTTCCTGGGAAAACGCACGTCTGCGCGAGTCGGCACTCCTGCGGGTCCGCTCATGCACAAGATCCCCGCTCGCCTGTGGACAACTCTCGGCGAAGACGTCGAGGTCAGGCGCTCCGACCGCGTGGGCCGCGGCCCTCAGGACCCGGTCAGCCGGTCAACGTCATGGTACGGACGACGCAGGCGACCAGTTCCAGCGCGAGCACGGCGCCGCACGCCCCGTACTGCACCAGTGCGCGTCGCTCCCTCGGCGCGTAGACCATGGCCCAGGCGATCACCGCACCCGCCACCAGGCCACCGACGTGGGCCTCCCAGGAGATGGAGAAACCCGACCAGGGCGCGAAGGTGAAGAAGAGGTTGAGCGCCAGCAGGATGAAGATCGGGCGCATGTCGTATTTCAGCCGCTTGACCAGCACGGCCATGGCGCCGAACAGGCCGTAGATCGCACCCGAGGCACCGAGTGAGGCCTGCTGCGGGTCTGCCAGGACGTAGGCGAGCACGCTGCCGCCGAGAGCGGAGAGCAGGTACAGCGCGATGAACCGGGCGCGGCCGAGCGCGCCCTCGATCTGCGGTCCCAGCACCCACAGGGCCAGCATGTTCATGCCGATGTGCCAGAACTCCTGATGGGCGAACGCCGAGGTCAGCAGCCGGTACCACTGCCCCTCCGCCACCCCTTCCACCGGACCGTACGGCCCCGTGGCGGCGCGGCCGAAGAGCAGCAGTTCGTCGGTGAGCGGCCGGCCGACAGCGAGGATCGCCAGGAAGACCGCGATGTTGACACCGAGCAGGACCTTGGTGATCAGCCAGGGGTCCGCGGTGACGGCGCCCCCGGCCAGCGTGCGCGGCCGGTTCGCGTCGGGCCTGTGTCCGGTACCCGAGCCACCCCGCACGCACTCCGGGCACTGATAGCCGACGGAGGCGGAGATCATGCACTCCGGGCATATCGGCCGTTCACAGCGACTGCAGCGGATACCGGTCTCCCGGTCCGGATGCCGATAGCAGGTGACTGCCGAACCCTGCTCCGGTTGCTGCTGCCGATCCATGCTCCGCTCCCTCTCCCCTACGTCACCGTTCCGCCCCGCCCGTCCTCAGTACGGACGGCGGGGCGGAACGGTTCCCCCGTGCGTGCCGGGGGCCCGGCCGTGGGCGTCAGCGACGCTCGACAACCACCGACTCGATGACCACGTCGTTGACCGGACGGTCGGTGCGCGGATTGGTCTGGGTGCTGCCGATGGCGTCCACGACCTTCTTGCCCGCCTCGTCGACGACCTCACCGAAGATGGTGTGCTTACCGGTCAGCCACGCCGTCGGGGCGAGGGTGACGAAGAACTGCGAACCGTTCGTGCCGGGTCCGGCGTTCGCCATCGCCAGCAGGTACGGCCGGTCGAAGGACAGGTCCGGGTGGAACTCGTCGCCGAACTCGTACCCCGGACCACCCGTGCCGTTGCCCAGCGGGTCACCGCCCTGCACCATGAAACCGCTGATCACACGGTGGAAGACGGTGCCGTCGTAGAGCTTGTCGCTCGTCTTCTGTCCCGTCTTGGGGTGCTTCCACTCCCGGGAGCCCTCAGCGAGCTCCGTGAAGTTCTTGACCGTCTTCGGGGCGTGGTCCGCGAAGAGACGCACCACGATGTCGCCCTGGTTGGTCTTCAGGGTGGCGTAAAGCTGCTCAGCCACGATCTACCTTCCATCTGTCCGTATCGACTCTCCTACGATCCTCCCACGCTCCCGGGCGCAGCCCGGACCGACGTCCACCCGGACGTCCCCAACCGACGCGCGCCCGTACATGCACCCGGATGCGCGCCCGTTAGTGCTTCGCTCGCGACCGCCAGGCATGATCCTGGCTACGAGTGGAAGGCGAAGAGTGCCGTTCCTTCAGGACCCCCGGAACCCGGACGGGAACCCACACGGCCCTGAACACGCCACCGAGGAGGAGAAGTGACCCGCATCGACAGCGCCCGCGCCGCAGCCGACAACGCCATCGACAGCGTGCGGCACGCCGCGGAGGCGGTGGCGCCCTACGCGGAGAGTGCCCGGGACAACGCCTCCCACTACGCGCACGAAGCGGGCGCGTACCTGGGCCCCAGGGTGTCGTCGGCCGCGCAGCAGGCTCGCAGCACCGCGCGTGACAACTACGACGTGCATGTGGTGCCGAG
>KI547050.1:39270-40765 GCA_000497405.1 Streptomycetaceae bacterium MP113-05 | reverse complement strand
CAGGCCAACCCGGACTGGCTGGTAGAACCGCCGCCGCCCACCGAGGTCATCGACGAGGAGATGGCGTCGATGGACGAGGCCGACCGCGCGGTGCTGGACCCGGAGGTCGAGGCCAAGCAGCGCGACGAGGAGAACCGCTGACGGGGTGACCCTTCGCCGCGGGGCGGGGCCGGCACGACGCCTCATCCCGCCCTGCGGCGTACGCCCGCCGGGCTCCCCGACACCGTCGGCCTACAGCCTGTCCCGGCGCCCTACCGTCGTCGTTCTGCGTCGTCGGCCCACCAAAGATGTGGGAATCTCGCCCCTCCCCTCCCCTCCCCTCCCACGAGCGGGGAGGCTCCTGCACGGTGCGTAGCATCGCCTGGATACCGCACCCACGCCGGCCCCGGCCCCGCGGCGCGGACCCGGGGCCGGGCTGCAGCGCCGGGGGAGGCCCGGCCCACAATGGGATCCGTGCCGACCAGAACCGCCACACCCTCCCCGTACGTCGACCTTTCCCGCGCGGAGTGGCGCGCGCTGCGCAGGGGGAGCACTCCCGAGCGAGAGTTGTCGGAGCGGACGCCGCTGCCGCTCACCGCCGAAGAGGTCGAGGCACTGCGCGGCCTGGGCGACGTGATCGACCTGGACGAGGTACAGGACGTCTACCTACCGCTGTCCCGCCTGCTCAACCTGTACGTGGCGGCCACACACACCCTTCGGCAGAACCTCAACACCTTCCTCGGCGACGTGCCGAACGGCGGCGGTGCGCAGAATGGCACACCGTTCGTCATCGGCGTCGCGGGCAGCGTCGCAGTCGGCAAGTCCACCGTCTCCCGCCTTCTGCGGACACTCCTCGCCCGCTGGCCGGAACATCCGCGCGTCGCCCTCGTCACCACCGACGGCTTCCTGTACCCCAACGCCGAACTCCGGCACCGCGGTCTGATGCGCCGCAAGGGTTTCCCCGAGTCCTACGACCGCCGTGCCCTCACCCGATTCGTCGCCGACGTCAAATCAGGTCTGCCGGAGGTCGCCGCGCCGATCTACTCGCACCTCGAGTACGACATCGTCCCCGGTGAACGGCTCGTGGTGCGGCGGCCGGACATACTCATCGTCGAGGGGCTCAACGTGCTTCAGCCCGCCCTTCCGGGAAAGGACGGCCGTACCAGGCTCGCCCTCTCGGACTACTTCGACTTCTCCCTCTACGTCGACGCCCGCACCGAGGACATCCGCCGCTGGTACCTGGAGCGCTTCCGCGCGCTGCGCGAGACGGCGTTCCACGACCCCGCCTCATACTTCCGCAGGTACACCCTCGTCAGCGAGGGGGAGGCCCTTGGCTACGCCCGCGACACCTGGCGCACCGTCAACGAGCCCAACCTCCTCGAGAACATCGCGCCCACCCGCGGCCGTGCCACCCTGGTCCTCCGGAAGGCTTCGGATCACACCGTCCACCGCATCCGCCTGCGGAAGCTGTGACTCCGCTCCACGAGTTCGTTCGCCCGGGGCCGTCCTGCACACG
>KI547050.1:36690-39260 GCA_000497405.1 Streptomycetaceae bacterium MP113-05 | reverse complement strand
GGCTCGGACACGGCCACCCGCCGCAGCGGGTCCTCGTCCGGGGCGTCACCCGTGTCGGACGGCGACGCGTCACCGGTTTCCGGCTTCGCGCCCGCAGCGAGCGGCGGCAGCACCGGCTCGGCGATCTCGCCGCCTCCCCTTCGTGCGCCGCTGACCGCGGCATCCGTCACCCGGATCTCGGTACGGACCGGGAGCCCCAGGTCCTTGCCCGCCGCGTCCACCGCCGTCAGCCGGACGTAGAAGGCTCCGGCCAGGGGGTCGTTCGCCCAGCGCTGAGCCCAGGGTTGCACCGCCCTGAGCGTGCAGCGCAGGTCCAGCGAGGCGGCATCGGCCACCGCCGTCCGCTCCGGTCGGCCCGCCACGCACGGCTGGTGCCTGCGCAGTCCGTCGTACACGTCCAGGCGCCAGGTGACGGAGCCGGACCGGGTTCCGGAGTCCGGGAACCGCACGGTGGCCCGGGCGGTCGGGCGGCGGCCCGCTCCGGCCGCGAAGGCCCAGTAGAGATAGTCGCCGGTCGAGGCGTCCGCGCGTGCGCGCTGCCCCGGCTCCAGCACGGTCGCGCTCCGGAAGGAGGTGCCGGCCTCGGTGGGGGCCGCCGGCTTCTCGTCGGCGACCGCCGGGAGCGCGCCACCGAGCAGGGCCGCGGCGGCCAGTGCCAGGGCGGTCGTCACCGTACGGCTTGATCGTCCTCGAGTCACCGTGCCTCCCCTGCGGAGTTCCGTGTGGGTTCCCGGAGTCGGCCGAGCAGTCCCCACAGCAGTCCGGCGAGCAGTCCCGCCAGGGTGAGGACCAGCAGCGGAACCCAGCCGCGGGCGAGCCCGAAGTACGCCATGTCGCCGGCCGAGTCCGGTGCTGCCACCTCGTCGACCGTCAGCTCCAGCGGCAGGCCCGGCGTGCGCTTGATGCCGTCGGGCGCGGAGAAGGAGTTGCTCACCTCCAGGCACACGGCCCGCTCCTGCTCGCCGCGCCACGGGTACCGGGCTCCGGTCGACAGCACGTCGGTGCGGCCACCGCCCGCTTCGGAGCCCCGTACGAGCTCGGTGCCGTCCTGTCCCACGGCACGCAGCAGGACGCCGTAGTCGCGGTCCACCGCACGGTCCACACCGACGCTCACGGAGGCACGCAGTTCCCGCCCGGCATCCAGCGGCACCCGGTACCAGCGGTGCTCCCCGAACTCCTCGCGGTCGCTGTAGACGCCGGGAGCAAGTTCCGGGGCCTGCACGCACCTTTCGGCACCGGCCACGGGCTCGGGGTCCTCCAGCGGCGTCTGCAGCGGACGCCGTACGAGCTGGTTGAGCCGGTCGGAGAACTGGTCCTGGTCCTGGACCGCGGTGTACGTGCCACCCGTCGCCTCGGCGATGCAGCTGAGCTGCTGACGGACCTCGGCGTCACCGGTCAGTCCGAGGGTGTCCACCGTGAGGTGTGTGCCCCGGGCGGCCAGTTCCCGTGCCACGTCGCAGGGGTCCGGCAGACCGCAGGAGTCCTCCCCGTCCGTGATCAGGACGATCCGGCGGGAACCTTCGCCGTCGCCGAGGTCGCGCACCGCGCCCTTGAGGGCGTAGCCGATGGGTGTGAATCCGGTCGGGGCGAGCGCGGCCACGGCCGTCTTGGCCTCGGTGCGGCGCACCTGGCCCACCGGGAAGAGCTGCTCGCTGTCGCGGCAGCCCTTCTCCTTGTCCTCTCCCGCATAGTCGGCCCCCAGGGTGCGGATGCCGAGATGGACCTCTTCGGGCATGGCGTCGATGACGTCGTTGAACGCCTGTTTGGCGACTGCGATGCGGGTACGGCCGCCGACGTCTCGAGCGCGCATCGAACCGCTGACGTCCAGGACCAGTTCCACCTTCGGCGGCGGTCCCTCCCGCTCGTCCGAACCGGGCTCGTCGGCCGCGGCTCCGGCCGGCGCGAGGCCGGCCACTAGGGTGGCGAGAAGCCCGCACAGGGCCACCGTCCACCGTCTGCGTATGATCATTGGCGGATCCTAGTGACCTCCCGTCATCCGGCCAAAACCACTCCTGGGCACAGGAGTTGGTTCGCAGAACGGATGACCCGGGCCCGGCCTGCCCGCGCCCCGCACCGGACGCGCCCGATGCGGGCCCGACGGAGGAGCGCGGCGTGCACCGCCACCCGCCGACGCACGCCCCGCGACGCGCCGGAGATACACGTCCCCTGCGGAAGCCCGGGCTGTCCTGCGTGCGCCACCTGCGCGATACGGGTGCCCGGGCGTGACCCCGTGTCGGGACGGTCACCGGCCGCTGCGAGCCGGACCGGGCCGGGCAGGCGGCGCGAACGCAACAGATCCCGCCCTGCGCATCGCCGGACGGGATCTCTTCCACCGCCACCAGACTGTCAAGTACCGGGTTTGATGGAGAGTCGGTCAGCTGGTTTCTTGGAGTGAGGCTGGGGGTTGGGCCGCGAGGTGGGCGGCTTCGTGTTCGGCGGGGGTGACCTGGCCGAGCTCGCCGTGGAGGCGCCGCTGGTTGAACCAGTCGACGTACTCGGCGACCGCGATCTCGACGTCGTTGATCCCGGTCCACGGGCCCTTGTTCCCGATCAGCTCGGCCTTGAAGAGT
>KI547050.1:33664-36680 GCA_000497405.1 Streptomycetaceae bacterium MP113-05 | reverse complement strand
AACGGAATCACGCGACACTAGGGAAGGGCGCCGGGAGATCCGCTCGCCTTCCTCCAGGAGATGCGGTAGCGCCAGCAGGACCCCTGAGGCGTGGATGAGGTCGCTGATCCGGCCGAGGCTCTCTCGCACGGTGAGCGCAGAAGTAAGGAGACCGGCGGTAACTCCGCCCGCCTCGGCGACCTGGGCGGCATGTGCCGCGTCGGCACCGTCAAGGCCGTGTTCCAGCGCAGCGAAGACCTCGGTGAGCGGCGCGCGCTGAATGAATTGGGCGAGAGTGCCCACCGCTGCGCTCAGGTTCTCGGGCGCGAGCGGAGTCCCTGGCGAGGACCATGTTTCGGTTGCGTCTGGGGTGTTCACTTCATCATGGTGACGTGCCACCAATGAAGTCGGGGGCGGAACGGGTAGACCGGCGACGACCGCTGCCCCGTCCGCGCCGATGAGTCCGATTGGCGGCGCGGTTGCTGCCGCGCCGTTCGCCGACCACCTGCTGGAGCGCCCGTGTACACCCCCGTGCCCGGTCCGGCCGGAAGCTGTGAGTGGGACCCACCCGCCGACCGGCCTGGGCTGCACTTGCCCATGGCGGTCACGTCGCGCTCGGCTGGGCGCCGCTATCCCTGCGCGGGGTGTCCGCGGGGGCGAGGTCCGGGCACAGATGCCGGCCGTCTGGGGGTGGCTAGAGGAGGGGGCCGGGCCCGGCGGCTCGGCGGCCGGGGGTGGCGGGGGAGAGGTAGCCGCGGTCCCGGGCGGCTCTGATCCAGTCCTTGATGGTCGGCTCCGGGCGGTCGAACTGTGTGGCCAGGCGCCGTGTGAGGCCAGGGCCGTTGATGGCTTCACGGAGGTAGGCATGGGCCACGTGATGGAGGAGCTCCCCATCGAGGGGAGGGCGTCCTCGCTGCGCGGGCTGTGCGAGTGCGTTCGCCTTCTCCAGGGCTTGCCGGGATGCCGGGGCGAGATCTGAATCGGAGTCACTTCGAGGACGCCCGATGACGATTACGCCTTCTTCTTTCCACGACTGGTCGGCCAGTTCAGCCTGGGCCCGGGCGACGATCTGACCCAGCGGGATGCGGCGCAGCACATCACTTGTGATCGGCGCGCACGCTGTCGCCGGCGCTTCCTTCTCAGGGGCACCGACGAAGTCCCCGTAGCTGTCCCAGTACCCCCACTCCGGGCGCCAGAGCTCGAGCTCGATCAGCCCGAGGCCGGATCCCTGGTTCGCCAGGATGCCGTGCACGGTGACCGGAAGGTCGGCTGCCTTGTAGACGAAGTCAGCGACGTACCCGGGCCCTCGCTTCCGCTCCTTGATGTACAGCGTGAGCTCGGGGCCGGGCACAGCGTCTTCCGGGATCTCCGCCAGGCCGGGGTAGGCATCCCAGGGTTCCATCACGGTGGAGATGAGCGACGCCTTCAGCAAGTCCATCTCCTGCGTTCGGCGGGAGTAGTCGTAGGAGCGGTCGCGGACACGAGGGTGGTCCGGCCTCACACGGCGCTCCCCTTCAGGAGCCTCGGGGTTGACGTAGTCATCGGCGCTGAACTCGGTTTTGGGCATGGCCCCAGGCTAAAGACAACCGGTTCGCAAGGGGGAGGGGAAAACAGGGGGAGTAGCGTCGCGGGACAAGTCATCCACGCCGGGCGGCCTCACTCCCGGTGCAGACAGCCTCCCAACTTGCTGTGCTCTTCGACCACATCGGCGGCATTCTCTCCGAAGGCCTCCTGAACGGTCCGCTGCTGACGGCGCACGTCCCCGACGAAGACCGGCAGCCGCTGGACTCCCCCTCTGCTCGAGGACGGCTCGGACGACGGCTGGGAACCATCGAGGCTGGGCCCCCGTCCCCCACGCGGGCCAGCCGGACCCTAGGCAGTGTCCGGCGGATCATGTGACTGTCGGGTCGCTGGCTCGTTGTGCTCGGTATGGGGTGGGGTGATCTGAGCAATGCGGAGTGGACCCGACTGGAGCCGCACTTGCCTTCGACGGACGTCGTGGCGGCAGGTGGAGTGATCACCGGCAGGTGATCAACGGGATCCTGTTCCGGGTGCGTACGGGCAAGGGCTAACCGTTGCGCGACTTGCCTGAGCGTTTCGGCAGCTGGAAGACCGTCTACGAACGGCACCGGCGCTGGTCTGCTGACGGCACGTGGGACGGAATCCTGCGTGCCGTCCAGGCCGAAGCCGACCTGGACGGCCGAATCGACTGGAGCATGGTCAGCGTCGACTCGACCTCCTGCCGCGCTCACCAGCACGCAGCCGGGGCCCGCAAGAAGAAGCCGCGCATCCCGAAAAAAGATCGACGCCCCGGCACCATGGCCATGCTGGTCTCCCCGGCCAGTTGCGAAGCGCATGCCGAACGGGACTACTGAACGTGGAGGTTCGACCGATGGGCAGGCTGGCTTGTAACGCAGGAGTTCTCGAGGACGGCGGGCGCCGTCCTCGAGAACTCCTGCAAGACCCACCCCCCATCCACCGGCACCCGAGCCAGCACACCTCCCGGCGTGCGCGTCATCAACCTCGCCGCACCCGCCGCGCGGGCCGGCGCCTCGGCAGAGAACGCCGGTACCCGCACCTACCACCACCGGTGGCCGGTCCGCATGCACAAAGTGCGCCAGTGGTACCCCAGCCTTGGCCAGCACAAAGTCATCTGGCGCGGGCCCTACATCAAAGGACCCCACCAAGCCCCTCTCCTCCTCCGCGACACGGCCTACAAGGTCGACGTCTGACCCAGCTCAGACCCCAGCGCCCGGCGGCGTTCGCTTCTGATGCGTACGGCTTCGCGGATCATGCGGCGCCGCCTGTGGGCCTCGCGGGGCGCAACCAAGCCCCGGAGGAACCCGACGAACCCGGCCCGCCGCCTGCGCCGGGAGCGGAGGCGAACCCTCCCGCGTGCCGCGACCTCGTCGTCTCCTCACCCTGCTCTCCCTCGATGGCCACGCAAGATCACACAACCGACTGGAACGTTAGTTCGAACACGTGCCAGGATGGAGGCATGGCCTACTCCTTCCCCGACGACCTCCTGCAGGACCAG
>KI547050.1:30900-32751 GCA_000497405.1 Streptomycetaceae bacterium MP113-05 | reverse complement strand
CACCACCCGCACCTACTGGTGGAACCCGAAGACGATGAAACCGGACCGTCCCGGTGCTCGTTGACCTGTGCGTGAACCACATCGACACCGAGGTCTTGGCGCGTGACGTCGCCGCGCTGCACGCCGCTCACGCCGCCGGCACCTGACGCACCCTGCCCGGTGAGGCCGCGGCAGCCGACGTCCTCGCCCGCGGCCAGTGGAGCGGCCCGCTGTTCCGGGCCGTGCTGCGCGAGGGCGGCCCGGATGTCGCCGGCGGGAGCATGGCTGGGGTGCTGGAGTCGGCGGCCGCCGTCCTCGAGGACCCAGCCGTGGCCGACCTGCCGGAGGCGACCGACGCGCGCGTCCGGGCGCGAAGGCTCATTGACGCCCTGGCCGATGCCCCATGACGGACACCGGATCAGCCAGGTCCGGTCCCATGTCCGGTTTCGTGGCCGATGACCGTTCCGGCGGCGCCGTGACCGGACACTGCAAGCGCGCCGCACCTGTGTACTGGGCGCCCTGTTTTCCCAGGCGGGGTGGCCGCCTGTGTACGCTACCGCGTCCAGGCGCAGCGCGCGGAAGAGCGCCGACGCGAACACGAGAGGCGGGCGGAGGCCGAACGCGAGGCCCGGCTGCCGAAGTGCGCCGAATGCGGCGGACGGTTCAGTGAAGAGCGCTTCGCCCAGCTGGCCAGCGAAGTCGGCCGGGAGGACCCGTATCCGGAGCTCTGCCACAACTGCCGCGCGGAACACCGGCAGGTCGAGCACGCGGCCGAGTTCCAGCGCACGATGCAGCAGCACCTCGCCGAGTGGACGGCGGCGCACAACCCGGGCGACGCCCGCTGGGCAGAGCATGAGGAGAAGCGCAGTTTCTACGACCGCCTCGCGGACCGGCTCTCCCCCTGGTACGACATCCGCCGCGGCCTGTGAAACGCGGCAACCCGATGCGCACCTCTCCCAGGCTCCCGGGCCTCATGACGACGTCGCCCAGCAGGGAAAATGGGGAGGGCACCTCCCAGCTCCGCCGAGAGAAACGGACATACCTTCCTGCGGATGTGCTCACTTCTGTAACGTGGTGTTCATGACGGATACGAGCTACTCGATCGTGGAAGCCCGCGCCCGGCTCGGGGCGATCGCGCGGGAGGTCAGCGCGTCACGGGAGCCGGTGGCCATCACCGACCACGGGCACACCGTGGCAATACTGGTCTCCCCGGCCGACGCCCTGGAGCTGCAGGAGATGCGGGCGCTGGCCGCCTACCGCGAGCGTCAGGCCCGCGGTGAAGAGGCCGGCGTGCCGCATGGCGAGGCTTTCCGCCAGGTCTTCGGCGAGAACGCCGCGTGAGCTACGAGGTCATCTGGGAACCGGAGGCGTTAGCCCAGGCCGAACGGTTCGCCAAGAGCGACCCGGACGGAGTGCGGCAGGTCTTCACCGCCGTGGACCACCTCGCCCGCGATCCCCGCCCGCAAGGCGCGTCCGGCAGCGCGAACCTGCTGCGCATTCACATCGGCGTCTACCGGGTGATGTACGAGATCAGCGACCACCAGGTCCGCGTCACCGTCATTCACCTCGGACGCGTCCGCTGAGCTGTCGCGCCTTGCTCTGTCGCGTGCCCTGACCTGGGAAGAGACCCCCGAACCTGCCCCGTCCATCGAGACGCGACAGGATGAGTGAGTGCCGCGCGGACGGACTGCGGAACCGCCCGCGTGGCCACACCGACGCCGCCGACCGCATCCGCTCCTGGCGCGTGCAGTAACCACCGGCGGCAGCTGTTCCTCGAGCACGTAACGCGGGTGCTGGCGCGCTCGTTGAGCAAGCTGCCATCCCCCCTGATGTTGCCCTGGGCCCACCGCTGTCATGGCGCCGGGGCCCCAC
>KI547050.1:21915-30890 GCA_000497405.1 Streptomycetaceae bacterium MP113-05 | reverse complement strand
CGGCCCGGCGCCGGGCCGCCGCCGAAGGTGCGCGTCTTCCCGTACGGCGAGCAGCCGCTGCTGCGCGTCCGGGCGCAGGGCCACTGGCACACCGCCGTGGTGCTCGCCCGCTACGAATACGACGGCGGCGGGCGTGTCGCCTACCAGGTCGACATCAACCTCACGCTCGCCGGGCTGCACAACGTCGGCACCACCCGCACCTACTGGTGGGACCCGAAGACGATGAAGCCGCTCCCGCCCGGGACTCGTTGACCCTGTACGCCACCCGCCGCCTGGGCCGCTGGGCGATGATCGCACGCTCACCGCGGCCCTGAACCCCGGAGCAGCCTCACCCCGTCAGCCTCCGTAGCGAAGCCGGAGCCACAGCGTCACCACACCCGCCACCGCTGTGCCTGTCCCGTACGCCAGCCCCCGGATGAACTGCCTGAGGACCACACGGCGCTGCACGTATGCCTCGCGAGACGTGTACGAAGCCAGCGCCCGAAGCCTGCGAATAAAACTCATGGCACCCCCAAAAAAGGACGAAAAATAAAAAGAGACAACGAGCAGCAGACGGCTCGTCAGTTGAGGAGTCTAGAGCGACGATCGGAGGTTCGGATGCCAAGTGCGTTACGGGGATGCGCGGACACTCGCCCGGACAGAATCCGGACAACAAAAAACCGGTGTCCGCCTGTCCGGAATATTGTCCGGAACATGGGCCGCCGCGAGTCCGGACACTGCCCGGACGTCCGGACACTGTCCGTGGCGGCAGCACATCGTGGCAGGTGGAAGGGCGTGGACATTGGCATCCTGCCCGCCGGACGTCCGGACACCGTCCTGCAGGGTGTCCGGACACTGAGCGGATTTCTACCGGACCGTGTCCGGACATGAATTCAAACCCCGTCATTACCGAATAAACAGTGTGACGCGTCTCATGCTGTCGGAGTTGCAGAGGAACTCCTCTGAACGCCTCGAGTGGTCCAGGCGCACCCGGTAGAGGTGGCAAGGAAGTAATAAACCGCATCCCAAAAAACCCGGTCGGGCCCATGGTTGAATGGCCTGCGCCCCGACGCGCCGGCCATATGCCGCCCTCGCGAGGCACCGCATCATGGGGCTGCCACCCCCCGGGTGGCGAGCCCGAGCCGATCGGCAACTGAACACACCCGGCCGTCAGCTGAAGACGTGCATGCCCGGGCCGACGGCGCGGCCACGATGCATCCGACCCGCCCCGAGCTCGTTGACCCCTGCGTGAACCACAGCGAACTGCTCCTGCGCGACGTCGCCAAACTGCGCACCGCACACGCCGCCGGCACCTGGCGCCCGCTCCCACCGGAGGCCGCCCTGGCCCACTGCCTCGCCCCAGCCCAGTGGACCGCCCCGCTGTTCCAGTCGGCGTTGCGTGACGCCGCACCCGAAGTCGCCGGCGGAAGCCTCGCCCGCTTACTGGAGACGGCGACCACCATCCTCGAGGTCCCCTCCATTGGCGAGCGGCCCGAGCCGGACGGAGCCATAGGGAACAGCTTCCCGGGCTCCTCGAGCGCTACCAGCGCCGTACACCGCGGCTGTCGGCGCAGGTCGGGGCGGTGGTGCGGGAGTTAGCCGGCCGGGCGGGAGCACGGGTGCTGTCCATGCTCGGGGCGCCTGTCTCCCGGTACTTGGCCCTGCGTGCCTTGGTGCGGCTGCCGCTGCCGTCCCGCCCCGTGCCGCGGGTACTGGGGGTGGACGACTTCGCACTCCGCCGACGGTACGACTATGCCACGGTGCTGATCGATGTGGAGACCCGGGAGCGGATCGATGTTCTGCCCGGCAGGGAGTCGGACACGCTGGAGGAGTGGCTGCGCGTGCACCCGGGCGTGGAGGTCGTGTGCCGGGACGGATCGGCCGCCTACGCGGAGGCGATCCGCCGTGCGTTGCCCGACGCGGTGCTGGTGGCGGACCGGTGGCATATCTGGCACAACCTTGCCGAAGCCGTGCGCAAGGAGGTCGCCGCCCACAGCACCTGCTGGGCCAAGAGCGGCCCGCCTCCGGCCGAGGGGAAACAGGCGGCTACCACCCGCGAGCGCTGGCAACAGGTCCACGCGCTGCGCGAGCGTGGTGTCGGCCTGCTGGCATGCGCCCGCCGACTGAATCTCTCGCTGAACACCGTCAAGCGCTACGACCGCCAGGGCTTGATCAAGTTCCGTGAGGGTCGGGGTTGTTGAGGATGCCCAGGAGTGGGAGGGCTCGTTCGGGCTGGTCGCGGATTGCGCGGGTGGTCTTGGCGATGTTGGCGGCTCCGAGGGTTTTGAGCAGGCCGATGGCGAGGTTGCGGAGGGTGGCCATGGCGCGTGGTGCGGTGCCGGTGTGGAGGGTGGAGGCGTCCTCTGCGTAGGTGACGTCTCTGACGTGGTGGAGGGCTTCGATGCTCCAGTGGCCGCGGACGGCGGCGGCCAGTTCGGCGGGGGTGGTCTGGTGGGCGTCGAGGCTGGTGACGGCGTAGACCGTCTCACGACTCTCGCGTCGGCCGGTCTGCAGGCGACGGCGGTGGACGCGGAGGGCGAGGTGGGCGTGGGGGAAGGCGATTCCGCCGAGTTCGTCGGCGATGCCGCAGGTCTTGATGGAGCGGGATTCGTGGCGGCCGTGTCCGGTGGAGGATGTGGTGTGCTGGACGGGGACGTCGGACCAGGGCAGGGCGGCGAGCTGCCGGTGGGCGGTCGGCTGATTGCGCTTGATCACGGCGATGTAGTGGGCGTTCTTGGTCTCGACCAGCCAGGTGACGTTCGCCTGGACCGAGTGCAGGGCGTCGAAGGTGACGAGAGCTCCGTCCAGGTCCAGCCCTTCGAGCAGGGGCCGGAAGTGCGCGGTCTCGTTCGTCTTCGCTCCGACCTCGGCCTGGGCGAGGGTCAGGGCCCGGTGGTGGGTGACGGCGGAGAGCAGGTGCCTGCGGCCGGCGGTCAGGCGGGCCGATCCCCTCAGCGACTTGCCGTCGACGGCGATCACCCGCCGTTGCTCCGGCTCCGGTCCCGCGGCGTTCCGGCCGGCGAGGTAGGCGCCGATCGCCTTGTCCAGGGCGTCACCGTCGACGGCCGCCAGCACACGGCCGATCGTGGTCCGCGAAGGGGCACGGCGCCACTGCAGCGGATGCCGTCGGACGCCGACGGCCATCAGCACGGTCTCCGAGGCCCGCGCCGTCCACTCGGCGATCTCGTCGACGGTCCTCGCTCCCGAGACGGCCGCGCAGGCACAGACGAGGAGGATCGCGGTCAGCGAGTACCAGCGGCCCCGCCTCGCACGCGGGTCGGGCACCTGGTCCAGGAACGTCCGCAGGTCAGCGACTTGACCGATGTCCAGCGGACCCAGCCTCACCAACACCGGCGGGATGGGAGAAGATACAGCGGCAGGCACGGGCCACCTCATGATCGTTGAGATTCGACACCCCAATGATCACGGATCCCGTGCCTGCACTGCTATGCACCCCAACCGGTCACCACCAGACCAGCGCCACGTCTCCGGAACTTGATCAAGCCCTGTACGACCGCGTCCCCGAACCCGACCGTCTCATTCGGACGCCCCAATACCGGTCCACCCTCGTGGACCCCTACCGAGACCACCTGCGCCGACGCCGCGAAGAGGACCCCGCCGTCCCCGTCACCCATCTCCTACGGGAGATCAAGGAACTGGGCTACACCGGCAGCGCCAACCTCCTGGTCCGATACATCAACCAGGGCCGCGTCGAAGCCGACCGCACGGCCCTCTCGCCCCGGCGCCTGGCCCGCTACCTCCTCACCCGCCCCGACCGCCTCAAGGACCACCAACGCGAACGCATCGAGGCCGCCCGCGGCGCCTGTCCCGAGATGCCCGCCCTGGCCGGCCTCATCCACGACTTCGCCGCCCTCCTGGCCCCTGCCAGGGAGAACGCCGATCTCCTCACCGACTGAATCAACACCGCACAAGCCGTGGACCTGCCCCACCTCCACGCCTTCACCCGCGGACTCGAACGCGACCGCGCCGCCGTCAACGCCGCTCTCACCCTGCCCCATCACAACGGCGGCACCGAAGGCGTCAACAACAAGACCAAGCTGATCAAACGTCAGATGTACGGCCGGGCAGACTTCCCACTCCTCCGCCACCGCATCCTCCTGGGATGACCCCACTCTCCGTCACCACCGCAAGTGCGACAGAGCCGTTCACGGTACAGACCCGATACCATGACGCTCATGCCACCGCGCTGCCCGCGAGCTGGGCCGCGTACAGCCGTGTGTAGGTGCCGTCGGCAGCCAGCAAGTCGTGGTGGCTGCCCTGCTCGGCGACTTGTCCGTCTTCCATCACCACGATTACGTCCGCGTCGCGGATGGTGGACAGCCGGTGGGCGATTACGAAGCTGGTGCGCCCCTGCCGAAGGGAGGCGGTGGCCTGCTGAACGAGCATCTCGGTGCGGCTGTCCACGGAGCTCGTCGCCTCGTCCAAAATCAAGATAGACGGTTCGGTGAGGTAGGCGCGCGCGATGGTGACCAGCTGTCGTTCTCCGGCGCTGAGGCCGCCGCCCTCCTCGTCGAGCAGAGTGTCGTAGCCGTCGGGGAGTGTGCGGATGAACCGGTCGGCGTGGGCGGCGCGGGCCGCGGCGGCGATCTGCTCGCGGGTGGCGTCGGGCCTGCCGTAGGCGATGTTGTCCGCGATGGTGCCGCCGAAGAGCCAGGTGTCCTGCAGCACCAAGCCGATTTCGGCGCGCAGGTCAGCCCGGGCTAGGAGGGAAGTGTCCACTCCGTCCACAGTGATCCGTCCGCAGGCCGGCTCGTAGAAGCGCAGCAGCAGATTGACGAGGGTGGTTTTTCCGGCTCCGGTGGGGCCGACGAGCGCCACCGTCTGCCCTGGTTCCACAGCCAGGGAGAGGTCCTCGATCAGCGGTTGGTCCTCGCGGTAGCGAAAGGACACTCCCTCGAAGGTCACCCGGCCCTTGACGTGTACCGGGGGGCGGGAACCGGTCGGATCGGGTTCCTCCTCCTTGGCGTCGAGGAACTCGAAGACCCGTTCGGCCGAGGCCGTCGCGGACTGGATTTGTCCGGTCAGCGAGGCCACAGATCCGGAGTGCTGGCTGAACTGGAGGACGTACTGGATGAACGCCTGAATATCCCCGATGGACAGCGCGCCGGAGGCCACCCGAAGTCCACCGATGACGGCCACAAAGACGTGGTTGATATTGGCCAGGAGTGTCAGCGCCGGGGCGATGAGTCCGGAGATCAGCTGTGCCTGGACTGCGGCGGCGCGCAGATCGTCGTTGTGCTCGGCGAAGAGCTGTGCCGCCTCGGCCCTGCGGTTGAACGTCGTGACCAGCTCGTGGCCGGTGTACATCTCCTCGATGTGGCCGCTCAGCCGGCCGGTGGCCGCCCACTGCCGGGCGAACTGCGGCTGGGCGCGCTTCGCGATGGCTCGGGTGGCCCAGACGGCCGCCGGCGCTGTCACCACGATGACGGTGGTGAGGAGCGGGGAGATCCACAACATCATCAGCAGCGTTCCGACGATGAGCAGCAGCGCGCTCAGCATGCGGGCGAACACCTGCTGCACGGTCTGGGTGAGGTTGTCGATGTCGTTGGTGGCCCGGGACAGCACCTCGCCGCGTGGCCGGGTGTCGAAGTAGCGCAGCGACAGCCGGGACAGCTTGGCACCAGCTTGCTCCCGCATCCGAAACGCCAGCTTTTGGACCACGTCGGCGATCAGCCGCCCCTGGACGACCTGGCACCCCCATGCCGCCACGGTGAGCAGCGCAGTGAGAGCCAGGATCCGCCACAGAACGGTGAAGTCGACCCCGTCGGTGCGGACTCCGCTCACCACGGTGTCGGTGGCGCGGCCGAGCAGGGCAGGAGCGGCCAGCATCAGCCCGCCGCCGAGCACCGCGAGTGCGAGCACAGCGCTGATGCGGAAGCGGTCGGGGTACAGGCCGGCAAGGATCCGCATGACGGTGGTGCGGAAGTCGGCGGGCCGTTCAGCTGTTGCCTGCGGGGAACTCACATCGCCTCCTGGGGGGTGAGCTGCGAGGTGACGATTTCGGTGTAGGCGGTGCTGCGCCGGAGCAGTTCCTCGTGGGTGCCGATGTCGTCGATACGGCCGTCATCGAGCACGGCGATACGATCGGCCGAGCGGATGGTGGACACCCTCTGGGACACGACGACCTGGGTTGCGCCGCCGATCTCGTCGGCCAGGGCGGCGCGCAAGGCCGCGTCGGTGGTGTTGTCGAGTGCGGAGAACGCGTCGTCGAACACATAGATCCGTGGCTTGGCAACCAGGGCCCGTGCGATTGCGAGGCGTTGGCGCTGCCCCCCGGAGACGGTGCTGCCGCCTTGGCCGACGCTGGTGTAGAGGCCGTCGGGCAGGGCGGCCACGAACTGCCGGGCCTGGGCGGTCTCCAGCGCGTGCCACAGTTCATCGTCGCTGGCATTGGGGGCGCCGTAGCGCAGGTTCGAGGCGATCGTGCCGGAGAACAGATGGGCCCGCTGCGGCACGAGCGCGACCGCGGAGGCCAGGGTGCGCCGGTCCATGTCGCGTACGTCCACGCCGTCGATCGCCACCGAGCCGTTGTCGGCGTCGTGGAGGCGCACCATGAGGTTGATCAGAGTGGTCTTGCCGCTGCCGGTCGGGCCGATGACTGCGGTGGTCTGACCGGGGCGGGCGATGAGGTCCACGCAGCGCAGTACCGGCTTTTCGGCGCCCGGGTGACGAAATGCCAGGCCGCGGACGTCTAGGTTCCCGCGGGCGGCCGCGGGCCGGACCGGTACGGCCGGTTCCGTGATGCCGGGTTCGGTGTCCAGCACCTCGCCGATACGTCCGGCGCTGACCCTCGCGCGGGGCGCCAGCATGAACACGCTCATGGCCATCATGAAGGAGGTGAGGATCGCTCCTAGATAGTTGAGGAAAGCCAGCAGCGCCCCCAGCTGCAGTTCGCCGTCGGCGATGCGGGGTGCCCCCACCGCGACCACCGCCACCGCGGCCAGGCCGGAGACCAGCGCGGCTGAGGCGCCGAAGAGCGCCTGAAGTCGCCCCACCCTCAACGCCACCGTCATCAGACCGCTGTTGGCCGCCGCGAAACGGCGTTGCTCATGGGCGTCGCGGGTGAAAGCACGGATGACGCGGATGCCGCTGATGTGCTCGCGCATGACCCGGTTGACGGCGTCGATACGGACCTGCATGGCCCGTGACGGCAGCAGCAGCCGGCCGATGAGAGAGCCGATCACTGCGACCATCACGGGGATGGCCACCACTAGGACACCGGACAGTGGCACGTCCTGCCGCAGGGCAAGCGCGATTCCCCCCAGGCCCATGAGAGGCGCAGTCAGCAGCAGGATCAGTGCCATGAACACCAGCGTCTGAACCTGCTGTACGTCGTTCGTGGTCCGAGTGAGCAGGGAGGGGGCGCCAAAGCGACCGATCTCCCGGGCGGAGAGCTCCTGCACCCGGCTGAACACGGCATTGCGCAGATCGTGGCCGACGCTCATGGCGACGCGTGCACTCAAGTAGACGGCGCAGGCGGCGGCTGCCGCCTGGACCGCGGTCACGGCGAGCATGAGCCCGCCGCGGCCCATGATGTAGCCGGTGTCGTGGGCGAGGATGCCGCGGTCAACGATGTCGGCGGTGAGCGTCGGGAGCAGCAGGAGGCTCAGGGCCTGGACCAGTTGGAGGGCGAGGATCAGCGCGATGAACCTGCGATGGGGTCTAAGTCGCCCTCCCAGCAGGGCGGCCAGGGCAGTGGGGGACGGCTGGAGGGCAGTCGGCAAGACCGGAGCCGGCGAGGTAGACACGGCCACGACCGTAACAATTTTTACACCTGGTGTAAATTAACTTCGAAGGTAAATTTACACTTGGTAGTGTTGGTGTATGGATGAGCAACAGGGCTTGCGCGCACGCAAGAAGGAGCAGACCCGACAGCTGCTGATGCGGACAGCGGTGAGCCTGTTCGAGGAGCGCGGGTTCGACAATGTCTCGGTCGCCGAGGTCGCGGCTGCCGCGATGGTGTCCAAGAAGACGGTGTTCAACTACTTCGAGTGCAAGGAAGACCTCGTCCTGGGCGCGGGCAGACATCACATCGGCGAGCCGGCAGCCGTGGTACGCGCACGTGAGCCGGGCCAGACTCCGCACGGCGCCCTGTGCGAATACCTGCTGACCGCGCTGGCCGAACGGCAGCCCTTCACTGGTCTGAGCGATCTGCCTCACGTACGCAGCATCCAGGTGCTGTTGAGCAATACGCCCGCTTTGGGGGCGAGAAGCAAGCACTATCAAGACGAGAGCCGGGACCTCCTGGCCCACGCGCTGATGGAGGAGGGTGCGTCCCCCCTGTCCGCGTCACTGATCGCGGCCCAGCTTCTCGCCGTGCAAGAGGTGCTTGCCGGCACGAACGCCCACCGCATCATCGCCGGGCAGTCCCCCGATGCGGTGTACCCCGACGCGGTGGCAGCCACGGAACACGCCTTCGGGCTGCTGGAGAAGGGCCTGGGCGATCTCCTGTGCCGCCCCAGCGCGGGCCCATAGAGCGACTCTGTCGGGGATCTTGAGATTCCGGGTCACTGCCCTTGGCGCCACCAGCGGGGACGGGGCAGTTCGTGGGTGTCAAGCCCCGGGTTTTGTGGACGGTGGGTTAGCTGGTTTTCAGCAGGACTTCTGGTGCGGTCGATGCGGTGTGGAGGGCCTCGTATTCGGCGGGGGTGACCTGGCCGAGCTCGCCGTGGAGTCGTCGTCGGTTGAACCAGCCGATGTACTCGGCGACGGCGATCTCGACGTCGTTGATGCCGGTCCAGGGGCCTTTGTTGCGTATGAGCTCGGCCTTGAAGAGGCTGTTGAACGCCTCGGCGAGGGCGTTGTCGTAGGAGTCGCCTCGTGAGCCGACCGAGGCCACAGCGGCCGCTTCGGCGAGGCGTTCGGTGTAGCGGATGGCAAGGTATTGGGCGAGTTCAACCAGTCGTTGCAACACCGGGCTGTTGTAGCGAGCGTAGCTGCTCCTCGAACACTTCGGCCGGTGTCCACTTCCCGGA
>KI547050.1:12493-19343 GCA_000497405.1 Streptomycetaceae bacterium MP113-05 | reverse complement strand
TCGGCGCCGGTGTGCCGGCGTCTCCATATGACCATTTCCAGGGCGTCGAGGGCGAGATCGGTGTAGAGGCTGGTGGCGAACTGCCAGCCGACGATCATGCGGGAGAAGACGTCGATGACGAAGGCGGTTCTGTGGAATCTGTGACCTGCGGTTTCATCTTTTGCCGCCTTGTCGGACTTCGATGATCGGCAGCAGGGTGGTGGTGCTGGGCGGGGACATCTCGCGTGGGGTGGGTCCGGCGGGAGTGGGGACCTCGGCGAGTCGGCCGAGGAGCGCGTCGAGGGCGGCCTGGCCGTCATCGACGGCAGCGCGTTCGTCGTCGGTCAGCGGGATCGAGACGAGCATGCGCTGGAGGTTCGCCTTGGCCTCGAGGAGTTGGGCCTGGGTGGAGTCCTTCGGGCTATAGAAGTCGCAGCGGGCGCAGGCCATCCGGTGCTGGCACTGCTCGAAGAAGCTGTAGGTGCAGTAGCCGTGGCCGAGGTCGTAGTGCTGCCAGGGCTGGCCGTCGGCGGCGGCGCCGGAGGTGATGGCGTCCCGGTCGACGAGGACCTCGATGGTCCGCAGGTTGCGGGAGAAGTAGCCGGCTTCGGTGTATGCCCTGGTCAGCGTGTTCGGGGTGATCTTCGCGTACTGCTGGGTGCTGTTCGGATTGCGGTGCCCGAGCCATGCCTGGAGCTCGAAGAGCGTCATCGGCTCCTTGGCGTTGTAGAGCTGGCTGGCGATGGTCGAGCGGGCCCGGTGGCTGGTGATCTTGCCTCGGACGTCGGCGGCGGGAACACCGCCCTTCGTGCAGAGCGAGGGGATCAAGGTGCGGTTGATGTAGTCCTTGGCGACGGGATGGGCACGGACGGAGAAGAGCAGGTCAACGCGCTCGTTCGTCTTGCGGTCGAGCCGTTTGGGCTGTTCGGGCCGCCGAGCCTGCCAGGCGTCGATGGCCTGGCCGACGATCGGGTCGACGGGCTTGGTGAACGCGGTGCCGGTCTTGTGCACCGGGACGTCGAGCAGGCAGACGGCCTGCTCGGCCAGGACCTCGCGGGAGTCGCCGGTGATGGTCTGTCCCTCGTGCTGCCAGCGGACGCAGCCGACGCGGAGCCGGGAGATCTCGTCACTGCGCAGACCGGAGAACAGCCAGGTCACGGCGAGAGCGCGGATGAGTTCGAGTGGGTAGTAACTGCCAGCGGAAGTGCCGGGGAGGTCGTCGGCCTGCAGGTTGAGGCCGGCCCACAGCAGCTTGGCCCAGACCTCGTCGGCGATGACGCGGGGGTCGGGGCCGATCAGCGCGGCGACACTGCGGGGAACCGCGAGCGAGCGCGAGGGATCGAACCGGCGTGGGATCCATTCCCATTCCTGCAGGTCACGCAGGAACATGCGGGTGCCCATGAGGATATGGGACTTGGTGCGCGGGGCGATCGGATCGCCGAATCGGTCGTGGAGGTGGTCGGTGCGTTGGACGTAGGCGCCAACAGTCATCTTGTCGACCGCCGCGACCCAGGCCGCGCAGGTGCCGCGAGTCCAGTGCGCGGGATCGACGGCATCGGGATGTTCGGCTCCGAGCCAGCGTCCGGTCTTGGCCATGTTGGTGCGGACGTTGTTGCGGACGGCCGTGGTGAGGGTGGAGGTGTCGTACCAGCGCTGCAGATAGGTCGACCACGGCTCAGGGACACCGACAAGGCCCGGTGCGTGGTTGAAACCGGGGCGGACCGGAGCCGCGCAGTGCCCGAGGTCGGCCACGATCTTCTGCAGGGCGAAGTACCCGGACATGTAGCGGGTGCTGGTGGACGGATGGGCCTGGAGCCGGGCGAATGCCTCGGTGTCCAGGTCCACGATCCGGGGACTGCGGTTGATCAGCAGGGCCTGGGCGAGAACCCCGGGCAGTCTGTAACGTCCGTCCTCACGGTTCTGGCTGCGGTAGCCCCAGCGGTGCGCGATCACCGCGACCTGCTCCATCGCTGTCTCGACCGGCTCCGAGCCGAACACGAGCTGGGCCAGGTAGAGACGGTTGAAGTGACCCAGATGCTGGTAGTCGGTGAAGCCGCCCAGGAGATAGCCCAGCGCCAGGAGATACGGACGGGTCGTGGTGTCCGTCGCCAGTTCCTGGCTCCCCCGGAACTCCGTGCTGCCGCCGGCGCAGAGCCGGGCCCAGTCCCACGCCGTCCAGCCCCACCAGGACCGTTCCAGAACACGGCAGTTGGCCAGGATCGCGGCCACCGCCTGGGACCCTGCCCGCCGGTGGCGGACCTCCGCATTGTGTGAAAGATCCGCGTCCCGGTGCAGGGCTTCGCGGGCAGCGTCCAGCGGGAGGACCAGCCGTTCCAGTGCTGTCCAGTGCACCGCGGTCCGGCGCGGGACACCGCGTGCCCGCAGGCGCCGTAGCGCCCGTAGATCGAGGGCGGACAACGCGGTGACCTCGTCCGATGACAACTGCTGGCGACGGTCGAAGGCACTCAGATCGAACGGCACGTATCGGCCGGGGTCGGTCACCGCGACGGGACGCTGCCACGACACGTTCGCCGCCATCACCGGTCTCCTCGCTCCGGGCCGGTGAGCGTCTCGAGGCGCCACGCGTGCAGGTGTGACATCGAGGCGTTCAGGCGCGCGGACAGCTCCCGGCCCGACAGATGGATGTAGCGCAAGGTCGACTCGGTGCTCCGATGCCCAGCAAACGCCGCGATGGCGTGCACCTCCCAGCCCATCCGGGCCAGATCCGTGAGGCACAAGTGCCGGGTGGTGTGCGTGGAGAAGCGTGGCACGTCTGCGGCCAGCGCGAGACGACGCACGACCTTCGACCAGGTCCACAAGGTCAGCGGCTGAGCCAGATTGCGGCGCGACTCCGAGAGGAACAGCGGCCCTCTGGCCCGCGAAAGCGTGGCCCGGTGGCGCAGATACTCGCCCAGCAGCACCCCGGTGGACGCCGAATACGGCACCATCCGCTCCACCCGGGTCTTCGTCGTCTCCGCCCGCACCCGCAGCGTGCGGTGAGCCGGATCGATGTCGTCGGTCCGCAGCGAGCACAGCTCCTCCCTGCGCAGGGCCGCGTCGTAGGCCAGCGCCAGCATGACTCGGTTGCGCACCGGCTCGGCCCGGAAGAACTCCAAGATCCGCAGCCACTCAGCCTCGGCCGGGATCCACGGCAGCTTCTCCAACCGCGGCACCAGCCCCCGCTGGGCGCCGCCCCGCCCCCGGCCTGGCGTGTAGCGGCCGCGTCCTACCGGGTTCGACTCGCGTACGCCCTCCTCGACGAGGAAGTCGAAGAACAGCCTCACCGGCACCAGTCGCTGCTGCATCGTGGGTCTTCGAACTTAGTGGGGGTGCGGAGGCGTCGGACGGGCCGCGGCGTCACTCTGCGTGAGGCTGGTTGGGTGCTGGTGCCCCGGATGCAAGGAGCCCGCGGGTCTTCGTGATCATGGTTGTTGCCTAGACAGCCGATCATGAAAACCCACGGGCTTGAGCATCGACGATACCAACGAGGCCGCGACGCGACTGCTGGGGCTGGAGGGGGTGCATGTGACGCAAGTCAAGGACGACGGCGCGAGTGGATCGACGGTGTTCGTCGTGACGAGTGAGGCTTCCGCGCGGGCCTGTCCCTCCTGCGGGGTCTTCGCCACCCGGCTCAAGGACTACCGCACCACCGCCCCCAGACACCTGTCCTGTGGTGGGCGCCCGGTGAGTATCCGCTGGCGCAAGGCACGCTGGCACTGCACCGAACTCGACTGCGACCGCCGCTCGTTCACCGAGTCCATAGGCCAGGTACCCGCGCGGATGCGTACGACCGGGGCGCTTCGGCGGGCGGCCGGGGCCGCGGTCTGCGACGGCGGACGATCGGTAGTGCAGGCCGGCCGGGGTCTGGGCCTGTCCTGGCCGATCGTGCAGCACTGCTTCGAGGACTACGCCGCGAAGGTCCTGCCCGAGGAACCGCCGGTGACCGAGGCAGTCGGGATCGACGAGACCCGGCGAGGGAAACCGGTGTGGAAGCAGAACCCGACGACAAGGAAGTGGGAGCTGATCGCCGACGCCTGGCACATCGGCTTCGTCGACGCGGTCGGCGGGCGCGGCCTCTTCGGACAGGTCGAGGGCCGCAACTCCGCCTCCGTCGCCGACTGGCTGACGGCCCGGCCCGCCGCCTGGCGCGAACAGATCCGCTACGTCGCCATCGACCTGTGCTCCACCTTCCGCGTCGCCATCCACCGCGTCCTGCCCCACGCAGCCGTGGTCGTCGACTGCTTCCACATCGTGCAACTCGCCCAGCGCCACCTCGCCGACCTGCGCCGACGCCTCACCTGGAAACAGCACGGCCGCCGGGCCCGCAAGGGCGACAGCATCTACACCGTCCGCAAACTCCTGCGCCGCAACAAGGAAGACCTCACCCACGAACAACGCCGGCGCCTCAAGACCGAGTTGGAGTACATGGGGACCTACGGCCGCCAGATCTACGCGGCCTGGCAAGGCAAAGAACTCCTGCGCGACATCCTGAGCCTGACCGTCACCCGCAGGCACGTCGCCCCCGACCACTCCGCGATCTCCGCCGCCCGCCACCGCTTCTTCGCCCACGTCGCCGACCACTCCCACCTACCCGAACTCGTCACCCTCGCCGAGACCATCGAGCAGTGGTGGGACGGCATCGAGACCTACCTGACCACCGGCATCACCAACGCCGCCTCGGAGGGCAACAACCGCCTCATCAAGCTCGAAGCCCGCAACGCCTTCGGCTTCAGGAACCGAGCGAACCAACGCCTCCGCTCACACTGTGCAACCACCCGGCGAAGCCGACGGGAGGCACACCCCCACTAAATTCGAAGACCCTGCATGGGTCTTCGAACTTAGTGGGGGTGCGGAGGCGTCGGACGGGCCGCGGCGTCACTCTGCGTGAGGCTGGTTGGGTGCTGGTGCCCCGGATGCAAGGAGCCCGCGGGTCTTCGTGATCATGGTTGTTGCCTAGACAGCCGATCATGAAAACCCACGGGCTTGAGCATCGACGATACCAACGAGGCCGCGACGCGACTGCTGGGGCTGGAGGGGGTGCATGTGACGCAAGTCAAGGACGACGGCGCGAGTGGATCGACGGTGTTCGTCGTGACGAGTGAGGCTTCCGCGCGGGCCTGTCCCTCCTGCGGGGTCTTCGCCACCCGGCTCAAGGACTACCGCACCACCGCCCCCAGACACCTGTCCTGTGGTGGGCGCCCGGTGAGTATCCGCTGGCGCAAGGCACGCTGGCACTGCACCGAACTCGACTGCGACCGCCGCTCGTTCACCGAGTCCATAGGCCAGGTACCCGCGCGGATGCGTACGACCGGGGCGCTTCGGCGGGCGGCCGGGGCCGCGGTCTGCGACGGCGGACGATCGGTAGTGCAGGCCGGCCGGGGTCTGGGCCTGTCCTGGCCGATCGTGCAGCACTGCTTCGAGGACTACGCCGCGAAGGTCCTGCCCGAGGAACCGCCGGTGACCGAGGCAGTCGGGATCGACGAGACCCGGCGAGGGAAACCGGTGTGGAAGCAGAACCCGGACACCCACAAGTGGGAGCTGGTCGCCGACGCCTGGCACATCGGCTTCGTCGACGCGGTCGGCGGGCGCGGCCTCTTCGGACAGGTCGAGGGCCGCAACTCCGCCTCCGTCGCCGACTGGCTGACGGCCCGGCCCGCCGCCTGGCGCGAACAGATCCGCTACGTCGCCATCGACCTGTGCTCCACCTTCCGCGTCGCCATCCACCGCGTCCTGCCCCACGCAGCCGTGGTCGTCGACTGCTTCCACATCGTGCAACTCGCCCAGCGCCACCTCGCCGACCTGCGCCGACGCCTCACCTGGAAACAGCACGGCCGCCGGGCCCGCAAGGGCGACAGCATCTACACCGTCCGCAAACTCCTGCGCCGCAACAAGGAAGACCTCACCCACGAACAACGCCGGCGCCTCAAGACCGAGTTGGAGTACATGGGGACCTACGGCCGCCAGATCTACGCGGCCTGGCAAGGCAAAGAACTCCTGCGCGACATCCTGAGCCTGACCGTCACCCGCAGGCACGTCGCCCCCGACCACTCCGCGATCTCCGCCGCCCGCCACCGCTTCTTCGCCCACGTCGCCGACCACTCCCACCTACCCGAACTCGTCACCCTCGCCGAGACCATCGAGCAGTGGTGGGACGGCATCGAGACCTACCTGACCACCGGCATCACCAACGCCGCCTCGGAGGGCAACAACCGCCTCATCAAGCTCGAAGCCCGCAACGCCTTCGGCTTCAGGAACCGAGCGAACCAACGCCTCCGCTCACACTGTGCAACCACCCGGCGAAGCCGACGGGAGGCACACCCCCACTAAATTCGAAGACCCACTTTGTGCCCCAGGCTTCCTGGAACTCGCTGAACCGCTCGGTTGCAGCGGCTTCGTTGGGTGCCGTGTAGACGGGCTTGAGCGCCTTGGCGATCTTGTCCCAGTCCTGGCGGGCCGCGTGCCGGAAGCTGTTCCGCAGCGGGTGAACGACGCAGGTTTGGACAATCGTTCGAGGCCAGACGGTTTCCACGGCCTCGGGCAGACCCTTCAGCCCGTCACATACCAGCATCAGGACATCGTCGACGCCCAAGGCCCCGGAGTTAAGCACCGTCGCCGTCCGTCAAGAGGGTCGTCTTCCACGCGTCGGCGAGTGTGTACGTCCCGTAGGCGATCTTCTTGAGTAGTCCCTCGACTGCCCACTGGCTCATCTGGGTCGCGAAGCTCGCCGCGCTGTGGATGCCCAGTGCGAGGGTGACTTCCCGAGGGCGCCAGGCGCGTTCGGGATCGGCTGCCATGAGATGGAAGACCCTGTTCCTGTTGCCCGCACCCATGGGACGGAGGCCGATGGCGGCCTTGCGTAGATCTCCACTCT
>KI547050.1:9761-12483 GCA_000497405.1 Streptomycetaceae bacterium MP113-05 | reverse complement strand
TGTCACCGCCAGACGACGCTGCGCGTCCTTCGCCCGGGCCACGGCGCCCTTCAGCCCAGCCATCTCCCGCTGCTGGTCGACGAGTTCCTCAAGACGGACGAGGTTCTCCGGGGTGGGGTGCAGCCAGTCGCTGCGCGTGCGGTCGTTCAGCGGCCAGGGCAGCGTTGCCGCGCCGTGCAGTTCCACCCTCAGCGCCAACAGCGCGTCGTCGGTGTCCCGGGCCTCGACCTGGTAGGCGGTGGGGCGCAGGAAGCGGCTCCCGTCGCGACGCCGTTCGATGACACGCTTGGCCTCACCCCGGCCGAGCGCCGGGGCGAGCGCCTCCAGCACCGCCTGCCGGGGCACAGGCGCAACGCCCTCGGCCGCGCAGGTGTTGGCGATGGCCTCGTAGAGGTTTTTGGACCACTCAGAGGTGGTCGGGTACGGGAAGGGCCCCTCGGGGGCATTACGGGTAGACATCGAAGCAGACGGTCCTTCTCCCGGAAGCCCTCATGACCCCGGGTGCGAACGAACGCATCCGGCGGTCCTGCCGAATGCGACACGCACCCGAGACGCAGGAACTCCTCTCCAGGGAGCATCCGCACGGGCCGCCGTCACCGTCACCCACACTGAGCGCGCACCGGCGAAGACCGTCTGCTTCTTCGAGTCCACCACCGGAGACTGGGCGCGCTACCGGAGCCCTCCAGAAGCGAAGGTCTTCCGCAGCGCACGGCTCACGCCCTCTCCGCCGACGGCGGCACGGGGCTGGCAGGTCGTTGAGGCCACTGACGTGTCCTGAAAGTCTGTCAGATGCATGGTTAGTCGGACAAGTCACATAGAAGGCGCGCGTAGAATGACGAGATCACATGGATGGAAAGCGCCCCGCGTACGGATCTGACCGCCGCACCTGACCCCCTGTACGGGCTGCCCGGCGACGTTCTTCCGGATGCAGCCCGCCGGGTCCTGCTGTGGCTGCTGGTGACCGCGGAACGCGACGCGGTCCAGCGCACCTGCGGACTATGCCGTAGCTCAGTCGTGGCGGGTCACGCGGTCGGATGGAGGCCGGTTGTGGTGAGGAGGTGTTGTTGGTCGGGGTGGAGGAGTGGCCAGCGGTGTCGTTGGCTGTCGAGCCAGCCGTGGGTGGCGGCGTGGTGGGGGTGGGTGTGTGCGCGGTGGTAGTTGCGTTGCCACAGGATGGGCCAGGGAGGGTTCCACCAGGGGTCGATCGTGGCGAGTGTGTGCTGGGTGGGGGAGGGGTGGCTGCGTTTCTTCGCGAGTTCGCGCTGGCTGTTGAGCCATCCACCGAGGGGAAAGCCGTCGTGGACGGTCTTGATCGGTGGGCAGAGGTGGCCGTGCTCGGCAGCCCAGGCGCGGGCATGGGTGAGGGCTTCTGCGTGGGGCCGGGGGCGAGGGCTGGGCGGCCACTTTCTGGCTGTCTGAGCGGTGATGCCGATGGCGTTCAGCAGACGCTGCTGGCCGGGGTGGAGCTGGTCGTACCGGAGACACGCCCGGGTGATCCAGCTGCCCAGGACGGTGCTCGCCGCGGGGATGCGGGCGATGGGGTCGAAGGGTTCGCCGGCTTCGATGTGGTCGCGGGCGCGGTAGTAGTTGCGCTGCCAGACGGTGTCCCAGGGCGGGTTCCACCACGGGTCGATCGCGACCAGTCTTTGAAGGTGGGGTGAGGGCGGCAGCCCGGCGCGGGCGCGTTGCTTGGCCCGGTTGCGTTGGCTGAATAGCCACCAGCCGAGCCGGAAGCCGCTGTGGAGGGTCTCGCGGGGGGCTGCGAGGTGGCCGTGTTCGGCTGCGTAGGCGTGAGCGTGTGCCAGGGCTGTCTCGAAGCCCTGCCTCAGGTCGAGGCGGTGCCCCAGGCGACTGCGGGGCTCGCAGGGACCTTCCGGTTCGGCTGTACGCCGTGCCAGCTGCGCACTGGTGGGTGCAGGAAGTGCTGCCCTTCCCGCTTGGCCGGTCGTGTCTTCCGCGTCCAGAGCCGGGGCGGCAGCGAGTGTTCTCACGCCCGTTCGTGCGTCTTGCCGGGCGGTACGGGCTACGCCGGTGGTGATGCCGATGCCGGCGAGGAGCCGCTGCTGTCCGGGGTGGAGTTCGTCGTACGTACCGCACTGGCGCCACAGCCAGTCGGCGGCGGCAGAGTCGTCGAGGTCCCTGAAGCCGTTCTCGGCCTGGAGGAGGCGGCCCGCTGCGGCATCGCGGGCGCGGCAGTAGTTGCGTTGCCAGCGCAGGTTCCAGGGCGGGCACCACCAAGGGTCGATGACATGGAGAGCCTGTTGCCGTTCGGGGGACAGGACTTTGCGTTGTTGCCGGCTTCGTTGGCCGGCGAGCCACCGGCCCAGCGGGTATCCGTGGTGCACGGTGGTCACGCTGACCTGGGCGAGGTGTCCGTGTTCGGCGGCGTAGGCGCGGGCGTGGGCGAGGGCTTCTTCGGCGGCGGCCTTGAGGTTGCGCCGTCGGGGCCGGGCGGCGGCCGCCGCCGCAGCGTCGATACCGATCTGGGTGAGCAGGCGTTGTTGTTCGGGGTGCAGGAACGAGTGGCGGGTGCACTGCAGGTACAGCCATTCGCCCAGGCTGTAGCCGGTGGTGGGGAACCCGCTGGCGGGCTCGAGCGGGCCGTTGGCTTCCATGTGATCGCGGGCTTGGTGCCAGGTGCGCTGCCACAGGGTGCTCCAGGGCGCGTTCCACCACGGATACAGCCCATAGAGGGCGGGCGGCGGCTTGGTGGGTGGGCAAG
>KI547050.1:7562-9751 GCA_000497405.1 Streptomycetaceae bacterium MP113-05 | reverse complement strand
CGGCATCGATGTGTCCACCTCGACCCTGCGCTACCTGTCCGCCCGACTCCGGGCCCGCCACCAGGAACGCGGCACACGGTGGCGGCGCCTGAACTCTGGCCGACAAGCTCTGCTCGTCCTCGCGCACCTGCGCTCCGGCCATACCTACGCCCAGCTCGCCGCCGGTTTCGGCGTCGGTACCACCACCGCCTACCGGTACATCGCCGAGGCCATCGATGTCCTCGCCGCCCTCGCACCGACCCTCGCCGAAGCGATGAAGACCGCCTCCACCAAGGCGTTCGTGATCCTGGACGGCACGCTGCTGCCGATCGACCGCATCACTGCCGACCGGCCCTTCTACTCCGGGAAACACAAGAAGCACGGCATGAACGTGCAGGTCATCACCGACCCGCACGGGCGGCTGCTGTGGGCCTCGCCCGCGCTGCCGGGTGCAGTCCACGACATCAAGGCCGCGCGAACCCACGGCATCATCGACGCCCTCACCGAAGCGGGCGTGCGGTGCTGGGCCGACAAGGCATACCGGGGTGCCGGCGGCACCATACGGGTGCCCTACTGGGGGCGGTGGGAGACGCTGTCCGCAGGTCAGCAGGCCGTCAACCGCTCGCACGCGAAGATCCGCGCCCTCGTCGAGCAGGCCATGGCCGCCCTCAAGACCTGGCGGCTCCTGCGCAAGCTGCGATGCTCGACCACCCGCATCACCACCCTCGTTCAGGCTGTCCTCACCCTGCACCTGAACTGCTCAAACTGAGGATGGAAAACGCTCAGTGGCGGGTGGTCGGGCTGTCGGGGTGGGTGTGGGCGTGGTGGTAGGTGCGTTGCCACAGGATGGGCCAGGGCGGGTTCCACCAGGGGTCGATCATGGCGAGCATCTGCTGGGTGGGGGAGGGGCTGGCCCGTTTCTTCGCGAGTTGGCGTTGGCTGTCGAGCCATTCGCCGAGGGGGAAGCCGTTGCGGACGGTTTTGATCGGCGGGCAGAGGTGGCCGTGTCCGGCTGCCCATGTGCGGGCGTGCTGGAGGGCTTCGGCGTGGGGCCGGGGCCGGGGGCTTGCCGGCCACTGTCCGGCGGTCTGAGCGGTGATGCCGATGGCGTTCAGCAGGTGCTGCTGGTCGGGGTGGAGCTGGTGGTAGGTCAGGCAGGCGCGGGTGATCCAGCTGCCCAGGACGGTGCTCGGTGCGGGGATACGGGCGACGGGGTCGTACGGTTCGCCTGCTTCGATGTGGTTGCGGATGCGGTAGTAGTTGCGCTGCCACTCGCTGTTCCAGGGCGGGTTCCACCACAGGTCGATTGCGGCCAGCTCGGTCAGGTGGGGTGAGGGCGGCAGGCCGTCGCGGGCGCGTTGTTTGGCCCGGTTGCGCTGACTGAACAGCCACCACCCCAGCGGATACCCGTCGTGCCGGGTGTCGCGGGGGGCTGCGAGGTGGCCGTGTTCGGCTGCGTAGGCGCGGGCGTGTGCCAGGGCTGTTTCGAAGCCCGGCCTCAGGTCGGGGCGGTGCCCGAGGCGGCTGCGGGGCTCGCGGGGACGCTCGGGTTTGGCGGCGCGTCGTATGCGGCGTCGACCCGGAAGAGCCGCAGTGCCTGCGGCTCTTCCGGCGTTACCGTCCTCGTCTTCCACGTCCGGGGCTGGGGTCGCCGTCGGCCTCTTCGGGGCCGTACGCGCATGTTCCAGAACCGTACCGGCTACCTCGGCGGTGATGCCGATCTCGGTGAGGAGTCGCTGCTGCTCCTCGCTGAGCTCGTCGTACGTGGCGCACTGGCGCCGCAGCCATCGCCCGGCGAGGGAATCGTCGAGGTCGCTGAAGCCGGTATCGGCGTACAGGGGCTGGCCAGCTGCCGTGTGCTCGCGGGCGCGGTCATAGCTGCGCTGCCATTTCAGGTGCCAGGGCGGGCACCACCAGGGGTCGATGGCGGCGAGAGCTTGTGCGCGGCCGGCGGGCAAGGGCCGGTGGCCGGTGCGCTGGTAGTTGCGCTGGTTGGCGAGCCACTGTCCCAGGCGGAACCCCTCGTGGACGGTTGCGGAGGTCACGGAGGCCAGGCTTCCGTGCTCGGCGGCGTAGGAGCGGGCGTGGGTGAGGGCTTCTTCGGCCCCCGCCTTCAGGTTGCGTCGTCTGGGGCGGGCGGCGGCGGCCGCCGCGGCGTCGATCCCGATCTGGGTGAGGAGGCGTTGTTGTTCGGGGTGGAGGGCTGGGTA
>KI547050.1:3959-7155 GCA_000497405.1 Streptomycetaceae bacterium MP113-05 | reverse complement strand
CATCAGCTCGATGTAGTCCTCGTGGCCAAGCGGAACCGGGACGTAGCCGCACACTGCGATCAGCGCCGCCCACATCTCATTCGGCGACAGTGCACAGCGAGGCATTAGCGGGTGCCGCAGTCCATCGTGCTCACGTTCCTGCCACCCGCAGATGATCCACTCCTGGAACATCTCGGCCAGCTGGGTAAGCGTCCACACCGCCTCGCCCTCGGCGTCCTTTCCGCGCTCGCCGGTGTGCGAGCCCGTGTAGGCGGCCACATGCTGTACGAACAGCGTCTTGATCGAGGAGAAGGTGCGCTCCACGTGCCCCTTGGCCGGCCCATTGCCCGGCGGCGCGGGCTGCACCGAAATGCCAAGCGACTCGCAAGCGGCGATGAACGAGGACGAGATGAACACATTGCCCTGGTCGACCACGATCGTCTGCGGGGTGATCACCGGCCGCGCCGCGGCACCTTCCAGCCTGGAGTCGACACTCAGCAGCCGCTTATAGGGGACCACCGAGTGTTCCATCGCCAGCGCCTCGGGCCAACCGGACCGCATCGGCGCCGGGACCATCATCTGCGCCAGCAACTGCGCCGCATCCACACTGCGGGTCCCCTTCGCCCGCAGCACCGCTGCACAGATACTGCGGGTGGCCACATCCAGCGAGATCGTGAGTTCCGGACGCTCTACCACCCCGTCATCCAGCACCACGAAGCAATCCAGCACGGTGCTGTCCATCATCACCAGCTCACCCGGCGCCATCACCGTCGTCGGCACGAACGGAGGAGCCGGCCGAGCCGACCGCCACCGGCGCTGCCGCGCGCTGCCCAGTAGCCCCTGCCCATCACCCAGAGCGTGCACCAGCCGGTTGAACGCTGCCCTCGACGGCAGCTTCACCACCCCGTGCCCGTACCGCTCGGCCAACAGCCGCTCGGTATACATCCGAAGCCGCCCCAGCGTCCCATCGGAGCGTTCCCGACCGGCCTCCAGCACCTCCTGCACAGCAGCCACCACCCGCTCGTCAGCACGCCCATGGACAGACCGCACCCGGGTGGCCCGGCGATCCACCAGCCCCCAAACCCCCTGCTGGCGGTAACGGCTCCGCATCCGCCGGACCGTGACCGCGCTGGTCGGAATCCCCGCATCCGACAACTCGACCGCCTTTGCCTCCTCCCGCTGCGCCAAGGTCCGCACAGGGTCGTACTCCGCCCGCGGCTCACCCGCCGCGCCGCCTCCATCCGGCCACCCCGTCTCCACCTCCCGCACGTGCCGCTCCCACGCCAGCGCCCGCTCCCGTACTGCGTCAGGCAACGACTCCATCAGCCCCAGCGGCGGCACCCTGGACATGCGTGGCGCATCCAGAACCTCGAACTCCGCATCGGCGAACAGCCGCGACAGCAACAGCGCCGCTACCTCACCGCTCTCGGAGACCAACTGCACCTGACCGGGAGCAAGGGCAGCCACCGTCCAGATACGGCCACCGAACCGGACCCGCGCCCCTAGCTCCACGACCGGCCCGCTCAGCCCCCCGCTGCCCGCCCTCACCGCTCCACCTGCGTCCACACCAGCATCCGCTCATGCATTGCCGCGGCCAGATCCGCCGCGAGCTGTCCCGCCCACAAGGCATGGAACAGCGCGGGAAGCACCAGCAGCGGGTCCCCGATTGCGCGTACGCCATCCCACAGGGGCGCCGGATGGGCGAACGTGTCCTCGAGCGCGGCGGCCAGACGCTGTCCACCGTGGTATCGCGGGTGCCGGTATCGGGCCAGCCAGGTCACATTGCGCCGGTAAACCGGATTCACCGGCCCCAACACCCAGTAACGCCAGCCCACCGCCCCACAGATCTCCCCCACCACCGCCGCGAGGGAGCGCTGGCGCTGCGTAAGTTCCTGGCTGGCCCTGCAGTCGGCCAGCACACCCTCGCCATCAGCCAGGCGAAGCATGAGCTGAGGAGCATGCATGCGCGTCTCACCCAGCTCGCGCCACCGCAGCTCCAGCGGACGGGCAGCCAGGCCACTAACGCGCGGGTCACGGTCGAGCAGCATCACATGCAGCCGCATTGCTGCGGACCCGTAGTGCACCAGCCGCCCGGTGGTGGCCGACCACCACCACCCCGGCGCCAGCCGCTTGCCTTTACGGATCGGGAACGGCCTCAACGGGGGACAGTGCTCGAAGTCCACCTCAGCGGCGGCCGTCGACCACCTCGAACACGCCGTCGTCCTGTCCGCAGCCTGGAACAGCACATCCATCGACTCGACATCGGACCGCCCCGGCCTCGCCTCCACCCACCCCACATCGTGCACGCAGAGCTAAACGGCCTATCGGCCCATCCGGTAATGGGTGCAACGTGAACCTCCAGGACACAGGCTTCAGCCTGGACCGTCGAGCGCAGCCCGTTGCGGCTGGGCTGGACTCATCGCGCCCATGCGAATCCGAGGTCGGCGAGGGCTTGACGTCGGGCGGGGGCGAGCTGGGCGCGGCGTGCCTTCTGGTTACTGGTCCATACCCCCAACCGGACGGCCACGGGGGTCCGGTCTTCTGACTCCGTGCCGTCCTCGTTGGCGGGGTGGAGGACTTCTTCGTGCTTCCTTGGCACCTTCAGGTGGCCTTCTCGGGCGAGGTATTGGCGTGCGGCTGTCAGGCCGCGTTCGAAGTTGTCCATGTCTTCCAGGCCGGGTACCGGCGCCGGCGCCTCCCCATGCGCCGCGCCGTCAGCGGCTCCGGCTGTCGGCGTGGGGGCGGCGGTGATGCCGAGCCGTTCCAGCAGCTCCCGTTGTCCGGCCACCAGATGCGCCCAGCCAGCCGGTGAAGTCTGCCGCTGCAACCAGGTGCCGACGTCGATCCCGTTCACCCGCACCCCCGGCGGCACGTTCGGGGTGCCGTCTTCGCCGTGGAGGAGGTAGGCGAGGGTGGCGTAGCGGCGTTGCCAGGAGACCGCCCATTCCGGTTTCCAGTGCTCGTCGATTTCCCGCAGCGCTCTGTCCCGCTCCTCCGTCACCGCCATGACGCCCTTGCGGAGATTCTCCAGCCATTGCCCGACGGCGAATCCGTCCATTACTGCGTCGCGTGGTGCGCACAGCGTGCCGTATTCCTCGAAATAGGCGCGGGCTGCGATGAGCCCGTGCTGGAACCTGGCGTCGGCGACGTCCCAGACCATGCCGAGTTCGTCCAGCAGTTCCCAGCGGTGCGGACGCAGCACCCCGTCGGTGAAGGC
>KI547050.1:596-1260 GCA_000497405.1 Streptomycetaceae bacterium MP113-05 | reverse complement strand
CCTCCAGCGCGGGAACCGCGGGTGCCGTGATGCCGAGCTTTTCCAGCAGCTGGCGCTGCCTGGCCGCGAGTTGTGCCCACCCGGCGGGGCTGGTCTGCTGCTGGAGCCAGGTGCCGATGTCGATGCCGTTTACTCGTACTCCGGGCGCCACGTCCGGTACCCGGTCCTCGCCGGTCTCGCCTTCCAGGAGGTCCGCGAGGGCGGCGTACCGGCGTTGCCAGGAGACCGGCCATGCCGGGTTCCAGTACTCGTCGATTTCCCGCAGTGCCCTGTCCCGCTTTTCCGTCACGGCCATGACGCCTTTTCGCAAGTTTTCCAGCCATTGCCCGACAGCAAACCCATCGATGACCGCGTCGCGTGACGCCGCCAGGGTGCCGAATTCTTCGTAATAGGCGCGGGCCGCGATAAGCCCGTGCTGAAAACGCGCGTCGGCCACATCCCACACCATGCCCAGCTCGTCCAGCATTTCCCACCGGTGCGGGCGCAGCCCCCCGTCGGTGAAGGCGCGGCGCTGCTCGCTGACCCATTGCCCGACCGGATACCCCTCGCGCCTGTCGCCATCGTCTGCGGGGCTGTCGAGGTGGATGACGGCGCCGGTCGGCACGCTCGCGTCGCCATGCCGTTCCACCCACTCCCGGAGCGCCTCGTAGCCGGTGAGCCAGAT
>KI547050.1:0-586 GCA_000497405.1 Streptomycetaceae bacterium MP113-05 | reverse complement strand
TCGCGTCGGGCCGCTCCCCGGGGGTGAGGTAGGTGGGGACGATGATGCGGGCGACCTTGCCTTCGCCGGGTTCTTGCCGTAGTGCGCGGCCGAGGATTTGCACGATCTGGACGGGGGAGGAGCGTGGGTCGGCGAGGACGACGCCGTCGACGCCGGCGCGGCCGCGGATGTCGACGCCTTCGGCGAGGACCTGGCAGGAGGCGAGGATCTGCGCGTCGGCGACCCACCCGTCGTCGGTGATGCCGTCGGCGAACCGCCCGAGCACTTCCCGCCGGTAGGTGGCGGGGTGTTCTCCGGACAGCCACTCCGACCCCACTCGGGCCGGGTAGGAGGCTGGGTCGCCGGCGTGCAGCTCTGCGGCCGTACCGGGCAGGGACCGCGCCATCGCCATGGCGGCCAGCGTCGTGGAGTGGAAGGTGAGCAGCGACCGGCCGCCGACGTCATCCAGGTGCGTCAGCAACGCCGCCTGCAGAGCGGCCAGACGCCGCCCCTGCACCTCCTCGGCGCCCGCCTCCGGGCCCGGCGCGAGAGGGTCGGTGATCTCCAGCACGTCGATCTCCCACCGCGCCAGCAACCCCCTCTCCAC
>KI547049.1:223035-238573 GCA_000497405.1 Streptomycetaceae bacterium MP113-05 | reverse complement strand
AGAGGGTCCGGCCGGACCCTCTCCCGTGGCCAGGTGGGGCTCAGTCCGTCAGGTTGACCGTCCGGGCGGACGTCGCGCCGATCTCCTCAGCGATCTCCGCCAGCACGGGGGCGGGCACGGTGTCGTCCACGGTGAGCGCGACGAGCGCCTCGCCCCCGGCCGTCGACCGGGACACCTGCATACCCGCGATGTTGAGCCCGGCCTCGCCCAGGAGCTTGCCGACCGTGCCCACCACGCCGGGGCGGTCGCCGTAGCGGAGGAACGCCATGTGGTCCGCCAGAGCGAGGTCCACGTCGTGGTCGCCGACCGCGACGACCTTCTGCAGGTGCTTGGGGCCCGACAGGGTGCCGGACACGGAGATCTCCTCGCCGCTCCCGAGCGTGCCGCGCACCACCACCACGTTCCGGTGCTCGGAGGACTCGCTGGAGGTCGTCAGCCGGACCTCGACGCCGCGCTCCTGAGCGAACAGCGGCGCGTTGACGTACGAGACCGTCTCGTCGACGACGTCTTCGAAGACACCCTTGAGCGCGGACAGCTCCAGCACCTTCACATCGTGCTGGGTGATCTCGCCGTAGACCTCGACGTCCAGCCGGACCGCCACCTCGCCGGCCAACGCGGTGAAGATGCGGCCCAGCTTCTCCGCGAGCGGCAGGCCCGGCCGTACGTCCTCGGCGATCACACCGCCCTGGACGTTGACCGCGTCCGGCACCAGCTCTCCGGCGAGGGCGAGACGGACGGACTTGGCGACGGAGATGCCCGCCTTCTCCTGCGCCTCCCCGGTGGAGGCGCCCAGGTGCGGGGTGCACACCACCTGGTCGAACGCGAAGAGCGGTGAGTCGGTGCACGGCTCACTGGCGTACACGTCGAGACCGGCACCGGCGACGCGGCCCTCCTTGAGCGCCGCGAACAGCGCGTCCTCGTCGACGATGCCGCCGCGCGCGGCGTTGACGATGCGGACCTCGGGCTTGACCTTGTGCAGCGCGTCGTCCCCGATCAGTCCGAGGGTCTCCGGGGTCCTGGGGAGGTGCACGGTGATGAAGTCCGACGCCTCCAGCAACTCGTCGAGGGACACCAGCTTGACGCCCATCTGCGCGGCCCGTGCGGGCTGCACGTACGGGTCGTAGGCCAGCACCTTCATGCCGAACGCGGACATGCGCTGTGCGACCAGCACGCCGATCCGGCCGAGACCGACCACGCCGAGGGTCTTCTCACTCAGTTCGACGCCGGTGTACTTGCTGCGCTTCCACTCGCCGTTCTTCAGCGCGGAGTTGGCCTGTGGGATGTTGCGGGCGGTGGCCACGAGCAGGCCGCAGGCCAACTCGGCGGCGGTGACGATGTTCGACGTCGGTGCATTCACCACCATCACGCCGGCCTTGGTCGCCGCGGAGACGTCGACATTGTCGAGGCCGACGCCGGCGCGGGCGACGACCTTCAGCCGGTTCGCGGCAGCGACCGCCTCCGCGTCGACCTTGGTCGCACTGCGGACGAGGATGGCGTCGACATCGACGATGGCGGGCAGCAGTTCGGCTCGGTTCGCGCCGTCGCAGTGCCGGATCTCGAAGTCCGGACCGAGCGCGTCGACGGTGGCCGGGGACAGCTCCTCGGCGATGAGTACTACGGGCTTGCTCACAGGGGTCTCAGTCCTCACTTGTCCTCGCGGACGGTGTCCTCGCAGACGGCCGATCCCGACGGCCGAAGGCGGTGGAGGGTTGGCAGCCGCGTAAGACACACGACGCTGTGAGCCTGTGACGCGTTTCTGCTTCGCAGTGTAGCCGCGTGGGGCCGGCCTGCGCCGCCCCTCGGCTGAAGATCACCCGCTTGTGGTACGGAGCCGGGGCTGCACCCGGATCCGCACCGGCAGCGGGGACCCGGGGGCCGCTTTCGGGTGCGCACCCCGTCGGGGGCGCGCACCCGTCCTCCGACGACCGCACCGGGCCGGCACCGCCGGGGGGCCGGAGCCCCGGCGCCGGACGAGCACCGCAGGCACGTCCCCCGCCGGGCCCGGTCGTCGGAGGCCCCGGGTGCGGGGGTGCTCCTCCTCCGGCGGGCGGAGCCGTCAGGCGTCGTCGACCCAGCTCATCAGCTTGCGCAGCTTGCGGCCGGTGGTCTCCAGCAGGTGGTCGCCGTCCGTCTTCTTGTACTCGTTGTACCGGGGCAGACCCGCGTTGTACTCCTTCATCCAGTTGTTGGCGAAGGAGCCGTCCTGGATGTCGGAGAGGACCTTCTTCATCTCCGCCTTGGTCTGATCGTTGATGATGCGCGGGCCGGTGACGTAGTCGCCCCACTCCGCGGTCTCGGAGACGGACCAGCGCACCTTCTCCAGGCCGCCCTCGTACATCAGGTCCACGATGAGCTTGAGCTCGTGGAGGCATTCGAAGTACGCGATCTCCGGCTGGTAGCCGGCCTCGACCAGTGTCTCGAAGCCTGCCTTGACCAGTGCGGACGCACCACCGCAGAGCACGGCCTGCTCGCCGAAGAGGTCGGTCTCGGTCTCCTCGGTGAAGGTGGTCTTGATGACGCCGGCGCGGGTGCCGCCGATTCCCTTGGCGTACGACAGCGTCAGCTCGAACGCCTTGCCGGTCGCGTCCTGCTCGACGGCCGCGATGCACGGCACGCCGCGGCCCTCCTCGTACTGGCGGCGCACCAGGTGGCCTGGTCCCTTGGGGGCGACCATGCACACGTCCACGCCGGCCGGTGGCTCGATGAAGCCGAAGCGGATGTTGAAGCCGTGGCCGAAGAAGAGCGCGTCGCCCTCCTTCAGGTGGGGGGCGATGGACTCCCCGTAGACCTTGGCCTGGATCGGGTCCGGGACGAGGACCATGATGACGTCGGCCTCGCGGGCGGCCTCCGCCGGCGTCATCACCTTCAGGCCCTGCTCCTCGGCCTTGGTGCGGGACGTGGAGCCCTCGTGCAGGCCGACGCGAACATCCACGCCCGAGTCGCGCAGGGACAGCGCGTGTGCGTGTCCCTGGCTGCCGTAACCGAGCACGGCGACCTTGCGGCTCTGGATGATGGACAGGTCGGCGTCGGCGTCGTAGAACAGCTCGGCCACTTGAGGTCTCTCCTTGTTTCTTCCTGGTGGGGTGCCGCCTCACGGTACGGCGGGGCGGCGGTCGGTGGGACGGGGTGCCCGCAGCGTGGACGGTGCTGCTGCGGGGCGGCGAGGGGTGTCGTGAAGGAGCGTCGCCCGCCCGCGCCGTGTGGGGGCACCCCCGGCCGAGGACCGGGGGCTTTCACGACACCCCCTAGGCGCTGCGTTCGAGAGCGCGCAGCGAACGGTCGGTGATGGACCGGGCGCCGCGCCCTATGGCGATGGTCCCGGACTGGACCAGTTCCTTGATGCCGTACGGCTCCAGCATCCGCAGCATCGCCTCCAGCTTGTCGCTGCCACCAGTGGCCTCGATGGTGACGGCCTCCGGTGAGACGTCGACGGTCTTGGCGCGGAACAGCTGCACGATCTCGACGATCTGCGAACGGGTCTCGTTGTCGGCACGCACCTTGACCAGTACGAGTTCGCGCTGGACGGCGGACCCGGGCTCGAGCTCGACGATCTTCAGCACGTTGACGAGCTTGTTGAGCTGCTTGGTGACCTGCTCCAGCGGCAGGTCCTCGACGTTCACCACGATGGTGATGCGTGAGATGTCGGGGTGTTCGGTGACACCGACGGCGAGGGAGTCGATGTTGAAGCCGCGCCGGGAGAACAGGGAGGCGATCCGGGCGAGGATGCCGGGGGTGTTCTCCACCAGGACGGAGAGGGTGTGCTTGGACATCTGCTGGGTGGCTCCGCTCGTCACTCGTCGCTGTCGCCGAAGTCGGGCCGAACGCCGCGCGCCGCCATGACCTCGTCGTTGGAGGTGCCCGCCGCGACCATCGGCCAGACCATGGCGTCCTCGTGGACGACGAAGTCGACGACGACCGGGCGGTCGTTGATGGAGTTGGCCTTCTCGATGACCGCGTCCAGCTGCTCCGGGTCCTCGCAGCGGATGCCGACGCAGCCCATCGCCTCGGCCAGTTTCACGAAGTCCGGCACCCGGGTGCCGCGACTCGGCTCGCCGCGGTCTCCGTCGTGCAGCGTGGTGTGGGAATAGCGCTGGTTGTAGAACAGCGTCTGCCACTGCCGGACCATGCCGAGCGCCCCGTTGTTGATGATCGCGACCTTGATGGGCACGTCGTTGAGCGCGGCGGTGGCCAGTTCCTGGTTGGTCATCTGGAAGCAGCCGTCGCCGTCGATGGCCCAGACGGTCTTCTCCGGCACACCGACCTTGGCACCGAGCGCGGCGGGCACCGCGTAGCCCATCGTGCCCAGGCCCCCGGAGTTAAGCCAGGTGGCGGGCTGCTCGTAGTGGATGTAGTGGGCGGCCCACATCTGGTGCTGGCCGACGCCGGTGGCGTAGACGGTGCCCTCGGGGGCGAGACGGCCGATGCGCTGGATGACCTGCTGTGGGGAGAGCGAGCCGTCCTCGGGCAGGTCGTAGCCCAGCGGATACGTCTCACGCCAGCGGTCGAGCAGCTGCCACCATGCGGCATGGTCGCCCCGGTGCCCGCTTTCGTGCTCGGCCTGGACGGAGACGATCAGGTCAGCGACGACCTCGCGGGCGTCCCCCACGATGGGCACGTCCGCGGCACGGTTCTTGCCGATCTCGGCGGGGTCGATGTCCGCGTGCACGATCTTGGCGAGGGGAGCGAACGAGTCGAGCCTGCCGGTGACGCGGTCGTCGAAGCGGGCGCCCAGGGCGACGATCAGGTCCGCCTTCTGCAGCGCGGTGACGGCGGCCACGGTGCCGTGCATACCGGGCATGCCCAGGTGCTGCGGGTGGCTGTCGGGGAAGGCGCCGATACCCATCAGTGTGGTGGTCACCGGCGCCCCCGTCAGCTCGGCCAGCACCTTCAGTTCGGCCGTGGCGCCGGCTTTGAGCACGCCGCCGCCCACGTACAGCACCGGCCGCCTGGACCCGGTGATCAGCCGGGCGGCCTCGCGGATCTGCTTGGCGTGCGGCTTGGTGACGGGCCGGTAGCCGGGCAGGTCCTGCTGGGGCGGCCAGGAGAACGTGGTCTGTGTCTGCAGCGCGTCCTTGGCGATGTCGACCAGAACGGGACCGGGGCGCCCGGTGGACGCGATGTGGAATGCCTCGGCAATCGTCCGGGGGATGTCTGCGGCCTCTGTGACCAGGAAGTTGTGCTTGGTGACGGGCATGGTGATGCCGCAGATGTCGGCTTCCTGGAAGGCGTCGGTCCCGATCGACCTGGAGGCCACCTGCCCGGTGATGGCGACCAGCGGCACCGAGTCCATGTGCGCGTCGGCGATGGGGGTGACGAGGTTGGTCGCTCCCGGGCCGGAGGTGGCCATGCAGACGCCGACCCTCCCGGTGGCCTGGGCGTATCCGGTGGCGGCGTGGCCGGCTCCCTGTTCGTGCCGGACGAGGACGTGACGCACTCGGGAGGAGTCCATCATCGGGTCGTACGCGGGCAGGATCGCACCGCCGGGAATCCCGAACACCGTGTCGGCGCCGACCTCTTCGAGGGACCGGATGAGTGACTGGGCGCCCGTCACGGTCTCGGGGGCGGGCGCCGGTGCGCCCGGCTGGTGCTGTCCGCCGGTACGGGGCCGCGGCTGCGGTTTGGGGGCCCCGGTGGCCTGCTCGGTCATCGGTTATCTACTTCCCGGAGAGTGAGGGTGGTGGCGCTCGTCGGGTGGATGTGCGGTGGTCTGGTTGCTACGGGTTCGTACCGGTGAGAGGGGTCTGCCCCGGGGCGCCGGTGCAACAAAAAACCCCTCGTGCCGGAAGGCAGGCGAGGGGAGCGCGTCGCTGAGGGTCGCGGGGTTTCGTGGCCCCGTTCAGCCGACGCGCTTACCAAGTACGAGAATTCGGGTGCGCATGGCATGACCATCCTCCTGGCTCCCTCGGGGTGTCAAGTAGGTGGGACGGGTGTCTCACCATGTGAACCACGGGGCGCTCCACCGGGTGGCCCCGCATTCGGCGCGCCGGAGATGCCGAGCGCCGAATGGTGGGTGAGCGGATCGGGGCCGCGCTGTCCACCGCGCCGCACCGGCAGCCTGCCCGTCGCGGCCACGGCCCGGGCGGACTGCTTCTGGTCCTGGTGCGGGAGCCCGGCGGGCAGCGGGTAGCCGCCCGCGGCGAGCGCCAGCCGGAGGCGGTGCTCGTCCAGTGCACCGGAGAAGGCGGCGCCCCGGCCGTACGTACAACCCATCGCGCGCAGCGTCAGGACCTGCTCCGGGAGGTCCACTCCGTCGGCGACGGAGGTGAGCTCGAGATCACCGGCGATCCGCAACAGACCGGAGGTGACCTTTCGCAGCCGCGGGGACTCCGCGATGCCCTCGACCAGGCTCGGGTCCAGGCAGAGCCCGTCCAGCGGAAGACGGCGCAGGGCGGTGAGCGCGGCGTGGCCGCTGCCGAAGACGTCCAGCGCGACGCGCACGCCTGCCTGCCGGAGCGTCGTCAGCCGGTGGTCCAGCTCGTCGAGGTGGGTGCGAGGGTCGCTGACGGAGATCTCCAGCACCAGCCCGCCCGGGGGCAGGCCGTGCCGTTCGAGCAGCTCCTCGATGCTCACACCGGGTGGTGTCCTCCCGGTCAGGCCGCGTGCGGACACCCGCACGGTCACCGGGGCGTTCAGGCCCGCCCTCAGACGGTCGGCTGCCTGCGCGACGGCCTCCCCCACCAGATGGCGGCCTGCTCGGGCGGCTCGTTCGGCGGACGTCTCGCGCCCCGGGCGACCGTCCACCCGCGCGTACCCGCCGGGCGTGAAGAGGATCCCCTGCGGCGACCGTCGACGGGCCTGGGCGGCGACTGCGGTGACCCGACCACTGGCGAGCTCGATGACGGGCTGGTGCAGCAACGCGAAGTCGCCGTCGCGTGCGGGCGTGCCCGGAGGCTCCAGCCTCTGACCGGCCGTCGGGCGACCCGTCGCGAACGGTGGACCGGCCACCGCGACGGACCGCTCCGGTCCGGGCTGCTGGGGCAGGCGCGCCGCGACCGTCGCCGGCACGGCCTGCGGGTCGTGCAGTTCGACCCGGTCCTTACCGGACTGCTTCGCCCGGTACATGGCCAGGTCGGCGTTGCGCAGCAGCACCGCGGGAGTGACGCCGGCCTCGGCGAAGGCGACGCCGATGGAGGCCGCGACGCGGACCTCCGTGCCGCCGTGCACCCGGTAGGGCTCGGAGAGCGTGGTACGCAACCGGTCGGCGATGTCCAGCACGCGGCGCTCGCGGGCCGGAGTGCCGGTGCCGACGGAGGCGTCGCCGAGAATGAGGGCAGCGAATTCGTCGCCGCCGAGCCGGGCCGCGGTGTCTCCGGCCCGTACCGAGTCGCGCAGCCGCTGGGCGGCCTGCACCAGCAGTTCGTCGCCGGCATGATGGCCGACGGTGTCGTTGACGGCCTTGAATCCGTCCAGGTCGATGTAGAGCACGGCGGTGTCGGCGTCGCCGCCCCGGCGCCCTGCCAGCGCCTGCCGGACACGGTCGGTGAACAGTGCGCGGTTGGGCAGGTCGGTGAGCGGGTCGTGCGAGGCGCTGTGCTTCAGCTGGTCCTGAAGCCGGACGCGTTCGGTGACGTCGCGGCTGTTGAGGATCAGCCCGCCCCGATAGCGGTTGACCGTGGATTCGACGTTGAGCCAGTGGCCGGCACCGTGCCGGAAGCGGCACTCGATGCGCGTGGAGTGCTCGTCCTCGGGAGGAGCGGCGAGGAAGCGCCTAATCTCGTGCAGCACGCGGGCGAGGTCCTCGGGGTGGATGAGAGAGGCGAGTTCGGAGCCGACGAGCTGGTCGCCGTCCCGCCCGTAGACCCCGGCGGCGGCGGGCGACACGTAGCGCAGCGCACCTGTGGAAGCGGCGATCATGATCACATCGCTGGAGCCCTGCACCAGGGAGCGGAAGTGGTTCTCCTTCTGGGCGAGTTCCTGGGTGAGGACCATGTTGTCCAGCAGCATGATGCCCTGCCGCACGACGAGCGCGAGGACCACGGTGCAGCCGGTCAGGAGCACGACCCGGTCGACGGCACGGCCGTCGAGCGAGTTGTAGATGATGCTGAGGGTGCAGACGGCGGCCGCCAGGTAGGGAGTCAGCGCCGCGAGAGACCCGGTGAGGGGACGCCCCTGCGGTCGGCGCGTCCGTGCGTCCGGCGCGGCGCCGACGTCCGAACGGACCCGCTCTCCGGTCCGCGGCGTCTCACTCCCGGACTCGGGGGCCCGTGGCGCGTCCGGACGTTCACGGTTGCGGGTGCCGACCCAGGGCGCGAACGCGAGCAGCAGCGACCCGGCGAACCAGCCAGCATCCAGCAGCTGCCCCGAGCTGTAGTGCTCGCGGAGCAGCGGCGAGGTGAACAGGGCGTCGCACAGCACGGTCAGGGCCAGCGCGCCGATCGCGGTGTTGATCGCGGACCGGTCGGAGGCCGAGCGACGGAAATGCAGCGCAAGCACCATGCTGACCAGCACGATGTCCAGCAACGGGTAGGTGAGTGTGAGAGCCGCGTAAGCCACCGAGTCGCCCCGCCAGGAGGTGGTCCGGGCGAGGGCCAGCGACCAGGAGACGGTGAGAAGCGAGCCACCGATGAGCCAGGAGTCCAACCCTAGGCAGACCCACCCGGCCCGGGTCTCGGGCCTCTTGGCGAGCACCAGCAGCCCGACCACGGCGGGCGGCGCGAACAACAGGAAGCAGAAGTCCGCGACGGACGGGTGGGGAACCGGGGCGGTGAGTACGACCTCGTACCAGCCCCAGACGCCGTTCCCCAGCGCGGCCATGGCGGAGGAGAGGGCGAACAGGTACCAGGCGGGGCGGAGCCTGCCGCTGTGATGGGTGCGCGCGTACCAGAAGCAGGAGACGGCGGCGAGCAGTGCGGCTGCGGCAAGGCCGAAGTCCCCCATGATGAGGGCGGCCCGCTCGGAACCCCAGCCGACGGCGGCACCCGTCGCGTACGCACCGCAGACGGCGGCGAGCAGCAACTGCGGGCCTGCGCCGACCCGTCCGGGCGGGCGGCCGCCGGTGGTGGTCGGCGCCGGCACCTCGGGCCCGCCCCGGAGACCGCCGCCCCGGGCGTTCACCGGCCCTCCCGGGACGAAGGGCGCCTGCGGGGCCTGCCGCGCTTTCGGTGTACACCACACGTGGTGTGCCGCCTTCGGTGGTTCGTCCCTCGGTCCCGCACGCGCCCGCCACCCCCTCGTGTCCTGGTTCGGCCCCCGTCGGGACGATACACCAGATTCGTCACACAGGGACATAACTGCGATACAGAACGTGACGACCTGGGGTGACGGAGGGCCCACCCGGGGAACCGCGTCCCCGGAGGTGCTGGACGCGGGTGCGGGAGCCGGACGGCACCGGACACGGCACACGGTGGAGAACGGACTGCGGGAGGCGGCGGACACGCGACGGACGGCCGGGAGGGGACGACGGCTCGGGCCCGGCCGGCCGACGGGACGGCCGCGGAGAACGACCGGGTTCACGGTCCTGCTCGGCCGTCAACCGGACACGGCTCGGCTCCCCGCGGTCGCGACGACGTGGTTCAGCGGCTCGCCCGCCGCCCAGCGGACCAGCTGCGCGCGCAGCAGCCGCTTGGCGCGGGGCAGGAAAGCACTGGTGGGTCCCCCCACATGAGGGCTGATCAACACGCCCGGGGCCCGCCAGAGCGGGTGCTCCGGCGGCAGCGGCTCGGGGTCCGTGACGTCCAGCGCGGCACGCAGCCGGCCGGTTTCGAGCTCCGCAAGCAGCGCCGCGGTGTCGACCACGCCGCCACGGGCGATGTTGACCAGCAGGGCTCCGTCCCGCATCCGGCCGAGGAAGTCGGCACCGGCCAGCCCGCGGGTCTCGTCGGTCAGCGGAGTGCTGAGGATCACCACGTCGGCACGCGGCAGCAGTTCCACCGTGTCGGCGAGTGCATGCACCGGCCCGCGCGCCGTGGTGCGCGCCGTGCGCGCCACCCGCAGGACTTCGGCCACCTCGAACGGGACCAGACGGTCCTCGACCGCCGCGCCGATCGCGCCGTAGCCGACGATGAGCACCGTCCTGTCGGCCAGCGCCGGGCGAATGCCCTGCAGCCAGTCGCCCGACGGCTGAGCGCGGACGAACTCGGGGATACCGCGCAGCGACGCGAGCGTCAGGGCGAGGGCGAGTTCCGCGGTGCTGGCGTCGTGCACGCCCCGGGCGTTGCAGAGCACCGTTCCCGCAGGAAGGCCGGGAACGGCGGGTGCCACGTGGTCGGTCCCCGCGGTGAGGGTCTGCACCACGCGGACACCGGTCATCTCCGGCAGGGGACGCACGGCGACTTCCGGCCCCTTCATGTACGGCACCACGTAGAAGCCGCATCGGGCCGGGTCTGCGGGGAACTCCTCGGCGCCGTCCCAGAAGTGGTACCCAGGTCCTTCGGGCAGGCCGTCGATCTGGTCGGGCGGTACGGGCAGCCACACGTCCGTGGCCTGTCGTGCGGTGGGCGCGGAGGATTCGGAAGCCATGGCCAGAGGCTATGCGAAACGTCGTCGGAGTCACCCGCTAGTTTGGTGGCCGTCGGGAGTGGAGCCGGACGGACCGGGAGGAGAGGCGGCTACGTGGAGCGCAGGACGATCGGTGCCGCCGCACTCGAGGTGGGGGCCGTCGGCCTCGGCTGCATGCCGATGAGCTGGGCGTACTCCACCTCTCAGCAGGACGGGGAGTCCTCGCTACGCACCGTGCACGCAGCGCTGGACCGCGGCTCGACACTGCTGGACACCGCCGACATGTACGGACCGTTCACCAACGAACTGCTGCTCGGGCGGGTCCTCAAGGAGCGACGCGAGGACGCGTTCGTCGCCACCAAGTGCGGACTGCTGGTCGGCGAGCAGCACATCGTCGCCAACGGCCGCCCCGGTTACGTGCGGCGGGCGTGCGACGCGTCGCTGCGCCGGCTGCAGACGGACGTGATCGACCTCTACCAGCTGCACCGGGCCGACCCGGAGGTTCCCGTCGAGGAGACGTGGGGTGCGATGGCGGAGCTGGTACGGGTCGGAAAGGTCCGCGCGCTCGGACTGAGCGCGATGGCCGCCCGGGCGGACCGCCGCGGCGGTGCGCGGATTCACGAGACGACGCTGCGGCTGCTGAACCGCGTGCAGCAGGTCTTCCCGGTGAGCAGCGTGCAGGCGGAGTTGTCGGTGTGGTCGCGGGAGGCGCTGGAGAGGCTGCTGCCCTGGTGCGCGTCACGCGGCGTGGGATTCCTCGCGGCGATGCCGCTGGGCAACGGCTATCTGACCGGCACCCTCACGACGGGTGGCGGCTTCGAACCGGACGACGTGCGCGCCCGGCACCCGCGTTTCACGGGCGAGATGATGGCCGCGAACCAGCCGGTGGTGGCCGGGTTGCGGCGGGTCGCCCTGCGTCACGGCGAGGCGACGCCGGCGCAGGTGGCGCTGGCCTGGCTGCTCACCCGCGGGCGGCAGGTGGTGCCGGTGCCGGGCACGAAGAAGGAACGCTGGGCGGTGGAGAACGCGGCCTCGGCCGGACTCCGGCTCACCGCGGAGGACCTCTCCGAGATCGACGCGCTACCCCCGGCACAGGGTTCGTGGGATTGAAGGCTCCCCCGGCTGAAAGCGGGGGATTCCCGTCCGACCTGGCGGCCGGACGCCGCTTACGCGGCACCTTCGGGCGTGCGTGGGGATTCCAGGCTCAGGCCGCCTGCGGGAGCTGCGCCCCCGGAGGACTTCCGCCATCCGCACCTGCCGGGTTCCAACCTGCCCGGACGAGCATCACACGTGCGGAGTTCTTGTCTCTCGGCGAGACGGTTCCGCACACGGTGCAGGTGTAGGTGCGCTCTCCCAGCGGCATGCGGTGCTTGGCTCTCGCGCCGCAGTGCGCGCAGTCCATCGTGGTGTGCGCAGGGTGTACCAGCCGGACGTTTCGGCCGTGCTTGCGGCCCATCTCGATCAGGGCCCGCTTGGTAGCGCCGATGGCGGCGTCAGCGGCCTTCTTGGCCATGGTGGTCTTGGCCAGGAACTTCGGCCGGAAGTCCTCCACCGCGAAGCCGTCGTGGTCGCGGGCAACGGCCTTGGCCCACTTGCGGCCGGTGTCCTGCCGCTGCCGGGCGACCTTCTTGTACAGCTTCGCCGTCTTCCGCTTCGCCTCCCGGTACCCCTTGGAGCCGGGCGTGCCCTTGGGCGGCTTCCTGCGGGCCATCATCCGCTGGTACTTCGCCAGCTTCTGGGCGGCGGTCTTCCCGTGCCGGGCATGCGGCAGGTCGTGGGCGTCGGACGTAGTGGTGGCGGTCTCCTTCACGCCCCAGTCCACTCCGATCACCCGGCCCGTGGCGGGCAGCGGCTCGGCCACAACCGGCGCGACGAACGACGCGTACCAATGGCCAATGGAGTCCTGATAGACGCGCACGCTGGACGGGTCTGCGGGAAGACCCCGCGACCACACCACCGTCAGGACGATCCCGCCCGCCAGCTGCAGACGGCCGTCCTTCAACCGGAAGCCACGCCTGGTGTAGTTCAGTGTGGGCAGCGCCTCACGCTTCTTTCTCCACTTCGGCATCCCGGCCCGCTGCCGCATCGGCAGCTTGGCCCGGATGTCCTTCTGCGCCTTGGCCTTGGACTTCCCGAAGTCCCGGATGATCTGCTGCTGAGGAACGCTGGAGCCCTCAGCCAGCCACGGGATCCGCTTGCGTGCTTCGGTCAGCATCCTGTCGAGCTGCGCCGGGCCGCACGTCCGCTTCTCCGTTCCCTCGGGCCGCTGCTTGTTCCACTGGTGGACCTGCCTGGACTTGGCAACGGATTCGTTCCAGATCCAACGACACCGGTCCCACTCGGCGTTGAGCAGGGCGAGGGTGGTGGACGACACGCGGAGCCGGAACGTGTACCGGGCATGCCCGGCGTCCTCGGCCATCTCTGCGGTCGTCATGATGTCACCATAGCATCATGATCCGTTTTGCCTTGCGGCTACCCGAAGACCTGCACACCCGGCTGACAGACCAAGCGGCTACGGACCGGCGGTCCATCAACTCCGAGATCCTGCACCTGCTTGAAGTCGCCCTCGCCGCCGTCGCTCCCGAAACGCCGGATCGCCCTGGCGGCGATCCGGCTTCCCCTGCCCCGCTACGCGGGAAGCCGGATTCCTCCCCCACCTGAAGGTGGGGGCCTCCTCCGGTTACGTGGTGAAACCGCCCGGCCGCACATGCGATGTGGTGTGCTGAGCGGGGAGCGCGCTCACCGACAGAGCCGGCGACCGCACCGCAGAGATCAGGAGGCGCTGATGGTGGGCACGCACCGACCGGCCGGCGGCCCGTACGGGCCCCTCGTCCGCGGCCGGGCCGCGCGCCGGGCCCGTACGGCCTGCGTCGCCGGGCTGGCGACGCTGGCGCTGCTCGCAACGGGCTGTTCGTCCGACGGGGGAGGGCAGCCCGAGGAGGGCCGGCGCGACCAGGGCGGGGCCACCGGGTCACGTACCCCCGGCTCGCCGCCCCCCACCGGCGAGGCGCCGCCCGCGAAGGGCTCGGTGAAGGTCGAGCGCACCGTCGCCACCGGACTTCGGTCGCCCTGGGGTCTGGCGCCGTTGCCGGACGGCGACCTGCTGGTCTCCTCCCGTGACACCGGAAGGGTCGTGCACGTCGACGGCGAGACGGGGAAGAAGACCGAGGCGGGCACCGTGCCCGGCACCGCCCCGGGTGGTGAGGGTGGCCTGTTGGGCATCGCTCTCCCCCGCGACGACGCGCGGAGCCTGTACGCGTACGTCACCACGGCGTCCGACAACCGCGTGCTGCGGATGCACTACGACCCGGACGGCGCCGCCGGCGAGCGCCTGAGCGCCCCGGACACGATCTTCAAGGGCATCCCCGAGGGTTCCATCCACAACGGCGGCAGGATTGCTTTCGGCCCGGACGGCATGCTGTACGTCGGCACCGGCGAGACCGGCGAGGACGGACTGGCACAGGACGAGAACTCCCCGGCCGGCAAGATCCTGCGGATGACGCCGGACGGCCGGGCGCCCGGGAAGGGCAATCCGGAGAGCGGATCGGTCGTCTACTCCCGGGGCCACCGCAACGTGCAGGGTCTCGCCTGGGACGACGAAGGCCGATTGTGGGCCTCGGAGTTCGGGCAGAACACCTGGGACGAGCTGAATCTGATCGAGGCGGGTGGCAACTACGGCTGGCCGGAGGTCGAGGGCACGGCAGGTGAAGAGGGGTTCATCGACCCGGTCGCCCAGTGGCGCCCGTCCGAGGCGTCCCCCAGCGGGATCGCCCTCGCGAAGGGCTCGGCGTGGATGGCCGGGCTACGCGGCGAACGCCTGTGGCGCATCCCGTTGCGGGGTGCGGAACGGGTGGCTCGCCCCCAGGCCTTCCTCGAAGGCGAGTACGGGCGACTGCGAACGGTCGCCGCGGACGGAGGCGGCGGTCTGTGGCTCGTCACCAGCGAGACGGACACCCGCGGCACTCCCGAAAAGGGTGACGACCGTATTCTGAAGCTGACGATCCGCTGAGCCGCACACGACGACGCCCCTCGCGGGGCACGGGGAGGGCTTGCATGGACATCGGCCTGGCGAACGAACTGTTCAACCCGAGCGCCGAACACACCGAGGCCGAACGGCAGCGCCTGGACCACACCCGCGTCGCGGAGGACGACCACCGGCCCGGCAGCGGGCCGATCGACCTCGACTCCGGCGCGGTCGTGGTGGTGCCGTGGGACGTCGGCATGATTCTTCCGCCGAAGGTGCGGGTGGAGGAGCTGGCCGAGGGCGACGAGGACGAGCCCCAGGTCTGACCCCTTAGCTCAGCCGCGGGCGGCGGCGGGTTCCACGTCCACGAGGCGGAGCCGGTGCGCCATGGCCGCCGCCTCGCCACGTCCGGCGACGCCCAGCTTCGCCAGGATACGGGAGACGTGCACGCTGGCCGTCTTCGGCGAGATGAACAGCCGCTCCGCGATCTGACGGTTGCTGCGGCCCGCGGCGACCAGGGCGAGCACGTCCCGTTCGCGCACGGTGAGACCGAAGACGGCGGCCGGATCGGCGCTGCGCTCCGTGGGTGCGGCGCCTCCGCCCGTCGCGGCATCCAGGGTGATCCGGGCCCGGACCGCGAGCTGTTCGACCTCCTCCACCAGCGGCCGGGCGCCGAGCCGCACCGCGGTCCCGCGGGCCAGCCGCAGCAGTGACGCCGCCTCCGCGCGGTCACCGTCGTCGTCCAGCAGCGCCTCGGCGAGGCGCTGGCGGGCCTGCGCCAACTGGAAGGGACGCTCCAGTGACTCGAAGGCCCTGACGACCTCCGCCCATCGCGCCGGAACCGACCGGCCTTCCGCGCGGTCGAATTCGGCGCAGACCAGCAGCGACCACGCCGCCCACACAGGCGCCGGATGCGGCAGCCTGCGTGCCGCGAGCCGCAACCGCCCGAGCAGCTCGGCGCGGCCCTCCGTCGCGTCCGGCAGCCCGAGCAGGGCCGCCTCCGCCCTGGCCGCCGTGTGCAGCAGGGGCCAGACGTACGGGTGCGTGCCGACGGGCAGGGTCTCGCTCAGCACCCGGACCGACTCCTGCCGCGCGGCCTTCCAGTCACCCCGGCCGGCGGCGAGCGCGAGGGCGAAG
>KI547049.1:220944-222913 GCA_000497405.1 Streptomycetaceae bacterium MP113-05 | reverse complement strand
CGGCGCTGCGGCAGTTCGCTCTGGGGCTCCCGGCGGCGCTGCCGGGCGTACTGCTCCCCGGCCGTGCGGTGGGCGGCCTCCACCGCGGCCAGGTCGCCGCGGTCCAGGGCCAGTTCGCCCGCGTGCACCTCCTGCGCGGCACGTGTGTGCGGCCACACCGCCAGCTGACGCGCCTCGTCGATCACGTCCGCCGCCTCGTCCCAGCGGCCCAGCGCGTGGAGGGACTCCGCCTGGTTGCCGAGCGCGAAGGCCCGCTGGTTCCGGCGGCCGTGCGCGGCCGCGGTGCGGGCCGCCTCCGCCGCGGCCACCACCGCCTCCGCCGACCGTCCGACGTACTCCAGCTCCGCGGCGAGGTTGGTCCCCGCCCGGATCACCAGCCCGAACTCGCCCATCCCGGCCGCCCGCTCCCGCGCGATGCCGATCTCCGCGAGGCCCGCGCCCACGTCCCCGCCCTGCACCATCAGCACGCCCAGGGTGATCCGGGCGTTCTGCTCGATGTGGCGGGCTCCGACGACACGGGCGAGCCCGACGGCCTGCAGCGCGGTGGACAGCGTGTCCGGCCCGGGGTCGTGCTTCATGCCCCAACCCGCCGCCGTGGCGAGCACCTCCACATGCACCGCGGAGGGCGGCAGGCCGCGCACCAGCTCCTGGGCGCGGGATATCTCGTCCCAGCCGTCGCCCCGGGCCAAGCCCTCGGCAAGACGGGAGCGCTGCACCCAGAACCATGCCGCGCGCAGCGGATCACGATCCTCGTCGAGCAGGGCGAGGGCCCGCTTGGCGACAGCGAGCGCCCGGTCCAGCTCACCGCCGACACGGGCCGCGACGACCGTCTCGGCGAGCAGGTCCATGAAGCGCAGCGACCCCTCCCCGGGGTCCCCCGCGCACGGCGGGTAGACCTCGGCGTGGTCGATGGGCCGTACGGTGGCCCGCACATCCGCCGGGACCTCGTCCCACAGCTCGATCGCGCGCTCCAGCAACTGGTGCTGCTCAGCGAACGCGTGCCGGGACCGCGCCCGGACGGAGGCCGCCAGCACGGCAGGCAGCGCCTTGGCCGCGTCCCGGCCCCGGTACCAGTAGTGCGCGAGCCGGGTGGCACGGGCCTCCTCCCTGACCAGCTCCGGGTCCGCTTCCAGCGCCTCGGCGTAGCGCCGGCACATCCGGGCGCCCTCGCCGGGCAGCAGGTCCTCGCTGACCGCCTCGCGCAGCAGGGCGTGCCGGAAGCGGTAGCCGTCGCCGTCGTCCGTCGGTATCAGCACGTTCGCGCCGACCGCCGCACGCAGCGCGCCGAGCAACTCGTCCTCCGGCATCCCGCAGACGGCGGTCAGCAGCGCGTGTTCGACGGCGGAGCCGCCCTGTGCCGCGACCCGGACCACCTGCTGTGCGTCCTCGGGCAGCGCCTCGACGCGTACCAGCAGCAGGTCGCGGAGGGTGTCGCTGAGCGAGCAGGTGCCGCAGTTCTGAGTGAGCTCCTCGACGAAGTACGGGTTTCCGTCGGTGCGTTCGTAGACCGTCTCGACGAGGTCGCGCGGCGGCTCGGCGACGCCCTGGATGCCGGCGATCTGGGCGCGGACCTCGTCCCTGCTGAGCCGGGGCAGTTCGATGCGGCGGACCGCGCGCAGCCGGTCGGTCTCAGCAAGGAAGGGGCGCAGCGGATGGCGGCGGTGGATGTCGTCGGCGCGGTAGGTGGCCAGCAGCACGAGCCGGGAAGGCGCCTGGAGGGAGCGGTAGAGGTAGCCGAGGAGTTCGCGGGTCGAGCGGTCGGCCCAGTGCAGGTCCTCCAGGGCGACGACGACCGTACGGTCGGCGGTGAGGCGTTCGAGGAGCTGGGCGGTGAGCTCGAAGAGCCGGGCCCTGCCGTCCTCCTCGTCCCAGGTGTCCCTGCGGCCCCGTCGCTCGTCGTCGGTGCCGGGGGGCGCGGTGGCCAGGTCGGGCAGCAGCCGCGAGAGTTCGGCCTCGCGGCCTCCGGCGG
>KI547049.1:219761-220934 GCA_000497405.1 Streptomycetaceae bacterium MP113-05 | reverse complement strand
CGGCTGCCAGTGCGTCACCGCCGAGAGTCCGGTGCAGGGCGCGCAGCGCGGTGGTGAAGGGCGCGAACGGCAGGCCTTCGGCGCCGAGTTCGAGGCATCCGCCGACCGCGGTGACCGCCCCGGCGGCACGGGCTCGCGCCAGGTGTTCGTCCAGCAGCCGGGTCTTGCCGACGCCCGCCTCACCGCCGACGAGCAGCGCCTGCGGTTCACCCGCCGCCGCCCGGTCGAGCGCGTCGAGCAGGCCGGCCAGTTCCTGCGAACGGCCGACGAATACCGGACTCCCCGCGATGTCGTTCTGCACGGACCCCAGCATGACACCGGACGCCGACATCCGGGCGTGCCCGGGTGTCGGCGTCCGGTCGGGGGCGGCGACGGCGCCGGTCGGCATCCAGCGATCCTCAGGCCGCGGGCGCGAACCGGTCGCGCAGCCGCCTGACACGCCCCTCGGCCTCGTCGCGGTTCCGGCGCTCCCGCCGGGCGGCACGTGCCTCGCCGACACGACGCTCGGCGTCGGCCTCCCGCCGGAGATCGGCGGCGCGGAGCAGGTGGGCGTCGGCGTACGGGTCGTAGTCCTGAGCGAGCATGGTCGGATCCCTCCTGGAGTGCGGTGCCCGGTTCACCCGGACGACTTCCAGCCTCCGCCGTGAGGGGGGTACGGCGCATCGGGCGACCGACGTGTTCTCGGCCCTCCGGGGGCCTTAGGTCCGGCGGGGCGGTGCCTTACGGCCTGGCCGGCCTGACGGACCAGGTCTCAGTCGTCGGTCTCAGGCGTCTGGGATCACCCGGTGAGGGCCGGTGCGGCGGGGTTCAGCCGGAGGAGACGCGGTCCGGGTCGCGCTGGTGGGGGATGAACGCCGACTCTCCAGGCTCCGTCGGCTTCCCCGGTTCCACGGCCTTCGGCCGCTCCGGGGGCTCGATGGTCACCCGGGGCAGGATGCGGCCCAGCCAGTTCGGCAGCCACCAGTTGGCGCCACCCAGCAGATGCATCAGCGCCGGCACCAGCAGGGTGCGCAGCAGGAACGCGTCGAGCGCGACGGCGGTGGCGAGGCCGATGCCGAACATGGCGATGATCCGGTCACCGCTCAGCACGAAGGCACCGAAAACGGCGATCATGATGGCCGCGGCACAGTTGATCACCCTTCCGGTCTCGGCGAGGCCGACCCGGACCGAACG
>KI547049.1:219056-219751 GCA_000497405.1 Streptomycetaceae bacterium MP113-05 | reverse complement strand
CGGTTGTCGCCAGTGCGCCGCCACTCCTCGTACATGCGGCTCACCAGGAAGACCTGGTAGTCCATGGACAGGCCGAAGAGCACGGAGATCATGATGACCGGCAGGAACGGCTCGATGGGCCCGGCGCCGCCCAGGCCCATCGGCTCACTGCCCCAGCCCCACTGGAACACGGCGACGACCACGCCGAACGACGCGGACACCGCCAGCACGTTCATCAGTGCGGCCTTCACCGGGATGCCGATGCTGCGGAAAGCGAGCAGCAGCAGCGCGGACCCCAGCGCGACGACGACCCCGAGGAACGCCGGCAGCTTCCCCAGGATGGTGTCGGCGAAGTCGTCGTAGCTCGCGGTCAGCCCGCCGACGTGCACGTCGAGCGGTGTGCCGGCCACGGCCGCCGGGAGCACGTCGGTGCGCAGGCGCTCGACCAGCTCCGAGGTCGCCACGCCCTGCGGTGCGGAGTCGGGTACCACGGTGACGGCGCCGACGCCGCCGTCCTCGCTCACCCGCGGCCCGGTGACCTGGGCGACACCGCTCGCGTCCCGCAGCTGGCGGGGAAGCCGTTCCAGCGCGGCCCGACCTTCCGGCCCGTCGATTTCGGCGACGAGGGTGAGCGGCCCGTTGACGCCGGGACCGAAACCCTCCGCCATCAGCTCGTACGCCTGCCGGGTCGACGACCCGGCAGGGGCGGTACCCCC
>KI547049.1:212325-219046 GCA_000497405.1 Streptomycetaceae bacterium MP113-05 | reverse complement strand
CGGCGGTGCCCAGGTGCAGGCCGAACACGGGCAGCGCGAGGGCGACCATCACCACTGCGGCGAGCGCGCCGAGCACCCGCGGGCGCCGTTCGACGAAGGCCGCCCAGCGCGCGGCCGGTCCGGTGGACCCCTGTCCGGCGGCCGGACCGGCGCATGCCAGCCTGCGTCGTTCGCGGCGGCTGAGCGCTCGTGTGCCGACGACCCCCAGCAGGGCCGGCAGCAACGTGACCGACGCGACCACGGCGAGTACCACGGTCAGCGACGCGGCGACCGCGACACCGACCAGGAAGTCGAGGCGCAGCACGAGCATGCCGAGCAGTGCGATGCACACCGTGGCGCCGGCGAAGACGACAGCTCTGCCCGCGGAGGACACCGCGTCCTCGGCGGCCTCGGCGACGGTGAGACCGCGGAGCAGTCCGCGCCGGTGCCGGGTGACGATGAACAGGGCGTAGTCGATGCCCACACCGAGCCCGATCAGGGTGCCCAGCATGGGCGCGAAGTCGGCGAGGGTCATGACGTGGCCGAGCAGGCCGGTGGCCAGGTACGCCGTTCCGACGCTCACCACCGCGGTCACCAGCGGCAGCAGCATCGCGCCGAGCGAGCCGAAGGCGAAGAGCAGGACCACGGCCGCCGCGGCGACACCGATGGCCTCGCTGAGGTGGGTGGAGCCGGTGTCGGCCTCCGGGACGTGGGAGCCGTTGACTGCGGCCTCCAGACCGGGTATGTCCCCCGCGGCGTCCCGTACCAGGCTTGAGACCCGGGTGACGTCCGCCTGCGGGGCCTCGTCGACTGCCGGGTCGAACTGCACGGTGGCGTAGGCGGTGTACCCGTCAGGACTGACGCGGTGGTCGTCGGCGGTCCCGTAGGGACTGGTGACACGGGAGACGGCGGCCACGTCCGCAATGTCCGTGAGCGCCTGCCGCATCCGCTTCTCGACGGCCGGGTCGCGCACTCCGTCCCGGTCGCCGGCCAGGCGCCACACCACGGTGTCGCGCTCTCCCGCGGTGTCCGGGAAGGACTCCCCCATCAGCTCGTGGGCCCGGGCGGATTCGGTACCGGAGACTCCGTAGTCACTGCTGTAGGCCGTCCCGAGGCCGGTGGCCGCAGCCCCGGTCCCGGCGAGGGCGACGAGCCACAGGGCGAAGACGACGAAGCGGCGACGCAGACACCACCGGGCTAGAGCAGCCATACCCTGTTGACTTCCGTTGCCGTGCCTTACCTGACGATTGCGCTCCCCCGACGTCGTACTGTGCCATCCGCAGGAGATCCTTTGCGGCTTTCGTGCCGCTCGTCACACGTGGCCGCAGACACGTCCGCCCCCGGACCCGGGAATCGCGACCGGGTCCGGGGGCGGACGTGTTCGCGATTCCCGGGTCCGGGGGCGGACGTGTCTGCGGCGGAGGGTCAGACGGTGGCACCGAGCTGGGCGATCGCCTCGTCGACGGAGACCGTCGCCCCGGCGTCCTCCCCGGGACGGCGCTGCCGCACCGGACGGGCGCGGGTGACCGTGGACACGGCCTGGCTGTCCGGGTCGACCCGGGAGTCCTGTTCAAGGAAGACCAGCCCGCCAGAGGTCTCGTCACGCAGCGCGGCGAGCAGCGCGGGCGAGTGGGTGGTGGCGATGAGCTGGCGGAAACCGCTCACCCGGGTCGCCCTGCCGGTCAGGTCGGCGTACTCGTCGACCCCGCTGCGCAGACGCCGTACCAGCTCGGGCAGCCGCGAGGGGTGCAGCCCGTTCTCCAGCTCCTCGACGGCCAGCACGCCCGCCCGCCGGTCGTCGTACCAGGCGGCGAGCAGCGCCAGGACCCGGAGGGTTCCGCCGGACAGCATCGGCGGGGACGTCCAGCCGGTGTGGCTGAACAGCACGTCGAAGTCGTACTCGCCGCGCCGCTCGTCGAACAGCGGACGGATGCCGTCGGTCTCCGGGATGAGCGCCGCCAGGTCAGCCTCCATGGCGCTGCGCTCGTCACGGCCGACCCGGTGCAGCACGGCCGCCAGGTTGCCGCCGTCGGCCTGCAGCGGCGCGACCTCGCTGCCGCCGAAGGGCCTGCGCAGCGCGGCCGGGTCCAGTGCGACGGGCTGCCAGGTGGCGCACTCGCGGTGCAACAGGGCCAGCAGCTCGGCGCCGTCCTTGCCGGTGCCCGCGGAATCGGCGTCCAGCGACACCCAGTCGGTGCCGGTGCGCTTGAGGAACTTCTCCCGCGCCTCGGAGAGGGCCGTCCTCAGTTCCTCCGGCATGCCGAGCCGGCCCATCCATCCCGTGCGGTCCATGCTGCTGACCCAGACGCTGGCGCGTACCGGCAGCGGTGTGGCGCGGGACGACTCCGGCGGCCTGGTGTCGCGTTCCACCTCCAGCCAGACGACCATCGGCAGCGGGCCGTCGGCGGACGGCACGATCATGCCGACCTTGATGCTCATGATGGTCGCGGAGTAGCTGCCGTCGCTGCCGGCGGCGTGGTGGAACAGATGCCGCGGGGCGAGCGGCGGGTCGGTACCCAGCGACGAGGGGAAGCCGCTGGTGACGGCCTTGCGGACGAACCCCAGGGCGTCCAGCAGGTTAGACTTCCCCGAGCCGTTGGTGCCCATGAGCACCGTGCACGGGTGTACGTCCAACTCGAAATTCAGAAACGACTTGAACCCGTCGATCTCCACCCGGGTGATCACGTTTCCACCTCCTCTTACGGACCTGCGCGGACAGCCATCCGCCACCCTAGCCCGACCGGGCGGCGGAAGGGCGGCTCCGCAGCAGCGGAACCGCCCTTCACCTCGCTCGTCTCACGTGTTCGCGGACGCTCGGCCCGCTACGCGCGCCTCTCCCGGCTGTGCCCCGTCACGCACGCGGGGCGAGCCGCGCGATACCCCGCCCATCATCATCTCGGGGCGAGCCGCTCGATACCCCGCCCATCATCATCTCGGGGCGAGCCGCTCGATGATCAGCTCCCGCACGCGCGCCGCATCGGCCTGGCCGCGGGTGGCCTTCATGACGGCGCCGACGAGTGCGCCGGCCGCGGCGACCTTGCCGCCGCGGATCTTGTCCGCCACGGCCTGGTTGCTCGCGATGGCCTCGTCGACGGCCTGGCCGAGCGCGCCCTCGTCGGAGACGACCGCGAGGCCGCGCTTCTCCACCACCTCGTCCGGGGTGCCCTCGCCGGCGAGGACGCCCTCGATGGTCTGCCGGGCGAGCTTGTCGTTGAGAGACCCCTCGGCCACCAGCTCACAGAGCCGGGCGACCTGCCCGGCGGTGATGGGCAGGTCGCCGAGTTCGGTCTCCTGCTCGTTGGCGCGGCGGGCCAGTTCGCCCATCCACCACTTGCGGGCCTGGTCGGCCGGGGCTCCGGCGTCGATGGTGGCGACGATCGGGCCGACGGCGCCGGCGTTGAGCACGGACTGCATCTCGTGCTCGGAGAGACCCCACTCCTCGCGGAGCCGCTTGCGGCGCAGCCGCGGCAGTTCGGGCAACTCGGAGCGGAGCTTCTCCACCCACTCGCGGGACGGGGCCACCGGAACGAGGTCCGGCTCGGGGAAGTAGCGGTAGTCCTCGGCCTCCTCCTTGATCCGGCCGGAGGTGGTGGAGCCGTCCTCCTCGTGGAAGTGGCGGGTCTCCTGCACGATCGTCCCGCCGTCACCGAGCACCGCGGCGTGCCGCTGCACCTCGAAGCGGACCGCTCGTTCGACGGACCGCAGCGAGTTGACGTTCTTGGTCTCGGAGCGGGTGCCGAACTTCTCGCGGCCGTGCGGGCGCAGCGACAGGTTGACGTCGCAGCGCATCTGACCCATCTCCATGCGTGCCTCGGAGACGTCCAGCGCCCGGATCAGCTCGCGCAGTTCGGCCACGTAGGCCTTGGCGACCTCCGGGGCGCGCTCACCGACTCCGGTGATCGGCTTGGTGACGATCTCGATCAGTGGGATGCCGGCCCGGTTGTAGTCCAGCAGCGAGTGCGAGGCGCCGTGGATACGGCCGGTGGCTCCGCCGATGTGCGTGGACTTGCCGGTGTCCTCCTCCATGTGGGCGCGCTCGATCTCCACGCGGAAGACCTCGCCGTCCTCCAGCTGCACGTCGAGGTAGCCGTCGAAGGCGATCGGCTCGTCGTACTGGGAGGTCTGGAAGTTCTTCGGCATGTCCGGGTAGAAGTAGTTCTTCCGGGCGAAGCGGCACCACTCGGCGATCTCGCAGTTCAGTGCGAGACCGATACGGACCGCGGACTCGACGCCGGTCGCGTTGACGACCGGCAGCGAGCCGGGCAGTCCCAGGCAGGTGGGGCAGGTCTGGGTGTTCGCGTCCGAGCCCAGGGCGGTGGAGCACCCGCAGAACATCTTGGTCCTGGTGCCGAGCTCGACGTGCACCTCGAGCCCCATCACGGGGTCGAAGTCGGCCAGGGCGTCCTCGTACGACACCAGTTCAGTGACGGTCACGGAAATTCAAGCCTCTCAGTCGAGGACGTCGTCCACGACGTCTTCCAGGTCGAGCCGGCGCAGTTCGCGGACGAGCAGCGCGACGCCCGTGACGATGCCGGCGGCCGACACGGCCACATCCGCGAGCTGGAGGGTGTCGCCCTCCGCACGGGCCTGCTTGGCACGTTTCACAGTGCCCACGACACCGAACAGCGAAGTGGCGATGGACACGTACATGCCGGCCCGGGACTTCTTGAACCCCTTGGCTTTCTGCAGCTTTCCACTCACAACGACGGAGCCTCCTCGAGCAACGGGTGCCCCCAACGTGCCTGGTAAGCGGCCTCGACAGCCGCACCGACACGGTAGAGACGGTCATCGGCCATGGCGGGCGCGACGATCTGCAGGCCCACCGGGAGCCCGTCCTCGGGTGCCAGGCCGCAGGGCAGCGACATGGCGGCGTTGCCTGCCAGGTTGGACGGGATGGTGCACAGGTCGGCGAGGTACATCGCCATCGGGTCGTCGGCACGCTCGCCGATCGGGAACGCGGTGGTCGGGGTGGTCGGGGACACCAGCACGTCGACCTGCTCGTACGCCTTCTCGAAGTCCCGCGTGATCAGGGTGCGGACCTTCTGCGCGGAACCGTAGTAGGCGTCGTAGTAGCCGGAGCTGAGCGCGTAGGTGCCCAGCATGACGCGGCGCTTCACCTCGTCACCGAAGCCGGCCTCGCGGGTCAGGGCGGTGACGTCCTCAGCGGAACGGGTGCCGTCGTCGCCCACGCGCAGGCCGTACCGCATGGCGTCGAAGCGGGCCAGGTTGGACGAACACTCGCTCGGCGCGATCAGGTAGTAGGCGGCCAGGGCCTTGGTGAAGGACGGGCAGGACACCTCGACGACCTCTGCCCCCAGCCCGCGCAGCAACTCCACGGCCTCATCGAAGCGCTGCATCACCCCGGCCTGGTAGCCCTCACCCCGGAACTCCTTCACCACGCCGACGCGCAGCCCTTCGACGCTGCCGTTCCGGGCCGCCTCCACCACGTCCGGGACGGGCTGGGTCACGGAGGTCGAGTCCAGCTCGTCGTGGCCTGCGATGACGCTGTGCAGCAGCGCGGCGTCCAGCACCGTGCGGGCGCACGGACCGCCCTGGTCCAGGGAGGAGGAGAACGCGACCATGCCGTAGCGGGACACACCGCCGTAGGTCGGCTTGACGCCGACCGTGCCGGTGACGGCAGCGGGCTGTCGGATGGACCCGCCGGTGTCGGTACCGATCGCGAGCGGTGCCTGGTAGGAGGCGAGGGAGGCGGACGAGCCGCCACCGGATCCGCCGGGGACGCGGGTCAGGTCCCACGGGTTGCCGGTCGGGCCGTACGCGCTGTTCTCGGTGGAGGACCCCATGGCGAACTCGTCCATGTTGGTCTTGCCGAGGATGACCACGTCCGCCTCCTTCAGGCGGCGGGTCACGGTCGCGTCGTACGGCGGGATCCAGCCCTCGAGGATCTTGGAGCCGACTGTCGTCGGGATGCCCTCGGTGGTGAAGATGTCCTTCAGCGCGAGCGGGACGCCGGCCAGCGGGCCGAGCTTCTCTCCGCGCTCCCGCTTCGCGTCGACCGCACGGGCCTTGGCGAGGGCGCCCTCCCGGTCCACGTGCAGGAACGCGTGCACCTTCTCGTCGACGGCGTCGATCCGGGCCAGGTGCGCCTCGGCGACCTGGACGGCGGTGACCTCTCCGGAGGCGATCTTCGCCGCGATCTCGGCGGCGGTGAGTTTGATCAGGTCACTCATGGCTTCAGTCCTCCCCCAGGATCTGCGGCACCTTGAAACGCTGCTGCTCCTGGGCGGGCGCGCCGGAGAGCGCCTGCTCGGGGGTCAGGCTCGGACGGACGTCGTCCGGGCGCATGACGTTGGTCAGCGGCAGCGGGTGAGAGGTCGGCGGTACGTCCTCGTCGGCGACATCGGATACGGCGGCGACGGCGCCGATGATGTCGTCGAGCTGTCCGGCGAAGTGATCGAGTTCTTCGTCCTTCAGCTCCAGACGTGCCAGCCGTGCGAGGTGGGCGACCTCCTCGCGCGTGATGCCAGGCATGCGGATCCTCAAGGGTGGTGAGTTGCGTGTGATGGGCTCCGCCCAATCCTATGGCGCGCCACGGCTGGGGCCTAAACCGTTTGCGCTCCGGGTCCACGCCGACACCGGGACGTGCGCCCGGGCTACGTCACCGGTTGGTCGGCGCTGCGGGCCGGGGCGGCCGGAAGCGCGGGGCGCGCCTCCGGCGAGCCCGCTCCCCGGGAACGCAGCCATGCCGTGGCCTCCGCGGGCGGCATGGCGGGGGGGGCCA
>KI547049.1:186056-212315 GCA_000497405.1 Streptomycetaceae bacterium MP113-05 | reverse complement strand
GCATGGCGGCGGCGACCAGCCAGCCCTGCACCGCGTCGCACCGCAGATCCCGCAACCGCTCCCACGTCTCGTCGTCCTCGACGCCCTCCGCGACCACCTGCAGGCCCAGCGAGTGCGCCAGGTCGATCGTGCAACGGACGATCTCCGCGTCCTCGGTGTCGACCGCGAGGCGGGCCACGAAGGAGCGATCGATCTTGAGCTCACCGAGCGGCAGACGCCGCAGGTGGACCAGCGACGAGTAGCCGGTGCCGAAGTCGTCCAGCGACATCCGCACACCGTGGCCGACGAGCGCCGCGAGGGTATCCGCGGCCCGCTGCGGCTCCTCCAGCAGCACGTGCTCGGTGATCTCCAGCTGCAGCGCGCTCGGCGGCACGCCGTGCCGGGCGAGGCGGGCGGCGACGGCGCCGGCGAAGCCGGGGCTGCGCACGTCGCGCGGGGAGACGTTCACCGCGACCGGAACGGTGAGCCCGGACCCGCGCCACCGGGCGACCTGCGCCAGGGCGGTCTCCAGGACGTACTCCGTCAGTCGCGGCATCAGTCCCGAGGTCTCGGCTATCGCTATGAACTCGTCCGGCGGCACCCTGCCGCGATCCGGGTGCACCCAGCGCACCAGGGCCTCCAGTCCCAGCACCCGGCCGTGGAAGCCGACCTTGGGCTGGTAGTGCAGTTCGACGTCACCGGCGTCGAGGGCACGCCGCAGGTCGGCGAGCAGCCCGAGCCGGTCGGGGGTGTTGCCGTCGCGGGTCGCCTCGTACACCTCGACGCCTGAACGGTCGCGCTTGGCCTCGTACATGGCGACGTCGGCGCGGCGCAGCAGGCCCTCGGCGTGCTGCGCGTGCCCGGGGAAGACGGCGACGCCGGCACTGGCCTCCAGGACGAGGGTGAGCCCGTCCAGGTCCAGCGGGGAGCCGAGGGCACCCACCAGGCTGCGGGCGACGCGCTGGGCGCTGGTGGTGGAGTCGACGGCGGGAAGCAGCACGGCGAACTCGTCACCACCGAGACGGGCCGCCTCGGCACCCCTCGGCAGTGCGGTACGCAGCCGGTCGGCGATCTGGAGCAGCAGCCGGTCGCCGGCGGGATGCCCGAGGGTGTCGTTGACGGAGCGGAACCGGTCCAGGTCGATGAGGACCAGCGCGGTGCGGGTCTCGCTCCGGCGCGCCTCGCCCAGCGCCGACCAGACGCGCTCCATCAGCCACTGACGGTTGGGCAGACCGGTGAGCGGGTCGCGCAGCTGTTCCTCGGCACGGGCACGGGCGATCCACAGCGTGGAGTCGAGGGCGATCAGCGGGACGGCGAACAGCGGAAGCACCAGCGACATGTGCGTGCCGACGACCACGATCAGTGGGGAGATGCCGAGTAACGCGACCGCGACGAGGCCTTGGCGCAGCAGAGCGGTCCGGGCGGTACTCACCAGCCCCGTGCCGGGGTGGGCGAGGCAGCACCAGAGCAGGGCACGGGTCAGAAGCAGGTAGACGGCGGCGGCGCCGATGAGCTCGGGCACCGCGAACAGGTCCCAGTCGGCCGGCGTCCAGGGTTCGTCGACGGAGGGTCCGGCGCGGAAGGGGCCCCGGGCGAGAGCGGCTCCGCCGAGGGCGAGGATGTCCACGGCGCCGTGCACCAGTGCCTGGCGCCAGTGGTGCAGGCGGGCGGCACCGGCCAGGGTGACCACGGCGAGGGAGACGAGGGCCGCCGGTGTCCAGCCGTAGAGCAGCAGCACGGCGAGGGTGAGGGCGGCGCCGGACCCCGTGCCGCCCCACCACCGGTCGCGCCCGAGTGCGACGAGGTGCACTACGAGGATGCCGGTGAGCAGTGCGAACGACCAGCCCTCCGTGCCGGCGGGAAAGACGGCGTGCCCGCCGAGCAGCACCCGGTACACCCCGGCGGTGAGGGCCACCGCGGCGGCGCCCACCACCGTGGGCGCCGCCCAGGGGACACCGAAGGGGAAGAGCCGCTGCAGCCATGACACGGTGTCGGTACCGCGGGATTCCTGCATGCCCGTCCCTCTCACGACCGTCCGCGCCTGACGCAGCCACGACAGGCTCACTGTTCAACAGTAGGGCGGAACCGCCTGCCGGGTGCACCGATCTGCGGCGGTTGCCCGAATGCGATCAGGTCGTGGTCTCCCCTCTGGTATAGACCGTTCGGGTGGCGCGCAAACCTCGCTGCCGAGCCGTCACCGGGTGGCTGCGGCCCCCGGTCGCCAGGGCGGGTAGGGGCAGGTGATCCGCGGTAGACGGGGGCGCTACCCGGGTGGCGGGAGGGCCGCTGCCCGTGCGGCTTCGGGGCCCTCCTCCAGCAGGACGGCGAATCCGTCGTCGTCGACGATCGGCACGTTCATCTGCACCGCCTTGTCGTATTTCGATCCTGGATTGTCACCCGCAATGACGAATCCGGTCTTCTTGGAGACAGATCCGGTCACTTTTGCGCCAAGCCGTTGCAGCGCCTCTTTCGCAGCGTCCCGCGTGTAGGAGGCGAGGGTGCCGGTGACCACCACGGTGACCCCGTCCAGCGGCCGTTCGGCCTCCTCCCCCTCGGGCTGCTCGTCCTCCATCCGCACACCGGCCGCGCGCCAACGCTCCACGATCTCCCGGTGCCAGTCCTCGGCGAACCAGGCCTTGAGCGAGGCCGCGATGGTCGGCCCCACCCCCTCGGTGTCCGCCAGCTCCGCCTCGTCCGCGGCCATGATCCTGTCCAGCGAACGGAACTCGCGGGCCAGCGCCTCGGCCGCGACCGGCCCGACGTGCCGGATGGACAGACCGGTGATGATTCGGGCCAGCGGTCGCCGCTTCGCCTCCTCGATCCGCTCCAGCAGGGCCACGGTGTTCTTCTTCGGCTCGCCCTTGCTGTTGGCGAAGAAGGTGACCACCTTCGCCTCACCGGTCTCCGGGTCACGCTTGGGCAACCCGGAGTCCTGATCCAGGACGTGCGAGCGGATCGGCAGCAGCTCCTCGACCGTCAGCTCGAACAACCCCGACTCGTCCCGCAACGGCGGTTCGGCCGGCTCCAGCGGCTGGGTCAGTGCCGTGGCGGCCACATAGCCGAAGTGCTCGATGTCCAGCGCCTTGCGCCCGGCCAGGTAGTAGATCCGCTCCCGCAGCTGCGCGGGGCAGAACCGCGCGTTGGGGCACCGCAGGTCGACGTCGCCCTCCTTCATCGGCCGCAGCTCCGTCCCGCAGTCCGGGCACGCCGAAGGCATCACGAACTCACGCTCGGAGCCGTCACGCAGGTCCGCGACCGGGCCCAGGATCTCCGGGATGACGTCGCCGGCCTTGCGGATCACCACGGTGTCGCCGATGAACACGCCCTTGGCCCGGACGACGTCCTGGTTGTGAAGGGTCGCGAACTCGACCTCCGAACCGGCGACCGTGACCGGCTCGACCACTGCGAACGGGGTGACCCGGCCGGTACGGCCGACGCCGACCCGGATGTCCGTCAGCCTGGTGTTCACCTCCTCGGGTGCGAACTTCCACGCGATCGCCCAGCGCGGGGCCCGGGAAGTGGAACCGAGCCGCCCCTGCAGCCGGATCTCGTCCAGCTTCACGACCACTCCGTCGATCTCGTGTTCGACGGCGTGCCGCCGCTCGCCGTACTCCGCGACGAACCTCCGCACTCCCGCGAGGTCGTTCACCACCCAGATGTGCGGGGAGACCGGCAGCCCCCAGCCGCGCAGCAGTTCGTACGCGGAGGAGAGCCGGTCCACGGCCAGGCCCTCGGCGGCACCGATGCCGTGCACCACCATGTGGAGCGGGCGGGACGCGGTCACCCGCGGGTCCTTCTGCCGCAGCGAACCCGCCGCGGCGTTACGCGGGTTGGCGAACGGCCTGTCGCCGGCCTCCACCAGGCGGGCGTTGAGCTCCTGAAAGCCGTCCATGGGGAAGAAGACCTCACCACGGATCTCCAGCAGGCCGGGTACGTCCTCGCCCGTGAGCCGCTGCGGGATGTCGCCGATGGTGCGCACGTTGGGCGTGATGTCCTCACCGCTGCGCCCGTCGCCGCGGGTCGCCGCGCGGATGAGCCGGCCATGCTCGTACGTCAGGTTCACCGCGAGGCCGTCGATCTTGAGCTCGCACAGGAAGTGGTACGGCACGCCCTCCAGCTCACGCGCGAGCCGGACGCCCCAGCCGTCCAGTTCCTCGTCGTCGAAGGCGTTGTCCAGGGACAGCATCCGCTCCCGGTGCGCGACCTCGGTGAACTCCGTCTCGTAGCGCGCGGCGACCTTCTGGGTGGGCGAGTCCGGCGTGCGCAGCTCCGGGTACTCCCCCTCCAGAGCCTCCAGCTCGCGCAGCAGCCGGTCGAACTCGGCGTCGCTGACGACCGGCGCGTCCTTCACGTAGTAGCGGAAGCGGTGCTCCTCGATCTGCTCCGCGATTCGCTGGTGCTCCTCCCGCTTCGCCGAGGCCCCCGTCCGGTCTGACCGGCCCGTCTGGTCCGACTGCTGTTCGCCCGCCACCGTCTCGTCCTCCCGTGCGTCCGTGGACCCGTCACTCAGGGTTGTCAGCGAGTGATCTCGCGGCCCGGACACAGTGCTCCAGCGCGGTCCGCGCGTACACCGGGGAGGCGCCCGCGAGACCGCACGCCGGAGTGACCACCACCGACTCCGTCAGCAGAGCCGGCGACAGCCCCAGCCTGCGCCACAGCGACCTGACACCCATGACGCTACTCGCCGGGTCTGACAATGCACCGGTGTCCGCACCGTCGCCGGGAACGACTCCGGCGAACAGCGCCGTGCCCGCCTCGGCGGCCTCCCCGATCGCCTCCTCGACACTCTCCGTGTCCACGCCACCGGTGAGCCGCGCGAAGTCGAAGGAGACAGCCGCGGCCCCGGCCCGGCGCAGGAGTGCGAAGGGCACCTCTGACGCGCACGAGTGGACGACCACCGGCCCCGCGTGCACGGCCATCAGGTCGCGCAGCGTGTCCTCGGCCACAGCCCGGTCCACCGCCCGGTAGGTGCGGTAGCCGCTGGCGGTGCCCACCCGGCCGCGCAGCACCGGGGCCAGCGACGGTTCGTCGAGCTGGAGCACGATCCGTGCTCCAGGTACCCGCCGCCGCAGGTCCGCCAAGTGGTCGCGCAGGCCCTCGGCGAGCGACGCCGCCAGGTCCCGGCACGCACCCGGGTCCGTCAGCATGGCCTCCCCGCCGCGGAGCTGGAGGGCTGCGGCCAGCGTCCACGGGCCCACCGCCGACACCTTGAGCGCCCCGGTGCGCCCCTGGGTGAACTCCTCCAGCGCGTCCAGGTCCTCACCCAGCCATGCCCGGGCCCTACGGGTGTCCCGCCCCGGCCGGTCGGCGAGCCGCCAGCCGCTCGGCTCCAGCTGGACGTACAGCTCGGCCAGCATCCCCGCGGTCCGCCCGACCATGTCGGCGCCCGGCCCCCGCGCCGGCAGCTCCGGCAGAAAGGGCAGCGCCTCCAGGGTTCCGGTGACGGACCTGGCGGTCTCGCGCGCGTCTCCGCCGGGCATCGACCCGACACCGGTCGCCGCTGCGGCGCCCCAGACATCCGCGGTCATGCGGTCGGACGCACGGAGAGGTCGGTGACCTCACTGCCGCGCGGCAGGTCGAGAGCGGTCAGGACGGTGGTGGCGACGGCGTCCGGTGTGATCCACCGCTGGGGGTCGTACTCGTTGCCCTCCTGCCGGTGCACCTTCTCCTGCATCGGCGTGGCGGTCCGTCCCGGGTAGACGGAGGTGACGCGCACGCCGTTCCGGCTCTCTTCCCAGCGCAGCGCGTCCGCGAGCGCCTTCAGGCCGTGCTTGCTGGCCGCGTACGCACTCCACTCGGCGTTCGCGCGCAACCCGGCACCGGAGTTGACGAACAGCACGTGCCCCTCGGCGAGGCGCAGCTGCGGCAGCAGCAGCCGGGTCAGCTCGGCGGGGGCCACCAGGTTGGCTGCCAAGGTGGCGTTCCACACCTTGGGTGTCAGGTCCCCGACCTGTCCCAGCTCGACCACGCCGGCGATGTGGTGAAGCGAGTCCAGCCGGTCCGGGAGCGTCTGCTGGCCGAGCGCCCAGGACAGCCGTTCCGGGACGGCCAGGTCGCCGACGAGGGTACGGGCTCCGGGGAACTCGCCGGCCAGCTCCTTCGCGCGGCCCGCGTCGCGCGCGAGCAGCCACAGCTCGTCGCCGCGGTCCAGCAGGCGACGGGCGACGGCGGCGCCGATGCCGGAACCGGCGCCGGTGATCAGATGGGTGGCGGGGTGGGCGTTGCTCGACATGACGCCATCGTCCCTCACGCACCGAGCGCGGCGATCGCCGACTCGGCGTCGTCGGCGAAGGTGACCAGGCCGGGAAGCGGCACCGGCAGGAAACCCTCGGCGTCCATCCGCTCCATCTGCAGCCGCAGTCCGTCGTAGAAGCCGGCGGTGTTGAGCACCACGACGGGCTTTCCGTGCATTCCGTGCTTCTTCAGTTCGACGATGTCGGTCGCCTCGTCGAGCGTGCCGGTGCCGCCGACCATGACCACCACCGCGTCCGCGCGCTCGAGCAGCAGCGCCTTCCGCTCGGCGAGACTGGCCGCGACGACCATCTCCTCGGCGCCGGCCCGCGCCTTGTGGTGGAGGAAGTCCACCGAGACGCCGACCAGTCTCCCGCCGGCGCCCTGCACCCCGTCGGCGACCACCTTCATCAGGCCGCAGTCGCTTCCTCCCCACACCAGCGTGTGTCCGCGCTTGCCGATAAGCTCTGCGAACTGGCGCGCCACGGTGGTGTAGACCTCGTCGAGTTCGGCGGCGGAGCAGAAGACGCAGATGTTCATCGACTGCAGACCCTGCGGGGGCTTGAAGGGGGAGGCATCGTCCGTGGAAACCATGGACAGCAGCGTAGGCGCGTCGGCGACGCGCCGCGGCCACATGGTGGTGTGCGGGGACAACGCCCTTGCCCAGCGGATCACCAGAGAGCTCGCCACGGTGTACGAGCAGCACGTCACCGTAGTCCTGCCCTCGCTGCGCGGCGGCGACCACGGCCCGCAGATCGCCGCCCTGCTCGGCGACCCCGCGCTGTCCGTCACCGCCGTCGAGGCCCGTGTGCCCGACGACGCGGCGCTCCGCCGGGCCGGAGTGGAGGAGGCCGCAGCTCTCGCCCTCACCTCGGGCGACGACCAGCTGAACGTGCACATCGCACTGCGCGCCCGCCGACTGAACCCGCAGCTGCGACTGGTCATCCGGATGTTCAACCGCACGCTCGGCGACTACCTGGAGAAGCTCCTCGACCGGGCGGTCGAGGTCGTCCATCCGGAGATGGCCGCCGGTACGGTCGACGCCTCCACCACGGTGCTGTCCGACTCCGACACCGCCGCGCCGTCTCTGGTCGCCGCCGCAGTGGTGGGCAGTGACAAGATCGTTTCCGCGGACGGAATGCTGCTGCGGGCGAAGGAACGCACGCTGGGCACCGTGTCCCGGCCGGGCGGCCGGGGCGACCGCGAGCCCCTGTGCACCCTCGCGCTGCTGCCCGACGGCCGTTCCGGCCGGGCGCCGGAGGACGCCGCCGAGGACGACACGGACGGGCCCGGGCTCGTCCTCCTGCCCGACGACACGGAACTCCGGGGTCTCTCCCCCAGCCGAGGGGCCGTCGTGCTGGAGGCCATCACGCCCCGCCACCGGCCCAACCCCGCCACCGGACGGCTGCCGCGCTTACCCGGCGTCCACGACCTGGCCAAGCTCTTCTCCCCCCGCCTGCGTTACTCACTGGGCGCCATGGCGTTGCTGGTCACCGTGCTGGCAGCCCTCAACTGGCGCCTGCGCGGCGGCAATCCGCTGCACTCCTCGTACCTGACGCTGCTCGACTTCCTGGCAATCAACGAACCCAACGTCAACGAGCCCGACGCGCATCAGGTGCTTCAACTGCTCGCCAGCTTCGCCGGTCTGATGATGCTGCCGCTGCTGCTGGCCGTGGTGCTGGAGAGCTACGGCGCCTTCCGCAAGGCCACCTCGCTGCGCGCCCCGCCACGCGGGCTGACCGGCCACATCGTGCTTCTCGGCCTCGGCAAGGTGGGCACCCGAGTCCTGGACCGGCTACTCGAACTGGACATCCCCGTCGTGTGTATCGAACGCGACATCGAGGCACGCGGCATCGCCCTCGCCCGTTCCCGCCGGGTTCCGACGCTCATCGCGGACGTCACCGAGGACGACGGAGTCCTGGAGGAGGCGCGGATAAAGCGCAGCCGTGCCCTGCTGGCTCTCACCAGCGACGACGGCACGAACCTGGAGGCGGCCCTCTACGCACGTCAGGTGAAACCCGAACTGCGCGTCGCCATGCGGCTTTTCGACGACGAGTTCGCTCTCACGGTGTACCGCACCCTGCGGGCCACCTACCCCCTGGCCCAGACCCGGAGCCGGTCCGTCTCGGCGCTGGCCGCCCCGGCGTTCGCCGGGGCGATGATGGGGCGCCAGGTCCTCGGCGCGATCCCGGTCGGCCGACGGGTACTCGTCTTCGCCGCAGTCGACGTCCGCGGCAACCCGCTGCTGGAGGGCCGTACCGTCGCTGAGGCGTTCCACCGCGATGCCTGGCGGGTGCTGGCACTGGACGTCACCCGCCCCGACGAGACCCGGCCGCGCCCGCAGGGGCCCGGAGACGACGGCACCCCGCCGCCCGGGCCCGCCGGCTCCACCGGTGACGGCACGGCGCACACCGCGGGCGTCGGGGAGCTGGCCTGGCGTCTGCACCCCGGATACGTGCTGCGCCCGAGCGACCGGGTGGTTCTCGCCGCCACACGGCAGGGACTCGCCACCCTGCTCGCCGCCGCTCCCGCCGACGACGCCGGCCCGGATCATTCGCCTGGGCCGGCCGTCCCTGACGCACGACGCGTACCGGGTGAGTCGGATGTACCGGACCTGCCGCGCCGCCCGGGTCCCTGACCCGGGCGGAACGGCGGAACGGCGGAAGGGGTCGGCAGGTCAGCCGTCGGCCTTACGGAAGTGGAAGACGCCCCAGGTGAGGTCACGCGCCTCGCCGCCGTGCACCCAGTCGGCGAGTCCCTTCTTCATCCGGTTCAGGTACTCCGCGCTGACCCTCGCCCCCAGGCCGTCGGCCTCCTGCCGCTCGGTCTCCTCGAGCACTCGCCCGAAGTGACGCACCAGGTGCTCACGGTGCTCCTCGAAGCCGCCGCCCGCCTCCCGGTCGCCACTGACCGGAGTGAAGCCGAGTCCGGCCAGTTCGCGGCGGTAGAAGCCCGGGGAGCCCATCGAGTCCAAGTGGAGGCGGTCGAGTACGGGCTGCAGCCGGGACGCGGGACAGCCGTCGGCGGCCAGCGGATCCGTGAAGATCAACTGCCCGCCGGGCCGCAGTACCCGCTTCACCTCCTGCAGCACCCGCACGCGGTCGCCGCTGTGCAGGAACGCGTCCTGCGACCAGACCACGTCGACACTGCCGTCGGGGTACGGGATCTCCTCGAAGGAACCGTCCACGACCTCGATGAGCCGGTCCAGCCCGCACTCCGCGTTGCGCGCGCGGTGCCGGTCGTTCTCCACCTCACTCAGGTTGAGCGCGAGGACCCGGCAGTCGAAGGCGGACGCCAGGTGGCGCGCACTACCGCCGAACCCGGAGCCGAGATCGAGGACCACGGAGTCCGCGTCGAGTCCGAGTGCGGCAGCCATGCGCTCGACGGTACGGCGGCTCGCGTCGCGGATCGGCTCGTCCGGATCCTCGTAGAAGCCGACGTGGATGTCCTCGCCGCCCCACACCGAGGAGTAGAAGGCGTCGGCGTCGTCCGAGTTGTAGTAGCTACGGGCAGTGGTCACGGCCGGCGAGTAGGCCGGCGGGTCGGCGGGGTCCATCCGGTACTCCTTCTCCGCGACGTGGACGAAGAAATCAGGCTCGGCCTCACGGTAGGTGTGCTGGAAGTCGCCGTACGTGTCGATGTGCTGGAATCCGACTTCCGCCATCAACCGTCGCGTGTACCCCTTCCGCAGCGGATACATGTTGAGGTGGTAGACCGACTCGTCCGGAAAGGTGTACCGCATACGGCACAGCCCGTCGTCCAGATACTCCGGTTCGACCGCGACGTCCTCCCCGCAGTAGTAGTAGGTGTGCCTTCCGCTGGTCCCGAGGTCCAGCATCGCGTCGTAGTTCCGCTGGTCCAGGACGAGAATTCCGTCGTGTTTCAGCATGGCGTAGAACTCGGCGAGAGCCTTGCGTCGGTCGCGTTCGGCGAAGAGATGGGTGAACGAGTTCCCCAGGCAGACGATGGCATCGTACTCGCCGTGCACGTCGCGGTTGAGTGAGCGCCAGTCCGCCTGTACGACGCGGAGGATGTGGTCGCCGTACCGCACACCGTTGTCGAACGCCTGCGCCAGCATGTCGGCACTGCCGTCGGCACTGACCGTCTCGAATCCGGCGTCGAGCAGCCGCACGGAATGAAATCCGGTGCCGGTCGCGACGTCCAGGACGCTCTTCACGCCACGTTTGCGCAGCAGGTCGACGAAGAAGGTCCCCTCGCTCTGCCTCCTCTTCTCCCAGTCGATCAGGGAGTCCCATTTCTCCACGAAACCGGGAATGTACTCCTCGGTGTAATGTCCGGTCTCCCGGACGTCCACGGGGTTCTCACCGAATTCCTGTGCTGAGCGCGCTGAAATGACGAGACCTCCGGTCATCGACGGCGGCGGGCGGATCGCGCGGCCACCCCCGTACGAAGGTCTGCGGGGGGAACCACACCTGGGCCCCATGACCATGACTGTCCAGGGCGGGCCCGCTGTATGCCTTCGAATCCCTGGTGTGTCACCTCGCTCCGTCCGGGAACCCGGTCGGATGAAAGAGACCTACGGGTACAGCTCGAGAGAAAGTGGACCATTGTGTCGTACGCACTGAAGAGCACGCTTCCCGAGGGGGATCTCAAGGTCGTCGGCGAGGCACTGCAGGGCGCCCTGACCGACCTGGTGGACCTCTCTCTCGTGGCCAAACAGATCCACTGGAACGTGGTCGGCCCGCGCTTCCGCTCCGTCCACCTGCAGCTCGACGAAGTCGTGACGGATGCCCGCGAGTACACGGACACCGTTGCCGAAAGGGCCTCGGCCCTCGGCATCGCACCCGACGGCCGTTCCACAACGGTCGCCTCGGGCACCGCTATCGGCACGGTGAAGGAGGGATGGCAGGAGGACTCGGAAGCGGTGCGGACGATGGCCGACGCGCTCTACGCCGTGATCACCAAGGCGCGCGAGCGCATGACGGCGGTCGGCCGGGTCGACCCGGTGACGGAGGACATCTTCATCCAGCTCACCGGCGACTTCGAGAAGCACCGCTGGATGTTCGAGGCCGAGAACCAGCGGTGAGGGCGTCCCGTTCCCGGCCCCGACCGGAGCCGGGGTCCGGGAGCGGAAGGGCACCTGAGGTCCGGCACCCGGAGCACCCCGGGTGGCCGGGCCCGCGGTGTCAGCTGTCCCAGACCAGCAGCTTCAGGTACGAGCTGCCGAAGGTCACCTCGCCCTCCCCGAAGTGGGTGACCTCGAGCTTCACCCGGCGACCACTCCCCACGTAGCCGGTGACGGGAAACGCGTAGAAGGTCGAGCCGGCGCTGCCCACGCCCTCCCCGATGGGGTGGTGTGTCACGGTGCTGCCGTCCTCGTCCTCCACCAGCCGGGCCTGCAGCGTCGCCCCGGCGGCGAGCCCGTAGACCCGCAGGTAGACGGTGCCGGTGCAGCGGCCGGGCCCGGTGACGAAAGCCGCCCCGCGGGAGCCGTGTTCGTCCAGGGGGTCGCCGAACTCGCGGTCCCACTCGACCGGCAGCCACTCCCCCCGCCGCAGCACCGGCCCCGCCTCGAGTCCGAGTGAAAGATACCGATTCGCTGAAGATCACTGCCCCGTCGCGGTCGATGGCACCGGCCAGGTAGCCCGCCTCCTTGGTCGAGGCTTCCGCCCACGGGGTCACCCCCAGCGTCTTGATTCTGTGCTTGGCCGGATCGAGATGCTTCGTCTCCACCCACTGGATGCGCGACCCACGGTTCACGTATGGCAGGTTGACGAGCCACTTGTGGTCGGCCGAGCTGGTCACGGTGGTGCCGTCCGACATCGTGACTCGGTAGCAGTCCTTGGACACCGTTCCGTGGACCGTGGCGAACGCCTCGCGGAAGCGGCGTCCTGCTGTGGAGCCGACCTGGCTGTTCCCCTCATCGAAGCCGACGAGGCGGTCACCCGTCACGAGGTCTCCCGCTCGCTTCCACGTGCTGTCGCCCATGAGGATCCGGGCGTCGGGGTGGACACAGTTCTCCGAAGTCGAAGTGCTGGTACCAGCGCAGGCGTCTGCGTGGAATGTCCGGCAGGGCGGTGAAGTCTCGCGCCGGGATACCTCTGCGGGCCTGACCTCGCCATGCGCACATCCCGCTCTCGATGACGGTATCCCCCGGTTTAGTCCCGTTCGACGACCGGTCACACACGGAGAGTCCTCTTACTTGCACTGAGGGTGGCGTGGTCCTTCCATGTGCGCGTCCCCGGTGCGCGGGCGACGCGCCCCTCGGCGGCTCGTAGAATCGGGGGCATCATGGCTGACTCCGCCTACTTCGACCACGCCGCCACCACGCCCATGTACCCGGAAGCGGTGCGGTCGATGACCGACCACCTCACGGTGACGGGCAACGCCTCCTCGCTGCACGCCGCCGGACGACTGGCCCGCCGCACCGTGGAGGAGGCGCGCGAGACCGTAGCCGCCGCACTCGACGCCCGCCCCAGCGAGGTGGTGTTCACCGCCGGCGGCACCGAGTCGGACAACCTGGCGGTGAAGGGGCTGTACTGGGCCCGCAGGGGCGCAGATCCCTCTCGCACCCGGGTGCTGGCCAGCCCGGTCGAACACCACGCGGTGCTCGACGCGGTGCACTGGCTCGCCGACCACGAGGGCGCTGTCGTGGAGTGGCTGCCCGTCGACTCCTACGGGCGCGTGCACCCCGACGCGCTGCGCGAAGCGATCGCGCGCGACCCGTCCGACGTCGCACTGGCGACGGTGATGTGGGCCAACAACGAGGTAGGAACCCTTCAGCCTGTCGCCGAACTCGCCCAGGTGGCCATCGAGTTCGGGGTACCGATGCACTCCGACGCGGTGCAGGCAGTGGGACAGGTACCGGTCGGCTTCGCCGGGTCGGGACTGGCCGCCCTCACCATGACCGGCCACAAGGTCGGCGGCCCGTACGGGGTGGGCGCGCTGCTGCTGGGCCGGGAGCACGCGCCGGTACCCCTGATGCACGGCGGCGGGCAGGAGCGGGACGTGCGGTCCGGCACGCTGGACGTGCCCGCGATCGCCGCGCTGGGAACCGCCGCCGAGCTGTCCGCCGCTCGGCAGAACGACTTCGCCCGGGACGTCGGGGCGCTGCGTGACACGCTCGTGGCGATGGTGACGGCGGCCGTGCCGGACGCGGTACTCAACGGGGACCCCGATCCCGCCGGGAGGCTGCCCGCGAACGCGCACTTCTCCTTCCCCGGCTGCGAGGGCGACTCCCTGCTGCTCCTGCTGGACGCGCAGGGCATCGCCTGCTCGACCGGTTCGGCCTGCACCGCGGGGATCGCACAGCCCAGTCACGTACTGCTGGCGGCCGGCGCCGACCCGGACCTGGCTCGCGGCACACTCCGCTTCTCACTCGGCCACACCTCGTCGAAGCAGGAGGTCGAGGCGCTGGCCGCGGTGATAGGCCCGGCCGTGGAGCGCGCCCGTTCAGCCGGGCTCAGCTGAGCGGGTCCGGCCGCGGATCAGCCCCACCTGCGGGCCAGTACCAGCAGGTACTCCAGCTCGTAGTGGGCCGCTTCCCCCGGGCCGCCGCGGTCGTGGCGCCGGGCGTAGTCCAGGTAGTCGCGGTCCAGCTCGGCCGTACGGAGGGTGAGGTCGGAGGCGGTCACGTCGGCTCCGGCCTCGGCCGCCCGGATCGCCACGCTCCCCGCTCCGGTCGCGACGTCCAGCACGCGCTGCCCAGGGCTGCTGCCGCAGGCCCGTACCAGTCGGGGACCGAACTCGTGTGTGACGCTCCGGGCGACCTTCGGGTAGTCGCCCAGCGCCCACATCTCGCGGTGTGCCGCCTTCACCGCCCTGTCGTCGGTGGGGGTCGTGGCGGCTCCCCCCTCCTGGGGTGCGGGCCCCTCGTCCCAGCGTGGCATCTTCCGCTGCGGTGGCAACCGCAGGGCGCGCGGTGGCACCGCACGGGTGCGGTGCGCTACCGCTTCGCGACGGCCTCGCGCACGAGGTCGAGGTACCGGTCCCAGTCCCAGTGCGGCCCGGGGTCGGTGTGGTCGGCGCCGGGCACCTCGTGGTGGGCGAGGAGGTGATCGCGGTCGACGGGGATGTCGTAGCGCGCGCAGATTCCGGCGGTCAGCTTCGCCGAGGAGCGGTACATCGCGTCGCTGAAGTTCTCCGGCCGGTCGACGAAGCCCTCGTGCTCGATCCCGATGCTGCGCCGGTTGTAGTCGAGATTGCCGGCGTGGTGGCCGATGTCGAGTTCCCGGATCATCTGCGCCACGTGCCCGTCCTCGGCGCGCACGACGTAGTGCGCGGCGGCGCCATGCTCCGGGTCCTGGAACACCTTGAGGGCGACGTCGTAGCTGCCCTGCACCATGTGGATCACGACCTTGTCGATCTCCCAGTCGTAGGGACGGTCGGCGCGGTGGTAGTTCTCCTCCGATGCCGGCACCCACTCGGCGCCCGGGTGGTCGACGGCTCCGGGCGTGCGGTCGCGCTGCTTGCCGGGCATGCGCCACCACCAGCGTTCGAGGTCCTCGTGCGCGAGGTATCCGGCGCCGCCGAGGGCCGCCGCGGCAGCGGCGAGGATCACCGCACGCCGGCCGGGTCCGCGGCTGCGCGGGGGGTCACGGTCCACGCGGCGGGAGCGGCGCGGCCGCTCGTCGTCCACGGGCTGGGACGGGGAATCAGGGGTCCGGCTCACGGCCGGAACAACGAGAACGGGGGGCCGATCGGTTCCATGGTGGAGCTGCCCGGGCCGACCCGTACCCTGGAGGGGTTATGGCTGACTCCCCCGCTGTCCCCACCGAGACCACCGCTCCGCCGAGGCGACTGAAGGTGCTGGCCGCTATGTCCGGCGGCGTCGACTCCGCGGTCGCCGCCGCGCGCGCCGCCGAGGCCGGGCACGACGTGACCGGCGTCCACCTGGCGCTGTCGGCTAACCCGAAGTCCTTCCGCACCGGCGCCCGCGGCTGCTGCACCCTGGAGGACTCCCGCGACGCGCGACGCGCGGCGGACGTCATCGGCATCCCCTTCTACGTGTGGGACCTGGCGGAGCGCTTCCGGGAGGACGTGGTCGAGGACTTCGTCGCCGAGTACGAGGCGGGCCGCACCCCCAACCCGTGCCTGCGCTGCAACGAGAAGATCAAGTTCGCCGCACTGCTGGACAAGGCGCTGGCACTGGGCTTCGACGCGGTGTGCACCGGTCATTACGCCACGGTGGTCGTGCGGCCGGACGGTTCCCGCGAGCTCCATCGAGCGAGCGACGCTGCGAAGGACCAGAGCTACGTACTCGGGGTGCTGGACGAGCGACAGCTGGCTCACGCGGTGTTCCCGCTCGGCGAGACGTCGACCACGAAGGAGGAGATCCGTGCGGAGGCCGAGCGGCGCGGCCTCGCCGTGGCGAAGAAGCCGGACAGCCATGACATCTGCTTCATCGCCGACGGGGACACCCAGGGCTTTCTCGCGGACCGGCTGGGGCGCGCGGAGGGCGACATCGTGGACGAGGCCGGTGCGAAGGTCGGCACGCACGAGGGGGCGTACGGCTTCACCATCGGGCAGCGCAAGGGGCTGCGCATCGGCCGTCCGGCGGCGGACGGCAAGCCGAGGTACGTGCTGGACATCTCCCCGGTGGACAACACGGTGACGGTCGGGCCGGCCCCCGCGCTGGACGTCGCCGGGCTGACGGCCGTACGGCCCCGTTGGTGCGGGAGCCCGCCCGCGGGGGCGGGCAGGTACACGGCGCAGTTGCGGGCGCACGGCGGGGAGACGGGGGTCTCGGCCCGGTTCGCGGGCGAGGAGCTGCAGGTGCGGTTCGACGAGCCGGTGCGGGGCGTCGCGCCCGGGCAGGCGCTGGTGCTGTACGACGGCACGCGGGTGGTGGGGTCGGCGACGATCGCCACGACGGAGCGTGCGGCTGCGCCGGCGGCAGGTTGACGGGCGGGCCGGACCAGCTATTACCCATCGGTAACAACTCCGGTGTACCGTGCCCGCATGAGCCTGAGCGAGTTCGACCGGGACACCGCAGTCACCCCACGGGAACCCGGCGTGTACGACGCCGAACTGGACCGGGGCTGGGCCATCGGCGACGCCCTGAACGGCGGGTACCTGCTGGCGACGACGGCCCGGGCCCTCGGCCACGCCATGCCGCATCCGCACCCGTTCACCATGAGCACGCACTACCTCACGGCGACCACCGCCGGTAGGGCGACAGTGCGGACGGAGACGGTACGGGCCGGGCGAACGCTCTCCACCGGTGCCGCTTCGCTGTTCCAGACCGAGGCCGACGGCCGGGAGGTGGAACGCCTCAGGGTGCTGGCCACGTACGGCGACCTGGCGGCTCTGCCGGAGGACGTGCGGACCGTGGCGAAGCCGCCCGAGATGCCGCCCTACGAGCACTGCCTGGGTACCGACCAGGCACCGAGCGGATCGGCTCCCGCGATGGCGGACCGCCTGGACATGCGGCTCGACCCGGCAACTGTCGGCTGGGCGGTCGGAGAACCGTCCGGGAAGGGGGAGATGCGGGCGTGGTTCGGGCTGGCCGACGGTCGCGCCCCGGATCCGCTGTCACTGCTGATGACCGTGGACGCCCTTCCGCCGACGGCGTTCGAACTCGGCCTCGACGGCTGGGTGCCGACCGTCGAACTGACCGCGCACATCCGGGCCCTGCCCGCGCCGGGTCCGCTGCGCGTTGCTCTGACCACGCGCAACCTCGCCGGCGGGTTCCTCGAGGAGGACGCCGAGGTCTGGGACTGCGCGGACCGGCTGGTCGCGCAGTCGCGGCAACTGGCCCGCGCCACCAGGAACTGACGCCCCGGGGCACGGGCCGGCCGGGACCTACTTGTTCTTGTCGAACTGCTGGGACTCGACCTGCGCCTGCTCGTGCGCCTCCTCCACGGCCTCCTCCGTGGCCGCGGACGCCGCCGTCTGGTCGGCTGCCTCCGAGGCGGCCTGGTCGGCTGCCTTCTCCGCGGCGGTGAGCAGCGCCGTGTCCTCGGGCCGCTGATCCTCGAAGTCCTCCGGGTGGTGGCAGGCCACCTGGTGTCCGGTGCGCAGGGCCAGCAGCGGCGGCTCCTCGACCTTGCAGACCCGGGTGGCCTTCCAGCACCGAGTGTGGAACCGGCAACCGGTCGGCGGCTTGATCGGCGAGGGGACGTCGCCCTGGAGCAGGATGCGGTCCTCGCCGCGCCGGGCCCGGCCCCGCGGGTCGGGCACCGGAACGGCGGAGAGCAGCGCCCTGGTGTAGGGGTGCATCGGGGACTGGTAGAGCGACTTGCGGTCGGTCAGCTCGACGATCTTCCCCAGGTACATCACCGCGATCCGGTCCGATACGTGCCGGATGACCGACAGGTCATGGGCGATGATCACGTAGGTGAGCCCGAGTTCGTCCTGGAGGTCGTCGAGCAGGTTGACCACCTGCGCCTGGATGGAGACGTCCAGCGCGGACACCGGCTCGTCCGCCACCACGAGCTTGGGGTTGAGCGCGAGGGCTCGAGCGATGCCGATGCGCTGCCGCTGTCCGCCGGAGAACTCGTGCGGATACCGGTTGTAGTGCTCCGGGTTGAGGCCGACGACGCTCAGTATCCGCTGGACCTCGGCCTTCAGCCCGCCGTCGGGCTTGACGCCCTGCAGCTTGAACGGCGCGCTGACGATGGCGCCGACGGTGTGCCGGGGGTTGAGGGAGGAGTAGGGGTCCTGGAAGATCATCTGCACGTCGCGGCGCAGCGGTCGCATGCCGGCGGTGCCCAGGTGCGTGATGTCCCTGCCTTCGAACTCCACCTGTCCACCGGTGGGTTCGAGGAGCCGGGTGATGAGCCGGCCCATGGTGGACTTGCCGCAGCCGGACTCCCCGACGACTCCCAGGGTCTCTCCGGAGCGCACGTCGAAGTCGATGCCGTCGACCGCCCGGACCGCGCCGACCTGCCTCTTGAACAGCCCCTTGGTGATGGGGAAGTGCTTCTTCAGGCCGGAGACCCGCAGCAGGGTCTCGCCGGGGCCGGGGTCCTTGGCCAGGGTGGCGGTCCCGGTCGCCGGTCCGGGTGCGTCCAGCTGCTCGGAAGTCGTCATCTGCTCGTCCTCGCTCACAGCTTCGGGGCAATCTCTTCGTTCCAGATGCGTTCCCGGTCCTGCTGCGGCAGGTGGCAGGCGGACCAGTGGCCGCTCTGGGTCTCCTGCAGGTCGGGTCGCTCCGTGCGGGTGACGTTGCCCTTGGGGACGTCGGCGTACGGGCAGCGCGGATGGAAGGCGCATCCGTCCGGGATGTTGATCAGGCTGGGCGGCGACCCCTTGACGGGTATGAGCCGTTCGGTCTGGTCCCGGTCGATGCGCGGCATCGAGCCGAGCAGGCCCCAGGTGTACGGGTGCTGCGGCTCGTAGAAGACCTTGTCCGCCGAGCCGCGTTCGACGCAGCGCCCGCCGTACATCACCAGGAGGTCGTCGGCGAGTTCGGCGACGACACCGAGGTCGTGGGTGATGACGATGACCGCCGAGCCGAACTCCTTCTGCAGGTCCCGGATGAGGTCCAGGATCTGCGCCTGAACGGTGACGTCCAGGGCGGTGGTGGGCTCGTCGGCGATCAGCAGTTCGGGGTTGTTGACCAGCGACATGGCGATCATGGCACGCTGCCGCATGCCCCCGGAGAACTCGTGCGGGTAGCTCTCCACCCGCTGGTCGGGCTGCGGGATGCCGACGCGGTCGAGCATCTCGATCGCCCGTTTCCGGGCGGTCTTCTTGTCCACGTCGTGGTGGATGCGGTACGCCTCCACGATCTGGTGCCCGATGGTGAAGTAAGGGTGCAGCGCGGAGAGCGGATCCTGAAAGATCATGGCCATCTCGCGCCCGCGCAGCTTGCGCACCTGGTCCGGCGGCGCGGAGAGCAGGTCGGTGCCCTTGAGCAGGATCTCGCCGGAGATCCTGGCCTTCTGGCGTCCGTACTGGCCGACGGTGTGCAGGCCCATGATGCCCAGCGAGGTGACGGACTTGCCGGAACCGGACTCGCCGACGATACCGAGGGTCTGGCCCTTCTCCAGCGAGAAGCTCAGACCGTCGACGGACTTGACCAGGCCGTCCTCGGTGGGGAAGTGCACGTGCAGGTCGCGGACCTCGAGAAAGGGCGTAGCAGTGGCGGAGGCGGCGGTGCCGGAGAAGGGCTCCCCGACTGCCGCGCCGGTCTTGTTGGGGTCGGTCATGCCAGCCTCACTCGCGGGTCGATCACGCCGTACAGCAGGTCCACGACGAGGTTGGCGAGGACCACGGCCGTCGCGGTGATCAGGGTGACGCCGAGGATGAGCGGCAGGTCGCGTTCACTGATCGCCTTGAGTACCGCCTGGCCCAGGCCGGGGAGGCTGAACGTGGTCTCGGTGAGGATCGCGTTGCCCATCAGCATGCCCAGGTCGATCCCGAGCAGCGTGATGATCGGCGTCATGGTGGAACGCATCGCGTGCTTGCGGATGACCACGCCCTCCCGCACGCCCTTGGCCCTGGCGGTACGGATGTAGTCCTCGCCCATCACTTCGAGCATGGTTGCTCTCGTCAGGCGGGCGTACATGGCGCCGAAGAGGAAAGCGAGGGTCACCCAGGGCAGGATCATGCTGCTGAACCAGTCGGGGAAACTCTCGTCGATGGGCGTGAACTCCCGGTTCACCCAGCCGAGGCTGCCGGCGAAGATCGCCAGCGAGATCAGGCCGGTGAAGTAGATGGGGAGCGAGACGCCGGCGAGCGCGAAGACCATGGCTCCGCGGTCCCAGAGCGTGCCGCGCCTGAGGGCGGAGAGGACGCCGGCGCCGAGGCCGATGATCAGCCACAGCACGGCCGCCCCGATGGCGAGCATGAAGGTGACCGGGAAGCGGTCGGTGAGCACGGGCCAGATGGCCTGCTCGGTCTTGAAGGAGTAGCCGAAGCACGGTGCAGAGCAGTGCGTCGTGGAGCCGCCGCCTACGTAGTCGCGGCCCACCAGGATGCCTTTGAAGAACTCGAAGGCCTGCACCAGGATCGGCTCGTCCAGTTGGAGCTTCTCCGTGATGCCCCTGAGCGCCTCGGCGTCGGAGACCTTACCGACGTACATGGTGGCGGGATTGACGCCCGTCCACTTCGGGATCAGGAAGAAGATGCTGAAGACCGCCAGAATGACGATGACCAGCATCACTGTGGCGGCGAACAACCGCCTGATGAGATAAGTGAGCACTGCTCTCGGCCCGGGGGCGGCCCAGCGGGCCCCGGAGTTCTTCCGGGACCCTGCTGGGCCGCCACCACGGCCCTCACCTGCCCTTCGTGCCTAGCGGCGGGTGTGCCGGTCGGTTACTTGACGCCAATCGAGGCAAAGTCGTACTGCCCGCTGTAGGCGTAGGACGAGTAGACGTTCGTCACGCGGTCCGACCGCCAGACGAGGATCTTCTCGAACGTGAAGGGCAGGTAGTACGCACCCTCCATCACCTTGTGGTTGACGGTCTCGGCGATCTTCGCCTTCTCCGCCTCGTCCTGCGTGTCGATGAAGTCCTCGAAGGCCTGGTCGATCTCGGGCTCATCGATCAGGGCGAAGTTGTTGTTGCCGTTCTCCAGGATGAACTGGCTGTCCCACAGCGGCTTGCCGTAACCCTGGACCGTGTTGAAGTCCGGACCCCAGCCCATGATGATGATGCCGTAGCCCTTGTTCTTCACCACGTCGGGGTTGCCGATGATGCCCGAGGTCTGGGCGCCGTCGTACGGAACCACGCTCGCGGTGACACCGATCTGGCGCAGCGACTCCTGGAGCGCCTCGGCGGAGGCGACCTCGACCGGCTCGTTGTTGCGCACCGCGATCTTGGTCTTGAAGCCGTTCGGCTTACCGCACTTCTTCAGCTCTTCCTTGGCCTTCTTCACGTTCGGCGCGCCGTCGTTCTTGGCCAGGCCGTACGGGTCGTAGCTCTTGTCGGAGCCGGGGACCATCGGGGGCAGCATGTTGGTGCCGATGTCGCCGCCGGCGACGGGGCCACCACGCGCCGTCTGGATGGACTTGTGGTCCGCGCCGTAGAGAACCGCCTTGCGGCAGTGGATGTCGTCGAACGGCTTCACGCTCTGCGGGAAGGCGGCGTAGCGGATGTAACCCATGGTCGGGTTGTCCACGTTGCCCTCGTGGTCCTGCAGCGCGGTGGCCCGGCCGGCGGGGCTCAGGCCCGTGTTCTTCAGGTGCAGGTCGTAGTCACCGGCGATCAGACGCTTGTCCAACTCGTTGGCGTTGCTGATCAGATCGACCGTGACCTTGTCCGGCAGAGCCTTGCGAACGGTGTCCGAGCTGCGCACCCACTTGTCGTTGCGCACCAAGACGAGGCTCTTGTTCGGCTCGTACGTCTTGAACTTGTACGGACCGTTCGAGAACGGGTTCTGGCCGTACTTGGACTTGGTGTCCTTGTCCTTGCGGACGGGAGACGCCGACGGCATCGCCAGCATCTCCTCGAAGTCACTGTTGGCCTTCGGGAGATTGAAGACGATCGTCTTCGGGTCCGGGGTCTCGATCCGGTCGAAGCCGTCCGGCTCCTTGTACGGGCCCTCGTACTCACCGTCGGGGTCCAGGGTGTCCTTGATGTAGACCGGACCGCCGGGCAGGACGCCCTGCGCCCACTGGCGCTCGATGCCGTACTTGACGTCCATCGACGTGACGGGCTTGCCGTCCTGCCACGTGACGTCGTCCTTGAGCTCGTAGGTGTAGGTCTTGCCCTCGTTGGTGACCTCGGCGAGCCCCTTGGCCAGGTCCGGCTTCAGGTCCAGGCCCTTCTCACCCGGCGCCGCGGCGGGGGTGATGAGCTGGCGGGTGTAGTAGCGCATGAAGTTCCACACGAAGCCGTAGTAGCCGCGCGTGGTGTCCCAGGAGTCGGCGTCCTGAGTACCGATGAACTCCAGCGTGCCGCCCTTCTTGTCGGACGGGTTGGCGACCTTGCCGACACCCGCGTTCCGGCCCGCCGCCTCGCTGTCGGCGCCGCCGCCGTCGCCGCCGTCGCCGCCGCATGCGGCCGTCGAGAGCAGCGCCGCGACGACGACCGCCGAGGCGGCAGCCCGTCGACGGGTCGGTGTGCGTAGGAATCTCACGATGCGCATCCTCCGTGGTGATGGCGGCCCGTACGGGTGCAGAGCCGTTGGTGGTGCATGGGGGTCAGCGGGTGCCCTTCGGGTCGAGGGCGTCGCGGACGCCGTCGCCGAAGAGGTTGAAGGCGAGCACGGTGACGAAGATGGCGATGCCGGGCACCACCATGAACATCGGGTCCTGCTCGTAGTAGTCGAGGGCGCCGGAGAGCATCTGCCCCCACGACGCCGTCGGCGGCTTGACGCCGGCGCCCAGGAAGCTGAGAGCCGCCTCGGTGAGGATGTTGGTGGGAATGATCAGCGTGGTGTACACGGTGATCGGCGCGATCAGGTTGGGCAGCAGCTCCTTGAACAGGATGTAGCGGCGCCCCGCGCCCAGGCTGCGGGCGGCCTCCACGTACTCCCGCTCGCGCAGCGAGAGGGTCTGCCCGCGGACGATGCGGCCCACGTAGGGCCAGCCGAAGAAGCCGATGACCAGCACCATGACGAAGAGCCGCACGCCGGTGCCCTCCAGGCCGAGCAGGCTGTCCGGCATCACCGCGATCAGCGAGATGATGAAGAGCAGCTGCGGGAAGGCCAGCAGCATGTCCATCACGCGGCTGATCAGTGCGTCCACCCAGCCGCCGAAGTACCCGGCGAGGATACCCATCACGGTGCCGACGATCACGGCCACCATGGCGGAGAGGAAACCGACGAGCAGCGAGACCCGGGCACCGTAGACGATGCGGACGAACACGTCGCGCCCGCTGACCGGCTCGACCCCCAGCAGGTGCTCGGAACTCATGCCGCCCAGGGAGCCGGTGGGCGTGGAGAACAGCGGATCGATGAGGTCCTGGTGGTAGGTGTACGGATCCTGACCGACCAGCTTGGCTATCAGCGGCGCGAAGATCGCGACCAGGACGAGGGCGAGCACCGTGAAGCCGCCCACGAGAGCCAGTTTGTCTCGTTTGAGGCGAGTCCAGGCGATCCTGCCGAGCGAGCGTCCTTCGACGTCCTTCTTGGCCGTGTCGGCGGCAACCGCGGTCTCGTCGGCCTTTTCGGCCGTGACCGTGTCGTGCAGTGGTGCCGTCATCGTGGTGAGGACCCCTCTCGACCGGTGGTGACCGGCCCACGCCCGCCGCGGTAGCGGCTCGTTGTACAGCTGTTCCGTAGGAGGCCGTCGGGCCTCATCGGTGGGGAGTCTTCATCGGGGCCGTGATCACCCGCCAGGGTTCACCGGGAAAGGATGCGCAACTGTGATGTGGTGCACCCAGTGCCGTTATCCGGACGCGATCACGCCGTCAGCGGAGCGAAGGATGGCGATACGTTCGCTTTCGCACGCGTTTGCACGGGTGATGTAGCGAACCACGTTCAGTACGACTGGGGGTACCCAGGAGCAGGCGCCGGGCCGCTTCCGGTGACCGGCCCGGGAGCCGCTCCGGCGTGCGCGTCGCGGTCGAAGAACGGGCGCGAGTTGGCACGCAGCCACATCGCCACCGGGTCGTAGTCGTCGGCCATGGCCACGCTGGAGACCGCCAGCCCGTCCGGCACGGCGCCGACGGACTGACGCACCATCATCCGCACGTCTTCCACGGCCTGGGCGCCGTCCTCGTACAGGTCGTGGCCGATGGCCAGGTACGGCGCCCCCGTCGCCGGCTGCACCCAGGCACGGCGGAGCGCGCGGACGTTGGCCGTGCGATGCGCGTTCTGCGACAGGAGTGCGTAGAACTGCGGCAGTTCCAGGCTTGGTTCGCTGATCCGCAACGGCCCTGCAGGCACCTGGTCGAGGCCGGTGGCGATGCGCCGGAGGTCCAGCCAGGGGATGCCGACTCCGCCGCCCGGAGCGTGCGGATTCATCCAGACGCCCCAACGCTGCCGGTACAGGGAGGCGGCGACCCGGTGGCCGGTGACCACCTCGTGCGAGCGCGTCCAGCCGGAGGCCGCGAGCTCCTGCGGGGACGTGACGCAGGGGGCGTAGCCGTACCCCTCGACGTCCATGTTGCCGTACTGGGCGTCCGGGGAACCGGAGGTTCCCTGCCACAGCAGCATCCACAACTCGCCCTCGGCAAGGGCGTGCAGCAACGACTCGTAGGTGTCGTGCCGGTCGGGCGACACCTGACGCAGCAGCTGTTCGACGCGCTCACCCGAAGTCGAACCCACGAGGGCCGCCCCCTTCTTCTGGTCTACTCCCACCGTCCGGGCCCTCACCCGCCGGCGGACCTCCCGGCCGAGCGCACACCCGCTCCCCATCCAACCAGCTTAGAGGCACCCCCGCAGGACTCACGGCGGTTCCTGCCGTCCGGGTTTCCTACGAGTCCGCCCGGACGTAGAAGGGGCGGACACACTGCCGCATCCACTCGATTACCGGATCGTCGGCGGCATCCAACAGCACCAACTGCACAGGCCACTTCACCGCCACCTGGTCCAGCGCCCGTGCCAGCGCGTCGTGCGCGGCCTGCCGGGCCTCCGGATCCAGCAGGTCGAGTTCGACCCCGATGTAGAGCGCGGCCGGGTCGCCCTCGGCGCTGGCGAGGGCACGGCGAGCGGTACGCACCGGGGCGACGACGGCGAACTCGCCTGCGGCGGCGGCGAGGAAGTCCACCGGCTCGTCCTGCCAGTCCGGCTCGAACAAGCGCATCCGCGCACCGCCGGCAACACCCGTCAGCCGCTCGCCCGGAGTGTTCCGGCAGAGCAGGGCGACCGCCTCCGGCGGCACCGGGGCGCCGACCGTGCCGTCCGGATTGACCGCGATGCCCACCTCCGGCGGCAGCCCGCGGGCGAACTCCCGTACGGGCGCGATGGCGAACGACACATGCGGTCCCACGACCTGGAGGTACTGCTGCTCCGAGCTGAAAACGGGGACATAGGGAGCGCCGTCGAGTTCGACGGTCGCCACGTCCAAGCCGTTGCTCTCGGGGCCACCCCCTTCGGGGAGCGGCACCCAGACGCTGCTGCGTCCCAGCACCTCCAGCAACCGGGCCCCGGCGCCGGGAGCACCGAGGGACGCGGTGAGCGTCTCCTCCAACTCGTTACCGGGCCAGCCACCACCATGTCCCGGACCGTAGTGCTGCGGCTGCTGCGGAAGGGTCATGCGGCCACCCTAGCGCCGCGTCTGGGCACCGGCGCCGCACCGGTGCGGTCGCACGTGCCCGGCTCCACCAGGGACGCTCACCCGAACGGTTACAGATCGCGACCGCATGGTTGCGCATCGTACATGTCGTGGAAAATATGGATTCCGACCTATCGCGCATTTTCGAGAGGAATCGTCCACATGCGTGTCAACAAGACGGTGTCCGTCGTGCTCGCCTCCACCTTCGCCGGCGCGGTCGCGCTCGGCGGCGTCACCGCCGCTGCGGCCTTCGCGTCGGACGAGCCCCGCCCGCAGGCCGCCCAGCAGGCCCCGCTGCCCAACGCGCAGGACCTGCAGCAGCAGGCCCGCGTGCTCGGTGACGCAGGTGGCGCCCTCACACCGGTCTCGGAACTGATCGAAGCCGTGCTCAACGCTCCCGAGGGCCAGGTGTCGGAGGCACGGGCAGACCGCCACGCGAAGGCCGTGCACGAGGCCCTGGCCCCGCTACGGGCTCCGGCCGCGCAGAACAGCGCGGAGCGCGCGCCCCGCGCGAACCTGACCGCCCGCGCCGCGACCGCCCTGGAGGCCCAGGTCGACGAGCTGCTCCAGGCCGCCGAGACCGGGCAGCAGCGCCGGATCGCCCAGGAGGCCGAGGCCACCGTGCAGTCCATGGTCAACGTGCTGACGAGCGTCCTGGCGGGCGGCGCCCTGCCGGCCGCGGACATGGCAGGCCTGCCGCAGCTCCCCGGTACCGCGCAGACCCAGCAGGCCGACCGGACGGCGGACGAGCAGCAGAGCCCGCAGCCGGCCGAGAACCGGTTGGCACCCGGCCAGGCGGAGGCGGAGCTCGCCCCCGGCAACCCGGAGCTGGAGCTGGCCCCCGGTGACCCGGAGCTGGAGCTGGCCCCCGAGGACTGAGCACCGTTCACCGAGGAGTGAGCACCGCTCCCCGTCCGCCCCGGCCGGTGGCCCGGATCACGACCGACGGCCGGAGAAGGTCCCCCTGCCTCGCCCTCGGT
>KI547049.1:183017-186046 GCA_000497405.1 Streptomycetaceae bacterium MP113-05 | reverse complement strand
ATCGCACGTGGCCCGCCGTCCCTGGTAGGGACGGCGGGCCACGTGCCGGTCTACTCGAAGGCCACCGTCCGCAGGGCCGACGCCGCACCGCGGTCCAGCAGCACCACCGAGGCACAGCCCTCCGGGAGGCGGCCGGCCTCCGCGTCCGCGAGCAGTCGGCCCACGGCACGCCGGTGTCGAGCGAAGGCGTACCGGGAGACACTCCGGCCGCGCTCGGCCTGCCCGGAGAGCGCCGCAGGCGGCGGCACGTCGAGCACCACCAGGTGCAGGCCACGACCGCGGCGGCGAGCGTCGGATGCCAGCCAGCGGCGCACCCAGCTCTGCGTTCCGCAGTCGTGCACCACCACGCTGCCGCCGCCGGCCAGCGAGCGGCGCAGCCCGGCGTAGTGCGCGGCACGGACGAACGGCCGGTAGAGCCCGTAGGGCAGCCGCCGGGGCAGCCCGCGCCGCCAGCGTTCCCGGGTGTCCTGGGAGTCGACGCAGGCGACGGCCTCGGTACTCACCACCGTGCGGCTGATCAGAGTCGACTTGCCGCTGCCGGGCAGGCCGGAGACGACCACCAGGTCGCCCGCCGGGAAGCTGAGGGTCCTGGAAGTGGCGGTGCCGCGCAGGTCGCGGCCCTGGACGGTGGGCACCGCCCGGACCGGGACGTCGCTTCCCACCGCCGTCGCGTACACGCTGCCCGGACTCTCCACCCGCGGCCTCCCCTTCAGGTGCCGCTCACGCGCGGCGCTCGTAGGCGGCATACCCAGGAGAGTGTCAAGAGAAGGTAACGCGCGGCAAGGAGAATTCTGGGCGAATCACGTGCGGGTGGCACCCCGGTCGCCCCGGCGGGCACGCCGACCGGTCGGCGCCCGCGGGGGTCACCGCGAGGAGGGCCGTGCAATGATGGCCTCCGAACTCCATACCGGCCGCTTGAATCCGCGCGGGAGAGTTCCCGTCCGAGGCCCACCGGGTCCACGGACCGGGACGCCGAAGGAGCAAGATCCTCCCTTTAATCTCTCAGGCCCCGATACCGCGCAGGACGAGGCAGATCTGAAAAGCGGGCTGCGGCGTGCCGCCGCAACCCCACCCAAGGTGCAAGCCCCCGCCCTGCCGGGCTCGTGGCGAACCTCTCAGGTTCCGATGACAGATGGGGAGGACATCCGTGTCACCAGCCCTGGGAGCTTCACATGAGCACGTCACCCGGTAACCCGCCGCGCACGACCGCGCTCGACGCCGTGCACCGCGAGCTCGGCGCGACCATGACCGACTTCGCGGGCTGGGACATGCCGCTGCGCTACGGAAGCGAGCGCGACGAGCACAACGCGGTGCGCACCCGCGCCGGCCTGTTCGACCTCTCCCACATGGGTGAGATCACGGTCACCGGGCCGGCCGCGGCCGAACTGCTGGACTACGCACTGGTCGGTCACCTGTCGAAGCTCAAGGTCGGCCGGGCCCGCTACACGCATGTGTGCGACGAGACCGGCGGCATCCTGGACGACCTGATCGTCTACCGGACCGGCGAGGCCGAGTTCATGGTCGTCGCCAACGCCTCGAACGCGCAGACCGTACTCGACGCCCTCGTCGCCCGGCAGGCCGGCTTCGACGCCGCCGTCCGAGACGACCGCGACGCCTACGCACTGATCGCCGTGCAGGGCCCCGAGTCCGCCGGGATCCTCGCGAAGGTCACCGACGCCGACCTGGCCGGTCTGAAGTACTACGCGGGTCTGCCCGGCGCCGTGGCCGGCGTGCAGGCGCTGATCGCCCGCACCGGATACACCGGTGAGGACGGCTTCGAGCTGTTCGTCTCCACTGCCGACGCCGTGGCCGTGTGGGAGGCGGTGTCCGCCGCCGGCAAGGACGCCGGGCTGGTGCCGTGCGGCCTGAGCTGCCGAGACACCCTCCGTCTGGAGGCCGGCATGCCGCTGTACGGCAACGAGCTGACCACCTCCACCACCCCGTTCGACGCGGGCATGGGCCGGATCGTGAAGTTCGAGAAGACCACGAACGACGGCCGCTTCGTGGGCCGCGAGTCGCTGGAGGCCGCCGCCGAGAAGGCCGCGACCGCTCCGCCGCGCAAGCTCGTCGGGCTGGTCGCGCAGGGCCGCCGCGTACCGCGCGCCGGGTATCCCGTCGTCTCCGCCGACGACGGTACGGTGATCGGTGAGGTGACCTCCGGGGCGCCTTCCCCCACCCTGGGCAGGCCGATCGCTATCGCCTACGTGGACGCGGCGCACGCCGAACCCGGCACCGAGGGCGTCGCCGTGGACATCCGCGGCAGCCACGAGGCGTACGAGGTCGTCGCCCTGCCGTTCTACAAGCGCGAGAAGTGACCTCGGGCCGCGCCCCGCGGCCAGCCCGTCTCACCATCTGCACTCTTCCGCCAGCACACACCGTCCTCCCAGGAGAATCGCACCATGAGCAACCCCCAGCAGCTGCGTTACAGCAAGGAGCACGAGTGGCTGTCGGACGCCGAGAACGGCGTCTCGACGGTCGGCATCACCTCGCACGCCGCCGACGCACTCGGCGACGTCGTGTACGTGCAGCTCCCCGAGGTCGGCGACACCGTCTCCGCGGGCGACACCTGCGGAGAGCTGGAGTCGACGAAGTCGGTCAGCGACCTGTACGCGCCCGTGACCGGTGAGATCACCGAAGTCAACCAGGACGTCGTGGACGACCCGTCGCTGGTGAACTCCGCACCCTTCGAGGGCGGCTGGCTGTTCCGGGTGAAGCTCGACGGCGAGCCGGAAGGCATGCTCACCGCCGACGAGTACGCCTCCTTCACCTCCGGCAGCTGAGCCCGCCCGGAGCCAGGCTCGCCGAGCACCGCCCTTTCCCCGGAAGGACCCAGGACTGAAGATGTCTCTTCTGAACAGCTCTCTCCACGAGGTGGACCCGGACGTCGCCGCCGCCGTCGACGCCGAGCTCCACCGCCAGCAGTCCACCCTCGAGATGATCGCGTCGGAGAACTTCGCCCCGGTCGCCGCGCTCGAGGCGCAGGGCTCGGTGCTGACCAACAAGTACGCCGAGGGCTACCCCGGCCGCCG
>KI547049.1:175688-183007 GCA_000497405.1 Streptomycetaceae bacterium MP113-05 | reverse complement strand
CCCCCCCCCGCCGCTACTACGGCGGCTGCGAGCACGTCGACGTCATCGAGCGGCTCGCCCGCGACCGGATCAAGGAGCTCTTCGGCGCCGAGGCGGCGAACGTGCAGCCGCACTCCGGCGCCTCCGCCAACGCCGCGGCGATGTTCGCCCTGCTCAAGCCGGGCGACACCATCATGGGCCTGGACCTCGCCCACGGCGGTCACCTGACCCATGGCATGAAGCTCAACTTCTCCGGCAAGCTCTACAACGTGGTCGCCTACCACGTGGACGAGAAGAACAGCCAGGTCGACATGGAGGAGGTCGAGCGCCTCGCCAAGGAGCACCGGCCGCAGATGATCGTGGCCGGCTGGTCCGCCTACCCGCGGCACCTCGACTTCGCCGCGTTCCGCCGGATCGCCGACGAGGTCGGTGCTCTGCTGATGGTCGACATGGCGCACTTCGCCGGCCTGGTGGCCGCCGGGCTGCACCCCTCGCCGGTGCCGTACGCCGACGTCGTCACCACCACCACGCACAAGACCCTCGGCGGCCCGCGCGGCGGCGTGATCCTCTCCAGGAAGGCGTACGCCAAGAAGATCAACTCCGCGGTCTTCCCCGGACAGCAGGGCGGCCCGCTGGAGCACGTGATCGCCGCCAAGGCCGTCTCGTTCAAGATCGCGGCGAGCGAGGAGTTCAAGGAGCGCCAGCAGCGCACCCTGGACGGCGCCCGCATCCTCGCCGAGCGCCTGCTCCAGCAGGACGCGGTCGACGCCGGCGTCTCCGTCCTGACCGGCGGCACCGACGTGCACCTGGTCCTCGTCGACCTGCGGCACAGCGACCTGGACGGCCAGCAGGCCGAGGACCGTCTCCACGAGGTCGGCATCACCGTCAACCGCAACGCGGTGCCGAACGACCCGCGCCCGCCGATGGTCACCTCCGGTCTGCGCATCGGCACCCCGGCCCTGGCCACCCGCGGCTTCGCCGGCGAGGACTTCAGCGAGGTCGCCGACGTCATCGCCGAGGCGCTCAAGCCCGGCTTCGACGGCGCGAAGGCGCAGGCGCTCACCGCACGGGTCAGCGCGCTGGCCTCGAAGCACCCGCTCTACCCGGGCCTGAACACGTAGCCTCCCGCGGGCCCGCGCCGGTGATCCCGGCGCGGGCCCGCCCCCTCACGGACCACCAGCCGGCCCCACGGCTCCACCCCCAAGCACAAGGGAGTCCGCCCACCATGGCCCTCTCCGTCTTCGACCTGTTCTCCATCGGCATCGGCCCGTCCAGCTCGCACACGGTCGGCCCGATGCGCGCGGCGCGCATGTTCGCCCGCCGGCTCAAGAACGAGGGCGTCCTCGCGCAGACCACGTCGGTGCGGGCGGAGCTGTTCGGCTCGCTGGGCGCGACCGGCCACGGCCACGGCACCCCCAAGGCCGTACTCCTCGGGCTGGAGGGCCACTCGCCCGCGACCGTCGACGTCGAACAGGCCGACGCATGGGTGCAGCGCATCCGCGAGGACGGCCGGCTCCGCCTGCTCGCCTCCGACATAGGCGACGCGCACGAGATCGCCTTCGACGCGTCGAAGGAACTCATCCTGCACCGCCGCCGCTCCCTCCCCTACCACGCCAACGGCATGACGCTGTTCGCGTACAACGAGGACGGCGCGCCCCTGCAGGAGAAGACGTACTACTCGGTCGGCGGCGGCTTCGTCGTCGACGAGGACGCCGTCGGCGAGGACCGGATCAAGCTCGACGACACCGTACTGCGGCATCCTTTCCGCACCGGCGACGAACTCCTGCGCCTGACACAGGAGACCGGGCTGTCCATCTCCGCGCTGATGCTGGAGAACGAGAAGGCATGGCGCACCGAGGCCGAGATCCGCGAGGGCCTGCTGGAGATCTGGCGCGTCATGCAGGCCTGCGTCGCGCGCGGACTGTCCCAGGAAGGCATCCTGCCCGGCGGCCTCAAGGTCCGCCGCCGCGCCGCCACCTCCGCCCGCCAGCTCCGCGCCGAGCGCAACGCCGAGGCGCACGCGATGGAGTGGGCCACCCTCTACGCCATGGCCGTCAACGAGGAGAACGCCGCCGGCGGCCGGGTGGTCACCGCACCGACGAACGGTGCCGCCGGCATCATCCCCGCCGTCCTCCACTATGCGATGAACTTCATCCCCGGCACCGATGACGAAACGGTTGTGCGCTTCCTCCTCGCGGCCGGTGCCATCGGCATGCTCTTCAAGGAGAACGCCTCCATCTCCGGCGCCGAGGTCGGCTGCCAGGGCGAGGTCGGCTCAGCCTGCTCCATGGCCGCCGGCGGCCTCGCCGAGATCCTCGGCGGCTCCCCCGAACAGGTCGAGAACGCCGCCGAGATCGGCATCGAGCACAACCTCGGGCTCACCTGCGACCCGGTCGGCGGTCTCGTCCAGATCCCCTGCATCGAGCGCAACGGCATGGCGTCGGTCAAGGCCGTCACCGCCGCGCGGATGTCCCTGCGGGGCGACGGCCGCCACCACGTCTCGCTGGACAAGGCCATCAAGACCATGAAGGACACCGGCGCCGACATGAAGGTCAAGTACAAGGAGACCGCCCGCGGCGGCCTCGCGGTCAACGTCATCGAGTGCTAGGCAGATGGGCCCTGACCAGCGCGTTTACCTCTTTCAGCGCTGTCAGGGCCTTCCCTGCTGACGCGGCGGAAAGTCCGTGGGATCTCCCTGGGACAGACGTGAAAGTCCCTGAAAAGTCCCTGAGGCACGCCCACGGCTTGCGTCCCCGCTGCGCACCGACATGGTCCGGCGGCTCAAAGTGCCCGAGAACAAGCTCGCGTCGGAGCTGGAGCGACTGTGGATGGGCCCGATGCGGATGTGCGGCAAGGGTCAAGGAACTGGCCCTCGACGGTGGCCCCCGGCTTCGAGACCAGCGCGCCGACGCAGTCCGACGCTGGCCGTTGTCCCGACCGGCACATTCCGATGAAGCGAGCGCCAAGGTAGTAACACCGAACGAGTCGGACTCGTAGGACTACGTCGGCGCTGGGATGACCACCACTTCGGCCTCTACGACCTCGGGCACTGAGCAGGGTCCGTTGCAAGATCGGGTTCTGTCCGGGTTCATCCGGTGAGACCGAGGGCGGTCAGGGGCCTGTGGGGGTCGCGGGCGGCATGACGTAGGGCGGCGGCGATGTTGGTGTGTCCGTTCTGGCAGTGAACGCCGATGGCGAGGTTACGGAGCCCGGCCATGACCCGGGGCAGGTGGCGGGTGCGGATCTTGGAGTCGTCCTCGCGGAAGGTGCGGTCGCGGACGTGGTGAAGGAGATTTTCGATCTTCCAGTGACCCTTGATCCAAGCGGCGAGCTGGGCTCCGCTTGCGGTGCCGGGCGGCAGGCTGGTGACTAGGTAGACCCGCTCGATCGTCAGGTTCCCGGTGCCGAGATCCTTTCTCCAGCGCACGACTTGGAGGGCCTGCATCGCGTCGGGGTAGTCGATGTGAGCGAAGGCCGCGGTCTTCAGGCGGCGGATCTCGGTGCGGTGATGGGCGCGGGTGCGCTCGTAGTGGTCGAGGTCGACCTCCTTCCAGGGCAGGCGGCGGACGCGGTCGAAGAGACCGGGGTGGTTGGCCTTGACCTGGGCGATGTAGTGGGCACCGCGCTCGCGGAGGTAGGTGCCGTGGGCCTGCTGGGTGTGCAGAGCATCGGCAGTGATCACCGTGCCGGACAGCTCGATGGTGTTCAACAGGGGCACGAAGGCAGGGATTTCGTTGCTCTTGTCGGCAACCTGGCGCTGGGCGAGGACGGTTCCGGTGTGGTCCATTGCGGCCAGCAAGGTGACGGCCGGGGCGGTGGTGGTGCGGGAGCCTCGCAGTACTTTCCCGTCGACGGCGATGGCCCGCAGCTCGGCGGGCGCGGAGGTGGCGCGGGCGTCGAGGAAGCTACCGATCGCCTGGTCGAGGGCGTCGCCGTCTAGCTGGACCAACAGGCGGCGCAAGGTCTGGGGATGCGGCACGGACACCAAACCGGTCAGCGGATCGACGGGGAAACCGAGTGCCCGGCGGACCCATGCCGGTGCATCTGTTATCCACTCGGTGATTGTGCTCAGCGAGCGGGCGCCGGCCAACACGCTCGCCGCCGCGGCGGTCACCAGCGCGGACAGCAGATAGCGGCGCGCTCGCAGCCCGCGTGGATCGGGCATCAGATCGAGAAACCCGGACAGAGCGACCGCGTCCGGCAGGGGCGCCGGACCGGGGAGCTGGGCCAGTTGATTCAGGCCGCAGAGCATGGGAGAAGATGAAGGAGCAGGCACGGACTCGCCAAGTGTTCATGGGACGTAGACACTCACATGATCACCGAGACCGTGCCTGCACTGCATTTCCTCCCACCCAAAACGGGGCACCTTGCCCAGTCAACCCCCACTCCGGCGAACCGGGCGAACGTTGATCTTGCAACGGACCCTGTCCCCAGACCAGCGAATCAGGATCGGGTGGTTCGGCGACGATTTCGACCTGTGGCAGATCAGCGCGGCTACCGAAGCCGCCTCCGCCAACCGCTGGACCGCCACCTTCAACCACGTCACCCCCGGCTGAAATCGTCGCCGGACTCACCACCGCGCTGGCCCACAACTACGCCGAGGCCGACGCCTACGGCAGCAACGGACGCTTCCTGGCGAGCCCGTCGATCTACTGGGCTGACAGCGTCCGCCCGCTGATGGATGCCGGCTGGAGCCGCGGCGTGCCCGACTCGACCGGCACCATCGAGATCGTCGCCCCCGACGGCCAAGCCGACGCAGTCATCGACCGCCGCGACCACGGGCCGGACGGCGAGACCATCACCCTGTGGGCCGGTCCACCGGGATGGGGCACTCGGGCGGAGGCCGTGTTCACCGCCCGTACCCCGTCCCACTTGGTCGCCGCGACAGCGGCCGTGATGACGGGGTCAGCCCCAGTGGCCCGTGAACGGCACCAGATCAACCGGCGGGTGCAGCACCTGGTCACGATGACTCCTGTCCGTTCGGCCAACCCGAACGCCGATTCGCGGGATTCCCGCGCCCCGACTCCGCTGGACGTTCGCCGCACGGCGGTCACCCAGGCCGTGCACCGTGCCGCACGGGCACCGCGCACGGCAGCAGACGCGGGTCGAGAACATCACGGTGTCCTGGCACTACATCGCGCGGATCTGGCGGGAGGAGGGTCTGAAGCCGCACACCGGGCCACGCGGCGCTGTTCGCGTTCCACCGGCCCCGGGGTGGCGGGGATCTCGGGCACGCGAACGGCGCCACGCGCCAGGTCTGTGGTGTATGCGCAGTTTCGAAGGATCCGGCCTTCGCGGAGAAGGTGACTGATGTGATCGGCCTGTATCTGGACCCGCCGGGTGGCGCGGTGGTCCTCTCGATCGACGAGAAGACGCAGATCCAGGCGCTGGACCGGACCCAGCCGGTGCTGCCGGTCGCCTTCGGGGCGAGCGAGAAGCGCACCGCCGACTACGTGCGGCACGGCACCACGAACCTGTTCGCCGCCCTGAACGTGACCACCGGTGAAGTGCTCGGTGAGTGCAAGCCGTCCCGGAACGGCAAGGACTTCCTGGCCTTCCTCAAGAAGGCGGTGAAACCGCACGCGGGGAAGGACATCCATGTTGTCCTCGACAACCTCTCGACGCACACCACCCCCGAAGTCAAGGAGTGGCTGGCGAAGAACCCACACGTCCACTTCCACTTCACCCCCGTCGGCTCCTCGTGGCTGAACCAGATCGAGATCTGGTTCGGACTCCTGACCCGTCAGTCCATCCGGCGCGGAACGTTCGCCAGCGTCAACGTCTTGATCAAACAGATCCGTGACTACATCAACACCTGGAACACGACTGCGAAACCGTTCACCTGGACCGCGACCGCCGGCGACGTCCTCGCAAAGGTTCGCCTCGTCGCGACTAACGCGAAGAAACTCGTCAATAACAACGCGAACTGACATAAACAGGATCACGAGACACTAGTAACCCAGCAGGAGTTCGGTGTCCTAGCTGGTAGCGAGCAACAGGACCGCAGACACATAGAGCGCAATGCCCACCGCAAGAAACAGGAAACCGAAGATGGTGTGACGGGTGAGGCTTCCGTGGGGAGCGAGTTCCAGGCTGGCACGCGCCGCCGCGCTGACGTTTGGCCTTGCATCTGAGCTTCCGGACCGACCGCTTGTGTTGGAGTGCGCCGGGATTCGGGCGATGGCCCGCTTCAATGCGCGTCTACTGCGTTCCGAGGTGAGGCCCAGACTCACTCCGTGCGCGTCACGGACCATCAGTGTGTGGTAGACGCGCCCGTAGCTGAAGCTGATGCGGAGCTGAACGCGCGCCAGGCGTCGCAGGTCCACGGTTCGCTCGCCGGTGAGTGTCCGGGCGGTCACCGCAGACATGGAGCAGGAGATCAGTTGAGTCTCCTGACTGATCTCCGACACGAGAAGCAATCCGATGGGCCCCCCGGCAAAGGCGCACACGAGCATCACGCCTCGAGGCACCAGGTCTGCCGCTGTGAACGGCCAGACGACGAACGGGGAGGCGATGAGCAGGCCGGCAAATGCGGTGGCCCATCGGGCACGGCGGCGCGCGGCGGCCGGGATGGTAACCACCTCAGGCACTGGGCCGGTTGGGGCCACCCACCCGGCGTTCCCGACGAGCGGCCACGACCCCTGGCTCGTTGCGCATGTGGGGCGGAACGACAAACCTCGGCATGTTGAATAGCACAACGCACACCTCGGTCAATCCACTGAGCAGGATCACGAGTACCGCGATGACAAAGGCGGCGCCTATCGGACCGTCCAGGTCAGCGCCAGTGAGGCCCAGAAGCAGTAGCACGGTGATGCCCCAGAGGGCGGCGGCGGTGAGGGGGAGGGAGCGTACCTCGCCTCGCTTGACCTCGCTTCCGAACGGGAGGAAAGCGAATGTGTCCACGAAGTGATCGACGTCTTCCGGCTTGCGCCACAGTTGCACCGCCCGCCAGGTTATGAAGGCGGATCCGGCCAGGAAGAAGAAGCCTAGGAAGTACGACACCACGTGATCCTCTCTCTCAGCGCTTTCGCCGCTTCCCCGTGCCTACGGGGAGCTGCCGGGCGGGCTCCCGAGGGTATGTCATCCCCGTCCGTAGGCCCGCCCGGCACCCGTCAACGGGCCGGTTGTCGCCACAACCGACCCGTCACCGTGTTAGCTGAACCATCCCTTCATCTTCTTCCACCCCTTTGACATCACGTTGTTCACTGTGCCGGTGGCGAGGATCCCGGTGACGGCTCCGGCTGCGGCACCGATCGCTCCGCCGACGACAGTTCCGACGCCGGGGGCTATGGCCGTGCCGATCGACGCACCGAGCGTGGCTCCCAGCTTTGTGGCACCCA
>KI547049.1:170318-175678 GCA_000497405.1 Streptomycetaceae bacterium MP113-05 | reverse complement strand
GGGCCCCCCCCCGCCGTTTCGGCGACCGTCAGCGGAATGTCTCCACCCGTGGCCTGGTAGTTGCCGTAGGCGGTGAAGGCGATTCCTCCAACCAGTAGACCCTTGCTGGCGACCTGCATGGCCCTGCTGCTGCCAATGGCACCGAGCCGCGCGACACCGGGTTTGTCGCGCATGGATTTCAGGACCTGTGCCGACTGGCGGTTGGACCGCATGTCGGCCTTGGCCTTCGTAGTCAGTTCACCTGCCTGGCTGAAGCCTTCCTGAGGGGTCTGTACGGTCAATCGTGTAACTCCCACCAGAGGCATCGGTTGAGTACTGACGTCACAGCGGTCGAGGAGTCGGAGCCGGCCACGGGGAAGCAGGGCCGTTCGCCGGACGAGCAGTTGATCGGTCAGCTGGTCGAGCGGGCCCGCGCAGAGGGGATCACGCTGACCGGTGAAGGTGGTCTGCTGCAGCAGTTGACGAAGACGGTGATCGAGTCTGCTCTCGAGGGCGAGATGACCGATCACCTGGGCTATGACAAGCACGATCCGGCCGGCGCCGGGTCGGGGAATTCCCGCAATGGCCACGGCAGCAAAACGGTCACCACCGAGACCGGACCTGTGCAGATCGAGGTGCCGCGGGATCGGGCCGGGACCTTCGAACCGAAGCTGGTCCGCAAGCGGCAGCGCCACATGGGCGGCGTGAACGAGATGGTGCTGTCACTGTCCGCCCGCGGGCTGACGCACGGGGAGATCTCCGCCCACCTGGCCGAGGTCTACGGAGCAAGCGTGTCGAAGCAGACCATCTCCACGATCACCGACAGCGTGATCGAGGGCATGCACGAATGGCAGAACCGGCCACTTGACCCGGTCTACCCGGTGATCTTCATCGACGCTGTGCATGTGAAGATCCGCGACGGGCACGTGGCGAACCGGCCCATCTATGTCGTCATGGCGGTCACGGTCGAGGGCACCCGGGAGATCCTCGGGCTGTGGGCCGGCGACGGCGGCGAGGGCGCGAAGTACTGGCTCCAGGTCCTCACCGAGGTCAAGAACCGCGGAGTGGCGGACGCCTGCATGGTCGTCTGCGACGGGCTGAAGGGCCTGCCCGACGCCATCGGCACCGTCTGGCCCCAGACGATCACGCAGACGTGCGTGATTCACCTGCTGCGGGGCAGCTTCCGCTACGCAGCCCGTCAGCACTGAGAGAAGATCGCCAAGGCTCTCAAACCGGTCTACACCGCCCCCACGCAAGAAGCCGCCGAAGAGCGCTTCCTGGAGTTCACCGAGACGTGGGGGAAGAAGTACCCGGCGATCATCAAGCTGTGGTCGGACGCCTGGGCCGAGTTCGTGCCCTTCCTGCAGTTCGATGCCGAGATCCGGCGCGTGGTGTGCTCCACGAACGCCATCGAGTCCGTCAACGCCCGCATCCGCAAGGCCGTCCGCTCACGCGGCCACTTCCCCAACGAGCAAGCCGCGCTGAAGTGCGTCTACCTGGCCGTGATGAGCCTCGACCCCAAGGGCACCGGCCGCAAACGCTGGACCCAGCGCTGGAAAGCCGCCCTCAACGCCTTCGAGATCACCTTCGAAGGACGACTCGCGGCAGCCCGCCGCTAACCCACCCACCAATCCAGTTACACGGACGACTGGACAGACCCGACCTTCGCTGACTCCGGGTCAGCCCGCGTGCCAGTGGCCGGTGAGGGCGGTGGCGGCGAAGCCGGGGCCGTAGGCGAGGAGGAGCCCCGGGGCGCCGGGCGGGGGCGGGGCGTCGTGGTGGCGGGCGAGGACGTCGAGGACGGCCGCACCGCCCAGGTTGCCGCGCTCGCGGAGGCTGTCCCAGGACGGGCGCAAGTCGGCCTCCGGGTCGAGGCCGAGAGCATTCGCGGTGTCGGTCAGGATGCGCGGTCCGCCGGGATGGACCGCGGCCCACTGCGGGGCGGGACGGGCGTCCAGCCACGGCCGCAGGTGCGGCAGCACGTCGCCGGTGGCGGTCAGGGCAGCTCCGGTGGAGTCGAAGTGCAGGCCGCCGGCGTCGAGTCGGCCGCGGTAGCGGTCGGTGCTGTGCGGGAGCAGGATCTCCGTGTAGTCCTCGACGGCGAAGCCCGGCCCGTCGGGTTCCCGGGTCATGAGAACGGCTGCTGCGGAGTCCCCGAACAGCGCCTTGTAGATCATGGCCTCGATCGTGGTGTCAGCGTGCTGGTAGACGGCGCTCAGCGTCTCGGCCACCACGACCAGGACGGTGTCACCGCGGCCGGTACGCAGGTGGTCGGCGGCGCGGGCGAGAGCGTGGGCACCGCCCACGCAGCCCAGGCTGCCCATGGGTACGCGCGTGGTGCCGGGTCTGAGCCGGAACTCGTTGCAGAGGGCCACGTCCAGACCCGGTGACGTCCAGGAGGTGGTGTGGCTGGTGATCACCGCATCCACGTCCGCCGGGGCCGCGCCGGTGCGTTCCAGCAACCGGGAGACGGCGGTGAAGGCCTGATCGCGTGCGTCCTGGTAGGCGCGGCGGTTCCGTTCGGTGATCTCCGCTTCCGCTGCGACGCTCGCCAGCGGCCGCATGAAGCGGCGGTGGTCGACGCCGAGCCGGGAGATCACCCGCCGTATCGCCCCCAGTTTCGGATGGTCCGGGTGGCGGGCCACGATGTCGGCGACGATCTCGCCGGTGGCGACCTCGTGCGGCGGCAGCGCGATTTCGGGCCGGGTCAGGTGTGCCACGGTCACGGCTCCCGCCTCCCCCATTCCGTGCGTCCGGCCTGCCCGCCGAGCGGCGGCACCGGCACTCCCGGAATCCGAGGGTAGTGAGGAGACGGAGGAATGTGAACGGCACGGGGCCGGGAACGCACGTCACCCGTCGGCAGGAGCCGCGCCGTCCCCCGGGGTGAAGTGCACGACCATGAATCGCGCGCCGGCCGCCGCCACGAGGTTGGCCGCGCCGATGTGGGCACGTCCGGGGCCGTGGTCGGGGTGGTGCAGGGGGCGGACGTCCCCGTCGGGGTGCATCTCCGAGCGCGGGTCTCGCCGGTAGAGGGGCCCGGCGACCGCGTCGTCCATCACGTCGTGCACGATGCGCGTGAGGGTGTGCTGGTAGGGACGAGCGGCGTGCGCGATGCGCAACTGCGACATCACGGCCGGTGCCCACGCCGTCTCCCAGTCCCCCAGCACGCCGTCACGGGCCTCGTCGTCGAGCAGCATCCAGCGGATGACGTTGGCAGGGGGCCGGCCGGACGGGAACATCCTGGTGAAGGCGGTGTTGTGGCCGAGCAGTGTCCAGTCGCCGCTGATGATGTAGGCCATGCTGGTCAGCTCGCCGCAGATGCGGTGCCACACGCCGGGAATGTGGGTGTCCGCGTGCGGGTCGAGCACGTCGGGCGGCTCCTGACCGAGCGCGTAGGCCCACAGCTCGCGCCATTCGGTGGGCGTCAGTTCCAGAGCCCGTCCGACGCCCTCGAGCAGCTCACGTGACGGGCGGCGGATCTTGCCCCGTTCCAGCCGGGCGTAGGTGTCGGCCCGGGAGCCGAGCAGGGTGTCCATGTCGTTCTGGGTGAGGCCCTCGGCGTGTCGGCCGCGAGGGTCCGCGGGAGCGGTGAGGCCGACGCGTTCGGGTGAGATCCGGGCACGGGCGGACTGCAGCAGTCCCTGCAGTTTTCCCGGCTGAGCTGGAAGTTTCACCTGCCGACGCCTCTCCCGGATTTCCCCGGTCGTTTTTACGGGGAAAAAGTCGCTCTGGGAAAGCAGCTTAGACGGTTGCCACGATCGTGGCAGCCGGAACGGAGTAGTCCGGCCAGCAGACCGGTCCGGCCGGACCGGCGTGACGCCTCACAGAACCGGGCGTGGCCGGTGAGCGGAGTTCCCACCACGGGGGGAGAGCTCCGCTCACCCGCTCATCGCTCCGACCCGATCCCCGCGTTCAGGACCTGTGTTTGGGAGGCCGGCTGTGCTCACCCTGCGAGACCTGACCTTCGGCGGCGATCCGCTGCTGACCTACCTGAGTTCCGCGCCGGACAGCGATGACGAACACGCCGTGCACTCCGTCGAACAGGCAGAGGTGTGCGACGCCGATGGGACGGCGCCCTGTTCCCTGCGTCCCGGCGCCGTCGCCGTCCTGCCGCCGGAGACCTGCCGGAACGGCGCCCGCCCGGACGAGGTGGTGCGCGTCCTGAGCGCCCAGGGCGCCGCCGTCATCGTGCTCGCCGGGCCCGGGTACGAACCGCCCGACCCGGACACGGTCTTCGCACTCGCCGACGCGGCGCACGCAGCAGGGCTGCCGCTCCTGGTGCCGGTGCGGCCCGCCCCCGCCTGGCACGTGGTCGCCGCCGTGCGGACCGCCCGCCACCGCGCGGCAGCCTCGCACGCGGGCCGGCTGGCCGGGTTGATGCAACGCGTGGACCACCTCTACCGCGAGGGGCAGGGCCCCGAGGGGCTGCTGCCACACCTCGGGGAGGCCACTGACGCCGGCGTGTACCTGGCGGTGCCGGGCAGCACCGGATGGCGGCTGCTGGCGGACGACGGGTGCGAAGACGCACTGCGCAGGGCGCGCTGCGACGGCACCGGCGGCTCGGTACGCACCGACGAGGGGCGACACGTCCTGCTGGCACCGGTCGGCGACGTCGCACCGTACCCGATCCTGGCCGGTGTGCGCGGGCGGAACGACGGGCCGTGGGCCGCTCACCTGCGCGAGACGCTGCGGCTCGCGGCCACGCAGGCCGCGCTGCTGGACCAGCACGGTGGGCGACGGCAGCCCGAGGACACGCGTCGAGCCGGTCGTCGGGCAGCAAGGGCATCCGTCGTCCGGGCACTCGCCCTCGGACGGAAGGACGAGGCACTGCGCCTGGCCGCGGCGCAGCCCGGCCTGCAGCTGACCGGGGACGCCGCGGTGCTGGCCGTCCTCTCCGGCGCCCCGGAGCGGCGCGAGGAACTGATCCGGGTGTGCGAGGAGGGGCTGCCGCACGCGCTGGTCGCGCCCTGCCCCACCCACTCCGACCAGGTGCTCGTCGTCGCTCCGGCTCGCGATGCCGACGGCCGTGCGCCGGACGACGTGCTGCGGGAGGTGCTCGCGGGGCACGAACACCGGGGAGTGGGACTGTCCGGGCCGCAGCCGTGGAACCGGACGGGGCACGCCTACGCTCGCGCCTTCCGGGCCCTCTCGGCGGCCGGCGCCGGGCAGGTCGTCCCGCAACCGGGCGGCGTCGGCCTCGCCGAGGCACTCGGCACGGTTCCGGGAGCTCTGGGGTGGGCGCAACGGATCCGGGCGCGGGCGGACGCCGAGGACGTCCGGCGGGTGGACCTGGCGCGGCTGGCGCTGACCGCCGGGATACCCGGCGCCGCCGCGCTGACCGGAAGCGCCCGCCGCGAGGTCCGTCAGGCCCTCACAGGGGT
>KI547049.1:167140-169638 GCA_000497405.1 Streptomycetaceae bacterium MP113-05 | reverse complement strand
ATGGACCGGCTCGGCCTGGACCACCGCGAGATCTGCCACCGGACCGTCGCCGCGCTGGTCTTCCAGCTCGCCGACGCCTCCGGCGCGAGCGACGGCGACTCCGGCGTGCGGACGGACCTGCGCTCCCTGACGGACGGCGACTCGGCGCGCGGCTGGGCGGAGGCGACGCTCGCGCCCCTGCGGAGCCTCGCACCGCCCGTCGGCGGCTGGCTCGGCCCCCGGACCCGGCCCGCCCCGGGCGACGCGTGGGACCTGGCCGTGCTGTACCTGACGTCCGGCTGCTCCGTCACGGCCACCGCCGGCGGGCTCGCCCTCAGCGCTCGGGCCACCAGGGCCCGCCTCGCGGCCCTCGCCTCGGCGCTGGGAAGGCCGCTGCACGACCCCGGGGGTGCCGGACCGCACGACATGGTGTGGGCCCTGCTGATCACGGGTCGCCTGCCGTCGCACCTCGTGCCCGACCCGGGTGGTTCCCCGGGAGACCCTCAGCCCTTCGTCCCCCGTCAGATGGCTCCCACCGGGTGAACGACCTCGAGAAAGGATCTGCCGTGGCTCTGCGCACACTCCGGACCGGCGGCGACCGTCCGGCTCACGAGACCACCCCGACCGTCTACCGTCCCCTGCCCACTGCACACCGCTCAGCCCCGCGCGGTCAGCTGGCCCGCAGCGAGGACGGTTCCTGGTGGTACCGCCCCGCCGCCGACCGTCACGGGAGCGACGCCGGGGAGGCGCTGCCCGAGTTCCTCCGCGCGGACCTCGACCACGCTTTGCGGCGGCGGGCCGAGGTCCTCGCCGAGATCGACGGCATCGACCGCCACGACGACCGGCGGGCTTCACTGTTCGGCATCTACTGCATGCTCGGCACCCGGGAGATCGTCAACCTGGAGACGGCCCTGAACGCGGCTCACGCGTCATGGAGCGCGGCGCGGCACGCCGGTACCGTCGCCGGCAGCGGCGCCTGGGTGCCTGCGCCGCGCACCCTCACCAGGTTCGCGGAGGAGAACCACCCGCGCAGCGGGTGCCGAGCAGGGCGCTGACGCCTGCGACTCGTCCTCCCGTGAGCCCGCCCGCCGATACCGCCGGGTTCATGCGGAGGCCCGCCGGACCAGTTCGGTGCGCAGGATGACGTGCCGCCAGGCGGAGCCGCGTGTGGCGATCTCCTCAAGCAGCACACGGATCATGGTGCGCCCCATCTCCTCGATCGGCTGGCGGACCGTGGTAAGCGCCGGATCGCAGTGGCGGGCCAGGTCGGAGTCCTCGAAACCGACGACGGCCACGTCCTCCGGTACCCGTCGGCCCGCCGCCCGCAGTGCGCCCAGGGCACCGACAGCCATCAGGTCGGAGGCCGCGAACACCGCGTCCAGCTCCGGTGCCGTGCGCAGCAGCCGTTCGGTCGCCGCGCGCCCGCCGGCCTCGGTGAAGTCCCCGGCGACCACCAGCCGGGGCTCGTACGTCCTGTCCGCCGCCTCCAGTGCCTGCCGGTAGCCGGCCAGCCGGCACCGGGCGACGTACATGTCGGCGGATCCGGCGACCGTGGCGATCGTGCGGCGGCCGGAGTCTGCCAGGTGCCGTACGGCTGCCCGGGCACCGCCGACGTTGTCGCTGTCGACGTAGGAGCAGGGTTCTTCGGCCGAACGCCGACCGCTCATCACGGTGGGTACCCCGATTTCGGCCAGGGTGTCCGGCAGCGGGTCGTCGATGTGCATCGAGGCGAGCAGCACACCGTCCACCCGCCCGGCCCGTGCGTACTGGACGAAGCGGCGGCGCTCCTTCGCGGTGCGGACGAAGGTGAGCAGCAGTTGGAGTTCGGTGTCGGCGAGTTCGTCCCCCACCCCGTGGATGAGGTCGGAGAAGTACGGTTCGGCGAACAGCCTCTTCTGGTGCTCGGGGATGACCAGGGCGATGGCGTCGGTGCGGTTGCCGGCCAGGGCGCGGGCGGCCCGGTTGGGGACGTAGCCGAGGTCGGCGATGGCCTGCTCGACGGCGACCCGCGTCGACTCCCGCACCCGCGGGGACTTGTTGACGACGCGCGAGACGGTCCCCCGGCCGACTCCGGCGCGTGCCGCGACCTGTTCCAGCGTCGGCTGCCCCTGAGGACTCCGCTGCGCCATGAGGGCCTCCCTGCCGATCGTTCCGCGTCGAGGGAAGCAGCACCTGCATGAGAGCGCTCCCATGTGGTTTTCCGGGGCCGCCGACCTGTGGAGTCCGGCACCCGGCGACGTCGGCACGCAACCCGACATACAGCCGGACCATCGGTCCCGTCGTACCACCGCACCTTACGCCGCGTGGCCGGCGTCCGGCGGGCCGACGTGCACGGGAACCCCTGCGGGCTCCCGGACGGACCAGCCTATGGGAGCGCTCCCTTGCAGGACCGGCAGCGAGGGGCCACTCCCCCGGCCGATCGCCGCCCGTCAGGTGCGCGGCAGGAGTGAACCGAGGGGCCCGAGATCGAGGTTGAGGTCCTCCGGCGACAGACCGTGGCGGGCACAGAGGTCGTGCAT
>KI547049.1:145691-167130 GCA_000497405.1 Streptomycetaceae bacterium MP113-05 | reverse complement strand
GGGGGGGGAGCCGCAACGGCAGTAGCGTCGCCTGCCCGGCGACACGGTCGACGACCGCGTGGTGGGCGCGGGCGACGGCCTCCAGCCGGCTGAGGTCCTCGAGCTGGGCACGGAAGCCCTCGTCGTCGAAGTCCTCGACGGGCACGCTGGAGACCACCGCGGCCAGTTCGTCGTCACCGACCGCGCGTATCCGCGCCTCCGCGACCCCGGCGAGGTCCGCCAGAGCCGCGGGCACCTCGGCGAGGGAGGCGAAGCGACCGACGGCGTAGACGTAGCTGAGCATCGCGCCGTCGGTCATCGCACCGTCGGTCATCGCGGGTTCACCTCCCGGGCTCCGTCGGCGGTCTGCAGGCGGGCGATCTCGGCGCGGAGCCGTTCGTTCTCCTCCTCGATCGTTTCACCGTCCGTTTCGCCGCCGGTCTCTCCCCGCGACAGGCCGTCGCGTCCGCCGCCGCGAACCGCTCGCGGATCCCGGCCACGGGCCGCGGAGGACAGCGACGGATCGTGCTCCCACCAGTCGATTCCCATCTCCTTGGCCTTGTCCACGGAAGCGACCAGCAGCCGCAGTTTGATGGTCAGCAACTCGATGTCGAGTAGGTTGATCCCGATGTCCGTCCTCACGTGACTGCAGGGCGGAAACCGAATCGGGTGCGGAACCCAGGAGTTCGGCGAGCTGTGAGACCGCCTTGCGCCTGGCGACGGCGATCGGCGAACGTGCTTCGGCGTCACCACCGCCGCCCTCTCTTTCGGTGGCCGGCATTTCGATCTTCCTTCAGACTCGGGGCCTACCGGGCGCGCACCGCCCAGGGGTACGCATTTTCGATCTGGCACCCTGAGTGCCCCGAGTCTTCTGCCTTACTCGTCGCCGGACAAGAATTCGTAACGCCCAACCTTCGTCGACGACTTGTCGTCGAGTGCACACGAACCGCCCTACCGGCAAGTAGACGAAAATAAGAATCCCCGCAATCGGTGGGCCTTTGCCATCTTGCAAAAGCCCCGACTGCGGGGAGAATACGCGAAGTTGGCCAGTTGGCCAGTTGGCCAGTTGGTCAGTTGGTCTTGCGGCCGACGCCGCCGTAGCAGGCGACCTCCGGCGGCTCCCCCCACGGCATGGCCTCGGGTCGCCAGCGGGAGCAGGTCACCACGCCCGGTTCGAGGAGTTCCAGCCCCTCGAAGTATCCGGCGAGCTGTTCCGGCGTGCGGGGCGTGTACGGGGCCGCGGGCTTGGCGGCGTTGTGCCGCTGGATGGCTTCGACGTAGTCGGAGTCCGTACTGGTGCCGTCGTTCAGGCCCAGGTAGCTGCCGGCAGGAAGCGCGTCGAGCAGCCGGGCCACGATCGAACGGGCCTCGTCGTAATCGGGTACGAGCCCGAGAATGCCCATCAGCATGAGTCCGACGGGCCGGGAGAAGTCGAGCGTCTCGGAAGCCTGTTCCAGGACCCGCTCCGGGTTGCGGGCGTCGGCGTCGATGTAGGCGGTGACACCCTCGGGTCTGCTGGTGAGCAGCGCCTCGGCGTGCACCAGCACCAGCGGGTCGTTGTCGACGTAGACGATGCGCGCCTCGGGCGCCACCCGCTGGGCGATCTCGTGCGTGTTGTCGACCGTGGGCAGCCCCGTGCCGATGTCCAGGAACTGGCGGATCCCCGCATCGGTGGCCAGGTGCCGGACCGTGCGGCCGATGAACGCACGGGAGTGCCGGGTGACGTCGACCATTCCGGGGAACAGTTCGCTGATGCTGTCTCCGGCGGCCTGGTCCACGGGGTAGTTGTCCCTGCCGCCGAGAAGGTAGTTCCAGATGCGCGCCGAGTGCGGGACGGAAGTGTCGAAAGCGGCGGACGGATCGTCGGTCATCGGGTTGCTCCTCGGTGGTGGCGGCGCGGTCTGCGCGGTTTCGTCGGGAGCAGTCTCGCCGACCGGCGCCCGTTCGGAAACGGCCCCCGTACCCGCCCTCGATGGACGACCTGCCCCCGGCGCGGACGCTTCGGCTCCTCAGCGCTCGGCGGGGGGCACTACCCGCAGCGGAGTTCCGTCCAGCGGGCACTCGTACGGGCAGGGTTCCGCCGACGGACGGCGCCGGACGCCTTCCGGTTCCGGCGCCTGCCCGGCGGAGGGCGGCACGTCGAGCACGTCGCTGCGGATGACGACGAAGGCGAGCAGACCTCCGGCGGCGGCGAGGGTTGCAGTAATGAGCATCGCGGTGTGGAAGCCGTCGGCCAGAGCTCCGGGGTCGGTCAGATCACTGCCGACGATGCCCGCCAGTGGCGGGAGGGCTGCGACGGCGGCGAGCTGGGCGACACGGGACACGGCGTTGTTGATTCCGGAGGCCACGCCGGAATGCCGGGCCGGGGCGGCTGCCAGCGCGGTGGCGGTGACGGGGGCGACGGTGCAGGCGAGGCCGAGACCGAAGACGAGGACGGCGGGCAGGACCGCAGTGGCGTATCCGCTGCCGGTATCGATGCGGAGCATCAGCAGCATGCCGCCGGCCAGCAGCAACGGTCCGACGGTGAGCGGCAGGCGGGGGCCGGCCCGCTGTGCGAGGCCCCCGGCCCGGGACGAGAGAAGGAGCATCAGCAAGGTGACCGGCAGAGAGGCGGCCCCGGCCTGCAGCGGTGAGTAGCCGAGGGAGGTCTGCAGGAAGACGACGAGCAGGAAGAACACGCCTCCGAGAGCCGCGTAGACCACGACGGTGACCGCGTTGGCGGCGAGGAACTGACGGGAGGAGAAGATCTCCAGCGGCAGCATCGGGGCCCGTGCCCGGCGTTCGGCCACGGCGAACGCCCCCAGTGCCGCGGTGCCGAAGGCCAGGGCGGCGGCGAGCAGCCAGGTCGGCGTATGACCGCGGGGGCCCTCGATGAGGGCGTAGGTGAGACACCCGAGCCCGAGAGTGGCGAGGAGTCCACCGCGCAGGTCGAGGCCGCCGTTGGAGGTGGTGTCGCGGCTCTCGGGCACGTGGCGGGCTGCGGCGAGGAGCACGACGAGGCCGATGGGCACGTTGATCAGGAAGATCCAGCGCCAGGAGAACGTGTCGATCAGGTAGCCGCCGACGATCGGGCCGAGCGCCGAGGCGACACCGGTGAGCGCCGACCAGGCTCCGATCGCCCGTGAGCGGTCCGCGGGCCGGAAGGCCGCCTGGATGATGGCCAGGCTTCCCGGCGTGAGCAGCGCCGCGCCGACGCCCTGGAGACCTCGGGCGACGATCAGGGTCAGCGGGTCGGGGGCAAGCGCGCACAACACCGAGGGAAGGGTGAAGCAGACGACCCCGGCCGAGAACATCCGCCGCCGGCCGTAGCGGTCGGCGAGTGAGCCGCCGAGCAGGATCAGCGCCGCGAGGGTGAGCAGGTAGCCGTCCAGCACCCACTGCAGCGCGGCCACGTCGGCATCGAGGTCCTCGCCGATGGCGGGCAGTGCGACGTTCACCACTGTCGCGTCGAGGAAGCCCATCGCGGAGCCCAGGACGGTCGCCGCGAGCACCCACCGTCCGGTGGCGGACCGGTAGGCGACGGTGCCGGGCGCGCTGGAGTCGGTCACGGGCGTACGTGTGGCCCGGCCCGATCCCCGCGAAACCCCGGGGCACCACGGCAGCCCCTGCCCGGACCGGGGGCGACGGCCACATGGCAGCGGAGGGAGCAGGCCCGCCTGTCGGAGGGGCACGTGGGAGTGCCGCCGCGGACGGCACCTCCCCACGCTCGCCCACCGGGCCGCTTTCTGACCGGGCGGGTTGCCTGTCGTGTAACCGGTCCTCGGTACGGTATTCCCGTCGCGGGCCCCCGTGGACGGCTGTGGGGGCGTCCTCTGCTCCTCTCCGACCCGTACGGCGGTAGGTTTGACGTCCTGACGGGGGAGTTTCGGTCTGCTGGTCGATTTCGGGAGGTTCCATGGCCGAAGGTGTGCACGCCGCCTCCTCCGGCGTCGGGGAGGAAGCGGGCGTCTACCGGTACGACGTCGCCGAGGGCACCTGGTGGTGGTCGGACGAGGTCTTCCGAATGCACGGACTCACGCCGCACGAGGCGATCCCGACCACCGAGCTCCTCCTGGAGTACAAGCACCCGGAGGACCGCGACGACGCCCGAAAATGCGTCGAGGGGTGCCTCTCGGACGGTGAGCCGTTCAGCTGCTACCACCGCATCGTGTCCGCCGACGGGAGCGTGCGCCGACTGGTCGTCGTGGGGGACGGCGAGACGGACGCGGCGGGCCGGGTGAGCGGTATCCGGGGGTTCTTCATCGACGTCACCGACCCCGTCAACGAACAGATCCGCGAGGTCTCGGACGGGGCCATCACCGCGGCCCGGAACAGCCAGGAGAGCATCGACCAGGCGCGCGGCATCATCATGGGTGTCTACGGCGTGGGCGCCGACGCCGCCCTGGCGCTCCTGCGGCGGCACTCCCAGCACACCAATACCCGCCTCCGCGACCTGGCGGAGGCCTTGGTGGAGGCGGCGCCGTCCCCGCCGGGCAGCCCGCGCACGGACCTGCGCAGGCGACTGGAGAGCGCGCTCTACGCGGGCGCCCGGCCGGGCGGTGTGCCGTCGCACCGACCGGGCGCCCGGCCGACGACCAGCGACACCCGCACCGACTCGGTGAAGTAGGGGTCGTCGGGCAGCGCCGCCCGGATCCGGGCGGCCAGCGCAGGCCGGTCCTGCGGGTCAGGCAGGTCGTCCGCCGGGATGGCCGAGAACACGGTACCGACCAGTTGCTCCAGCGTGAGCCGGTCGTCGTACTCCACCGCGAGTTCCCGGACGTCGGTGAAGCCGGCTTGGCGCAGAGACCGTGCGTAGCGGCGCCGATCCTGGTCGCCGGTGCCGCAGGTGGCCTGCAGTGGTTGGCCGAAGTACGCCTCCAGGCAACGGCGCAGTGCTCGCGACCATTCGGTGTCCTGCAGCCACAGGGGGGTGCCGTTGGCCAGGACGGCGACGCCGCCTTCGGGGCGGATCAGTGGGAGCAGTGCGCGGAACAGCTCGTCGTGGCGCATCCAGTGCAGCGCCTGGCCGATCACCGCGGCCCCCAGTGCACGGGCACCGAGTGCGGTGCCGAGTGCCGGCACGTCGGTGTCTGCTCCCAGCACCCAGGAGACGTTGCGCACCCCCTGTTCGGCGGCGGAGGCACGGGCCAGCCGGAGCATGTCCGGCTCCGGGTCGAGGCCGACCACGGCGCGAACCCGGGCGGCGAGCGGCACGGCGAGCTGACCGGTGCCGCAGCCGAGGTCGAGCACCAGGTCTTCACCGGACAGCCCGAAGACACCTTGGAGGGCATCCAGTACCCGCATCGGGTAACCGCGCCGGTACCGTGCGTAGTAGTGCGCGACGTCGCCACTGAACCCCACCGTCATGGTTCCAGGCTGCCGCAGGGCGCCCGGGTCGTCCACAGGACGTCGTGCGCTCTGCGCCGAGGGGACGGCCTGCTACGGCTCCGCGGTAGGCGACTCACCCGTCGTCGACTCGCCGGTCGGGGCCTCGTCCCGCGGGGCGTCGCCCGTGGTGGTGCCGGAGGCGGAGAGCACGGCCGCCAGCTCGGCGTCGAGCGACGAGGCGACCGGCTCGCCACCGAACGCCACCAGGCGCTCCGTGGCCCGCAGCCAGGACCGTACGTCTTCCGCCGGAGCGGTGAGCAGTGCGTCGCCGTCCATCGAGGCGAGGGCCAGATTCAGCACCGGCCGGTCGCCGCCCATGCCGCTCGGCCAGAGCCGCACGTCCCCGTGACCGCAGGGCCCGTGCAGCCCCTCGGCCAGCAGGTCGCGGGCGAAACTCCACTCGACCGGCGCATCGGCGCCGACGTGGAAGGTGAAGTGCACCGCGAGGGGATCCCGTACGCGGTAACTCAGCAGCGCGGGCACGGCGATGCCGCTCTCGGGCGACATGGCGAGCCAGAACTCGACCTCGCGCTCGACGGCGACCTGCATCCTCGTCCGCCTTCCTCGTGGCGCGGCGACCCGCCGTGCCGGCCCGGGCTCGGCTCTCCCCGGCCTGGACTCCGCAGCTGCCCGGACCGTCGGGCAACCGCCTCCTCGACGGGAGGGATGTCCCCGACAGGCGTGACCAAACCGGCAGCAGGCGTGCACGGGTGGCTTCCTTACAAAAAGTCAACGACGCCGCCCGCAACTGGACAGGCTAGAGCACGAGGGGAACATGCGGTCGGTCACCCCCGGAAGGGTGAGTGGCGCCGAAGGTCCCGGGGGCCGCCCGTCGCGGACGGCCCCCGGCGGGGCGAGCGCCCATTCAGGAGCGGTAGGCGACGCGCAGGGTGGCGTCCGTCCCGGAGCCGAGGAACCGGTAGGCCGTGCCGGTGGGTGCTTCGGCGAAGCGCAGCCGCAGTTGCGTCGTCCCTCCCGGGTCGACCGCGGCCAGCGCCGCGGCCCCGAAGTCGCTGGACGTCGCGCCGGCGTCGACGGGCGGCACGGTGGCGGCGGCAGGTGCCTCCGCAGACGCCGCCCAGTCGGCCGCCGACACCTCGCAGCCGCCTCCCAGGCAGCCGCCGTGCACGTCCACGAGCAGCCGGTTCCCCTCCGGGTCGGACCACGGGTCGCCGCTGCCGGAGCGGCGGACGACCGTGAGCCGGGCGCCGGTCACCGTGGCGCCGTCCGGGATCGCCGAGGTGTCGAAGGACAGGAGCGCCCGGTTGTGCCGCCCGTCCGTGCCGCGGCCCACCGCGAGGCCGAAGCTGCTCTCCAGGATGCCGACGGTCGCCGCCGAGCCGTCCTGGGCCGCCTTGACGTATCCGTCGCGCGCGTCGTCGCTGTGCATTGTCACCGACTGCTCCCCAGGCTCGGGATCCGGGTCCCCGCCGGTTCCGTCGTCGACGCCCCAGAACCGCGCGATGTGGAGCGCGGCGCAGATGCCGACGTCCAGCACGTACGGGGCCGCCCGCCCGCACTGCCCGGCTCCGGTGCCCGGGTCGACGGGCTGACCGTGTCCCATCCCGGTGATCTCGTACTCCTCGACCACGGCGCGGCCCACCGGGTCCCGGTACACGCGGTGCGGGTATCCCTCCACGGTGTCCGCGTCGTCGGCGGTGGCGTCCGCGCCGTGGACGTCCGTCCACTGCTCGACGAGTTCGCGCTGGTTCACCGGCGCGACCGTCGTGTCGGCGGTCCCGTGCCACACGGAAAGAGTGGGCCAGGGGCCGTTGTGCGAGGACGCCCCGCGCACGGCGTCGCCCCACTGAGCGGCGCTGCGGTCGACACCCGGGTTCATGCAGCCGAACGCCTGGACCACGGTGCTCGCGCACCGGTACGGCAGCCCGGCGACGACGGCTCCGCCGTCGAACCGGTCGGGGTAGGCCGCCATCATCACGGCTGTCATCGCTCCGCCCGCAGACAGGCCGGTGACGTACGAGCTCCCCGGATCGACGCCGGTGTCCGCGCGCATCCGTTCCATCATCTGCACCACGGACAGCGCTTCGCCGCCACCTCGCGAGGTGTCCGCGTCCTGGAACCAGTTGAAGCACATGTTGCCGTTGTTGAGGCTGCGCTGCTCGGGCAGCAGCACGGCGAAACCCATCCGGTCGGCGAGTTCGGTCCAGCCGGTCTCGTCGTCGTACTCGGCGGCGCTCTGGGTGCAGCCGTGCAGCGCGACGACGAGCGGGCGGTCCTGCGGCAGGCCGTCCGGAACGTGGCGGAACATGCGCAGGTTGCCGGGGTTGGAACCGAAGCCGGTCACCTCCTCCAGGCCGGCGGCGCGCGCCGGGGCGGGTGCGACCAACGACGTGGCGACGGAGGCGACCACGGCGACGACCGCGACCAGAGCGGCGGTCCACAGGCGTGGTCTCACTCGGCGGTGCACGGTGGCGGGTACGACCTGGAGGTTCGGCATCGCGACTCCAACCCTGGGGGGCCGTTGGGATGTGAGACGGGTCTCACCGTTGCGCTGGACCGTACGGCGACCGGAGCGGCCCGGCGACGGCCCCCGGCCACACATTCGCCCGCACCACATGGCGGTCGCGTACATGCCATGCACCGCGCCGGGGTGCCGGGTTGACCCTCACACCGTGTGAGGCTGTGGCATGGGAGGTGCCATGTTCACCATCGGGGACTTCGCCAGGAACGGGCGCGTTTCCGTCCGCATGCTGCGCCACTACGACGCCATCGGACTGCTGCGCCCCGCCCACGTCGACCGCAGCAGCGGCTACCGCTTCTACGAGGCGGCGCAGCTCGCCCGGCTCAACCGCGTCATCGCACTCAAGGAACTCGGCTTCACCCTCAGCCAGGTCCACTCGATCCTGGACGAGAAGGTCACCACCGAGGAACTCCGGGGCATGCTGCGGCTGCGCCGAGCGGAACTCGAGGCGGCGCGCGCCGCGACGACGGCGCAGCTCGCACAGGTCGAGGCGAGGCTCCGGACCATCGAAAGCGAGGGCACCATGAGCACCGACGACGTCGTCGTCAAATCCGTCCCCGGCGTCCGGGTCGCCGAACTGAGCGCTGCCGCTGCCGGCTTCGAACCGGAGCACATCAGTCCGGTCATCGTGCCGCTCTTCGAGAACCTGTGCATCAGGCTCGACGAGGCGCGCGTGACCCCGGCCGGCCCGGGGATCGCCTACTACGAGGACGGGCCGGACGGGTCGATCGTCGTGCACGCCGCCATGCCGGTCGCGCCGGGGACGAACGTCGAGGGCCACGGCCTCTCGGTCGTCGACCTGCCGGCCCTCGAGTCCGCCGCCACGATCGTGCACCGCGGCGCCATGGCCGGCGTGGTCGGCAGCATCCAGAGGCTTGCGCACTGGATCGAGGACAACGGCTACACGTCCTGCGGCTACAACCGGGAGATGTACATCGAATGCCCGGAGAACCCGGCGGACTGGGTCACCGAACTCCAGGAGCCGGTCGCCGCCGCGTGACCGCGTCCCGGCGGTGCAAGCTCGGCCCGGCGGCTTCGGGGCGCGCGACGCGCACCGAAGTGCGGCTCCGCCAGGAACGACGACACGGGGAGGACCGCCTCGCCCCGCCTCCCATACCGGCGTACCCGCGCAGGTCGGCCCGTCAGCCGCGCCTGCGGGTGTCGAGGTACTCCTCGTAGGTGACCGTGCCCACGGCACGGTCCGGCGGCGTCAGCAGTGCGCCGCCGGTCACCGCTCGTGCGGCCCTCCCCGGGAGGCGGGGTTCCACGATGCGGCGTCGCCATCCACCGGCCCGCATCGTCGCCTCCGCGAGTTCGCGCAGTGGGCGCACCTCCGGCCCGCCCACGTCCGGTACCCGCCCGGCCGGTTCGCCCTGCGCCAGTCCGGCCAACCGATCGGCGACCTCGGTTACCGCGACCGGCTGGAAACGGAATCCGCGGGGTGACAGCACGGCGGGCAACCGACGCTGCGAGGACACGATCAGCGCCATCAGGTCGTGGAACTGCGTGGCGCGCAGGATCGTGTACGGCAGCCCGGAGGACTGGACGAGCCCTTCGGAGGCGAGCTTCGACCGGTAGTAGGGGAGCGGCACGTCGTCGATGCCGACGATGGAGATGTGCACCAGGTGCAGCGCCGTCGCCCCCTCGAAACCGTCCCGACCGGCGACGGTCCGCGCCGCCCCCACGATGTGCCGGGTCAGTTCGACGTCGCGCGCGCCGGTGGCGCAGTGCACGACCGTGCCCGCACCCCGCACCGCGGCTTCCACCCCGGCGCCCGTACCGAGGTCTGCAGTGGCCCACTCGTACGGCCGGTCGTCGCCGGCCACCCGCGGCGACCGGCTCATCACCCGCACGGCCGCACCGTTCGCGAGCAGCCGCGTGACCAGCGGCGTCCCGAGGCGCCCGGTGCCGCCCGTCACCAGAATCGGTCCGTTCACCATGCCCGCCACTCCCGCCGGTGCGATGCGTCAGCTGCTGGGAAAAACGTCTCCTCCGCTCGGGCTGCCGTCCTCCTCGCTCTGCTCCCGCAGCTTGCGAGCCTTCTCCTGCAGCCGTTCCCGCTCCTGCGGGTCCGCAGAGCGCTCCGCGGCCTCGCTCAGCTGTTGCGCCTTCTCGCGCATCTGCCGTACGCGCCCACGCAGCTCGTCGTCCGCACCCATGATCACTCCTCGGTCCGCCGGTTGCGTGCCACCTCCAGCGAACCACTCCACCGCACCGTCGGCACCCCGGGAGGGCCGACACGGGCACGACGCGGGCACGCTCCGGGGCCCGCTACGCACCGCGCAGGAGCTGCACCTGGTGTTCGGCGTGAGTGAAACCGAGCTTCCGGTACAGGGTGGCGGCGTGGTGATCAGGGTCAGCGACGATGACCAGAGTGGTGGCGCGCAGCTCGGTCAGGCCCCAGTAGCCGGCGTGCCGGACGAGCAGGGAGGCCAGCCCGCGCCGCCGGAAACCGGGGTCGGTCTGGACGTTCTGGTAGCGGGCGAGCCCGGAACCGTCCGTGAACATGCCGAGGCCCGCCGCCAGCCGCCCGTCCACGAAGGCGCCGAACCACGCCCCATATCCCGACTCGCACAGCCGGCGCAGTTCGGACTGGCGGACGTCCGCGAACTCGCGGTAGGCGGGGTCCGCGTAGTCGCCGTCGTCACAGGTCCGACGCAGCCCGGCCGCCTGCTCCCAGTCGTCGTCCCCGTCGAGGGGCCGGATGTCGATACCGGGCGGGGTCGGCCCGGGGGCGTCCATCTCATCGGCGGTGAACACCGCGAACGTCTCGACGGTGACCCCGAGCCGGGTCAGTTCCGCCACTTCCCCGGCTTCGCCGTCCACTCCGTCCACGCCGAGAGCGAGGTGGGTGGCGTCGGCGAAATACTCGCGGAACTCGTGCTCCCAGTGTTCGGCATCACCCTCCCGCAGGGGTGAGCCCAGCAGGAGGAAGTTTCCCCACCAGAAACCCGGGTTGGCGGGCGAGCGCACCACCTGGTGCGTCGAGCGGTCCACGATGACGGACCCGCCCATCTCCAGCAGCATGAGATCGGTCCGGAAGCCCAGCGATATGACATTCACCCCTCGACCCTAGCCCTTCCAGGCACGACGGAGGTGGTCCTGCAGCAGCTGCCCGCCGTGCGGCCCGTTCCGGGTGACGGAGCATGCCCCCAGCGACCGGGACGAACAGCACCTGTGGAGAACGCGCCTCGAACTGGGGCTCGTTCCGGGTGCACGCATGGCCGGATATCCGGTTCTCGCCAAGATCGACCGTTCGATAGCTTTCCCTCCTCACCTGATGTGGGCAGGCCTCATGGGGTGGGCCGCGTCGGGCGGGGGGGGCAGGGAGCTCCCCGAATGCCGGGCAGAAATTCCAAGCGCGTGTCCGCCGTCGTCGCCATAGCCTCAGCCTTCGTTCTGGCGCTGTCATCCGGCGCCTGGGCCAACCGGTCGAGCGGTATCGGGTCGTGGACGGACGGCGGAGGAAGCAACGGACAGTCCCGCTACTGGGCGGACCAGAGCTACACAGAGATCATTTTCAAGAGTTGTTCCCAGCAGGGCGAAAGCGGCGGCTCCGAAATCGTGCAGGCAGCTGGCCGCTGCCGTCACCACTCCCCAAAGGGGCACGGTGACCTGGGACGGACTCGACGCGAAAACCAAGGGCTACCGGCGGACGGTGGCCTGGATGCCGCAGAACGTCACCCCCTGCCCTCGCTCGCGACACGGGAGTACGTCGCCTATGTGGGCTGGCTCAAGGGTATGAACAGGAGCGACGCTTGGGACGAGGCTCCCCGAGCACTTTCCCGCGTCGAGATGTCGGAGCAGGCCGGCATTCGCAGCCATCGGCTCTCGGGCGGCCAACTGCGGCGTGTGGGTGTGGCCTGCGCCCTGGTTCATCACGCACGAGTCCTTCTCCTCGATGAGCCCACGGCCGGCATGGACCCACGTCAGCGAAGGGCGTTCTACGACCTCCTCGCCTCGGTCAAGGACGAGGTCCGCATTCTGCTTCCCATGCACGACGTGACCGACCTCGCCGAGGAAGCCGATCACGTCTCGGTTCTGGTGGGCGGACGTCTCGTGCAGAGCGGGTCGACCTGCGAGTTCCTCGCCCACACGCCGCCCGGCACGGCACAGGGGAGGGCTGCCGAGGGAGCGTACACGACGCTACTCGAGTGGGTTTGACCAACGAGCCCGGGCGACAGTGAGGGCGGCGGCACGGACGACCGCACGGTCAACACGTTCGTCCTGCGGCGAGCTCCACCGCTGTCCGCCCGCGCCAAGGGCGGTGGGCCGCGTTCACGAGCGCCAGTGGGCTCTGCCGCGACGGGGTGGGGCGGTTTCGAGGGGCCGGGCGAGACTCCTCATGGGCGCCTGCCAGTACGGCCGCAGCACGGCCAGCACCCGGCCCCGCGTGGGTGCGTCCAGGTCACGTGCGGCGGCGATGGCCGCCAGCGCGCCGCCGTGGTGCAGGAGTTCCAGCAGGTGATGCAGGGCACCTCCACCTGCCTCGGTGGCGGTCAGCTGTTCCGTGACGTTGGCCAGTGTGCCGCCGGTCTGGCGGGCCCCAACGTCGAGTGCGCTGACCAGGCGTACCAGGTGCACGGGGCCGTACTCGGCGTCCTCGGCGACGCGCCGCTCCAGGTCGTCGGCGGGGCGGAGCCGGCTCCAGGCGTCCGTGAGCTGTGTCAGGGCGGCGTCGGCAGGGTCGTCCTCGGTGGTCTTCTTGGGCATCTGCGTCTCGCGGGGTACGGAGGGGCGGTTTCTGTCGGGCCCGCTACGGCGGGCGGGCGCGCGGGTGGTCGCCCGGTCTCCCGGAGACCCGGCCACGAGCAGAGATGATGTGCCGAGGCCGACGGTCCTCCTCAGTCTGGTCGTGCCCGTGGCCGCCTGCACTGCGCGCTTCCGGCAGGAATGTGACCCCGTGATTGCCGGGTTGTGCCGCGGCCCGGTCATCCGCCTGGTGGCCGGGACTCCTCGTCCTCCGGCGGCCGAGGCGCGTCCGGCACCGTTCCCCGGCGCTTGGGCAGTCCCCTGCCGAAGGGCCAGCGGGGGCCCTTCTCGTCATCGGGGATACCGACGAGTTCCTCCACGTCGAAGACGCGGGCGATGGGTACGTCGGAGCTGCTGTGCGCGATGATCGAGAAGGCGATGGTGACGGCGATCAGGGTGAACGCCTGGTCACCGTCCGGGATACCGGCCTGTAGCACCAGAAGCCCGTAGACCACCGAGGCGAAGCCCTTGGGACCGAACCAGGCCGCGGTCAGCTTCTCCCTGCGGTCGAACTCGGTGCCGGCCAGGGACAGCAGCAGCGTCGCCGGGCGGACCAGCACGATGGCGAGGACCGCCACCACGTAGCCGCCGAAGGAGAGGTCGGCGAAGAGTTGCGGGGTGAGCAGCGCCCCGAATACCAGCAGCGCCGCGAACTTGGCCAGTTCGGCGAGGGACTCCCCCAGCGGCTCGAACGCGCGCTTGGACTCCGGGGAGACGGAGGCGAGCACGGCGCCGGCGCTGAACGCGGCGAGGTAGGGGTTGGCGTGAGTGAGGTGGCACACCGCGTAGAGGCCCGTACCGATGGCGAGCGGCAGCAGGGGCTGGAGCTTGGGCTCCGCACCGAGCACGGGCAGGCGGACCAGTCCGGCCACGATCAGTGGCGCGGCGATGCCGAACACCAGGCCGAGGGCGAGTTCCAGCGCGATCGTGCCGAACGAGGCGTCGGCCGCTCCCGAGGTGGGCCCGGCTGCGGCGATGAAGATCAGCACGAACGGCAGCGCCAGGCCGTCGTTGACTCCGCTCTCCACGTTGAGCAGCTGGCGGAGCCTGCCCGGCACCTCCTTGCGCCCCACGATCGCGGAGGCGAACACCGGGTCGGTGGGCGACAGTACGGCGCCGATCAGGAAGGACGTCGTCCAGTCCAGTCCTACGAGGTAGTGGGTGAGAACGGCGATACCCAGGAAGCACAGCGGCATGCCCAGTCCGAGGGCACGGGCCGGGTTCTTCCAGCGGGTGCGCAACTCCGAGAAGGAGACGTGCATGCCGTCGGTGAACAGGACGGCGAACAGGGCCAGGTCGGCCGTGGTAGCCACGATCTCGCTCTCCGGCGAGATGTGGACCAGCCCCAGGAAACCGTCGCTGACCAGCGCACCGCCGACCAGGAAGAGCAGCGAGGTGGACAGCACCGATCTGGCGGCGAGTCCGGACAGCAGTACGGCGACGAGCAAGGCCGCGCCGAATACGGCGACGAGAACCACGCTGGCCCTCCCAGGAGGCGAAAGGCAAAGAAGAGGTCAAGGCATCCGTGACCCTACCCCGCGTCCCGGCGCCGGTGCCTGCAAGGGTGCCCCTGTGCCCTCACGGCCCGGCCGGGTCGTTCTGCGCACGAACAGGGCCCGTCCGGGGCACTGCTCCCGGCGGTGAGAGTCCGTTCACTCTCCCGTCCGATCGTCTGCTCCCGCCGCTCCCACCCCACCCGCACGGGCCCACACACACCGCCTGGCCAACGCGGTCACCCGGTCGCGTGCACGCAACGTTGTGCAAGGTGCGGAGCGCTGGGTACGCGGGCAGAGTGAGGACGTAGCGAGAGAGGTGTTCATCACATGGTCCTTCGTCGAGTTGCCCGTCCCCTTTTGGCTGCCATTTTCGTGTCCGGCGGTATCAACGCTCTGCGACAGGTCGAGGGCCACGCGCAGGCGGCGAAACCGCTGCTCGACCAGACCCTCGGAAGGCACGAGGACTCCATCCCCGACTCCGTGCCGACGGATCCGGAGACCCTGGTCAAGATCGACGCGGCGATGAAGATCGGCGCCGGTGCGGCGCTGGCCTTCGGCAAGGCGCCCCGGGTAGCGGCACTCTTCCTGCTGGGAAGTCTGATTCCGACCACAGCCGCCGCGCACCGCTTCTGGGAGGAGACGGACCCCGCGCGGCGTGACGAGCAGCTGGCGCACTTCCTGAAGAACTGCGCCCTGGCCGGCGGACTGCTGCTCGCCGCTGCGGACACGCACGGCAAGCCGTCGGCGGCCTGGCTGGCACGGCACGGTGCCCACGCGGCCGGGAAGCGGCTGGGCTCCGCAGGGCACGCCGCCGAGGTGTACGCGGCTCACACCCTGAAACACCACGTGAAGCACGCCAAGCACGGCGCCAAGCAGGCGAGGCTCGGTCTGGGCGCTGACGGCAAGGCGGGGAAGGCGGGAAAGCTCTTCGGAACGTCCCGGAAGAGCAGTCTGGCGAAGGTGCAGCACGCCGTGCTGGAAGCTCGGCAGGACGGGATGCGCAAGGGCCGGAAGGCGTGGGGCAAGTCCAGGAAGAGCGGGATGAAAAAGGCCCAGCAGAGCCTTCACGAGGCCCAGAAGCACCGGGCGGACCTGGCCAAGAAGGCCCGCCACAGCGTGAAAGAGGCCCGGAAGTCGGATCTCGCCAGGCGCGCCGAGCACGGTGCCCGGCAGGCCCAGCACATGACGCGTGCGCGGGCGCGCCAGGCACACGGCTACGCCCGCAGCACACTGTCGCAGTCAACTTGACCCGGCCCTAAAGGGCCGGGCTTGGAGGTAGCGCCCAACTGGCTGCTGGGTTGACTCCTCCGTCCAGACACCCCTATGGGGTGGCAGGGACGCGTGACTCACGCCCCGCATTCCACACGGTCTCGCCACGGGTGGCGATGTTGTGGGAAGCATTCCGGTCGGCGTGGGCAACGACCCCGCACCCCCTGCAGATGAAAAGCCCCTGGTCGACACGGTTGCGCTTGTCGACGTGGCCGCACTCGGCGCACGTCTGCGACGTGTACGCGGGATCAACGAAGACCAGGGGCACGCCTGCCCGCTTGGCCTTGTAGACGATGAAGTCTCCGAGCTGGGCAAAGGCCCAGGAGTGGAGTGCGACCCGTTGGGGCTTGCGAAGCCGTACCCTCTGCCGGATTCCCTTGAGTTCTTCCAGGGAGATCCCGGCCGAGGTGCGTTCAGCCTCGGTCACGATCGTCTTGGCGATGATGTGGTTGGTGTTCTTGACGTGCCGCGCCTCACGGCGGGAGCGCTCCTTTAACCGGCGCTTGGCGGACTTGGTGCACTTCTTCTGGAGCTTGGCCCGCAGGGCAACCTGACGCTTGCGGTAGCGGCTGAGACCGCGCCCGGCGGCCTGGTAGGCGGTGGACGTGGTGGCGATGTTGACGATGCCGAGGTCCACGCCGATGAAGCAGTCCGGCTCGTACGTCTCGGCCTCGGGGACCTCGCAGGTGGCGATCAGGTAGAAGACCCCGTCACACTCGATCAGATCTGCCTCGCCCTTGCGGTACTCACGGAGCGTCTTGAGCGCGTCGGCGGAACAGACGAAGCGGACGCTCTTGAGGCGCCCGGCAGTTGTCCAGATGGACACGGTCTGTGCGTCGTACTGCCAGCTCAAGCACCGGTCGTCATATGGCTGCGCGGCCTCGGAACGGAACGTGATCGGCCTCGACCCAGCCTTGACCCGGCGCTTCGACTTCGACTTGCCGAGGTTTCCGGCGCGGATGTTGGCGTGCAACGTCGTGTACGCATCGCGCACCTTCTTGATCACGTGTTGCGCCGCCTGCGCCCCGAGCCCTTCGGCCTTGAGGCGCGGGTACGTGTACTTGCGCAGCTCGTACTCACGCGGCACACCATGGGCGAACGCCACCTCGGAGACCCAGCACGCCAGGTCGTTGACCGTGCGCAGGGTCGCCGACAGCGCGGCGGCCTGGTCGGCCTCCGGTATCAGCTTCACCTGCGTCACGATCTTCATGCCGGGCATCGTACTACAGTTGATCTATGTCACCACGCTGGGAGCCAAACCCCAACATCCGTAGGGGCCGCACGGTCGTCTATACCCTCCATGCCCACTTGGTCTTCACGCCCAAGTACCGGCACGGCCCGTTCACCGACGAGATCCTTGCGCGCTGCGAAGAGATCATGCGGGCCGTGTGCGCCGACTTCGAAACCGAGCTGGTGGAGTTCAACGGCGAGCCAGGGAGCCGCCGAAAAATAACTTCGGTGTTTCGAGGGGGTGTTGAGTCGTAGGATCTTTGCGTGATGGAGGGGATGGATGTGGCGTTGGCGGAGAAGTTCGACCTGTTGTTGCCGCATCTGGACGAGCGGCGAAGGCGGCTGGTCCTTGGGGCAGACGCGAGGATGCTGGGGCATGGCGGCATCCGCCGGGTGGCGCGGGCGGCCAAGGTGTCGGAGGAGACGGTCTCGCGCGGGGTGGCGGAACTGTCTGGCGGGTCCGGGCCCTCGGACCGGGTGAGGCGGGAGGGCGGGGGTCGTAGACGTCTGCGTGAGAAGTATCCGGGCCTGGTGCCGGCTCTGCTGGCGCTGGTCGAGCCGGATCAGCGGGGTGATCCGGAGTCGCCACTGCTGTGGACGACGAAGTCGACGCGGAAGCTGGCCGGTGAGTTGACCGCCCAGGGGTTCCGGGTGGGGTCCGACACGGTGGCGGCCCTACTCAAAGAGGAGGGCTTCTCCTTGCAGGGCACCAGCCGGACGACCGAGGGAGTCCGTCATCCCGACCGGGATGCCCAGTTCCACTACATCAACGGTCAGATCCGGGAGTTCACCGGGTCCGGTGACCCCGTGATCAGTGTGGACGCGAAGAAGAAGGAAGTGCTGGGCGACTACGCGGTCATCGGGCGAGAGTGGCACCGCAGCGGTGAGCCGGTGAGGGTGCGGGCCCATGATTACCCCGAGAAGAACGCGCAGAAGGCCGTCCCGTACGGGGTCTACGACCTGTCCGCGGACACCGGCTGGGTGTCGGTGGGCTGTGACGGCGACACCTCCGCTTTCGCGGTGGCCACCCTCCGGCGCTGGTGGGACGGCGAAGGCCGGCACCGCTACCCGCACGCGAGGCGTCTGCTGATCACCGCCGATGCCGGCGGCTCGAACGGCTACCGGGTGAAAGCGTGGAAGAAGGAACTCGCGGACTTCGCCCTCGAGACGGGCTTGGCCGTGACGGTCTGCCACTTCCCGCCCGGCACATCGAAGTGGAACAAAATAGAGCACCGGCTCTTCTCGCGCATCAGCACGAACTGGCGCGGACGCCCGCTGACCAGCCATGAGGTCGTCGTCAACACCATTGGCGCGGTCACCACAAGCACGGGGCTGACCGTCCACGCCGAGTTCGACCCCGGCCCATACCCCACCGGCGTCACCGTGCCCGACGACGTCATGGGACGCCTCCCGTTCACCCCCCACGAGTGGCACGGCACCTGGAACTACACACTGCGTCCCGAGCCCCTCGCCCCACCCGTTCCGCCACCGCCCCGCGATACCTCGTTCGGCCGGTTCCCACCCGGGGACAAGACGCCCGCCTGGCTCCGGCACCCCAGCCTCACCGGCCTGGAACCCGCGGCCTTCGACGACCTCGTCCTCCGCTACCGCGCCTACCTCGCCGAACACCCCCCGGTCCTGCTTCCCGGCAAACGCCCCGACGGCGGCCCCGGCGCCGGCGGCCGGCGCCTGTCCGCCGCCGACCAACTTGTCATCCACCTCCTGAAGAACCGCTGGTCCATGACACAGGCCCCTCTCGCCGAGGCGACCGGCATGTCCAAGAGCAGGATCGGTGCCACCCTCCGGGAAACCACACCCGTTCTCGCTGCCCTCGGCCACACGTGCCCCACCGGTCCTCTCACCGTGACCACGGCCGAACAACTCGCCGCCATCGCCGGACACGACCTCAGACCCGAGTAACGCCCATCAAGATCGACAAGTTATTTTTCGGCGGCTCCCAGGGCTTGATCAAGTTCCGGAGACGTGGCGCTGGTCTGGTGGTGACCGGTTGGGGTGCATAGCAGAGCAGGCACGGGATTCGTGATCATTGGGGTGTCGAATCTCAACGATCATGAGGTGGCCCGTGCCTGCCGCTGTATCTTCTCCCATCCCGCCGGTGTTGGTGAGGCTGGGTCCGCTGGACATCGGTCAAGTCGCTGACCTGCGGACGTTCCTGGACCAGGTGCCCGACCCGCGTGCGAGGCGGGGCCGCTGGTACTCGCTGACCGCGATCCTCCTCGTCTGTGCCTGCGCGGCCGTCTCGGGAGCGAGGACCGTCGACGAGATCGCCGAGTGGACGGCGCGGGCCTCGGAGACCGTGCTGATGGCCGTCGGCGTCCGACGGCATCCGCTGCAGTGGCGCCGTGCCCCTTCGCGGACCACGATCGGCCGTGTGCTGGCGGCCGTCGACGGTGACGCCCTGGACAAGGCGATCGGCGCCTACCTCGCCGGCCGGAACGCCGCGGGACCGGAGCCGGAGCAACGGCGGGTGATCGCCGTCGACGGCAAGTCGCTGAGGGGATCGGCCCGCCTGACCGCCGGCCGCAGGCACCTGCTCTCCGCCGTCACCCACCACCGGGCCCTGACCCTCGCCCAGGCCGAGGTCGGAGCGAAGACGAACGAGACCGCGCACTTCCGGCCCCTGCTCGAAGGGCTGGACCTGGACGGAGCTCTCGTCACCTTCGACGCCCTGCACTCGGTCCAAGCGAACGTCACCTGGCTGGTCGAGACCAAGAACGCCCACTACATCGCCGTGATCAAGCGCAATCAGCCGACCGCCCACCGGCAGCTCGCCGCCCTGCCCTGGTCCGACGTCCCCGTCCAGCACACCACATCCTCCACCGGACACGGCCGCCACGAATCCCGCTCCATCAAGACCTGCGGCATCGCCGACGAACTCGGCGGAATCGCCTTCCCCCACGCCCACCTCGCCCTCCGCGTCCACCGCCGTCGCCTGCAGACCGGCCGACGCGAGAGTCGTGAGACGGTCTACGCCGTCACCAGCCTCGACGCCCACCAGACCACCCCCGCCGAACTGGCCGCCGCCGTCCGCGGCCACTGGAGCATCGAAGCCCTCCACCACGTCAGAGACGTCACCTACGCAGAGGACGCCTCCACCCTCCACACCGGCACCGCACCACGCGCCATGGCCACCCTCCGCAACCTCGCCATCGGCCTGCTCAAAACCCTCGGAGCCGCCAACATCGCCAAGACCACCCGCGCAATCCGCGACCAGCCCGAACGAGCCCTCCCACTCCTGGGCATCCTCAACAACCCCGACCCTCACGGAACTTGATCAAGCCCTGACGGCGAGCGCGATCACGTCCACCTGCTCGTGCACTACCCGCCCAAGGTCGCCATCTCCCGGCTGGTCGGCTCCCTCAAGGGCGTCTCAGCCCGCAGGCTCCGCCAGGAGTACCCCCGCCACATCCGCAAGTACCTGTGGGGCGACCACTTCTGGTCCCCGTCCTACTTCGCCGCATCCTGCGGCGGCGCACCGCTGGCGATCATCAAGGAGTACATCGAGAACCAGAAGCGTCCCGGCTGAGACCAACAGTGCGGACCCGTGCACCCGTGCAGGTCACCCCTATCTTGAGAAGCGCTTCCTCCCGGACGTGAACGCCCGGGGTTCCGCGCTAGATCATGCTGAAGTGTCGGGGCCCCCGGGCCCACAGACCTCATGCGCTGTCCGGGGGCGGCGGGGGGCGGTTCTGCGGCGAACCGCCCGTCCTCGCCGCCGTTCTGCGTCTAAGCTCGGCAGTCACCGGACGACAGGGGCACCGCCATGGCGATCGACTACGTGAAACGGCCGGCAGGCGGCGACGAGGGTGGTGCTGCGGTCGGCCTGGATAAGGTGCGGCAGGCGGCGCCGGGCCTGGTCAGCCTCTACAAGCAGGCGGCGGTCAGTCTGGAGAAGCGTCGGCTCAGCGGCGTACGGGCGGCGGTGTACCTGGTGCTGGACCGTTCGGGGTCGATGCGGCCCTATTACCAGGACGGTTCGGTCCAGCGACTGGCGGAGCAGACACTCGGCCTCGCGGCGCACCTCGACGACGACGGCCGGGTGCCCGTGGTGTTCTTCTCCACCGGAGTCGACGGTCTGGCCGAGGTGTCGCTGACGGACTACGTGGGCCGTGTCGGGGCGCTGCACCACGCGCTGGGTCACATGGGCCGGACCAACTACCACCTGGCGATGCAGGCGGTGGTCGACCACTACCGGGCGAGCGGTGCGAGCGATCCGGCGTTCGTCGTCTTTCAGACGGACGGCGGCCCGACCTCGAAGCGGGCGGCCGAGCGGGTGCTGTGCGAGAGTGCGGCGCTGCCGCTGTTCTGGCAGTTCGTGGGGTTCGGCAGGGACGATTTCCGGTTCCTGAGGAAGCTGGACGACCTGCCGGTGCCGGCGCAACGGTTGGTCGACAACGCCGGGTTCCTGTCGCTGGGCGGGAATCCGCTCGGCTGGTCGGACGCCGACCTGTACGAACAGCTGACGGACGAGTTCCCCCAGTGGCTCGCTGCGGCCCGTGCAGCGGGCGTGCTGCGCTAACGCGGTTCGGGGAGGCGCATCTCGAACCAGGTGGACTTGCCGCGAGGCAGCAGGTCGACTCCCCAGCGGTCGGCGAGCCGGTCGACGAGCCAGAGACCCCGGCCGCTGGTGTCCAGTTCGGTCACCGGCAGCAGGCAGGGCAGGCCGCGGGACGGATCGCGTACCTCGATGCGGAGCCGGCCGCGCCTGCGGTGCATGCGGAGTCCGAACCTGCACGCTCCGGTGTGCTGGACGGCGTTGCCGACGAGTTCGGAGACCAGCAGCACGGCATGCTCCGCCGTGGCGGCGGGCGCGGCCCAGCCCTGGCGGAGCACGGCTTCGGTG
>KI547049.1:129268-145681 GCA_000497405.1 Streptomycetaceae bacterium MP113-05 | reverse complement strand
TTCGGTGAGGCGGCGGGCGGTGGCCGCCGACTCGGGGCGGCTGGGCAGGCGCACCTCCTCCTGAGTGGGATCGCCCACGAGTTCCACGACGGTGGCGAGGAGCGGCACACCACCTCTCGCGCTCAGGACGGTCTCTGCATCGGTCAGTGCTGCAGTCATGCTCGCTACGTCACCCTCTCCGGCCATGCGGACCATCATGGCGCGTGCAAGCACACGTCGCGGCAGTTCCGGGATATTGCTGACCTGGGAGTCAGATCGGAGATTTTCTGATTTGGCATATGCCAGAAGCAGTGAACCCCCGAAGCACACCCCTGACCAGCGACTACCGCACGCACAGGCGTGATCACCACCCGTCCCCAGGCGGCAGACACGGAGCGCACGGAGAGCCCGGGGGTAGCGCGTCGGCGGCATTCGCCACCCCACGCCACCCCCACGGGTTGCGGAGTCGTGTGACGAATCAGCGGAACTTCGCCTTACCCGGACCCTCCTCGACGAAGCTGCGCATGCCGGTCACCCGGTCGTCAGTCGCGAACAGGCCGGCGAACCAGTTGCGTTCGATGGTGAGGCCGGTGTCGATGTCCGTCTCCAGGCCGGCGTCCACCGATTCCTTCGCGGCGCGCAGTGCGATCGCCGGTCCTGCGGCGAGCTTCGCAGCCCAGGCGTGCGCCGCCTCATAGACCTCGGCGTCGGGCACGACCCGGTCGACCAGTCCGATGATGAGGGCCTCGTCCGCCTTGACCTGACGCCCGGTGAAGATGAGGTCCTTGGCCTTGGCCGGGCCGACGAGTCGCGAGAGCCGCTGAGTGCCGCCGGCGCCCGGGATGAGTCCGAGCAGGATCTCCGGCTGACCGAGCTTGGCCTTCTCACCCGCGATACGGATGTCCGCGCTCAGGGCCAGTTCGCAACCGCCGCCGAGCGCGTAACCGGTGACGGCGGCGACGACGGGCTTGGGGATGCGGGCCACCGCGGTGAAGGCGTCCTGCAGGCCCTTGGACCGTGCGACCATCGCCGCGTGGTCCATGCGCTGCATCTCCTTGATGTCGGCTCCGGCAGCGAAGACCTTCTCGCCGCCGTAGATCACCACTGCGCGGACGTCCTCGCGGGCGGACACCTCGTGCGCGAGTGCGAGGAGCCGGTCCTGGGTGGCGATGTCCAGGGCGTTCATGGGCGGGCGGTCCAGGCGGAGGGTGCCGACGCCCTCGGCCACTTCGAGAGTCACAGTCATACCGGCAGGTTAGCGTTCGTTCACGCCACTCGGCCGCCCCGGGCGGCTGCCCGGGGCGGCCGGCACGCCGCGCCCTCTCGGCTTCCTGCGTGTCTGCGGCACGCAGGTCGCCGCAGACGGCAGAAGCCCCACCCGTCTGGTGCCGTCAGCGTGTCACTGCTCTGCGGTCCACTCCTCCCAGGACATGTTCCAGCCGTTGAGACCGTTGTCCGGTGCGATGGTCTCGGGGTCGCGGGAGTTCTTCACTCGCACCACGTCGCCGATCACGGAGTTCTCGAAGAACCACGCGGCGGCCGCTTTTTCGTCCCAGCCCCCGCGCGCGTCGTCCAGGCCGATACAGCCGTGGCTGGTGTTCACGGAGCCGAAGGTGGCCGAGGAGGCCCAGTAGTTGCCGTGGATGAAGGTGCCCGAGGTGGACAGCCGCATGGCGTGCGGGACGTCCTTGATGTCGTACTCGCCCTCGCCCTCCCCGTCGGTGAAGCCGACGGTCGCGCCGTTCATCCGCGTGACGACGTGCTTCTCGCTGATCACCATGGTGCCGTTGTACGTGGGCGTGGCAGGTGCGCCGGCACTGACGGGGATCGTCTTGATCTTCTTTCCGTCGCGGGTCACGGTCATCGTCTTCTTCTCCGCGTCGATCACGCTGACCTGCGAGCGGCCGATCTCGAAGGTGACGGTCTTGTGCTGCGAGCCGTAGACGCCGTCAGCCCCCTCGACGCCGTCCAGGTCGAGACGGAGCGTGACCTCGGTGCCCGGCTCCCAGTACTCCTCGGGACGGAAGTCGAGCCGGTTGTCGCCGAACCAGTGACCCTCGATGTCCACGGCGGGATCGGCGGTCACGGAAACGGCCCGCTCGACGGTCTCCGGTTCCTCGACCGCCCTGTTGAAGCGGATCGAGACGGGCATGCCGACTCCGACCTTGTCGCCCTCCTCGGGCCGGAAGAACCCGACGAAGGTGTCGTCCGGCACGAGCGTGGAGAAGTTCGCGTGTTCGGCGGCCTTCCGCTCCTCGTCGTCGGTGGCGACCGCATCGACCGTGTACGTGGTCTTGGTGCGCAGGTGGTGTGCCGGCTTCCAGACGGTGCCGTCGTCGGTGATCTCGCCGGGCACCTTCTCGCCGTCCACGGCCCGCACGACGACCTCGGTGAGCTCGCCCTCGTCGACGCTCACGGCCAGCTCGCCGGTGGTCGCGACACCGTCGGCCCCGTTGTCCGGCGAGATGGTCACGCTCGCCTCGGACGGGCCGGTCGGCTTCGCCTTCTTCTCCCCGCTCCGCTCGTCCGCGGCGCTGGAGGTGTTGCCTCCGCAGGACGACACCACGAGCAGCAGCACGACCAGCACGGCGATCAGCCCGGCCGCTCCTCCTCCTATGAGACGGGACCGGCCGCCCACCCGTATCGCCGCCCCGTCCATCATGGCCTTGATCTCCACTGTGCCCCGGTCTCCCCTCGCCTGCACGCGCTCCCCATGTGCGCGCTGTCCGGAAGCCCGCCACGCGCGTGTGATCGGTCAGACAACCACACGCCTGCGGGGGTTGTGCACCCGTCATGTCACCGTTCGGTCGCAGTTTCCGCCGGTGGGACACCGGCGAGCGGAACCGGCGCGTGCCGACAGCGCACGGTGGGCGCACCCTGCCGAAAAGTCACCCTCCCCGGCGCCACCGTGCCTCCTCGGCACAGCTTCCACGGGCCCGGTCGTAGGTCCGCGGGCGGAGCCGGACGGGCCGAAAAACCGAGTGTGCGGTGTCAGTGGCGGACCGTACGCTCGCTCTCGATGACTGCCACCGACCTCGACGACGAACCGGGCGCCGCCGCCGACGGCATGGACGACCGTGATGCCCGTGAGGGCGACCCGCACGACACCGGCACGCCCACGGTCGAAGACCGTTCGGCCGTACGGTCGCTGCTGCGGTTGTGGCCGTACCTGAAGCCGGTGCGGGTACGGTTCTTCAGCGCTGCTCTCGTCGCCGTCGTCGCGTCCTGCCTGGGGCTGGTCGTCCCGCTCGTCCTGAAGTGGATCGTGGACGGCCCGGTGGCCGCCCGCGACACCTCGGGGGTGTGGCTGGGCGGCGCGCTGCTGCTGGGCGTGGGCATCGCGGAGGCGGCTCTGTTCGGGCTGCGGCGCTGGCTGGTCGCGCGCCCCCTGGCGAGCGTCGAGGCCTCCATGCGCGCGGAGTTGTACGCCCACCTGCAACGGCTGCCCGTGGCCTTCCACGACAGCTGGGCCAGCGGGCAGCTGCTGTCACGGGCGACGACCGACCTGCAACTGCTGCGGATGTTCCTCGCCTTCCCGCTCACCTTCCTGCTGGTCAACGGCACCACCATCCTGGTCGGCTGCGTGATCATGTTCGTGCAGGACTGGATGCTGGGCCTGGTCGTACTGGCCCCGCTGGTTCCGCTCGGGGTGCTGTGCTCGTACTTCGAGACCCGGTACTTCGTCGCCGCGCGCCGGGCGCAGGACCAGATCGGCGACCTCACGACCGTGGTCGAGGAGGCTGTGCTCGGCATCCGCATCGTGAAGGGGTTCGGTCGGCACAAGAGTCAGGCACGGGCCTTCCGCGCACTGTCGGAACGGCTGCTCGGCACGGAGATCCGCAAGGCGCGGCTCCTCGCCGGCATCTGGGCCTTCATCATGACGCTGCCCGAACTGGCCCTCGGTGCGGCCCTGGTGCTGGGGACGATCCAGGTCGCGCAAGGGGGCCTTTCCGCGGGCACGCTGGTGGCGTTCCTGTCCACGGCGCTCGCACTGCGGTGGCCGGTGGAGTCGCTGGGGTTCCTGCTGGCGATGAGCAACGAGTCCGCGACCGCGAGCGACCGGTTCTTCGAGGTCATGGACGAAGCGGTACCGGCGGACGCAGAGGTGGGCGACGACGCGTCCGACCCCGCTCCGCGCCTCCCCCCGTCTTCGCGGGCCGACCTCCCGGGCACCCCCGGTGCCGGGCTCCGCCCGGCGTCCTCGATCGCCGGACCGGCTCAGAACGCTCACGGCATGCGGTTCGAAGGTGTCACGTTCCGGTACGCGGACGCACCGCCCGGCGCGCAGCCCATCCTCGACGGGGTCGACCTGCACATCCGACCGGGCGAGACGATGGCCCTGGTGGGCGCCACCGGTAGCGGCAAGACGACCCTCACCGCACTCGTTCCCCGGTTGCACGAGGCGACCGGGGGCCGCATCACGCTGGACGGGGTGGACGTCAGAGCCCTTCCCCGAGCCGACCTGCGTTCCCGGGTAGCCGTGGCGTTCGAGGACCCGACGCTGTTCTCCGCCACGGTGCGGGAGAACGTCCTGATGGGTGCGGAGCACGCCGACGAGCAGGCGCTGCACCGGGCCCTCCGCGTCGCCCAGGCGGACGGCTTCGTCGCCGCGCTGCCCGACGGCGTGGACACCGAGGTCGGCGAACAGGGGCTCTCCCTGTCCGGCGGCCAGCGTCAGCGCCTCGCGCTCGCCCGCGCCGTGGTCGGCACGCCCCGCTTCCTCGTACTGGACGACCCGCTCTCCGCGCTCGACGTGCACACGGAGGCCGCGGTGGAGGCGGCCCTGCGCGAAGTACTGGCGACGACCACCGCACTGGTCGTGGCGCACCGTCCGTCGACGGTGCTGCTCGCCGACCGGGTCGCGCTGCTCTCCGGCGGCCGTGTCACCGCCGTCGGCACCCACCACGAACTCCTGCACGGCACCCCCGAGTACGCGTCGCTGATGTCCGGCGAAGGCGGCCGGCACGACACGGACGCGAGCTCAGAAGGGAGCCTCACGGCATGACCACGACGCTGGAGGACGACGCCGGGCAGCCACCCGGTGAGGACCCCTCCGCCGGCACGGCTCACAGCACGGCGACGCGGGTGGACCCGGATACGTCCCGTACCGAGCCGGCCGGGACGACGACGCCCACCGCGGGCGACGTCACTCCCCCTGACGACGACCCGTTCTCCCGGGACGTGCTGCCCGCGCCGCGCGACGCCCCGCTCCGGCTGCTGCGTTCGCTGCTGCGCCCCCACCGCCCCCGGGTCGCGCTGGCTGCCGTGCTGCTCCTGCTCCAGCAGGCCGCGGTGCAGGCGGGTCCGCTGCTGGTCGCGTACGCCATCGACCGGGCGGTCCCGGCCCTGAGGGACGCCGCGGACTACGGGCCGCTGGTCGCCGTGGCCGTCGGCTATCTGGTGTGCGCGGTGGCGGCCGGCGGCCTCCAGTACGCGTTCGTCACCACCGCGGCCGGAGTCAACCAGCGCGTCCTGCTCGCTGTGCGCGGACGCATCTACCGGCACGCGCAGGCGCTCAGCGTCGACTTCCACGACCGGTACACCTCCGGCCGGCTGATCTCCCGCGCCACCACCGACGTGGAGGCGCTGCGCGAGCTGCTGGACGAGGGCCTTCAGGAGCTGCTGACCGTCGTCGTGTCGGTGGGCTACATCGCGGCCACGCTGCTCTACCTCGACTGGGGCCTGGGCAGCGCCGCGCTGGCCTCGTTCGTGCCGCTCGCCCTGCTCGTGCGGTCCTTCCGGCGCCGCTCGCGGCGGCTCTACCGGTTCCGTTCGACCGCCATCGCCGCGGTGATCGTGAAGTTCGCCGAGACGATGAACGGCGTCCGTCCCGTGCAGTCCTTCCGCCGGGAGAGGCCGAACGACGCCGCGTTCCGCAAGCTCAACGACCGGCACCTGAAGGTGAACGGCGACGCGATCCTGGAGATGGCGCGTTACGTCGTCTGCTCCCGCCTCACGGCGAACTTCGCGGTGGCCGCGATCGTGCTGTGGGGCGCGTACCGGGTGGCGGACGGCGTGCTGGAGCTGGGCGTGCTGGCCGCCGCGGCGCTCTACCTGCGCCGCCTGTACGACCCGATCGACCGGCTCGGGATGTTCCTCAACTCCTTCCAGTCGGCGGGCGCCTCGCTCGAGAAGATCGCGGGGCTGCTGGCGCAGCGGCCGTCCGTGCCGGAGCCGGACGATCCCCGGCCCCTGCCGGAGCGGACGGACGGCGCACCGGGCCGTCAGGTGGTCTTCGACGGAGTCCGGTTCGCCTACCGCACGGGTGGTGAGGTGCTGCCGCCCTTCGACCTGTCGGTTCCGGCCGGGCAGACGGTCGCGGTCGTGGGGGCGACCGGCGCGGGCAAGTCCACCCTGGCGAAGCTGCTGGCCCGGTTCTACGACCCGACCGACGGGCAGGTGCTGCTCGACGGCATGGATCTGAGAATCCTGGACATGGCGACGCTGCGCAGCGGTGTGGTGATGGTGACCCAGGAGTCGTTCCTGTTCTCCGGAACGGTCGCGGACAACATCGCGATCGGGCGTCCGGATGCCTCCCGTGCGGAGATCGAGGCCGCGGCGGAGTCGATCGGTGCCCATGACTTCATCGCCGCGCTCCCGGAGGGCTACGACACCGATGTGCGCAAGCGGGGTGGCCGGATTTCGGCGGGCCAGCGGCAACTGGTCTCGTTTGCACGGGCGTTGCTGGCCGACCCGGGGGTGCTGATTCTGGACGAGGCCACCTCCTCACTGGACGTCCCCGGTGAGCGCGCGGTGCAGCACGCGATGACGACGGTGCTGAAGGGCCGTACGGCGGTGGTGATCGCACACCGGCTGTCCACGGTGGACGTGGCCGACCGGGTACTGGTGATGGAGGACGGCCGCATCGTGGAGGACGGTCCGCCGTCGGTGCTCACCGCGGCCGGAGACGGTCGCTACGCGCGTCTGCACCGTGCCTGGCGGGACAGCCTGGTCTGACCCGTCTTCGCCTCACGACCCTCCGGGACCGTTGCTCCCGCTCGCTCTCCGCGGGAGCCGGCTCCGGCACGTCCGGGTGCCGGCACCCGGACACATGGTGTCGACAGAGCGGTCACGTCACCGGTCGATGCGCGTCCCCGTTCCTGACGCCCTGGTGACATGCACGCGTCTACGTGGCAGGGTTCCTGTGGCTCACCCGTCCCGGACTGCGCGGTCAGGTGAGTCCGATAAGTGAACAGTGCGTTCCAGGAAACGGGCAGATTTTCGGCCATCTTGTTGTCACGCCCATGACAAGCGAGGTCGCAGCTGCCACTCTGACTCCGGTCGGCGCCGCACTCCCCCACGACCCACCAACCCCAGTGTGCCGCCACACCGGATCCCCCCACACGCACACAGCTCCACCCGTTCTGCACCCCACCGAGGCCGCGCCCCCCGCGGCCACAGCAGAGTAGGAGTCACCGCGTGAGAACCTCATCCCCACACAGCGTCGGCAGACGCACCCGCACCACCGCCGCACTCGTGGCCACGGCCGCGATGATGGTGGCCGGTCTGCAGGCCACTGCCAGCGCGGCACCCGAGAGCGACCGGCTCGACCCCGGAGCGCTCCCGGCGAAGACCAGCCCCTCCGAACGTGCCGGTCTCATAGCCGACGCCGAGCACCACGAGGCGGCCACCGCCGACGCGCTCGGGCTCGGAGGCAAGACCGAGCTCAAGGTCAAGGACGTCGTGAAGAACCGCGACGGCTCGACCCACACCCGGTACGAGCGCACCTACGCGGGACTGCCCGTGCTCGGCGGCCAGCTGATCGTGCACCGCACTCCGGACGGCTCCGTCGACGGCGTCGACAAGGCCACCACCGCCCGCATCCAGGTGCCCACCACCAAGGCTCCCGCACAGCACAAGCCGGCCAAGGCGAAGGCCAAGGGCAGCGAAGCGCCGCGCAAGGTGATCTGGGCGGCCGACGGCACGCCGACACTGGCCTGGGAGAGGGTCGTCGGCGGCAAGCAGAAGGACGGCACCCCGAACGAGCTGCACGTCATCACCGACGCCAAGACCGGTGAGAAGCTCTTCGAGTGGCAGGCCGTCCACAACGGCACCGGCAACAGCATGTACGTCGGCGAGGTCGAGCTCGGCACCGCCGGCTCCGGCGGGTCGTTCACGATGACCGACACCGCCCGCGGCGGACACGAGACCCAGGACGCCGACAACGGCAACCAGGTCTTCACCGACGCCGACGACGCCTGGGGCGACGGCACCGCCGCCGACCCGCAGACCGCCGCCGTCGACGCCCACTACGGCGCCGCCCTGACCTGGGACTACTACAAGAACCAGCACGGCCGGGACGGCATCCGCGGCGACGGCCAGGGCGCGACCAGCAACGTCCACTACGGCAACGCCTACTCCAACGCCTTCTGGCAGGACTCCTGCTTCTGCATGACCTACGGCGACGGCGCGGGCAACACCAAGCCGTTGACCTCCATCGACGTCGCCGCCCACGAGATGACGCACGGCGTCACCGCCAACACGGCGGGTCTCGTCTACAGCGGCGAGTCGGGCGGCCTCAACGAGGCCACCTCCGACATCTTCGCCGCAGCCGTGGAGTTCCACGCGAACAACTCCTCCGACGTCGGCGACTACCTGGTCGGCGAGAAGATCGACATTCGTGGTGACGGCTCCCCGCTGCGCTACATGGACGAGCCCAGCAAGGACGGCGCCTCGCTCGACTACTGGTACTCCGGTGCCGGCAACGTCGACGTGCACTACAGCTCGGGCATCGCCAACCACTTCTTCTACCTGCTCTCCGAGGGCAGCGGACAGAAGACCGTCAACGGCGTCAGCTACGACAGCCCGACCTACGACGGCGAAGGCGTGACCGGCATCGGTATCGGCAAGGCCGAGCAGATCTGGTTCAAGGCCCTGTCCGAGAAGATGCTGCCGAACGAGACCTTCGCGCAGGCCCGCACACACACCCTGCAGGCCGCCGGCGAGCTGTACGGCACCGACAGCCCCGAGCAGCTCGCCGTGGCGCACGCGTGGGCGGCGGTGAACGTCGGGGACCGTCCCGGCGACCCCGGCGACCCGCCGGGTGAGGGCGAGTTCGAGAACACCGACGACGTCGCCATCCCGGACGCCGGCTCCGCGGTCACCTCGCCGATCGACGTCTCCGACATCGGCGGCAACGCGCCGAGCAACCTCAAGGTCGCCGTCGACATCAAGCACACCTACCGGGGCGACCTGGTCATCGACCTGATCGCCCCCGACGGCACCGCCTACCGGCTGAAGAACTCCGGCTACGACTCGGGTGACAACGTGCAGCAGACGTACACCGTCAACGCCTCCTCCGAGGCCGCCGACGGCACCTGGAAGCTGCGCGTCCAGGACGTCTGGAGCTACGACACCGGCTACATCGACAGCTGGAAGCTGACCTTCTGATCCAGGAAAGCAGCCGGCACCGGCGCCGTGTTCCGGGGGGATGCCCCTCCGGAACACGGCGCCGCGCCACGTTCACCGCAGGAGCACTCCCGCCGTCCCACCGGACGCGACCTCCGCCGACGGAACGGCGGCAAGCCCCAGTTCGGCCGGGCCGGACGACAACGGATGCGCGGGCAGCACCCGCACCGTGTATCCGAACGAACCTGTACGGTCCAGCGCCAGGGGCCCCTCGTACATCCAGCGTCCCTCCAGGTCCGGGCCGGCGGCGGGCTTGAGTGCCACCCGCACCGCGTCCGCACCGGCGAGGACGTCCGACTCGTCGACGCGGCCGGCGACCGCCTGCACCTCGACCTCGTCCGGCGCCAGCGCCCCGAGAGCCACCCGGGCCCGTACCGTCAGCGAGCTGCCCAGTTCCAGCGAGGCGCCTTCCGCGCCGGCGCCCGCGTGTTCCACCCGGTCCACCGCGACCCGGTGCCACTCCCGCCGCACCCGCGCCTTCCACTCCGCCAACCGCCCGGCTGCCGGGCCGTCCAACGCCCGGTGGGCGCGGGCCGCCGGCGTGTAGAGCCGTTCCACGTACTCGCGGACCATTCGGTCCGCCGGGACCTTCGGGCCGAGGCGCCGCAACGTCTGCCGCACCATGTCGATCCACCGCTCGGGCATCCCGCCACCGTTCACACCCCGGTCGTAGAAGCACGGTGCGACCTGGTCCTGCACCAGGCGGTACAGCGCGGCGGCCTCGATGTCGTCGCGGCGCTCCTCGTCCGCGGCGGCCTGGCCGTCGGCGGTGGGCACCGCCCAGCCGAAGTCGGGCTCGAACCACTCGTCCCACCAGCCGTCCAGCACCGACAGGTTGAGGCACCCGTTGAGTGCGGCCTTCATCCCGGAGGTCCCGCACGCCTCCAGCGGGCGCAGCGGGTTGTTCAGCCACACGTCGCAGCCGTGGTAGAGCTTGCGGGCCATGGCCATGCCGTAGTCCGGCAGGAAGACGATGCGGTGCCGCACCGCCGGGTCGTCGGTGAACCTGACCAGCTCCTGGATGAGCCGCTTGCCGCCGTCGTCCGCCGGGTGCGCCTTGCCGGCGACGACGATCTGCACCGGCCGGGTGGGATGCAGCAGCAGCTCGGTCAGCCGTACCGGATCGCGCAGCATCAGGGTGAGCCGCTTGTAGGAGGGGACGCGGCGGGCGAAGCCGACAGTGAGCACGTCCGGGTCGAGTACGCCGTCGATCCAGCCGAGTTCGGCGCGCGCGGCACCGCGCTGGCGGCACGAGGCATGGAGCCGGGCGCGCACCTCGTGCACGAGCTGTTCACGCAGGGTGCGGCGCAGCTCCCACAGCTCGGCGTCGGTCAGACGGTGCGCGTCATGCGGCATCTCCGACGCGGTCCAGGTGGGGGCGTGCACGCCGTTGGTGACGGAGGTGATGGGGACCTCGTCCGGGTCGAAGCCGGGCCACAGGCCGGCGAACATCTCGCGGCTGACCCGGCCGTGCAGGGTCGACACGCCGTTGGCCCGCTGGGCCAGACGCAGGCCCATCACGGCCATGTTGAAGAGCGTCGGGTCGCCGCCCTCGTACGTCTCGCGGCCGAGGGAGAGCACCGCCTGTGCGTCGATGCCGGGAAGTTCGCCGTCGTCGCCGAAGTGCCGGGCGACCAGGTCGCGGTCGAAGCGGTCGATGCCGGCCGGGACGGGCGTGTGGGTGGTGAAGACGGTGCCGGCCCGGACGGTCTCCAGCGCCGCGTCGAAGGCGGCGCCGTCATCGGCGAGTTCGCGGATGCGTTCCAGGCCGAGGAAACCGGCGTGGCCCTCGTTGGTGTGGAACACCTCCGGCGCCGGGTGGCCGGTGAGCCGGCAGTACCCGCGCACGGCCCGCACGCCGCCGATGCCGAGCAGCATCTCCTGGAGCAGCCGGTGCTCGCTGCCGCCGCCGTAGAGCCGGTCGGTGACCTCCCGTTCGGCCGGGCCGTTCTCCTCCACGTCCGAGTCGAGCAGCAGCAGCGGCACCCGGCCGACACGGGCCAGCCAGACCTGGGCGTGCAGCGAACGTCCACCGGGCAGGGCGAGAGCGACACGGGCCCCGGTACCGTCCTCCTCGCGCAGCAGCTCCAGCGGCAGCTCGTCGGGGTCGAGCACGGGGTAGTGCTCCTGTTGCCAGCCCTCGCGGGACAGTGCCTGCCGGAAGTAGCCGTGCCGGTAGAGCAGCCCGACGCCGACCAGCGGCACACCCAGGTCGCTGGCGGACTTCAGGTGGTCGCCGGCGAGGATGCCCAGGCCGCCGGAGTACTGCGGCAGGGCGCTGGTGATGCCGAACTCGGGCGAGAAGTAGGCGACGGCCCGGGGCGGCTCGTCGCCGGTGCGCTGATACCAGCGGGGCTCGGTGAGGTAGTCGTTCAGCTCACCGGCGACGACGGACAGACGGCGCAGGAAGCCGCGGTCGGCTGCCAGTTCCTCCAACCGAGTGGCGGGCACTGCGCCCAGCAGGCGTACCGGATCGCCGCCCGCCGTCTCCCAGCTGAGCGGATCGACGGCCCGGAACAACGCACGGGTCTCCGCATGCCAGGACCAGCGGAGGTTGCGCGCCAGCTCGTGCAGCCCGGCGAGCGGCTCGGGGAGGACGGGACGTACCGAAAACCGACGAATTGCCTTCACAGGGTGAAGGTACCGGGCCGTCCGGCGTGGTTCAGGGGGCCGCTGCGGGCCGTTCGGGTGACGCTTGCCCGGGCGCCCGGGGCGACGCGCCGGGTGTGTGCGGGGCGGAAGCCGGCCGGCCCGGCGCCCGCCCCGCGGGGTGTCAGGCCGGCCGGGCTCCGGGGCGGCCGTCCTCGACGATCCAGGTGGCGCGGGTGCGTACCGGTGCGCCGGGGCGGGAGACGTAGTCGACGACGCGGTTCTCCGCCGTCCACTCGGTGGGGGTGACGGTGTTTCGCACGTAGCCGCGGCGGCGGTTGAGGAACTTGATGTGCGGGTTCTCCGCAAGCTGGATGTGGTCGTTCGGTCCCTGCTCGGATCCGTCGCCACCACTGGTGACGGAGGTGCCGACCAGTTCGGTGGCGACCGTGGCCGAGGCCGGGTCGTCGAAGTCGGCCTTGACGTCGTTCACGTAGTTGGCATGCACGTCGCCAGTGATGATCACCGGGTTGGAGGTCCCGGCGGCGGTGAGGTGGTCACGGACCGCTTCGCGTTCGGCGAAGTAGTTGTCCCAGGCGTCGTTGCTGTAGTCGCCGCCGGGGCCGGAGAGGAAGTCGCGCTGGGAGAAGAAGACCTGCTGGGCGAGGACGTTCCAGCGGGCCGCGGGGCCGGCGAGGTTGTCCAGCAGCCATCCCCGCTGGCGAGCACCCAGAAGGGTGCGGGAGGGGTTCTTCCGGTCGGTGTCCTCGACCTGGTCGTCACGGTACTGGCGGGTGTCCAGGAGGTGGAAGTCCATCAGGTCGCCGAAGGTCAGGCGGCGGAACATCTGAACGTCGGGGCCGTTCGGTCGCTGGGCGCGGCGCAGCGGCATGTGCTCGTAGTAGGCCTGGAACGCACGGGCACGGCGGCGCAGGAACTCGGCGGGATCGGTGTCCGGGTCGGAGTCGTCGCCGGCCCAGTTGTTCTCCACCTCGTGGTCGTCGAAGACCGCCGTCCAGGGGTGGGCGGCGTGTGCGGTCTGCAGGTCCGGGTCGGTCTTGTACTGGGCGTGGCGCACCCGGTACTCGGCCAGCGACCACGTCTCGTCGGCCGGAAGGTGGCCACGGCCGACGGTGCCCTGCGCCGGGCCCTCGTAGATGTAGTCGCCGAGGAAGGCCACCAGGTCGAGGTCCTCCTCGGCAAGGCGGGCGAGGGCCGTGAAGTGACCGTCGGGATAGTTCTGGCAGCTGGTGAACGCGAAGCGGAAACGGTCGACCCGCTGCCCTCGGCCGGGTGCCGTGCGGGTGCGGGCGACCGGGCTGAGGTCCCGTCCCGCGCGGAAGCGGTAGAAGTAGTCGCGGCCCGGTCGCAGGCCGCCGACCTCGGCGTGCACCGAGTGGCCCGAGGTGGAACGCGCAAGCTCCACCCCGGTCCTGACGATACGGCGAAAGCGCTCGTCCTCCGCCACCTGCCAGAGCACGGGGACGGGGCGGTCGGGCATTCCGCCGAGTCCGTCGGCGACGAGCGGGTCGGGGGCGAGACGGGTCCACAGCACCACACCGTCCGGGTGCGGCTCCCCCGAGGCGACGCCGAGTGTGAACGGGTCGCGTATCGGCCGGTTCCGTGCGGGTGCGGCGGCGCGCGCCGGGGCGACGCTCAGGGCGGAGGCCGCGAGGACGCCGGCGCCGACGGCACCGGCGGTCAGCATGTTCCGGCGGGTGACACCGGGGCGGGTGACGGCCTCTACGGTCGCGGGCGGCCGGGGCTCGGGGGACGAGCTGGTGACGGACATGCGCAGCCCTTCGGTCGTGGGGTCGGACGGGCCGCCACCCGGCGTGCGGCGGGGCCCCGCGCCATCACGCCACGCGCGTCCGACTCCCCCGCCACGGACGCGTGAACGGACGCCCTCGACCTGGCTGCGTGCACCTGACGCCGCGCGTTACGCACTCCGTGCCGCAAGAGGTGCTTTCCGGACGAGTTGAGGCGCAGACCGCCTTGGGGGTTTGTTTTCGTCCCCGTCCAGGCCGCCGACACCTCAAGACGTCACGCACCCGGCTACCAATACACCCGTCCAGGCCAGGGGAACATCCCTCGACCGGGTGAAGCGGTGGCGCGGGGGAAGGCGCGCAACCCTCACGGGTCGGGCGAAACGGATAGAAAGAGCAGATACCCGCCCGCCTTCCGCAGATCCTCCAGGTGAGCCCATGATCGGTCGCATCCCCGTGCTGGACGTCCAGCCGCTCGTCGACTGCGGGCGGCGACCCGCGAAGGCCGTGGCGGGCGAGACGTTCACCGTCTCCGCCACCGTCTTCCGCGAGGGACACGACGCCGTCGGAGCCAACGTCGTGCTCCGCGACCCGTCCGGCCGGCAAGCGCCCTGGACGCCGATGCGGGAGCTCACACCCGGCAGCGACCGGTGGGGCGCGGAGGTGACTCCGGACGCCGAGGGCCGCTGGACATACATGATCGAGGCCTGGAGCGACCCGGTTCAGACGTGGCGTCAGTACGCCCGCATCAAGGTACCGGCCGCCCTCGAGGTCGAACTGACCCTGTCCGAGGGTGCGGAGCTGCACGAGCGGGCCGCAGCCGGGGTACCCAAGAACGACGGGAGGTCCGTGGTACTGGCCGCCGTGGACGCGCTGCGGGACGGCAGACGCTCCGGCGCCGCCCGGCTGGCCGCCGCGCTCACCTCCGAGGTGACCGCCGTACTCGACCGGCATCCGCTGCGCGAACTGGTCTCCTCCTCCCTCTCCCACGCACTCCAGGTAGAACGGAGGCGCGCGCTCTACGGGTCGTGGTACGAACTCTTCCCCCGTTCCGAGGGCGCCCTCGTCCAGGACGGGCGGCCCCCCGTCTCCGGTACGTTCCGCACCGCCGCCGACCGGCTGCCCGCCGTGGCCGCGATGGGATTCGACGTCGTCTACCTGCCACCCGTCCACCCCATCGGCACCTCGCACCGCAAGGGCCCCGACAACGCGCTGACCGCCGGCCCGCACGATGTCGGCTCGCCGTGGGCGATCGGCTCCGCCGAGGGCGGTCACGACGCGATCCACCCGGACCTGGGCACGTTCGCCGACTTCGACCACTTCATGCAGCGGGCCGGGGAACTGCGCATGGAGGTGGCGCTGGACTTCGCCCTGCAGTGCTCCCCGGACCACCCGTGGGTGCGTAAGTACCCGCAGTGGTTCCGGCACCGAGGCGACGGCACCATCGCCCACGCGGAGAACCCGCCGAAGAAGTACCAGGACATCTACCCGCTCGCGTTCGACGTGGACTTCCGGGGGCTGGTCCGGGAGACGCTGCGGGTGCTGCGCTTCTGGATGGAGCACGGTGTGCGGATCTTCCGGGTCGACAATCCGCACACCAAGCCGGTGGCGTTCTGGGAGAAAGTCATCGGTGACGTCAACCGCACCGACCCGGACGTGATCTTCCTCGCCGAGGCGTTCACGAGGCCGGCGATGGTGCACACCCTTGCCAAGCTCGGCTTCCAGCAGTCGTACACCTACTTCACCTGGCGCAACGACAAGCGGGAGCTGACCGACTATCTCACCGAACTCGCCGGTGGGAGCGCGGCGTACATGCGGCCGAACCTCTTCGTGAACACCCCGGACATCCTGCACGCCTACCTGCAGAACGGCGGCCGTACCGCATTCGAGGTGCGGGCGGTGCTCGCCGCCACCCTTTCCCCCTCCTGGGGCGTCTACGCCGGCTACGAATTGTGCGAGGGCACCCCGGCGGCGGACGGCAGCGAGGAGTACCGGAATTCGGAGAAGTACCAGCTGCGTCCCCGCGACTGGGACGCCGCCGAAAGGTCCGGGCGCAGCATCTCGGGACTGATCACCACCCTGAACCGGCTGCGCCGCCGCCACCCGGCGCTCCAGCAGCTGCGCTCGCTGCACTTCCACACCACGGACAACGAGCACGTGATCGCGTTCTCGAAGCACGCGGGCGGCTCGCACCACGACCACCGCCGGATCCGTGAATCCGCCGCCGACACCGTCCTCGTCGTGGTCAACCTTGATCCACACCACGCCCACGAGGCGACGGTGTCGTTGGACACGGCAGCCCTCGGACTCCCGTTCGCGCAGGTCGGCGACGGTTCCGAGACCTTCCCGGTGCGCGACGAGCTCACCGGCGAGACCTATCACTGGGGCACCGAGAACTACGTGCGCCTGGAACCGGGACAGGTCCCGGCGCCAGCGCACGTCTTCTCGGTGCGACCGTCCCCATCGACCGGAGGGTCACCCACACCATGAGCGTCAACGAGCCCGTACCCGACACCTTCGAGGACACCCCGGCGGGGGACCGCGACCCGGACTGGTTCAAGCGGGCGGTCTTCTACGAGGTCCTGGTCCGCTCCTTCCAGGACAGCAACGGCGACGGCGTCGGCGACCTGAAGGGCCTGACCTCGAAACTCGACTACCTGCAGTGGCTCGG
>KI547049.1:127536-129258 GCA_000497405.1 Streptomycetaceae bacterium MP113-05 | reverse complement strand
CGTCCCCTCTGCGGGACGGCGGTTACGACGTCGCGGACTACACGGCCGTGCTGCCCGAGTTCGGCGACCTGGCGGACTTCGTGGAGTTCGTCGACAGCGCGCACCGTCGGGGCATCCGGGTCATCATCGACATGGTGATGAACCACACCAGCGACCAGCACCCGTGGTTCCTCGAGTCCCGCACGGACCCCGCCGGCCCGTACGGCGACTACTACGTCTGGGCCGACGACGACAAGCAGTACCCCGAGGCCCGCATCATCTTCGTCGACACCGAGGCGTCCAACTGGACCTTCGACCCGGTGCGCAAGCAGTACTACTGGCACCGGTTCTTCTCCCACCAGCCGGACCTCAACTACGAGAACCCGCAGGTGCAGGAGGAGATGATCTCCGCGCTGCGGTTCTGGCTGGACCTGGGCATCGACGGCTTCCGTCTCGACGCCGTGCCCTACCTGTACGCCGAGGAGGGCACCAACTGCGAGAACCTGCCCGCCTCGCACGCCTTCCTCAAGCGGGTGCGCGCGGAGATCGACGAGCACTACCCGGACACCGTCCTGCTCGCCGAGGCCAACCAGTGGCCCGAGGACGTCGTCGACTATTTCGGCGATTACGCCAAGGGCGGCGACGAGTGCCACATGGCGTTCCACTTCCCCGTCATGCCGCGCATCTTCATGGCCGTGCGGCGCGAATCGCGCTACCCGGTCTCCGAGGTCCTCGCGAAGACACCACCGATCCCGGACGGCTGCCAGTGGGGCGTCTTCCTGCGCAACCACGACGAGCTGACCCTCGAGATGGTGACGGACGAGGAACGCGACTACATGTACGCCGAATACGCCAAAGACCCGCGGATGCGGGCCAACATCGGCATCCGCCGGCGCCTCGCCCCGCTGTTGGACAACGACCGCAACCAGATCGAGCTGTTCACCGCACTGCTGCTGTCACTGCCCGGCTCGCCGATCCTCTACTACGGCGACGAGATCGGTATGGGAGACAACATCTGGCTCGGCGACCGCGACGCCGTGCGCACACCCATGCAGTGGACCCCCGACCGCAACGCCGGTTTCTCGTCCTGCGACCCGGGCCGGCTGTTCCTCCCCGCGATCATGGACCCGGTGCACGGCTACCAGGTCGCCAACGTGGAGGCGGCGATGAGCTCACCGTCCTCGCTGCTGCACTGGACCCGGCGGATGGTGGAGATCCGCAAGCAGAACCCCGCATTCGGCCTCGGCACCTACACCGAGCTGCCGTCCACCAACCCCGCGGTACTCGCCTTCCTCCGGGAGTGGGAGGACGACCTGGTGATGTGCGTGCACAACTTCTCCCGGCACCCGCAACCGACCGAACTGGATCTGCAGGCGTTCAACGGGCGCCTGCCGGTCGAGCTGGTGGGCGGCGTACGGTTCCCGCCGATCGGCGAGTGGCCGTATCTGCTGACGCTCGCCGGGCACGGCTTCTACTGGTTCCGCCTGCACCGGCGGCCGGCGTCGGCTGCGGACGCCGGCGAGCCGACGCAGGCGGAGAAGTCGGCACGGGCCGACCTCGTCGCCGAGGCCCGGGCGCACGGGGCGTCCGCGCGGGCGTGAGACTCCCCGTCGGTGCGGAGCGCCGTCACCCGTACGCGCGGTCCACGCCGCGTCGCGCCTCCGGACCGTCCACGCCGCAATCCGGGACACTCTGCGTACTTTTCGTGAGCCCGGGGAAAGGACGTCATGTCGGAAAGTCCCT
>KI547049.1:126750-127417 GCA_000497405.1 Streptomycetaceae bacterium MP113-05 | reverse complement strand
CCTCGCCGCGCCGCCGGCCGGCCCGGCCGCCCCACGTGAGCGGGGCGGCGCCCTCCTGCGGTCGCTTACTCCGCTGCTCGCCGACTGGCTGCCCCGGCAGCGCTGGTTCGCCGGCCAGGGGCGCCCCCTCGGCGGCCTCACGCTGGTCTCCGCGACGGAACTGCTGCCGTGCCCCGAACCGGACGGCACAGCGCCCCGGACCGGTTGCATCCGTCCCGCGCACGCCGGGCTCCTCCACCTGCTGGTCCGCACCCACCGGCCCGGCTCCGCAGACGAGACGGTCGACTGCTACCAACTCCTCCTCGGCGTACGCACCGTGCTGCCGCCCGACCTGGCGCCGGCACGCATCGGAGTCCCCGCGGCCGGCCCACTAGGCGGCCGCACGGTCTATGAAGCGCTGCACGACCCGCGACTGTCCGGTGTGCTGCTGGAACGGCTGCGCACCCCGGGACGGCTCGGCCCGCTGCGCTTCTCCCACGGCCCCGCCGCGGCCGTCCCCCCCTCCGGCCTGCCCGGTCGGATGCTGGACGCCGATCAGTCCAACTCCTCCGTCGTGTACGGCTCCTCCTACATCCTGAAGGTGTTCCGCCGCGTAGGACACGGCGTCAACCCCGACCTCGAACTGCCGCTCGCGCTCGCCCGCAACGGCTGCGCCCGGGTGCCCGCG
>KI547049.1:125870-126740 GCA_000497405.1 Streptomycetaceae bacterium MP113-05 | reverse complement strand
GTGCTCCAGCCGTACCTGACCGGCAGCGTGGACGGCTGGCAGCTCGCCCTCCGCACGCTCGGCGCCCGCGGCGGCTTCACCGGCGCCGCACACGACCTCGGCCGGGCGACCGCCGAGGTGCACGCCGGGCTGGCCGACGCGCTGCCCACCACCGTGCTGCGCCGTCCTCAACTCCAGCGGCTCGCGGCATCGATGACCCAGCGGCTGGAGGACGCGACTCGCGTCGTGCCGGCGCTACGGCCCTACGGCGACGGACTGCGGCAGGCGTTCGGCGCGCTCGGCGACCTGGCCCGGCGCGGTCGCACCCGGCGGGCCCAACGCATCCACGGCGACCTGCATCTCGGACAGGCCCTGCACACCCCGGAGGACGGCCGCTGGACACTCATCGACTTCGAGGGAGAGCCCGCCCGCCCACTCGCCGAACGACGGCGCGCCCAGCCGGTCGTGCGGGACGTCGCGGGGATGCTGCGCTCGTTCGACTACGCCGCCTGCCACCCACGCGGGTCCGGTGCCGCCCGCGACGTCGACGGCTGGGCACAGGACTGGGCCCGGTCGAACAGGGCCGCTTACTGCGAGGGGTACGCCGCCACATCCGGCACCGACCCCCGCGAGGACGCCGCACTGCTGCGTGCCTTCGAAACGGACAAGGCGATCTACGAGGTGCTCTACGAGGCGCGTCACCGGCCCGCGTGGCTGCCCGTACCCATGTCCGCGATCCGCCGCCTGGCCGCCGCGCCGGCCGAACACCGGTGAGAACGGTTGTCCGGTACCGGCCGGCCGCCGGCGCCCTCGCCGCTGCCGTCCGGCCCCTCGGCCCCCGACTCCCGCCGCACCCCTCGCTCACCCCCGTATCGGAGGACGATCCGTGAC
>KI547049.1:124827-125860 GCA_000497405.1 Streptomycetaceae bacterium MP113-05 | reverse complement strand
TTCCACCCCGAGGACCCGGCCGCCGCCCCCGCCCCCGGCGGCAACGTCCCGGTTCCACCGCACGATCCCGGCGCGGCCGAGCCGGCGACGGAGGCCGATGCGCGGCGCAGGGCGGGCCGCGAGCACGACCACGTCGCAGCGAGTGGTGTCCGGCCGGCCGGGGGGCTCTCCACCGCGTCCTTTCTGCTCCCCGCGACGTCCGGCCGGAGACCGTGTACCCCGCAGACGCCCGGTCCGGAGACGACCAGTCCGTCCGGACCGGAGCCGGGCACCGGGCCGGGCACAGCAGCCGGGCAGGCGTCGCTCTTCGCCGCCACGGCCCCGGTGGGTCCGCGGTCCGCCACCACCTCCCCCGTGGGCGAGGGCACCTCCGCGGGGAACACGGACACCGCCGCCGGAACCGGCACCCGGAGCCGACAGGGAGTGCGGGTCGCCGAGCCTCCGTCCGACAGCGAGCGGCTGCGGCTGCTCGACGGCCGGCACCACGACCCGCACTCCCTCCTCGGTGCCCGCCCGGCACCGGGCGGTGTGACCGTCCGCGTGCTGCGGCCCTCGGCACTCGGCGTGACGGTCGTCGCCGACGGCCTGCGCGCCGAACTGCACCATGAGGGAAGGGGTCTCTTCTCCGGACTCCTCCCGGTGGCCGAGATCCCCGGCTACGAACTCCTCGTCCGCTACGAAGGGCACGCCGCCGGGGCGGCCCACGAGGTGCGGGTCGCCGACCCGTACCGCTTCCTGCCCGCGCTGGGCGAACTCGACCTGCACCTGATCTCCGAGGGCCGCCACGAGGAGCTGTGGCACGCCCTCGGCGCCCATCCCATGAGCCACGGCGGCGTGCCGGGCACCCGGTTCACCGTGTGGGCTCCGAACGCGCAGGGCGTGCGGCTGGCCGGCGACTTCACCTACTGGGACGGGACCCAGTACCCGATGCGCTCACTCGGCTCCAGCGGCGTGTGGGAACTGTTCGTACCGGGGATCGGCGAGGGCGCGCGGTACAAGTTCGAGATCACCGGCCCGGACGGCTCACGCTCGC
>KI547049.1:121408-124817 GCA_000497405.1 Streptomycetaceae bacterium MP113-05 | reverse complement strand
TGCGCGCCGACCCGATGGCGCGAAGCACCGAGTGCCCGCCCGCGACCGCGTCCGTCGTCACCGCCACGCACCACGCGTGGCGGGACGCGGAGTGGCTGGAGCGCCGCGCCCGGCAGGAGTGGCACTCCGCGCCGCTCTCCGTCTACGAGGTGCACCTGCCGTCCTGGCGCCCCGGACTGACCTACCGCGAACTCGCCGAACAGCTGCCGGCGTACGTGAAGGATCTCGGCTTCACGCACGTGGAACTGATGCCTGCCGCCGAGCACCCGTTCGGCGGCTCCTGGGGCTACCAGGTGACCGGCTTCTACGCGCCGACCGCGCGACTGGGCACGCCCGACGACTTCCGGTACCTGGTCGACGCCCTGCACGCCGCCGGGGTGGGCGTGCTGATGGACTGGGTCGCCGCGCACTTCCCCAAGGACGACTGGGCGCTGGCCCGCTTCGACGGCACCCCGTTGTACGAGCCGGCCGACCCGGCACGCGCCGAGCACCCGGACTGGGGCACGCTGGAGTTCGACTACGGCCGCCGCGAGGTGCGCAACTTCCTGGTCGCCAACGCCCTGTACTGGTGCGAGGAGTTCCACATCGACGGCCTGCGGGTGGACGCCGTGGCCTCCATGCTGTACCTGGACTACTCGCGTGAGCACGGCCAGTGGTCGCCGAACGCGTTCGGCGGCCGGGAGAACCTCGACGCGGTCGCGTTCCTCCAGGAGATGAACGCCACGCTGTACCGGCGCTGTCCCGGCATCCTCACCATGGCGGAGGAGTCCACCGCATGGGACGGCGTCACCCGCGCCACCCACCACGACGGCCTGGGGTTCGGCTTCAAGTGGAACATGGGGTGGATGCACGACTCCCTCGTCTACATGTCCAAGGACCCGGTGCACCGCCGCTACCACCACAACGACATGACGTTCTCCATGGTCTACGCCTACTCGGAGAACTACGTCCTGCCCATCTCGCACGACGAGGTGGTGCACGGCAAGCAGTCGCTGGTCTCCAAGATGCCCGGCGACTGGTGGCAGCGCCGCGCCAACCACCGCGCGTACCTGGGCTTCATGTGGGGGCACCCGGGCAAGAAACTGCTCTTCATGGGGCAGGAGTTCGCGCAGGGCGGCGAGTGGTCGGAGGCCGACGGCCCGGACTGGTGGCTGCTGGACCCGGCCTACGAGGCCGAGCCCGACCACCGTGGGGTGCGGGACCTGGTGCGCGACCTGAACGGCCGGTACGCGCAGACACCCGCGCTGTGGCAGCGGGACACCGACCCGGGCGGCTTCGCCTGGATCGACGGCGATGCACACACGGACAACGTCTTCGCCTTTCTCCGCCACGACGCGGACGGGCGCCCCCTGGCCGTGGTCTCCCACATGTCGCCGGTCGTCCGCGAAGGCTTCCGCATCGGCCTGCCCCGGACGCCGGGCGGGAGCTGGACCGAGGTGCTCAACACCGACTCGGCCGAGTACGGCGGCTCCGGCGTGCACAACCCCGGCGCCCTGTGCCCGGAGGCGGTCACCTCGCACGGCCGCCCCGTCTCCCTCCGGCTCACCCTCCCGCCGCTGGCCACCCTCTGGCTCCGCCCCGAGTGAGTCATGGCCGCAGGGCCGCCTCCCGGACCGGATGACCGCCCACCCGGGCCGGGGCAGGTTCAGGGCCGCAGGTCGGCTGCCTGCCGGGCGGCGTCCTCCAGGCGGGCACGGTGGTCCTGCCACCATGCGGCGTCCTCGGGCGGCATGTTGTCGTTGCCCTCGAGCATGCCCACCGCACCGTCGAGCTGCTCGCGGAGGATGTCTGCCTGCCCGGCGTGGCGTTGGGTCTCAGCGACGACGTGGACGAGGATGCGGTGCAACGTGACCTCGGCGCGCCCGGCCGGCCACCACGGGACACGTCCGGACGCGTCGACGGGCAGCGCCGCGACGGTGGCGTCGGTGTGCGCCCAGGCGCGGCGGTAGAGCGCGACGACGGACTCGCGGGACTCCTCCGGGGACGCCCACATGTCCACGTTGGGGGCGGCGTCCTCATCCGCGAGCCAGGACGGCGGGTCCTGCGGGGGACGGCCGAAGGTCTCGCCGAAGTAGCCCAGCTCGACACCGGCGAGGTGCTTGACCAGCCCCAGCAGATTGGTGCCGGTGGGTGTCAGCGGGCGGCGGACGTCGTACTCGGTCAGGCCTTCCAGCTTCCACAGCATCGCCTCGCGGGCACCCTGCAGGTAGTGCCGGAGCACCGCCTTCTGCTCCTCGGCCGGGGTGATCGTCATGCGAGGCAGTCTGCCACCGGGGTCCGACAATCCGCCCCACCCGCCCGTAGCGGGTGTGCCTGCCCGTCGCGTACCGGGGCCGACACGCGGCACGCGCCGTCGCGGCGGGGTGGGGGTCCCGTCGCGGCGGCGCGCCCGGTGAGGGGCACGGGTGTGCGTGCCCGGATCAGCCGGTGCCCGCGGGCTCCTTGTCGAGGGAGGGTGGGGGCGTGGAGGCGTCCGCCGAGTCGTCGGGCGGGGTGCCGTGGCTGTGCGAGGCGTCCATCAAGGACTCGTCGAACGGACGGCGTCCGGCGAGGACCTCGGTGACCTGCTGTGTATCGATCTCCTTGGTCCAGGTGCCGACGAGCACCGTGGCCACGGCGTTTCCGGCGAAGTTCGTCAGAGCGCGGCACTCGCTCATGAAGCGGTCGATGCCGACGATCAGGCCCACCCCGTCGACCAGGTCGGGCCGGTGCGACTGCAGGCCGCCCGCGAGGGTGGCCAGGCCGGCGCCGGTGACACCCGCCGCCCCCTTGGAGGCGATGATCATGAAGACCAGCAGAGAGATCTGCTCACTCAGCGCCAGCGGGTTGCCGGTGGCCTCGGCGACGAACAGGGAAGCCATCGTCAGGTAGATGGCCGTGCCGTCCAGGTTGAAGGAGTAGCCGGTGGGGACGGTGATGCCGACCACCGGACGGCTCACGCCCAGGTGCTCCATCTTCGCGATCAGGCGGGGCAGCGCCGACTCCGAGGAGGAGGTCGAGAGGATCAGCAGGAACTCCCGGCCCAGGTACTTCAGCAACGAGAAGATGTTCACACCCGCCACCAGCCGCAGGATCAGGCCCAGCACCCCGAACACGAACAGCGCACAGGTGGTGTAGAAGCCGATCATGATGACGGCGAGCGACTTCAACGCGTCCACTCCGGTCTCGCCCACCACGGCGGCGATCGCACCGAAGGCACCCACCGGCGCCACCCACATGATCATCCACAGCACGCGGAACACCAGCCGCTGCAGGTGGCCGATGCCGCGCAGGATCGGCTCGCCGGAGGAACCCATCGCCTGCAGCGCGAAGCCGACGAGCAACGCGACCAACAGCGCCTGCAGGACCTCGCCACCGGTCAGCGCGGAGATCAGCGTCGTGGGGACCACGCCGAGCAGGAATTCGACGG
>KI547049.1:118317-121398 GCA_000497405.1 Streptomycetaceae bacterium MP113-05 | reverse complement strand
CCCCCCCCCCCCCGCCGCTTCCTCCGCGCCCGCCTTCGCGGCCTCCTCGGTCAGGTTCAGGCCGCTCCCCGGATCCAGGATGTTGCCCACGACCAGGCCGATGGCCAGCGCGACGGTCGACATCGCCAGGAAGTAGCCGAGTGCCAGACCGCCGACCGCGCCGACCTTGGCGGCCTTCCGCACCGAGCCGACACCGAGCACGATCGTGCAGAAGATCACCGGAGAGATCATCATCTTGATGAGGTCGACGAAGCCCGAGCCCAACGGCTTGAGCTCCACGGCCACGCCGGGGGCCACGAAGCCCAGCAGGATACCGGCGAGCACCGCGACGATCACGGCGATGTAGAGGTAGTGCGTACGGTCCCGCTTGCGCCCGGGCTGCGACGCCTGCGCGTTCTTCGCGGCGGCGCCCTGCGGCGGCGTATCGGACGGCGGCGTCTGGCCAGGCACGTCGGCTCCTCGGGGGTGAGCGGCTGTCGGAATCCCGGCGAATATGCACCCCCGGCGTGGTGCAGGTCACTGTTACGTGCATTACGTGCACGGAACCGGCGGGGCGCCACCGGGACGCCCGCGTGGGGGCACGAGCCGGACCCCGGGTCCGGGAACCGCTCGCCGCGCACACGTGCGCACCGGGAGCCCTCGCGGCAGCGGCCGTGCACACTGGCCCGTATGCACGTCCCCCGACCCCGTAGCCTGGCCGGCCAGCTCTTCGCGATGCAGGTCGTGCTGGTCGCCGTGCTGCTCGCAGGCTGCGCGGTCTACACGTACGTCCAGGACCGCGAGCAGGCGCAGGAGTCGGCGCGCAGACAGGCCACCGCGACAGCCACGGCGATCGCCGACTCCCCTTCCGTGCGGAAGGCGATCCGCTCGGAGCATCCCACGCAGGTGCTCCAGCCGTACGCGGAACACGTGCGCAGGGACACGGGAGTGACCTTCGTCACCATCATGGACCCGGACGGGACGCGCTGGACACACCCCCACCCCGAGCGCATCGGCGACACGTTCGTCGGCCACCGCGGACCCGCCCTGGAAGGCCGCACGTTCCACGAGACGTACACCGGCACCCTCGGCCCCTCGGTGCGTGTGGTCACCCCCGTGCGGGACCACGGCCGGATCGTCGGACTGGTGAGCGCCGGCATAGCCGTGGAACGGATCAGTGAACAAGTAGGCCAACAGGTCACCGCGCTGCTCGGGGTGGCCGGGCTGGCACTGGCACTCGGCGGCGTGGGGACGTACTGGGTCAACGCACGGCTGCGCCGCCACACGCACGGCATGAACGCGGGTGAGCTGAGCCGGATGCACGACTACCACGAGGCGGCGCTGCACGCGGTGCGGGAGGGACTCGTGATGCTGGACGGACGGCGCAGGGTCGCTCTGATCAACGACGGGGCGCGGGAACTGCTGGGCCTGCCCACCGCCGCCGGGGGCGGCGAGGCCGTCGGCCGGTACGTGGCCGACCTGGGACTGCCGCCGTCCCTGACCGGCGCGCTGCTGGCGTCCGAGCCACGCGTGGACGAAGTGCACCTGACCGATGACCGGGTCGTGGTCGTCAACACCTCGCCGGTCACCGGAGGCGAACGGCGCGGCACGGTCGTCACCCTGCGGGACCACACCGAACTGCAGGCGCTCACCGGCGAACTCGACACCGCGCGCGGCTTCGCCGAAGCACTGCGCTCACAGGCCCACGAGGCCGCCAACCGCCTGCACACGGTGGTGTCGCTGATCGAACTGGGACGCGCGCAGGAGGCGATGGAGTTCGCCACCGAGGAGCTGGAGCTGGCTCAGGCGCTCACCGACCAGGTGGTGGCGGCCGTCGCCGAACCCGTCCTGGCCGCGCTGCTGCTGGGGAAGGCGGCGCAGGCGAACGAGCGTGGCGTGGAACTGACGCTCACGCCGCAGAGCCGCATCGATGACGGCCTGATCCCGCCGCAGCTGCCGGCCCGCGACCTGGTGACGGTCGTCGGCAACCTCGTCGACAACGCGGTCGACGCGTCCGCGTCCGGCGCAACCCACCGGGAGCCCGCACCGGGCCCCGAATCGCCGGACGGGCCGGACTCGCCGGCCCTTCCCCACCCCGCTTCGGGTGGGGGAGGCACCCTCGTGACGCTCGAGGAGACGCCGCGCAGCCGTGCTCGAGGGCTCGAGTGCGGAGCCCCCGAAGAAGCGGCGCGAGAGCGGGGCGGCCGGGGTACAGGTCCGGCCCCGGCACGGGTCACCGTGACCGTGCGGGTACGGGAGGACGGCTCCGGTGACGGGCGCGAACTGGTCGTGTGCGTCGCCGACTCCGGCCCCGGCGTCGACCCCGCCGACGCGGAGGCCGTGTTCCGGCGCGGCTGGTCGACGAAGCAGGGCGAGCCGGGCGGCCGGGGCCTCGGGCTGGCACTCGTCCGCCAGACCGCCCGCCGCCACGGCGGCGACGTGACGCTCGCCCGAGCGACCGGCGGCGGCGCGGAGTTCCACGTGCGGATGCCGCTGTGCCCGAGCACCGCCACGCCTGCCGGAGGCGAGCTGTGACCCCCGGCAGAACCCCCGTCGAAGCCGACCCGCCCCAGGCGTTGCGCGTGCTGGTCGTCGAGGACGATCCCGTCGCCGCAGACGCGCACGCCCTGTACGTGTCCCGGGTTCCGGGGTTCGAGGTCGCGGGTGTCGCGCACACGCGCGCGGAGGCGGCGCGCGCACTGGAGCGGACGCGGGTCGACCTGATCCTGCTCGACCTGTACCTGCCGGACGGCCACGGTCTGGCGCTGCTGCGCGCGCTGCGCGGGGCGGGGCACTCCACGGACGTCTTCGCCGTGACGTCCGCCCGGGACCTGGCCGTGGTGCGGGAGGGCGTGGCGCTGGGGGTGGTGCAGCACGTGCTGAAACCCTTCACGTTCCCCACCCTGCGCGATCGGCTCGAGCAGTACGCCGAGTTCCGGCACAGCACCGGCGCCGACCGGGGCGGCGGGGAGGCCGGCAGCCAGGCCGAGGTGGACCGGGCGCTGTCCGCCCTGCGGACACCGCAGCCCGCGACTCTTCCCAAAGGGCTGGCCGCCGCCACCCTGGAGACGGTCACGGCCACGCTGCGGGACGCGGGTGAGG
>KI547049.1:117112-118307 GCA_000497405.1 Streptomycetaceae bacterium MP113-05 | reverse complement strand
CGGTCGCAGCCGAGCGGGTCGGCGTCAACCGGATCACCGCGCGCCGCTACCTGGAGCATCTGGTGACCGCCGGGCGGGCCGAACGCCGCCCGCAGTACGGGCAGGTGGGCCGCCCCGAGTTCTGCTACCGCTGGCTCACGCGCTTCTGACCTTGCCGGCGAATCGACGCCCCCTGCCCTGCTCCGCAGGAATCCCTTTCCTCCCCGGCCTGAAGACCGGGGTATCCACGGAGGAACATCGCGCGACGGCCCGGCCCCGGCGGCGTGCCCTCGCTGACGGTGTGGTCGCGTGGCAGCAACGGGCGACGACGCTGCCTTCCGGGCACTGAAGACCTCGGTCACCGGTTTCCTGGGCTGCGAGGAGGGCGTCCGGCTGCGGGACGGCTACCTGCTGGACGTCTTCGGCCGGACGGCTCGCTCCGCCACCGCCTGGACACCCGCCCCTAGCCGGACCGGGGGTCAGGTCGGTCGACGCGGTGCACCCTGTGCTGGGCGGCCTGGGCGCGGGGACGGACGACCAGCAGATCGACGTTCACGTGCGGCGGGCGGGACGCCGTCCAGGCGATGGTGTCGGCGACGTCCTCCGCCGACAGCGGGTCGGGCACCCCGTCGTACACGGCTGCGGCACCGTCGGCGTCGCCGCGCATCCGGTTCAGCGCGAACTCGTCGGTGCGCACCATGCCCGGGGCGACCTCCACCACCCGTACCGGTCGACCGCACAGCTCCAGCCGGAGGCTCGCGGCCAGCGCGTGCTCGCCGTGCTTGGCGGCGGCGTAGCCGCCCCCGCCCTCGTAGGCCACGAACGCGGCCGTCGAGGACAGCACGATCACGGTGCCCTCGGCGGCCTCCAGCCGGGGCAGCAGCGCCTGGGTGACGTGCAGCGTGCCGAGGACGTTCACCTCGAACATGGTGCGCCAGTCGTCGGGGTCGGCATCGGCGACCTGCTCCGTGCCGAGGGCGCCTCCCGCGTTGTTGACCAGCAGTTTCACCGGACCGTCGAGCGAGGCGGCGAACGCCTCCACGGCGGCGCGGTCGGTGACGTCGAGCGGCCGCACCTCCGCGCTGCCGCCCGCGCCGGCGATGTCGCGGGCCACGGCCTCGAGTCGTTCGGTCCGGCGGCCGGCCAGCACCACGTAGTGGCCCTCGGCGGCCAGCCGCCGGGAGGTCGCGGCGCCGATGCCGCTGCCGGCTCCGGT
>KI547049.1:100459-117102 GCA_000497405.1 Streptomycetaceae bacterium MP113-05 | reverse complement strand
GACGGCGGTGGGGATCGCGTTCTCGCTCATGTTCAGCCCTCGGTGGTGCGCTGGATCGTACGGCTGCGGCCCCGGAACTCGGCGACGACTTCGTCACCGCGCAGCACGGTCACGTCGTAGACGCCGCTGCGACCGAAGCGGGTACGTTCGGTGGCCACGGCGGTCAGTTCGTCGCCCTCTTTCGCGGACGTCACGAAGGTGATGTCCGCACCGGCCGCGACGGTCACCGGACCGTGGCTGTTGCAAGCGCAGGCGAACGCGGTGTCGGCGAGCGTGAACACGAACCCGCCGTGCGCGATGCCGTGACCGTTGACCATGTCACCTGCGACCGTCATCCGGACCCGCGCGGCCCCGTCACCGGCCTCCAGCAGCTCCATCCCGAGCCGCCGCGAGGCGTCATCCGCCTCGAACATCCGCTCCGCCGCGTTCCGATCACTCTCCATCCGCCGATCGTAGCCGCCTTGCCGGCCCCTCCACCGGACCGGGACCGGCACCGTTCAGAACAGGCGGCCGTCGGTGGCCGGAGCGGGTTCTTCGAGGGTGAGGAGGAACCGTTTGGCGGCGAGGCCTCCGGCAAAGCCGGTGAGGGTGCCGTCGGCGCCGACGACGCGATGGCAGGGGACGACGATGCTCAGCGGGTTGCGGCCGTTGGCCGCGCCGACGGCCTGTGCGAGCGCCGGGTCGCCGAGTTCGCGGGCGAGGTCGCCGTACGTACGGGTCGCGCCGTACGGGATGGCGCGGAGCAGCCGCCACACGTCCTGCTGGAAGTCGCCGCCGCGCGGCGCGAGCGGCAGGTCGAACGCGGTGCGCTCGCCGGCGAAGTACTCCTCCAGCTGGCGACCGGCCACGGCGAGCGCCGCGTCGTCGCGCGGCCCGAAGGTCCCGGGCTGCGGCATCCGCAGGTGACCGGGGAAGTAGAGGGCCGTCAGGGCATCGCCCTCGGCGACCAGGGTCAGGTCGCCGAGGGGTGAGGGAAGCAGGGCGTGGTACGGCACCCGGTCAGCAAAGCACGGCGGCGGGCCTGGCGGGGGTCAGAAGACGGCCTCGGTCTCGTCCATGCGGTTCTGCGGCACCCGCTTGAGCTCACAGACGCCGTCGGCGAGCGGCACCATCACGATGTCCGTGCCGCGCAGCGCCGTCATCCGGCCGAACTCGCCGCGGTGCGCGGCCTCCACGGCGTGCCAGCCGAAGCGGGTGGCGAGCACCCGGTCGTACGCCGTGGGGGTACCGCCGCGCTGCACGTGTCCGAGGATGACCGGCTTGGCCTCCTTGCCGACGCGGTGTTCGAGCTCTACTGCAAGGCGGTTGCCGATGCCGGCGAAACGCTCGTGACCGTACTGGTCGATGACCCCCTTCTCGTACGGCATGGACCCCTCGGCGGGGTGGGCGCCCTCGGCAACGCAGATGAGGGCGAACTTCTTACCGCGGGCGAAGCGTTCCTCGACCATCTTGGCCAGTTCGTCGACCTCGAAGGGGCGCTCCGGGACGCAGACGGCGTGCGCACCGGCGGCCATTCCGGCCTCCAGCGCGATCCAGCCGGCGTGGCGTCCCATGACCTCGACGACCATCACGCGCTGGTGCGACTCGGCGGTGGTCTTGAGCCGGTCCATCGCCTCGGTCGCGACACCGACCGCGGTGTCGAAGCCGAAGGTGCGGTCGGTGGCCGAGATGTCGTTGTCGATGGTCTTCGGCACGCCGACGACGGGCAGGCCGGCGTCTGCGAGCATGCGTGCGGCGGTGAGCGTACCCTCGCCGCCGATGGGAACGAGGGCGTCGAGCGCGAGGCGCTCGATCAGTTCCTCGGAGTTCTCGCACGCCTCGGCGAGCCGGGCGCGCTCCAGCCGGGAGGACCCGAGGATGGTGCCGCCGCGTGCCAGGATGCCGCTGACGGAATCGAGATCGAGTTCGCGGTACCGGCCGTCAAGGAGACCCTTGAAGCCGTCCTCGAAACCGATGACCTGGTCACCGCGGTCGGCCACCGCCCGGTGGACGACGGACCGGATCACCGCGTTCAGACCGGGGCAGTCGCCGCCCGCAGTAAGGACTCCGATGCGCATGAGCTTCGCTTCTCCTGCTCGCTGAGGCACGCTGGCGGCTGTGGCAGCGTCGGGATCTGTTGAGCGCTGGGATTGTTTCACGTAGTGAACGCACGGGGCACGTCACTGTCCGGCATACGGTCCGGTAGGGCGGCCCACCGTGGATCCGCCTCGTCTGCGGCGGACACTCCACTGCGCGCTCCGTTGCGCGCAGGCCCTTGCGCGCGGCCCGGTCCGGCGCGCAGCCGCAGATCCCACCCGGTTACCGTCGAGAATGTCAGGGCGAGGGTCCTGCGCGCCACCGGCCGGACACGGAAACGTGACGCTTGTGACGGCGGCCGGCGCGGGGCACGACGGAGCAACGATGAGGGAGCACGGGTGGCGCGCAGTGTGTACGTGACCGGCGTCGAGCGCGGAGACGGCCGCCAGGTCGTCGAGCTGGGGGTGATGGAACTGCTCACCCGGCATGTGGATCGCGTGGGGGTGTTCCGGCCGCTCGCGCACGACGGCCCGGACTCGATCTTCGACCTGCTGCGGGCCCGTTACCGGCTGACCCAGTCGCCCGCGACCGTGGTCGGCCTCGGCCACGACGAGGCGGCGGCTCTGCAGGCGGAGAGGGGCACGGACGAACTGGTCGCCCGTCTGGTGTCCCGCTACCACGAGGTCCTGGCCGACTACGAGGCCGTGCTGGTACTGGGCACCGACTTCGCCGACACCGGGCTGCCCGCCGAGCTGGCGCTCAACGCGCGGCTGGCGAACGAGTTCGGGGCGGCCGTGCTGCCGGTCGTCGGCGGCTACGACCAGACCGCCGAGTCCGTCGTCGCCGAGGTCCGCAACGCACACCACGCGTACGCGTCGCTGGGCTGCGAGATCCTCGCGATGGTCGCCAACCGGGTGCGCGACGCCGACGCCCGTGACGCCGCCCGCACCCTCAGTGCCCATCTGCCGGTTCCGGTGTACGTGCTGCCGGAGGAGCCGGCGCTGTCCGCCCCGACGGTCGCGCAGGTGCGCGAGACGCTGGATGCCGAGGCACTGCTGGGCGATCCGGCCGGAATGTCACGGGACGTGCGGGACTTCGTCTTCGGCGGGGCCCACCTGCCGACCTTCCTTCCGGCGCTGACCGAGGGGTGCCTGGTCATCACTCCTGGTGACCGCGCGGACCTGATCATCGGTTCACTGGCGGCGCACTCCGCCGGCTCCCCCGCGATCGCGGGCGTGCTGCTCACCCTCGGCGAGCAGCCGGGGCCGGAGACGATGGCGCTGGCCGAGCGTCTGGCGCCGGGAACCCCGCTGCTGGCAGTGCCGCACGGGTCCTTCCCCACCGCTGCCGAGCTGTTCGAGCTGCAGGGCAAGCTGACGGCGGCGACACCGCGCAAGGCGGAGGTCGCACTCGGGTTGTTCGAGCGCCATGTGGACACCCCGCAGCTCACCGAACGGCTCTCGGTGGCCCGCAGTGCCCGCGTGACACCGATGATGTTCGAGCACGAACTGATCCAGCGCGCCCGGTCGCAGCGCCGCTGCGTGGTGCTCCCGGAAGGTACCGAGGAGCGGGTGCTGCGCGCCGCCGAGGTGCTGCTGCGCCGCAACGTGTGCGACCTGACACTGCTCGGCGAGCCGGCGACGCTGCGCAGACGCACCGCGGAGCTGGGCATCGACCTGCCACTGCTGGAGGACGACCAGGTGCCGGAGACCGACGCGGCCACCGCGCGCGTGGTGGACCCGCAGACCTCGCCACTCCGCGAACGGTTCGCGGAGCTGTACGCCGGGCTGCGCGCGCACCGCGGGGCGACGTACGAGTTGGCGTACGACGTGGTGGCGGACGTGTCGTACTTCGGCACGCTGATGGTGCGCGAGGGCCTGGCGGACGGCATGGTCTCGGGCGCGGCACACTCGACGGCGGCGACGATCCGGCCCGCGTTCGAGGTGATCAGGACGAAGGCGGAGGCGGGCATCGTCTCCTCGGTGTTCTTCATGTGCCTGTCCGACCGGGTGCTCGCCTACGGCGACTGCGCGGTCAATCCGGATCCGGACGCCGGGCAGTTGGCGGACATCGCCGAGCAGTCCGCGGCCACGGCGGCACAGTTCGGCGTGGAGCCGCGGATCGCGATGCTGTCGTACTCGACCGGCACGTCCGGCTCGGGCGCGGACGTGGACAAGGTACGCAGCGCCACCGAACTGCTGCGGTCGCGGCGGCCGGACCTCCTGGTCGAAGGGCCGGTCCAGTACGACGCGGCGGTGGACCCGTCGGTGGCGGCGACCAAGCTGCCGGGCTCGCCGGTGGCGGGACGGGCGACGGTACTGGTCTTCCCGGACCTGAACACCGGCAACAACACCTACAAGGCGGTGCAGCGTTCGGCCGGTGCGGTGGCCGTGGGCCCCGTGCTCCAGGGCCTGCGCAAACCCGTCAACGACCTGTCGCGCGGCGCGCTGGTCTCGGACATCGTCAACACCGTGGCCATCACCGCCATCCAGGCGCAGGCCGGAAGGGAGACCCGCGGATGAGCGACACACCTGCGGCGGCGCTTGCGGGGGCGACCCGCGTGCTGGTCCTCAACTCCGGTTCCTCATCTGTGAAGTACCAGCTGCTGGACATGGCCGGCGGTGGACGGCTGGCGTCCGGCCTGGTGGAGCGGATCGGAGAGCGGTCCTCCCTCCTGGCGCACACCCCGCTCGTGGACGGGGGCGGGGCACAGCGCACCCGGGAGGGCCGGATCGGCGACCACGGGGTGGCGCTGAAGGCCGTCGCGGAGGAACTGGCCGCGGACGGGCTGGGGCTGGACTCGCCCGAGCTGGTCGCGATCGGCCACCGGGTCGTGCACGGCGGGCGCCGCTTCACCGAGCCGACGGTGATCGACGACGCGGTGCTGGCGGAGATCGAGCGACTGGTGCCCCTCGCCCCGCTGCACAACCCGGCGAACCTCACCGGCATCCGCACCGCGCGGGCCCTGAGCCCGCAGCTTCCTCAGGTGGCCGTCTTCGACACCGCGTTCCACACCACGATCCCGGAGCACGCCGCGCGTTACGCGATCGAGCGGGAGACCGCCGACGCGCACCGCATCCGCCGCTACGGGTTCCACGGCACCTCGCACGCGTACGTCTCGCGGAAGACGGCCGAGCTTCTGGGCCGGGACCCGTCCGAGGTGAACGTGATCGTGCTGCACCTGGGCAACGGCGCCTCGGCGTCGGCGGTGCGCGGCGGGGTCTGCGTGGAGACGTCGATGGGTCTGACACCGCTGGAGGGGTTGGTGATGGGCACCCGGAGCGGCGACACCGACCCGGCGGTCGTCTTCCACCTGTCGCGGGTGGCAGGGATGTCGGTGGACGAGATCGACACGCTGCTCAACCGCCGCAGCGGCCTCGTCGGACTGTGCGGCGACAACGACATGCGGGAGATCCGTCGCCGGACCGAGGCGGGCGATGAGGCTGCACGGCTGGCCTTCGAGGTCTACGTGCACCGGCTGAAGAAGTATGTCGGCGCCTACTACGCGGTGCTGGGCCGGGTGGACGCGGTGGCGTTCACCGCAGGCGTCGGGGAGAACGCGGCCGAGGTGCGGACGGCGGCGCTGGAGGGCCTGGAGGCACTCGGTCTGGCGGTGGATCCGGAGCGCAACGGGGTGCGCGACCGGCGAGCGCGGCTGGTCTCGCCCGAGAAATCCCGGGTGGCGGTCGCCGTGGTGCCCACCGACGAGGAGCTGGAGATCGCCCGGCAGACGTACGCACTGGTCAACGGAGCGGAGACGGCGTGAGTCCAGCAGGCTTCCCTGAGCAGCCTCACCCCGTACGTTCCGCGCCTGAACAAAACCGATAGGATCGTTTCCATGCGCCGTTCCAAGATCGTCTGTACTCTGGGTCCCGCCGTCGACTCGTACGAGCAGCTGAAGACACTGCTCGAGGCCGGCATGAACGTGGCCCGCTTCAACATGAGCCACGGCAGCCAGCCCGAGCACGAGGAGCGCTATCAGCGTCTCCGCAAGGCCGCGGACGAGACCGGCCGGGCCGTGGGCGTGCTGGCCGACCTCCAGGGTCCGAAGATCCGCCTGGAGACCTTCGCCGAGGGCCCGGTGGAGCTGGTGCGCGGCGAGGAGTTCACCATCACCGCGGAGGACGTGGCCGGTGACGTGTCGCAGTGCGGCACCACGTACAAGGGACTGCCGGCCGACGTGGCCAAGGGTGACCCGGTTCTGATCAACGACGGCAACGTGGCGCTGCAGGTGGTCGAGGTCGACGGCCCCCGGGTGCGCTGCATCGTCGTCGAGGGCGGCGTCATCTCCGACCACAAGGGCATCAACCTGCCCGGTGCGGCGGTGAACGTTCCGGCGTTGTCCGAGAAGGACGTCGAGGACCTGAGGTTCGCACTGCGGATGGGCTGCGACATGGTCGCGCTGTCGTTCGTGCGCAGTGCCTCCGATGTGCGCGACGTGCACCGGGTGATGGACGAGGTCGGCCGCCGGGTGCCGGTCATCGCCAAGGTGGAGAAGCCGCAGGCGGTGGAGAACATGGAGGAGGTCGTCCTCGCCTTCGACGGGGTCATGGTGGCGCGCGGCGACCTGGCGGTGGAGTACCCGCTGGAGCGCGTCCCGATGGTGCAGAAGCGGCTCATCGAGCTGTGCCGGCGGAACGCCAAGCCGGTGATCGTGGCGACCCAGATGATGGAGTCGATGATCACCAACTCGCGTCCGACGCGTGCCGAGGCCTCCGACGTGGCGAACGCGATCCTGGACGGCGCGGACGCCGTGATGCTGTCCGCGGAGTCGTCGGTCGGGCAGTACCCGATCGAGACCGTCACGACCATGTCGAAGATCGTGGAGGCGGCGGAGGAGGAGCTGCTCGGTCGCGGCCTGCAGCCGCTGGTCAAGGGGAAGAAGCCGCGCACTCAGGGCGGTTCGGTAGCCCGCGCGGCCTGCGAGATCGCGGACTTCCTGCACGCCAAGACTCTGATCGCCTTCACCAAGTCCGGTGACACGGCCCGGCGGCTGAGCCGCTACCGCGCGGCGCAGCCCGTCCTCGCCTTCACCACCGACGTCGCCACCCGCAACCAGCTCACGCTGAGCTGGGGCGTGGACTCGTTCGTCGTCCCGCACGTCAACACCACCGACGAGATGGTGGAACTGGTGGACGCGGAGTTGCTGAAGCTCCAGCGGTACGACGTCGGCGACAAGATGATCATCACGGCCGGTTCGCCTCCCGGCGTGCCGGGCACCACCAACATGGTGCGCGTGCACCACCTCGGCGGCGCCGAGGAGACCGCGGTCTGAGCGACCGTCGGCCCGGACCGTAGCACCGGAAGGGGCCCGCATCCGCGAACGGCGGATGCGGGCCCCTTCCGGTTGCGGCGTGCGTTCTCAGCCGGTGGTGATGGTCGAGTGCAGACCGGGGATCGTGAGGGTGCCACCGAACTGGCCTGCCTGTGTGACCGTGACGTCCGTGAAGAAGACGTCCGGCAGGTTCAGCGGCGGTGGATGCGCAGGGTCGAAGGTGATCGGGATCAGACCGAAGAGATTGCCCTCCAGACGCTCGGTGTAGAGCGTCACCTGGCTGTCGCGGATGGTCGAGGTCGAGCCCGCCGCAGCCCTGACGTGGTACTGGACTCCGTCCGGCCCCTGCACGATCTGGTGCAGGTCCCCGATGTCGACGGTGTCGGCGGTGAACTTGAGGACCTGCTTGGTCTCGCCGTTCGCCGTTCGGACGTTGAACACGCCCTCGTAGTCCTGGCCGCGGATGGTCAGTGACGACGCCTTCAGCGTCCAGGGCTGGTTGGGCAGCACGGCGGGGGTCGCCCCGGCCTTGCCGTCGACCTTCTTCTCCTCGACGCAGGGGAAGGCCTTGTCGCCGTCCTCGCCCTCCGGCAGGTCACTCGCGTCCGTGGCCTCGTCCTCGCCGGCCTCGACGGAGGGCGACTGCTGGCCCGGGCCGTCGGGCAGGGGCAGCTTGTCGGTGGTGTCGTTCAGGCCGTCCTCGACCTCGCCGACGGTGTCCTCGACTCCCTCACCGAGTTCGTCGACGGTGTCACCGACAGGGGCGGAGGACTCCTTCGCGGACGCTTCCGGAGAGTCGGACGGCTCGGGCTCCGACTGCCTGTTCCGGTCACCGCCCCCGAGAAGGTCCCCGAGAGCGTCACCGACGCCCCCCAGAAGCCCGCCGGAGCCGTCCTCCTCGGAGGGGCTCGGCTCGGGCGCCGGCGAGCTGCCGGAACCACCGCTGGAGCCGTCGCCGGCCCCCGTGGTGCCGCCGTCGGAAGACTCGTGAGAACCGGAGCCCGATCCGGACGTGTTCTCCTCGTCCGACTCCTGCTCCTCCTCCTGCCGTGCCTTCTCCTCGGCCGCCTTCCGCTCGGCCTCGGCGCGCTTGCGCTCCTCCTCGGCCTTCTCGGTGGCCTTCGCCTCCTCCTGCGCCTCCTCGTCCGCGCGGTCCTGCTGCGAGATGCAGGGGCCGTCTCCGAAGGGGTTCTTGGGCAGGGGTTTGGCATAGGCGAACTGCGGCGTCACGCCCATGCTCAACAGAACGGCCGAGGGCATGGCGGCGATGGCGACCGCCTTGCCGGCAGGGACGTGCAGGCGCGTCAGGAACGGCTTCTTCGGGGCCGCGTGCCGTGGTCCCGTTCTCTCTCGACGGACGCCGAGTACGGACACATCCGTCCCGAGCGCCTCCTCGTGCAGCTCGTCACCCGGCACGGTGCCTCCCGTTCGCGTTGTTCGCGTCCGCGCCCGCCGTCGGGGACGAGGGCGTTCCAGTGGCTGAAAGGTCGTCGAGGGCACTGCCGGTGCCCGGGGCTGCGGCAGCACCTTCGAGGGACGCCGGTTCCTCCGCCTCCTCGGCGGCCGGACCGGAGGATTCGGCCGCCGACGGGTGTACGGGGCCACCGGGCGCCCAGGACAGGCAGAGAGCGCCGCCGATCATTCCCAGCAGGAAACCGATCAGGAAGGCGCCGAAGTTGGAGACGACCAGAGAGACCAGGGCCAAAAGGATCGCCGCCACACCCGCGAACACCCGGGAGTGGGGCTGGAACCACATGGTGATCCCGAGCACGACCAGCAGCACGCCGATGATCAGCGATCCGGCGCCCGCCGTGGTGGCCATGCGGATGGTCAGCGACCCGAGAGTCAGGTTCTGGTAGGGGACATACATGATGGGAATGCCCGCCAGCAACGTCAGCATCCCGCCCCAGAACGGGCGCTGTCCGCGCCATACCCGGAAATCCCGCCGCATCCGGGCGGACCGGTCTTCAGGGCGCACATGCGTCTCGGCGCTCATAGGTACAGCTCCTCGGGGGACTGGCGCAGGTATTGCGGGGTGGAGCGTCCGTACGGGCGCGGCAAGCGCACCCGCGCCCGTACGGTCAGTGCCTCAGTAGCACTCGTGCTTGCCCTTCTTGACGGACATGTGGAGACCGCTCAGCTTGAAGGTTCCGGCCGTCGTCGCCCAGGCACGCTGCTTGACGTCGGTCAGAGTGGCGCTCTCGGCCTGCTGGGCGAAGGAGCCCGGAAGGACCGCGTCGCCCTTGTGCGGGCCTGGACCCTTGTTGGTATCAGTGACCGAAACGCCGATGTCGATGTTCTTGAACGTGGCGTTGGCGGACAGGACGTCTGCGTCGACGTAGAGCTTCTTGGCGACGACGGGCTTGCCGTCGCCCGCGCCGAGCACCATCGACACGTCGCCGAACCCCGGAACCGGGAGAACGACCGACTGGCACAGACCCTTGATGTCTGCATGGTTCATGCCGACGACGGTGACCGGCTTCGGCCCCTTCGCGGTGTTGTCGATCGTGCCGTACTGGGTGAAACCCTGCGCCTCGATGCTGTCGGCCGTCAGCTTGAACTGCTGGCCGGACACGCTGAACGAGGCCGCGAGCGCACCCTGGGACAGAGCGACACCTATCGCTGCCGTTGCGGCAACGCTGGGGACCATGACGACGGCGAAGCGCCTCCATCTGGTTCCGCCACGAGCCAGGGACTCCATGACTTTCCTCCTTCTCGGACGTACATCTCCAATGCGGGTCTGCGGTCCCGCACGGGATGGGAGAAGTGCTACGTCCTCGGGAAGGGGAGCGCCGCCATCAGGGGACGCGAGCATGTCACTCCCGAGCTGTCGGCGATCACCCCCGAGCGACACCACCGGCCACGCTTTCGCGCGGCCTGCACCACCGGACAGGCCCTGCCGTCTTGACAGAGACCCCCCTGCCCGCGACCGGCGAAGGTACGCGCCGGCCCACTCGGCGGGGACCCGCATCACCCCGATACCCGGATGATGCCGGGGCTGGGGGAGAACGGACCGAGCGTGGCCGATCGTGGTGCATCTGCGGCTGACACACAAGGGGCTCGTTACTTGTGAGTAATGAACGAAGACCCAAAGCGAGGCGGTCAAGCCTAGAGCGGCGACAGCCCGTGGTGGACACCGACCCCAAGGTGCAGGGATTAGTCGGACATGACAGACCGAAACCGACAAGGGGTCTTACTATGAGTAACGGCGGTCGCGATTGCCAAGTTTTGGCAAAGCGCGACCGCCGTGTCGCTAAATCCACGCGCCCGCGTCTCCGGGCCCCCGCCTGATCAGAACAGCACGCGAGCCAGCGCGCTACGGGCGGCGACGACTCGCGGGTCGTCGCCGCCGATCACCTCGAACAGTTCCAGCAGCCGGACGCGGGCGGCCTCCCGGTCGTCGCCCGCGGTCCGCTGCACCGTCTCGACCAGACGCCCGAAGGCGTCCTCGACGTGCCCGCCGACCAGGTCCAGGTCCGCAGCGCGGAGCTGGGTCACGAGGTCCTTGGGATGCTCCGCCGCATCCTTGCGCACCTGCTGGGCGTCCAGCCCCTGCACCCGCCCGAGCAGCTCGGCCTGCGCGAGGCCCAGTTTGGCCTCCGTGTTGGCGGGGTCGCCGGACAGTACGTTCTTGTACGCCTGGACGGCGCCGTTCAGGTCGCCGGCGTCCAGCGCGCCGTGCGCGGCGGCGAGCGCCGGGTCCTCCGGCTCCTCCGGCTCCTGCCGCCGGGCGCTCTCCTCGCCCTCGGCTGCCTCGGGCACACCCTGCAGACCGGTGATGCCGAAGCGCTCCTCGGAGACCTGGACGAGCTGGTCCAGGGTCTCCCGGATCTGCTGCTCCGGCGCCGCCCCCTGGAAGAGCGGCAGCGCCTGACCAGCCACCACCGCGAACACCGCGGGGATCCCCTGGACGCCGAACTGCTGGAAGAGCGCCTGGTTCTGATCGACGTCGATCTTGGCGAGCACGAGCCGACCGGCGTACTCCTCGACGACGCGCTGGAGCAGCGGACCGAGCTGCTTGCACGGCTCGCACCACTCGGCCCAGAAGTCGATGACGACTGGGACCTCGGCGGACCGCTCGAGGACCTCGGCCTCGAATCCGGCCTCGTCGACGTCGATGACCAGACCGGCGGGTGCAGGGCTGCCGCCGCCTTCGGCGGCGCGAGCCCGCGCCTGCTCGGCCTTCTCCTTGGCCTCCCCGGCCGCCTTGACCGCGGCGAGGTCGACCGCTCCACTGATGGACATGTTGCGTGGCTGCATGGGACCAGTCTCCCCCCTTCGACCGCGGTTCGTCGCCGGTCCCCACCGGCTCGTCCGGAGCCCGTCGACCGTTTCGATACAACCCGTAGCGTAACACGGGGTCCGTGGGGCGGCAGCCCGCTAGGCTGCACGCCATGGCACGCCCCCGGAGCACTGCCGCGGACCACGCGATCCTGGAGGCCACGCGCGCGGCGCTGGTCGAGTCCGGGTGGTCGAAGCTGACGATGAGCGACGTCGCAGCCCGGGCCGGTGTGGCGAAGACCACCCTCTACCGCCGCTGGCCCGGCAGGAGCGAACTGGTGGTGGACGCGGTCGCAGTGCTCTTCGACGAACTCGAACTCCCCGACCGCGGCAGCCTGCAGACGGACGTGGAGGGCGTGGTGCTGTCCTTCGCACGGCTGCTGGACCGGCCCGAGACGCAGACCGCACTGATGGCCGTGGTCGCCGAGTCGACTCGCGACCCGGCGCTGCGCGGCCGGATCCGGACCGCGCTCGTCGACCGGCAGAAGCGGCTGGTCCTGCAGGGCCGGGCCCGCGCCCAGCGACGCGGGGAAATTCCCCCGGACGAGGACGCGCAGACGGCCGCCCGCAACGCCGACCTCGTCTTCGACGTGATCGCCGGCGCGGTCGTACACCGCGCGCTGGTGAGCGCGGAGAAGGTGGACGCCACCTGGGCGTCCACCTTCTCCCGCCTGCTCATCGGCGGCCTCGGCGCCGTGGGCTGAGACCTGATCGGCCGCAGGGCTCGGTGACCCCGTCCGGGTCAGAAGACCGGCGGCTCGGTGTAGGCACCCCATTCGTCGCGCAACGCTCCGCAGATCTCCCCGAGGGTGGCCTCGGCGCGCACCGCCTCCAGCATCGGCTCGATCATGTTGGCGTCGCTGCGGGCGGCCGACATCATGGCTTCCAGCGCCTTGCCGACGGCCGCGTCGTCCCGGCTCGACTTGCGGTCCGCGAGTGCCCGCACCTGCTCGCGCTCCACCTCGTGGCTGACCCGGAGGATCTCCAGGTCACCGGTGACCGAGCCGGTGTGGCAGTTGACGCCGACGACCCGCTTGTCGTCCTTCTCCAGCGACCGCTGGTACTCGAAGGCCGCCTCGGCGATCTCTCCGGTGAACCAGCCGTCCTCGATGCCGCGCAGGATGCCGGACGTGATCGGGCCGACGGGGTGGTTCTCGTCCGGGTGTGCCCGGCGACCGCGTTCCTTGATCTGCTCGAAGATCTTCTCCGCGTCCGCTTCGATGCGGTCGGTGAGCTGCTCCACGTACCAGGAGCCGCCCAGCGGGTCCGCGACATTCGTGACGCCGGTCTCCTCCATCAGCACCTGCTGGGTGCGCAGCGCGATCTCCGCGGCCTGCTCGCTGGGCAGTGCCAGGGTCTCGTCGAGCGCGTTGGTGTGCAGCGAGTTGGTGCCGCCGAGGACGGCCGAGAGCGCTTCGACGGCGGTCCGGACCACGTTGTTGTACGGCTGCTGCGCGGTGAGCGAGACACCGGCGGTCTGGGTGTGGAAGCGCATCCACTGGGCCTTCTCGGAGGTCGCCCCGTACTCGTCACGCATCCAGCGCGCCCAGATGCGGCGGGCGGCACGGAACTTGGCGATCTCCTCGAAGAAGTCGAGGTGCGCGTCGAAGAAGAAGGACAGACCGGGCGCGAACGTGTTGACGTCCAGCCCGCGGGAGAGACCCAGTTCGACGTAGCCGAAGCCGTCGGCGAGCGTGTACGCCAACTCCTGGGCCGCGGTGGATCCCGCCTCACGAATGTGGTAACCGGAGACCGAGAGCGGCTTGTACGCGGGGATGTCGCGGGCGCAGTGCTCCATCAGGTCGCCGATCAGGCGGAGGTGCGGCTCGGGCTGGAAGAGCCACTCCTTCTGCGCGATGTACTCCTTGAAGATGTCCGTCTGCAGCGTGCCGTTGAGTACCGAGGGGTCCACGCCCTGCCGCTCGGCAGCCACCAGGTACATGCAGAAGACCGGCACGGCCGGACCGGAGATCGTCATCGAGGTCGTCACGTCGCCCAGCGGGATGCCGGAGAACAGCACCTCCATGTCGGCGGCGGAGTCGATGGCGACACCGCAGTGGCCCACCTCGCCGAGCGACTGGGGTTCGTCCGAGTCGCGGCCCATCAGTGTCGGCATGTCGAACGCGACCGAGAGGCCGCCGCCGCCGGCCTCAAGGATCATCTTGTAGCGCTCGTTGGTCTGCTCCGCGTTGCCGAACCCGGCGAACTGCCGGATCGTCCACGTGCGACCGCGGTAACCCGTCGGGTGCAGACCGCGGGTGTAGGGGAACTCGCCGGGCCAGCCGATGCGCTCGAAGCCCTCGTAGGTGTCGCCCGGTCGCGGCCCGTAGACGGGGTCGACGGGGTCGCCGGAGAGCGTGGTGAAGTCCGCGTCGCGCTTGCGCGCCGCGTCGTACCGCGCCTGCCAGCGCAGGCGCCCTTCCTCGATGGCCTGAGCATCCATGCGGTGTCTTCTGCCTCTCTGTGCCCCGGTGGCCGCCGGAGGCGGATGCGGGGCGAAAATACTAGGACGTCCTAGTAAGTGTCCGCCCAGAAGGGGCCGCAATGCAAGGCCGACCGAAGAGCTGCAGGTCGCGACGGGTGTCACTCCGCAACTCCGGGCGCGTCCGGCCCGCCACGGCCTCCTCGCGCGCTGCTACGCCTTCGCCGCCGCTACGGGCGAGTCCTCGATCATGGGCTCCACCTCGCGGACGACCCTGCGCTCCACGAAGAAGGCCGCCAGTGGGACCGTCCCGGAAACCAGCACCCACAACAGCTTGCCGAACGGCCAGCGGGCCTTCTGGCCGAGGTCGAACGCGAAGATCACGTAGATGATGAACAGCGCACCGTGGATCTGTGAGATCACCAGGGTGGTGTCGGCACCGGCGTCGAAGCCGTACTTGAAGACCATGGCGGTGCAGAGGGCGAGCAGCATGACCGCTGTGACGTAGGCCATCACGCGGTAGCGGGTCAACACGCTTTTCTTCATGCCGTGAGGGTATCGGCCGACGGGCCGGGCCTACGCGGGGGCGTCGAAATCGTGCGCGGCGACCCGGAGCGGGCGCAGCAGACCGAAGATCTCGTCGCACTGCTCGTCGCCGTAGGACGACAGTCCGAAGTCCATCGCCATCAGGTCGCGCGTGGCCGCATCGCACACCTCGCGCCCCTTGTCCGTGATCGACGCCAGCGTCCCTCGGCCGTCCTCGGGGTTCGGCCGCTTGGTGACCAGCCCGGACCTCTGCAACCGGTCGACCGTGTTGGTCACGGACGTGGGGTGCACCATCAGCCGCTCGCCGATCTTCGACATGGGCAGCTCGCCGGCTCGCGAGAAGGTCAGCAGCACCAGAGCCTCGTAGCGCGCGAACGTCAGCCCGTACGGTTTGACGACGGCGTCGACCTGCGCGAGCAGGATCTGGTGCGCGCGCATGATCGACGTGATCGCCGCCATGGACGGCACGGCACCCCATCGCTGCTTCCAGAGTTCGTCGGCGCGAGCGATCGGGTCGAACGGCAGGCTGAGCGGCTTCGGCACGATCCCGACCCTACCGGCCGGTCACCTACCGGACACAGGCGTCCCACACTGCGAGCGGATCCGCCGGACCGCCTCGCGTCCCACCCCCGTGGCGGAGCAGGTGACAGTTCAGTGCGGAACGGCGGCTGTTTGCCTCGGTCTTCCCGGGCCGACAGGGCGTCGCAGATCTCGACGGCGTGCGCAGTGGGTGGACCGGACCCTGGTGGACCTGTCCGTCGGAATCGGCGACAGCTGGATTCGCCTGTACCCGTACCGAGCGGCCAGTGGTCCGGGGTATCAGGCCGGCTTGCGGCCCCATGCGGTGATCATCGGTGCGAGCATGAGGTCCAGGTCGCCGTGCGCGAGGTTCGCGAGATGCGTCTCGATCTCCTCCGGCGTCGCCAGTTCCGCGGCGAGGAGCTGGTCGCGTACGTGCTGGACCGTGGCCGCCTCCAGGACCGTGCACGCGCGTGACGCCATGGGGAAGTAGGCTTCGGCGCCAACGTCCGCCAGGTCTGACTCACGCAGCAGCCGGGGCAGCCTGCGACCGTATGCGAGGTCCGCCCCACGCTCGGCCATCAGCGTCCGGATCCGGGTGCGCAGCCGGTTCGCCAGCGCTTCGTCGGGGCCGCGTTCGTCCGGGCAGGCGAGTGGCTGCAGGGCTGGGTCCCCGTCCTCGATCACCAGCCATCCGCCCGGCCGGAGCGCATCGATCAGGACTCGCATCGCGGCCGCGCGATCCTTCAGGTGGACCAGGACCAGCCGGGCGTGGACCAGGTCGAACGTCTCCGCCGGCGGTGGGTCGCGGATCACGTCGTGCCGGCGCACCTCGAGCGCACCGCCGGCCGCAGGCTCGGCCCACGACACGTCGATGTCCGTGGCCAGCACCCGGCCGCTGGTCCCCACCCGCTCCGCCAGGCCGCACGGCACCGAGACGCCGCCGGCACCGACCTCCCAGCACCGCCATCCTTCACCGAGCCCCAGGGCGTCGAGGTGACGAAAGGTCCACGGGTCGAACATCTCGGCGAGCGCCGCGAACCGTTCGCCGGCCTCCGGGTGACGGTTGTCGAGCAGATAGCGGTTCACCGCACCAGCATGGCACGGTCAACGTCGTGCGGGTACCAGGCGTTGACGAACGTCACGGCTGGCTCGTACCGCGGGCCGTCACCGATCTGCGAGCGCGTGTCAGCGGTCGTCGGCGGACAGGTGTCGCTCGATCGCCTCCACCTTGGCGGTGAGGCCGTCGGTGACGCCGTCCCGGATGTCCGCCTTGAGCACGAGGGAGACGCGGGGCGCGCGGGCCTCGACGGCGGCGACGGCGCGGCGGACGACGTCCATGCAGGCGTCCCAGTCGCCCTCGATGGAGGTGAACATGGCGTCCGTGCGGTGCGGCAGTCCGGACTCCCGCACGACCCGCACCGCGTCGGCGACGTACTCGCCCACGTCCTCGCCGACGCCGAGCGGCGTGACGGAGAAGGCGACGATCACTGTGCCGCCACGTGTCCGCCTCGGGCGGCGGGTTCGGCGCGGATCGCGGCCACGGCCGACTCTTCCTCGCGGCGCAGCCGGCGGTCCGCGAAG
>KI547049.1:85823-99648 GCA_000497405.1 Streptomycetaceae bacterium MP113-05 | reverse complement strand
CACCCGGCCACTTGGTGCGGTTCCAGGCGTCCAGCAGGAAGAGCACGTAGAGGACGAAGAGAAAGCCGTGGACGGCGCCCATCACCGGGACGGCGTTGAACTCGGTGGTGCGCTTGAGCACCGAGCACGCCAGGAGCAGCAGGAAGGAGACGGCCTCGGGCACCGAGACCAGGCGGAGACGGCGCATGGCGGAGACGGTTTTCATGTCCACGGCGAAGCTTCCTCGATCTTTGTGAACGGATGCACAAACTTTTGCCATTGTGACAGCCCGCCCGCAGGCGGCGACCGCCGGGTAGGTTCAGTTCTGTGGCTCAGTTTCGACTGCAGGGTGGCAAGGTGCTCGCCGTCGCGATGGCAGGCGACACCGTGAAGGCGAAGAACGGTGCGATGGTCGCGTACGACGGCCGGATGTCGTTCAAGAAGCTCTCCGGGGGCGGTGAGGGTCTGCGCGGGATGGTGACCCGCAGGATCACCGGGGAGCAGATGGAGCTCATGGAGGTGAAGGGCGAGGGCACCTGCTGGTTCGCGGACCGGGCGAGCGACGTCAGCCTGGTGGCGCTGAACGGCGAGACGCTGTACGTCGAGTCCAGCAACCTGCTGTGCGCCGAGGCGTCACTGCGCACCGGCACCCACTTCACCGGCCTGCGCGGCGCCTCACAGGGCACCGGCCTGTTCACGACCACCGTGGAGGGCAACGGCCAGGCCGCGCTGACCACCGCCGGGACACCCGTCGTGCTGCGGGTCTCGCACGGACAGCCGCTCCAGGTGGACCCCGGTGCCTACGTGGCCCATACCGGGAGCCTGCGGCAGGACTTCCAGTCCGGGGTGAACTTCCGCACCTTCCTCGGTGAGGGCTCCGGCGAGGCGTTCCAGATCCGCTTCGAGGGCGACGGCCTGGTCTACGTGCAGCCCAGCGAGCGCAACACCGTCGGGGGGCAGATCTGATGCCGTTCCAACAGGTCAACTCCAAGATCGTAGAAGCGGCTGTCACACCCGGCTCCCGCATGTTCAGCCAGCGCGGCGCGATGATCGCCTACAGGGGAGACGTCCGCTTCACACCGAACATGCAGAGCGGCCAGGGCGGTGTGATGGCCATGATCGGTCGCCGGGCGGCCGGGGAGGCCGCGCCGTTGATGACCGTCGAGGGTGACGGCAGCGTGATGTACGGCCACGGCGGTCACCACGTGCAGGTGATCGACCTCACCGGCGACACCCTCTACGTCGAGGCCGACCGGCTGCTCGCGTTCGACGGCACCCTGGAGCAGGGCACCATGTTCCTGGGCTCCCAGGGCGGCGTGACGGGCCTGGTCCGCGGCCAGGTCAGCGGCCAGGGCCTGTTCACCACCACACTCCGCGGACACGGATCGGTCGCCGTCATGGCGCACGGCGGCGTCATCGAACTGCCGATCGCGCCGGACCGTCCCGTGCACGTGGACCCGCAGGCGTACGTCGCCCACCACGGCGACGTGCGCAACAAGCTGTCCACCGCGCTGGGCTGGCGCGACATGGTCGGCCGCAGCTCCGGCGAGGCGTTCCAGCTGGAGCTGTCCGGCAACGGCACGGTCTACGTACAGGCGAGCGAGGAGAAGCTTTGAGCACCGCACCGCTGGACTTCACCACGCTGCCGTCGGACGACAACGTCAACTCGTACACGTTCTGCGTGGAGCTGCGCGGCAGCCGCTGGTTCCTGCAGAAGGGGAAGATGATCGCCTACTACGGGCAGATCGACTTCCACGGCATCGGCCACGGCCCGCTGGACCGGCTGGTCGCTGGGAGCTTCCACTCGCCACTGCACGCCCAGGACTGGATCGTCGCGGAGGGCAGCGGCAAAATGCTGCTCGCCGACCGGGCGTTCGACGTCAACTCCTACGACCTCCAGGACGGCAACCTGACCGTCCGGTCGGGAAACCTGCTGGCCTTCGAGCCGTCACTGTCGCTCAAGCAGTCGATCATCCCCGGATTCCTCACCCTCGTCGGCACCGGCACGTTCGTCGCCGCCTCCAACGGCGCGGTGCACTTCGTCGAACCACCGGTCCGCGTGGACCCCGAGGCGCTGGTCGGCTGGGCCGACTGCCCGTCGCCCTGCCACCACTACGACCACCAGTACATGCGGGGCGTGCTCGGCGGCATCCGCGCCGTGACCGGCCTCGGCGGCACCTCCGGCGAGGAGCACCAGTACGAGTTCACCGGTGAGGGAACCGTACTGATCCAGTCCACCGAGCTGATGAAGGACGTACCGCTCGCCCCCGGCGGCGGCCCCCAGGCCGGTCAGGAGCCGGGCGGTCAGCAGGCTCCCCGCCTCCCGGGCCAGCTCGGTGATCTACAGCGCCGTTTCGGACTCTAGCGCCGTGTCGGTCAGGTTCACCCGGAAGCGGGGCGAACCCCGGCTGGCGCGGCACTGGGTACTCTCGAACGATGACCACCGACAAGGGCTGGCTGAGCGACGCGGAACAGCAGGCCTGGCGTACGCACCTCGACGTCAGCCGGCTGCTCATGTACCAGCTGGAGCGCGACCTCCAGCCCTTCGGGCTGACCAACTACGACTACGAGATCCTCGTCAATCTCTCCGAGTCGCCGGAGCGCCGGGTACGGATGAGTGAACTCGCCGACCGCACCCGGCAGTCCAAGAGCCGCCTCTCCCACCAGATCACCCGCATGGAGAAGGCCGGCCTGGTCCGCCGGGAGAGCTGCGAATCGGACAAGCGCGGGCTGTTCGCCGTCCTCACCGATCAGGGCTGGGAGACCATGCGGGGCGTCGCCCCGCACCACGTCGCGTCGGTGCGCCGACACTTCATCGACCTGCTGTCCCCGCAGGCCCTGGAGGAGGTGCAGAAGTCGCTGGCCACCGTGGCCGAGCATCTGCACGCCGTTCACGACCGCTGACGCAGGCCGGATATGCGGGTCAGCCGGTCGGGATGCGCCGCGCGACGAACCGGCCGGCCCGCCGTGCTGCGTCTACCCGGAAAGCTGCCGGAACCTGCGCGAGCGAGGGTCGTGCGGCCGGTGACCGCACTACCGGCCTCCAGGATCTGCCGTTCCACGGTCGAACGGGGTCAGCGGCCTACCGACCCCGGACCTCAACTCTCCTGCGTGAGACCGGCGACGAGTTCGTCCGCTGCCGTGTACGGGTCCAGTGAACCGCTGACGATGCGCTCCGCGAGCGCACCGAGACGACGGTCCCCGCTGAGGTTCCCGATCCGTTCCCGCAACGCCGTCACCGCGATCGTCTCGATCTCCCGGGCGGCTCGTTTCGCGCGCCGTTCGTCCAGTACGCCGTGCTCCTCCATCCAGGCACGGTGCTTCTCCAGGGCTTCGACGACCTCGTCGACGCCCTCCCCGCGGGCGGCGACCGTCTTCACGATCGGCGGGCGCCAGTCCCCCGGCGCCCGGGCCTCGCCCAGCCCCAGCATGTGGTTGAGCTCGCGGGCGGTGGCGTCCGCGCCGTCCCGGTCGGCCTTGTTCACCACGTACAGGTCACCGATCTCCAGGATGCCCGCCTTCGCGGCCTGGATGCCGTCGCCCATTCCGGGTGCCAGCAGCACCACGCTGGTGTCCGCCTGGGAGGCGATCTCCACCTCGGACTGGCCGACGCCGACCGTCTCCACCAGGATCACGTCACAGCCGGCCGCGTCCAGCACCCGGATCGCCTGCGGGGCTGACCAGGCCAGGCCGCCCAGATGCCCCCGTGTGGCCATGGAGCGGATGTACACGCCCGAGTCGGACGCGTGCTCCCCCATCCGCACCCGGTCGCCGAGCAGCGCCCCGCCGGAGAACGGCGAGGAGGGGTCGACGGCGAGCACGCCGACGCGCTTCCCGGTCCGCCGGTAGGCGGAGACCAGCGCCGAGGTCGACGTCGACTTCCCGACGCCCGGCGACCCGGTGAGACCGACCACGTACGCGTTGCCGCAGCGCGGCGCGAGTGCGGCCATGACCTCGCGGAGCTGCGGGGACGCCCCCTCGACCAGGGAGATCAGCCGGGCGACGGCGCGCGGCCGTCCTTCCCGGGCCTGCGTCACCAGTGTGGGGACGTCCACCACGTCTCACTCCTCCGTACAGCAGAACCGGCGAACCGGCGAACCCTTACTTGCCCGGCACCCGCAGCACCAGCGCGTCACCCTGACCGCCGCCGCCGCAGAGCGCCGCCGCGCCGACACCGCCGCCGCGACGCTGCAGTTCCAGCGCCAGGTGCAGGACGATACGCGCGCCGGACATCCCGATCGGGTGACCCAACGCAATCGCACCGCCGTTGACGTTCACCTTTTCAGGTGACACGCCCAGGTCCTTCACCGACTGCACGCAGACCGCGGCGAACGCCTCGTTGATCTCGAGGAGGTCGAGGTCGCCGACGGACAGGCCGTCCTTCTTCAGGGCGTGCTGCACGGCGTTCGAGGGCTGGGACTGCAGCGAGTTGTCGGGGCCCGCGACGTTGCCGTGTGCGCCGATCTCGGCGATCCACTCCAGGCCGAGCTCCTCCGCCTTGGCCTTGCTCATCACCACGACGGCCGCGGCGCCGTCGGAGATCTGCGAGGCCGAGCCGGCAGTGATGGTGCCGTCCTTGGCGAAGGCGGGGCGCAGCTTGCCGAGGGACTCGGCGGTGGTGTCGCCGCGGATGCCCTCGTCCTCCTCGAAGACGACCGGGTCGCCCTTGCGCTGCGGGATCTCGACCGGCGTGATCTCGGCGGCGAAGCGGCCGGCCGACCGGGCCGCGGCGGCCTTCTGGTGCGAGGCGGCGGCGATCTCGTCCTGCTCGGCACGGCCGATGCCCAGGCGGGTGTTGTGCTTCTCCGTGGACTCGCCCATGGCGACGTTCTCGAAGGCGTCGGTGAGCCCGTCGTGCGCCATGGCGTCGAGCATCCCGACGGCGCCGTACTTGAAGCCGGAGCGCGACCCCGGCAGCAGGTGCGGAGCGTTGGTCATGGACTCCTGGCCACCCGCGACGATCACGTCGAACTCGCCCGCGCGCACCAGCTGGTCCGCGAGGGCGATGGCGTCGAGGCCGGACAGGCACACCTTGTTCACCGTCAGGGCCGGCACGTTCATCGGGATGCCGGCCTTCACTGCGGCCTGGCGGGCCGGGATCTGCCCGGCGCCCGCCTGCAGCACCTGGCCCATGATCACGTACTCGACCTGGTCGCCGGTGACGCCGGCCCGGTCGAGTGCGGCCTTGATGGCGAAGCCGCCGAGGTCGGCTCCGGAGAAGGTCTTCAGCGATCCGAGCAGTCGCCCCATGGGGGTGCGGGCACCCGCGACGATGACCGAAGTGGTGCTGCTGGACGTGTCCGTCATGACAGGTTCCCTTCCAGCGGGAAGTTAACGAGTGTTATCTGCACAAGGTACTGAGCAGTGTGGGCCCAGGTCACCTTCCGAACGGTGTGACCGTGCGCACGTTGCGTAGTCACGCATTGCGCAACCACGCCCGACACGCTGCACTGTCCTCATGCTGACGCGTATCGACCACATCGGGATCGCCTGTTTCGACCTTGACGCCACCGTCGAGTTCTACCGTGCCACCTACGGCTTCGAGGTGTTCCACACCGAGGTCAACGAGGAACAGGGTGTCCGGGAGGCCATGCTCCGCATCAACGGCACGGACGACGGAGGTGCCTCCTACCTCCAGCTGCTGGAGCCGGTCCGCCCGGACTCCACCGTCGCGAAGTGGCTGGACAAGAACGGCGAGGGTGTCCACCACCTCGCGTTCGGCACGTCCGACGTGGACGCGGAGGCCGCCGGGATCCGCGACAAGGGCGTGCGGGTGCTCTACGACGAGCCGCGCCGCGGTTCGATGGACTCACGGATCACCTTCCTGCACCCCAAGGACTGCCACGGGGTGCTCACCGAGCTGGTGACCTCGGCGTCCGCCTCTCACGACGGCCCCGCATCGGCCGCCCCAGGTGCTCCCGCGCCCGCCTCGGACGGCGGAGCCGACGAGACGGACCACTGACGTCCGCTTCTCCCGGCCGGTAGAGTGGCGGCGCGGCCGGGGCGGCTTGTCCCGAGGCCCCACGAAGAAGCCTTGCGAAGGCCCTTCGGGGGTGGCGTGGGTTCCTCGTTCCGCCGATGATCTGACACCATTTCCTCGGCACGTCCGGGAGATGTCCCGTACGGGCGTCTGCCGCGCATGGTGACGGGGGTGCAGGGCAGTTCACCTTCATAGGCGACCAGGGGACGGATGGGACCGCGCAGTGCGGGGCAACGACCGCTACGAGGCTGACGACCACCTCTCGAAATTCGAAGCCGAGATGGAGCGGCTGAAGAAGGAGCGGGAGAAGGCGGTCGACCACGCCGACGACCTCGGCTACCAGGTCGAAGTGCTGCGCGCCAAGCTGCACGAGGCGCGCCGCGCTCTCGCCACGCGCCCGGCCGCCGGCTACGAGAACCTCTCCCACCAGGCCGAACAACTGCTGCACAACGCCCAACTGCAGGCCGACCAGATGCGTTCGGATGCCGAGCGGGAACTGCGGCAGGCCCGGGCCCAGACGCAGCGCCTGCTCCAGGAGCAGGCCGAGGCACAGTCCCGCCTGGAGTCGGAGCTGCACACCGAGGCGGTGCGCCGGCGGCGGCAGCTCGACGAGGAGCTGGCGGAGCGCCGTTCCACGGTCGAGTCGCACGTCAACGAGAACGTCTCGTGGGCGGAGCAGCTGCGCACCCGCACCGAGCAGCAGGCTCGCCGCCTGATGGAGGAGACCCGGGCGGAGTCCGAGCGATCGCTGGCGCAGGCGCGGGCCGAGGCGCACCGGCTGGCCGAGGAGTCCCGGCACCGGCTGAGCAGCGAGGCCGAGAACGCCCGGGCGGAGGCGGAAGCCATGGTGCGCCGGGCCCGCGCGGAGGCCGAGCGGATGCTGGCCAACGCCACCGGGCAGGCCCAGGAGGCCACCGACCAGGCCGAGGAGCTGCGTACCCGCAGCTCCGGCGAGGCCGAGAGCAGCCGCCGGGAGGCCGCCGACCTGGTACGCCGGGCCGAGGAACGCATGCGGGAGGCCGAGACGGCCCTGCGGGAGGCCCGGGCGGAGGCGGAGAAGAGGCTCACGGAGGCCGAGGAGTCCGCCGCGAAGAAGCTCGGCGACGCCGAGTCGGTCAACGAACAGCGGGTGCGGACGGCGAAGTCCGAGGTGGCCCGCATGGTCGGCCAGGCCACCAAGGAGTCCGAGGAGCTCCGCGGCGAGGCCGAGCAGCACCTTGAGGACGCCCGCGCGGAGGCCGAACGGCTCGTTGCGGAGGCGCGCGAGGAGGCCCGTACCCGCACCGCGGAGGAGTCGGCCAACCAGCTTGCCGAGGCAGCCCGGACCGCCGAGGACGTGCTGAACAAGGCGTCCGAGAAGGCCAAGGCCACGACGAAGGCAGCCACTGAGGAGGCCGAACGGCTGCGCCGGGAGGCCGAGGAGGAGGCGGACCGGCTTCGCTCGGAGGCGCACGACGTCGCCGAGCAGCTCAAGGGCACCGCCAAGGACGACACGAAGGAGTACCGCGCCAAGACCGTCGAGCTCCAGGAGGAGGCCCGGCGGCTGCGCGGCGAGGCGGAGCAACTACGGGCCGAGGCGGTCGAGGAGGGCGAGAGGATCCGCGGCGAGGCCCGCCGGGACGCCGTCCAGCAGATCGAGGAATCCGCGACCAGCGCGGAGGAGCTGCTGGCCAAGGCGCGCACCGACGCCGAGGAGCTGCGCAGCGACGCCACCGCGGAGAGCGAACGGGTCCGCACCGAGGCCGTCGAGCGCGCCACGTCGCTGCGTCGGCAGGCCGACGAGCTGCTGGAGCGGACCGGCAGGGAGGCCGAGGAGCTGCGTGGCAGCGCCGAGGAGCAGGCTGAGGAGACCCGCACCGAGGCACTGGAAGCGAGCCGCCGGGTCCGCGAGGAGACCGAGCAGGCCGTACGGGAACTGCGCGAGCGGTCGGAGCAGGAGCTGGAGCTGCTGCGGACCGAGGCCGAGGACAAGGTGTCCCGGGCCGAGGAGGAGCTGCGGGTCGCCCGCGGCGAAGCCGAAGGACTGCGCGAGGAGGCCCGCAGCGAGACCGAACAGTTCCGTGTGGAGGCGGCCGAGAAGCGCCGCGTTCTTCAGCAGCAGGCCGAGGAGGAGGCCGAACGGCTGCGCACCGAGGCGGCCTCGGACGCCTCCCAGTCGCGCGCGGAGGGCGAGAACGTCGCCGTGCTGCTGCGCAGCGAAGCCGCTGCGGAGGCGGAACGGCTGCGCGCCGAGGCGCAGGAGACCGCGGACCGGGTGCGCCGGGAGGCCGACACGGCTGCCGAGCGCACCAACGCGGAGGCCGCGGAAGCCTTGGAGGCGGCCCGCGCCGAGGCGGAACGGCGTCGCCGGGAAGCCGAGGAGCTGCTGGCCGACGCCCGGGAGGAGGCCCACCGGGAACGTACGGCGGCGCGCGAGCAGGGCGAGGATCTGCTGGCCACCGCCCGGCAGCGGGTGGACGACGCACAGACCGAGGCCGCGCGCACCGTGGAGGAGGCCGAACGCCGCGCCGCAGACCTGGTCTCCGCCGCCGAGGACACCGCGCGGCAGGTCCGCGAGTCGGTGGCCGGGCTGCGCGAGCAGGCGGAGCGGGAGATCGCCGTGCTGCGCCGGGAGGCGCAGGAGGAGACCGACGCCGCCCGGACGCTGGCCGAGCGCACCGTCGACGAAGCGCTGGAGGCCGCCGATCGGACCCGCGCGGACGCGGACCGGGCTCGTGACGAGGCACGCGAGGCCGCGGGGCGCAAGCGGAACGAGGCGGCAGAGCAGGCCGACAAGCTGATGGCCCAGGCCCGCGAGGAGGCCGAGAAGTCGGCGGCTGCGGCCGAGGAGCAGGCCAACGGCCTGGTGTCCGGGGCTCGCGCGGAGGCCGAGCGGCTGGTGGCCGCCTCGCAGGCCGAGGGGCGCGAGCGGGTGGAGAAGGCCCGCGTGGACGCCAACACCATGCTGGAGGAGGCGCGGAACGACGCGTCGGCGACCCGCGAGCGCGCCGAGGAGCTGCGGGACCGGATCACCCGTGAGGTGGAGGAGCTGCACGAGCGGGCCCGCCGGGAGTCGTCGGAGACGATGAAGTCCGCCGGTGAACGGTGCGACAAGCTGGTGACGGCCGCCGAGGAACAGTTGACCGAGGCCCGCCGGAAGGCGGAAGAGCTGGTGAACGAAGCCGAGTCGGAAGCCGGCAAGGTGCGGATCGCCGCTGTGCGCAAGGCCGAGGGCCTGCTCAAGGAGGCCGAGCAGCGCAAGGCGAAGCTGCTGGCGGAGGCGGAGAAGGCCGGCGCGGACGCCGAGGAGGAGGCGCGGCGGTCCGTCGCGGAAGGACAACGTGAACTCGAGGTGCTGGAGCGCCGTCAGGAGGACATCAACGCCGAGATCTCCCGTGTGCAGGACGTGCTGGAGGCCCTGTCCTTCGAGGCTCCGGGCGCCCCGCCCGGCGGCAGTGCGCCGGGCAAGGCGCCGGGCAAGAACGGCGCTGCGGAGTCTGAGGGGAACGGCGGCGTCAAGGCCGGTGCCGCTACGGGGTCTTCACGCGGGGGTGGCAAGCCCTCCCGCACTTAGCCACTCGAACGAGCGAGCATTGTCCACAACAAACGGGCATCAGCTCGATGACACGCCGCTCGTCCCCCTAGGATTCCCTTTATCACTCCCCGTCTGATAATCCAGCCCGACCATCCCCCGTCTGACTCGACAGGAACCCCATGAGCGACACCTCCTCTCCCTTCGGCTTCGACTTCGTGCGGCGTGGCTACGACCGCGGTCAGGTGGACGACCGCATCGCGAAGCTCGTCGCCGACCGGGACAGCGCACTCGCCCGCATCACCTCTCTGGAAAAGCGCATCGAGGAGCTGCACCTCGAGACGCAGAACGCCCAGGCCCAGGTCAACGACTCGGAGCCGTCGTACGCCGGGCTGGGCGCACGCGTCGAGAAGATCCTCCGCCTCGCGGAGGAGGAGGCCAAGGATCTGCGCGAGGAGGCCCGCCGGGCCGCCGAGCAGCACCGCGAGCTCGCCGAGGGCGCGGCCCAGCAGGTGCGCAACGACGCCGAGGCGTTCGCCTCCGACCGCCGGCAGAAGGCGGAGGACGAGGGCACCCGGATCGTCGACAAGGCCAAGGGTGAGGCCACTCAGCTGCGTTCGGACGCGGAGAGGGACGCGCAGTCCAAGCGCGAGGAGGCCGACTCCCTTTTCGAGGACACCCGCGCCAAGGCCGCCCAGGCCGCTGCGGACTTCGAAACGAACCTGGCCAAGCGCCGCGAGCAGTCCGAGCGCGACCTGGCGTCCCGTCAGGCCAAGGCCGAGAAGCGGCTCGCGGAGATCGAGCACCGCGCGGAGCAGCTGCGGCTCGAGGCGGAGAAGCTGCGCACCGACGCGGAGCGCCGCGCCCGCCAGACGGTGGAGACCGCGCAGCGCCAGGCCGAGGACATCGTGGCCGACGCCAACGCCAAGGCCGACCGCGTGCGCAGCGAGTCCGAGCGCGAGCTGGCGGCGCTCACCAACCGCCGCGACAGCATCAACGCGCAGCTGACCAACGTCCGCGAGATGCTCGCGACGCTGACCGGCGCGGCAGTGGCCGCCGCCGGGCAGCCGGGCGAGGAGGACTCGGACGACGAGTCGGCGAACCACGGCGTGCCGGCGCAGCAGTCCCGCTGACGAAGAAGACCGCGACCGCGGTACGCGCAGAGCCCCGTCCCGAAAAGGCACGGGGCTCTGTGCGTTCGGCCGGCTACGGAGAGATGCACCTCCGCGGCTCATGACAAATCACACGGCCACAGCCAAGAGCGAGCCCGTAGGATCGCCACATGATCGAGCTCGAAGGGCTGACCAAACGCTACGGCCGCAAAGTCGCCGTCGACCATCTCACGTTCAGCGTGCGTCCTGGTGTGGTCACCGGTTTCCTCGGCCCGAACGGGGCCGGCAAGTCCACCACCATGCGGATGATGCTGGGCCTGGACGCGCCCACCGGCGGCCACGTCCGTATCGACGGCAAACGCTACGACCACCTGCAGGAGCCGCTCAACTACATCGGTGCGCTCCTGGAGGCCAAGTCCGTGCACGGGGGGCGGACGGCCCACAACCACCTGCTGTGCATGGCGCAGAGCAACGGGATCCCGCGCCGCCGGGTGGACGAGGTACTCGATCTGGTCGGCCTGTCCGCCGTCGCCAAGAAGCGGCCCAAGGGATTCTCACTCGGCATGGGCCAGCGCCTCGGCATCGCCGCGGCGCTGCTCGGCGACCCGAAGATCCTCATGTTCGACGAGCCGGTCAACGGTCTCGACCCCGAGGGCATCCACTGGATCCGCAACCTCATGCAGCAGCTGGCCAAGCAGGGCCGCACGGTCTTCGTCTCCAGCCACCTGATGAGCGAGATGGCGCTCACCGCCGAGCACCTCGTCGTCATCGGCCAGGGCAAACTGCTCGCGGACACCCCGATGTCCGACTTCATCGCTCAGCACTCGCGGACCTATGTCCGGCTGCGCACGCCGGAGCCCGAAAAGCTGCGCGACGCGCTGCACAGCGCGGGCGTGACGCCGGTGACCGCGGACGACGGATCGCTGGAGGCGGAGGGTGTCGAGGCGGCCCGCATCGGCGAACTGGCCGCGCAGCAACAGATCGTGCTGCACGAGCTGAGCCCGCAGCAGGCGTCCCTGGAGGAGGCCTTCATGCGGCTGACCGCCGACACGGTCGAATACCACGCTCACACCACGACCACGGACACCGCGGTGCAGCAGCCCGCGGCGGGCCCGGAGCCGGACGGGACACCGGCCGCACCGCCACCCCCGGGCCTTCAGGGCGGCGGAGCCGACCCGGCACTGCAGAGCACACCGCAGACAGAGACGCCGCAGGACCGTCCCGCTTGGGGCGAGGGCTGGAAGAAGGGCCGCTGAACCATGGCACATGTATCCCGGGTCCTCCGCTCCGAGTGGACCAAGGTCACCACCGTGCGCTCGACGTTCTGGACGCTGGCCACCGGCTTCGTCGTCACCGTCGGGCTGGGCGCGCTGATCTCCGCGGTCACCTCTTCCACCTTCGACGACATGCCGCCCGAACAGAAGGCCACCTTCGACCCGACCTTCATCAGCTTCGCGGGCACCACACTCGGCCAACTCGCCATGATCGCGTTCGGTGTGCTGGCCGTCTCCAGCGAGTACAGCACCGGCATGATCCGCAGTTCGCTGGGCGCGGTGCCGCAGCGCGGCACCTTCATGGGCGCGAAGATCGCCGTGTCGACCGTCGTGGTGCTGGTGGTGGGCATGGTGACCAGCTTCGCCGCCTTCTTCCTCGGCCAGGCCCTGCTCGGGGAGTACGGCACCTCGATCAGCGAGGACAACGTGCTGCGTGCCGTCATCGGCGGCGGCTTCTACATGACACTGATGGCGTTGTTCTCCATGGGTGTCGCGTTCCTGCTGCGCAGCCCGCTGCTGGCGTTCGCCATCCTCATGCCGTTCTTCTTCCTGGTCTCCAACATCCTCGGCGCCGTCGAGGCCACCCGTGACGTGGCGCAGTACCTGCCCGACCAGGCCGGCTCGATGATCATGTCCGTGGTCGAGGGCAGTATGGGCAGCGGCGACCGCCCGTACGGTCCGTGGGGCGGTCTCCTGATCATGACCGCCTGGGTTGTCGCCGCCCTGCTGGCGGGCTTCGTCGTCCTCAAGAAGCGCGACGCCTGACGCGGCACGGACGCGGCACGCCGACCCACCGCCCACGCCCCCGGTCCCGCAAGGGTCCGGGGGCGTCGTGCGTGCCGCCCGACCGGAACCGGAACGGTCCTTGTACCCTCCTACACTTGACCGGGGGCGAAACGCGGGACGGTACGCGCGACGCGGGCCCCGAACCACGTACAGGGGCGAGTGCATGATCGAGGCGTACGGCCTGACGAAGCGCTACGGCGCCAAGACGGCCGTCTACAACCTGTCCTTCCAGGTGCGGCCGGGGGCCGTCACCGGGTTCCTGGGCCCCAACGGCTCCGGGAAGTCCACCACGATGCGGATGATCCTGGGGCTGGACCAGCCCACCTCGGGCCAGGTGACGATCGGCGGGCAGCCGTACCGGAAGCTGCCGAACGCACCCCGCCGGGTCGGGGCCCTGCTGGACGCGAAGGCCGTGCACGGCGGGCGCAGCGCGCGCAGCCACCTGCTGTGCCTCGCGCAGCTCTCCGGCATCCCCGCCCGCCGGGTCGACGAGGTCCTGGGCCTGGTCGGGCTGCAGGACGTGGGCGGCAAGCGGTCCCAGGGCTTCTCACTCGGCATGGGCCAGCGCCTCGGCATCGCCGCGGCGCTGCTCGGCGACCCGCAGGTGCTGCTCTTCGACGAACCGGTCAACGGCCTCGACCCCGAGGGCATTCTGTGGGTCCGCAACCTGATGAAGCGGCTCGCGGACGAGGGAAGGACGGTCTTCGTCTCCAGCCACCTGATGAGCGAGATGGCGCTCACCGCCGACCACCTGATCGTCATCGGCCGGGGCCAGTTGATGGCCGACATGGCGGTGAAGGACTTCATCACGCAGAACTCCGTCGGCTACGCGCGGGTGCGCACGCCCGACGGCGCGCCGGAGCAGCGGAAGAAGCTGGGCTCGGCACTGGCGGAGGCCGGCGGGCAGGTCGAGTCGGAGGAGGACGGTGCACTGCGGGTGACGGGAGTACCGCTGCCCCGCATCAGCGACCTCGCGCACGAGGCGGACGTACGGCTGTGGGAACTCTCGCCGCACCAGGCCTCGCTGGAGGAGGCGTACATGCGGCTCACCCAGGGCGCCGTGGACTACCGGTCGACGACGGACCTGCCGGCCGGACTCGCGCCGACCGGCTTCGGACCGGGCGGGCCCGGTGGCGCGGTACAAGCGGGTGCGATGCCGACCGGTGCGATGCCCGGCCCGTAC
>KI547049.1:82104-85813 GCA_000497405.1 Streptomycetaceae bacterium MP113-05 | reverse complement strand
TGGGCCGCAGCCCGGCGGCGTACCCGGCGCCCCGGCGGGAGGCTGGCCACCACCGCAGACGAGGGCGGGCGCGGCACCGCTTCCACGCACCCACCTCGGCCACGCCCTCGCCTCGGAGTGGACGAAGATCCGCACCGTGCGCTCCACCATGTGGACGCTCGGGGTGATGTTCGTGATCGTCGTCGGCATCGGCTTCCTGATGGCGCTGGCCTTCAGCGGTTCCAGCAATCGGTTCGTCACCATGCCGCTGCTGGGCGGCGGCCTGTTCGGCATGATGCTCGGACAGATCTGCGTCATCACCCTCGGCGTGCTGGTCGTCACCTCCGAGTACGGCACCGGCATGATCCGTACGACCATGACGGCCTGCCCGGTGCGCGGGCGGGTGCTGCTCGCCAAGGCGGTGGTGTTCTTCCTGGTCGCGTTCGTCACGACGACCCTCGCCACCACGCTGACCGCTCTGATCCAGACGGGCATGCTGGGCGGCACGCCCGTCCCGCAGGACGCCATGGTGTCCGAAGGACTGCGTGACTCCGTCGTCAACGGCGAACTCACCGCCACCGGTGGCCAATGGCTCGGCTCGACGGTGGGCGTCGGCGCCTACGTCGCGCTGCTCGGGCTGCTCTCCCTCTGTGTAGGCGCGATGATGCGCCACTCCGCCGGTGCCATCACGACGATGCTCGGCGTGGTCCTGCTGCCCATGCTGGTGGCGCTCTTCCTGCCGGCCAGCCTCGACGACCTGCAGGAAGCACTGTTGGAGTACTCACCGCTCAACGGGCTGGCGTCCATGTTCCAGATGCCCTTCCAGGGCGACGCGGGCACCACCGGCTGGCCGCTGCTCGGCCTGCTGGCCCTCGTCACGGGTGCCGCACTGGCGGGTGCGTACGCCACGCTGGCCAACCGCGACGTCTGACGGAACGCCCCCTCCGGGCCCGGGAGCCGCGCACCGCGCTGCCCCGGGCCCTTCGCGTGCGGGCGGGCAGGAGGGGAGTTCGACGCGCCGGCCGGCGCAGGGCTTCTCGTGCCGGGTGCCGTGCCGTGTGGGCGGCTTCCGCGTCCCACCGGGAAACTTCTTTGGCATAGACCTGACAGCGATGCAGCGCTAACCTCGACCTCGCACCTCATTGAGAGCGCTCTCACTTCACCCTTCCGTACCACCTCCGACCGGAACGAACGAAAGGGAACGACCTTGACTTCCTCCCCCTCCTGAAGGAGGGGGATTCCTACGGCTCGCGTCGTAGGGGTTTCTGCTTCATCGCCGACTGCCCGCCCGGAGTTCTCCGTTGAGGTCTTACACCAGCTCCACAGACAGACGCCGTCAGCCCGACGGCCAGAATGTTCTTCGCCGCGTTCACGTCCCTGTCGTGGGTCGTCCCGCAGCCGCACGTCCACTCGCGGACGTTGAGCGGCATCTTGTCCCGCAAGGTACCGCAGGCGGAGCACAGCTTGGAGGAGGGGAACCACCGGTCGATCGCGATCACTTCGCGGCCGTACCAGGCTGCCTTGTACTCCAGCATGTTCCGGAAGTCGGCCCACGCCGCGTCGCTGATGGCGCGGGCCATGCTGCCGTTCTTGACCATGTTCCGGACGGACAGGTCCTCGATCACGATCGTTTGGTTTTCACGAACGAGTCGAGTGGTGAGCTTGTGCAGGTTGTCGCGTCTGCGGTCGGTGATGCGGGCGTAGACCCTGGCTACCTTCCGGCGGGCCTTGGCCCGGTTCGCTCCGTCCCCTTTGGCCTTGCGGGCGAGCTTGCGCTGGGCCTTCGCCAGACGGGCACGGTCACGCCGCTCGTGCCTCGGGTTGGTCACCTTCTCGCCGGTGGAGAGGGTCAGCAGGTGGTCGAGCCCGACGTCCACCCCGACCGCGGCATCAGTGGCCGGGAGCGGCTGGAGCGTCGGGTCCTCGACCAGCATGGAGACGTACCAGCGTCCGGCCGCGTCCTGGGACGCGGTCACCGTGGAAGGGGACGCCCCCGCCGGGAGTGGACGGGACCACACGATGTTCAGCGGCTCCGCCATCTTGGCCAGGGTCAGCTTGCCGTCCCGGAACCGGAACGCGCTGGTGGTGTACTCCGCCGACTTCCGCGACTTCTTCCGCGACTTGAAGCGCGGGTACTTCGCGCGCTTGCCGAAGAAGTTCGTGAACGCCACCTGGAGGTGCCGCAGAGCCTGCTGGAGCGGGACGGAGGAGACGTCGTTGAGGTACGCCAACTCCCCGGTCTTCTTCCAGGCGGTCAGCATTGCCGAGGTCTGGTTGTAGTTCACCCGCTCCTGCCGCACCCAGGCTTCCGTGCGCGCTGCGAGGGCCATGTTGTAGACCTTCCGCACACAGCCGAACGTGCGCGACAGCTCCGCTGCCTGCGCATCGGTCGGGTAGAAGCGGTATTTGAACGCCCGCTTCACGTGAGTGGCCTGCACGGTTCACATTTTACACCGTCAGTTTGTGGCGACGTGCCAGTTGCTGGAGGTGGACGCCGGTCCGCCCTGGCGGCAGACCGGCTTTTCCTGCCCTGCTCCGCAGGAGTTTCGTTTCCTCCCCTGCCTGAAGGCAGGGGTATCCACGAAGGAGATTCCGATGAGACGTAGAACGGCCCTGCGCTCCGTCCTGACCTCCGCTCTCCTCGCGAGCACACTGGCGGGCGGCCTCACCCAGGCATCCTCCGCCGCCGACCGCGGCGCGACGGCCAAGTCCGCGGCCTCCCCCGGCCTGATCAGCGCCATGCAGAGCGACCTCGGCCTGAGCAGGAGCGAAGCCCTGGCCCGGCTCGACGCGGAGGCAACCGCGCGCACCCTCGACGCGACGGCACGACGCGCGGCCGGAGGCGCGTACGGCGGCTCCTGGTTCGACGCCGAGAGTGGCCGGCTCACCGTCGCCGTCACCGACGACGCCGCACGGAGGGCGGTCCGGGCGACCGGCGCCCGCGTCGTAACGGCCGAGCACAGCATGCGGCGACTCGACGCCACCATGACGCGGATCGACACCATCGGCCAGGCACCCCCCGGCGTCGCGAGCTGGCACGTCGACCCCGAGGCGGGTTCGGTGGTCGTCGAGGTGATCGCCGGACAGCGGCACGAAGCCGCCGTTCACTCGTTCCTGGCACAGGCCAGGGACGCCGGCCCGGTGACCGTCCGGGAGACCCCGCGGGCACCGCGCACCTTCGCGGCGGGGACAGTCGGCGGAGACCCGTACTACACCGGCAACGTCCGCTGCTCCATAGGCTTCTCGGTGCACGGCGGCTTCGTCAGCGCCGGACACTGCGGCAGCGCCGGGGCCGCCGTGCGCGGCTGGGACGGCAGCCACATCGGCACCTTCCAGGGCTCGTCCTTCCCCGGGAACGACTACTCCTGGGTGAACGTCGGAAGCGGCTGGTGGACCGTCCCCGTCGTCCTCGGCTGGGGAACCGTGCCCGACCAGCTCGTCCGCGGCTCGGCGGAGGCCCCCGTCGGCGCCTCCGTATGCCGCTCCGGCTCCACCACCCACTGGCACTGCGGGACCGTCCTGGCGAAGAACGAGACCGTCAACTACAGCCAGGGAGCGGTCCACCAGATGACCAAGACCAGCGTGTGCGCCGAACCCGGCGACTCCGGCGGCTCGTTCATCAGCGGCGACCAGGCACAGGGGGTCACCTCCGGCGGCTGGGGCAACTGCTCCAGCGGCGGTGAGACCTGGCACCAGCCGGTCAACGAGATCCTCCAGCGCTACGGCCTCA
>KI547049.1:79859-82094 GCA_000497405.1 Streptomycetaceae bacterium MP113-05 | reverse complement strand
GAGGCCGGCCGCCCCCGGCCCCGGATGCTCCGGGGACCGGGGGCGGCCGGCCGCGGCACGGACGGGGCTGGTCAGTGGCCGCCGCGGTTCTCGACACAGGGCCCCGCCCCGGGCTGCGGCTCGGCGTAGGCACCGTGCACCTCGCCGGTCAGCTCGTCCCGCGTCACACGGCCGGACACGCACACCACTCCCGTATGAACGCTGTAGGCCCCGGACCCGACGTGAACACCGTGCTCCGGCCCGCAGCCGAGACGGCTCAGCCCCTCCACGATCCGCTCGTCGCTGTAGACGCCGTACTCACCGGCACCCCCTTCCCTGCGTACCTTCTCCAGCTCCTCGAGGATGAGCCTCGCCGACGCTTCCCCCTGGGCTCGCTTCTCCGCGGTCAGGGGCGCCTGCATGCGATAGGCGTGGTTCTCCGCATAATGCGGAGGCCGGTCCTCGTTCTCCCCCCGAGGCTCGCCGCTCACCTCCGGAGCCGGGGACGACGGCGCCGCTGTGGGCACGTGAGTGGGCTGCGCGCACTTCGGCCGGGGCGTGAAGGAGGACGGAGCAGTCGACTCGACCCGCCGGGCCGACTCCACCTGCCCGGCCTGCCCGGCCCGTTGTGGCCCGCACGAGGTCAGGGCGAGCATGATCAGGAAGGCTGCTGTGGCTGATCGTCTGAGGGACATGAGCCGAGTCTCCTGTCCGGACCACCAGTCGTCATGAGTGCGGATACTCAGCCGCGGCGTTCGCGCCGTTCACCCGGCGCCGCACAGCAGGCGGGAACTCCGGGGAGAACCTAGTAGCGGGGCGCGTTGCGTGACCGCTGGAGGCGGGCGAAGCGCCGGTCGCGGGCGTTCCAGCAGGCGCGGTGCCAGTGCCGCCGGTCGTCCACCGCGCCGTGTTGCGCCCACGCGACGACGTGCGGGAGACCGGGGGGAATCTCCTGGTCGCACCCCGGGCAGCGGTAGTGCTTGGTCGCCGCGCCGCCACCGACCTGCCGCACCACCCACTCCTCACCGCGCCAGTCCTCGGTGCGCTCCAGCCCGTACCGGTCGGTGCGCTGCGGGACCTTGCCGGACGCGGACCTGCCGCCTCCGTGCGGACGGTTACGACGCGGGGACACGGTTCACCTCGGGCTCGTCGACGACGGCGGAACGCACGCGCCGGCCGGACCCGCCGCGCACACCCAGCGTACTGACCGCGCACCCTTCGGCGCGCCGACCGGGTCATCCGTCACACCCGGCGTCCGCCCCCGTGCCTTCGGCACGTGTCAGGCGTTAGTGCCGGGTGGGGAAGCCGGGGAGGACTGCTGCAGGGAGGCATGGGACGTGGGTGTCGCACGGGTCGATTCGGTCGGCGCGTTCGTGCTGGCCGCCCAGTTCCCCGGGCAGGGGCCGGCGGAGGCGCTGCACCGTGCGGTGCGCACGGCCGACGCGGTCGAACGCGCCGGGCTGGCCGACGTGTGGCTGGCCGAACACCACTTCGTGCCGTACGGGGTGTGCCCGTCGGCCGTGACGCTGGCCGCGCTGCTCCTGGGACGGACCCGCCGGATCGGCGTGGGCACCGCTGTGAGCGTGCTGCCCAACACGCACCCGGTCGCACTCGGCGAGCAGACCGCGCTTCTGCACCTCACCTCCGGGGGCCGGTTCACCCTCGGCGTGGGCCGGGGCGGTCCGTGGGTGGACCTCTCCGTCTTCGGCGGCGGGCTGGAGGCCTACGAGAGCGGCTTCCCCGAGTCGCTCGAGCTGCTGATGCGCTGGCTGCGCGAACCCCGGGTGGGCGCCGAGGGCGAGCGCTACACCTTCCCCGAGGTGGACGTGGTGCCGCGGCCGGACGACACCGTCGTCGGGCTCGCCGAAGCGCCACCGGTCGTCGTCGCCTGCACCTCACCGGGAACGGTACGGCTGGCCGCCCGGCACGGCCTGCCGATGCTTGTCGGCATGCACTGCGGCGACGAGGACAAGGCGGAGATGACCGCCCTGTGGCGACGCGAGGCACGTGCTGCCGGGCACGGGACGGAGAAGGTCGAACGCGCTGCTGCGGGCCACGTCTCAGCCGGTGTGGCACAGGTCGCCGACACCCGGCGGGAGGCCGTGGAGGCGCTCACCAAGACCATGCCCGGCTGGATGCGTCAGGGACTCGCCGCGCATCGCACGGTGGACACCAGAGCCCGCACCATGCGCGACGTGACGGCGTACACCGAACTCCTCTGCTCCCTGCACCCGGTGGGCCCACCCGCGCTCTGCG
>KI547049.1:76716-79849 GCA_000497405.1 Streptomycetaceae bacterium MP113-05 | reverse complement strand
CCGCCGAAACGACCGGAATCCATCGTTTCGCACTCCTGGTCGAGGGAACCGGTGACCTCGCCACCACGGAGAACACCGTGGCGAGGCTCGGGGCCGACGTGCTGCCGTTGCTCCGCCACGCCTGACCGCCGCGGCGGAAGGGCACCGGGCGAGCAGCGGTACGGAGCGACGACGGCACGACGGCGCGGGCGGCCCGGCTCAGCAGTCGCGCAGCGTCGGCGACTGGTTGAGCAACTGCCCCCGGACCGAGGTGAAGCGTGCCAGGCGCTCGTCCGCCGAGCCGTCGGCCGGGAACACCGCCACCCGGTGGCAGTTCTGGAAGGCGAGCCGGACACCGAAGTGCCTTTCCAGCGTGCCGCGTATCGCGTCACTCGCCATGGCCCGCAGCAGCTGACCGCGCGCCTGCTCGTCCGGCGGAGGTGTCTGGTTGTCGGCGAACTCACCGCCGTCCACCCTCAGCTGAGCGACCAGCGAACTGACCATGTCCCATGCGAACGGCAAGGAGGTGCGGACGCAATCGACGAAAGCCGCTTCGTCGACCTCGCCTCGCTCGGCCTGTGCAAGGAGGGCCGGTGAGACGTCGAGCGACATGAGTTCTCCTCTCGCGACCCCGCACACAGATGTACGGGGTCCTACGGACGTGGCAGGGGGCCGCGAACGCGGCGATCAAGCGAACGAGTACGCCCGTCCGCACCGGTGGTTCCGTACGGCGACACCCCCGATGCGAAGCGTAAGCCTGTGCGGGCGGACGCACCAGACGAATGCGCACACAACAAGCCATCGGAGAACGGGGCCACCAAGGGCGAATCGCGGACATCCCGTCGCGTCCGCTAGCGTGATCCACCATGCGTCTCGTCATCGCCCGCTGCTCCGTCGACTACGCGGGACGGCTCACCGCGCACCTTCCGTCCGCGCCCCGTCTCCTGCTGGTCAAAGCCGATGGTTCGGTGTCCGTCCACGCGGACGACCGCGCCTACAAGCCCCTCAACTGGATGTCGCCGCCGTGCACCCTCAAAGAGGGTGAGGAGGAGGACGGCGTCGTGGTGTGGACGGTCGTCAACAAGGCGGGCGAGAAGCTCATCATCACGATGGAGGAGATCCTCCACGATTCCTCCCACGAACTGGGCGTGGACCCGGGTCTCATCAAGGACGGCGTGGAAGCGCACCTGCAGGAGCTTCTCGCGGACCGGATGGAGACCCTCGGAGACGGGTGGTCGCTGATCCGGCGCGAATACCCCACGGCCATCGGCCCGGTGGACATCCTCGGCCGCGACGCGGGCGGCACGACGGTGGCCGTGGAGATCAAACGGCGGGGAGAGATCGACGGCGTCGAACAGCTCACCCGCTACCTGGACCTGCTCAACCGGGATCCCCACCTCGCCCCGGTCAAGGGCGTGTTCGCGGCACAGGAGATCAAACCGCAGGCGAAGGTACTGGCGACGGACCGCGACATCGCCTGCGTCACGCTGGACTACGACGCCTTGCGCGGCATCGAGGACGACAAGCTCCGCCTCTTCTGAGCCGGGCCCTGCGTGGACGTCGCGGCGACCCCGGATGATGCCCCGGCGCGACGGGCACCGCAACCCCGTCGCACGGCGTCCCGCAGGGTGTGCCGGCGGAGGGCGAGGAGTGGCCCCGAAATCGGGGGCGTCGGGCCCCTCCCGCCACCGGGCGGGCAGGGGCCGGACGCGAAGGTCAGGACACCGGCCCGCCGGAGGCCGTCCCGGACGGAGAGGTGCCGCTCGCCGTCGCACTCGGCGCAGGCCCGCTCACCGTCGGCGGGGACGACGTCTCGCCGTCGCCGCCCGTCGTGTCGGTCGGGGAGGGCGACGGGTCGGGGGACTCCGAGGGCTCCGGCGACTCGGTCGCCGGAGGGGACGAGTCCTCATCGCTCGGTTCAGGCGTCGGCGACGAGCCGTCGTCGCCCCCGCCGCCCGAACCGCCGTTGTCGCCGGCACCGCCGTTGCCGGAGCCTCCGGTGGACGAGGAGTCTTCGTCGGACGAGGAGGACGGGTCGGCGGGAACGCCACCGTTGGCAGAGGGTGAGGGGGAAGGAGTCGCCTCGCCGGAAGGTCCGGGCGTGACGGGGCGGTCCGGGGGCCCGGAGCCCTCGTCCGTGCCTCCGTCGCCCGAGGCCCCCGGATCGTCGGTCCGGTCGTCCGGCTGCGAGTCCGGCTCGCCGGGCTGAACCGTGCGGTCGGGTGGTGCGTCGGAACTGTCGGAGGCCGCTCCGAGTGTGACGACGGTCCCGAGCACCGCGGCGAGCACCGCACCCGCGCCGGCGGCGAGAACATTCTTGCGCGTGCTGCGCAGCGCCGTCCCGCGGCGGCCACCGAGTCGGGGGTCGCCGCCGTACCCCTCCTGTCCCTCGGAGCGCAGGGCGGCGATGCTGTCGTCCATGGCTGCGGCGGTGGACAGCGCTGCGGCGGTGATCTCCTCCTGGGACGTGGGCTTCGCGCCGTACACCGGCCGGGAGGTGGACGAGGTGGTCGAACTGTCGGAGGTGCCCCCGCGCGGTGCGTCCGTCGCCGGGATCACGGGGTTCGCCGCGGTCCTGCCGAGCCCGGCCGGTGCGCCGGAGGCACCGCCCGCGACGGCCGGTGCGCCGGACGACGCCGGGCCGTGCGGGGCGTCGCCTGCGGCCATCGCCGCGAGCCGGTCGGTGACCAGCGCGAGGGCGCGGCGCCCCGCCACTGTGCCGTGCCTGTCGGCGAGAGCAGCCCGCAGGGCGATCGATGCGTCAAGCTCCGTACGGGCTCGCTCCGGGTTGCCCTGGCACAGTGCGAGGACGCCCAACTCGTGGTGGAAATAGCCCTGTTCGGCGACCTCCCCGGCACTGCGGGAGGCTTCCTGGCCGCTGCGCAGCATGCGCTCCCAGGCGCCCCAGCGCAGCACCGCAGCCAGCACCGGAGCGGCGGACCGGGCGAGCAGGACCGCTGCAGCGGCATGACCGGCACGCTGGGCGGCCTGGACGGCTGCGACGATCGCGTCGGCCTCGTCGCCGACGCGGGATGCGCTGACGGAGGGGTGGGCCACCCACCAGGCATAGTGCCGGGCCACAGTCTGTGCACGGGACGCGTCCGTGTCCATGCCGTCGGCGTTCCCCGTGCCCGCGAAGCGCGGGCCCGCGAGC
>KI547049.1:75851-76501 GCA_000497405.1 Streptomycetaceae bacterium MP113-05 | reverse complement strand
GGTAGTGCCCGCCGGCCTCGGTGACCAGGCCGGCGTCGGCGAGTTCGTCCGGTGCCTGGTCGGCCTGATCCTCACCGAGAAGCGCCGGCAGGTGCGTGCCGCGGGGCACCTCGCCGCCGAGCGCGACCGCGACGCGCAGCGCGCCACGCGTGGAGGCGGTGAGTCCGGAGGCGACGTCAGCCGCCAGGTCGGCCCCGCTGGGCAGACCGCCGTCCGTCACGTCGTCGGCGCCGTACACCACGACTGCCGCCCCGCCGCCCCGCTGCCGGAGCAACGTCGCGGCCTGCACGCACGACAGCGGACTGCCTTCGCTGAGGAACCACAGGTCGCCTGCCCAGTCGGACTCGTCGTCGGTCAGAGGGCGGCGAAGGATGTGCTCGATCAGCTCCAGCGAACCGGTGCGGCTGAGGCCGGAGAGGAAGACCTCTTCGATCCGGGCCCGGTCGGAGGGTGCGGCCACGTCCGGGGTGGCCGCGATGAGGTAGGCGCACTCGGGTGTGGCGGTGAGGAGCTCGTCGAGTGCGGAGCCGCCGAACTCGGCGTCGTCCAGCACGACGACGGCGCCGATCGTGGACAGTGCCTCGCGCAGGATTCGCCCGTCGGGGCGGAGGTCAGGGGCGTCGTACACGGCGGCGAAGAGCTCGTGGAGC
>KI547049.1:70773-75838 GCA_000497405.1 Streptomycetaceae bacterium MP113-05 | reverse complement strand
CCCGGCCGGCCACCCGCCGGGCGCGGCCGCGGCGGGCCGGGACGCTGCCCGGGCGGGCAGGGCTCGATCTCGCTGCCGTCGACCGGATTGACGGTCAGCAGGTAGTCGCCCGCTATGACCCTGACCGTCCGGGCGAGGGATCCGCCGTCCCTGTCGTCGGCGCTCTCCTCGCCGGACAGGTCACTCTCGTGCTGAACCATGGCCTCCGCCCCATCGCAGTGTCCGGCACAGTATCCACGAGGGCCGGTGAGCATGTGGGGGCCGGGACGTCACGGCTTGGTGAGGATTCCGGCCTGTTCGGAGGCGAGGGCGTCCTCGAAGGCCAGGATGCGGTGAAGGCGCGTGGCGACCAGTAGGCGCTGCATCTGTGGCGGGACCTGTCGCAGGACGAGCCGTCGGCCGCAGCGCCCGGCCCGCCGGTGCGCCCCCATGATGACGCCCAGTCCGGTCGCGTCCCAGGACTCCAGTTCGGCCAGATCGAGCACGAGGTCGCCGCCACCTCCGTCGACAGCTCGGTGGAGTGCCGTGCGGGCGTCCGCTGCGCTGCGGACGTCGAGACGGCCCCCGACGACCAGCTCGGCGTGGTCGCCCCTGATGTGCATAAGCGCTCCCGTGGTGAGTCGTGTGCGTCCTGCGTCGTACCTGTGGGCCCGCCGTCGTGCTCTCCGTGTGTCTTCGTAGCGCGCCTTGCCCTGCGGGTTTCGGAACCCTCCTCAGGTCTGACGAACTGACGGTCCGTCGAGTTGCCGTCGGAGGCCCAACCGATTCGGAATTCATCCCTGCGGGTGAGAGTTCCCGGCCGGGGAGCGCTCTGCCGAGGTGTATGCACCGGCCGTGGGAGGCACGCACGGGCGGTCCGAGGGGGCGGAGCGCAGGCACCCGGGGGCGGAGCGCCGGGTGGACGGCGCGGCCTTCAGTAGGTGTAGAAGCCCTGTCCGCTCTTCCGGCCCAGGTCGCCGGCGTCGACCATCCGGCGCATCTGCTCCGGCGGTGCGAACTTGCCGTCCTGGGATTCCGTGTAGATGTTCTCGCTGGCGTGGAGCAGGATGTCGACGCCGGTCAGGTCCGCGGTGGCGAGCGGGCCCATCGCGTGCCCGAAGCCGAGCCTGCACGCGGTGTCGATGTCCTCGGCGGACGCCACCCCGGACTCGTGCAGCTTCGCCGCCTCCACCACCAGGGCGGCGATGAGGCGGGTGGTGACGAATCCTGCGACGTCGCGGTTGACGACGATGCAGGTCTTGCCCACCGATTCGGCGAAGGAGCGGGCGGCGGCGAGCGTCTCGTCGCTGGTCTTGTGACCGCGCACCAGTTCGCACAGGCCCATCATCGGGACCGGGGAGAAGAAGTGGGTACCGACGACGCGCTCAGGCCTCCGGGTGGCGGCGGCGATCTTGGTGATCGGGATGGCGGAGGTGTTCGAGGCGAGGATCGTCTCGTCCTTCACCAGGCCGTCGAGGGTACGGAAGATCTCCTGCTTGACCTCGACCCGTTCGAAGACGGCCTCGACGACGACGTCCGCGTCGGCCGCCGCATCGAGTTCGGTGGTCGTGGTGATGCGGCCCAGTGCGGCCTCGGCGGCGGCGGCCTCGATCCTGCCCTTGCCGACGAACTTGTCGAAGGATGCCTTGATCCCGTCGGTGCCGCGGCTCAGCGCCTCGTCGGTCACGTCGCGGAGGACCACCTCCCAGCCCGCCTGGGCCGAGACCTGCGCGATACCGGAACCCATCAGGCCGGCACCGATGACGGCGAGCTTCTTCGCCACGACACGCATCCTTTCCCTGAAGCACCAAGCTGTTTGCCGGACCCTAGCGCTTCGGACGGACCCTCAGGCGGCGAAGAGACACGCGTCACGTCCCACATGGCGGACATCACACCGGGCCCGTCCGATTCGGGGTCCTATGCCCGAACGAACGCGGCACGGCCAGCCCGCCACCGCCGAACACCGTGACCGCACGAGGCGCCGCCGCACCACCGCCACCACCGCCGTTCCGCCCCGATACGTCGCCACGCCCTCCGCCAGAACGACGCGGCACGGCGACCGTACCCAGTACTCGACTTTCCCGACAGTAAAGACATAATCGGCAGATGCCGCATTGCTGTCGCCCTACTGCGTTCAATACCCGGGCTTCACGGTTTCTTGCCCGAACCAGAACCGTCGGCGAGCAATTGCAGGCTCGTTCGCTCTGGACAGGCAAAGGTGAAGGTGCGCGCCCTGTTCCGGGTCTGTGCCGGACACAACGACTTCTCCGCTGTCACCGGCTCTCCAGCAGGCCAGTGCACCAGCACCAACAGGAGGTGGCCGCCCCATGGCCGACGTGACCCCAGACCCTTCGGTGGACGAACCGGGTGACGACCGGCGGCTGAAGAAGGACTACGGAACGATCGGGCTGCTGTTCACGGCGGTCGGCTCGATCATCGGCTCCGGCTGGCTTTTCGGCGCACTGAACGCCGCCCAGCTCGCCGGCCCGGCGGCGATCGTCTCCTGGGTCCTCGGCGGAGTCATGTTCGTCTTCATCGGGATGAGCTACTCCGAACTGGGCACGATGTTCCCGCACTCCGGCGGCGTCGCCCGGTACCCGCACTACTCCTACGGATCCTTCACCAGCTTCACGATGGGCTGGCTCACCTGGATCGCTGCCGCGGCCGTGGCACCGATCGAGGTGCTGGCGGTCGTGCAGTACTCGAACAACTGGCTTCCGTGGCTCCAGGACGTCAAGGACGGACAGCCCACACTGACCGGCTGGGGCACCGTCGTCTCGGTCCTGCTGATGGGACTCTTCGTCCTGGTCAACTTCTTCGGTGTGCGCTGGTTCCAGCGGCTGAACAACCTGCTGGTGTGGTGGAAACTGCTGATGATCGTGCTGGTCATCGCGGTGTTCGTCATTCTGGCGTTCAACACCGGCCACTTCGCCGACAAGGACTTCGGCGGCTTCGCCCCCTACGGCGCGAAGGGTGTCTTCTCGGCTGTCGCCAGCGCCGGCATCGCCTTCTCCTACTTCGGCTTCCGTCAGGGTGTGGAACTCGCGGGTGAGACCGACAACCCGAGGAAGAACATCCCGCTGACGCTGATCGGCTCTGTGGTCATCTGCGGCGTCCTCTACGTCGGTCTGCAGATCGCCTTCATCGGTGCCGTCCCGTCCGAGGCCATCACCGAGGACGGCTGGGCCAACGTCGGTGCCAACTTCACCGGCGAGACCGACGTCCTGGCGGTCTTCGGCCCGCTGGCGGCCATCGCGGGCATCGTGGGCGCCGTCTGGCTGGCCGGTCTGCTCTACGCGGACGCGATCATCTCCCCCGGTGACACCGGCATGATCTACGCCGGTGTCACCGCCCGCCTCTCCTACGCCATGGGCCGCAACCGCAACGCGCCCGCCGGCCTCACCAAGGTCGACCGGAACGGTGTGCCGTGGGTCAGCCTGCTGCTGGCGTTCATCGTCGGCTGCCTGTTCTTCCTGCCCTTCCCCGGCTGGGCGCAGCTGGTTCCGTTCCTCACCAGCGCCACGGTGCTCTCCTTCGGATCCGGCCCGATCGTGCTGCTGGCGATGCGCAAGCAGCTCCCGGACCAGCCGCGCCCGTACCGTCTCGGTGACAGGACCGTCTGGGTCGTCGCCTTCCTCGCCCTGTGGTCGACCAACCTGATCGTCTACTGGACGGGCTGGAACCAGAACTGGAAGCTCTTCCTCCTGCTGGTCCTCGGCTGGATCCTGATGGTGGCCTTCCTGAAGTTCTCCCCGCAGGAGCACCCGAAGCTGGACCTCGCCGCCGGTTCCTGGGTGTTCGTATGGTTCGCCGGCCTCGCGGTGATCAGCCTCGTCGGCGGCTACCCGGCACAGTCGGAGGAGGCCGGCAACTTCGGCTGGCTGGGCCTCGGCGGCGGCGCGATCGCCACCCTGGCCCTCGCCGTGATCACCGTCTGGGTGGCACTGAGGACCGCCCTGCCGCAGCACCGGGTCGAGGAGATCCTCGCCGAGTCGCAGCTCTCCCACTCCGACGGCCCGCCGCCGGGACACTGACCCCGGACACCTCGGCTCACAGCAGCCCCCGTTCCGGCCCCTGAGGGGCCCGTGGCGTGCGACACAGGCCCCTCAAGGCATTCCGGCTACCCTTCCCCCATGGTCAATCTGACGCGTATCTACACCCGGACCGGCGACGACGGCACCACGGCCCTGGGCGACATGAGCCGCACCGCCAAGACGGACACCCGGATCGCCGCCTACGCCGACGCCAACGAGGCGAACGCGGCGATCGGGGTTGCCCTCGCACTCGGGGAACCGGCCGAGGAGGTGAGGACGGTGCTGGTCCGCGTCCAGAACGACCTGTTCGACGTGGGCGCCGACCTCGCCACTCCGGTGGCGCAGAACCCCGAGTTCCCGCCGCTGCGCGTCGAGCAGTCCTACGTGGACAAACTGGAGGAGGACTGCGACCGGTTCCTCGCCGACCTGGAGAAGCTGCGCAGCTTCATCCTTCCCGGCGGCTCCGCCGGGGCCGCGCTGCTGCACCAGGCCACCACGGTCGCCCGCCGTGCGGAACGCTCCACCTGGGCAGCGCTGGAGGAACACGGCGACACGATGAACCCGCTCACCGCGACCTACCTCAACCGCCTCTCCGACCTGCTGTTCATCCTCGCCCGCACCGCCAACAAGGACATCGGCGACGTGCTGTGGGTGCCCGGCGAGAACCGCTGACACGCCCCCTCAGCGGGTTCTCGATCACTTCAGGACGTCATCCAGCCAGTCGAACACCCGCTGGTCGAAGCGGGAACGGTTCCACGTCTCGACGTGGTCGGCGGCGCCTTCGGACTCGCTGAAGCGGACCAGGGTGCGCGGGCAGGTGAGCGCGTCGTGGAGGGTCTGCGCGGCGGTGCCGACCGGATCGTCCTCGGCGACGGCCACGAGGGTGGGACAGGCGATCCTGGAGGCCACCCCCGAGAGGCGGTAGCGGTCGGCGTCCACGACGTACTCGCCGAGACTGCGCACCCCGTGCACCCACAGGGCTCGCTGCACCAGCTTCCAGCACAGCACCGGGTTCTCCACCAGCGGTGTGAGGTGGGGCTCCAGCTCGGCCG
>KI547049.1:20538-70763 GCA_000497405.1 Streptomycetaceae bacterium MP113-05 | reverse complement strand
CCCCCTCCGCCAGCCGGTCCCGGAGCTCGGTGGGCAGGGGCAGGGCGTCGCGCAGCGCGTCGAGCTGGTCCCACTGGCCCGGGTCGGCGACCAGCGCGGCGACCCGCGGCTCGCCGGCGACGCCGCGCGGCGCGAGGTAGCCGCCGAGGCTCCACCCCATGACGGCGATGCGCTCCGGGTCGACGCCCGGCAGCGTCAGGGCGTGGTCGACGACGGGTGTCAGCACGTTCTCCCAGTCGGGCCGCAGCCTGAGGCCCTGTTCGATCAGGGCCCTGCCCTGTCCGGGCCCGTCGACCAGCAGGCAGTGGTATCCGCGGCGCAGCGCGGGCACGGCGTGCGACCAGTACGTCTCGGGCAGCGCGGAGTCGTAGCCGTTGACGGCGATCAGCAGCGGTCGCCGGGTTCCGGTGTCGTCCGCCGGGCAGAAGCAGCCGGGCAGGGTGGTGTCCTCGTAGGGGATTTCCTGCGGCTGCAGTGCGGGGCGACACAGGGCGCCGAAGCTCTCGAAGCACGCGGTGGAGCGGCCGGAGGAGGCGACGAGGCGGGGGTCGACCGGTTCGCCGAACAGCGGGTAGTAGGCGATCCGGTGGTAGGTGCAGGCGCGCAGGTAGGCCTCCCGTGCGCTCACCGGGTGACCGGCACGGGCCGACGTGTCGGCCCAGCCCTCCACCGTCGCCGCGGTGCGGGTCCACTCCTCGTGCCAGCTGTCGCGGTCGCCCTCGCTGACGCGCTGAGCGGTCAGCCGGCACTCGCCCCACTCGGCGCCGCCCCGGGTAGCGGTCATCGCGGCACGCTCGGCGAAGGTCTGGAAGAGCGGGTCCTCGAAGAGTTCCATTGACGTGTCCGCCTCCTCACGCGCTCACTCCGCCACGCCCCGCCTGGGGCCGCCCGCCGTGGCGTGCGCCGTCCCGTCCCGACCCATGCTGGGCCGTGGTTCCTGCCGGCGCACCTCGGGCCGCCGCCTGCCCTACTGGCCGGTAGGGCGTCCCACAATCGCGGTCACGGGTACCGGCGCGAGCTGGTGCGACGCACCGGGTGGGCGGGCAATACCGGGCCTTCCGTTTAGCCCTTGCCGCACCGAGCAGGATCGAGAGCGCTCTCACCCCTACAGGAGAAGGGAAGTGGCGACATGCCCTCGCGAAGATCGACGAGGAGGCTACGGGCGACGGTGGCGTCGCTCGCCGCACTGGCCGCGCTCGGCGGAACATCGGGCGCGTCGGCCGCGGCTGCCGACGGCGGACCCGACGAACCCGGCGGACGGCACTGCATCGCAGGACTGGCAGACGGCGAGCAGCGGTGCTTCGACACGTTCGCCGAAGCCGTGGCGGCGGCCACCGACGGCCGGGTCGACGACGCGCCGTCCTCCGCCCGCGCCGCCGCGGGCGACGACGCGTTCCGCGCGTCGCTGGCCGGAGAGGTCATCCAGGGCACGTTCTTCGAACACGGGAACTACGGCGGCGCCTCACTCACCATCTACGGCCCGCAGCCCTGCGAGAAGGACGGCTGGGTGAACTGTCAGTACGACCTGGGCGACTGGTGGAAGGACCGGATCTCCTCGGTGCAGCCCTGGGCCAACTGCTGGCTCTGGCTCTACCCCGAGCCCGATCTCGGCGGCGACCGGGACGGACCGTTCAAGGAGAACACCGCGGACATCGGGTCCTTCATGAACGACCGGACCGAGTCCATCGGCTTCAGCTGAGGACCATCGCGACCCGCGGCACCGCCACCGGCGGCACCCGCACCTACCGGCAGCGGTCCACACCCCCACACCCTCACGGACAGTTCGGAGGCACACTATGAACAGAGGAAGGACCCGGGCAGGCGTCCTGGCAGCGGCCCTGGCGACCCTGGGCGGCGCGGTGCTCGCACCGACGGCCGCCCAGGCGGAGCCCGCCGAGGAGACGCCGACCATCCGCGAGCTGCTGATGAAGTGCGACAACGGCACCGACGTGTGCGACTTCCACCCGGACGGCCCGCCGTCCATCACCATGGGCCCGTCCCACCAGGTGGGTTCGGAGACGTTCAACTGCACGGCGGACACCCAGCGTTCGGGCGTCGGCTGGTCCGACACCACGAGCCAGTCGAACAGCGTCGGCATCTCGATGAGCGCCGAGTACGGCTTCGCCGAGGTGTTCAAGGTGACCATCGAGGCCAGCTACGAGCACACCTGGTCCAACTCGCACACCGAGTCCGAGACCACCTACATCGACGTACGACCGAACGAGGTCGGCTGGGTGACGCGCGAGGCGCAGATGCAGACGGTGAGCGGCCAGTACGAGATGCACTTCCCGGACCGCTACTACGGTCACTACTACTGGTACGTCCCGTTCTCCGCGACGGGCCCGGTACCGGACGCGCCGAGCACCAAGACGCAGCACACCCGCGCGATGACCGGCCAGGAACAGGCGCAGCACTGCGGCTGACGCACCCACGGAGACGGGTGGTCGGCTCCGGACGCCCGGAGCCGACCACCTGCTTCACCTTCCCGACGGCTTCAGCCGCGCGGCGTGGGGCGTTGCACCGGACTGACGGAGCACCATCAACAGACTTCTGGTCCAGACCTATTGACCAGTGGTCCAGACCTCTTTACGCTCCCGGTGACTGCGGCGAGCACGCCCCAGGTGTCTCGACCCCACCCGTCCCCCTCCGGGCTCTCAACCGAACCGGACCGGACTCGAGGAGCACCCCTTGAGATCAGGAACCGTACGACGCCTCAGGAGCAGAACCACGGCGTTCGCTGTGGCGCTGCTCCTTCCCATAGGCCTGCTGGTCGGCCTGGCCACGCCGGCCCAGGCAGCCGAAGCGGCGACCGCCACCTTCATCAAGACCTCCCAGTGGGAGACCGGCTTCGGCGGCCAGTGGACCGTGGAGAACACCGGCGACACCACGATCACCGACTGGACCCTGGAGTGGGACTTCCCCTCCGGCACCACGGCCGGCTCGCACTGGAACGGCACCATCGCGCGCGACGGTGACCACTACACCGCAACCCCCGCCGACTGGAACGCCACGCTCTCCCCCGGCCAGTCCGCGACCATCGGCTTCAGCGGGAGCGGCACCGGCGAACCCTCCGGCTGCACGGTGAACGGCGGCCCCTGCGACGGCTCCGGCGGAGGCGACCCCGGGGACGAGGCGCCCTCCGCACCCGGCAACCTGACGGCCGGATCCGCCACCGACACCTCGATCGCCCTGAGTTGGTCCGCTGCCACCGACGACGACGGCGTCGCCCGCTACCACGTCTACCGCAACGGCACCGAGGTCGGAGCGGTCACCACGACCTCCTACCAGGACACCGGCCTGGCCCCCGGAACCGAGTACGCCTACTCGGTCACCGCCGAGGACACCGCCGGCCAGGTCGGCCCCGCCGGCGCCACCGTCACCGCCACCACCACGGGCGGCGACGGCGACCCGGAGCCGCCCGCCGACGGGCACGTCAAACTGGGCTACTTCACCGAGTGGGGCGTCTACGGCCGCGATTACCACGTCAAGGACATCGACACCAGCGGTTCCGCCGAGAAGATCACGCACATCAACTACTCGTTCGGCAACGTCACCGGTGGCAAGTGCACGATGGGCGACTCCTACGCCGCCATCGAGAAGTCCTACACCGCCGCCGAAAGCGTCGACGGCGTCGCCGACACCTGGGACCAGCCGCTGCGCGGCAACTTCAACCAGCTGCTGGAGCTGAAGGAGAAGCACCCGCACATCAAGGTGCTGTGGTCCTTCGGCGGCTGGACCTGGTCCGGCGGCTTCGGTGAGGCCATGCAGAATCCGGCGGCGTTCGCCGAGTCCTGCTACCAGCTCGTCAACGACCCGCGCTGGCAGGGCGTGTTCGACGGCATCGACCTCGACTGGGAGTACCCCAACGCCTGCGGACTGAGCTGCGACAGCAGCGGCTACGCCTCCATGCGCGAGATGATGCAGACGTTCCGCGCGAAGTTCGGCGACCAGCTTGTCACCGCCGCGATCACCGCCGACGCCTCCGACGGCGGCAAGATCGAGAAGGCCGACTACGCCGGCGGCGCCCAGTACGCCGACTGGTACAACGTGATGACGTACGACTTCTTCGGCGCCTTCGACAAGGACGGTCCCACCGCCCCGCACGCGCCGCTGTACGGGTACGACGGCATTCCCTCCGAGGGCTTCAACTCCGACGCGGCGATCCAGAAGCTGAAAGCCGTCGGCGTTCCGGCGGACCAACTGCTGCTCGGTATCGGCTTCTACGGCCGCGGCTGGACCGGCGTGACGCAGAGCGCGCCCGGCGGCACCGCGACCGGCGCGGCCCCGGGCACGTACGAGGCGGGCATCGAGGACTACAAGGTCCTCAGGAACAGCTGCCCCGCCACGGGCACCGTCGCCGGCACCGCCTACGCCCACTGCGGCAACGAGTGGTGGAGCTACGACACCCCGTCGACCATCAACGGCAAGATGGACTACGCCAAGGACCAGGGCCTGGGCGGCGCCTTCTTCTGGGAGTTCAGCGGCGACACGGCGAGCGGCGAACTCGTCTCCGCCATCGATAACGGCCTGAACTGACCCTGTCCCGGCCAACGCCGGGGGCCACACCCGACGGGCCGGGTGCGCGGGAGTCCCCCCGCGCACCCGGCCCGGTCAACTTCCCGCACACCACCCATGCTCTGCTCATCGAGCGGTACACCACAGGCCGGCGCGACGGGACGATCCACGCGGTGGCCGAACTCGCCGTCGCCACCACCTCCCCACCCAGGCCGCGGACCCGACCGCTCACGCAGGCTGCATCCGTCCCCCCGCCCGTGGGTCGAATTCACCCCGAACGCGATCGCAGCGCCGGTCAGCCCACTACGTCCGCAGCGTGCGCGAAATCGTCGACCGAATCGCAGAAGCGGATCAGGTGGCGGTGGATATCCGCCTTGGCCGGGTTGGGGTAGCGCACATTGTGACGGTAGTAGCGGTGGAAGGCGATGATCGCTGCAGCCAGGCCGACCTGCGACGACAGCTCAGCGAGGTCTGTCTCGGTGAGGGGGCGGACGGATGTATATCCCTCCACCAGCAGCTGCATCCGCTCAGGCAGGAGGGCGTGGTCTTCCTGCGCGAGACCGACCACCGCCATACCAAGATCGAGGAGGGGGTCGTCCAGGGAGGCCGTCTCCCAGTCGAGAACTGCCAGTGTGGAGTCCGGCCGGACGATGATGTTGTCCGCGAACAGGTCACCGTGACACACGACCGCAGGACGTTCGGCGGTCGTCGCGGCCCGTGCTGCTCCGAGTCGCACCTTCAGCCAATCGGCGAACTCCTGATCGGCGAAGCCGTCGATCGCGGAAAGGTGTTCGTCAGTCAGCCGACGCGTGGCCACTGAAAGTCCGGGCAGGCCGGGGGGCAGACCATGCAATCGAGCCAGAAACGCCCCTGCTACAGGGAGGAGGTGGGCGGGAAGCGGTTCCCGCACCTCGCCTGGGATGAACCTCTTCAGTAGCACGGGGCGCCCACTCACGAGGGGAGCGTCCGACGAATCGAGCGCGGGCACCACATCCACCGTGGGCAGACCGTGCTCGTTCAAGGCCCGGCTGAGCGCTCCCAGACGAGTCGCGCTCGCATGGTCGTGGTTGTCGAGGACCGTGAAGACGAAGACGCCTTCCGCTGCTGTCAGGCGGAAGCTCGAGTTGGCAGCCCCGCCCTTCAGTTGCTCGACGCGGACGTCACGAAGGCCGTAGGTCTGCGCGACGGCGGGAAGGTCGAGGTCTGCAACAGTCGTGTAGCCAGCCATGCGGTCAGTCTCCCAGAAGCAGATCGATTTCCTGGCGGCGTTCGTCGACGCAGCGCGCCCAGCGGTCTCGGGTCTCCTCCTGCCCGTCGATCCATCGGGCGCGAGGGACGTCATCCGCTGGAACGTGGGGTGCCATCAGGTAAGAAAGCTCGAGGAGATAGGCGAACTCGTGTCCCCGAATGTGTCGCTTCAACCCTTCACGGGCCGCAGCCAGTCCGGCTTCGTCGCGGCGGACGGCCTGGTGGAAGCAGACGATGAATCGCGCATAGGCCGCCGGAGAGCTCAGGCCCGACTCCAGGGCTTCGGCCTCGATCTCGGCAGCCCGGCCGGGGATGTCCGCGTCGGTACCGGCGTCGCACAGCAATTGTGCGTTCCGGCGCTGCAGATCTGCCCACCGACCGGTCACGCCGCGCAACATCTCTGTGCTCCGGTCGATCTGCTCCTGTGCGCGCGACCGGTCCCCGAAGGAGGCAGCGAATGCCAGACACGCCTGGGAAAGCGCCGCTTCCCCGGTCTCTGCAGCTGTCGACGCATCATCCCGGCCGCGCGCGTAGGTCGCGCACGACAGCGAGAACTTGCCCTGCGTCCACCACAGATCGCCGAGTGTCCGGTAGCGGCGCCCGCGGCTGCCCAACTCGTCAGCTGCGGCGAGCACATCCGGGAAGTGACCCAGGCGCCGGGCAAGGTGCAGGAGGCCTCGGGTGGCGTCGGCCGCCATGCGTCCGCCTCCGTCGGCTACACGCCGCATCCCTGCCATGGACTGTTCCATCCGACCGAGGTCTCGTTCACACTCGGCGCGGAAGTACTCTGCGAGTTCCCCCACGGCCGGGGACAGTCCGGGAATGGTGAGCACATCGCTGAGCGTGTCCGCGGTGATCTGCCGGTGCTGACGCTGCCGTCGCGCGACCGCACTGAGCACCGAGGCCAGCGACTCGGCCGCGCCGGCGCTCTCGTCAGGACCAGAAGCGCGAGGCGGAATCTCCACCGGCTCCCAGATCATGGCATCGACATAGTCGTACGCCGCCTGTTCCAGCCACGCCAAGGGAAGCCCGTGATCGCGGGCAAGACGCACGCCCTGGCGCAGGCAGCCCAGCAGCCGCGGCCGTTCCGCTGCAGCCCTCGCCTGTGCGAACTCGTGCCCGAGCGCCACGAAAGCACGCTCCGCCGCCCGATGCCAGTCGTCTTCGCTCCACCGGTCTTCGGCGGCCGAGTCTGCATCCTGTACTGCGGCCCGCACCAGCGCGTGCAGGGAGTGTGGCCATGGCGCGGCATCGTCGGTGTCGATGAACGGTCGATCGACGAGCTGCAAGGCGGGGGCGTCGCGATCGAGCCCCGCCGCCGCCGTCGCCAGGGCCACGGAGAAGGAATCCAGCAGGCTGACCGCCCGCAGCACGTGCCGTTCCCCCGCCGTGAGGTCACGTACCGTGCGAGTGACCAGGGCTGGGAAGTCGTAGCTGAAGTCCGACGATGTTGGCGTGTGCCCACGGGCGTGCAGATCCAGGAAGCGCATCACCGCGAGGTCCAGGTAGAGCGGCAACCCGTGCGACCTGGCCACGACGGTTCGACGCGTGGCCCCCTCCATCAGTGGGCTCCCGTCCACGGTGATGCGGTGGCACAGGTAGCGTTCGGCGTCCGCAGCGGACAGGTAGCCCACTCGGTGCTGCCGGGGATCAGCGGCCGTCTGACTGCTGAGCAATGGCCAGTGCCTAGTGCCGACCCAGTCGAGCTGACCCTCCAGTCGTCCCTCGTCCCAGTCAAGGCGGTTGCGGCCGGTGATGACGAAGAGGCTGCCGGGCATCAGCCAAACCATCCGCTGAATCAGCCGCTCCAGGTCGCGGTGGGTACGGTCGCCAATCTCCTCGAAGGTATCCAGCAGCACGACCAGCGTGGCGCGGTGTTCCCCTTTCAGCTGTGCCAGGTCCCAGGCCAGCAGATGGCTGTAGTAGCTCAGCGCATCCAGGTCCGGCTCGGCCTCGAGAAGATCAGGGAGGCGGCGGCAGCCAGCCAGCGCGCGGGCCGCTTCCCGCCGATCCCTGAGCGCACCGACCGTGGCCCTCAGCCCACTGCCGACGAGTGAACCCACCGTGCCGGGCAGCAGAAGCGCCTGCGCGGTGTCTGCGAGAGCGGACTGCATCTGGTTCGGCAGGGAGACCGAAGTCGCGAGTCGGCTGAAGAGCGTTCGCCTGCGCAGGTACTCCTCCAGCGGCTCGCCGGGATGGTTGTGCTCCCAGTAGCGGCGCAACGCGAGATCGAATGCAGGCATCGGCCGGCCCAACTCCGCGACGGCCAGTCGCACCGAAAGGATCAGGGATTCGAAGTCGAATCCAGACTGTGCGGCGAGGTCGACTCGCACCGGAAGGACCCTGCCGACATCCCTGTCCAGCTCGGGCCACTGCGCGGCCTGCTCGCCGTCGTCGGCAAGGTGGAGAGCGAGTTGTTGGGAGAGGGTCGTCTTGCCGATGCCTCCTACGCCATAGAACGAGAGCACGTTGCGGCGAGGCTGCTCCAGATCTTCGACGTCGAACCCCGGCGCACTCGCTGCGGTCGCGACCGCAGCGAGGCTGTCGGCCACAGCGGCCCACTCGCCCTCCCGGTCGGCGAACACGTCCACCGCCTTCAGTTCGCGGTTGTTCGACCGGAATAACGTCCGCAGATCGGCTCGTGACACGGTGCCCCCTTGTCCGCTGCCTGCCACGCTCGAAGGCAGCACGTACACATTCGACGGACACGTAGTGTAGTCGCAGCTTCTCGATCTGTGCAGGGTGCGCTGAGTAACGTGGCCTGGTCATCGACCAAGGCACTGGGCAGGCAGGAAGCGATAGCCGGGGGCAGTTCGCGGTCATCACGTTCGGGCGAGGCGGTGCCCGTCGGGACCGATCTACAGGCGCATGCGATCGGCAGACAGGTTACCGTCCGCATGCCACCGCGTGACGTGTTCGGTGATCCGGCCCCGCAAGCGCACCGGGCCGCCCAGCCGAACCAAGCCACCATCTTCGTAGAGGAACCAGCCGTGGGAGAGGAAGGCTTCGCGCAGTACGACCCGGACGGCCGTCTCCCATTCCGGGCTGAGCAGGACACCTGCTCCTGACAGGCGCCGCACGAGGCCGGACCGCAGGTTCCGAGGGCAAGAGGTCACTTATGCGCGGTCGCTCCCTTCGCCAAGAGATCGGCGACGGCTTCTGTGATCGGTGCAGAGCTGAGGTTCCGGTACTGGGCACGCCAGTACACGGCTATGGGCGGGTGCGGTCGGCATTGCTCCTCCTGAGTGGAACGGAGGTTTCTGTTCCGGTTCTTCGTTCGGGTGACTTTCCGTCATTCGTGACCCAGAGTGGCGGTATGTGCTGCACCGTGAGAAGCACCGCCGCCCGTACGGAGGGTGAGTGTCCGTCTGCGGTCCGGATCAGTACGACCGGTCCCCCGTGACACCTCAGGGTGCGCGGAGTTGGGTACGGCACGACGGAGGTGGGCGTATGGGTGTAGACGGCACCAGCGGTACGAAGCACACGACGGACGGAGCGGACGGCCCCCGGTGGGACGACGGCCTCGACGACGACTCGGCGACGGTGCTGCGGGCCGTGGGCCGCCAGATCAAGCTGTGGCGGGAGTCCGCCGGCCTGCGGCAGTCCGAACTCGGTTCGGCGATCGGCTACGGCGAGGAGATGGTCTCCTCCGTCGAGCGCGGTAGACGAACCCCCAAGCCGGAGTTCCTGGACAACGCCGACCGGGCCCTGGGCGCCGAGGGCAAGCTCTCCGCCTTCAAGGCGGACGTGGCGGAGGCCCGCTATCCGAAGAAGGTCCGTGACCTGGCCAAACTGGAGGCCGAAGCGGTCGAGTTGGGTGCTTACGTGAACACAGTCGTGCATGGACTCCTGCAGACGGAAGAGTACGCACGAGCCCTGTTCCGGCTGCGCCGCCCGGCATACAGCTCGGATGCCCTGGAGCGTCTCGTCTCTGCGCGCATGGCGCGGCAAACGGTCTTCGACCGATGCCCTGCCCCGCTCTTGACCGTGGTGCAGGAAGAGGCGACACTGCGACGCCCCACTGGGGGCCGGTCAGTACACAAGCGTCAACTCGAGCGTCTACTCGACCTGGGACGGTTGCCGTACGTCGCCATCCAGGTGATGCCGACCGATGCAGAAGAGCATGCCGGCCTCGGCGGCTCGCTGAGGGTGATGAAACTGAACGACGGCACGGCCCTCGGGCACGACGAAGTACAGCTCACCAGTCGCCTCATCTCGGACGCGAAGGAGGTGCAGATCCTGGAGATGAGGTATGGAATGATCCGTGCCCAGGCCCTTACTCCACGCGAGTCGCTGGCCTTCATCGAAAAACTGTGGGGAGCGAGATGACACTCAAGCCTTCCGGCACCAGCGGGTCGGCGCTGCGGTGGACGAAAAGCAGCTACAGCACCAACGACGGCCCGGACTGTGTCGAGGTCGCCTCCACCCCTGGCATCGTCCACGTCCGGGACTCCAAGAGCGTGCTCGGCCCGCAGCTCTCGCTCACCGCCACGGCCTGGGCCGACTTCGTCGGCTTCGCCGCGTACCGTCGATAGCTCGCCCGGCCCGCCGGGCAGGTGGGCGTGCCGCAGCCGACATGACCGCGGCACGCATGCAAAGCCCTCTTCCACCTGCGGGCCCGGCGTACAGCCCAATTCTGGTCCTCGCCCGGACGTACACCGCCGCTCGACAGCCCGGCACTTACGCGTCGCGGCGGCGGACGCACCACCAGCCGGCGAGCAGCGCGGCGGCCGCCCACGCCGCCGTCACTGCGAGGCCGGTCCACGGGCCCAGGGTTCCGGTCGGGTCCTGATGCATCACCTGCTGGCCGGCCCGGTCGGGCAGGTACGCGGCGACGCCCGTCGCGATGTCGCCGACGACGAACGACACGATCAGGATGAACGGGATGAGGATGCTCAGCACTGCCATCCCGCTGCGCAGCACCGCTGCCAGTCCGGCGGCGAGCAGTGCCATGAGGCCGAGGTAGAGGCCGGCGCCGATGCAGGCGCGCACCGTTCCGGCATCGCCGAGATCGAGGGCGTACGTCCCCAGGAAGGCCTGACCGGTGAGGAAGGCGACGAAGGCGGTGACGAGCCCGACCACGCATCCGAGCGCGCCGACCACCAGGGCCTTCGCTGCGTAGAAGCGGCCTCGGGAGGGCACCGCGGCCAACGTCACCCGCAAGGCGCCGTTCACGTACTCGGAGGAGAAGGTCAGGGTGCCGAAGGAGATCGCTGCGATCTGGCCGAAGTTGAGCGCGTAGAACGCGAAGAAGAGCAGGTCCTCCGAACCGTCAGCCTCTGCCTGGCCGATGGTGGCCATGACGAGGATCGTGATGCCGACGGTCACCGCGAACACGCACGTCAGGGACACCGCCGTGCCGCGCAAGGTTCTGGTCTTGATCCACTCGGAGTGAAGGACGGGTGCGAAGGTCATGGTCATACCTCCTGGGTCTGCCCGGCACCGGCGCCGGCCGGCCGGGACGCGTACTGGGTCTCTCGTGCGGTCAACGCCAGGTAGGCGTCCTCCAGCGAGCCTTCTTCCGCGGTGAGTTCGAGGACGGGGACGCCGGCCCGCGCGGTGACGGGTCCCACGTCCTCGACGCGTGCGTCGTCGATGGTCCACCGCCCGTCGTCACCTCGGTGGGCCTGGTAGCCGTGGTCGGCGAGCACCGTGCGCAGCAGGCCGTCGTCCAGCGTGCGCAGCCGGACACGGGGCCGTACGTGCTGGTGCAGGAAGTCCCGCATACCGGTGTCCGCGAGGAGACGGCCCCGGCCCAGAACGACCAGGTGGTCCGCGAAGGACGCGGTCTCATTCATCAGGTGGCTGGAGACGAGCACCGTGCGGCCCTCCCGGGCCAGTCGCCGCATCAACTCGCGGATCCAGACGATGCCCTCGGGGTCGAGGCCGTTGGCCGGTTCGTCGAAGAGCAGCACGGCCGGGTCGCCGAGCAGCGCGGCGGCGATGCCGAGCCGCTGCCGCATGCCGAGTGAGTAGGTGCGGATGCGGCGCTTGGCGACGGACTCCAGCCCGGCCTGCGCCAACACCTCGTCCGCCCTGCTCGCCGGGATACGGTTGCTGGCAGCGAGTGCCAACAGGTGTCCCCGTGCGGTGCGGGAACCGTGCGCCGCCTGTGCGTCGAGCAGCGCGCCGACGTGGCGCAACGGCTCCTCGTGATCGGTGTAGGGCCGGCCGCCGACGGTGGCGGTGCCCGAGGTCGGGCGGCCCAGGCCGAGAACCAGGCGCATCGTGGTGGACTTGCCCGCGCCGTTGGGCCCCAGGAAGCCGGTTACCCGCCCCGGCTCGACGGTGAAGGTGAGCTCGTCCACGGCCCGGGTGTTCCCGTAGTCCTTCGTCAGGTGACGGATGTCGATGGAATTCATACCGAAAGGCTGGCCCGCGGGCGGGCGGCGCCGCGTCCCCCGGGCGGGGGGACCGTCTCCCCCGTCTGGGGGAACCCGGCGGCGACGGGGCCTGACACGATGACGGCATGCCGAGAGTGCTGCGACCGCTGACCCGCGCGGTCACCTACACGCGCTGGCTCCACCTGCTGGTGGGAGCGGTGATCGCGGTCGTGTGCGGCGCCGTCTACCCCGGGCTGGACGGCGACACCCTCGGGCACTGGGTGCTGGTCGCGCTGGTGCCCGTTCCGCTGCTCGTGGCGGCCGCGATGTTCCCGGCGATGCGGTTGGCCGAGGGATTGCAGGCCCGGATCATGCTGATGCCCGGGCCGCACGCGCCTGACCGGAGCGACGACCCGGACCGGGTGGAACGTCCGCCGGGCATCGTGGCACGGCCCTCCGCCTCCTGGCGGGACAGGGGTCGTACGGCACTGTGGATGGTCCTGCGGCTGGAGGTGGGCTGCCTGGCCGTTCTGGTGACGATGCAGTGTCCTGCGCTGTCCTTCGAGCTGCTCGACGGGGCCACCGGTCAGGAGAGCGGCGCCGATTCGCTGTTGACGGTCCAGGGGGTGCACGGGGCATACGGCCTGCTCGTTCCCCTGCCGCTACTCGGTCTGGTGTACACGATGGCGGGCCTCGGGGCCGTGACGGCCGCAGCGGCACGGCGGCTGCTGGGGCCGTCCGCAGCCGAAAAGATGGCAGAACTCGAGGAGTTGACCGAGCGCCTACTTGAACGCGACGGCATCGCACGCGAACTGCACGACTCGGTCGGGCACGCACTCACCGTCACCGTCGTGCAGGCCGGTGCGGCACGCGCCGCTGGCAGTGCGGAGTTCACCGACCGGGCGCTGGCCGCGATCGAGGAGACCGGCCGGTCCGCACTGGAGGATCTGGACCGGGTGCTCCGGGTGCTGCGCCGACCGGGCCGGGAGACCGGGCGCCGGCCGTCGCTGGAGGAGTCGGACCGTCTTGTCGAGGCCGCGCGCACCTCCGGAGCCGAGGCGGTCATGAAGATCGACGGACCCGTCGACACGGTGCCGGGGCCGGTGTCGCGAGAGGGCTACCGCATCCTGCAGGAGGCGCTGACGAACGCCCTGCGGCATGCGGGGACGTCCCCGGTGCGGGTCCGGGTACGGATGTCGGTGAGCGACCGGCGGCTGGCGCTCGACGTACGCAACCCGATGGCGCCCGAAGGTTGCGGATCCGGCAGGTCGGGGTCGGGAACGGGTCTGCAGGGTGTCCGGGAGCGTGCCGCACTGCTCGGCGGACGTGCCGAAGCACGGCCCGTCGACGGCGAGTGGCGGGTCCACGTCGAGCTGCCGCTCGACCGGCCTACGCTGGGCCGATGACCGTCTCCGTTCTGCTCGTCGACGACGAGCCCCTGGTGCGGGCCGGCTTGCGCGCCGTGCTGGAGGCCCAGGCCGACATCGAGGTGGCCGGGGAGGCCGCCGACGGCGCCGCCGTGGTGCCGCTGGTGCGGAAGCTGCGCCCGGATGTGGTGGCGATGGACGTGCGCATGCCGCTGCAGGACGGGATCGAGGCGACGCGTGCCGTGCTGCGGCTGGTGGACGCGCCACCGAAGATCCTGGTCGTGACGACGTTCGAGAACGACGAGTACGTCTACCAGGCCCTGCGGGCGGGAGCCGACGGGTTCCTGCTGAAGCGGTCCCGGCCGGCGGAGATCGTGCATGCGGTGCGGCTGGTCGCGGAGGGCGACTCGCTGCTGTTTCCCACAGCGGTGCGGGAGCTGGCGAAGGAGTACGGCTCACCCGCGGCACGCGCTGTGATGCACCGCGCCGCGCTGACGGAGCGGGAGGGCGAAGTGCTGCGGTTGATGGCGCGCGGGTTGTCGAACGGAGAGATCGCGGCACGGTTGGTGGTGGGGGCGGAGACGGTGAAGTCACACGTCAGCTCGGTGCTGGGAAAGCTGGGGGCGCGCGACCGCACACAGGCGGTGATCGCCGCCTACGAGTCCGGGTTCGTCTCGCCGGGGTGACTTACGCCACGTTGACCCTCTGGCCGGGCGGGGCCGCCTCGAGCCAGGCGAGGAAGCCGGTGAGGGCGTCGTCGCTCATCGCGAGCTCGACGTGGGTGCCGTACAGCGTGCAGGCGAGGATGACCTGGTCGGAGAGGAGTGCCAGTTCCTCCTCGCCGCTGGGTAGGCGACGGGCGGTCACGTCGATGCCGGAGCGCTCCAGCATCCGCCGCGGCCGGGGGGCGTAGGAGAAGACGCGGAACCAGTCGATCTGGTCGCCGCGGTAACGGGCGACGCCGTACACCCAGCCCTTGCTGCCGGAGTCGCCGGATTCCTCGGCCGGTACGTCCCAGCGCAGCGAGCAGTCGAATGTGCCGCCGGAGCGCTGGATCAGCCGCCGGCGCAGGCCGAAGACGAACAGCCCCAGCACCGCCAGCAGCAGGACCGTTCCGCACAGCACGAGTGCGAGGACCATTCTCACCGACCTCCTCGCATCGTCTCGACGTCCACTCGGGGTGTACGTCTTCTGTATGGCTTTTTGTACGGCTTCAGCCGCGGACCGCCCCGGAGGTGCTCCGGTGCGGTCCGCGGCTGAGTGTCTGCTCCGCGGTTCGGGACGTCAGTGGGCGCCCGTCACCGCGCGAAGGCGTACGTCGGCGCGCCGCTCGGCGGCAGCATCGACGTCCGACTTGGCCCGCTCCAACGCACGCTCGGCGCGTTCGACATCGATCTCGTCGGACAGCTCCGCGATCTCCGCGAGCAGAGACAGCTTGTTGTCCGCGAACGAGATGAATCCGCCGTGCACGGCGGCGATGACGGTGCCGTCGCCGCTCTCACCGGTCGTACGGATGTTGACGGGGCCGGTCTCCAGGACACCGAGCAGCGGCTGGTGGCCGGGCATGACGCCGATATCACCCGACGTGGTGCGCGCGACGACCAGGCTGGCCTCGCCCGACCAGACCTTGCGGTCCGCGGCGACCAGCTCGACGTGCAACTCAGCCACAGTGGCTCCTCAGCTAAGCGATGGTGAAAAGGATAAGGGGTCCGGCGGTGGGGGCGGAGCAGGGCCCGCCCCCACCGGCGGCCACGTCAGGAGACGCCGAGCTCCTTGGCGTTGGCCTTCAGGTCCTCGAGGCCACCGCACATGAAGAACGCCTGCTCCGGGAAGTGGTCGTAGTCGCCGTCCGCGATCGCGTTGAAGGCGGTGATCGACTCGTCCAGCGGTACGTCCGATCCGTCGAGGCCGGTGAACTGCTTCGCCGCGTGGGTGTTCTGCGACAGGAAGCGCTCGATACGGCGGGCGCGGTGAACGACCAGCTTGTCCTCCTCGCCGAGCTCGTCGATGCCGAGAATGGCGATGATGTCCTGGAGGTCCTTGTACTTCTGCAGGATGCCCTTGACGCGGGAGGCCGTGTCGTAGTGCTCCTGCGTGATGTAGCGCGGGTCCAGGATCCGGGAGGTGGAGTCCAGCGGGTCCACCGCCGGGTAGATGCCCTTCTCCGAGATCGGACGCGACAGCGTGGTGGTCGCGTCCAGGTGGGCGAAGACGTTCGCCGGGGCCGGGTCGGTGAGGTCGTCCGCGGGCACGTAGATCGCCTGCATCGAGGTGATCGAGTGGCCACGGGTCGAGGTGATGCGCTCCTGGAGCACACCCATCTCATCCGCCAGGTTCGGCTGGTAGCCCACCGCGGAGGGCATGCGGCCGAGCAGCGTGGAGACCTCGGAACCGGCCTGGGTGAAGCGGAAGATGTTGTCGATGAAGAACAGCACGTCCTGCTTCTGCACATCGCGGAAGTACTCCGCCATGGTCAGACCGGCCAGCGCGACCCGCAGACGGGTGCCCGGCGGCTCGTCCATCTGCCCGAAGACCAGCGCGGTCTGGGCGAGAACGCCGGACTCCTCCATCTCGTCCATGAGGTCGTTGCCCTCACGGGTGCGCTCGCCGACGCCGGCGAACACGGAAACGCCCTCGTGCAGCTTCGCCACACGCATGATCATTTCCTGGATGAGGACGGTCTTGCCGACGCCCGCACCGCCGAAGAGGCCGATCTTGCCGCCCTTGACGTACGGGGTCAGCAGGTCGACGACCTTGAGGCCGGTCTCGAACATCTCGGTCTTGGACTCGAGCTGGTCGAAGGCCGGGGCCTTGCGGTGGATCGGCCAGCGCTCGGTGACCTCGGACTCGGCCTCCGGCTCGTTCAGGATCTTGCCGAGGGTGTTGAACACCCGGCCCTTGGTGACGTCACCGACCGGCACGGTGATGCCGTTGCCGGTGTTGGTCACGGGGGCCTGACGGACGATGCCGTCGGTGGGCTCCATGGAGATGGCCTTGACGACGCCCTCACCGAGGTGCTGGGCGACCTCGAGGGTCAGCGTCTTCTTCTTGCCGTTCTCGGCCGGGTCGGCGACCTCGACGGTCAGTGCGTTGTAGATTTCCGGCATCGCGTCGACGGGGAACTCCACGTCGACGACCGGGCCGATGACCCGCGCGACGCGGCCGGTGGCCACGCCCGCCGCAGCGGTCGGCTCAACAGTGGTGGTCATAGTTACCTGTCACTCCCCGCGGTAGCGTCGGCCAGGGCGCTCGCGCCACCGACGATCTCGCTGATTTCCTGGGTGATGTCGGCCTGGCGGGCCGCGTTGGCAAGCCGCGTGAGCGACTTGATGAGGTCCTCGGCGTTGTCGGTCGCCGACTTCATCGCCCGGCGGCGGGCGGCGTGCTCGGAGGCAGCCGACTGCAGCAGCGCGTTGTAGATCCGGCTCTCGACGTACCGCGGCAGCAGTGCGTCGAGCACGTCCTCGGCGGACGGCTCGAAGTCGTACAGCGGAAGGATCTTGCCGTCCTTCGCCGCGGGCTTCGACTCGTCGTCCTTGGCCACGGAGACCGGCGTCGCACCGGAACCGGCCGCGCCGCCCTCGATGGCGAGCGGCAGCATCCGGCGGTCGACGGGGGTCTGCGTCATCATCGACACGAACTCGGTGTAGACGATGTGCAGCTCGTCGACGGACCCCTCGGTGCCCTGCTCCGCGTTGATCGCCTCGATGAGCGGCTCGGCCACCATCTTGGCGTGCGCGTAGGTCGGACTGTCCGAGAAGCCGGTCCAGGACTCCGCGACCGGACGCTTGCGGAATCCGTAGTAGGACACGCCCTTGCGGCCGACGAGGTAGGTGACGACCTCCTTGCCCTGCTCCTTGAGCCGGCGGTTGAGCTGCTCAGCCGCCTTGATGGCGTTGGAGGAGTAGCCGCCCGCCAGGCCGCGGTCGCTGGTGATCAGCAGGACCGCGGCCCGGGTCGGGTTGTCCGCCTCGGTGGTGAGGGCGTGCTTGCTGCCGGAGCCCTGCGCCACCGCGGTCACCGCACGGGTGAGCTCGGTCGCGTACGGCGTGGAGGCCGCCACCTTGCGCTGGGCCTTGATGATGCGCGAGGCGGCGATCATCTCCATCGCCTTGGTGATCTTCTTGGTCGCAGTGACGGACTTGATCCGCCGCTTGTAGACCCGGATCTGGGCACCCATGCTCAGCCCTCGCCCAGCAGCTTGCCGTCCGCGGTCTCGAACGTCTTCTTGAAGGAGTCCACGGCGTCGCCGATCGACTGGATGGTGTCGTCCGACATCTTGCCGCCCTCGACGATCGAGGTCATCAGGCCCTTGTGCTCACGGTGCAGGTAGTCGAGCAGTTCGCGCTCGAAGCGCCGGATGTCCGCTACCGGCACGTCGTCCATCTTGCCGTTGGAGCCGGCCCAGATGGAGACGATCTGGTCCTCGGTCGCGTACGGGGCGTACTGCGCCTGCTTGAGCAGCTCGACCATGCGCGAACCGCGCTCCAGCGACTGCTTCGAGGCGTCGTCCAGGTCGGAACCGAAGGCGGCGAACGCCTCCAGCTCACGGAACTGGGCGAGGTCCACGCGCAGCCGGCCGGAGACCTGCTTCATCGCCTTGTGCTGGGCGGAACCACCCACACGGGAGACGGAGATACCGACGTTCAGGGCCGGGCGCTGGCCCGCGTTGAACAGGTCGGACTCCAGGAAGCACTGGCCGTCGGTGATCGAGATGACGTTGGTCGGGATGAACGCCGAGACGTCGTTCGCCTTGGTCTCCACGATCGGGAGACCGGTCATCGAGCCCTTGCCCATGCTGTCCGAGAGCTTCGCGCAGCGCTCGAGCAGACGGGAGTGCAGGTAGAAGACGTCACCCGGGTAGGCCTCACGGCCCGGCGGGCGGCGCAGCAGCAGGGACACGGCGCGGTAGGCGTCGGCCTGCTTGGACAGGTCGTCGAAGATGATCAGGACGTGCTTGCCCTGGTACATCCAGTGCTGGCCGATGGCCGAGCCGGTGTAGGGCGCCAGGTACTTGAAGCCCGCCGGGTCGGACGCCGGGGCGGCGACGATGGTGGTGTACTCCAGTGCGCCGGCCTCCTCCAGCGCGCCGCGTACGGACGCGATGGTGGAGCCCTTCTGGCCGATGGCGACGTAGATGCAGCGGACCTGCTTGTCCGGGTCGCCCGAGCGCCAGTTGTCGCGCTGGTTGATGATCGTGTCGATGCCGAGCGCGGTCTTGCCCGTCTGGCGGTCGCCGATGACCAGCTGACGCTGGCCACGGCCGATCGGGGTCATCGCGTCGACGGCCTTGTAGCCGGTCTCCATCGGCTCGTGGACCGACTTGCGGTCCATGACCGTGGGGGCCTGCAGCTCGAGGGCGCGCACGCCGTCGGTCTCGACCTCGCCGAGACCGTCGATCGGCTTGCCCAGCGGGTCCACGACGCGGCCGAGGTAGCCCTCGCCCACCGGGACCGAGAGGACCTCTCCGGTGCGCTGCACCGGCTGGCCCTCCTCGATGCCGCTGAACTCACCGAGGACAACGGCACCGATCTCGCGCTCCTCGAGGTTGAGGGCGAGGCCGAGGGTGCCGTCCTCGAACTTCAGCAGCTCGTTCGCCATGGCCGAGGGAAGACCCTCGACCTTCGCGATGCCGTCACCGGCAACGCTGACCGTCCCGACCTCTTCGCGCGAGGCCGCGTCCGGCGTGTACGACTGGACAAAGTTCTCCAGCGCGTCCCGGATCTCATCCGGCCGGATCGTGAGCTCCGCCATCTGGGTTCCCTGCTCTCCTTGTTGGGCCCGTAAGTCTTGTCATTTACGGCCCAACTCGGGCCGCTAGTGTTGCTTTTTGAGTTGGTGTGGCCAGGCCGCCCCGGTGGGGACGGCCTCAGCCGGCCATCCTGCGCTGCGCCTCGTCGAGGCGGTCCGCGAGCGAACCGTTGATCTCCTCGTCGCCGATGCGCACCGTGATCCCGCCGAGAACCTCGGGGTCCACGTCGAGGTTGAGGTGCACCTGACGCCCGAACAGGGACGCCAGCGCGGCGCCCAGCCGGTCCCGCTGCCGGTCACTCAGCGGCACCGCGGAGGTGACGACGGCGACCGAACGGTCCCGGCGCTCCGCCGCGAGCTTCGAGAGGTGCTCCAGCCCGTTCTCCAGGCTACGTCCCCGCGGCTGTGTCACGAGGCGCGTCACCAGACGCTCGGAGGCGGGCTTGGCCTTGCCCCCGAGCAGCGAGTGCAGCAGCTCGGTCTTGGCCGAGGCCTTCGCCGTGCGGCTGGTCAGTGCCGCCCGCAGCTCCGGCGAGGAGGAGACGGTCCGGCCGAACCGGAAGATCTCGTCCTCGACGTCCTCGAGCGAACCGACACGCTCGGCCGCGATCAGGTCGGCACCATCCGTCAGCTCCTCGATCGCGTCCACCAGGTCGCGCGAGCGCGACCAGCGGGAACGGACCATGCCGGAGACCAGGTCGACGGTCTCCCCGCCCACCTGTCCGGCGAGCAGGCGCCCGGCCAGCTCGGCCTTGGCCTCGCCGGACTGCGCCGGGTCGGTGAGGACCCGACGCAGCGACACCTCGCGGTCGAGCAGCGCGGTGACGGCAGCCAGCTCGTCGGCGAGCTTCACCGCGTCGACGGACGTGTTGTCCGTCAGCGAGTTCAGGCTCTCGCGTGCGGCAGCCAGTGCCTCGCGGCTCGCTCCGTTCATCGTGCAGCCTCGGCCTTCTCCTCGAGCTGGTCGAGGAAGCGGTCGATGACGCGGCTCTGGCGGGCGTGGTCCTCGAGGGACTCGCCGACGAGCTTGCCGGCCAGGTCGGTGGCGAGCTTGCCCACGTCCTGACGCAGTGACTGGGCCGCCTGCTTGCGGTCGGCGTCGATCTGCGTGTGACCGGCGGCGACGATCTCCTCACGCTGACGCTGGCCCTCGGCCCGCATCTCCGCGATGAGCTCGGCGCCCCGCTGCTCGGCCTCGGACCGCATGCGCGCGGCCTCGTGCCGGGCCTCGGCGAGCTGAGCCTTGTACTGGTCGAGGGTCTGCTGTGCCTCGAGCTTGGCCGCGTCGGCCTTCTCGATGCCGCCCTCGATGGCCTCGCGCCGCTCGTCCAGAACCTTGTTGATGTTCGGGAGGAGCTTCTTCCAGAGGAAGAAGAACACGATACCGAAGGCGATCAGGCCGATGACCAGCTCTGGAATCGGCGGCACGAGAGGGTTGAGCTTCTCCCCCTCCTGCGCCAGGTGTGTCAGGGCGTCCACATCAGTGCCTTTCGTCGCAAAGGGCTGTCAGTGAGCGCTGATCAGGTGCCGTAGACGAACGGCATGACGATGCCGATCAGGGCCAGCGCCTCACAGAAGGCGAAACCGAGGATCTGGTTCTGACGGATCAGACCGGCGGCCTCGGGCTGACGTGCCAGGGCCTGAGTGCCGTTGCCGAAGACGATGCCGACGCCGATGCCGGGGCCGATCGCGGCGAGGCCGTAACCGACGGAGCCGAGCGAGCCGCTGACGGCGGCGAGGTTTTCGAGAGCGGACATGCCGTATCTTCCTTCTCTTTCATGGTCCGGTGGGGGTTGGCCACCGGGCAGAACATGTGGTCGGAGTGGGCGCTCAGTGGTGCTCGGCGAGCGCGCCCTGGATGTAGGCGCAGGCCAGGAGGACGAAGACGTACGCCTGGACGGCCTGGATGAAGAGCTCGAAAGCCGTCATCACGATGGTCATGACGAACGAGATTCCGGCGTAGGCGATGCCGATCCCGTTCAGCAGGTACCAGCTGGCGATGGTGAAGAGCAGCAGCAGGAGGTGCCCGGCGAACATGTTCGCGAAGAGTCGGACCGCATGCGTGAACGGCCGGACCAGCAGGTTCGAGAAGAACTCGATCGTCATGGCCAGCGGCAGCACCGGGCCGAGCGACTTGTCGTAGCCGGTGAAGTTCTTGAACGCACCACCCACACCGTGGCGCTTGAAGGTCAGGGAGACCCAGGTGATGTAGACGATGGCGGCGAGGCCGGCCGGGTAGGCGATGATCGAGGTGACCGGGAACTGGGCGATGGGGATGATCGACCAGAGGTTCATGATCCAGACGAAGAAGAACAGCGAGACGATCAGCGGGACGTACTTCTCGCCCTCCTTCTTGCCGATCGTCTCGTACACGACGCCGCGGCGGATGAAGTCGTACCCCGCCTCTGCCACCATCTGCAGCTTGCCGGGCACCACCTTCGGCTTGTTGAAAGCGGCCCAGAAGAAGCCGACGATCGACAGCGAGCCCACCAGGGCCAGCAGCATCGTCTTGTTGAACTCGAACCCGCCGACGGTGAACATCGGCTCGAAGACGAACGAGTGGAGCCCTGGAGCCGGGAAGCCGCATTCAGCGAAGATGTGGCAATCGGTCTCGAAGGCGAGCATCTGGTCAGCACTCACCGCGAGCTCCTTCTGCGTGGCGCATGGATACGGCTACCTCGATGTGTCGGCGCGATACGGGGTCGCGGAACGGCACTGGACTGGTCATACGAATTTTGGGGCGGCTCACAGACACAGAGCCGGTCGTCCGACGCAGCTGCATCACCGCAGATGGCATCGGACCATAGCAGTTGCTCGAACGCTTCCTTATCGCGGCCCTACGCCTCATGTGCGCACCCCGGTCTCCGACGTGGCGTCGTCAGCGCCGGACTCCGGTTCCACGTAAAGGATCTTGGCCCGGGAGTGCGCCCGCGCCTGCGCGGCGACCCAGACGAGGGTCGAGCCGAGAAGGGTGAAGGCGAACGCCTTGCCGTCGAACAGCGTGGTGCCCTTGAAAACGATCAACACGACGGCGAGGAGGAGGATCTGCGTGGTGTAGAGCAGCAGGCCCATGGCCTGGAAGAGGTGCGGATACGACTTCGCGGTCTTCTGCAGACCCGCGAGGCCTCCCCCCATGAAGAGGATCACGACCACCGCTCCGGCCACCGCGCCGATCGCACCCTTGCCGCCTGCGAGCAGGCTGCTCACGACCGCGCCCACGGCGCCGCCGGCGGCGGTCGGGACGGCGCTGTGCAGCAGCATGCGAGCGTCGTTCGGCTGCATGGGGGTACTCCGGGGAGTCGGGGGCGTCTGTCGTCGTTGACGAGCGTATCCCCGGCACGAGTGGGCGAAGTGCCCGCCGCAGGACCGCTCGGAGGACGGTTCTACGGGCTGTCACCGGGTTCTCGTGAACGGTATCACAAACTATTTGATGAGGTCTTTACCTGCCCCGTGTGCTGCCGGTCACACAGGAGAGTTGACGTGTGTGCGAGAAGCTGACGCACCCGTTTCGTCTGACTACGTCCGCTCGTTGATCCCATGACGCCTGCCACCCCCGATCGCGGTGGCGCCGTGCAGACCGGCGAGTGCGGGCTCGCGCTCCCCGGCACGCTCCTCGTGCGTCCTGTCCCGCTCCGTCGCGCCGACGGCCTCCGAACTCGGCGGGTCCGGCTCCGACTCGGGCTGCGAGGACGCCTCCTCGGCGCGCATGCGGCGGTAGCGGGGCGGCACCACCTTCTGCGCCCAGCCCGGGACATGGGGCGTGAAGCGGGGCAGGAGCAGGATCACCAGACCGAGGGCCGACAGCCCGACGACGGTCAGCACGACGACGAGACTCGACGACTGCACAGAGAAGGCCACGGCGCCGAACGCGATCAACGCCGACCAGAAGTACATGATCAACACCGCGCGGCTGTGCGAGTGGCCGATCTCCAGCAACCGGTGGTGCAGGTGGCCGCGATCGGCGGCGAAGGGGGACTGCCCCTTCCAGGCGCGGCGTACGACCGCCAGCAGCAGGTCCGCGACCGGAACCGCGATGATCGTCAGCGGCAGCAGCAGCGGCATGTACAACGGCACCATGCCGCGAACGGCGGTCTGCTCGGATCCCGCGTTGTAAACGATGACGTCCGGGTCGACCTGGCCGGTGATGGAGACCGCGCCGGCCGCCAGCACGAGACCGATCAGCATGGACCCGGAGTCACCCATGAAGATCCGCGCCGGATGCATGTTGTGCGGCAGGAAGCCCAGGCACATGCCCATCAGGATGGCGGCGAAGAGCGTCGCCGGGGCAGCGGCCTCGATGCCGTAGCCGTACCAGATGCGGTAGGCGTACATGAAGAACGCCAAGGCGGCGATGCAGACCATGCCGGAGGCGAGACCGTCCAGGCCGTCGACGAAGTTGACCGCGTTGATGGTGATGACCACCAGCGCCACGGTCAGCAGTGTGCCCTGCATCTGTGTGACCGCGACGTTGCCGACGCCGGGAACGGGAAGCCACAGGATCGTGAGGCCCTGGTAGACCATCACGCCGGCGGCGATCATCTGGCCACCCAGTTTGACCAGCGCGTCCACGCCCCACTTGTCGTCCAGCACCCCGAGCAGCCAGATGATCGCGGCGCCGGAGAGCAGCGCGCGCGGCTCATCGGACAGGGTGAAGACCTCGCCGATGTTGGTGAGGCTCCCCGCGACCAGCAGGCCGGCGCAGAGGCCGCCGAACATGGCGATGCCGCCGAGGCGGGGCGTCGGCTCGCGGTGCACGTCGCGGGCCCGGATCTGCGGCATCGCGCCGGCCACGATGGCGAACTTCCGCACCGGTCCGGTCAGCAGGTAGGTGACCGCGGCCGTGACGCAGAGCGTCAGCAGGTATTCACGCACGGGCTCCCCAGGATCTCGCTGTCTCGCTGCTTTTCGTGGCTGTACGGCTCATTCCGGCCTCCACACCTTACGACGCCTCGCCTTCGTCGACGGTTTCGCGTGCCGGGGCGGCACGCTCCGCTTCCGCCCGGCTACGTCGGAGCGGGTACCCCGGTGAGCGCGGTGACAACGGGGTCCAGGGCGTGGCTGATGTCGTCCCCCACGCTCCGGAAGTACGGGATCGGTGCCCCGTACGGGTCATAGATCTCGTCCGCGTCGGCGCTGGGAGCCAGCAGCCAGCCGCGCAGTGCCGCCGCGGCCCGCACCAGGGCGCGGGCCCGTTCGGCGACTCCGGCAGCGCTGCCGGGCGGCGGCAGCGTCGCGGGGTCTATGGCCCGCACGAGCCGGGTGAACTCCTTGAGCGTGAACGTACGCAGTCCCGCCGAGTGACCCATGGAGATGACCTGCGCCCGGTGGTCCCGGGTGGCCGTGAGCACCAGGTCGGCGCGGATGACGTGCTCGTCCAGCAGTTCGCGGCCCAGGAAGCCGGCCGGGTCGGCACCACGCTCGACGAGCACGGCGGCGGCGTGCTCCTCCATCGGCGCACCCACATGCCCCCAGGTACCGGCACTCTCCACCACGATGCCGTCGCTCAGCCGGCCGCCGAGCCGGTCCGCGAGGGCATGGCGGGTCAGCCGCTCGGTGAGGGGCGAGCGGCAGACATTGCCGGTGGAGACGTGGAGGATGCGGAAGACTCCGGACTCGCCGAGGTCCGCCTGAAGCGGTATGCCGCGCCCTTCGGGAGGAGGCGTCAACTCCCCACCTCGAGGTCGGGAACCACCTTGCGCAGCTCCTCGGCACTCAGCGCGCCGGCCCTGAGCAGCACCGGAACCTTGCCGGTGACATCGACGATGGAGGACGGCTCCGGGTCGGGTGTACGGCCGCCGTCGAGGTACACGGACACGGAGTCGCCGAGCATGTCCTGCGCGGCGTCGCAGTCCTGCGGCGCGGGCGCGCCGGTGAGGTTGGCGGAGGAGACCGCCAGCGGGCCGAACTCCTTGAGCAGTTCCAGCGCCACGGGGTGCAACGGCATGCGGACGGCGACGGTGCCGCGGGTCTCCCCCAGATCCCAGGTCAGCGAGGGCTGGTGGCGGGCGACGAGAGTGAGGGCGCCGGGCCAGAAGGCGTCGACGAGCTCCCATGCCGTCTCGGAGAAGTCCGTGACCAGGCCGTGCAGCGTGTCGGGCGAGCCGATCAGGACGGGGGTGGGCATGTTGCGTCCGCGGCCCTTGGCCTCCAGGAGGTCGCCGACGGCGTCCGCGTTGAACGCGTCGGCGCCGATGCCGTACACCGTGTCGGTGGGCAGCACGACGAGTTCACGGCGGCGTACGGCGGCGGCGGCCTCACGCAGGCCGGTCTTGCGCTCGGTGGCGTCGGTGCAGTCGTAGCGGCGTGCCATGTGTCAGGGCACCTCCCGGCGGGCAGTGGCGAATCGCGGACGGTTGTTGAGGTCGGGGTGGTCGGCGGCGTCCGCCCAGCCGCGGTCCTCGGCGAATATCCACGGGACCTGTCCGCCCTGGGTGTCGGCGTGCTCGACCACGACGACGCCGCCGGGCCTCAGCAGACGGTGTGCCGTGCGTTCCAGGCCGCGGATGACGTCGAGTCCGTCCTCCCCGGAGAACAACGCGAGAGACGGGTCGTGGTCGCGGGCCTCCGGGGTCACATACTCCCACTCGGTGAGCGGGATGTAGGGCGGGTTGGAGATGACGAGGTCGACCTGGCCGTCGAGTTCGGGGAGCGCACGCAGGGCGTCGCCGTGGTGCAGGGTGACGCGGCTGCCCTCGACGTTCTTCGCCGCCCAGCCGTGCGCGCCCTCGTCCAGTTCCACGGCGTGCACGCGGGAGCGGGGAACCTCCTGCGCGAGGGCGAGCGCGACCGCGCCCGACCCGGTGCACAGGTCCACGATCAACGGCTCGGCCACGTCCATGGCGCGCACGGCGTCTATCGCCCAGCCGACGACGGACTCGGTCTCCGGACGCGGCACGAAGACTCCGGGGCCCACCTGGAGTTCGAGGTAGCGGAAGAAGGCGCGACCGGTGATGTGCTGCAGCGGCTCGCGGGCCTCACGGCGTGCGGTGGCCTCCCAGTACCGGGCGTCGAAGTCGGCGTCGGCCACACGGTGGAGTTCGCCGCGCTTGACACCGTGCACGTAGGCGGCGAGCTCCTCGGCGTCGAACCGCGGCGAGGGCACGCCGGCGTCGGCGAGGCGCTGGGTGGCCTGCGCCACCTCGGCGAGCAGCACCGGACGGGAGCGGGGGCTCGGGGCCCCGGGGGCTGGCTGCACTTCCTTCGGTCCTCCTCGCGGGGACTGCTCGGTCAACTCTGCGAGTCTGCCAGCTTGGCAGCGGAGTCCGCGTCGACGCAGGCCTGGATGACGGGGTCCAGGTCGCCGTCGAGCACCTGGTCGAGGTTGTAGGCCTTGAAGCCCACCCGGTGGTCGGAGATGCGGTTCTCCGGGAAGTTGTACGTCCGGATGCGCTCGGAGCGGTCCACGGTGCGGACCTGGCTGCGCCGGGCGTTCGACGCCTCCTTGTCCGCCTCCTCCTGGGCGGCGGCCAGCAGCCGGGCACGCAGGATACGGAGCGCCTGCTCCTTGTTCTGGAGCTGGCTCTTCTCGTTCTGGCAGGAGACGACGATGCCGGTCGGCTCGTGGGTGATGCGCACTGCGGAGTCGGTGGTGTTGACCGACTGGCCTCCGGGACCGGAGGACCGGTAGACGTCGATACGGAGGTCGTTCGCGTTGACCTCGACGTCGACGTCCTCGGCCTCGGGAAGTACCAGCACGCCGGCCGCCGAGGTGTGGATGCGGCCCTGCGATTCGGTGGCGGGCACCCGCTGCACGCGGTGCACGCCGCCCTCGAACTTCATCCGCGCCCACACGCCCTGCCCGGTCTCGCCGGCACCCCCGGCGGGGGATCTGCGGGCCTTGACGGCGATCTGGACGTCCTTGTAGCCGCCGAGATCGGACTCGTTGGACTGGATCATCTCGGTCTTCCAGCCGGTGCGCTCGGCGTAGCGCAGGTACATGCGCAGCAGGTCGCCGGCGAAGAGCGCGGACTCGTCGCCGCCCTCTCCGGCCTTGATCTCGAGGATGACGTCCTTCTCGTCGCCGGGGTCACGCGGGACCAGCAGCAGGCGGAGCCGCTCGGTGAGCCCTTCACGGGCCGCCTCGAGTTCCTTGACCTCGGCGGCGAAGTCGGAGTCGTCGGCGGCGAGCTCGCGCGCGGTGCCGATGTCGTCGTCGTTCTGCCGCCAGGCGCGGTAGGCGCCGATGATCGGGGTGAGCTCCGCGTAGCGCTTGTTGAGCCTGCGGGCGCGCGCCTGGTCGGCGTGCACCGCCGGGTCGGCGAGCTGCTTCTCGAGGTCGGCGTGTTCGCCGATCAGTTCCTCGACCGCCTCGAACATCGGCTGGTTCCTTGTCTGGGAGTGGGCCCGGTGCTGTCGCGGACGTGGCGTGTGCCAGGAGCCGCTGAAACGACGAAGCGCCGGTCCGGCCGCCTGCGCAGAGGCGGCCGGGGACCGGCGCTGTCGGGTCGCTACTTCTTGCCGGACCCGGCGCTCTTGCCGAAACGGGCCTCGAAGCGGGCCACGCGGCCACCGGTGTCGAGGATCTTCTGCTTGCCCGTGTAGAACGGGTGGCACTCCGAGCAGATGTCCGCGCGGATGCTGCCGCCGGACATGGTGCTACGCGTGGTGAACGAGGCGCCGCAGGTGCAGCTGACCTGGGTCTCGGTGTACTCCGGGTGGATGTCGCGCTTCAAGGTCGCTCCTAGGTTCGGGAGGGCGCCGGGTCGGGACACGGAGTTGCGTCACGTGAACCGGGGCCGACGTACCAGTCTGCCACTACTGGCCGCACCTGAACAAAACGGGGTGACGGCGCCCGGTATTCCCGCACGGCCCCTCCGGAGCACTCGGCGCCGGGACGTATCCATCCGGAGCGCGCCGCCCTCGCGCTACCCGCGCTCCCCCGTCGAGGGGCGTACGACGTCGGCGTCGCTGTCGGCACCGGCGCCGCCCTCGGTGGCGGACTCCGGGACCGGCCGGTCGGCGCGCAGGGCGTTCCACACCTGGTCGGTCCTGCCCGGAAGCGGCAGGACGCGGTTCGCATCCTTCGGGTCGTAGCGGACGGGCATCGTGATCATGTCGATCCGGCCGGACTCGATGTCCTCGAGCAGCTTCGCGAGGCCGAGCAGGTCGGCTGCGGAGTCCAGCCCGGTGTCCGTGGTGACGGCTGAGGTCGCCGTGTCGGCGAGGTCGTACAGCATCGCCGGGTCGCCGAACAGCCCGATGTCGTCGACCTTGCCGAGCAGTGCGCGCAGGAACGCGTGCTGGAGCTGTATCCGGCCCAGGTCGCTGCCGTTGCCGATCGCGTGCCGGGTGCGAACCAGGGCGAGCGACTGTTCGCCGTCGAGGTTGTGGGGGCCTGCGGTCAGGTCGAGATGACTGTCCGCGTCCCGCACGGGCTCGCGCAGGGTGATCCGGACGCCGCCGAGCGTGTCCACCAGCTCCTTGAACCCGGCGAAGTCCACCTCGAGATAGTGGTCCATGCGGATGTCGGTGATCGCCTCGACGGTCTTCACCGCGCAGGCCGGGCCGCCGGCCTGGTAGGCCTCGTTGAACATCACCTCCTCGGCCGCGGGCACCCGGGTGCCGTCCGCTTTCCGGCAGGCCGGGCGGCTGACCAGGGTGTCCCGTGGCACGGAGATGATCGTCGCCCGGTCGTGAGCCTCGTTGACGTGCACGATCATGGCCGTGTCCGAGCGGGCGGAGCCGTCGTCGTCGCCGTACTCGTCGTTCTCGCCCGCCCGGGAGTCGGAGCCGAGGACGAGGATGTCGACGGATCCGTGCGGCATGTCCTCGGGACGGTCGCTGCCGAGCCGGGCGTCGATGTCGACGCCGGCGATGTTTCCGTCGAGCGTGAAATAGACGAAGCCGAGCCCCGCGGCACCCAGGAGAAGTGCCGCGGCGACCGTCCAGGAAGCGGCGACGAGGGCGCGTCGCCTGCGCCGGTGCCCCCCGCGGGCACCGGCGGGGACCGTCGGTTCCTGCTCCTGCTCCGCCATCGCGCGAGGTACTCCTCCCGTTCGGCGTCGTGCGAACGGGGCGGGTACCCCGGTCCTCCGGGTGCACGCCGACGGGTTTTCCCCCGAGTGCCCGTTCCTGGGGCGACGCGCATCTCACGGCCGTACGCAGCGGCGGGAGCGCGGCAAGCGGCCCGCCCCCGCAGAAGCAGGGGCGGGCCGGGGGCGCCGACCCGAAGGTGGCGCCGGCGCGGTCGGGGGGCAGCCCCGGTCAGTCACCGCCGTTCGGCGTGGGCGTCGTCTTCTGGATCTGCAGGAGGAACTCCGCGTTGGACTTCGTCCGCTTCATCTTGTCCAGAAGCAGCTCGACCGCCTGCTGCTGGTCCAGCGCGTGCAGCACCCGGCGGAGCTTCCACACGACGGCGAGCTCGTCGGCGCCCATCAGGATCTCCTCCTTACGGGTGCCGGAGGCGTCCACGTCCACGGCGGGGAAGATCCGCTTGTCGGAGAGCTTGCGGTCGAGCTTGAGCTCCATGTTGCCGGTGCCCTTGAACTCCTCGAAGATCACCTCGTCCATGCGGGATCCGGTCTCCACCATGGCCGTGGCGACGATCGTCAGGGAGCCGCCGTCCTCGATGTTCCGCGCGGCGCCGAAGAACTTCTTCGGCGGGTACAGAGCGGTCGAGTCGACACCGCCGGACAGGATGCGCCCCGACGCCGGAGCGGCGAGGTTGTACGCGCGGCCCAGGCGGGTGATCGAGTCGAGCAGCACCACCACGTCGTGTCCCAGCTCCACGAGGCGCTTGGCGCGCTCGATGGCCAGCTCGGCGACCGTGGTGTGGTCCTCGGCCGGACGGTCGAAGGTCGAGGAGATGATCTCGCCCTTCACCGACCGCTGCATGTCGGTGACCTCCTCCGGCCGCTCGTCGACGAGGACGACCATCAGATGGCACTCGGGGTTGTTGGTGGTGATCGCGTTGGCGATCGCCTGCATGATCATGGTCTTACCGGTCTTCGGCGGGGCCACGATCAGGCCGCGCTGCCCCTTGCCGATCGGCGAGACCATGTCGATGATCCGCGTGGTCAGCGCGCCCGGGTCGGTCTCCAGGTGCAGCCGCTCCTGCGGGTAGAGCGGGGTGAGCTTGGTGAACTCGGCACGGCCCTTGCCGCCGCCCCCGTCCGGCGCGACGCCGTTCACGGAGTCGAGACGGACCAGCGCGTTGAACTTCTCGCGCCGCTCGCCCTCACGCGGCTGGCGCACGGCGCCGGTGACGTGGTCGCCCTTGCGGAGGCCGTTCTTCCGAACCTGCGCCAGCGAGACGTACACGTCGTTCGGGCCCGGCAGGTAACCGGAGGTGCGCACGAACGCGTAGTTGTCGAGGATGTCGAGGATGCCGGCGACGGGGATCAGGACGTCGTCCTCGGCGACCTGCGGCTCCGGGCCGCCGAAGTCGTCACGGCCACGCCTGCCGCGGCGGTCGCGGTAACGGCCCCGACGGCCTCTGCGGCCACTGCCGTCGTCGTCGAAGCCGTCGTCCCGGCGGTTGCCGCCGCCCTGGTTCTGCTGACCGCCACCCTCGGGGCCCTTGTTGCCCCGCTGACGGTCACGCTGCCGCTCACGCTTGGACGGACGGTCCTGCTGGCGACCGTCCTGCTGCTGACGGCCGTCCTGCTGCTGGCGACCGCCCTTGCCGCCCTGGTTCTGCTGACCGCCGTCGTTGCCCTGGCCGGACTGGGCGTCCCGGCCGTGGTGGTCCCTGCCGTCCTGCTTCGACGCGTCGTTGCGCCCCCCGGACGTTTCCGCAGCGCTCTCGGCGGCGGCCTCGGCGCGGGTACGGCGGCCCGGACGCTCATCGGCGCCCTGGACGGGAATGCCGACCTGCTGGTCGGCGGTGGTGTCGTCCCCGTCGCGCGCCGCGGTGTCGCCCGTTCGGGCGCGCGAGGTGGTGCGGCGCTTCGGCTTGCTCTCGCCGGAGTCGGCGGCGCCGGCAGGGACGTCCGCGGTCTTCTTGACGTCGGCGGACGCGGGGGCGGCGGAACCGCCACCCGCCTGCTTCTCCTTGATGACGTCGATCAGCTGGCTCTTGCGCATGCGCGCAGTGCCCCTGATACCGAGGCCGGAGGCAACCTGCTGAAGCTCGGCCAGGACCATGCCCTCGAGCCCCGTGCCCGAGCGCCGACGCCTGGGAGCGGCGGGAGCGTCCGTGGCGGGCGCGTTGGAGGCGCTGTTCGCGCTCGTCGCGCTCTCGGCGTTGGCGCCCATCAGATCGGTGGTGTCGCTCACGAAGGGTCCTTCCCTGGGAGCGGGCGTCGGCCTGTCTGGCTCGGCGACCGGTCGTGCTGTCCGGCTGCGGTCCCTCGTCCTTCGGACCGGCCGGGGCGGTGGTCCCGCCCGTACCTGTACGTACGGCGGGAAGATCATTCAATGGCTCGGCGTGAGGTGGTGACGTTGCTCCACCACGCCGGTTCCGGAGCGTGCACGGCACTGCTCGGCACGATGCTCATGCAGTGAGGAGGGCTCCCGGAAGAAGAGGTGGTCCCTGACAGGGACACCGTGCACTGCACTCTACGGATCGTCGGCGCGACCCGCGAGACTGCAAGTGCTGACTCGAGGTTAACACTTCCGGCTCCAACAAACATTCCCCCTCTCCTTCACCGGCAATCCGATCTCACGACGACGCGCCGCCCGTCTCCAGGGGCAGCACGCCGGCCCCGGCCGCGTCGAGGGCGAGCCGGTTGGCCGTCCAGTGGCTTCCGGCCAGCCGGGCGACCTTGTCGGCCGCGTCGCCGTCGGCGAAGGCCAGAACGGTCGGGCCCGCACCCGAGATCACCGCGGGCACCCCGTCCGCGCGCAACCGTGCGACGAGCGCGATGCTCTCCTCCATGGCCGGCGCACGGTACTCCTGGTGCAGCCGGTCCTCGGTGGCGGGCAGCAGCAGTTCGGGGCGCCGGGTCAGCGCCTCGACCAGCAGCGCGGAACGACCGGCATTCTGGGCCGCGTCGACGTGCGGGACGGAACGCGGCAGCAGCCCGCGCGCGGTCTCGGTGAGCAGCGGCTTCTCCGGCACGAAGACCACCGGAACGACCGAGGCCGCCGGGTCGAGGCGTACGGCGCGGGCGGAGCCGCCCTCCGTCCAGGCGATGGTGAGGCCGCCGAGGAGACATGCCGCGACGTTGTCCGGGTGACCCTCGATCTCGGTGGCCAGTTCCAGCATGGCGCGCTCGTCCAGCCGTCCTTCGCCGCCCGTGGTCACCGCGCGGGCGGCGACGATGCCCGCGCAGATCGCCGCGGAGGAGGAGCCGAGGCCGCGGCCGTGCGGAATGCGGTTGGCGCACACCACCTCGAGGCCGCGCGGCTGCCCGCCGAGCAGGTCGAAAGCGGTGCGCAGGGACCGCACGAGCAGGTGTTCCTCGTCCCGCGGCAGGGTCGCCGCGCCTTCACCTGCGATGTCGACGTGCAGGCCGGATTCGGCGACCCGGACCACCACGTCGTCGTACAGCCCCAGTGCCAGGCCCATCGAGTCGTAACCGGGGCCGAGATTGGCGCTGGTGGCGGGGACGCGCACCCGTACGGCGGCTGCGCGGAACGCGGGACCGGCCATCTTCCGATGACTCTCCTCGTGTGGTTCTTCTTCACGTACTCGACGTGGGGACGTCATAAGGGTGGTGCTGGGACACCCGGCGCGCCGACGCCGGTCCCCCACGCACCGAGGCGCCTTTCGCGCCTGCCCGGCCGCACCGGGTGCCGACAACGAAGCCACACACCGTTGCCTCCGTCGCACGTGCGTGGGAGGGGTGGAAGCTCAGCCTATCGAAGGATGGTTCACCTGCGACACAGGGCACACGGGAGGCGCACGGTACGTGTCGGGGCACCGTACATGCTCCCCACTCCGACGACCTGCGGCGCGGACCTGGGGGGCGTGCCTCCCGGCGGTGGCCGAAACCCGGCCTGCGGCCTTGACCCGTACGCGTGGGCCGCGACGGGTCCGGCGGGAGTTCGCGCCGCGTCAGGCGAGCCCGAGCCGTTCGGCGGCGGCGTCCGCGTCGACCGGCACGACGATCGGTTGCGGCGCTCCCGCCACCGCCCAGTCCGGGTCCTTGAGGCCGTTGCCCGTGACGGTGCAGACGATCCGCTGCCCCGGGTCGACGCGGTTCTGCTCCGCGGCCTGCAGCAGACCCGCGACCGAGGCGGCCGACGCGGGCTCCACGAAGACGCCCTCCTCGGCTGCCAGCAACCGGTAGGCGCGCAGGATCTGGCGATCGGTCACCGACTCGATGAAGCCGCCGGACTCGTCCCGCGCCTGCTCGGCGAGGGTCCAGGAGGCGGGGTTGCCGATGCGGATCGCGGTGGCGACCGTGCTGGGGTTCGCCACCGGTGCGCCCTTCACGATGGGGGCCGCGCCGGACGCCTGGAAACCCCACATGCGTGGCGTGCGGGTGGCGGGCCCGCCGGTCGCCCGGTCGGCGTACTCGCGGTAACCACGCCAGTAGGCGGTGATGTTGCCGGCGTTGCCCACCGGAAGGACGTGGATGTCAGGTGCGTCGCCGAGCGCGTCGACGACCTCGAAGGCAGCCGTCTTCTGACCCTCGATCCGGGAGGGGTTAACCGAATTCACCAACGCCACGGGGTACTTCTCGGACAGTCCGCGGGCGAGGTTGAGGCAGTCGTCGAAGTTGCCGTCCACCTGGAGGATCTTCGACCCGTGCACCAGCGCCTGGCCCATCTTGCCCAGTGCGATCTTGCCCTGCGGCACCAGCACCGCGCACACCATTCCGGCGCGCACCGCGTAGGCGGCGGCGGACGCGCTGGTGTTGCCGGTGGAGGCGCAGATGACCGCCTGTGCCCCCCGCGCCTTGGCATGCGTGATCGCCATCGTCATGCCCCGGTCCTTGAAGGACCCGGTCGGGTTGGCGCCCTCGACCTTCAGGTGCACGTCACAGCCGGTGGCCGCGGACAGCAGGCGGGCGGGGACCAGCGGCGTGCCGCCCTCCCGCAGGGTGACGACCTCGGTGCCGGCGTCGACGGACAGCCGGTCGCGGTACTCCTCGATGACACCGCGCCACTGGTGGGTCGCGGCGCCGGCGGCAGGCATGCGTTCCATGATGCTCATTGTCCTCGTTGCTCCCCTGCTCCCACGTGCCCCTGCTCCCCCGACCCGGTGCCGTACGTGGCCCGGACACTGCGCACTACTCCCCCTCGACCCGCATGATGCTGGCCACGCCGCGCACGGTGTCCAGTCCCCGCAGCGCCTCGACGGTCGCCGCGAGCGCCGCGTCGGCGGCCCGGTGGGTGACGACGAGCAGCCACGCCTCGCCGTCCTTCCCCTGCTGCCGCACGGTGTCGATGGAGACGCCGTGCTCCGCGAAGACCAACGCGACCTGCGCGAGGACACCCGGTTTGTCGGCGACGTCGAGACTGATGTGGTAGCGGGTGACGACCTCGCCCATCGGCGAGACCGGCAGCTGCGCGTATGCCGACTCACCCGGTCCACGCGCACCGTTGACCTTGTTGCGGCACGCGGCGACCAGGTCACCCAGTACCGCGGAGGCGGTGGGCGCGCCACCGGCCCCGGGGCCGTAGAACATCAGCTGACCTGCTGCGTCGGCTTCGACGAAGACCGCGTTGTACGCCTCTCGGACGGAGGCCAGGGGATGGCTGAGAGGGATCATCGCCGGGTGCACCCGCGCGGTCACCGAACGGCCGTCCGCGGCGCGCTCGCAGATCGCCAGCAGCTTGACGGTGCAGCCCATGCGCTGGGCTGACGCGATGTCCGCCGAGGTCACCTCGGTGAGGCCCTCCCGGTAGACGTCGTCGAGGCGGACCCGGGTGTGGAAGGCGAGGCCGGCCAGGATGGCGGCCTTGGCCGCCGCGTCGAAACCCTCGACGTCGGCGGTGGGGTCGGCCTCGGCGTAGCCGAGCGCCGTCGCCTCGTCCAGCGCCTCACCGTAGCCGGAGCCGGCGGTGTCCATCCGGTCGAGGATGAAGTTGGTGGTGCCGTTGACGATGCCGAGCACACGGTTGACCTTGTCACCGGCCAGCGACTCGCGCAGCGGACGCACCAGCGGAATCGCCGCCGCGGCGGCGGCCTCGTAGTAGAGGTCGGCGCCGCGCTTCTCGGCCGTCTCGTGCAGACTCGGGCCGTCCGCGGCGATTAGCGCCTTGTTGGCGGTGACCACGCTGGCACCGTGCTCGAAGGCTTCCGTGATCAGGCCGCGGGCCGGCTCGATGCCGCCGATCACCTCGATCACCACGTCCACGTCCGCACGCCGCACCAGACCGGCCGCGTCGGTGGTGACCAGCTCCGGGTCGATGCCCTCCCGCACCCTCCCCGGGCGGCGTACGGCGACCCCGGCCAACTCGACCGGGGCGCCGATGCGCGCCGCGAGGTCGTGGGCGTGCGTCGTCATGATGCGTGCCACCTCTGAGCCGACGACCCCACAGCCCAGCAGCGCCACCTTCAGCGGACGCGTACGCATCATTCGACCTCACTCACCTGATGTTGTGGTCGTCCAAGTCTCACGCACGGGTCCGGTTCGTCCATGCCGCATCCAGCATGTGGAACGTCCGTCTCACATCCGTGCGCGCCGCGGCTCCCGTCCCGCGGTCAGCCGACGTCCAGCCGCGCCAGGTCCTCGTCCGTCTCCCGCCGGACGACGAGCCGCGCCTCACCGCCGCGCACCGCGACGACCGGCGGACGCAGCGCGTGGTTGTAGTTGCTGGCCATGGACCGGCAGTACGCCCCGGTGGCCGGCACGGCGAGCAGGTCGCCGGGCGCCAGGTCGGCCGGCAGGAACGCGTTCTTCACCACGATGTCGCCGCTCTCGCAGTGCTTGCCCACCACCCGGGACAGCATGGGTTCCGCATCGGACGAGCGGGAGACCAGCGAGACGGTGTACTCGGCGTCGTACAGCGCGGTGCGGATGTTGTCCGACATGCCGCCGTCCACACTGACGTACGTACGCAGCCCGTCCAGCTCCTTGACGGTGCCGACCTCGTACAGCGTGAACACCGTGGGGCCGACGATGGCGCGTCCCGGCTCCACCGACAGCCGCGGAACGGACAGGTCCGCGGCCCGGCACTCACCCGTGACGATGTCACCGAGCGCCTTGGCGATCTCGTGCGGCTCGCGTGGGTCGTCCTCGGCGGTGTAGGCGATGCCGAGGCCGCCGCCCAGGTCGATCTCCGGCAGCTCCACGCCGTGCTCGTCGCGGACCTGGCGCAGCAGCCCGACGACGCGGTGGGCCGCGACCTCGAAACCGGAGGTGTCGAAGATCTGCGAGCCGATGTGCGAGTGGATGCCGACCAGCTCCAGACTGTCCAGCTGCAGCACCCGGCGCACCGCCTCGGCGGCCTGGCCGTCCGCCAGCGCGAGGCCGAACTTCTGGTCCTCGTGCGCGGTGGCGATGAACTCGTGGGTGTGCGCCTCGACGCCGACCGTCACCCGGATCTGCACCCGCTGGACCGTGCCCAGCTCGCGGGCGACGTGCGCGACGCGGGCGATCTCCTGGAAGGAGTCCAGCACGATCCGGCCGACACCGGCCTCGACGGCCGAGCGGATCTCCGCGGCGGACTTGTTGTTGCCGTGCAGCGCGATGCGATCGGCCGGCATGCCGGCGGCGAGTGCGGTGTGCAGCTCACCGCCGGAGCAGACGTCGAGGTTGAGGCCCTCCTCGTGCAGCCAGCGCACGACGGCGCGGGAGAGGAAGGCCTTGCCGGCGTAGAAGACGTCGGCCTCCGTGCCGAAGGCGTCCCGCCATGCGCGGCAGCGCTCGCGGAAGTCGGACTCGTCCAGGAAGTAGGCGGGGGTACCGAACTCCTCGGCCAGGTCGCGTACGTCCAGACCGCCGACGGTGACGGCGCCGGTGTCGGCGCGGGCGACCGTACGGGCCCAGATCAGCGGGTCGAGTGTGTTGAGATCGGCGGGCGGCGCAGAGTAGTGCCCCTCGGGCACGACGTCTGCGTGGCGGGGCCCGGCGGGGTGTGCGGAACGGCTCATGGGGCTGGCGTTTCTCTCTACAGGTGTGCGGGTGCGGTGACACCGAGCTGGGACAGGCCGCCGGCCAGCACCGTTCCGCAGGCCTCGGTGAGGGCCAGGCGGGCGCGGTGGGCGGCCCCGGGTTTCTCGTCGCCGCGCGGCAGCGGCGGGCACGTCTCGTGAAAGCCGTGCCAGGCGTCGGCGACGGTCGTGAGGTGCCGGGCGAGGCGGGCGTGATCCCGCGCCTCGGCTATCCGGTGCTGGTCGGCGAGCAGCGCGAGCAACCCCCGCTCGGCAGGCCCCTCGTACGGATGCGCGCCCGCGCCTGCCTCGGCCGTGAAACCCAGGTCGGCGGCGTTGCGGAGCAGCGCTCGGGTGCGCGCGTGCGCATACTGCACGCGGAACAGGGGGCTGGCCTCCGTCCGGCGCAGCAGTTTCTCGTACCGCTCGCCGGTGACCTGCGCCCAATGGCGGGCGTCCTGCGCGGGCGCGTCGGGGACGCTGCGATCCTGGCCCGTCAGCGCCTCGATCAGCGCGGACCTGCCGGCACCGTCGAGCGTCACGCTGAGGAACCCCGGATCCGTCACCTCGACCCGGCCGACGCCGAACCGGCCGGCGAGGCTCTCAGCGAGCCTCTGGGCCAGCACCCGGCTGTCCACTCCCCCGGCGCGTGCGGCCTGCAACACGGCCCCGGTCGCGTAGTCGCCGCTCCCCCGCCGCGGCGGGGACTCCACCACGACACGGCGTGGCACGGCGTCACCCACCACACCGCGCAGCGCGTGCCGCACGGCGGAAGAGAGCTGGGCCGGTGTCACGCTGCACAGCGTAGGCGAGAGGGGGTGGGGCCGCGCCAGCCGGTTTCGCCCGGCAGGACGGCGCAAGGCGGGCACGGCAGTCGCGTCCAGACGTCCGTACGGCAACCGGACTGCCTCCCCCACACACGAACCCCCACCGGCGGCACCGGCACACGGCCGCACAGCCTCAGAGCGAAGGCACCGACGGAGCCGACCCCTCGTACGCACCGCCGGCCCTGCCACCTCCGGGGAGACCGGCCCGCCCCCTGCCGACGTGCGCCTGGCATGCGAGTCGCCGCACCGTTCGCACCAGCGCCGAGGGCTCGAACGGCTTGGCCAGTACCGCGTCCACCCGGGCCACCTCACGCGCACCCAGATCACCCGGACTGCACGCCGAGATCAGCGCCAGCGGAATCGTACTGGTCCGCGGATCCGCCCGCAGGCACTCCGCCGCCCGCAGTCCGTCCATCCGCGGCATCATCACGTCGAGGGTGATCACGTCGGGCCGCGCGCGGTGCACGACCTCCAGACAGTCGGCACCGTCGCCCGCGGTCACGACCTCGAAGCCCTCCAGCTCCAGGTTGACCCTGATCAGCTGCCGGATGACCGTGCTGTCGTCCACGACGAGCACCCGGCCGGACGCATCCTGCACACTCCGAGCGTAAGCACCCGATGCGCCCCGCGTCCGCGTTTCGCCTGATTCCCCCCGCCCCGCGTCCGCCCCCGCAGTACGGGGCTAAACCCAAGGCCGTGAAGTTTGCGGTTGGGGCGCGTCGTCAAGGGCCTGCAGCTGTGACGATGTTGATGCTGGTGGTGGCCTTGTAGCTGGCCCGGTCGATGCGGGGGCCGCGGGCTTGGTACTTGGAGATGGCGCGTTTGACGATGCGGGGGCTGACGCGTAGCCGCCGCTGGGGCAGCAGGTCGGCCAGGACGTGCCGGCCGATGGTGCCAACGAGATCGATGACGGTGTCGGCGATGACGCCCGCGGCCTGGATGACCTGGTCGCGGGCGGTCTGCCACGCGATGCTGAAGCTGGCGCGGTCGTGACCAGTGCCGCATAGGGTGCTGGTGGCGTCCGTCATGGCGGTCCGTAGCAGTTGGTAGACGATCAGCAGGGCGTAGATCTCCTGGTCGATGCCTTCGGGAGTGCGGGCCCGCAGGACCCGGCCGCCCAGGATGGTCGACTTCAGTTCCAGGTAGGCCGTTTCGATCTCCCAGCGCTGGTGATACAGCGTGGTCAGTTCGGCCGCCGGGTGACGGTGGTGGTCGAGCAGAGTGGTGGCCAGCCGGTAGAGGCCGGTGTGTTTCCCGGCGGTGGTGGTGACGGTGATCTCGCAGTCGATGACGCGGACCCGCAGGCCGCCCAGCGCCGAGAGATAGGAGCCGTCCCGGTAGCGGGCCAGGACGGGCAGGCGGCGGCCGTTCTTGAGCCGGACCAGGACCTCGGCTCCGGTGGCCGCGATGCCGGACACGAGGTTTTGAGCGCCGAAGTTGCGGTCGGCCAGCAGGATCATCCCGGGCCGCAGGCTGGGCAGCAGACGCGGGGCGTAGGTGGTCTCGCCTGAGGTGGCGGGGCCGAACACCGCGTCGATGACGGTGCGGGTGCCGCAGGCGACCAGGGCGAGCAGACGGACCTGCGGGTATCCGGTCCCGCCGTGGTTGCCGGCCTGCTTGGTGAACCGGGTCATGACGGCGGGGGTGTCGGGGACCGTCAGGATGGTGCCGTCCAGCGCGGCCACCAGCAGACCGTGCCAGCGGACCCCCTGCCCGTGCCCGGTCGCGGCCGGGCCCCGCAGCAGGTCGAACAGCCACCGCAGCGGCTTGCCGCCGACACGGCGGCGGGCCTGAGCCAGCGCACTCGCCGACGGCGATACCACCGGCAGACCGGCCAGCGCCCCGGTGAGCTTGCGCCACACACCGAGGTAGCCCGTCTCCGGGAACAAGCACCCGGCCAGGACCAGGTACACCACGACCCGGGATGGCAGATCCCGCAGCCGCGACTGCACGGCCCTGGTCGCACTCAACGCCGCATCAACCATCTCGAACGGCACCAGCTGAGTGAGTTCACCGAGATGACCGGGCGCAAACCGGCCTCCGGCCACCGTGACGGTACGCGTGATGGCACACTGTTCGGACAGCGGAGCCTCCGGATTTCGTGAACGGCTTATCTTCGTCGACTGCCAGTTCTACCGGGGCTCCGCTCCTCATGTCCGACGAAACCGCACATCAAGGCCCCTGGACAACCCCACCCGAGCCATAACTTCACGGCCTTGGGGCTAAACCCGTTCCGGCCCACCCCCTCCGAGCTGGTAGTGTTCTTCCCGTCGGCACGCACAGCGCGCCACGCCCCCGTAGCTCAGGGGATAGAGCAACGGCCTCCGGAGCCGTGTGCGCAGGTTCGAATCCTGCCGGGGGTACTCCGGAACAAGGCTCTGACCAACGGAAACGTCGGTCAGAGCCTTTCTTGTGCATGCCAAAACACAAACGGTCTTCTGACCGTTTGCCCTTTCGGCTCGCGGAGTGCCTCCCGCAGGGCGCCGAGTCTCCGGTTTCCGCAGGCCAGAGCCCATTTCACGGAAGATCTTCGGCCGTGTTCGCCGCCAGATTCCGGCCCTGACACCGCTCAAGTCCCCGGAACGCCTTGCCCTCGAGAACTTCCCTGCAACGTGCATGTATACGGCTGACCTCGCGCCGAAACGCAAACGGTTTCGTGGGTCGTCACTGTTTCCGCTCCGGGGAGCAGCAACAAGAGCCTCGCCAGGAACTCCGGAAGCGCGGAGGCCCTGTTGGTGCTCGAGAAGACTCCACTCCCGTGAACAGGCGTCGCATCGCACCGTGCCGCAGCCGGTCGATGTCCTCGATGCCGTCCGCACCAGCCGCCCCGAGACGAGCGCATCACCTTGGCTGCGGGGAAGAAATCGGTGCCGTTCTCCGAAGCCGGCAACCACGCCACCTCGGCGACCAGGCTCGGCAGGGCAGCACCGCTCGGCGACCAGCCGCTCCAACCCTCCCGTACGCAACCAGAGCGGACCGGCCCACCGTACGGCGGAGAAGGGCCGCCCCGGCGAGCCGCGAGACCCTGCGTCACTACTGCTGCAACGACCACACTCCGAAGGCGCTGAAGGCCCACAGGAGGAACAGGGCCGGCGCAGACCACGCCCACGCAGTGGCGTTCACCGGTGATCGTCTTTTGCCGGTGTGCAGCACCAGCAGCCCGGCGGGCAGCCGCACGCATCCCCCACCTCATCCTCCGAAGGCTTGAACAGTGCCGCGGCGGGCGGGGTGGCACAGCAGCCATCACCGCGCCACGCTTCGCGGCCCTCCTTGACCGCGATGACCGCGATGACGAGGGCGGCCACGGGGTCGGCCCAGGACCAGCCGAGCGTGGCGTTCGCCAGCAGCCCGACCAGGAGGACGGCGGAGAGGTAGGTGCACAGCAGGGTCTGTTTGGAGTCGGCGACGGCCGAGGCGGATCCCAGCTCACGTCCGGCCTTGCGCTGGGCGTAAGAGAGGAACGACATCACGGCCAGCGACAACGCTGTGATGACGATGCCCGGGATGGAGGTGTCCGCCTCCCCGCTCCCCAGCAGGGACCGCACCGCGTCCACGGAGACGTAGAGAGCCAGAGCGAAGAAGGAGAAGGCGATGATGCGCAGCGCCCGCTGTTCCCGCTCCTCGCGTACGGCGTGTTCCTTGGCGGAGAACTGCCAGGCGACCGCCGCCGCGGAGGAGACTTCGATGACCGAGTCGAGGCCGAAGCCGATCAGTGCGGTGGAGGAGGCCATTGTGCCGGCGGTCAGGGCGACGGCGGCCTCGATCACGTTGTAGGTGATGGTCGCCGCGACCAGCCACCGCACCTGTCGGGTCAGGATTTCCCGTCGCGCCGGGGAGGGGCCGACCTCGAGGGAGACCATCAGCAGCATTCCTTCTCGTCCGCGTCGGGGCAGCTGCGGTCGGCCTCGACGGCGAGGACGACGTTGCGCAGGTCGTCGAGGGCGTGGCCGAGGCGGGCGTCGGCGAGTTCGTAGCGCACTCGGCGCCCTTCCGGTGCGGTGACGACGAGTCCGCAGTCACGCAGGCAGGCAAGGTGGTTGGACAGCCGGGTGCGGGAGATCTCCAACTGCTCGGCGAGTTCGGCCGGGTGGCCTGGTTCGTCCCTCAGGGCGAGGAGAACTCGGCAGCGGATCGGGTCGGCGAGCGCGCGCCCGAAGCGGGCCAGCGCATCGATGTCCGTCGCGAGGGTCAGCACGGACTGCACAATACGCGCTTTTCTGAATTCAGGGAACCCTGAATAGTCGTGGGTCAGTGTCCGTGCGGGGCGTCGTGGTGCCGGGGGCCGTGTGGATCACTGCAATGCACCGCGCCTGCCGATGCCGCCTGCAGCACCTTCTCCCTCTCCGGGGCATGGTCGACCTGCAGTGTGGTGTGGGTGATCCCGTGCTCTCGGCGCAGGAGTGTTTCGAGGCCCTCTCGCGTCGCGTGGCAGTCACTGTCAGTCGACGTCGATGCGCGGGAGACCCTTGTCCAGCCAGTGCGGCAGCCACCAGTTGGCACGTCCGGCCAGGCGCATCACGGTGGGAACGAGGAGGAGGCGGACCACCGTGGCGTCCAGGGCGAGGGCCACGGCGAGGGCGAAGCCGATCTGTTTGACCTCGAGCATGCTGGCGGTGACGAAGGAGCCGAAGACGGCGACCATGATGGCAGCAGCCGCGGTGATGGGGAGGGCGGTGCTCTGGAGGCCGGCAGCAACCGCACCTTCGTTGTCGCCGGTGGCGCGCCAGTTCTCCTGTATCCCGTATACGGCGTACCAGGAATATTTCGTAGTCCATGGACAGGCCGAAGAGGATCGCGAAGGTGAGCAGGGGCAGCAGCAGGCTGCGGAAGACGAGGATCAGGAACAGCAGCGAGACGGCCAGCACCAGACCGATGACCAGGGGCAGATTGTCGGCGGCGTGGTCGCTCATGTCGACGAACTGGGCGGAGACGCCACCGACCGCGAGCATGGCGGGCGTGCCGTCGAGAGCATCGGGCCCGATGCGGTTGCGGAGGTCCTTGACGAAGTCGGCGGCCTCAGGGCTGTCGGTGCGGATCGCCAGTGCCGCGCACAACAGGGTGCTCCTGCCGTCGTCGCTGACGAGCACGCGGGCTGCACTGCCGGGGGCCTTCGGTCCAGTGTTCTTCTGCGGTGTCTGCTGCTGGGGTCCAGCGGTGGCCAGTGAGGTGACGGTGGCGACCTCTTCCTGGGCGCTCAGCTTCCGGGTGATGCGGGAGACGGTTTCCTGGTCGGTGCGGTCGAGCTTTCCGTCGCGGGAGGTGTAGACGACGGTGGTGGGGGCGACGGCTCCGGGTGAGAACTCTTCTGCGAGAAGTTGCTGGCCCTGACCGGGTGGGGTGGCTTTGAGAGGCCCGGTCTCCAGGTCGATGCCGGTACGCAGGCCGAGCGCGGGGGCGGCGGCGAGGAGGAGGGCCGCTGCCCCGAGGACAGTGATCAGGACGGGTCGGCGCATCAGGGCGTGTGCCCATGCGGCCCAGAAGCCCTCACCGCGTTCGGCTTCGGCAGCGCGTCGCAGGAGGCGGTTCTGCCAGGGCAGCCGCCCGGTGTTGATGCGGTGTCCCAGCAGCCCGAGGAGGGCGGGCAGCAGCGTGAGGGTGACTACCAGTGAACAGGCGACGACGAGCATGGCGCCCAGGGCCGGTTCGCGGAAGCTGCGGGAGTCGATGGCCAGGAGGCCGGCGAGGGAGAAGACGACGACGATGCCGGAGAGCAACACGGTCTTCCCGCTGGTGGCCATGGCCACGCGGATCGCGGCAAGGATCGTTTCCGGTCCGGGACGCGCGTGTGGACGTGCGTGAGGGGTGAGACGGGCGAGCTCTTCCCGGAAGCGGCTGACGACGAAGAGGGTGTAGTCGATTCCGGTGCAAGGCCGAACAGGAGAAGTCTCTACGAAACCAGGGGATTGACACCTGTGAGAACCGTGCAGGTCGTCGGCACCCCCGCCCAATTCCCCTGCACCGGGCTCACCGGCCACTTCGACCGCAAGAACCGCCTGGTGGTCGGCGGGCACTCCGCCCGCCAATTGAAGGAGGCACGAAGCCGAATCCGTTCCATCACAACAACCCCCTCACTTATCAACAGCCAAAACTGTTGACAAGTGAACCCATGCATGGTCTGCTTGGCGTCATGCGACCAAGCGCGACGGCCAGGGTCAGCGCACCGCGGGCACTCTCCCTAAGTGACCCGACGCGGATGCCCACTACTGATCTGCGAACAGTGGCCGACGAAACCCGGCTGATGCCTCTTCTGCAGTTTGCGGTGCACTCATCCACGGCGAAGGAGCGGGACAAGACTGACCGGGCTGAGCCGGACCCTCGTCAGCAATCATCCTGCGCCTCCTCGCGAGCACAGACCTCGTCACGGCATCTCGCCACCGCAGCGACCCATCGCGCTCAGCTGTGCGCCCCTGAGCGAACCAGCACGCCTCCTGGCCACTCGGTAGACGGTCACGAGCCTCCGACCGTCGCAGCGCACCGACCCGCTTCCTCGCCAGCCCGCCTGCCGCACGGCACGTGGCAAACGCAGCCATGACAAGTCACCAAGGAAGGGATACCACCATGGGCAAGTCCAGCAAGAAGGGCGGCGTACTCGGCCGCCTCCTCGGCCCCGACAAGTCCGACAGCGACTGCTGCAGCGTTCAGATCGTCGAAGAGTCGGATGAAGCTCAGGAGCAGACCGCCCCGAGTTCCGACAACGCCGGAAGCTCGTGCTGCGCCCCCGAGACCGAGCGCAAGGCACCATCCGAGGAATCTCGAAGCTGAGCCCGTGCAGTGGGGGCGTTAAGTGACAGCGCGCCCCCACTGCACCGCCCCGGGCAGCTCCCTCCCTCCCCCGTCCAGAGAGCGGCGAATCCTCCTACGTTGCCGTTCCGGTCGTACGGTGCACCTTGTGCTGCGCGGCCTGAGCGACAGGTCGCACCACCAGCCGGTCGACGTTGACGTGACGGGGACGGGTAACCGCCCAGACGATGGCGTCCGCGACATCTTCCGCCCGCAGCGGCTCCTGCACCCCTTCGTAGACGCTGGCTGCCTGTTGCTCGTCACCGCGGTAGCGGTTCAGGGCGAACTCCTCGGTGTGCACCATGCCTGGTGCGATTTCGACCACGCGTAGATCTTGGCCGCAAAGCTCCAGCCGTAGCGTCTCGGTGAGGGCGCGCTGAGCGTGCTTGGCCGCGCTGTAACCGCCACCCCCCTCGTAGTTGGTGAAGCTGGCCGTGGAGGTGACCACCACAACGACCCCGTCGCCGTTGGTCCTGAGGAGGGGAAGCAGTGTTTGCGTCATGTGCAGGGAGCCGAGAACGTTCACGTCGAACATGTGCTGCCAGTCGCCGGGGACCGCCTGCTCCACCTGCTCCGTGCCGAAGGCTCCGCCAGCGTTGTTGACCAAGACGTCACACCGTTCGAGCCTCGCGGCCAGCTCCGATGCCGCTGTCCGGTCCGTGACGTCCAGCGCCCAGGCTTCCGCCTGCCCGCCTGACGCGTTGATCTCGTCGGCCACCGCTTGAATGCGCTGCACTCGCCGGGCGGCAAGCACCACTCGGTACCCGGCAAGCGCAAGCGCTCGGGCGGTAGCCGCACCTATTCCGCTGCCGGCTCCCGTTACTACGGCAGTACGCTCCACTGATTTCCCCTTTCACGGGTCGAAACCTCCGCCTTCGCGGTTCTCCATTCGAACCGGTTCGGCATCGGGCTGGCTATAGAACTGAAATTACTGCACACTTCCACAGAAGGCATCGTCACAGCGAGCGAGCCCGAAGTCAATATGCACTGTCCGGATAGGCGTGGCCCGGCACACTCATCCAGGATATTTTTCTTGTGTCGGACAGCACGGACCGCCACCCCCGATACCTGACCGAACCCGCTCCGGCAACTACGACCTGGATGCCGCCGAAGCTTCACACGGAAGAGAGTGCACATTGAGTGACCTACGCAATGTCATCATCATCGGCTCCGGCCCGGCCGGATATACCGCAGCCCTATACACCGCTCGCGCATCCTTGCGTCCATTGGTTTTCGAAGGTTCCGTCTCCGCTGGAGGGGCCTTGATGACCACGACCGAGGTGGAAAACTTCCCCGGCTTCTCCGAAGGAATCGAAGGCCCGTCCCTAATGGACGGCATGCGTTAGCAAGCCGAGCGCTTCGGCGCAGAATTGGTTCCTGATGATGTGACTGCCGTCGACCTCACCAGCCCGGTCAAGACCGTCACTGATTCCGCCGGAACCGTCCACAGGGGACGCGCAGTCATCGTGGCCACCGGTTCCCAGCACCGTTCCCTCGGGCTCCCTCGGGAAAGTACCCTGGTGGGCAGAGGCATTTCCTACTGCGCCACCTGCGACGGATTCTTCTTCCGCGAGCACGACATCGCGGTGGTCGGAGGAGGCGACACCGCGATGGAGGAGGCTACCTTCCTGTCGAGGTTCGCACGCTCGGTGACCGTCATTCACCGTCGGGACACGCTACGGGCTTCGAAAGCCATGCAGGAGCGTGCCACGGCCGACCCGAAGATCACATTCGCCTGGAACAGCGTGGTAAGCGAAATCCACGGCGACGGACGTCTTTCCGGATTGAGCTTGCGGGACACACAAAATGGCGACACACGCGAGATCGCGGTCACCGGTCTGTTCGTAGCCGTTGGCCACAACCCCCGGACAGAGTTGTTCCGCGATCAGTTGCAGACCGACGCCGAAAGCTATCTGACCGTCAGGCACCCATCCACCCGGGCCAGTGCAGACGGCGTTTTCGCTGCAGGCGACGTGGTCGACCACACGTACCGCCAGGCGATAACGGCTGCCGGCACGGGTTGTTCGGCCGCTCTCGATGCCGAGCGGTACCTCGCGGCGCGCACTGACCACATCTCCGCTCCTGGAAAGACCGAATCCCACAGCCGGGAAGAGACCGCGATGAAATGACCGTAGGAGGCTCACAGAAGCGCTAGACTCGCGGGCTCTCTCGCCCTCTTCCATACACCAGGCGGCCTGTCACCGACACTCAGTCCTGAGTGCGTAGGAGAAGCGCAAGCACGGCCAAGCTGGCGGGGGCACTGCGGTAGTACACCCAAGTGCCCCGCCTTTCCGATGTCAGCAGCCCCGCCTCGCGCAACTTCTTCAGGTGATGGCTGACTGTCGGCTGAGAGACCCCGACATCTGATATGTCGCACACACATACCTCACCGGCAGGGTGTGCGGCGACTCGGGAGAAAAGCCTGAGGCGTATCGGATCGGAGAGGGCTTTGAACATACCCGCAGCCCTCTCAGCCTCAGCCTCGGACAGCGGCCGAGAAGTGAGTGGGGCACAACAGATCGCCATTTCACTCGGTTCGCCATTCATCGGCGTGTCAGCCGATTCTGCGGCCCCTGCGTTCAGCATGATTACACTTTCGCACCTTTCTAAGCGCTTGCCAAGCCGCGGACCAGTGGTGCGGAGATCACTCACCCGAGCGGGGCGAAGCGTTACGGGGCATCAAGACCACGCGCAGCTCGTCGAGCACCTCTGAGTCCTCTATGGTGGGGGGTGTCGGCTCGTCTCGGCCGTCAGCGATCCCTCTCATAGTCCTGCGCAGGATCTTGCCGGACCGGGTCTTCGGCAACTTCTTGACGATATCCACATGCTTGAGCGATGCCACCGGCCCAATATGGTTGCGCACAACAGCCACCAGTTCGTTGCGCAGACCCGCCGGGTCGGGTGCTGTTCCCACCTTCAGTACCACCAAAGCGCGGGGTACTTGTCCTTTCAGGTTGTCCCGTACGCCGATGACCGCGCACTCGGCCACGGCCGGGTGTGCGCTGAGAACGGCCTCCATCGCACCAGTGGAGAGCCGGTGGCCGGCTACGTTGATCACGTCGTCCGTCCGGCCCATGACGTACAGGTAGCCTTCTTCGTCGAAGTAGCCGCTGTCGCCGGTAACGTAATGTCCTGCGTACGGGGCCGGGGCTGGCTCGACGTAGCGGGGTTCGTCTCCCCATATCCCAGTCAACGCTCCGGGCGGCAGAGGGGGGCGCAGACAGATCGCTCCCTCCACTTCAGAACCCACCCGGCGCCCGTTCGCGTCCAGGACGCGTACATCGAAGCCCGGCACAGGGAGACTCGGAGAACCGGCTTTCAGCGGCAAATCCTCGATGCCCCGCGGACTTGCGCAGATCGGCCAGCCGGTCTCGGTCTGCCACCAGTGGTCCACAACCGGCACACCCAGCAGGTCGCTCGCCCAACGGTAGGTACCGGGGTCCAGTCGCTCCCCAGCCACAAACAGGTTTCTCAGGGTTGACAGATCGCGGGAGCGCGCGGCCTGACCGGCGGGGTCCGCCTGCCGGATGGCGCGTAGCGCTGTGGGAGCAACGAACATTCCGGTCACGCCGTATTCGGTCACGACCCGCCAGAACGCACTGGCGTCCGGCGTACCGACCGGCTTGCCTTCGTAGAGCAGGGTCGTGGCGCCGACGAGCAACGGGGCATAAACCGTGTAGGAGTGTCCAACGACCCAACCGATGTCAGAAGCCGCCCACCACACGTCTTCGGCCCGGGTGTCATAGATGTGGGACATCGACCACGTCAGGGCGACAGCGTGGCCTCCGTTGTCCCGTACCACGCCCTTCGGTCGCCCTGTGGTGCCCGAGGTGTAGAGGATGTACAGCGGATCCGTCGCGGCCACGGGCACACAGTCCGCGGGCCGGGCTCCGACCATGGCGGCATCCCAGTCGACCACTCTTGGGGGAACCTCAGCGGGGCACTCCTCCCGCTGGACAACGACAAGGGCTTGCGGCCGGTGGCGAGTCGAGCGCAGCGCCTCTTCGAGGATGGGTTGGTAACGCACGATCCGGGTCGGTTCCACTCCGCAGGAGCCGTACACCAGGACTTTCGGGCGGGCGTCCTCAATGCGTCTTGCCAGTTCCCGGGCTGCGAATCCACCGAACACTACCGAGTGCACCGCGCCGATACGAGCGCAGGCGAGCATCGCGATCACTGCCTGCGGGACCATCGGGAGGTAGAGAACCACCCGGTCGCCCTTCTCGACGCCCAAGCCGAGCAAGACTCCGGCGAACCGAGCGACCTGGTCCCTCAGTTCCGTGTAGCTGTACCGCTCTTTCCTTCCTGTGACCGGAGAGTCGTACTGCAGCGCGGCACGATCCCCGCGGCCGGCTTCGACATGGCGGTCGAGTGCGTTGTAACAGGTGTTGAGCATGCCGTCGGGGAACCAGCGGTGGTACGGGGCGTCTGTACCGTCCAACGCGTGCTCAGGAGTGCGGTGCCACAACACGGCTTGCGCTGCCTCCAGCCAGAATCCGGCCGGATCCTCCACACTCCGGTGATACATAGCGGCATAGGTGTTCACGAGATCTCCTGTCCTCGCTGCTTCAGTCCACACGGAGGGCCGAACCGACAGATCAGGATGGTGCTGGGGCAGCGGCGGATCAATCGCTCTTCTCCGCTGCCCCAGCACGCCGGCGGTCGGCGCCTGCCCCGGGTCGACCTCGTGCCAGGGCGAGCACGTCACCCGGACTTCCGCGGGTCGGTAGCCTCCGGCCGGGATGTTCAGCACAGAGGTGAAGAGGGAACTGACTGCGGCATGTCTCCCTCGCAGGCTGCCAACCAGACGAACCGGTGGGACTCTAATTCGTACACAAGTTCGGGTACGGAGTCCGCAAGAGTCACCATCTCACCGCACAGGAAGCGCAGTTCTCCCCTGGAACGGCGTAGCTTTCCCGGTAGGGAGAATTGGCGTCTACCTGGGGAGACGTTGTGTACCGCCATGACCCGGCAGCGTCCGTCGGCGCTGGACCGTACGGCCGCCCACAGGTCGTCGCCCAGAGCGATTGCACGGAATTCGGCGTCCGCGGCGAATACCGTAGCCACCGCCGAGTTGCGCAACACACTGCTCGTGGCGCTGTCGGGGGTACCGGCTGCGAAGGAGCACAGCACGTCGAGAAGTTCTTGTGGCACGTGTTGGCCCTGCTCGGTGGCCGGCACAGGGTGGCCCAGGCGGCTCGCTGAGGCCGTCGTAGCGTTCACAGCAGGGGTCTCCCTCTCATGGCCGCGCCGGGCTCGCAGCCCAACAGCTTCAATACGGTGGGCGCTACATCCGCCAGCGAGCCGCCCTCAGCCAGGACTTCGCCCGCGGACTGCCCTGGAGCCGGGACGAGGACGACCGGCACCGGGTTGGTGGTGTGGCCTCCGTAGGGAAGGGATTCACCATCCGGACCCCGTTTGCGCATCTGCTCGGCATTTCCGTGATCGCCCACTGCCAGAACCCACCGCCCGGCCCCAGCAGCGG
>KI547049.1:7736-20528 GCA_000497405.1 Streptomycetaceae bacterium MP113-05 | reverse complement strand
GAAAACCGCCGCGTCGGTGTACTCAGCCGCCCGCACGGTCGCCTGGAGGTCACCGGTGTGGCCGACGACGTCGATGTTGGCAAGGTTGGCCACCACCAGGGCTACGTCGCTACGTTCAGCGGTGGCGCAGACTGCGTCGGCGACTTCCGCGATGCCCATCTGAGGTCGACGCCGGTAGTCCGGTGCCTGCGCACCGACTATCTGGAGGTGCTCTTCGGTGGGCCGCGGGCGAGCGTCGCGTCCGTTCAGGTAGTACGTGACGTGCTCGAACTTCTCCTTCTCCGCGATACGCACCGAGACGAGCCGCGCGTTCTCCAGTTCGTCGGCGAGCCCTCCTGAGGCGTCCGCGCGGTGTATCAGGGGCGGGATGCTTGTGCGGGTGTCGTACTGGGCGAGACTCGCTGGGAAGACCTGCCGGCCGCTCCGCTGCAGATGTGCGACCAGACGGTCCGCAAGTTGCTGGATTCGGTCGCTGCGGAAGTTGAAGAACAGGACCGCGTCATGGTGCGTAATCGACGTCGTGGGCTGACCGTCGGGGCTCGCCAGGACGCTTGGCAGAACCCACTCGTCGCCCCCTTCGGAGCAGACGACCGCCTCCTGCGGCTGGTATCTCAGGGAGCCTTGTCCGTCGGCCATGGCCAAGACCGCAGCCTCGGTAAGGTCCTCTCTGCCCGACTTGTCCATGGCGTAGCCTCGGCCGGTCACGGTCGCCAGTCGCCCGGCTCCCGCTTCCTGCGCCAGTTCCACCACCCGGGTGAGGTAGCGCACCGCCGTGCCGTCGGCCACGTCGCGCCCGTCGGTGACGGCATGGATCCAGACTCGGGGTACGCCGTGTTCGGCGGCAGCAGCGAGAAGGACGCCCAGGTGTTCGATGTTGGAGTGGATCTGCCCGTCCGAGCAGAGGCCGATGAGATGAAGTGCTTTACCTGCCGCTGCTGTGGCGGCACAGAGTTCGTTCAGTTTCGGATGCTCGCGCATGGCGCCGGAGTCGATCTGCTGCTGGACAAGCAGACTGTCGTAGGGAAGGGCACGGCCGGCGCCGATGACCAGGTGGCCTGTCTCCGAGTTGCCGACGGTGCCGGGCATGAGACCCACGGCCTCTCCGGACGCGTGAAGCAGCCCGGCAGGACACTTCGCCTGCAGCTGGTCGAGGAGAGGAGTGTGCGCGAGGGTGAGCGCATTCGCCTGCCCTTGCGGGGCATGCCCCCACCCGTCCAGCACGAGTAGCACTCCGGGTGTGCCGTTGGCGTTCAGGCCGTTCATAGCGTGCTCGCCGGGCCGGGGTGAAGCTGGTCCAGCACCTGCCAGAAGGTGGGGAACGACTTGGCGACGCAGCCTGGGTCCTTGATCGTCACGTCTCGCGTGCGCAGTCCCGCAATGGCGAAACTCATCGCGATGCGATGGTCGTCGTAAGTGTCGATCGCCGCGCCGTGCGGGACGCCTCCCACGATGTGCATGGCGTCCGCGAACTCGTGCACCGTGATGCCCATGCGGCGCAGTTCGCTGGTGACCGCCGCGATGCGGTCGCACTCCTTGACACGCAACGAGCCGATGTTGGTGATGCGGGTGTCTCCTTCGGCAAAGGCCGCGACGACCGCCAGGGTAGGCACGACATCCGGCATGGCCTCCATGTCGACGTCCACGCCGCGAAGCGGCCCTCCCTTCAAGGTGATGGACCGGCCGCCCACCTGAGTGCTGCATCCCATCCGTCCCAGCACTTCCACCAGTCCGACGTCTCCCTGCCGGGAGTCGGCTCCGATGCCGGGAATCGAGATCTCGCCCCCCGTGACAGCGGCGGCGGCGAGGAGGTAGGACATGCCGGAGGCGTCGGGTTCCACGATCACCCGGCCGCCGCGTGGTTGCTGTCCGGCCGGCACGGTGAAGCGCTGGTACCCCACACGTTCGACGTGTACGTCCATCTCGGCCAAAGCCGCCAAGGTCATCTCCACGTAGGGTTTGGAGACCAGATCGTCCGTGATCGATATCTCGGTGTCTTTCTCGGCTCGGATGGCGTTGATCAGCAGACTTGAAGTGAACTGGCTGGAGACGGACCCGCTGATTCGGGTTTGGCCACCGTGGAACGAGCCCCCGGTGACGTGCACGGGAGGGGAGCCGTTCCCACGGGCCGCGACAGCCCGGACCCCCAGCATCGGCAGGGCCGACAGCAGGTCTCCCATCGGCCGTTCCTGCATACGCTGGTTACCGGTGACGGTCGTCGTGCCCTCCGCGTGGCCTGCCATGGACATCAGGAAGCGCAAGGGGGTACCGGCTCCGCCCACGTACAGGTCTTCGGCTGGTGCGCGCATGGCATTGCCGGTCGGTTCGACCCGGATACTGGAGCGCTCCTCATCGATCTCGGTCCGCACGTGTCCGAATTTCGCGACGGCCTGAGCGAAGTACCGGGTGTCGTCCGAGAGGAGAGCTCCTTCGATCAGGGTCTCCCGGCCGCTGAGCGCGGCGATGCCTATGTAGCGGTTCGTGTAGCTCTTGGAGCCCAGTGGCGTGGCCTCGGCGTTGACGCTTCCGGCTGGCACCACCGTCACCGTGTCCCGCTTCAGACGCTGGTCTGACGTTGCGCTCATCGTTTCTCCTCACATTCGTCCACCTGCGTCGACGGCTCGTATCCCCTAGCCCGAGTACCCGACCAGGGGCCGTGGCGAAGGCATGGCTCCCCGGGAACCGGGGCGGTGCGTTGTCTTCTGTGCCGCGGTCGGCCGGAAGGACGACCGGACGCCGTGAAGCACGTTGGATGCCGACTGACGCTCTTACCGTTCTGCCACGTTGCGCACATACCTAGAGCTGCATAGCCAAGACCCACCCAGTGGAGCAGAAAGTAGTCAACCGATCACCATCTGAGCCCTTCCCGACCCATCAGCAATCATTAATGCTTTCAGGGATGACCGAGTAGTCGAGAGTGAGCCATTCGACGGACCCGCCCTCCCAGTGCAGCCAGTCACCACTCGGCGCCACCTCGAGCACACAAGGAAGAGCCGCGGACTCAGTCGCCATCACTCCGTCGCGCGCCCTCGCAAGGCGTCGAACACGTCAACCACGCACACAGGCAACCCTCTTCGCAACACCGGCTCACCACGTGCAGGTCTGACCGGTAGGCTTCCAGCGCCTCGAAAGCACGCGCCGAGGGCGACTGGGAGAATCCATCGCCTACCACCTGACCACTCCTCGGCCCGCACACACTCACTCAATCACGGAGAGTGATATCGCGCCGTGAGGGAAGCGCCTTCGGCTTCCAGTCGCTCCGACCCCGTGGCTGAATTGCCACCAACACCCCCGCCTTCCACCGCCATCCGCGGAGGACTGTTAATAACAGTCTGTATTGTTGTCAGGGCTTGCGACACTGCTCTTGAGGAGATCTCCATGCCACCACGACCGAGAAGCCGCGCGGGCGCTGCTATGCCGACCGACCACCCGCGCGAGCGCGGCCAGGCCCTGGCACTTGCCCCGATCCTGCGAGCCATAGCAGACGAAAACCGCCTTCTACTGATCATGCTCCTCGGACAGCGCACCCGGACGGTGAAGGAGCTCCAGGAGGCGACCGGCCTGAGCCAGCCACTGGTGAGCCACCACCTGACGAACCTGCGCAAGCAGAGCTTGGTCACCGTTACCCAGAGCGGGCGTACCCATCAGTATTCGCTGTGCTGCGACACACTCGCAGAATCGGTGCGCCTTCTACTGGACCTGACCACCGGCGAGGTTGCCCATGCCTCAGAACCCACCGAGAACGCGTGTGATGGCGGGTGAGGTTGCGTCCCGGGATGTGGCGTACATGGCCCCGGTCACCCCCGAAGCCCACGCAAACCGGCCGAGGCCGTCGGCACCGTCCTGCCCGGCGTCTCCTGGCAGCGGTGCCGCACCCACTGCGCGGGCAACTCGCACAGCCGGGACCGAGATTCATTCGTGACCGCCGACGCGTTCACGTGAGTGTACTCGCGGGCCACGCAACGCACGCCCGTCACACGGGCCTGCGACCAGCTCGCTTGAGCGCGCCGGTCCCTGAATGCACAGGGACTGCAGACTGCCTGCCCGTATGGAATGCGCATGGGCTCGCCCTTGGGAAGTCGACCCTGAGCTGGCGCGAGACCTGCCAAGTCGTATGAATCTTCATCGCCAGGGGCGATCCAGCGAGTCGTCTACGTCCTGGCCGGACAGAACGTCTAGGAATGATTGGGTGCCACACGACACCCCTCTATCACGTGGGGACCTGCCGAGGAGCGGTGCATGCCAGTCTGCGACCGCGCGTGCACCGCACTTCTCCGTCACTTACACCACGGTCAAACATGTGACGTTGCTCACACGGCGTCTAGTTGTCAGTAGATTCGACAGCTGCCACTCTAGCCGAGTGCCTCTGTAGGCACACCGTCCGTCATCGCTAGGACGCCCCTCTCCACGCGAACTTCCGTACCGGCTGCGCCCTTCCCCTCCCGCGCCTACGGAAGTGCTTCGCTTCTCAGCCTGGCCGGGTGCCTCGCGCATCCTGCCAAGCGGCTGGACCGCGCTTCCTTCAGCGTCGCAACACGGCGGAGCCAAGGCAGCGACACCTCATGCCTCCACGCCTCTTCTTTCGATCGCGGCTCCGTCTCGTCGACTGCGGTTTCACTCCCCGCATCCGGGCCGACCTATGTGACTTCCGACGGAGAGGACGCATCAGTGCAAGCCAGTACAAGAACGCAAGACGCCTCCGACAGCAGGCCCGCGGCACCGCAGCCCGTCGCCGTCGTCGGGATGGCTGGCCGGTTTCCCGGTGCGGCCAACATCGAAGAACTGTGGGAGCTGTTGTGCCGAGGTGAGGACGCGGTCCGCGAAGTCCCCGCCGAGCGACACCATCTTGCTGAGCTGTCCACCCGGACCTCCGGCCAATGGGGCGGGTTCCTGGAGCAGGTCGACGCCTTCGACGCGGAACACTTCGGGATATCGCCTCGCGAAGCAGAACGCATGGATCCGCAGCAGCGGTTACTCCTGGAAACCGTCCAGGAGGCGATGGACGACGCGGGGCTCTCTGCTGACCACCTGGCCGGCTCACGCACCGGCACCTTCATGGGTCAACTTGGTAGTGACTACTGGAACCTGCTGCTGCGCGGTCACATCTCTCCCGACATACACGGGATGACCGGCTCCGCCTCCCGCGCCGTCACCTCGGGCCGGGTGGCCCACGCCTTGGATCTGCGCGGCCCCAGCCTGACCGTCGACACGGCCGCATCGTCCTCCCTGGTGGCTGTCCACCTCGCGCTGCAAAGCCTGTGGTCCGGCGAATGCACGACCGCGATCGCCGGGGGCGTCAACCTGGTGCTGCTGCCCGACGACACCGTCATCTTCTCCGAGGCTCAGATGCTGGCAGCTGACGGCCGCTGCAAGTTCGGGGACGCCTCAGCCGATGGCTTCGTGCGCAGCGACGGGGTCGGCGCTGTGATCCTCAAACCGCTCGAGCAGGCGCTGGCCCACGGAGACCGGGTACGCGCCGTGGTCGTGGGCAGCGCCGCGGGCAACGACGGACAGACCAGTGGCTATCTGGTCACCCCTGGTGTCACCGGGCAGCAGCAGGTACTGCGCCGGGCCTTCCGGCACGCCGACGTTGCTCCGGCCGACATCGACTATGTGGAAGCACACGGTACCGGCACGAGTGTGGGGGACTCGGTCGAGCTGCAGGTACTGGCCTCGGTAGTGGGTGCTGACCGGCCGGCCGATCGACCGTGTCTGATCGGTTCGGTCAAGACCAATATCGGGCACACCGAGGCGGCTGCGGGCATTGCGGGATTCATCAAGGCCGTGCTGTGCCTGGAGCGCCGAACGGTCCCCCCCAGCTTGCACGTCGACGAGCCGAACCCAGCCATCGAGTGGGGCCGCGCGTCGCTGCGCATCCCGCAGATGGCAACTCCGTTGGACGCCCGGGACCGCCCCGCGCTCGCGGGAGTCAGCAGTTTCGGCTTCTCCGGCACCAACGCCCACGTCGTGCTCAGGGCCTTTGACGAGGCGGACGAACTCTCACCCGAGACTGAGGTGGACCTCCGTACCGAGATTCTCCAGCTCTGCGCAGCCGACCGCGAGAGACTTCGTGACCTGGCCGTCTCCTGGACTCGTTATCTGGCCCCCGGGGAAGAGGGGCGCCGACATGCTTGGGGAGCGGTCACCCGCAGTGCCGCTGTCCGCAGACAGCACGGCACGTGTCGGCTGGCTGTCCCTGCTGCCTCACATGAGGAGGCCCTAGTCGCGCTGCGTCACTTCACGGAGGGCGAACACCCCCTCGGCAGTTCCTTCACCGAAGATGCGCCACAGTCCGCTGCTCGGATCGCCTTCGTCTACCCGGGTCAAGGCGGTCAGTGGATCGGCATGGGCAGGCAACTGCTGTCCACGGAGCCGGTATTCGCTGAAGCGATCACCGCCTGTGACGCAGCCATACAGAAGGAGGCGGGCTGGTCCCTGATCGACCTGCTGCGTGAGGGCGCCGAAGGCCAGTTCGCCGAATTGGCCGTCATCCAGCCGGCGCTGTGGGCCATGGAAATCGGCCTGACCGCCCTTTGGCGTCATTGGGGCGCGGAACCGGACGTGGTGATCGGCCACAGCATGGGTGAGGCGGCTGCCGCCCACGCAGCCGGCGCGCTGAGCCTCGCCGACTCCGCAGCCGTGATCTGCCGGCGCAGCAGACTCGCAGGGCATTTGAGCGGGCAGGGCACCATGGCCTGGGTACGACTCAACGCGGACGATGCGGCAGAAGCCCTGGTGGGCCACCAGGACCGAGCCTGGGTAGCTGCCCGCAACGGCCCCGCATCGACCCTGCTCTCCGGTGAACGCCAAGCGTTGGCGGAGATCCTGGGCCACCTCGATCGGCGCGAGATCCCCAACCGTTGGGTGAACGTCGACTTCGCCTCCCACTGCCCGCAGATGGACACGGTGAGCGACGAGCTGGCCAACGTCTTGCAGGACCTCCGTCCCGAGGCGGGTACGGTCCCGATCCATTCCACGGTTCTGGCCGAGGTGGTCGACGGGTCCGGCATGGACGCCGGGTACTGGGCCCGCAACATTCGGGAGCCCGTCGACTTCGCCGGCGCCGTGTCCCGTGAACTCACGGACGGCAACACATTGTTCATTGAGATCAGCCCCCATCCCGTACTCGTCCACAGCATTAGAGAGATCGCCGACTCCTTGGGACAGGAGGTCACAGCGGTCCCCTCACTGCGCCGGGACGAGGACGAGCGCCGAGCGCTGCTCACGTCGCTGGCCGAACTCAGCACCCGTGGCCTGGTCACGAACTGGCCGCAGGTATGCGGCAACCACCGATTCGTCCCCCTCCCCTCCACGCCTTGGCGCCGTTCCTCCCACTGGCTGCCCGGCCAAGAGACCTCCGCCTCGACACCGCAACCGGACCATCGGCACGTGCCCGGTGGACAGAGCTCTGCGGCCGCGGGAGTGTGGCTTGTCCTGGCCGACAGCGGCGCACGGGGCCGTGCTCTGACGAAGACCCTGCGGGATCGCGGACAGCAGGTGGTGGTGGCCACCGTGGCGACGACCCTGAAACAGACCGGGACCGACCGGTACCGAATGAATCCCGACCGGCCCGGTGATTTCCGCAGCGTCCTCAACGATGTCTCACAGCGGGGGCCGTTCCTGGGCATCGTCCATCTGTGGGCGCTGGATGCCGTACTGCCGCAGGACGCCACCGCCAAAGAGAACGAGCGTGCCCTCGCGCTCGGGCTGCGAAGCGTGACCCATCTCGTCAACGCCCTGCACTACGTGCCCTTCGCGGTAACGCCACGCATCTGGCTGATCGACCAGGAGAACGGACCGACCGGCGTGCAAGCCTTCGTCGACGGACTGGACGCGACCGATGCGGCCTCTTCGCCCCCGTGGGCGGGAGCCGTTCAGAGCGCCGGGCCGTCGCAAGGGTCGGCATCACTGGCCGGGCCCGGCTCGTCCAACCGTCTCCGCACCGCGTGGAACAAACCGCTGGAGAAGCTGCTCATCGAGCAGGTCAGCGAGGTGCTGGACCTACGCGGTCGGCGTCTGAGCACCGACCAGCCCCTGAAGCGAATGGGACTGGACTCCCTGATGTCGGTCGAGCTACGCCACCGGATCCAGAAGCATCTGGACGTCAGGCTCTCCTTGGAGGGGCCGCTTGGGGACCACACCGTCAAGGAAATTGCCGAGGACATACGCGAACTCACGCTCACCACATCGTGAAGCCCAGTTCTCACCCAGGGATCCCTAGGAGAAAGCACCCATGAAGACCCCAGGAATTTACCTGACTGGAATGGGCGTCCACATCCCGGACAGCGTCGACGCGCGCGAGGCTGTCGCCCGGGGCGAGTACGACGCCGCAGACCACGAGTGGTACGGCTGGACGGGCGCCGCCGTGGCCGGCGAGACACCGGCTCCCGACATGGCCGTGGCCGCAGCGCAACAGGCCGTCTCCCGCTCCGGGTATCCCGCCTCAGACATCGGCCTGCACCTGCACGCTGGGTTCTTCGAGCAGGGACCGGAAGGATGGTCGCCTCAGCACTACATCCTACGTCACATCACAGACCGGGACGTGCCAGCATTTTCTGTCTGGCAAGCGTGCAACGGCCTTGTGGGGTCCTTCGACCTGGCTGCCTCGTATTTGCTGTCCTCGCCAGAGAGAACGGCCGCCCTGCTGACCGGCGCCGACAACGTGGGAACACCGAACTACAACCGCTGGGACTTCGGCATACAGAACGGTGTCCTGGGCGACGCCGCCAGCAGCGTGATCCTCTCCAAGCGCAAAGGCTTCGCCCGACTACTGTCCGTTACATCTGCCTCGACCGCCGAAGTGGAGGAGCAGTACCGCGGCTCGGAGCCGCTCTTCCCTCCGTCCCTGACCACCGGACGGCGCATGAAAATGAAGGAGCGCTTCGCCAGCCATCAGGGCGTGGAGGAGACCGTCGCAGAAGTGGTCCAGCGCCAAGGCGAACTGCGCACCCACATCGCCTTGCAGGCTTTGGCCGAAGCGGACATCGACGTCACCGACGTGACCCGTGTGACGCATGTGTTCACAGGCCAGGAGAGCTACCTGAAGGTGATCCTCGATCCCATCGGCATCGACACGGAGCGCGGTCTTCTGGAGTTCGGCCGCAACCTCGGTCACCTCACCGTCAACGATCAGGTCGTCGGCCTGGAACATCTGGTCACCACCGGGCAGGTCGGGCCCGGGGACCACGTCCTGCTCATCGCCCACGGCGGCGGGGTGTCCCTCAGCTGCGCCGTGGTCCGGATCGAGTCCCAGCCCTCCTGGGCACAGTGACCGGTCCCCGTCCAACCGCCGCGGACGCATCCAGTCGTCCGTCATCCGAGGAGGCTTCGCCTTGATCACAGCCCAGGAGTTCTGTGAAGGGCTCGAGGAGCGCGGGTTCACCGCCTCCAGCGGTGTGCCCTGCTCTCATTTCGGAGGGCCCATCGCACTGCTCAGCCAGCACCAGAAACAGTATGTGCCAGCCGCCAACGAAGGCGCCGCCTTGGCCGTCGCAGCCGGCTTCTCGATGGCAGGGCGAGCTTCCTACGTCATGCTGCAGAACTCCGGCCTGGGAAACCTCATCAACCCGTTGACCTCCCTGGTCATGACCTACCGGGTCCCCGTCCTGACCTTCGTGAGCCTGCGCGGGTGGCCCGATCCGGCCAGCGACGAGCCGCAGCACGCAGTGATGGGGCCGCTGTGCCATCCACTGCTCGAGGAGCTGGGCCTCCCTCATTGGACTTTGCGGGCGGATGACGGCGTGGAACGCATGCACGCGGTGCTGGACGCGGCGCTGACGGAGGCCGGGGCCGGCCGGCCCCCCTTCGTACTGGTCGAGCGGGGAGCTGTGGGCAAGGCGCCGGACTTCGTGGGGGAACCGGGTGCCGGTCAGGGGATGGACTCAGCGGAAGCTGTCCGGATCATCAAGAAGCGGGCCAAGGGCGCTGCGCTGATCGCCACCACCGGCTACACGTCGCGAGAACTCTTCGCCGAAGGGGACGGGCCGGAGAATTTCTACATGCAAGGTTCGATGGGGCACGCCTCCGCCCTGGCACTGGGCGTCGCCCTGGCGAAACCCGAACGCACCGTCGTTGTTCTGGACGGGGACGGCGCAGCACTGATGCACCTGGGAACCATGTCCGTCATCGGGGACCAGGCCCCGGCCAACCTCGTGCACGTGGTTCTGGACAACGGCATCCATGAGTCGACCGGCGGGCAGCGTACGACCTCGGGCAGCATCTCGTTCCCCGCGGTGGCCAAGGCTGCCGGTTACCGGCAGGCACAGCAGTGCGCGACACCTGACGATCTCGACGACTTCCTGCGTACCGCACTTGAGTCCGCCGGACCGCACCTGTGTGTGGTCCGCACCCGTCCGCGTTCGGGTGCCGTGCCGCCGCGTGCCACCAGCGCGATGTCGGCAGCGGAGATCAAGGAACGCTTCACGCAGATGCTCACCGAACAGGACGCCTGACCGTACCCGTCCACAACGCTCTGGGAGGCGTGGATCATGGCAAAAATCTTGATGCTGCATGGAAGTCCGTCGGCTCACTCCCGCACCGCGGCCATGCTCCGGCACGTGGAGAGGTGGCTCACCGACGGGGGGTGGACCGTGCGGAATGTGGCGGTGCGCGATCTGCCCTCAGGCGCACTTCTCCACGCGGACGCCACCGATCCCCTGATCCAGGAGGTGGTCGAGTCGGTCGACAAGGCCCAGGGCATCATCGTGGCAACGCCCGTCTACAAAGCGGCTTACAGCGGTCTGTTGAAGGTGCTGCTGGATCTGCTGCCGCAGTCGGCGCTGGCGGGCAAGCCGGTGCTGCCACTCGCCACGGGAGGGAGCACCGCCCATGTGCTGTCCATCGACTACGCTCTGCGGCCCGTCCTGACCGCGTTGGGCGCGGACCACGTACTCCGTGGCTACTTCGTGCTCGATCGCCTGCTCACCCGGCAGGACGGCGGAGAAGTACTACTCGACCCCGAGGTGGCTGTGCAACTCACCCACCTCGTCTCACAGTTCGCCGCACTTCTGTCTCCTGCCTCCACCCGGCCACTGGCCCCAGCACTCAGCACCCAGACCTGAACAGCAGGGCACGGCGCAGCTCCTGCGGACTGCCCTGCCCCTTTCCAAAGATCGGAGAAAGATGAGCATCACCTTCCACTGGTTCCTCCCCACCTACGGCGACAGCCGTCACTTCGTGGGGGGCGGACACGGCCTGGAGCTTGCAAAGGTCGGCGAAGAGCGCGAAGCGTCCATCGGCTATCTGACCCAGGTCGCCCGGGCAGCCGAGCAAATGGGCTTCGCCGGCGTCCTGACTCCGACCGGCTCCTGGACCGAGGATGCCTGGCTCACTACGGCCATGCTCGTCCAAACCACCGAGCGGATCAAATTCCTCGTCGCCTTCCGGCCCGGCTTCGTCAGCCCCACTCTGGCGGCACAGATGGGTGCCACCTTCCAGCGACACTCGGCGGGCCGTCTGATGATCAACGTCGTGGTGGGCGGCGAGAGCTGGGAACAGCGAGCGTACGGGGACTTCCTCGACAAGGACGGGAGGTACCGCCAGGCCGAGGAGTTCCTGCAAGTCGTTCGTGGTCTGTGGGAGGGCGAGACCGTCGACCTGGAAGGGGAGCACCTACGGGTGCAAGGCGCCCGGCTCTCGCGGCTTCCGGATCCTGTGCCCGAGGTCTACTTCGGTGGCTCCTCGGAAGCGGCTGGTGCTGTGGCCGCCCGGCACGTGGACAGTTACCTGACCTGGGGGGAGCCACCTGCTCAGGTCGCTGAGAAAGTCGAGTGGATCCGAGGGCTGGCTGAACGCAACGGTCGCAAACCGCGGTTCGGGGTGCGGATGCACGTGATCACGCGTGAGACGTCGGAGGAGGCGTGGTCGGTGGCCCGGAGGTTGCTCGGCGACTTCAGCGAGTTGACCATCAAGAAGATCCAGGAGGGATTGCAGCGCAGCGAGTCCGAGGGCCAACGCCGGATGTTGGCCCTGCACGGTGGCAGGTCCGACCGACTGGAGATCTACCCCAACGTCTGGGCAGGGGTCGGTCTGTTCCGGGGCGGCGCGGGAACGGCGCTGGTGGGCAGCCACGAAGAGGTAGCCGATCGTATCGCCGAGTACCACCAAGCGGGAATCGAGGAGTTCGTGCTCTCCTCCCACCCTCACCTCGAGGAGGCGTACTGGTTCGGCGAAGGGGTGATGCCAAGGCTGCAGGCGGCCGGGTTGTGGTCACACCCCGCAGCCCGGTCGGGTCAAGGCGCCGACCGGGCCGACCAGGTGCTCACCGGATGAGTGCCGAACCGCAGGTCAGCTACCGGTAGCCTGGCGCCAGGCTTCCAGGTAGGCGTCGAGTTCCTTGTCTATGGTCTTCCAGTCGGGGGTAAAAATCTCAACTCCTTCCATGGCCTTCCGTGCCCGCTCCGCGTACTCCCCTTCCGGGGTGACGTCGGTGCGGGACGGGAAGCCCCCGCCTGTGTCGCTGATCAGCTCCTGCGCTTCGGGACTGATGAGGTAGTCCAGCAGCTTCTGTGCGTTCTCCTGCTGCGGGCCGCCCCTGACCAACCCCGCAGCGTAGGGCTGAGAGAAGGATGTCGGCGCATTGCCCTCCTTCGCGGGGAAGAAGATGTCCTGGTTGGGCATGGCTTCGCGGTTGGCGAAGCTCATCTGGAGGTCGCTGTTGGACACCAGCAACTCGCCCTTGTCCACCTTGGGTACCAGTGCGCCGGTGGAGGCCGAGGGGCCGACGTTGTTCTTCTGGAGCTTCCTCAGGTAGTCCATCGCGGGCTCCAGGCCACCGAAGTCGTGGATGCTTTTGAT
>KI547049.1:0-7726 GCA_000497405.1 Streptomycetaceae bacterium MP113-05 | reverse complement strand
TCACGGCGGCGTTCCCCCCCCCCGCCACTCCGGGGGTGGAGTACTGCAGGCGCCCTTTGTAGGCGCTGTCCAGCAGGTCGTCCCAGGTCTTCGGCGGGGCGCTGAGCTCCTCGGTGTTGTAGATGAAGCAGGAGTAGTTCTTCACGACGGCCGTCCACATGCCGTCGGCGTCCTTGTCCTCGTCCGCGACGTTCTCGAAGCCGGCAGGGCGGTACTGCTTGAGCAGTCCTCGACTCTGGGCCTGCTGGATGAAGGGAGGCAGGGTGATCAGGACGTCGGCCTTGTTGTTGTTGCGTTCTCTCGTCACCCGTTGCACCACCTCCCCTGAGCCGCCCTCGACGTAGTTCACCTTGATACCGGTCTGTTCCTCGAATTTCTTGAAGGCCCTGTCATAGAAGCCGTCCCCGCTTTGGTATTTCAGCCCGTCAGCGCTGTAGACGGTGACCTCGTCGACTTCGCTCTCGCCGCCGCAGGCGGTGGTGAGAAGAGCCAGGAGCACAACGCCCACAGCCCCGGCTCGCATCCTGTGAAACATGTTGAATCCATTTCTTCTCTGGGCGGGCGGATCCGGAAACGGGAAGTCGCCCATCGGTCGATCAGCGGTACGAGGCCCGTGTGCGCACCCGGTTGAGGAGCAGCAGCACCAGGAGGGTGGTGGTCATCAGCAGGGCCGCCTGTGCCGACCCGATGAACACCAGGCCGCGGTTAGTCGCCGCGTAGATGGCCACCGGGAGGGGGAGCCAGTCGGGTGGGTGGAGCATCATGGTGGCGCTCAGCTCGCCCATCGACAGGGCGAAGCACAGTGCAGTCGCGGCACTCAGCGACGGCAGCAACAACGGAAGCTTTACGCGCAACAGCACGTAGCCGGGGGTAGCTCCCAAACTGGCCGCGCTCTGCTCGAACACAGGGTCCAGACGCTGCAGTGCGGCTGCCACGGACTGGTAGGCGAAGCCGGTAATCAGCACCGCGTGTGCCATGACCACGATGCCGGGCGTGCCGTTGAGGAGAAACGGAGGCCGGCTGAAGGCAACCAGCAGTGCGAGGCCGACGACGACCGAGGGGACGGCCACGGGCAGCATGAAGAGGCTGTCGGCCAGGCGCCGCAGGCGGGCCATGCCGTGGACGACGATGGCAGCCCAGGTTCCGAGCACGAGGGCGATCAGCGAGGCGGCCGTGGCTGTGAGCAGCGAAGTGACAAGCGCGTGCAGGGCGTCGCCCGAGGTCACCGTGCGGTATTGCTCCAAGGTGGGCCCCGAGGGCAGGGCGCCACTCCAGTTGGTCGCGAAGGAGGCGATCAGGATGACGGCGAACGGCAGGGCGAACACCGGGAGGACGATAAGGGCGAACACCGCGTGCACCAGTCTGCGGGCCATCGGGCTATGCACCAGCACGGTGACCTCCTGACGTGCCGGTCGCTCCGGCGCGGTAAAGGAGATAGAGGGACACGGACAAGGCCACGCTGACGACGGCGACCACGCACGCGGCCGGATAGTCGTAGTCGAAAATCGCCTTGGTGTAGACGAGCAGGGGCAAGGTCACCACGTCCTTCGCCCCGGTGAACAGCACGATCCCGAAGTCATTCAGGCTCATGACCAGGACGAGGGAGCCGCCCGCGACCAGGGCCGGGCGAGCTTCGGGCAGGATCACCTGCCGGATGATCCGCGCGGGCCGGGCACCGAGAGAGGCGGCGATCTCGATTTGGGAGGTGTCGAGTTGAGAGAAGGCGGCCAGTAGGGGACGCATCACGAAGGGGGTGAAGAAGGTGATCTGGGCCAGCAGCACTCCCCAGGGGGTGGCGAGGAAGTCCACGGGGCCGCTGGACTCTCCGGTGGCGTCGGTCCAGATGCCGTTGACCATGCCGGCGGACCCGTACACGAACACCAGGGCAAGGATGATGAGGAAAGAGGGAAAAGACAGGAAGATGTCGATGAACCGGCCGATGAGGCGGGAACCGGTGAACGGGACGAACGCGATCACCAGGGAGAGGCAGAACCCCAGGATCAGACATCCCACCGTGGTTCCAACGCCGATGTACACAGTGGTGAGCACTGCGCTGCGGAATGCCTGGGAAGCGAAGGTCGTCCGGTAGACCTCCAAGGACTGCCCTCCCGTCTCCGGTGAGAGGGACTCCCACAGCACCAGTGCCATCGGGTAAAGCAGGGCGAAGGAGACGCACAGGAGGGGGGGAAGCAGCCACAGCCCGGTAAGTGATGTGCGCCGGGGTGGAGCGCCTTTCGGGGACGGTTGTGGGGGTATGACGGCCACTGGAAGGGTGGAGGGAACGTCGAGGGAGGTCACGGCGTTCTCCCATGGCCGTTGAGCACGCTCTTCGGCGAATGGACGCCTGGCTTGGCGGGCAACAGGACGACGTCCTGCGGAGCGAACGTCACCGTGACTGTGTCTCCTACGCGGGGCGGGTCGCGCAGCTCGGCGACATCAGCTACGAGAGGCTTCTCGCCAGTGTCCAGATAGAGCCGGTGTGTGGCACCCCGCCACTGCACTTCGGCGACCGACCCCTGCAGGTGGTTTCCGGTGGGGTGGTCGGTGAGCGTGAGGTGGTGGGGTCGGATGCACGCGAGCAGTTCAGCGCCTGGCGAGACGACCTCAGGTGCGGTAACGAGCAGCGTGGCGCCGTGGCAGTCCACTTCAACCCGTCCGCGGTCCGTGTGGGCCCTCACCACGACGGGCAGAAGGTTGGCGCCGCCGAGAAATGTGGCGGTAAAATCGTTGCCAGGCTCTCGGTACAGCTCTTGCGGCGTCCCACAACTCACCAGGCGGGCGTTCTTCATGACCGCGATGCGGTCGGCCAGGGTGAGAGCCTCCACCTGATCGTGCGTCACATACAGGATGGAAACGTCGGGAAGTTCGCGGTGCAGTCGGGCCAGCTCCGCGAGCATTCCCGACCGCAGTTGCGCGTCGAGTGCGGAGAGCGGCTCGTCCAGTAGGAGCACTTTCGGCCGGATCGCCAGGGCCCGCGCGATGGCCACGCGCTGTTGCTGACCTCCCGACAATTGCCGGGGATAGCGTCGCGCGTACTCACTCATACCCGTCATCCGAAGGGCTTCACTGACTCGTTCGGGGATCTCCGCACGTGCCGCCTTCTGTGCTCTCAGCCCGAACGCGACATTGTCCGCCACCCTCATATGGGGGAAGAGCGCGTACTGCTGCACCACCATGCCTATGCCTCGGCGGTAGGGCGGTAGATCAGTCACGTCTTCGCCGCCGATGCATATCCGTCCCCGGGCAGGAGAGGCGAACCCGGCGACTGTGCGTAGCGCCGTGGTCTTCCCGGATCCGGAAGGTCCGAGTAAGGCCATGACCTCACCGGGATGGACCGTCAGATCGAGTGAGTCCAGGACTGTTGTGGCGCCGTAAGCGACCGAGACGGAGTGGAAACGTACGCCGGAGCGGAGTGACACACTGTGGCTTTCCCCTTGTGATGCGGGAGTGGCAGGCCGGTGTCTGACTGAAGTGGACACGATTCCCCTTGGCTCAGGACGACGGGCAGAACTGCGTGTTGTGCGGTAGGGCGCGATTCGGCCGAGCGGCAAGGACGCGCCTGTCACGGCGGACAGGAGGACGAGCAGGAGCCGCGGTGGACGACGGGCCTTGCACCCCAGAGGCGCTCGCTGGGGAGGGGGAATCGACTGTCGACCGACTTGTCACCCTCCGACCGCGCTGGTCGGCCTGCACCAGTGCATGTACCAGCCAGGCATACCCGGCCGCCTCCTTCGGCCTGCCACACCTTCCCACCAGCAATGCATCAGTCATGATGCATGGATCCCTGAGTGCTGTACAGGCTGGCATCAGCCACGGTCGTAGACCCCGCCGCACCCCTCGACCACCCATCGGCCAACCGTCGTCCACTGCGCCGCCCACCTGCCGCGCGACAGGGAACGACCTGGCCGTGCGGCAGATGCAGGGCGGCTGCGCAAGCGCACCACACCACCGGAAGAAGTGCTGACGCGGCTACAGGCACGGCACCGAAGATGGCTGGATCTGCGCCCTTCCCGGACTTCAGGGAGCCGAGCTTCAAGCACTCAGCGACACAACTTTCACTTGACACCAATGATTGCTGTTGATACCAATGGGCTTATGGATGAAGTACTGGGCGTGCGGCTCATGCCGCCGGCGGAGTTGTCGAATCGGGACCGAGCTCGCCTGCTCGCTCCCCTGTTGAAGGTCCTGGCCGACGAGAACCGGCTCACGATCACCCTTCTCCTGGCGGAACGCTCCCGCACCGTGAAGGAACTGCAAGAGGCCACGAACCTGAGCCAGACCCTGGTCAGCCACCACCTGGCGACCTTGAAGGACCAGCAGCTGGTCAGGTCGGCGCCGCGCGGTCGCGCCAACGTGTACACCCTGTGCTGTGAGCAGCTCGGCACCCCGGTACGGTGGCTCGCCTCCCTCGCCGCGCTGACACCTGAGGGCGCGGCTTCCTGCTGTGAAGGCGCGTGGTCCGGTGAATAGCTGGGGCGACACCTTCAAGACGTTCGGCCTGATCGCGGCCGAGCTCGTCGTCCTCTTTCTCGCGATCTCCTTCCTGGTCGCGTTAGTCAACCGGCGAGTGGGACCCAAACGGATCCAGAGCTGGCTCGGGGGAAGCCCCGTGGTCGGCTCCCTGAAGGGCGTCGCCCTAGGCGCGCTCACCCCGTTCTGCTCCTGCTCGACCCTGCCCATGCTGGCGGGCATGTTCAAAGCGGGCGTACCCTTCGCCACCGCTGCGAGCTTCCTTGTCTCTTCTCCTATGCTCAACCCGATCATTCTGACCGCGGTGGCGGTGCTCTTCGGACTACCGATCATGCTGGGCTACGCAGCAGTGGCCGTTCTGGGCAGTCTCGCCATCGCGGCCACGTGGAACGCACTGGGACTGTCGCGTTACGTCAAACGGGTTCGCGTCGAGGGCGAGAAGGAAGAAGAGCCATGGAAGGGCGTTCGCGCCGAGTCGCCCGGCGCGTGGCGCACGGCCCGGGAGGACTTCCGCCCCTTGGTCATCCCTCTCCTGGCAGGCGTGAGCGTGGGTGCAGTCATCTACGGCGCCGTGCCCGAGTCGTTCCTCACCAGCTTCGCCGGTCCGGACAACCCCGCCGCCATTCCCGTCGCCGCCCTGATCGGCATCCCCCTCTACATCCGCACGGAAGCCGCCCTGCCGATCGGCCTCGCGCTCTCCGAGGCCGGCATGGGAATCGGCGCGGTCTTCGCACTCATCATCGGTGGCGCCGGCGCAAGCATCCCCGAAGTGAGCATGCTGACGGCGATCTTCAAACCACGACTCGTCGCCGCGTTCGTCGCCTCGATCTTGGTCATGGCGACAGCTGGAGGCTTCATCATCCCGCTCTTCGTCTGACCTGACCCTTGTAAGGCTCCGGATGTGTGCCCGCGAGAGCGGACGCACGTCCGGAGCCGCGAGGAGTCCTGCCCCGCCTGCTGTCCCACAGCACCACGCTCGCAACACCCCCGCGCTACCGAACGTTCGAACCCGTATCCAAGGAGGACGTATGAACAGCACGATCGGGCTACGCATCGCTCTGGTGGGAGACAAAGGGAACCACGCAGAGCCGGCCCATCCCAAGATCGAATCACTGCTGACTGAACTGGGAACGTCCGCCCAGTGGCTCCTGACGGAGAAGATCACCAGCGAAGCAGACCTGGACGGCTTCCACGGCATATGGGTGGTGCCAGGTGCACCCTACCTGAACGAGGCGGGAGTTCAGCACGCCGTGCGTGTGGCACGGGAGTCCGGCGTCCCCTTCCTGGGCACATGCGGCGGGTTCTTCAGCGCGCTCATCGGCAACGCACTAGTCAACGGCGTCGAGGAAGTCGTCGATGTGGTGGAGGACCAGGAACGGTACATGGCCCTGGCAACGCCTTTCACCTGCTCCTTCACCGGACAGAAGGCATCGCTGACCGTCAAGAAGTCCTCCCGTCTGGCGGCGATCTACGGCCATGCCGACGGCTTGCAGGAGGTGTTCCACTGTTCCTGGTCCCTCAGCCGCGAGTTCATGGACGCCGCGGTCAAGGGGGAGATGGAGTTCGTGGCATGGGACGCCGACGGCGCCCCGCGGGCCCTTGAGCTGAAGGACCACCCTTTCTTCCTCGCCAGCCTCTTCCAGCCCGAGCTGTCCTCCACCGCCACCGACGTGCACCCCATCATCGCGCAGTTCCTGGCGGCATCCGAGCAGCGAGCTCTCGGCACGGAAGCCAGCAACGACACGACGTCCGCCGCCTTGTGATCGGAACCTTGTACGGACTTTGAGACTCGAAGGCGCTACCGCGCCAAGCCGTTGACCCGAATCCGCTCACCGCCCTGCGTGCTGCCACGTGGAGCGGTGAGCGGACTGCCGACCCTGGGTATTCAGCGGAATTGGGTGATCTGACGGCCCGGTAGCAGAAAGGTGCCGCTGGCCTGCAAGGATGTGAGTGACGTTTTCTCAGCGAAATGATCTACGCGAAGCGGCGCAAACCTCTATGTTCGCGCACGGGTTGGACGCGTGGGCCCGGCTGCGGACAGACGTAGTCGGGTGGCCCGGAGGGGTCTCACCTCCGGGCTCCCACAGATCCCGGCGTGACAGTCTCCCGTCACCGGGCTCTTCTCAACCTCGCCGTCAGAACTCCGGGACCCAGCGCCAATGCGCGAAGAAGCGCGGGTACTGGCAGGTCGTGCGCTTCCAAGCCGCGTGCGCCTTGGTGAAGGTCCTCAGCCGTCTGTACTTCTTCCTCATCCAGCGCACCAGGTAGACGTTGATGCGCCTGAGCAGAGGATACAGCTCCGACCGGTAAAAGCGGCCGTAGTAGTTCATCCATCCCGACACGATCGGGTTGAGCCATCGTGCGAGGTCCTGCTCGGAGACGGAGGTGTGGCGGTGCAGTCTCCAGGACCACACCGTCTCGCTCATCTTCCGTATGGCGGTCTTGGAGACCGCCGGACCGAAGCCCGTGAACACGGTCCCCTGCCTGCTGCGGACCGCCCGGGCCCGGAACGTGAACCCCAGGAAGTCGAACGCCGTGTTCTCGAAGGTGCTCTGACGCTTCCCGTCCTTGCAGTACACGATTCGGGTCTTGTCCGGGTGGAGCCGCAGCCCGACCTGTTCCATCCGCGCGCTGATCGCCGACACCAGCATCTGGGCCTGGCGCTCGCTGCGGCAGTGCACCACCGCGTCATCGACGTACCGCTCGAACGACACTGACGGGAAGCGCCGGGCCATCCACTCGTCAAACGCGTAGTGCAGGAACAGGTTGGCCAACACGGGAGAGACCGCTGACCCTTGCGGGGTTCCCTGGTCTCGTTCGGTCTGCGAGCCGTCGGATCGTTGCAGCGGGGCGGCAAGCCACCGCTTCACATACAACACGACCCATGGCTGGTCGGTGTTGGCCTCGACCGCCTTAACGATCAGGTCCCAGGGGACGCTGTCGAAGAACTTCTGGATGTCGAGGTCGACCACCCAGTCGTTGCCCCAGCAGCGCTCCCGGCACCTGGCCACCGCGTCCAGCGCCGACCGACCCGGCCGATACCCGTAGGAGTCGGGATGGAATCTCGGTTCCACCACCTGCTCCAACCGGGCGGCCACGACGGTCTGCGCAATGCGGTCCGCGACAGTCGGCACCCCCCAGAACTCGGATGCCGTCACCATGCGTCTTCGGGATCTCCACCGCCAGCACGGGAGGAGGGAAGTAGCTGCCCGAGGACATCCGGTTCCAGATCTTGTATTGATCCGAAACGGTTCGA
>KI547048.1:278524-290621 GCA_000497405.1 Streptomycetaceae bacterium MP113-05 | reverse complement strand
CACGGGCACCGGTGCCCGTGCCCGTGCCGGCGAGTTCGCGCACCAGCATGTACTGCGCGTGGTTGGTGTCCTGGTACTCGTCGACCAGCACGTGCCGGAAACGCCGCCGGTAGTGCTCGGCGACATCCGGGAACGCCTGCAGCAGGTGCACGGTGGTCATGATGATGTCGTCGAAGTCCAGCGCGTTGGCTTCGCGCAGCCGCGCCTGGTACATCGTGTACGCCCCGGCCAGCGTCTTCTCCTGGCCCTCGGTGGCCCGGGCCGCGAAGTCCTCCTCGTCGACCAGTTCGTTCTTCAGGTTCGACACCTTGGCACTGAACGCCTTCGGTGGATACCGCTTCGGATCGAGGTCGAGATCCTTGCAGCACAGCGCCATCAACCGCTTGGAGTCCGCTGCGTCATAGATGGAGAAGCTGGAGGTGAAACCGAGTTTCTTGCTCTCCCGGCGGAGGATGCGCACGCACGCGCTGTGGAAGGTGGACACCCACATCCGCTCGGCGCGCGGGCCGACGAGCTGCTCGACGCGCTCCTTCATCTCACCGGCGGCCTTGTTGGTGAAGGTGATGGCGAGAATCTGCCCCGGGTGCACGTGCCGTGCGGACAGCAGGTGCGCTATCCGGTGGGTGAGCACCCGTGTCTTGCCGGAGCCCGCGCCCGCGACGATGAGCAGCGGCGAGCCCCGGTGCAGCACGGCGGCGCGCTGCTGCTCGTTCATCCCGGCCAGCAACTGCTCGGCGTCCACGACCGGGCGGTGTGCGCCGTCCCGGTAGTACGCGTCACCACCACGGCCCTGGTACGAGCCGGTGAAGAGACCGTCCGGGACCTCCTCGGGCACCGGATGCCGGTCGGGCCCGGGCGGCGGCGGTGGCGTGTCGTCCGGGGCCGCGGCGTTGCCCGAGTCCGTCGGCTCGAGGTCGGCCAGGAAGCTGTCGTCGAAGAGGCTGCTCATCGTCTACGGAGTCTAGGGCGCCGGACCGACACCTCCCGCCCGCCTCCACAAGGTCACGAAAAGATATCGGACGTTTCGGTCACGGCCTTCACATCGGTCCCACAACTTCGCTACCGTGCCGTGCCAAGCAGGCACCCCCACACCACCGGCCGGGTTCACGCCAGGCGGTAACCGGAAGGAGCCGTGGCCTTGGCGTCCCACCGCAAGCCGCGCCCGAGTATTCTGCAGTCCGCCGCGTCCCGGAACGGCGCGATCACCGTCACCACGGCGGCGCTCGCCTCCGTCACTCTGCTGTCCACACAGAACGCGGTCGCGGACCCCGGCAACGACGAGCCGACACTCGAAGAGGTACGGCAGCGTGTGGACGAGCTCTACCGGCAGGCGGGCGCCGAGACCCAGCGCTACAACGCCGCCAAGGAGAAGACGGACCAGCAGCGGGACAAGGCCGACGATCTACTGGACCAGGTGGCCCACCGGGCCGGCAAGGTCAACGACGCCCGCCGCGCCCTCGGACGGTACGCCGCCGCGCAGTACCGCACCGGGAGCATGTCCGGCACCGCCACCCTGCTGCTCTCCGAGGACCCGCAGGGCTACTTCACGCAGAAGCACCTGATGCAGCGGATGACCTCGCGCCAGCAGGGGGCGGTCGAGACCTTCCGGGATCGCAAGCAGGACGCCGCCCGCAAACGCAGTGAGGCGAAGAAGGAACTCACCTCGCTGACCAGTGCGCAGAACCGGCTGCAGAAGAGCAAGGACGACGTGCAGGGCAAGCTCGCCGACGCCCGCGACCTGCTGTCGAAGCTCACCGCCGAGGAGAAGGCACGGCTGGCGGCCATCGAACGGCGCAAGGAGGCCGAGGCCCGGCGGAAGGCCGAGGAGGCCGAACGACGCCGCCAGGAGCAGCGGGAACAGGAGCAGGAGGACGCCGGCGACCCGGGCGGCGGTTCCGGCGGCTCACCGTCCACGAGGGCGGACGACGTGCTCGCGTTCGCCGAGGCACAGCTCGGCAAGCCCTACGTGTGGGGTGCCACCGGTCCGAACTCCTACGACTGCTCCGGACTCACCCAGGACGCGTGGGCAGCTGCCGGAGTGGCACTGCCGCGGACCACCTACGACCAGGTGAACTCGGGCACGACCGTGTCACGTTCCCAGCTGCAGCCCGGGGACCTGGTGTTCTTCTACCCGGACGTGACCCACGTCGGCATCTACGTGGGGAACGGCCAGATGATCCACGCGCCGAAGCCGGGCGACGTGGTCAAGTACGAGTCGGTCGACTACATGCCCTTCCACAGCGCGGTCCGCCCGGCCTGACCCACGTTTCGGGCTCAGGTCCACAGCACGGCGATGAAGACGTTTGCCGTGGTCAGTGCGCCGATGCTGCCGAACAGCGGCGCAGGCAGCCGCTCCTCGTCCCGCTTGACGTAGACCAGCCCCAGGATCACGACGAGCAGGGCCAGCTTGAGCGCGATCTTCGGGGTGTTGACGGCCATGTCGTCGAACTGCTTGACGCCGACCATCACCATGCCGGTGACCAGCATGAGCAGCGCGCCGTGCAGCATGCCGGGGACCACCCGGGCCTCGCCGGCGCTCATCGCCTTCATCTGGAAGAGGAACCCGCCGAGCAACGCGGCGATCCCCAGGATGTGCAGTCCGACGAATACGTTGATCAGAGTTGCCATGGCCCGGAGCCTAACGACGCACCCGCCACGTCCGACCGGCGCCCGCCCCCAGTGCACCGCGCTTGCACCGCCGTTGCACGGCAGGTGACGACTCCCGTCCGGCACCGGACTGAACGCCACCCCTTCCGCCCGCGTACTCAACGGTGGTACACCACAGCACGCACGGCCGGGGCCGAACTCCGGCGAAACGAGGCGGAAGGGCGGGATCGCGATGTCGATGACGGCGGGTGTGGGCATGGCAGACGGCGGCGGGCTCCGCGCGGGGCTCGCACACTTCGCCCTGGTGCCGCTGCGCCTGTTCCTCGGCGGTACGTTCGTCTACGCTGGCCTCGACAAGCTCACCGATCCCGATTTCCTCTCCGGCAGCGGCCCGGGCTCGCTGACCGCGGTACTGGAGGGAGTGCGGCAGACGGCGGGCGCGGAGTGGATGGTCGACCTCGCGCTGAGAAACCCCGAGGGCTTCGGCTACGCCATCGCCGGCGGAGAGATCGCCGTGGGGCTGGGCGCGCTGGTGGGACTGCTGACCCGGCTGGCCGCGCTCGGCGGTGCGCTGATCTCACTGTCCCTCTGGCTGACGGTGACCTGGTCGACCGAGCCGTACTACTACGGCAACGACCTCGCCTACCTGATGGCCTGGACGCCGCTGCTGCTGGCCGGTGCGCCCCGGTTGTCCCTCGACGCCGCTTTGCGGGGCGGCCGGCACCGCCACGACCGCGACCTTCCCGGCTGACCGCCCGCCGGGACGCCCCTGCCCGGAGGCATGCCACTCACCGGCGGGAACGCTCCCGCCGGACCCGTCCCACGAGTTCGGCCGCCGCGCCCGACCACTCCGGGTGGTCGAAGGAGAATCCCGCGTCGCGCAACCGCCCCGGCACCACGCGTCTGCTCTTGAGCAGGAGCTCGGTGTCGGACCGCAGCACGTACGCGCCCAGCTCGGCCATCCACTTCCTCGCGGGAAGGCCGGCCGGGACGCCGCACGCCCTGCGCAGGCCCCGCATGAACTCCCGCTGCGGCAGGGGTCCGGGCGCAGCCAGGTTGACGGGCCCGGCAAGGTCGTCCCGGTCGATCAGGAACTCCACAGCACGGACGAAGTCGCGATCGTGGATCCAGGAGACGAACTGCGCACCGCCGGCCACCGGCCCGCCGAGACCGAGCCGCGCCAGCCACAGCAGGTAGTCGAAGACGCCGCCGCGGTCGGGGCTCATCACCATCGCGGCGCGCAGGGCCACCTTGCGGGTGTGCGGTGTCGCCGCCTGCTCCTGCTCCCGCTCCCAGTTCCTCGCGATCTCCACGCTGTAGGCCCAGTAGTCCGGGACGCCGGGCTCGGTCCCGCCCACCAGGCCCGTCGCCTCGTCGTTCGCCGCGTCGAAGCGGTGGGCGTAGAGGGTGGCGGTGCTCATCTGGAGCCAGACCCGTGGTGGCTGCCGGGCGGCGGCGACGGCCTCACCGACGACGCGCGCGGAGTGCACCCGCGAGTCCATCATCGACTGCAGGTTCTCGCGGGTGTAGCGGCAGCTGACGCTGCGCCCGGCCAGGTTGATCACGACGTCGCTGCCGTCCACCGCTTCCGCCCACGGGCCGAGAGTCACTCCGTCCCACCGGATGTCGGTGTCGCGCTCCGGCCGTCTGGTGAGGACCACCACCTCGTGGCCGCGGCCGGTCAGCACCCGGTCGAGTATGCGACCCACCTGGCCGGTTCCCCCCGGAAGAACGATGCGCATCGGCGCTCCCCTCTCTGCGTCCACCCGACATCCTCGCGCAGCCACGCCGCGGGCTCCCGACGGGGTCGGACCACGACGGCCTCACCGCCCGGACGGATCCCCCGCCCCGGGCCGCGCCGCATCGCCGGCCCGGGCACCTGCGCGGCGGGACCCGGTACGACGGGTGGCGAAGGTGACCGTCGCGACCAGCAGGCCCAGCGCCAGCGCGGCGGGGACCGTCAGGGCGAGGAGCAGCGGGTGCAGGTCGACCGCGTCGGCCACGTCCAGCAGGTACGCCGTCGCGGCGCCGCACAGCATCAGTCCCATCAGGAGCCGTGCGGGCTCGAACCGGTGCCGGCTCATGGCACCGTCACCTCCTCCCTCCGGTCGGATGCGGGGCCCCTCCGGTCCGTCGCCGGGAGCCCCCTCCGCTCCACCACGACCTCGCCGACGCCCACGTCCAGATCGAGCACCACCGTCCCGCGCGGTTCCGCGCCTTCCGCGGGCGGCAGCGTACGGGTCGCCGTCACCCCGAGTCCCCCGCCGGTGGAGCCGGCCGAACCGCCGGGCCGTCCCGGTCCGGACGCGTCCCCCGGGTCCGCGGCGGGCCGGTACGGAAGCCGGTAGCCGCCGACGCCGACTTCGATCTCCATCCGCACCTCCGTGTCGTCCCGTACCAGTACCCGCAGCTCCCCCGCACCGAGCCGTGCCCGCGTCCGGACGGAGTCGCCCTCACCGGGAAGGACCCGGGTCAGGTCGAGCGTGGCGCGGCCGGTGCCCTGCTCGTAGTACGGGTGGACCACCGACGCCGACGCGGGCGTCCAGCGGCGCCGGTCCCAGTCCGCGGAGATGTCCTGCGGCACCACGGAAGCCGCAGCGAGAGCGATCGCGGCGCACCCGACCATCACGTAACTGCCGGTGCCCACCCGGCCGGTGAACGCGGTGACGGCCAGCGCGATCCCATAGACCAGCAGGACGCAGGAGAGGCCGATGACCAGGCTGTCCGCAACCAGCCAGCGGCTGCCCAGCGCGACGCCGGTGGCAGCCAGACCGACCACCGCGGCCAGCGCGAAGAGTGGTCCACCGAGGGACTTCCGTGTCCGCTGCCGCCGGCGGAAGGCGTCCCCGTCCGCAGCGGTGTACGGGGCTTCGTCGTCCGGGCCCCACAGGTAGCCGCGTTCCCGCGCCGGTGAGCCGTCCTTCGTCAGCGGCTCACGCCACCAGGACGGTGTGGAGGGCACGGGCGGGGCCCGGGTCTCCGGAGGGGCGTCGGCCACGGCGTGTGCGGTGGCGGGATCGACAGGCGCTCCCTCCGCCCCGGCGGCCTCGGCGCGGCGCCGTCGCTGCGACCAGTACGCGGCGCCGCCCACCGCGCCCGCGACCAGCAACGAGAACGAGGTGTAGCCGGCCCGGAGCGAGGCGAGGAAGAGCCCGCAGCCCAGGAGGGCGACCAGGATCGCCGACAACGAGGCGCCGTCCACCCGCGCGGAGAGCAGGCGGCGCAGCTCGTTCTCCTTCTCCCCCTCCGCGGGCACCGTCAGCCAGGCGAAGCCGTAGAAGACCAGGCCGAGGCCGCCGATCAGGGACAGTACGGCGACGGGAACGCGGAAGACGACCGGGTCGAGGTCGAAGTAGCGGCCGAGGCCGCCGCACACGCCGCCGATCACCTTGTGGCGCCTGCTGCGCAGCAGCCGGCCGGTGCCTTCACCGGCCCCCGGGCCCGATGGCGGAGGGGCCGGGGAGGGAGCCGGGGGCGTTTCGGCTCCGGCGTCCGTACCCGCCTCCGCACCGCCGCCGGGCGACGGCTGCCGATCGTCGTTCATGCGTCCATGCTCCCCCGCCCGCCGGTCCCCCGGCATCGGGGCCCGACCCGGAGCGGACCCTGAGATCCCCCGGAGACCTCCGGGTCCCGGCAGGGCCGACCCTGATGTCCGGGGCGCCCGCACGTGTGAACATCGATTCATGACCCCCGCAGCACCCTCCGCCAAGGCGCCGCCGCGGACCGGCCCCGGCGCCGGTCCGAGCGCGGACGACGAGCCGCCGCTGCGGAAGCTCTACCGGTCCGCCGAGGGACGGATGCTGGGCGGCGTCGCCCGCGGCCTCGCCGGGCACCTGGCGCTGCCGGTCTCGTGGGTCCGGATCGCCCTGCTGGTGCTGTGCACGGTGAACGGCCTGGGCGCGGTGTTGTACGCCGCGTTCTGGGTGGTGGTGCCGCTGGGCACCGGAGGCGTGCAGGAGGTCTCCCGCAAGGCCGCCCGGCCACGCCTGGTCCGGAAGATCGACAAAGGGCCGGCGCTCGCCCTGTTCGTGCTGCTCGCCGCGGTGTTCGTGGTCGGCGACCCGCTTCCGTTCGGTCCTGCGAACACGTACCTGTGGCCGCTGATCCTCATCACGCTGGGCGTGGTGGTGGTGTGGCGTCAGGCCGACAACGCCCGCCGCGCGCACTGGATGGAGGTCGGTCGTCGAACGGGTCTGATGCCCTTCGCGCGCAGCGCCGCGGGAGTGCTGCTGGTGCTGGCCGGTGTCACCGGCATCGTGGTGGTGCAGGGCTCGGTGGAGCACATCGGCCAGGTGCTGCAGGCCGCCCTGGCCGTGGTGGTGGGCATCGCGCTGCTCGCCGGCCCGTACCTGGTGCGGATGATGCAGGACCTGTCCGAGGAGCGGCTGATGCGCATCCGCGCGCAGGAGCGCGCGGAGGTCGCCGCACACGTCCACGACTCGGTGCTGCACACCCTGACCCTCATCCAGCGCAACGCCGACGACCCCCGGGAGGTCGCGCGCCTGGCCCGTGCGCAGGAGCGCGAACTGCGGGTGTGGCTCTACAAGCCACAGGGCAACGGCAAGGACGAGTCGAACGGACCGGACACCCTCGCCGAGGCCGTCAAGGCCACTGCGGCCGAGGTGGAGGACCACCACGGGGTGCCGGTCGAGGTGGTGTGCGTGGGCGACTGCCCGCTGGACGAACGTCTCGCGGCCCAGGTCCAGGCCGCACGCGAGGCGATGGTCAACGCGGCCAAGTACGGTGGCGACGGCGGCACCGTGCAGGTCTTCGCGGAGGTCGAGGACCGTACGGTCTTCGTCTCCGTGCGCGACCGCGGCCCGGGCTTCGACCTGGACGCGGTACCGGCCGACCGGATGGGCGTGCGCGAGTCGGTCGTCGGCCGGATGGAGCGCAACGGCGGAACGGCCCGCATCCGCCCGGCGGCGGGTGGCGGTACAGAGGTGGAGCTGGAGATGGAGAGGACCCAGGCGTGAACGAACAGTCCACGGCGCCCACGACGGAGGACCGCCGGGCACGTGTCGTGCTCGTCGACGACCACCGGATGTTCCGGGCCGGCGTCCAGGCCGAGATCGGCCGCACCGAGACCACCGGCGTCGAGGTCGTCGGCGAGGCCGGTGACGTCGACCAGGCGATGACGGTCATCCGCGCCACCCGGCCGGACGTCGTCCTGCTGGACGTGCACCTTCCGGGCGGCGGCGGAGTGGAGGTACTGCGCCGCAGCGCGCCCCTGATGGGGGCGGCCGAGCAGCCCGTACGCTTCCTCGCCCTGTCCGTGTCCGATGCCGCGGAGGACGTCATCGGCGTCATCCGCGGCGGCGCACGCGGCTACGTCACCAAGACCATCACCGGAGCCGACCTGGTCGACGCGGTCTTCCGGGTCGCCGACGGCGACGCGGTCTTCTCCCCGCGCCTCGCCGGCTTCGTCCTGGACGCTTTCGCCTCCACGGACGCCCCGCCGGTCGACGAGGACCTGGACCGCCTCACCCAGCGCGAACGCGAGGTGCTGCGGTTGATCGCCCGCGGCTACGCCTACAAGGAGATCGCCAAGCAGCTCTTCATCTCGGTGAAGACCGTCGAGTCGCACGTCTCCGCCGTCCTGCGCAAGCTCCAGCTCTCCAACCGCCACGAACTCACCCGCTGGGCCACCGCCCGCCGTCTGGTGTGACCCCAGGCCGAGGTCGTGCACAGAACAGCAGCCGAGGAGGCCGAGGGCTGAGCCACGACACCCCCCAAAGTGGTACCGTTATCCTGTACCACCTAGGTTCGGGACCACCTCGGAGGCCGGGATGTCGATCAGTGCGAGCGAGGCACGGAAGAACCTGTTCCCGCTCATCGAGAAGGTCAACGACGATCGGGCGGCCATAGAGATCACCTCACGCCACGGCAGTGCCGTTCTCGTCGCCAAGGACGAGTGGGATGCTCTGGAGGAGACCGCTTACCTCCTCCGTTCGCCTGAGAACGCCCGTCGCCTCCTCGCTGCCCTGGCGGACGCCCGCGACGGGAGCGGCCCGGAGATCAGCCGTACGCTCGACGAGCTCACCGCGTTCGAGGACGGGCCGTGAGGCGGATCGCCTTCCAGCCCCAAGCGTGGGAGGACTACACATTCTGGGTGGAGACGGACCGCAAGACGGTCCGTCGGATCAACCGGCTCGTGACCGACATCCTGCGCGACCCGTTCGGCGGCATCGGGAAACCCGAACCGTTGAAGCACTCTCTGGCAGGTGCCTGGTCCAGACGTATCGACGAAGAGCATCGTCTCGTCTACCTCGTCACCGAGAAGGACGTCGTGGTACTCCAGGCCCGTTTCCACTACTGACCATCGTCCTGGTGGAACGGCCACCTCATGCCTGACCGCGCCCCGGCGCTACGAGACCGGGCGTGCGACCTGCTCACGTGGCGATCTCGCCCATCCCCATACGGCGCCCCAGGTCATCGAGTTCGGCACGCCGTGCCTCGTATTCGGGCAACGCCCGCCCGAGCAGCCGCCAGAAGTCGGTGCCGTGGCCGGACACCCGGACGTGAGCCAGCTCGTGAGCGACGATGTAGTCCACCAGGTGTCGCCGGTCCTGAGGTCGAACCGGCGCACGCCGTGCAGCACCATGTTCATCGTCGACATGATCCAGGAACCGCTGTTAGCGTCCTGGCCGGCGAAGAACATGTCCGAGGTGTCGCTGCCACGCTCCTCCACGTACTCCTTGGCGTGGAGGAGCAGGCCGCCCGAGCCGACGCAGGGGTCGTAGATCCGCATCCGCTGTTCCGGTTCGAGCAGCTCGACCATCATGCGGACCACCGCACGTGGGGTGTAGAACTGCGCTTCCAGTGCCTGGAGAGCGGGGCGCAGGCGCTCTTCGTTGATGTTGTGGTTGCCGGAGGCAACCCACTTCCACCGGGCGTTCTCCGGCACGAACAGCACGTCACGGTCGCTGTATGCGGACGTGTCCTCCAGGTAGCCCTCGAGCATGTCGCCCTCGATGTCGCTGGGCGCGCTCTCCCGGATCTCGTCACGAGCAGCTTCGAACTCGTCGTTGGCACGCTTCAGGAAGAGGAGGCCGAAGGTGTAGTCCTTGTCCTCGGAGGCGTCCATCGTGCCCCGGAGGATGTCCGCAGCGGCGAACAGATGGCGCTCCAACTGGGCGAGCGTGAGCTCGGCCACGTACACAACTCCCTACGACCGGTGCGACGTAGGAACCTTACGGTGACCGGAGCCCTGGGTGGAAACCGTTCACCCGTACTGGTCGCTTCCGGTCAGTACGAGGAGATTCCAAGCCCGTCCTCGACGAAGTCGAAGACATCGGTGTAGGGGTCGCGGAGGATCTTCGAGACGTGGTCGCCGTGCGTGGCGTTCATCCGCTGGGCGCTGACAGCTTCGCCTCGGCGAAGCTGTCAGCGCCCTTCTTTGTGATCTGCTCGGGTAGCACGATCTTGACGTTGTCAGCTTGCTTGGCGAACGGCAGCCGTGTCGTCGCCTGATCGCAGACCCCACCGAACGTGCCGGTGACCGGCTTGTGGTGGAGCAGACGCCACACCTCGAAGCAGGGGTGCAAGAAGGCCACTGCCACATCAGCCTCCTTCGCCAGCTTCATCGCCCGCTCGATGGACTCGTGCTGGTCCCGGTCGAAGAGGCACCAGACCTGTGGCCAGAACTCCTTCTTCAGGCCGTTGCGCTGGGCCTGCCGGGCCTCCTGTCGCATCAGCTTGACCGCTGCCTCCACGAGCTTGATCGGCTTGCGCTTGGACCCGTGGTCGGAGGAGTTCTCGATCCGCACTTCCACGGCGGTCGTGGGGTCGGCGTAGGTGCCCCGATCCTTGATGTCTCGATGTAGGTGGGCTCGGTGGCCTTGCCCTCGGTGAACACGTGCACGATCCGGCGGCGGCGCCCCCGATGCTGCTTCGTCGGCCCGAGCGAGTCCTTCCCCTGGTCCGCGCCATCAGCTCCCCTCCGCCTCGTACTCGCGCTCCTTTTGGTTCGCCGCCAGCAGCCGGCGGGCGATCTGCCCCTCCATCAGGGACGGCACCGCACCGAACGCCCCGGACAGATACGACCGCATCAGATCCTCCTCCTCACCTGGCAGGGCGGCGGTCAGCGGATACAGCTCGGTGGCCCCGTCCTGGTCCTTCTCCGTGAGCCACACCTGACCCGGTTCCAGCAGGCGCCCGCCGCTCGGGGTGACGAGTACCGACGCGTCGTGCGTGGTGAAGACCAGTTGCGCGCCCTTCGGGTTGGAACCCGGGTCGTGGAAGAGCCGCACGACCTCGGCGGCGAAGCGCGGGTGGAGGCTGGAGTCCAGCTCGTCGACCAGGAGAACCGCGCCCTCGTCGAGCGCCAGCACAAGAGGGCCCAGCAGAGCGAACCAGGACCGGGTACCGAACGACTCGTCCCGCCAGTCGAAGGCGACCTCTCCGCCCGCCGACCGGTGGGTGAGCTGCACCCTCGCGGGCCCCTTGGTCCCGGGTACGACTTCCGCACCCGTGATGCCCAGGTCAGCGACCCGCAGCAGCTCACGGATACGGCGGGCGCGGCTCCCGGAGAGCTCACGCATCGTGAACGCCTCGCGCTGCGTGCGTTCGTCCTCCGGGTTGATGAGCCACAGATTGCGACCGAACCAGTGGAAGAGGGGGGAGAGCTGCGGATGGTTGTCCGTACCGGCGGTGGACAACAGCAGGGCGTTCGGGCGGGTGCGTCGCTTCAGCTGGGCCCGGTCCTTGACCCGGCCGCCCGGCCATTCGTACACCTCGTCCCGCGAGGCGTCACGGTCGAGCCAGACCTGCCGGTGGCCACGGGGATAGCTGTGCAGCCACTCGGCCTCGACGCGGCGGGAACCCAGCTCGAAGCCATACGTCCAGCGCACACCGTCGATGGCGAGATCGGCCTCGAAGAAGGTCGGCTCATTCGCGGCACGGAACCGGAGCAGCACGCTGTCCCCTTTTCGGCGTCACCGGTCAGGGTAGCTGTGTCTGCCGCCGAAGGCCGGTGAGGGCGCCGCTCGTCTGCTGTCCTATGGTCTGCCACCCGGTCGGCGGAACGCGCGCCGGCTCCACCGGGCCCGGCCGTGCGCTTCCGCCTAGCGTGGGACCGTGAGCGCATCAGCAGGACAGTCGCCGCGGGAGGGCGAGCGCGACATGCTCGCGGTCAGTCCGATGTTCGCCGCCGAGCCGCCCGAGGTGCCGCGCGACACGCTGCCCGCCGGCGAGATGGACCCGGAGCTGGCGTACCAGATCGTGCACGACGAGCTGATGCTCGACGGCAACGCGCGGCTCAACCTCGCCACGTTCGTGACGACGTGGATGGAACCGCAGGCCGGCCGGCTGATGGCGGACTGTTTCGACAAGAACATGATCGACAAGGACGAGTACCCGCGCACCGCCGCGCTGGAGGAGCGGTGCGTCCGGATGCTCGCCGCGCTGTGGCACGCGCCGGAACCGGGCGATGCGCCGGGGTGTTCGACGACCGGGTCGAGCGAGGCGTGCATGCTGGCCGGCCTGGCGC
>KI547048.1:267212-278252 GCA_000497405.1 Streptomycetaceae bacterium MP113-05 | reverse complement strand
GCCCGCGGACCGTCCCAACCTGGTGATGGGCTCCAATGTCCAGGTGTGCTGGGAGAAGTTCGCCGCCTACTGGGAGGTGGAGCCGCGGCTGGTCCCGATGGAGGGGGACGTCCACCACCTCACCGCCGAACGGGCCGTCGCCCGGTGCGACGAGAACACCATCGGCGTGGTGGCGGTGCTCGGGTCCACCTACGACGGCAGCTACGAACCGGTCGCGGAGATCTGCGCCGCGCTGGACTCGCTGCGGGACCGGTCGGGGCTGGACGTCCCGGTGCACATCGACGGCGCGTCGGGGGCGATGATCGCGCCGTTCTGCGACCCGGAACTGGAGTGGGACTTCCGGCTGCCGCGGGTGGCATCGGTCAACACCTCCGGGCACAAGTACGGACTGGTGTACCCGGGGGTCGGCTGGGTGGTCTGGCGGGACGCCGACGCGCTCCCCGACGACCTGGTGTTCCGGGTGAACTACCTGGGCGGCGACATGCCGACGTTCGCGCTGAACTTCTCCCGCCCGGGTGCGCAGATCGCCGCCCAGTACTACACCTTCCTGCGGCTGGGCTTCGACGGCTACCGGCGGGTGCAGGGCTACTGCCGGGACGTGGCAGTCCGGCTTGCGGAACGGGTCGCCGCCCTCGGACCGTTCGAGCTGATCACCCGCGGGGACGAACTCCCGGTGTTCGCCTGCACGCTGCGTCCGGAGATCACCGGCTTCTCGGTCTTCGACGTGGCCGCCCACCTGCGCGAGCACGGATGGCTGGTGCCCGCCTACACCTTCCCGGAGAACCGCACCGACCTTCAGGCTCTGCGGTTCGTCGTCCGCAACGGGATGACGCACGACCTGGCGGACCTGCTCGCGGACGACCTGGGCCGGGCGCTGACGGAACTCCGCCGGCAGCCCGCGCCGTTGCGCGGCGCGGAGGCCGCCTCGTTCGACCACGGCGCCCGGCAGCCCCGGCAGGGCTGAACACGCTCACCGTCATCCGCGGCGGCACGCGTCCACGAAGCCGGTCACGGAAGATCTTGAACCCGGACCAATCCGGCGTGGGGGCCGCGGCGAATGAGAGGCACAGGTCGCCCTTTTCCGGTCCGGCGGGAACGTCGTGAGGGGCCCGTCGGCTGCGAGCCGGGGAAGGGCGGCCGCCACAGACGACAAGTAACGGAAGGTGCACATCCGTGATATTCAGCCGCACCGCTCGTCTCGCAGCACTCGCCGCCCTGCCCGCGGCCCTGACGCTCGGCGTCGCCGGCCCGGCCTCCGCCGCGGAGGGCGACGCCCACCAGATCGACCTCAAGCAGCTGAGCGACTCCGGCGCCTCCGGCACCGCGTTCCTCAGCGTCGAGGGCAACGACCTGACGGTGAAGGTCGAGGCCGAAGGCCTGACTCCGAACTCACCGCACGCCCAGCACCTCCACGGCTCCACCGAGGGCAAGGACTTCGCCTGTCCCACCCCGGACGCCGACAAGGACGGCGACGGCATCATCTCCACCCCGGAGGGCATTCCCTCCTACGGCGACATCATGATCTCGCTGACCACCAAGGGCGACACGTCCAAGGACAGCGGGCTCGCAGTCGACCGTTTCCCCAAGGCCGACGCGGACGGCAACCTGTCGTACGAGCGCACCATCGAGGTGTCCGACGCCGTAGCCGAGCACATCAAGGACCTGCACATCGTGCAGCACGGCATCGACGACAACGGCAACGGCAAGTACGACGCCGACGCGGGCAAGAGCCCCCTCGATCCGAAGCTGCCGCTCGAGGCCACCGCGCCCGCGACCTGCGGCATGGTCAAGGGCGCAGCGATCGGCTCCATGCCGGTCGGCGGCGTCGAGACCGGCGGCGGGAGCACCGGCGGCGTCGAGTCGCAGGGCATGATCGCCGCCGGTGGCGTGGGCCTCGTCGGCGCAGCCGGTGCGCTGGTGCTGGCGCGGCGCCGGACGCGCGTCGAGCGCTGAGCCGATGCGCGGCATGACGCGTACGCGCGGCATCGTCGTGGCCGCGGTGGCACTTGCCGCCGTGGCCGCGGTGCTGCTCGCCGTCGGACTGTCCCGCCAGAGTCCGGCTCCTCCTTCGGTGCCGCGTTCAGCGGCCACGGAGCCGGAATCCGCCGGGAACGACGTCCCCGCCCCGTCGGACGGGGCGACCGGCCCCGAGAGCCGGGACGACGCCGGGCAGAAGGTGCGGGGACCGGTTCTCCCCCCATCGGATCCCGTGCGGATCGCCATCCCCTCGATCGACGTCACCTCGTCCCTGGTGAACCTCGGCCGCCAGGAGGACGGCGCCATGGAGACGCCTCGGGACCCCGGGAAGGCCGGCTGGTACACACCTGGCCCGACCCCGGGCGAGCAGGGCCCCGCCGTCATCGCCGGGCACGTCACCTGGAACGGTGAGAAGTCGGTCTTCTTTCCGCTCGGCAAGCTCGGGAAGGGCGACCGGGTGAACGTCGCCCGCGAGGACGGCAGCACGGCGAAGTTCGAAGTCGAGCGGGTGGAGCGGTACCCGAAGGACGACTTCCCCACCGTCGAGGTGTACCGGAACCTCGACCACGCGGGGCTCCGCCTGATCACCTGCGGCGGCGCCTACGACGACGACGCCCACTACTACCGGGACAACGTGGTCGTCTTCGCCTCCATGGTCGAATGACGGAACCGATCCGCGTGCGGGCCTGCGTCCCCGTGTACGCAGGCGCCGGGCCGGACCGCAGAGCGGCCTCCCGGCGCTTCCGCGTTTCGCGAGGCGGTGGTTCAGGGGACGCCCAGCAGTCGCAGGCCTGCCGCCGTCGCCGCGGCTGCGACCACGACGACGAGGAAGGGCGCCCGGCGCCAGGCGAGCACACCACCCACCGCGACCCCCGCGGGCCGCGCCCACCCGGCGAAGGTGTGTCCTTCCAGCAGCGCCGCCGTCGCGACGAGTGCGGCCAGCAGCACGATGGCCGACATCCCCATCAGCCGCTCCACCCGCGGCGACAGCTCGATCCTCGCCCGCAGCAGCGGCCCCGCCAGCCGGAACGCGAACGTGCCCGCACCGAGGACGAGCACGGCGATCACAAGAGTCATGGACGTCGCGTTCATCGAACCTTCTCCGTTCCCGGACCTGTCGGGCGCTTCGCGGCATCCGGGATGCCGTCCTGTCCGCGCTCACCCACGCTCTCCGGCATACCGTCACGCCCGCCGCCGCGCAGCGACACCAGCACCCCGAGCAGCGCGAGCAGAACCGGCAGTCCGGCTTGCAGGAACGGCGCCGTGGCCAGGGCGACGGCGACGCCCACCAGAACCGCGCGCCGGGTCGCGCCGTCCTTGAGGGACGGCAGCACCAGCGCGAGCAGCACCGCGGGGAACGCCGCGTCGAGTCCGAACGCGTCCGTGTCGGTCACGACCGTGCCGCCGTACGCGCCGGCCAGGACGCCCAGGTTCCAGCAGAGGAACAGGCCGACGCCGCACGTCCAGTACGCCTGGCGGCGCCGCGAGGCCTCCTCCTGCCCCAGTGCGAAGGCCACTGTCTCGTCGATCATCAGATGACTGCCGACGAGTCGCCGGAGCCATCCGTCACCGAGTACGTCGCCGACCGCGAAGCCGAACGGCACATGGCGGGCGTTGACCAGCAGCCCGGCGATCACGGCGGCGACCGGGTTGCCGCCCGACGCGATCAGTCCCACGAACAGGAACTGCGCCGCGCCGGCGAACACCACCAGGGACAGGAGCATCGGCAGCCACACGGGGAGCCCCGAGCTCACCGTGATCGCGCCGAAGGACAGGCCGACGAACCCGTCGGCCACACAGATCAGCGCGATGTCACGCGCCAGCCGCCGGTCGAGACCGGCCCGATAGTACCGCCATATCGAACGCACGCAGTCTAGAATGAACACCTGACCGGCGGTACGTCAAACCGAACGACCCGACTCCTGGAGCGAACGCCACATGTCCCGGACCGATCCGCAGCCGCAGCCCACCGGCGGCGCGCCGCTCGCCGTCATCGCCGGCTCCCTGCAGCGGGAACGCCGCCGCGCCGGACTCTCCCTCGCCGAGACCGCCCGCCGCGCCGGCATCGCCAAGTCCACGCTGTCCCAGCTCGAGTCCGCCACCGGCAACCCCAGCATCGAGACGCTGTGGGCGCTGAGCGTCACCCTCGACGTGCCGTTCGCACGACTCGTCGACCCGCCACGCCCGAACGTCCAGCTCATCCGCGCCGGGGAGGGCCCGGCTCTCGCCTCGGAGCAGTCCGACTACGTCGCCACCCTGCTGGCCTCCTGCCCTCCGCACGCGCGCCGCGACATCTACCGGATCTGCCATCAGCCCGGCGCGCCCCGGTCGTCCGACCCCCACATGCCCGGCACGGTCGAACACGTCGTCCTCAGCACCGGCCGCGCCCTCGTGGGTCTTACCGGCGAACCCCACGAGCTGCTCCCCGGCGACTACATCGCCTATCCCGGCGACGTCGCCCATGTCTTCGAGGCTCTGGAGCCGGACACGACCGCAGTGCTCGTCTCCGAGCACGTCTGACGCACGAACCCACGCCTCAGAGCCGGTCGATCTCCGTCAGGTCGATGTCGATGGTGAACGGCACCGAAAGCTTGAGCTGATCGTGGTGGATACCTGTCACCGCGTAGGTCGCCGTCGCCGGGTCCAGCTCGTAGACGTAGACGACCGGCCGGTCGTCGCCGGTCGTCTCCACCCGCCAGAAGTGCGGGATGCCCGCCCGCGCGTACTTGCGCGGCTTCGTGTCGCGGTCCCGTTCCTCCGACTCCGGGGAGACCACCTCGACGGCCAGCACCACGTCCTTCGCCTCGTAACGTGACTGGCGCCGGCTGGTCACCGCTTCAGCCCGCAGCACCATGAGATCCGGCTCGGGGGCGGTCTGACGTGTGAGCACCACGGTCATCTCCCGCTTGACCCGCAACATACCGGGGACCGTCCGGCGGAGTCCCCCGACCAGCAGGTCCACGGACAGGGAATGGAAGTCCCGCTGCGGGCTCACGAAGACCAGGCTCCCGTCGATCATCTCGGTGTGCGGCGGGAGGCCGGGCAGGCGGAAGAGGTCGTCCACGGTGTAGCCGTCCTGCGGCGGCATCGGCCACGAAGTGGCCTTCTGCACGGGCTCGGCGGTCATCAGTCCTCCCATGGACGGGATTCTCGGCCGTGCGCCCAGCGTAGCGGGCGGAAACAGCCGCGCCACCGCCCGAAAGAATGAGCGGTGGCGCGATGGTTGACCGAAGAGGGCGCGGGCGGGACTGCCCCCTCACTCCCACTCGATGGTGCCCGGGGGCTTGCTGGTGACATCGAGGACGACGCGGTTGACGTCCCGCACCTCGTTGGTGATGCGGGTCGAGATGCGGCCCAGCACGTCGTACGGGAGGCGGGACCAGTCGGCGGTCATGGCGTCCTCGGAGGAGACCGGACGCAACACGACCGGGTGGCCGTAGGTGCGGCCGTCGCCCTGCACGCCGACGGAGCGGACATCGGCGAGGAGAACCACCGGGCACTGCCAGATCTCGCGGTCCAGGCCGGCGGCGGTCAGCTCCTCACGGACGATGGCGTCGGCCGCGCGCAGCAGGTCGAGGCGTTCGCGGGTGACCTCGCCGACGATGCGGATGCCCAGGCCGGGACCGGGGAACGGCTGGCGCTGGACGATCTCCTCGGGGAGACCCAGCTCCTGGCCGACCATCCGTACCTCGTCCTTGAACAGCTGCCGCAGCGGCTCGACCAACTCGAACTCCAGGTCCTCCGGAAGTCCGCCCACGTTGTGGTGGGACTTGATGTTGGCGGCCCCGGTGCCACCGCCGGACTCGACGACGTCGGGATAGAGGGTGCCCTGGACGAGGAAGGCGACATCCTCTCCGTGCGCGCCGGCCTCGGCGACGAGCTCGGCCTGTGCCTGCTCGAAGACCCGGATGAACTCGCGACCGATGATCTTCCGCTTCTGCTCCGGGTCGGAGACACCGGCGAGCGCGTCGAGGAAGCGGTCGGCTGCGTCGACGACCTTCAGCTGGACGCCGGTAGCTGCGACGAAGTCCTTCTCCACCTGCTCCGTCTCACCCTGCCGCATCAGCCCGTGGTCGACATAGACGCAGGTCAGCTGCATCCCGATGGCTTTCTGCACCAAGGCCGCGGCGACGGCGGAGTCGACGCCGCCGGACAGGCCGCAGAGGGCACGCTTGGAGCCGACCTGCTCACGGATCGCGGTGACCTGCTCGTCGACGACACTCGTGGTCGTCCAGGACGGAGAGAGGCCCGCGCCCCGGTACAGGAAGTGTTCGAGCACCTGCTGGCCGTGCGTGGAGTGCATCACCTCGGGGTGGTACTGCACGCCGTAGAGCTGCCGCTCGTCGTTCTCGAAGGCGGCGACGGGCACCATGCCGGTGGAGGCGGTGACAGAGAAGCCCTCGGGAGCCGCGGAGCAGGCGTCGCCGTGAGACATCCACACCTGCTGCTCGTCCGGCGTGCCCTCGAAGAGCGTCGAACCGGACTTGGAAACGTGCAGGTCGGTACGCCCGTACTCCCGGTTGCCGGTGTTGTCGACGGTGCCGCCGAGGATCTGCGCCATCAGCTGGAAGCCGTAGCACATACCGAAGACCGGGACGCCCGCCTCGAAAAGGGCCCGGTCGATGGACGGCGCGTCCCCGGCGTAGACGGACGAAGGGCCGCCCGAGAGGATGATCGCCTTCGGCTCCTTGGCGAGCATCTGAGCCACCGGCATGGTGGACGGAACGACCTCGCTGTAGACCCGGGCCTCACGCACCCGGCGGGCGATGAGCTGGGCGTACTGCGCGCCGAAGTCGACGACCAGCACGGTGTCCGGGGCGGCGGTCTGGGCGGTGTCGCGCACGGGCGGCCTTTCGGCGGTGGAGCGGGGTGTGCGTCCCAGTCTACCGGGGTACGCACGGTGCCCTGCCGTCCCACGGCGTGAGACTCCCGTTGGACGCGGCCCGGAGGGGTGGGCATACTGGGGCGCATGCTCACGCAGACGACCTTCTGGTTTACCTATGGCACCGGCCCGTCCGGCTGCCATGGTCGTTCTGTCTGAGCTGACGAGCGACTTTCCCAGGCGCCCCGGGCCGGCAAGGCCCGGGGCGCCTGCGCGTTTCCCCTTCCCGGGCTCCGCAGGACGGGGCTCCTCCCCTTCGGGCCGATCACCTGATTCGAGCGAGGAGACACCACGAGATGAGCACCACGCACGCCGCACCCACACACACCGAGACCACCGCACCCGGGCGCACCGACGGCGGGGAGACCGACGGCGCCCGCGGACGCATCGACGCGCTGGACGAACAGATCATCGCCCTGGTACGCGAACGGATGACGGTCTCGGCCGCTGTTCAGTCCGCCCGCATCGCGGCGGGCGGGCGCCGCGTGAACCTCTCGCGCGAGATGGAGATCCTGGCCCGCTACCGCGACGACCTGGGCAAGCCGGGCACCGCGTTGGCGATGACCCTGCTCGAACTCTGCCGCGGTCGCGTCTGATCCCGGTGCCTCCGCCCCCACCTGCCGCACGCCCGGCGCCGTCGCACTCACCCGTACGGTGCGTGACCGGTGCCGGGGGACCTTCGTTGAGCGGGGTGTCCTTGTGCCGACCGGGCCCGGCGGCAGAGGGGCGGTGCCACCGGAGCGATGAGACGCGCATCCCGTTGGGGGGCGCACGTCGTGGGACCCCGCTCCGGTGACGTGACCGGACGGCAGGGGACGCAGCCCGGTCGCGATCCCCTGCTGCGGCAGGGTCCGGCGGTCGGTCCCGGGGACGCCCTGGACCGGCCGCTCGCGGAGACCTCTCCTCCGCCGGTCCAAGAGCCGGCGGCGCCTCCTCCCCCTCGGCGCCGCCCTCGGGCTTCTGACGGGACCTCACTTCGCCGTGGACGTCAGGTCTGCCGGCCGGTGCCGTTCCTGGGCGGCACCGGCGGAACGGGCAGGACCGGAAGGCGCAGCGCGCCGAACGCGTCTGCCGGGACGGTCGGGGAGGTGGGCTTCACCGGCGCCAGTCGGACGTAGGCCGCACCCTGCTCCGGACGCGGATCCGCCTCGCCCTTGTTGGGCCAGAGTGCGAGGGCACGCTCGGCCTGCGCCGTGATGGTCAGCGACGGGTTGACGCCCAGGTTCGCGGAGACGGCGGAGCCGTCGACGACCGAGATGCCCGGGTGCCCGTAGAGACGGTGGTACGGATCGATGACACCGCGGTCGGCATCCTCTCCGATCGGGCAGCCGCCGAGGAAGTGGGCGGTCAGCGGCGTGCCCAGCACTTCTCCTACGTTGCTACCGGGGAAACCGCCTATCTCGTCGGCCAGTCGCCGCGCCGCCTCCGCGCCCTCCGGTATGTGCAGCGGGTTGGGCGAACCGTGGCCCTGCCGGGCGGTCAGCAGGCCCTTCCCGGGCCCCTTCCTCTTCCGGTACGTGGTCAGCGAGTTGTCCAGCGTCTGCATCACCAGGCCGATGATGACGCGCTCGGACCACTTGCGTTTCGACAGCAGGCGCAGCGCCAGCAGCGGATGCCGCAAGTGCGTGACGACGTGCGCGAGGACGCGCGGGAGGCGCGTGCCGTGCCGCACCTGCAGGGTGGTGAGCGCGCCCATCGCGTTGGACCCCCTGCCGTAGCGGACCGGTTCGATGTGGGTGCTGTCGTCCGGGTGGATGGAGGAGGTGATGGCGACACCGCGGGTGAAGTCGGGCTTCGCGTCGCCGCCGTACTTCTTCCGGTAGCGGCGGGCGTCGGTCTGGGCTCCGACCAGCGCCTCGGAGTTGGTGCGGGTCAGCTCACCGAGCCGCTGCGACAGGCACGGCAGGGCGTCGGTGTCGCGCATCCGGTGCAGCAACGTCTGGGTGCCGTAGGTGCCGGCCGCGAGGACCACGCGGCCGGCGCGCAGCACGGTCGGTTTCGCCTTCCGCCTGTCGGTGGGCACGGTGCGCACCTCGAAGCCACCGCTGCCGTCCTCGCGCAAGCCGGTCACCGTGGTCATCGGGTGGATGACGGCGCCCGCCTGCTCGGCGAGGTGCAGGTAGTTCTCGTTGAGGGTGTTCTTGGCGCCGTGCCGGCAGCCGGTCATGCACTCGCCGCACTCGCTGCAGGCGCGGCGGGCGGGACCGGCTCCGCCGAAGTACGGGTCGGGCACCTCCGACCCGGCATCCCCGCGCACCTCGCCGTCGGCGTCCCGCCCGTCGCCGAAGAAGACACCGACGGGCGCCAGGTGGAAGCTGTCCCCGCAGCCCATCTGCTCGGCGGCGGCTTTCAGGTGGACGTCGGAAGGCGTCATCGTGGGGTTGAGGCGGACGCCCAGCATGCGCTGCGCCTGGTCGTAGTACGGCTCGAGTTCGTCCTGCCAGTCGGTGATGCCGCCCCACTGGCGGTCCTGGAAGAACGCGGACGGCGGCACGTAGAGGGTGTTGGCGTAGTTGAGCGAACCGCCGCCGACCCCGGCCCCGGCCAGGATCATCACGTGGTCCATCAGGTGGATGCGCTGGATGCCGTACAGCCCGAGGGCGGGGGCCCACAGGTAGTTCCTCACGTCCCAGGAGTTCTTCGGCAGGCTCTCACGGGTGAACCGGCGACCCGCCTCCAGCACGCCCACCGCATAGCCCTTCTCGGTGAGGCGGAGCGCGGAGACCGCGCCGCCGAATCCGGAGCCGACGACGATCACGTCGTAGTCGTACGCGTGCGCAGGAGCGGGCACAGGGCATCTCTCCTTCGGGTCAGCGGAAGCGGAGCAGCTTGAGAGCCTTCAGCGACACGTTCATGAACGCGGCGTAGGACGCGTCGCTCATACCCCTCGACGGCGCCATGGGCAGCAGCCGCTGATGCGCGACGGTCTGCGACTCGGTGAACTTGAGCACGCCCTCCGTGCCGTGCCGCCGGCCGATGCCGGACTCCCCCATGCCGCCCATCGGGGACTGCACGCTTCCGTAGGCGGGTGCGTAACCCTCGTTGATGTTGACGGTTCCGGTGCGCAGCCGGGCAGCGACCCGGCGTGCGCGGCGCCCGTCCCGGCTCCACACGCTGGAGTTGAGGCCGTACGGAGTGGCGTTGGCACGGCGGACGGCCTCGTCCTCGTCGGAGAACCGGTAGACGGAGACGACCGGGCCGAAGGTCTCCTCGGTGCACACCGTCATCGAGGACCGGACGCCGTCCAGCACCGTCGGCTCGAAGAACAGCGGACCGACGTCGGGGCGTGCGCGTCCCCCGGCGAGTACGGTGGCGCCCTTGGCGACGGCCTCGCCGACGTGCTCGGTCACCACCTCCAGCTGCCGCCGGGAGACCAGCGACCCCATCTCCGCGCCGTACGCGAGGTGGCACCCGAGCCGCACGGCCCTCGTGCGGGCGACGAAACGCTCCAGGAAGGCGTCGGCGACCGCTTCGTGCACGTAGAGCCGTTCGACGGAGATGCAGAGCTGACCGGCGGAGGAGAACGCAGCGCGGACGGCGCCCTCGGCAGCCTTGTCCAGGTCGGCGTCATCGAGCACCAGCATGGCGTTCTTGCCGCCGAGTTCGAGCGAGCAGCCGATGAGCCGCGCGGCGGCCCCCCGGGCGACCTCGCGGCCGGTGCGGGTGGAGCCGGTGAACGACACGTAGTCGGCCTGCGCGACGACGACGGGGCCGACGACCGGCCCCTCGCCGATCACCATCTGCCACACCTCGGGCGGCAGTCCGGCCTCGACCAGCAACTCCCGCGCCCACAGGGCGGTCAGCGCCGTCTGGGTATCCGGCTTCGTGACCAGCGCGTTGCCGGAGACGAGGGCGGGTAGCGCGTCGCCGACCGACAGTTCCAGGGGGTAGTTCCAGGGGGCGATCTGGCCGACGACGCCGCGTGGGTGGCGCAGCTCGGTGACCTTGGTGAGCACCGGGATCGCGCCGGTGTGGCGCTTGGACCGCAGGTACGCCGGGGCCTTCCGCCCGTAGTGGCGCGCGGCGACGGCGACCGCCAGTACCTCCTCGTGCGCATGCAGCCGCACCTTGCCGGTCTCCGACTGGACGAGGTCGAGCACCTCGTCCTGGCGCTCCAGCAGCAGGTCGTGGAAGCGGAGCAGGACGGCGGCGCGCTCCCGGACACTCCGCGCCGCCCAGGC
>KI547048.1:266081-267202 GCA_000497405.1 Streptomycetaceae bacterium MP113-05 | reverse complement strand
GCGGTGCGCGGGTCGGCCGTGTCCTGCGAGTCCGTCATGCGCGCAGAGTACGGGCGGGGGCGACACCTGCATACCCGCCGGTAACCGTCTTCACGGGAGCTTTACCGTCGTGCCCGCGATCGCTGGCACGACGCCGCACCCGCGGAGGGGTTCCGACGGCAAGGAGCGGCGTACGGCCGGCACCCGCGACGTCCGCCACTCCCGCCTCCCGCACCTCCCCACCCGCAGCGCCGGGTCCGGCGGAATCACGGACGGTGGCAGCGTTGCGGTGCACGCGGACGCACGCGCGGAACCCGGGCGGGCCGGCGGCCCGGGGGTTCGCCATCGACAGCGTCGATCCGCAACAGAACTACCGCAGGACGCGGTAGGTGTCGACGACCCCCTCGAACCAGCGGTCGACGGCGTCGCGTTCGTCATCCGGACCGATGACCAGGACGAGGTGGTAACGGCCGTCAAGGATCATCGCCCGGTTCCGCACGTACACGTCCCGGCCGCTGGCGTCCTGCCAGGTGTACGTGCCCTCGGCCATGGCCGTGTCGCCCACGTCGATCCGGCGCAGGCCGGAGGCGGACGACCAGTCGGAAGTGCGGAACGGCTCCAGCTCCGGCTCGTCGTCGCTCTGGTACGCCATCGGATCGGCGCCGAACTCCTTCGTCGCGTCGCGTCCCTTGACGACCACCATCTCGAAGTCGCCGCTGCCGAAGCGCACCTGACCGCGGCCGTTCGGCCCGCTGCGGTCCCACCCCTCGGGGACGGCGATGCGGAAGCCGGCCGGGTCCTCGTGCGTCCGGAAGCCGTCCGGAGAGGTGGCCGGCCCGGAGGTCTGCGGAGCGGTCTCGTCCGGCTGCTCCCGCCCGCCGCCGTCGTCGCTCCCACGGCTCTCCTCCGGTGCGGGGTCCGTGGTCGCGGGAGGCACCGCCGGCTGCTCCACGGAGCTGCGGCGACTGCCGTCGTCCACGGTGTCCTCCGGCATGAACCACATGGCATAGAGCACGGTCGCGGTGAGCAGCAACAGCACGCCGCCGAGAAGGAGCCGTCCCAGGTTGCGCGGGCTGCTCCCGGCACCGCCCCCGGCGGGCCCGGTCCGCCCGGGACGGGGCGGACGCGGTCCGCGCGGCGCC
>KI547048.1:261539-262261 GCA_000497405.1 Streptomycetaceae bacterium MP113-05 | reverse complement strand
CGGGCCCGGGGCGTGTGCACGGCGCGCCTCTCCACGCGGCCTGCGTCCGGCCCGGCGCCTGCGGACCAGCTCCCCGCGGCGCCGTTTGACCGGCAGCCGCCGCGGGTCGGACGGACGTCCGGGCTCCAGCGACGGCGGTGCGGTGAGCGTGTACCGGCCCACGTCAGGCTCGGGTGCCGACCGGATCAGGGAACGCAGCCAGCCGCGCAGCACCTCGAAGTCGGGTCGTTCGGTCACGTCCTGACGCAGCAACGACTCGACGACCGGGCGCAGCGGCCCGCACTCCTCCGCGAACGCGGGTGGTTCCGCGCACACCATCTGCACCAGCTCGGCGACGTCGTCCTCCGGGTACGGGGCGTGGCCCTGCACGGCGCGGAAGAGGAGCACCCCGAGCGCCCACAGGTCGGCGGCGGGGCCGACGGGTGGGGCCAGGCGCCAGTTCTCGTAGACCGGGCCGGCCTGCTCGGGGGCCCAGCGCTCGGTCACGGCGCCCACCACGGTCATGCGGGCCTGGCGGGCACGTTCGGCGGCCAGCAAGGTGGTCGGGCCCCGGTACCGCCCGCCGGAACCGCCTTCGGCGGTCTCAGGCTCTTCGGGTGCGGCATCGTCGTCGGTGGGTGAGGCATCGTCGCCGGTGGCGACGCCGTGGACGGTGGGGCCGGATGTGGCGCCCGGTGCCGGGGCGGCCTGGTGGCCGGGCGACCACGGCGTCGGCACGGGAC
>KI547048.1:257136-257846 GCA_000497405.1 Streptomycetaceae bacterium MP113-05 | reverse complement strand
GGCGCCCCGCACCGCCACCGGCCGCGGGGCGGCCGGGCTCCGCTGCGGGCGGTATCCCGCCGCGCGGTTCCGGCGCGGAGCGGGACGGGTCCGGCACGGGAGCGCCTTCCTGGCCCCCCTCAGAGTCCTGCGGGCCCGGGCGGGGCCCCCACGGCCCAGGGGCAGGGTCGTGCCCGCACAGCGCCTCTTCCACCGCACCGGCCGCCAGTCCGGTCAGAACGGCGCGCCCGTCGTCGCAGACGAACACCGTCCGCGCGGTGATGTTGCGGTGCACCCTGCCGTGCGCGTGCACGGCCCGCAGGGCGGCGAGCACGTCCGCGGCGATCTCCGCCGCACGGTGGGCGGCGAGGGGGCGTTCGGCGATCAGGTCGGAAAGCGGCCGTGCGGGCAGTAGTTCGCTGACGATCCACAGTCCGTCGCCCTCGACGAAGGCGTCGTAGACCTGGTCCAGCCGGGGGTGGTCGGGCATGCGGGACGCGGCGAGCGCCGCATCGACGGCTCGGCGGACCACCGGGTCGGGAGGGCGCCGAGTGGCGCGGCCCGCGCCGTCACCCGCAGGGACGCGCGTGCGCGTCGCGGCCGGTCCGCCGTCGTCCAGGAACTCCGCCTCGACCGTCTCGGGAAGTAACACCTGACAGGCCAGCACCCACTGTCCGCTCGCCGTGTCGTACACCCGGGTGCGGATCGGTTCGAGGAACTCCTCGGTCAGG
>KI547048.1:254683-257126 GCA_000497405.1 Streptomycetaceae bacterium MP113-05 | reverse complement strand
CAGTCGGTAACGGCCGGCGAGGAGCCGTCCCGCGTACTCCACGTCTTCGTCCACAGCGCCTCCCCACCGTGCCGAGCAGAGCCTGTCGAAACCGTGCGCGGTCCGCCCTGTTACGGATGCGTACGGTCTGCGGCCTCTCACGATACGTGCTCCGACGGCGTAACGCCGCCGCCCGTGCACGGATCGTGACGTCTGTCCCGCGACGGCCGTCGGCTGCCGCGGGGCGGAGCGGCTAACGCGGCTGGAAGGTCCTGAAGGCGGTCTCGCGCAGCGTCGTGCACGCCTTGCCGTCCCACGCGTCGGCCTTGCAGGTCACGAGAATCGCGTGCCCCCGGCCGTCGTCCACCTTGAAGCCGCGGTTGATCGCCCGGAGACGGGTGCCGTCCTTCGTCCGGTACTCGTAGGTCCAGTCGGCCACGGTCGGGTACGGACGCCAGTCGTCGACAGGTTCGATGTCGACGCGCTCGTAGCCGTTGCCCTGGAACGCCTTCTCGCCGCTCTCCCAAGCGGCGACCGCGTCGTCCCCCGGACTGCTGGTGTAGTCGACCTGGATGTGGGGGTAGCCGCGGTCGGGTCCGGCGTACCTGCCCCCGGAGTTGGTGCCCGCTATGTCATACATCTCGAAGCCCTCGGGCATGGCGACGGAGAAGTGGAAGCGGGAGTTCTTCACCGTGGTGTAGCCCGCGGGGAGGCCGTCGCCGCTCTGTTCGCCGTCGTCGCCGCCCGGGTCGCCCGGCTTGCCGTCCTGCTCCTTCTGCCCGTCGCCCCCCGAGGGGGTGGGGTCGGCGGAAGGCTCGTCGCCGCCGTCGCCCTTGCCGGACGTGCCGTCGCCCGTTCCCTGATCCTTCTGACCGGGTGCCTCGCCGGCGCTGTTGCCGCCGTCGCCTGTGCCCGAACCGCTGTCGCCGTCACCGTCGTCGCCGCCGTTGACCATGACCGCGCCGATGACGACCAGGACGGCGACGAGCGCACCGACCACGAGCAGCACACGCTTGGTCGCGGCGCCCTTGAGCGTGGCCAGCAGGTCGCCACCGGGACGCGACCGCTCAGCGGAGGGGCCGCCCGTCCCGCTTGCGACCGAGCCGGTGGCGTCGCCCGCGCCGGAGGCGTGGGCGCCGGCGGCATCGTCAGCGGCCTTCGTTTTCACCTTCTCCCCGGCCCCGGGGCCGTCCTCCGCCGCGGCGGTCTCCTTCGCGCCCTCTCCCGGCGGCGCATCGGACACCGCGTCGGCTGCGGCAGCCGCCCGTACGGACTTCAGCGCCCCGCGCAGCCGCTCGCCCGACCGGGTGCTGCCGCGGGTCGAGCTGCGCCCCCCACCGGTCCCCCGCGACCATGGCGAGGTCGTGGGCGAGGTCGTGGGCGAGGTCGTGGGCGACTTCTTATCGACGGAGGCCGCCTCGGCCTCCGTCGCCTCACCGGCGTCCTCGTCCGGAGTGGGCGGCAGCGTCACGGTACGCGTGGCGTCGGGGGCCTCCGGCACCGCCGCGGCGCCGGAGGCGACGGCGTCCAGCAAGGCGTGTGCACCCTCGACGTCCAGCCGCTTCGAGGGGTCCTTCTCCAGCAACCCGTAGAGCACATCGGTGAGCTCGCCGGCTTTCTCCGGAGCCGGGACCGGCTCCGTCATCACAGCGGTGAGCGTGGAGAGCGCGGAGCCCTTGTCGTACGGCGGTCGACCCTCGACGGCCGCGTAGAGCAGGCCGCCGAGGGACCACAGGTCCGCGGGCGGGCCCGGCGGCTTGCCTCGGGCGCGCTCCGGCGAGATGTAGGAAGGGGCGCCCACGAGCATGCCGGTCGAGGTGATGGAGGGGTCGCCCTCGACCTTGGCGATACCGAAGTCGGTGAGCACGACGCGGTCGGTGCCCTCTTCCAGCAGCACGTTGGACGGCTTCACGTCACGGTGCAGGATGCCCTCACGGTGCGCGGCGCGCAGCACGTCGAGGACCGCGAGGCCCACTTCGGCGGTCCGTCGGGGCGTCAGCGGGCCTTCCTTGCGGATGCGGTCGGCCAGTGATCCGCCCTCGACCAGCTCCATGACGATCCACGGCCGGTCGTCCTCGTCCACGACGTCGAACACCGTGACGGCACTGCCGCTGCGGATGCGGGCGATGGCCTTCGCCTCCCGCCGGGTCCGGGTGATGAGGCGCTGCTTCTCGTCCTCGTCCACGCTGGACGGGAACCGCAGTTCCTTCACCGCGACCGTACGGCCCAGAGTCTCGTCCGTACCACGCCAGACGGTGCCCATGCCGCCACGTCCCAGCACACCCGCGAGCCGGTAACGGCCGCCGACGAGGCGGCCCTCCTCAACGTCCTGGCCCATGAAACCCCTTGCTTCCCCTCAAGCAGCCGACCGTCTCCCAGCGGGTACCCATTGTGGCCTACATCAAGGGCCCCCGTGCACGCGGGCACGGCGTCACCCCGCCCCGACGGCAGGGGTGTTCAAACC
>KI547048.1:244043-254543 GCA_000497405.1 Streptomycetaceae bacterium MP113-05 | reverse complement strand
CGAGACGATCCCGGTGTCACCCTGGATGACAGGGGTGTACCTCGGCCCGTTGTCGGGGGCCACCCGCAGCATGAACCCACCCCACACCCACCACCCCCCTCTCGTAGCCCGCCGGTCTGAACCCCCACCACGACAACAGGTCGCCGCCGGCTTCGCCTTGCGTCCGCCTCGGCGTTCGCGCGGGCGTTGGCCTCGGCGTCAGAGCGGGACGATGTCGGGGGCGCCGAGTCGGGCCGCATCGGCGGTGAGGTCGTCGGGCTGACGCTGCGACTCGCGCTCGGCCTCCACCCGCTTCTCGTAGTTCTCCACCTCCCGCTCGACCTGCTCGGCGTCCCAGCCGAGCACGGGCGCCATCAGCTCGGCGCACTCGCGTGCACTGCGGGTGCCGCGGTCGAAGGTCTCGATGGAGATCCGGGTACGGCGGGTCAGCACGTCGTCGAGGTGGCGGGCGCCCTCGTGCGTGCAGGCGTAGACGATCTCGGCCTTGAGGTAGTCGTCGGCGTCCGGGAGCGGCTCGCCCAGCTTCGGGTCGCGGGCGATCAGTTCCAGCACCTCCTCGGTGAGCGCGCCGTAACGTCCCAGCAGGTGTTCGAGCCGGACGACATGCAGGCCGGTGCGGGCGGCGATGCGGGCGCGGGCGTTCCACATGGCGCGGTACCCCTCGGCGCCGACGAGACGCACGTCCTCCGTGCAGCAGTCGGCGACCCGGTGATCCAGCCCGTGGACGGCCTCGTCCACGGCGTCCTTGGCCATCACCCGGTACGTCGTGTACTTGCCCCCCGCGATGACGACGAGCCCCGGGACGGGGTGAGCGACGGTGTGCTCCCGGGACAGCTTGCTGGTCGCCTCGGACTCGCCGGCCAGCAGCGGACGCAGCCCCGCGTACACCCCCTCCACGTCGTCGCGGGTCAGCGGCGTGGCGAGCACCGAGTTGACGTGCTCGAGGAGGTAGTCGATGTCCGCGCTGGAGGCGGCCGGGTGTGCCTTGTCCAGGTCCCAGTCGGTGTCGGTGGTGCCGACGACCCAGTGCCGGCCCCAGGGGATGACGAAGAGGACGCTCTTCTCGGTGCGAAGGATCAACCCGGTGGTGGAGTTGATCCGGTCCTTCGGCACCACCAGGTGGATGCCCTTGGAGGCGCGGACGTGGAACTGGCCGCGCTCGGCGATCAGCGCCTGCGTGTCGTCCGTCCAGACTCCGGTCGCGTTGACGACCTGTTTGGCGCGGATCTCGTACTCTCCGCCCTGTTCCAGGTCCTCCACGCGGGCACCGACGACACGCTCACCTTCGCGGAGGAAGCCGACGACCCGTGCCCGGTTCGCCGCGTGCGCGCCGTAGCGGGCAGCCGTACGGACGAGGGTGGCGACGTAGCGGGCGTCGTCCATCTGGGCGTCGTAGTACTGCAGCGCGCCGACGAGGGCGTTCTTCTTCAGGCACGGGGCGACCCGCAGGGCACGCCGGCGGGAGAGGTGACGGTGCACGGGCAGACCGCGGCCGTGCCCGGAGGACATCGACATGGCGTCGTAGAGCGCCACCCCGGAGCCGGCGTAGAACCGCTCCCAGCCCTTGTGCTGCAACGGATAGAGGAACGGCACCGGTTTCACCAGGTGCGGCGCGATGCGCTCCAGCATCAGCCCGCGTTCCTTCAGCGCCTCCCGGACCAAGGCGAAGTCGAGCATCTCGAGGTAGCGGAGCCCGCCGTGGATCAGCTTGCTGGACCGACTGGAGGTGCCGGACGCCCAGTCCCGCGCCTCGACGATGCCGGTGGACAGGCCGCGGGTCGCGGCGTCCAGAGCCGTGCCCGCGCCCACCACGCCCGCGCCGACGACGAGCACGTCCAATTCGCGCTCCGCCATCCTCGCCAGGGCCTCCGTGCGCTGCTCCGGTCCCAGTGTCGCTGTCCTCACCGCGTCCTCCTCGGGTTCGGTATGGTTTTCGGCCGCCGGGATCTGAGGGTCTTCTGTTGCCGGTGATCCCTCCGGTGTCCCGGCGTCGTTGCCGTATCCCTTCCCCTCCTTCCCCGATGGTCCCCCATTCGCGCCACTTCGGCTGCCTACCGGGGTCGCCAGGCGGCGCAATGTCACATATCTGTCATATTGGCCCTTAACCTGACAGGGCAGTCTTCGCCAGTCGGCGTCGGACCGGGCCGGTCAGTCAGGGCCGGGCGGCAGACGCCGCCACCGAACACCGGGGAAGGGAATGCCCGCACTCATGCGCGCAGATCTCGCCGTACTCGGTCTCGGCCATTCGGGTCTCCCACTCGCCCGGGCCGCGACCGCCGCCGGCATCACCACCATTGGCTACGACCCGGACTCCCGCACCGTCGAGGACCGCGCAGCCGGCCGCGCACCGGCCGACGGCTCGCTCACGGCCTCCGCACTGCGGCGGATGCTGTCGCAGGGTTTCCGCGCCACCGACGACCCCACCGTCCTCGGAGGTGTCCGCACCGTCGTGATCTGCGTCGACACACCACTCGGAGCCGACCGCACGCTCGACCTCAGGCCGGTACGGGACGCCGCCCGGACCCTGTCCTCGGTGTTGCGTCCGCGCACCACCGTGGTGCTGGAGTCGACGGTCTACCCCGGCAGCACCGAGGAGTTCCTGCGCACCGTCCTGGAGGACGGCTCCGGGCTCGGCGCCGGACGCGACTTCCACCTCGCGTACGCCCCCAACCGCCTCGACCCGGGCGGATCGGGCCCCGACCTCGCCCGCATCCCCAAGGTCATCGGCGGTCTCACACCGGCCTGCACGGAAGCCGCCGCGGCGTTCTACAGCCGCCTCACCGAGAAGGTCGTACGGGCACGCGGGCCGCGCGAGGCCGAGACGGCGGCACTACTGGAGACCAACTACCGCCAGATCAACATCGCACTGATCAACGAGATGGCCGTCTTCTGCCACAACATCGGCGTCGACCTCTGGGACGTGATCCGCTGCGCGGAGACGAAGCCGTTCGGGTTCCAGGCGTTCCGGCCGGGGCCGGGCGTGGGCGGGCACAGCGTGCCCATCGACCCCAACCACCTCTCCTATCCCAGCCGCTCACTGGGCTACCCGTTGCGGATGGTGGAACTCGCGCAGGAGACCAACGCGCGGATGCCCCGCTACGTGACCCAGCGGGCGGCAGCGCTTCTCAACGAACACGGCAAGTCCGCCCGCGGTGCACGGGTGCTGCTGCTGGGTGTCACCTACAAGGCCGACCTGGCGGACCGGGCCGGGTCCCCCGCCGGGGAGATCGCGGGCCGGCTGCGCGACCTCGGGGCGGAGGTGACCTACCACGACCCCTACGTGCAGCGCTGGGACGCCGGCGGTGTGCCCGTGCCGCGTGCCGAGTCGCTGTACGGGGCTGCGGGAGCCGCCGACCTCACCGTGCTGCTCCAGAACCACCGCTGCTACGACCTGCAGGGACTGGCGGCGAAGTGCCAGCTCCTGCTGGACACCCGTGGCGTCAGCCCGGCAGGCGCGGCCCACCGCCTGTGAGCGGCTGCCACCGGTCCGCGTGCGGTGGGGTGGGGAGGTACAACGCCACGCCCCACGTCACGAGCCCCACGACGGACGGAGGACACCCGGCGAGGCCGGGCACGGAAGCCCTCAGTTCCGGAGCCCCGGTCGGCTGCGATGGCGGTGGGCGGCGACCGCTGCGGCGAACGCCTCGGCGAAGTCGCCGGAGCCGTCCGTGACGACCCCGTTCGCTCCCGCCGGCACCCCGACCCGGTCGAGCAGGCCCACACCCGACCCCATGGCCCCGACCGCCTTGCCGTGCCGGTACGCGTCGCGGACCCACCGCAGCGCGGCGTCACTCGTCGCCGCACCGTCCGGAAGGACGACCGCGTCATACAGCACGGACGCCACCGTGGGCAGCGCCCGGTCGACCCGCACCCCGGAGCCGTCGGCACCGCGCACCGTACCGTCGCGCGGACCGAGCGCCTCGACGATCGCGCCGCGCCCGCCGAGGGCGTCCTTCACCGCGGCGACCTGGGATCCGTCGACGCCGTCCTGCACGAGGAGGGCGATCTGGCGGGTGCGGATCGACCCGTCGCCGCGCAGGTTCGCACTCGCCATGCTCAGCGCCGGCGACGGGGTCGGCTCCAGCGTGCGGGCGTCGGTCGGCGGAGCGACACCGACGCCTTCGGCGACCCGCGCCGCCAGGTCCGCGTTCACCTGGCCGAGCTGCCGGACCACGCCCTCGCGGACGCTCATCGTCTCGACCTTTCCCAGCTCGAAGCGGTACGCCTCGACGATGTGCTGCTGCTCCCAGTCGGTCATGCTGCGCCAGAACAGGGCGGCCTGCGTCCAGTGGTCCTGGAATCCGGCGCTGCGCCTGCGGATCTTCGCGCCGTCCACCCGTTCGGCGTAGTGCCGGTAGCCCTCACCGTCGCCGGCGATCACCGGGCAGCCACCGCCCATGGTGTTGGGCGAGTAGCTGGTGCCGCGGTGGATCTCCCGCTGGTTGTAGCCGTCCCGCTGGTTGGTGCGGACGGGAGCGACCGGGCGGTTGACGGGGATCTGCGCGAAGTTCGGCCCGCCGAGGCGGATCAACTGGGTGTCCAGGTAGGAGAAGTTGCGGGCCTGGAGCAGTGGGTCGTTCGTGAAGTCGATACCGGGCACGACGTTCGCCGTGTGAAAGGCCACCTGCTCGGTCTCGGCGAAGAAGTTCTCCGGGTTGCGGTCGAGCACCATACGGCCGACGGGCCGCACCGGGACCTGCTCCTCCGGAATGATCTTGGTGGCGTCCAGCAGGTCGAAGTCGAAGAGGTGTTCGTCCTCCTCCGCCACCAGCTGCACGCCCAGCTCCCACTCCGGGTACTCGCCGTCCTCGATGGCCTGCCACAGGTCGCGCCGGTTGTAGTCCGGGTCACGGCCCATGGTCTCCTGCGCCTCGTCCCACACCAGCGAATGCACGCCCAGCTTCGGCTTCCAGTGGAACTTCACGAACGTGCCGCGCCCCGCGGCGTTGACGAAACGGAAGGTGTGGACCCCGAAGCCCTGCATCATCCGGTAACTGCGCGGAATGGCGCGGTCGGACATCAGCCACATGATCGTGTGCAGCGTCTCCGGCTGGAGCTGCACGAAGTCCCACAGGGTGTCGTGGGCGGAGGCGCCGGTCGGGATCTCGTTGTGCGGCTCCATCTTCACGGCGTGCACGAAGTCCGGGAACTTGATGCCGTCCTGGATGAAGAAGACCGGGAAGTTGTTGCCGACGAGGTCGTAGTTGCCCTCGGAGGTGTAGAACTTCGTCGCGAAGCCCCGTACGTCGCGGACGGTGTCCGCGGAACCGCGCGGCCCCTGCACGGTGGAGAACCGCACGAACACCGGTGTACGGACGGACGGGTCCTGGAGGAAGGCGGCCCGGGTGTACTCGGCGAGCGACTCGTACGGCTCGAAGAAACCGTAGGCTCCCGCGCCGCGGGCGTGCACCACACGCTCCGGGATGCGCTCGTGGTCGAACCGGGTGATCTTCTCCCGGAAGTGGAAGTCCTCCATCAAGGTCGGGCCGCGCTCGCCGACGGTGAGGGAGTCGTCGGTGTGGTCGACGGCCACCCCCTGGTCGGTGGTCAGCGGGCCGCCGGCGGGATCGGCGGCCCGGTGTGCGTCACGCTGATGCTGCTTGGCGTCCTGCGGACGCGTTTCCTCGTGGGGCATGGGTGCGGTTCTCCTCGCCGGCGGCACGGTCTCCGGCGAGGGGTAGCCGCTGCGGGCGGCGCGGAAACGCAGCGTGGGCCGTGCGGCGGCGGCACCCCACCCGGACGGAGGGTTCCGCACCGGGCAGACGAACAGACCCGGGCCCCGCTCCCGTGGAGGGGAGCGCGGCCCGGGGACGTCGACGTACGGGCTGTGGGGGCGAGCCGCGCGTCAGCGCGAGCGGGCGACCATGACCTCGACGCGCTGGAACTCCTTGAGGTCGGAGTAACCGGTCGTCGCCATCGCCCGGCGCAGCGCACCGAAGAAGTTCATCGAGCCGTCCGGCGTGTGCGACGGGCCGAGCAGAACCTCCTCGGTCGTCCCGACGGCACCGAGGTTCATCCGCTTGCCGCGCGGCACGTCCTCGTGCACGGCCTCCATGCCCCAGTGGTGGCCACGCCCGGGTGCATCCGTGGCGCGGGCCAGCGGGGAGCCGATCATCACCGCGTCCGCGCCGCAGGCGACCGCCTTCGGCAGGTCGCCGGACCAGCCGACTCCGCCGTCGGCGATGACGTGCACGTACCGGCCGCCCGACTCGTCGAGGTAGTCGCGCCGCGCGGCGGCCACGTCCGCGACGGCGGTGGCCATCGGCACCTGGATGCCGAGCACGTTCCGGGTGGTGTGCGCGGCGCCGCCGCCGAAGCCGACGAGCACACCCGCCGCGCCGGTCCGCATCAGGTGCAGCGCCGCGGTGTACGTGGCGCAGCCGCCGACGATCACCGGCACGTCCAGTTCGTAGATGAACTGCTTGAGGTTCAGCGGCTCGGACCGCCCCGAGACGTGCTCGGCGGAGACGGTGGTGCCGCGGATGACGAAGAGGTCGACACCGGCGTCCACCACGGCCTTGGAGAACTGCGCGGTGCGCTGCGGCGACAGCGCTGCGGCCGTGACGACGCCGGCGTCGCGCACCTCCTTGATGCGCCGGCCGATCAGCTCTTCCTTGATCGGCTCCTCGTAGATCTCCTGCATACGGCGGTTCGCGTCAGCCTCGTCCAGCTCCGCGATCTGAGCGAGCAGCGGTTCGGGGTCCTCATAGCGGGTCCACAGGCCCTCGAGATTGAGCACACCGAGGCCGCCCAACTCGCCGATGCGGATGGCGGTCTGGGGCGAGACCACGGAGTCCATCGGGGCCGCCAGGAACGGCAGCTCGAAGCGGTAGGCGTCGATCTGCCAGGCGATCGAGACCTCCTCGGGGTCGCGGGTGCGCCGGCTCGGGACGACGGCGATGTCGTCGAACGCGTACGCCTTGCGGCCGCGCTTGCCGCGCCCGATCTCGATCTCAGTCACGTGTGGGCCCTTCCGTCATACGAGTGCGGTGACAGTATCCCCGACGTGCCGCAGCCCGCGGCCCTCCGGGCCACGGGCTGGGACGAACCGGGTACGGCCGGGTCAGCGCCGCGAGTAGTTCGGCGCCTCGGTGGTCATCTGGACGTCGTGCGGGTGGCTCTCCTTGAGCCCTGCCCCGGTGATACGGACGAAGCGCCCGCGTTCCTTCATCAGGGGGACGGTGGGCCCGCCGACGTAGAACATCGCCTGCTTGAGGCCCCCGGCCAGCTGGTGCACCACCGCGCCGAGCGGGCCGCGGTAGGGGACCTGCCCCTCGACGCCCTCGGCGATCAGCTTGTCGTCCGAGTCGACAGCTTCCTGGAAGTAGCGGTCCTTGGAGAAGGAGCGCTGTTCACCGCGGGTCTGCATGGCGCCGAGCGAGCCCATGCCCCGATAGGACTTGAACTGCTTGCCGTTGATGAACAGCAGCTCGCCCGGGGACTCCTCGCAGCCTGCCAGCAGGCTGCCCAGCATCACCGTGTCGGCCCCGGCGACCAACGCCTTGGCGATGTCGCCGCTGTACTGAAGGCCTCCGTCTCCGATGACCGGCACGCCGGCCTCCTTGGCGGCGAGCGACGCCTCGTAGATGGCGGTGATCTGCGGGACGCCGGCGCCGGCGACGACACGGGTGGTGCAGATGGAGCCGGGTCCGAAGCCGACCTTGATGCCGTCGGCACCCGAGTCGATCAGGGCTTTGGCACCCTCACGGGTGGCGATGTTGCCGCCGATCACGTCCACCGACGAGCCCGCCTTGACCTTGGCGACCATGTCGCCCACCAGCCGGGAGTGGCCGTGCGCGGTGTCCACGACCACGAAGTCGACGCCCGCTTCGATCAGCGCCTGCGCACGCTCGTAGGCGTCGCCGGCCACCCCGACGGCGGCGCCGACGAGCAGCCGCCCCTCGGCGTCCTTGGCCGCGTCGGGGTACTTCTCGGCCTTGACGAAATCCTTGACCGTGATGAGGCCCTTGAGCACACCCTCACCGTCGACGAGCGGCAGCTTCTCGATCTTGTGCCGACGCAGCAGCTCCATCGCTTCCGCGCGGGAGATACCGACCCGTCCGGTGACCAGCGGCATCGGGGTCATGACCTCGCGGACCTGGCGACTGCGGTCCAGCTCGAAGGCCATGTCCCGGTTGGTGACGATGCCGAGCAGCCTGCCCGCACCGTCGGTGACCGGCACGCCGCTGATGCGGAACCGGCCGCACAGCTCGTCAGCCTCGCGCAGGGTCGCGTCGGGGCCGATGGTGATGGGGTCGGCGACCATGCCGGACTCGGAACGCTTGACCCGGTCCACCTGGGCCGCCTGGTCCTCGATGGACAGGTTGCGGTGCAGCACGCCGACCCCGCCCTGCCGGGCCATGGCGATGGCCATCCGGTCCTCGGTGACCTTGTCCATCGCGGCGGACAGCAGCGGCACGTTCACCCGGACGTTGCGCGAGACCTGCGAGGAGGTGTCGATGTCCTGCGGTGCCATGTCCGACTCCCCCGGGAGCAGGAGCACATCGTCGTAGGTCAACCCGAGCATGGCGAACTTGGCGGGCACTCCGTCGACGTTGCCTGTCATGACACCTTCCCAATGCTTGCGCGGCGCGGACGTCCATGCTAGCGGGCCCGGAGGGTGCTCCTCACCGCGCCCGGAATCCCTTGCGAGGTCCTGGTCTACTGCTCGGCCAGAGCCCGAAGTCTGCTGAGCGCACGGTGCTGGGCGACCCGTACGGCACCCGGGGACATGCCGAGCATCTGGCCCGTCTCCTCGGCCGAGAGCCCCACGGCGACGCGGAGCAGGACGAGTTCGCGCTGGTGTTCCGGAAGGTTGGCGAGGAGCTTCTTGGCCCATTCGGCGTCACTGCTGAGCAGGGCGCGCTCCTCCGGTCCGAGCGAGTCGTCCGGCTGCTCCGGCATCTCGTCGGAGGGGAAAGCCGTGCTGCCCGGATGCCGCATGGCGGCCCGCTGCAGGTCGGCGACCTTGTGCTGGGCGATGGCGACGACGAATGCGTCGAACGGCTTGCCGGTGTCGCGGTAGCGGGGCAGCGCGCACAGCACCGCCAGGCACACTTCCTGCGCCAGGTCGTCCACGAAGTGGCGCGCGTCGCCGGGCAGCCGGGTCAGCCGGGTTCGGCAGTAGCGAAGCGCGAGGGGGTGCACGTGGGCGAGCAGGTCGTGCGTCGCCCGGTCGTCCCCCTCGACAGCGCGCTGGACGAGGGCGCCGACGGGCGAGTTCTCGTCGTCGCGCATCGCTCCATGGTGCACCGGGCCGATGCGTTTCGCCGCATCGCGGCCCTGGTTCTGCACAGAAGCGTTATGAGTACTGTGAGCGGTCGCACTCGCGGTCACGTCTCGTGCCCTCCCCTCACGCCTGGTCGGCCGATCCCGAGGAACTCCATACCTCAAGCATGCGGCACGCGCGACTTTTCCGGCCCCGCCGGGCTGCGGCGTCGCGACGCGGCAGGTGGCCTCGGGAGGTGCTCCCGCGCCCACCGGGAAGGCAGAACCATGCACCGACCTGCGAGAAGTTCCCGGTGCGGTCCCGTCGGGCAGGCGGCCGGGGCAACGGCGGAGACCGGCGTGAACCGGCCGATGGCCGGTGGGCCGACCGGCCGGTGCGACGTCGGCACGCGTGGCATGTGGCGTCGCCCGGCCTCCACCAGGACTCTCGAGCTGACGACCGGGTGGGGCCCGAGGAGCGAGAGCGCGGGAGGGCAGTGCGCTGCGTGGACCCCGACGGCGCACGAGCGGGCCACAGTCGTGGTGACGGCGGTGGCCCCCCGTCAGGGCCGTCCGGCCTGCCCGGGGAGGGGTCTCCCCCTCCCCGGCTAGCGAACGAGGCCCCAGCGGAAGCCCAGAGCGACGGCGTGCGCGCGGTCCGAGGCGCCCAGCTTCTTGAACAGTCGGCGGGCGTGGGTCTTCACGGTGTCCTCGGAGAGGAACAGCTCCCGCCCGATCTCGGCGTTCGACCGGCCGTGACTCATACCCTCCAGCACCTGGATCTCCCGGGCGGTGAGCGTCGGAGCGGCGCCCATCTCCGCCGAGCGCAGTCGCCGCGGTGCCAGCCGCCACGTCGGGTCGGCGAGTGCCTGGGTGACGGTAGCCCGCAGCTCGGCACGGGAGGCGTCCTTGTGCAGGTAACCACGAGCGCCGGCGGCAACCGCGAGGGCGACGCCGTCCAGGTCCTCGGCCACCGTCAGCATGATGATGCGGGCCCCGGGATCGGCGGACAGCAGTCGACGGACGGTCTCCACACCCCCCAGACCGGGCATTCGGACGTCCATGAGGATGAGGTCGGAACGGTCGGCGCCCCAACGGCGGAGGACTTCTTCGCCGTTGGCCGCCGTCGTCACTCGCTCGACGCCGGGCACGGTCGCGACCGCGCGACGGAGCGCCTCTCGGGCAAGCGGGGAGTCGTCGCAGACGAGAACGGACGTCATGACCACCCTCCGCAACTGATGCGCATCACCTTGAGCCTCCAGGCTGTTGCAGAACGTCACCTGTATGCGATCG
>KI547048.1:237059-243402 GCA_000497405.1 Streptomycetaceae bacterium MP113-05 | reverse complement strand
CCCCCCCGCCTCCGCACTCTCAACGACGGTCACCCAAAAGGGTTACGGGCTACCGAGGTCACTTCAGCACTCTACGTGAGTGTACGGACACGGAAGGGTCAGGTCACGGAGCCGCGCTACTCATTCATGAATGCCCTGTTTGGTCGGGATTCCTTCCGTTTTGGTTGGGTAATAGCTAGATTCGGCAAGGGATCATATTTACCGATGAGTGACGCATCAGTCGCACTGAGCCACTGAGGGGACACGCAATGGCAGATTTCTCCCGCCTCCCGGGCCCGAACGCCGACCTGTGGGACTGGCAGCTGCTCGCCGCCTGCCGGGGCGTCGACAGTTCCCTGTTCTTCCACCCCGAGGGCGAACGCGGGGCGGCCCGAGGTGCGCGCGAGGCATCCGCGAAAGAGGTCTGCATGCGCTGCCCGGTCCGCTCCGAGTGTGCGGCGCACGCCCTCACCGTCCGCGAACCGTACGGCGTGTGGGGCGGCCTCACCGAGGACGAGCGCGAGGAGCTGATGGGCCGGGCCCGTCACCGCCTGGTAGCGACCTCGGCCTCGACCGGGACGGCGACCGGCTAGAAGAAACGATTCGCTACATGCTGAAGAGACGGACATGAGACCAGCCGGGAGCCGCACGGGAACGGAACCGGACACCCGACGTCACTCAACCGGGGAACACCCCGCCTGCGAGAGCTTGTGCGGACCCGGTCCGCACAAGCTCTCGCCACCGCACGGGCCGCGGAGCTAGCGTGCCCCCATGATGCAGCTCCAGTCCGTGAACCTGGCCCGGCCCCACGTCTCGGACCACACCGATGCACCGGATCGTCTGACCGGGATCGACAAGCACCCCGCCGACGGACCCGTCAGCGTCGCCGCACCGGGACCGAAGGGCGTCGGCGGCAGCGGGCTGGCCGGCGACACCATCGGCGACCTGCGCCACCACGGCGGCGACGACCAGGCCGTCTACGCCTTCGCCCGCGAGGACCTCGACGCATGGGCGCAGGAGCTGGGCCGGGACCTGACCGGCGGGGTCTTCGGCGAGAACCTGACCACCACGGGACTCGACGTGAGCGGCGCCCGCGTCGGCGAACGCTGGCAGGTCGGCGCCGACCTGGTGCTGGAGGTGACCAGCGCCCGCATCCCGTGCCGGACCTTTGCCGGCTGGCTCGGCGAGCGCGGCTGGGTGAAGACCTTCACCCGGCGCGCCGCCCCCGGCGCGTACCTCCGGGTCGTCGAACCCGGCGAGATCCGGGCCGGCGACCCGATCGAGATCGTGCACCGGCCCGACCACGACGTCACCGTCTCGCTCCTCTTCCGCGCGCTCACCACCGAGCCGGACCTGCTGCCGCAACTGCTCGCCGCCGGTGACGCCGTGCACCCGGAGGCCAGGGAGAAGGCCCTGCGCCGCACGGGTGTCTCCTGACCGCCGGTACCGTGCGGCCATGACGACTGCACTGATCACCGGGGCCACGGCCGGGCTCGGCGCCGCGTTCGCCGAGCGACTCGCCCGCGACGGACACCACCTGGTGCTCCTCGCCCGCGACGGCGAGCGGCTGCGCAAGCGTGCCGCCGACCTCCACGACCGGCACGGGGTCGAGGTCGGCGTTCTCGCCGCGGACCTGGCTACCGAAGAGGGCATCTCGGCACTGGAGCAGCGGGCCGGAGACCGGACACGGCCGGTGGACCTGCTGGTGAACAACGCGGGCTTCGGCATCAAGGGTCGCTTCCTCGAAGCGTCCATGGCCGACGAACTGACCATGCTGCGGGTGCACTGCGAGGCGGTGCTGCGGTCGACGGCCGCCGCAGCGGAGGCGATGCGGGAGCGCGGACGCGGCGGCATCGTCAACGTCGCCTCCGTCGCCGGGTTCCTGCCACGTGGCACGTACGGCGCGTCGAAGGCATGGATCACACAGTTCACCCAGGGTGCTGCGGTCGACCTGGCCGGCACCGGCGTACGGCTGATGGCGCTGTGCCCCGGGTTCGTGCGGACCGAGTTCCATCAGCGGGCCGGGATGAACACCGGGAACATTCCCCGCTGGATGTGGCTGGACGCACCCCGCGTCGTCGACGCGTCGTTGGCCGACCTGGCCCGGGGCCGCACGCTGTCCATCCCCGACCCGCGATACAAGGCGCTGATGGGACTGACCAGGCTCGCCCCGCCCGGAGTGCTGGCCCGCGCCACCGCCGGCACAGGCCGGAAGTACGGCCCGAAGTGAGCGGGCGAGGGCGGGCGCGAACCGCACTAAACTAGAGGAAAGGGCCGCCGCCGGCGTCCGCCGGTCCCCTCCCCCGGGCCCCGGGACGACCTCCGGACTGCGAGGACTCCGAAAGATGACGGGGTCGTCGCCTGGCGCGGGAGGCACCATGACTTTTCTCCAGCTCATCGACTGCCGGACCGAGCGCTTCGAGGAGATGAACCGGCTCATGGACTCGTGGGCCGAACAGACCAGGGGCAAGCGGACGGCGACCCACGAAGTGGTCGGCCGGGACCGTTCGGACGCCGCCCACTTCGTCGAGATCGTCGAGTTCCCCTCTTACGAGGAGGCGATGCGCAACTCGCAACTCCCGGAGACCGACCGGGTGTTCCAGGAGATGGTCGCACTCTGTGAAGTCATGCCGACCTTCACCGACCTCGACGTCGTACGGGACGAGACGTTCAACAAGGAGACCATGCGCCGCTTCTACGAGGAGGTCGCGGTCGGTGGCGACCTCGACGTCATCGACGAGCTGTACATCCCGGACCACGTCGACCACGACGTGTCCAAGGAAGTGAACACGACCGTCGGCAGGGACGTGCTCAAGCGCGACGTCGCCCGCTGGCGGGAGGCGTTCGACTTCGCATTCGTCCTGGACCGCCAGATGGCCGAGGGGGACATGGTGGTGACCCTCTGGACGTGGCGGGGCACGCACCGCGGTGCTTTCATGGGCATCGCGCCCACCGGCCGGGAGTGCACCATGACCGGCACGACCGTCTGCCGCTTCCACGACGGAAAGATCCACGAAAGCTGGTGGCACTACGACATTCCGCGGCTGATGCGTGAACTCGGCGTCGGCGCGCCCGCCTGATCCGGAAACGGGGCGAGGCCCGGCGCACCCGCATGGGGTGCGCCGGGCCTCGTTGCCGACCGACGTGGAGGTCGGGCGACGGAGCCGGTTGGCTCAGTGCGCGTGGCCATGGCCGTGACCGGCCGGAGCGTCGTCCTCCTCGGGCTTCTCGACGACCAGGGTCTCGGTCGTGAGCAGCAGCGAGGCGATGGAGGCGGCGTTCTCCAGCGCGGAGCGGGTGACCTTGACCGGGTCGAGGACGCCGGCCTTCACCAGGTCGCCGTACTCGCCGGTCGCGGCGTTGAAGCCCTGACCCTTGTCGAGCTCGGCGACCTTGGAGGTGATGACGTAGCCCTCCAGGCCGGCGTTCTCGGCGATCCAGCGCAGCGGCTCGACGAGCGCGCGGCGGACCACGGCGACGCCGGTGGCCTCGTCGTCGGTCTTGCCGAGCGAGCCCTCCAGCACCTTGGCGGCGTGCACCAGGGCGGAGCCGCCACCGGAGACGATGCCCTCCTCGACCGCGGCGCGGGTCGCGGAGATGGCGTCCTCCAGACGGTGCTTCTTCTCCTTGAGCTCGACCTCGGTGGCCGCGCCCACGCTGATCACGCAGACGCCGCCGGCCAGCTTGGCCAGGCGCTCCTGCAGCTTCTCGCGGTCCCAGTCGGAGTCCGTGGTCTCGATCTCGGACTTGATCTGGGCGACGCGGCCCTGGACGTCCTCGGACTTGCCGGCGCCGTCCACGACCGTGGTGTCGTCCTTGGTGACGGTCACGCGGCGGGCGGAGCCGAGCACGTCCAGACCGGCCTGGTCGAGCTTGAGGCCGACCTCCTCGGCGATGACGGTCGCACCGGTGAGGGTGGCCAGGTCGCCGAGCATCGCCTTGCGGCGGTCACCGAAGCCGGGCGCCTTGACGGCGACGGCGTTGAAGGTGCCGCGGATCTTGTTGACGACGAGGGTGGACAGCGCCTCGCCCTCGACGTCCTCGGCGATGATCAGCAGCGGCTTGGAGCTGTTGCCGCCCTGCATGATCTTCTCGAGCAGCGGCAGCAGGTCCTGGATGGAGCTGATCTTGCCCTGGTGGATCAGGATGTGCGGGTCGTCGAGGACGGCCTCCATGCGCTCCTGGTCGGTCACCATGTAGGGCGACAGGTAGCCCTTGTCGAAGGACATGCCCTCGGTGAAGTCCAGCTCCAGGCCGAAGGTCTGGGACTCCTCGACGGTGATGACGCCTTCCTTGCCGACCTTGTCCATCGCCTCGGCGATCAGCTCGCCGACCTGCTTGTCCTGGGCGGACAGCGCGGCGACCGCGGCGATGTCCTCCTTGGAGTCGATCGGGCGGGCGCTGGCGACCAGGTCGTCGGAGACAGCCTTGACCGCGGCGTCGATGCCCTTCTTCAGGGCGGCGGGGGAGGCGCCGGCGGCGACGTTGCGCAGGCCCTCGCGGACCAGCGCCTGCGCCAGCACGGTGGCGGTGGTGGTGCCGTCACCCGCGATGTCGTTGGTCTTGGTCGCCACCTCCTTCACCAGCTGGGCGCCCAGGTTCTCGTACGGGTCCTCGGCCTCGACCTCGCGGGCGATGGTGACACCGTCGTTGGTGATGGTCGGGGCGCCGAACTTCTTGTCGATGACGACGTTGCGGCCCTTGGGGCCGATGGTCACCTTGACGGTGTCGGCGAGCTGGTTCACGCCACGCTCGAGGGCGCGGCGGGCGTCCTCGTCGAACTTCAGGATCTTGGCCATGGGAGCTTTCGGGTCCTCTCGGAAGAGCCGCGCCCCGGTCCCGGCAGCTCTTGCACGGCGGGTACCGGGGCGCGAATCAAGCAGTCTTCGTCTTGCGTGAGGTGCTTACTTCTCGACGATCGCGAGGACGTCGCGAGCCGAGAGGACGAGGTACTCCTCGCCGTTGTACTTCACTTCGGTGCCGCCGTACTTGCTGTACAGCACGACGTCGCCGACGGAGACGTCGAGCGGCAGGCGGTTGCCGTCCTCGAACCGGCCCGGGCCGACGGCCAGGACGGTGCCCTCCTGGGGCTTCTCCTTGGCTGTGTCCGGGATGACCAGGCCCGAGGCCGTGGTCTGCTCGGCGTCGAGCGGCTGGACCACGATGCGGTCCTCGAGCGGCTTGATGGCAACCTTGGACTTGGTGGCGGTCGTCACGATCCGACCTCCCCCTTCGGTGTTCTCAGCGGGGTCAAGAATGTCTGGGGTGGCGGCCTGGTAGACCCGTCGTCGCGGGTGCCGGATCTTCCCGTCGCGCCTTTGGCACTCACCAGTGGAGAGTGCCAGAACCGAGATTATGCTGCAGTTAGCACTCCGTCAACCAGAGTGCCAATACTCGGTGTGTCCCGCACCCCTCGACGGCACCCTGAGCCGCATCGACGCGTCGAGGTGCCCACCCCTCGAAGGAGCGCCGACGACCTGGACCGGCCACCGCCGTCCGCTCCCCGCACCGAGCTGATCGACGGAACTTCTCACCGTGCTGTCGCCGCAGACCGGGTTCCACAGACCGGTCATCCGACGGCCGGCCGTCGTCAGAGGTAGTCCTCCAGACGGCCGATGGCGTAGCCCTCTTCGGCGGCGCGAGCCAGGACGCGCCGGAGCACGTCGACCATCGTCCCGCCGTCACCCCAGGAGGCGGGACCGCGGTAATGGGTCAGGATGATCGCGCCTGGATACAGACCGCCCGGCTCCTGGAAGTCGATGCGGTCCGCCCACGCCTCCATCCCCCACAGCACCAGCGCGTCCAGTCCGCAGTCACGGGCCGCACGCCGCGTGTTCCGGTCGTACTCGCCGTACGGCGGCCGGAACAGGCGCGGCTGCGGGCCGCCCGTCTCCTCCTGGATGCGGTCCTGCTGGCCGCAGATCTCTCGCCGCTGCTCGCGGAGTGACAGAGCGGGCAGGTACGGGTGGGTGAGGGTGTGGTTCTGCGTGGTGCCGCCGAGGATCTCCAGCCGGCGGAAGTACTCGTACCCACGGCCGAGCACCGCCTCGTCGTCGGCGAGGAACGAGGTGACGGGGATGTCGAGGTCGTCGACCATGCGGAGCAGCGCGGAACTCTTCATGGCGCCGTCGTCGACGGTCAGGAAGACGACCCGGTCGTCCGTGGGGATGCTCGCCACGACCTTCGCACCCCGGACGCGCGGCTTGACGGGCGGCGGTGCGGGGCGCGGAGGCGGCGGCTCCTCCAGGCCCCATCGGTGGTAGGCGGCGACGCGCTGTTCGATGCGTGCCGCGTGCGCGGCGAGGGTGTCGGCCGCGGCCCGCATACGCGCACGGGCAGCGGGACCGACGGCGGCGGAGAGCAC
>KI547048.1:233644-237049 GCA_000497405.1 Streptomycetaceae bacterium MP113-05 | reverse complement strand
GGCCGCCCGCTTCGCCGCGCGGGGCGTACGCAGCGTCGCCGACCTGGGCTGCGGCGTCGGCGGCGACGCCCTCGCGCTGGCCCGCGCCGGAATCCGGGTACGGGCCGTCGACCGCGACCCGTTGACCTGCGCAGTGGCCCGCGCCAACGCGGACGCGTTCGGCCTGGACGGCCTGATCGACGTCCAGTGCGCCGACGTCACCGAGGCGGACGTGTCCGGCTGTGACGCCGTGTTCGTCGACCCGGCCCGGCGCGGCGGGCGCAGGGGAGGCCGGATCTTCGATCCCGAGGACTACTCCCCGCCGCTGAGCTGGGCTGTCGGCGCCGCTCGGGCAGCCCCGCACGCGGCCCTGAAGGTGGCGCCCGGTATCCCGCACGACGCGGTACCCGGGGACGCCGAGGCGGAGTGGATCTCACACGGCGGCGACGTGAAGGAGGCCGTTCTCTGGTTCGGCGACGGTGCCGGCGACGGCGGACCGGGCGACCGGCCGGGCGACCGGCCCCGCGTGAGCGCCACCCTGCTGCCGCAGTGCGAGACCCTGCACGGCACCGGACTGCCCGACCCGGAACCGGGGCCCGTCGGCCGCTACCTGTACGAGCCGGACGGGGCCGTCATCCGCGCCCATCTCGTCGCCGAGGTCGCGACGGCCGTCGAGGGCAGGCTGATCGACCCGACCATCGCCTACGTGACGACCGACGCCCTCCTCCCGACGCCGTTCGCCACCGCGTACGAGATCACCGACGCGCTGCCGTTCCACCTCAAGCGGCTGCGCGCCCTGGTACGCGAACGCGGCATCGGCACGTTGACGGTGAAGAAGCGCGGCTCCGCGATCGAACCGGAGGAACTCCGCCGCAAGGTGAAGCCCCGGGGGCGGGAGGCGGCCACCGTCTTCCTCACCCGGGTCGCCGGCGCCCCGGCCATGCTCATCGGCCACCCCGCGCGGCAGTCCTGAGCTGCGGACCGACCGACGGAGTGCCTGAGGACGGACCGGGATCGGAGTGCTACGGCCCCGGCATCGGTGCCGTGTTGCGGCCGTGACTGGCGACGTGGACCGGTTCCGGAATGCATCGCCGCCGCACCGGTGAACAGCGGACTGAAGCTTCTCGGCCGCCGGGCGGACGACGCGTCAGGTCACGGAAAACGGAGGCCCGGGCGCAGACGACGGGAAGACGGGCGCCACGAAGGCGACGGGGGCGCGCACGGACCGGCCCCTCGAAGGGCCGTGAGCCCCCGTCAGGCCGGCTGGATCTGCTCGAAACGCCAGCGGTGCACCGGGCGGGCCGTCAGGTCCGGCGGCGGGTCGGGCAGTTCCGGCAGGTCGGCGTCGTAACCGGCGTGCCACCAGGAGATGACGAGTACCCGGTCGCCGGGCGCCCGGTAGGTCTCGCGGCGCAGCGGTGCCGGGACGAGGTTCCGGCCGCGGGCCCAGGCGAGGAGTTCGGCTCCACCGCCCTCGGGGGCCCTGGCCTCCCACATCAGTGCGACGGTCATGCGTACAGGTTCTTCCGGCTCAGTTCGTGCACATGGTCGTGGTCGTGGCCGGGTGCGCCGCCGTGGCCGTGCTCGTGCCGGTCCGCTCCCGGTACGTGCGGTTCGGTGACCGGCAGCGAGGAGTCCGCGGGCAGGTCCCAGTCGGAGGCCGCGTGGTTCCGGGCGACCATCTCCGCGCCGAGCGCGGCGACCATCGCGCCGTTGTCCGTGCACAGCTTGGGCCGGGGCACGCGCAGCGTGATACCCGCGTCGTCGCAGCGTTCCCGGGCCAGCGCCCGCAGCCGGGTGTTGGCGGCGACACCGCCGCCGATCATCAGGTGGTCGACCCCCTCGTCCTTGCAGGCGCGGATCGCCTTGCGGGTCAGCACGTCGGTGACCGCCTCCTGGAAGGACGCGGCGACATCCGGCACCGGTACGTCCTCGCCCGCTTGTCGCTTCGCCTCGATCCAGCGGGCGACGGCGGTCTTGAGGCCGGAGAATGAGAAGTCGTACGGGGCGTCGCGTGGGCCGGTGAGTCCGCGCGGGAACGCGATCGCGGCCGGATCGCCCTCACGCGCGTACCGGTCGATGACGGGGCCGCCGGGGAAGCCGAGGTGCAGGACGCGCGCGATCTTGTCGAAGGCCTCGCCTGCCGCATCGTCGATCGTCGAGCCCAGCGGCCGTACGTCGGAGGTGATGTCGGGGGCGAGCAGCAGCGAGGAGTGGCCTCCGGAGACCAGCAGCGCCATGGTCGGCTCGGGCAGCGCGCCGTGCTCCAGCTGGTCGACGCAGATGTGTGAGGCGAGGTGGTTGACGCCGTACAGCGGCTTACCGAGCGCGTAGGCGTACGCCTTGGCGGCGGAGACGCCGACGAGCAGCGCACCGGCGAGGCCGGGGCCGGCGGTGACGGCGATCCCGTCCAGGTCACGCGCGGACACTCCGGCTTCCTTCAGCGCCCGCTCGATGGTGGGGACCATCGCTTCGAGGTGGGCGCGGCTGGCGACCTCCGGCACCACGCCACCGAACCGTGCGTGCTCGTCCACGCTGGAAGCGACGGCGTCCGCGAGCAGCGTGTGGCCGCGGACAACCCCGACGCCGGTCTCGTCGCAGGAGGTCTCGATACCGAGGACGAGGGGCTCGTCAGGCATGGCGTGTTCCTTGGGTCTCGTCGTGCTCGTCGTGCTCGTCGTGGGCCGGTGCGGACCGCCGGTGCCGCCGCATCACGTAGGCGTCGACGTTGCCGGGCTGGTAGTAGCCGCGGCGGACGCCGATGGTCTCGAAACCGAAGCGTTCGTACAGGCGTTGGGCACGGGGATTGTCGACGCGCACCTCGAGCAGGACCTGGTGGCACGCGAACTCGCTCTCGGCGGCGGCCAGCAGCGCGGTGAGCAGCCGGGATCCGAGTCCGGTGCCCTCGTGTCCGGGCAGCACGCCGACGGTCTGGATGTCGCCCACTCCGTCGACGGCGGCGAGCCCTCCGTAGCCGGCGAGGGAGCCGTCCAGTGCGGCGGCGACCAGGTAGCGGCGGGTGGCCCGCGGGCCGCGCGCGCGTGCCAGCTCGGACCAGAACATGCCGGCCGACCAGGCGTCCTGCGGGAAGAGGACCTGTTCCACTCCCAGTACGGCGTCGATGTCCCACCACCGCATCTCGCGCAGCGCGACCGCAGCGACCGCCTCCGGCGTGGTGGCCGTCGGGGGTCCGGTGGGTCCTGTGTTCCGGAGGTTCACCGCGGGGTGACCACCTTGTAGTTCTTGGGCACCTGCGCGTCCGGGCGGCGCAGGTACAAGGGACGCGGCCGCAGGAATCCCGTGCCGGTGCCGGGCGGGGCGGACAGCTTCCCGGCGGCCAGCTCCGCCAGCGCGGCGGCCTGCGCGTGCTCGGGCAGCGCCCCGTCCGCGGCGGTGAAGGTGCCGGAGTACAGGCGGGCGCCCGCG
>KI547048.1:228735-233634 GCA_000497405.1 Streptomycetaceae bacterium MP113-05 | reverse complement strand
CGGCGTAGCGTGCCCAGTAGACCTCCTTGCGCCGCGCGTCGGTCGCCACCACGAAGGGGGTGTCGAGACCGGCCGCGAAGGCGATGCCGTCCAGGGTGCACAGCCCGTGCACCGGCGCACCCAGCGCCGCGCCGAACGCCTCCGCGGTGGCGAGCCCCACGCGCAGGCCGGTGTACGGGCCGGGTCCGACGCCGACGACGACGTCGGTCACCTCGGTGACCTTCCGTCCGGCCTCCCTCAGCACCCGGTCGACGGAGGGGAGCAGCAGCTCCCCGTGCCGCCGGGCGTCGACCTGGTCGGCGCGGGCGAGTACCCGCTCGCCGTCGTGCAGGGCGACGGTGACGGCGGGCGTGGCGGTGTCCAGAGCGAGCAACAGCACGGTGCCAGCCTACGGCGGACGGAACGGCCCTCCGCACCGGTCCCGGAGAACGCTCCTGCCGCAGTCGCGCCGGCGCGTCCCTCATTCCGGGGGCGGCGGCCCGCCACCCGCACGCGCCGGCCCCTCCCCCGACGCGCGGTTCGCCGGCGGCGGGCTCAGCACGGCGGAGCCGACGTAGGCCGTGACCACCGCGACGATCACCAGGGGCATTACCGTGAGGCCCGCCTTCCCGAGGAGCAGGGTGGCCAGCAGCACCGAGGTCAGCGGCAGCCTGAGCATCGCGGTCCCCATCGCGCCGACGCCCATCGCGAAGCCGGACAACGACGTGAGGCCCGGCAGGTGGGCGAGCAGGAGACCACCGCCCGCGCCGAGGAACATCGCGGGAAACACCGGGCCACCGCGGAACCCTGCGAGACACAGCCCGTACAGGACCGCCTTGCACGCCAGCAGGAGCGCCAGGGTGCCCGCCGCGTAGCCGGCGCCCTTCGCCAGCAGGGGGTTCAGCGCGGTCTGTCCGGAGAACAGCACCTCGCCGGCCTCCCGGCCCGTGCCCAGGGCGTAGCCGACGGCGACGACTCCGGCGGCCAGGCCCAGGCAGACCGTGCCGGACACCCTCCGGGGCTCGACCCGCCTTCGCAGACGGGTGGCCGCCATCCGGACGCCGGCACCCGCCAGGGCGGCGAGAAGGCCCGTCAGAACGGCGTAGCCGAACTCCGGAACGGTCGGTTCGTGCGCCGTGGGCACCTCGGAGAGCTCGAGCGCAAAGGTCCCCAGGCCCGTCCAGGAACCGAGACCGACGAAGAGCAACGAGCCGACGCCCGCCGCGAGCAGGCCCGGTACCAGCACCGGGCCGAGCATCGCGCCGGCCAGTCCGGACGCCTCCATCAGCAGGAACGCGCCCAGCAACGGAGAGCCGAGCAGGGAGCTGACCGCGGCGAAACTCCCGGCTGCTCCGAGGACGGAGCGCAGCTGCGGCGCCGGGTCGTGCCGCGCCAGGCGTACGGCGTTCGCGGCGAGCCCTGCACCAAGCGCGAGCAGGGGCGCTTCCGGCCCGAGCACGGCGCCGAAGGCGAGGGAGGCCAGCGCGGCCAGCACCACGCCCGGTAGCTCTGCGACGCGCGGGGCCCCGGTGGGGGCGAGGCCGGCGGACGGTTCGTGGCCGCCGTTCCCCGGGAGGAACCGGACGGCGAGCCCGGTGCACAGTCCGCCCACAGCGAGCAACGGCAGCGGCCACCAGAACGGTGCCTCACCGAGGCCGAGGACGGTCGGCAGGTCCTCCCAGAGCAGAGTCTGGAGGGTGTCGACCAGAGCGAGAAAGCCGAACGCCGCCGCGCAGACCGGCACTCCGAGCAGGGCGGCCACCACGAGCAGCACCACATAACGGGGGCTGCGCACCAGGGCCGGGGTATCTGCGGGCGTTCGGGTCTCACCGCCGAAGGGCGTGCCGGGTTCAGGTGCCGTCGGAGAGGTGCCGGGCGGTCCCGTCATGCGCTCCGTCTCCTCGCCGTGGCCACGGGGGAACGACATCCCCGGCGCGGGGCGGTAGAGGCAGCTCCCGGGGAGGGGCTCGGCCACTGTGGCACGAGCCCTGCCGGGTCGGTTCCGCGGCGCGCCCGGTCGCGCCGCGGAGCCCCGAACGGCGGTTCCGTCTCCGGGCATGCCCGGAGACGCACACCCCGCACACACTGCTAACGTCGGGCCGCGAGCGGACTGGGACAACGGAAGGTGGCACACGGTGACAGGAAAGAGCGCCCGCGGCTCGGGCGTGTTCGTCGGGGTTCTCATCGCCCTCGCCTTCGCCGTCGTGTCCTTCCTCGCCTACCAGGCGGCAGCTGCCCAGAACGACGAGCGGAAGTCCGGCAACGGCCCCCGCGCCGGTACGGACGGCTCCCCCTCCCCGAGCGCGTCGGCGCTTGACCGCAAAGAAGCGGAACGCGCACTGCCCACCGACTCCGGTACCGGTGAACGCGTCGTCTACTCGTTGCGGCGCGACCGCGTCTGGCTGGTCGGCGCGAACGAGAAGGTCACCCGCACCTACGAGGTCTGGCCGGGCACCGTCGACCCGGAGCCCGGCGCCTACGAGGTGACCTCCCGCACGGAGAACGTCACCGGGACCGACGGTGTACCGGTCGAGAACGTGGTGGTGTTCGGATACGCGGGTGGGACCGTCGTCGGCTTCAGCGCCGCGGTGGACGGCTCGCAGCCGGGCCTCGACCAGGCGGAGAAGACCGGCGGCATCCGGGAGCGGACCGACGACGGCGAAGCGATGTGGCAGTTCGCCACCCTCGACACGAAGGTGAGCGTCGTCCCCTGACCCGCGGCTCCGCCGAGAACGCCGGACCATCGCTCCGACTGCCGCTCCGGAACCACCCGTACGAGCGACCCCGCTCCGGTGGGCGGGCCCGCGGGCCGCGTCCGCCGGGATCCGTCAGGCTGCGTCCCGGCGCTCGGCGTCCAGGGGTGCCGGGCCACGGCGCGCGTCGTCCTCCTCGGCCGCAGTGGGCACGGCGGCGGGCCGCTGAGGGGGCTTGGAGACCGCGTCCGCGGCGGCACACGAGGCCAGCAGCTCGCTCATCGACGGCGACTGGCGCCACCCGCGGGGGCGGTCGCGGTCCCGCTCCTCTGCCGACATGAGCACCTCCGGAAGTTAGGCTGACCTAACCAGCCCTGAACCTCCATGGGACCACGCAGCCGACCACCTGCGCAACCTCTTCCCGACGCGTTGTCGGAAACACTCCCGGACCGTCTCGCCGTCAGCCCACGCTCGTGAGGTCTGCTTCGCCCCAGCGGTCACCGACCGCCGTCAGGTGCACCCGCCGTACATCGTCGTCACCGTCGGCCGCCGCCCCCAGCTCCCGCTCGATCACCACGTGGAGCCGGTCGTCGGCCAGTTCCTCGACCCGGCCCTCGCCCCACTCGACGACCACCACCGACTCCGGGAGCGACACGTCGAGGTCGAGATCCTCCATCTCGTCCAGCCCGCCCCCCAGCCGGTAGGCGTCCACGTGCACCAGCGGCGGCCCGTCCCCGAGCGACGGGTGGACCCGTGCGATCACGAAGGTGGGCGAGGTGACCGCTCCGCGGACGCCGAGTCCCTCACCCAGCCCCCGGGCGAGAGTGGTCTTACCCGCGCCGAGATCGCCGGTCAGCAGCACCAGGTCCCCCGGGCGCAGCAGCCTCGCCAGCCGCCGCCCGAGATCCCGCATCCGGTCAGCGGTCTCGATCTCGACGGTGTGCGCGGTCTGGACGGGCCGCGCCCCGGGGGCGCTGTGCTGCGGTGCTTCCATGGGTCCGGATGGTACGCGCCAGCAGTCCGGCCAACCGGGCGTCGACCACCTCCGGCCGCTCCAGCGGCACCAGGTGCCCGGCTCCCTCCACCGTCACCAGCTCCCCGCCTCCGCCGGACAACGCGGCGGCGAGACGCTCGCTGTGCCGCAGAGGCGTGAGCTGGTCGCGGTCGCCCGCCAGCACCAGCACCGGGAGGTCCGCGTACGCCGCCAGCGCCGCCGTCTTCTCGTGTGCGGCGAAGGCGGGGTAGAACTCGGCGACCACGTCGACCGGCACCGACTCGATCATCCGCTCCACGAACCGGGCCACGGCAGGGTCCGCGTCCGCCGGGGTACCGAAGGAGTAGCGACGCACCATGGAGGCGAACGCGTCGGCGGCGGCCTGTCTACCGCGCTCCACCAGGGCGCTCTGCGCGGCCATCGCCCGCAGCACGCCGGGCGCCAGGCGGCGCGCAGCACGTACCCCGGCAGCCGGGAGGCCGTAGCTGACGTCGCCGAGGTCTCCGGCCGACGTGCTGAGGAAGGCGACGCCGACGACCCGTTCCGCGACGTACCCGGCGTAATGCTCGGCGAGCGCCATCACCGACATGCCTCCCATCGAATGACCGACCAGCACCACCGGCCCGTCCGGTACGGCGGCGTCCAGCAGCGTCTTGAGGTCGTGCCCGAGCCGGTCGATGCTCACCGGGCGGCCGACCTCGCCCCGGCCGGAGCGGCCGTGGCTGCGCTGGTCCCAATACACGCACCGGTGGGTGCCGCCGGCGCGCAGCGCGGCACGCTGGAAGTGCCAGGAGTCCTGGTCGAGGCAGTACCCGTGGGTGAAGACCACAGTGGGAGCTCCGGGCACGGGCCGGTCCGGCTCGTCCGTCTCGTAGTACAGCGCCACTCCGTCGTCCGCGTGCACCGTGCCGGAGGCACCGCGCAGCGTGCCGTACGGGCCGGAGGCGTCCAGCGCGAGCCGTGCCCGGCGGCGCACGGCACGGTTGACGGTCAGCCGCTCTGCCGCGAGCCCGGCCGCGACCACGCCGACCGCCGCACCCGCGATGCCGGCCCGGCGAGCCCAGCCCGCCGGCCACCACGCTGCGGAACTTCCTCCTGTTCCCGCCCGCTCGGTCACCGGATCAACTCCCGTCCGTGCCGTCGCCGCCGACATGGATGCGGGGCACCCTGGTGCCGATGCGGGTGACGATCTCGTACCCGATGGTCCCCACCGCCCGCGCCCAGTCCTCCGCT
>KI547048.1:226473-228725 GCA_000497405.1 Streptomycetaceae bacterium MP113-05 | reverse complement strand
TGTCGGCTCGCCCCGGTCCCCGGGGCCGAACAGCACCGCCTCGTCGCCGGCCCGGGCCCAGTCGCCGCCGAGGTCCACCACGAACTGGTCCATGGCCACACGTCCGGCCACCGTGCGCCACTTGCCTGCTACCAGCACCGGCCCGGTCCCCGAGGCATGCCGCGGCACCCCGTCGGCGTAGCCGGCCGGCACCAGCGCGAGAGTGGTCTCGCCGGGGGTGGTGTACGTGTGCCCGTACGAGACTCCGTGGCCGCCCGGTGCCCGCTTCACGTTCGCCAGCGAAGCGCTGAACGTCATCGCCGGGCGCAGGCCCAGTTCAGCGGCGACACCGACCTCCGGCGACGGCGACAGTCCGTACAACGACACCCCGGAACGGACGAGGTCGAAGTGCGACTCGGGCAGCGTCAGGGTGGCCGGCGAGTTGGCCAGGTGCCGGACCTCCGGATCGAGTCCGGCATGCGCGGCTGTCCCCAGCGCCTCGTGGAAGGCGGCGAGTTGCAGGGCGATGGAGGGGTGGCCGGGCTCGTCGGCGCAGGCGAAGTGCGACCAGACTCCGGTCACCCGCACCGTGCCCTCCACCTCCGCCGCACGGGCGGCGGCCACCAGGTCCGGCCAGTCGGAGGGCTGGCAGCCGTTGCGGCCCAGCCCGGTGTCGGCCTTGAGCTGCACGCGTGCCGGCACCCCGCAGTCGCGGGCCGCCACGCGGATCTCCTCCAGCGCCCAGCGCCCGCTCGCCGACACGTCGAGCCCGGCTTCCAGTGCCTCCCGCCAGGGGCCGCCCGGCGTCCACAGCCAGCACAGGATGGGGCCGGTGTCACCGGCCGCGCGCAGCGCGAGGGCCTCCTCCGGGGTGGCGGTACCCAGCCAGGACGCCCCGGCCTGCCGCGCGGCGCGCGCGCACGGCACGGCTCCGTGCCCGTAGCCGTCGGACTTCACCACGGCCATCAGACCGGCGCCACCGGTGGCGTAGCCGCGCAGCGTACGCGCGTTGGCGCGCACCGCGCCGAGATCGATCTCGGCGCGGGCGCGCCTGGTACCCGGGGGCGGGGCCGGGAGTGACGCCGAGGGCGAGGTGAGTCCCGTGTCGTTCACCCGCCCAGTCTCTCAGGAGCCCTGCCGCTCGGCTCCGGCCGACGTCAGCGGTTGGGCTTCGCACCCCACACGTAGACCCGGTCGCCCTCGCCCAGGACGTTCCACAGACGCTCGGCGTCCTCGTAGCGCAGGTTGACGCACCCGTGGGAGCCGGGGCCGGTGTAGAGGTCGTCGTACACGCCGTGCAGCGCCTGCCCGCCGTCGAAGTACTGGCTGAACGGCATCGGCGAGTCGTAGAGCGTCGAATGCTCGTGGCGCACCCGCAGGTAGACGTCGTGCCAGCCGGTACGGGTCTCGTAGCGGGGCTTGCCGCTGCGGAGGGGAACCGGCTGGTAGATCATCTTGTCACCGTCCATGACCCACATGATCTGACGGCTCAGGTCAAGGCAGGCCACGACGCTGTCCCGGCGGGGGCAGCCGCGCAACTCCCCGGGGTGGGCACGCGCCCAGCGAAGCGTCATCACCTTCCACGTGACCGGACCGGCGAATCCGCTGTCGGGATAGATTCCGGCCTTCGTCTGGTACTCCTGGATCGCCTTGCAGTCCGACTTCGACTGGACGCCGTCCTCCTTCAGCCCGAGGTAGCGCTCCACGAAGAGCTGGTACGGGCCGGTCGACAGGGTGCACGGCGGAGTCTTCGGCTTCGGCTCGCCCTCGCGGATCTGCTCGCCGGGCGGCACGTACTCGATGAGGGAGCTGCGCGCGGCGTACTCGGCGCCCGGCGTACGGGGCTCCGGTACGGCGCGCGTCGCCCTGCCGGCGGCGTCGTGGGAGTCGCCCGGGGGGAAGGCGCCCTGGTCGGGAGTTCCCTGCTGATACGGCAGCTTCGCCGGCAACGGGTAGCCCGGAACGAGGTCCGCCTCGGGGACGTGACCACCGGGCCTCGGCCCGTCGCCCGGGGACGCCGTCGCTGCGGCGCCTCCGAGGACGAGCGGCAGGGCGGTGAGAGCGGCCAGGAGGACCGCGCGGACGGGTGGACGCTTGCGTGAGTTCGGAGAGTGCACGCCGTACGCATCCCGCACGGGGCGGCGCCCGCGCACCGGTCCGCCGGGGCGTTCACCCCGCTGCGGGCGCGCTTTCCCTCGCGGGGAGCAACCCCGGCCCGGCCACGGGGCCGCGCCTCCCGGACCCCGCGCGTCCGGCTCCGTAGACCGTGCCGC
>KI547048.1:225399-226399 GCA_000497405.1 Streptomycetaceae bacterium MP113-05 | reverse complement strand
GGACACCGCGCCTCAGCCGACGTCGGCCCAGGCGCGCGGGAGCGCCGCCGCCACATCCGTCGCCGTCGGCGGCGTGGGGGCGAGGTGCCCGGCCAGACCGTGCAGGTACGCCCCGCAGGCCGCGGCGTCCCTCGGGGCGAGACCGGAAGCCAGCAGCGAGCCGGTGAGTCCGGACAGCACGTCCCCCGTCCCGGCCGTCGCGAGGCGGGGCGTCCCCGTGACGTTGACCCGCACCGGAACGTCTCCGTCCGGCGAGGCGATCAGCGTCGTCGACCCCTTCAGCAGCACCGTCGCCCCGAACCGCGACGCCAGTTCCCGCACGGCCCGCAGGCGGCCCGACTCGACCTCCTCCCGGGGGATGCCCAGCAGCGCCGCGGCCTCACCGGCATGCGGGGTCAGCAGCGTGGAGGCACCTCGTTCCCGCAGCGCGACCGGGTCCAGCAGCCGCAGCCCGTCAGCGTCCACCAGAACCGGCACGTCCGACGCGAGCACGTCCTCCAGTGCCCGCTCCGGCCGGGCTCCGTCACCGACCCCCGGCCCGAGGACCCACGCCTGCACCCGCCCCGCGTGGGAGGGCGCCGCGTCCGACACCAGCGTCTCCGGGAACCGGCGCACCACGGCGTCGGCAGCCGGGCCGACGTACCGCACCGCACCGGCGCCGCCGCGGAGCGCCCCCGCCACGGCCAGCACGGCCGCGCCCGGGTAGCGGGCGGAGCCTGCGACCACGCCCACGACCCCGCGCCGGTACTTGTCGCTCTCCGCCGACGGCCGCGGCGAGAGTGCGGCCACGTCCTCGTGCCGACACGCCTCCAGGACGGGATGCTCCGGGAAATGAGGGCCGAGGCCGATGTCCACCAGGTGCAGCGCGCCTGCGTGCCCGCGCGCCGGATCGACCAGCAGACCCGGCTTGTAGGCGCCGAACGTCACTGTCGCCGTCGCCCGCACCGCCGGGCCGTGCACCTCCCCGGTACCGGCGTCGACACCGCTCGGCAGGTCCACG
>KI547048.1:211458-225389 GCA_000497405.1 Streptomycetaceae bacterium MP113-05 | reverse complement strand
CGTCGGGGCCCACCCCCCCCCTGCCGCCGATGCCCACGATGCCGTCCACCACCAGACCGGCCCGCTCGATCACCGGCCCCGCCTGCCCGGGGCCGGCCGTACGTCCGCCGGCTGCCCGGAGGGCGGCGAGCCCACCGGGGTGCGCCCTGTCCGGCGCGAGCAGCACCGCCGTCACAGCGGCTCCACGCCGCACCAGTCGTGCGCCCGCGTACAGCGCGTCTCCGCCGTTGTCGCCACTGCCCACCAGCAGCACCACCCGGGCGCCGTACACGCGGTGCAGCACCTCCGCGCAGACCACGGCCAGTCCGGCCGCGGCCCGCTGCATCAACGCCCCTTCGGGGAGCCGCGCCAGCAGCTTCCGTTCGGCCGCCCGTACGGCTTCCACGCTGTACGCAGTCCTCATGCGCCCCAGTGTGCCGGACCGTGCGCCGCCCGGCCCCGGCACTCGTTCCGGGCGGGGGACGTGGCGGCGGTTTCAGCTCTCGGCGACGACCACGGCGGAGGCGACGCCGGCGTCGTGGCTGAGCGAGAGGTGCCAGTACCGGACACCGAGTTCGGCGGCGCGAGCGGCGACGGTGCCGCGGACGACGAGAGACGGCTGCCCGGACTCCGCGACCACCACCTCGGCGTCGGTCCAGTGCAGCCCGCGCGGGGCACCCAGCGCTTTCGCCAGTGCTTCCTTGGCCGCGAAGCGGGCGGCCAGGGAAGCGACACCTCTGGGGTCGCCGTCGCGCAGCGTGCGTTCGGCGTCGACGAAGAGCCGGTCGGCGAGCTGCGGCGTGCGTGCCAGCGCAGCGGCGAACCGGTCGATCTCCGCGACGTCGATGCCCACCCCGATGATCATCCGATGCCGCCGGCCGTCACTCCACCGTCACGGACTTGGCCAGGTTCCGCGGCTGGTCGACCTCGTTGCCGCGGGCGGTGGCCAGTTCGCAGGCGAACACCTGCAGCGGCACGGTCGCGACGAGCGGCTGGAGCAGCGTGGGCGTGGCCGGGATCTCGATGAGGTGGTCGGCGTAGGGCCGCACCGTCTCGTCACCCTCCTCGGCGATGACGATGGTGCGGGCGCCACGCGCCCGGATCTCCTGGATGTTGGAGACGATCTTGTCGTGCAGCACCGAGCGGCCACGCGGCGAGGGCACCACCACGACGACCGGCACGTCCTCCTCGATCAGCGCGATGGGACCGTGCTTGAGCTCGCCCGCCGCGAAGCCCTCGGCGTGCATGTAGGCGAGCTCCTTGAGCTTGAGCGCGCCCTCCATCGCGACGGGATAGCCGACGTGGCGGCCGAGGAAGAGCACCGTGTTCTTGTCGGCGAGGCCGCGGGCCAGCTCCCGCACCGGCTCCATCGTGGTGAGGACCTCCTCGACCTGGGTGCCCATGGCCGAGAGCTCCTTGATGACGGCGCGGACCTCGTCCCCCCACTTGGTGCCGCGCACCTGGCCGAGGTAGAGAGCCACCAGGTAGCAGGCGACGAGCTGGGTCAGGAACGCCTTGGTCGAGGCGACCGCGACCTCAGGGCCGGCGTGCGTGTAGAGCACGGCGTCGGACTCGCGGGGGATGGTCGAGCCGTTGGTGTTGCAGATCGCCAGCACCTTGGCGCCCTGCTCGCGGGCGTGCCGCAACGCCATCAGGGTGTCCATGGTCTCGCCGGACTGGCTGATGGCGATGACCAGCGTCCGGGAGTCCATGATCGGATCGCGGTAGCGGAACTCGCTGGCCAGTTCCGTCTCGCACGGGATGCGGGTCCAGTGCTCGATGGCGTACTTGGCGATCATGCCGGCGTGGAACGCGGTGCCGCAGGCGACGATCACCACCTTCTCGATCTCCCGCAGCACCGAGTCGGGGATGCGCACCTCGTCCAGCCGCAGTTCACCGGCCGCGTCGATCCTGCCGAGCAGGGTGTCGGCGACCGCCTTCGGCTGCTCGGCGATCTCCTTGAGCATGAAGTAGTCGTAGCCGCCCTTCTCGGCGGCGGAGGCGTCCCAGTCCACCCGGTAGCCGCGCACGTCGGCGGGCGCTCCGCCGAAGTCCGTGACGGTGACGCCGTCCCGGCGCAGTTCCACCACCTGGTCCTGGCCCAGCTCGATGGCCTCCCGGGTGTGGGCGATGAACGCGGAGACGTCGGAGGCGAGGAAGTTCTCGCCGTCGCCGACACCGACGACCAGCGGCGAGTTGCGGCGGGCGCCGACGACGACGTCCGGATCGTCGGCGGACACCGCGACCAGGGTGAAGGCGCCCTCCAGGCGGCGGCACACCTGCCGCATCGCCTCAGCCAGGTCTCCGGCGCCGGAGAAACACTCGGCGAGCAGGTGCGAGACCACCTCGGTGTCCGTCTCGGACGCCAGGTCGTGACCGCGCTCGGCCAGCTCCTCGCGCAGCGTCGCGAAGTTCTCGATGATGCCGTTGTGGACGACGGCGACGCGTCCGGCGTTGTCCAGATGCGGGTGCGCGTTCGCATCGGTGGGGCCGCCGTGCGTGGCCCAGCGAGTGTGGCCGATACCTGCCGCCCCACCGGGCAGCGGGCGGTCGGTCAGCTCCTTCTCCAGATTGGCGAGCTTGCCCGCCTTCTTCGCCGCGGCCAGCCCGCCGTCGGCGAGCACCGCCACCCCGGCCGAGTCGTAGCCCCGGTACTCCAGCCGGCGCAAGCCTGCGATGACCACATCGAGGGCGGACTGCCCTCCCACGTAACCGACGATTCCGCACATGCACAGAAGCCTACGGTGCGGCCGTCCGCTCCGGGTTCACCCATCGCGTGCGAGGCGGTCGGCGGCGTCCTGTATGAGGTCCCGGAACTCGGCCTCCTCGCACCAGGGCTTGCTGCCGCTGCGGTACAGGTCGAGCGTGTCGGCGAGGTCCTCCGCGAGGTCCTCATCAGGGAGTTCGGCGGCTATCTCCTCGTGGACCGGGCTGCCGCGGTGCGCCCAGGGGGCAGCCCCGGTGCGGCCGACTCGTGGTCTCCTGCGCGACTTCGGCAGGTGCAGCATGTCTCCCCCAGCGGTCCCGACGGGCACGGTACGTGGGGGAAACGTAGTGGACACGAGAAAGGACGTACACCCTTTCCGCGCATCCGTGACGGAGTGGGGCTTCACGCCTGCGAGCGGTAGGCGCGCATGGCCAGCGGGAGGAAGACCGCGGCTATCGCCGCCGCCCACACCAGCGACCACAGCACCGGCTGGCCGACCTCGCCGCCCACCAGCAGGCCGCGGAAGGCGTCGGAGAGATGGGTCACCGGGTTGATGTCCACCCACGCCTGGAGCCAGCCCGGCATGGTCTCCACCCGGACGAACGCGCTGGAGGTGAAGGTGATGGGGAAGATCAGCGTGAAGGCGAACACCTGCACCTTCTCCGGGTCGCCGGCGAGCATGCCGATCAGCACCGCGCTCCACGACACCGCGGCGGCGAACACCATCAACAGCAGTGCGGCACCGAGGAACCCGGTGACTCCTGCGGTGACGCCGAAGCCCAGCGCCATACCGAGGCCGATCATCAGCACCATGGCCCACAGCTGCTTGGCCAGGTCGGCGGTTATCCGCCCGAAGAGCGGCGCGGAACGCGCTATCGGCAGGCTCCGCAGCCGGTCGAAGACACCCTTGGTCAGGTCGCTGTTCAGCGACATGGCCGTGTACATCGACATGAACAGGGTGTTCTGCACGATGATGCCCGGCAGCGCGTACTGCAGGTACTCCTCCGGCGAGCCGGCCATCTGCCCGCCGAACACGTAGGTGAAGAGGAACACGAACATGATCGGCGTGATGCTGTAGTCGACCAGCTCGAGCGGGTTGTGCTTCACCGAGACCAGGCTGCGCCAGGCCATGGTGCCGGTCTGGCGGACGGCGGCGGACGGCCGCACCCGGCCGGACTTCGTCAGCGGGGCGGTGATCGTCGCGGCGGTCATGACGCGCTCTCCGCACGCTCCACGGCCGCGGCGGGCTCGACGAGGGACCCCTCGAGCTCCTCCCCGCCCGCGCCCGTCTCCGACTCGGCACGGTGACCGGTGAGCGCCAGGAACACCTCGTCCAGCGAGGAGCGGCGCAGCGCCAGCTCACCCACGGGGATGCCCTCCTGGTCCAGCCGCCGCACCACGGCCGGCATCAGCTCGGGGTCCATCACCGGCGCGGTGATGATCTCGCCCTCGATCTGGGTCTGAGGTCCCGCCGTCTCGGCGACCAGCGCGGCGGCGGTGGCCAGGTCGGTGGAGGCCACCGGCCGCAGCTGGAGCACCTGGCCGCCCACGGCGGACTTCAGCTCGTCCGGTGTGCCGTCCGCGATGACCCGGCCCTTGTCGATGACGACCACCTGGTCGGCGAGCCGGTCCGCCTCCTCCAGGTACTGCGTGGTGAGCAGCGCGGTCACGCCCTCCGCGACCAGCCCGCGCAGCATGTCCCACAGCTCTCCGCGGCTGTGCGGGTCCAGGCCGGTCGTCGGCTCGTCCAGGAAGAGGATCTGCGGTCGACCGACGAGACTGGCCGCCAGGTCCAGACGCCTGCGCATACCGCCAGAGAAGGTCTTCACCGCACGCCCGGCCGCGTCACTCAGCTGGAACCGCTCCAGAAGCTCGGCGGCCCGAGCCCTGGCGTCCCGCCGCGATATGCCCAGCAGTCGGCCGATGAGGAGCAGGTTCTCAGTGCCGGTGAGGTTCTCGTCGACGGCTGCGTACTGGCCGGTGAGGCCGACCAGGGAGCGCACCACGCCCGCCTCGCGCACCACGTCGTGCCCCGCGACGGCGGCCCGGCCGGCGTCGGGACGGAGCAGCGTCGCGAAGATGCGCACCGCCGTCGTCTTCCCGGCGCCGTTGGGGCCCAGCAGGCCGAGCACCGTCCCGGTGCGGGCCGACAGGTCCACACCGGCCAGCGCCTCCGTGTCCTTGAATCGCTTGACCAAGCCCTCAGCCTGGATCGCATCAGTCATGGCGTGGCCCCTCGTGGTCGTGGGCGCCCGAGTGGCACCCACTCTCCACCATGATGACTCCCGCCACCGACATTTCTCATCGAAACCGGACGTGCCCGACCTTTGCCGCGACGGACGAGGAACCGCCGGGCCCGGCGCGAACCGGAAGTGTCAGCCCAGTGCGCGCTTGACGACGTCGGCGAGGCGGTCCGCGACGGCGCGGGCGAGGTCGATCTCGGGGGCCTCGACCATGACCCGGACCAGTGGCTCGGTACCGGAGGAACGCAGCAGCACCCGGCCGGTCTCGCCCAGTTCGCGCTCCGCGTCGGAGACCGCGGCGGCGAGTTCGGCGGAGCTGCCGACGCGGGTCTTGTCCACGTCGCGCACGTTGACCAGCACCTGTGGGAGCCGCTCCATGACGGAGGCGAGGTCGGCCAGCGAACGTCCGGTGGCCGCCACCCGAGCCGCCAGCAGCAGCCCCGTCAGAGTGCCGTCGCCGGTCGTGGCGTGGTCCAGCACGATGACGTGCCCGGACTGCTCGCCGCCGAGCGAGAAGCCGTTCCGCTTCATCTCCTCCAGCACGTAACGGTCTCCGACCGCGGTCTGCACGACGTCGACCCCCTCGCGCTGCATGGCGAGTTTGAAGCCGAGGTTGGACATGACGGTGGCCACCAGGGTGCCGCCGCGCAGGGTACCGGCCTCCTTCATGGCGAGGCCGAGAACGGCGAGGATCTGGTCGCCGTCGACCTCCCTTCCCTCCGCGTCGACGGCGAGGCAGCGGTCGGCGTCGCCGTCGTGCGCGACGCCCAGGTCGGCACCGTGCGCGGCGACCGCCGCACGCAACCCGTCCAGGTGCGTGGAGCCGCAGCCGTCGTTGATGTTGAGGCCGTCCGGCTCGGCACCGAGAGTGACGGCCACCTCGGCGCCGGCCCTCGCGAACGCCTCCGGCGAGACGCGGGCGGCGGCGCCGTGCGCGCCGTCGATGACGACCTTGAGCCCGTCCAGCCGGTTGGGGAGGACGCCGACCAGGTGGGCGACGTAGTTGTCGAAGCCCTCGTCGTAGTCGCGGACGCGGCCCACGCCGGCACCCGTCGGGCGGTCCCACGGCTGGCCCGCCGCGTGCTCGCGGTAGCGGGACTCGATGCGGTCCTCCAGCTCGTCGGAGAGCTTGTGGCCGCCGCGGGCGATGAACTTGACGCCGTTGTCCGGCATCGGGTTGTGGCTGGCGGAGAGCATCACGCCGAGGTCTGCACCGAGCGAGCCGGTCAGGTACGCGACGGCGGGTGTCGGCAGCACGCCGACCCGCAGCACGTCGACGCCCGCGCTGGCCAGCCCGGCCACCACGGCGGCCTCCAGGAACTCCCCGGACGCACGTGGATCCCGCCCGACGACGGCGACCGGCCGGTGCCCCTCGAACGTCCCCACCTCGGCGAGTACGTGAGCCGCGGCCACCGACATGCCCAGCGCCATCTCGGCCGTCAGATCCTCGTTGGCGACGCCGCGCACACCGTCCGTACCGAAGAGTCGTCCCACGTGTGTTCCTCCGAGTTCGCGGCGCCGGAGCTCCGATGCTCCGGCCCGATGTCAGATACGGACCCCCGTACGCCGCCGTCGCAACGGCGCGGTCCTACGACGAAACGCCCCGTCGGCACCGAGGTGCCGACGGGGCGTTCGCAGGGCGGCTCCAGCCAGCGCCAGGATCAGCGCTTGCTGTACTGCGTGCCCTTACGGGCCTTCTTCAGACCGGCCTTCTTGCGCTCGACGGCGCGGGCGTCACGGGTCAGGAAGCCGGCCTTCTTGAGGGTGCCGCGGTTGTTGTCCACGTCCGCCTCGTTGAGGGCGCGGGCCACGCCGAGGCGCAGCGCACCGGCCTGACCGGAGATGCCGCCACCGGCGATGCGGGCGACGACGTCGTAGCGGTCGTCCAGCTCGAGCACCTTGAAGGGCTCGTTGACTTCCTGCTGGTGCACCTTGTTGGGGAAGTAGCCCTCGAGGGTGCGACCGTTGATCTTCCACTTGCCGCTGCCCGGAACGATCCGGACGCGGGCGATGGCGTTCTTGCGGCGGCCGGTGCCGGCGGCCGGCTGCGGCTCGCCGAAACTGGACGCCAGGGACTCGGAGGTGTACTCGGCCGGGACCTCGGGGGTCTCGGTGGTGTACTCCTGCACGTCCTCGACAGGGGCCTCAGGGGTGGTCTCGGCCACGATTCTCCTCAGATTCTCTTCGTCGTAAGGGGTGGCCGGACTTACTGCGCGACCTGGCTGATCTCGAACGGCACCGGCTGCTGGGCGCCGTGCGGGTGCTGGTCGCCCGCGTAGACCTTCAGCTTGGAGAGCATCTGGCGGCCCAGGGTGTTCTTCGGGAGCATGCCCTTGACGGCCTTCTCCACGGCCTTCTCCGGGTTCTTCTCCAGCAGCTCGTCGTAGCGGACGGAGCGCAGACCACCCGGGTAACCGGAGTGACGGTAGGCCATCTTCTGGCTCCGCTTGTTGCCGGACAGGTGAACCTTGTCGGCGTTGATGACGATGACGAAGTCACCAGTGTCGACGTGGGGCGCGTAAACCGGCTTGTGCTTACCCCTCAGAAGGGTGGCGGCCTGAGTGGCGAGCCGGCCCAGGACGACGTCCTGCGCGTCGATGACGTGCCACTGGCGCTGAACGTCGCCGGGCTTGGGGCTGTACGTACGCACGGTCGTAGCCTTCGATTCTTCAGTGAGTTGGGGTCCTGACAGGGCCACCTGTGCAGGTCACGACGTTGACGCACAACGGATGACGCAGTCCGGTGCGAAGCGCCGATGACCGGCGGTGCGGCCGGTGTAAGGGCCCCTCACGTGAGAATGAGCAAGCCAATACACACAACGAGCAGGCAGAATACCGGGCCGCGGGACAGCGGTCAAAACGCGCCCCTCAGCGGACCCGTTCCACCCGGGCCTCCTCCCAGACGGGTTCGGGCGCCTCACGCAGCCGACCGTCGGCGCCGAAGATCAGGAAGCGGTCGAAGCCCCGCGCGAACCAGCGGTCGTGCGTGACCGCCAGCACCGTCCCCTCGTACCGTTCCAGCCCCTCCTGCAACGCCTCCGCGCTCTCCAGGTCGAGGTTGTCCGTGGGCTCGTCCAGCAGCAGCGCCGTCGTACCGGCCAGCTCCAGCAGGAGGATCTGGAAGCGGGCCTGCTGCCCGCCGGACAGCTTGTCGAAGGGCTGCTCGGCCTGAGCCGTCAGCTCGTAGCGCCGCAGCGCGTTCATCGCCGCGCCACGGTCCCGGGCGTGTTCCTCCCACAGGACGTCCCGCAGCCGCCGCCCCTCCAGTTCGGGGTGTGCGTGCGTCTGCGCGAAGTGGCCCGGCACCACACGGGCACCCAGCCGCCACGAGCCGGTGTGTGCCACCGGGGCCCCGGGGCCGCCGGCGAGCAGTCGCAGGAAGTGCGACTTGCCGGAGCCGTTCGAGCCGAGGACCGCGACCCGCTCGCCATAGAAGACCTCCAGGTCGAAGGGGTGCATCAGCCCGGTCAGCTCCAACGACTCGCAGGTGATCGCGCGGACACCGGTACGGCCGCCGCGCAGCCGCATCCGGATGTCCTGCTCGCGCGGGGGTTCCTGCGGCGGGCCGGCTTCCTCGAACCTCCGCAGCCGAGTGCGGGCGGCCTGGAGCCGGGAGGCCATGTCGGAGTTGAAGGCGGCCTTCTGCTTGTACATGGTGACCAGCCGCTTGAGCTGCGCGTGCTGCTCGTCCCAGCGGCGGCGCAGCTCCTCGAAGCGCGCGAACCGCTCGCGCCGGGCCTGGTGGTACGTGCCGAAGCCGCCTCCGTGCACCCACACGTCGCTGCCTGCCGGGCCCGGTTCCACACTGACGATCTTGTCGGCGGACCGGGCCAGCAGCTCCCGGTCGTGGGAGATGAAGAGCACCGTCTTCCGGCTCTCCCGCAGCTGCCCCTCCAGCCAGCGCTTGCCGGGAACGTCCAGGTAGTTGTCCGGCTCGTCGAGCAGCAGCACCTCTGCGTTGCCGCGCAGCAGCGCCTCCAGCACCAGACGCTTCTGCTCACCTCCGGAGAGGGTGTCCGCCCGCCGCCACTGCGCCTTCTCGTAGGGCACTCCGAGCGCAGCCGTGGTGCACACGTCCCACAGCGTCTCGGCCTCGTAGCCCTGCGCCTCCGCCCAGTCGGCGAGGGCCTGCGCGTACCCCATCTGGGCGGCCTCGTCATCGACCGTCATGATCGAGTGCTCCGCCTCGTCCACCGCGCGGGCGGCGGTGCGGATGCGGGACGGGGCCACGGATACCAGCAGATCACGGACGGTCCGGTCGTCCCGGACCGACCCGACGAATTGCGGCATCACACCGAGGCCGCCGGAGACGGTCACGGAGCCGCCGTGCGGGGTGAGCTCCCCGGCGATCAGCCGGAGCAGCGTCGTCTTGCCGGCGCCGTTCGCACCGACCAGAGCGACGGAGGCTCCCTCACCGACCCGGAAGGACGCGTCGGCGAGCAGCATCCGCCCGTCTGGAAGGAAGTACTCCACATGTGCCGCCTCGACGTGTCCCATCCGGCCGATTCTGGCCGTCTGTCCCGGCGGAGCCAACGGCTTTACCGGGACTCTTGCAGAAAGCCCCGGCGTTCACGCCGGGGATGAATGCATCTCAAGACTGCTCTGAGGTGAACGTCAGAGCGGACGTTTCTGCTGCTCGATGTACTGGCGGATGATCGCCAACGGTGCTCCGCCGCACGATGCGGAGAAGTAGGAAGGCGACCACAGGTGCCCGTGCATGAGGGCGCGGTTGCCCCGGCCGGTGAACTCCTGCCGTGTCCGGCGGGCAGAGACGCCTTTGAGGCTGTTGACCAGTTTGGAGACGGCGACCTTGGGCGGGTAGTGCACCAGGAGGTGGACGTGATCGCGTTCGCCGTTGAACTCCTTCAGCTCCGCCTCGAAGTCCTCGCACACCTTGCGCATGATCTCTTCGCAGCGCGTCAGCATGTCGTCGTCGAACACCCCGCGCCGGTACTTCGTCACGAAGACCAAGTGCACATGCATCGCCGAAACAACGTGCCTGCCACGCCTGTAGTCGTTCTGTCCATCCATGAGGCCAACTGTAGTAGGATCTTGGGTGTGCAGCTTCGCTACAACTACCGCGCCTACCCGGGCGCCACCCAGCGCCACGCGCTGGCGAGGGCTTTCGGGTGCGCCCGCGTGGTGTGGAACGACTGCCTGCGCGACCGGAAGGAAGCGCACGCGGCCGGGCTGCCGTACGTGACGTCGGCCGAACTGTCCCGGCTTCGCATCACCCAGGCCAAGCGCACCGAGGAACGCGCCTGGCTCGCCGAGGTGTCAGCGGTCCTCCTGCAACAGTCCCTGCGGGACCTGGATGCCGCCTACAAGAACTTCTTCGACAGCCTCACAGGCAAGCGGCCCGGCCGCCAGGTCGGCCCTCCCCGCTACAAGTCGAAGAAGGACACCCGGCAGTCGATCCGCCTCAACACCAACGCCTTCTCCCTCCAGGACGACGGCACGGTGTACGTGGCCAAGGTCGGCAACCTCAAGGTCAAATGGTCCCGCCGGCTTCCGGCAGCGCCCACGTCGCTGACCGTCACCCAGGACAGCTGTGGCCGGTACTTCCTCAGCTTCGTCGTGGACACCGAACCGGACATCCTCCCCGCACTGGAGACGGAGTGCGGTATCGACCTCGGCCTGTCCTCCTTCGCCGTCCTGTCCGACGGCAGCAAGATCGACAGTCCGCGTTTCCTGCGCCGGGCCGAGAAGAAGCTCAAGCGCCTCCAGAGGGAGCTCTCCCGCAAGCAGAAGGGTTCGAAGAACCGGGCCAAAGCCCGCATCAAGGTCGCACGCCAGCACGCGCGCGTGGCGGACCGGCGCCGGGACTTCCACCACAAGGCTTCCACACAGATCATCCGCGACAGCCAAGCGGTGTACGTGGAAGACCTCGCGGTGTCCGGCCTCGCACGCACCCGGCTCGCCACATCCGTGCACGACGCCGGATGGTCCGCGTTCGTCGGCATGCTGGAGTACAAGGCGGCTCTGCACGGCCGCACCTTCGCCAAGGTGGACCGGGCCTTCCCCTCCTCCCAGGTCTGCTCAGCCTGCGGATTCCGGGACGGCCCCAAGCCCCTCCACATCCGACACTGGACGTGCGGCGCGTGCGGCACCGTGCACGACCGCGACCACAACGCAGCCCGCAACGTCCTCTTCGAAGGACGCCGAATCGTCGCCGCCGGACGGGCGGAGACGCAAAACGCCCGTGGAGCGCCGGTAAGACGGGCACCCGTGCCCGCACAGCGCCGTGAAACAGGAAGCCCCCGGGAGAGTCAGACGACCCAGGCCGGAATCCCTGGACTTTAGGCCAGGGAGCACGTCAACGTGAGGTCCGTGGCATCCCACACAGAGCACCCACCAGGTTCCCCGACCGCCCCCGCCGGCCGCACCGATCCGCTGGTGCGGGGCACGCTCACCGGCCTGCGCCGCCGAACGAGCACGAAGTGGCGCCACCACCCGCCGGACGTGCTGCCGCTGTGGGTGGCCGAGATGGACGTACCGCTCGCCGGTCCGGTCGCACGGGTGCTGCACGAGGCCGTGGACCTCGGCGACACGGGATACGCCGAAGGACCCGAGCCGTACGCGCGTGCACTGGACGCCTTCGCCTCCGGCCGGTGGGGCATGCGGGTCCACTCCGAGCGGGTCAGGCTGGTGCCGGACGTGATGCAGGGCGCGGCCGAGCTGCTGCGGCTGCTCACCCGCCCGGGGGACGCGGTGGTGGTGAGCCCTCCGGTCTACACCCCGTTCTTCCAGGCCGTGACCCGGCTGGAGCGGCGGCTGGTGCAGGCGCCGCTGGGGGCGGACGGGCGGCTCGACCTCGCCGCGCTGGAGGTCGCCTTCCGGGAGGCGACGGCGGCCGGCGGCACGTCGGGCAGGGCCGCCTATCTGTTGTCCAGCCCGCACAACCCGACCGGGACCGTCCACACGGCTGACGAGCTGGCGGAGCTGGCCCGCCTCGCAGAGACACACGGGGTGCGGGTGCTCGCCGACGAGATCCACGCGCCGCTGACGCTGGAAGGGGCGACCTTCACCCCCTACCTGTCGGTGCCCGGCACGGAGCGCGGATTCGCCCTGTTCTCGGCTTCCAAGGCGTGGAACCTGGCGGGACTCAAGGCCGCCGTCGCGGTGGCCGGCGAGGCGGCGGCCGACGAACTGGCCGGGCTGCCCACCGAGGTCGGCAACGGCGCCTCCCACTTCGGGGTGCTGTCGCACACGGCTGCGCTGCGGGAGGGCGCGGCGTGGCTGGACGAGCTGCGCGGCGGGCTGGCCGCCAACCGCGCCCTGCTCGGGTCGCTGCTGGCCGAGCGACTACCCGGGGTGCGCTGGCGGGAGCCGGAGGCCACGTTCCTGGCCTGGCTGGACTGCCGGGGCCTCGGCCTCGGTGATGACCCGGCGGCGGCGTTCCTGGAACGGGGGCGGGTGGCGCTGGTGCCCGGGCTCGCGTTCGGCACGGAGGGTGCCGGTCATGTCCGTCTCAACTTCGCGACCACTCCGGCTGTTCTGACCCAGGCCGTCACCCGCATGGCGGCGGCCTGCGCGTGACGGCGGCACGCGGGAGGGCAGGAGCCTCCCCGTGCGCACACCGCACAGCTGGACCTGAAGCCGCCGGTCCACGAAGCGGAGCAGTGTGCCGTCGCGGCATGCGGGGAACCGCCATACGATGACCGTGGGTCGCCGCCGCAGCGACGACCGCGTGCACCCGCACCACGAACGCCGTACGCCGTCGCGAACCGTTCATCTGCGAGGGGAGCCCCCGGTGGCCCGTGCCCTTCCCGCCCGGAGCAGCGACCCGCTCAGCGAAGCCCAGGCCGCGGCCCACATCCACGGCATCTGCTTCAAGACGGGCCCGCCGCGGCGCCTCGGCGTCGAACTGGAATGGCTCGTGCACGAGAAGCACGCCCCACCCCCGGGACGCGTCGGCTCCCGGCGGCCGCTGGACCCGGTCCGGTACGAGGCAGCTCTGGCCGCCCTCCGCGCGACGCCGTTGCGTTCCGCGCTCACCGTCGAACCCGGCGGGCAGCTCGAGCTCAGCTCGGAGCCCGCGGACTCCCTCACCTCCTGCCTGCGGTCCGTCCAGTCGGACCTGACTGCCGTACGTGCACGACTGAGCCGGCACGGCCTCGCCCTCACCGGCATGGGCCTGGACCCGTACCGCCCCTCCCGCCGCTTCCTGGACCTGCCGCGTTACCGCGCCATGGAGGCCTACTTCGACCGCTCCGGCAGCGCCGGGCGGGCGATGATGTGCAGTTCGGCATCCGTGCAGGTGTGCGTCGACGCCGGCACGGAGGAGCCCGGCCCCCTCGGACACGCCCGCCGCTGGCTGCTCGCGCACCTGCTGGGCGCGGTCCTGGTAGCCGCCTTCGCCAACTCACCCCTCCACCGGGGGCGGTGTACCGGCTGGCGGTCGACCCGGCAGGCGGTGTGGGCGGCGATCGACGGCGGGCGCACCCTGGCCCCTGCCCGGGCCCACGGCCGTGCCCCTCGAACCGCCTGGACCGCCTACGCGCTGGACGCCCCGGTGCTGTGCGTACGGGCAGCAGCGGAGGGCGAGCCGTGGGCGGTGCCGACGGGTTGCGGCTACTCCTTCCGCGAGTGGCTGCGCGGAGCCGGCCCCAGGCCGCCCACCAGGGACGACCTCGACTACCACCTGACCACGCTGTTCCCACCGGTACGGCCGCACGGCCACCTGGAACTGCGCATGATCGACGCGCAGCCCGGCGACGACGGCTGGGTGGTGCCGCTGGCGGTCACCGCGGCGCTGTTCGACGACCCTGCCGCAGCCGGGAGCGCCTACCGGACGGTGAAGCCGCTGGCCGACCTGGCCGGACCCCAGCCGGCTCCGCGCAACCCGCTGTGGCGGCGCGCCGCGCGCCACGGCCTGACCGATCCGGAGTTGCACGCGGCCGCCCGGTCCTGCTTCGCCGCCGCCCGGGAGTCGCTGCCTCGCCTCGGCGCCGGACCCGAGGTGGTGGCGGCCGTCGACCGGTTCACCGAGAGGTACGTCGA
>KI547048.1:207883-211448 GCA_000497405.1 Streptomycetaceae bacterium MP113-05 | reverse complement strand
GCGAGCCGGCCGGGGGCCCGCCGGCCACGCGCCGGCCGGGTGCCGGCCGCCACCGACACCCCGGGCCCCACCACACGCACCGTCCACCGCACCGACCTCGCCGGCCGTACGAACACGCCGAGGGAGAGCCGCTCATGACCACCGCCGAGGAACGGACCGTTCCGTACGACCCCGAGGCGCTGCGCGCCCGCGCACGCGAAGTGCTGACCGCGGCCCGCGACCGCACCACCCTCCTCACCGGCTGCGTCGACGAACACGACCTCACCGCCCAGCACTCCCCGCTGATGTCCCCACTGGTCTGGGACCTGGCACACATCGGCAACCAGGAGGAGCAGTGGCTGCTGCGCGCCGTGGGCGGGCGGGACGCCCTCCGACCGGACATAGACCCGCTGTACGACGCTTTCGAACACCCGCGCTCCGAGCGCCCGTCGCTGCCACTGCTCTCTCCGGACGAGGCCCGCGCCTACGTGTCCGAGGTACGCGGGCGGGCGCTGGACGTGCTGGAGTCAAGCCCACTGCGTGGCGGCGTGCTGCTCGACGGGGGTTTCGCGTTCGGCATGATCGCCCAGCACGAACAGCAGCACGACGAGACGATGCTGATCACCCACCAGTTGCGGCACGGCCCGGCCGCGCTGACCGCTCCCCCGCCGCCGCACGCGCCCGGTGACGCCGCGCTGCTTCCGCCGGAGGTACTGGTACCGGGCGGGTCGTTCGTCATGGGCACCGACACGGAGCCGTGGGCGCTGGACAACGAACGACCGGGCCACCGCAGGAACGTTCCTGCGTTCTTCCTGGACACGCTGCCGGTGAGCAACGCCGCCTACGCCCGCTTCATCGAGGCCGGCGGGTACGACGAACCGCGCTGGTGGTCGGCGGACGGCTGGACGCACATCCGGCGGCACGGCCTGTACGCGCCCCGGTTCTGGCGGCACTCCCGGCAGACGGGCGAGGGCGGGCCGTGGCTGCGCGACCGGTTCGGCGTCACGGAACCGGTGCCGCCGCAGGAGCCGGTGCTCCACGTGTGCTGGTACGAGGCCGACGCCTATGCCCGCTGGGCCGGCCGCCGGCTGCCCACGGAGGCCGAGTGGGAGAAGGCGGCCTGCCACGACCCCGCCACCGGCCGCTCCCGCCGCTACCCGTGGGGCGACGCCGACCCCGGGCCGCAACACGCCAACCTGAGCCAGCGACACCTACAGCCCGCGCCCGTGGGCAGCTACCCGGACGGTGCCTCGCCGCTGGGCGTCCGGCAGCTGATGGGCGACGTGTGGGAGTGGACGTCGTCGGACTTCCGGCCCTACCCCGGCTTCCGGCCCTTCCCTTACCGCGAGTACTCAGAGGTGTTCTTCGACGACGGTTGCAAGGTCCTGCGCGGCGGCTCGTTCGCCGTGGACGGCGTCGCCTGCCGGGGCACGTTCCGCAACTGGGACCACCCGGTGCGCCGGCAGATCTTCGCCGGTTTCCGCACCGCGCGCGACCCCGGCCCTGCGGGGGTGACTGCCTGATGTGCCGTCACCTGGCCTACCTGGGGCCGCCGGTCCCGCTGCAGGACCTCCTCCTGACACCACCGCACTCGCTGCACCACCAGTCCTGGGCGCCACGCCGCCAGCGCCACGGCACCGTCAACGCGGACGGCTTCGGTGTCGGCTGGTACGCACCCGGCGACCCCGTGCCCGCCCGCTACCGTCGCTCCCGCCCCGTCTGGGGGGACCCGGCGTTCCAGGACCTGTGCCGTGTCGTCCACTCGCATGCCGTGCTGGCCGCGGTCCGCGACATCACCGAGGGCTGCGTCGCCGACGAGTCCGCCACCGCCCCCTACGCCGCGGGGCGCCGGCTGTTCAGCCACAACGGTGCGCTGGACGGCTGGCCGGCCTCCGTCGCCGGGCCGGCCGCCACGCTCCCCGCCGCCGAACTGCTCTCCCTGGAGGCCCGCTGCGACTCCGCCCTCGCCTGGGCCCTGGTCCAGCACCGGCTGCGGGCCGGCGAGGACGCCGACGGCGGCGAGTCCCGCCCGGCGGGCGCCCGCCCCGGTGACGCGCTGGCGTCCGTCACCCGTGAACTCGCCGCCGCGGCACCCGCCTCCCGACTCAACTTCCTGCTCGGCGACGGCCGCACCATCGCCGCCACGGCCTGGGGTGACGAGTTGTGGTACCTGCACCGCACCGGGAGGTCCCTCGTCGTGGCCTCCGAGCCGTACGACGACGACCCGCGCTGGGCGAACGTGCCCGACCGGCACCTGCTCACCGGTGATCCGTCCGCGGTGCGGCTCACCCCGCTCGACGGGCCGGCCGTGGCCCCGCCCGCCACCCGTCCCGCGGTGGAAGACACCGCACCCGCGCACCCCCCGCAGCACACCGGCCGCTTCCCGAACTCCGCCCCCGCCCAACGACAGGAGCACGTCCCGTGAGCCCGTTCACCCTCACCCGTACCCTCCCGCCGGACGCGACCGCCGCGGCCCTCCGCGCCGACGTGGAGCAGGGTATGACCCGACCGCCCAGACACCTCCCGCCCCGCTGGTTCTACGACGCCCGGGGCAGCGAACTGTTCGAGGAGATCACCCGTCTGGGTGCCTACTACCCGACCCGCGCCGAGCGGGAGATCCTCCGGGACCGAGCCGCCGAGATCGCCGCCACCACCGCGGCCCGCACGCTGGTGGAACTCGGGTCGGGCTCATCGGAGAAGACCCGCCTGCTCATCGACGCCCTCACGGCTCGGGGCACGCCGCTGCACTATGTGCCGGTGGACGTCAGCGAGTCGGCGCTCACCGCAGCGGGAGAGGCCCTGCTCGCCGACCACCCCGGGCTCACCGTGGACGCGCTGGTCGCGGACTTCTCCACGACGCCCGCCCTGCCCACCTCCCCGGGGCCCCGCCTGATCGCCTTCCTCGGCGGCACCATCGGGAACCTGCTGCCCGGCGAGCGCACCTCCTTCCTCCGCATGGCCCGTTCCCTGCTCTCCCCCGGCGATGCCCTGCTCCTGGGTACGGACCTGGTCAAGGACCCTGCCACGCTGGTCGCCGCCTACGACGACGAGCAGGGCGTCACCGCCGCGTTCAACCGCAACGTGCTCACGGTGCTGAACCGCGAACTGGGCGCCGACTTCGACCCGGAGTCCTTCGAACACGTCGCCGTGTGGGACGCGGAACGCGAGTGGGTCGAGATGCGGCTGCGGGCCCGTACCGCCGTCACGGCGAAGATCCCGGCCCTGGACATGACCGTCGACTTCGCGGCCGGCGAGGAACTGCGCACCGAGGTGTCGGCGAAGTTCCGCGAGGCCCGCGTACGCGAGGAGTTGGCGTCGGCCGGACTCGCGCTGCACCGGTGGTGGACCGACGACGACGGACGGTTCGCCCTGTCGCTCGCGTCGCCCGCGTAACGGAGGTCTTCCGGATCGGCGGGGGAGCGGCACTCCGCCGGACGCCGTCGGCGGAACACCACTTAGGATGCGGCCCATGAGTTTCAGCCAGGGTGATCCGTTCGGGTCCGGCGGATCCACACCGGACTGGGCCGCACTCGCCGCGGAGTCGGAACGGAAACACGCCCGGAAGCGACGCCGTCTGATGATCGTC
>KI547048.1:206837-207873 GCA_000497405.1 Streptomycetaceae bacterium MP113-05 | reverse complement strand
GCAGTCGCCGGCATCGTGGCTGTGGCCGTGGTCAGCGAGAGCGGCGGCCCTGACGACGAGCCCTCCCAGTCGCTGCCCACTCCTGAGGAACTGCCCTCCAGCCCTTCGCAGCCGGAGCCCTCCTTCGAGGAGGAGCTGCCTCCCGCACCGCCGCAGGACTACTTGAAGAACCCGGAGAAGGACCAGGCGCCGATCAGCACCGGCACCCTCTTCCCGGACACGACGATCACCGTCCACGGTCGCGAGTACCGGCGCGCCGCGGTCGACTCCACGAAGACCTGCACCGACTCCTCACAGGGCGGCCTCGGCGCGGTGCTGAAGGAGAACGACTGCCGACAGATGTTCCGCGCCACCTTCCACCGCGACGGACTGGCCTTCACCCTCGGCATCGCCGTGCTCGGCTCGGAGAAGGACGCGTCGGCCGTGAAGGCCGGTTACGAGCCGAACGTCGAGTCCCTCTCCGGCGGCGACGTACCCGGCTACTGCCGTACGGTCGTCTGCCGCACGACGGTCAACGCGCTCGGCCGGTACGCCCTGTTCACCATCGCCGGACACACCGACGGGACACCCGCCGGGGACGGCGACGAGCCGGCGAAGCAGGTCGCCGTCGACGGCTCCACCTACGGCTACTCCCGCCTCATCGACCGCGGCGAACGCCAGGCCGCAGCGGACGCCGCGGCGAGCTGAGCGGTCGGGCCCCGCCCGCGCGAGTGCGGGGGGCCCGACCAACCCTCCGACGGTCAGCTGAGCTTGGCCAGCTGGGCCTTCACCACGGCGTCCGGGACGTCCCAGTCACCACCGCCGCTCTCGCCGAACAGCGCAGCACCGTTGATCGCCATGAACGTGACCACCGTGCCGCCGTCCCGGTAGACCGTGTACCGGGACATCGGCACCGTCCTGCCCTCCAGCTCGACGTCCATGGTGAAGCCGAGCGCCTCGTCCGCGCCCTGAGCGGGGGCGTCCGGGTCGAGCTCCGTGACGGCCTGCTTCTGCGGGCCCACCGTGAAGCCACCCTTGCACGCGCCGGTCCAGTCGC
>KI547048.1:201736-206681 GCA_000497405.1 Streptomycetaceae bacterium MP113-05 | reverse complement strand
GGCCGCACCCTTGCCGCCATAGGCGGCGACGCCCACCCGCGCCACGGACGCGCTGAGGGCACCGTCCATGGCGTCCTCGAACGCATCGAGGTCCTCCTGGTCGAGTTCACCGTCGGCCTTCGGGGTCTCCTGCTTCTCGGTCACGGTGCGCAGCACCACCGAACCCGGGTCTCCGGGGGCGGTCTCCGTCGCCAGGTCGAGGTACGGACCGCACTCGGCGGGCTCGGACGCGGTGCCCTTCGGCGGCGGGGCCACGTCGTCGGCCGCGCCCTTCCGAACGGTGAAGCCCTCGACATCGCCCTCCGCAAGTGCCAGCTTCTCCAGGTCGGCCTTGGACAGCGCGGGCTCGGCGGGTGCCTCCGCCTTCTGCTCCCCGCCCGACTTCCCCTCGCCGGCGGTTTCCGAGGCGCCCCCGCACCCGGTCAGCACCAGAGCCGCGACCACCCCGGCAGCCGTGAGGGTCGTTCGGCGTATGTTCTTCTGCACTTATTCTCTCCACAGATCACCGTTGAAAAGGCGATCCTGGAACAACCTGTCACGCACGGCAAGGCCCGATATCCGACAACTGAACAGTTGACCCGTCACAAGGTCATCACACCCCCGCGCCGGTCCGTCCTCCTCAACGGAACGGCATGACAAGGGTTTTCCCCGCTTCCGCTTCCCCCGCTTGTTCCCGATGCTCACCACGGGGCCACGGCGGCCCCGCCCCCTGCTCGTGGACGTGCAGGGGTGGAGAGGAAGGGAGGACGGGATGCCGAAGCTCAGACGCATGGCCGCGTCGGTGGTGGTTCTCGCCCTGTCCGTGTCCGGCACCGCACTCGCCGGAAGCACCGCGCACGCCGACACCCCCCGCGGCGGGGCGGGTTCGGAGAGGGTCGCGGCCACCGCCGCCGTGCCCGACGTCTCGCTCGCCGGCGTCAAGTCGCACCTGAGCGAGTTCCAGCAGATAGCCGACGCCAACGGCGGCAACCGCGCACACGGCGAACCCGGGTACAAGGCGTCCGTGGACTACGTCCGCGCGGAACTGGACGCGGCCGGATACGACACCGCCCTGCAGACCTTCAGCTACTTCGGTGAGACCGGCTACAACCTGATCGCCGACTGGCCGGGCGGAAACCCGGACGAGGTCCTGATGGCCGGGGCCCACCTGGACAGCGTGAGTGCCGGCTCGGGCATCAACGACAACGGCAGCGGCTCAGCAGGCATCCTGGAGGTCGCGCTGGAGGTCTCACGGCAGGACCTCCAGCCGGACAAGCACCTGCGGTTCGCCTGGTGGGGTGCCGAGGAACTCGGCCTGGTCGGGTCCGAGCACTACGTGGACAGCCTGTCCTCCGCGCAGCGCCAGGAGATCACCGGCTACTACAACTTCGACATGATCGGCTCGCCGAACGCCGGATACTTCGTCTACGACGGCGACGACTCCGACGGCACCGGTTCCGGCCCGGGACCGGACGGCTCGGCCTACCTTGAGGACGTCCTCGAGGAGTACTTCGCGACCATCGACGTGCCCACGCGGGGCACGGACTTCGACGGCCGCAGCGACTACGGCCCCTTCATCCGGGTCGGCATCCCCGCCGGCGGCACCTTCACGGGCGCGGAGGGCCACAAGACGCAGACCGAGGCGAGCCTGTGGGGCGGCACGGCGGGACAGGCGTACGACCCGTGCTACCACAGCGGTTGCGACGACCTGGGCAACATCGACGACACCACGCTGGACCGCAACGCGGACGCGATCGCCTATGCGATGTGGACGGTCGGCGGGACGCAGTCCGCGAACGACTTCTCCGTGTCCCTGTCACCCACCTCCGGGGCCGTCACGGCCGGCGGCTCCGTGAGCACCACCGTGTCCACCACTACCACCAGGGGCGGTGCCCAGACGGTGCAGCTCTCCGCCCAGGGGCTGCCCTCCGGGGTCACCGCGGAGTTCGCGCCCACCACCGTCACCTCGGGAGAGTCCGCCACTCTGACACTCACCGCGTCCGCGGACGCTCCCTCGGCGAACTCCTCCGTGACCGTCACCGGCGACGGCAGCGAGAGCAGTACCGCCGCGACGTACGGACTGACCGTGAACGGCACCTCCTCCTGCTCCGGCGAGAACAGCGCGACGGGCACGCTCAGCAGCGGCGACCGTGTCGTCCAGCCCGACGGCAGCTACTTCCAGGCGCCGGACGGCACCCACACCGCATGTCTGGACGGCCCGGACGGCGCCGACTTCGACCTCTACCTGCAGAAGTGGGACGGCTGGAGCTGGGCCGACGTGGACAGCTCCACCAGCGCGGGCCCGGACGAGGAGATCAGCTACAACGGCTCCTCCGGCTACTACCGCTACCAGGTCCATGCCTACAGCGGCTCCGGCTCCTACACCGTCGGCTGGGACGCCCCCTGATCCCAGACCTCCCGGCCCGCCCGAACTCGGGGTGTCGGCGTGCGCTCCCCCGCGCGCCGGCACCCAGGGCGCCGTCCTCCCCCCGTGCGAACGCGGGCGAGGGAGATGGCAACCGGTGATAGTCCACGGGATCCCCGCCAGGTCAGAGGGCGGCATCCGGACCGGGAGGCGGGCGAACAGCAACATTTCGATGAACGGGCATTGAGTCCCGGATTGCGGATGGCTAGTGTCGGCGCGCCGTCCCGCTCGCGCTTGAGGGGGAGCCCGTTGACCGACACCACCTCCGACACCACCTCCGACACCACCGCCGACACATCCGCCGCCGCGCACGCGCTCGCAGCCCACGGCCTGCCACGACCACCGGCCGTCCGCACGGAGCTGATCGCCGCGCTCGAAGCCCGGATCGCCGTCGGCGGCAGCGTCGTACTGACCGGTCCCAGCGGAATCGGCAAGTCGGCCGTGCTGGAGGCCGTTGCCGAAGCCGCCGAGGCACGGGGCGAACTCGTGCTTCGCGCCTCCGGAACCGAGACCGAACGCAGGCTGCCGTACGCCGGGCTGACCGACCTGCTCGGCCAGGCACCCGTCGACCAGCTCGCCGCGCTGCCCGGACCGCAGCGCTCCGCCCTGTACGACGTGCTGGTGCGCGCGCGGCAGACGACAGACGCCGGCCGCAGGGGCCGGCCCGCGTGCCGGATCGCCTGGCGGGAGCTGCTCGGCCGGTGCGCCGCCGACCGGCCGGTGCTCCTGCTGCTGGACGACGCACAGTGGCTGGACGGCCCGACCGCCGACGCGGTCCGGTACTCCGCCCGGCGTCTCACGGGCCTCGGTGTGCGGGTCGTCACCGCCGGTCACTGGCCGGAGGGCACGGCAGCCGGGGACCGCGGCAGCGCCCCTTGGGCGCCCACCCCGGCCTCTGTCGTCACGCCCCTGCCTCCGCTGTCCCCCGCCGCACTCGCCGAGCTCTTCGAGCAGTACGGCCTCCCGGCGCGCGTCGCCAACACGCTGCACGCGGAGTCCGGCGGCAACCCGTCCCTGGCCCTCGCCCTCGGAAGCGCCTTCACCGACCGGATCCCCCGTCACTGGCGACCCGCACCGCTGCCGCAGCGCGTGCGCGACATGATCGGCGAACGGATCGCTGCCCTGCCCTGCCGCACCCGCGAGACCCTGCTCACGGCGGCGTTCGCCCACCGGCCCAGCGTCGACCTGCTGCGCCGGGCGGGACGGGAGGAGGCCGAGCACGACCTCCGACTCGCCGCCGCGGCCGGGCTGCTGGTCCACGAGGGGGATGCGGTGCGCTTCACACCTCCGGCGGTCGGCACCGTGCTCGCCGAGCACGCCGGTGCGGGACATCGCGCGGAGGTGCACACCGCACTGGCCGCCGTGGTGCCCGACGCCGCCGGCCGGATCCGGCACCGTGTGCTGGCGTCCCCGGCCCCGGACGCCGCCCTGGTCCGGTCGATGGCCGCCGCCGCGGAGACAGCGGCCCGACAGGGGGCGCACCGGATGGCGGCCGAGCTGTACCTGCTGGCCGCCGACCGGGTACCCGGCGAAGCGGACGAAGTCCGGCTGGGGTGGCTCGTCGCCGCAGCCGAAACCGGTGCCTGCGCCGGTCTGCCGGCCCTGGTACACCGCGCGGCCGACGCCGTGCTGGCCGCCGACGCGTCCCGCGCCCACCGCACCCGGGTGCGGATCGCACTACTGGACCTCTCGGGGCAGGGTCTGTCCGAGATGGACGAGGTGTTCGCCGCCGCGTTACTGGACGCCGAGGGCGACCCGGCACTGATGGCACCGCTGTGTCTGCGGCTGTCCTGGTCCGCGATGGTCGCCGGCCGTCCCGAACACAGCGAACGGGAGGCGGACTCCGCCGTCGTGCACGCCCGCGCGGCCGGCGACCCCGCCACGGAGGCCAGGGCGCTCGGTGTCAAGGCGACAGCGTCCATGGCCATGGGCCGCCCCGGCCATCGGGCCGTCCTCGACGAGGCATTGCGGCTGCCGGAACCACCGTCGAACGGCTGGCTGCACGCCTCACCACGGTTCGTCGCCGCACGGTTCGCCGTGTTCGAGGACCGGCTGACCGAGGCCCGCGAGGAACTCCTGCGCATGCTGGCGCTGGTGGAACGCGGCTCCGGCGAGGAGGTGGTGCACGTGCTGCGCAGCCTCACCGAGGTGTCCGTCCGGCTCGGCCGCTGCCGCGACGCGCTGGACTTCGCCGACCGCGCCGTCCGCATCACCGAGGAGGCGTCGCTCAGCCCCGGCCCCGCCTGGTGGGACGCCGCCGTCGCCGAACTCGCCGGCGGCACGGTGGAACGCGCCCTCGCCTACGCGGAGAACGGGCTGCGCGCGTCCACGCAGGAACGTGACGCGATCTTCAGCGCTCGTCACCTGCACGTACTCGGTCAGGCCCGGATCCGCAGCGGTGACCTGCGCGGCGGCGTCGATGCGCTGCAGCGCATCGAGGCGCTGGAACGCGGACAGGGTGTGTGCGCACCGCTCGCGCTGCGCTGGCACGCCGACCTCGCATCCGGTCTGGCCGGCCTCGGCGAGACGGACCGGGCCCAG
>KI547048.1:176743-201726 GCA_000497405.1 Streptomycetaceae bacterium MP113-05 | reverse complement strand
GGTTCGAGGACCTGGGGCAGCCTCTGGAGCTGGGGCACTCCCTGCTGGAGCGGGCACGCGTCGAGAGGCGAAGACGCCGGCACGCCGCTGCCCGCGCCACTGTGGACGAGGCTCTCGCGTTGTTCACGCGGTGCGGCGCCCGGCCGTGGATGGAACAGGCCGGGCGCCTGGGCAGGCTCGGCCCCGGAGGCACCGCGGCCCCGTCCGGTACGGGGACGGGTGACGAGCGCGTCACCGCGCGGTCGGCGGTGCTGACGGCGCACGAGCAGCGGATCGCCTCCCTGGTCGCCGAAGGGGCGACGAACCAGGAGGTGGCGGCCCGGGTGTTCCTGAGCGTCAAGACCGTAGAGGCATCGCTGACCCGCATCTACCGCAAGTTGGGCGTACGCTCCCGCACCCAGCTCAGCAGCCGGCTGCGCCCGGGCGCGGGCTCCGGGGTTTTCCGGGTCAGCCCCGGGGAGTGAGGGCGCCTCCGTGGTAGCGGGCTCCCGCGTTCCACAGGATGAAGGAGTCCATCCCGTTGTCCCGGGCGGCCTTCACCTGCTCGGCCACCTCGCCGTCGCCGTACGCGACGCCCAGCGAGAAGTCCTGCAGCCACGGCACCACCTTGGCGCCACTGGCCTCGGTCTGCTTCGCGAAGTCGGCCAGCGACCGCTTGACGATCTTGTACGGGCTGCTGTTCGGGTCGGAGACACCGTACTCGCCGGGCCCCCAGTGCGACGGGTAGACCATCGGTGCGATGTAGTCCGCGCTCTCGGCCATCGTCGGGATGTCCTGCGCGATCTCGGTCGGCCTGGTCGCCGCAACGCCGAAGACGCACGCCCCGAGGAACGCGCCCTCGGGCCGGACCCGTTCACGGGTCTCGGCCATGAAGGAGGAGATCGACTCCGTCGGCTTGCGGTCGCCCAGCCCGGGGAACCGGAAACCGCTGATCGGGCCGTCCGGACGGCGCACGTAGTCGTAGAGGATGTCGTCGAAGCCCAGCTTCGCCGCCTCCACTGCTATGTCCATGTTGTATCTGCGGACGTCCTTGTTCGCGAAGTTGGTGAACGACAGCTCCCCGTAGTGCCCGCCGTCGTACGGCCCACCCTGCCCGTTCTGCACCAGCCGGTCGTCCTCGCCTGTCTTGTGCGAGTACGCGGCCAGCATCGGGTCGCGGAAGGCGACGATGCGGCCGACGACGCGGATGTCCCGCTCGTGCAGTTCGCGGAGCACCTTCTTCGCGTCGTAGTAGCCCTTGGCTGCGCCCGCCTTCCTGGCCAGCGGCACCTGCGAGTCGTAGCCGATCTCGCCGTCCTCGTCCTTGACGTCGAGCTGGACGGCGTTGATCTTCCCCTGATCGGCCAGCTTCAGAATGGGCTCACGCAGCGCGTCGGACGTCCAGCCGATGGCGGTGACGTGCACCGCCCGGGTGTCGGGGTAGGGCACGATCACGGTGGCGCTCGCGGTGGCCTCGTTACCGCCGGTGTCCACCGCGCGCACCTCGACCTCGGGGGAGGGCTCCTCCAGCCGGTGCGAGAACGTCCCGTCCTCGCCGACCTTCACCTTCGCGCCTGCGACGGTGACCGTGGCCGCACCCTCCGCCCGGCCGCGTACAGTTGCGGCCGCCCGGAGCGACTCGGCCTTCGCCTCCTCGATGTGCAGTTCGGGTTCGGCGGTGTCGACAGTGAAGGTGCGGCGGGTGGTCTGGGTGATTCCCAGGTTGCCGTCGGACTCGACGGTCAGTTCGTGCTCGCCGTCGCCGAGCCCCGAGGCCTCGACGAACAGACGGTCGCCGGACCTGCGTATGTCTGCGGCCTCGCCGTCCAGCGCGGCCGTGAGACCGTCCAGCGAGGTGCCGCTCTTCGCCAGCAGTTCCAACCGGCCGCCCTTCGCCTCGGCCTTGTTGAGCACCGCCCCGTTCTCCAGCTCCACGACTCGCAGCTGCGGAGGTACGGACCGGAAGGCAAAGGCCGCCAGTCCGGCGCAGCCGACCACCACCAGTGCAACGGCCAGTACCGCGAGGCGTCTGCGGCTCCGGAGGAGGACGAAGCTCCTGCGCCTTCCCGCACCTGTGGGGCTGGTCTGCACGCGCGATCACCTGCCGTTCGAGGAGAGAGAACTGACGAAGAGTCAGCCCTGAAGGCGCAGCGACCTGAGACGATTCGGCCGCACCACGCCCGGCAACAATTCCACTGTCGTCTCTTCATACTTCCCTGGCGCTACAGGAGGCCAATCATGGTTCGCCCTCTCCGGCTCGGCGCAGCGACGGCCGTGGTCTCCCTCCTCGCACTCGCGGGCTGCGGCGACAGCACTGCTCCTGTGGACGTCCCGGCCTCCGAAGCAGAACGTCCGGCCGACGGCGACGGCGACGGCGAGAACGGTGGCGGGCGGAGCGCCACCCCCTCCCCCTCGCCACCTCCCGGTCCGGCCTCCGTCGAAGCCGACGAACTCGGCGCCGTACCTGTGCTGATGTACCACCAGATCGTCGACCGTCCGCAGAGCGTCTACGACCGCACCCCCGGGGACTTCCGCGCCGAGCTCGAACGGCTCGCGGGCGAGGACTACGTGCCCGTCACGGCCCGCGAACTCACCGGCGGTTCCCTCGACATACCCGCCGGCACCCACCCCGTCGTGCTCACCTTCGACGACTCCACCGTCAGCCAGCTCGCCCTCGACGCGGACGGCCGCCCGAAGCCGGACACGGCCGTCGCCGTCCTCCGCGACGTCGCGGAGGCGCACCCCGGGTTCCGTCCGGTGGCCACCTTCTTCGTCAACGGCGATCCGTTCGCCGAACCCGGCGGGGAGCAGACCCTGAACTGGCTCCACGAGCACGGCTTCGAGGTCGGCAACCACACCCTGCGGCACACCACCCTCGGTGCCGTCTCCGGGTCGGCGGTCCAGCGCGCCATCGCCCGCAACCAGAACGCCATCACCGAAGCCCTGCCGGACGACGTCACCGTGGACTCCCTCGCCCTGCCCAACGGCTCCATGCCGTCCGACGCCGGCCTCGCCGTCGAGGGCTCCGCCGGGGGCACCGACTACCGGCACGCCGGCGTCTACCTGGTGGGCGCCAACCCCGCACCATCCCCCTTCTCGGCCGACTTCGACCCCGGCGCGATCCCCCGCATCCGTTCGCAGGGAGCCGACGGCCCCGATGCGAAGTTCGTCTCCACCGCCTGGCTGGACAAGCTGGAAGACGGCACCGTCACCCGGTACACCTCCGACGGCGACCCGGAACACATCAGTTTCCCGTCCGACAGGCAGTCCGCCCTGTCGGACGCCCACACCGACCTGGCGAACCCGTACTGACAGGAGGTCCTCCCATCGCGTAGCCGGGTATCTCACCCAGCCGTACGTGCTCGACCTGCACGCGTTTCGCCCTGCTCACGTGACACGGCATAGCGCCGGGTGCCCTGGCCGTCAGGGAGACTCCTGCTCCGTGACGGTCACCCGGCCGTGCCTGATGGTGGCCACTCGCTCCGCGCGTCGCGCGATTTCGGAATCGTGTGTGGCCATCACGAACGTCAGCCCGTGCTCCTTCCATTGCCGCTCCAGCACGTCCATGACCTCGTCCCGCATGACCTCGTCCAGGTTTCCTGTTGGTTCGTCCGCCAGGAGCACCCGTGGGCGTTTGACCAGTGCACGTGCGATGGCAACGCGTTGTTGCTGGCCTCCGGACAGCTCGTCGGGCAGATGACCGCGACGATCTTCGAGCCCCACTTCTGCCAATGCCTCGGCGGCCCTCCGACGACGGTGCGCCGCCCGTTCGCCGAACGGCACCAGCGCGGTCTCGACGTTCTCCTGCGCGGTCAGGGTGGGAATGAGGTTGAAGCTCTGGAAGACGAAACCGATGCTCTGCGCACGCACCCGGGTGAGCTTGGCCTCCGGGAGCCGGGCGAGGTCCGTGCCGTCCAGGCCGATAGTGCCGCGGGTCGGACGATCGAGCCCGCCGAGCATCTGCAGGAAGGTGGACTTGCCACCTCCCGTGGGCCCCTTGACGACGAGTCGGCTGCCCTGTTCAAGGGACAGGTCAACGCCGTCGAGGGCGGTGACGGTCCTCTTGCCGTAGGTGTAGTGCTTGCTGACGTCACTGAGTTCGTACATGTCTGCTGCTCCGTGAGGGGGGGGCGTTCCGGTGATGGCAGGTCAGGCGACGCGTCGGAGTGCGTCGGCCGGGCGGAGTCGAGCAGCACGCCAGCCGCCGAACGTGCCGGCGATGACACCGCCCGCGACTGCGAGGGCCACGGCGAGGAGAAGGGTCCCGAGCGAGACGGGCGCGGTGAGCGCGATGTCGACGGTCTGCTCGGTGACCGCCCGGAGACGGTTCGGCCCGCCCTCGCCGCCCGGACCGCCGCCCGGACCGCCGCCCGGACCCGTCGCGCCCAGGGTCGCCGTGAGCGTGGGGCTGAAGGCAGTGACGGCGTACGCTCCCGCCAGACCGATCCCGATGCCGAGTGCACCGCCCAGCAATCCGTTCGCAACCGCCTCACCCATCACCTGGCGGGTCACTCTGCCGCTCTTCCAGCCCAGGGCCTTCAGCGTGCCGAACTCCCGCACCCGCCTGCTGACCGCGGAGGAGGCCAGGAGACCGGCGATCAGAAAGGCGGCGACGAGCACCGTGGCGGACAGCCACCTCCCGACCCCCGTGACCAGGTCACCGGCCGTCCTCAAGGAGCCGGAAACGGTTTCGGCCAGGTCCGCGGACGTGGTGACGGTCGCCTGCGGAAGGTCCTCCTCGACTGCGGCGCTTACGGCGCCGATCTGCTGCGAGTCCGTCGCCTTCAGGTAGAGCGAGGTCACCTCGCCCTCGAAGTCACCGAGTTCCTGGGCTGCCGCCAGCGGGATGCTGACCTGGGCCGACGACGGTCCACTCTCGGGGGCGGCCACGCCCACCACATCGAACCTCTCGTTCTGCACGGTGACATGGTCGCCGACGTCCAGGCCCTCCTCATCGGCAAAGGCACGGTCGAGCACGGCGACGTGACCGGTCGCGTCACCGTCGTCGAATCCCCTGCCCTCGACGATCTTCGAGGTGGTGAGAGGGCCGTAGGCCGGCTGCGTGACGTCGACTCCGTCGACCGAGAGAGAGGTCACGTCGAAGGCGGCCCGGCCCCTCCTGCCGCCGGCGGGCCCCCCACCCCCGTCGGCTCCACCGGGATCGAACTCGCCCTCCACGGTCGTCTGCTGGAGCTCCAGGCTGCCGACGACACCGGCCACGCCGTCCACCGCCTCCACCGCCGCGAGTTCGTCGCCGTCGAGCGTGGCGACGAACCCGCGCAGCCTCAGGTGATCCCTGCTCTGCTCACCTGCCCCCGCATCGAAGTCGAACCCGGGCCGCCCCGGGCGTTTCCCCTCCTCCGGCTGTTTCTGCACGGTCACGTCGGTCCCGAGGCCGTAGAGCGACTCCAGGGTGGCGTCCTGCGCCCTCTGCATGCCGGAGGCCACCGAGGTGACGACGATGACGAGCGCGATGCCGAGAGCAAGTCCGGCTGCGACGACGAGAGATGCCTTGCGACGTCGGCGCAACTCGCGCCGGAGATAGGTGAAGAACATGACGAGGACGCTAGGAAGCCCCAGTAAGAGCAGGCTGAGGGCCCCGTGAAAGGCGCATGAGAAGTGGCGTCGCCCGGGTGCGGACGTCGGGCGATCAGCGCGGGGACCGGCCGGGACCCCTCAGAGTGTTCTCATTTTCCTGCCTCATGCTGGGCCGGGTGAATGACGCGTCCCCCGGTGCGAAGCTGAACCGCATGAACCTCCTGATCGTCGACGACGACCCCGCGGTACGTGAGGCGCTGCGCCGTAGCCTCACCTTCGAGGGCTACGGCGTCGAGACCGCCGTGGACGGAGCGGACGCGTTGGAGAGGGTCGCCGCGCGGGAACCGGGGCTGATCGTCCTCGACGTCCTGATGCCCCGCATGGACGGGCTGACGGCGGCCCGCAGGCTTCGTGCGGAGGGAGTGCGGGTCCCCCTCCTCATGCTGACCGCCCGCGACACCGTCGGAGACCGGGTGACCGGCCTGGACGCGGGGGCTGACGACTACCTCGTCAAGCCGTTCGAGCTGGACGAGCTCCTGGCGCGTGTCCGTGCCCTGCTGCGCCGCAGCCGGTACGCCGACAGCGAGACGGCCGCCAGGGGCGGCCGGGTGCTCACCTACGGCGGTATGCACATGGACACGGAGACCCGGGACGTGACACGTGCCGGGCGCGTGGTCGACCTCACGCGCACGGAGTACGCCTTGCTGGAATTGTTTCTCGCACATCCGCGACAGGTTCTGAGCCGCGAACAGATCCTCCGGACCGTGTGGGGCTTCAACTTCGAGCCGTCGTCCAACTCGCTGGACGTGTATGTGATGTACCTCCGCCGCAAAACGGAGGCGGGCGGAGAGCCACGGATGCTTCAGACCGTCCGCGGCATCGGGTACGTACTCAGGGAGGCCGACTGATGCGGTCCGGGTCCGGCCGGCTGGCGCTCCGTTCCCGGCTCGCGCTCTTGGTCGCTCTCACCGTCGCCCTCTCGGTCGCGGCCTGCGCTGCGGTGGCGTGGTTCCTGGTGCATGCTCAGCTCGTCGAGTCGCTCGACGAGGCCCTGCGGCAGTCCCCTGTCCCCCGACATCTTGCGGCGAATCGGGCGCTGGCCGCGGAGTGCGGGTCGCAACCGGAGAGCCGACGCGCCGCTGTACCGGACCCTTTCAGTGCCTCGGTGCAGCTCGTCGACGCCACCGGCGTCGGCTGTCTCGCGCTCGGTGAGGACCCGCTGGTCGTCACTGCCGCCGACACGGCGGTGGCACGCGGCGAGCGTGACGAGGTGCTGCACACCACTCAGGCAGCGAGCGGCGCTCGCTACCGCGCCTACACCAGGGAGCTGAAGGGGACGGGTGCGGCGCTCACTGTGGCCCGCCCGATGGACGAGATCGACGAATCCCTCGACACCCTGGCTCTGGTGCTCGGCCTGGTGGTCGCAGCCGGCGCACTCGGTGCGGCCGGGGCGGGCGTAGCTCTCGCCCGCGCCGGAATCCGGCCCGTGGACCAGCTCACCGAAGCGGCCGAGCACATCGCGCGGACGAAGGACTTGGGCGTGCGGATACCCGTAGAGGGAGAGGACGAGATCGCCCGACTCTCCCGCTCGTTCAATGCCATGACGGCCGCCCTCGCCTCGTCCCGCGACCTGCAGCAGCAGCTCATCGCCGACGCGGGGCACGAGCTACGGACCCCGCTCACCTCACTGCGCACCAACATCGACCTGCTCACACGGAGCGAGGAGACGGGCCGCCCCCTCCCGCCGCGGGACCGACGTGAGCTGTTCGGCTCGGTACAAACGCAGATGAGCGAGCTCACCTCCCTCATAGGCGACCTCCAGGAGCTGTCCCGCCCGGTCACGACACCGGCGAGCGGGACGGTCGGGTTCGTGGCCCTGCACGAGATCGTCGAACGGGCGGTGCAGCGTGCCCGCCCACGCGCAACAGAGACCGCGCTCACGACCGATCTGGCCCGCTGGTACGTGCAGGGAGAGGCCACGGGGCTCGAACGTGCCGTGGTCAACCTGCTCGACAACGCCGTGAAGTTCGGCAGCGGGTACCCGGTGGAGGTGACGCTGCACGACGGAGTACTGCGAGTCCGCGACCGTGGGCCGGGGGTGCTGTCCCACGAGCTTCCACACGTATTCGACCGGTTCTGGCGGTCGCCGACAGCTCGCAGTCTGCCCGGCTCGGGGCTCGGCTTGTCCATCGTCGCGCGCACGGCGGGGCAGTGCGGCGGGGAAGCCGAGTTGCGTCCTCCGGAGGACGGCACCGGGGGCACGGAGGCATTGCTGCGACTGCCCGGGACCCCCACCCCGCCACCCGGCCTCCCGGCGCTCTGACGGGACGTCGACACCCTCGGCGTGCGGCCGACTGCACAGCGGAGCTGCGGGCGTCAGCAGCAGTCGGCACCGGGAGCGGGGGCGAGGAGGGTGCGCTTGTTGCGGGAGGCGGCGTTGCGGGCGGCCAGGTCGGCGTCAGCCGGGTAGCCGACCTCTTCGAGCGTGAGGCCGTGGGGGCGGACGACGTGGACGGCGGAGTCGCGCACTCCCGCGGCGAGGACCTCCCCGGGCCACTGAGGGGGGCGGTGCCCGTCCCCGACGAACAGCATGGCGCCGACGAGCGCCCGCACCATGTTGTGGCAGAAGGCGTCGGCCTTGACCGCCGCTTCCAGGACGCCGTCGGAGTGGCGGACCCAGTGCAGCCGCGTCAGGGTACGGATGGTGGTGGCGCCCTCGCGCTTCTTGCAGTACGCGGCGAAGTCGTGCTCACCGAGGAGGCTCTGGGCGGCCTCGTTCATGGCGTCGAGGTCCAATGGCCGGTTGTGCCAGAGGATGTGCCCGCGGCGCAGCGGGTCGACGCCGCCGGGGCGGTCGCCGACGCGGTAGGCGTAGCGGCGCCAGATCGCGGAGAACCGGGCGTTGAAGTGTGGTGGCGCTTCGGTGACCCGGTGCACGCGCACATCCATGGGGAGGCGGCCGGCGAGCCGGCGCAGCAACTGGTCGCCACTGGTGTCCCAGAGCTCGGCGGGAAGGTCCACGTGCGCGACCTGGCCGCGGGCGTGAACACCCGCGTCAGTGCGGCCGGCGACGGTCAGCTGCGGGGACGCGTCCAGGCGCAGGACGACGCGAAGGGCGTCCTCGATCTCCTGCTGGACGGTCCGCTGCTCACCCTTCTGGCGGGCCCAGCCCGAGAAATTCCTGCCGTCGTAGCTCAGGTCGAGCCGTGCCCGTACGAAACCGGGCTGCACGTCGTCACTCACGCCCTCGATCCTCTCACCACGCCGCCGGGCCGGCCTCGCCCGGACCCCGGTACGCCGAACGGGCCCGCACCCCTTGAGGGGTGCGGGCCCGTCGAGCACACGAGGGCGCGTCAGGCGTCCTTGGACTCCTCGGCGGCCTCGTCCTTGGCCTCGCCCTTCTCGACGTCGGCCTTCTCCGTGTCGGTGGCCTTCTTCTCGTCGGCCTCCTTCACGGAGCGCTTCGTCGCCGCCTCGGCCTCGCCGACAGCCTTCTGCTGCACGGTGAGGGCCTCCACCAGCTCGATGACCGCCATCGGGGCGTTGTCGCCGCGACGGTTGCCGACCTTGGTGATGCGGGTGTAGCCACCCGGACGGTTCTCGTAGCGCGGGCCGATCTCGGTGAAGAGCGTGTGGACGACGCTCTTGTCCAGGACCGTGCGCATGACCTGGCGGCGGTTGTGAAGGTCACCCTTCTTCGCCTTGGTGATCAGACGCTCCGCCACCGGGCGGAGGCGACGGGCCTTCGCCTCGGTGGTGGTGATCCGGCCGTGCTCAAAAAGGTTCGTGGCGAGGTTCGCCAGCATGGCCTTCTGGTGCGCGGCGCTGCCGCCCAGACGGGCACCCTTGGTGGGCTTCGGCATGGTGCTTCTCCTTGGTTACTGCACCGGCCGTGTCAGGTACCGGTGTCAGGGGTCCGTACGGACAGGTCGTCCGCACGGGCCCGGGACGACGTTCGGGCCGAACGTCGTCCCGGAGGCCCCACGGGCGGGGCGGACCCGACGTCGTCGGTTCCGCCCGCCGTGAGGTGGGCTCAGTACTGCTCGGTCTCCACGAAGCCCTGGTCGGTGTCGTCGTCGGCGCCGAAGGCGTCGGCGGCGGCGGTCGGGTCGAATCCGGGCGGGCTGTCCTTGAGAGCCAGGCCCATGCCGGCCAGCTTCGCCTTGACCTCGTCGATCGACTTCGCACCGAAGTTGCGGATGTCGAGCAGGTCCGCCTCGGACCGCGCGACGAGCTCACCCACGGAGTGGATACCCTCACGCTTGAGGCAGTTGTAGGAGCGGACGGTGAGCTCGAGCTCCTCGATGGGGAGCGCGAGGTCCGCGGCGAGCGCCGCGTCCGTCGGGGACGGGCCCATGTCGATGCCCTCGGCGTCGATGTTGAGCTCGCGGGCCAGGCCGAACAGCTCGACCAGGGTCTTGCCGGCCGAGGCCATCGCGTCACGCGGACGCATGGACTGCTTGGTCTCGACGTCGACGATCAGTTTGTCGAAGTCGGTGCGCTGCTCGACACGGGTCGCCTCGACCTTGTAGGTGACCTTCATGACGGGCGAGTAGATGGAGTCGACCGGGATGCGGCCGATCTCCTGGCCCAGCTGCTTGTTCTGGACGGCGGAGACGTAGCCCCGACCACGCTCGACGGTGAGCTCCATCTCGAGCTTGCCCTTGCCGTTCAGCGTGGCGAGGACCAGGTCGGGGTTGTGCACCTCGACACCGGCCGGCGGGGCGATGTCCGCCGCCGTGACCTGACCCGGGCCCTGCTTGCGCAGGTACATCACGACCGGCTCGTCGTGCTCGGAGGAGACGACGAGGCTCTTGATGTTGAGGATGAGGTCGGTGACGTCCTCCTTGACGCCCGGCACGGTGGTGAACTCGTGCAGAACGCCGTCGATCCGGATGCTGGTCACGGCAGCGCCGGGGATCGAGGAGAGGAGCGTGCGGCGGAGAGAGTTACCGAGGGTGTAGCCGAAGCCCGGCTCCAGCGGCTCGATCACGAACCGGGAACGGAATTCGTCGACGACCTCTTCGGTCAGGGAGGGGCGCTGAGCGATCAGCATGAGGAAATGCCTCCAGTCTGCGGCAACCGCTATTTGATGCCGTACTGACAGGGTACGGGCGGTACGGCCCAAATGGGCCGCTCCACCCGTACCCATTACCGAACGTCACCCGCACTACGCGGAGTGACGTTCGTGGATCAAGCTGCTTCCCGTGCTCCGGACCGGACACGAGGCCCGGCCCGGAGCCGCAGACGAGCAGCTCGCCGTACTCCTTACTTGGAGTACAGCTCGACGATCAGCTGCTCCTGCACCTGGGTGTCGATCACCTGGCGCTCGGGCAGCGAGTGGACCAGCACCCGCAGGTTCGAGGGCACCGCCTCGAGCCACGCCGGCACGGTCTTGTCGCCGGCCTCGGCCTGAGCCACCTGGAACGGGGTCATGTTCCTGGAGGACTCACGAACCTGCACGATGTCGCTGGGGACCACGCGGGCCGAGGGGATGTCGGTCTTGCGACCGTTCACCTCGATGTGCCCGTGCTTGACCAGCTGACGGGCGTGGTCGCGGGACTTGGCGAAGCCGGCCCGGTAGACCACGTTGTCGAGACGGGTCTCGAGGATGCGCAGCAGGTTCTCACCCGTCTTGCCCTGCTGGCGGTTGGCCTCGTTGAAGTACCCGCGGAACTGCTTCTCGAGGACACCGTAGATACGAGCGGCCTTCTGCTTCTCACGCTTCTGCAGGAGGTACTCGGAGTCCTTGGTGCGCCCGCGTCCGTGCTCACCCGGGGGGTAAGGACGGATCTCAATCGGGCACTTCGCGCTCTCGCACTTGGCTCCCTTGAGGAAGAGCTTCTGCTTCTCCCGACGGCAACGCTTGCAGTCGGCCCCGGTGTAACGCGCCATTGCTTAGATCTCCTACTTCCTGCTGCTCAGACTCGGCGGCGCTTCGGCGGGCGGCAGCCGTTGTGCGGGGTCGGGGTGACGTCCTGGATGGAACCGACCTCGAGGCCGGTGGCCTGGAGGGAGCGGATCGCGGTCTCACGGCCGGAGCCGGGACCCTTCACGAAGACGTCGACCTTGCGCATGCCGTGCTCCTGCGCGCGACGCGCAGCGTTCTCCGCGGCCATCTGGGCGGCGAACGGAGTGGACTTGCGCGAGCCCTTGAAGCCGACGTGGCCGGCAGAGGCCCAGGAGATCACGTTGCCGGTGGGGTCGGTGATCGAGACGATGGTGTTGTTGAACGTGCTCTTGATGTGAGCGTGCCCGTGGGCGACGTTCTTCTTCTCTTTGCGGCGCACCTTCTTGGCGCCGGCCGTACGGCCCTTCGGAGGCATAGAGATTAACTCCCGTGGAGGTGGTCGGTCCGACAGCGGGACCGCTGGTCAGCGTGTCCGCAGTGGACTACTTCTTGCCCGGCTTCTTCTTGCCGGCGATCGCGCGACGCGGGCCCTTGCGGGTACGCGCGTTGGTCTTGGTGCGCTGGCCGTGAACCGGAAGGCCGCGGCGGTGACGCAGACCCTCGTAGCAGCCGATCTCGACCTTGCGGCGAATGTCGGCCTGGATCTCACGGCGGAGGTCACCCTCCACCTGGAGGTTGCTGTCCACGTACTCGCGGAGCTTGACCAGGTCCTCCTCGGCAAGGTCCCGGACGCGGACGTCCCGGTCGATGCCGGTGGAGTCCAGAGCTGCCTGGGACCGGGTACGGCCGATACCGAAGACGTAGGTGAGGGCGACCTCGACGCGCTTGTCACGCGGGAGGTCAACGCCTGCGAGGCGTGCCATGTGTGTGGCTCCTGATTTCTGCGGAGGTGTGGCGCAGCACCGTTCCCGTAGGTCTCCTGACGAGTTACGAGCCGGGTCCCCGGCCTCCGACCGGGGGTGTCGTCCCCACCGGCTGTGAACTTCTCACGGCGGGGGGTCGGGTGACTGCGTATGTACTTTTCGCTTGCGTCGCGCGAAGAGTTGCGAGCGAGGTGCGAAGGCGAGGGTCGGCTGCTTCAGCCCTGGCGCTGCTTGTGGCGCAGGTTGTCGCAGATGACCATGACCCGGCCGTGACGGCGGATCACCTTGCACTTGTCGCAGATCTTCTTGACGCTCGGCTTGACCTTCATGAAAGTGAGGTTCTCCGGGTCAGTGCGGACGCCCTCCACCGGATGATCCGGCGCAGGACGTCTGCAAGATCTACTTGTAGCGGTAGACGATCCGCCCGCGAGTCAGGTCGTAGGGAGACAGCTCCACCACGACCCGGTCGTCGGGAAGGATACGGATGTAGTGCATCCGCATCTTGCCGCTGATGTGCGCAAGGACCTGGTGGCCGTTCTGCAGCTCCACCTTGAACATCGCGTTCGGGAGAGACTCGACGACCGTGCCCTCGATCTCGATGGCCCCTTGTTTTTTGGCCATGCTTGAGCGCTTCACCTTCCGGGATCGGCTACCTGGGGTGGACCGGGGCAGACAAAGACACCCGGACCGACGAGCTAGTCTACTTCACGGCTCCCGGAAAGACGAATCGGGAATGTATCCCCCGCCTGCAAGATCGTTAAGCGTCGAAGCGCCGTACATCCGATGCCCGGCCGTGGTCCGACGGCGCTCGGTGAGCCGGCTGGCCGGGGTGGTTCCGGCCGGTCCCGAGGATCCCGCTCAGCCGAGGGGGTCGGGGGCGGTCGTGACGCCCAGCTCAGCCAGTCTGGCCTTGCCGCCGTCCGGCGCGGTGAGCACCAGCGGGCCCTTCTCCGTCAGGGCGATGGAGTGTTCCCAGTGGCTGGACCAGGTGCCGTCGTCGGTGAGCACCGTCCAGTCGTCGGAGAGAACGTGCGTCTTCGGCGTGCCCAGGCTGACCATCGGCTCGATGGCGAGACACATCCCGTGCACCAGCTTCGGGTTGTGCCGGCCGATGAGACGGCGCCGGTCGACGTAGTTCAGGAGGTGCGGGTCCATGTGCATCTGCGAGCCGATGCCGTGGCCCCCGTAGTCCTCGATGATCCCGTACTTGCCCGAGGCGGGCCGGGGCTGACGGCGGACGTACCCCTCGACGGCGCGGGAGATGTCAGCGAGCCGGTGGCCCTTGCGCACCGCGGCGAGACCGGCCCACATGGACTCCTCGGTCACCCGGCTCAACTCGTGCAGCTCGGGCGCGTGGCCCTCGCCCACGAAGACGGTGATCGCCGCGTCGCCGTGCCAGCCGTCGATGATCGCCCCGGCGTCGATGGACAGCAGGTCGCCGTTCTTCAGCACCGTGTCCCGGCTCGGGATGCCGTGTACGACCACGTCGTTCACCGACGTGCAGATGTTGCCGGGGAAGCCCCCGTAACCGAGGAAGTTCGGCTTGGCGTCGTGGTCGGCCAGGACCTTCGCCGCGACGTCGTCCAGGTCCTTCGTCGACGCGCCGGGCACGGCCGCCTCGCGGCACGCGGCATGCATGGCGGCTACGACGAGTCCGGCCTCGCGCATCTTCGCGATCTGCTCGGGGGTCTTGATCTCGACCATGTCGGCGGTCGCCTTCCTGCACAGGTGCGTGCGTACTACGTGCGATGATCCCCCCGCCCCGCTCCCCGGCGAAAGCCCTCGACCGCCGAGGAGGGGCCGACGCGGTCGACTCTCCTCCCGAGGGCGCTTCGCTCGCGGGAGGTACCCCCACGGCGATCGAGAACCGGACCCGGAGCGGAGCATCCGGGAAACGGCGGTCCTCCGCGGGCTCAGTCCTGCCCGAGCGCGGACATCGCACGGGTCGTGACGTCGGCGGCGGCACCGAGCCCGGAGATCGTGGTCACCAGGCCCTGCGCCTTGTAGTAGTCGATGATCGGCTCGGTCTCGCTGTGGTACACGGACAGTCGCTTCCGGACCGTGGCCTCGCTGTCGTCCTCGCGCTGGTACAACTCGCCCGAGCACTTGTCGCAGACACCATCCACCTTCGGCGGTGCGTACTCGGCGTGGAAGACGTGACTGGAGTCGGTACGGCAGATGCGCCGCCCGGCGATCCGTTTGACGACCTCCTCCTCGGGGACCTCGAGGTCCAGGACCGCGTCGAGCCGGAGCTCGCGGCCGTCGAGGAAGCGGTCCAGCGCTTCGGCCTGGCCGATGTTGCGCGGAAAGCCGTCCAGCAGGAATCCGCCGGACGCGTCCTCGTCCCGCATGCGGTCCTCGGCCATTCCGATGGTGACCTCGTCCGGCACCAGCCGGCCGGCGTCCATGAACTCCTTTGCCTGGCGCCCGAGCGGTGTGCCCTGGGAGATGTTGGCGCGGAAGAGGTCACCCGTGGAGATGTGCGGGATCGACAGGTTCTCGGCGAGGTACGCAGCCTGCGTGCCCTTGCCCGCGCCCGGCGGTCCGACGAGGACGATTCGCATCAGCGGAGGAACCCTTCGTAATGGCGCTGCTGCAGCTGACTCTCGATCTGCTTCACGGTCTCGAGCCCGACACCCACGATGATGAGAATGCTCGTGCCACCGAACGGGAAGTTCTGTTGTGCCTGGAAAGCCACCAGCGCGACGGTGGGCACCAGGGCGATCAGTCCCAGGTAGAGCGACCCCGGCCACGTGATGCGGTTCAGCACGTAGCTCAGGTACTCGGCAGTGGGACGTCCCGCCCGGATGCCCGGGATGAAGCCACCATACTTCTTCATGTTGTCTGCAACTTCTTCGGGGTTGAACGTGATGGCCACGTAGAAGAAGGCGAAGAAGACGATCAGGAGGAAGTACACCGAGATGTAGATCGGCGAACTCTGCTGCGTAAGATTGCTCTGGACCCAGTCCGCCCAGCCCGCCTTGGAGTTGGAGAACTGGACGACCAGCGCGGGAATGTAGAGCAGCGACGAGGCGAAGATGACCGGAATCACACCCGCCTGGTTGACCTTCAGCGGAATGTAGGTCGAGGTGCCGCCGTAGGAACGTCGTCCGATCATGCGCTTCGCGTACTGCACCGGAATACGGCGCTGCGCCTGCTCGACGAAGACGACCAGAACGACCATCGCCAGGCCGGCGAGAATGACCACGCCGAACTCGATCCAGCCGTTCGCCAGCTTGCCCTGCTGCTTGATGGCCCACAGCGCGCCGGGGAAGCCGGCCGCGATGGAGATGAACATCATGATGGACATGCCGTTGCCGATGCCGCGGTCGGTGACGAGCTCACCCATCCACATGATGAGGGCGGATCCGGCGGTCATGCAGATCACCATCAGGATGGTGGTGAAGATGCCGTCGTTGGGGATGATCTGGTCACGCACCGGGCACTGCGGGAAGAGCGCGCCGCTGCGGGCGGTGGCCACCAGACCGGTCGCCTGCAGAACGGACAGCGCCACGGTCAGGTAGCGCGTGTACTGCGTGATCTTGGCCTGACCGGACTGCCCTTCCTTCTTCAGCTGCTCGAGGCGGGGGATCACCACGACCAGTAGTTGAAGGATGATGCTGGCCGTGATGTACGGCATGATGCCGAGCGCGAAGATGGTGAGCTGCAACAGCGCGCCGCCGCTGAACATGTTGACCAGGCCGAAGAGACCGCTGTTGGCCTCGGCCAGGCTCATGCACTGGTTGACGTTCTCAAAGCTGACGCCCGGGATCGGGACGTGCGCCCCGAGCCGGAAGAGCACCATGATGCCGAGCGTGAACAGCAGCTTCTTGCGCAGGTCGGGCGTCTGGAACGCCCGGGCGAACGCGGTGAGCACGGTGCCTCCTGCGGCCCTCCCGGCGCTGAAGCGCGAGAGGTGACGGTCTTGGGGGTCGATAGCAACAGTGCACGCCACCTTACCGGCGGCGACGGGCTCGGGGAACGACCACTCGTGACGGAACCATCACGAGTGGTCGACTCCGGCAGTGCCGGCCCCTACGACTGACCGGGGATGCCCGTAGGACACCCCCGGTCAACCGGACAAACGAACTCAGACCAGCTCGGTGACGGTTCCACCGGCAGCGGTGATCTTCTCCTTGGCGGAGCCGGAGACCTTGTCGACGGTCACCTGCAGCGCCACGGAGATCTCTCCGTCGCCGAGCACCTTCACGAGCTCGTTCTTGCGCACGGCGCCCTTGACGACCAGGTCGGCCACGGTCACCTCGCCACCCTCCGGGTAGAGGGCTGCGATCTTCTCGAGGTTCACCACCTGGAAGTTCTTGTGCGCCGGGTTCCGGAAGCCCCGGAGCTTGGGCAGCCGCATGTGCAGCGGCATCTGCCCACCCTCGAAGCGCTCGGGAACCTGGTAGCGGGCCTTGGTGCCCTTGGTGCCACGACCAGCGGTCTTTCCCTTCGACGCCTCACCACGACCCACACGGGTCTTGGCGGTCTTGGCGCCGGGGGCCGGCCGGAGGTTGTGGACCTTCAGAGGCTTCTCGCCCTGAGGCTCAGCCATGTCAGTCGACCTCCTCGACCGTCACGAGGTGACGCACGGTGTGGACCATGCCGACGACCTCGGGACGGGCCTCCTTGACGGAGACGTCGTTCACACGCTTCAGACCGAGCGTCCGCAGCGTGTCCCGGTGGTTCTGCTTGGTCCCGATGACGGAACGCGTCTGCGTGATCCTGAGGCGAGTCATTACGCACTCACCCCGGCACGCGCCCGCAGCAGAGCGGCGGGAGCCACGTCCTCCAGCGGCAGGCCACGGCGGGCGGCGATCTCCTCGGGGCGCTGCAGCCCCTGGAGCGCGGCACGCGTGGCATGCACGATGTTGATCGCGTTGGAAGATCCGAGCGACTTGCTGAGCACGTCGTGGATGCCGGCGCACTCCAGAACCGCGCGCACCGGGCCACCGGCGATCACACCGGTACCGGGCGAAGCCGGCTTGAGCAGCACGACGCCCGCGGCTTCCTCACCCTGGATCGGGTGCGGAATGGTGCCCTGGATACGGGGGACCTTGAAGAAGTTCTTCTTCGCCTCCTCAACGCCCTTGGCGATGGCAGACGGAACCTCCTTGGCCTTGCCGTAACCGACACCCACGGTGCCGTCGCCGTCGCCGACCACGACCAGAGCGGTGAAGCTGAAGCGCCGACCGCCCTTCACTACCTTGGCGACTCGGTTGATCGCGACGACACGCTCGACGTACGCGGTCTTCTCAGCGGCACCGCCGTCCCGGCCCTTGCGGTCCCGGCGGTCGCCACCGGCGCCGCCACCGCGACGCTGGGGTCCAGCCATTGGAATTACCTCTCTCGTTTACGTCCGCCAGTGCGGAACCGGCTCAGAACTTGAGCCCGGCTTCGCGGGCGGCGTCAGCCAGAGCGGCAATCCGCCCTGCGTACTTGTTTCCACCGCGGTCGAAGACGACGGCCTCGACGCCCGCGGCCTTCGCACGCTCGGCCACCAGCGCGCCGACCTTCTGGGCCTGCGAGCTCTTGTCGTCGTCACCCGTGCGGATGGAGCCGTCCAGCGACGACGCGGAGGCCACGGTGTGGCCTGCGATGTCGTCGACGACCTGCGCCACCATGTGACGGTTGGAGCGCGTCACCACCAGACGAGGACGCTCGGACGTGCCCGAGATCTTCTTCCGGATGCGAATGTGCCGACGCTTGGCGGCGACGCGCTTGTAGGCGTCGCCCTTAGCGATCTTCACGCCGTATGCCATGGCTTACTTACCAGCCTTTCCGACCTTGCGGCGGATGACCTCGCCCGCATACTTCACGCCCTTGGCCTTGTAGGGGTCGGGCTTGCGCAGCTTGCGGATGTTCGCGGCGACCTCGCCGACCTTCTGCTTGTCGATGCCCTCGACCGAGAACTTGGTCGGCGACTCGACCTTGAACGAGATGCCCTCGGGCGCCTCGATCAGGATCGGGTGGCTGTAACCCAGCGAGAACTCCAGGTTGGAGCCCTTGGCCTGGACGCGGTAACCGACACCGCTGATCTCGAGAGCCTTGCTGTACCCCTGGGTCACGCCAGTGATCATGTTCGCCACCAGCGTGCGGGACAGGCCGTGCAGGGCCCTGTTCCGGCTCTCGTCGTTCGGGCGGGTGACGACGAGAGCGCCGTCCTCGCCCTTGGCGATCTCGATGGGCGCGACCACGGTGTGCGCGAGGGAGCCCTTCGGGCCCTTCACGTCCACCTGGCGGCCATCGAGGGCGACGTCCACACCGGCGGGAACCTGGATGGGGAGCTTGCCGATACGCGACATGGCTTTACCTCCGTTCCCTTCCGTTACCAGACGTAGGCGAGGACTTCCCCGCCCACACCCTTCTTCTGAGCCTGCTGACCGGTCAGGAGACCGTGGGACGTGGAGATGATCGCCACGCCCAGGCCGCCGAGCACCTTCGGCAGGTTGGTGGACTTTGCGTAGACCCGAAGACCCGGCTTCGAGATCCGCTTGATGCCGGCGATCGAACGCTCGCGGTTCGGGCCGAACTTCAGCTCGAGAACGAGGCTCTTGCCCACCGGGGCTTCCTCGGTCTTCCAGCCGGTGATGTAACCCTCCTGCTGGAGGATCTCCGCGATGTGCGACTTGATCTTGCTGTGCGGCATCTCGACGGCATCGTGGTACGCCGAGTTCGCGTTCCGCAGACGCGTCAACATGTCTGCGATCGGATCGGTCATGGTCATGTGCTGGCCTTCGGCCTCTCTCGCCGGGGTTTCCTGTGTGCTCCGTCCTTCTCCCCGCACGCGCCTGGGCGCGGCGGGACAGGTGTGGAGCGGGGACCTACGGCGTAGTAAGCGTCTGATAGCGGGCTACGCCCGCGGACGTTCTCCGGGCGCCGGGCGCCCGACCCTCCACCCTAAGGGATGCGGGTCGGGTCCCGACGTCCAGGTTGCTTACCGAGAGTCCTGGCTGGTCGGCTCCGAGGAGCCGATTACCAGGAACTCTTGGTCACGCCCGGCAGCTCACCGCGGTGCGCCATCTGGCGAAGGCACACGCGGCACAGGCCGAACTTACGGTAGACGGAGTGCGGGCGGCCGCAGCGCTGGCAGCGCGTGTAGGCACGCACCGCGAACTTCGGCTTACGGCCGGCCTTGGCGATCAGGGCCTTCTTCGCCATGTCAGTTCTCCTTGAACGGGAAGCCGAGGTGACGAAGCAGAGCGCGCCCTTCCTCGTCGGTGTTCGCCGTGGTGACCACGGTGATGTCCATGCCCCGGACCCGGTCGATCTTGTCCTGGTCGATCTCGTGGAACATGGCCTGCTCCGTGAGACCGAAGGTGTAGTTGCCCCGGCCGTCGAACTGCTTGGGCGACAGTCCGCGGAAGTCGCGGATGCGCGGCAGTGCGAGCGACAGCAGGCGGTCCAGGAACTCCCACATCCGGTCTCCGCGGAGGGTGGAGTGGGCACCGATGGGCTGGCCCTCGCGCAGCTTGAACTGCGCGATGGACTTCCGGGCCTTCGTGACGGCCGGCTTCTGCCCGGTGATCGTGGCGAGGTCCTTGATGGCACCCTCGATCAGCTTGGAGTCGCGGGCGGCGTCGCCCACACCCATGTTGACCACGATCTTGGTCAGACCCGGGATCTGCATGACGTTCTCGTACGTGAACTCGTCGTGCAGCTTGCCCGCGATCTCCTCGCGGTAGCGCGTCTTCAGACGCGGAATGCCGGCGGCGGTTGCAGTGGTGGCAGTCATCAGATGTCCTCACCGGTCCGCTTGGCAACGCGGATCTTGTTGCCGTCCTCGTCGACGCGGTATCCGACGCGGGTGACGACCTTCTTGCCCTCGGTCTCCACGACGAGCGACACGTTGCTCACGTGGATCGAGGCCTCGGTCGTCACGATGCCGCCGGTCTTGGAGCCACGAGCGGTCTGGCCGGCCTTGGTGTGCTTCTTGACCCGGTTGACACCCTCGACCAGGACGCGGTCCTCGCGGGGGAAGGCCACGATGACCTTGCCCTGCTTGCCCTTGTCCTTACCGGTGATGACCTGTACCAGGTCGCCCTTTTTGATCTTCATGCTCACAGCACCTCCGGCGCGAGCGAGACGATCCTCATGAACTTCTTCTCGCGCAGCTCACGGCCCACGGGGCCGAAGATACGGGTGCCGCGGGGGTCGCCGTCGCCCTTGAGGATGACGGCGGCGTTCTCATCGAAACGGATGTACGAGCCGTCGGGGCGGCGGCGCTCCTTCACGGTGCGCACGATGACCGCCTTGACGATGTCGCCCTTCTTCACGTTCGCACCGGGGATCGCGTCCTTGACGGTAGCGACGATGACGTCACCGATGCCCGCGTAGCGACGGCCCGAACCACCGAGAACACGGATGGTGAGGATCTCCTTCGCACCCGTGTTGTCGGCGACGCGAAGCCGAGACTCCTGCTGGATCACGTCTATCTCCTGATCGTCTGCCGGTTCCCGGTGGGGCGCTCACTTCACGTGCGCGCCCCACCGAGCCTGGCGGAACTCATTCCGGGGCCAGTTGGCCCGGGAAATTACTTGGCCTTCTCGAGGATCTCGACGATGCGCCAGCGCTTGGTGGCGGACAGCGGCCGGGTCTCCATCAGGAGGACGCGGTCGCCGACGCCGGCAGCGTTCTGCTCGTCGTGCGCCTTGAGCTTCTCGGTACGGCGGATGATCTTGCCGTACAGCGCGTGCTTCACGCGGTCCTCGACAGCGACAACGACGGTCTTGTCCATCTTGTCGCTGACGACGAGACCCTGCCGGGTCTTGCGGAAACCGCGCTTCTGCTCGTTGTCAGTCATCTTGGTCTCGCTCATCAGGCACTCTCCACCGTCTCGATGCCCAGCTCGCGCTCACGCATCAGGGTGTAGATCCGCGCGATGTCCTTACGGACGGCCTTCAGCCGACCGTGGTTCTCGAGCTGCCCGGTCGCCGCCTGGAAGCGGAGGTTGAACAGCTCTTCCTTGGCCTCGCGGAGCTTGCCGACGAGCTCCTCGTTGCCCAGCTCACGCAGCTCGGACGCCTTGGTACCGGCCGCCATCACGACTCACCTGCCTCGCGCCGCACGATCCGGCACTTCATCGGAAGCTTGTGGGCGGCGCGAATCAGCGCCTCCTTGGCAATCCGCTCGTTCGGGTAGGACAGCTCGAACATGACCCGACCGGGCTTCACGTTCGCGATCCACCATTCCGGCGAACCCTTACCGGAACCCATGCGGGTCTCGGCGGGCTTCTTGGTCAGCGGGCGGTCGGGGTAGATGTTGATCCACACCTTGCCACCACGCTTGATGTGACGCGTCATGGAGATACGAGCTGCCTCGATCTGCCGGTTCGTCACGTACGCCGGGGTGACGGCCTGGATGCCCCACTCGCCGAATGCGACCTCGGTGCCGCCCTTGGCCATGCCCTTGCGCTTCGGGTGGTGCTGCTTGCGGTGCTTGACCCTGCGCGGGATCAGCATGGGTCAGCTCTCCTTTCCGGCAGAGCCACTCGAGCCGGCTCCGCCGGCGGGCTTGGCCTCGGCCGCGGCAGCGGCGGGAGCAGCGCCCTCGGCCGACTTCGGAGCATCGGACTGCGCGGACTGCGGCCTACGACCGCGGCCTCCACGCTCGCCGCCCCGGCGGGGACGGTCTGCCCCGCCACCGGCGCCACCGCGCGACGGGCGGTTGCCCGCACGGGCGGCCGCGTTCTCGGCGCGCACCTCGGCGATGTTCTTGACGTCGCCCTTGTAGATCCACACCTTCACACCGATGCGGCCGAAGGTCGTACGGGCCTCGAAGAGGCCGTAGTCGACGTTCGCACGCAGGGTGTGCAGCGGCACACGGCCCTCGCGGTAGAACTCCGAGCGGGACATCTCGGCGCCGCCGAGACGGCCACCGCACTGGATCTTGATGCCCTTGGCGCCGGCCTTCATCGCGGTCTGCATGCTCTTACGCATCGCGCGGCGGAAGGAGACGCGGGAGGACAGCTGCTCGGCGACGGCCTGGGCCACCAGCTGAGCGTCCGTCTCCGGGTTCTTCACCTCGAGGATGTTGAACTGGATCTGCTTGCCCGTCAGCTTCTCCAGGTTGCCCCTCAGGCGGTCCGCCTCGGCGCCGCGGCGGCCGATGACGATGCCCGGACGAGCGGTGTGGACGTCGACGCGCACACGGTCACGGGTGCGCTCGATCTCCACCTTGGAGATGCCGGCCCGCTCCATGCCCTTGGTGAGCATCTTGCGGATCGCGACGTCTTCCTTGACGTAGTCCTTGTAGAGCTTGTCGGCGTACCAGCGCGACTTGAAGTCGGTGGTGATGCCGAGACGGAACCCGTGCGGGTTTACCTTCTGGCCCATTACCGGGTTCCTTCCTTGCTGCTGACGACCACGGTGATGTGGCTGGTCCGCTTGCGGATCCGGTAGGCGCGGCCCTGGGCGCGCGGCCGGAACCGCTTCAGGGTCGGACCCTCGTCGACGTAGACCTCGGAGATGACGAGGCTGTCGGCGTCGGTGTGGTCGTAGTTGTGCGCGGCGTTGGCAATGGCGCTGTCGAGCACCTTGCCCACGGGCACGCTGGCGGCCTGCGGGGCGAAACGCAGGACCGCCTGAGCCTCCGTGGCACTCATGCCACGGACAAGGTCCACCACCCGGCGGGCCTTCATGGGCGTGACGCGCACATAGCGCGCGGAGGCCCTGGCTTCCATGGTTGTCCCTTCGGTGTCAGTCATGGTCGTCACCCCGATCAACGACGCCGCGACTTGCGGTCGTCCTTGACGTGACCGCGGAAGCTGCGTGTCGGGGCGAACTCGCCGAGCTTGTGGCCGACCATCGACTCGGTGACGAACACCGGGACGTGCTTACGGCCGTCGTGCACCGCGATCGTGTGGCCCAGCATCGCCGGGACGATCATCGAGCGGCGGGACCAGGTCTTGATGACGTTCTTGGTGCCTGCTTCGTTCTGCGTGTCCACCTTCTTGGTCAGGTGGTCGTCGACGAAGGGCCCCTTCTTGAGACTGCGCGGCATCGAAAACCCCGCCTCCTAGCGCTTCTTGTTCGTCTTGCGGCGGCGGACGATGTACTTGTTGCTGGCCTTCTTCGGCGAGCGCGTACGGCCCTCCTTCTGGCCCCACGGCGACACGGGGTGGCGTCCACCGGAGGTCCGGCCCTCACCACCGCCGTGCGGGTGGTCGATCGGGTTCATGACCACACCGCGGACGGTCGGGCGAACGCCCTTCCAGCGCATACGGCCGGCCTTGCCCCAGTTGATGTTCGACTGCTCGGCGTTGCCGACCTCGCCGACGGTGGCGCGGCAGCGGACGTCGACCAGGCGGATCTCACCGGACGGCATGCGCAGGTGGGCCATGCGGCCCTCCTTCGCCAGCAGCTGCACGGACGCACCGGCGGACCGGGCGAACTTGGCGCCGCCGCCGGGGCGCAGCTCGATGGCGTGGATGACCGTACCGACGGGGATGTTGCGGAGCGCCAGGTTGTTGCCCGGCTTGATGTCCGCGACGGGGCCGTTCTCGATCCGGGCGCCCTGCTTCAGGCCGGCCGGGGCGAGGATGTAGCGCTTCTCACCGTCCGCGTAGTGCAGCAGCGCGATGCGCGCGGTGCGGTTCGGGTCGTACTCGATGTGCGCGACCTTGGCCGGCACGCCGTCCTTGTCGTGACGACGGAAGTCGATCACGCGGAAGGCGCGCTTGTGGCCACCGCCCTGGTGGCGGACGGTCACACGACCGGCGTTGTTACGGCCGCCCTTGCTGTGCAGGGGGCGGACCAGCGACTTCTCCGGCGTGGACCGCGTGATCTCGACGAAGTCGGCGACGCTGGAGCCACGACGGCCCGGGGTCGTCGGCTTGTACTTGCGGATACCCATTTCTCAGTCCTCGGAAGATTCCGGACTTCAGGCGATTCGGCCTCCGGTTAGGAGACCGGGCCGCCGAAGATGTCGATGCGGTCGCCCTCGGCAAGGGTCACGATGGCGCGCTTGGTGTCGGCGCGCTTTCCGTAACCGGTGCGGGTGCGCTTGCGCTTGCCCTGCCGGTTGATCGTGTTGACCCCGGTGACCTTGACCGAGAAGACCGCCTGGACGGCCTGCTTGATCTGGGTCTTGTTGGCGCGCGTGTCGACGAGGAACGTGTACTTGTTCTCGTCCAGCAGCGCGTAGCTCTTCTCCGAAACCACCGGCTTCAGCAGGAGGTCACGGGGGTCCGTGAACGTCTTGCTGGTGACAGCGGTCTGCTCGGTCGCCTCACTCATCAGGCTTCGCTCCCTTCGAGCTCAGCCCCGGCGGCCTGCGGACCGGCCACGAAGGACTCGAAGGCGGCCTTCGTGAAGACCACGTCGTCGGAGACGAGCACGTCGTACGTGTTCAGCTGGCCCGGCTCCAGGATGTGAACCTGGGGCAGGTTGCGGGCGGACAGCCACGCAGACTCGTCGGCGCGCTCGGCGACCAGGAGCAGGTGCTTGCGCTCACTGACCTTGCCGAACAGCGTCTTGGCGGCCTTGGTGGACGCCTCGCCCTCGACCACGCCGGAGACGACGTGGACACGGCCGTGACGGGCCCGGTCGGAGAGGGCACCGCGAAGCGCGGCGGCCTTCATCTTCTTCGGGGTCCGCTGCGAGTAGTCACGCGGCTGCGGGCCGTGGACGACGCCACCGCCGGCGAACTGCGGCGCGCGGGTCGAGCCCTGCCGGGCGCGGCCGGTGCCCTTC
>KI547048.1:174826-176733 GCA_000497405.1 Streptomycetaceae bacterium MP113-05 | reverse complement strand
GGCGGTACGGCTTCTTGCCACCGCCGCGGACCTCGCCACGGGTCTTGGTCTTGTGCGTGCCCTGACGGGCAGCGGCCAGCTGGGCGACGACGACCTGGTGGATCAGCGGAACGCTGACCTGCCTGTCGAAGATCTCCGCAGGGAGCTCGACGGTTCCGGTCTTGTCGCCGGCCGGCGAAAGAATGTCAACGGTGCTCATTTACCTCAAGCCCCCTTGGCCGCAGTACGGACCAGGACGAGGCCGCCGTTCGGACCGGGAACTGCGCCCTTGATGAGCAGCAGGCCCTTCTCCGCGTCAACGGCGTGGACGGTCAGGTTCTGGGTGGTGACCCGCTCGTTGCCCATGCGGCCCGCCATGCGCGTGCCCTTGAAGACACGGCCGGGAGTCGCGCAGCCGCCGATGGAGCCCGGCTTGCGGTGCACGCGGTGGGCACCGTGCGAAGCCTTGCCGCCTCGGAAGCCATGGCGCTTCATGCCACCGGCGAAGCCCTTGCCCTTGCTGGTGCCGGTCACGTCGACCTTGATGCCGGAGTCGAAGACCTCGGCGGTGACTTCCTGGCCCAGCGTGTACGCGCCGGAGTCGTTGGTACGGATCTCGACGAGGTGGCGACGCGGGGTCACGTCGGCCTTGGCGAAGTGGCCCTTGAGCGGCTTGTTCACCTTGCGCGGGTCGATCTCGCCGAAGGCGATCTGGACGGAGTCGTAACCGTCCTTGTCATTGGTGCGCACCTGGGTCACGACACAGGGACCGGCCTTGAGGACGGTCACGGGGACGACGCGGTTGTTGTCGTCCCAGACCTGGGTCATGCCGAGCTTCTCGCCCAGGACACCCTTGATCTGCTTGGTCATCTCTACCGGGCCTCTCAGAGCTTGATCTCGATGTCGACGCCGGCCGGGAGGTCCAGGCGCATCAGCGAGTCAACGGTCTTGGGGGTCGGGTCGAGGATGTCGATCAGCCGCTTGTGGGTGCGCATCTCGAAGTGCTCGCGCGCGTCCTTGTACTTGTGCGGCGACTTGATGACGCAGTACACGTTCTTCTCGGTTGGCAGCGGCACCGGGCCTGCGACCGACGCACCAGTGCGGGTCACCGTCTCGACGATCTTCTTCGCCGAGTTGTCGATGACCTCGTGGTCGTAGGCCTTGAGCCGGATGCGGATCTTCTGTCCCGCCATGGCTACTTCGTAGTCCTTCTTCTCGTCACGCTCCGGAACCCCGGTGGTCTTCCGCTCCCCGCTCCCGCTCGTCGACCGAGCCACGACCCGTCTCCGACCCACGCGGTCGGGCGTGTCGTGCTCCTCCTCGTACGTCTCCATGGGAGATGTCCTCGATGAAGGAGGGAGTCGGGGGAAGAGACCCACCGGGATGCCTGGTTGAAGCCCCTCCTGCACTTCCCGGAAGATTCCCGTACTTCCGCTCCTGATGAGGAGCGACGAGTACGTCGGGACTCGCTTCCAGTCCTCCCGGCGGGAGGCGCACAGCATCGGCACTCAACCGAGCAACCGGGACAGTGTGCCATACCAGGCACGGCCCATGCCAATCGGCACCGGGCCCCTGATCAGGGCAGTGACCGGTCCCACACCGGCCCACGGGAGACATGCCCCCCACGCGTCGACGGCCTGCGGGCATGTCTCCCCCGCCCGTCCCCGATCGACACCCACCAGGGCTACAGGGGTGTGACCGCCTGCAGGACCAGCGTCAGTGCCGCCGCCGCGGTCGCGGCCGAGATCGCGGATGCGGCCGTGCCGGCAGCGGCGATCCACGCTGCAACGCCGGCCACCGTACGCGCCGGTGGCCAGCGGCGGTGAGGCGGCGCCGGTTCCATCAGGGCGGCCACTCGACGGGGCACCGGTCCCGGCGCCGCCAGGTGTGCCATCCCGGGCGCGGCAGTCCGGCCGGAGGCCAGCGCG
>KI547048.1:141392-174531 GCA_000497405.1 Streptomycetaceae bacterium MP113-05 | reverse complement strand
CACGGGCGACCGTGCGCGCCGTGGTCCACCTGTCACCCACCACCCCGGCGGCTTCCTCGTCCGCCCACCGCTCGGCGTGATAGTGCACGGCGTCCCGTAGCGGGCGGAGCAGCGGATTGGCCTGCGCCGCCACCTGGGCCAGCAGGAGCAACCGGTGGTGGGACCCGGCCAGATGAGCCCGCTCGTGGGCCACCAGCACGCGTCGCTCGCCCGGCTCCAGATGCTCCAGCATCGCAGTGGAGACCACGATGCGGCCTCGTCGCCCCCACCCTGCGGGCAGCGCGTAGGCATAGGCACAGCCGTCCGGCAGCACCGCCAGCTCGTCCACCGGAAGACCGGCCAGCGCCCGGTGCGCCCGTAGCCGCGTCCGCCAGTGCCGGACGAGCGAGGTCAGCCCACCGGCCAGCACCGCGACAAGCGCCAGTATCGATCCCTTCCCGAGATACTCCTCGCCCGGCACTGCCGCGCGCACCTCCGGGTCCGACCAGCCGTCCGGCAACGGGTTACCCGGAAGTTGCGCCGTTCCCACCACCATGAGCAGCGCGAGGCACAGAGTGCTGCACCCCGCCAGCAGCACTCCCACCGCGGTCAGCAGGCGCGTCGCACTGCGCGGATGAAGATGCTGCTCCAGCAGGCGTGCAATCGGCACCGCGCTCAGAGGCAGGACCAGTGGGAGGAGCACGAAAACGCCCACGTCGCGCCCTACGCCTCCTGCTCCGGGTCGGCGGCAGCCATGAGACCCCGCAGCAGCGTCTCGTCACCGGCCGACAGCCCCGTCACGAAACGAGCCAGCACCGCGCCACGATCGGTCTCCCCCTCCAGGACCCGCCGCATCCGCAGCGCAGCCAGCCCGGCCTCGTCCGAGACGGCGAGCCAGACGAAGCAGCGCCCCTGTCGCTCCCGCGTCACCGCGCCCTTGGCCTGCAGCCTGGTCAGGATCGTCATGACCGTCGTATAGGCCAGCTCCGCGCCCAGGTGCTCCTGAACCCACCCGGCCGTCACCGGTCCCGGCGCGCGGCCCAGCGCGGACAGCACCAGCCCCTCGAGCTCTCCCTGCCCTCGCCGCGGGCCACGCCTGGGGGCGCGACCGGCGCTCGGCCTGCCTGGCAGCACCGCCCACCTCCTCCTCTGCGACTCCCCCGCCGTCGGCCCCTCACCCGGCTGTCCCGCCGGGCGTGCGTCACCTGATCCGGGTCGCGAAACGCATCAGCGAGTGCTCGTCGCCCTGCTTGATCTTCCCGGTCTCGTTGACGACGTGAAGTTTCCACCCCGTCCCCTCGCGCGTGGCCCTGGCCACGGCGCAGCCGTTGTCCTCGGTGAGCATGCTGGGCCAGATCTCGGCGACCGGCTGGCTGCTGCCACCTGTCGCGTCGTAGACCTTGAAGCTGATGTTCCGGGCGTTCTTGAACGCGCTGTGCTTCTTGTAAGCGGCGGCGACGAACACGATGGAGGTGATGTTCGACGGGACACGGCCGAACTCGACGGTCACCGTCTCGTCGTCACCGTCTCCGTGACCGGTCTGGTTGTCTCCGCTGTGCACCAGGGAGCCGTTACCGAGCGGGTCGAGGGAGTCGAGGCCGGCCAGGCGTACGGGTTCCTCCCCCTGCAGAGCGATGGCGATCAGGTCGAGGTCGGTCCCGGCCTTGCGACGGAGCTTGCCGACGAATCCGCCGCTCCCCCCGGCAGTGGGATCCCAGGAGACGCCGATGGACATGTGCGTGACGCCGTCCAGATCCGCCGGCCCGTCTTCCTTGGTGAGAGTGATCACGTGGAGTCCCTTTCGCTGGATGAGGTGCGGCTACGCGGCGGCCTCGTGGTGGACCGTTCGGCACCTGACACCGGCACCGGGCCCGGTGTCAGGTTCGGCATTCTACGGGGCCGCACGAAAGGCATCCCGGCCTGTGGACAGCCCGTGCTGACCCCTGCACCCGGCTGCCGCCGGCCCGCTGACCGCTCGATCTCTTCGCAAGGATCTGGCCGCAGTCTTCTACACTACTGTAGATTGAACGGGATCAGGCGGCTACGCGCCACGCAGAACGTATGGGCCGGACCACCAGGAGGAGGATTCAGACCATGGGAGTCGAGCTCGCCAAGGGCGGCAACGTCTCGCTCAGCAAGGAAGCCCCGGGACTGACGGCCGTGCTGGTGGGCCTGGGCTGGGACGTGCGAACGACAACCGGAACGGACTACGACCTGGACGCCAGTGCGCTGGTGTGCGACGAGTCCGGAAAGGTTCTCTCCGACGACCACTTCGTCTTCTACAACAACCTCACCTCACCGGATGGCTCGGTGCAGCACACCGGCGACAACCTCACGGGGGAAGGGGAGGGGGACGACGAAGTGGTGAAGGTCGACCTCGCGACCGTCCCCGCCGGGGTCGCCAAGATCGTTTTTCCGGTGTCCATCCACGACGCGGCAGCGCGCGCACAGAACTTCGGGCAGATCCGGAACGCGTTCATCCGCGTCGTGAATCAGGCCGACGGCGCGGAGCTCGCCCGCTACGACCTGACCGAGGACGCCGCCACGGAGACCGCGATGGTCTTCGGTGAGGTGTACCGCCACGGCACGGAGTGGAAGTTCCGCGCCGTCGGCCAGGGCTACGCCAGCGGGCTGGCGGGCATCGCCGCCGACTTCGGCGTCGACGTCTGAACCAGAGGACCGCCGGCTCCGCGCGCCTCGTCGGGGATCCGCTCCACCAGAAGGCCGCGCCCGCACAGAAACCCGTACACGTCAGTTCCGAGAAGGGCAGTCAACACGTGGGAATCATCAGCTGGATCGTCCTGGGGCTGCTCGCCGGAGCCATAGCCAAGATCGTTCTCCCCGGGCGGGACCCGGGCGGCCTCGTCGGCACGACCCTCATCGGCGTCGTCGGCGCGTTCGTGGGGGGATGGCTGTCCGCGACCCTGCTCGACAAGCCGGTCGACAAGGATTTCTTCGACCTCGCCACCTGGGGTGCGGCGATCGGCGGCTCACTCGTCCTGCTGATCCTCTTCCGGCTGGTGTTCGGCCACTCCCGGGACTGAAGCCCGTCCCCCCTGCGTCGGTCGCCCTGCACCGGTAGGCGCGCGGTGCGACGATCAGTGCAGAGGTGAGCGCGCGATGTCCGACGACTGGTGGATGCGCAACATCGTGGAGCCCGGCAAGCTGCCGCTGCTGCTGGGCCTGGTGACGTTCGTGCTGACCTTCGCGATCACGCGACTGGTCACACGGATGATCCGCGCCGGGCGCGGGCCGTTCCGGAACGTCACGCCCGGCGGCATGCACATCCACCATGTGGTGCCCGGCATCCTGCTGATGACCGTGGGCGGCTTCACCGCCTTCGCCGGCGGTCGGCACGGGTGGGGCGCGGGCGTCGCGGCGATGCTGTTCGGGATGGGCACCGGGCTGGTCCTGGACGAGTTCGCGCTGGTGCTGCACCTGGACGACGTCTACTGGAGCAGGGCGGGCACGCAGAGCGTGGAGGTCGTCCTGGTGACCTTCGCCCTGACGCTGCTGCTGCTCAGCGGCTTCTCACCGCTGGGCGTGAACGGGGTCGGGGACGACGAGGAGCAGGGTCGGCTCGGGGTCGCGCTCACCGCGCTGGGGAACTTCGCGTTCGTGCTGATCGCACTGGTCAAGGGGAAGTCGTGGATGGCGCTGGTCGGCGTCCTGCTTCCGCCGGTGGCGCTCTTCGGGGCGATGCGCTTGGCGAAGCCGAGGTCACCGTGGGCGAAACGGCTGTACGTCCGGCGGCCGAAGGCGCAGCGGCGCGCGGCGCAGCGCGCCGAGGCGCACATGCGGCGCTGGGGTCCGTTGCGCCGCCGCATCGACTATCTCGTCGGTGGTGCGCCCTCCGCCTGACCGCGGACTACGCGTGGCCGCGCGCGAGGGCGATGAGCCGGTCGAGGATGCGCGCGCCGTCGGCCCGGAGGCCGTTGTGCTCGTACTCGTTGGTCAGCCACGGCCGCATGGTGGGGATGAGCGCCGCCGTCTCCTCTGAGAACGCGCGGTCGACGTACGCGTCGTCCGCGTAGATCGCCGCCGCGCAGGGCACGTCGCACCGGCGCAGACGGTCCGGGTGGTACAGCCGGGGCCACTCACGTTCGGCGAGCAGATCGGCCGCCTCCCGGAGCGGCGCGAGCTCGGAGTAGTCCTCGAACATCCAAGGGTAGACGTGCTCGCCCGTCAGCAGCGCGGGATCGTCGGCGTACTCGGCGGGCATGGTCCGCTGGGCGGACCACCGGGTGGCGTGCCCGTCGGCGTAGGACGACTCGTGGACGACCGCGTAGAGCGGGTTGCGGCCGGAGAACGGCATGGCCGCGGCGGCGTCGTACCGGAAGGCGGGCGTGGCGGGATCGCGTTCCAGCAGGTAGTGAAGGCGCTCGGCGCCGTCACTGGTACCGAGCAGGTGTCCGAGCTGCCGGAAGCGGCGCGCGGTGAGCACGTCGCCGCCGGGCAGCCGCACCTCGCCGGCATCGAGACGTTCCGCCAGCGCGTGCACCCGGGCACGGTCGCCGGGGTACCGCCGGTAGTAGCGGGCGTTGCGCTCCAGCAGTGTCCGGTAGGTGGCCTCGTACACCTCGTCCGGGTGGCGGCCGACGGGCGGGAGGCCACCGGTGAAGTAGACCTCCCGCAGTACCTCCGGGGCGACGCTGAGGTAGTGCAGGGCGCAGAAGCCGCCGAAGGACTGGCCGAGCAGGCTCCACCGGCCGACGTCCAGGTCTGCGCGGATCCATTCGGCGTCCTGGACGATCGCGTCGGCCCGGAAGTGTGCGAGACGGTCGGCCTGCCCCTGCGGGGACATGCCGGACAAGGAACCGACCGGTGTGGAGAGGCCGGTGCCACGCTGGTCGAGCAGGAGAACGCGGTAGTCGAGCAGCGCCCGCCCCAGCCAGCCGGGCCCGACGGGCGCGACGGTGGGGCGGGGCGCCTCCTGGCCAGGGCCGCCCTGCAGGAAGACCAGGTACGGACGATCGCGGCCGTCGGGTGCGGCGGCCTCGCGGGCGAAGAGGGTGATCCGCTCGCCCTCCGGGTCGGCGTGGTCCAGAGGTACCCGGAACTCGAGCTCGGTGAGGACCATGCCGGGGATGTGGTGGGTGAGAGCCATACCGCCGATCCTGCCACCACGACGGATCGCCGGCGGCGTGTGGTCCGCGTGACGAGCCTCCACGGGGGCTCGTCACGCGGACCGGGGCGTCGATCAGCCCTGCTTGACTGCGGAGACGTCGAACTCGAGGGTGACCTTGTCGCTCACCAGAAAGCCGCCGGTCTCCAGTGCGGCGTTCCAGGTGACACCGAAGTCCTGCCGGTTGATCGTGGTGCTGCCTTCCAGCCCGATTCGGCGGTTGCCGAACGGGTCGAGGGCCTGCCCCTCGTAGGTGAAGGGGACGGTGACCCGGCGGGTGACGCCCTTGACGGTGAGGTCACCGGTCACGTCGAAGGTGGTGTCGCCAGTGGCCTCGACGGCGGTGGAGCGGAAGGTGATGTCGGGGTACTGCGCCATGTCGAGGAAGTCGTTGCTGCGCAGGTGGCCGTCGCGGTCGGCGTTGCGGGTGTCGATGCTCTCGGCCTTGATCGTCAGCTCGACGGTGGACCGTCCGGGGTTCTCCCCGTCGATGCGGGCGGTGCCGGTGAAGTCGTTGAAGGCGCCGCGCACCTTGGTGACCATCGCGTGGCGGGCGACGAAGCCAATGCGGGTGTGCGCCGGGTCGAGGGTGTACTCGCCCGTCAGCTGGGCGCGGTCGGGAGTGGTCGTGGTCATGAGGGCACCTCCGGAAGAGTCGACGGGTGTCGCTGTCTACCGTCCACAACATAGTTGAACGATGAACTATTCCGGGTGTCACCTGCGCACGGCACATGAGAGGGCCCGCACAGCATCATGCGCGTTGATGCCGTGCGGGCCCTGCCCGAGTGGCGACGCCGCCCCGCCGCTCACACGCCGGTCAGAGCGAGCGCTCCAGTCGGTCGGCCAGCAGACTGACGAACCGGGAGCGGTCACTGGGCTCGCCGCCGTCGGCGAGAAGGGCCATGCCGTGCAGCAGTTCCGCGGTCTCCGCGAGCCGGGGGTCCTCGTCACGCTGGTCGTACGCGGAGCGCAGCCCGGTGACCAACGGGTGCTCCGGGTTCAGCTCCAGGATGCGCTTGGCCTGTGGCACCTCCTGGCCCATCGCCCGGTACATCTGCTCGAGCGCCGGCGTCATGTCGTTCGCATCCGACACCATGCAGGCGGGCGAGCTGGTCAGCCGGGTGGACAGCCGTACGTCCTTGACGTGCTCGGCCAGGGTCGTGGTCATCCAGGACAGCAGCGTGGAGAACTCCTCCCGCTGCTTCTGCCGCTCGGCCTTGACCTCCTCCTTCTCTTCGCCGTCGTCCAGGTCCACCTGCCCCTTGGCGATCGACTGGAACTGCTTCCCGTCGTACTCGGGAACCTGGTCCACCCACACCTCGTCGACGGGGTCGGTGAGGATGAGCACCTCGAAGCCCTTGTCCCGCAGAGCCTCCATGTGCGGTGAGCTCTCGACAGCCGCGCGCGACTCACCGGTCATGTAGTAGATGTGCTGCTGGCCGTCCTTCATCCGCGCCACGTAGTCGCGGAGGCCGGTGGGCCGGTCCGCATCATGGGTGGTGCCGAAGGAGGAGATCTCCAGGATCGCCTCCCGGTTCTCGAAGTCGCCGAGCAGCCCCTCCTTGACCGCCTGGCCGAACTCGGACCAGAAGGTCGCGTAGCGGTCGGCGTCCTTGGTCCGCATCTCCTTGACCGTGGACAGCACCTTCTTGACCAGTCGGCGGCGCATCATCTGGATCTGACGGTCCTGCTGCAGCGTCTCCCGGGACACGTTCAGCGACAGGTCCTGGGCGTCCACGACACCCTTGACGAAGCGGAGATACTCCGGCATCAGCGCTTCGCAGTCGTCCATGATGAACACACGCTTGACGTAGAGCTGCACCCCCCGCTTGCGCTCGCGCATGAACAGGTCCAGCGGCGCCTTCGCCGGCAGGAACATCAGCGCCTGGTACTCGAAAGTGCCCTCCGCCTGGATACGGATGGTCTCCAGCGGGTCGGCCCAGTCGTGGCTGATGTGCTTGTAGAACTCGGCGTACTCCTCGTCGCCGACCTCGCTGCGGGAACGCGCCCAGAGCGCCTTCATGGAGTTGACGGTCTCCAGGACGGTCGCGCCCTCCGCCGCGTCGGCCTCCTGCTCGCCGTCCTCGCCACTCGTCTCCACCTTCGCCGGGACGGCCATCCGGACCGGCCAGGTGAGGAAGTCCGAGTACCGCTTGACGATGTCGCGGATCTTCGCATCGGAGGTGTAGTCGTAGAGGGCGTCCTCGGCGTCCTCCGGCTTCAGGTGCAGGGTGACCGAGGTGCCCTGCGGCGCCTGATCGGCCACACCGAGGGTGTACGTCCCGTTACCGTCGGACTCCCACCGGGTGCCGTCGCCCTCGCCCGCGCGGCGGGTGATCAGAGTGACCTTGTCGGCGACCATGAAGCTGGCGTAGAAACCCACGCCGAACTGCCCGATCAGATCCTGCGAGAGGGAACCGTCCGCAGCGGCGTCCTTCGCCTCCTTCAGCTCCCGTGCGAACTTCGCCGTGCCGGAATTCGCGATCTTGCCGATCAGCTCCACGACCTCGTCCCGGGACATGCCGATGCCGTTGTCCCGGATGGTCAGGGTGCGGGCCTCGGAGTCCGCGTCGATCACGATGTGCAGGTCGGAGGTGTCCACTGCGGACTGCAGTTCGTGGTCGCGCAGCGCCTCCAGGCGAAGCTTGTCCAGCGCGTCGGAGGCGTTGGACACAAGCTCCCGGAGAAAGATGTCCTTGTTCGAGTAGATCGAGTGGATCATCAGCTGCAGCAGCTGCTGCGCCTCGACCTGGAACTGGTGCGTCTCATCCTGGGTCGTCATGAGGTCCCTTCACAAAGATGCCGGGGAACGTCACCCGGTCAGTCATCGAAAGCGGGGAGCCCGCACGAGCGGTGCTCGTACGGGCTCCCCGGACCGGCCGAAGCCGGCGGCAATGCGCCTAGCCGGCGCGGCAGGTCACTTGGTGATCTTGGTGACCTGGCCGGCGCCCACGGTCCGGCCACCCTCACGGATGGCGAACTTGAGGCCCTCTTCCATGGCGACCGGCTGGATGAGCTGGACGCTCATCTCGGTGTTGTCGCCCGGCATGACCATCTCGGTGCCCTCGGGGAGGGTCACGACGCCGGTCACGTCCGTGGTGCGGAAGTAGAACTGCGGGCGGTAGTTGTTGAAGAACGGGGTGTGCCGACCACCCTCGTCCTTCGACAGGATGTACGCCTGCGCCTCGAACTCCGTGTGCGGAGTGACCGAGCCCGGCTTGATGATGACCTGGCCGCGCTCGACGTCTTCGCGCTTGATGCCGCGAAGCAGCAGACCGACGTTCTCACCGGCCTGGCCCTCGTCGAGGAGCTTCCGGAACATCTCGATACCGGTAACGGTGGTGGAGGTCTTGGTCTCCTTGATACCGATGATGTCGACGTTCTCGTTGACCTTGAGCACACCGCGCTCGATACGGCCGGTGACGACCGTACCGCGACCGGTGATGGTGAAGACGTCCTCGATCGGCATGAGGAACGGCTTCTCGGTGTCGCGCTCCGGGGCCGGGATGGCCTCGTCGACGGCCTTCATCAGGTCGACCACGGACTTGCCCCACTCGGCGTCGCCCTCGAGCGCCTTCAGCGCCGAGACCTTGACGACCGGGAGGTCGTCGCCCGGGAACTCGTACTCCGAGAGCAGCTCACGGACCTCGAGCTCGACGAGCTCCATGATCTCCTCGTCGTCCACCATGTCGGCCTTGTTCAGGGCGACGACGATGTACGGAACGCCGACCTGGCGGGCCAGGAGCACGTGCTCCTTGGTCTGCGGCATCGGGCCGTCGGTGGCTGCGACCACGAGGATGGCGCCGTCCATCTGGGCGGCACCGGTGATCATGTTCTTGATGTAGTCCGCGTGACCGGGGCAGTCGACGTGGGCGTAGTGACGGTTCTCCGTCTGGTACTCGACGTGCGCGATGGAGATGGTGATGCCACGCTGACGCTCTTCGGGCGCCTTGTCGATGTTCTCGAAGGCCGAAGCCTCGTTCAGGTCCGGGTACGCGTCGTGCAGCACCTTGGTGATCGCCGCGGTAAGAGTCGTCTTACCGTGGTCGATGTGACCGATGGTGCCGATGTTGACGTGCGGCTTAGTCCGCTCGAACTTCGCCTTCGCCACTGGGGTCCTCCTGTGGACTGGTGCTGTACGCCCACCACGTTGTGCGGTGGGGTTCAGGTGGTCGTACCGAACCGGTCAGGACCCCGAGGGGACGCCCTTGACCGTTTCGTCTTCTGGGCGGGGCTCCCGGGGCCCGTCCCAGATCCGTGTCGAATCTGGGACGGAATACCCCGAATGCCTTTTGCTCCAGCCTAATGGGTGAATGGCGCCGGCGAACCGGCCCTACTCACCCTTGGCCTTCGCGATGATCTCCTCGGCGACGTTCTTGGGAACCTCGCCGTAGGAATCGAACTGCATGGAGTACGCGGCGCGACCGGAGGTCTTGCTGCGCAGGTCACCGACGTAACCGAACATCTCCGAGAGCGGCACCAGACCCTTGACGAGCTTGGCGTTGCCCCGCTCCTCCATGGCCTGGATCTGTCCACGGCGGGAGTTGATGTCACCGATCACGTCGCCCATGTAGTCCTCGGGCGTGGTGACGTCGACGGCCATCAGCGGCTCGAGGAGGGCCGGGGAGGCCTTCCGTGCGGCCTCCTTGAAGGCCATCGAGCCGGCGATCTTGAACGCCATCTCGGAGGAGTCGACCTCGTGGAACGCACCGTCGAGCAGGGTGACGCGCACACCGGTGAGCGGGTAGCCCGCCATCACGCCGAACTCCATGGCCTCCTGGCAGCCCGCGTCCACGGACGGGATGTACTCCCGCGGGATGCGACCACCGGTGACCTTGTTCACGAACTCGTAACCGTCGCCCTCGAGGGGCTCGAGCTTGATCTGCACCTTCGCGAACTGGCCGGAACCACCGGTCTGCTTCTTGTGCGTGAAGTCGTGCTTCTCGACCGGCTTGCGCAGCGTCTCGCGGTAGGCCACCTGCGGCTTACCGACGTTGGCCTCGACCTTGAACTCACGCTTCATACGGTCGACCAGCACGTCGAGGTGCAGCTCGCCCATACCGGCGATGATGGTCTGGCCCGTCTCCTCATTGGTCTTGACCTGGAAGGACGGGTCCTCCTCGGCCAGCCGCTGAATGGCGACGCCCAGCTTCTCCTGGTCGCCCTTGGACTTCGGCTCGATGGCGACCTCGATCACCGGGGCCGGGAAGTCCATGGACTCGAGGATCACGGGGTTGGACGCGTCACAGAGCGTCTCGCCGGTGGTGGTCTGCTTCAGACCCATGACGGCGACGATGTCGCCGGCACCCACCGAGTCGATCTCCTCGCGCTTGTTGGAGTGCATCCGGTAGATCTTGCCGATGCGCTCCTTCTTGCCCTTGAGCGCGTTCATCACCTGCGTGCCGGTGTCCAGGCGACCCGAGTACACGCGGATGAAGGTGAGCTTGCCGAGGTGCGGGTCGCTCGCGATCTTGAACGCCAGAGCGGAGAACGGCTCGTCCTCCGAAGGCTTCCGCCGCAGGATCTCCTCGGAGTCCTTGACGGAGTGGCCCTCGACGGCCTCGACGTCCAGCGGCGACGGCAGGTAGCTGCACACCGCGTCGAGCAGGGGCTGCACGCCCTTGTTCTTGAACGCGGTGCCGCAGAACACCGGGGTGACGGTGATGGTGCCCTCGGCGCCGGTGGAGGCGAGGGTGACACGGCGGACGGCCGCGATGAGCTGCTCCTGGGTGGGCTCTTCGCCCTCCAGGTACAGCTCCATCATCTCCTCGTCGTTCTCCGCGACGGCCTCGAGCAGCTTCCCGCGCCACTCCTCGGCGACCTCGGTGTGCGTGCTCGGGATGTCGACGACGTCGTAGGCCTCACCGAGCTTGGTCTCGGCGGACCAGACGAGTGCCTTCATCTGGACGAGGTCGACGACGCCCTTGAAGTCCGACTCGGCGCCGATCGGCAGCTGCATGACCAGCGGAACAGCGCCGAGGCGGTTCTCGATCATGTCGACGCAGCGGTGGAACTCCGCACCGGTGCGGTCCAGCTTGTTGACGAAACAGATGCGCGGGACGCCGTACCGGTCGGCCTGACGCCACACGGTCTCGGACTGCGGCTCGACGCCTGCGACACCGTCGAACACCGTCACGGCACCGTCGAGCACACGCAGGGAACGCTCCACCTCGACGGTGAAGTCGACGTGCCCCGGGGTGTCGATGATGTTGATGGTGTGGTCGATGTCGTTGAGCGGCCAGTGGCAGGTCGTCGCGGCGGACGTGATGGTGATGCCGCGCTCCTGCTCCTGTGCCATCCAGTCCATCGTGGCAGCGCCGTCGTGGACCTCACCGATCTTGTAGCTGACGCCGGTGTAGTACAGGATCCGCTCGGTGGTCGTCGTCTTGCCCGCGTCGATGTGGGCCATGATCCCGATGTTGCGGACCTTGGCCAGGTCAAGTGAAGTGGTAGCCATAAGGCTTCGGTCTTCTCTCGGTCTCGATGGGGTCTGCGACTACCAGCGGTAGTGCGCGAAGGCCTTGTTGGACTCGGCCATCTTGTGGGTGTCCTCGCGCTTCTTCACGGCGGCGCCGAGCCCGTTGGAGGCGTCGAGCAGCTCGTTCATCAGACGCTCGGTCATGGTCTTCTCGCGGCGGGCGCGGGAATAGCCCACGAGCCAGCGCAGCGCGAGGGTGGAGGAACGGCCGGGGCGGACCTCGATGGGAACCTGGTAGGTGGCACCACCGACACGGCGGGAACGCACCTCGAGGGTCGGCTTCACGTTCTCGAGCGCGCGCTTGAGCGTGATGACCGGGTCGTTGCCGGACTTCTCGCGCAGGCCCTCCATGGCGCCGTAGACGATGCGCTCGGCGGTGGAGCGCTTGCCGTTCAGCAGCACCTTGTTGATGAGGGAGGTCACCAGAGGAGAACCGTAGACCGGGTCGATGATGACCGGGCGCTTCGGGGCGGGGCCCTTACGAGGCATTCTTACTTCTCCTTCTTGGCGCCGTAGCGGCTGCGAGCCTGCTTGCGGTTCTTGACGCCCTGCGTGTCGAGGGAGCCGCGGATGATCTTGTAGCGAACACCCGGCAGGTCCTTCACACGGCCGCCGCGCACGAGCACGATCGAGTGCTCCTGCAGGTTGTGGCCCTCGCCCGGAATGTAGGCCGTGACCTCGATCCCGCTGGTCAGTCGCACACGAGCGACCTTACGCAGGGCCGAGTTCGGCTTCTTCGGGGTGGTGGTGAAGACACGCGTGCAGACGCCGCGGCGCTGGGGGGACCCCTCGAGCGCGGGCGTCTTGTTCTTCTCGACCTTGTCCTGCCGGCCCTTGCGGACCAGCTGCTGGATCGTAGGCACAGACTCTCCGTTTTCTGTGTGCCGTCTCGGTAAAGCTAACCTGGAACACTTTCGCCGACCCACGCGGTCGGGTGTGTCGAGGCCTGCACGGTTCTGCCGCCGGTGACGTGCCGCGAACGGGACTTCCCTGGCGGGACAGACGTGCAGACATCGGCATCCCCGTCAGCCGCCTCCCGATGTCTGAGCACGCAGGAAGGGCAGGGGATACCCCAGGCACAAGGACAGAGCCTACCTACCGCGTACGCACCGGTCAAAACAAGTCCCCCGGCGATCCGATCCCGCGCTTCCTCCGCAGGTCAGTCGACTGCGATCGCCAGGAAGATCATCAGCACGAAGCAGACTCCGATCCAGCCCAGCGCCAGCCCGGCGACCGCCCACCCGTCGCCGCGCTCACCGGTCCGGCGGATCTCCGCCCGGGCCTTGTGCCCCAGGATGACCGCGGGGACACCGGTGACACCCATGGTGAAGGGCGCGAGCAGCCCGCACACCAGCGAACCGATGGCCGCCCCGTTCGACGGCCTCGGCGCGTAGGGCATCGGCGGCGGATACGGAGCCCCGTACCCCCGGTGCACCGGGTAGCCCTGGTGGGGAGCCGGATAGACCGGGTGCTGCCGCACCGCCGGCGCGGTGCCCGGCCCCTGCGGCACGTCGGCGGCGAGGTGCTGGAGCTCCTCGATGGTCCGGGAGGCGAGCGCACGGCCCACCCGCTGCTCGTACTCCTCCATCGTCAGCCGGCCCTCGGCGTAGGCGGCGCGCAGCACGTCGACCGTGCGCTCTCGGTCGGCGTTCCCAGCGAGCATGATGCGACCTCCCCGTGGCCCTCTCCGAAGGAGTGGACGACCCATCATCCAGGACGCCGGCACCGCACGTACAGTTCCCCCGGCCGACGCGAGTGCGAGGACCGACGGAGTGTGCCCCACGTACCCGCCCCGCCCCGTCGGCCACAGGGTCGCACACGCGCCCGCAGGGCGGCCCGGTGGCACACCGGGCACCCGGACGCGCCGAAGGGCGGTCACCCCGACCGGGGTGACCGCCCTTCGTGACGTACCGCGCCGTCAGCCGGTGTACGGACCGTAGTCGTAGTCCTCCAGCGGAACGGCCTGGCCGGAGCCCGTGCCGAACGGCGAGTAGTCGATGTCGTCGTAGCCGACGGCCGAGTACATCGCGGCCTTGGCCTCCTCGGTCGGCTCGACCCGGATGTTGCGGTAGCGGGACAGACCCGTACCGGCCGGGATGAGCTTACCGATGATGACGTTCTCCTTGAGGCCGATCAGGGAGTCCGATTTGGCGTTGATCGCCGCGTCGGTCAGGACCCTCGTCGTCTCCTGGAAGGACGCCGCCGACAGCCACGACTCGGTGGCCAGCGAGGCCTTGGTGATGCCCATCAGCTGCGGACGACCGGAGGCCGGGTGGCCGCCTTCCGTCACGACCCGACGGTTCTCACCCTCGAACTTCGTCCGCTCGACCAGCTCGCCCGGCAGCAGTTCCGCGTCGCCGGACTCGATGATCGTCACACGGCGCAGCATCTGCCGGATGATGATCTCGATGTGCTTGTCGTGGATCGACACGCCCTGCGAGTTGTAGACCTTCTGCACCTCGTTGACCAGGTGGACCTGGACGGCGCGCTGGCCGAGAATGCGCAGCACGTCGTGCGGGTTGGTCGCACCGACGGTCAACGGCTGGCCGACGGTGACGTGGTCGCCCTCGGACACCTTCATGCGGGCACGCTTGGAGACCGGGTAGGCCATCTCGTCGGTGCCGTCGTCCGGCGTGACGACGACCTTCTTGGTCTTCTCGGTCTCCTCGATCCGCACCCGGCCGGCCGACTCGGAGATCGGCGCGACGCCCTTCGGGGTACGGGCTTCGAAAAGCTCGACGACACGCGGCAGACCCTGCGTGATGTCGTCACCCGCCACACCACCGGTGTGGAAGGTACGCATCGTCAGCTGGGTGCCGGGCTCACCGATGGACTGGGCCGCGATGATGCCGACGGCCTCGCCGATGTCCACCAGCTTGCCGGTCGCCAACGAACGGCCGTAGCACATGGCGCAGGTGCCGACGGCGGACTCGCAGGTGAGGACCGAGCGGGTCTTGACCGTCTCCACGCCGTGCCGGACGAGCTCGTCGATGAGCACGTCGCCCAGGTCGGTGTTGGCCTGGGCCAGCACCTTTCCGTCGACGACGACGTCCTCGGCCAGCGCACGTGCGTACACGCTGGTCTCGACGTCCTCGGCCTTGCGGAGCACGCCGTCCTCGCCGCGGGCCGCGATCTCCAGCTTGAGGCCACGGTCGGAACCGCAGTCCTCCTCGCGGATGATCACGTCCTGCGAGACGTCCACCAGACGACGGGTCAGGTAACCCGAGTCGGCGGTACGCAGCGCGGTGTCGGCGAGACCCTTACGGGCACCGTGCGTGGAGATGAAGTACTCCAGCACCGACAGACCCTCGCGGAACGACGCCTTGATCGGACGCGGGATGGTCTCGTTCTTGGCGTTGGACACCAGACCGCGCATACCCGCGATCTGGCGCATCTGCATCATGTTCCCTCGGGCACCCGAGTCGACCATCATGAAGATCGGGTTGGTCTTCGGGAAGTTCTCGTTCATCGCGTCGGAGACCCTGTTCGTGGCCTCCGTCCAGATCGCGATGAGCTCCTGGGTGCGCTCGTCCTTGGTGATCAGGCCGCGCTCGTACTGCTTCTGGACCTTCTCGTCCTTGGCCTCGTACGTAGCGATGAGCTCCTTCTTGGCCTCGGGGACCACGATGTCGGAGATCGCGACCGTCACACCGGAGCGGGTCGCCCAGTGGAAGCCCGCCGCCTTGAGGTTGTCCAGCGCCGCGGCGACCAGCACCTTGGGGTAGCGCTCGGCCAGGTCGTTGACGATCCCGGAGAGCTGCTTCTTGCCCACGGAGTGGTCGACGAACGGGTAGTCCTCAGGCAGCAGCTCGTTGAAGAGCGCCCGGCCGAGCGTGGTGCGCAGGGTGAACGGGTCGCCCGGCTGGTACTCCGCCTCGCCCTCCTCGGCGACCGGGGGAACCCAGCCGCGCGGCGGCACGGTGCCGACCGGGAAGCGGATGTCGACCTTCGCCTGGAGCGAGAGCTCCCGGGCGTCGAACGCCATGATCGCCTCGGCGACGGAGTTGAACGCGCGGCCGTCACCGATCGTCTTCCGCTGCTCCTCGTCTGTGGTGAGGAAGAACAGCCCGAGCACCATGTCCTGGGTGGGCATGGTCACCGGGCGGCCGTCGGCCGGCTTGAGGATGTTGTTCGAGGACAGCATCAGGATGCGGGCCTCGGCCTGCGCCTCCGCGGAGAGCGGCAGGTGCACGGCCATCTGGTCGCCGTCAAAGTCCGCGTTGAACGCGGTGCACACCAGCGGGTGGATCTGGATGGCCTTGCCCTCGACCAGCTGCGGCTCGAAAGCCTGGATGCCCAGACGGTGCAGCGTCGGCGCACGGTTCAGCAGCACCGGGTGCTCGGAGATGACCTCCTCCAGCACGTCGTACACGACCGTACGGCCGCGCTCGACCATGCGCTTCGCCGACTTGATGTTCTGCGCGTGGTTCAGGTCCACCAGGCGCTTCATCACGAACGGCTTGAAGAGCTCCAGCGCCATGGCCTTCGGCAGGCCGCACTGGTGCAGCCTCAGCTGCGGACCGACGACGATCACGGAACGGGCCGAGTAGTCGACGCGCTTGCCGAGCAGGTTCTGCCGGAAGCGGCCCTGCTTGCCCTTGAGCATGTCGGACAGCGACTTCAGCGGACGGTTGCCCGGGCCGGTGACCGGCCGGCCGCGACGGCCGTTGTCGAACAGCGCGTCGACGGCCTCCTGCAGCATCCGCTTCTCGTTGTTCACGATGATCTCGGGCGCGCCGAGGTCGAGAAGCCGCTTGAGGCGGTTGTTCCGGTTGATGACACGGCGGTACAGGTCGTTCAGGTCGGAGGTCGCGAAACGGCCACCGTCCAGCTGCACCATCGGACGCAGGTCCGGCGGGATCACCGGGACGCAGTCCAGCACCATGCCCTTGGGGCTGTTGGACGTCTGCAGGAACGCGGAGACGACCTTGAGGCGCTTGAGCGCCCGGGTCTTCTTCTGGCCCTTGCCGGTCCGGATGATCTCGCGGAGCCGCTCGGCCTCCTCGTTCAGGTCGAAGGTCTCCAGCCGCTTCTGCAGCGCGGCGGCGCCCATCGAGCCGTCGAAGTAGGTGCCGAATCGGTCGCGCAGCTCGCGGTAGAGCAGCTCGTCGCCCTCGAGGTCCTGCACCTTGAGGCCCTTGAAGCGGCTCCACACCTCGTCGAGGCGGTCGATCTCGCGCTGCGCACGGTCGCGGAGCTGCTTCATCTCACGCTCGGCGCCCTCGCGCACCTTGCGGCGCACGTCCGCCTTGGCGCCCTCGGCCTCCAGCTCGGCCAGGTCGCTCTCCTGCTTCTTGGCCCGGGCCTCGAGGTCGGCGTCACGACGCTGTTCGATCTGCTGACGCTCGACGCCGACGTGCGCCTCCAGCGAGGGCAGGTCACGCGTACGGCGCTCCTCGTCCACGTACGTAATCATGTACGCGGCGAAGTAGATGACCTTCTCGAGGTCCTTCGGGGCCAGGTCCAGAAGGTAGCCCAGGCGTGACGGGACGCCCTTGAAGTACCAGATGTGAGTGACGGGTGCGGCCAGTTCGATGTGGCCCATCCGCTCGCGGCGCACCTTGGCGCGGGTCACCTCGACGCCGCAGCGCTCACAGATGATGCCCTTGAAGCGGACGCGCTTGTACTTGCCGCAGTAGCACTCCCAGTCCCGGGTGGGACCGAAGATCTTCTCGCAGAAGAGCCCGTCCTTCTCCGGCTTGAGGGTGCGGTAGTTGATGGTCTCCGGCTTCTTGACCTCACCGTGTGACCACTGACGGATGTCGTCAGCGGTGGCGAGGCCAATCCGCAGTTCGTCGAAGAAGTTGACGTCGAGCACTCTCGTCAATCCCTCTCAGGGTCGTCTCTAGATCAATGGTCTGAACGGGGTCCGGGGTGGGTGCGGTGGGCTCGCCGGAGCGGGCCCACCGCCCCCGTCAGACCTCTTCGACGCTGCTCGGCTCGCGCCGGGACAGGTCGATACCGAGCTCTTCCGCCGCGCGGAAGACGTCCTCGTCGGTGTCGCGCATTTCGATGGACATGCCGTCCGAGGACAGCACCTCCACGTTGAGGCAGAGCGACTGCATCTCCTTGATGAGCACCTTGAAGGACTCGGGGATGCCGGGCTCGGGGATGTTCTCGCCCTTGACGATGGCCTCGTAGACCTTCACGCGGCCGGTGACGTCGTCGGACTTGATGGTCAGCAGCTCCTGGAGTGCGTATGCGGCGCCGTAAGCCTCCAGCGCCCACACCTCCATCTCACCGAAGCGCTGGCCGCCGAACTGGGCCTTACCACCCAGCGGCTGCTGGGTGATCATGCTGTACGGGCCGGTGGACCGGGCGTGCAGCTTGTCGTCGACCAGGTGGTGCAGCTTGAGGATGTACATGTACCCGACCGAGATCGGGTCCGGGAACGGCTCGCCGGAGCGGCCGTCGAACATGTGCGCCTTGCCGGACGGCTGCACCATGCGCTCGCCGTCCCGGTTCGGGATGGTGGACTCGAAGAGACCGGCGATCTCGTCCTCGCGGGCGCCGTCGAAGACCGGGGTCGCGACGTTGGTGCCCGGGGCGACCTCGTCGGCGCTGATCGCCTTCAGCCGCTCCATCCACTCCTCGCTGCCCTCGACCTTCCAGCCCTGCGAGGCGAGCCAGCCCAGGTGGATCTCCAGGACCTGGCCCGGGTTCATCCGGGACGGGACACCCAGCGGGTTGAGGATGATGTCGACGGGCGTGCCGTCCTCGAGGAACGGCATGTCCTCGACGGGAAGGATCTTGGAGATGACGCCCTTGTTGCCGTGCCGACCGGCGAGCTTGTCACCATCGGTGATCTTGCGCTTCTGTGCCACGTAGACGCGGACCAGCTGGTTCACGCCCGGGGGCAGCTCGTCGCCCTCCTCCCGGTCGAAGACGCGCACGCCGATGACCTTTCCGGTCTCACCGTGCGGCACCTTCAGCGAGGTGTCGCGGACCTCCCGGGCCTTCTCGCCGAAGATCGCGCGCAGCAGACGCTCCTCCGGGGTCAGCTCGGTCTCGCCCTTCGGGGTGACCTTGCCGACCAGGATGTCACCGGCCTCGACCTCGGCACCGATGCGGATGATGCCGCGTTCGTCCAGGTCCGCCAGGACCTCCTCGGAGACGTTCGGGATGTCCCGGGTGATCTCCTCCGGACCCAGCTTGGTGTCGCGGGCGTCGACCTCGTGCTCCTCGATGTGGATCGAGGAGAGGACGTCGTCCTGCACCAGACGCTGGGAGAGGATGATCGCGTCCTCGTAGTTGTGGCCCTCCCACGGCATGAACGCCACCAGCAGGTTCTTGCCCAGCGCCATCTCACCGGCCTCGGTGGACGGGCCGTCGGCGAGCACCTGGTCGACGACGACGCGGGAGCCCTCGTCGACGAGCACCTTCTGGTTGAAGGAGGTGCCCTGGTTGGAGCGGGAGAACTTCGCGATGCGGTAGGTGGTGTACGTACCGTCGTCGTTGGCGACCGTGATGTAGTCCGCGGAGACCTCCTGGACCACACCCTCCTTGTCGGCCTTGATGACGTCGCCGGCGTCCACCGCGCAGCGGTACTCCATGCCGGTGCCGACCAGCGGGGACTCCGCCTTGAGCAGCGGCACCGCCTGGCGCATCATGTTCGATCCCATGAGCGCGCGGTTGGCGTCGTCGTGCTCGAGGAAGGGGATCATGGCGGTCGCGACCGACACCATCTGGCGCGGCGAGACGTCCATGTAGTCCACGTCGTCGCCCGGGATGAGGTCGACCTCGCCGCCGCGGCGGCGGATCAGGACCCGCTCCTCGGCGAAACGCATGTCCTCGGTGAGGGGCGCGTTCGCCTGGGCGATGACGAAGCGGTCCTCCTCGTCGGCGGTGAGGTAGTGCACCTCGTCGCCGACGACTCCGTCCCGCACGATGCGGTAGGGGGTCTCGACGAACCCGAAGGCGTTGACCCGGCCGTAGGAGGCGAGTGAGCCGATCAGACCGATGTTCGGACCCTCGGGGGTCTCGATCGGGCACATCCGGCCGTAGTGCGACGGGTGGACGTCACGGACTTCGAAGCCGGCCCGCTCACGGGACAGACCGCCGGGGCCGAGCGCCGACAGGCGACGCTTGTGCGTCAGGCCCGACAACGGGTTGGTCTGGTCCATGAACTGGGACAGTTGGCTGGTGCCGAAGAACTCCTTGATGGAGGCGACGACCGGCCGGATGTTGATCAGGGTCTGCGGCGTGATCGCCTCGACGTCCTGGGTGGTCATCCGCTCGCGGACGACGCGCTCCATCCGGGCCAGGCCGGTGCGGACCTGGTTCTGGATGAGCTCGCCGACGTTGCGCAGGCGACGGTTGCCGAAGTGGTCGATGTCGTCGGTCTCGACGACGATCCGGTCACCCTCGGCGGAGACCGTCTCCTCTTCGCCGGCGTGCAGCTTGACCAGGTACTTGATCGTGGCGATGACGTCGGCGGTCGTGAGCACGCCGGAGTTGAGCGGCTCGTCGCCGCCCAGCTTTTTGTTGATCTTGTACCGGCCGACCTTGGCGAGGTCGTAGCGCTTCGGGTTGAAGTAGAGGTTCTCGAGCAGCGTCTGCGCGGCCTCACGGGTCGGCGGCTCACCCGGACGCAGCTTGCGGTAGATGTCGAGCAGCGCGTCGTCCTGGCCCTGGGTGTGGTCCTTCTCCAGGGTGGCGCGCATGGACTCGTACTGGCCGAACTCCTCGAGGATCTGCTCGTTCGTCCAGCCGAGCGCCTTGAGTAGGACGGTCACGGACTGCTTGCGCTTGCGGTCGATGCGCACACCGACCATGTCGCGCTTGTCGATCTCCATCTCCAGCCAGGCACCCCGGGACGGGATGATCTTGGAGGAGAAGATGTCCTTGTCGGACGTCTTGTCGATCGAACTGTCGAAGTACACGCCCGGCGAGCGGACCAGTTGCGAGACCACGACACGCTCGGTGCCGTTGATCACGAAGGTGCCCTTGTTGGTCATGAGCGGGAAGTCGCCCATGAAGACCGTCTGGGACTTGATCTCGCCGGTCTCGTTGTTGGTGAACTCGGCGGTGACGAAGAGGGGGGCGGCGAAGGTGAAGTCGCGCTCCTTGCACTCGTCGATCGAGTTCTTCGGAGGCTCGAACCGGTGATCGCGGAAGGTCAGCGACATCGACCCGGAGAAGTCCTCGATCGGGGAGATCTCCTCAAAGATCTCTTCCAGACCGGACTTGGTGGGGACGTCCTGACCACTGTCCAGCGCAGCCTCGACGCGACCCTTCCAGGCCTCGTTACCGAGGAGCCAGTCAAAGCTCTCGGTCTGCAGCGCAAGAAGGTTCGGAACCCCGAGGGGCTCCTTGATCTTCGCAAAGGAGATTCGCAGCGGGGCGGTTCCGGCGGCGGTGTTCGAATTGGCGGTCGAGGCGTTGCGCGAGGCGGCCAAGAGGGGGTCCTTCCGAGGGCTCGGACTCACTACGCGCATACCGGTGCCCCTGGTGACGGGCAGGGAGCATCTAACAGGCAGCGCAAAGGGTCAGTGTAGCCAAACGGCCCACTGATGTCCAGAGCAGTTCTCCGGAGAACGGCGCAGTGCCACTCTCCCCCTCTCTTGTGGTGCTGTCGTTGCGCTTTCGCACACCCTCCGGCCCTCGGAGGCGTCGGGTGCTCTCGGCGCATCACCATGCTTCCCGCTTCGCCTCCGATCCATGCCTCGGATCCAGGATCGGTGTGACGACGCGTCCCGAGAATTACGCGCTGCGTGCCATTCGTCAAGGCCCCCTCTTCGGCGGTGATCACCATACCCGCCCGTATCGGGAGGGCAAGGAACCCCTCCCGGCACGGCCGAAGGGCGACCACCCGTCCGGGTGATCGCCCTTCGGTGCGGCACGACGAGGCCGTACCACGAAAGAGTCAGCAGACTCCTGAGGTCACTTGACCTCGACGGAGGCGCCGGCGCCCTCGAGCGACTCCTTGGCCTTCTCCGCAGCGTCCTTGGCGACCTTCTCGAGGACCGGCTTCGGCGCGCCGTCCACGAGCTCCTTGGCCTCCTTCAGGCCGAGCGAGGTGAGCTCGCGCACGACCTTGATGACCTGGATCTTCTTGTCGCCGGCGCCGGTGAGGACGACGTCGAACTCGTCCTGCTCCTCGACTTCCTCGGCGGCGGCGCCGCCGCCACCCTGGATGATCTGGGCGGCCGGGGCGGCAGCCTCGACGTCGAACTTCTCCTCGAACTTCTTCACGAAGTCGGAGAGCTCGATGAGGGTCATCTCCTCGAACTGCGCGAGCAGGTCTTCCTGGCTGAGCTTCGCCATGGTGGCGGTCCTTCCACTAAGTCGGCTGGTGCCGGATGTCTTGCGTTGTCGGCGGGCGTGCTCCGGCCCGCTGCGACCGGGCGGGGTGTGTTACTCCGCGTCGGCCTCGGCGGGAGCCGGCGTACCGGCACCGCCCTGCTCGGCCTTGTCGCGCAGAGCGTCCGCAGTGCGGACCATCTTCGTGAGCGGGGCCTGGAAGGTCGCCGCGGCCTTGACCATGGACGCCTTCATGCCACCGGCCAGCTTGGCGAGCAGCACCTCGCGGGGTTCGACGTCCGCGAGCTTGTTCAGCTCGGCGGCGCTCATGGCACCGCCGTCGACGATGCCGCCCTTGATCACAAGAGCGGGGTGGTCCTTGGCGAAGTCACGCAGACCCTTCGCCGCCTCGACCGGGTCACCGGTCACGAAGGCGACGGCCGACGAGCCCGTGAAGTACTCGTCGAGCTCGTTGAACCCGGCCTCCTTGGCCGCGATCTTGGTCAGCGTGTTCTTCACCACACGGTACTGGGCGTTCTCACCGAGAGAACGGCGCAAGTCCTTGAGCTGCGCCACGGTGAGACCGGTGTACGCGGTCACGACCGCCGCGTTGGAGTCGCGAAACCGGTTCGTGATCTCCTCGACGGCTGCGACCTTGTCGGGTGCGACCTGGTCCTTCGCCATGAGCCTCGGCCTCCTTCCGGGTGATGAGGACCGCTCGGAAGGGGCTGGAAATACGAGACGCCCCGGCGCAGGCGCACGGGGCGAGAATCGACCGAGTGGCATGTGCATTGCGCACACGTCAGTCGGGAGCTCTTCCAGTTCACCTACGCGGGCCGCCCGCAGCTAGCGGATCCTTCGACCGTGTGTCCGTGTAATGGACACCCGGCAAACCAGCGGTCTTTGGCTTCCGCGTCAGATTACGCGGGCGACCCTGACGTAGGCAAATCGACTCGGTGCGGAGCCGGGGCCAGAGGCGTCATGCGCCCCAGCCGCCTCCCGCGGAGCTGCCCTCGGTCGTCCTGGAACCGCTCATCCGCTGCGGCATCTCGACAGGCCGCCCTCGAGAGGTCTCCCTCGCTGGACGGACGGATACCACGGCGCCGGGCTGCGTCCGCGTTGCCGGGCGGCTCAGACGGCCGCCGGGTCCTCCTCGACGAGGAGGTTCTTGGTGCGGTTGGAGTCCACCGGGACACCGGGGCCCATCGTGGTGCTGAAGGTGGTCTTCTTCACGTACCGGCCCTTGGCGGCCGACGGCTTCAGACGGTGGATCTCGTCCAGCGCCGCGGCGTAGTTCTCGACCAGCTTGGCCTCGTCGAACGACGTCTTGCCGATGATGAAGTGAAGGTTGGAGTGCTTGTCCACCCGGAACTCGATCTTGCCGCCCTTGATGTCGGTGACGGCCTTGGTGACGTCCGGGGTGACGGTGCCGGTCTTCGGGTTCGGCATCAGGCCACGCGGACCGAGCACCCGGCCGAGGCGGCCGACCTTGCCCATCAGGTCCGGCGTCGCCACGACGGCGTCGAAGTCCAGACGGCCCTTGGAGACCTCGTCGATCAGCTCGTCGGAACCGACGATGTCGGCGCCGGCGGCTTCCGCTGCCGCTGCACGGTCACCGGTCGCGAAGACCAGGACCCGGGCGGTCTTACCGGTGCCGTGCGGAAGGTTCACGGTGCCGCGGACCATCTGGTCGGCCTTGCGCGGGTCGACGCCCAGACGCATGGCGACCTCGACGGTCGCATCGAACTTCACGCTCGAGGTCTCCTGGGCGAGCCGGACGGCCTCGAGCGGGGCGTAGGACTTCGCCTGGTCGACCTTGGCGTCCGCACTGCGGAGAGTCTTGCTGCGCTTCACTGCTGCTCCTGCATTTCGTGTCGGAGTCGTGGTGCGGGCCGCGCCGGCCCTTCCACGGGTGTTTCGGCTGGAGGATCAGCTCTCGACGGTGACGCCCATCGAACGAGCGGTACCGGCGATGATCTTCTCCGCCTGGTCCAGGTCGTTCGCGTTCAGGTCGGGCATCTTGGTCGTGGCGATCTCGCGCACCTGGTCACGGGTGACCTTGCCGACCTTGGTGACGTGCGGCTCGCCGGAGCCCTTCTCGATACCGGCGGCCTTGAGGATCATCTTCGCGGCCGGCGGGGTCTTGGTGATGAAGGTGAAGGAGCGGTCTTCGTAGACCGTGATCTCCACCGGGATCACCCAGCCGCGCTGCGACTCGGTCGCGGCGTTGTAGGCCTTGCAGAACTCCATGATGTTGACGCCGTGCTGACCCAGCGCCGGGCCGACCGGCGGAGCCGGGTTGGCGGCACCGGCCTGGATCTGGAGCTTGATCAGCCCCGAGACCTTCTTCTTCTTCTTGGGAGGCATGTTCTCTCCGGGTCCTGGTGAGAAGTGATTCGCGCCTCCGCCCGCAGCCGGACCCGCTCGGATCCGTCAGCCGGATGGAGGCATACCGCACCACGATAGCGCCTACCGTGGCCAGCTCTGAAATCGGCGGGGGCGGACGGACCTGTGGAGTCCGCCCGCCCCCGCCGGAAGCGTCAGTGCCGCGAAGACCTGTTCTTGCGAGGTCCTAGTTCTTCTGGATCTGGTCGAAGCTCAACTCGACCGGGGTCTCCCGACCGAAGATCTCCACCAGGCCCTTGACCTTCTTGGAGTCGGCGTTGATCTCGTTGATCGTCGCCTGCAGAGTCGCGAACGGACCGTCGGTGACGGTGACCGAGTCGCCCACCTCGAAGTCGAGCACCTGGACCTCGACGCGACGGCCCGCACCGGCGACCGGCTTGCCCTCAGCATCGGTGGCGGCGGCCTTCGCCGCCCTCTCCTCCGCCTCCGGGGCGAGCATCTTCACGATCTCGTCCAGGGTCAGCGGGTACGGGTCGTAGGCGTTGCCCACGAAGCCGGTCACGCCCGGGGTGTTGCGGACGACGCCCCACGACTCGTTGGTCAGGTCCATACGGACCAGCACGTAGCCGGGGAGCTTGTTCTGTCGCACGGTGCGGCGGTCGCCGTTCTTGATCTGGACGACCTCCTCCTGCGGCACCTCGGCCTGGAAGATGAAGTCCTCGACGTTGAGCGAGACGGCGCGCTGCTCGAGGTTGGTCTTCACGCGGTTCTCGTATCCCGCGTAGGTGTGGATCACGTACCACTCGCCGGGCAGGAAACGCAGCTCGTCACGGAGGGCGGCGACCGGGTCGACCGGCTCCTCCTCCTTCTCCTCCGCGGCCTCGGCTGCCGGTTCGTCCTCGCCCTGCTCCTGGGAGACCTCGTCGGAGGACTCCGTCGCGTCCGCGTCCCCGGCGGCCGACTCGGCCGCCTCAGGCGCTTCCTCGGCGGCGTCTGCGACCGCCGACTGGTCGACGCCGTCCGCCGTGGCGTCCGTCGTCGCCTCGACGAGGTCGCGCGCGGAGTCGTCGCCCTCGGAGGGCTCGACGGCGTTCAGGTTCGGGTCAGACACGGTGGCTGCTTCTTCCTGGCTTCGTGGGGTCGAACATGCGTGGCCGCGTTCCGGCGGCCGAGGAGTACGGCACGGCGCATACGCGCCTCGTGGAGTCAACGTACCCCTCGACGGGCTCTCGACGGCCCTTCGCGAGGGTCAGCCGAGGAGGAACTTGACGCCTTCGGTGAACCCGTAGTCAAGCACGGTCACCAGGCCGATCATGATGATCACGAAGACGATCACCACGGTGGCATACGTGGAGAGCTGCTTCCGCGAGGGCCAGACGACCTTGCGCAGCTCCGCGACGATCTGCCGGTAGAAGAGCGCGAGACGCGCAAGCGGACCCTTCTTGCCCCGCTTGCCACCGCGCCGTGGCTTCTTGTCGTCCGAGGACCGCCCGGGCTCGGGGACCTCGGTGGTGTCCGTGATCTCCGTCACTATCCTCACCTTGATCCGGATCGTTGTCCCTGCGGCGGCACAGGGGCCTGGCCGCACGGCGGTGCTTTGGACATATGTTTCTCACGCACACACCCTGAGGTGATGCGTGTAGCAGGGCCGGAGGGACTTGAACCCCCAACCGCTGGTTTTGGAGACCAGTGCTCTACCAATTGAGCTACGACCCTTTGTGGTCCCCCCAACCTACCGCATCCGAGCCACTGCATGCAGTGCGCAGCGCGGAGCGATCGTTCGAGGGCCGACGACGGATGAGTGTACGTGCTCCGCAGCCCGCCGTCGAACACCACCTGTCCGCGGACCGGCCGGGCACAGTCCGGCGTGACCGGCTCCACACCCTGCTGCGGCCACCCGGCCGGGTCTGCAACGATGACGGCATGACCGCTGCTACCCCTTCCGCACAGTCTCCTACCGAACGACGCGTGTCGGCCCGCATCGGGTCGATCTCCGAGTCCGCGACGCTCGCCGTCGACGCCAAGGCGAAGGCCCTCAAGGCCGCCGGGCGCCCGGTGATCGGCTTCGGCGCCGGCGAGCCGGACTTCCCGACGCCCGACTACGTCGTCGAAGCGGCGGTCGAGGCCTGCCGCGACCCGAAGAACCACCGCTACTCGCCGGCCGGCGGGCAGCCGGAGCTCAAGGCGGCGATCGTCGACAAGACGCTGCGCGACTCCGGCTACCAGATCGAGGCCGCGAACGTCCTGGTGACCAACGGCGGCAAGCAGGCCATCTACGAGGCCTTCGCAGCGACCCTCGACCCGGGTGACGAGGTGATCGTCCCCGCGCCGTACTGGACCACCTACCCGGAGTCCATCCAGCTCGCGGGCGGCGTACCGGTGCCGATCGTCGCAGACGAGTCCAGCGGCTACCGGGTGACCGTGGAGCAGCTGGAGGCGGCACGCACCGAGCGCACCAAGATGGTGGTCTTCGTCTCCCCGTCGAACCCGACCGGCGCGGTCTACAGCCGGGAGCAGACGGAGGCCGTGGGCCGCTGGGCCGCCGAGCACGGCCTCTGGGTGCTGACCGACGAGATCTACGAACACCTGGTCTACGGCGACGCGCAGTTCACCTCGCTGCCGGTGGCGGTGCCGGAGCTGGCGGACAAGTGCATCGTCGTCAACGGTGTGGCCAAGACGTACGCCATGACGGGCTGGCGGGTGGGCTGGGTCGTGGGGCCCAAGGACGTCGTGAAGGCTGCGACCAACCTGCAGTCGCACGCCACCTCCAACGTGAGCAACGTCGCGCAGGTCGCTGCGATCGCCGCGCTCACCGGTGACCTGGACGCGGTCGCGATGATGCGCGAGGCCTTCGACCGGCGGCGCCGCACCATCGTGCGGATGCTGAACGAGATCGAGGGCGTGCTGTGCCCCGAACCGGAGGGTGCGTTCTACGTCTACCCCTCGGTCAGGGGCGTGCTGGGCAAGGAGATCCGGGGGAAGCGCCCGGCCACCTCGGTCGAGCTCGCCGAGGTGATCCTGGAGGAGGTGGAGGTCGCCGTCGTACCGGGCGAGGCCTTCGGCACCCCCGGCTACGTGCGGCTGTCCTACGCCCTGGGCGACGAGGACCTCGTCGAGGGCGTCTCCCGGATCCAGAAGCTGCTGGCCGAGGCGCGCGACTGACCCCGTCGGCCGGGCCGTACGTCCTGCGGGACGTACGGCCGGGCTTTCGGGCGAGCCCCCGTCCGGGGAATGCGGTTCCGGACGGGGGCTCCCGTGTAGCAGGATCAGGGGATGGCACGAGAGGTACGTTCGCTCCCCAAGGCCCACCTGCACCTGCACTTCACCGGTTCCATGCGGCCGAGCACCCTGCTGGAGCTCGCCGACAAGTACGGCGTCCACCTGCCGGAGGCGCTGCGGGGCGCCGAGCCGCCGAAACTGCGTGCCACGGACGAACGCGGCTGGTTCCGCTTCCAGCGCCTCTACGACGCCGCCCGCTCCTGTCTGCGTGCACCGGAGGACATCCAGCGACTGGTGCGGGAGGCCGCCGAGGAGGATGTGCGGGACGGGTCGCGGTGGCTGGAGATCCAGGTCGACCCCACCTCGTACGCACCGCGGCTGGGCGGGCTGATCCCGGCGCTGGAGATCATTCTGGACGCGGTCGACCGGGCGATGCGCGAGACCGGCCTCGGCATCCGGGTCCTGGTCGCCGCGAACCGTATGAAGCACCCGCTGGACGCCCGTACACTCGCCCGGCTGGCCGTCCGCTACAGCGACCGCGGCATCGTCGGCTTCGGGCTGTCCAACGACGAACGCCGCGGCTTCGCGCGCGACTTCGATCGTGCGTTCGCCATCGCCCGGGACGGCGGGCTGATCGCCGCACCGCACGGCGGAGAGCTGTCCGGCCCTCACAGCGTCCGGGACTGCCTGGACGACCTGCACGCCTTCCGCGTCGGCCATGGCGTGCGCGCCGCGGAGGACGCGCGGCTGCTGGGGCGCCTCGCGGAACGCGGCGTGACCTGCGAGGTGTGCCCGGCGTCCAACGTGGCACTGGGCGTCTACGACAAGCCCGAGGACGTGCCGCTGCGCACCCTGTGGGACGCGGGCGTGCCGATGGCCCTGAGCGCCGACGACCCGCTGCTGTTCGGCTCGCGCCTCGCCGCCCAGTACGACCTCGCCCGGGACGCGCACGGCTTCACCGACGCAGAACTGGCCGAACTGGCCCGCCAGTCGATCCGCGGCTCTGTCGCACCCGAAGGAGCCCGGCGGGAGATGCTCGACGACATCGACGCCTGGCTGGCCGCCCCGGCGACCGGCTGACGCCCGGCCCCGCTTTGCCTGACTTCTGCCTGACTTCTGCCTGACTTCGACGCCGGCTCGCGGGTCAGAGCGTGCAGCCGACCGTCACCGGCTCGTTGACGAGAGTGACGCCGAAAGCGTCGTGGACGCCCGCCCGCACTTCGCGGGCGAGGGCGAGCAGGTCCCCGGTGGTGGCCCCGCCGCGGTTGGTGAGGGCGAGGGTGTGCTTGCTGGAGATGCGCGCCCGGCCGGTGCCGTAGCCCTTGGTGAAGCCGGCCCGGTCGATCAGCCAGGCGGCGGAGGTCTTCGTACGGCCGTCCGCCGCGGCGAACGCGGGCGGTGCGACGTCGGGGCCGAGCCGCTCCGCGACACGTGCGAGGAATGCGGCGTGCTGGGCGTCGTCGAGGACGGGGTTGGTGAAGAAGGAACCGGCGGACCAGGTGTCGTGATCCTCTGGGTCCAGCACCATGCCCTTCCCGGCACGGAGTTCGAGCACGGTTTCGCGGGCGGTGGCGGCCGGGACGCGGTCGCCGGGCCGGACGCCGAGCACACGGGCCGTCTCGGCGTACTTCAGCGGCGCCGACATGCCGTCGGCCTCGTCGAGCGCGAACCGGACCCGGAGCACGACGAAACGCGACGGGTCTGCCTTGAAGCGGCTGTGCCGGTAGGCGAAACCGCACTCGTCGTTCGGGATGACGAGAGTCTCCCGGGCGCGGCGGTCGTACGCGACGACCTCGGTGACCGTTGCGGACACCTCCTGGCCGTACGCGCCGACGTTCTGGATCGGCGTCGCGCCCGCCGAGCCGGGGATGCCGGCCAGGCACTCGATGCCGGCCAACCCCGCCTCGACAGTGCGGGCCACCGCCTCCGACCAGTTCTCGCCGGCGGCGAGCTCCAGCCGGGTGCCGTCCAGGTCGAAGCCGGTGGTGGCGATGCGCAGGGCGGTGCCGGGGAAGCCCTCGTCGGCGATGACGAGGTTGCTGCCGCCGCCGACGATCAGCAGCGGCGTAGCGGAGTCGTCGGCCTCGCGCACCGCCGCCACCACCTCGTCGTCGGTGGTGGCGGTCAGCAGACGTGCGGCGGGGCCGCCGAGCCGGAAGGTGGTCAGGGGGGCCAGCGGGGCATCGAGGAGTTCCTGCACGCGCACCAGAGTACGTTCCGACCCGTGAGCGAAGGCCCCGGCGCCCCCCTCAGGCCAGGGCGACCACGGCGCGGGACATGCCGAGCACTTTCTTGCCGTCGCTGGTCACCGTCAGGTCCACGCGGACCGTGCGGGCGTCGTCGTCCAGCTTGACCGCGACTTTGCCGGAGACCTCGATACGAGCGCCCCGACCGTCGTCCGGCACCACGACCGGCTTGGTGAACCGCACACCGTACTCGCGAACGGCGCCCGGGTCACCGACCCAGTCGGTCACGACGCGGGCCGCCTCGGCCATGGTGAACATGCCGTGCGCGATGACGTCCGGCAGGCCCACTTCGGTGGCGAATCGCTCGTTCCAGTGAATCGGGTTGAAGTCGCCGGACGCCCCCGCGTAGCGCACCAGGCTCTCGCGCGTCACGGGGAAGGTCTGCGCCGGCAGTTCGGTGCCGACCTCGACGTCGGAGTAGGCGATCGCTGCGGTCATCGTTCCCCGCCCTCCTCGGCGGCCCGCGCCACCAGCTTCGTCCATGCGGTCACCACATGCTCGCCGACCTCGTCGTGCACGTCCCCGCGCACGTCCAGTACGTCGTTCCCCGCCATGGACCTGATCGACTCGATGGTCGAAGTGACCGTCAGACGGTCACCCGCCCGCACCGGCCGACTGTAGGCAAACTTCTGGTCACCGTGGACGACTCGGCTGTAGTCCAGGCCGAGCTTCGGGTCTTCCACGACCTCCAGCGCCACCCGGCCGACGAAGGCGAAGACGAGAGTCGGCGGCGCGATCACGTCCGCATGCCCCAGCTTCGCGGCAGCCTCCGCATCGGTGTACGCCGGGTTGTCGTCACCGATCGCCTCGGCGAACTCGCGGATCTTCTCCCGGCCGACCTCGTACGACCGGGTAGGCGGATAGCTCCGCCCGACGAACGACTGGTCGAGCGCCATGGGTCAGGGCCTCCTGATCGTGCCTGCGTCTTGAGTGGTGCATGCGGAACCGAGCGTCGCGTGCGCTGCGCACGTGAGGTGCACCCACTACTGCCCGCCCGGCCCCGGAAGAGAAACGACGTGAGGCCGCCCCCGGTCGGGAGCGGCCTCACATGCGGAGATTACTCAGCGCGTCTCGCGGTGCGCGGTGTGCGACTTGCAGCGCGGGCAGTGCTTCTTCATCTCCATGCGATCCGGGTTGTTGCGCCGGTTCTTCTTGGTGATGTAGTTCCGCTCCTTGCACTCCACGCAGGCCAGCGTGATCTTCGGGCGGACGTCTGTGGCAGCCACGTGAGTGCTCCTTGACGGATGGGACGGGTTTCAACGCAGGAAGAGTAGCCGATCGGAGGACCGAGCCCACAATCGGCTACTGTCAGTGAAGTAGCGGCGACCGGACTTGAACCGGTGACACAACGATTATGAGCCGTTTGCTCTACCGACTGAGCTACGCCGCCGCGGTATGTTGCGTCCTCCCTCCGTCGCCGAACGGAAGACCTCACACACCAGAGCCCCAAAACGGAATCGAACCGTTGACCTTCTCCTTACCATGGAGACGCTCTGCCGACTGAGCTATTGGGGCGAGCGATGAAGAGACTACACGCTCGCGCCGTCGAACGTGAAATCCGTATCCCGCCGCCCCCGGCCCCCGCGCCGAACGCCGTTTCACCTCTTCCCCGCTGCCCGGACCTCCCGTCACGCACGGCTCACACCACGCCGGTACGACTATTCCGCTCCTCCGCTGAGCGACCCGCTGTGCGCCGTACCCTCGTCACACGCCGGGGCCGCCATGATCATTTCGTCGGCCCGCCGACGCACGCCGCCGACTCGACCGCTGGGGAGACGATGGGCCACAGCCGTACGCCGGGCCCCGGGAACGGCGGCGCCACCGCCCATCTCCCCCGGCTGCTACTCAGCGGCGCCCGGCTCGCCGACGGACGCACCGTGGACGTACGGCTCGCCGACGGCCGGATCGAAGCCGTCGGCACAGCGGGCAGCCTCTCCGGCCCTCCCACCCCCTCCACCGAAACCTCCCCCGACGGCACCGGCCCACACCGCTGCGCCCCGGGGCCCGCCCCCGGCCACCAGGGCACCGTCGTCGACCTCGCCGGCTACCTGCTGCTTCCCGCCCCAGCCGAACCGCACGCCCACCACGACACGGCGCTGACCGCCGTCGCCGACGGCTCCCCCGTCGCCGGACCGCCCTCCGCCGCCCCCGAAAGGGTGCAGCGCCGCACCACCGAGGCGGCCCTGCTCCAGGTCGGCCACGGTGCCACCGCCCTGCGCAGCCACGTACGCATCGGCGACGTCGTCGGCCTCCGCTCGCTGGAGGCGGTCCTGACCGCACGCCACAGCCTGCACGGCCTCGCCCACCTCACCACCGTCGCCGTCCCCCGCCTCCTCACCGGGCTGGCCGGAGCGGATGAGCGGGCCATACTGCGCGACGCGATCACGATGGGCGCCCACGTCGTCGGCGGCTGTCCCGACCTCGACCCCGACCCGGGCGGCTACGTCGAAGCCGTGCTCACCGTCGCCGCAGAACACGGCTGCGCCGTCGACCTGCACACCGACGCCGCCGACCCGGCCCGCCTCACCCGGCTCGCCGCCGCTGCGGGCGGCTTGCGCCCAGGGGTCACCATCGGACCCTGCGGCGGACTCTCCGGCCTCCCGCACGATGTCGCCGCCCGTGCCGCGGAACGGCTCGCCGCCGCCGGAATCACCGTCGTCGCCCTCCCCCAGGGCAGCTGCACCGCCCTCGAACGGCCCGGCCTTCTCCCTCACGCGCCCGTCCGGCTGCTGCGTTCGGCGGGCGTCACCGTCGCCGCCGGCAGCGGCGCACTTCGGGACACGGCCAACCCCGTCGGCCGCGGCGACCCGCTGGAGGCCGCCTACCTGCTCGCCTCACGCGGCGAGGCCGGGCCGGACGCCGCGTACGAAGCCGTCAGCTCCGACGCTCGCAGGGCCATGGGACTGCCCGAGGTCCGCGTCGAGGCCGGCTTCCCCGCCGAGCTCCTCGCCGTGCGCGGCGAAGACGTCGCCGGCGCGCTCTCCCTCGCCTACAGCCGGATCGTCGTGCACCGCGGCCGGGTGGTGGCCCGCACCAGCGCCGTGCGGGAGTACTGCGACTCGTTCGCCACCGTGGCACTCGACCTGCCTCGCCAGTCCCAGGGCTGACGCTCCCGGGGGCACCGCCTCGAGTCGGCCGGGCACCGGCGGGGAGGCGTACCGTCAAAGACATGCGCACAGTCATCGCCGGTGGACACGGAAAGATCGCCCTGTTGCTCGAAGCGCTCCTGGCCGAGCGCGGCCGCCCGGCCGTGGGCCTGATCCGCAACCCCGCGCAGGCAGCCGACCTCAGGGCGGAGGGCGCCGAGCCGGTCGTCTGCGACCTGGAGTCGGCCTCGGTCGAAGACGTCGCCCGCCACCTCGAGGGCGCGGACGCCGCGGTGTTCGCCGCCGGGGCCGGCCCGGGCAGTGGCCGAGCCCGAAAGGAGACCGTCGACCGGGACGCGGCGGTCCGCTTCGCCGACGCCGCGGCGCTGGCGGGCGTCAGGCGGTTCCTGACCGTCTC
>KI547048.1:131017-141382 GCA_000497405.1 Streptomycetaceae bacterium MP113-05 | reverse complement strand
GCCACCGCCGCCTCCCGGGGCTGACCTCCTCCTCCGCTCCTAGAGCAGCGTGGCGATCTCGGCCGCGGTCCACCGCAGCGCCGCGCCTGGCAGGTGCGCCAGGTGCACGGCGATGCGGGCGGTCGACCACGCGTGCGACACCTGCAGACCCGTGGCCAGCCACCGCAGATACGCGGCGCCCGGAGCGTTGCCCGGCACCTCGTCCATCCCCCACGGCGCGGTGAACGTCAGCACCGGGCAGCCGTCGAGCGAGCCCGGACACACCAGCGTCTCGTAGCAGCCCCGCCCCATCTCGGCCCGGCCTTCGCCCAGCACCGCCGTCAGGTCCAAGTCCGCACCCGGCGGCCGGTGCATCTCCTGCGCCGCGATGTCGGAGAACTGCCGCGCGCTGATGAGATACGCCCGCGCCGGCGTCACACCGCAGGCGTCCGGGTCGTAGAACGCCATCCCCCCGGTCCACGCCGGCGACTCCAGCGCGAAGTACACCTGTCCGGGCAGCATGATCGGCTCGGTCCGCACCGGATCGCGCGGCTCCCGGCACCCCGGATACGTCCGTCTGCCGCCCGTCGGCTTCCCACCGCGGAGATAGAAGCCCAGACGCGTGTGGTGCAGGTTCGACCCGTACGCGGCGTACCAGACGTACTCCGGGCCGAGGCCCGCAACGCCCGGACGCCATCCCTCGATTCTCCGCACGTCCGTACTCATCCGGCCCCCGAGCCTAGACGAACCCGCCCCATCGGGGGCACGACGACAGCCCATCCGTGTCCTCAGACGGCACACGCGATCCGGCCCCCGACCACTTGCGCTGGTCGGGGGCCGGATCGTATCCGCTGTGGCGGCGCCAGGATTCGAACCTGGGAAGGCTGAGCCGGCAGATTTACAGTCTGCTCCCTTTGGCCGCTCGGGCACACCGCCTGGGATCGCTGCCGGGGCGCACCGTTTTGCGGCGGTGCTCCGTGGCAACGGGGTAAACACTACCTGATGGCCGGGGGTGGTCCGCCACCCGGTCGATCCGCCCTCCGGGGCGGGGAGGGTGGCTAGGCTTACGGGCGCGGACGCACCCCCGACGGGCGGGTCGGCCGCGTCACATGTTTGGTCCGTCGCCTACTTACGAGGAGCCACAGACATCATGGCCGACTCCAGTTTCGACATCGTCTCGAAGGTCGAGCGGCAGGAGGTCGACAACGCGCTCAACCAGGCAGCCAAGGAGATCTCGCAGCGCTACGACTTCAAGGGCGTGGACGCTTCCATCGCCTGGTCCGGCGAGAAGATCGAGATGCGCGCCAACTCCGAGGAGCGCGTGAAGGCCGTCCTCGACATCTTCCAGGGAAAGCTGGTCAAGCGCGGGATCTCGCTGAAGTCGCTGGACGCCGGGGAGCCGCAGGCGTCCGGCAAGGAGTACAAGCTCTTCGCGACACTCCAGGAGGGCATCTCCCAGGACAACGCGAAGAAGGTCGCGAAGATCATCCGTGACGAGGGGCCGAAGGGCGTCAAGGCGCAGGTGCAGGGCGACGAACTGCGGGTGTCGTCGAAGAGCCGTGACCACCTGCAGGAGATCATCGCCCTGTTGAAGGGCAAGGACCTCGACTTCGCCCTGCAGTTCGTGAACTACCGCTGATCGAGCTGCCTGACCTGCACGAACGGCGCCAGGGTTGGTCACTGGGCACAACGGGGGCACATCGTCGTGGGCCGCCTCGACGCATACCCTCGTTGTGCCCAATGACGAACCTGCCAGCCGTGCTGGACTTGGTCGTCACCGCCGTCAGACGCAGCGACGACACCCGGAGCGCAAGGCCCCGGGTCGGGCGACGGACGTGAGTGCCCGCCCGACTGCGCGGGCCCACTGTCACCTCACGCGTCCGCGTGCCGCGCAGGCTTCATCTCCATGGGCACGCCCAGCCTGTTGAGTGCGTTGATCAGCGCGGCCTGGACCACGAGATGCCCGCGCTCGACCTCATCGGGGAACTGTTTGCACACGTTTTCCCACAGGTCCTCGTCGACTCTCAGGTGACGAGTGACGGCCTCGGCGTATCCGAGTGCGGCCCGTTCCCGCTCCGTGAAGAGGTCTGACTCCACCCACACCGGCAACTGGTCCAGCCTGTCCTGACGCTCACCCAGTCGGCGTGCCTCGCGCGTGTGCATATCCATGCAGAACACGCACCCGTTCTGCTGCGATACCCGGATCTTCACCAGTTCGCGCACCGTCGCATCGAACGGTCCCTCATCGACCGCCAACTGCGCCTGCAGGAGAAACCCGTACGGTTCGGAGGCCGAAGTATCCAGGTCCATACGTGCCATCAGTGCTCCTTCGTCGCCTGCTGCCAGGTGGCGCTCACACCCTCGTGAGCCGCCGCGTTCTTCTCATCAAGCAGACGAGACGACATGCCCTGGTGTGACAGCGGCGTCCTCTTCCATCCTGGCCTCACAGGTGCGCGAGCTTCGAGGGGGACACCTGACGCCGGTATGTCATGATCCGACCGTCGCGCAGGGTCACGGTGTCGACTGAGCGCGGGGCGCCGTCCTCACCGCGGTGGAGCAGGGCGGACTCGCCCCCGACCTCCACCGACTCGACGCTACCCAGTCGCCATCTGCGGCCCACCCGGAGCAGTACCTCAGCGACGCGCCGTCCGCCGACGACCGGCTTGCGGGCCGCGAAAGTCTCTCCGCCACCGTCCGTGACGTACACCGTCTCCGGATCGAGCAGCCGGACCAGCCCCTCCAGATCGCCGGCCACATATGCCGCGCGGAAGGCGACCAGCACCCGTTCGCGCTCGATGACGTCCGCGCCGTGGCCGATCTCACCCGCGGCCCCGGCTGCGGCAATCCTGCGGCGGGCACGGGAGGCCAGCTGGCGGGCGGCAGCGGGAGAGCGGTCCAGCGTCCCGGCGATCTGCGACATGTCCAGCCGGAACACGTCACGCAGCACGAAGGCGACCCTCTCCGGTGGGCTCAGTTTCTCCATCACCAGCATCATGGCCGCCCCGACGGACTCGTCCACCAGTACTGGTTCTGCAGCGTCCGGGCCGGTCAGCAGCGGCTCGGGCAGCCAAGGGCCGACGTACTTCTCGCGGCGCACCCGGGCCGACTTGAGAATGTCGTACGCACAGCGCGCCGCGACCGTCACCAGCCACGCCCGGCGGTCGATGACGGCATCCAGCCGGTCCCGGGTGGTGCGCAACCAGACATCTTGGGTCACGTCCTCGGCGTCCGCCACGCTGCCCAGCAGCCGGTACGCAACGCCGAACACAGCCGGCCTGTGGAGCTCCCACTCGTCGCCGGGCATGCCGCTCGCGGTGGCCGCACCGGTCTTCCACTCACTGGTCACAAGGGACCAAAGTACCCCTTTCGACACCAGGCCTTCCCGGCGTGCTCAGGGGATCCGTCGGGATGCCCGTCAGCGCGGGCCGACGGAGTTCCTGCAAGAGCGCGTCGCGCACGTCTGCGCCTTTCCGGGGCTGGCCTCGCCGACATTCCAATATCCCGGCGGCGCTCGGTGGGCCGCCGGGGTCTCGCGTGACGGACGCACGTGAGAGGCACTCTCAGGCACACGGCCCACCGGTCACCGGGAGTCCGGATTCCGGGCGTGAACCGTCGGCTCACCGACCCGTAGGCGGTACGCGGAGGACCGGGAGGCTACCAGCGGTAGCCGGGGTAGGCGTCGCGGGAGGTGGTGGGAACGATCTCGCGCCCGAGCGGCATCAGGGAGATCGGCACCATCTTGAAGTGCGCGATCCCGAAGGGGATACCGATGATCGTGGCGCAGAAGGCGATGCCCGCAGCGATGTGGCCAATGGTGAGCCAGATGCCGGCGACGACCAGCCAGATGACGTTGCCGACGCCCGAGGCAAGCCCCGTGCTGCCGGCACGCTGGACCGTTCGGTAGCCGAAGGGCCACAGTGCGTAGACGGCGATGCGGAAGCACGCGATGCCGAACGGAATCGTGATGACCAGGATGCAGCAGATCACGCCGGCGACCAGGTAGCCGAGCGCCATCCACAAGCCGGAGAGGATCAGCCAGACGACGTTCAGGAGGGTCCTCATCGATGTCCGCCTCCCATCTGTTCGAGTCGGGCGATACGTTCCGCCATGGGTGGGTGGGTGGAGAACAGCCGCGACATTCCCTTACCCGGACGGAAGGGGTTGGCGATCATCATGTGGCTCGCCGTCTCCAGCCGAGGCTCGGGAGGGAGCGGCAGCTGCTTCGTCCCTGCCTCCAGTTTGCGCAGAGCTGAGGCGAGCGCGAGCGGGTCGCCGGTGAGCCGGGCTCCCGAGGCGTCGGCCTCGTACTCGCGGGAACGGCTGACGGCGAGCTGGATGAGGGTCGCGGCGAGGGGGCCGAGAATGATGATCAGCAGCATCCCGGCCAGGCCGGGGCCCTCGTCGTCGTCGGTGCGCCCGACGGGGATCAGCCAGGCGAAGTTGACCAGGAAGAGGATCACCGAGGCCATGGCGCCCGCGACGGACGAGATGAGGATGTCGCGGTTGTGGACATGGCTGAGCTCGTGGCCCAGTACACCGCGCAGCTCCCGTTCGTCGAGGAGGCGCAGGATGCCGTCGGTGCAGCACACGGCGGCGTTGCGCGGGTTGCGCCCGGTGGCGAAAGCGTTGGGAGCGCGGGTCGGGGAGAGGTAGAGCTGCGGCATCGGCTGCCGGGCGGCGGTGGAGAGGTCCCGGACGATGCGGTAGAGCTGCGGCGCCTCGAACTCGCTGACCGGCCGGGCGCGCATCGCGCGGAGTGCGAGCCTGCCGCTGTTCCAGTACGCGTACCCGTTGACGCCCAGTGCGACGACGAGCGCGACGACCAGCCCGGTGCGGCCGAAGAAGCTGCCGATCAGGATGATGAGGGTGGACAGACCTCCGAGGAGCAGTGCTGTCCTCAGCCCGTTGTGCCGGCGGTGCACGGTACGCCCTCCAGGTGATGCCGCAGGAGAACCCTTGAGGCGGGTGGTCGTTCCACCCTCCAGTGGACCCTCACGTACGAGTCAACGCGAGACGGGGGACGCCGGTTCCCGGCGGGTAGCTTCGTCGGGCGGATGCCGTGGCCGGACCCTGTGGGGCGGGCCCCGCCGCCCGGTCAGAGCAGCGTCGTGGTGGCGAACCGGAGGACGAGCTGCGGGGCGCCCGAGAGGGTGACGCCCGCGAGTCCGGTGAGGGCGAGGGCGGTGGCGAGCGGCACTCCCAGGCGGGGGCGCGTCCCGGCGGGTGTCGGCGACTCGGACGGGCGGAAGAGGATCGCCGTCCAGCGAAGGTAGTAGTAGAGGGCGATCACCACGTTCACGGCCATGACGACGGCGAGCCAGCCGAGGTCTGCGCCGACGGCGGCGCGGAAGACGACGACTTTGGCGAAGAGGCCGATGACGCCGGGCGGCAGTCCGGCCAGGCAGAGCAGGAAGAAGCCGAGCGCGAGCGCTGCGAGGGGCTTTCGGGCGTACAGGCCGCGGTAGTCCTGGAGGCTGCCGACCCGGCCGACGTACGCGACGACGGCGAAGGCGCCGAGGTTCACCACGGCGTACATGAGGGCGTAGGCGAGGGTGGAGCCGAGCGCCCCGGGTGCGCCGGCACCGGTCTCCTCGGCGGCGGCTGCCAGGGGGACGAGCAGGTAGCCGGCCTGCCCCACGGACGACCAGGCCAGCAGCCGTACGGCCCCGAGCGGACGGTCGGCGCGCTGGCGGAGGGCGCCGAGGTTGCCGACGGTCATGGTGAGGGCGGCGAGCACGGCGAGGGCGGGGCCCCAGACGTCGGCGTAGGCGGGGAAGGCCACGAGGGTGACCAGGGCGATGCCGGAGAACCCGACGACCTTGCCGATGACAGACAGGTACGCGGCGACGGGCAGCGGGGCGCCCACGTAAGCGTCCGGCACCCAGAAGTGGAAGGGTGCGGCGGCGGTCTTGAAGGCGAACCCGACCAGAGTGAGGGCGACTCCCGCGGCAGCGAGGGTGTCGAGGCGGGGATCGACGGAGGTGAGCTGCTCGGCGACGACCGTCAGGTGGAGTGAGCCGGTGGCGGCGTAGACGAAGCTGACGCCGAGCAGCATCACCGCGGTCGCGACGACGGAGGACAGGAAGAAGGTGAGGGCGGCCTCGGAGGAGCGGCGGTCGCCACGGCGGAGGCCGACCAGGGCGAAGGCGGGAAGCGACGCGACTTCCAGGGCGATGACGAGGGTGGCCAGGTCGCGGGAGGCGGGGAGCAGAGCAGCACCGGCGGCGGAGGACAGGAGCAGGAACCAGTACTCGCCGGCGGGCAGCCGCTCGTCCCTCACCGCCGGCACGGAGAGGATGGCGGCGAGGAGTGCGCCGCCGAGCATCAGGAACTGGACCACCAGGGTGAACGGGTCGGCGGCGTAGCTGCAGGCCGTGACCCCCGCGGAGCCCGTGGCACGGCAGAAAGTGGTGAGGTCGGCGCCGACGAGGGGGATGATCGCGAGTCCTGCGGCGGCGAGTCCGGAGACGGCCAGGGCGCCGAGCAGGTGCTTACGGGTCTCGGGCAGGAACAGGTCGGCGACGAGGACGGCGACGGCGGCCAGCGCGGCGACGGTGGGGGGCGCGATGGCGAGCCAGTCGACGGACTGGACGAGGTTCGGTGCCGAGGCGGCTCCGGCGAGCGGCGTCATGGGGTGGCTCCCGGCAGGAGGTGCTGGACGGCGGGGTCGGTCAGCCCGAGGAGGAGCGCGGGCCACAGGCCGGCGATGACCGTGAGGGCGACGAGGGGGGCCCATGCGGCGTACTCGTAGCCCCGCACGTCCGGGAGGAGGGTGGTGGCCGTGCGGGTCGCCGGTGCGGTGGCGGTGGCGACCCCACCCGGGGTGGCCGGGGTGGCCGGGGCGTCGGCGGTGGCCGGGGCGGCGGCGAGCCCGGGGAGGGCGCCCTGCCACTGTGCGGGGTCGCCCATGCACACCCGGCGGACGACGAGCAGCAGGTAGGCGGCGGTCAGCAGGGTTCCGAGAGCTCCGGCGGACATGCAGACGAGGAAGGCGCCGCGGTCGAGGCCGGGGGCGGGGTCGAAGGCGCCGAGGAGGGCGAGCATCTCGCCCCAGAAGCCGGCCAGGCCGGGAAGCCCCAGGGAGGCGACGGCGCCGAAGGCGAGAAGGCCCCCGAAGCGTGGCATACGGCCGTAGAGGGCGGCCCCGGAGCGGCCGGCGAGGGTGTCGAGGTCGGTGGTGCCGGTGCGGTCCTTGAGCGCGCCGACGAGGAAGAAGAGCAGGCCGGTGATCAGGCCGTGCGCGATGTTGGCGAACAGTGCGCCGTTGACTCCGGCGGGCGTCATGGTGGCGATGCCGAGCAGTACGAAGCCCATGTGGCCGACGGAGGAGTAGGCGATGAGACGTTTCAGGTCGCCGCCCGCGCCCCGCCGGACCAGGGCGAGGCAGACGAGAGAGCCGTAGACGATGCCCGCAGCGGCGAATGCGGCCAGGTAGGGGGCGAAGGTGCGGAAGCCGTCCGGGGCGATGGGCAGCACGATCCGGACGAATCCGTAGGTGCCCATTTTGAGCAGGACGCCGGCCAGGAGGACCGAACCGACAGTGGGAGCTGCGGTGTGCGCGTCCGGGAGCCAGGTGTGCAGCGGCCACATCGGCGTCTTCACGGCGAGGCCGATCCCGATCGCGAGCACCGCCGTGACCTGCGTCGCCCGGCTGATGTCTGACCCGCCCGTTCCGGAGGAACCATCAGCCGCAGTAGTGGCGAGAGCGAGCATGTCGAATGTGCCGCCCTGCAGACCGAGGAGAAGGAGACCGAGCAGCATCACGACGGAGCCGAGCAGCGTGTAGAGGATGAACTTCCAGGCGGCGGGGCCGCGTCCGTCGCCGCCCCAACGGTTGATCAGGAAGTACATCGGGATGAGGACCATCTCGAACGCGAGGAAGAACAGCACGAGGTCGAGGACGGCGAAGGTGGCGAGGGTGCCGGCCTCGAGGACGAGGAGGAGCGCGACGAAGCCGGTGGCGGACGGGCCGGACGGCATGCGGCGGTAGGAGTAGACCGCGCACAGGAACGTCAGCAGTGCGGTCAGGACGAGGAGGGGGAGCGACAGACCGTCGACGCCGAGGTGCAGCCGTACTCCGAGGGCGGGGATCCAGCTCAGATCGGTCTCGGCCTGGACGGAGGCCGGATGGTCGTGGTCGAAGCCGGCGGCGAGCAGGAGCGTGACGGCGAGGACGGCTCCGGTGACGGTCACACCGTGTCGCAGCACGGCCTGTTCCGGGTCGCGTCCACGCAGGCCGGGGGGTGCGGGGAGCAGGGCGGCGCCCGCGCCGAGCAGGGGGAGTGCGACGGCTGTGGCAAGCAGCAGTCGCATCACGGTGTCGTTCAGCGGCAGCACTTCTCAGGAGCCTCCGGTTCCGGTGGCGACGACAACGGCCACGGCGAGCACGAGGGATCCGGCGAGCAGCGCGCTGAGGTAGGTCTGCACGTTGCCGGTCTGTGCGCGGCGGACGGCGCCGCCCAGCAGGCGGGGGCCGAGGCCCGCGCCGCGCACATAGGTGTCGACGACCGCGTGGTCGAGGAAGCGGACCAGGCGCGCGGCGGCGCGGACGGGCCGTACGAACAGGGCGGTGTAGACGGCATCGAGGTGGAAGCCGTGCGCGGCGTGCTGGTGCAGCGGGCCGAGCAGCACCCGTCCGGGGTCGGCGGGGTCCGGGGCGGAGGCGATGTCGCCGTAGGCGGCCTCGTGGGCGGCGATGGCCTCGGCCTCGGAGGTGGCGGCGTCGCTCTCCGGGTGCGCGGCGACGGCGCCGAGCGGGACGCGTCCGGCCAGCGCGGTGGTGTGCCGCCACGCGGCGTAGACGGCGATGCCGCCGGCGAGGGCGAGCCCGGTGGCGATCACGGAGGTGGTGAGGGTCGGCGCGAGGGAGTCGCCGTCGAACCAGCCGGGCAGCACGCCGTAGGCCAGACCGAGTGCGAGGGACGGGATGGCGAGCACCCACAGCACGGCGTTCATGGCCACGGGTTCGCGGCCGTGGTCGGGGGCCTCCTCGGGGCCGTCGCCGCGCATCGCGAGGAGCCACAGCCGTCCGGCGTAGGCGGCGGTGATCAGGGCGGTGACCAGTCCGGCGGCGAGGACCGTCCAGCCCACGGCGACGGGCACGCCCGCGGTGTCGCCGAACGCGGCGTGTTCGGCTGCGCCGAGCACGGCTTCCTTGGAGAAGAAGCCGGAGAACGGGGGGATGGCGGCGAGTGCCAGTAGGGCGACGGCCATCGTCCAGGCGGCGTCCGGGGCGCGTTGGGCGATGCCGCGCATGCGGGACATGGCGGCGAGCGAGTTGGTGCCGGCTGCGTGGATGAGCACGCCTGCGCCGAGGAAGAGCAGGGCCTTGAACGCGCCGTGGGTGAGGAGGTGGAACACGGCGGCGCCACGGTCGAGGACCGCGAGGGCGCCCGTCATGTAGGCGAGCTGTCCCACGGTCGACCAGGCGAGGACGCGTTTGACGTCGTCCTGGGCGAGGGCGGCGAGTGCGGAGCCGACCATGGTGACGGCGGCCATGGCGGCGAGGACGGCGAGCGCCGCGGTGGAGGCGGCGAAGACCGGGAGCAGCCGGCCGACGACGTAGACGCCCGCGGCGACCATGGTGGCGGCGTGGATGAGGGCGGATACCGGTGTGGGGCCGGCCATGGCGTCGGGCAGCCAGGTGTGCAGCGGGAACTGCGCCGACTTCCCGGCGACGCCGGCCAGCAGCAGCAGCGCGACGAGCGTGGGGTGGTGCAGTTCGTAGTCGGAGATCGAGGAACTGATCCGTATGACCAGGGTGCTGATGCGGAAGGTGTCCAGGTCGGTGGCGAGGGCGAAGACACCGATCAGGAACGGCACGTCGCCGAGCTTGGTGACCAGGAACGCCTTCAGGGAGGCGTCGCGGGCCGCGCGCGTCTCCCAGTAGTGGCCGACCAGGAAGTACGAGCAGATGCCCATCACCTCCCAGCCGACGAGCAGCACGATCAGGTCGTCGCTGTAGACGACCAGCAGCATCGCCGCGGTGAAGAGGGAGACCAGCGCCGCGTACGAGGGGTAGCGGGGGTCGTCGCGGAGGTATCCGGTGGAGTAGAGCTGCACGCAGGTGGCGACGACGCCTACGAGTACGGCGACCAGTGCGGCGTAGCCGTCGATGTGCAGGGCGAGCTGGACGGGCAGGGCGGCGTCGCCGGTGGGCGTCAGTTCGGTGGCGGCCCGGACCGGTGTGCCGCCGTGCTGCCGGGACGCGACCAGTGCGGCGAGCACGGCCGAGGCGAGGGTGGGCAGGATCGCGAGGGGGCGTACGAACCCGGGGGCGCGGCGGCCCAGCAGCAGCCCCGCGACGGCCCCGAGAAACGGCAGGAGGGGGACGAGGACGGCCAGGGTCGTGGTGGTCACGCGGTCTGCCTCCCGGCGGAGTTCGTC
>KI547048.1:128150-131007 GCA_000497405.1 Streptomycetaceae bacterium MP113-05 | reverse complement strand
GGCTTCCGCCGCCGTGTCGTCGCGCGCCGGGGTCCCGTCGGCGTCCGGCTGCCCGTGGTCGTCCGGTGGGTCGCCGTCGCGCTCCCGCAGGGCGCGCAGGCGGTCGATGTCCGCGTTGCCCCGGTTGCGGTACACCAGCAGGACGATGGCAAGGCCGATGCCGATCTCGGCGGCGGCGATGGCGATGGTGAAGAGGGTGAGCGCCTGTCCGGCGTGCAGTGCGTCGCGCAGCCACACGTCGAAGGCGACCAGGTTGAGGTTGACGGCGTTGAGCATCAGCTCGACGGACATCAGCACGAGGATGGCGTTGCGGCGCGCGAGGACGCCGTACACGCCGGTGCAGAAGAGCAGGGACGCGAGAACGGCGGGGTAGGCGAGGTGCATCAGCGCTTCTCCTCCCCGGCGGCGCGGCCGGCAGCCGGACGCTCGGCGTCGCCCGGACCGCGGCGGCCGGAGAGCACGATCGCACCGACCAGTGCGGCGAGCAGCAGCACCGACAGCGCCTCGAACGGCAGCACCCAGTGCCGGAACAACGTCTCACCGGTGACCGCGGTGGAGCCCTGCACGGTGCCGTCCAGGTCGATCCACATCGTGTGGAAGGCGTCGACGACCAAGGTGAGCAGGGTTGCCGCGGCGGCGAGGGCCACGACGAGCGCGACGGGCCGGTTGCGGGAGTCGGCGTCCGGGGAGCGGCCGATGGGCGCCCGGGTAAGCATCAGCCCGAAGAGCACCAGTACCACGACGGACCCGACGTAGATCAGCACCTGTACCCAGGCGATGAACTCGGCTGTGAGTAGCAGGTACTCCACGGCGACGCCGCCGAGCGCCGCGACCAGCCACAGCGCGGCGTGCACGAGTTGACGGGTGGTGACGCTGACGATCGCGGCGGCCAGCGTCACGATGCCGACGAGCAGGAACACGACCTCCACGCCGGTGGGCGAGAGGAAACCGGGGTGTGCTGCGGCGAGAACGGCGGCGGGTCTCACGCGTCGCCCTCCGCTCCGGCGGCACGTTCGGCGCGCTGCCGTGCCGCCGCCTTGTCGGCGGCCTTGCGGGCGGCTGCCAGCTCCTTCGGTTCCTCCGCGGCGGGGTCCAGCGCGGGCGGCTCGGGCACCGTCCACATCCACTCGCGGAGCTTGTCGCGTTCGTGCGTCAGCTCATGGATGTCGGTCTCCGCGTACTCGAACTCCGGTGACCAGAACAGCGCGTCGAAGGGGCAGACCTCGATGCAGATGCCGCAGTACATGCACAGCGCGAAATCGATGGCGAACCGGTCGAGCACGTTGCGGCTGCGTTCACGCCCGCCCGGCGCCGGCGGGGGCACGGTCTGCTTGTGCGAGTCGATGTAGATGCACCAGTCGGGGCACTCGCGCGCGCACAGCATGCAGACCGTGCAGTTCTCCTCGAACAACCCGATCACACCGCGGGTGCGGGGGGCGAGTTCGGGCTGCGCGTCCGGGTAGTGCGCGGTGACCGAGCGCCGGGTCATCGTGCGCAGCGTGACGGCGAGCCCCTTGGCGAGGCCGGAACCGGGCACGGGCATCAGTTCGTCACCACCTTGACCACGCCGGTGAGCGCGATCTGGAACAGGGCGAGCGGCACCAGCAGCGTCCACGCGAACCGCTGGAGTTGGTCCTCGCGCAGTCGCGGATAACTGACCCGCAGCCAGATGACGACGAACGCGAGGACGGCCGTCTTCAGCAGGGTCCACACCCAGCCGAAGTCGGCGGACCACGGCCCGTGCCAGCCGCCGAGGAACAGCACCGTGGTCAACCCGCACAGCACGACGATCCCGGCGTACTCGGCGAGCAGGAACAGCGCGAAACGGAGGCCGGTGTACTCGGTGTAGGCGCCGAAGATGATCTCGGAGTCCGCAACGGGAGCGTCGAACGGCGGACGCTGCAACTCGGCGAGGCCGGCTGTGAAGAACACGAAGGCGCCGAGCAGCTGCCACGGCACCCACCACCACTCGAAGGCACCGAGGATCCCGGTGAGCGACACGCTGCCCGCGGCCATCGCGACGGACGCGGCGGCGAGCAGCATCGGCAGCTCGTACGCCATCAGCTGGGCGGCCGTGCGCAGGCCTCCCAGCAGCGAGTACTTGTTGGCCGACGCCCAGCCGCCCATCACGGAACCGAGCACACCGACGCCCATCACGGCGAGGACGAAGAACACACCGGCGTCGATCACCTGGCCGACGCCCCCGGCCGGAGCGAACGGGATGGCGATGAGGACCAGCAGGTAGGGGAGCAGCGCGACGGCGGGCGCGAGCTGGAACACTCGGCGGTCGGCGCCGGCCGGTACGACGTCCTCCTTCTGCACGAACTTCACGCCGTCCGCGACGAGTTGCGCCCAGCCGTGGAAACCGCCTGCGTGCATGGGGCCGACCCGGCCCTGCATGTGGGCCATCACCTTGTGCTCGGTCTGCCCGACGAGCAGCGGGAAGGTGAGGAAGACGGCGATCACGGCCAGCAGCCGCAGGCCCACATCCAGCACGTCCATCTACCGCTCACCTCCGGTCTCGGTCCCGTCCGTCTCGGTCCCGCCCGTCTCGGCGTCGCCCTCACGGGATGCTCCGCCCGGTTTCGCCCCGCCGTCGTCGCCCGTCTCCTCCGCGCCTTCCGGCCGGGCGGAGCCGGCGGGGTCCTCGAACGCAGGACGGTCCGAGTGCCACGGGGCGTCGGGCGAACGGGGCGTCCCGCGCTGAGCCCGGACGGCGCCGCTGTCGGCCGTACCACCCTGCTCCGGTCCGGCTCCTTCGCCCGGCGCCCGCGAGGTGGACGGCCCTGCGTCGGGCGCGGGTGCGCCCTCTTCGCCGGTGGCGGGGCGTCGCACCTCGTCTTTCGCCTCACCGGCG
>KI547048.1:104006-127907 GCA_000497405.1 Streptomycetaceae bacterium MP113-05 | reverse complement strand
GCCCGGCTCCGGCCGCCCGGCCGCGTGCGGGCCGCGCGGGGGCGGGCGGGAGCTGTCCCTTGAGCGGGCCCCACTCGTTGGGGTCCGGTACGCCCGGCGGCAGCATCTGCCGCCGCTTCGGCCCGCCGTGTTCCGACTCTCCGGGTTCCTTGGCGCCCGGCCACGCCTTGGCGACGCGTGCCGCCAGCACGAAGTCCTTGCGCAGCGGGCGCCCCTCGAACTCGTCGGGCAGCAGCAGCGGCACGAGGTGGGGGTGGCCGGTGAAGTCCACGCCGAACATCTCGTGCGTCTCCCGCTCGTGCCATCCCGCACCCGCGAACACGCCGGTCGCGGTCGGCAGTACGGGTGCCTCGTGGGACACGGTCGTCCGCAGCACCAGGCGCCGCACGCCGGCGCGCTCGACAGTCGGCAGCGCGGCGAGATGCGCGCAGACGCGGAAGCCGGTGCCCGGCTCGTCGACGGCGCTCAACCAGTCGAAATAGGTGCAGCCCAGTGCGTCGCGGGCGGCTTCGAGCGCGGAGATCCAGCGCTGCGCCGGAACGTCGACGGTGAGCAGGGCGTACGCCTCCTCGGCACTCGCGCCCTCGCCGAAGAGGTCTGTCGCGCTGCGGGGCAACCACCCGACGGTCTCTTCGTCCGACTCTCCCGGCGCCTGAGCCGGCGGCTCACTCCCCGGCCCGTCCGGGCGGGCCGCGCCCGGCGTCTCCGCCGGCTCGGGCAGGGACGCTCCCGGCTCGGCAGGTTCGTTCGGCTCACTCACCGGTCCCCCTCGGGAGGCACGGGGGCGCGGCGCGGGGGTTCGACCAGCCCACTGGTCAGCTCGCCGGCCGTCGGCTGCGCCGCGCTGCCGGACGGCGTTGCGTACCGCTCGGCGACCGACTCGTTCGCGATCTTGTCCTGGAGCTTCAGTACGCCCTGCAGCAGCGCCTCCGGCCGAGGGGGGCAGCCGGGGACGTACACGTCCACGGGGATGATCTGGTCGACACCCTTGGTCACCGAGTACGAGTCCCAGTACGGTCCACCGCAGTTGGAGCAGGCGCCGAACGAGATCACGTACTTGGGTTCGGGCATCTGCTCGTAGAGCCGCTTCACCGCGGGGGCCATCTTGTCCGTGACCGTCCCGGAGACGACCATCAGGTCGGCCTGCCGCGGCCCGGGCGCGAACGGGATCACCCCGAGCCGGATGAAGTCGTGCCGCGCCATCGATGCGGCGATGAACTCGATGGCGCAGCAGGCGAGTCCGAAGTTGAACACCCAGAGGCTGTAGCGGCGGCCCCAGTTGAGGACGACCTTCATCGGCTCCGGCGCCAGCCGTGCCAGAGCTCCGAGCCTGCGCGGCTCGGGCAGATCCGTCGTCGGCGTCACGTCCATGCCAGGACGCCCTTCTTCCACGCGTACAGGAGGCCCACGGTCAGGAAGCCGAGGAAGACGAACATCTCGACCAGGGTCACTCCCCCGTAGCCAGGGTCGGCGAAGACCGTGGCCCAGGGGAAGAGGAAGATCGAGTCCACCGCGAAGATCACGTACAGGAACGCGTACACGTAGTACCGGACCTGCGTGTGTGCCCAGCCGTCACCGACGGGGTCGACGCCGCATTCGTAGGTCAGCAGCTTCTCCGGCGTCGGCACCGTGGGACGCAGCAGCCGCCCGGCGGTGAACGCGACCGCGACGAAGAGCACGCCGACGACCGCGACCAGCCCGACGACCGCGTAGCCGTGGAAGTAGTCCGGCACGTCCGCTGCCCGTCCTCTGCTGTTCGCTCCGTCCGGCGTTCCGTGGCGGGGAGTCTAGCCCCTGGCCCTTCCTCCCCGGGCCCCGAGGTCCGCGAGGGCTTCATGGACGGGGCGGCCGGTCACCCGGCTCGACGGTGACCCGTCCGGCTGGCCGATCCGCGAGGGCGGCGTACCGTGAGGATCGGGGGTCGCCCGCGAGCGGGGACTTCCAGGCCGTACGAGCGGAGGCCGGTATGAGCGACGACCCCGCGGGGCGTGCGGCGCCCGACGCCGAGTCGCTGGCGGAGCAGCTCTTCGACGGGCTCCTCGGATCGCTGGAGACGATGACCGTGTACGTCGGGGTGCGATCGGGGCTGTACCGGACCCTCGCCGAGCAGGGCCCGACGACCAGCCGCGAGCTGGCCGGAGTCGCGGGCATCCACCCCCGCTACGCCCGCGAGTGGCTGGAGCAGCAGGCCGTCGCCGGCATCCTGCACGCCGAGGCGGACGGAGACGTGGACGACCCGTACGCCCGCCGCTTCTCACTCCCCGGTGCGCACGCGCGCGTACTCGTCGCCGTCGACGACCCGCTGTACCTCGGCGGTGCGCCACTGCTGGCGGCCGGCATCGCCGGCGCCCTGCCCGACCTGCTCGACGCACTGCCGAACGGAGACGGGGTGCCGTACCCGCGGTACGGGCGGGACACCCGCGACGGCATCGCCGGGCTGAACCGGCCGATGTACACGCACGACCTGGTCGTCTCGTGGCTCGCGGCGATGCCGGACGTGCTGGGGCGGTTGCGCGACGACGGCGCGCACGTGGTGGACCTGGGCTGCGGGCAGGGTTGGTCGTCGCTGGCCATGGCCGAAGCGCTGCCGAGGGTCGCCGTCACCGGCGTGGACCTGGACGAGGCGTCCGTGCGGGAGGCGCGGGCGCACGCGCAGGGGGCCGGGCTCGCGGACCGGGTGACCTTCGCGCACACCGACGCCTCGGCGATGGCGGGCGAAGAAGCCGACCTGGTGACACTCTTCGAGTGCCTCCACGACATGGCCGACCCGGTCGCCGCGCTGGGCGCGGCCCGCCGGCTCGTACGGGACGGCGGCGCCGTGCTGATCGGCGACGAGAAGGTGGCGGAGACGTTCGTCGCACCCGGCGACGACGTGGAGCGGCTGAACTACGCGTTCAGCATCCTGCACTGCCTGCCGGCGACCCGGGCCGAGGACGCACGGGTGGAGGCCGGCACGGTGCTGCGCCCGGCAACCGTCGCGGAGTACGCGGCCGACGCGGGGTTCGCCTCCTGCGACGTGCTGCCCGTCGACCACGACCTGTGGCGCTTCTACCGCCTCACGCCGTGACCCGGCGCCGCGGTCGCCGTCAGGACCGCGGCTGGACAGTCTGCAGCACACGTTCGACGGAGGTGCTGAACTCGACCGGCGCGCGGCCGGTCAGCGCGACGACGTCACCGGTGGTCACACCGAAGCGGTGTTCCCGCACCGACGCGAACATGCTGGTGAAGGCATAGGCCCACCAAGGTCCGACACCTTGACGGAGAAGTTGCGAGGTGAACTCGTCGGGCGCGATGTCGACGCCCTCGACCGTGCGCCGGCTGAACGTGGCCGCGACGTCAGCGACCTCGGCAAGGCTGTAGCTGTGCCGACCGGTGGCATGCACCACGGACGGAGCACGACGGCGGGCACACTCGATCAGACAGCGCGCCACATCGCCGCGTGAGACCAGCGACACCCGGCCGCTCCCCATGGGTAGAGCGATCTCGCCGGATGCCGTCGCGTCAACGACCCAGCGCGCGAAGAACTCGCCGTAGACGGAGGCGCGCACGGCGACGTGCCGGAGACCGCTGTCCCGCAGCATGCGTTCGGTCTCAGCGTGCACGGGGGCGAAACAGAACGGCGAGCCCGGCTCGATGTCGACGATGCTCAGGTAGACGACGTACTCGACGCCCGCCCGAACGGCCGCGTCCACCACATTGATGTGGTGGACGAGCATCGGGGCTGCCTCCCCGTCGCTGGAGACGAAGACCAACGTTCCGACCCCGGCCAGAGCTGCTGCCATCTCTTCACGAGACGAGTAGTCCGCTCGCCGCACAACCGCTGCCCGACGAAGACCAACAGCCCGAGAAGGCTCCCGGACCAGCGCGACCACGTCCCTCTGCCCTGCGTACCGCAAGCCCCTCACCACGGCACCACCGACGTTTCCCGAAGCTCCTGTCACTGCGGTGGGTCGCGTCACCATGACGGAACCCTATGGCCTTCGCCGAAGGATCGGATCCTCCCGCCGTCGCCCCGAGGCGGTCCCGTACCAGCCTCCTTGTGCGCGGGGGCCGCCGGTGGCGATGGTGACGGAATGATCCTTCCCTTCACGCACGACGGCCGGTCCGGCACGGTCACGGTGTCCCTGGAGCAGCACGACGACCCGGCGACGGTCGGAAAGGGGCCGGAGGCGTACGGCTTCCCGGCCTGTACGGCCACCGTGGAGCACCCGGCCCGCGGGTACCGGGCGATGTTCGGATGGGTGCAGCTCGTGCGGTCGACCGACAACACCACAGGCGGCGCGGGTTTCGACCTCGACCCGTTCTGCCTGTTCGAGGACGCGCCGTCCCCGTATGCCTTCTTCGGCAACGAGCCCACGCTGTTCGACGCGCCCTCCCGCGACACGAGGGCACCCCTGACCTGGCTCGCCCACAGCTTTCTCGCGTGGACACCGATGGACGAGGAGGTGCGTCGCGTTCTGCCGCTGGCAGCGTTCTCGTGGGGCTTCGGCATCGACCCGAACGGCCACATACTGCTCCAGCCGCCGCAGGCCCTGGCTCCCTCCGACTGGAACGGGCACCTGCATCTGCTGCGAGCCTCTCACCCCGCCTGGACGTTCGACCCGTGGGCGACCGGGTCGGCCTGACCTGCACGGACTACGTGGGGTCGCCGTAGCGCCTGAGCATCCCGGTCTCGAGGGTCATGTCGAACGGAGGGGGAAACCGCACGTCGCCTGCTCGGCCTGGTCGGCGATCTCTTGGAGGTGCGTGTACGTCGGGAGCGGCGCGCTCACGTGCGGTCTCCTCTCGCGGGGGACGGCACCTCCAAGCTACCCGTTTCAATGCTCCCGGCCCGGAACGTCACCCGGCCGAACCGGGCGGGTCGGCGAGTTCGAACCAGACGGCCTTGCCGCCCGTGCTCTGGGCGAAGTCGTAGTGGCCCCAGCGGTGGGCGAGGCGGCGCACGAGGAAGAGGCCGCGGCCACGGGTGCGGTTGCCGTTCGCGGGGTCGTCGCCGGCGACGGGCGGGCGCGGGTTCGTGTCCCGGACGGTGACACGGAGGAGGCGGTCGGACCAGCGCATGCGGACCAGGACGCTCCCCTCCGAGTACCGGAAGGCGTTGGTCACCAGTTCGCTGACGAGTAGTTCGGCGGTCTCGACGAGGGTTGCCGCGTCGTGGGTGCGGAGCACGGTGGCGACCGTGGCTCGCGCGATGCCGGCCGCACGCGGGTCGTGCGGCACCTGGAGCCCGTACTGCCAGGGCCCGCCGGGTGGTTCGGACGGTCCGGCGACGGGCTGGGCGATAGCGCGGTTCAGGGCATGCAGGGTCATGGGACGCCTCCGGGCGCAGTCGTGAGGAAGGTGTCGAGTGGGACCGGCCGGTGGCTCTGCCGTGCCGCGCGTCGCGGGGTGTGCGGGCAGCACGGTGCACTTCCGGTGATCCGAAAGCCACAATGGGTGAGTGGTGTGCACCAGCCTAAAGGCATGGGTTGCATGATGCTACGCATGCAGGTGAGATGTGCAACTGTGATCCCAAGTGGATCGATTTCGATCAGAAGAGGGAGGGGAAGTGCCACCGAGGAGCACCCCGACTGCCCGACAGCAGCGGCTAGGTACGGAGTTGAGGAAGCTTCGCGAGCGAGCTGGTATCCCCACGGGTACAGCAGGCGCCCTGTTGAACGCCGACCAGACACGGATCAGCAACATCGAGGCCGGGCGCATCGGGATCAGCGAAGTCCGTCTGCGCAGACTCGCCTGCCACTACGACTGCACCGACCAGGGGTTGGTGGAGGCCCTCGTCGCGATGGTGACTCGGCGCGGGCGCAAGTGGTGGGACGAGTACCGGGGCGTGCTGTCGCCCGGACAGCTGGACCTCGCGGAGCTGGAGCACCATGCTGCGCAGCTCCGCACGGCTCAGATCACACACATCCCCGGGCTCTTCCAGACCGTCGATCACGCCAGGTCGATATTCAGTCAGGGCGTGCCTCCTCTGCCCCCGCACGAGATCGAGCACCGAATCTCGTTCCGGATCAAGCGGCAGGAGCTCTTCCACCGGGAGGATCCGACGCCGTACACGGGTGTCATCCACGAGGCGGCGCTGCGGATGCAGTTCGGGGGGCGGGCGGTCGCCCGGCGGCAGCTCGACCACATCCTCGAGATGAGTGAGCGGGAGTCGCTGACGGTCTTGGTGGTTCCCTTCGCCTCCGGCGACTTCCCCGGCGCCGGGCACACCATCTGCTACGCGTCCGGGGAGGTACGGCAACTGGACACGGTCATGCTTGATGCCTCCCACGGTCCGGAACTGCTGGACGCCGAGGCGCAGTTGGACAAGTACCAAGGCATCGTTACTCGCATGGAGGAGCTGGCGCTCCCACCTTCCCCCTCACGGGACTTCATCCGTGCGATCGCTCACGAACTCTGAAGGAGTCGCCCTGTGGCCACCGAAGCCTGGCAGAAGTCGTCCTACTGCGCCGAGGCGAGCAACTGCCTCGAAGTCCGCCTCGATGCCGAGGGCATGGCCCACATACGGGAGTCCACCTCACCGGGAGAGATGGTCACGCTGCCCGCCGCGGGTCTGGGGGCCATGCTCCGCGCCGTGCGCACCGGCCAAGTGCACGGCCGCTAACCCGAAGCCGCCGCAAGAAGGCGCTCATCGAAGAGGAGACGCCCGATGCAGACACTCGGCTGGCAGCGCTCGTCCTACTGCGCTGAAGGCAGCAACTGCCTGGAGCTCGATCCGGGCCGGGAGGGCGCGTTCGGACTCCGCGAGTCGACCGCCCCCGGCCGGGTGCTGAGCGTCACGGCGGCGTCCCTGGGCGCACTGTTGCAGGCGGCGCGGGCCGGGGGCGGTCCGGTAGACCCGGTGGTCAGGCCGCGTCGGGGGCGACGCGGGCGTGCAGGTGCATGTCGTGCCAGCCGTCACCGTGGAGGAGGGCGGAGCGGCGCGTGCCCTCCAGCGGGTAGCCGGTCTTCTGCGCGACGCGGCACGAGGCCGGGTTCGCCGTGGAGTGCCAGAGCTCCAGGCGGCGGAAGCCCACGTCCTCCAGGGCCCACTGCGTCATCGCGTTGAGGGCGCGCACGGCCACGCCCGTGCCCCGGGCGGCGGGCACGGTCCAGTAACCGGCCTCGGCCTGGCCCTCGGCGAGATCGACGGACCGCAGCGCGGCACGACCGAGGAGGGAGCCGGCGGCCGCGTCGACGACGGCCCAGTGGGCGTTCGTCTCCGCGTCCCAGGCGGCGCGCCAGGCCACCGTCCAGGACCGGGCCTCGTCCTCCGAGTCGGCACGGCGGCGGTGCCACTGCTGAATCGCCGGGTCTCGGAACGCCGCGACCACAGCGGGCGCGTCGGAAGGGCGCCAGGGCCGCAGCGACAGGCCGCCTTCCGCGGGCAGCGTCGGCTGGCTGGACTTCGCGAAGGTGCCGGCGGGGAGGACCGGCGGGACGAGGGACGGCATGCGGGCATCCTGCCGCAGTCCCCCGGCAGCGGGTATTGACCCGGCGGGAGATAAGGGAGGAAACTGGACACAGGTCAGGAAGTCGGAGAGCCGCACCACAGGCGGAGACGTCCGTCGGCAGGAGACACTCGGCAGGCTCTGGCTCAGGGCCCCGGGAGCCCGTGGACACCGGAACCTCGGCGACGACTGAGGCGGAGGGTGCCAGCAGCGGACCCCCGGGGACTGTTCTGCGGATGCCCGAGGGCGTGGGCACGGTGGGGGAAACCCCACCCGAGGGCGCCGACGAACCCCATGGCGGCGCGGGCCGCGGCCGGGCAGGCTTGGCCGCATGACCGTGAGGGATCCACAGAACGAGGCCGATGTGCCGCTGCCCGCTCCGCGCGCACCACTGGGTGCGCAGACGTGGCGGGAGATCGCCCACCTGCTGAGCAATCTGCCGGTGGACATCGCCGGCTTCGTGTACGTGACGACGGCCCTGTACGTGAGTGCCCTGCTGTCCTTCACCGTCGTGGGTCTGCCGCTGCTGGCGCTGGGGCTGCTGGGGTGCCGGGCCCTGGGGAGGCTGGAGCGGCGTCGGGTGCGTGCGCTGCTGCGGGTCCCGATCGACGAGCCGAGCAGGCTGCGTACCCGGGAGGGTGGCTTCTTCGCCTGGCTGTGGGCGCAGCTGAAGGACCCGGTGGCGTGGCGGGGGTCGCTGTACGGGCTGATCCGCCTGCCGTGGGGAATCCTCACTTTCACGGTCGCGCTGGCGAGCCTCTTCGTGGGATGGCCGGTGCTGCCGTGGTTGGCACGCGGACTGACGAACGTGGACCGGGCGATGGCGCGGACGCTGCTGTCGCCGTCGGACGAACTGGAGCTCCGTGTCGCGGAGTTGGAGTCGGACCGGGGCGTGGTGGTGGACACCGCCGCCGCCGACCTGCGCCGCATCGAACGCGACCTGCACGACGGCGCCCAGGCCCGCCTCATCTCCCTCGCCATGGAACTCGGCCTCGCCAAGGAGAAACTCCTCGAAGACCCCGAGACCGCCGCCAGAATGGTCGACGACGCCCACGGCGAGGTGAAACTCGCCCTCGCCGAACTCCGCGACCTCGCCCGCGGCATCCACCCCGTACTACTCACCGACCGCGGACTCGGCCCCGCCCTCACCGCACTCGCCGGCCGCTGCACCGCCCCCGTCACGGTCACCGTGGATCTCGGCGAGACCCGGCCCGCGCAGGCGATCGAGGGGATCACCTACTTCACCGTGTCGGAACTTCTGCAGAACATCAGCAAGCACAGCGGCGCCCGCAAGGCGGAGGTGGAGGTGTGGCGGTCGTCGGACCGGCTGATGCTGCAGGTCACCGACGACGGCAGCGGCGGCGCGAGCGCCTACCCCGGGTCCGGGCTGGCGGGACTGGCGGAACGGCTGGAAGCCGTGGACGGGCTCCTCGTCGTCGACTCCCCCGCCGGCGGCCCGACCACGATCACCGCCGAACTGCCCTGGCGGGGCCCGGCCCCGCACTGAGCACCCGCCGCCCGCCGCCCGGCGTCGCACAGGCCGTGCGACATCCCGTCACTGGGATACTGGAGGCGGTCCCGCCGGGATTCGCCCGGTGGGGTGGGGGCCGGGAGCCATATGGAGGACAGGGTGCGTGTCGTCATCGCCGAGGACTCGGTGCTGCTCCGGGAGGGGCTGACGCGGCTGCTGACCGACCGAGGGCACGAGGTGGTGGCGGGCGTCGGCGACGCCGAGGCGCTGGTCGGGACGATCGACGAGCTGGCCGCGGCACCGGGTGGAGGCGGCCTGCCGGACGTGGTGGTGGTGGACGTGCGGATGCCGCCGACACACACGGACGAGGGGGTGCGTGCGGCCGTACGGCTGCGCAAGGCGCACCCGGAGCTCGGCGTGCTGGTGCTCTCGCAGTACGTGGAGGAGGAGTATGCGACCGAGCTGCTGGCCGGATCCAGTCACGGGGTGGGCTATCTGCTGAAGGACCGGGTCGCGGACGTCCGCGAATTCGTGGACGCGGTGGTGCGGGTGGCGCGGGGTGGCACGGCACTGGACCCGGAGGTGGTGGCGCAGTTGCTGGGCCGCAGCCGCAAGCAGGACGCGCTGGCCGGGCTGACTCCGCGGGAGCGGGAGGTACTGGGCCTGATGGCGGAGGGGCGCACGAACTCGGCGGTGGCCGCGCAGCTCGTCGTCAGTCACGGCGCGGTGGAGAAGCACGTCAGCAACATCTTCATGAAACTGGGCCTGTCCCAGAGTGACGGAGATCACCGTCGGGTTCTGGCGGTGCTCCGCTACCTGAAGTCCTAGGTCAGAGAGGCACCGGGGGGACATACGAGACGGGGTGAACTGATGTTTGTCTCAGACTCGCCTCCACCATGTGATCCGAACCAGGAAGGTGACCCTTACCCACGTACGATGGCCAGCGAGCCGCAGCCTCGAGGGAGGTCCGAATCCGTGACCAGTCAGGTCAACAGTCCAGTCGGCGCTCAGACCGGCGCCGGACAGCCGTCCCCGGCCGGGACGGAGACCGCGAAGGAGGTCCGCCGGCTGGACCGGGTGATCATCCGGTTCGCGGGCGACTCCGGCGACGGCATGCAGCTCACGGGTGACCGGTTCACCTCGGAGACCGCCTCGTTCGGCAACGACCTCTCCACGCTCCCGAACTTCCCCGCCGAGATCCGCGCACCCGCGGGAACCCTGCCGGGCGTGTCCAGCTTCCAGCTGCACTTCGCGGACCACGACATCCTCACCCCGGGTGACGCGCCGAACGTGCTGGTCGCGATGAACCCGGCGGCGCTCAAGGCCAACCTCGACGACGTGCCGCGGGGCGCGGAGGTGATCGTCAACACCGACGAGTTCACCAGGCGTGCGATGGCCAAGGTCGGCTACGACACCTCGCCGCTGGAGGACGGCTCGATGGACGGCTACAGCGTGCACCCGGTGCCGCTGACCACGCTGACCGTCGAGGCGCTCAAGCGCTACGAGCTGTCCCGCAAGGACGCCGGGCGCTCGAAGAACATGTTCGCGCTCGGACTGCTGTCCTGGATGTACAACCGGCCGACCGAGTCGACCGAGACGTTCCTGCGCACCAAGTTCGCCAAACGGCCGGACCTGGCGGAGGCCAACGTCGCCGCGTTCCGCGCGGGCTGGAACTTCGGAGAGACCACCGAGGACTTCGCGGTCTCCTACGAGGTGGCGCCGGCGACCTCGGCATTCCCCGCCGGCACCTACCGCAACATCTCCGGCAACCTCGCCCTGTCCTACGGGCTGGTCGCCGCGTCTCAGCAGGCGGACCTTCCGCTGTTCCTCGGGTCATACCCGATCACCCCGGCCTCGGACCTGCTGCACGAGCTGTCCAAGCACAAGAACTTCGGCGTACGCACCTTCCAGGCCGAGGACGAGATCGCCGCGATCGGCGCGGCCCTCGGCGCGGCCTTCGGCGGCTCGCTCGGCGTGACCACCACGTCCGGACCCGGCGTGGCGCTGAAGTCCGAGACGATCGGTCTCGCCGTCTCGCTGGAGCTGCCGCTGCTGATCGTGGACGTGCAGCGCGGCGGTCCGTCGACCGGGCTGCCGACCAAGACCGAGCAGGCCGATCTGCTCCAGGCGATGTACGGGCGGAACGGCGAGGCGCCGGTGCCGATCGTCGCCCCGGCGACCCCGGCCGACTGCTTCACCGCAGCGCTGGACGCGGCGCGCATCGCGCTGACGTACCGCACCCCGGTGTTCCTGCTCTCCGACGGCTACCTGGCGAACGGCTCGGAGCCGTGGCGCATCCCGGAACCGGACGAGCTGCCGGACCTGCGCACCCAGTTCGCCACCACCCCGAACCACGAGCTGGCGGACGGCACCGAGGTGTTCTGGCCCTACAAGCGCGACCCGCACACCCTGGCGCGCCCCTGGGCGGTGCCCGGCACACCCGGCCTGGAGCACCGGATCGGCGGCATCGAGAAGGCCGACGGCTCCGGCAACATCAGCTACGACCCGGCCAACCACGACCACATGGTGCGCACCCGTCATGCCAAGGTGGACGGCGTCGAGGTCCCCGACCTGGTCGTGGACGACCCGAGCACCGACGCCACCGACGGCCCGGCCCGCGTGCTGGTGCTCGGCTGGGGCTCGACCTACGGCCCGATCACCGCCGCCGTGCGGCGCGTGCGACGGGACGAGGGCCGGGTCGCGCAAGCGCACCTGCGGTACCTCAACCCCTTCCCGAAGAACCTCGGCGAAGTCTTGCGGCGGTACGACAAGGTGGTCGTCCCCGAGATGAACCTCGGGCAGCTGACCACCCTGCTCCGCGCGAAGTACCTGGTCGACGCGCAGTCCTACACACAGGTCCGTGGCCTGCCGTTCAAGGCCGAACAGCTGGCCGACGTTCTCAAGGAGGCCATCGGAAATGGCTGAGCAGCAGCTCGCAGCGGGCCCGGAGGCCGGAGCGACGCACCAGCAGAGCCACCAGGGCAACCCCCTGCTCTCCCTGGTGCCGAAGGCCGAGGGCAAGCAGTCCATGAAGGACTTCAAGTCCGACCAGGAGGTCCGCTGGTGCCCCGGCTGCGGCGACTACGCCGTCCTCGCCGCCGTGCAGGGCTTCATGCCGGAGCTGGGGCTGGCCAAGGAGAACATCTGCTTCGTCTCCGGCATCGGCTGCTCCTCCCGCTTCCCGTACTACATGAACACCTACGGGATGCACTCCATCCACGGCCGCGCCCCGGCCATCGCCACCGGCCTCGCGGCGGCGCGGCGGGACCTGTCGGTGTGGGTGGTCACCGGTGACGGCGACGCGCTGTCCATCGGCGGCAACCACCTGATCCACGCCCTGCGCCGCAACGTCAATCTCAAGATCCTGCTGTTCAACAATCGGATCTACGGCCTCACCAAGGGCCAGTACAGCCCGACCTCCGAGGCAGGGAAGATCACCAAGTCCACGCCGATGGGCTCGTTGGAGGCACCGTTCAACCCGGTCTCGCTGGCGATCGGAGCCGAGGCGTCCTTCGTGGCCCGCACCGTCGACTCCGACCGCAAGCACCTCACCGAGGTGCTGCGGCAGGCGGCCGACCACCCGGGCACCGCCCTGGTGGAGATCTACCAGAACTGCAACATCTTCAACGACGGCGCCTTCGAGGTACTCAAGGACAAGAAGCAGGCGCTGGAGGCCGTCGTCCGGCTGGAGCACGGGCAGCCCATCCGGTTCGGCAGCCCGCTCCCGCAGGAGGAGGGCGGCGACGGCCTGGGCTCGAAGGGTGTCGTACGCGACCCGGCGACCGGCGACCTGCGGGTCGTGGACGTCACCGAGGCCGGCACCGACGGCGTGCTGGTGCACGACGCGCACGCCTCCTCCCCCGCCACCGCCTTCGCCCTGTCCCGGCTGGCCGACGCGGACACCCTGCACCACACGCCGATCGGCGTGCTGCGCAACGTGCGGCGGCCGGTCTACGAGACGGAGATGGCGGAACAGCTGGAGGCGGCCGTGGAGCAGAACGGCAAGGGCGACCTCGGTGCGCTGCTCGCGGGCCAGGACACCTGGACCGTCGTCGGCTGACCGACTGGGCGACCGGCCTGCGAGCCGAACGCATCAGACCCCGCGTGTCATGACCGTTACTCGGGAACGGGAATGACAGGCGGGGTCTTTCGGCGTTACCTTCGAAGAAGCCGCTGTCCGCCGCCCAGGGGGCAGAGCACCGTTCATCCCCGGAGGTGGCCATGTCGTCGTCGAGCGAGTCCCGCCGCGGTCTCGTCTACGGATTCGCCGCGTACGGACTGTGGGGGCTCCTCCCGCTCTACTGGCACCTCCTGGAGTCCACCGGCGCCGCCGAGGTCCTCGCCCACCGCATGGTGTGGTCGCTGCCCACCGCCCTGCTGCTGCTCGCAGCGCTACGCCGCTGGGGCTGGATCCGGGCCCTGCTGCAGCAGCCCCGCACACTGGTCCTGCTACTCCTCGCGGCCACGTTCATCGCGCTGAACTGGGGCATGTTCATCTGGGCGGTCACCCAGGACCGCGTCCTCGAAGCCTCGCTGGGCTACTTCATCAACCCGCTGGTCTCCATCGCCTTCGGCGTCATCCTGCTCCGCGAACGGCTGCGTCCCGCACAGTGGACAGCCGTCGGTATCGGCGCCCTCGCGGTCGGCGTGCTCTGGGCCGGCTACGGCCAGGTGCCGTGGCTGTCCATCGCGCTGGCGTTCAGCTTCGCCACCTACGGCCTGATCAAGAAGCACGTGACACTGGAGGGCGTGGAGAGCTTCAGCTCCGAGACCGCCCTGCAGTTCCTGCCCGCGCTCGGCTTCCTGATCTATCTCTCCGTACAGGGCGACTCCAGCTTCACCACCGACGGCCTCGGGCACGCCGCACTGCTCGCCCTCTCCGGCGCGGCCACCGCCGTGCCGCTGATCCTCTTCGGCAGCGCCGCCGTGCGGTTGCCGCTGTCGACCATCGGGCTGCTGCAGTACCTGGCGCCCGCCGGCATGTTCCTCCTCGGCCTGACCGTCTTCCACGAGCCCATGCCTCCCGAGAGGCTGATCGGCTTCCTCCTGGTGTGGGCCGCCCTGACCGTGCTGACCTGGGACGCACTGCGCAACGCCCGACGCGGCCGCCGCGCCCTGCGCACGATGCGCGCGCCTCAGACGGAGGCGAAAGCGCCGCAGCCCCCGGCCGCCCCGACGGAGCCCCTCGTCCGGACGACGGCGGCACGCCGGGAGACGTGAGGGAGCAGGCGGTGAGCCGGCGAGTGCGGCGACGACGGATCTCATGACCGTGCGCCTGTGGGCGTGTTGACGTTCGCGTGCGGCGGAGGCGTGAGACGTGCGGGTCATCGGACGGCTCCGGGTGCGCGGGGCGGGAGGGTGAGGGCCGCCGCGGTGGGGACGCGTTCGAGGACGCCGCCGGCGAAGGCGTCGTAGAGGGGGAGGCTTTCGAGGTGCACGTAACCTATGTGGCAGTCGCAGACTGCCAGCGGGCAGGTGCGCGGGCGCAGCGCGGCCCGGTAGGAGCCGTCGTAGAGGTTTCCCAGGACACCCGGCACGAAGTGGCAGCGGCGCACGGTGCCGTCACCGTCGACGGAGACCACCGACTCGCCGGTGCGGCAGGGCTGTCCGGCGCTGCGGTGCGGGGCGCGGCTGTAGCCGAAAAGCGGGTCGATGCCCGTCCATTCGGCGGCCTCCACGTCGGTGTACGTGTGGTCCTCGGCCGCGTTGATCCACAGGTAGACGTGGTCGGGCAGGTCCGCTCGCAGCCGCCGAGCGTGCAGGAGGTGCTCGGGCAGCCCCACCACGCCCACGCTGAACCGGACGCTGTGCGCGGCGAGTTCGCGGCACTTGGCGAGGAAGCGGTCGTACGGGGTCTGGCCGGGGTGGTAGGTGCACCACAGGGCGAGGGCGTCGAGGTCGGCGTCGTCGAGCCAGCCGGTGCGGCAGCTGAGGTTGGTCTGGATCGCGACCCGCGTCACGTGCGGCATGCGGGAGAGGCCGACGAGCGCCCGCCGGTACCAGGAGCGCACCAGACCCTCGCCCCATGGCGTGAACAGTACGGACAGCCGGTCGCCGTCCTGGGCCGCCGCCCATGCTTCGAACCGTTCCAGTGCCGCCCGGTCGGCGGCAAGCCGGGACCGGCTGTCGCGCCGCTTGGCGAACGGACAGTAGGGGCAGTCGTAGTCGCAGGAGGCGAGCGGCCCCCGGTACAGCAGCGTCAGGTCCACGGCGTCAGCCCGGCGTTCACTTCGCGTCGTATGCGGCCATGGCGGCGCGTACGCCGGGTGAGAAGAGCATCGGTCCGAGCGCGTCGGAGTGTGCGAGCCCTTCGGGAGAGAGCCGCAGCGTGGCTGCGGGGGCGGCGTCGTCGAGCCAGCCGCGGTCACCGAACTCCGCCAGCTCAGCCGGGAAGTGGGACTGCGGAGGGGCACCGAACCTGTCCGCGTACCCGGCGACCGTCATGCCGTCCCGCTGCAGCAGGGACTGCAGCAGGTGACGGCGCCGGGCCTCGTCCTCGACGATCTCCCGCCCGTGCTCGGCGAACGCGAAGTCGGCGGCCGGGCGTCGCACGTAATCGTCGACGAGGGTGCGTATCTCTCGCATGTCGACCGCGTAGTCGAAGGAGTAGTGCAGGCCGGAGGTGTACGAGCGGGCGCCGCAGCCGAGGCCGACCATTCCGTCGCTCTGACAGGCGTGGTCGCCGGCGCCGACCGCCGGACCGCCCACACGGCGGAACATTCTCATCGACACCTGCTCGTAGCCGTGCGCCAGCAGATGGTCGCGGCCGTGGCGGTAGAGCCGCAGGCGGCGCGCGTCCCAGTCGGCATCGGTCTCGACGGCGCCGCGCCCGGGCCGGCCAAGGCCGGTCAGCGGGCGCACGTACAGCGGGTAGAGGTAGAGCTCCTCCGGGTACCACGCGAGCGCGGCGTCCAGGGACCGTGTCCAGCTGCTCTCGGTCTGTCCGTCGATGCCGTAGATCAGGTCGATGTTGAGCACCGGAACGCGGGTGTCGCGTATCTGCTGCAGCGCGGTCTCCACGTCGGCGCGCCGCTGCGGCCGTACGGCCGCGCGGGCCTCGGACTCGACGAAGCTCTGCACACCGATGGAGAGCCGTGTGGTACCGCGCGCCTCCAGCACGGCCAGCCGGTCGGCGGTGGCCGTGGACGGCGAGGTCTCCACCGAGAGCGGCACGGCGGGGTCGGCGAGCGAGGCGCCCATGCGCAGCTCGGCGATGTCGCACAGCCGGTCCAGTTCGGCGGCGGTGAGGAAGGTCGGCGTGCCGCCGCCGAACGCCGCGGTGGCGAAGCGAAGTGGGCGGTCGCCGAACGCCTCGCCCAACGCGTGACGTACCGCCCCCGCCTGCCCCTCCAGCGCGTCCAGGTAGGCGGTGGACAGACCGTCCGGCGCCCCGATGCGGGTGAAGAGGTTGCAGAAGCCGCAGCGGACCTCGCAGAACGGGATATGGAGGTACAGCGCGAGCGCGTCGGCCGGTTCGCCGGCCCAGAGGTCGCGCAGCGCCGGGCCTGGCGCCAGGGGGCGGTATGCGGTCTTGTGCGGGTAGGCGTACACGTAGCTCTGGTACGGGGAGAGCATCAGGCCTCGAGGAAGAAGTGGGCGTAAGGGACGGTCCAGACGACTTCGTGGCCGAGCCGATGGCCCGTCCAACCGTCGTCGCCGTAGGCCGTGCCGTGGTCGGAGCAGACGATCGCGAAGCACCTGCCGCGCCGGGTCATGGCGGCGAACAGCCGCCCGATGTGCCGGTCGACGTACTCCAGAGCGGCGGCGTGGCTCTCCCGCGAGTCGCCCGAACCGGGTGTGCCGCCCCGCAGGTGGAACCAGTTGGGCTGGTGCAGCGCCGAGACGTTGACGAAGAGGAACAGCCGCTTCTCCTCGGGCACGGCCGCGGCGGCTCGTTCGGCGCACTCGACCTGTGCCTCGAAGGAGCGCGGTGAGGTCACCCCGAACTCCGGCTCCCAGTGGCTCTCACGGAACATGCCGGGCAGCACCGATCCCAGCGCGCCCCGGCCGCTGAAGAAGCCGACTCCCCCGATGCAGACCGTGTGGTATCCGGCCTCGGCGAGACCGGCGGGCAGGTGGGGGGCGTCGTGGACGTAGGTGCTCCCGGCGGTGGACTCGCTGCCGGGGAAGGCGGCGGCGAAGAGCCGCGGATGCGGTCCCGGGGAGGCGGGGGTCGGCAGGAAGCCGGCGAAGATCGCCTGGTGGGAGGCGTAGGTGAAGCTGCCCGGCGCGTGCCGTTCCTCCCAGCGGCCACCGGGCAGGTGCCGGGCGAGGTTCGGCAGGCGGCCGTCGGCAGCGAGTTCCGCGGCGACGTCGTGGCGCAGGGTGTCGAGGGTGATCAGAAGCAGGTCGTGTCTGCCGACCACCCGGTTCATGTCGGGCTCCGCGGGGCCGGACGACTCCGGTACCGGTTCAGGCGGCGACACCGACGACCTCCCTGCGCAGCACCGCTTCGACCTGTGCGGCGTAGGCGCCCTTCCCCTCGGCGCAGCCGCCGGCGAAGCCGGCAAGCCCGGGCAGGAGGTCGCCGAAGGCGTTGACCTCGCCCACCGCGAAGCGTCGCCAGCCCGTTCCCGGCAGCAGGTCGACGCCCACGCACAGGGTGCTGGGGAAGCATGCGGCAGCCCGCTCACACACCTCCGTGACGTCCTCCCAGCGCCCACCGGCCGTCTCGACGGCGGTTCGCGCCAGGGCAAGGTCTCCCCGGCGTCCTCCGAGGTGCAGGTTGGTCATCGGTGACCGGCTGGTCCGTACGACGGCGTGGGTGGCGCGGCCGTCGACCACCAGTACCCGCAGGTCGGCCGCCCGGCCGTGCTGTGCGGCCTTGGGTATCCACTGCTCGAGGTGCAGGCCGTCCGGGGCGAGGGCGTCGACGAGCCGGGCGATCTCCCGCTCGGTGTGCAGGGCTCGCACGCGCAGTGAGTTGAACAGCCGCCCCTCCTCGTCCTGTTCGACGGAGGTGACGGCTCGCATCCTGCCGCCCGGGCCGTGTGCGAACGCCACCACACCGGACGCGGACGAGCCGTGCGGCGGCTTGAGGAAGGCCCGGCGCACACCGGCACCGTCAAGCAGCCCGACGACCTCCCGCCAGTTCCTCGGGCGGGGAGCATCCGGTCCCGACGTGGGCGAGGCCGGCACCGGTACACCCGCCGCCGCGAGCACGCCGTGGCAGAGTCGCTTGTCGAACAACACGGCCAGTTCGTCCGGGTCGTCCAGCAGGCGGGCACCCGCTCCGGCGGCGGCACGGGCAATGCCGGCCACCGCCCCGGTGAACTCCCGGTACCAGCGGGCACTCCCCTCGACCCGGGTGCCGTCCACGGCCCCGCGCAGCAGCCGATCGACCTCGGTGTCCTCGCCGGGCGAGTCGATGCGGACGGTCTCCCCCGCATGCAACGACGCACCTGAACAGAGCACTTCGGCCCAGGGCAGCACTCTGGGACAGGGCAGCCCGGCGGCAAGCACGGCGTCCGCGAACAGCGTCACCCGCCGGTTCGCCGGGTTCCCCACGACGGCGAACCGGATGGGGCGGCCGCTACTCGGCGACGGCAACATAGCGGTAGGTCTCGCCCCGATACTCGTCCGGCTTCGTCTGCTCGGAGACGTCCACCTCGACACCGGGGAACGCCTCGGGGAGACGCGCCGTCATCTCGTCGGAGAGGAAGTGGAAGTGCAGGTCGAGCCGGCGGAGGTGGGACAGGGCCGCGCGTCCGTTCAACAGCGCCTCCGCCCCGGTGTCGGTGAGCACGCCCATGGACAGGCTCAGCGAGGACAGCCGTGTGACGACGGGCGCGGCGGCCACTGCGGCCGCGATGTCCTCCTGGACCGGGCTGTTCTGGAGGCCGAGGTGGCCGAGGTTCGGCAGCCGGTCACCGCTCAGGATCGCTGACAGGTCGTCGGCCTCCGTGTCGCCGCCGTAGTTCGGGTCGCCCAGCCACAGTTCGAGGTTCTCGAGGGCGGGCAGGTCGCTGTCGCCGATACCGCGGACCACCTCGCGGGGCAGCCCGCCGGTCTCGACGATCAGCGTGCGCAGCTCGTCGTGGTGCAGGGGTGGGAAACGCAGACCGGTACCGCCGCGTATGCCCAGCACCTCCAGTCCCGGGAAGGCGTGCAGGAGCGGCGTGACGTCAGCGTGCTCGATCCAGGAGATCTCGTTCTGCTCCTGGTCCTGGTCGCCGAGGAAGAACGCGCGCAGCGAGGTCAGCCGGTCCCGGGCGGCGGTGACCAGCGCCACCACGGCGGACGAGTCGTGCTCGTAGCACTCGCCCCACACGCCGACGAGGAGGGCGCGGACCGTCGACAGATCAACCGTTCGGGTGAAGCGTTCCCAGCACTGCTCGAACGACTCGTCGTCGTTGCCGTACGGGTCGACCGACAGCCGCCAGGCGACCGCGCCGCCGGCGGGCAGCTCCGGCCCGGCGCCGGGAGCCGGAAAGTCGTACACCGGCAGGCCGTCGAGGTCTTCGAGGAGCCCTACTCCGGACATCGTGTCTCCGTTCGTACCTCGTTGCGAATGCCGCATCTGTCTATCAGGCGGATCCGACAACAGGGCGGAGACCGGGCGGACGTGGCGGAGCCCGGCGCGCCGTGTGGGGTACGGCGTCCGGGCTCCCGGGGTGCGCGAGGGTCAGCGGCTCTCGGCGACGGCGGCGGGCACCTTGTCGGCGTACTTCGGGGCGTCGGCGGCGGAGACACCGAAGATGGAGACGGCCTGGTAGTAGGTCCAGGCAGTGGCGTCGCAGGAGGCGCCGGTCGCCCCGCCGTAGTTGTTGCAGACGCGCTTCAGGTCAGCGTAGAAGGCGCTGTCGATACGGTCCTTGTTGGCGCCGAACTGACCGACGGCCTTGTAGTTGCGGTAGCCGAAGTCGTGCCGGATACACGAGTTCTCGAAGGGGAAGCCGAACGGGTTGTCCGGGGAGCTGCTGCACTTGTCGGTGCCCCAGTCGAAGCCGTATCCGGCGTAGTCGCCCTGGTGGGCGCGGGCGTTGTGGAACGCCGAGTAGCTGGACGAACTGGTCTGGCTCCAGCTGGACATGAGCTGAAGCTTGGTGGCCGCGTTGGCGGGGGCGGCGAGAGCGAGTACGGCTGCCGCACTCACTGCCGCGGACATGCCAACAATAGACCGACGACGCATCCGTTCCTCCGAGGGGGGAAGGCGATCCCGGGAGGGACCGCGTGGGGAAGGGGGGGGCACCTCTCCCGGCGTGCAGAGAAGCCACGCCAGTGTCCACAAGCCGACTGACAGATCGACGTCAACACGCTGACACCGCACGTCAGAAGGCTGGCTCGGCCCGCCCGCACCGGCGCGCCCGCGTCCCGCAGCCGACGCCGGCCGCCCTCAGGCAGTCACGTCCCGGGTGGTGAACCGGGCCCACGCCGCGGAGCCGAACACGGCGACGTACAGCGCCTGAAGGCCGAGGTTCCGCCACACCGGCTCCCAGTAGACGGGGTCGCGGAGGATGTCCGCGAAGGACAGCCAGTGGTGCGGGAAGAGGTACGGATGCACGGCGTCCAGCTGCGGGATCTGGTCGAGGATCTGCACCGTGATGACCAGCCCGACGGTGGTCGCCATCGCGGCGATTCCGCTGTCGGTCAGGGTGGAGACGAACAGGCCGATCGCCGCCAGCCCCAGCAGTGAGGCGGCGACCACCAGGGCGATCACCAGCGCCCGCAGCAGCCCCTCGCCGAACGGCACCGACGTCCCGGACAGCAGCGTCACCTCACCGACCGGGAACAGCAGCGCGCCCGCCACCAACGCGGAGACCGCGACGCTCAGCGTCGCCACCGCACAGAAGACCGTCACGGACGCGAACTTGACCAACAGCAGCCGCGTGCGGCCGGCGGGGGCGACGAGCAGGTAGCGCAGCGTCCCCGCACTCGCCTCTCCCGCCAGCGAGTCGCCGGCGATCACGCCGACCGCCATCGGCAGGAAGAACGGCAGGGTGGCGGCGAGGGCCGTGAAGACCAGAAACAGGCCGTTGCCGGTGACCTGGGAGAGGAACGCGGGACCGCCGCCGCCCGAGCCGCCGTCACCGGTCTCGATCTTCACGGCGATCCCCACCAGTACCGGCACGGCGACGAGTACGCCGAGCAGCGCCAGCGTCCGACCGCGACGGAAGGTGATCAGCAGCTCGCTGCGGAGCAGACCGGACGACCGGGGAAGCCGTCGCGTACCGGAGGAGCCGTCGGCGGAGGGTCCCGCCCCGGTGGTGAGTTCACCCCGCGACATCGAAGCCCTCCCCCGTGAGTGCGACGAACGCGTCCTCCAGGGAGGCGTCCTGGCGTCCGAAGGCCCGTACCCGTACACCCGCGCGGACCAGCGCGGCGTTCAGGTCGGCGAGGTCGGGCGGGCCACCGGGCCGTTGCCGGTTCGGCACCGCGGTACCGGTCGTGGCCGGGGGCGCATCGGCCGGCAGGTCACCGGTGACCCTGCCCTCCGCGACCGTGATGCCGGTGACCCCCTGCTCCTTGAGGATCCGCGCGGTCTCCGCCGTGTCGGGCGTTCCGACGGCCAGTCGGCCGCGGACGCCCGCGGACATCTCGGCGACGGTGCCCTGCGTGACCAGCTTCCCGCGGTGCATCACCGCAGTGTGCGTGCAGACCTGCTCGATCTCGTCCAGCAGGTGCGAGGAGAGGAACACCGTCCGGCCGTCTGCGGCCAGTCCGCGGATCAGGGTGCGGATCTCGCGCATTCCCTGAGGGTCCAGACCGTTGGTCGGCTCGTCGAGCACCAGCAGTTCGCGGGGTTGGAGCAGGGCGGCGGCGAGGCCGAGTCGCTGTTTCATGCCGAGCGAGTACGCTCGGGCCTTCCTGCCGGCCGCCGAAGTGAGACCGACCCGCTCCAGCGCCTCCCCCACGCGGGTGCGCCGGGTTCGGGGATCGGCGTCCGGGTCGGCGGCGTCGTAACGCAGCAGGTTGTCGCGGCCGGAGAGGAAGCCGTAGAGAGCCGGGCCCTCGATCAGCGCTCCCACCCGGGGCAGTACGCGGCGGGCTGCCCGCGGCATCGGTTCCCCCAGCAGACGGGCGGCTCCGCGCGTCGGCTCGATCAGGCCGAGCAGCATCCGGATGGTGGTGGTCTTCCCGGAACCGTTCGGGCCCAGGAAACCGAAGACGCTGCCACGCGGCACGGCGAGGTCCAGTCCGTCGACGGCGAGCTGACCACCTCGGTAACGCTTGGTCAGCCCCGTCGTCTCCACGACCGCCTCGGAAGAGCCCGCTGCGTCTGCCATCCGACGTCCACCCGCTTCCATGGCACAGCTCGCGTGACGTACCACCGCAGGACCGTCGTCCCAACCGGTCGTGACGCCCGGTCCGGACGACGGTCCACGCGCCGATGGGCTACTCGCCCTCGTTCGCCGCCTTGACGAGGCCCTCCTTGGTGACGGCGCCCACGTACACGGTGCCGTCGTCGGTGATCAGTGCGTTGACCAGCCGGGTATCGAAGATCCGGCCGGTGCCGAAGTCGCCCTTCACCTCGTCGGTGAAGCCGTCCAGCAGCCGCTGGGCGCGCGGGTCGTCGAGGCCGGACAGGCTCTTGCCGCCGCCCTTGCCGCCCGCGCGTTCGGGCGCATCGATCCGGGCGACCGTGCCCCAGCCGTCACCCAGCATCTCCAGGCCGCCGCCGGTGAGCTCCGGCATCGCGTGGTTCTTCGGCTCGGCCTTCTCCTTCGCCCCGGGCCGCTCGCCCGCGAGCTTCTTCTCCGTCACGTCCGCCCCCTTCGGGGGCTCGAAGGTGAACGTGCCGGCATCCGGCTTGGCGAAGTCGACATCGGTGTAGACCACGTCGACGATCGGCTTGCCGCCCTCGTCCGGCATCAGGCGGAACCTCAACGGCGTGCCGTTCTCCGCGTCCACGGCGATGCGCAGCGACCCGACCGTCGAGTGAGCGGCGTCCCTCGGCGCTATCACCAACTGGTACGCGTCGCGACCCGCGATCTTGGCGGTGCCGTCCACGGTCACCGACGTCGACTCGTCCGCCAGCTCGAGTGCCCGCTCGGCGGCCTCCTTCGGAGTGAGGTCGGCGAGACCGTCCGGCAGCCCGTGCCGGCCCGCCTTCTCGTGCTGGCCCGCGCCCTCGGGTGCGACGGTGTGGAGCGCGGAGTTCGACTCGCTGTCGTACGCCCACACCTCGTCACCGTTGCGGATCAGGCTGTACTCGGCGGCGTCACCGACGAGGGAGACGCGCTGCTTGTCGGGGCCGTCCGCGGCTACCCGCAGGGTGTGCTCCCCGGAGACCAGCTCCCTCAGCTTGCCTGCAGGTGCGGCAGGGCTTTCCGCTCCGGCGCCCTCCCGTGCGCCGCTCTCCTCGCCGGTACGGTCGCTGCCGCTGAACGGGTTACCTCCCTGACCGCCACCACCGTTACCGCCGAAGCCGTCCGGCAGCGCGGGCAGTCCGAGGTCGGTGCTGACACGGACGGTGCCGGAGAGCTGGTCCACCTCGGAGGCGGCCATCCTGGCAACCAGCTCCTCGGCGGTGATCTTCGGGAGATCCGGGGCCCCACCGGCGGCGAGTGCCGGCACAAGGCCGATCGTCGCGGCGGCGAGCCCCGCCACGGCGACGGGCACGCCGTAGCGGACGGCCTTGCGTCGCGGCGCCGGCACGCCGGGGACCACGTCCCCCTCCGGGCCCTCGCCGGGCGGGTTGGTCGGTTGGATCTGTGCCATGAGTGCCTACCTCCGTCGTCGGCGGCGGTCATGCGGGTCGTGCTCAGTCGCACGTGTCCATCCCAGCCGCCATTGTCACCCGAGTCGATGCGGGATGGTCACTCCATACGACCAGATCCGGTACCCGTGAGACGTCCGCCGACAGGAGCAAGTTCCCGTACGCCTACGGGAGGAGGCGGGTACCCCTTCGGGGCAGCGGCTCCCCTGTCCGTGTGCGGGACACACGTTTCCGGCCCCCGGCTCGGTGGTCGTTCAGGGCCCGGGAAAGTGCGGGCCTCCTGCGCTTCCTGGGGGTGGGGTGGGTTGCCTGTGGCGGTGCGAGGTGCGGGTTGGGGGTGG
>KI547048.1:100678-103996 GCA_000497405.1 Streptomycetaceae bacterium MP113-05 | reverse complement strand
CACCCACCAACCCGCACCCGCCGGGTCACCGATCACCAACCGCCACTCCAGGCCGGCCGGTAGGGCGGTAGGGCGGTAGGGCGGTAGGGCGCTTCGTCAGCCGGGTCGTGACGTGGGCCCGTCCTCTACCGGGGGTTACCCGACCGCCGGTCGTGCTGAGGACTGCGCGGACGGTCTTGCCGCCGCGCGGGTGTCGGTGACGGCCGGCCGCCGTGTCAGGTGCCTGACCAGTGCGATACGGCGACCACGCCCCCCTGCGGGCCGCCGGCCCGCAGGACGGGGTGCCCTCGGCTGTCGTCATGCATCTCGATGGCGAGCATGTGCGGCGCTGTACTCAGCCGCAAGCGGCAACGACTGCGCTCGTTCCTGCTCGCGCAGGGGGAGGCAGGCGCAGGGGGAGGCAGCTCCCCGGTAACGGGGTCAGCCGGCGCGGTGGACGACTGCGGCACAGAGGTCGGAGAGGGCTGCCTTCGCCGGACCGTCCGGCAGCGGCTCCAGCATGGCCCGCGCCTCGTCCGCGTAGCGGACGGTGTCCCGGCGGGCCTGCACCATCGCAGGGTGCGACCGCAGCCCGGCGAGGGCCTCCACGAGCCGCCCGTCGTCCTCGAGGTCGCCTTCGAGAAGGTCGAGGAGAGCGCGGTCCTCCGCCGAACCCCCGGCGTCCGCGAGCGCCCGCAGGTGCAGCACGGGCAGCGTGGCGATGCCCTCGCGCAGGTCGGTACCCGGCGTCTTGCCGGACTCGTGAGAGTCGCTGGCGATGTCCAGCACGTCGTCGGCCAACTGGAAGGCGGTGCCGATACGCTCGCCGTACTGGGTGAGGACGGAGATCGTCCGCTCGTCACCACCGGACATCATGGCGCCGAAACGACAGGCCACCGCGATCAGCGAACCGGTCTTGCCTGCGAGCACGTCGAGATAGTGCTCGATGACGTTCTGGCCGGCCGCGGGGCCGGCGGTCTCCAGGATCTGGCCGGTGACCAGGCGTTCGAAGGCCTGCGCCTGGACGCGTACGGCCTCCGGCCCGAGGTCGGCGAGTACCTGGGAGGCACGGGCGAAGAGGAAGTCGCCGGTCAGCACCGCCACCGAGTTGTCCCAGTTCGCGTTGGCGCTGGGTACACCGCGGCGTACCGCAGCCTCGTCCATCACGTCGTCGTGGTACAGCGTCGCGAGATGGGTCAGTTCGACGACCACGGCCGACGGCACGACGCCGGGCGCGTGCGGATCCCCGAACTGTGCTGCGAGCATCACCAGCAGCGGCCGGAAGCGCTTGCCGCCCGCCCGTACGAGGTGCTGGGCCGCACCCGTTATGAACGGCACGTCGCTCTTGGTGGCCTCGGAGAGGCCCTCTTCGACGGCCGCCAGTCCCGCCTGGACATCGGCTTCGAGTGCCGTGTCACGCACGCTCAGCCCGAAGGGCCCGACGACGGTCACGAGGGGTACTCCTGTCTACGCGGCTTCTTCGATTCGTCCGCACCGGCGCGGCGGCACGACGCCGCCGTCACGGGCAGCGTAACCGGTCTCGGAACGATCACGACCGCCGCATACCCCGGCGCACCCGGCCGGTCGATAACCTGGCACCGGCCCTGAGCGGCGACGCCCCTCCCCGCCCTCGGCGGGTACGCTCCCAGGCGTGCCGAGGAGGAGGCGTCGCCGACCCCGGACGGACTCCCCACAGACCCGCGAGGGTCGAGCCCGAAGGCCCGGGGCGGGACTTCCAGAACACGCCACAGCGAAGGCGAGGTACCCACACGATGACCGAAGCCATTCCGTTCGACCTGCCCGGAGACGACCTCTTCGGGCTCGACAACCTGCCGTACGGCGTCTTCACCACCGAGGAAGACCCGGACCGGTGCCGGGTGGGGGTGCGCTTCGGGTCGCACGTGCTGGACGCCGGCGCCGCCGCCGAGGCCATGGGCTCGGCGCACGCGGAGCTGCTGCGACAGCCGGTGCTGAACCCGCTGATGGCGGCCGGCCGGCCGACCTGGCAGGCCGTCCGCGCGGACCTGCAGAACTGGCTGAGCGACCCGCAGCACCGGGAGACCGTCGGCGGCCACCTGATCCCTCTGACCGCGGTCACGATGCGTCTGCCCTTCGAGGTCGCCGACTACGTCGACTTCTACGCCAGCGAGCACCACGCCACCAACGTCGGGAAGATCTTCCGCCCGGACGGCGACGCGCTCACCCCGAACTGGAAGCACCTGCCGATCGGCTACCACGGCCGGGCCGGCACGGTCGTGGTCTCCGGGACCCCGGTCGTGAGGCCGCAGGGGCAGCGCAAGCCCAAGGACGCGCCCATGCCCGTCTTCGGCCCCTCGCAGCGCCTGGACATCGAGGCCGAGGTCGCCTTCGTGGTCGGCAGGGCGTCACAGACGGCCGCCAGGGTGGACCGCGCGGACTTCGCGGAGCACGTCTTCGGTGTCTGCCTCCTCAACGACTGGTCGGCGCGTGACCTGCAGGCCTGGGAGTACGTACCGCTCGGCCCGTTCCTCGGCAAGTCCTTCGCCACCTCCGTGTCGGCCTGGGTCACGCCCCTGGAGGCGCTGGAGCAGGCCCGCACCGAGCCGCCGGCCCGCGACGTGCAGCCGTTGCCGTACCTGGACGACAGCGGCGCGAAGGACGGCCTGGACATCCGGATCACCGTCACACTGAACGGCGAGCGGGTCTCCGAACCGCCGTTCTCCGCGATGTACTGGACGGCCGCCCAGCAACTGGCGCACATGACGGTCAACGGGGCGTCCCTGCGCACCGGAGACCTGTTCGCCTCCGGCACGGTCAGCGGACCGGGGCAGGACCAGTTGGGCTGCCTGCTGGAGCTGACGGCCGGGAAGGGCCCCTTCCTGGCCGACGGCGACGAGGTCACCCTCACCGCGTGGGCCCCGGGCCCGAACGGGACCCGGATCGGGCTGGGCGAGGTCACCGGCAAGATCGCCCCCTCGCCCGCCGGGTAGGTGGTCCGTCCCCGAAACGGGCGTCCGTCGTCCCAGCGACGGACGGAAGGCCCCTGCTAGTTTGTCGTGACCCTGCACACATGCGGGGACGCATTCGTGAGGGAGGGGCGCTCGTGCGCAGAAAACGGCTCAGCCTGGGAGCAGCCGCGGGCACCGCGGTGCTGGCACTGCTGGTCGGCGGTTGCGGCAGCTCGGACGCCGGCGACGACGACGGCGGCGGCAAGAGCAAGGACGGCGGCTCCTCGTCCGCCACGGGCGGAGACTCGGGGGACGTCGGAAGCGGCAGCGGCGACAGCGACGGAAGCGGTGACGGCGGCAAGGACGACGGCGGACCGGACGACGGGGGCCCGGGTGGCAGCGGTGCGGACAC
>KI547048.1:97082-100668 GCA_000497405.1 Streptomycetaceae bacterium MP113-05 | reverse complement strand
CTCGGACGGCGGCGGCTCCGGCGGGGACGGCGGCGGCAAGGGCGACGGCGGATCTGACGCCGCCGCGCCGTTCCAGGGGCCGTGGGCATCCGGCATGAAGTCGGCCGGCGGCACACTGCTCGTCCTGATCTTCAACGGGACCGAGGTGTCGCTGGCCGGCCCGGAGACCGCCTGCCAGGGCGAGTTGAAGGCGGGGGACGGGCCCGCGAAGCTGGACCTGAAGTGCCGCGACTCCAGCGACGAGTACACCTCCGGCACGATCAACCAGATCGACGGCAAGGGACTCACCGTGAAGTGGGGTTCGGGTGAGACGTCGAAGTTCGTGAAGGGCGCCGCCCCGGTCGGCCCGCCGGAGGAGTGAGCAGCCGCAGAGTGGCCCTCCGCCCGCCTGCGCCGACGGAGACGGCGGACGGCCTAGCGGACGAAGACGCTCGCCTGCCCGGCGAGGTCCAGGAAGTACTGCGGCGCAACTCCCAGCACGACGGTCACCACGACACCGAATCCGATGGTGGTCATCGTCAGCGGGCTGGGAACAGCGATGCTCGGCCCGTCCGCCTTGGGCTCCTGGAAGAACATCAGCACGATCACCCGGATGTAGAAGAAGGCCGCGATCGCGGAGGAGATCACGCCGACCACGACCAGAGTGCCGGCTCCGCTCTCCGCAGCCGCCTTGAACACCGCGAACTTGCCAGTGAAGCCGGAGGTCATCGGGATGCCGGCGAAGGCCAGCAGGAACACCGCGAACACGGCGGCGACGAGCGGAGAACGGCGCCCCAGGCCGGCCCACTTGGACAGGTGGGTGGCCTCGCCGCCCGCGTCCCGCACCAGCGTCACGACGGCGAACGCTCCGAGGGTGACGAAGGAGTAGGCCAGGAGGTAGAAGAGCACGGACGAGACGCCGTCCTCCGAAGTGGCGATCACACCGGCGAGGATGAACCCGGCGTGAGCGATGGAGGAGTACGCCAGCAGGCGCTTGATGTCCGTCTGTGTGATGGCGACGATCGCACCACCCAGCATGGTGACGATGGCCACGCCCCACATGACCGGCTCCCAGTCCCAGCGCAGGCCCGGCAGCACCACGTACAGCAGCCGCAGCAGGGCACCGAAGGCCGCGACCTTGGTGGCTGCCGCCATGAAGCCCGTGACGGGGGTGGGTGCGCCCTGGTAGACGTCGGGCGTCCACATGTGGAAGGGCACGGCGCCGACCTTGAACAGCAGGCCCACCAGCACCATCGCGGCGCCGATCAGCAGCAGCACGTCGTTGCCCATGGTCCCGGCCAGCGCCGGGTCGGTGGTCGGGTTGGCGTTGCCGACGACGCGGGCGATGCTCGCGTAGTCCACCGCGCCCGCGTAGCCGTACAGCAGGGCGATGCCGAAGAGCATGAACGCGGAGGAGAAGGCTCCCAGCAGGAAGTACTTCACCGCGGCCTCCTGCGACAGCAGGCGGTTGCGGCGCGCCAGCGCGCACAGGATGTACAGCGGGAGGGAGAAGACCTCCAGCGCGACGAACAGCGTCAGCAAGTCGTTGGCGGCCGGGAAGACGAGCATGCCGGCGATCGCGAACAGCGCGATCGGGAAGACCTCTGTGGTCGTGAACCCGGCCTTCACCGCGTCCTGTTCGGCTCGGCCGCCCGGGACGGCGGCGGCCTGCGCGGCGAACGAGTCGACCGGGCGCCCGTGCGCGGACGGGTCGAGCCTCCGCTCAGCGAAGGTGAACACCGCGACCAGACCGACGAGCAGCACGGTGCCCTGGAGGAACAGCGCGGGTCCGTCGACCGCGATGGCACCCATCGCCGCCAGTTGAGCCTGGTCGGTGGCGAAGCCGTTCAGGCCCAGGGCCAGTACGGCGGCGAAGGCGGAGGCCAGCGCCGCCACGGCGAGCAGCACCTGCGCCCCGTAGCGGAACCGGCGCGGCAGGAACGCCTCGAGCAGGATGCCCACGATCGCCGCGCCAAGCACGATCAGCGTCGGGGACAGCTGGGCGTACTCGATCTTCGGTGTCGGGATACTGCCGGGCTCGGCCGCCTGTGTCCACAGGCTGTGGACGGCGTGTGTGGTACTCAGAGCGCTCACTTGGCGGCCTCCACCTCAGGAGCAGGGTCCTTCTTCTGCACGTCGGACATGGTGTGCTCCACCGCAGGATTGACGATCTCGGTCAGCGGCTTCGGGAAGACCCCGAGGAGGACCAGCAGCGCGATCAACGGCGCGGCGACGGCGAGTTCCCGGACCTTGAGGTCCTTCATGCCGCTCACCTCGGGCTTGACCGGCCCGGTCATGGTCCGCTGGTACAGCACCAGCACGTACAGCGCGGCGAGCACGATGCCGACGGTGGCGATGATCCCGATGACCGGGTAGCGGCTGAACGTGCCGACCAGGACGAGGAACTCGCTGACGAACGGAGCCAGCCCGGGCAGCGAAAGCGTCGCCAGGCCGCCGATCAGGAACGTTCCGGCCAGTACCGGCGCCACCTTCTGTACGCCGCCGTAGTCCGCGATGAGGCGGGAGCCGCGGCGGGTGATCAGGAACCCGGCGACCAGCAGCAGCGCGGCCGTGGAGATGCCGTGGTTGACCATGTAGAGGGTCGCGCCGCTCTGCCCCTGGCTCGTCATGGCGAAGACACCCATGACGATGAACCCGAAGTGCGAGATGGACGCGTAGGCGATCAAGCGCTTGATGTCGCGCTGACCCACGGCGAGCAGCGCGCCGTAGATGATGCTGACCAGAGCCAGCACCAGCACCACCGGGGTGGCCCACTCGCTGGCGTTCGGGAACAGCCCGAGGCAGAAGCGGAGCATCGCGAAGGTGCCGACCTTGTCGACGATGGCGGTGATGAGGACGGCCACCGGTGCGGTGGACTCCCCCATCGCGTTGGGCAACCAGGTGTGCAGCGGCCACAGCGGCGCCTTCACCGCGAACGCGAAGAAGAAGCCGAGGAACAGCAGCCGCTCGGTGCCGGCCGACATCTCCAGCTCGCCGTTCGCACGGGCATCGATGATCGCCTGGAGCGAGAAGGTGCCCTCGCCGAGCTGGTCGGCGGTGACCGCGTACAGGCCGATGACCGCGGCCAGCATGATCAGGCCGCCTGCCAGGTTGTAGAGGAGGAACTTGACCGCGGCGTAACTGCGCTGCCGCGACGCCTCCTCCTCACCCACCGCGTGGGCGCGGTCCCCGAAGCCGCCGATGAGGAAGTACATCGGGATCAGCATGGCTTCGAAGAACAGGTAGAACAGGAAGACGTCCGTGGCCAGGAAGGAGACGATGACCATCGCCTCGACGGCCAGGATCAGCGCGAAGAAGCCCTGGGTGGGGCGCCAGCGGCGGTTCGCTCGGTCTCCTTCCAGGGCGTCGGCGTCGTGCCAGCCGGCCAGGATCACGAACGGGATCAGCAGCGCGGTCAACGCCACCAGCACGGCACCGATGCCGTCCAGGCCCAGCTCGTAGCGGACGCCGAAGTCGGCGATCCAGGGCTGTGACTCGGTGAGCTGGTAGCGGTCGCCGCCGGGGTCGAACCGGATCAGCGCCACGGCCGCGAGGACGACCGTGGCCAGTGAGAACAGCAGGGCCAGCCACTTGGCGGCGGTCCTCT
>KI547048.1:90779-97072 GCA_000497405.1 Streptomycetaceae bacterium MP113-05 | reverse complement strand
CCGCGCCCCGCCCGCCGGGAGGGCGGCCGTGGCCGTCAGTAGGGGAAATGACATCTCAGACCGCCCTCATCAGCAGGGTGGCGGCGACGAGCACCGCCGCACCGCCGAACATCGAGACCGCATAGCTGCGTACGAAGCCGTTCTGCACGCGGCGCAGCCGGCCGGAGAGACCGCCGAAGGTGGCGGCGGTGCCGTTGACGGCCCCGTCGACCAGCGAGTGGTCGAGGTAGACCAGCCCGCGTGTCAGGTACTCGCCGGGCTTGACCAGGGCGACGTGGTTGAAGTCGTCCTGGAGCAGGTCGCGGCGGGCCGCGCGGGTGAGCAGGCTGCCGCGCGGCGCCGTCACCGGTACCGGCTTGCGGCCGTACTGGAGCCAGGCGACGGCGATGCCGACCACCATGCAGGTGACGGTGGCCGAGGTGATCGTCCAGATCGGGATCGGCGGATCCGGGTGGTGGAAACCGGTGACCGGCTCCAGCCAGTGCACGAACCGCTCGCCGATGGCGAAGAAGCCGCCCGCGAACACGGACCCGAAGGCCAGCACGATCATCGGGATGGTCATCGTCCTCGGCGACTCGTGCGGGTGCGGCTCCGCGTGGTCGCCGCTCTCGGACGGGGTGGGCTTGTTCCGCCAGCGCTCCTCACCGAAGAACGTGAGCAGCATGACGCGGGTCATGTAGTACGCGGTGAGAGCCGCACCGAGCAACGTCACCGAACCGAGGATCCAGCCCTGCGTACCGCCCTTGCCGAAGGCCGCCTCGATGATGAGGTCCTTGGAGAAGAAGCCCGACAGGCCAGGGAATCCGATGATGGCCAGGTAGCCGAGGCCGAAGGTGACGAAGGTGACCGGCATGTACTTCCGCAGACCGCCGTAACGCCGCATGTCGACCTCGTCGTTCATGCCGTGCATGACCGAGCCGGCGCCGAGGAACAGTCCGGCCTTGAAGAAGCCGTGCGTGACGAGGTGCATGATCGCGAAGGCGTAACCGATCGGACCGAGTCCGGCGGCCAGCATCATGTAGCCGATCTGGGACATGGTCGATCCGGCGAGGGCCTTCTTGATGTCGTCCTTCGCGCAACCGACGATCGCACCGAACAGCAGCGTGACGGCGCCGACGGTCACCACGGCGGTCTGCGCGGAGGGTGCCGCGTCGAAGATCGCACCGGAGCGGACGACCAGGTACACACCGGCGGTGACCATGGTGGCGGCGTGGATCAGGGCCGAGACCGGAGTCGGGCCCTCCATCGCGTCGCCCAGCCACGACTGCAGCGGTACCTGTGCCGACTTGCCGCAGGCCGCGAGGAGCAGCATCAGGCCGATGGCCGTGAGCGTGCCCTCGCCGGTCTCTCCCACGCTCTCCAGGACCGGGCTGAAGGCGAAGGTGCCGAACGTGGTGAACATCAGCATGATGGCGATGGACAGCCCGACGTCGCCGACGCGGTTGACCAGGAAGGCCTTCTTCGCCGCGGTCGCCGCGCTGGGCTTGTGCTGCCAGAAGCCGATCAGCAGGTACGAGGCGAGGCCGACGCCCTCCCAGCCGACGTAGAGCAGCAGGTAGTTGTCGGCGAGCACCAGCAGGAGCATCGCCGCGAGGAACAGGTTGAGGTACCCGAAGAACCGGCGCCTGCGCTCGTCGTGCTCCATGTAACCCACCGAGTAGAGGTGGATCAGCGAGCCGACGCCGGTGATCAGCAGCACGAACGTCATGGACAGCTGGTCGAGCTGGAAGGCGACGTCGGCCTGGAAGCCGTTCACCGGGATCCAGCTGAACAGGTGCGAGTGCAGGGCACGGTCCTCGGCGCCGCGGCCGAGCATGTCGGCGAAGAGCACCAGCCCGAGAAGGAACGAGACGACGGCCAGGGCGGTGCCCAGCCAGTGTCCGGTCCGGTCGAGGCTGCGGCCTCCGCAGAGCAGGACGGCCGCGCCGAGGAGCGGAGCTCCGACGAGCAGCCCGATGAGTGATTCCACTTACTGAACTCCTTACAGCTTCATCAGGCTGGCGTCGTCGACCGAGGCCGAGTGGCGGGAGCGGTAGAGCGTCACGATGATCGCCAGGCCGACGACCACTTCCGCGGCGGCGACGACCATGGTGAAGAAGGCGATGATCTGGCCGTCGAGGTTGCCGTGGATCCGGGAGAACGCGACCAGCGCCAGGTTCGAGGCGTTCAGCATCAGCTCGACGCACATGAACACCACGATGGCGTTCCGCCGGATCAGGACACCCGACGCGCCGATGGTGAACAGCAGCGCTGCGAGGTAGAGGTAGTTGACCGGGTTCACTTCGCCTCCTCCTTCTCGCCGTCACGGTGGTGGTCACCGTCGCGGTCTGCGTCGTCCGACCCTGCGGACTCACGGGCAGCCGCGCCGGAGGCCGATTCGTCGGGGTCGTCGCGGCCGAGGTACGCGTCGGTGCGCTGCTCCAACTCGGCCAGGTCCCGCAGTGTCTTGCCGGACACCTCCCGGACCTGGCCGCGGCTGCGCAGCGTGTCGCTGACGGTGAGCCGGGACGGCGTGCCGTCGGGCAGCAGACCGGGGTTGTCGACACCGTTGTGCCGCGCATACACGCCCGGGGCGGGCAGCGGCGGCACGTTCTTGTTCTCCCGCACCCGCCGCTCGGCGAGTTCGCGCTGTGTGAGCGGGCGTTCGGTGCGCTCCCGGTGAGTGAGCACCATGGCCGCCACAGCCGCGGTGACCAGCAGTGCACCGGTGATCTCGAAGGCGAAGATGTACTTGGTGAAGATCAGGGCGGCGAGGCCCTGCACGTTGCCGTCCTCGTTGGCCTGCGCCAGACCGTTGAAGCCGGTGACGGACGCGTTGCCAAGTCCGCCGACCATCAGCACGCCGAAGCCGAGGCCGCAGAGTGCGGCCATCCAGCGCTGGCCCCTGATGGTCTCCTTCAGCGAGTCGGCGGCGCTGACGCCGACGAGCATCAGCACGAAGAGGAACAGCATCATCACGGCGCCGGTGTAGACGACCACCTGGACGACGCCCAGGAAGTAGGCGCCGTTGGACAGGTAGAACACGGCGAGCACGATCATCGTGCCGGCGAGGCACAGCGCGGAGTGCACGGCGCGCCTCATCAGCACCGTGCCCAGCGCGCCGAGGACGGCGACCGTGCCGAGCACCCAGAACTGGACGGCCTCGCCGGTGGAGGTTGCGGTGAGTGCGAGCTCGGTCATCGCGCGTCCTCCGCGCCGTGCGGGCCGGCGGACTGTCCACCTGACGGGGAGGCGGTCTGCGCCGGGGCGGTGTCCGTCGGGTCGCCCTCGGCGCGGTCCGCGTCGGACAGGTGTCCGGCCGAGGCGGGCTCCATGGGCCCGTAGGTGTCGGCCGACGCCTGCGGAGCGTCGCCGGCGTGCACCTGCTGCTGGACGGTACCGGGGGCCGCCTCGGTGACCAGACCGCTGTAGTAGTCCTTCTCCGTCATGCCCGGGTGAATGGCGTGCGGCGAGTCGACCATGCCCTCGTTCAGCCCCGCGAGCAGCTCGTCCTTGGTGTAGATGAGCGATTCGCGGGAGGAGTCGGCGAGTTCGTACTCATTCGTCATCGTCAGTGCCCGGGTGGGGCACGCCTCGACGCACAACCCGCACAGGATGCAGCGCAGGTAGTTGATCTGGTAGACGCGACCGTACCGCTCGCCGGGCGAGTAGCGCTCCTCGTCGGTGTTGTCCGCCCCCTCGACGTAGATCGCGTCGGCGGGGCAGGCCCAGGCGCACAGCTCACAGCCCACGCACTTCTCCAGCCCGTCCGGGTGCCGGTTGAGCTGGTGGCGGCCGTGGAAGCGGGGCGCCGTGGCCTTCTTGTACTCCGGGTACTGCTCGGTCAGCCGCTTCTTGAACATGGCCTTGAATGTCACGCCGAAGCCGGCCACGGGGTTCTCAGCCACCGTCGGTCTCCCTTCCTTCGTCAATCCCGCCCTGAGGGCCGTCGGACTCCGCGGCCGTGCCGACCAGTTCGCGATCCGCACGGGACCGGCGCCGGGGCACGGGCGGGAGGGTCTGGCCGGGCAGCGGCGGCACGGGGTAGCCGCCCGCCATCGAGTCGAAGCCGGTCTTCGCGGCGCTGTACCGCTCCTGCTCCTCCTCCTGCTTGTCGGCCCGGTCGCGGAAGATGTCGACCACGAAGGAGAGCAGCAGCAGGACGAGTACGCCTCCGCCGACCCAGTACACGATGTCGGTGAGGGCGTAGTTCTCGTTGCGCATCGCCCGCACCGTGGCGACGAGCATGAGCCAGACCATGGAGACCGGGATGAGGACCTTCCAGCCCAGCTTCATGAACTGGTCGTAGCGGACGCGCGGCAGTGTGCCGCGGATCCACACGAAGCCGAACAGCATCAGGACGAGCTTCGCGGCGAACCACAGCATCGGCCACCAGCCGTGGTTGGCGCCCTCCCACACGCTGGAGATCGGGGCCGGGGCCCGCCAGCCGCCCAGGAAGAGGGTGACCGCGAGCGCGGAGACCGTGACCATGTGGACGTACTCGGCGAGCATGAACAGGGCGAACTTGATCGACGAGTACTCGGTGTTGAAACCGCCGACCAGGTCGCCTTCGGACTCCGGCATGTCGAACGGGGCGCGGTGCGCCTCGCCGACCATCGCCACCATGTAGATGAGGAACGACACCGGCAGCAGAATCGCGAACCAGCGGTCGTCCTGCGCGTCCACGATGGCCGAGGTGGACATCGAACCGGAGTGCAGGAAGACGGCGGCGAAACTGAGGCCCATCGCGACCTCGTAGGAGATCACCTGGGCCGTGGCACGGACGCCGCCGAGCAGTGGATAGGTGGAGCCCGAGGACCAGCCGGCGAGCACCGTGCCGTAGGCGGCGATCGACGCGGTGGCCAGGATGTAGAGGACCGCCACCGGCATATCGGTGAGCTGCAGGGCGGTACGCGTGCCGAAGATCGACACCTCGTTGCCGGCCGGACCGAACGGGATGACGGCGATCGCCATGAAAGCGGGGATCGCGCCGACGATCGGGGCCAGGATGAAGACCGCCTTGTCGGCGCGCTTCACGACGACGTCTTCCTTGAGCATCAGCTTGATGCCGTCGGCGAGCGACTGCAGCATGCCCCACGGGCCGTGCCGGTTGGGGCCGACGCGCCGCTGCATCCAGGCCACGACCTTGCGCTCCATGACGATGGAGATCAGCACGGTCAGCATCAGGAAGGCGAAGCAGAAGACCGCCTTGAGGCCGACCAGCCACCACGGGTCCGTCCCGAAGGTGGACAGGTCTTCCGCCGCGAGCAGGACACTCCGCTCGGGAGCCGACGCGATGTGGGTCAACGTGTTCACGCGCCCGCCTCCTTCTCCTGGGCGGCGGCGGCGCCGCCTGCCGTGCCGGACGGACCGCCGTCGGCGGATGCCCGCGGCGCCGCGCCGATCCGGACCGGTTCGCCCGGACGCGCACCGGTGTCGGGGGTGACGCCCGCGCCGGCCGAGTTCATGGGGAGCCAGACCACGTGGTCCGGCAGCTCGGGCGTGACCCGGAGCGGGAACTCCACAGAGCCCGCCGGGCCGGTGACGGCCAGGGCGTCTCCGTCCTTCACGCCGGTGCTCTCCGCGGTCGCGGGCGAGAGCCGGGCGACGGCGGCGTGCCGGGTGCCGGCCAGCGCCTCGTCGCCCTCCTGGAGCCGTCCCTGGTCGAGTAGCAGCCGGTGGCCGGCGAGGACGGCCTCACCCTTGCCGGGCTGAGCCGCCGGGGAGGACCGCTCGTTCGGCCCGGTGACGGTGGCGGTATCGGTGGCGACGGCACCGGACGCCCCACCGAGCCGGTCGAGTTCGCGGCGCGCGGCCCGTACGTCCGGCAGACCGAGCGGCTTGTCCAGCGCGTCGGCGAGCATGTGCAGCACCCGGCCGTCCGGGGACACGTGCCGGCGTGTCATCTGGTCGGGCTTGATCGCCGCCTCGAACATCCGGGCCCTGCCCTCCCAGTTGAGGAAGGTGCCGGACTTCTCGACGACCGCCGCGACCGGCAGCACCACGTCGGCGTGCTCGGTGACGGCGGACGGCCGCAGCTCCAGGCTGACCAGGAAGCCGGCTTCGTGCACCGCGTCTGCGGCACGCGCCGGGTCGGGCAGGTCGGCGACCTCTACACCACCGACGACCAGGGCGGACAGTTCACCGGTCGCAGCGGCCTCGACGATCGCCGCGGTGTCCCGCCCGTACGCGCTGGGCAGGTCGTCCAGGCCCCAGGCACGGGCGACCTCCGCGCGGGCGCGCGGGTCGGTGGCCGAACGGCCACCGGGCAGCAGCGACGGGAGGGCGCCGGCCTCGATCGCACCGCGCTCGCC
>KI547048.1:83636-90769 GCA_000497405.1 Streptomycetaceae bacterium MP113-05 | reverse complement strand
GCAGGGCGGCGGTCAGCGCGCCGGGGACGGCGGCGAGCCGTTCCCCGACCAGGATGACCGCGCCGTCGGCGCGCAGCGCCTCGGCGGCCTGCTCGCCCACGCCTTCCTCAAGGCCGACGCCGGCGGCCAGTCCGTCCAGCCACTCCGTCTCGGTGCCGGGTGCGGCGGGCAGCAGCGTGCCGCCGGCCTTCTCCAGGCCGCGGGTGGTGTGGGTGGCGAGGGCGAACGTGCGCTGACCGTGCTTGCGGTGGGCCTTGCGCAGCCGGAGGAAGACGCCGGGCGCCTCCTCCTCGGCCTCCAGCCCCGCCAGCAGCACGGTGGGCGCCTTCTCCAGCGCGGTGTACGTGACTCCGACGCCGTCCAGGTCGCGGCCGTGGCCGGCGACGTGGGCGGCGAGGAAGTCGGCCTCCTCGGCGGAGTGCGCGCGGGCCCGGAAGTCGACGTCGTTGGTGCCCAGCGCGACCCGGGCGAACTTGGCATAGGCGTAGGCGTCCTCGACGGTGACGCGTCCGCCGGTCAGCACGCCGACCCGGCCCTGCGCCGCAGCCAGGCCCTTCGCGGCGGCCTCCATCGCCTCGGGCCAGCTCACCGCCTCCAGTTCACCGGTCTCGGCGCTGCGCACCAGCGGGGCGGTCAGCCGGTCGTGGCGCTGCGCGTACCGGAAGCCGAAGCGGCCCTTGTCGCAGATCCACTCCTCGTTGACCTCGGGGTCCTCCGCCGCCATCCGCCGCATCACCTTGCCGCGGCGGTGGTCGGTGCGCATGGCGCAGCCGCCGGCACAGTGCTCGCACACGCTGGGTGTGGAGACCAGGTCGAACGGGCGGGAGCGGAACCGGTAGGCGGCCGACGTGAGGGCGCCGACCGGGCAGATCTGGATGGTGTTGCCGGAGAAGTAGGACTCGAAGGGGTCGCCCTCGCCGGTACCGACCTGCTGCAGCGCGCCGCGCTCCAGCAGTTCGATCATCGGGTCGCCGGCGACCTGGTTGGAGAAGCGGGTACAGCGGGCGCACAGCACGCAGCGCTCGCGGTCCAGCAGCACCTGCTTCGAGATCGGCACCGGCTTCTCGAAGGTGCGCTTCTTCCCCTCGAAACGGGAGTCGGCCTGACCGGCGGACATCGCCTGGTTCTGCAGCGGGCACTCGCCGCCCTTGTCGCAGACCGGACAGTCCAGCGGGTGGTTGATGAGCAGCAGTTCCATCACGCCGCGCTGCGCCTTGTCCGCGACCGGCGAGGTGAGCTGGGTCTTCACCACCATCCCGTCGGTGCAGGTGATGGTGCAGGACGCCATCGGCTTGCGCTGGCCCTCGACCTCGACGATGCACTGCCTGCAGGCGCCGACCGGGTCCAGCAGCGGGTGGTCGCAGAAACGCGGGATCTCGATCCCGAGCTGTTCGGCGGCGCGGATGACCAGGGTGCCCTTGGGGACGCTGATCTGCGCGCCGTCGATGGTCAGTGACACGAGGTCCTCGGGGGGTGGTCCCGCCTGCCCTCCTCCGGAGGGGGACGACGACGTGGTGACGGTCATGCGTTCACCTCCAGGTGAGCGGTCTTGCCGGTCGGCCCGTCGGCCCAGAGGGTCGACCTGGCCGGGTCGAAGGGGCAGCCGCCGCCGGTGACGTGCTGCTCGTACTCCTCGCGGAAGTACTTCAGCGAGGAGAAGATCGGCGCGGCGGCGCCGTCGCCGAGGGCGCAGAACGACTTGCCGTTGATGTTGTCGGCGATGTCGTCGATCTTGTCGATGTCCGACATGGACGCCTTGCCGGCCTCGAAGTCGCGCATCAGCTGGACGAGCCAGTACGTGCCCTCACGGCAGGGCGTGCACTTGCCGCAGGACTCGTGCGCGTAGAACTCGGTCCAGCGGGTGACGGCCCGTACGACACAGGTGGTCTCGTCGAAGCACTGGAGCGCCTTGGTGCCGAGCATCGATCCGGCCTCGCCGACTCCCTCGTAGTCCAGGGGCACGTCCAGGTGCTCGTCGGTGAGCAGGGGTGTGGAGGAACCGCCGGGCGTCCAGAACTTCAGCCGGTGACCGGGCCGCATCCCGCCGCCCATGTCGAGCAGCTGCCGCAGCGTGACGCCGAGCGGTGCCTCGTACTGGCCGGGGCGGGCGACGTGGCCGGAGAGCGAGTAGAGCGTGAAACCCGGGGACTTCTCGCTGCCCATGGAGCGGAACCACTCCGTGCCCTTGTGCAGGAGGGCGGGCACCGAGGCGATGGACTCGACGTTGTTCACCACGGTGGGACAGGCGTACAGGCCGGCGACCGCCGGGAAGGGCGGGCGGAGCCGGGGCTGGCCTCGGCGCCCTTCGAGCGAGTCGAGCAGCGCCGTCTCCTCGCCGCAGATGTACGCGCCGGCGCCGGCATGCACGGTCAGCTCCAGCGGTTTGCCCTTGCCGAGCGCGTCCTTGCCGAGGTAACCCGCCGCGTACGCCTCCCGCACGGCCTCGTGCAGGCGGCGGAGGACGGGGACGACCTCGCCGCGCAGGTAGATGAAAGCGTGGCTGGAGCGGATCGCATGGCAGGCGATGATCATGCCCTCGATGAGGGAGTGCGGGTTGGCGAAGAGCAGCGGGATGTCCTTGCAGGTGCCCGGCTCCGACTCGTCCGCGTTGACGACCAGGTAGTGCGGCTTGTCGTCGCCCTGCGGGATGAACTGCCACTTCATGCCCGTGGGGAAGCCCGCGCCACCGCGTCCGCGGAGGCCGGCGGCCTTCACGTAGGCGATGAGGTCGTCCGGATCCATGGCCAGTGCCTTGCGCAGACCCTCGTACCCGTCGTGGCGCTCGTAGGTCTCGAGCGTCCAGGCGTCGGGCTGGTCCCAGAATGCCGAGAGCACCGGGGTGAGGAGCTTCTCGGGGGACTCGGTGGTCATCACTTGCCCTCCTCGGTGACCGGCCCGGTGGGATTGTCGGGGTCGGACTCGGCGCTCGGCTGGGGAGCGTCGTGTGAACTCTCGTGCGTGGCGGGCGGCTCGGCCGCACGGGGTGTGGTGCCGCCCGGACCGGACGCCTCGGTGCCTCCCCCGGAGCCTTCGGCCCGGGGTGTGCCCTCCTGCCCGCCGCCGTTGCGCGGAGCGACGACCCTGGCGGGCACCTCCGCCTCGCCCTTGGCCAGCCGCAGACCGGCGAGTGAGGCCCGCCCCGCGCCACCGGACTCGGCGACCGCACCTTCGCGTTCGTCGGGGAAGCCGGCCAGGATGCGGGCGGTCTCCTTGAAGGTGCACAGCTTCGCGCCGCGCGTGGGCTGCACGTCACGGCCGGCCCGCAGGTCGTCGACGAGTCGCTTGGCCGACTCGGGCGTCTGGTCGTCGAAGAACTCCCAGTTGACCATCACCACGGGTGCGAAGTCGCAGGCCGCGTTGCACTCGATGTGCTCGAGAGTGACCTTGCCGTCCTCGGTGGTCTCGTTGTTGCCGATCTCCAGGTGCTCCTGGAGATCGGCGAAGATCTGGTCGCCGCCCATCACCGCACACAGGGTGTTGGTGCAGACGCCGACCTGGTAGTCACCGCTCGGCTTGCGCCGGTACATGGTGTAGAAGGTCGCGACGGCGGCGACCTCGGCGGTGGTCAGGCCGAGCATGTCAGCACAGAACCGCTGCCCGGTGCGGGTGACGTGGCCCTCCTCCGCCTGCACCAGGTGCAGCAGCGGCAGCAGGGCAGAACGACTGTCGGGGTAGCGGGCGATGACGTCCTTCGCGTCGGCCTCCAGCCGCGCCCGGACGTCCGCCGGGTAGTCGGGGGCGGGCATCGCAGGGATGCCCAGTTGCACGTCGGTCATCGGTCGACGCCTCCCATCACGGGGTCGAGGGACGCGACGGCCACGATGACGTCGGCGACCTGGCCGCCCTCGCACATCCCCGCCGTCGGCTGGAGGTTGGTCATGGACGTGGCGCGGAAGCGCACCCGGCAGGGGCGGGTGCCGCCGTCGCCCACCGCGTGCCCGTCGTCCCGATGGCGCGGCAGGCGCGTCCGAACGTCGCCGGGGCCAGCGACGCCTGGCGGACTCCCTCGGCGGCATGCTCGACGGTGGAGAGCAGGAAGCCGGCTCGGCAGTTTCTCTTCGAGTCCCATTACCTGTGCCCCTAGTCCCATTCCAGGCCGCCGCGACGCCACACGTAGGCGTACGCGACGAAGACCGTCAGCACGAAGAGCAGCATCTCCACCAGCCCGAAAATCCCCAGGGCGTCGAAGGTGACCGCCCAGGGGTAGAGGAAGACGATTTCGATGTCGAAGACGATGAACAGCATCGCCGTCAGGTAGTACTTGATCGGGAAGCGACCGCCGCCCGCCGGCTGCGGCGTCGGCTCGATTCCGCACTCGTACGCCTCGAGCTTGGCCCGGTTGTAGCGCTTGGGACCGATGATCGAGGCCATGACCACGGAGAAGATCGCAAAGGCCGCTCCCAGGCCCCCTAGCACAAGGATGGGCGCGTACGCGTTCACCGCTCCTCGCTCCTTCCGGTCGCCCTCACATCACAGAAGATCACTTCTATGTGAGGCAGTTCACAAGCCCTAGTGGGAGGCATCCTATGCCTGCCGCTCTGTGATCTGCGACACGGGGTGCACAAGCTACTTTGTGATCTTCACCACCTGGCGATCGATCATGCCGCCGAGAGTTCAACGATCTTCATACGCGAAGCTTCCGACTGTTCACGTTTCGTGAGTGTCGGTCGGATTTCGACCTGCTGGGCTTAGGGTTCCCTTAACACCACGATAATGCGTGTGCAAATTCGCGCTGGACCCCTCTGCCTGTTAGCGGTCCGCTGTGCGGCCCACGGTTCCGCAACCGGGACGTCCGCCCGCCCCGGGCCACCGGAGCGGAAGGGGCGCGGTGCGGAGGGACGGTCGTGAAACCCGGCACAAGCTCGACGTTCCGTGCACCGTTCGACACGGAGCGACGGCGGCCCGAAGACCGGCACGAACACCAGAGACGGCACCGGAGCCGCACAGATCGTTGACGCCCGTCACACCTGCGGGCACATTTGTCATGGTCTCGTCAGGGGTCAGCCCTGCTTCGCCCGGGTGCCCGCCCCCACCGCCCCCCCCCAGGAGGTCACCGATGTCCAGACGCTCAGCGCTACGGCGGCGAGTGCGGAACTCCGCACTCGCCTGCCTGGCGGCCACCGCCCTGATCGCGACGGTCCAACCGGCCGGCGCCACCACCCCGGACCGGGCCGCCGGCGCCTCCCCCAGCCCCGTGAACCGCGCGTTCGCCCATGCCGCGGAGAAGTACCAGGTACCGCGCGACCTGCTGGTCGCCGTCGGCTACGGCGAGACCCGGCTCGACGGCCACGACGGACGCCCCAGCCACGCGAACGGCTACGGCGTGATGCACCTGGTGAGCAACCCCGAACGCCACACCCTGGAAAGCGCCTCGGCCCTCACCGGCAGGAACCGGCACGACCTGCGGCGGGACACCCCGGCCAACATCCACGGCGGCGCCGCGGTGCTGCGCGCTCTCGCCGACGACCAGGGGCTGGACCGGGCCGAACGCCACGACCTCGACGCCTGGTACCCGGTCGTCGCCCGCTACGGCGGAGCCGAGTCCGCGCCCACGGCACGGCTCTACGCCGACACCGTCTACGACTTCCTGGCCGACGGCCTGAGCATCCGCACCGACACAGGTGAACGCGTCCGGACCGGCGCACGCGAGGTCACCCCCGAACGCGGCCGCTACGCGGACGTCCCCTCCCTCGACGACCCGCCCTCCGGCGACGCGCGCCTGCAGAGCGCCGACTACCCGCCCGCACAGTGGGTCCCGGCCGACTCCAGCAACTACGCGGACGGACGCTCCTCGGCGATCACCGCCGTCGTCGTGCACGTCACCCAGGGCTCCTACGCCGGCACCATCAACTGGTTCCAGAACCCGGACGCCGGCGTCAGCGCGCACTACGTCGTCCGCTCCTCCGACGGCCAGGTCACGCAGATGGTGCGCGACAACGACACGGCCTGGCACGCCCGGTCCGGCAACGCGTACGCCGTCGGCATCGAACACGAGGGCTACGTGGACGACCCGTCCTGGTTCACCGACGCCATGTACCGCTCCTCCGCCGCGCTCACCGCACACCTCGCCGACCGCTACGGCATCCCCAAGGACCGCGCCCACATCGTCGGCCACAGCGAGGTCCCCGGCAACGACCACACCGACCCCGGCCCGAACTGGGACTGGAACTACTACATGCAACTCGTCGGCGGCAGCACCGGCGGCGGCACGCCGCAGCTGAGCTTCTCCTCGTACGACACCCTCGGCCAGGGCGACGACGGCTCCCAGGTGAAGGCCGCCCAATACCTCCTGAACGAAGGCGGCTTCGACGCCGGCGCGGTCGACGGGATCTTCGGTTCCGGCACCGCGAGCGCCGTCCGCGCCTTCCAGAGCGACCGCGGCCTCGACGCGGACGGCGTCGTCGGCCCGCGCACCTGGACCGCGCTGCTCTCCACCGGCACCACCCCGCTGCTGCAGAACGGGAGCTCCGGAGCAGCCGTGGAACGGCTGCAGCGGACCCTGACCGCAGCCCTCGGCCGTACGGTCGATGCCGACGGCGCCTTCGGCCCGAACACCGAGGACGCCGTGCGCGACTACCAGAGCACCCGCAGCCTGGGAGTCGACGGCCTCGTCGGTGACGCGACCTGGGGCGCGATGCAGGCCGGGCGGTAACTCCCGCCCGCCCTGTGCCGGTCCGGCCGTCCAGCCCTGTGCCGGTCCGGCCGTCCCGCGGGACGGCCGGACCGGCACAGGTGGACCGGCATCCTCAGAACGCGGCTACCGCGCGGCGTTCGAGGCCCGTACAGGAATCGGCCGGAGCGGCCGTGTCGCCGACCTGCGGCGGTGCCGACCACCGGCGCCGCCGAGATCACACTCTCTAGCCTGAATGCCCGATTGGTGAAGGTAGTTCACCTGTCGGCCGTGAAGTGCACCACGCCCCGACTCCGGCAGACACTGCCACCTTTGCACCCCGTTCCGGAGGCGTGGTATGCACCCCGAGCCGGGGGACCGGAGTGACCAAACCGCAGGACAGAGGGTGCCATCCGGGCATTGCGCCTCTCGGGTGCGGCTGCACCCAAAGCCCCGAAGACGCCCAACCAGCCCCGAAGAGGGCCTGTGTGGCGCATCCCACCTCATTTGAAGGCAACCCGGG
>KI547048.1:78195-81911 GCA_000497405.1 Streptomycetaceae bacterium MP113-05 | reverse complement strand
GTTATTTTTCGGCGGCTCCCTGCTCCACTGGCGTCATGGCCTCGAACGCTCATATACCCAGCCACCGGAAGCCCCGGTCACGTGCCAGAGATCTGGCAGTGCGCGCCGGTGTGACCGGTGGCGTCCTCGGCACCCTCGCCATGACTGCGGGCTCCGCCTCCGCCGTCGGCGAGGAGGTGGCCCGCCCGGCCGCCACCACCGCTCAACTCCCCGTCATCACAGGCGACGTCGCGAATGCCGGCGAGCGGACCGCCGCATCGCTCGAGATGTCAGCCGCACGGTTCGAACTGGCCGCGGCCCAACAGGCGGCGGCCGAGAAGGCCGCCGAACACGCCGCCGAGAAGGCGGAGAAGAAGAAGCACGCGGAGGCCGAAGAGCGTCGCCGCGCCGAACGGGCTCGCGCAGCAGCCGCCGAGGATGCCCGGGAGCGGGCCTCCCGCACTTCGGAGCGCGCCACACTCGACGTACCGGCCGCCTCGGGTTCCGTCGGCGAACTGGTCTCCTTCCTCCGCGGGCAGGTCGGCAAGTCGTACGTGATGGGCGCGTCCGGTCCCGGTGCGTACGACTGCTCCGGTCTGGTGCAGACCGCCTTCCGGCAGATCGGCGTGAGCCTGCCCCGCGTCTCACAGTCCCAGTCCACGGCCGGCACTCCCGTGTCGGTCGGTGCCCTGCAACCCGGTGACGTCCTCTACTGGGGCGGGGCCGGAAGCGCCTACCACGTTGCCGTGTACGTCGGCGGTGGCCAGTACATCGACGCGGCGAACCCGGGCAAGGGCGTCGTGGTGCAGAACGTCTCGGACTGGCCGCCGGACGGCGCGACCCGCGTGCTCTGAGGACTACCGGTTCTCCGGACAGGTGCCCCGTCGCGTCGCGGTGGGGCACCTCTTCACTCCGGGAGACTGAGCTCCCCGGTGGCGGCCAGTGCGCCGTGGCCGGTGAGCAGCGGAGTGTCTCCGTCGAAGGTGAGACGCAACCGTGAGGGGCGTCCGGACGGGCGGCGTCGACGACGGCCCTGTCACGCAACCCCACCAGGAGATGCGCGGATCCCGTGGAGACCACCTGCGCCGAAGGCAGTCCTGCGCCGGCGCCCAGTGCGCCCGGGGCAGCTCCGAGCGCGCTCGCGAGTTCGGCCGGATCGTTCAGCTCTGCTCCGTACCGTGGTGTCTCCTGGGCCATGGTGATCTCGGATCGACCCTGCTGCCGCGCCGGAACATCGGCCCCTCGCCCGCCCCGTGAACCGGGGGCGGGCGAGGGGCCGGGATCGCTAAGCCTTCGGAGCCACCTTGGAGAGACCGTTGATGATGCGGTCCATCGCGTCGCCGCCGTGCGGGTCGGTGAGGTTGGCCAGCATCTTGAGGGTGAAGCGCATCAGCAGCGGGTGACTCAGGCCGCGTTCGGCGGCCAGCTTCATCACCTTCGGGTTGCCGATCAGCTTCACGAACGCGCGGCCCAGCGTGTAGTAACCCCCGTAGGTCTCCTTGAGCACCTTCGGGTACGCGCGCAGCGCCAGTTCCCGCTGGTGGCCGGTGGCACGTGCGTTGGCCTGCACGATCACTTCGGCCGCGATCGCCCCGGACTCCATGGCGTACGCGATGCCCTCGCCGTTGAACGGGTTCACCAGCCCCCCGGCGTCGCCGACGAGCAGCAGGCCCTTGGTGTAGTGCGGCTGACGGTTGAACGCCATCGGCAGGGCTGCGCCGCGGATCGGGCCGGTCATGTTCTCCGGGGTGTAGCCCCAGTCCTCCGGCATCGAGGCGCACCAGGCCTTGAGGACCTCGCGCCAGTCCAGGTCCTTGAACGAGGCGGAGGTGTTGAGCACGCCGAGGCCGACGTTGGAGGTGCCGTCGCCCATGCCGAAGATCCAGCCGTAGCCGGGCAGCAGCCGGTCCTGCTCGCCGCGCCGGTCCCACAGCTCCAGCCAGGACTCCAGGTAGTCGTCCTCGTGGCGGGGCGAGGTGAAGTACGTGCGTACCGCGACGCCCATCGGGCGGTCCTCGCGGCGATGCAGACCCATCTTCAGCGACAGGCGGGTGGAGTTGCCGTCCGCGGCGACCACCAGGGGCGCGTGGAAGGTGACCGGCGTCTTCTCCTCGCCCAGCTTGGCGTGCACGCCGGTGATGCGGCCGGTGCGGGCGTCCAGGATCGGCTCGCCGACGTTGCACCGCTCGTGCAGGCGGGCGCCGGCCTTCTCGGCCTGCCGTGCGAGCTGCTCGTCGAAGTCGTCGCGCTTGCGGACCAGCCCGTAGTCGGGGAAGCTCGCCAGCTCGGGCCAGTCGAGCTGGAGGCGCTGGCCGCCCCCGATGATGCGCAGCCCCTTGTTGCGCAGCCAGCCCGCCTCCTCGGAGATGTCGACGCCCATCGCGACGAGCTGTTTGGTGGCCCGCGGGGTGAGGCCGTCGCCGCACACCTTCTCGCGTGGGAAGGCGGTCTTCTCCAGGAGGAGCACGTCGAGCCCGCTACGGGCGAGGTGGTAGGCCGTGGCGGAGCCGGCCGGCCCCGCACCGACCACGATCACGTCAGCGCAGTGCTCGGAGAGGGCCTGCGCTTGCGCTGCCTTCGTCAGGGGCTCGGTCACGACGGTCTCCCGCGAATTCGGTTGGCCGCGCGTTGGGCCGGCCTTGCGTGCCGGGCGCGGATCGCGTCCAGTCTAGGAGGCGGTCCGGCGCCGCCCTGTGCGGGTGGCGCCCCACGGAATGCGCGCCCGCTCCGGCTCCCTTCCCCCCTGCGCCCGTCCCCGCTTCTCCAGTTCACGGGCCGGGGCACGCCCCTGCTCCCACATGTGCGCCGCGCAGGCCGCAACCACCGCGCACGGGGGCCGTGGAGGACGTGGGAGGTCGCGGACCGGGATACGGACCCCGACGCCACGACCCACCCGGCGGGTCAGTCCGTCGACGTCGCCGCGTCCGGCCGGAAGCCGCGGTGGAGCGCGACCACCCCGCCGGAGAGGTTGCGCCAGGCGACCCGCTGCCAGCCGGCCCCCTGGAGCCGTGCGGCCAGTCCGGGCTGATCCGGCCAGGCTCGGATCGACTCGGCCAGGTACACGTACGCGTCGGGGTTGCTGGAGACCGCCTCGGCCACCGGCGGCAGCGCGCGCATCAGATACTCGGTGTAGACCGTCCGGAACGGCGCCCACGTCGGATGACTGAACTCGCAGATCACGACTTTGCCGCCGGGCCGTGTCACGCGCTGCATCTCGCGCAGCGCGGCGTCCGTGTCCTGCACGTTCCGCAGGCCGAAGGAGATCGTCACCGCGTCGAACACGCCGTCCTGGAACGGCAGTCTCGTGGCGTCGCCGGCGGTGAACGGCATCCAGGGGTGCCGGCCGCGGCCCTCCCCGAGCATCCCGGTGGAGAAGTCGCACGGCACCGTGTACGCGCCGGCTTCGGCGAACGGCAGCGACGAGGTGCCGGTGCCGGCGGCCAGGTCGAGCACCCGCTCCCCCGGCTGCGCGTCCACGGCGCGGGCGACGGCCCGCCGCCACAGCCGCGTCTGCCCCAGGGACAACACGTCGTTGGTCAGGTCGTAGCGCGCGGCGACGTCGTCGAACATCGCGGCGACTTCGTGCGGCTGCTTCTCCAGGGATGCGCGAGTCACGACCCCCATTCTTCACCCGCGCCCCCGCCGCCCGTGCGGCGGGGGCGCGGACACGGCCGCTCGTCAGAGCTGCACGAGCGCCGCCAGGTCGACGTCGGCCGGTGAACCCGGCGGGACGACCT
>KI547048.1:73761-78185 GCA_000497405.1 Streptomycetaceae bacterium MP113-05 | reverse complement strand
GGCGCTGCCGCCCCAGCGGGGGTCGTCCAGCACGAGGGCGTCCAGAGCGTCCCCGGCCAGCGGGTCGGTGCCCAGTGCGTCGGCTTCGCGCGGGTCGGGGTGGTACGCGTGCGCCAGCAGGGGCCCGGCGCCCAGGTGCACGAGCCCCGGCGTGAGCACGCCCGCCCAGCGCCGGGTGCGCGCCTGCGGGTACGCGTCCGCCAGCTCTTCGTACGGTCCGACGGCCGCGACGGTCCCGCCGTCGAGGGCGACCGCGCCACCGGGAAGGGGCTCGACACCCGTGCCGGGTACGAGGAGGCCGGCGGTGTGCAGCGTCAGCAAGGGTGCGCCGGGGTCAGTCGGCCTGTACGAGCGTCAGCTCGGGGTGTGCGCTGCCGCCCGCGATCGCCGTGGAGGAGAGGTGCGAGACCACCTTGTCGTCGACCGGGTCGTTCGCCGGGTCGTCGTGCACGACGAGGTGCTCGTACGTCGTGGCCCGCTGCGCGGGCACCCTCCCGGCCCCGCGGATGAGGTCGATGATCTCCGTCCGGTTGGACCGGTGCTTGGCGCCGGCGGAGGAGACGACGTTCTCCTCCAGCATCACCGAGCCGAGGTCGTCGGCGCCGTAGTGCAGGGTGAGCTGGCCGACGTCCTTGCCGGTGGTGAGCCAGGAGCCCTGGATGTGCGCGACGTTGTCCAGGAAGATCCGCGCGAGGGCGATCAGTCGCAGGTACTCGAAGAGCGTGGCCTGCGTCTGCCCCTTCAGCGCGTTGTTCTCCGGCTGGTAGGTGTACGGAATGAACGCGCGGAAGCCGCCGGTGCGGTCCTGCACGTCGCGGATCATCCGCAGGTGCTCGATCCGCTCGGCGTTGGTCTCGCCGGTGCCCATCAGCATGGTGGAGGTGGACTCCACACCGAGACCGTGGGCGATCTCCATGATCTCCAGCCAGCGCTCGCCCGACTCCTTCAGCGGAGCGATCGCCTTCCGCGGGCGCTCCGGCAGCAGCTCGGCTCCCGCACCGGCGAACGAGTCCAGGCCGGCGGCGTGGATGCGGCGGATCGCCTCCTCGGGCGTGACACCCGAGATGCGGGCCATGTGCTCCACCTCGGAAGCACCCAGGGAGTGGATGACCAGTTGTGGGAAGGCCTCCTTGATGGCGGCGAAGTGCTTCTCGTAGTACTCCATCCCGTAGTCCGGGTGGTGGCCGCCCTGGAACATGATCTGCGTACCACCGAGTTCGACCGTTTCCGCGCAGCGGCGCAGGATGTCGTCGAGGTCCCGGGTCCACACCTTGTCGCTCTTCGGCGCGGCGTAGAACGCGCAGAACTTGCACGCCGTCACGCAGGCGTTGGTGTAGTTGATGTTCCGCTCGATGATGTATGTCACGATGTGCTCGCTGCCCGCGTAGCGGCGACGGCGAGCGGTGTCGGCGGCCCGGCCGAGCGCGTGCAGCGGGGCGTGCCGGTAGAGGTCGAGCGCCTCCTCGGGGGTGATGCGACCGCCCTCGGCGGCACGGTCGAGCACGGACTGCAGGTCGGCGTTCTCGGGCACCGGGGCTTCCCTTCACGACGGGCGGTTACGGCCGCTCCAGCGTACGTCAGCGCTCCGGGCGGTACCGAAGGAGACCGGTCGTGGCCCGTCCCGCGTCAGCAGCACGTTCGACACCCTCTCTTCCCCCGGGTACCAGCCCCCTCGACGCGTTCGGTGGGCCCCGGGAGCGCCGGGCCCGTTCTTCACCGGGTCAGGAGGTCGACCCGTACTTCGGCCGGGAACCCGGTGGTGCCGCCCGTACGGCGGGCGAATTCGGTGATGCCGGAGAGCTGGTCTCCGCCCAGCCGGAAGTCGAGCGTGGTGAAGTATCTCTCCAGCACCGACGCCTCGAACGGCTCCCACCTTGCGGCCTGTTCGGCGACCTTGGCCACCTCTTCGAGCGAGACGTCGCGGGAGGCGAGGAATGCCTGGTGCACGGCGTGCACGATCTCCGGCTCGCGGGCGAGGTAGTCGCGGCGCACCGCCCACACGGCGAACACGAAAGGCAGACCCGTCCAGTCCTTCCACAGCTGCCCGAGGTCGTGGACGTCCAGGCCCGGCTCGGGCAGTGCCCGCAGGTAGGCGCGCAGGCCGACGTCGCCGATCACCACGGCCGCGTCCGCCTGTTCCATCATCGCGGGAAGGTCGGGGGCGCAGGTGAAGTAGGACGGTTGCACGCCGTACCGCTCGGCGAGCAGCAGCTGTGCCAGACGCACGGACGTGCGCGAGGTGGAGCCCAGGGCGACCGGCCGGCCGTCCAGCTCCGTCAGCGGAACACGCGAGACGATTTCGCAGGACATGACAGGGCCGTCGCATCCCACGGCGATATCCGGGAGGGCGACGAGGTCCCGTGCGTTGCGGAGGAATTCGACGAGGGTGACCGGGCCGATATCGAGGTCCCCGTTCACCAGCTGCCCACTCAGTTTCTCCGGGGTGTCCTTGGTGAGCTCCAGATCCAGCAGCGTGCCGGTCCGGGCGAGGCCCCAATAGAGGGGAAGGCAGTTCAGGAACTGGATGTGCCCCACGCGCGGGCGGGCTGTCGGCTGTGCTGTCACCCTCCGGAGGGTACGCCCGGCCCTCCGGGGTTCCGTCGCCCCGCCCCTCACCCTCTCCGGGCCGGTACCACGACCTGCACGAACGCCGCATCCCGGGCCTGACGAGCCTGCCCGGGTGAAGGATGCAGCCGTCTCTTCCCCGTCCGAGCCGCAGCGTGCTAGGCTCCTCGCAAGTTGCAGTTAGGTTTCCCTTGCAGTACAGAGCCTGCGGAGCATGTAACCGCGGGCTCTTGTCGTTTTCAGGCTTTTCGAGGTTCTGGAACAGGGCGACCCTTATAGGCCCAAGGAGGGCTTATGGCTACCGGAACCGTCAAGTGGTTCAACGCTGAAAAGGGCTTCGGCTTCATCGCCCAGGACGGCGGCGGTCCCGATGTCTTCGTCCACTACTCCGCGATCAACGCCACGGGCTTCCGCTCCCTCGAGGAGAACCAGGCCGTGACCTTCGACGTCACCCAGGGCCCGAAGGGCCCGCAGGCGGAGAACGTCACCACGGGCTGATCGCCCTGTTTCGCAGTACCCAAGGAGCCCCTTGCCGGTCACGGCAGGGGGCTCCTGCCTTTCCCGGGCCGGACCGCCTCGGCCCTGTCCCGGCCCCCGGTCTTCCCGGTTCCCACGGTGCCGTCTACCGTGCACTCCATGACCACCACGCACACGTCCGACGCCGTCGGGGCACTCCGCGTCCCCGAGCGCGACGGGTGCGAGCGCTCCGGCCGATAGCCGGGCGGCCTTCCGCCGCCCGCACCGCCGCCGCCCGGCCACCACGGCCGGAGGACGAGCGCAGCCGTGATCATCCCGGTCTTCGCCAGTCGGCCTCCGCGCCGGTCCGGCGTGGTGCGAGGGCACCGCACCGTCCCGCCGCACAGACCAGGAGGAGAACCGACAGTGACCGTCACCGACACCACCACCCCGGCACCCGAGGCCGTGCCCGCCCTGCGTGATGCCCGCATCCCGGCGGACGGCATGTACGAGGGCCGGCGCACCCTGCGCCGCGTCCCCGACGACTGGCAGGACCGCCCGTACGAGCTGTTCACCCTCGTCCCGCAGGGCCGCGTGATCGGGGCCGAGATTCGCGGGGTCGACCTGACCCGTCCGCTGAGCCCGGAGTTGCGGGAGGAGCTGAACCGCGCGCTGCTGGAGTGGAAGGTGCTGTTCTTCCGTGGCGCCGGGCCGACCTCCGGGCAGCAGGCCGCCTTCGCGCGCCACTGGGGCGAGCTGGAGACCAACCCACTGCTCGCCAGCGGCTCCTCCGACGAGGTGGTCCGCTTCGCCAAGGGCGGCAGCGCCGCCCCCACCTTCGAGAACGTCTGGCACGCGGACGTCACCTTCCGCGAACGCCCGGCCCTGGGGGCGGTACTCCAGGTCCGCGAGGTTCCGCCGGTCGGCGGCGACACGATGTGGGCGGACATGGCCGCCGCGTACGACAACCTGCCGGACGAAGTGAAGGCCCGTATCGACGGCGCCTCGGCCGTGCACGACTTCATTCCCGGCTTCGCCCGCTTCTACGGCCCGGAACGGCTCGTTCCGCTGCAGGACGCCTTCCCGCCCGTCGAGCACCCGGTGGTCCGCACCCACCCGGAGACCGGGCGCAGGATGCTGTTCGTCAACACCTCGTTCACCACCCGCATCACGGGGATGTCCGGAGAGGAAAGCGACCGCCTGCTGGCCTACCTGGTCCGGCAGGCGCACGTGCCGGAGTACCAGGTCCGGTTCCGCTGGCAGCCGGGCGACGTGGCCTTCTGGGACAACCGCGCCACGCAGCACTACGCGGTCGACGACTACGCCCCGCACCGCCGTCTCGCCGAACGCGTCGCCATCGCCGGCGACCGCCCGTTCTGACCCGGCGGAGACCGGTACGCACG
>KI547048.1:70685-73751 GCA_000497405.1 Streptomycetaceae bacterium MP113-05 | reverse complement strand
CCACCCGCGTGGCGGCCGTCCCGCGGGTGGCCGAGGACTCACCAGATCGACTCGACCCACTCGGGGTGGTCGATGAACGGGTTCCGGTTGCCCTGGAACTGGTCGAATATCACCTCGTTGCGGTTCTCCTCGAAGGAGTCCGGCGGATCCTGCTCGTGCCACTGCTTCAGCACGGAGAGGCGGCCCATGTACGGCGCGGATCCGTTGTCCACCTGGTCGTTGACCTCGAGGTCGGGGTTGCCGCTCGCCCCCTCGTAGCGCACGGCCATGTAGAAGACCATGCGCGCCACGTCGCCCTTCACCGCGTCACGCGGCTCGAACGAGTCCCCGTCCGTAGAGCTCTCCGGCGCCTCATCGACGGGCGAACCGCCGTTGTCGAAGTCCTTGTTGCCACGGCTGCCGTTCACCGACACGTCGGTGGGACGGAGGTGGTGCACGTCGGTGCCCGGGCCGGGGCTGGTACCGAAGTCGCCGTGCGACTTCGCCCAGACGTGCTCTCGGTTCCAGTCGTCCTGGTCGCCGCCGTGCTGCGAGGCGCTGCGCGTCTCGCCGCTGTAGAGCAGCACCACGCTGCCCGAGTCGGACGGCGCCCGGTCGGTGACCTGGAGCGCGTCCCATACCTCGCTGTAGCTGAGAACCTGCTGGTCGCTGATGATGCCGTGCAGCGCCGACTTGAGTTCTTGGCCGCTCTTGCCCTGAGCGTTCTGGTAGTAGTCGGCGGCCGGGACGGGCGCGGCGGTGGCAGTGCTCTGTGCCGTGACGCCGGCGAGCAGGGCACCGGCGGCGGCGAGCACGATCGCCTTGCGGCGGCTGGAGTGTGGGGCAGGCATGTGGGGCTGTCCTCTCCCGTGAGCTTTCTGGGTGAGAGCAGTCTTCCCGCCAACCCGGGAGAAAATGTGAACATGACAAGTCTATCGAGTGACGGTCCACGCGCGTAGTGCTCCCCCGGGGGGCCACGCAGTGCCGGTCCGAGCCGACTCGCCGTCCCGGGACGTGACTCCTCCACCCCGTAAACGGGGTGGCTTCTCGCTATGCCTGGTTGGCGTCGCGACGGACCAGCCCGGCCCGTAGAACGTTGGTTGCTCCAACGACGTCGGCGTGTGCAACGAGGCCGCACGCCGTACATCTGAACTTCTCCTGGGTGGGCCGGTTCTCCTTCGCAGTGTGCCCGCATTCGGGGCAGGTGCGGGAGGTGTTGCGGGGGTCCACGGCGATCACTTCCCGCCCGGCGCTTTCAGCCTTGGAGTTCAGGATCGCGAGGAACACCCCCCAACCGGCGTCGGCGATCGAACGGTTCAGCCCGGCCTTACTCGCGGCCCCGTTGGGCAAGAAGCTGCCCGGCTGCTCGGGGTCCGGCTTGGGCGCGGGGGCCTTGCTCATGTTGCGGATCTTGAGATCTTCGTGTGCGATGACGTCGTGCCTGCGGACCAGGGTGAGCGCGGTCTTGTGCGCGTGGTCGAGCCGCTGACGCCGCACCTTGCCGTGCAGAGCCGCGACCCGTTCCACGGCCCGCTGATGATTGGCGGTGCGGTTCTTGGCCTTGCGGCGCGGGTAGCGGCTCAGCGCCCGTTGCGCGGCCTCGAGTTTCGCGGCGGCCCTGCGGGCGCGGCGCGGGTTGGGGACGTGCTCACCGCCCGAGGTGGTGAGGAACGAAGCGATGCCGAGGTCGACACCGACCACGCTGCCCGCCTTGGGTAGCGGCTCGGGCTGGGTCTGCTCGGCGGTCAGCACGACGAACCACTTGCGGCCCTCGCGCTTCACCGAGACAGTCTTGACCTTGCCGACCACGGCGCGGTGCTGGTTGACCTTGACGTGCCCGACACCCTGGAAGCGGACACGGGTGACAGGGTCGTGAGGGGTGGAGTCCCACCGGCAGCCGTCGCCGTCTTTCGGGAAGTTCACCGTGTCGAACCAGTTCACCCCCCGAAACCTCGGGTAGCCCGGAGCCTCACCGGCCTTGACCCGTCGGAAGAATGCCTGAAACGCCTTGTCCAGCCGCCTAAGCGTGGCCTGCTGGCTGGAGAAGGACCAGCGGCCCTGCCGTTCGGGGTCGAAGGCCCGGATGTCCTTGAGCTGTCCGGACTGCTGCCCGTACTTCACGCTCGTCTTCGAGGGGTGCCGCCAGGCTTCGCGGCGTTCCTGCAAGGCCCCGTTGTAGAGGGAGCAGTGATCGCGCAGCATCTCGCCCAGCGCGGCTTGCTGGCCCACGGTGGGCCGCATGAGGAACTTGTATGCACGGATCATCCAGCCCACCCCCTTCGGGTCGAGTTCCTCGATCCTACTGCATTTGGTGTATGTCACCACGTTGGGAACCAAATACCGATATCCGCCGGGGTCGTCACGTCGTCTACGACCTGCATGCGCATTTGGTATTCGTGACCAAGTACCGGCGTGGGGTGTTCGACGACGACATGCTGACGCGCTGCGAAGAGATCATGCGGAACGTCTGCACCGATTTCGGTGCCGAGCTGATCGAGTTCAACGGCGAAGAGGATCACGTCCACCTCCTGGTGCACTACCCGCCGAAGGTCGCCCTGTCGGCCCTGGTGAACTCACTCAAGGGCGTGTCCTCCCGCTACCTGCGGAAGGAGTTCACCGGCCGCGTCAACCGCTTCATCATGCACGGCCGGTTCTGGTCCGGCTCCTACTTCGCCGGATCATGCGGCGGGGCACCGCTGTCGATCGTCCGCCACTACATCGAGCAGCAGAAACACCCGTCGTAGCCTGCGGGTCAGAGCAGTCCTGAGATCGGATTCCCTCCCCGCCTGAAGGCGGGGATTCCCTCCGAAGAGAGGGATGGACGACAGTCACAGGTTCCGGACAGACGGAGCGGACGCCGTCCGCTTCCGGTCGCCCCGGGGGCCGACCGACGGGGGCCGTCCTGCCGGACGTTCCTCCCACCCGATCAGCCCTCGATACGCCGTGCACACAAGCTCCGTGAACGGCGAACACCTCACACTCGGCGGGTGGACGAATCGACGGAGGACCTGCCGCTGCTCCGCACGACACGTCCCGCCGCCCGGGTCAACCGCGCTTCCGGCCCACCGCGTAGGCGACGCCCCATGC
>KI547048.1:70166-70675 GCA_000497405.1 Streptomycetaceae bacterium MP113-05 | reverse complement strand
CGCCGAGCGGGGCGGCCGCCGCAACCACGAGCCCGAGGATCGCGACGAAGTGACCGGTGCCGTCCAGCCCCCACCACATCCGAAGAGGATGGAGCGGAGTGAACTTCACCATGTCGAGGACCGCCTGGAACCCGCCCGCGTCCCAGACGATCAGGGGTATGGCGTTGGCGAAACCGAACAGGGATCCGAGGGCCGCGACGACCGCACCGCCGACGTGTGCGCCGGTGCGGCGACGTCCGACGAGGCCGACCAGCCAGCCGACGACCGCCCCGTTCACCAGAGCGTGGGCGAAGAAGTGGCCGTTCACCACGGCCCGCGACTGTTCCGCGTGGGTCAGCGCGAAGATCGCGGTGTAGACCGCCGCGACGACGAACGAGCCGAGCAGGCCGAGGAAGAAGGCGCCGACCGGGCTGCCGCTCGCCGGCTGCCGCATCCCGGTACCCGGATAGGGCGGGTGACCGGGAGCGCCCTGCGGACCGGCACCGGGGTACGGGGGCTGTCCGCCCATC
>KI547048.1:58437-70156 GCA_000497405.1 Streptomycetaceae bacterium MP113-05 | reverse complement strand
CCCCCGGGACCCGCCCCGCCCGGAACGGGCTGCGGGGCGCCGACGCCCATCTGCTGTTGCGGGTAGCCGTACCCGGGGCCGGGCGGCGGCTGCGGGGGCCCTGGAGGCTGCGGGGGCGGCTGCTGAGGCTGAGGCGGCTGGTTCACGGGCTCCCCCGACGTCGGCGACTGGTAAGCGCAGCAAAGCTACCAATGCGCGCAGCGTGACCGGTCGGCCCCTCGGGGGATCACCCGGACCGCCCCGGCCCCGGGCTCACCGCACCCCGCCGTGCGGCAGCCCGCGTTCGTACAGGTCCCCGATCTGCTGAGCGAAGTCACGGACGACGGCGCCCCGGCGAAGCTTCAACGAAGGAGTGAGGTGGCCGTCGGCCTCGGTGAACCGGTGAGGCAGTACGGCGAACCGCCGAATGGACTCGGCCTGCGAGACGAGGCGGTTGGTGTCGTCCACCGCCCGCTGGAGATTCCTCAGGAGGTCCCCGTCGCGGACCAGTTCCTCGAGGGAGAGGTGCGACTTGCCGTGCATGTGCTGCCAGTGGGTGAGACCTTCGGTCTCGAGGGTGACCAGGGCCGTGAGGTGGGGTCGGTCGTCGCCGACGACGATGCACTGGTCGACGAGCGGGTGCGCGCGCAACCAGTCCTCCAGCGGTGCGGGCGCGATGTTCTTGCCGCTGGAGGTGACGAGGAGGTCCTTCTTGCGGCCGATGATGCGCAGATACCCCTGCCCGTCGAGGGCGCCGAGATCGCCGGTCGGAAGCCAGCCGTCGGCCGAGACGGCGGGGATGACGCCCTGCACCGACGGGTCCCAGTAGCCGGCGAAGACCTGGCCTCCGCGCAACAGCACCTCACCGTCCTCGGCGATGCGGACAGCGGTGCCGGGTACCGGCCAGCCGACGGTCCCCAGCCGGGGGCGGAGCGGCGGAGTGACCGTGACCGCGGCGGTGGTCTCGGTGAGGCCGTAGCCCTCGTAGACCTCGATGCCCGCGCCGGCGAAGAACGCACAGAGCCGCTCGCCCAACGGGGAGCCGCCGCAGACGACGTGGCGTACGTGGCCGCCGAGCGCTTCGCGGATGCGGCGGTAGACCAGCGGGTCGTACAGACCCCTGGCGGCGCGTGTGAAGAGCCCGGGGCCGTGGCCGCCGCCCTGCCCCTCGGACCGGGAGGCGTCGCCCCAGCGCACCGCGACCCGCGAGGCGCGGTCGAAGGACGAGCCGCGCCGCATCCTCTCGGCCGTGGCGCGGGCGCTGTTGTAGACCTTCTCCAGGACGTAGGGCACGGCGAGAAGGAAGGACGGCTTGAAGGAGGCGAAGTCGGCGAGGAGTTCGTCGGTCTGGATACTGGGGGCGTGGCCGAGGCGGACGCGGGCGCGCATGCAGCCGAGGGCGACCATCCGGCCGAACACGTGGGCCAGGGGCAGGAAGAGCACCGTCGAGGCGGGGTGTCGGCTCAGCGACGTGAAGACGGGGTGCAGCAGTTCGACGCAGTTGTCCACCTCGGCGAAGAAGTTGCCGTGGGTCAGCACGCAGCCCTTGGGGCGCCCGGTGGTTCCGGAGGTGTGGATGATGGTGGCAGTGCTCTGCGGAGTGAGGCCGGCGCGGCGACTGGTGACCTGTTCGTCCGGCACCTCGCGTCCCGCCACGACGAGTTGAGGTACCGCCCCGGCGTCGAACTGCCACAGGTGTTCCAGATCCGGGAGGCCGCCGCGTACGGAGCTGACCATCCGGGCGTGCTCGACGTTCTCCACCACACAGGCCCGCACACCGGCGTCCTGGAGGATGAAACATGCCTGCGCGGCGGACGACGTGGGGTAGACGGGGACGGTGACCAGACCGGCAGCCCAGGCGGCGAAGTCGAGCAGCGTCCACTCATAGCTGGTACGGGCCATGATGGCCAGCCGGTCGCCGGGCTGCAGTCCGTGGGCGACGAGGCCCCTGGCGACAGCGAGCACCTCGTCGGCGAACTGCCGTGCCGTGACATCGGTCCAGCCGCCGCCGGGCCGCCTGCGGGCGAGGACGACCGCACCGGGCTCCTCGGCGGCGTTGTGGAACGGGAGGTCGGCCAGCGAGCCGCGGTGCAGCGGCCGGCAGAGCGGCGGCACGTACGCCTCCCGGACCACACCGTCGGCGGTCTCGAGATCGGGTTCGACGAGCGGGGGCGGCGCGGGGCGTCCGGCTGGTGGTATCTGCTGCGGCATCTCGCGGCTCCTGGGTCCGGGTCCACTCGGTCGCACGGTCGGTCGTGCGGCGGCGGTGCGGGCGTGCCGACGGGTGGGGAGTCGTGCGGGTCAGGCGCGTTCGAGGATCGCGGCGACCCCCTGCCCGCCCGCGGTGCAGAGGGAGACGAGCCCACGTGCGCCCGGCGCGCCGCCCCGCTCGGCGAGCAGTTTGGCGAGCGTGGCGACGATGCGTGCCCCGGTGGCGGCGAACGGGTGGCCGGTGGCGAGGGAGGAACCGGCGACGTTGAGACGGTCGCGGTCGACGGGGTCCAGGCCCTGCTTCTCCCACGCAGTCAGAGTCGCGAGCACCTGGGAGGCGAACGCCTCGTGGATCTCCACGAAGGCCAAGTCGCCGGTGCCCAGGCCGACGCGGCGCAGCATGCGGGGTACGGCGAAGGCGGGGGCCATCAGCAGTCCCTCTCCAGCGTCGTGGGTGAAGTCCACGGCGCCGGCCTCGTACGCGGTGAGGTAGGCCATCGGCTTGAGCCCGCGGGCCTCGGCCCACTCCTCGGAGGCGAGCAGCACGGTGGCGGCGCCGTCGGTGAGGGGCGTGGAGTTGCCCGCGGTCATGGTGGCGCCCGCGGGGCCGCCGGTGGCCTCGGTGAGGCCGAACACGGGCGGCAGTTCGGCGAGTTTGTGCGGGGATGTGCCGGGTCGCAGGTTCTGGTCGCGAGCCAGGCCCTGGTACGGGACGACGAGGTCGTGCAGGAAGCCGTCGTCGTAAGCGGTGGCGAGAAGGTGGTGGCTGCGGGCGGCGAGTTCGTCCTGCGCCTCGCGGCAGATGTTCCACTCGCGGGCGGTGCGGGCGGCGTGGTCGCCCATGGAGAGGCCGGTACGCGGCTCGGCGTTCCTGGGGATCTCGGGCACCAGGTGGCCGGGGCGGATGCGGGCCAGTTCCCTGAGCCGGTCGGGGAGGGTCTTGGCGCGACGGGTGGCGAGCAGGATGCGGCGCAGCCGGTCGTTGACACCGAGCGGCGCGTCGCTGGCGGTGTCGGCGCCACCCGCGATGCCGGCGTCGATCTGGCCGAGGGCGATCTTGTTGGCGACGGCCATCACCGCCTGCATCCCGGTGCCGCAGGCCTGCTGGACGTCGTACGCCGGGGTGCGCGGGTCGAGTCCGGAGCCGAGTACGGTCTCCCGGGCGAGGTTGAAGTCGCGGCTGTGCTTGAGCACGGCTCCGGCGACGAACTCACCTATGCGCGCGTCGTGCAGGGAGAAGCGCTCGATCAGTCCGCGGAGCGCGGCCGTGAGCATGTCCTGGTTCGAGCAGGTGGCGTACGGGCCGTCGGAGCGGGCGAAGGGGATGCGGCTGCCACCGACGATCGCGACTCTGCGGACCGAGGGACTGATGAGGCCGCTGGAACTCATACTCCACCAAACTCCTGAACGTTGAGTAATCTTACTCGAAAGTAAAACTGTGCGAGGGTGAGGAGACGCCGAACGGCGGACCGTCACCTGCGCCGGACCTGTTCCGTTCCGGGCCGCGCCCTCTCCCGTCGTTCCCTCTCGACGCCCCGGCCTCCGAGGGCGGCCCGCTGCGTGCGACGGCACGGAGCCGGTGGGGCGACCGGTTCTTCCCCGTCGTCCTGGACGCTACGGGTATCCGCGCGATTGCGGAACTCCGGGGAGGTGCACGGGGCCGCTGGGCCCGGCGCCCCGGGGCTGCACACAGGGCCTGCCGAGGCCTGACCACATCGCTCCCCGCCTCCGCTCGCGGGAAGCGTCGGGAGGCTGTGCAAACGTCCACCGTGCGCAGGACGAGCTGAGGAGCGGCCGGGACCACTCGCGTCCGCACGTCAGCGGGACGGCGTCCAGCGAGCTCCCTTCATGAGGCCCTCCAGACCGGCCCAGCAGAAGTTCATCAGCGTCGCCGCCGTTTCCTTCGCCGAAGGCCGTTCGTCCGCCCGCGCGTTGGCCCAGTCGGCGAGCGACTCGGCCGATCCGACCAGCGCGTGCGCCAGACCGGACACCTCCCGGTCGACCACGTCGTCGTCATACCCCTCGTCGTAGCCCACGTCGTGCGCCACACGTCCGAGCAGGGCGGTCACCAGCGCCACGATCTCGGCCCGCATCCCGGCCACCACGCCCGCGAACTTCGCACTCTCGCCCGGCGCCTGCTGGTGCAGCACCGTCCAGCCGTCGGGGTGTGCGGCGGTGTGTGCGAAGAACGCGCACAGCCCGTTCCACAGCTGCTGGTCGGGCGCGAGGGAGAGGTCGCGGGTGCCGTCGAGGACGGCCTTGGTGAGTGCCGCGGCCTCCCGTTCGATGCACGAGCTGAAAAGGTCTTCCTTCGACCGCAGGTACTGGTAGACCAGCGGCTTGGACACGCCTGCCGCCCCGGCGATGTCGTCCATCGAAGCGGAGCGGTAGCCGTGCCGGCCGAACGCTGCGACCGCCGCGTCCAACATCTGCTGCTCACGCACGGCGCGCGGCACCCGCTTGCCCTTCCTCGTCCCCACCTTTTCGCCCTTCGCGTCGCCCCCGCCCCTGAGCGCCGACAGTGCTCCTCACCCTACGCCGCCGTACCTCACGGAACACCTGATCCGCCGATCCGCCGAGGACGGTCCCGCCTGCCGTCGCAGCCGTGCGAGACCCTGCGGGAACGAGAGTCCCGCAGGTCCGGGCCGGGCCACCGGCTCCGCCGAGCGGACACCCGCGCCGCCGACCTCCAGGCGATCCGATCCCCTAGGTCCTGACCGGGTTTCGCGTCGTTCGCCCGGAGGACAGGCGCCACGGCGTCCGGTGCCGTCGTCGCAAGGCGAAGGCAGGACGCTGGTCGCGCCACCGTTCCGGTGACGCCCAGTCGGCCATGGACTCTCGCCCCACAGGCAGCCGGCTCCTTTCCCCGGAAGCTCCCTACGAGCATTCCGCAGGCCGGACGGTGTCTCCCGGGACTGTGCCCGTTCCTCTCAACGCTCAGTTGATTACCGAAGGTTGACGTGGCACGGCGATGCCGATTAACTCTCCACCGGCTCCCCACACACCTCTCTCGGGAGCTACGCCACCTCGCTCCATCGGCACCCGCCAAGCCGCGCGCATCCTCGCGCAGGCGTCGCTCCGGACACCAGTAAACGGGGGAAGTTGCAGTGTGGAAGTGCAAGGAAATCAGACGATCGGCGCCCCGCACCCTCCCCTCGACACCGTCCCTTTCGCCCCCGGGCAACGCTTCCTGGTGACTGCCTTCCCGTGCGGCAGCAACACATGGACGGCTGAGCTCGCCGGCTGAGCTATTCGCCACCCACTCCCTCCTCCCGGCCCGCTTCGCCTCCCGAGCGGTTCGACGGGGCCGGCTTCACGCGCGTTCCGGCCCGGCGTTCCCTTCTCCGCGCGGTCCGGCCTCCACAGCCAGGACAGCTCCAGGCCTTCCGGCTACCTCCTGCGTTCCCCGACGTCCGCCTCAGCGCGCCCCGCTCCCACCAGACGAGAGGGTCTGTTGCCATGACCGAAACCCCGACCGACCGGCGCACCGAACGCCGCGTCCTGCCGACCGGCGAGAACGGCTCGTTGTGGGCGGCCCGGCCCTCCTGCGGAGTGGTCGACTTCCGTGGGGCGCGGCTGCGCATCGAGGTCGCCGACCCGGTGGAGGTGCTGTTCCCCACCGACTGCGGGCTGAGTCTGGTCGCCGCGCTCGACGGGGCCGACGTGGACCTGGTGGGCGTTCGTGCGCTCGACCTGGGGTGCGGTTCCGGCGTGTACTCGACCGCGCTGCTGTCCGCCGGCGCCGCGCACGTCACGGCGCTGGACGTCAATGCCGCCTCCGCCGAGGTGACCGCCGCGAACGTGGCGGGCAACGGCCAGGATCTCTCCCGCCTGACCTGCGTCACCGCGGACCTGGCCGCGTACCGGCCGGCCGAACGCTTCGACCTGGTGGTGACCAATCCGCCGCACCTGCCCGACGATCCGCGGTACGCCGCCGACAACGGCCTGCAGACCGCGCTGGTCGCCGGGCACGACGGGCGGGCGATGTACGACGCGGTCCTCGCACGGATCGACGACCTGCTCGCACCCGGCGGCAGGCTGATCATGGCGCATTCCTCGCTGACCGACGTGCCTCGCACCGTTTCGGAACTCGAGGCCCGCGGCTACGACTGGCGCACGCTCGAGATCTGCGAGATGGACATCCCACTGCTGGCCTATGCCGATCACAAGGAGACGATGCTCAACATCCTCAAGCGCCAGCGAGCCCTGGGACACGCCGATTTCGACGGTGAACGGTTCACCGTGCACATTCTCGAATTCCGACGCCCGGCCGAGCCCGACGTCATCTGAGCGGTACCGATTCGAGGCGGTCGGCCGTCGCCGGACCGCGCCACACCCGGAGGGGAATCCCATGACGATCGACAGCAGCATGTTGAGCATCACCGCCGAGGACGTGAGAACCCTCATGCGACGGCACCTGTCGGAGGAGTTCGACGCCGTCCGCAGGCGAGAGATCCGCGAGCAGTTCGCAGCGGAGCACATCGTTCCGCTGCGCGGCATGTGCCCGCCGGAGATCTTCGATGCCATCAGGGACGAGGCCTGCCGCCTCATCGACCGCCACGGCGCCAGTCACGACCTCGTCTTCGACATCACCGACAACACCCCGCGCACCATGACGACCGTCGGGCAGCCCGTCATCAAGGACGAGGGGCCGCTGATCGACGCCTTCTACTTCTCCGACGACCTGCTCTCGATGGTCGGAGAAGTGGTCGGCGAACCGGTGCACACCTGCCCCTACGCCGGCGAGCACTACGTCGTCAGCCGCCTCGGCAAGTCCGGTGACACGCACGGCTGGCACTGGGACGACTACACCTACGGCATCATCCTGGTGCTGGAGGCCCCGCACTACACCGAGGGCGGCTTCGTGCAGGCCGTGCCGAACACCTCCTGGGACAAGGAGAACCCGGATGTCCACGGGGCCCTCCTGAGTAGCCAGGTCCGTTCGTACGCCCTCGAACCCGGCGACGCCTACGTCGTCAAGACGAACACCACGATGCACCGCGTCTACCCGATCCGCGGCGACGGCCGCCGGACGATCGTCAACATGACGCTGGCCAGCACCGACGACCTGACCCGGCCGATGACCCACGAGACCAACGACGCCCTCTTCGGCGGGGTCCGCGATCCGCGCGACGCCGGCTGACCGCCCGCGGGCCACCTCCGAAGGAGCATCGATGCAACCACGAGAGACCATGCGGGGTCTCCCCCGAGCCCTCCAGCCCTTCCTCACCTGGGTCACCGGAGTGCCCCTCACCCAGGCCACCCCACGGGTCAGCTGGCGACCCACCCTGGCGCTCGTCGCCGGGGTGGTGCAGACCGCTGTACCCATAGCCGTGGGCGCCTACGCCTTCTCCCTTCCCTGGTACCTCCTGGTGCCGATCCTGCTGCTCACGTGGCCCGTCACGGCGGGCGGCATGCGGCGCCTCGACGTGGTCGTCGTCCACCAGACACTGCACCGCATGTTCACGGGCTCCACCAAGGGCAACCGGGTGGTCAGCGAGATCGTCACCACCCTGATGTGGCGTCCCCCGTACGACGGCAACCGGGAGGAGCACCTCACCCACCACGCCTTCCCATGCTCCCTGCGCGACGGCGACACCCTGTACCTGCGGAGCACCGGGGTGCGGCCGGGCATGACCCGGAAGCAGTGCCGCCGCTACCTCGTCCGCGCCGTCTTCTCCCCCAGCCACTTCTGGACGTTCCTGTCCGGCAGGCTCAAGGCCAACTTCGCCACCCGGGCCCCGCTGTACCGGATGGCCATGGCCTACGGCTTCCTCGCCGCGACCGTCGCCGTGCTCGCGGCGACCGGCTGGTGGGCGCAGTGGCTGCTGCTGTGGTGCGTGCCCGCGACGTTCTTCTTCCAGAACCAGACGCTGCTCTACACCCTCAGCGAGCACCGCTGGTGGCTTTTCGACAACGCCGAACGGCTCACCCGTGAGCAGCGGGACCAGCTCACCTTCGGCCGCTTCTGCGGCGAGCCGGTGCCGGACACGGCGGGCGCGGGGCCCCTGGCCCGCACCGCGGCCCTTGCCGGGTGGTGGCTCCGGATGGTGGCCCTGTACGCGCCGTACCGCCTGTGCATCCTCGTGGGCGACACGGTTCAGCACGACCTGCATCACGTGAGGCCCAAGTGCGACTGGGCGAACTCCTCCTGGGTCCGCAACGACGAACTGGCGCAGGGCAAGGCCGACCGCTACTTCGAGGCCTGGGGAGGCCTCCTCGCCCACGTCTACGTGGGCAACAGCGTCAACGACTGGACCGCGGTGCCTTCGGGCCCCCTCGCACCGAGCCGGGTGGCATGACTCACGTGAGAACCTCCGACGCGCGCGCCTCAGGCGCCACGACGACCGTCCTGCTCATCGACAGCACCGGCCGCGGGCACGCATTGTGCGACCTCTTCGTCCGGACCGACCCGGACGTCGTCGTCCACTACGGTCCCGGCTGCAACGTCGTCGACCACCCGCGGATCGTGCACGCGCCCGAGGTGTCGGTGACCGACCCGCGCACGGCGCTGGCCCATCTGGAGCGCCATCCCGCCGAGTTCGTCTTCATGTCGCACATCGACGGCCTGTCCCTCGGATACGTCGACACGCTGCGCGCCGCCGGGCACCGCGTCATCGGGCCGACCGGCGCCGCGGCGGCGCTGGAGGCGAGCAAGCTGCGGGGCAAGGAGTTCTGCGCCGCCCACGGCGTGCCCGTCGCCGAGTTCGAGTCGTTCACCGACGCCTCGAAGGCGAAGGAGTACATCCGGACCCGGCCGTACCCGTGCGTCGTCAAGACCGACGGGCTCACCCCGGACGGAGACGGTTCGGTGGTGTGCGACACGACCGCCCAGGCCGAGGCCGCCGTCGACCGATTCGCCGCGTCGGAGGGGGACGACCTCCACCTCGTCGTCGAGGAGCGGCTCAGCGGCCGGGAGATCTCCCTCTTCGCCCTGCTCGACGGCGACGGGGCGCTGCTCTTCCCCACCGCCCAGGACTACAAGCGGGCACTCGAGAACGACGCCGGGGGCAACTGCGACGGCATGGGCTCCATCGCCCCGCACCCGCTGGACGGCCCCGAGCTCCGCGAGGAACTGCGGGCCGCCCTGCTCACCCCGGTACTCCGCGGCCTGAAGGCGGAGGGACTGGACTTCACCGGTTTCGTCTACGTCGGGGCCATGCTCACCGACCGCGGTCCGGTCGTCATCGAGATCAACGCGCGGTTCGGCGACTCCGAGGCGGAAGTCGTCTTCCCGGGCGTCCGCAGCGACTTCACCGAGCTGTGCCGTGCGGTGCTCGACCGGCGCGTCGCCGAGCAGCGGCTCGTGTGCGACGAACTCGCACGCTGCTCCGTGGCCCTGGTCCAGGGCGACCCCGGACCCGTGTCCCCCGGCCGGCCGAAGGGGTGGCCGTTCGGCCCCTACCCCACCGGGCAGCCCGTGACCGGGATCGAACAGGTCGACCCCGGTGCCGCGCAGGTCTTCTGCGCCAACGTGCATCGCGACGAACAGGGTGTCCCCCGCACCACGGGCGGGCGCGTGCTGCACGTCGTGGGATCGGGCGGAACGCCGGACCTGGCACGTCGGCGGGCGTACGAACAGCTCGAACACATCGCGTTCCCCGGAATGCGCTATCGCACCGACATCGGGATCACGGCGCCCCCCGCAGCGACGGGCTCCGAGTCCGCACAGGAGGTCCCGGCATGACCGCACGGAGGAAGGCGTTCGTGCTCTTCGAGCTCATGAACGCCATGCTGTACACCGCGCAGGCCGCCAAGGCCCGCGGCTTCGACATCGTCGCCCTCAACCACAAGGGCTTCACCGACAGCGGACCCTTCGCCGTACCCGCCGGGCTCGTCGACGAGCGGGTGGAGATGCCCTCGTGGGCCGACACGGCCGCCGTCGAACCGTTGATCAAGAGCGTCGCCGACCGGTACGACGTCGTCGGCACCCACAGCATGTTCGAACCGACGCTGCCCCACCAGGCGGCGCTGCGGGAGCTGGTCGGTCTGCCGACGACCAGCCCGTCGGACCTCACCGGCATCCTCGACAAGGCACAGGTGCGGGCCCGGCTGTACGAGGCGGGACTCACCGCACTCCGGTCGGCCACACTCAGCGAGGCGCTCCGGTGGGAGGAGTGGCTCTTCGACCGGCCGGCCGTGCTCAAGCCGGCGAACGGAACCGGCAGTGCCCTCTGCTTCGACGTCGCGACCCTGGAGGAACTCCGCTCCGCGGCCGAGGCCGTCCGGAGCACCGAAGTGGTCAACCCCATGATGCGGGACTACATCCACGCTCACGGCGGGTTCGTGCTGGAGGAGAAGGCGGAGGGCGAACTCCTCTCCGTGGAGTCGATGGTGCACCGCGGCGAAGTCGGATTCGTCGCCCTCACCGGCCGGTACCAGCTGGCGTCCGACCCGATCGTCGAGCAGGGCATGCAGACCCCGTACCACCACCCGCGCCAGGAGGCCCTCGTCGACACCGCGCGGGCGGTGCACGAGTGCCTCGGTTTCCACCACGGCGGCACCCACCTGGAGTTCATGGTCGCCGATGACGGCACCGCCGAGATGATCGACTTCAACCCGCGCCCCGCCGGGTTCGCGTCACCGGTCTCCCTCTCCGAGGCGTACGGAGTCGACTACTCCGAGGTCCTCGTGGACGTCGGCTGCGGTGAGCGGCCCGACCTCTCCTTCACCACCGGACCGCACCGTTTCGCCGTCGAGATGGTGGTGCTCCCGGCGCCCGGTACGAACGAGTTCCGCGACATCGCCTTCCCCGTCGACAGCATCGTCCCCAGGCCCACCAAGAGCCCCGGGGAACGGCTCAGCGGCCGTGCCGACCAGCTCGACGCCGTGGGCATGTTCATCGTCACCGGCCCGACCGCGGCCGAGGCCCACCGCCGCGGCCTCGCCGCACGCCGCGAGGTGACGGTCAACGGCGAACCGCTCGGCGACAACCCGAACAACCGCGTCACGCACTCCCCGTACATCGGCCGGGACCTCACCGTCCCGCCGCCCACGGACGAGACGACCGGGGTCGCGGCGGCCGAGCCGCTCAACGAATCGAGGAGCACAGCGTCATGACGAGCGAAGGAAACCGCGCAGTGGACACCATCCTGATCATCGGCGGCCGGCTGGAGGCCATGCAGAAGGCGAAGGACCTCGGCCTGCGCGTGGTGTTCCTCCAGCACAAGGAACGCCTGCTGCCCGGCCAGGCCGAGCTGGCGGACGCCCTGCTCCTGGTGGACTACCTCGACTGGGAGGTGACCCGCCCCCTGATCCGTGCCGCCCACGAGGCGTACGGCTTCGGCGCCGTCATGACCCTGGTCGAGCAGGCCACCGAACTGGCCGGACGAATCAACGACCTGCTGGGGCTGGACGGCCACTCCTACGAGGTGGCGCACCGCTTCCGGGACAAGCGGCGGATGCGCGAGTGGCTGCACGAGGTCGGTTTCGAGTCGGTGGGCTGTTCCGAGGTCGAGAGCGCCGAGGACGTACGGGAGTTCGGCAGTCGCCACGGCTACCCGGTGCTGGTGAAGCCCATGGACGGTAC
>KI547048.1:24708-58427 GCA_000497405.1 Streptomycetaceae bacterium MP113-05 | reverse complement strand
GGTACCGGCAGCCGGGGCGTCGCCGTCATCGAACGCCCCGAGGAGGCCGACTCCGAGTGGGAGCGTCTGGCAGGCCTGCGGAACCGGCCGGACCTGCCGATGGCAACGTTCTACCCGGTCGGTTCCTACATCGCCGAGGAGTACATCGACGGCACCGAGTACAGCGTCGAGAGCTTCTCCTTCGCCGGCCGGCACATCGTGGTCTCCATCACCGACAAGTACCACGTCGGGTGCGTCGAGACCGGACACAAGCTGCCGGCGGATCTGCCCGAGGACGTGGAGCGCACCATCGTCGACCACGTCGTCGGCTTCCTGACAGCGATGGGCCTGCGGGACGGCATCGGTCACACCGAACTCAAGCTCTCCTCCAAGGGGCCACGGATCATCGAGAGCCACGACCGCGCTCCCGGAGACCGCCTGCTGGACATCATGGTGACGACCCACGGGGTCGATCTGGAGCAGTACGCCTCGGGGTGGCCCTGCCGCAAGGTCCCGGCACTGACCGAACGGCCTCCGGTCCTGGCGGGCGCCGTCACCAAGTGGGTGAACGCCTCCCCGGGAGTGGTGGAGCGCATCGAAGGCGTCGAGGAGGTGCGCGCCGAGCCTGACGTGATGGCCGTCGAGGTGCACCTGGCACCCGGCGACGTGGTCGGCGCGATGGACGACAACTTCGGTCGTCACATCCAGGTGCTGGTCACCGCGGAGGACACCAAGACGGCGGAGGTGCGCTGCGACGAACTCGTCGGCCGTATCGGCATCGTCACCCGCCCGGCCGCGCCCTGATCCGGACGACGCGCGATGACGGCACACGGGACGAAGATGTGACGACGACGAAGAGAGTCGAAGCAGTGACCACCACCACCCTCCGAGAGCCGCTCTGGCAGCGGCTCGGCATCCCACCGCTGAAAGGGAACGGCAAGTTCGTCGCTGCCAGTTCCATCGACAGCCTGGGCACCGGGCTGATCCTGGCGTTCACCGTCGTGTACTTCGCCAGGACGACCCCGGTGTCGCTGGCCGCCATCGGCGCCGCGATGACCGCCGCCCGGCTGTGCGCGCTGCCCACGTCCATGGTCGTCGGTCCGCTCATCGACCGCTTCACCGCCCGACGGACGGCGGCCTGGGGCAACCTGGTCTCCGTCGTGGGGTACCTCGGATTCCTCCTCGCGGACTCCGTGTGGACGATCGGGGTGGTGGTCTTCCTCGTCCAGGTCGGCCACACCACCTACTGGACGTCCAGCAGTGGTCTGGTGGTGCTGGCATCCACCGAGGATCGCCGCACCACCTGGTTCGGCTTCAAGATGGCCCTGCGCAACACGGCGATGGGTGTCGGCGGCGCACTCGCCGCGTTCGCGTTCGCGCTCGGTGAGGGAAACGCCCTGCACCTGATCGTGATCGGGAACGCCGCCAGCTACGTACTGGCCGCCTTCCTGCTGTACACCTGGCGCCCGGCTCAGCATCCGGAACGGCAGGCCGAGCAGGCCGACGGGCCCGGCACCACGGCGCAGAAGGAGGGCCCCGCCCCCGCTGAGCCCGCCGGGGTCGAAGCGGTCGCATCCGCCGAGGCCGCCGGGGCCGCAACCGCCACGAAGTCCGGCACCGGGTACGGCGCGGTGCTCAGGGACGGTCCCTACGTCCTCCTGATCGGCGTCAACGCGACGATGGTCTTCGCGCAGATGCTCATCAAGGTGCTGCTGGCGATCTACATCGTCGAAGCGCTCCACATGCCCGCCTGGATCGCGGGCACCCTCATCGTCGTCAACGCGGTGCAGGTCTCGCTCACCCAGACCCTGGTCGCGAAGCGGGCCGAGCGCAGCCGGATGACCCGCGTGCTGATGCTCGGAGCGTTGCTCAACGCCGCCGCGTTCGCTCTCTTCATCGCGCTGTACCCGGCGCCCGACGCGCTCACCTACGTCGGGCTCTTCACGGCCATGGTGATCTTCACGTTCGGCGAGGTACTGGCCTTCCCCGCTGCCGACACCCTCAGCGTCTCGATGGCGCCGAGCCATATCCGTGGCCGCTACCTGGCCACCTACCAGTTGTCCTGGACCGTGGGCGAGGTCGCCGCCCCGGCCCTGCTGACGCTGCTGCTCGCCCTGAACGACCTGCTGCCCATGCTCTTCCTCATGGGGATGAGCCTGCTCGCGCTGCCGCTGCTGGCGGCACTGGAGCGCCGCACGAAAGCCATACCGAAGGCAATGACGAAGAACGGAGCAGAAGCGTGAAGACAGTCGTCGTCGTTTCGACGCGGGGTTTCGGGGTGTTCCGGCACGACCTGCTGACCGCGCCGGACGAGGTGCGGTTCGTGGGCATCTTCTCCGAGCAGGACAGCGCGAACGTCTCGGACGCCGAGCGGAACTACTTCCACGCCGTCCACACCGTTCCCTGCGGGCTGACCGACCCCTCCTACACGGAGTCCTCGATCGTCGACCCGGAGGCCGCCCGGGCGGTCGTACGGGACCTGGCGAACGCGACGGCCGAAGGTGACACGCTCACCCTGCACAGCTTCGACGAGCGGAACCTGCTGCTGACCGCCGCACTGCGCGAGGAGTTCGGCCTGCCCGGTCCCACGCAGGCCCAGGTGCTGCCGTACCGCGACAAGTGCCTGATGAAGGAACTCGTGGGCAGCCGGCTGCGGGTGCCGAAGTTCGGCCGCTTCGACCGGGCGGCGTTCTCCGCGGACCGTGCGGACGTGCTGAAGGGCATCGTCGCCGCCGTGGGCCTGCCCTTCGTTCTCAAGCCGGTGGACGCGGCCTCGGCCGACGGCGTGTACAAGGTCTTCTCCGAGGACGACTTCCACGCCCTGCCCGGCGACCTCGGCCGCGACTACGAGTACGAAGAGCACATCGAAGGCACGATGTTCAGCGTCAACCTGGTCACCCGGGACGGGAAGACCGTGTTCGGCGGCGTCACCGAATACCTCGTCAACTCGACGGAGGTGCAGCAGGGCAAGGTGAACGCCGACATCAACCTCATCGACTCCGACCCCCGTGTGCCGCGGATGATCGAATTCGCCGAGACCGCACTCGATGCCCTCGGCACTCTGGACGGTGCCAGCCACCTGGAGTTGTTCCACACCAAGGACGACGAACTGGTGTTCCTCGAAGTCGGCGCCCGGTTCAAGGGGCTGGCCGGACTCGCCGCGATGCAGGAGAACTACTCCGTCGCGCTGCTCAACCTCGCCTTCGACATCGAGGCGGGCCTGGAGAGCCGTCCGTGGGACGGCGAACAGGTGTACTGCTTCGACGGCGTGATACCCAAGCGCCCCGGCATCGTCGCCGAACTCGTCGCCCCGGACGTGGAAAGCGAAGTCGAGATGAAGTGGAAGGTGCACGACGGCGAAGAGATCGCGCAGGGCGCCTCGCTCATCGACAACGGCGGCACGTTCCTGGTGCGCAACCGGGACTACGAGGTTCTGTACCGTGACTTCGAACGCCTCGCGGGCTACCGGCCGATTCGCTACACGGACGAAGGGTGAGGAGCGTCACCAACCGGCGGGACGACGTCGACGTGGCAGCCGTACGCCGCGCCGTACGGAGCATCGCCGAGTCTCCGCGCTACGACGACTGGCTGCTCGAGATGCCGGACCACGTGCTCCACGCTGTTGCGGCGCCCCTCGAAATGCTCGTGTTCCAGTACTACCTGACGCCGCCGAAGGACCGCATGCTCGTCCGGGCGGCTCGAGTGGTGTGGGATTCCGTCGCGGACTCCCTCGAGGACTGCCCGGCCGACATGGCGACCGCGTACGCCTCTCTCGGAACCGCGCTCTCCCCACGCGCCGAAAAGTAAGAGGAAACGCCATGCACTACACAGGACTCCACCTGGACCGCGCGGCCGACCGCCGCACCGACGCCGGCTGGATCGCCGAACTCGAGGCACGGCCCGACAGCAGGGTGATCCCGCTGTGGCGCGACAAGTGCCTGCTGCGTGACGGAAAGGTGGTCGGCCACCAGGCGGACGTCCCGGCCCGCAGCGTGCTGGACTCCGTCGAGGGCGAACCCGTACTCCTCGGGCTCGAGGACGGCCGTGCCGTCTTCACCGCCGACCTGTCCCCCCTCACCGAGGCCGAAGCCCTGGCCACGGCGGCCGGCGACGCCATGGAGGACGTACGACGGCTGGTGCCCTCCCTGACGGTCGAGGGGGCGAGCCTGCTGGCGTACGCCCGGGGGCTGCTGCACTGGCACCGCAACCAGCGTTACTGCGGGGCCTGCGGGGAGGCGGCCGTCCAACGCGACGGCGGGCACCTGCGGACGTGCGGCGGCTGCGGAAAGCTGCTGTTCCCCAGGATCGAGCCGGCCGTCATCGTGCTCGTGGAGCACCCCGGGGACCCCGCCCGCTGCCTGCTGGCCCGGCACGCCGGAGCCGGAGCGGGCGCCTTCAGCACTCTCGCGGGGTTCGTGGAGGTCGGGGAGAACCTGGAGGACGCCGTCCGCCGCGAGGTGATGGAGGAGGCCGGGGTCCGCGCCGACGAGGTCGTCTACCAGGGCTCGCAGGCGTGGCCGTTCCCGGCCGGTCTGATGGTCGGCTTCCGGGCGAGGGCGTCGTCCCGCGAGACGGCGGTCGACGGCGTGGAGCTCAAGGAGGCGCGCTGGTTCACCGCGGCCGGACTCCGGTCCCACATCGAAGCCGGGCACGGGTACCGCCAGGACTCCATCGGCAAGCTCCTCATCGAGAGCTGGATCGCGGAGAACACCCCGTGACGGCGAGCTCCGGCCCCTCCCGGGTGCTCGCCGTTCCGGCTGCCGGTCCCCGGGCCGCGCACGACTACTTCCACGGAATCCGGCTGGCGTGCGAGACCGACCCGTACGACGTGTACCACGACATGTCCGCCGGCGTCTCCGGCATCGTCCTGGCCGATGCCCGCAAGGAGCCGGATCACCGGGAGGAGACCCTCCCCGGCGCCCTGAGCCTGCCGCATGACGCCCTGACCGCCGCGGTCTGCGCCGGACTCGATCCGGAACCGCTGTACGTCACCTTCGGCTGGGGACCCGGCTGCAACGCGGGTACCAGCGCCGCCGCGGCCCTCGCGGCGGCCGGGCTCCGGGTCAAGGAGATGATCGGGGGGCTCGAGTACTGGAAGCGGCAGAACCATCCGACCACTCGAACAGGGGATGAAGGCATGTCCGCCGGCATCAAGAACGTCATCGACGAGGTCAACGAGATCCGCGCGACGCTCGAGAAGAAGGCGGATCCCCGCAGCCCGGAGTTCCTGGCCGACCTGCTGGACAAGCTCGAGAGATCCGAGCACGTCCGGCACGAACCGGCGGCCCGGGCGCTCATCGCCGACCTGCGGGACTACCAGGACGACCACCGCCTGCTCCGGACGAAGGAGCACATCAACACCCGGCGGGACCAGAACCTGTTCTCCCTCTTCGACGCCTCCTACTTCCCCCGGCTTTCGCTGGACTTCCTGTCCTACTCCACGCTCCCGACCAATCCGCACCTCGCCGAGCGGTACGCCAGCAACACCATGCCGGTGAACATCACGGCCTGTTCCGAGGGGTTCCGCTCCCGGGTCGTCGTGGCGCTCTTCCCGGAGAACCACCTGGACGGCCGTCAGGACCCCGACGACCTGATCTTCTACTTCGTCGACAAGTTCGTCGAACGCCACAACCGCATCACCCGCACGATGATCGACGAGGTGATGGCTCCGGGCAGCTTCCCGCTCATCCAGGGCGCGGACGACGACACCATCGAGGGCGCCTCCTCCTGGTGGGTACGGCTGCACGAGTTCCACCACCGCCAGGGGGACATGCCGATACCCGACTTCCTGCACGCCAAGAAACTCAAGCCGCTGGCCGGGCTGGAGGAGCTCCGGGTGGACGTCTCCTCCATGCTGGTCTGCCTCAACGACGGGGAACTGCCTGCCGACGAGGCCCGTGCCGCATACGAGTACATCCTCGCGGAGAGGCTGCTGCGCTACGCCGTCGAGGGCATACCACGCCCCAACTACGACGCCGTCGCCTCCCAGCTCCTGTTCAACTATCTCTCCCGGCACGGCGGCATCACGCTGAGCGACGGAAGGATCAGCCTTCGCCCGGAACTGCCGGGCGTGCTGACACAGTTCCTCGGAGAGATCCAGGCCGTGGAGCGGCGCATCCACGACGAGCCCGTCGCCGACGTCCGGGCCGGGCTGCTCGCCTTCACCAACGGGTACACCGACTACGACGACGAGGCCGGCGACTACCGGCACATCCCGTTCTTCGCCGAGGTCAAGAAGCGCCTCGGGGTCTGATCCGGCCACCCGTCGCACCACGCCGCAGGCGCCGGTCCCGTGCGGGACCGGCGCCTTCGGCGTGCCGGGGCCTTCAGGCAGCCGTCCGCACGGCGTCTGGCTCCAGGTCGAAGGCCTCCAGGTCCACGCTCACCGCACGGTCGTACGCGTCGCGGTCCAGAATGCCCTCCCGGGCGGCGACGATCACCGTGGCCGCCGACTGACCCGCCACGTTGGTGGCCGTGCGCATCATGTCGAGGATCGGGTCGACGGCCAGCAGCAGGCCCACCCCGGCAAGCGGCAGACCCAGCGTGGACAGGGTGAGGGTCAGCATGACGGTGGCCCCGGTCAGTCCGGCCGTCGCAGCGGAGCCGACGACCGAGACGAACACGATGAGCAGGTAGTCGCCGACACCCAGGTCCATGCCGAAGATCTGCGCCACGAAGACGGCCGCGATCGCAGGATAGATCGAGGCGCAGCCGTCCATCTTGGTGGTGGCGCCGAAGGGCACCGCGAACGAGGTGTACTCCTTCGGCACGCCCAGCCGCTCGGTGACCTTCTGGGTCAGCGGCATGGTGCCGACCGAGGAGCGGGACACGAAGGCCAGCTGGATCGCGGGCCAGGCGCCGCGGAAGAACTGCACCGGGTTCACCTTGGCGGCGAAGGCCAGCAGCATCGGGTAGACGCCGAAGATCACGAGCGCGCAGCCGACGTACACGTCGGCGGTGAACGTGGCGTACTGGCCGATGAGGTCCCAGCCGTAGTCCTTGATGGCAGTGCCGATGAGGCCGAGGGAGCCGATCGGGGCCAGCCGGATGACCCACCAGAGCGCCTTCTGCAGTAGGGACAGCACCGACTCGCCGATCTCGAGGAGTGGTTCGGCCTTCGGGCCGAGCTTCAGCGCCGCGACGCCGACGACGGCGGCCATGAAGACGATCTGGAGGACGTTGAGTTCGGTGAACGGTGTGACGACGTCGGTCGGGACGATCCCGGTGAGGAAGTCGAGCCAGGAGCCGGCGGACTCCGGCTCCGCACCGTCGTTCGCGGTCAGGCCGGTGCCGGCGCCGGGATTCGTCAGCAGGGCGATGGTGAGGCCGATGGCCACCGCGATCAACGAGGTGATCATGAACCACAACAGGGTGCGGCTGGCCAGCCGGGCCGCGTTGGAGACCTTCCGCAGATTGGTGATGGAGATCACGATCGCGAAGAACACCAGGGGGGCAACGGCCAGCTTCAACAGCTGCACAAACGTTTCGCCGATCTTGGCGAGACCCGTACCGAGCCAGGACACGTCGCCGCTCCGGGCGAGCCAGCCGAGCAGGACGCCGCACACCAGGCCGGCGAGGATCTGCGCCCAGAACGGCACGTGGGGTATGCGGGCTCGCCACTGCTTCGGTTCGGTCGACTGCACGTCAGAGGACACGGACACACTCCGGGGAGGAAAGAAGGGGGAGGCGGAAGGGCGCTGAGACAGGCTCGCGCCGGGCGCGGAGGAGCGCCAGGGGGGACGGGGTGCCGGAGAGGTCCGGCCGCCGCTTCAGGCCCTGCGACAGTTCGCGGAGAGGCAGCGGCAGAGGTCGACGTGCAGCCGTGCGACCAGCATCGTCGTGGTCGCGTTCGCGAAGAGGGCCGCCGTCGTCATGGTCCGCACGCTAACACCGTTCCTTATACGGCCCCAAAGCTCACCTTCTGTTTCGACGCTCACGCCGAGCACAACGCCCCGCCGGGAGCTGGTGATTCCCGGCGGGGCGTACGCAGCGGTGTGACGAACCTGACGGGCGTCGTAGGGGCGGTCAGGCCGCGTCGTCCTCCATGGAGCGGTTGGCGGAGAGTTTCGCCTGGGCGCGGTCGACGCCGCCGGCCAGCTGCTCCGACATCGCGTCACGCTGCCTGCGCAGCAGCACATAGCTCAGCGGCGCGGAGAGCACCATGCCCAGCAGGAGGATCCACAGCGGGTTGGACCTGCCGATGCCCTCGGGCAGCACCCCGGCGTACGCCAGTACGGCGACGAGCAGGAGACAGCCGAGGAAGACGCCCAGCCGCAGGGTGGTGTAACGGAGCGTGGCGTGCGCGGTGCTGCTACTCACGGTGCCTTCTCTCTTTTCGCCGGTCAGGAAAGGGTCAGCCACATGGTGACGTCGTCGCGGAGGTCGTCGTCCGCGACCCGGATCGCATCCGGGACGCGGCCGACCTCCTTGTAGCCGCACGCGCCGTAGAAGCGTTCCAGTCCCGTCCCTCCGCGGAGGGTCAGACGAATACCGCGGACTCCCGCGAGGCCGGCCGCGGCCTGCGCCACGGCGTCCATCAGCGCACGTCCGGCACCCTCGCCCTGGCGAGCGGGATGCACCATCACGGTGTACAGCCAGATCCAGTGTCGCATCAGCCGGTGCCGGTTCGGCACGAGGAACGCGGCGGCCGAGACGCGGCCCTGCTCGTCGAGCCCGGCCAGCAGGCGGGTACGCCCCTCGGCCATCTGCGCGAGGTGACGCAGCAACTCGGGGCGCACGTCCTCCTCGGTGACCGGGGGCACGAAGCCGACGGAACCGCCGGCGTTCGAAACCTCCGCCCAGAGCCGCAGCAGCTGGTCGCGCCGCGCGGGGGTGACCTCGGGGTCGAGCTCGAACGTCAGGGACATGCCGCCGGGCCGTTCAGAGCTTCATCGGCTGGGGGGTTTCGCGGCGGGCCGCGTCCGGGCCCTCGTACTCGCGGATGGTCTCGTAGCGCGTGTTCCGCTCGACCGGGCGGAAGCCGGCGTCGCGGATGAGGTCCAGCAGGTCCTCGCGAGTGAGTTTGTCGGGCGTGCCGAAGTCGTCCGCGTCGTGCGTGATCTTGTATTCGACGACCGATCCGTCCATGTCGTCCGCGCCGTGCTGGAGGGCGAGCTGCGCGGTCTGGACGCCGTGCATCACCCAGAAGACCTTCACGTGCGGCACGTTGTCGAACAGCAGCCGGGAGACCGCGAAGGTGCGCAGCGCCTCGGCGCCCGTGGCCATCGTCGTCCGTGCCTGGAGCTTGTTGCGCACCTTGCCGTCCTGCAGGTCGACGAAGTCGTGCTGGTAGCGCAGCGGGATGAAGACCTGGAACCCGCCGGTCTCGTCCTGGAGCTCGCGCAGGCGCAGTACGTGGTCCACCCGGTGCCGGGGCTCCTCGATGTGCCCGTACAGCATGGTGCACGGGGTCTTGATGCCCTTTTCGTGCGCGAGGCGGTGGATACGCGACCAGTCCTCCCAGTGGGTGTCGTGGTCGACGATGTGCTGCCGCACGTCCCAGTCGAAGATCTCGGCGCCACCGCCGGTCAGCGACTCCAGGCCGGCGTCGATGAGTTCGTCGAGGATCTCGCTCGCGCTGAGGCCGGAGATGGTCTCGAAGTGGTGGATCTCGGTGGCGGTGAACGCCTTCAGCGCGACGGTGTCCGGCAGCGCCTCCTTGAGGGCGCTGAGCGATCGCGGGTAGTAGCGCCAGGGCAGCGTGGGGTGCAGGCCGTTGACGATGTGCAGCTCGGTGAGGTTGTCGCCCTCCATCGCCTTGGCGAGCTTGACGGCCTCCTCGATGCGCATGGTGTACGCGTCCTTCTCCCCCGGCTTGCGCTGGAAGGAGCAGTACGCGCAGGACGCGGTGCACACGTTGGTCATGTTGAGGTGGCGGTTGACGTTGAAGTGGACGACCTCGCCGTTCTTCCGCGTCCGCACCTCGTGGGCGAGCCCGCCCAGCCACGCGAGATCGTCGCTGTCGTACAGCGCGATGCCGTCCTCGCGGGTGAGTCGCTCACCCGACCGGACCTTTTCCTCCAGCTCGCGCTTGAGCCCAGCGTCCATGCGCACGCGCCTCCTCGGCCGATGTTTCCGGGCGCTTTGCGTACCGGCGCCCTGTTCGAGACTAGACCTAGACCTCTTCGGGCAGTTCGCCGACCCTGTTCTCCCACTTGGTGGAGAGGACGATGGTGGTGCGGGTACGGGAGACGCCCTTGGTACCGGACAGCCGGCGGATGGTGCGTTCCAGCCCGTCCACGTCGGTGGCGCGGACCTTGAGCATGTACGAGTCGTCGCCGGCGATGAACCAGCAGTCCTCGATCTCGGCGAGGTTGCGCATGCGGACCGCGACCTCCTCGTGGTCGACGGCGTCGGAGAGCTGGATACCCACCAGCGCGGTGACGCCGAGGCCCAGCGAGGGCGCGTCCACGGTGGCCCGGTAGCCGGTGATGACGCCGGCCGCCTCCAGCCGGTTGATGCGATCGGTGACACTGGGCCCCGAGAGGCCGACGAGCCGCCCGAGCTCGGCGTACGAGGCTCTGCCGTTCTCGCGCAGTGCCTGGATGAGCTGCCTGTCCACCGCGTCCATGCGTCTCTACGCCTTCCGTCTTCCTGAGATTCGCAGATTTCCCGACCCTTCGGATACGAATCTAAGGCATGACCGCGTCATCTCCTGCGGTCGGTCCGCGGTTCCCGCCCGGAGAGCCGGGGTCATCCCTGCCACCGCCGAGCTCGCCGCGCCAGCGGCGGTACAGCGTGTGCGGGACCCCGGCGGCGTCCAGCACCCGTCCGGCGACGAAGTCCACCAGGTCCTGCGCCTCCCGCACACCGGCGTAGAACGCGGGGGAGGCGGGCAACACGACGGCGCCGGCGTCGTCGAGGGTGACCAGGTGGCGCAGGGTCTGACCGGTCAGCGGAGTCTCCCGGACGGTCACCACCAGTGGTCTCCGCTCCTTCAGCGTCACCGAGGCGGTGCGCTGGAGCAGATCCTTCGACAGCCCCAGTGCCACCCCGGCCACGCAGGCGGTGCTGGCCGGCACGATGAGCATGCCGCGGGTCGGGTACGAGCCGGAGGACGGCCCGGCGGCCAGGTCCCCGGCCGCCCAGTGGCGCGTGCCGCCCACGTCCACGTCGTACGCGTCCGGGGTGCCGTCCGCGCCCCGGGCGAGCCAGCGACGCAGGTCCTCCTCGGCGTGCGCGTCACGGAACGGGTGCCCCGTCTCGTCCAGAACGGTGAGCCGGGCCGCCCGGCTCACCACCAGGTCCACCGGCTCCCCCGCCTGCAGCAGGGCGCGCAGCACCGCCGCCGCGTACGGAGTGCCGGAGGCCCCGGAGACGCCGACGACCCAGGGCCGGCGCTGGCTGGAAGTCACGTCCCGAGCCTACGGCGTGCCCCGGCTGGCCAAGGGGGCCGGTCATGGGGTTGGCTCGGGGGATGCACGCATCCCGTTCGCTCCGCCGCCGCTCGGCCGTCGCCGGAACCGTCTGCCTGCTGCTGGCCGGAGCCGTCGCCTGCGGCCCCGCCGAGGCGGCCGGCCCGCCGGCGGAGAGGGTGCGCACCGCCCTCGACCGGACCACCGCCCAGGAGTCGGCGACCGTCGTCGCCGACCTGGACGCACCGGTCGGCGAGGTGCGGGCGCTGCTGTCGGAGCTCGGCCGGGACGCGGGGAGGGAACAGGCCCGACGGCTGGCCGCGACGGAGGTCGCGATGGCGCTGGAAGCCGATCGTCCACTGAACGAGCTGGAGACGTACGGCCCCGGGACCCGGCTGGTGGTGGGCCTCTGCCTGGGCGATCGCGACGTGGTGTCGTACAAGTCGGTGGACGGCAGGGTCTACCTCCGGCTCCTGCCGAAGGAACTACTCGACCACGGCGCCCTCACCCCGGCACAGCACGACCGGGTGGAGGAGATCGTGGGTCTCGCCGATGAGCTGCCGGGCTCGCTCGAGGCCACCAGGCGGCTGCTGACCGGCGGCTGGGTCAGCCTGAAACCGGAGGCGTTCCAGGACTACGGCTGGGCGCTCGAGGAGTTGACCGGCCGGACCGTGCACCGCGAGCAGTCGCGCGGCGCCGCCGGTCTGCTGGACGGCGAGGAGCTGCGCACCGCGCTGACCGGCCTGGAGAACCTGCTGGGCCGGCACACGGCGTACCGGGTCGTCGGTGAGGACGACGGCGTCGAACGGCTGCGGGCCGAGTTGCCCGCCCGGCGTACGGCGAAGGTGCTCGCGCCGCTGCTGCAGCCCTTGGGCACCGGATTCGACCCGGCCGAGGTAGCAGAGGGCCGGGTACCAGCGACCGTGATCATCCGCCGCGGCTCGCTGGCCGAGGCGCGCCTGGACCTGGGCTCGCTGATCGGCGACGGCTCGGTCCGGGTGCCGCTCCGGCTGCGGTTCTCCCCCGGCGACATCTACTCGCCGAAGGCCCCCCGGAACGCCGTGGAGCTGGAGCCGCAGGACCTGCTCGCCGCCGCGCTCTTCGGCGCACGGCGGTCGTGACCGCGCGCCGGACGGCCGGAACCCCTCGGGGGGAACCTCCGCGATCCCGGTAGCGTTGACCAGAACGAGCACACCGGCTCTCCAGGGGGAGGGGAGGCACGCGATGACAAGCGAGACGGCCTACCGGACCACGTCCGCACTGAAGCTCATCCTGGTCTGGGTGGGCCTGCTGTGGGTGCTGGAGGCGGTCGACTACGCGACAGGCCACGCGCTGGACCCGTTCGGCATCGCCCCCCGGCAGGCGGACGAGCTGCTGGACATCGTGCCGGCGGCATTCCTGCACTTCGGCTGGGACCATCTGATGGCGAACACCGTGCCGCTGCTCGTCCTGGGCTTCATGGCCGCCCTGCGCGGCGTCGGCACGTTCCTGGTGGTCGCGCTGATCACCATCGTGGTCAGCGGGCTCGGCGTGTGGATCACCGCTCCGGTGCCGAGCAACACAGCGGGGGCGTCGGGGCTGATCTTCGGACTGTTCGGCTACCTGGTCGTGCGCGGCTTCGTGGACCGGCGCATCGCCGACGTGGCGCTGGGCGGCGTGGTGGTCGTGCTGTACGGGTCGATCCTGTGGGGCGTGCTGCCTACGACGCCGGGCGTGTCGTGGCAAGGCCACCTGTTCGGCCTGATCGGCGGGGTGATGGCGGCGTTCATGACGTCCCACGCCCGCGCCAAGGGCGAACCGAAGCCGACCTGGCACTAGAGCCAAGGCCGTGAAGTTTGCGGTTGGGGCGCGTCGTCAAGGGCCTGCAGCTGTGACGATGTTGATGCTGGTGGTGGCCTTGTAGCTGGCCCGGTCGATGCGGGGGCCGCGGGCTTGGTACTTGGAGATGGCGCGTTTGACGATGCGGGGGCTGACGCGTAGCCGCCGCTGGGGCAGCAGGTCGGCCAGGACGTGCCGGCCGATGGTGCCAACGAGATCGATGACGGTGTCGGCGATGACGCCCGCGGCCTGGATGACCTGGTCGCGGGCGGTCTGCCACGCGATGCTGAAGCTGGCGCGGTCGTGACCAGTGCCGCATAGGGTGCTGGTGGCGTCCGTCATGGCGGTCCGTAGCAGTTGGTAGACGATCAGCAGGGCGTAGATCTCCTGGTCGATGCCTTCGGGAGTGCGGGCCCGCAGGACCCGGCCGCCCAGGATGGTCGACTTCAGTTCCAGGTAGGCCGTTTCGATCTCCCAGCGCTGGTGATACAGCGTGGTCAGTTCGGCCGCCGGGTGACGGTGGTGGTCGAGCAGAGTGGTGGCCAGCCGGTAGAGGCCGGTGTGTTTCCCGGCGGTGGTGGTGACGGTGATCTCGCAGTCGATGACGCGGACCCGCAGGCCGCCCAGCGCCGAGAGATAGGAGCCGTCCCGGTAGCGGGCCAGGACGGGCAGGCGGCGGCCGTTCTTGAGCCGGACCAGGACCTCGGCTCCGGTGGCCGCGATGCCGGACACGAGGTTTTGAGCGCCGAAGTTGCGGTCGGCCAGCAGGATCATCCCGGGCCGCAGGCTGGGCAGCAGACGCGGGGCGTAGGTGGTCTCGCCTGAGGTGGCGGGGCCGAACACCGCGTCGATGACGGTGCGGGTGCCGCAGGCGACCAGGGCGAGCAGACGGACCTGCGGGTATCCGGTCCCGCCGTGGTTGCCGGCCTGCTTGGTGAACCGGGTCATGACGGCGGGGGTGTCGGGGACCGTCAGGATGGTGCCGTCCAGCGCGGCCACCAGCAGACCGTGCCAGCGGACCCCCTGCCCGTGCCCGGTCGCGGCCGGGCCCCGCAGCAGGTCGAACAGCCACCGCAGCGGCTTGCCGCCGACACGGCGGCGGGCCTGAGCCAGCGCACTCGCCGACGGCGATACCACCGGCAGACCGGCCAGCGCCCCGGTGAGCTTGCGCCACACACCGAGGTAGCCCGTCTCCGGGAACAAGCACCCGGCCAGGACCAGGTACACCACGACCCGGGATGGCAGATCCCGCAGCCGCGACTGCACGGCCCTGGTCGCACTCAACGCCGCATCAACCATCTCGAACGGCACCAGCTGAGTGAGTTCACCGAGATGACCGGGCGCAAACCGGCCTCCGGCCACCGTGACGGTACGCGTGATGGCACACTGTTCGGACAGCGGAGCCTCCGGATTTCGTGAACGGCTTATCTTCGTCGACTGCCAGTTCTACCGGGGCTCCGCTCCTCATGTCCGACGAAACCGCACATCAAGGCCCCTGGACAACCCCACCCGAGCCATAACTTCACGGCCTTGGCACTAGAGCCGCCGGCGCGCGCTGCCCCGAAGGTCACCCCGCGGTCAGTCCGCGCAGGGCGAGGTCGGCCAGCGCACAGGCGAACAGCGCCATGCCGATGAAGCCGTTCACCGTGAAGAACGCACGGTTGAGGCGGCTCAGATCCGCCGGCCGCACGATCGAGTGCTCGTAGACGAACGCGAGCGCCACGATCGCGAGGCCGATCCACCAGGGCGCGCCCGCACCGGTCGCCAGGCCGAACCACGCCAGCAGCACCACGGTCACCCCGTGGGCACCGCGCGCCGCGTACAGCGCGACCGCGATGCCGTACCGGGCCGGCACCGACCGCACGCCCTCGGCGCGGTCCGCGGCGACGTCCTGGCAACCGAAGATCAGGTCGAAGCCACCGATCCAGATGCCCACGGCGAGCCCCAGCAGCACCGCGTCCCCGGACCAGGCGCCCGTCACGGCGATCCAGGCGCCGATCGGGCCGATCGCCTGGGCGAGGCCGAGGATGGCGTGCGGGACGTCGGTGAACCGTTTGCCGTACGGATAGACGACCATCGGCACCACCGCGACCGGAGCCAGGGCGAGACACAGCGGGTTGAGGAGGGCGGCCGAGCCCAGGAAGACGACCAGCGACACCGCGGCGCCCACCTGTGCCGTACGCACCGACACCGCGCCGGTGACGAGTTCACGCCCGGCGGTGCGCGGGTTCCGCGCGTCGATCTCCCGGTCGATGATGCGGTTGGCGGCCATCGCGAAGGTGCGCAGCCCCACCATGGCGACGGTGATGAGGAGCAGCTCCGGCCAGTGCACCCGCCCGTCGTCCAGGTACATCGCGGTCAGGGCGGCGATGTACGCGAACGGGAGTGCGAACACCGAGTGTTCGATCATCACCAGCCGCAGGAACGCCCGTACCGGGTTCTCCGGAGCGTCCGCGGCCGTACTCACAGCCCGTACTCCTTCCAGCGGCGGTCGACCAGCAAGGCCGTCCCGGGGTCGGAGACCACCATGTGCGGCCAGCCGCCGTCCCTGGTGTAGCCCTCCTCGGGCCATTTGGCGGTGGCGTCGATGCCTGCCTTGCCGCCCCAGAACTGCTGGTAGGAGGCGTGGTCGAGGTGGTCGACGGGGCCGTCGACGACACTGAGGTCACGGGCGTAGTCGGTGTTGCCCAGGGCACGCCAGGCGACCTCGTGCAGATCGTGCACGTCACAGTCGGAGTCGACGACCACGATCAGCTTGGTCAGCGACATCATGTGGGCGCCCCAGATCGCCGACATCACCTTCTGCGCGTGCTTGGGGTAGCGCTTGTCGATGGAGACGATGGCGCAGTTGTGGAAGCCGCCCGCCTCGGGGAGGTGGTAGTCGACGATGTCCGGGACGATCACCTTCAGCAGTGGCAGGAAGAACCGCTCCGTGGCCCGGCCCAGCGGCCCGTCCTCGGTCGGCGGCCGGCCGACCACGATCGACTGCAGGACGGGCTTCTTGCGCATCGTCACACAGTCGATCGTGAGCGCCGGGAAGGGCTCCTGCGGCGTGTAGAAGCCGGTGTGGTCGCCGAACGGGCCCTCCGGCAGCGTCTCGCCCGGTTCCAGCCACCCCTCGATGACGACCTCCGCGTCGGCCGGGACCTGGAGGGGCACCGTCTCGCAGTCGACCATCTCGACCCTCTTGCCCTGTACGAAGCCGGCGAAGAGGTACTCGTCGATGTCGGCGGGCAGCGGCGCGGTGGAGGCGTAGGTGACGGCGGGCGGGCACCCGAAGGCGATGGCGACGGGCAGCCGCTCGCCGCGCCGGGCGGCGACCTGGTAGTGGTTGCGGCTGTCCTTGTGGATCTGCCAGTGCATGCCGATGGTGCGCTTGTCGTGCCGCTGGAGCCGGTAGAGACCGAGGTTGCGTACGCCGGTCCCGGGGTCCTTCGTATGGGTGAGGCCGAGGTTGAAGAACGACCCCCCGTCCTCCGGCCAGGTGAACAGCGCGGGGAGCGCATCGAGGTCCACGTCGTCACCGCGCAGCACCACGTCCCGGACGGGACCGCCGCGCACCTTCTTCGGCGGCACGTGCGCCATCGCACCGAGCTTGCCGAACGCCTCCCGCATCCCGACGAAGCCCTGCGGCAGCTCCGGCTTCAGCAGACCGCCGATCTTCTCGCTGATCTCCGTGTAGGACGCCAGACCGAGCGCCTTGAGCAGCCGCCGGTCGGTGCCGTACACGTTCATCGCCAACGGCATCGAGGAGCCCTTGACCTTCTCGAAGAGCAGTGCGGGGCCGCCGGACTTCTGCACCCGGTCGACGATCTCACCGACCTCCAGGTACGGATCGACCTCCGCTTTGACACGTACGAGGTCGCCTTCACGTTCCAGCGCCCGCAGCAGCGAGCGGAGATCGTCGTAAGCCATGGACTCAGTATCGAGCATGCGGTCCCGCCGCCGTTACGCTGGTGTCCTTACTTTCACCGCACCCAGGGGGCACCCTGCATGAGGTATCTGCCGATCCTGCTGATCCTCGCGGTCTGGATCTTCGCATTCATCGACTGCCTGAACACGCCCGAGAACGAGGTGCGCAAGCTGCCCAAGCTGGCGTGGGTCTTCATCGTGCTGCTCTTCGGGCAGGTGCTGATCGGTCCCGTGGCCTGGTTCGTGGCCGGCCGGCCACGGCGCAACGCGCCGTACGGCGCCCAGCGCCCGCAGGAGCGGCGCTGGGTCGCTCCGGACGACAATCCGGACTTCCTGAAGTCGCTGGGCGACGAAGAGAAGCGGCGTCGCGACACCGGCGGCGGCGACGAGGACACGCCGCCGCCCGCAGGCGCCTAGGGCCCCCCGGATCATTCTGGAGTTGCTGGTCGCGGGGCAGGCGTGAGGGACTCGGCCCCTACTCGTGCGAACAACGGCACAATATCTAGCTGACCAGGGCTTCCTGAAGTGAGTCAGTCTTTTCGGACGCTGAGCAGGTCGCCGGGCTGGCAGTTCAGTTCGCGACAGATCGCTGTGAGGGTGGAGAAGCGGATCGCCTTCGCCCGGTCGTTCTTGAGGATGGAGAGGTTGACCACTGTCACCCCGACCCTGGCCGCCAATTCGGACAGGGTCATGCCGCGCTCAGCCAGCAGTCGGTCCAGGTGGGCCCTGACCCGGTGCTCCTCTTCTGGTGGCATCAGACCAACCCCTCGGTATCGGCGCGTAGCTTCGTTCCGCGCCTGAAAACCTCTCCCAAGGCCAGGATGAAGAAGGCCAGCAGCACATAATCGCCGGTCAAGGTGACCGAGAACGGGACCTGCTCGGCCATGGGAGTACCACTTACCAGTATTTGTGTGGTGAGCGACGGCAGTACCGGGACAAGGAAGGCCTGCACCAGCACCGTGAGTCCTATGACATTCAGGCGTCGGGCGTTGACCGGAACGAAGACGTCGCCGCAGCGCAGGGTCCGGGCCGTCTGGACAAGCAGAACCAAGATGAGGAGCAGGAGCAGACTACCGACGATCTCCGGCAGGGCAAGCAGTAGGCGCTGACCCGGGTCGGGTTCGGCGAAGACGAGGTCCGCCTGCTGGGTGCCCGTGAGGGTCATACCGTGGTTCGTCACCGCGTCGGTCACGGTATTCGGCACCCGGGCCGCCGTCTCGGGCTCAACCTCGCGGGTATCCGTTGGCGCCATCAGTCCGACCACGCCGAGGGCCGGAAGCAGTACCCCGAAAACGCCGACCAGCACTACAGCCAGGCCGAGAGCTGCCTCCAGCAGCCAGCTGTCTGTTCGGCTCCACCAGGACTTGGCACCCATGACTTCCCCTGCCCACGCCAACGTGCATATCGTTTTTCGATGCTATCGATAAACGATACGCCACGTGTCAGGTGGAGGGAAGCGCTACGAGCCTGTTCACGAGCGTGTGGACGGTCTGGTCGTCCCCCAGCAGACCACCGGTCACGGACCAGCCGATTCCGCCCTCCCACACAGACTCCTGAAAGTCCCGTTGACGTGCGGGCCGTCAGAGGCCGGCGTAGCTGTGCTTGCCGCTGAAGAAGACGTTGACGCCGTAGTAGTTGAACAGGAAGCAGGCGAAGGCGAAGAGCGCCAGGTAGGCGGCCTTACGGCCCTTCCACCCGGCGGTGGCGCGGGCGTGCAGGTAGCAGGCGTACGCGACCCAGGTGATGAACGACCAGACCTCCTTGGGGTCCCAGCCCCAGTAGCGCCCCCAGGCGTCCCCCGCCCAGATCGCGCCCGCGACGATGGTGAAGGTCCAGAACGGGAAGACGGCGGCGTTGACCCGGTAGGCGAACTTGTCCAGGGAGGATGACGAGGGCAGCCGCTCCAGTACGGAGGTGGCGAACGCGCCCGGTTCGCCGCCGCCGAGCAGCTTCGTCTCGTACCGGTCGCGGAAGAGGTACAGCGCCGAGGCGACGAAGCCGAGGTAGAACAGCGCGCCGCAGACGATGGCCAGCGAGACGTGGATCCACAGCCAGTAGGAGTGCAGCGCCGGGACCAGCTGGTCGCTCTCGGTGTAGAGCCAGGTAGTGGCCAGGCCGAGGTCCAGCAGCACAGTGGTGACCAGCGGCAGCCCGATCCAGCGGATGTCCTTCTTGGCCAGCAGGAAGCCCAGGTAGGCGCCGACGATCACCATGGAGAAGGTGGTGGAGAACTCGTACATGTTCGCCCACGGAGCCCGGCCGACGGACAGCGCCCGGGTCAGCACCCCTCCGGCGTGCAGAGCGAAGGCGAGGACGGTGAGCGAGATCGCCATCCGCCCGTAGAGGTCGCCCTTCTCGTCGCCGCCCGCGGCGCCCGGGCCGTCGGGCAGGTCTCCGCGCCGGCCCGCGCTGGACCGGGTGACGACGTGGGGGCGTTCCAGCACACCGGTGGACCCGCCCTGCCGGACGGCGACCGGGGGCGCGGCGGAGGCGTCGGACGGGCGCTCCTGCTTCGCTCCGGGGGTCAGCGCGGCGGCCGTTCGGGCCACCTTGCTGCGGCCGCCGAGCACCCACTCGGCGATGTGTGCGCAGAACGCGAGGACGTAGACCGCCATCGCCGAATAGACCAGGTAGTTGCTGATCTCGGCGAGCGACTCGTCGGTAGCGGCGGCGATGTTCATCGGGTCCACGGGCGGTCTCCTCGGGAGGGTGTCTCTGGTGCTCCGCCGGCTTCCGCCCCGGATTCGGTAGGTGCGTCGGCCGGGGCCGACGGCGGTGCCTTGCTCTGCAGGGCGTAGGCGAGCTCGCCCAGTTCTTCGGGGAGCCGGGGCGACTCGCTGCGGCCCAGCCCGGCCATCTCCACGGTCGTGGTGCCGTCCGGACCGGCCACCGCCCGCACCCACATGCGGCGGCGCTGGATGAACAGCGACCCGGCCAGACCGGCGATGGCGGCGAGTGCACCGGCGAGCGCCCAGCCGCTCCCGACCTGATGGGCGACCTGGAAGTTCGCCCACCGCTTGACGCCCTCGAACTTCAGCGTGCCGTTCCCGTCCGGGAGTTCCATGGACTCGCCGGGCAGCAGCTTCTTTGCGAAGGGACTGCCGTCCTCGTCCTTGAACTGCTTCATGTTGTCGGTGTCGAGCTGGTAGACGTTCTGCGCGATGCCGGCGTCGACGCCCAGGTCACCGTGGTAGCCGGTGAGGAACATCACCGGGTACCTCGGCTCGGGCCACCGGGAGAACATGCTGCCCGAATCGGCGCCGCCGAAGGTGGGGACGAAGAAGCCCTGGAAGCCGAACTGCTCCCGCTCGCCCTTCTCGTTCAGCGCGTCGGGCACCTTGACCACCCCGCTGGAGGTGAGGTTGGTGTCCTGCGGCAGGAACGGGACCGGGCCGCGGTAGGCGACGTTACCGCTCGCGTCGGTGAACGACACGACCGGCGCGTATCCGTTGGCGAGGAGGTAGACCTTGGTGTTCCCGATCTCCAGCGGCTCGTTGACCTCGATCGTCGTCTGCTGTTCGACGCCTCCCGGAGCCGTCCGGTAGGCGACCTCGGCGCGGGCGGTGCGGACGCTGCCCCGGTTCGGGCCGCTCTCCTCGTAGGAGGACTCGAAGTCCTTCAACCGGAAGCTGAAGTCCTCCAGGTCGTCCGGGGTGAAGAGGGAACCGGGGGAGAAGTCGTCGTACTGCGAGAGGGTGTTGGAGAAGCTGCCTCCGACGGTGACGAGCGTGCCGCCCTCGGCGCGGAACAGCTGGCCCGCGGCGAACGCGACCAGCAACACGATCAGCGCGATGTGGAAGAGCAGATTTCCCGCTTCCCGCAGGTAGCCCTTCTCGGAGGCGACCGCAGGCACCGCGCCGTCGTCCGTCGCCACCCGGTACCGCTTTCCGCGCATCAGTTTCCGTGCGGCGTCCCGTACGTCCTCGGGAGAGGCGTCGGTACGCCAGGTGGTGAAGGCGGGCATGCGGTCCAGGCGGCGCGGGGCGCGCGGCGGGCGGGCACGGAGCTGTCCGGTGAACTGCCAGGTGCGGGGCACGATGCAGCCGATGAGCGAGACGAACAGCAGGATGTAGATCGCGGAGAACCACACCGAGCTGTAGACGTCGAAGAGCTGGAGGGCGTCATAGACCTCCCCGAGCGTCGGGTTCTGCGCGCGGAGGTCCTGCACCGCGGTCGGGTCGACGCCGGACTGCGGGATGACCGAGCCCGGGATGGCGGCGAGGGAGAGCAGGAAGAGCAGGATCAGCGCGACCCGCATCGAGGTGAGCTGCCGCCAGAACCAGCGCGCCCAGCCGAGCACCTCGCGGCCGGTCCAGGCGGCGCCGCCCTTCACTCCCGGCGCGCGAACGCCGCCGAACGAGCCCTGCACGGCCTGCCCGCGGTCCTCCACCGGGGCCGTGGAGAGCTGCGCCATGGCGGCGCCAAGCTCCGGCTCGTCGGTGGCGAGAGCGCCCTCCGGGCCGGAGGCGGGCTTCTGCCCGGTCGTGGTGTCGTCGGTCATCCAGCTCAGATCCCCACCGTGAAGCCGGCCGCACCGGACCACACCTGCAGTTCGTAGACGAGTCGGTCCCAGGCCCCCGTGACGAGCAGCACTCCGACGGCGACCAGCAGGCCGCCGCCGATGCGCATCACCCAGACATAGTGCCGCTTGACCCAGTCGAACGCCCCCAGGGTGCGGCGGAACAGCACCGCGGCGACCAGGAAGGGCAGGCCGAGGCCCAGGCAGTAGGCGGCGGTCAGCATCGCGCCGCGGCCTGCGCTGGCCTCGTTGAGGGCGAGTGTGGTCACCGCCGACAGGGTCGGGCCGACGCACGGCGTCCAGCCGATACCGAACAGCACGCCCAGCACCGGCGCCCCGGCCAGGCCGACGGCTGGTCTGCGGTGGAAGCGGAACTCGCGGGAGGTGAGACGGTTCAGCAGCCCGGCGCCGGAACTCATGAAGGACAGGCCCAGCAGGATCGTCAGTCCGCCCAGCACCCTGGAGATGATCTCGCGGTTCTCCTGGAGCGTGGAGCCGAAATAGCCGAACAGGGCCCCGCCGGAGACGAACACCGCGGTGAAGCCGAGGACGAACAGCGCCGCGCCGCTGAGCACCCGGCCCCGGCGGGCGTCCGCGAGGTCGGTGCCGCTCACGCCGGTGACGTAGGACAGGTAGCCCGGCACCAGCGGCAGTACGCACGGTGAGAAGAAGGACACGAGCCCGGCGAGCAGGGCCACGGGGAGAGCCAGGATCAGCGCGCCGCCAAGGACGGTCTCCTTCGGCGACGCGGCGAGCGCGGACAGCGCGAAGGTGGCGGTGGGGTCGCTCATCACGCCGTCACTTCTCCGCGAGCACCGGTGTGATCAGCGAACGCAGCTCGTCCTCGCCGAGCTCGTCGAGGACCTGCACCGCGATCCTCCCCTTCCGGTCGATGACCAGCGTGGAGGGGATCGTCTGGAGGGACAGCGTCCCTTTGGGGAACTTGAGCATCTGCCGACCGTCGGGATCGTAGAGGTTCGGGTACGGCAGGTCGTAGCTGCGCTCGAACGCCTTGGCCGGAGCCTTGTCCAGGTCGCGGGTGTTGATGCCGAGAAAGCGGACGCCCCGGCCCTTCATGTCTCTCGCCACTTCCGCGAAGTGGGACGCCTCCGCCCGGCACGGCGGGCACCAGGAACCCCACACGTTGACCACCACGACCTCGCCGCGGTAGTCGGAGAGCCGGACCTTCCCGTCACTCACCGTTTCGCCACCGATGTCCGGCGCGGCCTTGCGCTCACCGGCCGGCACCTTCGTGATCTGCCCGGTGCCCTGGACGAACCCCTTGTCCTCCCCTGCGGCGGCCTTCGGTTCGCCGCTGCACCCGGTCAGGAGCAGCGTGCCCGCCACGGCGACGGCCGCGGCGGCCGGCACGGACGTGCGGGAACGGAAGACGCGGATCGGACTCATGTGAAAAGTTTCCCATGCACGCGCAGGGCGGCTCCCGCACCCCCCGATAGGAGGCGGATTCGCAGTTCACGGCGCATTAGGGGCATCCCTCAAGCACCCGCGGAGGGCCGGTTGCCCCGCGAGCCGCCCGCCCGCAGGTGCGGCGGGACGAGGTCCAGGGCCGGTTCGCTGTACGCCACCGAGACGATCCTGTCGTCCAGGTAGGTGTACGAGGTCAGCGAGGCGAGCGTGCACTGACGGCTGCGCGGGTCGTGCCACAGCCGGCGCTTCTCGACGTAGGAACGCAGCGTCCAGATCGGCAGCTGGTGGCTCACGCACACCGCTTCGTGGCCCTGCGCCGCGTTCTTCGCCGCCTCCACCGCGCCGGTCATCCGCACCACCTGGTCGATGTACGGCTCACCCCACGACGGGCGGAAGGGATTGCGCAGGTGCCGCCAGTTCGCCGGGCTGCGCAACGCGCCGTCGCCGACACCGAACCTCTGGCCCTGGAAGAGGTTGCCCGCCTCGATCAGCCGCTCGTCGGTCGCCGGGTCCAGGCCGTGCGCCTTCGCGACCGGCGCGACCGTCTCCTGCGCACGCTCCAGCGGGGAGGCGACGGCGTGGACGACGTCCCGGTCGGCGAGGTGCTCGGCGACCCGCTCGGCCATCCGGCGGCCGAGGTCGGACAGGTGGTAACCGGGCAGCCGGCCGTACAGGATTCCCTCCGGGTTGTGCACCTCGCCGTGCCGGACGACGTGCACCACCGTCACCACGGGGCTCATGCGGCGTCCTCCTGCTTCGCCTGCGCGGCGGCCCGTGCGGCGAGCGGCAGCGCGGCGGCGACACGTTCCACCGCCCGGTCGTCGTGCGCCGTGGAGACGAACCACGACTCGAACGCGGACGGCGGCAGGTACACGCCCTGCTCCAGCATCGAGTGGAAGAACGCGGTGAAGCGGAACGCCTCCTGCGCCCGGGCCCCCCCATAGTCCGTTACCGGTGCGTCGGTGAAGAAGACGGAGAACATGTTCCCGGCGGTCTGCAGCCGGTGCGCCACCCCCTCCTTCGCCAGCGCCTCGGTGACCAGGCCGCGCAGCCGGCCGGAGACCGCGTCGACGGTCGCGTACGCCGCGTCGTCGAGCAGCCGCAGCTGAGCCACCCCGGCGGCGGTCGCCACCGGGTTCCCGGAGAGCGTGCCGGCCTGGTAGACCGGGCCGGCAGGGGCGAGGTGGTCCATGACGTCCTTCCGGCCGCCGAAAGCCGCCGCCGGGAAGCCGCCGCCCATCACCTTGCCGAAGGTCATCAGGTCCGGCTCGACACCGTCCAGCCCGTACCAGCCGGCCCGGCTCACCCGGAACCCGGTCATGACCTCGTCGGAGACGTAGAGCGCGCCGTGTGTGCGGCACAGGTCGCTCAGCGCCCGGTTGAAGCCCTCACGCGGCGGGACCACGCCCATGTTCCCCGGCGACGCCTCCGTGATCACGCAGGCGATCTGGCCGGGGTGGGCGGCGAACGCCTCGGTGACGGCGGCGAGGTCGTTGTACGGCAGCACGATCGTGTCGCCGGCCTGCGCCCCGGTGACACCGGGGGTGTCCGGCAGCGCGAACGTGGCGACCCCCGAGCCGGCAGCGGCCAGCAACGCGTCCACGTGGCCGTGGTAACAGCCGGCGAACTTGATCACCTTGGGCCGCCCGGTGAAGCCACGGGCCAGGCGGATGGCCGACATGGTCGCCTCGGTACCGCTGGAGACAAGCCGCACCCGCTCCACGGGCGCCACCCGCCCGGTGATCTCCTCGGCGAGCTCGACCTCGCCCTCCCCCGGAGTGCCGAACGACGTGCCGCGCGCGACGGCCGCCTGCACCGCCGACATCACCTCGGGGTGCGAGTGGCCGAGGATCATCGGCCCCCACGAGCAGACCAGGTCGACGTACTCGCGGCCGTCCGCGTCCGTCAGGTAGGGGCCGGTACCGGACACCATGAACCGGGGCGTGCCGCCCACCGCGCCGAAGGCACGGACCGGCGAGTTCACGCCTCCGGGAGTCACGGCGGCGGCGCGCTCGAAGAGCGACTGCGATACTGGGGCGTCGAACGAGTGAGTCACGGAGCCATGGTGGCAGACCTTCCGGATCGGGTAGGCCCTCGGGGCGTTTCGCACACGCCTGCGCGGGGAGGTCTTTGACACGATGATCTGGTTGCGCGGCGGCGTCCGCGAGTGGTCGGGTGGTGACATGCAGCGCGGTGGCGGACTGGGCGAGGGTACCGGGGGGCTCGAGCCGGAGCAGGCTCGCGGACGCCACCGACGTGAAGCGGCGAGGACAGAGAGCAGCAGGGGTGGCGGCCGAGTGGGGGTGACCTACAAGTACTTCGGCGCGCCGGACGGTACGACGGCCGCCCGCGTGCCGATCTCCATGCGCCCGGAAGAGCTCGGCGGGGACGAACTCGGCCAGGGCATGTTCACCAAGATCAAGCCGGAGACCATGGCGGCGATGGTCCTCACGGGCATCGAGGGCATGCCCCTGCACCGCGTCCCCCCGCTCGAACTCGTCGTCCTGCACCCGGACTACGCCGTGGTGAAGCTCCCGATGACCGTCGTCGACCCGCTCCGCGGCATCGGCGAGGAGTCGGTGGGCGCCGCAGCGTTCATCTGGTCCACCGTCCCCGACCGCAGCGGGCCGCAGGACGCATTCAACGTCTACCGTCTGCTGCACGAGTGGCAGGACTTCTCCGAACGCCTCCACACGGCTGGCCACCAGCCGTACTGTCTCGTCTGGCCCTGACCGGCGTACGCCGGAGCCGGACGGCCCGGGTGGCCGGCCCACGCGCGCCCGCGGGCCCCACCCCGGTCATCGTCCGTAACCGGTGCGGAGCCCGCGGGGTGACGAGCGGATCGGACGCCGTCGTCAGCGCTTCGTCGTGGACACGTTCGTGGTGCCGTCGGAGTTGAGCGTGCCGTTCTCGAGGCTCTCCTCGAGAGCGGCCACCGCCTCGTCGACCATCCTGTCCTGCTGGCGCTGGAGCTTGGCGGCCAGGTAGGCCTCCCGCTCCTGGCGGAACGACCGCAGCGTCGCCCAGCACATACCGATCATCACGAAGCTGAAGGGCAGTGCGACGAGGATCGCCACCGTCTTCAGCGTGTCCAGCGAGGCCGTTCCGCCGCTGCCGGAGGCCAGCAGCAGCGCGATGGCCACGGCGCCCTCGGTCAGGGCCCAGAACACCCGGCTCCAGACCGGCGGGTTGGGGTCACCGCCGGATGCCAGCATGTCCACCACGTACGAACCGGAGTCGGACGAGGTGACGAAGAACAGCACGATCAGCAGGATCGCCACTCCGGCGACGAAGGTGCCGCCCGGCAGCGTGTCCAGCATCTCGAACAGGGCGTTGTTGGTGCTCACACCCGCTTCGCCGATGTAGTCGTGCTTGCCGTTCGCCTGCTGGAACACCGCGGTGCCACCGAAGATGGAGAACCACACGAAGGTCAGCAGTGTCGGGACCAGGAGTACGCCGCAGACGAACTCGCGGACGGTACGGCCGCGGGAGATGCGGGCGATGAAGATGCCGACGAACGGCGCCCAGGAGATCCACCAGCCCCAGTAGAAGACGGTCCAAGCGTTGACCCAGCTGGTGCCCTCCTCGCCGTAGGACGCCCCGGTGTCGAAGCTGAGCGACAGGACGTTCTGGAGGTAGCCGCCGGTGTCCTGCACGAGGCTGTTGGCGAGGTACAGGGTCGGGCCGGCGATCAGCACGAACAGCATGATCAGGGCGGCGAGGCCCATGTTGGCGTTGGAGAGCCACTTGATGCCCTTGCCGATGCCCGTCACCACGGACAGCGTCGCGATACCGGTGATGCAGACGATCAGGACGACCAGCAGGCCCTTGCTGCTCCCGTCGTCCACCCAGCCCAGGAAGTCCATGCCGCTGGCGACCTGCATCACACCGAAGCCGAGCGAGGTCGCCACGCCGAAGAGCGTGCCGATGACGGCCACCGAGTCGATCACGTCGCCCCAGGCGCCCTTGATCCGGTCACCGAACACCGGCTCCAGTGCCCAGCGGATGGACACCGGGCGGCCCTTGCGGTGCACCGAGTAGGCGACGGCGAGGCCGACGACCACGTAGATCGCCCAGGGGTGGATGCCCCAGTGCAGGAACGTCTGCACCATCGCGAACTCGGACTTGGCGGCGTCGGACGAACCGGTTCCGGGCCGCGGGGCGTCGAAGAAGTTCAGCGGCTCGGCGACACCCCAGAACACCAGGCCGATGCCCATGCCGGCGGCGAAGAGCATCGCCAGCCACGAGACCAGGGAGAATTCGGGCCGCTCCCCGTCCTTGCCGAGCTTGATGTCACCGTAGCGGCCGATGCCGACCCACAGGCAGAAGATCACGAACAGCGACACCAGAGCCATGTAGAACCAGCTCAGGCCGCCGATGACCTCGCTCTGCACCGTGGCCACCGCGTCCGCGGCCGTCTTCTGGCCGATGACGGCGAAGAGGACGAATCCGAGAATCACCGCGGCTGACGGCCAGAAGACCTTCGGGGCTATGGACGCCGCGTTCCCAGCCGGCTTGGGTTTTCCTACTTCCGGACCGTCTTCTCTTTTCGGTACTTTCTCTGTCGTATGCGAAGACACGCGCTCATCCTTCGGTCGTCGGGTCAGAAACCGCCCGCAGGCCGGGACGACGTCGGCCTGCGGGCGGATCACCTCCCCAGAACGACCGGAAACACACGTCACGAAAACATATCGAACATCACGACGCGTGCCGCGGAAGGACCGGCTCCGCCTCATCACTCCCGGGTCGGCAGGTTCTCCTGCGCAGCGCCCCGGTCACGGTGTTCCGCCTCGACATCGGCCAGATGGCTGCTGTCCGCCCGGCGCCGCACCTCGTCCATGTCGACGTCCTCGGCAGGGCCGATGCGCAGCTCGAAATCACCGTCGTACTGCTCGGCACCCGTGATGACCGCGAGCTCGACAGCTTCCTCACCCCGTTCGCTGCGCCGGATCAAGGCGTCGCTGCGCAGGTCCTTCGTCAGGGCGCAGCACAATCCGATCATCACCACGGTGAACGGCACAGCGGCGAGGATCGTCAGGTTCTGCAGACCGTCCAGAGCGGTCGTACCCCCCTCTCCGATCAACAGCATGATCGCCGCGACGGCACCGGTCAGGGTGCCCCAGAAGATGACGACGGCCCGGTTCGGCTCCAGCGTGCCCTGCTGCGAGAGCGTGCCCATGACGATGGACGCCGCGTCCGCACCCGACACGAAGAAGATGCCGACGAGAATCATGACCACGAGGCTGGTCGCACCGACGATCGGGAACTCCCCCAGTACGGCGAAGAGCTGCCCCTCGGGTGTCGACTCGCCGGCGATGCCGGCCCCGTTCTCCTGGAGCCGCATGCCGGTGCCGCCCAGGATGGCGAACCACAGCAGGCTGACCACGCTGGGCACGAGAATCACGCCACCGATGAACTGGCGGATGGTCCGCCCCCGGCTGATACGGGCGATGAACATGCCGACGAACGGCGTCCAGGAGATCCACCAGGCCCAGTAGAAGACCGTCCAGCTCGACAACCAGGGGGCGACGTCCTGACCGGCACTGGCCTCCGTGCGGGCCGCCATCTCCGGCAGGTCCGCGAAGTAGGCGCCGATCGACGTCGGGATGAGGTCCAGCTGGAGCACCGTCGGTCCGGCCACGAAGACGAACAGCACCAGCAGGGCGGCCAGCACCATGTTGGTGTTGGACAACCACTGGATGCCCTTCTCCACTCCGGAGACGGCGGAGACCACGAAGCACAGGGTCAGGAACGCGATGATCGCGACCAGGACGCCGGTCCCCACGGTGGTCATCCAGTTCAGTTCCTGCACGCCGCTGCCGATCTGCAGGGCGCCCAGGCCCAGCGAAGCGGCGGACCCGAAGAGGGTGGCGATGATCGCCAGGATGTCGATGACCCGGCCGGGGGCCCCGTTCGCCGCCTTCTCCCCGATGAGCGGTGTGAAGGTGGCGCTGATGGTCTGGCGGCGGTCGCGGCGGAACGCGCTGTAGGCGATGGCCAGGCCGACCACCGCGTAGATCGCCCAGGGGTGCAGGGTCCAGTGGAACAGCGTGGTCGCCATGGCGTCGGCCATGGCCGCCCCGGCGTCCGCCGGATCGTTGCCGGGCGGCGGGTCGACGAAGTGCGTCAGGGGCTCGTTCACGCCGTAGAACATCAGGCCGATGCCCATGCCGGCGCTGAACATCATCGCGATCCAGGAGACGGTACGGAATTCCGGCTCCTCCCCTTCCTTGCCGAGAGTGATCCTTCCGTAGCGGCTGAACGCCAGCCACAGCGCGAAGACGACAAAACCGGAGGCGGCCAGCACGAAGGCCCAGCCGCCGTTGTGGATGACGATGTCGAGCAGGGTGCTCGACACGTCGGCGAGCGTGTCTCTGGAGAGGCCGCCCCACAGCACGAACGCCAGAGTCAGGGCCGCGCTGACGCCGAAGACCACCTTGTCCGTACGCGGCCCGCGGGGGGAATGATCGGCTCCCGGCCCGGCCCCCCGGACGTCCTTCCCTGGTTCCTCGTCCTCCCGTTTCTGCACGTTCCCGACCTTTCACTCGCGCCTCTGCGGTGCTCGGGGTCCTCGGAGCCGAACGCGGCCCAGCCGTCCCCACGCAGCCACACCACACCCCCGCCGCACCCATGGGTACACCGCGGGGGACTTCACGTTTCAGGTGCTTTTCGATAATCTGTCCCGATTATCGCAGCAGGTAAACCCCAGTGGCGCCCTGAGCAGCGCTCTGCGCATCCACGCCGGCCCTCGGGGTCGAACAGGTTTCGCCATCCATTGGGACGCTCCGGTGCCCCGGAAGGCGTCGGCGCAGCGCAGCCGGGCGACCGAAGACCGCTCCGGCAGGGTCAGCCCTTCACGCAGACGACCTGCCTGAGCTTCGCGACGACCTCCACCAGGTCCCGCTGCTGATCGATCACCTGCTCGATCGGCTTGTACGCGCTCGGGATCTCGTCCACGACGCCGGAGTCCTTGCGGCACTCGACGCCCCGGGTCTGGTCCACGAGGTCCCGCTCGGAGAAACGCCGCTTCGCCGCGCTCCGGCTCATCCGGCGACCCGCGCCGTGCGAGGCGGACTGGAACGACGCGAGATTGCCCAGGCCCTTCACGATGTACGAGCCGGTGCCCATCGAGCCGGGGATGATCCCGTACTCGCCGCCGCCCGCCCGGATGGCGCCCTTACGGGTCACCAGCATGTCCAGACCCTCGTACCTCTCCTCCGCCACGTAGTTGTGGTGACAGGAGACGACGCGGTCGAACTTCGGCTTCGCCTTGCGGAACTCGCGGCGCACGACGTCCTGGAGCAGCCCCATCATCAAGGCACGGTTGAACGTGGCGTACTCCTGCGCCCAGAACAGGTCGTTGCGGTAGGCGGCCATCTGCGGGGTGTCCGCGACGAACACCGCCAGGTCGCGGTCGACCAGTCCCCGGTTGTGCGGCAGTCGCTGTGCCTGGCCGATGTGGAACTCGGCGAGCTCCTTGCCGATGTTGCGCGAGCCGGAGTGCAGCATCAGCCACACGGCGCCCTCGGAGTCGAGGCACACCTCGATGAAATGATTTCCTCCGCCGAGCGTTCCCAGCTGCTTCTCGGCACGTCCCCGACGGAAGCGGACCGCTTCCGCCACTCCGTCGAAGCGGGTCCAGAAGTCGCCCCAGCCGGCCGTCGGAAATCCGTGCAGCCGGCCGGGGGTCACCGGCGCGTCGTGCATGCCCCGGCCGACCGGAACGGCCTGCTCGATCCGCGAACGCAGCCGCGACAGGTCGCCCGGCAGGTCGTTCTGCGTGAGCGAGGTGCGCACGGCGGACATGCCGCAACCGATGTCTACGCCGACCGCCGCCGGACACACGGCGCCCTCCATCGCGATGACGGATCCGACCGTCGCGCCCTTGCCGTAATGCACGTCGGGCATCACCGCCAAGCCCCGGATCCAGGGCAGCGTCGTCACGTTCTCCAGCTGACGCAGCGCGCCGTCCTCCACCGACGCCGGGTCCGCCCACATCCGGATCGGCACCCTTGCGCCGGGCAACTCCGTGTACGCCATCTCACTCGCCCCCCGGGAAGACTCCAAGAAGCACCAGGTGGTCGGCCGGGACGCCGAGCGACCGGAAAGGAACAAGCCGGACTTCAGTCGCATAGGCGCCACGCGACCGGACGACCGTGCAGTGCGTGCGGTAGACATTGTGTGCCGTCGGCCCACGACGGCGGCAACACGTTTTCGAGTGCGGGAGGCACCGGTGCAGCGGAGGGCGAGAACGCGTCTGGCGGGTGCCGCGGTGGCACTCGCCGCCGTCGGCGGCCTCACGGCCTGTACCGGGGGCTCCGGCAGCGACGAGGGCGACACCAAACCGGGTGACGCCACCGCAGCCGCGGAATCCGCGAAACCGGGCAGGTTCCGCACCCTCCCCGAGCCGTGCGGCGCGGTGGACCGCGAGACGCTGAAACAGATGCTGCCCGGCGCGGCGGCCCGCGCCGAGAAGGCCGAGGAGAAGGCGGACGACGACGCCGTCGGCACCCGGACCCCGCTGGACGGCGAGGCCGCACTGACCTACGACACCGACCGGCGGGTGGGCTGCAACTGGCAGAGCACCACCAGCCTCGGCAGCCGGCGGCTCACGGTCGACTTCGAACGCGTCGTCTCCTACGACCCCGAGGTCAGTGACAACGAGCAGGCCGAACTCGTCTACGGCGAGCGCGCCGAGGATGCCGGTGTGGAGACCGGTGAGGACCGGCCGTCTCCCGGGCCGGACACCGGGACCGGCGACCCCACGGAAGCCGCGGACGGGAACGGGAGCGACGGCGAGGGAGGCGGCGTCGAGACGCAAGCCGACGCCTCTTCCGTCACACCGGACGACGAAGCCAACGCCGAGGACGGGCCGGAACTCGGCTCACCCTCGCCGAAACCGTCGCTGCCGCCCCGTAGGCTCGAGGACATCGGCGACACCGCGTTCATCGGCGACCGGCTGGAGGCAGCGGCCGACGGGCGCGGCTCACACCGGGACGTCACGCTCGTCTTCCGTACGTCGAACGTGCTGGTCACCGTCGAGTACGGCCAGTCCATCGCCGATGCGCGCCACACCCCGGACAGCGCCGAACTCCAGAAGTACGCGCAGAACCTGGCACGGCAGCTCGCCGACCAGATCACCGACGGCTGAGAAGCCGGCGCCCCGTCCGGCCCCGAAAGTGCGTCACCGGGGCCCGGATCACAGGTCGATCCCCCGCCCGAACCGAAGAGACCCGGAAGCGAAGGAACCATGCACCGAATCACCCCGCGCCTGGCCCGCAGGGCCGCCTGCGCCGCCGTGGCCGTGCCCGTGCTGCTGGTGGCCGGATGCTCCTCGGACTCGGACGGAAAGGAGCCGTCCGGCTCCCCGACCTCCGCGTCGGCGAGCGCCCCGGAGCAGAAGCAGGACTCCGCCGGCCACAAGGACCTGCCGGACCCCTGCAAGACGCTGTCCGGGAAGAGCGTCGAGGACATGGTGCCCGGCACGGACGACAAGTCCGGCAAGAATCTGGCCTCCTCGGACACCGGCAGCTACGGCGCGTGCTTCTGGAGCGGCGGCAGCGGCGACATCGACGCCGAGTACCGCGCGCTGACGGTCTCCTTGAAGCGGTACGAGTCCGATTCCTCGCTCGGATCCGGCACGGAGCAGGCCTCCCGCTTCTACGAGCAGGAACTGAAGGCGGTCAGCAGCGACGAGGCGCACAAGAAGCCGGAGGAGACCAAGGTCTCCGGGACCGGGCAGAACGCCGTCGCCGTGACCTACGAGACCGTCAAGAAGGACAACACCTACCGCGCCACCCGCGTCGTCGTCCGTGACGAGAACGTGGTCGTCACGGTCGACTACGAAGGCACCGGATTCGAGGACGCGGATCCGCCCAGCCGCGACGAGGTGCGCAAGAACGCAGAAAAGGTGGCGAAGGAGGCCACTGGCAGCATCGAGTGACACGGAACCGCACAGGTGTGCAAGGCTGAGCGCCGCCAGCTTCCCGAGGGTGGGGTCCACACCAGTGCAGTCCGTCGAACTCAACCGCACACACCGGATACTTGTCGGCGTCGTCGTCGCCGGCGCGGTCGTCATCGCCGCCATCGGCTTCGCCGGGTCGTACGCCGCCGTGCGCGACCTCGCCGAGAAGAAGGGGTTCGGCGCCTTCGCGCCGTTCTTCCCGATCGGCATCGACGCGGGCATCGTGGTGCTGCTCGCGCTCGACCTGCTGCTCACCTGGATCCGGATTCCGTTCCCGCTGCTGCGCCAGACCGCGTGGCTGCTGACGGCGGCGACCATCGCGTTCAACGGAGCGGCGGCGTGGCCGGACCCGCTGGGTGTCGGCATGCACGCCGTCATCCCGATCCTGTTCGTGGTCGCGGTGGAGGCGGCCCGGCACGCGATCGGGCGGATCGCCGACATCACGGCCGACAAGCACATGGAGGGTGTACGTCTCTCCCGCTGGCTGCTGGCGTTCCCGTCGACGTTCAGACTGTGGCGGCGGATGAAACTGTGGGAACTGCGCTCGTACGAGCAGGTGATCGCCATGGAGCAGGACCGGCTCGTGTATGAGGCCCGGCTGCACGCCCGCTTCGGCCGCGGGTGGCGCCGCAAGGCTCCCGTGGAGGCGATGATGCCGCTCCGCCTCGCCCGCTTCGGCGTGCCGCTGACAGAGACCGGACCGGCCGGGCTGGCGGCGGCGGGCATCAAGGCCCCGGCACGGTTG
>KI547048.1:22064-24698 GCA_000497405.1 Streptomycetaceae bacterium MP113-05 | reverse complement strand
GGTGCGACCCCCGCCGACCCCGCCGTCCCGGGCGGGTCGCTGCTGCCGGGCGCCCCGGACGGCGTGGCGGATCCCGCACGGCCCGTGCGGGACGCCGCCTCCCCGGAGGTACGGCCCCCGGCGCGGGAGCGTCCGGCCCACGACGGGGCGCAGGCTGCCGGGGAGCACACGGCGGACTACGTCTCGGAGTACCGGCCCGCTCCCGACTACATACCCGCTCAGCCACGGCCCGCCCCCCGGCACGGCAGCCACCCGGACGTCGACCCCCACCGGGACGAGCCGCCCGCCGTCTCCCCGACCGGCGAGTACCCGCTCCCCGACATACCCGAGGTGCACGAGACGGCGAACGACCCCGCCGCCTACGCGTACACGGAGGAGCCCGGATACGCGTACGCGGAGGACTCCGGCCGCCGGACACCGAAGGTGACCGTGCCCGTCGTGCAGGGCGGGCGCCAGCGCCCGCTGGGCCGCAGTGGCGCGCCGGAGGGCGGCGGCCCTGCGTACGTGTCCGGCCGTCAGGAAGTCCTCGTCGAGCCCGAACCGGCGCCCGCGGCGCCCGAACCGGTCCCCGCACCCACGCCGGAGCCGGAACCCGAGCCGGAGGCGTACGGCGGCGACGAGCCGTTGGGCGTCCCCGACGGCGTCGCGCGCGAAGAGGTGTACTTCGAGGCGTACCGGCAGTACATCGCGGCGTACGGCAGCCGCCCTTCGGCACGCGACCTCTCCCGGGCGCTGCACGAGTCCTTCGGCGTCACGAACATCGACGGCAACCTGCTGAGTGAGGCGTATCTCCGTGCGTTCCTCCGCGAGTTCCGTGAGCGTTACGACACCGAGATGGGCCTCTCCCGCTGACCGTTCCCACCGCACCGTCCGGGCACTGGAACGACGACCCGCGACCGTTCGCCCGGACCGAGACGGCCGACGAGGTCCTCGGTCCGGTCGCCGCCCGCCGGCACCGGCACCGAACCTTCGGCCCGAGCCGTCAGGACTTCCGCCCCGGAGTCCAGTTCATCCCCCAGCCGTACGCCTGGTCCAGCGCACGCTGCGCACCCTTGACGTAGCGGACCTCCCGCCGCACGGACAGGCCCCGGGCCGTGTTCTCGATCAGCGCGACGCCGCAGACCCGGGCCTTCGGATCGGCCTCGTCCAGCAGAACCTCGATCGGAGCCTGGCCGGGAGCGACCAGCGTCACGGCCGCCCGCGCCGCCTCCCAGTTCGGCGCACCCTCGTAGATCATGGCGAAGACCAGGACGCGCTTGAGGGAGTCGATCCGGCCCAGGTCGATCCGCAGGTTCTCGCCACCCACGGCGGCACCGGAACGGTCGTCGCCGTCCAGCTGGAGCACGGGCCGGCCGGACGAGTCCCGGGCCTCGAAAGAGTTACCGAGCGCCTGCACCACGCCCTTGGAGCCGTCGGTGAACTCCCACAGGCAGCCGAGGTCCAGGTCGATCCCGGGCTCCGGCTGCAACGCCGCCTGCAGTTTGGCGAACAGGCCCCGCTTGCCCTTTCCGTCTGCCGCGTCCTGCGCGCCGCGGGCGTTCCAGTTCAGGTTCACGGTGAGTTCGCCGCCGGACCGGGGCTTGTCGAGTGAGACGTTGGGGGCACTCTTGGTGAGCGTGACCTTCCCGGACTTGTCGCGCTTCACGGGACCGCCACCGGATTCCACCATGTCGGACTTCCTTCGTGTACTGGGCTGTGCGCCGAGCGTCGCGGGGACGCCGTACCGGTATCGGGCCGTGCCCACCGCACCGACGGGCAGCCCCTTCCCCGTCACGGTACTCCCGCCTCCCCCTCCGCGGACGGATACCCGACGGCCCCTGCGTCGGCGCGTCCTCAGGCGCCGAGCAGTCTGCGGACCCGGCCCGCGCCCACCGCCAGCAGAAGGGTCGGCAGCCGTGGCCCCGTCTCCCGGCTCACCAGCAGCCGGTAGAGCAGGGCGAAGAACGCCCGCTGGGCCACCTTCAGTTCGGGCGTCGGCTTCGCATCCGGTGCCAGCCCGGCACGGATCTTCGGCACGCCGTAGACGAGTGAGGTGAGGCCGTCCAGCGACCAGTTCTTTTCGAGCCCGTCCAGCAGCAGGCGCAGCGACTCCCGCTGTTCCTCGTCGAGCGAGTCGAGCAGTTCTCCGTCCGGTTCGTCCCGTACACGGGTGCGCTGGTCCACGGGGACCTGCGTGGTGATCCACCGCTCGGCGCGGTCCAGTCGCGGCCGGGTCTCGTCCAGCGAGTTCACCGGCTGCTCCGGATCGAGTTCACTCAGGATGCGGAGTGTCTGCTCCCCATTCCCGGCCGTGATATCGGCCACGGAGGCGAGGGTGCGGAAGGGCAGCGGCCTGGGCGTGGCGGGCAGTGCCCGGGCAGCCGTGGTGGAAGCACGCAGGTGCGCGGCGACGTCCGCGGGCTGCGCGGAGCCGTCGGCGATCTTCCGGCCGAGCGCGTCCCACTCGTCGTAGGTGCGCTGGATCTCCTGGTCGAAGGCGATCTTGAACGCCTGGTTCGGCTTGCGGCGCGCGTAGAGCCAGCGCAGCAGCGGAGCCTCCATGATCTCCAGTGCCTCGGCTGGGGTGGGCACCCCGCCGCGGGAGCTGGACATCTTCGCCATGCCGCTGATGCCGACGAAGGCGTACATCGGGCC
>KI547048.1:19750-22054 GCA_000497405.1 Streptomycetaceae bacterium MP113-05 | reverse complement strand
CCGCCGAAGACCTCCTTCACCAGCTGCCCGCCGACCACGAACGAGGAGCCCGGGGACTGGTGGTCGACTCCGCTGGGCTCGAAGGTCACGCCTTCGTACGCCCAGCGCATCGGCCAGTCGACCTTCCAGACCAGCTTGCCGCGGTCGTACTCGCGCAGCAGCACCGTCTCGGTGTGCCCGCACCGGCAGACGTACGCCAGCTCGGTGGTCTCATCGTCGTAGGCGGTGACGCGGGTCAGGTCGCGCTCGCAGACACCGCAGTACGGCTTGTACGGGTAGTACGAGCCGCCCGCAGCGTCGGAGCCGTCGTCCTCGGCGGCGGCGCCCGAACCCTCTGCCGCCTCGATCTCGGCGGCGTCCTGGGGCTTCTGCTGCGGCTTGCCCTTCTTGCCGCCGCCCTGCGCCGCGTTCTTACCCAACGTGCGGTAGCGGTCGAGGACGGCGTCGATCCGGTTCCGCTCGCGCATCGCGAAGAGGATCTGTTCGCGGTAGGCCCCGGAGGTGTACATCTGCGTCTGGCTGATGCCGCGGAACTCCACACCCAGCTCGGCCAGCGAGTCGGTCATCGCGGTGCGGAAGTGCTCGGCCCAGTTCGCGTGCCGGCTGCCGGCCGGAGCGGGAACCGCGGTGAGCGGCTTGCCGATGTACTCGCTCCACGACGCGTCGACCCCCGTGATCCCTGCAGGGACCTTGCGGAAACGGTCGTAGTCGTCCCACGAGATGAGGTGTTCGCACGGCACGCCGCGCCGCTTGACCTCGTCGGCGACCAGGTGCGGAACCATCACCTCGCGCAGGTTGCCCAGGTGGATCGGCCCGGAAGGGCTGAGCCCGGACGCGCAGACGACAGGTTTGCCCGGGCCGCGGCGCTCCGCTTCGGCGATGACGTCATCGGCGATACGGGAGACCCAGTCGGTCTCGGGGGTGGTCTGTGCCACGTCCGGTACTTCCTTCTCATGAGCGCGTCGAAAAGTGGGCGCGGCCATTGTCCCATCCGCACAACACGTCGCGGGCCACGGCGGGCACCGTGGGATACTGGTTGGCAGTCTCTTCCACGCCGACGGAACGGTGATCAATTCCATGGCCTCGGTCCAGTCTCTGTCCGCTGCGGTCCACCAGCGCCTCGCGGATGCCCTCTCGGCCGCAGTGCCGGAGTCGGCTCCCGCAGATCCGCTGCTGCGCCGAAGCGACCGGGCGGACTTCCAGGCCAACGGCATGCTGGCGCTCGCGAAGAAGCTCAAGGGCAACCCGCGGGAGCTGGCGGGCAAGGTCGTCGAAGCGATCCCGGCGAACGACGAGATCGCCGGGATCGAGGTCTCCGGCCCCGGCTTCCTCAACATCACCGTCTCCGACGCGGCACTCGTGCGCACCCTCGCCGCCCGGGCCGACGACGACCGGCTGGGCGTGCCGTACAAGCAGGACCCCGGCACCTCGGTGGTGGATTACGCGCAGCCGAACGTCGCCAAGGAGATGCACGTCGGGCACCTGCGGTCCACGGTCATCGGCGACGCGATCGTGAACCTGCTGGAGCACCGGGGCGAGACGGTGATCCGGCGGCACCACATCGGCGACTGGGGCACCCAGTTCGGCATGCTCACGCAGTACCTGATCGAGCACCCGCACGAGCTGGACCACGAGTCGGACACCGTGACGGGCGACGGTGGTGCGGACGTCGAGGGCAACGCCGCGATGGCTCGGCTGAACCGGCTCTACAAGGCGTCCCGGGTGCTTTTCGACTCCGACCCGGAGTTCAAGGAGCGTGCCCGCGACCGGCTGGTGAAACTCCAGTCCGGCGACGCGCAGACCCTGGCGCTCTGGCACAAGATCGTCGACGAGTCGAAGCTCTACTTCCAGGGCGTGTACGAGCAGCTCGACATCGAGATCCGCGACGAGGACGTCATGGGCGAGAGCGCCTACAACGACGACCTGCACGACGTGGTGCGGGAGCTGGAGTCCTCGGGTGTCGCGGTGCGGTCGGAGGGCGCACTGTGCGTGTTCTTCGACGACGTGAAGGGACCGGACGGCACCCCGACGCCGCTGATCGTGCAGAAGTCCAACGGCGGCTTCGGCTACGCCGCGACCGACCTGGCGGCGATCCGGAACCGGATCGGCGAGCTCAAGGCCGACACCCTGCTGTACGTGGTCGACGCCCGGCAGGCGCTGCACTTCCGCATGGTGTTCGGGACCGCGCAGCGGGCCGGCTGGCTGCCCGAGGGCGCGGCGCGGCAGCTGCCGTTCGGCACCGTACTGGGCAAGGACGGCAAGCCGTTCAAAACCCGGGAGGGCGAGACCGTGCGGCTGATCGAC
>KI547048.1:17424-19740 GCA_000497405.1 Streptomycetaceae bacterium MP113-05 | reverse complement strand
CGGTCGGCCGAGCCGCGGAAGTGGTGCGCGAGAAGAGCGAGAACCTGGGCCTTTCCGAGGCGGAGATCGCCGAGCGGTCCTCCCAGGTGGGCGTCGGCGCGGTCAAGTACGCCGACCTCTCCAACTCCATGACACGCGACTACGTCTTCGACCTGGACCGGATGGTCTCGCTCAACGGCGACACCAGCGTCTACCTGCAGTACGCGTACGCGCGCATCCGCTCCATCCTGCGGAAGGCCCCGGCGGGCGCCGAGCCCGTCGCACACCCGGAGCTGGCGCTGGAGCCGGCGGAGCGGGCGCTGGCACTGCACCTGGACGAGTTCGCCGACACGCTGGCGAGCGCGGCCGAGCTGTACGAGCCGCACAAGGCTGCGGCGTACCTCTACCAGCTGGCGTCGCTCTACACGACCTTCTACGACCAGTGCCCGGTCCTGAAGGCCGCAGGCGGTCCCGACCAGATCGCCAACCGGCTCTTCCTCTGCGACCTGACGGCGCGCACCCTGCACCAGGGCATGGCCCTGCTCGGCATCCGCACCCCCGAGCGCCTGTAGTACGCGCCTTCGGCGCGCGACGGCGTCCGCCACCGGTAACATCCCCGGCGCTGACGCCACGTCACCGCCGAGAGGATCGCGCATGCTGTCGAAGCCGACCCGCCGTACCGCGCTGAGAGGAGCCGCCGCCGCAGCGGTCGTCATCGGGTTCGACCCGGTGGGGAGCGCCTGGGCCGTCGAGGGGGACGGAGGACCCTTCGACGAGGTGCCGCCGCTGGAGGGCACCCTGCTCACCGACGACGCCTCCCGCGCCGCCGCGGCCGACGACTACGGGCACCTCGTGCACCGCCGCCCCTCCGCCGTTCTGCGACCGGGCTCCGTGGACGACGTCGTCGCCATGGTGCGGTACTGCCGCCGCCACGGCATCGAGGTCGCGCCGCGCGGGCAGGGCCACACCACGTTCGGCCAGGCCCAGGTGCAGGGCGGCCTCGTCGTCGAGACCACGCCGTTCGGGGAGATCGGCCCGGTACGGCACGGTCGTGTGACCGTCGGCGCGGGCGTGCGCTGGTCGACACTCACCCGGGCCACCCTCGAACACGGCCTCACCCCGCCGGTGTTCACCGACTACCTCGAACTCTCCGTCGGCGGCACGCTGTCCGTCGGCGGCATCGGCGGCCAGACCCACGAGCACGGAGCGCAGGTCGACACGGTGACCGCGCTGGAGGTCGTCACCGGCGCAGGAGAGCACGTGCGCTGCTCCCGCGACCGGCACCGCGAACTGTTCGACGCGGTCCGCTCCGGGCTCGGTCAGTGCGCGATCGTCGTGGGGGCGACGCTCCAACTGGTCACCGCGCCGGCGACCGTACGCCACTACCTGCTGCCGTACGACGACCTGCACACCTTCCTGACGGACCAGCGCCGGCTGGTCGCGGACCGCCGCTTCGCGTATGTCGAGGGCCAGATCGCCGCCGACGACGCCGGCGCGTTCCGCAACTACATCCTGGAGGCCACGGCGTACGGCCCGCCCGCCGGCCCGGAGCCGGACGACGAGTCGCTGCTGCGCGGCCTGCGGTTCGAGCCGACGGGGATGACGGCCGAGACCCTGGACTACTACGCGTTCATCGACCGGCTCGGCCCGGTCGTGGCCCAGCTCAAGGAAGCCGGGCTCTGGGACGACGCGCACCCCTGGCTCAACCTGCTGCTGCCCGGAGACGAGGCGGAACGGCTGGCGGACCGCATCCTCGCCGGACTCACCCCGGCGGACGTGGGCCCGGCCGGCGTCGTCCTGCTGTACCCGCTCCAGCGGGAGGAGCTGCACGCCCCGCTGCTGCGGATGCCCCGTGACCGGGTGCCGTACCTCCTCGCGGTGCTGCGCACCTGCCCGCCGGAGGACACCGCGACCGTCGACCGGCTGCTCGCCGCCAACCGCGCCGCGTACGAGGCCGTCCGCGACGCGGGCGGCAAGCAGTACCCGGTCGGCTCCATCCCCTTCGGCCGCGACGACTGGCGCGACCACTTCGGCCCCGCCTGGCCGTTCCTCGCCGCCGCCCGCGACCGCTACGACCCGGACGGCATCCTCGTCCCCGGCCAGGGGATCTTCTGACCCTCCGCGCATCACGGTGCGGGTGCCGTCCCCCTCCGGACGGCACCCCGCACCGGGTCAGAGCCTCACGGCAGGCGCCGCCGCAGCAGCCAGAACGCGGTCGCCGTCAGCGCGGCGGCACTCCGCAGGCCGCCAATGCAGCGTCGAAGGGCTCGACGCGGCAGCCCGCATGGGCACGCATGGCGGCCGGCCGTCATCACCGACGACGTGCTGCACAGTGGA
>KI547048.1:10553-17414 GCA_000497405.1 Streptomycetaceae bacterium MP113-05 | reverse complement strand
CGGCTGGGCCCTTCACCGGCTTGCGCACAGTGCCCTGACACACGACGCCTAGGGCGGCACCTCCACCCCGATGCTGTCGGCCCGCTCCTCGTCCGCTCCCTGAAGCGGTACGCCCGCCCCGGCGTTCGACGCCGTCGCCCGTCATGTTGCCGAGCGCGACCCGTCGGTCGGGGTGTTCAGCTCTGGGCGCGGAGCAGCTTCGCAGCCTCGACGGCCCAGTAGGTGAGGATCACGCTCGCACCGGCCCGGGTGAACGACGTCAGCGTCTCCAGGATGGCGGCCTCACGGTCGACCCAGCCCTTCTCGGCAGCAGCCTCGACCATCGCGTACTCGCCGGAGATCTGGTAGACACCCACCGGCACGTCCGCCGACTCGGTGAAGTCGCGCAGGATGTCGAGGTAGGGCAGGCCGGGTTTGACCATGACCATGTCGGCCCCCTCTGCGAGGTCCAGGGACAGCTCACGACGGGCCTCCCGGGCGTTGGCCGGGTCCTGCTGGTAGGTTTTCCGGTCACCCTTCAGCGAGGAGGCCACAGCCTCCCTGAACGGCCCGTAGAAGGCGGAGGAGTACTTCGCCGTGTAGGCGAACAGCGCCGTGTCCGTGTGCCCGGCGGCGTCGAGGGCCGCGCGCACGTGCCCGATCTGGCCGTCCATCATGCCGCTGGGGCCCAGCATGTGCGCGCCCGCGTCGGCCTGGACGCGGGCCATCTCGGCGTAACGCTCCAGCGTCGCGTCGTTGTCGACCCGCCCGCGAGCGTCGAGGACCCCGCAGTGGCCGTGGTCGGTGTACTCGTCCAGGCACAGGTCGGACATGAGCACCAGCTCGTCGCCGATCTCGGAGCGCACGTCCCGCAACGCCTGCTGGAGGATGCCGTCCGGGTCGGTGCCGCGGGAGCCGACCGGGTCCTTGACCACCGGCACGCCGAACAGCATCAGCCCGCCGACACCCGCCTCGACGGCCTCCACCGCGGCCTTCCGCAGTGTGTCCCGCGTGTGCTGCACCACGCCCGGCATGGTGGAGACCGGCACCGGTTCGCTGATGCCCTCCCGCACGAAAGCGGGCAGGATCAGGTCGGACGACCGGGTGCGGTACTCCGCGACCAGGCGGCGCACAGCCGCCGTGGTGCGGAGCCGTCGCGGGCGCGTGGCGGGGAAACCGCCGTCGCCGTACGGGGCGTGGTGCGGTGCGTTCACGAGGTGCGGGCCCTCCTTCTCTGCGGTCGCTTCTCACTCGGCCGCTTCACGGCGTCGCCCGCCTCGACCTGCGTGGCGCGGCGCTGCGCGCCGAAGTCCGCCAGCGCCTCGGCGAGCTTGTGCACGGACGGCTCGGGCGACATGACGTCCACGCGCAGCCCGTGCTCCTCCGCGGTCTTCGCGGTGGCGGGGCCGATGCAGGCGATGACGGTGACGTTGTGGGGCTTTCCCGCAATGCCGACCAGGTTCCGCACGGTGGAGGACGAGGTGAACAGCACTGCGTCGAACCCGCCGCCCTTGATCGCCTCGCGGGTGGTGGCCGGCGGCGGCGAGGCGCGCACCGTGCGGTACGCGGTCACGTCGTCGACCTCCCAGCCCAGCTCGATCAGCCCGGCGACCAGGGTCTCGGTGGCGATGTCGGCACGCGGCAGGAAGACGCGGTCGATCGGGTCGAAGACCGGGTCGTACGGCGGCCAGTCGTCGAGCAGTCCGGCGGCGGACTGCTCACCGCTGGGCACCAGGTCCGGCTTCACACCGAAGTCGATCAGCGCCCTCGCGGTCTGCTCCCCGACCGCGGCGACCTTGATGCCGGCGAACGCGCGCGCGTCCAGCCCGTACTCCTCGAACTTCTCCCGCACCGCCTTCACGGCATTGAAGGAAGTGAAGGCGATCCACTCGTAGCGACCGGTGACCAGGCCCTTCACGGCCCGCTCCATCTGCTGCGGAGTGCGCGGCGGCTCCACCGCGATGGTCGGCACCTCGGCGGGCACCGCGCCGTAACTGCGCAACTGGTCGGAGAGGGAGGCGGCCTGCTCCTTGGTGCGCGGCACCAGGATCTGCCAGCCGAACAGCGGCTTGGACTCGAACCAGGCGAGCTGGTCGCGCCGGGCGGGGGCGCTGCGCTCGCCGACCACGGCTATCACCGGCTGGGTGCCGTCCGCCGCGGGCAGCACCTTCGCCGACTTCAGCGTCTGCTGCAGGGTGCCCAGTGTCGCCGCCCAGGTGCGCTGGCGGGTGGTGGTGCCGGCGATGGTCACCGAGATCGGCACGTCCGGCTTGCGTCCGGCGGCGACCAGCTCACCGGCCGCACCGCACACCGTCTCCAGCGTGCTGGAGACCACGACGGTGGCGTCGCTGGCGCCCAGCTCCGTCCAGCATCTGTCGTCCGCGCTCCCGGCATCGACGAACCGCACGTCGGCGCCGTGCTCGTCACGCAACGGCACGCCCGCATAGGCGGGTACGCCGACCGCGTTGGCGATGCCCGGTACCACCTCGAAGGTGATGCCCTCGGCGACGCAGGCGAGCATCTCCCGGGCGGCGTCCGCGTCCAGCCCCGGGTCCCCCGCGACGGCACGCACCACCCGCTTGCCGCTGCGTGCGGCCGTCATGACAACATGTGCCCAATCGCCCGCCGAATCGGTGGAGTTGGGGATGCCCGCGGGTTCCTCACCGGCTGTCGCGCGGAGCGGAGTGTCCACCCCTGCCCGCGTGTGCGTGCGCACGATGTCGTGCACCTGCGGGTCGGCGACGAGCACGTCGGCATGGGACAGCGCCTCGACTGCTCGCAAGGTGAGCAGTCCCGGATCTCCGGGACCGGCACCGAGGAAAGTGACGTGCCCGTGGGCTCCGTACAGGTGCACGGCTGCCGCCGGGACGGCTGCCCCGACGGTTGCCTGCGCGGCATCCGCCGCTGTGGTCTGCGACGCCGTGCCCTGGTCGGCCGGCGCATTCGTGGTGGGGCTCAAAGTGCTCGCTCCCCCATCAGACCGGCCGCACCTTTGGCGAGCATCTCGTCGGCAAGTTCGCGCCCCAGGTGCTGCGGGGTCGCCCTGTCGTCGGCGGACGCCGGTACGGGACCGGTGGTGGACAGCTGCACCAGCGTCTTGCCGTCGGTGGTGCCGACGACGCCACGCAGGCGCATTTCGGTGACGGTCCGCCCGTCGCCCAGCAGTTCGGCCAGCGCACCGACAGGTGCGCTGCAGCCGGCCTCCAGGGCGGCGAGCAGGGTGCGCTCGGCGGTCACGGCGGCCCGCGTGTGCGGGTCGTCGAGCTCGACGAGCTGTGCGGCGAGGAGTACGTCGGTCGCGACGCACTCGACAGCCAGTGCCCCCTGGCCGGGGGCGGGAAGAACAGCGTCGGGGGAGAGCAGCTCGGTGACCTCGTCGGCCCGGCCGACCCGGTTCAGCCCCGCGGCGGCGAGCACGACCGCGTCAAGCTCGCCGGAGCGCACGTACCCGATCCGCGTGTCGATATTCCCCCGGATCGGAACCGTTTCGATCACGACACCCAGCGCCCGCGCCCACGCCTCGAGCTGCGCCATGCGGCGCGGGGAACCGGTGCCGATCCGCGCCGGGCGACCCGCTCGTTCGGCACTGCGCGCGAGCTGCTCGAAGCCGAGGCCGTCGCGGGCGATCAGTGCGTCCCGGGGGTCCTCACGAACCGGGACCGCCGCCACGTGCAGCTCGTCGGGCTGGGCGGTCGGCAGGTCCTTGAGGGAGTGCACGGCGAAGTCGATCTCACCGCGGAGCAGCGCGTCGCGCAGCGCGGTGACGAAGACGCCGGTGCCGCCGATCTGGGCCAGGTGCTCGCGGCTGGTGTCGCCGTAGGTGGTGATCTGCACCAACTCGACCGGGCGCCCGGTGAGGCGGCGCACCGCTTGGGCGACCTGTTCGGACTGGGCCATGGCCAGCTTGCTGCGGCGGGTGCCCAGCCTGAGGGTGCCGGCGTCGTCGCCGGCTCCCTGACCGGCGCCGGGGCCGCCGTAAGTGGGGCCGGTACTCATTGCCGCTCCTGTTCCGGGTTGCTGACCGCGGCGACGGCCTGCGGGTCGAGGTCGAACAGCTCACGAAGGGCGTCGGCATATCCGGCGCCGCCGGGCTCGCCGGCGAGCTGCTTGACCCGTACTGTCGGCGCGTGCAGGAGCTTGTCCACGACACGCCTGACGGTCTGGGTGATCTCTGCGCGCTGCTTGTCGTCCAGTTCCTGCAGTCGTCCGTCGAGCCGCTCCATCTCGGCGGCGACCACGTCTGAGGCCATGGCGCGCAGCGCGACGACTGTGGGAGTGATGACGGCGGCACGCTGGGCGGCGCCGAACGCGGCGACCTCCTCGGCGACGATGCCGCGTGCCGCGTCGACGTCGGCGGCCATCGGCGCGTCGGCGGCGGCCTCGGCCAGCGACTCGATGTCGACCAGGCGGACGCCGTCCAGCCGGTGCACGGCTGCGTCCACGTCCCGCGGCATGGCCAGATCCAGCAGTCCCACGACCCGCTGCCCGCCCGGAGCCGAGCCGACGGCATCGGTGACGGTCGCACCGGGGTGCACCTCCGGGTCCCGCAGGTCGTCGCCGGACGGGTTCCGGTCACGCGCGAGCGCGGCTCGTACGTCGTCGGCGGTCAGCACGAGCCCGGTCGCACCGGTGCAGGACACCACGATGTCGGCGTACGCCAGTTCGGTGCCGATCTCCTCGACCGTCACAGCCCGGGCGACGAACCCGCCGCAGCGCGCGAACGGGCCCGCCGGCCCAGCGCCGCGGGACCCGTCGCCGGAACCGTGGTCGTCGGTGAGGCTCGCCGCGAGGCGTTCCGCGCGGGAGACGGTCCGGTTGGCGATCACCAGTTCGGTCGCACCGCAGCGGGCGAGTGTGACCGCCGCGAGGGACGACATCGAACCCGCTCCGATCACCAGCGCGCGCCGCCCTGCGACCCAGCCGGACACGTCACCACCCGCGCCCGGGGCGGCGAGCGCGGCGAGCGTCTCCAGGCCGAAGGTGACCAGGGACTGCCCGGCCCGGTCGATACCGGTCTCGGTGTGGGCTCGCTTGCCGGCCCGCAGCGCCTGCTGGAACAGGTCGTTGAGCAGCCGCCCGGCGGTGTGCTCGCCCTGCGCGACGGCGAGTGCGTCCTTGATCTGACCGAGGACCTGGCCCTCTCCCACGACCATCGAGTCCAGCCCGCAGGCCACCGAGAACAGGTGGTGGACGGCCCGGTCCTCGTAGTGCACGTAGAGGTAGGGCGTCAGTTCGTCCAGCGTGACGCCGCTGTGCCGGGACAGCATGGTGGACAGTTCGGCGACACCGGCGTGGAACTTGTCCACGTCCGCGTACAGCTCGAGCCGGTTGCAGGTGGCGAGCACCGCCGCCTCGGTGGCGGGCTCGGTGCCGACCGTGTCGTGCAGCAGCTTGCCGCGCAGGGACGGGTCGAGCGCGGCCCGCTCGAGCACGCTCACCGGAGCGCTGCGGTGGCTCAGTCCGACGACCAGGAGACTCATGCCGGCATCACGGCGGGCACGTCCCCGTCAGGCCCCGAGTCCGGCCGTTTGCTCACCGCGACGGCGGGCGGCGCCGCGGGGGGCGCCGTCTCCTCCTCGGGTGGGGCCTCCTCGCCGGCCTTGCGCTGCTCGTGGAAGGCGAGGATCTGCAGTTCTATCGAGAGGTCGACCTTGCGTACGTCGACGCCCCCGGGGACGGACAACACGGTCGGCGCGAAGTTGAGGATCGAGGTCACCCCGGCGGCGACCAGCCGGTCGCAGACCTGCTGCGCGGCACCGGCGGGGGTGGCGATGACGCCGATGGAGACACCGTTGTCCGCAATGATCTTCTCGAGCTCGTCGGTGTGGTCGACCCGGATACCGGCGACGGTGCGGCCGGTCATCGCGGGGTCGGCATCGATGAGCGAGGCGACGCGGAATCCCCGGGAGGCGAAGCCGCCGTAGTTCGCGAGGGCGGCGCCGAGATTGCCGATACCGACGATGGCGACCGGCCAGTCCTGCGTCAGACCCAGCTCGCGGGAGATCTGGTAGACGAGGTACTCGACGTCGTAGCCGACGCCGCGGGTCCCGTAGGAGCCCAGGTAGGAGAAGTCCTTGCGCAGCTTCGCCGAGTTGACCCCCGCCGCTGTGGCCAGCTCCTCGGAGGAGACCGTGGGCACCGAACGTTCCGAGAGAGCGGTCAGCGCCCGCAGGTACAGCGGGAGACGAGCGACGGTGGCCTCGGGAATCCCTCGGCTCCGGTTCGTCGCCGGTCGGTGGTTTCGGCCAGTTGCCACGGTGCTCCTGCCGGTTACGCGAAGCGGTGAGCGGCCGTACGCCGGGGACGTCGCATGCGTCGAGGCGCATGTTCCCGGACCGCTCCGTCGCGCCCAGGCTATGCCTTTGTGAACGCGTGCACAAAGATGGTGTCCGATTTGCCCGGCCAACGTGACCGGCGCCACACGCGTCAAGAGGGACACGCGTCACACTCCTCACGTATACGCCCCCGAACGGCAAAACGCCGTCGATGATAGTCGAATTCCAGCCGATTCCGGGTGCCGAAACCACCAGCCTACCGGCGGGTAGGGCCTCTTCCGGCCACTGGTGAAACCGGCGTGGACCTGCCCCACCGAAGGCGTCGGCAGCCTGGACGGTCGCCCGTCAGGGTCAGGCGGCGAGGGCCTTCCGCAGCCGCTCCGGGTCGACCCGCCAGAAGTCGTGCTGGGCCCCGTCGACCAGGACCACCGGGATCTGCTCCCAGTACATCCGGTACAGCTCCTGGTCCTGGTTGATGTCCTTCTCCTCCCAGACCGCGCCCGCCTCGGCGCAGATCCGGTCGATGGTGTTCCGCGCCACGTCACAGAGGTGACAGCCCGGCTTCCCGATCAGTGTGACGGTCTTCATGGGTCCATTGTCGGGGCGG
>KI547048.1:2760-10543 GCA_000497405.1 Streptomycetaceae bacterium MP113-05 | reverse complement strand
TGCCGCCCCGTGGCCGGGGTTCAGCCGTCCTGACTGCTGTACGGCGAGCCGACATCCGCCCGGAGGGGACCGGAGGCTCCGACTGGCTATGCTCGCCGTATGCCTTTTCCCTCCTGGCTGACCGCACCCAAGCGGGCGGCGACCGCGCGCAGCGTCCTCGCGGGCGAAGCCGCCGCGGAGGCCGCACGGAAGCAGGAGGTGACGACGCCAGAGCCGGCCGCGGCACCGGAGTTCCCGGTGACCGGGGACACCCGGGCCGCCGCGTTCTTCGACCTCGACAACACGGTGATGCAGGGTGCCGCCCTCTTCCACTTCGGCCGCGGGCTCTACAAGCGACGCTTCTTCGAGAAGCGCGAGCTCGCCCGTTTCGCCTGGCAGCAGGCGTACTTCCGGCTGGCTGGTGCGGAGAACGCCGGGCACATGCAGGACGCACGGGACAGCGCGCTCTCCATCGTCGAGGGCCACCGCGTCGACGAGCTCATGGAGATCGGCGAGGAGATCTACGACGAGTACATGGCCGGCCGCATCTGGCCGGGCACGCGCGCACTGGCACAGGCGCACTTGGACGCGGGCCAGCGAGTGTGGCTGGTAACCGCCGCGCCGGTGGAGACCGCGACCATCATCGCGCGCCGGCTCGGGCTTACCGGCGCACTCGGCACGGTCGCCGAATCCGTGAACGGGATCTACACCGGCCGCCTGGTCGGCGAGCCCCTTCACGGCCCGGCGAAGGCCGAGGCGGTACGCGCCCTCGCCATGGCGGAGGACCTGGAGCTGGCCCGCTGCGCCGCCTACAGCGACTCCGCGAACGACATCCCGATGCTCTCGCTCGTCGGCCACCCCTACGCCGTCAACCCCGACTCCGCGCTGCGCACCCACGCCGCACGGGAGGGCTGGCGGCTGCGTGACTACCGCACCGGCCGGAAGGCCGCGAAGATCGGCATCCCCGCGGCGGCGGGGGTCGGCGCCGTGGCCGGCGGCACCGCCGCAGCGCTGGCCATCCATCGCCGACGCCGCTGACCGGGGACGGGACTCCGCCCGCCTCGAACAGCGCCCGGATCGATCACCGAGGCGAAAGCGGCCGAGCGTGATGCGCGTCGCAAGCGCATCCGGCGGTCATACCCCGACCTGCACCCCGGTGAAACTCGCCTCATCACTCGGTCAAGAACGGCCACGAAGTCATCAGTATTCGCTCACTGAGCGATCAAGAAGTCACTCGCGTTCGAATTCTTCTCGACTCCCAATGCGTAACAGAGCAAACCGAATCGGCGATTTCGACAACTGGGCGTAGTACGGCCTGTACGAAGCGTTATTCTCCTCAGACGCATTCGGAACCTGTTCGCCCCGACCGGGCGAATCGGTCCCGCAGTGCCCGTGATGGAAGCTCTGCCTCTGGGAGTCCCGTGTACCCACACGTCGGGGTTGACGCCTCGGGCCTGCTTACGCTGCGCATCTCGGTCCTCGACCGGCTGCGCACGATCGTCCCCAACGCGTACGCAGTCCCGGCCCTCGCCGCAGCCGCACCTGTCCCCGCACACCCTTGCTACGCATGGGCCGACAGCACCACCACCGGAGCCGTGAACGGCACCCGGTCCGCCGGCAGACACGGAGGTGGCGGCTCCGGCACGGCCACCCGGGGCTCCTCCGGCGCCGCCACGCGCGGGGCGTCCGGAACCGCCGCGACCCGTCGTCGCCCCGCCGTGGGCGACACCGAGGCCCGCCGCATGATGGACCTCGTCGAGCGCGCCCAGAGCGGCGAGGCCGACGCGTTCGGTCTCCTCTACGACCAGTACAGCGACACGGTGTTCCGGTACATCTACTACCGCGTCGGTGGCCGGGCCACGGCCGAGGACCTCACCAGCGAGACGTTCCTGCGGGCACTGCGCCGGATCGGCACCTTCACCTGGCAGGGGCGCGACTTCGGCGCCTGGCTGGTCACCATCGCCCGCAACCTGGTCGCCGACCACTTCAAGTCGAGCCGGTTCCGGCTGGAGGTCACCACCGGGGAGATGCTCGACGCCAACGAGGTCGAGCGCAGTCCCGAGGACTCCGTCCTGGAACGGCTCTCCAACGACACTCTGATCGACGCCGTGCGCCGGCTCAACCCGCAGCAGCAGGAGTGCGTCACACTCCGGTTCCTGCACGGGCAGACCGTCGCCGAGACGGCACGCATCATGGGCAAGAACGAGGGCGCCATCAAGACCCTGCAGTACCGGGCGGTCCGTACCCTCGCCCGCCTGATGCCCGCAGATGTTCGATGACCGCAGGTGCCACGGAATGCGCTCGGGGTCATATCAGCCCGGCTCCGTAACCCTCCCGGCGCTCGGCTCGTTGTGGGGATTGCAGACTCCCCGCAGCTGTGACCCGCCCGTCCGCATTCACTCGAACAGGTGCAGGCGGGCGGGCGGCGCAACCCACCACCCGGCGTGGGGAGTCCACCGTGCTGATGAGAGGAGGTGCCGCCCGTGATCGGATCCGTATCGGCGAGTCGGCGGGCACACGCCTTCGCCGAAGCCGTGGACGAGCACGACCGCGGGATCGACGAGGCTGCAGCTGCCGGCGACCACGAGCAGGCGCAGTTGCTCGCCCTGGCGGACGGGCTCGGTTCGCTGCCGAAACCCGAGATGGACCCGGAGGTGAAGACCGTCCAGCGGGCGCAGCTGGTGGCGGCCATGGAGGCCGCGGTGGCCGGCGGCACCCTCGGGACGGAGGACGGAGGCGTGCCGCGACAGCGCAGCACGCAGCACGGCAAGGGCTCCCACCGGGCCGTCGGCACAGGACCGTTCGGCCTGCGCCGACCCAGATCGCGGCTGGGCAAGGGCCTCGCCGCGGGCGGCCTCAGCGTCGGTGTCGCCGCCTCCGCCCTCGGCGGCGTCGCGGCGGCCAGTACGGACGCCCTCCCCGGCGACACGCTGTACGGCCTCAAACGCGGCATGGAGGATCTGCGGCTCGACCTCGCGGACGACGGTGCCGACCGCGGCATGCTCTACCTCGACCACGCCTCCACCCGGCTTCGCGAGGCACGTCGGCTGGTCGAGCAGGACCGGACGGGAGCCCTCGACCACGAGGCGCTCGCAGACGTCCGCCGCGCGCTCTCCAGCGTCACACACGATGCCGGAGAGGGGCACCGCCTCCTCAGCGCGGCGTACGAGCGGGACGGCCAGATCGGCGTCATGCAGTCGCTGTCGACGTTCGCACAGGACCACCGCACCCGGTGGGCGGAACTGCGCGAACGGCTGCCGGTGCAGCTCTCAGACGTCGAGGAGGAGGTCACCGGGGTCTTCACCGCCATGGAGCAGGAGGTCGAGCCGCTCCGCGCACTCTTCCCCGAGCAGGCGGACGGGCCCGGCACCGGGTCCGGCCGCGCGCCCGGGAAGGAACGGGAGAACGCCGAGCGCTCCGGCAGCCCCTCCGCGGAGTCCTCACAGGAGGAACGGCGGGAGCGCAAGGGCGACAGCGAGGAGCCACAGCCGTCGGGCTCGTCCTCGCAGAAGGGCGGCGGGCTGCTCGATGACGGGCTGCTCGGCAAGCCGTCCTCCGGCCCGCGGGGGGACGATACGGACAGCTCGGGCCGCAGCGACGAAGACTCCCCGGCCCCGGACATCACGCTGCCGCCGCTGGTCCCGGACGTGCTGCCCGGGCTGGGCGTCGACACGGGCGACGACTGAACCCACCCCGTGCAGGCGGGGCGACGGCCGATCCCCACACCGGCCGCCGCCCCGCCTCTTTCGTACCACCGACCCCCTGCCGGCAGAACACCGGTCGCCCCACCAACACGGTCACGATCGAAGAACACCCCCGGCCCTCGTCCGCCGGGGTACCTCACACCTGCGGCGTCCGTGCCTCGCGAGCCGGACGGCCGTCTCGGGGACGACCGCCGTCTTCAGAAGAACACGGACCGCCGGCCGACGAGCAGCTTGTACAACGTGTGCTGGATCGTCTCGCGCACCTGGTCGGTCAGGTTGAACATGAGCATCGGGTCGTCCGCCGCCTCCGGCGCGTATCCGTCGGTGCGGATCGGCTCACCGAACTGGATCGTCCACTTCGTCGGCAACGGCACTGCCCCCAGCGGCCCCAGCCACGGGAACGTGGGCGTGAGGGGGAAGTACGGGAAGCCGCACAGCCGGGCGAGCGTACGCGAGTTGCCGATCATCGGGTAGATCTCCTCCGCGCCCACGATCGAGCACGGCACGATCGGCGCACCCGATCGCAGCGCCGTGGACACGAAACCGCCACGTCCGAACCTCTGCAGCCGGTACCGGTCGGCGAACGGCTTGCCGATCCCCTTGAAGCCCTCGGGCATCACGCCCACCACCTCACCGCGTCCCAACAGCCGCGCCGCGTCCTCGGAGCAGGCAAGAGTGTGACCCGCCTTCCGGGCCAACTGGCTCACGACCGGGAGCAGGAAGACCAGATCAGCCGCGAGCAGCCGCAGCGACCGGCCCGCCGGATGGTGATCGTGCACGGCCACCTGCAGCATCAGGCCGTCCAGCGGCAACGTGCCCGAGTGGTTGGCCACGACCAGCGCGCCGCCCTCGGTCGGGATGTTCTCGACGCCCCGCACTTCCACCCGGAAGTACTTCTCGAACACGGGCCGCAGCATCGACATCAGCACCTGGTCGGTGAGCTCGGCGTCGTAGCCGAACTCGTCCACCTCGTACTCGCCGGTGAGCCGACGACGCAGGAACGCCAGCCCGCGGGCCGCCCTCTGCTCCCACACCCCGGAGGCCGCCGGGGCCCCGTCCCCCGTCTCGGGGCCGCCGGGCGCGCCGAGCCCCTCCGAGCCGTCGGCCTGGTGCAGCAGCGGCACCAGCGACCCACCCTCCGGGTCTCCGTTGCCACCGCGCCGCGCCCTCGCCTGCCGGGGCTTCGGACGTCCGGCGGAGCCGCGCGACCGGTCACGGTCGTCGTCGAACGGGATCACTTTCGCGTCACCCATGGTGTTGCGGTTCCTCCTCGTTCCCTACCCGCGAACCGCCCGGGGCGATCCGGGCGGCGACGCGGTCGACGGCGCGGCCCACGCCCTTCGGCGGCAGCAGCCCGGGCGGACGGCTGCGGGCGAAGGCGTCCAGCACGTCCGCCGTGGTGTACCGCGGTGCGAAGCCCAGCAGTTCCCTCATCTGCGCCGTCCGCACCACACGTCCATGGGTGAGCATGCGGATCTGCTCCGGCGAGAAGTCGGTGACCCCGGCCGAGCGCAGCAGCGAGCCGCCCCAGCGGAGCGCGGGCAGCAGAATCGGCACCGTCGGGCGGCCGAGCCGCCGCGCGCACTGGGACAGCAGCAACACCCCGTCCCCGGCGATGTTGAACGTCCCGGCGTTGTACGTACCGCGGACAGGTTCACCGGCCGTCCGGCGCAGCACATCGAGAGCGTCGTCCTCGTGCACGAACTGCAGTCGCGGATCGTAGCCGAGCACGGTCGGCAGCACCGGCAGGGCGAAGTACCCGCTCATCGGCGAGTCGACCGTCGGCCCGAGCACGTGTGCGAACCGCAGGACCGTGACGGAGACGTCCGGGCGGCGGCGGGCGAAGCCCCGCGCGTATCCCTCGACCTCCACCACGTCCTTGGCGAAGCCGCCGCTCGGCAGTGCCTTGGGCGGCGTGGTCTCGTCGAAGACTGCGGGGTCGCGGGAGGCCGACCCGTACACGCCGGTGCTGGACTTGACCACCACCCGCCGCACCGACGGCACCTTCTGACACGCACCGAACAACTGCATGGTGCCGATGACGTTGGTCTCCTTGAGAGCCGCCATGCCCCCTCGCGGCTGCGAGGGCGTCCCGTTGACGTCGAGGTGGACGACGGTGTCCACACCGTGTTCGGCCAGCACCGTGCCGATCGCGGGCTGCCGGATGTCGGCCTGCACGAACGTCGCGCCGCCCAGCTGGTGGACGGGTCGCACGGTGTCCACGGCGATCACCCGGTCGACGTCGGTCTCTCTCTGCACGCGCCGGACGAAGCGGCCGGCCAGCTGCCGGGCGACTCCGGTGACGAGCACCACCCTGCCCACGTCATCTCCCTGTCGTCGACCATCGGGACCCGCGCCGGGGCACGGCCCTCGGGACGCGCATGCGCTTGCGGACAGCAGACCACAAAAAAGCGCCGTCTTCCGCCCCACACGCTTCAGGTGCGGGGCGGAAGACGGCGGATCAGCGAGCTGCGTGCGCGCTCACTTCTTGTTGCGACGCTGCACGCGCGTGCGCTTCAGCAGCTTGCGGTGCTTCTTCTTCGCCATCCGCTTGCGCCGCTTCTTGATAACAGAGCCCACGACTACCCTCGCTCACTTCTCCGACTCGGTGCGGGGCGTCCGAGCCCACACGACCTACATGGGTTCAGCCTACCCGCCGCCGGGGAATGGGCGTAATCCGAGGTGCTCCCGAGGGCCCAGCCGCGACGCGGAACGTACGGTCGCGGGAATACGGGACGGCTACGCGCTCTCCATCCCGACGTAGCTCTCCCGCAGATACTCATGAACAGCCTGCTCCGGAACCCGGAAGGACCTGCCCACCCGGATCGCCGGCAGATGACCGCTGTGCACCAGCCGGTACACGGTCATCTTGGACACACGCATCACGGCGGCGACTTCCGCCACGGTCAGGAACACGACCTCACTCAGAGGCCTCTGGTCGGCAACCACGTCTCACCTGAACCTTCCGCACACGTCGGACACCGGCTTCCCCTCCGGCGGCTCCCACCCCATGCGCTACCCAGATACGGGACGGGTGATGCAAGTGGGGAAGAGGAGAGCGATCAGGATCCTACTGTGACAGACGCGCGCGATTGAGTACATAGCGCGTCAGCGGACCGTAGTGCACGGCTGACACCCCGTCATCCACGGGGACGGCGACGACCACCCGCCCCTCTGCCTGGCCGACGAAGGGAGCGGGATCGTCCGCGTCGGCGAGCCCCATCGACTCGACTCCCAGCCGACCCGCGGCGCAGACCCACCCGTGGTCGCCGACCACCAGTTCCGGCAGCGGGCCGCCCTCGGCGACGGCGGCTGCCAGGGCAGTGCGCAGCGGTAGCGGCGAATGCGTGTGCACGCCCGACACATCTGCCTCGCCGTCCTGCGCCGGCCCCCGATCCCCCTCCCGCTGGACGCACGCCACTCCGTTCACGTAACGCAGCCGATGCCTGGACGCCCCGAACCGCGTCGGCACTTCGACGCTCCGGCCCTGCCCCGGGGTCAGTACGGGGCAGCCGGCAGCTTCCAGCGCGGTCGCCATGGCGCTGTAGAAGCCGAGCAGCCGGTTCGGATGGCCGGTGCCGAAGAGCACCGGCGCCCCTTCCCCGGCGGCGGCGCGGAGCCGTTCGGCGAACGCGTCCAGAGCCGAGACGGTGAGATCGGGGTCGATCCGGTCCTGCCCGGCGACGTGTGCGGGGTCGGGGCAGACACCGCACCGGCCCGCCATGAGTGCCAGCAACTCCCCCGCACTCCAGTCACGATCGGGCCCTACTCCGAGAAGGACCCGGGGGTCGCGGGCGGCGAACAGCCGGTATCTCCGGAGACTCTGCTCGCGGGTGGTCGCCACGGTCCCGGCCAGACCTGCGGCGAGCAGATGCGCCCGCAGCGCGGTGACAGTCGGCACAACACCCATGCTGGCCGGTCGGCACCGGAGTAACGGGGGCTTCGGGCCGCTGTCACCCGTGGGAGCGACACCGCGAGACCACGCACGGCCCCGGCGTCCTCGCGCCCCGGCGGACAGCAACCGGGTGGGCGCAGGCCCGCAGGGGAGAGCGGGCGCCTCTCCGGGGCCGGCGCGGACCCGAGAGACGCCCGGAAGAGTC
>KI547048.1:0-1964 GCA_000497405.1 Streptomycetaceae bacterium MP113-05 | reverse complement strand
CGACAGGATCACGAGACACTAGGGCAGCAGTCCATGAGCAGGGAACACCGCTCGGCGCGTGGCAAGAACTGCCTGATCCAGCGCGTCCGCCGGGTCGTACCCGGTCTGCTCCCAAGCCCGCCAGGCGGCATCCCGTCCGTCCGTCATCCGCAACGGCGCCGAGGAGACGGCGGTGCGCGCGTACACCTCGCGCCGCCAGGGCTCCGGAACCTCCGCCCCGGGCGGCACCGGCTCACCCGCCGCGATGCCCACCAGATGCGTCCAGGTGCGCGGCACGACGTCGACCACGGCGTATCCACCACCGCCGAGGGCCACCCAGCGGCCCTCGGCATGTGCGTGCGCCCACGCGTGGCACGCTTCGGCCGCGGCGCGCTGGGCGTCCACGCTGACCGCCAGGTGGGCGAGCGGGTCCTCGGCGTGGGTGTCGGCTCCGTGCTGCGTCACCAGCACGTCGGGGCCGAACTCGGCAAGCAGTTCGGGCACCACGGCGTGCAGCGCCCGCAGCCACCCGTCGTCGCCGGTTCCGGGCGGCAGCGCCACGTTGACGGCCGTACCCGGTGCCTGCGGGCCCCCGGACTCCTCGGGCCAGCCGGTGCCGGGAAAGAGGATGCGCGGATGCTCGTGCAGCGAAACGGTCAGGACCCTGGGGTCGTCCCAGAATGCCGCCTCCACACCGTCTCCGTGGTGCACGTCGACGTCCACGTAGGCGACTTTCCGCGCACCGAGTTCGAGGAGCCGTGCGATGGCGAGCGCAGCGTCGTTGTAGACGCAGAAGCCTGCCGCGGAGCCCGGCATCGCGTGGTGCAGGCCCCCGGCGAAGTTCACACCGTGCAGCACCTCGCCCCGCCACACCGCCTCGGCGGCGCCCACGGACTGCCCGGCGATCAGCGCCGACGCCTCGTGCACCCCGGGGAACGCCGGGTCGTCCATGGTGCCGAGGCCGTATGAGCCGTCCGCGATCAGTGGGTCGGCGGAAATGCGGCGGACGGTGTCGATGTAGTCCTGCCGATGCACCAACCGCAGCGTGGAGTCGCCGGCTGGGGTGGCAGCGCGCACGGTCAGCCCGGACGAGCCCGGCAGACCGAACGCCTCGACGAGACGCATGGTGAGCGCCAGCCGTACGGGGTCCATGGGGTGCCCGTCACCGAAGTCGTAGCGGGTGACCGCCTCGTCCCACATCAACAGTGCGCCGCCGCTCATGCTCGCCACGGTACCGGTAGCGGGTCACGTGGAAAGCAGAGCCACCAGGGCCTTCATCTCGGGGAACCGCGCGCGGGCGGCGGCGAGGCGCTCCGGCGGCGTCATGGCGGCGTATCCGAAGACGTCCATCCCGGCGGCGAGCCCCGCACGCAGGCCGAGCGGACTGTCCTCCACCACGGCACAGCGTTCGGGTGGCACACCCATCACATCGGCGGCGTGCAGGAACAGGTCGGGAGCGGGCTTGCCCCGACGCACGTCCTCAGCGCTGAATATCCGGCTCTCTCCGAATCGCCCGTACAGTCCCGTCTTCCGCAACGACACACGGATCCTGTCGTGCGTCCCGGAGGAGGCCACGCAGTACGGCACCTGCTCGGATTCCAGTGAGTCCAGAACGCCGGAGACGCCGTCGACCGGCAGCAATTCCCTGCGGAAGGCGTCGAAGGTGCGCCGGTGCAGCGTGTCGTCGAAGGCGCCCGGGAGAGGACGACCGGTGCGCCGGCGGACGACCTCGTGGATCCGGCCGATCGACGAGCCCATGAAGTTCCGGATCGACTCCTCCAGGGTCGTCGGATGACCCAACTCCGTCAGGTAGGCGGCGAGGACGCGGTTCGCGATCCGCTCGCTGTCCACGAGGACACCGTCGTTGTCGAAGATCACCAGTTCGTAGCGCACCGCCTCAGCTTAGGTCGAGGACGTCGCACCCCGGTCGCCATCGGGGTCGGCCGGACGACGACCTGGAGCTGCCGGTCTCTGCGGCCGTTCCC
>KI547047.1:293567-294429 GCA_000497405.1 Streptomycetaceae bacterium MP113-05 | reverse complement strand
CGGTCGAAGCCGCCGAGGGCGAGGAAGACGTCGCGGCGGATCAGCATGCCGGCGGTGGACACCGACAGCACGGGCCGCACCTGGTCGTGCTGCCCCTGGTCCTGTTCACGCCGCTCGATGCCGGTCCAGCGGCGTCCGCTGTTGGCGATGCTCACGCCTGCTTCAAGCAGTTGCCGGCTGTCGTACCAGCTGCGGAGCTTCGGCCCGACGACGGTGGCCGACGGGTCGGCGTCCACGACTCTCAGCAGGTGCTGGAGGGCGTCGGGGGCGGGTGCGCAGTCGTCGTGGAGGAGCCACAGCCACTGCACGGGCTCGCCGTGCGGCAGTTCGGGCATCTCGTAGGCCTCGTCGTGCCAGGTACGGGTGACGGGGTCCCAGCCGCTGGGGCGTCTGAGGTAGGGCAGGTCGTCGGGGGTCAGCTCCCCGGCGGTACGGACGGCCTCGTCGACTGCGGCGCCGAAGCCGGTGCGGCGGGCCATGTGGAGGACCCGGTCGGCGCCGAGCGCGTCGGTGATCAGCCGGGCCGAGTCGTCGGCGCTGCCGGTGTCGGCGGCGATCACGTTCTGGACCGGGCGTTCCTGCCCGATCAGCCCCGACAGCGCTTCGGGAAGCCAGCGCGCGCCGTCGTGGGAGACGAGCACGGCGGTGACGACGTGCCGGGGGAAGTCAGGTGTGGCCGCCTGGTGCGGGGCCGCCTGGTGACTGTGCACGGACATCGAGGTACAGGCCCCGTTTTGAGTGGACGGCGGTGGACGCGCACCCCCGGCCGAGCGGGGGCTGCGCGTCTCGGACGGGCCCACACTAGATGAGGAGGGCCGGGGTCCGTGCGACTCGTGCCCGACTCGGGAGACTTCCCACGCTT
>KI547047.1:291308-293557 GCA_000497405.1 Streptomycetaceae bacterium MP113-05 | reverse complement strand
CGGCCGTACACCTGCCGGTACGGCCGCCGGTCCGGCGGAGGGCCTCGGAGGGTCAGACTGCGGCCTTCTTCAGGCGCCGGCGCTCGCGTTCGGACAACCCTCCCCAGATTCCGAAACGCTCGTCATTGGCGAGCGCGTATTCGAGGCACTCGGAGCGGACCTCGCACGCGAGACAGACCTTCTTCGCCTCTCTCGTGGAGCCGCCCTTCTCGGGGAAGAACGACTCGGGATCGGTCTGTGCGCAAAGCGCGCGCTCCTGCCAGCCGATCTCCTCGTCCGCCTCTTCGACCAGCAGTTGTTCCACCAGCTCGGTCATGTGCGCCCCTCGTCCGTCTGTGCTTCCCCGTGATGCCGTCGTTATCGGTCCCGCCTGAACGACACGTGTGAAATTACAAGTGTGCCGATCCGGGAGGGTCAAGCTGAGATCTGCCATTGAGCCCGATATTCACTCTGCGGAACCAAGAGATTGCAGAAAGTGTTCAATTCTCCGCAAACCATGACAGTCGTACCGGATGGACCTTCCCTGGAGCCGCCTCACCCTGAGTGACGACCCGACCGGCGATCACGTTCCCTTCCGACGGCCGAAGCGAAATAGATCACAGACGGATCACAGCTTCACGACGGCGCTCACGAGCCGTAATGGTGCGCCATGTGTCCCTGATCGCGGCAGCACAAACCTCTCCGACCGGCATGCCACCCGAAGCGGTGACACTTCCTGCACCAAACGCGGCATCCGATTGACACCCGCAACAGGCTCCGGTCTCCTTGTCCCCATGTCCGTGATCAGCTCGCTCACACCGGCCCGTTGCGGCGGGATCCTTCGTGCTGCGTCCGGTCACTGTCGCTGTCGCTGCTGTTGAGACACCCGAGGCACCTCACCCCTCCCTCTCTCCCTCCGGCACGAAGGCGACCCCTCCCGTGAACAGCGACGTCCAGATCGCCGGCGACCTGCTCGCCGTGTCCCACCTCCTTCCGCCCGCCGCCGCGCACCCGGCCACCGTCGCGGAGTTCGCGGGGCTGGCCCGCGGCATCGCCGCGGACCGCGCGGCGTGGGCACCGCTGGTGGGCTACGACGCCACCACCCGCTGGTACCACCGCCTCCGCACCGGGCCCGGCTACGAGGTGTGGCTGCTGAGCTGGCTGCCCGGCCAGGGCAGCGGACGGCACGACCACGGCCCGTCCTCCGGCGTGCTGACCGTCCTGGCCGGCGAACTCACCGAGCACACCCGGACCGGCGGCAGACTGCTGCGCCCCGGCGCCCAGCGCGTCTTCGCACCCGGCTACGTCCACGAGGTCGTCAACACCGGCCTCGAACCGGCCGTCAGCCTGCACGTCTACTTCCCCGGACTGACCCGGATGCCGATGCACGACCCGGACCGGCCGGAGACCGGCGTCGGCACCGCACCCTGCCCTCCGCGGGCGATGACGGCGACGGCCACCGACTGAGACCCGGCTGCCCGCTGCCCCGGCCGGCTGCAAGACTGTCCGTCATGCAGCGCATTGTGGTTCTGGCCGGGGGTATCGGCGGTGCCCGCTTCCTCCGCGGCCTCAGGTCCGCCGCACCCGACGCGGACATCACCGTCATCGGCAACACCGGCGACGACATCCATCTTTTCGGACTGAAGATCTGCCCCGACCTGGACACCGTGATGTACACGCTCGGTGGCGGCATCCACGAGGACCAGGGCTGGGGACGGGCTGGCGAAACGTTCACGGTGAAGGAGGAACTGGCGGCGTACGGCGTCGAACCGCAGTGGTTCGGGCTCGGCGACCGGGACGTCGCCACGCACCTCGTGCGCACGCAGATGCTCGGCGCCGGCTACCCCCTCAGCGCCGTCACCGAGGCGCTGTGCGCCCGCTGGCAGCCAGGCGTGCGGCTGCTTCCGATGACGGACGACCGGGTGGAGACGCACGTCGCCGTAGAGGAGGACGGCGAGCGCAAGGCCGTGCACTTCCAGGAGTACTGGATCCGGCTGCGTGCCTCAGTCGAAGCCCAGGCCGTCGTCCCCGTCGGGGCGGAGCAGGCCAAGCCCGCCCCGGGTGTGCTGGACGCCCTCGCGGACGCCGACGTGGTGCTCTTCCCGCCCTCGAACCCGGTGGTGAGCATCGGCACCATCCTCGCCGTGCCCGGCATCCGGGAGGGCATCGCCGAGGCCGGGGTCCCGGTCGTCGGCCTCTCCCCGATCGTCGGCGACGCCCCGGTGCGCGGCATGGCCGACAAGGTGCTCGCCGCCATCGGCGTGGAGTCC
>KI547047.1:286198-291298 GCA_000497405.1 Streptomycetaceae bacterium MP113-05 | reverse complement strand
CCCTCACCGGCGACCGGCTGCGAAGGCTGTCCTGGTCCCTGCAGGACGCCGGACTCCCGCTGGTCGTCGCCTCCGGTCTGACCGAGGTGGCGCTGCGCCGGGTACGCCTGGCCACGGTTGCCGGACTGAACCTGCTGCACGTCGCCCCGCCGGTGCGGCGCGGGCCGCAGCTGGCGCTGAAGAGCGTGCTGGACCGTGTCGGCGCCGCGCTCGGGCTGCTGGTGCTGGCGCCGCTGATCGCGCTGGTGGCTGCCGCTGTACTGCTGGACTCGCCGGGGCCGGTGCTGTACCGGCAGACCCGGGTCGGCCGCGGCGGCAGGACGTTCACCATGTGGAAGTTCCGCTCGATGGTGACCGACGCGGAGCGGCTGCGTCCCGCGCTCGCCGCGGCGGACGAGCAGGACGGGCCGATGTTCAAGATGCGCCGCGATCCACGTGTCACCCGCACCGGGCGGACCCTGCGCCGCACGTCGCTGGACGAACTGCCGCAGTTGTTCAACGTGCTGCGCGGCCAGATGTCCCTCGTCGGACCGCGCCCACCGCTCCCGGACGAGGTGGCCGAGTACGACGCCGCGGCGCTGCGGAGGCTCGGCGTGAAGCCCGGCATGACCGGTCCCTGGCAGGTGGGCGGGCGCTCGGACCTGTCCTGGGACGAGAGCCTGGCGCTGGATCTGCGCTACGCGGACAACTGGTCGCTCACGACGGACCTGGACGTGCTGGCCCGTACGTTCCGCGCCGTCGTCGACGGACGCGGAGCGTACTAGACCGTGAAACGAGAATCGTCAGGAGTGCGCCGGCGAGGAGGCCGGTCCGGCCGCGTCCGCCTGGCCGAGCCACCAGCGGTAGGTGTCGCGGACGCCGTCCGTCAGCGGCACGGTGGGCGTGAAGCCGAGAGCCCGCAGCCTGGACACGTCCAGCAGCTTGCGCGGCGTCCCGTCGGGCTTGGAGGTGTCGAAGGCGATACGTCCTTCGAAGCCCACGACGTCCCGTACGGTCTCGGCCAGTTCGCGGATCGGCAGATCCTCCCCGCAGCCGACGTTGACGGGCGAGTCGGCGTCGTACGTCCGCAGCAGCAAGGAGCACGCCCGCGCCAGGTCGTCGACGTGCAGGAACTCGCGGCGCGGGGTGCCGCTGCCCCACAGCACCACCTCGTCCCGTCCCGCGGCGCGCGCCTCGTGGAAGCGGCGGATCAGCGCGGGCAGCACGTGCGAGGTCTCCAGGTCGAAGTTGTCGCCCGGCCCGTAGAGATTGGTGGGCATCGCCGAGATGTATGCCGACCCGAACTGGCGGCGGTAGCCGCGGATCTGGCTGATCCCGGCGATCTTGGCCAGTGCGTACGGCTCGTTGGTGGGTTCCAGTGGGCCGGTCAGCAGCGCGTCCTCGGTGATGGGCTGTGGCGCGAGCCTGGGGTAGATACAGGAGGAGCCCAGGAAGAGCAGCCTCGGCACACCGGCCGCGTGTGCGCCGGCGATGACGCTGAGCTGGATGCGCAGGTTGTCCTCGAGGAAGGGGACGGGCTCGTTCCTGTTGGCCATGATCCCGCCGACCTTCGCCGCAGCCAGGACCACCGCGTCCGGGCGGACGTCGCGCAGGTGCCGTTCGGTGTGCTCCGCGTCCCGGAGGTCCAGCTCGGCGCGGGTGCGGGTGAGCACCTGGTGCCCCTCGGCGGTGAGGCGGCGGGTGACGGCGGAGCCGACCAGTCCGCGATGGCCGGCGACGAAGATCCGGGCACGGTCCGGCAGCAGCGGTATCGAAGACGTCATGGCCCGGATTGTGCCAGCGGCCGAACAACTATGGCGCCAACATGCACCATCGTGCCGTTTGAAACCACATTGTCATTTGTTTTTGCCTTATCAGGGGATTGTCGATGACCAAGAGCGCACTGATCACGGGGATCACGGGCCAGGACGGCTCGTACCTGGCGGAACTGCTGCTGGCGAAGGGCTACACGGTGCACGGACTGCTGCGCCGCTCCTCGTCCTTCAACACGGCGCGGCTGGACCACTTCTACCAGGACCCGCACGAGGCCGGGCGGCGGCTGATGCTCCACCACGCGGACCTCACCGACGGTGTGGCACTGGTCAACCTCCTGCGCGACCTGCAACCAGACGAGGTCTACAACCTGGGTGCCCAGTCACACGTCCGTGTCTCCTTCGACGCCCCGCTCTACACCGGCGACGTCACCGGTATGGGCACCGTGCGGCTGCTGGAGTCGATCCGGGCGAGCGGCATCGACACCCGCATCTACCAGGCCTCGTCCTCCGAGATGTTCGGCTCCGCCCCACCGCCGCAGAACGAGGCCACTCCCTTCCATCCGCGCAGCCCGTACGGCTGCGCCAAGGTGTTCGGCTACTGGTCGACCGTCAACTACCGGGAGGCGTACGACCTCTTCGCGGTGAACGGCATCCTGTTCAACCACGAGTCCCCGCGACGCGGTGAGACCTTCGTGACGCGGAAGATCACCCGCGCGGTGGCACGCATCCGGGCAGGACTGCAGGAGGAGCTGTACCTGGGCAACCTCGACGCGGTGCGCGACTGGGGCTTCGCACCGGAGTACGTCGAGGCGATGTGGCGGATGCTCCAGCACGACGAGCCGGACGACTACGTCGTCGCCACGGGCGAGGCCGCTTCGGTGCGCGACTTCCTCGGTGCCGCCTTCGGCGCCGTCGGCATGGAGTGGGAGGAGTACGTGCGCTTCGACCCCAAGTACGAGCGGCCGACCGAGGTGGACGCCCTGATCGGCGACGCGTCCAAGGCGGAGAAGACGCTGGGCTGGAAGCCGCGGGTGTGCTGGCCCGAACTGGCCCGCGTGATGGTCGAGGCCGATGTCAGCGCGCTGGAGGCGGAGATGTCCGGCGAGACCGTCCGGATCGACCGCTGACCCGCAGAACGGGTGCCCCGGTCCGGGCCGCCGGACCACAGACCACCGGTGCGGCAGCCGCACCGGGATGCACGAGCAGAACCACCGGATCCGTGAGAACCACGGCGAGAACGAGGTGCAAGCGATGGGCAGTACGAGCAAGGCCGGGGATCGCCGGCGCAGAGCCGGCGCACTCGGCGCGGTCCTGGCGCTGACGGCGGCGTCGTGGACGGGCGCGCAGATCGTCGCCGACGAGGAGGCGCAGGCCGTCACTCCGCCGGTGGCCTTCACCGCCGACGACCTTCCGACCTGGCAGACGAACGGCGTGGTCTGGGCGCTCGCGCAGGCCGACGGCGTGGTCTACGCGGGCGGCACGTTCTCCACCGTCCGCCCGCCAGGTGCGCAACCCGGCACCGACGACGCGGAGGCCCTCAACTTCGTGGCGCTCAACGCCGCGACCGGGTCTCCGGTCCAGGGCTGCGACCTGTCGTTCACCATCGGCAGCGGCACGGCGACGGTACGGGCGCTCGCCGTCTCCCCGGACGGCTCGACGCTGTACGCCGGCGGCCGGTTCGGCGGCGTGAACGGCACCTCGGTCAGCAATCTCGCGGCGGTGAACCTCGACGACTGCTCCGTCGTCGAGGACTTCAAGGTCGGGGTTTCCGCAACCGTGCGAGCGCTGAACGTCACGGACGACACCGTCTACCTCGGCGGCGACTTCACCTCGGTGGAGAACAAGAGTCGCGGCTACTACGCCGCGGTCGGCACCGACGGCACGCTCAAGCCGTGGGACCCGCAGGCGGACAGCGGCGTGGGACGGGCTCTGGAGGTCACCCCGGACGGTGAGAACGTCGTCATCGGCGGCGACTTCTTCTACGTCCGGGACCGCTACTCGCACGCGCTCGCCGTGGTCGACGCCGACTCCGGTGCACTGACCCGGCGCTACGGCGGCGCCTTCATTGACGACAGCTCGGTGGTCAAGGGCCTGGCGACGGACGCCACCGGCGTCTACACGGCCAACGAGGGCACCGGCGGCGGCGTGTTCGACGGCCGCATCGCGCTCGACCTCGACGACTTCGACCAGCGATGGCGGGACACCTGCCTCGGGGCGACGCAGGACGTGGTGGCGCATGACGAGGTGCTCTACAGCGCCTCGCACGCGCACAACTGCAACAGCATGGGCCAGTTCCCGGAACTGCACGAACGGCAACATCTGCTGGCCGAGTCGGTGCACGACCCGACCCCGCTGCTCAGCTGGTTCCCGGACACCGACGACGGCCCGTCCACCACCGAGCAGATCGGCCCGCGCGCCATGGTGGTGTCCCCGCGGGGCGGCACCGACTTCATGTGGGTCGGCGGCGAGTTCACCCGAATCGTCACGCACGGCAACATGCGGCAGCAGGGACTCGTCCGGTTCGCCACCGGGCCGGACACCGGGGCACCCTCGGTGCCCGAGGACGTCTTGGCAAGCAACGCCTCCGGGGGTGTGCGGGTGAGCTGGCAGGCCTCGGCCGACGAGGACGACAGCGCACTCACCTACAAGGTCTACCGGAACGGCTCCAGCGACCCGGTGCACACCATGACGGCCGACTCGCTGTTCTGGGACCGGCCGACGCTGCGCTTCACCGACACCGAGGTGGATGGCGGCACCACCTACAGCTACCGCGTCACGGCGAGCGACGCGGACGACGCGAACACCAGCCAGGCCTCCGAGAGCGCCTCAGTGACGACACCGGGCACCCCCTCGCAGATCACCCTGGAGGTCCCCGCCGAAGCCGACACCTACGTCAACGGCTCGGCGGGATCCGCCAACTACGGGACGCATCAGCAACTCGCCGTGCGCGGCGCCTCCGCGTACCAGTCCTACCTGCGCTTCGACCTGCCGGATGCCCCGGACGGCATGACGCTGACCGGCGCCACGCTGAACGTCACCACCAGCGGGGACTCGTACGCCGGGTCCGCGGACGACCACACGGTGGTGCCGGTCACCGGGAGTTGGTCGGAGGGCAGCACCACATGGGCCACCAGGCCCTCACTCGGGAGCACCGTGCTGGGCACCCTGGAGGCCCCGTCGTCCCTGCAGACCGGCTACCCGGTCACGCTGAACCCCTCGGGGGTCACCGAATCGCTGGACGGCCCGCTGAACGTGGCGCTGACGAGCGAGGGCACCGACAGCCTCTGGCTGTGGGCGCACGAGGCCGGCGAGAACCGCAGCCCGAAGCTCACCCTCACCTTCGAGG
>KI547047.1:281742-286188 GCA_000497405.1 Streptomycetaceae bacterium MP113-05 | reverse complement strand
CCGCGGTGGGGGTCGCCGGAAGTGGATGCGGCAACAGCGACGAGCCGGAAGCGGACGGGAAGCAGACGGCGACGGCCACGGACCCCTCCCCGCCGCGAGACGTCCCGGCCCCGGACCGGGAAACGCCCCCGCCGAGGAAGAAGGAGAAGGATGTCAGCGCCGGGCTGCCCAAGGTCCCGAAGGCGGAACTGACGCCGGCCACCGGCAGCTTCACCGCGAAGCAGAAGAAGTACCTGGTGGACCGCGTCCCCGAAGGCTACGAGCCGGCCGCCGCGCTGGAAGCCGGTCAGGCGATCTGCCAGCGCATCGCCCGCACCGCGAAGGTCGACCGGAAGGCGGCTGTCAGCGCCCTGGAGTCCGGCGAGATCTCCGGCGCGAAGGACGCGGTCCTGCACCTCTGCCCGAAACACAAGCCCCTGCTCCAGGCCGCCGGCCTGCTCGACTGAGGAGACCGCGTGCGCAAGCTGCCCATCGTCGTCGCGATACCGACCAAGAACGAGGCGGAGAACATCACAGCGGCCGTCCGGTCGGTCGTGGACCACTTCGAGACCGTCGTCGTGGTCGATTCGGACAGCACCGACGACACCCGGGCCCTGGCCAGGACGGCGGGCGCGGAGGTCGTCTCCTACACCTGGGACGGGAAGTACCCGAAGAAGAAGCAGTGGTGCCTGGATCACGTGCGGCCGGGGACGGACTGGATGCTGTTCCTGGACGGCGACGAGAGGGTCGGGCCCGAACTTCTCGACGAGCTGCGCCGGGTCTTCGACGTCCCGCCGGGCATGGCCGTGCGTCCGGCGGCGTTCGAGATTCCGCTGGGCTACTGGTTCGGCGGGCGACGGCTGCGGCACGGCTACACCATCGTCAAGCGCGCCCTCCTGGACCGGCGGCGGGCCCGCTTCCCGGAACCGGACGACCTGCCGGCCCCCGGCATGGGCGAACAGGAGGGCCACTACCAGCCGTTGGCCGATCCCGTGGTACGGCTGAAGGGCGCCATCGAACACGAGGACCTGGACCCGGTACGCACCTGGTTCGACCGACACAACCGTTACGCGGACTGGGAGGCGTGGCTGGAGCACCACCCGGAGGTACGGGAGCAGATCCGGAGGGCCAAGACCCGGCAGGGCCAACTCTTCCACCGGACCCCGTTCAAGCCGCTGGTGTCGTTCGGCTACGCCTACGTGTTCAAGCGCGGCTTCCTCGACGGCCGGGCGGGCCTGGACTACGCGTTGGCCATGAGTTTCTACCGATGGCAGATCGGGCTCAAGACCCGCGAGTACCAGTGGTTCGCGAACCGTCCGGACGAGCGGCGATGACCTGCTGGTAGATGTCCTGCAGGGTGTCGACCACCCCCTCGATGGTGAAGCCGTCCCGAACCAGCCGGTGGGCCGCCGCCGACGCCTCGGCGTTGGCGGCGTCGTCCAGGAGCTCCAGCACCGCCTGGCCGACGCCTTCGCCGTTGTCGGCGCCCGGCCGGCTGTCGACCAGCCGCCCGGCACCGGCCGCTCCCACGTCCGGCGACAGCCCGCCGGTGCGGGTGACCACCACGGGCAGTCCCACCGACATCGCCTCCAGCACGGACACCGCGAACGGCTCCACGATCGCCGGCAGCACGTACACGTCCGAAGCGCGCAGCCGGGCCATGACGGCCTCGTGGTCGAGTGGGCCGACATACTCCAGCGCGTGACCCACGCCCAGTGAACGGGCCAATGCAAGCATGTCGTCGGCCATGGCGCCGGTGTCGGGCCCGGCCATCACGAAGCGTGCGTCGGGGTACTCCTCCAGCACCGTGGGAATCGCGGCGACGAAGTCCTGCGGTCGCTTCCGCTCCTGGACCCGCGCCAGGTACAGCACGGTCGGCGGCCGCCCCTCCCGCTCCGGCCGACGCTGCTGCGGTTCCACTCCGTTGACCAACCGGTAGGCGGGCGCCATCGGCTCGGGATCCACGACGGCGGCGGTGTCCCGGCGTTCCTGCTCGGTCAGGTGCAGCACCGCGTCGGCCTTCCTCAGGACCCTCCGCAGCCCGAGGACGTCGACCAGCTGTGCGGCACGCTTCTGCGTCGGGTCGATCATCCCGTGCGTCTGCAACACCAGCGGACGGCCGCACTGCAGCGCCGCCAGCGCGTACGGCAGGGTGACCAGGTCCCGCATCAGGTGCACGTGCACCACGTCCGCCGAACGCACCAGCCGCCGGGCGTCCGCCAGCATCGACCAGGAGGTGATGCCGCTGACCTCGAAGCGCGGCAGCACGTGCCGCGCCTGGTACAGCCGGGCCGGCACGCCGTCCACCTGGCGCGGCAGCTCACCCTCGAACCCGTCGCCCAGCGCGACCAGCGAGGCCTGCACCCCGCGGGCGCGCAGCCCGCGTGACAGGTTGAGCGCGACCCTCGTCGGGCCTCCGAAATCGTGCGTCGGCGTGTGCAACGTGACAACATGCAGAACCCGCAACGTCTCTTCCCTCCCCTGTGCGCCCCTCCCCTGAGGCACGTGAAGTCCGATCAGCTTAACTTCGACCCGCGATGTCCGTGTGCGGATCACTACACTGCGAAAGTTCGGGGAAGCGAGGGGAACGTATGGTGGTGGACGCACGCGCACGAACGGCCGGGACGCTTCCGGTACTTGCCGCGCCCGGCTCCGGCCCGCGTGCTGCGCTCTCCCGCGCTCTCGCGGTGCCCTTCGCGCTCGGTCTGGTCGCCGTGCTGCCCGGCTGGGTGGCGACCCAGCCCGGCCCCGGGGCGCACGACGAGGTGTTCTGGCTCCAGCTCACCGTCTGCTGCTATGCGGGTGCCCGGCTGACGGCGATGGTGCTGTCAGCGCGACGACGACTGGTTCAGGGATCCTTCTGGCTGTTCGTCTACATCGCGATGGGCATCGCTCCGCTGGCGCAGACGGTGCTGGACCGGGTGCCCACACCGGTGGTCGGGCCACGGTCGGACACGACGGCCGCCCTCGCTCTGGTCCTGGTGGGCGTGGTGGCCTTCGACGTGGGGGCCCTGCTGGCTCGGCACCGTCCCTCGGTGCGCCGCATCGTGCCGCAGGTATCCGCCTCCGTGCACCGCCGCAGGCTGTACGCGTTCGTGGTGTTCTCCTGGGCCGCGAGCATCCTGATGGTGGTGCGGTTGGGCGGTCCGGGGGTTTTCTTCAGCAGCCGCCAGGAGATCAGCGAGAGCCTCGCCGGTGCCGCCGGGCCGGCGGTGGGCGCCACGGTCTCGCAGGCCGGGACGGCGTTCCTGCGCGGCTTCGGCACCGTTCCGGCACTGCTCGCGCTGCTGCTGCTCACCCGCTGGCTGGTGACGTCGCCGGCCGCTCGCAGGAGGCCCCTGGTACCGGCGCTGTGGGTGGTGACGCTCGGCGTGAACGCCGTCGTGAACAACCCCGTCTCCAATCCGCGCTACTGGTTCCTGACGGTGCTGTTCGCGCTGCTGTTCACGGCCTTCCCCCGCAGCCCGGTGATGTACCGCAGCGCTCTGGCGCTGGGGGCCGTGGTGGCGCTGGTCGTCTTCCCCTTCGCAGACCGCTTCCGGTACGCCGACAGCAGCGGTCCGGAGCGGCAGACCGAGTCGGTCCTGGTGCCGTTGACGCTCAAGGACTACGACCAGGTCGGCATGATCGCCAACACCGTCTCGTTCGCGGAGGCCGGCACCGGGCACACCTACGGGCGTCAACTCTCGGGGACGCTGCTCTTCTTCGTGCCGCGCTCGGTCTGGGACGGCAAACCGGAGGATTCCGGTGTGCGTGTCGGCGAGTGGATGGGGATGAACAACACCAACCTGTCATCCCCCCTGTGGGCCGAACTGTGGCTGGACTTCGGCCCGTTCGGCATCGTGGTGGGTTTCCTCGCAGTCGGCTACGCCGCCTCCCGCGCGGACCGCAGGTACGTGGAGAAGACGCTGGACGACCCGAGCCCGGGCAACGTGATGGCGGTGGTGAACCCGCTCGTCGCCGGTTACGGTTTCATTCTGCTGCGGGGTCCGCTGCTCCAGGCGAGCGGCCGCGTCGCGATCGCCGTGCTGTGCCTGGCGATGGTCACGACGTTCCGGCCGGATCCGCGGAAGATGCTGCCCTGACCTCCGGCGCGGATGCCTCACCCGTGCGTACGACCGCCGCCGTGCGCAGCCAGCCGGCTGCCGCCTTCACCGCCGAGCCGACGAACAGCGCCCAGGCCGCCCCGAGTACACCACCCATGGCGTAGCCGCCGAGCAGGCAGCCCACGGACAGGCCGGAGAAGACCACCTGCAGTGGCAGGGTGGCACGGGGCCTCAGCACGCGCAGGGCAAGCAGTGCGCAGGTGCCCAGCGCCATCGCTGCGTACTGGCTGCCTGTGGCCGGCAGCAGTTCCGCCGAGTGGCTCCAGGTGTCGCCGAGCAGCATGCGGCCCACTCCGTCGGGCAGCAGGGCGAGTACGGTCACCCAGGCTCCGGCCACCAGGCCCAGGACGCAGCCCACCGC
>KI547047.1:278790-280251 GCA_000497405.1 Streptomycetaceae bacterium MP113-05 | reverse complement strand
GCCCCCCCCCCCCGCCGCGGCGGTGCGCGCCTTCCGTGCTGCCGTGCCGAGCCGGTTGAGCAGTGGCGGGCCGAAGCCGGTGGCGGCGTTGAACAGAACGTTGAGCGGGCCGAAGAGGGTGGTGGCGCCGCGCAGGGCACCGACGGCGAGCGGCGTGGCAAGCAGACCGAGTCCGATGACGGCGAGCTGCGTGCCGGCGTTCCCCACCGAGAACTCGACCGCGAACCGGCGTCCCAGATGGCCGGGTCGCAGGTACCGCCACGGTTCGGTCGGGGCATCGCGCACGCGTGGCTCCAGCAGGAACAGGCCGACGGCCAGCGCGGGGAGCGCGGACACGCCCCAGGCGAGCATCAGCCGTGCAGGGGAAGCCTGTTCCGGTTGCAGTGCGAGCAGCGGAACGGCCGCGGTGAGGCGCAGCAGGTCCGCGGCAAGAGCGCGCCGGGGCCGCCGGAGGGCGGAGAAGGCGTACCGAAGGACGTCCTGGGTGAGGAGCACGGGCAGGACCAGGCAGAGCGCCAGCATTCCGGCGGCCAACGGATGCCGCCCGCCCGCGGTGAGCAGCCACAGCACAACGGCTCCGGACACACCCAGTACGGACGAGGCGGCGGCCGTGAACGCGACGGCGGAACGGCATGCGGTCCGCACCTGGCGAGGCTGGCCGCATTCCAGAACAAGCGCCTGCCCGACGTATGCCGAGGACAGGCCGAGCAGCACGGTGAACACCGTGTAGACCAGGGAGAAGACCGCGAATCCGGCGGCTGTCGACTGACGTGCCGCCACCACCAGCACCGCGATGTTCGTCAGGGCTGCCACGCCCTGGTCGGCCACCGAGGCGAGCACCGCGCTGCGCGTTCCCGGCGTGCGGTCACGGGCCCGTGCGGTCCCCGGGACGGTCATCTGTGCGGTGCGCCGTCTTCGATGTCGGCCCGGTCGACGATGCGGAGCCCGACGGTGTCCACGCCGACCTCCCGGGCGTCCACCGGCTCACGACTCTGCCGATCCGTCTCGCGGGCGCCAGCACGGTCCCACTCCCGGGTCACCGACCTCGCGTCGCCGCTCGTGCGAACGGGCCTCTCGTCCGGCGCGGGCGAGGCACTCTGGCGGCGTGGCGCACGTCCCTCGCGGGCGGTGCCCCCCTCCCGGGCACCGCTGCCCTCGGAGTGCAGCACGGCACCGAGCAGCACGCCGCCGGCTCCGACGACGAGTTCCCGGACCCGGTCGAGGTCGTCGCGGCGTACCTCGCGCGGGTCGCACACCACGAGGACCGCGTCCACCCGGTCCGTCAGTGCGATGGCGTCGGCGTAGGAGAGCACGGCAGGGGCGAGGACGACGAGCACCGAGTCGCGCACGGCGGCCTGACCGATCAGCCGGGTGGCCGAGGAAGAGGTCAGCGCGCGGGGCACGTTCCGGACCCTGCGGCCCGGTACCAGGTCGAAGACGCCGGACTCACCGGCGTCGATG
>KI547047.1:261124-277149 GCA_000497405.1 Streptomycetaceae bacterium MP113-05 | reverse complement strand
GACACCGTCGACGAGGCGGCGGTCCCCGGCGTCGAGGAAGCCGGCATCCGGTGCCGCGCGGTGCCGCTGATGATGAACGACCTGGAGACGACCGCCCGGATGGCGTCGGACGCCCTCGCGCTGGCCGAAGAGGTGGTTGCATGACCGCGCCCGGGGCCCCCGCGGCCTACCGCGTCTGGGCCCTGCCCGGCATCCCCGAGGTACGCGAGGGCGACGACCTGGTGAAGCTGATCGTCGAGGCGGCGACCGCCGACGGCCTGGCGGACGGCGACGTCGTCGTCGTCACCTCGAAGATCGTCAGCAAGGCGGAGGGCCGCACGGTCGCCGCCACCGACCGGGAGGCGTCCATCGACGCCGAGACCGTACGGGTCGTCGCGCGGCGCGGGCCGGCCCGGATCGTGGAGACCCGGCACGGATTCGTCATGGCCGCGGCAGGTGTCGACGCGTCCAACACCCCGGCCGGAACGGTGCTGTTGCTGCCCAAGGACCCGGACGCCTCCGCGGCCGGCATCCGCGACGGCGTGCGCGAGGCGCTGGGCGTCCGCGTGGGCGTCGTGGTCACCGACACCTTCGGGCGCCCCTGGCGCGAGGGCCAGACCGATGTGGCGATCGGCGCGAGCGGCGTGCGTGTGCTGGAGGACCTGCGCGGCGGCACCGACTCGCACGGCAACCCGCTCGGCGTCACCGTCACCGCCGTCGGCGACGAACTGGCCGCAGCCGGCGAGCTGGTGAAGGGCAAGGCGGACGGACGTCCGGTCGCCGTGGTGCGGGGACTGGGGCACCACGTGGCCGTCGGCGGGCCCGGCGGGGGCCCGGCGCAGGACCCCGCGGACAACGCCTCCGCACGAACGCTCGTGCGGGACGCGGCACTCGACATGTTCCGGCTCGGCACCTCCGAGGCCGTACGGGAGGCCGTCACCGGACGGCGCACGGTGCGGGAGTTCACCGAAGAACCGGTCGACGGTGCGGCGGTGCGCCGAGCGGTCGCCGCAGCCGTCACCGCCCCCGCACCGCACCACACCACACCCTGGCGGTTCGTGCTGCTGGAGTCCGCAGAGTCACGGACGCGGCTGCTCGACGCGATGCGGGACGCGTGGATCGCGGACCTGCGAGTGGACGGCAAGTCCGAGGAGAGCATCGTCAAGCGCGTACGGCGGGGCGACGTGCTGCGCAACGCGCCGTACCTGGCGGTGCCGTGCCTGGTGACGGACGGCTCGCACGTCTACCCGGACGCGCGACGGGCCGCCGCCGAACGGGAGATGTTCGTCGTCGCGAACGGCGCGGGCATCCAGAATTTCCTGGTGGCCCTTGCGGGCGAGCAGTTGGGGTCGGCGTGGATCTCGTCGACGATGTTCTGCCGCGAGGCGGTGCGCGAGGTGCTCGAACTGCCGGAGGGATGGGACCCGATGGGTTCCGTCGCCATCGGCCACGCGGCGCAACCGCCGAAGGCGCGGCCGGTGCGGGACGCCGACGCGTTCGTCGTCGAACGCTGACCCGCATCCTCGGGGCCTCCCGGTCAGAGGGCGGCGATGTCGACGCGGGGCATCTTCGGGACGCGGCGCGCCGGTACGCGGCCCATCGTGAGGATCAGACGCGCCGCCCGGTGACGCTGTCCCTGCTCCGCGTACGGCGCCAGCAGCTCCAGCATCCCGTCGTCGTCGCAGCCCCGGCGGCCGGTCAGCGCGTAGCCGACGATGCCCGGCAGGTGCAGGTCTCCGACCGTGACCGCGTCGGCCGCACCGTTGCTGCGCTGCAGCGTCTCCGCAGCCGTCCAGGGGCCGATGCCGGGAAGGGCGCCCAGCCGTGCGATCGCCGCGTCCAGGTCCATGCGCGCGGCCTCCTCCATCCGGGACCAGCGCTGCACCGCCCGCAGGATCGTCTCGGAGCGCTTGGAGTCGACCCCCGCGCGGTGCCATTCCCAGGACGGGATCAGCGCCCAGGTGCGCGGCGCGGGCATCACGTACAGGTCGTCGCGCGGCCCGGGAGCCGGTTCGCCGAAGCGGCGCACGAGACGGCGCCAGGCACGGTGCGCCTCCTCGGCGGTGACCTTCTGCTCCAGCACCGAGGGGATCAGCGATTCCATCACCAGGCCGGTGCGGGCCAGGCGCAGGCCAGGGTTGCGGCGGTGTGCCTCGCGCAGCAGGTCGTGGTGCGGTACGAACGCTCCCGGGTCGTCGTCCGCGCCCAGCAGCGGTGGAAGCCGATCCAGCGCCCACTCGGCGGCCGGCCCCCACGCCTCCGCTTCCACCAGGCCGCCGAGCGGGGCGATCCGGAGGGTCGCCGGCCCGGCGGGCGTGCGCACGGTGCGCCACACCGCTGAGTCCACCACGCGGCAGGCCGGGTCGTACGGGCCGCGGCGCAGCACGTGCAGACAACCCAGCAGGTCGTACGGCTCACCGGGCCGCCACGTGCGGCGGACGCCGCGCCCCGGGGCCTTGCCGGCATCCGCCGTCTGGTGCCGGGACGGCCGCATCCCGTCGGCCGGCGACGGGCGGATCCCGCGTCGGGCCATCGCGCTACCGCCTCACACTCACTGGTCGGAGGAGAACCGGACAGCTCCGGCCTCGATCCTCGCCCCGCACCATATGCGGATACCGTCCCGCAGTTCGTTGTCCGGGCCGATGTCGGCACGGTCACCGACAACGGCGCCGTCGAGTACCGCGCCGGCCCCGATGCGCGCGCCCGCGCCGATCAGGGAGTCGCGCACCACCGCGCCGTGCTCGACGACCGCGCCGTCCAGCAGCGTGCTGCCCTCGATGCGGGCGCCGGTTCCGACGACCGCGCCGGTGCCGACCGCGGTACCGCCGGTCAGTTTGGCGTCCTCGGCGACGGTCGCGCCCTCCAGCACCAGGCACTCGCCGCGCCGCCCCGGGACGGCCGGGGACGGAGCGTGGCCCAGCACCAGGTCGGCGGAGCCGCGGACGAAGGCCTGCGGCGTGCCGAGGTCGAGCCAGTAGGTGGAGTCGACCATGCCCTGGAGGTGCGCTCCGTCGGCGAGTAGCCCGGGAAAGGTCTCGCGCTCGACGGAGACGGGACGGTCGTCGGGGATGCTGTCGATCACGGACCGGTCGAAGACGTACGCACCTGCGTTGACCTGGTCGGTGACGATCTCCTCGGGAGTCTGGGGCTTCTCCAGGAAGGCGGTGACACGACCCTCGTCGTCGGTGGGGACCAGCCCGAACGCGCGCGGGTCAGGCACCCGGGTCAGGTGCAGGGAGACGTCGGCGCCGGTGTCGGTGTGCGTGTGGATCAGGGCCCGGATATCGAGCCCGGTGAGGATGTCGCCGTTGAAGATGAGCACCGGCTCGTGCGGGGCCGAGGTGAGCCGGGAGGCGACGTTGCGGATGGCGCCGCCGGTGCCGAGCGGCTCGTCCTCGGTGACGTACTCCAGGTGCAGGCCCAGTTCGGAGCCGTCGCCGAAGTACGGCTCGAACACCTCCGCGAGATAGGAGGTTGCCATCACCACGTGCTCCACCCCCGCGGCGCGCGCGCGGGCCAACTGGTGGGTGAGGAAGGGCACACCCGCGGCCGGGACCATCGGCTTGGGCGTGTGCACCGTCAACGGCCTCAGCCGGGTGCCCTTGCCCCCGACGAGGAGAATCGCCTCAGTCACCAGTCGTCTGCTTCCTGCCGGGTCCGGTCCGCATGTCTCGCCACGCCTGCACGCCGCGTGCGCCCGCGTCGAGAGGGCGGACGCGCCGTCGCGGGGGTGGTCGCCGGCCAGTCTATGCGGACGTCGGCACGCTCTTCGGGCCGCCGCCGCACGGGTCCGGCCGCACGCCCGGAGGTGTACGGCCGGAGGGCTGCCGCGCGCCTTCCGTCGGACCGGGCCGTGTCACCGCCCCTGCAGTTCGGCCGCCAGCTCCCGGATGGCGCCGAGCTCGTCGTAGAGCTGCCGGCCGGGGCACGCGGTGGCGAAGCCGTCGCGGTGACCCGCGATGGTGTGCATCTTCACCCTGTCCCCTTTGCGGTACTTGCCGCCCTCGGAGGTCAGCCGGGTACTGCTGTTCGCGTTCACGTCGTAGAGGCCGAGCTTCCACGCGGTGAGCTTGGCGATGGCGTCGGTGGCCTCCTTCGACGGCTCCTTCTGCTCGAAGTTGCCGAGGACGGCCACACCCATGCTGGAGCTGTTGAACCCGAGGGTGTGCGCGCCGCGGACCGGCTCGATCACCCCTCCGGCACGGCCCTCGTAGATCGTGCCGCACTTGTCGATGAGGAAGTTGTAACCGATGTCGCGCCAGCCCAGGCTCTTCACGTGATACCGGTAGATCCCACGGATCACGTTGGGCGCCTCCTTGCAGGTGTAACCGTTACTGCCCGCGGTGTGGTGCACGAACGCCGCCTTCACGTCGTTGCCGTACACGAAGCCGCCCTCGCGCAGGTCGGCGTCCGCGCCCCAGCCGTCGCGGATGACGATGCCGGGACGGGGCCCGACGTGCTCCTTGCCGCCGGCCGCCTTCACCTCCGGGTCCAGTCCGTGCTCGACCGCGTCAGCGACGGTCTCCTTCTCGGTCAGTGCGGGCAGCCGGTCCGGTGACTTCGCGGCGTCGCTGTCCTCCGCCCCCTCGGTGTCCTCCGGCCCCTTGCTCCCGGTCGTTCCGACGGTCGGCTCGCCCTTCTCCGGCACACTCTGGGCGCCTCCGCCGGCAGGCGCCCCGGGCGTGCTGCGGCCGGACGCGTCCGCCGTACGGGCCGGTGCGTCACCGGGGTCGACCAGCTCCAGGCGCATGCCCGCCGGCAGCGTGCCGTCCTCGACGTGGACGCGTACCTGCACGCCGTCCGAACGCCCGACCCACAGGGGCGGAGTGGACCCACGCAGGGCGGCGTCCTCCTGGTCCTCCGGGAAGAGGCCGGGGGCGTGCTCGCCGTGGGTGGCCAGGGGCCGCCAGCCGGACCAGCGCCCGGTGGCCGCGTTCCGGGTGCGGATGCTCACCTCGGCGTCCAGTTGCTCACCCGGGTCCTCCCAGACGATGCCGACCAGGGAGAACGGCCGCACCGTGCGTCGTTCCAGGCCGATGTCGGCGCTCGGTGAAGCGGACCGCCGGGCCTGGTCACCGGACCGCCCCGCATCCGGATGCGGGGCACGACCGGAGCGGCGGGTGTCGGTGGGCTCGTCGGCGGCGACGGGGGCGAGCGGCAGCGACTGGGTGCTGCCGGGCAGACCGGTCACGGGAGCGGTGGGTGACTGGTTCTGGTGCGCGGTGTCGCGTGCCTGGGCGTCGCCGGAGACGGCGACCGCGGCGGCCGGCTGCAGCAGGAGGGTCGCGGTGGACAGGACGCCGAGGGAGGTGGCAAGGAATGCACGCATACATGCGACAATGGTCTTATTCACCCCTTTCTGTCCATTCGGGAATTGACGCCCTGTCGGTGTGCGACCCCGCCGACCGGCGTTCCCGCGGCTCTGGTGACTCCCCGTCGGGCGCGTACCCTGGCCCGGATGAACACCTCCGACCGCACCCCTGCCGACCTGCTGTCTTCCGCACTGGACGCCGACCCGGCACGGCCGCTGGTGACGTTCTACGACGACGCGACGGGCGAACGAGTGGAACTGTCCGTGGCGACCCTCGCCAATTGGGTGGCCAAGACCGGCAACCTGCTACAGGGCGAGCTGTCCGCCGAGCCCGGCGACCGGCTCGCCCTGATGCTGCCCGCGCACTGGCAGACGGACGTCTGGCTGCTCGCCTGCTCGGCCGTCGGGGTGACGGTCAACCTGCACGGGGACCCTTCCCGGGCGGACCTCGTGGTCTCCGGACCGGACGAACTGGAGTCGGCCCGCGCCTGCCGTGGCGAACGGGTGGCCCTGGCGCTGCGACCGATGGGCACCCGGTTCCCGCAGCCTCCGGAGGGCTTCCTCGACTATGCCGTGGAAGTACCGGGCCAGGGCGACCGCTTCACCCCCTTCGCCCCCGTGGACGCCGACGCCCCGGCACTCGTACTGCCGGGCGGTGAGGAACTGAGCGGCGCGCAGCTCGTCGCACGGGCCCGTGCGGACGGGACGGAGCTCGGCATGGAGACCGGTTCCCGGCTGCTCTCCCGTCTGCCGTACGACGGCTGGGCGGGCGTCTCGGCCGGGCTGTACGCGCCGCTGGCCGCCGGCGCCTCGGTGGTGCTGTGCCGGAACGCGGAGAGGCTGGACGCCGCGGCGCTGGACCGCCGACGGGACAGCGAGCGGGTGACGCACACCGCCGACTGAACGGCCGCGTCCTTAGCCCCGCCCACCCCGGCGCGACGGCGCGACGGCGCGTACAACCGTTGCCCCGTCTCGGACGTCTGTGTGAGTGACCGGCTTCCGTGTCTCCACTACGGGGCCGGGTCACTCGCAGGCCGGCTGAGTACGCATACGCCCACCCGTACGTCCACCCCCGCTCCGCATCCGTGGTGCGGGCGGCGCTGCCGGTCCGCCCGCACCACGACGACTTCGGACGGATGGACGCCCACGTGACCACCCCACCCGGCAGCGTCGGCGACGACGGGGACACCGACGCACGGGCCTCCTCCGGTCCCGCCGAAACCGCCACGGCCACCTCGCCGGCCCCGGACACCCCCGCTCCCGGGCGGCGCCGCCGCCTCCTGCGCGGGGTCGCCCTCGGCACCTCCGCCCTCGTTCTGACCGGCGCGGGCGTCGGATGGGCCGCCCTCCGCGACCTCGACGGCAACATCCACACCGACGTGGAGACCTCACGCGAACTGGCCCGGCACGCCGAGGAACGCCCGGACCCGGCTCGGGGCGAAACGCAGAACGTCCTACTGCTCGGCTCCGACAGCAGGACGGGCGGCAACTCCGCCTACGGCGACGCCATCGGCGCACGCTCGGACACCACGATCCTGCTGCACCTGCCGACCGACCGCAGCCACGCCACGGCCGTGTCGATACCCCGCGACCTCATGGTCGACATCCCCGAGTGCCGCACACCGGACGGCACCGTCGTCCCCGCCCGGTTCGCGCAGTTCAACTGGGCGTTCCAGTTCGGCGGCGCCGCCTGCACCATCCGCACCGTGGAGCAGCTCACCTCCGTGCGCGTCGACCACCACTTGATCGTCGACTTCACCGGCTTCAAGAAGGTCGTGAACGCCGTCGGCGGCGTCGAGGTGTGCCTGCCGCACGAGGTGCACGACCGGGACGCCCGACTGGACCTGGAAGCGGGCCCGCAGACACTGAACGGCAAGCAGGCGCTCGGCTACGTGCGCGCACGCAAGGCGTTCGACGGCAGCGACACCCAACGCATGGGGCGCCAGCAGCAGTTCCTCGCCTCACTGCTGCACGAGGCCCGCGAGGAGGGAGCCCTGACCGAACCGTCCAAGCTCTACCCGCTGCTCGACGCCGCCACCTCGGCGCTGACCGCCGACGAGGGCCTGGACTCGCTCCGCGAGCTGTACGGGCTGGTGCGCGGTGTCCGGGAGATACCCGAGGGCCAGGTGCGGTTCCTCACCGTGCCGCGTCGGCCCTACACCGCGAACCCCAACCGTGATGAACTCGTACAACCTGAAGCGAACCGGCTCTTCGCACAGGTCCGCGGGGACGAACCCGTGAGCGTGACGGACGCCACAGTTTCCAGCAGGACACCCGACTCGTCAGCCGAAGCCGAATCCCCTTACCGTGATGCCTCCGATGCCACCGGCACATGCGGTGGGGACGGCGCACGGAATGGGCGGAATTGACCCACTGTCTGCCAGTGAGGCCGGTCACCGGCATCACTGGCAGACAGGACCGACGGATAGTGTGAGCGATCCGGTCCGCCCCCCGGGGCGCCAGGCCACAATGGAGGACTTTCGCAATCGTGGACGCGCAAGGCCGGCGACACGCAGGCGACATCGACCCCGCAGACCAGTGGGTGTTCAACCCGAACACCGGCACCTACGAACTGCAGTCGAGCCCTGCTGCCGACACATCCCGCAACACGTACGGCAACAGCGACCGCGCGGCGGCGTCGAGCCGGAGAAAAACCTCCCCGTCGAAGCCTACGGAACGTCAGCGCGCGGAGACCGACGGCTACGTTCCGCCGCAGCGGAACCGCCGGCGCGGCGAGCCGCAGGACGATGGCGAGCACCCCCGTGCCGGTGACGGCGGCAGCCGCTCCAGCCGCCGCAAGCCCCGGCCGAGGGCGACGAAGAAGAAGCGCGCCCTCCAGTGGGGCGGCGGCATACTGGGCATGCTGGTCCTCATCGGCTGCGCGACGGCTGCGGTGCTCTACCACCGCCTGAACGCGAACCTCAAGACCGTCGATGTGGGTATGGGCGGCCCGGCCATCACCGACGGCCCCCTCAACATCCTGCTGATCGGCACCGACTCCCGACAGGGCAAGGGGAACGACGGGTACGGCGACGCCGGGAGCGTGGGCCACGCGGACACCACCCTGCTCTTCCATGTCTCGGAGGACCGCACCAACGCCACCGTCCTCTCCATCCCGCGTGACCTGGTCGTCGACGTCCCCGACTGCGAGGTCACCCAGGGGGACGGCTCAAAGAAGATCATCCCGGGGTCCGAGAACGTACGCTTCAACACCAGCCTCGGCCAGAGCGGCAGGGATCCGGGCTGCACCTGGCGCACAGTCGAGGAACTCACCGGCGTCGACATCAACACCTTCATGATGGCCGACTTCAACGCGGTGAAGAACATGTCCAGCGCGGTCGGCGGTGTCGAGGTCTGCCTCGAGCACGACATCGACGACCCCAAGTCCCATCTCCAGTTGTCGAAGGGACGCCACGACATCGAGGGGGAGCAGGCTCTCGCGTTCGTGCGCACCCGTCACTCCGTGGGCTTCGGCAGCGACCTGAGCCGTATCGAACTCCAGCAGCAGTTCCTCAGCTCCATGATCCGCGAGATGAAGTCCAGCGACACACTGACCGATCCGGGCAAGCTCTTCGACCTCGCCGAAGCGGCCACGAAGGCACTCACCGTCGAGAAGCAGATCGGCACGGTCGAAAAGCTCATCGACCTCGGGAAGGACCTGCGCAGGGTCGACACCGACAACATCTCCTTCCTCACGGTGCCCGTGCTGGACAATCCCGACGACCCGGCGACGGTGATACTGAAAGAAGCCGAGGCCCGCCCGGTCTTCCGTCTGATCCAGCAGGACAAGTCGCTGACGAAGACCGAGAAGAGCAGGAAGTCCAAGAAGAAGGACAAGAGCACCGACCTGTCGAAGGTCGAGAAGGCGCTCGCGTCCGAGGTGCGGGTCGACGTCCTGAACGGCGGCGCCCCGGCAGGTTCCGCGCAGACCACCCTCACCTGGCTGCAGACGCAGCAAGGCGTGCCACTCTCCACCAACGCGGGCAACGCTCCGAAGGAGGGCGCGGAGACGACCCTCGAGTACGCCCCGAACCAGGCTTCGCAGGCGGCGACCCTGACGGAGATGATGGGCCTGCCCGCCTCCGCCCTCAAGGAGGCGTCCAAGGACGCCGGCCCGCAGGAAGCGATGACGCTGACTCTCGGCGGGGACTTCGTCGAGCCGGGCGTCAAGCTCGAGGTCGACAAGGACGCGGTCAAAGACGTGCCCAAGATGAACGCGAGCAACAAGGACATCTGCGCCGGTTAGCCGGCGCGGACCCGGTCGTCGACCCCTCTCCGGGGCGGCCGCCGGGAACGGACAACACCAGATCAGGACGGGGAGGTCTCGTGCGGCAGCAGGACGGCATCCGAAGCAGGAAGTCTCACTCGGGTACGCCCTCGGCCGGCGAACTGGGCTGGGACGACGGTCTCTACGAGAACTCCCACCGCCCGCCGCGGCCCCGCCGCGGCGACCACGACGACACCGGCGACGGCACCGGTGCGCCTCACCGAGGCGAGCCGAAGCGCCCGCGACGCCGAATACTTCGCTGGGTGGCCCTCGCACTCGCCGTGCTCATCCTGGTCGTGGCGGGCGGCGGCTACCTCTACTACCGGCACCTGAACGGGAATCTCCGGACCGGGGAGCGCAGCGCCTCCGACAGCGGCCTCACCGCGCCCGAGGCGAACGCGCAGGGCGACACGCCGCTCAACATCCTGGTCCTGGGCTCCGACAGCCGTGACTCCGACGCGAACCTGGAGCTCGGCGGCAGCAAGGACCGCGTCGGGCAGAAGCCCCTCGCCGACGTGCAGATGCTGTTGCACATCTCCGCGGACCGGACGAACGCCTCGATGACCAGCATCTCCCGCGACACCCGGGTGGACATCCCCGAGTGCACGGACCCGGACACCGGAAAGACGTTCCCGGCGACCAACGGTCTGATCAACACCACCCTCGGCCGCGGTGGACCAGGGTGCACCCTCACCACCTGGGAGAAGCTGACCGGGGTCTACATCCACCACTGGGTCACCATCGACTTCGCCGGCGTCGTGTCCATGGCCGACGCCGTGGGCGGCGTCGGAGTCTGCGTCAACCAGAACGTGTGGGACCGTCCGACGGCGCAGGCCCGCGGCGGCTCCGGTCTGAAGCTCACCGCCGGAACCCACGAGATCAAGGGCGAGACGGCGCTGCAGTGGCTGCGCACCCGGCACGCGTTCCGCAGCGACCTCGGCCGTGCCAAGGCCCAGCACATGTACCTCAACTCCATGATGCGGAAACTGAAGTCGCAGAGCGTCTTCACCGACGCCGGGCGGCTCATGGACCTGGCGGAGGCGGCGACGAAGTCGCTGACCGTCTCGCAGGAGATCGGCTCGGTCAAGGAGCTCTACAACGTCGGCGTGCAGTTCAAGACCGTCCCGGCCGACCGCGTCACGATGGCCACCATGCCGACCGTCCAGGACCCGGCAAACCAGAACCACCTCATACCCACCGAGGACGCCGCACACATGTGGGCGATGGTGCGCGAGGACGTACCGCTGGACGGGAACGGCGAGAAGGCGGAGAAGAACGCGGACGACGAGAGGTCGCCCGGTGCGGAGGCGTCGGAGACGCCCCGGGCCCAGCCGGCTTCGGCGATCCCGGTGCGTGTCCTCAACGGCACCGGTGACGGCAACGAACCAGCCGTCGACGGCCGGGCCGGCAAGCTGCAGCAGCAGCTCCGGATCGCGGGCTTCGGCCAGGCCGTGACCGTCGCCACGCCGCAGCCGCAGGCGGACACGACCGTCACCTACCCGGAGTCCGGTGGCGAACAGTCCCGCGCCGACGCCCTGGCCGTCGCGGAACAACTCCGCATCCCCGACGACGCCGTGCAGGCCTCTGGCGAGGTCCAGTCCGTCACTCTCGTCATCGGCGCCGACTGGCGTTCCGGCACCGCCTACGAGGCGCCCGAGGCGGGCTCGGTCCCCGACAGCGCCGACGCCCTCAACGCCTCCGACGACAAGGACGAATGCATGGAGATCTACGAGCCCTACCGCTGGTGAACCAGGTACGACGCCGCCCCCGCCGAAACCGGCGGGGGCGGCGTCGTACGCCGGCAGGTCAGCCGGTCGTCGTCACCGGGGCCGGGCGGCGGGAGGCGATGACGCGGCGGGCGAGCTTGCGGGGGCTGGTGAGGAAGCCCCAGCCCCACGACATGTGCATGGTGGCGAGGGCCACCGGGATGCGTGCCCGCGCGCCGAACGGCAGGCCCCTGCCGGCGGGCAGCGAGCCGACCGTGACGGCCGCGAGGTAGCCGGCCGGGACGGCGAACGCCCACGGGGTGAGCGCCGCACCCGCTACCAGCCCGGCGGCTATGGCGCACAGCGCGGTGGGCGGTGCGAGGTAGCGCAGGTTGATGGAGCCCGCGTGGTAGCGGGCGACTACGTGCCGCCAGCGGCCGTAGTTGCGGTACTGCAGCGCCAGCGCCCGTACGTTCGGTCGCGGCCGGTAGGAGACCCGCAGTTCGGGCGAGAACCAGATGAGGCCACCCGCCTCCCGGATGCGGAAGTTCAGCTCCCAGTCCTGGGCGCGGACGAACTCCTCGTTGTAGCCGCCCTGCTGTTCCAGCACCTCGCGCCGGAACACGCCGAGGTACACGGTCTCGGCCTCCGCCGCCTCGCCGCCGGTGTGGAAAGCGGCGTTTCCGACGCCGATCCTCGCGGTCATCGCGGCGGCCACCGCCTGCTCCCAGGCGTTCTCGCCCTCGGCGTGCATGATGCCGCCGACGTTGGCAGCGCCGGTCTCCTCCAGCAGCCGGACGGCGGTGGCGATGTAGTCCGCGGAGAGCATGCCGTGCCCGTCGACCCGCACCACCACGGGATACCGGGACGCCTTGATCGCGGCGTTGAGCGCCGCGGGCGTACGGCCCGTCGGGTTGGCAACCGTCTTCACGCGGTCGTCCCCGGCCACCAGTTCGGCGGCGATCTCGTCCGTGCGGTCCGTGGACGGGCCGAGCGCGATCACGACCTCGAGCGCACCGGCGTACTCCTGGCCGAGGATGTGGCGCACGGAGTCGCGCAGGTGCCGTTCCTCGTTGAGGACCGGCATGATCACGGACACGGCAGGGGGGACGCTGGGATTCACGGCGGCCACGTTACCGCGAACGAGGGACACGTCCGCACGCCAGCCGGGTGCCCGGAACATCGCGGTCCGGCGTGTGGATCGGGGCCCGCCGGTCGTATGTGCCTACAGTCGCGCCCAGGGCACGCCCCGCGACGCCCGTACGCCCGGTCCGACCGTGGAGGTGCCGCTTGCCCCTGTCCCCCCGCTCCCGCTTCCGCTCCGCAGCCGGCCGGACGCCGTGGTCGCTGAGGAGAGAACGCGCACGCCGGGGCCGCACAGGATGGGGGACGCGGATCGCCGTCGGTGGCTCCGCGCTGGTGCTGCTGGCAAGCGGCGTCGGCCACGTCCTGGTCAACCGGCTGGAGGGCGGACTGGACCGCATCAACGCCTTCGGCGGGCTCACCGAACGTCCCGAGTCCACCGGGAACGGCCTGAACTTCCTGGTGGTCGGCGTCGACGACCGGCACGAGTTGAGTGAGCGGCAACGCGACCGGTACCGGCTGGGCGGCGCGTCGTGCGACTGCACGGACACGCTGATGCTGGTGCACGTCTCGGAGGACCGCGACCGGCTGAGCGTGATCAGTGTCCCGCGCGACTCGTACGTGGAGCTGCCGCCGCACACCGACGGCCGTACGAAGGAACGGCACCGGGCGGTGCCCGCCAAAATCAACTCTGCGTACGCGCACGGCGGGCCCAACCTGACCGTCCGGGCCGTGGAGCAGATGACCGACGTCCACGTCGACCACTACCTGGAGGTCGACTTCGCCAGTTTCGTGAAGACCGTGGACGTCCTCGGCGGCGTCACGGTGTGCACCGTTCGCCCGCTGCAGGACGAGTACTCGGGCCTCGACCTGCCGGCCGGCACCTCGGTGCTGAAGGGCGGCGAGGCACTGTCCTACGTTCGCGCCCGGCACGTGGACGGCGGTTCGGACTTCGGACGGATGCACCGTCAGCAGCGGTTCATCGCGGCCGTCATCGAGAAGGCCACCAGCACCGGTGTGCTCAGCAGCCCCGTACAGCTGGGCAAGGTCACTTCTACCCTGCTCGCGTCGGTGCGCGCCGACCGGAACTTCGGTTCGGCCGAGATGGTCGCGCTCGCCGAGGCGATGCGCGGCTTCACCTCTTCCTCCTCGGAGTTCGTCTCGGTGCCGGTCGCGGACCCGAACCACTCGGTCGAGGGCGTCGGCTCCACGGTGCTGTGGAACCGGAGGAAGGCGGACCGTCTCTTCGAGGCCGTCCGCCAGGACGAGCCGCTGGCCGGACAGGACGGCGCGAAGGACGAGGGCGCCGGCGGCGGCGGCACGACCGGACGGCGCACGGAACCCACCCTCGTCGACGTGCCGCCCGCACAGGTGCACGTACAGGTGCAGAACGGCACCTCGCGCCCCGGCATCGCCGGCCAGGCCGACCAGGACCTCCGCGAGGCGGGTTTTCGCACCTCCGGGCCGCCCCGCAACGCGGACCGGCGGGACGTCGAGCAGACCGTGATCGCCTACGACCCCCGCTGGGACCGCTCGGTGCAGACCGTGTCGGCGGCATTTCCGCAGAGTGAGCTCCGGGAGGATCCCGGACGCGGGCCGCTGATGGAGGTCACCCTGGGCAAGGACTTCGCCGACGTGCACCCCGTCCGTGCCGCCGACCCGTTCGCCGCGGAGAAGCACGACGACGACCACGGCAAGGGCTTCGAGGCGGTCACGGGCGACGAGGTCGCCTGCGGCTGACGGCTCGTCCCGTGACCTTGGCCGGGTGACGAGCGGTGTGGGGTGCGGTGCATCGCGAGGCGGAGGAGCGCAGCTCGTAGTCGTCCGTATGCGCGCGAGGCGACGACGCAGCGAGGTGCCGTGCGTGGGGGCACCTCCCGTACCCGAAGGGCTACGCGGGATCGGCGGTTCCCGCAGCCACCGGCTGCGTCGCGGCAGCCGGGGCGGCAACCGGTCTGCGACCGAGAGACCCACGAACTGCGGAACACCGTCGAGCGGTGCATCAGCCGCCTCAAACAGTGGCGCGGCACAGTATCCGTCCCGGTGAGACTCCCGGTTTTCCTCTCACACAACGCTCACGGTGCTACCAGGCCCCTCGTCCAGCTGCGGCGCATGTTCTTGACCGCGGGGTCACGTTCCGCCTCGTCCGTTGCCGCCGGGCTGGTGTGTGAGGGAGTCGACGCGGGCCGCGAGGTCGGGGTGCCCCTGCTGCAGATGGGGGCAGGCGTCAGTCAGGGGGCCCAGGAGGGTGGAGGCGTCGTCGTCGGCAAGGGCGACGGTGAGCTGGTCGCAGGTCCTGCGGGCCTCCGCGGGGAGATCGGTGAGGGTGGTGATCTGCCCGGCCAGGCGACGAAGCTCGGCGGCGTTGCCGCGGGCCCACGAGGTGCGGACCCGTTCGGCGGCCCGGCGGTCTCGCGTGGACTGGACGCGCTGTTCTCCCGTCGTACCGGGGTCTCCCGGACGGAGGCGCAGGTAGCGGCGTTCAGCGGCCTGCCTGCTTGCGACACCGAGAGGATGAGCGAGATCGGACCATCTGGCACCGGCCTCGCGCGCGACCTCGATGAACCCGGGTTCCCACTCAGCGAGCTGCTCGCGCAGCTCGCGCAGGAGCAGGAGGGCGGAAAGGGCCTGTTCGGAGCTGGTGAGTCCCCTGCCGGAAGCCTTGGCCAACGGGGGTGGCGCCTGAGCGGTGTCGACGGCCTCCTGGATGCTCTCCAGCGCGGCGCGGGCGGCAAGGAAGGACGGAAGGGCAGGTTCGCGGGGGTCGGGGGGCAACTGAACACACCTCCTGGACACCGTCACCCTCCGGGCGACGGCACATGTCATCGGTCGAGCGACAGATGTATTTGTCATCGTTCCGATGACATGCTACAACAGATGCAGGTGCTAGCGCATTGGCACTACTGCCCTGAACCCAACTGGAGGTGTTTCCCATGTTGATGCGCACCGACCCCTTCCGGGAGCTGGACCGACTCCACCGGCAGTTCTTCGGCAGTCCCTCCGGTACCTGGTCGCAGCCCGCGGCGATGCCGATGGACGCCTACCGCGAGGGCGACGAGTACGTGATCGCCCTCGACCTGCCCGGCGTCGACCCGGAAGCGATCGATATCGACGTCGAGCGCAACATGCTCACCGTGAAGGCCGAGCGTCGGCCGGTCGCCAAGGGCGACGAGGTGAAGATGGAGCTCTCTGAGCGTCCGCTCGGGGCCTTCTCCCGCCAGCTGGTACTGGCCGACACGCTCGACACCGAGCAGATCGGCGCCACCTACGAAGCAGGGGTGCTGACCCTGCGCATTCCAGTGGCCGAACGCGCCAAGCCCCGCAAGATCGCCGTTGCCCAGGGCTCGGACCGCCGGGAGATCCGCGGCTGAGCCGCGTGCCGGAGAGCGGATACGCCCGGGCGGGGGAGCTGGTGGAGAAGCCCCACTCCACCACCCGCTCCCCCGCCCGGGCGCCGACGACAGCGAAGGCTGTCCGGGACGCTCGACGTCGCCCCGCCTGCGGGCCACTCGCCGGCCGTCAGCCGAGCCGCCGCCAGGCAGAGCGGAGCCGGCGGGCGTCCCGCAACCGCTGCTCGTACGTGGCGCCGGCGGCGAGCAGCAGCAGCCCCGCCACGGCAGGCGGAAGCCAGCGCGGCAGGAGTGCCAGGGCATGCGTCACATACGGCGCGAGTTCGTGT
>KI547047.1:260575-261114 GCA_000497405.1 Streptomycetaceae bacterium MP113-05 | reverse complement strand
CGACGGCGGTGACGCGTACCCCGAGCCCCGGCCAACGGTTTCCGGTCAGCACCGCGAGCACCGTGTCGACGGCGGCCGTGGCCAGCAGCAGCCAGGCCGTTGCCTGCATGCCGGCATCGGCCGATACCGCCCACAACAGAGCCGGAAGCTGTGCGAGTACCACGGCGGCAGGCCCCGGACCGCGCAGCCCGGGGCGGGGAAGCAGGGCGCCGTATGCGGCCCACAGCACGGTGGCGACGGCGAGCGCGACGGCCGTGTACCGCAGTGCGTCGGTGTGCTGGAGGCTCACCTGCCTCACCGCGTAGGCGTCGAGCAGGAGCAGCACCAGGGCTACCCAGGCCACAGCCTCCGCGGTGGCGTTCAGGGCCTTCCGCAGCAGCAGGGCGGGTATGGCGAGGGCGGCGAACGTGACCGTGGCGAGGACGGCGGACCGGCCGCCGATGCCCATCTCGCCCCAGCTGAACAGGGTGAAGGCGAGCGCGGCGACGGTGAGCAGCACTCCGCCGAGGGCGAGCAACACGTTGCGCGCCGTGCGGGGT
>KI547047.1:255834-260419 GCA_000497405.1 Streptomycetaceae bacterium MP113-05 | reverse complement strand
CCGTGCACCGGCCGGTGCACGGGGCCGTACGCCGGGTGGGGCGGCGCCGGCTGGAAGCCGCCCGGCCCCCCGCCGGGAACCGCCCCGGCCCGCAGGTCGTGCAGCAGGCGGCTCCGGTAGCCCAGCAGCGTGCCGCGCTGCTGGTCCAGCCGGTGGAGTTCGCCGTCGACCCAGCGCACCCGGTCGAGGACGGGCCCGGTCAGCGGCAGGCCGCAGTGCGGGCAGTGGCCGGCCGACCGGTGTGCGGGGAGCCGGCCGCAGCCGGGGCAGGGGCCGATCGGCGCGCGGTTCGTCATACCCCGCAGCCTCGCGCGACACGGTCCCCGGCGGAACCCGTAGGAGTACTCAGAGCAGGCATGAGTACGCGGCCCGAACCCGTCGTACCCGGGCGCCCGCCGCCGGGCCGCTGCTCGGTGCCCCCCGACGCCCGACCACCGGCTTTGACCTCCGCAGAAACCGCCGAGTACGTTCTAGGGCCCTGACCGACCGGTAGTCCGTCGACGGAGTGGAGAGACCTCCCGTGGAAGCGCCCGCCTCACACACGAGCAGCATCGACGTCCTGGCGCTGGAGCTGCCGGGCTGGCTCGGGGACCACACCGACACGCTCGTCACCGGCGCCGCCAGCATCCTGGGGATCATCCTCGGGGCGTTCGTCGTCCGCGCCCTCGCCAAGCGGGCCATCGCACGCGTCGTGGCCCGCATCCTGCAGCCGTCCCGTGAGAGCGAGAACGGCGCACCGCGCCGTAACGGCCGCGGCCCGGCCGTGCTCCAGCGCGACAACGGCCGCGCCAGGGAGCGCCGCGAGCAGCGCGCCAGGACGATCGGCGCGGTGCTCAGCAGCATCGTGACCGTGGTCATCGGCATCATGGCGCTGGCGATGGTGCTGGGCGAGGTCGGCATCGCGCTCGGCCCACTGCTGGCCAGCGCCGGCGTGGTGGGCCTGGCCATCGGGTTCGGCGCGCAGAGCCTCGTCGCCGACTACCTCTCCGGCCTGCTGATCATGGTCGAGGACCAGTACGGCGTCGGCGACACCGTCGACCTCGGCGAGGCGATCGGCGAGGTCGAGCACGTCGGCCTGCGGCTCACTCAGGTCCGTGACCTCACCGGCGGCCTGTGGCACATCCGCAACGGCGAGATCCTGCGGGTGAAGAACGACAGCCAGGACTGGGCACGCGCCGTCCTCGACGTCGGCGTCGCGTACGACTCGAACCTGGACACCGTGTACGAGGTGCTGGAGCGCACCGGCCGCGAGCTGCACAAGGACCCGGAGCAGGGCCCGCTGCTGCTGGAGGAGCCGTCCGTGTGGGGCGTGCAGTCGCTGGACGCGGACGCCGTCGTGGTGCGGATGGCCGTCAAGACGCAGCCGCTGAAGCAGTGGGGCGTGACCCGTGAGATGCGCCGCCGGGTGAAGGACAACCTGGACGAGGCCGGGGTGGAGATTCCGTACCCGCAGCGCACCGTGTGGATGCGGCACGAGGACGGAAGGGCCGGGGTGCCGAAGGGCCGGGACGCCGCCGTGTCGCACTGAGCGTCCTCCACCAGGAACGGCCACGGCCCCGGCCACCCGCTCACGGGTGGCCGGGGCCGTGGCATGTGCCGACAGCTGGCATGTGCCGGCCGCCCGTCAGTCGTCGAGACCTTCCGCGGAGCGCTTCTCCCGCAGCTCCCTGATCGCACGGCGCCGCGCCAGCCGGTGGGTGCGGCGGATCTGTGCCTCCTGATAGCGGCGCTTGTCCTGCTCGGTCTCCGGCACGACCTGCGGCACGGGACGCGGCCTGCCGTCCTCGTCGACGGCGGCGAAAACCAGGTAGGCGCTGCCCACCTGCACCGCCGGGGTGGACTCGTTCCACCGCTCGGCCAGCACCCGCACCCCGACCTCCATGGAGGACCGGCCGGTCCAGTTGACCTGTGCCTTGACATGCACCAGATCACCGACGTGCACGGGGTTGAGGAAGACCATCTCGTCCATGGAGGCGGTCACGGCCGGGCCGCCCGAGTGCCGGCCGGCGACCGCACCCGCCGCGTCGTCGACGAACTTCATGATCACCCCGCCGTGGACGGTTCCGAGGAGGTTGGTGTCGCCCGCGGTCATGATCTGGCTGAGCGTGGTGCGTGCGGCGGCGGTCGGCTTGCCCTGGGGCGCACCGCCCGCACCTGCGGGGGCCTTTTCCGTCATGCCGGTCACCCTATGGCGTGTTCCGGCCCTGGGACGAACCGCAGGAATTTCGACAGCTCTGCTACAGCCGTGCCCCGATTCGGACCCCACCCTGTGCGTCGGTCCCCCCGGCGGGCACACTTCCGTGCATGAACCAGTGGCCCGACGGATGGACCGACGAATCCCGTGACCGGTACGGGCGCGGCTCTGCCGCGCGGGCGGAAGGCGCCCGCGCCATGCCGCACGTGCAGCGTCAGCCGACGGTCCCGCCGCAGGGCGGTCCGGGCTACGACGCCGGTTACGGTGCCGGATACGACGACGGCACGGACTACGACTCCGGCTACAGCCAGGGCCAGGTCTACGGCGGCCGGGGTGGCGGCGACCGCGGCGGCTCCGCCGGTGCGCCGCCCGCAGGCCGCCCACGCGCGTCGGGCGGCACCCGCTTCAAGCGCATCCTGGTCACGCTCCTCGTGGTACTGCTGGTGTGGTCGGTCGGCACCTACTTCTGGGCCGACTCCAAGCTGCGCCGCGAGGTGGACCTGGGCATAGTCCAGGACCGTCCGGCGGACGGCGAGGGGACGACGTATCTGATCGTCGGTTCGGACAGCCGCGACGGCCTGACCGACGAGGAGATGAAAGATCTGCACACCGGCGGCCCGAAGGACGGCGGACGCACGGACACCATGATGATCCTGCACGTCGGGCCGGAGGGGAACACGCTGGTGTCCCTCCCGCGCGACTCCTGGGTCACCGTTCCCCCCTTTACCGGTTCCGAGAGCGGCAAGAAGTTTCCCTCGCCGGGCGCGAGGAAGCTCAACGCGGCCTACGCCACGGACGGCCCGACACTGCTGACGCGCACCGTGGAGTACAACACCGGCCTGAAGATCGACCACTACGCGGAGATCGGTTTCGGCGGCTTCGCGAAGATCGTGGACGCCGTCGGCGGCGTGGAGATGGACATCCCGCGCGACATCAAGGACGAGAACTCCGGTGCCGACTTCGAGGCGGGCCGGCAGACGCTGAACGGCAAGGAGGCCCTCGCCTTCGTCCGCAACCGCTACGAGGCGGGCAGCGACCTGGAGCGCACCAAGAACCAGCAGAAGTTCCTCTCCGCACTCGCCGCCCAGACGGCGACGCCGTCCACCGTTCTCAACCCCTTCACGCTCTACCCGACGATGGGCGCCGGGCTGGACACCCTCAAGGTCGACGAGGACATGAGCCTGTTCGACCTGATGGAGATGTTCTGGGCGATGAAGAGCGTCAACAGCGGCGAGGGCAGGTCGCTGAACATGCCGCTCGGCGGCACGGCACCCAACAACTCGCTGAAGTGGGACATGGCCCGGGTCGAGCAGATGGTGGAGCAGATGAACTCGGGCGCCGAGGTCACCGTCGAGGGCGGACGCTGACCGGCTGCCCGTGGTGTCTCCCCACCGCACCCCCCAGCGCCTCACCCACGCTGCGGGGTGTGCCGCACCGGGGGGCGAGGCGGTCTTCCGGCGCGGCCCCGCGGGCCGGGACCTTCTCCGCCGTTCGGCCCGCTCCCGGGGGCGGGGCAACGTGAACGGCGCGGCTCTGAACGTGCAGGCGTCTCAGCGGGCGCAGAGGCAGAAGGGGTGTCCGGCCGGGTCGAGGTAGACACGCCAGTCGCGCTTGCCCCCCCCTCGTCGCCCTGCAGCAGCCGGGCACCCAGCGCGACGACCTGCTGCTCCGCCTCGTCGAGCCGGTCCTTCGGGACGTCCAGGTCGAGGTGGAACTGCTGCGAGTGCTCCGTGCCGGGCCACTGCGGCGGCACCATTCCCGGTGCCTCCTGGAAGGCGAACGTCCGGCCGTGCGGGCCGATCAGCTCGACCCAGTCGTCCTCGTCACCTTCGTCCACCTGCCAACCCAGAACCGCGCCGTAGAACTCGGCGAGCGCTTTGGGGTCCGGACAGTCGAGCACGGTGACGCCCATGGTGGCGACGGTCATGGTGGTTCCTCCTCGTTGCGTCGGGATACACAGGGCTTCCATTACCTGTACAGCCGGTTAAGCGGTAACGGCGTTACCTCATGATGGCCTTCCACGAGTAACCTGGCAAGCATGGGAGACCGCAGAGCGCCGCAGCCGCTCGCTCTGGTGCAGGAGCTGGTCAACACCTACGACGTCGAGGAGGACCGGGACACCCTCGACGGTCCCGACGGCCTGGCTGACTTCGTCGCCCGACACGGCCTCGGCCCCATCGGCCTCACCGGTACGGACCTGCCCACCCTGCGAGACCTGCGGGAGGCGCTGCGCGCCGCGTGCCTCGCCCACGCCGGGTGCGACCTGCCGGAGGCGACGTGCCGCAGGCTGGACGCACTGCTCGCCGCCGCACCCCTGGTTCTCACGGTCTCCGCCGCCGGGGACGCCCGCCTGCGGCCCGCGCCCGGCCTCACCGGCTCGGCGCTCTTCGT
>KI547047.1:243498-255824 GCA_000497405.1 Streptomycetaceae bacterium MP113-05 | reverse complement strand
CCGGCGGCGAGGGCCGCCGGCACCCGCCCGTTCCGCGTCAGGCCGTCAGCCGACCCGGCAGGGGTTCTCGTTGGTGCAGCGGGCGAAGGCGCGCAGGCGGGAGAGCGAGCCGTTGAACACGTCGCGGTCGACGTTGCCGCCGACGCCGTTCACATGTCCGCTGGAGGTGTACTGCCACATCGTCCACGCGGGCCAGTTGGGCAGCGGGGTCGGGGAGCTGCTCCAGCGGGCGATCATGAGCGGGCTGGTGGAGTTGAAGGCGCCGGAGTTTCCGGTGCAGCTGACCCACCAGTCGCGGGTGGTGTAGATGACGGGGTAGCGGCCGGACAGGTTCTTGATCTTGTTGCTGAAGCTCCGGATCCACTGGACCATGCCCGAGTCGCTCTTGCCGTAGCAGCTGGCGCCGTACGGGTTGTACTCCAGGTCGAGCATCGGGGGCAGGGTCTTGCCGTCGGCCGACCAGCCACCACCGTTGTTGTGGAAGAACTGGGCCTGGCTGGCACCGCTGGAGGCGTTGGGCAGCGCGAAGTGGTAAGCGCCGCGGATGACACCCTGCTGGTACGACCGGGTGTAGTTGCGGTCGAACTGGCCGTCGGTGAACGAGGTGCCCTCGGTGGCCTTCATGTAGGCCCACCGGACGCCCGCGCCCCGCACGTTGCTCCAGTTGATGGTGCCCTGGTGGTGGCTGACGTCGATGCCCTGGGGACCGGAGGGCGCGAGGAGTGCGCCACGTGCGGCGTCCTGGCGCCCCTCATGGGCCTCGATGGTCATGCCCGCCCAGGCATCGCCCGGGGCGGGTCTGGCCCCACCGGGCGCGTTCTGGTCTGCGTGAGCGGGGCCGGCGTTCCCGCCGAGCAGGACGGGGACGAGCATCAGAGAGGCCGCGAGCAGGATGAGGGCGCGGATGCGCCCGCTCACGAGGGGTGGTGCGGCAGGGGGTGCGGTCGACACGCGTAGCTCCTCCGTCGGGCCGCGCCCGGGCGGGGCGCGGCTGCAGGTGTGACGGAGTGAAACTTTATGTGACCATGCCAAAATCCACAGGCCGGTTGCGCAAGGGTTTGCGGGATCTTTGTCGCCACCTGTTCAACCAGTGGCGGCGCGTCCACGCCGCCGCTCATCAGGCCGTGGGGCGCCCCAGCGCACGGAAGGTCCATCCCGCCTTGCGCCACAGCGCGGCGTCCAGCGTGTTCCGGCCGTCCAGAATGTGCCGCACGGTGACCGCGTCCCCCAGCACCTGCGGGTCCAGCTCCCCGAACTCGCGCCACTCCGTGAGGTGCAGCACCACGTCCGCGCCGCGCGCCGCCGCCAACGCGCTCTGCGCGTAGCCGAGCGTCGGGAAGAGGCGACGGGCGTTCTCCATCCCCTTCGGGTCGTAGACCGTGACCTGCGCACCCTGCAGATGCAGCTGACCGGCCACGTTGAGCGCCGGAGAGTCGCGCACGTCGTCCGAGTCGGGCTTGAACGTGGCCCCCAGCACGGCGATCCGCTTGCCCAGCAGCCCGCCGCCGACGGCCTCCCGCGTCAGCTCGACCATGTGCACCCGGCGGCGCATGTTGATCGAGTCGATCTCACGGAGGAACGTCAGCGCCTGGTCGGCGCCCAGCTCACCGGCCCGCGCCATGAACGCGCGCAGGTCCTTGGGCAGACAGCCACCGCCGAACCCGATGCCGGCCCGCAGGAACTTGCGCCCGATCCGGTCGTCGTGGCCGATCGCCTCCGCCAGTTTCACCACGTCGCCGCCCGCTGCCTCGCACACTTCGGCCATGGCGTTGATGAAGGAGATCTTCGTGGCGAGGAACGAGTTCGCCGAGGTCTTCACCAGCTCGGCGGTCGGGAAATCGGTGACGACGAACGGCGAGCCCTCGGCGAGGGGTCGCGCGTACACCTCGCGCAGCACGCTCTCCGCGCGCTCGCTGCGCACACCGACCACGAGCCGGTCCGGGTGCAGGGTGTCCTGCACCGCGAACCCCTCCCGGAGAAACTCCGGATTCCACGCCAGCTCCACCTCGCCCTCGCCGGCCGGCGACAACTCCGCGATCCGCGCCGCGAGCCGGTCCGCGCTGCCCACCGGCACCGTCGACTTGCCGACCACCAGGGCACGGCGGGTCAGCAGCGGAGCCAGCGACTCGATCGCCGACTCCACGTAGCTCATGTCCGCGGCGTACTCACCATGCCGCTGCGGGGTGTTCACGCAGACGAAGTGCACGTCGCCGAAGTCGGCGACCTCCTCCCAGGATGTCGTGAAGCGCAGCCGCCCACTCGATCCCTCGAAGCCGGTCACGTGCCGCTGCAGCAGATCCTCCAGCCCCGGCTCGAACATCGGCACCTCGCCGCGCGAGAGCATCTCGACCTTCTCCGGCAGCACGTCCAGGCCCAGCACCTCGAAGCCGAGGTCGGCCATGGCGGCAGCGTGCGTGGCACCGAGGTAGCCGGTACCGATCACAGTGATCCTGGGGGAGGCCTCCTTGGCCATGTGCTGCTCCAAAACGCTGCGGGCGGGCGGTCCCGGAAGCATATCGGGGCCCCGTGGGAGGTGTGGTCCACCCGTATACCAGGGACCGCCCCGGAGACTTAGCTCACGTAGGCCGGACGGGACCCCCGGGCCTAGAATCGGTGTTACTTAACGGTCATTAGCATCCCGGGAGTGAGACACCGTGTCAGGAACTGCCGATTTCGACCTCTACCGGCCCGCCGAGGAGCACGACATGCTCCGCGACTCGGTGCGCGCACTCGCCGAGGCCAAGATCGCGCCGTTCGCGGCAGCGGTGGACGAGGAGGCGCGCTTCCCCCAGGAGGCGCTCGACGCCCTCGTCGCGAACGACCTGCACGCCGTGCACGTCCCGGAGGTGTACGGCGGCGCCGGCGCCGACGCCCTGGCCACCGTGATCGTCATCGAGGAAGTGGCCCGGGTCTGCGCCTCCTCCTCGCTGATCCCGGCCGTCAACAAACTCGGCTCGCTGCCGGTCATCCTCTCCGGCTCCGAAGAGCTGAAGAAGCGGTACATGGCGCCGCTGGCCAAGGGCGACGGCATGTTCTCCTACTGCCTGAGCGAGCCGGACGCCGGCTCCGACGCGGGCGGCATGAAGACCCGCGCCGTCCGCGACGGCGACTCCTACGTACTGAACGGCGTCAAGCGCTGGATCACCAACGCCGGCGTGTCCGAGTACTACACGGTCATGGCCGTCACCGACGCCGGGAAGAAGACCCGCGGCGGCATATCGGCCTTCGTCGTGGAGAAGGGCGACGAGGGCGTCTCCTTCGGCGCCCCGGAGAAGAAGCTCGGCATCAAGGGCTCCCCCACCCGCGAGGTCTACCTCGACGATGTGCGCATCCCCGCCGACCGCATGATCGGCGACGAGGGCACCGGCTTCGCCACGGCGATGAAGACGCTCGACCACACCCGCATCACCATCGCCGCCCAGGCCCTCGGGATCGCCCAGGGCGCCCTCGACTACGCCAAGGGCTACGTCAGGGAGCGCAAGCAGTTCGGCAAGCCGATCGGCGACTTCCAGGGCGTGCAGTTCATGCTCGCCGACATGGCGATGAAGCTGGAGGCCGCCCGCCAGCTCACGTACGCCGCCGCCGCGAAGTCCGAGCGCCTCGACGCCGACCTGACGTTCTTCGGCGCCGCGGCCAAGTGCTACGCCTCCGACGCCGCGATGGACATCACCACCGACGCGGTCCAGCTCCTCGGCGGCTACGGCTACACCCGCGACTACCCGCTGGAGCGCATGATGCGCGACGCGAAGATCACCCAGATCTACGAGGGCACCAACCAGGTCCAGCGCATCGTCATGGCCCGCAACCTGCCGTAGCACGCGCCGCTGCCGAAGGGCGTCCTCGCAGAGCGAGGACGCCCTTCTCCGTGAGGCGGGTCACCGACGCACATCGTCACGGCTTTCGGTGGCGCTCACGTGCGGATTCGGCTTGACTCGGACCACGGGTGCGAACGGGCCGGGCGAGGAGGGTGCCGTGCTGGAGGTCTGGCAGGGGGTCGCGCTGGTCGCCGCAGCACTGCTCACGGGGGTGATGGCCGGGCTGTACTTCGCGTTCTCCATCGCGGTGATGCCAGGGCTCGCCGTGTGCGACGACCGCACGTTCACCCAGGCCATGCAGTCGGTCAACCGCAAGATCCTCAACGGCTGGTTCGGTCTGGCGTTCGCGGGCGCGCCACTGGTGATCCTCGTCGCGGGCGTACTGCACCTGGGCGGCGAGACGACCCGCGTGTCGTTCTGGACGCTGGCAGCCTTCCTCCTCTACGCGCTCACCCTCGGCATCACGTTCCGCGTGAACGTACCGCTGAACAACGACCTGGAGGCGGCGACACCGGACGAGGCGCCGGCCGCCCGACGGGCCTTCGAACGCCGCTGGGTCCGCTGGAACCACGCCCGTACCCTGCTCGGCATCGCCTCTCTCGGCTGCCTCGCCTGGGCCCTGGTGGTCCACGGCGAGGGCTGAGCGGAGCGGCCGAGTGAGTCGCTCCTGCACGCGGACACCGCCGCCGACCCTCGCGCGGGGCGGGCGGCAGCACGTGGGGGCCGGGTCAACCGTCGAGCTGCTCGATGGTCGCGATGGACGGCCCGCGCCGCTGCCGGAGGTCGGCGGCGACGGCCTCCGCGTCGCCCAGGACGCGGACCGCGTTGGACCAGGTGAGCTTGGCCAGGTCGGCGTCGGACCAGCCGCGGTGCAGGAGCTCCGCGATCAGGTTGGGGTAGGAAGCGACGTCGTCCAGGCCGGAGGGTGTGAACGCGGTGCCGTCGTAGTCGCCGCCGATGCCGATGTGGTCGATGCCGGCGACCTCACGCATGTGGTCGAGGTGGTCGGCGACGGTCGACGGAGTGGCGACCGGGCGCGGGCTGGCCTCCTCGAAGGCGCGCTGGACCTTCTTCCCCTCGGCGGTGAGGTCGAGGTGGTGCAGGCCGTGGGCGCGCATGTTCTCGTCGGCGGCCTTCGTCCAGGCGACGGCCGTCGGGAGCACGAATTTCGGCACGAAGGTCGCCATGGCGACGCCGCCGTTGCGCGGGAGGAGTTCCAGCACGTCGTCGGGAATGTTGCGCGGGTGGTCGCAGACGGCGCGGGAGGACGAGTGTGAGAAGACGACGGGCGCCTCGGTGACGCGGAGCGCGTCGCGCATGGTGGACGCGGCGACGTGGGAGAGGTCGACGAGCATGCCGCAGCGGTTCATCTCCCGCACGACCTCCTCGCCGAAGCGGGTCAGGCCGTCGTGCCGGGGCTCGTCGGTCGCGGAGTCGGCCCAGTCGATGGTGTCGTTGTGGGTGAGCGTCATGTACCGGACGCCCAGCTCGTGGAACGCCCGCAGGGTGGCGAGGGAGTTCCCGATGGAATGGCCGCCCTCGGCGCCCATCAGCGACGCGATGCGGCCCTGGGCCTTCGCGGCCTCCATCTCCTCAGCGGTACCGGCGTACGCGAGGTCACCGGGGTAGCGGTCGAGCAGCTGCCGCACCACGTCGATCTGTTCGAGGGTGGCGCTGACGGCGGCGTCGCCCGTGAGGTCGGTGCGCACGTACACCGACCAGAACTGCGCGCCGACGCCACCGGCCCGCAGCCGGGGGATGTCGGTGTGCAGGTGCGCGGACATGTCGCGGGCGATGTCGCGCCGGTCGATGTCGTACGCGACCTGCTCGCGCAGCGCCCACGGAAGGTCGTTGTGCCCGTCGACGACCGGGTGCTCGGCGAGCAGTGTGCGGGCCCGGTCCAGGTGTGCCGCCGCGTCGTTCATCGTCCTCCTCCGACTCCGAAACCGAAGCCCTCGCCGCCGGCTGCGACCTTCGCGCGCAGCCGCCGTCCCTTCTCCGTGGCCTGTTCGTTCAGGTCGTCGAGGAAGGCGTTCATCCGTTCCTGCAGGTCCGGGTCGTGCGCGGCCAGCATGCGTACGGCGAGCAGCCCGGCGTTGCGGGCGCCGCCGACGGAGACGGTCGCGACGGGGACCCCGGCCGGCATCTGCACGATGGACAGCAGGGAGTCCATGCCGTCCAGGTGTTTCAGCGGAACCGGAACGCCGATGACCGGGAGGGGGGTGACGGCGGCGAGCATGCCGGGCAGGTGGGCGGCGCCGCCCGCGCCGGCGATGACGGCCTTGAGGCCGCGCCCGGCTGCCTCCTCGCCGTAGCTGATCATCTCGCGCGGCATGCGGTGCGCGGAGACGACGTCCACCTCGTGGGGCACCTCGAACTCGTCGAGGGCCTTGGCGGCGGCCTCCATCACGGGCCAGTCGGAGTCGGAGCCCATGACGATGCCGACGACGGGCGAGCCGGACCGGGGGGTGGACGGGGTGGCGGGTGGTGTCACTCGGTGATCGTCCCTCGCAGGTAGCCGGCGGCATGGGCGGCGCGTTCGCGTACGTCGGCCAGGTCGTCGCCGTAGGTGTTGACGTGGCCGACCTTACGGCCGGGCTTCACGTCCTTGCCGTACATGTGGATCTTCAGCTGCGGGTCGCGGGCCATGCAGTGCAGGTACGCGGGGTACATCTCGGGATAGTCGCCGCCGAGTACGTTGGCCATGACGGTCCAGCGGGCGCGCGGGCGGGGGTCGCCGAGTGGCAGGTCGAGCACGGCGCGAACGTGGTTGGCGAACTGCGAGGTGACGGCACCGTCCATGGTCCAGTGGCCCGAGTTGTGGGGGCGCATTGCCAGCTCGTTGACGAGGATGCGGCCGTCGCGGGTCTCGAACAGTTCGACGGCGAGGTGACCGACGACGCCGAGTTCCGCGGCGACCTCGAGCGCCATCTCCTGTGCGGCGGCGGCGAGGGCCGGGTCCAGGCCGGGCGCGGGCGCGATCACGGTGTCGCACACGCCGTTCACCTGAACCGACTCGACGACCGGGTAGGCGACCGCCTGGCCGTGTGGGGACCGTACGACGTTCGCCGCGAGTTCGCGGGCGAAGTCGACCTTCTCCTCGGCCAGCACCGGGACGCCTGCGCGGAACGGGTCGGCGGCCCCGTCGGCGCTGTGCACGACCCAGACGCCCTTCCCGTCGTACCCGCCCCGCACGGTCTTGAGTACGACGGGGAAACCGTCCCCCTCGGACGCGAACGCGGCGACGTCGGCCGGGTCGGCGACGATGCGGTGCCGTGGGCAGGGCACACCGATCGCGTCGAGCCGTGCCCGCATCACACCCTTGTCCTGGGCGTGCACCAGCGCGTCCGGGCCGGGGCGTACGGGAACGCCGTCCTCCTCCAGCGTGCGCAGATGCTCGGTGGGCACGTGCTCGTGGTCGAAGGTGATCACGTCGCACCCGCGCGCGAACTCACGCAACGTGGCCAGGTCGCGGTAGTCGCCGACGACGACGTCGTTCACGACCTGGGCAGCCGAGTCTTGCGGGGCGTCGGAGAGGAGCCTGAATCTGATGCCGAGGGGGATGCCCGCTTCGTGTGTCATCCGAGCGAGCTGTCCGCCGCCGACCATGCCGACAACTGGGAACGTCACGGTCTCCAGCCTATCCGCCGTCGTACGACCGTCCGGGCCCACCCGTGAACAGGCACGATCGCACGTCGTGGCGGGTCCGCCCGTTTCTGTTGCAGTCCGTTCCGGGGAAGCGCGTAATCCCTGGGGACGATGCCTGCGGGGACGGCCCTGGTTAGCATGAGGCGGCCAACGCCTCCACGGGGGACGCCGACCAGGACGGGGACCGAACGATCGTTATGGGTGAAGGGCGCGGCGTCTCGGCACGCCTGCGGGGACTCGTCCGGGAACTCGCCAAGTTCGGCGTCGTCGGTGCTTTCGGAGTGCTGGTCAACGTCGCGGTGTTCAACTTCTGCATCCGGGCGCTGGATCTCGCCACGGTGCGGTCCGGGGTGATCGCGACCGCGGTGGCGATCATCGCCAACTACGCCGGCAACCGCCACTGGACCTACCGCCACGCCGACAAGAGCCGGGTGCAGCGCGAGCTGTCGCTGTTCCTGTTCTTCAGCGGAGTGGGCATGGTGGTCGAGAACGGTGTGCTGGCCCTGTCCCACTACGGCTTCGACTTCACGTCGCAGCTGGCGGACAACGTCGCCAAGAACGTGGTCGGCCTCGGCCTGGGCACGGTCTTCCGGTTCTGGGCGTACCGGACATGGGTCTTCCGCCACGGCGCGGGGGCACCCGCGCCTCAGGCAGCGGCACCGCACGGTCCCGTACCGCACGAGCCGTCCCCGGCCCCTTCACGTCCGGCCGGTGTGCGCGCCACCGTCGCGGTGCCGTCCGGCGCTCCCGTGCCGAGCGCGAGGACGGCCGCCCGGTCAGGTCGTCTGGTCGGCGTCGCGGCTCAGGAAGAGAGCGAAGACCGGTGGGCGCAGCTGTAGCAGCTCCAGCCTGCCGCCGTCGGCTTCCGCCAGGTCGCGGGCGACGGCGAGGCCCAGCCCGGTGGAGTTGTGTCCGCTCACGGTGCGCTCGAAGACACGTGAGCCGAGGGCCGGGTCGACCCCCGGACCCTCGTCGGTGACCTCCACGACGACCTGGTTGCCGGTGACCCGGGCGCGCAGGGCGACCGTGCCGCCACCGTGCATCAGGGAGTTCTCGATGCAGGTGGCGAGCACCTGGGCGACCGCGCCGGGGGTGCCGACGACCCGCAGACCGGTCTTCCCGGACCGTACGATCGCGCGGCCCTCGCCCCGGTAGGCGGGTTTCCACTCCTCGGTCTGCTGCTTGACGACCTCGTCGAGGTCGAAGGCGACGGCGGAGCCGGAGCGGGGGTCCCGGGAGTTGGTGAGGAGGCGCTGGACCACGTCGGTGAGGCGTTCGACCTGCGCCAGTGCAATGGTGGCCTCCTCCTTCACCGTCGCCCTGTCCTCCGGGTCCCCGGTGTCCGCGGTGGCGATGATCTCCTCCAGCCGCATGGACAGCGCGGTGAGCGGGGTGCGGAGCTGGTGGGAGGCGTCGGCGGCGAGGCGGCGTTCAGCGGTGATCATGCGGCCGATGCGTTCGGCGCTGGCGTCCAGCACGTCGGCGACCCGGTCCAGCTCGGGCACGCCGTAGCGGCGGTGCCGTGGACGGGGGTCGCCGGAGCCGAGGCGTTCCGCGGTCTCGGCGAGGTCGGTGAGCGGCGCGGCCACCCGGTGGGCCTGCCGTACGGCGAGGATCGCGGCGGCGACGATCGCCAGCAGGGCGACGGCAAGAATGATCAGCAGGGTGCGCCCCACCTCTGCCCGCACCGTCCCCTCGGACTCCTGAACGACGACGGTCTCGCCGTGCCCGCCGGTCTGCCGGGCTTCGATCACGTCGTCGCTGCGGGGTTTGTCGCCGAAGACGATGGGGGTCCGGCCGGGCACCTCGATGCGGACGAAGCGGTCGCCCTCGACGGTGGTCCGCAGCGTCTCGGCTGTCACGGCCTCGTCGGCGACCAGCCGGCTCTCCACCACGGACACCACGCGGACAGCCTCGGAGCGGACGCTCTCCTCGGCGCTCTCCTCGATGGTGCGCGACTCCACCAGCACCAGGGAGACGCCGAACACCGCGATCACGACGAGGACCACGGCGAGGGTGGACTGGATCAGACGTCGGCGCATGGGGCGGGGTGACTCAGCTCTTCTCGAAGCGGAAGCCGACGCCGCGCACGGTGGCGATGAAACGCGGGTTGGCGGCGTCGTCACCGAGCTTCTTGCGCAGCCAGGAGATGTGCATGTCGAGGGTCTTGGTGGACGACCACCAGGTGGTGTCCCAGACCTCGCGCATCAGCTGGTCCCGGGTGACGACCCGGCCGGCGTCCCGGACCAGCACGCGGAGCAGGTCGAACTCCTTCGCGGTGAGGTGCAGCTCCTCCTCCCCCATCCAGGCGCGGTGCGACTCGGCGTCGATGCGGACGCCGTGGGTGGCGGGCGGGGCCGCGGCCTCGGTGGCTCCGCCGCGGCGGAGCAGGGCGCGGACCCGGGCGAGCAGTTCGGCGAGGCGGAAGGGCTTGGTGACGTAGTCGTCGGCGCCCGCATCGAGGCCGACGACGGTGTCCACCTCGTCGGCGCGGGCGGTGAGCACCAGGACCGGGAAGGCATGGCCCTCGTTCCGCAGTCGGCGGCAGACCTCCAGACCGTCCATGCCGGGCAGGCCCAGGTCCAGCACGACCAGGTCGATCCCGTCGCGCAGTCCGGCCTCCAGGGCTCCGGGGCCGTCCTCGCGGACCTCGACCTCGTATCCCTCCCTGCGCAGGGCTCTGGCCAACGGTTCCGAGATGGACGCGTCATCCTCGGCGAGCAGTACACGGGTCATGGGCTGATGGTAGTCCGCGCAGCACAGGGCGTGGTGGTCACCCGTTCCGGCGCCCCCGGGGCGGGTGACCACCACGCTCCGCACCGGTCCGGAGCACCGGGTCGAGGCGCGCGGCAAGACCCGACAGTCACGCCCGATAATCGAACGAACACTGGGAATCACTGAATTTGGAGAGCATTTACCTTCGGTTTCATGGGGCAGTTTCAGGTTTCACCTGTGATTTGTGTCGCATTCACTTCCAATTCGGGCTGGTCTCTGCCGTAGGGTGTCGTCGATTCCGCAAGTCGTCGCCGACCCCCTGCCGCTCTCGTGGTCGAGGGCACGTCGGCGTGCGGGTCTGCTTCGGAGAAAGCCGGCCCGCTCCCCCCACCGGGCGCGCACGGCACTTCCTCCTGCGCGTCCTGAGCCAAGCAAGGAGCCACCACCATGGCGTCCAGCCTGACGAAGGACAGAGCCGGTACCACCGGCGGATGGACCTTCTTCGGCCACCCACGCGGTCTAGCCGTTCTCTTCCTGACCGAGATGTGGGAGCGGTTCAGCTTCTACGGCATGCGTGCCCTGCTGGTCCTCTACCTGACAGCTCAGGTGTCCGACGGCGGCCTGGCCATGAAGGCGGCCACCGCCACCGCGCTCTACGCCGTCTACAACGGCTCGGTTTACCTCTTCGCACTCCCGGGCGGCTGGCTCGGTGACCGCGTCTGGGGTCCACGCAGGACCACGGCCATCGCCGGTGTGATCATCATGACCGGCCACTTCATGCTGGCCGTGCCGCTGAAAGCGTCGTTCTTCATCGGCCTGGTCTTCATCGCGGTCGGCTCGGGCCTGCTCAAGTCGAACATCTCGACGATGGTCGGCCATCTCTACGACGGGCCCAACGACCCGCGCCGGGACGGCGGCTTCACGGTCTTCTACATGGGCATCAACATCGGTGCCTTCGCCGCTCCGCTCGTCATCGGCACCGTGGGCCAGACGGTGAGCTGGCACCTCGGCTTCGCCATGGCCGGTATCGGCATGGGCATCGGCCTGCTCGTGTTCCTGCTCGGCACCCGCACGCTGGCGACGCGCAGCAGCCTCGTCCCCTCGCCGCTGACCGCCGAGGAGAAGACCGACGCCGTCCAGAAGACCGCGATAGGTGTCGTGATCGCCGCCGTGTTCTACGGCGGCCTGGCCGTCGGCGGGTTCTTCCACATCGACTGGGTGCTGTGGCCGATGTCCATCGCCGGCATCCTGCTGCCGGCCTTCTACTTCGCGCGCATACGCCGCGACAAGGACGTCACCGTCGACGAGCGCAAGAAGATGACCGGCTACATCTGGTTCTTCATCGCCGCCGCGCTGTTCTGGCTGATCTTCGACCAGTCCGGCTCGACGCTGACGGTGTTCGCCAAGGAGAGCACGGCCTCCACGCTGTTCGGGTTCGAGTTCCCGGAGAGCTGGTTCCAGTCGCTGAACCCGCTGTACGTGATGGCGCTCGCGCCGGTCCTGGCCGCCCTGTGGGTGAAGCTGGGCCGCCGCAACCCGACCACCACGACCAAGTTCGGCATCGGTCTCACCGGCATCGGCCTGTCCTTCGGGGTGATGATGCTCGCCATGGGCGTCGTCGCCGCGACCGACGACAAGGTCTCGCCGCTGTGGCTGGCCAGCGTCTACCTGATCATGACCTTCGCGGAGCTGTGCCTCTCGCCCGTCGGGCTCTCCGTCTCCACCAAGCTGGCCCCGGAGAAGTACTCCAGCCAGGTCATGGGCCTGTGGTTCCTGGCCGTCACGGCCGGCAACTGCCTGGCGTCGATCCTGGCGCTGGTCTTCGGCGAGAAGACCGGTTCGCCGGTGTACTTCGGCGTGATCGGGGGATTCGCCGTGGTCGCGGGCATCGCCTTCCTGCTCAACCGCAAGAAGGTCATCCGCCTGATGGGCGACGTCCACTGACGTCCCTGCCTGCACGAGGGGGAGGGCCCGGCCGGAAAACGAGGGGGAGGGCCCGGCCGGTTTCCGGCCGGGCCCTCCCCCTCGTGCAGGTGGAGAACGCGGGTCAGGCCGGCGCAGCCAGCTCGGCCCACACCGTCTTGCCGGCACCGTCGGCATTCCGTACGACGCCCCAGTCCAGGCAGAGCCGCTGCACGATGAACATGC
>KI547047.1:236681-243488 GCA_000497405.1 Streptomycetaceae bacterium MP113-05 | reverse complement strand
CGCCCCCCCCCAGCCGCACCATGCCCTCCAGCATGCCGAGCCCGGCCCGGAGGATCGGCACCACCAGCGGGCGGGGGTACGACAGCCGTACGCCACTCGTCGACGTGACCGGGGTGGTGATCTCCACCTCGTCGGTCCGCACGTCCCGGGTGGCCTCGTAGGCGAGCAGGGTGACCAGCTCGTCCGCGAGGCGGCGGAAGGTGGGGGAGTCGGTGCGCTCGTCGCGCAGCGTGGTGAGTTTGTGCGCCACCAGCGGGTGGTCGACGACGTGGGTCTGCATGACCTCGACAGTAACCGAGGCCTCCGCCGCCCCAGCAGTGGCGTATGTCCGGCACCCGGAGAGACAGTGGACACGTACGCCGGAGGTGTCCTTATGCCCGAAAAGCGAAGGTATCGAGACCGGGAAGCGACCGCCGAGACCGCCGAGACCGCCGACGGGACGGACGCCCCGGCTCCCGGCCCCGAGATCGACCACGAGCGGCTGCGCCGGCGTGCCCGCTTCCTGCGGGAGTTGAGCGAGGCCAGGGAACTCCGCGAGCGGGTACAGCCGCGGCGCGCCCGAGTGGCACGTATGCGACACCAGATGCGCATGCGGACCTTTCGCTGGTGAGATCGGCCCTGCACGCCCCCCTCCGGCCGATTCCCGTCACGACGCCACGCGGAAGGGGCTTCGCGGAGCCGTCGTTTCTGCCACGATTCGACCGGGACCGCACGGTCGTCACCGCACGGTTCTCGTCACCAACTCGGGCACACGGAAACCAGTGGGAGAGTCAGGTGTATTTCGCCGCGCTGCTCGCTCGCACCGATGACGGATGGCAAGCGAGCGACACAGATCTGGACGACGTGGAGACGCTCACCGACCTCGCAGACCTGGCCCGCGCGGCCGGGGGCGACGAGGAGACGGTGCTGGTCTGCATCGAACATGACGGCGTCTGGTTCGGCGTCGTCCGCGTGGACGGCGAGGACGATCCGCGCGTCTTCGTCTCGGACGCCGCAGCGGCCATGCGCAGCGCCTACGGCGAGCTGTTGCTCTCCGACGAGCTGCTCGGACGAGAGCCGGAGGACCTGGCTGCCCTCGAACAACTCGTCGATCTGGACGGCACCGAGGACGGGGAGCCGGACTCCGCGGCCGAGGACGGCGGTGCCGCCGACGGCCAGGACCAGGTGCCCCCGGGCCCCCTGGGAGACGCGGAACTGCTCCGGGACCTGGGCATGGCAGCGGCAGCAGTACTCACCCTCACCGCGGACGACGCACTGAGCCAGATCGCCGACGCGCTGGGCTGCACGGACATGCTGGAAGCCGTGCGCTGACGACCTGCAGGACGGCACTCCTGCCACGGCGTGTCCCCGCCCGCCCCCGTAGGCGCACCCTGCGGGCGCACGGACGGCACCGTCCGGCCGCCCGGCGCCTGAGGTGCGGTACAACTGCTCCATGACCGACCCCGTACGGGAGCCGTGGCGGGAGCCCATGCGCCAGGCGCTCGCCGAGGCCGCACTCGCGCTCCGGACCGCCGACGTCCCGGTCGGCGCCGTCGTGCTGGGCCCGGACGGGGACGTACTGGCCCGCGCCCACAACGAGCGCGAGGCCGTCGGTGACCCCACCGCCCATGCGGAGGTCCTCGCCCTGCGCGCCGCCGCCCGCGCCAAGGGCTCCTGGCGCCTGTCCGGCTGCACCCTGGTGGTGACCCTGGAGCCGTGCACGATGTGTGCGGGCGCGGTCGTGCTGTCCCGGGTCGACCGGGTGGTGTTCGGCGCACCGGACGCCAAGGCGGGCGCTGCGGGCTCGCTGTGGGATGTCGTACGGGACCGTCGGCTCAATCACCGGCCCGAGGTCGTGCGCGGTGTCCTCGCCGGCGCGTGCGGGGCGCTGCTCACCGACTTCTTCCGCAACGGGACGCACCCGGGAGCGGTTCGCGGCGCCGAGGACGGCCCCGGGAACGGCCCCGATACGGATTTCGGATGACGGCGACGTTGGGATAGGCTTCCTCTCGGTAGCGTGTCCGAGCGGCCGAAGGAGCTCGCCTCGAAAGCGAGTGAGGGGGCAACTCCTCCGTGGGTTCAAATCCCACCGCTACCGCTGTGCAACGCAGAGACACGAAGGGGCGGACCGGCAGGTCCGCTCCTTCGTCGCGTTCTTCCGAGGCTTCGCCCCCGGCTCCCGGGTGAGTCGTCGGCCTGCCCCGACGCGGCTCCGCACGGTGTCGGCCAGGTCCTGACAGCGTGCGCCGTCGACGTGGACGAACCCGTGAGCCTCACGACGGCCGGCACCGTACGGCGAACGCCGGGCCCGGTGCCGGTGCGGGTCGGTCCGGAACCCCGGCCGCCACCGCCGCGGACGGAGGGCACGAGGGCCCGGACGGGCCAGGTCCGGCGCGTTTCGGTCGCGCCGGGGCCGGGTCGCCGGCAGTCCGGGGTGGTTAGACTCGCGCGATCGCACACGGGATCGGTTTACGGGGACCAGCACGGCCGGGAGGCGGCACAGGGTGGACATCAAGAAGGTCGTGGTTTACGTCGTCGTCGTCTTCATCCTGTGGACGATCATCACCTCCCCCGAGCGGGCGACGGAGTTCGTCGGGGTGGGCTTCGAAGGGATATCCACCGCTGCCCAGAGCGTCGGCGACTTCATGACCGAACTGGTCAACTGAGTGTCCGCCCGGCGGGACCGCCCTACCCCCGGGAAGACGTGTGCCGCCGCGTCCGGGGCCCTGCACCCCTCGCGCATCTGGCCCAACTCCCCGGCAACACGAAGCTTTCGGGTGCTTGCACGCCCCACCCCTGTCTTGTGATGCTATGACCGCTTTTGCCGGAACCGTGGACGGACGCGCACCGCGAAGAGTGCGTGAAGAGGTGGTGGTCGAGTGGACCGGTCCCCGACGCTCCCCCAAGCGTCGCCCGAGCATCCTCCAGCGACGGAGGACGTCGATGCGAAGGCGGCCGGGAGCGACGGAAGAGCGGCCGACGGCGCCGCCGGGAGGACCGTCCCCGGCAGGCCTGCGGCGCCTGCGGCCAAGAGCCGGAGCGCGGCGGCCCGCGCGCTGACCCAGACGCTGTTCGATGAGCTCTCCGGCCTGGAGACCGGCAGCCCCGGACACCGCCGGGTCCGGGACGCCCTCATCGAGGTGAACCTGCCGCTGGTGCGCTACGTCGCAGCCCGCTTCCGCAGTCGCAACGAGCCGATGGAGGACGTCGTCCAGGTCGGCACCATCGGCCTGATCAACGCCATCGACCGCTTCGACCCGGAGCGGGGGGTGCAGTTTCCGACGTTCGCGATGCCGACCATCGTCGGCGAGATCCGCCGCTACTTCCGGGACAACGTCCGCACCGTGCACGTGCCACGCCGGCTGCACGAGATGTGGGTACAGGTCAGCGCGGCCACCGAGGACCTGACGGTGCTGCACGGACGCTCGCCGACCACGGCGGAGATCGCGGAGCGGCTGCGCCTGAGCGTGGAGGACGTACTCGCCTGCATCGAGGCGGGCCGGTCGTACCGGGCGACGTCGCTGGAGGCCGCGCAGGAACGCGAGGACGGGCCCCCCGGACTGCTGGACCGGCTCGGCTACGAGGACCCGGAGCTGGACGGCGTGGAGCACCGGGACCTGGTACGGCACCTGCTGGTTCAGCTGCCGGAACGTGAGCAGCGCATTCTCCTGCTTCGCTACTACCGCAACCTGACGCAGTCCCAGATCAGTGCGGAGCTCGGTGTCTCACAGATGCACGTGTCCCGGCTGCTGTCCCGGAGCTTCGCCCGCCTGAGGGCCGCAAACCGGATCGAGGCGTAACTCTTTCGAAGGAACCGCTCAGCGGACGGAAGATCTCTGATCGGCAAACTTTGTCGACTTGACGCTACATCGTGTTGCCGACCTGTGACATTCTGCGAGTAGCGCGTTTGATGTGGCGGCACCCGTAGGTATCTAAGGGGAGGTGCCTCTCTCCCGAAGGGTGCCGCCGCGACCCGTCCGCGACCTCAAGGGGGTGGCATGTCCGTAGAACTGGGCAGCTCGAAGGTGCTCACCGAGAGCACGACCGACGACGACGCACTGCACGGTCTTCCGGTGGTGTCCGAGGAGACGCCGCTTCCCACCGGCAATGCGGCACTCGACACCCGTGCCCTCTCCCGCTCCCTGTTCCAGCGGCTCGCCGTCCTGGACGCGGACGGCCCGGAGCGCAGTTACGTCCGCGACACCCTCATCGAGCTCAACCTGCCGCTGGTGCGCTACGCCGCCGGCCGCTTCCGCAGCCGCAACGAGCCGATCGAGGACATCGTCCAGGTCGGCACCATCGGCCTGATCAAGGCGATCGACCGGTTCGACTGCGAACGCGGCGTGGAGTTCCCCACCTTCGCGATGCCCACGGTCGTCGGGGAGATCAAGCGCTTCTTCCGCGACACGTCGTGGTCGGTGCGGGTGCCGCGGCGACTGCAGGAGCTCCGGCTCGCCCTCACCAAAGCGGGCGACGAACTCTCGCAGAACCTGGACCGGTCGCCGACCGTGGCCGAACTCGCCGCCTGTCTCGGGGTGTCCGAGGAGGACGTCGTGGACGGCCTCGCGGTGGGCAACGCCTACACCGCCTCGTCGCTGGACACGCCCTCCGTCGAGGAGGAGGGCGGGGAGGGCTCCCTGGCCGACCGCCTCGGCTACGAGGACAGTGCGCTGGAGGGCGTGGAGTACCGCGAGTCGCTCAAGCCGCTGCTGGCCCGGTTGCCCGCGCGCGAGCGGCGCATCATCATGCTGCGCTTCTTCGCGAACATGACGCAGTCACAGATCGGCGAGGAGGTCGGCATCTCCCAGATGCACGTCTCCCGGCTGCTCTCCCGCACGCTCGGACGGCTCCGCAAGGGCCTGATGATCGAGGAGTGAGCCTTCCCGGCCGCCGGCCGGCACGATGTGAGGGGAGCCCCCGCCGGAACGGGGGCTCCCCTCACATCGTGGTCCCCTGTGCTCGGAGCTGTGCTCAGACCTCCCGCACGCCGCGCCGCCACACGGCACTGACGAGGGGTACGCCCGGCCGGTAGGCCAGGTGCACGTGCGAGGGCGCGTCCAGAACGCTCAGGTCGGCGAACGCGCCGGGCGACAGCCGCCCCACGTCCTCGCGCCGCAGTGCCCGGGCCCCGCCCGCCGTGGCGCCCCACACGGCCTCGTCCGGCGTCATGCCCATCTCCCGCACCGCGACCGCGATGCAGAACGGCATGGACGAGGTGAACGACGACCCCGGGTTGCAGTCCGTGGACAGCGCCACGGTCGCGCCCGCGTCGAGCAGGCGCCGCGCGTCCGGGTAGACGGCGCGGGTGGAGAACTCGCAGCCCGGAAGCAGCGTGGCTACGGTGTCGCCCTGCGCGAGCGCGTCCACGTCGGCGTCGGAGAGGTGCGTGCAGTGGTCGGCGGACGCCGCACCCATCTCGACACCCAGCTGCACACCCGGGCCGTGACCGAGCTGGTTGGCATGAATGCGCGGGGTGAGGCCCTTCTCCCTGCCCGCCGCGAGGATCGCGCGGGCCTGGTCGCCGTCGAAGGCGCCCTTCTCGCAGAACACGTCCACCCAGCGGGCGTGCGGGGCGCAGGCGTCCAGCATCGGGCCGGTGACCTGCGCCACGTACGCCGCCGGGTCGTCGGCGAACTCCGGCGCGACGATGTGCGCGCCCAGGTAGGTCACCTCGTCGGTGTGCTCCGCCGCGATACGCAGAGCGCGGGCCTCCTGCTCCGGGGTGAGGCCGTAGCCGGACTTCGTCTCCTGCGTGGTCGTGCCCTGGCGCAGAGCCTCGCGCAGGTAGCGGGCCAGGTTGGCGCCCAGCTCGGCGTCCGAGGCGGCGCGGGTGGCCGCGACCGTGCTGCGGATGCCTCCGGCGGTGTACGGGCGCCCGGACATGCGGGCGGCGAACTCGCGGGTGCGGTCGCCTGCGAAGACCAGGTGGGAGTGGGAGTCGACGAAGCCGGGGAGAACGGCGCGGCCGTCGGCGTCGTGGGCGTCGTCGGTCGCGGGGGCGTCGGCTGCCGGGCCCGCCCAGACCACGCGGTCACCGGCGAGGACGAGGGCCGCCCCCTCGATCACCCCGAGCGGGCCCGCTCCGAGGCCCGGGTCGTTGGTGACCAGGGTGCCGATGTTGTGGATGAGGGTGCTGCTGGTCATGGGTCGCTTTCGTGGGTGGGTCGGGCGGCACGTCACATCTGGACGGCCGCGATGGCTTCGGCAAGCGCGGCGGGAACGTCCGGAACCGTCGTGTGAACGCCGTCGCGCACCACGTGCGTTCCGTTCACGACCGTGTGCCGCACGTCCGCCGCCGTCGCCGCGAACACGGCGGCCTCCGTCGCCATCCGCGCCGCCGGCCCGGCCGTGCGCACGGAGTCCAGTGCGACGGTCGTGAAGTCGGCGAGCATCCCGGTCTCCAGCCGGCCCGCCTGCGACCAGCCCAGCGCCCGGTGCCCGTCCTCCGTGGCGGCCCGCAGCAGCTGTGCCGCCGTCCAGTGACCACGCCGACGCGTGCGGAGCCGCTCGTCGAGCTCCATCGCTCGGGCCTCCTCCAGCAGGTCGACCACCGCGTGGCTGTCGCTGCCCAGCGACAGCGCGCTGCCCGCCCGCTGCAGCGCCACCGCCGGGCCGATGCCGTCGGCCAGGTCACGCTCGGTCGTGGGGCACATGCACACACCCGTGGACGAACCACCGAGCAGCGCGATGTCGCCGTCGGTCAGGTGCGTGGCGTGCACGGCCGTGGTGCGCGGGCCGAGCACGCCGTACTCGGCCAGCAGCTCGGTCGGCGTGCAGCCGTGCGCCTGATGGCAGGCCTCGTTCTCGGCCGTTTGCTCGGAGAGGTGC
>KI547047.1:230905-236671 GCA_000497405.1 Streptomycetaceae bacterium MP113-05 | reverse complement strand
TGCGGCGGCCCCTGCCGCTCCTCGGCCCACTCCGCGACGGTGCCCAGCTCCCGCGCGGGCACGGCCCGCACGGAGTGCACGGCGGCGCCCAGGCGCACCGTGCCGTCCACGTCGGCCCGCAGTCGGCCCGCCCGTTCGGCCCACGCCCCGGCCGTGCCGTCCGAGAAGCGGAGCTGGTGCGGCTCGGGCTCCTTGCCGAAGCCTGACGACAGGTAGCAGGTGTCCAGCAGGGTGAGCCGGACCCCGGCCTCCGCCGCGGCGGCGATCAGCGCGCCGCCCATGGCGTTCGGGTCGCTGTAGCGGCGCCCCTCGCGGTCGTGGTGCAGGTAGTGGAACTCTCCGACGCAGGTGATACCGGCCAACGCCATCTCGGCGTACACCGCGCGGGCGAGTGCGAAGTAGGACTCGGGGGTGAGCCGGGCTGCGACCTGGTACATGGTCTCCCGCCACGTCCAGAACGTTCCGGCTCCCACCTGCACGGTGCCGCGCAGCGCACGGTGGAAGGCGTGGCTGTGTGCGTTGGCGAGCCCCGGCACCGTCAGGCCTCGCAGTGGCTCGGCCCCGGGCGGCGGGGCGGCCACGCCCCTGCCGACGGCCACGATGCGGCCGTCCGCCACGTCGAGCGCGACGCCTGGCTCCACGGTGCCGTCGAGCCAGGCGTACTCGGCCCAGTACGCCGTCGTCACCGGCTGATCGTCGGCTGGCACGCGAGGTCCTCCAGTACGTCGGCGAGTGCGGTCACTCCGGCCACGCAGTCGTCCTCCTCGGCGAACTCGGCGGGCGAGTGGGAGACGCCGGTCGGGTTCCGCACGTACAGCATGGCCGTCGGCACGGCCGCGGAGAGGATCCCCGCATCGTGTCCCGCACCCGTGGGAAGCACCGGTACCCCGCCGAGGCACTCCCCAAGCCGGTCACGCAGGGCGTGCGCGAACTCCACGATCGGGGTGAACGACTCGCGGGTGACGGCCACCCGTACGCCGTCCCGTCCTCCGCGTTCGGTCGCGGCCTGCTCGATCTCCGCCACCACGGCGGCGAGGGTCTCCTCGTCCGACGCCCGCGAGTCCAGCCAGCCGCGCACCAGCGAGGGGATGGCGTTGACGCCGTTCGGCTCCACGGCGACCTTGCCGAAGGTGGCGAGCGCACCGGCGAGCCGCGCCTTCTTCCGCGCGGCGAGCACGGTGTTCGCGTACGTCAGCATCGGGTCGTGGCGGTCCTCCAGTCGGGTGGTGCCCGCGTGATTGGCCTCGCCGTGGAAGTCGAACCGCCAGCGGCCGTGCGGCCAGATCGCGGAGGCGACGCCCACGGGGTACGGCCCCGTGGCAGAGCTGCTGCTCACCCCCGCCGCCAAGGCGCGGCCCTGTTCGATGTGCAGCTCGACGAACGCACCGATGCGGGTCAGCCGCTCGGGGTCGGGTCCGATCGCCTCCGGGTCGTATCCGGCGCGCTCCATGGCCTGCGGCAGGGTGACGCCGTCGGCGTCGCGAAGCTCGTGGGCCTTCTCCACGGTGAGCTGTCCGGTGGTGAGGCGGGAACCGGCGCAGGCCAGGCCGAAGCGGGCGCCCTCCTCGTCACCGAAGTTGGCGACGGCCAGAGGCCTGCTCGGAGTGGCACCGCGGGCCCGGAGCGCGTCGAGCGCGGCGAACGAGGAGACGACGCCGAGGGGGCCGTCGAAGGCCCCGCCGTCCGGCACGGAGTCGAGGTGGGATCCGGTGACGACGGCGTCGCCGGCGGCCGGGTCGCCGAGCCAGGCCCACTGGTTGCCGTTCCGGTCGCTCTCGTACGTCAGTCCGCGGGACTCCGCCTGGGCGCGGAACCACGCGCGGCAGTCGGCGTCGGCACCCGTCCAGGCGTAGCGGCGGTATCCGCGAGTCTCCCGGTCGCGTCCCAGGGGCGCGAGGTCCCGCCACATCTCCTGGAACGAGGAGGGGGTCCTCGCCCCCGTGACGTCACGTTCGGTCACGCGTCGTCACCCTCACGCATGGGGATGCGGACACCGCGCTCGGCGGCGACCTCGTCGGCGCGGTCGTAGCCGGCGTCGACGTGCCGGATGACGCCCATGCCCGGGTCGTTGGTGAGGACCCGCCGCAACTTCCGGCCCGCGAGCGCCGTGCCGTCGGCGACGGTCACCTGACCGGCGTGGAGGGAGCGACCCATGCCCACGCCGCCACCATGGTGCAGCGACACCCAGGTCGCCCCCGAGGACACGTTCACCATGGCGTTGAGCAGCGGCCAGTCGGCGATCGCGTCGGACCCGTCGAGCATGGACTCCGTCTCCCGGTAGGGAGAGGCGACGGAGCCACAGTCCAGATGGTCGCGGCCGAGTGCCAGCGGCGCGGAGATCTCACCGCTCGCCACCATGTCGTTGAAGCGCTCGCCCGCACGGTCGCGCTCGCCCTGGCCGAGCCAGCAGATGCGGGCGGGCAGCCCCTGGAAGCGGACGCGTTCACCGGCCAGCCTGATCCAGCGGGCGAGGGACTCGTTCTCGGGGAACAGGTCGAGGAGCGCCTTGTCCGTCGCGGCGATGTCCTTGGGGTCGCCGGACAGCGCCGCCCAGCGGAACGGGCCCCTGCCCTCGCAGAACAGCGGCCGGATGTAGGCGGGCACGAAGCCGGGGAAGTCGAAGGCGCGCGCGTACCCCGCGGTCCTCGCTTCACCGCGGATGGAGTTGCCGTAGTCGAAGACCTCCGCGCCGGCGTCCATGAAACCGACCATGGCCTCGACGTGCCGGGCCATCGACTCCTGCGCGCGCTGCGTGAACTCGGCGGGCTTCTCGGCCGCGTAGTCGGCCATGTCGTCCAGGTCGACACCGGCCGGCAGGTAGGCGAGCGGATCGTGGGCGGAGGTCTGGTCGGTGACGATGTCGATCGGCGCGTTCGCCGCCAGCAGTTGCGGCAGTACCTCCGCGGCGTTGCCCAGGAGGCCGATGGAGAGCGGGCGCCGGGCGTCCCGTGCCTCGGTGGCCAGGCGGAGCGCGTGGTCCAGCGAGTCGGCCCGTACGTCCAGGTAACGGTGCTCGATGCGGCGCTCGATGCGGGAGGGGTCGCACTCGACGCAGATGACCACGCCGTCGTTCATGGTGACGGCGAGCGGCTGGGCACCGCCCATGCCGCCGAGCCCTGCGGTCAGCGTGATGGTGCCGGCCAGCGAGCCCCCGAACTTCTTGGCGGCCACGGCGGCGAACGTCTCGTAGGTGCCCTGGAGGATTCCCTGGGTGCCGATGTAGATCCACGAGCCGGCCGTCATCTGGCCGTACATGGTCAGACCGAGCTGCTCCAGGCGCCGGAACTCCTCCCAGTTGGCCCAGTCGCCGACCAGGTTCGAGTTGGCCAGCAGCACGCGCGGCGCCCACTCGTGGGTCTGCATCACGCCGACCGGACGGCCGGACTGGACGAGCATGGTCTCGTCGTCCTTGAGCGTCTGCAGCGTACGGACCATCGCGTCGAAGGAACGCCAGTCGCGGGCCGCCTTGCCGGTGCCGCCGTACACGACCAGCTTGTCGGGGTGCTCGGCGACCTCGGGGTCGAGGTTGTTCTGGAGCATCCGCAGGGCGGCCTCCTGCTGCCATCCGCGTGCGGTCAGCTCGGTGCCGCGCGGCGCCCGTACGGGTCGCGGTCCTGCCATGGCGCTGCCTCCTGGTCGGTGTCGGCCTGCTCGTCCTGCTCCGCCGAGCATCCATCTATTCATACACAAGCTATTCATACACCCTACGGAGTGAATATTTTCAGTCAACAACCAGCGTCGGTTTCCCCGCACCGGGATGACAGGCTGGAACTCATGGAACCCGCCCCGTCCGCCACCTCCGCCCCTGCCGACGACCGGGCCGTGCCGCTCGCACTCCGCCGTGACCAGGCCGTACGTGCCGCGATCGGCGAGGGGCTGGTCGGCGACGGCCGGCAGCCCGTCGCCGCGCTGCTCGACCTGGCGACCGTCCGCGAGGCGGCCCGAGCGCTGAGTGCAGCCTTCGCCGAGGTGTCCGCGGACGGGCAGCAGATGCTGCACACCTTCGCGGTGAAGGCGGGCTCGCTGGTGCCCGTGCTGCGGCTGCTGGACGACTGCGGGATCGGCGCCGAGGTGGCAAGCCCGGGCGAGCTGGCGCTGGCCCGCGCCGCCGGCGTACCTGCGTCCCGCACTGTCCTGGACAGCCCCGCGAAGACCACCTCCGAACTCCGCGAGGCCCTGGACCTGGGCATCGCCCTGAACGCGGACAGCCCCGAGGAGCTGGCGCGGCTCGACGACCTCGTGCCGCGAGGAGCCATGGACGAGCATGCGATCGGCGTGCGCATCAACCCCCAGATCGGCGGCGGCGCCATCGACGCGATGAGCACCGCGACGGCCACCTCCAAGTTCGGCGTCGCCCTGCGGGACGGGGGCGCCCGGGAGTGGGTCGTCGACGCGTACCGGACCCGCCCGTGGCTGACCCGGCTGCACTGCCACGTCGGCTCCCAGGGCATGGCACTGACCGACATGGCAGCGGGCGTACGGGCGACGTACGAGCTCGCGGAGGAGATCAACACGGGCCTCGGGCGTCGGCAAATCACCGTCCTGGACATCGGCGGCGGCCTCCCGGTCGACTTCACCTCCGACCGGATCTCCCCCACCTACGCCGACTACGCGCGGGTGCTCGCTGCGGAGGTACCCGGCCTCTTCGACGGCCGGTACGGGCTGGTGACGGAGTTCGGACGGTCGCTGCTCGCCAAGGCGGGGGTGATCGTGGCACGGGTCGAGTACGCCAAGTCGGCGGGCGGGCGCCCGATCGCCGTGACGCACGCAGGGGCGCAGGTCGCCGTACGCACCGTCTTCGCACCGGACGCCTGGCCGATCCGGGTGGCCGCCTACGACGCGAAGGGGCTGCCGAAGGACGGCCCGGACGTCACCCAGGACGTGGCCGGACCCTGCTGCTTCGCGGGCGACCTGGTCGCGAAGGGCCGCGACCTGCCGCTCCTGGCGGCCGGCGACCACGCCGCGCTGCTGGACACGGGGGCCTACTACTTCTCCAACCCGTTCGGCTACAACTCACTCCCACGGCCCGGCGTCCACGGCTTCATCGCCGAGGGCGACGCGGTCCGCTTCCGCACGATCCGCGCCCCGCAGACCCTCGACGACCTCGTGGCCGAATCGGGCGGGCCCCACCGCGACGCGCTGCTCTGACGGCAACCGAGGTGACCGAGGTGACCGAGGTGCCGGCTGCCCGTGCGCCTGTCGGGGGCGGGTGGTCCCGGTCTCCCGGTAATGGCGACCATGGGCGGGTGTCCGGTGGTGGGGTGGGGTGCGGGGATCGGGTGCGGGCTGGGGTGCGGGGATCGGGTGGGTGCTGCCCGGTGGGTGGGGCGGTTGGCCTGTGCGGTGTGGGTGGAGGTGTGGGCGGGGTGGCGGGTTTCGTGGGGGTGGGGGTTCAGACCGGCGGGCTACGAGAGGGGGGTGGTGGGTGTGGGGTGGGTTCATGCTGCCGGTGGCCGACGACAGTAGGCCGGGGTTCACCCTTGTCATCCGGGGTGACACCGGGATCGTCTCGTTGCGGGTGTTCGTGGTTGCGGTGGCGGGTTGCTGCCGCCTCGTGGCTGGGGTCTCGTCTTCTCGCTTCGCTCGTTTCCCGTGCTCGGTGGCGCGCGGTCTGTCCGCGGGCCGTTCCGGGTCCGGGTGCTGTCACCGATCCACCGCAATCCGTGCTTTCGTCATCGGTGTCGGGCTTATGGACACGAAAAGGCCATGATCATGTCCACGAGCCCGACACCGCCGGGTCCAGCCCCCGCAGGCGGCCCCGGCGGG
>KI547047.1:211975-230614 GCA_000497405.1 Streptomycetaceae bacterium MP113-05 | reverse complement strand
CAACCGCCCCACCCACCGGGCAACACCCGACCACCACCGGACCGCCGACCACCGGATCGACACGCACCCACCAGCCCGGCCCACCCACCAGACGCCTGAGGAAGGGCCTCGGCCTGAACCAGGACCACCACCCCACCCGCCGCGGGCGGCCGACCGATGAATTCCCGGCCGCCCGGGGGTCGGTACGGATGAGCACAGTCCGTACCGACCCGAAGGGGCGCACCACCATGGCAGCGAAAGACGTTCTGGACACCAGTGGCGTGCTGATCGGCAGCACCGACCCGGACCGGCTCGTGGCGTGGTACCGGGCGGCGCTGGAGCCGCTGGGCGCCGTATGGCAGGAGCACATGCTGCTGGTCGCGGGCGGCATGTACGTCGGCTTCGACGGTCGCGACGACATCGGAGGCAAGCCTGCCGAACCCGGCCGGCATCTGGTCAACTTCACGGTGCGCGACATCCGGGCCACCGAGGAGCATCTGAACACCCTGGGCGTGACGTGGACCCGGCCCGTGGAGGACGTGGGCGGCGGGGTCTTCTTCTCCACCGTCACCGACCCGGACGGCAACCTCGTCCAGTTCATCCAAGTGCCCGCGGAGCAGCGCTGACGCGCCCGGACAATGGACAGGCCGCGGGAGGCGGGCGAGAGTACCGAACTGCTGGAACGGGCCGTCGGGTACGCGCTGTGCAGCGCCCGCCCGGTGACGGCGGCGCTGCTGTCACGGCCGACGCCCTGCCGCGGCTGGGACCTGTGCGCGTTGCTGGCTCACACCAACGACTCGCTGGCGGCGTTGCGGCAGGGCGCGGAGGAGGGGTGCACAGGGCTGCAGCCGCCTGAAGGAGCCCGAGGCGGGCAGGGGGCTTGCGACCCGGTCGACGTCTTCCGGAGGAACGCCGCCGGGCTGCTTGGGGCGTGCGCAGCCACGCGTCGCACCCCGGTGGTGGTCACCGTGGACGGCTGGCCGCTGGACGCGGCGGTCATGGCCGCCGCGGGAGCACTGGAGATCGCGGTGCACGGCTGGGACATCGCCCGGGCCACCGGTCTGCCCCGTCCCATCCCGACCGCGCTGGCCGCCGCACTGCTGCGCACCGCCTGCGGGCTGGTGCCGGAGCCGGCCGGCCGGTACCCGCTGTTCGGCCTGCCGGTGCCGGTACCGACGCGGGCGGATCCGGGCGACCGGTTGGTGGCGTTCCTGGGGCGCGACCCGGGCGGGTGACGTCCGGACGGGCAGCGGTCCGCACGGCGGGTACGGTGTGCGGCAGCAGGCCCGCGCGGTCAGTCGAGGAAGAGGCCGCGCGCAGCCGCCCGGGCGTCGAACTCCTCCAGCCGGGCCTGCGCCTCGGGCAGACCGTCGCACATCGCCTCCAGCAGCACCCGCCCCAGCAGCATCGGCGCACAGGCCGTGTCAAACGCCAGCCCGGTGCCGACGGCGGCGGGCAGCAGCAGGTCGTCCGGCCCGGCGACGGGAGCGAACGCGCTGTCCGCGACCATGACGACGCGCAGCCCCGCGCCACGCGCCTGCTCCAGGGCGCCGGCCAGCTCACGCGGGTGGCGGGGCAGCGCGAAGCACAGCAGCACGCTCGCGCCGGCCCGTACGGCGGCGTCGAGCCGGTCGGCCAGCATCGAGCCGCTCTCGTCCAGCAGCCGTACGTCCGGGTGCACCTTGGCGGCGAAGTACGCGAAGCCGCGGGCCTGCGCCGAGGCGGCGCGCAGGCCGAGCACGGGCAGTGCGGGCGAGACGGCGAGCAGGCGTCCGGCCTGCTCCACCGGCTCGGGGTCGGCCAGCAGTTCGGCGAGGTGGCGAAGATTCTCGACCTCCGCGAGCACGGCCTGCTGGTACTCGTTCGGCGGCGGTGCGGCCCGGCCGTCGGCCGGGGCGGGCGCGGCAGGCACGTCCCGGAGGTGGCGGCGCAGCGCGGGATAGCCGTCGAACCCGAGGGCGACCGCGAACCGGGTCACCGAGGGCTGGCTGACGCCGGCCAGTTCGGCGAGCTCCACGCTGGAAAGGAACGGCGCGTCGGTCGCCCTGCGCACCATGCAGTGCGCGATCCGCCGCTGCGTGGGTGTGAGCCGCCGTCCCTCGAAGAGCTGCTGCAGCCGTCCGCTCGCCCGGCCGCCGGTACCAGCAGTCACCTGGTCTCCATTCATCACCCGCCGACTCTGCATGACTCTATACAGGGCGGGCAAGCGGGGGCGTGTCCCCCCTCCCCGGACGGGGGCTGGCCCCACTGTGCGGCGTCCAGGACGTCCGTAGCGTGTACGCCCATGGAGAGCAGCAGCGGAGCTGAGCTGAGGAAGGACCTCGACGCGACCTTGCAGACACGCAAGGAGCTGGGGTCCGAGTACGAGGACGAGCTCGTCGAGAGCTTCCTGGAGAAGCTGGACGGCGCGGTGGACCGCCGCGTACGGCGACAGCTCGCGGAACGGCAGATGGAGGTCGCCCGTGGTCACGGAACGGGCTCCGGCGCCCGTGGAGGTGGCTTCTCCTCCGCGTCCCCGACCTATCCGGAGGGTCTCGGCCCCCGGCTGTGGCTCGCCGTCACCTCTCTGGTGCTGGCGATCCCCCTCTCGGCCATCGCGGTGGTCAACGCCCGACTTCCCGGTCTGCTGATCTGCTGGGCCGGGGTCGTCGCGGTGAACGCCCTGCAGATGAGCCGCGACCTGTTCGGCCGGCGGAAGCAGCGCGATGCACAGGCCGACGACTGGGCCTGACCGGTCGGCCGGGTCCTCGGACCAGGTGCAGAGCCCGCCACTGCGCGCCGCTCGGCCGGACCCTCAGGAGGGTCCGGCCGAGCGGCGGCGTGCGGTGGCGGGCGTTCCCTCTACGCCCCTCGGCCGGGAGGTCCTCACCACCTGGGACGGCGCGCGCGTCTACTTGCCGCGCGCCAGGAACGCCAGGAGGTCCTGCCGGCTCAGCACGCCCGTCGGCTTCCCCTCCTCCAGGACGAGCGCCGCGTCCGCACCCTCCAGCACGGCCATCAGGTCACCGACGCTCTCACCGGAGCCCACCTGCGGCAACGGGGCGCTCATGTGCTTGTCGAGCAGGTCCTCCAGCGAGGCCCGCTGCGCGAACAGCGCGTCCAGCAGATCCCGCTCCACGACCGAGCCGATGACCTCAGCCGCCATCACGTCCGGGTGGCCTGCGCCCGGCTTGACCACCGGCATCTGCGAGACGCCGTACTCGCGCAGCACCTCGATCGCCTCGCCGACGGTCTCCTCCGGATGCATGTGGACGAGCGAGGGGATCGGGCCCTCCTTGTGCCGCAGCACGTCGCTCACCCGTCCCGCCTCGGACTCGCCGTCCTCCAGGAAGCCGTAGTCGTTCATCCACTCGTCGTTGAAGATCTTGCTGAGGTAGCCCCGCCCGCCGTCGGGCAGCAGCACCACCACGACGTCGTCCTCGCCGAGACCTTCGGCGACCCGCAGCGCCGCGACGACGGCCATGCCGCAGGAGCCGCCGACCAGCAGGCCCTCCTCGCGGGCGAGGCGACGCGTCATCTGGAAGGAGTCCTTGTCGGAGACCGCCAGGACGTCGTCGGCGATCTCACGGTCGTAGGCGTCCGGCCAGAAGTCCTCGCCGACGCCCTCGACCAGGTACGGGCGCCCGGAACCGCCGCTGTAGACGGAACCCTCGGGGTCGGCGCCGACCACGCGCACCCTGCCCTCGCTGGCGTCCTTCAGGTAACGGCCGGTGCCGGAGATCGTGCCGCCGGTGCCCATGCCCGTCACGAAGTGCGTGATCCGGCCGTCGGTCTGCTCCCACAGCTCGGGGCCGGTGGTCTCGTAGTGGGAGCGCGGGTTGTCCGGGTTGCTGTACTGGTCCGGCTTCCAGGCGCCCGGCGTCTCGCGGACCAGGCGGTCGGAGACGTTGTAGTAGGAGTCGGGGTGGTCCGGGTCCACCGCCGTCGGGCAGACGACCACCTCGGCGCCGTACGCCCGCAGCACGTTGATCTTGTCGAGGGACACCTTGTCGGGGCAGACGAAGAGGCAGCGGTAGCCCTTCTGCTGGGCCACGATGGCAAGTCCGACACCCGTGTTGCCGGAGGTGGGCTCGACGATCACGCCCCCCGGCTGCAGCGCACCGCTGCGCTCCGCCGCCTCGATCATGCGTACGGCGATGCGGTCCTTGACCGAGCCACCGGGGTTGAAGTATTCGACCTTGGCCAGCACCGTGGCCCGCAGGCCCTTCGTGACACTGTTCAGCTTGAGCAGCGGGGTGTTGCCGACAAGATCGATCATCGACTCGTGATACTGCACCTGTTCTCCACGCCTTTCGGGGGTTTGCCCTTGTCAGGTTTTCGGGGGGTTCGCCCCCAGGTGAATTCAGCGGTTGCCGACACCTCTCTACCCGTGTTCGACACCCTATTGCGCAACAGCCGGTCGCCCGGTGTGCGTTGCACGGAGGGCCACGCGGGGCAACACAGTGTTGAGGGAGAGGGCTCGTCGTCACTGAACGCACCACGGGCTCGGTACGTATCGAAACACTGGGAGGCGGACCACCACCATGCCGATGTCGAAGACGGCGACTGCCAGAGTGGCACGCCGGATCGCCACCGCTGCCGCGTACGGCAGCGGTGGCCTCGGGCTGATCGGAGGCGCGGCCGTAGGTCTGCTGTTCACCGAGGCCCAGATCGCCAAACGCCGGGTGGGCGGCTCCGAGGACACACCACCCGTGGCCGACGGGCTCTACGGAGCAGCGTACGCCGCGTGGCCCGCGTCCGGGAGGGCGTCCGACCGCCGGGACGAGGGCGTCGCCGGGTCGAACAGCCGGGCCGTCGCCCCGGAGGGCGACCTGCAGATCCGCCCGATCCGGCTGGCCATACTGGGCGACTCCACTGCTGCCGGGCAGGGCGTGCACCGGCCCCGCCAGACGCCCGGAGCCCTGATCGCCTCCGCGCTCGCCGCGGTGGCCGAACGCCCAGTCGAACTGCGGAACGTGGCACTGCCCGGCGCCCAGTCCGACGACCTCGAACGCCAGGTCACCATGCTGCTGAGCATGCGCGACGGGGCTCCCGACGTGTGCGTCGTGATGGTGGGCGCGAACGACGTCACCCACCGCATGCCTCCGGCCCGCTCGGTGCGGCTGCTGTCCGACGCGGTCGCACGGTTGCGCACGGCGGGGACCGAGGTGGTGGTGGGAACCTGCCCCGACCTGGGCACGATCGAGCCCGTGGCACAGCCGCTGCGCTGGATCGCGCGGCGAATGAGTCGTCAACTGGCCGCCGCGCAGACCATCGCCGTGGTGGAGGAGGGCGGCCGTACGGTCTCGCTGGGCGAGCTGCTCGGGCCGGAGTTCCTGGCGAACCCGCGCGAGCTGTTCAGCCCCGACAACTACCACCCCTCGGCGGAGGGGTACGCGACCGCCGCGATGGCCATACTGCCCACGGTGTGCGCGACGCTCGGACTGTGGCCGACGGAGGAGGAACGGCCCGACGCGGGGCGGCGGGAGGGCATCCTGCCGGTGGCCCGGGCTGCCGCGGAGGCCGCGGAGGAGGGCGGCACCGAGGTCGTCTCGGTACGCGGGCCGTGGGCCCTCCTCAAACACCGTCGCCGCCGGCGCCTTCCCCCGGCGGAGGAGCGCGATCCGGCCAGCCCCGCCGACGCCGACGCCCGCTGACGCGCCCGTTCACCGACACGCGCATCACGGGGCGTCGACGGCGGGCCGGGCCGTCGACGGACCCGGGGCGGGGAAAGCGTACGCTTAGAAAAGAGTCCCGCGTCACACCACGTGAACCGTGACCCGCCCACTACGTGCGGGTAGCTTCGCGTGGCAGACCCCCGTCGATGCACGCGTCCGCGTCGACACCACGCCCAGAGGGAGCCCGTGATGCCCGAAGCCGTGATCGTCTCCGCCGCCCGTTCGCCGATCGGCCGCGCCGGAAAGGGCTCGCTGAAGAGCGTGCGCCCCGACGACCTGACCGCGGACATCGTCAAGGCGGCTCTGGCGAAGGTGCCGGAGCTCGACCCGACGCAGATCGACGACCTGATGCTCGGCTGCGGCCTCCCCGGCGGCGAGCAGGGTCACAACCTGGGCCGCGTGGTCGCCGTGCAGCTCGGCATGGACCACCTCCCGGGCTGCACCGTCACCCGTTACTGCTCGTCGTCCCTGCAGACGACCCGGATGGCGATGCACGCGATCCGTGCGGGCGAGGGCGACGTGTTCGTCTCGGCAGGCGTCGAGACCGTGTCCCGTTTTGCGAACGGCTCCTCCGACGGCATGCCGGGCACGCACAACCCGCTGTTCGCCGACGCGGAGGCCCGTACCGCGGACCGTGCGGAGAACGGCGCGGAGTCGTGGACGGATCCGCGCGAGGAGGGCGGGGTCCCGGACGTCTACCTCGCGATGGGCCAGACCGCAGAGAACCTCGCACGCCACAAGAACATCTCGCGCCACGAGATGGACGCGTTCGGAGTCCGGTCGCAGAACCTCGCCGAGAAGGCCGTCGCCGACGGCTTCTGGGACCGTGAGATCACACCGGTGACCCTGCCCGACGGCACCGTCGTCGCCAAGGACGACGGCCCCCGGCCCGGCGTGACCATGGAGGGCGTCGAGGGACTGAAGCCGGTCTTCCGTCCCGACGGCCGGGTCACCGCGGGCAACTGCTGCGCGCTCAACGACGGTGCCGCCGCCCTGGTCGTCATGTCGGACACCAAGGCACGGGACCTGGGCGTCACCCCGCTCGCCCGGGTGGTCTCGACCGGCGTCTCCGCGCTGTCCCCTGAGATCATGGGCCTCGGCCCGGTGGCGGCCTCCCGGCAGGCGCTGGCCCGGGCCGGCATGGCGATCGGCGACATCGACCTGGTGGAGATCAACGAGGCGTTCGCCGCGCAGGTGATCCCCTCCTACCAGGACCTGGGCATCGACCTGGACCGGCTGAACGTCAACGGAGGTGCCATCGCCGTCGGCCACCCGTTCGGCATGACGGGTGCCCGCATCACCGGCACGCTCATCAACTCGCTGCAGTGGCACGACAAGCAGTTCGGCCTGGAGACGATGTGCGTCGGCGGCGGGCAGGGAATGGCGATGGTGCTGGAGCGCCTCAGCTGACTCCGCTCACTCCGCCACCGCGATCGGGAATGTGAGCCGAGCGTCACCTCCTGGTCACTTTCGGCAGGGAAATACATTCGAACAGATCGGAATTGTTGCCCGGCTCACTTTGTCCATCGGGATGAGACCGAAGCGCCCCCAGGATGTGATATATCCCCTGGGGGCGCTGCATTCTCCCTGGTCAAGGACGCACGGCCCCGGCGGCTGAGTATTTCCATCTGCCCCATTGATGGCGCTTTGCACTACGGTCGTGCAAGTCTTGCCGGGAAAACTGCGGTAGGAATTCGGGAGACCGAAACGGAACCGGGAGTACCTCAGTGAGCGCCATATCCCTCATCCTCCTGGCGGCTGCGAGCCTGGCCATCGCGCTGGGCGGCGCCGCCCTCCTCCTGCTGCGCGGTCTGCACCGCGAACTCGCCGACCTGGGCGGGCGTGTGGACGCGGCGGTCACCGCCCGCGCCACAGCAGAGACCGTGTCAGCGACCACAACGGTGCCCGCGGCCCGCCCCGCACCCGTCGACGAGATACGCACGGCCGTCGCGGAGGCTCTGGCCGAGGAGCGGGAGCGGGAACTGGCCGAGGCACGCGCCTTCTGGGCCGCCCAGGAGGCGCAGGACGGCGACACGTCTCTCCTGGCCGGGCACGGCACCGAGTACGAGGTCTCCCCCGAGGCGGACCGCGCCCTGCTGGAGGCACTGCTGGAGGGACGGCTGGACGGTACCGAAGGCCTGGGCGAGCACGGCGGAGAACTGTTCGTGCCGCGTCAGTCCGCCCCGGAGGAGGCTCTCAGCGACGCCTTCGCCGACCACCCCGAGGAAGCCCTCGACGAACTGCACGGCTTCACCGGCCACGACGGCCTGTCTGGAACCGCCCCGGACTTCGACGACTCCGGTGCCGACGCCGCCGAACTGGCTGCTGCCCGCCGCCGCCACCCCTCGCACCCGGACTTCACCCTCTCCGGCGAACCCGTCGGACCGTCGCCCGTCCCCGCGGCCGGCACTCCCACGCTCGCCGAGCACGAGCGCACCGTGCGACGGCTGACCGAACTGGCCGACGCCCGCACACCGTTGATGGACGTCCGGCCCGGCCCGCTGGGCACCCTGGACATCTACGCGTTCGAGGACGGCACCACCATGTGCATGTCCCCCGGCCACCGGGAGACGGCAGGCCGCCTCAGCGACGCGCTGGACGCCGGGCTCACCCCGATGCTGCTGGGCGGCTCCAGCGTCTCGGGCGCCTACTCGCTGACCTTCGAGATCGGCGAGGACCGGATCTACCTGCTCGCCGACCGCGTCATAGCCTCGCTCTGACCTCGGCCACCAGCCGTACGCTCACCTCGAGCTGCTCCCGCGCACCGGTACCGGCCAGGGCCACGGCCAAGTCGTGACCCGCGACGGCGACCTGGTCGCCCACCACGAACGGCCCGGCCTCCGGCAGCCTTTGCGGCTCACGGCCGGGAGACTCCAGCAGCTGCGACCGGCGGACCAGCTCGGCGGCCAGCCGGTACGCCTCGCCCGCCGCGCCGCGCAACAGCGCGCTCTGCGGCATCGCCCGCAGCCGGTCAGCGAGGCAGTCCACCTCGTCGGTCAACGGCGTCACATCCAGCACGTGGTCACCCTACGCGTCACCGCACGGACAACCGTGCACCCCTGATCGTCCTGGCGGGACGGTTGCCAGAACCCCCGCGCTCAGGCACCGTGGCGGAAAGGACTCCAAACGGCAGCATCCGGAGGCGCCGATGTCCCAGACCTTCTCCACCGAGACGCATCAGAACCTGCTCTCCCGCATTCCCGGGCACACCGGCCGCGAGATCTCGGAGTGGATCCGCACCGTCGATGACGGCCCCGCCCTTTCCCGCTTCGAGGAGAAGGTGAGCTGGCTGCGCGGAGAACACGAGCTCAGCTACGGCTACGCCAAGGCGATCGTCCACGAGTACGACCTGAGGCGCGCCGCGCGCCACCTGTGACCCCTGCGAACAGGCCCCTTTCCGAAGGGCACCGCGTCCGTCCGGAACCGGAGTACCCGAAGGGCCCGCGAGGTGTGCACCTCGCGGGCCCTTCGAGCGGACCGACTACGGCCGCACGGAGCGGCCGGGCCGGGTCAGTCGCCGTTGAGGATCGACAGGAGCCGCAGGAACTCCAGGTAGATCCAGACCAGGGTCAGCGTCAGCCCGAACGCGGCGAGCCACGACTCCTCGCGCGGCGCGCCGTAGGCGATGCCGTCCTCGACCTGCTTGAAGTCCAGGGCGAGGAAACAGGCGCCGAGCAGGATACCGATGACGCCGAAGAGGATACCGAGGCCACCGGAGCGGAAGCCGAGGCCGTCACCGCCGGCGAAGACGGCGAACAGCAGGTTGACGCCCATCAGCAGGACGAAGCCGAGCGCGGCGGCCATCACGAACTGGTAGAAGCGGCGGGTCACCCGGATGATCCGCTGCTTGTACATGAAGAGCACCGCGGCGAAGACCGCCATGGTGCCCAGCACCGCCTGCATCGCGATGCCATCGCCGATGCGGGTGTTGACGTAGTTGCTGATCGCGCCGAGGAACACGCCCTCGAAGGCCGCGTAGCCCAGGATCAGCGCGGGCGACGGCTTGCGCTTGAAGATCTGGACGAACGCCAGCACCATCGCGACCAGCGCGGCACCGATCGCGACGCCGAGGTTGACCCCCGTGATCCACGCGGCGGTGGCGGTGACGATCACCGTGCCGAGGGTGATACCGGTGCGGGCGACGACGTCGTCCATCGTCATGCGGCCGGTCTGCGGCGGCGCCATCGGCGGGGCACCCTGCGGGTACTGCTGTCCCGGCGCAGCGTGCTGCTGCGCGTACGGATTCGTCGCATACGGGTTCGTCGCTGCGGGGCCTGCCGCGTAAGGGTTCCCGGCCTGCTGCTGGCCGGCGAAACCGGCGGCGCCGCCGCCGTCGCGGGTGAGTCCCCGTCGCGAGAAGACCGGGTTGCTGCTCCTCATCTCACTCCTCCATGACCGCACGGCGCGGCCTTCCCTCCAGAGTAATGCCTGGGCAAAAACAGCACGCTACTGCAGCGGTGAGAACGAGGGAAAGGCCCGTGATTGTTCCGAGACCCTGCGTCACGGATCTTGTGACCCGTTCGGCCCTTTCAGGCAGGCGGACGACCGGGGCGGCGCCCACACTGTGACTCATGGCGAGGGAGCAGCCGGGCGACGCTCACGCGCATCGTCCGCGTCTGGCACGCACGGGCCCCGGACGACGGCCGTAGCCGCCTGCCCGGCTGGTAGAGCCGTTCCAGGGCGCGGTCCAGGAACGCCGGGCGTCCCGCAACAGCCGGCCGAGGAGGACTGACCCATGGGCGACACGGACCTCTACCTGTACGGCGTGGTGCACGCCGGTCGACGACTACCGGCCGCGCTCGGCGGTGTCGGGTCGCCGCCCGGGGAACTGCGACTGGTCACGACCGGGGCGATCGCCGCCGTGGTCAGCGCCGCACCCGCCGTGCTGCACGCGCGCCGCCGGGACCTGCTGGCCCACCGGGACCTGCTTCTGGCGCTGGCGGCGGCGGGTCGGCCGGTGCTGCCGATGCGCTTCGGCAGCGTCGCCCCTGACGAGGCGACGGTCCGGCAGCAGCTCGCCGCGTCGGCTGCCGCACACCGGGAGTCGCTGGAGCGGGTGGCCGGACGGTTCGAGATGAACGTTCGGGTGGACGTCGCCCAGGACGGCGCAGCCGATGTCCGGCTGGGCGAGTCGGTGGCCGCCGGCCTGAACCGTCGGGCGCGGCATGCGGCACGTGAGGTGACGGACGACCTGGCGGCACTGGCCGTGGAGTCAGCGGGCTGCCCTGCGGGAAACGACTGCGTGCGGAGCACCTCATTCCTGGTGGACGCCAAGCGGCAGGACGCCTTCCGGGCCGCCGCCGACCGTCTGGCCGCCCGGCACCAGGGGGCCGTCGTCCTGAGAGTCACCGGCCCGCTGCCCTGCTACAGCTTCGTCACCGAGGACCCGGTCACGCCCGGAGCGGCCTGACCATGGGAATCCGCACGAAGTTCTTCCTGCTTACGCCGGCCCCGGTGCCGGGGCGGAACTCCGCGCCCCGGCCGCCGTCCGCATGCGTAGTGCCGCGCTGAGCGAGAAACTGGAGACAGGAAAGATCAGCATGGCGGAGTTCGGGCGGGAGGAACCGCCGCTCGAAATCCCCGAACCGCCGGTGCCCCCGGCTCCGGCTGGGCGGGCCGACGCCACCCCAGTGCCGGGGAGGCACCGATGACACAGAACAGCAAGCTGCTGGCGCTCGCCATCGCCGGCGGATATCTGCTGGGCCGCAGCAAGAAGGGCAAGCTGGCCCTCGCCGCCGCTTCCCTGGTGCTGGGGCGGCGCAAGGGCCTCAATCCGCAGCGGCTCCTCACCGAGGGCCTGAGGAAACTCTCGGGCTCGCCCGAGTTCGCCCAGCTCAACGACCAGCTCCGGGGCGAGCTGGTGACCGCGGGCCGCTCGCTTGTCACGGCGGCGGCGAACCGCCGCCTGGACTCGCTGTCGAGCGCGCTGCACGACCGTACCGACGCCCTGTCCGGGATTGCCGGGTCCGACGCCGAGGGGTCCGAGGACGAGGAGCCCGAGGAGAACGAGAAGCCGGACGAGCCGGACGAGCCGGAGGAAGGCGAGGAGCCCGAGGCGGAACGCCGCGAACGGCGGCCCGCCCGTAAGCAGCCCACCGCGAAGGCCCCGCAGAAGAAGGCGGCCGCGAAGAAGACCCCGGCCGGGGAGCCGGCTGCGAGGAAGGCGGCTGCGAAGAAGGCCGCGGCCAAGAAGACGACGTCCCGCACCACAACCCGAAGGAGGTAGTCGCCATGCCTCCGACGGACAACGCCGGCGAAGCAGCGAACAGCGGACTCGACCGGCTGTGCGAGGAACTCACTTCCTACCTCACGGCTCAGGCGAGCCGCATGGCCGACTCGCTCGGCGAGCGCATGTCCGGCCTCACCGACGGCCTCAACGACGCTGCCGACAACGGCGGCACACTCGGGTCCGTCGCTTCCCGCGTGATGGGCGGGGAGTCGCCGGTCAAGTCGCTCATGGCGGAGAAGGCCAAGGACGTGAAGGACAAGGCGATGGGCAAGGCGAAGGAGCTCGTTCCCGGCGCCGGCGGCGTTGGGGGCGGAAGCAAGGGCGACACCAAGGTCACCAACATCGTCGAAGTGCTCGACGTCGGCGTACCGCTGCGTACCGCGTACGACAACTGGTGCGAGTTCGAGGAGTTCGGCACGTACATGAAAGGCGTGCGGAACGTCTCCCGCTCCGACGACACCACGTCCGACTGGAAGGTCAAGGTCGGGCCGTCCACACGCGGCTGGGAGGCCACGGTCGAGGAACAGATACCCGACGACCGGATCGTCTGGTCCTCCGAGGGCTCCAAGGGCAGCACACGGGGCGCCGTCTCGTTCCACGACCTGGGGCCGACCCTCACCCGGATCGTGGTGGTCGTCGAGTACACGCCCGCCGGCTTCTTCGAGAAGACCGGCAACCTCTGGCGCGCTCAAGGACGCCGGTTGCGCCTGGACCTCAAACACTTCCAGCGGTACGTGACGCTCAACGCCGAGGAGGACGTCGAGGGCTGGCGCGGCGAGATCCGCGAGGGCGAGGTGGTGCTCAGTCACGAGGACGCCCTGGAGAAGGAGGAGCAGGAGGACGAGGACGAGGACGAGGAGCAGGAGGACGAGGAAGAAGAGGAGCGGTGACGCGCATGCGACTGCCAGCCTCTGACGACCTGGCCCGCGGCTCCTCGGTAACCCGCTCCCCCGCGGACTGAGATGGAGAGGGCCGCCGCGGGGCCGGGCAGGCCGCCCTAAACGTGGATCGCCAGCTTGAACTGCGCGTGGATCAGCCGGCGCGGCACGTCGTCGTTGTGAGCCACCTTCAGCCCCAGCGGGGTGTCCCGGTGCACGAAGACCGAGTGCACCTTGGTGAAGCACTGCATACCCGGAGACGGCGGCCGGTGGTCGGTGCCGGTCGAGTCCGGGTGGCGGCCGAGTCCAAGCGGGTCACGCACGAAACGGTCCCGCAGCTCGGTGTACCCGCCTGCCTCCCAGTGGATGTTCGCCACCAGGTCCCCCCACCCGTCGGCGGCCGGCCAGATGAGTCCGGACCGCTCGTCGGGGTACTCCGACCGCGCCCCGTCGGGCTGCCGTCCCTCGTGCATCCCGTGGCGGTCGTACGACTCCTCCCCGCCGTAGGGGAACCGCACCAGCCGGTACCCGCCCGGATCGATCGGCCGACCGTCACCGTGCACGTACAACGAGCAGACCAGCACGGCCATGGCGCCTCCCGAGTCCTGCGACCTACGGGGTCACCCGAAGGGTTGCCGCTGCCCGCCCCGCGAACCCGGCGGGTGGTCCGGGCCGTCGGTTCAGCTCGGGGTGTCCAGCGAGGCGAGGCACCCCAGGCAGAGCAGAACGATCACGAAGGGGGCCATCGCGGCGAGGGGAAGGCGCAGGCCGGCGTGCCGACGCCCCGCTCCGAGGAGGACCCAGGAGGCTCCGAGCATGGCGAGCGGCACCAGTAGGCCCCACTGGTAAGCGGAGAACGCGATGTCGAGCGAGTCGTGGAAACGGGCGGCCTGCTCGTCCAGGCAGTCGGGGCAGGCCATCGAGGCGATCGCTATGACGATGAAGCAGATGTAGGTCAGCGGCACCGACACCGCCGTGGCGATCGCCGGGGCGACCCAGGCTCGGCTCGTCCCGGCCTCGGCCACGGTGGACGGGGAGGTGTCGGCGTCGTCGGACGGGGAGGTTTCGGCGGCTGTCGCGGTATCGGTGGTCGCTGTCATACCTCCAGCTCACCGCACCGTGACCGCGTCCGCATGAGTACGCGTGCTCAGCTCCACAGCGGTACATCCTCCTCGCACCCGCGTCCGTACGCAGGTCCGGCTCCCCGGGAGGTTTCCCCTGGGCCGCTGCCGTCCTCGCAGGTCGGAGCGGCAGGGTGTGCCCGGAGCCGGGCTCGAACCGGCACGGCCCTGAGGGCCAACGAGGTTTAAGCTCGTCGTGTCTGCATTCCACCATCCGGGCACTGGCTCCCCGCCCGCACTCCGCACGGGCCAGGCATAACGCCGGAGCGTGAGCGACGGCCCACACGGGGTACGGGGAGAGACTATCCAGGACCGCGCCCGAACTGGGGATTCAGTCCTCGAAGTTGTCTTATTTTAAGAGTACCTGACGACGCGTCAGCCCAGGTCGGAGGGCGTCGGACGCTCTCCGACACGGCGTGGGAACCGGACCGTAAATGACGCAAAACGTCCGGTCCGGTCCCCGCACGACGGGGCCGGAACCGGGACGCGTCTCGGGGGCGTCGTCCTCCCCAGGTATGACCGGGAAGCACCGGCATACCTCCCAGGGCTCCCCCGGAAACCGGTTCCCGGACGGATCTCCGGGCCTCGGAGGACCAGGATGATGGACACGTCATCCGGTAATGCCCCGTCCGACAGGAGCCCAGTTCGTGACCACCACCTTCACCGGCGCCCCCGCAGCCGCACCCGCGCAGACCGGCGTGGCCGCCGCCCGCGCCACGGACCTTTCCAAGGTCTACGGAGAGGGCGAGACCAAGGTGGTCGCCCTGGACCAGGTCTCCGTCGAGTTCCAGCGGGCGCAGTTCACCGCGATCATGGGCCCGTCCGGCTCCGGCAAGTCGACCCTGATGCACTGCATGGCGGGACTCGACTCCGTCAGCAGCGGCAGCGCCCGCATCGGCGACACCGAGCTGACCACCCTCAAGGACAAGAAGCTCACCCAGCTGCGCCGCGACCGCGTGGGCTTCATCTTCCAGGCGTTCAACCTCCTGCCGACACTGAACGCGATCGAGAACATCACCCTCCCGATGGACATCGCCGGCACGAAACCGGACCAGGAGTGGCTGGACCGGGTGGTGCGGACCGTCGGACTCGGCGACCGGCTCAAGCACCGGCCGAACCAGCTGTCCGGCGGTCAGCAGCAGCGCGTCGCCGTGGCCCGCGCCATGGCCTCCAAGCCGGAGATCATCTTCGGTGACGAGCCCACCGGCAATCTGGACTCCCGTTCCGGCTCCGAGGTGCTGGGCTTCCTGCGCAACTCCGTGCGCGAGCTGGGACAGACCGTCGTCATGGTCACCCACGACCCGGTGGCCGCGGCGTACGCAGACCGCGTGGTCTTCCTCGCCGACGGCCGGATCGTCGACGACGTCGCGGGACCCACCGCCGACTCGGTGCTGGACCGGATGAAGTCCCTCGACGCCAAAGGGGCACCCAGGCAGCAGCTCCCGGGGAGCGCCGGCTGACGACGCGTAACAGTCCCCACCCCCACAGCCTCCGTCCACGCACGCCGCGGGACGCTCACCCAGGACTCACACATGTTCCGAACAGCCCTGCGCAACGTGTTCGCGCACAAGGGCCGGCTGCTGATGACCGTGCTCGCCGTCATGCTCGGCGTGGCCTTCGTCGCCGGCACGCTGGTCTTCACCTCGACCATCTCCGAGGCGTTCCAGAAGAGCTCCGAGAAGGGCTACAGCCACGTCGACGTGGCCATCGAGCCCGGCGACGGTGAGAAGAAGGGCGGCAATCCCGGTCCGCCGCCGAACCTGACCCAGCAGATCCTCGACGAAGCGGCGAAGCTGCCCGGTGCGGCGTCCGCCACCGGCGTCGTGTCCGGCTTCACCGCCGTCGCCGACAAGAAGGGCGACCTGGTCGGCGACGGCTGGGGTACCCGCGGCGCCAACTACTACGGCGGCCCGGACGGGGAGGACGCGCGCTACCCGATGCGCGACGGACGCGCCCCCGACCGGCGCGGCGAGATCGCCATCGACGCCAAGACCGCGGAACGCACCGGCTACCGGGTCGGCGACACCGCACGCATGTCGGTGAGCGGCCCGATCCGCGAGGAGAAGGTCGTCGGTGTCTTCACCACGGACGACGGCAACGTCGCCGCCGGCGGCACCCTGGTCCTCTTCGACAACGCCACGGCCCAGCAGCTGTTCGCCAGGCCCGGCGAGTACACCGGGATCCAGCTCGAGGCCACGGCCGGCACCTCTCAGAAGGAGCTGCGGAAGCAGGCCCAGGACGTTCTCCCCGCCCGGGCCGAGGCCGTCACCGGGCAGAAGCTCGCCGACGAGCAGTCCAAGACGATCGAGAAGCAGATGTCCGGCATGCGGACGATGCTGCTCATCTTCGCGGGCATCTCTCTCTTCGTGGGCGTCTTCATCATCGCCAACACCTTCTCCATGCTCGTCGCCCAGCGCACCCGCGAACTGGCGCTGATGCGGGCGGTCGGCGCCAGCAGGCGCCAGGTGACCTGGTCGGTACTGGTGGAGGCGTTCAGCGTGGGCCTGGTCGCCGCCGTGGCGGGGCTCGCTGCGGGCGTGGGCATCGCGGCCGGCCTGCGTGCCCTCGTCGGGCAGCTCGGCACCATGCCGGACGGCCCGCTGATCGTCACCCCCACCACCGTCGCCGCCGCGCTGGTGGTGGGCGTGAAGGTGACCGTGCTGGCCGCCTGGCTGCCCGCCCGCCGGGCGGCGAAGATCCCGCCGGTCGCCGCGATGAGCAGCGTGCACGCCCCGGCGACGACCCGTTCGCTGGTGCTCCGCAACACGCTCGGCGCCGTGCTGACGGGCGGCGGTACGGCGCTGGTCCTGTACGCGACCGGCATGGACGACGGAAAGGCCCCGATGGGCGCGGGCGCCGCCCTGTTGCTGGTGGGCGTCTTCGTGCTGACCCCGCTGCTGTCCCGACCGCTGATCGGGTTGGCGGCACCGGTACTGCGACTGTTCAAGGTGAGCGGCAAGCTGGCCCGGCAGAACGCGGTGCGCAATCCGCGCCGCACCGCGGCCACCGCCTCCGCGCTGATGATCGGGCTGACACTCGTCACCGGCATGACGGTCGTCGCGGGCGGCGTACAGAAGGGCATCGAGACCATGGCCGCCGGGTCGCTGAAGGCCGACTACCAGGTCTCGATGGCCAACTACTCGCCGCTGTCCCCCGACGTGGAGAAGAAGCTCGCTGCCCTCGACGAGGTCGCGGCGACGTCCCCGATGCGCAACACCGCCTCCCGCATCGGCGGCGAGACGGAATACCTGACCGGCATCGACGGCCGTTCCATCGACCGGCTGCTCAGCCTCGACTTCACGGACGGCTCCTGGGCGGGCGTCGCGAACGGCGACAAGGCCGTCGTGGACACCGGCACGGCGAACCAGCACGACTGGAAGGTCGGTTCCGACTTCCGCGTGACCTACGCCGACGGCAAGCAGGAGACGCTCACCGTCGCCGGCCTCTATGAGAGCAACGCGCTCGTGCGCGGCATCATGCTGGACACCGGCACCGTCACGCCGCACATGGCACGGGTGACGGACATGCAGGTGATGGTGAAGACGGCGGACGGCGCGAGCGCGTCGGTGAAGGACGCCCTGGAGAAGGGCCTCGGGAACAACCCGGCCGTCCTCGTCCAGGACAAGCAGGACATCTCCGAGGACATCGCGCAGGTGATCAGCATCCTGCTGAACATCCTGTACGGCCTGCTGGCCATGGCCGTCATCGTGGCGGTGCTGGGTGTCGTCAACACCCTCGCCATGTCCGTCTTCGAGCGCGGCCAGGAGATCGGCATGCTGCGGGCGATCGGGCTGGACCGGCGCGGCGTCAAGCGGATGGTGCGGCTGGAGTCGCTGGTCATCTCGCTGTTCGGCGGTGTCCTGGGCATCGGCCTCGGCGTCTTCCTCGGCTGGGCCGCCGGCGAGCTGATCGCGACGTCCGGGCTGGAGACGTACGCCCTGGTCCTGCCATGGGACCGGCTCGCGATCTTCCTGGCGCTGGCGGCGCTGGTGGGCGTGCTGGCGGCACTGTGGCCGGCACGGCGCGCGGCACGGCTGAACATGCTGGCGGCGATCAAGACGGAGTGACCTCCCGTCACCCCTCCGCGGGGCGGCACCCCTCGGGGGTGCCGCCCCGCGCCCCTTTCCTCTCCGGGTGCACGCGGGCCGCGCCCCGGTGTCCTCAGCAGCGGACGAGCCGGCGTGGTCAGCCCCAGGTGCGCGGCCGCAGGGGGAGCCGGGACGCGCCGTGGGGTGTGGGGCGGACGGCGAGGACCTGGTTGACGCCGAGATCGTTGCTCTCGAAGCCCAGCGCGGATGCAGCCATGTAGAGGCGCCACACCCGAGCCCGCCCCGGGGAGACCAGCCGCACCGCGTCGGCCCAGCCGCGCTCCAGGTTCCGCACCCAGGCGCGCAGCGTCAGCGCGTAGTGCTCACGCAGCGCCTCGACGTCCCGGACCTCCAGGCCGGCCTCCTCCAGCAGGGCGACCGTCCGGCCCAGCGGGGCGAGCTCGCCGTCGGGGAAGACGTACGCGTCGATGAAGTCGTCCACGGCGTACGCCGACTCGTCGACCGCCGGGCGGCGTCCGATCTGGTGGTTGAGCAGCCTGCCACCCGGCCGCAGCAGATCGTGCAGAACGCCCGCGTACTCGCGGTACCGGTCCGCGCCGACGTGCTCCGCCATGCCGACGGAGGCGATGGCGTCGTACGGTCCGTCGGTGATCTCCCGGTAGTCCTGGACCCGGATCTCCACCCGCTCGGTCAGGCCCTCCTCCGCGACCCGCTTGCGGGCGTACA
>KI547047.1:189850-211965 GCA_000497405.1 Streptomycetaceae bacterium MP113-05 | reverse complement strand
GGCGGCGGGGCGGGCCACGGCCCGGCCAGGGCGAGCAGTTCACGTGCGGCGGCGCGTACGGCGGGATCGCGGACGAGAGCGAGCCGGCCCCGGCCGGCGGACTCCTTCTCGCCCCGGCCCCACACCGGGCCGGCGATGAGGCCGAGCAGCTCGTACAGATCGCCCTCGACGTCGATCTCGCCGGCCACCCAGCCGCGTGCCAGTCCGATTTCGCCCGGCCGCCACAGCAGGCGACGCAGCGCCCGCCGGTGCCGGATGACGAGGACGGGCGCGCCGGACGGCCCGGCCTCGCTGCCGTCCCAGGCGCGGATGCGAACCGGGAGCGGTACCCCCAGGACTCTTCCGGCGAGCGCGTGCAGCCGCGGAGCGGCACCGGCCATGACACACCTCCGTGGGGAGAAGCGACGACTCGAGAGCGACGACTCCTCACATAACACACCGGAGTCGTCCGGTATGCCCACGGTTTCCGGGAATCACCGGCGCGCGGATACGCCGAAGGGGCGTGAGCCCCACGGATGGCTCACGCCCCTTCGGCGTATCGGTTGTACTTCCCCGGTTCAGCCGGGGGGTTCAGCCGGCGCTGACCTTCTCCCGGGGAGCGGCCTCGGCCTTCGCGGCCGACGCATCGGCGGTGACCGGGGCGGCGGCCTCGTAGAACTCCTCGCGCGGCTTCTCCATCGCACCGAGGGAGACGACCTCGCGCTTGAGGAACATGCCGAGCGTCCAGTCGGCGAAGACGCGGATCTTGCGGTTCCAGGTCGGCACGGCCAGGCCGTGGTAGCCACGGTGCATGTACCAGGCGAGACGGCCGCGGAGCTTGATCTGCAGCTTGCCCAGGACGACCATGGCGACGCCCTTGTGCAGGCCGAGGCCCGCGACCGCGCCCTTGTTGGCGTGCTTGTAGTCACTCTGCGGGAATCCGCGCATCCCGGAGATGACGTTGTCGCCCAGCGCCTTGGCCTGACGCAGCGCGTGCTGCGCGTTCGGCGGGCACCACTTGCCCTCGCCGGACGCCAGGTCGGGGATCTGCGCGTTGTCGCCGGCGGCCCAGACGTAGTCGGTGCCGGCCACCTGCAGGGTGGCGCGGGTGTCGACGTGCCCGCGCGGACCGAGCGGCAGGCCGAAGCGCTTGAGCGCCGGGTTCGGCTTGACGCCGGCGGTCCACACGATGGTGTTGGAATCGACCTCGAGACCGTTGGAGAACACGGCGTGGCCGTCGATGCAGGACTCCATGGAGGTCTTCAGGCAGACCTCGACGCCACGCTCCTGGAGGTGCTCCTTGCCCCACTCGCCGAGCTTGGGCCCGACCTCGGGGAGGATCTTGTCGGCGACGTCGACGAGCAGGAAACGCATGTCCTCGCGTTTGACGCCGGGGTAGTACCGGGCGGCGTCGCGGGCCATGTCCTCGACCTCGCCGACGGTCTCCGCGCCGGCGAAGCCGCCGCCGACGAAGACGAAGGTGAGAGCCCGGCGGCGAACGTCCTCATCCATGGTGGAGTCGGCCTTGTCGAGCTGCTCCAGCACGTGGTTGCGCAGGCCGATGGCCTCCTCGACACCCTTCATACCGATGCCGTTCTCGGCCAGGCCGGGGATCGGGAAGGTGCGGGAGACCGCTCCGAGGGCGACGATCAGGTAGTCGAAGGGCAGCTCGTACGCCTCACCGACCAGCGGGGAGACCGTGGCGACCTTGCGGTCCTGGTCCACGGTCGTGACGCGACCGGTCAGCACCTCCGCCTTGGGAAGCACACGCCGCAGGGGGACGACGACATGGCGGGGGGAGATGGATCCGGCAGCCGCTTCGGGGAGGAAGGGCTGGTACGTCATGTACGACCGGGGGTCGACGACGGTGACGGTGGCCTCGCCGTACCGCATCTTCTTGAGGATGCGGCGAGCCGCGTACAAGCCGACGTACCCGCCACCCACTACGAGGATTCGAGGACGCTCCGTGGTGCTCATGCCATCGAGTATCCAGCACCCGGGAGGGGGGTGCTCGTGAGGGCCTTCACAAGCATGTGGGGCACCTCTGTTACCATCCGCGACTCACCCCTCGAGGCCCCCTCACGGACAGGTGGACCAGTAGACCCCACCGCGTGCCACAGGCCCCTGCGAACTGCACTTCTCCGGTGCGCAACAGGTGGACCACTCACGTCACGGCAGCCCGCGGCGAGGCGGCGGACGGGAGCCGGACGGGCCTCCGCGGGGACCCGGACGGGCCTCTCGGGACACTTATGCGGCGCCGACATCGCCGATGTGGGTGCGACAGGGGACTTTCCCTTGTGAAGAACTTCACGAAGTTCGTTCCGTGCCGTCTTCGCAAGCCCGGCAGAGGCCGCTCAACCACCGGGAACCCCGCTCAGGCGAGGCTCCACGCGATCCCGTCCAGGATGTCGTGCTCGCTCACCACGACCTCCTCCGCACCCGTCCGCTCCATCACCGAACGCAGCACCAGAGCACCCGCGGCGATCACGTCCACCCGGCCCGGGTGCATCACGGGGATGGCGGCACGTTCGTCGTGCGTGGCGGTCAGCAACCGCTCGGCGATGGCGTCGACCTCGCCGCGGGTCACCCGGGAGTGGTGGATCGCCGTGGAGTCGTAGGCGTCCAGCTCCAGGGCGATGCCCGCCACCGTGGTCACCGTGCCCGCGAGCCCGACGAGCGTGCGTGCCTCCCCCAGCGGGACGGCCTCGGCCGCCTGGCCCAGAGCGGCGTCGATGTCCGCACGCATCGCGGCGACCTGCTCGGAGGTGGCCGGCCCGCGCAGCCCGTGCCGCTCGGTGAGCCGCACGCAACCGATGTCGACCGACCGTGAGGCGCGTACGCGGTCGTCGCCGACCACGAACTCGGTGGAACCCCCGCCGATGTCCACCACCAGGTACGGCTGAGGGTGCGGGGAGCCCGTGAGCTCCCTGGTGGCGCCGGTGAAGGACAGCTGAGCCTCCTCACCACCGGTGATCACCTCGGGTTCCACGCCGAGGATGTCCAGCACGCCCCGCACGAACTCGTCGCGGTTCTCCGCGTCGCGGGAGGCGGAGGTCGCGACGAACCGGACGCGCTCCGCCGCGTGCGCGCGGATCAGCTCGGCGTGTCCGCGGCAGGCGGCGAACGTACGCTCCAGCGCCTCGGGCGCGAGCCGTCCCGTGCGGTCCACACCCTGTCCGAGCCGGACGATCTCCATCCGTCGGTCGAGTTCCTCCAGGGTGCCGGTCTCCGGGTGCAGGTCGGCGACCAGCAGCCGGATGGAGTTGGTGCCGCAGTCCACGGCGGCGACACGGGTCATCGCCGGCTCCCCTCCCCCTCGTTCGTTCCGTCGGCGGCCGGTCCACCGCAGGGCGTGACGCAGGGGCCCTTCCGCCACCACTCGGGCAGCAGCGCGATCGCCTCGTCGCCCAGCGGGTTCACGCCCGGACCGGCGGCCAGGGAGTGCGCCACGAGCACGTGCAGGCATTTCACCCGGTCCGGCATGCCACCGGCGCTGGGGAAACCCTCCAGCACCTCGACGGCGTCCCGGCGCGCGAGGTAGTCCTCGTGCGCGGCCCGGTAGCCGGCGGCCAGTTCCTCGTCCTGCTGGAGCCGGGCCGTCATCTCCTTCATCACGCCGTCCGCCTCGAGGGTGCCGATCGCGGAGGCCGCACGAGGACAGGTGAGGTAGTACGTGGTCGGGAACGGCGTGCCGTCCTCCAGTCGCGGGGCCGTCTCGACGACGTCCGGATTGCCGCACGGGCAGCGGTGGGCGATGGCCCGCAGGCCGCGCGGGGGGCGACCGAGCTGTTCCCTGAAGGCGGCGACGTCCGCGTCGGTGGGCGGCGTGGGGTCGGTCTGGGGCGGAGGGGTGTCCATCGCGGGGTGATCTCTTCGCTGCCGGTGGTGTTCGGTTGCCTGACGTCCCGGTCGGCCGGGAGTACCCGGGAGAGCTTACGGGGAGCCCGCCCGCCGCGAGAGGTCCGCTCGGCTCGTGACCACTCCCCGCGGAGCTGCCGACCGCGGATGTCATATCCGCAGGGTTGTTCGCCTCGGGACTAGCCGCAAGGCCGTGAAGTTTGCGGTTGGGGCGCGTCGTCAAGGGCCTGCAGCTGTGACGATGTTGATGCTGGTGGTGGCCTTGTAGCTGGCCCGGTCGATGCGGGGGCCGCGGGCTTGGTACTTGGAGATGGCGCGTTTGACGATGCGGGGGCTGACGCGTAGCCGCCGCTGGGGCAGCAGGTCGGCCAGGACGTGCCGGCCGATGGTGCCAACGAGATCGATGACGGTGTCGGCGATGACGCCCGCGGCCTGGATGACCTGGTCGCGGGCGGTCTGCCACGCGATGCTGAAGCTGGCGCGGTCGTGACCAGTGCCGCATAGGGTGCTGGTGGCGTCCGTCATGGCGGTCCGTAGCAGTTGGTAGACGATCAGCAGGGCGTAGATCTCCTGGTCGATGCCTTCGGGAGTGCGGGCCCGCAGGACCCGGCCGCCCAGGATGGTCGACTTCAGTTCCAGGTAGGCCGTTTCGATCTCCCAGCGCTGGTGATACAGCGTGGTCAGTTCGGCCGCCGGGTGACGGTGGTGGTCGAGCAGAGTGGTGGCCAGCCGGTAGAGGCCGGTGTGTTTCCCGGCGGTGGTGGTGACGGTGATCTCGCAGTCGATGACGCGGACCCGCAGGCCGCCCAGCGCCGAGAGATAGGAGCCGTCCCGGTAGCGGGCCAGGACGGGCAGGCGGCGGCCGTTCTTGAGCCGGACCAGGACCTCGGCTCCGGTGGCCGCGATGCCGGACACGAGGTTTTGAGCGCCGAAGTTGCGGTCGGCCAGCAGGATCATCCCGGGCCGCAGGCTGGGCAGCAGACGCGGGGCGTAGGTGGTCTCGCCTGAGGTGGCGGGGCCGAACACCGCGTCGATGACGGTGCGGGTGCCGCAGGCGACCAGGGCGAGCAGACGGACCTGCGGGTATCCGGTCCCGCCGTGGTTGCCGGCCTGCTTGGTGAACCGGGTCATGACGGCGGGGGTGTCGGGGACCGTCAGGATGGTGCCGTCCAGCGCGGCCACCAGCAGACCGTGCCAGCGGACCCCCTGCCCGTGCCCGGTCGCGGCCGGGCCCCGCAGCAGGTCGAACAGCCACCGCAGCGGCTTGCCGCCGACACGGCGGCGGGCCTGAGCCAGCGCACTCGCCGACGGCGATACCACCGGCAGACCGGCCAGCGCCCCGGTGAGCTTGCGCCACACACCGAGGTAGCCCGTCTCCGGGAACAAGCACCCGGCCAGGACCAGGTACACCACGACCCGGGATGGCAGATCCCGCAGCCGCGACTGCACGGCCCTGGTCGCACTCAACGCCGCATCAACCATCTCGAACGGCACCAGCTGAGTGAGTTCACCGAGATGACCGGGCGCAAACCGGCCTCCGGCCACCGTGACGGTACGCGTGATGGCACACTGTTCGGACAGCGGAGCCTCCGGATTTCGTGAACGGCTTATCTTCGTCGACTGCCAGTTCTACCGGGGCTCCGCTCCTCATGTCCGACGAAACCGCACATCAAGGCCCCTGGACAACCCCACCCGAGCCATAACTTCACGGCCTTGGGACTAGCCGCCGCGGGTCTCCGCTCCGGCCGTCCCGGAGGCGTCCGCCTCGTCGACGCTCTCCCACATGTCGCGGTACCAGGGGCCTTCGGAAGCGTCGCCCCGCGGGCGCTGCTCGTCCGCGTCGCCACGTCTCATCAGATAGCCGGTCTCCCCCGGCCGCAGCATGTGGAGCCGTTCGCGGGCGCGCTGTTCGACGAACGCCGGGTCCTGCCAGCGTCCCTTGAGCCGGCGCAGGTCCTCCACCCGTTCCTGCCGGCGCTCGGCGTCCTGACGCAGGTCGTCGATCTCGGACTGCTGAGCGATGTACTGCCGCAGGGGGTAGGCGAGGGCGACGACCAGGGAGCACAGGACGAGGGCGAGCAGCGCCGCTCTACCGGTCAGGCGGCTGCGGCGCGGGGTCCGTACCCGGCGGCTCTGCGCGCGGTAGACGCGCTCCGCCGCCTGGGAACCGAGTGCCCGGAGTCTCGTGGTGGTCGAGAAGCGGTCCGCAGGCACGTTCCTCCCCGGCGTCGGACATCACGGTCGGCGTCGTCGCGCCCGTGCCGCACACGCACGCGTCCCCGCCACCGTACGGGAACGGCGGCGGGGACGGCTGCGGGAACGTGCGGGGAGCGCGCGGGTTTCGCCCGGTCGGCCCGTTTCAGCCCCTGAAGCGCGGGAAGGCCGAACGCCCCGCGTACACCGCGGCGTCGTCGAGGATCTCCTCGATGCGGAGCAGCTGGTTGTACTTGGCGACGCGGTCCGAGCGGGCCGGTGCGCCGGACTTGATCTGGCCGCAGTTCACCGCGACGGCCAGGTCGGCGATGGTGACGTCCTCGGTCTCGCCGGAGCGGTGCGACATCATGCACTTGAATCCGCTGCGCTGGGCCAGCTCGACGGCGTCCAGGGTCTCGGTGAGCGAGCCGATCTGGTTCACCTTCACCAGCAGGGAGTTGGCGGCCTTCTCCTCGATGCCCCGCGCGAGGCGCTCGGGGTTGGTGACGAACAGGTCGTCACCGACCAGCTGCACCCTGTCGCCCAGCTTCTCGGTCAGGGTGATCCAGCCGGCCCAGTCGTCCTCGTACAGCGGGTCCTCGATGGAGACCATCGGGTACGCGTCGACGAGCTCCTCGTAGTACGCGGCCATCTGCTCGGCGGTGCGGTTCTCGCCTTCGAAGACGTAGGAGCCGTCCTTGTAGAACTCGGAGGCGGCGACGTCCAGCGCGAGCGCGATGTCCTGTCCGGGGGTGTAGCCGGCCTTCTCGACGGCCTCGAGGATGAGGTCGAGGGCTTCACGGTTGGAGCCCAGGTTCGGGGCGAAGCCGCCCTCGTCGCCCAGGCCGGTGTTCAGGCCGCGCTCCTTCAGGACGGACTTCAGCGCGTGGTAGACCTCGGCGCCCCAGCGGACGGCCTCGGAGAAGGACTCGGCGCCGATCGGCGCGATCATGAACTCCTGGATGTCCACATTGGAGTCCGCGTGCGAACCGCCGTTGAGGATGTTCATCATCGGCACGGGCAGCAGGTGCGCGTTCGGGCCGCCGAGGTAGCGGAAGAGCGGCAGGTCGGACGCCTCGGAGGCGGCGTGCGCGACGGCGAGGGAGACGCCGAGGATGGCGTTGGCGCCGAGCGAGGACTTGTCCGCGGTGGCGTCGAGGTCGAACATCGCCTGGTCGATGAGGCGCTGCTCGGTCGCGTCGTAGCCGACCAGCTCCGGGCCGATCTGCTCGATGACGGCGAGCACGGCCTTCTCGACACCCTTGCCGTTGTAGCGGCTCGCGTCGCCGTCGCGCAGCTCCAGGGCCTCGAAAGCTCCGGTGGAGGCGCCCGACGGGACCGCGGCACGGCCGGTGCTGCCGTCGTCGAGGCCGACCTCGACCTCGACCGTGGGGTTGCCTCGCGAGTCGAGGATCTCGCGGGCGACTACGACGTCGATGGACGGCACTGGGTCTCCTTCGTGTGTGTCTGGCTTCCTGCCCCCGCAGCCTAACCGCAGGGACCTGCGAGTCGTTTGTTCCGACAGTAAAGAAAACACTCCGTTACGGAACCGAGCCATGACGGAGCGCTCAGGAAGCGGTCACCGAGCGGAGGGAGGCCGGCGGCTACCGGCGTGTCCCGTCACCCGGGGTGCGCACTCAGCGCAGCTCGCCGCCGGTCAGCAGATCGAGACGCTGGCCGGGGATGATCAGGTCCGGGTCGTCTCCGACTGTCGCCCGGTTGCCCTCGTAGAGCGCGGGCCAGCCACCGTCGAGGGCGTGCTCGGCGGCGATCACCGACAGCGAGTCACCGGAACGCACCAGGTAGGTGTCGTCGGCCTTCCCGGTGTCGCCGGACGTGCCCTGCTGGCCCTGCCCGTCGCGGGAGGAGCGGTCTACGTCGTCGTCGGCCCGCTCCCCGCCGGAGCCGCCCCCGTGCCGGTCGTCGCCGGCACCGTCGGTGTCGGTGTCGGCGTCGGTGTCGCTGTCGGTGTCGGTGTCGGTGCGGTCTTCCTGCCCCTCGGAGTCGGAGGACTCACCGGGATCGAGACCGGAGCCGGTCCCGCTGGTGCCGTCGGCCGGTGTCTCGCCCGCCGACCCGCCGCCGACCTCGTCCTGCCCTGCGCCACCCTGCCCGGAGCCGCCGGAGTCCGCCGAGCTACCGGAGTCGCCGGAGCTACCGGAGTCGCCGGGGAGTTCGGGTGCACCCGGCACCTCCGCATCGGGAACGTCCGGCAGATCGCCGTCCGGCAGGTCCGGCACCTCCACGTCCGGCACCTCCACATCGGGCAGCCCGACGTCCGGCAACAGGTCGGCGCCGACCGAACAACTGGGCCACGCCTCGGTCCCCTGGTCCGCGAGGATCTTCTCGGCAACCTCGATCTGCTGCATGCGGCTCGCAAGATCCGGCCGGTCGGCGAGGGTCCTGCCGCCGTAGTCCTTCCACATCTCCAGCGTCAACTGGAGGCCGCCGTAGTAGCCGTTGCCCGCGTTGGCGCTCCACAGGCCGCCGCTCTCACACTCGGCCACGTGGTCCCAGGCGGCACCGTCAGCCGCCTGTGCGCCCCCCGCCACAAGCAGCGGCATGGCAAGGCCGGCCCCCGTCACCCCCGCCGCGACGAAGACCGCCGGAGCCTGACGGGGCCGCCTGTGTCGGCCGTTCCCGGAGCGACGCATGCGAACCCTCTCGTCGTGCTGTGCGAATCGATCGTGCAACCGATCGACGAACGTAGTCGCGCGGCGGATCCGTCACAAGCCAATGTCACAAGGATCACGTGAAGGTCACAGGCAAAGTGCGCAATCCACGCATGATGAGGCCACCACGCCACCGCAAGTCTTCCGCACCGGAAGCGAGTTGCAGGTCCGGCAGCCGCCCGAAAAGTGCGGACAAGGCGGTCTGCCCCTCGAGCCGTGCGAGGGGTGCGCCGAGACAGTAGTGAATGCCGTGGCCGTACCCCAGGTGCTGGTTGTCCGTCCGAGTCAGGTCGAGCACGTCCGGCTCGGGGAAACGGTCCGGGTCGCGGTCGGCTGCAGCGAGCACGACGAGCACCGGTTCACCGGCGGCGATGTGCCGCCCGCCCAGCTCCAGCGATTCCCTCGCGAACCTCCAGGTGGCCATCTCCACCGGCCCGTCGTAACGCAGCAGTTCCTCCACCGCGCCGGCCAGCCACACCTCGTCGCCGCGGTCCAGCGCCTCGTGCAGCACGGCACGCTGTTCCGGGTGCCGCAGCAGGGCGAGGGTGCCGTTGCCGATCAGGTTGACGGTGGTCTCGAAGCCGGCGAAGAGAAGGATGAACGCCATCGCGGCAGCCTCGTTCTCGCTGAGGTGCTCGCCGTGGTCGGAGGCCCGGATCAGGTCGGAGATCAGATCGTCACCGAGGTCCTCGCGTTTGCGGTGGATGAGCTCTGCGAGGTAGCGGCGCATCTTCTTCACCGCCCGGCCGACGCCGCCACGCGGGGCGTTGCCGTGCCGCAGCATCATGGCCGCCCAGTCGCGGAAGTCGTCCTGGTCCTCGGCGGGAACGCCGAGCAGGTCGCAGATCGCGTAGATGGGCAACGGGAAGGCGAACTCGTGGATCAGGTCCGCCTCGCCCCGGTCCGCACTGCGTTCCTTCACCAGCATGGCGTCGATCAGCCGGTCCGCGAGCTCACGCACCCGAGGCTCGAACGCGGCGACCCGGCGCGGCGTGAACGCCTTGGAGACCAGGCGCCGTAGCCGGGTGTGGTCCGGCGGGTCGATGTTCAGCAGATGCGTCATCAGGTTGGCGCTGCGCTCGCCCGGGATGCCGACCTTGCCCTTACCGTGCGCGGCACGTTCGGTGTGCGTCTCCGGGTCCTTGCTGAGTCGCGGATCGGCGAGCGCCTGCCGGGCGTCCACGTACCGGGTCACCAGCCACGCCTCCACCCCCGACGGCAGCTCCGACCGGTACACGGGCTCATGCTCGCGCAGCCACGCGTAGGCGGGGTACGGGTCGGAGGCGAACCGCCAGTCGAAGAGCGGCGGCATGTCGTCGGGCGGGGTGGTGGGTCTCTCGTCGTGCACGCCCCGACGGTAACGGCCCGACCGCGACACCGCTGCCGGGCGGCGGGCGCCTCAGTCCCGGGGGAAGTCCTCGGTCTCCAGGCTCATGCCGAGTCCCAGCGGCGCCCTCGCAGGGTTGCTCACGGTCGTGCCGGCCTTCGCCCCGCCCACCGTGAGCAACCCCTGCGGGGGCTTCAGTACCCGTCCCGCGCAGTGTCGGCGAGGCGCAATGGCCACCCAAAGCCTGGCCTCAGCCCGTCGATGGCTCCGGCGAGACGCCCTTGCGAAAGGGGCTGCTTTCGAACTCCCCGGAGGGAAACGCGGCGATGTTCTGGCACGGGTGGCGCGCTTCGAGGAAACGACGGGCGATGTCACGCACATAGCCGACCGAAATTCGCTGCACTCGCTCGCGGCGGGCATCAGCAGCATATTCATCGATGCTGTGCCTGATGTGTACGACGATGGTGACTTTCTCCTCCGCCATCGTCCTACAGGGAAATTTCAGGGCACTTTCCTGGGGGCCGTTCACCCCGCGGACAACACCCAAGGAGAGACTACGTGCACCGTAGCCGGCCGAGGCAACCATCTCACGGAGCGACGCGGAATTCCCCGCGCCGATCGCCATGATGCGCGCGGCGACTGTCGATACGTCGTCCTTCCTGTTAACCGTGGCCCCACACACCCAAATACTGTCTCCGCCAGCCGTCTCGGCGTCCATGAAATGCTCAAAATCACCCGTGCTCTCGTCGTACCGGCTCATCGTCACGCGGTCACCCACCCGTTCAGGGTAGATCTCACGCAGGGGATCTGACGGAATTCTACTGTCGCACAAAAAAGACGGTAGGGAGCTCGCAGCGGGAGTCGACCCTGCTCCGCCTGAATTCCGCCCTCCTGCCGTGCAGGCGGCAAGAGGTACGCACGCCAGCATGCATGCGAGCACGCTCCTGCGGACGAAGCGAATGTTGCGCCGACGTCTCACCGGGCTCCTCTCGTCACCACGATAGCGAATCGCTTTGCGGACCATCACGGTTTCCTGGGTCGCACGTCGATAGCACCGTGAAGCTCTGCCGGCCGGAGGCACTTGAGATAGTGCTTGTTCAGGTATCGGGATACTCGGACGGCATAGGTGGCGCTGTCCTTTGTGATATGATCCTTGCGCTTTTCAGTGACCATCTCGCTCGTATCGATGTCGATCTTCACTGTGACGCTACGGGCCTGATCCGTGCGGTTTTCGCAGGGAAATCCAACGGTTGCCCCCATCCCCCCGGAGAAGCCGATCAACTTCCCAGAACGCACGGCATGACTCATCGGGCGCGCGGAGTGCTCAGATGGCTTAACTCCCTCTTTAGCAGTGGAGTCATTGGACACGTCCGCCCGGACGTCCACATAAGTCGTCTCTTCCAACCCGTCACGCTTGTAACTGAGGACGACCCGACACTCACCCGCCTTTCTTCCCGCCTTCAGGGTACCCAGTGGACCGACTATGCTATTCAGTTGCTGAATATTGTGGTACGGCGCAGGGAACAACTCAGCGATGGGGTCGGTGGAAATCTCGGTTTCACAGAGATTCCCTGAAAGAACAGCCTGCCCCCCGTTACGGTCACCCTCGGCTTCACAGGCAGTCCCCAGAAGAACTGTGGTCACCGCGATCGTCGCGATGCGCCCGAACACTCGGCGTTCATGGCTCGCGGCCCGCATACGTGTCAACCCCTGCCATACGCCAAGTCGGATCCGGAGCTGAAGCTCTGTTTGGCTTCGCGAGCTGCCGTATCTGCCATGTCTCGTGCTTCATATTCATCGTAGCCATGCTCCCCCGCGGACTTCTCAACCATGGTATTAATCATCACTTCATGGGACTTTTGACCGGAAGCGTAGACGTCTCTGGCTTCAAAATCCCCTTCTGCAGCATTATCCTTCTGAATATGACCCATCACGAGATTGCTTAGTTCTCCATAACCGACGGTAACAGCACTCCCTGCTGCCGGAGACGCGATGGCACCAGTAGCGATCCCGACGCCATAACCGACCCACCTATTGACGTCTTTTGTGGCATTATTGAAGTCTTGCGCCTCGGCCACATGATGCTCATAGACGGCCTCGGCACGTGCTTCACTCATGATTCCGGAAATGCAGGATCCCGGGGCAGTCAAGTTAATGACGCGATCCTGCATGCGGTCGAATCCGGCGCCTGGATCTCGGTGCGCCAAAGACTCGTCCACGAGTCCCTGCGTATAGCCTAGTTGGGCAGCGTTGATCGTCTTGTAGGCCTCAGGGTCCTGGCCGACCGAGGACAAAAAGTTCACCGCATCACCTCGATCGATCCCGTCGCTACCTCCCACATGCGTGCCGTTGATCGGGAGATCCACAGTGGTGAGCGACTGTTGAAAGTCGCCCATGTAGTTGGCCGTGATTTCGCCGAGACTGTCCTTGATGGGGGCGAGGCGGCCATCTCCGTTGATGAGGTCCGCGTTTTCGGATGTGCCGAGCGTGCTGACGAGTTCGTTGACAAACCCGGCCTGGTCCGGGGTGTGCGGCGGCATGGTGGGGCCGTCGTAGTCGTACGGCATGCCGGTAGCGGCGGACTCCATGGCGTGGCCGAGCGTGGAGATGCCGTCGGGGTTCTTGTCGTCGCCGGTGAAGCCCGCACCTTCGGGCCAGTGACGGTCCTTCATGAGGTAGTCGAGGTTGTCGACGCTCTCACCGCCGTCGGTGTGCGTAGAGCCGTCGAGGAACTCCAGTGAGGCGTCCGGGTTGTGCCCCAGTGCATCCATGAAGCCGGTCATGGGGTCCAGGGCGGGTATGCCGGTGATGCCGACCGTGCGGTTCTGACCCCAGATGGCGTCCGGGTTCTGGAAACCGGCACTGAGTTGCTCCTTGGCTATGAGCTTCTCCCCGTAGTCCTGGAGGAGGTTGTCGTCCCAGTCGCCCTGGCTCATCAGGCTGCTCGTGAGCTGGTAGCCACTGAGGCCGTAGGGACTCTCCGTGGGGTTCGCGTTGAAGTTCCGGTCGGTGGCAGCGAGGAGATCCTGCTCGAACTTGTACATCGCCGAGTCGTTGACCGTCGTCGCCGTTCCGAGTGTGGAACCGAGATTCCCCTGCAGCGACTGAATCCGCTTGAGCTGGGCGTCAGTGAGCCGGGTACCCTGGGGAGGATTGATGATCTGGTTGTACCTGTCCAGGGTGTCCTCGGCTCCGGCCTTCTGCGCGAAACGTGCGGCGAAGTGCGGGTCTCCCTTGTGCTCGGCGAGGAAGCTGTCGAGCTGGTTCAGCTCCGTCTCCGTGAGGCGGCCGTCCTTGTCGATCAGCTTGGCGGCTTGGTCGGCTTCCTCTTGGGCTTCGCGCGCCTGGTCGTCCGAGGAGTACCCGGACTTGTTGAAGCCCTGTTCGTCCTCGCCGTTGAAGTCCGACTTGAAGGCTGCGGCGTAGTTCTGGTCGAACTGGGTGGCGTGCCGTAGCACCTGCTCCAAACGGTCGGCGAAGCCCTCCTGCTTTCGGCGACGCTCCTCGGCCCACCCCGGCTGTGAGGACGCGGTGGGACTGTCCCACATGGGATCGACATCCTCGATCGTCCCTGTGTCGTGGATCTTGAAGTGGTCGGTGCCGGCGTCCTCTTGCAGGGTGTGCAGCTTCTTCCGGGCCGTGGTGAACTCGTCGTGCGCCTCGGCCATGAGCTTGCCCATGCGGGCGGCTTCGGTCCCGGCGGCCACGTACTGCTTCGTGACCGTGCTCATGTGGTGGAAGGCCTTGGTAGCGGCATCGCCCTCCCAGGTCGTCTGCAGCCGCTTCACCACCTGCTGCTCGAACTGCTCGCCGATCCCGCCGTACTTCTTCTTCATCAACTTCCACGACTCCGCGCAGGTCGCGAGCTTGGAGAAGTCTGCTTCATTCAGATATGCGTAGGACACCATCGTGTCGTGACCCCCGTGGCCCGTCAGCCGAAATCGTCGTACATCGAACGGTTACTGCCGGCGTACTTGGCCTCCTCCTCCTGTTCGGCCTTGGTGTAGCCCTTGTGCGTCTCATGGCTGTTGTCGCTGATGTCACCCAGCAGTGACTTGAGGTTCGCGACGGACTGGCTGAAGCGTTCGCCCATCGAGACGACCGCGTTGGCCGAGGCCCAGGTGCCGTCACCTGCTCCACCGTGGCTGAAGGTGAAATTGTTCAGCCCCTGCGCGGCGTCGACCGTCTCCTCAACCGGCTTGTTGTCGGCCCGGTCGGTGTCCCCGCGCAGTCCCACCAGAGCGTCTGCAGCCTGCTTGAGCGCATCCGTCTCGACTTTCGTCTCCCCGGCCAAGCCCCTCATCCCCTCTTCTCCCCGATCGGCCCACGCCCGGACCGCGGGCGCCCACTGTAGTGAGGTGCGACGCTGTGTGCACGAGGGGGGCAGGTTGTCGTACTCAGGGAGAAACGAGCCGCCGGGCCTGGCTGTCAGTTGCCGGCTTCCGCGGCGCGGAGGGTGTCGCGGTAGGTGCGGGCCGCGGCCCGCAGCGCGGTCTCCGGGTCGGTGCCTTCGGCCTCCGCACGGGCGGCGAGGGCGAGGAGTTCGTAGCCGACGCCGGTGCCGTCCTCCGGGGGACCGGGGAGGCCGGCGCCACGGGCACGGCTCGAGAGTTTCGCCGCCAGCGCGAGAGCCGGCTGGCCCAGCGGCACCCCGTCCGTGACCGACTCCCGCTGCTTCTCGACGGCCTTCGTCCGCAGCCAGTGCGCCTTGACATCCTCCGGTGTACGGGCGCTCTCGTCGCCGAAGACGTGCGGGTGCCGGTGGATCAGCTTCTCCACGATCCCGGCCGCGACGTCGTCCACGGCAAACGGCTCGTCCGGGTCGTCCTGCGCGATGCGGGCGTGGAACACGACCTGCAGCAGCACGTCACCGAGCTCCTCACGGATCTCGTCCCGGTCGCCGGCCTCGATCGCCTCGACGAGTTCGTACGCCTCCTCGATGCCGTACTTCGCCAGGTCCTCGTGGGTGCGCACACGACTCCACGGGCAGTCGCGGCGGATGCGGTCCATGACCTGCACCAGGTCCAGGAGCCGCGCGCCCGGCAGGTCGTACGCGCCCGGCAGCAGCTCCAGGTCCGGCATCTCCTCCCGGCCGGAGCCGGCCAGCCGGGCCAGGCCGTCGGTGAGCCGGGGCTCGCCCTCCGCGGTGGCCAGCACCACGACCGTACGGCCTCCGTCGCGGCAGTCGTCCACCAGTTCGCGCGCCGTGGGCTCGCCGATATCCGTCTCGACGCCCGCGTCCCGCAGGTACGGCAGCTGCGGATGCGCGGGGTCGGCGCACAGCACCCGGTACGCGTCGTGCAGGACCTGCCAGGCCGGCCAGGACAGCAGGCCGGGGGCGACGCGATGGCTGGTGGTCAGCAAGACGATGCGGCCGGGGCCCGGAGCGGGAGGAGAGGACACCTCTGCAACCTAACGCACCTCCCGGGCGCACCGGGTGGCGGCTGCGCGCCGGGGCGCCCCCGGTCAGGCGCGCTGCTGCTCCAGCGCCTTCTTCCCGGTGACGTCGTTCAGCCACGGCATGTCCGCCTCGGCCAGGGCGCTGCGTTCCGCGTCCCACGTGCCGTACCGCGGGTTCACCTCGATGTCCATCTCGCCCGAGAGGTCGGAGAAGCGCTCGTTGAGCTCCTGGTTGCCCTGCTGCGAGCGGGGGTCGACGTCCCACGCCTTGCCGACCTTCTGCACGGCGACGTTCAGCCAGACCCAGTCGTCGACCGCGGACGGCGCGATGCCCTGCTGCTCCAGCAGCGCCTTCTCGAAGCCCTTGGCACCGCCGGTCTGCTGTTCGTAGACGTCGCGCTGCCGCTGGAGGTCGCTGCGCGTGATGGACACGTCGGCGTCCTTCAGCGCCTTGCCGACGACACGGTGGCGGATCATTCCGTCCAGGGTGGTGCGTGTCAGCTGGCCGGTGCGCCGGATCAGCGCCTCCCCCTGGGGCAGTTCGCGCTGCGCGTCGCGTGCCTCGCCGACGCGGGACTGGAGCTGGGTGAGGCTGATGCGCTCGCCGTCGACGACGGCCGCGGCCCCCGGGTGCGTCTCGCCGCAGCCGGTGAGCAGTGGCGCTGCCAGCAGCAGCGCGGCGGCGGTGGAGACGGTTGCGGCGGACCTACGGTGGTGCATGAAAGCCTCCCGGGCGGCGGCGAGCGGTTGTGCGCGGTTTCACAACCTGGCAGTGATCGATGTTAGGGAGTCGGCGCGGCTGTGGCCACCGGTTCGACACACCGGTCAACGATCCGCTCGCCGGGAGGGGTGCGCTCGTACTGCGCGGACCGCCCCGCCCCTCTACCGCGTGCAGCGGCCAAGCATCCCCGTCAGGGCTGCCTTCTCCTTCTCCGTGACCGACAGCCCGTAGTGGTCCTTCACCGTCACCCACTGCCGTGCATAGGTGCACCAGTACGCCCGGCGTTCCGGCTTCCACTCGTCCGGCGGGTCGTCCCCCTTGGACTGGTTGACGTTGTCGGTCACCGCCCACAACTGGGGCCGTTCCAGGTCGTTGGCGAACGCCTCACGCCGCTCGTCGTCCCACACCCGGGCGCCGCTGCGCCACGCTTCGGCCAGCGGCACCATGTGGTCGATGTCCACGTCGGACGCGTTCGTCCAGACCCCGTCGTCGTACGGGCTGCGCCAGGTGCCGGATTCGGCATGGCACTCGTCGTCCGTGCGTACGTCCTCCCCGTCGCGCTTCAGCACCACCTCACGGGTGTCGCAGCCGCCCCCCTGGCTCGACCAGTGCGCGAACCGCTCACGCGAGTAGCCGTCCATGGTGCCGGGCGGCCGTACGGACAGTGCCGCGAGACGCTTCCGCGCATCTCCGGGTGCGTCCCCGGGAGCGGCCGTGGACGCGGGCGGGGCCGTGGAGGCGGGCGCGGAAGATGCCGACGCCTCCGGTGCGGCGTCCTCCAGGTCCTCGGCGCCCTCCCGGACCGGCCCGCACGCCGTGCACACCACCGCCAGCGTCGCCGCGAGCAGCGCGCCCGTCCACCCTCGTGTCCCAGGCTTCCGCCCCGTGCCTCTCATGCGGCCTCCCCGCCTCGTCTGCCCGTCGCTTCCCCGGGCCGCGTCATCCTGACGGTGCATGCCCCGGCAGGAGGGTGCCCGTCGCCCGGCGGGACGTCAACCGTCCGTTCTCCGGGCGCCGTCCAGTAGTTCGGCGGCCTCCTCGGCCAGCGTGCCCAGCGTCCGGCGGTGAGGGAAGGGTCCGTACGAGACGCGTGCCGCGCCGAGTTCCTGCAGCCGTGCGGGCGGCGGCGCGTCGGGCGTGCCGAGCAGGCTCAGACGGCCGGGTCCGAAGCGTCCGGCGAGTGCGGCGATCGCCTCGGGGTCGGTGCACCCGGGTACGAAGACGCAGTCGGCACCCGCGTCGAGGTAGGCGAGTCCGCGTGCGGTCGCGTCCGCGAGCAGGTCGGTGGCCGCCCGGCCGTCCCCGCGCAGGTAGCAGTCGGTGCGGGCGTTGAGCACCAGTCCAACGCCCTCGGCGGCGCCCGCTCGTACGGCGGTGGCGACGCGTTCCGCCGCCTCCACGGTGGGGCGCATGCCGTCCTCCAGGTTCGCGCCGACCACCCCGGCCCGTACGGCGCTGCGGATCGTACGGTCCACGTCCCCGTACCCGGCCTCCAGGTCGGCGGTCACGGGCAGGTCGACGGCGGCGGCGATGCGTGCCACCGCGTCCAGCATCAGGTGCACGGGAATCTGCTCGTCGTCGGGGTAGCCGTGGCAGGCGGCGATCGCGGCGCTGGCGGTGGCGAGAGCACGGCAGCCCGGTACCTCCGCGACGGCCCGGGCCGAGGCCACGTCCCAGGCGTTGACCAGGACCAGAATCGCCGGATCGTGGTGCAGGCGCCGCAGGTCCGCTGCCCGCTCGGCGGCATCGTCCGCTCGCCGGGCGACGTTCGGGGAATCGGTCATCTACGGGCCTCCGGGGTACTGAATGAGCGCACAGGCTCGCAGTCGGTGCGGGCGTCGGGCATCTCGACAAGCATGCCGTGCGGGGGCGGCACGCACTGGCGGGTTCCCGCCACCGACCGCCGGCCCTGAGCTCGTCACGCGAACCCCTCCGTCGCCGAACCTTCTTTCGATTAACCTGGCCGGATGACCTGGCAGACCTACGGCTCGTTCGTCGTCTTCGCCCTGGTGCTGATCGTGATACCGGGCCCCGACTTCGCGGTCGTCACCAAGAACACCCTCGGCTCCGGACGGGCCCGCGGCGCATGGGCGAGCGCCGGTGTGGCCGCCTCCAACGCCGTCCAGGGCGTGGCCGCCGCCATCGGTCTGGGCGCACTCATCGTCGCCTCGCAGCCGGTGTTCACCGCGATCAAGTGGTCCGGTGTCGCCTACCTCGCCTTTCTCGGCGTGCAGGCTCTGCGGTCGGCGTGGCGCGGCGACCCGGGGCCCGACCCGGGGAACGCCGACGGGGAGGTCGCCGACGAACGCGGCGGGGCCCTGCGCGGCTGGCGGCAGGGCTTCCTCTCCAACATCACCAACCCCAAGGTGCTGGTCTTCTACCTCGCCGTGCTGCCGCAGTTCCTCCCCGGCGGCGTCCCGCTGTGGCAGTCGGCAGGTCTGGCGCTGACGCATGCGGCACTGTCGCTGGGCTACCTGCTCCTGTTGGTGACCGGCCTGCACCGGGCTCGTCGGATGCTGGGGCGCCGTGCCGTCCGCCGGGCCCTGGACGCCGCCACCGGGACCTTCCTGCTCGTCTTCAGCGCCCGCCTCGCCCACGAGCAGGTCTGACGGAAGGGCCCGCATCTCGCTCGCGCATTCGCCTCCCACGTGCGGAGCCCGCGGCCGGCCCGGCGGTCACGCAGAAGAACGAGGCCGGCCTGGCGGGATGTCGCCGCGGAGTACCGATCACGCTCCCGGGACCGAGGTGAGGAACTCGCCGACCCAGGCCAGCAGGTCGCGGCCGACGACGGGCTTGCCGCCGATGCCGCCCGGTTTGGGCCGTGGCACCAGCACCTGCCTGGTCGCCTGCTTGATCACCGACCGCGGGTAGAGCCGCTTGAGCCGCAGCTCCTGCGACTCGCGCAGTTCCACCGGCCCGAACCGTACGTTGGTGCCCTGCAGCGTGATGTCGGTGACGCCGCACGAGCGGGCCAGCATCCGCAGCCCGGCGACCAGCAGCAGGTTCTCCACCGGCTCAGGCAACGGCCCGTAGCGGTCGACGAGTTCCTCCCGGACGGCCCTGATGTCGTCCTCGGAGTTCGCGGAGGCGATGGCACGGTAGGCCTGGAGGCGCAGCCGCTCGCCGGGCGCGTAGGCGTGCGGGACGTGCGCGTCGACCGGAAGCTCGATCTTGACCTCCAGCGGCGCCTCCTCGACCGCACCACCGGACTCCAGCACCGCCCGGTAGTCGGCGACGGCCTCGCCGACCATCCGCACGTACAGGTCGAAGCCGACGCCCGCGATGTGACCGGACTGCTCGCCGCCCAGCAGGTTGCCGGCGCCGCGGATCTCCAGGTCCTTCATGGCGACGTACATGCCCGCACCCATCTCGGTGTGCTGCGCGATGGTCGCCAGCCGCTCGTGCGCCGTCTCCGTCAGCGGCTTCTCCGGCGGGTAGAGGAAGTACGCGTACCCGCGCTCCCGGGCGCGGCCGACCCGGCCGCGCAGCTGGTGCAGCTGCGACAGGCCGAAGTTGTCGCCGCGCTCCACGATCAGCGTGTTGGCGTTGGAGATGTCGATGCCGTTCTCCACGATCGTCGTGGACACCAGCACGTCGAACTTCTTCTCCCAGAAGTCGACCACGACCTGCTCCAGCGCCGTCTCCGACATCTGCCCGTGCGCCGTGGCGATCCGTGCCTCCGGCACGATCTGCCGCAGCCGCGCCGCCGCCCGGTCGATCGATTCGACCCGGTTGTGGATGTAGAACACCTGACCCTCGCGCAGCAGTTCACGCCGCACGGCGGCACCGATCTGCCGCTCCTCGTACGGGCCGACGAACGTCAGCACCGGATGCCGCTCCTCGGGCGGGGTGGTGATGGTCGACATCTCGCGGATGCCCGTCACCGCCATCTCCAGGGTGCGCGGAATCGGCGTCGCCGACATGGTCAGCACATCGACGTTCGCGCGCAGCTTCTTCAGCTGCTCCTTGTGCTCGACGCCGAACCGCTGCTCCTCGTCGACGATGACCAGGCCCAACTCCTTGAACTTCACCTCCGACGAGAACAGCCGGTGGGTGCCGATGACGAGGTCGACGGTGCCGTCCCGCAGCCCGTCCAGCACGGCGCGGGCCTCGGTGTCGGTCTGGAAGCGGGACAGCGCCCGCACCTTGACCGGGAACTGCCCGTACCGTTCGGTGAACGTGCCGTAGTGCTGCTGCACCAGCAGCGTCGTCGGCACCAGTACGGCGGCCTGCTTACCGTCCTGCACCGCCTTGAAGGCGGCCCGCACTGCGATCTCCGTCTTGCCGTAGCCGACGTCGCCGCAGATCAGACGGTCCATCGGGACCGACTTCTCCATGTCCTCCTTGACCTCGGCGATGGTGCTGAGCTGATCCGCGGTCTCCACGTACGGGAACGCGTCCTCCAGCTCCCGCTGCCACGGCGAGTCGGGGGCGAAGGCGTGCCCGGGGGCGGCCATCCGCGCCGAGTACAGCTTGATCAGGTCGGCGGCGATCTCCTTGACCGCCTTCTTCGCCCGTGCCTTGGTCTTCGTCCAGTCCGCGCCGCCGAGCCGGTGCATCGACGGCTGCTCACCGCCGACGTACTTGGTGACCTGCTCCAGCTGGTCGGTGGGCACGAACAGCCGGTCGCCCGGCTGGCCGCGCTTCGCCGGCGCGTATTCCACCAGGAGGTACTCACGGGTCGCGCCCTGGACGGTGCGCTGCACCATCTCGACGTACCGGCCGACGCCGTGCTGCTCGTGCACGATGTAGTCGCCGGCCTCCAGCGTCAGCGGGTCGATGGTCTTGCGGCGCCGGGCCGGCATCCGGGCGCCTTCGCGACCGGCGGCCTTCTGCCCGGAAAGGTCCGTCTCGGTGAGCACGGCAAGCTTCAGCGCCGCGTCCACGAACCCGTTGTCGACCGACCCGCAGGCCACGTGCACCACCGACGGCTCGATACCGCCCAGGTCCCTCTCCAACCGGGCCGCGATGCCCTCCCCGCCCAGTACTTCGACCGTGCGGGCGGCCGGGCCGTGGCCCTCTGTGACGTACACGCAGCGCCAGCCGTCGGCCAACCAGCCCTTGGTGTCGGCCAGCGCGCGGGCGGTGTCCCCCCGGTACGACTCGGGGGCGCGCATGCCGAGCTGCAGCACGTCGTCCTCGCCGTCCTCCACTGAGGTGTCCGGCGCGAACGGACTCACCGACCACCACAGCATGCCCAGCTCACGGGCCCGCTCCCGCACGTCTGCGATGCCCCACAGCGAGGCCGCGCCCACGTCGACCGGCGCCTGCCCGCCGCCTGCGGACGCGGCCCAGGACGCCTCCAGGAACTCCTGACTCGTCGCCACCAGGTCCGCCGCCCGGGCACGTACCCGCTCCGGGTCGCACACCACGCCCATCGCACCGGGCGGCAGCACGTCCAGCAGCAACTCCATGTCGTCGACCAGCACCGGAGCGAGGGCCTCCATGCCCTCGACCGCGATGCCCTCGGCGATCTTCCCGAGCAGCTCCTCCAGCTCCGGGTGCTCCTGCGCCAGGGCGGCGGCGCGCTGCCTTACATCGGGAGTCAGCAGCAGCTCCCGGCACGGTGGCGCCCACACGCCGTGTTCCGCGACCTCCAGGGACCGCTGGTCGGCCACCTGGAAGTAGCGCACCTCCTCGACCTCGTCGCCCCAGAACTCGACCCGCAGCGGATGCTCCTCCGTGGGCGGGAAAACGTCCAGGATGCCGCCGCGCACGGCGAACTCGCCACGCTTCTCCACCAGCTCCACCCGCGCGTACGCCGCCGCGGCCAGCGCCCGGACGATCTCTTCCAGGTCGGCCTCCTGCCCCTGGCGAAGCTCCACCGGCTGCAGCTCGCCCAGCCCCTTGACCTGCGGCTGCAGCACGGAACGTACGGGCGCGACCACGACGGAGACGGGGCCGGTGGTGGCGTCGGACGCGTCGGGGTGAGCCAGGCGGCGCAGCACGGCCAGCCGACGGCCGA
>KI547047.1:184978-189840 GCA_000497405.1 Streptomycetaceae bacterium MP113-05 | reverse complement strand
GGCCCGACCAGATCGACGTGGGGGCGGTGGCCCTCGGCCGCCGCCTTGACCGCCTCGTCGAGGGCGGGGTCGCGCAGGACCGCGTCGAGCAGACCGTGCAGGCTCATGGGCATCCGTCCGGGGTGGCGTGGCCGGCGGGCGGCCGGCCGAAGGGCAACGCGAAGCGCCCGGCACGTGTCCACGGGCCGGGCTCTCCAGCGTACGGCCGACCGCCGGCAGCCGGAGACGCGGCGGCATGGCCTTTGGCCTCTGAGGCTCCGCTACTCGCCGACGGACGACGGCGGTGTGGGTCGGGGTGCGGGCGGTCGGGCCCATCGGTGTCGGGCTGGTGAACATGGTCAAGGCCCTTTCGTGTCCGTCAGCCCGACACCGATCGCCCGGAGCAGCTGCCCGACGACATCGCCGACCGTCCGGGATGGAGTGCCGAGAGTCGGCGCCTACAGATCGTCCGGCAGCATCCGGAACGCCGCGTGGCCGGTCAGCGGGCGCATCATCCGGAAGTGCCGGTCGGTCGTGAAGACGCGGTCCGTGCGGTACGCAGCGGCCAGCACGACGTTCAACGCATCCGCGAAGCCCACGCCCCGTCCCTGGTCGGCGTCGCGGTAGCCCTCCATCACCGCGATCGCGGCGGAGAGATGGGGCGCGACGTCGGGGACCTCAAAGCGGCGGGTGGCGGTGTAGCGCTCGACGAAGCGCATGGCTGCGATCGACTTCTCCGCTCCCGCCCTGCTGGCGATCAGGTAGTCCAGCTCTGCCAGTACCAGGGGGGAGATCACCAGGTGTGCGATGCTTCCCAGCGCCTTCTTGTGCGCTGCGTGCCCGGTCAGACGCGGGTCCAGGAGGCGGTACAGGGCATTGGTGTCGGCGATGGCGACGTCCGTCACGAGCCCATGCCCCGGAGCGTGTGCTCGATCTCGTCGTCGGTCAGGTCGGGAAGGCCGAGACTCGGGATGTCGAGGTCTCCCATGGGGCCTGTGGGGTGGGCCGGGACGTCATCGGTACCGTACGGGCGCAGTATGGCGACCGGACGGCCGTTCTTCGTCACCGTGACCGTCTCTCCCCCCTCCGCTGCCGCGAGGATCCGTGACGAGTGCTGGTTGAAATCACGGGCACTGGCTTCCACGTAGTACATGTTACTACATGGAAGCCACCGCCCGCTCCCCCGGAGCTGCCGTCACTCCGTCGCGATGGCGTTCAGAACGTTCATCCGACCGGCGCGGAAGGCGGGGACGAGCGCCGCGGCCAGGCCCACCAGGGCCGAACCGGCGAACACCCCGCCGATCGTCGCCCAGGGGATCTGCAGCACCCGCAGTCCCTCCAGGGCCAGCAGCTGCTGCGCCGTGACACCCCAGCCCATCCCCAGGCCGAGCCCGAGCAGTGCGCCGAACAGGGCGATGACCACCGACTCCAGGCGGATCATGCGCCGCAGCTGCCGCCGTGACAGGCCGATGGCCCGCATCAGGCCGATTTCACGGGTGCGTTCCACCACGGACAACGCCAGCGTGTTCACCACGCCCAGCACCGCGACGACGATGGCGAGTGCCAGCAGCCCGTAGACCATGTTGAGCATCTGCCCGACCTGGTCCTTCAGGGTCTCCTTGTAGTCCGCCTGGTCACGCACCGTGTACTGCGGGTACGGCTCCAGCGCCTTCTTCAGCGACGCGTACGCCGCATCCTCCTCGCCGTCGGCCGCAGAGGCGAACATCAGCGCGTTCAGCGGCACGTCCTCCGCCGGCACGTAGCGCGTGGCAGTCGCGATGCTCGCGTACATCGCACCCTTGTCGATCACCGCTTCGTCGGAGGTGATCGCCCGCAGCGTCAGTTCCGCCGTACGCCCCTGCGCGAAGTCGACCCGGAGCGTGTCGCCGACCCTCAGTCCGTACTTCTTCGCGAAACCCGCGAAGACCGACATGCCGCCCGGCCGGTACGCGTCCGCCACGTCGCCCTGGGTGGTCTCGACGCGCAGCACGTCCGTGTACGACGGGCTGGCCGCGGTCAGCGTCTCGTCCTTCGCCGTCCTCCCGTCCGGGGTGGTGAGGGCGACGTCCAGGAGCTTGTACTCGGCGACGTCCGTCAGCCCTCGCACCTGCTTGATCCTCTCGGCGACCTGCGGGGTGACGGGCTGCCCGGTGTCGGATGCCACGATGAAGTCGGCGCCCACCGACTTGTCCAGCTCCTCCGTCGCCGACGCCACCATCGACGAACCCACCACCGACAGCGACGCGACCAGCGCCAGACCGATCATCAGCGCCGCACCGGTGGCACCGGTACGCCGCGGGTTGCGCAGTGCGTTGCGCTCAGCGAGGCGCCCGACCGAACCGAACAGCCGCAGCACCACGAGGCTCAGCACCCGCACCACCACGCCCGCCAGCAACGGCCCGACCACGATGAAGCCGACCAGTGTCAGCACTACGCCCAACGCCAGCATCCCGGCACCCGACGACGCCTGGTCCGCGTGCGACGCCACGTACAGCGCCGCCGCACCGACCGCGGTGAGCAGCACGCCCAGCACCGCCCGCACCGCTCCCGCCCGGTCGTCGGCCGGAGTTCCGGCGTCGCGCAGCGCCGCCATCGGCGACACCTTTCCCGCACGGCGGGCCGGCAGCCACGCGGCCAGCACCGTCACCACGACGCCCAGCACGATGCCGATCAGCGGAGTGGTGGCCTTGACCGTCAACTCGGAGGTGGACAGGTTCATGCCCATGGCGCCCATCAGCTCCATCAGCCCCACCGCCAGGCCGACGCCCGCGCCGATGCCGACGACCGAGCCGACGACGCCCATCAGCAGCGCCTCGGTGAGCACCGAGGTGTTGATCTGCCGGCGACTCGACCCGATGGCCCGCATCAGGCCGATCTCCCGGGTGCGCTGCGCGACCAGCATGGAGAACGTGTTGACGATGAGGAACACGCCGACGAGCAGCGCGATCCCGGCGAAGCCGAGCATGGCGTACTTCAGCACGTCCAGGAACGCCCCGACGTCCTGCCGGTCTGCCTCCGCCGCCTCCGCCTGCGTGCGGTAGGTGTAGGCGTCGGCCCCCAGGGCGGCGGCGACGTTCTCCTTCAGCTCCTCGTGCGTCACCCCCTCCTCGGCCGCGACCGCGATCCCGGTGAACACGCCGCGGTCGCCGAGCAGCACCCGCTGCGCGGTGCGGGTGTCGAAGTACACGACGGACGCTCCGGGGTTGGTCACCTCGAAGGTGGCGATGCCGGAGATCGTCGCGGTGTGGTCGCCGGTGACGGCGACGGTGCGCAGCTCGTCGCCCAGCTTCAGACCGTGTGTGTCAGCGGTGTCCGCGTCGACCATGACGTCGGTCGGCCCGCGCGGCGCGTGCCCGGCGGTGACCTCCATCGAACGGCGTTCCCCACGCGTCCAGTTGGAGGCGATGGTGGGGGCGCCGGTAGTGGAACCCATGTTCTCGTTCCGCGCGTTCACCACCGTCACGCTCATACTGACGACCATGCCCTCGGCGGACCGTGCGCCCTCCGCCCCCTGCGCCTCCGCCAGCGCCCCGGCCGGCAGCGTCTCCGGACGGCCGGTCGACGGCATGTCCCCGCCGTCCGCGGCGTCCTTCGGCGACACCGTCACGTCCGCCGACGTGGCCGCGAACAGCTTGTCGAACGTGGCGTTCATGGTGTCGGTGAACACCAGCGTGCCGCTGACGAACGCCACCGACAGCACCACCGCCACCGTACTCAGCACCATCCGGCCCTTGTGGGCCAGCAGGTTTCTCAACGACGTCCTCCACACGGTCACGAGGCGCTCCCCGCAACCGCGCCCGCCGTACGGGACGCACGGCCCCCGCGGGGCTCGCCGGCCGGGGCGAACTTCCGCATCCGGTCCAGCACCGTCTCCGCCGTCGGAGCCGACATCTCGTCCACGATCCGCCCGTCCGCCAGGTACAGCACCCGGTCCGCGTACGCCGCGGCCACCGGGTCGTGCGTCACCATCACCATCGTCTGACCCAGCTCGTCCACCGAGCGGCGCAGGAACTCCAGCACCTCTGCGCCCGATCGCGAGTCCAGATTGCCCGTCGGCTCGTCACCGAACACGATCTCCGGGCGTGCCGCCAGCGCCCGCGCCACCGCGACACGCTGCTGCTGGCCGCCGGAGAGCTGGTTCGGCCGGTGCTTCAGCCGCCCGCCCAGCCCGACGGTGTCCACGACTCGGCCCAGCCACGCCTTGTCCACCCTCCGCCCCGCGATGTCCATGGGGAGCGTGATGTTCTCCGCCGCGTTCAGGGTGGGCAGCAGGTTGTACGCCTGGAAGATGAAACCGATCCGGTCGCGGCGCAGCCGCGTCAGCTTCTTGTCCTTCAGCCCGGTGATCTCCTGGTCCCCGACCCGGATACGGCCCGACGTGACCGTGTCCAGCCCCGCCAGGCAGTGCATCAGGGTCGACTTGCCGGACCCCGAGGGCCCCATGATCGCGGTGAACGCACCGCGTGCGATGTCCACGTCCACGTGGTCCAGCGCCACCACCCGGGTCTCCCCCGAGCCGTACGCCTTCACCACCTGCCGCGCCGCGGCCGCAACGGCCGTACGGCTCCCGTCGCCCCCGGTCCAGGTCTCCGCTACCACCGTCGTCACGTGTCCTTCTCCTCCGCCGAAACCGTCGGGTCACCACTGAGCCGGGAGGGATCTCCCGTACGCACACGAGCCTGCGGCAGCAGCGGCGGCACCACGATGGGGCCCGTCGCCGTTCCCGAGCGGGGGTATGCCCCACCCCGGCTGTCGGCGGCCCGTAGGAAGACGGTAGGAATCACCGTCCCCGCGCCGCGTCCTGCGCGGGGACGAACCATCACCGATACGGCGATGGGTGGGGCCCTTAGGGGACCGCAGCACCGGCCCCTGCCCCGGACACG
>KI547047.1:183945-184968 GCA_000497405.1 Streptomycetaceae bacterium MP113-05 | reverse complement strand
CGGCGGCTCACGGCTGCACCCGCCCCGAGGCCGCCGCCCGGCGGGTCGGCGCGCGCGGGTGCGGGCGGGGAGGTTCAGAGCACCGTCGTGAGGCGCGTGGGGCGCAGGCCGGTGAGGAGCGTCGTGAAGGCCGCGCCGGTGTCCTGGCCGAGGAACCAGTCACCGGTGTGGTCCAGGCAGTACACCCGCCCCTCCGCGTCGAGGGCGAGCAGACCCGCCGCATCGTCCGGATCTGCGCCCGGCGGGACCTCCGCACCCAGCGGCGCCACGCCGGAATCCAGCGCACGTCCCAGGTCGGCGAGGGTGCGTGCCGCGTGCAGGCCGTGCAGCGGGTCGATGTGCAGGCCGGTGGGGGCCAGGTCGCGGCCCGGGCCGCGCGGCACCAGGTGCAGTCCGCCGAACTCCGCCCATGCCTCGACGGCCGCCGGGAAGACCGCGTGCTCGTGGCCACCCGGCGCCGTGTGGGCGCGGAGGGTGTCCGCCCACACCTCCGCCTCCGGCATCTCCCACCTGCCGGGGCGCCAGCCGGCCTCCCGCAGGACGGCGTCGACGGCGACGGGGAAGCGGGTGGCGCCCGCACGTCCACGCGGGGGGCTCAAGGAGCCTCCCCGCCGAGGGGGGCACCTCCCGCGCCGAAGGCGCCGGGGGAGTGGGCGCCGGGGTCGACCGCGGCGACCCCGAAGTGGTCCAGCAGCCTGGCGCACGAACGGCACGGCGGCGCGTACGCGCCGTGCCGCGGATCGCCGTCCTCCCGCACGTGGCGGGCCGTCAGCCGGGCCTGCTTCAACATCTTGCGGGCCTCCCCCGCACTCATCCGGCGCCCGGCCTTCCGGCCGGTGCGCGCCGCCTCCGCCGAGGCCAGATAGCGGGAGAGCAGGAGCGCCTCCGGGCACCGGCCCACGTTCCGCTCCCGAACCTGAGGGGGGAGCGTTGCGAGGAAGTCACCGACCAGCGGATGCAGTTCCGGCGGCTGGTCGACTTTGCTGCCCGTTCCGGTCACTGTCCCACCACGGACCTGCAGGG
>KI547047.1:181513-183935 GCA_000497405.1 Streptomycetaceae bacterium MP113-05 | reverse complement strand
CTGCGGGGCCCCGCCCCCCGCCGGGAGGATGCCGTCCCGGCGGTGGTGGAGGAACGGCGCAGAGTTGGGGGCGACCCGTCCGGCGACCCGGGGGCGTGCGTCCGGAGCGGACTGCGCCGGCTCCGGAACGGGCGCAGTCCGGAGCAGCCCGAGCCGCGGATCGTCGGCCCGCGGCCCCGACGGCGGGGCCGACAGCCGTGTTGCGATGTTCATGTCGGTGCAGTCCTCCCGGCCCCCCGGTGCGGAGATTCGAGCTCAGTATGCCGGGTTACGCCCGTCCCGGGCTGCGGGCTCCTCCCCCGCACGCCGATGACCTGGCCACCGTCGAACGCATAGGCTGTGCGGGTCAGCCAGACGCAGCAGGGGAGCTTCGAGCCATGACGACAGCTCGGCGAGGGACGACGACCGCGCCGCCCAACGCGGCGTATGCCGGGCAGGTGGTGAGATTTCCCGACCCGGTACGCGCCGCACGCCACCCGCAGGGTGTACGCGTCGACGACTCCGGCCATCCGGATTTCTCCGCCTACGCGCGCGCCGCAGCCGAGATCGCCGAACCACCGGAAGGCTTCGGCCCGGACGAACTACGCCTCACCGACCTGGTCTCCGCGAACGCCGCACTGCACGCGGCGGGCCACGAACTGTGGGCAGGCCTGCCGCCCGTAGCCACCCCGCACGGCTGGGCCTGGCACCACGTCACCCACTCCCGCCGGATGGAACTGATCCCGGCCGAGGTCAAGGCACTGCTGCGGCACCACGCCGGGCTGGCAACCACCGGCGTCGACCACACGAAGCACGGCACCCGCCCGCTGCAGGACAGCCGCCCCGTCCACCTCGCCGTGCCGCACACACTCGCCGCCGACGAACGGCGGGTCGTCGAGGCGGAGGAACGTCTCGGCTACCGGCTCCCCGCCGCTTACCGCAGCTTCCTCAAGGCCGCCGCGGGCTGCGCGCCACGTGGTGTCGCACTCGATCCCGGGCTCGGACTCCTCCTCGACCAGCCGTTCTTCGCGCTGCGCGACGAAGCCGCCGTCAACGACCTCGTGTACGTCAACAAGTGCTTGCGCGACCACCTCACCAAGGACTATCTGGGTGTCGCCTTCGTCCAGGGCGGCATCCTCACACTGAAAGTGCGGGGCGAGCAGCTGGGTACCGTCTGGTTCTGCACCTACGACGACGCCCGGGACCACGACGGACTCGACATGGCGCAGCGCACCGCGGAACTCCTCCGGCCGTGCGGGGCCGACTTCGACGAGTTCCTGCTCCGGCTCGCGGGCAACCCCCCGGAGCTGGAGACGGTGGCGAAACTGATGGTCGACGGCGGCTTCGCACGAGCCGTACCCGTGGAGGGGTGAAGGCAGTGGTGACCTTCGCAGAGGCGCAGGAGCGCGCCGAGCGCTGGATCAACGCGGACGTGCCCGGCTACCAGCGCCGCGACGTACGTGTCCGCGAGTTCGACCTGGGCTTCGTCGCCTGGGGCGAGGACCGGGAGGACGGCCCCACGTCGGAGGGCGCGCGCACCCGCCTGGTGCTCGCCCGGGACAGCGGCGACGCCACCCTGTGGCCCGGGCTGCCCGTGGACGAGGTGATCCACCGCTTCGTGCAGGAGTACGGCACCTCGGCGCCGGCCCCCGCCGCGCCCCCGCCGCAGCGTGTCGACCTGGAGGCCACGTCCTTCCTCCTGACTCCACCCGAATGGCTGCAGGAGGCCGCGGACCGGATCGGCATCCCCGACGGGCGACGAACCGGCGACGAACCGGCCGCTCCGCAGCCGCAGTACGGCGACTCCCACGCAGCGGACGGCTCCGGCTCCTGGCCGCATGCGGGCGGTCACAGCGGTGACAGCACCAGCCCGTGGGACGCCACCGACACCAGCAGCACCGGACAGGGGCTCGCACAGGGGCCACCCGCGACCGTCTTCGCACCACCGCTGAGCGGAAGCGACGACGAGGGCACCCCGCCGCCCGCCGCCGACGGCGACAAGACCCCGACCGCGTTCCTCGCCGGACGCGGAGCCCCCCAGAAGACCTCCACGACCCCCGCAGCCGACTCGGACGACGAACCGGCCACGGCCGGAAGCCGGGGCGGCCCCCTCCCGAGCACACCCGGCACCCCACCCCCTCCACCGGCACCCGCGCCCGCGCCCGCGCCCGCGCCCGGAATCGCGGACTTCGACACCGGCCGCCGCGGTTCCCCGCCCCGCGGCGCGTCCGTGCCACCACCGCCCGGACCGCCTCCCGCTCCCGGCTCCGGGGGTTCCGGGGCAGGCGGCTACGTGCCCACCCAGATGGTCTCCGCAGACGACATCTCCTCCCAGGCCGGAACCAGCCGGAGCAACGACGAGAACCGGGACACACCGTCCGGGACCGGCGGCGACTCCGACGGAATCCACCACGCCGCCACCATGCTGGCCGCACCCGCACCG
>KI547047.1:178554-181503 GCA_000497405.1 Streptomycetaceae bacterium MP113-05 | reverse complement strand
CCCCCCCCCGCCACCACCACCGGGCATGCCGGGCGCCCCCGGAGTGCCGCCCGGCGGGCACCCCGCACCACCGGCCCCCGCCGCTCCCGCTCCCGCGCACAGCACCGCGGCACCCCACGGCCCCACACCCCCCGCCGCCTACGGCTACCCCCAGCAGCCCGGCGGCGCCCCCACCGTCGGCCCCGGCTACATGGCCGTACTCCGCTACCGCGCCCCGGACGGATCCGAGCAGCAGCTCATTCGCCGGTCGGCACCCGGTACCCCGCACCCCGAGTGGCAGATCCTGCACGAACTGCGCGCCCTGAACGTGCCCCCGCACCAGGTCCTCGAACTGCACACCGAACTCGAGTCCTGCGACCTGCCCGGCGGCTACTGCTCCCGCATGATCCGCGAGACCTGGCCCCAGGTGCGCGTCAGCCACACCGCCGCCTACGGCACCGACCACGCCTCCCGGCAGCAGGGCATGCGCCACCTCGTCGAGCACCAGGGTGAACTCCACCAGGTCGCCGACGCCCCGCCACGTCCCGCGCCGCTCCGCGCACCGCTGCCGCCGCCCCACCAGATCCAGCTCGCCCCGCCCGTCCCGCCCGACGCGCTCGGCCACGAGCTGGCCCAGTCCTTCGGCCCCCAGGGCGTCTTCCGCTTCGACCAGCACGCGGTGTCCCGGCAGGGCATACCCGACATCGTCGGGCAGGTCCTCGTGTGGGCCGGGGTACCGACCGACGTGGGACCGTTCTTCTGGGGCCAGGCCCAGCCCGGCCGCCCCGTCCCCACCCTCGCCGAACTCGCCCAGGAACGCGGCGCCCAGCCCGCCTCCGACGCCGGCTCCTACCTCGTCATGGGCAACGACTTCGGCCGGCAGCTCTGCGTGCAGTACGGCACCGCGCACATCGTCGCCGTACCACTGGAGGCCACACCCGACGGAGGCACCGGACACCCGCAGTTCGTCAACACCGGCCTGCCCGAGTTCATCCGCTGCCTCGCCCTCCTCGGCCGCATGTGGCGACTGCGTTACGGCCTCACCCCGGAACAAGCCGGCCGCTGGACCGTCGACTTCCAGCTGCAGCTCGCGATGCTCGACCCCGCCGCCCTCTCCACCCCGGAGAACTGGTGGTCGGTCCTCCTCGAACAGATGTGGGACGGCCTCTTCTGACCACGCCCCGCCGGGTCGCCCGACCGGGTGACCCGGCGGAATGCACCACTGACCGGCAACGACACCTCGCCGACGCCCCGGATGTCGGTGAAACCACCGGTCACACGGCACCTGCACCCCTCACCGGCCACCATTCCCCCGACCGGGTTTCGTTCACTTGCGACAGGATGTGCCGATTACGGCCGCACGCCAGGTATGACGCATGCTGGAACGCGGGTACGGGCGAACCGGGCACACCCGACCGCCTCGCCACCCCGCGGCACCCGCCGCGCGTGGACTCGCAGCAGCTCGAGACAAGGGGCATCCATGAGTGCGTCGTCGCCGCACGGATTCGTCGTCGTCCGCCGCGGCTACCGACCGGACCAGGTCGACGGCCGCGTATCCGACCTCACCGAGGAGCGCGACGGAGCCGACGAACGCGCCGCCCGGCTCACCCTCCTGGCCAAGGAGCTCACCGAGGAGGCCGAACGCCTCCACCACCTCGTCACCACCCTGCCCCCACAGACCTACGAGACCCTCGGCGCCCGCGCCCGCGAAATCCTCGCCACCGTCGAAGCAGAAGCCGCCGAGATCCGCAGCGACGCCGAAGCGGAAGCGCAACGCAGCACCGAACACGCCGAGGACATCGCCACCGCCGCCGAACAGGCCGCCCGCGACCACGCCGCCCGGACCCGCAGCACCGCCGAGACCGCCGCCGGCCGCATCCTCGACACGGCACACACCACCGCCGACGAAATCCGCACCGCCGCCCGGGCGACCACCGACGAAGTCCGCAGCGAAGCCTCCGACGCCCTGGAGGAGATGACCCGGCGCTGCCACTCCCTCCTCGCCGACCAGCGCAAGGAACACACCGCCGAGAGCGACGCCCTCCACGGAGAACTCGGCGAGGCAGAAACCGAGACCGAAGCCCGCCTCGCCGCGCTCGACGACCACTCCCGGTCCGTCCTCGCCGACGCCGAACGAGCCCACGCCCACACCGAGGAGGACGCCCGCCACCGCCAGGAGGACGCCGACGCCCGGGCGGCCGACATCCTCGCCGCAGCCCACGCAGACCGGGACCGCCTCGAACGGGAGACCGCCCGCGTGCTGCGCGACCACGAGGAGCAGGCCGACGAACTCCGCGCCCACATGACCCACGTCCGCAGCAGCCTCGCCACCCTCACCGGCCGCGACGACACCGCCGAAGCCGGCACCGTCACCGCAACGGAACCCGACGACACCCGGCCCCGCGAGGAACCGGAACCGGACGCCCAGCTGCCGGAGCAGACCAACCGCTCCGCCGACTGACGCCCGGCCGCCCGCCCGGGCAACCGTCCCGCCGGCCTCCCGGCGGCACTCGCTCAGGCCGCAGCGCCGCCCGGAATCACGGCCGACACCCGGAAACCCCCCGCGTCCGTCGGCCCGGAAACGAACACCCCGCCCAGCGCTGCCACCCGCTCCCGCATACCCACCAGACCGTTCCCCCCGCTCGGCAGACCCGCGTCCACCACGCCCTCCACCGGCGGCTCGTTCTCCACCTGCAACGCGACCTCACCCTCACGATGCGCCAGCCGCACCCGCGTCCGCGCTCCCGCCGCATGCTTGTGCACGTTCGTCAACGCCTCCTGCACCACCCGGTACGCCGTACGTTCCACCCGCGGCGCATACCCCACCCCAGGGCCCTCCCCCGACACCGACAACTCCACCACCATCCCCGCCTGCCGCGACTGCCCCACCAGTGCGTCCAACCCACCCAACGACGGGCCCGCCGCCAGGTCCTCCTCCGGCGGCGCATACGCCGCACCCGGCCCCACCCC
>KI547047.1:170966-178544 GCA_000497405.1 Streptomycetaceae bacterium MP113-05 | reverse complement strand
CCCCTGCCGCCGCTCCGCACCGTCGGCGTCCGCGCCGGCGGACCGGCCCGACGCGGACGCCGCGAAATCCGCAAGCCGCGAAGGGCGCGCCCCACCCCCGGCCACAGGAACCCGCTCCGGCTCCACCGGCTCCACCGGCCCCCGGTCGGCCTCCGGCGAAGGCACCGCACGCGTCCCCCCGTCCGCCGTGCGCAGCACCCCCAGCATCGTCCGGAGCTCCGTCAGCGCCTGACGCCCCATGTCCCCCACCAGAGCCGCGTTCTTCGACGCCTTCTCCGGATCCTTCAACGCCACCGCCTGCAACGCCGCCGCATGCACCACCATCAGGCTCACCCGGTGCGCCACCACGTCGTGCATCTCCCGGGCGATACGCGTCCGCTCCTCGTTCCGCGCCCACTCGGCACGCTCCTCGGCCCGGTCCGCCAGCAGCGAGAGCTCCCGTTCCAGACCGTCCGCCCGCTCCCGCAGGCTCTCCACCAGCCGCCGCCTCGCCCCCGCGTACAGCCCCAGCAGCAACGGAGGCACCGACACCCCGACCGCGGCAGCCAGCGAGACCAGCGGGATGAACCACGCCGGCGGATCGAACCCCGCCTCCTGCCCCACGGTCTGGTGCAGCCGGATGACGGTGATGATCAGCGCACCGACCACCATCATCCCGGCCAGCCACACGGTGATCCGCCGCGGCACGTCCGACGCCGCCAGCGAGTACAGCCCCACCATGCTCAGCAGGAAACCCATCTCCGCCGGCGTCACCGCGATCGCCACCAACACCACGACGATCGGCCACCGCCGCCGCAGCACCAGAACCGACCCCGCCACCACCCCCAGCAGCACCCCCAGGACCACCGGCACCCCGGTCGTCTCGGAGAACTTCACCCCCTCCACCGCGCACTCGAGCGCGGACAGCAACCCCAGCACCACGTCCAGCGCCAGACCCCGACGGCGCTCCCACCACCACGGGCCGCCCCCGTCCCCCGGCGCACCTGACCGTCCGCCCTGGTCCCGGGCGTGAGCACCTTCCCCCGACTCGGTCATACCGCCCACCCTACGACCGCCCCGCCCGTCCACCCCGACCACGTGCACCACTCGAACAGGTGAATGAGACACCCTTTCGCCTCACACGATCGCCTGTGCGACGAAAGTGGCCGCATGGCCGAGACACAGCGGGGCGAAACCCGCATTCCCGCACCACGCCCCGGACACGACGGCACCGGCGACGGCACCCGCGGCATCCTGCGCGGCACCGCCACCTACGAGGACCTGCGCATCCGGGCGATCGCCCTCCGACGGCAGGGCCTCAGCCGACGCCAGATCCGTGACGAGCTCAAGGTCCACAACAACGACCTGCTCAACCGCCTCGTCGCCGGCGAGCCGCCCCGGAATGGACCCGCCGCCCCAAGAACCAAGGACGATCTCCGCAAGCGCGCCCGCGACCTGCGGCGGCAGGGGTGGACCTACGACCGCATCCAGCTGGAGCTGGGCGTCTCCAAGAGCTCCGTCTCCGAGGAGCGACAACGCACGAAGGCCGCCGCACGACATGAAGTCCGGGACTTGTCAGACCGTGAGCTGTTCCTGACCGGAATCGCCCTGTACTGGGCGGAGGTCACGAAGGACAAACCGCACGCGCGCCGAGAGAGAGTCGCCTTCATCAACAGCGACCCAGGCGTGATCACGCTGTTCCTTGCATGGCTGGATCTCCTCGGCGTAGCCAGGAGCGACCTCAGGTTCGCGGTTTCCATCCACGAGTCGGCTGAGGTGGCGGGGGCCGAGAGATACTGGGCCGAGCATGGAGGAATCGATGTGACGCAACTTCAGAAGACGACCCTGAAGACGCACAACCCCAAGACCGTGCGCAGGAACGTGGGGCCGCAGTACCGCGGATGCCTGATCGTGCGGATGCATCGAAGCGCTGAGCTCTATCGTCGGATCGAAGGGGCGTGGTCCGGCATAGTAGAGTCGGCACAAAGATCAGCACGACGGAATGCCCGTTTCGGGTAGTTCATTCCCCCATGGTGTAATCAGGCAGCACAGTCCACTTTGGATGGATCGGTTCAGGTTCGAGTCCTGATGGGGGAGCCAGTTCGCCTGGTGTGCCCACGGACCCAGCTGGCCCCCACGGCCCCGGTACCCTGCGGGTGTCATCTTCACTCGAAGCCGAAGGGCACCCCGTGAGCGCCAACCGCCCGGCAGCCGTCGTCGTCCTCGCAGCGGGTGAGGGCACCCGTATGAAGTCGGCGACACCCAAGGTCCTGCACGAGATCTGCGGCCGAACTCTCGTCGGCCACGTCGTCCACGCCTCCCGCAGTCTCGACCCCGAGCACCTCGTGGTCGTGGTGGGCCATGCCCGGGAGCAGGTCACCGCGCACCTGGCGGAGGTGGACACTCAGGCCCGCAACGCGGTGCAGCACGAGCAGAACGGCACCGGGCACGCAGTGCGGATGGGGCTGGAGGAGCTGGCGGCGGCCGGGGTCGCGCTGGACGGGACCGTGATCGTGACGTGCGGGGACACCCCGCTGCTGACCGCCGGGACGTTGCAGGCGCTCGCCGACGCGCACGCGGCGGACGGCAACGCCGCCACGGTGCTCTCCGCACAGGTCCCGGATGCGACGGGCTACGGCCGGATCATCCGGGACGGGGCCAGCGGCGCGGTGACCGCGATCGTGGAGCACAAGGACGCGTCGGACGCGCAGCGCGCGGTGCGGGAGATCAACTCCGGGGTGTTCGCTTTCGACGCGAAGCTGTTGATCGACGCACTGGGCAAGGTGCGTACGGACAACAGCCAGGGTGAGGAGTACCTGACGGACGTGCTGGGGATCCTGCGGGAGGCCGGGCACCGGGTGGGTGCGGCGGTGGCCGGCGACCACCGGGAGATCGTGGGGATCAACAACCGGGTGCAGTTGGCGCAGGCACGACGGATGCTGAACGACCGGCTGCTGGAGCAGGCGATGCTCGCGGGTGTGACCGTCGTCGACCCGGCGTCGACGTGGCTGGACGTGACGGTGACGTACGAGCCGGACGCGCTGGTGGAGCCGGGGACGCAGTTGCTGGGGTCGACCCGTGTGGCGGCGGGCGCGACGGTGGGTCCGGGTTCGCGCCTGACGGACACCTCCGTGGGTGCGGGTGCCTCGGTGAGCCACACGGTGGCGCAGGGCGCCGAGATCGGCGCGGGCACCTCCGTGGGGCCGTACACGTACCTGCGGCCGGGGACGCGGCTGGGCGCGGGGGTGAAGGCGGGCAGTTTCGTGGAGATGAAGAACGCGGAGCTGGGCGAGGGCACGAAGGTGCCGCATCTGTCGTACGTCGGAGACGCATTGATCGGGGAGCACACCAACATCGGTGCGGCAAGCGTGTTCGTGAACTACGACGGGGTGCACAAGCACCGCACGACCATCGGTTCCCACTGCCGGACGGGCGCGGACAACATGTTCGTGGCACCGGTCACAGTCGGGAACGGCGCCTACACCGCGGCGGGCTCGGTGATCACGAAGGACGTGCCGTCGGGTTCGTTGGCCGTTGCACGCGGACAGCAGCGGAATATCGCGGGCTGGGTGGCTCGCAAGCGGCCGGGAAGCGCCGCGGCCCAGGCGTCGCAGCGGGCGGAGGAGGGGGCCGCGGACGAGGTGTGAGCTGCACCCCGATGGGCGGTACGGGTACGCGCGGCAGGTGGTCGGGGGTTTACGGTTAAGGGGCACTCACGCCCAGCGGAACGCAAGGAGACTGTGCTGTGACCGGGATCAAGACGACCGGCGAGAAGAAGTTGATGCTCTTCTCCGGCCGCGCTCACCCCGAGCTTGCGGAGGAGGTCGCTCAGCAGCTGGGTATCAATGTGGTCCCGACGAAGTCTTTCGACTTCGCCAACGGTGAGATCTACGTCCGCTTTCAGGAGTCCGCTCGTGGGGCGGACTGTTTTCTGATGCAGAGCCACACTGCTCCGATCAACAAATGGATCATGGAGCAGTTGATCATGGTGGACGCGCTGAAGCGGGCTTCGGCGCGGAGCATCACGGTGATCGTGCCGTTCTACGGTTATGCGCGGCAGGACAAGAAGCACCGGGGCCGGGAGCCGATTTCAGCGCGCATGGTCGCGGATCTTCTGCGGACGGCGGGTGCGGACCGGATTCTCACGGTGGATCTGCATACGGACCAGATCCAGGGTTTCTTCGACGGGCCGGTGGACCATCTGTTCGCGCTGCCGATTCTGGCGGACTACGTGGGCGAGAAGGTGGACCGCTCGAAGCTGACGGTGGTGTCGCCGGACGCGGGCCGGGTGCGGGTGGCGGACCGTTGGGCGGACCGCTTGGGCGCGCCACTGGCGATCGTGCACAAGCGGCGGGACCCGGACGTGGCGAACAAGGTGACGGTGCACGAGGTGGTGGGCAGCGTCGAGGGCCGGGTGTGTGTGCTGGTCGACGACATGATCGACACCGGCGGCACGATCTGCGCGGCGGCGGACGCGTTGTACGCGAACGGCGCGGAGGACGTGATGGTCACGGCGACGCACGGGGTGCTGTCCGGGCCGGCGGCCGATCGGTTGAAGAATTCGAAGGTGAGCGAGTTCGTGTTCACGAACACGCTGCCGACGCCGGGTGAGCTCGACCTGGACAAGATCACGGTCTTGTCGATGGCGCCGACGATCGCGCGTGCGGTGCGTGAGGTCTTCGAGGACGGTTCGGTGACTTCTCTCTTCGAGGAACAGGCCTGACCTGCCCTTTCCCCGGGCCGAGGTGCGCGGGGCGATCGATTTCCGTACGGCCTTCCGCGCCGGGTAGACTCATCGGGTTGCTCGGCGAGGGAGGCCGTACGCGTGTCGTGGGCGCGCGGCAGGGTCTCCGTTATCGACGCGCTCTTCGTAGCAGGCCTGTCGTGGGCCGGGTGACTCCCTGTCCAACGGAATGTCGATACGAGGAGCGCAGTCATGGCTGACGTCAACCTTTCCGCGAAGATCCGCAGCGAGTTCGGCAAGGGCGCCGCCCGCCGACTGCGCCGCGAGGAGAAGATCCCCGCCGTCATCTACGGTCACGGTGCCGAGCCGGTGCACGTCGAGCTGCCCAGCTACGACATGATGATGGCCCTCAAGACCCCGAACGTCCTGATCAACCTGGACGTCGAGGGCAAGAAGGAGCTGGTGATCCCGAAGGCCGTGCAGCGTGAGGCCATCCGTGGCTTCCTGGTGCACGTCGACCTCCTCACGGTGAAGAAGGGCGAGAAGGTCAACGTCGACGTCCCGATCCACCTCGAGGGTGAGCTCGCGCCGGGTCAGCACGTACTGGAGCACGGCCTGAACACACTGCCGGTGGAGGCCGAGGCGACCCACATCCCGGAGTCGGTGACCGTCTCGATCGAGGGTCTGGCCGCGGGCGACTCGGTGCAGGCCAAGGACATCAAGCTGCCGTCCAACACGACGCTGGCCGTGGAGGACGATGTCATCGTCATCCAGGTCCTGGCACCGCAGGTCGAGGAGTCGGCCGACGAGGAGGCCGAAGGCGACGAGGCCGCAGCCGCGACGGCGAGCACAGAGGCCGCTGCCGAGTAGTTCGCGGCTTCGCCAGATGCTCTGACGCCGCCGTCCCGTGTGTCCGAAGGGCACGCGGGGCGGCGGTCGCCGTACGACGACTCCTACTCGGCCTCGGAGGGCCTTCGATGACGACGAACACCTCAGACGAGGGCTTCGGGCCTCAGGGGCCGTGGCTGGTCGTGGGGCTGGGCAATCCGGGCCCGCAGTATGCGGGGAACCGGCACAATGTCGGTTTCATGGTCGCGGATCTGCTCGCGGAGCGGATGGGGGGCCGTTTCAGGTCACACCGTTCGCGTGCGGAGGTGTGCGAGGGGCACGTCGGCACGCCGGGGGTGTCGAGTCGGCGGATCGTGCTGGCGAAACCGATGTCGTTCATGAACCTCTCGGGCGGACCGGTGACGGCACTGCGGGATTTCTACAAGCTTCCGGTTTCCCGAATGGTCGTGATCCACGACGAGTTGGACATCGGTTACGGCGCTCTGCGGCTGAAGAGCGGTGGCGGGGACAACGGGCACAACGGTCTGAAGTCGATCACGAAGGCACTGGGTCCGGACTACCACCGGGTGCGTTTCGGGGTGGGGCGTCCACCGGGTCGTATGGCGGTGGCGGATTTCGTTCTGCGGGATTTCCCGAGTGCCGAACGCAAGGAGCTGGACTATTTCGTGGACCGGGCGGCGGATGCGGTCGAGTCGCTGATCACCGACGGCCTGGAACGGGCACAGAGCACCTACAATTCGTGAGCGCATTTCACCGGTAAGGGAATCTTTCGGGCAGTCGGTTGACCCGGCGGACGGAATGGCGAAGTATCTCGCCCATGTCCCGGAGCAACGTGGTGAGGCGCAGTCGCGTCCGGCGTGCCGGTGAGAGCGCGTACGGGCTTCTGCTGGTACTCAAGAACACCTTTCTGGCGTTGCTGGTGGTGGTGCTGCTGGCGGCGGGTGCCTGGGCGTCGTGGGGCACGGCACGGCTGGCCATGGAGGCCGGTGCGGGTGAGCGGGGGACGCTGAGGGTGGTGCGCTGCGGCGAGGAGTTCTGCCGGGGTGTGTTCTCTCCGGAGGGCGGGGGTGCGTCACGCAGCGACGTGCGGGTCGGCGGTACGTCGGTGGCGGAAGGCGGCGGTGAGCGGCTGGAGGTCGCGCTGCTGCCGGGTGGCCGCGAGGTGGTGCGTACGGATGCGGCGGGTGTGCTGTATGCGTGGGTGCCGTTGGCGGGTGGTCTCTTGTTGGCTGCTCTGGTGTTGGCCGGCGGGTTGCGGATGCAGCGCACGGCGTGGGTGGCGGGTCTGCTGGGTGCCGGGGTGATGGTGGGGGCTTTCGTGCTGTCGTGAGTGCAGGTGTGGAGCGGGTCCGCTGGGGCGGAGGGCTCGGTGTCGGCCGGGTCTTTCCGAGCGGGTGGGGTGGTGGTCTCCGCCGCAACGGGATTGTTATGGCGAGCCATTGGGGCAGTGGTGACGCATCGGGATGAGTCGGGCCGGTTCCTGCTTGACCGTTTTGCGAATGGCACATGAAGCTGTGCCGGTCACTTTCTCGCGGGTGTTCCGCTGTCGCGAGCTCTCCCTTCTTTTTCCGAAGTTGGTATGCCCATGCGCGCCTTTTCTTCGGCGTCCGTGGTGATGGTTGCCGCGGCTGCTTGTCTGCTGTCGGTTCCTGCCGCGTACGCGTCACCGAGCGGATCCGGGGGTTCCGTGCGGGTTCACGATGCCGTGACCGGCGCGGTGCTGTCGGACGACGATCCGCGGGTGTGTTCCTTCTACCTGGCGGTCTCGGGTTTCGACGGGCGGCGGCAGGTGGGCTGGAAGATCGTCCAGCGGTCGTCGGGGACGGTGGCCGAGACGGGCGATGTGTCCCTGGACGGTGAAGGCGTGGGTCGCAGCGAGGATCTGGGGCTGGGCGACGGCCGGTACTCTCGCAGATGCACGTGTCCCGCTTGCTCTCCGGCTGCCTCAGCCGCCTGCGCACCGCGGCCGCCGGCGACGGCCGGTCATGACGGACCGCGCCCGTACCCCCGGCGCCCCGGGAGGCGCCGCCACGTCGTAAGCGGCGGGACCTCCGGGGACGCAGCCT
>KI547047.1:146468-170956 GCA_000497405.1 Streptomycetaceae bacterium MP113-05 | reverse complement strand
GGGGGGCCCCGGCCGGTACCGGCTGGTGTGGAACTTCCGCGGGGACGGGGTCGGGGGCTCCGGAGTCGCGCTGTTCGAGGTGGACTGCGACGGGATTCCCCAGCAAACGGTGACGGACGGTCCGGACGCGTCGCCCGGGGAGGGCGGCGGCTCCGGCGGCCATGCCGGGAGTACCACCGGGGCCACCACCGGGAGCCATACAGCGGGGGATACGGGAGGGAGTGCCGGGAACGGTCCAGGAATCGAATCCGGTGGCGGGACGGAGCCGACCGGGTCGGGTGAGCCGTTGCCCTCGCCGTCGCAGAGCGGGCCGCATCCGGCCGGTGGTGAGTCCGTTCCGGAGCCGCCGCGGACGGGTGATCTGGCGGAGACGGGCTCGGAGGTCCCGTCCGGTGCGCTGGCGGCGGCGGGGGCGTCGCTGCTCGGGGCCGGTACGTATCTGGTGCTGCGCCGCCGCGAGGGCCGCTCACCGCGTCGTTGACGGCACCGTGCCATGGTGCGGCAGCCTCGACCGGCACACCGAGGGCGCCGCTCCCCCCGTGGAGCGGCGCCCTCGGTGTGCCGGTGTGCCGGTGTGCCGGTCAGCTGCGGGTGCGCTGGGCCGGGATGAACGGCACCGGTCCGGTGGTGCCGCCGGGGTGACCCGGTGTGCCGCGGTCGGGTGCCGGGAATTCGTGGGGGCGTGCGGGCCCGGTTGCGTGGAGGGGTTCGCCGAGGCGTGTACCGGTGTCGGCCGGGCGGGAGCGTCCGCCAGCGACGAGGAGGGTCACCAGAGGTGAGGCGAGGGCGGCGACGCCGCACAGGCCGAGTCCGACTCCGGTGAGTGCCAGAGTTTTCACTGCTACCTCCATGACGCTCCGGCGGAGGGGCGGTTGCTCGGGGGACGCCGGGGAGTCGGTGACAAGGGGCGGGGGGACGGGGTTGGATGCTCCGCCCGTCCGGTCGTGGTCACCGTCCGGAGGGGCGGAGCGTGAGGGGGGAGGTCGCCGCTCAGGGGTGGTCGGCCCTGGGCGGCGACCTCGGGGCGTCACGCGGTTCGGTCTACCGCACCGGTTCCCGTGGGGTTCCGGCAGTAAGGGACACTGCCACTCCAACGTGGGCCTAGTGAACTGTTAGGCATGGCAGGTCCCTGCCACCGGCTGCTCCCCGGACGGGTCCGGGGTTGCAGCACCTTGCCAATTCCGGGTGATTCGCGCATGTCGCAGAGTCGGCGGGGGCGGGACCCGGGCGCCGGACATGCAGCGAGGCGCCGTCCTCCTGCCGAGTGGACGGCGCCTCGTTGCGGGGAAGTTGTTTACTCGTTAACCAGTGTTGCGCAGCCCGGCGGCGACTCCGTTGACGGTCAGCAGCAGCGCCCGGCTCAGGTCCTGGTCGGGTGCCTCTCCCCGTTCGGCAGCCTGCCTCTGACGGTCCAGCAGAGAGACCTGGAGGTAGGAGATCGGGTCGAGGTAGGCGTCGCGGATCTGAAGTGTCTGCCGGAGCACGGGGTTGGCGTCGAGCAGTTTCTCCTCGCCCGTGATGCGTAGCACTTCGGCGACCGTGAGGGCGTGTTCGGCCTCGATGGTGGCGAAGACGTGCCTCAGTTCCGCGGGCACGAGGGTGTCGACGTAGTGGCGCGCGATGCGCAGGTCCGTCTTGGCGAGCGTCATCTCGACGTTGGAGAGGAAGTTGCGGAAGAAGTGCCAGTGCTCGTAGGCCTCGTCGAGGGTCGTGTCGAGGCCGGCGTCGCGGGCGGCCTTGAGGCCGGATCCGACGCCGTACCAGCCGGGCACGATCTGCCGGGACTGGGTCCAGCCGAAGACCCACGGGATGGCGCGGAGTCCCTCGAGTCCCTTGCCGCTGTCGGGGCGGCGGGAGGGGCGCGAGCCGAGGTGGAGTTCGGCGAGCTGGTCGACGGGGGTGGAGGCGAAGAAATAGGCGGGCAGGTCGGGATCCTGCACGAGTTCGCGGTAGGCGGTGTGGGCGGCGTCGGAGACGGTGTCCATGGCGGCGTCCCAGCGGGCGAGTGCGTTCTCGGACTGCCGGGGAGCGGTGTGCAGAGCGGATGCCTGCAGGGTGGCGGCGACGGTGAGTTCGAGGTTCTCCCGGGCCAGCGAGGGGACGAGGTACTTGTCGGAGATGACCTCACCCTGTTCGGTGACCTTGATCTCGCCCTCCAGGGTGCCCCAGGGCTGGGCAAGGATCGCGTCGTGGGTGGGGCCGCCGCCGCGGCCGACGGTGCCGCCTCGGCCGTGGAAGAGGCGCAGCCGTACACCGTGCCGGTGGGCGACGTCGCGGAGCCGCCGCTGGGCGCGGTGGATCTCCCACTGGGAGGTGGTGATGCCGCCGAATTTGGAGGAGTCGGAATAGCCGAGCATGACCTCCTGGAGGTCGCCGCGCAGGGCGACGAGCCGCCGGTAGGACGGGTCGGACAGCATGGCGTCGAGCAGTTCGTCGGCGATCTTCAGTTCGTCGGTGGTCTCCAGCAGCGGCACGATGCCGATACGGGCCCAGCCGGCGTGCAGGTCGATCAGCCCGGCCTCGCGGGCGAGGACGGCGGCGGCGAACACGTCGTCGGCGCCCTGGCACATGGAGAGGACGTAGGACTCGATGACTTCGGGGCCGAAGGTGTCCAGTGCGCGGCGAACGGTCTGGAAGACGCCGAGGGTGCGGGCGCCGTCGTCGTCCAGGGGTGCCGGGGAGGGCGCGAGGGGGCGGCGGGAGCGCAGTTCCCCGGCGAGCAGCTTCTGCCGGTAGTCGCGGGGCATGTCGAGGTAGCGCCAGGACTCCTCGCCGAGTCGGTCGAAGAGCTGGCCGAGGGCGTGGTGGTGCGCTTCGGCGTGTTCGCGGACGTCCATGGTGGCGAGCTGGAGGCCGAAGGCCGCGAAGGTACGCATCAGACGTTCGAGGTGGCCGTCCGCGACCAGGCCGGCCTTGTGCTCGCGCAGCGAGGTCTGCAGCAGGAGGAGATCGGCGAGGAGTTCACCGGTGCCCAGGTAGTCACGGCCCGGGGCGTGCGGGGCGTCGTCGGCGAGGCGATCCCGGGTGCCCAGCAGCTTCTGCCGGATACAGGTGGCCTTGAGCCGGTAGGGCTCTTCGGCGTTGAGCCGCTTGTAGCGGGGGCTGATCTCGGGGAGCCGTTCGAGGTCGGCCCCGAGTGAGTCCAGCAGTTCCCGGGTGGCACCGCTGTTGCGCACGGAGTTGGAGAGTGCGCCACGGAGTTCGTCGACGTGCTTCAGCGCGTCGGTGATGCCGTGTTCGTGCTGGAGCAGCAGGACGTCCCAGGTGACCTGGGGGGTGACGTTGGGGTTCCCGTCGCGGTCGCCGCCGATCCACGTACCGAAGGTCAGCGGGCGGCTGCCGGGCGGCAGCGGCGCTCCGGCACGTTCCAGTTCGGCCGCCAGGTCCTCCAGGACGTCGCCGACGGCGCCGTGGTGCAGTTCGTCGAGGTAGTAGACGGCGTTGCGGGACTCGTCGGCGGGTTCGGGGCGGACGACGCGCAGTTCGTCGGTCTGCCACACCAGGTCGATGTTCTCCGCGAGCCGCAGGTCGGTGCGGCGGCGGTCGCCGTCGTCGGTGGCGTCGAGGAGTTCAGCGATCTTGCGGAGCTTGGTGAGTACGGACCGGCGGGCGGCCTCGGTGGGGTGGGCGGTGAAGACGGGCCGGACGCCGAGGTTGCGTGCGGTCTGGAGCAGGTGGTTCTCGTCGGCGTCCTTGAGCATGTCCGCGGTGCGGGCGAGCAGGCCGCCCTCGGCGGCGCGGCGGGCGCGCAGTTCGCGGCCCCGGTGCACCTGCTCCGTGACGTTGGCGAGGTGGAAGTAGATGGAGAAGGCGCGTACCAGCTTGGTGGCGGTCTCCAGGTCGGTGCGGCCGAGCAGTGCTGCGGCAGCTTCTCCGTCACTGCGGGTGAGGGCACGGACCCGTTCGACGAGGTCGAGGAGTTCGGGGCCCTCCTGTCGTACGAGGGTCTCGCCGAGCAGGTCGCCGAGGCGCCGGATGTCGGCGCGCAGGGCGGTGTTCTCCGGGGGACCGGTGTCCTCCGGCTGCGGGGTGTCGATGCCGGGGGTGTCGCTGTCGGCACTGCTCACGGGTGCGGGCTCCTTGGCAAGCTGTGGGGCTTTCCGGTGTGCTTCCGGCTGGTCACGGACCGCGCTGTCCGACGCCGTACAGGATAGGCGGCCGGGGTGTCCGCCCGGGTGGGGTGTCCGGGTGACGGTCACGTCGGCGGGGAGGCTCCGGGTCCTGTTGCACCGTCGCGGAGGGCTGCCATACTTACGATGCCGTAGGTTACGGTTCCGTAGCCTGCTGAGGCGTGCTTCTCGGACCGGCGTGGATCAGCCCGCGGCGGCCGGGAAGCGCACCCCTTCCCCCCGCCCCCGCTCACCGAGGGACAGCACCCATGACACCTGGCCCGGACGTCCTCGAGAAGGATTCGAGCTCCCGAACGGCTTCCGCCGCCACCTCTGCCTCGTCCGCCACGCTGGGCGGCGAGCAGCGTGGTTCGGTCGAGCAGGTCGCCCTGCTCGCCTTCATCGTCCTCCCCTTCGTGGCGTTGCTCGCGGCGGTGCCGCTGGCCTGGGGCTGGGGGGTGAGCTGGCTGGACCTGGGCCTCCTCGTGGCGATGTACTACGTCGGCTGCCACGGCATCACGATCGGCTTCCACCGCTACTTCACGCACGGCTCGTTCAAGGCGAAACGGCCCCTGCGAATCGCCCTGGCCGTGATGGGTTCGCTGGCCGTGGAGGGTCCGGTGGTGCGCTGGGTGGCCGACCACCGCAAGCACCACAGGTTCTCCGACGCCGAGGGCGACCCGCACTCGCCGTGGCGGTACGGCGAGACCGTGCCGGCCCTGATGAAGGGGCTGTGGTGGGCTCACCTGGGATGGATGTTCGATCAGGAGCAGACGTCGCAGTCCACGTACGCGCCGGACCTCGTCAAGGACCCTGCGATCCGGGCGATCTCCCGCCAGTTCATGCTGTGGACGGCGGTGTCACTCCTCGTGCCGCCGCTGGTCGGCGGTCTGGCCACCTGGTCGTGGCAGGGTGCGCTGACCGCCTTCTTCTGGGGTTCACTCGTACGGGTGGCGCTGCTGCATCACGTCACGTGGTCGATCAACTCCATCTGCCATGCGGTGGGCAAGCGGCCGTTCACGTCGCGGGACCGTTCGGGCAACGTGTGGTGGCTCGCCGTGCTGTCGTGCGGTGAGTCCTGGCACAACCTGCACCACGCCGATCCGACGTGCGCACGTCACGGAGTGCTGCGCGGGCAGCTGGACTCCAGTGCGCGGATCATCCGCTGGTTCGAACAGCTGGGCTGGGCGTACGACGTGCGCTGGCCCCGGCAGGCCCGTATCGACTCCCGCCGCAAGGAGCGCGCCGCCGAAGCGGCATGATGGTGGGCGTGCCGACCGACGACCGCGCAGACTACAGCGATCAGGACATATCCCCCAAGCCGGGCACGGCTCCGACCTCCCGGCGTGCCCGGCGCCGCATGACGGGCAAGGAGCGGCGCGAGCAACTGCTCGACATCGGCCGCTCACTGTTCGCCGAGCGCGGTTTCGAGGCGACGTCGGTGGAGGAGATCGCGCACAAGGCAGGGGTGTCCAAACCGGTCGTCTACGAGCACTTCGGCGGCAAGGAGGGGCTGTACGCGGTGGTCGTGGACCGCGAGATGCGCCAACTGCTGGACATGGTGACGGGCGCGCTGACCGGCGGCCACCCGCGCGAGCTGCTGGAGCAGGCGGCCTTCGCCCTGCTCGACTACATCGAGCAGTACACCGACGGTTTTCGTATCCTCGTCCGGGACTCCCCGGTGGCCCAGTCGACCGGCACGTTCGCGTCGCTGATCAGTGACATCGCCACACAGGTGGAGGACATCCTGGGCCGCGAGTTCAAGACGCGCGGCTTCGACCCCAAGCTGTCACCTCTGTACGCGCAGGCCCTGGTCGGCATGGTGGCCCTCACCGGCCAGTGGTGGCTCAACGTGCGCAAGCCGAAGAAGGCCGAGGTCGCCGCGCACCTGGTCAACCTGGCCTGGCACGGCCTGCACGGCATGGAGCAGAAGCCCCGCCTCATCGGCCACCGCAAGTCCTGAGCGACTCGTGGCCGGGGTGATCCTTCTCGAGGAATTCCAGCCGGTTGCCGAAGGGGTCCTCGGTGTGGAAGCGGCGCCGGCCGGGGACTGTGTCGTCCCGGGTGACGGGGGCACCGGCGGCGGCGAGCCGGGTCGCGAGGGCGTCCAGACCGACGACGCGCAGGCCCGGATGTGCCTTTCGGGCGGGCCGGAAGGCCGGCTCGACGCCGAGGTGCAGCTCGACGGATCCCTCGACGAACCAGCACCCCCCGCGCTCGGCGAGAACGGGCGGTTTGGGCTGCTCGGTCATGCCGAGGACGCCCGTGTAGAACGCGCGGGCTGCTTCCTCGCCGCCGGGCGGCAGGGCGAGCTGCACGTGGTCCACGGCCTCCAGCGTGAAGAGCGTCACCGCTTCACCGCCACGGCGAAGATCCGGCGAAAGGGGAAAAGGGTGCCGTGCGGGCCGGGAGGGTAGGCCTCGCGGAGGTCCGCGGCGTACTCGGCGAGGAAGGCATCACGTGCCTGCGGGTCGTCGGCGAGCCGGGTGAGCACCGGCAGCAGCGCGGTTCCCTTTGTCCACTCCAGTACCGCGTCCTCGCCGTGCAGGATCTGCGTGTAGGTGGTCTCCCAGGTGTCGACGCCGCAGCCCAGCGGGGCGAGGGCGGCGAAGTACCCCTCGGGCGGGAGGACGGCGTGGGTGCGCGTGGGTGCGCCGACGCGGTCGCGCCAGCGGGGACTGTTCCGGAGTTCGTCGAGCAGTACGTGGCTGGGCGCGTCGAAGTTGCCGGGGACCTGGAAGGCGAGGGTGCCGCCGGGGGTCAGCGCGTCGACGAGGGCCGGGAGGGCGTCCTGGTGCCCTGGCCACCACTGGAGCGCCGCGTTGGAGAGAATCAGGTCGTGCGGCTCCGTGGGGCGCCAGTCCGCCAGGTCGGCCCGCGCGAAGCTGAGCGTTCCGCCGCCCGCGGTCGGCCCGGCGTGGGCGGCGGCGCGTTCGAGCATGGACGGCGAGTTGTCGTACCCGGTGATGTGAGCGGTGGGCCACCGGGCGGCGAGCAGTGCGCTCGGCGCACCCGGCCCGCAGCCGAGGTCGGCGATGCGGGGCGCGGCGCCCGGCAGTCCTGGCACGCGGGCGAGGAGATCGAGCAGCGGGCGGGTGCGGTGATCCTCGTAGCGGGCATACTGCCCGGGATCCCATTCCGGGACGGAACCGGCTTCCTGGACGTCGGGTGTCTCCATGCGGCGATCATGCGCCCAAAGTATCTCGACGTCAAGAGACTTCATGTCGACAGAACACCTACAATGATCCCCATGGAGGACGAGGTCGACCGACTGGTTTCAGCATGGCGCCGGGAGCGCCCGGACCTCGACGTGGAACCACTGGAAGTGCTCAGTCGCGTCAGCAGGCTCGCACGCCACCTGGACCGGGCCCGGCGCATCGCGTTCGCCGAGCACGGACTGGAGCCCTGGGAGTTCGACGTCCTCACCGCGCTGCGGCGCGCGGGCACGCCGTACCAGCTCTCCCCCGGGCAGCTGCTCACCCAGACGCTGGTCACGTCCGGCACGATGACCAACCGGATCGACCGGCTGGCGAAGAAGGGGCTCGTCGAGCGGCTCCCGGACCCGAGTGACCGGCGCGGCGTCCTGGTGCGGCTGACGGCGGAAGGGCGTCACCGTGCGGACAGTGCGCTGGCGGGTCTGCTGGAGCAGGAGCGGGCGATCCTGGCGGAGCTCTCCCACACCCAGCGCGCGGACCTGGCAGCTCTGCTGCGGCAGCTCACGGCACCGTTCGACAACATCCCCGGCTGACACCCGTCCGCACGGGGCACCCGCTCTGACGCGCCCTCATCCTGGTTCGCCCGGTAGCCCGTCACGGCTCTTCACCCGCATGCGCCGACGGCACCCCGGCACGGCGCGCCAGCGCCACAGCAGCGAGTGTGGAATGCACACCCAGCTTTCCGAGCACATGCTGCATGTGGGTCCGCACCGTGTGCGGGGAGAGATGGAGCCGCTCGGCCACCGCCTTGCGGCCCAGGCCGGCCACCATGCACCGCAGCACCTCGTACTCCCGGGGCGTCAGCGAGTGGACCAGCCGATCGCCCTCGGCACGGTGCTCGCGGGAGGCGACGAGCTCCCGCAGAACACCGGTGAGCAGCAGCGGCGGCAGGTGCGTCTCCCCCTTGAGTACGCCGCGCAGCACGTGCAGCAGCCGGCTCAGGGAACTGTTCTTCGCGACCCAGCCGAGCGCGCCGGCCCGGAGTGCGGCGGCGGCGACCGACGCGTCGTCCCGTTCGGCCAGGACGACCGCGCGCACACCGGGGTGTGCGGTCCGCACACGGGTGAGCAGGGCGATGCCGCCGCGACCGTCCGCCCGGCCGGCCGGGGCCCCCGGCGCTTCGGCCGTGTCCGCTCCACCGGCCAGCTGACCCGGCGTGAGTTCGCTGCGCGGCGCGGGGATCGACATGGGGGACGGCGGGCCGGGGCGGGCCAGGTGCGCGTCGAGCAGCAGCACCTCGAAGCCGCGGCCCTCGGCCGCTCCGTCGTCGAGGCAGCGAACGGCGTCGGCACCGCTGCCCACCGCGGAGACGTCGACATCCTGTTCGACGGCCAGTGCAGCGGCCAACGACTCGGCGAAGATCCGGTGGTCGTCGACCACCAGGACACGGATACGTTGCATAGTTCGCCCCCTGACAGTGCGGACGCGTCACCCGGCAACACCCGGCCGGTCGCCGGTCGGACGTACTGCCGCTCCCGTTCCGGATGACGCACCCGGCGCTCTCGCCCCCCTGACGACGCACCCGCCGACCCCCATCGGCTCGATGCGCAGGGGCCCACCCTACGGCGGGAGGGCGGCAAGGGAAGGGAAACCACGAAACTACCGCCCTCCCCACACTTCTCCCGGTCGGCTCCCGGGCTCACGGAAAGCCGTATATCCGGTACGCCGCCCCACGCGGCACGTCCGGCTCCCGGCACAGCCCCGGTGGGCGTCTGCGCTACTCCTGCGAGGGGTTGCCGCGCGGCTCCGGGACCAGCGGCGCCACGAGTGCCGCGAACCGCTCCCCGATGCGGCGGTGCGCAGCGGCGTCGGGGTGGAGCCGGTCGGGAAGCGGCAGTTCGGCGTGGTCCGCCTCGCCGTACAGCTCGCGGCCGTCGAGATGATGCAGGTTCGGGTCACCGGCCGCCCGCTGCTCCACGATCCGGGCGAGTTCGTCCCGGATGACGCCGAGGGTCAGTTTCCCGCCGGCGCAGTCGGCGGGGTCGCCGGTGGCCCGGAAACGCAGCTCGCCGGCATCGAGCGCGGCGAGGTCGAACGCGGTCGGACCGGGGGTGTCCTCGTGCATCGGGCACAGGAGAGGCGAGACGACCAGCAGCGGCACCTCGGGATGGCCGTCGCGGAGGGTGTCCAGGAAACCGTGCACTGCGGGCGTGAAGGCACGCAGCCGCATCAGGTCGGCGTTGACCAGGTTGATGCCGACCTTGACGCTGATCAGGTCGGCCGGGCTGTCCCGCATGGCGCGCGCGGTGAACGGGTCGAGCAGCGCGCCGCCGCCCAGACCGAGGTTGGTCAACTCCAGTCCGCTGCGCAGAGCGGCGAGCGCGGGCCAGGTGGCGGTGGGACTCAGCGCGTTGGATCCGTGGCTGATCGAGCTGCCATGGTGCAGCCACATCGTGCGGCGCGAGGGCGGCGCGGGCTGCACGGGCAGGTCGGTCCGCAGCGCGACGAGTTCGGTCGTCTCGTTGTGCGGCAACCAGATCTCGATGTCCTTCTCGCCGGCGGGCAGGTCGCCGAACCGTGCGGTGCCGACCGGCCCCGTTCGGCGCTCCGACGCTCCGGTGGCCATGTCGAGGGTCACGGTGTCGCCCCCGTCGACGGTCGCCCGGCCGGCGGGGCGACCGTCGACCAGCAGGTCGTATCTCCCGTCCGGACGGGGCGGGGTGCCCGGGACGACACGCTTGGTGGGCAGTGCGTCCAGCTCCAGGACGGTGGCCCGGGTACGGAACACCAGTCGGACGCCGGAGGGCTGGGCCTCGGCCATGGCCAGTTGTGGGTCGGCGCACTGTGCACGGGCGTGGGCCGGAAGCCGGTGCGGCAGCACGCCGCGCGCGGTGTGCTCCACTTCGAGGGTGCCGCGGAGCAGGTCGGCGGTGACGGGCGTGGTGATCCAGTCGTGAGCGGCGTTCATCGTGCCGCCCCGGACGGGTTGCACAGCAGGGCGTCGAGGCGGTCCAGGACCCACTCCCAGGATTCCTGCGAGCCGGGGGTGCTGTGGCTGAAGCCTCCTGCGGCCTCCAGGCTCACGTATCCGTGGAAGACGCTGCCCAGCAGTCGCACGGCGTGCGTCTGGTCCGGCTCCGCCAGGTCGTAGCCGCGCAGGATCGCCCGCGTCATCTGTGCGTGCCGTACCCCGGCGCTGGCGGCCGCGGTCTCCGGGTCGAGCGGGAGGCGCGCCGCGGCGTAGCGGCCGGGGTGCTCCCGGGCGTACTCGCGGTAGACGGACCCGAAAGCGGTCAGGGCGTCCCTGCCGGATCGGCCGGCGAGCGCATCCGCGGCCCGGTCCGCGAGCTCCTCGAGCGCGAGCAGGGCGATGCCGGTCTTCAGGTCGCGGGAGCTCCTCAGGTGCGAGTACAAGCTTGCGGCCTTGACGTCGAATCGCCTGGCCAGGGCCGTGACGGTGACCTGGTCGAAGCCGACCTCGTCCGCAAGTTCCGCACCGGCCCGGACGAGGCGGTCCGTGGTGAGCCCCGCACGTGGCATGTTCCTGCCCCCTCTCTCCCCGCACTCGGCCGCCTAAGGGGAACATACCCCTGCCTACGCCATGTAGGCAAATGCCTTACCTAGGCCGGGAGGGCCCGAATGGAGGCACCGCCCCTCTGTCTGACCTGACGACCTGGCGGGAGCTGAGGCGGCGGGCTCCCCGAGAGGGCGTCGCCTCGAACAGGCGGGGCTCACGGTGACCCGCAGCTGCGAACGCGGCCGTCACCGCGTCCCCCACCTTTACCACGACCGCTTCGTCCAGCAGCACGACGGCCGAGCCGCCGAATCCGCCGCCGGTCATCCGTGCACCCAGCGCACCCGCCTCCAGGGCGGTGTCGACGGCCAGGTCCAGTTCGGCGCAGGAAACCGCGAAGTCGTCGCGCAGCGAGGCGTGACCGGCGCTCAGCACCGGGCCGATGGCGCGGACCTCCCCGGCGTCGAGCAGGTCGACGGTCTGTTCGACGCGACGGTTCTCGGTGACGACGTGCCGCACCAGCCGCCGCAGAACCGGATCGGCGATACGGCTCTCCGCCGCGTTCAGCCCCTCCAGGGGTACGTCCCGGAGCGTGGGCACGCCGAGCCTGCGGGCGCCCTCCTCGCAGCCGGCGCGGCGTTCGGCGTAGGCGCCGTCGCCGAGCGCATGCTGCACACGAGTGTCGACGACCAGCAGCCGCAGCCCCCGTACCGCGAGGTCGAAAGCGACCTGGCGACACGTCAGGTCACGGGTGTCCAGGTGCAGTGCGTGGCCCTCGGTGCAGCAGGCGGACGCCATCTGGTCCATGATCCCGCAGGGCACACCCACGAAGTCGTTCTCCGCCTGCTGGCACAGGCCGGCGAGCCGGGCGGCGCCGAGGCCGAGTCCGTAGAGGTCGTTCAACGCGAGACCGGTGGCCACCTCCAGGGCGGCGGAGGAGGACAGCCCGGCGCCGGGCGGCACGGCGGAGTCCACGTGCAGATCGGCTCCGCCCACGGCCCGGCCGTCCCGTCGCAGCGCCCGGACGACACCCGCGGGATAGGCGGTCCAGCCGTCCGCGGCGGCGGTGTCGAGGGCGTCCAGGTCCAGTGCGACGGGGACGCCGCCCTTCTGGGCGGAGTACAGCTGCAACACGCCGTCGTCACGGCGCGCCGCAGTGACCCGGGTGACGTGCGGCAGGGCGAGCGGCAGCACGAAGCCGCCGTTGTAGTCGGTGTGTTCGCCGATCAGGTTGACCCGGCCGGGTGCCGCCCAGACGCCCTGCGACTCGCGTCCGTACACCTCGCGGAAGTTCATGCTTCCGGTGCCCCGGTCCGGTCGGCGGGCTCGGCGTCGCCCCGGGCGAAGTTCCAGGCGTCCTGGACGATGCCCGCGAGGTCGGCCCGTGCCGGGCGCCAGCCGAGTACCCGGCGGGCCCGCTCGGCGGAGGCGACGAGGACGGCGGGGTCACCGCCGCGCCGGTCCGCGACGACCTCCGGTACGGGGTGGCCGGTGACCTTGCGGACGGTCTCGATCACCTCGCGGACGGAGAAGCCGTTGCCGTTGCCGAGGTTGCACACCAGGTGCTCGCCCGCGGTGGCGGTGTCCAGGGCGAGCAGGTGGGCGTCGGCCAGGTCGGCGACGTGGATGTAGTCGCGGACGCAGGTGCCGTCGGGGGTGGGATAGTCGTCGCCGTAGACAGAGATGTGCTCGCGGCTGCCCCGGGCGACCTGGAGGACGAGCGGGATGAGGTGCGACTCGGGATCGTGCCGCTCCCCGTACACCTGTCCGTCGCGGGCCGCGTAGGCGCCGGCGACGTTGAAGTAGCGCAGCGAGGCGGCGGCCAGACCGTGCGCCCGGCACTCGCCGGTGATCATGTGGTCGACGGCCAGCTTGGTGGCCCCGTACGGGTTGGTCGGCGCGGTCGGGAAATCCTCGGTGATCGGTGTACCGGCCGGTTCGCCGTAGGTGGCCGCCGTTGAGGAGAACACCAGGCGCCGTACGCCGGCCGCACGCATGGCACCGAGCAGTTCGACCGTGCCGCCGAGGTTGTTGCGCCAGTACTTGTCGGGGTCCGCGACGGACTCGCCGACCTGCGAGCAGGCGGCGAAGTGCAGCACACCGTCGTAGGAGGCGTCGAGGTGACGGGCGGCGTCCTGCACGCGCCCCTCGACGAACTCGGCCCCGTGGGGGACGCCGGCCCGGAAGCCGGTGGAGAGGTCGTCCAGCACGGTGACCGTGTGGCCGGCCTCCAGCAGGTGTGCCGCGACGACACTGCCGACGTATCCCGCACCGCCTGTCACCAGGTACTTCACGTCTTCCCTACCTCTCGCAGTCGCTGAGCCGCGGTCTCCGGCGGCACGTCGTTGATGAACACGTTCATACCGGATTCGGAACCGGCGAGGAACTTCAGCTTGCCCGAAGTACGGCGGATGGTGAAAAGCTCGAGGTGGAGGGCGAAGTCGTCACGTCCGGCAGCGGTCCGCGGGGCCTGGTGCCAGGCGGAGATGTACGGCGTGGGCGGCTCCGAGGGACCGAAGAGCCGGTCGAAGCGGCGCAACACGTCGAGGTAGAGGTGGGGGAACTCTTCGCGGGCGGGTTCGTCCAGCGCGGTCAGGTCGGGCACCCGACGGTGCGGGTAGAGGTGCACCTCGTACGGCCATCGGGCGGCGTACGGGGTGAAGGCCGTCCAGTGTTCCCCCTCGGCGACGACACGCCGCTCGTCGGCCCGTTCGGCGGCGAGGAGGTCGTCGAAGAGGTTGCCTCCGCCGGTGCGTTCGCGGTGTGCGGCGGCCGAGTGCAGCGTGCGCGCCGTGCGGGGGGTGGTGAACGGATAGGCGTAGATCTGACCGTGCGGGTGACCCAGGGTGACGCCGATCTCCGGACCGCGGTTCTCGAAGCAGAAGACCTGCTCGACTCCGGGGAGGCGGCTCAACTCGGCGCTCCGGTCGGTCCAGGCGTCGAGCACCAGGCGGGCGTGCTCCGGGCTGAGGTCGGCGAAGGACGCCTCGTGGTCGGAGGTGAAGCAGACCACTTCGCAGCGGCCGGCGCCGGGCCGGTGCCCGAAGGCGCCGTGCGGGCCGTCGGTGGTGAGCGGGCCGGGTCCGCCGGCGAAGGAGGGAAAGCGGTTCTCGAAGACCGCCACCTCGTATCCCGCCTCGGGGATCTCGGTGTGGCGGCCGTCCCGGGAGGGGCAGAGCGGGCACTCGTCGGCGGGCGGACGGTAGGTGCGCCCCTGCCGGTGAGCGGTGACGGCGACCCACTCGTCGAGCAGCGGGTCGTACCGGATCTGCGAGGCCGTCGCCGTGGGGTCGAGGGGGCGCGGGTCGACGGCGTCGCGCCTGATCCCGTCGCGCGAGTCGTAGTAGAGGATCTCCCGGCCGTCGGCGAGCCGGTTGGTGGTCTTCTGCACGAGCACCCTCACCCTGGTTTCACCACAAAGCAACAGACCTCATCATCGTCACACATCGCACGGTAGCGGCAGATGCATGCATGCGGGCAGGCTACAGCGTGTGATTGCCCGGACATTGCCCCCCTCTTGCCTCCCATCGGGCAACCTCGCGTAAACCATTTTTGAACAAAAGTGACCAGGAAGCCCCTTCAGCAACGGGCCGTCAGCAAGTACGTTCACGTCGCACCCGACTACGACAGGAGCGAGTGACCCCCCATGGACCATCTCGCCGAAGGACTTCGGCTCCCCGTCAACGCACTCGACTACAGCCTGCTGGGCATCTACTTCGCCGTCGTCCTCGGCATCGGCCTGGCGGCCCGGCGGAGCGTGAAGACGTCCCTGGACTTCTTCCTCTCCGGCCGCTCGCTCCCGGCATGGATCACCGGTCTGGCGTTCGTCGCCGCCAACCTCGGCGCCACCGAGATCCTGGGCATGGCCGCCAACGGCGCGCAGTACGGCGTCTACACCGTCCACTGGTACTGGGTGGGCGCCGTCCCGGCGATGGTCTTCCTCGGCCTGGTCATGATGCCGTTCTACTACGGCTCACGGGTCCGCTCGGTGCCCGAGTTCCTGCTGCACCGTTTCGGCCCGTCCTCCCACCTGCTCAGCTCGGTCATCTTCGCAGTCGCCTCACTGCTCATCGCAGGCGTCAACCTGTACGCCCTGTCGATCGTGCTGGAGGCGCTGCTGGGCTGGCCGCAGTGGCTGGCCATCGTGGTGTCCGGCTTCTTCGTCCTCGCGTACATCACCCTCGGCGGCCTGTCCTCCGCCATCTACAACGAGGTGCTGCAGTTCTTCGTCATCCTGGCGGCACTGATCCCGCTGACGGTCATCGGCATGCAACGGGTCGGCGGCTGGGGCGATCTGAGCGACAAGCTCACCGGCTCGCAGGGGCACGAGTTCGTCACCGCGTGGGAGGGCACCGGCATCGGCTCCGAGAACCCGCTTGGCGCGAACTGGCTCACCATCGTGCTCGGCCTCGGCTTCGTCCTCAGTTTCGGTTACTGGACCACCAACTTCGCCGAGGTGCAGCGCGCCCTGTCCGCGAAGAACCTGTCCGCGGCCAAGCGCACCCCGCTGATCGCCGCCTTCCCCAAGATCCTCATCCCGATGGTCGTGGTGGTTCCGGGCCTGATCGCACTGGTGCTGGAACCGGGGATCGGCCGGACCGCGGAGGGCCTGCAGTACAACGACGCCATCCCGGTGCTGATGCGCGACCTGCTGCCGAACGGCGTGCTGGGCATCGCCATCACCGGGCTGATCGCCGCCTTCATGGCCGGTATGGCGGCGAACATCTCGTCCTTCAACACCGTCTTCACCAACGACATCTGGGGTGCGTACCTGAAGAAGGACCAGCCCGATGCGCACTACGTCTCGGTCGCGCGCTGGGTGACCGTCGTCGGTGTGCTGATCGGCATGGGGACGGCGTTCATCGCCTCCACCTTCAGCAACATCATGAACTACCTGCAGACGCTGTTCTCCTTCTTCAACGTGCCGCTGTTCGCCGTCTTCATCATCGGCATGTTCTGGAAGCGGACGACCCCTGCGGCCGGCTTCTGGGGGCTGCTGAGCGGCACCATGGCGGCGATGGTCAACTACTTCTGGTTCTACCAGCGGGGCATCATCGACTTCCCCAGCGACCAGGGCGCCAACTTCGTCTCCGCCATCGTCGCCTTCGTCGTCGGCGGCGTGGTGATGGCGGTGCTCACGATGGTCACCAGGCCGAAACCCGTCGAGGAACTGGCCGGCTTGGTCTACGGCACGGTCTCGCCCGGCATGCAGGAGGCGCCCGCCGAGGGCGACCAGGCCTGGTACCGGAAGCCCGCACTGCTCGGCTGGGGCGCGATCATCCTCGCCGCCGCGGCGTACATCCCGTTCTCGCTCTGACCCGGCCCCGCTGCTACGAAGGACTGAACTCCCGTGACCGACAAGCGGAAAGACCCGCACCCGCACGAGCACTACGACCCGGCGGCGTACGTGGCGCAGATGGACGACCTGGAACGGCGCTCCGGTTCCTCCGCGCGGCTCTTCGACGTCCGCCGCATCATCGGCGGCCTGTTCGTCGTCTACGGCGTCATCGTCACCATCGCCGGCATCACCGCGTCCGAAGCGGACCTGGAGAAGGCGGAGGGCATCAACATCAACCTGTGGACGGGCCTCGGAATGCTCGCCCTCGGCGTGTTCTTCCTGCTCTGGCTGCGGCTGAGCCCGGCAGTGCCGCCGCCCGCGGCGCCCGAGTCCGGCGGGCCGGACCCCGACCACCCCGCCACCGGCCCCGAAGCAGACGGCCCGAAGACCTGACGCGACGACGGCACCCACCGGCCCCGGCTCCCCGGCCCAGGACGACGGTTCGGGGCCGGGCCCCGGGACTGGTCACTCCCGGCCGGGGGAAGCACGGCCCGCCACCCGGTCCAGCAGACCGGTACGGGCTGCCGGCGCCGCGGCCTCCAGCCGCGAGGTGACCTCCAACTTCCGCAGCACCCGCTGCACATGCGTACGCGCGGTACTCGTCGCGATACCCATCCCCGCCGCGATCCGGCACCGGGCGCCGTCGCCAACGCCTCCGCCGGCAGTCGCTTCTCGTCCACCACCACGACCCGCACACCCACACCTATCGAGCTCCCCCGTCACCCCGGTGCTGCTTGCCCGGACACGTGCCGGCCCCGGACACATGTGCACGAAAGCTACACGGTCCGGGGCCGTCGCCGCGGGTCTCTGCGAGAGTCGTCAGCCGACGCCGAAGACCGCCGCGAGGGGCTTGTCGCCGTCGTCCCGCTCGGAGAGCAGGTCCGTCTGCAGGTGCAGCCGGCCATAGGCGAAGAGTGCTCGGTCCAGGAGGCGGTAGGCGACGAACTGCTCTTCCATGTGCGTCTGGTTGAGCTTCAGCCAGGTCGTCTGTTTCCCGTCGGCCGGGTCGATGGCCACGATCTCGCCGCCCTTCTCGTAGCTGGGCAGCCGGTAGCTGATCAGCTTGCCCTCCTCGAAGCGCATCGGGGTCAGGACGCGCTTCTCACCGGCGGAGGACTTCCACTTGGTGGTGCCGGTCTTGATGTCGAACTTCATGATCTCGTTCGTCCGCCCGTAGTCCGCGTTCGCCTCGTGCAGCTGCGTCCGCATGTACAGGGCGTCCTCGGTCGCGAGGATGCCGCGGCAGCCCTCCGCGGACAGGTCGCAGTCGACCTCGTATCGGCTGCCCAGTGAGATCTTCGTCATCAGCTTCATGTCGTCGGAGACGGTCATGATGTCCGACGGTGTCGACTCGCCGGCGCCGATCACCAGGACGAGCGGGTCGGTGGAGGCCACCGACAGCGTCCGTACCCGTCCGGGGACCTTGAACTCGTCCTCCGCCTCGCCGGTCTTCGGGTCCAGCGTCTGCACGATGTACTCGGGCTTGGAATAGCTGCCGCACTCGACCACGGCGATGAGCTTCGCGCCGCCCGCGTACCCGTCGTCGCGGCAGTCGGCGCCCGTCTCGGTGGCCCAGATCGGGTCGCCGCCGGAGAGCGGGTAGCCGACGGAGCCGCCGATCCATGCGGCGGCGACGGTGCCCTGGCTGACGGTGACACTCCCACCGAGGCTGTTGACGTTGCCGTCGTTGGGGATGGTCTGCTGCCACAGCTTCTTCCCGCCGACCAGGTCGATGACCACCATCTGGTTGCAACGGGCCTTGCTGGAACGGGTCTCCCGGGTGACGACGGCGGTCTTGCCGTCGTCGGTCCGGTGCAGAGAGGCGGCGCACACCTGGCCGTCGAGCGGGATCTTCCACGCCTCGGAGCCGTCGCTCGCCTTCAGGCCCAGGATTGCTTCGACACCGGTCTTGACGAAGAGGTCTTCGGTAGCCCACATGCCGGGCACCGAGGTGATGTCGTCCACCTTCGGGGCGTCGACGCTGAAGAGCAGCCGGCCTTCGGTGCCGGCCGGCTTGTGGCCACCGTCCACATTGCCCCCGCCGCCGGTGGAGCCGCCCGAGTCACCCCCCGTGGTGCCCTGGGTGGTGCCGGTGGTGCCGCCCTGCGGGTCGGAGTCGCCGGAGTCCCTCGTGAGGAACCAGACACCGCAGCCCACGATCAGCAGCACGGCTACGGCAGCGGCGATGACCGCGACGGTCTTGTTGCTGTCCCGGCCGGGGGCCGGTCCGCCCGGCATCGCGCCGGACGGCAGTGTCGTATCCATGCCGGGCCGGCCGTACGGCCCAGGCTGCTGCGGCTGCCCGTAGGGCCCGGGCTGACCGTACGGGCCGGGCTGCCCGTAGCCACCGCCCTGCGGCTGTCCGTAGCCGCCCTGCTGGGGCGCGTACCCGCCGGGCCGTGTCGGGGCGCCGGGGCCGGGCGCCGGATATCCGTAGCCACCAGGCTGCTGCGGCGGGGCACCCGGGGCCTGCGGCGGCCCGTAGGGGCCGCCGCCCTGCGGGGGCTGCGGGGGCTGCTGGGGGGAGCCGTAAGCGCCGGGGTCCTGCGGCGCCTCCGGGGACGGCTTGTCCAGGGACGACGGACCGGGCGACGAGCCTCCGGCGCGCGGGTCGTTGGGCTCACCGGACCCGTCGCCGGGCCGGGGCGGTTGGCTGGGGGGTGGAGGGGGCGGCTGAGACATGCGGTGTCCTCGGAACGGGCAGACCGTCGGCCCGGCGCCCTCAACCCCCCGTCGGGTACTGACCCCAGGGCCGAGCGGATCGGACATCGAGCCCGCCATGGCTGACTGGTGAGCGGAGTTCTTTCTATCACCGGACGGTGTGGGGGAACGTCCCGGTTCCGTCACGGCCCAGGGACGGCTCAGTCAAGCGTGGCACGCCGTCAGCGCCCCCAAGGGGCCCGCTGCTACTCCCCCTCGGCCAGTTCCAGCCAGCGAGTCTCCAAGTCATCGCGTTCGGCGGAGAGTTCACGCAGCCGGACGTCCAGCCCCGCGACGCGTTCGAAGTCGGTGGCGTCCTCTGCGATGTCAGCGTGCAACGACGACTCGTCGGTACCGATGCGGTCCAGCCGCCGCTCGATGCGCTGCAGTTCCTTCTGTGCGGCACGGGACAGCGCTGCCGGCTTCGCCGCGGGCGGTGCGGCCGGCGCCGACTGGACTGCCGTGCGCGCGGCGGTGGTCTGCGGCGCCGGGACGGTCGGCTGTTCGCGCGCCCGGGCCCGTCGCTCCAGGTACTCCTCGATGCCGCGCGGCAGCATCCGCAGCGTGCCGTCGCCCAGCAGGGCGTGCACCCGGTCGGTGGTCCGCTCCAGGAAGTAGCGGTCGTGCGAGATGACCACGAGGGAACCGGCCCAACCGTCGAGCAGGTCCTCGAGCTGGGTCAGTGTCTCGATGTCCAGGTCGTTCGTGGGCTCGTCCAGGAAGAGGACGTTGGGCTCGTCCATCAGCAGCCGCAGGATCTGCAGGCGGCGACGTTCACCGCCGGAGAGATCCCCGACGGGAGTCCACTGCTTCTCCTTCACGAAACCGAACTTCTCGCACAGCTGCGAGGCGGTCATCTCCCGCCCCTTGCCCAGCTCGACGCGGGAACGGACCTTTTCGACCGCCTCCAGCACCCGCCACGTCGGGTCGATCTCGGCCACCTCCTGGGACAGGTAGGCGAGCTTGACCGTCCGGCCGACCGCGATACGTCCGGCTGCCGGCTGCTTCTCGCCCTCGCTGCCCGCGGCCTCCTCCAGCGCGCGCAGCAAGGAGGTCTTGCCGGCGCCGTTGACGCCGACCAGGCCGACACGGTCGCCGGGCCCGATCTGCCAGGTCAGGTGCTGCAGCAGCGTCTTGGGGCCGGCCTGAACGGTGACGTCCTCCAGGTCGAAGACGGTCTTGCCCAGCCGGGAGTTGGCGAAGCGCATCAGATCCGCGTCGTTCCGGGGCGGCGGCACGTCGGCGATCAGCGCGTTCGCCGCCTCGATGCGGTAGCGCGGCTTGCTGGTACGGGCGGGCGGGCCGCGCCGCAGCCAGGCCAGTTCCTTGCGCATCAGGTTCTGCCGCTTGGACTCCTCGGTCGCGGCGATGCGCTCCCGCTCGGCGCGCGCGAAGACGTAGTCGCTGTACCCGCCGTCGTACTCGTGCACGGTGCCGCGCTGCACGTCCCACATGCGGGTGCACACCTGGTCCAGGAACCAGCGGTCGTGGGTGACGCAGACCAGCGCCGAGCGCCGCGCCCGCAGGTGTCCTGCCAGCCAGGAGATGCCCTCGACGTCCAGATGGTTGGTCGGCTCGTCGAGCACGATCAGGTCCTGCTCGGCGATCAGCAGCTGGGCCAGCGCGATGCGGCGGCGTTCACCACCGGACAGCGGGCCGATCACGGTCTCCAGCCCGTCCGGGAACCCGGGCAGGTCCAGACCGCCGAACAGGCCGGTCAGCACGTCGCGGACCCTCGCCTCGCCCGCCCACTCGTGGTCGGCCATGTCTCCGAGCACCTCGTGCCGGAACGTCGCGGCCGGGTCCAGCGAGTCGTGCTGGGTGAGCACCCCGAGCCGGAGCCCGTTCACGTGCGTCACCCGCCCGTCGTCGGCCGGCTCGTGCCCGGCGAGGATGCGGATCAGCGTGGTCTTGCCGTCTCCGTTCCGCCCGACGACACCGATCCGGTCGCCCTCGCTGACGCCGAGCGAGAGGCCGTCCAGCAGCGCACGGGTGCCGTACACCTTGCCGACGGCTTCCAGATTGACGAGGTTGACTGCCATCTCACTCCTGCGACGCGTTCCGGGCCGACAGTCCAGCGTAGTCGCCTTCCGGCGGCCCGCCGACCGGCGCCTGCCGGGAGCGTGACCTGCTAGGACCGGCGGGGCTCAGGACACGAGGGTGGAGTTCCTCCCCCGGCGACCGGAGCGGGAGCCCGGCGGAATCAGCCGCCGTACGCGTCGAACACCGCCCGTACCACCGGGCCGGCGTTCTCGCCGCCGTGACCGGCGGCCGGCACCACGGCGGCGGCGGCGATGTCGCCGGAGTAGGCCGTGAACCAGGCGTTGGGCTTCTCCTGCCCCATGACCTCCGCGGAGCCGGTCTTCGCGCCGAATTCGCCGCTCAACCCGGACATCGGCACGGCGGCCGTCCCGCTCACCGCGGTGAGGTGCATCACCTGGCGCAGCCCGCTCGCGGTCCGGGGGCTCATCGTCCGCGGCGCGCTGGTGAGTGTCCGCCCGTCGATCCGGGGGGAGACGATGTACGGCTGTTTGAAGACGCCGGTTTTCGCCGTCGCGGAGACCGACGCCATGTTCAGCGGGTTCATCCGTACGCCGCCCTGCCCGATGAGGGAGGCGCCCATCTGCGCCGCGTCCTGGACGGGTACCCGGCCGTCCATCGTGGTGGTGCCGACCTGCCAGGACAGGCCGAGGCCGAAGACGTCCCGGGCGTAGTTCGTCAGCGAGTCGTTCTCCAGCTCCGGTGCCTGGCTGATGAAGGCGGTGTTGCAGGAGCGGGCGAAGCTCTGGGCGAACGTACCGCCCTTGATCTCGAAGTGGTCGTCGTTGTGGAACGGCCAGTGGCCGTACTCGAACTCCTTCGGGCACGGGTGCTGCGCGCCCGGGGAGGCGAGGCCCTTGTCCATGAGCATGGCGCCGGTGACGACCTTCATGGTGGAACCGGGCGCGTACAGGCCCTGGAAGGCGGTGTTGAAGCCGGGCGCGGGAGTGTAGGCGGCGGCCAGGATCTCGCCGGTGCTGGGCTTGACGGCGACGACGGCGGCCTTGTTCTTCCCGGCGATCGCAGACTCGGCGGCCTGCTGGGCACCGACGTCGATGGTGGTCTGCACGGTGCCGGCCTCGCCCTCGGAGAGAGTGAGGAGGGTGGTGCCGGTCTCCTCGCCCTTCGCGTCGAGGATGCGGGTCTCGATGCCCGGTTCGCCGCCCGCCTCGTCACCGTAGCGCTTGCGCAGATCCGCCAGGATGCCACCGAGGGCGGGATGGTCCTCCTTGGTGAGCTCGGTGCCGTTGCGGTCGACGGCCTTGATCGGCGGAGTGCCGGCCTCGCCCGTCTCGACCGTCTGGCCTTCCTCGAGCTCGGGATGGACGACCGAGGGCTCCCAGTGCACGACCGCGTCGCCGGTCTTCTCGTCGCGCACGACCTTCAGAGCGGCCTCGTAGGACCAGTCGGCGGTGGTCTCCTCATGGGCGACCTGCGCCTCGGCCCGGAAGGGGACTTCGCCCCGGGCCGGCTCCTTCGGCGTGAACGCGATCTCCGCGACGCCGGCGTCCTCGCGGAACGCGGAGAGCGTCGTGAGCGCCGTGGTCTGGTCGTCGGTGAGCGCGGCGGCCTGACGGGCGTCGCCTGCGGCCCATGCGTCGAGGAACGCGCCCGCGGTGCTGCGCACTTCCGCCGCAGTGGGAGGCCCGGTCTCGACCGCCTCGGGCTGCTTGCCGTCCGCGGTCGCGGCGGGGCCGCCACCGCCCGGCTGCTCCTCGCCCACCAGGGCGTACACACCGAAGCCGGTGGCTCCGACGACGACGGCGGCCACCGAGCCGATCACCGCCATGCGCTGTCTGTCCCGCGTCTGCGACCTGAGACCCATCCGGATACGTGCCCCTCCACCCCGCCCCGGCCGGCCTGGCCGAGGGAACCGTCCGGGGAACCCTACGGCACGAACCTTGACGGACCGGACGCTCGCACCGATCTTTCGGATACCGAATCGGTGTAGTGCTGCCGTGGGTTGGACGCCGCCGGACCGACCCGGTCCGGCGGCGGGGTGAGGAGAGGTGTCAGATCCAGGTGTCCAGCCACATGCGGTGGCGCCAGGCGTCCAGGGGGAGGGTCTGGCCGGTGTAGACCGGCCAGAAATACACGAAGTTCCACACGATGAGCAGCACCAGCACGCCGGACGCCACCAGCCCCACCAGGCGCCGCCGCTCGGTGACGCCGGGCGGCCCGGCCAGTGCGCCGATCATCATCGTGACCGCCAGACAGAGGAACGGCACGAAGACGACGGCGTAGAAGGAGAAGATGGTGCGTTCCTGGTAGTTGAACCAGGGCAGGTAACCGGCGGCGACGCCGCAGAGGATCGCTCCGGCCCGCCAGTCCCGGCGCAGCAGCCACCGGTAGAGCACGTACAGCAGCGCCGCACAGCCGGCCCACCACAGCAACGGGGTGCCCAGCGCGAGTACTTCGCGGGCGCAGCCGTCGGCTGCGGTGCATCCGGCCTCGCCCTTGCCGGGGGACTCGTAGAAGTAGGAGACGGGCCGGCCCAGGACCAGCCAGCTCCACGGGTTGGACTCGTAGGTGTGCCCGTCGGTGAGACCGACGTGGAAGTCGTACACCTGCGTCTCGTAGTGCCACAGGCTGCGCAGCGCGTCGGGGAGCCACGTCCAGCCCTGCCCGGCACCGTCGGTGCGGGCCCAGTCGCGGTGGTAACCGCCGTCGGTGGCGAACCAGCCGGCCCAGGAGACGACGTAGGTCGCGACGGCGACCGGCACCGTGGAGAGGAACGCGGGCAGCGCGTCGCGGCGGAGCATCGCGGTGAACGGCCGCCCGGCACCGGCCGCACGGCGGGCACCCATGTCCCACAGCACGACGAGGACGCCGAATGCGGCGAGCACCACCAGGCCGTTCCACTTGGTGGCGAACGCCAGCCCGAGGCAGACGCCGGCGGCGATGCGCCAGGGGCGCACGCCGAGGCTGAGGCGTTCGGCGACGTACACATCCGGGTACGCCTCCCCGCCCCCGCCCCCGTCCGGGCCGGCCGGGAGGGCGGCGGCCAGTCTCTCCCGTGCCCTGTCCCGGTCCACGAGCAGGCAGCCGAAGGCGGCGAGCACCCAGAACATCAGGACCAGGTCGAGCAGCGCGGTGCGGCTCATCACGAAGTGCAGCCCGTCGACGGCCAGCAGGCCGCCGGCCAGGCAGCCCAGGACGGTGGAGCGGAACAGGCGGCGTCCGATGCGGCACAGCATCAGCACCGAGAGGGTGCCGAGGACTGCGGTCATGAACCGCCAGCCGAACGGGTCCAGCCCCCACATCACCTCGCCCAGTCCGATGATCCACTTGCCCACGGGAGGGTGGACGACGTAGGAGGGATCGGCGGACAGCGCGAGGTCGCCGGCCCCGGACAGGACGCGCTCGTTGGCCTTGTCGCCCCAGCTGCCCTCGTAGCCGAACTGCCAGAGCGACCAGGCGTCCTTGGCGTAGTAGGTCTCGTCGAATATCACCGCGTGCGGCGACCCGAGCCGCCAGAACCGCAGCAGCCCGGCGACCAGGGCGACCAGCAGCGGCCCGCCCCAGGCCGACCAGCGGGACAGCCGTTCGGCCGCATGCGGGGAGAAGCCGAGCAGCGCCCCGAGGCGAGGGGACGGGCGGGGGTGGGGGGGTACGAGCCGTTCACGCAGCCC
>KI547047.1:138806-146228 GCA_000497405.1 Streptomycetaceae bacterium MP113-05 | reverse complement strand
ACGACCTGGTAGCCGAAGCGGCGCAGCCGGGCCTGCCAGGTGGGCGGCGCTTGGGTCGGGGCCGGCTCGTGCTGTACCTCGGCGGCGGTCTCCTGGGTCGTCACAGCGCTCATCGTAAGGAACGCGCCGCCCGTGGTGTGGCGCCCCGCGCCCCACGGGGCGTACGTCCCCGGCTGCGGGAGGCGGCGGAAGGCCACGGGGCGACGGGATGCCGCCGGAGGGGACCGGTTGCGGCCGAGTTGCCCGCGCCGGGTCCCGCCGACCAGACTCCCCGCATGACCTCCTCCGGAACCCTCGTCCTCGCCGGTACGCCCATCGGCGACACCGCCGACGCGCCTCCGCGGCTGGCTGCGGAGCTGGCCGCTGCGGACGTGGTGGCCGCCGAGGACACCCGGCGGCTGCGTCGGCTGACGCGGGCGCTGGACGTGCAGGTCGGCGGGCGGGTCGTCTCCTACTTCGAGGGCAACGAGTCCGCGCGCACGCCGGAGCTGGTGGAGGCGCTGACCGGTGGGGCCCGTGTGCTGCTGGTGACTGACGCCGGCATGCCGTCGGTGTCCGACCCGGGGTACCGGCTGGTGGCCGCCGCCGTGGAGCGGGGAGTGCGGGTCACCGCGGTTCCCGGGCCGTCGGCGGTGCTGACGGCGCTCGCGCTCTCCGGACTGCCGGTCGACCGCTTCTGCTTCGAGGGTTTTCTCCCCCGCAAACGCGGTGAACGCCTCACCCGGCTGAAGGAGAGCGAGCGGGAGAGGCGCACCCTGGTCTATTTCGAGGCCCCGCACCGGCTGGGCGACACGCTCGCCGCCATGGCCGAGGTGTTCGGCGCGGAACGTCGTGCCGCGGTGTGCCGGGAACTGACCAAGACGTACGAGGAGATCCGGCGGGGGTCGCTGGAGCAGCTCACCGCGTGGGCGGCCGACGGCGTGCGCGGGGAGATCACGGTGGTGGTCGAGGGGGCCGCCCCACCGGGTCCGGAGGAGCTGGACGGCCCCGAGCTGGCCCGCCGGGTCGCCGTCCGCGAGGAGGCCGGTGAGCGCCGCAAGGAGGCGATCGCGGCGGTGGCGCGGGATGCCGGGGTGCCCAAGCGGGAGGTCTTCGACGCGGTGGTGGCGGCGAAGAGTCCGGGGCCGGGGCCGCGCTGAGTGCTCCCGCGCCGGGCTCACGCCGCCCGCATTCCCGAAGCCGCCGGTTGTTCTCGCATGATCCGGCAAAGGCGTTAACCTGAAAAGCAAAACCTTGCCCAGGAAACGTCGGCGTTCATCGCACCGGGCCCAATTCCAAGCCAATTGTCTTCCAGCTTCCGCACAAGACGGCTGCGGTTCTTCCGGACACGGAGTCCACTGGTGGTGGGCGTTCCCGCCCGGGAAGAGAGGAGCTTCGATGACGGAGACCGGTGGCACAGGACCCAGCGGGGCCACGGTGCAGGAGGCGTACAGCTTCGCCTGCATGAGCTGTGGCCACGGCTGGGAGCAGACGTACGACATCGAGCACCGAACCGGCGCCGACGGCGGGCCCCAGATCACCTACTGGTCCGACGGCCGCCGCGTGCCGTCGCCGCTCACCCACCCGACCTGCACGAACTGCGAGGGCCACAAGCTGCGGATCATGCGCTCCGGGCGGGTTGCGACCGCGGTGGATGCCTGGCAGCACCACTGAGACCCGTCCCGGTGGGGGCGGCGGGATCTATCATCGCGGCATGCCCGATCGAGCCCAGCCCGCGCCGCCACCGCCCGAACCGCTCCGGGTACCGGTGGCCGACTCGCACACGCACCTCGACATGCAGGACGGCACCGTGCAGGAGGCCTTGGAGAAGGCCGCCTCCGTGGGAGTGACGACCGTCGTGCAGATCGGCTGCGACGTGGAACGGGCGCGCTGGGCCGCCGAGGTGGCGGCCGCCCACCCGGCGGTGCACGCAGCCGTGGCGCTGCACCCCAACGAGGCGCCGCGCCTGGCGGAGCAGGGCGGGCCCCAGGCGCTGGACGCGGCGCTGGCGGAGATCGAGAAGCTCGCCGCACAGCCGCAGGTGCTGGCCGTCGGTGAGACCGGCCTGGACTACTTCCGCACCGGCGACGCCGGGATCGCCGAGCAGCAGCGCTCCTTCCGCGAGCACATCGCGCTCGCCAAGCGCCTCGGCAAGGCCCTGGTCATCCACGACCGGGAGGCGCACGACGACGTCGTCCGCATCCTGCGCGAGGACGGCGCCCCGGAGCGCACCGTCTTCCACTGCTACTCCGGCGGCCCGGACCTGGCCCGGACCTGCGCGGAGCACGGCTGGTTCATGTCCTTCGCCGGCAACGTCACCTTCAAGAACGCGCAGCCGCTGCGGGACGCCCTGGCCGTAGCGCCGCCGGAGCTGGTGCTGGTGGAGACCGACGCGCCGTTCCTCACCCCGGCGCCGTACCGGGGCCGGCCCAACGCGCCCTACCTGATCCCGGTCACGCTGCGGGCGATGGCCGAGGTCACGGGCATGACGGAGGACGAACTGGCCGGGCACGTGGCAGCGAACACGGCGCGCGCCTTCGGCTACGAGCACCGCCCGTAGACTGCACCGGTGAGCTCCGCCCCCGATCCCCTCCTCTCCCCCGCCGACGTCCGCGAACTCGCCGCCACACTGGGCGTCCGCCCCACCAAGCAGCGCGGGCAGAACTTCGTCATCGACGCCAACACGGTGCGACGCATCGTGCGGACCGCGCAGGTGCGCGACGCCGACGTGGTCGTCGAGATCGGGCCCGGTCTGGGGTCGCTGACCCTGGAGCTGCTTCGGGTCGCGGACCGGGTCGTCGCCGTCGAGATCGACGACGTACTGGCCGCCGCCCTCCCGGCGACCGTGCAGGCCAGACTGCCGGACCGCGCCGACCGCTTCGACCTCGTACACCGCGACGCTCTACGGGTCGCCTCCCTGCCCGGCCCGCAGCCGACCGCACTCGTCGCGAACCTGCCGTACAACGTCGCCGTGCCGGTACTGCTGCACATGCTCGCCGGCTTCCCGGGCATCGAACGCTCCCTGGTGATGGTGCAGTCCGAGGTCGCCGACCGGCTGGCTGCGGCTCCGGGCTCCAAGGTGTACGGCGTGCCCTCGGTCAAGGCCGCCTGGTACTGCGACGTGCGGCGGGCCGGTGCGATCGGCCGGAACGTGTTCTGGCCCGCGCCGAACGTCGACTCCGGTCTGGTGTCGCTGGTACGCCGCGACCCGCCGGACACCAGCGCCTCCCGGGAGGACGTGTTCGCCGTGGTGGACGCCGCGTTCGCGCAACGCCGCAAGACGTTGCGTGCGGCGCTGTCCGGCTGGGCCGGTTCCGGCGCCGCGGCCGAGGAGGCCCTGACTGCCGCCGGGGTGTCGCCCAGGGCGCGCGGAGAAGCACTGACCGTGGAGGAGTTCGCGGCGATCGCCGAGCACCGCCCGCCGAGCAGCCAGCCGTCCGAGAAGGAGAGCGCCGCGTGACGTCCGCTGTCACCGTCCGGGTACCGGCCAAGGTCAACGTCCAGCTCGCGGTCGGCCCCCCGCGCGCCGACGGATTCCACGACCTGGCCAACGTCTTCCTCGCCGTCGGCCTGTACGACGAGATCACCGCGACCCCGGCCGACGCCTTCCAGCTCACCTGCACCGGCCCGGACGCGGCTGCCGTCCCGCTGGACGCCTCGAACCTGGCCGCCCGCGCCGCCCACGCGCTGACCGCCCGCCACGGGATGCCGACCACCCCGGGTGTCCACCTGCACATCGCCAAGGACATCCCGGTCGCCGGCGGCATGGCCGGCGGCAGCGCCGACGCGGCCGGGGCCCTGCTGGCCTGCGACTCCCTGTGGGGGCTCGGCACCCCGCACGAGGAGCTGCTCGCCCTCTGCGCGCAGCTGGGCTCCGACGTGCCGTTCAGCCTGGTCGGCGGCGCCGCGCTGGGGAAGGGACGCGGTGAACTGCTGACGCCCCTGGAGGTCGGCGGCACCTTCCACTGGGTGTTCGCCGTGGCGGACGAAGGCCTGTCCACACCCGCGGTCTACCGCGAGTGCGACCGGCTGCGCGCCGACTCGGACGTCCCCGGGCCGGAGGCGTCCCCGGGCCTGCTCACCGCCCTGCGCACGGGCGACCCGCACAGCCTCGCCGGCACGCTGGCCAACGACCTGCAGGCAGCCACCCTCTCGCTGCGCCCCTCCCTCGCGGACACCCTGGAAGCGGGGAAGGCGGCCGGAGCCCTCGCCGGGCTGGTCTCCGGTTCGGGCCCCACCTGCGCCTTCCTCACCGAGGACGCCGCCACGGCGGAGACGGTCGCCGGGGCGCTGCGCCGCTCCGGCACCTGCCGCACCGCCCGCGCCACCACTTCTCCCGCCCCGGGCGCCACCCTGCTCTGACGCAGAGGGCGGCCCGGGGCGGTTCGGGACGATCCGCCGCAGCCCCCCGCGTTCGGCTCAGAGAGCCTTCAGCTCCTCCGTCACCTCCGTCACCGACTTCTTCGCGTCACCGAACAGCATCGACGTTCGTTCGGCGTAGAAGAGCGGATTGTCGATACCCGCGAAGCCACTGCTCATCGAGCGCTTGAGCACGATGACGTTCCGTGAGGCGTCGACGTTGAGGATCGGCATGCCGTGGATCGGGCTGGACGGGTCGGTACGTGCCGCCGGGTTGGTGACGTCGTTGGCGCCGATGACGAGAGTGACGTCGGTGCGCGCGAACTCGTCGTTGATCTCGTCCATCTCCTTCAGCGCGTCGTAGGGCACGTCGGCTTCGGCGAGCAGGACGTTCATGTGCCCGGGCATCCGGCCGGCGACCGGATGGATGGCGTACCGCACGTCGACGCCCTTGGACTCCAGCAGGTCCGCCATGTCCTTCACCGCATGCTGCGCCTGTGCCACGGCCATGCCGTATCCGGGCACGACGATCACCTGCGCCGCGTACGCCATCTGAATCGCCGCGTCGGCCGCGGAGGTGGACTTCACCGTGCGCTCCACCCCGTCGTCGCCGCTCGGGGCGAGAGCCCCGCCACCGCCGAAGCCGCCCGCGACGATGGCCGGGATGGTCCGGTTCATCGCCACCGCCATCTGGTGGGTGAGGATCGAGCCGGACGCTCCGACGATCATGCCGGCGACGATCATCGCGGTGTTGTCCAGCGCCAGGCCCGCCGCGGCGGCGGACAGACCGGTGAGGGCGTTGAGGAGCGAGATGACCACCGGCATGTCGGCGCCGCCGATCGGCAGCACCACCATCACGCCGAGGACGGCGGAGAGGACGAGGACGAGACCGATCCACAGTTCCGAAGCTCCACCGAGCCCGGCCGCGACCGCGCAGCCGACCGCCGCCGCGAGCAGCAGTGCGTTCACCGCCTGCTGGGCTCTGCCCAGTCCGATGGGCCGCCCCGACAGGATCTCCTGGAGCTTGCCGTAGGCGATCAGCGAACCCCAGAACGACACGGAACCGACGGTCGCCGCGAACATCGAGGTGACGACGACGTGCCCGGCGGAGTCCGCGAACCCGCCGGAGGTGCGGAACTCCGACCAGGCGATGAGCGCGACCGCGCCGCCGCCGACTCCGTTGAACAGCGCCACCATCTGCGGCATCGCGGTCATCTTAACCTGGCGGGCGGACGGCACGCCCAGCGCCGTGCCGACGACCAGACCGACGGCGATCAGCGCCCAGTTGTGCTCGACCCGCAGCAGCGTGGCGACGACCGCGACCAGCATGCCGACCGCGGCGATCTGGTTGCCGCGCACCGCGGTCCGCGGGCCGGTCAGCCCGGAGAGGCCGTGGATGAACAGGGCGAAAGCGACGATGTAGAGGACGTACGCGAGGGTGTCCATCAGTCACGGCCCTTCGTCGCGGTGGACTTCTTCCGGTCGGGGCCCGACTTGAACATGCCCAGCATCCGATCGGTGACCAGGAACCCGCCGACCACGTTGATCATGCCGAAGGCGATGGCGACGGTGAGGATCACCGAGTCCAGCACGGACGGGTTCTCCAGCTCGCCGAGGACGATGAGCCCGCCGAGCAGCACGATGCCGTGGATGGCGTTGGTGCCGGACATCAGCGGGGTGTGCAAGGTGTTGGGGACCTTGGAGATCACGGCGAACCCGACGAACCCGGCGAGCACCAGGATGGCGATGTTGGCGAGCAGACTTCCCGACTCCATCAGGACTCCTCCCTCGTGACGCAGGACTTGGCGAGCACCTCGTCGGACCAGTCGGGCATCACGGCGCCGTTCTCGTCCAGCATCAGCTCCAGCAGCGCGGAGACGTTGCGCGCGTACAGCTCCGAGGAGTGCTCGGGCATCGCCGCCGGCAGGTTGAGCGGGGAGGCGACGGTGACGTCGTGCTTGACCACGACCCGGCCGGGTTCGGTGAGTTCGCAGTTGCCGCCGGCCTCGCCGGCGAGGTCGACGACGACGCTCCCGGGCCGCATGCCCTCCACCGCGCGCGCGGTGACCAGGCGGGGCGCCTTCCGGCCGGGGACCAGCGCCGTGGTGATCACCACGTCGAAGCCGGTGATGGCCTCCTCGAGCCGCTTGAGCTGCTCGGCGCGTTCGGCGTCGGTGAGTTCGCGCGCGTATCCGCCCTCGCCCTGCGCGTCGATGCCGAGGTCCAGCCACTGGGCGCCCAACGACCGCACCTGGTCGGCGACCTCCGGCCGTACGTCGTAGCCGGTGGTGCGCGCGCCGAGGCGTTTGGCCGTCGCGAGGGCCTGGAGGCCGGCGACGCCCACACCGAGCACCAGCGCGGTCGCCGGCTTCACCGTGCCGGCCGCGGTGGTCAGCATGGGGAAGAACCGGGTGCTGTGATCTGCGGCGAGCAGTACCGCCTTGTACCCGGACACGTTCGCCTGCGAGGACAGCGCGTCCATCGACTGGGCCCGGGAGATGCGGGGCACGGCCTCCATGGCGAAGCCCGTGACGCCCGCGTCCCGCAGCGCCACCACCGTCCCGGGGGACGTCAGCGGCGTCAGGAAGCCGATGAGGGTGCCGCCCCGGCTCAGCCGCGCAACCTCCTCGGCGGTCGGCGGTGCGACCTTCACCAGCACGTCGCAGGCCCACGGGTCGCCGATTGCCGCCCCGGCCGCGGTGAAGTGCCCGTCCGGGATCAGTGCCCCCAGCCCCGCGCCGGCCTCGACGACCACGTCGACTCCCGTGCGCCGCAGCTTCTCGATCACCTTCGGCACCAGTGCGACGCGCCGCTCCCCCTCCCCCCTCTCACGGGGCACCCCCACCGTGGCCGCTCCCCGGGTTCCCGGTGCGCCGGGCACGTTCCCGTCCTCGGCGCTCACAGGCAGGTCCTCTCGATCGCCATCCCCATCGCCATCCCTAGTAGGCCTTCCGAATCTCGGTTCCGCGGTCCGAAGCGAACTGTGCGAACAGACGCCCCATGCTGTCGCCTTTGTGACGCCAGGTGTAGGGGGCAACACGCGGGAATACGGCAGTCGGGCCCGCGACTGCGGCGGGGCGCCGT
>KI547047.1:136598-138796 GCA_000497405.1 Streptomycetaceae bacterium MP113-05 | reverse complement strand
CACACCCCACCCCACACCGGGGACCGGCCGCCCTCCGGCCCCACACCCCCGGAGCCCCCGGACCGGTGCGATGCCTCGCGCGGTGTCCGGTCGCGGCGGTGCCCGGTCGCGGGCGGTGTCCCGTCACGGGCGTGGCGACACCCCCACGGAGTCAGCGAGTGCAGGCCTTGACCGCGCGCAGCAGGGCCTGCGGGCGGGGGTCGGAGGTGACGGAGGACTGGGTGCCACGGGTGACGTAGGCGAAGGCGGTGGCCGATTCGGGGTCGGCGAGCGCCAGTGAGCCGCCGCGGCCGGGATGACCGAAGGAACCGGGGCCGAGCATCGGTGAGGCGGGGCTGTGCAGCATGTAGCCGAGCCCGAAGCGGGTGCCGACGACCAGGACCCGGTCCGGTCCGTGCGACTCCTGGGAGCGGGCCTGCATCAGAGTGGCGGCGGTGAACAGGCTCCGCCCGGGGGGTAGTCCGCCCGTGCCGGGCTCACCGTCCGTGGCCCCGCCCGCCGGTTCCTCGGCCTCGACGTGGCCGATGAGCGCCGCGTAGAAGCGGGACAGCGAACGGGCGGTGGCGATGCCGCCCGAGGCGGCGAGTGCGGCGGCCCGGTAGTCGGGGGCGTTCTCGTCCGGCAGCGGGTCGATCGCGCCGAAGGCGCGCCGGGTCAGCGAGTCCGGGTCGCGGTAGGCGTCGAGCACGTCGCTCTTGGCACGCACCCGCAGTCCGGCGGCGGGCTGCGGTGGCGCGGCCACGTCGCGGAGCGTCGCGACGCGGTGCTGCTCGCCGTGCGGGAGGCCCATCCACAGGCCCAGGCCGTGGGGCCGGGCAACCTCCTCGGCGAACCAGCGGCCGATGGACCGCCCGGTCATGCGCATCACCAGCTCGCCGAGCAGCCAGCCGTACGTCTGGGCGTGGTAGCCGTGGGCGGTGCCGGGCTCCCACTCGGGCCGCTGGGCGGCGATGGCGGCGGGTCCGCTGACACCGTCGACAGCCTGGGCAGGAGTGAGGGGGCGGTCCAGCACCGGCAGGCCGGCCCGGTGCGACAGCAGGTGCCGCACGAGGACGCCCTCTTTGCCGTGCGCCTTGAACTCGGGCCAGTAGGTGCCGACGGGTGCGTCCAGGTCGAGGCGTCCGCGCTGGTGGAGGAGGTGCAGTACGGTCGCGGCGACGCCCTTGGTGGCGGACCGTACGACGACGGCGGTACCGGCCTGCCACGGAGCTGCGGGCTCGCCGTCGGCAGAATCGTTTCGGGTGCCGCCCCACAGGTCGACGACCTTGCGCCCGCGGACGTGTACGGCCACTGCCGCGCCCGGGTCGCCACGCTCTGTGAGGTTCCTGGAGAACGCCTCCCGGACCGGCTCGAACCCGTCCGCCACCGTGCCTTGGACGTCCACCACGGCTTCTCTCGCTCCCGTAGACCTGCTCATGCGCGGCGTGCCGCTGCACGTCGCAGGGTCCATGGTGCACGGCGACACGCGCGCCCCGTTCCGCAGGACCCCACAGGTGCCGTTTTGCCGGTAATGTCCGCGCAGGGTGCGGCACGGGACCTCCGCGGCCGGTCGTCGGGTTGCACGGCCCGCAGCGTGGTACCCACACCGCGGGGACCGACACTCCAGCGCCCCGGGAGGCGGCACATGGAACACCGGATCACCCTTCGGGTGGACGGCAGCGAAAGGCCCGTGACGGTCGACGCGCGCACCACGCTGCTGGACGCGCTGCGCGAACGGCTGGGGGTGACCTCCCCGAAGAAGGGTTGCGACCACGGCCAGTGCGGCGCCTGCACGGTGCTGCTGGAGGGCCGGCGGCAACTGAGCTGCCTCACCTTCGCCGTCGCCCACGACGGCGACCAGGTGATCACTGCCGAAGGGCTCGGGGACGCGCTCGGCGACGGCGGACTGCACCCGGTGCAGCGGGCGTTCGTGGAGCAGGACGCGTTCCAGTGCGGCTACTGCACACCCGGTCAGGTGTGCTCCGCCGTCGGCATGCTGGACGAGGCGGAGGCCGGGCATCCGAGCCATGTCACCGGGGACCTGACGCCACCCGACACGCCCGGTGCGCCCGTTCCGCTCGGCGACGAGGAGATCCGTGAACGGATGAGCGGCAACCTGTGCCGGTGCGGCGCGTACGCCAACATCCTCGCCGCGCTGCGCGGCACCGCCGTGGCACCCCGGGAGGCGTCGTGATCCCCTTCGAGTACCACCGGGCCGC
>KI547047.1:131494-136518 GCA_000497405.1 Streptomycetaceae bacterium MP113-05 | reverse complement strand
AGGAGGCGGTGGCCACCGTTGCCGCGCACCCGCACGCGGTGTTCCTCGCCGGCGGCACCAACCTGGTCGACCACATGAAACTGGGCGTCGCCGCACCGCACATGCTGGTCGACGTGTCCCGACTGCCGCTCGCGGAGGTGACCCCGACCCCTCAGGGCGGGCTGCGCGTCGGCACCGCGGTGCGCAACAGCGACCTGGCCGCGCACCCGCTCGTGCGGACGCGCTATCCGGCACTGTCCCGGGCGCTGCTGTCCGGTGCGTCCGGGCAACTCCGCAACGCCGCCACCACCGGCGGAAACCTGCTGCAGCGCACTCGCTGCCGCTACTTCCAGGACGTCACCACGCCCTGCAACAAACGGGAGCCGGGTACCGGCTGTGCGGCGATCGGCGGCTGGGACCGGCACCACGCGGTGCTGGGCGCCTCCGAGCACTGCGTCGCCGTACACCCCTCCGACATGGCCGTCGGTCTGCTCGCCCTCGACGCGACGGTGCACGTCCTGGGACCGGACGGCGCCCGCACGCTGCCGCTCGCCGAGCTGCACCGGCTCCCCGGCGACACCCCCGAACGGGACACCGCGCTCGTGCACGGCGAGCTGATCACCGCCGTGGAACTGCCGCCCCCCACCGCACTGACCCGCCGCTCCACGTACCGCAAGGTGCGTGAACGGGCCAGCTACGCCTTCGCGCTGGTGTCCGTAGCCGCGGCGCTCGACGTGGACGAGGACGCCGGCACCGTGCGGGACGTGCGCATCGCGCTCGGCGGCGTCGCGCACAAGCCGTGGCGTGCCGAGCGGGCGGAGGACGCGCTGCGCGGCGCGCCCGCCACCGAGGACGCGTTCCGCCGCGCCGCCGAAACCGAACTCGCCGCCGCGCAGACGCGGGACGGCAACGCGTACAAGGTGCCGCTGGCCCGCAACGCGATGGTGGCGACCCTGCGGAACCTCACGGAGGGATGGCGATGACGACACTCCGCCCCCGCGCCGTCGGCACGCCGATGGAGCGCCTGGACGGCCCGGCGAAGGTGACCGGCACGGCCCGGTACGCCTTCGAGCACCCCGTCGAGAACCCGCTGTACGTGCACCCCTTGCAGGCCACCGTCGCCCGCGGCCGGGTCACCGCAGTGGACACCGAGGCCGCCGAGGCGTCCCCGGGCGTCGCCTGCGTTCTCACCCACCGGGACGCCCCGCGACTGGCCGACACCGGGGACCTGGAGCTGGCGGTTCTGCAGTCGGGCAGGGTGGCCTTCCGCGGGCAGTTCGTCGGTGCGGTGGTCGCCAAGTCTCCGGAGACGGCACGGTACGCCGCGTCCCTGGTGCGTTTCGCGTACGAGGAGGAGCAGCCCGACGTCGAGCTGCGCGCGGACCGCGACGACCTGTACACCCCTGACTCCGTCAATCCGGGGTTCACCACCGACACCGACGAGGGCGACGTGGACGGGGCGCTGGCCGCGGCCCCGGTCTCCGTGGACGTCACATACACCACGCCGATGGAGCACAACAACCCGATGGAGCCGCACACGACGGTCGCCGTGTGGCGGCCGGACGGGGATGTGCGACTGCTGCTGTACGCCTCCACGCAGTCCGTGCACGGCGTGCGCAGGACCCTGGCGCCGCTGTTCGGGCTGGGGGACGACCAGGTGCGGGTGGTCTCCCCGCACGTCGGCGGCGGCTTCGGCTCCAAGGGCATGCCGCACGCGCACGACGTGCTCGCGGGGCTGTGCGCGAGGGTGGTGCCGGGCCGGCCGGTGAAGCTGGCGCTGACCCGGCAGCAGATGTTCACCTTGGCCGGGCACCGTACGCCCACCGTGCAGCGGCTGCGGCTGGGCGCGGCTGCGGACGGCCGGATGGGTGCCGTCTGCCACGAGGTCGTCGAACGCACCTCCAGGATCAAGGAGTTCGCCGAGCAGACGGCGACCGCCACGCGCATGATGTACTCCGCACCCCACCGCCGTACCACGCACCGGCTGGCCGCTTTGGACGTGCCGGTGCCGTCCTGGATGCGGGCGCCCGGGGAGTGCCCGGGGGTCTTTGCTCTGGAGTGCGCGATGGACGAGCTGGCTGCCGTCTGCGGCCTGGACCCGATCGAACTGCGGGTCCGCAACGACCCGCCGCAGGATCCGGAGACCGGCCGTCCGTGGTCCGGGCGGAAACTGGTGGAGTGCCTGCGTGAGGGTGCCCGCCGCTTCCGCTGGCACGAACGGCCGGCCGCCCCCGGCACCCGCCGTGAGGGCGGTGAGCTGGTCGGGCTGGGGGTGGCGTCCGCCACCTACCCGTACTACGAGATGCCGGGTTCCGAGGCGCTGGTCCGCTACGACGGCGAGGATCGGTGGACGGTCCGGATCGGCGCGGCCGATCTCGGCACCGGTACCTGGACGACGCTGACGCAGATCGCCGCCGACGCGCTGGAAGCCGCCCCGGCGGACGTGACGCTCCTGATCGGTGACTCCGCACTGCCGACGGCGACCGTCGCGGGAGGGTCCGCGGGGCTGGCCTCGTGGGGTTCGACGGTGATCGGCGCCGTCCGCGCCTTCCGCGCGAAGTACGGGGCGGACCCGGATCCGGGCTCCGAGGCCCGTGCGGGCATGCCGGAGCACCCGGACGGCAAGGGGTACGCGATGCACTCCTTCGGAGCGCACTTCGCCGAGGCCCGGGTGGACGCGGACACCGGGGAGATCCGGGTGCCGCGGATGCTGGGCGTCTTCTCCGCCGGCCGGATCGTCAACCCGCGTACCGCGCGGTCCCAGTTCCTCGGCGGCATGACCATGGGCCTGTCGATGGCGCTGCACGAGCACACCGTGATGGACCCGCGCACCGGCCACGTGGTGAACGGCGATTTCGCCGACTACCACATCGCGGCACACGCCGACGTCCGCGACATGGACGCGACCTGGCTGGACGAGGAGGACACGTGCGCCAACCCGATGGGTGCCCGCGGCATCGGCGAGATCGGCATCGTCGGCGCGCCGGCCGCGGTGATCAACGCGATCTTCAACGCCACCGGAGTCCGCGTACGGGACCTGCCGGCGACGCCGGACAAGCTGCTGGAGGGTCTGGACGCTCTGCGTTCCTGACCGCCCCCACGACCGTCAGGGCCGCGGGGGCGCCGTCTTGGGGTCGAAGCCGAACGGCAGCTCAAGCCGGTGCGCCCGCATCAGGGTCTCGTCGCAGAGGAGGTCCTGCGTGCCGCCGTCGGCGACGACGACGCCCTCGCTGAGCACGACGGCGCGCGGGCACAGCTCCAGCGCGTACGGCAGGTCGTGGGTGACCATCAGGACGGTGACGTCCAGGTCCCGCAGGATGTCGGCCAGTTCGCGGCGGGATGCCGGGTCCAGGTTGGACGACGGTTCGTCCAGGACGAGGATCTCCGGGCGGCCGGCGAGGACGGTGGCCACCGCGACGCGGCGCCGCTGCCCGAACGACAGGTGGTGCGGGGGCCGGTCCGCGTAAGCCGCCATGCCGACCTGCTCCAGGGCGTCGCGCACCCGCTCGTCCAGTTCGGCGCCGCGCATCCCGGCGGCTGCCGGGCCGAACGCCACGTCCTCACGCACGGTCGGCATGAACAGCTGGTCGTCCGGGTCCTGGAAGACGATGCCCACCCGGCGGCGGATCTCCGCCAGGTGCTGCTCCGCCACCGGCAGTCCGGAGACGGTGACGCTGCCCGCACCCGCGGTGAGGATGCCGTTGAGGTGGAGCACCAGGGTGGTCTTGCCCGCGCCGTTCGGGCCGAGCAGCGCGACCCGCTCCCCCTTGGGGATGGTCAGGTCCACCCCGAAGAGGGCCTGGTGGCCGTCGGGGTAGGCGTACGCCAGACCGTGCACCTCCAGGGAGGGCGGCGGGGGCGCGCCGGTGCCGGCCGGGGTGGTACCGGCTTGGATGTCAGGCTCGCGTGCAGTCATGACGATGCCCATCCTGCCAGGCACACGGCCAGGGCGGACACCGGAAGCACCGCGCTGCGCGCCCACTGCGCCCCGGTCGCGGTCACCTCGTCGATCACCGGCATGGCTCCGTCGTACCCGCGGCTGAGCATCGCCAGGTGCACGCGTTCACCGCGCTCGTAGGACCGGATGAAGAGCGCGCCTGCGGTCTTCGCCAGCACACCCCAGTGCCGCACCCCGCGGGCCTCGAACCCCCGGGAGGCGCGGGCGATCCGCATCCGCCGCAGCTCGTCGGCCACCACGTCGCCGTAGCGGATCATGAACGACGCGATCTGGACCATCAGTGACGGCAGCCGGAGTCGCTGGAGGCCGAGCAGCACCTCGCGCAGTTCGGTGGTGGAGGCCAGCAGCACGGACGCGGCGACGCCGAGGGTGCCCTTGGCCAGGATGTTCCAGGCGCCCCACAAACCGGACTCGGCCAGTGACAGGCCGAGAACGTCCACGCGCGGCCCCTCGGCGACGAACGGCAGCAGCACGGCGAACGCGACGAACGGCACCTCGACCAGCATCCGCTTCAGCAGGTGCGCCGGGGGCACGCGGGCCGCAGCGGCGACCGCCGCGAGCAGCACCGCGTACAGGCCGAACGCCCACATCACCTCACGCGGGGTGGCCACCACGGCCAGGACGAAGCAGAGGACGGCGACCAGCTTGCAGTGCGGCGGCAGGGCGTGCACCGGCGAGTGCCCGTGCCGGTAGAGCCGGTGCCCGTGCCCCGTCCCCACGTCAGGCCCCTTCGGAGCGGCTCGGTGTGCCGGTGGCGGGCTCGCCGCCCCTTCCGGCGGGCTCACCGGTCACGTGCGCAGCGGCGGGCGTGCCGTCGGTCACGCCTGCGGCGGCGGTACGCCGGCGGCGGACGGTGAGGAAGACGCCGCTGCCGACGGCGAGCGTCGTTCCGACGCCGACCATGCCTGCGAGGCCGCCGGAGAGGCGGGGGTTCTCCACGTCGGCCACCCCGTAGTCGGCCAGCGGGGAGTCGGCCATGTCGTGTTCGGTGGCCTTCGCGTCGATGCCGAAGTCGGCGGCCACCTTCTCCAGCCCGTCCGGGTCGGCGGAGGCGTAGAAGCTGACCACGCCGGCGCAGACCAGGGTG
>KI547047.1:130842-131484 GCA_000497405.1 Streptomycetaceae bacterium MP113-05 | reverse complement strand
GCCGTGGCCTCGGTGCGCGCGGCGAGGGACTGCTCGGCGGCGGCGGGGGCGCCCGGTACCGCCGGGGCGCGGCCGGTACGCACGGTCAGCGGGGCGGTCAGCCCGCGCGCGCCGTAGACCAGGTCGGGCCGTACGGACAGCACCGCTCCCACCGTGAGCATGGTGATCACGGCCTCGCCCACGCCGATCGCTAGGTGCACGCCGACCATGGCGGTGAACACCTTCCCCAGCGAGACGTCCGCGGTGCCGCCGATCGAGTAGAGGCCGGCGAACGCCGTCGCCGCGACCGGAACCGAGACCACCGCGGCGACGGCCGACGCCGCGGTGAGGGACGTGCGGCTGCGCGGCAGCACCTTCACCAGCCCGCGGAAGACGAGGTACGCCACGAGCACGCCGACGATGCCCATGTTCGTGATGTTGACGCCGAGCGCGGTCAGGCCGCCGTCCGCGAACAGCACGGCCTGCATCAGGAGCACCACGGATATGCACAGCACGCCCGTGTACGGCCCGACGAGGATCGCGGCCAGCGCGCCGCCCAGCAGATGGCCGCTGGTGCCCGCCCCGACGGGGAAGTTCAGCATCTGCACCGCGAAGATGAACGCGGCGACCAGGCCGGCCAGGGGCGCGGTGCGCTCGCCCAGT
>KI547047.1:123438-130832 GCA_000497405.1 Streptomycetaceae bacterium MP113-05 | reverse complement strand
GCGGCGACGCCGGTGGCGACCGACACCGGCGCGTTGATGAATCCGTCGGGGACATGCATGGCGAGGCTCCGCTTCTCGTTCGGCGGTTCGGCGGGTGAGCTGTTCAGGGTTGCGCCTTGTGGCCGGGTGCGGCCGGGCCGACCGACTCGCACAACCGTTCAAGAATAGTGGTCACCTGCGAACGGCATGCAAGAGCGTGCATGATGCGACTACCCATCCACGGCACCCGCCATGCGCGGGGCGGAGGCACGTGAGGACGCCCGGCGACGAGGCGCTGGAACGCACACCGGGGTGGGGACGGAAAGGTCCGCCCCCACCCCGGTCGGCCACGCAGGTCAGACCCGCGGCATCAGACCCGCGACTCCTCGCGTTCGGCACCGCGCTGCGCCGCTGCCGGCGCAGGCGTCGACGCAGGCGCAGGCGCCGGCACCGGGTCGCCGTCGGTGGCGAGCCGCTTGCGCAGCCGCTCACCCTCTACGTCGACGTTGGGCAGTACGCGGTCGAGCCACCCCGGTACCCACCATGCGCGCCGTCCCAGCAGAGCCAGCACGGCCGGGACGACCGCCATCCGCACCACGAACGCGTCGAAGAGGATCGCCACCGCCAGACCGAAGCCCATCATCTTGATCATCGAGTCGCCCGCGCCGATGAACCCGGCGAAGACGCTGATCATGATGACGGCGGCGGCCGTGACGACGCGGGCGCCGAGCTTGAAGCCGGAGACGATCGCCTCTTCCGGCGACTCCCCGTGCACGTACGCCTCGCGCATCCGGGTCACGAGGAAGACCTCGTAGTCCATCGCCAGGCCGAAGATCACACCGATCATGAAGATCGGCATCATGCTCATGATCGGCCCGGTCGACTCGACGCCGAGCAGCCCCGCGAACCAGCCCCACTGGAAGACGGCGACCACCGCGCCCAGCGCCGCGAGCACGGAGAGCAGGAAGCCGAGGGCGGCCTTCAGCGGGACCAGCACCGAACGGAAGACGACCATCAGCAGCAGGAAGGCGAGTCCCACGACCAGCGCCAGGTAGGGCACCAGTGCGTCGTTCATCACCTGCGAGAAGTCGATGGCGACCGCGGTGGCTCCGCTCACCAGCACCGTGGCGCCGGTCCGCGACTCGACGCCCTCCGCCTCGCCGCGGATGTCGCGGACCACGTCCTCGGTCTCCGGGTCGCTCGGCCCGGTCTCCGGGATCGCCGTGATGGTGGCGGTGCTCTTGTCCTCGTTGAACGCGGGCGGCGAGACGGACACGACCCCGTCGACGCCCTTCACCCTCTCGACCACCCGGTCGGCGGCGGCCTGAGGGTCTTCGCTGTCCCGGGCATCCACGACAAGCAGCAGCGGGCCGTTGAAGCCCGGACCGAACGCGTCCGACAGCATGTCGTACGCCTCGCGCTGCGTGCTGTCGGACGGCTGGTCGCCCTCGTCCGGCAGGCCCAGCTGCATGCTGGACACCGGCAGCGCGAGTGCGCCCAGCCCGATGACGGCGGCCACCAGCACCATGACGGGACGGCGCAGCACGAACCGCGCCCAGCGCACACCGCCACGGGGCCGCGCCTCGGAGTCCGCGGCGCTCGGCGCGCCGGTCTCCGGGTTGGCCGTGCGCACCTTGCGGCCGTAGATCCGCTTGCCGACCATGCCGAGCGCGGCCGGCACCAGGGTGATGGCGACGAGGACCGCGATCACCACCGTCCCCGCCGCGGCCAGGCCCATCTTGGTGAGGATGGGGATGTTGACGATGGACAGGCCGGTCAGTGCGATGACGACCGTCAGCCCGGCGAAGACCACCGCAGAGCCGGCCGTGCCGACGGCGCGTCCCGCGGCCTCCTCGCGTGCGCGGCCCTCGGTGAGCTCGGCGCGGTAGCGGGAGGCGATGAAGAGGGCGTAGTCGATGCCGACCGCGAGGCCGATCATCATGGCGAGCGTGGAGGTGGTGGCGGACAGCCCGAGCGTCGCGCCGAACGCCGCGATCGAGGAGACGCCGATACCGACGCCGACCAGGGCGGTGAGCAGTGGCAGCCCGGCCGCGACGAGCGAGCCGAAGGTGAGGATCAGCACGATCGCGGCGACCGCGATGCCGATGACCTCGCCGTTGCCCATGTCGGGTTCGGTGAACAGCGCGTCGCCGCCGGTCTCCACCTTCAGACCGGCGTCCCGGCCGGCCTCAGCTGCGTTCTGCAGGTCCTCGCGGGAACCGTCGGTGAGATCCATCGTCGGGACCTCGTAGGAGACCACGGCGTACGCGGTCGCGCCGTTACGGCTGACGGCACCGCTCCGCTTCGCGAACGGGTCGGAGACCGAGACGGTCTGCCCGCCCCGGACCGCGTCCAGGACGTCGGCGACGGCCTCGCGGTTCTCGGTGGCGGTGACTTTGGAGCCGTCCTCGGCCCGGAAGACGATGCGAGCGGTCGCACCCTCCGCGTTGGCCTGCGGGAACTGCTCCTCCAGCAGGTCGAAGGCCTGCTGGGCCTCCGTACCGGGCAACGCGAACTCGTCGTCGGGCGGGGAGGATGCGGTGGAGGCTCCCACCCCGGCGGCCACCAGCAGCGCCACCCACACCAGGGCGACGATACGGCGGCGCCGGAAGGCGAACCTGCCGAGTGTGTACAGGAATGTGGCCACGGGTGTGGTTCTCCGCTTCTCGGGTCCCGCGGGCCGCACGCCGAGAGGGCGGCCGTCCGACGGGACAGTCATGTCAGTCCATGCCAAAAGACGCCGACTCCCATGCCTGACGGTTGAGCCGTCGAACGGAATGAGGGGCAGATCACAACTTGCCCCCACGCGTGCGCGCAGAAGAATGGGAGAGATGACGGAGAACGGCGCATACCTCAGGTTTCCCCACCTCCACGGCGATCTGGTCTGCTTCACCACCGAGGACGACCTGTGGGTAGCCGCGCTCACCGCCCCGAACGCGGCACCCGGACGGGCCTGGCGGCTGACCGTCGACCGCACCCGCGTCGACCATCCGCGCTTCTCCCCCGACGGCAGGCACATCGCCTTCACCACCTGGCGCAGCCTCGACCCGGAGATCCACCTCGCCCCCGTCGAAGGCGGCCGGACCACCCGCCTCACCCACTGGGGCTCCCAGGACACCCGGGTCTGCGGCTGGACACCGCCGGACGCCGACGGCCGCAGCGACGTCCTGGCCGTCGCCTCGCACGAACAGCCGTTCTCCCACTTCACCTGGGCCTACCGGGTGCCCACCGGCGGCGGTCCGGGCTCCCGGCTCCCCTGGGGGCCCGTCGCACACCTCGCGATGGCCGGCACCGGAGACGACGACCCGCACACCCTGCTCCTCGCCGGCACGCCCCCGCACGAACCGGCCCACTGGAAGCGCTACCGCGGCGGCGCCATGGGGCGCCTGTGGCTGGACGACCGGCGGATGCTGGCAGACCTGGACGGCCACATCGACTGCCCCCTGTTCGTGGCGGGCCGGATCGCCTTCCTCTCCGACCACGAAGGCGTCGGCAATCTCTACTCCTGCCTCCCGGACGGCTCCGACCTGCGCCGCCACACCGACCACGCCGACTTCTACGCCCGGCACGCCACCACCGACGGCCACCGCGTCGTCTACCAGTGCGCCGGCGAGATCTGGCTCGCCGACGACCTGTCACCGGACGGGAGGCCGCGCCGACTGCCCGTACGGCTCGGCGGACCACGGTCCGGGCGGCGTCCCTACCAGGTGCCTGCCGCCGCCCACCTCGACTCCCTCGCCGCCGACCACACCGGGCGGGCCAGCGCCGTGGGAGTACGCGGCAGCCTTTACTGGCTCACCCACCGCGACGGCCCGGCCCGCACCCTGGTGGACACCCCCGGCGTACGGGTGCGGTTGCCGGTGATGCTCGGCGACACCGGCCGCGTCGCCTACGTCACGGACGCGGACGGCGAGGACGCCATCGAGATCGCCGACCTGCCGCGCGCCACCCGCCCGCAGTCGCCGTGGCGTCTCGCGGGCGGACGGCTCGGCCGGGTACGCGAGGTGACCGCCTCACCGGACGGCCGCACCGTCGCCGTCGCCGCACACGACGGCCGGCTGCTGCTGGTGGACGTACGCCGGCAGGAGGACGCAGAGAACCCGCCGGGGTGGTCGCCGGAGGCGGAGACGGACGCGGACCCGGAAGTGGAAGTGGACCCCGTCCCGGGGGCCGGGGCGGAGGACGCCGTCCGCGCGGCTGCCCCCACCGCCGGCTGGGACCTGGTCGCCGAGCTCGTCAGGTCCGTCAACGGTCCCGTCCACGACCTGTCCTTCTCCCCCGACTCCTCCTGGATCGCCTGGGCGCACCCCGGCATCGGACGCTCTCTCAGCCAGATCAAGATCGGCCGCCTGGACGGCCTCCGGATCGTCGTCGAGGTCACCGACGGCCGTTTCGAGGACGAACAGCCCGTCTTCACCCGCGACGGCCGCTACCTGGCCTTCCTCTCCTGGCGCGGCTTCGACCCGGTCCACGACGTGCACACCGGCGACCTCTCCTTCCCCCTCGGCTGCCGCCCGTACCTGGTGCCGCTGTCCTCCGCGACCCTGTCCCCGTTCGCCCTGTCCCCCGAGGGCCGGCCCGCCGCCGGGGGACTCGACCAGCAGAGCACCTCCGGCGAGTACGGCACGGCGCTGGTGGAGGCGGAGGGCCTCCCCGACCGGGTCACGCCCTTCCCCGTCGCGGCGTCCAAGTACTCGGCGCTGCACCCCGTGAAGGGCGGCGGAGTGATCTGGCTGCGCTACCCCATCTCCGGGGCGCTCGGCGAGACCTTCGTCAACCCCGCCGACACCTCCGGCAGGCCCACCCTCGAACACTTCGACCTGATCAAAGCAAAGCGCACCGAACTGACGGGCATGGTCGACGGGTTCGCCGTCAGCGGCGACGGCTCCCGTCTGGTCGTCAACGACGAGGGCGACCTGCGCGTCGTCCCCGCCACCGAGGCCGCCGACCTCGACTCCATGGTCCACGTCGATCTGCGCCGCATCCAGCACGAGGTGGACCCGGCTGCCGAGTGGCGGCAGGCGTACGAGGAGGCGGGCCGGATCACCCGCGCCTACTTCTGGGACCCCGAGATGTGCGGCATCGACTGGAACGCGATGCTCGACCAGTACCGTCCGCTGGTCGAACGCATCGCCACACCGGCCGAGTTCGCGGACCTGCTGCGCGAACTGCTCGGCGAGCTGGGCACCTCGCACGCCTACGTGGCCGCCGCCCGGCGCGACGAGGGGCCGCCGCACTACCAGCGGCCGATCGGCCTGCTCGGCGCGGACTTCACCCGCACCGAGGCCGGCGAATGGCAGATCTCCCGCATCCTGCCCGGCAACTCCTCCGACTCCAAGGCTCGTTCACCGCTGGCCGGCCTGGGTATCCGTGAGGGCGCCACCGTCACCCACGTCGACGGCCGCCCCGTCGACCCCGTCGCCGGGCCGTGGGCACTGCTGACCGCCGCCGGCGGCACCACCGTCGAGCTCACCTTCTCCCGCACCGACCCCGACCGCCCGCCGCGGCGCGTCGCCGTGCAGCCGCTGGTGGACGACCGCCCGCTGCGCTACCAGGACTGGGTCTCCCGTCGTCGCGAGGCCGTCCGGGACCTGTCCGACGGCAAGTGCGGCTACCTGCACATCCCCGACATGGGCGGCTCCGGCTGGGCCCAGTTCAACCGCGACTGGCGGATGGAGGTCGCCCGGCCCGCACTCATCGTCGACGTGCGCGGCAACGCGGGCGGCCACATCAGCGAACTGGTCGTGGAGAAGCTGACGCGCGTCATCCTCGGCTGGGACCTCACGCGGAACGCCCAGCCCGTCAGTTACGCCGGCAACGCCCCGCGTGGCCCCGTCGTCGCCCTCGCCGACGGCGCCACGTCCTCCGACGGCGACATGATCATCGCCGCATTCCGGCTGCTCGGCCTCGGCCCGGTCGTCGGCACCCGTACGTGGGGCGGAGTGGTCGGCATGACCGGCCGGCACCGCCTCGGCGACGGCACGGTCATCACGGTGCCGATGAACGCCGCCTGGTTCGACGCGTACGGCTGGTCGGTGGAGAACCACGGCGTCGAGCCGGACATCGAGGCGGAACGCACGCCCGTGGAGTGGGCGGACGGCCACCACACCGTCCTGGCCGCCGCCGTGCACACCGCCCTGGACCGCCTCGAACGCCACCCGGCGGCCTCCCCGCCCGGCCTGACCCACGTCCCCGACCGCCGCCGGCCGAAGCTACCGCCACGGGAGTGACGGGTCGAGTGGGTACCGCGGAGAAGGCAGTGTCTGCCCGCCGATGAGCGCGGCGAGTTCCTCCAGTACAGGTAGGGGAACCCGCCGAATCCGTTACCCGGGGGCGACTCGCCCGGCCGCCTCCTCGCGGGCTGAACGACACGGCCACACGTGCGGATTGAGCTTCCGCCCGGCAGCGAGGTGGCGGTCGCCCTCCGGCATGCCGAGCGCCTTCTCGACCGCGCCCCGGTGACAGTGGAAGAGCGGGTTGCGCCAGCCGGTACGGGCCGCCTCGCGCATCCAGCCGAGCGCCTCCTCGTCGTGGCCCGCCCGGTGCAATGCCCAGCCGAGGGCGTCGGCGACGATCACACTGTCGGAGGCGCGCGCCTCCCGCCGCATCAGCGCGACCGCCGTGTCTGGGTCCCCGTGGTCGGCGGCGTACCGGGCGAGGTGCGGGTCCACCGGTCCCTTATCGGCCCGCGCCAGTGCGATCTGGGCGTCGAGGGCACTGCGCACCGTCCTCGCCTCGGCGCTCTCGCTCTCGTCGGCGGCCATCCGTGCTTCCAGGTGCTCCAGCAGGAACTGCGGCGTGGGCACGCGGTCCGTCAGCCTCTGGTAGGCCCGCAGCGCGGATGAGGTCTCGCCCTGTGCCGCCCGTACCCGGGCCTGCCCGGCCAGCGCGTACGGATGACCAGGGCGTCGGCGCAGGGCGCGCTCGAAGTGCCGCGCAGCACTGCCGAGTTCGCCCTCGGACCAGGCGAGGTCCCCGGCGCGTGCGATCGCATAGGCGGACTCTTCCGGCGAGTCGGCCGCCTCCTCGGCGCGACGCAGGGCAATGGCCGCGTCCTCGTTCCGGCCGTGCGTCTGAAGGTCGTAGGCGGCTCTTCCGTACGCGGCCGACGCCGGGGCGAGGTCGAGGAGGCGCTGGACGGCGCGGCGGGCGGCACCGTAGTTCCCGAGCTGGATCTCGGCGTCGGCGAGAACGGCGTACCCGTCGGGCCGGTCGGGTGCCATCCGGGTGGCGCGTTTCCCGTACGCACGCCCCCGCCCGAACTCGTGGCGTGCGTTGGCGAGTCGGCCCTGGCCGACGGCGGCAGGGTAGTTCCCCTGCGGCTTCAGGGACAGCGAACGCCGGAGTGCCCTGCCTGCGGGGCCGAGCCTTCCGGCGTCCAGGGTGGCGCGCGCCTCCTCCAGCTCGGCGGCGGC
>KI547047.1:121466-123428 GCA_000497405.1 Streptomycetaceae bacterium MP113-05 | reverse complement strand
CGCCGGCCGACGGGGGGCGGGCGATCGCCGGAGCGGGGGCAGGAGGGTCGTCGGACCCCAGCAGAAGCAGCCCGCCGGCGCACGCGGCCACGGCCCCCGCTCCGGCGACACCGGTGAGTGTGCGGCGGTTCACAGGCCGTGCGGCGGGTTGAGGTAGGGGAAGGTGTTCTTTGCGTCCTGCGGCTGCAGGTCGAGCACCGGTTCGGGGACGAGGCTGCTGCCGTCGCCCCGCCGGGGCTCTCCGGCGAGCATCCGGATCAGCGCGTTGTCGGCGTTGTCGTTGATGCGGCGGCCGTTGGGGAAACCCTGCTTGTCGCCCGCGACGACACCCTCCGCCTTCGGACTGGGAGAGACCGGGGTGGTCAGGTTGATGCGGAGTTCCTCGGCGAGGACCATGCGGGCGGGGTCCGCGTCCTGATTGAGGGTGTGGGTGTTGAGGTCGTAGCCGAAGTCGGAGCCGTTGTCCTTGCCGATGCCCTTCATCAACAGCGCCTGAATGTCCTCACGCGGAGCCTTCGGCCTTGTGTAGCCGGCGTTCGCCCGGTCCATGCGGCGCGGCGGGACGGGGTCCAGCGCGGCGTCCTGGAACTCCTTCGCGGCCGGGTCGTCGGCGGGGGTGCGCAGCTGCAGCCGATCCTCCGGGCCACCCGGCCGGTACAGTCCGACCGTGGTGCCGAAGAGCGCGAACGCCACGTGCGGGGTGCCCTGCCGCGAGACCTGCCGGTACGAAGGCGCCTGCGCGGAGAGGCTTCTGCTGAGGTCCGCGCCCGGGCGCGAGACGGAGGACCACACCCCGACGACCGGGTTCCGGTCTACATCGCCCGCCAGCGCGACCTGCTTCTTCGGCACCTGGATGACGAGGCTGTTGACGTTGAGCGCGGCGAGCGGCGTGGCGTCCGGACCCCACTGCGGTACCGGCCCCGCCGTGCCGACCGTGTAGAGCCCGAAGGCCTGGGTGTTCGCCTTGAACGACTCCGCGGACTGGCCGGCCAGGGCCTTCCCGCCGCCGGGCAGTTCCTCGATCGCCTCCCTGCGCAGCGCCGGGTAGTCCGGCATCAACGGCCGGCCCACGTTGGTGGGCGCCGCGACCCCGTCGACCAGCTTCTCGGTACGCTCGCTGCCGCCCTCGTGGATGACACGCTCGAGGGTGTACGTCTGGCGGACGCGCAGCGAGGCGTCGTCGAGGGAACGCACTGGAGTGGGGCCGACCTTGGGTCCGGCCCCGAACGGTCGGTGGTCGTCCTCGCTGAACGTCCAGCGGTAGCTGATGTCGGGAGCGCCGTCGCCGTCCGCGTCGGTGTGGATCTCGTAGCGGGCGCCGTTCGCGAACGGGTAGTCCGCGAGCGCCTTGTCCGGGGTGCCGGGCAGCTGGAAGGGCCGGACGTTGGCGATGAAGGTGACCTTGTCCTCGTCGTCCGGGCTGGTGAAGGCGTAGACGTCGGTAAGGTCGGTGGGGGAGTCCTCCAGCTGCGAGGGGGCGTCGATGTGACCACCCGCCTCGCTGCGTTCGGTGAACGGGCCGGCCAGTGAAGCGGTGGTGAGCACCGCCGCCGCGGTGCCGAGCGCGAGGGTCTTCGTGCGGGGACGGCGGACGGAACGGGCCACAGGAAGCTCCAGGTGGTGGGGGATTTCGCGGCGCCGCAAGGTTCCCCTCTCGCGGGGGCCACGAGGAGGCCGAGCCCGGTTCTGTCCCCTTGCGGGTGATCTTTTCCACTCGACCGAACCAACGCTTCGCACATGACCGACTCCACTTGGTAAAAGTGGGCGCCGTGTCCGGAGCCCTGCTCCTCCCCGTGCCACGAAGGCACGTTCACGGGCACACCGTCCATCCTCCGGCCCCCGAAGCCCAAGGTGAGTCCTGTATGCGTATGTCCGTCATTCACCGTTGCGCCGCCGTCGTGGCGGCATCAGCCCTCTGTGCCTCTCTCGGCCTCACGTCCGCCGGCGCGGCAGCGCCGGAAG
>KI547047.1:110029-121456 GCA_000497405.1 Streptomycetaceae bacterium MP113-05 | reverse complement strand
GCCTCCCCGGGCGTCGGCCCGTACATCTCGCCATGGGGCGACGCCCAGTTGGAGATCGGCCCGGAGACGCTCAACTGGATGGAGCACGAGAGCATCGTCCTGGAGGCCATCGCCCCGTTCAGGATGGACGCCGACGGCAAAGGGTTCAGCATGCCGATCGGCTCCACCGAAGGGGACCATCTCGACTCCAAGGGCCGCATCTTCTACCCCGGCGGTCTGCGCTTCACCGACAGGGAGACCGGCACGACCGTGACGCTGAAACCGACGTGGATCCGCCTCATGCCGCGTCCCGGCTACTCGGCAGGCGTCTCGGTGGACGGCCGGAAGATCAAGGACGAGGTGCAGATCGGCGACACCAACGCCACGGAGGTCATGATCGGTGCGCGCCCCAGCCCGACCGGGTTCCGGCTGGAGAAGGTGCCCTTCTACGTCACCGGGGAAGTCGCCGAGCTCTTCCAGGAAGTGACTGGGCGTCCCGGCCCTCGGCCCGGAAGCCTCCTCGGCACGCTGACCCCCGACTTCCGGTACGTCCCCACCCAGAGGTCCGACATCCCCCGATTCCCGGGACTGCCCGGCTGATCCCCCAGACCGTGACCCCACAGGATCGGACCCGGCGCGAGGGCGCGATGGGAAGCTCCACCCAGAACGCGGCGACCCGGTCGGGATCGGCTCAACGCGGACGCGGACGTCCGTGATGCGTGCGTGTGCGCCGTCCCCCGATGACTCGGCCGAACAACCGGGAGTCAGGCGTTGAGAAGTCCCCCGTCCGACACCCGTGCGTATCGTCGACAGCACTGCCCGGAAGCAGCAGACTCCCCCCGGGAAAGTCCGGGGGGAGTCTCCGTGTCAGCCGTGGCGGCCAGTCAGTCGGAGGGAGTGAAGACGTCCGTGTCACCAGAGTCCCAGGCCACGGTCAGCTTCTGGTCCCCCATGCCCTTGATGCTGCCCTTCTCGAACCCGCTGCCCTTGCGGCACACCAGTTCCATGCTGACGTTGTCGCCGTCCTGGGTGTAGGACCCGTTACAGGTGGCCTCTTCAGTGACGACTGTGGTCGCGTTGTTGCTCCCGAAGCTCAGCACCACATAGTCACCGTCCATGACCGAGCCCGTTTCCCACTGCCCTTTCACATCAGCGGCATCAACGGGGCCGACGACTGGCTCGCCGCCGGTCTCGCCACCGCCCTGGGAATCACCGGACTCCTGCGCGGGCTTGTCCTCTGCGGAGGTTTCCTTGCTTTCTCCGGTATTGCCGGTGTCCTCGCTGCATCCACTCAGCATCAGCCCGGCCGACACCGCTACTGCCACCCCAGTCATACGCGCCCAAGTACGCATGGTCGCCCCTCCGTTGGAATTCAGACCGAGTCAACCTACCAGCAGTTTCGGCAGAGCCACGGGGCAGCCTGCGGCCGGGGCGAAGTAATGAACTCACCGTGAAGGGAAGTTTCCGAATCGCCATACTGGTTAGAGCGCGCTGATGAAAACATCCGGGCGGTTCGAACCGGTCGGTGGCCTGTAGTGCGGCGAACTCTTCCGTGGTCACTTCAGAACGGCACTGGCATTCACCGGCTGCGCCCGAAGAGGGCCCCGCCGGGTAACGCACCTTGATCGCCCTGGACCGTCTCGAACACCACCCGGCGACCTCCCCAAGAGACTGCGGGTGTCTCCTCTTTCCTGGTCCTCGTCGATGCGGGATCCGCCCGTCAGATGACCGCTGATAACCGGGTGAGTCTGGTATGGACGGCACCCACCGTGCCGTCGGACTCGGCGACACGAACGGTCTCGTGAAGCCGCTCTCCCGCTCACCACATCAGTCCGGAGAACCTGGAGAGGATGTTGCGTGCATTCGGGCCACTTCAAGCCACGCACGGGCGACGCGGCCTGGCTCGCCCCCCGTGGAGACGGGTCAGTGGCCGAAGGGGCACTGGCCCTTGCTGCGGGTGCGGGCGTCGTCGTCGAGGAAGAAGTTGGGCCGGAGGTCGGCCTCGTCGTAGTAGCGGTGGAAGACGGGTGTGACGCCCCCGGAGAGCGGCGGCACGATCCAGCTCCAGTCGGTGGGGACGATGCGCCCCTGGCGCTCCTCCTTGGCGATGTGGGTGAGGAAGCGCTGCGACTCGGTGTGGTGGTCGGTGATCTTCACCCCGGCAGCCTCGAAGGAGTGCAGGACGGCCACGTTGATCTCGACGAGTGCCCGGTCCTTCCACAGCGAGGACGCCTTACGGGTGTCCAGCCCCATCTCCCGGGCGACGACGGGCAGCAGGTCGTAGCGGTCGGAGTCGACGAAGTTGCGGGCGCCGATCTCCGTGCCCATGTACCAGCCGTTGAAGGGGGCGAGCCCGTAGTCCACACCGCCCACCCGGAGCCGCATGTGCGAGATGGCGGGCACCGCGTACCAGCGCAGATCGAGCTGCGCGAACCACGGGTAGTCGGGGTGCGAGAGCGGTATCTCCAGCACCACGTCGCGGGGGACGTCGAAGAGTTGCGGCTTGTCTTCGGGTGTCTCGATCACCAGGGGCAGCAGGTCGTGCGGGGTGCCCGGCGCCTGCCACCCCATCCGGCGGAGCTGCTCGGTGAACTCGGTGTGGCCGGGGTCTCCGTCGACGCCGCCGTCCCAGCGGCGGTGTCCTGCGTAGCGGACGAGCTGATCATTCCAGACCCGCGGGCCAGGGCCGTCGGGGGTGTCCGGCGCGAAGACGGAGATCACCGGGCGCACACGGCCCCCGTTGGCGGCCAGCCGCAGGTGCTCGCAGAGCTCCAGGAAGATGTCCTCCGGGGCGGTGACGTGTCTCAGATCACGCACCTGGAGGCTGTTCCAGTACAGACGGCCTATGCAGCGCGCGGAGTTGCGCCAGGCGACGCGGGCACCGAAGGCGAGCTCCTCGGAGGTGTGGGCGTAGGTGCCCGTGCTCTCGACCTCAGCCCGTATCTGGTAAAGCCTCCGGGCGAACGTCACGGGCTGGTCGGCGTTCTCGGTGTAGAAGAGGCGGAGGAAGTCCTCGGCCTCCCCCAAGTCTGCCCCCCTGTCACTCCCGGAGCCCGTGCCGGCCCACGCCGGCGTCGACGCCGCTGCGGCGGCGGCGGAGCGCCGCCAGTCCCCGAAGGAGGTCTGCATGGGGAATCCTGTGGGCGGGGGATCGGCGTGCATGCTGCTCCTCGCGGGCGGCGGTGGGTGGGCTGCCGCTCCGTCGGTCCTCGGTGCGTGCGTGGTTGCACCACGCTAGCGGCATCGCGCCCGGCAGTGGACACCCTGACCGTCAATGGGGGAGGAGTGGCGGGTCGCCGGCACCCTGCGGGGCCGATTTCGATCGGTCGTGCCCGAAAGGCGCCCGCACCGTCTCCTGCCCTCATGTGTTGTACGCGCCACACCGGGCCGCAGCCCCGGGAGGACGGCGGCTACCGGGCTGAGCGGGCGGCTTCGTCGGCTTCGCCGCCGGCTCCGACGAGACCGCGATGGCCACCGCCGGCGGCGAGCCGCGGCGCGAAACGGCGCATCTCACGGCCGCCGACGGTGCCGATGACGCCCGGCAGGTAACCACGGATGCCCTGCATCCCACGCAACCACCCCTGCGCGTACACGTGGTGCGAGCGGCGTTCGATCCCGGCCACCAGTCGGTCGACGGCGGGACCCGGCGGATAGGTCCTGTTGGACGGCCAGGGCAGCCTCTGTCGTAGCTCGCGCATCACCTCGTCCTGGTCGGCGCCACGCACCATGTCGGTGTCGGTCCAGCTCAGGTAACCGACACCGACCCGGACACCCAGGTGGGCGACCTCGGCACGCAGCGCGTGCGCGTACGCCTCCGCGCCCGACTTCGACGCGCAGTACGCCGTCATCATCGGCGCCGGGGTGATCGCGGCGAGAGAGGCGATCTGGAGGAGGTAGCCGCGGGACTCGGTGAGCAGAGGGAGGAACGCACGGCCGGTGACCGCACTGCCGACGAGGTTGACCTCGACGACACGGCGCCACGCGACCGGGTCGGAGTCCGTGAAGGGGCCACCCGCTGCGACGCCCGCGTTGGCGACGGTGACATCGACCTTGCCGAAGCGCTCCTTGACCTCGGCGGCGACCTGCGCCATGGCGACATGGTCGGTGACGTCGGCGTGCCACCAGTCGGAGTCGACGGCCAGCGACTCGCTGACCTCCTTCAACTCGTCCGGTTCCAGGCCGACGAGGGCGAGATTGGCGCCCCGGGCGGCGAGTTTCCGGGCGAGGAGCGCGCCGACGCCACGGGCGGCTCCGGTGACGACGACGACGTGGCCGTCCAGGCGGCCGTGGCTCCGGCGGATCATGCGCTCTCCTCCTCGGGCTGCGACGGGACGTCTGTGGTCGTGGCGGTGCGTGGGGCCGGGATGCGTCCCGTCGTGGACGGCAGCAGGTGGTCGCGTACGAGGCCGGCCAGGGCTGCCGCGACGGCGTCCGGCTCCTCGACCGGCGCCATGTGGCCGCGTCCCGGCAGCTCGGTGTGGCCGATGCAGTGCGGCAGGGCGGCGGCGATGCGCCTCCCGTGCACGGGCGGGGTGAGCCGGTCGGCGCCGCCGGAGATGACGGCGGTGGGCGGGGTAAGCCGTGCCAGGTCCGCTTCGATGTCGAGCGTGTTCAGCACCTGCGACCAGGCGGCGCGCACCTTGCGCGGGCAGGCGTGCACGAGTCGGGCGCACGCTTCGACCTGCTCGGCCGTCGAAGTGGCGCCCATGGTCACGTACTTGACGAGTCTGCGGGACAGCGGTGTGACCGGGCCGAGCGGTGCGCCGGTGCCGAGCAGGCGACGGTGCACGAGGGTGCGGACGCGTCCGGCGGGCAGTGGCAGCACCCGCGCCTCGCCGACCAGCCGTGAGGGCCCGGTGTTGCACAACAGCAGGGCGGCGGCGCACTCGGCGAGCCGGGGCCGGCAGGCGGCGGCCATCAGCGTCATGGCACCCATCGAGTGGCCACCGAGGACGGCCTGTTCGCCGGGGCCGAGCACGGTGTCGAGCACCGCGCAGACGTCGTCGGCCAGCACGTCGGTGCTGTAACGCGCCGGGTCGGCGAGGGCCGAACGCCCGTGGCCGCGCTGGTCGTAGACGACGACGCGGTGCCCGTCGGCCGTCAGGGACCGGATGACCGGTGCCCAGAAGGCCGTGCTGCACGTCCAGCCGTGGGCGAGCACGACTGCGGCGCCGTCGGCCGGGCCGTGTTCCTCGACGTGCAGTTCCGCGCCGTCCGCCGACACGGCCTGCGTCGTGAGCCGCGGCACGGGCGGATCGTACGGGCGGGGGGCAGCGGAAGCAGTCTCGGGAGCGGTCATCGGGCCTCCTTGTGTGCGGTGCCGGAAGCGGCAGCCGTGGCGGCGGGCCGGGCGGCGTCCGGGTGGGCGCGCAGCACCTCGTACTCGCCCAGGTCCAGTCGCCGCGTCACCCTGCGGAACTCGCCGGTGGTGCCCGGCCAGACTGTGGTGTTGCGGCCGTTGGCGTCCAGATACCAGCTGTCGCAGCCGCCCGTGTTCCACACGGTGCGCTTCATGCGGTCCTGGACGTGGTGGTTCCAGGCGTGCACGGCGGACGGGCGGGCGTCGAGGGCTACCGTGCCGCCGAGTGTGTCGAGTTGGCGGAGGTAGTCGACCATGTAGTTCAGCTGGGCCTCGATGATGAGGATCATCGAGCTGTTGCCGAGGCCGGTGTTGGGGCCGATGACGGTCATGAAGTTGGGGAAGCCGGCGGCGGTGCAGCCTCGTAGTGCTTCCATGCCGCCGGTCCACTTCTCGGCGAGGGTGGCGCCGTCCGCGCCCTTGATGCGCTGGGCGATGGGCATGTCGGTGACGTGGAAGCCGGTGCCGAAGACGACCGCGTCGACCTCGGTCTCGGTGCCGTCGGCGGCGACGAGGGTGTTGCCGCGCACCTCCTTCAGACCGGACGGCACGAGGTCCACGTTGGGCTCGGCCAGGGCCGGGTACCAGCTGTTCGACAGGAGGATGCGCTTGCAGCCGATCCGGTAGTCCGGGATGAGGACGCGCCTGGTCTCCGGGTCCTTGACGGCCTTCTTCATGTGTGCGGAGGCGAGTCTCTCGACCAGGCCGAGCCGTCCGGGGTGCTTGGTGAACGCGCCGACCTGCAGTTCGCGCATGATCCACAGCAATTGGCGGCGCGCCGCGCGGGTCGCGGGGAGCCTGGTGTGCATCCAGCGCTCCAGGCCGCTGATCTTCCGGTCCACGCGCGGCATCACCCAGGGGGCGGTGCGCTGGAAGACGGTGAGCCGGTCGACGGTCGGCTGGATCGCCGGCACGATCTGGATGGCGGAGGCGCCGGTGCCGACCATGGCGACGCGTGTGCCGCGGAGGTCGTAGTCGTGGTCCCACCGGGCGGAGTGGAAGACCTTGCCCTCGAAGGTGTCCAGACCGGGGACGTCCGGGATCTTCGGGTCGGAGAGCGGACCGGTCGCGGAGACGACGAAGTCCGCGGTGAGGGTGGAGCGGGAGGTCTCGACGACCCAGTGCAGTGCGTCGGTGTCCCACGTCATCTGCAGCACTTCGTGCTGGAAGCGGATGTGCTCGCGGAGGCCGAAGGTGTCGGTGACGCGCTCCAGGTAGGCGCGGATGTGCTGCTGGCCTGAGAAGTTCCGCGGCCATTCGGGGTTGGGTGCGAAGGAGAAGGAATAGAGGTGGGACGGGACGTCGCAGGCGCACCCCGGGTAGCTGTTGTCCCGCCAGGTACCGCCGACGGCGTCGCGGCGCTCCAGGACGGCGAAGTCCGTGATCCCTGCGCGGCGCAGCCTGACGGCCGCCCCCAGGCCGCCGAAACCGGATCCGATCACCGCCACCCGTACATGCTCGTACTCGCGCTGGGCCGCCATCGCGCCGCCTCCCACAGGTCTGCTGTCGCTGCCTCGCCGGTTCACTGGAACTGCGATCACGCCAGTAATCACTGGCACTGTCCGGGACAGTAGAGCAGTTCCGTACCGATGGGTAGGGGTACCGTCGGAAAAAGTTACCGGCAGTTACACAAAGCCTGCTCGGACGCCCGCGAAGGGGAGTCCTGGGTCTCCGACGCCCGGTGCGCCGCACGGCGGGGCGGCGAACCGGGCCCCGGCATAGGGTGGGTGCGTGGGGAAACCAGAGCAGGAGGCGGCACCCCCGCACCAGGACGTGCCGCCGGACACCGAGCACGAGTACCGGGCGGCCGACCTCGCCCGGGTGGCCGGAATCACACCGCGCACGCTGCGCTTCTACCGGGAACGCAAACTGCTGCCGCCGCCCCGGCGCGAAGGCCGCATCGCCTGGTACGACGCACACCACCTGGCCCGGCTGCGCACCATCTCCACGCTCCTCGCCCGCGGCCACACCCTGGGCGGAATCGCCGACCTCATGGACGCCTTCGAGCAGGGCCGCACCAGCAGCTCCACCGCTCGACTCCTCGGCATCGACTCACTGTTGACCAGCACGTTCTCGGACGAGACGCCGGTACGCCTCACGCCCGAGGACCTGGCCGACCGCTTCGGCAGCGAGGTCACCGCCGAGGACCTCGCCGAGTCTCTGGACATCGGCTACGTGTCCGTCGACGGCGACGAACTCGTTCACATCAGCCGCCGCCTGCTGGACGCCTCCGCCGCCCTGGTGCGGGAAGGAGTACCGCTCTCCGCCGTGCTGGCCGCCGGCCGGCGGCTACGTGAGGAGGCCGACACCATCGCGGTCGTGTTCAGCGACATGCTGCGCAGCTACATCCTCCCCGGCGACCTCGCACCCGCAGACGCCGAACGCGTCACCACCACGCTGCAACGCCTCAGCCCCGTCGCGAAACAGGTCGTCGAGGCCGAGCTCGGCCTCGCCCTGGACCGGCGGGTCCGCGAGGAGGCCGAGAAGTGGTTCACCGCCGGCCCGCCGGAGCGGCCCCAGGACGGGCACGCCGACGGGTGAGCAACTCGGCGACGATGTGCGCGAGACAGTCCTCCGGCACCGCACCACCCCAGGCTCACCGGTCGGCGCTCCCCGCCGCCACCGGACCGGCCTCGCCCCCCAGGCGGTGCCGGGCGAGGTGTTCAGGGGCCGAAGACGACGGTGACCGGGGCGTGGTCGGACCACCGCTCGTCGTGGCTCGCTGCCCGCTCGACGTAGGCCTTCACTGCACGGGAGGCCAGGCCCGGCGTCCCCATCGCGTAGTCGATCCTCCATCCGCTGTCGTTGTCGAAGGCGCGTCCCCGGTACGACCACCACGAGTACGGCCCGGTCTCCTCGGGGTGCAGCGCGCGCACGACATCGGTGTAGCCGCCGTCTGCCGGGTCCAATACCCGGTCCAGCCACGCCCGTTCCTCCGGCAGGAAGCCGGAGTTCTTCCGGTTGGCCCGCCAGTTCTTCAGGTCGGCCTCACGGTGGGCGATGTTCCAGTCGCCGCAGACGAGTACCTCGCGGCCGTCCGCCGCCGCCCGCTCGCGCAGCCCGCGCAGATAGGGCAGGAAGGAGTCCGTGAATCGCTCCTTCTCCTCCTGTCGCTGAGTGCCGACGTCGCCGGACGGCAGGTAGAGGCTGGCGACCGTGACGCCCGGCAGGTCCACCTCCAGGTAGCGGCCCGCCTCGTCGAACTCGGCGATGCCGAAACCGGTCCGCACGTCATCCGGTTCGCGCCTGGTGAGCAGCGCCACACCGGCTCGTCCCTTCACCGACGACGGGGCGTACACGGCGTGCCACCCCTCGGGCTCGCGCACATCCGGGGTGAGCTGGTCGCGTTCGGCCCGGACCTCCTGCAGGCACACGACGTCCGCGTCGGTGGCGGCCAGCCATTCCACATACCCCTTGCGGGCGGCGGCGCGCAGCCCGTTCACGTTCACGGTGGTCACGGTGAGCATGGGGAGCAGCCTACGCAGACGGTGGGGCGGGTCACGTTTCCGTCCGCGTCGCGGGCCGTGCGTCCTACGATGCTTCCATGCAGATACGCCCGGTCCGCTACGACCATCCCGACGCGCGCAAGCTCGAGGGCGTCGTGCAGGAGGAGTACGTCGAGCGCTACGGCGAGACGGACGTGACACCGCTCGCCCCCGAGATGTTCGACCCGCCGGGCGGTCTCTACCTGCTGGCGTACGACGACAGGGACCGGCCGGTCGCGACCGGGGGCTGGCGTGCCCTCGACCGCAGTGACGAGGGGTACCGTGACGGCGACGCCGAGATCAAACGGATGTTCGTGATCCGGGAGTCGCGCGGGCTGGGTCTGGCCCGGAGCATTCTCGCCGCCCTGGAGGCGAGCGCCCGCGATGCCGACCGTACCCGCATGGTGCTGGAGACGGGCATCCACCAGCCGGAGGCGATCGCACTGTACGTCTCCGAGGGGTACGAGCCGACCACCAAGTTCGGCCACTACCGCTTCCACGACGACAGCCGCTGCTACGCCAAGTTGCTGTGACGCGAGGACGCTGTGACGGCCGGAGCCCTTCGGTGATGGCGCCGCTGAACGTGTGAAGCTCCCGCCCGGGGCGGGCGAGAGCTTCACACGTGGTGGGCCGGGTCGTCAGGCGGCCGGGTCATCGGTGGCGAGGGCCACCGGCGTGACCTGGGCTGCCCGTCGCCTACGGAGGACGAGCAGACCACCGCCTGCGGTCAGCAGGGCGAGTGCGAGACCGCCCATCGACATGGCGCCGGTGCCCGTGAGGGCGAGGCTGCCGCCGTCGGTGTCCGTACCGTCGGTGCCGTCGGTGCCGCCCGAGGCGCCTCCGTCGGTGCTGTCCTCGGAACCGGCGTCGGAGTCTTCGCCGGAGGTGTCGTCCGGCCCGTCGCCCTGGTCGGAGCCGTCGCCCGGGCCGCCGGGGCCGCCGGTGTCACCGGGGGTCTCCTCGTCGCCCGTCCCGTTCAGCACGATCCATCCGTCGTCGTTGGACGGGTCCGCCTCCGCCGGGTCCTCCCACTTCGGGAGGGCGGCGACGCCCTTCGCGCCCTCGACCACCTCGTCGATGCGCAGTGCGAAGGAGAACTCCCGCACGGTGTCCTCGAGCAGCGGGGTGTCGGCCCAGCACAGGTACGTGCGCGGGGTCGTCTCGCCGTCCTGGTTGAACTTGTTGCAGCCGTCGGGTGCGGTGGCGACCGTGGCGCCCTCGGGGATGTCGACGGTGAAGCCGAGCGGCTCGCCTCCCGAGCGCAGCGAGCCGATCCAGGCGGGCCCGCGGTTGTGCAGGGCGACCTTCGCGGTCACCGTCTCGCCCTCGGCGCCGCTGACGCGGTCGCCGACCAGGTCGAGGTCGTAGGTGTTGCTCGTCGGCAGGTCGACCTCGGCGTACTCGACGTACGGCCCGCCGCCCTGCACCTGCTTCAGCGTGAGTTCCTTGCCGCCGCCCTTCTTGTAGGTGCCCTCGCCGCGCAGCGCACCGGCCTCGGACGGGTCGAGAGCGGCGAAGCGGTAGGCGAAGACGTCGCGCAGCGCGAAGTCGGCAGCCTTCACCTTCACCGGGGTGGCGACCCGGTAGGCCGCGCCCGGCTCATAGGTGCCCTCGAAGGTGCACACGGCAACGTGCCGCATGCGGATGAGGTTGTCGTCGTTCTCCGTGGCGTAGGTGCAGTTGGAGAACTTCTGCGGGAAGGTCAGTCCGCGTGAGCCGCTGAAGCGGAGGGCCACGCCCTCGGCGGCGACGCCACCGACGTTGCGGAACGCCATGCGGGGCTTGAACACGTCGCCCGCGGCGAAGCCGTCCGGCTCGGCCGGTCGGTGCATCCGGAACTTCGGGCCGCCGACGAACACGTCGACCGTGTGCCGGGTGAACTCCAGCCCTTCGCCCCGGCCGGTGACGACCACGGAGCCGGTGTCGCCGGCAGCACTCGCGTCGACGGGACGCAGTCCGACGCCCCAGTCGTCGTTGTGGACGGCGCCCGCGAAGATCTCGTGCCCGGAGCAGGTGGCGACGAGGCCGTCCGCGTCACAGGGGAGGTCGACGTCCGCGACGCCCTCCAGGCTGGAGGCGTCGATGGTGACGGTCCAGTCGCCGTGGTGGATCGGCGTCACGACGCCGTCCTCGTCAGGCTCGGCCTCGCCGGGGCCGCGCAGTCCGATCCCGAACGAGGACTCGCCCGGCGGCGGGCCCTCGGCCTGCAGGGACAGGGCGTAGCTGTCCGGACCGGTGATCGCCACCGGAACCGGCGCGCCGCCCGGTCCGTCGGCGTCGTCGGCCTGGGCGACACCTGCGGCAGCAGATGCCAGCAGCGCGGTGGCGGTCAGGCCGCTGACGGCCCACCGTCTCCGGCCGGGGCGCGAGTCGCGTCGCACACGTACTCCTCGGGAAGTTCGACAGTCGTTGACGGGAGCCCGCGGGGAGCGCGCGCCGGCGGTACGCCGGTGGCGCGCCCGGGGCGCTCCGCATGCATGACCCACGAACAGGCGGCCGAGTTGTGCGGGGGGACGGTCACGCTTCGGTCTCGTCCCCGTCGGCCTCCGGACGCCTCCGCACCTCATCCTGGCGGCGGCGCATACGGTCCAGAACCGATCGGGG
>KI547047.1:85229-110019 GCA_000497405.1 Streptomycetaceae bacterium MP113-05 | reverse complement strand
GGGCCCGCCAGTGGCGGTCGCCGGGCAGCACCCACACCCGGTGCAGCGCCGTCAGCCGCAGCACCGTGCCCACCGTGACGCCGGCGATGATGCCGACGGTCGCCGCACCGAGTTCCGTCGAGACCACCATCACACCGCTGACCAGCAGCGCGACGGTCGCGTAGAGCGGGCTGCCGTTGAGGAAGATGCCAGGCGTCGTGCCGAGCAGCAGGTCACGGACGGCTCCGCCGCCGACCGCGGTCGTCATACCCAGCAGCACCGCGGGCAGCCAGCCCAGCCCCGCCGCGAGGGTCATCTGCGCCCCGGCGACCGCCCAGAAGCTGAGGACGGCGGCGTCCAGCACGTTGAAGGTGCGGCTGGAGACCTGGCGGCGCAGGTCGATCGCGAAGGCGAACATGCTGCCCGCGACGGCCACCGGCAGGTACGCGTAGTCGGTGAGCGCCACCGGCGGGCCGTGCTGGAGCAGCACGTCCCGGATCACGCCGCCGCCCAGCCCGGAGACGACGCCGATCAGCAGGAAGCCGAGAAGATCGAGCCGCCTCCCCCGGGCGAGGACTCCGCCGAGCAGCCCGTTGGCGAACACCCCCGCCAGGTCCAGGGCGCGGGTCACTTCCGACACCGCACTCGGTGACAGCCAGTCGGCCATGGTGCCGTGTTCTCCTCTCCACGCCCGCTCGATTCCGTGCCACCGCACGCTAACGCCCACGGTCACCTGGGGTGAAAACGCCGGGTGGAAGGGGCGGCCGTCGCGGAGGCGGCGGTCGGGAGATCGACTTCCTCCGTGAGGCGCTCAGCGGCCCGTGACGGAAGGGGAGCCGAGGTCGGAGGGGTCGGTGTTGGCGCCGCAGAGGACGACGCAGACCTTCTCGCCGGGTGCCGGGCGGTACGCGCCGGTGCGAAGAGCCGCGTAGGCCGTTGCGGCGGCGTGTTCCACCGCGACGCGCCGGTCGTCCCACAGGGACTGGCGGGCGGCCACGATCGCGTCGTCCGGGACCAGAACCGAGACCGCGTCGGCGCGCTGGGCCCAGTCCAGTGCCATCGGAGTGGCGTGGCGAGCGCCGAGGGCGTCGGCGGCGACGGACCGGACCGGGACGTCGACCGCGGCTCCGGCCTCGATCGCGGCGTTCAGCGCCCGGCAGTGCTCGGGTTCGGCCGCGACGACCCGGATGCCGTGGTGGTGCGCGGCGGCGGTCACGCCGGCGAACAGTCCCCCGCCGCCGACCGCGACGACGACGGTGTCCACGTCGGGCCGGGCCTCCCGGATCTCCTCCAGCAGGGTGCCGGCGCCGGCGGCGATGTGCGGCAGGTCGTAGGCGTGGCTCTGCAGCGCGTCGTTCTCGGCGGCGAACTTCCGGGACGCCTCCAGGGCTTCGGCGTACTCGCTGCCGACCTGGTGGACGTGTGCGCCGAGTGCGTGCAGCCGAGCGACCTTGACCGCCGGAGCCGACTCGGGCAGGAAGACGGTCGCCGCGGCTCCGTGCCGCTGCGCCGCCCATGCGCAGGCCAGGCCTGCGTTGCCACCGCTGGCGATGACCAGCCCGGCGGGCGGCAACGTGCCGTTCCCCGCGTGCGCGGCGACGAAGTTGAACGCACCCCGTGCCTTGAAGGACCCGGTGTGCTGTGCGCACTCGTAGGCGAAGCAGACCTGGGCACCGTCCCCGCCCTCGCGCAACGGTTCGGGCGCGGAGACGGCGACGGGCCGGGTGTGTCCGGCCGTCCGCGCGCGGGCGGCGGTCACATCGGCGTAGGAGAGGGACACTGGGCGGCTCCGGGCTGCTCCGACGACGGGTCGCGGGTGGTGGCCCCACCATAGGTCCTCTCTGGAGCCCCCCGCCTGCCCCACGGCGCAGGCCCTCCGGGCGAACGACGCAAAACTCCGGAGGGGACCTGGCGCCGAGGCCGCCGCCGTCGTGCGAGCGCCCGGGGTCGGCCCGGTGGCATCCTCAGCCGGCGGTAGTGCCGACCAGTTCGGGACCGACGGACAGCGGCATGCGTCGTGGCAGGGACGACCAGACGCGGGGGGTGAAGAAGTGCCCGCCGGGAAGCGTCTCGAAGGTGGCGGTGCCGTCTGTGGCCTCTCCCCAGTCCTCATGCTGCGAAGTGATTTCGTCCCGACCGGTCATCACGTGCAGCCCGGCCAGGAGGCGCCGCTGCGGGTCGTGGCGGTACTGGGAGTACGCCGCCATGTCCATGCGCAGCAGGTCGACGGCCATGGACCGCAGATCGGGGTCGTCGAGCACCTCTGCCGCGGCGCCGCCGGCGCCGCGCAGCGAGTTGGCGAGTTCGGTGTCGGAGCCGGCGGCGAGGGCAGCCGACCTGGTGCCCGTGACGTGCTGGGGAGCGACGTGACCGGAGAGGACCAGGCGCTCCGGAGCGGGGCCGCCTGCGGCCTCCAGGGTCAGTGCGAGATCGTATGCGGCGAGGGCTCCCATGCTGTGGCCGTAGAGCAGGTAAGGGGTGCGGACTTCGGTGGTGACGGCGTCCGCACAGTCGGCTATCAGACCCTGCCATCCGCCACGGATCGTCTCGCCGTAGCGGTACTCCCGCCCGGGGTAGCAGAAGACGCGCAGCTCGACGTCGCTGGGGAGTTTCCGCGCCCAGGAGCGGAAGCCGACGGTGCCGCCCCCGGCGTATGGGAGGCAGAGCAGGCGATGGGTCGCCCAGGGGCGGGGCAACGGGGTGACGAAGCGTCTCATCGGGCGGCTCCCTGCGGCACGGGCGCGGCACCGACGGCGACCGGAGTCTCATCGGGCGCCTCCGGAGTTCCTTCTGCCGCGATCTCCTTGAGCACAGCGCTCAGAGCGTCGAGGGCGAGGGAGAGATCGGCCTCCGAGACCGTCAGCGGCGGGCGCCACCTCAGTTCGCGCTCGCCGGAGCCGAGGAAGATCACCCCGTGCTCGTCGAGAGCTCGTCGTACCACCTCGTCGCGGGTGGCTCCGTCGCGCAGGGTGAGCGCGCACATCAGTCCGCGCCCCCGCGGGTCGCTCGCCAGGTCGGGGTGCCCTGCGGCGATATCACGCAACCCGTCGAGCAGGTGGGCTCCGGTCTCGCGGACACGGGCGAAGAGGCCCTGCTCCTCGATGATCTCCATGATCCGGGTCGACCGGACCATGTCCACCAGGTTTCCGCCCCAGGTGGAGCTGAGCCGGCTCCTGGCACGGAAGGCGTTCCCGTCTGTCTCCAGCACGCGCCGACCGCCGAGGACGCCGCACACCTGGCTCTTCTTGCCGAAGGCGATGAGGTCGGGCCGCAGGCCGAGCGTTTCACAGGCCCAGCGGTCTCCGGTGGCACCGAAGCCGGTCTGCACCTCGTCGGCGACGAACAACGCGTCGTGTTCCCGGCAGAGCGCAGCCATGGCGGAAAGGAAGAGGGGACGCAGGTGGCGGTCGCCGCCCTCTCCCTGTACCGGTTCGAAGACGAAGCAGGCGATCTCGTCGGGGTAGCGGCGGAAGGCGGCGCGGGCGGCGTCCAGCGCCGTTCGCTCCTCTGCGAGCAGTCCCGCCTCGTTCCAGCTCGACATGTCGTTGACCACCGGGCTGGGTATGCGCGGCCAGTCGAACACGGGGAAGTCGCGGATCTTGGCGGGATCGGTGTTCGTGAGCGACATGGTGTAGCCGGTGCGCCCGTGGAAGGCGTGTTCGAGGTGCAGCACGCGGGACCCCCGGGTGGCGACGCCGCGGGCCGCGTTGTGCCGGGTCTTCCAGTCGAACGCGACCTTCAGCGCGTTCTCGACAGCGAGGGCGCCCCCGTCGATGAAGAACACGTACGGCATGTCGTCGGCGCCGAACACCCGCAGGAAGGTGTCGGCGAAGTGGGCCTGCTCAGCGGTGGCGAAGTCCGGGTTGGCCGGTTTAGTCCGTCCTGCGGCGAGCAGCGCCTCGTCCAGTTCCGGGTCGTCGAGCAGTCCGGGGTGGTTGTGTCCGAGCGGCGCCGAGGCGAAGAACATCGCCATGTCGAGGTAGCGGGAGCCGTCCCGCCGGTCGACCAGCCAGCAGCCGTTGCTGGCCCGGATGTCCATGACGATCGGACTGAAGTCGCCGGTGACGCGATCGCGCAGGACGTCGAACGTGGTGCCGCTCATGTGGGTTCCTCCGTTGTCGTGCAGGTGGGCGTGCGGGCGGGACGGCGAAGTGGTCGTGCCGGGCTCAGCCTCGTGCGGCCTGCTGCCGGATCCGGACGCTGCGCGGGCGGATGTCGGTCCAGACGCGGTCGACGTGCTTCAGGCACTCCTCCCGCGTGCCGCGGGTGCCCTCGCGGTTCCAGCCGGCGGGGAGATCGCGGTCGGCCTCCCAGATCGAGTACTGCTCCTCTTCGTTGAGCACGACGTCGTAGAGAACGGATTCGGACACGGGTCTCTCCTCGGTGGTGACGGTGATGCGGAATCGGTGTGCGGGACAGGTGTGGTGTCCAGCGGTGGCGGGGGCGTTCAAACCGCCGTCGGGGCAGCGTGTGTGGCTTCGGGCGCCACGTCCTCTGCTCCGCGGTCGAGTTTGAGGACGCGGTCGGCGATGTCGAAGAACCGGTCGTCGTGGGTGATGACCACCACGGTTTTGCCGCGGTCGCGGAGTTGCGGCAGCACGACCGTGTAGAAGAAGTGGCGGAACTCCGGGTCCTGGTCGGCCGCCCACTCGTCGAACAGCAGGATCGGGCGGTCGGCGAGCAGGGCGGAAACCAATGCGAGGCGTTTACGCTGACCGGTCGACAGGGCGATCGTGGAGAACTCTCCGTCCCGCACCTGCACCTTCTGGGCCATCCCCAGTTCACCGAGCAATCGGTTCGCCTCGGCGTCGTCGCCACGGTGCGCGGGAAGCGACCGGAAGAGATGGACGTCGGAGAAGACGCCGGCGACGCTCTCCCGCAGCTCGCGCAGCCGCGCGTCGGTAACCGGGGAGCCGTCGAGCAGGATCCGGCCGGAGTCGGGACGGTACAGGCCGCAGATCAGTTTGCCGAGGGTGGTCTTCCCGCTGCCGTTACCCCCGATGAGACAGGTGAGGGTGCCGGGGCGGAAGTCGATGTCGACGGGCCCTACCTGGAATCCGGATTCGTCTCCGTCGGCGGCGTAGCGGAAGGTGACGTCCTCCAGCGTCAGCCGCGCTCCGGGAGCACGACGGTGTGCGTCGGACGGTGCGTCGGCGACGGGAGAAGACTCGGGCAGGTCCTTCTCGTCGCCAAGGTCCAGTGCGTTCAACGAGTCCAGGGCCGTGCCGGCGCGGCCGAGGGCAGGAACCAGGTTGAGCACGGTCACCAGTGGCGTGTTGATGTAGAGGACCGCCAGGGTGAATCCGGTCAGGTCCTCCTCGGCGATGCCGAGAGACGGGCCGGAGAACAGCATGATGCCGATGCTGGCGAGGAACAGCAGCTGTCCCCACGAACCGCCGACGGTGTAGAGGGCGACGCCGCGCGTGGTGTCGCGCACCAGCAGACGGCCCGTGGCACCGACACCGTCCTCGATGACACCACCGCGACGGGTGCCGTCGAGCTTCAGCTCCTTGGCGCCCCGCACCACGCTCTCCAGGTGGCTGTGCATCACGTCCTGGTGTGCACGGGCCCGGCGCAGGTGCACGCCCGCGCGACGCACCGGCAGTTGGTAGAGGATCAGACCGACCGCCAGAATCGCCACCATCACCAGTAGCACCTTCAGCGACAGGATGCCGATGTAGACGAACGCGCCGATCACGATGGCGCCGTTGATCGACAACAGCGGCACGCTGCTCACGGCGCTCGTGATCACCTGCACGTCGTCGGTGAGGGCCGACTGGAGGCGGGAGGGCCCGATGGTCTCGATCCGCCGCAGGCCGCTGTCCAGAATGCGCGAGCACAGTTCGGTGCGCAACGTCTGGATGGACCGCTGGGCGAGGCTGATCAGCAGTACGGCGGACACGGCGCCGGCCAGGAGGACCGTGAGAGCGGCTGCGACGAAGCCGAGGACCAGCAGCGCCCCCGGGCTGCGCAGGTCCTGCAGTGTCGCCTGGAGCACCGCGATGAGTGCGACGGTGGCGGCGCCTGACAGCAGGCCCGCGATCATGGCGGCGATCACGGTGGGCCGTGACCGGCTCGCGAGCAGGGAGACAAGGCTCATCTCGGGTCGTCCTCCAGGGCGGCGGGCCGGGCGGTTGCGCCGGCTGCCGTCCCGCTCTCGGTTGGGTCGGTGTCGGTCTGGTCGGTCGGGTCGGTGCCGTTCGCGTGGGACCAAACGGCGTCGGGGCCGTCTGCCCCGGCCGGCGACCCGGGGCCCGGATCGTTCCCGGCGTGGGCCTCCGCAGCGTCACGGATCAGTTCGGCCAGGCCCGCGACGGTGAAGTCGGCCATCGCCTGGCGGATGTGCAGCCGGGGTCCGAAATCCTGCTGTATGCGCAGAATGAGACGGGTGGCCAGCAGGGAGTGGCCACCGACCTCGTAGAAGTGGTCGCGCACACCGAAACCCTCCACGCCCAGGAGCTCCTGCCAGAGGGCCAGCAGGGCGCGTTCGGTCTCGTCCCGCGCCGGCCGGATGGTCTCTCCGGTGCCGAGAAAGTCGGTCACGGTGGGAACAGGAAGCGCGCGCCGGTCGATCTTTCCGCTCGCCGTCTTGGGGATGGCGTCGACCGTGCAGACGGCGGCCGGCAGTGCGTGCCGGGGCAGTCGTCCGGCCAGTCGGGTGCGAAGCTCCCGGCGGTCGAACGCGGCGGTGGCGGGGACGACGTACGCCACGAGGCGCGGATGGTCGCCGCCTGCGCCGTGCACCAGCACGGCGCAGTCCTGAACGTCGGGGTGTTCCAGAGCCCGGGCCTCGATCTCGCCGAGCTCGATGCGGTGGCCGCGGATCTTGACCTGGTGGTCGGAGCGGCCGAGGAACTCGAGCAGGCCGTCGGCACGGTGCCGGGCCATGTCGCCGGTGCGGTAGAGACGCGCCCCGGGAGTCTCGGAGAACGGGTCGGGCAGGAAACGTTCGGCGGTGAGGCCGGGCCGCCGCCAGTACCCCTGTGCGACCTGGAGACCTCCGATGTACAGCTCGCCGGCCGCACCCGGCGGTACCGGATGCAGGCCGGCGTCGAGCACCCAGACGCTGGAACCGGGCACCGGACCTCCGATCGGGGCCCGTACGCGGCGGGTGGTTCGCGGCGTCAGCTCGGCCACGGTCATCAGCACCGTGGCCTCCGTGGGTCCGTACCAGTTGAGCACCGTGCATCCGGGCGCCGACGGGCTGTCGAACCAGTCGCCGAAGCGTGCCGGAACCACTTCCTCGCCAGCCAGCAGCAGCGCACGGAGGCCGGTTCCGGTACCGGACTGCCTGTCCACAGCGGTGAGTTCCTGCGCGATGGTGGGTGTCGTGGCGAGCATGGTGACGCCCGTGGTCCGCATTTCCTCCCGCAGTGCGGCCGCATCGGCGGCGCTGTCGGGGGCCACCAGGTGGATGCGCGCACCGGCGACGAGGCCGGCGAACAGTTCCCACACCGACAGGTCGAAAGTGAAGGTGGAGCGCACCGCCACCACGTCGGAGGGCTCCGGGGCGATCACCGTGGCGGACGCGCGCAGGTAGGTGAGCACGTTCCGGTGGCTGACGGCGACCCCCTTCGGCGTGCCGGTGGAGCCGGAGGTGTAGATGACATAAGCGAGGTCGTCGGTGTCCGCCCGGTCGGGCCGCACGTCCGTGGTCCCGGCCGCGGTTGCCGCCGCCCCGTCGTCGTCCGGTACGGCGAGGGAGCGGACGGTCACGCCGGCGTCCGCGAACACCTCCAGCACCGGGGCGTCGGTGTCCGCCAGGTGCGCGGTGAGCGCGGTGCGGCAAGCGGAGTCCCGCACCAGGTGCGCGATCCGGTCCAGGGGCAGGTCCGGGTCGACGGGTACGTAGCCCGCACCCGCTTCCATGACCGCGAGCACCGCTGCCACCAGGTCCGTGCCGCGCCGGGCCGCAACCGCGACGAGATCACCGCGGCGTACGCCCCCGGCGGCGAGCAGCCGTGCGCCGTGCCGGGCGCGGGCCACCAGTTCCCGGTAGGTGACTTCGCCGTCCGGGCCGCTCACCGCGGGGGCGTCGGGCCGGTCGGCCGCGACTGCGGCGACGGCGTCCGGGAGGGTATCGGCGGGTGCGTCCAGAGGCGCGCCGACGGCGAGGGCGGCGGCGTCCCCCTCCTCCTGGTGGAGCAGGCTGCGCCGGTCGTGCGGGGACTCCGGCTCGTGCGCGAGAAGCCGCAGTGCCTCGGCGTACATGTCGCGGAGCACGGCGGCCCACTCGTCGGAGACCCGGTCGGCGTCGTAGGCGAGCATCAGGCCGAGCTCGTACGCCGGCGGGTGCACCGAGAAGGTCGCCATCAGCGCGTAGTTGGTGTCCTCCGCCGACGCCGGGTGATGGTCGAGGAGTTCGACGACACCGGTGTCCAGCACCTCGCCGAGGGCGTGGAAGCGGACGAAGTTCACCCCGACGTCGAAGAGGGTCTCGTTGCCCAGTGCACGCTGCACGGTGACCAGCGGGGTGTGCCGGCTTTCGAGGGCGACGCTTTCCTGTGCGAAGACGCGGCGGGCGAGGTCGAGGCCGCTGCCACCGGGCACGGAGACCGTCACCGGCAGCATGTTGATGAACAGGCCGCGCATGTCCTTGGCCCCCGGCTGGTCCGGGCGGCCGTGGAGCACCATGCCGGTCACCGGGTCGTCGACGGCCAGCGCTTCGGCGAGCACCTTGAGGTGCGCGGCGACCGCGAGGCTCTTCAGCGGAAGGCCTTCACGCCGGGCGATCTCGCTCAGCCGGCGGGAGGTACCGCTGTCGATGGCGACGGGGAGCCGTCGTACCTCCGGCATTCCGGCAGGGCGCAGGTCGGCGATGGACCGGGGCTCGGCGTCGGCCAGCCGCTCGCGCCAGGAGCCGGCCGTCCCGGCGCCCCCGACGGCTCGTTCGAGCTTGACGAAGTCGGCGTACCTGGCCGGGATCTCGGGCCATCTGTCCGCGTAGTCGGGTGCGGCTTCGAGCAGCGCGGCCTGACGGGCGAGGATCTCCGCGAGGGTGGACGTCCAGCTCCACCCGTCGAGAATGGCGTGGTTCTCGCTGACCGTCAGCTGGAACTCGTTCTCCGGGAGAAGGTGCACTGCGAGGCGGTAGAGCGGCGCGGCGGTGAGTTCGAGGTGCACCTCCCGCTCCTCCGCGACGAAGTCGTCCAACTCCTGCCGCTGTTCCTCGGCGGTGAGGCCGGAGAGGTCGGTGAAGGTGAACCGCGGCCGCGCCTCCCTGTGCACCACCTGCATCGGTTCCGAGTACCCCTCCATGTGGACGGAGGTGCGCAGGACCGCGTGGCGGGTCATGGTGTCTGCGAGCGCCTGCCGCAGCGCGTCCGGTTCCACCCGGCCGCGCAGCCGCACGCTGACGGTGTTGTGGTAGAGACCCGCCTCAGGGTTGAGGTGCAGGTGGTAGAGCATGCCGGACTGGGTGGCGGTGAGCGGGTAGGCGTCCTCCGCGTCCGCAGGGAGCGCCTCCCGGTCCAGCTCGCCGATCATCTCGAACGACTCGGCGCGCACCACCGTCACCTCGCCTGCAGGTGCCAGCACCGCGGCGAGCTCGGCGACGGTCTGGTGACCGAACAGTGCGTGCACCTGCGTCTCATAGCCGAGTGCCCGCAGTCTGCCGGTGATCTCCACCGCCCGGATGGAGTCGCCGCCGAGGGCGAAGAAGTTGTCGTGGACGCCGATCCGTTCGGCGCGGAGCACAGCCGCCCAGACACCGGCGACGGTCTCCTCGGCGTCGTCACGCGGCGCCACGTAGCACTCGGCAGCGTCCATCCGGCTCTGGTCGGGGTCCGGCAGGGCATTCCGGTCGACCTTGCCGTTGACGGTGAGCGGTATGCGCTCCACGGGTACGAATGCCGCCGGAATCATGTAGCGGGGCAGCCGCGTCGCGGCGAACTCACGCAACTCGCTGACATCGGGCAGTTCGTCGTCGGCGGGCTTGAGCCACGCGACGAGCCGGTCACCGCACTTGCCCGCGACGGCCCCGTCGATGCCGGGGTGTGCGACGAGTGCGGCTTCCAGCTCGCCGGTCTCGATCCGGAAACCGCGGATCTTGACCTGGTCGTCGGCGCGGCCGCGATGCTCGAACTCCCCGTTCTCGTCCACCCGTCCGAGGTCGCCCGTGCGGTAGAGGCGGGCGCCGGGGACACCGGAGAACGGGTCGGGTACGAAGCGTTCGCCGGTGAGTCCGGGTCTGCCCGCGTAGCCCTGCGCGAGACCCGCGCCGCCCACGTACAACTCACCGACGACTCCCGGCGGCAGCGGCTGGAGCGCGTCGTCGAGGACGTGCAGGGAGAGGTCGGCGAGCGGACGCCCGACGGGGCTTCCGGGACGGTCGATGACGGACTCCGCGTTGATCCGTCCGTACGTGGTGTGCACGGTGGTCTCGGTGATGCCGTACATGTTGACCAGCGCGGGGGTGGTGTCGCCGCGACCGTCGAGCCACGGGCGCAGCACCCGTGGCTCCAGTCGTTCACCGCCGAACACCACGTACCGCAGGGCGAGTCTGCGACGATGGCCGTCCACGCGGTCCGCCTCCGCGAGTCCGTTGAACGCGGACGGGGTCTGGTTGAGCACCGTCACCCTCTCGCGTTCCAGCAGGTCCAGCAGGTCGGGCGGCGAGGTGACCGTCTCCGGCGGTACGAGCACGAGGGTGCCGCCGTGCAGCAGTGCACCCCAGATCTCCCAGACGGAGAAGTCGAAGGCGTAGCTGTGGAAGAGGGTCCACACGTCGGCGGGGCCGAAGTCGAAGTGTTCGGCAGTGGCCTCGAACAGGCGGACGACCTGGGTGTCGGATACGACGACTCCCTTGGGGCGGCCGGTGGATCCCGACGTGTAGATGACGTAGGCGGCGTCGTCCGGATGCCGCTCCGCCAGGGGACCCGTCCAGCCCGTGAGCGGCGGCGGCGCGGGCTGCCCCGCGTGATCCGGAACGTCCAGGACGTGACCCCACTCGTCCACGGTGATCCGGGCCGTGCCGTCGGGCACCTGAGAGGCGGTGCCGTCGGTCACGACGAGTGCGGCCGAGGAATCCCGGACGACGTGCCGGACGCGGTCGGCCCGGTGCCCCGGGTCGACCGGGACATAGGCGGCACCGGCCCGCAGCACCGCGAGCAGGGCAACGACCTGTGCCGGGCCGCGGCCGAGGAGCAGCGGTACGCGGTCGCCCGGCCGGACGCCGCAGGCGACCAGGTGCCGGGCCAGTTCCCCGGAACGGCCGACGAGCGTGCCGTAGTCGAGCTGCTGCCCGCGCCAGAGGAGCGCGGTGGCACCGGCGTGCTGTTCCGCGGTCCGGCCGAACAGCGCGTCGAGCGCCGTCCGGGCCACCGGGCGGGCCACGGGGCCCGGAAGCCGGCGACGTTCTGCCATCGGAAGCAGCCGCACCGGGCGGTCCGGGGCTGTCAGCCCCTCGGAAAGCAGCTGAACGTAGGCCGTCAGCAGCCCGAGCGCGGTGGTCTCGCGCAGCAGCTCGGTGTCGTACTCGAGCATGAGCTCGAAGGTTTCGCCGCGGCTCGCGACGCTGAGCGTCACGTCCGTCTTGCTGCTGCCCGTCTCGGCGGGAGCGGGCGTCATCCGGGCCGGGCCCAGACTCAGGCCCGTGCGGTCCTCTCCCAGGAAGGTGAACATCGCGCCGAACAGGGGGGCGCTCGCGCCTTCGGACAGTTCGGCGGTGATGGAGCCGAGGGGCACGTGCTGGTGGTCGAGTGACTCGGCGACGGTGCGCGCGGAGTCCCGGGTCAGGTCCCGCAGCGACGCGTCGCCCGTCAGCCTGCTGCGCAACGGCAGGGTGTTGAGGAAGGGGCCGACCACGCTGCCGAGTTCCGGGCGGGTCCGGTTGGCCACCGGTACGCCGACGACGAGGTCGTCGGCGCGGCTCGCGCGGTGCAGCACCGCGCGCCAGGCGCTGTAGAGCACGGCGAAGACGGAAGTACCGGATTCGGCGGCGAACTTCTCGGCCCGGCCGCGCAGCGCCGCACCGGTGTCGTGGACGAGGTGACGGCCCAGGTGGCCGCGGGAGTCGGGGCGGGTGGCGTCGAGTGGCAGATCCAGACCGCGGGGGGCTCCGTCCAGCACACGCAGCCAGTGCCGCAGCGACGTCTCCCGGTCCGGCGCACCGGTGCTCATGGTCTGCGCGGCGTCGCTGGAGGGGGCGGCCGCTGCCGTGCGGCTCCCTCCGGAGTACTGCACACGCTCCCACCAGGCGAAGTCCAGGTAGGAGGCGCGTGCGTCGGCGGCGGGAGCCGGTGCCGTGGTGGAGGTCGCCGTCCGGTACGCGTCCACGAGTTCCCTGACCAGAATGCTCACGGACAGGCCGTCGACCACCAGATGGTGGAAGGCGACCACCAACCGGTACCGGTCCGGAGCCAGTGCGATGAGCAGTCCCCGCACGAGGACCCCACCGTTCTGCAGGTCGAACGGCGTCCGCAGCTGTTCGTCGGTGAGGGCGGCGCAGCGCTGCTGCGCCTCCGCGCGCGGCAGACCGGAAAGGTCTGTCGTCCCGAGGCCGGGAAGGGCGTCGCCCAGGAAGGGGGACGGCCGGCCCTGTACGTCCGCCACCCGCAGGCGCAGCCCCTCGTGGCGTCCCAGCGCCGTCCCCCAGGCCCGCGCCAGCGCCACGGCGTCCAGGGGGCCTTCGATGTCGAGCGCCGCAGGCACGGTGTAGGCGGTGCGGGTGGAGTCGAGGGCGTGAGCGGTCCAGAGCTGCGTCTGGCTCTCGGAGAGCACGACGTCCGCCGGGTCGGGACGACGGGGCAGGACGGGTGTGCGGTGCGCCGGCTTGGCGCTGCGGGCGGCCACCGCCCGGCGGGCACGCTCCAGGCGTCCGGAATCACTCATGGCTGCCTCTCCTCGCCGACGTCATCGACGGCGTCGTCAGCGGTGTGGTCGGATCCCCCGCCTCCTCACCCAACGCGGCGTAGGCGTCGGCGAAGGCGGAGACGGAACCGTCGTGGTCGTGCCGCAACAGCAGCTGCGCCTGGCTCTCTACGGTGGTCGCGGCCAGGAACTCGCGCAGAGGGATCTCGATGCCCATCAGTTCGCGCATCCGCGCGACGGTGTGCATGGCGCGGATCGAGTCGCCGCCGAGGGCGAAGAAGCCGTCGTGGACACCGATCCGGTCGAGTCCGAGCACCGACCGCCATACCTCGGCGACGACCTCTTCGAGCGGCGTGCGGGGCGGCTGGACGGTGCCCGTACCGCGCAGGTGGGCGGCTTCGGGGTCGGGCAGTGCCGCGCGGTCGACCTTGCCGTTCACGGTGAGCGGCACCCGTTCCACGGGGACGAACACCGCGGGCACCATGTACGCGGGCAGGGCTGAGTCGCACAGGTCGCGCAGTTCTCCGGGGTCGGGGTTCCCCTGCCCTCCGGGCACGATCCAGGCCACCAGCCGGTCGTCGCGGACACCTGCGACGGAGGTGGTCACCTGCGGGTGCCGTGACAACACCGCCTCGATCTCTCCCGGTTCGACGCGCTGACCGCGCACCTTCACCTGGTCGTCCGCGCGACCCAGGTACCGGGGGCGGCCTGACGGACCGAGGCGGACCAGGTCTCCGGTGCGATAGAGGCGGGCCCCGGGGACTGTGGAGAACGGGTCCGGCAGGAAGCGGGCCGCCGTCAGGGCGCCGCGCCCGGCATAGCCGCGGGCGACCCCGGCGCCGCCGACGTACAGTTCACCCACCGCGCCGGAGGGCACCGGCTGCAGGGCGTCGTCCAGTACGTGCAGCGTCGTGCCGCCAACCGGATCGCCCAGGTCGACGGGTTCGGACGGGCCTGCGAGCGGGGACGCCGAGGCGTTCGCCGTGGCCTCGGAGGGACCGTACAGATTCCACACCCGGGTACCGGGAAGGAGCCGTTCGGTACGGGAGACCAGTTCGGCCGGGAGCGCCTCACCGCCGAGGAGCACAGTCAGCGGTTGGTCGCGGCGCGGCACGGCGTCGCCGTCGAGGCCGGCGAGCGTCTCCTGCCACAGCCGGGGGACGGTGTTGAGGGACGTCGTCGCCGGGTCCGTGACTGCGGCGGCGAGCACCTCGGCCGGACTCTGTCCGGGAGAGGGGAGGTGCACCGTGCCACCGACGGCGAGCGGAGCCCACAGCTGCTTGAGTGAGGCGTCGAAGACGGGTGCTGCGGTGGCCGGGAGTACGGTGCCGGTGGTGACCAGACCCGCGTCGACCAGCCAGCCCAGGTAGTTGACGACGTTGCGGTGCGTGACGGCCACCGGCTTGGGGCGTCCCGTGGAGCCGGAGGTGAACAGCAGGTACGCCAGATCGTCCTGCCTGCCGGGGGCCTCGTCTGCATCCGTCGCCCCGGCCGGGGACGGATGAGGCGCAGTGTCCCCGATGTCCCCGGAGTCCACCGGCACCACGGGCAGGGCGTCGCCCCCGGTGCCGACGCGGTGCAGTTCCGGCTCGGTGCCGGAGACCACACAGGCCCGCGCGCCCGCCTCGGCGAGCAGTTCACGGACGCGGGCGTCCGGATCGGTGGGGTCGACCACCAGGTACGCCGCGCCGGACAGCAGCACGGCGAGCTGACCGGTGAGGCGCTGCACCGGATCGGAGATCCGGACGGCCACCACCCGCTCGCCGGATCCGTCGTTCTCGTCCCGGCCGCAGACCCGGCCGAGGCGTGCGGCGCACGCTGCGGCGCCCGACACCAGTTGGCGGTAGGTCCATTCCCGTTTCCCGCAGCGGACCGCGATGGCGGATGGCAGGTCCCGGGCCGTGGCCAGAACCAGGTCGGTCAGCATCCTGTCCTCCCAGGCGAGTGCCGTCGGTGTCGCCGCCCTGCCGACGGCTTCTGCCGGCACGCCGAGCCGTACCCTGCCCACCGTCGTCTTCTGGTCCCGCCGGAGCTCACGGACGACCTGGGCGACGGCCTCCAGCAGCCGGCCGGCGACCTCCGCCCCGAGCCCGGCGGCGTGCACCCCGTCCAGCGTCAGATCCGTCCGGTCCGGACAGGTCACGGAGTGCAGGTGCAGGCCCGCCGGTGACGCTGCGGCGGTGAGGGATTCGACAGGCGAGGCAGCGGGGACGGTGACGTGCGAGAACGCCAACGGGCCGGCGACGCGCGAGAGGTCCGCGATCAGCTCGGCTGTGTCGCGCTGCACCGCTCGTGCGGCGCGCACGGCGTCCAGCACGTCGGCCAGCGGCCGATCACCGTCCAAGTGCTGCCGCAACGCCGGCCACGCGGACAACGGTCCTGGTATGGCACGCAGTTCGGGCACAGCCCGCAGCGAGTTGCGCACCCGCACGGTTACCGTGTCCGCGCCGCAGAACCGCCGCAGGACGACCAGCCACGCGGTCAGCACCAGGTCGCCGATGTCGTCCGCGGTACCGGTCCCGTCGGCGCGTGGTTCCCCGATGGTGACGCGTGCCACCGGCGTCCCGGCGGGTGTGCCGTTCCCCGCGGCTGGCTGCTGCGGCGCGAGCGCACGCAGTCGCTCCAGCAGCTCGTCGTCCTCAGCGACGTCGGCTCCGTCCACAAGCCGGCCGGAGCGGGCGGTGGCCGCTTCGGGGTCGGTCAGGACGTCGTGCAGCCACTCGGCGACGTCGGCGTACTGGAGTGCCTCGGGGACGTCGTCCTCGGGGTCTCCGGGCCCGCCGCCCTGGCCGGCGCCTGCGCCTGCGCCTGCGGACGCGGCACCGCTGAGCGTCTCGGCGACCAGCAACAGCGACTCGTGGTCCAGGCACCGTGCCCGCGCGGTGAGTTCGATCCGCCCACCGTCGTCCGGCAGCAGACGCACCGACCAGTCCCCGGTGCCGGTCGCGCCCGGACGGTGGGGGACGACCTGCTGGAGCGGCGGGCCGTCGCCGCCGGGGGCGGTCAGCGTGGTACGGAGCACTTCGTAGACCTCCGCCAGTGCTTCGGCGGACTCGCCGAGCCCCTCGGCGGTGCCCCGCGCGCGCGGCCGTACCACGGCGGTCAGCACCATGCCGTCGGCCAGGGCGTCGCGCTGGTGGGGGCCGACGCGGAGCATCTCCGCTCCTGCCGCCGCGGAGGGGATTTCGTCGGGGCCGGTCATCGGGCGGTCTCCTCGTCTGCGTGCTCCGTACACCGGGTCTGCGGCCCCGACCAGTCCCAGGCGCCGGCCATGGCGACGCGGATCTCGCGGTCTCCGGTGAAGGGGGCCCGGCCATGCGCCACGAGCATGTTGTCCACCACCAGGACGTCGCCCCGCCGCCAGTCGAACGTCGTGACCTCGGCCGCGAACGCCGCCCGGATCGCGGCTAGTTCCGCGCCCGCGAAGCGGGCGCCGTCCCCCACCTCCGTCGTCTTGGGGAGCCGGTCGTGGCCGAGTTGCCGGACCATCTCCGCAGCCAGCTCACCGCCGACGGTGCTGACGTGGAAGCTCGTGGCCTGGTTGAACCACACCCAGTCGCCGCTCTCAGGGTGGCGGGCGACCGCGGGACGGAGGGCGACCGTACGAAGATGGTCCTCCCCTACCCTGACCACCTCTGTGCGGGTCCGCTCCGCGTAGCCGTCCAGCCCCTGCTCGTCGCAGCCGAGCGCCTCCTTCCAGGGGATGCCCACTCCCGGCGTGTAGTTGCGCACGTAGCGCACGCCGTGCCGCTCCAAGCGCCCGGCCAGATCGGCGGGAACGCGGCGGAGCACGGCCCGCGAGTCGGCCAGCGGCGTCTGGCCGCCGGTCGCAGGCGGCACGGCGCAGGCGAAGCCCAGAACCCGGGGCCAACGCCAGCTGTAGCAGCCCTCGTTGTGCATCTCGATCGTCTGGTCCGCCGGGTACTCCGTGGACGAGTAGACGCCTTCGCCGAGGGCGCTGCGCGGTGTGGCGCCGTCATCGTAGGCCAGGGCTCCGTCTCCGGCGACCCGCTCGACGACCGTGCGGAGCGCCGCAGCGCCCTCCTCGAACCCGCGGAAGAGCACCGCACCGGTGTGGTGCAGGTGCCGGCGCACCTGGGAGGCGTGCGCGTCCACCCAGACGGAGAGCGGGACGCCCGGCGTCGTCGGGGAGGCGAGAACGGGCAGTCCGCCGGGCTCCATGGCGCTGAAGGCGACGGCATCCGCGTCTGTGAGCGAACGGCGCTTCGCCGACCGCAGGGGTCTGGAGGACGTGCGAAGGGACATGAGTGGTGGGCTCCCCGTTGTCTGTGGTGGAAGGGACGGGTGTCAGCGGCGGCGAACGGCCAGCCGCGACGCGCGATTCCTGCGGCCGGCCGCCCGGTCCTGCCGGGCGTGGGACCGCAGCCGTTCGGTGATCTCCCCGACGGTCGCCTCACCGTCGGCCAGGGCGTGCAGGGCCGCCGACAGCCGGCGCCCCAGGGCGGCGGCCCGGTCACCGCCGACTCGTTCGGTGTCGTGGTTGACGGCGATGGCGAGCCGTCCGTCCTCGACCGCGGTGCTCAGGGTGACCGGCATCTCGGTCTGCTCGTGTGCCTCGACACGGACCAGCCGCAGGCCCGGAAGGGCGTCGCCGAGCCCGGCGAAGGGGAAGTTGGCGACGATCACGGCGGAGTCGAAAAGGTCGGAGGCGGAGGACCTGCCGCTCCACTGCGCGATCCGTGCGAGCGGCGTGTGGATGTGTCTGCCGCAGTCGTCCAGCAGCCGCTTCACGTCCCCGAGCCAGTCGCGGGCCGGGAGCCCCGTGGCGAGGCGGAGGCGCAGCGGCACCGTGTTGATGAACATCCCCACCGTCCGGTCCGCGCCGTCCAGGTCCCCCGGGCGGCCGGAGCCGACGCTGCCGAACACGACGTCGTCCTGATCGGTCTCGGCTGCCAGCACCAGCCCCCATGCCGCGTGCACCAGTACCGCGAGGGTGACGCCGAGGCGGCGGGCGTTCTCCCGCAGCCGTACCGTGTCGCCCTCCGGCCAGGTCTCCACGTGGTCACGGTGCCGCGCGGCTGCCTCCGACGGCTGCGGCACCAGCAGAGTGGACCGCGCCCCTCCGAGCCGTCCGGTCCAGAAGTCCTTGGCGACGGACGGGTCGGCGTCGGCCTGCCGGCGAGCGAACTCCCCGAAGTCCGGAGCCGGCGGCAGGTGGTGGGGGCGGCCCTCCATACGGGCGCCGTATCCCGCCAGCACGTCCTCCAGCAGCAGGGGCAGGGACCATCCGTCGAGGAGGACGTGATGGTGCGTCCACACGAACGCCCAGCGATCGGTGGCGATCCGGGCGAGCGCGAGCCGCACCAGCGGCCCGTGCCGCAGGTCGAATCCCGTACGCCGGTCCCGTTCGACGAAGTCGGCGAGCCGCCGTTCGGCCATGTCCGTGCTCTCCCCGGCGGGATGCGCCGGAGCGTCCGCGTCCGCAGGGGAGCGCAGGTCGAGGACCGTGACCGGGAGGTCAAGAGCCGCGGGTACCACGAGCACCGGGGAGGCGACGTCCTCCCACACGGCGATCCCGCGCAACGCGGGGTGCCGGTCCACGGCCGCCTGCCAGGAGGCGGCGAACCGGCCGGTGTCCAGATTGCCTTCCAGCACGCAGGTCAGCTGTTCCACATAGACGCCTGAACCGTCACCCTCGCGGGGGTCCGGGCCGTCCCCAGCCAGGGTGCGGAAGAGCATGCCCTCCTGCATCGGGGTCAGCGGCCAGACCGCGGCCAGCCGTCCCCAGCGCTCCGCCCAGCGCAGCACGGTCTCCGGCGTGGCCGTCCCCCGGCGGAGTCCGGCCGCGACGACCGGCGCGCCCCGCTGGGCGGTGAGGACGTGCAGTTCCTCCACCACGGCGTCCGCGAGGGCGTCCGCCGCCGCCTGGTCGGTGTGCTCGACCTCCAGGGCGAGCCGGCCGTCGGCCACCATGCTCTCCACGAGCACGGCGACGGGACGCGGCGCCCGCGGGTCGCGCACGCAGCCAAAGGAGGGCGCCGCCAGCTCGAGCAGGGCCCCCGGTGCGGCGGCGGAGGCGATCCGGCCGAGGTGGTTGACGTTGAGGTCGGGTGAGGGAGGCGGCCCCGGCGCGTCCCCCCGCACCGGGGCCTCGGCGAGGTGACGGACGACGCCGTGGTCCAGTCCGCGGTGCACCGTGCCCTGCAACCTGCTGCGCACGTCCCACAGGGTCGCCAACGGGTTCTCGCCGGTGGTGTCCACTGGCAGCGGGGCAAGCGTGGTGAACCAGCCCACCGTGCGGGAGAGGTCGATGTCCGGCTGAACCTGTTCCCGACCGTGGCTCTCCAGTTCGACCACGATGCGCTCTCGCCCGGTACACCGGGCGTGTGCCCGGGCCGCTGCGGTGAGCAGTCCTTCCTCCATCGTGCCGCCGAGGCGGGTGACCAGTGCCTCCTGGAGGGCCTCGGTCTGCGCCGTGGTGAACGAGCGATCCGCCCGGCACGCCGCACCCTCGACGCCGGCGGCACGCTCGTCCACGGACGAGCCGGACGGGCCGGAGGGGGCGGCGAGCCGGCTCAGTTCGGCGGCGACCCGGTCGGTCACCTGCGGGTCGATCGCGCGGCGCCGCAGCTCGGCCGTCCACTGGCGATGCGTGGTGCCCTCGGGTTGCAGGGCGGGGTCGCGGCCCTCGCGCGCGGCGGACAACGCGAGATCGAGGTCCTCCAGGACGATCCGCCAGGATACGGCGTCGACGACGAGGTGGTGTGCCACGAGCACGAGCTGCTGCCGCCCGGACGCACCCTGGTCTGCGAGCAACGCGCGGAACACCGGTCCTCGAGCGACGTCGAGGCTCCGGTGGGCGGTATCGGCCAGGCCCCGCAGCGCGGCGGCACGTTCCTCGACCGCCACCGTACTCAGGTCCGCCCAGGTCAGCGGTACTTCGGCAGCTGCGTCCACGACCGCGCGGACCGCGCCGTCCTCGCCGGCGACGAACCGGGTACGCAGCGACTCGTGAGTCGTCGCCACGGCGGCCAGGGCAGTGCGCAGTTCGGCTTCCGCGAGAGGAGCGCGCACGGTCAGGAGGGTGCCCATGTTCCAGTGGGAGGGCTCCGGCACGGCGAGTTCCTGGAACCACGCCTGGATCGGGCTCAGCACGTCGGTGGTGTCGCCCGGAGCCCGGGTGGGACCGACCCCGCCGGTGACGGCGTGGGGGGCGAGCCGGGCGATGGTCGGATGCTCGAACAACTGCCGCGGAGAGATCCGTATCCCCGCCCGCCGAGCCAGCGCCACCACCTGAATCGACTGAATCGAATCCCCACCCAACTCCAGATAGTCGTCCTCCACCCCCACCCGCTCAAGCCCCAGCACATCCGCCCACACCTGCGCCAACCGCCGCTCCACCTCATCCCGCGGAGCAACGAAACCCTCCACCGAACCCTCGAAAGACGGCACCGGCAACGCCCGCCGATCCACCTTCCCGTTCGCCGACAACGGCAACGCATCCAACTCCACCACCACCGCCGGAACCATGTGCACCGGCAACCGCTCCCCCACCCACGACCGCACCGACTCCCCCTCCACGACCACCCCGCCCCGCACCACCACATACGCCACCAACCGCAACTCCCCACCCACACCCGCCACCGCCGACACCACCGCATCCGCCACCCCCGCAACCGACCGCACCACCGCCTCCACCTCACCCAACTCCACCCGGAACCCCCGCACCTTCACCTGCTCATCCACCCGCCCACAGAACTCCAGCACCCCACCCACACCGAAACGCACCACATCCCCCGTCCGGTACAACCGGCCACCCACCACACCCGACCACGCATCCGGCACGAACCGCTCCGCCGTCAACCCACCCCGACCCGCATAACCACGCGCCACACCCACCCCACCCACAAACAACTCCCCCACCACACCCACACCCACCGGCCGCAACCCACCATCCAGAACGAACACGCGGGCGCCCGCGACCGGCCTGCCTATCGGCACGGCGGCGGACGCCTCACCCTCCACGAGGTGACCGGTCGCCCAGACCGTCGTCTCGCTGGGTCCGTACTCGTTGGCGAGCACGCAGCCGGGCAGTACGCGACGGTGCTCCCGCACCAGGTCCGGGGTGCAGGCCTCACCGGCGACCACCACGGTCCGCAGGGTGGCACCGGGGCCTCCCGGACGACTCAGCAGCGCCCGGTGGAAGGAGGGAACGGTCAGGGTGTGCGTGACCTGGTGGATGTCGACGAGTTCGGCCAGCGCGTCAGCGTCCTTGCCCTGCTCGTCGCTCGGCAGCACGAGCGTGCCGCCGAGCGTCAGCGTCCAGAACACCCCCGCGTAGGCGCTGTCGAAGGAGAGCGAGGAGAGCAACAGGAACCGCGGTACCTCAGCACCGTAGAAGGCGGCGCGGGCCGCGGTGGAGGCGGCAAGCTGGGCGTGCGGCACCGCCACGGGCTTGGGACGGCCGGTCGAACCGGATGTGAAGACCAGATACGCGAGGTCACCGCCCAGCGCCACGTCAAGGCCGCTCGGCTCCTCCCCGGACGGCACCTCCCGGCCCCGCAGGTCGAGGGACTCGACGTCGACCGCTGCCGGCACCGGGGCGGACTCGTCGTCCTCCCGCATCCCCCGCAGAGCGTCGGGAAGGTCACTTCCGGTGAGCAGCACCGTGCAGCCGGAGTCGGCCGTCATGGTGCGCAGCCGTTCGGCCGGGTAGGCCGGGTCGAGTGCCAGCCAAGCCCCGCCCGCGCGCAGCACCGCCAGCATGGCGACACCCATCCGCGCGCCTCTGGGCAGGCACAGGCCGACCACGGCCTCCGGCCCCACGCCCAGCTGACGCAGCCGCACCGCCAGCACGCCCGAAGCACGCTCCAGCTCCGCGTACGACCAGCTGCTCTCCCCGTCCACCAGCGCCACCCCGTCCGGAGTGCGCCGCGCATGCGCCAGCACCGACCGATGCACCAGAGGGGCGTCGTCGTGCATCCTGACGTGCGCGCCGGTGTACGGGACGGGCACCGCCGACAGGACCTCCAGGAGGTCGGCCAGGGGGCGGTCCGGGTCGGTGGCCAAGGCAGTCAGCATGGCGTCCAGATCATCCAGCAGCCCTTGTGCGTCGTGCTCGTTGCAGGCGCCCGCATCGGCACAGATCCGCAGCTCCAGCCGATCATCACCGGGCAACACCTGGACACTGACGGGGTAGTTGGTGCGCTCCAGCAGGTGTCCCTTCTCCAGCACCAGACCGCCGGTGTCGATGTGGGCGAAGGGATAGTTCTCCACCACCACGATGGAGTCGAAGAGCGGAGCTCCGGCGGGTGTGCCGGCCCAGTCGGTGACATCGGTCAGACTGCTGTGCTGATGGTCCGCCAGGTCCTGGAGGGCGGTGTGGACCGACCGCGCCCAGTCGCCGACCGAGCGGGACCCGGCCACGGAGACCCGCAGCGGGAGCGTGTTGACGAACAGGCCGACGGTCCGCTCCACGTCGGGTACCTCGGCGGGCCGTCCGGCGACCACGCTGCCGATGGCGACATCAGTGGCGCCGGTGCGTCCGGCGACCACCAGCGCCCACGCGGCGTGTACCAGGGCGGCGACGGTGACACCGCGGGCACGGGCGGCACGGCGTACCGTCGCGTCGCGTTCGGGAGTGAGCCGCGCCCCGGGTTCGTGCCGCGCACCGTCTGACGTGTCCCCCCGCGTGAGTGTCGCGGGACGCAGCAGCGCCGGGCTGGTGAAGCCGTCGAGCCGGCCGCGCCAGAACGTCTCCTCGTGTCCCCGGTCCCGTTCGGTGTTCCAGCGTACGAAGGCGCCGTAGTCGGGTGCGGGCGGCAGCGTGGCGTCGCGCCCGGCCGTCGCCTCCCGGTAGAGCTCGAACGCCTCGCCCGCCACCACGGGCAGGGACCAGCCGTCGATCAGCAGGTGGTGGTGGGTCCATACCAGCACCCACCGGTCGTGGGCGGTGCGGAGCAGCGCCAGGCGCATCAGCGCCCCGGCACCGAGGTCGAACCCGGTCTCCCGGTCCTCCGCGAGGAAGCGGGCCAAGCGCTCCTCGGTCTCCTGCTCGCCGAGCGCGGCCGGCTCCACCTCGCCCCGTTCCGTCCAGTCCTGGCTGGTGACGGGTACGTCGATCCCGCGGGGGACGACGAGAACCGGCCGGTCCCACTCCTCCCAGGAGCAGTGCGCCCGCAGCGCGGTGTGCCGGGTGAGGGCGGTCCGCCATGCGTGCACCAGCCGCTCAGGGTCGGCTTCGCCGCGCAGTTCGCAGACCAACTGCTCGATGTAGGTGTGCGTCCCGGGCTCGGCGAGCGCGTGGTAGAGCATGCCCTGCTGGAGCCCGGACATCGGCCACACGGCATGCAGCGGTCCGTGCCGCTGCTCCCAGCGGTCGAGCAGCTCGGCGGGTACGTGGGCGGCGATGCTTCCGGGTGTCCGCCCGGCATCGGGCGCGGTGTCGCCCGGAGTGCCCGGATCGCCGGAGAAGTCCGGCCGGCCGGTGTCGAGGAGTTCGGCGTGGGGGGCGAGCCGGGCGATGGTCGGATGCTCGAACAACTGCCGCGGAGAGATCCGTATCCCCGCCCGCCGAGCCAGCGCCACCACCTGAATCGACTGAATCGAATCCCCACCCAACTCCAGATAGTCGTCCTCCACCCCCACCCGCTCAAGCCCCAGCACATCCGCCCACACCTGCGCCAACCGCCGCTCCACCTCATCCCGCGGAGCAACGAAACCCTCCACCGAACCCTCGAAAGACGGCACCGGCAACGCCCGCCGATCCACCTTCCCGTTCGCCGACAACGGCAACGCATCCAACTCCACCACCACCGCCGGAACCATGTGCACCGGCAACCGCTCCCCCACCCACGACCGCACCGACTCCCCCTCCACGACCACCCCGCCCCGCACCACCACATACGCCACCAACCGCAACTCCCCACCCACACCCGCCACCGCCGACACCACCGCATCCGCCACCCCCGCAACCGACCGCACCACCGCCTCCACCTCACCCAACTCCACCCGGAACCCCCGCACCTTCACCTGCTCATCCACCCGCCCACAGAACTCCAGCACCCCACCCACACCGAAACGCACCACATCCCCCGTCCGGTACAACCGGCCACCCACCACACCCGACCACGCATCCGGCACGAACCGCTCCGCCGTCAACCCACCCCGACCCGCATAACCACGCGCCACACCCACCCCACCCACAAACAACTCCCCCACCACACCCACACCCACCGGCCGCAACCCACCATCCAGAACGAACACGGTCCGACCGGGCAGCGGACGCCCCAGGGGCACCACGCCGCCGTCGACGTGCCCGTCACGGGAGGGCACGTCCTCGGGATGTCCCCGCTCGGGGTCGGTGTCGGCGCTCGCGTCATACACGGTCGCGGTGATGACCGTCTCGGTGGGACCGTAGGCGTTGAGCACGCGGCCCCCGACGGCCCCCGCCCACACCGCGACCTCGTCCGACGGCATCGTGTCGCCGCCCACGACGGTCAGCCGGACAGCCAGGTCGTCCGGCGTGCGCAGGCCGGCGGCGAGTAGCACGCACAAGCGTCGCCACAGCCCGGTCGGCGGGTTGAACACCGTGACACGGTGACGCGCGAGGAAAGCGAGCAGTTCCTCGCCGTCGAGAAGGTCGGCAGGGCGGACGACCGCGGACCCGCCGACGACGAGCGGTCCGAAGATCTGCTCGGTGCTCACATCGAAGGAGAACGACCCGAAGACGAGCACCCGGTCTCTCCGGTGCAGGCCGAACACGTCCTCGACCTGGCGTAGATGGGCCGCGAGTTGCCCGTGCGTCACGGCGACCGGTTTGGGACGTCCGGTCGAACCAGATGTGAAGACCAGATACGCGAGGTCACCGTCCTGCGCCACGTCCAGGCCGGTGGGATCCTCTCCGAACGGCACCTCCCGGCCACGCAGGTCGAGGGACTCCAGGTCGAGGGTCACGGCACCATCGGGAGTGGCCGCGGTCCTCACCTCGTCGGCAACGCCGTCGTGCACCAGGACAGAACACTGCGAGCCAACGGACATC
>KI547047.1:76494-85136 GCA_000497405.1 Streptomycetaceae bacterium MP113-05 | reverse complement strand
CGCAGCACCGCCAGCATGGCGAGAACGGCGAGGGCCCCGCGCGGCAGGCACACGCCGACCACGGCCTCCGGCCCCACGCCCAGCTGACGCAGCCGCACCGCCAGCACGCCCGAAGCACGCTCCAGCTCCGCGTACGACCAGCTGCTCTCCCCGTCCACCAGCGCCACCCCGTCCGGAGTGCGCCGCGCATGCGCCAGCACCGACCGATGCACCAGAGGGGCGTCGTCGTGCATCCTGACGTGCGCATCGGTACCCGACCACTCGGCGAGTGCCTGCTCGTGTGTGCCGCACAGTTCCCCGACGGCCGTCGCGGGTTCGGCCGTCGCCTCGGCGACGAGGCTCTCGAACAGGCGGGCATAGCCGCTCACCGTCGCGGCGTCGAATCGGTCCGGGTCGAAGTGCAGGGCGCCCTGCAGGGCCCCGTCCACCTCGCCGATCTGCAACCGCAGCGGGAATTGCGCGACCTGCTGCCGTACGGGGAGAGGTTCGACGTCGTATCCGCCGACCGGCACCGTGCCGAGCCCTCCGAACAGCGCCTTCGTGCCGTAGGCCAGCCGTTCCGGCTCGAACTGGAAGCTGACTTGGAAGATGGACTGACCGGAGAGCGCGGACCCTGGGGAGAGACGGCCGAGAACGGTAGGGGTGGGCAGCGCCTGGTGCCGTACGGCGCCGACCAGAGCGGTGTGAGTGGCGGCCAGGACGGTGCGGAAAGAGGCTCCGGAGGAGACCGGGGTGCGGAGGAGTAGCGAGTTGGTGAAGTAGCCCACGGTGCGCCGGAAGGCCTTCTTGCGGCCTTCGGTGGGGAAGCCGACGAGGATGTCGTCTTGTCCGGTGAGCTTGTGCAGCAGCACGTTGAAGGCGGCGAGGAGGAGGGTGGCGGTGGAGGTACCGGTCTCGTCGGCCGTCTGACGCACGCGGGAGGCGAGGGGTGAGGGTATCCGGATCCGCGCGTACGCGGGGGCGCCCGGGTCGGCGGCGCGGCGCGGGGCGGTGACCGGGAGGCCGCTGAGAGAGAAGGCGCAGCCGGCGAGTCGTTCGGACCAGTAGCGGCGCATGGGACGGGACCGCTCGCTCGCAAGGAACCTGTGCTCGGCCGCTACGTGGGCGGCGTACGAGGTGTCGGGCTCCGGCTGTGGCGACCGTACGCCTGCGGAGTCCTCCCGGTAGACGGTGAGGAGGTCCTCGACGAGCAGGAAGCAGGAGTTGAGGTCGCCGGCCACGTGGTGCAGCACGAGCTGGAGCGTCGAGGCGTCGGTCTCCTGGTAGACGAAGATGCGGGCGGGGGCGTCTTCGGACAGCGCGAAGGGCCGTTCATAGTCCTCGGCGGCGAGTCTCAGCAGCGCGTCCCGCTCCAGGCCGGGAGTCTCGCGTACGACGAACGGGGGCACGGCCGCGCCCCAGCGCTGCACGTACTCCTCCTGCCCCGCGGCGACGACGGCGGTGGTCACCGGGTGCCGACGGCATACGGCACGCCACGCCCGGCGGAGTCGCTCGGTGTCCAGCCGTTCCCCCAGCCGCGCGGTCGCCGCGAGGTGGTAGGCCGGCGACTCGGGGGCCAGCTCCTGGAGGAAGTAGAGCGACGCCTGTCCCACGGACAGCGGGACGTCGCGATCCGGTCCGCCGGAGGGCGAAGCAGGGGCATGCTCCGCGCCCCCGGCCGCGCCGGATCTCTCACTCTGGTACCAAGACGTCATCGCGGATCCCCCGAACCTGCACAACAGTGACAATCTTTCGCCACAATGAACACGCCACTCTTGGCTCACGGTCCGTCACATGTCAAGTACTCAACCGTCTCGGACGGGGTCCTGAGGAGTTTCACTAGGAACCCTCGATTCCGCACACAAAGTCCCCAACGCCTCATCTAAGCAGGCGAGTTGGGGGAGTCGCGAGGAGGGCCGCCCCGACCTGCGGGGAAGGCGGAACGCCGCCCGGCGCACCGCCCCCCTCCGCTCAGTCGTGGGAGACCGCGGGGAGCTTCCTCAGCCACCGAGGCTCCCGCCACGCCCGGTCGCCGAGCAGCGCGAGGACGGAGGGCAGCAGCACTCCGCGAATGAGCGTCGCGTCCAGCAGGATGGCCACCGCGAGCCCGACACCCAGCTGTTTCATCTCCAGCGTGGAGAGAGTGGCAAAGACGGCGAACACGGCGACCATGATGACCGCCGCCGTGGTCACCACCCCGGCGGAGGTGAGGATGCCGTGACGGATCGCCTCGCGCGGCGAGTCCCCCCGCAGCACTCCTTCCCGCACCCGGCTGAGGACGAAGACGTGGTAGTCCATCGAGAGGCCGAAGAGAACCACGAACAGGATCAGCGGAAGCCACGACACGACCGCGCCGTTCGACTCGAACCCGAGGATTCCCTCCGCCCACTCGTTCTGGAAGACCAGGACCAGCACCCCGTAGGCGCTCACCACGGACAGCACGTTGAGGACGCCGGTGACCAGGGCGAGCAGAGGGGAGCGGAACGCCAGCAGCATAATGGCGAGGCACAACAGCATGACGAAGCCGATCACCAGCGGCAGCCGCTCCTCCAGCGTGGCGGAGAAGTCGACCGTGAAGGCGGTCGCGCCCCCCACCGCCCACTGCTCGAGGTTCCGGCCCTCCAGCGCCCCGGGCGCCAGGTCGTCGCGCAGAAGTTCCAACGTCTCGCGCGCCTCGGTGTCACCGGCCTCGCCCTCGACGTGCAGCTCCAGCCGGGTGACGGTGCCGTCCGCGGAGACGGCCAGGTCCGGTTCGCCTGCCTTCACGAATCGCCCGGTGTCCACCGCGGTGCGGTGCAGCCCGGTCAGCAGCCGCTCCACCTCGGGCGCCCGCGACTCGGTCGCCTCGACCACGACCGCGTGCGCGGTGCCTTCGCTCGGAAAGGCCTCGACCACCCGGTCGTACGTCTGCATGATCGCGTAGTCCCGGGGCAGCTCCTCGTCACCGGGCATCTTCAGCTTCATGTCGAGTGCCGGGTAGGCCAGCACGAGCATCGCCAGGACACCGGCGACGGCGGCGGCAGACGGCACCTTCAGCACCGGACGCAGTACCCCTGACCAGAACCGGCTCTCCCCGCTCACCTTGGTGCGCCGCCACAGCAGCGGAATCCGCGGCCGGTCGATCCGGTCGCCGAGGGCGGCCAGTGCCGCCGGCAGTGCGGTCAGCGAACCGAGGACGGCCACCGCCACGACGAGGATGGTGCCCAGCGCCAGGGAGGAGAAGAGCATGCTGCCGGAGAGGAACATGCCAGCCATCGCGACGATCACCGTCCCGCCCGAGACCAGGACGGCACGGCCGGAGGTGGCTGCGGCGATGTGCAGCGAGACGTCCGCATCGTGGCCCGCCGCCCGCTCCTCGCGCTGCCGGCGGAGGTAGAACAGCGAGTAGTCGACCCCGACCGCCAGGCCCATCAGCAGGATCAGGCTCGCCTGGTTCTCGTCGACGGGCAGCAGCAGCGAGGTCACGCCCGAGAGCCCCAGCGCGAACACCACGGCGGTGACGCCGAGCAGGACCGGAATGCCCGCCGCCAGCAGAGCACCGAAGGCCACGACCAGGATCAGCAGTGTCACCGGGACACTGATGTACTCCGCCCGCTGGAAGTCGGCCTGCAGATGCGTGCTCAGCTCACGCGTCAGCGAGCCCTTGCCGAGCTGCTCGACCCGCAGGTCCGGATGGTCCTTACCGACCGCCTCGGTGGCGTCGAGCATGGGCTCCACCGCGGCCTTGGGGTGCCGCTCCTCCTCGGAGCCCTTCTGCTCCAGGTCCAGACGTACGGGCAGCAGCACGCTACGCCCGTCCTCGGCACGCAACGGCTCACCGACGGTCCGCACGGTGTCGACGGCGCCATACCGGTCCCGCAGGGCGCCGACGACTGCGTCGGCCTTCGCGTCCGCGAGGTCGCCGTCACGCGACTGGATGAGGACGTTCTCCACCCCCTGGTCGGCGAAGTCCGCGTTGTCGAGGAGACGTTCGGCTACGGCCGACTGACCTGTCAGGCCGTCCTCGTCCTCCTGGGACTGCACCCCGGTGAGGATGCTCATCCCGTACGCCAGCACCACGGCCGCCACCCATCCGAGCAGGGTGATCCTGCGGTGCGCCATGCTCCACGCCGCCGTTCGTTCCACGAACCCGCGTGGCGTCCGGGAGCCCGGAGGCGTCGCGCCGGGCGACGCCTCCGGGGCGCCCGTCTTACTGGTCAGGGCCATCTCAGCACTCCTTCTCCGGAAACACACCGTGACGTTATTGCGGGGGGCCCTGCATGTCGGGCGTGCCGGCACCCGCCCCCCCGGTAGTGCTGGCACCACCTCAGGAAGGCACGTCTGCACGCTCGGACAGACCGAGAGCACCGCCATATGCTCCGTCACCAGAGAAGGCCGACAACACGGACCGGGCCGACCAGCCCGAAGCCCGGACGGCCGACCAGACGAACCGGAGGCACCGTGATACTCAGACCTCCGCGGGTGGGGCCCGGACCGCTTCGCGTGTTGCGCGGCCTTCTCCGCCGGGAGCGCCGCGACGATATGGTCCACGTGCTCGGCACCTTCGCGCTGTCCCCTCTGTACGTCCTCCCGGCCGTGTTCTTCCTGACGGGCGTGGCGCTGACGCCGGTGTTCCTCGTCGGCGTGCCCCTGCTGCCGGTCGCGATGGTGCTGGCGGGTCTGGTGGCGCGGGCCGAACGAGCGCGCCACCGGCTACTACCGCCCGCTCCAGGCCCGGGCACCACCGACGACGCGCATGCCACGCGATGGCAGGACCACATGGCGGAACTGTTCGGCCGCCGCGCCTGGAAGCGACTGGGCTTCAGCGCCGCCGTCTCCCTGTGGGGCCTCGGAGCGGGTGCGGTGGTCGTCACGCTGCTTGCGGCCGGTGCGCTGCTGGCTCTTCTGCCGTTCCTCTTCCCGCTGCTTCCCGCCGGTTCGACGTTGCTGGGGCTGGACGCCACCGCACCGCTGGTAGCACTGACCGCCTGCCTTCCCGGCGTCGCGATGCTGGCGGCCGGGCTGCGACTGCCCCGGCACCTGGTTCGCGCCGAGACGCACCTGGCCGCGCAACTCCTCGGCACGGGTACGGTGGACCACCTCGTGCGCAGGGTGATCGACCTGGAGGACAGCCGGTTGCGGATGGTCGACGCCGCCGAGCAGGAACGCCGCCGCATCGAGCGCAACCTCCACGACGGGGCGCAGCAGCGGCTGCTGTCGGTGGCCATGACGCTGGGCCGCGCCAAGTCCCGCTTCGCCCGGGACCCCGAAAAGGCGCTGCTGCTCCTGACCACCGCGCATGAGGACGCCAAGGCCGCCATGCAGGAACTGCGCGACGTCACCCGCGGACTGCACCCGGCGGTACTGGAGGAGCAGGGGCTGGAGGCGGCACTGCTGTCGATCGCCGCCCGCAGCCCGGTACCGGTCGATCTCCGCGTGCAGTTGCGCGAACGATGCTCACCACGGGCGGAGGCGGTGGCCTACTACGTGATCTCCGAGGCGCTCACCAACGTCGCCAAGCACGCCGCTGCGAGCACGGCGACGGTGAAGGTGCTGCGCCAGGACGACCAGCTGCGCATCGCCGTCGCCGACGACGGAATCGGTGGCGCCGAACCCGACCGGGGCACCGGACTGCGCGGCCTGCGCGACCGCGTTCACGCGGTCGACGGCCATCTGACCTGCACCAGTCCCTTCGGCGGACCGACCGTCGTCGACGTGACCATCCCCTGGGAGGCGTGAGCGGAATGCTCTCCGTCGTCATCGCGGAGGACTCGGTCCTGCTGCGCACCGGCCTCGCCAAGCTACTCGCCGACGAGGACATCGACGTGGTCGGCCAGGCGGGTGACGGCGATGCGCTCCTCTCCCTGGTGGCCGACCTGGACCCCGATCTGTGCCTGGTGGACGTGCGGATGCCGCCCACCCACACCGATGAGGGACTGCGCGCCGCGCTGACCCTCCGCGCCGCCGAGCCACGGCGCCCGATCGTGGTCCTCTCCCAATACGTGGAGGCCAAGTGGGCGGCCCAGCTGCTCGCCCACGGCAGCGAAGGCCTCGGCTACCTGCTGAAGGACCGCGTGGCGGACGTCGACGATTTCGTCGCCACTCTGCACCGGGTCTCCGCCGGCGGCACGGCCCTGGACCCGGACGTCATCAGTCAGATCTTCGCCGGGAGCCGCAAGCCCGACAGCCTCGGATCGCTGACCGCACGGGAGACCGAGGTTCTGGGGCTGATGGCCGAAGGGCTGAGTAACAACGGTCTCGCCAAAAGGCTGTTCATCACCGAACGGGCGGTGGAGAAGCACATCAGATCGATCTTCACCAAGCTCGACCTGCTGCCGGGCGAGGAGGAACACCGGCGTGTCCGCGCCGTCCTCCAGTACCTCGACTCGACCAACGCACACTGACGCACCAAGGAGTGGCATGGACAAGACTCTGGCTCCGGAAGGTCCCACCACGACGGCAGGTGACACGCGGGCCCGGAACAAGCGTGGGCGCGTCCTCCGGCTGCTCGGCGTCGTCGTGGCCGTCGGGCTGGTGCTCAGTGCCGGCGCCTTTTTCCTCGGCAAGGTCCTCACCCGCACGGAGCACTCCACCGCGACCTTCGACGGGCGGGTGGACCGCGTCGAACTGAACATCGACAGCGGCGACCTGAACGTCACCACGACAGGCGAAGACTCGAAGATGACCCTGGAACGCAGCATGCTCAAGTCGTTCCGCTCGCCCGAAGAGTCGGTCGAGCGCGACGGCGGCACCCTGCGCATCACCACCAGCTGTCCGGACGGCTGGGGCGAGTGCGCCTCCGATTACGACCTGCACGTTCCCGGTGGCACTCCGGTGACCCTCCGGACCCGGCTGGGCGACGTGTCGGTGACCGGCCTCGCCGCCTCCGTCGAGGCCCGCACCGACGTCGGATCGGTCGAGTTGACCGAGGTGCACGGCGAGGAGGTGACCGCGCACGGCAAGACCGGCGGCGTCATCCTGGACGACGTGGGGTTCCGCACCGGCCAGGCCGGATCGAAACTGGGCGACGTCCGCCTCGACGTCACCGACGACTTCGACTCTCTCACCGCCACCAGCAAGACCGGCGATGTGACCGTCTCCCTACCGGAGTCGGCCGGCCCCTTCGCCGTGACGGCGACCTCGGAGCTCGGCGACGAGAAGGTGACGGCGGACCGCGACGCCTCCGCCCCCTCGCAGGTCGAAGCGACCACGTCGATCGGCGACGTCACCGTACGAGCGGGCTGAGGTCGCGTACGCGACCCGGCCCGGGAGCTGCCCCGGGCGGGGCCGCGTACGCGGGACACGCCGAACAAGGGAGCTTCGGCGCGGACGTCCTCACTCCAGCCGGAAGTCCAGATCCGCCGGGACCTCTTCGACGTCCATCTGTGCCTTCTGCAGCGCACCGGCGTGGTCCCAGTTGACGGACTGCCACGAGGTGAACTGGTCGAGCACCCAGATGCCGGACTGCCGACTGCCGTTCCCGGACATCCCGTTGCCGCCGAACGGCAGGTGCGCCTCCGCGCCGACCGTTGAGTTGTTGATGCTGAGCATCCCCGCCGAACAGCGCTCCCGGAACGAGAAGGCCGTACCCGCCGAACTGGTGTACAGGGCGGCGGAGAGCCCGTACCCGTGACCGTTCGCCAGCTCCACAGCCTCGTCCAGGTGGTCGAACGCCGTCACTCCGACCAGCGGGCCGAAGGTCTCCTGCCGGTACAGGGCGTCGTCCGGGCGGACGCCGTCCACCACCGTCGGATGAACGTACACACCAAGGTCGGGGTCACCGACGAAGCCCTTGCGCGGGTGCCGTGAGGTGATCCGCCCGGTCGCCGTGGAACCCGCCACCGTGTGGTGAGGCTGCACGAGGCCGAGGTTCTCCAGGAAGTCCTCCAGGTACCGCTCGCCGATCAGCGGACCGTAGAAGACGTCCCGGGTCGGGTCACCGATGACGAGGCTCTCCGCGGCCTCCACGAACATCTCCGTGAACCGCGCATGAACGTCACGGTGCACGAACGCAGTGCCCATTGAGGTGCAGCGCTGGCCCGCGGTGGCGAACGCGCTGAACAACGCACCCTGCACGGCGAGTCCGAGGTCGGCGTCCTCCGCTACGACGAGCGGGTTCTTACCGCCGAGTTCGAGGCAGGGCGCCTGCAGGTGGCGCCCTGCGAGTTCAGCGACCCTCCGTCCCACGGCCGTCGAGCCGGTGAACCCGATCTTCTGCACCAGCCCCTGGTCGAGAGCCTCCTCCAGGCCCGCGTAAGCCGTGGGCCCGTCGGCGTGCACCACACGGAGCACGTCGTCCGGGACTCCGCCGGCCCGGAACAGCGACAGCAGCCCGTCCGCGACGGCCATCGCGGACTCCGACGGCTTCCACACCACCGTGTTGCCGCAGAGCAGCGCTGGCACGAGGTACCACGCGGGCACCGCGGCCGGGAAGTTCGCCGCTGTCACCACCACGGCGGTGCCGAGCGGCTTCCGGTAGGTGAACAGGTGCTTGTCCGGCATCTCGCTGGGCACCGTCTGGCCGTACAGCCGGCGCCCCTCACCGAGGAAGAAGTCGCAGGTGTCGATGACCTCCTGCACCTCTCCCAGAGCCTCCGCGAAAGGCTTCCCCACCTCGCGGGTGACCACCCTGGCCAGCGCCTCCTTGTTCGCCTCGACCAGCCGGCCCACGTTCGCCAGCACCC
>KI547047.1:75209-76484 GCA_000497405.1 Streptomycetaceae bacterium MP113-05 | reverse complement strand
GGCGGTGTCGGCCAGTCGCCGCTCGGCCACGACGTCCCGCAGGTCTGCCGGGTTGCTGGACGTCCACACGGACGCCTGGTCGGCGGGCGGAGTGGTCGGAGGTCTCATGCGAGTCCCTTCGGGTCGTCGCGGGCTCGGCCGCGGGCACGGAAGATCGAAACATCGCATTGTGACACCGGGCCGGGAGCCGCCGACACTGGAATGACGCATTTCCGGTCCTCCCCCCGGAGAGACGCGGCAAGGCCTCGCCGTCCGCCGGGTGTGTTCGTCTCCCTGGTTCCCGCGGCGTAATCTGATGGGCGGGCAACGGGCCGGGCCCGGACGGAAACCGTCGGCCACGAAGGCGGCGGGCCGGCCGGACGACCTGCGCCCCGTCGGCGAATCGGCCGGGGCGGCGGTCCCACCGGTGGAGGCGATCCGCCTCACGTCTTCCCGAACCATTCGCACAAGGAGTGATCTCCATGCCCGAGCGCACCGTCGTCGTGGGCGCCCGGACCGGGCTGCACGCCCGCCCCGCCGCCCTGTTCGTCCAGGCCGCCACCCGCCTGCCGGTGAAGGTGACCGTCGCCTGCGACGGCCGGCCTCCGGTGGACGCCCGCAGTCTGCTGTCCGTTCTCGCCCTGGGCGCCAAGCACGGCGACTCCGTCGTGCTCTCCGCCGACGGTGAGGGTGCGGAGGCAGCCGTCGACGAACTCGCGCAACTGGTCGCGTCCGACCTCGACGCCAAGGAGTAGCGGTGATGGCCGTGTTCACGGGGATCGGTGTCGGTGGAGGAGCCGCAGCGGGACCGGTGGCCCGGATGGCTGCTCCCCCCGCGCTGCCCGAGCCCCGCACCGTCCCGGAGGCGGAGGCAGCGGCCGAAGCGGATGCGGTACGGGAGGCTCTGCGGCAGGTGGCCGCAGACCTGCAGCAGCGTTCCGCAGCCGCCTCAGGCGAGGCGGCGGACGTGCTCTCCTCGCAGTCCATGATGGTCGCCGACCCGGCACTGAGCGAGCGTACCGACGCCCTCGTACACGACGGCTCGGACGGGCCGCGGGCGCTGGCCGCCGCCTTCGGCGAGTTCCGCTCCGCGCTGGAAGCGGCCGGCGGCTACTTCGCGGAGCGCGTCGCCGACCTGGACGACCTGAGAGACCGGTCCGTGGCCCGGTTCCTGGGCCTGCCCATGCCGGGCCTGCCCGAACCCGGCCACCCCTACGTGCTGGTCGCCGACGACCTCGCGCCGGCGGACACCGCACTACTCGACCCCGCGCAGGTCCTCGCGCTGGTCACCCGTCA
>KI547047.1:62847-75199 GCA_000497405.1 Streptomycetaceae bacterium MP113-05 | reverse complement strand
CCCCCCCCGCCATTCTGGCGCGCATCCTCGGCCTGCCCGCGGTCGTCGGCTGCGTGCAGGCGGCGGAACTGGCCGAGGGCAGCACGGTCCTGGTCGACGGCACCGCCGGCACCGTAGCGGCCGACCCGTCAGCCGAGGCCGTCGCCGAGGCGACCGCCCGGGACGAGCGCCGCCGCCGCGAGACGGAGGCGGTGAGCGGCCCGGGCCGGACCGCCGACGGCCACCCGGTGAAGCTGCTGGTCAACCTCGGCGCACTGGCTGAACTCCCGTCCGCTGCCGCCGCCGACAGCGAGGGAGTGGGGCTCTTCCGCACCGAGTTCCTCTACCTGGACCGCGGTCAGGCACCCGGCGTCGATGAGCAGAGCACCGCGTACCGCGAGGTGTTCGCCGCCTTCTCCGGCCGCCGGGTCGTCGTGCGCACGCTGGATGCGGGGGCGGACAAGCCGCTGCCGTTCGCCACCGCGACCGACGAGCCCAACCCTGCCCTGGGCGTGCGCGGCCTGCGCACGGCGGCCCTCGACCCGCAGTTGCTGGAGACGCAGCTCGCGGCGATCTCGGCCGCAGCCGAAGGGGCGGGCGCCGATGTGTGGGTGATGGCTCCCATGGTGTCCGTCCCACGTGAAGCGGCGGACTTCACCGCCCGCGTCCGCTCCCACGGCCTCCCGGTCGCGGGAGCGATGGTGGAGGTGCCCGCAGCCGCTCTGCGCGCCGGATCGCTGGCGGAGAGCTGCGACTTCCTCAGCCTCGGCACCAACGACCTCTCCCAGTACACTCTGGCCGCCGACCGCACGCTGGGCAGCCTGGCCGAACTCCTCGACCCGTGGCAGCCGTCCGTCCTCGACCTCGTCGCCATGACGGCAGAGGCGGGCACGCAGAAGGGGGTTCCGGTAGGTGTGTGCGGCGAGGCCGCCGCCGACCCGGTACTCGCCCTCGTCCTCGTCGGCCTGGGGGTCACCAGCCTCTCCGCCGCCCCCGGCTGCCTCCCCGCTGTGCGGGCCGCTCTCGCCGCCCACCCACTCGACCACTGCCGCCACCTCGCGCACCTCGCCCGATCGGCCCCCGACGCGAGCACGGGCCGCGCTGCCGTCCTGGAGGCCCTCACGGACTGAGTCTGCGGGTGACCCGACGACTCGAGCCCCCCGACCGGAGGTCGGTCCCGCGTCGTCGGGCGCTCTCGCCCGGGTGGAGCCGCCGGACTCGGCACCCGACCGCCCGGCCTTGAGGGGATGGCCTCATGACCGCCACCCTGTCCACCGGACGCGCCGGGCGACGGGCGAGCCGCCGTCGCGTATTCCGGCCCTGTCGAAGGCGAGGCCGACCACCACGGGGAATTTTGCACGCACGCGAAAAGGTGCATTCGACTGCAAGAATCTCTAGCATGTGATCCATGGCCGAGCGTGGATTGCGAGAACGCAAGAAGGACGCCATGCGGCAGGCGTTGAGCGAGGCTGCGGTTCGGCTTGCGGCAGAGCACGGGATGGACGGCGTCTCCATCGAGGACATCTCGACCGAGGTCGGGGTGTCCGCCCGCACCTTCCACAACTACTTCTCCAGCAAGGAGGACGCGGTTGTGGAGACGCTCCGCCAGCTGGCCCGCGAGCGTGCGCGAGCACTGCGGGAGCGGCCGGCGGGTGAACCGGTCTGGGACTCGCTGTTGGGGCTGACACTGCGGGCCGTGCAGGTCCCGGATGCCAGGCGGTCCCACATCGTCGAGGCACTGCAGCTGGTGGATACCAGTCCGGCACTGCGGGCGCAGCACGTGTCGCTGGTCGATGAGGCGGACCGTCAAGTTGTCGCGGCCATCGCGGAGCGCACCGGAACCGATGCCGAGCGCGACATGTATCCGCGTCTGCTGTACCTGGCGGCCAGCGCAGGCATGAGGGCGGCGCTGCACCTGCGCTCACCGACCCGCGACACGAGCGAACTCGTCGAAGAGGCCTTCGCCGAGCTGCGGGCGGGCCTTCCGGACAGGGGTGCAGGCGGACCGGGAGCGGATCCGACTGCCGACCCGGGAAGGGCCGCGCACCCCTGAAACCTCCCCTCACCGGGCCGGACCCGAAGGCCGGCCCGGTGAGCCGTATTCCCGCAGGAAAGCAGTACTCGGCATGAGCGGACATGCCCTGAGTTCGCCCCGCTGCTCTTCCCGGCACCACCACAGAAGACGTGCCACGCACAGGCGTGCTCCGTCCTCCGGCGGACAAGCGCCACTTCGCTCGCGAAGCGGCGGACCACCCGCGGCTTGACGACCGCCAGGCCGCCCCCGACAGACCTACAGACACTGCATACGCGGAGAGGGCACGAGCCTGTGAAAGACGACGACCGCACCACAGGTGCCGACGCAACCCCACCACCGCCCGCCAGGGAGACGGCAGGGCTGGGATTCAGCCATCGGCAGATCATGCTGACGATGAGCGGCCTGGCCATCGCCATGCTCCTGGCGATGCTCGACAACATGATCGTCTCGCCGGCGCTGCCGACGATCGTCGGCGAGCTGGGCGGTCTGGACCACCTGGCATGGGTGGTCACCGGCTACATCCTCGCGTCCACCGCAGCCACGCCGATATGGGGCAAGCTCGGTGACCTCTACGGCCGCCGCATCACCTTCACCTCCACGGTGGCGCTCTTCCTGCTCGGCTCGGTGCTGTGCGGACTGTCCCAGGACATGATCCAGCTCGTCGCCTTCCGCGCCGTCCAGGGGCTGGGCGCGGGGGGCCTGATGGTCGGGGTGCTGTCGATCGTCGGCGAGATGATTCCGCCCAGGGACCGCAGCAAGTACCAGGGCGTGATCATGGCCGTCATGCCGGTAGCCATGATTGCCGGCCCTCTGATCGGAGGGTTCATCACCGACAATCTCTCCTGGCGCTGGGCCTTCTACATCAACCTGCCACTGGGCGTCGTCACCCTCATCGTATGCTGGGTCACGCTGGGCAAGCTCCCCAAGGGGTCGGGCAGGGAGCGCATCGACTGGACCGGCGCCGGACTGCTCACCGTCTGGATCACCGCGCTCGTCCTCATCGCCAGCTGGGGCGGCACCGAGTACGACTGGGCTTCACCACAGATCATCTTCCTGGCGGTGCTGACGGTCACGACGTTCGTCGCCTTCCTGATCGTCCAGCAACGGGTCGTGGAGCCGATCATGCCGTTGCGGGTCTTCAAGAGCCGCAACTTCTCCCTCGCCTCCGGAGTCGCCTTCATCTCCGGCTTCGCGATGTTCGGCGCGATGGGCTTTCTGCCGCAGTACCAGCAGTTCGTTCAGGGCTCCTCGGCCACCAACAGCGGCCTGCTACTCATGCCGATGATGGTTGCCGCAATGGTCGTCAGCCTCAGCGGCGGCGTACTGATCAGCAAGACCGGTCGCTACAAGTGGCTGCCTGTCGCCGGTTCCATCCTGGTCACCACTGGCCTGGGGCTGTTCGCAACCGTCGGCCTGAACACGTCCAAGGGCACCACCTTCCTCTACATGGCGGTCCTCGGCGCGGGGATGGGCGCGATGATGCAGACCAGCACCCTCATCGCGCAGAACAGCGTCGCCATGCGTGACATGGGAGTGGGCAGCGGAGCCGTCACCTTCCTGCGCAACATGGGCAGCTCACTCGGTGTCTCCCTTCTGGGCGCCCTCTACACCAGCCGACTCACCGAATCCCTCACCCGCGCCGGGATCGGCGGTGGATCCGGCGACATGGGCGACTCGGCGAGCTCCATGACCCCCAAGGCGCTCAAGGCCCTGCCCGACACCGTCCAGCACGTCTTCCAGCAGGCAGTCACCGACGGCATCACGACCCTGTTCACCTGGGGCGCCGTCGTCGCCGCCGCCGGCATCGCCGTCGCGCTCCTGATTCGCCACGTCCCCTTGCGTGAAGCCGCCAACCCACAGAAGGCCGAGACCGAACCAGAACGCGTAGCAACCCCCGGCAACTGACCTACCGCCGGCACCGGACCACCGGCGAGGGGAGAGCGTGACCGATCTGGCAGGTCACGCTCTCCCCTCGCCGTTCCACGTCCGGCCACGCTCCAAGGGGAAGCTTCACCCCCCAAAGCGAAAATCCCGCCCGATCGAAATGATCGGACGGGGTCTCGTCAACCGCTCCCGAGCTCACTCAAGAACGGCCCATCGGTGGGGTGTTCACGAGTACCGCTGGCCAGGTGGGACAGAAGCGGTTGAAGATCGCTTCCCAGTTGACCGAAGATCGTTTCCCGCTGATGGTGCGGCCACTCGGGTCGCGTCGCAGTGACCGGCGCCTGCGCCTCGGCAAGCTCCTGCCGACGCAGCGCACCCCGCGGGACCACTCCACGTGGACCGCGGACGCGACGTCACCTTGATCCTTTCGGTTCCGTGCCTGTTCAATCAGTAGTCGGAAGCAGTTGTTGTTGATGAGGTGTCAGGCACCTTGAACGACGACGACCGCTTCCACCACCCCGTGCGAAAGGTCGTCTCACCCGCCGAGAGCGCGAGAGCGCTCAGCCCTGGAGGGGCACCCCGGATTTTCACGGGTGCGCCGGGAGCTGCAACCCGGTGCAGTTCCCGCGGCGGACCTGGTCCTTCGCGAACGCGGAGACGTACTCGTGCAACAGTACGCGCTGCTCATGCCGCTCGGCCGTCGTTGGCGGCTCGTACTTCTCGCCTGGTTCCCGGTAGGAGGAGTCGTCGCCCCAGTGCGCGGCGAAGCCGGCATTCTGGCCTCCGCACTTGGTGACGGCCCACGCCCTGAACTCGGTCATTGCGGGCTTCCAGTCGCCCCTGCCCATCGGTAGCGGGTCGGGGCCATCGCTCATCTCGTGGATCTCCGTGCCCCAGTTGCCGCGCCAGCTGGTGAGTTCGACGAGCGGTTTGCCGGGCCTGTTGTTCCGGTAAGGGGCGTCGGCCTTCTGCGGTGCGTGCAGGGTGCATCGTCCGATGATCCCGCCCTCAGCGATGGCGATGCGGACCTTCCCGTCGCGTCCTTCCGCCGGGACGCGGGTGGTGGCCAAAGCGTCGCAGGCCGTGCCCTTCGCTTCCGCGCGGGGCACATACGCGCCCGTGTCCGGGACCGCTCCGTCCGCCGGCGCGGGCAGCGGCTCACCACTACAGCCGAGCTTCTCGGCCACCTCGTTGGTCATCCGCACCGCGAGCCGCAGCATGGCCGCCTTCTCCTCGCGGCTCTCGGCGAAGTACGTCCAGGTGCCCACCAGCAGCCTGCGGTCTTCCCCAGAGGGTCCCTCGCCTCTGCGCGGGCACTCGGGCATGAGATAGACCTGGCTGTTCTTGGCCTCGAAGCCGGGCAGCCCGCCCGGCAGCACGGCGTGCGGCGGATAGGAGCTGCCGACGAACCGCAGCTCTTCCTCCCGGCCCGCCCTGTCCAGATAGGCGTCCACGGCCACCACGACCTTGCCCTCGTCGTTCTCCAGCACGCAGTGGTACCGGCCGAGGTCGTCGTCGAAGGACTCCCGCTCCGCGCCGAGACGCGCGTCCGTCCGTACCGTCTCCAGATCACGGCCGGGCAGTTCGCCCCCGCACGCCTCACGTGCCAGCCACCAGTCCTTCACCGGAGCCCGTACCGAGAACCCGACGACGGCCAGTACGAGCACCGCGCAGGCGGAGCCCCACAGCCACTTACGGTGTCGCCATACCAAGTCTCCCACTCGTTCCCCCGATCAGCCGTATGCCACGTCCACGCTGGACGAGTAGCCTCCCATGCCGTTGACCTGACCGTCGCGCGCCAGGGACCGCCATCCGATTGAGCCCAGAGGTCCATCAACTCGGACGGCTCGGCCATGACGCGGTCGAGCGCCTGGATGGCCAGATCGCTTAGGCCGTGTTTTGAAAGTCGGCTCCGTTCCTCGTCCCGCTCCGTGATGATCTCGGGGTGGGGCGAGGGAATCTTTCGGATGAGCAGTGGTCGGTGTTGGAGCCGTTGTTGCCGGTCGCGGGAGTGGGAAGGCCGTCGGCGGGGCGGCGAAGGCTGATCAACGGAATCCGGTGGCGGGTGCGGACCGGTGCTCCGTGGAGGGATCTACCGCCGGAGTACGGGCCGTGGCAGACGGTCTACGGACTCTTCCGCCGCTGGCAGCGCAACGGCACCTGGCCTGCGCTGCTGACCAGGCTGCAGGCTCGGGCGGACGCGGCCGGTCTGATCACCTGGGAGGTCAACGTCGACTCCACGATCTGCCGGGCCCATCAACACGCCGCGGGCGCCCGTCGTGACGGACATGCTCAGAAGGAGCCGCCGGGCGGTATCCACGCCGAGCCGCCAGATCACGGCTTGGGCCGGTCCCGGGGCGGCTTCACCAGCAAGATTCACCTGGCCTGCGAACAGAGCCAGCGGCCGCTGTCCTTGCTGGTCACCGCCGGACAGCGCGGTGACAGCCCTCAGTTCGCAGCGGTCATCGACCGCATCCGGGGGCCTCGAACCGGACGGGGGCGTCCCCGACGCCGCCCGCTGCGAGTGCGGGGCGACAAGGCGTACTCCTCTCGCGCCAACCGCTCCTACCTGCGCAAGCGTGGAATCCGCTGCACGATCCCGGAGCCAGCCGACCAGGTCCGCAACCGCAAGCGACGCGGGAAGGCCGGCGGTCGGCCCCCGGCCTTCGACCGCGAGGATTACAAGGCCAGGCACGCGGTTGAGTGCGGGATCAACCGTCTCAAGCGCAACAGGGCAGTGGCCACGCGGTTCGACAAACTCGCGGTCCGCTTCGAGGCCACCGTCCTGATCGCCGCGATCGGGCCCGAATGAGACGTTCGGGCTCGGGGACGCGGTCGTAGCGCTTGACGGTGTTCAGCGAGAGATTCAGTCGGCGGGCGCATGCCAGCAGGCCGACACCACGCTCGCGCAGCGCGTGGACCTGTTGCCAGCGCTCGCGGGTGGTAGCCGCCTGTTTCCCCTCGGCCGGAGGCGGGCCGCTCTTGGCCCAGCAGGTGCTGTGGGCGGCGACCTCCTTGCGCACGGCTTCGGCAAGGTTGTGCCAGATATGCCACCGGTCCGCCACCAGCACCGCGTCGGGCAACGCACGGCGGATCGCCTCCGCGTAGGCGGCCGATCCGTCCCGGCACACGACCTCCACGCCCGGGTGCACGCGCAGCCACTCCTCCAGCGTGTCCGACTCCCTGCCGGGCAGAACATCGATCCGCTCCCGGGTCTCCACATCGATCAGCACCGTGGCATAGTCGTACCGTCGGCGGAGTGCGAAGTCGTCCACCCCCAGTACCCGCGGCACGGGGCGGGACGGCAGCGGCAGCCGCACCAAGGCACGCAGGGCCAAGTACCGGGAGACAGGCGCCCCGAGCATGGACAGCACCCGTGCTCCCGCCCGGCCGGCTAACTCCCGCACCACCGCCCCGACCTGCGCCGACAGCCGCGGTGTACGGCGCTGGTAGCGCTCGAGGAGCCCGGGAAGCTGTTCCCTGAAGGTCTGCCGACACCCCGCAGTCGGACACACTAGACGCCGCACCCGCACCCGGGCCACCACCCGACGGGCATCCACCGGAACGTCCGCAAGAGTCCGCACGTAATAGCCGTGCACCCGCTCCGAAACACCCCCGCAACCGGGACAGGAAACAGGCCCATCAGGCGTCCGCGCGCGCACCACGACCCACCCGCCGTGATCCGCCACGTCCTCGATGATCAGCGGTGACAACCCCGAAAACACCACACGCACAAGCTCGTTGACATCATCCACACAACATCAACGACAGCAAATCGCTCTCCGTCACCACCGCAAGTGCGACAGAGCCGTTCACGGTACAGACCCGACGGACGAAACACCGGAGACAGCGGGGCTCTCCCCGCCCGCCAGCAGCTGACCCAGACGCCGTACATGTCCATACAGCAACAAACCGCCCCACCCACGTGGGGCGGTCCGGCATGCCCCGACGGCTCCCGCACCGCGGTCCGCGCATCGCTCCAGCACCGGCCAGATCTACGAGCCACCCCGAACACGCATCGAACGGACCCCACGAACGACAAAATCCCGCCCGATCGAAATGATCGGACGGGATCTCGTCAACCGCTCCTGAACTCACTCAAGAACCATCGGTGGACCTGAGGGGATTTGAACCCCTGACCCTCTCGTTGCGAACGAGATGCGCTACCGGACTGCGCCACAGGCCCTTGCGACGGGTGAAACTTTAGCATCACCGCGCCGCCGGGTGGAAATCCGATGCCGCGCAGGTGGGAGTGCCCTTGTCTGGCGGGTCGTTCGTGACGGCAGCGCACCGGAAGGCGTACGGAACAGGCAGCGGCCGGGTTTCGGCCGCGGGTGTCACTCGTTGGCCGCCCGGGGGCGGTCCTTGTCCGCCATCTGATCGAAGAGCGGGGTGCGATCCCGGCGCGGGCGGGGCTGGGGGGGCTGAGGGTGGGACTGCCCGGCGATCGGATCGGGCTCGGACCGTGCCACGCCTTCCGCAGCACCCCCTGCTCCGGGTGGGGACGTGGTGGAACGTGCAGAGCTCCAAGCATCGGGGGCGTCGAGGTCGACGCCTCGTGCGGTGCGGGGAGCGACCGGGGCGTTGACGTACGTGGGCAGCGGCACGGGGACGGGTTCCCAGCCCTCCCCCTCCGGCTGCTCCCGCATGCGTCCGCTTTGCTGGTCGACCCACTCGGCGTGGTCGGTCTGCTCCACCAGGGCGCGCCGGTCAGCCGCAGACGGGCGCTCGGAGGAGGCAGCCGAAGCGAAGGGCCGAGGTGCGGGCGACGGAGCCAGGTCGGCGGGTTCGACGTGCGTCCGGGCGGGCGAGGAGTCGGCAGGAGCGCTTCGTGCACCCGGGCCTCCATGCCGCTCGCGCAGGTGGGCGGCGGCCTGTTCGGCCCGTCGACGGTCCATCGTGACGTGGAAGCGGCGGCGCTCCGTCGTACGCAGGTGGGCGATGTAGGCGCTGAGGAGGGCTGCGGGCAGGGCGGGCGCCCAGAGGAAGGCGATACCGCCCACCGCGGCGACGACCGCACCCACGGAGAAGCCGAGGAAGAGCAGCATGGTGGTGCGGCGGCGGCGGGCGAGGGCTCTGGCACGTTTGCTGCGCTCAGCCGCCTTGCGGTCTGCGGGCGCACGGTCGGCGGGCGCGCGCCGGGCGACCGGTGCACGGTCGGCAGCAAGCGCGTGGTCGTCGGACGGTACGCGCTCGGGAGCCGGCTTCCGCCCCCTTGCGGCCTGGCGCGCGCCCGGTGCGAACGAGGCCGGGGACTCGCGCACCATCGTCCTGGGTTCGGCGAAGGCCCGGAAGTCGACCGCCTCGTCGGCCGTGCCTTCCGGGTCGTTCCCGTCCGCGTCGTCATCGCCGGAACCCACCACCACGGCGTCCGCTTCGCGCCGCTCCGATTCCTTCGCGTAGCGGCGCTCCATGGCGGCCTTTCCGGACAGGAGCCGGATGGCGGTGCCGAAGCGTTCCGTCGGACGTGCCTCGTTCAGCTCGTCCTGGCGGCGGAGCCACATGGGCACCAGATAGGCGGCCCAAGCCCCGACGATGACTGCGTAAATGAGGCCACTGCTGCTCACCCTCACACGGTAGAGGGGATCGCGGGCAGGCATCTGCAGAATCGCGCGGTGTGTCGCACGATCTTGCTGATCTCACGATCCTTTTACGTGATTTCACCCACCCTGACCGGCGGATGTACCGCTTTCATGGAGAAGTCACACGCATTTCGAAACGACCGAAAGGATGCTTTGTTCGAAAGTGCATTCTATTTGTGCGGCGTGGGTGAGGACCGCTGTGCATGCCATCGGCTGAGCAGGCCTTCCGGCACCTCCTCAGCCGTCAGGGCGAAGACGAGATGGTCGCGCCATGCGCCGTCGATGTGGAGATACCGCGGGCGCATACCCTCCTCACGGAATCCCAGCTTCTCCACCACACGACGGCTGGGCACGTTCTCCGGCCGGATACAGACTTCGACCCGGTGCAGCCCCACCGCGCGGAAACAGTGGTCCGCGGCGAGCGCGACCGCTGTCGGCATCACTCCACGCCCGGCGACGGCTTTGTCCACCCAGTAGCCGACGTGCCCGGAGCACATCGACCCCCACGTGATGCCGGCGACGGTGAGCTGTCCGGCCAGCCGGCCCTCGAACTCGACGACGAACGGAAGCATCCGGCCCGCCTGGGCCTCGGCCCGCAGGTGGCGGACCATCTGCCGGTAGGTGGGGCGGCTCGGGGGTTCGTGTCCCGGCGGCGGCGGTGGGACGGTTGCCTCCCAGGGGCGCAGCCAGTCGCGGTTGCGCTGGTTGATCTCGCGCCAGGCCCGGTGGTCGCGCAACCTTATGGGGCGGAGGACGGTGTGTCCGTCCGCCAGCTCTGCCGGCCAGGGCGCGTTCAGTGGGGGTCTTCCCCTCTCGGGTGGTCGCCGCCGCGCACCTGTTCCACGGCGTGCACGAGCAGCCGCTCCAGTACGGCGAGACCGTCGCGTACCCCGCCGGAGGAGCCCGGCAGGTTCACAATCAGTGTGCTCCCCGCGATGCCCGCGACGCCACGGGAGAGCGCCGCGGTGGGCACCTTCGCGCGGCCCGCGTCCCGGATCGCCTCGGTGATGCCGGGCACCTCGTGGTCGAGGAGGCCGCGTGTCATCTCCGGCGTGCGGTCGGTGGGCGAGATGCCGGTGCCACCGGTGGTGAGAACCACGTCGTAGCCGTCGGCGACGGCCTCCCGGAGAACCTCCGCCACCGGCTCGCCGTCCGGAACGACCCGGGGGCCGTCGACCGCGAAACCCAGCGCCCGGAGCCCCTCCACCAGCAACGGACCGCCCTGGTCCGCGTACACCCCGGCCGCGGCCCGGTTGGACGCGGTGACCGCCAACGCGCGGTAGGGCGGGCGGCGGGACGTGCTGCGGGGAGCGTCCGCACCACCCCTCCCCCCGGGATGGTCGGACTCCCCTTCGCCGCTCCGCCCGGCCGCTGCCGGAACGGGGTCCGTCCGGTGCCAGTCACCGGACGTGCCCCCGGTCTTGTCCTCCACTCGGACGTCGGTGACCACCGCGCCCTTGTCCACCGCCTTCACCATGTCGACCACGGTGAGCGCGGCGACAGAGACGGCCGTCAGGGCCTCCATCTCCACACCGGTGCGGTCCGTCGTCCTCACGGTCGCGATGATCTCGACCGCGTCGTCGGTCACGGTCAGGTCGACCGCGACTCCCGAGACGGCCAGCGGGTGGCAGAGCGGGATCAGGTCAGGGGTGCGCTTGGCGCCGGCGATGCCCGCGATGCGTGCGGTGGCCAGCGCGTCGCCCTTGGGGACGCCCTCACCGCGCAGGAGTTCCACCACCCGCGGCGAGACCAGCACCCGTCCGGAGGCCCGCGCCGTGCGGGCGGTGACGTCCTTGTCCGAGACGTCGACCATGCGGGCGGCGCCCGCGGCGTCGATGTGGGTGAGGTGGTGCTGTTCCGGGGTGGTCATCGTTCTCCGTCCGGTCCCGTCCGGTCCGTTGCGGCTGACACGGTACCGCTCGGGCCGCGGGACGAAGACCGTAGCCCTCCGCTCCGGGGGGCCACGGAATCGACGGCCGGGTCCGGACGATCAGGGCGGGCCGGCGGGGATCAGTGGAGCAGCAGCACGTCGACCTGCTCGCCGGGCCGGACTTGCTCGGCTTTCTCCGGCACGACGATCAGTGCGTCCGCCTGCGCGAGCGCCGCGACCAGGTGCGACCCGGCGCCGCCCACCGGTCGTACGGTGCCCCCCGTCTGCCCCGGCGCCGGCGGTTCGTACACACCGCGCAGGAACTGCCGCTTGCCGGCCGGTGAACGCAGCGGCTCCTCGCCCCCCAGCCGTGCCGGCACCGGTGAGCGCGAGGCGGGCGTGAGGCCCATCAAGGTGCGCACCACCGGGCGGACGAACAGCTCGAAAGAGACGTAGGAGCTCACCGGGTTGCCGGGCAGGGCGAGCAATGGGGTGCGTTCGGCACCGATGAGGCCGAAGCCCTGCGGTTTGCCGGGCTGCATGGCCAGCCGGCGGAACGAGACGTTGCCGTCCGGGCCCTCGATGCCCGACAGCGCCTCCTTCACCACGTCGTACGCACCGACGCTGACACCGCCGCTGGTGACGAGGACGTCGGCGCGGATCAACTGGTCCTCGACGGTGGCCCGGAGCAGGTCGGCGTCGTCGGTGACCGCGCCCACCCGGTACGCCTCGGCACCGGCCGCGCGGGCGGCGGCAGCCAGGACGTAGCTGTTCGAGTCGTGGATCTGGCCCGGCCCCAGCTCCTTGCCGGGCTGGACGAGTTCACTGCCGGTGGAGAGGACCACGACCCGCGGCCGGGGCCGTACCGTCACGGTGGCGCGTCCGATGGCGGCGAGCAGGCCGATCTGCGGAGGCCCGAGGACCGTGCCCGCGTCGAGGGCGACGGTACCGGCCTGCACGTCACTGCCACGCGGCCGGACGTACTGCCCTGGGGTGACGGGT
>KI547047.1:60860-62837 GCA_000497405.1 Streptomycetaceae bacterium MP113-05 | reverse complement strand
CCCGCGCCCCCCCCCGCCGGCCGCGGACGGGTCGGCACTGTGCGCCGCCATGCTGTCGGCGGGCCCGCCGCCCGTGCCGCCGTCGGTCCACTCGACCGGCACCACGGCCTCGGCGCCCGGCGGCAGGGCCGCTCCGGTCATGATGCGCGCTGCCTGCCCCGGGCCGACGGTGAGGGAGCCGCTGCTGCCCGCGGCGATGTCGCCGAGGACCGTGAGCACCGCAGGGTACTGCTCGGTGCAGCCTTCGATGTCCACGGCACGCACTGCGTAGCCGTCCATGGAGCTGTTGTCGAAGGGCGGGAGGGAGGCGGGGACGACGACGTCGTCGAGCAGCACGCAGCCCTGCGCCTCCAGCAGGTTCAGCTCGATCGGCTCCAGCGGGCGGATGCCGCTCAGCACGTCTGCCAGATGTTCGTCGACGGACCAGGTCTCGCTCAACGCGCCTCCCTCTGCCTCACGGTTTCCGCCCTCCTGCCACGCCGTCGCGCCGTGCCGGTCAGTCGGCCATCTCCCCGGCGACGTAGTCGCGCAGCCAGGCGCGGAAGTCGGGGCCGAGGTCCTCACGTTCGCACGCCAGACGGACGATGGCGCGGAGGTAGTCGCCACGGTCGCCGGTGTCGTAGCGGCGCCCCCGGAAGACCACACCGTGCACGGGGCCACCGATGGCCGGCTCGGTGGCGAGGGTCTCCAGCGCGTCGGTGATCTGGATCTCGCCGCCACGCCCCGGGCTGGTCTTGCGGAGTACCTCGAAGACTGCCGGGTCCAGCACGTAGCGGCCGATGATGGCGAGGTTGCTGGGAGCCTCGGCGGCGGACGGCTTCTCGACGAGGCCGGAGATGCGCACCACGTCGTCCTCACCGGTGGCGGTGACGGCGGCGCAGCCGTAGAGGTGGATGCTGGCGGGGTCGACCTCCATCAGCGCCACCACGCTGCCGCCGTGTTCCTCCTGGACGGCCATCATCCGGGCGAGCAGCGGGTCACGAGGATCGATGAGGTCGTCGCCGAGCAGGACGGCGAAGGGCTGCTCGCCGACGTGCGGGGCCGCGCACAGGACGGCGTGGCCCAGGCCCTTGGGATCGCCCTGGCGCACATAGTGCATGGTGGCCAGGTCGCTGGACTCCTGCACGCGGGTGAGCTTGGTGGCGTCGCCCTTGTCGCGCAGGACCTCCTCGAGCTCGTAGTTGCGGTCGAAGTGGTCTTCGAGCGGTCGCTTGTTGCGACCGGTGATCATGAGCACGTCGGAGAGGCCGGCGGTGACGGCCTCCTCGACCACGTACTGGATCGCCGGCTTGTCGACGACCGGGAGCATTTCCTTGGGAGTCGCCTTGGTGGCGGGCAGGAAGCGGGTGCCAAGGCCGGCGGCGGGGATGACAGCCTTGCTGATCCTGGGTCGTGAGGAACTCATGCTCAGCACGATAACGGGTGCCTGTGAGAGGAAGACGAGGTTCTCACCGTGAGCGGTGTCGAGGCCACAAAACGGGAGATCCGGCGTGCCGTCCTGGAGGCGAGAGGACAGCTGCCGTCGGACGACGTGCGGGCGGCGCCGCACGCGCTGGCCCGGCGCGCGTGGGAACTGCCGGAGCTGGCGGGGGCCCGTACGGTCGCGGCATACGTGTCGGTGGGGCGCGAGCCCGGCACGCGACCGCTGCTGGACGCGCTGCGCGAGCGGGGGGTACGGGTGCTCCTTCCGGTGCTACTCGGGGACGACGACCTGGACTGGGCCGCCTACGAGGGCGCGGACGGTCTGGCGCGCGCCCGGCGCGGACTGCTGGAGCCGGACGGGCCGCGGCGGGGGCGGGATGCGGTCGTCGACGCAGACGCGGTGCTGCTGCCGGGCCTCGCCGTGGACGGCTCGGGGATGCGGCTGGGGCGCGGCGGCGGCAGCTACGACCGGGTGCTGGCGCGGCTGGCGGACGCGGGCGTACGGCCGCCGCTGGTGGTGCTGCTGTACGACGGCGAGGTGCTGGAGCGGGTTCC
>KI547047.1:56431-60850 GCA_000497405.1 Streptomycetaceae bacterium MP113-05 | reverse complement strand
GACCGTCCGGTACAGGCGGCGGTGACGCCGTCGGCGGTGCACCGGTTCGGCGAGGGCTGACCCCCGGCCGGAGCACCGCCGGCGGGCGTCAGGGCAGGAGGACCATCGTGTCCTCGGTGCCCTCCTCGACCGTCCGCTCGTCGAATCCCCAGGGGAGTTGCTCTCCTTCGGCCCACAGGTCGGTCTGGTCGACGTAGTGCGGGTGGTACGCGTGGCCCGAGGCGCCCGTGAGGTTGATCCAGCTGGACTCGTCGAAGTCGTCGAGGTTGACGACCATCCGCATGGACGGCACCCAGCTCACGCCGTAGCCGCCGGCGGCGTTCCAGCCGGTGGCGTTGACGGTGGCCTCGCCGCCGCCGAGGTCCCACGGGCCGCGGTTGAGCAGCCACTGGACGAAGCCCGGCCCCTCGGTCCCCAGCGTCTGGTTCTTCAGCATCAGCCGGTGCAGGCGGCCCCAGCTCCAGGTGTCGATGTCCTTGCCGAGCTCGGAGGTCAGCTCCCAGCGGGCGTCCTTGAGCGCTTCGCCGAGCAGCTCGTCACGACCGGTCGCGCCGGGGTTCCGTCGGGTGCCGCGGGTCTTCCACCAGTCGCTGTCCGGCTTCTCCAGCAGACCGCGTACGACCTCGGTCCAACGGCCACCGCCGTCCGGCTGTGCCGAGTCGGCGTCGCGCTTGCCGCACTCGCGGACCAGCTTGGTGTCGCCGTCCAGGTCCTCCAGCGGTGCGGCCTCGTCGGCGGGCGGCACCCAGACGCAGTCGCCCTCGGCCCGCACCTCCTTGGGCAGCTTGTCGCCGAAGGCCAGCATCAGGACGTTGCGCCAGACGGCGTTGAAGTAGGCGGCGGCGGCCGAATCGGAGTCCTGGGTGTAGTCCCAGCCACGCAGCAGTTCCTGCGCCTCGCGCACGTACGCGTCGTCGACATCGATCTTCAGCAGGCGTGGCACGAGGAGCTTGGCGATCTCGCTGCTGTTGTCGGTCTGCATCTCCTGCATGTCCTGCATCGAGACCTTGCCCCCGTCTTCGATCTTGGACTGGATCAAGTCGTCGATGCGCTGGCTGCGCACGCCGTACGCCCAGTCCTGGGTGAGGGTGTACGGGTAGTCGCGCTGGTCGACGACAGCCTGGTTGGCGGTGACGATGTAGCCGCGTTCCGGGTCGTACTCCCAGGGCAGGGCGTCCTGCGGCACGTAGTCGGTCCAGCGGTAGTCGGGGTCCCAGCCGGGGGCGGGGTAGCGGCCCGAGTGGCCGTCGGCACGTACCGGGATGCGGCCGGGGGCCTGGTAGCCGATGTGGCCCTCGGTGTCGGCGTAGATCAGGTTCTGCGCGGGAACGGTCAGCAGCCGGGCGGCGGCCCGGAACTCCTCGAAGTCGGTCGCCTTGTCGAGCGCGAAAACAGCGTCCATGCTGCGGGACGGCTCGAGCGCGGTCCACCGCAGGGAGACGGCGTAGCCGTCGCCGCGGTCCGGGGCGGAGGCCTCGACCCGCGCCTCCTCGCCGACGGTCACCGCCTCGGTGTCGAAGTCGGAGATGACCGGTCCGTTGTTCGTCTTGCGGACGGTGATCTCGCGGGACGTGCCGCCGGCGACCTTGATGACCTCGCGGCGGGTGGTGAAGGCGACCCGCTTCCCGTCGTAGAGGTACTTCCCGCTCTCGATCTTCTGCAGGTAGAGGTCGGTCACGTCGGCGGCGAGGTTGGTCAGGCCCCAGGCGATGGACTTGTTGTGGCCGATGACCACACCCGGCATGCCGGAGAACGTGAATCCGGAGACGTCGAACGGACACTTCTCGGAGACGCTCCGGCAGTGCAGGCCCATCTGCGTCCACACCGAGGGCAGTTGCGGTCCCAGGTGCGGATCGTTGGCGAGCAGCGGCTTGCCGGTGGTGGTGTGGTCGCCGGAGACGACCCAGGAGTTCGAGCCGATACCGCTGCCGTTGGGTCCGAGCAGGGACGGCACGCTTTCCAGCGCCTGCGTCACGGAGGTGAGTTCACCCCGGGCTCCCTGCACGGCCTGCTGCATACCGGGAGCGGTCGGACTGGTGGCGGTGGAGGTGTCGGAGGTGGCGCCCTCGGGCTCGAACGCGCCGGTGGCCTCGTCGACGCCGCCGCCCTCGACGATGGGGCGGTTGCGGTCGTAGGGATACGAGGGGTAGAGGTCCTCGATCTCCTCGCGCGAGAGGCGGCCGCCCATCAGCGCCCGGTCGATCTCGTCCTCCATGTTGGCCCGCAGGTCCCAGGCCATGGCCTTGAGCCAGGCGACGGAGTCGACCGGGTCCCACGGCTCGGGCCGGTAGTCGTACTCGAGGTTCAGCGCCGCGTGCTCGGCCGAGAGCTCGGAGCCCTCGTTGTCGGCGAGGTAGGCGTTGACACCGTCGGCGTAGGCCTTGAGGTTGGCCTTGGTTTCCGGCGCCAGCTTCGTGAACTCGCGCTCGGCCACCTCGCGCCAGCCCAGCGTCCGCAGGAAGGCGTCGGTGCGCACCTGGCTCGCGCCGAACAACTCCGAGAGCCGGCCGGAGGTGGTGTGGCGGCGCACGTCCATCTCCCAGAACCGGTCCTGGGCGTGCACGAAACCCTGCGCCATGAACAGGTCGTGGGCACTGTCCGCGTAGAGCTGCGGGACGCCGTACTCGCCGCGTTTGACCGTGACCCGGTCGCTCAGGCCGTCGACCTGCAGGGAACCGGTCGTCTGGGGGTAGGAGTCACGGACTGTGCCGACGCTCCAGTAGGTGCCGTATCCGATACCCGCCACGAGCAGCAGCACGACTGCGATCACTATCAGGCGGGCGCGTCGTGGACGTTTCTTGGCGGGCATCGCTGTCCTTCGAGGGCAGAGTGATCCTTCGAGTGCTGGAGCAACCATAGGCCGAGTCGGTGACGGACCCGAAAGGGAGTCAGCACCGACGGGCAAGTCCGGTCGTGCGCAAGGGCGCAGAGGTCGAGAATGGCAGGTGCCACCACGCGCGCCCGGCGCCCTGCCGCGCCCGGGTCCGTGACGGCCCCGGACCGGGTCCGGTCCGGGGCCGGGCAGCCTCTCGGGACCGTTCGGACACGAGGGCGCGAAGGACGAGCTTCGGTCAAGCGATGGTAAATTGTTAGCTGCTCAAACGAACGAGTGGGAGGAGCGGCCCCTGACTGTCGAGCAGCTCGACCAGATCATGCTGATCAGTGCCGCGGTCCTGCTCCTCGCCATGGGCGCGGTGCGACTGTCGGCCCGGACGGGCCTGCCCAGCCTCCTGGTGTATCTGGGCATCGGCATCCTCATCGGGCAGGACGTGATCGGCCTGCGCTTCGACGACGCCGAACTGACCCGGACTCTCGGCTACGCCGCTCTGGTCGTGATCCTCGCCGAGGGCGGGCTCAGCACGAAGTGGCGGGACATCCGGCGGTCGGTCCCCGCAGCCGCCACACTGGCGACGGTCGGCGTGGCGGTGAGCGTCGGCGTGGTCGCCGTCGCGGCGCACTACCTCATCGGCCTGGAGTGGCGGCTCGCCCTGATCATCGGCGCGGTCGTCTCCTCCACCGACGCCGCAGCGGTGTTCTCGGTGCTGCGCAGGGTCCCGCTCCCCCAACGGATCACCGGCACCCTCGAGGCCGAGTCGGGCTCCAACGACGCCCCGGTGGTCATCCTGGTCGTCGCCCTCTCCGCTTTCGAACACGAGCCGCAGACCTGGTACGCGCTGATCGCGACCATCGCCCTGGAGCTCGCCATCGGCCTGGTCACCGGCATCCTGGTGGGCCGTCTGGGCGCGTTCGGACTGCGCCGCGTGGCGCTCCCGGCGTCCGGGCTCTACCCCCTCGCGGTGATGGCGCTCTGCGTGCTGTCCTACGCCGGCGGCGCGACGCTGCACGGCAGCGGATTCCTCGCCGTCTACATCACCGCACTGATCCTCGGGAACGCGAGGCTGCCCCACCGGCCGGCCGTACGCGGCTTCGCGGAAGGAGTCGCCTGGCTCGCCCAGATCAGCCTGTTCGTCCTGCTCGGCCTGCTGGTCACGCCGCACGACCTGGGCGACGACGTGGTGCCTGCGGTCGCCGTGGGCCTGGCGCTGACACTGGTCGCCCGGCCCTTGTCGGTGGTGGTGAGCCTGCTGCCGTTCCGGTGGTCGTGGAGGGACCAGGCCCTGCTCTCCTGGGCGGGTCTGCGCGGCGCCGTACCGATCGTGCTGGCCACCATCCCGATGGTGGCGGGGGTGCGCAGCAGCGAACGCATCTTCAACATCGTCTTCGTGCTGGTGGTGCTCTTCACGCTCGTCCAGGGCCCGACCCTGCCGTGGGTCGCCCGCAAGCTGCGGCTGCGGGAGGCGCGGGGCCCCTCGGACGTGGACATCGAGTCCGCCCCGCTGGACCGCCTGCGCGGCCACATGCTGTCGATGGGCGTCGGCGAGAAGTCGCGGATGCACGGGGTGGAGGTCACCGAGCTGC
>KI547047.1:54512-56421 GCA_000497405.1 Streptomycetaceae bacterium MP113-05 | reverse complement strand
TGACCCTGGTGGTCCGCGGCGGTACCAGCTTCGTGCCGCTGCCCTCCACGGTGCTGCGGCACGGGGACGAGTTGATGGTGGTCACCACCGACGAGGTTCGGGACGCGGCGGAACGGCGGCTGGTCGCCGTCAGCCGGGGTGGGAAGCTGGCGGGCTGGCTCGGCACGGGCGGCAGCACGGCCGCCGGCGAGCACTGAGGCGCCGGCGCCGCCCCGAGCCCGCGGGGCGGTGCCGGGCCGGACTGTGATCCATGTCCGATGCCCGCCCAGTGGACTACGCGGCGGAAATACTGCACGATGGAGCGTCGTTAGCACTCCACAGGGAAGAGTGCCAGGAGGAAAGACGTGCCGACGTATCAGTACCAGTGCACCGAGTGCGGCGATGGCCTCGAGGTGGTGCAGAAGTTCACCGACGACTCGCTGACCGAGTGCCCCGGCTGCCAGGGACACCTCAAAAAGGTGTTCTCCGCAGTCGGCATCGTGTTCAAGGGATCGGGCTTCTACCGGAACGACAGCCGCGGCTCTTCGTCGAGCAGCTCCTCCGGGTCCTCCTCGTCACCCGCGTCCGGTTCCGCCGAGTCGTCCTCCGGGTCCTCCGGGTCCTCGGACTCGTCGGGCTCCTCGGCCAAGAGCGACTCCAAGGACAAGGGCTCCGGCAAGAGCTCTGCGAAGTCCCCTGCACCTTCCTCCGCAGCCTGATCCTTCACCGCGGCGCGACCGTAGGGTGAGCCGCATGAGCGCACAAGCAGAGATCGGGGTCATCGGCGGGTCCGGGTTCTACTCGTTCCTCGACGACGTGACCGAGATCACCGTCGAAACCCCCTACGGCCCGCCGAGCGACTCGCTGTTCCTCGGGGAGATCGGTGGCCGCCGCGTCGCCTTTCTGCCCCGGCACGGCCGCAAGCACCACCTGCCGCCGCACCGCATCAACTACCGCGCGAACCTCTGGGCGCTGCGTTCCGCAGGCGTGCGCCAGGTCCTGGCACCGTGCGCCGTGGGCGGGCTGCGGCCCGAGTACGGACCGGGCACGTTGCTGGTCCCGGACCAGTTGGTGGACCGTACGAAGAACCGCGTGCAGTCGTTCTTCGACGGAGAGCCGCTGCCCGACGGCTCGCAGCCCAACGTGGTGCACTGCGGATTCGCCGACCCCTACTGCGAGTTCGGCCGCCGGGCCGCGCTGGACGCCGCGCGCGGACGCAACTGGGAGCCGGTGGACGGCGGCACGCTGTGTGTCGTGGAGGGGCCGCGCTTCTCCACCCGGGCCGAGTCCCGGTGGCATGCCGCGCAGGGTTGGTCCGTGGTCGGCATGACCGGCCACCCGGAGGCGGTCCTCGCCCGCGAGCTGGGCCTCTGCTACGCGGCGATGAGCCTGGTGACGGACCTGGACGCCGGGGCCGAGACCGGCGAGGGCGTCTCCCACGAGGAAGTGCTGCGGGTCTTCGGAGAGAACGTGGGCCGGCTTCGCGAGGTGCTGTTCGACGCGGTCGGGCTGCTCCCCGCCGGACAGGACTGCGTGTGCGGGCATTCCCTGGACGGCATGGACCCGGGAATCGAACTGCCCTGACGCCACGTCCCACCGGGACCTGCGGGGACGGACTGATGCCTGCAGGGAAGAGCGGGGCCCGTGTGGGTGACCGAGTTGTCCACAGTGCCGGAGCGGTCCACAGCTTCCGGCGAGTTCCACCACGATCGTGCACCGTGAGAGCCGTACGAAGCACCGGGCTCCGTACGGCTCTCCACGGCATTCCACGTCGGGTGGTGACACATGTCCTCCCCCTGTTCCGCACACACTTCTCCGTACCCGTCTCCTCGAACGGCCCCTTCCCCGCCCGGCCCGGCCGCGACGGTCGGATCCGGCTCCCGCACCTCGCCTCCGCACCCACCACCTCCGGACGCGGCGACACCGCCGG
>KI547047.1:46097-54502 GCA_000497405.1 Streptomycetaceae bacterium MP113-05 | reverse complement strand
AGAGGCCGAATTCCCGCCCGTCTTCGCCGGCCGTGGGCGGGGCCGGCAGTCCCTGCGCCGCCTGCTGCGCCACCGGCGCCGAATCCTCGCCGCCTGCCTCGCCCTCGCCGCAGCGGGCACGGCGCTCACCGCCGCGCGGACGCAGCAGCCGACCGGGGGGTCGGCTGCCGGTTCCTCCACCGTGGCCGCCCGGCCCGCCGGGCAGAGGTCCCCGGATCCGTCATCGCCTCCGGAGCCGGGCTCCGGCAGCCGGCGGGTCTCGGCACCGGTCCGCATCGCGGACCCCGCTGCCGTGGAGCTCTTGCGGACCGGTGACCGGGTCGACGTGATCGCCGCGGGTGCGGTGCCCGAGACCTCCGGCGGATCGCCGGTGCAGGCCCGTCTGGTGGCCCGGCATGCCCTGGTCGAAAGGGTGCCGCAGCGCGTTGACGACCAGGTCTCCGCCTCGTCTGCCCGGGGAGCGCTGATCGTGCTGTCGGTGCCCCGGCGCACGGCGACGATGCTGGCCGGAGCGTCCGCCGTGTCACCCCTGGCGGTGACATTGTGCTGACCAGAGGTGACGGTGGCTGGACAGGGCCGTTCCCGCTCGGGCACCGTGTCCGGCGTTCCCTTTCGATGTACATGGGCGAGAAGAGGCAGTCCGTTGAGCGAGAAGCAGGGCGTCCTGGCCGGTTTCAAAACCTTCCTGATGCGCGGCAACGTCGTGGAACTGGCGGTAGCCGTCGTGATCGGCGCAGCCTTCACCAAGGTCGTCGACTCGGTGGTGAAGGGCTTCATCAACCCGCTGGTCGGTGCGCTCGGCTCGAAGGACCTGAGCGAGTACCGCCTCTGCCTCCAGGGCGACTGCCAGGTCGATCCGGTGACCGGAGACGTGACCTCCGGCATCCCGATCAGCTGGGGCGCCGTGGTCAGCGCAGCGCTGACCTTCCTGATCACCGCCGCCGTCGTGTACTTCATCATGGTCCTGCCGATGAACCGCTACAAGGCACGTCAGGCGGCGGCTGCGCCCGCTCCGGCGCCGGCCGGACCGACCGAGGTGGACCTGCTCAAGGAGATCCGGGACACCCTGGTGGCCCAGCGGAACGGTTCGGCAGACGGCACGGCGGGCAAGGTGACGGCACCGCGCAGCGGCGAAGCGGACGTCGAGGACGTCGCAGTCGAGAAGAAGCAGTAGCCCGCAGCACACGGACCTGCCGCGGGTGCACGGGCTGCGGACCCGCCCGGTGCAGGCAGTTTCAGAGGTGGTGGGGCGGCTTCTCGTCCAGGAACCTGGCGAGGTCGGCAGCTCCGCCACCGGACGGGGGACGGTCGCCCCAGCCCTCGTCTGCGTCGTCTCGGGACGGCCGGCCCAGCGGGTCGTCGAACACCAGCGCCGCCGGGGGCTCATGGCCGTCGCGTCCCGGCGGCCGTGCTGCGCTGTCACTCATGGCACCAGGGTACGGGGCCCACGTACCGCTGACGCCACACCGGGAGCCCCCGATGCGGTGCTCGAAGGGCCGGCTTGCTGGTATCCAGGTCGACCATGGACTCCCCGATGCCCACGGACTCCCTGACCGACGTGAACGGCCTACGGGTCGGCCACGCCCAGCGCACCCGCGACGGCCGGCTGACCGGCACGACGGTGGTGCTGGCTCCCGAGGGGGGCGCGGTGGCGGCGGTGGACGTGCGGGGCGGCGGGCCGGGCACCCGCGAGACGGACGCGCTCGACCCGCGGAGTCTGGTGCAGCGGGTCGAGGCGGTCGTGCTGACGGGCGGCAGCGCGTACGGGCTGGACTCGGCGTCGGGCGTGATGTCCTGGCTCGAGGCACAGGACCGCGGTTTCCGGGTCGGTGCCGGGCGGGGTCGGGTGGTGCCGGTGGTGCCGGCCGCGTGCCTCTTCGATCTGGGTCGCGGTGGCGACTGGAGCGCCCGGCCGGATGCCGCGCTCGGCCGGGAAGCCGTCGAGGCCGCCGCGAGGGACCCGCAGTCCGTGACTGCTCCGGCGCTGGGGAATGTGGGCGCCGGGACGGGCGCCGTGGCCGGTGGCCTGAAGGGCGGAACGGGAGCGGCGAGCACGGTGCTGCCCTCCGGGGTGACGGTGGGTGCGCTCGTGGTGGTGAACGCCGCAGGTTCACTGCTGGACCCGGCATCCGGAACGCTCTACGGAGAGCTGTGGACCGGTCCCGTGAGCCCTCCGCCGCCGGAGCGGCACGCGGGAGCGCTGCGGCGGCTGGACGCGGCCCGCGAGGAGACCGAGCGCCGTCATGCCGGTTCCCTGCAGCCACCGCTGAACACGACCCTGGCAGTGGTGGGCACGGACGCCGGTCTGACCCGGGCCCAGTCGCAGAAACTGGCCGGGACGGCGCACGACGGACTGGCGCGGGCGATCCGTCCGGTGCATCTGCTGCACGACGGCGACACGGTGTTCACGCTGGCCACGGGCGAACGCCCGGTGGGACCGGACGAGTTGAACGGTGTGCTGGCCGCCGGGGCGGACGTTCTGACGCGGGCTGTGGTGCGGGCGGCGCTCGCAGCGGAGACGGTGGACGGGCCCGGCGGGCTCTTCCCGTCGTACCGGGATCTCTACAGTCGCCCGTAGCCACAGGCCGCTCGCCTTTCGGGCCCGGAGCTGCGGCGCACGGGCGTCCGTCCCGGCGCGCCCGTGCGGCCTCCGCTGCCGCGCCGTCAGGCGGCGGCGTCGAAGCCCGTGTCGTGCGCGAACTTCTTCAGTTCCAGCAGGGCGTGCTTCTCGATCTGCCGGATCCGCTCCCGGGTGAGTCCGTGCTGTTTTCCGACCTCGGTGAGGGTGCGCTCGCGGCCGTCGACCATCCCGTACCGCGCCTTGATGATCGAGGCGGTCCGGTGGTCGAGGCGGCCGATGAGTCCGTCCAGCTCCTCGCGACGGAGCAGCGTCAGGACCGAGTCCTCGGGCGAGTGCGCCGAGGTGTCCTCGAGGAGGTCGCCGAACTGAGTCTCGCCCTCGTCGTCAACGGACATGTTGAGACTGACCGGATCGCGCGCCCAGTCCAGCACGTCGGCGACCCGCTCGGGCGTGGAGCCGAGTTCCGTCGCCATCTCGGCCGGCGACGCCTCACGACCGTTCTCCTTCGTGAACTCACGCTGCACGCGCCGGATCCGGCCCAGCTCCTCCACCAGATGGACGGGCAGCCGGATGGTGCGGGACTGGTCCGCGATGGACCGGGTGATGGCCTGACGAATCCACCACGTCGCATAGGTGGAGAACTTGAAGCCCTTCTGGTAGTCGAACTTCTCCACGGCACGCACCAGACCGGCGTTGCCCTCCTGAATCAGGTCGAGCAGCGGCAGGCCGCTTCGCGGGTAGCGACGGGCGACAGCCACCACCAGGCGCAGGTTGGAGCGTATGAAGACGTCCTTGGCACGTTCTCCCTGCGCGACGATCGCCTCGATCTCGGCGCGGTCCGCGGTCGCGCTCGCCACGTCCGGGGAGACCGGCTGCTCGAGCCCGTCGAGTATCCGGCCGGCATAGACGCCGGCCTCGATGTCCAGGGACAGCTGCACTTCCTTCGCAGCGTCCAGCAGCGGTGTGCGGGCGATCTCGTCGAGGTACATGCCGACCAGGTCGCGGTCCGCGGCCTCGCCGCCTCCAGCGCGGACCCTGGCGGTCGTGTCGGTGGCGTCGGCGGTGGCAGCGGAACGACGGGCGACGGCACGGGTTGCCATGCGTGCTCCCTAGCGAGTTCGACAGCGAATCGGTGGACGGATCGGCACTGGGCGGGTCCCCCCTCCGAGGGAAACAACGACGGGAATCAGGACAGAATTCCCCTGTCACGCCTCATTCTTACGATCATGCAGTACCCTGCCCCGCCACACAGAAAGGACACCCGGTGACCCAGGGCTCCGAGATACTGGTCAGAGCGGCGGACGAGAGCGATCTCGCGGAGCTGACGCATCTCTACAACCACTACGTCCGCGAGACTGCGATCACCTTCGACACGACCCCTTTCAGCCCCGAGCAGCGCCAGTCGTGGCTGCGGTCACACCGTAAGGACGGCCCACACCGTCTCCTGGTTGCCAGGAACGGCGGCACTCATGCAGGCGACGGCCTCCGGCTCCCCGGCCGACTGCTCGGATACGTGCACAGCAGCCCCTTCCGGCCCAAGCCCGCATACGACACCTCCGTGGAATGCACCGTGTACGTCGACCCGCACACCCGGCGGCGCGGGGTGGGCAGCCTGCTGTACGCGCACCTCTTCGACGCCTTGAAGAGCGAGGACCTGCACCGGTCGTACGCGGGAATCACCGTCCCCAACGAGGCTTCGGTCCGGCTGCACCGGCGGTTCGGTTTCGAGTGGTGCGGCGTCTACCGGGAGGCCGGACGCAAGTTCGGCCGGTATCACGACGTGGAACGTTTCGAGAAGGCCCTGTAGTTCCCCGGCACCAGCCGGACGGGGCCGCGGTGGGCCGCTGCTCAGTCGCGGCTGAGCTCGACGGACAGCGGAGTGGGGAAGGTCGGGACGAATCGCGCCTCGCCCAGCAGGCCCGTCAGGCGTTCGGCCTCGGCCTCGACGGCGGCTGCCGCCTCGGTACCCCGGTCGGCCAACAGCCGCCACACCACCTCGCCGTCGGGTCGGCAGGCCCAGCCGCCGATGATCTCGCCGTTCCACCAGACTGTGGGCCCGGCGTTGCCACTGGTGTCGAAGAGCTGTGCGCGGTGCCCGGGGTCGAGATACCAGTCGCGGTGCTTCCAGCCCATGGTGGTCGGGTCGAGTCCGGGCAGGAGTGCCGCCCACGGTTCGGTGGCGACCCGCTCCGCACCGGCCACACGCTCGGCGTCCTCGGGCAGGATCCAGGCGGTCCCCTCGGGAAGCTCCACCTCGACCGCGCCGGCATCGGCCAGCGCCCGGCGCACCGCAGTGAGTGTCCACCCCGTCCACCACTTGACGTCGTCGGTGGTGTCCGGCCCGAAGGAGGCGAGCCGGCGCCGCACCACCTCCGCCCGGGCCTGTGCCGGTTCCATCACGGGGAGTTCCGGAGCGGACCGGTAGCGGAACTGTCCGGACGTCCATCCGCCCAGCGGACGCCCGCGGCGGATCCGGCCGTCCATCGCGAGGAGCCGCAGCACCCACCCGCCGACCCGTTGCCGTGCTTCGTACGGCTTGCCGGGTGAGAGGGTGATCATCTCGCTGAGCAGGGAGGATCCGGCGGAGATCTCGGTGGCCCCCGCCTCACCGAGCCGCTCCAGCACGTCCAGGGCCGACTGCTCGGCTTCGGCCAGCCGGGCCGCGTCCCACTGCGGGTCCGACCGGCAGAGCAGGCGCAACAGGGATGCCCGCTCACGGCGGGCGACGTCCAGCGTGGTGGAGAAGTGGTAGAGCCGCACGTCCTCGACCGGGACGGCGAAGAGGGTGCGCCGCATGCAGTGCATCCGCAGCAGCGTCCGGTCCTCGTAGAGGGCCCGCTCGACATCCTGGATCGTCGGCTGTGCCAGGCGGGCACAGGCGCTGAGCGTCACCGTGGACGGATCGGTGGCGTGCAGCGCGAGCAGGGCCCGCGCGACCTTCTCGGTCGTCCCGGTGCGGAAGGGCGGCGCGAGCAGGTGCCGGCGGGCCAGCAGTGCACGTCGCTGGGCGGTGGTGGGTCGCAGCATGCGGTCAGCCTAGAAAGGCTCGCGGACGATTCCTGTCCGCAACGGGTGCGACGCTGACGAAGGTCCCCAGAGGTGCGGAGAACCGGGGTGAAGCAGGTCACGCGACATGGGGGAAATATCTGGGGACCCCGTCCCCGTTGACACCGACGTCCACGCGAAACGGGGAACGACTCCCCGTTTGAAGGTCCACCGGGGCAGTGAAGGGAGCGGCACATCATGACAGCCACCTCGCGCACCGTGCCGGCATCCGCCGAACCCGGCGGTACCCGGCTGCGCGCCGACGCGCTCCTCAACCGGGAACGCATCGCCGGCGCCGCCCGCGAGGCGTTCGTCCGGTTCGGCCCCGACGTGCCGCTCGACGAGATCGCCCGCGACGCCGAGGTCGGGAACGCGACGCTGTACCGGCACTTCCCCGACCGTGACGCCCTCGTCCGGCACGTCGTCCTCTCCGTGACGGAGCGGATCGCGGACCGTGCCGAAGGCCTTGCCGCGGAACCGGACCCGTTCGGGGCCCTGAGCCGCTTCGTCTTCGACGCGGCGGAGGAACGCATCGGCGCCCTCTGCCCCCTGCTCAGCGACCACATCGACCCGGACGACCAGGCGATCCGCGGAGCCCGCGAGCGGCTCGAGACCGCAGCCGCGCACCTGATGAAGCGGGCCCGACAGGCCGGGAGTCTGCGCCCGGACGTCGGCCTCGGCGACCTGCTGCTGGCTCTGAGTCAGCTCGCCCGTCCGCTGCCGGGCACGCGCTGCCCGGAGATCCGCGGCTTCGTCCACCGCCACCTGCAGATCTTCCTCGACGGGCTGCGGGCCCCGGCCGGAACCGAGCTGTCCGGAACCCCCGCCACGCTGGACGGGCTGAGGAGTTCCGCGTGCCGGCGCCGGTGACCCCACCGCGCGGGCGGCGAGCCCGGCCGGTCCCCGTCCGTCCGATCCACGACAGCAGCACCCACCCAGCCACCTGACACAGCACCCGAGACGTCCACCACACCTTCCGCACCGTGAGGCGGCCCACCCATGCCGAATTCCGTCAGCAAGCCCGACCCCGAGCGCTGGAGAGCACTCACCTTCATCGCCCTCGCCCAGCTGATGGTCGTTCTCGACGCGACCATCGTGAACATCGCGCTCCCCTCCGCACAGCAGGATCTCGGCATCTCCGCCGGCAGCAAGCAGTGGGTCATCACGGCCTACGCCCTGGCCTTCGGCGGCCTTCTCCTGTTCGGCGGGCGCGTGGCGGACCTGTGGGGCCGCAAGCGGACGTTCGTCACCGGGCTGATCGGGTTCGCCGCGGCCTCCGCGCTCGGCGGAGCCGCAGTGAACCCGGCGATGCTCTTCGGCTCCCGCGCCCTGCAGGGCGCCTTCGGAGCGCTCCTCGCGCCGGCCGCGCTGTCGCTGCTCGCGGTGATGTTCACCGACGGCAGGGAGCGGGCGAAGGCGTTCGGCATCTACGGCGCCATCGCCGGCGGTGGCGGCGCGATCGGACTGATCCTCGGCGGCGTCCTCACCGAGTACCTGGACTGGCGCTGGACGTTCTTCGTCAACATCCCGTTCGCCGTCGTCGCCGCGCTCGGCGCCTTCGCGGTGATCCACGAGCCGTCGGCCGCCCGCAACCACTCCTCGCTGGACATCCCCGGCGTCCTGCTCTCCACCCTCGGTCTGGTGTCGCTGGTATACGGCTTCACCCGTGCGGAGTCGGACGGCTGGAGCGACGGCCTCACCGTGTCCCTGTTCGTCGCCTCCGCGGTACTGCTCGCCACCTTCGCCCGGGTCGAGTCGCGGGTGCGGGCGCCGTTGCTGCCGCTGCGCGTGGTCGCCGACCGCAACCGCGCCGGGGTCTACCTCTCGCTGGGCCTCGCCGTCATCGCGATGTTCGGACTGTTCCTGTTCCTCACCTACTACCTGCAGGTCGTCAAGGGGTACTCGCCGGTCGAGACCGGCGTCGCATTCCTCCCGATGATCGTCGGCATGATCACCGGTTCCACCCAGGTCGGTGCCCGCCTGATGACCCGCGTACGGCCGCGGCTACTGATGGGCCCCGGCTTCCTCGTCGCCTCGCTGGGCATGCTCCTGCTGACCCGGCTGGAGACCGACAGCTCGTACCCGGCGCTGATCCTGCCGGCACAGCTGATGCTCGGCCTGGGGATGGGTACGGCGTTCATGCCGGCCATGTCGCTGGCGACGCTGGGCGTGCACGCGCAGGACTCGGGCGTCGCCTCCGCGATGGTCAACACCTCGCAACAGGTCGGCGGCGCCATCGGCACCGCGCTGCTCAACACCCTCGCTGCAGGCGCCACAACGGCCTACGTCACCGAGCACATCGCGGCGGCCGGCGCGTCCCGGCAAGCGCAGCAGACGGTGCGGCTGCAGGGCATGGTCGAGGGCTACACCACAGCGATCTGGTGGGCCGTCGGCATCCTCCTGGTGTCCGCGACCCTCGCGGTCACCCTGGTCACCACCCGCGGCCAGGGCACCCCGATCACCTCGTCCGGCGGGACGGGGAAGCACCCCGACCCGTCCGACGACACTCCCGTCCTGGCCGCGATGCACTGAGCGCCGGTCCACGACCCGCCCGCACGTACGGGTGGCCGTGTCGGTGAAACCGCTGGGTAGGCTGACGGTGCCGGCAAGGATTCCCGATCATGGGAGCACTGATGAGCGTCGTGCCCGAGCACGAGTGGCCGTGTCCGCCCCCGGGCGACTGCATCGCCGACGAGGCGGACCCGCTTCCGGGTCCGCCCGCTCACATGGAGCTGATCCACGGGAGCCGCGTTCCCGTGAACCCACAGGTCCCGTTCGG
>KI547047.1:44300-46020 GCA_000497405.1 Streptomycetaceae bacterium MP113-05 | reverse complement strand
CAGGCTCACGGCAGTCGCCCGGCGGCCCGGGCGCGGCGACTGATGGCGGCGGCTCGGACGGAGCGACTGGTCGTCGTCGGCGGCGATGCGGCGGGCATGGCCGCCGCATCGCAGGCGCGGCGGCTGAGGAAGCCGGACGAACTGGAGATCGTCGCCTTCGAGCGGGGACGGTTCACGTCCTACTCCGCGTGCGGCATCCCGTACTGGATCGGCGGCGACGTCGACGAGCGTGACGCACTGATCGCGCGTTCCCCCGAGGAGCACCGCGCCCGCGGCATCGACCTGCGGATGCGAACTGAGGTGACGGAACTCGATCTGTCAGGGCAGCGGATCAGGACCCGGCAGGGCGAAGGCCGGGAGGAGTGGACCGGCTTCGACCGGCTGGTTCTCGCGACCGGCGCCCGCCCGCTGCGCCCGCCGCTGCCCGGCATCGACGCGCCCGGCGTGCACGGCGTGCAGTCCCTGGAGGACGGCACCGCGCTGCTGGACGCGCTGGAGAAGCAGGAAGCCGCGGTCGCGGCCGGTAGGGAACGCCACGCCGTGGTCGTCGGCGCCGGGTACATCGGCGTCGAGATGTCCGAGGCCCTGATCCGTCGCGGCTACCGGGTCACCGTGCTGGACCGGGCCGAACAGCCCATGACCACCCTCGACCCGGACATGGGCGCCCTGGTCCGCGACGCGATGTGCGGCATGGGGATGGACGTCCGCACCGGCGAGGCCGTCACGGAGATCCGGACCGACGCGGACGGCCGGGCGCGGGCGGTCGCCACCGAGGACGGCGAGTATCCGGCGGACGTCGTCGTGCTCGGCCTGGGCGTCCGGCCCGATACCTCGCTCGCGAGGGACGCCGGTCTGCCGCTCGGCGACTCCGGCGGTCTGCTGACCGACCCGACCATGCGGGTGCGCGGGCAGGAGTACGTCTGGGCCGGAGGCGACTGCGTCGAGGTGTTCGACCTGGTCTCCGGGCGTACCCGCCACATCGCGCTGGGCACGCACGCGAACAAGCACGGCCAGATCATCGGCGCCAACGTGGCCGGCGGCTACGGCACCTTCCCCGGCGTCGTCGGCACGGCGGTCAGCAAGGTGTGCGATCTGGAGATCGCCCGCACCGGACTGCTGGAGCAGCAGGCCCACGACCTCGGCCTGCGCCACGTCACCACGACCGTCGAGGCGACGAGCCGCGCCGGTTACTTCCCCGGTGCGGCACCGATGCACGTGAAGATGCTCGCGGAACTCCGCACGGGGCGGCTGCTGGGCGTCCAGATCGTCGGACGCGAAGGCGCCGGCAAACGCGTCGACGTCGCCGCCGTGGCGCTCACCGCGCGGATGACCGTGGAGCAGATGACGGGCCTGGACCTCGGCTACGCGCCGCCGTTCTCCCCCGTCTGGGATCCGGTACTGGTCGCGGCACGCAAGGCCCTCTCCGACGTGCGGGCGCATCCGCTCTGACGCGCCACACGGTCGGCATCGCGGACGCCCACATCGGAGCAGGGCAGAGCCCGCAGCGGAATCAGCAGCCGTGTCCGTGTTCGCGTGCCCACGCGCACTGCTTCTCCCCGGATGTCGGTCCGCCGTCGTAGGCGCGCGGGTCCAGGTAGCCGGGGCCGACCGGTTCGTCGGGCTCGAACACACCGTCTCCGTCCGCGTCACCGCCACCGGGGCTGATCTCCGCCCCCTCGGGCAGGGTGCAGGCGGCCCGGTCGACCGCGCGCGCGGTACA
>KI547047.1:41564-44290 GCA_000497405.1 Streptomycetaceae bacterium MP113-05 | reverse complement strand
ACTGCGACGACGACGAATGCAGAGGCCGGACGCCTGCCCCGTCGGCCGTCGCGCGGCCGGCGGCGGCCCACGGGATCGGCGCGGCCGACGGGGTCGGCAGCACGGGCGAGGGCGGTGCGGCGGCCTGCGATCGGGATCATGGCGGCTCCCGGGGTCAGCGACGACGAGCACGGCGTTCGTCATGCTAGGCCTGGTTCGCGAAGATGTGCACCTTTCCGCGCAGGGTGTCCGGTCAGTCCGCGACGGGACGGCCGAGCCGCTGCCACCACCGTCGGCGTGGCGGATGGACGGCCCTGCCGAGCCGACGCCCCAGCAGCAGGTAGCCGAGGAACGCACCTGTGCTGTTCAGGATGACGTCGTCGACGTCGAACGCCCGCCCGTTGATGAGCGCGCCCTGCACCAGCTCGACCAGCAGCATCACCACCGCGGTCGCGAGCGTCACCCGAAGGAAGCCGCGGGCACGCGGGATCAGTACCGGCAGCAGCACGCCGAACGGTACGCCGAGCGCGATGTTGCCGCCGAGCTGCTTGACGGTGTCCCGGAACGCCGGCTGGGACAGGTACGCCTGGATCGAGGAGCCCGGTTCGAGGTTGGTGTGCGCGATGGCCGCGGACGCCGCCGAGGGTTCCAGCGTGAGGCGCGACAGCACACCGGCGAATGCCACCATGCCGGCGAATGCCACCAGCATCGCCAGCACCCGTACGAAGCCGGACTGACTGCGCCGTTCCTTTGCCGCGGTCTCCGCCTCGGCGTCCTTCCGCTTCGCGGCGCCTTCGGCCCGCCCCGGCTTCCGTTCCTCACCGGTCCACCACCTGCGCAGTCCCTCGGCACGACCGGCGCCCCGGTCCCTCTTCGCACCGGCGGCCTTCGTTCCGGACCGCGCGCCCGGCCTCCAACCGCGTGCAGCGGCGGGTTTCGCACCGGTTTTCGTACCGGACTTCGCGCCGGGTGTGGTCTTCCCACCCGGACGGGAGCGGACGCCGGGCTTCGCACGTCCGGCCTTCGCGGTCTCCTTGCCGCTCGCCCTGCCTGACGAGCTCTTCGCGTCACCGACTCTTCTTCGGTCGTTCTTCGTGGCTCTGTTCATGCGGGTCGGGAACGTACGCACGTTCCGTCACCCCCCCCACTCGGGTTTCGGGGCTGTCTGGCAGTCCTTACCCCCGCCCCCGGGATGCATGCGCGGCCCACCACGTCACTGGTCTGTACCACTAAAGGTGGGCGCGGCATCTGGTACCGGCCCGCCCGGCGCTGCAACGATGTGGCGTCCTCGCCATCCGCCACCGCAGCCCACGCGCACGTTCCGCCCCCTGATTCCCCGCCCACCAGGCAACCGCCACCACCAGGCAACCGCCGCCCATGTGAGGAGCGTTCCGATCCCGATGCAGCAGCCCTCTCGCAGACAGACTCTGGCCGGCGCCGCCGGCGCCGTGGCCGCCCTCGGCATCGCCCAGACCGCCGCCGCAGCTCCCCCCGGCAGCCGGGCCGAAGGCGAGGCGCAGCGCCGTGTCCACGGCCTCGCGCGCCGCATGTCGCTCGAGGAGAAGATCGGCCAGCTCTTCGTGGTCGAGGTCTACGGCCGGACCGCCGACACCGCCCACCCGATGAACCGGCAGCTGTACGGCGTGGACACGCCCGCCGAGGTCCTGGCCAAGTACCGTCCGGGCGGCGTCATCTACTTCGACGCCCGCCGCGGACCCGACAACGTGCACGACCCGCGCCAGATCGCCGGGCTCTCCAACGGCCTGCAGCGCGCCAGCCGCGTCCCGCTGCTCATCTCGGTCGACCAGGAGGGCGGCAGCGTCGTCTACCGCCTCACCGAGCCGGCGACGATGATGCCGGGCAACATGGCGCTTGCCGCGACCGGTTCGACCGGCGACTCGCAGGACTCCGCCCGCGTCATCGGCACGGAGCTGGCCGCTGTCGGCATCACCCAGAACTACGCGCCGGTCGCCGACGTCAACATCAATCCGGAGAACCCGGTCATCGGCGTGCGCTCGTTCGGCTCCGACCCGTCGCTCTGCGCCGACATGGTCGCCGCCGGCGTACGCGGCTACCACCGCGGCGACGTCGCGAGCGCTGCGAAGCACTTCCCGGGCCACGGTGACACCGACACCGACTCGCACTCCGGGCTGCCGGTCATCACCCACACCCGCGACGAGCTGGACCGCATCGACCTGCCGCCGTTCCGTGCTGCGATCCGGCGTCGCGTGGACACCATCATGACCGCGCACATCGTCGTTCCGGCGCTCGACCCGAGCGGCGTCCCGGCGACCATGTCGCACCCGATCGTCACCGGTGTGCTCCGCGAGGAGCTGGGCTTCGACGGTCTGATCGTCACCGACGCACTGGACATGCGCGGTGCGTCCGGCGAGTTCCCGCCGGACGTCGCGCCCGTCCGCGCTCTCCAGGCCGGCTGCGACCAGCTGGTACTCGCCCCCGAGCTGGACGTGGCCGTCGAGGCGGTACTGGACGCCGTTCGGTCCGGGGCGATCTCCGAGGAGCGCATCGACGAGTCGCTGCGCCGGGTGCTGTTGCACAAGCTGCGCCGCGGCCTGTTCGGCAACCCGTACGTCCGCGAGGAGCGTGCGGAGCGGGTCGTGGGGCGCCGTCGGCACCTCGCGGCGGCCCACGAGATCACCGACCGCAGCGTCACCCTGGTACGGAACGAGGGCGTGCTCCCGCTGTCCCCGAAGACCGCCCGTTCGGTACTGGTGGCCGGGTGGGGT
>KI547047.1:37801-41554 GCA_000497405.1 Streptomycetaceae bacterium MP113-05 | reverse complement strand
GGCCCCAGCCCCCCGCCTCGCTCGCCGAGGCGATCTCCTCCCACCCGGGGCAGTCGGCCACCGCGAAGGACACCGGCACCCGCCCCTCCGGCGCGGTGATCGCCGAGGCGGTGGCGGCGGCACGGAGCGCCGACCTCGTCGTCGTGACCGCCAACGCGGCGGCGGCGGGGAGCGAGGGCGGCGCCGCACAGGCGGAGCTGGTCGAGGCGCTGCGCGCCACCGGCAAGCCGGTCGTCGCGGTCGCGGTACGGAACCCGTACGACATCCGTCGGTTCCCGGAGGTCGGTGCGTACCTGGCGACGTACTCCTACGGTCCGCCGTCGCTGGACTCGGTCGCCCGGACGCTCTTCGGGAAGCTCCGCCCCAGCGGGCGCCTTCCGGTGTCGATCCCCGCGCTCGACGATCCGGACCGGGAGCTCTACCCCTTCGGTCACGGCCTCCGCTTCTGACCGTCCCGAGCAGTCCGCTCGGTCGTGCAGGTCCTGTTCACGGGAGCCTCCGGCGTCCACGCCCGTTCGGGGTGTCGGGGGCTCCCGCACGCGACGCGGCGGCGCGACAATGACTCCATGACTCCGGACGAAGAGGCAGCCGTCCCCCCACCCGCCACCGCCGCGGAGACGGGCGGCGAGTCCCCGTGTGCGCTGGACCGCGTCTGCGCCGAGTGCGGGCGCATCGCCGACGCCGCACCGCCCACCACGTGCCCCCGCTGCGGCGCCTCCGTGGGCCGCTAAATCCTGTCCGGGACGTTCCGCAGCCCGGTTCCGGACGGGTACCGGCCCAGAGACCGGCCGGGCCGGTCAGCCGGTGCTCTCCGTGCCCTCCGGCAGGCCCTTCGTCCGCCGCGCCGCCTCGTAGGGGTCCCGTCCCGTGTCCGCCTCCGTGCCACCCGCGACGGTGAACGTCCGCAGCGCCGCGACCAGACCCTCCAGCTGTTCGCCGGAGAGCCCCGCGACCAGCTCGCCGACCTCGTTCCGCCGATGCTCCATCACGGTGTCCACGAGCCGCGCACCGTGTTCGGTGAGTCCGACGATGACCTCCCGGCGACTCGCCGGGTTGGGACGGCGTACGACCAGGCCGCTGTGCTCCAACCGGTCTGCCATGCGCATCGCCGTGGACGGGTTGACCGCGAGCGCCGCGGCCAGCGCGCTGAGCTTCACCGGCCCGTCGTTCTCCAGTACCACCAGCGCGCGCAACTGGGGGAGCGTCAGCGTCTCGTCGGCACGGGCCAGGGCACGCGCGGAGACGGCGCACAGGAGTTGGGCGGCGCTCATCACCGCGACGGTGACCTCCTCCGCCGCGGCCTGCTCCCGGTCCCGGGGTCCGGGCGCGGGTGCCGTGTCGCGTCCGTCACGTTTCTCGTCCGGCATGACTCCTCTATACCTGCCCTATACCTATTACTTACCTACGCTAAATAAATATTGCAGAGTGCAATGGTAGCCTCGTGCACACCGCAGGACGACGCCACCGGCGCGTCCATGCCGCACCGCGTGCGATGGAGCCCGCGACCGAGTGAACGCCGCAACGCCGCAGTGCCGTCGGCCCGTTCACCGCCGCCCCACGGCCGTGCAGCGAACCGCGCTGCCGCGAGCGCCCACGACGTACGCGCGACGCGACCGCAGGCGCAACGGTCGCGCATGTGGCGTGCGCCGGCACGAAACGAGACGCGACCGCAACGAACCGGAGGTTCATGTGCCCCTGTCCGCCGCTGCCCGGACACGACCCGGATCCGACCGCCCCCGGGGGACGGCTGGCGAGAAAGGCGGCGGCGCGTCCCACAAGACGCCACGCCTCGGGGACTTCCACGTGCCTCCGCGACTACTCGGCCTCTGTGCCCTCGCGGTACCCATCGGAGCGATCGCCGCACTGGCTGCCGTCGGGCTGATGAAGATGATCGCGTTGAGCACCAACCTCTTCTTCTTCGGCACCCTCAGTGTCGCCGACTCGGAGCCCTCCGGGACGTCGAGCCCCTGGCTCATTCTCACGATGCCCGTCCTCGGCGGTCTCCTCGTGGGCCTGATGGCCCGGTACGGATCGGAGAAGATCCGCGGCCACGGCATGCCCGAGACCCTCGAGGCGATCCTTGTCGGCGGCAGCAAGGTCAAGCCCCGGGTGGCGGTGCTCAAACCCACCTCCGCGGCGATCTCCATCGGCTCCGGTGGTCCGTTCGGCGCCGAGGGCCCGATCATCATGACGGGGGGTGCCATCGGCTCCCTCATCGCCCAGTTCCTCCGCATCACCACGGACGAGCGCAAGACACTGCTCGTGGCCGGCTCCGCGGCGGGTATGGCCGCCACGTTCAACGCTCCGCTGGCCTCGATCGTGCTCGCCGTCGAACTGCTGCTCTTCGAATGGCGCCCCCGCTCGTTCGTGCCGGTCTGCGTGGCTGCGGTGGTGGCCACCCTCGTCCGCGGACCGCTGCTGGGCACCGGCCCGCTCTTCCCCGGCGCCCACGTACCGGAACGTCTCGCCCTGCCCGCCTACGGTCTGTGCATCGTCGCCGGGGCTGCGGCCGGGCTGCTCGCCGTCGCCGTGACCTCTCTGGTGTACGTGTCCGAGGACCTCTTCGCACGGCTTCCCTTCCACTGGATGTGGTGGCCGGCCATCGGCGGCCTGATCATCGGCCTGGGCGGACTCGTGGAACCGCGTGCCCTCGGCATCGGCTACGACGTCATCTCGGAGCTCCTCACCGGACACGCCACGGTCGGACTCATCATCGGCATCCTGCTGGTCAAGAGCCTCATCTGGGGTCTCTCCCTGGGCTCCGGCACCTCGGGCGGAGTGCTCGCGCCGGTGTTCATGATCGGCGCTGCACTGGGTGCGGCCGAAGGCCTCGTGTTCCCCCACGTCAGCCCCGGCTTCTGGGCGGTGGTGTCACTCGCCGGCGTGCTGGGCGGCGCGATGCGCTCCCCCCTCACCGGCATCGTCTTCTGCCTGGAACTGACCCACGAGGTCAACGCCCTCATTCCCATGGTGATCGCAGCGTCCACGGCCTACCTGGTCTCCGTCGTCCTGCTCAAACGCTCCGTGCTCACCGAGAAGCTCGCCCGCCGCGGCCTCCATCTGAGTCGCGAGTACTCCGTCGACCCCCTCGAGGTGCACCTCGTCCGGCAGTTCGAGACTCCGACCACCGTGACGTTCCGCGCCACACAGACGGCGGGGGAGGCCGCGGCGCTCCTGCGGGACGCGCACGCCGTCGCCGACGAGGACGGCGTTCTGGCTCAGCGCCTCTACCCGGTCTTCACTTCCGACCGCGACCTCTGCGGCGTGGTCACTCGCAGCGACCTGGTCTACACCGCCCCCGACGACCCCCGCCCCCTCGCCGGGATCGTCCGGAAACCGGTCACCGCGCACCCGGACGAGACGCTCCGCACCATCGCGTACCGGATGGCCGCTGAGTCCGTCACCCGCGTCCTGGTCCTCACCCGGGAGGAGAAACCGCAGGTCGAGGGCGTGCTGTCGCTGCGGCATCTCTTGGAGGCGCGGCGCATCGACCTGCACGAGGAGCACCACTCCGAGCGCTTTCTCCGGCTGCCCTCCCGACGTCGCTCCCCCGCGGACACGCCCCCCGTCGTCCCCACGGCCTGAGTCCCACGCCCCCGGGTGGAGCCCCCCGAAAGCGGTTTCAGAGCTCCTCCGGGGGTCACCCGCTCTCCGCTCCGGCAGCGCCGCCGGGCCGGAGGGAAGGAGGGGGAGGTCCTGACTCCCTCCTCCACCTGGAGGCGGTGGATTCCGGCGGTCGTGAAGCAGGGGTCC
>KI547047.1:36660-37791 GCA_000497405.1 Streptomycetaceae bacterium MP113-05 | reverse complement strand
CCGCCACGCCCGCCCTGTGAACCGTCAGCGCGAACACCTCCACCGCATCGACTACCTGTCCTCCCGCGACCAGGGCACCGCCGTGCTCACCGCCCTCGCCGCGTTCTGGCTCTTCATCGCCGCATGGGCGATCGGCTACGACGCCACCGAGTCCGGTGGCGACGCCTACCTCAACGAGTCCGTGGTGGGCGTCCTCCTCCTCTTCCTCGCCCTGAGCCGCTTCCTCCGCCCGCTGCGTCAGGTCTTCGCCTCCGTCGGCGTCCTCCTGCTCGGGGCCTGGCTGATCGTGTCCCCGTTCATCTGGGGGTACGGCGAGCCCCCGTTCGAGGCTGCGGGCGCCCCGCAGGTCGAGTGGGCCACCGGTGCAGTCGTCCTGATCCTCGGCGCGCTGAGCCTCTTCTGGGCACGCACCGCCCGCCGATCCGGCTTCCGCCCCCGCTGACTCCTCGCGTCCTCCCATGGTTCCGGCCTCCGCTGCGCCGGCGTACGTGACGCCCGACGGTGTCGCGGTGGGGCAGCCGGTGGCCGTCGGCTAGGCTTGCCGCGGACATGGCCCCGCCACCGGAGAGCGTGCGGACCGCCAGGGTTGTGAATTCGGGGAGTGGCACTGCATGGGCGCGAGTCGGCCGGACGGCGAGCCGTCCCGCGCCGCCGCCCGAGCGGCCTGCGAGGTCATCGAGCTGCTGGAGACCCTGTGGGAGCAGGGCAGGAACGCCGTGCCGACCAAGCCGGTCTCCTCGTCCCAACTGCGCGTCCTGCACGTCCTCCAGCAACAGGACGGCATCAACCTGCGCGGCTTGGGTGAGCTGTTGGGATCGGCCCCGCCGTCCACAAGCCGGCTGTGCGACCGCCTCGAGGCGATGGGTTTCGTCGAACGGCTCCCGAGCCCGGTCAGCCGACGGGAACTGGAGCTGCATCTGACCAGGCAGGCAGAGGCATACCTGGTCGAACTGCGTTCCCGCCGGGAGCAGGCGCTGCTCGCCGTCCTGAACCGCATGCCGCCGAAGTCCCGTCGCGAGCTGACGGACGGTCTGCAGGGGTTCTCCTCGGCCGCGCGGCGCGCGGACGCGGCCGACGACCGGCGCCGCCCCGGCGAGGCACGTCCCGCCTGAAACGGCGCCCCGCCCGCCC
>KI547047.1:26445-36650 GCA_000497405.1 Streptomycetaceae bacterium MP113-05 | reverse complement strand
GTGCATCTGCGAGATGCCGAGCCGCTCCCCGATCTCGGACTGGGTGAGTTCCTCGCCGAACCGCAGTTCGAGGATGCGGCGGTCACGTTCGCCGAGTTCGGCGAGCAGGGGCCGGAGGGTCTCGAAGCCCTCGACGGCGTCGAAGGCGGGGTCGCACTCGCCGAGCCGGTCTCCCAGGCTGTGGCCGTCCGACTCGTCGCGGTCGTTCAGCGCGCCGTCAAGGGAGTCGGCGGAGTAGCCGTTGGCCGCGACCTGGCCCTCCACGACCTCTTCGACGGTGAGCCCGAGGTGTTGTGCGACCTCTGCGGCCGTGGCCGGCCTGCCGCTCTCGGCGAGGAGCTCCTCGCCCGCCATCGCCAGCCGGATGCGCAGTTCCTGAAGGCGGCGGGGCACATGGACGGCCCAGGTGGTGTCGCGGAAGAAGCGCCGCATCTCACCGACGATGTACGGCACGGCGAACGAGGTGAACTCCACACCGCGTTCGACGTCGAACCGGTCGATGGCCTTGATCAGTCCGATGGTGCCGACCTGGAGGAGGTCCTCGTCGGGCTGGCTGCGGTTCCGGAAGCGCCCCGCGGCGTAGCGCACCAGGGTCAGGTTCATCTCGATGAGCGTGTTGCGGGCGTACTGGTACTCGTGAGTGCCCTCTTCCAGGTCGCGCAGCTGCCGGAAGAACAGCCCGGACATCTCGCGCGCGTCCTTCGGCGCGATGGCACCCGGGTCCAGGACGTGCGGAAGGCCCGCGTGCGCCGCATCCCTTGCACGCGAGGTGCCCGGGACGGCCTCGTCGGTCGACGGAACTGGCGTGGCGATGCTCATACGACACCCTTCGAGGCAACAACTGTTGTCATTTGACATACAGGTGTGTGCCCGGGACCGCGCCGTCTACACCTCTGCACCCCCTCCCCTTCGTCACGGCACGTCAGATGCACGTGTGGCTCGGTGGAAACCGGGCAAATGGAGACGAGAGAACCGGACGTCGAGACGTCCTCGCAGGCCCGCGGGACCGACCTTCCCGCGGACAGCCGACGGATCACGTGGAGTGGCACTGACATGGGCGCGCCTTCTTCTCCGCAACAACCGACCCTGGACGCCGCCGGGGCGGCAGCGGAAGCCATCGAGATGCTGGAAGTCCTCTGGGAGCGTGGTTTCGACGCCGCGCCCCCAGCACCGGTCTCCACGTTCCAGCTGCGCGTCCTGTACAGCCTGGACCACGAGGAGGGCATCAACCTCCGCAGACTCGGAGAACTGCTGGGGTCGAGGGCCTCCTCCGTGAGCCGACTGTGCGACCGGCTGGAGGTCACGGGGTACGTCGAGCGCAGGCCGAGCCCGGTCAGCCGACGCGAACTGGAGCTGCATCTGACGGAGAAGGCCAGGAAGTACCTGACCGAGTTGCGCTCCCGGCGGGAACGCGCCCTGCTGGACGTGCTGAGCCGCATGCCCGTGTCCGCCCGGCGGGACCTCGTCCGCGGCCTGGAGGGCTTCCGTTTCGCGGCACACGGGAGCGGCACGCCGGAGAGCCACCCGGCGGCCGGGCGCACCCGGTCCGCCTGAGGGCACCACCGGCCGCGCCCGAGGTGTCACCACCGGCGGCCCGCACGCCCGTCAGACGGTGTGCGGACTGCCCTTCCAGTCGAGACACACCACCAACGCGTCGTCGTCGAGCGGACCACGGCCGTGGTGGTCGGTCAGTTCGTGCAGCACCGCACGGGGCACCTGGTCGGCGGGCAGCAGACGGGTCCCGGCCAGGGAACGGGCCAGCGCCCGCTCGCCGTAGCGGGCGCCGCTCGGCGACGACGTGTCGTACACCCCGTCACTGCTGATCAGCAGCCGATCCCCCGGTCGCACCTCGAAGTGTTCGGAGACGTACGGCGTCTCCTCGAACATGCCCAACGGCAGCTGCGCCTCGAAGTCGACGCGCTCGACCTTCCCGTCGCGCAGGCGCCACATGCGAGGAGAACCGGCGTCGACCGCGGTCACCGAACCGGTCTGCAGGTCGAACTCCAGGAGCAGCACCGACAGGTACCTCTCGCCCCGGTAGTGCGCGTGGAGAGCCTGATCGGCGAGGGCGGCCTGGTCGGCGATGCCGAGGCCGGCGCGGCGGGCGTTGCGCAGCGCGTTGACCGCGAGGTTGGTCAGCAACGCGGCCTCGATGCCGTCCCCCATGCCGTTGGTGACGCTGAGGGTGAGGCGTTCGGGCGACGTGGACCAGTCGAAGTTGTCGCCGAAGATCGCGTAGGCCGGCTCCAGGTGGCCACCGAGGGCGAACTCCGGACGGACGCACGAACGCCCGGGAAGAAGCTGCCACTGCATCTCGGCAGCGAGCGTGAGCCGTGCGGTGCGGCGCGCCATCTGGAACAGGTCCGTGTCCCGCTCCGCGACGAGGATCTCGTGTCCGAGCGCGGCGCAGACCTCCCGCATCCGAGGAAGGACCTCCTCGCCGTACTGGTCCTCCGGCAGCGTGACGGACAGCACCCCCATGCGGTCCCCGCGGATGGTGACGGGCAGGTGCACGGTGATCCGGCCCGGAGGCTCCGGCATCGCATGCGGTTCCTGCGCGCCGAAAGCGCGCCCCTGCGGGCTGTCGTGGATGGACACCGGCCCGACGCGGAACGAGGGCGACTCGACGACCTGCAGGGACTTCATGGCGTAGTCCGCCATGCGCAGCTCGACACCGGTGGCACCGTACTGCTCCTTCATCGTGGCTGTGACGACGTCGATCAGCAGGTGCGGGGCGGCGTCACGCAGCGCTCGCTCCACGGTGGGGAGACCGTCCACTTCGTTCGGCTTCTTTCCGTATGTGATGAGGATTCCGGTTCAATGTACCGTCGGCGCGATCGCTTGTCAGGCGACAAAGGTGTGGTTCCGTGGGTGACGTTCCCGACAGCGCTACCCGCACAGCCCTCGCACCTGCACGGATGCGGCGGCGCCCCCGGTGCCCGGAGGAATAGGGGCCCTCAGTGGGGGCACCGGGAGCAAGGACCCCTCGTGGAAGCAGCCACCCCGACCCCAGGAGCCACCTCATGCCCTCCCGCACAGTCGCCCAGACCCTCGTCGACGGCCTGGTCCGGCTCGGTGTCCGCCAGGTCTTCGGCGTCGTCGGCGACGCGCTCAACCCGCTGACCGACGCCATCCGGAAACGCGAGGAGCTGGAGTGGGTCGGCTGCCGCCACGAGGAGGCCGCCGCGTTCGCCGCCGGCGCGCAGGCACAGCTGACCGGCACCCTGGGCGTGTGCATGGGCACCGTCGGCCCCGGCTCGGTACACCTCCTCAACGGCCTCTACGACGCGGCGAAGAGCCACGCCCCCGTGCTGGCCATCGCCGGCCAGGTACCCCTCGCCGAAGCCGGCACCGACTACTTCCAGGAGGTCGACAACGACCTCCTGTTCCGCGATGTGGCCGCATTCCGCGCCACGGTGACCACCCCCGGCCAGCTCCCCGGGCTCTTCGAGGTGGCGGTCCGCACCGCCGTGGCCCGCAAGGGCGTCTCGGTGCTGACGGTGCCCGGCGACGTCGGAGACGCGGACGTGCCCGACAGCCGCCCCCCGCGCTTCTCCCTCGCCCGCACCTCCACCCGGCCCGACGAACCTGCGATCCGCGAGGCGGTCGAACTGCTGGACGCGGCGGGAAAGGTCACCCTGCTGGTGGGCAGGGGCGCACAGAGCGCACGGGAGGACGTACTGGCCCTGGCCGAACGCCTCGCCTCACCCATGGTCCTCACGCTCAAGGCCAAGGAGGGCTTCGAGGACGACAATCCGTACGAGGTCGGCCAGACCGGGCTGATCGGCAACCCGGCGGCGGCGGACGCCATGACGGACGCCGATGCCCTGCTGCTCCTCGGCACCGACTTCCCGTACCGCGAGTGGTACCCGGAGGGCAAGCAGATCGTCCAGGTCGACGTGGCCGCCGAGCACATCGGCCGCCGGGCCCACGCCGACGTCGGCCTGGTCGGCGACGTCGGCCCGACCGTGCGCGCCCTGCTGGGTCACCTCGCGCCCCGAGACGACCGCGACCACCTGGAGAAGGCCCGCAAGCGCTTCGCCGGCTGGCAGGAGAACCAGCAGCGGCTCACCGACACCACGTACGACGACGGGCTGGCCGGCAAGGTCCGCGGCACCGTCGACAACCCCGACCGCCGTATCCGGCCCGAGGCCTTGGCCGCAGCCGTCGACCGTGCCGCCGCCGACGACGCCGTCTTCACCTCCGACACCGGGATGGCCACCGTGTGGCTCTCCCGCTTCGTCCGGATGCGGGGCGGCCGGCGACTGCTGGGCTCGTACAACCTCGGTTCGATGGCGAACGCCATGCCGCAGGCCCTCGGCGCGCAGTTCCTCGACCGGCGCCGCCAGGTGGTGGCGTTCTGCGGAGACGGCGGCCTGAGCATGCTGCTCGGCGACCTGATCACGCTGCGCACCTACGACCTGCCGGTCAAGCTCGTCGTCTTCGACAACACCCGCCTCGGCATGGTCAAACTCGAACAGGAGGAGGCGGGGCTGGCCGAGTTCGGCACCGGCCTGAACAACCCGGACTTCGCCGCCGTGGCCACGGCCATGGACATCACCGGCATCCGCGTCACCGACCCCGACGAGCTGGAAGAAGCGGTCGGCCGCGCCTTCGCCACCGACGGCCCGGTGCTCCTGAACGTCCTGACCAACCCCGACGAGATCGCGGTGCCCCCGCAGCCCACCGTCGAGCAGGGCTGGAGCTTCGCTGTCGCCAGGATGAAGGGGCTGCTCCGCAACCGGAACGACTGAACCGCGGGCCCGACACCTCCGGAGCGGCGCGCGGGGCACGACCGGGGACGGCGCGCACAACTGCGCCGTCCCACCCGCCTCGTTGCGCCTCGTCTGCCGCAACACCCCCTGAGACACCCGGTGAAGACCGGCCGATGTGCATGTGGCCCCTGCGGAAAGGGGCACGCGGTGAAAGCAGCCGCGCGACACGCTCACCGCGTGGACGCGCGGCGACGAACGAAGAAGGGAGAAGACCATGACGGCTGTCGTCATCGTCGGCGCATGCGTGGTTCTGCTCGTCCTCGCCTTTCTGGTCCCCCGCCTCTCGCGGCACCCGGAACGTGGCGCCCAGAAGACCCTCGGCGCCGGCACCCGCGCCACCAGCAAGGCACCCGGCCCGCTCGGCCGCCTGTTCAGCAAGCCTTTCCGCTCCAGCTCACGCGCCGTCGGCCGCAGCGGCTCCGCCGGCCGCCGCGCCCGCGGCAAGATGCCCTTCTGACCCTCGCCCCGGCGCCGTCGGCCCCTCTCCGAGTCAACCGCTCCGACGCTCCCCGGAACCCGAGTGCCCCTGGTTCTCCGTCGCCCCGGCGACGGAGAACCAGGGGCACAGCCATATCGGCGCGTCCGGTCGCTCCCCGAGGTGCCGTAACCTGGCGCGGAGTCGTGCTCCCACGGCTTGCGTGTCCGAGGAACGGTCCTGCACGAGACGTCACACCTTACTTTCACGAGAGGGTAGAGTTTCTCGTCTCGGGTGGTCGCGACACAGCGGCTGGTGCAGGTCGGCGGGATGACGGAGCATGCCGGGCTCTCCCTGGCGATCCGGCACCACGAAGAGACCACCGCTGAGCTCCCGTCCACCGGACGGGAGCCCGATGACGGCGGTTCCCGGCTGTGCACCGAGACGGAGGAGCGGTGGCTGAAGCTGGTACGCCGCAGGCGGCGCCGGGGTCCCGTTCGGAGGACCTGCGGTCACTGTGGGACATTCTGGAGAAGACACCCGCCGGGAGACCCTGAGCCCGGGACGGACGTGGGTGCGCACGCGGATCGGTGGCGAGGTTGCGAAATTACTGGCAGGAAACGGACGCACGGAGTGAGGACCTCCAGCGCGAGCTCGCGGCGGCAGACGTCGCCCGCTCGCTGCACGGACATGTCGCGCACCTGACAGCCGTGTCTCCGGGCGCGCCCGTGGGGGGTGCGGCGCGATGAGCGACGGAACGGCCGCCGGTGAGGCGGCGCGACGGCGGACGTTCGCGGTGATCTCACACCCGGACGCGGGCAAGTCGACACTGACCGAGGCCCTGGCGCTGCATGCGCACGCCCTGACGTCGGCGGGCGCGGTGCACGGCAAGGGCAGCCGTCGCGGCGTCGCCTCCGACTGGATGGAGATGGAGCAGACCCGGGGGATCTCGGTGACCTCGGCCGTCCTGCAGTTCGCACATCGCGGGCAGGTGCTGAACCTGCTGGACACGCCCGGCCACGCGGACTTCTCCGAGGACACCTACCGGGTCCTGGCCGCCGTCGACTGCGCGGTGATGCTCATCGACGCCGCGAAAGGACTGGAGGAGCAGACCCGCAAGCTCTTCGACGTGTGCCGGCACCGGGGTATTCCGGTGATCACCTTCGTCAACAAGTGGGACCGCCCCGGCCGGGACGCGCTGGAACTGATGGACGAGATCGAGAGCGAGTTCCGGCTCCGCCCCACCCCGGTGACCTGGCCCGTCGGCATCGCGGGCCACCTTCGCGGACTGGTGGACGCGCGCGACCCCGAGCAGATGGTCCGCTACACCCGGGCCCCCGGGGGTGCGAAGGAGGCCGTCGAGGAGACCTATCCGGCCGACCGGGCCGCCGGGGAGTTCCCGGAGGAGTGGGAGACGGCCCACGACGAACTGGCCCTGCTGCGGGAGACCGGCGCGACACACGACCCGGACGACTTCCTGGCCGGCAAGTCGACCCCCGTCTTCTTCGGCGCGGCGCTCTCGAACATCGGCGTGCGGCTGCTGCTGGACGCCGTCGTCGACCTGGCGCCACCGCCCGCCGCCCGGGAGCTGGCGGCCGGCGGCGCGCACCCGGTCGACGCGCCGTTCTCCGGGCTGGTCTTCAAGGTGCAGGCCAACATGGACCGGGCGCACCGCGACCGGATCGCCTTCGTCCGGGTCTGCTCCGGCGTCTTCGAGCGCGGCATGACCGTCACCCGGGCGGCGACGCGCAAGCCGTTCGCGACGAAGTACGCCCACAGCGTCTTCGGGCAGGACCGCTCGGCGGTGGAGACCGCCTTCCCCGGCGACGTGGTCGGACTCGTCAACGCCACCGCGCTGCGTGTGGGCGACACCCTCTACAGCGGGCAGCGCGCGGTGTTCCCGCCGATGCCCACCTTCGCACCCGAGCACTTCGCGGTGGTGCGGCCGGTGGACATCGGCCGGTCCAAGCAGTTCCGCCGCGGCATCGCGCAGCTGGACGAGGAGGGCGTGGTGCAGGTGCTGGTCTCGGACCGCCGCGGGGACCAGGCACCGGTACTCGCCGCGGTGGGGCCGATGCAGTTCGACGTCGTGCAGCACCGCATGGAATTCGAGTTCTCCGCCGCAGTACGCCTGGAGTCGCTGCCGTACAGCGCGGCGCGGGCGACCGACCAGGAAGGAGCGGAGGCGCTCAGCAGGTCCCGGCTCGTGCACGGTGAGGGAATGCGGCGGGTGCGTGACGACTCGTGGCTGGGGCTCTTCCCCAGCCGCTGGCACATCTCCTCCTTCCAGCGTGAGTTCCCCGGCTCGCCGCTGGAACCGCTCCTCGCGGCGCACCAGTAGACAGGCGCCCCCAGGCACGCGTGGCTGACGCGCGTCACTTCACGGCGACGTACACGGTGTTGGACGACGTCCCGCCCTGCAGCGGGTTCTCGAAATCGACCACGTGCGCCTCCGCGGTGTCGAAGACGCCGGCGAGCACGGAGGTGAACTGTTCGTCCGGCGGGTCGTTGGACCACAACGCGAAGATCCCCCGCGGTTTCAGGTGTGCGGCCAGTTGCCGCACCCCCGCAGGCTCGTAGAACGCGGCGTGCCGCTCGTGGAGCACATGGCGGGGCGAGTGGTCGACGTCCAGCAGGACGGCGTCGAACCGACGTCCCGGTTCATGCGGATCCAGTCCGTCCCGGGCCGTCACCGAGGCGAAGAAGTCCCCGTGCACGAAGCGGAGCCGTTGGTCCGAAGCCAGGCGCTCGCCCAGCGGGACCAGACCACGGCGGTGCCACTCGATGACCTCGGGAAGCGCGTCGATCACGACGACGGACCGCACGCGCGGGTCCTCCAGCACGGCTGCGGCGGTGTAGCCGAGTCCGAGTCCGCCGACGGCGACGTCGACGTCGAGCGCCGTGTCCGCGGACCTCGCCAGGCCGAGCTCGGCCAGGGCCACTTCGCCCGCGGTGAAGAGGCTGGACATCAGGAACTCGTCACCGAGCTTCACCTCGTACACGTCGCCACCCGAAGCCGGGTCGCGGCGGCGCCGCAGGCTGATGTCGCCCATGGCCGTCGGCTGCCAGTCGATCTCCTCGAAGCGCAGACTCATCTGCCACCTTTCCGTGTCGGTCGTCCTGGAAGGATCTCAGAGGACGGTGCCGGCCTCCACGTACCGGTCGTGCAGGCCGACTCGGACGACTCCGCACCCCTGGGGCGACGAAACGGCCGTCGGCCGAGATGCGGTGAGAGCACGTTCGTGGGCACCCGGAGCCGCAAGGTCAGGCTCCCTGGTCCAGCCGTCGGCGCAACGTCCCCGCGAAGTCCTCGGCAGCCGTCAGTTGCGCGCGCAGGGTCTCGCACCGGGCGTCGGCGATCCTGCGGTAGGCGTCCAGTCGTTCGCGCAGGCGGCTCGAGTGCTCCACGGTACTCGGATCGCCCCTCCGGGAAGAGAGCCGATCGGTGATCTCCAGCAGGTCCCGCATCTCGTCCAGGGTGAAGCCGAGGGGCTTCATGCGGCGTACGACCATCAGGCGTTCGACGTCGGACTCGGTGTAGAGCCGGAATCCGCCCTTGCTGCGCGCAGAGGGCATGACCAGATCCACCTCCTCGTAGTGCCGGATCGTGCGCAGAGACAGACCGGTCCGCTCAGCCACTTCACCGATCTGCATCTGCCGCTCGGTCATCGCCGCCTGTTTCCCTTCGTCGGTCCGACTCGTCCGGAGCTGTTGCACACCGGGACGCCCGGGGAGAACAACCACAGGCACGGAGGCCCTGAACGCCTGTGACGCACAGCTCACCGGTTCACCATCATCCCTTACGTCAGGGTAGTGTTCGGTGCGCGGAGCAAGAACACCGCTCCGGCCGGCAGGGCACGCCGGGCCCGAATCCAGGCCGGCGCCCACTTCACTTCCGGCCATGATGCCCGATCGACGGCCCGTTCCGGCCGTCGGCCTCCCGGCTCGCACCGCGAGACACCTTCCGGTGCGCGCGGTCGGCTACCCGCTCCCCCGTGGGTGTCGGCACGCACGATGCGCGCGCAGCCGTCCTGCACGCCCTGAACAGAAACGGATACATGTCCGCAGCAACGTCGGCAGCCTCGCGGCTGCGCCTGTCCCGTCCCGACTTCCTCGCCTCGCCGAAGGTTCTTCGCACCGAGGTCCTCGGCGGGCTCGTGGTCGCGCTCGCCCTGATTCCCGAGGCGATCTCCTTCTCGATCATCGCCGGTGTCGACCCGAGCGTCGGGCTGTTCGCCTCGTTCACCATGGCTGTGGTCATCTCCGTGGTCGGCGGGCGCAAAGCGATGATCTCCGCCGCCACCGGCGCGGTCGCGTTGGTCATCGCACCGCTCAACCGTGAGCACGGACTGGGCTACCTGATCGCCGCCGTCATCCTCGCCGGCGTCTTCCAGGTGATCCTGGGCTCGCTCGGCGTGGCGAAGCTGATGCGGTTCGTGCCGCGCAGCGTCATGGTCGGCTTCGTCAACGCGCTGGCCATCCTCATCTTCATGGCCCAGATCCCCGAGCTGGAGGACGTGCCGTGGGCCGTCTACCCGCTCGTCGTCGGCGGCCTGACGCTGATGGTGCTCTTCCCGAAGATCACGAAGGCCGTTCCCGCGCCGCTGGTCTCCATCATCATCCTCACCGTGATCACCGTCGCCGCCGGGATCGCCGTGCCGACCGTCGGCGACAAGGGCTCACTGCCCTCCGCACTCCCGGTCCCCGGCATCCCCGACGTGCCGCTCACCGTCGAGACGCTGACGCTCATCGCGCCCTACGCACTGGCCATGGCGTTGGTGGGGCTGATGGAGTCGCTGATGACGGCGAAGCTGGTCGACGACATCACCGACACCCACTCCGACAAGACACGTGAGTCGATCGGTCAGGGCGTCGCCAACATCGTCACCGGCTTCTTCGGCGGCATGGGCGGCTGCGCGATGATCGGCCAGACCATGATCAACGTGAAGACCTCAGGCGCCCGGACCCGGCTGTCGACCTTCCTGGCCGGCACCTTCCTGATGGCCCTGGTCGTG
>KI547047.1:23898-26435 GCA_000497405.1 Streptomycetaceae bacterium MP113-05 | reverse complement strand
TCGTGGCGGCGGGTCCGGTCGTCTCCGACATCCCGATGGCCGCGCTGGTCGCCGTGATGATCCTGGTCTCCTTCGCGACCTTCGACTGGCACTCGGTCCAGCCGCAGACACTGCGCAGGATGCCGCCGGCCGAGACGATCGTCATGACCGTCACCGTCGTGGTGGTCGTGGCCACCCACAACCTGGCCATCGGCGTGATCGTCGGCGTCCTCACCGCGATGGTCGCCTTCGCCCGCCGCGTGGCCCACCTGGTCCACGTGTCCAGCGTCACCGACCCCGACGGCACCCAGGTCATCTACGCCGTCACCGGTGAGCTGTTCTTCGCGTCCTCCAACGATCTGGTCCACCAGTTCGACTACGCGGGCGACCCCGACGACGTGGTCGTCGACCTGTCCGAGGCGCACATCTGGGACGCCTCCTCTGTCGCCGCGCTCGACGCGATCGAGACGAAGTACGCCTCGCGCGGGAAGAAGGTCACCATCATCGGCCTCAACGACCCCAGCGCCCGCATGCACGACCGCCTCGCCGGCGAACTCGTCAGCGGCCACTGAAGACCGGGCCCGGCCGTCCGCCGAGGTTCTCCGTACGCCCCGGACACGCGCCTGTGCGTCGTCGTCCTACTCCAGCGGAAGCCCGGAGACGGGGGGCGGGCGAAGGAGTTGGCTCATCGCCGCGACAACCGAGGGTTCGACACGGTAGTAGATCCAGGTACCACGTCGCTCGGAGGCGAGGAGACCGGCTTCCCGGAGCTTCTTGAGGTGGTGGGAGACCGTGGGCTGCGAGACACCGACATCGGAGATGTCGCAGACGCAGGCCTCGCCGCGTTCGTGGGAGGCGATCGCGGAGAACAACCGCAGACGTATGGGGTCGCCCAAGGCCTTGAACATGGGAACAGACCTCTCGGCCTCCTCCGCGGTGTACGGCCGCTCGCTGAGCGGCGGGCAGCAGGGAGCCACCTCTGCCTCCGCGACCGGAAGGTGCATCGAATCCGCCATGCACCCATTTTGACACGCATCGAACTTCTGGGGTCGAGCGAGCGGGACGACCAGGGCACGTGACCACGGCTTGCCCTGATTCAGAGCCCGACCGCGGCCGACGCCCGTTGTACGTGAGCGGCGAGTGGCTGAATGACATGTTCCGCGTCATGGCTGACACCGCGAAGCGTGTTGGAGGCGAAGGACCGCTGGAACTCGAGGCCGAGGTAGACGAGACCGGGGTGAGCGACGGACAGCCCGCCACTGTGCAGGGGCACACCGTCGTCGTCCAGTGCGCCGTCGAGGGACCGCAGGCAGGACAGGTCGGGACGGTAGCCGGTCGCCGACAGCACCAGGTCGACGTGCTCCCGGCCGCCGTCACCCCAGAGGACGGTGTCGCCGTCGAGTCGGCTGAACATGCACCGCCGCTGCCACGCTCCCGCGGTGAGCGCGCCCTGGTAGGTGCCGGGGTCCAGAACCAGGGTGCCCGGCACCACCTGAGTGAGCCAGGCGGGAGGCAGGTGGTCGAAGCCGGTGGTCGTCAGCCAGTGGTGCAGGTCCCTGCCGTTCCGCACCTGGGGAAGGAAGCGGAGCGGTGCGCGGGTCGCCAGGGTCACCGTGGCGACCCGCGACAGTTCGTGGCCGACCTGGACGGCGGAGTTTCCGCCGCCGACAATGACGATGCGCTTACCGGCGTGCGGCCTGGGGCCGCGATAGTCGGCGACATGAAGTGTCTCGCCGGTGAAGCTCTCCCTGCCGGGGAGTTGCGGTTGCGCCGGGTTGCCGAATGCGCCCGTGGCGGCCACGATCCCGGCCGCGGTCATCTCACGGCCGTCGGCCATGCGGACCGAGAATCCGGCGCTGTCGGCCTGGACGGCCTCGACCCTGGCGTGGGTGCGGACGTCCGCCTGGATGTGCTCGGCGTAACGGATGAGGTAGTCGGCGACTTCGTCGCGGTGCGGGTAGCGGTCGCCGTCACCGTCGAAGGACAGTCCGGGCAGAGCGCTGAAGCGGGCGGGCGAGAACAGCTTGAGACTGTCGTAGTAGCGCGGCCAGGGGCCGGAGGGCTGCCCGGACGCCTCGAGTACCACCGGCTTCAACCCCCGGGCGCTGGCGGCGCGTGCCGCCGCCAGTCCGGACTGCCCGCCCCCGATGATCGCGACGTCGACGTGCTCGGTCACCACAGACCCCTTCCTGATTCGATGAACACCTATGTTGAAGTTCATCGAATCAGGTGTCATGCTGAAAGCGCAACATCGACAGCATTCGAATCAACGAGGAGCCGTCGTGAACACCTCCACCGCCACACGTGACCCCAAGCCGCCCGTCGCGGTGATCGGGGCCGGCCCCGTCGGGCTCGCCGCCGCCGCACACCTGCTGGAGCGCGGCATCGAACCGCTCGTGCTGGAGGCCGGCGACCGGCCGGGGGCCGCCGTGCGCGAATGGGCGCACGTACGACTGTTCTCGCCGTGGTCGGAGGTCGTGGACCCGGCTGCGGAGAAGCTGCTGGCCCCCACGGGCTGGGTACGCCCCGACGGAGCCTCCTGTCCCAGCGGCGGCGAT
>KI547047.1:22379-23888 GCA_000497405.1 Streptomycetaceae bacterium MP113-05 | reverse complement strand
CGGTGATCGACGCCTCCGGCACCTGGACGACCCCGAACCCGCTCGGCGCCGACGGCCTTCCCGTCCTCGGGGAAGGCGCAGCGGCCGGTCGTATCGCCTACCGCATGCCGGACCTCCGCACGCGGGCGGTCCGCGACCGGTACGCCGGGAAGCGTGTCGCCGTCCTGGGCTCCGGAGCGTCCGCCTTCACCGCCCTCGCCCGGTTCGCGGAGCTGGCGAAGGAGGTGCCCGGCACACATGCCGTCTGGGTGCTGCGCCGCGGCCTGGGCGACGACACCTTCGGCGGAGGCGAGGCGGACCAGCTCCCGGAACGCGGCGCGTTGGGCCTGCGTGCCAAAGCCGCCGTCGAGGCCGGACACGCCACCGCGGTCACCGGCTTCCGCACCGCGGCCGTCGAACGGGACGGCGCCGGCCGCCTGACACTGACCGGGGAAGACGGGCGCAGCCTGGAAGCCGTGGACGAGGTGGTCGCACTCACCGGCTTCCGCCCGGACCTGGGCTTCCTCACCGAGCTTCGGCTCGGTCTCGACGAACGCCTGCAGGCCCCGCTGGAGTTGGCGCCGCTGATCGACCCGAACATCCACTCCTGCGGCACCGTCTACCCCCACGGGGCGAAGGAGCTGACGCACCCGGAGCAGGACGTGTACCTGGCCGGCATGAAGAGTTACGGCCGCGCCCCGACCTTCCTTGCCCTCACCGGCTACGAGCAGGTCCGCTCCATCGCCGCAACCCTCGCCGGCGACCACGAGGCCGCCGACCGCGTCGAGCTGACCCTGCCCGAGACGGGCGTGTGCAAGGGCTCCGGCCTCGCGGAGGTGACCGGGGAGGATGCCGGCGCCGCGGGCGGCGGCTGCTGTGGCGAACCGGAAACGCTGCGGGCCGAGTCTCCCGCCGGGGGTCGCTGAGCAGCCGTGACGTCCCTCGACGCCCAGGAGGCGGTGACCGGAACGGTGGTCCGGTCACCGCCTCGCGCGGTGCTGCCCGCGCTGTGTCTGACGCAGATCGCCGGCTGGGGCGTTCTCTTCTACGCCTTTCCGGTCCTGCTCCCCGCGATCACCGCTGCGACCGGATGGTCGGGCACCGCAGCCACCGGCGCATTCTCCAGCGCCCTGCTGGTATCCGCCGTCGCCGGTGTTCCTCTCGGCCGCATCCTCGACCGTCGCAGGCCGAGGGCGGTGATGACCGCCGGCTCCGCCCTGGGCGTCGTGGCCGTCCTCATCGTCTCCACCGCGCCGAACCTCGCCGCCTTCACAGCGGGTTGGCTGCTCGCCGGGGTCGCCATGGCGGCCACCTTCTACCACCCGGCGTTCGCCGCCCTCCTACCACCCGGCGTTCGCCGCCCTCACGCGCTGGTGGGGCCCCCGCCGGATCCGTGCGCTCACCGTTGTCACCCTCGCCGGAGGGTTGGCCGGCACCGTCTTCGCCCCGCTGACGGCGACCTTGGCGGAGCACCTGTCGTGGCGTGCGACCTACCTGGTCCTGGCAGCGGTCCTGGCCTGCACCACGGTC
>KI547047.1:17094-22369 GCA_000497405.1 Streptomycetaceae bacterium MP113-05 | reverse complement strand
GGCGGTCACCACCGCTGCCGGAGACAGCCCACGGAGCGTCGTGCGCAGCCGGCCCTTCATCCTGCTGTCCGCCGCCCTGACCCTGTCCGGATTCACGGTGTTCGCCGTCGTCATCGGGCTCGTCCCGCTGATGCTGGAACGCGGCGCGAGTACCACCACCGCCGCATGGGCGCTCGGGCTCGGGTGCGCCGGACAGACGCTTGGCCGTACTCTGTACGCCGCCCTCGCCCGCCGCACCGGGGCCACCACCCGCACCGTCGTTCTCCTCGCCGCGGGCAGTGTCACCACCGCCGCCCTCGGTCTCGTCCGGGGCCCCGTCCCGCTCCTCGCCGTCCTCGCCGGAATGGTTCGCGGGAATTTCACCCTTCTCCAGGCGACCGCGGTCACCGACCGCTGGGGCTCCACGCACTACGGACGTCTCTCCGCGATCCTCGCGGCGCCCGTGACCGTCGCGGGAGCTCTGGCTCCCTGGGCCTCGGCTGCGCTGGCGGGCTCCCTCGGCGGCTACCCGCAGGTGTTCGGCGCCATGGCCCTGGTCGCCGTCGCCGCGACGCTCCTGGCCCTGGGAACCCGTACTCCCGGCCCGTCGGGCCGGGAGTAGCCGGGGTGTCCCTCCCGCAACGGATCCTGCCAGCGACATGGTGGATCAGGTCAGCGGTACGAGGTACCCGGCAGCCACGGCCACCCCGACGACGGCGAGGGTGTAGGCGAGGAGCAGGCAGGGCTTCATCACGCGACTGAGCAGAGCCAGTTCGGGGACGTTGACACCAGCGGCGGAGATCGTGAGGGCGAAGACCGCGCCGAGGCTCATCCCGTTCTCGTGCAGGGCGGCAGCGACAGGCAGGAACGCTTCGTTGGATACGTAGAAGGGCGCGCCGAGGACGGCGGCGACCGGAACGGCGATGGGGTTGCCCGACCCTGCGAGGCGGGCCACGAGGTCCTGCGGCACCAGGCCGAGGACCGCTGCGGCGACCGCCACCGAGATGAGCATCGGTATCGCGAGGCGGCGGACGAGGTCCTGCGCGTAGCGCAGTGCCGGGCGGGTCTCTTTCCGCCACCCCCGCCACGGGGAGGTGTCGACGTACGGATCGGGGGCCGATGTGCATCCACCGTCGACGGAAGGCGACTCCGGTTCGCGTCCACCGCCGGCTGTCGCCCCAACTGGTTCCCGGCTGGGGCTCAGATGGCGGTCCAGGCGCGTCACGTCGGCGATCAGTGCGGCGAGAAGGACACCGGAACAGGTGACCAGCACGTAGAACACGGCGGCCGTCCAGCCGAACAATGGAACGAGGATGACCACGAGGACCGGGTCCAGCAAGGGAGAGGACAGCAGGAACGCGGTCAGCGTGGCGGTCCTGATCCGGGCCTTGATCATGCCGATGACCAACGGGATCGCGGAGAAGGCGCAGAAGGGAGTGAGGAATCCGAGCGCCAGCCCCTTGGCGGCACCGCTTACCCGGCCCCCGCCCAGCCATCGCTGCAGCCGGTGCAACCCGGCTCGGCGCGCTACGAGGGCCATGAGCGCTGACACGGCCATGAGGAGAAAAGCAAGTTCGACGAGCAGCACCGCGAAGTCGACCACTGCGGACGCCAGTGCGTCAGGCACGCCGGTCGCCGACCTGCCAGGGCGCCAGAGCGTGTGCGCTGCTGCCGGGCCGTACCGGGGTACGTCCCATGACCACCTCGGCGGCCGTCGGGAACTCGGCCAGGCAGTCCGGGTTCACACGCACCAGGCTCGCGGTCCCGGCGCGCTCGACGAACACGAACTCCAGTTCGGCGAGGCGACGTACATGGGCCGAGACTGTCGACTGCCCCACCCCAAGAGCGCTGACGAGCGCCCCGACGCTCATGGGCTCGCCGGCGGCGGCAAGCAGGTGAAGCAGCTGCAGACGCGTCGGGTCCGCCAGACACCCGAACCAGCTCGCGTAGGCCTCGGCAGAGCCACGGTCCAACATCACTCCTCCAGGCATTTCCATCGTCCATCGCCGATTAACGATATTAATCCCGGCTGGGGAGGCCGGTCAACGCAGGCCTTTTCCTGTGCTCCGGCGTGGCAGCTGACCACCCGGAACCTGGGCCCAGCCCTTCGGAGCCGCCGACGACTCCGAGGAAGTGTCAGCCGAGGCTGTCGGCGATACCGGCGACAGCCTCCCGGGCGGGGCGGCCGACGCCGATGAGGGTGGCCGAGGCCGGCCCGGTCCAGTCTCCGTAACCGAGCAGGTGCAGGCGCGGCTCCGCCAGGGACCGGGCGCCGTCCGTGGCGATGTACCCGCGCCGGCCGCGCACTCGGAGCGGGGAGAGGTGGGCCAGTGCGGGGCGGAAGCCGGTGCACCAGACGACCGCGTCCGCTTCGGTGGCCGTGCCGTCCGGCCATACCGGACCGGTGGCCTGCAAACGGGTGAACATCCCACGGGCGTGGAGCAGTCCGCGGTCGCGGGCGTCGCGTACGGGTGGCACGGCGACGATGTCGCCGAGGGAGGCGACGCCGCCAGTGTCCGCCTCGCCCCGCTCGAGGGCGCGGCGCCGGGCGGTGGCGACGTCGAACAGGGTCCGCCCGTCGATGTCGTCGGGGAGATAGCGCGGCGAGTTCCGGGTGGCCCACGTGAGCTCGACCCCGTCGTGGGCGGCGAGGTCGGCGGCGATCTGGGCGCCGGAGTTTCCGCCGCCGACGACCAGCACGCGCTGCCCCTCGAAGTCCCGGGGGCTGCGGTAGTCGACGGTGTGCAGCCGCCGCCCGCGGAACGACGCCGCGCCGGGGACGGCTGGGAGGAAAGGCCGCCACCAGGTGCCGGTGGAACTGACGACGGCTCGGGCCCGCCACGTGCCGGCGTCGCTCTCTACCCGAAGCCGGGCGCCGTCGCGCTGCACGGCGTGGACGTGTGCACCGCGTTGCACGGGCAGTTCGTACCGCTTCTCGTACGCGGCGAGGTACTCCACCACGTGAGCGGCGTCGGGATGGAGCGCACCTGCCTGGGCCGGCATGAGACGGCCGGGCAGCGAGGAATAGGTGGCAGGGCTGAACAGGCGCAGCGAGTCCCAGGCGTGCTGCCAGGCGCCGCCGGCGGTGGGCTGCGCGTCGAGGATGACGAAGTCCAGCCCCCGGCGGCGCAGGTGGAAGCCGGCGGCAAGGCCCGCCTGGCCGCCGCCGACCACCACCACGTCCGTCCGCTGCGTCACGAAGGCACCCGGGTTCGATGTTCCTGCGCCGGACGGTGGGGTCGGTTCCTCGGTGCTCCTCCCATCACGGCGTGGCGAGTGCGGGCTCGGCGAACTTCTTCCGCCAGGCGAGCGAGACGTAGACGAGCGCGACCAGGACCGGCACTTCGATCAGCGGGCCGACGACACCGGAGAGGGCCTGGCCGGAAGTGACGCCGAAGGTGGCGATCGCGACGGCGATGGCCAGTTCGAAGTTGTTCCCGGCTGCCGTGAAGGCGAGGGTCGCCGTGCGGTCGTAGGCCATTCCGAGGGTCTTGCCGAGGGCGAAGGTGCCGAACCACATCAACGCGAAGTACACCAGCAGCGGCAGCGCGATGCGCGCCACGTCCAGCGGACGGGAGGTGATGGTGCCGCCCTGCAGTGCGAAGAGGATCACGATGGTGAACAGCAGCCCATACAGCGCGAACGGCCCGATCTTCGGCAGGAAACCGTTCTCGTACCTGTCCCGGCCGAGCCTCTTCTCGCCGAGGCGGCGGGGGAGGAAGCCGGCCAGCAGCGGGATGCCGAGGAAGATGACGACGTTGAGGGCGATCTGCCACATGGAGATGTCCAGGTCCTGGCCGTTGCCGAGGCCGAGCCAGCCGGGCAGCAGGTCGAGGTAGAGCCAGCCGAGCAGACCGAAGGCGATGACCTGGAAGACGGAGTTGAGCGCGACCAGCACGGCAGCGGCTTCACGGTGGCCGCAGGCGAGGTCGTTCCAGATGATGACCATGGCGATGCAGCGAGCGAGGCCGACGATGATCAGGCCGGTGCGGTACTCGGGCAGGTCCGGCAGGAAGATCCACGCCAGGGCGAACATCACGGCCGGTCCCAGGACCCAGTTGACGACCAGGGAGGAGACCATCAGTTTCCGGTCGCCGGTGACGGTGTCCAGTTTGTCGTAGCGGACCTTGGCCAGGACCGGGTACATCATGACCAGCAGGCCGAGCGCGATGGGCAGGGAGATCCCGCCGATCTCCACTTTCGACAGCACGTCGTTCAGGCCGGGAATCAGCCGCCCGAGGCCCAGACCGACGGCCATCGCGGCGAGGATCCAGACCGCGAGGAAGCGGTCGAGCGTGGAGAGCTTCCCGACCACTTCCCCGCCGCCGGGTCCCGGCGGCGGGGAAGTGGCTGTGGGTGTGGCATCGGTGCTGGTCACGGGCACGACCTCTTCGTGTCGGTGGCGACGGTGGTACGGGCGGTCTCGGCCAGCTCCCCCAGGGAAGCGGCGAGAGCGGAGATCACGTCAGGCCTGATCCGGTAGCACGTGAAGCGGCCGCAGGGCTCGGTCTCCACGACACCGGCTTCCCGGAGCACCCGCAGACGGTTGGAGAGGTTGGTCTGCCGCGCACCCGTCTCCTCCACGAGATGCGTGGTGCACAGCGTCTCGCGGGCGAGGAGCTGCACGATCCGGAGACGGAGCGGGTCCGCGAACACCCGGATCAGATCGGCCCCCGACGGGCTCAGCTCAGTATTGGCTGACGTCATCATGGACTGATACTTTCACATCAGTCACCACTGACGCCAGTTGCTTCTGACGTCGACGCACCGCTTGTCCGCACCTCATCGAGAGAGAACGCCCCGCATGTCCGAAAAACCCTCCGTCCTGTTCGTCTGCGTCCACAACGCGGGCCGTTCCCAGATGGCCGCGGCCTGGCTGACCCACCTCGCCGACGATCACGTGGAAGTCCGCTCCGCCGGCTCCGCACCCGCCGACCGGGTCAATCCCGCCGCCGTCGAAGCCATGCGCGAAGTCGGCATCGACATCACCGCCGAGTCACCGAAGGTGCTCACCCCGGAAGCCGTCCAGGCCTCGGACGTCTGCATCACCATGGGCTGCGGCGACGCCTGCCCCGTCTTCCCCGGCAAGCGCTACCTGGACTGGAAACTCGACGACCCCGCCGGCCAGGGCGTCGAGGCCGTACGGCCTATCCGTGACGAGATCAAGACCCGCATCGAGAAGCTCATCGCCGAGATCGCCCCGGATGCCTCGGTCTGACCGGCGACGCCGCCCGGCCTTCGGGCCCGGCAGCGGGTTATCCTGGCCATCTGCGACGGTGCGACCCCGGCCGTCGCG
>KI547047.1:10037-17084 GCA_000497405.1 Streptomycetaceae bacterium MP113-05 | reverse complement strand
GCGGCGGGGGGGGGGGGGGCCCGCCGTACCCGAACCGCGGCGACACCAGCCGCCAACGGTCCCTACTTGCGAGAGTGTGCACCCCTGCCCAGGGGCGCCCGGCGAGTAGGAGCGTGACGTTCGTGGACAGCCCGCACTCCCCCCAGGTGGCCGAACCCACCGACCCGGACATCGATCTCTCCGTGCCCACACAGCGGTTCGAGGCGGTACGGGTGCAGGGGCCGGTGGCCGCAGCCGTGGCACTGGGAGGTGCGACCGGGGCCTCCGCGCGGTACGCGGCGTCGCTGGTGTGGCCGACGGTGCCCGGCGGGTTCCCGTGGACGACACTGGTGGTCAACGTCGTGGGGTGTGCGGTGATCGGCGTGTTCATGGTGCTGGTCACCGAGGTGTGGACGGCGCACCGACTGGTACGGCCGTTCTTCGGCACCGGGGTACTCGGCGGGTTCACCACGTTCTCGACCTACGCGGTCGACGTCCAGCAGCTGGTGGCCGACGGGCGGGCGGGGACCGGGCTGCTCTATCTGGGGCTGACGCTGCCGGCGGCCCTGGCGGCGGTATGGATCGCGGTGTGGTCGACGCGCCGCACACTGGCCGGGAGGCGGGCATGACCAGACTGACCGGGCACGCGCAGCGCGCGACCGTCTTCGTCGGCGAAAGCGACCTGTGGCACCACAAGCCCCTCTACGCCGAGATCGTGCACCGCGCCCACCGGGCGGGCCTGGCCGGCGCTTCGGTGTTCCACGGGATCGAGGGCTTCGGCGCCTCCTCCCTGATCCACACCACACGGCTGCTGTCGCTGAGCGAGGACCTGCCCGTGGCCATCGTGATCGTGGACAGTCACACCCGGATCGAAGCGTTCCTCCCCCAGCTGGACGAGCTGGTCACCGAGGGGCTGGTGATCCTGGACGAGGTCGAGGTCATCCGCTACGTCGGCCGTACGGGGGAGACGAAGAAGTGAACTGGCTCCTGGTCATCGCCGGTGCGGCGGTCGGTGCCCCGCTCCGGTACCTGACCGACCGGGCGGTGCAGAAGAGGCACGACACGGTCTTTCCCTGGGGCACCTTCACCGTCAACGTGGTGGGGTGCCTGCTGCTGGGCGCGCTGACCGGTGCGGTCACCTACGGGTCAGCCTCGCACTCGCTGCAGCTTCTGCTCGGCACCGGACTGTGCGGGGCCCTGACCACGTACTCCACCTTCTCCTACGAGACGCTGCGACTGGCGGAAACAGGTGCGAGGCTCTTCGCCGCAGCCAACGTCATAGCCGGTGTGATCGCCGGTCTGGGCGCGGTCTTCGTCGGCCTCGCACTGGCCGAGGCGCTGTGGGCTTAACGGTCGGGCGATCGCGCCGGGACTCAGGCCGTGGCCTCCCGGTCGCCGCCCCTGTCCTGGTCGAGTCGGTGGTAGTGGCGGCTTCGCCGCCCCAGGACGACCACCGCCAGCAGGGACGCGGCAGCTGAGGCCAGCAGCACGGCGCCCTTCGCCTCGGTCAGGTTGCCGGCGCTGGTGTAGGACAGTTCGACGATCAGCAGGGAGACCGTGAAGCCGATCGCGCCGAGGACACCGACGCCGGCGACGTCCGCCCAGGCGAGCCGGGGATTGAGGTGGGCGCCGGTGAAGCGGACGGTCAGCCAGGAGACGCCGAAGATGCCTGCGAACTTGCCGGCGAGGAGCCCGGCGAGGACGCCCCAGGTGATCGTGGAGGTCCAGAAACCGCCCGCGCCCGACAACGACACACCGGCCGACAGCAGCGCGAAGACCGGCAGCGCGACCCCGGCGGAGAACGGTCGCAGCGCCTCCTCCGTCCGGTGCGAGGGCGAGAGGGTCTCACTGCCGCGGCGCCGGGTGCGCATCAGCAGGCCCATCGCGACGCCCGCGACCGTGGCGTGCACCCCGGAGGCGTGCATCAGCGCCCAGATCACCACGGCGAGCGGGCCGAAGAGCAGCCAGCCCGGAACCCTCGCCCGCACCCCGGTCACGCCCCGTCCGGACCCGTTCTGCAGGTACCCGAACACCGCCAGCCCGGCGCCGGCGAGCGCGAGTGCGGCGAGGTTCAGGCCCGAGGTGTAGGCGACGGCGATGACCAGGACCGCACACAGGTCGTCCACCGTGGCCAGCGTGAGGAGGAAGGTTCGCAGCGGAGTGGGCAGGTGCCGGCCGACCACCGCCAGGACGGCGAGAGCGAAGGCGATGTCGGTGGCCATCGGGATACCCCACCCGCCCGTCGCCTCCCCGGACGCCGTGGCGTTGACGGCGAGGAAGACCAGTGCCGGGACCGCGACACCGCCCAGCGCGGCGGCGATCGGCAACGCGGCTCGGCGCGGGTCACGGAGCTCCCCGTGCACGATCTCCTGCTTGAGCTCGTTGCCGACGATGAAGAAGAACACCGCCAGCAGCCCGTCGGCCGCCCAGTCCTCGACCGACAGATCCAGATGGAGCGCGGCCGGTCCGAAGGTGACGGAGCGCAGCGACTCGTACGAGTCCGCGAAGGGCGAATTCGCCCAGCCCAGCGCCACAAGGGCGGCAACGATCAGCAGCGATCCGCTGACCGCGTCCGAACGCAGGGCAGCAGTGATCCGCGAAGCAGCAGACATGAAGGGTTCTCCAGGGCCTTACGAAGGGGCTTGCTGCCCACCGGCCGACGGCCGACGGTGCGCCTCCGCGCGCAGCGGTGGGCTCAGCAGTCCTTCGGCGGGCAGATGCCCGCTATCGCGCCCCACGTGCTGACGTAGCCGTTCGTGCCGATCGGACGGCGCTCCAGCGGCTCCATCACACACCCGTGGACGAGCGCTCCCAGCAGAGCCAACGAGGCGAAACGGTCCGGCACCGGCCGCTCCTCTCCCTCGTACCTGCAGTCCTGACCTTCACTCTAACCACCGGATTCCGGCTGGAGCCAGCGCCACCCGCGCCGGGCCGGTCCGGAAAAGATCTCGTCCTCGACCTTCCGTGTACGGACGACGAGGGCGCGGCTTCCTCTTCCCCATGCTCTCCGTAAGGGACATCCTCCCGGCGATGAACCCCGATCTCGATGCTGCTGTGGCGGTTCGGGCTCCGGCACCCGCTGTGCCACAGCCCCGGACGCCGAGCAGTACCTCGCGGCACTTCACCGACACACGGACCGGAAAGCGGAGGACGACCGTGGCAACGCAGAACGTGACGGACCACCACCCGACACGGGGCTTCGCGACCGGGTGAGCAGACTCCGCCCTTTCCGCCTGAACAGAATCTGAACGGAAGGCGAAGAGGTCACGAAGGCGAGGGATTTGACTCATTGCCGTCCCGTCCGGCCACGCGGAAGTTCCTAGAGTGGCGCGCATGTCTTGCATACCTCTTCCCCGGCCCCGGCTTGCGCTTCCCCTGGTCGCCAGGGACGACTTGGGCTGCGGACCACCGCTGGGTGTGCAGCCGATGCCCCGGGACGAGGCCGAGACACTGGCCCGGATGCTGAAAGCCGTCGCGGACCCGACCCGTCTGCAGATACTCAGCATGCTGCTGGCCGCCCCCGAACGGCGAGGCATGCGTCTGCGACCTGACCGGCCTGCTCGAACAGCGGCAACCGACCGTCAGCTACCACCTGAAGGTGCTCTCGGACGCAGGTCTGGTGACGAAGCAGAAGCGTGGTACGTGGATCTGGTATGCGGTGCACCGAGAGCGTGCCGGACTGCTCAGCAGCCTTGTGCTTGATGTGCGGACATAGCCCTGTCCCGCCTCCGAGAGTGGCTGCTGCCGTGACCCGAACGCCCCGGTGCTGCAACGGCGCGAGAGGCAGGTGGGTGCCGCTCACAGTTGCTGCCACCGAGAATTCCTTCTCCACCGCGTTTCCGGTGAGCAGACTGCTTCCCCGTCAGGGTTGTTCCTCCGCCCTCGATCGATCGAGCACTCGCCAGTCTGCCGCCCACCAGAGAAGGCATCCCTATGTCTGTCATGAGCACCGCCATGGCCCGAACGTCGTCACTTCCCATCGCCATGAGAAGGCGCCGCAGGTACGCCGCTTCCACCGCCCTGCTCCTCGCTGCCGTCCTGACAGGTTGCGCCGGTACTGCCAGCGCCGGCTCGACAACACGGGTCTTCGAATTTAGTGGGGGTGCGGAGGCGTCGGACGGGCCGCGGCGTCACTCTGCGTGAGGCTGGTTGGGTGCTGGTGCCCCGGATGCAAGGAGCCCGCGGGTCTTCGTGATCATGGTTGTTGCCTAGACAGCCGATCATGAAAACCCACGGGCTTGAGCATCGACGATACCAACGAGGCCGCGACGCGACTGCTGGGGCTGGAGGGGGTGCATGTGACGCAAGTCAAGGACGACGGCGCGAGTGGATCGACGGTGTTCGTCGTGACGAGTGAGGCTTCCGCGCGGGCCTGTCCCTCCTGCGGGGTCTTCGCCACCCGGCTCAAGGACTACCGCACCACCGCCCCCAGACACCTGTCCTGTGGTGGGCGCCCGGTGAGTATCCGCTGGCGCAAGGCACGCTGGCACTGCACCGAACTCGACTGCGACCGCCGCTCGTTCACCGAGTCCATAGGCCAGGTACCCGCGCGGATGCGTACGACCGGGGCGCTTCGGCGGGCGGCCGGGGCCGCGGTCTGCGACGGCGGACGATCGGTAGTGCAGGCCGGCCGGGGTCTGGGCCTGTCCTGGCCGATCGTGCAGCACTGCTTCGAGGACTACGCCGCGAAGGTCCTGCCCGAGGAACCGCCGGTGACCGAGGCAGTCGGGATCGACGAGACCCGGCGAGGGAAACCGGTGTGGAAGCAGAACCCGGACACCCACAAGTGGGAGCTGGTCGCCGACGCCTGGCACATCGGCTTCGTCGACGCGGTCGGCGGGCGCGGCCTCTTCGGACAGGTCGAGGGCCGCAACTCCGCCTCCGTCGCCGACTGGCTGACGGCCCGGCCCGCCGCCTGGCGCGAACAGATCCGCTACGTCGCCATCGACCTGTGCTCCACCTTCCGCGTCGCCATCCACCGCGTCCTGCCCCACGCAGCCGTGGTCGTCGACTGCTTCCACATCGTGCAACTCGCCCAGCGCCACCTCGCCGACCTGCGCCGACGCCTCACCTGGAAACAGCACGGCCGCCGGGCCCGCAAGGGCGACAGCATCTACACCGTCCGCAAACTCCTGCGCCGCAACAAGGAAGACCTCACCCACGAACAACGCCGGCGCCTCAAGACCGAGTTGGAGTACATGGGGACCTACGGCCGCCAGATCTACGCGGCCTGGCAAGGCAAAGAACTCCTGCGCGACATCCTGAGCCTGACCGTCACCCGCAGGCACGTCGCCCCCGACCACTCCGCGATCTCCGCCGCCCGCCACCGCTTCTTCGCCCACGTCGCCGACCACTCCCACCTACCCGAACTCGTCACCCTCGCCGAGACCATCGAGCAGTGGTGGGACGGCATCGAGACCTACCTGACCACCGGCATCACCAACGCCGCCTCGGAGGGCAACAACCGCCTCATCAAGCTCGAAGCCCGCAACGCCTTCGGCTTCAGGAACCGAGCGAACCAACGCCTCCGCTCACACTGTGCAACCACCCGGCGAAGCCGACGGGAGGCACACCCCCACTAAATTCGAAGACCCGACGGGTCTGTACGGTCAATCGTGTAACTCCCACCAGAGGCATCGGTTGAGTACTGACGTCACAGCGGTCGAGGAGTCGGAGCCGGCCACGGGGAAGCAGGGCCGTTCGCCGGACGAGCAGTTGATCGGTCAGCTGGTCGAGCGGGCCCGCGCAGAGGGGATCACGCTGACCGGTGAAGGTGGTCTGCTGCAGCAGTTGACGAAGACGGTGATCGAGTCTGCTCTCGAGGGCGAGATGACCGATCACCTGGGCTATGACAAGCACGATCCGGTCGGCGCGCCCCTCGATGGCTGCTTCCCGAACCGACGTGTGATCGCCCAGAGAGCCGGACGTCAGAAGCTCGCCAGGCTGGGCTTCACACATCGCAGGACGCCATCGGTAGCCGGGTCCACGACAGACAGCGACCGCAGGCGTACGTACACGCCTCCTGACGGCCTCCTCGGCCGGCTCCCCTCCCCACCGAGATACCACGCTCATCGGCTACGCTGTCCCCGGAGCCTTCCAAGGTCGGGGCCGAAGCACTGCCTGTCAGGCGTGCTCACAACCGAGGCCAACAGAGACTCCGCGGGCGCACACGAAGCGTGACCGCAGATACCCAGCGGAGTGCCTCCAGGTTGCCGCCGGAGTTTTCTGCCACGATTTCCAGACGTCCCGCCTCCGTAGCTCAGGGGATAGAGCACCGCTCTCCTAAAGCGGGTGTCGCAGGTTCGAATCCTGCCGGGGGCACTATGCATAACCGCTCTGACCTGGGGTTTCTCCCTCAGGGGGGGCGCACTATTCGGCCTCGGACTCCTTCTCGTCCGGGGCCGTCTGCGTGAACACCGGGTGAGTGTTCACGGGGCGCGGCTGTCGCTACCGGTGGTGCCACGTGGTGATCGCTGACATGCCCGCGCCGGGCCCATCGGCGTCGGGCATATGGACATGATCACGGCCGTGTCGTGACCATGAGCCCGACACCGGAGTGAACCCCAGCCCTCTGCCGCCGACCCAGGAGCGCACCTCGTGTTCGAACCCGTTCAGAAGCATTCGTTTCCCGACTCCTGCGGACCGGACGAGGCGCCTGCTCCGCACGCCCTGCTCGCGCCGGTGCTCGGGTTCCTGGGTACCTGGTCCGGGACGGGCAGCGGCCGGTATCCGACGCTCGCCGAGGACTTCACGTACGAGCAGGAGGTCACCTTCAGCCACGACGGCCGGCCCTTCCTCCGCTACGAGGCGCGCGCCTGGCTGCTCGACGCGGACGGTGCCCCGCTGCGGGCGTCCGCCCGGGAGAGCGGCTGGTGGCGGCTGCAGCCGGAGGGGCGCGTGGAGGCCCTGATCACCCAGCCGACCGGCGTCGCGGAGAGCCTGGTCGGTCACGCGGGCGAGGGTGCGCTCGACCTCACCACGCATCAGGTGGCTCTTACTCCCACGGCCAAGGAGGTCCGTGCGACCCGGCGTCGCTACACCTTCGTCGACGCGGACACGCTCGACTTC
>KI547047.1:3019-10027 GCA_000497405.1 Streptomycetaceae bacterium MP113-05 | reverse complement strand
TCCACGATCTCGGGGCGGTCGGCCAACCGCTGCAACACCACCTTTCGGCCCGGCTTCGGCGTGCGGGCGGGGTCCGGTTGCCTTGAACGGCCCGATCACGGCGGCAGAGAAGAGGGGCAGGGGGCGCTGGTGAGTTCCCTGACGCGGGGGCCACCCGGGTGCTCCGCGTCAGAGGACGGTGAGCAGGTCGTCGAGGGGCGCGGGGGTGCGGTCGGGGTCGAGTGCCTCGACGAGGACGCGACCGTAGTGGATCTTGCGCCCCTTCTTCGTGCCGAGGAAGCGCCGCAGCTGCTGCTGCGAGGTGCGGTCCCGTTGTGCGGGCTGGCGCAGGAAGGTCTGCAGAGCGCGCAGGTCGCCCTCCGCCTCGACGAGCTCCTTCACCCGTGTCGTGCCCAGCGCGCGGATGAGCTCGTCCTCCAGGTCCGCCGCGCAGACGGAGAACTCCTGCCGTGCCGCGCCGGCCCGCTCCCAGCCGCGCGCGTAGTAGCGGCGCTCGGCCTCGTCGCACAGTCCCGTGAGGCGGAGACCGAGGCCGGGTGGCCCGAGGAGGCCGGTGAAACGTCCGACGCTCATCGCTCCGCCGATCGACAGGACGCAGACTCCTTCGGCCGCCAGGTCCCGGCCGCGGCTCGCGGCCAGGGCGTCGACCGCTGCGACGTCGCTCGGACCCTCGAGCAGGACGACTGCCCGGACCGACAGCCGTACGGCGAGCTCGCGTGCCGGGTCGCCGGGGCCGCCGGCCGCCCACTCGGTGACCGCGGTCCGGAACAGCCCCATGTCAGCCATACGACGAGTGTCCTCGCCTCCGCGCCGTCGCGGTAGTGAGCTTGCCGAGCATTGATCAGCCCCCGAACGCGGGATGCCGACCGGAGAAGGACCGGGGTCAGACGCCGGGGTCAGGTGCCGGCGCAGGTGGGGCAGAGACCGCGGTAGGTGATCTCGACTCCGGAGACGACGAAGCCGTAGCGCTCGGAGGCGGGGAGGGCGGCGAGCGGATCGCCGGCGGGGTGGACGTCCCGGATGTCGCCGCAGACCGAGCAGGTGAGGTGCTGGTGGGGCCGGTGGGCGTTCGGGTCGTAGCGCCGGGCGCGACCGTCCGCGATCTCCAGCACCTCACCGAGGGTGACGAGTTCACCGAGGGCGTTGTAGACCGTCGCGCGGGAGATCTCCGGGAGGCGGGTGGTGGCCCGCGCGAGGACCTCGTCCGCGGTGAGGTGGACGTGTTCGCCGTCGAGCACCTCGGCGACGACCCGGCGCTGGGCGGTCATGCGCCAGCCGCGTCCACGGAGCCGTTTCAGCAGGTCACTCATGCTCACCAATCTAACAGCGCCTCGTCCGGGAATTGAAGACGTACGCACCTGGCATGTGTATTGACTTGGATCCTGTCCACCATAGGATCAGATCTGGCGACAGCCCAGGGGCAGCACGACGGCAGGGAAGCACACGTGACGGTTCAGGCGACGGATCCACCCTCCCCCGGAGACGGGAGCGGGGCGGCGGACTGCGGAGTGCGGGCGGACGGATGGCCGCCGTCCCGTGCAGGTACGGCGGGCACGGGGAGAGAACGGTCCGCCCTCCCGCCCGGGATACTCCGCGCCGTCCGCTGACCGGAACCACCCCCGAACGGCTCCCTCCGGGGAGTCCGTTGCCCCGGAGACGTCGTCGCCGGCGGAACCCGCTCCCCCGAACGTTCCCCTATCCGCAGCCCCTGGGTGCACCGTGACCCGCCCGACCGGAAGGATTCCCATGTCCGAGAACCATGAGGCAATCGTCACAGACGCGAAGACGGACGGTGGAGGTGGCTGCCCGGTCGCACACGGCCGGGCGCCGCACCCGACCCAGGGCGGCGGAAACCGCCAGTGGTGGCCGGAGGGCCTCAACCTGAAGATCCTCGCCAAGAACCCCGCGGTGGCCAACCCGCTCGGTGAGGGCTTCGACTACGCCGAGGCGTTCAGGAGCCTCGACCTCGCAGCCGTGAAGCAGGACATCGCCGAGGTGCTGACGACCTCGCAGGACTGGTGGCCGGCGGACTTCGGCCACTACGGCCCGTTCATGATCCGCATGGCGTGGCACAGTGCCGGCACCTACCGCGTCAGTGACGGCCGCGGCGGTGCCGGGGCCGGCCAGCAGCGCTTCGCCCCCCTCAACAGCTGGCCGGACAACGGCAACCTCGACAAGGCCCGCCGCCTGCTGTGGCCGGTCAAGAAGAAGTACGGCCAGCGCATCTCGTGGGCCGACCTGATGATTCTCACCGGCAATGTGGCGCTGGAGTCGATGGGCTTTACGACGTTCGGCTTCGCCGGTGGCCGCGAGGACGTGTGGGAGCCCGAGGAGGACGTGTACTGGGGCCCGGAGTCCACCTGGCTCGGCGACGAGCGCTACTCCGGCGACCGCGACCTGGAGAGCCCTCTCGGCGCGGTGCAGATGGGGCTCATCTACGTCAACCCGGAGGGCCCGAACGGCAACCCGGACCCGCTGGCGGCGGCCCGCGACATCCGTGAGACGTTCCGCCGGATGGCGATGAACGACGAGGAGACGGTCGCCCTCGTCGCCGGCGGTCACACGTTCGGCAAGACGCACGGTGCCGGCCCGGCGGACCGCGTCGGCCCCGACCCCGAGGCCGCCTCGCTCGAGGACCAGGGTCTGGGCTGGAAGAGCACGCACGGCACCGGCAAGGGCGGCGACGCCATCACCAGCGGCCTCGAGGGCATCTGGACGGACACCCCCACGGCCTGGGACAACAGCTTCTTCGAGATCCTGTTCGGCTACGAGTGGGAGCTGTTCCAGAGCCCGGCCGGCGCGAACCAGTGGCGTCCGAAGGACGGCGGCGGGGCGGGCACCGTGCCCGACGCCCACGACGCGTCCAGGAGTCACGCCCCGACGATGCTGACGACCGACCTGGCGCTCCGCACGGACCCGGCGTACGAGCCGATCGCGCGGCGCTTCAAGGACGACCCCGCCGCGTTCGCCGACGCGTTCGCCCGCGCCTGGTTCAAGCTGACGCACCGCGACATGGGTCCGGTGCAGCGCTACCTCGGCCCGGAGGTCCCCGCCGAGACGCTGGTGTGGCAGGACCCCGTCCCGGAGGTGACGCACCCGCTCGTCGACGCGGCGGACGTCGCCGCGCTCAAGGGCAAGGTCCTGGACTCGGGTCTGTCGGTGTCGCAACTGGTGTCCACGGCATGGGCGTCGGCCGCCTCGTTCCGCGGCAGCGACAAGCGGGGCGGCGCCAACGGTGCACGCATCCGCCTCGAGCCCCAGCGCGGCTGGGAGGCCAACGACCCCGACCAGCTGGCGACGGTGCTCGGCAGGCTGGAGGAGGTCCGGGAGTCCTTCAACGCCGGTCAGAGCGGCGGCAAGCAGGTCTCATTGGCCGACCTGATCGTCCTCGCCGGCTGCGCCGGCGTCGAGAAGGCCGCGAAGGACGCCGGTCACGCCGTCCAGGTCCCGTTCACGCCCGGCCGCACGGACGCCTCGCAGGAGCAGACGGACGTGGACTCGTTCGCCGAGATGGAACCGGTCGCCGACGGCTTCCGCAACTACGTCGGCAAGGGCACCCGGCTGCCCGCCGAGTACCTGCTGCTCGACCGGGCGAACCTGCTGACGCTGAGCGCCCCGGAGATGACCGTCCTCGTCGGCGGCCTCCGGGCCATGGGCGCGAACCACGGGAAGTCGCAGCGTGGCGTCCTCACCGGCACCCCCGGTTCGCTGACCAACGACTTCTTCGTCAACCTGCTCGACCTGGGCACGGTGTGGAAGGCGACGTCCGAGGACGGCAACGAGTTCGAGGGCCGCGACGCCGGTACGGACGAGGTCAGGTGGACGGGAAGCCGCGCCGACCTCGTGTTCGGCTCCAACTCGGAGCTGCGCGCGCTCGCGGAGGTCTACGCGAGCGACGACGCGAAGGAGAAATTCGTGCACGACTTCGTCGCGGCCTGGGACAAGGTCATGAACCTCGACCGGTTCGACCTCGCCTGACCGTCGCCCAGCCGGCAGGCGCCGAACGCCCCGAACGCCCCGAAGGGTTCCCTTCGGGGCGTTCGGCCGTCCGACCTCCACCTGCGTGGTTCCGTCGGCGGGGAGGCGGCGTCAGGCGGTGCAGCCGCTGGTGGGGAGGCTGTTCAGGCTGGGCGGGGTGAGGCCGTCGTGGATGGCCAGGAGGTAGGGCTGCGGGCAGCGGGCCACGCTGCCGCTGGTGCGGATCTCGACGTGCAGGTGCGGGGTGCCCGAGTTGCCGGTGTCGCCGGTGGTGCCGATCCGCGTGCCGGCCGCGACCGAGACTCCGTCTCCCACCGAACGGCTGGAGAGGTGGCAGTAGACGAAGCGCGAGCCGTCGGGCTGGAGCAGGCGGATGCCGGTGCCGCACGAGGCGCTGCTGTAGTGGTCCACCACCCCGCTCCTGATGGCGTAGGCCGGGACGTAGCTGACGATCAGGTCGACCGCCGGGTTGGCGTTCCAGTGCGAGGCGCCGTAGGCCGCACGGCCGACGGCACCGCGGTCGAGCGGCAGGGAGTACCCGGAGGGGTTGCCGCCGCCTCCGCCGTTTCCACCGACGAGGCTCTGCCACGTCTGCGGGCCGACGAGCCCGTCGGCGGCGAGGCCGTGGGAGCTCTGGTAGCCGCGTACGGCCGCGTCGGTGGCCGGCCCGAACTGCCCGTCGACGGCCAGACCCGCTCCGTAGGCGTTGAGCTGGGTCTGTGCGGCTCTGACCGCGTCACCGCTCGCCCCCTGGCGCACCGGGACGATCAGGTGTGGCCACGTCTGACCACCGACCACGCCGTCGGCGATCAGTCCGCGTGCGCTCTGGAAGCCGACGACGGCGGAGCGGGTGGCCGGCCCGAACTGCCCGTCCGCCGCGATGCCGTGACCGTGGTGCCGCAGCAGGTACTGGACCGTCGTGGTGTCGGTGCCGGTCGCTCCCTGACTGACCGAGGGCCAGGCGGGGAGGGCGTCGGCGCGGGTGGCCGGCAGCAGGGCGAAGAGGAACGCCGTCACCACCGTGAGCACGGTGACGCCGAGGGAGCCGGTTCTGCCGGAGCGCATGGTCGGGGTCCTTCCGGTGGGGAATCTGACGGTGCTGCAGCAGGTTAGGTGCGGCTCACGGAACTCTCCAGACCCGGGGCGGTTCCCGCACACGCGCGGCGTGAGGGCGTGACAAGTGCCATGCGTTCCGGCGGCGTCGGCCCAGTCAGTCGACGCGGAACTCAGGAAACAGCCGTGATCATGGATTGCTCGTCGACCGATGCACTGTCCGACGACGGTGCCAGTCGGTGAGCGAGGCGAGGACCGCCTGGAGGGTGCCGTGGTCGGCGGCCTGGCCGATGGTGCCGTCGCAGAAGCGCTCGCCGCGGATGAGCGTCGTCGCGAGACGGACGGCGTCGGCGGGGGCCGGCGGGGAGCCGTCTTCGGGGAGAGCCGGTGGACGGTGCCGCATCCACGGGTAGGCCGGGGTGACCGCGCCGACTTCGGCGAGGGACCGGCAGGCGCGCTGCACGCGTGCGCTGTACTCGGGATATCCGACGGTCACGACACCGTCCGACCCCCGCGTGCTCTGCACCCAGCAGGTGTCGCCGTCGGCATGCGGCAGGTCGGCGAACTCGTCGGAGACTGCGGCCAGTCGACGCCAGGCGTCGTCGCGGGAGGGGCCGGTCCGTAACCGGGCGAGGAGTGTCGTGTCGTCCGGGTCACCGTGGTCTTGCGGAGAGTCACTCATAGCCTGTCAGCTTGTCATGGCGGCGCGCCGCGTGGACGGGCGCCCGTACCTACCGGTAACCGGCTGGCCGAAGGGGTGGCGGGAGTGGTCCTGCGGCGTGGTGGAGTGGGGCCATGAGAGCGAAGGTGCTGTATCTGCTGGGGTGTGCGGCTCCACCCGTGCTGGGCGTTGCGGGTGTGGTGCGGGAGGCGCAGCGTGCCGGGTGGGACGTCTGCCTCGGGCTGACTCCCACTGCACGGGAGTGGCTGGGGGACGAGGTCGCGGCGTTGGCGGAGCTGACGGGCCGGCCGGTGCGCAGTGCGCTGCGGCGGCCGGACGAGACGGGACTGTGGCCGGCCGCGGACGTCGCCGTGGTGGCGCCGGCCACCTTGAACAGCGTCAACACCTTCGCCCTGGGTCTGACACCGGACTTCGCGGCGGCGTACGTCGCTGAGGCGGTGGGCAAACGGTGGCCGCTGGCGGTGATGCCGTGCGTGAACGCGGCGTACGCGACGCACCCGCAGTTCGGGCGGAGTGTCGAGGTGTTGCGCGGGGCGGGCGTGCGGATGCTGTACGGCGGGAAGGACGGGTTCGTGCCGAAGGCGCCCGGCGAGGGGCGACCGGAGGCGTACCCCTGGCACCTGGCGCTCGCGGCGGCACGGGAGTTGGCCGAACGGGACCACGGCTAGGACGACGGGCACCCGGCGGCCGGAGCGCCGGCCCGGGGCGCGGAGCTCCCGCACCCGGGCGTCCGGCAAGCACGCGGAGCGCGACGGCGGGTGGCATTCGCACGGCCTCCGGCAGAACACCGGAAGTCGCGTGCGGGATCTATCCGGCGCGGGACGGCCTCCCCTACACTCCCCGCTCAATTGGTGGGCTTCCAGAGGGAGACGGCCTTGCCTGACGGGGTGGACGCCGGATGGCCGGCGTGAGTGACAGATGCGACTTCCTGGTCGTCGGCGGCGGAGTCGCCGGGGCGGCGGCCGGCTTCTTCCTGAGCCGTTCGGGAAGGGTGACCCTGCTCGAGGCCGAACGCGCAGTGGGCATGCACGCAACGGGCCAATCGGCGGCGCTGTACTCCGAGTACTTCGGCGACACCGTGGTCCGGGCACTGACCGCTGCCGCGCGGACGTTCTACGAGTCCCACGGCACGGACGAGGCACCGCTGCTGCGCCCGCGCGGAGTGCTGGCGCTCGGGTCACCCGGCACTGCCGCCGAGTTCGCCCGGGCACGGGCCTCGGGCGTGCTCGCCGCCCGGCCGGCGGTCGAGGTGAGCCGCGGCGAGGCGCTCCGGCTGTGCCCCGTGCTGCGCGAGG
>KI547047.1:0-3009 GCA_000497405.1 Streptomycetaceae bacterium MP113-05 | reverse complement strand
CGGGCGTCGCCCCCGTCGGTCTGCGGAGCACCCGGCGGACGGCCGCTCTGGTGACGCTCCCGCCGCCGCACGACCCTGCGGACTGGCCGCTGGTCACCGACGTCGCCGACACCTTCTACGCCAAGCCCGAGGCCGGCGGTCTGCTGCTGTCGCCCTGCGACGCCACTCCCGCCGACCCGGGGCGGCGTGTCCGCGCGGACGACCTCGACGTGGCGATCGCCGTCGAGCGTTTCCACGCTGCGGTCGACCTGCGCATCCGTGGCGTCAGCCATACGTGGGCCGGGCTGCGTACGTCCGTCGCCGACGACACGCCGGTGATCGGCGAAGACCCCGGCTCACCCGGCTTCTTCTGGCTCGCCGGACTCGGCGGCTACGGCGTCCAGGCCGCACCGGCGGTCGGTGAACTCCTTGCCGCGCTGGCCGCCGGCATCGAACCACCGGCCGCGACGGCGGCCCTGACACCCGCGCTCGCCCCCGGCCGGGAGTTCGCGGCGACGGTCGGCTGACCATCGCGAAGTACCGCTCCAGGCGCTTCGGTTCCCCCTCCGCAAGAGAGATGACGTATGGACGTATCCCACCCGGCTCCCGGCGTCGCGGGCCGCCACGTCGACCACGGGCCGTACGCGTCGGTGGTCACGATGATCGAGGAACAGGCCCGGCGTACACCGGAGCGCCGCGCGGTCACACACCTGGGCCCGACGGCCCGCAGCCTCACCTACCGGCGCTTCGACGAACTGGCCGACGGGCTCGCCGCCGAACTGCGCGAGGCCGGGGTGCGCCGGGGCGACGCGGTGCCCGTGGTGCTCGGCAACAGTCTCGAACTGCCCGTCTGCATGGTCGCGGTGATGAAACTGGGCGCCGCGTTCCTGTTGTGCGATCCGGCGTGGCCCGAGGAGAGGCTGCGCACCATCTTCGCCTCCCTCGACCCACGCGTGGTACTCACCGCGGGCCCTCAGACCTGCGGCGGACGGCCCGCACGCCCGGTGTCGGTGGAGGCGATACGGCCGGCCGGGCAGCGCCCGGGCGTGTCCCTCCCGGCCGGCCTGCCCGCCTACGGGGTGTTCACCTCCGGATCGACCGGTGCACCGAAGTGCGCGCTGAACGTACACGGCGGGCTGACGAACCGGTTCCGGTTCATGACGTCCTACTTCGCGGCCACCGGCGAGGAGGTCGTGCTGCAGAACAGCCGGCACACCTTCGACTCGGCGATCTGGCAACTGCTGTGGCCGCTGACGACCGGCGGGCGTACGGCCATCCCGGAGCAGGGCGAGTTCCTGGACCTGGAGCACATCGTGCAGGCCATCGACACCGAACGCGTCACCGTCACGGACTTCGTTCCGGCGACGCTCGGCATGCTGGTCGCGCTCGTCGACGCGGAGCCGGAACAGGTGCGGCGCATCGCGTCGCTGCGGCACCTGGTGGTCGGCGGCGAGGAGATCATCCCGCACGCCGTGCACCGGCTGCGCACCCTGGTGCCCGGGTTGCAGATCACCAACGGCTACGGCCCGTCGGAGGCCGCGATCGGCATGGTGTTCCACCGGGTGACCGACGCCGACGGCGACCGCATACCGCTGGGCGCGCCGATCGACAACTGCTTCGCGGCCGTCGTCGACGAGGACCTCAACCCGGTGCCGCGGGGCGACATCGGCGAGATCGTCATCGGCGGCGCCTGCCTCGGCGCGGGCTACCTGGGAGCGCCGGACCGCACCTCCGAGGTGTTCGTCCCGAACTCCCTCGACGGCATGCCCGGGCCCCGGCTGTACCGGACCGGCGACCTCGGGCGGCTGACCGGCGACGGCCTGCTGCGCTTCGCCGGCCGGCGCGACCGGCAGACGAAGGTGGCCGGGGTGCGCGTCGAACTGGGCGAGATCGAGACCTGCGCGGAGGGCTGCCCGGGCGTCATCCAGGCCAAGGCGCTGATCCTGCGTCGCGACGGACGTACCCGCCTGGCGGTGGCCGCCGCCGGGGAGGACGGGACCACGGCGGACGCCTTGCGGGCGCACCTCGCGGCGTCGCTGCCGCGCGTCCAGGTGCCGCACCACTGCCTCGTGCTCCAGACGCTCCCGCTGACCGACAACGGCAAGGTCGACCTCGGCGCGCTGCGGACACTGACCGAGGAGAAGCTGGGCGACGGCTCCGGCTTCCCCACCACGGCGGACGGTGAGGACCTGCCACCGGCGGAGCGTATCGCCGGGCTGCTGGCGTGCGCTCTGGACCTGCCAGGATTCGGCGTGGACGACGACTTCGTGGGCCGGGGCGGCGACTCGCTGGCCGCCCTCGGGGTGGTGATGCGGATCCGCGAACTGCTGTCCCTGCAGGCGGGGGTCTCCGACCTGTACGCCCACCGCACACCCCGCGCACTGGCCGCCGCGCTCGCCGAACGGGCCCGTGCGGTGGCCGGGTCGGGCGCCGACGACCAGGCACTGATGGAACGGGACTCGGTGCTGCCGCCGGATCTCGCCGGGGCGGCGTCGCGCGACGCCGCCCCGGCGGAACATCCCGGACGGCCGGGCTCGGTGCTGGTCACCGGCGCCTGCGGTTTCGTCGGCTCACGCACCGTCCACCGGCTGCTCTCCGCAACCGGCGCACACGTCCTCGCGGTCGTACGCGCCCGCGGCGACGCGGCGGCACGCGAGCGGTTGGTCGGGACGCTCCAGGGACTCGGGCTGTGGGACGAGGAGTGGGCGCACCGGCTCGACGTGCGCGCCGGCGACCTCGCCGACCCCCGGTTCGGCTGGACGCCTGCGGACTGGGAGGCGCGCGCGGCGGAGTGCGACACCGTACTGCACATCGGTGCGCTGGTGAACTTCCTCTTCGACTACCGCGCACACCGCCCCGCCAACGTGCTGGGCACGGTCGAGGCGCTGCGGTTCGCCCTGACCGGACGGGGCAAGACCTTCCACCACGTCTCCACCCTCGGCGTCCTCGACCGCCACGCCGCCCAGCAGGACGAGCCGCTGCCGGAGGACTTCGACCCCGCGGCGGCGCTGCGCCCGCTCGGCGGTTACA
>KI547046.1:317065-318345 GCA_000497405.1 Streptomycetaceae bacterium MP113-05 | reverse complement strand
CGGCGGGCGACGGTCAGCTCACCGGTCGGACCGGCGCCTGAGGGGAGCGGTCCCGCGTCCGGCCGCCAGAAGGCGAGCCGCCCCTCGCGCGGCGGGTGCCCGGGAAGAAAGACGGCGGCACACCGCGCGAGACCGTCGGCTGCGGCCAGGCCCGTCCCCTCCACCCGCTTCCCCTCACCGGATACTCACGGGGCTCTCCGGTCGAGCCCCCGGCCTGCGAGTTTAGGCGACGGACCAGCCCCGCCCACAAGAGAAGACCACGGAGAGTCAACCGAAAGCGTGAACGAGTGGCCGGGGTGTCCCGGCAGGCCACGACCGCGGGGAGGGGCCGTCGGGTGAACGTCCCCTCCCCGCGGTCACGTGACCGGTGCAACTTCGCGGAGTCAGCAGCCGCCGCAGTTGTAGTAGGTGACGTCCCAGTGGTTGCCCTCGAGGGCGTAGATGTTGCCGGAGGCGGCCTCGTACATCGCCGCGCCGTCGCCGCGCTCACCGATGTAGGTGAAGGAACCGGTGATGTACCCGTTCAGGCAGCCGGCCGTGCGGAAGTCGAGCTTGTAGCCGTTCCAGTGGCTGTACGTACCGCCGGCGTGGCCGGTCTCGGTTCCGCCGGTGATGTGCACGGCGCAACCGCTGGCGCTCTTGAGCGTCTGGGCGCCCTGCGCGGTGGCGAGGTTGAGCTGCGAGAACGAGGTGCAGGTGGAGTTGTTCCGGTCGGAGCAGCCGCCGCTGGAGGACCAGGTGATCCCGGAGGAGTTGAACCGGGAGGTGGCCTGGGAGTGCGACAGCTTGGTGGCGGCCAGGGACGGGGAGGCTGCCTGCGCCTGCGCGGCGGGGGCCGTGGTCGTGGCCGCGGTGGCCTCGGCGGCTGTCGCGAGGCCGACGCCGGGGGCGGCGACCAGGGCGCAGGCGAGGGCGACGGCGCCGAGGCCGGAACGGAGGCGAGAAAGACTCATGGGGGGTCCTCCAGCACATAGATTGTCGTGGACACGTCGTACACGATGATGCCTGAAATCTACGCGCGGACAAGGCCCGACGAGGCACTTCGAGTCGAACTCCTACCGCGGGGCGCCGGATTGTGGTGTCCGGAACCATGTCGCGGCGGCAGGCGCGTCCGTACGGTGTCCGGCGCCCTGACGATCCGACAGCCGGAGGTCACCGTGCCGTTGACTACCACCAGAACGACCGGGCCGGACCGCCCACGGCTCAGCCGTCGGCGCCCCACCGGCCCGTTCGCCGCACCGCTGGCCGCCGCGGTCGGACTGCTGCTGTGCAGCGGACTG
>KI547046.1:315497-317055 GCA_000497405.1 Streptomycetaceae bacterium MP113-05 | reverse complement strand
CCCCCCCCCCGAGTCTCGGCAGGGGGACGTCCGCGGCGGCGGGCACTGCGCACGCCTCGACCACGTCCGCGTGCCCGGGGCCGCACAGCAGCAGGCCGACTGCCTGACGGAGCTGACCACGGCCGGCACCGTGGACTCGAGCCACACCGTCCCGGCGGACTGGGCCGGCCTCACGGCCTCCGGCACGGACGTGCCCACCGGCGTGCCCGGCATCCAGATCGACGGCTACTTCCCGGACGCCTCCGCCGGTAACACCCACCACGGCTGGAACCACGACGCCCAGTTCGTCATCCGCCTCCCCGACGACTGGAACGGCGGACTCGTCGTCACCGGCGCCCCGGGTGTCCGCGCCCAGTACGCCAACGACCGCGCCATCGCCGACCACGTGCTGGCCCGGGGCTACGCGTTCGCCTCGACGGACAAGGGAAACGTCGGCGGCACCTTCCACGAGGACGGCCGGCGCCCGGGCGACGCGGTGGCCGAGTGGAACCGGCGCGTCACCCAGCTGACCCGGGCCGCCCGCACCGTCGTCGACCGGCGCTACCACAGACCACCGGACCGCACGCTCGCCGCGGGGCAGTCCAACGGCGGCTACCTGGTCCGCTGGCAACTGGAGAACCGTCCCCGGCTGTACGACGGCGGCGTGGACTGGGAGGGCACGCTCTGGCGCGCCGACGGCCGGGGGCCGCGGAGATCCGGGCAGGGGCCGAACCTGTTCACCTTCCTCCCGCCCGCGCTGCGCGCCTACCCCGTTTACGCGGCGGGCGGCGAGGGCGCCGAGGCGGCGCACACACGGATGACGGCGGCCGGCTTCCCCGCCGGGTCGGAGTTCCTGTGGCCCTACCACTACGCCCACTACTGGGACGCCACCCAGCGCATCTACCGCGAGGAGTTCGACCCCCGCTACGACGGCGACCGCGAGGCGGGCACGCCGTTCTGCGAACCCGGCTCCGGCCCCGGCTGCGACGCCGACTACGTCTACCCCGACCGCCCGCACGTCGTGCACCGTGCGGTGGACCGCATCGGACTGACCGGCCGGATCGGCAAACCGCTGATCACCCTCCACGGCACGCTGGACGTGCTGCTGCCGATCAGCCGGTCCTCCGACGTCTACGCCCGCATGGTGCGCGAGGCCGGACGGGGTGACCTGATGCGGTACTACCGCGTCGAGGACGGCACCCACGTCGACGGGCTGTTCGACATCCACCCGGACCGGCTACGGCCGCTGGAGCCGTGCTTCCGCTCCTCGCTCGCCGCACTGGAAGGCTGGCTGGACGGGCAGGCCGACCCACCGCGCAGCGGAACGGTGGCCCGGCCCGCCGGCGCCGACCGCGACGAGCTGACGGCCACCTGCCGTCTGGACGGCGACGCCGGCTGACCCGCTGATGCGGGTGGGCCCGCGCACCACCGCGGACCCACCCGCACCCGCCTGCCCCGTACTCGGCATGGCACCGCGACACATGTGCGCGGGTATCACTGTGGCCTCCGCACACGTAGGCGCGCGGGCGGTGCTTCCCTACCGTTCACGCCATGAAACGCCGATTCGACGAGCGCACCA
>KI547046.1:301505-315487 GCA_000497405.1 Streptomycetaceae bacterium MP113-05 | reverse complement strand
GGCAGCGGCATCGGGCGGGCGGTAGCCCACGCGCTGGCCGCCGCCGGGGCGGCCCTACACGTGGTGGATGTGGACGCTGAGGCGGCCAAGGCCGTCGCCGAGGACACCGGCGGCCGACCGCACTCCGTGGACCTGGCCGACGAACGCGCGCTGGAGCAGCTCCCGGCCGAGGTCGACATCCTCGTCAACAACGCCGGGCTGCAGCACGTCGCGCCACTCGAGGCATTCCCCCCGGAACGGTTCACCCGGATCCAGCAGGTGATGGTCACGGCGCCCTTCCTGCTGCTGCGCCGTACCCTCCCGCACATGTACGCGGGCGGCTGGGGCCGGATCGTGAACGTCTCCAGCGTCCACGGCCTGCGGGCGAGCCCGTACAAGGCCGCGTACGTGGCGGCGAAGCACGCGCTGGAGGGACTCAGCAAGGTCGCCGCCCTGGAGGGCGCACCCCACGGCGTCACCAGCAACTGCCTCAATCCCGGCTACGTCCGCACCCCGCTCGTCGAGGGGCAGATCGCCGACCAGGCGGAGGCGCACCGCATCCCGCCGGAGAAGGTGGTGCGCGAGGTGATGCTGGAGCGCTCGGCGATCAAGCGGCTCATCGAGCCCGAGGAGGTCGCGGGGATGGCCGTGTGGCTGTGCGGCCCCCACACCGGCTACCTCACCGGGGCCTCCCTCCCGCTCGACGGCGGCTGGACCGCGCACTGACGTCCGGCTCCGCCACCCCCGCACGGCCCCCACCCGCACCTGTACCGGAAGCACCCGAAGCACCGTCCCCGCACAGCTCCACCCAGCGAAGAGTGGTGAGAACTCCCATGGCAGCAACCGAACACACGGACGTCACGAGAAAGACCCGCATCGGCCGCGTCATCGCCGCGAGCATCATCGGCACCACCATCGAGTGGTACGACTTCTTCCTCTACGGCCTGGCCGCCGCACTCGTGTTCGACAAGCTGTTCTTCCCGGACAGTGAGCCACTGGTGGGCACCCTGCTGGCGTTCGCCACGTTCGCCATCGGCTTCGCTGCCCGCCCCATCGGCGGCCTGGTCTTCGGGCACTTCGGCGACAAGATCGGCCGCAAGAAGCTGCTGGTGGTCAGCCTGCTGCTGATGGGCGGCTCCACCTTCGCGATGGGCCTGCTCCCGACACACGACACGGTCGGCGCGGCGGCACCGGTGCTGCTGGTGATACTCCGCCTGGTCCAGGGCTTCGCCCTGGGCGGCGAGTGGGGCGGCGCCGTGCTGATGGTCTCCGAGCACGGCGGTCCGGAGCGGCGCGGCTTCTGGGCGTCCTGGCCGCAGTCCGGGGCCCCCGGCGGCAACCTGCTGGCCACGGGCGTACTCGCGATTCTCGCCGCCATGCAGTCCGACGAGACCTTCCTCGCCTGGGGCTGGCGGATCCCGTTCCTGCTCTCCGGCGTACTGGTCGCCGTCGGCCTGTGGATCCGGCTGGTGGTCAGCGAGTCGCCGGTGTTCCTCGAGGCGCAGCGCAAGGCCCTCGCGATCAAGAAGGAGACCGGCGGCGACGAGCAGGCGCCGGTGGTGGAGGTGTTCCGCACCAGCTGGCGCGAGGTCCTCACCGCGATCGGCGCCCGGTTCGGGGAGAACATCTCCTACTACATCATCACCTCGTTCCTCGTCGTGTACCTCACCACCCAGCTGGACCTCGACAAGTCGCTGGCGCTCAACGCGGTGCTGATCGCCTCCGCGATCCACTTCGTCACCATCCCCCTGTGGGGTGCGCTGTCGGACCGCATCGGCCGACGCCCGGTGATCGCGATCGGCGGCATCGGCATGGCAGTGTGGGCGTTCGTGTTCTTCCCCGTCCTGGACACCGAGTCCTTCGCCGCCATCACCGTCGCGGTGACCGTCGGCCTGCTGTTCCACGGCGCGATGTACGGCCCGCAGGCGGCCTACATCTCGGAGATGTTCGACACCAAGGTCCGTTACACCGGTGCCTCGATGGGCGCCCAGGTAGCCTCGCTCGTCGCCGGCTCCATCGCCCCGCTCATCGCCGTCGCACTGCTCGACGCCTTCGGTTCGTCGGTGCCGGTCTCGATCTACCTGGCCTTTGCCGCGGTGGTCACCGCGACGGTGGTGCTGGCAAGCCGGGAGACGCGCGGCCGGGACCTGACCAAGGACGAGCGCACCACCGGGGTCCGCGGCGGTACGGGCGGGGTCGAGCACGCCGCCGCGAGCTCGGCCACCGTCTCCCGCTGAACCGTCCCGCCTCAGCGGAACCCGGCACCGCGGTCCCGACTCACCACCGCGCTCCTCCCGGCCCTCCCCGGGAGGGGCGCGGTCGCCCTCGACCGAGCCGCTGGAAAGCACCCCGTATGCTCCCCACCGTGACAGGCTCCGGCACCCCCCGAGCACAGGGCGCCCTGCGTACGCTGCTCGACCTGCTCGCCGCCGACGCCCCGGCCGAGGACTTCACGCGTCCGGCAACCGAGGCACGCGCGGAGGGGGCGTCCGCCGCGGAACTCGCCGAAGTGGACGAGGCCACCCGGGTGGCGCTACGCATCCGCCGCACACTGAGCAGGCACCGGGTGCGGGAGGCGGAACTGACCGCACTCTTCGACACGGCGGGCGATCTCGCCGCGCTGCGCGACCTGGACGCCGTACTGCGCGCCATCGTCCACCGGGCCAAGCTGCTTCTCGGCACCGACATCACCTACCTGTCGCTGAACGACGAGGCCGCGGGCGACACGTACATGCGGGTGACCGACGGCTCGGTCGCCGCTTCCTTCCAGCAGGTGCGGCTCGGCATGGGCGAGGGCCTGGGCGGGCTCGTCGCCCAGACCGCACGCCCCTACGCCACAGACGACTACCAGGCCGACACCCGCTTCCACCACACCGGCACCATCGACGGCGCGGTGCTCGACGAAGGGCTGCGGGCCATCCTCGGGGTTCCGTTGCGGCTCGGCTCCCGCGTGATCGGTGTGCTCTACGCCGCCGACCGCACCCCGCGGCGCTTCGCCCGCGAGGAGGTGGCGCTGCTGTCGTCTCTCGCCGACCACGCCGCCATCGCGATCGACGGAGCACGACTGCTGGAGGAGACCCGCACCGCGCTGGCCGACCTCGGAGCGGCGACGGAGACCATCCGCGCCCACAACCAGGCCATGCACCGCACGGAGGAGGCGCACGACAACCTCACCGACCTGGTGCTGCGCGGTGCCGACGCCACCGAGGTGGCCGCCGGAATCGCCACGCTGCTGGACGGCGGCATCCTCATCCACGACGCGGACGGCACCGAACTCGCACGCACCGGCACCGCACCGCTGCAACCGCCGGCCGCCGTCGTGGCCGCCTCCCGCACCAGCGGTCGCGCCGTGCCGGTCGACTCCCCGGCCGGAACCTGGGTGTGCGCGGTACTCGCCGGCCCGGAACTCCTGGGCAGCATCGCCCTCACCGGCCGGTCCGGGCTCCCGGACACCGACAGGCTGCTCTTCGAACGTGCCGGCCTCGTCACCGCACTGCTCCTGCTGCTTCGCCGCTCCGCCGCGGAGACAGAGGACCGCGTACGGGCGGAGCTGCTGTACGACCTGCTGACCGCGAGCGGCGAGGGCGGCGCGCTGGCCGCTCGCGCCCGCCGCCTCGGCATGCACCTGTCCCGGCCGCACACCGTGCTGGTGGCTCACGGAGAGTCGGTGAGCAGGCAGCGGTTGCTCACCGCGGCTGCGCAGAGCGCCCGCGCGCGGACCGGCCTCGCCGGTATCCACCACGACCACGTGGTGCTGGCCGTGCCGTCCGGGGCGCCCGGGCGGTGTGCGCAGGAAATCGCCACGGAACTGGGCAAGGCTCTGGGAACGCCGGTCACAGTGGGCGCGGGCGGAGCCGACGGCCCGGATGGCGGGCCGCAGGGCACCGGCGGGGCCGAACGGGCCGGAGCACTGCCGACGGCACACGAGGAAGCACAGCGCTGCCTGTCGGCGCTGCTCGCACTCGGCCACACCGGGAACGGCGCCGCCCTGCCCGACCTCGGCTTTCTCGGCGTGCTGCTCGGCGACCAGGCGGACCTGGCCGGATATGTGCGGCAGACCCTGGGGCCCGTGCTGGACTACGACGCCCGGCGCGGTACCGAACTGGTGCGCACCCTGGACGCCTACTTCGTGCACGGCGCCAGCCTCACCCGTACCAAGTCCGCGCTGCACATCCACGTCAACACGGTGGTGCAGCGGCTGGAGCGCATCGGGCGCCTTCTGGGCGGGGACTGGAACGCCCCCGCCCGGTCGCTGGAGATCCAGCTGGCCCTGCGGCTGCACCACCTCGCCCAGGGCCTCTGACCACGGCACGGTCCACTGCCGGACGCCACCGGCGGGGCGTCCGGATGCGGGTCGCGCACGGCGGTGTCACGGTGGAGCCATGAAGGTCGCCGAACCGGTGCTCGGCGCTCCCTGCTGGGCCGAACTGGGCACCCCGGACGTGGCCGCCGCCGCACGGTTCTACGGCGGACTCTTCGGCTGGACGGCGGAGGAGGACCCCAGTCCCGAGGCGGGCGGCTACACGATGATGCTGCTCGACCACGACCCGGTCGCCGCCGCGGCTCCGCTCCACCAGGACGACCAGCCCGTCGCGTGGACCATGGCCGTGGCGGTCGCGGACGCCAACGTGGTGGCGCAGCGGGTGCGGGAGACCGGCGGGTCGGTGCTGACGGAGCCGGTGGACGTCTTCGACCTCGGCCGGTTCGCCGTGGTCGCCGACCCGGGCGGTGCCGTGTTCACCCTGTGGCAGGCCGGGCTGTTCCGCGGGGCCGCGCGGATCGGCGAACGGGGCACGCTGTGCTGGGTGGAGCTGGCCTGCTGCGACCCTTCGGCCGCCCGCGACTTCTACACGGCGGCGCTGGGCTGGAGCGCGTCCGACGGCGGCGAACCGTTCGGCAGTTCCACGCGGTGGGGCACCACGCAGTGGGGCATGGAGGGACGGAACTTCGGGAGCATGGTGGGCCTCACGCATGACCGTGGTCCGCTGGATGTGTCGCCGCACTGGCTGCTCTACTTCGCGGTCGGCGACGTCGACGCCTCGGTCGCACGCGCACTGGAACTGGGCGGCGGCACGCTGTTCGCCGCCGTGGACGTTCCCGGCACCGGGCGGGTGGCGGGACTGACCGATCCTCAGGGCGGCGCGTTCGCACTGTACGCCGCGGAGGGACGGGCGACCCGACGGTCGCGTCCGGGCCGCGAGCTGACGGCCGGTTGAGGCACCCGCACGACCGCTCCCTCTGCCGTCCGCTCTCCCGCATGCCCGAGAGATCCCGGGGCACCCGGCGGATCGGGCTGCACCCGGAACCCCGGTGCGCCGCTGAGCGCGACGAGACCCGTACGGCCGACCGGCGGGCAAGGGAGGAGTGTGCGATGCGATCGCCGCACGACCACGACGGTTCGGGCTCCGGAGGGGAGAGCCCCACGGGAACCCCCGGCGAGTACGGCACGGTCACCACCGCCGTCCCCGCCCGGCTGGACCGGTTGCCGTGGTCACGCTGGCACTGGACGATCGTCATCGGGTTGGGCACCGTCTGGATCCTGGACGGCTTCGAAGTCACCATCGTGGGCAACATGGCCGCCCGGCTGACCGAGGAGGGAAGCGGGCTGGACGTCACGGCCGCCCAGGTCACCGGCATCGCCGCCGCCCTCTACGTTGCGGGCGCCTGCTCGGGAGCGCTGTTCTTCGGCTGGCTGACGGACCGGTTCGGCCGCAAGAAGCTGTTCATGGTCACCCTCGGGGTGTATCTCGTGGCCACCGCACTGACCGCGTTCTCCTTCGAGACGTGGTGGTTCTTCCTCTTCCGCTTCTTCACCGGCTTCGGTATCGGCGGCGAGTACGCGGCGATCAACTCCGCGATCGACGAGCTCATCCCCTCGCACTACCGTGGTCGTGTCGACCTCGTGATCAACGGAAGCTTCTGGCTGGGTGCCATCGGCGGCTCCCTGCTGTCCCTCGTTCTCCTCGACCCGGACCTCTTCGCCAAGGACGTCGGCTGGCGGCTGGCGTTCGGCTTCGGCGTGGTGTTCGGTCTGGTGATCCTTCTGGTACGCCGCAACGTGCCCGAGAGTCCGCGATGGCAGTACATCCACGGACGCGGGCAGAACGCCGAGAAACTGGTCTCCGGGGTCGAGGAGGACATCCGTCGGCAGACCGGCAAGGAACTCCCCGCGCCGGCCGGGGAGATCACCATCCACCAGCGCAAGGCCGTCGGCTTCGGCCTCATCGCGAAAACCGTCTTCAGCACATACCGGCGCCGTGCGGTTCTCGGACTGTCCCTGTTCGTCGGGCAGGCGTTCCTCTACAACGCCATCACCTTCGGCTTCGGCGCGATCCTCGCGACCTTCTACGACGTCCCGTCGGGGAACGTCGGCTACTTCTTCGCCGTCATCGCCGCCGGCAACTTCGTCGGCCCGCTGCTGCTCGGTAAGCTCTTCGACACGGTCGGCCGGCGGATCATGATCTCCGGTACGTACCTGCTGTCCGGTCTGCTGCTGTTCGGCACCGCCTACCTCTTCGGTCACGGGCATCTGACGGCGAACACGCTCACCGCCTGCTGGGCCGTGGTGCTGTTCTTCGCCTCCGCCGGGGCGAGCAGCGCCTACCTGACGGTCTCCGAGGTGCTCCCGATGGAGACCCGTGCGATGTCCATCGCGTTCTTCTACGCCGTGGGCACGGCGGTGGGCGGCATCAGCGGCCCGTTGATCTTCTCCAAACTCACCGAGTCCGGCGTGGTCGGCGACACGACCCTGGCTTTCCAGATCGGCGCCGGCCTGATGTGCGCGGCCGGCCTGGTCGCGGCAGCGCTCGCGGTGCCGGCCGAGCGCCGTTCGCTGGAGGACATCGCCACCCCGCTGTCGGCCGTCGAACACGCGGACGCCTGAGCCGGGAGGCCCGCCTCGCCCCGGTCGTGCCCGGGGCGAGGCGGCACCGCAGCCGTGGTGAACGGCGCAAGGAAGGGTGCGCGGAACAGGGTCACGACGGTTCGCCGAAGGTGCCGTACTCCGGAGTGCCCGCAGGCCGGTAGACGCCGGCGACCACCCCGGTGCTCGTGGTACGGCTGTCCGTCAGTTCCAGCGCCGCCGGGGCCGCGCCGCCGTTGAACAGGCGACGGCCCGCACCGAGCACCACGGGGTAGATCAGCAGCCGGTACTCGTCGATCAGGTCGTGCCGCATCAACGTCTGAGCCAGATCTCCGCTGCCGTGCACCTGCAGTTCCCGGCCGGGCTGCTGCTTCATTTCTGCCACCCGGCCCGGAACGTCCTCGGCGACGACGGTGGTGCCCTGCCAGTCCGCGTGGTCCAGGGTGCGGGACGCGACGTATTTGGGCAGCCGGTTCAGCGGACCGGCGACCGGGTCGTCGGGGTCGGTGGCCTTCGGCCAGTAGCCTGCGAATCTCGTAGGTGCGGCGGCCGAGGAGGAACGCGTCAGCCGCCGCGAACCAGCCGGTCACCAGCTCGTTCATGTCCTCGTCGGCGTACGGCACCAGCCAGCCGCCCTGCTCGAAACCCCCGCTGCGGTCCTCCTCCGGCCCGCCGGGTGCCTGCATGACACCGTCCAGGCTCACGAACGTGGTCATGGTCAGTCGCATCGGTCCGCTCCTCCCGTGTCCCGGGGCCCGCGGGTGCGGGCCCCTTCGCCGAGTACGACCGGATCCGGACCGCAAACTCATCGTTCGTACGCCCACCCGGGGTGCCCGTGTGCTGTCAGTAGACGGTGAGCCCGTAAGCGTTGAGCACTTCGGCCACGGGCAGGTGGAACGCGCTTCCGCCGGCCGAGCAGGACGAGCCGCCCACGACGATGCCCAGCGCCCGGCCGCCGTCGAAGCTGGGCGCGCCCACGTCACCCGGCGCGGCACAGTCCGTGGCCCGGAAGAGTCCGTGGACGATGTCGTCCGGGAAGTGCACGGTGACGTTCAGCGCCTGCACGGTGCCGCATCGCAGTCCGGTCGTCCGCCCGGGATGGCACACGCGCTCTCCCACGTACGGGCTGCCGGAGCCGGTGATGTCCACGGTGGTGCCGTCGCCCAGGGCGACTTCGCCGGGGTAGGACACCTCGCTGTTGGTGTAACGGACGAGTGTGGCGGTACCGCTGTTCGGAAACCCGCTGCCGGAGCTGGTCCCCACCACGACCGTGCGCGCCGGGTCGGCGTACCACGTCGAGGCGCCCCCGGCGCAGGAGCTCAGCAGGATGCCGTAGCGCGCGCCGCCCGCGGCACCGGCGTTGAAGCCGACAGTGCACGACCCGCCGTGGTCCCCGTACAGCAGGTCGCCGCCACGCACCGCGTACTCCTGCTGCGCCACGGTCTGCGGGTGCGCCGAGGCAGGCCCTGCCGCCAGGGCCAGTGCCCCCACGGCGACGAGCAGGGCCGTCAGTATCCGTACGGGCCTTCCGCCCGTCGTGCTGCTCACGCTTCTCACGGTGCCTCCCAGCCGATGCGGTCCCCGGGGGCATTGTGGAGGGCACGGAGGCATCCGCACAGGGTGCGCGCAGACCGAACTCGCCCCGGAAGAAGGCGAGTCGGCAAGAAGAGCACGGGACCGGCAGCCGTTCAGGGACGGCGGTGCGCGGCCTGCCGCAAATCCTCCCAGAGGCGTCGCACCTGCGGCTCGAGCCGCTCCGGCGGACCGTCGTTGTCGATGACGACGTCCGCGACGGCCAACCGGTCCCCGCGGGCGGCCTGTGCGGCCATCCGGGCACGGGCGTCGGCCTCCGCCATGCCGCGCAGCCGCACCAGCCGGTCCAGCTGCGTCTGCGGGGAGGCGTCCACCACCACCACGGAGTCGTACAGCGGCGCGAGGCCGTTCTCGACCAGAAGCGGCACGTCGTGGACCACCACCGCGTCCGTCCCGGCCGCGGCCTCGATCTCCGCGGAACGGGCGGCGACCAGCGGGTGGACGAGGGCGTTGAGCGCCTCGCGTCTGCCGTCGTCGGCGAAGACGATCGCACCGAGCTTCGGCCGGTCCAGCGTGCCGTCCCCGGCGAGCACGTCTGCGCCGAACTCGGCGACCACGGCGTCGAGTCCGGGTGTACCGGGCCCGACGACCTCCCGGGCGACGAGGTCGGCGTCCACGATCACCGCGCCGTAGGAGGCCAGCAACTGCGACACCGCGCTCTTGCCCGCACCGATTCCGCCGGTCAGTCCCACCTTCAGCATGCGGTCACGCTATACGCCGCGCGGCGCCAGCTCCGCCACCAGGCCCCCCGCCGTCACCCGGCCCAGGGCGGACGCGTCGACAGGGCCCGGGAAGAGCCGGTAGACGGTGCCGGAGGCGTCAGCGGGAAGGCCGGGCAGGTCCCCGCGTGCACCAGGGCGCAGAACAGGCGCGCGGTGGGCGCAGCCTCCAGCGCAGGAATCCGGCGGGCACCCGCGACGACGGCATCCGGTTGCCACCGTTCGCTCACGCGGTCGGCGAAGGCGTGCGCCGCCCGGATCCGCATCGGGTCTCTGCGGACGTGCCGCCGTTCCGGTCAGGCTTCGCCGGGGCCGGGGTCGTCGTGGTGTCCGGGCCCGCCGCTGGCGTCGTGTTCGGCGAGGAAACGCTCGAAGACCTCGCCGAGTTCGTCGGCGGACGGCAGCTCGGACGGTTCGGCCACCAGGCTGCCGCGGGTTTCCGCACCGGCGAGCGCGTCGTACTGCTGCTCCAGGCCGCGTACGACGGAGACGAGCTCCGTGTCGCCCTCGGCAAGCTGGCGCTCGATCTCGTTCTGGGTGCTGAGGGCCTCTCCCCGCAGGGCGTGAGCGAGGTCCGGCAGGACCAGTCCGGTGGCGGAGGTGACGGCCTCCAACACGACGAGCGCAGCGTCCGGGTAGGGCGAGCGGGCGATGTAGTGCGGCACGTGCGCGGCGACGCCCAGCACGTCGTGCCCGGCCTCCTCCAGCCGCAACTCCAGCAGTGCCGCCGCGCTGCCGGGCACCTGCGCCTCGTCGAAGAGCGGCTCCGATCGGGCGGGCACCAGGTCGGTGCGGCTGCCGTGCGGGGTGAGGCCGACGGGCCGGGTGTGCGGGACACCCATCGGGATGCCGTGGAAGGTGACGGCGAGGCGCACGCCGACGCGGGCGACGATCTCATGCACGGCCTCGGTGAAGGTCTCCCACAGCACGTCCGGTTCGGGACCGGACAGCAGCAGGAAGGGCGTGCCGGTGCCGTCCCGCAGCAGGTTCAGCTCCAGTCCGGGATCCTCGTATGCGACCCACCTGTCGCGGCGGAACGTCATGGCCGGGCGCCGCGACCGGTAGTCCGTGAGACGGTCCGCATCGAAGCGGGCGACGGGGACGCGGGGGTGGTCCTCGAGCAGCCGTTCGGTGATCTGGCCGCCCGCCTCACCCGCGTCGATGAAGCCCTCGAAGTGGTAGAGCATGACGAGTCCGGAGGTGTCTCCACCGCCGATGATCTCGTCCACGGCGCGGAGCCCTTCCGGCTGCCACTCGTACAGGCCCTTCGGTTCCAGCACTCTCAGCTCCTTGTCGACTACATCCGTGGCAACGCACGGGGGCGCGCCGTCATTCCCGGCGCGGGCGGCCCACGCCGGTTGCGGATCCGCGTGATGCGGCAGCGCAGGTGCCGAACGTGGCGTGGCCCGCACCTCCCGGGGGAGGTGCGGGCCACGCTCTACGGCTTGCGCCTCAGCGCGTCAGCGGCACGCGGTCAGCTCTGGCCGCCGGCCAGCTTCTCGCGGAGAGCCGCCAGTGCCTCGTCCGAGGCGAGCGCGCCGGCGTCGTCGGTCGACTCCGAGGAGTACGAACCGCCGCCACCGCCGCCACCGCTCTGGCTGCCGGCACCGGCCTGCGGGGCGGGGGTGCCGCCGGCAGCGGCCTCGGCCGCTGCCTGCTCGTCCGCCTCGCGGGACTTGATGACCTGCGCCTGGTGCTGCTCGAAGCGGGTCTGGGCGTGGGCGTACTGGCCCTCCCACTCCTCGCGCTGCTTCTCGTACCCCTCGAGCCAGTCGTTGGCCTCCGGGTCGAAGCCCTCGGGGTAGATGTAGTTGCCCTGGTCGTCGTACGACGCAGCCATGCCGTACAGCGTCGGGTCGAACTCGACCGCCGTCGGGTCACCGCCGAAGGCCTCGTTGGCCTGCTTCAGCGAGAGGCTGATGCGACGGCGCTCGAGGTCGATGTCGATGACCTTGACGAAGATCTCGTCGTTGACCTGGACGACCTGCTCCGGGATCTCGACGTGGCGCTCGGCCAGCTCCGAGATGTGGACCAGACCCTCGATGCCCTCGTCCACGCGGACGAACGCGCCGAACGGCACCAGCTTGGTGACCTTGCCGGGCACGACCTGGCCGATCTGGTGCGTACGGGCGAACTGCTGCCACGGGTCTTCCTGGGTCGCCTTGAGCGACAGGGAGACGCGCTCGCGGTCCATGTCGACGTCCAGGACCTCGACCGTGACTTCCTGGCCGACCTCGACGACCTCGGACGGGTGGTCGATGTGCTTCCAGGACAGCTCGGAGACGTGGACCAGACCGTCGACTCCGCCGAGGTCCACGAACGCGCCGAAGTTGACGATGGAGGAGACGACGCCGGAGCGCACCTGGCCCTTCTGCAGGGTGGTGAGGAAGGTCTGACGGACCTCGCTCTGCGTCTGCTCCAGCCAGGCACGGCGGGACAGGACGACGTTGTTGCGGTTCTTGTCCAGCTCGATGATCTTGGCCTCGAGCTCCTTGCCGACGTACGGCTGGAGGTCGCGGACACGGCGCATCTCGACCAGGGAGGCGGGAAGGAAGCCACGGAGGCCGATGTCGAGGATGAGTCCACCCTTGACGACCTCGATGACGGTACCGGTGACGATGCCGTCTTCTTCCTTGATCTTCTCGATGGTGCCCCAGGCACGCTCGTACTGAGCGCGCTTCTTCGAGAGGATCAGGCGGCCTTCCTTGTCCTCCTTCTGGAGGACGAGGGCCTCGATCTCGTCGCCGACGGCGACGACCTCGTTCGGGTCGACATCATGCTTGATCGACAGCTCGCGCGAGGGGATGACGCCCTCGGTCTTGTAGCCGATGTCGAGCAGGACCTCGTCCCGGTCGACCTTCACGATGACGCCGTCGACGATGTCGCCGTCGTTGAAGTACTTGATCGTCTCGTCGATCGCGGCGAGGAAGTCTTCCTCGGAACCGATGTCGTTTACCGCAACCTGCGGAGTGGTCACGGTGGTCTCGGTGCTGCTCGTCATGTGGAAAAGGGCTCCGGTACGGACAGTGAGTCGTAGGTACTGCTACGCCGAGAACCCGTATCGCACCGCATGCAAGCCAGCCGGACAGTCAATAAATGACCTATGTACCGAGGGGACACACAACAGATGCGAGCGCGACCTGCTACGTCTGAGGTGCGCAGGCCCGCAGCGCAACTTGTAGCATACGGGCGCCGCGGGGCGCGGTCAATGCGCGAACGAGTACACCCGGGACCTAACAGACCAATCCGGCGCGCACCCGTCACGGCCTGCGCCGGAAGAGCGCTCCCCCGCCCGTCACCGCGCGGCGTCTCCCGCACACTACGACGACGGAAACGATGATCCAAGAGAACGAACCGGAAGCGACCCGCCGCACCGCCGGACCCGACGAGAGCAATCGTGCCAGCCGCGGCTGGTGGGACGACAATGCCGACGACTACCAGCGCGAACACGGCGGCTTCCTGGGCGACAGCCGCTTCGTGTGGGGTCCGGAGGGCCTGACCGAGGCCGAGGCGCGGCTCCTCGGCCCGCCGGACACACTGCCCGGTCGCACGGTCCTGGAGATCGGCGCGGGCGCCGCCCAGTGCTCGCGCTGGCTGGCCGCGCAGGGCGCCCTCCCGGTGGCGCTGGACCTCTCCCACCGCCAGCTCCAGCACGCGCTGCGCCTCGGCGCGACGGGCGGTGAGCCGTTCGAGCTGGTGGAGGCCGACGCCGCCGCACTGCCGTTCGCGGACGGCACGTTCGACCTCGCCTGCTCGGCGTACGGCGCGCTGCCGTTCACCGCTGATCCGGTTGCGGTGCTGTGCGAGGTGCACAGGGTGCTGCGCCCCGGCGGCCGGTTCGTCTTCTCCGTCACCCACCCCGTGCGCTGGGCCTTCCCCGACGAGCCCGGACCGGGCGGCCTGACCGCCGTGTCCTCCTACTTCGACCGCACCCCCTACGTGGAACAGGACACCGCCGGGCGCGCGGTGTACGTCGAGCACCACCGGACGCTGGGCGACCGGGTACGGGACGTGGTCGCCGCCGGCTTCCGGCTCACCGACCTCGTCGAACCGGAGTGGCCCGCCCGGAACGAGCAGGAGTGGGGCGGCTGGTCCCCGCTGCGCGGCCGGCTGCTGCCCGGCACCGCGATCTTCGTCTGCGACCGGGGCGGGGGCTGAGCGGGGGCTGAGCGGCGGCGGCCCCGAGCACCCGGAGCGCCCGGAACGCACTGGGACACTGGATGTGTGCTGCGTACCGACGACCTGAGACTGCTCCCCGTACGGGACTGCCTGCCCGACCTGACCGAGGCCCTGGACGGACACGGCACGGCCGTGCTCTGCGCCCCGCCGGGCACCGGCAAGACCACGCTGGTGCCGCTGCACCTCGCGGGCCTCCTCGGCGACGGCGCACCCGCCCGGCGGGTGCTGGTCGCCGAACCGCGCAGGATGGCGGCCCGGTCCGCCGCACGCAGGATGGCGTGGCTACTGGGCGAGGAGCCGGGCGTCACCGTCGGCTACACGGTGCGCGGCGAACGGCGTACCGGTCCGCACACCCGGGTGGAGGTCGTCACCACCGGCGTGCTGCTGCAGCGGCTCCAGCGCGACCAGGAACTCGCCGGCACGGACGTGGTGCTGCTCGACGAATGCCACGAACGGCATCTGGACGCCGACACCGCGCTCGCCTTCCTGCTCGACGTACGCGCCACCCTGCGGCCCGGTCTCCGCCTCGTGGCCGCCTCCGCGACCCAGGACAGCGGTGCCTGGGCGCGGCTGCTCGCCGCTCACGACGACGCGCCGGCCGCACCCGTGGTGCACGGCGCCGGCCGGGCGTACCCCGTGGAGGTGCGGCA
>KI547046.1:295603-301495 GCA_000497405.1 Streptomycetaceae bacterium MP113-05 | reverse complement strand
TCCGGCCCGCGCACGGCACCCGTGTGGATCCCGCCCTGCTGCGCCATGTCGCGGCGACCGTGCGCCGGGCACTGGCGGAGTCCGGGGAGGGCGACGTGCTGTGCTTCCTCCCGGGCGTCGGCGAGATCGGCCGGGTGGCGGCGCTGTTGGACGGTTGCGGCGCGGAGGTGCTCCAGCTGCACGGCCGGGCGCCCGCGGCGGCGCAGGACGCCGTACTGCACGGGCGGGACCGCGAGCCTGACGGGGACGCGGCGGGGAAACCCGAACCGGAGCGCCGGGTGGTCCTGGCGACCTCGGTAGCCGAGTCGAGTCTCACCGTGCCCGGTGTGCGGATCGTTGTCGATTCGGGACTGGCCCGGGAACCGCGCGTGGACCACGCCCGCGGACTGGACTCACTGACGACCGTCCGCGTCTCGCGGGCGACTGCCGAGCAGCGGCAGGGACGGGCCGGCCGGGAGGCACCGGGCGTGGTCCACCGCTGCTGGCCGCCGGGCGAGGACGCGGGCCGGCCGAAGTGGCCGTCCCCCGAGATCATGATCGCTGATCTGACCACGTTCGCCCTGCAGGCCGCCGCCTGGGGCGAACCGGACGCGACCGGGCTGGCCCTGCTGGACCTGCCGCCGTCCGGCGCGATGTCCGCGGCCGGTGAGACCCTCCGCGCGGTGGGCGCGGTCGACGCGTCCGGCCGGATCACCGGCCGCGGCGCACGTATGGCACGGATGGGTGTCCATCCACGACTCGCCCGCGCCCTGCTCGACGGCGCGCCGCTGGTCGGTGCACGAGCGGCTGCCGAGGTCGTGGCGCTGCTCAGCGAGGAGCCGCCACGGGAGTACGGCGACGACCTCACGGACGCGTTGCGCGCCGCCCGGCGGGGGCGCGACGGGTACGCCGTCCGCTGGTCGGCCGAGGTACGCCGGCTGCGGTCCGCGCTGCGTACGGCGGGCGACGCGCCGGAGGCGGCGACCGACCGGGATCAGGACGGCGTGGGCCTGCCGGTGGCCCTGGCGTATCCGGAACGGGTGGCCGTGGCCCGCGGCGGACAGGACTGGCTGATGGCCAACGGCACCCGCGCGCAGAGCACGGAACGGTCGCCGCTGCGGGGGGCCGCCTGGCTGGCCGTGGCGGTCGCGGACCGGCCGGTGGGTTCACCGACGGCACGCGTACGACTGGCCGCCGCCATCGACGAGGCGACCGCGCGCACCGCCGCAGCGGCCCTGCTCGAGACCGGCGAGGACGTCAGGTGGGACGCGGACCGCGGCGACGTGATCGCCGCGGTCACGGAGCGCCTCGGCTCCGTCGAGCTGTCCTCCCGGCCGCTGCAGCGGCCCGCACCGGACCGTGTACGGGCCGCGGTGCTGGACGGACTGCGCCGCGAGGGGACTCGCCTGCTGCGGTGGACCGGGGACGCCCGCGCACTGCGGGAGCGCCTGGCGTTCCTGCACCGGGCGCTGGGCGCGCCATGGCCGGACGTGTCGGAGCGGGCCCTGCTCGCCCGGGCGGAGGAATGGCTGGGCGCGGCCGGCTCCCGCGCCGACCTGGCACGGACCGACGCGGCCGACGTGCTGCGCGGACTGCTCCCGTGGACGGGCGGAGAGGCGGCGCGGCTCGACACACTCGCCCCCGAGCGCGTGCAGGTGCCGTCCGGGTCTCGGGTGCGGGTCGACTACGCGACGGAGCAGCCGGTGCTCGCCGTGAAGCTCCAGGAACTCTTCGGCTGGCAGGACACACCGCCGATCGCGGACGGCCGCGTGGCGCTCCTGGTGCACCTGCTGTCCCCGGCGGGGCGCCCGGCCGCGGTCACCGGCGACCTCGCGGGCTTCTGGCGCGAGGGGTACCGCGCCGTCCGGGCGGAGCTCCGCGGTCGGTACCCCCGTCACCCCTGGCCGGAGGACCCTGCCACGGCGGAACCCACCCGACGCGTCAAACCGCGCCGCTGAGCGCTGCCCGGGAGTCCCGGCGCCGGGGCGCCGCCGTCACGACGCGGTGGGCGTGGGGGTGGGCGTCGTCCCGGTGGGAGTCGGAGTCGGGGAGTGCGAAGGCGTGGACGCCGGGGTGACGCTGACGTCGAGAACGAGGTCGCCGCCGTCGACGGTGGTCAGCCGCAGCCGGTAGGGGCCCGGCTCGTCGCCCGCGTACAGGTCCGGCAGCGTGAGCCGGCCCTCCGCGTCGGTGTCGAGGCTGAGGGTGTGCAGTTCGGCTCCGGCCTCGCCGGCGAAGTAGGGCCCGGTGCCGGCCGTCGGGGCCCGGCCGTCACCGTGGAGGACGGTGGCGGTCACCGCCGCGCCCGCCGCGGCCCCGCCCTGGTACGTGGCGCTGATACGGAGGACCGGGCAGACTGCGCCGGCCTCGGCCTGCACCACACCTTCCCCGTCGACGCGCTGCAGCAGGTCCGCCCTGGGCTCGGCCGGGGCGACAGTGGTGGTGAACTCGGCGGCGGTCACGCCGTCGTGGCCGGTGACGGTGGCGAAGACGGTGAAGGTGCCGGGCTGCGATCCGGCGAGCAGCGCGGGCGCGTTCGCGGTGCCTTCCGCACCGGTCGACACCTCGGCTGCGCGCGCGTCGCGCGGGAAACGAGCGCCGGTCTCACCGACGATCTCGTAGCGCACCTTCGCCTCAGCGACGGGGGCGCCGTCCTCGGTGGTGACGCGGACCCGGTAGCCGTCGGCGACCTTATGCCCGGCCGTGGTAGTGACTTGAGCTGCGCCGACGCGCTCCAGGACGGCGGGAACGTCCTCCGTGGGCTCGGTGGGGTCACCGGGGTCGGCCGGGTCGCCGGGGTCAGTGGACTCCGAGGGCTCCGACGGCTCGTCGGACGGGTCGGGTTCGGGCGACGGGGAACTCCCCTCGGAGGGGTTCCCCGTACCGCCGGGGGACGCCTCGTCTGCCGTATCCCCGGCTCGGTCGTCCCGGCCGACGCCGAGGCCGTCACCACCCGCACCGGGCGAGGTGGGCAGCGGGCCGGCGCCGTCGGGCACCTCGTGCACGCCCTCGCGGTAGAAGTCCAGCCACGCGAGGACGGTCCGCAGATAGGCGTCCGAGTGGTTGTAGCTGAGGACGGCGCTGTCGAGGTCGGCCTTGACGGCGAGGTCACGGCCGTCGTGGCAGAGGTAGCCGCCCGCGGCCAGTGCCGCGTCGTGGATGTTGTTGGGGTCCTTGCGGCCGTCCCCGTTGCCGTCCGCACCCCAGTCGGCCCACGTGGAGGGGATGAACTGCATCGGGCCGACCGCCCGGTCGTAACGGGGGTCGCCGTCGTACGCGCCGCCGTCGGTGTCGTGGATGCGGGCGAAACCCGCGCCGTTGAGCTGCGGGCCGAGGATGGGGGCAAGGGTGGTTCCGGCCTTGTCGACCGCGCCGCCACGGGCCTGGCCGGACTCCACCTTGCCTATCGCGGCGAGGAGTTGCCACGGCAGGTGACAGGACGGGTCGGATCCGGCGAGCGACCGCTCAGCCTTCCTGTACGCGGCGAGCACACTCGCGGGTATGCCGGACTGTTCAGGTCCGACCTCACCCGGAGCATCGTCGCCCGGGGGTACGGGAGTGGCCAGCGGTGGCAGTTCGGTGTGGTACGAGTCGTCACCGGGGGCGCCGTCGGGTAGCGAACCCGTGGTGCTGTCGCCGTCGGCACCACCCTGCGCGAGTTCGATGCCGGGAGCCTGGGAGGCGGTGAGCGCCGCCATCACCGCCGCCGCGACCGCCGCGTTGCTCACGCTCCTACGCAGCCCCGCGGAAGCGAAATCAACGTGCTTGGCGGCTGCGTGCCTGCCCCGATAGCGTGCCATGTTCACGCCACCCCTCTCCCCGGCGACTCACGTCGAGGTGACCCTACGGCATTCGGCTCCCGGAGTCAGCGCGCCCTCGGGCCACAATTCCGCACCACCGCACGGACGGTGCCCGACGACGGGCGCGAACGGCGGCCCTCGCCGGCACCGCCCCCGTTCAGTGTGCGGCGGACTCCCAGTCGGCGCCGGAACCGACCGAGACCGCCAGCGGCGCACGCAGCGAGACCGCGCCCGTCATCTCCCGGCGCACCAGCTCCTCGCACACCTCACGCTCCCCCGGAGCCACTTCGAGTACGACCTCGTCGTGCACCTGGAGCAGCATCCGCGAGGTCAGGTTCTCCGCACGCAGCGCTTCGTCCACGCGGAGCATCGCGACCTTCACGATGTCCGCCGCCGTGCCCTGGATCGGCGCGTTCAGGGCCATCCGCTCAGCCATCTCGCGACGCTGCCGGTTGTCGCTGGTCAGATCCGGAAGGTACCGGCGCCGGCCCATGATCGTCTCGGTGTACCCGGTGGCCCGGGCCTCCTCGACCGTGCGCCGCAGATAGTCCCGTACCCCGCCGAACCGCTCGAAGTAGTTGTCCATCAGCTTGCGGGCCTCGTCCGGCGTGATACCGAGCTGCTGGGACAAGCCGAACGCGGACAAGCCGTACGCCAGCCCGTAGCTCATCGCCTTGATCTTGCGCCGCATCTCCGGGTCGACCCGGTCGGCCGGCACCGCGAACACGTGCGCGGCCACCGTGTCGTGCAGATCCTCACCGCTCGTGAACGCCTCGATCAGTCCGTCGTCCTCCGAAAGATGCGCCATCACGCGCAACTCGATCTGGCTGTAGTCCGCGGTCAGCAGCGACTCGTACCCCTCGCCGACGCGGAAGCCGCGGCGGATCGCCCGGCCCTCGTCGGTGCGGACCGGGATGTTCTGGAGGTTCGGGTCGGTCGAGGACAGCCGCCCGGTCGCGGCGACCGTCTGGTTGTAGGTGGTGTGGATGCGCCCGTCCACCGAGACCGTCTTGATCAGACCCTCGACGGTGCTGCGCAGCTTCTGCTGCTCCCGGTACCGCAGCATCTGCACCGGTAGCTCGTGCTCGGTCTGCCCCGCGAGCCATGCGAGGGCGTCGGCGTCCGTGGTCCACCCGGTCTTGGTCTTCTTCGTCTTCGGCAGACCCAGCTCTCCGAACAGGACCTCCTGCAGCTGTTTGGGAGACCCGAGGTTGAACTCGTGTCCCACCGAGGCGTGCGCCGCGTTCACCGCCTGTTCGACGGCGCCCGCGAACTGCTGCTCCATCTGCGACAGCCAGTCGCGGTCGGCACAGATACCGGCCCGCTCCATCCGGGCCAGCAGCTCGGAGGTGGGCAGCTCCAGGTCCCGCATCAGCTCCCCGGCGCCGACCTCCTCAAGCCGGCGCCCCAGCGCCTCACCCAGGTCGAGGACGGTACGGGCCTTGCTCATCAACGCATCCGCCTCGGCCCGGTCGTCGGTGCCGAGGGCGAGCTGCCCTCCGGCCTCCGCCGCCGCGGGCGCCACCTCACGGCCCAGGTACTCCACCGACAGACCCTCCAGGGCGAAGGAGCGGCGGCCCGGAGTGACCAGGTAGGCGGCGAGCGCCGTGTCCACCCGGACGCCGGCGATGTGCCAGCCGTGCTCGGCGAAGACCCGCATCGCGGACTTCGAGTCGTGCAGCACCTTCGGCCGCGACGCGTCGGCGATCCACGCGGCGAACGCCTTCTCGTCGGCCTCGTCGAGCTGCGCCGGGTCGAACCACACGGCAGGGCCCTCGGCGGCGGCCAGCGCGATCTCGCTGACACTGCCGCGGCCCAGCTTCCACACTCCGACCGCGCTCAGCCCCAGCGGGCCCCGCGAGCCGTGCTCCGCCAGCCAGGGAGCCAGCTCGCCGCCACCCAGCACCGTGCCGTCCACCGAGAGGCCTTCGGCCGGTTCGACCTCCTCCACGGCGGCACCCGGGTCCACGGCGAACAGCCGCTCACGGAAGTTGGCGTGACGGAACTCCAGCGCGTCCAGCACCACCTGCAGCGCCTCGGTGTCGTACGGCACGCGGGCCAGACCGGCCGGGCCCTCGTCCAATTCGACGTCCCGCTCCAGCTCCGTCAGCCG
>KI547046.1:262932-295445 GCA_000497405.1 Streptomycetaceae bacterium MP113-05 | reverse complement strand
CCCCGCCTCCAGGTGGTCCCGCAGGCTCTGCCCGACCTTGCCCTTGACCTCCTCGGCCCGTTCCATCAGCTCGGCGAACGACCCGAACTGGTGGATCCACTTCGCCGCCGTCTTCTCCCCCACCCCGGGGATGCCCGGCAGGTTGTCCGACGGGTCGCCGCGCAGCGCCGCGAAGTCCGGATACTGGCTCGGCGACAGACCGTACTTCTCCTGCACCTTCGCCGGGGTGAAACGGGTGAGCTCGGAGACGCCCTTCGTCGGATAGAGCACGGTCACGTCGTCCGTCACCAGCTGCAGGCAGTCGCGGTCGCCGGTGACGATCGAGACCTGGAAACCCTCCGCCGCCGCACGTGTGGCCAGCGTGGCGATCACGTCGTCCGCCTCGAAGCCGTCGACCGCGAACCGCTTGACCCGCATCGCGTCCAGCAGCTCACCGATCAGCTCCACCTGGCCGCGGAACTCGTCGGGCGTCTTGGAACGGTTCGCCTTGTACTCCGCGAACTCCTCCGAACGCCAGGTCTTCCGCGACACGTCGAACGCCACCGCGAAGTGCGTCGGCGCCTCGTCACGCAGTGTGTTCGCCAGCATGGAGGTGAAGCCGTAGATGGCATTCGTCTGCTGGCCCGTGACGGTGGAGAAATTCTCCGCGGGCAGCGCGAAGAACGCGCGGTAGGCGAGCGAGTGCCCGTCCATGAGGAGCAGGCGGGGGGCGGTGTCTTCAGGTGCTGTCTTGGCCACGCACCCGATACTCCCACGCCCCGCCGACAACACCGTCCGGCCGCGCGGCACCCCCGGTGACGCCCGCACGTGCCCCTCCCACCTGTCACTCCGCGCTGTCACACTGACATGGGACGATCGGCGATCCACCCAGGGGGCGAATCCCAGCCCCCTTGCCCCTGCTCCGCAGGCGTTTCGTCTCCTCCCCCACCCGAAGGCGGGGGTATCCACGAAAGGACTCCGATGACGCGAGAGCCGCCCGCCGAGGACCCGGTCCAGGACGCCCCGCGGGTCACCGGACCTCAGCAGACCGCCGCCGGACTGCCCGCCGTCGGCCACTCACTGCGTCACGCCACCGCGCAGATGGGAGTGAAACGCACCGCCCTCACCCTGCTGCACGTCAACCAGCCGGACGGATTCGACTGCCCCGGGTGCGCCTGGCCCGAGCCGGGTCGGCCCCACCGGGCCGAGTTCTGCGAGAACGGCGCGAAGGCAGTCGCCGAAGAGGCCACACTCCGCCGCGTCACCCCCGGATTCTTCGCCCGCCACACACTCGACGACCTCGCGGACCGCTCCGGGTACTGGCTCGGCCAGCAGGGCCGGCTCACCACCCCCGTGTACCTGCCCGAGGGGGCCGACCGGTACGAGCCGGTCACCTGGGACCGCGCCTTCGACATCGTCGCCGAGGAGCTGCAGGCACTGGACTCCCCCGACGAGGCCGTCTTCTACACCTCCGGCCGCACCAGCAACGAGGCCGCGTTCCTCTATCAGCTACTCGCCCGCGAGTTCGGCACCAACAACCTGCCCGACTGCTCCAACATGTGCCACGAGTCGTCCGGCTCGGCCCTCACCGAGACACTCGGCGTCGGCAAGGGCAGCGTCCATCTGGAGGACCTGTACCAGGCGGAGCTGATCATCGTCGCCGGGCAGAACCCCGGCACCAACCATCCCCGGATGCTGTCCGCCCTGGAGAAGGCCAAGCAGTCCGGCGCGAAGATCATCACCGTCAATCCGCTGCCCGAAGCCGGCCTGATCAACTTCAGGAACCCGCAGACCGCCCGCGGCCTCGCCGGCCGAGGCACGCCCCTGGCCGACCTCTTCCTCCAGATCCGCCTCGGCGGCGACCAGGCACTCTTCCGCGCCCTGGCACGCAGCGTCCTCGAAGCCGACGCCTGCGACGAGGACTTCATCGCCACCCACACCCGCGGCTTCGAGGAGTACGCCGCCACCGCCCGCGCCACCGACCCGGCCGAGACGCTGCGGGCCACCGGTCTCACCCACGAGGAGATCGAACACGCCGGCCGCCTGGTGCGCGACTCCCGCCGCACCATCGTGTGCTGGGCCATGGGCCTCACCCAGCACAAGCACTCCGTGCCCACCATCCGCGAGGTCGTCAACCTCCTCCTGCTCCGCGGCGACGTCGGCCGCCCCGGATCCGGCGTCTGCCCCGTCCGCGGCCACAGCAACGTCCAGGGCGACCGGACCATGGGCATCTTCGAACGACCCGCTCCCGCGTTCCTCGACGCGCTGGAGAAGGAGTTCGGCTTCGCCCCGCCCCGCCACCACGGCTACGACGTGGTACGCGCCATCCGCGCCCTCCGTGACGGCGAGGCAAAGGTCTTCTTCGCCATGGGCGGCAACTTCGTCGCCGCCTCCCCCGACACCACCGTCACCGAGGACGCGATGCGCCGCGCGCGCCTCACCGTGCACGTGTCCACCAAACTCAACCGTTCCCACTGCGTCACCGGCGCGCGGGCCCTGATCCTCCCCACCCTCGGCCGCACCGAACGCGACACCCAAGCCGGCGTCGACCAGTTCGTCACCGTCGAGGACTCCATGGGCAAGGTGCACGCCTCACACGGCCGGCTCGAGCCCGCAGACCCCGGCCTACTCTCCGAACCGGCCATCGTGTGCCGACTCGCCCGCCGCGTCCTCGGCCACGCATCCGCCACCCCCTGGGAGGTGTTCGAACGCGACTACCGCAGCATCCGGGACCGCATCTCCCGCGTCGTGCCCGGCTTCGAGGACTTCGACACCCGCGCCGCACGCCCCGGCGGCTTCACCCTCCCGCACGGCCCACGCGACGAACGCCGCTTCCCCACCGCCACCGGCAGCGCACACTTCACCGCCGCCCCCCTGGAATACCCGCACCTTCCCGAAGGCCGCCTGCTGCTGCAGACGATGCGCTCCCACGACCAGTACAACACCACCGTCTACGGCCTCGACGACCGTTACCGGGGCATCACCGGAGGCCGCCGCGTCGTCCTCATCCACCCCCGCGACGCCGCCGACCGCGGCCTGCCCGACGGCTCGTACGCCGACCTCACCAGCGAGTGGCGGGACGGCACCACCCGCACCGCACGGGGCTTCCGCGTCGTCCACTACCCCACCGCCCGGGGCTGTGCCGCCGCCTACTACCCCGAGACCAACGTGCTGGTGCCGCTCGACGCCACCGCCGACGTCAGCAACACCCCGGCCAGCAAGTCCGTAGTGATCACCGCCACCCCCGCACACGGCCGGCACACCCCCGGTGATAGGAACGACGCAGACGTGAACGGGCCGGCCGGCGCCGGCGGGCACAGCTGAACGGAGCCGTTGAGCATGGGCGAGCAGAGCACGACGAAGTTCCCGCCGGAGATCATCGACCAGTGGGACGGGAACGGCGTCGACCTCCGGTCGCTGTTCTCCGCCGGGCACCTCGGCGAACGCATGGGTGTCACCGTCCTCGAGGCCGCGCCCGACAAGGTGGTCGGCACCCTCCCCGTGGAGGGCAACACCCAGCCTTACGGCCTGCTGCACGGCGGCGCCTCCGCGGTCCTCGCCGAGACCCTCGGCTCCGTCGGCGCCATGCTGCACGGCGGGCCGGCCAAGGTCGCCGTGGGCGTCGACCTCAACTGCACCCACCATCGCGGGGTCCGGGCCGGCCTGGTGACCGGCACCGCGACTCCGGTGCACCGTGGCCGTTCCACCGCGACGTACGAGATCGTCATGACCGAGGAGAGCGGCAAACGGGTGTGCAGTGCACGCCTCACCTGCCTGCTCCGTGACGCGGAACCGGCCGCCGCGGACCACTGACACCCCGCGGGTCGAACAATCCCGATGGACCCGCCTATCGGGCGAATCCTCCCACTTCGACGCGCTATACCCTCTCACGGTGACACCACGTGACCGAAGCGGGGTCGCAGCGAACCCGGAGTCAGGTGACCTGCGCCACAGCCACCCGCCGCGGCGCCGGACGCGTACGGAATGCGGACTCCCCGACCACGCTTCACCGGCCGACACGCAGAGGAACTGCGCATTCGCTGTCCGATAGGCGTGCGTTCCGTGCGGGGCGCGCCGACCCCCGCTTCGACGAGCCCCGGCACGGCTCGGGTCATAACAAGAAAGTCACATCCTTCTCGACACCTCTCCCCGCCCGGCACCCCTCCCCATAGAGTCACCGCCAGTCACCGCGCCGCCGGGCGCGAACTGCCAAGCACGGCCCAGTACCACCCCAGTACGGCCCGGCGCGCTACACGGCCACTCATCTGAGTGCGCCGCGCCAGGGGAAAGGACAGATCGTGCGCCAGCGATCCTTGCTCATGCTCACCACCGCGGTCACCACCGGAGCACTCGTGCTGACCGCCTGCGGATCCCGCGACGACTCGGGCGGAGGCGACAAGGGCGGCGGCGACCGCGTCTTCGAGATCGGTCTCGACGCGCCGCTCACCGGCAACCTGTCCGCGCTCGGCATCGGCATCAAGAACTCCGCCGAACTCGCGGTCAAGACCGCCAACAAGGACAACGTCGTCGACGGCGTCACCTTCAAGCTCGTCGCCAAGGACGACGTGGCGCAGGCCTCCACCGGCCAGCAGAACGCCGCCGAGTTCGTCGGCAACGAGAAGATGATCGGCGCCGTCGGCCCGCTGAACTCCGACGTCGGCCAGTCCATGGCCCCCGTCTACGCCAAGGCCGGCATGGTCCAGGTGTCCCCTGCCAACACCAACCCCTCCCTCACCCAGGGCGTCGACTGGCAGAAGGGCGACAAGCAGCGCCCCCACGACACCTACTTCCGCACCTCCACCACCGACGCCATCCAGGGCCCCTACGCCGCCGACTACATGTTCAACGAGCAGGATCTGAAGAAGGTCTACGTCATCGACGACAAGAAGACCTACGGCGCCGGCCTCGCCACCACCTTCAGGGACCGCTTCAAGAAGATCGGCGGCAAGGTGGTCGGCACCGACCACGTCAACCCGGAGGACAAGGACTTCTCCGCGGTCGCCACGAAGGTCGCCGGCTCCAAGGCCGACTTCGTCTACTACGGCGGCGAGTACCCCGCCGGCGCTCCCCTCACCGACCAGATCAAGCGCGCGGGCGCAGACATCCCGGTCGTCGGCGGCGACGCCCTCTTCAGCGCCGAATACATCAAGATCGCCGGCAAGAACGCCGAAGGCGACCTCGCCAGCTCCGTCGGCGCACCCGTCGAGGACCTCGACTCCGCGCAGGACTTCATCAAGGCCTACGACGAGGCCGGCTACGACCAGGCGTACGAGGCCTACGGCGGCTACTCCTACGACAGCACCTGGGCCGTCATCGAGGCCGTCAAGGCCGTCGCCGACAGCGACGACGGCCTCGCCGAGGACATGGAAGAGGCCCGCAAGCAGGTCACCGAGGCCATGCAGGACGTCAGCTTCGAGGGCGTCACCGGACAGGTCGGCTTCGACGAGTTCGGCGACAACACCAACAAGCAGCTCACCATCTACGAGGTGAAGGACGGCGCGCACGTGCCCGCCAAGACCGGCACCTTCGAAGGCTGACCCGACCCACACCCGGGCGACCACGCCCGTCCTGCCACCCACTGGCTCCGCGGGGGCGCCACAGCGCCCCCGCGGAGCCGCTCTGACACCCATCCCTCCGGAGGCCCCGCGGTGAACGATCTGCCGCAGCAACTCGCCAACGGCCTGCTACTCGGCGGGCTATACGGACTCATCGCAGTCGGTTACACGATGGTCTACGGCATCGTCCAGCTCATCAACTTCGCCCACGGCGAGATATTCATGATCGGCGGATTCGGCGCACTCACCGTCTGGCTCGCCCTCCCCGAGGGGACCAGTCTGCTGCTCGCCCTCCCCCTCATGCTCCTCTTCGCCATGGTCTGCTCCGTGCTCATCGGTATCGGAGCGGAACGCTTCGCCTACCGGCCGCTCCGCGGCGGGCCCCGCCTGGCGCCACTGATCACCGCCATCGGCCTCTCCATAGCCCTCCAGCAGGCGATATGGGCGTTCTACCCCGACGGCACCAAGTCACGCTCCTTCCCCCAGTTCCAGGGAACCTTCGACTTCGGCGCCTTCACCATCGGCCGCGGCGACCTCTACTTGTTCCTCGCCGCCCCCATCAGCATGATCGCCCTCGGCCTCTTCGTGTCCAAGACCCGCACCGGCCGCGCCATGCAGGCCACCTCGCAGGACCCGGACACCGCCAAGCTGATGGGCATCAACACCGACCGCATCATCGTCACCGCCTTCGCCATCGGCTCCGCGTTCGCCGCCATCGCCGCCATCGCCCACGGGCTCAAGTACGGCGAGGTGCAGTTCAAGATGGGCTTCATCGCCGGCCTGAAGGCCTTCACCGCCGCCGTCCTCGGCGGCATCGGCAACATCTACGGAGCGATGATCGGCGGCGTCGTACTCGGCCTCGCCGAAGCCATGGCCACCGCCTACATCGAAAACGTACCCGGCATGAGCCAGTTCGGCAGCGGCAGCTGGAAGGACGTCTGGGCCTTCGCCCTGCTCATCCTCGTCCTCCTGCTCCGCCCCCAGGGCCTGCTCGGCGAACGCGTCGCGGATCGAGCGTGATACTGATGACCACCACCACACAACCGACCCCGGCGCCCGAGAAGGACGCACCCACCGCCCCCACCCCGGGCACCGTCCCGCTGCCGGAGGGCACCGCACGGCTCATCGCCACCGCGGGTGCCGCCGCCACCTCCGCCAGCGCCTTCCTCGCCTGGACCTGGACCCAGGCCTTCCCCGGGGACCTCACCGTCTACGGCTACCCCGGAGGACTCCAGGTCCTCACCCTCGTCGGCTCGCTCCTCACCCTCGCCTTCCTGCTCTCCGGATACGGCATCAAGGGACTGCGCTGGCTGACCCCCGGCGGAACTCACAGCCCCGCCCTGCTCGCGGCACTCGGCACCCTCGGCGTCACCTGGTACGCCGCCGCCGCCATCACCGCCCAACTCGGCGGACTGGTCAACCTCGAGCCCGGCGGTCTCTTCGCTGCCGCCGCCTCCCTCATCACCGTCGTGGGCACACTCGGCCTCCCCGCGGACACACCGCGCCGCGGCACGTCCGGCACCGGCGTCGGCAGCCGCTTCCTGCACAGCTTCAAGGCACCCGAGCCGCACGCACCCACCAGGGCACTCCGCCCCTGGCAGGAACTGCTGTGCATCAGCGTCGCCGTGGCAACCGGCCTCTGGGTCTTCTCCTACGGCATCGGCACCTCGTACGGCGAACTCTTCATCGGTTTCCTCATCCTCGCCGGCACCACCATCGCCTCCATCTCCCGCGCCGGACTCAACCAGCGTCTGGGCATGATCACCGCCAAACACCGCAACATCACGGTGTCCTCGGCCTTCATCGCCGCGTTCCTGTTCCCCTTCACCCAGGCCAGCGACGCCAACGCCGCCCTGGGCACCTACATCCTGATCTTCGCCACCGTCGCCCTCGGCCTCAACGTCGTGGTCGGCCTCGCCGGACTCCTCGACCTCGGCTATGTCGCCTTCCTCGGCGTCGGCGCCTACGCCGCCGCCATCGTGTCCGGCTCCCCCTACTCCCCCTTCGACGTCCACTTCCCGTTCTGGGCCGCCGTCCTCACCGGCATCACCGCGTCCCTGGTCTTCGGCGTCCTCATAGGCGCCCCCACCCTGCGACTGCGCGGCGACTACCTCGCCATCGTCACCCTCGGCTTCGGCGAGATCTTCCGCATCGCCATGCAGAACCTCGACGGCACCTCGGGCCCGGACATCACCAACGGGCCCAACGGCATTCCGGACATCCCCGAACTGGTGGTCTTCGGCTACAACCTCGGCGAGGAACACTCCCTCCTCGGCTTCGAGATCGGCCGATTCGCCAACTACTACCTGCTGATGCTCCTGTTCACCGCCATCGTCGTCCTGGTGTTCAAACGCTCCGACGAGTCCCGCATCGGACGCGCCTGGGTAGCCATCCGCGAAGACGAGACCGCAGCGCAGGCCATGGGCATCAACACGTTCCGGCTCAAGCTGATGGCCTTCGCCCTCGGCGCCGCCCTCGCCGGCATGGCGGGCACCGTCCAGGCCCACGTCACCTACACGGTCACCCCCACCCAGTACAAATTTGTCGAAGCCGTCCCACCGAACTCGGCCTTCCTCCTCGCCGCCGTCATCCTCGGCGGCATGGGAACCGTCAGCGGCCCCCTCATCGGCGCCGCACTGCTGTACCTCATCCCGGAGAAACTCGAGTTCATGGCCGAGTACCAACTGCTGCTGTTCGGCATCGCGCTCATCCTGCTGATGCGCTTCCGCCCCGAAGGCCTCATCGCCGACCGCCGCAAGAAACTCGAATTCCACGACACCGGACAGCTCGACGTCCCCGAACACCCCGGCCTCAGTAAGACGGAGGCGTGATCACACCATGACGACCACCACCAAGACCGCGCCCCCGAACAGCACACCCGGCACCGGCGAGAACATCCTCCACGCCTCCGGCGTCACCATGCGCTTCGGCGGACTCACCGCAGTCCGCGACGTCGAACTCACCGTCGACAGCGGAGAAATCGTCGGGCTCATCGGCCCCAACGGAGCCGGTAAGACCACCTTCTTCAACTGCCTCACCGGGCTCTACATCCCCACCGAAGGAAAGGTGTCCTACAAAGGCACGGTCCTGCCACCCAAGTCCCATCTGGTCACCAAAGCTGGCGTCGCCCGCACCTTCCAGAACATCCGGCTCTTCGCCAACATGACCGTCCTCGAAAACGTCCTCGTCGGCCGCCACACCCGCACCAAAGAAGGCCTATGGTCCGCGCTCCTGCGCGGCCCCGGCTTCCGCAAGGCCGAGCAGGCCTCCGAAGCCCGTGCCATGGAACTCCTCGAGTTCACCGGCCTCGCCGCCAAACGCGACCACCTCGCACGCAACCTCCCCTACGGCGAACAACGCAAACTGGAGATCGCCCGGGCGCTGGCCTCCGACCCCGGCCTGCTGCTCCTCGACGAGCCCACCGCCGGCATGAACCCGCAGGAGACCCAGGCCACCCAGGAGCTGGTCTTCGCCGTCCGCGACCAGGGCATCGCCGTCCTCGTCATCGAGCACGACATGCGGTTCATCTTCAACATGTGCGACCGCGTCGCCGTTCTCGTCCAGGGCCAGAAACTCGTCGAAGGAACGCCCGCGGTGGTACAGAGCGACGAACGCGTCGTCGCCGCCTACCTCGGCACCCCCTTCGAAGGCGAACCCGGCGAGGACGAGGCCAAGGAGGTAGCCGCAGCGGAAGCCCACCACGACGCGGCCGACACCGCACCAGCAGCCGAACCCGAAACCCCGACCGTCGCCGCCGGCACCACCGAGAACGCACCAGAGGAGGGGGAGAAGAAGTGACCGCACTCCTCGAAGTCGAAGACCTCCGCGTCGCCTACGGCAAGATCGAGGCCGTGAAGGGCATCTCCTTCACGGTCGAAGCGGGCCAGGTCGTCACCCTCATCGGCACCAACGGAGCCGGCAAGACCACCACCCTGCGCACCCTCTCCGGCCTCCTCAAGCCCGCCGCCGGAAAGATCATGTTCGACGGTGAGGCCATCAACGGCGTCGGCGCCCACAAGATCGTCGCCAAGGGCATCGCCCACTCCCCCGAAGGCCGCCGCCTCTTCCCGCGCCTCACCATCGCCGAGAACCTCCAACTCGGCGCCTTCCTCCGGCGCGACGGTGAGGCCATCGAAAAGGACATCAAACACGTCTACGACCTGTTCCCCATCCTCGGAGAACGCCGCAAGCAGGCCTCCGGCACCCTCTCCGGCGGCGAACAGCAGATGCTCGCCATGGGCCGCGCACTGATGTCACGACCCAAGCTGCTCATGCTCGACGAGCCCTCCATGGGCCTCTCCCCGATCATGATGCAGAAGATCATGGAGACCATCACCGAGCTCAAGAACGACGGCACCACCATCCTGCTCGTCGAACAGAACGCCCAGGCCGCGCTCTCCCTCGCCGACCACGGTCACGTCATGGAGGTCGGCTCCATCGTCCTCTCCGGCACCGGCCACGAACTCATGCACGACGAATCCGTCCGCAAGGCCTACCTTGGCGAGGACTGACCCCGACGACACCGGAGCCCGCCCCCTCCACCGGGGGCGGGCTCCACCGCGCGCGAGACCCGCGACTACTGCTGCCGCCTCTTCTCCTCAGCATCCTCGACCACGGCCTGAGCCACCTGCCCCATCGACAACCGCCGGTCCATCGACGTCTTCTGAATCCATCGGAACGCCGCCGGCTCCGCCAACCCGTACTGCGTCTGCAGCACACTCTTCGCACGGTCCACGAGCTTCCGCGTCTCCAGGCGCTGCTCCAGGTCGGCGACCTCCTGCGACAGCACCCGCAGCTCCGTGAACCGCGACACCGCCATCTCGATCGCCGGCACGATGTCGCTCTTGCTGAAGGGCTTCACCAGATACGCCATCGCACCCGCGTCCCGCGCCCGCTCCACCAGCTCCCGCTGGGAGAACGCGGTCAGCATCAGCACCGGCGCGATCGACTCCTCCGCGATCTTCGCCGCGGCGGAGATGCCGTCGAGCACCGGCATCTTCACGTCGAGGATGCACAGGTCGGGACGGTGCTCCCGCGCCAGGTCGACCGCGGTCTGCCCGTCCCCGGCCTCCCCGACGACGGTGTACCCCTCCTCCTCCAGCATCTCCTTGAGATCCATCCGGATCAGGGCCTCGTCCTCCGCGATCACGACACGCGTCGTCTGCGGCGGCACGTGGGCGTCGCCCGCCGCTTCGGCTTCGGCGGGTTCGGTGGGCTCGGGGGCGTCCGCGGTGCTCACTGGGGTCCTCGTTTCCGCACGGTGGGACCTCCGAGCCTATCGGTGTCCTGTATGGTGGGGACACAGCGGGTGGTCATCAACCTTGCTTTCTAAGGCCCCGGTATTCCAACGGTTAGAGAAGCGGTGCTCAAACCACCGACAGTGTGGGTTCGAATCCCACTCGGGGCACTCTGCCTTCGCTTCAAAGGTTTGCCCACTTTGAGGTGAACGAACCTTCGAATCGCCACTCCGGGCATCCGAATCGGGCCACGCTCAGGTCATGCACAGCCTTGAGGTACGCACAAAAGCGATAGCGATGGTCCGTAGGGGTGCTCGCAATGTGGACGCCGCCAGAGCGTTCGGCATCCCGGCCAGGACAGTGGGAGTCTGGCTGCACCGTGATCGTGCGCGCCGCGGAGAACTTCCCGAACGGTCAGCGCCGGAATGCCCTCGATGCGGTGGCACGAAACCACCCGGCGCGGCCTACTCCTATCTCCTCGGCCTTTACCTCGGCGACGGCTGCGTAAGCCGACTGGGGCGGACCTTCTCGCTGCGGATCGCGTGCGCCGACGCCTGCCCGGGACTCATCGAGGAATGCGCCCGGGCGGTGAAGACGCTCCGCCCCGGGAATCGCGTACAGCGAGTTCAATTGGCCGGTCACGTGTCGGTCGGCGCCTACAGCAATCACTGGCCGTGCCTCTTTCCGCAGCACGGCCCCGGGAAGAAGCATGACCGGCACATCGCCCTGGAGGCGTGGCAGGAGGAGATCGTGGATGCCCATCCGTGGGAGCTGATCCGGGGGCTGATCCACTCGGACGGCTGCCGGATCACGAACTGGACGACTCGCATGGTGGCCGGGAAGAAGAAGCGCTTCGAGTACCCCCGGTACTTCTTCACCAACAAGTCCGACGACATCAGGGGCATCTTCACCGACACCCTCCGGAGGGTGGGCGTGGAGTGGACGGTACTGGCGCGCGGGCACGACCCGTTCAACGTGTCGATCGCGCGGAAGGCCTCCGTCGCACTGATGGAGGCACACGTCGGACCGAAGTACTGACCGCGGGCCGACGGTGAAAGGTGCGTGCGGTGGGGACGGTGCTTGCGGCAGCATGGGCGCATGTCCCCTTTGACGCGCGACGAGGCGCAGCTGCGAGCCCGGCTTCTGGATGTCCACGAGTACACGGTCGATCTCGACGTGACCGGTGGGGAGGAGAGTTTCGGTTCGTCGTCGATGGTGCGATTCACGGCGAGATCCGCGGGTGAGACGTTTCTGGACGTGCGGCCGGTGGCGTTGCGGCGGGTGGTGCTGGACGGGGTGGAGCTGGACGTCGGGCTGCTCTCGGGCGGCCGGTTCCCGCTGGAGTTGGGGGCGGGCCAGCATGAGCTGCGGGTGGAGGCTCGGATGCCGTACTCGCGGGTTGGTGAGGGGATGCACCGGTTCACGGATCCGGCGGACGGGCGGACGTACCTGTACTCGCAGTGCTTCCTGGACGACGCACCGCGTGTCTACGCGTGTTTCGACCAGCCGGACCTGAAGGCGTCGTTCGGGGTGTCGGTGTCGGCGCCGGCGGAGTGGACGGTGCTGGGGAACGGGGTGGCGGAGCGGGTCGGTGAGGGTCGTTGGGTGTGTGCGGTGACGCCGCGGATCTCGACGTACCTGGTGGCGGTGGTGGCGGGTCCGTATCACTCGGTGCGTGCGGAGCACGGCGGGTTGCCGTTCGGTCTGCATGTGCGGGCGTCGCTGGCCGAGTTCCTGGACCGGGACGCGGCGGAGCTCCTGGAGGTGACGCGGCAGTGTTTCGACCGGTATCGCGAGATCTTCGACGAGCCGTACCCGTTCGACTCCTACGACCAGGCCTTCGTGCCGGAGTTCAATGCGGGGGCGATGGAGAACCCGGGTCTGGTGACGCTCCGGGACGAGAAGATCTTCCGTTCGGCGGCCACGGAGACCGAGGTGCAGGATCGTGCGGTGACGGTGGCGCACGAGATGGCGCACATGTGGTTCGGGGATCTGGTGACGTTGCGCTGGTGGGACGACGTCTGGCTGAACGAGTCGTTCGCGGACTACATGGGGTATCAGGTGGTGGCGGATGCGACGCGGTACCGGGACGTGTGGACGGATTTCGGTGTGGCGCGGAAGGGCTGGGGTTATGACGCGGACCAGCGAGGGTCGACGCACCCGGTGGCGCCCGAGACGGAGTCGGTGCCGGACACGGCGACGGCCCTGTTGAACTTCGACGGGATCAGTTATGCGAAGGGTGCGAGTGCGCTGCGGCAGTTGGTGGCGTGGCTGGGTGAGAAGGCCTTCCTGGCAGGGGTGAACGAGCATTTCGGTCGGCACCGGTTCGGTAACGCGACGCTGGCGGACTTCGTGGATTCGATGGCGCGGGCGTCGGCGGACCGGGATGTGCACGGCTGGGCGGATGCGTGGTTGCGGACGACGGGTGTGGACACGTTCACGCCGGTGGTGGCTGGGGACGCGGCGGCCGGTGGGTGGCGGGCCGAGGTGGAGCATGTCGGTGGCCGGCCGCATCGGCTGGGTGTGGGCGTGTACGACCGGGTGGAGGGTGACCGTTCGCGGTTGGTGCTGAGGGAGCGGGTGGAGCGGGATGTCGCGGCGGACGAGGGCGCGTTCTCTGTCCTGGGTGAGGGTCCGCGGCCGGATCTGGTACTGGTGAACGACGGCGACCTGTCGTACGCGAAGGTTCGGTTGGACGAGGGGTCGTGGGACACGGTGCGGGGAGCGTTGTCGGGGTTGCCGGACGGGTTGTCGCGTGCGGTGGTGTGGAATGCAGCCCGGGACATGGTGCGGGACGGGCAGTTGGCTCCGGTGGCGTATCTGGAGGCGGTGCGGGCGCATCTGCCGGCGGAGCGGGACGAGTCGGTGGTGCAGGCGGTGCTGTGGTTCTCTCGGGTGCAGGTGACGGACCGGTTCTTGTCGGGGCGGGAGCGTGCGGGTGCGCTGGAGTTGCTGGTGGGTGTGTGCCGGGCGCTGCTGGAGCGGACGGAGGGCGGCGGAGAGCCGGGTGTGCGGTTGACGGCGGTGCGGTGCCTGTTGGCGAGTTCGTCGGATGTGGCGGAGTTGGTGGCGTGGCGTTCGGCGGGTTCGGTGCCGGGCGGGCCGGTGCTGGATGCGGAGTTGGGGTGGCTGTTGTTGCAGCGCTTGTCGGTGCTGGGGGCGGTGGGTGAGGAGGAGATCGCGGCGGCGTTGGCGGCGGACCGGAGTGCCTCGGGCGAGCAGGGTGCGGTGTGGTGCCGTGCGGCGTTGCCGGATGCGGCGGCGAAGGCAGCGGCGTGGGAGGCGTTGTTCGGGGGTGCGGACACGTTGTCGAATCGGTTGTTCCGGGCGACGCTGCAGGGTTTCTGGCAGCCGGAGCAGGTGGAGTTGTTGGTGCCGTACGCGTGTCGTTACTTCGATGCTGCGGTGGGGGTGTCCGAGCGGCGCGGAGCGGAGATCGCGCAGGTGACCGGACGGGACGGGTTCCCGTTCGCGGTGGCCGGTGACGGGGTGCTGCGGAGGGGTGAGGAGTGCCTGCGGTCGGATGTGGGGGTTCCGGCACTGGCGCGGGTGCTGGCGGATCAGCTGGATGATCTGCGGCAGGTGCTGGCGGTACGCGACGCGGGCTGAGTGAGGCGCCGGGAGGCGGGGCGGGGTTCGGTGTGGCGGAACTCCGCCCGCTTTTCGGTATGTACCACGTTCGGGGGAATGTTCACCATATGGGCCCGTGGGGTGCTTCGACGCGAATAGGTTAGGTCGTCCTTACCTGTCTGTGGTGTCGATGCGGGAGTGCTCTGCCGATGTCTGTTTCTGCTGTTTCTGTGGCGGCTTCTGCTGTGCTCGCGAGCGGTTCCGGGGGGTCTGCCGCGTTGCGTCCGCTGGTGGCTTCGGTGTTGGAGTCGTTGGCTGCGGGGGCGGGTGCGCGGTGTGGTCCGTTGCCTCCGGGAGGGCCGGAGGCGGTGGCGGCGCGGTTGCGTTCTTCGGTGGGTGAGGTGCTGCCGGAGTGGGGGGTGGGTTCGGAGCCGGCGTTGGGTGCGTTGGTGCGGGCGTTGGCGGAGGGGGCGGCGGATCCGGCGGATCCGTTGTGTGCGGCACATCTGCACTGCCCGCCGTTGGCGGTGGCGGCGGCGGCCGATCTGGCGGCGAGTGCGTTGAATCCGTCGATGGACTCGTGGGATCAGGCTCCGGCGGCTTCGGAGTTGGAGTCGCTGGTGTGCGGGGAGCTGGCGCGGCTGGTGTGCGGGGGCGGGGCGGGTGCTGGGCCTGATGCGCTGGTGACGACGGGTGGGACGGAGTCGAATCAGCTGGGTGTGCTGCTGGCGCGCGAACGGCTGGGGGACGGTGTGCGGGTGGTGTGCGGGGAGAACGCGCATCACAGTGTGCGGCGGTCGGCGTGGTTGCTGGGGATGTCGGCGCCGGTGGTGGTGGCGGCGCCTCGTGGGGTGCTGGATCCGGTGGCGGTGGAGGCGGCGTTGGCGGGTTCGGGGGGCCGGGCGTTGGTGGTGGCGACGGCGGGGACGACGGACGCGGGTGTGGTGGATCCACTGCCGGAGTTGGCGGATGTGGTGACGAGGTGTGGTGGGCGGTTGCATGTGGATGCGGCGTACGGGGGACCGTTGTTGTTCAGTGAGGAGTTGCGGGGCCGGTTGGCGGGTGTGGAGCGGGCCCATTCGGTGACGGTGGATCTGCACAAGCTGGGCTGGCAGCCGGTGGCGGCGGGGTTGTTCGTGGTGCCGGATGCGGCGGATCTGGGCGTGCTGGATCACCGGGCGGAGTATCTGAGCGCGGATGACGACGCACAGGCGGGCCTGCCGGATCTGCTGGGGCGGTCGTTGCGGACGACGCGGCGGCCGGATGTGTTGAAGATCGCGGTGACGTTGCGGGCGTTGGGTCGCCGGGGGTTGGCGGAGCTGGTGGAGCGGGTGTGTGCGGCGGCGGGGTCGCTGGCCGGGTTGGTGACGGAGGACGCAGGGCTGGAGTTGCGGTCGTGGCCGGAGTTGTCGACGGTGTTGTTCCGTCCGGTGGGGGTGCCGGATGCGGTGGTGGCCGGGGTGCGGCGGCGGTTGTTGGGGGAGGGACGGGCGGTCCTGGGGCGAGCGTCGCTGGACGGGCGACTGTGGCTGAAGGTGACGGTGCTGCATCCGTATGTGGGACGGGATGAGCTGGCTTCGCTGGTGAAGCTGGTGCGGGACGCGGCGACGGGTGTGCCCGTGAGCGGTGTGGTGTCCGAGACGGTGGGCGTGTGACGGGGGCCGTGCGGGAGACGGAGGGGCCACTGGATGTCGCGGCAGTGGGTTGCGGGCCGTTCAATCTGTCCTTGGGTGCGCTGGCGGACGGTGTGCCGGGGTTGCGGTGGGCGGTGTTCGAGCAGCAGGGGTCGTTCTCGTGGCATCCGGGACTGCTGGTGGACGGGGCGACGTTGCAGGTGCCGTTTCTGGCGGATCTGGTGTCGTTGGCGGATCCGGGGAGCCGTTGGTCGTTTCTGAGTTTTCTGCGGGCGAAGGAGCGGTTGTTCCCGTTCTATTTCGCCGAGCGATTCCACATCGAGCGGGTGGAGTACGACGCGTACTGCCGGTGGGTGTGCGAGGGCCTGGCGGCGGCGGGCGAGCCGACAGGTGACGAGGTGGGCGGTGGTCTTCGTTTCGGGCATCAGGTGGACGCGGTGCGGTGGAACGGGGACCGGGAGCTGTTCGAGGTGGACTTCACGCGCCTGGACGGGTCGGGGGAGGCGTTGGCATTGGGCCGGGCGTATGCGCGGAACGTGGTGCTGGGGATCGGTACTGCGCCGCATGTGCCGGAGGTGTTGCGGCCGTTGATGGGGGCGCCGTCGCTTCCGGTGGTGCATTCGGCGGAGTATCTGTCGCATCGGGAGCGGCTGCTGGCGGCGGGCCACGTGACGGTGGTGGGGTCGGGGCAGTCGGGTGCGGAGGTGTTCCTGGATCTGTTGCGGGCGCGCCCGGTGGGGCGGGAGCGTCTGCACTGGTTGACGCGGAGTGCGGCGTTCGCGCCGATGGAGTACAGCAAGCTGGGGCTGGAGCATTTCACGCCGGACTACATGCAGTATTTCCGCCGTCTGCCGGAGCGGGTGCGGGACGAGTTGCTGTCGCGGCAGTGGCAGCTGCACAAGGCTGTGGATCACGGGACGCTGGCCGCGGTGCACGACGAGCTGTACGGGCGTGCGGTGCGTTGCGGGTGGCCGGATGTGGTGGTGACGCCGGGGGTGGCGGTGCGTACGGCGGGGCGGCTGGGGTCGTCGCGGTTGGAGTTGCACCTGGAGCATGCGGAGCAGGGTGAGCGGTCGCGGCTGGTGACCGATGCGGTGGTGCTGGCGACGGGTTACCGGGAGCGGCCGGCGGACCGGTTGCTGGCGGCGTTGGGGCCGCAGGTGGAGCGGGATGCGGCGGGCCGTCCGCTGGTTGACGGCGGGTTCCGGATGGTTCTGGACCGGTCGGTGTCGGGCGGGGTGTTCGTGCAGAACGGTGAGCGGCATTCGCACGGGGTGGGGGCACCGGATCTGGGGTTGGGTGCGTACCGGAGTGCCGCGATTCTGAACGGGGTGTCGGGGAAGGAGGTGTTTCCGTTGCCGGGGCGTGCGGCGTTCACGTCGTTCGGTCTGCGGCGGCGTTCGGCGTGGTCCGGGGGGTGAGGCCGGGACAGCGACTTCGGTGACGTTGTGCGCCTATGTGGCGACCCATCGTGACTACCGCGGGAGGTGTGGGTGGCGGTTCCCCGTGTCACCCGCGCGTCCGGGGGTCCCGGTTCCGGGTCGAGGGGCGGGCGCCGGTCAGTCGTTTTCGCCGGTCATCGATCCGTTGGCGATGGTCTCATGGTGGCGGATGACCTCGGCGATGACGAAGTTGAGGAGTTTCTCGGCGAACGCGGGGTCGAGTTTCGCGCTTTCCGCGAGTTGGCGGAGGCGGGTGATCTGGCGGGCCTCGCGGGCGGGGTCGGCGGGCGGCAGGTGGTGGTCGGCCTTGAGACGGCCGACGCGCTGGGTGCATTTGAAGCGCTCGGCGAGCATGTGCACCACGGCCGCGTCGATGTTGTCGATGCTGTCGCGCAGCTCGTTCAGCTGATCGGCTGCGGAGTCGTCGATCCGGTCGGTGTCGTTCATGATCCGTACAGCCTAGGGGGGCCGGGGTGGTGGTGCAGGGGGTGACCGTATGCCGGTCACCCCGGCGTCGTGGGCGGGTGGTGGGACCATGGGCGAGAGGGGTGGTGCCGTATGGGAGCGGTGTCGGGACGGGCGGCGGATCCGGTGGAGCGTGGCTTTCCGCATCTGGTGACGGTGCGGTCGGCCGTGACGGCGCTGTACCGGCGGTTGTCGGCGGACACGGTGGGTCAGTTCGCAGCGAGTGTGGTTCCGGCGGAGGTGGCGCTCGGTGACGGGGAGGACGTGCATCTGGGGGCGCAGCGGGTGGCGGGGGCGCTCGTGCAGCACCTTCGGTTGCCCCGGGCGCGGATCGTGGTGTCGTTCCGGGCCATGGAGCAGGCGGCGAGTGTGGAGCTGGCGGCGGGGCCCGAGTACTTCGTGGAGCTGAATGAGCGGTTTCGTTCGCATCGGCGGGATGTGGGGGCGGCGCTGGCGCATGAGGTGATGCATGTGTATCTGCATCGTGTGGACCTGGCGTTTCCCGGTGTGGGGGCGAACGAGATTCTCACGGACACGGCGGCGGCGTACCTGGGGTCGGGGTGGTTGCTGCTGGATGCGTTCCGGCAGGACGGGGTGTCGTCGCAGAAGCTGGGTTATCTGACGCCGGAGGAGTTCGGTTACGTGCTGGCGAAGCGGGCGGCGGTGTTCGGGGAGGATCCGTCGTCGTGGTTCACCAGTGCGGAGGCGTATGAGGCGTATGTGGTGGGGCGGGCGCGGGCGCGGCGGGACGGTATGCGTCCGCCGTTGACGGGGTCGGGGTGGGTGGCGCGGCGGGCTTATGTGCGGGACCGGCGGTGGGCGGGGCGCTGGGGCGGGAGGGCCGGGCGGGGTGCGGTGGCCGATGGTGAGGGGTGGGTGTTCGAGCCCGGCGTGGAGAGGGGCGGGGGCTTGCGGGTGGCGTTCGCGTGCCCGGAGTGTTTTCAGCGGATCCGGGTGCCGGTGCAAGGGCCGGTGCGTGTGCGGTGCGGGTTGTGCCGTGCGGTGGTGGACTGCGACACCTGACGGTGTGGTGCGCGGGCTGAGGGCTCGGGCGGCGGGCACGGGGCGGGCGAAGGTCGTAGGCTCCGTGGCATGAGCCCTTCGATCGCGACGAACACCATGGTGGACCGGGCGGAGCTGCTGGATTTCCTTCGGATGCGGCACCGGGCATTGTTGATCACACAGCGGGTGGACGGGGCGGTGCAGGCGTCTCCGGTGAACTGCGGCGTCGACGGGGCGGGGCGGATCGTGGTGTCGACGTATCCGGAGCGGGCGAAGGTGCGCAACGCCCGCCGGGAGCCGGCGGTGAGTGTGGTGGTTCTGTCGGACGACTGGACCGGGCCGTGGGTACAGGTGGACGGTGATGCCGAGGTGGTCGATGCGCCGGATTCGGTGGAGCCGCTGGTGGAGTACTTCCGCTGTGTTTCTGGCGAGCATCCGGACTGGGACGAGTATCGGGCAGCGATGCTGCGTCAGGGCAAGTCGATCGTCCGGGTGACGCCGCGTCGCTGGGGGCCGGTCGCTACGGGCGGGTTCCCGGCGCATCTGACGGATGCGCCGGCCTGATCCGGGCTCTGGTATGGCCCGGAGCGGCCCCGGGGGCGGCTGCGTACGCTGGCGCGTGTGTGGGTGAAGCGGCTGGAGGGCCAGGACTGGCTGGCGGTGGGCCTCGCGGCGGCCGGTGTGCTGTGCGTGGCCACGGGCCTGCTGGGGGCGGATGAGGCGGAGACGGCGCTGGTGCGGCTGGCGCCGCTGCTGGCGTTCCTGGCGTCGGTGATCGTGCTGGCGGAGCTGACGGGCGCGGCGGGGGTGTTCGATGCGGTGTCCGTGCGGGTGGCGCGGGCGGCGCGGGGCCGGTACGCGGCGCTGTTCGTGTGGTGTGCGGTGTTCGTGTCGGTGACAACGGTCGTGCTGAACCTGGACACCACGGCAGTGCTGCTGACGCCGGTGATGCTGGCGCTGGCCGGCCGGGTGGGGGTGCCGGCGCTGCCGTTGGCGATGACGACGATGTGGCTGGCGAACACGGCGAGCCTGCTGCTGCCGGTGTCGAATCTGACGAACCTCCTCGCCGCCGACCGGCTGGGGCTGTCGCCGCAGGGCATGGCGGCGCTGATGTGGGCGCCGCAGCTCGCAGCGGTAGCGGTGACAATGCTCTGCCTGTGGTTCTTCTACTGGCGCCCGGCGCGTCCGGAGGGGGGTGCGCTGGCCGCGCCGGAGCCGTTCCGGGCCGCGGACCGGGTGTTGTTCACCGTGTCCGCGATGGCCACGGCGGGGTTCCTGGCGGCCGTCCTGGGTGCGGAGGCGCCTTTGTGGGCGGCGTCGGGTGCGGCGGTGCTGGTCGTGGTGGCGGCGTTCGCCGTACGGCGGCGGGAGGTGCTGCGGCCGTCGCTGGTGCCGTGGCGGCTGCTGGTGCTGGTGCCGGGGTTGTTCCTGGTGGTGGAAACGGTCACGGTGCACGGGCTGCACGGGTGGCTGGAGGCGGCGGTGGGCGTGGACGACGGTGTGGGGGGCATGTTCCGTTCCGCGGCCGTGGGGGCGGGGCTGTCGAACGTGCTGAACAATCTGCCGGTGTACCTGGCCGGGGAGGGTGCGGTGCCGGTGGAGCAGCCGCAGCGGCTGGCGGCGCTGCTGATCGGCACGAACGCGGGGGCGCTGGCGGTTCCGTGGGCGTCGCTGGCGACGTTGCTGTGCTTGGAGCGGTGCCGGCGTCAGGGTGTCCGGGTGGCGGCGGGCCGGTTCGTGGCCACGGGGCTGGTGCTGTCGGTGGCCGGCACCGCGGCGGCGACGGCGGCTCTGGTGCTCGTGCGGTGAAGCGGGCGAACAGAGGTCGGCGCCCACCTCCCGGTCGGGGGTGGGAGGCGGGCGCCGACGTGTTCACGGGACCTGTTTCGTCCCGCGTCCGCACGACGCTGTGCGGGACGGGTGGGGACGGGCCGTCACACGGTGAGTGCGCGGTCCGTCGGTTTCACGGGTGCGTGCAGGGTGCTGGTCGCACCGGTGAGGTAGCGGTCGACGCCGCGGGCGGCGGAGCGGCCCTCGGCGATGGCCCACACGATGAGGGACTGGCCGCGGCCCGCGTCGCCGGCGACGAAGACGCCGTCGACGTCGGTGGCGTAGTCGGCGTCACGGCGGACGTTGCCGCGTTCGTCCAGTCCGACGCCGAACTGCTCGACAAGGCCGTTCTCGCGGTCGATGCCGGTGAACCCCATGGCGAGGGTGACGAGCTGGGCGGGGATCTTCTTCTCGGTGCCCGGTTTGGGCTCGATCCTGCCGTCGTTCATCTCGACTTCGCTCATGTGCAGCCACTGGACGTCGCCGTCCTCGTCACCCTCGAAGTGGGTGGTGGAGACGGAGTAGACGCGTTCGCCGCCCTCCTCGTGCGCGGAGGTGACCTTGTAGAGCATGGGAAACGTCGGCCACGGCTGGTGGGGGGCGCGTTCGTCACCCGGCCTGGGCATGATCTCCAGCTGGGTGACGGAGGCGGCGCCCTGGCGGTGGGCGGTACCGACACAGTCGGCTCCGGTGTCGCCGCCGCCGATGACGACGACGTGCTTGCCCTCGGCTGTGATCGGGGAGACCGTGAGGTCGCCTTCCTGCACCTTGTTGGAGAGCGGCAGGTATTCCATGGCCTGGTGGATGCCGTTCAGCTCGCGACCGGGCACCGGCAGGTCGCGGGAGGTGGTGGCCCCGGCGGCGATGACGACCGCGTCGTAGCGCTTGCGCAGCTTCTTCGCGTCGATGTCGACGCCGATCTCGGTCTCGGTGCGGAACTTGGTGCCCTCTGCGCGCATCTGCTCGATGCGGCGGTTGATGTGCCGCTTCTCCATTTTGAACTCGGGGATGCCGTAACGCAGGAGGCCGCCGATGCGGTCGGCCCGTTCGTACACCGCGACAGTGTGCCCGGCGCGGGTGAGCTGCTGGGCGGCGGCGAGGCCGGCGGGGCCGGAGCCGATGACGGCGACGGTCTTGCCGGACAGCCGCTCGGGGGGCTGCGGGGTGACGTCGCCTGCCTCCCATGCCTTGTCGACGATGGTGACCTCGACGTTCTTGATGGTCACCGCGGGCTGGTTGATGGCCAGCACGCAGGCCGACTCGCAGGGTGCGGGGCACAGCCGGCCGGTGAACTCGGGGAAGTTGTTGGTGGCGTGCAGTCGTTCGCTGGCTGCCTGCCAGTCCTCACGGTAGGCGTAGTCGTTCCACTCCGGGATGAGGTTCCCGAGGGGGCAGCCGCTGTGACAGAACGGGATACCGCAGTCCATGCACCGGCCTGCCTGCTCGCTGATGATGGGCAGCAGGGAGCCGGGGACGTAGACCTCGTTCCAGTCCTGTACCCGTTCGGGGACCGGCCGGGTCTCGGCGACCTCGCGGTCGGTGTTCAGGAAGCCCTTGGGGTCAGCCATTGAGCGCCGCCTCCATCATCTTCTCGTGGGTCTCGGGCTCGGGAAGCCCGGCTCGCTCGGCGGCTTCCTTGGCGGCGAGCACTGCCTGGTACTGCGGGGGGACGATCTTGGTGAAGCGGGCGGCGGCGGCGTCCCAGTCGGCGAGGAGCTTCTCGGCGACGGTGGAGCCGGTCTCGTCCCGGTGGCGGCGCACCACGTCGTGCAGCCACTGCCGGTCGGTGTCGTCCAGGGCGTTCAGGGCGGGGCGCAGGCCGACGTTGACGTGCGCCGGGTCCAGGTCGAGGACGTAGGCGAAACCGCCGGACATGCCGGCGCCGAAGTTCCGTCCGGTCTCACCGATGACGACGGCCGACCCGCCCGTCATGTATTCGCAACCGTGGTCGCCGACCCCCTCGGAGACGACGGTGGCGCCGGAGTTGCGGACGCAGAAGCGTTCCCCTACGCGGCCCCGGAGGTACATCTCGCCGCCGGTGGCGCCGTAGGCGAGGGTGTTGCCGGCGATGGTGGAGTACTCGGCCAGGTGGTCGGCTCCGTGTTCGGGGCGCACGACGATGCGACCGCCGGAGAGGCCTTTCCCGACGTAGTCGTTGGCGTCGCCCTCCAGCCGCAGGGTGACGCCGTGGGGCAGGAACGCTCCGAAGGACTGGCCGGCGGAGCCGGTGAAGGTGAGGTCGATGGTGTCGTCGGGCAGGCCGGCGCCACCGAACCGTTTGGTGACCTCGTGGCCGAGCATGGTGCCCACGGTGCGGTTGATGTTGCGGATGTCGAGCTGTCCGCGGACGGGCTGCGCGGATTCGGCGGACTCGGCGTTCAGCGCGTCGGCGGACAGCTTGATCAGCTGGTTGTCCAGCGCCTTGGCCAGGCCGTGGTCCTGCTCGATCACCTGGTGCAGGGCGGCCCCCTCGGGCAGTTCGGGCACGTGCAACAGCGGAGCGAGGTCCAGGCCGGCGGCCTTCCAGTGGTCGACGGCACGGCCGACGTCGAGAAGCTCGGCGTGGCCGATGGCCTCCTCGATGCTGCGGAACCCGAGTTCGGCGAGGAGTTCCCGCACCTCCTCGGCGATGAACTCGAAGAAGTTGACGACGTGTTCCGCCTTGCCGGAGTAGCGCTCGCGCAGTACCGGATTCTGGGTGGCGATGCCGACCGGGCAGGTGTCCAGGTGGCACACGCGCATCATCACGCAGCCGGAGACGACGAGCGGTGCGGTGGCGAACCCGTACTCCTCGGCGCCGAGGAGCGCGGCGACGAGGACGTCGCGGCCGGTCTTGAGCTGGCCGTCGGTCTGGACGACGATGCGGTCGCGCAGCCCGTTGAGCAGCAGCGTCTGCTGGGTTTCGGCGAGGCCCAGCTCCCAGGGGCCGCCGGCGTGCTTGAGGGACGTCAGCGGTGAGGCTCCGGTGCCGCCGTCGTGGCCGGAGATGAGCACGACGTCGGCGTGCGCCTTGGACACTCCGGCGGCGACCGTGCCGACGCCGACCTCGGAGACCAGCTTGACGTGGATGCGCGCCGCGGGGTTGGCGTTCTTCAGGTCGTGGATGAGCTGGGCGAGGTCCTCGATGGAGTAGATGTCGTGGTGGGGCGGCGGCGAGATGAGGCCGACGCCCGGCGTGGAGTGCCGGGTCTTCGCCACCCACGGGTAGACCTTGTGGCCGGGCAGCTGGCCACCTTCGCCGGGTTTGGCGCCCTGCGCCATCTTGATCTGGATGTCGTCGGAGTTGACCAGGTACTCGGAGGTCACGCCGAAGCGGCCGGAGGCGACCTGTTTGATCGCGGAGCGACGCTCCGGGTCGTGGAGCCGCTCGGCGTCCTCCCCGCCCTCACCCGTGTTGGACTTTCCGCCCAGCCGGTTCATGGCGACGGCGAGAGTCTCATGGGCCTCCTGCGAGATGGAGCCGTAGGACATGGCGCCGGTGGAGAACCGTTTCACGATCTCGGAGACCGGTTCGACCTCCTCGATCGGGACGGGGCGCCGCTCGCCGTCTTTCATGCGGAACAGGCCGCGCAGCGTCATGAGGCGCTCGGACTGCTCGTCGACGCGGGAGGTGTACTGCTTGAAGATGTCGTAGCGGCGCTCGCGGGTGGAGTGCTGGAGCCGGAAGACGGTGTCGGGGTCGAAGAGGTGCGGCTCGCCCTCGCGCCGCCACTGGTACTCGCCGCCGATCTCCAGGGCACGGTGCGCCGGGGCGATGCCGGTCGCCGGGTAGGCCTTGGCGTGCCGAGCGGCGACCTCCTTGGCGACGACGTCCAGGCCGACCCCGCCGATCTTGCTGGTGGTGCCGTGGAAGTAGGTGTCGACGAACGACTCGTCGAGGCCGACGGCTTCGAAGACCTGCGCGCCGCGATAGGAGGCGACGGTGGAGATGCCCATCTTGGACATCACCTTGAGCACGCCTTTGCCGAGTGCCTTGATGAGGTTGCGGATGGCGTCCTCGGGCGCCATCTCACCGGTACCGGGCAGGAAGGTGCCGGCGCGCGCGAGGTCCTCCACGGACTCCATCGCCAGATACGGGTTGACGGCGGCGGCGCCGTAGCCGATGAGTAGCGCGACGTGGTGCACCTCGCGCACGTCGCCGGCCTCTATCAGCAGGCCCACCTGGGTGCGCTGCTTGGTGCGGATCAGGTGGTGGTGCACCGCGGAGGTCAGCAGCAGCGACGGGATGGGGGCGTGCTCGGCGTCGGAGTGCCGGTCGGAGAGGACGACGAGGCGGGCCCCGGCTGCGATGGAGGCGTCCGCCTCCTCGCAGATCTCCTTGATGCGGGCTGCCAGCCCCTCTCCCCCGTCGTGGACGCGGTACAGGCCGGAGAGCGTGGTGGACTTGAGGCCGGGAAGATCGCCGTCTGCGTTGATGTGGATGAGCTTGGCGAGCTCGTCGTTGTCGATGACGGGGAAGGGCAGGGTGACGCTGCGGCAGGACGCGGAGGTGGGTTCGAGTAGGTTGCCCTGCGGGCCCAGCGGGGAGTGGAGCGAGGTGACGAGTTCCTCGCGGATCGCGTCCAGCGGCGGGTTGGTGACCTGCGCGAACAGCTGGGTGAAGTAGTCGAAGATCAGCCGTGGCCGGGTGGACAGGGCGGCGATCGGCGAGTCGGTGCCCATCGAGCCGATCGGTTCGGCGCCGGACTCGGCCATGGGGGCGAGGAGGACGCGGAGCTCCTCCTCGGTATAGCCGAAGGTCTGCTGGCGGCGTGTCACCGAGCGGTGGGTGTGCACGATGTGTTCGCGCTCGGGCAGGTCGGCCAGCTTGATCAGACCGGCGTCCAGCCACTCCTCGTACGGGTGTTCGGCGGCGAGTGCGGCCTTGACCTCGTCGTCCTCGATGATGCGTTGCTCGGCGGTGTCCACGAGGAACATGCGGCCGGGCTGCAGCCTGCCCTTGCGGACCACCTTCGACGGGTCGATGTCGAGGACGCCGACCTCGGAGCCGAGGACGACCAGGCCGTCGTCGGTGACCCAGTAGCGGCCGGGGCGCAGGCCGTTGCGGTCGAGTACGGCGCCAACCTGGGTGCCGTCCGTGAAGGTGACGCAGGCAGGTCCGTCCCAGGGCTCGATCATCGTCGAGTGGTACTGGTAGAAGGCGCGCCGGGCCGGGTCCATGGAGTCGTGGTTCTCCCACGCCTCGGGGACCATCATCAGCACCGAGTGCGGCAGTGAACGACCGCTCAGATGGAGGAGTTCGAGTACCTCGTCGAACGTGGCGGAGTCGGACGCACCGGGGGTGCAGACCGGGAAGGTCCGCTCCAGGGACCGTCCTTCGTCCCCGAACAGTCCGGACACCAGCTGCGATTCGCGGGCTCGCATCCAGTTGCGGTTGCCCTGCACGGTGTTGATCTCGCCGTTGTGCGCGACGAACCGGTACGGGTGCGCCAGCGGCCAGGAGGGAAAGGTGTTGGTGGAGAAGCGGGAGTGGACCAGAGCGACGGCACTGGCGAGCCGCCGGTCCGACAGGTCGGGGAAGAACGGCTCGAGCTGTCCGGTGGTCAGCATGCCCTTGTAGACCAGGGTGCGCGCGGAGAGTGAGGGGAAGTAGGTACCGGCTTCTCGCTCGGCGCGCTTGCGGGCCGCGAACGCGAGCCGGTCCAGGGCGACGCCGGTGCGCTCACCGGCCACGTCGGCGAGGAACAGTTGCCGCAACGTCGGCATGGTCCGGCGTGCGCCTTCGCCGAGAAGCTGCGGTGCGACCGGCACGTCGCGCCAGCCCAGTACCTTCAGTCCCTCTTCGGCGGCGATCCCGGTGATCTTCGCGACGGCTTCGTCCGCCCCTGTCTGCTCGGCGGGCAGGAAGGCCAGGCCGACTGCGTAGTGGCCGGCGGCGGGCAGGTCGAAGGGGACCTCTTCGCGGAGGAACGCGTCGGGGACCTGCAGGAGGATGCCGGCACCGTCGCCGGTGTCCGGGTCGGAACCGGTGGCTCCACGGTGCTCCAGGTTGCGCAGGACGGTCAGCGCCTGCTGCACCAGCTGGTGGCTGGGAACGCCGGTGAGTGTGGCCACGAAGCCGACACCGCAGGCGTCGTGCTCGTACCGGGGGTCGTACATCCCCTGCTTGGCAGGGTGGGCCGGCTCTGGTGCCGCACGCATCGGCTCTCCCGTCGTCATGGCATGTGCTTGTGCCGAGGGACGACGTTGGCCCTGGCTGAAAAGATTTTCGTGCAGGCTACAGGATTGCGCATTTTCCCAGCAGATGGATGTCTCGGTCCGGGATATGGACGGCTCGCTCGGTGGCCGTCATACGGGGGAAGGCCCCTGTGACCAGGAACATGCAGGCCGACACGGGCATCTTTGCTCGCGGGCTTTCCAGCTTGTGCCCGGGAAGGCGCGTACTGAAACCGTTTGGTAACACGTGGATCATCCCCGGGGCGGAGCAACTCCATGCTGTGGCTCAGGCCACAGCGACGCCGAGGAGAGTGCCCAGTCCGTAGGTCACGGCGGCTGCGGCGCCGCCCAGCAGCATCTGCCGCAGACCGCTGTACCACCAGGACCGGGCTGTCACGTTCGCCACCACCGCACCGCACAGGAACAGCCCCAGCAGGGCCACCACCACCGCCGGCCACAGCACGCCGGCCCCGGACAGGTAGGGCAGCACCGGTACGGCCGCGCCGACGGAGAAGGCGGCGAAGGAGGACACCGCGGCGACCGTGGGCGAGGGCAGGTCGGCGGGGTTCACGCCCAGCTCCTCGTGGGCGTGGACCTCCAGCGCCTGCTCAGGGTCCCTGGAGATCTGCTCGGCGACCTGGGCGGCCAGCTCCGGCTGCACGCCGCGTGCCTCGTAGGCGGCGGCCAGCTCGCGCTTCTCGTCCTCCGGGTGGCGACGCAGTTCGCGCCGTTCCACCTCCAGCTCGGCCTGCACCAGCTCGCGCTGCGACGCGACGGAGGTGTACTCGCCCGCTGCCATCGAGAAGGCGCCGGCGGCGAGGCCGGCCAAGCCGGCGATGACCACGGTCTGCGGGGCTGCGGAGGACCCGGCTACGCCGGTCATCAGACCGAGGTTGGAGACGAGGCCGTCCATCGCGCCGAAGACCGCCGGCCGCAGCCAGCCCCCGTTGACGTCGCGGTGGACGTGATGGGCCTCCACGGCTGCGGCGGGGTCCGGCGTCCCCTCCGCGGTGGTGGTGCGCGGGGCACTGGTCATGGCGCTCGCTGCCCTTCCGTTGCGACGGTCATGATGCTCCGACCGTAGGCTCGGAACGCTGCGCGGCGCCAGCAAGGAAGGCCGAACTTACCCTGTTGACCAGCGCTTATGCGGAGTTCGAGGTGACGGCCACGGCCGTCTGGCCCGCCATTTCGGTCGCACGGGGGCCGCTGCGCGGACCTGTCCGGGCGGGTTCGTCGAGCCCGCCCGGACATCGCGGACAGCATCAGGGCCGGCGGCCCGGCTCCTCGGCGGGGGCCGGGCCGTGCGGCTCGTCGGCCTCGGCTCCAGCGGCCCCATCGGCGCCCTCGGCTGAGTCGGCACCCTCGGCGGAGTCGTCCTCTGCCGACGGATGGCCCCCGTCCTCGTCCGCGCCCGGTTCGACGGTCTCCTCGCGGCCCGGCGCGACCCGGCGCGAGATCACGATGTACGCCACGGCCAGCAGGAACACCCCGAGAGCCGTCCAGTTGTTCAACCGCAGCCCCAGCACGTGGTGTGCCTCGTCGATGCGCAGGTACTCGATCCAGAAGCGGCCCACCGTGTAGGCGGCGACGTACAGCGCGAAGGCCCGCCCGTGACCCATGGCGAAGCGGCGGTCGGCCCAGATCACCAGCAGGGCGACACCGATGCACCAGAGCGACTCGTAGAGGAACGTCGGGTGGTACGTCCCCACGTCGAGGAAATCGACGGGGCGGTGCGCGCGGTCGATCTCGACGGCCCACGGCAGGTCGGTACGGCGACCGAAGAGCTCCTGGTTGAACCAGTTGCCCCAGCGGCCGACGGCCTGGGCGAGGGCGAGGCCGGGCGCGACGGCGTCCGCGTAGGCGGGCAGCGGGATGCCTCGGCGGCGGCAGCCGATCCAGGCGCCGACGGCGCCCAGGGCGATGGCGCCCCAGATGCCGAGGCCTCCGTCCCAGATGCGGAAGGCGTCGACCCAGTTGCGGCCCTCACCGAAGTAGAGCTGGTAGTCGGTGATCACGTGGTAGAGCCGGCCGCCCACAAGCCCGAACGGCACCGCCCATACGGCGATGTCGGCGATCGTTCCGACCCGGCCACCGCGGGCGACCCACCGCCGGTTGCCGAGCCAGACGGCGAGGAAGACGCCGATGATGATGCAGAACGCATAGCCGCGCAGGGGGACCGGGCCGAGATGGATCTCGCCGGCGGAGGGGCTGGGGATGAAGGCAAGGGTGTTCATGGCGTCCCCGACGCTACCGTGCCGGGCGGCGTGAAGTCTCCGCCCGGCACAACGGCTGCATAACGCTGGGTCTCGAGCCGTCAGGCCTTCTCCCGGACCAGCTTCCGCAGCTTCTGCGGTGTCATGGGGTTCGAGGGGTCGGCACCGGCCGGCTCGCCGTCGATGAGCACGGTCGGGGTCTGGTTGAAGCCCTCGTCGAGGAAGGCGTCGTTGGTGCGCTTCACGCGTCCGGTCTTGTGACCCTCCTGCACGCACTGCTCGAAGGCGGTGGTCGAGAGGCCCTCGACCCGGCGAGCCAGCCGGAGCAGGTACTCCTTGGCGCCGAAGGCGTCCTTCTGCTCCGGCGGCTGGTTCCGGTACAGGACGTCGTGGTACTCCACGAACTTCCCGGCGTCGTCCGCACACATCGCGGCCTCGGCGGCGTACTGGGAGCCGTGCCCCCTCAGATTGCCGTCGATGAGGGTCACCAGGTGGTACTCGACACGGAGGCTGCCCGCGTCCCGCAGGTCGTTGACCGTCTTCCGGTACTGACTCTCGAACGCCTCGCAGCCGGGGCAGCGGAAGTCCTCGTACACGGTCATCGTGACGGGGGCGCCGGACGAGCCGGTGCTGACCGGACGTGCCTGCGTGGACTCGCTGCCGCCCTTCCCCGTCACCGACACTGCCACGGCCACCAACGCGGCGACGGCGAGCACGAGGACGACCAGCCCGGCCATCTTCAGCGTCCGCAGCCGCTTGGCGGACCGGCGTTCGCGTTCGCGCTCCACGCGCAGGCGTTCTCGGGCGCCGCCCTCGCCAGGGCGCTTGTCGTCGGTCATCACACTGTCGCGATCCATCTGACTCGTCACGCCCTGGTCCAACGAGCCGGGAGAGCTCCGGCATGCGCCGCCGGGAGGAAGTTCCCCCGAACGGGGTCCCCGCACGCCGCTGCGGAGACCCCCGGGGAACACGGCGCTGGCGGCCCCGTCGTCAGCCGGTTCCGCTGCGGCGCACGCCGGAGGCGAACTCGCCGGCCAGGGTGCGCACGTCCGCGAGCCCCGCCTCCAGGTCGTCCCCGGCGGCGAGCAGCCGCTTGACGAACGCGGAGCCGACGATCACTCCGTCCGCGAAGTCGGCGACCTGCGCGGCGTGCGCGGCGCTGGACACGCCGAGGCCGACACACACCGGGAGATCGGTGGTGGCCCGGGTGCGCCGGACCAGGTCCTCGGCCTCCCGCCCGACGGACTCGCGGGTGCCGGTGACACCCATCAGCGACGCCGCGTAGACGAAACCGCTGCCGGCCGCGGTGATCCTTGTCAGCCGTTCGTCCCTGCTGGACGGCGCGACGACGAAGACGGTGGCCAGGGAGTGCTGCTCGGCGGCCTTCGTCCAGGCGTCGGCCTCCTCCACCGGGAGGTCGGGCAGGATGCAGCCGGCGCCGCCCGCGTCCGCGAGTGCGGCGGCGAACCGTTCGACGCCGTAGCGGTCGACCGGATTCCAGTAGGTCATGACGAGCACCGGGGCACCGGTCGCGGCGTGCGTCTCCCGGACCGTGCGGAGCACGTCGGCGATGCGGACGCCTCCGCGCAGCGCGATGTCGTCGGCGGTCTGGATGACCGGGCCGTCCAGCACCGGGTCGCTGTGCGGCAGCCCGACCTCGACGATGTCGCAGCCGCTCTCCAGCAGTGCGGTGCAGGCGCGGATGCCGCCGTCCACCGTGGGGAAGCCGGCCGGCAGATACCCGACCAGGGCGGCCCGGTCCTCGCTGCGGATCCGGGCCAGCGTGGTGTTCAGCAGTTCGATGTTCCCGCTCACTGGTCCGCCCCCGGGGTGGTGTCGTCGGTCCGGTCGTCGTAGAGCCCGAAGTAGCGGGCGGCGGTGTCCATGTCCTTGTCACCGCGCCCGGAGAGGTTGACCAGGACCAGCCCGTCCGTCCCCAGTTCACGGCCGAGGTCCAGGGCTCCGGCGATTGCGTGGGCACTCTCGATGGCCGGGATGATGCCTTCGGTCTCGGAGAGCAGTCGCAGCGCCCGCATCGCCTCGTCGTCGGTGACGGGACGGTACTCACCCCGGCCGCTGTCCTTGAGGTAGGCGTGCTCCGGGCCGATGCCGGGGTAGTCCAGGCCGGCGGAGATCGAGTACGGCTCGGTGATCTGGCCCTCGTCGTCCTGCAGCAGATAGCTGCGGGAACCGTGCAGAACACCGGGCTCACCCGCGGTGAGCGTCGCGGCGTGTTCGCCGGACTCGACGCCGTGCCCGGCGGCCTCACAGCCGACCAGGCGCACCGTCGCGTCGTCCAGGAAGGCGTGGAACAGGCCGATGGCGTTGGAGCCGCCACCCACACAGGCCACGGCGGCGTCCGGCAGCCGGTCGGTGCGCTCCAGGAGCTGGCGGCGCGCCTCGATGCCGATCACCCGGTGGAAGTCCCGCACCAGCGCGGGGAACGGGTGCGGGCCCGCAGCGGTGCCGAAGAGGTAGTGCGTGCGGTCGACGTTGGCGACCCAGTCACGGAACGCCTCGTTGATCGCGTCCTTGAGCGTTCGGCTGCCGCTGGTGACGGGCACGACCTCGGCTCCCAGCATGCGCATCCGGGCGACGTTCAGCGCCTGGCGCCGCGTGTCGACCTCGCCCATGTAGACGGTGCACTCCAGGCCGAACAGGGCACAGGCGGTCGCTGTGGCGACACCGTGCTGCCCGGCACCGGTCTCGGCGATGACGCGGGTCTTCCCCATGCGGCGGGTGAGCAGCGCCTGACCGAGCACGTTGTTGATCTTGTGGGAGCCGGTGTGGTTGAGGTCCTCCCGCTTGAGGAAGACCCGGGCGCCGCCGGCGTGCTCCGCGAAGCGCGGCACCTCGGTGAGGGCGCTGGGGCGGCCGGTGTAGTGGGCCATGAGGTCTTCGAGCTCGGCGATGAAGGCGGGGTCGGTCTTCGCCTTGTCGTACTCCGCGGCGACCTCGTCGACGGCGGCTACGAGCGCCTCCGGGATGAACTTGCCACCGAAGGCACCGAAGTAGCCCTCCGGCGTGGGGACCCGGCTCTCCGGGTCGGGGATGAAGAAGCGGGACATGTGCGTGGTGCTCCTCGCGGTTCGCTCTGTTCGCTCTGTTCGCTCTGAGGACTGCTGGGACGGCGGCTCATCGCAGGGCCGCCGGCCCTGTGGGTTGGGCTCTGCTCCCTGCGCTCCCGGCCGTGCGGGCCCACCTGTGGGGGTGCGTGCGGACGCGGCCCGGTGCCGCCGGTCACCACGATGCTGCGGAGCCTGCCGCGTCGGCGTCCCGACACGACGGGGCGCGGAGCACGGCAGGCGCTGTGTCCCCCGGCCGCCGGCTCGAGGACTGCCGGCTCCGACGTCCCCGGGCCCCCGAGTGCGGCAGGACAACCGTGGCAGGACGCGCTGGCAGGCAGAGATCGGCCGGGACGCGGACTGCC
>KI547046.1:255954-262922 GCA_000497405.1 Streptomycetaceae bacterium MP113-05 | reverse complement strand
CGCGGCGCAGGCGCGCGTGCGGGTCGCGCGGCGCGGCGCCGGCGTGGGGTCGTCGGTGCACCGTGTTCAGCCCCTCCCGTGGCGCAGCGCGGGGTGTGCCCCGGCGGCGACGAGGTCGGCGACGGCGCTTCTGGGGTTCTTGCCGGTGACCAGCGACTCGCCGACGAGGACGGCGTCCGCGCCCTCGTTGGCGTAGGCGATCAGGTCGTGCGGGCCGCGTACACCGGACTCGGCGACCTTCACGATGTGGCCGGGGATCTCGGGCGCGACGCGCTCGAAGCTGTTCCGGTCGACCTCCAGGGTCTTCAGGTTCCGGGCGTTGACGCCGATGACACGGGCCCCGGCGTCGACGGCGCGTGCCGCCTCCTCCTCGTCGTGGACCTCTACGAGCGGGGTGAGGCCGAGGGACTCGGCCCGCTCGACGAGGGAGACGAGGGCCTCCTGGCCCAGCGCTGCGACGATCAGCAGGACCACGTCGGCGCCGTGCGCTCTGGCTTCCCAGAGCTGGTACGAGGTGACGACGAAGTCCTTCCGCAGGACGGGGATGTCGACCTTGGCGCGCACGGCCTCGAGGTCGGCGAGGGAGCCGCCGAAGCGGCGTCGCTCGGTGAGGACGGAGATGACGGATGCCCCGCCCGCCTCGTAGTCGGCGGCGAGGCCGGCCGGATCGGCGATGGCGGCGAGGGCGCCCTTCGACGGGCTGGAGCGTTTGACCTCGCAGACGACCTTGACGCTGTCGCCCTTGAGGGCCGCGACACCGTCCTTGGCCTGCGGGGCGGTCGCAGCGCGCTGCTTGAGGTCGTCGAGGCTGACCCGAGCCTGCCGTTCGGCGAGGTCTTCGCGGACGCCTTCGATGATCTCGTCAAGCACACTCACGCGAGCGGCCCCCTTCTGGCTGAGGTTCGTGGCTGAGGACTCGTTGGTCGGGCACTGCGATGGTATCCGGCCAGGCACGGAGCGCCCGCATCAGGAGGCGCCGAATCCCACATACCGGACAGAGCGCCACGAAATTCAGGGCGTGAGTGCCCCACCGAACGGCAGGTTCCGGACAACGGTGAAAGCCAGTCCCAGCCCGGCGAGGAACCACAGGTACGCGGGACGTACGGGGAGATCGACGGGGCGTGCACGGATCACTCTGACGCACCAGTGGAGCCAGAGCACGGCGCAGGCGGCGATCCCGGCCACGGCGAGGGCGTTGGCTCCGAGGGCGGCCGTCACGTCGCCGTGGGCGAGGGCGTGGGCGGCGCGGAGGCCTCCGCAGCCGGGGCAGAAGACGCCCGTGAACTGGAGCAGCGGACAGGCCGGGTAGTGGCCGGGCTCATGGGGGTCGTGCGCGGCGACGTACGCGAAGGCGCCGGTGACTGCGGCCAGAGCGGCCAGCGGCGCGGCCAGGCGGGTGCGTGTTCCGGCGGGCAGGACGGCGGGGCCGGGTGGTGTACGGGTGTCGGTCACCGTCCCAGCCTCTCTGCCCTCGGCGGACGGCGCCAGGGGGCCGCGTCCTCGCGCGGTGCAGCATGCGCCGCGCGAGGGGGCGGAAGGTCCGGGCGGCGCGGGGGCCGCCCGGGGGTCAGTGGGAGCCCTCCGGGTCGTGGCCCAGGCCCATGGAGCGCAGCACCATTCCCGCCACCCCACCGAGGCACACCACGACCAGACCGGCCACGACGCCGATCGGCTGCGCCGTCACAGTGAACGCTCCGCCGATGCAGAAGCCGATGAACGCGATGATGACGCCGGTCCAGGCCGCCGGACTGTTGCCGTGGTGGTAGTGCTTCGCCATTGGATGCTGCTCCTCGTCGTTTCCCTCGGTGGGCGGGCGCCGCCCGCACCATTGTGTCCGTAGGCCGTCGGCGGCCGCTGAGGGGGGGTGCCCCCTCAGGAGGTGCCGCGGGTCGGGTCCTCGCCACGGTCGAGTGCCTTCCACAGGTCTTCCGGCCGGTCGGGTTCGACGGGCGGCGGAGCGCTGTCGCGACGGGCGGGGCGGGTGCCGCGTTCGTACCTTCCGGTACCGGCCATGGAGGGCCAGCGGCGACCGTGGATGACAGCGAGGAGTCCGGCGAGCAGCAGCATTGCACCGCCGACCGTGGAGATCCACGGCCAGGCGGTGACGTGCACGGCGTCGATGGCTCCTTGGGTGAGACCGCTGGTGCGGGCGGCCTGCTCGACGAGCGCGTCATGGTCGCCAGCGCCCGTCGCCGCGGTGACGACGGTGCCGGCACCGCTGAGGGCGAGGAGACCGGCGACGGCGACGCGTACGGCGCGGCGGACGGCGAACACGGCGACCAGAGCGGCGAGGCCGGCCAGCGCGAAGGCGCTGGGGAGGCCGCTGACGTCGCCACCGGTGGCGGACACGGGCACGGTGCCCTGGGCGAAGGAGGTGGTGGTCTCGCTCCACACCTGGCCGGCGGCGACCAGTACCAGTGTCGCGCCCAGCGGGCCGACCAGCAGCGCAGCCGTGAGGGCACGCCGGGGCGCGCGGGAGGTGCGGGAAGGCGGCGTGGCAGTCACGTGCCCACGCTACCCGCCCCGGTGCCGGCGGCCCCGGTGGCGGTGTCGCCGAGGTGTTCGGCGGTGCGAACCGCTCGCAGAACAGCGGCGGCCTTGGTGTGGCACTCGGCGTCCTCGGCCGCGGGATCGGAGTCGGCGACGACACCGGCGCCTGCCTGGATGTAGGCGGTGCCGTCGCGGAGGACGGCGGTGCGGATGGCGATGGCGGTGTCGGCGTCGCCGGCGAAGTCGAGGTAGCCGACGCACCCGCCGTAGACGCCGCGGCGGGTGGGTTCCAGCTCCTCGATGATCTGGAGGGCGCGGGGCTTCGGAGCGCCGGAGAGGGTGCCTGCGGGGAAGCATGCGGTGAGTGCGTCGAAGGCGGTGCGTCCCTCCCCGAGCCGGCCGGTGACCGTGGAGACGATGTGCATCACGTGGCTGTACCGCTCGACGGACATGAAGTCGACGACCTCGACGCTGCCGGGTTCGCAGACGCGGCCCAGGTCGTTGCGGCCTAGGTCGACGAGCATCAGGTGCTCGGCGCGTTCCTTGGGGTCGGCGAGGAGCTCCTCGGCGAGCGCGGCGTCGCGCTGCGGGGTGGCGCCGCGGGGGCGGGTGCCGGCGATGGGGTGCAGCATGGCCTGCCCGTCCTCGACCTTGACGAGGGCCTCGGGGCTGGACCCGACGACGTCGAAGCCGCCCGCGCCGCCCGTGGTCTCCGGGCCGCCGGTCTGGTCGGCGAAGCGGAACAGGTACATGTACGGGCTGGGATTGGTGGCGCGCAGCGCCCGGTAGACGTCGAGGCCGGTGGCCCTGCAAGGGGCCTCGAAGCGCTGGGAGGGGACGACCTGGAATGCCTCACCGGCCCGGATGCGTTCCTTCACGTCTTCCACCGTGGCCCGGTAGGCGGCGCCGCCGGAGCGCGCGACGAAGTCGGGGAGTGCGGAGGGCGGCAGAGCGGCCGGGGCGGCCGGGACGGCGCGGGTCAGGTCGGCGGCCATCGCGTCGAGGCGGTCGACCGCGTCATGGTAGGCCTCGTCGACGCCGGTTTCGAGGTCGTTGTGGTTGATGGCGTTGGCGATGAGCAGCACGGTGCCGTCGCGGTGGTCGAGCACGGCAAGGTCGGTGGCGAGCTGCATGGTGAGTTCGGGCAGCTGCAGGTCGTCGTGCGCGGTGTCGCCGACCTTCTCCAGGCGGCGCACGATGTCGTAGCCGAGGTAGCCGACCATGCCGCCGGTGAACGGTGGGAGTTCGCCGCCCGCGTGCAGGTCGCGGGGAGTGTGCAGGGCTTCGATGGTGGCGCGGAGGGCGTGCAGCGGGTCGCCGTCGGTGGGGACGCCGGCCGGCGGGTCGCCGAGCCAGTGGGCCCGCCCGTCACGGACGGTGAGGGTGGCGGCGCTGCGGACGCCGACGAAGGAGTAGCGGGACCATGTCTGGACTCCCCCGGAGCCTCCGGCGTGGGAGGTGCCCCCGGCGGCGGACTCCAGGAGGAAGGTGCCGGGCCGTTCGCCGGCGAGCTTGCGGTACAGCGCGATGGGTGTGTCGCCGTCGGCGAGGAGGCGGCGGGTGACCGGAATGACGCGGCGGTCCTTGGCCAGTCGGCGGAAGGTGTCGAGGTCCGGAGTGGTCATGGGGAGTGGCCTTACGTCCTGTTCCTGAGTCCGGTGGGTGCGGCCCGAGGGGTGGTGCGCGTGGTGCTCGGCGTCCGGCGGCGGGCTTCCGCCGGTGAGGGGGTGGGGCCGGTCACTTCTCGCCGGTGACGGGAAGCTGTGCGGCGTCGAAGCAGGTGCGGTCGCCGGTGTGGCAGGCGGCGCCGGTCTGGTCGACCCTGACCAGGACGGTATCGCCGTCGCAGTCCAGGGCGACGGACTTGACGTGCTGGACGTGGCCGGAGGTGTCGCCCTTGACCCAGTACGCGCCGCGGCTGCGCGACCAGTAGGTGCAGCGGCCGGTGGTGAGGGTGCGGTGCAACGCCTCGTCGTCCATCCAGCCGAGCATCAGCACCTCGCCGGTGTCGTACTGCTGGGCGACGGCCGGCACCAGTCCGTCGCGGTTGCGGCTCAGTCGGGCGGCGACGGCGGGGTCGAGGGCGGAGGAGTCGGCGGGAACGCGGGTCATACCGCCATTCTGCCGCCGCCACGGCGCGTCACGAAACGGCTTGCGGGCGGGCCGCGTCGGTCACATCGGAGGCCCGTGTGACGGGCCTGTCGGCGGATGGCGGACATTCCGCCCCGCAGGTTCGGATGTCCGTGCGATACGGCATCCTGTGCGCCATGAGTTTTCCTCCGCCGCCGCAGGATCCGCAGGGGCACGGTGCCTCCGGACAGCCGGGTTTCGGTCCGCCTCAGGGGTTCGGGCCACTCCCCGGATCACCGCCGCCCGGATCACCGCCGCCCGGTTCACCCCCGGTGGGCGGGGGGTTCGGCCCTCCCGGCAGCGGTTCGGGGAGCGGCGGCCCCGGCGGGTTCGCCCCGGCGGCGGTCTACGGCCGGCCGGGCTTCCCGGAGCCGTACGGCATACCTCCGCAGCCGCCTGGTGGCGGTAACCGCGGCGCCAAGGTGGCGGCGATCGTGGTGGGCGCCGTGCTCGCGGCAGCCGTCGCGGTCGGCGGTGTGGTGCTGCTGGTCGGCGGTGACGACGGCCGGAGTGACGCGGAGGCAGGTCCGGGAGCTTCGGCGGAGGCCGCCGATCCCGGGGGCAGTGGCGAGCCGTCGCCGGGTGCTGAGGAATCGGCGCCGGGACCGGCGGAGGACCGGGAGCCGGGCCTGCCGAGTTCGCCGTCCGGAGGCCTGGTGCCGTTCGTGGTGCTGGAGCCCGGCCAGTGCTTCGACCATCCGGCGCTGAGCAGCGCCGTGAGCGTGGTGGAGACCCGGCCCTGCGAGGAGCCGCACAACGGCGAGGTCATCACCAACGACGAGCTCACCGGTGCGTTCGCGGACGAGCAGGCGCTGCGGGCGAAGGTGATGGAGCTGTGCAAGGCAGACGTCAACGAACGCCTGCAGTCCATGCCGAAGGACGGGACGATGTACTACTTCTACGCGATCTACCCGTCGCTGCCGACGTACAACCTGGGCGACGACGACACGATCTCCTGCTCGATGACGCTGAGCGACAAGCGGGACGGCCCGAAACTCACTGCTCCGCTCCCGGAGTGAGCCGCGTCCCGGGCGTACGCTGACAGCATGTCGACTCATGCCAGGCGTGAACGTCTGCTCCTCGCCGACCTGCTGGAGAACGCCGGGCCGGATGCCGGAACACTGTGCGGTGACTGGCGGACCCGGGACCTCGCCGCGCATCTGGTGGTGCGCGAGCGTCGCGCCGACGCCGCGGGCGGCATCGTCATCAAGCCGCTGGCAGCGCGGCTGGAGCGGGTGCAGGCCGAGTTCCGGGAGAAGCCGTACGAGGAGCTGATCCAGCTCATCCGCTCCGGCCCGCCGAAGTTCTCCCCGTTCTCCCTGAAACAGGTGGACGAGGCGGCGAACACCGTCGAGTTCTACGTTCACGCCGAGGACGTGCGGCGGGCACAGGCGGACTGGGCGCCGCGGGAGATCGACCCGGTGTTCGCCGATGCACTGTGGCGTCGGCTGGAGAGCATCGCACGGCTGTCGGGCCGCCGCTCGCCGGTGGGCCTGGTGCTGCGTCGTCCGAACGGGCAGACGGTGGTGTCGCACAAGGGCACACCGGTGGTCACGGTGACCGGCGAGCCGTCGGAGGTGCTGCTGTTCGTCTACGGACGGCAGCGGGTGGCGCGCGTGGAGCTGGACGGCGACAAGGACGCCGTGGCCCGGGTGCTGGAGGCCGACCTGGGCCTGGGGGACTCGCAGGCATGAACGACGCGGCGGCGATACCCCGCGTGCTGGTGGTGCAGAACGGCCCGGACGGAGGCCCGGGCCGTTTCGGTGCGTGGCTGACCGGGGCGGGGCTGGCGCTCGACGTGGTGCACGGCTACCGGCCGGACGGGCCGCCGGTGCCGGCCGCGCTCCGCCACCAGGGCGTGGTGGTGCTCGGCGGCGGCTACCTGCCGGACGCCGACGACCGTGCTCCGTGGCTGGCGCCGACGCGCGCGCTGGTCGCGCAGGCGCTGGAACGGGACGTGCCGGTGTTCGGTATCTGCCTGGGAGGGCAACTGCTGGCGCGAGTCGCCGGCGGCACGGTGCGCGGCGAGCACGGTGACCCGGAAGTGGGCAGCACGGAGTTGACGCTGCGTGCCGAGGCCGAGCAGGACGTGCTGTTCCGGGGGCTGCCCGCTCGGGTCACGGCGATCGAGAACCACGTGGACGCGATCACCGTGCTCCCGCCGGGTGCACGGTGGCTGGCACGCAGCGAACAGTGCCCCTACCAGGCCTTCCGGGTCGGTTCGCGGGCCTGGGGCGTGCAGTTCCACCCCGAGGCGACGGCCGCGCAGACTCGCCGCTGGGAGCCGGAGCGGCTGCGCCGGCTGGGTTTCGACGCGGCCGAGGTCGCCGAACGTGCGGACCGCGACG
>KI547046.1:241168-255944 GCA_000497405.1 Streptomycetaceae bacterium MP113-05 | reverse complement strand
GGTGTGGCGGGAGGTCGCCCGGCGTTTCGCCCGAGTGGTGCGGGCGGCGTAGCCCGGTGCCGCTGCCCCGGCCCGGGGCCTCAGCCGGTGACGAGCCGGGAGGCGACCGTGGCGCCGGGGCTGCTCTCGACGAGGGCGTCGGCCAGTTCACGTCCGGCGGTGTGCAGTGCGTCGTCCGTCATGGGGCCGAGCGCGTCGAGAACGAAGACGGCGCGCGTGGTGTGGTGGGTGAGGCGGGTCCGGGCGCACTGGCGCCAGTTCCAGCGGCGGCAGGTGACCCCGGTGTCGTCGCGCCACACCACCTCACCCGATCGGGGGTGTTCGACCGCCGGCTCGCCGCCGGTGACGATCTCGAACGGCTCGGTGCCGTCGGCGCGCACCAGCCGTGCCGGGCCGCGGTAATGGTCGAGGTCCTCGCCGCCGAGCGGTACCAGGTGCGCGACGGAGACCGCGTTGTAGAGGTCGGTGAGCCGGTCGATGCGTGGGATGCCGTCGTCCAGCCGGCGCAGCAGGGCCTCCGCGCTGGGACGGGTCCGCTGCGGCTTGGCCCCGAAGGACCGGAACGCGTCCCGCCAGGCCGCCAGGTGGGGGTGTTCCTCGGCGGCCCGGTCGTCGAGGAGGACCCGCGCCCGCTGTTCGGCCGCCGCCAGGTGCTTGTCGCCGGTCTCGTCGCTGGGGCCCGGCCGCAAGCCCTCGGCGGTGAGGACGAGCGCACGGTAGTCGGGACGCAGCCGGGCGACAGCCGCGTCGATGTGGACGGCGTCGAGCCATTGTCCGGCGTCGGCGGTCACGCTTCTCCTTACTGAGCGACGTACTCCCAGATCACTTCGATGCACTTCACGGTGCAGCGTACTGCATCACTTGCGGGGCGTGTTGTCCGCACCGCAACCACACTTGCGACCCGCCGGGACAGGCCGGTAGAACGCGCCCCGGGCCGGGGAGAAGACCCGGAGCCCGGCAGGGAGTTCAGCAGCGAAGAGGGGTGGCCGCGGTGCGGATCGCACTGGCACAGGTGGACTGCGTGCTCGGGGACGTGACGGGGAATCTGGACCGGGCTCACGACACGGTCCGGGAGGCGGCGGCGCGCGGCGCGGACTTGGTGGTGTTCCCCGAACTGAGCCTGCACGGCTATGCGTTGGGCAGGCTGCCTGGTGACACCTCACTCGCGGCGGAGGACGAACGGCTGAACGCCCTGAGCCACCACGGCCCCGACGTGCTGGTGGGGCTGCACGAGGACGGCCGGCTGCGCCGCTACAACTCGGCGAGCTACGTAGCCGACGGGGCCGTGCTGCACACCCACCGCAAGCTCTACCTGCCGAACTACCTGGAGTGGGAGGAACGCAAGCATTTCAGCCCGGGTCACACGCTGCGCGCCTTCGAGACCGCGCACGCCCGGGTCGCGACGCTGATCTGCAACGACGCCTGGCAGCCGATGCTTCCGTGGCTCGCTGCCCAGGACGGCGCCGAGGTGCTCCTGGTCCCGACCAACAGCGCCGCCGGGCTGGCCCCGGGAGCGGTCGACACCGTCGTGTACTGGCAGGACCTGCTGCTCAACATCGCCCGGCTGCAGCAGTGCTGGGTGGTGTTCGTCAACCGGGTCGGGGCGGAGGGCAAGGCGTCGTTCTGGGGCGGCTCGCGCGTACTGGACCCGTGGGGGCAGGTGGCGGCCGAGGCGCCGGGCCGGGAGGAGTCACTGACGCTGGTGGACCTCGACGTGCGCGCGGTGCGGCGCCGGCGCCGGGAGATGCCACTGCTGGAGGAGGCCCGCTTCGGGCTGGTGCAGCGCGAGGTGCACCGGCTGATGCAGGAGGGCGTCGACTGATCCACGCTACGGCCGTCGTGGTTGCCGGGAGGACGACACCCATTGCGTCCCGGACGCGCGGGGCGCAGCCTGGTGCGGTGTTCGACCTGCATGTGCACGCCGCCCCCGACGTCACCCCGCGCCGCGCCGACGACCACGACACCGTCGCCGCCTACGCCACGGCCGGCTTCTCCGGCTGTGTACTGAAGGCGCACTACGAGTCGACGGTCGGCCGGGCGGCTGCCGCGTCCCGCCTGCACGGGCTGGCGGTGTACGGCGGGGTCGCGCTCAACCAGCACGCCGGCGGTGTCAACCCGGCGGCCGCGGCGGCCTGTCTGGACGCCGGGGGGCGGATCGTGTGGATGCCCACCGCCGATGCCGGCACTCAGCGCGCTGCGGGACTGCCGAGCCTCTGCGGCACGCGCCCGGAGTTGTCCTCGCACGCGTACGGCGTCCCCCCGTACGACCCGCGCGCGGCGGACGCAGCGAGGCAGGTCTGCCGGCTGGTTGCCGAGGCGGACGCGGTGCTGGCGACCGGTCACCTCGGCGCTGCCGAGGTGCGGTGGCTGCTTCCCGTCGCACGGAAGGCGGGCGTACGGCGACTGCTGCTCACCCACCCCGGCTACACGGTGCCCGGTATGACGGCCGGGGAGGCAGGGGAACTGGCCTCGCGATACGGTGCGCTCGCCGAGATCACCACCTTCCAGCTGCTGCACCAGCCGGGGATGACGGCGACCCGGCTGGCCGCGTACGCGACCCGGGTGGGCCTGGAGCAGGTGGTGCTCTCCTCAGACGCCGGCCAGCCGGACTCGCCCGCCCCGCCGGAAGCACTCGCCCTGCTGGTGGACACGCTTGCCGGCGAAGGGCTCGACCGGGGCGCGCTGCTCGAATGCGCCTCCGGCCGCCCGGAGTCGCTCATCACCCGCTGACCGTGCCGGCCACCGGCCCGGCCGCGCAGCGCGGAGGGCGTGACGTCCGTCATGGATGAGTTGCTGCGCGTGCAACGACGGTTGCCCGCACCGCACTGCGGCACCCATCCTCGACGCCATGTCGAGCGAGGGGTCCTCCAGCCTTCACCGGACGCTGGCCATTCTGCGGGCGCTCGGTTCCGACGACGCGGCCGAGCAGGGCGGGCTGGGCGTCGTGGAGGTCGCCCGGCGGGTGGGGCGGGAGAAGACGCAGGTGTCCCGGGCGCTGAAGGCACTGGACCGGGTCGGCCTGGTCGAGCGGGACACCGGAACCCGCTGCTACCGACTCGGCTGGCAGGTCTTCACCCTCGCCTCGAACGCGGGCAGGCCCCGACTCCTGGCGAAAGCGCCGCCGGTGCTGCGCAGTGTGGTCAACCTGCTCCAGGAGCGCGTGCACCTGACGGTACTGACCGAGGGCGGGGCGCTGACGGTGCTCTCCGAACGCCCCAGTCGGGCGGTGCAGGCAACCGGCTGGGTGGGACGGGTCGTCCCTCTGCACACCACGTCCTCCGGCCGGGCGCTGCTCTTCGACCACTCCGAGGAGGAGGTACGGCGGCTGCTGGCCGATGCGCCCTTCCCCGCTCCCGGGCCGGCCGGGGCGCAGGACATGACTGACTTCCTGCGGCGGCTCGACCGGGCCCGTGAAGCCGGGCACGCCCGGGTGGAGGAGGAGTTCGAGGCCGGACTGGTCGCGGTCGCCGCGCCGGTCCGTGACTTCCGCGGGCGGGTGACGGCCGCGGTGAACGTCTCCGGACCGGCGTGGCGGATGAGCCACGACCTCGACCGCGCGGCCCGGATCACCTGCTCCGCCGCGCACTGCATCTCGCGGACGATGGCCGGTCTGCCACCGGCCGCCTCGGCCCCGCCGGACGTGAACCACGACAGGAGGACCGACAGATGATCTCTCACCCGCTCCCGTTCTTCAGCAGCGGACTGCGGCTGGACGCCGACCTGCACCTGCCCGACGACGACGGGGCCGGAGCACCGTACCCGGTGGTGGTGCCGGCCTCCGGATACCAGGGGCTCAAGGTCATCCACCCCGAACGGTTCGCCCGGGCGCTGACCGCACGCGGCTACGCCGTGATCGCCTTCGACTACCGCGGCTTCGGCGCCAGCGAGGGCGAGCGGGGCCGCCTGGTGCCGCAGGAGTGGGCCGAGGACCTGCGGTCCGCGGTGGACCGGGCGTGCGCCGACGACCTGCTGGACGCCGGGCGGGTCGCGCTGCTCGGCTGGGGCATGGGCGGCGGCGTGGTCGTCGCGGAGGCCGCCGAGGACCCCCGGGTGCGGGCGGTCGCCTCCGTCAACTGCATCAGCGACGGCACCCGTTCGACGCGCAACATGCACGAGGACTCCAGCTGGGAGCGCCTGCTGCACCGGGTCGCCCGCGACCGCGGCCATCGCGCGGTCGGCGGCCGCAGCGAGATCACCTCACCGTGGGACATCGTGCGGCTGGACCTGGACGACCGTACCGACGGCTACGTCGGCGAGGAGCTCTACCGGGCCCCCGGCTTCGGCTCCGGGGTCAGCCTGGAGTCGGCGGACATGCTGCTGCGCTTCTCCCCGCAGGCGGTCGCGCACCGCATCGCCCCCCGGCCGCTGCTCGTGGTGCACGGCGCGGAGAACGGGCTGCACCGCCCCGAGGAGGCCCGGGCGCTGTACGACCACGCGCGGGAGCCGAAGCGACTGCGGCTGATCGAGGGAGCCGGGCACACGGAGTGGATGTTCGACGAACATCCCACCTTCCGGGAGCTGGTGGAGGAGCTGGACGGATTCTTCACCGACGCCTTCGCGGGCGCCGTGCCCGGCGTGTCCACCGCTCCGGCCGGCGCGTAGGCGCGGGCGGGCGAGATGACCTTCCCCCAGTTCTTCGCCGACAACTGGCCCACCGTCCTGGACGCCACCCTGGCTCACGCACTGCTGGTGCTCCAGGGGCTCGGGCTTGCCGTGCTGATCGGCGTACCGGTCGCGGTCCTCACCTACCGCACCGGCGCTCCGCGGTCCGTGGCCCTGGGCACGGCCGGCATTCTGCTGACCATTCCCTCCTACGCCCTCTTCGGCCTGCTGATCACCCCGCTCGGTCTGGGCAACGGCCCGTCGGTCGTGGCGCTGACGCTGTACGCACTGCTGCCAGTGATCCGCAACACCGTGGTGGGCCTGCGCGAGCTGGACCCGGCCGTGGTGGAGTCGGCCCGCGCCATGGGCATGGGCCGGATCCGGGTACTGGCCACGGTGGAACTGCCACTGGCCTGGCCGGTACTGCTCACCGGCCTGCGGGTGGCGACCCAGCTGCTGCTGGGCATCGCCGCGATCGCCGCGGCCGTCAACGGACCTGGACTCGGAAACCTGATCCTGGACGGACTGGCCACGGCGGGCACTCCGTTCGCCGTCTACCTGACGCTGGAGGGCGCGCTGGGCATCGTGGTGCTCGCCGTCCTCTTCGACCTGACGTACGCCGCCGTGAACCGGCTGACCACTCCCAGAGGGCTCGGTGCTTGAGACGATGACGATGACGAACGGAAAGACCGGCAGGACACCGGAGCAGCGTGACGACGCCCCGGCGATGATCCGCCTGGAGGCGCTGACCAAGCGCTACCCGGGCCAGCGGCAAGCAGCGGTCGAGGGACTGGACCTCGACGTACCCGAAGGGCGCATCGTCACCTTCGTGGGGCCGTCCGGGTGCGGCAAGACCACCACCATGAAACTGATCAACCGCCTCATCGAACCCACCTCCGGGCGCATTCACCTGGACGGCCGGGACGTCACCGAGGTCCCGGCGCACGTGCTGCGGCGCAACATCGGCTACACCATCCAGCAGGGCGGCCTCTTCCCGCACCGCACCGTCGCCGACAACATCGCCACCGTGCCCAGACTGCTCGGCTGGGACCGGGCGCGCACCGCCGCCAGGGTCGACGAACTGCTCGAACTGGTCGGCCTCGCGCCGGAGACGTACCGCCGGCGCTACCCCAAGCAACTGTCCGGCGGGCAACAGCAGCGCGTCGGGGTCGCCCGTGCGCTCGGCGGCGACCCGCAGGTGATGCTCATGGACGAGCCGTTCGGGGCGATCGACCCGCTGAACCGGGACGCGTTGCAGAACGAGTTCCTGCGCATCCAGGCGGAAGTGCGCAAGACCATCGTCTTCGTCACCCATGACATCGACGAGGCGGTGAAGATGGGCGACCGCATCGCGATCTTCGGCGACGGCGGGGTGGTGCACCAGTACGACACCCCGGAACGCATCCTGGCCGACCCCGCGGACGACTTCGTGTCCGGCTTCATCGGCGCGGGCGCCTCGGTGCGGCGGCTCTCCCTGACCCGGCTGGGCGGGCTCCCGGTGCCCGAATGGCCGACCGTGCCAGACTCCGCCGACGGGGAGGAACTGACCGCAGCGGCCCGACGGGGCGGACGGGACCATCTGCTGGTACTCGACGGGGAACGCCGCCCCACCGGCTGGGTGAGGGTCGACGACGGAGCGCCGGGCGACCGGCTGCCGCTGCTCACCCCGCTCGGCCCCGACACCACTCTCTTCGACGCCCTCGACCGGATGCTCGCCGCCAACTCCACAGCGCTCGCCGTCGTCGACGGGGACGGCCGCTACCGGGGCGTGGTGCAGATGGACTCGGTACGCGAACTGATCAACAGCGCAGCCGCGCACCACCGGAGCGGCTCCGACACGCTGCAGGGGGTGTGAGCCGGTGCGTGCCCTCGTCCGGTACGGCTCCACACCCGTCGCGCTCGCCCTGGTGCTGCTGCTGCTGGCGCTGTACGTCTCCTCGCAGCCGCACGACCTGATCGAGCAGCGCAGCCTGAACGCCGACTACCTGCTCAGCCGCACGGTGACGCACCTCCAGCTGCTCGCGGTGGTCACGGTGCTCATCCTGGTCATCGCCATCCCGGCCGGGGTGCTGCTGACCCGCGGGTGGGCGCGGCGCTTCTCCGGCCCGGTGCTGGCAGTGGCCAACGTCGGGCAGGCGCTGCCGTCGCTGGGCCTCATCGTGCTTCTGGCCGTCGCCTTCGTCAGCCTCGGTGTTTACCAGATCGCGGTCGTCGCCTTCGTCGCCTACGGCATCCTGCCGGTGCTGCGGAACACCATCGCCGGTCTCCAGCAGGTCGACCGGTCGGTGATCGAGTCAGCGCTGGGTATGGGCATGACACGGCAAGGGGTGCTGTGGCGCATCGAACTGCCCCTGGCCGTACCGGTGATGCTCGCCGGCGTCCGCACGGCGCTGGTGATCACCGTCGGCACCGTGGCGCTCGCGACGTTCATCGGCGCCGGCGGGCTGGGCGACGTCATCTCCAACGGCATCGCCTCCAGCCGCAACCTCGTGCTGGTCACCGGCAGCGTCCTGGTCGCCGTCCTGGCCCTGACCGTGGACTGGCTGGCGGGCATCGCCGAGGACTTGCTGCGCCCCCGTGGTCTGTGACGGGACCACGCCATTCCGGATGCGATTCGAGAGGAAGTGAGAGGCGTGCTGCGACCTGCGCGCACCACCACCCGGTACCTGGCCGCTTTGCTCGCCCTGACCGCCCTCGCGGTCACCGGCTGCACGAGTTCGTCGGCGCAGGGCGCGGACGTCTCCGCGAAGGAGCTGCGCGGCGGCTCGCTGGCCGAGGAGTTCGACCTGTCCGGTCAGCAGTTCGCCGTGGGGTCGAAGGAGTTCACCGAACAGAAGATCCTCGGCAGAATCACGCTGTACGCACTGCGCGCGGCGGGCGCGAGCACCAAGGACCAGACGGGCCTCAGCGGATCGGCGATCGTCCGCAAGGCGCTGAAGACCGACGAGATCGACATGTACTGGGAGTACTCCGGGACCGGCTGGACGCAGTACCTGGGACACGACCGGCCGGTCGAGGGGGCTGAGGAACAGTTCCGCAGGACGTCCACCCAGGACCTGGCGAAGAACGACATCGCCTGGCTGGGCCCGGCCCGATTCGGCAACCAGTACGCGATCGCGCGGGCGAGCGACGCCCCGGGTGCGGTGGGAGAGGTCGACAAGCTGAGCGACCTGCGGAAGCTCGGTGCCGACCACCCGGAAGAGATGACGCTGTGCGGTGCGGCGGAGTTCCTGGACCGTGAACTGCAGGCGATCCAGAAGACGTACGACATCGACTTCCCGCCGCCGCAGGTCTACCAGAACGCCCTGGCGCTGAACTACGTGAATGTCGCGAAGGGCAGCCCCTGCACCTTCGCCGAGGTCTTCACCACGGACGCGCGGATCAAGTCGCTGGACCTGAACGTCCTCAAGGACGACGAGTACCACTTCACGACGGAACTCGCCGCCCTCACGGTCCGCAAGGAGACCGTGAAGAAGCACCCGCAGCTCGAGGGGCTCGCCGAACGCCTGGGCGACAAGCTGACGAAGGAGACGATGATCGAGCTGAACGGCATGGTCGACCTGGACGGCCGCTCGCCCGACGAGGCGGCGCTGCACTTCCTGCGGGAGAACGGCTTCGTCGGCGGCTGAGGGGCGGCCGCCTCAACCGCGACCCCGGCCTCCTCAGCGACCACACCGACGAACGCACCGCCACATCCAGCAGGTCAGCGACCGGGGCCAGGAGCTGACCGCGGGCCGACAACCTGAAGGGGAGGCGGCCAAGAGAGCGCAGCCACCACCGGCAGCACCGCCCCCTACCCCGGCACGACGAGCTGCACGCCCAGACCGAGAGCCTCTTTGCGGGCCTGCCCGGCTACACCCGCCGCCAGGACGCCGCCGACATCGCCGTGGAGGTACGCCACGGGCCGGCAGCAACGGAGGCACAGGTGGGCGCTGCTGCACGTTCGCATGACTCTGACGGGACCTTTCCGTGCCCGACCGGCAAGGGTCTCCGGCATGAGCCCCACAGGGTGCGGACGCCACCTCGAACATCGTCAGTTCCACGTAGGCGAGTCGGGTATGGACGATTCGCCCCGCGCTCCGATGCCTCTGGGCCCGGTCGGGGTTCCTCCCGGACCGAACGAATCGTGGAAGGTGAAGGCGTACGGCGCGGAGCCGTGGTCGTGGAGGTGTTCCAGCCTGGCAACCCCGTCCTGCCAGGTGGGTGCCGTGCCGTCGGGGACCCACCAGAACACGTAACCCGGGCGTCCCGTCCTCTCGAACCAGTCGTTCCGCCTGTTGAGGGCCGCGCGGTGCCGACCGGAGTAGACGGAGTCGAAGGCGGATCGCAGGTCGGTCCAGAGTGAGAGGGTCGCGGCCAGGGCGATGGTTTCCGCAGTGCGACCCTTGCTGTACCAGGCCGGAACAGCAAACTGCCCCCATTCCCCCCAGTCCGAGTCGAAGTCCGTTCGTGGGCCCAGGCTGCAATCTGCCGCTTCAGCACGAGCGACATATCCGGGATGACGGCCGATCTCCCGGTAGACGGCCTCACCGCTCTCGTGGAACTCCCTCGTGAGACGTGCGGGGTCGGTGAGGGGGGACTTCAGGACGCCGAACGTGTACAGAGCAAGATGGGGCATACGTCTCTCCCTTGCCGAGGGGCCTGGTGCGGAATTGCCTGACGCTTTCGCTGTCCGGGAGCGGACTCGATGTGTTGGCCTGCACACGGGGGCGGGGAGCTGAGGGCGTGATCGACTCGCCCCCTTGTGGGTGACTCAGGCTGATCGAACCCCTGTGCCACTTCGGGCGGCGCCGAATGTCAGGAGAAGATAGCCCCGGCTGCGGTCCCTGTCGAAGTTGCCTTTTCCCCGCCCAAATGGCCTCTCGCAGAGCAGGGCGGTGTCAAGTTCCCGGCAGGAGTGGGCCGTAGCTGTCATCAATGGGTACAGGTACACCCCCAGAGACGAGGCAGATCGCCGCCCCCCGACATGGACGCGTGGGCCTGGGCCAGCCATTCCGGTGCCAGCGCTCAGGCGCGCGCCCGGGCGGTCGCCACCCTCTGCTGCTCCTGCTCGGCTGCGGCCATCCGGTCCAGGTATTCGTCGGCCGCGTCGTCGACCAGGTCGGCGGCCTCTGTGAGGGTGATCTTCACCCGGAACGGCGACATCTGCAGACCGGTGTGCTCCTCGATGAGCACGCTGAGCTCGGTCAGCGACAACGAGTCCATCTCCAGCTCGGCGAACGTCGCATCAGGGTGGAGATTCCGCTTGGGGAGGCCGAAGGTCTCCATGAGGATCTGCATCAGCAGGTTGAAGGCCACGGACACGGCGTCCTCCCGGTGGCGTCGACGGCCGCACTTTCGACCACCCTGCCGTCACAGGCGGGCCGCACGGCATCACCGCGGGGCCGGACGCGGACACGCTTCACCCTCGTGGTCGAGTGACCCGGCCCCGGACGACACGGTGACGCCTCTCGGCCCTCCCACCCTCGGCCGTTAGTCCTGCCGGAAGCGGGGAACCCGGCGCCCCGCACTGCACGCGCCGGATGAATGGGGACGACGCATGCGAATCGGCGAGCTCGGACGGCTCGGACGGCTCGGCAGGCTCCCGGCGGATGTGGGTGTGGGGCTCGCGGCGGGACTCGCGGGCACGGTGGCGATGACGGTGAGCAGCACGGTCGAGATGAAGCTGCGCGGACGCTCCGCCAGCGACGCTCCCGCGCAGGCGGCGGTCAAGGTGCTGGGCGTGGAGCCCCGGGACGAGGGCGCGAGGACCCGGTTCTCCACGCTGATGCACTGGGGCTACGGCACGGGCTGGGGAGCCGCCCGTGGGCTGCTGGGATTCCTCGGTCTGCGGGGCGCGGCAGCGGCCGGTGCCCACTTCGCGACGGTGTGGGGGACCGAGCAGGTGATGCTTCCCACCCTCGGCGTCGCGCCACCGGCCACCAGGTGGGGCGTACAGGAGGTCGCCCTCGACGCCTGGCACCACCTGGTCTACGCGGCCGCCGCAGGCACGGCGTACGAGATCCTCGACGGCCGCCGCTGATCCCGGCCGGGTGGCTCCTGGAGGTACGGCCCTCAGCCGCCCTCGCCCCGGGGCTCCCCGTACCAGCGCCAGGCCGTTCGGCGGGGCCGGCCCGGGAGCGCCGTGCGGCCGGTGGCCCACAGGAGCGTCTGCCAGGGGTCCGTGCCGGTCGGTGCGTCAGGGAACAGCCGGCCGAGTACGCGGACGCACAGTCCGGCGGGCGGTGCCCAGGAGAGTCCGAGCCCCTCCGCCAGGTCGTGGGTGTGCGCCAGCGTCTCCACGACGCCCATGGCGGCGAAGCCCTCCGGGTCGGACGCGCCGAAGGCGTGGTGGGCGCGGACCCGCGAGGGCGTGGTGCGGACCATGGCCGCGAGCAGCGCACCACTCGCCTCCAGCACCTGCAGGAGGCCGGCCGGTCCCGCCTCGCGGTCCGCGTGCACGGCGTTCTCGGGGCCCCCGGGTCGGCGGCTCTGCCACAGGAAGGGCACCTCGCCGTCCAACGGCGGTGTGCGGGGGCCGAGTTGCACCGCGTAGGCGAAGAGGTCGTCGCTGAGGTGCTCGACGGTCTCCCAGCAGGTCCACTCCAGCGTCCCCGCCGAGGCGTCCCACCCGGCCGGGGGCGCTTCCCGCAGGACGTCGAGAGCGAGCAGAACGGCCTGATCGACGTCGTCCGCAGTGACGGGCGAGAGGGACGGGGGCGATGCCTCGGGTGACGTCACGGCGTCACGCTACACGTGTCCGGCCCGTCCGGGCCCGCGTCGGGCCTCAGTGGTGCCAGGCCTCCCCGCCGACGTTATGGATCATGCGCTGGAGCACCTTCAGCGTGATGACGTAGTCCGCCTCCGGAATGCCGTCGTGGATGCGGGCGCGCATGTCGGTCTGGCGTTCGGCGCACCGGCGGCGAACGGATTCGCCCTCGGAGGTGAGGCGGAGCCGGCCACCGTAGCCGACGGCCAGAAGCCCGCGGTCCATGAGCGCGTCGATCTCGCGTTGCAGGGTGGCGCCGATGGCGAGGTACCCCTTGAGGACGGAGTGCAGTTCGTCGCGGGTACGACCGTACTCGTCCGCGGCACACTGCGAGAGCACCCACCACTGCGGCTGGGTGACGTCGTACTCCGCCAGGTTGGCGCGGATGTAGGTCACGACGGCGTCCTGCGCGGCCCAGGCCCAGTAGCCGACGGGCTGCCGCGGGAGTTCGCTGTCGACGTGGGAGTACTGCATGGGCGGGTCTCTCCTTCGGTTGTGTGGCGCGGGCGCCTCGGAACCTAGAACGTGAACAAACGTTGAAGTCAAGTGCGCGTCGCTCGCCCGCTCCGGGCACCGCCGTCGGGCGCGGGGCAGTCAACGGTGTCCGGACCTGGTCTGACGGGGCCCTCCGTGCAAGGCTGGGCCGGTGACGACGCCTGGCCTGTCCCACGCCCGCAACCGCAAGTTCGACGCGGTGTTGTGCGACATCGACAACGTGATCCGCTTCTACGACCACACGGAGCTCGTGCGGCTGGAGCGGGCCGCCGGGCTCGCGCCGGGCGCGACGGCGGCGGTCGCGTTCGCCGACGGCGTGGACGGTCCACTGCTGCGCGGTGAGATCACCAAGCGGGAATGGACGGCGCAGATCGCCCGCGGTCTCGCGGGGGAGGTACCCGGAGAGGTCGCGGACGGTCTGGCGCGGGCGTTCGCGAATTCACCGACGCGGGCGGACGAGGCGGTCGTCGACCTGCTGCGGCGGGCACAGCGGCACGTGCCGGTGGTGCTGGTCACCAACGCGACCAACGAACTGGACGAGGAGCTGGACCGGCTGGGCCTGCTCACGTACTTCGGCGACCGCATCGTCAACAGCGCACGGGTAGGCATGGTCAAGCCGGACCGTCGGATCTACGCGCTGGCCGCCGACATGGCAGGTGTCCGGGCGGACCGCTGCCTGTTCGTCGACGACCGGCCGGAGAACGTCGAGGCGGCGACGGCCCTCGGCATGGCCGGCGTGCGTTTCCGCACGCCGGAGGACCTGGCGGGCGTGCTGGTGTGCCTGCCGGACGGTGAGCCGGTGTGAGCCCGGCCGGGCCGGGCGACGTGTTCGGCGAGGTTGCGCTGGAGTCCGCGGACGGCGCCCGGGACAGGTGCCGCGTCTCGGTGACGGCCTGAATCGCGGAGCTGCTGCAGCTGCTCGGTCGGCGGGGGGTCCGCTACCGTCGGGGCATGACACCGGTGACGCGGGCGTGACCGGAAGGACCGCGGTCCGTCCCTGCCCGGACTCCGGTGGCGATCGGCCCGCGGTGCCGGGTCATGCCGACCCCGGCGAGGACGATCGCCATGCCGGCGATGACGCGCCATCCGATCGTCTCGTCAAGCACGAGCGCACCCAGTGCCACGGAGACCACCGGCAACAGGTAGCCGACGGTCGCTGCGCTGGTGGCCCCTTCCTCGGCGATGAGGCGGTAGTTGAGGTGGAAGGTGAAGCCGGTACTGAAGACGCCCAGGACGAGGACGGCGAGTAGCGCCGTCGGGCTGAAGTCGAACGCCTGCGGGGCGTCGGTCATCGCCCCCGCAACCGGCAGAGCGGAGGTGGTCAGGCCGCTTGCTGCCACGAGCTGCGCGGCGGAGAGCGCGAGCTGCCCCGTTCCGCCGTTGGTGAGCCGGCGTCCCATGTAGGCGAAGGCGACGGCGTAGCTGGCGGCCGCGCCCAGCAGGGCCAGTGGCCCCCAGCCGAGCAGACCCTCGTGGTGCCACGGCGCGAAGATCAGCAGTGTTCCGGCGAAGCCGAGCAGCAGGCCGCTCAGCCGTCGGCCCGTCAGACCCCGGTCCGTGCCGAGCCACAGGCCGATCAGCAGCGCCCACAGCGGTGTGGTCGCGTTCAGCACCCCGGCGAGTCCCGAGTCGACCGTCTGTTCGCCGAGGCTGAACAGAGCGAACGGAACGGCGTTGCAGAACAGCGCGGCGATCACGAGGCGGCGCCAGGTCCTGGCATCCTGTGGGAGGCGCTGCCCGGCGGCACGGGCGAGGAGCAGGAGGACGGCGGCGCCAAGGAGGCAGCGCACGACGGTGATCTGCAGCGGGCCGAGGCCATGATTCAGCGCGATCTTGATCCAGAGGAAACCGGAGCCCCACAACAGCGCAAGCACCCCGATCCGCGCCCCTGTCCGGTATCCGCTGCTCGCACTGCTCGTCACTGTGGTCCTCCCCTGGTCTTGCGTTGCGTTCCGGCTACCGTGCCCGGTGAACTTTCGACAGCACAAGCGAACGTTTCTTCATTTTCGTTAAGCTCCACTACATGCTTGATGTGCGCAGGATGCAGATGCTGAGGGCGGTGGTGGGCAGTGGTTCGGTGACCGCGGCCGCAGCAAACCTGGGGTACACGCCCTCCGCAGTGAGCCAGCAGGTGGGTGTGCTGGAGAAGGAGGCAGGGCTGCCGCTGCTGGAACGCGTCGGTCGCGGCGTCCGCCCCACCCCCGCGGGAAGGCTGCTGGCCGGGTACGCGGCGGAGATCGGCATGCGGATGGCGGAGGCGGAGCGGGCCCTGGCCGGTCTGCGAGCCCGTCACTCCGGCCGGGTGAGAGTGCGTTACTTCGCCACCGCCGGGGCGGAACTGGTGGCACCCGCGCTGGCCGCGTTCCGTCAGACGCACCCGGACGTGGAGGTGGAGCTCACCCTGGGCGGCGAGGACGATCCGCTGACGGACGTCGAGGACGACCGGGCGGACCTCGCGCTGGTGGTCCGTCCGCGGAAGCCGAGCAGCGAACTGGTTCGCCTCGTGCACCTGGTGGACGATCCGTTCCGCGCTGTGCTGCCCCGCGGACACCGGCTGGCGTCGCAGCGTGTGATCGACCTCGCAGATCTCGCGGGCGACCCCTGGATCAGCAGCGAATGGCCGGTCGGGCCGTGCCTGGGCACCGTACTCGACGCGTGCGGCGCCGCAGGCTTCAGCCCGGACGTCGCGACGGAGTGCGAAGACTGTGCGACGGCGCTGGGGTTCGTCGCAGCCGGTCTCGGGATCAGCGTCATCCCGCGGCTGGGCCTCGGCGGCCGGCATGCGGGGGTCGCAGTCCGTCGGCTGCGCCGCCCGGAACCGGCCCGTGCGGTGTACGCAGCGGTCCGGTACGGCGCGTCGGCGCCACGTGCGTTGCAGGGCCTGCTGGACTGCCTGCGGACCGCGGCCGTCCGCTGAGGCTCCGCCGCCCG
>KI547046.1:231585-241158 GCA_000497405.1 Streptomycetaceae bacterium MP113-05 | reverse complement strand
GGGCGGCCCGCCTCCCGCAGGGTGTCCTTGACCTGGCTGATACGCAGGTCACCGAAGTGGAATACGGAGGCGGCCAGTACGGCGCCGGCGCCGGCGTCGACCGCCGGCGGGAAGTGGTCGAGCCGGCCGGCGCCGCCGCTCGCGATGACGGGGACCGTGACGCAGCTGCGGACGGCGGCGATCATCCCGATGTCGTAGCCGTCCCTGGTGCCGTCGGCGTCCATGGAGTTGAGCAGGATCTCGCCGGCGCCGAGTCCGGCGGCGCGCTGCGCCCACTCCACCGCGTCGATGCCGGTGCCGCGGCGCCCGCCGTGGGTGGTGACCTCGTAGCCCGAAGGGGTTCCGGAGTCGGTGCGGCGGGCGTCGACGGAGAGGACGAGCACCTGCCGGCCGAAGCGTTCGGCGATCTCCCTGATGAGATCGGGGCGGGCGATGGCTGCGGTGTTGACACCGACCTTGTCGGCTCCGGCACGCAGGAGCCGGTCGACGTCCCCGGGGGTGCGGACGCCGCCGCCGACGGTGAGTGGAATGAAGACCTGCTCGGCGGTGCGGCGCACCACGTCGTAGGTCGTCTCGCGATCGGCGGAGGAGGCGGTGATATCGAGGAAGGTCAGCTCGTCGGCGCCCTCGGCGTCGTAGACCTTGGCCATCTCGACCGGGTCGCCGGCGTCGCGCAGGTTCTGGAAGTTGACGCCCTTGACGACCCGGCCGCCGTCCACGTCCAGGCAGGGAATGACTCGTACGGCCAGGGTCATGCGGTCTGGTGCTCCCTCGTCGGTCAGGGGGTGCGCAGGGCTTCGACTTCGACCTCGACCAGCACCCGGGAGTCGACGAGGCCGGAGACGACGACCAGCGAGGCGGCCGGTCGTACGGCGTCGAAGATCTCCTTGTGGGCGCGGCCGACATCGTCCACGTCGCGGGCGTGGGTGAGGTACATCCGGGTCCGCACCACTGCCCGCTCGTCGAGCCCGAACTCTCCGAGGGCCGCGAGTGCGTTGCCGAACGCCGCCTTCGCCTGCCGGTACGGGTCGCCCTCACCGTGCAGGACGCCACCGGTGATCGGCAAGGTGCCGGAGACGAGGACCCGGTCGCCGGCGGCGACGGCACGTGCGAAGCCGATCGTCTCTTCCCAGGGGCTGTCGGTCTGTACGCGCTCCACGCGCCGGTCGGTCGTCATGACTGCACCGCCTCCAGTGCCTCTTCCAGGGTGAACGCCTCGGCATAGAGGGCCTTCCCGACGATGGCGCCCTCGACGCCCTCCGGCACCAGGGTGGCGAGGGCCCGCAGGTCGTCGAGTGAGGAGACGCCGCCGGAGGCGACGACGGGCCGGTCGGTGGCACGGCAGACGTTCCGCAGCAGCTCCAGGTTGGGGCCCCGGAGGGTGCCGTCCTTGTTGATGTCGGTGACGACGTAGCGGGCGCAGCCCTCGGCGTTCAGCCGCTCGAGGGTTTCGTAGAGGTCGCCGCCGTCGCGGGTCCAGCCGCGCCCGCGCAGCGTGGTGCCGCGCACGTCCAGGCCGACGGCGATGCGGTCGCCGTGTTCGGCGATGACCTTGGCGACCCATTCGGGGGCCTCCAGGGCGGCGGTGCCGAGATTGACGCGGGTGCAGCCGGTGGCGAGGGCGGCGGCGAGGGTGTCGTCGTCGCGGATACCGCCGGAGAGCTCAACCTTGACGTCCATGGCGCGGGCGACCTCGGCGATGCGGTCCCGGTTGTCTCCGGTGCCGAAGGCGGCGTCCAGGTCGACCAGGTGTAGCCACTCGGCTCCGGACCGCTGCCAGCCGAGGGCGGCCTGCAGCGGGTCGCCGTAGGACGTCTCGGAGCCGGACTCGCCGTGCACCAGGCGGACGGCCTGCCCGTCGCGGACGTCGACGGCGGGGAGGAGTTCGAGCTTCGGCACGTCGGGCATCAGAGGGTCTCGATCCAGTTGCTGAGGATTCGGGCTCCGGCGTCGCCGGACTTCTCGGGGTGGAACTGGGTGGCCCACAGCGGGCCGTTCTCGACGGCGGCGACGAACGGGCCCCCGTGCGTGGTCCAGCTGACGGTGGGGGCGGTCATCGCGGCGTGCGTGGCCCGGAACTCCCAGTCGTGCACGGCGTAGGAGTGCACGAAGTAGTAGTGGGCGTCGGCGGGGAGGCCGGCGAAGAGCCGCGACCCCTCCCCCGCCTCGACGGTGTTCCAGCCCATGTGCGGGACGGTGTGCCCGGCGTCGGCCTCGAGGGGTCCGACGGTGCCGGGCCACTCGTCCAGGCCGTCGGCCTCGACACCGTGCTCGATGCCGCGGGAGAAGAGGACCTGCATGCCGACGCAGATCCCGAGGACCGGACGACCGCCGGCGAGCCGTCGCTCCACGATCCAGTCGCCGCGCGCCTCCCGGAGCCCGGCCATGCAGGACGCGAACGCGCCGACGCCGGGGACGAGCAGTCCGTCGGCGTTCATCGCGGCGTCGTAGTCGCGGGTGATCTGCACCTCGGCGCCGGCGCGGGCGACGGCGCGTTCGGCCGACCGTACGTTGCCGAAGCCGTAGTCGAGGACGACGACCTTCACGACCACACCTCCAGGCGGAGGACGCCGGCGGCGAGCGCCAGCACGGCTCCGATGCCGAGGACGGCGACGACGCCCATGGGCAGCTTCTGCCTCCAGAAGGAGATCGCCCCGCCCAGCAGGAACAACCCGACGAAGATCAGCAGGGTGGACAGCCCGGTCACAGTGTTCCTCCGTGGACCTCTTCGGCCACGTGCCCGTCGCTCACAGCGCACCCTTCGTCGAGGGGACGCCGGTCTGCCGCGGGTCGATCTCGGACGCGTACCGCAGCGCCCGGGCGAGGGCCTTGAACTGGCACTCCACGATGTGGTGCGCGTTGCGCCCGTAAGGAACGTGCACGTGCAGCGCGATCTGCGCCTGCGCGACGAAGGACTCCAGAATGTGCCGGGTCATGGTGGTGTCGTAGTCCGCACCGATCATCGGGGCCATGCCCTCGGGCTCGGTGTGCACCAGGTACGGGCGCCCGGAGAGGTCGACCGTCACCTGGGCGAGGGACTCGTCCAGGGGGACGGAGGCGTTCGCGAACCGCACGATGCCGTGCTTGTCGCCGAGTGCCTGGCGGAACGCGGCACCAAGCGCCAGAGAGGTGTCCTCCATGGTGTGGTGACTGTCGATGTGCAGGTCGCCCTCGGTCTTGACACTGAGGTCGAACAGCCCGTGACGGCCGAGCTGGTCGAGCATGTGGTCGTAGAAGCCGACACCCGTCGCGACGTCGGCCCGGCCGGTGCCGTCGAGGTCGATCTCCACGACGACCGAGGTCTCCTTGGTGGTGCGCTCCACGCGCCCGGTGCGCCCGGTGCGGGTCATGTCGCGTTCTCCTTCATGAGCTTGCGTACCGCGTCGAGGAACGCGTCGTTCTCGGCGGGGGTGCCCGCGGTGACGCGCAGACGTCCCGGGACGCCGTTGTCGCGGACGAGGACTCCTTCGTCGAGCAGACGCCGCCAGAAGACGTGGGCGTCGGCGAAGACACCGAACTGGACGAAGTTGGCGTCCGAGTCCGTCACCTCGCAGCCGGCCGCGCGCAGCTCCTCCACCAGGCGGTCGCGTTCGGTCTTGAGCTGCTCGACGTACCCCAGCAGCGTATCGGTGTGCTCCAGGGCGGCGAGCGCGGTGGCCTGCGTGACGGCGGACAGGTGGTACGGCAGGCGCACCAGCTGCACGGCCTCCACGACGGCCGGGTCGGCGGCCAGGTAGCCGAGACGCAGCCCGGCGGCACCGAACGCCTTGGACATGGTGCGGGACACCACCAGGTGGGGGCGGCCCTCGATCAGCGGCAGCAGCGACGGGTGGTGGCTGAACTCGCCGTACGCCTCGTCGACGATCACCATCGACGGTTTCGCGGCCTGCGCCGCCTCGTGGAGGGCGAGGACGGTTCCGGCGTCGACGGCGGTGCCGGTGGGGTTGTTGGGCGAGCACACGAACACCACGTCCGGCCGGTGCTCGGCGATGACCCGGGCCGCGGCGTCGACGTCGATGCGGAAGTCCTCCGTGCGCGGGCCGGCCAGCCAGCCGGTGCCGGTGCCGCGCGCGAGAAGGGCGTGCATGGAGTACGACGGTTCGAAGCCGAGCGCGGTGCGGCCGGGGCCGCCGAACACCTGGAGGAGCTGCTGCAGCACCTCGTTGGAACCGTTGGCCGCCCACACCTGCCCGGTGGTGACCTGGTGGCCTCCGGTGCGGCTGAGGTAGCGGGCCAGCTCGGTGCGCAGCTCGACGGCGTCCCGGTCGGGGTAGCGGTTGAGTGCGCGGGCCGCGTCGGCGACACGCTCGGCGATCCGCGCGACCAGCGGTTCGGGCAGCGGGTAGGGATTCTCGTTGGTGTTGAGCCGTACCGGCACGTCCAGCTGCGGCGCGCCGTACGGGGACGTGCCGCGCAGTTCCTCGCGTACGGGCAGCCGGGCGCCCCGGGGGCTGTCAGCGGTCGGGCCGGTCACTTAGGCGGGTACCTCTCCGTCGAACCTGTGCTTCAGTGCGTCCCCGTGGGCCGGCAGGTCCTCGGCCTCCGCGAGAGTGACCACGTGGTGGGTGACCTCCGCGAGGGCGTCACGGGAGTAGTCCACGACGTGGATGCCGCGCAGGAAGGACTGGACGGACAGGCCGGAGGAGTGGCAGGCGCAGCCGCCGGTGGGCAGAACGTGGTTGGACCCGGCGCAGTAGTCGCCGAGGGAGACGGGTGCGTAGGGGCCGACGAAGACCGCGCCGGCGTTGCGCACGCGGGCGGCCCACGCCGCGGCGTCGGCGGTCTGGATCTCCAGGTGTTCGGCGGCGTACGCGTCGACCACGGCGAGCCCGTGCTCGAGGTCGTCGACGAGAACGATGCCGGACTGCCGTCCGGCGAGCGCCTCGGTGATCCGCTCGCGGTGCTTCGTGGCGGCGACCTGCGTCTTCAGCTCGCGTTCGACGGCTTCTGCCAGTACCTCGGAGGGGGTGACCAGGACGGCCGCGGCGACCACGTCGTGCTCCGCCTGGGAGATCAGGTCGGCGGCGACGTGAGCGGGGTCGGCGGTGTCGTCGGCGAGGACCGCGATCTCGGTCGGGCCCGCCTCGGAGTCGATGCCGATGCGGCCCTTGAGCAGACGCTTCGCGGCGGCCACGTAGATGTTGCCGGGGCCGGTGACGAGCTGGGCGGCGCGGCACTCGTCCGTGCCGTGGGCGAACATCGCCACGGCCTGCGCGCCGCCTGCGGCGTACACCTCGTCGACGCCGAGGAGGGCGCAGGCGGCGAGGATGGTCGGGTGCGGCAGCCCGCCGAAGTCCGCCTGCGGCGGGGAGGCGACGGCGAGCGACTCGACGCCGGCCTCCTGTGCGGGCACCACGTTCATCACCACGGACGACGGGTAGACGGCCCGGCCGCCGGGCACGTACAGGCCGACGCGCTCGACGGGCACCCAGCGCTCGGTGACGGTGCCGCCGGGCACCAACTGCACCGTGGCGTCGGTGCGGCGCTGGGCGCGGTGGACGATGCGGGCACGGCGCACGGACTCCTCCAGGGCCGCCCGTACCGCGGAGTCCAGTGATTCCAGTGCCCTGGTCAGCTCGGCCGCGGGGACGCGGATGCGCGCCAGGGCGCAGCCGTCGAACCGCTGCGCGTAGTCGATGAGCGCGGCGGTGCCGCGATGCCGCACGTCCTCGCAGATGGGCCGCACCTTCTCCAGGGCGGCTTCCACATCGAGGTCGGCACGGGGCAGCAGGCCGGGGTCGATCCCTGCGCCGGGCTGCCCGGCGGGGACGGAACCACGCAGGTCGGTTCGCGAGATCACGTCGTCATTCTCGCAGACCACGACCGCGGAACGGACAGCCGTATCGAGGCGTGATACACACCCGGGAGACCTGGTGTCGCCGACGGCGTCCGTGCGGTCACGGGGCGTCGGCACGGGGTAGGGGACCACCATGACCAGGGGAAACCTCCGTGACCAGGGGGAAGGGGAAGGGATATGAGTCAGCCTTCGCACGACGGCGACCCGCCGGGTGACCTGACGGCCGCCGAAGTGTGGGTGTGGCAGGCCTTCCGCAACGGCAGCAGCCTCGACCTGCGCAGCGGCGAGCCGGAACTGGACGATCCGGACGGGGAACACGACTGGGGGCCGGAGCGGACCGTGCGGGCGCGAGTCCTCGCCCGTCTGCTGCTGGACGACGAGGCGACGTCGTTGCCCGGGCGGGTCGCGTCGCTGCACCTGGCCGGTGCACACGTCACCGGGTCGCTGGCCCTCTCCGGTGGCGAGATCGACAAGTTCGTGGAGCTGCGGCACTGCCGCTTCGAGGAGGAGGTGCGGCTCACGGAGGCCCACCTGCGCACCGCCCGGTTGATCGGATGCCGGATACCCCGGCTGGAGGCGGCCCGCGTGCACGTGGAGGGCGACCTGCACCTGGCGCGCTGCGTCATCCCGGACGGCGTCCGTCTCACCGACGCGCACATCGGCACCGACCTGCTGCTCAACGAGGCCCGGGTGGGCAGCGGCGGCCGGATGCGCGCGATCGCTGCGGACGGGCTGTCGGTCTCGCAGGAGGTGCAGGCCAGCCTGCTGACGGTGGACGGAGAGCTGGGTCTGCGCGGCGCCACGATCGGCGGCTCACTGTTCATGTACGGCAGTGTGCTGCGCAACACCCAGGGAAAGTACGCCCTGCACGCGCCGCAGCTGACCGTCGAGCAGTCGGCGCACTTCGCCGACCCGAAGCGGGAGCACGCCCGGCTGATCCAGGGCAGTACCCCGGCGGCAGGGACGAGAGGGCCGTTCGGCTCGACGGCGGCGTCACGGTCGCCGCGCGGGCAGCACTTCGAGTGCACCGGCGGGGTGAAGCTCGACGACAGCCGGTTCGGCGGGTCGCTGGTGCTGGACAACGCGCGCTTCACCTTGGAGCGGGACCAGGAGATCTCGCTGCGCCGCCTGATCACCCCGGAACTGTGCTTCACCTCCCCGGCTCCGGAGCGGGGGCTGGTGGTGCTGTCCGGCGCGACGGTGGAGAACCTGGTCGACAGGGTCAGCAGCTGGCCGCGGGACGAGCGGCTGTGGATGGCGGGATTCACCTACCAGCGGCTGATCCACCGCGGGCACTTCTCGCTCCAGCAGCGCCTGGACTGGCTCGCCGCGGCGACCCCCGAGTACTCCCCCGGGCCGTACGAGCAGCTGGCGGCCGTCTACCGGGCGGGCGGCGAGGACGCCGACGCGCGGGCCGTGCTGCTGGAGAAGCAGCGGCGGCGGCGGGAGACGCTGCCGGTGGCGGGCAAGCTGTGGGGACTGATGCAGGACTGGACGGTCGCCTACGGCTACCGCCCGGGACAGGCGGCGCTGTGGATGGCGCTCCTGTGGCTGGCCGGGTTCACCGTCTTCACGCGCCACCAGCCGCCCCCGCTCAAACCGAGCGAGACGCCGGCCTGGGATCCCGCGCTGTACACCCTGGACCTGCTGCTGCCGGTGATCAGCTTCGGGCAGGACCAGGCGTGGGCGCCGGAAGGCGGCTACCAGTGGCTCGCGGCGGTGATGATCCTGCTCGGCTGGATCCTGGCCACCACGGTGGCGGCCGGGGCGACGCGGCTGCTGCGCAGGCAGTGAGGGGCCGGACGCCGGGCTGACGGCGGAGTGTGCGGGTGGGGACGAGCCGGGCGAGGGGGACGGCGCCAAGCGGGTGACAGGCCGTAGGCTTACCAGTCGTGACGACCGCGCTTCCCCTCTTCCCGCTCAACTCGGTGCTGTTTCCCGGTCTGGTACTGCCGCTCAACATCTTCGAGCCGCGGTACCGCGCGCTGATGCGCGATCTGCTCACCGTCCCGGAGGACGAGCCACGCCGTTTCGGGGTCGTCGCCGTCCGGGACGGCAGCGAGGTGGCGCCGACCGCGGCCGGCTCGCCGGAGGACGTCACGCCGCCCGGCACCGATCCGGCCGGCGGCTTCGGACCGGACCTGATGGCGTCGTTCTACACCGTCGGATGTGTGGCCGACGCCACGACCATCCGCAGGCGGTCCGCGGGCGGGGGAGCCGTCGGGACGGAGGACGACGGCGACGACGACGGTGCGGGATACGAGGCGCTGGCCACCGGCACCACCCGCTTCCGCCTGCTGTCCGTGGACACGAGCGGCCCGTATCTGACCGCTGAGGTGGAGGAGCTTCCCGAGGAGGAGGGTGAGGGCGCCGGGGCCCTCTCCGCCGGGGTGCTGCGCGCCTTCCGCACCTACCAGAAGCGGCTGGCCGGGGCGCGGGAGCGCACGCTGGCGGCGGACCAGGAGCTGCCGGACAATCCGTCGGTGGTGTCGTACCTGGTCGCGGCGGCGACCGTACTGGACACCCCGGCGAGGCAACGTCTGCTGCAGGCACCCGACACGGCATCCCGCCTGGCGGAGGAGCTGCGGATGCTGCGCCGCGAGTCGGCGGTCATCGGCCGGCTGCCCTCGCTCCCGGCGGTGGAGCTGACACGGCATCCGACCAGCCCCAACTGACGGGGCTGACGGGCGGCACCAGCGGCGGCAGGACCTTCGGACGGCGGACGGCACGGGACATGGCGAAGAAGCGGAAACAGGAGCAGGCCGGAGCCGGAGCGACGCCGGCGACCCTGGCCGCGGCACGTGCGGGGATCCCCTTCACCACGCACTCCTACGAGCACGACCCCGCGGCGTCCTCGTACGGCGAGGAGGCCGCCGAAGCGATGGGGGTGGCGCCGGCCCGGGTGTTCAAGACGCTGGTCGCGGACGTCGACGGGACGCTGACGGTGGCGGTGGTGCCGGTGTCGGGCTCGCTCGACCTGAAGGCGCTGGCGGCGGCCGCCGGTGGCAAACGGGCCTCGATGGCCGACCCGCAGGCGGCCGAGCGGGCCACCGGGTACGTGCGGGGCGGGATCTCCCCGCTGGGGCAGCGCAAGCGGTTGCCGACGGTGGTCGACGTCTCGGCTGCGGAGCACAGCACCGTATGTGTCTCGGCGGGGCGCCGGGGCCTCGAGATCGAACTCGCTCCGGGCGACCTCGTCGCCCTGACCGCGGCGGTGACCGCACCCATCGCCCGAGTCTGAGACGGGACCCGGGAGGCACTGCCGCACGTCGGCGGCCGGCTGCGGACGTCCGACGCACGAGGGCGTCCGGAGGAGGACGCCGTCACATCGTCCCTCCCGTCACCGTGCGGGAGGAGGTGGCGGCCCCCACGGCACGGGCGCCACCGGCTCCGGGTCACGCTTCCCGAAGACCGCTGTGCACCCCAGATGCGTCAGCAGCGCCCCGAACGGGTAAGCCAGCAGGGCTCCCTTGGCCTTGAGCTCCAGAGCGCCGTCGAAGACGTTGCCCTTGCCCACGGCCCGGGCGTGTGCCGCCAGGTCCGCCGTCGGGCCGAGCCACACGCCGAGCCGCCAGGCGACCACGGACCCGAGAACGCCGCCGACGGCGAGCCCGACGACGAGTCCGACGCCGCCGGCCCGGCGCAGCAGGAAGACGGCCGCACCCGCCACGGCGCCGACCGCCAGACCGAGAAGGACGAAAGCGCCGTCAGCGCCGATGAACTCCTCGCCCTCGGGACGTTCCAGGTAGACGGCGCTGCCGTCGGAGATCAGCGGC
>KI547046.1:228502-231575 GCA_000497405.1 Streptomycetaceae bacterium MP113-05 | reverse complement strand
GGACGGCGCCGAGGACGGCGACGCCGACAGCGACCGGCACGACGCCGAGGACCTCTCGCACGGTGTTCCTCGTCGACGTCGTCCCGGACGGCGGGGTGAGGCTGTGGTCGTACGGCGCCGCACCGCTCTCGTCGCCAGGCCCGCCGCCGGCGGCGGGGGCGGAGCCGGCTGCGGAGCCGGCGGCATCCGGCGCGCCCTCCGGAGCCGGACGGTTGGTGGGCGGGTGTTTCGCCCACGGGTCGTAGCGGGGGCCGTCGCTGCCGGGAGAGGAGGGTGTCGGTGCCGTCACACCGCCATCGTGCCAGGTACCGGGCCTCGGGCCGGAACAGGGCCACCGCTCGGGGTGGTGCGGCCCGGCGCACCGGGAGCCCCCGTCGGGGGAGGCGCCCGTACGGTCAGCGCACCGCGGCGCGCCGGTAGGCCCAGGTCGCCACGGTGAGCGAGAGCACTCCGACGGCGGCACAGACCCCCAGGTCCGTCACCACCTGCCCCCAGTCCGGTCGAGCGGCGAACGTGCGGCCCAGCGCCTCTACGCCATAGGTGGAGGGCAGCAGGTCACGGAGCCACTGCACGGGGCCGGGCAGTCGCCCGGCGGGCAGGACGCCGAGCAGCAGCGCCGCCGACATGCCCAGCTGCCCGCACACCGTGGCGAGCTCGGCGCGCGGCGCGAGCAGGCCCAGCGCGGCGCCGAGCCCCGCCAGGGCGGCGCCGGTCAGCGGGATCACCGCGACCAGTACCCACAGCCCGCCCAACGGCAGCGAGTACAGCACGCATCCCGCGACGGCTGTGACGACCACCCCCGGCACGGTGAAGGAGGCGTACGCCCCGGCCGCGCCGAGCACGACGGCGACGGCGGGCACCGGCAGCGTCGCGTAGTGGTCGAGGCCTCCGCTGGCACGGAGCTGCCCGAAGTACTGCGCGAGGAGATTCAGGGCCACGAAGGCCACCACGAGCACGCTGGAGCCGGCGACGACCGCGCGTGCCTCCGACCCGCCGTCGACGACACCCCGCATCAGGACCATGATCCCGAGCGACTGGAACGTCGCGACGAACAGCAGCGGGATGCGGGCCACGCGGGCGCGGGAGAGCTGGGCGCGGTAGACGGCGACGAGTGCGGGCCAGGTCGCGGCCCGCGGCGCGAGCTGCGCGGGCTGCGGGGCGGGAGCCCGGGCGCCGGTCGCCGGCACGGCGGAGACCCCGCCGCGCGCGGTGGCAGCCTCGACGTCTTCTCGTGCCGCGGTGCCGCTCGAGGTGCCCATGTCGCTCGAGGTGCTCACCGGGCGCTGCTCCTCGGGTCACCGTTCACGCTTTCACCAGTCCCTCTGTGCGACCCCCGAGTGCGAGGTACACATCCTCCAGGCTCGGGGTGGCGAGCGTGAAATCGTCCAGTGCCGCGAAGGCGGGGCCGGTGGTCACGGCCGTGACGGCGGCCCGCGCCGCTGCGGGAGTCATCCGCAGCGTCCAGCGGCGCCCGGACACGGCGGCGTCCGCACGGAGCGCGGCGATCGCGGCCACGTCCAGCGGCGGGCTCTGCCGCCACACCAGCTCGAGCCGTACGTCGTCGCCGACCAGTGCCTTGAGCCCGCCCGGGGTGTCGCAGGCGACGACACGCCCGCGGTCGAGGACGGCCACCCGGTCGAGCACGGTCTCGGCCTCGATGACGTTGTGGGTGACGAGCACCACGGTTGCCCCGTGTTCGGCGCGCCGGCGGTCCACGGCGGTCCACACCGCACGGCGTGCGACCGGGTCCATGCCGGTCGTGGGCTCGTCCAGTACGAGCAGCTCACGGTCGCCGGTCAGCGCGGCGGCGACGCAGGCGAGGCGGCGCTGGCCGCCGGAGAGCCTGTTCAGCGGGCGTCCGGCGAGCGGACCGAGCTCCAACTCGGCCAGGACGGCGTCGCGGCTGCGGCGCGCCTCGGCGGCGCTCATGCCGCGCAGCCGGCCGGTGGTCTCCACCGCGAGGGCGACGGTCAGCTCGTCGAGCGCGGTGGAGTGCTGGCTCAGGTATGCCAGCAGCCGCGACGCCCGTTCCGGATGGCGCACGAGGTCGTGACCGAGCACCTCGATCCGGCCGTCGTCCGGGCGGAGCAGGCCGGCCAGTTGCCTGACCAGGGTGGACTTGCCGGAACCGTTGGGGCCGAGCAGCCCGAAGATCTCACCGCGGCCGACGGTCAGGCTGACCTCGTCCGAGGCGCGTACGGCGGGGGTGGCGGGCGTACCGCGCCGCGCTCGGGCTGCGGGGTAGGTCTTGACCAGGCCGGTCGTCCGCACGGCGGTCTGCGCGGGTACCTCCACGCCGCTCTCCGCCTGCTCCCTGCCCGTCTCCACGAGCTATGAGGGTACGCGCCCTCCCACCCGACGTCTCCGCGGGGCGCCCGCTCGCCGGCCGGTGTGAGCGCGCCGACGCGCCACACGACACCGCCGGCGCGGGCCGCACACGGGCGTCACCCGGGCGGGGCGGGTGGTCTCACGCCAGGAGGAGACTATGCGTCGGGGGTCTTGTCGTCCGCGTGTGGGCGTTCCGTGCCCGTGCGGGAGTCGACCTCGCGCCAGAAACCTGCGCGGATCGCGTAGCGGTCGTGCTCGTCGATCTGGTCGTCCTTGTGCGCCAGGAGGCCGAAGCGGGCGGCGTAGCGCAGGAGCTCACCGTCGATGCGGTGCGGGATGCGCGGGTACTCCCCGGAGAGGTGCCCCAGGTGGGCGGAGGTGGCGAGGCGTTCCGTCCATCGGCGTGCGAAGACCTGACCGACCTCGAAGGGGTCGCCGCTCACGGCGGTGATGTCCTCCTCGCGGTCGGCCCAGCGCTGCTCGGCGGTGGTGAGCTGCGCCAGCATCGGTAGGGCTGCGGTCTCCGGGCTCTCCTGGGGGCCGCCGGTGCGTTCGACCCAGCCCCGGTCGGAGGACCAGCGCAGTGTCGCGCTCTGCGCCCCGGCGGGTGCCGGGTGCGCGGGTGACGGGCGGGCGAGCCCGGCGAGGTCCTTGGGTGTCGGCACGCCCTTGACCGCGGGCGGGGCGTCCCCGCCGGCCTCGGCCGCGGTCTCTCCCGCGGGTTCGTCGCTCTGCTCGGGGCGGC
>KI547046.1:226124-228492 GCA_000497405.1 Streptomycetaceae bacterium MP113-05 | reverse complement strand
GGGCGCCGCCGCCGTTCTTCCCGGCGTCCGGCAGCGGGGCGGCGAGGATGGCCGCGATCTCCGGGCGCGGCCCGGTCCGCGGGACGCAGGTCCCGGCGGGCTCCTTGGCGCGTACCGCGCGTGTGATCCAGGCCCGGTCGAGTACGCGGCGTTCGTCGGCCTCGGCGACCAGGTCCTCGGACTGGTTGTAGTCGCCGTCGGCGGCCTGCACGGCCCACAGGTGGACGGCGACCCCGTGTTCCTTCGCGGACACCAGTCCGGGCAGGAGGTCCCCGTCGCCGGTCACCAGCACGATGTCGGAGCAGGCGCGGTTGCGGGCGAGTTCGGTGAGCTCGGCGTGCATCGCGGCGTCGACGCCCTTCTGCGCCCACCGCCCTTCGCTGCGGGTCAGGGCGCCGAGCCGGACGGTCACCCGGGGCATCACGCGCAGGCGCCGGTGTTCGGGCTGGGGCACCCGGTCGGGCGCGCCGTCGAACCAGTAGATGCGCAGCAGCGGCTGACCGGTATCCGCCTCGGCACGTTCCCGAAGGGCCTGGATGAGCGCCGCGTGGTCGACGTTGATCCGGGAGCGGGTGGGTTCCCCGGCCAGCAGACTCGCGGCGGCGCCCAGCAGGTACCCGGCGTCCACCAGAACGACGCAGCGGTCCACGTTCCACCTTCTTCCCCAGCGCGGTCCCCTTGAGTCTGCCCGACGGCGCAGTGGTTGACAGCCCCGCCCCGGTCATCGGCGTGGCGGAGGAGGAGGATATGCCTCACTCACGGTGATTGCCTGAAATGCGGCCTTGGTGCCACCGTGCCACTCTGATTCCGGCCTCACCCCACGATCCCCAGGAGGCGATCATGGCCAAGCAGAAGAAGCAGGACCGGAGTCGGGCACAGAAACAGGGTGCGGAGCCCGCGCAGGATCGGGCCCAGAAGGACGCCACGAACGCACGGGAGCACATGGGCTCCCCGGCGGACGTGGCGCGCAAGGGCAAGAAACCCTCGTTCGGACACAACTGACCGAGCCCGCGCGCCGGGCAGCGCGGGCACGGCCCCGCCTGTCGGCGCCGTGTCGGGTCAGCGTGTGCCGGGGCGGATTCGGTTGATGCGGCACTGACCCGCGAGGGGTGAGCGGGAGGGCGTACCGCGAGGTGCACCCTCCCGCTCCCGTGAGCGGACGCCGGGGCGGGCGGGTGCCGGCCACGCCTCCGGGGTGGGGGTCAGGGGACGGGTTCGACCGGGATCCAGAGCTCCGCATCAGCGTGCATGCCGTCGTCCGAGACCCGGGTCCGGCTGATCTCCGGGCCGGGCCGGCTCCGGTACGGGTTGGACGGGAACCACTGGGTGAACACGTCCCGCCACAGGTGCTGCAGGGCCTTCGGGAACTCGCCCGAGCTCTCGAAAACGGCCCAGGTACCCGCGGGAACGTCGAGGACGTCCATGCCCTCCGGCGCCGCGCCGGAGGTCACCACGCCGTGGTGGTAGTCGAGTTCGCCTCCCTCCTCACGCCCTGCCGGGACGTTGTGGCTGGCGGAGACGATTCCGCGCGGCTCCTGGTCCGACAGTTCCGCCAGGCTCTCCAGGGTCTCCGGTTCGAGAGCCCGCACGAACTCCACGATCGCCGGGTTCATGCCCTCGTGCACCAGCGGAACCCGCTTGCGGGGCCCCACCAGAGCAAACGCCGGTTTGTCCACGATCCGGTACCGCATGCCGCTACTCCCTTCGACGACGAGCCGGAAGGTCATCCGGGGCTGAGCCTCCAGCACGGCACCCTGCCGGCGCGCGTCCGCCGGACCGACGCCGTGCTGCGCGCGGAACGCGCGAGCGAACGCCTCGCCCGAGCCGTAGCCGAACTTCACGGCCACGTCGAGCAGCGTCGTCTCCCCGGCAAGTACCTCCGCTCCGGCAAGGGTCAGCCTGCGGCGGCGCACGTACACCGACAGCGGCATCCCTGCCAGGGCGGAGAACAGCCGCCGGAAGTGATGCTCCGACGTCGCCGCGACGCGGGCCAGTCCGGCCGCGTCGACGGGCTCGCCGGCCCCCTCCGCCAGACGGCGCTCGACATACTCCATCGCCTCGTTCCACCGCTCCAGCACCCCGGACTCCTTCCCTGGTCCCTCCCGACGCTACGAGCGGGCCGCGTAGCGCACCCGACATCCTGTGCCCGGTCCGGTCGGGTGCGGCGGCCGGTTCAGGGGCAGCAGCGGGGGCCGTCGTCAGTGTCGGGCGGGGGTGCGCAGCAGCACCAGCCAGACGGGGACCGCCAGCAGGGCCAGCACGCCCAGCCAGAGCATCACCGTGGCGAACCCGTGTGACAATCCGGCTGCGGCACCCTCGCGGACGGCATCCCGTGCTGCCGGACCGAGCCCCTGCTCGACAGTCGTGA
>KI547046.1:221849-224608 GCA_000497405.1 Streptomycetaceae bacterium MP113-05 | reverse complement strand
CCCCCCCAGCCGGTCGTTCAGCCGCTCGGCACCCGCGGCCAGGAACACCAGGGTTCCGACGGAGACCACGAGCGCGGCGGCCAGATAGCGCACCACGTTGATGAGGCCCGCTCCCTCTCCCGCGTGCTCCGGCGGCAGGGCACGGAGTCCGGCCGCCGACGGGGAGGAGAGGGTGATGCCGACGCCGACGCCGAGGACGGCGGTGCCCGGCCACAGATCGGCATACCCCGATGCCGCGCCGGTCCGGGCCAGCAGCAGCGCGCCCACGCCGGTGCAGACGAGCCCGGCGGCCACCGGAAGCCGGAAACCCACCCGGTCGCAGAGCCGGCCGATCAGCAGGGAGGCGGCGAAGACGCAGGCGCCGTAAGGGAGTAGGGCAGTGCTTGCGAGGAGCGCCGAGTAGTCGAGGGCTGCTTCCGCCTGGGCGTAGAGGTTGAAGAAGTACAGCAGGCCGATGAGGAACAGGGCGTTGACGCAGGTACCGAGGCACGCCGCGAGAAGAGCCGGCTCCTTCAGCAGGCGCAGGTGCAGCAGCGGAGCCCGGCGGCGGGACTCGACGACGGCGAGCGCGGCGAGCGCCGCTGCAGCCGTGAAGAAGGCGAGAACGATCGCGGCCGATCCCGCGCCCCACACCGGAATCTGCTGGAAGGCGAGGACGAGTGCCGACAGGCCGACTGCGAGCAGCAGCGCGCCGGGGACGTCCAACCCGGTCCAGGGTTCCCGTCCGGGCAGGCCGCTCAACGTGAACCGCCCGGCCACGGCCACCAGAAGGGCCCACAGTGCGCTCCCCCACCACACCCAGCGCCACGACAGCTCGTCGGTCAGCACGCCGCCGATCAGCGGACCGACGGCGAAGGCGATGCCGGCGACGGCCCCCCACACCCCCTGGGCGAATCCCTGCCGTTCAGGGGGATAGGCGAGCCGCAGCACCGCCATGGTGGAAGGCATCATCAGTGCGGCTCCCAGCCCCTGGATCAGTCGGCCGAGAAGAAGCAGCACTGCGGACCCGGAGGCGGCGACGAGTACGGAGCCGGCCGCGAACACCAGGAGTCCGGCGAGCATCGCGGTGCGCTGGCCGAGCATGTCGCCCAACCGCCCACCCAGGACGACCAGCGCGGCCACGGCCAGCATGTAGACGCCGACGGCCCAGCTCAGCGCCGTGGTGCCGATGTCCAGGTCCGCGGCGATGGCCGGCAGCGCGGCATTGATGGCCGTAGTGTTCACGCCGAGGAGGAACAGCGCGGCACTGCCGGTGGTCAGGACCGCCGCCGGGGAGGGCGGGGCCGCACCGGTTCCCCGCCCGTCGCCGCCGTGACGGGCGGGGAGGTGCGGCACATGCAGCAGGCCCGCGCTGCGGACGCGTCCGGGGTTCATCTTCCGCACGCTAGGCGAGCGCGCGCCTGCCGGAAGCCGACGCCTGCGGTTCGGCGGGACGCGCTCACCCTGGTGGCAGACGGTCGCCCCCGGCCGAACCTCCTGAACTCTGCAGAACTTTTTTTGCAGAATTTCTTCTGGGAAGCCGTGGTTCCCGCCTAGGCTCGCCGCATGACGGACGAAGGCGGGAAGAGGAGGCTTGATCCGGCACGCGACGCGGCGGCGCTCAAGGCGCTGACGCATCCGCTGCGGATCCGCTTGCTGGGGCTGCTGCGGCAGCACGGGCCGGCGACGGCGACGGAGCTGGCGGAGCGCACCGGGGAGTCGTCGGCGGCGACCAGCTACCACCTGCGGGTGCTGGCGAGACACGACTTCGTCGCGGAGGCCGAGGCCCGGGACGGGAGGGAGCGCCGCTGGCGGGCGGTGCACGACATCACCGCATGGAGCAACGCCGCGATGGGCGAGGCGCCGGAACAGCGGGAGTTCCTGGACGTGATGCGCCGGGCCCAGGTCACCCACCTGGAGCGTTCACTCGTCCAGCACGACGCGGACGTGGCAGCCGGGTTGCTGGGGCCCCAGTGGCACGAGGGCTCCGGGATGACCGACCTCATGCCCCGGCTGACACCGGAGTCGCTGGTCGAGCTGTGGGAGGTGTTCGAGGCGAAGATCGCGGAGCTGGCCGCTCGGGACAAGGACGACGAACGGGCCCGCCACGTCGTGGTGTTCGGCGCCGGGCTGCCGCTCGCACAGGGGAGTCCACGGCATGAGGGGACGTCGTGACCGCGGCGCTCGACCCCCGGATCGCGCGACGAAGGTACGCGACGGTGACGTTCCTGTTCTGGCTGCCCATCGGCCTGGTGATCCCTTCTCAGGTGCTGCTGCTCACCGAGCGCGGCATGGGGCTGGGGGCGGTGGCCGGGCTGTTCGCCGTGCATTCGCTGACGGTTGCCGCCCTGGAGCTCCCCACCGGCGGACTGTCCGACGTGATCGGCCGCCGCGTGGTCCTGGCGGGGGCCGGTGCCCTGAACCTCACCGCGTACACACTGCTCGCGCTGGGGACCCGGGCCTGGGTGCTGGTCGCCGCCATGGTGTGCATGGGCGCCGGGCGGGCACTGTCGAGTGGTCCCGCCGAGGCCTGGTACGTGGACACCGTGCAGGCCTATTCGGGGCCGGGAGCCGAACTGCGGCGGGGCCTCGCCCGGGGCGGGGCGGCCAGTGCCACGGCGCTGGCCCTGGGGACGTTGTGCGGTGGCGGAATCCCCTGGCTGCTCAGCCGGGGCACGGACCTGGGCGGACGGCTCGACGAGGTGACCGGCGGACTGGTGCTGCCGCTGTCCGTGCCCGTACTGGCGGGCACCGCGCTCGCCGCGGTGTTCGTGGTGTAC
>KI547046.1:213305-221839 GCA_000497405.1 Streptomycetaceae bacterium MP113-05 | reverse complement strand
GTGCTCGGCGCGCTGCCGGAGCCGCCGCGCCCCCGGGCGACGCTGCGCGGCGTACTGCGGGACGTGCCGTCCACGGTGGTCGGCGGGCTGCGGCTGGGGGCACGGGACGGTCTCGTGCGCCGCGTCCTCCTGAGCACCTGCGCCGTGGGGGCGGCATTGGCGACGATCGAGCTGCTCACGCCGGGCCGCGCGGCGGAGGTGACCGGCTCGTCCTCGTCGGGCGCGACCCTGTTCGCCGCGCTGGCCTGCGCCGGCTTCGCCTGCACCGCCCTGGGCAGCCAGCTCGCGCCCCGGCTGGCGCAACTGCTGGGCGGCAGCGGCGAGCGTGCGGTTCTCGCGAGCCTGCTGGTCAGCGGCACCGGACTGACGGCGCTGGGGCTGACCCTGCTGTGGAGCGGTCCGTCCGCACTGGCTCTCGCCGCCGTCGGCTACGCACTGGTCTACGTGGGGCTGGGCGCGAAGAACCCGAACCTGAACGACCTGCTGCACCGCCGGGTGGACAGCACACGCCGGGCGACGGCGCTGTCCGTGCAGTCCCTGGCGCTCCAGTCGACCGCTGCTCTCGTCGGGCTGGGTGTCGGCAGCCTCGCGGGCGGCCCGCTTCCGTGGCTGCTCGGCGCGGCGGCACTGCCGGCCGCGGCCTGCCTGTGGTCGGGGCGTCGCACCACGGTTTCACCCCAGGCGCCCGAGCCGGGCGCCGGAGCTCGGACAACCGTCAGCGGAACGCCGGCTCACCGGTCAGAGCCTGGCCGACGATGAGCTGGTGGACCTCCGAGGTGCCCTCGTAGGTGAGGACGGACTCCAGGTTGTTGGCATGCCGCATGATCGGGTACTCCAGGGTGATGCCGGCCGCTCCGAGCAGGGTGCGGCACTCCCGGGCCACGGCGATGGCCTCGCGGACGTTGTTGAGCTTGCCGAGACTGATCTGCTCGGGGCGCAGCGACCCCTCGTCCTTGAGGCGGCCCAGGTGCAGCGCCAGCAGCATGCCCTTGCCCAGCTCCAGGGACATGTCCGTGAGTTTGGCCTGGGTGAGCTGGTACGCGGCGAGCGGCTTGTCGAAGATCCGGCGGTCGCCGACGTAGGCGAGCGCGGTCTCCAGGCAGTCGCGGGCCGCGCCGAGCGCGCCGAACACGATGCCGTAGCGGGCCTCGTTGAGGCAGGACAGCGGACCCGACAGCCCGGCCGCCTCCGGCAGCATCGCCGAGGCGGGCAGCCGTACGTCCTCCAGAACCAGTTCGGAGGTGACGGAGGCCCGCAGCGACATCTTCTTCCTGATCTCCGGTGCGCTGAAGCCGGGGGCGTCGGTCGGCACGACGAAGCCGCGGACCCGGTCGTCGGTGCGGGCCCACACCACGGCGACGTCGGCGACGGAACCGTTCGTGATCCACATCTTGGTGCCGTTGAGCACCCAGTCGGAGCCGTCACGGACGGCGCGGGTGCGCATACCCGCGGGGTCGGACCCGAAGTCGGGCTCGGTCAGCCCGAAGCAGCCGATGGCCTCGCCGGCGGCCATACGCGGCAGCCACTCCTGCTTCTGCTCCTCGCTACCGTGCTTCCAGAGGGCGTACATGGCCAGCGAGCCCTGCACCGACACCAGCGAGCGCAGGCCGGAGTCGCCGGCTTCGAGTTCCATGCAGGCCAGGCCGTAGGCGGTGGCGCTGGTGCCCGCACAGCCGTAGCCCTCGAGGTGCATGCCCAGGACGCCGAGCTTGCCCAGCTCGGCGGCGAGTTCGCGTGCCGGGATCGAGCCGGACTCGTAGAAGTCGGCGACGCGGGGGCGGAACCGGTCGTCGACGTAGCGCCGCACGGTGTCGCGGATGGCGCGGTCCTCCTCGCCGATCAGGAGGTCCGTGCCGAAGAGGCCCAGGGGGGTCTGGGGTGTCGAGGGGGCCATGTCCACCTTCTTTGCCGAACGGCGTGAGGTTACTCGCCGCGTACACTAACCTGACACTGTTAGTTTGACAAAGGTGTGACCCGTGCCCCGTCCCCGCACTCCCCTGCTGAGCCGCACCCGCATCCGTGACGCGGCGCTGGCGCTGATCGACGCACACGGGCTCGATGCGCTGTCCATGCGCAGCCTGGCCCGCGAACTCGGCGTCCAGGCGGCGTCCCTCTACGGCCATTTCCCCACCAAGGACGCCGTTCTGGACGCCGTGGCCAACCTGCTCACCCGGCAGGTCGACACCTCGGGCTTCGAGCACGACTGGCGCACCGGACTGGAGAGGTGGGGCCGCTCCTACTACGCGGCCCTTCGCGCCCACCCCAACGCGGCACCGGTGGTCGCCGCCGGCACCGGTCGGCGGGAGGACTTCCTGACCATGGCCAACGCCGTGCACGGCGGCCTGCTCGCCGCCGGCTGGCCGCCCCGCTTCGCCACCATGATCGCGGCCTCCGTGAAGTACGTCGTCATCGGCGCGGCGACCACTCCTTTCGCCAGCGGCTTCGCCGACGACACCCGGGTCTACCTCGACCGGCATCCGCACCTGGTGCAGGCCCACCTCATCCCGGCACACGCGGAGGAGATCGACCGGCAGAGCTTCGACCTCGCCCTCGGCTCCCTCATCGCCGGACTGGAAGGCGCCTACGCCGCACTGCCCCGCCCGGCTGCCGGACGCAACGCGGTCGACGGGCCGGGGCTCGCCGACGTGTAGAAGCCGTCCGGTCCAGGCATTCCAGGTCCAGCAGCTGCTTGAGGTCGCCGAACGGCGCACCGATTCCGTCCCCGTGTACACAGCCCCCCACGAGACTTTGATCTTGTTTGGGACCGGGGAGCAGCCAGGGGCTGTGTCAGTGGCGAGAGATAGGGTGAGGCTCTTCCCGCGACTCTCCCGGAGGTGCCTCCCCGGTGGCCGATTCTTTTGTTCACCTGCACAATCACACCGAATACTCGATGCTCGACGGCGCACAGAGCATCAAGCCGATGTTCGCCGAGGTCGACCGGCAGGGCATGCCGGCCATCGCCATGAGCGACCACGGCAACATGTTCGGCGCGTACGAGTTCCAGAAGGTGGCGAAGGGCTTCGACGGGGTCAAGCCGATCATCGGGATCGAGGCCTACGTCGCACCCTCGTCCCGGTTCACGCGGAAGCAGGAGTTCTGGGGGCCGGGCGGACGCCGTGCCATGTCGGAGGACGGGGAAGGTTCCAAGGATGTCTCCGGCGGCGGCCGGTTCACCCACATGACGATGTGGGCGCGCAACGCCGAGGGATTGCGCAACTTGTTCTGGCTCTCCACCCGGGCGTCGTACGAAGGACAGTTCCCGTCGGGCAAGCCGCGCATGGACCGGGAGCTGATCGCGGACCGGCCTGAAGGGATCATCGCGACGACCGGTTGTCCGTCCGGTGAGATCCAGACCCGGCTGCGGCTTAACCAGTACGACGATGCGGTCGCGGCGGCCGCGTCCTATCAGGACATCTTCGGGAAGGAGAACTACTTCCTGGAGCTGATGGACCACGGCCTCGACATCGAGAAGACGGTCCGGGACGGTCTACTGCGGCTGGCCAAGCAGCTCGACATTCCACTGCTGGCGACGAACGACGCGCACTACATCACCGAGGACCAGTACGACGCGCACGACACGCTGCTGTGCATCGGGGTCGGGAAGAACAAGGACGACCCGAACCGGTTCCGGTTCAACGGCTCCGGCTATTACCTCAAGACCGCAACCGAGATGAGGCACCTGTTCTCGGAGCTGCCAGAGGCGTGCGACAACACGCTGCTCATCGCGGAACGCATCGAGTCCTACGGCGAAGTCTTCGACTACGTCGACGAGATGCCGCAGTACCCGGACGTGCCGGAGGGCGAGACTCAGGAGTCGTGGCTGCGCAAGGAGGTCCTCAAGGGTCTGGCCATGCGGTATGGGAACCCGATCCCGGACGACGTCTTGGAGCGGTTCGAGACCGAGATGACGGTCATCGGGCCGATGGGCTTCTCGTCGTACTTTCTCGTCGTGGCCGACATCTGCCGCTACGCCCGCGACAACGGCATCCCCGTGGGCCCGGGCCGTGGCTCGGCAACCGGGTCGATCGTCGCCTATGCGACCCGCATCACCGAGTTGTGCCCGCTGGAGCACAAGCTGCTCTTCGAGCGCTTCCTCAACCCCGAGCGGTTGAACCCACCGGATGTCGACCTCGACTTCGACGACCGCAAGCGCGACCAGATGGTCCGCTACGTCACCGACAAGTACGGTGACGAGTTCACCGCCATGGTCAACACGTTCGGCAAGATCAAGGCCAAGAACGCGATCAAGGACTCCTCACGCATCCTGGGCTACCCCTTCGCCCATGGAGAGCGCATCACCAAGGCCCTGCCGGCAGACGTGATGGGCAAGGGCATCTCGCTCGACGGCATCTTCAACTCAGAACACCCTCGCTACGCCGAAGCCGGCGAAGTCCGCTCGATGTACGAGAACGATCCGGACGTGAAGAAGGTCCTGGACACCGCCAAGGGGGTCGAGGGGCTCACCCGCGGCACCGGCGTGCACGCGGCCGCCGTCATCCTGTCCAAGACACGGCTGACCGACCGCATTCCACTGCACATGCGTGCCGCGGACCAGACCAAGATCACCGGCTTCGATTACCCGTCCTGCGAGGACATGGGCCTGATCAAGATGGACTTCCTGGGTCTGCGGAACCTGGGCGTCATCGATCACGCCATCCAGAACGTGCGGACGAACCGCGGCGTGGACCTGTCCACGGAGAATATCCCGCTGGACGACGAGAAGACGTACAAGCTACTCGCGAGCGGCGACACCTTCGGTGTGTTCCAGCTCGACGGCGGCGGCATGCGGGCGCTGCTGAAGCTGATGGAACCCACCCGGTTCGAGGACATCGCGGCAGCCCTCGCCCTGTACCGGCCCGGGCCCATGGCGGCGAACGCGCACACCAACTACGCGCACCGCAAGAACAGCCGGCAGAAGATCGAGCCGATCCACCCCGAGCTCGAAGGCGCCCTGGAACCGATCCTGGGCACCACGTTCCACCTGCTGGTCTACCAAGAGCAGATCATGGCCATCGCCCGTGAACTGGCCGGGTACACGCTCGGCGGCGCGGACATGCTGCGCCGGGCCATGGGCAAGAAGAAGCCGGAAGTGCTGGCTGCCGAGTGGGAGAAATTCCACGGCGGCATGCGAACCAACAACTACTCCGAAGAGGCCATCAAGGCCCTGTGGGACGTCATGCTCCCGTTCTCGGGGTACGCGTTCAACAAGTCGCACACCGCCGGCTACGGCTTGGTCGCGTTCTGGACGGCCTACCTCAAAGCGAACTACCCCGCCGAGTACATGGCCGCTCTGCTGACGTCCGTCGGGGACGACAAGGACAAGGCGGCGGTCTACCTCGCCGATGCCCGCAAGATGGGCGTGCGTGTGATGTCCCCGGACGTGAACGAATCCGTCGCCGAGTTCACCGCTATCGGTGAGGACGTCCGCTTCGGCTTGAAGTCGGTGCGCAACGTCGGCGAGAACGTGATCGAGGCCGTCGTCGCGGGTCGCAAGTCCAAGGGCAAGTTCACCGCCTTCCCCGACTTCCTCGACAAGGTCGAGATCGCCGCGCTCAACAAGCGAGCGGTGGAGTCGCTCATCAAGGCCGGCGCCTTCGACTCGCTCGGACACACTCGCAGGGGCCTGACCGATGCGCACGAGGAGGCCATCGACGCCATTATCCCGGTGAAGAAGGCCGCTTCCTACGGTCAGGATGATCTGTTCGCCGGGCTGGGTGGTGACGACGATGCCTCAACGTTCGGCCTGGACTTCCCCATCGGCGAGGCGGAGTGGCCGCGCAAGCAGCTCCTCGCCATGGAGCGGGAGATGCTGGGCCTGTACGTCTCCGCGCATCCTCTGGACGGTGCGGAGCACATCCTGACCTCAAACCGGGAAGTGTCGATCGCCGAGCTTCTCGGATCCGGCCGCAACGGCGGTGACGTGAAGCTGGCCGGACTGATCACCGGTGTCACCCGCAAGGTCACCAAGCAGGGTAACGCGTGGGCGATCATCAATCTGACCGACAGGGACGGCACCATCGAGGTGCTGTTCTTCCCAGCCGTCTACCAGCTCGTTCAGCATGCCCTGTTGGAAGACACCGTCATCGCGGTCAAGGGGAAGATCGAAGATCGCGACGGCACTATCAACATCTTCGGCCGCGAGCTGGAGGCCATCGACATCTCATCGGCCGAGCGGGGTGGGAGGCCACCGGTGCAGCTCCACTTCCCCTTCCACCGGGTGAACCAGCCCTCGCTGGCTGAGCTGAAGCGCATCGTGCGAGCCCACCCCGGGGACTTCCCCATTCACCTGCGGGTCCGCACGCCGGAGAAAACCACCGTGTTCGCGCTCCCCGAAAAGGTCAATGCCGACACCATCGCGTCCGACATCAAGGGCAGCTTCGGTGCCGAAGCGTGGCAGGGAGTCGCATGAGCCCGATGACCGAAGAGATCCAGCTCGACACCGACGGCCTACCGCCGTGCGGGCGCTGCGACGGGCTGACGCTGCTCATTCCCGCACTCATGGCAGAACGCCCGCAGCGAAGACGTCGCGGGCCTGAGTGGGGCCGCGCTGTGCGCGGAGTGTGACCGGGGCGAGCCGACTGCCGACGAGCCCCTGGTCCTGAAGAACCGGGCACGGGGCGGGCCACCTCCGGCACGCGGCGGGCACCCTCTGCCCTACGCTCACACGTGGACGGCAGCCGGGACGGCGCGCAGGAACGAGGGGCGTGAAACATGACAAGCCAGCAGAACGGTTCGGACGAGGCACGCGGCGCGCAGATCCTCGAGGTCTTCGACGCCGCCTTCGGCGAGCTGCTCGCCGCAGACCCGGCGGCGTTCCAGGTCAAGTTCCGCAAGATGGCGGCCTCCGCGTTCGCCTTCTACCGCGGAACGGCCTGCCTCTTCTACGCCGACCTGGCTGCGTCCGGCGGCCCCTTCGGGGCGGACTCCGCGGACGGCGGCCCCTTCCTCAACGAGCAGACCAGCCGCGTCTGGATCCACGGCGACCTGCACGCCGAGAACTTCGGCACCTACATGGACGCCAACGGCCGACTGGTGTTCAACGTCAACGACTTCGACGAGGCCTTCGTCGGCCCGTTCACCTGGGACGTGAAACGGTTCGCCGCGTCCGTGGCGCTCCTGGGCTACGCGAAGGCTCTCAGCGACGAACAGATCACCAGCCTCGTCTGCACCTACGCGGGCGCCTACCAGGAGCGCATCCACGCCCTGGCCACCGGCGCCAAGGACGAGGACGTGCCCTCCCTCACCCTGGACACCGCCGACGGTCCGGTACTCGCCGCCCTGCACGCCGCGCGGGCGAACACCCGCTTCGGCCTGCTGGACACCATGACCGAGATCCGGGACTTCGAGCGGCGCTTCTCCCCCGGCGGCGGCACCGTCGAACTGGACGAGGACACCCGCCGGAAAGTGCTCGCCGCGTTCGACGGCTACCTGGACACCCTCCCGCCGGGCATGCACTTCCGCCCCGACGCCTACCGCGTCAAGGACGTGGTCGGGCGCCGCGGCATCGGCATCGGCAGCGCCGGACTGCCCTCGTACAACGTGCTACTGGAAGGCCACAGCGACGCGCTCGAGAACGACCTGGTGATCTACATGAAACAGGCGCAGACACCGGCTGTCTCCCGGCACGTCACCGACCCGGAGATCCGCGACTACTTCCGGCACGAGGGCCACCGGACGGTGATCTCGCAGCGCGCCCTGCAGGCCAACTCCGACCCGTGGCTGGGCTGGACCTCTCTGGACGGCACCGGCCAACTGGTCGCCGAGGTCTCCCCCTACGCCGTCGACCTGGACTGGTCCGACCTGGACTCGCCCGAGGAGATCGCACACGTGGTGGCCGACCTCGGCCGCGCCACCGCCACCATGCACGCCGCGGCGGACATGGACGAGAGCGGCCACACCCTGGTCCCGTTCTCCACCGACCGCGCCATCGACGCGACGATCCAAGCCGACGAGAGCGGCTTCGCGCGGATGCTCGTCGGTTTCGCCCACGACTACGGTGCGCAGGCACGCCGTGACCACGGGATCTTCGTCGACCTGTTCCGCAACGGACGGATTCCGGGCCTGTAGGGAAAAGATCCGGGGCGCGACGGCTTAGTGCCCCTTTACGCGCCGGCGTGGCACACTCGGGCGGCGATGGGCATGACGACGACGGGCATCAGGGCGGCGCGGGCCGCTGTCTTCACCGCGCTGTGCCTCGCGCTGTCCAGCGGCGCCCACGTCCTGCTCTCCGGTACCCCCGTGCCACCCGCGACGCTGACGGCGGTGGGAGCCGTGGTCTTCGCGGCGGCCTTCGCCCTCGCCGGCCGCGAACGCGGCTTCTGCCACATCGCGGCACTCCTGATCCCGCTGGAGCTGTTCGCCGACACCGTGTTCACCAACGGGCAGCACGCCTGTTACGGCCCGGGAGGCGGCCCCGTGACCGGGCCGCTGCGGTCGGTCGGCATCGACGTCCTGTGCGCGGGCGGCGAGGTCGGAACCCCGCTGGCCCGAATGGCGACCGGCGACTCCGGCCTCGGCGCGGCGCAGCCGGGTTC
>KI547046.1:211808-213129 GCA_000497405.1 Streptomycetaceae bacterium MP113-05 | reverse complement strand
GCCTGCTGCGCGCCGGGGCCACCATCGCGTTCGGGCCACTGCTGCTGGCCGTACGTGCCCGTCCGGTACTGCCGGACGGGCTGGTTCGCCCGCCGCATCCGTCGGCCGCACGCGCCCCGCGTCCGCTCCCCGTCTTCTCCCACTCCGTGCTGCGGCGCGGACCGCCCGCAGGCCCGGCCCTCGCGGCCTGACCGACGGACGTTCCGCACATACCCCGAGACAGCACGGAGAACCCCCGACATGAGCAAGCGCAACACTCAGGACGCCAAGCGCGCCGCCCGCGAGCGGCTGCGGATCGAGCGGGAGAAGCAGGCCAAGAAGGAGAAGACGCGCCGGACACTGGCCATCGGCGGCGGCATCGTGGCGGTGCTGGCTCTGGCCGGCGGCATCGGCTTCGCCGTCACCAACCTCACCGGCGGCGACTCGGGCGGCCATTGGGAGACTGCCGCGAAGGTCGCCGAAGAGGGTTCGGGCGGCTCAGCCGACGGCGTGACCTACAAGGCGCCGGCGAACACCTCGGGCAAGAACGGCATCGAGATCGTCATCGGCCAGAAGGACGCCGAGCACACCCTCCAAGTGTATGAGGACATGCGCTGCCCCGTCTGCGCCGCCTTCGAGCAGAACGTCGGCGCCACGGCGAAGAAGGGCATCGAGGACGGCGACTACAAGGCCTCCTACACCTTCGGCACGTTCATCGACGACAACCCGACTCTCGGTGGCACGGGCTCCAGGAACGCGCTGAGCGCGCTGGGCGCCGCGCTGAACGTGGGACCGGATGCGTTCATGTCCTACAAGGAAGCCCTGTTCTCCAAGGAGAGCCACCCGGAGGAGAGCGAGGACGAGTTCGGCGACGACGCGTACCTGATCGAGGTGGCGCAAGGCGTGGACGCGCTCGAGGGCAACAAGAAGTTCGACCAGGCAGTCAAGGACGGCACCTTCGACGCCTGGGCCATGAGGATTTCCCAGAAGTTCGACAAGGCCGGCATCAAGGGCACCCCGACGCTGAAGCTGGACGGTGAGAAACTGACCGTCGACGGCCAGAGCCCGCCCATGACGCCCGAGCAGTTCAGCACGCTGATCGAGAAAAAGCTCGGCGGCGACGGGAAGAAGCAAGAGCAGAAGCAGTAGACAGCACCCTCTGCCGGGAGTCCGGAGCTTCGGAGAGGGTCACCGGCAACCTACGGCAGCGGGCGGGCCAACTTCGCGAGGCGGTCTGCCCGTTCGCCGTACCGGCCCGTAACATCTGCGGGCGTGACTGACGCAGAGAGCACCACTCCCCGCAGATCCGTCTCGTCTCCCGCATACGCGCCCCGGCGGCGTA
>KI547046.1:203184-211798 GCA_000497405.1 Streptomycetaceae bacterium MP113-05 | reverse complement strand
CCGAGGCGGCCCCCGGTTCCGGCCGCGGCGCCGCCACCGAGGTCCACTGGCAGGTTGCTGAGAACTCCGGTTTCGGCACCGTGGTGGCCGAGGGATCCACCACCGCCTCCGCAGGCTCCGACCACACCGTCAAGGCCGACGTGCGCGGCCTGCGCGCGGCCACCTCCTACTGGTTCCGCTTCACCGCCGGCGGCGTCACCTCGGCCACCGGGCGCACGCGCACCGCGCCCGCGGCCGACGCGTCGGCCGGCAACCTCCGCTTCGGCACCGTCTCCTGCGCCAACTGGGAGAGTGGCTGGTTCGCCTCCTACCGCCACCTGGCCGCCCGCGACGACCTGGACGCCGTGCTCCACCTCGGCGACTACGTCTACGAGTACGGCTCCGGCGAGTACCCCATGGAGGAGGATCGGATACGCGAGACCTTCCCCGCTCACGAGGTGCTGACCCTCGCCGACTACCGGGCCCGGCACGGGCACTACAAGACCGACACCGATCTCACGGCGCTGCACGCCGCCCACCCGCTCGTCGCGATCTGGGACGACCACGAGTTCGCCAACGACGCCTGGTCCGGCGGCGCGGGGAACCACACTCCGGGTACCGAGGGCGAGTGGGCCGCGCGTGTGCGGGCCGCCAAGCAGGCGTACTTCGAGTGGATGCCCGTACGCCCGGCCACCGAGGGCACCACCTACCGGCGGCTGCGCTTCGGCCGGCTGGCCGACCTCCACCTGCTGGATCTCCGGTCGTTCCGCGACGAGCAGCCCTCGATCGGCGACGGCGACGACATCGACGACCCGGACCGCACCATGACCGGACGACGGCAGCTTGACTGGCTGAAGTCCGGCCTGTCCGCCTCGGACGCGACCTGGCGGATGGTCGGCACGTCGGTGATGATCTCCCCGGTGGCGTTCGGCTCCGTACCGGCCTACCTGCTCGGACCGCTCGCGCAGATACTCGGCATCCCGGAGGGCGGCCTGGCGGTCAACGTCGACCAGTGGGACGGCTACACCGACGACCGGCGCGAGCTCCTCACCCACCTCCGGGACAACGGCATCGACGGCACCCTCTTCCTGACCGGCGACATCCACATGCACTTCGCCAACGACGTGCCCGTGGAGGCGGCCACCTACCCGTGGGACGAGCCGGTGGCCACCGAGTTCGTGGTCTCCTCGGTCACCTCGGACAACGTCGACGACATCGTGCACGCACCGCCGCACACCGTCTCCACGGTCGCCGAACTCGCGGTGAAGGCCGCCAACCGGCACGTGCGGTGGGTCGACATGGACTCGCACGGGTACGGCGTGCTCGACCTCACCGCGGAGCGCGCGCAGATGGACTACTACGCCGTCGGCGACAAGACCGACCGCGGAACCGGCAGCCGCCACCTGCGTTCGTACCGCAAGTCCGTGGGCGGCGGACGGCTGGAACGGGCGGACGGCCCGGTGGCCTGAGGCCACCGCCGGGCCGCCGGCGGCAGCGGGATCAGGCCGGGGCGATGTCCGCCAGGAAGCCCAGGGCGGTGAGCCACGTCGCCTCGGCCGCCTCCGCGTCGTGATCGGGCAGCCCGGGGTCGGTGTAGAGGTGACCGGCCCCGCGGTGGCGGAAGACCTCCACGTCGGCTCCGGCCCGGCCCATGCGCAGGTACCAGGCGTTCAGCCAGTCGTCCGACTCGAACGGGTCGGGGTCGGCGACGTGCAGCTGCACCGGCAGGTCGTCCACGGCCGCGTCGTCGGCGAGGTCGGAGGTGCCGTGCAGCAGGAGCAGGCCGCGCGCCTTCGCGTCGCCCAGCGCCAGGTTCTGCGCCAGGGCGCCGCCGAGCGAGAACCCCGCGTAGACCAGGCCGTCCTCGGAGTGCGGAGCCGCGGCGGTCACCGCACGCCGCAGCAGCTCCTCGTGGCCGATCCCTTCGCTGATGTCCCGGCCCTCCTCGACCGTCGTGGTGACCCGGCCGTCGTACAGGTCCGGGACGTGCACGGTGTGTCCGGCCTCGCGCAGCCGGTCCGCGGCGGCGTGCACGGCGGGCCGGAGCCCGTAGACGGAGTGGAGCAGCAGGACGGTTGCCACGGGCGTGTCTCTTCCCACAGGGTTGCAATTTCGTACATTCTCATCCTGCCAGCTAGCGTTTCGACCGTCGGCGGGCGGTCGGCCCCGTACGACGGTCGCCCGACCGCCGCCGTCCCGACGAGGAGAGGAGCTGCGTCGTTCATGGAGGCCCTGCTGCGTCCACTGATCGTGCTCGGCTGCACGGTCGCTCTCACCCTGCTGCTGGGCTGGGTCGTCGACCGACTGCTGCACGCGGCCGACCGCAGACATCCCGAGACGCCGCTGTGGGGCCTGCTGCGCGGCTGCCGGATACCGCTCCAGATCGTGCTGGTCACCAGCGTGTTCCACGCGGCGTACGACTGGTCCGGTATCGACACCGGGCGCGAGAAGGTCATTCTCAAGTGTCTCGCGCTGGTGACGGTGGCCGGCACGGTGTGGCTCACGGTGCGGATCACCTCCGCGGTCGCCGACACCTCACTGACGCGGTTCGCCACGAACACCAGCGACCCGCGACGCGTGCGGCGCTTCCGTACCCAGCTGTCGATGATCCAGCGGGTGGCGACGTTCCTCGTCGCCGTCGTCGCCGGTTCGGTGGCGATCCTGGTGCTCTTCCCCGGCATGCGCACCCTCGGCGCGTCCCTGCTGGCCTCCGCGGGTGTCATCGGCATCGTCGCCGGCGTCGCAGCGCAGGCCATGCTCGGCAATCTCTTCGCCGGGCTCCAGGTCGCCTTCGGCTCGTCGGTGAAGATCGGCGACACCGTGGTCGTCGAGGGCGAGTGGGGCGTCGTCGAGGAGATCACCCTCGCGTTCCTCACGGTGCGCATCTGGGACGACCGGCGGCTGACGATGCCGGTCTCCTACTTCAACAGCAAGCCGTACGAGAACTGGTCGCGCGGCGGTACCGAGCTGACCTGCACGGTCTACCTGCACCTGGACCACTGCACGCCGATCGGGGAGCTGCGCGAGTACCTGCGGGAGCTACTGGAGACGCGGGACGACTGGGACCGGCGTACGTGGAGTCTGGTCGTCACGGACACGACGCCCACGACGATCCAGGTGCGGGCGGCCATGTCGGCGAAGGACACGGACGACTGGTGGACCCTGCAGTGCGGAGTACGGGAGGAGCTGCTCACCTGGGTGCGGCGCGCCCACCCGTACGCACTGCCGCGGGTGGCGACGGCGCCGGCCGCGGAGGCTCCCGGGGCCCTCACCCACCAGCCCGTGCCGTCGCAGGGCGGAGCTCGCGACGGGGCCGGGCCCGGTGGCAAACGGATCTGAACCGGGGGTACGAACAGGCGGCGGCCGTCATGCGGGACCGTCCTGGCCACGGAAGCTGCGCACGTCGAGTTGGTGAAGGACACGGTCTACGGCCTCCGGGTCGACGCCGGGTTCGTTGCGCGCCGCGACCACCTCGTGCCGCGCGGCGGACAACAGCTCCCCCTGCAGCCGGTGGATGTGCCGTAGCCGGCTCACCCGCCTGATCTGGCCCTCGTGCCGCTCCTCGTCCAGCAGGTCGGGGGAGATGCGCGCGCCGATGTCGTACGCACGCTTGGTGAGGGCGTCCATCAGGTCCTCGGGCAGCTCCTCCTCGTTCTCCTGGATCTCGCGCAGCCGACGTCTGGCCGCCTTGGTGCACCGGAGCGCCAGCTGTCGCTCCTGCTCCCGTTCGGCCGCGGTGTCCGCGACCACGTGCAGGCGCTTGACCAGCCACGGCAGGGTGAGCCCCTGGATCAGCAGGGTGGCGAGGACGACGGCGAAGGTGAGGAAGAGCACTGCGTCCCGTTTGGGGAAGCCGCCGCCGTCCTCGACGGACAGCGGTACGGCCAGTGCCAGCGCGACGGAGACGACTCCCCGCATGCCGGACCACCAGACCACGATCGTCTCCCGCCAGCTGACCGGGATGTCCTCGTCCAGGTCCCTGCGGTGGTGCAGCCGCCGGGCGGCCCAGGAGGCGGGCAGCAGCCACAGCAGCCGTACGACCACGACGGTGGCGATCACCGCACCGGCGGCCGGCAGCAGTTCCTGCCACTCGTCGGCCACCGCGTAGGCGACGGGCTGGAGTTCGAGGCCGATGAGACCGAAGGCGATGCCCGTGACCAAGGTGTCGATCACCGACCAGAACGACTGCCCGGCGAGGCGGCCGCTCACGTCGTCCGCGTCGGCGCCCCGTCCCGAAGCGAGGTAGAGCGCCGTGGCCAGGACGGCGAGCGCACCCGAGCCGTGCAGTTCCTCCGCGAGCACGTAGGAGAGGAAGGGCACCAGTACGGTCAGCCCCGTCTGCAGGGTCGCGTCGTCGAGGAAGGACATCAGACGTGCCGCGCCCCAGCCGAGCAGCAGGCCCACGCCGACGGCGACACCGCCGGCCAGTGCGAGGTCGGCGGCCGCGTTCGGCCAGGAGAAGCTGCCGGTGACGGCGGCGGCGATCGCCACGTGGTAGAGGGTGATCGCGGTGACGTCGTTGAAGAGCCCCTCGCCCTCGAGGATCGACACCAGCCGCCGCGGCAGGCCCAGCCGGGCGGCGATCTGGGTCGCCGCGACCGGATCGGGCGGCGCGACCAGCGCGCCGAGCGCCACCGCGGCGAACACCGGCAGGCCCGGCACGAGTGCATGCGCCACAGCCGCCACCGCCGCCGTGCTGACGAACACCAGCGCCACGGCCAGCAGGAAGATCGGCCGCACATTCGCCGCGAACTGCCGCCACGACGTGCGCTGCGCGGCTGCGTACAGCAGGGGCGGCAGCACCAGAGGCAGGATGAGGGCCGGCGGGACCTCCACTTCGGGCACGACCGGGAGGGCGGCCAGGACGGCGCCGACGAGGGTCATCAGGACGGGCGAGGGCAGGCTGAGCCGTTGTGCCAACGGCACCATGACGACGGCCCCGAGGAGCAGGGCGAAGATCAGGGCGAGCTGGTCCACCCCTAGGAACTCTCCGCCCGGACGATCTCCAGCGCGCGGGAGAGGTCTTCCGGGTAGTCGCACTCGAAGTCGACCCGGCGCCCGTCCGCAGGGTGCGCGAAACCGAGGCGCACGGCGTGCAGCCACTGCCGTGCCAGCCGCAGCCGCTTGGCGAGCGTGGGGTCCGCGCCGTAGGTCAGGTCGCCGACGCAGGGGTGCCGGTGGGCGGCCATGTGTACGCGGATCTGATGGGTGCGGCCGGTCTCCAGCTTGATGTCGAGCAGGCTGGCCGCGCGGAAGGCCTCGATCAGGTCGTAGTGGGTGACGGACGGTTTGCCCTCGGCGGTGACGGCCCACTTGTAGTCGTGCTGCGGGTGGCGGCCGATGGGAGCGTCGATGGTGCCGCTGAGCGGGTCGGGGTGTCCCTGGACCAGGGCGTGGTAGCGCTTGTCGACGGTGCGTTCCCGGAACTGCTGCTTGAGCAGCGTGTATGCACGTTCGGACTTCGCCACCGCCATCAACCCGGAGGTGCCGACGTCCAGCCGGTGCACGATGCCCTGACGTTCGGCTGCGCCCGAGGTGGTGAGGGTGTAGCCGGCCGCGGCCAGGCCGCCGATGACGGTCGGTCCGGACCAGCCCGGGCTGGGGTGGGCCGCGACCCCGACGGGCTTGGACACGACGATGACGTGCTCGTCGTCGTGCACGATCTCCATGCCCTCCACGGGCTCCGCGACCACCTGCACCGGGACGGCGGGCGCGGGCATCTCGACCTCGATCCAGGCGCCGCCGCTCACCCGGTCGGACTTTCCGGCCTCCGAGCCGTCCAGCCGGACCTTGCCGCCGGTCGCGAGCTCGGCCGCCTTGGTGCGGGAAAAACCGAACATGCGGGCGAGCGCCGCGTCGACGCGTTCGCCCTCCAGTCCGTCCGGTACGGGCAGGGTGCGGATCTCGGGAAGCGTACTCACCTGGTCGAGTATGCCGGACCGTGCTTCCGCCGCCTGCGGCCGGACCTCACTCGCGCGGCCCTTCCCCGCATGCGCAGCCCACAGCTCTTCGTGACCGTATGACTACGTTCGGACACCCCTCCCGGGAGGAGCCTCTCCATGTCCGCAGTGGCCGGCCACAGACGGATACCCGGCAGCAGAGCCATCGCCGTAGCCACGGCCACCGCCCTGACCGCGGTGGTCATGGCACTGGACCCGCAGCACGGCTCGGCGGCGCCGGCAGTGTCCGGGGACTGCGCGATCGCCGGCGCGGAGGGTTTCAGCGAAGGACCGACCTCACCCGGATTCGTCCGGCCCGTGGGGCACAGAAAAGCGATCATGATCATGGTGGACTTCCCGGATGTCCCCGCCGCGGGGTCGGCCCCGGAGCGGGCCGCGTTCTTCGCCGACTACGGTGACCGCTACCTGAACCTGGCCTCGTACGGCAGGTACCGGCTGGAACTGGCCCCCACCCGCGACTGGGTCCGGATGCCCCGGTCCTGGTCGTCGTACGGCATCGAGCGCGGCATCGGCTCCGACGTCATGCGCGCCTATGTGCAGGACGCCGTCGACGCGGCCGTCGAGAACGGCACCGACTTCTCCGCCGCCGACTTCGTGTATGTCGTCGCCGACGACAACGTCCCGGCCCGGCCGACCGTCTCGCAGGCGAACACCTTCGACGACCTGCGCGCCGACGGCCACCGACTCCGTGCGGCGGCGCTGGTCTTCGGGCGCGGCCAGGACTCCGCCCTGTGGCAGCGTGGCAACTTCGTGCACGAGGCCAACCACCTCTACGGCCTGCCCGACCTGTACAACGTGGAGCGCGACGCGTCGGTGGAGTACGCCGGCGGCTGGGACACGATGAGCATGGCCGGCATCTCCGACCTGTTGGGCTGGCACAAGTGGAAGTTCGGCTGGATCACGGACGAGCAGGTCACCTGCGTCACGGACGGGTCGGCCACGAGCACGCTGAGGCCCGTCGGCTCTCCGGACGGCGCGAGCATCGCGGTGGTGAAGACCGGCGAGCACTCCGCGGTCGTGGCCGAGGCGCGCACCCGCGTCGGCCTGGACTGGAACATCTGTGCGGAGGGGGTGCTGCTCTACACGGTCGACTCCGGCGTGCCCACGGGACACGGTCCGGTACGGGTCGTGGACTCCCGCCCGGCGAGCGGCGGCGGCCCGGCCTGCACCGACCGGTCCCCGGACGAACTGGCCGAACTGGCGGACGCCCCGCTCGGTCCGGGCCGGCGTCACACGTTCGCCGACGGCGTCAGCGTCGAGGTCACCGGGCGCCACGCCGGCAGCTACCGGGTGCAGGTGCGCCGACCCTAGCGGGCCCGGCAGCCGGTGGCGTGACGGCGAACCGCGGGTCGGCTCAGCCCTTGTGGACGGTTCCGTCGGGGTCCAGGCCGCGGAAGGAGAGCAGCACGATCAGGATGCCTCCGCAGACGATGGCGGAGTCGGCGAGGTTGAACACGGCGAAGTGCTCGGGCGCGATGAAGTCGACCACCGCGCCGCGGAACACTCCGGGTGAACGGAACAACCGGTCGGTGAGGTTGCCGAACGCGCCGCCCAGCAGCAGACCGAGCGCGACGGCCCAGGGCGTGCTGTAGAGCTTGCGGGCGATGCGGGCGATGACGACGATCACCACGACCGCGATGGCCGTGAGGACGAGGGTCAGTGCCTCGCCGACACCGAAGGCGGCACCTCGGTTGCGGACCACTTCGAACTGGAGCCACCGGCCGATCAGCTCGATCGGGGCGCGGTGCTCCAGGTACGCGACCACGATCAGCTTGCTGACCAGGTCCAGGCTGTAGGCGACAGCGGCGACCCCCAGCAGCACCGGGATACGGCGCCTGCCCTTCGGCGTGTGCTCCGGATCCCCCGCCCCGGGCTCCCCGGTGCCCTGTGCGTCCGCCGCACCGGTCTCGTTCGCACCGTTCCCGGCCGCGTTCTCGGGCCGGCCTGCCGCGGCCTCGTCGTCGCCCGGGGTCTCGATAGCCCGCTCCACCTCGTTCACGTGACGAGGGTACGACACCGTGGTACGCACACCCCTTCACCCCTGCAGGGACGCCCCGTGCGCGCATGCCGACGCAAGGTCCGGCGACGCAGCCGCGCAGAGTGCGGTGCGTCAGCCGACTTCTCCCAGGATGCCCCGGCTTCAGCCCGGAGAGGCTGATGCTGAGGGTGCAAGACCTTGCAGGACGCCGTCCTCCCCCTGCAGTCCGAGTCAGGAAGGCCCCTCCTGAGCCTGCGAAGAAGGGAGAGGATTCAGGTTGACCGCCTCTCCTGCTTCTGTTTGCACTCCACACAAAGAGTGGCGCGGGGGAAGGCCTGCATCCGGGCCTTGCCGATCGGCCTGCCGCAGTTCTCGCACAGTCCGTACGTGCCCGTCTCGATCCGGTCGAGGGCGCGCTCGGTCTGGTAGAGCATCTCCCGGGCGTTCGCCGCCAGCGCCATCTCGTGCTCACGGGTGATGTTCTTGCTGCCGGTGTCTGCGTCGTCGTCCCCGGCGCTGTCCCCGGAGTCCCGCATCAGCCCGCTCAATGCCTCCTCCGAGGAGCGGATCTCGTCCCGCAGGCGCCTGTCCTCCGCCAGCAGGTTCGTCCGAGCCTCCTCCACCTCCTGCGGAGTCCACGGCTCCTCGCCGGGGCGCACGGCGAGCTCTCCGGGTTCCGGCGGTGCGGACTGGGCCG
>KI547046.1:197678-202751 GCA_000497405.1 Streptomycetaceae bacterium MP113-05 | reverse complement strand
GACCCCGCCGCCGCGGCCTTCGCCGAGGTCTGCTTCGCAGCCACCTTGCGGACTCCCGTCTTCTTGGCGGTCTTCTTCCGGACAGTCGACTTCGTGGCAGGAGCCTTCCTGGCCGTGGCCTTCCGCGGAGCGGGCTTCGGAGCAGGACGCTTCTCCGGCGCCGCCTTCGCGCCGGTGGCCTTCTCGGCCGTGGACTTCTTCGCGGGCGCCTTCGCGGGGGCGGTCTTCCTGACCGTCGCGGTCTTCCTGGGCACCGCCTTCTTCGCGGTGCTCTTCTTCGCAGTGCTCTTCCTGGCCGCCGTCCTGCAGGCGGACGTCCTGCCCGTGACCGGCTTCTCCGCGGCGCTGCCCTGCCCTGCCGCCGCGCGTTCCGGCGCAGCCGCCTTCCGCCCAGCCGTCTCGGGGGCGGGAGTCGTACCGGACACGGCGTCGTCGCTCGCAGCGCGGCGGGACGTGGTCTTCCGCGTCGCCGTCTTCTTCTGCGCGGCCGGCTTCGTGGACACGCGTTTCGCCGCCGGCTTCCTCGCGGAAGCCGATTTCGCGGCGCTCTTCCTCGCCACCATGGCCGCGGTCCCTTCACATATGTGATCTTGCTCGCGAATCGTGACCGGAACGATAAATCGACTTCGGGTGGGCGGCAACGGGACGCGCCGCTCCCGGGACGACTCAGCGGTCGGCGGCCCCTTTCGCCCTGCGAGTGCGTTGTGCCCCGCCTCGCGGCAGGAAAACCGGTCCGCGCCGACCGTGGCGGCCCGTACACTGGGTCGAGCGAGAGGCATGGATGGGGACGAGTAGCGTCGTCGAGCAGTCCCGAGCGACCCGGGGACGGTGTGAGCCCGGGGACCAGCGCGACGTGAAGATCACCCCGGAGCCGCCGGAAGAAAGTCCACGACGAGCGGGCGACTAGATCCGGCAGCGCGACCCCAATGAGGGGGCGGCGGGAGCACCGCCGTCAAGGAGGGTGGTACCGCGGGAGCGTCGTCGAGGCGCCCTCGTCCCTCCGACGGAAGCACGCCCGTCCGCCGGAGAAAGACGACCGCCGATGAGTCCGCAATCGCCGCAGCAGCAGGACACGCCGCTGTACCGCCAGGTGCCCGCCCAGGTAGACCTGCCCGCCCTGGAACACGCCGTGCTCGACTTCTGGCAGGAGCAGAAGGTCTTCGCCCGCACGCTGGAGCAGTCCGAGGGCCGTCCCGAGTGGGTCTTCTACGAAGGCCCGCCCACCGCGAACGGCATGCCCGGAGCCCACCACATCGAGGCGCGCGTCTTCAAAGACGTCTTCCCCCGCTTCCGGACCATGCGCGGCTACCACGTCGCCCGCAAGGCCGGCTGGGACTGCCACGGCCTGCCCGTCGAGCTGGCGGTGGAGAAGGAGCTGGGCTTCAACGGCAAGAAGGACATCGAGAACTACGGCATCGCGGAGTTCAACGCCAGGTGCCGGGAGTCGGTGACCCGGCACACCGACGCCTTCGCCGAGCTGACCACCCGGATGGGCTACTGGGTGGACCTGGACGACGCCTACCGGACCATGGACCCGGAGTACGTGGAGTCCGTCTGGTGGTCGCTGAAGCAGATCTACGACAAGGGTCTGCTGACCCAGGACCACCGCGTCGCCCCCTGGTGCCCCCGCTGCGGTACGGGCCTGTCCGACCACGAGCTGGCCCAGGGATACGAGACGGTCGTGGACCCCTCGGTCTTCGTGCGCTTCCCGCTGACCTCCGGGCCGCTCGCCGGTGAGGCCGCGCTCCTGGTGTGGACGACGACCCCCTGGACTCTGGTGTCCAACACGGCGGTCGCCGCGCACCCGGAGGTGACGTACGTGGTCGCCACCGACGGGAACGAGCGGCTGGTTGTCGCCGAGCCGCTGCTGGAGAAGGCGCTGGGCGAAGGGTGGGAGCCCACCGGGCAACGCTTCACCGGTGCCGAGATGGAGCGCTGGACCTACGACCGTCCCTTCACCATGGTGGACATCCCGGACGCCCACTTCGTCGTCAACGCCGAGTACGTCACCACGGAGGACGGCACCGGTCTGGTGCACCAGGCCCCCGCGTTCGGCGAGGACGACCTGTCGACCTGTCGCGGGTACGGCCTGCCGGTGGTCAATCCGGTCCGTCCGGACGGCACGTTCGAGGAGACCGTCGGCCTGGTCGGCGGCGCGTTCTTCAAGAAGGCCGACGAGAAGCTGGTGGCCGACCTCGAGGAGCGCGGCCGGCTGTTCCGGCACCTCGCCTACGAGCACAGCTATCCGCACTGCTGGCGCTGCCACACCGCACTGCTGTACTACGCGCAGCCGTCCTGGTACATCCGCACCACGCAGGTCAAGGACGCCCTGCTGCGGGAGAACGAACGCACCAACTGGTACCCGGAGTCCGTCAAGGAGGGCCGGTTCGGCGACTGGCTGAACAACAACATCGACTGGGCACTGTCCCGCAACCGCTACTGGGGCACCCCGCTGCCGATGTGGCGCTGCGCCGAGGAGCACACGGTGTGCGTGGGGTCGCTGGCAGAGCTGAGTGACCTGACGGGGACGGACCAGTCCGGCCTGGACCCGCACCGCCCGTACATCGACGAGGTGACCTTCCCCTGCCCCACGTGCGGCGGGACCGCGACGCGCGTGCCCGAGGTCATCGACGCCTGGTACGACTCCGGCTCGATGCCGTTCGCCCAGTGGGGCTACCCGTACAAGAACAAGGAGATCTTCGAGCGGCGCTACCCGGCGCAGTTCATCTCCGAGGCCATCGACCAGACCCGCGGCTGGTTCTACACCCTGATGGCCGTCGGCACGCTGGTCTTCGACAGGTCCTCCTACGAGAACGTCGTCTGCCTCGGCCACATCCTGGCCGAAGACGGCCGCAAGATGTCCAAGCACCTGGGCAACATCCTGGAGCCCATCGCACTGATGGACGCTCACGGCGCGGACGCGGTCCGCTGGTTCATGGCAGCCGGCGGCTCCCCCTGGGCGGCCCGACGCGTCGGACACGGCACCATCCAGGAGGTCGTCCGCAAGACGCTGCTGACGTACTGGAACACGGTCGCCTTCCAGGCGCTGTACGCCCGAACGAGCGAATGGACGCCGACCGGGGCCGACCCGGAGCCCGACGACCGTCCGCTGCTCGACCGCTGGCTGCTCAGCGAACTGCACGCACTCGTCGACCAGGTCACCGTCGCGATGGAGAACTACGACACCCAGCGCGCGGGCAAGCTGCTGTCGACGTTCGTCGATGACCTCTCCAACTGGTACGTACGCCGCTCCCGGCGCCGGTTCTGGCAGGGTGACGCGGCCGCGCTACGCACCCTGCACGACACCCTGGACACGGTGACGCGTCTGATGGCCCCGCTGGTGCCGTTCATCACCGAGCGGGTCTGGCAGGACCTCGTGGTACCCGTGACGTCGGGTGCGCCGGACTCCGTGCATCTGGCGAGCTGGCCGGAGGCCGACCTCGACGCCGTCGACCCGGAGCTGTCCGGAGACATGCTGCTCGTCCGGCGACTGGTCGAGCTGGGCCGGGCGACCCGGGCGGAGTCGGGCGTCAAGACCCGGCAGCCGTTGTCCCGGGCGCTGGTCGCCGCACAGGGCTTCGCCACGCTCTCCCCCGATCTGCAGCGCCAGATCACCGAGGAACTGAACGTCCACGACATCGCGACGCTCGCCGATGTGGGCGGCTCGCTGGTGGACACCAGCGCCAAGGGCAACTTCCGGGCCCTCGGCCGCCGTTTCGGCAAGGACACCCAGAAGGTGGCCAAGGCGATCGCCGCGGCCGACGCGGCGGCGCTGTCGGTGGCCCTGCGGGGCGGCACGGCATCGGTGGAGGTCGACGGGGAGACGGTGTCGCTCTCGCCGGAGGAGGCCATCATCACCGAGACCCCGCGCGAGGGGTGGTCGGTGGCCTCCGACTCCGGCGCGACGGTCGCACTCGATCTGGAGATCACGCCCGAGCTGCGGCGGGCCGGCCTGGCCCGGGACGCGATCCGGCTGATCCAGGACGCGCGGAAGAACTCCGGGCTGGACGTCGCCGACCGCATCTCGCTGCGCTGGTCGTCCTCCGACGCGGAGGTCCGCCAGACGCTGGCGGACCACGCCGAGCTGATCTCCGAGGAGGTGCTGGCGACGAGCTTCTCCACCGAGGAGGCCGACGACTCCTACGGAGAGCCGTTCGAGGACGAGACCCTCGGCTTCGCCTTCCGCCTCCGGCGGGCCTGATCAGATCACCAGGGCGGGCCCCGGGGCGTACTGCCCCGGGGCCCGCCCTTCGCGCGGGGCACCTCCCCGGGTGCGGAGCGCCTCCACCTCCCCAGGGCCCGCGCACCACATGGCGGTGGGCCCGGAGCAGTCGAATCGCTCCGGGCCCACCGCCATGTGCCGCCTGGCCGGCGTCAGACGGTCAGTTGTCGTCCTCGTCGATGAGGAAGCCGCGCATCGGCGACGGCGCCGACTGCTGACCGCCCTGCGGGCGGACCGGCGCCATCGGCTGTGTCATCGCGGGGGACATCTGCTGCTGGCCGCCGCCGTAGCTCTGGCCACCGCCCTGGGTGTGGCCGCCGTGCCCACCGGGGCCGCCGTGCCCACCGGGGCCGCCGTGCCCACCCATGCCCTGACCGGGGCCACCCATGCCCTGACCGCCGCCCATGCCCTGACCGCCACCCATCGACTGGTGACCGCCCATCGTGCCGCCGCTCGGAGCACCCGCCGAGGCCATCGACGGGGACGCGGGCAGCGAAGGGGCAGCTGACGAACGGGATGGGGCGAGCGAGTCGTCGGACTGGTTCTCCAGCTGGCGCAGCTGGCTCTCCAGATACGACTTCAGACGCGTGCGGTACTCCCGTTCGAAGCCACGCAGATCCTCGACCTTGCGCTCCAGGGTTGCCCGCGCGGACTCCAGGGAGCCCATGGCTACGCGGTGCTTCTCCTGGGCGTCCCGCTCGAGGGCGTCCGCCTTGGCGCGCGCGTCGCGCTCCAGGCCCTCGGCGCGGCTGCGGGCTTCGCCGACGATCTTGTTGGCCTCGGAGCGGGCCTCCGCGATCGCCTGGTCGGCCGTCTGCTGGGCGAGCGAGAGCACCCGGGCGGCGCTGTCG
>KI547046.1:194637-197292 GCA_000497405.1 Streptomycetaceae bacterium MP113-05 | reverse complement strand
ATGGCGGCGGGCACCGGAGCCCCACCGGGACGCTCCTGGCCCTCCGGAGGCTTGCGGCCCTGCTGCTGGTTCTGCTGGGCGGCGCGCGTCGCAGCGGCCAGCTTGGCCCGCAGGTCCTCGTTCTCGCGCAGCAGACGCGTCAGCTCGGATTCGACCTCGTCGAGGAAGGCGTCGACCTCGTCCTCGTCATAGCCTTCTCGCAGACGGACGGTCGTGAACTGCTTGTTCCGCACGTCCTCGGGGGTCAGTGGCATCTCTTCACCTCAACGTATTCGTCGGCATATCGGCAAGACCATATGGATCGTTCACAGCCTGGCCACGACGTTGATCAGGATGTACACGATGATCATGAGCACGAAGAAGGACAGGTCGAGCGCCACGCCCCCGAAGCGTAGCGGCGGGATGACCCGCCGCAGGAGCTTGAGTGGCGGATCAGTGACAGTGTAAGTGGCCTCCAGGACCACCACCATCGGCTTGCCGGGTTGCCATGAGCGGGCGAACTGGAAGACGTAGTCCATCACGAGCCGGAAGATCAGCACGAGCATGAAGCACCACAGGGCGATGTAGATCACCTGTTGCCAGACAGCCATCTTGCTGTGTCTCTCCCCTTAACTCGCGCGGCCCTCCCGGCCGCGTCCCGTACCGCGTCTCAGCTCTGGTTGAAGAACCCGCCCTCTGCGATGCGGGCCTTGTCCTCCGCCGTTACATCGACGTTAGCAGGAGACAGGAGGAAGACCTTCTGTGTCACCCGTTCGATACTGCCGTGCAGACCGAACACCAGACCCGCCGCGAAGTCGACAAGTCGCTTCGCGTCGGTGTCGTCCATCTCGGTCAGGTTCATGATCACCGGGGTGCCCTCGCGGAAGTGTTCCCCGATGATACGGGCTTCGTTGTAGGTCCGGGGGTGCAGTGTGGTGATCCGGTAGGGGTCACGTTCCGACACGACCTTGGGCATGATCACCGGCGCGCTCTTCTCCAGTTTCTGACGTTCAGGTGTGATGGATGACACGGGAGCAATCCTCCCGCCTCGTCCGCTTTCGGCGGCGGAGACCGGAGAGGGCTCGCGCTCACGTTGAGCCGGTGGGTGCAGCACCCGGGCCGGCTCATCGGGCTCGGCCCTTTCCGGGGAGTGCCGCGGCAGGGAGTGCTGGGGAGCCTCCTGAGGACGTCGACGATCGCGCTCGGGCTCCGGCTCGGGTTCCGGCTCGAACTCGTCATCGGGGTCGAACCCCGGGCCGTCGTAACCGTCGTCCTCCACGAGGCCGAGGTAGACGGCCATCTTGCGCATCGCGCCGGCCATTGACTGCTTCCTCCGCTCTGTGGTGGCTCCCCTGCCCCGGCGGGGGAGGTCCCGTTCACCGCCCCGAAGGGCGGCCCTGGGGCTCCGTCACCGATGGCCTTGGACCCACGTGGTCCGCCCGCCCGCCGCTCTGTCCGTCGTGACGGGAATGACCATATATTCTGCTGCGGTCCGACTTGTTTCGCGACGTTACCGGAGCCGGGGTCGGACTCCGAGTACCGCGCTTCCGACGCGGACATGTGTCGCGCCGGCGGCGATGGCCTCCTCCAGGTCAGCACTCATTCCTGCGGACACCATCGTGGCAGCAGGATGGTCCGCCTGCAGGCGGGTTGAGATTTCCCGCAGCCGTTCGAAGGCTTCCCGGGGCCGGTCCGCGTACGGGCCCGACAGCGGTGCGACGGTCATCAGTCCGGCCAGGCGCAGGCCCGGGGATCCAGCGACCTGGTCCGCGAGTTCGGCCACGCCCCCGGGAGACACCCCGCCGCGGGGTCCGGTGCCCTCGGAACCCGCGTCGAGCCCGACCTGGACGAGGCAGCCGAGCTCGCGGTCCCGCCCTCCGGCCGCAACGGCCAGGGACCTCACCAGACGCAGCCGGTCGACGGAGTGCACAAAGTCGGCGTAACCGGCAACCGACCGGGTCTTGTTGGTCTGCAACTGACCGACGAAATGCCACGTCAACGGCAGGTCCGCGGAATCGGCGGCCTTGGGTGCGGCGTCCTGGTCGCGGTTCTCCGCGACCTGGCGGACACCCAGCTCCGACAGCAACCGCACGTCACTCGCCGGGTAGGTCTTCGTCACGACGACCAGGGCCACCTCGTCACGCCGACGCCCGGCGGCTTCGCAGGCCCGGGTGATGCGCTCCTCCACCGCGGTCAGGTTCGCGGCGAGCTCGGCCCTCCGGCCGTCTCCCGGTGTCCGGTCGGAGTTCTCGTCGTTCGTCATGTGATCTTTCACTCAGTCGTCCAGCCAGACATAACCACCGAGCCGTCCGGTATCGCGTTCCCGACGGTAGGAGAAATGATCGCCCGACTCGAGTGTGCACACCTCCGACTGTTGCAGGGCGGTGACGCCCGCAGCCGCGAGCTGGGCACGCACCCCGGCTGCGACGTCCACGGACGGAGTGCCCCAGGAGGTGACGGCGTACGCCTCGGGAACGGCTGCAGTCACCTCGGAGCGCATCGCCTCGGGCACCTCGTAGCACCGCCCGCACACGGCGGGTCCGGTGCGGGCGGTCACCCGGGACGGGTCTGCGCCGAGCCGCACCATCGCGGCGACCGTCGCCGGCACCACCCCGGCGAGCAGTCCCGGCCGGCCGGCGTGCGCGGCGCCCACCACACCGGCCCGGGCGTCGGCGA
>KI547046.1:192604-194627 GCA_000497405.1 Streptomycetaceae bacterium MP113-05 | reverse complement strand
GTCTCCGGCACGGGAACCTCCTCGTCGCGGGGACCGAGCACGCCGAGGGTGGACCGGTCGCCGGTGTCGTCGGCCTGACGGGACGCCGGAGAGGAGTCGTCCCTCGATCCGTAGGCCCCGAGCACCTTGTCGCGGTTCTTCGGCGGCGGCTGACCGCCGTCGAAGCCGGCGGCGATCACCGTGACCCGCACCTCGTCGCCGAGTGCGTCGTCGATGACCGCTCCGAAGATGATGTTGGCCTCGGGGTGCGCGGCCTCGCTGACCAGCTGCGCGGCCTCGTTGATCTCGAAGAGCCCGAGGTCGGAGCCGCCGGAGATGGACAGCAGCACGCCTCTGGCACCGTCGATGGACGCCTCCAGGAGCGGCGAGGAGATGGCCATCTCCGCTGCAGCGACCGCCCGGTCGTCTCCGCGTGCCGAGCCGATGCCCATCAGTGCGGATCCGGCCTCGGACATCACGGACTTGACGTCGGCGAAGTCGAGGTTGATCAGGCCGGGGGTGGTGATCAGGTCGGTGATGCCCTGGACACCGGACAGCAGGACCTGGTCCGCCGACTTGAACGCGTCGAGCACACTCACCTGGCGGTCCGAGATGGACAGCAGCCGGTCGTTCGGGATCACGATGAGGGTGTCGACCTCGTCGCGCAGGCCGGCGATGCCGTCCTCGGCCTGGTTCGCACGGCGACGGCCTTCGAAGGTGAACGGGCGGGTCACGACGCCGATGGTCAGCGCGCCGAGCGAACGGGCGATGTTGGCGACGACCGGTGCGCCGCCGGTACCGGTGCCGCCGCCCTCGCCTGCGGTCACGAAGACCATGTCGGCCCCCTTGAGGACCTCCTCGATCTCCTCGCGGTGGTCTTCGGCGGCCTTCCGGCCGACATCGGGGTTCGCGCCGGCGCCGAGGCCCCGGGTGAGTTCGCGTCCCACGTCGAGCTTGACGTCGGCGTCGCTCATCAACAGGGCTTGCGCATCGGTGTTGATCGCGATGAACTCGACGCCCTTGAGACCGACCTCGATCATCCGGTTGATGGCGTTCACGCCACCGCCGCCGATACCGACGACCTTGATGACTGCGAGGTAGTTCTGCGGTGCTGCCACGTCGAAGGCCTCTCGCCTCGAGTTACATTTCCCTGCTGGGCGGTCCGAATGCCGACCTGAGCCCCGAACGCGAAGTTCAGGGTCAACCGTGCTCGTACTTCCTGGGACTCTTCGCAACGGACACTAGGTCGACACGTGCTGGGTGTTCAACGAACACGCCGAACCTCCCGTTTTTCTTTTCACCCTATGTGATCAAGTCGTCCGGTGATCCACCAGGGTCCTGGCCTGCGGAGATACGCGTCAACCGGCCGACCGTCAGAGTACGCCGCCAACTGGAGGTGCGTCGCCCGGGGCAAGTGGTCCCAGGGCCTCGGCGTGGCCGAAGGCCCTCGCGCGGCCCGTCCTTCGAGCATCGGACCAGGGTGCTGGCCTGCGGCTACGCACGTCAACTCGGTTGCGGTGGGGTCGTACTGCCGCCGTGTCAGTTTCCGGCCGTCGCGGGGGCGGTGGGGGCGGAGACGTCGAAACGGGCGGCGTCCGGCGCGGCCTTCATCAGCGCGCCGAGGGCCGTCCCCTTCGCCGCACCCCGCTCCGGGCTCCCCCAGCGGACCGTGCGGTCGCCGGTGAGCTCGACGGTGATCCCGTCGTAGGAGCCGACCCGGACCGTACGGGCCTCGCGCCGTGCTCGCGCGGGCAGGTCCGTGACCACGTCCGCGGCGGCACGGCGCAGTGCCGCGGACCCGGAGCGCTGGTTCGCAGGGCCTGTCGGGCGCTTCTCGAGGGACAGGAACGGAATCCCTTGCGGAGCGTCCTCCACGGTGGCGAACCGGACGCCCGCGGCGTCCACTTCGACGTACCGGCGGCGGTCTCCGCCGCCCTTGCGGATCAGAAGTACCGGCCGCCGTTCCGCCAGGTGGATCCCTACGCCGTGCGGCCAGGCACGCACCACGCGCACCTCGTCGACACGCCGCAGCCCGGCCACCCGC
>KI547046.1:189632-192594 GCA_000497405.1 Streptomycetaceae bacterium MP113-05 | reverse complement strand
GCCCCCCCGCCGCTCCACGGCGGTCTTGTCCAGGGATGCGAGCGGAGCGCTGAGCGGAACGTCCGCGACGTCCAGGACCCGGCGTTCTGTGAGGACCCTGGTGCCGTCGACGGACACCTTCTCCACGCGCAGCCAGGAGGATCCGTAGAGGGCCCAGACGCCGAAAGCGCCGACTACCAGGACGAGAGCACCGAGGACTGCCAGGGTGCGCCGTGGGGGCAGGCGCAGCCGTCCCGGGCCGGGTGGCTCCCCGGCGGCCTCCGGCCGCTTCCCGGTGCTCTGCTGCTCGTCCGTGCGCCGCTCGGCGGCCTCGGTCGGTCCGGCCACGCTCCCTGCCCTCTCCCCCGCCCTCCGGGCGCGGTTCCGCGCCCGGAGGGCGGTGTGCCTACGCCTGACGACGTGCCGACATCGCCTCGTGCACCATGCCGACCAGCAGCTCGTCCGCGTCCGGACGTCCGAACTCGGCGGCGGAGCGGGCCATGTGGTGCAGCCGGTGGGGGTCAGTGAGGACCGGGAGGACGTTCTCCCGGATCCACTCGACGCTCAGCTCGGCGTCGTCGACCAGCAACCCGCCGCCCGCCTTGACCACCGGCTGGGCGTTGAGCCGCTGCTCGCCGTTGCCGATCGGCAGTGGTACGTACGCCGCCGGCAGTCCGACGGCCGACAGCTCCGCGACGGTCATCGCCCCGGCGCGGCAGAGCATCATGTCGGCCGCGGCGTAGGCGAGGTCCATCCGGTCCACATACGGTACCGGCACATAGGGTGGCATTCCGGGCATGTGATCGACCTGCGGCAGTTCGTTCCTGGGGCCGACGGCGTGCAGCACCTGGATACCGGCCCGCTGGAACTGCGGGACGACGGACTGCACGACCTCGTTGAGCCGGCGGGCACCCTGCGAGCCACCGGTGACCAGCAGGGTGGGCAGGTTGGCGTCCAGGCCGAACGCTGCCCGCGCCTCCGGACGCGCCGCCCGCCGGTCCAGGGTGGCGATGGAACGCCGCAGCGGAATGCCGATGTAGCGCGCGTGCCGGAGCTTGCTGTCCGGTGTGGACACGGCCACGAACCGGGTGTACCGCGAACCGATCTTGTTGGCCAGGCCCGGACGGGCGTTCGCCTCGTGCACGACGATGGGCACGCCGAGGCGCTTCGCGGCGAGGTAGCCGGGCAGGGCGACGTAGCCGCCGAAGCCGACGACACAGTCGGCCTTGGTGCGCTCCAGGATCTGTTCGGCGGCCTTGATGGTGCCGCGCAGCCGCCCGGGCACGGTGATCAGCTCGGGCGTGGGCCTACGGGGCAACGGGACGGCCGGGATGAGGCCGAGTTCGTAGCCGCGTTCCGGCACCAGCCGGGTCTCGAGTCCGCGCTCCGTGCCGAGCGCGGTGATGCCCACGGCCGGGTCCTGCCTGCGCAGGGCGTCCGCGAGGGCGAGCGCGGGCTCGATGTGGCCGGCGGTCCCCCCGCCGGCAAGTACGACATGCACCGAAATTCACCGCTCTCCGGACGTCGGGCTTCCGGCCCGCCGTCTCATCGTCTTCCCTTTACGCCCAGCCCGGCCCCGGCGGAACAGTCCCCCGAGGAGGGGCTGCCGCGCGGCCAGTGCCGTCCTGGCGGCCGGGTCGCTGCGCGCGAACGCGATCAGCAGTCCGACCGCGAACATCGTCGGCAGCAGGGCGGAACCCCCGTAGGAGAACAGCGGGAGCGGGACACCGGCGATCGGCAGCAGACCGAGCACCGCACCGATGTTGATCCCGGCCTGCACCGCGATCCAGGTGGTCACACCTCCCGCGGCATACCTCACGAAGGGGTCCTCCGTGCGTCCGGCCACGCGGATACCCGCATAGCCTAGAGCCGCGAAGAGAGCGAGCACCGACAGCGTCCCCGCCAGTCCGAGTTCCTCCCCTGTCACGGCGAAGATGAAGTCAGTATGTGGTTCGGGTAGTTGACCCCATTTCTCCACGCTCGCCCCCAGACCTGAGCCGAACAGGCCGCCGGAGGCGAGCGCGTAGATTCCGTGCACCGCCTGCCAGCAGGGGTCCAGCGCGCCGGCGTTCGGATCGGTGACGCCCAGGCACTGCAGCCGGGACATCCGGTTGGGGCTGCCGTAGATCAGCAGCGCGGCGAGCACCGCTCCGATTCCGAGTACGGACGCGAACATGCGGGTGGGGGCGCCGGCGAGCCACAGCAACCCGAGGGCGATGGCGGCGACGATCATCGCCGTGCCCATGTCCCCGCCGATCATGATGAGGCCGAGCAGCAGGAGCGCCGCGGGGACCAGCGGCACCAACAGGTGCCTCCACTGGGTCATGAGGCCCTTCTCCTGCTTACGGGCGAGGAGGTCGGCCCCCCACAACACCAGGGCCAGCTTGCCGATCTCGCTGGGCTGGAGCTGGAACGGCCCGCCGAGGTGGATCCAGTTCTGGTTGCCGTTCACCGCGACTCCTATTCCCGGCACCTGAACCAGGCACATCAGGAACACGGAAACGGCGACCAGCGGGTAGGCGCCGGCGCGGAGGCGCGGGAGGGGAATCCGGACGGCGATCAGCAGCAGCACGCCGCCGAGGACGGCGGCGAGGAGCTGCTTCTGGAAGTAGTGCGTGGACGGCAGCCCGTAGCGCAGGGCCACGATCTGGGAGGCGGAGAACACCATCACGAGGCCGAGCACGGTGATGAGCAGCCCGGCCCCCAGGATGAGGTAGTAGGCCGTCAGCGGGCGGTCCCAGGCCCGCCGGGCACGCAGGTACGCCCGCCCGAGGGGGCCCCGGTCACCGCCTGGGAGGAGTCGGGGCGGGCGCCGGGGGGCGGGGGCCTTCCGTGGGACGGCCGGGCGCCGGGGCCGGCTCGTGCCGGCATAGACGGTGCTGCTGGACCTCCCCGTGCGGGGGACATCGGTCCGCGCGGTACCGGCGCGCGGGGTACCGGTACGCGGCGCACCGGGCCGGCGGGTCGCCGGCCTGCCGGGTGT
>KI547046.1:184002-189622 GCA_000497405.1 Streptomycetaceae bacterium MP113-05 | reverse complement strand
GTCGCATCGGCAGTCATGCGCCTTGATCCCCTCCGTCTCGCCCGGCGGGCCGGGGAGGGCCGCACCCGGTGTCCGCCCGTCGGGGCGCCTTCCACTCCGGCGGACGGCTCCGCCCCCGTGACACGCCCTCAGTCGGTGGCCGGGCCGGAGGCCAGGGCGTGGACCGCCTCGGCGAAGACCTGGCCGCGCTCGTTGTAGTTGGTGAACATGTCCATGGAGGCGCAGGCCGGTGCCATCAGCACCGTGTCGCCGGGGCCGGCAAGGCGAGCGGCTTCCCGGACGGCTTCCGCCATGGCCCCAGTGTCCGTCCGCTCCAGGTCGACCACGGGGACATCAGGGGCGTGTCGTGCGAGCGCTTGGGCGATCAGGTCCCGGTCGGCACCGATGAGCACGGCGCCACGCAGTCGTGAGACGGCACCGGCGACCAGTGCATCGAAGGTGGCGCCCTTCGCGAGGCCGCCGGCGATCCAGACGAGGGAGTCGTAGGCGGCCAGGGACGCCTCGGCCGCGTGGGTGTTGGTGGCCTTGGAGTCGTCCACGTAGGCGACGCCGTCGACGTCCGCGACGTGCTCGATGCGGTGCGCGTCCGGCCGGAAGGCCCGCAGCCCCTCCCGCACGGCGGCGGGCTCGACGCCGAAGGCGCGGGCCAGCGCTGCGGCGGCAAGGGCGTTCGCGACGTTGTGCGGGACCGCGGGAGTGATGTCGGAGACCTCGGCCAGCTCCTGGGCGTTCTTCTGGCGGTCCGACACGAAGGCCCGGTCCACCAGGAAGCCGTCCACCACGCCGAACTGCGAGGGACGCGGACTGCCGAGGGTGAAGCCGATGGCCCGGCAGCCCTCGACGACGTCGGCCTCACGCACGAGCGCCTCGGTGGCCGGGTCGGCGACGTTGTGGACGCAGGCCACCTCGTTGCCCTGGTAGACACGCCCCTTGTCGGCGGCGTAGGCCGCCATGGTCCCGTGCCAGTCGAGGTGGTCGGGGGCCAGGTTGAGGACGGCGGCGGAGTGCGCGCGAACGCTGGGCGCCCAGTGCAGCTGGTAGCTGGAGAGTTCGACGGCGAGTACGTCGTACGGCGTCTCGGAGAGCACCACGTCCAGCAGTGGCGTACCGATGTTGCCGACGGCGGCGGTGCGCAGCCCGGCCGCCTCCAGGACGGAGGCAAGCATCCGTACGGTCGTCGTCTTGCCGTTGGTACCGGTGACCGCGAGCCACGGGGCGGCGTGCCGGCCCGGGCCCTCGCGCAGTCGCCAGGCGAGTTCGACGTCGCCCCACACGGGCACGCCGTGCTCGGCCGCGGTGGCGAAGAGCGGACTGTCCGGCCTCCAGCCGGGTGAGGTGACGATCAGGTCGGTGCCCTCGGGGAGAGTGGCCCCGTCCCCGAGCCGGACGATGGCCCCGGCCTGCTCGAGTTCGGCGGCACGGACCCGGTGGCCCTCGCCGTCACCGCCGTCCACGACCGTGACGCGGGCTCCCAGCCGGGCCAGGACGCGGGCGGCGCTGACACCGCTGACGCCCAGCCCGGCCACGACCACGTGACGGCCGGTGAAATCCTCCGTTCCGGCGGCGCCGGTCACTTGGCCGCCGCCCACGCGGCGAAAAAGATGCCGACCCCGACGATGGCGCACATACCCTGGATGATCCAGAAGCGGACCACCACCAGGACTTCCGACCAGCCCTTGAGCTCGAAGTGGTGCTGGAGCGGCGCCATCTTGAAGACCCGCTTGCCCGTCAGGCGGAACGACCCCACCTGGATCACCACGGACATGGTGATGAGGACGAACAGGCCGCCGAGGACGGCGAGCAGCAGCTCGGTGCGGGAGCAGATCGCCAGACCTGCCAGCGCCCCCCCGAGGGCGAGCGAGCCGGTGTCGCCCATGAAGATCTTGGCGGGCGAGGTGTTCCACCACAGGAAGCCGAAGCACGCGCCCATCAGCGCCGCCGCGACGACGGCCAGGTCGAGCGGGTCGCGTACCTCGTAGCAGCCGGGGCCGGCGGTGGCGAGGTTGGCGCAGGACTCCTGGTACTCCCAGACGCAGATGAAGGTGTAGGCCCCGAAGACCATCACCGAGGCGCCGGTGGCCAGACCGTCCAGACCGTCCGTCAGGTTCACCCCGTTGGACATCGCGAGGATCATGAACAGAGCCCAGACCACGAACAGCACCGGGCCGATGGACCAGCCGAAGTCCTGGGTGAAGGACAGCTTGGTCGACGCGGGACTGAGCCCGCGGTCGTTCGGGAAGTTGAGCGCCAGGACGGCGAACCCGACACCGACGATGAGCTGTCCGGCCATCTTGGCCTTCGCCCGGAGACCGAGACTGCGCTGCTTGACGATCTTGATGTAGTCGTCGAGGAATCCCACGAGCCCCATGCCGGCGAAGAGGAACAGCACCAGCACCCCGGAGAAGCTGGGCTCACTGCCCGTCAGCACCTTCGTGAGCGCGTAGGCGATGAGCGTCGCCAGGATGAAGGCGATACCACCCATGGTGGGGGTGCCGCGCTTGCTGTGGTGGTTCTGCGGCCCGTCGTCGCGGATGAACTGCCCGTAGCCGCGGGACGCCAGCAGCTTGATCAGCAGCGGGGTCCCCATGAGCGACAGGAACAGACCGATGACCCCGGAGAAGAGGATCTGCCTCATCGAGCAGGAACCTCGCCCTCAAGAAGACCGAGCGCAACGCGCTCCAGACCGACCGAACGGGACGCCTTCACCAAGACCACATCCCCCGGAAGCAGCTCCTTGCGCAGCAGCTCGATCGCTGCCTGCGGGTCGGAAACGTGCACCGACTCCTCACCCCACGAACCCTCGTTCTTGGCGCCCATGTCGAGCCAGGCGGCCTCCCGGCCGCCCACCGCCACGAGCTTGTGGACGTTGAGCCGGACGGCGAGCCGCCCGACCGCGTCGTGCTCGGCGAGTGCCTGGTCACCGAGCTCGGCCATCTCACCGAGAACCGCCCAGGTCCGCCGTCCCCGGCCCATCGCGGCGAGCGCTCGGAGCGCGGCCCGCATGGAGTCCGGACTGGCGTTGTAGGCGTCGTTGACGACTGTGACCCCGTCGGCGCGCTCGCCGACCTCCATCCGCCAGCGCGAGAGCGTGCCCGCCGTACCGAGTGCTGCGGCGATCTCGGAAGCGGGCATGCCCAGTTCGTGGGCCACGGCCGCCGCGGCGAGCGCGTTCGACACGTGGTGCTCACCGTACAGGCGCAGCGTCACGTCACTGCACCCGGTGGGTGTGTGGAGCGTGAAACCGGGCCGGCCGGAGTCGTCGAGGAACACGTTCTCCGCCCGTACGTCCGCTTCGTCCGCCTCACCGAAGAGGACGACGCGGGCGCGGGTGCGGGCTCCCATGGCGCGGACCAGGGGGTCATCGGCGTTGAGCACCGCCACACCACCGTCGTCAGCCGGCGGCAGCTCCTCCACGAGCTCGCCCTTGGCCTCGGCGATCTGCTCACGTCCGCCGAACTCGCCCAGGTGCGCGGTGCCGACGTTGAGGACGACGCCGATGCGGGGCGGAGTGAGACCGGCGAGGTAGCGGATATGGCCGACGCCGCGGGCGCCCATCTCCAGTACCAGGTGCCGCGTCCGCTCGTCGGCGCGCAACGCGGTCAGCGGCAGCCCGATCTCGTTGTTGAGGTTCCCCGCCGGATACACCGTCGGGGCGAGGTGCTCCAGCAGCTGGGCGATCAGGTCCTTGGTACCGGTCTTTCCCGCAGACCCGGTGAGCGCCACCACGTCGGCTCCCAGCGTGCGCACCAGATGGCGTGCGAGCGCTCCCAGGGCGGCCGTGACGTCGTCCACGACGATCGCGGGGACGCCCACCGGCCGGGTGGCCAGGACCGCCGCCGCGCCCGCCTCGACGGCGCCGACCGCGAAGTCGTGGCCGTCCGCCCGGGCTCCGGAGAACGCGACGAAGAGCGCTCCGGGCTCAACCGCCCGGGAGTCGATCACGACGGGCCCGGTGACGCGCGCGTCGGGATCCGGTATGTCGCTCTGCTGCCCGGAGACGACAGCGGCGATCTCGGCGAGGGAGAGGGGGATCATGAATTCTGGTCGTCTGTCCGGGAGGTCGGGGCGCTGCCGGCGAGGGACCGCTCGATCGCCTCGCGCAGCACCTGTTTGTCGTCGAACGGGCGTACCACTCCGGCGATGTCCTGGCCCAGTTCGTGACCCTTGCCCAGGATGAGCACGGCGTCCCCGGGCGCGGCATGACCGATGACGGAGGTGATCGCTGCTGCCCGGTCCTCTTCGACCAGGACCGTGCCGCGCTCGTACGCGGGCACCTCCGCGGCGCCCGCGAGCATCGTGGCGAGGATCGCGAGGGGATCCTCGGTGCGGGGGTTGTCGGAGGTCAGCACGGCGGTGTCGCAGAGCCGTGACAGCGCCGCGCCCATGGCGTGGCGCTTGTGCGGGTCCCTGTCCCCGCCACAGCCCAGGACGGCGTGCACCTTGCCGTCGGTGACCTTGCGGATGGCGTAGAGCACCGACTCCACGGCGTCCGGCTTGTGGGCGTAGTCGACGACGGCAAGGTAGTCCTGACCCGCGTCGACGCGTTCCAGCCGACCGGGGACACCGGGCACTGCCGCGATGCCGTCGGCGGCGGTCTGCGGGTCGATGCCGGCGGCGACCAGGGCGGCGAGGGCGGCCAAGGCGTTGGCCACGTTGAACGGGCCCGGCAACGGTGCCGCGGCCTGGAGGGTGAGTCCGTCCGGGCCGTGCACGGTGAAGGTCGAGCCGAGCGGGCCGACCTGAACGTCGGCGGCGCGCCAGTCGGCATCCGGGTGACCCTCGGCGGAGAACGTGGTGACCGGCACCTCGGACTCGGTGATCAGCCGGAAGCCGTACTCGTCATCGAAGTTGACCACTCCGGCCCGGGAGCGGGCCTTGGTGAACAGCTGCCGCTTGGCCTGGAAGTACTCCTCCATACCGGGATGGAAGTCCAGGTGCTCCGGGCTGAGGTTGGTGAAGACCCCGATGTCGAACACGCAGCCGTCGACCCGGCCCATGACCAGGGCGTGCGAGGAGACCTCCATGGCGACCGCGGTGACGCCGCGCTCGCGCATCACCGCGAACAGCGCCTGCAGCTCCGTGGCCTCGGGCGTGGTGCGCTCCGACTTCAGTCGTTCGTCACCGATGCGGGACTCGACGGTGCCGATCAGGCCGGTCACTCCGCCGTCCTTCTCGGCAGCCCGGCGCAGCCCGCCCTCCACCAGGTACGCGGTGGTCGTCTTACCGGAGGTGCCGGTGATGCCGAACTGCAGCAGTCCGTCGCCCGGGTGGCCGTAGATGGACGCCGCCAGGGCGCCGATCCGTGTCCGCGGCTCGGGGACGGTCAGCACCGGCAGTCCGGTGGCGGCGGCCCGTTCGGTGCCGGATGCGTCGGTGAGCACGGCGACGGCACCGAGGCTCGCCGCCTGGGTGGCGAAGTCGGCCCCGTGGAAGCGGGCACCGGAGAGCGCGGCGTAGATGTCGCCGGGGCGCACCGCGCGGGAGTCGTGGGTGATGCCGGTCGCCGCGGCTTCGGAGTCGGGCGCTTCGACACCGAGCTGCCGGGCCAGCTCGCTCAGCGGCACGGGGCTCAGCTGGGCCGGACGGGGCGGTGCGGAGGGGATCTGGTCAGCTTGTGGCA
>KI547046.1:181573-183798 GCA_000497405.1 Streptomycetaceae bacterium MP113-05 | reverse complement strand
GTGAGCGTACCCGGCGGGCGGCCACCGCCGCGAAGCGAGGGGTTTGCCGGGCGCGGGGCGGGGCGGTGTCCCGCGCCGTCGGTGATCGTGTCCACCTGCTACTCCGTTCTGAGGTTCGCGGGGCCGTGCCGCCCGCCCCAGGGCCGATGCCCCGGAATGCCGCTCCGGCCCGTCCGGCGGCCCCCTCGGCACGCGCTCGCTGCGTTGTGCATCGTCCCAGTACACCCCGGTGCACCCGGGTACGGAAACGATCCTGCGCCGTGTCGCACGCTCTCCGCATCGTTCGGCCCGGGAAGGCCTCCGACGGCGCCGCGGGCGGGCGGCCCCGAAGATCCACCGGACAGCTCTGAGCCCCTCGTCCCCGGACCCCGGTCACTCGTCCTGCTGGTGCTCCCTCCGGCCGGTCAGTCGGCCTTCTCGTCCGGGTCGAAGGAGACGGGGAGTCCGGCGGACTTCGCGCCGCTCGGCGGCACACCCAGCGACTTCAGCGAGAAGGAGACGACGTCCTTGAAGACCGGGCCGCACACGTCGCTGCCGAAATAGCTCCCCCTGCGCGGGTTCTGTACCGCGCAGTAGACGGTGAAGCGGGGCTTGTCGGCGGGCGCGAACCCTGCGAAGGACGAGGTGTAGCCGTTGTAGCGGCCGGTCTGCGGATCCACCCGGTTGGAGGTGCCGGTCTTCCCGGCGACCAGGTACCCGGGGATGCGGGCGGTGCTTCCGGTGCCCTCGTCGCTGGAGACGACGGACTCCAGCATCCCCGACAGCGTGCGGGCCGTCTTCTCCTTGATCACGCGCCGGGTGCCGGGGTCGGGGGCCGGGGTGAAGCCGCCGTCCGGTCCGGTGGTGCCGCGTACCAGGGTCGGCTCGATGCGCACGCCGCCGTTCGCGATCGTGGAGTAGGTCGAGGCCGCCTGGACGGCGTTCAGGGAGACGCCCTGGCCGAAGGCGATCGTGTACTGCTGGGACGCGGACCAGTCTCCGGGCGCGGCGAGCAGACCGGATGTCTCGCCGGGGAAGCCGATGCCGGTGGGCCGACCGAGCCCGAACCTCCGCAGGTAGGAATGCATGATCCGGTTGGTCTTCTGCCGCGAGTCGGCAAGCTGCTCGGTGGCCAGGATGGTGCCGATGTTGCTCGACTTGGCCAGCACGCCGTCGAGGGTGAGGTACCAGGTCGGATGGTCGATGTCGTCGGCGAAGGCGCGGTCGGCCCGGGGGAGCCGGTTCGGCACGGTGACGTGGGTGCGCGGTGTGGCGACGCCCTCGTTGAGCACCGCGGCCATCGAGACGACCTTCAGGGTGGAGCCGGGCTCGTAGGCGTCCTGGAGAGCGCCGTTGCCGAGGGTGGCGCTGTCGGCGCGGCCGACGTGGTTCGGATCGAAGGTGGGCGCGTTGGCCATGGCCAGGATCTCGCCGCTGCGCACGTCCTGGACGACGACGTAGCCCCCGTCGGCCTGGGACTCCTCCACCTGCTCCCGGATGGCGCGCTGCGCGGCCCACTGGATGTCGCGGTCCAGGGTCAGTTCGATGTCGGAGCCGGGGACGGCGGGCTGTTCCTCGGCATCGGCCGTGGGGATGCGGCGGCCGCCGGACTGGGCGTACGTGATCTTCCCGTCCTTGCCCGCGAGCCTCTCCTCGAACTTGGCCTCCAGTCCGCCACCGCCCTGTCCTGCGGCGTTGACGAAGCCGAGGGTGCCGGCGGCGAGTTCGTCACCGGGGTAGACGCGCTTGGCGTGCTCCTCGGCGAAGACGCCCGCGAGGACGTTCGCGCCGTCGCCGTCGGCGGCCCTTCCGGCCAGGGCGTTCTTGAGGTCCTTGATCTGCCGCCACTCCTGGGGGGTGCGCTTGCGGGCGAGCCGTACGTACCGCGTGTCGTCCCGGGAGAGCTGCTCGGTCAGCTCCTGCTCGTCCTCACCGACGATGGGAGCGAGGAGTTCGGCGGCGCGGGCCGGAGCGTCCGCTACGTCGGTGTGCTCCTCGGTGAACAGCAGCGGATCGGCGGTGATGTCGTAGGCGTCGACGGTGGTGGCCAGCGGCACCCCGTCGCGGTCGGTCATGGTGCCTCGTTCGGCGGACAGCGGAACGGTGACGTACCGGTTGACCGCGGCGGCTTGGGCGAAGGTGCCGGCGTCGACAGCCTGCACTTGGAGCAGCCGTCCCGCGAAGACGAGGAGAACCAGCGTGATGGCGACGCCGACCAGACGGAGCCGGGGCAGTGGCCTGGCGAG
>KI547046.1:169641-181563 GCA_000497405.1 Streptomycetaceae bacterium MP113-05 | reverse complement strand
GGCGGAGCCGTCCGTACCGGACTCCTCCGCGGGCTCCTCGGACTGTTCCGGCCCGTCCGGCGACGGCTCCGGCACCTCGGTGGCAGGGGCCGGCGAGCCGCGGACGGTGCCGTCCCGCCCGACGAACGCGGGCGGCCCGCCGGGCACCATGCCCAACTCGCGGGCGCGTTCCCGCAGCGTCGCGGGATCGGAGTAGGACGCCACCTCCTGTTCGAGCGCCTGCTCCTCCTCCTCCAGCTCGGTGGTCTTCTGCTGCAGTCGGCCCACCTGGAAGGAACCCTTGTTCAGGGACGCGTTCAGCAGCAGCAGCACCAGCAGGCCGGAGCCCAGCAGCACCACGACGAGCAGCACGAACGGGGCCCGGGCGGCGGTGGAGGTGCGACCGCCACCGACGGCACGGGTGAGACGGGCGAGCCGCTGCTGCGCGTTCACAACCGGACCTCCCGGATGCGTTCCGCGCCCCGCAGCCGCGCGGGGGCGGCACGGCGGTTCTCGGCGATCTCCTCGTCCGTGGGCAGCTCGGCGCCGCGAGTGAGGAGTTTCAGGCGCGGCTGGTACTGCTCGGGCACGACGGGCAGGCCGGGGGGTGCGGTGCTGGTGGCGCCCGCCGTCAGCACCTTCTTGACCAGGCGGTCCTCCAGCGAGTGGTAGGACAGCACGGCGATCCGGCCGCCTACCGCGAGGGAGTCCACCGCGGCGGGGACGGCGCGTTCCAGCACCGACAGCTCCCCGTTGACCTCGATCCGCAGGGCCTGGAAGGTGCGCTTGGCAGGGTTCCCGCCGGTGCGCTTGACCGCCTGCGGCAGGGCTTCGCGGATGAGTTCCACCAGCCGCGCGCTGCGGTCGAAGGGCCGTTCGCCCCGCTCCCGGACCACGGCTTCGACGATGCGCTTCGCCTGCTTCTCCTCGCCGTAGGTGCGGAGAATGCGCACCAGGTCGCCGGGCGGGTAGGTGTTGAGGACCTCGGCGGCACCGATGCCGCGGCTCTGGTCCATCCGCATGTCCAGCGGCGCGTCCCGGGCGTAGGCGAAACCGCGGTCGGCCTCGTCCAGTTGCAGCGAGGACACGCCGAGGTCGAAGAGCACGCCCTGCACACGGGGGGTTCCGATGCGGTCGAGGACCTCGGGCAGCTCGTCGTAGACCGCGTGTACCAGGGTGATGCGCTCCGCGTGGCGGGCGAGCCGCTCCCGGGCCAGTTCCAGCGCCTGCGGGTCCCGGTCCAGGGCGACCAGCCGTACGCCGGGGAAGGTCTCCAGCAGCGCCTCGCTGTGGCCGCCCATACCCAGGGTGCAGTCGACCAGGGTCGCGCCGGGCGCGGCGAGTGCGGGGGCGAGCAGGTCCAGGCAGCGCCGCAGCATGACCGGGACGTGGCGCTCGTTCGTGTTCATGTGCACTCTCTGGCCGGCGGGTTCCGGCGCCGGTCGCACATGCTTCCCGGTCGCCGCCCGCTCCGGGCAGGCCGGTCCTGCCGGCGCCGGGCAGAAGGCGTCAGCCCGCCCGGGAGCGGGAGGAGGCCGAGTCGCACGTACGCGCCCGCGCACGCGAGGGAATTTCGGGATCCGGGGAGTGTCGCGCCTCCCACTGCGCGTCACTCTAGTCCACTGCGGTTGCCGGTCGGCCGACTGGTCGGGGCGCGTCCTCCGGGAGTCTGCGGACGGCTGGGCGGACGGCGGGCGGTGACGGGGCCCGCCGACCGGACCACGCGCCGGGCCGGGCCCGACAAGGCGACCGCGTCCGGTACGACTAGTCTCGTGCGCATGTCTGCATCTCCCGAGGGCGGGGTCACCGAAGCCATCGTCGAGGCCAACGCCCGTTACGCCGCCGCATTCACCGACCCCGGGCTGACGGCCGGCCCGGCCCGCCACGTCGCCGTCGTCACCTGTATGGACGCCCGCATCGACGTACCGGCCGCCCTCGGTCTCGAGCTGGGCGACCATCACACCCTGCGCAACGCCGGCGGCGTGGTCACGGATGACGTGATCCGTTCGCTGGCCATCAGCCAGCGGGCGCTGGGCACCCGTTCGGTGGTGGTCGTCCACCACACGGGCTGCGGCATGCTGACGATCACCGAGGACTTCCGGCACGAACTGCAGGCCGAGTCGGGGCAACGCCCGCCGTGGGCCGTGGAGGCGTTCGGGGACCCGGACGACGAGGTACGCCAGTCGATGCGCCGGGTGCGGACCTCGCCCTTCCTGCCGCACACCGACGACGTCCGCGGCTTCGTCTTCGACGTGGCCACCGGCCGCCTGCGGGAGATCACGGCCTGACGGCGCGGAGGCAGCCGGAGCGACCCCGCGCCGGTCGATCGATCCCCGACGGTGACGGAATCGGCCGCCGCGATGAAGAATGGGCCGCGTGACGACGTATGACGAACATGTGAGCCTCAACGATCTGACCACCACCGTGGACGAGGTGCGCCGCTCGGTGGAGAGCGTGATCGAGGGCAAACCGGAGGTGGTGCGGCTCTCCCTGACCGTGTTGCTGGCCGAGGGCCACCTACTGATCGAGGACGTGCCGGGCGTGGGCAAGACCATGCTCGCCAAGGCACTGGCCCGGTCGATCGACTCCTCGGTACGGCGGATCCAGTTCACCCCGGACCTGCTCCCGTCCGACATCACGGGCGTCAGCGTCTACGACCAGCAGCGCCGCGACTTCGAGTTCAAACCCGGAGCGATCTTCTCGCAGATCGTCATCGGCGACGAGATCAACCGGGCGTCACCGAAGACACAGTCGGCACTGCTGGAGTCCATGGAGGAACGGCAGGTCACCATCGACGGACGGACCTACCCGCTGCCCGTGCCGTTCATGGTGATCGCGACCCAGAACCCGGTCGAGATGGAAGGCACCTATCCGCTGCCGGAGGCGCAGCGCGACCGTTTCATGGCGCGGGTGTCCATCGGCTACCCCAGCCCGGAGGCGGAGCTGGAGATGCTGGACGTGCACGGCGCCGCCTCGCCTCTGACGGACCTCCGACCCGTCGCCCACGTGGACGACGTCGTGAAACTGATCGAGGCGGTGCGCGGCGTGCACGTCGCCGACCCGGTGCGCCGCTACGCGGTCGACCTGGTCGCCGCCACCCGCTCGCACCCGGAGCTGCGGCTGGGAGGGTCGCCGCGGGCCACGCTCCAGCTGCTGCGGGCTTCCAAGGCGTCAGCGGCGCTCAGCGCCCGCGACTACGTGCTGCCGGACGACGTGCAGGAGCTGGCGGTGCCGGTGCTCGCACACCGGTTGCTGCCCACCGCCCAGGCACAGCTGGGCAGGCGTACGGCGGAGCAGGTGGTGGCGGAGATCGTCCAGCTGACACCCGTACCGACGGCCGTGTCCGGCGTCACACGGCCCGGCATGCCGGGATACGGGCACCGCCCGCGGGGCTTCTGATGCCCGCAGGCGCAGCCCGGGACCGGAACGACGGTTCGCTGCGCGCGTCGCTGGGCGGTCTGACCACCCGGGGCCGGTCCTTTCTGGCCGCCGGGATGGCCTCCGCCGCCTGCGCGTACGTGCTGGGGCAGTCCGACCTCCTCCGGGTGGGGCTGCTGCTGGCGGTGCTGCCGCTGGTCTGCGTACTGGTGCTGCACCGCACCCGCTACCGGGTGTCCGCTGCGCGGCGGCTGAGCCCCGCGCAGGTGCCGACCCGCGGCGAGGCACGCGTCCACCTCCGTCTCGACAACGTCTCCCGCATCCCCTCGGGGCTGCTGATGCTGCAGGATCGGGTGCCGTACGTGCTCGGACCCAGGCCGCGTTTCGTGCTGGACCGGGTCGAGCCGGGCGGCCGGCGCGAGGTGTCCTACCGTGTCCGCTCGGACCTGCGCGGGCACTACCCCCTGGGTCCGCTCCAGCTGCGGCTGACGGATCCGTTCGGGATGTGCGAGCTGACCCGCGCGTTCAGCGCCTCCGACACGCTCACCGTGGTGCCGCGGGTCGAGTCGCTCCCACCGGTCGCGCTCACCGGCGCGGCGAGCGGCTACGGCGACCGGCGCCGGCGCGCGCCGGCCCTGGGGGGCGACGACGACGTGATCCCGCGCGGCTACCGGCACGGTGACGACTTGCGCCGGGTGCACTGGCGCAGCACGGCGCGCCACGGCGAACTGATGGTTCGGCGCGAGGAGCAGCAGCAGCAGGTCCGGTGCACCGTACTGCTGGACACCCGCCGCCTCGCCTATACGGGGTCCGGCCCGGACTCGCCATTCGAGTGGGCCGTCTCCGGTGCCGCATCGGTCTGCCTGCACCTGCTCGAACGTGGGTTCGCGGTGCGACTGCTCACCGACACGGGCGTCCCGGCCACCGGCACGGACGGTTCCGGGTTCGACGGCGACTCGGCGGAGGTGGCGGCACTGCTGCTGGACGGACTGGCGGTACTGGAGCACTCGCCGGAGCACGGGTTGTCCCGGGCCTGGGACCTGCTGCAGGGCGGCATCGGAGGGGCGGCCCGGGAGGGCATGCTGATCGCGTTCCTCGGCTCTCTGGACGAGGAGCAGACCACATTGGTCGGCCGGATACGGCAACGCGCCCACCGGGCACTGGCGTTCACCGTCCAGCAGCCGGAGGCAGGCCCGGGCACGGCCGGGACGGCGCTGCGCGAGTCCGGATGGACGGTACTGGCAGGAGGACCGGGAAGTTCCCTGCCGGAGCTGTGGCAGGAAGCGCACGACACAGCCGCGGAAGGACTCACGCGATGACCGGACGTACCCGGCTGGCGGTGTGCGCGGCGGTGGCCACTCTCACCTCGGCGTGCGCCATGCTGCCGCTGACGACCCCGGGGACCTGGTTGCTCCAGGCGTTCTTGCTGGTCGGTCTGCAGACGGGCGCCGGGATCGCAGCCCGGAGGGTGCCGCTGGCCCGCCCGCTGACGGTGCTGGCGCAGTTCACCCTGACCCTGCTGCTGCTGACGCTGATCTTCGCCCACGACCGTGCGCCGGGCTGGGTGCTGCCCGGGCCGGACGCCTTCGCGCAGTTCGGGTCGCTGTTCACGGAGGGCGGGCAGGACGTGCGACGGTACTCGATACCCGCGCCCGTGACCGACGGCATCCGGCTGATGCTGCTGGCCGGCGTGTCCGTGATCGGGCTGCTGGTGGACGCAGTCGCGGTGACCTACCGCAGCGCGGCGCCTGCCGGACTGCCGCTGCTCGCCCTGTACTCGGTGGCCGCCGGACTGTACGACGGCGGCACCGGCTGGCTGTGGTTCCTGTGCGCCGCAGGCGGCTTCCTCCTGCTGCTGCTCGCCGAGGGACGCGAGCGGCTCGCCCAGTGGGGCCGGATGTTCACCGAGCAGCGGCGCGGTCCGTCCGGCGGGTCGTACGCGCCGGGTGCCTCCGAGGGCTCCCCGGTGGCAGCGGTGCGCACCGGACGGCGGATCGGAGCCCTGACGCTGGGCCTGGCGCTGGCCGTGCCTGCCGTCCTGCCGTCCCTGAGCAGCGGCCTGCTCGACTCGTTCAGCGGGGCGGGTTCCGGGATCGGGTCGCCGAACGGCACCGTCACCGCCGTGGACCCACTGGTGGCCCTGCAGGACAACCTGAACCAGCCGGACAACCGCACGGTGCTCAGGTACCGCACCGACAGCCCGGACGCGAGCGAGACGTATCTGCGGATCGTGTCCCTGGACCGGTTCGACGGGGAGGCATGGCGGACGTCCGAGCGTCCTGTCGTCCGCGTGCCACCGAAGGGATTCCCGACGCCGCCCGGCCTGTCCCCGCAGGTGAAGACGGACCAGGTGACCACCACGGTCTCCGCCGCCGAGTGGTACGCGCAGTCGTGGCTGCCCATGCCGTACCCGGCCACCGGAGTGGACATCGAGGGGCGCTGGCGGTTCGAGCCGCAGAGCCTGGCCGTGGTCGGCGGGGAGGGGCAGACCACCCGCGGGGCGCAGTACCGGGTGCGGAGCCTGCTGGTGCAGCCGACCGCGGAGCAGCTCGCGCAGGCGGGCGAACCCGACGATGCGCTGCCCGCCCGGTTCACCGAGGTACCGGACTCGCTCCCCGACGTCGTGGCGCGGACGGCCCGGGAGATCACACGGAGCGCCGGCAACGACCACGAGCGGGCGGTGGCCCTCCAGGAGTGGTTCACCCTGGAGGGGGGCTTCACCTACGACACCGAGGTACGGGCCGGCAGCGGCACCGCGGCCATCGCACGGTTCCTGAAGCAGAAGGAGGGCTTCTGCGTCCACTTCGCGTTCTCCATGGCGGCGATGTCCCGCACCCTCGGCATCCCGGCGCGGGTCGCAGTGGGGTTCACCCCGGGTGAGGAGCTGGCGGACGGCTGGATGGCGGTGGGGCTGCAGGACGCCCACGCCTGGCCGGAGCTGTACTTCGACTCGGTGGGCTGGGTCCGGTTCGAGCCGACACCGACGCGCGGTACCTCGCCCGACTACTCGCTGCCGGAGGCAGGCCCCGGCGGTGACCCCGACAGCCGGGTGCCGGAGCGGCCGGAGACCGCCGAGGAACCGGTCCCGGTGCCGTCGCAGTCGGAGGAGTGCTCCGTGGCCGAGAAGCGCCTCGACCCGAACTGCGGACAGGCCGAGGTGGCCACCGGCGACGGTGGAGGCGACGACGGCTCCCCGTGGGACACGGTGGTGCCCGCCGCCGGGGCGGCGATCGCCGTCCTGCTGCTGCCGCTGCTCCCGATGCTGTGGCGGCTGCGGGCCCGGAGCAGGCGGCTCGGCCGCCGGGGCGACGTGGTGTCCGCATGGCGGGAGCTACTGGACACCGGCTGGGACCTGGGCATCGAACCGGACGGGGCGGACACCCCGCGCCGCGCGGCGGAACGGCTCGTCGAACAGGGTGGTCTGGGCAGCGAGGCGGCCGAGGCGGCCGGCCGGGTCGCACACGCCGTCGAACGGCTGCTGTACGCACCGGTGGCCCCGGCCACCGACGGACTGGCCCGGGACGTCCACCGGGTGCGGGCGGACCTGACGCACGGCGCGTCGCACCGCCGGCGCGCACGGGCGCTGCTGTGGCCGCGTTCCGCCGTTCGGGTGACATGGGCGGCCTCCGCACAGTGGACTGCGCTCGGGCACCGGTGGCGCGGCCTGCGGCGCCCCGGCACCGCGGACCGGTGACAGCGCCGACCCGGCGGGGGCACGTCTGACGCGCAGTTCCGACCCGCAGAGCATGCGCACGTGCGAGGGGGGCACCACCGGCCGGTGGTGCCCCCCTCGCACGTGCATGCGGGCCTCGGACATGCTGTGGGCAGCACGCCGCCATCCCGGCGGTTACCGGTCCGGCGGTCCTGTGCGTCAGCCCTGCTCGTCCCGGCGGCGCTGCCAGCGCTCCTCGATGCGATTCATCACCGACCTGCGGGGGCGGGCCTGGCGACGGGTCTGCCCCCCACCTGCCGGGGCCGTGTCGTGCTCCGCGGCGGGCTCTTCCTCACCCGGCTTCGGAGCTTTGCGCCAACTGGTCACCGCCAGTACCGCGCATCCGAGCATCACGAGGAAGCCGACGACGCTCACCCAGATCTGCTGGGCGACCATGCCCGCCATGAGAAGGGCGATGCCCACCAGGAATCCTGCGACCGCCTGGTAGACCCGCTTGCGGGTGTACGAGCGCAGCTCACTTCCCTCGAGCGCTGTCGCGAACTTGGGATCTTCGGCGTACAGCGCTCGCTCCATCTGCTCGAGCATGCGCTGCTCGTGCTCAGAGAGCGGCACGGAGTCCTCCTACTCGTCGGTCGCGGGGGGCGACCGGATGCGGCCCTTCAAGGATAGGCAGGGAATCGCCCCCGTGAAACCCGCCCTCTACGCTGATTCCTCCCACCTCATCCGAGATGCCGGACCGATGTGATGAGCGGTGCATTCCCTGCATTCCCTCACCGCCTTTCCGTCATGCCGGACGGTGTCTCTCGATCATACGGCGCCGGGGCCCGTTACGGACGGGGTGTGAACGGCTGCCGGGTCAGCCGTCCGCCGCGGGTACGTCCGCCAGCACATGGAGTTGCGTGGCCACGGACTGGAAAGCGGGCAGCTCCGACGCTGCCGCCTCCAGTCGGGCCAGCGCGTCCAGCGCGTCGGGCTCGGTACCGACCAGTGCGCCGGGTACCAGGTCTGCGAAGACCCGAACCCCGTGCACCGCGGCGATCCGCAGACCGGTGTCGCCCACCAGCGCGGTGAGCTGCTCCGCGGTGAACCGACGCGGCATCGGGTCCCCCTCGCCCCAGCGACCGTCGGGCGCGGAGAGCGCCTGCCGGGCCTCGGTGAAGTGGCCCGTCAGCGCGCGGGCGAGCACGGCTCCGCCCAGTCCGGCGGCCAGCAGGCTCAGCACGCCGCCCTCCGGCCGCAACGCTGCCACGGCGTTGCGCAACGCCGCGGCCGGGTCGTCGACGTACTCCAGGACGCCGTGGAAGAGCACGGCGTCCCAACCGCCCCGCTCGGTCACGTCGAAAAGCCCCTGAGCGTCACCCTGAACGCCCCGCACCAGGTCCGCGACGTCCGCCTCCGCCGCGCGACGCTCCAACGCGAACAGCGCGTCGGGGCTCGGGTCGACCACCGTCACCCGGTGACCGAGGCGGGCTACGAGCACGGCGAAGTGGCCCGTGCCTCCGCCGGTGTCGAGGACGTCGAGGCTGCCCCTGCCGGTTGCCTTGACCCGTTCCTCGAGCGCACCGCGCAGCACCTCCCAGACCACGGCGTTGCGAAGGGAAGCGCTGGGGCGGGACATGCGGTGCTCCTCGACGGCTGTGGTGCGTGCGGGTCACCAGCCTAGTGCGCAGGCGGTCCGCGCCCGAGCAACCGGTGGCCGCGGCGGTCGGCACCCCGCCCCACAGCGGACCGGAAGAACACTCAGCCCGCCCGCGGAACGCGTGCCTGCGGCTCGTCGGCGGACGCCACCCGCGGTATCGGCAGCGCCGGCTGCGCGACCAGCATCCGCTCCACGAGCCGCAGGAACATCCCTGCCTCGCGTACCAGGTCGTCCGCGTCCCGCCAACCGGCCGCCCCCCGGATGCCGGCCTCGGCACGGGCGCGGCGACGAGCACCGGACGCGAACAGCGCGCTCCACTCGGTCAGTTCCGAAGCGGCCTCGGGCAGTACGTCCCAGGCACTGCGTATCCGGACCCTGCGCCCCGACGCGGCCTCGGGGCGCCCGCGCACCGCCAGCACCGCGGCGGCGGTGCGCAGTGCTGCCAAGTGAGCAGTGGCGAAGCGCTCGTTGGCCGTGGTCATCTCGGCGGCCTCGTCGAGGCCGTGCTGTGCCTGGGCGAGCAGGTCCAGTGCGGCGGGCGGCGCCGAGGCACGGCGCAGCACCGGGTGGACGTCGTGCGGGGGCTCGTGCATGGCGAACCTCCAGTCGTCGGACGGCGGACGGTGGGACCGCCTGGGTGTCCAGGTAAGCCCATGCCACTGACAATCCGCGCCGACCTGCACATACGGCGCTTCTCGCGGGGTGCGGGGAGACGGCGGCAACCGATGGCGTATGTTTTGAACTGACCGGTCAGTTCAAAAGCAGGAGGGCCTGTGCAGGCGGGAGAGACCGACGGCGTCGCCGTCACCGCGACGGGGCTGGAGCTGCGCGGAACGCGCGGAGTGGTCTTCGAGGACATCGGGCTGCGGGCCGAACCCGGTTCACTGATCGTCGTCGACGGACCGTCCGGCTCCGGCCGGACCGCCCTGCTGCTCGCACTGACCGGCCGGATGAAACCGACCAGCGGCACGGCCGAGGTCGGCGGGCACCGGCTGCCCCGCCACTCCGCCGCTGTCCGCCGACTCAGCGCACTGGGCCCCGTCCCCGGCATCACCGACCCGGAGCCGTCCCACTCGATCGGCGAGCAGCTACGCGAACGCACCTTGCTACTACGCCGGTTCGACGGACCCCTGCGTGCCCTGCTCGCCCCGCCCGCCCGCAGAGCGGCGGCTACCCGTGAACAGGAGGAGGCGGCACTGTCCGCCGCTGGCCTCGAACCGGACACCCTGCCCCGGGGCACCCGTACGGCGTTCCGGGACCTCTCCCGTCCGGAGGCGTTCCGGCTCGGTGTCGCGCTCGCCCTGCTCGGCCGCCCCCGGCTGCTCGCCGTGGACGACATCGGATTCAAGCTGACCACCGCCGAGGAGGCCGGGGTGTGGGAGCTGCTGGCCTCGGTCGCGGCGACCGGCACGACCGTGCTGGCCGTGGGCGAACCTCCGCCGGCCGGCGACCTCGGGGACGTGCCGCTGGTCACCCTCCGCACCGCGGAACGTACGAAGACGGCCGTCTGATGCGCGCTCCTCGCCTGGCCGCCCTGGAACTGCGGCGCTTCGGCCGGGGCCGGCTGCCCCGTGCCGCGATGGCCGCGATGCTGCTGCTGCCGCTGCTCTACGGCGCCCTCTACCTGTGGTCCTTCTGGGATCCCTACTCCCGGCTGGACCGGATACCCGTCGCCCTGGTCAACGAGGACCGGGGCGCCGGGACGGGCGGTGAGCGCGTCGAGGCGGGCGACTCCATCGTCGACGGCCTGCACGAAAGCGGCACCTTCGACTGGCGCGACACCGACGCGGCGGACGCCCGCGAAGGCGTCGCTGAAGGCCGGTACTTCCTCTCCCTCACCGTCCCCGAGGACTTCAGCGAAGGGCTCGCCTCCAGTTCCGGCGAAAACCCCACGACGAGCGCCCTCGACGTCCACACCGACGACGCCAACAACTACATCGTCGGGCAGATCGCCCGCACCGTGTTCTCCGAAGTGCGCGCCTCCGCGTCCAGCAAGGCCTCCCGGCGCTTCTACGACCGGATATTCGTATCCTTCTCCACCCTGCACGACCAGACCGAGAAGGCCGCCGACGGAGCCTCGGACCTGGACGGCGGAATCGGCAGGGCCGAGCAGGGAGCCGGGGACCTCGCCGACGGGATGGCCCGGGCCGAACAGGGCAGCGGCCGGCTCGAGGACGGCACCACCCGGCTGCACACCGGGGCAGGCAGGCTGAAGTCCGGAGCCGCGAGAGTCGCGGAGGGCACGGACCGGCTCTCCGACAAGGTCCACCGCCTCTCCGACAAGGTCCGCCCGGTGCTGGCCGGACACGACGACGACATCGCCAAAGCCGCGCGGAACGTATCGCGCACGGCGGGCACCCTGCGGCGCAACCTCGACGCACTGCCGGGCGCCGCGCAGCGCGCGGAGAACGACTCACGCAAGGCGGCGGACGCCCTGACCCGGACGCACAAGGCACTCTGCGGCACGTCCGCACCAGGCACCGAGCCCGGGGCCGATCCCGGGGCCGACGTGCCTGGGGCCGACGTGCCCGGCCTCCCCGCCCGGAGTCCCGGCGACGCGGACGGATCCGGCGGCGGGGCCGAGGACACCCCCGCCGGCGGCTGCCCGCAGTTGAAGAAGGCGGCGGCCGCGGCGGAACGCGCGGCGGACGTGGCAGCCGACACCAACGACCTCGTTCAGGACCACGAGAACATCGACGAACTCGGCGACCACCTCCGGGACCTGGAGAAGGCCTCCGGCAAGCTCGCCCGCGAGGCACCGGGGCTGGAGAAGGACCTGGACCGCGCCGTGAAGAAGGTCGACGCCCTGAACGACGGCGCGCAGAAGGTCTCCGACGGCGCGGTGAAGCTGTACTCGGGCCTCGGTACGGCGGAGGACGGCGCCGAACGCCTCGACGACGGTCTGGCACGGCTCGGCGACGGCGCCGACTCGCTCAGCGGGGGCATGTTCCGCCTCGCCGACGGCTCCTCCCGGCTGGCCGCCGGACTCCACCAGGGCGCCGGCCGGATCCCGGACTACAGCGACGAGGAACGCGAGGACCGTACCGGTGTGATGGCCGACCCGGTCGGACTGACTTCCTCCGCACTGCACGACGCACCCGACTACGGCACCGGCTTCGCCCCGTACTTCATCCCGCTCTCCCTCTGGGTGGGCGCGATGGTCGCCTACATGCTGCTGCAACCGCTGAATCGGCGCGCGCTCGCCGCCGGAGCGCCCGGCCGGCGCGTGGCGTTCGCCGGCTGGCTGCCGGTC
>KI547046.1:167744-169631 GCA_000497405.1 Streptomycetaceae bacterium MP113-05 | reverse complement strand
ATGGCGGCGGGGCGCAGGCCGCCGCACTGCTGGCCGTGCTGCACTGGGGGCTCGGCCTGCAGATGGCCCGCGGGGTGGGCACGGCGGCGTTCCTGCTGCTGGTGACGGCGTGCTTCACCGCGATCGTGCAGTTCCTCGGCGCCCGGTTCGGCCCCGCTGGACGCATCCTGGTGCTGGCACTGCTGATGCTCCAGCTCACCTCGGCCGGCGGAACCTACCCGGTGCAGACCAGTCCGGAGTTCTTCAACGTCCTCCATCCGCTGCTGCCGATGAGCTACGTCGTCGAAGGCCTACGGCACCTGATCACCGGTGGCGGACTGCAGCCGGTGTGGCAGGCCTGCGCGGTCCTCACGGGCTTCACCGCGGTGGCGCTGACGCTGACCGCACGGACGGCACGACGCAGCCAGGTGTGGACGATGAAACGGCTGCACCCGGAGATCACGCTGTGACCGGTCCTGCCCGGTGGCTCCGGCGCCGTTACGAACTGCGCGGTCTGTGACAATCACCGGCATGGAAAACGGCAGCACGCGCCGGAGCGCGACCCGTCAGAAGCTCTACGAGGCAGCCGTCACCCTCATCGCCGAACAAGGCTTCTCCGCCACCACCGTGGAGGAGATCGCCGAGCGCGCGGGCGTCGCCAAGGGCACCGTCTACTACAACTTCGCCAGCAAGACCGAGCTGTTCGAAGGACTGATGCGGCACGGTGTGGAGCTCCTGCGGAACGAACTGCGACGGGCCGCCGAGCGGACCACGGAGGCGGGCGGCGGCCGGGTGGACGCTCTGGACGCGATGATCCGCGCGGGCCTGGAGTTCATCGAGCGCTACCCGGCCTTCACACAGCTCTACGTCGCCGAACTGTGGCGTACCAACCGGGCTTGGCGCTCGACGCTGACCGTGGTGCGTCGGGAGGTCGTCGAGGTGGTGGAGCAGGTGCTGCGCGCCGGTGTCGTGGAGGACGAGTTCAGCAAGGAGATCGACATCCCGCTGACGGCGGCGGCTCTGGTAGGAATGGTGCTGGTCGCGGCGCTGGACTGGCAGTCGTTCCAGCCGGAGCGCTCGCTGGACGAAGTACACGGCGCGCTCTCCCTGCTGCTCCAGGGACGGGTCGGCGGGTGCAGCCCGTAGACCGCACCCGCCGACACATCCCTCCCCCGTTCCCCGTCCCCCCGGGCGGTCTCCCCCGCATCCCCCTTTCATGGCGGGTGCCGCGCCGTTCCGCCGCCCCGTGCCGGCGGTCCGGCGCCGCGTCCCTCCGTACCGCACACTCTGCCGACCGGGCAGGTCAGGCCCATCCGCTCGGATACTCAGAACGCATGCCGGGCATCTGGGTATCCGTACTCAGAGGTGTGCCTCCCCTGCGCTCAGCGGATCCCGGGTCGTGGATAGAGTCGCCGTCCATGGCAGGAATTGCGGTGATCGGCGCCGGCATGGGCGCCATGGCGGCAGCCGCCCGGCTGGCCGTGGCCGGACGGGTCGTCACGGTCCTGGAACGCGGCGACACCTACGGCGGGGGCGTGCGCCGGTACACGCGTGACGGATTCGGCTTCGACACCGGCCCCGGTGTGCTGCACCTGCCGGCCGTCTACCGCGACCTCTTCGTCAAGACCGGGCGGGAGCCGCTGGAGGAGTGCGTCGAACTGCGCCGCGTCGATCCTGACGCGCGCCACGTCTTCGCCGACGGCACCGCCGTCACGCTGCCCGGCTTCTCGCACGGCGGCGTCCGGACCGCCCTGGACCAGGCGTTGGGCAGCGGAGCCGGCGACCTCTGGAGCGACCTGCTCAGCCGCGCCCGCATCGTCTGGGACGCCACCAGACGCCCACTACTGGAAGAGCCGCGGCATCCGGACGCAGCCCCGGACACCGACCCCTACCCCGCCCTGCGCCGGC
>KI547046.1:167202-167734 GCA_000497405.1 Streptomycetaceae bacterium MP113-05 | reverse complement strand
GGCGGCTGCTTCGCCGCCGGTCGCCCACCCTCGCCGAGGTGGCGAACGACGAACTCCGCGACCCACGGCTGGCCGCGCTCCTGTGCGGCTACGCCCGGGCGTACGGCCTGGAACCGGCGCAGGTGCCGGCGACCGCGACGGTTCTGGCGTACCTGGAACACACCTTCGGCACCTGGTACGTCGGCGGCGGCATGCGGGAACTGGCGCGCGCGCTGCACGACCGCTGCGCCGCGCGCGGGGTGTCGTTCCGCTACGGGGCCGAGGTGACGGGCGTGCGGGAGTCCGGCGGCAGGGTCACCGGCGTCGAACTCGCCGACGGCGGAACGATGGACGCCGACGCGGTGGTCGCGCCCGGCCGGACACCGCCGGGCCGGACGCTGGACGCGCGGGCGCGCTTCACGGTGCTCCTCGCCCTGCGCGGCGCCCGCCCCCAGGGCACGCCGCACCGTACGCTGCTGCACCGCCCCGACCGGCTGGTGACCGTTCTGCGGCCGGGCGACCCGGCTCTGGTGCCGGATGCGGACAGCGAGGC
>KI547046.1:150506-167192 GCA_000497405.1 Streptomycetaceae bacterium MP113-05 | reverse complement strand
ACTGACCCCCACCGTGCCGCCGGGACCGGTCGCCCGGCCGGAGGAGCTGGCCGACGAACTGACCGCGGCGGCCGACACGGCCGGGCTGAACGTCGGCCCCCGGTTGCGGTGGCGAGAGATCCGCACCCCGCTGGACTACGCGGCGCAGACGCACTCACCCGGCGGGTTGGTGCCACCGCCCGCGCTGGCCGGCGTACGGGGCGGGCGACAACCGGACGCCAACCTCGGTTCCCCGCAGGGGACCTACCGGGCCGGTGGCTGGGCGCACCCGGGGGGTGGACTCGCGCACGCCGGGATGTCCGGCGCGCTGGCCGCCGGGCTGCTGCTGGAGGGTGACGCGTGGCGCGGCTCGCAGTGACACCCGCTCAGTAGCCCCGCCCGTCGTATCCGTAGCCGCGCCGGCCGCCGCCGCCGGTGGGAGCGTCGTCATCGTCGTCCTGCCCGGTGCCGTATGCGGTGTCCGCAGGGTAGCCGTTGCCGGTGTTCGGGTAGCCGTACCCGGCGCCGAGCCCGTCCTCACCATAGCCGCCGCCGTAGCCACCCGCCCCGTAAGCGTCCTGGCCCTGGTACGGATTCTGGTAGGGGTACGGCTCGGGGGCGGGCTCGCGTTGCTGGGGCACCCAGGCTCCGCCGTAGCCGTCCGTGCCGTAACCCCCGCCGTCACCCCAGCCCTGATCGCCGTATCCCTGCCCGGCGTATCCCTGGGCACCCCAGCCCTGGCCGCCGTACCCGCCGTCACCCCAGCCCTGATCGCCGTATCCCTGCCCGGCGTATCCCTGGGCACCGTAGCCGCCCGGTGCGTCGAGAGCGGCGGCGGCACCGTAGTCCTCGAAGCCGGTGCCGGTGTACTGGCCGGGGTCATAGCCGCTGTACGGGTCGGAGTACGACGCGTACTGGTGCTGCTGGTACTGCTCCTCGGTCCCGTAGCCGTGGCCGTGGCCGTAGCCGTCGGTCCCATCCCAGCCCGCGGTGGGGGCCTCGTCTCCTTCGGGTCCTTGCTGCGGCGCGGCGGGCGCGAACACCGACGGGTCCTCGCCGCCGTCGTAGACGTCGTACGCACCGGTGGTGGCCTCCCCGTGGGAGCCGACGGAGGTGTCGGTGCCATGGGGCGGGGTGCCGTACGGATCCTCGGGGTACCCGGAGTCGTGGCCGCCGTCCCCGCCCCGGCCCTCCTCGAATCCGGAACCCTCCGGCGCCGGGTCGACGTCCTCGCCCCGCTGCCGCTCCCCGCCCTCGCGTCGCCGGCGGCTGGAGCCGGGCATGCCGCCCAGCGCCCACCCGGTGGAGAAGCCTCGCCGGTAGGACAGTGTGACGAAGGTCTGGCCGACGGCGAAGGCCACGGCCCCCAGCACGATGACGATCACCGAGGACAACGCGACGACACCGACGACGACGGTGGAAAAGCCACCGAAGGCCAGCAGCCGCCAGCGCAGTCTGGCCTTGTACTGCAGCAGCACCTCGAAGAGGAGCCAGACCGCGACGATTCCGAAAGCCGTGTAGAGGACCGTCCAGCCCATGTCCGCCCCTCTTCCCGCTGCCGCTCAGGTCAGCTCGTGGACCCCTCGGTCCCGTCGGACTCTAGTGGAGTCCCAGGTTCTGGTGGATCTCGAGCGTCGCCGTGGAGTGATTGAGCGTGATGAAGTGCAGTCCGGGGACGCCCTCGGACTGCAGCCGCGCACACAACTCGGTGGCGTACTCGATGCCGACCGAGCGTACCGCCGCCGGGTCGTCCTGCACCGCCAGGATGCGTTCCGCGAGTTCGGGCGGGAACGAGGCGTTGCTCAGCTGGGCGAACCGCTCGATCTGCCGCACGTTCGTGACCGGCATGATCTCCGGGATGATCGGGGTCTCGCACCCGGCCGCGTTCACGCTGTCCCGCAGCCGGAGGTAGTCATCGGCACGGAAGAACATCTGGGTGATGGCGTAGTCCGCTCCCGCCCGGCACTTGTTCACGAAGTGCCGCACGTCGGTGTCCCAGTCCGTGGAGCGCGGGTGCATCTCGGGAAACGCGGCGACACCCACGCAGAAGTTCCCGGCCTCCTTGATCAGCTCCACGAGATCCGCCGCGTACATGACGCCTTCAGGGTGCCGGATCCACTCCCCCATGGGGTCGCCGGGCGGGTCGCCGCGCAACGCCAGCACGTTGCGGATGCCCGCGTCCGCGTAGCAGCCCATCACATGCCGCAGCTCGGCCCGCGAGTGGTTCACCGCCGTCAGGTGGGCCACGGGCGTGAGCGTCGTCTCGTTCGCGATCCGCTCGGTGGAGCGCACCGTGCCCTCCCGGGATGTTCCGCCCGCACCGTAGGTCACCGAGACGAACGTCGGGGAGACCGCCTCGATCCGGCGCAGCGCGTTCCACAGCGTGCGCTCGCCCTTCTCGGTCTTCGGAGCGAAGAACTCGAAGGAGTACGAGCGCCGTCCCGAGGCGAGAAGGTCACGGATCGTCGGGGCGCTGTCTGTCCTGACGGACGCGGTACCAAGGGCCATGCCTGCAGGTTAACCGCCGGTAGTGGAATCTCTCCGGGGAACGGTCGGGTTGGGCCCGAATCGCTCACATCCCGGAATCGAGTGATCCACGCAGTGGACGCTCACGCAGCCGGCGGGAGAGGGCGGAGGCGGCCCCGCCCGGGTCGTCCGCGGCAGTGATCGCCCGCACCACCACGACCCGGTCCGCACCCGCGTCCAGCACCTGCTCGAGGGTCCCGGCGTCGATGCCGCCGATGGCGAACCACGGTCGGGTGGGTGCGAGCGAGGCGGCGTACCGCACCAGCGGCAGCCCTGGCGCGTGCCGCCCCGGCTTGGTGGGGGTCGGCCAGCACGGGCCGGTGCAGAAGTAGTCCACTCCGGGTTCGGTCGCGGCCGCGTCGACCTCGTGCACGGCGTGGGTGGAGCGGCCGACGAGCACGTCCCCGGACCGGCCGCCGAGGATCGCACGGGCCGCCGCCACGGGCAGGTCGCCCTGCCCCAGGTGCAGCACGTCCGAGCCGGCCGCGTGGGCGACGTCGGCACGGTCGTTGACCGCCAGCAGCGCACCGTGGCGTCGGCAGGCGTCCGCGAACACCTCGAGGTGTTCGAGCTCCTCGCCGGCCTCCATGCCCTTGTCACGGAGCTGGACGACGTCCACGCCTCCGGCGAGCACCGAGTCCAGGAACTCGGGGAGGTCGCCCTGCTTCTTGCGGGCGTCGGTGCACAGATAGAGACGGGCGTCGGCCAGCCGCGCGGCGGCGGTGGATGCCATGGTGCGTCCCCCGGGGAGAGGAGAGGGGTGCTCGGGCCCCACCCGGCTCCTGTCCGGGCGGGCCCGGGCACCGTCGGGCGGGTGGTGGGGGCGGTTGCGTGGGGTGGTCGGCCGGAAGCTCGCCGTTCAGACGGCCAGTGCCTGGGCCCGCCGCTTCACCTCGGTGCCCCGGTTCTCGCGCAGGGCCTGCGCCGGGGTGCCGGGCAGCGAGTCATCGGCGGTGAACAACCACTCGATCATCTCCTCGTCGGTGAAGCCGTCGTCCCGAAGGAGGGTGAGCGTGCCGCTCAGCCCCTTCACGATCCGGTCTCCGGCCAGGAAGTCGGCGGGGACGTGCAGGGCACGGTTCTCCCCTCTCCGCACGGCGATCAGCTGTCCCTCCTTGACCAGCTGCCGGACCCGGGTCACCTCGACGCCGAACCTCTCGGCGATCTCGGGCAGGTTGAGCCAGGCGGTTACGAGAGCATCGGTCTTCGCGTCAATCTCGGTCACGGCACCAGCCTGCCACCTGCCGCCGACAGGAACTAGCGCAGCGCCTTCTTCAGGGCGACGGACGCGTCGGCCAGCAGGGCGGGATCCAGCACGGCACCCTGCTGGATCAGCTTGCGCCCCTGCGCCAGGTCGCGGGGGCGTCCCACGGCGAGCAGCGCGGTCAGCACCCCGTCCCGCAGCCAGCACACGGACCAGGAGGGCTCGCGCGGGTCGCCGCGCAGCAGCATCCGGTCCGCGCCCGAGTGGTGTCCGGCATACTGCACGAAGCGGCCGAACTGCTCGGACCAGAAGTAGGGCACCGGGTCGTACACGGCCTCCTCCCCGGGGCCGCCGCCGCGCAGGTCGGCGATGATGTTGGCGGCGACCGCCACGGGGCCCTGGAGGGCGTTGTCCCAGTGGTGGACGAGCAGGCGCGCGCCGTACCGGGCGGACGGGAAGGAGACGCAGTCCCCGACCGCGTACACGCGGGGCACGGAGGTGCGCAGCCGGTCGTCGCCGCATACCGAGCCGTCCGGACAGAGCTCCACACCCGAGTCGGCCAGCCAGCGGGTGGCGGGGCGGGCGCCGATGCCGACGACGACGGCGTCGGCCGGCACCCGCTCGCCGTCGGAGAGCACGACCCCGCCGGGTTCGACGGCTGCGACCCGGGCGGAGGTCCGGAGCCGGGCACCGCTCTGCGCGTACCAGTCGCGCATGTGTTCCGTGAGAGCGGCCGGAAGCACTCCGGGCAGGGGCCGGTCGGCGGTCTCGACGACGGTGACGGCGCAGCCCGCCTCGCGGGCGGCAGTCGCGAACTCCGCACCGACCCAGCCGGCACCGACCACCACGACGTCCCTGTGCCCCTCCAGGACCGGGCGCAGCCGCGCCACGTCGTCGAGCGTGCGCAGGAGGTGGACTCCGGTCGTGCCCTCGCTGCCCGGCAGGGTGAGCGGTTCCGCGCCGGTGGCGAGCACCAGCGCGTCGTAGTGAACCGGGCCGCCGCCGGTCTCCAGTACCCGGCGTGAGGTGTCCAACGCGGTGACGGGGGTGCCGAGCCGGAGCTCGACACCGAGGGCGTCGAAATCGATGTCGAAGGCGGATCCCTCTGCCTTGCCGAGCAGCACCGCCTTGGAGAGCGGCGGGCGGTCGTAGGGCTTGTGCGGCTCGGCTCCCAGCACCAGGACCGGGCCGGTCCAGCCCTGTTCGCGCAGTTGTACCGCGGCCTGGACGCCCGCCATACCCGCCCCGACGATCACCACGCCGGCGCCGCGCTCCTCGTTGTCCGTCACCACGCCACTGTATGACGGCAGGGGCCCGCGCCGGCTCCCTTCCCGGCGGGCATGTCCGCAGCCGTGACGGCCCGAAGGCGGCGAAGGGGCCGGGAAGGTCGCGCGGCCCGCGCACGAAGTAGGGTGACGGCCGTACGTCATCGCACGCGGGAGCCCGGACGGACCGGGCTGAGAGGGAGGCTGGCGGCCTCCGACCGTACGAACCTGATCCGGGTCGTTCCGGCGAAGGGAGGAGACGCGAATGCCAGCGCCCGCAGTTCCCGTCCCGGCGGGGCCCGCCGCGGCCGGGCCGTCCCCCGACGTCCTCGTGCTGGGAGGCGGACTCGCCGGGCTGGTGACCGCCTGGCGGGCGGCCCAGCGCGGCATGCGTGTCGCCGTGGCCGACCCCTCCCCCGGGGGCGGCGCCGCCCGCGTCGCGGCGGGCATGCTCGCCGCCGTCACCGAACTGCACTACGGCGAGGAGACCTTGCTCGCCCTCAGTCTCTCCTCCGCTCGCCGTTACCCGGACTTCGTACGGGAACTGGAGGAGGTGAGCGGACAGAGCACCGCGCACCGGACGTGCGGAGCGCTCTCGGTGGCCTTCGATGCCGACGACCGGGCCCACCTCCGTGAGGTGCACGCGCTTCAGCGCCGCTGCGGGCTGGACGCCGAGTGGCTCACCGGGCGGGAGTGCCGGCGGCTGGAACCCCTGTTGGCGCCCTCGGTGGGGGCCGGTGTGCGGGTGGACGGCGACGACCAGGTGGACCCACGGCGGCTGGCGGCGGCCCTGCTCGCCGCCTGCACCGCCGGCGGGGTCGTCTTCCACCTGGCCGCGGCCGCGCGGCTCGTCGTCCGGGGGGAGCACGCGCGAGGCGCCTCCCTGACCGACGGCACCGAGGTCCGCGCGGCGCAGACGGTGTTGGCCACCGGTTCGTGGAGCGGGGACCTCGACGGGGCGCCCCCCGGGGTCCTGCCGCCCGTCCGGCCGGTCAAGGGCCAGGTACTACGTCTGCGGGTGCCGGCCACGTACGCGCCCTTCCTGTCCCGCACGGTGCGGGCGACGGCGCGCGGCGCCCCGGTGTACCTGGTGCCGCGCGCGGACGGCGAGCTGGTGGTGGGGGCCACCAGCGAGGAGATGGGCTGGGACACCACGGTGACGGCCGGTGGCGTGTACGAGTTGCTGCGGGACGCGCGCATGGTGGCGCCCGGCATCACCGAGCTGCCGCTGACCGAGTCGGGTGCCGGGCTGCGTCCGGTCTCCCCGGACAACGCGCCCGTGCTGGGCCCGACGGCGCTGCCGGGGCTGCACGTCGCCACCGGACACGGGCGCAACGGGGTGCTGCTGACCCCGGTCACGGGGGACGTGATGGCGGAGGCGCTGGCCACCGGCCGCCTGCCTCACGACGCCCGGCCGTTCGCCCCGGACCGCTTCACCGGCACACCCGTGGCCGACCGAACCGGAATCCCCACCAGCAGGGAGCAGACCGCGTGACCGCCGCATCCGATGTCACCGTCACCGTCACCATCAACGGCGAGCAGCGGGAGCTGCCGCGGGGCCGGACCCTGGACCGGGTCGTGGCCGAGCTGACCACCGCGCCCTCCGGGGTGGCGGCGGCCGTGAACGAGGCCGTCGTGCCCCGGGGTAGCTGGTCCGGCACCGCGCTCGCCGACGGTGACCGTGTCGAGGTGCTCACCGCCGTACAGGGAGGCTGACACGTGACCGTGCCCACCCCGCCGCACGCCGCATCCGACACCCGGCAGGCCGTAGCAGGCTCCGAGGACCCGCTGGTGATCGGCGGGGTCTCGTTCGGCTCCCGGCTGATCATGGGAACGGGCGGCGCGCCCAGCCTGGAGGTGATGGAGCGGTCACTGCTGGCCTCCGGCACCGAGTTGACGACGGTCGCGATGCGCCGCCTGGACCCGGGCGTGCGCGGCTCGGTGCTGTCGGTCCTGCGCCGGCACGGCATCCGCGCCCTGCCGAACACCGCCGGGTGCTACACGGCCGGCGAGGCCGTGCTGACCGCCCGGCTGGCGCGGGAGGCGCTGGAGACGGACTGGGTGAAGCTGGAGGTCATCGCCGACGAGCACACCCTGCTGCCGGATCCGGTGGAGACGCTGGACGCAGCCGAGACGCTGGTCGACGACGGGTTCACGGTCCTGCCCTACACCAGCGACGACCCGGTGCTCGCGCGGAAGCTGGAGGACGTGGGGTGCGCGGCGGTGATGCCACTGGGGTCGCCGATCGGATCCGGACTGGGTATCCGCAACCCGCACAACTTCCGCCTCATCACGGAACGGGCGACGGTACCGGTCGTGCTGGATGCGGGAGCCGGAACCGCTTCGGACGCGGCGGAGGCGATGGAGCTGGGCTGCGCGGCGGTGATGCTGGCCTCTGCGGTGACCCGTGCGCAGGAACCGGAGCTGATGGCAGACGCGATGCGGCACGCGGTGGCCGCCGGACGGCTGGCGCACCGTGCAGGCCGCATCCCCCGCCGGTACTACGCGGAGCCGTCCTCCCCCACAGCGGGCGTCGCCGTACTCGACCCGGAACGTCCCGCTTTCGGCTGACCCCGGACGGCTCACCCCGGACGGCCCCGATGAGACCTGGCCAGGGGTGGCTCCCGGCGGCCGTGGGCCGCACGTCCCCAGGTCACGAAGGGGGCGGAGGCATGTCACCGTTCTGCTGCGAGCCGTCCGCGCACGGTGGGGCGTCCATGACCGCACGGCGGCCCCCTCGTAGACTCGGGCGGGTGGACACGACCCTTTCGGACCCGCTCATCGGCCAGGTACTCGACGGCCGTTACCGGGTGGACGCGCGGATCGCGGTGGGCGGGATGGCCACGGTCTACCGGGCGACGGACATGCGCCTGGAGCGTGTGTGCGCCCTGAAAGTGATGCATCCCGGGCTGGCGGTCGACCACGTCTTCGTCGCCCGCTTCATCCGCGAGGCACGTTCGGCGGCCCGGCTCGCCCACCACAACGTGGTCGGCGTCTTCGACCAGGGCACCGACGGCGGGCACGTCTACCTGGCGATGGAGTACGTCGACGGCTGCACGCTGCGGGACGTGCTGCGGGAACGGGGCGCCCTGCAGCCGCGCGCCGCGCTGGACGTACTGGAACCCGCACTCGCCGCGCTGGGTGCCGCCCACCGCGCCGGACTCGTCCACCGCGACGTGAAGCCGGAGAACGTCCTGATAGGGGACGACGGACGGGTGAAGGTCGCCGACTTCGGCCTGGTCGGCGCCGTGGACGGGCAGACCTCCACGCACACCGACTCCCTCCTGGGCACCGTCTCCTACCTGGCGCCGGAGCAGATCGAGCACGGCGTCTCCGACACCCGCACCGACCTGTACGCGTGCGGCGTCATGCTGTACGAGATGCTCGCCGGCGCCAAGCCGCACGCCGGTGGCACGCCCGCGCAGGTCCTGTACCAGCACCTCCAAACCGACGTACCGGCGCCGTCGGCGCGGGTGCCCGGGCTGGCACCTCAGCTGGACGCGCTGGTCGCGCGCGCGGCGGCCCGCGAGCCGGACCGGCGCCCGGCGGACGCCGTCGCGCTGCTCGCCGAGGTCCGTGACGTCCGCGCCGCCCTCACCGACGGGCAGCTGGACGCGGTACCGCCGCAGGCCACGGGCCCGGCTGAGGCGGGGACGGAGAACCTGACGACGGTGCTGCCGCGTCCCGTCGACGACGGACGCCTCCCGCCGCCGGTCGAACGCACTGCCCGGTTCCCCGCACCGCTGCCCGGAGCGGCGGACGAACCACACGCCGACGGCCACGGCACCGGGCGACGGCGCGGCCCGCGCCGGTCGATGCTCCTGGTGACGGGCGCCGTCCTGGCCGTGCTGCTGGGTGGCGGCGTCTGGTACATCAACGCCGGCCAGTTCCTCCGCACGCCGAGCGTGCTGTCGCTCACGGAGGGCAAGGCCCGGGCGAAACTGCGGGAGGCCGGGCTGGAGGTGCGCGTGCGGCGCGACCACAGCCTCACCGTCGGCCGGGGGCTGGTCATGGAGAGCGACCCGTCCCCGGGAGAGCGCGTCCGCCGCAACGGATCGGTGACCGTCGTCGTCTCGCGCGGTCCCGAGGTGGCGAAGGTGCCGGATCTGGCGGGCACGCCGCTGGCGGAGGCCCGGCGGGAGCTGAAGAAGCTGGGGCTGGAGCCCGGCCTGGTCACCCGCCGGTTCGACGAGGAGACCCCGCTCGGCGCCGTGACCGGCACGGAGCCGGCGGCGGGCACCGAGAAGCACTCGGGCTCGGCGGTGCGGCTGACGGTGTCCAAAGGACGCGAGATCGAGGTGCCGGACGTCACCGGACAGGACGTGCCCTCGGCGCGGGAGAACCTGCGCGAGGCGGGGCTGGACGTGCGGGTGACCGGAGAGCGCGTCTTCTCGGAGCAGGCGAAGGGAACCGTGGCCGCGCAGTCCCCGGAGGCGGGCGCCGGGCGGGCCGAGGGCGAGACGGTCACGCTGACCGTCTCCAAGGGCCCGGACCTGGTGGCGGTGCCTGACGTGGAGGACATGAGCCGCGACGAGGCACGCACCGCGTTGGAGAAGTCAGGGTTCACCGTGCGGATCCGGCGCGTCTTCCTCGGCGACACGGTCTTCAACCAGACCCCCGACCCGGGCGAGAAGGCTCCGCGGGGGTCCGAGATCACCCTCTGGGTGCGTTAGCTCCGGACAGGGCCGCACCTTTCCGGAACTCCCGCCTGCACCCCGGCGCGAGGCGCCGCTCGCTGCGTTCGGAGTCGGTCCGACCCGCACCACCGGAGCGCGGAGAGCCGGCCACGCAAAGTCCTCGACGGTGGACTCCGCGTGCACCCGGAGCCGGGCTGCTGTGACCCCACACATAGGACGCACGTCACTTACGAACCCGGTTAGTCGACCGATGAGGGCGACGAACGGCACCCTTGTCCGCTTTGACCCGAAGAGCACCCGTAGTTTCACGAAAGAGGATAGTACGTCACACTTTTGATTAGTGATTCTCGAGGCTCTAAGAATTGCCAGCGTCGCATGGCGCCGTGAAACAGAACGCGGCGCGCCGCCTGTGCCCGGCTTGGCGACGTACGCAATTCGAAAGGTCGCACGCACCATGCCTCGCATCACTCTTCCGAACTCCCTCGCGTCTCTTCCCGGCCGCATCTCCGCCGTGTCGCTGCGCTCCCCCAGGGCCACGAAGTACTCGGTGGCCGGCGTGGCCGCCGCAGGCGCCGCAGCCCTCACTCTGACCCTGGTGCCCGGTTCCGCCGACGCCGGCAACGGGTCGCAGAGCACCGCAGCCAAGGTTTCCTCAGCCCCTGTCGCCTTCAGCGGCCCCACCGAGCACGCCGCCAAGCAGAAGCAGGGCATAGCCCAGCAGCTGGACGCCGTCGAGAAGAAGATCACCGCCGAGGCGAAGGCCGAGAAGAAGGCCGAGAAGAAGGCCGCCGCCGAGAAGAAGCAGCAGGCCGCGACCGAGGCTGCCGAGAAGCGGGAGGCCAAGCAGGACACCAGCCGCAGCCACAAGCGCGGCGGGACGAAGCAGGCGGCCGAGCCGAGCTACTCGAACAACCTGGACGGCTGGATCCGCGAATCCCTGGACATCATGGACAAGCACGGCATACCCGGCAGCTATGAGGGCATCCACCGCAACGTCATCCGGGAGTCCAGCGGCGACCCCCGGGCCATCAACAACTGGGACGTCAACGCCCAGAACGGCGTGCCCTCCAAGGGCCTGCTGCAGGTGATCAAGCCCACCTTCGACGCCTACCACGTCGAGGGCACCGCCTGGAACCAGTACGACCCGGTCGCCAACATCGTGGCCGCCTGCAACTACGCAGCCGACCGCTACGGCTCCATGGACAACGTCGACTCGGCCTACTGAGCCCGGCCGGTGCGGCGGGCGCACGCCCGGCCATACTGGACGGCGTGACGATCCGCACCCTACGCAATCCCGTCGGCGGCCACGTCCCCGTAGCAGGGGGACTGGCCGCCGACGGCCTTTGCCACGCAGAGAAGATCGGCGCAGAGGCGGTGCAGGTATTCGTCGCCAATCCGCGCGGCTGGGCGACCCCTTCCGGTAAGCCGGCACAGGACGCGGAATTCCGCGACGCCTGCACCGCACGGGGAATTCCGGCCTTCGTCCATGCGCCCTATCTGATCAATCTCGGCTCCCACACCGAGGCCACGGCTGCCAAGTCGGTGCTGTCGCTCCGGCATTCACTGGACCGCGGCAGGGCGATCGGCGCGCTCGGCGTCGTCGTGCACACCGGCTCCGCGACCGGCGGCCGCGAGCGGAGAACCGCACTGGCCCAGACCCGGGAACTGCTGCTGCCTCTGCTGGAGTGCCTGAACCGCGACGACGACCCCTGGCTGCTCCTCGAGCCGACTGCGGGCCAAGGATCCTCGCTGTGCTCGCTCGTCGAGGATCTCGGCCCGTTCTTCGAGGTACTGGAGCACCACCCGAGACTCGGCGTCTGCCTCGACACCTGCCACGCTTTCGCCGCGGGACACGACCTGGCCGCACCCGGCGGCGTGAAGCAGATGCTGGACCAGGGAGCCGTCGATTAATAACTTCGGTGTTTTGAGGGGGTGTTGAGTCGTAGGATCTTTGCGTGATGGAGGGGATGGATGTGGCGTTGGCGGAGAAGTTCGACCTGTTGTTGCCGCATCTGGACGAGCGGCGAAGGCGGCTGGTCCTTGGGGCAGACGCGAGGATGCTGGGGCATGGCGGCATCCGCCGGGTGGCGCGGGCGGCCAAGGTGTCGGAGGAGACGGTCTCGCGCGGGGTGGCGGAACTGTCTGGCGGGTCCGGGCCCTCGGACCGGGTGAGGCGGGAGGGCGGGGGTCGTAGACGTCTGCGTGAGAAGTATCCGGGCCTGGTGCCGGCTCTGCTGGCGCTGGTCGAGCCGGATCAGCGGGGTGATCCGGAGTCGCCACTGCTGTGGACGACGAAGTCGACGCGGAAGCTGGCCGCTGAGTTGAGCGCCCAGGGCTTCCGGGTGGGGTCGGACACGGTGGCGGCCCTACTCAAAGAGGAGGGCTTCTCCTTGCAGGGCACCAGCCGGACGACCGAGGGAGTCCGTCATCCCGACCGGGATGCCCAGTTCCACTACATCAACGGTCAGATCCGGGAGTTCACCGGGTCCGGTGACCCCGTGATCAGTGTGGACGCGAAGAAGAAGGAAGTGCTGGGCGACTACGCGGTCATCGGGCGAGAGTGGCACCGCAGCGGTGAGCCGGTGAGGGTGCGGGCCCATGATTACCCCGAGAAGAACGCGCAGAAGGCCGTCCCGTACGGGGTCTACGACCTGTCCGCGGACACCGGCTGGGTGTCGGTGGGCTGTGACGGCGACACCTCCGCTTTCGCGGTGGCCACCCTCCGGCGCTGGTGGGACGGCGAAGGCCGGCACCGCTACCCGCACGCGAGGCGTCTGCTGATCACCGCCGATGCCGGCGGCTCGAACGGCTACCGGGTGAAAGCGTGGAAGAAGGAACTCGCGGACTTCGCCCTCGAGACGGGCTTGGCCGTGACGGTCTGCCACTTCCCGCCCGGCACATCGAAGTGGAACAAAATAGAGCACCGGCTCTTCTCGCGCATCAGCACGAACTGGCGCGGACGCCCGCTGACCAGCCATGAGGTCGTCGTCAACACCATTGGCGCGGTCACCACAAGCACGGGGCTGACCGTCCACGCCGAGTTCGACCCCGGCCCATACCCCACCGGCGTCACCGTGCCCGACGACGTCATGGGACGCCTCCCGTTCACCCCCCACGAGTGGCACGGCACCTGGAACTACACACTGCGTCCCGAGCCCCTCGCCCCACCCGTTCCGCCACCGCCCCGCGATACCTCGTTCGGCCGGTTCCCACCCGGGGACAAGACGCCCGCCTGGCTCCGGCACCCCAGCCTCACCGGCCTGGAACCCGCGGCCTTCGACGACCTCGTCCTCCGCTACCGCGCCTACCTCGCCGAACACCCCCCGGTCCTGCTTCCCGGCAAACGCCCCGACGGCGGCCCCGGCGCCGGCGGCCGGCGCCTGTCCGCCGCCGACCAACTTGTCATCCACCTCCTGAAGAACCGCTGGTCCATGACACAGGCCCCTCTCGCCGAGGCGACCGGCATGTCCAAGAGCAGGATCGGTGCCACCCTCCGGGAAACCACACCCGTTCTCGCTGCCCTCGGCCACACGTGCCCCACCGGTCCTCTCACCGTGACCACGGCCGAACAACTCGCCGCCATCGCCGGACACGACCTCAGACCCGAGTAACGCCCATCAAGATCGACAAGTTATTTATCGGCGGCTCCCAGGGCTTCGGCGTTCTCTTCGGGTGTCTGATTGGTCAGGTGAGTCCGAAGAGGGCGAGTGGGCGGGAGGTGTCACGCCCTGCCCGGCGGAGACCGGCAGCGATGCTGGCGGCGCCGGCTGCTCGGAGTGCTCCGATCGCCAGGTTTCGCCAGGTCGCCATGACGCGAGGTGAGTTGCCGGTACGGAGTTGTGAGGCATCCTCGGCGAAGGTGACGTCGCGGATGTGGTGGAGGGCCTCGATGCCCCAGTGGTTCCGGACGATGCGGGCAAGTTCGGTGGGACTGGTCTGGTCGGAGACCAGGCTGGTGACTGCGTAGACGGTCTTGTGGCTTACCTTCCCCGTCTTCCGGTTGACTCGCCGCCGCCGGATCTGGACGGCCTGCCGAGCGCCGGGGAAGAGGAGGTTGTTCACGGTGCAGACCTTGATCCGACGCACTTCGCGCCGTCCGTGACCTGTCTCCTGCGTCCGTCCGAGCTGCGGAATCGCCGTCCAGGGAAGGTGCTTCAGCTGCTTGCGGAGCTTCTTCTGGTTGCCCTTGACGATCACGATGTAGTGGGCGCCCCGTTCCAGGAGGTAGGTGGCGTGGTCGCGTTGTGTGTGCATGGCGTCGCTGGTCACGACGGTGCCGGTCAGATCCGCGATCGTGTCCAGCAGGGGTCGGAAACAGGTGATCCCGTTGGTCTTCTCGCCCACGTCCAGCTGTCCGAGGACCAGACCGGTGGTGTGGTCACACGCGGCGAGGAGGTGGATCTTCCGGCCACCAGCTCGGCCGGCACCCCGCAGCGTCTTGCCGTCCACCGCAAGACCGCGTAGCCCCGTCCTCGGGCGTTGTCGGTCGGCGAGCCAGGCTCCGACCGCCCGGTCCAACTCATCCGCATCCACCCGCGCCAGGAGCCGACGGATGGTTGTTTCCGCCGGCCACGAACGCCTCGGCAGCAGGGGATCGACGCGTGCACCCAACTTCTCGAGCACGACCGGCGGGGCATCGGCGACCCACTAGCCGACCGCCAGGAGCGATCTGGCGCCGGCCAGCACCGCGCACGCCGCCAGCCCCAACAAGGTCACGAACGGATGCCGCACCCCACGCGGATCACGTGGGTCCGGAACCTGAGCCAGGCGCTCGAGCAGACCGGGCACCTCGCCCGGCTCTACCTCGCAGTGATCGCCGAGCTGGTCAAGAGCAGGACAGTTGAGCAAGGATGCAGACGCAGGCACGAGTTTCCCAAGGTCACAGAGCGTAGAGCACTCCATGATCACAGACACTCGTGCCTGCTTCGTACCCACCCTCCACCAACGTGACGTCTCGTCATCAACCCCGCTTCAGTGCACTACGCCGAAGCCCTGGATGCTGGACAGGCTTGTCACCGCCACCGGCCCGGGCCGGCTGCGACTGGTCCACGCCAACGACTCGAAGGACGTGTGCGGTGCGGCCAAGGACCGGCACGCCAACATCGGGGCCGGCCACATCGGGGCCGCACCGTTCGCCGACCTGATGACGCAGCCGGCCACCCAGGGGGTGCCGCTGATCATCGAGACGCCGGGCGGCGATGAGCGGCACGCGGCGGACGTGGCCCGCCTGAAGGAGCTGCAGTATACCCCGTAGGGGTATACCGTGGTATGCGGGCCCCTGACCGACCCGGCGATGAGAGGCGAGGATGCGACAGCACGACCACCCGGCGGACACGGACCACACCGGGACGGACACCGCGCCTCAGCGCCCGTCCCCCGCCACCTCCTGGGGCATGGCGGCCCGCGCAACGCTCCACTGCCTCACCGGCTGCGCCCTCGGGGAGGTCCTCGGCATGGTCGTGGGCACCGCCTTCGCCTGGCACAACGCCCCCACCATGGCGCTGGCCGTCGCGTTGGCCTTCCTCTTCGGATACAGCTTCACGATGTCCGCCGTCCTCCGGTCCGGCGTCCCCTTCCGCAGCGCGGTCAAGGTGGCCCTGGCCGCCGACACCGTCTCCATCGCGGTGATGGAACTGGTCGACAACGGCGTCGTCCTCCTCGTGCCCGGCGCCATGGACGCGCACCTGGCCTCCGGACTGTTCTGGGGAACCCTGGCCTCCGGCTTCGCGATCGCGTTCCTGGTGACGACTCCGGTCAACCGGGCGCTGATCACCCGGGGCAAGGGTCACGCCGTCGTCCACGGCCACCACTGACCCGCGAACCGGGCGGCCGGGGCACGCGGGCCCGGAATCAGACCTCCGGGCCGTCTCCGGGATCCTCCTGGTAGCTGTACCGCTGCTCGCGCCAGGGGTCCCCGATGTTGTGGTAGCCCCTCTCCTCCCAGAAGCCGCGGCGATCCCGCGTCATGTACTCGATGCCGCGAACCCACTTGGGGCCCTTCCAGGCGTAGAGATGCGGCACGATCAGCCGGAGCGGGAAGCCGTGCTCGGCGGTGAGCGGTTCACCGCCGCGGTGAGTGGCGAAGACGGTGTCGGAGGCGGCGAAGTCGGTCAGTCTCAGGTTGGAGCTGAAGCCGTACTCGGCCCACACCATGACGTGACTGGCCTCCGGTGAGGGGGGTGCCAGGTCCAGGACGGTACGGGCGGGCACTCCGCCCCACTCGGCGCCGAGCATGGAGAACTTGGTCACGCAGTGCAGGTCCGCGGTCACCGTCCCGTACGGCAGCGCCGAGAACTCCTCATGGGACCAGCAGTGCTTGTCGCCGTCCTCGGTGGCCCCGAAGACCCGGAACTCCCAGCGATCCGGACGGAATCTCGGCACCGGCCCGTAATGGGTGACCGGCCAGCCGCGCTGGAGCCGCTGCCCGGGCGGTAGCGCCGCGCGCTCCGTCCCGTGGCTCTCCCGCTGACCCATGACCCCATGGTGGCAGACACCTCAGGACCCGCCCGACGAGGCCCCGCCGTCCGGCTGCGGAATCCGGAACGGGCCGATTCGGTAAGCCTGCGCTTACTGGATTACCGCGCCGCCGTGGTGCGAGGATAAGCGGGCAACCAGCCGTTTCCCCTGGAAGGAGACCGCGGCGATGCAGGGCGACCCCGAGGTCATCGAGTTCCTGAACGAGCAACTGACCGCCGAGCTCACGGCGATCAACCAGTACTTCCTGCATGCGAAGATGCAGGAGAACTTCGGCTGGCCCAAGCTCGCGAAGTACACCCGCGCGGAGTCCTTCGATGAGATGCGGCACGCGGAGCGGCTGACCGACCGTCTCCTGTTCCTGGAGGCGCTGCCGAACTACCAGCGGCTCTTCCACGTCAGGGTCGGGCAGACGGTCACCGAGATGTTCCAGGCAGACCGGCAGATCGAGGTCGAGGCGATCGACCGGCTGCGACGCGGCATCGAGGTGATGCGCACCAAGGGCGACGTCACCTCGGCGAACCTCTTCGAGGACATCCTCGCCGACGAGGAGCACCACATCGACTATCTGGACACCCAGCTCGAACTGGTCGAGAAGCTG
>KI547046.1:135420-150320 GCA_000497405.1 Streptomycetaceae bacterium MP113-05 | reverse complement strand
GCTGGGGGAGCCGCTGTACATCGCGCAGCTGATCGAGCAGCCGGAGGGCTGACCACGCCGGGCATCACGACACGGTGCAGGGGGCGGGCACGCGACACGGTGCAGGGGGCGGGCCGTGCCCGCCCCCTGCACCGTGTCGTTCGCGGGGCGCGCCCCGCGGCCGTCAGCCGGCGCGACCGGCGACGTCCTCGCGGCGCACGTTGCACAGCCCCCAGATCACGAAGGCGGACATGGCGATCAGCACGACCGACCACACCGGGTAGTACGGCAGGGACAGGAAGCTGGAGACGATGACCAGCCCGGCCACGACGACTCCGGCGACACGGGCCCAGAACGTCGCCTTGAACAGGCCCAGCGAGACGAGCACCGCCACAGCTCCGACGATCAGGTGCACCCAGCCCCATCCGGTGGTGTCGAACTGGAAGGTGTAGTTGGGGGCCGTGACGATGACGTCGTCCTCGACGATCGCCATGACGCCCCGGAGCAGGTCGAGCACGCCCGCAATCATCAGCATGACCCCGGCGAAGACCGTGATGCCTGCGGCGAAGCCGTAGTCCACCGGCCGTTGACGGACTGTGTGTGCCATGGTTCCTCCTCGTACTTCGAGTGAGGCGTTGTGGCGGTACGGGGCCGGGGCGGGCTACTGCTCGGCAGGGAGCCGCAGCCCGGCGCGGGGCGCGGGTACGGACGCCTCTACGCAGAATTCTCCGCCCTACCGGCGGACGCGCAATTCGACATGGGCATGCGCAGGCGGGACGGCCGGTGCACGAACGCCGCAGAGCCCTTCGGAGGACGCGGCTCAGGCGGCGCGAGCGGGGACCGCGTGGGTGCCGGCCCGTGACGCACCGACCGGTGCGGGGGCGGCGGGGGCGCCGAGGTCCTCGTCGGCCGGCTGCAGGGCCCGCGCCGCGGGGGTGAGGGTCGCGGGCTCGGTACCGGCGCTCTCGCGACCGGGACAGCCGCGGCCGAGGATGCCCTGGATACGGCGGACGCAGGAGCCGCAGTCGGTGCCGGCCTTGGACGCCGAAGCGATCTGGCGGGGGGTGCAGGAACCTGCCGCCGCGTGCGCGCGGACCTGCTGCTCGGTGATGCCGAAGCAGGAGCAGACGTACACGCGGTCACCTCCGTCGGTATCCGGCTCGCCCGGCCGGGTCTCGCCCTCGCGTTCCGAGGGTGAGGTAACCCTAACCTTACTCTCGCGGTGCCGTCCACCCCACGCGGTGGGGCCCGCGTCACAGCGTGACGCGGGCCCCACCGGTCTCCCGTGGGAGCGGAATCACTGGTCGCGGTACATCTCGGCGACGAGGAACGCCAGGTCGAGGGACTGGCTGCGATTGAGGCGCGGGTCGCAGGCAGTCTCGTACCGCTGGTGCAGGTCGTCTACGAAGATCTCGTCACCGCCGCCGACGCACTCGGTGACGTCGTCGCCGGTCAGCTCCACATGAATGCCGCCGGGGTGCGTGCCCAGACTCTTGTGCACCTCGAAGAAGCCCTTGACCTCGTCCAGAACGTCGTCGAAGCGCCGCGTCTTGTGCCCGCTGGCGGCCTCGAAGGTGTTGCCGTGCATCGGGTCGCACACCCACACCACCTGGGCGCCGGAGGCTGTCACCTTCTCCACCAGGGTGGGCAGGTGGTCGCGGATCTTGCCCGCGCCCATCCGCGTGATGAACGTGAGCCGCCCCGGCTCGCGGTCCGGGTCGAGTCGCTCGACCAGCGTGAGCGCGTCCTCGGGCGTCGTCGTCGGGCCGAGCTTCACACCGACCGGGTTCTGCACCCGGGAGGCGAACTCGATGTGAGCGCCGTCCAGTTGACGTGTGCGCTCGCCGATCCAGACCATGTGCCCGGAGACGTCGTACAGATCGCCGCTGCGCGAGTCCGTGCGGGTCAGGGCGCCCTCGTAGTCCAGCAGCAGCGCCTCGTGCGAGGAGTAGAATTCGACGGTCTTGAGCTCTTCGGGGTCGGTGCCGCAGGCGTGCATGAACTTCAGCGCCTGGTCGATCTCCCGAGCGAGCGCCTCGTAGCGCTGTCCGGAGGGCGAGTTGCGCACGAAGTCGCGGTTCCAGGCGTGCACCTGCCGCAGGTCGGCGTAGCCGCCGGTGGTGAAGGCGCGGACGAGGTTCAGCGTGGCCGCCGACGCGTGGTACATCCGCTTGAGCCGCTCCGGGTCCGGACGGCGGGTCTCTGCGGTGAAGTCGAAGCCGTTGACGGAGTCGCCACGGTAGGTGGGCAGCGTGACGCCGTTCCGGGTCTCGGTCGGCTTGGAGCGCGGCTTGCTGTACTGCCCCGCGATCCTGCCGACCTTCACCACCGGCACCGAACCGGCGTAGGTGAGGACGGCACCCATCTGGAGCAGCGTCTTCAGCTTGTTCCGGATGTTCTCGGCGGACACGGCGTCGAACGCCTCGGCGCAGTCCCCGCCCTGGAGCAGGAACGCCTCGCCACGGGCCACCGCACCCAGCCGCTCCTTCAGCACGTCGCACTCGCCGGCGAAGACGAGCGGCGGGTAGGACTCCAGTTCGGCGATCACGTCGCGCAGGGCCTGGCGGTCCGGCCATTCCGGCTGCTGCGCCGCGGGGAGGTCACGCCAGGTGGCGGTCGAGGGGCTGATCTCAGCGTTCACGGTCACGCACCCCACACTAAGGGCTCGACACCCCCGCGAGGGGCTGTGACCGGCTGATGAGACACGATCCGCGAGGTGCTCCCGCTCTCGGCGGAGGGATGTGCTCCACGACCACCCGCCGGGAGCGGTCAGGCGGCGTAGAGCTCGTCGATCTCGGCGGCGAAGTCCTTGGCGACCACGTTCCGCTTGAGCTTGAGTGACGGTGTGAGGTGCCCCGACTCCTCGGTGAACTGGAGGGGCAGCACCCGGAACTTCCGCACCGACTCGGCACGCGAGACCTCCGCGTTCCCCAGGTCCACGGCCGTCTGCAGCTCCGCCAGCAGCTCCGGGTCCGCCAGCAGCTCCTCGTGGGCGAGGCCCGCCCTGCCGTTCTGCTGCGCCCAGCGCGGCAGGAACTCCTCGTCCACGGTGAGCAGCGCCGCGACGAACGGGCGGCCGTCGCCGACCACGATGCACTCGGCGATCAGCGCGTGGGCACGGATGCGGTCCTCGATGACGGCCGGCGCGACGTTCTTTCCGCCCGCGGTGACCAGGATTTCCTTCTTCCGGCCGGTGATCGTCAGGTAGCCGTCGGTGTCCAGAGTGCCGATGTCGCCGGTGTGGAACCAGCCGTCGGACAGCGCGTCGGACGTCGCGGTCTCGTTGTTCCAGTACCCGGTGAAGAGGTGCTCGCCGTGCAGCAGGACCTCGCCGTCGTCGGCGATGCGGACCACCGAACCGGGCAGCGGCTGGCCGACGGTGCCGATCTTCTGCCGGTCGGCGGGGTTGAAGGCGGTGGCGGCACAGGACTCGGTGAGGCCGTAGCCCTCCAGGACGGTGAAGCCGATGCCGCGGTAGAAGTGCCCGAGTCGCTCTCCCAGCGGGGCACCGCCGGAGATGGCGTGGGTGGCACGGCCGCCGAGGACGGCGCGCAGTTTCCGGTAGACCAGCCTGTCGAAGACCCGGTGTCTGACCCGCAGTCCGAACGAGGGGCCGCCGGGGTCCTGGAGTGCCCGGCTGAAGGCGACGGCGGTCTCGGCCGCCTTGTCGAAGATCCGTGCCTTCCCGTCGGCGGCTGCCGAGGCGCGGGCGGAGTTGTAGACCTTCTCGAAGACCCGCGGCACGCCGAGCACCATGGTGGGACGGAAGGAGGCGAGTTCGTCGGTGAGCGTCTTCACGTCGCCGACGTGGCCGAGCTTGATCGGCGCCATGACGGCGGCGACCTCGACGAGCCGGCCGAAGACGTGCGCGACGGGCAGGAAGAGCAGTACCGAGGACTCGCCGGTGTCGAACTGCGCGCGCAGCCGCTCCACCACGTTGCCGCACTCGGCGAAGAAGCTGCGGTGGGTGAGCACGCAGCCCTTGGGACGGCCGGTGGTGCCGGAGGTGTAGACGAGGGTGGCCGGATCGTCCGCCCCCGCGGCCGAGCTCGCCCTGTCGACCGCCTCGTCACTCACCCGGGCGCCCGCGGCGGCGAGTTCGGCCACGGCGCCGGGCGCGCCGCCGCCGGGCTCGATCTGCCAGACGTGCTCGAGTTCGGTCAGACGTTCGCGCACCGACTCCACGCCCTCGGCGTGCACGTCGGTCTCCACCAGGACCGCCCGCGCACCGGAGTCGCCGAGGATCCAGGCGATCTGCTCCGGCGAACTCGTCTCGTACACCGGCACGGTGACCGCGCCGGCGGTCCAGACGGCGAAGTCGAGAAGGGTCCACTCGTAGCGGGTTCGGGACATCAGGGCGACCCGGTCGCCGGGACGGACTCCCGCGGCCATCAGGCCCTTGGCCGCGGCGCGCACCTCCGCCAGGAACGCCGTGGCGGTGACGTCCTCCCAGGCGCCCTTCCGCTTGCGGGCGAGCACCGCCACATCCGGGTGCTGCGCGGCGTTCCGGCGGATGAGATCCGTCAGGTTGCCGTCCGCGGGGACCTCGTACAGGGCCGGAAGGCTGAACTCGCGCAACTGCTGCTCCTCGTCGGCGCCGGACGGGGCCTGCGGCCGGACCCGTCCGCGTGTGTCCAGGACCGTGCAGGAATCCCGGAGGGGATGACGGCCCGGACGTTACCCACTGGTAAACGCTTCCCGGTAGGGGACACGGCCAGATGTTCGGTGCGTCACACACTCCCGGAACGGGCAGGGTGCCGCACTCCCGGGAAGGTTAGTGCACACCCCCGGTGGCCCGGCGGACGTCGCAGGTGAGAACCGTGTGGAGGCAGGGCGACGTCAGGAGGCGGTCACCCGCTCCCCGGCAGGCCGCACCGTGAGAACCACCGCACCGTCCCGGTCCTCACGGGTCAGGGGGAGACGCAGACCGCGCATCACCGAGATCATCGCCCGGTTGTCGCGGCGGGTGACGGCGTACACCTGCGGGCACCCGCTCTCCTCCGCGAGCCCCACCAGCCGTCGCAGCACCTCTCCACCGACCCCACGGCCCTGCCACGCGTCCTCCACCAGCAGCGCGACCTCCGTCTCCTCCCCGTCCCACAGCAGATGCCCCACGGCCACCAGCCGCCCGGACGGCGCCTGCGCTACGACGGTCCGCCCGGCGTGCGGGGAGAGCAGCCCGCCCAGATACCGCCCCGGCTCCGCGACCGGCCCGTGGTAGCGCGCCGCGAGCGTGTCCGGGGAGCACCTGCCGTGCAGTTCGCGCACGCCGTTCAGGTCACGCACGTCCGCACGGCGCAGCGTCATCCCGCTGCCGTCCCGAGCCGCGAACGGCCATGAGCCGGCCGGCAGCCGCCGCCCGAGCCGCCTGTCCAGCGCCACCAGCGACCGGGCCCGCGCGTACTCCACGGGCGTGAACGGGGCGTGGGGACGCTCGACGACCAGCAGGCCGCCGGAGGGGTCCGCGAGCTGCAGGCGGTGAGGGGCGAACACGTCCCGCTCGCCGAGGTGGTCGAGAGAGCGGCCGGCGGGGCTCACATCGGCCTGCGCGCGGATCGTGCACCGGCCGAGCAGCAGGCGCAGGGCAGGCGGCAGCTCGGCGGAGTCGTCCACGATGCGGGCGGCGAGCCCGAGGGCACGGGCCGGCCCGTCGACCAGGTGGTGCGCGTCGGCGGGTTCGACGAGTATCTCGGACCCGCCGGCCGATGCCACCGCGCGGCTCAGCTCGCCCGTCCCGAGCACGGCCGGAGCCCTCACGAGCAGTTCGTCCACGGTGCACTCGGCGTCGTCGGGAACCGCGCCGGCCGCAGTCGCGGCCTTCCGGGCACCCAGCGGCATCGTCTGCACAGCGAGCACGTTCACCCGTACCCCTGCGAGCGCCGAGCAGAGGGCGGCGAGTGCCCCGGGCTGCTCCCGGACGGTGACCCGGAGACGCCACAGGGCCGGGTCGTCGGCACCCGCCGCAGCGCCGTCCGGAACGGGACGCCCGGATCCCGGGTGGCCCGGAGAGCCGGACGCGGGAGCGCGGGCGCCGGAGTCACCGGACCGGCGATGCCGGGACCACCAGGTGTGCGCAGAGACCGTGCAGACGAGGACGAGCGCGGACGCCGCCAGCAGTACGACGCCGTGCGGGCCGCCGACGATGGTCTTGGCCGCGAGGTCGGTGACGGTCACGGCGGTGAACAGCGCGGCCAGCTCGACGAGGTCGCGGCGCCAGTGCGCCCCGTGCCCGTTCGAGGGCAGGACCACGGGACCGGTGCGGTGTGGATCAGCCATGCGCCCACGCTCCACGGGCGGTGTTTCAGGAACGCTCGTGGCGTGTTGCCCGGGTGTTGACGATGTCCCTCGCGCGACGGGGAAGGGTGACGGCTGCGGGACCCGTAGGGTGTGGGCATGCGGGTCCATGTGGTGAGTGACGTGCACGGCAACGCGACGGATCTGGCGAAGGCGGGGGACGGAGCGGACGCGCTGGTGTGCCTCGGCGACCTCGTGCTCTTCCTCGACTACGCCGACCACTCACGGGGCATCTTCCCCGACCTCTTCGGCGTGGAGAACGCCCGCCGGATCGTCGAACTGCGCACCGCACGCCGCTTCGAGGAGGCCCGGGAACTCTCCTCCCGGCTGTGGTCGGGCGTCGACCGGAAGGCGGCCACCGAAGCCGCCGTACGACGCCAGTACGCCGAGTTGTTCGCAGCCCTCCCCACCCCGACGTACACCACGTACGGCAACGTGGACGTGCCGCCGCTGTGGCCCGAGTACGCCGGGCCGGGCACGACGGTGCTGGACGGCGAGACCGCCGACATCGGCGGGCTGCGGTTCGGCTTCGTCGGCGGCGGCCTGCCCACCCCGATGCGCACCCCGTACGAGATCGACGAGGACACCTACGCGGCCCGGGTCGCGGCGCTCGGCGAGGTCGACGTGCTCTGTTCGCACATCCCGCCGGAGGTGCCGGAGCTGTGCTACGACACGGTCGCACGACGCTTCGAGCGGGGCAGCACGGCGCTGCTGGAGGCCGTGCGCGAAGTCCGTCCCCGGTACCACCTCTTCGGCCACGTCCACCAGCCGCTGGCCCGGCGGATGCGGATCGGCCGCACCGAGTGCGTCAACGTCGGCCACTTCAACGCCACGGGCACACCGTGGGTTCTGCAGTGGTGACCGGAGCCGTCGGGGAACTCCGGACCACCGGGCGGTAGCCTGCCACCGCACACCACAGGCGGCGGCACGACGGAGGAGCCACGGCGATGGCGGAACACACCAGCTCGAGCATCACCATCCAAGCGTCACCCGCCGACGTGATGGGGGTGATCTCCGACTTCGCGCGCTACCCCGAGTGGACGGGCGAGGTGAAGGAGGCCGAGGTCCTCTCCACCGACGACCTCGGACGCGCCGAACAGGTCCGCCTGCTGCTCGACGCCGGTGCGATCAAGGACGAGCACACCCTCGCGTACGAGTGGGTCGGCGACCACGAGGTGCACTGGTCGCTGGTGAGGTCGCAGATGCTGCGCGCGCTGGACGGGTCCTACCGGCTGCAGCCGGTGGCCGGCGGCGACCGTACCGAGGTGACGTACCGGCTGACCGTGGACGTCAAGATCCCCATGCTCGGCATGATCAAGCGCAAGGCGGAGAAGGTCATCATCGACCGCGCCCTCGCAGGGCTGAAGAAGCGGGTCGAGGCGCTCCGGAAGTGAGTGCCGGGACACGGGGGACCGACCGCGCGGCGACCTCGGACCGCGGCGAGGGCCGGCGCACGGGTGATGCGTCGCCCCGGCTGCTGCTGGTCACCGGAACGGGCGGCGCCGGACGCACCACGGTGGCGGCGGCGACCGCGGTGACGGCGGCCCGCGAGGGCTCCCGCACCCTGCTGCTGGGCACCGCGGAGGACGGCGCCCTCGACCGGGTGCTGGGCGTCCGCACACCCGCCGGCGAACCGGCCGAGACGGAGTCCGGGTCCGGGCTCTGGACGGCCCGCATCGAAGGCGACGGGGAGCTCCGCGCGCTGGCCGGTGTGCTGCGTGAACGCGGCGGCACTGCGCTGCAGTTCACGGGCGCGGAGCCGCTGGACGACGACGAGCTGACGCCGCTGCCGGGTACGGACGAGTTCGCCCTGCTGCGCGCGCTGCGGACAGCCGCCGGGTCGGGGCACCGCTGGGACACGGTCGTGGTCGATCTGCCACCGGTCGAACCGGCGCTGCGGACGCTCGCGCTGCCGGGCCAGGTCCGCCGCTACCTGAACCGTCTGCTGCCGCCGCGGAAGCAGGCGGCCCGCGCGCTGCGCCCCCTCCTCGCCGGGCTCGCGGGGGTGCCCATGCCGCCCCCGGGGCTGTACCGGGGAGTGGACCGCTTCCGCGACGAACTGGCCGAGGTGGCGGGCGTACTGACGTCCGAACGCACCGCGGTGCGGCTGGTGGCCGAGCCGGGGGCGCTCGCCGTGGAACGGCTGCACACGGCCCGTGCGGCGCTGGCGCTGCACGGGCTGCGCTTCGAGGGGGTGATCGCCAACCGGGTGCTGCCGGTCGAGTCGCGGGACGCCTTCCTCGCCGGGCTGGCCGGTGAGCAGCAGGCGGCGCTGAAGGACCTCCGGTGGCTGCGGGTGCTGGAGGTTCCGCACGGCGGACGGGCTCCGCTGGGGGTGTCGGACCTGGCGGAGCTGGCGGTTCCGGCGCCCCGTACGGACCTCGCGGAGCACCCGGATGCGCGGATCCCGGCGCAAGCACCGGGCGAGGCGGCCGTGCCGACCCGGTCCGCGAGCGGGGGGACGGTGGACGACCGCTGCGCCGCGGAGGGGCGGCTGCACTGGCGGCTGCCGCTACCCGGAGCGCGCAAGGAGTCGCTGGCCCTGGTGCGGCGAGGGGACGAACTCGTCGTGGGCGTGGGCCCGCATCGACGGATCGTGCCGCTGCCGTCGGCGTTGCGGCGGTGCCGGGTGGCCGGCGCGGCGTTCGAGGACGGCGAGCTGTGCGTACGGTTCGAGCCGGACCCCGGGTTGTGGCCCGCCCGGCCGGGCACGGAGCACCACGGCTGAGCCGCGACGGCGGTCACCGGCCCGGCCGGCTCCTCCCGACAGGATCCGACGCCGGATGCCCGCACGGGGCCCCTGCCATGGGTGAGGGCCGGGGCCCGGTCCGGTAACGTCGGAGGCAGGAAACCGACTCCGGAGGGGGAGCCCCCGATGAGCGATGCCTTCGAAAGCGGCGAGGCCGACGCCTGGGCCCGGGCGTGCGAGGAGGACCTCGCCCAGGAGCGGGACCGTAGGCGCACCCAGTACGGCCCGCAGCCCGTCAGCGCCGCGGAGGAGCTGCGCAGGCTGGCCGACGCCGTGACCGCCAAGGTCACCGAGATCGGCAAGCCGTTCGCCGGTACTCCCGGCGGCTTCGCCGCGCAAGGACTGGCCCAGCAGTTCCTGGCCCAGGCGCGTGCCGCGGTCGAGCCGGTCGTCGAGCGGAACCCACAGGTCTTCGACCACCTGGCAGCGGCCGGAACCGAGATCGTCTCGGCCTACCGGACGGCCGTGCAGGGCCAGGAGCAGCGCTGGTCGGCGGACCTGCGCCCGCAGGACGCGGCCCGCCCTCCGGGTACCGGGAAGCCGAATACCGGAGAAACGGGCGCCGGAGAAACGGGCGCGGGGAAGGCGGACGGACCGGGCACGGACGGCACCGCGGGAAAGCCGGACCGCGGGGACGACGACGGCGACGCCGGCCCGGAACGCATCGACCTCGACTGAGAGCCCCCCGGGCCCCACCGACTCCGCAACCGGCCGCACCACCCCGCACGTCCCGCTCCCCCGGTGTGCGCTGCGCCGCACACCCCTCCGGTACGCTCGTGCGCAGCAGGGATCGACGGAACAACTGAGGGACACATGGGACTCACCATCGGCGTCGACATCGGCGGCACGAAGATCGCGGCCGGCGTGGTCGACGAAGAGGGCTCGATTCTCGAGACGTGCCAGGTCCCGACTCCGCCCACCGCCGAGGGCGTCGTCGATGCCATCGCGGACGCTGTCCGTACGGTCGGCGCCCAGCACCCGGTGGAGGCGGTCGGCATCGGTGCCGCAGGGTACGTCGACGACAAACGCGCCACCGTGCTCTTCGCCCCCAACATCGCCTGGCGCCACGAGGCACTCAAGGACAAGGTGGAGCAGCGCGTCGGCCTGCCGGTCGTGGTGGAGAACGACGCCAACGCCGCCGCGTGGGGCGAGTTCCGCTTCGGCGCGGGCCAGGGCCACGACGACGTCGTGTGCATCACGCTCGGCACCGGCCTGGGCGGCGGCATCGTGATCGGCGGACGCCTGCACCGCGGACGCTTCGGCGTGGCCGCCGAGTTCGGCCACATCCGAGTGGTGCCGGACGGTCTGCTGTGCGGCTGCGGCAGCCAGGGCTGCTGGGAGCAGTACGCCTCCGGGCGGGCCCTCGTGCGCTATGCCCGACAGCGCGCGGCGGCGACGCCGGAGAGCGCGGAGATCTTGCTCAAGCTCGGCGACGGCACCCCGGAGGGCGTCGAGGGCCGGCACGTCAGCCAGGCCGCGCGGGCCGGCTGTCCGGTCGCGGTCGACGCGTTCCGCGAACTGGCCCGCTGGGCCGGAGCCGGACTGGCCGACCTGGCCTCGCTTTTCGACCCGTCGGCGTTCATCGTGGGCGGCGGCGTCTCGGACGAGGGGGACCTGGTGCTGGACCCCATCCGCAAGTCCTTCCGCCGCTGGCTGGTCGGCGGCAACTGGCGCCCGCACGCCCAGGTGCTGTCTGCCCAACTCGGCGGCAAGGCGGGCCTGGTGGGCGCCGCCGACCTGGCGCGCCAGGGCTGACCGGGCGCGTGCCGCCCCCGGCCCGCCACGTCGTACGCTGCCGCGTATGACACCTGTTCCGGTACTCGCCGACCTGCCCGGTTCGCGCACCGAGCCGGACGGCTCCGCAGTGGTGCGCCTGCTCGGCTACAACATCCGCTCCATGCGGGACGACGTGGGGGCGCTGGCCCGGGTCATCCGGGCGACCGCCCCGGACGTCGTGTGCGTGCAGGAAGCGCCGCGCTTCTTCCGCTGGCGCAAACACGCGGCACGCCTGGCGCGGGAGTCCGGACTGGTCCACGTCGCGGGCGGCGCCACGGCGGCGGGGCCGATGATCCTGGCGTCGCTGCGCGCCCACGTGGAGGAGACCGAGGACGTCCTGCTACCGCTGACGCCCGGCCTGCACCGGCGCGGCTTCGCCACGGCGCAGCTCCGCTTCGGCCCGGAGCGACCCGGCGGGCCCTCGGCCCGGCTGGGCGTGCTGAGCTGCCACCTGAGCCTGCGGGCCGACGAGCGGTACGCGCAGGCCGGGATGCTGCTGGAGCGACTGGCGACGATGCGGCGCCGCACACCCCACGCGGTCGCGGCCGGCGACCTCAACGAGCGCCCGCGCGGGCGGGCTTTCCGGCTACTGGCCGATGAGCTTCAGGACGGCTGGGCCCGCAGGCCGTGGGGCGGCGAGCACACCTCCACCCCGGCTGACCCGCACCAGCGCATCGACGCCGTTCTGGCGTCGCCCGGCATCGAGGTGCTGGGCTGTGGTGTGCCGCACGGACTGCCGGGCGTGACCGGACAGGATCTGCGGGCGGCCACGGACCATCTTCCGGTGCTGGCGGCACTGCGCGTACCGGCCTCGGTGGCACCGGCGGCCAGAGGCTGAGAGCCGCTCGCCGGTCAGCTCTCACCGCCCGTGCGGGCGCGCTCGCGCCGCAGTTCCAGTGTGACCAGCCAGCCGGTGAGCAGTGCCACCGCGGTGAAGACGAACAACAGGGTCAGCACGGTCGGTTCCCCCTCCTCCCGTCGCCCGCGCCGGCTGCTCCGGCTGCGGGCGTCCCATCCTCGCAGGCGAGGGCCACTGCGCGCACTTCCGTTTACCGGCAGCGTCCGTCACCGGCAGGTTGCCGGGTTCGGGCGGAGGGGCCGCGATCCGGGGAGCGCCGGCGGGGGAACGGGTGGCGACTCAGACGACCGCGCCGTTACCCGGATCGTCCAGGTCCTCGTCGTGGTCGTCCCGGAGCCGGGTGAGCAGAGTGGCGAAGCCGCCGAGGAATCCGCCGACGCCGAGGGTGACGATCCACCAGGACAGGTAGACGTCGAACATGACCGCGCCGATCAGCAGCAGCGGGCCGCCGATCGCGGCGATCCAGGCGAAGGTGGTGGCCGGGTCCGTCTCGGGAAGCGGCGGCGGCTCCGGGGGCGTGAAGTGGTCGTCGTCGTCCACCTCGTCCGGCCCCCGCCAGTCCCGGGGGCCGATACCGGCGGCGTAGACGGTGAAGCTGCGGGACGGCTCCCGGTCCTCGCTCCGGCTGCTCCCGGCCGGGTGCCCGGCGTCGGTCCCGTCGGCGTCGGGCGAGGCGTCGGTCCCGTCGGCGTCGGCACCGGTCCGGTCCGGGTCAGCCGGATCCACGTCGCCGTCGGCCTCCGGCCGGACGGCTTCGGTGCGGTCGTACGACGCGCCGTCGTAGGCGGCGACGATCTGTGCCCACGCCGCCTCCTCGTCGGCCGGCAGAGCCGGGTCCCGTTCCTCCCCCGAGCCGTCGGCCCCCTCCCTACGCTCCGTCACGTGCCGTCGTCCTCGCTGAGATCCGGGAGATGAAACCGTGGGTGTCCGCGAAGATCCGCTCCGCGTCGTGGTCCAGGGTCGCCACGTGGTAGCTGTCCTCCAGAACGGTCTCGGTGACATCCGTGGAGGAGACCAGGGACAGGATCAGCTCCGAGTCGCCCGGCGGGACCACGTGGTCGGTGCGGCTGTGCAGCAGCAACAACGGCTGGGTGACCTCGGGGAGTTCACTGGGCAACCGCCGGAAGAAGTTCCGCAGCGAGTAGGCGGCGTGCAGCGGCACCCGGTTGTAGCCGATCTCGTGCGACCCCTCCTTGGCGATGTCGTCGGTCAGGCCCCGGGTGGACCGCACCAGCTGCCGCAGCACGGGCAAGGCGTAGCCCTCCAGCCGGGGGAAGGTGCTGGCGGGGTTGACCACGATGACGCCGCGCACGTCCTCGCCGTGCTTGGCGGCGAGCCGCAGCGCGAGGGCGCCGCCCATCGACAGACCGCAGACGAAGACCTCCGAACACCGGGCGCGCAGCGCTCGCAGCTCGCGTTCGACTGTCGCGTACCAGTCCTCCCAGCCGGTCACCTGGAGGTCCTCCCATCGTGTGCCGTGGCCGGGAAGCAACGGCAGCGAGACGGTGTACCCCCGTTCCGCGAGATACCGCGCCCAGGGGCGCAGCGACTGCGGCGAGCCGGTGAATCCGTGACACAGCAGGACTCCGGTCTGCGAGCCGTCGTGACGCATCGGCTCGGCTCCGGGCAGGATCGGCACCGCGGGGTCTCCCTTCGCACAGCACCGGGAAAGAACGGATGCTGCCACCCTACGCGTGCGGGGAGTAACCCGGTAGCGCGCCGCCGTCCACCGCGGTGTCCCGTCGCTCACCGGGATTCCGGCGGCGTCGCGGGATATGGTCGGTTCGGTCGGGTACAGGAGGTCCTCGGGTGTTCTACGGCGTGATGAAGCTGTCTGTGGGCAGTTCGCTCAAGCTCGTCTTCCGTCCCTGGGTGGAGGGACTGGAGAACGTACCGGCCACCGGGCCGGCGATCCTGGCGAGCAACCACCTCTCGTTCTCGGACTCCTTCTTCCTGCCCGTGGTACTGGACCGCAAGGTCACCTTCATCGCGAAGGCGGAGTACTTCACGGCGCCCGGGGTGAAGGGCAGGCTCACCGCGGCGTTCTTCAAGGGCGCCGGCCAGCTTCCCGTGGACCGGTCCGGAGCGCGCGGCGCAGGCGAGGCCGCTATCCGCAGCGGCCTGGGCGTGCTGGAACGGGGCGAGCTCTTCGGGATCTACCCCGAGGGCACCCGCTCCCCCGACGGGAGGCTCTACCGCGGGAAGACGGGGGGCCTGTCGCGGGTCGCGCTGCGGTCCGGGGCGCCGGTGATCCCCGTCGCGATGATCGACACGGAGAAGATCCAGCCGCCCGGCCGCATCCGGCCCAAGGTGATGCGGCCCGGCATCCGCATCGGCCGACCGCTCGACTTCAGCCGCTACCAGGGCATGGAGAACGACCGTTTCATCCAGCGGGCCATCACCGACGAGGTGATGTACGAGATCTGGAAGCTCTCAGGGCAGGAGTACGTCGACGTCTACGCCACCGCGGCCAAACGGCGCATCGCGGAAGCGGCGAAGGCCGCGGCACAGGACGAGGCCGGGAACACCGGCACTGCGAACGACGGGAGCACCGCGCAACCGCGGGAGGCGGCGGAGCGTCCGGAGCAGGAGCGCGAGGGCGGAGCCCGCTCCGGTGAGCAGGGCGAGCACGGCGACAGGAGAAGCGCCGCGTAGCGTACGCGGAATGCAGACGGGGGGAATTCGGATGCCGCCGAGGATGTCGGTGGAACAGCCGCTGTGGCGCGCGCTGACGGGCTATCGCCTGCTCGCCGCCGCCTACGCGGTCGGCCTGTGCGTCCTGGCCTGGGACCATTACGTGCGCCCGTACCTCGCGGCGGGGTACGTCGCCGTGCTGGTGGTGTGGACGCTGGCGACCGCCACCCGGACGGTGTCCGCCGCGCGGTGCCGCTACCCGTTCCTGGTCTGCGAGCTGACGATCGCCCTCACCGGTATCGTCCTGACCCGGTTCACCGAGACGACGGAACGCGTGCTGGACGGCATCAACACGCTGCCGTCGATCTGGTCCGCGGGCGCCGTGCTGGGGTTCGCGATCAAGGGCGGCTGGCGGTGGGCCGCGGGCGCCTCGTTGCTGGTGGGGGCCGCCAACCTGGTGGAGCGTGGCACCCCCTCCCGGGACACCGTCCACAACGTGCTGCTGGTGTGCGTCGCCAGCATCGCGATCGGCTACGTCGTGGAGGTGGCACGGGCCAGCGAGCGAACCCTCGCCCGCGCCCTCCAGATCGAGGCCGCCACCCGGGAAAG
>KI547046.1:128324-135410 GCA_000497405.1 Streptomycetaceae bacterium MP113-05 | reverse complement strand
GCGTCGGCGGCGGGTCCGGGTGCGGCCGACGAGCGCAGCGCGGCCGGACCGTACGATCTGCGCATGCTGCTCACCCGGTTGGTGAACGCCCGGGTCACCTTCTCCGAGCCCGGCACCCCGGTGCCGCTGCCCGGGGAGACGGCCCGCGAACTCGCCGCCGCCGTCGGTGCCGCCCTGGACAATGTGCGACAGCACGCCGGCGAGGACGCCAGGGCGTGGGTCCTGCTGGAGGACGAGCCGGACGCCGTGCTGGTGACGGTCCGCGACGACGGTCCGGGCATTCCGCCCGGGCGGCTCGCCGCCGCCGAGACGGAAGGACGTATGGGTGTCGCGCTCTCCATCCGCGGACGGCTCGGCGACCTGGGTGGCAGCGCGGAACTGGTGTCGGTTCCCGGGCAGGGGACCGAGGTGGAATTGAGGGTGCCGAAGGATGTCTGAGGAATCGACGGACGGGCCGGAGAGGCGGGAGCCGCTGCGGGTGATGGTCGTCGACGACCACCCGATGTGGCGGGACGCCGTCGCCCGCGACCTGGAGGCGGCGGGTTTCGCCGTGGTGGCCACGGCGGGGGACGGCGCACAGGCCGTGCGCCGGGCGCGGGCGGTGACGCCGGACGTATTGGTGCTCGACCTGAACCTGCCGGAGCTGCCCGGCGTCGAGGTGTGCCGCGAACTGGTCGGCCCGGACTCGGCGTTGCGGGTACTCGTGCTCTCCGCGAGCGGTGAGCACGCGGACGTGCTGGAGGCCGTGAAGTCCGGGGCCACGGGCTATCTCGTGAAGTCCGCGAGCACCGGGGAACTGATCGACGCGGTGCGGCGCACCGCGGCCGGCGACCCGGTGTTCACTCCGGGGCTGGCGGGGCTGGTGCTGGGCGAGTACCGCAGGCTGGCCACCGAGCCGCCGCCCGCCGCAGCAGCGCACCGGCCGGGCGTGCCGCAGCTCACCGACCGGGAGACCGAGGTGCTGCGGCTGGTCGCCAAGGGTCTGAGCTACAAGCAGATCGCCGAGCGGCTGGTGATCTCGCACCGCACCGTGCAGAACCACGTGCAGAACACCCTGGGCAAGCTCCAGCTGCACAACCGGGTGGAGCTGGTGCGGTACGCGATCGAACGCGGTCTCGACGACGACTGACCGACCTCGCCCGGACCCGATCCGTATCGCTCGAACGAGTGAGAACCGCCCTGGTCTCTCCACGGTGCGCCGGAGTGTCGCGCCGCACCGCTCCACTGTGACCTGGATCACCGCTAGCGTGGCCGTGTGCGTCCCGGTCACGTGGAGAAGGGAGATCCCATGCGGGTCGGAGTGCTCACCGGCGGGGGCGACTGCCCCGGTCTGAACGCGGTCATGCGCGCCGTCGTCCGTAAGGGCGTTCAGCGGTACGACCACCGCTTCCTGGGCTTCCGGGACGGCTGGCGCGGCGTCCTGGAGAACCACACCATGCCCCTGGACATCCCGGCGGTTCGCGGCACGCTGCCGCGCGGCGGCACCATCCTCGGCTCTTCGCGCACCAACCCCCTGAAGGAAGAGGACGGCGTCCGGCGCATCCAGGAGACACTGGAGAAGACGGAGGTCGACGGACTGATCGTGATCGGCGGCGAGGACACCCTCGGTGTGGCCGCCCGGCTCACCGACGAGTACGGCGTCCGCTGCGTGGGCGTGCCCAAGACCATCGACAACGACCTGTCCGCCACCGACTACACCTTCGGCTTCGACACCGCCGTACACGTGGCGACGGAGGCCATCGACAGGCTGCACACCACCGCCGAGTCACACATGCGGGTGCTGGTCGTCGAGGTGATGGGCCGGCACGCGGGCTGGATCGCGCTGCACTCCGGACTGGCCGGCGGCGCCAACGCCATCCTCATCCCGGAGCGGCCCTTCGACGTCGACGAGGTGTGCGGCTGGGTGCGCTCCCGCTTCAAGGCCAGCTACGCCCCCATCGTGGTGGTGGCCGAGGGAGCCGTTCCCCGGGCCGGCGACATGGTCCTCAAGGACGACTCCCGCGACTCCTTCGGACACGTCCGCCTCTCGGGTGTGGGCGAATGGCTGGCCAAGGAGATCGAACAGCGCACCGGCAAGGAGGCCCGCACCACCGTGCTCGGCCACATCCAGCGCGGCGGCACGCCCAGCGCGTTCGACCGCTGGCTCGCCACCCGCTTCGGCCTGCACGCCATCGACGCCGTCCACGAGGGCGACTGGGGCACGATGGTCGCGCTGCGCGGCACCGACATCGTCCGGGTACCGCTGGCCGACGCCACGGCCCGGATCAAGACCGTCCCACCCGAGCTCTACGAGGAGGTCGGCGTCTTCTTCGGCTGACGCCCGCCCCCGTCGGTTTTCTCCTACCGGTGCGCCCGGATCATCTCAGGCACCCCGACCACCCACAGCCGCGAGAGTGACGCGGGCGCGCCCGGCGCGCCGTAGGCTGAATCCCGTACCTGCTCGACAGGAGGCTGAAATGGCCGGGACGACGGTGGCCGAGGTGAGGGCCGAGCTGACCGAGCTCGAGGACCCGAAGATGCGCGAGGTGAACGAGAGACGCGGTGACGACCACGGCGTGAACCTCGGCAAGCTGCGGGCGCTCGCGAAGCGGCTGAAGAAGCAGCAGGAACTCGCGGGTGAGCTCTGGAAGACGGGCGACACCGCGGCGCGGCTGCTGGCACTCCTGGTCTGCCGCCCCAAGGCGTTCGAGCGTGACGAGCTCGACGTCATGTTGCGCGAGGCGCGCGCACCCAAGGTGCACGACTGGCTCGTGAACTACGTGGTGAAGAAGAACCCGCACTCCGAGGAGCTGCGCCTAGCCTGGTTCGCCGACCCGGATCCGGTGGTCGCGAGCGCCGGGTGGGCGCTGGCCACCGAACGCGTGGCGAAGCAGCCCGAGGGCCTCGACCTCTCAGGACTGCTCGACGTCGTCGAGGCCGACATGAAGGACGCCCCGGACCGCCTGCAGTGGGCGATGAACCACTGCCTGGCGCAGATCGGGATCGAGCACCCCGAGTACCGCGCCCGAGCTCTCGACATCGGGGAGCGCCTGGAAGTACTCAAGGACTACCCGACTCCACCGGGTTGCACGTCCCCGTTCGCGCCCGCCTGGATCACCGAGATGGTGCGCCGGCGCGACGACCAGACGGTCAGCTGACCGGCGTCAGCCACGTCGTCCCGGGCCGTGGTCGGCCGAGCGCTCGCGGCTACGCCGCGGAGGCGGACGGCGGGCCGTCACCCGGCAGCAGCTCACCGGCGCTGTAGGCGGTGCGGGCGGCGTCGTCGGGGAGGAACCGGCTCGGCCGGCCGTTCCAGGTGACCACGAGCTCGTCGCGGGCACGGGTGGCGGCGACGAAGAGCACCGAGCGGGCCCGCTGTTCCTCCTGCCGGTACCGGGAGGGGTCACTGATGCGGTGCGCTTCGATGCGCTGGTGCGGAATCTGGCCCTCGCTGACGCCGGTGAGGAACACCCGCTGGAACTCCAGGCCCTTGAAGCGGTACCTGGTGCCGATCCGGACGCCGTCCGGGCTGCGCGGCCCGTCCTTGCCCAGTTCGCACGCGGGGATGCGGTAGGGCGGGCTCTGGAGCGTGAACGCCATCCGAGCCGCAGCGTCTCCGTCGGGAACGCTGACGGCCATGGCCTCGTAGGGCGTCCCGTGCCGCTCGTGACGCTCGGCGATGAGCGAGGCGACGGCCCGCATCTCGGTCTGGTGGTCCGGTGCGCGCCAGAACTGCGGGGCGAGGCCGGTCAGCACGGAGCGGTAGCCGGTGAGGTCGTCCGTCTCGTCGTCGAGGTCGTCGAACCTCTCGCCCGCGACGAGGCCGGTGGCGGAGCCAAGGATCTGCCGCGTCGTGCGGTAGTTGAGCGTCAGCCTTCGGGAGGCCCGCCCCCGGGTGTGGATGCCGAGCCGCCCGAGGACCACCCGGTGGGCGTAGATGCGCTGGTGGGCGTCGCCGACGAGGAAGATGTCGTCGAGCCCCTTGGGGACCATGGCGCGCAGCATCCGCCAGTGCGCGGCGGACAGGTCCTGGGCCTCGTCGACGACGATGTGCCGGTAGCGCGGCTTGAGCCACATGCCGCTGCCGGCCTCGCGGTGGATCAGGTCGACTCCGCCGTGCTCCTCCTTGTACCGGGCCTGTTCCGCCACCCGCGCCATATGGTGCGCTTCGAGGTTCGCCGCACGGTCTGCGATCAGCGCATGGGTGGTGTGCGACGGCGGCTCGGCGAGCCGGGCGCGGTAGGCCTCCACGAGTTGCCACACGGCGACCCGCTCGGCGCGCTGGAGGCGCCCGCGGCCCTCACGGTCGGCTCGCAGGTAGGCCGGGAGCGTGCCGCAGCCCTGGGCGAGGACGACGTGCTTGAACTCCGCGTCCAGGAAGTCCGCGTCCCAGGTGTACTCACCGGCTTCGGTGCACACGGTGTGCCACAGGTTCATGGCGGCCGTGTCGTCGAGTGGGCGTCCGAGGTCCGTGCCCGGGTGCTGCTCGACGACCTCTCGGGCCAGCCGGTCGACGTGCTTGATGTCCACCCGGCTCAGCAGGTCGTCACCGCCGAGGCGGCGGAGACGGTCGCGGAGGTCGGCGGCGAGGTTGGTGTTGAACGTGGTGAGCAGGACGGGGCGGGTCCGTCCGAGCGGCAGCTGCTCGACAAGGTGGCGCCGGGCGGCGGCTGGCCCTCGCTCGTCCGGCGTCCCCGACAGCGGCTGCCGGTCATCTACGGCTCGCCTCGATAGTGTGCGGACCGTGCGGGGAAGCAGGCGGAGAACCTCGTGGGGACGCCCGCTGCTCTCTGTGCCGACGGTACGGTCGAAGGAGCGAGGAGATCATGACGTCTGCTGACGGCGGTAGGCCGCCGTTTCTCAGCCGCGTGGAGGTGACGAACTACCGCTCCATCGCCAGATGCGACGTACGGCTCGGACCTCTCACCGTGCTGGCCGGCCCAAACGCGGCCGGCAAGTCGAACTTTCTCGACGCACTCATGTTCGTGCGAGACGCCCTGCGGTCGTCGCCCGCCCATGCTCTGGAGTCGCGTGGCGGCTTGCAGGAGGTCCTGCACCGGAATCGGTCGGGACATGCAGCGGACGTCTTCCGTATCCGCGTGGAGGCGCACCTTCCCGCCCAGGACCGTAACGGCGGTACGGCCGTCGACATGGCGTACATCCTGGAAGTGGGTTCCGGCGGCGAGGAACGTCCGGGCGGAGACCGCGTCGTCGGCTCCCACTTGCACCTGGAGGTGGCGGGAGACACCTCGGTCGCCTGGCGGGAGGCCTTCGTCCCGGCGGACGGCACACACGAGCCGACCACGGAAGCCAGGGAGGCGCTGGTGCGGAGCCTCGTTTTCCTGCGCTCGTACGAGCTCCTCACGCCCGTCCTGCGGGCGGTTGACGACACACCGAACATGGACCGCGGCAACACCCTCGGGGAGCGCGGTCATCACCTGGCACGCGTGCTGGATGCGCTGGCCCGGCGGTATCCCTGGGCCAAGGAGACCATCGACGGCTATCTATCCTCGATGATCGACAACGCCGCGGGCCTGGACGGTGTGGAGGTCGTGGAGGGTGATCTGGCGTTCGTGGTCGGTCGCTTCCTGGCGGAGAACGGACCGGCGACGAAGGTCGACCGTCGATCGCTGTCGGAGGGCACGCTACGGCTCGCAGGTGTTCTCGCCGCACTGTTCCAGCCGTCGGTGCTCGTGGGCGGAATGCGACTCGTCTCGATCGAGGAACCCGAGATCTCCCTGCACCCGCCGATGGTCGGCGCCCTCTACGACGCCCTGCTGGCCGCTTCCCGGAACACTCAGGTGATCGTCACCACGCAGAGCGCCGACCTCCTGGACAACGCAGCCGCGGACCCCGCACACGTGCTGGTCGCGCGAGATGACGGCGACGGAACCCGCATCGGTCCCATCGACGCCTCCGGCAGAGCACTCATGGCCGACGGCGTCCTCAGCCTGCCGGAACTTCTGCGCAGCGGGGAGATGCGTCCGGCGACGACCCCGGACGAACCGAGGGGAGCGGACGGCCGTGCATGACGCCTACCCGGTGATCGCGTCCATCGTCGAAGGTCACGGTGAGGAGCGGGCCTTCCAGGGCCTCCTTCAACGGCTCGTGCCGCACCTTCGACCGAACGCGTACGCAGAGGTCCAGCGCCCGCACCGGGTGCCGCGGGACCGGATGCTGCAACGGGAGGCTCTTGCCCGTGCTCTCACCGTCGTCATGGCGCGCACCCGTCGCCCCACAGGGGTGCTGGTCCTGCTGGACGCCGACGACGACTGCGCCGTCGGGCTGGGGCGCACGCTGCGGGAGCACGCCCGTGCCACTCATGCCCACGTCCCGCTGGTCGCGGTCGCCGCCGTCCGGGAGTTCGAGGCGTGGTTCCTTGCCGGGGCGAAGGGGCTCGGCGGGCTTGCCGGCCTTCCCGACACCCTGACGCCACCCCCGGGCCCCGAGAGCATCCGAGGCGCGAAAGAGTGGCTGTCGAAGCACATGCCCCGCGGAGCCACCTATCAGGAAACCGCACACCAGCCGGCCTTCGCGCAGCGCTTCGACGTGGAGGCGGCACGCTCCGGCGCACCGTCGTTCGACAAGTTCTGCCGCGACGTCGAGCGCCTCGTCACCGCCGGGCAGCGGGAGGGCGGCGCATCGGCGTGACCGAGCGGCTCCGCACTGCACGAACGGATTCGTCCGCTCCGGGGCGGGCCCCCCGTTGACCGGTACGAGTGAACGGGCGGAGGTTTTCCGGCCTTTGGGCAGGTCCTTGCATACGGTGTACCCGTCCGGAAGAGCGTTCGTGGGGAACGGCCCGGACCTCGGGGCTGGGAGAGCGAGGAAGAACGGCATGGCCGAAGCAACGGCGAGCGAGCGGGACGAACGGGTGCTGGGGCGGAGGTGGACCGTGCGCATGGACGCCGCGAAACGTGGCAGTACTGCGGTGCGCGTCTCCTGCAGCCGCTCCGCCTGTCCCGACCAGGCGCTGCCGAATGCCGCCGCCGGCCGCGGGGCGGCGGTCGCCCACCTCAAGGCACACCTGGACGCCGTCGCGCAGCCGCGCGCCGACGCGTACTGCGCGTGCCGGGCCGAGGGCTGCGCGGCGCATGTCCCTCCGAG
>KI547046.1:122464-128221 GCA_000497405.1 Streptomycetaceae bacterium MP113-05 | reverse complement strand
CGATCACCCCTGCGGCCGGCTCCGCTGCGGCCGACGGCGGCCCGACCACCGCCGACCGCCCCGGAGCGGCCGCCGTGGGCTCTCCCCTCTTCTCCGACGGCCGGTCGCCCGCCGGAGCGCCGCCCGTGAGCGCACCGCGCGGTGTGCCGGTGCCCCGTACCGCGCCGGCACGGCGACGTCAGCGGGGGAAGATCGCCCAGCGTTCCGTCCCGCCCGACTTGCGGCCCGTCGTCCTGCGCGACGAACTCATCGACCTCGGGAACCTCTTCCGCACGTACCAGCGGCGCACGGAGCCCGACCTGGCTGTTCTCGCCGATCTGCACGAGCGCAAGGCACGCGCCTTCACCACCTGGGCCGACGTCACCGGCGACCCGGAGCTGCGCGAGGAGGCCGGGCGCGCCGAACAGGCCGCCGCCACCGCTCGCATGCAGCACCGGCACCGCACCGGGGAGGGCGCGGACGAGGACGAAGCGGCGGTCACCCGGCTGCTGCCCGGCCCGGCACAGTGGGAGCACGCACGCTCCGTCCTCGCTCACGTCGCCAGTCACGCCCCGCTGCCCGGGCCGGAGGCGCGGCTGCTGACGCTGATGCTGACGCTGCGCACGGCGCGCACCGGCACCGGCAACTTCGTCGGACAGGACCTGGCCGGCCTTGGCCTTACCGATCCGGAGGTGCTGGTAGAGCAGTTGACCGGCTGCGGCTGGCTCCAGCTGCCCGGTACGGCGAGCGACCTGCTGACCTCGCGGCCCGAGAACCCCGTTGCCGTCACGGTGCCCTCCCTCGTACCCGGAGGGGACGACCCCGTCCCGTTCGACTTCGGCAAGAAGGTACGGGCCAAGCTCTCCGGCTGGGCGCAGCGGGTCGTCTCGGAGAAGAAGCTCCGCAAGGGCAAGGCGCCCGCAGCCGTCCGTCTACTCGCCCTGACGCTGTCCAGCCGGACCGATCACGACGGGCAGCTCGGAGCCGACGGCGAAGGTATCGCCCTGGAGTCGGTACTCGCTCAGGTTCCGGTGGACCTCAGCGAGCTGGAGGACCTGGTCGACCGGTTGACGCAGGCAGGCTGGCTCACCGACGCAGTCGTCACCGACAGCCACCTGACCGGCCGGCTGACCGAACGTGTCCTGCCCTTCACCTGCCCTCTGGTCTGAGCAGGCCGCACGCCGCCCGGCTCCTGCCCGACCACGGCGCATGGGGGCGCACAGGGGTGAGTTCCCGCTCCCGCCGTTGCCCGGGGGCGTGGCGACCTCACTCGATCGGGCGAAGATCCAGAGAGCCGGGGGCGTGCCGCACCAAGATCTCTTAGCGTTCCGGGCATGGTCTCTTCTTCTCACGAAGCGGCGCACCGGATCTTCCAGGACCGTCCTGACCTGCTGTCCCCGGTCTTCGAGATCCTCGGTGTGCCGTTGCCTTCGCCAGCGACGGTGGAGGTGCTGACACCAGACGCGACGGAGATCCGTCCGCTGGAGCGCCGCGTCGACAGCGTGCTGCGCATCAGCCCCGGCAACGCCGGTGAGGCGGGCGGTTTCCTCCTCGCCATCGAGGCACAGGGCAGACGCGCCAGGGAGAAACCCGGCAGCTGGACGTACTACCTGTCGTACATGCGGGAGAAGTACGGCTGCCCGGTGCTGCTGCTCGTCACCTGCCAGGACAAGGCGACGGCCCGCTGGGCCGCCGGCCCCTTCCGCTTCGGCCCGGAAGGCTGGAGCCGAGCCCTCGCGGTGGAGCCACTCGTCCTCGGGCCGGACAACGTGCCAGTCATCGCCGATACGCAACAAGCCGCGCGGGACCTGCCGCTGGCCGTGTTCTCAGCGATCACACACGGGAAGGACCCGGACGTTCCTGTCATACTGGAGGCGCTGGCCACCGCGCTCGGAACGACCGACGGCGAAACCGCAGAGTACTTCTCCGAACTGCTGGAGATCGGCTTGGGCGACGGCCCGGCCCGCGAGACATGGAGGAAGCTGATGACCCTGGGCACGTACTTCCCCGGACGGGGCACCATCGTCGAGGAGTCCTACCTCAAAGGCCAGGCCGAGGGCCGGACAGAGGGCCAGGCCGAGGGCCGGGCGGAGGGCCGGGCGGAGGGCAGGGCGACGGAACGGGCGCTGAGCGTCCTCCGCGTGCTGGACGCACGGCAGGTCGACACGACAGCGGCTGTGCGCACTCGCATCACCGAATGCAAGGACCTCGATACCCTGCACCGCTGGTTCGACCGCGCCCTCACCGCCGGCGAAGCAAACGACCTCTTCGCGGACGACTGACATCCTCCCCGGCCTGAGCCTCGATCCCCGAGCAGGAACTCGCCCGGTTCCAGAGTAGCTGTCGGTGGCACGCCGGCCTCGGTGTCGGGGTCGTACGCGCGTCCACGTTGCAGGACGCAGAAGACATGACGGGCAAGCCCGCTCAGCGGGGCGTCTGCAACGGCAAGGACCGTCGTGTTTCCAAGCCGTGACAGACAGCAAGAAGAACCAGAATGAGGCCCGTGCCGACCGCCCCGCTCGGAGAATCGGCCAGAAAGGCACCCACCAGTAGAGCGACCTCGGCGGCCAGGGCCCAACGCAATGTACTCCCCGCCGGGAGGCCACGGAGAGTGGACCTCAGAAGGCCCCGAATGATCCAGACGGTCGCTGCCTCTACCAGGACGCCGACCACCACGACGAATGCGATCTTGCTACGCACCGACGTCGCGGGCTCGTCCAAGGGGGCGAATCCCTCGATGGTCAGCGGGTAGAACAGGAAAGCGAACACGCCGATGAGCAGGCCCTGCCCAGCGAGTAGCACCACGATCGCGGCGAAACAGGTGCGGTACACGTGCAGTTCGGTGGTCCTTTCCATGCCGGCCGGGAGTTGTCCGCTCACCGCCCTGAAGAATTCCCTTTTCACGAGCGCCCCTCATCTGATGTGCGCGACGAAGACTGGCGGGCAACCGTGGGCGCGCGCCGGTCTAGTGGTGGCGAGGAGCATAGCCACCAGCAGTCGGCCGCCCGGAGCCAGCAGCCCGGCCAGCCCCTGCAAGGTCTTCGCGGGATCGGCCACATGATGCGCCGATTCTTTGAGCCACATGGCGTCCAGCTGTGCGTAAAGAAGCCCGACGTGACCGGCGGCGAGGTCCTCGGCAGACGCCAGCAGGGGCACGAGGCGGGAACCAGGGTCGGTGCCGAGCTGACGCAGCATCGGCTCCGAGGGGTCGGCGCACACGATCGGCCGCGCAGGCCGGACCAGTCGCTCGACCTCGCGGGCGAACAACCCGGTTCCGCAGCCGATGTCGACGATGCGGTCCGACGACGACAGGGACAGTGCCTCGGCGATTCGCGCCGACATCCAGGGCACGTAGTCCGACCCGTACACCCAGTGCTCGTCGTACTCATCAGCGAGGCTCGTAGTGACCCCGCACGTCACGCCGCACCGCTTCCCCCTCGCGCTGATCGTCGGTCGCCCACGACCAGGCTATCGGCTGCCGTGCAGGGGTGACATGGGGTGATTGCAGCCATGAAAGCGGCGCACTCGCGTAGAGCCGTCCGCAGGTCACCGGCTCTCGCCGACCTGTGCACGGGGTGCTGTCCAGCAGCATGCCTCCACCGGCAGGCGAGACGGGATCGCCTGATGGACGGAGCCGCGGAACAGTCGAAGTCACGATTCATCTGTCCGCACAGACATTCCTGTCCTTCCTCTGCTCGAGAGCACATCGGCGACCGCGTGACAGGTGCACCGACGGGGCTCCTGTCACGCGAGGGGCGAGATGGGCCGTCGGATACTGACGACTGGCCGTCCGGTACGGGCAGAAGGGCAGCCAGCACTCGGTCTCGTAGCCGCCCTCGCCTGCCAACAGAACCTCGCCGAACTCACCACATGAGGCACCCGCTATGCCAGAAGGTCCCGAGGGTGCCGTGAGATGCGGTGCAGGTGGTTACCTGCCGCCACGATGTCTGCGAGAAGGCGATGCCCCTCCTCCGCCGTGACGAGGCCATCGACGACGGCCTCGTTCATGAGGTCGAAGGTCTCCTTGGTCGTGATGCCCCGCCGTCGGGCGAACCTTCCCGCGGATGCGTCATCGGTGATCCAGATGGAACTCCGGAACTCTTGCCGCGTGGTGATGAGGACACACGTCTCAGCCTCGCCGAGATGGCGCGTCGGTTCCGAGGGCAGGCCTGCGAAGACCGCCCGACGGACCCGGTCGACCTCGGCGATCGACCTCGATGGGATCGCCGAGCCATCCGGCCTCCGATATCGACCGGAGAGCCGGGTGACAGGCACTCGACTTCTCCGCCTCATGCGCTACCGCCTGAGTCCAACGACCGCGCCCGTCCAGCACCTTCTCGAGGAGGGGTAGCCGATGCACACTCGCGAAGTTGCACAAGACTGTGTTGTCGGGAAACCAGCAGAGTCTCATGGAGTGAAGACCGGGTCCTTTTCATCCGTTTCTGCAGCATCCTGGACTGGCGCGGGATCGAGGACCCGGTGCAGTGCGTCGACGTCCCAGCCGAGGAGCGCTGCTACGGGCCGAAGGGTCGTCTCCCCGTCCTCGTAGGCCCGGAACAGTTGCGAAACCACGCGGGTGGGGAACTGCCGGGCCTCGGCCCAGGACTGCTGCCGCTGGTACTCGGCGGCTGCACCGACATGGAGATGGCAGTTCTCCGCCGTGAGCTGCCGGAAGCGGTCGTGTGTCGCGGTGTCGACGAGGCCGAGCTGCCGCAAGCGCACTGCCAGCGCGCTCGGGGAAACCTTGAAGTCGACCACCAGCCGAGCGAACGTCTCCTGACTCAGTGCACCTTCACCGGCCGCCGCTTCACCGACACGATCGCGTACCTGCGTTTCGGGCATGAGGAGGCCGGCGGCGAAGGCGTTCGCCCGCATCTCGGTGAGCGCCCGATCCCGTCCCGGCCTGATGCGTCCTTCGACCACCGGCTCCTGGGCGTCCACGGCCAAGATGTGACCGAGCTCGTGCGCCAGCGTGAAGCGTTGACGAGTCCAGACGTCCGTCGGGCTGAGGAGAACGAGCCGGAAGCCGTTCGTCTGCCAGGTGACACCGTCGATGCCAGGCGGCAGATCCACGACCGCTACGTCGATGTGGAGCGCACGAGCGCACACGGCGGCAAGCACGCTGGTTTCGAGCTCCGGAACTGCGGCCGGTCGCCCGTCCGCCCCGAGACTGGCCGCAGCCTCATGCGCGAGCTGTCGCCCCTGGTCGACGTGGAGCGGCACATCACTTCGCACCTCCGGAAGCGGCGGCAGCTCGGGCAGTCGTCGCAACAACTTCAGAACGTCGTAGGCAGCCACGTAGCGCTCGGCCACCGCGCTGACACGCTCTCGCTGGGGCAGCGACTCGTCCGTCGTACGTGCCGCGAACGCCGGCCGGGAATCCGGACGGCCCGTGAGGAGCCAATCCACCGTGGTGCCGGTCTCCTCCGCGATCAGCGCCAGGTCGAGGGAGGTGAAGCGGCGCACACCCTTCAGGCTCTTCGTGAGCTTGTCAGGCGTCAGCCGCACCCTCTCTGCGAAAGCAGACTGATTCATCGCGGACGCTTCTATCACACTACGAACACGATCGATCACGGATTCAGCCATGAGTCCACAGTAACGCCTCTTGCGAAAATCGCAAGCGCCGCGGATGTCGCTGGTGGGCTTGGTTGACGTCGGCACGAGCCTCAGTGGGCAGCCTCGTCGGAGAGAGGCGAGCGGTGGCGGCGGTTGTGGGTGCAGAGGGGGCAGGGGCCGGGGGTGGGGCTGCGGTGGGCGCGGTCGCAGTCGGGGCAGTTC
>KI547046.1:120845-121789 GCA_000497405.1 Streptomycetaceae bacterium MP113-05 | reverse complement strand
CGGCGAGGCGCCAGGCGAGGACGACGGCCGGGCGGGTGCGGAAGCTTTCCGGGAGGTCGCCGAGGAGGGTGCTGGTGATGCGGGCCGGGCGGACCCCGGAGGTCAGCCAGGCGTCGACGCCGGGTGCGAGGCGGTCGAGCTCGCGACGGGAGAACGTCAACCGGGGGTCACGTGAGCCGAGTTCGGTGAGCAGCGCGACGGCTTCCGGGCTGGCCGGGGTAGCCGGGCGGGTGGTCGGACCCCCGCTGGTTGGGGGGTCGACGGGATCGGGTCGCCGCGGGGCCGGTGGGGTGGGTTCGGCCGGCGGTGCGGCTAGGGCCGCCGCCCGCTCGGGCTCCGGCGGCTGCGTACGTGGGGGCGGCAACGAGGTTGCCGACTTCACGCACGGTGGTGCGGGCTTCGGCGGGGCCGGGGGCGGAGTGGGGCGCGCGTCGCCAGGGTGGGCGAGTTCGGGGAGGGTGTAGACGAAGGTCTGGGTGCGGAAGCGGCCGTTGGGGCAGCGGATGATGCGGCGCTCCAGCCAGCCGTCGGCCTCCAGCTCGCGCAGGGCGCGGCCGATGACGGTCTCGCCCTCGGTGAAGTGCTTGCGGAGCGCCTCGATGGTGACCGGGGTGCCGTCGGGCATCGAGTGGATGAAGAGCGCGACGCCCACGGTGGCGGCGCTGCCGGGCCGTTGGGCGAGCCGGTTGGCCAGGATGGTGAAGTTCCCGGACAGTCGTGTCCGGACATGGATGGCGCCGGATACCGGCGCGTTAAGCTGCGCAGTAGCCATCGGGAAGGTTCTGCTTCCTGGGTGGTGAGGCCTTCGACCGGGACGGCAATCCTGGTCGGGGGCCGTACTTGTGTGCTTGTCTGCGGCGAGAGTAGCGCGTTCCTGCCACCCTGTGCGCAAAAGTCACCCTTGTGAGTGACGCCGCCAGGAAGGGTGGGCGGGTGGGAAGTTC
>KI547046.1:113327-120609 GCA_000497405.1 Streptomycetaceae bacterium MP113-05 | reverse complement strand
ATGGTGCGGTTCCGGTTCAGCAGGGTGAGGAGGCTCTGCTCGACCTCGTCGAGGGACGGGCGCCGCTCGGAAATCTGCACCAGCATCCGGGCCAGCAGCGGACGGAACTCCGGGTCCACGCCGTCCCAGACGGATTCGGTGGGCAGCGGGGCCACCGAGTAGGGCGGGCGGCCCGTGGCGGCGAAGAACAGGGTCGCGCCGAGGCTGTACACGTCGGCGGACCGGTCGACGTGCTTGGCGTCCTCGGCCTGCTCCAGCGGCATGTACGCCGCCGTCCCCAGTGTGGTGCCGGTCCGGGTGACGGCCTGCCGGGCCTGGCGTTCGGCGAGCACGGCGATACCGAAGTCCAGGACGACGGGCCCAGCCGGGCCGAGCACGACGTTTCCCGGCTTGAGGTCGCGGTGCAGCAGACCCATGTCGTGGATGGCGCGCAGCGCCTCGGCGACGGCCAGACCGAGCGCCGCGTAAGGGGCGACGGAAAACGTGCCCGCCCGCGACACCATGGCGCCGAGCGTGGGCCCGGGCACGTACTCCATGGCCATCCAGGGCTGTTCGGCCTCCGCCTCGGCGGCGAACAGCCTCGGCGTGCGGTGGCTGACCACGGCGCGCACCGCGTCGATCTCCCGGGCGAACCGCACCCGCGCCCGGTGGTCCTCACCGACGGAGTCGCCGCCGAGCAGCGAAGGTCTGATCACCTTGACGACGGCGAACGGGCTCCCGTTCCCTTCATCGTCCACAGCCGGTTCGGGGACGTTCGCATCCCGCCCCGATCCGTCCCCACTGCGCACGGCGGGCCAGGAAACAGGCCGTGCCGAAAGCCCGCACGACGGCCTGGGGCGTGCGCGGACCGGTGCCCATCCTACGACGCACGTCGGCGGGGCGGTCGGCGTTCGCGATCACCGGCTCCGGACGACGAAGTCTGCACCCGTCCTCGCCTCATGCATTCCCGCGCCCGCTATTCGGCCTTGTTCCAGTGGACGAGGAACGCGGCGGCCCCGGTCACCGCGCTCGCGACGGCGCAGGCGACACCCCATCCACCACTGTGCGGCAGCACGTACAGCGGGGTGAGCAGGGCGTAGGCGAGGAAGAACAGGGCCAGCACACCGGTTCGCGTGGCGAGGGGCCAGGTGGAGCCGAGGTCGACGCCGCCGGCCGAGGCCTGGGGTGCCTGTGCGGCCCGGGCCTGCCCGCGCGTCTCCATCTCGCGGCACCTGGCGGCGGGTACGGAGCCGTGCAACTGCCGGCCGCCGTCGGCGGCGAAGACCGCCGCTGCCTTCGCGCTCTGGCCGCCGGTGGCATCCGGTTGCCACATCAGGCTGCCCTGCTGCCCGTGGAGGGCGGCAGCCGCGCTCCTGGCCGAACCGCTCGCCGGCTCGAACGGAACCTCCAGGCCGTCGCCACGCAGCAGCAGGCCCGGGCGCCGTAGTCGTCGTAACGCCCCTTGCCCGTCTTGCCGCCGGGCTCGACCGCTTCGACGGGCACGGAGACGATGCGGGCTCCCGCAGCGGCCAGCTCGTCCGCGTCACCCGTCTCCTGCAGGGCGGAGGCTCCGAGACCGACCAGCAGTGCGAGGTAGGCGGGGCCCAGCACCGCGGTGAGAACCGCCTGCCACCGCGGGCTCCCGCCGCCGCCCATCCGCGCGCCCCATGCGGCGCGGTATGTGCGCTCCGCGCCGTTGACCGGAGACGTCGCCCGCATCAGCAGCAGGGCGACGGAGCACAGCAGGAGTGCACCGGCGCAGCACCAGGTGACGACGGCCCGCAGGGCCGGGTCGCCGACGCACAGCCACGCCGCCGCCTGACCGACGAACGCGGCCGACGCGATGATTCCGACCAGCCCGCCCAGCAGCACGGCGCCGCGGACGGCGCCCTCTTCCCGTCTGCCCGACCCGCTCGTTCCCGCCTCCCCAGAACCCGTGCCGCGCCCGCCGGCGCCTGAGACGTGCGCACTGCCGCTCATCCGAAGTCCCCCTGCAGGGTCGTGTTCCCCGCGTGTTCGCCGGCGGTGGCCGCGTTCCGTTCGTTCTCGGCACGCATCTCCGCACGCGTGGGTGGCGGTAGTTCGTCCGCGTCCGCGTCCTTGGCGTCGTTCGCGTCTTCGCCGAAGAAGATACCGGCAGGTTTGCCCAGCGCCAGGTCGGCGGCGTCGCTGTAGTGGTCCCGCCCGACCTCCGGCTGGGTGGCACCGTCGGCGGTGTCGCCGGGCGTCGAGCCGGGTGTGGTCACCTCGGGTGCCGGGGGCGCGAAGTTGTCCATCGCGAGGTGCTTCAGGCCACCGCCGGCTCCGCCTCCCGCCGCGCCTCCTGCCGCGCCGATCAGCATCTGCGAAGCGTCGAACTTCTCCCCGTGGATGACGTTGTTCGCCGTGTCACCTCCGAGGCTTCCCAGTGCGCCTCCCAGGGCACCTTCGCCCACGTTCCGCGCCATACCCTCGCCGACGTTCCCCAGCAGCTTCCCGGCGACGGCACCGCCGGCCATGCCGAATCCCGCATTGACGAGGTTCTTGTCCCACTCGGCGCCCTTGCCGCTGACCACACTCGTCGTCACGTTCGCGCCAACGCGCTGGAAGAGCTGTCCCGGGAGTTGGGTACGAGGGCCGACCGAGTCGGAAGAGATCACCACCTCGTACATCGAGTTGGCGGATGCCATGCGCGAAGCGGTCGAGGGACTTCAGACCCATCTCGACGACATCTCGGACGGTCTCAAGAAGAACAACCGGAACACCGAAGCCGCGGACGAGGCCATCGAGGAGCTGTTCAAGGGCAAGTGACCGGTTTCGGACTCTGCGAGGCCGCACCGGGCCCGTGCCGTGTCGCCTACAGCAACGCCCGGAGGCGGGCGGCGAGGAGGTCCCAGCGCCACTGGGACTCGACCCAGTCGCGGCCGGCCGCGCCCATGCGGGCGCGGAGGTCCGCGTCATCCAGCAGGGTGACGATCCCGTCGGCGGCCTCGACGGGTACGCCGCCGTGGACCACGTAGCCGGTCTCACCGTCCCGGACGGCGTCCGGGGCGCCACCGGAGTCGCCGGCGACGACCGGGAGGCCGGTGGCCGAGGCCTCCAGGTAGACGATGCCGAGCCCCTCCACGTCCAGGCCGCCGCGCCGGGTGCGGCAGGGCATGGCGAAGACGTCGCCAGCGCCGAAGTGTGCGGGGAGGTCCCCCCAGGGGACGGCGCCGGTGAAGTGGACGGAGTCGCGGACTCCGAGCCGCGCGGCCTGCTTCTCCAGGTCGGCACGGTAGGGGCCTCCGCCCACGATGAGGAGTACGGCGTCCGGGACCGCGGCGAGCACACGCGGCAGGGCGGCGATCAGAGTGTCCTGTCCCTTGCGCGGCACCAGGCGGGAGACGCACACGACGACGGGCCGCCCGGACAGCCCCAGCCGTTCCCGGACGGCGTCGCCGCCGGATCCGGGGTGAAAGGTCTTCTCGTCGACGCCGGGCGGAAGCTGCACCATGCGGGCCGCGGCCCCGTCGCTCAGCGCGCGGGCGATGCGGGAGCGGGTGTACTCACCCAGATAGGTCAACGTGTCGGTGCTGTCGCCGATGCGGCGCAGCAGCCGGCGGGCGACGGGAAGCTGCGCCCAGCCTGCCTCATGGCCGTGGGTGGTGGCGACGATCCGTTCGGCGCCGGCTCGGCGCAGGGCGGGGGCCATCAGTCCGAGCGGTGCCGCGGCGCCGAACCACACCGACCGGCAGCCGTGTTCGCGCAGCAGTCCGACGGCTCGCCGGGTGACGCGCGGGGTCGGCAGCAGCATCGTCGCGCGGTCGCGGACGACGGTGAAAGGCTGGTCGGCGTCGAAGGCGGCGGTGGCCTCGGCGCCCTCCCGGCCACGCTTCCACGTGGAGGCGTAGACGACGACCTGCTCCGGGTCGAGGCGCTGCGCCATGCTGTGCAGGAAGGCCTGGATGCCGCCGGGCCGGGGCGGGAAGTCGTTGGTGACGATCAGCGTCTTGCGCGCGGCGGTCGTGTCCATCGCCGCCGACAGTACCCCTCGCTCCGCGCCCGTCCGGCAGTGCCGTGGACGGCTCCGCTCCCGCCCCGGCGGTACTGTCATCGGCATGCGCCTGTCCACCGCAGCCCTCGCGGCCGTCTGGCTCGCGTCGCGGGCGGTCCTCCTGTTGCTGGTCCTCAAAGTGATCACGTTGCCGGGTCCGGACGTGACCACGGACGTGTCCGTGATCTACCACGGCTGGTTCGAGGTGCTGCGCACCGGGACGTTTCCGCTCGACGACGTGACCTGGCAGTACCCGCCCGTCGCCTCGCTTGCCGTCCTCTCGCCCGCTGCGCTGCCGTTCCTCGGCTACGCGACGGCATTCTTCGTCCTCGCGTGTGCGGCCGACTTCGTGGTCTTCGCGATGCTGCTGGGCGCGGGCCGGGGACCGGACCGGCGCCGGGCCGGCACGTGGTGCTGGACGGTGGGGCTGCCGCTGCTGGGGCCGACGGCATACGCGCGCTACGACGTGATGGTCGCCGCGGTGGCGGTGGCCGGTCTGCTCGCGCTGCTGCGGCGCCCGGGGGTCGGCGGGGCACTGGCCGCGTTCGGGGCGCTGCTGAAGGTGTGGCCGGTGCTGCTGCTGGTGGGGACGCCGCGCGGCAGGCCGACGCGGGTGGCCTGGTCGGTGGCGGTGGGCGTGGGCGCGCTGCTGGCAGCGGCGTTCGCGGCGGGGATGCCGGGCGCCTTCCGGTTCCTGACCTACCAGCGGGACCGCGGCACCGAGGTGGAGTCGCTGGGTGCGCTGGTCTTCCACGTGGCGCGGCACTTCGGCTGGGAGGGCCGGGTGGAGCTGCACTACGGCTCGATGGAGTTCCTCGGTCCGTACGTCCCTCTGGTCGGCCACGTCTCGCTGGTGCTGAGCGCCCTGGCGCTGGCCTGGCTGCTGCTGTGGCGGGTGCGCGCCCGCGCCTGGACGTCGGCCACGCCGGCGGACGCGGCGTTCACCGCGGTGCTGCTGTTCGTGACGACGAGCCGGGTGGTCAGCCCGCAGTACATGGTGTGGCTGGTCGCGCTGGGCGCGGTCTGCTGCTGCCTCCGGACGAGCCGGATGGCACCGCCCGCGGTGCTCGTGGTACTCGCGACCGGGCTGACGCTGCTGGAGTTCCCGGTGTGGTTCGGCGAGGTGGTCGGCAGCACCCCGCTGGGCATCGCCCTGCTGACGGCTCGCAACGGGCTGCTCGTCGTCGCCACGGTGTGGGCGTGCGTACGGCTGTGGCGGGCGACGGTGACGAAGCCGCGGGATGCCGTGGCGCGGGAGGAGGCCGCGGCAGCGTACGCGGCCCGGGTTCCGGCACGGCACGGCCCACGTGCAGGCACGGGTGCGGCGGATGCGGCGGGCGTCATCGGGTCAGCTGCGTCCGCAGGGAGGAACGCCACATCCGGGTGAACGCGGCCCGGTCGGTGGCGAGCACGTCGCGCAGCGCGCGGTCGACCGCCTCCGTCGTGCCGTCGCCGCCCGCTGCCCCACCGGCTCGGCCGACGGCGCGGTAGAAGGCGATGAGACGGTCCTGTCCCCAGCGGTCGGCGATCATGCGGCAGGCCAGCCAGCCGCCTTCGTACGCCCGGGCGAGCGCGTCCGGGTCGCCGGTGAAGCGGAACTGCGAGTCCGGGGGCAGCCGGTGCGGGAGGCCGCCACGGTGCACGGACTCGGCCAGAGTGGGTGCGGCGGAGACCGGGTCGGTGCCGGTGCCGCGGTAGCCGAACCAGTCGGCGAGCCCTTCGGAGAGCCACAGCGGCGTCGCGTCCCCGGTGTCCGCGGCGGTGGCTACGTGCGCCGTCTCGTGCGTGAGCACGACCCGGCGGCCCCGGTCACTGAGCAGCGCGTACGCCTGGCGGTTGACGATGATGTGCTCCCACTCCCCCTCCTCGCCCTCCGGGGGGCCCGTGGTGACGGCGGCGATGCCCTCGTAGGTGCCCGGCTCGCCGTGCAGCAGCTGCGCCATGTCCCGGACGGACGCGGGCACCAGGACCACGGTGCGGCGGTGCCACGGTTCGGGCCAGGCGGCGGAGACGGAGGGCACGGCGCGCTCGGCCTGTGCGGCGATGCGCAGCAGTTCGGTCCGGGCGACGGTGCCCAGCACGAGGCTGTGCGCGCCGCGCACCACCCTGAGACGGCCCTGTTCCCACAGCAGGCGGGTGCCGCCGAGGTCCTCCCCTGCGATGTACCACTTCCCGTCGTGGCGTCGCAGGTCGTAGTACTCCTCGGCGACGACGGGTGGACGGTTGCCGTCGCCGAGCCGGTAGCGCAGTGCGACCACGGCCGCAGCCCGGTCGCCGCGGGACTCCACGCTCCGCACGTCGTACGTCCAGTCGGCGACGGGGAGGCGGGCGAGGTTGTCGGCGACGAGACGCTGCCGGGCGCGGTAGCTGCGGGATCGGGTGTCGACGGTGGCGAGGTAGCGCGGGGCGTCGCCGTCGCGCACGGCGGCGGCCTGACGGTCGAAGAGTGTCTGCACGGCCGCTTCGTCGTCCGGCGCGTCCTCACCGTCCGCTCCGGTGCAGGCGCCGAGGAGCAGCGCTCCGGCGAGCGCGCACGCCACGGCCCGGACGGACGCGTGCCTCCTGCCAGCCACGGAGTGGATGCTACGTCAGGAGTGCGGGGCCGGCGGGACCGGTCAGGGGCGGGTGACGGCGGAGACCGGCATCATGCCCACCGGGTCGTAGCGGACCTGGGAGCCCGGGTACGGGGAGTGGACGACCTGACCGCCGCCCACGTACATGGCGACGTGGCTGGCGTCGTTCCGGTAGACCACCAGGTCGCCGGGGCGGGCTTCGGCGAGCGACACGCGGCGGCCGGCCGCGCTCTGGCCCTGTGAGGTGCGTGGGATGGCGACGCCGGCCTGCCGGTAGGCCCACTGGGTGAGCCCGGAGCAGTCGAAGGAGTTCGGCCCGGCCTGTCCCCAGCCGTAGGGGGAACCGACCACGCTGCGGACGGCGCCGACGGCCGCGGCAGCGCGGGCGGAGGAGGCGGCACCGGCGACGAGGGGGGTCGGGGCCCGTCCGGTGCCGCGGGAGGCCCGCTCGTGCGCGGCACGGTCCTCGGGGGTCATCCGGTGGAGCAGCCGCCGAGCAGTGCCGAGTCTTCGCTGCACGGACTTCTTGTGCCGTTTCAACTCAGTGGTGGTCCGCTTCAGTTCGCTGAGCCTGCGTCCCGCGTCGGCGCGGTACTGGTCGAGTACCCGCTGCGCCTCGTGCAGCCGCCGCAGCCGGTCCGAGTTGCGGGCGCCGATGCGGTCGAGGGTGGAGACCTTGTCGAGGAAGTCCCCCGGGTCGGCGGAGAGCAGCAGC
>KI547046.1:110936-112818 GCA_000497405.1 Streptomycetaceae bacterium MP113-05 | reverse complement strand
CGCCCGCCGCCGCCGTCAGGGCGGCGACGCGTGCGACGGGCCGACCGGCGAGAGCCGGGCCGGTATGACGAGGTGACCGGTGCGAGACCACGGGTCGCGCTCCTTCCGCTGGGCCGATTGCCCTGCGGAATGTAGCGGGACGGGCACGCAGGGTCCACGCGCCGAGCCGGGGCGGGCGCGTGTCGGAGCAGTCCGCGGGGGCGACGGTGCAGGTCACCGTCGTGGGGAAGCGTGGCGGGACGTCAGTCGCACACACAGCGGACCACCCGTACGAGGGACGGGTGGTCCGGGATGCGGGAGGAGGGGACGGTCAGGTCCCGGGAGAGGTCAGCCGACCCGCACGCCCCACGCGAACGGCATGTTGTCGATCGACTCGTAGCGGACGTTGGCGCCGGGCTTGGGGGCGTGCAGGACCTGGCCGTTGCCGGCGTAGAGACCGATGTGGTGCAGGTCGCCGTAGAAGAGCACCAGGTCGCCGGGCTGGAGGGCGCCGCGGCTGACATGCGGGCCGGCGTTCGCCTGCGCCTGGGAGGTGCGCGGCAGGGCGGCCCCGGCCTGCGCGTAGGCCCAGGAGGTGAGGCCGGAGCAGTCGAAGGAGCTGGGGCCGGTGGCGCCCCAGACGTAGGGCGAGCCGATCTTGCCCTGGGCGGCGCTGAGCGCGGCGGACGCGAGCTGCGAGGCGGGGACGTCGCCGCCGAGGTCGACGCGGCCGGCGGCTGCGCGGTTGGCGCGGCTCTCCTCGGCCTGCATCGCCTCGCGCTGCTCGGCGGTGAGGGTGTTCAGCATGTCCCGGGCATCGGAGAGCTTGCCCTGGATCTTGTCCTTCTTCTTGCCGAGCTCCTTACGGGTGTCGGCGAGGTCGTCCAGGCTGGTGCGGGCCTCTTCGCGCTTCTGCTGGAGAGTGCGCTGCTTGCTCTGGATCTTCTCCATGCCCTCGCTCTGCTTGGTGCTGAGCTGGTCCAGGGTGGAGGCCTTGTCCAGGTAGTCGTCCGGGTCGGACGAGAGGAAGAGCTGGATCGAGGGGTCGACGCCGCCGTTGCGGTACTGGGCGGTCGCCATCGAACCGAGGTCGTCGCGCAGGTCGTTCAGGTCGCCCTGACCGCGCGCCACGGAGTCCTGGAGGTTGGAGATCTGCTTCTGCAGCTTCTCCTGCTTCTCCTTGGCTCCGTTGTACTCCTCGGTGGCGCCCTCCGCTTCCTCGTAGAGTTTGTCCACCTTCGCCTTGACCTCGTCCAAGGAGGGCTTCGCGGGCGCCGCCTGGGCGCTCTGGGAGGTCACGGCCACGGCTGCGGCAGCAGTCGCCGTCAGCACGGTGACACGAGTGCGACTGGGCTGCTTGGGACGACGGTGGGACGCCACTGGGGCGAGCTCCTTCTTCCTCAGCCGCCTGCCGGTCGGTCTTTCCGGCCCCACTCCCCGCTCGGACGGCGGCTCGTGGGACAAGGCGGTACCTCCACTGTCACCCCGGATGAGTGAACGGTTTCGTGAAGGTTCGAGCCCAGACATTAGTCACGCGCATCTGATCGGATCAAACCCTCAGCGAAATTGCCGTGCGGATCACAGCAATCTTTACTCTCATCCCACCCGCAGCGACCGCCACTTGACAGCCCGTAGGAGCATTAAGGGCAACCGGCGCAACCGGCGCATGAGCGCCAGTGGAGACATTGCATGTCATGTGGGTGCCGACCCGGCGGCGACCGTCGTGGAGGCGCACACACCCGTCACACCGACCGCGCACACCCGCCGCACACCGTGCTGTGCACACCCGGCCGGCGGGGATCACCCGCGGGCGAGGCGGCGCAGCAGCAGTCCGGACGAGACCGGGCGGGCACCGGCCGCCGCGCAGCCGTCGGCGACCTCGCGGTCCGAGGAGACCACGACG
>KI547046.1:99655-110926 GCA_000497405.1 Streptomycetaceae bacterium MP113-05 | reverse complement strand
CGCCGACTCGGCCTCGGCGAGCCGCGCCCTGAGCCGGCGCACCTCACCGTCGGTGGCCGCTTTCTCCGCGGAGTGCGCCGAACGCTGTTCCTCCATCTCGGCACGCAGCTTCCGCAATGCCGCTTCGCCCCGTTTGACGTCGCTCTGCGCACTGCGCAACTTGCGTTGCACCGACTCCAGTTCCCTACGGGCCGCCTCGTTCTCGCCACGCGTCCGCTCGGCCTCGGCGCGGGCGGCCGACCCGGCCCTGGCGAGTTCTTCGCGCAGCCGCGCCAGTTCGCGCTGGGTCTCCTCGCCGGCCTGTTCGGCCTGAGCCCGCTGCGCTTCCTCCCCGGCCGCCGTCACCAGCTTCACCCAGTCCCCCGGCCGCAGCACGTACGCGGTGGCGGCCACGTCCACCGGATCTGCGGCTGCGGGCGGGCGGCCGTCATCGACGGCTTCGGTCAGCTCCGGGAGGAGCTCCCGCAGGCGTCCGGCGATACGCTGCCGGAACGCCGTGTCACCCTCCAGCGCGGCGGCCATCGCGTTGCCGCCGAACTTCGCCCGGCGCTGCGGCGTGAACCGGGCGTACTGCCGCAGCGGCGCCGGCAACTCGGCGACGGTCAGGGCGCCGATCGCGTCCCCGGTCAGCGCGACGACCCTGCGCCGCACCTTCTCGGGCAGCGGGCGGTCGAGCGCATCCTCGGGCGGAACGCCTTCGCCGTCGCCCTCACCGTCGCTGCCTTGCTGCACCGCTCACACCTGCCCAGGTTCCTCGGACCGCCGCGCCCGGCTCAGACCTCTGCTCCGGGACGGTCCACCAGTTCGACCTCGTCCACCGCGTTGCACCACCGGCAGCGGACCGACTCGATGCTCTCACTGCGCACGTCCCGCTCCTCGACGGTCGGCTCGCCGGCCAGGTCCAGATGGACGTACTCGATCACCGTGCTGGTGCGGGTGACGTCGAACCGGGTGAGGTTGCCGCACAGGGTGCAGCGCCAGCGCGTCGTGTCCGTGGGCCGGGGAACCGCCATGATGTCGTCCACACTTCCTTCGGTGCCGGTCGTCCGGGGACGCCTCGTCTCCGCCGCAGGTCTCCCGTCACCCTACGACCTGGCGCCGACAGCGTGTGTCGAGGAGACCGGGCCGTGGCCGACCCGTCATCATCCGCTGCATGCACGCCACCGGCACCCACCCTCCTGTCCGCCCGGTGCGCGGTCACCCCGTGACGACGTACGCCCTCATCGGCCTCTGCACGGTGATCTTCCTGCTGAGTCCGGCCGCGGGCCTGGGCACGGCAGGCGACGACGCCCTGTACCGGGAACAGGCCGCGTACTACGGGCACTGGGGCGTGGTCCCGGCGGAGCTGTGGAGCGGCGCCGCCAGACCGCTGCTGACACCACTGACCTCGCTGTTCGTCCACGGCGGGTGGCTGCACCTGCTGAGCAACCTGCTGTTCCTGTACGTGTTCGGGGAGACCGTCGAACGACGGCTCGGCGGTCTCCGTTTCGCCCTGTGCTACCTCGTCGCCGGCTGCACCGCGATGCTGTGCTATGCGGCCGCGCACGCCGGCTCCGACGAAACCCTCGTCGGAGCCTCCGGAGCGATCTCCGGCGTGCTCGGGGCGTTCCTCTACCTCTGCCCCGGGGCGCGGGTCACCAGTGTCTTCCCCTTCCTGTGGTTCCTGCCGCTGCGCTTCCCGGCGTGGCTGGTGCTGGTCTTCTGGCTGGCCCTGCAGTGGGTCGCCGCCCGGCACGACACGGACGGTCCCGGCGTCGCCTACCTGGCCCACGTCGTAGGCTTCATGCTCGGCTTCCTCTACGCCTGGCACCGCTTCCGTACGGCCGCAGCCGCACCCGACGAAGGGATCGTCCCGTGATCACCTCGATCGTGCTCATCAAGACGAGCACCGACCGCATTCCCGAGATCGCCGAGCAGATCGCCGCCATCGAGAGCGTGAGCGAGGTGTACTCGGTGACCGGTGCGCACGACCTGATCGCGATGGTGCGGGTGGCACGGCACGACGACCTGGCGGACGTGATCCCCGGGCGCATCAGCAAGGTGCCGGGCGTCCTGGCGACGGAGACGCACATCGCCTTCCGCACCTACTCGCAGCACGACCTGGAAGCGGCGTTCGCCATCGGTCTCGACGCGTAGCCCGTCTGGGGGCGCGCCGACCGAGGGCGGGGCCTCAGCCGCGGCGGCGGCCCACGAGGGTGCGCACGGCGTGCACGAACCGCTCGACGTGTTCGTCGGGGGTGCCGGCCCCGAAGCTGACGCGCACGGCGTCGAGTGCTCCCTCCGGGGGAGAGCCGCACTCGCCGCCCTCGTCGCGCTCGCGTCCCAGCAGGTTCCGCAGCAGCGGATGCGCGCAGAACAGCCCGCTGCGCACCCCGATCCCGTACTCCGCGGACAGCGCGTCGGCGAACACCGTGCCCTCCCAGCCGTCGACGGTGAACGAGACGACGCCGACACGCTCCGCAGCACCTCCGAAGAGGGAGAGCACGCGGACTTCCGGCACCTCGGCGAGCCCGTCCAGAAGGACCTTCAGCAAGGCCCGTTCGCGACGTACCAGCCCCTCGAACCCGGCCTCGGCCAAAGCGCGGCAGGCGGACGCCAGCGCGTACGCACCCACCACGTTCGGGGAGCCCGCCTCGTGCCGGGCCGTGCCCGTGTGCCACTCGACGTCGAGGGCGCCGTCCGCGTCCCGGGATACCCTGCGGCTGGCGCCGCCGCCTGCCAGGTAGGGCTCGGAGGCGTCGAACCAGTCGGCCCGCCCGGCCAGCACGCCCGCCCCGAACGGCGCGTGCAGCTTGTGTCCGGACAGGGCGACCCAGTCCACGTCCAGCCCGGCCACGTCCACCGGATGGTGCGGGGCGTACTGGGCCGCGTCGAGGACCACCCGTGCGCCGTGCCGATGGGCGACCCGGGTCAGCTCCCGCACCGGCCAGATCTCCCCCGTCACGTTCGAGGCGCCGGCGAGGCAGACCAGCTTGGGCCCGTCCGCGCCTCCGTGGAGTGCGGCCTCGAGAACGGACACCGCCTGCTGCGGGCTGCGCGGGGTGTCCAGCAGCGTGGTCTCGTGGCGGCGCCACGGCAGCAGCGCCGCGTGGTGCTCGCTCTCGAAGACGAACACCCGGCTGTCGTCCGGGAGGAGGGCCGCCAGCAGGTTCAGCGAGTCGGTGGTGCCGCGGGTGAAGACGACCCGGTCGTCGTCCCGGCAGCCGAGGAACTCGGCGACGGTGGCGCGGCTGCGCTCGTACAGGTCGGTGGACAGCTGTGACAGGTGGCCGGAGCCGCGGTGGACGCTGCCGTAGTACGGCAGGTAGCCGGCGACGTCGTTCCACACGCGTCGCAGGGCCGGGGCGCTCGCAGCCTGGTCGAGGGCCGCGTAAGGGACCTCCGTCCCACCGGCGACGGGGACGAGGACGTCGTCCCCGAGAACGGGGAGCGGAGCGGCCGGGCCCGTGGACCCGGGGGGATCGGCGAGGTCGGCAGAAGCCGCAGGGGCGGGAACGGAGATGGTGACGGACATGTGCAGAGCACTCCCTCATGACCAGGACCCCTGGCTGTGGGAAGAGGGATCCGCGCTTGCCGCGGACCTTGCGCGTCCGCGACCCGGTCATCACCCGGGGCACCCCGCCACGGAAGGAGGGTTGCCGGACAGCGGGCCGGGGCCTTCGTCGCTGTCACTCGTGACCTGAACGGCAGTATGCCACACGCCTCCCGTGGGGTGAGCCGACGGGCGACAGGGGCTGCTCGTGCCCGGGGCCCGCACGGCGGGGTGCGACGTTCGCCACCGAGGAACGGGACGTGCTCCTCCGCCAGGCGGTGGAGGGGCCGGAGGAAGCGCAACCGCCCGCAGGGCTACGCGTGGGAGGCGGTGACCCAGCGGTCGAGGGCGGCCTTGGCCGCACCCGTGTCGAGGGACTCCGCCGCCTTCTCCATGCCCCCGGCGAGCTGATCCGCGAGTGGCTCGTCCGACGGGTGCAGCGCGGCCAGCGCCGCCGCCGAGTTGAGCAGCACCGCGTCGCGCACGGGACCGTGCTCACCCTCCAGCAACCGCCGTGCCACGTCCGCGTTGTAGGACGAGTCGGCGCCCCGCAGCGCCTCCACGGGGACCAGGTCCAGGCCCACCGAACGGGGGTCGAAGCTCTCCTGCCGCACCGCACCGTCGCGCACGGTCCACACCGTGGACGTGGCGGTGGTGGTCAGCTCGTCCAGGCCGTCGTCACCGCGGAAGACCAGCGCGGAGGAGCCACGCTCGGCGAGCACGCCGGCCAGGATCGGCGCCATCCGGGCGTCGGCGACACCGGTGGCCTGCGCCCGCACCCGGGCCGGGTTGGTGAGCGGGCCGAGGAAGTTGAACGACGTGGGGACGCCCAGCTCACGCCGCGCGGCGGCGACGTGCCGCAGCGCCGGGTGGAACTTCACGGCGAAGCAGAACGTGATGCCCGCCTCGGCGGCGACTTCGGTGACCCGTCGCGGCGTGAGCTCCAGGTTGACTCCGAGCTTCTCCAGCACGTCGGAGGCGCCACTGGCCGAGGACGCGGCGCGGTTGCCGTGCTTGACGACCCTGGCTCCGGTACCGGCGACGACGATCGCCGACATCGTCGAGATGTTCACCGTCCGAGCCCGGTCGCCCCCGGTGCCGACGATGTCGACGGTCGGGCCGGGCACGTCGATGACGTTCGCATGCGCGTACATGGTGCGGACCAGGCCCGAGATCTCGTCCACGGTCTCGCCCTTGGCGCGCAGCGCGACCGCGAATCCGGCGATCTGCGCGTCCGTCGCCTCGCCGCGCATGATGCGGTCCATCGCCCACGCGGACGCGTCGGCGGTCAGGTCCTCGCCGGCCAGCAGGGTGCTCAGGACGTCGGGCCAGGTCAGGTCGTCTCCGGAGGGAGAGCCGACGTCGGGAACGGTGTTCATACGGCACGCTCCTGGGTTCGTCGGCCCGGCCGGGGCACCGGCGGACCGTGGGCAGAGGGCCGCCGGCGCACGGCCGTGACCCGTCGGGGGGAGGGTGCGACGGGCACACGTTCCGTCGCACCTGTCTCACCCTATCGGCGCGGGCCGCGCACCCGGCGCACCGTCCACGCCCTGAACCCGGTGAACGCCCGTGGGCCCCGGCCCTTCCACAAGGGAAGAGCCGGGGCCCACGGTGTGGCGACGCCGGCGGCCGGGGCCGACGCGGGTGATCAGTGGTGGCCGTGGCCGCTGGTGATCTCCTGGTACTCCTCGGCGGTCGGCTTCGGAACCTGGCCGCTCTCCGGACCGAAGTAGCTCTTGGAGAGCTTGGCCCGCATCTTCTGGCCGGGGCCGACCCTCCGCCGGACGCCGTTCTCGTCGGTGTCCGGGCCGAGCTCGACCGGCTCGCGCTGGTCGTGCGCGGTCAGGGTGTGCAGCTGCTCCTGGCTGAGCGGCTCGTGCACCTCGATGAACTCGCCGTGCGGGAGACGCTTGATGATGCCGGACTCGCGTCCGTGCAGCACCTTCTCCCGGTCCGCGCGCTGCAGACCCAGACAGATCCGCTTGGTGGCGATGAACGCCAGGACCGGGCCGACGAAGAAGCCGATACGCACGAACCAGGTGATCGCGTTGATCGAGAGGTGGAAGTGCGTCGCGACGAGGTCGTTGCCGCCTCCGATCAGCAGGATCATGTAGAGCGCGATCCAGGCCACGCCGAAGGCGGTACGGGTCGGGGCGTTGCGCGGGCGGTCCGCGATGTGGTGCTCGCGCTTGTCGCCCGTGACCCAGGCCTCGATGAACGGGTAGACCGCGATGGCCGCCAGCACCAGGGGGAAGATCATCAGCGGGATGAACACGCCGAGTACCAGCGTGTGGCCCCAGGCGTCGATCTCCCAGCCCGGCATGAAGCGGATCAGGCCCTCGGAGAAGCCCATGTACCAGTCGGGCTGCGCGTTGGTCGACACCTGGTCCGGCCGGTACGGCCCGAGCACCCAGATCGGGTTGACCGTGAACGACGCCGCGAGGACCGCGATGACGCCGAAGACCAGGAAGAAGAAGCCGCCCGCCTTGGCCATGTAGACCGGCAGCAGGGGCATGCCGACCACGTTCTTGTTGGTCCGCCCGGGACCCGCGAACTGCGTGTGCTTGTGGTAGATGACCAGGATCAGGTGCGCCACCAGGAGGCCCAGCATGATGCCGGGCAGCAGCAGGACGTGGGCGGCGAAGAACCGCGGGATGATGTCCGTGCCGGGGAACTCGCCTCCGAACAGGAACATCGACAGGTACGTGCCGACGACCGGCACGGACAGCATCGCGCCCTCCATGAACCGGACACCCGTGCCGGAGAGCAGGTCGTCCGGCAGGGAGTAGCCGGTGAAACCGGTGAACATGCCGAGGACCAGCAGCAGGAAGCCGAAGAGCCAGTTGACCTCGCGCGGCTTGCGGAACGCGCCGGTGAAGAAGACGCGCATCATGTGCACCCACATGGCGGCGAGGAAGATCAGCGCCGCCCAGTGGTGGATCTGCCGCATGAGCAGCCCGCCGCGCACGTCGAAGCTGATCTCCAGCGTGGACGCGTACGCCTCGGTCATCCGGATGCCGTGCATGGGCACGTAGGTGCCGTGGTACTCGACCTCGGCCATGCTGGGCACAAAGAAGAGCGTCAGGAAGACACCCGTGAGGATGATGATGATGAAGCTGTAGAGCGCGACCTCACCCAGCATGAAGGACGGGTGGTCCGGGAAGATCTTGCGCATGTTGGACTTGGCCAGGGAGTAGATCCCCAGACGGCCGTCGGCCCAGTCGGCCACCCGCTCGCCGGCGGGAGCCTTCTTCTTCGATGATTCAGTACTCATGCTCCGCGCTCCCAGAAGGCCGGGCCGACGGGTTCTGCGAAGTCGTCCTCCGCCTGGAGGAACCCTTCGTCGTTCACGCTGATCCTCAACTGCGGCAGGGGGTGGCCCGCCGGGCCGAAGAGCACCCGCGCGCCGTCGGCGAGGTCGAACGTCGACTGGTGGCAGGGGCACAGCACGTGGTGCGTCTGCTGCTCGTACAGGCTGACCGGGCACCCGACGTGGGTGCAGATCTTCGAGTAGGCCAGCACGCCCTGATGACTCCAGTCAAGGGTCTGCTTGTCCTTGATGTCCTCCGGCTGGATGCGCACCAGCATGAGGGCGGCCTTGGCGATCTCGACGTTGAAGTCGTGGTCCTCCGGCTCCAGGCCGTCGGGCCGGGCGAACGCCAGCGAACCCACGGGGACGTCCTCGGGCTTCAGCGGCTCACCGGTGTTCTCGTTGATGAGCATCTTCCCGCGCTCCCAGGCGGTGTGACGCAGCTTGTCCTCCGGCAGCGGACCGAGGTCGCGCAGCAGGACGACGCTGGACAGCGGGAGCAGGGCCATAGCGCCGAACATGGTGTTGCGCACCAGCTTGCGGCGGCCGAGCGCCGACTCCTTGGCGCCCTCGCGGAAGTCCGCCATGACCTTGCGCTTCAGCTCGGGCTCTGCCTCGATCGGGTGACGCTCGTCGGCGATCTCCACGTCCGACATCAGGGTGCGGGCCCAGTGGACCGCACCGACGCCGATACCGAGCAGCGCGACGCCCAGGGTCATGCCGAGGGCGAAGTTGAGCGCACTGACGTGCCCGATCGGCCAGATGTAGACGATCTTCTCGATCGGGAACGCCACGTAGGAGGCGATGAAGCCGACCGTGGCCAGCATCGAGACGACGAAGTACAGCGCCACCGTGCGCTCGGAGCGCTTGGCCGCCCGCTCGTCGACGTCCTGGATGCGATGCTCGTGCGGTGGCAGGCCGGGGTCGCGGAAGGGGTCCTCCGCCATGGCCGCCTCGGCACCGTGCGCTGCGTCCTGCCGTTCCGACAGCTTCTCGTGGGGGTCTTCGTCTGACACGTTGTCGTGGGATCCAGTCTCGCTGCTCATGACTTCTTGGCCTTCGCTGTCCGGGCGGCGACCCAGATCGCCAGGCCGATCATCGCTCCGAGTCCGAACACCCAGGCGAACAGACCCTCGGCCACCGGGCCGAGGCCGCCGAGCTTGAACCCGCCGGGGCTCTCGGCCTCGTCGCTGTTCACCTCGTGGAGGTAGGCGGCGATGTCCTTCTTGCCCGACGCCGGCAGCACCGTGTCGGGGAAGGAGGGCATGGCCTGCGGACCGGACTGCATGGCCTCGTAGATGTACTTCGGCTCGACGTCGTTGAGGTCCGGCGCGAACTTGCCCTCGGAGAGGGCGCCGCCCTCACCGGTGAAGTTGTGGCACTGCGCGCAGTTCGTGCGGAAGAGTTCACCACCGTTGGCGATGTCCGCGCCCTCGGGGTTGTACTGCTCCTCGGTGGGAACACTCGGGCCGGGACCCAGGGAGGCGATGTACGCCGCCAGCTGGTCGATCTCGGCCTGCGAATAGACCTTGGGCTTCTTGACCGCCTGCGGGCCGGGCTGCTGCAGCGGCATGCGCCCGGTGCCGACCTGGAAGTCCACCGCGGCGGCGCCGACGCCCGCCAGGCTCGGGCCGTCGCTGCTGCCCTGGCCGCCCTTGCCGTGGCAACTGGAGCAGCCCACCAGGTAGAGCTTCTTGCCCTCCTTGATGGCGAGGGACTGGCCGCTCTTGGTGGCGGCCTTCGCCTCGTCGGCCGGCGCGAACGTGGCGTACAGCCCCCCGGTGGCCGCCAGCGCGAAGAGTAGGACGACGAGCGCCGCCAGCGGATGGCGCCGTCGTGCGGAGAGCTTTTTCACGGATTACCCCGGTGTCAGGATCTTCTGCGTCGATGCTTCTGGCTGTGTCTGCGTAGGCGATCGGGCCGCGCGGCCCGGGACGTCACTTGATCAGGTAGATCGTGGCGAAGAGGCCGATCCAGACGACATCGACGAAGTGCCAGTAATAGGACACGACGATGGCCGCAGTGGCCTGGTGGTGGGTGAACCTCCTGGCCGCGTACGTCCGCCCCAGGACGAACAGGAACGCGATGAGGCCGCCCGTCACGTGCAGTCCGTGGAACCCGGTGGTCAGATAGAAGACGGAGCCGTACGGGTCGGACGAGAGCGAGAGGCCCTCGTGCATGACCAGCTCCGTGTACTCGAAGATCTGACCGCCGATGAAGACCGCGCCCATGAGGAAGGTGGTGATGAACCAGCCTCGGAGCTTCTTCACGTCACCGCGCTCGGCGGCGAACACGCCGAGCTGGCAGGTGAGCGAGGAGAGCACCAGGATCGTGGTGTTCGTCGCGGAGAAGGGAAGGTTCAGCGCCTCGGCGTGCTCCTTCCAGTACTCGGCGCCCGTCACCGACCGCAGGGTGAAGTACATCGCGAACAGTGCCGCGAAGAACATCAACTCGGAACTCAGCCAAATGATCGTTCCGACGCTGGTGAGGTTCGGCCGGTTGACCGACGGGTGCGCGTGCCCGGTTTCTACTGCTGTTGCTGTCGCCACGCCCGTCATTATGTCGGTCCTACCTTCGGCACTCACTCCGGGGGTGCCGTTCGGTGTGTCAGGGCGCTGTGCAGTGCGCCGACGAGCGGGCGACCGAGCGGCCGGAAGTGCTCACGGACCGCTGTCGGCACCGGGTGCAGGGGGAGTAGCATCCGGATCACCGGGACTTCCGTCACCCGCGGCCTTCCGGCCCGTCACCGAATCACCGAATCCCTTCGCGGAGGAACGATGCAGCCGACCGCCACGGTGCTGGTCTACAGCGACAACGCCGACACCCGGGAGCAGGTCCGGCTCGCCGCGGGGCGGCGCCCCGCCGCGGACGCGCCGCAGATCGAGTACGTCGAGTGCGCGACGCTGCCGGCCGTGCTGTCCACGCTGGAGAAGCGGAAGATCGACGTGTGCGTGCTGGACGGCGAGTCCGCACCGGCCGGGGGCATGGGCGTGTGCCGCCAGATCAAGGACGAGATCTTCCGCTGCCCGCCGGTGCTGCTGCTGATCGGCCGCCCCGAGGATGCCTGGCTGGCGACCTGGAGCCGGGCCGAAGCGGCGGTCTCGCACCCGGTCGACCCGTCGGCCCTGGCAGGTGCGCTGGCCGGCCTGCTGCGCGGCGAGCACCGTTCCGCGGGCGTGGCCGGCGTGGCCTGAGACCCGCCGGGCCGGGCCGCGCGGGGCGGCAGCCCGGCCGGGCCCCTCTCACGCCTGGAAGCGGAGCCTCGCCTGGGCGTACTCGATGTCGCCGAGCGGGGACTGAGCGGGCTTGCCCTCGCCGGTGAGGGCGCTGCCCTCACGCCACTCGGCCCAGTTCAGGTTCCAGTCGCCGAAGCCGTTGCCGAAGGCGGGCATCCGTTCGCCGCCGTCACCGTTGACGTAGGTGAAGACGTCCCCCTTCTGCACCAGGCCGAACAGCCACTTCGCGTTCTCCGTGCTCATCCCCGTGCAGCCGTGGCTGGTGTTCGCGACGCCCTGCGACCCGCCCGACCAGGGCGCGGCGTGCAGGAACTCGCCGCTGTGGGTGAGGCGGGCGTTCCAGTACACCGGCAGGTCGTAGGACTCGGAACTGCCTGCGGCGATGCCGATGCTCCCGCTGGTCATCCGCACGAACTGAGCCTTGCCGAGGATCACCTTGGCCCCCACCCGGGTGCGGAAACCGGGCTTCCCGGCGCTGATCGGGATGGTACGTATCTCCTCACCGTCCTGAGAGACGGTCAGGGTGTGTCCGGAGAGGTCGACGGTGCCGACGACGCGGTCGGCGGTGCGTATGCTCAGCGGCTTGGAGACGCCGCCGCGCAGCCCGTCGCGCACCTTGATGCCCTCCAGCGCCGCGGACACGGATATGGAGGCGTGCGAGGGCCAGTACTCGTGGGGCCGGTAGTGCAGCGTCTTGGAGTCCACCCAGTGCCAGCCGCCCTGCACCCGGGGCGTGGAGGTGACCTCCAGGCCGCGCTCCACGGTCTCGCGCTGCCTGCGGCCCTTGACCTTGTGGCTGAGTTCGGCGACCAGCGGCTGGCCGACGCCGTACTCGCCCTTCTCCGGGCCGAAGGTGACGGTCAGCTTCTTCCCGTTCGAGGGGCGGGTCTCGAAGCTCGCTGTGCGGCGCCCGGGCTCGCCGTCCTCGTTCTCGGTGCTCACCCGGACGGTGTAGCGGGTGCCGGCCGCCAGTGGGGCGGTGCTGTGCCAGCGGGTGCCGTCCTCCGAGAGCCTGCCGCGCACGTACCGTCCTCCGGCGTCCGCGGCGGCCACGTCGGTGATGCGGGCCTCACCCTCCTCAGCGGTGACCACGAGGGGCTTGCGGTAGTCGACGTTCCCGCTGCCGTCCTCCGCGCTGAACACCACCTGGCTCGCGGCGTCGTACGGAGCCGCGGCGAGCGGATGGCCGTCCC
>KI547046.1:95160-99645 GCA_000497405.1 Streptomycetaceae bacterium MP113-05 | reverse complement strand
CCCGCAGGCGGTGAGCCCCACCGCCAGGGGCCCCAGCAACAGGGCGCAGCTCACCGTCGTGCGGCGCTTCCGTATCTCAGTCATGGCCCCCACGTTAGGAAGCTCCGGGACCGGGGGCGCGCCGGCGTGGTCCGATCGGGTCTTCTTCACGCGACAGGCCCCCGGGAATCCCGGGGGCCTGTCGTGGTGTGCGCGATGCTTACTGGTTCTGCGCCTCACCGCGGTAGTACTCGAACACCCAGCCGAACAGGCCGATGAGCACCACGGGCAGGGCGAAGAAGAACAGCCACCAGCCGAAGACGATGCCCAGGAAGGCCAGGGCTCCGCCGATGGCCAGCGAGAGCGGCTGCCAGCTGTGCGGGCTGAAGAAACCCACCTCGCCGGCGTCGTCGGCGACGTCGGCCTCCCGGTTGTCCTGCGGGCCGACGTCCACCCGGCGTGCGGTGAACGCCAGGTAGAAGCCGATCATCATGGAGAGACCGAAGGTCAGGAAGAGCGCGGTGGTGCCGACGGGCTCCTTCGACCACACGCCGTAGACGATCGCCATGACGAGCATGAAGAACGACAGCCAGATGAACATCTGCCCCTGGATCTTCACTTCCCGACCTCCTTGTCGGTGGCGGCTTCCTGGCCCGGGTCGAGCACGTCACGCTGTCCGGTGCTCTCGAGCTGGTCCAGAGCCGCGATCTCGGGGTGGTGCAGGTCGAACGCCGGGGACTCCGACCGCACCCGTGGCAGGGTGACGAAGTTGTGCCGCGGCGGCGGGCAGGAGGTGGCCCACTCCAGCGAGCGGCCGTACCCCCACGGGTCGTCGACGTCGACCTTCTTGCCGTGCTTGGCGGTCTTCCAGACGTTGTAGAAGAACGGCAGCAGGGACATGCCCAGCAGGAACGAACTGATCGTCGAGATGGTGTTCAGCGCCGTGAAGCCGTCGGCGTCCAGGTAGTCGGCGTACCGGCGCGGCATGCCCTCGGCCCCCAGCCAGTGCTGGACCAGGAAGGTGCCGTGGAAGCCGATGAACAGCGTCCAGAAGGTGATCTTGCCGAGTCGCTCGTCGAGCATCTTGCCGGTGAACTTGGGCCACCAGAAGTGGAAGCCGGCGAACATCGCGAACACCACGGTGCCGAAGACGACGTAGTGGAAGTGCGCCACGACGAAGTAGCTGTCGGAGACGTGGAAGTCCAGCGGCGGCGAAGCCAGGATGACGCCGGTCAGGCCACCGAAGGTGAAGGTGACCAGGAAGCCGATCGTCCACAGCATCGGCGTCTCGAAGGACAGGGAGCCCTTCCACATGGTGCCGATCCAGTTGAAGAACTTCACGCCCGTGGGAACCGCGATCAGGAACGTCATGAACGAGAAGAACGGCAACAGCACGCCGCCCGTCACGTACATGTGGTGCGCCCAGACCGTCACCGAGAGGCCCGCGATGGAGATCGTCGCGGCGATCAGGCCGATGTAGCCGAACATCGGCTTGCGGCTGAAGACCGGGATGACCTCGGAGATGATGCCGAAGAACGGCAGCGCGATGATGTACACCTCGGGATGGCCGAAGAACCAGAAGAGGTGTTGCCACAACAGAGCCCCGCCGTTGGCGGAGTCGAAGACGTGCGACCCGAACTTGCGATCCGACTCCAGGGCCAGCAGCGCGGCGGCCAGCACCGGGAAGGCCAGCAGCACGAGCACACCCGTGAGCAGCACGTTCCAGGTGAAGATCGGCATCCGGAACATCGTCATGCCGGGCATGCGCATGCAGATGATCGTGGTGATGAAGTTGACCGAACCGAGGATGGTGCCGAATCCGGAGAAGGCCAGACCCATGATCCACATGTCGGACCCGATGCCGGGCGAGTACACGTCGCTGCTGAGCGGCGAGTACGCGAACCAACCGAAGCCGGCCGATCCCTGCGGGGTGAGGAAGCCGCCGACCGCGATCAGCGAACCGAACAGGTAGAGCCAGTAGGCGAACATGTTCAGCCGCGGGAACGCCACGTCCGGCGCACCGATCTGCAGCGGCATGATCCAGTTGGCGAAGCCGGCGAACAGCGGAGTGGCGAACATCAGCAGCATGACCGTGCCATGCATGGTGAACGCCTGGTTGAACTGCTCGTTCGACAGGATCTGCAGACCCGGACGGGCGAGCTCGGCGCGCATGAACAGCGCCAGCACGCCACCGATGACGAAGAAGAAGAACGAGGTGATGAGGTACAGCGACCCGATCGTCTTGTGGTCGGTGGTCGTCAGCCACTTCACCACGACGTTGCCGGGCTCCTTGCGGCGCAACGGCAGCTCGTTCCCGTAGGAGTCGTCTGCTGCGGCGGCACCCTGGGGCTGGTTGAGGATGCTCACGGGTTATTCGTCTCCGCATTCCTGGTGTCGCCGGTGGTCGCGACACCCGCCGGGATGTATCCGGTCTGCCCGTTCTTCGCCAGGTCCTCCAGGTGCTTCTGGTAGCGCTCCGGCGAGACGATCTTGACGTTGAAGAGCATCCGGGAGTGGTCCACACCGCACAGCTCGGCACACTTGCCCATGTAGGTGCCCTCCATCTCGGGAGTCACCTGGAAGCGGTTGGTGTGGCCGGGGATGACGTCCTGCTTCATCAGGAAGGGAACCACCCAGAAGGAGTGGATGACGTCCCGCGAGGTCAGCACGAACTGGACGGTCTCGCCTTTCGGCAGCCACAGGGTCGGGCCCGGGTTGCCGGTCTGGAAGTTCTCGTCGGCCGGAGTGCCCGCGGTGTAGACGCCTTCGGCGCCCTCGGGGAACGCCTCTTTCATCCGGTCCGGGATGGCGGCGAGTTCCTCGGAGTCCGTGTTGTCCGTGGAGGTCTCGCCGTCGACGTTCTCGACGTAGTTGAAGCCCCAGCTCCACTGGTATCCCACCACGTTGACCACGTGGTCGGGCTTGTCAGAGGTCTCCAGGAGCTCGGCCTCGTCACGGGCCGTGAAGTAGAAGAGAACCGACACGATGACGATCGGGACCACGGTGTACAGCGCCTCGATGGGCATGTTGTACCGGGTCTGCGTCGGCACCTCCACCTTGGTGCGCGACCGCCGGTGGAAGATGATGCTCCACAGGATCAGTCCCCAGACCAGGACACCCGTGGCGAGCGCAGCCGCCCACGAGCCCTGCCACAGGGAGAGGATCCGCGGCGCCTCCTCCGTTACCGGGGTGGGCATGCCGAGGCGGGGGAAGTCCTTTGATGTGCAACCCGTGGCGGTCGCCAGGACCAGGCCCGCAGCAAGCGCCCGCGGCAGCATCCGCCGCATCGGGCGCCGCGACATGGGGGTACCGCCCCCGCCCTTCGGGCGGTGGGGGAGGTCGGAGCCGTTGGGACTCACGTAGCGCCTTCCCGAGAGTCTCGCCCGCTCAGCCGGGGCTCGGCCGTCATAGTGGTCGGGCGCCGGCCCTGGCGCGGGCAGGGGTTTGATGTTTATGCGGGCCAAACCTTACTGGACGCCTTTTGGGCCCGCGCGAGGAGGGTCCGTCTCCCGCGTGGCGCAGTTCGGGGCGGCTTCCCCGGTCCGTGCGACCGCTCCGGAGGAGGGGTGGTCGCCCTGCTCCACACCCTTGGGCGCGCCGGTTCCCGCCTGACGGCGCAGCACACCCGGCGGCGGGGTGTGCGGGCCGGTTCCTTCGCCCCGGCCCCGCCCGTTGCCCGGTCCCCGAGCGCTGCCCGGACCCGGTCCGCGGGGCTTCCCGCAGAGACGGATCGAAGGCGGCCGGGGAACATCCCGCTGCAGGCGGGTGGGCGCACCACACCGGCCGGGACACGCGCTAGCGTGAAGGCGTGCCGTACTTCGACGCCGCGTCCGCCCTCCCCCTGCACCCGGTCGCCCGGCAGGCGCTGTTCGCCGCCCTCGACGAGGGCTGGGCCGACCCCGCCCGGCTGCACCGCGAGGGACGCCGAGCACGCATGCTGCTGGACGCCGCGCGGCAGACCGCAGCGGAGGCGGTCGGATGCCGGCCGGACGAGCTCACGTTCACCCCGTCCGGCACCCACGCACTGCACACGGGCGTGGCCGGCGGGCTGGCCGGCCGGCACCGGGCCGGACACCGGCTGGTGGTCTCCGCCGTGGAGCACTCCGCGGTGCTCCAGGCGGGTTCCCGGCACGAGGCCGGGGGCGGTGTGGTCACCGAGGTCCCCGTTGGGCGCACCGGTGCGGTCGACGGGGCCGTGTTCGCCGCCGCGCTCACCGACGACACCGCGCTGGCGTGCCTGCAGAGCGCGAACCACGAGGTCGGCACCGAGCAGCCGGTGGCCGACGTCGCGGAGGCGTGCCGCGCGGCGGGGGTGCCGCTGCTGGTGGACGCCGCGCAGTCGCTCGGCCGGGGCCCGGTTCAGGGCCCGTGGTCGCTGCTGGCCGGTAGCGCCCACAAATGGGGCGGGCCCCCGGGAGTCGGCCTGCTCGCGGTCCGCAAGGGCGTCCGGTTCGCGGCGCCGGGCCCGTCCGACGAACGGGAGTCGGGCCGCGCGCCGGGCTTCGG
>KI547046.1:92600-95150 GCA_000497405.1 Streptomycetaceae bacterium MP113-05 | reverse complement strand
GGTCGTCGCGGCGGCGGCCTCGCTGCGGGCCGTCCGCACGGAGAGCCGTGCCGAGGACGGGCGCCTGCGCACCCTGGTCGACCGCATCCGGACGCGGGTGCCCGAACTCGTCCCGGACGTCGAGGTAGTGGGCGATCCCGTACGGCGACTGCCGCACGTGGTGACCTTCTCCTGCCTCTACGTGGACGGCGAAGCCCTCCTTCACGCACTGGCCGAGGCCGGGTTCTCGGTCTCCTCCGGCTCGTCGTGCACCTCGAGCACGCTGACGCCCAGCCATGTGCTGCGCGCCATGGGGGTGCTGTCAGAGGGCAACATCCGGGTGTCGCTGCCACCGGGCACCGCCGGGGAGGACGTGGACCGCTTCCTCGCCGTACTGCCGGAGGTGGTGGCCTCCGTGCGGGACCGGCTCGGTGCGCCCACGGCAGGGCCCGCGGCGGGCGGGAGCCCCGCCGGAGCGCCGGCCGACGAGGTGAGGGTGGACGCGCGGGGCACGCTGTGCCCGGTGCCGGTGATCGAACTGGCGAAGGTGATCGGGGACGTGCCGGTGGGTGGCGTGGTGACGGTCCTCGCGGACGACCGTGCCGCCCGGCTCGACATCCCGGCGTGGTGCGACATGCGCGGCCACGCGTTCCTGGGCGTCGGTCCGGACGGCACCGTGTACCGCGTCCGCCGTTCGGCCTGACATCCGTCATGCCCGAGTCCCCGGCCGACGGGACGCGCCGTCTCAGGCGAGGTGCGTCCGCACCTCGCCCGCCGCGTCGTCGCCGTAGGCCTTGGTGAAGCGCTCCATGAAGTGACCGCGACGCAGCTCGTACTCCTGGGTCCCGAGAGTCTCGATCACCAGGGTGGCCAGCATGCAGCCGACCTGCGCCGCACGTTCGAGGGAGACGCCCCAGGCCAGACCGGTCAGGAAACCGGCGCGGAAGGCGTCGCCGACGCCGGTGGGATCGACCTTGGCCTCCTCCTCCGGCGTGCCGACGACGATGGGCTCCTCGCCCTCGCGGTCGATCCGTACGCCCTTGGCGCCGAGCGTGGTGACCCGGGTGCCCACGCGGGCAAGGATCTCCGCGTCGCTCCAGCCGGTCTTGGACTCGACCAGGCCCTTCTCGTACTCGTTGGTGAACAGGTACGTGGCACCCTCGGTCAGCACGCGGATGTCATCGCCGTCCATCCGGGCGATCTGCTGGGAGAAGTCGGCCGCGAACGGGATGCCCCTGGTCCGGCACTCCTCGGTGTGGCGGATCATGGCCTCCGGGTCGTCCGCCCCGATGCAGACCAGGTCGAGGCCGCCCGCGCGCTCGGCCACCGCCTGCAGTTCGATCTGCCGGGCCTCGCTCATGGCTCCGGTGTAGAAGGAGCCGATCTGGTTGTGGTCGGCGTCGGTGGTGCACACGAACCGTGCGGTGTGGGCCGTGGTGGAGATCCGCACCGACTCGGTGTCCACCCCGTGCCGGTCCAGCCAGGCACGGTACTCGTCGAAGTCCTCGCCGGCGGCACCGACGAGAATCGGACGGGCACCCAGACGGCCCATGCCGAAGCAGATGTTCGCCGCCACTCCGCCGCGGCGCACGTCCAGGGAGTCGACCAGGAAGGACAGCGAGACCGTGTGCAGCTGGTCGGCCACCAGCTGGTCGGCGAAACGGCCGGGGAACGTCATCAGGTGATCGGTCGCGATGGAGCCGGAGACTGCGATACGCACGGCGAATTCTGCTCCTGGAAGGAGGGCGGGTGGGCGGGCGCGACCACGCTACCCCGTTGCCGACCGCATTCGAACAGGGCGGAACTACCGGAAGGTAGGGCTTTCCCTGGGTTCGACGGGTCCCTACCGTTGGGGACATGCACACCCATGGCACCGACGCGCGTACGACAGGTCACCGTCCGGAGGATCCGGAATCGCTCGCCCAGCTGCGCGGTGACTGCGCACGGATGTCCGACCGCTGGGGCCGCTGCGCGGACGCCGGTCCGCCGGTGGCGGCAGGTGCGGCCGGTGCCCACCTGGCCGCCGGGCACCCGCACGGCGTACACGTCCCGGAGCGTTCGGCGCACCTGCTGGACGGTATGTCCGACTACGGGGACTGACCCGGCGCGTCACCGAGGAGCCGGGAACCACCTGGTGTTCCGTTCCGTCCAAGGGGCGTCCCCGCAAGGGATGCGGGCCCGACACGAGAGCGGAGCCGAAGGAGCGATGTGGTGAGCACCCCGGAGATCCCCGAGCGACCCCGGCCGCGCCGGCGACTGACCGTCGCCTCGGTGGCGACGGCCGTTCTGCTGGCCGGAGGTGGCGGAGCCTACTGGGCCTCGAACGCCACCGGACCGGCCGACGACGCGACCGCCGCCGCCGACAGCCGCGACAGGCCCCCACCGCTGGTACTCGACACTCTCGGCGCGAGCGAGTCGGGCGACGGCGGCCGGGAAATCGCCCCGGGCGAACCGAACCCGAACGGCGACCTCGTCTACGAGGCCGAGGGTGAGCTGCCCGAGGGCCCCCGTACGGCGCCGGTGCACCGCCCGGAAGGGGAGGTGACCGAGGTCGAGATGCAGGCGATCGCC
>KI547046.1:88959-92380 GCA_000497405.1 Streptomycetaceae bacterium MP113-05 | reverse complement strand
CCGCCCCCCCCCCCGCCACGAAAGCCGACGGCAGCTGGCGGCTGGCCGGCCCCAAGGACGGCAGCGGCCCGCTGCTGACCGTCGACGAGGAGACCGGCGCCTGGTCATACGTCCGCTACCGGCCCACCGGTGACGATCTGTGCGGCAAGCCGGAGAACGGGAGCGGGGGCAAGCCGCCGGCCCCGTGCCCCGGCCCGCAGGCCGGGGCCGACGGGCAGCCCGGCAGCCGCGGCGAAGGCGGTGAGAGCGGCGCCGATCCAGTATCCGCAGAGAAGGCGAAGAAGACGGTGCATCCGGCACTGGAGGCCCTGGACCTGGGCAAGGCCGCCCTCGACGCGTCACACTCCTCCAACGGCACGCGCATCGTCACCGCCCAGCCGCGGCCGGGTGGCGTCCCGGCCCAGGACTGGTCCAGCTCGTTCACCGTGGACTCCACCGGGCAACTGGTGCGCGGCCACGGCCGGCTGGGAGACCTGAAGAAGGGTGCCGTCTATCCGGTGATGACGGCCCGGGAGACCCTGAAGGCGCTGAACGAGCACCGTGCACCAGCGGGCCTGCCGGAGATCCCTTCCTGCGACGACGCACCGTCGCCGCGGCCGAAGGGCGCGGAGACCGAGCTCGGCGGCTACCCCGAGGCCGACGACGTGATCACCTGTGCGCCGTCCGGCTCCGGTGACTCCGGCGGGGATGCCCCGGGTGCGACCGCGACGGTGAGCGGCGCGTCCTTCGGGCTGGCCGCGGAATACTCGGAGGGCGAGCCCGTCCTGGTGCCCGCGTGGATCTACGAGGTGGACAAGCGCGGCGCGGAGGGCACGTACCAGGTGTCCTTCCCCGCGGTCGAGCGCGAGTACCTGCGGGCCGCCGAGAGGGACGGCGGCGACACACCGGTCTCCCCCGGCACGCCGGACGACCGGGAGCTGATCTCGTACCGCGCCGACGGCCGGGACCTGACGGTCACGTTCTGGGGCGGCGTGTGCGACGAGTACCGCGCCACGGCGAAGCCGGTGGACGGCGAGGTCGAGGTGACGGTCGAGGCTCAGAAGGCGGATCCGGACCGGAACTGCGTGATGATCGCCGAGAAGCAGCAGGTGACCGTGCGGCTCGACAAGCCGCTCGACGGACGTGCGGTCGTGGAGGCGGGCAGCGGCGACCCGCTGCAGGAGAAGCAGGGCTGACCGGCCGGGCGGACGAATGTCCGCGAACGTGACGAGGGCGGCGACCCCTTCCGGGTCGCCGCCCTCGTCACGGACGGTGTCAGGACTCGCTCAGCTGAACGAGTCGCCGCAGGCGCAGGAACCCGTGGCGTTCGGGTTGTCGATGGTGAAGCCCTGCTTCTCGATGGTGTCGACGAAGTCGATGGAGGCACCGCCCAGGTAGGGGGCGCTCATCCGGTCGGTGACGACCTTGACGCCGTCGAAGTCCTTGACCACGTCGCCGTCGAGCGAACGCTCGTCGAAGAAGAGCTGATAGCGCAGGCCGGAGCAACCACCGGGCTGGACGGCCACGCGGAGCGCGAGGTCGTCGCGGCCCTCCTGCTCGAGGAGGCTCTTGACCTTCCCCGCCGCGGCGTCGGACAGGATGATGCCCTCACTCACAGCGGTCTCGTCCGATACGGACATCTGCTTCTCTCCCGGGTTGTTCGGACTGCTCTGCCTAGAGCTGGAACGGAAGACATCCCGGATTCATTCCACGTCCGGCACATCGCTTTCCTTGCGTTCTCATGCTCGCACACCGGACGCGGAGCGGTCACGGGCGTGCGGCCGGCCGGTGGACGCGGGCGCGCGGCGACAGGTGTCGAGGGGCCGGCGCGCGAGGCGGTGGAGGCGACGCACGACAGCCGGATGCGTCACATCGACGCGATGCCCATCGTCAAAGTGACGTGAACCGGCTATCATGGATAACGTCAATACGACGATAAGTGCGCGTGTATCAGACGCGCGTTCCGAACAGAAAGGGTGCGTGATCGTGTCCACCACCCAGCCCCTGGACGTGCAGCCGACGCCCCTCGCCCTGCTCCTGCTCGGCCGCGAGGCCGACCCGGCGAGCGAACGCGGCGTCGACTGCCCCGGCGAGCTCCCCTCCCCCTCCGACCCGGATCTGGTGGAACGCGCACGGGCGGCCAAGGAGAAGCTGGGCGACAAGGTCTTCGTTCTCGGCCACCACTACCAGCGGGACGAGGTCATCGAGTTCGCCGACGTCACCGGCGACTCCTTCAAGCTGGCCCGGGAGGCGGCGGCCCGCCCCGACGCCGAGTACATCGTCTTCTGCGGCGTGCACTTCATGGCCGAGTCCGCCGACATCCTGACGTCCGAGCGCCAGCAGGTCGTGCTGCCGGACCTCGCCGCAGGCTGCTCCATGGCCGACATGGCGAACGCGGAACAGGTCGCCGAGTGCTGGGACGTGCTGACCGAGGCAGGCGTCGCCGAGCACACCGTGCCCGTCTCGTACATGAACTCCTCGGCCGACATCAAGGCGTTCACCGGCCGGCGCGGCGGAACGATCTGCACCTCGTCCAACGCGAAGCGTGCCCTGGACTGGGCGTTCGAGCAGCGGGAACCGGGGCTGGGCAAGGTGCTGTTCCTCCCCGACCAGCACCTCGGCCGCAACACCGCCGTACGGGACCTGGGCATGTCGCTGGACGACTGCGTCGTCTACAACCCGCACAAACCCGGCGGCGGCCTCACTCCGGAACAGCTGCGCGACGCGAAGATGATCCTCTGGCGCGGCCACTGCTCGGTGCACGGCCGCTTCTCACTCGAGTCGGTCCGGGACGTCCGCGAACGCGTACCGGGTGTGAACGTGCTGGTCCACCCGGAGTGCAAGCACGAGGTGGTGGAGGCCGCGGACCAGGTCGGCTCGACGGAGTACATCATCAAGGCGCTCGAAGCCGCCCCCGCGGGCTCCAAGTGGGCCATCGGCACCGAGCTGAACCTCGTACGACGGCTGGCGAACCGCTTCGCCGACGAGGGCAAGGAAGTGGTCTTCCTGGACCGCACGGTCTGCTTCTGCTCCACGATGAACCGCATCGACCTCCCCCACCTGGTGTGGGCGCTGGAGTCGCTGGCCGAGGAGACGGTGGTCAACCGCATCGAGGTGGACCGGGAGACGGAGCGGTACGCGAAGATGGCCTTGGAGCGGATGCTGGCGCTCCCGTAGCCGTTGCCCTGGCGGCCGTCGTTCCGGCCGCCAGGACCAGCGCAGAGAGGTGGGTGCGGGGCCCGTGAGAGAGCAGTCGGTCGAGGAGTCGCGCCTCCGGCGGCTGCTCGAGGAGTGCTCGTACGGCGCCCCACACCGTCCGGTGAGGGGCGGCCCGGGCGTCGAGGCGGACCTGGCACGCCGCCTGGCCGGGCTGCTGCGCACGCCGGGAGCGCCGCGCGGCCGTCCGACCGGTCCGGTCTCCGGCGAGGAGGCGGCCCTCGCG
>KI547046.1:86828-88816 GCA_000497405.1 Streptomycetaceae bacterium MP113-05 | reverse complement strand
CGGAACGGAAGCGCACGAAGGGGGCGCCCGGCGCGGCGGACGACCGGCAGGACCGGCACCGGGGCAGGGACCGGGCTGCTCAGGACGAGGGCCACGGCCCGGCGGGGAGGTCTCTGCGGAGACCCGCGGTACCGCCCCGCCCGGGCCGTGGACCGGAGCAGGATCAGGCCGGGAGACAGGGCCACGACAGGGCGCGGGAGCCGGAGCAGGGGAGGGACGAGCCCGGCCGGCGCGCGGGTCCTCCGCAGCATGGGCGCGACGGCGACGGCGGGCGTGAGGGTGACCTGGCCGACGACGGGGCCGGGCCTCGCCGGGGCGCCCGCTGGAGCAGCACCACCCCCGACTGAGGACGGTCAGCTGGCATCCGGCACATGCGGGTCCGCAACGGCTGCCGTCGCCTCCGCCACGGGGAGCCCCGCGGACAGATCCGCCGCGGCCCGTACCAGCGGCAGCGCCATCAGGGCCCCCGCGCCGCCGCCGACGGCGATCCGGTGCTGCGTCAGCGGTTCCAGCGACATCCGGTCCAGGGCCCTTCCCTGCGCCGGCTCCTCCGTCGCCTGACCGGCGAGCCACCAGTCCGGCGCCCGGAAGGCCACCCGCTGGCCGACCAGCGCGCAGGCGGCGGAGACGACACCGTCCAGGATCACCGGCGTGCGGCGCACCGCGGACTGGAGCAGGAAACCGGTCATCGCCGTGAGGTCGGCTCCCGCGACGGTCGCGAGCAGCCTGAGCTGGTCACCGAGTGCGGGACGCGCCCGACGCAGACCGTCCCGGACGGCCGCGCACTTGCGCATCCACGCGAGATCGTCGATGTGCTCTCCCCCGCGGCCGGTCACCACCGACGCGTCGGTGCCGCAGAGGGCGGCGACCAGTGCACCGGCGGCGGTCGTGCCACCGACGGAGAGGTCGCCGAGAACGACGAGGTCCGTTCCGGAGTCCGCCTCCTCGTCGGCGAGGGCCATACCCGTACGGAAGGCCTGTTCGGCCTCGGCCCCGGTGAGGGAGTCCTCGACGTCGAGTCGCCCGGACGAACGGCGCGCACGGTGCCGGGTGACGTCGGCGGGCAGCTCGCCCGCGTCGCAGTCCAGCGCCATGTCGATGACGCGGAGCGGCACGTCGAGGCGTCGGGCGAGGATCGCGGACGGGCTCTCGCCGTCCAGCGCGGCACGGACCAGGGTGTGTGCGGAGCCGCCGGGACGGGCGGAGACGCCGAGTTCAGCGACGCCGTGGTCACCGGCGAACAGCAGGAACCGGGGGCGGGTGATCGGCTGCACCGGCACCTGGGCCTGGGCTGCGGCGAGCCACTCCCCCAGCTCGTCCAGGCGGCCGAGAGCCTGCGGGGGAAGACCGGTGCGCGCCCGCCTCTCCTCGGCGTCGCGCCGGAGACCGCCGTGCGGTCGCTGAATGAGGTCGGAGAACTCGTCGAGGTTCAGGGTCCCGTCGGGCATGCGCCGAAGAGTACGTCACGGCACCTCCGCCGTTCGGAGGAGGACCGGTACACCCGGGAACGGGGTGAACGGAGCCCACGTGATCCGCTCGTCCCGGTGCGCCGAGGGGCGCGAAGTGCCGACCCGGGAGCCAGGGCGAACACCGGTCCCGTGCGCCGGGCCGGGTGCGCTGCCGGCCCGCCCCGGAGCGTGCCGGCACCTCGCGCACCGGCACGCTACGAGGCGTGCAGGCTCATCGGCCCGTACACCTTCGAGCCGTCCTCCAGCAGGGTGACCTGGTCGGCGCCACCGTCCAGGAGCTCGCGCCACACCTCCCCGACCCAGGACTCGGCGTCCCCCTGGGTCGGGAACTCCTCGGGCTGGACGGCTGGTTCCGTCTCGCTGCCGTCGGACTTCTCGAACCGCCACGTCCACGCCATGTCGCCTCCCGGAGCAACTGATCGGCTCTGTCTGCTGACCGCAGCGTAATGCCCGTTGCGCGCCCGCCGACGCGTCGCGAGACGATCGGGACGTGGAACTCACTCTGCTCGGGACCGGCGC
>KI547046.1:81605-86818 GCA_000497405.1 Streptomycetaceae bacterium MP113-05 | reverse complement strand
TCGTACGGCAGGTGCTGCTCTCGCACCCGCACGACGGGCCGCCGCTGGAGTTCCCCGTCTCCCTCCCCGTGCCCGTACGGGTGCCGGACGGCCAGGTCCTGGACCTGATCAGCGGCCACCGGGTGCGGGCCGTAGCGCTCGACGCCCCCGGAACCGGTTACGAGGTCGCAGGCCCTGACGGGGAGCGCCTGCTGTACCTGCCGCCCGAAGGCGCCGTGGCCGGCCTCGAACAGTCCGGCGGACCGTACGAGACGGTGCTGGTGGACGTCGTAGGGCGGCCCGACGGCCTGGCTCGCCTGCGGGCCGCTGGAGCAGTCGGCCCCGGCACGGACGTAGTGGCCGTGCACCTCGATCACGACGTGGCACCGGCCGAAGAGCTGCGCCGTCGGCTCGCCGCCGCCGGCGCCCGTACGGTGCCGGACGGCACGACCCTGACCGTCGGCCGGTACCCCGACGTACCGGAGCCACCGAGACGCACGCTCGTACTGGGCGGCGCCCGGTCGGGCAAGTCCCTGGAGGCGGAACGGCTCCTCGCCACGTACCCGGACGTGCGCTACGTCGCGACGGGCGGGCGGCGGGACGGCGACCCGGACTGGGCCGCGAGGGTCGCCGCACACCGCGCACGGCGCCCCGGATCGTGGCGCACGACGGAGACCTGCGACCTGGTACCCCTGCTCACCGACGTCGAGGGCGGGCCGCTGCTGATCGACTGTCTCGCGCTCTGGTTCACGGACGCCATGGACGCGGTGGAAGCGTGGGACGACGACCAGTGGGAGCGCGGCGGAGCGCGGGCGCTGGCGAAGCGGGCGGCCGAGTTCGCAGCTGCGGTCCGGGAGACCCGTCGCACCGTGGTGCTGGTCAGCAACGAGGTGGGATCGGGCGTGCACCCGGCGACGCCTGCGGGGCGTCGCTTCCGTGACGAGCTGGGCCGGCTGAACGCGACCGTCGCAGCGGAGTGCGAGACGGTCCTGCTCGCCGTCGCCGGCGTCGTGACGCCGCTCCGCGCCTGACCGCACCGCCCCTGACGGCTTCGGCCGGGGGCGGGTGGGGGATGCGGGAGGTGTCAGCCGCCCGGAGGTGTGCCCCGGACGCCGCACAGGTGCAGGTATGCCGCGACCCCCCGGTAGGGGTCGGTGCGTCCCGCCCGTTCCTCCGCCGCCAGCTGCCTCGGCACAGCGGCGGCGCGGTCGCCGTCGGGCGTGAAGACCTGCACCCCGTACCAGGTCCGCAGCGGCACCCCGACACCCGCCAGCAGGGACGTCATCGGCTGCAACCGGAACGACCGCTCCGCGAAGTCGAACGCGGCCAGCGCCGCGTCCCAGTCCCCGGCGCGGGCCGGTTGCAGGGCGAGCGCCGCATCGTTCCGTATCAGCACGGACAGCAGTCCGCCGGAGGCGAGCACGCGGGCCAGCCCTGCCAGGGTGCTGGCCGGGTCGTGGGACTCCATCAGCACATCGTGGCAGAGCACGAGGTCGAACGCCCCGGGCAGGAAGTGCCCCCCGGTCTCCTGGCCGCCGCCCGCGACGAGCCGCACGCGTTCCCGTACGGTCCGGGGCTCACCGCCGAGCGCTTCGCGGACCAGCGCACGCAGCGCCGGGTCGGCCTCCAGGACGGTCACCCGGTGTCCCTCGCGGGCGAGCTTCAGCGTTCGCTCCACCGGGCCGAGACCGGCTTCGAGGACCCGCAGCGCGCTACCGCCGGGGAAGCGGGCGGTGAGCTGTTCGTCGAGCTGCCGGGCGACCAGGTCGTGCCGGATCAGGGCCGCTGGCCGCGGGCGACCTGCGGCTTGGGCAGGCGCATCCGGCGCATCTGCAGGGTGCGCATGAGGGCGTAGAAACCGGCGCCGCCCCGACCCTCGTCGGGGAAACGCGCGGCAAGGCCCTTCCGCAGCCGGAACATCATCGCGGCGGAGTCGACGAGGATCATCACGATCACACCGATCCACATCACGAACGCGATGTTCTTCATCTGCGGCGACGGCACGATGCTCAGAATCAGGATGAGCACCGCGACGGGGAGGAAGAACTCCGCCACCGACCACTTGGCGTCGACGAAGTCGCGGGCGTAACGCCGGACCGGGCCGCGGTCGCGGGCGGGAAGGTACCGCTCGTCCCCGCCGGCCAGCGCCTGGCGCTGCCGCTGCATGTCGGCGCGGCGGACCTCGCGGGCGCGCTTGGCGGCCTCCCTGCGGTTCGCCGGCGCCTTGGCGACGGTGCGGCGCTGGGCCTGCGCCTCACTGCGCTTGGGAGTGGGGCGGCCCTTGGGCGCCTGCGGGTCACGGATCTGGTTCGGCGCGGTCTCGGTCACCTGAGTGGCACCGCGACCGTCCTTCGTTCGGCTTCGGAACACGTCTCCTACAGTACGGTGCCGCCGCACCTGCTCCCCACACCGGCGGGGAACGATCCCGCAACGCCCGCCGCTGCCCGCACGGGGCGTCTCCTCCCTGCGCCGGAGAGTGCCGGAAATGATCGTCCTCGCGGATGAGCCGATCCGGTTCCGGGCAGTGCGGTAATGGAAGAACGCCCCGTACCCTGGGGTGAAGAAGACGTGCTGAGGCTCGAGTCCGTTACTGAAGGGGGCGCGCGAGGCCCATGAGCGGTGTCATGAAGCGTATGGGGATGATCTTCCGCGCGAAGGCCAACAAGGCCCTGGACCGGGCCGAGGACCCGCGCGAGACGCTCGACTACTCGTACCAGAAGCAGCTGGAACTGCTGCAGAAGGTACGTCGCGGGGTCGCCGACGTCGCGACCTCCCGGAAGCGGCTGGAGCTGCAGCTCAGTCAGCTCCAGACCCAGTCGTCCAAGCTCGAGGACCAGGGCAAGAAGGCGCTGGCCCTGGGCCGCGAGGACCTCGCTCGGGAGGCGCTGTCCCGCCGGGCGGCGCTGCAGCAGCAGGTCACCGATCTCGAGACGCAGCACCAGACGCTCTCCGGCGAGGAGGAGAAGCTGACGTTGGCCGCACAGCGGCTGCAGGCCAAGGTCGACGCCTTCCGCACCAAGAAGGAGACGATCAAGGCCACCTACACGGCCGCCCAGGCGCAGACCCGCATCGGCGAGGCGTTCTCCGGCATCTCGGAGGAGATGGGCGACGTCGGCATGGCCATCCAGCGCGCCGAGGACCGTACGCAGCAGCTCCAGGCACGTTCCGGAGCGATCGACGAGCTGCTCGCCTCCGGTGCCCTGGAAGACCCTTCGGGCACCGCGAAGGACGACATCTCGGCGGAACTGGACCGGCTGTCCGGCGGGTCCGACGTCGAGCTGGAGTTGCAGCGCATGAAGGCGGAGCTGTCCGGCGGCTCCGGCTCGGACCGGCAGGCCCTCGAGGGCGGCGCGCAGCAGGGCGAGGGCCGGCCCGACGCGCAGCAGACCGGGGCACAGCAGGGCCAGGACACCCCCCGGCTCGACAAGCAGTGACCGCCGGGCCGGTCCGGTCCGCCCACTGAGGGACGGGGCCCGGCGGCGGCCGGTCGTGCGCCTCGTTTGTGCCTCGTGAGGAGGAGAGCGTCGTGATCGTCAGGATCATGGGAGAAGGCCAGGTCAGGCTGGAGGACAGCCACTTGGCCGAGCTGAACCGGCTCGACGACGAGCTGGGCGCCGAGATGGACTCGGGCGACGACGCGGGATTCCGTCGCACGCTGACCGCGCTGCTCGACGCGGTGCGTTCGATGGGTGCTCCGCTGCCGGACGACTCGCTGGAGCCGTCGGAACTGATCCTGCCGGCACCCGAGGCCACTCTGGAGGAGGTTCGCGGCATGCTGCGCGAGGACGGCCTCATCCCGGGTGCGGCGAACCCGGAGACCGCCGAGTAGGCACGCCGCGAACGGTGACGGCGCGGCGGCCCCACCCGGCCGCCGGGCCGCGCCGAGCGTGGTGTGGCTCCTCGGACGGAAGACCGTAACGTGCCTGCTGTGACCAGCGATCCCCCCGACACGCCCGACGGCGGTCGGCCGGCCGGGCTCCGACGGCGGCTGCACGCCCACCCGTACGTGGTGGACGCGCTGCTGGCCGCCGGTGCGCTGCTGTGCATCCTGGCCGGTGCGGCCAGCGAACCGCACGGCCCGGACGGTCACCCCTCGTTCCGCGACGCGGATCTCGACCTGACGACCGTGCTGCTGGCCGTGGTGTCCTGCGCGTCGCTGGTGGCGCGGCGCCGCGCGGCGCTCACCGTGCTCTGCGTCACCAGTGTGATCACGGTGGCGGGCCTGGTGCTGAACCAGCCGGACTCCGGTCCGGGCGTGAGTCGCGCACCGTTGGCTGCAGCCGCCGTCATCGCGCTGTACACGGTCTCCAACCGCACCGACCGCGCCACCTCCTGGCGGGTCGGGGCCATCACCGTCGGCCTCCTCACCGCTTCGGGCATGCTGTTCGGCTCCGGGCCCTGGTATGCGCAGGAGAACCTGGCGATCTTCGCCTGGACGGCTCTGGCCGCGGCGGTCGGCGAGGCGGTGCGGGGGCGGCGGGCCGTCATCGACGCCATCCGGGAACGTGCGGAACGCGCGGAGCGGACCCGGGAGGAGGAGGCACGCCGCCGCGTCGCCGAGGAGCGGATGCACATCGCCCGCGAACTGCACGACGTCGTCGCCCACCACATCGCGCTGGTGAACGTGCAGGCAGGAGTGGCGTCGCACGTCATGGACCAGCGGCCCGACCAGGCCAAGCAGGCGCTGGCGCACGTACGACAGGCGAGCAGGCACGCGCTGGCCGAACTGCAGGCAACCGTCGGCCTGCTGCGGCAGTCCGGCGACCCGGCGGCGCCGACCGAGCCCGCTCCGCGTCTCGAACTGCTGCCGGACCTGGTCCAGGGCTTCGAACAGGCGGGTCTGCATGTCGAGGTGGAGCGGCCCCCGGACGGACCGCCGTTGCCGTCGGCGATCGACCTGACCGCCTACCGGGTGGTGCAGGAGGCGCTGACCAACGTGCAGAAGCACGTCGGAGCGGGCGCACGGGTGACCGTGCGCATCTCCCGGGATCCGGCCGCGCTGCGGATCGGCGTGGTGGACGACGGGGCGGGCGGCGACGGTACGGGCGGCGAGGCGGAGAAGGACACGGCCCGGGACGGGACTGCTCCCGGCGGGGGCGGCGGGCACGGGCTGGCCGGGATGCGGGAGCGGGCCGTGGCACTGAACGGCCGGTGCGACACCGGGCCGGTCGAGGGCGGCGGCTTCGCCGTACGGGTATTGCTGCCGCTTCGGGCCGTGGATCCGGAACCCGCAC
>KI547046.1:76715-77543 GCA_000497405.1 Streptomycetaceae bacterium MP113-05 | reverse complement strand
GGCGGTGGACGTCACCCGCCGCGAGCGGGCGGACGTGGTGCTGATGGACATCCGGATGCCCGGCACGGACGGCATCGCCGCCACCCGTGAGATCTGCACCGACCCCGCGCTCGCCGGGGTGAAGGTGGTGATACTCACCACCTTCGAGCAGGACGAGTACGTGTTCCGGGCGCTGCGTGCAGGGGCCTGCGGATTCCTCGGCAAGGGGGCCGAACCGCACGAGCTGCTGTCGGCCGTCCGTGTCGCCGCTGCCGGTGACGCGCTGCTCTCCCCCGCGGCGGCGAAGGGGCTGATCCGGCGGTTCCGCACGCACGACGGAGGGACGGCGGGCGGCGCGGACGGCGAGGGCCGCCCGGTCCCGGGCCTGGACGTGCTGACCGTGCGGGAGCGTGAGGTGCTCGCCCTGATCGCCGGCGGGCTGTCCAACGACGAGATCGCCGGCCGGCTGACGGTGAGTCCGCTGACGGTGAAGACACACGTCAACCGGACCATGGGCAAGCTCGGTGCCCGGGACCGTGCGCAGCTGGTGGTCGCCGCTTACGAGAGCGGGCTGGTCCGTCCGGGTACCGGCGCGGGCGGGGACGGTGGCTCGGGAACGTCCGGATAGCCTCGCTCGCCATGAGGAGAGCGACGGCGGGCGGACGGACGACGGCGGGCGGCGGGGTGCGGTTCGCTTTCGGGACGCTGACCGTGCTGCCTGTCCGGGTGTCCCGCTGGGACCGTGACGCGGCGCGGCGCGGCATGCTCTGCGCCCCGCTGGTGGGGCTGGTGGCGGGCGCTTCGGCCGCGTTCGGCGGGGCGGCGCTGGCGGTGCTGGGCAGCGGGCCG
>KI547046.1:76092-76620 GCA_000497405.1 Streptomycetaceae bacterium MP113-05 | reverse complement strand
GGGGCAGCGGTGCTGCTGGGGCTCTGCGCGGCGGAGGCCCTGCTCCGCCGGTGCCGGCGACGGTTCGGGGGCGTGACGGGCGACACCTTCGGCGCGGTGGCGGAGTGCGCGGCCACGGTGAGCCTGGTCGTCCTCGCCCTGGGCTGAGACGCCTGCTGTCCACCGCCCGTGCCGGGACCGGCGCACCGCACGGCTTCGACCCCTGCACGGGCCGTCGCGCGTTACCCGGCCGGGGCCCGGCGACCGGCTGCCGGGAAGCCCCGGGACGGTGCGAGGGGCGGCGCTTCGCGCCCGGGGCGCGTAGGGTCGCCCGAAAACGCGGGCAGCGGCGCGCATACGATGCGCGATGTGCCCGAAGCCGTGCACGACCCGCCGGCTCACTCAACGAAAGCAGGTCCCTGCCACCGTGTCTGCTCTGACTCTCAGCACCTCGTCCGGCGCGACGCTGCGCGCGGACGCCGTCGTCGTCGGTGTCGCCAAGGGCGCCGAGGGCCCCGTCGTCGTCTGCGGTGACGACTCCGTGGAGAA
>KI547046.1:64158-75778 GCA_000497405.1 Streptomycetaceae bacterium MP113-05 | reverse complement strand
CCGGTGCCCGGCCCGCCACTCTGGAAACGCTGGGCGCCACCGGAGCCGAAGGCGAAGTGACCAAGCTCCCCGCGCCGAGCGGCAAACTGAAGGCGCCGCTCGTGGTGGCGGTAGGCCTGGGCGAGGCACCGGAGAAGAAGTCCTCGTACGACCCGGAGGCGCTGCGTCGCGCCGCGGGCGCCGCTGCGCGTGCGCTGAGCGGCAAGGGGGCCGCCGGCTTCGCGCTGCCCGTCGACGACGTGGAGTCCCTCGCGGCCGTGGCGGAGGGCGCGCTGCTCGGCGCGTACTCCTTCACCTCGTACCGCGGCCGGGAGAAGAGCGGCGACGCCAAGGCGACCAAGAAGGACGAGGACAAGGGCGCCCCGCTCGCCGAGGTCCTACTGCTCGGCGGCAAGCCGCGTGACAAGGCCCACAAGGAGGCCGTGGCGCGGGCCGAGGTGCTCGCCACCGAGGTGCACCGCGCCCGCGACCTGATCAACACCCCGTCCAATGACCTCAACCCGGCCACCTTCGCCGCACAGGTGCGGGCGGCGGGCAAGGAGTACGGCCTCAAGGTCGAGGTGCTGGACGAGAAGGCACTGGCCAAGGGCGGCTACGGCGGCATCCTCGGCGTCGGCCAGGGTTCGCAGGTCCCGCCGTGCCTGGTGCGCGTGTCCTACGACGCGAAGGCGAAGAAGACCCTCGCCCTCGTGGGCAAGGGCATCACCTACGACTCCGGCGGCATCTCGCTGAAGCCGGCCGGCAGCAACGAGACGATGAAGTGCGACATGAGCGGTGCCGCCGCGGTGTTCGCCACCGTCGTCGCCGCGTCCCGGTTGGAGCTCAAGGTGAACGTCACCGGGTGGCTGGCGCTGGCGGAGAACATGCCGTCCGGCTCGGCGACCCGGCCCGGCGACGTGCTCAGCATGTACAGCGGGAAGACCGTCGAGGTGCTGAACACCGACGCCGAGGGCCGTCTGGTGCTTGCCGACGCGCTGACCCGTGCCTGTGAGGAGTCCCCGGACGCCCTGGTGGACGTGGCCACCCTGACCGGCGCAATGATGGTCGCGCTGGGCAGCCGGACCTTCGGGGTCATGTCCAACGACGAGGCCTTCCGCGGCAGCGTGCACGACATCGCGAGCGACGCGGGCGAGGCCGCGTGGCCGATGCCGGCGCCGAAACACCTGCGCAAGGACATGGAGTCGCCCGTCGCGGACCTCGCCAACGTCGGCGGCCGTATGGGCGGCGGCCTGTTCGCCGGCCTCTTCCTGGAGGAGTTCGTGTCCAAGGGCACGACGTGGGCGCACCTGGACATCGCGGGCCCGGCGTTCAACGACGGCTCGCCGCACGGCTACACGCCCAAGGGCGGTACCGGCGTGGCCGTCCGGACGCTGCTGCGGCTCGCCGAGCGGACCGCGGCGGGCGACCTCGTCTGATCACAGCCGCCGCGACGGCACCCGACCTCGTACGGCCCCGCTCGCTGCTCGCGAGCGGGGCCGTACCCGTCGGTAGAGCAGCCCCGAGTCCCGTCTTCCGGCAACAAGTGACAAGATAGGTCTTCGGCAGGACAGGGGCCCCCACGGCTTGAGACGAGCCGAGTCCAGGGCCGAGTGAGAATTGCGGCCGAAATACAAGCCGCCCGGCCGGTCGCGACCGGTCCCGGCGCACCCATGCATGGAGGACGTGACGTGGCGAAGGACGCCAGCACCGTTTTCGACCTAGTGATCCTCGGAGGCGGCAGCGGTGGTTACGCCGCTGCCCTGCGCGCCGCACAGCTGGGTCTCGACGTCGCCCTGATCGAGAAGAACAAGCTGGGCGGCACCTGTCTGCACAACGGCTGCATTCCCACCAAGGCACTGCTGCACGCCGGCGAGATCGCCGACGCCGCACGCGACGGTGCCGAGTTCGGTGTGAAGTCCTCGCTCGAGGGCATCGACATGGCCGGCGTGCACAAGTACAAGGACGGCGTGGTCTCCGGCCTGTACAAGGGCCTGCAGGGCCTGGTGGCCAGCCGCAAGATCACCTACGTGGAGGGTGAGGGCCGACTGTCCTCCCCCACCTCCGTCGACGTGAACGGCCAGCGCTACGAGGGTCGGCACATCCTGCTGGCCACCGGCTCCGTACCGAAGACGCTGCCCGGCCTGGAGATCGACGGCGACCGCATCATCTCCTCCGACCACGCCCTGGTCCTGGACCGGGTGCCGGAGTCCGCGATCGTGCTGGGCGGCGGCGTCATCGGCGTCGAGTTCGCCTCCGCGTGGAAGTCCTTCGGAAGCGACGTCACCATCGTCGAGGGTCTGCCCCACCTGGTGCCGGCCGAGGACGAGAACAGCTCGAAGCTGCTGGAGCGGGCGTTCCGCAAGCGCGGCATCACCTTCCAGCTGGGCTCCTTCTTCGAGAAGGCCGAGTACACCGACCACGGCGTCAAGGTCACCCTGGCCAACGGCAAGGAGTACGAGGCCGAGGTGCTGCTCGTGGCCATCGGCCGCGGCCCGGTGTCGCAGGGCCTGGGTTACGAGGAGGCCGGGGTCGAGACGGAGCGCGGCTTCGTCCTGGCCGACGAGTACTGCCGCACCAACGTCCCCACGATCTCCGCGGTCGGCGACCTCATCCCGACCCTGCAGCTCGCCCATGTCGGCTTCGCCGAGGGCATCCTGGTCGCCGAGCGGCTCGCCGGTCTGAACCCGGTTCCGGTGGACTACGACGGCGTGCCCCGCGTGACGTACTGCCACCCCGAGGTCGCCTCCGTCGGTATCACCGAGGAGAAGGCCAAGGAGGTCTACGGCGCCGACAAGGTCGTGACGCTGAAGTACAACCTGGGCGGCAACGGCAAGAGCAAGATCCTCAAGACCGCCGGCGAGATCAAGCTGGTCCAGGTCCGGGACGGCGCCGTGGTCGGCGTGCACATGGTCGGCGATCGGCTCGGTGAGCAGGTCGGCGAGGCGCAGCTGATCTACAACTGGGAGGCGCTGCCGGCCGAGGTCGCGCAGCTCATCCACGCCCACCCGACGCAGAACGAGGCTCTCGGCGAGGCGCACCTGGCGCTGGCCGGGAAGCCGCTGCACTCGCACGACTGATCCCCACCGGGCGCGACGCAGACCAACCGCACTTTTCGTTAGGAGCAACAGAAACCATGGCGGTTTCCGTAACCCTTCCGGCGCTCGGCGAGAGCGTCACCGAGGGCACCGTCACCCGGTGGCTGAAAGCCGAGGGTGAGCAGGTAGAGGCAGACGAGCCGCTGCTGGAGGTGTCGACCGACAAGGTCGACACCGAAATCCCGGCTCCCGCCTCCGGCACCCTCTCCTCCATCAAGGTGGCCGAGGACGAGACGGTAGAGGTCGGTGCCGAACTGGCACTGATCGACGACGGCAGCGGCGGCGGTGCCCCGGCTCCGGCGGCCGAGCCCGCGCAGGAGCAGGCCCCCGCCGAACAGGCGCAGCCCGAACCGCAGCAGGAGCAGGCTCCGGCCGCGTCGGCACAGACGGAGCCCGCCCAGGCGGCGGCTCCGTCCGGCGGCGGCTCGGCCGAGGGCACCGACGTGGTACTCCCGGCGCTGGGCGAGTCCGTCACCGAGGGCACCGTCACCCGGTGGCTGAAGGAGGTCGGCGACTCCGTCGCGGCCGACGAACCGCTGCTGGAGGTCTCCACCGACAAGGTCGACACCGAGATCCCCGCACCGACCGCCGGCACCCTCCTGGAGATCGTGGTCGGCGAGGACGAGACCGCGGAGGTCGGCGGCAAGCTGGCCGTCATCGGTTCCGGTGACGCCGCTCCGGCGGCCGCCCAGGCCCCGGCCCAGCCTGCCCCGAAGCAGGAGGCCCTGAAGCAGGAGGCGCCGAAGCAGGAGGCGCCGGCACCGCAGCCCGAGCCCGTCCAGCAGCCCGCTCCCCAGCAGCCCGCTCCCGCGCAGCAGGCTCCGGCTCCGGCTCCGGTCCAGCCAGGCGTTGCGGCTCAGCCTGCCGGCGAGGCCGACGGCGCCTACGTCACTCCGCTGGTCCGCAAGCTGGCCGCCGAGCACGGCGTGAATCTGTCGCAGGTCAAGGGCTCGGGCGTGGGGGGACGCATCCGCAAGCAGGATGTGGTCGCCGCAGCCGAGGCCGCGAAGCAGCAGGCCCCGGCCCCGACCGCCGCCGCTCCGGTGTCGCCGAAGCTCGAGGCGTCGCCGCTGCGTGGTCAGACCGTCAAGATGCCGCGGATCCGCAAGGTGATCGCGGAGAACATGATGAAGGCGCTGCACAGCCAGGCGCAGCTCTCCACCGTGGTCGAGGTCGACGTCACCCGCATCATGAAGCTGCGGGCGCGGGCCAAGGAGTCCTTCCAGGCCCGTGAGGGAGTCAAGCTCTCCCCGATGCCGTTCTTCGTGCAGGCTGCCGCCGAGGCGCTGAAGGCGCATCCGTCGGTCAACGCCAAGATCAACGACGACGGCACGATCACCTACCACGACGTCGAGAACATCGGCGTCGCGGTGGACTCGGAGAAGGGCCTGATGGTCCCGGTCATCAAGGAGGCCGGCAACCTCAACCTGGCGGGTATCGCCCGGAAGACGGCCGAACTCGCGGGCAAGGTCCGCCAGGGCGGCCTGGGCCCGGACGACATGTCCGGCGGCACGTTCACCATCAGCAACACCGGTTCGCGCGGTGCTCTGTTCGACACGGTGATCGTGAACTACCCGCAGGTCGCGATGCTGGGCATCGGCGCCACCGTACGCCGTCCGATGGTCGTCAGCCACCCGGACCTGGGCGAGACCATCGCCGTCCGCGACATGGTCTACCTGACCCTGTCCTACGACCATCAGCTGGTCGACGGCGCGGACGCCGCTCGGTACCTCTCGGACGTCAAGGCCCGCCTGGAGGCCGGCGAGTTCGAGGGCGAGCTGGGCCTGTAGCTCCGGTCCCGTGCGCACACGCCCCCGCCCGGAGCGATCCGGGCGGGGGCGTTCGCCGTATCGTCGTGAGGTACCGACACCCCTGGAGGAGCACGCCCATGGCCCCGCCCGTCGTCCATTCGCTGCGCGAGCAGATCCGCGAGCACATCGTGGAGGGGATCGTCAGCGGACGGTGGAAGCCCGGGGAGCGGATCGTCGAGCGGCGCATCGCGATGGAGCTGGAGGTCAGCCAGACCCCCGTACGGGAGGCGCTGCGCGAGCTGGAGGCGCTGCGCCTGATCGAGTCCGCGCCGAACAAGGGCGTACGGGTGCGAGAGCTGTCCGCGCCCGACCTGGAGGAGATCTACCCGGTGCGGGCCGGGTTGGAACAGATGGCCGCGGAGCTGGCCGCGCCGCACCTGGCCGAGGACGTCTCGCGACTGGAGCCGCACGTCACCGCGCTCTACGGGGCGGACCGGGCGGATGACGGGGAGGCCCAGGCACGGCACACCGTCGGCTTCCACCGGGAGCTGGTGCGGGCGTCCGGGAACAGCGTCCTGCTGCACACCTGGGAGGGGCTGGGCATCGAGGTGTGGACCGCCCTGTCGATCCGCTGGCTCGGTACGGTGCAGCAGAGCTACGCGGAGGAGCACGAGGCCGTGCTGGAGGCCTTCCGCCGACGCGACCCGCGTATCGGCGAGCTGGTCAAGTCCCACGTGCTGGGCTGCGCACCGCGCGCGTAACGCGTCCCCGCGCACGAGGCCACCCTGTGCACGCACTCCGGCAGGGCCTCAACGGCCGGTGAAAGACACCTGCCGGGCCGCCTCGCTCCGAGATCGGGCGAGCGGCGGCAGCCTGCGAACTCGTGGGTAGAACCGCCGGGTAACACCCGAAAACAAGGCGACACCGCGTGCCGACTTCAGGGGCACGGCGTGCCAATTCCTTGCCGATGCTTTGATCGATCATCGATCGGGACGTAGAGTCGGTCCGCTGGGGCGATCCCCTGTCCTGCCTGCCCCTTCAGGGACGAAGCCTTCCCACAGCACATGCAACCGTCCGTCCGCGAGAGGTGAGGTGGCCACCCATGCCCGACGCCGTATCCCATCAGCCGAGCGAGCTCGATCAGCTCCTCGACCGCGACCCGCAGGAGACCGCCGAGTGGCGTGAGTCGCTGGACGCGGTCACCGAGCACGCGGGCGCGCACCGGGCGTCGTACCTGATGCGCCGCACCCTCGAGCACGCCGAGCGCAGCGGCCTGGCTCTGCCGAAGCTGCTGGAGACGGACTACGTCAACACCATCCCCACCGCCGCAGAACCCGAGATCCCCGGCGACCGTGCGCTGGAGGCACGGATCACCGCCTGGAACCGCTGGAACGCCGCCGCCATGGTCACCCGCGGCAGCCGCCAGGGCCTGGGCGGCCACATCGCGACCTTCGCCTCCGCCGCCTGGCTCTACGAGACCGGTTTCCAGCACTTCTTCCGCGGCAAGGAGGACCGGGAGACCGGCGGCTCCGGCGACCAGCTCTTCATCCAGGGCCACGCCTCACCCGGCATCTACGCCCGTGCCTTCCTCGACGGCCGGCTCAACGAACAGCACCTGGACCGCTTCCGCCAGGAGGCCGGCGGGGGCGGCCTGCCGTCCTACCCGCACCCGCGCCGCAGCCCGGAGCTGTGGGAGTTCCCCACGGTCTCCATGGGCCTCGGTCCGATCGCCGCGATCTACCAGGCCCGCTTCAACCGCTACCTGGCGAACCGCGGCGTCAAGGACACCGCGGGCTCACACGTCTGGGCGTTCCTCGGCGACGGCGAGATGGACGAGCCGGAGTCGACCGCCGCGCTCGCCCTCGCGGGCCGCGAGCAGTTGGACAACCTCACCTTCGTCATCAACTGCAACCTGCAGCGCCTGGACGGCCCGGTCCGCGCCAACTTCAAGATCGTGCAGGAGCTGGAGGCGCAGTTCCGCGCCGCCGGCTGGAACGTCGTGAAGTCCCTGTGGGGCACAGCCTGGGACGAGCTGTTCCAGCTCGACACCACGGGTGCCCTGGTCCGCCGCCTCCGCCAGGTGCCCGACGCGCAGTTCCAGACGTACGCCACCCGGGACGTCGCTTACATCCGCGAACACTTTTTCGGCGCCGAGCCGGCCCTCGCCGAGATGGGGAAGCTGCTCACCGACGACAAGATCACGGAGTGCTTCCGCACCTCCCGCGCCGGCCACGAGCCGCGCAAGGTGTACGCGGCCTACCGTGCGGCGCTGGCGCACGAAGGCGCGCCGACCGTCGTCCTGGCGCAGACCGTCAAGGGCTGGACGCTGGGCCCCGGCTTCGAGTCGCGGAACGCCAACCACCAGATGAAGAAGCTCACCGGCAAGGAGTTCCGCGCCATGCGGGACCTGCTGGAGCTTCCCATCCCGGACAGCCAGCTGGACGACGAGCTGGTGCCGTACGTGCACCCGGGCGCCGATTCCCCCGAGGTGACGTACCTCCAGGAGCGCCGGGCCGAGCTGGGCGGTCCCGCCCCGGCCCGCAAGGTGCACCCGGTGGCGCTGCCCGAGCCGGCCGCCAAGCCGTTCGACGCTCTGGCCAAGGGTTCCGGGTCCCAGGAGATCGCCACCACCATGGCGTTCGTCCGCCTGGTGAAGGACCTGATGCGGGAGAAGGAGACCGGCAAGCGCTGGGTGCCGATCGTTCCGGACGAGGCGCGCACCTTCGGAATGGAGTCGCTGTTCCCGTCCGCGGGCATCTACTCGCCGCTGGGGCAGAACTACGACCCGGTCGACCGCGACCAGCTCCTCTACTACAAGGAGGCGGCGAACGGTCAGATCCTGAACGAGGGCATCACCGAGGCCGGTTCGATGGCGGACTTCACCGCCGCCGCCACCGCGTACGCCACGCACGGCGAGCCGATGATCCCGTTCTACATCTTCTACTCCATGTTCGGCTGGCAGCGCACCGCCGACCAGATGTGGGCACTGGCCGACCAGCTCGGCCGCGGTTTCCTGGTCGGCGCCACCGCCGGCCGTACGACGATGACCGGCGAGGGCCTGCAGCACGCGGACGGCCAGTCGCCGCTGATCGCCTCCACCAACCCGGCGGCGCTCACCTACGACCCGGCGTTCGCGTACGAGGTCGGCGTCATCGTCAAGGACGGTCTGCGGCGGATGTTCGGCCCGGAGGCCGAGAACGTCTTCTACTACCTCACCGTCTACAACGAGCCGAAGGTGCAGCCCGCGATGCCGGAGGGCGTCGAGGAGGGCATCGTCAAGGGCCTGTACCGGTTCAAGGAGGGCACCGCGCCGGCAGACGACGCGCCACGCGTCCAGCTGCTCGCCTCCGGCACCGCGGTGCACTGGATTCTGCGGGCACAGCAGATGCTCGCCGAGGAGTGGGGCGTCACCGCCGACGTGTGGTCCGCACCGTCCTGGGGCGAGCTGCGGCGCGACGCGCTGGCGTGCGACGCGGCGGCGCTGCGCGGCGAGGACCGGGTGCCGTACGTGACGCGTGCGCTCGAGGGCGCCCCGGGCCCGGTGCTGGCGGTCAGCGACTGGATGCGGGCCGTCCCGGACCAGATCAGCCAGTGGGTCGAGCAGGACTGGTGCTCGCTGGGGACTGACGGCTTCGGGCTCTCCGACACCCGTGAGGCCACCCGCCGCCACTTCGGCGTGGACCCCGAGTCGGTGGTCGTCGCGACGCTGTCCCGACTGGCCCGCCGCGGCGAGGTCAAGCAGGAGACCGTGCGGCAGGCGGCGGAGAAGTACGGCCTGGCCTGACCGGTCGGCCCCCGCGTACGGCGCGCACTCCCCCTTCACGCGAGGGAGAGTGCGCGCCGACGAGGAAGACCGGCAGCGGCGGGACGACGATGCTGATCCTCCCGTTGCCCTTGCGCACGCCGACCGGACGGCCGGGAACGGCTTGGTTCCTTCCCCTGTGCCCCTGTGCCCCTGTGCCCCTGTGCCCCGGCTACATCAGGTACCGGGGGCACAGGTGTGAGAAGGCTCCGGACACTGCGCTGATCGTGCTGGGCCGGCCCGTGTCGCACCGCCATTCCAGCGACGGGCCGGCATTCCGCGTGCGCCGCGGCCGGGCAGGCTGGATGCTGGTGCCGTGATGGACGAGACGGAGTTCTGGGAGCACGTCGACGCCGCGCGTGAGGCCGCCGCGGGCGATCCCGACGAGCAGGCCGACGTGCTGGTCGAGCGGCTCACCCGGCTCGACCCGGAGGCCGTGACGTATTTCGCCCGGCACTTCGAGGTCCGCTACCGCCGCGCCTTCCAGTGGGACCTGTGGGCGGCGGCCTGGATCCTGCTGGACGGCGTCAGCGACGACGCCTTCGACGCCTTCCGGTGCTGGCTGATCGGCCAGGGCCGGCACGTCTTCGAGGGCGCCGCACACGACGCGGACGCACTGGCCGAGCTGCTGGAGGACTTCGACGAGGAGCTGGACGGCGAGGCCGAGGACCTGGGCTTCGCGGCGGACGAGGCGTACGAGCAGCTCACCGGGGGCGAGCTGCCGGAGCTCGGACTGCCGGAGCGGTCCTCCGACCCGGCGGGCGCACCGCTGGACCTGGAGGACGACACCGCGCTGGCCGAACGCCTCCCCCGCCTCTGGGACCGCTTCCGCGGCTGAGGGCGTACCCCGGCCACGGCTCGGTTCAGGTGAGCAGCGAGCGGCCCATCAGGACGTCGTCGACGTAAGCGCCCTCCACCAGGAACTCCTCCGGCTGCACACCCTCGACCACGAATCCGGCCGACTCGTACAGCGCACGGGCCGGCACGTTGGGGCCCAGCACGCAGCGAGATGCGGCGCGCGCCCCGCTCGCGGGCCAGGTCGCCCGCGCCGTCGAGCAACGCGCGCCCGACACCCTTCCCGCGTGCCCGCTCGTCGACGGCCAGGCCGCGGATCTGCAGCACGTGCGCGTTGGAGGCCAGCGGGGTGGGCCGTCCGAGCCGGATGTAGCCCACGATGCCGTGCTCCGGCAGCACCGCGACCAGATGGTCCTCAGGTCCGGTGGACGAGAAGAACGGGTCGTGGGGCGGGTCCGGCGCCGGCGTGACGGCATGCAGCGGCGACCAGGTGCGGCGGTCGAGCTCGCCGAGCGGGCCCTCGTCCGCCGCCGTGGCGCTGCGGATGGTGAACTGGGACGGCATAGCGCCACTCTCGCCCCTGTCAGCCACCCTCGTCCACAGGATTCGCCCATGCGCATCGCAGTGACCGGTTCGAACGGACTCATCGGCTCCGCACTGGTGTCCTCGCTCCGGCGGGACGGCCATCAGGTGGTCCGCCTGGTGCGGCACGAGCCGCGGGCGGCCGACGAGGTGGTGTGGGACCCGAAGGGCGGGACGGTGGACACCCGGGGCCTGGCGGGCTGCGCAGCCGTGGTCCACCTCGCGGGCGCCGGTGTCGGCGACCGTCGTTGGACCCGGGCGTACAAGCGCGAACTGCGCGACAGCAGGGTGCTGGGCACCGCCACGATCGCGGAAGCAGTCGCCGGCATGCCGGAACCGCCGGGCACACTGCTCGTCGGAACCGCCATCGGCTGGTACGGCGACACCGGAGACCGGCCCGTCGACGAGTCGGAGCCGCCCGGCCGGGGGTTCATGGCCCAACTGTGCACCGAGTGGGAGGCCGCCGCCGCACCCGCCGAAAGGGCAGGCGTCCGCACGGTGTTCGCCCGCACCGGATTGGTGGTGTCCCGTCAGGGCGGCGCCTGGGGCCGTCTGTTCCCCGTCTTCCGGGCGGGCATCGGCGGCCGGCTCGGCAGCGGTCGCCAGTACTGGAGCCACATCGCTCTGCAGGACCACATCGCGGCGCTGCGCCACGTGCTGGACACTCCCGCGCTGCGCGGCCCGGTGAACCTCACCGCCCCCGAGCCGGTGACCAACCGCGAGGTGACGGCCGCGATGGCGCGAGTGCTGCACCGGCCGGCGCTCTTCCCCGTGCCCACGCCCGTACTGCGGGTGGTTCTCGGAGAGTTCGCCGAAGACGTGGTGGGCTCCCAGCGCGTACGGCCGACGCGGCTGCTGGAGTCCGGGTTCCGCTTCGCCTTCCCCGACGTGGAGGACGCGATCCGGGCAGCGCTGGACCGCCCCGAACCCCGGCCCTGAGCACCGGATTTCGCGCACCCGGCACCGACACACGGCAGGGCCGCCCGGCGCAGGCACCCGGCGGGCCGTGCCACCGCGTGCGACCCGACACGACGGTCGTGGCGCCCGTCGTGCGCCGTCGTGCGCCCATACCGTCCCGCGCACTACTGACGGCGAGCCCACGTGTGCATAGAGTCGACGCCCTCGGGCATTCCCGGCGTTGCCCCGGGGCATGAGCCGTACGGAACGTTCCACGCTCCGCCGGGAGTAGGCCCTTGCTGTCGCTCGACGACCCTGGGGAGGGCAACGTGCCGATCAACCGCGCACTCGCACGCCGCGCACATGCGGAGGACACCGACGTCGTCGTCGTGGGGGCAGGCCCGGCCGGTCTGGCCGCCGCCGTGCACCTGACCCGCTCCGGCCTGCAGGTCGCCGTCCTGGAGGCCGAGGACCGCATCGGCGGCCGGATGCGCACCGACGAGATCGACGGCCATCTGCTGGACCGGGCACCGGGCCTTCTCTGTCCCGGTTGGCCGGAGGCCGAACTGCCCGCCCTGGGGCTGGGGTCGGCACTCGTGCTGCGTCCCCTCGCACCGGGCGCGGTACTGCGCACCGGGGAGCGTTCACTGCGCATCGGCGATCTCCGGCCGTCGGCCGGCCGGGCCGCAGCCCGCAGTGCGCTGCGCTCGGCGCGGGCG
>KI547046.1:58152-64124 GCA_000497405.1 Streptomycetaceae bacterium MP113-05 | reverse complement strand
CAGCATCGGCTGCCGCGCCGTCGTCATCGCGGCCGGTGCCCACAAGACCGCCGGGCTGCTCCCGGGCCTCCGGGTGCCGCCGCACCACCCGGTGACCGTGCTGCACCACCTCGCGGACGGCCCGCTGCCGGGCGGCGACACACTCCTGGTGGACGCGGACCGCCGCGGCCCGGTGTCCCACACCTGGGTCGCCTCAGCCGTCGACCCGTCCCGAACACCGGACGGTGGACGGTCGTTGGTGACGTCCGTGGTGCTCGGCGAAGTGGCCGGAGAGCCCCTGGCAGCGCTGGAGAAGACCACCCGAGCACATGCGGGGGCGCTGCACGGGGTGGTCGCCGACGGCTGGGAGCCGGTGGGGATCCACCACGACCCGCGCGCGGTGCCGGCGATGCCCGCGCCGCACGACGTCCGCAGGGCGGTCCGGGTGCTGTGCGGGCTGTACGTGTGCGGCGACCATCGGGAGGTATCCGGTCCGCAGGGCGCACTCGCCTCGGGCCGGCGAGCGGCCACGGAGGTGCTGCGGGATCTCGGCCTGCGACGGACGCCTGCGACGGAGGGGGCGGTGCCGACGGCGGCATGAGAGGCGCCACCGGGTCCGGGAAGGCGGCGGGGACGCAGCGGAAGGGGCTACCGCCGGCACCTCAGATGAGCTTCGACCAGCGGTTTCTGTCAGTGGCGGCCGGTATTCTGGGAACAGAAACACGATGGCACACCAACGCCCCCGGAGGTCGCTGATGGCCGCTGTCCGCCCACTGACGAAGTCTTCCCCTCCCGCCCCCCGGGCACCCCGCCCGCCGCACAAGGTGCCGCTGCCCGCCGGGCAGCCCCGCGAGTGGTACGAATCGCACAACCGGCAGCTGAAGGCGATGCGCCTGGCGATAGCACTGCTCGACGCAGGCGTCCACACCCCGGACCGGGCGACGAACCGCCGGATACGCCGCGTTGCCGAACGGATCGGCCAGCACCGACCGTCCCCCACGACGTGCCGCGCCGTGCGGAACCTGCTGCCCACCGCGCCGCCGAGGTAGGTCCGCTCACCCGGGTGCCGGGCGGCCTGTCGCGCAGCCCGTCCGGCACCCGTCGGCATGCCCCGGAGGAGAGGGCTCCGGGCCGCTCAGCCCAGTGCGGCGACGCGATCCCGGTACACCCGGACCGGCCCTGCGTCCCGGTACGGCTCGAGCCGTCGTTCGAACTCCCGTACGTACTCGAAGGCGCGCGCCGAACGCATCTCCGACGCCTGCTGCGCGGCTTCCGCGCCCAGCGCGCAGGCATGCTCCACCTCCCCCAGGCCCAGCCTCGCCGTCGCCAGCACCACCCGGCAGAACAGCCGGCTGCGCGCGTACCCGGCGCCGCGCAGCCGCAGCGCACGCTCCGCGTGCTGTGCCGCCGCCCGGTACTGCCGGAGGTCCCGATGGCAGTGTCCGAAATCGTCCGCAAGCTGCGCTTCGCCGAAGAACCGCGCCCAGGAGGGCACCTCGTCCCCGGGCCGGGTGGCGTCGAGTGCCCGTTCGGCCCTCGCCAACGAGGTCGTGCAGGCCCGCACCTCGCCCAGCACCCCGTGACCGCGTGCCTCGGCCGCATGCAGCAACGCCTGGACGGCGGGCGTCGCCGCGGCACCCACGCCCTGCTGGGCCACCCGCGCCAGTTGCACCGCCTCGCGTCCGTGTCCGAGGTAGACGGCCTGGCGGCTCATCGTCGCCAGCACGTAGCTCCCGTACGCACGGTCGCCCGCCACCTGGGACAGCCGCAGGGCCTGTACGAAGTAGCGCTGGGCCAGCCCGTGCGCCGCGACGTCGTAGGAGGTCCAGCCCGCGAGTCGGGTCAGGCCGGCGACCGCGCTGAAGAGCCGGCGGCCGGTCTGCTCACCGTAGACACCGCGCAGCAGCGGCTCCGCCTCGTGTTCCAGGTACCGCACCAGGCCCTGCCGGGCGTGGCCGCCACCGTAGGCGTGGTCGAGGGTGCGGAAGAGGTCGCAGACCGAGTGCAGCGCGGCCACGTCACCTCCCGTCACCCGACGGCCCGGACCGCGTTCGGTGAGTTGGGCCGGGTCGGCGGGAGCCGGAGCACGGCTCACTGCGGATGCCCCGGGCACCGTGCCCCCCAGGGCGGACCGCGGACCTCCCGGGGGCGGAACCCGGGCGACACCGGCCCCGCCGGCGCCACCCGCACCCGGTGCCGCTCCCGCACGCATGGGCACACCGGCTCCACGCACCTGCAGGGGAACCCTGGCGGCGGCCCCCGAAGACCCCGGCGGACCGGTGTCGTCACCGCGGGCCACCCGCTCGTCGGCCCGCCCGATCAACCAGTCCCGGCTCGGCACCACCAGCCCGGCCGGGGTGAAGGCGATCCTCCGCAGATCCCCCTGCGAACCGGTGTCCTTGCGCCACAGCCCGCTGACGATGTCCACCGCCTCGCCGGGCGTCGAGGCGAACTCCAGCCCCGCGTACACCGGCGCGCACGCGTCCAGACCGAGGTCCTGTGCCGACAGGCGACGCCCCAGCCTGCGGGTGAAGACCTCCGCGATCAGCGCAGGGGTGGTACCGCGGGGCTGCTGCCCGCGCAGCCAGCGCGTCACGGACGTCTTGTCGTAACGCAGGTCGAGGCCGTGTTCGAGGCCGAGCTGGTCCACCCTCCGGGCCAGCCCCGCGTGCGAGAATCCTGCTTCCGCGATCAGCGCTGCGAGGCGGTGGTTGGGCGTGCGCTGCTGGGTGGGGCCCCCAGGTCGTTCCGTCGTCATCGGCTGTACGGTCTCCTGACTCACGGCTTGCACGCAGACGCCGGGGCGCCCTGCTGGAACGGCGCGAATGTAACGGTCACAGCGCCCGCACCGGCCCTGACCGCCGCGTATTCATCCGTACGTGTGAGAGGGCGGTCGCCTCCGGGTCCGTGCCGCACCCGCCGTAGAGTGGCCGGAGTGCATCGAGCACACCGGCGCGGAACAACGCGCCCCTGACCCACGCAGAGGAGACCGCCGTGAGCGAGCTGCGCTTTGTCCACCTGGGCTTCGGCACCGACGCCGTCGAGTACACCGAGGCGTGGCAGGAGCAGCGGCGGGTGCACGCGGCACGTTTCGCGGACGAGGTCCCCGACACCTGTCTGCTCCTCGAGCACCAGGCGGTCTACACCGCGGGCCGCCGCACCGACGACAGCGAGCGTCCGCTGGACGGGACCCCGGTGGTGGACGTGGACCGCGGCGGGAAGATCACCTGGCACGGCCCCGGTCAGCTGGTGGGCTACCCGATCCTGAAGCTGCCGCGGCCGGTGGACGTCGTGGCACACGTTCGGCGGCTGGAGGAGGCACTGATCCGGACTTGTTCCGCGTTCGGCGTGGAGACCACCCGGATCGAGGGCCGGAGTGGCGTGTGGGCGCTGGGCGACCCCCTGGAGAGGCGGAGCGCGACCAACGGCCCCGGAGCGCGCGAGGCGCTCGGCGGCCTGTCGCTGGACTTCGACCCACGGCTGCACGACGAGGAGTTCGACCCGCGGCTGAGCGGTCCCGAGTACGCGCCGTCCAACGCGGGGCAGCGCCGGGAGGACCGGAAGCTGGCCGCGATCGGCATCCGGGTCGCCAAGGGCGTGACCATGCACGGTTTCGCGCTGAACTGTGATCCCGACAACACCGAGTTCGACCGGATCGTGCCGTGCGGCATCCGCGACGCGGGTGTCGCGTCGCTCTCCGGCGAGCTGGGCAGGAATGTTCCCGTCGCCGAGGTGCTTCCCGTAGTGGAGAAACACCTCTGTGCGGTGCTGGAGGAGGCAGTTCCCCTCCCCCGCGCCGTCTGACCCGCACAACGGCAGGCGTACCCTGGTACGCGCCGAGGAATCGAAAGTACGTAGGGAGCCGGACGTGTCCGCTGTCGCACCCGACGGTCGCAAGATGCTCCGCTTGGAGGTCCGCAACAGCCAGACCCCCATCGAGCGCAAGCCCGAGTGGATCAAGACCCGGGCGAAGATGGGCCCCGAGTACAACGCCCTGCAGAAGCTCGTGAAGGACGAGGGTCTGCACACCGTCTGCCAGGAAGCCGGCTGCCCCAACATCTTCGAATGCTGGGAGGACCGCGAGGCCACCTTCCTCATCGGCGGCGAGCAGTGCACCCGACGCTGCGACTTCTGCCAGATCGACACCGGCAAGCCCGCCGAGCTGGACCTGGACGAGCCGCGGCGCGTCACCGAGTCCGTGCAGCAGATGGAGCTCCGGTACGCCACCATCACCGGCGTGGCCCGCGACGACCTCGAGGACGGCGGCGCCTGGCTGTACGCGGAGACCGTCCGTCAGATCCATGCGGCGATGCCGGACACCGGCGTCGAGCTGCTGATCCCGGACTTCAACGCGGTACCCGAGCAGCTCGCCGAGGTCTTCTCCTCGCGTCCCGAGGTCCTCGGGCACAACGTGGAGACGGTGCCGCGCATCTTCAAGCGCATCCGGCCCGCCTTCCGCTACGAGCGCTCACTCGAGGTTCTCTCCCGGGCCCGCGAGGACGGTCTGGTCACCAAGTCGAACCTGATCCTGGGCATGGGCGAGACCCGCGAGGAGGTCAGCCAGGCGCTGCGCGACCTGCACGGCGCCGGCTGCGAGCTGATCACCATCACCCAGTACCTGCGTCCCACGCCCCGGCACCACCCCGTGGAGCGCTGGGTCAAGCCGGAGGAGTTCGTCGAGCTCCAGCAGGAGGCCGAGGAGATCGGCTTCACGGGTGTCATGTCCGGACCGCTGGTCCGTTCCTCCTACCGCGCCGGCCGGCTCTACAAGCAGGCCATGGAGGCCCGTGCGGCGAGGGTCGCCTGACGGCCGCCGCACCCACCCGCAGAGGGCCCGACGGGACGGCGACGGTGTGAGCTCCACCGCACTTCGCCCGCTCGCCGTCGGGCCCCTTTGACCTGATCGACATGCGCTGGTAACACCCGTGAGTGACGATGTACTCACACCCCGCGCCCGGCGCTCCCGGCCCCGGCGCGGGCCTGTTCCGTTCTCTCGATCTCCGGAGGAATCACCATGCGTACCACCCTGCGCACGTTGGAGGGTCTGCTGCTGGAGGGCAGCGGACGCACCGCGCGCCGTAACGCCTGGCAGGCCGTCCTGGAGGACCGCGTCCGGGCACGTGACAGGGCGGAGACGGAACGGCTGCTGACCGCGATGTCCAGCCCCCTCAAACCCGCACCGCGGACCGCTGCCGTCACCGGCTCGCAGCCGGTACCCCCGGCCGGGGCGGGGACCCTCCTGCACGCCACGTAAACTGCCTCCCATGGCGAGGCAGGACACTTCCGAGACCCCGGGCCGATTCAAACAGATCGGCCTCACGTACACGATGACCCGGCGTGTGGACCGAAGGATCGGCTGGATTCTGGCCGGTATCGGGCTCGGCACCTTCGGTGTCCTGCTCGCGATCGGCTTCCTCCTCGGGCATCCGGTCTACCTGGGCATTCTCGGTTTCCTGCTCGCCTTCCTGGCCGCCGCGATCGTCTTCGGGCGACGGGCGGAGCGCGCGGCGTTCGGGCAGATGGAAGGACAGCCGGGGGCCGCGGCGGCCGTGCTGGACAACATCGGGCGGGGCTGGAACGTCACTCCGGCGGTGGCGATGAACCGGAACCAGGACGTGGTGCACCGCGCGGTCGGCAAGCCGGGCATCGTGCTCGTCGGTGAGGGGAACGCGAACCGGCTGCGTTCACTTCTCGCCTCGGAGAAGCGCAAGATGAACCGCGTCGTCTCGGACGTACCGGTGCACGACCTGATCGTCGGCGACGACGAGGGCCAGGTGCCGCTGAAGAAGCTGCGTACCACCATGCTGAAGCTGCCCCGCGTGATGCAGGGCTCGCAGATCACCGCGACCAACGACCGGCTGCGCGCACTGGGCGACCTGATGAGCAACATGCCCATGCCGAAGGGGCCGATGCCCAAGAACGCCCGTATGCCGAAGGGCCCCAACGGCGGCAGGCGCTGACGCCCAAGGGATCAGGACCCACGGAAGGGGCGG
>KI547046.1:46079-58142 GCA_000497405.1 Streptomycetaceae bacterium MP113-05 | reverse complement strand
CGGCGGCCCGCCCCTTCCGCTTCGCTCGTCCTGCGTATGCGCCGGGACCGCCGTCAGACACGGACCTGGACGGCGCCGGAGAGCTGATCGTGCAGGCCGCGTCCGTCGCGGTCCCAGATCAGCGCGGGAACGGCGACTCCCAGCAGCAGGGTGCGGACCAGCACCCGCCACGGCGCAAGCCTCCCGAGACCGTCCACGGCGACGACGCGCAGACCCAGCATCCGTTTGCCCGGGGTGAAGCCGACGGTTCCCACCGTGAGCATGCTCATGAGCAGGAAGACGCCGAGAGCCCAGTTGTTCGCCGCCTGCATGTCCCCGCCCGACAGCAGGCCGAAGCCGATGAGTACGGCCAGTGCCCAGTCGATGAAGATGGCGCCCAGCCGTCGCCCGAACGAGGCGACCGACCGCGGCCCCTCCTCGGGCAGGCCGAGCCGTTCGCCGCGGTAGCCGAAGTCGGTGCCCGCACTCTCGGCCGTGCTGCGCGGTCCGGAGAGCCACGACCCGATTGCTTCCCTGTTGTCCACCGCTCCACGATATCGCGGGCGAAATCGGCCCCGACCGCCCGGTTGGCACGGTTTCCCGTCCGTCGACTGGTTAACATCGGCGAAACAATTGGGTCATGCCCGAGAAATGGCGTCTCCCTAAGGTCGGGGAGCAGCGTGCCCCCGCACCGGCCCGCGCTCTCACGGCAGCAAAGCCCGTCCCCCCGCGGCGGGACTAGGAGGAGTCGAATGTTCCAGAACGCCGACGAAGCACAGAAGTTCATCGCGGACGAGGACGTGAAGTTCGTCGACGTGCGGTTCTGCGACCTGCCGGGCATCATGCAGCACTTCACGGTACCGGCCAAGACGTTCGACCCGGCCGAGAGCCTGATGTTCGACGGCTCCTCGATCCGCGGCTTCCAGGCCATCCACGAGTCCGACATGGCCCTCGTCCCGGACCTGACCACGGCCCGGATGGACCCCTTCCGCCGCGACAAGACGCTCAACATCAACTTCTTCATCCACGACCCGATCACCGGCGAGCAGTACAGCCGCGATCCGCGGAACGTGGCGAAGAAGGCCGAGGCATACCTCGCCTCCTCCGGCATCGCCGACACCGCCTTCTTCGGCCCGGAGGCCGAGTTCTACGTCTTCGACGACGTGCGCTTCGAGACCAAGGCGAACGCCGGGTACTACCACATCGACTCCGTGGCGGGCGCCTGGAACACCGGCGCCATCGAGGACGGCGGCAACCGCGGCTACAAGGTCCGCTACAAGGGCGGCTACTTCCCCGCCCCGCCGGTCGACCACTTCGCCGACCTGCGGGCGGAGATCTCACTGGAGCTGGAGAAGTCCGGCCTGGAGGTCGAGCGCCAGCACCACGAGGTCGGTACCGCCGGCCAGGCCGAGATCAACTACAAGTTCAACACCCTGCTGGCCGCCGCCGACGACCTGATGCTCTTCAAGTACATCGTGAAGAACGTCGCCTGGCGGAACGGCAGGACCGCCACCTTCATGCCGAAGCCGATCTTCGGTGACAACGGCTCCGGCATGCACGTCCACCAGTCACTGTGGCAGGGTGGCGAGCCGCTGTTCTACGACGAGCAGGGCTACGCGGGCCTGTCCGACACCGCCCGCTACTACATCGGCGGCATCCTCAAGCACGCCCCGTCGCTGCTGGCCTTCACCAACCCGACGGTGAACTCCTACCACCGCCTGGTCCCCGGCTTCGAGGCCCCGGTCAACATGGTCTACTCGCAGCGCAACCGCTCCGCCGCAATGCGCATCCCGATCACCGGTGCCAACCCGAAGGCCAAGCGCGTCGAGTTCCGCGCGCCGGACCCGTCCTCCAACCCGTACCTGTGTTTCGCGGCACTGATGATGGCCGGTCTGGACGGGATCAAGAACAAGATCGAGCCGGCCGAGCCGATCGACAAGGACCTCTACGAACTGGCTCCCGAGGAGCACGCGGGCGTCCAGCAGGTCCCGACGTCCCTCCCGGCGGTGCTCGACGCCCTGGAGGCTGACAACGAGTACCTCCAGGCCGGCGGCGTCTTCACGGCCGACCTCATCGAGACCTGGATCGACTACAAGCGCACCCACGAGATCGCTCCGATGCAGCTCCGGCCCCACCCCCACGAGTTCGAGCTGTACTTCGACATCTAAAAGGTTTCTGACCTGCGAAAACGCAGTTCGAGCTTTTGTCGTCGGTGCAGGTCAGCGACTCGTTGACCTGCACCGACGGTTTCGTATCAGCGCCGCAATCCTCCTCGATCCGCCGTGATGTGCACCCGTGGATGCCATCCGCCTCGGCGGGGCCAGGGCGGCGTCGCCGACCTTCAGGAAGCCGCTCAGACACTCGGTGCCCTGTCCACCATCCGCCCTGCCATCGAAGCGGTGCTCGCCTGATACCCAACCCCACCCGCGACACAACTGCCGGGCGTAGCCATCGCGGGGTATCGCTCCACCCACTTCTCGTCCCACCGTGGCACCGGCTAGTGTCGCTCTCGTCCCCCCGACCCACCATCAGTCTCTGTACAGGTGAGCGCCCCGCATGAAGGAAGAAGTCGGATTCCCGAGCGTCGTCGGTCCCGAACTGGCCGGGGTGATCGACCTGCCGGAGGGCGAGACCCGGGGCTGGGGCCTCTTCGTGCACGGGTTCACCCTCGGCAAGGACTCGCCGGCCGCCTCACGCGTGTGCAAGCAACTGGCACGCGAGGGCATCGGCATGTTGCGCTTCGACAACCTCGGGATCGGCGACTCCGAGGGCGACTGGGGCGACGGTTCCTTCACCGTGAAGGTGCAGGACACCGTCCGTGCCGCTGCCTTCATGGCCGAGCGGGGGACTCCGGTGGACTTGCTGGTGGGGCACTCGTGGGGAGGCGCCGCCGCGATAGCCGCCGCGCGCGAGACGGCAGGTCTCCGCGCGCTGGCCACGATCGCGGCGCCCGTCGACCCCAGCCACGTCGAGCGGCAGTACGACTCCGTGCTGGATCGCGTCCTCAGTGAGGGGGCGCACGAGTGGTTCGTCGGCGGGAGGACCCTGGTCCTCAAACGCGCCTTCGTCGAGGACGTCCGCCGGGCTCACCTGCGCGACCGGATCGGCGAGGTGGACCTTCCGCTCCTCGTCGCTCATTCGCCCACCGACGCCACAGTCGACATCGCCAACGCCGGGGAGATCTTCCTGGAGGCACGGCACCCGCGGAGCTTCATCTCGCTCGAAGGAGCGGACCATCTACTGACCGCGCGAGGGCAGGCACAGCGGGCGGCGCACATCATCAGCGCCTGGGCCGACCAGTACCTCGACGAGTGACGGCCCCAGGAAGCACCATCGCGGACGAGGGAGAGCTCGGACAGCCGTGGACCGTCTGCAACACCGGTTCTCGGCTGTACTCCGGCAGCTGAGAGCCGGAGCCGGGCGAACCGCCCGACGGGACCGTCGGCGGTTCCCGTGCGACGGAGACGCCCCTATCAGCCGGACCCACACCAGGGCACTCCGAGGAACGCTGCGCCGTCCCGGCCGCCCCGGAAGGGGCGGCCGGGACGGTATCGGACCGGTGATATCCGTCAGCTGTAGGAGCGTCGCTGGTCGGGCGCCGGGATCTGGGCGCCCTTGTATTCGACGGGAATGCCGCCGAGGGGATAGTCCTTGCGCTGCGGGTAGCCCTGCCAGTCGTCCGGCATCATGATCCGCGTCAGAGCGGGGTGGCCGTCGAAGATGATGCCGAAGAAGTCGTACGTCTCGCGCTCGTGCCAGTCGTTCGTCGGGTAGACCTCGACGACGGAGGGGATGTGCGGATCGGCGTCGGGGACGCTGACCTCGAGCCGGAGCACCCGGTGGTGGGTGAGCGAGCGCAGATGGTAGACGGCGTGCAACTCGCGGCCCTTGTCGCCCGGGTAGTGCACCCCGCTGACGCCGGAGCACTGCTCGAACCGCAGCGCCGGGTCGTCCCGGAGGATGCGGCAGACCTGCTTCAGGTACTCGCGCTCGATGTGGAAGGTGAGCTCGTCCCGGTCCACGACGGTCTTGTCGATGACGTTCCCGGGGACCAGACCCTGCTCGTCCAGGGCGCCTTCGAGTTCGTCGGCCACCTCGTCGAAGTAGGACCCGTAGGGACGGGTGGTGGCACCGGGGAGTCGCACGGTGCGAACCAGGCCGCCGTAACCCGAGGTGTCGCCGCTGGCGTCGGCACCGAACATGCCGCGCCGGACGCCGATGACGTCGCCGTCGTCGGTGTGGGCAGAGGACACGGTGCCGCCGTTGGCTTCGGCGCCGCCCGCGTTCTTGTTCTCGTCGGTCACCGCAGGAGCCCCTTCATCTCGATCGTCGGGAGTGCTTTGAGTGCCGCTTCTTCCGCCTCGCGGGCGGCCTGCTCGCGGTTGACGCCGAGCTTTTCGTCCTTGATCTTCTCGTGCAGCTTGAGGATGGCGTCCAGCAGCATCTCGGGGCGCGGCGGGCAGCCGGGAAGATAGATGTCGACGGGCACGACATGGTCGACGCCCTGCACGATGGCGTAGTTGTTGAACATGCCTCCGGATGAAGCGCAGACGCCCATGGAGATGACCCACTTGGGGTTCGGCATCTGGTCGTAGATCTGCCGCACCACGGGGGCCATCTTCTGACTGACCCGGCCGGCCACGATCATCAGGTCGGCCTGACGCGGGGAGCCGCGGAAGACCTCCATGCCGAAGCGCGCCAGGTCGTAACGTCCCGCGCCGGACGTCATCATCTCGAAGGCGCAGCAGGCCAGGCCGAAGGTCGCCGGAAACACCGAGGACTTGCGCGCCAGACCCGCGGCCTTCTCGACAGTGGTCAGCAGGAAGCCGCTCGGCAGCTTCTCCTCGATTCCCATCTCGTTCCCCTATCCGTTGTCCGCAGGCCGGACGTTCCCGCTCGTCGGTGACGCTCCGGTGGTCGGTTCCACTCCGGGCCACCCGGCGCCGTCGAGGCCGCCGAGGGCCGACATCGGACGAGCCCGGTTCCGGGGGCGTCGAAGTGAGCGGCCCCGGGAGGCGGGAGACGATCCGACCGTCGAAGACGATGAAGGGCACCGCGGAGGCCGCCCTGGGGCTCCGCGCGCGTAGGCGTTCACCGCGCCTCCTTCACGTCGTCCCCGATGACCGACCGGAGTCCACTGCAAGCCGGCTCCCTGCGCTCTCGAAGATCCATGATTGTGCCATTGTGAGGCAGTTCACAAGCTCCGTTGACTGCATCCTATGCCCCGGCCTCTGTGACATGCGACACGGGGACCCGACTCTACTTTTGTGATCTTCAACACCTGGCGTTCGTACGACCCGAAGCCGGCGGACGACCTTCACGGCCGAAGCACGCACACACGGTCACCGCGGGTGATACCAGTGCATGTCCCACCGGCGGGATGCGTTCGCCACAGCTGCCGCGCCACGCGGGGCGGGGCGGCCCGGTTCCGGGACCGGGCTCCCCGAACCACCCGGAGACAGCGGAGTTCGACTCCCCGGGAGTGAGCCATCCTGACAGTTGTGAAGTGGCACACATATGACTAACTTACTGCGAGCAGCGGATCATCGGACGCGCTGCGAGGGGAGACGACATGACGGGGACCGAACTGCCTGCCGCTCTGGGCGGGTTCGACCTGACGGATCAGGCCGAGTTCGCGAACGGGTTCCCTCACGAGGTCTTCGCCCGGTTGCGGGCGGAGGCGCCCGTCGTGTGGCATCCGCCGGGGCGGACCGCGGACGGCGAGGGCTTCTGGGTGCTCAGCGGTTACGCCGATCTGAAGGCGGCGGCCGAGGACCCGGTCTTCTCGTCCCAGGGCGGCGGCGGGCGGGCAGGCGGCGGGACGCACATCGACGACCTCCAGCCCGGAGTGCACGCCGGAGTGCTGATCAACATGATCGACGATCCCCGACACGAGCTGATCAAGACGATGGTGTCGCCCCCGGTTGCCAGAGCGGCCGTCGAGGCGCGGATGCCCGAGCTGCGCGCGGTGGCGGAGCGGTACGTCGAGCAGGCCGTCGCGAAGGGCTCCGCCGACTTCCAGCCCGACGTCTCGGCTCCGTACGCCATCGAGTGCATCGCAAGGATTCTCGGTGCGCCGGAGGCCGATCTGCCGCAACTCATCGAATGGGGCCAGGCTGTCTCCGGCTTCGACGACCGGACGTCGGGCAAGGTCAACGAGAGCTCGGCGAAGGTCCAGTACGCGATCTACGAGTACGGGCAGTCGCTGATCGCGCGCAAGCGCGCGGAGGCCGCGACCTCCGCGGATCTGATGTCCGTGATGGCGCGTGAGGACATCGACGGCGGGGCGGAGCCGCTCTCGGAGTACGAGCGGGAAGCGTTCTTCAACCTGCTGCTGCTGGCCGGGAGCGAGCCCGCCCGCAACACCATGGCGGCCGGTGTTCTCGCTCTGGCGCAGCACCCCGAGCAGTGGCAGGCGCTGCGGGAGGACCGGTCTCTTCTGCCGGGTGCCATCGAGGAGATGCTGCGCTGGTCCTCGCCGACGCCGTACAACAGGCGCACGGCAGTCCGGGACACCACGTTCCGGGGCGCCGGGATCAAGGCCGGCGAGAAGGTCACCTTCTGGTGGGCATCGGCGAACCGTGACGCGTCGGTGTTCGACGATCCCATGCGGTTCGACGTACGCCGTGCCCCGAACCCGCATCTGGCCTTCGGGCACGGTACCCACTCCTGCCTCGGCGAGCAGCTGGCCCGGATCGAGATCCGTCTGCTGCTGGAGGCACTGCTCGACCGCGTCACGGAGATCGAGGTCGCCGGTGAAGTGCGGTGGGCGCCGAGCAACAAGCACACCGTGACGCTGAGGATGCCCGTCGCTTTCGTGACGGACCAGTCCTAGCGCAGTATCCGAGAACGGGGATCACCATGACAGAGACGTCCTCCGAGTCCGAGACGCCGCAGATGGATCCGGACTTCTTCACAGCACTGCTGCCCTTCGATCCGTTCGACCCGGGGTTCCACGCCGACCCCTACAGCGTCTACCGCACCGTGCGGGAGAAGGGCCCCGTGGTGCGCACGCCGATGGGGCTGGTGGTGCTCGCCGGGCACGCAGAGTGTGCAGCCGTACTGCGGGACCAACGGTTCGGGTGGGGTGACGGCGCCAGCGTCGCCGAGCACTTCAGCCAGGCACCCGACGGAACGGTGGTGCGCCCGTTCATCTTCATGGACCCGCCGGACCACACCCGGATCCGGTCGCTGGTGAGCAGCGCGTTCGCGGCACGCCGGGTGGACGGTCTGCGGGCGCGGGCCGCCGAACTGGTGGCGGAGCTGCTGGAGACGGCACGGGCGGAGGCCGGGGACGCGCCCGTCGACCTGATGTCGGCCGTTGCGCACCCGCTGCCGGCGATACTGCTGAGCGAGCTGCTGGGCGTGCCCGCCGAGCACCACGAACGGTTCCGCAAGCTGTCCGCCGACATCGCGCACGGCCTGGACCCGAGCTTCTTCCTCACACCGGAGGAAGTCGCCCGCCGGGACAGTGCACGGGCCGAGCTGGGCGAGTACTTCGCCGGGCTGGCCGCTGAGCGTCGGGCGAAGCCGGCTGAGGACCTGATCAGTGAACTGGTCGCGGCGGAGGAGGACGGCGAGCGGCTGAGCGACCACGAACTGCTGGTGACATTCACGCTGTTGCTCTCGGCCGGTTACGCGACGACGGTGAACCTCATCGGCAACGGGACGCTCGCGCTGCTGCGGGCGCCCGAGCAGCTGGAGTGGTTGCGCGCCAACCCGGAGGAGGTGGCGGGGGCCGTGGAGGAGATGCTGCGGTACGACCCGCCGGTACAGATGATCTCCCGCACGGCGTTGGAGGACGTCGAGGTGGCCGGTACCCCGATCGCGGCCGGGGAGCAGCTGATGCTGATGATCGGGGCGGCCAGCCGTGACCCCGCCGTCTACGACGACCCGGACTCGCTGCTGCTGTCCCGGCCCGTCGGCCGCAACCTGGGCTTCGGACTCGGTGCACACTTCTGTGTGGGTGCGCCGATGGCCCGGCTCACCGCCCAGGTAGCGGTGTCGGCGCTGACAGGGTTCGAACTGAGCCTGGAGACGGAAGAGCCGTCGCGGGCGCCGTACATCATCATGCGTGGTCTTCGGGAGCTTCCGGTGCGGGTCGCTGCGCGCAGCTGACTACCCGGCCGAGCCGCCCGGAGTGGTGGCGGGCATCCCTTCACACACCTGCCGGGTCACAGACCACCGGCCTGCCTCCAGCGGGGTGCGGCCGGTGGTCGGGAAGTCGATGAGCTGATGACCACCATGCCTGCGACAGCTGGGACGACCGACGAGCGCATCGCCGTGGTGGGCCTGTCCTGCCGGGTTCCCGGGGCGCCCGACCGCCACACGTTCTGGCGGCTGCTGCGCGACGGCGTAGAAGCCGTGCGGGACGCACCCGCCGGCCGCGCACTCGGTCCGGGAGCCCGTGGCGGATTCCTGGACGGGATCGCCGGGTTCGATCCGGCATTCTTCGGCATGTCCCCGCGCGAGGCGGCGGCGGCCGACCCGCAGCAGCGGCTGGCCCTGGAGCTGGCCTGGGAGGCTCTGGAGGACGCGGGTCTGCCACCGGGACAGCTGCGGGGCAGCAGCACCGGGGTCTTCGTCGGCGCGATGGCCGACGACTACGCCAAGCTCCAGCACAGCCAGGGCACTTCCTCGGTGCACTCCACGACGGGGCAGAGCCGCGCCGTCATCGCCAACCGGCTGTCCTACGCGCTGAGGCTCTCGGGGCCCAGCCTGACGGTGGACACCGCACAGTCGTCCTCGCTCACCGCCGTCCACCTGGCGGTGCGGAGCCTGTTGGGCGAGGGCTCGAGGGTCGCCCTGGCGGGCGGCGTTCACCTGAACCTCCTCGCGGAGGGTTTCGCAGCTGCGGAACTGTTCGGTGCCCTGTCACCCGACGGGCGCTGCCGCACGTTCGACGCGCAGGCGAACGGGTATGTGCGCGGCGAGGGCGGTGGCATGGTGGTCCTCAAGCGGCTGAGCGACGCGCTGGCCGACGGGGACCGGGTGTACGGCGTCGTCCTCGGGAGCGCTCAAGGCGCCGGGTCGGGCGGTACGTTGACGGCTCCGGATCCGCGGGCGCAGGAGTCGGTGATCCGGGCGGCCTGCCGGGAAGCCGGGGTGGCCGCGGACGACGTGCAGTACGTCGAACTGCACGGCACCGGCACGCCCGTCGGCGACCCCGTGGAGGCCGCGGCCCTGGGAGCCGCGCTCGGGACTGCCCGCCCGGCGGGCGCAGCGCCGCTGCTCGTCGGCTCGGTGAAGACCAACATCGGCCATCTCGAAGGCGCTGCGGGCGTCGTCGGGCTCATCAAGACGCTGCTCAGCATCCACTACCGGGAGCTGCCGCCGAGCCTCCACTTCGAGCGCCCGGGGCCGAAGACACCCCTGCACGAGTTGGGCCTCGACGTACGGACGGTGAACGGCCCGTGGCCCCTACCGGAGGAACGGCTGGTCGCCGGCGTCAGCTCGTTCGGCATGGGCGGCAGCAACTGCCACGTCGTGGTGGGCGAGTGTGCGGGCGACGCCCCTCCTGCCGAAGCTGATGCGCCGTCTTCGGTGCCGAGCGTCCTGCCGTGGGTCGTCTCGGCTCGGAGCACGGCGGCCCTGCGGGCGCAGGCGGCGCGGTTGCACGCACAGGTGGGGGAACGTCCCGACGCCGATGCCGATGCCGATGCCGTGGACGTGGCGGGTTCGCTGGCGACCACGCGTTCGGCGTTCGAGCACCGGGCTGTGGTGCTGGGAGCCGGGCGGGACGACCTGCTGGCCGGGCTGGCAGCGGTGGCCGAGGGCCGGGAGGACCCGGGTGTCGTGCGGGGCGTGGTGCGCGGGCACCATCCGGAGATCGCGTTCCTGTTCTCCGGCCAGGGCAGCCAGCGGGCCGGCACGGGGGTCGAACTGTGCGGCGCGTTCCCCGTCTTCGCGCGGGCGCTGGACGCCGTCTGCGCCGAGGTGGACCTTCACCTCGAGCTACCGCTGCGACAGGTGATGTTCGCGGAGGCCGGGAGCGCCGAGGCGGCGCTGCTGGATCAGACGCGGTACGCGCAGCCCGCCCTTTTCGCGTTGCAGACCGCCTTGTTCCGGTTGCTGGAGCACTGGGGCATGCGTCCCGGGGTGCTGCTCGGCCACTCGGTGGGCGAGATCGCAGCCGCTCACTGTGCCGGGGTGTTCAGCCTGGCCGACGCCGCGACACTGGTCGCCGCCCGCGCCCGCCTGATGCAGGCCATGCCCGCGCACGGCGCCATGTCCGCCGTGCAGGCAACGGAGGAGGAGGTCGCGGAGCGACTGATCGACGGCCACGGCGTCGCCGTCGCCGCGCTCAACGGTCCGGAGGAGACCGTCGTGTCCGGCGACGCCGACGCCGTCCAGGCCGTCGTCGACCAGTTCCGCCGCGAGGGCCGCAAGGTCACGGACCTTCGGGTCAGCCATGCCTTTCACTCCGGGCACATGGACGGCATGCTCGACGCGTTCGCGGAGGTCGCGGAGGGCCTCACCTACCACGAGCCGGGCATCCCGGTGGTGTCGAACGTGACGGGCGCGCTCGCCACGCCCGGCCTGCTCACCGAGCCGCAGTACTGGGTGCGCCACGTCCGCGGCACGGTCCGCTTTCACGACGGCCTGCGGACTCTGGCACGTGACACGACCGTCAGCACCCTCGAGCTGGGGCCCGGTGCCACGCTCAGCACCCTCGCCCGGCTGGTGGAGGGCACCCATGTGCCCAGCCTGCGGCGGAACCAGCCGGAGGTCCGGTCGCTGCTCACGAGCCTGGCCACGCTGCATGCCGAGGGCTCTGCCGTGGGATGGGACCGGTTCTTCGCCGACCTCGGCGCCCGGCGCGTCGATCTCCCCACGTACGCCTTCCAGCGGACCCCGCACTGGCTCGCCGGGCAGGCGGACGCACCCGGCCGGCCGGGTGCGCTGGCAGTGGAAGCTCCGGAGGAGGCACCGGCGGACGACGAGGCCGGGGCCGGGACCCCGAGTCGTCCGGCGCTGGGCTCGGGCGTCGGGGACCTCCTCGGTCTCGTACGACTGCACGCCGCGGCGGTCCTCGGGTACGCCGCGGCGGACGAAGTGGGGGCCGACTGGACGTTCCGGGATCTCGGACTCGATTCGTACGGCACGGTCGAGTTGCGGGACCGGATCACCAGGGCGACCGGCGTCGAGCTTCCCAGCACCGTCCTCTTCGACTATCCGACCCCGGCGTCCATGGCCGAGCGACTGCACCTCCTCCTCGCGGAGGGGGACGGCGCGGTGCGGGACGGCACGTCGGCGGTGGGTGCCGCCTCCCGTGTCAAGGACGACGATCCCGTGGTGATCGTCAGCATGGCCTGCCGGTATCCCGGCGGGGTGTCCTCACCGGAGGAGTTGTGGCAGTTGGTCCGGGAGGAGACGGACGCCGTGGGTCCGTTCCCCACGGACCGGGGCTGGGACGTGGAGGGCCTGTACGACGCCGACCCCGACCGGCCGGGCACCTCGTACACCGGCCAGGGCGGCTTCCTGGCCGACGCGGGCGGCTTCGATGCCGACTTCTTCGGCATCTCACCACGCGAAGCACTCGCCATGGACCCCCAGCAGCGGCTCCTGCTGGAGACCGCATGGGAAGCGGTCGAACGCTCGGACATCGCCGCGGCCGCACTGCGCGGCAGCCGCACCGGAGTGTTCGTGGGCGCCACCCACCTGGACTACGGCCCCCGCATGCACGAGGCCGCGGAAGGACTCGACGGCTATGTGCTGACCGGCAGCACACCGAGCGTGGCGTCGGGCCGGGTCGCCTACACCTTCGGTTTCGAGGGTCCGGCGGTGACCGTGGACACCGCCTGCTCCTCCTCCCTGGTGGCCCTCCACCTGGCCGCCCAGTCGCTGCGGTCCGGGGAGTGCGATCTGGCGCTGGCCGGCGGCGTCACGGTGCTCTCCACCCCGGGCATGTTCGTGGAGTTCAGCCGCCAGCGCGGCCTGGCGCCGGACGGGCGGTGCAAGCCGTTCGCGGCCGGCGCGGACGGCACCGGCTGGGCTGAGGGTGTGGGCCTGCTCCTGGTCGAGCGCCTTTCCGACGCCCGGCGCAACGGTCACCGGGTGCTTGCCGTGGTCCGGAGTTCGGCC
>KI547046.1:41127-45360 GCA_000497405.1 Streptomycetaceae bacterium MP113-05 | reverse complement strand
TCGGCGACCCCATCGAGGCGCACGCGTTGCAGGAGACCTACGGACAGGACCGGGACGACCGGGATCCGCTGTGGCTCGGCTCCATCAAATCCAACATCGGCCACACGCAGGCGGCGGCCGGTGTGGCCGGAGTCATCAAAATGGTGCAGGCGATGGACCACGGGCGCCTGCCCAGGACCCTTCACATCGACGAACCCACCGGTCACGTCGACTGGGAGTCCGGCGCCGTCCGCCTGCTCACCGAGGCTCAGGAATGGCCCGAGACCGGGCGACCACGCCGAGCGGCGGTCTCCTCCTTCGGCATCAGCGGCACCAACGCCCACGTCATCCTCGAACAGCCCGAGCCCGTCGAGGAGAAAGAACAACCCGAGCCCGTCGCGCAGGAGAAGTCCGCCGACGCGGAACCCGTGACGCTGCCGCTGTCCGCCCGGCAACCCGCCGCGCTCCGCGAACACGCCCGACGCCTGCACCAGCACCTCACAGACCACCCCGAACTACCCGCCCCACAGATCGCCGCACAACTCACCCGACGCACCCAGTTCGATCACCGGGCTGCGATCGTCGGCACCCACCGCGACGAACTCCTCGCCGGACTCCACGCCCTCACCCACAACAACCCCCACCCCACCCTCACCCAAGGCACCGCACTACCCGGCAAAACCGTCTTCGTCTTCCCCGGCCAAGGCTCCCAATGGCACGGCATGGGCACCCGCCTCTACCACACCCACCCCACCTTCAAAAAAACCCTCAACGACTGCGCCGACGCCCTCACCCCCCACACCAACTGGAACCTCATAGACACCCTCAACAACCCCGACCCCCACACCCTCGACCCCACCCACATCATCCAACCCGCCCTCTGGGCCCTCATGATCGCCCTCGCCCGCACCTGGCAACACCACAACATCCACCCCGACGCCGTCATCGGCCACTCCCAAGGCGAAATCGCCGCCGCCCACATCGCCGGAGCCCTCACCCTCGACGACTCCGCAACCATCATCGCCCTCCGCAGCCACACCCTCACCCACCACGCCCCACCCGGCGGCATGCTCTCCCTCAACCTCACCCCCCACCACACCCAACAACTCCTCACCCACCACCCCCACCTCCACATCGCCGCCTACAACGGCCCCACCAACACCGTCATCGCCGGCACCCCACAAGACCTCGACACCCTCCAAACCCACTGCACCACCCACGACATACGCCACCGACGCATCCCCGTCACCTACGCCTCCCACACCCCCCACATCGAAACCCTCAAACAACACATACACCAACAACTCGCACACATCACCCCAACCACCCCAACCATCCCCTTCCACTCCACCCTCACCGGCACCCAAACCACCCCCGACACCCCCCTCAACGCCGACTACTGGTACCAAAACCTCCGCCACCCCGTCCTCTTCCACCCCACCATCCAAACCCTCCTCAACACCGGCCACACCCACTACCTCGAAACCAGCCCCCACCCCACCCTCACCCCCGCAATCGACGAAACCCTCCACACCCACCCCACCCCCACAACCACCCACACCACCCTCCAACGCAACAACGACACCCCCACCCGCCTCCACCACGCACTCGCCCACACCTACACCCACGGCCACACCCCCACCTGGCCCAACACCACCACCAACACCCACACCACCCACACCAACCTCCCCACCTACCCCTTCCAACACCACCACTACTGGCTCAACAACCCGACGACCAACAACACCGCGCCTCGCAACGGGCACGGCCTGCTGGCATCGCCCCCCGTGGCGGTCGCGGACGCGGGCGGCGTGCTGTTCACGACCACGCTCGCCCTCGACACCCACCCCTGGCTGGCTGACCACGCGGTCTCCGGCACGGTCCTACTGCCGGGCGCGGCCGTCGTGGAGTTGGCGCTGCACGCCGCCGGCCAGGTGGACTGCACCCAGGTCGACGAGGTGACGCTCTCGGAACCGTTGCTGATCCCCCAGTCCGGTGCGGTGGAGCTGCAGGTCGGAGTAGGGGTGGCGGACTCCGCAGCCCGACGATCCGTCACCGTGTACTCCCGCCCTGCCGGTACCGACACACCGTGGACCAGGCATGCCGACGGCACGGTGAGCCCGGAGTCCGGCACTTCCCCGGCCCCCCTGCCATGGCCGCCCACCGCCGAAGTCGTCGACCTGGCCGACGGTTACGCACGGCTCCAGGAACGTGGCTACGACTACGGTCCGGCCTTCCAGGGGCTACGGGCCTTGTGGCGTGGCGACGGCGAGGTCTTCGCCGAGGTGCGACTGCCCGGCGAGGTGGCGGACGATGCCGAGAGTTTCGGTCTGCATCCGGCGCTGCTCGACGCCGTCCTGCACGCCGCACTGCTCAGCGGCCCACTGGACGGGGCGGCCGGAGACGAAGCGGACCGGACGCTGCTCCCGTTCGCCTGGTCCGGGGTACGACTGCACGCGACGGGCGCCACGACACTACGGGTACGCATCTCCCCCGCCGGCCCGGCCTCGGTCGCCCTGGAGATGACCGACCCGGCGGGTGGTCCCGTCGCCTCCGTCGACCGGCTGGCGCTGCGCCCGGTGACGGTGGAACGGTTGCGGGAGCCTGCTCCCGCAACGGGCGAGGGACTGTTCGGCGTCGAGTGGGTGGCGGTGACCGGCTCCGCGGAGCAGTTGCCGGGCCGTTGGGCGGTGCTGGGCGACACGGAGTGGCGTCCCTACGCCGAATGCCCCGCCTTCCTGGGGCCTGCGGAGCTGGCCGACGCCGTCCGGTCGGGGGCGAGCCCGTTGCCCGACGCCGTCTTCGCCACGCTGGACGAGGACCACGCAGGTCCGGAGCCGACGGCCGACGAGGTGCACGCCGCCTGTGCGAGCGCACTCTCGCTGCTCCAGGCATGGCTGGCCGCCCCCGAACTGGACGGTACGCGGCTGGTGTTCGTCACCCACGACGCCGACACCGAACTCGTCCGAGCTCCGCTGCGGGCCCTCATACAGGTGGCGGAGAGCGAGAACCCCGGCCGCGTCGGACTGCTGGACACCGACGACGCCCCGGCGACGGTCGCCGTGCTGCCCGACGCGCTCGCCTCCGGCGAGCCCTGCGTCACCGTCCGGGACGGCCACCTCACCGCGCCGCGACTCACCCGCCTCGCGCAGGACGCATCCGGCACGGTGGAATGGGACCGGGACGGCAGCGTGCTCATCACCGGAGGAACGGGTGCCCTGGGCAGCCTCGTGGCCGAACACCTCGTGACCCGGCACGGCGTCCGACACCTGCTCCTCCTCAACCGCCAAGGACTCGAGGCGCCGGGAGCCGTCGAACTGCGCGACGCCCTGAGCAGGCATGGTGCCACCGTCAGCGTCGCCGCCTGCGACCTCACCGACCCCACCGCGGTCGCCGGACTGATCAGCTCCGTCGGCCAGGACCGCCCGCTCACCGCCGTCGTCCACGCGGCAGGCACCCTGGACGACGCCCTGGTCACCAACCTCACCACCGAGCAACTGCGCACGGTCCTGGCTCCGAAGGTCGCAGGGACGCTGAATCTGCACCACGCGACACAGGACCTCCCGCTCAGGGCGTTCGTCCTCTTCTCCTCCATCACCGCCACCCTCGCCAACCCCGGGCAGGCCAACTACGCCGCGGCGAACGCCTTCCTGGACGCACTCGCACGCCACCGCCACGCGCAGGGCCTGCCCGCGCAGTCCATCGCCTGGGGACTGTGGAACCAACCGGGGGGCATGACGCGGCGCATGTCCGCGGCGGACACCAAGCGGATGGCCCGCAGGGGGATCGGCTCACTCGACACGGAGAACGGGCTCGCGCTTCTCGACTCCGTACTCGGCGCCGCCTCGCCCCACGTGGTGGCCGCGCGCCTGAATCCGGCCGCGTTCCGCTCGGCGTCCGGGCCCGAAGCCGTACCGGCCGTGCTGCGCGGCCTCGTACGCCTGCCGGTGCGCCGGGCCGCCGCCGGGCCGGAGGAGACGGGCCGCGGGAACGCCTTCGCCGAACGGCTGGCCGGCCGAACGGCCGCCGAGCAGCGGCAGGAGGCGTTGCAACTCGTGCGCGCGCACGCCGCCACGGTTCTCGGCCACCCGGCACCCGAAGCGGTGGACGGCGGGCATGCGTTCAAGGATCTCGGCTTCGACTCCCTGACCGCCGTCGAGCTGCGCAACCAGCTCTCGGAGGCTGTCGGGCGGCGCCTGCCGACGACCCTGATCTTCGACTACCCGACCCCGACGGCGCTCGCCGACTTCCTCC
>KI547046.1:33735-40835 GCA_000497405.1 Streptomycetaceae bacterium MP113-05 | reverse complement strand
AGCAGCCGCAGGCGTAGCCGGAATCATCAAAATGGTCCAAGCCCTCAGCCACGGCCAACTACCCCAAACCCTCCACATCGACGAACCCACCGACCACGTCGACTGGGAGTCCGGCGCCGTCCGCCTGCTCACCGAGGCTCAGGAATGGCCCGAGACCGGGCGACCACGCCGAGCGGCGGTCTCCTCCTTCGGCATCAGCGGCACCAACGCCCACGTCATCCTCGAACAAGCCCCCGCAACACCCCCGGAGCCCGAACCTGCGTCTGCGCCTGCCGAAGATCCCGGGCCCGTGCACTGGCTCATCAGCGGCCGGACACCACAGGCCGTGCGCGAGCACGCCGACCGGCTACGCGCTCACCTCGAGGACCGCCCGGAACTCCCGCCCGCAGCGGTGAGCCACGAGCTGTCCGGCCGCGCCCAGTTCGATCACCGGGCTGCGATCGTCGGCACCCACCGCGACGAACTCCTCGCCGGACTCCACGCCCTCACCCACAACAACCCCCACCCCACCCTCACCCAAGGCACCGCACTACCCGGCAAAACCGTCTTCGTCTTCCCCGGCCAAGGCTCCCAATGGCACGGCATGGGCACCCGCCTCTACCACACCCACCCCACCTTCAAAAAAACCCTCAACGACTGCGCCGACGCCCTCACCCCCCACACCAACTGGAACCTCATAGACACCCTCAACAACCCCGACCCCCACACCCTCGACCCCACCCACATCATCCAACCCGCCCTCTGGGCCCTCATGATCGCCCTCGCCCGCACCTGGCAACACCACAACATCCACCCCGACGCCGTCATCGGCCACTCCCAAGGCGAAATCGCCGCCGCCCACATCGCCGGAGCCCTCACCCTCGACGACTCCGCAACCATCATCGCCCTCCGCAGCCACACCCTCACCCACCACGCCCCACCCGGCGGCATGCTCTCCCTCAACCTCACCCCCCACCACACCCAACAACTCCTCACCCACCACCCCCACCTCCACATCGCCGCCTACAACGGCCCCACCAACACCGTCATCGCCGGCACCCCACAAGACCTCGACACCCTCCAAACCCACTGCACCACCCACGACATACGCCACCGACGCATCCCCGTCACCTACGCCTCCCACACCCCCCACATCGAAACCCTCAAACAACACATACACCAACAACTCGCACACATCACCCCAACCACCCCAACCATCCCCTTCCACTCCACCCTCACCGGCACCCAAACCACCCCCGACACCCCCCTCAACGCCGACTACTGGTACCAAAACCTCCGCCACCCCGTCCTCTTCCACCCCACCATCCAAACCCTCCTCAACACCGGCCACACCCACTACCTCGAAACCAGCCCCCACCCCACCCTCACCCCCGCAATCGACGAAACCCTCCACACCCACCCCACCCCCACAACCACCCACACCACCCTCCAACGCAACAACGACACCCCCACCCGCCTCCACCACGCACTCGCCCACACCTACACCCACGGCCACACCCCCACCTGGCCCAACACCACCACCAACACCCACACCACCCACACCAACCTCCCCACCTACCCCTTCCAACACCACCACTACTGGCTCAACAACCCGACGACCAACAACACCGCGCACGACGACGCCTTCTGGGCCACGCTGGAGAACACCGATCCCCGGCAGCTCGCCACGACCCTGGGCCTGGACGCCGAGACCCTCACCACCGTCATCCCCGCGCTCGCCGCCTGGCGCGAGACGACCAGCGCGCGCACCACCCTGAGCACGTGGCGGTACACCGTCAACTGGCAGCCTCACGACCCCCCGCAGCCCTCCGGTGATCTCACCGGCACCACCTGGGTCGTCCTCTCTCCCGAGGTTCCGCCCGCAGAACTGACGAGTGCTCTGGAAGCCGCCGACGCCACCGTCGTCCACCTCGCGGACACCGCACAGCTCCCCGCCACACTGGACCGGCACCCGGACACCGCCGGCATCCTCAGCCTGCTGTCCGACACCCTCGACGTCCTCACCCTGATCCAGACCCACGCGACCACCCAGGCGCCCGTCCCCCTCTGGCACCTCACCCACAACGCCGTCCAGACAACCCCCCACGACACCCCACCCCACCCCGACCAAGCACAAACCTGGGGACTCGCCCGCGTCGCCGCCCTCGAACACCCCACCCAATGGGGCGGACTCATCGACCTCCCCACCAACCCCCAACCCCACCACTACACACAACTCACCCACCACCTCACCCACGCCCACACCACCCACCCCAACCACGAAGACCAAACCGCCCTCCGCAACACCCCCCACCACCCCCGACTCACCCGCACACCCCACCCCACCAACACCACCCCCACCACCCCCTGGCACCCCCACCACACCACCCTCATCACCGGCGGAACGGGCGCGCTGGGCCCGCACATCGCGCGCTGGCTCGTGGGGTCCGGGGCAGAGCACCTCGTCCTCACCAGCCGCCGGGGCGCGGCAGCGGAGGGCATGCCGGAGCTGGTGGACGAGCTGGAGGCGCAGGGGGTGCGGATCACGGTGGCCGCCTGCGACGTCAGCGACCGCGAGGACGTGGCGGAGCTCGTGAAGAGCCTGGACGCAGCAGGGCATCAGGTCGGCACCGTGATTCACGCTGCGGCGCTGATGCAGCTCAACTCCCTCGCCGCGCTCAGCGTCGAGGAGTTCCGGGCCGTCGCCGCGGCCAAGGTCGCGGGGGCGCGGCATCTGGACGAGCTACTGGCCCACCATCCCGTTGAGGCGTTCGTCGTCTTCTCCTCCATCGCCGGCGTGTGGGGCAGTGGCGACCACGGCGCCTATGCCGCCGCCAACGCCTATCTCGACGCCTTCGCCGCCCGGCGCCGCGCGCGGGGACTGCCGGCGACCTCGGTGGCCTGGGGAGTGTGGGGAAGCGACAAGCTGCCCGACGCCGTCGATCCCGACTTCCTGCGCAGGCAGGGGCTGCCGCTGATCGATCCGGAGACCGCCTTCGCCGGGCTGCGGCAGGCGCTGGATCACGACGAGACGTTCGTTGCCGTCGCGGACGTGGACTGGGCGCGTTTCCTGCCCGTCTTCGCCTCGGCCCGCCCCCGGCCGCTGCTGGAGAGCATCCCGGAGGTCGCGGAACTTCTCGCCGCCGCGAGGGCGGAGGACGCGACGTCCGCGAACGAGGACGGGCAGCTCGTCGAGCGTCTGGCGGCGCTTCCCGCGGAGAAACGTGACGCGGAAGTGCTGTCACTGGTCGTGAGCTGTCTGGCAGTGGTGCTGGGACGAGCGGGCGGCGAACCGGACATCGCGCCGAAGACCGCGTTCAAACAGCTCGGCGTCGACTCGCTGCTGGCCGTGGAGCTGCGGAACCGGCTGGGGGAGGTCACGGGGCTGCGGCTGCCCGCGACCCTGGTCTTCGAGTATCCCACCCCGCTCGCGGTCGCGGGCTTCCTGAAGGGGGAGCTGCTGGACGCAGCCGTCTCCCCGGGCGTCGAATCCGTTTCGTGGGAGGGCGAGTTGGACCGGCTGGAAACCATGATGACGAGCCGGGAGATCGCGGAACCGGAGCGGGCGGGCGTCGCGGACCGGCTGCGGGCGCTTCTCGTACGGTTCGACGGCGCCGGAACCGGCGGGGGCGGCGGGGACGTTCTCGACCTGGTCTCCGACGAGGAGATGTTCGACCTCATCGACAAGGAGTTCGGTGATGAGTGACGGCCGTCGCCGGAAACGTCCGGCGTCCCGGCCCGAACCGCCGCACCCCCGAATCCCGTACCACCGCGCAGGACTGTGAAGGGCAAGCAATGGCCGAGGACGTAGCCAAGCTCCGCGACTACCTGAAGCGGGTCACGCTGGACCTGCGCAAGGCGCGCACGCGCCTGCAGGAGGTCGAGGACCGGGCCACCGAGCCGATCGCGGTCGTCGGCATGGACTGCCGTTTCGCGGGCGGGGTCTCGTCGCCCGACGAACTGTGGCGGCTCCTCGCCGAGGAGCGCGACGCGATCGGTTCCTTCCCCACGGACCGTGGCTGGGACCTGGAGCGGCTCTTCGACTCCGATTCCGGTCGCGGCGGCACCACCCCTGTGCGGGAGGGCGGCTTCCTCGACGACGTCGCCGGGTTCGACGCCGAGTTCTTCGGCATCTCGCCGCGCGAGGCGCTGGCCATGGAGCCTCAGCAACGGCTCCTGCTGGAGACGTCGTGGGCGGCGCTGGAACACGCGGCCATCGACCCGTCACAGCTGGAGGGCGTCAAGGCCGGAGTATTCGTCGGGCGGAACTACCACGAGTACGGCGCTCCCATGGAGTACGCGCCGGAGTCCGTGGAAGGGCATCTGGTCACCGGTTCGGTGGCGAGCGTGGCGTCGGGCCGTATCGCCTACAGCCTCGGCTTGTCCGGGCCCGCCATCTCCGTGGACACCGCCTGTTCGACGTCGTTGGTGGCCCTGCACCTGGCCGTGCGGTCGCTGCGCTCGGGCGAGAGCGACATGGCGCTGGCCGGTGGTGCGACGGTGATGTACACGCCCGGCACGTTCGTGGAGTTCAGCAAACAGGGCGCACTGGCGCCGGACGGCCGCTGCAAGGCGTTCGGCGCGGGGGCGAACGGCATGGGGATGGCCGAGGGGGTGGGGGTCCTGGTACTGGAGCGGCTGTCCGACGCCCGCAGCAACGGTCACCCGGTTCTGGCGGTCCTGCGCGGCACCGCGGTCAATCAGGACGGCGCCAGCAACGGCCTCACCGCACCCAACGGCCCCGCCCAACAGCGCGTCATCCGTACTGCTCTCGCCTCCGCCGGGCTGACGCCCGCCGACGTCGACGCAGTCGAGGCACACGGCACCGGCACCACTGGGCGACCCCATCGAGGCTCAGGCGCTCTTCGCCACCTACGGCCGGGAGCGGCCCGCCGGGGCGCCGCTGCTGCTCGGCTCGATGAAGTCGAACATCGGTCATACCGGAGCGGCGGCCGGGGTGGCCGGGATCATCAAGACGGTGCTGGCCCTGCAGCACGAGCGGCTGCCCGCGACTCTGCACGTGGACGAGCCGTCACCGCACGTGGAATGGGAGTCGAGTGGCGTCCGGCTACTGACCGAGGCGCAGGAGTGGCCGGCTGCTGAACGTCCGCGCAGGGCGGGGGTGGGGCGGGGGTGTCGGCGTTCGGCATCAGCGGCACCAACGCCCACGTCATCGTGGAGCAGGCACCGACGGGCGCCGAGGAGTTCGAGGCAGCGACCACGGCCACCGCGGCCACCACGCCTCTCAGAATCGGCGAGAGCACCGCCTTGCCGTTTCTGCTGTCGGCCCGCTCCGAGACGGGGCTGCGCGCGCAGGCCGCGCGGCTGCGCGCCCACCTGGACGCCCACCCCGGACGACGTCCGCTGGACGTGGCACTCTCGCTGGCTGCCACCCGGCAGCGGTTCGACCACCGCGCGGTACTGACCGCCACCGGCCGGGAGGCCCTCGGACGTGACCTGGAGGCGCTGGCGGCAGGAGAACACACGTCTCAAGATGTGGCGCGCGGCAGCGCCGCAGCGTCCGGTGAAAGTGGCGGGCCGGTGTTCGTCTTCTCGGGCGGCGGTGCGCACTGGACCGGCATGGGCCGTGAGCTGCTCGACGTCTCGCCGGTGTTCGCGGGTGCCGTCGCCGCCTGCGAGGAGGCGCTGCGGCCGCACGTCGACTGGTCGCTGACCGAGGTGCTGCGCGAGGCTGAGGGCGCGCCGTCGCTGGAGAGCGCCGGTGTCGTGCAGCCGGTCCAGTGGGCGATCGGGGTGGCGTTGGCCGAACTGTGGCAGGCGTGCGGTGTGCGGCCCGCGGCGGTCGTGGGGCACTCACAGGGCGAGGTGGCCGCGGCCGTGGTGGCCGGCGGACTCTCCCTCGCGGACGGCGCCGCGCTGATCGCCCACCGCGGGAAGGTGCTCACCTCCCTCGCGGGTGAGGGCGGCATGGCCGTCGTACCACTGCCTGAGGAGAAGGTCGCCGACGAGATCGCCGACTACGACGGGCGGCTGGTGGTGGCCGCCGTCAACAGCCGATCCGCCGTCGTGCTCTCCGGCGAGGATGACGCCCTCGATGAGCTGCTGGCCCGCCTGGCCTCCCGGGGTGTCGATGCCCGCCGCGTGAAAGTGGACTTCGCCTCCCACTCCGCGCAGCTCGACCCGTGGCGTGAGGAACTGCTGGCCGGATGGCAGGACGTGCAGCCCCGCGATACCGGGCGGATACCGTTCGTCTCGACGGTCACGGGTGAGGAGTACGGCACCGGCGAGCTGGACGCCGACTACTGGTGGCGCAATGTTCGCAGCCCCGTCCGCTTCGAGGCCGCCGTCAGCGGACTCGTCGGCAGCGGCCACCGCACGTTCGTCGAGATCGGGGCGACGCCCGTACTCCGGATGAGTGTCGCCGAGATCCTGGACGAGGCGGGCGAAACCGGGTCGGTGCTGGTCTCGCTGCGCCGTGACGAGGGCGGTCTCCCCCGCTTCCTCACCTCCCTCGGGCAGGCGTTCGCGGACGGGCTCCCGGTGGACTGGACGTCGCTGTTCGCGGGAACCGACGCACGCCACTGCGAGCTGCCCACGTATGCCTTCCAGCGCGAGCGCTACTGGCTCGCCCCGCGCGCACCCGGCCGGGGTGCCGGTGACAGGAGTTCACCGCTCGACGGACTCCGCTACCGCATCGCCTGGCGTCCGGCCGGAGCCGGCTCCCGGGCCCGGCTGGACGGAACCTGGCTGGTCGTCGCCCCCCAGGGCGACGCCACGGCTGCGGGGGCCGTTCGTTCCCTGGAGGAGGCGGGTGCCCGCTGCGTCCGCCTCGACGTGGACGCCGGCGCCGCGGACCGGACGGAGCTGGCCGGACGGCTGAGTGCCGCCGCCCGGGAGGGGCTGAGCGGCGTGCTGTCACTGCTGGGCGCCGCGGAGGAGCCGCACCCGCGTGCGCCCCTGGTGTCGCAGGGGCTCGCCGGCACCCTCGCCCTGATCCAGGCCGTGACGGACGTGGAACCGGCCGCGCCGTTGTGGGTGGTGACGAGGTCCGCCGTCCCGGTCGACGCGGGTGACGCGCCGCCCTCTCCGGCACAGGCCGCACTCTGGGGGCTGGGGCTGACGGCGGGGCACGAGCATCCGCAGCAGTGGGGCGGGCTGGC
>KI547046.1:30890-33725 GCA_000497405.1 Streptomycetaceae bacterium MP113-05 | reverse complement strand
CTGCCCACCTACCCCTTCCAGCACCGGCACTACTGGCTGCCCCCCGTCTCCCCCGGAACCTCCGCCCTCGCCGACGAGCACCCGTTCATCGACACGGTCACCCCCCTCGCGGACGGCGACCGGCTGGCGCTGACCGGAGCGATGTCCATGCGGACGCACCCATGGCTGGCCGATCACCGCGTGGCGGACACCGTCCTCGTGCCGGGCACCGCGCTCCTCGAACTCGCCCTCACCGCAGGTGCGCGGCTGGGCTGCGAGGCCGTCGAGGAGCTGACGCTGCACGCGCCGCTGCCACTTCCCGGGGCCGGCACCGTGCAGATCCAGGTCACCGTCGACGAGGGTGACGAGACCGGGCGACGGGCGGTGCGCATCCACGGGCGCGACGACGGACCCGCCGAGTCGGGCGCCCCCTGGGTCCAGCACGCAACCGGCACGCTGGCACCTGTCTCACCGTTCCTCGACAACGCCCCGGAGCAGGCCGTGTGGCCGCCGGCCGGAGCCGTTCCGGTGGACGTGGACGAGTTGTACCCGCGCTTCGCGTCGATGCGGCTGGCGTACGGGCCCGCGTTCTGCGGGCTGCGGGCCGCCTGGCGGCTGGGCGACGAGGTGTACGCCGAGGTGGCACTGCCTGCGGAGGCGGCAGCCGGGGCCGAGCGCTTCGGCATCCACCCGGCACTGCTGGACGCCGCGTTGCACGGCATCGCCCTCGGCGGCTTCTGGCCGGAGCAGGGGGAAGGGCAAGAGACTCAGGCCCGGCTGCCCTTCTCCTGGACGGACGTGCGGCTGACGGCTGTCGGGGCGACCGCGCTGCGGGTCCGGCTGACGCCCGCCGGTCCTGACGCGGTATCGGTGACCGTCGCTGATGCGGCCGGGCAGCCCGTCGCGTCCATCGGCGCGCTGGCCACCCGCCCACTCGACCCCGACCGGCTTCCGTCCGCCGGGGCGGCACGCGCCGACTCGCTGTACCGCCTGGCGTGGAACTCCCTACCGGTGCCCGCCGACGCAGCCGAACCGTCGGCGCCCGCCCTCAGGGTGCTGCGAGACCTGACCAGCCGGGACGGCGTCCAGGAACTTCCCGGTCTTCGCGGGACGTTCGTGCTCTCACTCCGGGACATCGGTACGGTCGACGGAAGCGGCGATCCGGGCGATGCGCTGCGCCTCACGTTGGGCGCCGTGCGCGGCTGGCTGGCTGAGGAGGGTGCGCGGACGGACGGTGCGCGGCTGGTGGTGCTGACCCGCCGGGCGGCGGCCGTGGATCCGGACGACGTCCCCGACCTGGCGGCGGCCCCGGTGTGGGGGCTGCTGCGCTCGGCGCAGGCGGAGGAGCCCCGCCGGCTGGTGCTGGTGGACGTGGACGACAAAGACGACTCGCTGCGGGCCGTGCCCGCCGCCGTCGCCTCCGGGGAGGCGCAACTCGCTCTGCGTGCGGGCGCGTCGCACGTACCCCGGCTCGTCCGGCACCGACCCGTCGAGGACGCCGGACGGTGGGATCCGGACGGCACCGTCCTCGTCACCGGCGGCACGGGCGCCCTCGCCGGGCTGTTGGCGCCGCACCTGGTCCGCACACACGGAGTCCGGCACCTGCTGCTGGTCAGCCGCAGCGGCCCGGAGGCGGAGTCGGCTCCCGCGCTGCAGGCCGAACTGACGGCACTCGGCGCCACGGTGACCATCGCCACCTGCGACGTCACCGACCGCGCCGCGCTCTCCGCGCTGCTGGCCGACGTCCAGCCGGAGCACCCGATCACCGCCGTCGTCCACACGGCGGGCGTCGTGGACGACGGGCTGGTCACCTCCACCGACACCGCCCGACTGGACCGCGTGCTCGCACCCAAGGCGACCGCGGCACGCCATCTGCACGAGCTGACCCGCGAACTCCCGCTGGAAGCCTTCGTCCTGTTCTCCTCAGCGGCCGCCGTACTGGGCGGTGCGGGGCAGGGCACCTATGCGGCGGCCAACGCCTACCTCGACGCGCTCGCCCACCACCGCACGGCGGCCGGGCTTCCCGCGACGTCGCTGGGCTGGGGTCTGTGGGAGCGAGCAAGCGGACTCACCGCCGCGCTCACCGACGCCGACCGCGCCAGGATGGGGCGCGGCGGCATCGACGCCCTCCCGGACGGTGAGGCGCTGGCGCTCTTCGACGCAGCCCTCTCGGACCCGGAGCCGGTGCTGCTGCCCGTACGCCTCGACCTCGGTGCGTTGCACGCCACCGGGCGGGCGTCGCTGCCCGCCGTCCTCCACGGCCTTCTTCCCACGTCCCGACAGCGCATGACGCCTGCTGCCGCGCCTTCGGACGGGCTGCGCGAGCGGCTGGCGGGGCTGACGGAGGCAGACCGGGAACGGGCCGTACTGGACGTCGTCCTGAGCCAGGTGGCGACGGCTCTCGGTCACACGTCGCCGGAGGCCGTGCCGCCCGCGCAGGCCTTCAGGGACCTGGGCTTCGACTCGCTGATGGCCGTGGAGCTGCGCAACAGTCTGAACACCGTGACCGGGCTGCGGCTCCCACCGACGCTGGTCTTCGACCACCCCAGCTCGACGGCGCTCGCCGGTCACCTACTGACCGAGTACGGCTTCGTGGCCGGTGGCGGGGCCGCGACGGCACCCTCGGAGGCCGCCCCAGGGGCGACGGGACCTACAACCGGCGACGACGAACCGATAGTCATCGTCGGTATGGCGTGTCGCTACCCGGGCGGGGTGACGTCTCCGGAGGAACTGTGGGAGCTGGTCGCCCGGGGCGACGACGCGATCTCCGAGTTCCCCGACGACCGGGGCTGGAACGTCGCCGCGCTCTTCGACGCCGACCCCGAGCGGACCGGCACCACGTACTCCACCAGCGGG
>KI547046.1:28041-30282 GCA_000497405.1 Streptomycetaceae bacterium MP113-05 | reverse complement strand
TCACCGCCCCCAACGGCCCCTCACAGGAGCGTGTCATCAGGGCCGCGCTCACCGACGCACGGCTGGAGCCGTCCGATGTGGACGCCGTCGAGGCGCACGGCACCGGCACGTCGCTGGGCGACCCGATCGAGGCGCACCCTGGGCGACCCCATCGAGGCACAGGCACTGCTCGCCACCTACGGCCGGGAACAGCCGTCGGGACAGACCCTGTGGCTGGGCTCGGTGAAGTCCAACATCGGGCACACCCAGGCAGCCGCCGGCGTGGCCGGGATCATCAAGATGGTGCAGGCCATGCACCACGGCGAGCTGCCCAGGACACTCCACGTGGACGAGCCCAGCGCTCATGTGGACTGGGACGCAGGAGCGGTCTCACTGCTGACCGAGTCCGTCGCCTGGCCGCGCAACGGCAGGCCGCGGCGAGCGGCGGTGTCCTCCTTCGGTGTCAGCGGAACGAACGCCCACGTCGTGCTCGAGGAAGCGGAAGCCGCCGTGGAGGCGGCCACACCGGCCGCACCCGAGTCCGGTGCACTCCTGTGGCCCCTGTCGGCGAAGACCCCGGCGGCCCTGGCCGACCAGGCGGCACGCCTCGCCGACCACCTGAACCGGCACCCCGACGTGGCCGCCCACGAGGTGGCGCGGGCCCTGGCCACCACCCGTTCCGCGTTCGAGCACCGAGCTGTCGTGCTGGGTACCGGCGAGGCTCTGCTGACCGGCCTGGCGGCACTGGCGGAGAGGCGCGAGACCGCTGACGTCATTCGCGGCGTGGCCCGGGAGGGAAGGCCCGTCACCACGGCGTTCCTGTTCTCGGGGCAGGGCAGCCAACGAGCCGGCATGGGACGCGAGCTGTACGCGGCCTTCCCCGTCTTCGCCCACGCACTCGACGAAGCCTGCACAGAACTCGACCGCCACCTGGACCAACCCCTGCGGCCGATCATGTTCGCCGAACCCGGCACCCCACAAGCCGAACTACTCGACCAGACCCACTACGCCCAACCCGCACTCTTCGCCCTCCACACCGCACAGTTCCGGCTACTCGCCCACTGGAACATCCACCCCCAGCACCTCACCGGCCACTCCCTCGGCGAACTCAGCGCCGCCCACTGCGCCGGCATCCTCACCCTCCCCGACGCCGCCACCCTCATCACCGCACGCGCCCGCCTCATGCAGACCATGCCCACCAACGGCACCATGACCGCCCTCCACGCCACCGAAGAAGAAATCACCCCCCACCTCACCCCCCACGTCTCCATCGCCGCACTCAACAGCCCCACCGAAACCGTCATCTCCGGCGACACCGACACCGTCCACACCATCACCACACACTTCCGCGAACAAGGCCGCAAAACCACCGACCTCCGCGTCAGCCACGCCTTCCACTCCCCCCACATGGACGGCATGCTCGACCAGTTCGCACAGATCGCCGCCACCCTCACCTACCACCCACCCACCACACCCCTCACCACCAACACCACCGGCGACCCCACCACACCCCACTACTGGACCCACCACGTCCGCGACACCGTCCGCTTCCACGACGGCCTCCACACCCTCCACACCCACCACGTCACCACCACCCTCGAACTCGGCCCCGGAACCACCCTCACCACCCTCGCCCACCACACACTCAACCCCGAGGGATCACACCTGCCGACCCTTCGACGCGGGCAACCCGAAGCCCGCTCCCTCCTCAACGCCGTGGGCGCACTCCACGCCGCAGGCTCGGCCACGCCGGACTGGCAGAGCCTCATACCAGAGGCAGAGCCGGTCGATCTGCCCACCTACCCCTTCCAGCGCCAGCGTCTCTGGCTCGACGCCGCCCCCCGGCACGCGGCAGAAGGAACACACCCGTTCCTCAGCACCGAGGTGGATCTCGCGGACGGCGACGGGCTGGTGCTGTCCGGGCGGCTCGGCCTCGACACCCACCCGTGGCTGGCCGACCACACCGTGAACGGCACCGTGCTCGTCCCCGGCACCGCACTCCTCGAACTCGCCCTGCACGCCGCCGAACGCACCGGCCACCACACCGGCCTCCACGAACTGACCCTCCAAGCCCCCCTCACCCTCGACGGCACTTCCTCGCGGCGCCTCCAGATCACGATCTCCGACTCCACGGGTGGCGAAGAGGACTCCAGGGTCACGGTGTACTCCCGCCCGGACTCCGCAGCTCCCGGTGCCTGGACCCGGCACGCGACGGGCACGCTCACGGCCCGGTCCACCGCCCCGGCGGCAGCTCCCGCCGTG
>KI547046.1:25353-27424 GCA_000497405.1 Streptomycetaceae bacterium MP113-05 | reverse complement strand
ACCGCCCTCACCTCCGGAGAACACCAACTCGCCATCCACCAGGGTGAGCTGAACGTGCCGCGACTCGCTGCCCTCACACCGTCGGCGGACGGCGACGGAGCCGGCTTCCCGGTGCTGGGCAACGGCACCGTCCTGGTCACCGGCGGCACCGGCACGCTCGGCGCACTGGTGGCCCGGCACCTGGTCTCCGAGCACGGCGTGCGGCGGCTGCTGCTGGCCGGACGCCGAGGAGCGGCGGCACCCGGCACCGACGAGCTGATGGCCGAGCTGACCGCACTCGGTGCCGACGTCACCGTGTCGGCCTGTGATGTGGCCGACCGGAAGTCGCTCGCCGGGCTGCTGGCCGCCGTCCCGGCCGCGCACCCGCTGACCGCCGTCGTGCACACCGCCGGGGTGGTGGAGGACGGGCTGCTCGAAGGGCTCGCACCCGAGGCGGTGCAGCGCGTCATGGCGCCCAAGGCGACCGCCGCGTGGATGCTCCACGAGCTGACGCGCGACCTGCCGCTCACCGCGTTCGTGCTGTTCTCCTCCTTTGCGGGGAAGGCGGGAGCGGCGGGCCAGGCGGCTTACGCTGCGGCGAACGCGTTCCTCGACGCGCTGGCCCGGCACCGCCACGCGGAGGGCCTGCCTGCGCACTCGCTCGCGTGGGGGCTGTGGGAGCCGGCCAGCGGGATCACCGCCGGGCTCAGCTCGGCGGACCTGGCCCGCATCGCCCGTTCCGGCATCGCGCCGCTGCCACCCACCGAGGCGTTGGCGCTCCTCGACGCGGCACTGCGGACAGGACATCCGGTGCTCGCGCCGGTCCGGTTGACCGAGCCGCGGGCGCTGCGCGCCCACGCCGCCGCCGGTGACCTCCCCCCGTTGCTGGCACGTCTGGCCCTGGGTGCGACCGCCCGGACCCGTTCCGGCGAGCGGCGCAGGGCAGCCAGGGGCGACGAGGCGACAGCTCAGGGGCTCGTCGCACGGCTGTCCGCGTTGCCTGAGGCCGAACAGAACGCGGAGCTGCTGGAGTTCGTCGGCGGGCACGTCGCGGAAGTGCTGGGGCAGTCCGATGCCACGCAGATCGAGCCCGACCGGGGCTTCCAGGAGCTGGGCTTCGACTCGCTCACGGCGATGGAGCTGCGGAACCGGCTGCAGAAGGCGACCGGAGTCCGCCTCCCCGCGACGCTGGCCTTCGACTTCCCGGACACGGCCTCCGTCGCGGCACACCTGCGCAGCCTGCTCGACCTCGACTCGACCGGACGCACTCGCGCGCTGCTCGGCGAGCTGGACCGCTTGGCGGAGAGCCTGTCGTCCCTGTCCGAGCACTCCGGAACCGGCAGCTCCGACCGGGCCCGGATCACCATCCGGCTGCGCAGCCTGCTGGCCGGCTGGAACGAGGACTCCTCCGACGGGCCCTCGAAGGACGCGGACGAAGACGGCGGCGAGCGGCGCGACCTGGACACCGCCACCGACGACGACCTGTTCCATCTCGTGGAGAACCTGGGGAACGCCTGATATGACGACAGCGAACGAGGCAAAGCTCCGCGACTACCTGAAGCGGGCCATCGCCGACGCGCAGGAAGCCAGGCAGCAGCTCCGCGAGACCGAGGAACAGGCCAATCAGCCGATAGCCATCGTCGGTATGGCCTGCCGCTACCCGGGCGGGGTGACGTCTCCGGAGGAACTGTGGGAGCTGGTCGCCCGGGGCGGCGACGCGATCTCCGACTTCCCCGACGACCGGGGCTGGGAGCGCGAGGACCTGTTCGACCCCGACCCGGACCGGGCCGGGACGACGTCCGTCTGGTCCGGCGGTTTCCTCCACGACGCCGCCGACTTCGACCCCGGCTTCTTCGGCCTCTCCCCGCGCGAAGCACTCGCCATGGACCCGCAGCAGCGGTTGCTCCTGGAGACCGCCTGGGAAACCTTCGAACGCGCGGGCCTCGACCCCGGCTCGCTGCGCGGCACCCGCACCGGTGTCTTCGCCGGGCTGATGTACCACGACTACGGCTCCCGCGTCCCACACCCGCCGGCCGACCTCGAGCCCTACATCGGCAACGGCAGTGCAGGCAGCGTCGCCAGCGGCCGTGTC
>KI547046.1:20843-21399 GCA_000497405.1 Streptomycetaceae bacterium MP113-05 | reverse complement strand
GCCGCCGACGGCACGGGCTGGGCGGAGGGCGCCGGCCTACTGCTGGTCGAACGGCTGTCCGACGCCCGCCGCAAGGGGCACCGGGTGCTGGCCGTCGTCCGGGGTTCGGCGGTCAACCAGGACGGTGCGAGCAACGGCCTCACCGCACCCAGCGTGCCCGCGCAGCAGGACGTCATCCGGGCGGCGCTGGCCGACGCCCGTCTGACGCCCGCGGCACCGGCACGTCGCTGGGCGACCCGATCGAGGCGCACCCTGGGCGACCCCATCGAGGCACAGGCACTGCTCGCCGTCTACGGGCAGGGCCGCGACGTCGAGCAGCCGTTGCGGCTGGGTTCGGTGAAGTCGAACATCGGGCACACCCAGGCAGCCGCCGGCGTGGCCGGGATCATCAAAATGGTGCAGGCCATGCACCACGGTGAGCTGCCGAAGACCCTGCACGTCAACGAGCCCAACCCGCAGGTGGACTGGGACGCGGGAGCGGTCTCACTGTTGACCGAGTCCGTCGCCTGGCCGCGCAGCGACAGGCCGCGGCGGGCCGCCGTCTCCTCATTCGGGG
>KI547046.1:17349-20537 GCA_000497405.1 Streptomycetaceae bacterium MP113-05 | reverse complement strand
ACCGCCCTCACCTCCGGAGAACCCCAACTCGCCATCCACCGGGGTGTCTTGTCACTTCCCCGGCTGACGAGCGCGGCTGCTCCCGCACTCGTTCCGCCACGGCGGGAAACGTGGCGGCTCGACGTCACCGAGGAGGGCTCGTTGGAGAACCTGGCGCTCCTGCCCGCCCCCGAGGCCGAAGCACCGTTGCAGCCGGGGCAGGTACGGCTGGCGGTCCGCGCGGCCGGGCTGAACTTCCGTGACGCGCTGGGCGCGCTCGGAATGTACCCGGGTGGTGTGAGGATCGGCGCGGAGGCGGCGGGCGTCGTCATGGAGACCGCGCCGGACGTCACGGACCTGGTGCCCGGCGACCGGGTGTTCGGGATGGTCGCGGGCAGCGCCGGGCCACTGGGGACGGCGGACCGGCGCCTGCTGGCACCGATGCCCCGGCAGTGGACGTTCGCGCAGGCAGCGGCCGTTCCCGTCGTCTACCTGACGGCGTACTACGGGCTCGTCGATCTCGCCGGGCTCACGTCGGGGCAGTCGGTGCTGGTGCACTCCGCAGCCGGCGGGGTGGGGACGGCTGCCGTGCAGTTGGCGCGCCACCTGGGCGCGGACGTGTACGGCACGGCGAGCCCCGGCAAATGGGACGCGCTGCGAGATCTCGGTCTGGCCGACGAGCGCATCGCCTCCTCGCGGACGCTGGACTTCGAGGCGGCGTTCCGCGCGGAGTCGGCGGAGCACGGCGGGCTCGACGTCGTCCTCAACTCGCTCGCCCACGAGTACCTCGACGCCTCGCTCCGGCTGATGCGGCCCGGTGGCCGCTTCCTGGAGATGGGCAAGACGGATGTGCGGGAGGCGGAGGCCGTCCGAGCGGCCCATGACGCCGAGTACACCGCGTTCGACCTGATCGATGCCGGGCCGGACCGGATCGCCGCGATACTCGCCGAGGTGCTCGCGCTCTTCGACTCGGGCGCGCTGGCGCTGCCGCCCGTCACGGCGTGGGACGTGCGTTCCGCACCCGACGCGCTGCGCCACCTCAGCCAGGCCAGGCATCGGGGCAAGGTGGTGCTGACGGTGCCGCGTCCACCGGACCCGGCCGGCACGGTACTGATCACCGGAGCGACGGGCGCACTGGGTGGGCTGGTCGCCCGGCACCTGGTCTCCGAGCACGGCGTGCGGCGGCTGCTGCTGGCCGGACGCCGGGGCACGGACGCGCCGGGCATGGCCGCGCTGGTCGCGGAGCTGACGGCGGGCGGCGCGGAGGTGACGGTGGCCCGCTGCGACGTGGGAGACCGTACCGCGCTCGGCGCGCTGCTGGCCGGCGTCCCGGCCGCGCACCCGCTGACGGGTGTGGTGCACACGGCCGGCGTCCTGGATGACGGTGTGCTGCCGTCGATGACTCCCGAACGGATGCGCGGCGTCCTCGCACCGAAGGCGGACGCCGCGTGGCTGCTGCACGAACTGACCCTCGACGCGGATCTCGCGCTGTTCACCCTGTTCTCCTCCGCGGCCGGGACGCTGGGCGGCGCCGGGCAGGCCAACTACGCGGCGGCGAACTCCTATCTCGACGCCCTCGCCCACTACCGACGGTCGCTGGGCCTGCCCGCGCAGTCGCTCGCGTGGGGGCTGTGGGACACACCGGGCGGGATGAACGCGCACCTCAGGAACGCGGACCGCACCCGGTTGACGCGCGCCGGTTCCGGGACGCTGTCCGCCGGAGAAGGCATGCGGCTGTTCGACGCCGCGCTGGGCCTGGACGACGCCGTCCTCGTACCCGTCAAGCTGAACACGGCAGCACTGGCGGGACGCGGCGAGGTACCGGCTCTGCTGCGCGGTCTGGTGCGGGAGCGCGCAGCCGCGCCACCCCGCCCGGCCTCCGGCACCGCAGCGCGACGGGACGGCGAGCCTGGGTTCGCCCGACGGCTCGCAGAAGCGGGTCCGGCGGAACGGGCGCGTCTGGTACTCGACCTGGTCTGCGAGCACGCCGCGGCCGTGCTGGGGCACGGGGACGCCGGAGCGTTGCCACCTGACGAGGCGTTCAAGGAGCTGGGCTTCGACTCCCTCACCTCGGTGGAGCTGCGCAACCGGCTGGCGAAGGAGACCGGGCTGCGGCTGCCGGCCGGGCTGCTCTTCGACCACCCCACACCGCAGGCCCTTGCCGACCGGCTGACGACGCTGCTTTCGGCGAACGACGCCCCGGCGACGCCCGACCCGGAGGCTGCGCCGACCAAGCCCCAGCCGTCCGGGGCGTCGGAGATCGACTTCGAGTCGCTTGACGCCCAGAGCCTCATCGATCTGGCGCTGGGCGGTTCGGACGACGGCCCCGGCGACCGTTCCGGCAACGGTCCCGACTTCTGACCTGGCAGGTGGAGTTTCACAATGAGTGACAAGTCGACGGAGAAGCTCGTCGAGGCACTGCGCACCTCCCTGCGCGAGGGGGAGCGTCTGCGGCAGGAGAACCGGGCGCTGACCGAGGCGGCCAGGGAGCCGATCGCCATCGTCGGCATGGCCTGCCGCTTCCCCGGTGGCGTCGACTCGCCCGAGGGCCTGTGGGAGTTGGTGGAGACGGGCCGGGACGCGATGTCCGCGTTCCCGGCCGACCGGGGCTGGGACCTGGACGCGCTCTACGATCCGGACCCGGACACCCCCGGCACCTGCTACGTGCGCGAAGGCGGATTCCTGCACGACGCGGGGGACTTCGACGCCGACCTGTTCGGCATCTCCCCGCGCGAGGCGCTGGCGATGGATCCGCAGCAACGGCTGCTCCTGGAGACCGCATGGGAGGCCTTCGAGCGCGCGGGCCTCGACCCCGGCTCGCTGCGCGGCACCCGCACCGGTGTCTTCGTCGGCGCCATGCGCCAGGACTACGGTCCCGCGCTGCACCAGCCGGCGCCCGGGGTGGAAGGTCACCGGCTCACCGGTCTGGCGGCGAGCGTGATGTCGGGACGCCTCTCGTACGCGTTCGGGCTGGAAGGGCCGTCTGCCACGGTGGACACCGCGTGCTCGTCGGCACTGGTCGCCCTCCATCTGGCAGCCGGTGCGCTGCGTTCCGGGGAGTGCGACACAGCTCTCGCGGGCGGGGCGACGGTGATGGCCAGCCCCGGGACGTTCGTCGACTTCAGCCGTCAGCGCGGGCTCGCGGCCGACGGGCGGTGCAAGTCGTTCGCGGCGTCCGCCGACGGCACCAACTGGGCCGAGGGCGTCGG
>KI547046.1:14004-17339 GCA_000497405.1 Streptomycetaceae bacterium MP113-05 | reverse complement strand
CACACCTGCCGACCCTTCGACGTGATCAGCCGGAGGTGCGCTCGTTTCTGACCACTCTCGCCACCCTGCACGCGCAGGGCGCCACCGTCCGCTGGGCCCGGTTCTTCCCGGACGTGGGCAGCCGACAGCTCGATCTGCCGACCTACCCCTTCCAGCACCAGCGTCTCTGGCTCGACGGCGCTCCCCAGCACGCGGCGCCGCACACCTCGCACCCCTTCGTCGACACCGGTCTGGAACTCGCGGACACGGAGGGGCTGGTGCTGTCCGGGCGGCTCGGCCTCGACACCCACCCGTGGCTGGCCGACCACACCGTGAACGGCACCGTGCTCGTCCCCGGCACCGCACTCCTCGAACTCGCCCTGCACGCCGCCGAACGCACCGGCCACCACACCGGCCTCCACGAACTGACCCTCCAAGCCCCCCTCACCCTGGAGCCCGGCACCCCCGTCCACCTCCAGGTCACCGTCACCCCCACCGACGACGCAGACACCCACCGAATCACCCTCCACTCCCGCCCCGCACACGCCACACCCGGCACCCAGTGGACCCACCACGCCGAAGGCACCACCGCCGCCCCCACACCGAGCCCGGCCACACCCACAGCCGCATGGCCACCGGAAGGCGCCGACGCCCTTCCCGTGGACGACCTGTACGACGAGCTGGCCGACACCGGCCTCACCTACGGCCCCGCCTTCCAGGGCCTGCGCGCAGCCTGGCGAAAAGGCGACGACACCTACGCCGAAATCACCCTCCCCACCCAAGCCGGGGACACGGACCACTACACCCTCCACCCCGCCCTCCTGGACGCCGCCCTCCACACCATCGCCCTCGGCACCTACACCACCAAGAACACCACCCACCTCCCCTTCCACTGGACCGGCGTACACGTCCACACCACCGGGACCACCGCGCTCCGCACCCACCTCACCCCCGGCCCGGACACGGACACCGTCACCCTCACAGCCACCGACACCACGGGCACCCCCGTCGTAACCGTCGAGCGTCTGACTCTCCGGCCGTCCGCTGCGGGCGGCGAGACGCTGTACGGCGTGGAGTGGGTGACCGTCCCAGGAGCCGCCGAGGCCCGCCCCGGTAACTGGGCGGTGCTGGGCGGCTCGGAGTGGCGCCCGCACCCCGGGTGCACCTCCTTCACCGACCTTGCTGCACTCGGCGACGCCGTCCGGTCAGGCACGGGTCCGTTGCCCGACGCCGTCTTCGCCACGCTGGACGAGGACCACGCACGTCCCGAGCCGACTGCCGACGACGTGCACACGGCCTGCGCACACGCCCTCGCCCTGCTCCAGGGCTGGCTGGCGGACGAGGAGCTGGCCCACACCCGGCTGGTGCTGGTCACCCGCCCCGGCGGGTCCGAGCTGCTACGGGCGCCGCTGCACGCCCTGGTCCAGGTGGCCGAGAGCGAGCATCCCGGCAGGTTCACACTTCTCGACGTCGGTGACGACCCCGCCGCCCTCGCCGCGCTGCCGGCAGCCCTTGGCAGCGAACCCCGTCTGGCCGTCGCCGCCGACGGCCGCCTCACCGCACCGCGCCTCGCCCCCCTCCCCCGCACCGAGCCCAAGACCGAGAACGACGCCGGCGCCGGCGCCGTGTGGGGACCGGAGGGAACCGTCCTGATCACCGGAGGCACCGGAGCGCTGGGCGGCCTCCTCGCCCGGCACCTCGTGACCCGGCACGGCGTTCGCCACCTGCTCCTCACCAACCGCCAGGGCCCGGACGCCGCAGCGGCAACAGCCCTGCACACCGAACTGACGACGCTCGGTGCCACCGTCAGCGTCGCCGCCTGCGACCTCACCGACCCCACCGCGGTCGCCGGACTGATCAGCTCCGTCGGCCAGGACCGCCCGCTCACCGCCGTCGTCCACGCGGCGGGCACCCTGGACGACGCCCTGGTCACCAACCTCACCACCGAGCAACTGCGCACGGTCCTGGCTCCGAAGGTCGCAGGGACGCTGAATCTGCACCACGCGACACAGGACCTCCCGCTCAGGGCGTTCGTCCTCTTCTCCTCCATCACCGCCACCCTCGCCAACCCCGGGCAGGCCAACTACGCCGCGGCGAACGCCTTCCTGGACGCACTCGCACACCACCGCCACGCACAGGGCCTGCCCGCGCAGTCCATCGCCTGGGGACTGTGGAACCAACCCAGCGGCATGACCGCACACATGGGCGAGGCCGACTTCAGCCGCATCGCCCGCAGCGGGATGACACCGCTCACTCCCGAGCGCGGTTTGGAACTCTTCGACTCGGTCGCCGCCCGACAGGACGTACCGGGCGTGGCCGCCCTCCAGTTCGAAGCCGCTGCGCTACGGAGGCGGGCAGCGGCCGGAGAGCTGCCGGCCCCACTGCGCGGGCTGGTCCGCGTCCCGTCCGCATCCACCACACGCGGCACACCGGGCGGGGACCGGTCGGCAACGGCGCTGCGCGCGCGGCTGGCAGAGCTCACCCCCGCGGCCCGGACCAAGGAGGTACAGGACCTCATCGCCCGCGAGGTGAGTGTGGCGCTCGGCCACGCGAGTACGACGGTCCTCGCGCCCACCCGTGACTTCAAGGACCTCGGCTTCGACTCGCTCACCACCGTCCAGCTCCGCAACCGGCTCGCGGACGCCACAGGGCTGCGCCTTCCGGCCACCCTCCTCTTCGACCATCCCGACGCGGCGTCTCTGACCGACCACCTGGTCACAGAGCTGGCCGACATCCCGGTGAAGGCCGCTACGGGGCCGGGTCACCGCTCGGTGGCCGGTGCCGCCGACGAGCCGATAGCGATCGTCGGTATGTCGTGCCGTTTCCCGGGCGGTGTCACCACACCCGACGAGCTGTGGGACCTGGTAGCGGAAGGTCGCGACGCGATCAGCCCGTTCCCGGTCAACCGCGGCTGGGACCTGGGCGCGCTCTACCACCCCGACCCCGAACACCCCGGCACCAGCTACACCCGGCACGGCGGCTTCCTCCACGACGCCGGCGACTTCGACGCCGACTTCTTCGGCATCTCACCACGCGAAGCACTCGCCATGGACCCCCAGCAACGACTCCTCCTCGAGACCTCCTGGGAAGCCCTCGAACGCGCCGGACTCGACCCCACCGCCCTGCGCGGCACCCGCACCGGCGTCTTCGCCGGCCTCATGTACCACGAGTACGCCAACGGCACGAGCCCGGAGGCGGAAGGCGTAGCAGGACACCTGCTAACCGGCAACACGGGAAGCGTGGCGTCGGGCCGGGTTGCCTACACCTTCGGTTTCGAGGGTCCGGCGGTGACCGTGGACACCGCCTGCTCCTCCTCACTCGTGGCCCTCCACCTGGCCGCACAATCGCTCCGCTCC
>KI547046.1:11623-12438 GCA_000497405.1 Streptomycetaceae bacterium MP113-05 | reverse complement strand
ACGGCCTCACCGCCCCCAACGGTCCCTCCCAGGAGCGGGTCATCCGCGCCGGTCTCGCGTCCGCGGGGCTGACGCCCGCCGATGTGGACGCCGTCGAGGCGCACGGCACCCCGTCGAGGCGCACGGCACGGGGACGGCGCTGGGGGACCCGATCGAGGCGGAGGCACTCCTCGCCGTCTACGGCCAGGGCCGGTCCGGTGAGCTGCCGCTGTGGCTGGGTTCGGTGAAGTCCAACATCGGGCACACACAGGCGGCTGCCGGGATCGCGGGGATCATCAAGATGGTCCAGGCGATGCGGCACGGGCGGCTGCCCGCGACCCTGCACGTGGACGAGCCGTCACCGCACGTCGACTGGGAGTCGGGCGCCGTCCGGCTGTTGACCGAGTCACGGGACTGGCCGGACCTGGACCGGCCTCGTCGTGCCGCCGTCTCCTCCTTCGGTGTCAGCGGCACCAACGCCCACGTCGTGCTGGAGGGCGCGTACGACGACAGCTCCGCTACGACGGCCGGGGCCGCGGCCTCGGTCCCGGCGGCGCAGAGCACGCTCCCGTGCGTGCCGCTGCCGCTCTCCGGCAAGAACGGGCTCGCCCTACGAGCACAGGCCGCTCGCGTGCTGGCCCTCGTCCAGGAACAGCCGGAGCTCGACCTCACCGGTCTGGGCCACGCCCTGGCCACGACCCGGGCAGCGCTCGACGAGCGGGCCGTCGTGCTGGCCGGCGACCGTGACGAGTTGCTGGAGGAGCTGGCGGCCTGGGCGGAGGGGACCACCGAGCCCGTGCGGCCCGCCGTCCCGGCCCGTCGTCGCACCGCGTTCT
>KI547046.1:9533-11582 GCA_000497405.1 Streptomycetaceae bacterium MP113-05 | reverse complement strand
GCGCGCTGGCTGGCCCGGGCGGGCGCACCTCATCTGCTGCTCACCGGGCCGCCCGGGGAACCGGCGGACCCCGCGCTCGCTGCGGAGCTGACCGAGGCGGGCGCGGACGAGGTCACCGTCGTCGAGTGCGACCTCACTGACCGGGAGGCAGTTCGTGGGCTGGTGTCCGGCGTGCCGTCAGAGCGTCCGCTCAGCGCGGTGTTCCACACGGCCGAGGCAGACACCTGGACCCCGCTCTCCGCGTTGACGCCGGCCAAACTCGCCGAGGAGACCGCCGTGCGGGCGATTGGGGCCCGGCTCCTTGACGAACTGACCGACGACCTGGATGCGTTCGTCGTCTTCTCCTCCGTCGCCGGCGTGTGGGGCGCGTCGGGTCAGGGCGCACATGCAGGCGCCGTGGCCGGCGTGGACGCCCTCGCGCAGGCCCGCCGGGCGGCCGGCCTGCCCGCCACCTCCATCGCCTGGGGGCTGTGGGCGGAGGCCTCGATCGGCACGCAGAACGCGGCGGAGGAGGCGGAGCGCCGCATCCGGGTCGAACGCCGCGGTCTCATCGGCCTGCCCACACAACCGGCGCTCGCGGCGCTCCAGCAGGCGCTGGACCACGACGAGACGTTCCTCGCGGTCGCGGACGTGGACTGGGACCTGTTCGCTCCGCTGTTCACCGCGTCCCGCCCCAGCCCGCTCCTCTCCGAAATCCCGGAGTTCGTCGCCGCCCTGACCCCGGAGGACGACGGCGCGGACAGCGGCTCCGCACTTCTCCCGCGCCTCGCCGCCCTGCCCGCCGAGGCCCGGCACGACGAGCTGCTGGCAGTCGTGAGGACGGCGGCCGCCGTGGTGCTCGGACACGAAGGGCCGGACGCCGTCGATCCGCTGCGTCAGTTCCAGGACCTGGGCTTCGACTCCCTCGCCGCCATGACGATGCGCAACCAGCTCAACGAGACGACCGGCCTTCGGCTGCCCGCTACGCTGGTCTTCGACCACCCGACGCCGACCGCCGTCGCCACCCTGATCGAGCAGGAACTGACGCGGGAAACCGCCGGACAACCGTCGGCCGGCGCCGCCGGTGCGACGGCCGGCCGGGCGCTGACCTCTGCCGAGGACCCGGCGTACACCTCGGAGACGGTAGACGTCGCCGAAGCCGTGGCGGCCTTCACCGACGACGAGTTGTTCGCATTCATCGACGACCGGCTGGGCACCTTCGGGCAGCACCCCCACACCTCTGCTTGACCACCACTGTCACCACTCCGGCGAGGACCTGCGATGGCGAATGAAGCTCAACTGAGGGAATACCTCAAGCGTGTGACGGTGGACCTGCATGAGGCGCTGAGCCGGCTGCACCGGGCCGAGCAGCGGCAGCAGGAGCCGATCGCGGTCGTGGGCATGGCGTGCCGGTACCCCGGCGGCGTCCGGACACCCGACGACCTGTGGGACCTCGTGGCCGACGGGCGCGACGCGGTCGGCGGGTTCCCCAACGACCGCGGCTGGGACCTGGACGCGCTCTACGACCCCGACCCCGACCGTCCCGGTACCAGCTACACGCGGCACGGCGGTTTTGTCCACGACGTGGCGGACTTCGACGCCGAGTTCTTCGGTATCTCGCCGCGCGAAGCGCTCGCCATGGATCCGCAGCAGCGCATCCTCCTCGAGGCGGCGTGGGAGGCCGTGGAGCGGGCGGGGATCGACGTCGCCGAGTTGGCCGGTGACGCAGCGCGGACCGGGGTCTTCGTCGGCACCAGCGGACAGGACTACGGCGTGCTGACGCTCTCCACCTCGGACCCGGTGGAGGGGTACGTCCTCACCGGCAACATGGCCAGCGTCCTGTCCGGCAGGCTCGCGTACACCTTCGGTCTCGAAGGCCCGGCGGTCTCGGTGGACACCGCCTGCTCCTCCTCCCTGGTGGCCACCCACCTGGCAGTCGAGTCGCTGCGCTCGGGCGCGTGTTCGCTGGCGCTGGCGGGCGGGGTCACCGTGCTGTCGACGCCTGCCGGTTTCGTGGAATTCAGCCGTCAGCGTGGTCTGGCTCCCGACGGCCGGTGCAAGTCCTTCGCG
>KI547046.1:0-7311 GCA_000497405.1 Streptomycetaceae bacterium MP113-05 | reverse complement strand
GGCTGGCGGCCCTGCCGGTGGACGGTACGTGGTCGGGACTGGCCGAGGCGCTGGTCTGCGGCGAGGACGCGGTGGCGGCCCGTCCCGAGGGCCTCTTCGTACGCCGTCTGGTGCGCGCGCCCGAGAGCCGCGGCGACGAGGCGGGCGGTCTGCCCGCACTGCGGCCGGGCGGCACCGTCCTCATCGCGGGGGCCGCACGGGAGACGCGCGCAGCGGTCGCGCGCCGGTTCGCGGAGAGCGGGGCCGGCCACCTGCTGCTGGTGACCGGCAAGGAGGACGGCGCCCACGCTCTGGCCGCCGAACTCACGGCTGCCGGGACGCCCGCCACCGCCGTCGACGCCGCCCTCTCCGACAGGCCGGTGCTCACCGCCCTGCTCGCCGACATCCACGAGGACCGCCCGCTGACCGCCGTCGTGCACACGGGTGCGCCCCTGGACGAGACGCCGCTCGACCAGTTGACGCCCCAGCGCCTGGCCGAGACCCTGGCCTCCTCCGCCGCCGAAGTGCGGCTGCTCCACGAGCTGACCGAGCACGCAGAGTTGGACGCGTTCGTACTCTTCTCCTCCATCGCCGCGACGTTCGGCGGCGTCGGGCAGGGCGCCTACGCGAGCGCCAACGCCTGCCTGGAGGCGACGGCGGCTCTGCGCAGGGCGGGCGGTCTGGCCGGGACCTCGCTGGCCTGGGGCCCGTGGGCGGGAGCGGAGGACACCGAGGCGGCGCAGGTCCGGCGGGAACGGCTCGGCCGACGCGGCCTGCGGCTCCTGGACCCGGACCGGATGCTGAACGCCGCCCGATCCGCTTTCGACGGCGGCGAGGCCGACGTCGTGCTGGCGGACCTGGACTGGTCCCGGTTCGCCCCCGCCTACACGTCGGTCCGGCCGTCCGCACTGCTCTCCGAGCTGCCCGAAGCCCGCACCGCAGGCGGGCCGGCCGCGCCTGCGAGCCCCACGTCGGGGCTGCTGGACCGGCTCGCCGAGGCGAGGACGGAAGAAGAGAGGCGCGAGCGGGCCATCGAGTTCGTCCGCGCGGAGGTGGGAGCCGTGCTGGGCCACGCCGACGGCTCGGCACTGCCCGAACGTGGCCTGCTCGAGCTGGGCTTCGACTCCCTCACCAGTGTCGAACTCCGCAACCGCCTCAACAGTGCGGCAGGTGCGGTGCTGCCGATGGCCGCGTTCATGGACAACCCCCGGCCGGCCGCGCTCGCCGAGCTGCTGCTCAACGAACTGCCCGGCGTGGAACAGCCCGGAACGCACGCTCCGGCTTCCCCGACGGCAGAACCTGGCACATTCCTGTCCGTCCTGCTCCGGCAGGCCCTCGACAAGGGCGAGCCGGCGGCCTTCGTCCGACTGTTGGGCGACGCCGCGGCCTTCCGCCCCGCCTTCACCGAACCGGGCCGGGCCGGTGACGTGCCCGCGCCCGTGCAGCTCGCCCGTGGCGGATCCGGGCAGCATCTGCTGTGTCTGCCGAGCGCCCTGATGGCTTCGGGCCCGCACCAGTTCGCCCGCTTCGCGGCCGCGCTGCGCGACGCGCACCCCGTGACCGCGCTGCCGCTGCCCGGGTTCCTGCCCGGTGAAGCGCTGCCCGGTACACTCGACGCCCTGGTCGGCGCGCTCTCCGCCGGCGCGGCCGACGCGCTCGGGGACGGCGAACCGTTCGCACTCGTCGGTTACTCCTCCGGCGGGCTGCTCGCACACGCCGTCGCCGCCAGACTCTCCGCCCGGTTCGGAGCCCGCCCCGTCGTGCTGCTCGACAGCCGCCCGCTCGACGGCTACACGCCCGCCGATCATCCGTGGCTCCTGGAGGGCATGGCCGCCCGCATGGAGGCCGTCGACGACACCCGGCTCACAGCCATGGGCGGCTACCTCCGCCTGCTGGACGGCGGGACACCCGAACCGGCGGGACTGAGTACCCTGCTGGTCGGCGCCGCCGAGCATCGGGGCGGCAGAAGGGTGACCTGGCCGCTCCCGCACACCGAAGTCACCGTGCCCGGTGACCACTTCACCCTGATCGAGGAACACGCCGACACGACGGCAGCCGCGGTCACAGCATGGCTCCATGACACCGGACAGTTTCAGGACGCACCCGAAAGGCCCGAACGATGAGCGAGAACTCCACCCCCGGCCCGGCGGCCGGTCCCGCCAGTCCTCACGGTCCCGCCGATCCGGTCGTCGTCGTCGGCGCCGGGCCGTGCGGCCTGGTCGCCGCCTGCGAACTGCTGCGTCTGGGCGTGCCGGTACGGGTGCTGGAAGCGGCCGAAAGCCCGGTGCCGGGATCCCGGGCGATCATCCTGTGGCCGCCGACGCTGGAGGTGCTCGACGGTCTCGGCCTGCTCCCGGAGGCCGACGCGCGGGGTGTCCGGGCCGCGGCGCTGGCGTACCACATGGGGGACGGAAAGACGCTCCGCGTCGTCCTCGGCGCGGGGAACGAGCCCCTGATCATCCCGCAGGAGGAGACCGAGAAACTCCTGTTCGGCGCCCTGGAGAAGCTCGGCGGGAAGGTCGAGTACGGCATGCGGGTCACCGACGTGGACAGCGGCCCCGACAGCGTCACCGTGCACGTCGACACCACCGACGGCGACGTCGAACGGATCGGCGCGCCGTGGCTGATCGGGGCCGACGGGGTGGGCAGCACCGTCCGGCAGAAGCTCGGCACGCCCTTCAGCGGCGGCGGTGTGCCGATGACCTTCCTGCTGGCCGAAGGCGAGGTGGAGGGCGACTTCCCGCGCCACGAGGTGCACTACTTCCTCGGCACGGCGGGGGTCATCCTGCTCTCGCCACTGCCCGGCGGGAAGGTGCGCGTCTCCGGACCCGTCCCCTCCGGCATCCCGCTCACCCAGGAGACCGTGCAGCAGCTCCTCGACGAACGCGGTCCGGGCGGACTGCGATTCGTCTCACCGTCGACCATCGGCACCTTCACGAGCCAGGAGCGGATCGCCGATACCCTCCGCACGGGCCGCACGTTCCTCGTCGGGGACGCCGCACACGTCCACTCCGTCGTGGGTGGCCAGGGCCTGAACCTCGGCATCCAGGACGGCCGCAACCTGAGCTGGAAGCTCGCCGGAGTGATCGGCGGCACGCTCGCCCCTGCCGTTCTGGACAGTTACAGCACCGAACGCCGAGCTGTCGCGGAGCAGGTGGTACAGAACACCGGGAAGATGGTCCGCATGGCGGCGGCGGGCCCGTTCGCGTCCCGCCTGCGCAACGCCGTCTGGACGCTGATGCAGGTCACGGGCGTGCTGCGCAAGTGGTACGCCCCCATGCTGGCCGGCCGCCTCACCCGCCACCCCGACGTGCTGTTCGGCGCGCCCACACCGAAGCCACCGCGTGGCCTGCCGGCTCCCGGCAGCCGCACCCCCGCCTGGGTGCCCGACCCGGAAGCGGAGCAGACCGGGTTCCGGCTGGTCACCCTGGGGTCCGGCGAGGGCGACCTGCCGACAGCGGCCCGCGCCCTCTGCGCCCGCCACCCACAGCTCACCCACAGCAGCACCACCCACAACAAGCGCGGCTGGCTGCTGCTGCGCCCGGACGGCTTCGTCGCCGCCGTCGGCGCCGGCGAGAGCGAACTGGGCGAGATCCCGGAGCTGTTGCAGCGCATCACCCCCACTTGACAGTCCTCACCCGACACAGCGAAGGCGAGCGCTGCCACAGCGCTCGCCTTCGTCCTCAGCCGGTCGGGCCCGAGCCGACGTCCGCTTCGAAGCCGTCGGCCCCGTCGAACACCCCGGGAACCCGTCAGCGGTCGACGCCGCCGAGGACGGGGTCGATGGAGGCGATCGTCACGATCACGTCGGCGACCTGACCGCCCTCGCACATCGCCGCGATGGCCTGCATGTGGGCGAACGACGGGTCTCGGAAGTGCACCCGGTAGGGGCGGGTGCCGCCGTCGCTCACCGCGTGCACTCCCAGCTCGCCCTTGGGGGACTCCACCGACACGTACGCCTGGCCCGGCGGCACCCTGAACCCCTCGGTGACCAGCTTGAAGTGGTGAATCAGGGCCTCCATGGAGGTACCCATGATGTTGCGGATGTGGTCGAGGGAGTTGCCCAGGCCGTCCGGGCCGAGCGCGAGCTGCGCAGGCCAGGCGATCTTCTTGTCGCCCACCATCACCGGGCCCGGTTCCAGGCGGTCCAGGCACTGCTCGACGATGCGCAGCGACTGCCGCATCTCGTCGACCCGGATCAGGAACCTGCCGTACGCGTCGCAGGTGTCCGTCGTCGGCACCTCGAAGTCGTACGTCTCGTAGCCGCAGTAGGGGTCCGTCTTGCGCAGGTCGTGGGGAAGTCCGGTCGAGCGCAGGATCGGCCCGGTCAGACCGAGCGCCATGCACCCCGTGAGGTCGAGGTGTGCGACGTTCTGCAGCCGGGCCTTGAAGATCGGGTTGTTGCTGGCGAGGGAGTCGTACTCGCCGAAGTTCTTCCGCAGCGTCTTGACGGTCTCGCGGATCGAGTCGACGGCGCCGGGCGGCAGGTCCTGGGCGAGGCCGCCGGGCCGGATGAACGCATGGTTCATGCGAAGCCCGGTGATCAACTCGAAGAGGTCGAGGACCATCTCACGGTCCCGGAAGCCGTAGACCATCACCGTGGTGGCGCCCAGTTCCATGCCGCCGGTGGCGATCGCCACGAGGTGCGAGCTGATCCGGTTCAGTTCCATGAGCAGCACACGGAGGATCGTGGCCCGGTCCGGAACCTGGTCCTCGATACCGAGCAGTTTCTCCACAGCCATGCAGTAGGCGGTCTCGTTGTGGAACGACGTCAGGTAGTCCATGCGCGTCACAAAGGTGGAGCCCTGTGTCCACGTGCGGTACTCGAGGCTCTTCTCGATACCGGTGTGCAGGTAGCCGACACCGCACCGGGCCTCGGTGACGGTCTCACCGTCGATCTCCAGGATCAGCCGGATCACACCGTGCGTCGACGGGTGCTGGGGCCCCATGTTGACGATGATCCGCTCGTCGTCGCTCCGCTGGACAGCCTGGACCACCTCGTCCCAGTCCCCACCGGTGACCGTGTAGACAGTGCCCTCGGTGGTTTCACGGCCGGGTGCGTGTGACGTTGAGGTGCTCATCAGCTGTACGACCTCCGCTGATCAGGGTCCGGGATGACTAGCCGGCGTCCGCTCGTGCGATTGTGATGCAGTTCACAAGTTCAAGTGGCTGCATCCTATGCCCCGGCCCCCGGGACATGCGACGGGGGGGCAGCATCACCTTTGTGATCTCCAGCACCACCGCGGCATCCCCCGCAGCCGGTGCACGCTCGCAACCCGGACGACGGCCCCCTCACTCATCTTCCTCCCGGAGCGGCGACGACGCGACCGGGTCGCAGGCGGGTGCGCCACGACCGGGAAGAACGCGCGTGGAGTCCTCGGGACTCTCGCTAGGCGCACCGTCCGGCGAGCGCCGTCGCCGAGGACCGTCCGGCACGACGTCAGGCGAGGGACAGGAACAGCTTCTCGAGTCGCGCCCGCAGCCGGTCACGGTCGCCCGGCTGCTGTGTCTCCTCGGTCAGGCAGTGCTGCAGCCCGGTGGCGATGATCGCGAAGCCGGCCCGGTCCAGAGCGCGGGAGACTGCGGCGAGTTGCGTGACGACGTCCTCGCAGTCCCGCCCTTCCTCGATCATCCTGATGACCCCCGCGAGCTGCCCCTGAGCGCGACGCAGACGGTTGAGTGCCGCCTTCAGCTCATCGGCGGCCATGTCCAGTTCCACGATGCCTCCTCCTGATACCCCCACGGGTATTGTACCGTCCGGGATGAAACGACAGTCCCACTCTCACCGAGAGGACCTCATCGATGCCCTCCGCCACCGCGATCCACCCCGACCAGGCAGCCGCCCGCCTCGGCGACTACATCCTCATCGACGTGCGCACACCTGGCGAGTATGCCTCCGGTCACCTCCCCGGGGCCCACAACATTCCCCTCGACCGGCTTCCGGCCACCCTGCCGACACTGCGGAACGCCGCCGACCGGGGCGACCTGCTCCTGGTGTGTGCCTCCGGCGCCCGCTCCAGCCGGGCGTGCGCCACACTCGCGGGACACGGCATCACCGCCGCCAACCTCAGCGGCGGCACCCAGGAGTGGACCCGCCGCGGACACGAGGTGCACCGACCCGAGGGCGGACGCGCCACCTGGGGCATGGAACGCCAGGTCCGCCTGGCGGCCGGTGCGCTCGTCCTGACCGGACTCATCCTCGCCGCGCTGGCCCATCCCGCCTTCCAGTTGCTGTCCGCCGCCGTCGCGGCCGGCCTGGTCTTCTCCGCGGCGACCGACACCTGCGGCATGGCGGCCGTCCTGTCCAGGCTCCCGCACAACCGGCCGCGCCGCTCGGATCTCCGCGCCACCCTGGACACCCTGAACCGCTGACCCCCGGACCACAGGACCGGAAGGCGCTCCCCCGGCCCCCTTCACCGCGACAGTCCACCGGCCCGCCGGGCCCGGCGACGCGGTGCGGGTAACCGCTTTCCCCGGGGCACCAGAACAATGGGAATACCCCATGGGGTATTGTCGGGCTCATGGTGGGTCCACCAGTGGACACCGCCACCGGGTTTGCCGAGGGCAGTCTGCGACAACTCGATTAATACCCCCGGGGGTAAAGGAGGGCTGATGGACCACACGGTGCACGAGGTGACGGTGGAAGAGCTGGCCGCGTCACGTGAGGGCGGAGTGACCGTCCTCGACGTCCGCTCGCCACAGGAGTACGCACAGGGCCACGTGCCGGGAGCAGTCAACGTGACGCTGGAGGAACTGCTGTCCGCACCCGCCGCTGCGGGCACGGACGGTGTGCACGTGGTGTGTCAGTCCGGCCACCGCAGCGCCGAGGCCGTCCGCGCGCTACAGGAAGCAGGAGTGACGGCCGTCTCGGTCGCCGGCGGTACGTCGGCGTGGATCGAGTCGGGCCGTGATGTCGAAGGAGGAGAGCAGTGACGGACGCAGCGAACAGGCAGGCGGAAGAGGCGTTGGCGGGCGGGCTGACGGTGTCCACCGTGGCGACCTCGTCACTCGGAGACCGCAGTTACCTCGCTGCGGACGGCGAGCAGGCCGTGGTGGTCGACCCGCAGCGCGACGTGGACCGGGTGATCGCCGAAGCCGGTCGGCTCGGTGTGCGGATCGCGGCGGTACTGGAGACGCACGTGCACAACGACTACGTCTCCGGCGGGCTGGAACTGTCCCGGCTGACCGGCGCCGAGTACGGCATGGGCGCGGCCGACCGGGTTCCGTTCCCGCACCGGCCGCTGGAGGACGGCGACGTGCTCGAACTGTCCGGGCGTATGCGGGTGCGCGTGATCGCCACTCCGGGACACACCTTCCACCACCTGTCCTACG
>KI547045.1:320298-323860 GCA_000497405.1 Streptomycetaceae bacterium MP113-05 | reverse complement strand
GGCCCCCCCCCCGCCTGCACGCCCGGCGCCCCGCGTAGCTGCGCTCTCATCCGGGCCGGTAGCTCGACGGGCGACGCGACGCGGGCGTCGGCGCCGACCGCAAGCAGTGCCGAACGCTCCCGGGCCTGCTCCACTCCGGCCAGCACCATGCCGCCGAACGACGACACCGTCAGGGCCACCAGCAGGCTCAGCACCGGCAGCCCGACCACTGCGGCGAAGGGGCCGCGGCTCGCGCGCGCCAGACCGAGGAAGGCCACCGGCCCGGTCCGGCGCCGGGCCGCTCGGGCCAGCAGCCGCAACGGCAGCGGGAGGGCCCGCATCAGCACCAGGGCCGCCGCCACCGACAGCAACACGGGAGCCGCGGCTGGCAGCGGGTCCGTCCCGCCGGTGTCGCCGCGTTGCCGCAGCGTGACGACGGCGGCCACCACCAGCACCAGCACGGTGACCTCGACGACGAGGCGACGGCGACCGTGGCCGGCGCCCGGGCGGTGAGCCGTCTGCGCGAAGGGACGCCGATGGACGTATGCCGCCCGGAGCGGGAGGGAGAGAAGCCCGAAGGCGGCAGCGAGCGACGCGGCGGCCAGCGCCGGAGCCGTACGGGTCCCCGGGGTCAGCAGCAGGGCGAGGGCGCATCCGGCAGCGGCGGCCGGCAGGCCGGGAACGGCGTTCTCCGCGAGCAGCCGGCCCGCCAGCCCGGGCACCGAACCGCCACGTGAGCGAATGAGGTCCCATTCGTCGCGACGTCGCTCGGCGGAGAGGATCCCCCACAGCAACAGCACGGCCCCGGCGGCGGTCGCCACACCGGTCGTGGCCATCGCGAGCAGCGGCGCGACCGTGGCGCGTTCTCCTTCGAAATCCAGCAGCAGCGAACCGAGCTCTTCGCCGATGGTTATGCGCACGCCGGCGTCCTCGGTGAGCCTGGTGGCCGACGGGCCGCTGTCGAGGGAGGTCAGCTGCGTGACCAGGGCCGGCACGTCGTGGGCCCGCACGGCGTCCTCGTCCAGAGGGTGATGCACGTATACCTGCGTCTCGCCCTCCAGCACGAGCAGCGCAGGAGCCGCCTCCGGGTGGATGAGGGCACCGAAGTGCCAGTACTCATCAGGATCCCCGAGCGGACTACTGGACATCTTTGTGGTGTGCACCGGCTTGCTGAGCGTTTCCTCGGCATTCCAGTACAGAGAGCGAGGGTTGCGTGGCGCGATGATGCCGGTCACCGTCACGATCGTCCCGGACACCCCGGCCGGGCGGAAGGAGTCGCCCACCCGTAGCTTCATCCGTTGTGCCGTACGCCCGGTGACGGCCGCTTCGAACCGCTGCTGACCGGCGGACTCCTGAACGCGCCTGCCCGGCAGCCTGCCTTCGGTGACGCGGGAGTGTCCTGCCACGTCCGGCTGCGCGGCCAGGGTGACTTCGGGAGCCTTGGTCGCGGTGATCCGGGGCAGGCGCTCGTCCAGGACCGGCACCGACAGAGCGTTCGCCACGCCGCTGACCGCCGCTCCGGGGCCGGTGGGCATCGACGCGACGGCCTTGTCGAAGGCCCGGGACGCCCGCTTCACCGCCCGCGGTGTCGCAAGGTGCCGTTGCCTGCCGTCGGTACCCGGCAGCAGCACGGTGCCCGTGACGAGATGGGCGCGCAGTGGCGCCGAGTCCAGGACGTCCCGCAGCGCGTCGTTCTCGAAGGCGTCGACCGCGCGTGGCGTCGCGGTAGCCGTGAACGTGGTCAGGAAGCAGAGGGCTGCCAGCATCAGGGCGGTGCCATGTGCCGCGCGCAGCCGGGCCCGAAGCCAGCCTGACGGTGCCCGTCCGCTTCGGCTCGTCGGCTCCGGCATGTCCTCAGTCACCTCTTTCCGCGCGCAGGGAGGCGGCCGGAACCGCGCCGCGCAGCGCCGTCACGGCGATCATGATCAGTGGCGCCGCCACGAGCACGCCGACGAGCTGGAGGAGTGGGCCCACCGGGACGTCGACGAGCAGCGCGGGAATCGGCGTGTCGGCCTGGGAGGTGAGCACGATCAACGGCACCACCAGCCGGGTGAGGAGTGTGCCCAGGCCGACTCCGAGGAGCAGCGAGAGCAGTACCAGGGCTCCTTGCTCCAGGAGCGGCGTCCTGGCGAGCATGCGGCGCGGTGCTCCCAGCGCTTGGAGCACCGCGTACTCGTTCCGCCGCTCCCGGGCAGCTCCGGCGGCGCTCACGGCGAAGCCGGTTGCGGCCAGCACGGCGGCGGCGACGGCGATGCCGGTCAGGGCGGTGCGCGGACGGGAACCCAGGGGGTCGCTGCGCAGCCGTTCGGTCAGCTCCTCCCGAGCGACCACGGTGCCCGTCGACGGGATGGCGCGAAGCCGTTCGGCGATCTCGTCGCTGGTGCCGGGGGAGGCGCCCAGCCACCACTCGTCCGCCTCCAGGGGGTCACCGTCCTCGGCCTGCAGCCGGGCGTCGAGGGCGGCGAGATCGAACAGCAGCGCTCCTCCGCCGTCGTCCGCGCCGGTGGTCGGCAGCGCCTCCAGCGAGCCGGTGATGCGTACGGGGAGCTCGGTTCCGCCGATCTCGTTCTGCACCGTGTCCCCCACCGAGGCGCCGGTGGCGCTCAGGAACGCGTCGGTGGCGACCGCAGGAAGCGGCTCGTCCGTCTTCGGCGACTCCCCGGTCGCCAGCAGCGAGACCTCCACGGTGACCGGGCGAGACCTGTATCCGGGCGGTTTCGCGGATCCGGTGGTGTAGCGGGCGGTCAGCAGGGGATCGTCCGGGGCTCGCGACGGCCGCAGGGTGCGTACCTCGGGATGCTCGCGCTCACCGAGGCCGAGAATCCCCTGCGGGTCGGTCGCCCGGACGGCGGAGGACCACCGCTGGTCCTCCTTCGGCAGGACGGGATGCTCGGCGCCGCCTGCGCCGACGGTGAGCAGGTCCTCCAGCACCAGGCGCCGTTCGACGGAGACGGCGGGAGCCGTGTGCGTGGCGATGAACCCCGTCAGGTGCAGTGGACCGGCCGGTCTGCCAGCCTCGCCGCCTGCCGCGTCGGCCAGCCGCACCGTGAGGGTGTGGGCATGACCGTCCGACGGGAGGTCGCCCGCCACGAAGCGGTAGGGAACGCCGTAGCGGTCCCTCATGGTGACGAAGACCGAGGTGGCCCCTGCCCCCGCTGCCTCGTCCCCGCCCTCCCGGACCACCGACAGCCTCAGCCGGAACCGCAGTTCGTGTACCTCCTCGGGCAGGGCGAGCCCGCCGGCGGCGACGCGTGCGCGGCCGAGCGGCCGCAGCAGGGCGGCCGTCGGCTCGTCGGTGAGGTCCTCGCGCAGGTGCAGAAGGTCCGGGGCCGTGCGGGTGTCGGTGGCGAGCACCTCCACGCTCCGGGCCTTGCCGACGGTGAACGAGGTACGGGCGACCGGTGCGACGGCTGCGACGCCGTCCACCTCGTCGAACACTCCTCCCTGCCCGAACGGGGGCACCGTCGACTCCCGCACCGCGATGTCTGCGCCGGTACGGTAGGCCGCCTGGTCGGCCTGTGACCGGTCCCAGCTCGCTCCCTGCCCGACCGCGAACACGCCCATCGCGACGGCCAGCACCAGC
>KI547045.1:317598-320288 GCA_000497405.1 Streptomycetaceae bacterium MP113-05 | reverse complement strand
GCAGGTCCGTGGCGGTCCGCGCGTCGGCGAGAGGCGAGGGGGTCCCGTCCGTCAGGGCGCGGACCACCGGCATCGCGATGAGCGGCCCCAGCACCATTCCCGGAAGTGACAGCAGCAGGGCCTCGACGGCGGCCATCGCCGCGATGCGCCCGCGGGCTCCACCGCGGGCCCGCAGCAGTGCCGTCTCGGACTCCCGTTCGGCGACGAGCAGGCGCGCGACCAGCAGCAGTGCCAGTCCTGCGACGACTGCGAGCTGCAGGCCGGCCACCATCAGCGTCGAGTGGTTGACGAGCAGTCCGCGTTCCAGGGTGCCGAGCAGTTCAGGCAGCTCACTGTGCGCCTGAGCCCCCTCGACTCCGGACAGTTCCTCGAAATCGGCGACCGACTTCGCCACGTGCGTCCGCAGGTCGGAGACCCGGCCGGTGGTGAGCATGCCGAAGCCCGCATCCGCCTGCCAGTAGGTCTTGTCCGGTGCGATCCCGCCGCGGGCGAACGCCTCGCCGGTCACGGCGAGAGGTCCGTAGGTGGTGAAGGACGAGGTGCGGACACCGTCGCCGCCCACCGGGTCGAGCCGCCAGTACGTGTCACCGGCGTTCTCCGGGACGAAGACCCCGGTGACTTCGGCGTGTACCCGAGGGCCGTCCAGCCTGCTGTCGAGCCGGATCACGTCCCCGACACGCCATTCCAACCGGGCAGCGACCAGTTGGGGAACAGCCACCTCGGCTTTCACGAGGGTGTCCGTGTCGTGTCCGGAGGTTCGGGAGGGTTCTTCGGAGGGCCACCGGCCTCCGGTCATCCGCACCCGGTCGGGGTCGAGTGAGGCGAAGACCGTGAGGTCGGGATCCTCACCGGTGGCCGGCCGGTCGTCGGGGGCAGGCAGCGCGTAGGTGCCGGAGCGGGTCACCGCCTCGACCGAAGTGGTGGGGAGTCCGTCGAAGGCGCCCTCCAGCGCGGACCGGACGGAGCGGTCTGTCTCCTCGCGGTCCTCCGCGGTGACCGGAGCCTCGGCGTCGATCACGGTGCGGGGAGCGGAGCGTCGTTCGAGGCTGCTGCGCAACCCGTCGTCTCCGGTGGTCGTTCCGAAGGCCGTCAGGGACGCCAGGACGGAGGTGGTGAGGAGGATCGTGAGCATCGCGGCCAGCGGCAGCAGCAGGTGGGACCGCAGCCGTGACCGAACCAACCCCAGCAACTACCGGCCCCCCATGCCCTCCGCGGGTGAGTCGCCGGCGCGCGGCGATGTCCTCTAGTCCGCCGAGTTGACCATAGACCCCGCGGCGTACACGAGGTAGTCCCAGAGCTGACGTTCGTGCTCGGGGGCGAGGTCGAGGCTGTCCACGGCGTCGCGCATGTGGCGCAGCCACGCGTCGTGGGCGGCGCGGTCCACGGTGAACGGTGCGTGCCGCATTCGCAGCCGCGGGTGACCGCGGTTGTCGCTGTAGGTCCGCGGGCCGCCCCAGTACTGCATGAGGAACAGCGTCAGGCGCTCCTCGGCGGGGCCGAGGTCTTCCTCCGGGTACATCGGCCGGAGCAGCGGGTCCTCGGCGACGCCCTGGTAGAAGCGGTGGACGAGCCGCCGGAAGGTGTCCTCGCCGCCGACCTGCTCGTAGAAGGTCTGGGTCTGCAAACTGCCGCGCGGGATCTCCATCACGCACCCATGGTCGCAGATGCCCGGCGGTGCTCAGGAGGGATGCGGGCTCACCTCTTCGAGGGCGTGTGTGGGCGCGAACATCCGGAGCGTCGTGCGCAGCACGACCACGGAGGGGCCGGGAGCGGCCAGGGCGGCCCGGAGGTCGTCGTGCAGCTCCTCGGTGGTGGTGTGCGTCGCGGGAACGCCGAACGACTCGGCGAGAGCGGCGAAATCCGGGCGGGCGAGTTCCGTTCCGGTGGCGGCGCCGAACGCGTCCGTCATGTACGCGCGCAGAATGCCGTAGCCGCCGTCGTCGACGATGAGCCAGGTCACGGGCAGGTGGTGCTGCCGGGCAGTGGCGAGTTCAGCCAGTGAGTACATCGCGCCCCCGTCGCCGGATACCGCCAGCACGGGACGGCTGCGGGCGCGGTCCACGGCGGCTGCTCCCAGCGCGGCGGGGAACGCGTAGCCCAGTCCGCCGGCGCCCTGTGCCGTGTGCAGGGGGCCGGAGCGGGGGTCGAAGGCGGACCACGCCCAGTAGCCGAGGATCGTCATGTCCCAGAAGCTGGGTGCGTCGTCGGGCAGCGCGGTGCGGATGTCCTGCAGCACCCGCAGTTCGCGGGACAGGTCCTGGCCGTCGAGCCGTTCCCGCACGAGCGTGAGCAGCCGGGAGGCGCGCTCGGGGCCGTCTCCGGCCGGTCGCGGCGTCACCGCGCCGGCGAGCGCGCCGAGTGCGGAGCGGGCGTCGGCGTGCAGTCCCAGGGCGGCGTGGTTCGCCTCGAGTTTTCCCAGGTCGGCCTCGATCTGCACGATGCGGCCGCGGGGTGTGAAGGTGTGGTAGTTGGTCGACAGTTCGCCGAGTCCGGAGCCGGCCACCAGCAGCACGTCGGCGTCCTCCAGGAACTCCGTCGTGTGGCGGTCCTCCAGCCAGGACTGGAGGGAGAGCGGATGTTCCCAGGGGAAGGCGCCCTTGCCCCCGAACGTGCACGCCACCGGCGCGTCCAGCCCTTCGGCCAGCGCCAGCAGCTCTGCCTGCGCCCCGGCGCGCACCACGCCGCCGCCG
>KI547045.1:316400-317341 GCA_000497405.1 Streptomycetaceae bacterium MP113-05 | reverse complement strand
CGCCGCTCAGCGCGTCCGCCGCCGCCTGCGCGAGCTCCGGCCGTACCGGCAGCGGCCGGGGCCGGGCCACCAGCGCTCGCACCGGCGACTCGGCGACCGGGGCGAGCAGTACGTCCTGCGGGATCTCCACCCACACCGGCCCGCACGGGGCCTCCAGCGCGTCCGCCCAGGCGGCGGCGATCGCGGAGGGGATCTGCGAGGCCGCGCGCACGGTGCGTACCGACTTGACCACACCCCGCATCACGGCTGCCTGATCGACGAGTTCGTGCAGGTACCCCTTGCGTGCCCCGCCGAGCCCGGCGACCGGAACCTGGCTGCCGATGCCGAGCACGGGCGCCGAGGCCGCAGCGGACTCCTGCAGTGCCGCCAGCGTCAGCAGGGCCCCGGGGCCGGTGGACACCAGGAGGGGCGTGACCGTGCCGGTGACCCGGGCGTGGGCGTCGGCGGCGAAGCCCGCGTTGTTCTCCACCCGCAGCCCCACCAGCTCCAGCGGTGAGCGGCGCAGGGCGTCGAAGAGCCCCAGCGCGTGCTGCCCCGGGAGGCCGAACGCCGTGGTCGCGCCGAGTGCCGTCAGGGATTCGGTGACGAGGTCGCCACCGGTGCGGACCGGGGTGGTCATCGTGCGGGATCGCCCTTCTGTGGGGGAATGCGGGTGTCGTTCGGGGGCGCGCTCTGCCGGGGCGCGCCTCAGTCGGTGCGCGAGGCGACTGTCGTGCCCGCCCCCTTCTCCGGCGCGGGGGGTGCGCCCCCGTGCTCGGGCTCCGCGCTGCCGCGGCCGGCCAGCCGCTCCCGCCAGGCCGCGAGCCGCACCGGGTCCGTGGGCCTGCCCGCCAGACTGACCAGCACGTAGGCGGTGAGAGCGGCCAGCAGCCCGTAGTAGATCGGTTCGGTGGCGAGCAGGCCCTTCACGATCATCGTCGCCACCACCGTCACGCCGCCCG
>KI547045.1:313676-315296 GCA_000497405.1 Streptomycetaceae bacterium MP113-05 | reverse complement strand
AGCGCTCCGCCGGCGGTGCCCCGCTTCCACAGCAGCCCGCCCAGGATCGGCACGAGCAGACCGCCGACCAGAAGGTTGTACGCGACGGTGAGCGCGCCGACCACGTCGTCGATCACGACGGAGATCGCGATGACGGCGAGACCCATCAGCACCACGAACACCCGGTTGTCGCGGACCTCGTCCTCGGGCCGTGCGGGGTCGTCCGGGCCGGGTGCGGCGGCCGGACGCTTCCGCAGCCGCACCCAGATGTCGTTGTTGGCGACCGTCGCGCAGGCGATCAGGGTGCCGGAGGACGTCGACATGACGGCGGCCAGGGCGGCGGCCAGCACGAGCCCCTTCAACCCGACGGGCAGCGTGTCGCCCACGATCACGGCGAAGGCGTTGTCGGCACGGGCCAGGTCGGGGTACAGCACCTTGGCGGCGGTGCCGATCGCGGCCCCGGCGAGGGCGTAGACGAGACAGTAGGTACCCGCGACCGTGCCACCGCTGCGCGCCACCCGGTCGTTGCGGGCGGTGAAGACGCGCTGCCAGATGTCCTGCCCGATGAGCATGCCGAACGAGTAGATGAGCAGATACGTGATCACCGTCTCGGTGCCGATGCTCATGGGGGAGAAGTAGTCATCGGGCAGCTCGGCTGCCATCGCGGACCACCCGCCCGCCTTCCACACGGCGATGGGAAGCAGCAGCAGGAGGATGCCCACGGTCTGCACGACGAACTGCACCATGTCCGTCAGCGTGATCGACCACATGCCGCCGAGCGCCGAGTAGCAGACCACGACCGCGCCGCCCAGCAGGATGGCCGCGACCCGGTCCAGGTCGAAGATCACGTCGAAGATCGTGGCGTAGGCGATGGTCGAGGTCACGGAGAGCATGAGCGTGTAGGCCCACATCACCACGCCCGAGACCAGCGTCGAGGAGCCTCCGTAGCGCAGCTCGAGCATCTGGCTGACGGTGTACACGCGCAGCCGCGAGATGCGGGCGGAGAAGACCAGGCTCAGGGCCAGCAGGCCGAGACCGATCGTGAAGACGAGCCAGGCACCGGAGAGCCCGTACCGGTAGCCGAGACCCACACCACCGATGGTCGACGCGCCGCCCAGCACGATCGCCGCCATCGTCCCCGAGTACATGAAGGGGCCGAGCCGCCGGCCGGCCACCAGGTAGTCGCTCTTCGTCCGTGCCCGGCGCATCCCCCACCAGCCGACGCCGATCATGCCCGCCAGGTAGGTCACGATCACTGCGTAGTCGACGGCCATGAACGCTCCTCGGTCCTTGAGTGAGGGTGCCGGGGCACCCGCCGGCAGGGTGCGTCACAACGTAGGTAGCCGTACGAGGGATGGGAAGTGTACGTTTCCTCCACCCGTGCGGGCAGGCATGTGCGAACCGTTCACCCGCCGGACGACCGGAGGACGACGTGCAGGACGTGCTTCCCCCCACCGTCCCCGTGGCCCTCACCGACCTGCTCCGCGACGAGCAGCTCGCGTTGCACCAGGTCGCGGGCCCGCGGGCGAGCCCTGACGACCAGGTGTACGCCGTGCACACCAGCGAGATGGGCGACCCCGTGCCGTACCTGCTCGGCGGCGAACTTCTGCTGACCGCGGGTGTGCACGGCCCGGCCCGGGA
>KI547045.1:309163-313666 GCA_000497405.1 Streptomycetaceae bacterium MP113-05 | reverse complement strand
CGCCGAGTCCCTCGGGCGGGCTCTCGCCGAGCACCGTCCCGTCGTTCGGCAGCGCCGGGCCGGCGCGAACGACCTCAGCGGACTGCTGGCGCCGGCCGAGGCCCGCGGACTGGCGCGTGACCGGCTGCGGCCGCTGGCCGAACGGCCCGCCCTGATCGAGACCCTGCGCGCCTGGCTCTCGGTACACGGCAGCTGGGACCGCAGCGCGGTCGCGCTCGGGGTGCACCGCAACACCGTGCGGCAGCGCATCGCGAGGGCGGGGAAACTCCTCGACGCCGACCTGGGTGACCCCGACGAGCGCGCGGAGCTGTGGCTCGCTCTGCGGTGGGCCTGACCGGAACGTGGCAGGTGGCTGCTGCGGGCGGAGCAGCGGCCTGCATGCGCTGCTCCGCCCCGTTCCGGATCGTCAGCCGCGGCGCAGGGTGATGGTCGTCCAGGCGCCGACGTGCACCTGGTCGCCGTCGCGCAGCGGAACGGGAACGTACGGCTGGATCGGGTCCTCGCCGCCGTTGACCGTGGTGCCGTTCGTGGAGTTCTGGTCGACGACGGACCAGCCTCCGTCCGGCTGGGAGATCAGCAGGGCGTGCTGATGGGACACCCCGGGGTCCTCCGGTGAACGGCCGAGGTCGATGTCCGGCGCCTCGCCCGTGGAGTTGCGGCGCCGACCGATCGTGACCTGGTGGCCGCCGAGCGGCATCTCGTGCTCGGCGGTGTACGCGGGCAGGTTCAGCGCAGCCGCCTCCGGGCCGCTGCGCTGCATCATCGCCGCGAAGTACTCCCGGTCCGGAGTGATGACCGCGGTCCACAGGCTGCTCTGGGCGATCCCGGGCGGCGGGCCCTGCTGTGGGGGTGCCTGGTGCTGCTGGGGCTGCCGGTAGGGCTCGCCCGGTCCCGGCTGCTGGACCGGCGGGGCGCCCTGCTGACCGGGCACACCGGGTGGCGCCATCTGCCAGTCACCGCTGGCATGGCCCTGCTCCGGCCCGCCCTGCGGGTGCGGCGGGGCAGTGGGCGGGGCGCCTTGTTGCTGGGCCTGGTGGGGCTGTGGTGGCTGAGGATACCCGTAGCCACCCTGGTGCTGTGGGGGGCCGGGCTGGGGCGGCATGGGGGCGCCGGGCGGGTATCCGTAGCCGCCGGGGCCCTGCTGGTGGGGTGGCCCCGGGGGTGGCCCGCTGTGCTGCGGTTGCTGTGGGACCTGGGGAGGCTGGGGGTATCCGTAGCCGCCGGGGCTCTGCGGTGGCGGGCCGGGCTGTCCCGGGTGCGGTCCCTGCGGAGCGGGCGGAGGGCTCGGAGGTGTGCCCGGGCCGGGCGGCCCGGGCGGACCCGGAATCCCGCCGCCGGGTGCACCGGGCGGACCGGACTGTGCGGTCATGCGATGACCGCACACCTCGCACCAGTCGTCGGCCGCCGACTGGTGACCGTTCGGGCAAGTCGGCATGGTCCTGCCTCCCCCATCGTGACGTCCACTGCTCGTGCGGCCCGTCTGCCGGGCCGCGTCGGGAGGAGTCGTTCCGGTCCCTCCGGGCGCGGCTCTCCTCCTCAGTCGAACAGTACCCGCCGCCCCTGTCCGGCATCTGGGGCACCTTCGCCGTCATATCCGCCGGAAGGGGTGTGTTCCGGGCGCCGCGCGAAGGGGGTTCCCGGTGCCTGCGGAGGTCCGGGTGGGGCGATTCACGCGGCACGTGCCCCCGGTGGCGACCGGGGACACGTCGAGGTCACCCCGGAGGTGTGGCCTCCGGAACGGCGACCGGCACCAGGGCGACGGTCACGTTGTCGTGGCCGCCGCCGTCGAGGGCGAACCCCACCAGGTGCCTGACCGCCGCCAACGGTCTGACCGCCGCGTCCACGGGCAGCGCATCCGCGATCTCCTGCGACTTCTGGGCGTAGTTCCACAACCCGTCGCTGCACACGACCACCACGCCCGACCTGTCCGGCTTGAACGACGCGGTGTGCGGATCGAGTTCGTAGGCGTCCGCGCCGAGCCAGCCGGTGATGGCGTGTGCACGCGGATCGGCCTGCGCCTCGGCTTCGCTCATCAGCCCCGCCCCGACCATCTGCGCCGCCCAGGAGTCGTCCCTGGTCAGTCGCGAGGGCGGCTGCGTTCGGTCGTCCGGTACCCAGTACGCCCGGCTGTCACCGACCCAGCCGACGGTCAGGATGCCGTCGGCGGTCACCGCGCCGACGATGGTGCAGGCCGGGGAGTTCCGCTGAGCCTCCCGCTCCTCCGGCGTGGCCAGCGCGTCCACTGCCCCGGCTGCGGAGACCAGCGCGTCCTGCATGGCGTGCTGGGGGTGTGTGCCGCGCGGAACGGCGCTGCGCAGCGAGGCGGCGGCGGCCTCCGCGGCTGCCTCGGAGGCCTGGTCCGAACGCGCCGCGGAGGAGACGCCGTCACACACGACGGCGATCTGCGAGGGACGTCCGGCCGGGGTGGTCGCGGAGGCGACCACGAAGTAGTCCTCGTTCCGGCGATGACGCAGCCCTCGGTCACTGCCGGCCGCGATGCCCGCGACTTCGTGCTCCCAGTGATCCCGGGCCACCGGCTGCTTGTGTCCGCAATGCGTGCAGTGACCGTCGGTACCGACCGGCCCCGTACCGCAGGCGACGCACGTGCGGCCACGGCCCCGTTCCGGGGAGTCGTCCCTGGTGCCCGCCGGTGCCGTGGTCTCGGCCTGCCGGCCGCCGGCTTCCGGACCGTCCGTGTCCGGGCCCTCCGGGGCGGGTGCGGTGGCCCCCGGCGCCGCCGTGCCCGGCGGGAACGGCGGCATCTCCGGGATGTTGACGGATCCGCCGGCGCCCTGCGGGCCGCTTCCGGTTCCGGCGGCCGGTTTCGGCGGCCGGGGGTCGAAGTCCCCCGAGCCGGCGGCTGCGTCCGCAGGTGCGGAAGAGGCGTCGCCGGACTCGGATGCGGCCCGGAGGCGGTGCAGGTCCGTGCCGCACGCACCGCAGAACAGGTCGTCGTCCTCGGCCGGTTCGGCGCAGTCGGGACAGGCCTGCGGTCGGTCGTTCTCTGGCATCGTCACACCCACGTTCTGGGGCGGAAGCGGTTCGCCCGTTCCACCAGTTCGATCCTCTCAGAGCCGGACTGCGTCAGCCTGGCGAGCCGCCGGTAGGACCGCTCCAGGGCCGTCCGGAGCCGTTCCTCCTCCGGCATCGCGTTCAGCAGCGGCAGTACGTGGCCGTTGAACGCGGGGCGGCTCGCGAGTACCCAGTCCAGCGCGGTGCCGAGCACCTCCGTGGTCAGCTGCTCGTGACGCGGAGCGTCGAGCCCCGCGTCCCGCAGCCGCTCCACCTGACGGCCCGCGGCGCACAGGTCGTCGAACAGCGGCTCCGCCGGGTCCCGCCCGCGCAGCCGCGCCCGTACGGCGGCGACCCGGGCCGCGGTGTGGTGACTCGACGTCTCCGGCACCGACTCCAGCACCTCCACGGCGGCCCCGCGATCGCCGGTGGCAAGCCGGACACGGGCGAGGCCGAAGGCCGCACTCACGCAGGACGGGTCGGTGGACCACACCAACCGGTAGTACTCGGCGGCGTTGTCGAGCTGCCCCAGCAGCTCGGCGCAGACGCCGAGCGCCAGCTTGGGCGCCACCTCGCCGGGAAACGCGTCGTACAGGGCGTCGAAGGAGAGCGCCGCCGTCTCGCGGTCACCGTCGGCCAGCGCCCCGAGCCCCCGGTACCACACGCTCCGCCAGTCCTCCGGGTGCCGGGCCTCCAATTCGGCGAGGAGCCGCGCCGCGTGCTGCCGGTCCGGCGCGGTGGCCCTCTCCAGCCGGGCGCGCAACTCACGGAGCCGGCGCTCGACCGAGTCGGCGGGAGCCTGTGCCAGCGCGGCGAGGACCTCCGCGGGGGCGGAACCGGCCAGCCCGGCGAGGAATCCGGCACATGGGTCGGAGAGGTCGACGTACGGCACGGGCAGCGCGAGTGCCGCGGCACGGGGCTCCAACGGCACCGGTTGCGCGCCTCTTCCGCAGGCGCCCGCTCCGGGAGCGCCCCCGCCACGGGGGACGTCCGCCCCGACGCCGGCGATGGTGTCGCCTCCGCGGAGCAGCTGTGGTGTGCCGCCGTACGCGGCCGGGCCGTGCTGAGGTCCGTTCCGGCCACCTGAGCCGGGTGGTGTCCCCGTCGGCAGGGGATACCGGTGCGGGGCCGGACCGTGCGGGCTGCCGCCGGAGCTCGGTGCGAATCCGTGCGGAAGTGCCGTACCCGCGACGCCTTGGCCACCCGTGACGCCGGTGCCGCCGGTAGGCGGGGCGAAGCCTTCGGACGCCGGGCGGCCGCGCGCTGCCCGGCGGCGCAGAGCCCGGCCGAGCAGGCCGCCACCCGGCGGCCCGTAGGCGCGTGCGCCCAGCAACGAGGCGTCACCTGTCAGGGCGGGAAGCAAGGTGGTGTCCACGACGCGGAGTTCCGGTCCGAACAGTGTGGAGGCCGCCGGTCTCGGTCGCTGTGTCCGCAGCGCGACGATCTCCCGCAGCACGCCCGTCAGCTGTTCTGCCATCTCCTGCGCGGACG
>KI547045.1:305500-309153 GCA_000497405.1 Streptomycetaceae bacterium MP113-05 | reverse complement strand
GGTGCGGCTCGGGGTCGGTGGCCCGCGCCAGGAAGCGGTAGAAGGACTCGTACGAGCGGAAGACGTCCACGCTCTCCGGGTCCGGGAGGCTTTCGGCATGGGTGCCGGTGTAGCCCCTGAAGTCGAAGGTGAGCACGGCGAGCGTCCGGGCGACGGTGTAGAGGTCGGAGGCCACCGACGGCCCGGTCTCCGGCACCTCCGGCGCCTGGTAGCCGACCGTGCCGTAGATGGGGCTCTCCAGGTCGTCCATCCGGCGCACCGCGCCCATGTCGATGAGCTTGAGCCGGTCCGCCTGCTGGATGGCGTTGTCGACCTTGAAGTCGCAGTAGAGCAGGTTCCGGCCGTGCAGGTGGCCGAGCGCCTCCAGCGCCTCGATGCCGTATGCGCACGCCTGCTCGACCGGCAGCGGGTCGCGGCGCCCCTCCTCGGTGCGACGGGAGTTGGCGATGTCCTTGAGCGAACGGCCGCCGACGTACTCCATCACGATGTAGCCGTCGAGGCTTCCGGTCCGCCGGTCCAGGTGTTCCACGAAGTTGTAGATCCGGACGATGTTGGCGTGCTCGATCTCGGCGAGGAACCGGCGCTCGGAGATCGCCACCGCCATCGCCTCCTCGTCGCCGGTGTCCAGCAGGCCCTTGAGCACCACCCACCGGTTGGACACCGCGTGGTCCACGGCCAGATAGATCCAGCCCAGGCCGCCGTGCGCCAGACACCCGGCGATCTCGTACTGCCCGTGCACCACGTCGCCGGGACGCAGCTTCGGCAGGAACGAGTACGGCCGCCCGCAGCGGGTGCAGAAGCCCTCGGTGCGGCCCGGCCGCCCGCGCCGGGTGCGGCCCACCCTGGCACCGCAGTCACCGTTGCTGCAGAAGCGTTTGCGTTCCGGCACCTCGGGGTTCTTCTGCACCACCGAGGCCGGGTCGGCCCTGGGCACGTCCGGAACGGAGACCAGTCCGGCTCCCAGCCGATTGCGTACCGAGCCGGCCGCGACCGAGCCGGAGCTGCGCACGGACACCGGACGCGCGCCGTTCCCGGAGAGCGAGCGGGACAGCCGACCGGAAACCGACCGGCGCGACGCTCGGGACTGTGACGAGGTCCGGCCGGACCCGCGGACCGAGTCGCGGGGCTCCTGCGCCGGGTCCGGCCGGGACGGAGTCAGGCCCGTCGCCGTCGCGCCGATCACGCCGCCGGCGGACACCACCGGTGCCAGCCCGCAGGCCGTGCAGTACAGTTCGCCGCCGCCCGTGCCCTCGTAGTGTCCCGAGCAGCCGGGCCGCTGGCAGGTACGCCCCGTCATTCCGCCGCCCGGAGCCGACGTCCCCGCCTGCGGTGCCACGTTCACCGTTTCCCCCTGTGCTCGGCAGAAGCCGCGTCGCCCTGCCGTGGTACGAAGAATTCCCTGGCCGCGTGCACGTAGCGCCGTACGGCCTCCGCTGCTGCGCCCAGGTCGCACGGCGCGCTCCACAGGAGGCGCCGCGCCGCATCGTAACGCTCCGTCAGGAGACGGTCCTGCGCGGCTCCGCACCGGGTGACCTCCGCCCGGTAGGCGTCCAGCCTGCCGCGCAACTCCGCGCGGACCGCGAGCGGGGCGGTCACCGCGGACAACGACTCCCGGGCGCGGTCGAGTTCGTCCTCGGCCTGCTCCTCCAGAGCCTCCAACAGCGGTGAGAGCCGGTTCCACTGCGCGTAGCGCCGGTATTCGGCGGCGCGGGACAGCTTCTCCTGCAGTGCGGTCGGCGGCCCGCTCACCGCCGGGACCTCGGAGGCGGCGATCTTCGCCAGCACCTCCACCCGCGCCGTCCTGGCCTCGGCGAGCGTGCGGTCGGCCCGCGAGAGCATGTCGCGCAGCCGCAACAACCGCTGTTCGGCGTCCTGCCGCACGGTGAGCACCGCGTCGATGTCGCGCCGTATGTCCTCCAGAGCGCGGGCTGCGGTGTCGTAGCGGGTGGGGTCCAGTCTGCCGCCGCCCGGTGCGGAACTGCCGCCGGCGGCCTTCCAGAAAGCGAGCGGGTCGCGCAGCACCTCGGCGCGCAGCGACGTCAGCTCCGCGGTGATCTGTTCCAGAGCGTCACCCGACGGATGCTCCCCGGGCCGTACACCGACCGAACGGGCCAGCGAACGCACCCGCTGCAGCTCCTCCGCCAGCAGGTCGATCCGGGCGGGCAGCGTGGACCAGACGGCCTCCGTGGCCACGACCACGTCGAGCGCCCGGGCGTACGAGGAGTTCATACGGGAGACCAGTCGCCCGAGCGTCAGCTCTTCCGTGGCTCCTTCGGTGGCCCCCTCGCTGTCGGCAGGCTGCTCGGCAGGAACGGTCAGGGTGCCGTGCAGCAGGTCGGTGAGGTCGGTCAGGTCGTCGCGCGTGGGCCAGCGGTGCCGGTTGCGCAGTTCGCGGGCGGCGCGCAGGGCGTCGGTGTAGAGGTCGAAGCAGGTCCACAGCCGGGTGATGGTGGCCTCGGCCCGCGCCCAGCGGCGGGCGGTGACGCCGGTGAGTTCCGAGCCTTCCAGCATGCGGCGGCCGGCGTGGTCCTGCAGCGCGAGGAGCGTCGACTCGACCGTCTCGCGCTCGGTGTGCAGACGCGACAGCTCGTGGTCCGCCTCCTCCCGGCTCATCGCCGGTCCGGTGGGTCGCGGCGAGCCCATCGATCACCTCGCTGATCCAAGTCCGTGTCGTGTGGCGCCTGTTCGCTGCTCGCAAGGTAGCGGCCCGGTGCCAGTGCCGACCCCGGTCGGGGCCGCGGAGGTGGCCGGGTCAGTCCCGGTACTCCGGCTCGGGTGGCACCGCCTCCGTCCCCGGGTCCATCATGTCCGCCAACCAGCGGTCGTACGAGGCCCTCCACGGGCTCCCTTCACCACCGGAGCGGTACTTTTCCAGCACTCGGTTGACGCGGCGCACGAGATCCTCGTCGTCGAGGTTCATCGCGACGCCGTACGGCTCGACCGTGGCGGGCTCGCCGACGAGTCTCACCGACGGGTCCTGTGCCACCTGACCGGCGCCGAGCGCGTTGTCGGTCAGGACCGCGTCCGCCTCGCCGAGCTGCAGACGCACCAGGCAGTCGAGTTGGTTGGCGACCTTGACCTGCTTCACTTCCAGCGCCGCGAACTCCTCACCGGACAGGAGTTTCTCCGCCGTCGAACCCCGCGCGTTGCAGACGCGTCTGCCGCGCAGCGACTCATCCAGCCCGGTGATGTCGCTGCCCTCCGGGACCACTGCCTGCTGGCCGCTGAGGAAGTACGCGGTGGAGAAGGCGACCTTCTCCCTCCGGTCACAGTCGATCGTCATGGTCCGTACCACCATGTCCACCTCGCCCTGCCGGATCGCCGGAACGCGCCGTGCGGTGGGGATGGTCTGGAACACGATCTGCGGGTCCGGGCCGAGCAGGTCCTGCGCTATGGCCCGGACCAGGTCGATGTCGAAACCCGCCAGCTTCCCGGTTGCCGGGTCGCGGTAGCCCCAGAGGTAGCTGTTCTGGTCCACGCCCACGACCAGCCGGCCACGTTCCTGGATGCGTCTGACAGCGGGGCCCGCGGCAGCCGACGGGATCAGGCTGGCCGCCGGGTTCGAGCCGTCCGCGCACGTCTCCGGCTCCGCCGCCGGGAACGTGTGCGCGGCGGCAGCAGCGGATCCGGTGCGCTCAGCGAAGCGGTCCGTC
>KI547045.1:301811-305490 GCA_000497405.1 Streptomycetaceae bacterium MP113-05 | reverse complement strand
TGGCGGCTGCCGCGCGCAGCGTCGCTCCGCGCCGGCGGCGGCTCTCCCGGCGTGACGCCGCGGGAAGGTCCTGCACCTGCTGCCCCCTCATCGGTACTCCGACAGTCTGCGCCCGACCCCGGCCAGCGCCGACCCGGTGCCGAGCGCCGCGAGCAGTGCCCCGCCGAGGGCGAGCCCGGTCAGCGCGGCGCGCCCGTCACCTGCGGCGTCCTCGAACTCGGCGCGCTCGTGGGTGCTCGCCGCGCGCAGTCCGGTGTCGACGGTCTCGAACGCGGCCCCGGTCGTCTCGCCCTTGCGGCCGATCACCTTGACCACTGCCGCCGCGTAGTCACCGCCGTCCTCGGCCGCACGGGCCTGGGCGTGACGCTTCCGCCACTCCTGCAGGCCGGCTTGAGCGTCCGCCACCGGAGCCCGGCCCCTCGCGTCGTCCGCCAGCCGGTACGCCTCGTCGATCAAACCGCCCTCGTCCGCCGCGCCGTTCCTCGAGGGCGGTCCCGAGACCCGGGTGAGGTGCTCCACCGAGCTCAGTTCGTACTCACCGCCCGCGCCGCGAGCCACCAGCCACATGTTCTCCGCACTGCGCGCCTGCAGCGCACCGATCCATGCCTCGTTGAGCGCCTGCAGCGAACGGGCCCCGTGCTCGTCGGAGTCACCGAGCCAGGAGCGGGAGAGGGCGGAGCCCGCGGTCAGCCAGAGCAGGGCGACCAGTGTGGCCGCGGTGGCGCCCACCAGTCCGGGGCTGAGCACCCGGTTGGTGCGCAGGTAGTGGCGGCGTTGCACCCAGCTGAGCGCACCGAGCGCGGCGATCCCGGCCAGGGTGGCCGCCCACGGCCAGGACCGTGCCCGGGCGTAGTCCGCGTGGAGCCTTGCCGTCTCGGCCGTGTGCAGCCCCCGCGCGGCGGGCAGCAGCTTCTCGTGCATCCGCTCGTTGGCGTAGCGGAGGTAGGCGCCGCCCAGCGGAAGCCCCTGCCGGTTGTTGGCGCGTGCCGCCTCCACGAGCCCGGTGTAGCGGGGGAGTTCACGGTTCAGTTCGGCGATCCGGCGCTGCGTCTGCTCCGAGCCCTCGGAGTTGGCGGCCGCTTCGGCGAGCAGTTCGGAGGCGCGCTGGATGTCGCGTTCGTAGCGCTCGCGCACCGAACGCGGCTCGTCGCCCCCGGCGAGGAAACCCCCGGCGGCGGCGGTGTCGGCGTCCGCCAGCGACCGGTAGATGCGTGCGGCGTCCTCGCTCAGCGGCTGACTGTGCTCGACGACCGCGTCGGCGGCATCGGCACGCGCCCCGGCCTGCCAGGCGGTCAGAGCGCCGAAGGCGAGGATCAGGGAGGCCAGAAGTCCGCCGATGCCGCGCAGCCTGCCCGGTTCGGTGGTGGCGGCGGCACGGACGCGTCGCACGGCGGTCGCCCATCGGGCCCGGGCCGTGGCCGGTTCACCGGAGTCCTCCGTCACGGGGGCCGGTCCGCGCGCGGGTCCGTGCCCCGGGGGCCCGGACGCCCCAGGCCGGAAGGGCCCGTCATAGGTCGGTCCGGCATGCGTCGGGCCTGACGGCGGCTGCGGTTGGGCGTTCGGTGGTGCCGGCGGCCATGCGGCGGGCGGCTGTGTCACGTCTGGTCGGTCCTCCCCCTGGAGCGTCTCCCGTGCCCAGCAGTATGACGGGCACGCCCCCGTGGCACACGGGGTACCCCGTTCCGGGCCCGGCCCGTGAAGTCGGTGGCCGAGTCGTCCGCGTCCCGGTGCAGGAGGAGGCGGAACCGGGGCCGGAGCCTGCGTCGCTGAGGAACCGGGTCAGTCGCGGGGTTTGTGCAGTGAGACGCGGGCGGCCTCGGTGGCCAGCGATTCGTCGTCGACGATCTGTACGCCTTCGGCGTCGAGCGCGCGCTTGATGCGCCAGCGCAGTTCGCGTTCGATGCCCAGCGCCTTGCCCGGCATGGTCTTCACGGCGACCCGTACCGTCATCGACTCCAGCGTCACCGTGTCCAGGCCCAGCAGCTCCACCCCGCCCCACAGCTGCTCGTCCCAGGGCTCGGACTTCGCCAGTCCGGCCCCCGCCGCGGCGACCGCGGACCGCACCACCTCCAGGTCCTCCGCGGCCCGCACCTGCACGTCCACGGAGGCAGTCGCCCAGCCCTGGCTGAGGTTGCCGACCCGCTTGATCTCACCGTTGCGGACGTACCAGATCTCGCCGTCGTCACCCCGCAGCTTCGTCACCCGCAGTCCGATCTCCAGGACCGTGCCGGTCGCCTCGCCGGCGTCCACCCGGTCGCCGACGCCGTACTGGTCCTCCAGCAGCATGAACATGCCGGTGAGGACGTCGGTCACCAGATTGCGGGCGCCGAAACCCAGTGCGATGCCCGCCACGCCCGCGCTGGCCAGCAGGGGCGCGAGGTCGATGCCGAGGGTGGACAGCACGACCAGGACCGCGGTGCCCATGATGAGCAGGGAGGAGACGCTGCGCAGCACCGAGCCGACGGCTTCGGAGCGCTGGCGACGGCGCTCGGCGTTGACCAGCAGGCCGCGCAGTGCGTTGCCGCTCGCCTCGGCCTCGGAATTGCGGTTCATCCTTCGGATGAACCTGCTGATGGACCGCCGGAGCAGGAAGTTGAGCACGCAGGCCACGACGAGGATCAGCGCGATGCGGATGCCGCCCGCGAGCCAGGTCTCCCAGTTTCCCCCGATCCAGCCCGCTGCGCTGTCGGCCGTCCGGCGTGCGTCGTCGATGGAGGGGACGGCGGGCGTCGGGGTGGCGTCGGTCAACAGGGGCACGGGGCAACCTTCTGTGCGAGGCGCGCCCGGTTGGCCGGACCGGTGGCGCGCGGGGCGACGGGAGCGGGAAGCGGACGCCTCCCCACCCTAACGGGGCAGGACCGCCGGGCCCGCCTGCGCTGTGCGGTACCGGGCACTCCGGGTCACCGCATGCCACTGACCGGCGACTCGGGGAACGTCTGTGTGGCGGAAAACACCTGCACCGTGTTACCGGGCCGTGGTGGCGCAGGTGCCGGGGCACGGGACACACTGAGGGGAGATCGTCCCGGCGCGAGCCACGCGCCGCCGACGGAACTGGAGGCACCGTGCCGCATGTCCTGGTCCTCAACGCGTCGTACGAGCCGCTCGGCGTCGTACCGCTTCGTCGCGCGCTCATCCTCGTGCTCAACGACAAGGCCGTCAGCCTCGAGGACTCCGGCGCCCTGATGCACAGCGCGACCCGTGTCATCCCCGCCCCCAGCGTCGTGCGCCTCAAACGGTTCGTGCGGGTGCCTTTTCGCGGCCCCGTACCCCTGACCCGCCGCGCGCTCTTCGCGCGTGACGGGGGCCGGTGCGCGTACTGCGGCGCCGCCGCAACCAGTGTCGACCATGTGATCCCGCGCAGCCGTGGGGGGCAGCACACCTGGGAGAACGTGGTGGCGGCATGCCGCCGCTGCAACCACGTCAAGGCGGACCGCCACGTGGCCGAGATCGGGTGGCGACTGCGTCATCAACCCGCTCCGCCGAGCGGTCTGGCCTGGCGGATCATCGGTACCGGGCATCGGGATCCACGCTGGTTGCCCTATCTGCAACCCTACGGCGCCGACGACGCCATGGCCCGGGTCGAGGGCAGAGTTCCTGCCTGAGAGTCCGGGCCATGACCGTGCCTGGCGCCTTCGCTCCACCCGCGTGCGGGGAGGGCCGACGCCACGGCACGGTCAGT
>KI547045.1:300834-301801 GCA_000497405.1 Streptomycetaceae bacterium MP113-05 | reverse complement strand
CCGTCCCGGCCGCCCCGGCCGTCCTCCGGCCGCCGGTCCCCTGCGTCGGTGCCTCCCGCGTCCTCGCGGACCGCGTAGAGCTCCACGGACCACAGCGAGTAGCCGAAGCGGGTCCCGCGCTCCTCGCCCTGCACGCGCACGAAGCGCGTGTCCGCCGGCGCGTCCATCCGTACGGTCTCCCGGCCGCCGGCGCCGTCGCGCTCGGTCGCCGCCGTACGCCAGTGCCGCCCGTCGGACGACACCTCGATGCGGTACCGCGCGCCATACGCCTCCTGCCAGTGCAGCACCACCTGGCCGACGCGCGCCGGGCGATCCAGCTCCAGCTGCACCCAGGCGCCGTCCTCGGCCGGTGAGGACCAGCGGGTACCGGGGTCCTGGTCGGCCACCGCGGAGGCCGGGAAGTCCGGTGTCTCGTCGCCCGAGGACGTGGCCTCGGCTCCGCGTGCCAGGTCCGTCCCGCCGGCCGGCGGGAACGCCCGCACGGTGAGGGTCCGGCTCTGCCGCCCGAAGGTGACCTCCACCCGGTACGTCCCCGGCCGTACGTCCCGAGCCGCGACGATCTCCAGCTCCACCTCCGTCGTGCCGCCGCGCTGCACCGTCACCTCGGAGGGCGCGCTCACCGTGAAGCCCTCCGGCGCGTCGACCTCCAGCTCGCCCCGCACGTCCTGCGGGCGGCGGCCGGTCAGCCGGGCGGTGACCTTCGCGCCTTCGCCGCCGGTCGCCGCGTACGCGTCGTCGCGGGAGAGTTCCAGCGAGGTGCCGGGAGTGTCGGCGTACCAGGGCGTGATCTCGTGCACCACCGGGGCTCGGGAGCCCTCGTCCCAGCGCAGCCGGACGGCGTCGGCGTCGGCGTCGGCGCCGTCCGCATCCGCCTGCGTCCAGCCGCTGCCGGAGAGCCGCCCGATCCGGCGCCAGCCCTCGCCCGGCACCCGCACCTCGACGTCCGCGCGGGTGCCCGAGTCCGGTC
>KI547045.1:298808-300470 GCA_000497405.1 Streptomycetaceae bacterium MP113-05 | reverse complement strand
ACGGTGCCGCCCGGTCCGAGGGGCCGCTGCGGCTCGGGCGGGGCCTGGGTGCCGGGCGTCGCACGGGCGCGGTACGCGGTGCCCGGGTCGCCGTCCACAGCTTTCTCGACCGAGGCGCCGCTCTCCCCGGGCGGGCCGCCGTCCGCCTTCCGGTCGGCTTCGCCCGAGGGCCCTACGCCGGTCCACTCGTCGGCCGTCCTGAGAGCCCGGGCGAGGAAGTCGGGGAGCACGCCCTCGCCCACCACGGCTTTCGCCGCCTTCACCTCGCCGCGCAGCCGCTGCACCTTCAGCTGCGCCTTCCAGGCCGCCGCTCCGTCCCCGCCGGCCTGGGCGACGAGCAGGTCCACCGCCGCGTCCCCGGCCCGGCCGAGCAGGGCGAGCTGCTGCAGCCACGGCCCGGCGTCCTCGGCGAGCGAGCGGGGGACCAGCCCGGGAGCGCGCTCCATGGTGCGGAAGGCTTCCCGCAGTCGGCCGGCCGCCGCCTTCAGTTCCGCACGGTCGCCGCTGCTCTGCGCGTCCCAGAAATCCTCCGTCAGCGGGCGGAGGTACGCCGACTCCTCATCGCCGAGCATCGACGAGGCGTCGTTCGCGGCGAGCGCGTGCACCGCCGCCCGCGCCTGCGGGTCGTCTCCGGCCAGTGCGTGGACGGCGGCGCGCCAGGAGGCGCGGGGCGAGTAGTCGCGTGGGTTCCAGGCGAAGTCCGCCGCAGTGAAGAGGGGAATGCGGGAGGCGACGGGCTGTTCCATCGCATTGGCCGTCAGCGCGGCCGAGCCGGTGGCCACGGCCGGCTGCCGGCCCCGGTAGGGCCCGAGGAACAGTCGTTCGGGCGCGTAGTCGTTCACCGGGTAGTTGTCCATGGTGACCACGGGCTGCTCCGGGTACGCCCGCCGTACGCCGGCCAGCTCGCCGCCGGTGATGGTGCGGGGCACCACGCCCACACCCGTCCAGGCCACCTCCACCGCGTCGTCCAGCCCACGGGCCAGCGCGGTCCGGTAGGCGGTGCGGCCCTCCTGGTAGAACTCGGTGGGCAGCACCGACAGCGGCAACGGCTCCCCGTGGTCTGCGGTCCCCCGGGCGAGGTGCGCCGCGACGGCGTCGGCCAGCTCCGACTGCGCGCGGGCCGCCGCCCGGGGGCCGGTGCCGTAGGTCTCGGCGTCCTCCTCGCAGTGCCACTCCTCGTAGGACACGTCGTCGAACTGCAGTTGGAAGGCGCGCACGCCCAGTGCCCGCATGGCGTCCACCTTGCGCAGCAGCGCACGGCGGTCGTCGGCGGAGGAGAAGCACAACCCCTGACCGGGGGAGACGGCCCACGCCAGTACGACGTGGTTCTCCTTCGCCCGCTGTGCCAGCTCCCGGAACTCGGCGCGCCGGGCGGCCGGGTACGGGTCGCGCCAGCGGGTGGCCTGGCGGAACGGGTCGCCGCCCGGCGCGTACAGGTACCGGTTCTGCTTGGTGCGGCCGAGGAAGTCGAGCTGCTCCAGGCGTTCGGCGTGGCTCCAGGGCTCTCCGTAGAAGCCTTCGGTGACGCCGCGCACTCCGGCGGTCGGCCAGTCGCGGATCCGCACGCCCCGCACGCCGGCCTCGCCGTCCCGTTCGGCGACGAGCTGCCGGAACGTCTGCGCGGCGTGGAAGAGGCCGGCGCCGCCCACGCCCGCCATGGCG
>KI547045.1:288287-298493 GCA_000497405.1 Streptomycetaceae bacterium MP113-05 | reverse complement strand
ACCTCGGTGCCCAGCGGGGTGAACGTGCCGCCCGTGTTCTCCCGCTGCTGCGGGCGCGGCCACACGGCGGGGGCGCCGGCCCCGTCCGCACGGTCCTCCCCGGTGCTGCTCACGTCGCCGTCCGTCGCGGGTGCCGCGTGCGTGGGCGCCGGCCCGCCGCCGAGGACTCCGGAGACCATCCCGGCGACCAGTGCCGCGGCGCCCGCACCGCGGGCGATCCTGCGCGGGCGGCGTGGTGCGGGGACGTGCGGTGTCGCCTCGGCTCGGCGCTCACGGTCCGGTGACTGCACGGCGGCTCCCTCCCTGACGGCGTTTCCGTCCCCAAGGTAGCGGTCCGTGCCTGCCCGGTCGCCCTCCTCGCCCGTCGGCCCGCCCGCAGCACGAAGAGTGACACACGGTGATAGATGCGTGACGTTCGAGGGGTGTGGCGTAAAATGTGAGGGGTGGCGCCCGGAATGTCCGATGCTCCTTCGTCTCGATTCGCTTCGTACCGGCAGATCGCCGCGTGAAGGCGCGTGAGGTGGGACACGTTCGTTCGCCGAAAACGTCTGCCGTCCCGCAGGCTGGGTAGGTCTCGACATGCCCATCCGCATCCATGAACGGAGGCCCCAGTGGTCGCCACTGCTGAAGCCCTGATGACCGTGCTCATTCCCAAACAGGTGCACGAGTCGGTAGAACCGGCCGGAGTGTCCGCCATCGACTCCGGCCTGGACGGCTCGTGCTCCAGCGGCTACCCCGAAGCGCCGCTCACCAGCGAACCCCCGCTCGCCGACGTCGCCCCCCTGACCAGCGAGCCGCCCATCGCCGCGGAGCTCCCGCTGACCAGCGAGCCCACCGGCACCGGACTCGGCGCGGAGTCCACGGACATCTGATGGAGCGCCTCGCGCGGCTCGCGGCGGCGCACGGCGTCGCCACCTCCTACGAGCCCGCGCCGGGCCGCGTGGTAGAGGTCTCCGACGACACGGCCGTCGCCGTTCTGGCGGCGCTCGGTGTCGACGCCACGACGTCCCGCGCCGTACGCGAGGCCCTCGCGCTCCACGAGCAGGACTCCCAGCGCCTGCTTCCCCCGACGGTGGTGCTGCGCACCCCGTCGCGCTCCAGCACACTTCCCGACCTGCCGGACGGCACGGCCTTACAGGTCGTGACCGAGAGCGGGCAGCTCCTCGAATGGGGACTCGGCACCCCCCTCCCGCTGGGCGCGCACACCCTGTGTGCCCAGGTCCCGGACGGGCGGGCCTCCCACTCGACGCTGCTGGTCGTCCCGGACCGCGTCCCCGCCCCACCCGGCCGAAGCGGCGGCCGGAGCGCCGGCCTCCTCACCCTCCTCCCCTCCCTGCTCTCCGCCCGGTCCTGGGGCATCGGTGACCTCGGAGACCTGGCCGACCTCGCCTCCTGGGCCGGGCGTTCCCTCGGCGCCGGATTCCTCCAGCTCGGGCCACTGCACGCAGCCGTCCCCGGCACCCCGACCGACCCCTCGCCGTACCGGCCCTCCTCCCGCCGTTACCCCGACCCGGTGCACCTGCGGGTCGAGGCGATCGACGAGTTCGTCCAGCTCGAGGGTCCGGCCCGGGACCGGGCGGGCACCCTCCTCGCCCGTGCCGCAGCACTGCGTGCGGCCGTCCTCGACAAGGGCGAACTGATCGACCGCGACGCCGCCTGGGAACTGAAACTCGAAGCGCTGCACCTGGTGCGGCAGGTCCCGCTCAGCCCGGGCCGGAGCGCCGCCCACCGCGACTTCCTCGCCGGGCAGGGCAGCGCCCTCGACGACCACGCCACCTGGTGCGCCCTGGCCGAACTGCACGGCCCCGACTGGCGGGCCTGGCCCGCCGGCCTGGACGACCCGCGTTCCGTCCGCACCGCCCACGCCCGTGCCGAACACCGGGAGCGCATCGACTTCCACCGCTGGCTCGCCTGGCTCACCGACACCCAGCTCGCCCACGCGCAGCACGCCGCCCGCGCAGCAGGCATGCCGGTAGGGCTGGTCCACGACCTGGCGATCGGCGTCCACCCGCACGGTGCGGACACCTGGTCGCAGCAGCACGCCTTCGCCCACGGCATGTCCATCGGTGCCCCGCCGGACGCGTTCAACGCCCACGGCCAGGACTGGGGCCTGCCGCCCTGGCGGCCCGACGCCCTCGCCGCGTCCGGCTACGGCCCGTACCGCGAGGTCGTCGCCGGACTCCTGCGCCACGCGGGCGCGATCCGGATGGACCACGTCATGGGCCACTTCCGGCTCTGGTGGGTGCCCGAGGGCCGCCCGCCCACCGAGGGCGCGTACGTCCGCTACGACGCCGAGGCCATGGTCGGCGCTCTCGCCCTGGAGGCGCACCGGGCCGGCGCCGCCGTGATCGGCGAGGACCTCGGCACGGTCGAACCCGGCGTACGGGAGGAACTGGCCTCGCGCGGCATCCTCGGCACGTCCGTGCTGTGGTTCGAACGCGACTGGGAGGCGAGGCGCGACGCGGAAGACTCCGGCGACGGTTCCTCACCGCCTCCGCCGCTCGCGCCCGACGCCTGGCGCGCGGACTGCCTCGCCACCGTCACCACCCACGACCTGCCGCCCACCGCCGCCCGCCTGAGCGGTGGCCACGTCGCCCTGCGACACGGCCTCGGCCTGCTCGACGGCACCCTGCTCGCCGCGCAGAACGACGACGCCGAGGAGAGAGCCGCCTGGATCGACTGCTTCCGCCGGCTCGGGCTGCTGCCCGAGGGCACCGCCGCCCCGCAGGCGGCCCTGCTCGCCGCGCACCGTTTCCTCGCGCGCACGCCCGCCCGTATGGTCGGCGTGTGGCTGCCCGACACCGTCGGCGACCACCGCCCGCAGAACGTGCCCGGCACCTGCGACGCGTACCCGAACTGGCGGCTCCCGGTCTCCGACGCGGACGGCAGACCCGTCTGTCTGGAGACCCTCGCCGCCTCACCACGGGTGCACGCCCTCTTCGAGGACCTGCGCAACGCCCTCGCACGGTGACCGACCCCCGACAGACCACAGAACGCGAGGATCCGACGATGTCGCTCACCCTTCCGGGCGGCCCGCTGGCACGGCGGTCGTCCGACACCGTCAACTACCGGATCGACGGCCCCGCCCACCGTCTCTACCAGCACGCGTTCCCACGCCGGGTCCGCGCCGTCCTCGGCGGCCGTACGGTCCTGGACAGCGTGCACGGCACCCTGCTGCACGAGACGGGCCTGCTGCCGCAGCTCTACGTCCCTCGTGACGACGTCCGCGCCGAGTTCCTGACCGGAACCGACCACAGCACGCACTGCCCGTTCAAGGGCGACGCGGCCTACCAGTCGGTGACGGTCGGCGACCGCACTGCCGAGAACGCCCTCTGGCACTACCCGGACCCGCTGCCCGAAGCCCACTGGCTGGCGGGGCTCGTCGCCCTCTACTTCGACCGGATGGACGCCTGGTTCGACGAGGACGAGGAGATCCACGGCCATCTCCGCGACCCCTTCCACCGCGTCGACGTCCGCCCCACCTCGCGTGACGTACGGGTCGTCGCGGACGGCACCGAGATCGCCGCCACCCGGCATGCGATGCTGCTGTCCGAGACCGGCCTGCCCAACCGCTACTACGTGCCGCTGCGCGACGTCCGCATCGAACACTTCGGGCCGAGCGCCACGCACACCGTCTGCCCGTACAAGGGCCGCGCCTCCTACCACTCGCTCCACGTGGGTGAGACGGTCCTCCCCGACACCGCTTTCTGGTACCCCGAGCCCCTCCAGGACGCGGCCCGCGTCGGCGAACACCTGTGCTTCCTCGGCGACGGCGTCGAGACCCGCGTCGACGGCGAGGTCGCAGGCTGAGCACCCCCGGGCGCGCGGTCCCGCACGGCATTGGTTACCTTCGAGGCGTGAAGACGAACGCTAAGACGAAGGCCCTGCGCGCCGGCACCCTCACCGCCGGGACCGCGGCCCTCACGGCTCTCCTGACGTCCCCCGCCCTCGCCGTCGTCCGGGACGACGGCGACGACCCGGGACCCGGCCTGAGCATCGTGGAGACCCTCGGCCTCTACGTCGTCGCCCCCGTCGCGCTCTTCCTCGTCATCGCCGCCCTCATCATGGTGGGCGACAAGACCGATAAGCGGCGGTCCGCCAACGACTGACGGCAGGTGCACCGCACCCCCGCCTGATATCGTGCTCTCGTCAGCGTGATATCCCAAGGGGTGGTGCGAGTGACCCGCACGGTGATCGACATCGACGACCGGCTGCTCACCGAAGCCGCCGGGATACTCGGCACGGACAAGAAGGTCGCCACCGTGAACGCGGCGCTCGCGGACGTGGTGAACCGCCGTCGGCGCCAGGCGTTCTTCGACCGGCTTGAGGCCGGCCTCCTCCCCGACCTGACCGGCCCCGTCGAAGCGGACGGGACTGAGCCGGGGCCGGAGACCTCAGCGGCGTGACCGGTCGTTTCCTCGTCGACACGTCCGCTTTCGCACGTTGGAGCAAGTCAGCAGTCCGCTCCGCGGTCCTCCCCCTGCACGACGCTGGCCTGCTCGCGATCTGCGGTGCGATCGAAGCCGAGTTGCTGTACTCCGTCCGGAGCAAGACGGACGCGGCTCAGGTGCGCGAGGAGCTCACCGGCTTCGACTGGCTCTCCACCCCTGACGAGGTATGGGACCGAGTGCTCGACGTCCAGCAGCAGCTGATCGAGGCCGGCAACTGGCGGGCGGTCTCGCTACCCGACCTCGTGATCGCGGCGACAGCCGAACGGCATGGTGCCACCGTTCTGCACTACGACGGCGACTACGACATGATCGCAGCGGCCACCGGCCAGCCGATGCGCTGGGTAGTGCCGCGCGGCACGGCCGACTGACTCACCGTTCGGCATCCCGTAGCGGTGTCCCCTGGTGGAACCACAGGCGCCAGCCCGCCCCGGTCTCCCGCCACACCGAGCTGCGCCGGGCCCGTCGTCCAGCCGCGTCGGACACGTATGTGAGGTGCACGACGCCGGGCGCCAGCAGCGTCCCGCACATCTCCTCAGACCGAACGCGTACGGTCTCCCCGCCCGGTGCCGGAGCCGTGGCCTCCGGCACCGTGTCGCGGTCCCACACCCGCCCGGACGCGCCGACCTCGGAGAACCCCGGGTGCAGCAGCGCCAGCACCGCCTGCGCCGACCTGCGCACCTCCGGCTCCAGCAAGCGCAACTCACCCTCGACGGCCGCCCGTACGGCCGCTGCCTCGTCCGGTGCCGCGTCCGCCGCCTCCTCGATCATCCGTCCAGCGTAGGGTGCTGTGGCCGCCGGCGTCCGCCGGCGACTTCGGGGGGATCAGTCACGCGTCCCCGGCCTCGCGGGAACGCTGTACGAGATCCACACGTCCGGCGGGACCTCCGGCCGGTCGGGAACCGGTCGGCGCTCCTCGGTCCAGTCGGCCCCCGCGACCTCGGTCGCGACGCGCCGCCAGAAGCGCACGGCGTCCGCGTTGGCGTCCTGGAAGGCGACCTCCCACGGGCCCGGATGCCGGGCCAGCACCTGCTTCACCGCTCGCAGCCCGATTCCCGCCCGCCGGGCCCCCCGCACCACGAAAAAGCTGTTCAGGACACGTACCGGGCCGGTCAGCGCACGCACGAACGCGAAGCCGACGGGATGCTCGCCGCTCGTCGTCAGGTAGGCCCGCCAGTCCGGGTCGTCGAAGGCCGAGTGGAGCCGGTCGCTCCGGAACGTTCCGTCGGGCGCGGGGAACACATCCTGAAACTCCGACATGTCGTGGCAGAACATCAGCCACAAGCGCTCGACAACGGCGCGGTCGGTGTCGCCTTCCGCGACGCGCACGGACAGTTCTGTCACGCGGCTCCTTTCGTAAGCTGCGAACATGACGATAGCCGCGCTCGGTGCCGGGACGCCGAACGGCACATCACCTACGATCCCGCCGGCCGTCCCGAGGTGGCAAGCCTCGTTCTCCTCGCCGCCCTCTGCCAGGAGCGCGACCCGCGCCAGGTCGCCGACGAGGTCGGGGCTCAGGGTGCGGTCGGCCTCAAACGGCTCGTCACCGAGGCCGTCAACGAACACCTCGCCCCGATCCGCGCCCGCCGCGAAGCCCTCGCGGAGGACCGCGCTCACCTCCGCACCGTCCTCCGCGACGGCAACGCGCGCGCGGAGGTGACAGCGCGGCAGACCCTGGACCAGGTCCGGGCGGCCATGGGCACGGCTGTATTGAAGCGGCAGCCGTACGGCCGCCGGATCTCACGAGAACCGACCGTTGGCGGCGTCGGCGAGCGCACGGGGCCTGCCTGGTTGTGGGTTGGTTGTGGTGGGGGTTCAGACGGCGGGCTACGCGAGAGGGGGTGGCCGCCGGCGTGCGATCGGATCCGTGTCGGGGAGATGGACAAGATCACGGCTCTTTCGTGTCCGTCAGCCTGACACCTCGCCAGAAACGGTGCCGGAGCCCACGTTCAGCGCCCGGCCGCTCGACGGAACGAGACCGCCGTCCAGGTACGCGACGAGGTTCTCGTCCGGTTTGGCGACGAAGAAGGGCACCGGTTTCGACCGGTCGGAGTAGAAGCCGTCCCACCACGTGGCCGCGTCGCCCGTCCACCTGTCGGCGTCCTGGGCGAACAGCCCGTCCAGCAGGCTGAGTACGTCTTCGACTGTGCGGATGCGCCGGCCCATCCGACCCCCTTACCCGGCTGGCCAGGCTACCCTGGAAGCTAGTGAATCCGCAGGTCAGATACGTTTCAAGAGCTTCGAGTGCCCCGGTATCGCGAATTCGCGGAGAGGTGCACACGGCTTCCGCCCGGAGGTCACTGCGGAGGCCCGCGCCCCGTGACCCCCCTTCTCGGAGCTTTTGAGTCCGCCCCTCGGCAAACGCCGGGCTCGACTTTTCGGGTTCTGCGCCCCGCTGGCTCAGCCGTGTCTCTTGAGGTGACGTATGCACGCGGCCAACGCTGAGGGTGTGGCCGCGAGCGCCGAGCCCGGCTCATCCCCCTCCCGCACCGCCGCGCCCCCGGCTGTGGCCGCGACCTCGATGCATTCCGCTCCGTCTCCGCCTCCTGAGAAGGAGGACTTCTGCCATTTGTGCTCGTACGACGGGTGCAAGGTTCACTTCTCCCGAATCAGCTTGCGTATGAAGTCCCGTGACGCGTCCCGGCTGAGCGCCATCGCCTCGACCTTGTCGAACAGCTTACGAAGCCTCGCCAGTTCTGCTGCCGCGTGTACGAAGCCGCTGCCATGAGCGGTGTCGCGTTGCACTGTGTCGAGTTGGGACACGGGACCTCCGACGTGGAGCATCGAGCAGTTGGCCCCGCCGAACCCGTCCACCGCGAAGGGGATGATGCGAACGGCGATGTTCGGTCGCTCCGATGCCTCGAGCAGGTCGATCATCTGACGCTGCATGACCTCGCCGTCCGCCACCTTGATGCGGAGCGCTGACTCGTGAATGACGGCGGTGTAGGGCTTCTGGCCTGGTTCGAGAACGGATCGGCGCCTGGCGCGGTGCTCGACGCGCGGGTCGAGCTCTTGGGCGGGAAGTTTCGGAACCATGAAGGAGAAGACCGCACGGGAGTACTCGGTGGTCTGTAGCAGGCCGGGGATATGTACGACGCTGACGATCCGCAGGAACTCTCCGTGGTGTTCCAGCTCGGCGAGGTCCAGAAAGCTGGGAGGCAGCACGCCCCGGAAGTCGTCCCACCATCCGTGCGTGCGGTCGGTGGCCATCGCGACCAGTCCGTCGAGCAACTCCGTGTCGTCGCATGCGTAGTGCGCGGCCAGGCGGTGCAGGCGTTCTTCGCTGATGCCAGCCTTGCCGGACTCCATCTGGCTCATCTGGATGGGGTTGGTGCCGAGGAGAGCCGCTGCCTCGCGGGCTGTCCGGCCGGCGGCTTCGCGCATCCTGCGCAGTTCGGCGCCGAGCCGCTCCTGGCGTGCGGTGGGCTGGCTTCTCGGCGGCATGACTCGCTTCCTTCTATGGGTGGGGATGCACGGTTCATCTCGACCAGCTTGCTTCGTACTAACCTTATGCCCTACCGTCGGTGACGCGCCGCTCACCGTGTGAGTGCCTGTAAGGCGGAAGTGCACCGTATCGCCCTGCCCTCGGCAGGGGACCGGCGGTAATGCCACCGCGAGGCGCCGCAGTCGCGACGGCGGAATCCGGACACTGAGAACGGAGCCCCGACATGCCTGCTGACGCCTTCGCCGAGCCGTGCGACGACCACGGGAGTTGCTGGGAGTACACGCTGCACATCCCTCACGACGCACGCGCCGTCGGTATCGCACGGTCCACGCTGCACGCAGTGCTCGTGCGGCACGGCTTGGCACAGCTCCTCGACACCGCAGTGCTGTTGGCGACGGAGCTGCTGACCAACGCCTATCTGCACTCCGACGGCCCCGCATCGCTACGGCTGCGGTGGCGTTCCGGCGTCCTCCGCATCGGTGTGTGGGACACCGATCCCACACCGCCCGACGCGGAGAGCCAATCGGCCGGGCCGGAGACGGAGTCCGGGCGTGGGCTGCTGCTCGTGCGGGTCTGCGCCGACGAGTGGGGCTGGTTCCTGCTGGGAGACGAAATCTTCGGTGCACGCGGCAAGTTCGTCTGGTGCGAACTCGGCACCGAGCCCGACGCTGAACGGTGGGACGTCGCCGCGTAGACAAGCGGTCGCGTACGTGACACGGAGACCCGTGGTTCCGGCCCGTCAGGGCAGCCATCTGGTCAGATGGTGGATGCAGACGGTGTGAGCGGTAGTGGTTTCGTCATCGCGATCTCCCTGTCCCCAGGCTCGGGTGGGACGTCTCCGCGTTCTTCTTTCCGGACGAAACCGTGGCGTTCGTAGAGGGCCAGGGCCGGTGCGTTGTCCGGAAGCACCGAGAGTTCGAGCCTCGACACGCCCGAGCGCCGCGCCCAGGCCTCCACGGATCTGATGAGACGGTCGGCCACGCCACGACCACGAGCCTGAGGCGCTACCCAGAGGGAGCGCAGTTCGCCGGAGACCTCGTCGATCGGCACGCCCCTGACGATGCCGACGGCGTGGCCGTCCAGTTCCGCCACGACGTTGTGCGCGCCGGGCAGGTGCAGGCGTGCCCCCCACTCGTCCTCGCCGCCCCTGCGCCAGTCGGCGAGCCGGGGCTTGAACGCTTCCGGCGCGTCGGACAGGGCGGCGAGACGGACGTCCCGCCACACCGGCCAGTCGCTGGTGCCGAGTACACGCAGGAGGAGCATGTCGCCAGCTTGCCCGATTGCTCAAGCGGGCGCGATGGTCACCGGTAGCCAGGGACGGACGGCCAGCGGACGGTCAGCACGACGGACTCCTCCTCCGCCGTCCAGGAGTGGTCGACACCCCGGCCCTAGACGACGTAGTCCCCCTGCTGCTCCAGGAGGACGCTGCGCCCGGGCAGTTCCACCCGGAAGCGACCGCTGATCAGGACGAGCAGGGCGGTGCGCTCCTCACCGGACACCCACTGCGCCCGCGTGTCGCCCCTCGGGTGAACACCCCACTTGATCCCACGGCTTCGCTGTGGCGGGGATCGGAGGCATCCTTGAAGTGCCCCAGCAGCCATCCCCGGTCCAGCGCCGCGTCGGAGCCCGCGGTACCCACATACACGCCGTCGGTCATGCCTCCGGAACGTAGCAGCCGACCGCGTCGGCACTCACTCAGCAGAAGTTCCTGGCCAGCCGAGACCGGCTTCTTGGAGGTGTTGCATTTTGTAGGGGTACAACTTTGAAAACCGCACCCCTACAAAATGCAGCGGTAGCGGGTCGCCGATCCGTTACATGCCCGCCCCGGCCGTGGGCGGCCGGGGCGGGAACAGGTGGCGGCGGAGTGCCGTCAGCCCTCGGTGCGAGCCGCCGCCGCGTCCGCGGCCTGCGCGTCCAGGGCACGGGAGACGCCCGCCCGGGATTCGGTGACGAGGCGGCGCAGGGCCGCCGTGGGTTCCGCGTCGGCCAGCCAGCGGTCGGTCGCCTCCAAGGTGGTGGGGGAGACCTGCACGGTCGGGTAGAGGCCGATCGCGATCTGCTGCGCCATCTCGTGGCTGCGCGACTCCCACACGCCCTTCAGCGCCGTGAAGTACTTCTCCGCGTAAGGCTCCAGCAGGTCGCGCTGGTCGGTCTGGGCGAAACCGGAGATCACGGCCTCCTGCACCGCGTTGGGCAGCGTGTCCGACTCGACGACCGACGCCCACGCGGCGGCCTTCGCCTCCGGGGTGGGCATCGCGGCGCGCGCAGTGGCCGCGTGCTGCTCCCCGGCCGAGGTCGCGTCGCGCTGCAGCT
>KI547045.1:284368-288109 GCA_000497405.1 Streptomycetaceae bacterium MP113-05 | reverse complement strand
CGGTGCGGGCGACCGCCGCCAGCGCGCGGGCCCATGCGAGCTGGTGGTCGCTGCCGGGAGCGGCGGACCGAAGGTGCTCCAGCGCCGCGTCGGCCCAGCGCCGTAGGCCGGCCTCGCGCCGCTCGGGGGCTGCGTACAGGGCGAGGGCGAGCTTGACCTGGCGGTGCAGGGACTGCACGACGCCGATGTCGGACTCCCGGCCGATGCCGGAGAGCACCAGCTCCAGGTAGTCGGCGGTGGCGAGTTCGCCGTCGCGCGTCATGTCCCAGGCCGAGGCCCAGCACAGCGCCCGCGGGAGGGACTCGGTGAACGAGCCGAGGTGCCGGGTCACGTTCGCCAGCGACTCCTCGTCGAGGCGCACCTTGGCGTAGGACAGGTCGTCGTCGTTGAGCAGGACGACGGCCGGGCGGGGCCGGCCGGCCAGTTCGGCGACCTGTGTCAGCTCGCCGGTGACGTCCAGCTCGATGCGGTCGGTGCGCACCAGGCGGTCGGTGTCGCCGGAGGTGTCCAGGTCGTAGAGGCCGACGGCGACGCGGTGCGGGCGCAGCGTCGGCTCGCCCGTGGCGCCCTCGGGCAGGGCGGGCGCCTCCTGGCGGACGGCGAAGGAGGTGATGTTCCCGGAGCCGTCCACGTCGATCACCGGGCGCAGCACGTTGATGCCGGCGGTCTGCAGCCACGCCTGCGACCAGGCCTTGAGGTCACGTCCGGAGGTCTCCTCCAGCGCGGTGAGCAGGTCGGTCAGCCGCGTGTTGCCCCATGCGTGGCGCTTGAAATACGTCTGCACGCCGCGGAAGAACGCGTCCCTGCCGACGTAGGCGACCAGTTGCTTGAGCACCGAGGCGCCCTTGGCGTAGGTGATGCCGTCGAAGTTGACGAGCACGTCGTCCAGGTCGCGGATCTCCGCCATGATCGGGTGTGTGGACGGCAGCTGGTCCTGCCGGTACGCCCAGGTCTTCATCTGGTTGGCGAACGAGGTCCACGCGGCCGGCCAGCGACTGCCCGGCGCGTCCGCGAGACAGGCGACGGAGGTGTAGGTGGCGAACGACTCGTTCAGCCACAGGTCGTTCCACCACTCCATGGTGACCAGGTCGCCGAACCACATGTGCGCCAGTTCGTGGAGGATCGTCTCCGCGCGCGCCTCGTACGCCGCGTCGGTCACCTTGGAGCGGAAGACGTACTGGTCGCGGAAGGTCACCGCGCCCGCGTTCTCCATCGCGCCCGCGTTGAACTCCGGTACGAACAGCTGGTCGTACTTGGCGAACGGGTACGGGTGGTCGAACTTCTCCTGGAACCAGTCGAAGCCCTGCCGGGTGACGTCGAAGATCGCCTCTGCGTCGAGGTACTCGGCCAGCGACGGACGGCAGTAGAGGCCCAGCGGCACGCTGCGCCCGTCGCCCTCCCAGGTGCTGTGCACCGCGTGGTACGGGCCGACGATCAGTGCGGTGATGTAGGAGGAGATGCGCGGCGTCGGCTCGAAGTGCCACTCGGTGCCTGCCTCGCCCCCCGGCTTCGGCGTCGGCGAGTTGGAGATCACCGTCCAGCCCTCCGGGGCAGTGACGGTGAAAGCGAAGGTCGCCTTGAGGTCGGGCTGTTCGAAGCTGGCGAAGACCCGGCGCGCGTCCGGCACCTCGAACTGGGTGTAGAGGTAGGCCTGGCCATCGACCGGGTCGACGAAGCGGTGCAGGCCCTCACCGGTGTTGGTGTACGCGCAGTCGGCGACGACCCGCAGCTCGTTCCGGCCGGCGGCCACGCCGGCCAGTGCGATGCGGGAGTCCGTGAAGACGGCTGCCGCGTCGAGCGAGGTGCCGTTCAGCACGACCTCGTGCACGGTCGGTGCGACGAGGTCGATGAAGGTGTCGCCCGCCTCGACGGCGTCGAACCGCACGGTCGTCTCCGACCGGAAGGTCCCGCCCTCCTGGGCGCCGCTCAGATCGAGCCGGATCTCGTACGCGTCCACGGTCAGCAGCCGCGCCCGCTCCTGCGCTTCGGCGCGCGTCAGATTCGTGCCAGGCACTTCGGTCATCTCCTCATGAAGTCAAACAGTGCCGCCATCCTTCCATGCGACGAAGGGCGCATGCCCGTCCATATCCCCTGTCTGCCGTGGTCAGCCCCGTCGTGCGGGGGCGGCGAGCCGGGCCGCAGGTGACGCCCCCTGCGGATCCGCAGCGTCCGTGACGGTCGTGACGGTCGTGTCGGGCCTGTGCGGATACCGGGTCCGGGCGGAGCGTGGGCGGGGCGCGGTGCGGATGATCGATTAGCGTCGGCGTCCATGTCCCCCCGCACCGCCCTCGCCCTCGTGGTGGCGACCGCCGCCGTGGTGGTGGTATCCGTCAGCTCCTCCACGGCCGCCGCACGCCGGCACGCGCCGACGCAGCAGGCCATGGAGGAGCTGGTGGAGCGCGCACGGGTGCCCGGGGCTCTCGCCCGCGCGGAGGACACCGCCGGAGTATGGCGGGGGGAGGCCGGAGTCGCCGACCGCGTCACCGGACGGATCCGTCGGCCGGGCGACCGGTTCCGCATCGGCAGCATCACCAAGACGTTCGTCGCCACGGTGCTGCTCCAGCTCGAGGCCGAGGGCCGGCTGGACCTGGACGACCCGGTGTCCGTCCACCTTCCCGGCGTCCTGCACGGTCACGGCCATGACGGGCGCCGGGTCACCGTGCGGCAGCTGCTCAACCACACCAGCGGCGTCTACGACTTCACCTCCGACGCGGACTTCCGCACCCGGTACACCGGACGCGCCTTCCGGGTGCACCGGCTGGACTCCCGCACGCCCCGCGAACTGGTACGGCTCGCCATGCGGCACCGTCCGCTCTTCGCGCCGGGCACGGACTGGGCGTACAGCAACACCAACTATCTGCTCGCCGGAATGATCGTGGAGTCGGTGACCGGCCGCGCCTACGCACAGCAGGTCGAGGAACGGGTGCTGCGCCCGCTCGCCCTGCGCCGCACCTCCCTCCCGGGGACGTCGCCGGCACTGCCCCGCCCCCACGGGCGGGCGTACTCCACGCTGTACCGGGGACGTCCGGGCGGCGGGGGCCGTGCTGCACCCGTGCGCGACGTCACCGTACTGAACCCCTCGATGGCGGGCGCGTCCGGCGAGATGATCTCGACGACCGGTGACCTCGTCGCCTTCTACCGCGAGCTGCTCGGCGGACGGCTGCTCCCGGGCGAGCAGCTCGCGGAGATGACGGACACCGTGCCGACGGGGGAGGGCACGTCCGGCCGGGCCGATCGGTACGGGCTCGGCATCCGGGCCCTGGAGCTGTCCTGCGGCACCACGGTCTGGGGCCATGGCGGCGATATCCACGGTTCCCTTACCACCGCTGCGGCGACCCGTGACGGCGCGCACGCCACGGCGTTCAACGTCAACGCGGACTGGGTACCGCGCGGCGGGGAGAAGCTGTTGGAGGCCGAGTTCTGCGGTTGACCGTGCGCACGCGCCGGAGTGCGCTCCCGGGCCCGCGGCCTCTCGCGTGCCCGGTGACCCGCGCGGCTCAGCGGGGCAGCACTCATCAGCGGGGCAGCACTAACACGTACGCGGCCGGATCGCGGTCCTGGGCGGCCATCAGCGCGGTGCGCAGCACCGCCGCCTGCTGCTCCGGCGACTCACGGAGGGTGTGCGGGGTGAGGTGCACGACCGTGATACCGAGCCGTTCCAGCACCTCGCGCTGCTGTGCGTAGGCGTCCCACAGGGCCGCCGACTCGTCGTCCTCGCCCGGGACGTGCCGGTGGGTCCGC
>KI547045.1:268828-284281 GCA_000497405.1 Streptomycetaceae bacterium MP113-05 | reverse complement strand
GACGGTCGACGGCGCCCGCCACGTGCGGGGCGGTCAGCAGCCGGGCCGTCGCCTCCGGGTCGGGCCGGGCGGCTACGGCGTCGGCCAGGGCGCGTTCGACGGGAGCGACGGGCAGACCGGCGACCTCGTCCGGGACGGGCGGTTCGGCGCTGCGTACGACGCGGGCGAAACCGGCCGACCTGAGGCGGCGGGTCGCCGGCACCAGGACGTCGATGTGTTCGAGCGCGGGCAGCGGCGGCGCGCCGGCGAGGCCGTGAAGCGCGAGCGCGGCGGAGCCGGTGATCATCGCGTCGGTGCGGTGGACACCCGGGCCGGTTGCGCCGCGGGGCGCCTGGGAGGGGATGGTCTGCCGCCGGACGGTGTAGAGCAGCACCGCGTGCAGCCGGTCCTCGCTCGTCGGCGGGCCGGGGTGGAGCAGGAAGACGCCGGGCAGCAGCATCCGCCACGGGCCGCCCGGCCTGCAGCGCTCCCTCGTCTCGGCCGCGGTCACGTGGTGCGCCCGCAGCATGGACGCGGTCAGCACCCGGGCGGGTGTCTCTCCGCCGGTGCCGGTGCCGGCACCGGTGCCGAACGGGACGGGGCGGCCCTGCCGGTCGTGCCGGTTGAGCTGCTGGAAGGGGCGCGGAGTAAGGGGGATGTCATACGTCATGATCGTGCGATTCCCGCCGGGGCCGCGGACGATAGCCGCTGTTACACGGTCGTCGACGTAACCGGACAAGACTGCACTAAAGTACCTGTGTCCGACAGTCGATCACCTGCTCGCCCCCTTCCCCCGGCCGGTCGGGGGAAGGGGGCGACCACGTCTGCTGGGGTCAGACCGCGGCTGCCTCGTCGCAGGCACGTCCGCGCAGGGCGCGCGCCAGGTCGTCGCGCGCTTCCAGTACCAGACGGCGCAGTGCGGGTGCCGCGTCCTCGTGCGAGGACAGCCACGCGTCCGTCGCGTCCAGCGTGGACTGCTCGGCCTGGAGGGCCGGGTAGAGGCCGCGCACGAGGGACAGCCCGGTCTCGATCGACCGCGACTCCCACACCTCCTCCAGCGCCGCGAAGTAGCGCGACGCGTACGGGGCCGTCAGCCGGCGCTGCTCCGGCTGGTGGAAGCCTGCGATCGTGGCCTCCACGAGGGCGTTGGACAGCCGGTCGGTCGCCACGACGGCGTCCCACGCTTGTTCCTTGACCTCGGCCGACGGCCGTGCCGCGAGCAGCCGCACCTGGTGCCGCTTGCCGGACGCGGTGTCGTCGCGGTCGAGTTCGGCGCCCAGGACGGCCGCGTCCGCCCGGCCGTGCACGGCCAGTGGCTCCAGCAGCGTCCAGCGCAGCTCCTGGTCGACGGCGAGGCCGTCGACGTGCTCGGTGCCGGCCAGCAGCCCTTCCAGCAGCCGTAGGTCGTCGTCGCTCTCGGCGACCGCTGCGAAGAACCGGGCCCAGGCGAGCTGGTGCCCGCTGCCCGCTTCCGACCCGCGCAGCATCCTCAGGGCGCCCTCGGCCAGGGCCCGTCCACCCTCCGCACGCCGCCCCGGGGCGAGGTAGTGGGTCAGGGCGCTGCGCGACCAGGCGTGCAGCATCTGCAGGACGCCGATGTCGGTCTCGTCCGCGGCGAACCGCAGCACGAGGCCGAGGAAGTCCCGGCCGGGCATCAGCGCGTCGCGCGTCATGTTCCACAGTGCGGACCAGCACAGCGCCCGCGCGAGGGGGTCGCTGAGCGAGCCGAGACGGTCGTGCAGGGTGGCCAGCGACGCGTCGTCGAAGCGGACCTTGCAGTACGTCAGGTCCTCGTCGTTGAGCAGGATCAGGTCGGGCCGCTCGGCTCCGGCGAGTTCCGCGATCGTGGTCCGCACGCCGGAGACGTCCGTTTCGGCGCGGGCGTACCGGGTCAGCGCCCCGCCCTCGTCCAGCCGGTAGAGACCGACCGCCACGCGGTGCGGCCGGAGCACCGGGTGCTCGTCCGGCGCGTCCTGCAGCACCGCCAGTTCGGTCAGCCGTCCGTCCGGGCCGTAGGAGGCCTCGGGCGTGAGGGAGTTGACGCCGGCGGTCTGCAGCCAGGCCTTCGCCCACTCGCCCATGTCCCGTCCGGAGGTCTCCTCCAGCACCGACAGCAGGTCGTGCAGCCGCGTGTTGCCCCAGGCGTGGCGCTTGAAGTAGCGGCGCGCGCCCTCCAGGAAGGCGTCCCTGCCCGCGTAGGCGACGAGCTGTTTCAGTACCGAGGCGCCCTTGGCGTAGGTGATGCCGTCGAAGTTGAGCTTGGCGTCCTCGAGATCGCGGATGTCCGCGGTGACCGGGTGGGTCGAGGGGAGCTGGTCCGCGCGGTAGGCCCAGGACTTGCGGCGGTTGGCGAAGGTGATCCAGCCGTCGGAGAAGCGGGTCGACTCCACCATGGACAGTGAGCCCATGAAGTCGGCGAAGGACTCCTTGAGCCACAGGTCGTCCCACCACTCCATGGTGACCAGGTCGCCGAACCACATGTGTGCCATCTCGTGCAGGATGACGTTCGCCCGGGCCTCGTACGAGGCATCGGTCACCCTGCCGCGGAAGACGAACTCCTCGCGGAAGGTGACGCAGCCCGGGTTCTCCATCGCGCCCAGGTTGTACTCCGGGACGAACGCCTGGTCGTACTTCCCGAAGGGGTAGGGGAAGTCGAAGTGGTCGTGGAAGAAGTCCAGGCCCTGCTTGGTGATCGTGAAGATGTCGTCGGCGTCGAAGTGCCGGGCCAGGCCCTTGCGGCAGAGCGCGCCCAGCGGGATCTCCAGTTCGGTGCCGTCGTCGAGGCGCCGCCGGTAGACATCGCTGACGTGGTGGTACGGGCCTGCCACGACGGCGGTGATGTAGGTGGAGATCGGCTGTGTCCGGGCGAAGCGCCGCACCGAGGAGGCGCCGTCGTCCAGCAGCTCGGGATCGCCTTCCTGGGCTCCGTTGCTCAGCACCCGCCAGGTGGCCGGCGCCGTGACCACGAAGTCGTAGGGAGCCTTGAGGTCGGGCTGCTCGAAGTTGGCGAAGACCCGCCGGGCGTCGGCCGGTTCGTACTGCGTGTAGAGGTAGACCTCGCCGTCCTCGGGGTCCACGAAGTGGTGCAGCCCCTCGCCGGTGCGGCTGTACGCGCAGCGGGCGTCGACCACCAGCTCGTTCTCCGCCGCCAGCCCGTCGACCGTCAGGCGGGCGCCGTCGAACGCGGTGTCCGGGTTGAGGGCGCGCCCGTTGAGGGTCGCCGAGTGCAGCTCGGGGGCGACCAGGTCGACGAAGGTGGACGCGCCGGGCTCCGTGCACCGGAACCGGATGGTGGTGGTCGAGCGGAAGGTGCGGACGCCGTCGGCCGGGGGTGTTCCCAGCGCGGAGCGCACGTCGAGCGCCACCTCGTACCCGTCGACGGCCAGCAGCTCAGCGCGCCGCCGGGCCTCGTCACGGGTCAGATTCTCACCGGGCACGTCCTGACTCCCTTGTCTCGCATATCGAACACCGGATACCGGGGATCATCGCACGCCGCCTTCCGCCACCCCATCGGGGAATGCTCCCGCCCGCGCGTGCGTTCCCCCGACGACGGTAGACCAATGCAGTCCCGACCCCCGAGGAGAGCACCGGCATGCCCGAGAAGACGTCCGCCGATTTCTGGTTCGACCCGCTCTGCCCCTGGGCCTGGCTCACCTCCCGCTGGATGCTCGAGGTGGAGAAGGTGCGAGACGTTCAGGTCCGGTGGCACGTGATGAGCCTGGCGGTGCTCAACGAGGACAAGCTGGACGACCTGCCGGAGAAGTACCGTGAGCTGATGAAGACCGCATGGGGCCCGGTCCGGGTCTGCGCCGCGGCTGAGCAGGAGCACGGTGCGGAGGTCCTCGGCCGGCTCTACACCGCGCTCGGTACCCGCTTCCACAACCAGGGCCTGGCCAAGGACCGTGCCACGATCGAGGCGGCGCTGGAAGAGGCCGGGCTTCCCGTCTCCCTCGCCCTGGCCGCGGACTCGGACAGGTACGACGCCGAGCTGCGTGCCTCGCACAAGGAGGGCATCGACCTGGTCGGGCAGGAGGTCGGTACCCCGGTGATCGCGGTTCCCGGCGCCGACGGAGAGCAGATCGCGTTCTTCGGCCCGGTCGTCACCCCCGCCCCGAAGGGGGAGGCGGCGGCGCAGCTGTGGGACGGGACGCTGCTGGTCGCGTCCACGCCCGGCTTCTACGAGATCAAGCGCACCCGCGACGAGGCCCCGCGCTTCGACTGAGCCGTGCGGGCAGCGGCGCGTGCCGGGCAGCGGCGGCGTACGCCGCGGACGCAGGTGGGCGGTCCCGGTGTGTCACATCCACACCGGGGCCGCCCCTTTCTCGTTCTCCCGCCCTGCCCTGTGAAAGGTGAGAAGACGATCACGAGGGGCGGGAGCCTCGCGGGGCGCCCCCTACGGCGCCAGCAGCAGGGTGTCGGCGCGCTGCTTCGCCGCGCGGTACCGGGCGGCCACGTCCTGCCAGTTCACGACCCGCCACATCGCCTCGACGAAGTCCACCTTCTGGTTGCGGTACTGCAGGTAGAAGGCGTGCTCCCAGGCATCGAAGACCAGGATCGGCACCGACCCCTGGCCGACGTTGCCCTGGTGGTCGTAGACCTGCTCCACCACCAGCCGACCGCTCACCGGTTCGTACGCCAGCACGCCCCAGCCGGATCCCTGGGTGGTGGCCGCGGCCTTGGAGAGATGCGCCTTGAAACGGGCGAAGGAGCCGAAGGACTCGGCGACGGCGTCCGCGAGTTCGCCCGTGCCGTCCTTCTCCAGCGGCTCGCCGCCCCCGTCACCGGTCATGTTCTGCCAGTAGATGCTGTGGAGGATGTGGCCGGACAGGTGGAAGGCCAGGTTCTTCTCCAGCCCGTTGACCGACCCCCACGAGTCCTTGTCCCGGGCCTCCTCGAGCTGCTCGAGAGTGTCGTTCGCACCCTTCACGTAAGCGGCGTGGTGCTTGTCGTGGTGCAGCTCGATGATCTCGCCGCTGATGACCGGCTCCAGCGCCGCGTAGTCGTACGGCAGCTCGGGCAGTGAGTAGGTCGCCATGCTTCTTTCCCTCCCGGCCTTATTGCAAGTATGTTGCAACAAGAAGCTGCCAGCAAGAGGGTACGACGCAGCGGAGCGGCCCCTCCGGGTGAGGGGCCGCTCCGCTGGTGGAATGTGGAGGTCTCCGGTCAGCGCTTTCGGGCCGACACGGTCTCCTTCTCGGACTCGTCCGCCTGCTCCGCCGTGTCGTCCTCGTCCGGCGTGGCGCCCTCGGCGAGCTCCGTCGTCCCGGGCTCGGCCTTGTCCAGCTCGACCGCCGTCGAATCGGTGGGCTCTGCCTCGTCCTCCGGCGAAGCGGCAGACGCGGCGTGCGGGCCGTTGGTCTGCGGCGCGGACGCCGCCACGGCCGCCTTCTGGCCGAGCATCTTCTGCCGGATCAGGCCGGCTACCACCAGCGCGGCAGTCAGGCCGCCGGTGAAGTACAGCTGCGTCCGGGTGCCCTCCTCCCGTGCCATCAGCACGAACACGGCGAGCATCGCCGCCAGTGCCACGTACGTCAGGACAGGGAACGCCCACATGCGCACGACCAGCTTCTCCGGGGCCTCACGCTCCAGCCGGCGACGGCTGCGGATCTGCGAGACGGCCACGAAGCCCCAGACGACCAGCACCGCAGCGCCGATCATGTTCAGCAGCCAGATGAAGACGGTCTCCGGCCACCAGAAGCTCAGCAGCACGGCGAAGAACCCGAAGACCGAGGAGGCCAGCACCGTACGGCGCGGCACACCGCCGGAGACCTTCCCCAGGAAGGCCATCCCCTGGCCGCGGGTCGCCAGGGAGAACGACATGCGGGAGGCGCCGTAGATGTTGGCGTTCATCGCGGACAGCAGGGCGATCAGCACCACCACGTCCATGACGGTCCCGGCGGCCGGGACGTTCAGCGTGTCCAGCGCGGCGGCGTACGGGCCGGTGGCCACCGCCTCGGAGTTCCAGGGCACCAGGGTCACGATGACGGCGATCGAACCGACGTAGAAGACCGCGATGCGCCACATCGCCGTGCGGACGGCACTCGCCACACCGCGGACCGGGTTCTCCGACTCGGCGGCGGCGATGGTGACGGTCTCCAGACCGCCGTAAGCGAACACCGAGGCCAGCAGGCCGAGGATCAGGCCCTCCGAACCGTTCGGGAAGAAGCCGCCCTCACCGAAGAGGAAGCTGCCGCCCGGCGACTCGGTGCCCGGCAGCAGGCCGAGCACGGCCAGCACGCCCAGTACCAGGAAGCCGACGATGGCCAGCACCTTGATCAGCGCGAACCAGAACTCGTACTCGCCGAAGTTCTTCACCGCGGTCAGGTTCGAGCCGGTGAAGAGCACCATGAACAGTGCGACCCACATCCACGACTCGGTGCCGGGGAACCAGCCGGTCATGATCGCTGCGGCGCCGATGCCCTCGATGGCGACGACGACGCAGAGCAGGAACCAGAAGATCCAGCCCACGGTGAAGCCGGCCCAGGGGCCGATGGCCCGCTCGGCATGTGTGGAGAAAGACCCGGAAGAGGGGTGTGCGGCCGACATCTCGCCCAGCATCCGCATCACCAGCATCACCAGCAGGCCGGAGGCCGCGTAGGCGAGGATCGCGGCCGGGCCGGCCGCGGCGATGGCGGTGCCGGAGCCGACGAACAGGCCGGCGCCGATGACACCGCCGAGGGCGATCATCGACAGGTGACGTTGCTTCAGTCCGTGCGAGAGGTTCGTGGGGGAGGGGTCCGCGTCGTCGGCCCTGGTCGGGGGCGGCGACTTTTCCGTTGCGGTCATGAAGGAGGTGCCGTTCTGTGGTGCAGCGGGTCTGATGGACTGGGGAACTGATCGTTCCGACCGCCCAGTGTCGACAGCGCCGTGAGAAACATCAACAGCCGGACACAAGGATCCAGCATCCGGACACACCCTCTCCACGCCGCTGACCAGCGGTCGTTGCGCGCGGCGCACGCGGACGGTGTCGCCAACGTCACTCTGCCGCAGGGCCGGTGGGCGGCGGTGGGTCCGCTAGCGTCGGTCCGTCCGCCCGTGAAGAAGCCCCAGGTACGGAGTGAGCATGTCCGTGATGTCCAGCCCCGCCACCGCCGCACACCCCGGAGTCGTCCTCGCCGACGTCCTTCCCGCGACGAGCGCCGGCCGCGCCCGGGTACGTGACGCCGCCCTCGTCGTCGGCGGCGCGGCCCTCACCGGGCTGGCCGCCCAGCTCGCCGTGCCCGTCCCCGGCTCGCCGGTGCCCGTCACCGGCCAGACCTTCGCCGCCCTGCTCGTCGGCAGTGCGCTGGGAGCACGTCGCGGCTTCCTCTCCTTCGGCCTGTACGCCGCGGCCGGCGTCGCAGGCATGCCCTGGTTCTCCGAGGGGGCGTCCGGCGCCGCGATGCCGTCGTTCGGCTACATCCTCGGCATGCTGCTCGCCACCACCGTGGTCGGGGCGCTCGCCCGACGCGGCGGTGACCGCAGCCCGCTCCGCACGGCCGGCACGATGGCCGTGGGCACCGCGATCGTCTATGCCGTCGGGGTGCCCTACCTCGCGCTGGCGACCGGCATGTCCGGGACCGAGGCGATGGCCGCCGGGCTCGTGCCCTTCCTGATCGGTGACGCGCTCAAGGCCGCCCTGGCGATGGGCGCGCTGCCCGCAGCCTGGAAGCTCACCGGCCGCCGCGGCTGACCGGGCGACCCCCCGTCCGGCCACCGGACCGGCGACGTGTCGGGGCCGGGGTCTCACTAGACTGCGCGCATGCGCGTCTACCTCGGCTCCGACCACGCCGGCTACGAACTGAAGAACCACCTCGTCGAGTGGCTGAAATCGGCCGGCCACGACCCCGCCGACTGCGGTCCGCACCTCTACGACGCACAGGACGACTACCCGCCGTTCTGCCTGCGCGCCGCCGAACGCACCGCGGCCGACGGCGAGGCGCGGGGCATCGTCATCGGCGGCTCCGGCAACGGCGAGCAGATGGCCGCCAACAAGGTCGCGGGCGTCCGCTGCGCCCTCGTCTGGAGCGAGGAGACCGCCGCGCTGGCCCGCGAGCACAACGACGCCAACGTGCTCAGCGTCGGCTCCCGCATGCACAGCACCGACGCGGCCGTGAAGTTCGTCGAGACGTTCCTCGACACGCCCTTCTCCGGTGAGGACCGGCACGTCCGCCGCATCGACATGCTCTCCGCATACGAGACAACCGGCAGCCTGCCCCCCATCCCCGAGCACCACCCGCAGCAGGACTGACCGCACCCGACGAGCAGACCATGCCCGAAGGACACACCCTGCACCGGCTGGCGGGGCAGCTCGACGACCGCTTCGGCGGTCGCGTCGTGCACGCAGCCAGTCCCCAGGGCCGGTTCGCGGACGGCGCCGCCCTCCTGGACGGCCGGACGCTCACCGGCGCCCAGGCCCACGGCAAGCACCTCTTCGTCACCTTCGACGACGAAGCCCGCGTACACGTCCACCTCGGCCTCTACGGCGCCTTCCGCTTCGGCACCGGAGAGGCGCCCGCCCCGGTGGGACAGGTCCGGCTACGGCTGACCGCCCCCGGCGACTACGCCGACCTCCGCGGCCCCACCCGCTGCGAGCTGCTCACCGCCTACGAGGCACACGCCGTCGCCGCACGGCTCGGACCCGACCCGCTGCGCCCGGACGCCGACCCCGAACGTGCCTGGGCCCGGATCTCCCGCAGCCGCAGCAGCGTCGCCGCGCTGCTGATGGACCAGCAGATCCTCGCCGGCGTCGGCAACGTCTACCGGGCCGAAGTCCTCTTCCGGCAGGGCATCGACCCCTACCGGGCTGGCCGCGACCTCACCCGTGGGGAATGGGACGCACTCTGGGCCGACCTGGGCGCCCTCATGCGGGAGGGCGTACGGCTCGGGCGCATCGACACGGTGCGGCCCGAGCACACACCGGAGGCCACGGGCCGGGCACCCCGCGTGGACGACCACGGGGGCGAGGTGTACGTCTACCGGCGCGCCGCGCGGCCCTGCCACGTGTGCGGCGGCGAGGTCCGCACCGCCGGCCTCGCCGCCCGCAACCTGTTCTGGTGCCCCCGCTGCCAGCAGCGGTGACCCGCACGTCCGCCGGACTCAGAACCCGTGCGGGTTCCAGGGCGCCACCTGCCCGCGGAACGCCACGGCGGCCTCCTCCAGCGCACCCTCCCGCAGCTCCCGCACCCGGCCGGCCGCCGCCAGCGCCGCCAACGACGTGCCCCCGAGGTAGACGGACCCCAGCTCCCGTACGCCCAGGGCCAGATCCGGCGCGTCCTGCACCCGCGTACAGGTGGCGCCCTTCGGGCCGCCGGTCAGCCGCCACCGCCCCGCGTTCCAGGGGCAGAACGCGTCCTCGAGGTCGAGGACCACGTCCACCGGCGCGGCGTACGTGCGGGCCTCGAGCGCGGCAGCCGTGTCCACCACCCGCACGTACAGGGCGTCCCGTGCGGCCGTCCGGCAGCGGCGCGGATCGGTGACCTGGTGCAGCCAGGCGTCGTCCACCGGCCGGCCCCCGACCACCAGAGTCGAGGTGAGGTCGATCTCGAAGAGGTAGCGGACCAGAGCGCCGTGCGCGGCCGGGTCCAGCGACTCCGTGTCGCGCAGCAGCACCTCGCCGTCCGGGTTGTCCGCAGCGTCGCGCCGCGGGCGGACCGCGTAGCGCGCGTACCCCCGCAGCTCCCCGTCCCTTTCGGCCAGTACACACTGCAGCGGCGAGGCGCCGTTCCGGTGCTTCTCCGGGTCGCGCACGGCCATCTGCTCCCACCCCGGACGCCGCTCCAGCATGCCCGGCCGTTGCGGCACCCGGCGCGCGTACAGCGCCTCGCACGCCGCCAGCACCTCCGGGTCGCGCGGGTCGACCAGGCGCAGCCGCAGCGTCTCGGAACCCTCCGGCAGGTCGAGCCGCACCCGGCCGGTGTCGACGAGTGCGGTGAGCTCCTCGGTCGCCGGGCCGTAGCCGAACCTGCCGTAGATCAGCGGCTCCGAGGCACTAAGGGCCGCGAGCGGCTCCCCCCGTTCATGCACGTCCGCCAGCTGTCGGCGCATCATGGACGTCAGTACTCCGCGCCGCCGGTGGGTCGGCTTCACGCTCACCATCGTCACGCCGGCCGTCGGCACCACGGCGCCGCCCGGCACCGTCATCCGGAAGGTGAACGAGCCTGCGGTGCCGCACACTTCGTCGCCCTCGTAGGCCACGATCGAGCGATCCGGCTCCAGCACCGCCGACCACTTCCCGAGGGCCTCGTGGTCGAAGGTCGTCCCGAAGGCGGTCTGGAGTACACCCCACCACGCCTCGCGCTCGGACGGGTCGTCGCTGAGGATGCGCAGCTCTGCGGTCATGGGGCAGGCCTATCAGCCGGACGGCGGCGGAGCGACCGGTTTTCGCCCCGTTTCGCAGGCCGAGTGACCGCCCGAGGCCGCCCGGGGGAGCGGCGCACGGTATCTGCCGAAGGGCCGGATCCGCACCGGGAATCGACGCTTCGGCTGCAGGGTCGCTAAGGTCCCAGGACATGGCACTACGGCGGTCGCGCAGCACACCACCTGGGGCCCGGATACTCCAGGCGAACAAGGCGTGGCACCGGGTCCGCACGAGCATGCGCCGTTCCGCCGTGGACTACTTCCGCGGTGACGGGTCCGAATGGTTCGCCCTCGGCGCCCTGCTGCTCATGGTGCCCGCACTGACGGCAGCCACCCTCGTCGACCCGCTGTGGTGTGCACCGGAGACCCTCGCCCTGCCTGTCGTCGCGGGCGGCCTGGTGCTGCGTCCGGCCAGTCTGCTGGCGCTGTACGCGGCGTCCGCGATCGCTCTCATCGTCGAGGCTGCGGCGCTGGGGCAGCCGGCCGACGGCCCGGGGGCGGTCACTCCGGGTACCATTCTGGTGGTCGCCGCGGTCGGCCTCTCCGGACTGCTGGTCGCGCAGTTCCGCAGCCGGGTCGGCGTGCCCTGGCGGCGAGGCGGCACCATGCTCTTCGACCTGCGTGAACGCATCCGGGTGCAGAGCAAGCTGCCGCCGCTGCCCGCCGGATGGCACCGGGAGATGTCGCTGCGCCCCGCAGGCGGTCAGTCGTTCTCCGGCGACTTCGTCGTCGCCGCCCGCACCGGCCCGGACGGACGCACCCTCGAAGTGGTGCTCACCGACGTCTCCGGCAAGGGCATGGACGCCGGATCCCGTGCGCTGCTCCTCTCCGGCGCCTTCGGAGGGCTGCTCGGGTCGCTGCCCCCGCACGAGTTCCTCCCCGCCGCCAACGGATACCTGCTGCGCCAGGACTGGGACGAGGGCTTCGCCACCTCCGTGCACCTGGTGCTCGACCTGGACACCGGCGACTACGAGCTCTACTCCGCAGGGCACGTCCCCGCGGTCCAGCGCGACGCGGGCTCCGGGGGCTGGGAGGAGAAGACCGCGGACGGCCCGCTGCTCGGGGTCTACGGCGGCGCCGCGTTCGCCCCGGTGAAGGGCGGCCTGCAGCCGGGGGACGTGCTGATGCTGTTCACCGACGGTCTGGTCGAGACGCCGGAACGTGAGCTCGACGAAGGCATCGACCGCCTGACGGGAGAGGCCGACCGCTACGTGCGCGGCGGATTCGAGGGCGCGGCCTGGCACCTGATCGAGGCGGTGGCGAAGGACGTCAACGACGATCGGGCGCTGCTGCTCATCTGCCGCGACTGAGGGGCCTCAGCGCCCGGCTCCGACCGGCTGCCTGTCGTGTTCGGTACGGGCGTCCGTCCGCTGCTTCCCGTCTCCCCGTCGGTCGCCGCCTGTCGGCACCTGTTCGCCGGGGTCCTCCCGGAAGAACCAGGACATCCGCGGCTCCATGACGAAACGGAAAGCCCGCTGGACGGGAGCGCTGCACAGCACGGTCATCATCACCGCGGCGATCGCGGTCACCGCCACCGGTGCGAGCGTGTGGTCCATCACCGCGACGTCGTACCAGTCGAACTCCCGGGACATCTTGATCGGGTAGACGTGCAGCAGGTAGGCGTACAGCGTGCCGGTGCCCAGGGTGGTGAACCAGGTGTGCCGACGGGGCACCAGGGTCAGGAACGCCCCGGTCAGCACCAGGGCGCAGCCGAAGAGGGCCAGGTACATGGTGACGCCGACCCAGGACGGCACGCCCATCTCGGCGGCCGGGCGGTCGTGCAGCAGCCATGCCTGGTTCATCCGCGGCGACGCCCAGTAGGAGAACACCAGCGTGGCCGCCAGAAGCGGCACCGAGACTCGGCGGAGCCGCCGGTCCTTGAGCATCTCGAAGTGCTCCGGGCGCAGTTGGAGGCCCAATACGAAGAACGGCAGGTACTGGAACACCCGCATCAGGTTGAAGTCGCCGCTGACGCTCTCGGTGACGCTGGCGCACAGGCCGACTGCCAGGGCCACCGGCACCGGCCAGCGCAGCCGGTGCCAGAACGGGGCGGTCATGCGCCAGATGAACAGCGCCACCAGGAACCAGAGGGCGAACCCGGGACGTTGCAGGCTGAATTCCCGGTCCGGATTGTCCGCCCAGCGCATGAAGAGGGTGTACACCGTCTCGAACACCAGGTAGGGGATCGCGACACCCGTGATCAGTCGCCTGACCTGCGAGGGCCTGCCGGTGAAGGTGCGGGAGAGGTAGCCGGAGATCACGATGAAGGCCGGCATGTGGAAGGCGTAGACCGTCAGGTACAGCGCCTCGACGGTGCGGCTGCCGTCCTGCAGCGGCTGCCACGCGTGTCCCATCCCGACCAGCAGGATCGTCAGGTACTTCGCGTTGTCGAAGAAGGGGTCGCGCTGTTGCGCTCCTCGCCCCCCGGCCTCTCGTGCGGGCGGCTGGGCGGAAGCGGACGGGGACTTCGCCGTCGGCTTCTCGGGGCGGGCCGGGGGAAGCGGGGCCCGCTCATTACGAGCGTGCAACATCTGCAGCACCCTAGCTGCCGGGGTGGGGGAGTGAGAAACCGAGGGGTGGTCATGTGGCGGAACGCCGCTGTCATGCGTCCCGCTCGCCTCCTGTTCACCGCTGGATCTGGGGAGTAGCGCTCCTGACCTGCTGCTTCACCGAAGAGTGAACGAAATGGGGAGGCATTCCGTCGAATAGGTGAGCGTCTTGCTTGACGCATCGTCACGTGAATTCCTGTGACCTGGTCCACAGGTTCTCCATGTGGTCACGGGGTGATCACGGCACGAAAGGGGAATGTGTCGGCTGCACACCGCATGGACCTGCGGAAGCCGGTGTGTTGCCCGCGTCCGACAGGGGTGGCGCGTCGCTTCCGGGCGACGGGATGCAGTCGAGCCTGCGTCAGCCTCCTCCATCCGCAGGCCTGTTGGTGGCACGATGGGGCGAAGTGGGACTCTGGTGCTGGGTCCCCGGCCGGGAGTCGTACGAGGGCCCGACGAGGGCGAGGGGTGTGATCGGTGTGGAGATTTCGCTGTCGGTGGTCCTGATGCTGGCGATCGTCCTGGTGGTGATGGTCAAGGGCGGCTCCATCAAGCCGGGGCCGGCGATCGTCGCGGCGCTCTTCGGCTTCTTCCTGGCCGCCAGTGGTGCGGCGCCGCCGATAAACAACTTCCTCGAAACGGTCGCCAGCACGATCAACAACATCAGCCTCTGAGCTGTCGGCGGCCACCCGCTGAACGCACGCGGGCCCTCTGCGGTACGCAGGGGGCCCGTGGCGGAAAGAGCGGGCGACGGGAATCGAACCCGCGTAGCTGGTTTGGAAGACCAGGGCTCTACCATTGAGCTACGCCCGCATGCGCCGCTGCAGTCGGTGACCGTCTCCGTCACGGCCTGCGACCAGGCCCATGTCACGGAGTGCGTCCTGCTCACTGCGGCACGGAATGCATCGTACGGCATGTACGCTACGTGTCGCACACCGACGGGGTGTGGCGCAGCTTGGTAGCGCGTCCGCTTTGGGAGCGGAAGGTCGTCGGTTCGAATCCGGCCACCCCGACCACGTAGTATGGCGACAACGCGCGTGCCTGTGTCGTGTCCGCATTCTTCATGCCGCATACGGGGCGCCCATCTCATACCCCCAGCAGTCAGCCCCAAGGAGACCGACCGTGAAGAGCGCCGTGGAGAACCTGAACCCGACCCGGGTTCGGCTCACTGTCGAGGTGCCCTTCGAGGAGCTCAAGTCCAACCTCGACGCGGCGTACAAGAAGATCAACCAGCAGGTCACGGTGGCCGGCTTCCGCAAGGGAAAGATCCCGGCCCGGGTGATTGACCAGCGGTTCGGTCGCGGTGCGGTGCTGGAGGAGGCCGTCAACGACGCCCTTCCGGGGCTGTACCAGTCCGCCGTGGAGGAGGGCGAGCTCAACCCGCTCGGCCAGCCCGAGGTCGACATCACCGAGCTCAAGGACAACGAACTGCTGGCGTTCACCGCCGAGGTCGACGTCCGACCGAAGATCGAGATCCCGGAGTACACCGGCATCGAGGTCACCGTCGAGGCCACCGCGGTCACCGACGAGGACATCGACAAGGCGGTCGAACAGCTTCGCGAGCGCTTCGCCTCCACCTCGGTCGTCGAGCGCGCCGCCGCCGAGGGCGACGTGGTGAAGGTCGACCTCGAGGCCAAGGTCGACGGTGAGGTCCTCGAGGACGGCGTCGCGACAGGCGTGGACTACACCATCGGGTCCGGTGAGCTCCTCGAGGGCATCGACGACGCGGTCACCGGCCTCGAGGCCGGTGGCTCCGCCACCTTCACCTCCGAGCTCAAGGGCGGTTCCGCCACTGGCAAGGAGGCCGAGGTCAAGGTCGACGTCACCACGGTCTCCGCCCGTGAGCTCCCCGAGCTGGACGACGACTTCGCCCAGCTCGCCAGCGAGTTCGACACCCTCGACGAGCTGCGCGAGGACAGCCGTAAGCGGCTCGGCCAGTCCAAGAAGAACGAGCAGGCCACCGAGGCCCAGGAGAAGGTCCTCGACGAGCTGATCGGCCTCGCCGAGATCCCCGTCCCGGAGAAGCTCCTCCAGGATGAGGTCACCACCCGCAAGGACAACCTGGTCAACCACCAGCTCGCCCAGATGGGCATCGACCTGGCGGCCTACCTCAAGATGCAGGACAAGTCCGAGGAGGACTTCGACGCCGAGCTCAAGGAGCAGGCGGAGAAGGGCATCAAGACCCAGTTCCTGCTCGACGAGCTGGTCACGACCGAGAAGCTCAACGTCAGTCAGGAGGAGCTCACCGAGCACCTGATGCGCCGTGCGCAGTCCTCCGGCATGAGCCCCGACCAGTTCGCGCAGGCCGTCGTCGAGGGCGGTCAGGTGCCGATGCTCGTCGGTGAGGTCGCCCGCGGCAAGGCGCTCGCCGTCGTGGTCGAGGGCGCGACCGTCAAGGACACCAACGGTGAGGTCGTCGACCTGGACGACGAGGACGAGACGGCGGAGACGGTCTCGGCTGACGAGGAGGCCGCCGACGAGGGTGCTTCCGACGCCGACGCCGACGCCGACGCCGACAAGGCTGCCGACGAGGCCGACAAGGCCTGACGAGACACCTCTTACGGGGCCCCGGCGCCGCCCTGCGCGG
>KI547045.1:265826-268818 GCA_000497405.1 Streptomycetaceae bacterium MP113-05 | reverse complement strand
CGCGGCGGTCACGGCGGGCCCCGGAGCCGGTTTGCGGGCGCCCGATGCGCAACGCTCACAGCGAACAGTCACCCGTGCGGGAGTGCGGCCGCCGACCAGCGCGTTAGGGTCCGTAGATACGAGGGCGAAGCTGTCCTCACGGCCCCGCCCGCCGGGCGAGGACGAGACAGCGCCGCCCGTAAGACGACGCAGACGGCCACGCCGAACCGCAGCCGTCCGGACACACGAGCAGGTGGACACGTGACGCTTCCGATGCCTTCCGCCGCCGCTGAGCCCAACTTCGGTGGTGGCCTCGGCGACCAGGTCTACAACCGACTGCTCAACGAGCGGATCATCTTCCTCGGGCAGGCGGTCGATGACGACATCGCCAACAAGATCACCGCGCAGCTGCTACTCCTTGCCGCCGACCCGGACAAGGACATCTACCTCTACATCAACAGCCCCGGCGGTTCGATCACGGCCGGCATGGCGATCTACGACACCATGCAGTACATCAAGAACGACGTGGTGACCATCGCCATGGGTCTCGCCGCCTCGATGGGGCAGTTTCTGCTCAGCGCGGGAACCCACGGCAAGCGCTTCGCCCTGCCGAACGCCGAGATCCTGATCCACCAGCCGTCCGCGGGCCTCGCCGGCTCCGCCTCGGACATCAAGATCCACGCGGAGCAGCTGCTCCGCACCAAGAAGAAGATGGCCGAACTCTCCGCGCTGCACACCGGCCAGACCGTCGAGCAGTGGACGCGCGACGCAGACCGCGACCGGTGGTTCAGTGCCGAGGAGGCCAAGGAGTACGGCCTGATCGACGAGGTGTACGGCTCCGCGGCCCAGCTTCCGGGCGGCGGCGGTACGGGCGCGTGACCGCGCACCGCCCGCACGGTTTCGGTACCCGCCCTCCGCAGCCAGCCTTCCACCAGGAGTACACCGCGATGACCAGTCTTCCCCACGTTTCCGGCGCCGGTCTCCCGGCCGGCCCGCAGGCGCGTTACACCGGGCCGTCGCCCGACGCGCGCTACGTCGTCCCGCGCTTCGTCGAGCGCACCTCGCAGGGCACGCGCGAGTACGACCCGTACGCCAAGCTCTTCGAGGAGCGGGTGATCTTCCTCGGCGTGCAGATCGACGACGCCTCGGCCAACGACGTCATGGCGCAGCTGCTGTGCCTGGAGTCGATGGACCCGGACCGGGACATCTCCATCTACATCAACAGCCCCGGTGGTTCCTTCACTGCGCTGACCGCCATCTACGACACGATGCAGTTCGTGAAGCCGGACATCCAGACGGTCTGTATGGGTCAGGCGGCGTCCGCAGCCGCGATCCTGCTTGCCGCCGGCACGCCGGGCAAGCGGATGGCGCTGCCCAACGCCCGTATCCTGATCCACCAGCCGTACAGCGAGACCGGCCGCGGTCAGGTCTCCGACCTGGAGATCGCGGCGCGCGAGGTGCAGCGGATGCGCACCCAGCTGGAGGAGATGCTCGCCAGGCACTCCACCAGGGACATCGAGAAGATCCGGGACGACATCGAGCGGGACAAGATCCTGACCGCTGAGGAGTCCCTGGAGTACGGCCTGGTCGACCAGATCGTGTCGACCAGGAAGAGTTCGGTCGATCTCGGGGGCTGAACGCCCCACCGGCCCCCCTTGGACGCACGCGTACCAAGGGGGGCACAATTCGGCGGACCGGGAGGGTACCGTCTTCAGTGCACGTACCTCGGTCCGTCCCGGCCGAACGGATCCCAGGCGATAGGGGAAGCACCTCGTGGCACGCATCGGTGATGGCGGCGACCTGCTCAAGTGCTCGTTCTGCGGCAAGAGCCAGAAGCAGGTGAAGAAGCTCATCGCGGGACCAGGTGTGTACATCTGCGACGAGTGCATCGATCTCTGCAACGAGATCATCGAGGAGGAGCTCGCGGAGTCCTCCGAGGTGAGCTGGGACGAACTCCCCAAACCGCGCGAGATCTACGAGTTCCTCGAGGGGTACGTCGTCGGTCAGGAGGACGCCAAGAAGGCGCTCTCGGTGGCCGTCTACAACCACTACAAACGCGTGCAGGCAGGCGAGAACGGCGGCCAGGGCAAGGACGACGGCATCGAGCTCGCCAAGTCCAACATCCTGTTGCTCGGCCCCACCGGCTCCGGCAAGACACTGCTCGCGCAGACCCTCGCCCGGATGCTGAACGTGCCGTTCGCCATCGCCGACGCCACCGCGCTCACCGAGGCCGGGTACGTCGGCGAGGACGTCGAGAACATCCTCCTCAAGCTGATCCAGGCTGCGGACTACGACGTCAAGAAGGCCGAGACCGGCATCATCTACATCGACGAGATCGACAAGGTGGCCCGCAAGAGCGAGAACCCGTCGATCACCCGGGACGTCTCCGGCGAGGGCGTGCAGCAGGCCCTGCTGAAGATCCTGGAGGGCACCAGCGCCTCGGTGCCGCCGCAGGGCGGGCGCAAGCACCCGCACCAGGAGTTCATCCAGATCGACACCACCAACGTGCTGTTCATCGTCGGGGGCGCGTTCGCCGGCCTGGAGAAGATCATCGAGTCCCGTGCCGGCGCCAAGGGGATCGGCTTCGGCGCCACCATCCGCTCCAAGCGGGAGCTCGAGGAGAAGAACCAGTTCGAGGACGTGATGCCCGAGGACCTGGTGAAGTTCGGCATGATCCCCGAGTTCATCGGTCGTCTTCCCGTCCTCACCAGTGTGCACAACCTCGATCGCGAGGCTCTGCTCCAGATCCTGCTGGAGCCGCGCAACGCGCTCGTGAAGCAGTACCAGCGGTTGTTCGAACTCGACGGCGTCGAGCTGGACTTCGACCGTCCCGCGCTGGAGGCCATCGCCGACCAGGCCATCCTTCGCGGTACCGGCGCGCGCGGTCTGCGCGCCATCATGGAGGAGGTGCTGATGTCCGTGATGTACGAGGTGCCGTCCCGTAAGGACGTCGAACGCGTCGTCGTCACCGAGGACGTCGTGCACTCCAACGTGAATCCCACCCTCGTCCCCC
>KI547045.1:249207-264838 GCA_000497405.1 Streptomycetaceae bacterium MP113-05 | reverse complement strand
CCCGGCCATTGGCCGGGCGCCCCCTCGTTCTTGAGTTCCCTCAGACGGGCTTGCGTACCTCTTCGCGGACGTCGGCCGTGAGCTGGGCCGCCTCCTCGATGCTCGGGCTGCCGGTGCCGTTGGCCATCGTCACCACGGCGATCGTGCTGTTGTCACCCCATGCGCAGATCTGGTAGTCGCTGGGAGCGCCCGGGACCGTCTGGCCGGTGGCCTTCACGGCCTGGCACTTCATGTAGCCGTTGAAGTTGCTCGGCGACTGCTCCTCGGCGGTGCCGACGAGCTCCATGTTCTCGGTCGGCGGGTCCTCGAACACACTGTCCACCGCGGCCTCGGGATCATCCACCTCGCCATAGGCGCCGATCAGCGCCAGCGCCTTCATGCTCGTCAGGTCGCTGGGGTCGAGGTTCGGGTCGCTCGGGTCGATCGTGTTGTAGTTCCCGGAGGCCGCCGTCCCGTTGCTGACGCCCGCGTTCTCCATCTCGGAGGCGCTCATCTCCTTGATCCCCTGGTCGATCTTCTTGTAGTCGCCCAGCACCGTCGGCGGTGTCTCGATCTTGTGGGCGCCGTCGTCGGCGACGTCACTGCCGCCGCCCCCCATGGACAGAACGATGGCGACGATGATCGCGCCGACCAGGGCGAGGGAGCCCACCACGATGGCGATCGTCTTGCCGGTCTTGCTGCCGCCCTCCGGAGGCATCGGCATGCCGGGCTGGCCGTAGGACATGCCAGGCTGCTGGCCGTACGGCTGGGGCTGGCCGGGGACGGTCGGCTGGCCACCGTAGGCCGGCTGCTGCGGCTGACCCTGGGGGTACCCGTACCCGGGCTGGCCCTGGGGCTGCTGCGGGTAGCCGTAGCCCGGCTGTCCCGGCTGTCCCTGTGGCGGGGGAGTGGGAGCGCCGTAAGGACCGGGCTGGCCCGGCTGCTGCGGCGGCTGCTGGCCGTACGGGCCTGGCGGCGGCTGGTGGTAACTCATGGGTGGCGCGTCCCCTCCGTTTGCTGTGCTGTGAATGCGCACCGACATCCTGACGGACTCCGGGCACCAGTGCTGCACCGGGGCACAAACCGATTCGAGACCATTACATGTGCGGCCGTGGACTTGCGCTCGTGACTGACAACACCCAGCAGGGCCCCGCAGCGCACGGGCCCGAGACAGCGGCCCCGCAGATCTGCCGACCCAGTACGCGCCGGCCGACGTAGAGGAGCAGTTGTACGAGCGCTGGGTGGAGTGCGGCTACTTCGAGGCGAGCGCCAAGAGCGAGAAGCCCGCGTACACCATCGTCATATCCCCCCGCCGAACGTCACCGGCTCCCTGCACCTGGTACGGCCCCGAAGGCGAGGTCCGCTGCGGTCGGCCCCGACGAGGAGCCCCCGACCGGCGAGGGCTGGCACCAGGACTCCGACGTGCTGGACACCTGGTTCTCCTCCGGGCTGTGGCCGTTCTCCACCCTCGGGTGGCCCGAACGCACCGAGGATCTGCAGAAGTTCTACCCGACGGACGTCCTGCTGACCGGGCACGACATCATCTTCTTCTGGGTCGCCCGGATGATGATGTTCGGCCTGTACGCCATGGACGGCACCGCACCGTTCCACACCATCACGCTCACCGGACTCGTCCGCGACGAACACGGCACGAAGATGTCCAAGTCCTTCGGGAACGTCGTCGACCCGCTGGACTGGATGGAGGCCTACGGTTCTGACGCGCTGCGCTTCACACTCGCGTCCGGTGCCAACCCCGGCACGGACGTGCCGATCGGTGAGGACTGGGTCAAGGCGTCCCGGAACTTCGCCAACAAGATCTGGAACGCGACGCGCTTCGCGCTGATGAACGGCGCGACGGTGGACGGCCCGCTGCCTCCGCCGGAGGAGATGACGGCGGAGGACCGCTGGATCCTCTCCCGCCTCAACCGCACGGTCGCCGAGGCCGACGGGTACTACGACGACTACCAGTTCGCGAAGCTGAGTGACGCACTGCGGCACTTCGCGTGGGACGAGGTCTTCGACTGGTACGTCGAGCTGACCAAGACCACCTTCCTCAAGGGCGGGCGTTCGGCGGAGGTCTCCCGCCGGGTCCTCGGCGAGGTCCTGGACGTTCTGCTGCGGCTGCTGCACCCGGTCGTCCCGTTCGTCACCCAGGCACTGTGGACGACGCTCACCGGACGTGAGTCCGTGGTCGTCGCCGACTGGCCGGCCGACTCCGGGTTCCGTGACGAGGCCGCGGAGCGGGAGATCGCCACGCTCCAGGAGGTCATCACCGAGGTCCGCCGGTTCCGTGCCGACCAGGGTCTGCAGCCGGGGCAGCGCGTTCCGGCCCGCCTGCACCTCGACGGCACGACGCTCGCGGCGCACGAGGACGCCATCCGTTCACTTCTTCGCCTCCAGCCGGCCGGGGAGGAGTTCTCCGCGACGGCGTCCCTGCCCGTCGCGGGCGCCACGGTCGCGCTGGACCTGTCCGGCGCGATCGACTTCGCGGCCGAGCGGAAGCAGCTCACGAAGGACCTGGGACTGGCGGAGAAGGAACTGAAGCAGGCCGAGGCCAAGCTCGGGAACGAGGGGTTCCTCGCGAAGGCGCCGGACCACGTGGTGGAGAAGATCCGTACCCGAAAGGCGACGGCGGAGGCCGACGTCGCCCGCCTCCGCGCGCAGCTGGAAGGGCTTCCCGGCTGACCGGCCGGTCCCTGTTCCAGGTCGGCCGACCTGCGGCGCCGGTATCTTCCGTAGACTGGCGTCCGTGAACGAGCAGTCCCCAGAACACGGCGACCCGACCCCCGACGATCCCTTCGAGGAGATCGTCGGGGAAGAGACCGACCGCGACCCCGACCTGGCCGTCATCGAGGCCGGCAGCCGGACCCTCCGTGCCCAGGCGGGAGCGCCGCAGCCGGACGTCGTCCCGGCGCGGCCGGAGGACCCGGAGACCGACCGTGCGCTGCGGGAGGTCGAGGAGGAGCTGGCGACCCGCTGGGGCGAGACCAAGCTCGACCCGTCCCGCGAGCGGATCGCGGCCCTGATGGACGTGCTCGGCGAGCCGCAGCGCGCGTACCCGTCGATCCACATCACCGGCACCAACGGCAAGACCTCCACCGGCCGCATGATCGAAGCCGTTCTCGGCGCCTTCGATCTGCGTGCGGGCCGCTTCAGCAGCCCGCACGTGCAGTCCATCACCGAGCGGATCAGCGTGGACGGCGCACCGCTGTCCGCCGAGCGGTTCGTGGAGACCTACCGGGACGTCGCGCCGTTCGTGGAGATGGTCGACGAACGTCAGTCGTACCGGCTGTCGTTCTTCGAGGTGCTCACCGCGATGGCCTACGCCGCCTTCGCGGACGCGCCGGTGGACGTCGCGGTCGTCGAGGTCGGCATGGGCGGCACGTGGGACGCCACCAACGTCATCGACGCCGACGTCGCCGTGATCACCCCCATCTCGCTGGACCACACCGACCGGCTCGGCGACACCCCGGAGAAAATCGCGGTGGAGAAGTCCGGCATCGTCAAGGCCGACTCCCGGGTCGTTCTCGCCCAGCAGCCCGTCGAGGCGGCGTCGGTGGTGCTGCGGCATGCGGTGGAGGTCGACGCCACGGTCGCCCGCCAGGGCATGGAGTTCGGGGTGGTCTCCCGCGAGATCGCAGTCGGCGGGCAGCTCATCACGCTGCGCGGGCTCGGCGGGGAGTACCCCGACATCTTCCTGCCGATGCACGGCGCCCACATGGCGCACAACGCCTCCGTCGCCCTCGCCGCGGTCGAGGCGTTCCTCGGGGTGGGCACCGAGCACGCCCGGGAGCTGGACGTCGACGCCGTCCGGCAGGGCTTCGCGTCCGTCGCCACCCCGGGCCGCCTGGAACTCGTGCGGTCCTCGCCGTCGGTGCTCCTGGACGCCGCGCACAACCCGGCCGGCGCCCAGGCCGCCGCCGCCGCGATCAGTGAGGCGTTCGACTTCAGCCGGCTGATCGGTGTCGTCGGCTGCAGCGCCGAGAAGGACGTACGCGGGCTGCTGGAGGCCTTCGAGCCGGTGTTCACCGAGGTCGTCGTCACCCGCAACGCCACCCACCGCGCGATGGACGTCGACGAGCTCGCCGGCCTCGCGGTCGAGGTGTTCGGCGAGGACAGGGTGCAGGTCGAGCCGCGGCTGGACGACGCGGTGGAGGCCGCCATCACCCTCGCGGAGGAGGAAGGCGAGTACGCCGGCGCCGGCGTACTGGTCACCGGCTCCGTGTTCACGGTCGGCGAGGCCCGGCTGCTGCTGGGAAGGAACAGGTAGAGGCAGTGCGAACCCTGTGCGCGAGCACCCTGATCGGCGAGTTCTTCGTGATCGGCTTCGCCGGCCTGGTCGCGATGCAGCTCAGCGACGTGTCGACGGGCGCGATCTGGGCGGTCAGCGGCACCGCGATGCTGGCGACGGTTCTGCTGTGCGGGATGCTGGGCCGTCCGGCCGGAGTGCAGTTGGGCTGGGCCCTGCAGGTCGCCTTGGTGGCCGGGGGCTTCGTGGTCCCGCCGATGTTCTTCCTGGGTGCCTGCTTCGCGGGCCTGTGGTGGGCCTCGGTCCACTTCGGACGGAAGATCGACGAGGCGAAGCAGGCGCGGGCGGCTGCAGAGGCGGAGACTGCCTGAGGGCGCGTCGAAGGGTCCGTGTAACCTCTCAGCACCCCCGACACCATGCGTTCCATCGCTGTACCCCCATGAGGAGTCCGCACCATGAGCCAGTGCTCGCTCGTCCTGCTCAAGCCCGACGCCGTCCGCCGTGGCCTGATCGGCGAGATCGTCGGCCGGATCGAGAGCAAGGCGGGATGGTCCATCGCGGCGATGGAGCTGCGTACCCTGGCCCGGCCGCTGCTGGAGCAGCACTACGGCGAGCACGCAGACAAGCCGTTCTATCCGCCGCTGATGGACTTCATGACGTCCGGCCCGTCCGTGGTGATGGTCGTCGAGGGCGAGCGAGCAGTAGAGGGGCTGCGTGCCCTGGCGGGTCCGACCGACCCGATCGCCGCCGCGCCCGGCTCCATTCGGGGGGATTTCGGTACGATCGTCCGGGAGAACCTGATGCACGCCTCGGACTCGGAGGAGTCCGCCGAGCGCGAGATCAAGCTCTTCTTCCCGGAAGCCACCTGAACTTCCCCTGACGCGGGGTCAGCATCGCGACCCCTGGTTGACCTGGGGCGACCGGAGTCGTTCGGTCGCCATCGGGCATATTGTGGGACCTTCGGGGGAACGCTTCACTCGGACACGACGTCACCAATACGGGGGACGCAAGGTGTTCCGCCGACAATGGCGGACGAGCCCTCGCTGCGGTTCCCCCGGTCCGCGTCTACCATGGAACCTCGCTCTTCTCGTAGCGGTTTCCGCAGCTCCCCCTGCTGTCCCCCGCCCATCGCTCCAGTTGGAAGGCCAGACGTATCCTATGGCGAACAACATGTCGTTCATCGGCCGTGACATGGCTGTCGACCTCGGGACCGCCAACACGCTGGTGTACGTCAGGGGTCGCGGGATCGTCCTCAACGAGCCGTCCGTCGTGGCCATCAACACCAACACCGGTGGCATCCTCGCGGTCGGTGCCGAAGCAAAGAAGATGATCGGCCGCACCCCCGGCAACATCGTCGCGGTCCGCCCGCTGAAGGACGGCGTCATCGCCGACTTCGAAATCACCGAGCGGATGCTCCGCTACTTCATTCTCAAGATCCACCGCCGGCGCTACCTCGCTCGCCCCCGTGTCGTCATCTGCGTGCCCTCCGGCATCACCGGCGTCGAGCGCCGTGCCGTCATCGAGGCGTCCACGCAGGCGGGCGCGCGGCAGGTGCACATCATCGAGGAGCCGATGGCCGCCGCGATCGGCTCCGGACTGCCGGTCCACGAGGCCACCGGCAACATGGTCGTCGACATCGGCGGCGGCACCACCGAGGTCGCCGTCATCTCCCTCGGCGGCATCGTCACCGCCCAGTCCATCCGGGTGGCGGGCGACGAGCTGGACAACGCGATCATCCAGCACATCAAGAAGGAGTACAGTCTCCTCCTCGGCGAGCGCACAGCCGAGAGCATCAAGCTCACCATCGGCTCGGCCTACGCCATGGACAAGGACGAGCACACCGAGATCCGTGGCCGCGACCTGGTCAGCGGACTCCCCAAGACCGTGGTGATCTCCGCTGCCGAGGTCCGCAAAGCCATCGAGGAGCCGGTCAACGCCATCGTCGACGCGGTCAAGACCACCCTCGACAAGTGCCCGCCGGAACTGTCCGGTGACGTGATGGACCGCGGGATCGTTCTCACCGGTGGCGGTGCACTGCTGCGCGGCCTGGACGAACGACTGCGGCACGAGACGGGTATGCCCATCCACATCGCCGAGGACCCGCTCGACTCGGTCGCGCTCGGTTCCGGCAAGTGCGTCGAGGAGTTCGAGGCCCTCCAGCAGGTCCTCGATTCCCAGCCCCGCCGCTGACCGGCGGCGCCGCGCCTCGCACCACCCACAACTGAACCGCATCATTCCAAGGCACCGACCCGCCACCCGCCCGGTCCGACTGAGAAAGGCACGGCCGCCGCACGTGAGGGATTCCCGAGAAAGCCGGCTGCTGCTCGTCCTGCTGGTCGCCATCGCGTTCGCACTGATCACGGTGGACCTGCAGGGAGGCGAGCAGTCCCCGCTCGACGGCGCACGCCGCACCACCGCCTCCGCCCTGGGCCCGGTACAGGAGGGCGTGGCCACCGCAGTCGATCCCGTCGGCAACGCCGTCACCGCCGTACGCGGCTCGGGCGAGCGGCACGAACGCCTCAAGGCGCTCCAGAAGGAGAACATGGAGCTGAGACGCGAGCTCGGCTCCGACGACCGCAACCGGGCCCGCGCCAAAGAGCTGGACAGCCTGCTCAGCACCGCAGGAGCCGGAGGCTACGGCATCAAGGCAGCCGAAGTGGTGGGGATCGGCGCCGCCCAGGGATTCTCCTGGACCGTCACCGTCGACATCGGCCGGGAGGACGGCATCACCCCCGACATGACCGTCATCAACGGTGCCGGCCTCGTCGGACGTACCACCACCGTCGGCAACTCCACCGCCACGGTGCTGCTCGCCAACGACCCCGACTTCACGGTGGGCACCCGTTTGGAAGGCAGCTCCGAACTCGGCTTCGCGACCGGTCGCGGCGGCAACGCGATGACGGTGCAGCTACTCAACGGCCAGGCCAAGGTGCACAAGGGCGACCGGCTGGTCACGTTCGGCTCCCACAAGGACACCCCGTTCGTTCCCGGCGTCCCCGTCGGCGAGGTCGGCGCGGTCGAGCGGCAGACCGGCGACCTCACCCGTACCTTGCGCATCCGGCCTTTCGCGGAGTTCACCCGCCTGGACGTCATCGGCATCGTCGTCGAGCCGCCCCGGGAGGACCCGCGGGACGAAGTGCTGCGGCCCGACCCGCCGAAGAAGCCCAAGCCCGCCCCCACGGTGACCGTCACCGCCACACCCGGTGCCGACCCCACCCCCGGCGACTCCCTCGCGCCACAAGGTCAGGCGACGCCCGCCGAGCCCGTGGACCCCGCACAGCCGGCCCCTGGAGCTGAGTGACCTTGATGCGCGCCAACCGGATCCTGCTGTCGACCGCACTCGTGGTCCTCGCGCTGATCGTCCAGGTCAGCGTCCTCGCCCGGCTCCACCTGCCGGGTGCCGTACCCGACCTGCTGCTGCTCACCGTCCTCGGCCTCGCCATGGTCTACGGCCACCTCGGCGGCGCCTTCGTCGGCTTCGGAGCCGGACTGCTCGCCGACCTCGCCCCGCCCGCCGACCATGCCATCGGCCGGTACGCGCTGGTGCTCTGCGTCGTCGGCTACGCCGCCGGGCTCACCAAGCCGGACAACGGCCAGCACCGATCGGCGTCCGTGCCGATGCTGGTGGTCGGCGGCGCCGCCGTCGGCTCCACCCTGCTCTACGCCGGCGTCGGAGCGCTGGTCGGCGACACCCCCGCTCTCCACGTCGGCATCACGAGCCTGCTACTCACCGCGATCCTCTACGACCTGCTGCTCGCGCCGTTCACGGTTCCGCTGATCATGGTGCTCGCCCGGCGCACCGCCCGTGACCCACTGAGCTCTGAGAGCTCCGCCGGTGGTGTCAAGGGCGGTGAGGGCGCTTACGGCTGGCTCGCCGCGGGCGCGAGTCTGCGCTCCGGCCTGCTTGCCGGACGCAGCGTCCGCAGCGTCCGCAGCGCCCGTCCCGCCTCCTTCGGCAGCGGCTCCAAGCGCCCCCTGATGGGCCGCTCCGCCCGCAGGAAGGCCGCCACCATCAAGGGGGTCAAGCGGCTGTGAGCCCCGCACCCCCGGCTCGGGACGACGACAGGGACGACAGGGACGACAGGGGAGCCCGATGAGCAACATCCCGGAGACCGGACGTACCTCACGCGTCACCATCCGGCTGGTGACGATCCAGATCCTGGTGTTCTCGCTGCTGCTGACCCTCGGCGGGCGGCTGTGGTACCTCCAGATCCGCAACGGTGAGGAGTACTCGGCGAAGGCCGTCGGCAACCATGTCCAGCAGGTCGTCAAGCCCGCCGTCCGCGGCTCCATCCTGGACGCCCGCGGCGTGCCGATCGCCGACAACGAGACCCGCCTGGTCGTCTCCGCCTCCCGCACCGCACTGCTGAAGATGGACGACGGCGGAGACACCGTTCTCGGTCGCCTGGCCACGGTGCTCGACATGCCGGCGAAGGACGTCCGCCAGCGAGTGCGGCTGTGCAACGCCGAAACCCCCAAGCCCTGCTGGAACGGCTCGCCGTACCAGCCCATCCCCATCACCGACGAGGCCACCGCCCAGCAGGCTCTCACCATCCGGGAGCGCTCCGAGGACTTCCCCGGTATCACGGCCGAACCCAAGGCCGTACGCCGCTACCCCGCCCCGTACGGGGCGGACACCTCACAGGTACTCGGCTACCTCTCACCGGTGACCGACGAGGAGATCAAGGAAGCCGAGGACACGCACTCCCCCTTCCTCCCCTCCGACCAGATCGGCCGTTCCGGGCTGGAACGCAGCTACAACCCGGCGCTGCGCGGCGATGCCGGCGTCACCGAGTACGAGGTCGACAAGCTCGGCCGCGTCATGGGCCAGAAGCTCAGCGAGAAGGCCGAACCCGGTTCCACGCTCATCACCAGCATCGACTCCCGCATCCAGTCGGTGACCGAGCGGGAACTGCTGGCGGCGATGAAGATGGCACGTACCCAGCACGACCACAACACGGGCCGCAACTACGAGGCGGACGCCGGTGCCGCCGTCGTCCTGGAGTCCAAGACCGGCCGCGTCGTCGCCATGGCGTCCAATCCGCAGTACGACCCCAACGCCTGGGTCGGCGGTATCAACGCCGACGACTACCGGAAGATGACGAGCAGGAAGTCCAACTACCCGCTGCTGAACCGGGCCATCCAGGGCCAGGCGGCTCCCGGCTCCATCTTCAAGGTGGTCTCCTCCGCCGCTGCCGTGCGGGCGGGATACGACTGGGACGGCAGTTACCCCTGCAGCAGTTCGTACAGCGTCGGCAACAACACGTTCAAGAACTACGAGTCGGCGAGCCACGGCTCGATCAACCTCGCCCGGGCACTCGAGGTCTCCTGCGACACCGTCTTCTACCGTCTTTCGCACCAGGAGTGGAAGAAGGACGGCGGAATCGACCCGGACAAGAAGCCGGACGACTGGTTCTACAGGACCGCCCACAGGTTCGGCCTCGGCGACGAGACCGGCATCGACCTCCCCAACGAGGTCACCGGCCGGGTCCCCGACCGGCAGTGGAAGAAGGACTACTGGAAGGCGAACAAGGACACCTGGTGCAAGACGGCCGAAAAGTGGCCGAAGAAGAAGACGTACCAGATCAAACTCGCCCGGGAGAACTGCCTCGAAGGCTTCAAACTGCACGCCTACGACACGATCAACTACTCGATCGGACAGGGCGACACGCTCGTCACGCCGATCCAGATGGCGACGATCTATGCGGCGATCTCCAACGGAGGGACGCTCCACGACCCGTCCGTGGGCAAGGCGATCGTCAGCCCCGACGGCACGGACATCGAGAAGATCGAGCCGAAGGCGCACGGGAAACTGCCCCTGAGCAAGAAGACGCTCCGGCAGATGGACGAGGCGCTCGCCGGCGTGGCCACGCACGGCACCGCCGCCTGGCGCTTCGCCGACGTCGGCTGGCCGCAGGAGAAGATCCCGATGCACGCCAAGACCGGTACCGCAGAGGTCTACGGCAAGCAGACCACCTCCTGGTTCGCCACGTACACCGCCGAGTACACGATCGTCATGACGATCTCCCAGGGCGGCACCGGATCCGGCGCGTCGGGCCCCTACGTCCGCAACATCTACGACGCCCTCTACGGCGTCACCGACGACGGGAAGATCGACAAGAAGAAGGCGCTGCTGTCCGAGCCGCAGGGTTCCCTCCCCGAGATCAACAAGCACGGCCAGATCCTGTCCGGGTTCTCCGAGAAGTTCGAAGCCCGCAACCAGAAGGACGCGGCGAAGGCCGAAGAAGACGGGGGCACCGAGTGAGCACTCACTCCTACCCCCTGGGCGGCTACGGAGCGCAGCAGAAGTCGGCCTGGCGCCGAATCACCGCCCGCGACTCGCTCGCGTGGCGGCTGGACTGGCCCATGCTGCTGGCCGCCACCGCACTGTCCCTGCTGGGGTCCCTGCTCGTCTGGTCCGCGACCCGCAACCGGGACGCCCTCAACCACGGCGACCCGCAGCACTTCCTCTGGCGCCACCTGCTCAGCCTCGTCATCGGTCTTGCCCTGATGGTCGCGACCGTCTGGATCGGGCACCGGCGCCTGCGCGGGGCGGTGCCCGTCCTCTACGGCATCGCGGTGGCGCTCGCGTTGCTCGTACTCACTCCGCTCGGTGCCACCATCAACGGCTCCCGGGCGTGGCTCGACCTCGGCGGCGGCCTGTCCCTGCAGCCCGCCGAGTTCATCAAGATCACCGTGATACTGGTCATGGCCATGCTGCTGGCCGCCCGGGTCGACGCCGGCGACCGCGAGCACCCCGACCACCGCACGGTGCTCCAGGCACTCGGCGTGGCCGCCCTCCCGATCGCGGTGATCATGCTGATGCCCGACCTGGGCTCCACCATGGTGATCGTCGTCATGATCCTCGGGGTCCTGCTCGCGTCCGGCGCGTCCAACCGCTGGGTCGTCGGCCTCGTGGTGATCGGCGTCGCCGGGGCCGCGGCCGTGTGGCTGCTGGGCCTCCTCGACGAGTACCAGATCAACCGGTTCGCGGCGTTCGCCAACCCGTCACTCGACCCCAGCGGCGTCGGCTACAACACCAATCAGGCGCGGATCGCCATCGGATCCGGTGGGCTGTGGGGGAAGGGCCTGTTCGACGGCACGCAGACCACCGGTCAGTTCGTTCCCGAGCAGCAGACCGACTTCATCTTCACCGTCGCAGGTGAGGAACTCGGCTTCGCCGGAGGCGCGGCGATCATCGCGCTGATGGGCGTCGTCCTCTGGCGCGCCTGCCGGATCGCCCGCGAGACCACCGAACTGTACGGCACCGTGGTGGCCGCCGGCATCATCGCCTGGTTCGCCTTCCAGACCTTCGAGAACGTCGGCATGACGCTCGGCATCATGCCCGTCGCGGGCCTGCCGCTGCCGTTCGTCTCCTACGGCGGCACGTCCATGTTCGCGGTCTGGATCGCGATCGGACTGCTTCAGTCGATCAAGGTGCAACGCCCGGTGTCCGCCTGACGGCTACCGGGCCGGTGGGCCGGTGCCCCGCCCGGGCCGGCGGACTCCTGCCGCCCGGCCGGGCAATCCGCCGGTCGCGTTACGCTGAGGGCTCATCTCCCCGAGTACGCCGCACCCTGATCCGAGGACACCACCCATGCCAGTCGAGTCGGTCTTCCCGCGCCTGGAGGCACTCCTCCCGCACGTCCAGAAGCCGATCCAGTACGTCGGCGGCGAGCTGAACTCCACCAGCAAGGACTGGGACGCCACAGACGTCCGCTGGGCGCTGATGTACCCGGACGCGTACGAGGTCGGCCTACCCAACCAGGGCGTCATGATCCTCTACGAGGTGCTCAACGAAACCGAGGGCGTCCTCGCCGAGCGCACCTACAGCGTGTGGCCGGACCTCGAGCAGCTGATGCGCGAGCACGACGTCCCGCAGTTCACGGTGGACGCGCACCGCCCGGTCGGCGCCTTCGACGTACTCGGCGTCTCCTTCGCCACCGAGCTGGGCTACACCAACATGCTCACCGCGCTGGAGCTGTCCGGCATCCCGATCGAGTCCGCCGACCGCACCGACGACCACCCCCTGGTCCTGGCCGGCGGGCACGCCGCGTTCAACCCGGAGCCCGTCGCCGAATTCCTGGACTGCGCCGTGGTCGGGGACGGCGAACAGGCCGTGCTGGAGATCTCCGAGATCATCCGGGCCTGGAAGAACGAGGACCGACCGGGCGGACGGGACGAGTTGCTGTTCCGCCTCGCGAGGACCGGTTCGGTGTACGTGCCGAAGTTCTACGACGTGGAGTACCTGGAGGACGGCCGCATCGCCCGCGTCGTTCCCAACCGCTCCGGCGTGCCGTGGCGCGTCTCCAAGCACACCGTCATGGACCTCGACGAGTGGCCGTACCCCAAGCAGCCCCTGGTGCCGCTGGCCGAGACCGTGCACGAGCGGATGTCCGTGGAGATCTTCCGCGGCTGCACCCGCGGTTGCCGCTTCTGCCAGGCCGGCATGATCACGCGTCCGGTGCGCGAGCGCAGCATCACCGGCATCGGCGACATGGTCGAGAAGGGGCTGAAGAACACCGGCTTCGAGGAGGTCGGCCTGCTGTCGCTGTCCTCCGCCGACCACAGCGAGATCGGCGACATCGCCAAGGGCCTCGCCGACCGCTACGAAGAGGACAAGATCGGCCTCTCCCTGCCGTCCACCCGTGTCGACGCGTTCAACGTCGACCTTGCCAACGAGCTGACCCGTAACGGCCGCCGCTCCGGCCTCACCTTCGCTCCCGAGGGCGGCAGCGAACGCCTGCGCAAGGTCATCAACAAGATGGTCTCCGAGGACGACCTGATCCGTACCGTCGCCACCGCCTACGGCAACGGCTGGCGGCAGGTGAAGCTGTACTTCATGTGCGGGCTCCCGACGGAGACCGACGACGACGTGCTGCAGATCGCCGACATGGCGACCGGCGTCATCGCTAAGGGACGCGAGGTCTCCCGGTCCAACGACATCCGCTGCACCGTCTCGATCGGCGGCTTCGTGCCCAAGCCGCACACACCGTTCCAGTGGGCGCCGCAACTGTCGGCGGAGGGCACCGACGAGCGGCTCGGCAAGCTCCGCGACAAGATCCGCGGCGACAAGAAGTACGGCCGTTCCATCGGCTTCCGCTACCACGACGGCAAGCCCGGCATCGTCGAGGGGCTGCTCTCCCGTGGCGACCGTCGCGTGGGCGCCGTCATCCGCGAGGTCCACCGCCGCGGGGGCCGGTTCGACGGCTGGCGGGAGTACTTCAGCTACGACCTGTGGATGGACTCCGCAGCTGCGGCCCTGCCGGAGCTTGGTGTGGACGTCGACTGGTACACCACCCGGGAGCGCACCTACGAGGAAGTCCTGCCGTGGGACCACCTCGACTCCGGCCTCGACAAGGACTGGCTCTGGGAGGACTGGCAGGACGCCCTCGACGAGACCGAGGTCGAGGACTGCCGCTGGACGCCCTGCTTCGACTGCGGCGTGTGCCCGCAGCTCGACCTGGACATCCAGATCGGCCCCACGGGCAAGAAGCTGCTGCCACTCAGCGTCGTGAACGAGTAGCCGCTTCCGGCGGGCCGGAGGGGAGGGGCGAGTGCAACGCTCCCCCTCCTCTGCACGTCTGTACGGGCGTGAGCGCACACCGGCAGCAGCACGACGCTCCGCCGTCCGGCCGGGTGCCGTTCGTGGATCCCGGTGGCGGGGATGCGGTGGCACAGCGCGAAAACCCTTGGCCCCGGCGCGCGGTGGGCGGCAGACTTCCGGCATGCCCGAACTCGTACTCCCCACCACTGCCGTTCACGCCTCCTTCGTCGCCGCCATGAAGGAGTTCGAGTCCGATGGACGTGCGGGGGACGGCGCGCCCAGGGGCCACGCCACCGCGATGCTGCGGGAAGGACTGGTGCACGCGCACCGTCTGGGCATCGACCCGGTGTTGATCACCTGCGACCACGACAACATCGCCTCCCGCAGAGTCATCGAGAGCGGTGATGGGGCGCTGGAGGACCGCCGCGGCGACAAGCTGCGGTACTGGGTTCCGACGGCCTGAACCGGTGCAGTGAGGGGGCGCGTACCCTGTAGGGCAGGATTCTCCGCACCCGCCCGCGGTCCACAGGGGGCGGGCGAGCGGACTTCCGCCCCCTTGCACCCCGTTCACCAAGGTCGGCCGCCCCGGGCGCGCCGTCCTGCACCGAGGAGAGACCCCTGGGCAAGCGACAGCCCGAAGGCCCGCCGCCCGCACCCGCGGTGCAGCGCATCCGACTGCGCTACACCAAGCGTGGCCGCCTCCGGTTCACCAGCCACCGCGATTTCCAGCGCGCCTTCGAGCGGGCGCTGCGCCGCGCCGAGGTGCCCATGGCGTACTCGGCCGGGTTCACCCCGCACCCGAAGGTGAGCTACGCGAACGCCGCTCCGACCGGCACCGCCAGCGAAGCCGAATTCCTGGAGATCGCCCTCACCCGCCACTGCGAGCCCGAAGTGCTGCGCCGCCGGCTCGACGACTGCATGCCCGACGGCCTCGACCTCACCGATGCGGTCGAGGCCCGGACGCCCGACTTCTCGGACCGGCTCCAGGCCTCCGCCTGGGAACTGCGCCTGGACGGCGTACCCGTGCAGGAGGTGCGACGGGCGGCGGAGACCTTCCTCGCCGCCGCCACGGTCGAGGTCCAGCGCCGGACCAAGAAGGGTGTTCGGACCTTCGACGCCCGTGCCGCCGTGGCTTCGCTGGAGACCGAAGAGGTCACGCAGGGCGAGGATGATAGGCCGGGGCAGCATCCCTGTGCGATACTGCGACTGGTAGTGCGGCATCTGACACCTGCCGTACGACCCGACGACGTCCTGTCCGGGCTCCGAGCCACGGCCGACCTGGCGCCGCCGGTCCCCGCAGGGGTGACCAGGCTGGCGCAGGGGCCGCTCGATGAGGAGACCGGCACGGTGACCGACCCGCTGGTACCCGACCGCGACGCATCCCCCGTCGCGACGGGGTCGAGCGCGGTCGCCCCGGACACGACCGGGGCCGTCACCACGTAGGTACGGAGCCGAAACGTGCCGCCGCCGACGCAGGTGCCAGGGAGCCACCCGGGCCGCCGACCGGCTGACGAGCGCACCGACACAGCAGACTTTCGCCGTAGCCGAGCCCGCAGGGACGGAACCGGCGAGTGACACGAACAGCTCCCGAGCGGTGCCCGCGCCCGGCGGGACGCGGCAGCAGGCGTACGAAGCGCCCGCCGCGACCGGCGGGGCGAGGCGCCCGGGAGCGTGACGGGAGAACTGCCCGCATGCCCGAGAACCAGGACTTCGCAGCCGCGGAGAACACAGCGAAGGACGCGAAGACGCCGCCCGTCGGCGGGTCCGAGAGTCCGGCCCGCCAGGCCCCGGCCCCCGGCGGAGACGCGAGCCCCAGCGACACCCTGCCTCCGCGCCGTCGTGCGACGCGCCGCGCG
>KI547045.1:246117-248237 GCA_000497405.1 Streptomycetaceae bacterium MP113-05 | reverse complement strand
TCCGACGAAGCCGCCCCGCCTGTGGACGCCCCCACGCGGCGGGCCGGACGCAAGCAGGCGCAGCCGCCGGTCGCGGTCTTCCAGGCACCGGTCTTCACCGAGCCGATGTTCCAGACGGCGCAGAGCGCCGCCGTCGAGGCCGCCGCGGGCCGGAGCGAGGAGCATGACGAGGAGGAGCCGGAGACCACCGCGCCCGCCTCCCGTCGCCGAAGCCGCCGGGACGAGAGCGATGCCGGTGCCGGTTCCACCGGGTCCGACGCCGGAGGTGGGGACAAGACCCAGGCCGAGGACCGCACGGACGAGTCGGAGGACGAGGGCGACGCCGAGTCGGGCGATCGTCCGGCACGCCGCCGTCGTCGTGGCGGGCGCCGTCGTCGTCGTGGCGAGTCCGCCGACACACAGGACGACGGCCAGGGCTCCGGTAACGGCAGTCGGGGGGACTCCGCCCGGGACGACTCCGAGGAGTCCGAAGAAGGGGCGGCGCAGGACGCCGAGGACTCCGGGGACGACACCGCGAACGGCCCCGACGACGACTCCGGTCACGGCGGCTCCAGCAGCTCTCGACGTCGTCGGCGCCGCCGCCGTCGCAGCAGCGACGCGAACGACTCCGACCTCGACGAGGGCGACCCGGAGCGGACCGTCGTCAAGATCCGCGAGCCGCGCAAGAAGAAGGACTCCGAGCCCTCCGACGAGGTGCAGGCCATCAAGGGCTCCACCCGGCTGGAGGCAAAGAAGCAGCGCCGTCGCGAGGGACGCGAGCAGGGCCGGCGCCGGGTGCCGATCATCACGGAGGCGGAGTTCCTCGCCCGCCGCGAGGCCGTCGAGCGCGTGATGGTGGTCCGGCAGAACGGCGACCGCACGCAGATCGGCGTGCTCGAGGACGACGTGCTGGTCGAGCACTTCGTCAACAAGGAGCAGTCGACCAGCTACGTCGGCAACGTCTACCTCGGCAAGGTGCAGAACGTGCTGCCGTCCATGGAGGCGGCGTTCGTCGACATCGGCAAGGGTCGCAACGCCGTGCTCTACGCCGGCGAGGTCAACTTCGAGGCGCTGGGAATGGCTCACGGGCCGCGCCGGATCGAGACCGCGCTGAAGTCCGGCCAGCCGGTGCTGGTCCAGGTCACCAAGGACCCGATCGGTCACAAGGGCGCCCGCCTGACCAGTCAGGTTTCGCTGCCCGGCCGCTATCTGGTGTACGTGCCCGAAGGCTCCATGACCGGCATCAGCCGCAAGCTGCCCGACACCGAGCGGGCCCGCCTCAAGCAGATCCTCAAGCAGGTCGTACCGGAGAACGCGGGCGTCATCGTGCGCACCGCGGCCGAGGGGGCCAGCGAGGACGAGCTGCGACGCGACGTCGAGCGGCTGCAGGCGCAGTGGGAGGACATCCAGCGGAAGGCGCAGAAGGGCAACGCCCCGACGCTGCTCTACGGAGAGCCGGACATGACCGTCCGGGTCGTGCGCGACATCTTCAACGAGGACTTCTCCAAGGTCATCGTCTCCGGCGAGCAGGCGTGGGAGACCGTGCGCGGCTACGTCTCGCACGTGGCGCCCGATCTGGTGGGGCGGCTGCAGAAGTGGACGTCCGACGTGGACGTCTTCGCCGGTCACCGGATCGACGAGCAGCTGACGAAGGCGCTGGACCGCAAGGTGTGGCTGCCCAGCGGTGGTTCGCTGGTCATCGACCGGACCGAGGCCATGGTCGTGGTCGACGTCAACACCGGCAAGTTCACCGGCCAGGGCGGCAACCTCGAGGAGACCGTCACCCGGAACAACCTGGAGGCGGCCGAGGAGATCGTGCGTCAGCTGCGGCTGCGTGACCTCGGCGGCATCATCGTCATCGACTTCATCGACATGGTGCTGGAGTCCAACCGGGATCTGGTGTTGCGCCGCCTGCTGGAGTGCCTGGGCCGGGACCGCACGAAACACCAGGTTGCCGAGGTCACCTCACTGGGCCTGGTGCAGATGACCCGCAAGCGTGTCGGGCAGGGCTTGCTGGAGTCCTTCTCCGAGCCGTGCGTGCACTGCAACGGGCGCGGGGTGATCGTGCACGTCGAGCAGGCACAGGCGATCGGCGGGGGTGCCGGCAAGAAGAGCCGCAAGAAGCAGAAGGCCGCCGCACA
>KI547045.1:244669-245861 GCA_000497405.1 Streptomycetaceae bacterium MP113-05 | reverse complement strand
GAGTCGGTGGGCGCCATCGTGCTGCCGGCTTCCCACGAGAGCGATGCCGAGCGGGTGGCCGAGGACGACGGCGACGCGCCCAAGGCGGTGAAGGTCGCCAAGAAGGCGGCCCGGTCCGCGGCCAAGAAGGCGACGGCCAAGAAGACCGGTACGGCCAAGAAGGCGACGGCCAAGAAGTCCCCGGCGAAGAAGGCGGCGTCCGGTGAGAAGGCCGCACCGGGTGAGAAGAAGGCGCCTTCCCGCCGCACCGCGGCGGCCGACCAGCAGAAGCCGCAGTCGGTGTCCGCGCAGACCGACGACTGAGCCGCAGTCCCGGCCGGCTCCGTCCGCTCCGCGAGAGTGGACGGAGCCGGTTTGACCCCCTGGTCGAGGCCCCGTAACCTTGACACTCGGCGTGTCATGAGGACGCGCCATGCTTCTGAGCAACTCCCTCCCACCGGGGGCCGTGTAACGGAATCCGGGCCGGGAGAGGCCGCTCATCCTCAGCGGAACGGTCGTGGGGCCCGGCCCCACGCGAGCGGCTGGCATCAGGGGACCCGAATCGAGTGAGAGAGAGCTCCAGCGTGTACGCGATCGTGCGCACCGGCGGCCGTCAGCAGAAGGTTGCTGTCGGCGACGTCATCGAGGTTGACCGTATTTCCACCGGCAAGGTCGGCGACAGCGTCGAGCTCTCGACCCTGCTCGTGATCGACGGCGAAGCCGTCACCAGCGACCCGTGGGTCCTGGCGGGCGTGAAGGTCCAGGCCGAGGTCGTGGACCACCACAAGGGTTCGAAGATCCGGATCCAGAAGTACAAGAACAAGACCGGTTACAAGAAGCGGATCGGTCACCGCCAGCTGCACACCGCGCTGAAGATCACCGACATCCCCGCCCCGGCCGCGAAGTAAGGGACTGAGTACTCATGGCACACAAGAAGGGCGCATCGTCCACCCGGAACGGTCGCGACTCCAATGCCCAGCGGCTCGGCGTCAAGCGGTTCGGCGGCCAGGTCGTGAACGCCGGTGAGATCATCGTCCGCCAGCGCGGCACCCACTTCCACCCGGGTGCGGGCGTCGGCCGCGGCGGCGACGACACGCTGTTCGCGCTGGACGCCGGCGCGGTGCAGTTCGGCACCCACCGCGGGCGCAAGGTCGTCAACATCGTTCCGGCCGGCCAGTAGGGCCTTGGCCCCCGGTCGACACCGGCACACACG
>KI547045.1:240051-244659 GCA_000497405.1 Streptomycetaceae bacterium MP113-05 | reverse complement strand
GCCCGTGGTGGCAACGGCGGGCGTGGCGGCGACGTGATCCTCGTCGTCGACCGGGACGTGACCACGCTGCTGGAGTACCACCACGGGCCGCACCGGAAGGCCGCGAACGGCCGCCCCGGTGAGGGCGACCACCGCTCCGGCAAGGACGGCGCCGATCTGGTGCTGGCCGTCCCGGACGGCACCGTGGTGCTCGACGGAAAGGGCGAGGTGCTGGCCGACATGGTCGGGCCGGGCACCACTTTCGTGGCCGGTCAGGGCGGTCGCGGTGGTCTGGGCAACGCGGCGCTCGCGTCCGCCCGCCGCAAGGCGCCCGGCTTCGCGCTGCTCGGTGAGCCCGGCGGGGACCGGGACATCGTGCTGGAGTTGAAGACCGTCGCGGACGTCGCGTTGGTCGGGTACCCGTCCGCCGGCAAGTCGTCGCTGATCTCGGTGCTCTCCGCCGCCAAACCGAAGATCGCCGACTACCCGTTCACGACCCTGGTGCCCAACCTCGGCGTGGTGACTGCGGGCAGCACCGTCTACACCATTGCGGACGTGCCGGGCCTGATCGAGGGCGCCAGCGAGGGCCGGGGCCTGGGTCTGGAGTTCCTCCGCCACGTCGAGCGCTGCGAGGTACTGGTGCACGTGCTGGACTGCGCCACCCTCGAGTCGCATCGCGACCCGCTCTCCGACCTGGACGCCATCGAGCAGGAGCTGATGCAGTACGGCGGTCTGGAGGACCGGCCGCGGCTGGTGGCGCTCAACAAGACCGACATCCCCGACGGCAAGGACCTCGCCGACATCATCCGGCCCGACCTGGAGGCCCGTGGCTACCAGGTGTTCGACGTCTCCGCGGTCTCGCGCAGCGGCCTGAAGGAACTGTCCTTCGCGCTGGCCGGCATCGTCGATCGTGCCCGTGCGGCCAAGCCGTCCCAGGAGGCGACCCGGGTGGTCATCCGCCCGAAGGCGGTGGACGACGCGGGCTTCAGCATCAGCCGCGAGACCGCGGACCTGTACCGGGTGCGCGGCGAGAAGCCGGAACGTTGGGTGCGGCAGACCGACTTCACCAACGACGAGGCCGTCGGTTACCTCGCCGACCGCCTCAACCGCCTCGGCGTCGAGGAGGCCCTGGTGAAGGCGGGTGCCCGGGAGGGGGACGGTGTCGCGATCGGAAGCGAGGACGACGCGGTCGTCTTCGACTTCGAACCGGCGATGGCGGCCGGCGCGGAGATGCTCGGTCGCCGTGGTGAGGACCACCGGATGGAGGCTCCCCGGCCGGCAGCACAGCGCCGCCGCGACCGCCAGGCCGAACGTGACGACGCGCATGACGCCTACGAGGACTTCGACCCGTTCGCATAGGGAGGGGCGTGGCGGGACCGCGGTGACCTCGTGGTGCCGTGTGGGCCCGGCTGGGGTCCGAGGACGGTGCACACCGTCCTCGGACCCCACCCGGGCTGCGGGCTGTCCCGTTCAGGGGGTCAGCAGTTGGGGGCGCTCCAGAAGCGGCTGGACTTGTTGCCCACGTGGGTGTGGTCGTTGTGGCCCGGGTAGCCCTGGCTGAGGATCTCCTCGAAGCCTGAGGTCTTCGCCGTGTTGTACATCGAGCACTGTGACGGGCCGCTGCCCAGGCCCAGGTCCGCGGCCTGGCCGGACATGTGGAGGCTGGTGGAGGAGCCGCCGACGCTGCTGTTGCAGGAGACGCTGCGGAAGCCCGAGGTGATGACGATGGGACGGTCTCCCAGCTTGTGGCGGAGCGCCTCCAGCTGCCACATGATGCGCCGGATGTTCCTCTTGGCAGCGGCCGTGGAGACCCGGCCGCCGGTGAAGTCGTTCTCGCCGCAGCTGTCGTCGAACTCGCCGTAGCTGAAGTGGACGGGTGTGCAGTCGCCGTCCTGCAGGGCGTAGATCTTGCTGAACGTGTTCGGGCCGGCGACGCCGTCGGCGGAGAGGCCGTAGCCGGACTGGAAGCGCTTCACGGCGGCTTCCGTGGCGGGGCCGAACTGGCCGTCGATGGCGATGTTCTGGCCACTCGCCGCCCATCCGGCGACGCGCTCCTGCAGTTGCGAGACGTCGCTGCCGCTGTCTCCTCTGTTCAGGGTACGGCTCCAGGTGTAGCAGCTGTCCGCGACGGCGGGCTCCGCGGTGGCCACGTTCACCGTGACACCGCCGGCCACGAGCATGGCTGCGGCGAGAGCGGCACGCAGGCCACGAAGGCGTCGGGTCATGTGTCCTCCAAGGGTTCGGGTGGCAGCTCGGCACACCCGTGGTCAGGTTGTCATGCACATTAGGAGGAATTATTCCCGTGTCAAGAGAGAGGAAGAGCTTCGGCGGAACGACCTGGTGACTTCCCTGGAAAGGGCGGGAAACCGGCGTGAAAACGGAATCCCGTTCAGAGGACCGACCACTGAAAGTAGCCCGGAATTCCCCTTCTTCTGCACGGTGCGGCGTGCCCCCACGCTGTACAGGAAAGCCGTGACACGGCCCGATCGTCCCCGAGGGTGAACCCGAGGCGAACCGAGCCGCGCTATCGCCAGGTGACCACTGCGAGCCCGAGCACCGCGAGCAGCACCGAGCTCGCCGTGGTCACCTTCAGCGCCCCCCGCCGCTCCTCCAGCCGGGCGTCCCAGCCCGTGACGTCCCCGGACGCAAGCCGCAGCAGTGGTGTCAGCGCCCGTCCGGCGGCGAAGCCGGCGCCGGCGAGAAGCGCCGTCCCGAGCCCGCCGTACAGCAGCAGGGCCGTGGCGAGCGCGTACGGCGCACTCGCCGTCACGTAGGTGCGCACGCCGGTGCCCAGCTCGAAGCCGAACTGCAACGTGCCACGCAGCAGGTGACGTTGCAGCACCTCCTGCGGGATCTGCCGCGCGTTCTGCGGCAGCGGCAGACGTACGGCACCTGTGTCCCGCAGGACGCACAGCAGCGCGCAGAGCACCGCCAGGGCGTGCCGGGCTGCTTCCGGCACGGGGGAGAGCAGGCCGGAGCCCAGCCAGAGCACCGACGCCGACAGCACGCCGCCGAGCAGCAGCCCGGTCGTCAGGGTGCCCAGGATGACCGCCTGTCTGTGAACCGCTCGCCAACCTGGCGAGGCCAGCGCATACGCGCTGTTGCGCGTTCAGACGGAGCCGGAGAGCGACCAGCCCGCGAGGCCGCCGGTCACCGCCCAGGTCAGGGGCGGCACCGTGGCCACCGCTACGGAGGCGGCACCCGCGAGCAGCAGGACGGGGACGATCGGGTCGGTGAGCCGCGCCCGCCACCGTCCGGGCACCGGTGGTTCTGCCGCTCCTTCCGCGGACGGGCCGGGGCTCCCGGGCGTCGTGGGGGAGTCGGCCACCTAAGCCGTCCCCGTCAGGTACCGCCACGTCACTCGGCCGACCACACCGTCCACGGCGAGGCCATGGGCCGTCTGGAAGGCCCGTGCGGCCTCCTCGGTGCGCGGGCCGAAGTTCCCGTCCACGGTGAGGTCGTGGCCGTGTTTGACCAGCTGTCGCTGGGCGCCGCGCACGGCGTCGTCGATGTCGCCGCGCCGCACCGTCACCACCAGCTCGGGCCAGGTCTGCGGGTCGACGGTGCCGGTGTCGTCGAGGCCGTTCTCCGCCTGGAAGAGGGTGACCTGCTCCTCGGTGTTCGGCCCGTAGATTCCGTCCGCCTCCGTGGCGAAGCCGTGGTAGGTGACCAGGTGTTGGACGGTGTACGCGTCCGGCCCGGTGGTGCCGCGGCCGGTGGTGGGCCAGGAGACCTCGCCGGGGCAGCCGCATTCGGTGGTGTGCCGGCAGATGGAGTGCACCCAGCCGGAGCCGGTGTTGTGGTAGCCGTCGTGGCAGCGGCGTTCGATGCCGCAGCCGCAGGTGCCGCACTCCTTGCTGTAGTGCCACAGCCAGCCGTCGTAGCTGCCGGAGTAGCACTGGTTGGGACGCAGGGTCCAGGTCACACCGTCGTTCTTGTGGAAGCCCGCGTGCGCGCCGGTGGTGGCGCAGGCGGCGGCGAAGACGGTGCTCGGACCGCAGCCGGGCGAACAGTTGTGGTCCGAGGCGTACGACGGGCAGGAGCCCGTCCAGATGTCGTAGCCGTCGGCGTACGCCTTGCGGGCCGCGGGGAAGACGCCGAGTGCCGCGAAGCCCACAGCGGTCGCGGCCTGCAGCACACGGCGGCGGGTCGGCACCAGGCCGGCGAACGACGCCGTCTCCCGGTCGCGTCCGCGGCGTCGCCGTGCGGGCCGGGCGTCCGGGCCGGGGGTGCGGAGCATCGGTACCTGTTCGAGGGTGGTCACTGCGTGCTCCTCAGCCTGCTGGGGAAGGTCTCGTCGAGCATTTCCGGCAGCGCCGCCGCTGAGCCCAGGGGCGTGGCGCGCAGCACGCGGCCGGTGCCGTCCACGGCGACCGCGAAGGGGGTCGCGACGGCGTCGTAGGCGGCGAACAGGTCGTCGCGCCCGGCGTGTACGGGAACCGCGGCACCGACCTCCTCCGCGCCCTCGGGAGCAGGTCCGGCGTACAGGGCCGTAAGCGCCGGGCCGCCGCCGTGGGCCGCGGATGCGCGGGCTTCGGCGAGCACACCGGTGCAGGTGCGGCAGTCGGGGCTGAGGAAGAGCAGCACCCCGCCGTCGCCGGCCGTCGGCCCGAGCAGCTCGGCAGCCTC
>KI547045.1:229194-240041 GCA_000497405.1 Streptomycetaceae bacterium MP113-05 | reverse complement strand
GATCAGGGCACTGGTCATGAAGTCCATGTACGGCCTCCGGCGGCGAGGGGGCGGGTGGGTACGGGAGCCGAGGTGGCGGGAGCGGGGCGGGTGCCCCGGTCGTGCATGGCGGCGGGCAGCGTCCACAGCAGCAGCGCGAATGCGGCGGCGGCGAGCGCGGTCGTGACGGTCTGTGCACCGCTCCCGGTCTGCGGCGTTCCGGCGAACCCGGCGAGCAGCGCGCCGGTGGCGGCGAAGGCGGCCAGCGCTGCTGCGCGGACCGTGACCCAGCCGCTCAGCGGCAGGTCGCTGCGCGCGCAGCCGCACGGCCCGCCGCGGCCGGAGGCAAGGACGTGCCGGGTATAGCCGGCGTACCCGGCGAAGAGCAGGGCTGTGACGGTCAGCACGACGCCGAGACCCGTGCGCGAGGCGGTGAGGAGCGCCGCCGCACCGCCGACGAGGAGCAGTCCCTCCGCAGCCGTCACCGCCACGGCGGCGGTGCGTACGGAGCCGGACGGCAGTACCTGGTGTGCGTGCAGCGCGTTCGGCAGCCCTGAGGGCCGGGAGAGGTGCCCGGCGCAGCCGGCGAGGAGTGCGAGCAGCACCGTGCCGGTGGCGGCCGTCGCGAGGAACGTGGTCACGGGCAGCCGCCTCAGACCGCGCGCAGTGTGCAGCGGGCGAGCATGTCCGGTACGTGTTCCACAGCGGTGTCCGCGAGGGGAACGACGGTGGCCCACAGTCGCGAGCCGGACAGTACGAAGAACGGGCGGCCGTCGCTGAGCGTGTCCCGGTACAGCTCGCCGGTGGGCACTTCGCCGCCCTGCCACGGCGGGAGCTGTGCGGACCGTTCCTTCGTGCGGCGGGACATCTCCACCAGGCCGAGGCCGGGGACCTCCTTGATGACGGCGGCCGGTCCGGTGAAGCGGCAGTCGGCCCCCGCGTCCGGGGCGAGGGACAGCCCGTCGTCGTGTTCGGTGATGCGGAAGGCGCGCAGCAGGGCGAGTACGTCCTCGGTGCCGGAGCGGTAGAGACGCGTCACCAGGCTGTGCTTCCGGCCCTGCCACGTGACCAGCGTGGGCGTCTCCACGAGTTGCGACTGAGGGTCGTACTCGCGGGTGGTCGCGGTGCGCAGGGTGCCGTTCTGGAAGGCGAGTTCGGTGTCGAATGCCGTGACGCCCAGGGAGGCGGCCATGCCGTCGACGAGTCCTGCCGGGCCGGACGTGAACTCGAAGAGGTGCCCGCCGACGAGGATTTCGACGGCGGAGGTGGCGGTGGACCGGAGATCGAGGTCGTCCCCCTCGATCCGGTACGACACGCCGTCGAGCGCGCGGTGGGCGACGGCGGACGATGCCATGGCGACCTCCTGGGGACCGGGTCGTGGCCACCACAGGGGTCTGGACCACTCGGACGATCCACCATGACAGCAGGTTGACCATGTACGGTCAATATCCCGCTCCAGGGTCCGGTGTTCGTACTAGACACGTACGACGACCGGGGCCGGGCCTGCGGCCACCACCTCTCCGATCACCGGATGGCCCGGAACCTCTCCCGCCAGCAGCAGCCCACCCGACGTCTGGGCGTCGGCGAGCAGCAGGCGGTCCTCCTCGGGTGCCTCCCCGAAGTCCGTGTGCGGAGCCGCCCACTCCAGGTTCCGCCGGGTGCCCCCGCTGACGAAGCCCTCCCGCACCGCCTGCCGTGCTCCGGGGAGATACGGCACCGCCCCCGCCTCCACGGCCACCGTCACACCGGAGGCACGTGCCAGCTTGTACGCGTGCCCCAGCAGGCCGAATCCGGTCACGTCCGTTCCCGCGCGCACGCCGGCCGCGACGGCCGCGCGGGAGGCCTCCCGGTTCAGTGCCGTCATCGACGCGACCGCCTCTTCGAACACCTCACCGGTGCGCTTGTGCCGGGCGTTGAGCACGCCCGTGCCCAGCGGCTTCGTCAGCGTCAGCGGCACGCCGGGGCGGGCGGCGTCCATGCGCAGCGTCCGCGCCCGGTCCACCGCACCGACCACCGACATCCCGTACAGCGGCTCCGGCCCGGCGACGCTGTGTCCGCCCGACACATGGCACCCTGCGGCGTGCGCGACGTCCCGCCCGCCGCGCAGCACCTCGGCCGCCACCTCCATCGGCAGCACGTCCCGCGGCCACGCGAGAAGATTCACCGCCGCCCACGGCGTCCCGCCCATCGCGTATACGTCGGACAGTGCGTTGGCGGCGGCGATCCGCCCCCAGTCGTAGGCGTCGTCCACCACGGGCGTGAAGAAGTCGGCGGTCGTCACCAGCGCCCGGCCGTCGTCCATCGCGACCACCGCGGCGTCGTCCCCGCCGCCTGCCAGCCCCAACAGCAACTCCGCCTCCGGCTGTGCCGGGCCCTCGGTGAACCCGCCGACGAGCGTGTCGAGTTCACCAGGCGGCAGCTTGCACGCACACCCGCCACCGGCGGCATACCGAGTCAGTCGCAGACCTTCCATGTGCGGAAACCTACCCGGGACCTGCGTCGTCCGGTACGCCGTCGTCCACACCCCTGGTACGACGATCATGCCGCGCATAGACTCCAGCGCGGAGGCGGGCAGGCGCCTGGTGGCCCTCACGGTCTTCAACACCGATGTGGCCGGGCAACCCGGCCAGGCGGGTTCGATTCCCGTACGCCTCCGCCAACTTATGGCCTCTGACCAGCAGTAACGCCCAGGGTCTAAAGTCGCGGGCGCACTGCGGGTGCACGCAGGGGTTTCTGGGAGGTCGCGGTCGCCCTGATCTCCCCTACATGGCCTACATCGTGGAGCGCCCGCACAAGGGCAGCGGAAGCACCTTCCAGGTGAAGTGGCGAGAGGGCGGAGCCCGAAACGGTGCACGTCAGTCTGAGAGATTCGGCGACCCCGACAGCGCCGAAGCTTTCAAGAAGCTCATCGACGCGCACGGATAGCACTGGCCTCACGGATGGGTCAGGGGAGAGGGCTTCGTTGAAGAGCGCGCAGCGCCCGGGGACATGCCCTTCCTCGATTGGGCGCGCCGCTACGTGGACCGCTGCACCGGCATCGACGACCGCACACGGCACGACTACCGGCGAGACGTAGACCAGCACCTGGCCCTGCTACGCCACGTCGACCCGGCCAGCCGCATGCACGAGGCCACCATCGGCAACCTCACGACAGACGACGTGCAGGACTGGGTTCGCGCCGAAGAGGCCGGCGAGCGCGACCCGGAAAACCCCAAGAAGTGGCTCCGCCGCCCGGCCGGGCCGAAGAGCATCGCGAACCGGCACGGGCTGCTCTCGTGCATCCTTCAAGCGGCGGTCGAGGCCGAGCCTCAGCTGCGTACCAAGAACTGCGCGAAGGGCACCAGATTGCTTCCGCTCCAGGGAGGGGCGGCTGGTGTCGGTCCAGTACAGGGTCCGGAGCCAGCCCTCGCCCTGGCTCTTGCAGATTCCGGCCCGCTCCTCGTCACCTTCCTCCAGCCGGTGCTTCCAAGACCGCTCCCACGACCGGGCCATCTCTACGGCCTTGTCGTGCTCGCTCTGCGAGATCCAGTCCTTCACTGCCGCCGCCCCCTTGGCCGAACTCCGAGTGGGCCAACCGTAGTGCCGCACCGGGCGTACCGTCGGCAGAGCGCCTCTCACCACGCCCCCGTCTGCTGGCCTTCACGGGCCGGGCAGGGGCGCTTTCGTCATGCCTCGACCGCGTCCAGAGCCTGGGCCCACGGGAACTCGGCGGCCAGGCCGGTCTTTGGCGGGTGGGGCTCGTACCCGTCCTCGCCGATCAGTACGCGCACGCCCTGCGCGCGAAGCGTCTCCACGCTGCGCGGCACTGCGGGCTGCGCGGCCTGCGCCTGGTTGAAGAACGGCATCGCGGCGACGGGCACGCCCATGTGCACGGCCTCCGACGGGATGCCGAGCGCCACTGTGTCCGCGATCCCCGCCGCCCACTTGTTCAAGCTGGTGCACGACAGCGGCGCGACCAGCATGGCATCCGCCTTGGGCAGCGCGTCCTTCTCCCACGGCATCTTGTACCGCGACCGCACCGGGTGCCCGGTCAGTTCGGCGAGCTCGCCCATGCGCGGCTCCCACCAGGCGGCGGCCGACGGGGTGAGGATGACGCACACCTCCCACCCCCGGCCCTGTGCGAGCTTCACGCCCTGGTCGAGGTACTGGGCGGGGCCGGCGGCACAGGCGATGAGGTACAGCACTCGGGTCATGCGCGGAGTCCACACCGCCGGGCGAGGCCGGTCAACTCCGGGCCCGGCGTGGGCACCAGCTCCGTCAGCTCACCGACCAGCCGCGTGACCGAGGGCCGGCGCACCTCTTCGGGGGCGAGCCGCTCGGCTTCCAGCAGGTCCCGGGTAGCGTCTTCGCGCCGCCTGGTCAAGGCCGAAGCGCGTGCGGTCGTCACCAGGTGACGGGCCTGCCGCTCCCTGCCCAGGCCCGCGACGACGCCCCCGTCGATGCGCTGCGCGGCCTCCACCGCTGACCAGGCGTCGTCCAGGCGCAGCAGGACGTCGACTGCGTGGAGCTGCACGTTGGCCGGCCCGAAGTTGGTGAAGTCCGCGCCGTGTTCGCCTTGCTGCTCGGCGACCTCTCCAGCCTGGCCTAGTTGCTCGGTGGCGGTCGCCACTGTCTGCGGGGAGCGGCCGGTGCCAGTGGCACCGACGGCGGCCACGAGGTACAGCATGCCGAGGGTGGACAGCCCGGCCGCGCCGGACCGTTCCAGGTCGGTGCGGAGGGTGTCTGCGGTGGTGGTGGCGTACTCGGCGGCGGCGCCGTGCCGCTGCTGGTGTATCAGGCCGCGGGCGACGCGGCGGGCGGCGGCGCCGATGGCCACGGGGTCGCCAGCGACTTCGGCGGCGGCCAGCGCCCGGTCGGCGGCGAGCACGGCCGGGGTCCGGGCGAGCGCGCCGTACTTGAAAAGGAGCGACGCGGTGAGCTGGTAGGCGCGGGACAGCAGCACGGCGGCCTCATCAGAGGTGGTCGCGGTGCGGTGGGCGTCAGCGAGGACGCTTGGGAGGTCGCGCGCGGCGGCGGCGTAGTGGCAGGACTCCCATGCCCGGCAGCAGAAGGTGACGCGGCGCCGGAGGTCCACGACGGGCACGATGTTGCCGCCGCGGGCGGGTGCGTGGAGGGAGTCGACCAGGGCGGCGGCCTCGGCGGGCAGCGCCGCGGTGTGGCTGGGGTCGGGGGTGGTGCGGTCGGTCACGAGGCGTTCCAGTGGGACGCGGAGGACGTCGGCCGCCCGCTGGAGCACGGAGAGCCGGGGGTCGGCCTGACGCTGCCCGCCCTCCAAGTCCTGGACCCAACGGCGGGACTTACCCATGAGACGTCCGAAGTCGCCTTGGGTGAAGCCGCGCCGCTCGCGCCAGTAGGCGATGCGCCGACCGATGTTCTGAGTGTCCACGGCGTCCCCCGGAAACGGTGCACGCACTGTGCGTGCTCGCCACGGTTGTACCTCGCTCTACGTTGCGGCACAACACCTCGCCGTGACGAAGGAGTCAGGATGCCCGCCACCGCAACACCGCCAGAGTCCCCCGGCCCGGCGCCGGTCGATGAGCTGCCGGTCGACGTGGCCACGATCCGCGCGACCGTTGACCGCGCCCTGGAGCAGGGCACGCTCCCCGCCCGCGAGGACCTGGTCGAGCTCGAGGGCCTGCTCCGCGGCCACATCCAGCTCCTGCTCCCCGTGGCAGAGGCGGCGGTCGAGCAGTTGGCCCCGGGCACCGTGGAGTACGTCGGGCAGCGGCAGGTGCTCAACATCGCCGCCTACCGCACCGGCCGGCCCCTCGCCCACAACCGGGCCACCGCGCACACCCACGTGCGGCTCCTCGCCCACGACGCCCGCGCCCTCCTCGCCTACGCCCCCGGGGCCAGCCGGTGACCGCCGCGACCGCGGTACGGGTATGCCGCCTGTGCGGCGAGCTCGCCCGCCTGGAGCCGCATGAGCACCCCGCAGATGACCCGTGGGCCTGCGACGGCTGCCTGCCCCACATCGTGCGCGACGACGCCACCCACGTCCCGCAGTGGGCGGTCCGCCAGTCCCGGCCCCTGCGGGCCGTGTCGTGAGGCAGATCGCCTGCCAGGTGCTGATCGTGTCCACCGTCACCGCGTTCGTCGTGTGGCTCGCCACGTACTCGCACCCCGCATAGACCCCGCCCCCGGGACGCATCCACCAAGACACCCCCGGGAGCGGTGACCACCGACCAACCAACAAGGGAGACCTCTCCACCGCCGTGCGGATCGTGGACGAGGCCCTGAAGTACGTCGCCGTCTGCGCCGCCTACCCGACCGCCCGCGTCGCGCCGTCCCGGGTCGTGGACGAGGGCTGGCACGCCCTCATCCTGCACACCGCCCTGTACGCGCAGCTGTGCGAGCGCCTCGGCGCCGGATTCGTTCACCACTACCCTGAGCGTCCCGACCCCGGCCGATTCGACGCGCAGGTGATCGACCGCACCACCACGCTCATCGAGGAGGCGGGGTACAGCGTCGACTACCGGCTGTGGACCGCCCCCGACGGCGAACTGGTGTCCTTGGCAGCCTCGTGCCAGCACTCCGACGACACCGGGCCGATCGTGACCCAGCCGAAGCCCAAGGGCTGAGCAGAGGAGAACGCCGTGACGAAAGACGAAGCCCGCAAGGTCGCCCGGGCGCTGGAGCTGGTGGGCCTGCCCGGTGAGGCCGGCCCCGCCGATCCGGCCGTGCCGGACGGCGCCTGGCGCATCTGGCGCGACGGCCAGGACGTCACCCTGGCGTCGCTGGACGCACTGATCGAGCATCTCGGTGGCGAGACCGCGCCGCTGGAGCCGGGCTGGCACGATGGCCACCCTGTGCGCGGCTTCGTCTTCCCTGACGCCGGACGCGGCTGACCAAGACCGCCCCGGCCGTCTGCTTCCCCCCGTGGCGGATGGCCGGGGCTTCACCGTCGGCTGACGAGGTCCGCCAGGTCGGCACGGAGCGCGTCGGCAATCTGGATGAGGTGGTCGAGCCGGGCGGAGCGGGTGCCGGTCTCGATCCGCCACACGGTGTCGGAGGAGATCCCAGCTGCGGCGGCGAGGCCCTCTTGGGTGAGGTTCGCCAGCATGAGCTGTTCACGTCCCAGCAGGGCTGGGATTTCAGGCGTTCACCCGGTCAGTACTGCCGTGGCGGAAGGCCCAGGACGGCGTCCAGCTCCCGGCGGCCGATGCGGGTCAGACCGTGGCCGCCACGGTCCGGTGCACCTGCTGCAGCCATGGCTGCAGCCCAGTGCCTGTCGGCGACGAGGTGTCCCAGGAGCATCCCGGCGTGGGTGTGCTCCGTCGGCACCTCGATGCTGCCGACCTGTGCCAACCGGGCCGGCACGTAGCGCAGGGTGGCGGTCTCGGCCTGCTGCGCGCCGGCCCCTCCCTCGGTCTGGGCGGCGGCGAACGCCCCCGTTGCCAGCCTGCGGTACGCCGGCAGCGTGTGACGGCCCATGAAGCGGAGCGACTCCTCGTCGAAGACGCGGTTCAGCGCCTGGGTGTAGTCCTCGCGTTCCCCCGTCGCGGGGTCCGCCGACTCCGACCAGAACCTGCGGTAGGCCGCCGTCACCATGGACCGGGCTATCGGCCCCCTGCTGCTTCGGGTCAGCGAATCGCTCTCCTCGGCCAGTTGCAGCGCCAGCCGCAGCGAGATCCCGGCCAGGTCGCACCAGACCGACTCCGGCTCCGATCCGGGCCCGGGCGATCCGGCGGCGTCTCGCAGGTACCCCGCGGACCAGCCCCGCAGGCCGATGAGTGTGCGCTGCAGTGAGGCCCGTCCGGAGGCGATCCGGAACCCGCCGAGCAAAAGCCCTGAACCGCCCGGTATTCCGTTGGAGAGCAGGTCGGCGCCTGCGGCAAGGTCCAGCAGATGGTCGTGCACATCGGTGAACGGTTCGGCGTCCGGTGACGTCCCCATGACCCACACTCCCTCGCGTTCCCCTCGCGGCGGCCACCTGGACGGGGCAGCTGTCAGACGCGGACCTCGGTGACGCCGACCTCGTCGGCCAGGTGTCGCGCCCCGGGGCATTATCGCCGTCTACTGATACGCGGGACGGGTCTTTCGGGCAGTTCCCGGAGATGCCGCGCTGGTGAAGATCCTCGCGGCCGCCGACGCACAGCGGATACGAGCGGGACCGTCTGATCCGTGCCCCCCTTCGTCGCCGTCGGCATTCTCGCCACCGCTGAACCGGCCGCCGCCGCGGCTGAAAGGGGGAGCGCACGGCCCGGTGGGGACGTCGCCGGCCCGCCCGTCACCCGTCCGGTCCACTCGCGCACTGCTCTGTGCGAGTGGACCGTGTTGGCCGTGCAGGGAGGAGTGCGGGCCCTCACCTGCTGATTTTCCGCGAAAGCGGTGCCGCCGCGGTGGAAACGCGTCGTCATGGTCACGTTTCCAGCGGTTTCGGGCTGCTTGGGTGTGCCTGGCACATACAGCCTCGTCTGCTGCCCGATGGACCCCTCACACGTTGGTCGGCCGGCGACGATCGGGAGAGGTCCCGTTTTGACTCCATCACGTTTCCGGCCGCGTGTGACGCGGCGCAGATTCGACCGCGCCCTGCTCAGCCTCGGTGCGGTTGCACTGGTCGGCGCCGTGGGTGTCACCACACTGGCGCCGACCGTCAGTTCGGCGTCCAGTCACCGGGAGGCGCCCCTGATCGCGGGTGACCCGCGTGCCGACAACACCGACGTCTACGCGTTCAGCAGCCCGGACCGACCCGACACGGTGACGCTGATCGCCAACTGGATCCCGTTCGAGGAGCCGGACGGCGGCCCGAACTTCTACAGCTTCGCGGACGAGGACAGCGCCCGCTACAACATCAAGATCGACAACACCGGTGACGGTCGTCCGGACCTGACCTACACCTGGAAGTTCCGGACCAGGATCCGGGACGCGGAGAACCAGTTCCTCTACAACACCGGGCCGGTCACCTCCCTGAACGACCGTGACCTGAACGTCCGCCAGACGTACTGTCTCACCGTCACCGACGCCCATGGGCGCACCCGTACCCTCGCGAAGAACGTCCCCGTGGCGCCGTCCAACGTCGGCCCGGCGTCGATGCCCGACTACGGCGCGCTGCGCGACCAGGCGGTACGGCCGGTCCGGGGCGGTATCACGGCCTTCGCCGGTCAGGCGGAGGACCCGTTCTTCGCCGACCTGCGGGTCTTCGACCTGCTCTACGGTGGCGACCTCAGCGAGCGCGGCAGCGACACCCTCGCCGGGTACAACGTCAACACGGTCGCCCTGCAGATCCCCAAGGAGAAGCTGGCGCTGCGTCACGACGCCGAGAGCAACCCGGTCGTCGGCGTCTGGTCCACCACCGACCGCCGCGGTGCCGGCGTCACCGAGGAGCGCGCCAAGAAGCACGACGGCTGGCGGCAGGTGTCCCGGCTGGGCAACCCGCTGGTCAACGAGGTGGTCGTCCCGCTGAAGTACAAGGACGCCTTCAACACCCTCTCCCCGTACCAGGACCGCACGGTGCAGCCGGTGGTGGACAAGGTCCTGGACCCGATCCTGCCGAAGCTGATCGAGCAGATCTACGGCATCCCCGCGCCGGAGACGCCACGGCGGGACCTGTTCGAGATCTACCTGACCGGCATCTGCCGCGAATGCGGGCCGATCGACGCCGACCTCAACGCGCACCGCCTCAACGAGGATGCGAACGCGAAGAAGATCGTGCCCGCCGAGGAGCTGCGTCTCAACATGGCCGTGCCACCGGCCGCGGATCCGAACCGGCTCGGGGTCCTGGCCGGTGACCTGGCCGGATTCCCCAACGGCCGCCGCCTCACCGACGACGTCCTCGACATCTCCCTTCAGGCCGTCGAAGGTGCCGCTCAGACCGGCGAGCTCGTGCCGGAGCTGGCCGAAGGCGACCGCGTCGACACCAACGACGTGCCGTTCGGCGACCGGTTCCCTTACCTCGCCCTGCCGTTCGCCGGTCCCGGCGACGCCCCGGGGGGTGGCGGCCCGGCCGCGCAGTCCGGGCACTCCGCCGACGCGATGTCGCTGCTCCAGCCCGTGAACGCGGCGTCCGCCGGCCTGGCCGGACTCGGCCTGGCCCTTCTGGGCACCGGCGGCTTCCGCCTGCTGCGAGGCCGCAACAAGCAGGACTGAACACAGTCCTGAGTCTCACAGCCGGGGCGAGCGGAACACTGCTCGCCCCGGCTTCATCCGGCTGCCGCCCGCATCCGGCCGCCCCGCGAGAAGGCACAACCCACAGTTGACGACGCACACTCCCGCTCCGCCGGTTCGATCCCGTGTCAGGCGCCCCCTGGCGTTCACCGCCGGGATCCTGCTCCTCGGCGCGGCCCTGTTCACCGCGGGGGCTCTTCTCCTGCCGACCGCTTCCTCCCCCTCCCTCCCGGCTGCCGCAGGAGCCGGACCCGACCGGCCCGAGGACCGTTCAGGGAACCGGATCGAAGGGCTGCAGGAACGGCTGCGGCGACTCCCGGAGGACCATGACGCCTGGGCACAGCTGGGTATCGCCTACACCGAGCGGGCCCAGCGCACCGCGGACCCCCGCTACTACCCCAAGGCGGAGAAGGCCCTGCGCAGGTCGATGGCGCTCCACCCACGGAACAACCACCTCGCCCAGCTCGGCACGGGGGCACTGGCCGCCGGACGTCACGATTTCACCGAAGCACTCGTTCACGCCCGGACGGCGGTACGGATCAACCCCCACCATGCGGCTTCCTACGGGGTACTGGCCGATGCCCACCTGCAACTCGGCCATTACGAGAAGTCCTTCGACGCGACCCAGAAGATGGTGGACCTCCTCCCCGCCACGCCCTCGCTGGCCCGCGCCTCCTACACCTGGGAACTGCGTGGCGACCTCGTGCTGGCCGTAGACCTCATGCGACGGGCCCTGGACACGGCGGGCAGCCCCGGCGACG
>KI547045.1:222777-229184 GCA_000497405.1 Streptomycetaceae bacterium MP113-05 | reverse complement strand
TCTCCCCCCGCCACCATCTGACCCTCCTCACCCTGCAGGAAGACCCCGGCCAGGCACTCGCCACGGCCCGCGCCGGCCTGCGCGCCACCCCGCACGAGCCGGCGCTTCTCGACGCACGGGCCCGAGCACACCTCGCCCTGGGCCACCCGGGCAAGGCCCTCCGCGACTACGCCGCCGCCGCAGCCCGCGTGCCGCGGCCCGCGTACATCCTGGCCATCGGTGAACTGCACGAATCCCTGGGGCACCAGCGACGAGCCCAGGCCCAGTACGCCCTGTACCGGGACCAGTTGCGCTTGTTGCGCGACGCGAAGGTGACGCCCGACGCGGGGGCGGTCCTCTTCGAAGCCGACCACGGCTCGCCCGAGCGAGCCGTCCGGCTCGGGCGCGTGGCCGTGGAGGAGCAGCCCTTCCTCTCCTCACAGGACGCCTACGCGTGGGCGCTGCACCGCGCCGGACGGGACCAGGAGGCTCTGGTCCGCGCCGACCGCGCCCTGCAGTTGGGCACCCGGAGCCCGCTGTACCACTTCCACCGCGGAATGATCCATTTCGCTCTCGGGAACGCGGGCGCCGCGCGGCGTGATCTCAGGGCGGCCCTGGACATCGACCCCCGCTTTCATCCGCTGTACGCGCCCGCCGCGCACTCAGCGCTCGACCGGAACGGCCCCACCACATGAACTCCCATCCCCTGCACGGGTCGCGCCACGTGTACCGGGCCGGCACCTCGGTGGGCCCGTCAGCCCTACGCCTCCTCGGGGCGGTCCTCGCCCTCGGCGCCGTCCTGATCACCGTGGCCCCGGCCGCCCAGGCGCACCCATTGGGCAACTTCACGGTGAACCACTATCACGGCTTCCGACTGCACCCGGACCGTATCGACGACTTCCTCGCCGTCGACAGTGCGGAGATCGCGGCCGCACAGGAGAAGACCCGCGTCGACAGCAATGGCGACCACCGCGTGACCGGGGGCGAACGCGCGGTGTATGCGCGCGACCGCTGCGCCGCACGTGCAGCCGCCGTGACCGTCGCCGTCTCCGGATCACCGCTGGACTGGACAGTCCGGACGAGTACCTTCCGCTACCAGCGGGGCGAAGCCGGTCTCCGCACCAGTCGTCTCGAGTGCCGCCTCACCGCCCCCGCCGAACTGTCCGGCCCCGCCGACATTCGCGTCCAGGACCGCTATGACGCCGAGCGGCTGGGCTGGCACGAGATGACCGCCAGTGGACAGGGAGTCCGTATCGAGGACTCCCCACTGGCCGAGGTCTCGACCACGCGCGCGCTGCGCGAGTACCCCGACAGCCTCCTCAGCGAGCCGCTCGACCAGCGGCGCGCTTCGTTCCGCACCGAGCCGGGGAAGGGGACCGGAACGGGCACGCCGTTCGCCCTTCCCGAAGTACCGGGTGCCGGTCCGATCACCGCCGCTCTGGAAGAAGTCCGGCAGGTCTTCCACCGCCTGGTCGGCGCCCGTGAACTCACCCTTCCGGTGGGGCTCCTCGCCCTGGTGCTCGCCCTGGTGCTGGGGGCCTCCCATGCAGCACTTCCCGGGCACGGGAAAACCATCATGGCCGCCTACCTGGCAGGCCGGCGGGGACGTGTCCGCGACGCGGTGACCGTCGGGGCCACAGTGACCGTGACCCACACCGCCGGCGTCCTCATCCTCGGCCTGGTGCTGCCGCTGGCCACCTCCGTGGCCGGTGAAACCGTACTCGGCTGGCTGGGCCTCGCAAGCGGACTCCTCGTCACCATGATCGGCTGTGTACTGCTGCGCGGTGCGCTGCGGGGCGACCGTCAGGGACGCGGGCACGGGCACCACCACCATCACGGACACGGACACCACACGCACCACCATGGCCAGGACCATCACCACCACGGCCACCACCACACGCATCGACCGGCGGGCGGACTGCTGCCCCGCCGCCGGAACGCACCCCCGCGCGACGTCACCCCTTCCGGGCAGAGCGCCGGAGTGGCCGTGCTCACCGAGATCCCCGAAGCCCCCGCACGGCCCTCCCCGCACACTCCGACCACCGTTCCCCCCGGGACCACCGGACGAAGTCTCGTGGGGCTGGGCATCGCCGGCGGGCTCGTGCCCAGCCCGTCCGCGCTCGTCGTGCTGCTGGGTGCGGCCGCACTGGGTCGCACGCCTTTCGGTGTCCTCCTCGTCCTCGGCTACGGGGCAGGTATGGCCGCCACCCTCACCGCTGCGGGCATCCTCCTCGTCCGGCTCCGCGACCGGCTCGGCCCCACGGCGCGCCGGCGATGGGCAGGGAAGGAAGGAACGCTCCGGCGGCTGTCCCGCCTCGGCCCCGTGCTGACCTCTGCGCTCATCCTCGCCGTGGGCCTGGGACTCACGGCACGAGCCCTGACGGCGCCCTGACCGCGCGCAACCGGCGGAACGCCGGAGAGGGCGGAAATCCCGAGACGAACGCACGGTCCGGCTCGTGCTCGGTTGCATCCCCGACTGGGCGCCGAGGGGGCGGAACTGAACCCTGCCCCGCGGTGCGAAGTCATTGCACCACCATCAGGGGTACGCTAGGGTTTCTGTGAATGCGGCGTGGTGACCCGCCCGGTTCCACTCCCCGCTGCCGAGGCCGCAGACACCGGACCTCGACACGGTGATGCGCGAGTCCCCGCCCGCACCGGGGTGGGAGCCGGATCGGTGCTGATCCGCGGCTACATGAGGACGACTGTCCCGCTCGGCGAGAACCTTGCAGCCGACGTCCGGGATGACGGTGCACCCTTCGGCCGGTCGCCCGGCTACGGGCCCCGCCTCATGACCCGACGACACGCCAAGAAGGACGGACGATGCAGATCCTGCGCACGCCGGAAGAGCGATTCCTCAACCTTCCCGACTACGCGTTCACCCCGAACTACACCGACGTGCCGGCAGACTCGGGCACGGCGGAGCAGCTGCGTGTGCACTACGTGGACGAGGGGAGCGGCCGTTCCGGGGAGACCGTGCTGCTCATGCACGGAGAGCCGTCCTGGTCGTACCTCTACCGGCACATGATTCCGCTGCTCACAAGGGAGGGGCACCGTTGCGTGGCACCCGACCTCGTCGGCTTCGGGCGTTCCGACAAGCCGGCCGCCCGGGCCGACCACACCTATCAGCGTCACATCGACTGGATGCGCGGGCTCCTCTTCGACCGTCTCGACCTGCACGACGTCACCCTCGTCTGCCAGGACTGGGGCGGCTTGATCGGTCTCCGGCTGGTCGCCGAGCACCCTGAGCGCTTCGCGCGGGTCGTCGTGGCCAACACGGGTCTGCCCACGGGAGACGCGGTCCCGACGCGGGCCTTCCTCGAATGGCGCGAGTTCAGCCAGGCCGCCGAGGACTTCAGCGCGTCGGACGTCGTGGCTCTGGGGTGCCGCACGCCCTCCGCGGCGGCCCTCGCCCCCTACGACGCGCCGTACCCCGACGACTCGTTCAAGGCGGGAGCCCGGCAGTTCCCCATGCTGGTGCCCGTGCGGCACGACGACCCGGCCAGCGAGCCCAACCGCCGGGCGTGGAAGGCCCTGGAAAGCTTCGACAAGCCCTTCCTCTGCGCGTTCAGCGACCGGGATCCGATCACGGCCGGAGGGGACCAGGTCTTCCGGCAGCGGGTCCCCGGCTGCCGGGGCCAGGACCACCTCACCGTCGAAGGTGCCGGTCACTTCCTGCAGGAGGACCGGGGTCCCGAACTTGCCCGCATCGTCAACCGGTTCCTCGCTTCCACGTGAACTGAGGCAGACTCCCGTTCGGTGAGGCCGCCACCGCCTCGGACTCGGGGCACCCCCACGGCCCCGGCGTAGTTGTGTGATGTCCGGTTTCGTGTCTGTTGGTCAGATGCCGTAGACAGCGAAGGCGTCTTCGTGGCGGAGGAGGTCGCGGCGGGCGTGGGCGATGTTGGCGCGTCCGGCGAGGCGGATGGTGCTGATGGCCAGGTTGCGGAAGCTGGCCAGGGCTCGGGGTGCGCTACCGGTTCTGACCTGCGAGTTGTCTTCGTGGAAGGTCACGTCCCGTACCCAGTGGATCTTGTTCTCGATTCCCCAGTGGGCCCTCTCGTAATGGTTGAGATGAGCGGGGCCGGCGAGGTCGGGCGGCAGGCTGGTGACGCCGAAGACGATCTCTTTGGCTGTCCATTCATCGTCGAGGTTGCCGGTGTCGCGGCGGAGCCGGAAGACCTGAGTGGCACCGGGGAAGAGGGTGTCGTCGGCGGGCGCGGTGCGGATGGTGCGGCGTTCGGTGCGGCTGTGCCCGCGGCTTTCCTCGCTCGCGGTGGTCTGGGTGAAGTCGGCGTCCGCGCCGGTCAGCAGTCTGTGGGCGGCGGCCTGGGCGAGCGGTTGGTTGCCTTTGAGGATGAGGACGTAGTGGCTGTTCAACGGGCCGGTGATCAGGCGGGCGGTCTTCGTGGTCGTGTGCAGGGCGTCCATGGTGAACACCCAGCCGGTCAGGTCGAGTTGAGTGAGGAGGGTGCGGGCGGCCTCGCCCTCGCCACGCTTGTCGGGGACCTGGGCCTGACCCAGGACCGCGCCGCTGGCATGGTTGACCGCGCCGACCAGGAAGACCCGCCCGTTCTGGGTGCGGGCACCGGTCAGGGCCTTGCCGTCCACTGCGGCGGCGGGCAGTAGCCCGTCGGGGACGGGGTGCTTCGCCGCACACCGGGCCACGCGGCGCTGTTCGCGTTCCACCGGCCCCGGGGTGGCGGGGATCTCGGGCACGCGAACGGCGCCACGCGCCAGGTCTGTGGTGTATGCGCAGGTCACGGTGTCCAGGGCGGTGGCGTCCAAGCCGGCGAGGACCCGCCGGAAGGTCCTCTCGCTGGGTACGAGGTAGCGGCTGGTCAGTGGGTCGTAGCGGGCGCCGATCCGGCCCAGTTTCGCCTGCGGCGCTCGGGTGCACCACTGCCAGATCGCCGCGATCGAGTCGCCGCCGATGACGAGCGTCGCGCACGCGGTCAGTGCCAGGACCACTGCGAGGGCATGGCGTCGCCCACGCTTCGCGCGCCGGTCCGGGACCTGCCGCAACCTGCTGACCAGCGCGGATTCTGCCTCCGCGGGGTCCGCCGTGAGTTCGGCCTCCCACGAGGCGAAGCTCGCGAGTTGGCCAACAGCGGGAAGGATCAGCGAAGATACGGGCACGAGCGCGACTCCTGTGACGATCTTTTGGCCTCAAGACCTGGAAGATCATCAGAAGTCGCGCTCGTTCTGCAACCGGACCCCTCAAACCGGAACAGAACACCTCATGAGGGAACTACGCCTGGGCCGTGGGGGCACCCCCGGTCGCCTGTACCCCGGACCGGCTTCCGGCCCGACGCGACGGCAGGTGCCCCTGACGGCGCAGCGGCCGCCTGGCTCGTCCACGCATACGGCACGGCCGCCGTACGCTCTTCGGTCATCGGAGCGTGCGCCGGCCGTTTCCCGCGTCCCAGCGGTGACGTGGAGGAAATCCGTGGTCCCTCGGACGCGTCACCGACTGAGGAGACACGCGGTCAGTGCGCAGGCTGCGGGTAGCGCCTGGACGACGAGGATTCTGCGGGAGACGGTGGCGGCGCCGTACACGCCGGCAATCAGCACGCAGGAGAGGAAGAACACGGCCGGGGTGAAGCCGTCCGGGTCCCCGGGGGCACCGGCCAGCAGGCTCCACGCCAGTCCGGCGCTGAGGAATCCGTTGTACAGCCCCTGGTTGGCAGCCAACGGGGCGCTGCGTGCGGCGAATTCCGCGTCGGTTCCGAATGTCGCCCGGCCGCGTGCCGTCTGCCACAGGAACATCTCCAGGACGAGGAACCAGAGATGGACGACGGCGATGAGGCCGATGAGCAACTGAGTGGTGAGGTGCACGAGTTCTCTGCTTCGCTGTGGCTGTCAGGGGAGGTTCGCGGGGAGGCAGGAGCGGGGGATGAAGTACCAGCCCTGCAGGCCGGTGCCGTCGGTGGAGCCGGCTCGCGGGTCGCGGATCATCACCCAGTCGCCATCTCGCGACACGTACCGCCAGCGCACCGTCTGCCCGAGGGCGATCTGACCGTTCAGCGGTGCAGAGGCGCCGGCGGGCACCTCCCACGGGCGTATGTTGCCGTAGCCGCGGATGTGCGCGCCGTCCCAGGTCGCGCAGCCTGCGCCGGCAACCGTGGCGACGGTTGCGCCGTCGGACTCGCTGCCGCCGATCTGGCCGTTGGTGAACTCGTTCACCGACATCCACGACGGGTCGCCGCAACTCGGGTCGTGCGGCGTCGTACCCGCGACGGCCCCGGAGTAGATCCACAGGCATGCGTTGAGGTCGCCGTACACTCGCGCCCAGCGGTAGCCCGCCTGCTGTTTGCCGTGGATGTCGGCGGTCCAGCCGCGATAGGCGGTGCCGACGACGTAGCTGCGCGGGCCGCGGCGCAGCAGCGTGTAGTCGGTGTCGACGTGTTTGCGGACGGCCGCTTCGGCGG
>KI547045.1:219831-222767 GCA_000497405.1 Streptomycetaceae bacterium MP113-05 | reverse complement strand
GGAGCCGATGCCGGGTACGCCGAACAGGGTCGAGGTCACGGCCGTGGCGACCCCGAGACCGAGGGCGAGGGCTCGGGTGCGACGGGATCTTTGCAGGGGTTCGCCTCTCACTGTTGCCTCCGGGGCACTGGGGGATGAGGAAGGCTCTTCGCCGGCGCCAGGCGCGTCGAACGGGACGGCACCAAGTCAGAGAAACGTTAGGGTACCTTTGGTGTATGTGCAATGACGTGACGCAGGGTTCGCTCAGTCGGGTCCACGGCAGCAGGCCGGGACTGCCCCGTGGGCGCAGCAGCCTGCCTGCCGAAGTCGTCGGTCCGGCACAACGCGACCGGCTGATCAGGGCGATGATCGCCGCCACTGCCGAACTCGGCTATGCGCAGGTGATGGTCGCCGACGTCGTGAAGCGTGCGCGCGTCTCCCGCAAGACCTTCTACGTACACTTCGCGGACAAGGAGGAGTGCTTTCTCGCAGCCAACGACCTCGGTGTCGAGCAGATGTTCACGCGTATCGCAGTGGAGGTCTCCGCGGCTGCCGAGGGTCAGGACGGTCCGGATGCGGTCGTTCGGCTCCGCGCCGGCCTGCGTGGCTATCTGTGCTTCCTCTCCGACGAGCCGGAATTCGCGCGGACGTTCCTGGTGGAAGGGCTCGCCGCCGGTCCCCGGGCCCTGGAACGCTTCGAAGCGGCACACCGCAGATTCGCCGACCTCACCCGCCGATGGTACGAACGGGCGCTCCCCGAGCATGAGGGCTGGCCCGCCGTCCCTCCGGATGCCTACACTGCGATCGTCGGCGCCCTGCACGAACTGGTGACCGTTCGTGTCCGTGGTGGTCGGACGGCGGAACTCCCCACTCTTGAGGACACCGCGCTCCGTATTCACCTGGCACTGCTGACGGGCTGGCCGACGAAGCCCGACCCCGGGGGCCGATAACCGCCGTCGAGTGGACGCCTGTTCGTGTCGTCGTGCGGCGAGGGGGGCGTCGGCCGACTTCTTTCGCAGTCGCGCGGTTTCGTCTTCCGGAGTGGCCAACCGACAGTGTGATGGAAACCATAAGGGTTCGACCGGGTGGGAACTTCGCCCGTTCGGTGTCCGGGAGGGCCGGGCCGCGTTTGCCCCTGCGTGGAGACACGTGACCTGTGGGAGCGCAATTCCCTGCTTGCCGAGGCGTTCTGTGTCAGCGACGACACGGTGCGCCAGGCGCAGAAGGTACTGGACGAGGCACAGGCCGACCGGACCAGGATGCTGGCTGCCTTCGCTGTGACGGTGGGTAGCGACTCCGGTGTGGCCGACCTCATGGGCCTGGGCGAACGCGAGGTGCGCCTTGCCCGTCGCACGGTCGGCAAGGAGGATGCGCGAAGTCTCGCGAAGCGGCTCCTCGCCCACGAGGCGCAGGCGCCCGCGGAGCCCGGGCCGGAACCGGTGGCGGACCCGCAGGAGATGCCGACGGCCCCGCAGGTCGAGGTGCAGCTGCCCCACCCCCGGACCGAAGAGGTGTTCCCGGACCCCGTTGCAGGCCCGGCCTCCGTGCAGGGGACGCCCCCGGAGAGCGTGGTGTGGTCACCGGCGATGGACTCCGTGCTCCTGTGGAGCTGGCAGTCCGGTCTCGACCTCCAGACCGTCGCGGTCGAGTTGGGTCTCAGCTCGCGGGAGTTGCTGCTCCGGGCGCAGACCCTGGCGGCTGAGGGCAGGCTCACCACCAAGTCCACGATGTGCGACGACCCCGGTCAACTCGGGCGCCACCGTCGCGACGGACTGCAGGTGCCCGTCCCCGACAGCCCGGAGGGCTTGTACAGCACCTTCCCGTACGGATGACCCGTCGACGGCATTGTCTTGCGCAACGCCCCGCACCCGCTGCCGGGCCCGTCGGTTGCGGTCGTCGTGCGGCGCCGGACCGCGCGAGGCCCGGCGCCGCACCGCAACGGTGTCAGAGGGCGTCGACGAAGTACGGTTCCACGGTCAGGGTGCCGTTGCCGGCCGCTCCCTGCAGGGTTCCCGCGTCCATGCGGGCCAGGGTGTACCAGGAGTCGACGTAGTCGGGGTCGTCGGTCCACCAGTCGTCCGGGATCGCGTCCAGCAGGGCGTTCACGAGCGGGATGTACACGCCCTGGTCGGTGATCGTGAGCAGCGCGGTGGTGAGGGCCTTGGCCAGTTCGCGGTAGTTGGTGCCGCCGTCCTCCTCCATCATCACCGCGTCGGCCAGGTTGTACTTGTAGTACGACCAGTTGACCAGGATCTGCTGCGGGTAATACGTGTGGTCGTCCTCGTCGAGGTACGGCATCTCGACGGGGTCCACGCGTGCCTTGCCGTCATGCCCGAAGCCGGTGACGAGCGTGTAGATCTCGGCGGACCCCTTGACCCACGGTTCCTTGTCGTCGGAGAGGTGCACCGAGTTGATGCGGGTCGACCAGAATCCCGCCCCGGCGGTGGCACGGGCGTCGGCCTCCGTCGTGTGCGCTGCCGAGCCGAGGCCGCTCGCGGCCATCTCCTCGCGCAGCACGTCCAGGCCGGCCTTCAGGGCCCGGGAGGTGTCCACGCCGACGACGTAGACGGGGCGTTCGGGGGCGGTCCGGGCATCCAGGGTGTGGGTCCGGCCGCGGTCGTCCCAGGCGGTCACCGCACGGGCGTCCTCGTCCGCGGGGGCGGTGGCGACCAGCGGGGCCGTGCCGGCAGAGAGGGCGTCGCGCATGGAGTCCGCCGCGAGCCGCAGGTTCAGCAGCGGAGCGGTGTCGGCGTCGAGCCCCTTGGCTGCGGCAAGTCGGCGCTCCGCGCGGTCCAGGCGGGGTTCGAGCGCGTGGGCCGCTGACCCGGGGGCGTCATCCACCAGGTCGGTCAGGGATACGGACTCGGAGGCCAGCGCCGCGTCGCGCACCCGGTCCTGCCAGTCGGTGTCGGAGAGCGATCGGGCGACTGCGCGGGCCGTGCGGGCCTCGATGTCGG
>KI547045.1:219232-219821 GCA_000497405.1 Streptomycetaceae bacterium MP113-05 | reverse complement strand
GCGGGGTCTGCCGCGTCGGCGGTGGGAGATGCTGTCCACGGATGTTCCTCCACGGGAAGGGGCTGCCAGGGACTTGCAGGGTGTTCTGTGCACGTTCTGTGCGCAGAACAATAAATTGGCAGAGGCATGACAGGAAGAGGGCGTCCCGATCGCCCTCCCGCGGCGGCACGATTCCCCCGGCACCGCTTTCCACGCCGCCTGCCGCATCCGGTTCCGAAGCGGTTCGGCGGTCACGGGACGCCCGCAGGCGTTGCGGTCGGCGATCATGGTGTCGATAATCGTGGCGATTTCCGTACGCCTTACCCGGGGGGCGACCGATGGAGCAGGACCACAGGAGTCGCGTGCCCCGTACCGACGTGGTGCTCGGCGACCCCCGGCTGGTCCGGGCGGTCGAGTTCCTGGGCCGGGACCTGGTGCGCGGCGTGGTCGGCGGCACGCTGGACAGGGTGCGCAGGGGCGAACTGCCCGCCGATGCGGCGGTGGACGCGGCCGTGGGCGCGCTGCCGCCCACCGCGGCCGGTCTGCGTCGAGTGCTCAACGCGACGGGCGTCCTGGTGCACACCAACCTCGGTCGCGCTCCGCTGTCCGC
>KI547045.1:218141-218877 GCA_000497405.1 Streptomycetaceae bacterium MP113-05 | reverse complement strand
CGGGGCGGTGCCCGCCGCCGGTGGGGTGCACGTCGTCAACAACAACGCCGCCGCGCTCGTCCTCGCCGCCACCGTCCTCGCCCGGGGCCGCGAGGTCGTCGTCAGCCGCGGCGAGATGGTGGAGATCGGTGACGGCTTCCGCCTGCCCGACCTGCTGGAGTCCACCGGGGCGCGGCTCCGCGAGGTCGGCACGACCAACCGCACCCACTTCGCGGACTACTCCGCAGCCGTCGGCCCCGATACCGCCTTCGTTCTCAAGGTGCATCCCTCCAACTTCGCCGCAGTCGGCTTCGTCGCCGACACCCCCGTACGGCAACTCGCCACCCTCGGCGTGCCCGTGGTGTACGACATCGGTTCCGGGCTGCTGCGCCCGAGCGGTGCGTTGCCCCGCGAACCCGACGCGGCCACGGCTCTCGCGCACGGCGCCACGCTGGTCACCGCCAGCGCCGACAAGCTCCTCGGCGGTCCGCAGGCCGGGCTGTTGTTCGGTGACGCCGACCTCGTTGCCAGGTTGCGCCGCCACCCGATGGCCCGTGCCCTGCGCGTGGACAAGCTGACCCTCGCGGCGCTGGAGGCCACGCTGCGCGGCCCGGAGCCGCCCGTGCGGCAGGCCCTCGACGCGCGCCCCGAACGCCTCACCGCCCGTGCGGAGGTGGTGGCGACTCGGTTGAGGGCCGACGGCGTCCCTGCCCGGTCCGTACCGTCGCAGGCCCGGGTGGGCGGCGGGGGAGCGCCG
>KI547045.1:216151-217275 GCA_000497405.1 Streptomycetaceae bacterium MP113-05 | reverse complement strand
CGGCGGTCGTCGGGCGGGTCCACGCGGGGAGGCTCCTGCTGGACCTGCGCACCCTCCCGCCCGAGGACGACGACGTGCTCGCCGGCGCCGTGCGTGCCGCCGCGTCGGAGGAGAGGACCTGACCGTGTACGTCGTCGCCACCGCCGGGCACGTCGACCACGGCAAGTCCGCGCTGGTGCGGGCCCTCACCGGCACCGACCCCGACCGGCTGGCGGAGGAGAGACGGCGCGGCCTCACCGTCGACCTGGGGTTCGCCGCGACGGAACTGGCGGACGGCCGTCCCGTCGGCTTCGTGGACGTGCCCGGCCATCGCAGCTTCCTCGCCAACACCCTCGCCGGGATCGCCACCGCACCGGCCGTGCTGTTCGTGGCCGCCGCCGACCGGGGCTGGCAGCCCCAGTCCGCCGAACACCTCGCCGCCGTGGACGCGTTCGGCGTCCCGGCCGGGGCGCTGGTGGTGACGCGCGCCGACCTGGCGGATCCTGCGCCGATGCTCGCGGAGGTACGGGAACGTGTTGCCGGGACGGTACTCGACGCCGCTCCCACGGTGGCGGTGAGCGCCCGCACCGGTGCCGGGCTCGGCGAACTCCGCGCGCTGCTGGCCGCGCTCGCCGACCGGGCCCCCGCGACCGACCCGCGAGCCCCCGTACGGTTGTGGCTGGACCGGTCGTTCAGCGTGCGCGGGGCGGGAACGGTCGTCACGGGCACGCTCACACAGGGCTCCCTCACGGTCGGCGACACCCTCGAACTCGCGCCGGACGGGCGGCAGGTCGGCGTTCGCGGCCTCCAGTGCTTCGGGACGGACCGCGACCGGGTGACGGCGCCCGCACGGGTCGCCGTCAACCTCCGCAGGGTCGCCGCCGACGAGGTGCGCCGCGGGCATGCGCTGGTCACTCCTGGTCGGTGGTGGCGCACCGGGACGGTGGACGTCCGGCTCGCCGGCGGAACGGAGGCGCGCGCCCTGCCGTCCGAACCCCTGGTGCACTGCGGTACGTCCCTGACCGGCGCCCGTCTGCGTCCGCTCGGCGGCTCCTGCGCGCGGCTGCGGCTGCACAAACCGTTCGACCTGCACATCGGCGACCGGCTGCTGCTGCGCGACCCCGGCAGCCGTCGGCTGACGGGCG
>KI547045.1:215155-216141 GCA_000497405.1 Streptomycetaceae bacterium MP113-05 | reverse complement strand
AGGTGCCCGCCGCGCGGCGGTCGCGCTGCGGGAGGCCGCGCCGCGGTCCTTCACCGTCGGCGAGTGCGCTCGCACCCTCGGCGTCAGCCGCCGCGTGGCGATCCCGCTGCTCGAGCATCTCGACCGGGCGGGCCTCACCCGCCGCGACGCCGATGGCCGCCGTAGCGTGCAGGACGTGCCGGATGTGACGGCGGCCGTCGGGAACGTCTAGGACCGCATCGGCCGAGGTGGTCCGACCGACACCTGGGAGACGTCCAAGCGGGGTACCCGGCTCAGCGCCCCACCTGCTCGGAGCCTGCTTCCTCCGATGCGGGGTCCGCCGCCTCCGAGGCGTCGGCTGTCCGTTCCTCGGCCTCGACGGCCTCCGGTCCCGTGGAGACCTCGACGATCTCGGTTGCTTCGGATGCTTCGGCCTCCGCCTCGGTCGTGGCCTCGGCGGTGTCGTCGGCCGTGTCGTCGGCGGAGCTGTCGAGGGAGTCGTCGGTGGAAGCCTCCGCACCGGCGCGCTCGCCGGTCGCCCGCTGTGCGGGGAAACCGGTGGCGGCGCGGGCCGCCGCCCGCTCGTTGCGCGCGTCGGCCTCGGCGCAGAGATCGAGTGCGGCCTGGTTGAAGCGGGTCAGCGACGGTGGGTCGGACGGCCCCAGCAGGTGTGCCTTCAGTTCGGCGCGGGCCGCCGCGTGGGCGTCCCCGGACGGGTCGCGGACCGCCGCCAGCAGCGCGGCCGTCTCCTTCGCCTGCGGCGTGAGGATCGTCGCCGCCCGTACGGTCGGGAAGGTGCTCCGGAAGTCCTCCTCGGAGAGTCCGCTGGTGTTCGCGACCGCGTACGGCTTCTCGCTGGTCAGGTAGTCGGACACCACACTTGAGACGTCACTGACCAACAGGTCCGCCTGGTTGAAGCAGGTGTAGATGCCGGGGCGGGCAGCCGTGATCACCAGGTGTTCGTCGGGCGGGGAGGAGGCCCAGTACGCCTCCTCCCAGGCGGCGGT
>KI547045.1:212435-214920 GCA_000497405.1 Streptomycetaceae bacterium MP113-05 | reverse complement strand
GGGTGGCCGCCGCCACGGCCTCGGCGCGGCCCTGGCCCGGGTGGGACTGGAGCAGCATCCGTTCGGTCTCGTCCGCGTTGGGCCGGAACGCCGTCGTGGTCAACGCGTCCAGCTCGGCCGTACGGCGCGCCAGCGCAGCCGTGGCATCCGAAGAGGGGCCGGGCCCCTCGGCGTTCCTCCGGTCCGTGCCGCTCCGGGCGTTCGCCTCCGCGATCATCACGCGGATGCGCCGGTCGGCGGCGCCCGCACGGGGGTCGACGGAGCCGGTCATCGGGTGCGGCTTGTACAGCAGCCGTACGCCCGGGTCGGCCAGCAGTTCGCGGACGATGTTCTCGCCCGCCAGGATCACCGAGGTGTTGCCGGGGTCCTCGGTCCAGCCCTCCCATGTGGGGGCGTAGAGCACCGTCGTGGGCGAGTCGCCCGCGGGCGGGCCGGCGTACGGGTGGATGGGCGTCAGCTGCGGCCGTCCGACCTCCACCACGTCGCGGTCGTCCACGCCGATGTCGGCGAGCTGGTACCGCCGGCGCGCTGCCGGGCCCGCCACCCACACCTCGTCGTAGGCCTTGGCGTAGGGATTGCAGGACGAGAGTTTGTCGCTCTCGCCGTGGTTGGTGAAGGCGTGCTTGATCGTCGGGATGCGCAGCACCTGCGAGGTCTTGCCGGAGTTCGCCGGATGCAGCAGCATCTTCAGGGAGGACTGCTCGAGGTGCATCAGGTGTGCGACCTTCGGGAAGCACACGATCGGTACGTCCGTCGCGTCGATCTTCTGCACCATGAACCGCTCACGCAGCACGATGAGTGGGTTGCCGTCGAGGGCGGCGAGCGTACCGAGCCACATGTTCGCCTGGTAGGCGGACGTCGCGCCGCCGGAGAAGTACATGCCGACGGTGGGCCGGTAGTCGTCCAGCCAGGTGTCCAGCCAGTTCAGCACCCGCTGCTCGTCGGCCGTGCGCTTCTTCGGCATGAGCCAGGTGCCGAGATGGGCCGTGCCGCCGAGGAAGAGGGCCAGGCTCGTCGCGAGACCGGTCAGCGCCCATGCGTTCTGCGCCGTGGCGCTGGTGGCGAGCAGGCCCGCCGTGGCGGGCAGCATGAAGGTCAGCAGCCGGCGGCTCTGCAGCCGGGCCAGGATCCGCGGCGGTGCGGGGGAGAGGCGCAGCCCGGAGGTGTCGATGTTCCGCGTCAGGATCGGCAGCGTGCGGTTGCGCCGCACGATCAGGGACACCCCCTGGCACAGGAAGTGCAGGCCGTAGCAGCCGAGCAGCAGCAGGACCAGCGCCCGCTCCTCCACCGCGTTCACCTTCGGCAGCCGCACCAGCGCGACCACGATCAGCATGTCGCGCAGGAGCTGCCGGCTGACCGCCTCGAAGCGGATCTTGCCCAGCACCGCGATCAGGTCGGGCTGACGCCGCTGGAGGTAGAGGTCCAGGCCGACGCCGCCCGCGGAGGCGACCACGAAGAGGGGCACGTGCGCCAGCAGGGCGCCGGCGAGCTGGGCTGCGAAGAGCACCAGCAGGGAGGAGAGCGCCGTCAACTGGACGACGCGGCGTAGGGGGAATCCGGCAGAGGGCACGGGGTTGGGCTCCTGGCGGGAGGCGGAAGGCTCGACCACCGTTGTGGGGGAGTGGCGCGCCTGGGTCGGGCTGAGCACTGACCGTATGACGCGAAGGGCACGGTGACAATTTCCGTCCTCCCACGGGTGACCCGGAATGCCGGATCGGAATGTCCAGGAGGTGGGACGACGGCGTTCCGGCCGGCGGCCTGCCGTAGATTGCTCGGCGGGCGGTGCGCGGCGCCGGGACGGCAGGTAGAGAGGGCAGCGGTGGCAGCGGAGACAGGACTGCGGCAGAACGTGGCGGACGCCCGCCGGATCGTGGTGAAGGTCGGCTCCTCATCGCTCACCACCGCAGCCGGTGGCCTGGACGCGGACCGGGTGGACGCGCTGGTCGACGTGCTCGCCCGCCATCTGGAGGGCCGCGGTCCCGGCGGAGTGCCCGGGGGTGGTGCGCGTGGCGGAGGCGGCAAGGAGATCGTGCTGGTCTCCTCGGGCGCCATCGCCGCCGGTCTCGCGCCACTCGCCCTGGGGCGCCGCCCGCGTGACCTGGCCCGCCAGCAGGCGGCGGCCAGCGTGGGCCAGGGGTTGCTGGTCGCCCGCTACACCGCCTCCTTCGCCCGGCACGGGCGTCGGGTGGGCCAGGTGCTGCTCACCGAGGACGACACCAGTCGCCGGGCCCACTACCGCAACGCCTACCGCACCCTGGACCAGCTGCTGGCGATGGGCGCGGTGCCGGTGGTCAACGAGAACGACACCGTTGCGACCGACGAGATCCGCTTCGGCGACAACGATCGCCTGGCCGCCCTCGTCGCGCACCTCGTCCGCGCCGACCTGCTGGTGTTGCTGTCCGACGTGGACGGGCTCTACGACGGCGACCCGGCCACCCCCGGCACCAGCCGGATCGCCGAGGTCGGCGGCCCCGCGGAGCTGGCG
>KI547045.1:211188-212313 GCA_000497405.1 Streptomycetaceae bacterium MP113-05 | reverse complement strand
GCTTCGGGCGCGGTGACGGCGGTCGTGGACCGTCGTTCCTCGCTGCTGCCCGCCGGTATCTCCCGGGTGGAGGGCGACTTCACCGCAGGTGATCCGGTGGAGCTGCGGAACGCCCAGGGTCACGCGGTGGCCCGCGGGCTCGTCAACTTCGACGCCCGTGAGATCCCCCGCCTGATCGGCCGTTCCACCCGTGAGCTGGCCCGCGAGCTCGGCCCGGCGTACGAACGTGAGGTCGTACACAGAGACGACCTGGTGCTGCTGCGTTCGTGAAAAGTGCCCGCCGACCGCCCGAACGGGGTCGGTAGGCCGGGCGCGGACGAGCAGGATCGGTGAAAGTCCCGCCATTCGCCGGACAGCTTCGGTAAAAAGGCCACGCGGTCGCCCGCCGACTGGTCGACTGCCTCTCGGAGCGCGTCAGCGCTGCGGAGTGCACCTGGCCGCAGACGGGATCTCCCCGAACGGCCCGCGCCCGCAGGACGCCCTGCAGGACTTCGCACCCCCAGGAGGCCCGGTGAGACGACTGGCCAGCGTCGAGACGGCGGACCGCCGGCACGTCCCGCGGTCCGTACCCGCCCACGTCCCGGGCAGGTCCGGCGAGGGGCCCGGCACCTCCCGGTTGTGGCACGTCACCCTCAGCGTCGCCGGTACCGAGGCGCCGCTGAGGGAGGTCCGGCGCGGACTGGAGCAGCTCGCGCTCGACCACCCCTTCCTGCTGACCAGTCGCTACGCCGACGACCACGCGGAGATCCGCTACTGGGAGGAGGCCCGGGACCTGCACGATGCCGCCGCCGTCGCGCTGCGGCTCTGGGGCGAGCACCGGGCGACGGCGAAGCTGCCGCCGTGGGAGATCGTGGGGCTGGAGGTCATCGGCCGGGACACCTACCGGCAGCGAGTCGCCCAGGGACACGGACCGGCACCCGCCACACCCGTTGGAGTACACCCGTTCTAGGACTGCCGCACGACGGCTCGACGACGGTTCAGCGCTCCGTCCTGCCTGTGCGACACCCGGTCCCGCCCTGGTCCGGCACCCCGGGGCGGGCACCGTCCGCACGGTGGACGGCGCTCCGGAGCGCCACCGGTCACAGCACTAGGCTGCCTGCATGAGCACCAGCGCAGCCGGGACGA
>KI547045.1:209172-211178 GCA_000497405.1 Streptomycetaceae bacterium MP113-05 | reverse complement strand
ACCGCCCGCCGTGCCCGGGAGGCCGCGGCGGAACTGGCGCCGCTGCCGCGCACCGCGCGGGACGCCGCGCTGCTCGCAGTAGCCGACGCGCTCGTCGCCCGCACCGGCGAGATCCTCGCCGCGAACCGGGAGGACGTGGCGAGGGCGAAGGCCGCCGGCACCGCGGCCGGGACCGTCGACCGGCTCACCCTCACCCCGGAGCGGATCGAGGACGTCGCCGCAGACGTGCGCAACGTGGTGACGCTCCCCGATCCGGTCGGCGAGGTGGTGCGCGGTTCCACGTTGCCCAACGGTCTGGAGCTCCGCCAGGTGCGGGTGCCCCTCGGGGTCGTGGGAATCGTCTACGAGGCACGGCCCAACGTCACCGTGGACGCCGCCGCGCTGTGCCTGAAGTCCGGCAACGCGGTGCTGCTGCGCGGCTCGTCCTCCGCGTCCGCCTCGAACACCGCCCTGGTGGCCGTGCTGCGTGACGCCGTCACCGGCGCCGGCCTGCCCTCCGACGCCGTCCAGTTGGTGCCCGGCGAGAGCCGGGAGTCGGTGCGGGAGCTGATGCGGGCACGCGGCCTGGTCGACGTGCTGATCCCCCGCGGCGGCGCGTCGCTGATCCGCACCGTCGTGGCGGAGTCCACCGTCCCGGTGATCGAGACCGGCGTCGGCAACTGCCACGTGTACGTCGACGAAGGCGCCGACCTGGACATGGCGCTGCGCATCCTGGTGAACAGCAAGGCCCAGCGGCCCAGCGTCTGCAACGCCGCCGAGACCGTGCTGGTGCACGCCGAGGTCGCGGAGGAGTTCCTGCCGCGCGCGGTGGTCGCGCTGCGCGAGGCCGGGGTGCGGGTGCACGGCGACGAGGCCTGGCAGCAGGCGGACCCCGCCGTGGTGCCCGCCACCGACGAGGACTGGGCCGCCGAGTACCTGGGTTTCGAGATCGCCGCCGCGGTGGTGCCGTCGCTGGACGCCGCGGTGGCGCACATCCGCACCTGGACCTCTGGCCACACCGAGGCCATCGTCACCTCCGACATCGGAGCCGCCCGCAGATTCACCTCACTGGTCGATTCCACGGCGGTGATGGTGAACGCCTCCACCCGCTTCACCGACGGTGGGCAGTTCGGTTTCGGCGCCGAGATCGGCATCTCCACCCAGAAGCTGCACGCGCGCGGCCCCATGGGCCTGCCGGAGCTCACCTCCACCAAGTACGTGGTCACCGGAACGGGCCACGTGCGCGACTGACACCTCTGCCCGGGGAGGCGGGGTGCCGTTCACAGGCACAGGAGTCGCCCGGACCGCGCCAGGCCTGGGGCGGGCGTCGTGGGCACGTCCCACGGGAGACGATGCGGCCCTGTCCGGTTCTCGCCGGATTCCCGTTCTCCCCGCCCACATCTCCCGATTCGCACTACGCTGGACGACGTGCCGGAGGAAGTGGGGGGCCAGCCGTTCGCGGACGGTGACGAGCCCGAGGAGGACCGCCGCCACGGAACCGCGGACGAGGAGTTCGCGGCCGTGGTCCTTGACGAGGCCTTCATCCGGGCGGCCGGATTCCACGAACCCACCGCGGACGAGCGGAGGCGCGCCGCCGCCCAGTCGCACGCCGAGAGCGAGGTGCCGTACCCGTACGACGACGGGTACGTCTACGGGCCCGCCGACGACGGCGACACCCCGCCCGGATACGACCCGGACACCGACGACACCACGCACGGCTACGGGTACGGCTACAGGCGCCGCCGCTCCCGGTACGGAGACGACGCCGACGACACGGACGGCGATCCGGACGACCTCGACGGCTCGTACGGCGTTTACGGCCGGGGAGCCCCGCGCCCGTACCGCAGCCATGTGCGGTGGCAGCGCCCGGTCGCCTGGGTGCTGGCCGTGGTGATGGGCATCGGGATGGTCGCGCTCGCCTTTGCGGCCGTCTACCGGGGTGCCTCCGGCCAGCGGGACGAACCGGCCCCGCCGCCCCCGAGCAGCGGCGTCGGCGCCGCCCCCGCCGGGGAACGCGTCCTGGAAGA
>KI547045.1:200610-208812 GCA_000497405.1 Streptomycetaceae bacterium MP113-05 | reverse complement strand
GGTTCACCCGGCCGGGTGAACCTCGGGTACACGTCCCGCCTTGGACGTCGGCGAAGGAAGTCGCACCTCCGGTGCGCGTTTAGGCACCGCTGCCGCGACCTACCCTTTTCATATGGCAGGTCGTGGAGGGCCGCCGGAGGAGCCGATCGAGGGCCCCACGGGAGGCGGAGACGACGAATACCGCTCCGTCGTCTTCGACGAGTCGTTCGTCGAGGGCGCCCGTCTGCAGGAGTTCTCCGCCCAGGAGCGGATGGACGACGAGGAGCACGCGGCCGTACGCAGCCGTCCGGTCGGCGCGTCGCCGGGGGCCCGCGCCACCTCGCGGCAGGGACTGATGCTCGTCCTGCTCATCGTCATCGCCTTCGGTACCGCCGTCTACATGGGCGTGCGCAACCCGCTGCCCGATCCGCCCCCGGCACCCGCACAACCCGCCCGGATGGTGACGGTCCCGCTCGCGCCCCGAGGGGCGGTGCCCGGTGGCACCGCCCGCGACCTGGCCGCGCGGTCGCCGGCTGCCGACTTCCGTACCGGGGCGGACGGCGTGACCTTCCCGTCCGCCCCCGGCACCGACCACTTCACGGAGAGCCAGGTTCTGGCCGCACTCGCCGGCGCGAAGGAGTACGTCGTCACCAGCTCCGTCGATCCGGCCGTACTCACCGGCGGCGCCGTGCGGCCGGTGCGGCTGTTGCTGGACCCCGGCCAGCTCGACCAGTTCGAACGGAGCGTGCACCGGCCGCGCAGTGACGGCCGGCACGCGGTCACCGGCTGGATGGTGCGCTTCGACCCGGACCGGGTGGCGCTGGCGGCCCCCCAGGTACGGGTGAACGGCACGCTCACGGTCGAGGAGACGCGGCCCGGCACCCTGGAGGTCACCGCCGATCACGTCTTCGTCTACGCCCTGCGGCCCGCGGGCGACGAGGACGCGAACGGCGCCTCACTGTTCACCGTGCGTCGCGAGGTCCGCTTCCGCTTCGGACCGGAGGACTTCTCCGCGCACCAGCTCAGGGTCCACAGCGTCTCGACACGCGCCGGTCCGATGGCCTGTTCCGCCGACCATTCCGCCACCCTGGCCCCACTGCTGGCCGGTGAGCGGGCCGGCGACGACCGGCCCGCCGGCACCGACCCGTACGCGCTGGACGGCTCCCGCGGGGCGGTCTGCGGCGTGCTGGCGGACCGCACCGTGCCCGGCCCGACCGGCGCCCGCTGAAACCGCGCCCGCGCTCCGGAGGTCCCACCGGCTCCCACAGGGCACGGGAGCCGGAGCCCCCGGGACCGTCGTCTACGAGGTGCTGCCGCCGGTCTCGCCGGGGCCGTCGCCGGAGTCGTCCCTGCGACGGCCGGTGAAGCCGTCCCGCAGTCGGCCGCCCAGGTCGCCCGCGCCGCCGGCGATGTCGCGCACGAGCCCCATCAGCGGGTCCTTGCTGTTCCGCACGCTGTCGGAGTAGTGGTTCGCGGACTGGCGGAAGGAGTCGCTGACCGAGGTGTCACGGTCGTCCTCCCGGCGCGCGTAGTGCCCGTCCATGACCCGCTGGTACTCGCGGGTCCTGGCCCACTTGCGCAGCTCGGCGGCGCGCACGGTGGTGAACGGGTGGCTGCGGGGCAGCACGTTCATGATTTTCAGAACCGAGTCCCGCAGGTCCCCGCCGGCCTCGTACTCCTCGGCCTGCTCGAGGAACGCGTCGACGTTCATCTCGTGCAGGTGGTTGCCGCCCGCCAGCTTCATCAGCCCGCGCATCGACGCCTGCAGGTCCTGACCGACCAGCAGACCGGCCCGGTCGGCGGAGAGCTCGGACTTCCGGAACCATTCACGCAGGGCGGTGACGATCGCCATGATCGCCACGTTCCCCAGCGGGATCCAGGCCACCTTCAGCGCCAGGTTGGTGAGGAACAGCAGGATGGTGCGGTACACCGAGTGGCCCGACAGGGCATGGCCCACCTCGTGGCCGACGACCGCCCGCATCTCCTCCTCGTCGAGGAGCTCGACCAGGCCCGTCGACACCACGATGATCGGCTCGTCGAGGCCGATGCACATCGCGTTGGGCTTCGGGTCCTGGCTGACGTACATCGGCGGGACCTTCTCCAGGTCCAGGATGTGGCAGGCGTCCCGGAGCATGTGGTTGAGGTGTGCGAACTGCCGCTCGCCCACCCGCACCGAGTCGGAGAGGAAGAGCAGCCGCAGGCTGCGCTCCGGCAGCAGGCCGCTGAGCGCCTTGAACACGGTGTCGAAACCGCTGAGCTTGCGCAGCGCCACCAGGGCGGATCGGTCGGCGGGATGTTCGTAGGCCCGGGAGGAGATCCCGGGGAATCGGCGCCGCTCGCGGCCGGGCAGGTGCTGGGCGCCGTCGTTGCCTTCGGTCATGGATCCCCCTCGTCGGCTGGAACGCCCAGCGTAATCCGTCCCGTCGCCGTGCGGCCGGGACTGTTCCCGGGTTGCGACGAACCGGCCGTCGCGGCGGGGCGGAGCGCGAACGGGACCGGTCGGCGTGAGACCGCGCGTGAACGGCGCTTACGATGTGGCGCGGAAGACAGCACGCCCCTGAACACTCTCACCGGGACGGTTTGAAGCAGCCATGACTCTGATCAGCTCCGCGCACAGCAGCCTCGTCGCCCTCGCCTCCGGCGGTGGAGGCGGTGCCGAGCACGGCGGTGAGCACGCCAGCCTCAGCCCCTACATCACCGGCGGCGGCGCACTCCTCACCCTGTTCCTGCTGCTCTGGATCACCACCCGCTTCAACCGCGACCGCTGACCCGGCGACCGGCCCGGAGCACCCCGTACGGACCTGCGACTCCGCTGCGTCCCGGCGGGCGGAGGATGGGCCGCGAGAAGAAGAGAGGCTAGGGTCGGCACGCATGGGAGAGCACATAGTGCCCCGCACCGGCGCGTGGCGACTGGGAGTGATGGGCGGGACGTTCGACCCCGTCCACCACGGTCACCTGGTCGCGGCGAGCGAGGTGGCAGCGCGGTTCGGGCTGGACGAAGTGGTGTTCGTGCCGACCGGGCAGCCGTGGCAGAAGAGCCACCAGCGGGTGTCCCCGGCAGAGGACCGCTATCTGATGACGGTCATCGCCACCGCGTCGAATCCCCAGTTCTCCGTCAGCCGCATCGACATCGACCGGCCGGGCCGCACCTACACCATCGACACGCTCCGTGACCTGCACACCGAGCGTCCGGAATCCCAGTTGTTCTTCATCACCGGTGCGGACGCGCTCGGTCAGATCCTCACCTGGCGGGACGCGAAGGAACTGTTCTCCCTCGCTCACTTCATCGGTGTCACCCGCCCCGGGCACCCGCTCGCCGACCCCGGGCTGCCGGACGGCGGTGTTTCGTTGATCGAGGTGCCCGCGCTGGCCATCTCCTCCACGGACTGCCGTGCCCGGGTCGAGCACGGCGATCCGGTCTGGTACCTGGTGCCCGACGGCGTGGTGCGCTACATCAACAAGAGGCAGTTGTACCGGCACGGGGGCGAGGAGGCGGCCCGGACGTGAGCGAGCGCCACGACAGCGACGGCTACGGCTACGGCTACGACTACGGCTATGACCCGTACGGCGGGCAGCCGCCGCAGATCCTCGGGTACGACGACTACGGGCGCCCGGTCTACGCCCGGGCCACTCCGCCGACGGGGCGGCCCGTCCAGCAGGCGGGCGGACGGGACCACGGCTACGGGCAGCCCTACGACACCGGTGCGTACCCGGCGGGCGGCTACGAGACCGGCTACGAGACCGGCTACGACACCCCCCACGGGGCCGGCTACGGCAGCGGTGCGTACCCGGCGGGCGGCTACGACACCGGCAGCTTCGACCCGTACGATCCGTATGCCCCCTACGGCACGCCCCCCGGCGCGGACGTCGGGCAGCGGGCACCGCAGTACACCACCGGCGGGCACCACGCCCAGGGGTACCGGGACGGCCGTGATGCCGCGGACGCCTACACCGCAGACCCCCGCGGCAGCCACGGCTACGACCCGTACGCCCCCGTGGCGGACACCGGCGCCGGGCTCGGAGCGGCCGGCACCGGTCCGGGAGGCGCGTACGGCACCGGGACCCTCCCGGCGCAGGCGGCGCCCCGGGCGGGGGAAGCGTCCGCATCCGCACGGGGTGATCACCGCGCCCCCGGCGCCGACGAGGACGGGTACGACACCGACCAGTTCTCGTTCGTCGAGGAGGAGGCGGAGGAGTCCGAAGACGTCATCGACTGGCTGAAGTTCAGCGAGAGCCGCACGGAACGCCGCGAGGAGGCCAAACGGCGCGGGCGCAACCGCAAGCGCGCCCTGGTGATCCTTGTGGTGCTGTCCCTGCTCGGCGGCGTCGGTTACCTCTGGTACGCCGGTAAGCTGCCCGGCCTCGGCGGAGCGCCGGGCGTGGACGGCGCCGCCGTCGGCCAGCAGCGTGACGTGCTGGTCGTGCACCTGCGCGACCCGGACAGTGCGGCCAACTCCACTGCGCTCCTGGTGGACAACTCCACCACGGGGCAGGGCACCACTCTCCTGCTGCCCGACTCGCTCGCCGTCACCACGGCCGACGGCTCCACCACCACACTCGGCAAGTCCGTCGAGTCCGAGGGCGCCACTCCCACCCGGGATGCCCTCAACCAGCTCCTCGGTGCCGACATCAAGGGCACCTGGCGCCTGGACACCCCCTTCCTGGAGACCCTGGTCGACGCCGTCGGCGGGATCACGCTCGACGCGAACGCCACGGTGCCGGCGGAGAAGAAGGACGCCGACCCGCTGGTCGAGAAGGGCGAGGCACGAGAACTCGACGGCCGGGCCGCCGTCGCCTACGCAGTCCACCGCGACGACGCCGAGACCGGGACCGCGCAGCTCGAGCGCTTCGGCCAGGTGATGGAGGCCGTACTCGGCAAGGTGTCCACCGAAAAGACATCCGCCACCAGGACGATCGAGACGCTCGGCCAGATCCTCGACCCGTCCATCTCCCAGGCCTCGCTCGGGGCCTCACTGGCCTCACTGGCCGCTCGTGCCCAGGCCGACGCCCACGAGACCAGGGTGCTGCCTGTCGAACCGGACGGCACACTCAGCGCGGAGACCAGCGACGGCATGGTCAAGGACGTGCTCGGCGGCACCGTGCGGAACTCCGACCCGGACGCCGCGCCGCGCGTCAGCCTGAGGAACGCCGCAGGTGACGAGGACGCAGCCGGTTCCGCCCGCGTCACCCTGGTCAACGGAGGGTTCACCGTGGTCGGCGCCTCCCGCGCCGACGACACCCGGGAGACGTCCCAGGTGGTCTACGGCGACGCGAAGCAGAAGAAGCGGGCGCAGGCCGTCGCCAAGACCCTGGGCCTTCCCGATGACGCCGTGCAGAAGGGCGACGGGGCCGGGAACGCGGACGTGACCGTCGTCCTCGGCCAGGACTACGACAGCTGATCCGAGCCGGTGCGGGACGGCCCCGCCGTCCCGCACCGGGCGTCGGCGGGGCCCGGGGTACGGCGTGAGATCCTTGACGGGCACCGACTTCTTCATGAACCGATTTCCATCCCGCGACCGAAAGCACTGCCTGTGACCGCCACCGACCGTTCCGTCGAGCTGATCAACGCCGCCGCCCAGGCCGCCGCCGACAAGCTGGCCCACGACGTCGTCGCCTACGACGTGAGCGACGTCCTCGCCATCACCGACGTCTTCCTCCTCGCCTCCGCACCCAACGACCGGCAGGTCAAGGCGATCGTCGACGCCGTCGAGGAGCACCTGCTGAAGGAGCACGGCGCGAAGCCGGTCCGCCGTGAGGGCGAGCGCGAAGGGCGCTGGGTGCTGCTGGACTACATCGACATCGTCGTGCACGTCCAGCACAGCGAAGAGCGGGTCTACTACGGGCTGGAGCGCCTGTGGAAGGACTGTCCCGAACTGCCGCTCCCGGAGGACGCCCGGGCCACCCACGGCAAGGCAGCCCAGGCCCGGGCCCAGGCGGAGGCGGAGGACGGCCGGTGACCGCCGGGCAGCCGGTCCCCGCGGCGGCCCCCACCGGCCGACGCATCGTCCTGTGGCGGCACGGCCAGACGGCGTGGAACCTGGAGCGCCGATTCCAGGGCTCCACCGACATCGCTCTCACCGATGAGGGCGTGGCCCAGGCCCGTCGCTCGGCCCGGCTGCTCGCCGCGCTCGAACCGCAGGCCGTCATCGCCTCCGACCTCGCGCGCACGCGGGCGACCGCCGCCGAGCTGGCGCGTCTCACCGGCCTGGAGGTCACGCACGACGCCGGCCTGCGGGAGACGTACGCGGGGGTCTGGCAGGGGCTCACCCACGGTGAGATCGTCGAGCGGTACGGCGACGAGTACGCGGCATGGAAGCGCGGAGAGCCCGTCCGGCGCGGTGGCGGCGAGCTGGAGACCGAGGTCGCCGACCGTGCCGCGCCGGTGGTCGAGCGTCACGCGGACAAGCTCCGGGAGGGCGGCGCACTGGTCGTCGTCAGCCACGGCGGCACCATCCGCACCACCATCGGCCGGCTTCTCGGCCTGGACCCCGGCACCTGGGAAGCCCTCGGTGGCCTCTCCAACTGCAGCTGGTCCGTGCTGGGCGAGAGCCAGCGCGGCTGGCGGCTGCTGGAGCACAACGCCGGCACCCTGCCGGAACCGGTCCTCGGCGACGACGACTGACCGTCCGGGTGTGTCCGGTCCGGGCCAGGTACCGCCGGCGCCTGACCGGATTTCGCAAACCGGCAGGTCACCCGCTAAGCTTTCACTCGTTCACGGCGCACGAGCGCCGGGAAACCTGGGGCTATAGCTCAGTTGGTAGAGCGCTTGCATGGCATGCAAGAGGTCAGGAGTTCGATTCTCCTTAGCTCCACCCTCCACGATCCCGTCCTTCACCAGGGCGGGATCGTGCTTTCTCCCCCTCTCCTGCGGACGCCGATAACGTGGCAGAATCACTGTCGGCGGAAGGGGGCGCAGCGAGGGAGGGACAGACGTGCCGACCGTGCCCCTCATCTGCCCGGCCTGTGGAGCATCGGACGTCGCCGTGGTGCTCGGCGACAATGGAGGGGTTTCCTACGTGTGCACGGCCTGCGGCCACACCTGGAGCTGACGGATGGGCGCGCACAGCAGGAAATGCGACTGGTGCGGTACCGGCACGCCCGTCGTGCGTGACATGGAGCCCGCGAACGAGCACTACCAGTACTGGTGCGAGGACTGCGCGCGGGCGCTGATCATACGCGGCGACCCCATCGAGACGTACCGCGAACTGGACGGCGAGCCGATCTACGGCCGGCTGCTCGAGGAGCACTGCGCTCTGAAGCGCTTCTACTCCTTCGCCACGGCCTGAAGCGCGTCCCGCACGCCCGGTGCGTTCCCTTCGCCCGTCCCTCGCGTCGCCCGCGTCGCCCGCAGCGTCACCGCGGCGGTCAGCGCCAGGAACGCGGCACCGGCCAGCGGGTAGACCGCCGAGAGCAGCATCTCCATTGCGTCCTGGCGGAGTTCGAGCCGGTCGGTGCGGTCCGGGCTGTGCGGCACCCACCACAGCGCGTACGAGCAGAACACCGTCGTGCAGCCGGCGGTTCCCCACCACCAGCCCTCGTCGGAGCGACGCCGTGCCTGGGTACCCAACAGCACTGCGAGGGGAACGCACCACACCCAGTGATGCGACCAGGAGACCGGACTGACCAGCAGCGCGGTCACGGCACACGCTGCCGCCGCCCAGGCGGGCGACTGCGGCAGTCTCGGTCCGGAGAGCAGCGCCGCCACCGCGACCGCCAGCCCTGCCGCGGCCACCGCGACGGACAGCGCGGTGGCCGCAGCACCGGGGTCGTCACTGTGCAGTACGCGGGCGAGGGCGCCGTGCAGCGACTGGTTTCCGGTGTCCTCCGCGTTGCCCACCCGCTCGGGGCGGAAGAGAACCTCCGTCCAGAACCGGAGCGAGGCGTCGGGGAGCAACGCTGCGGCCAGTGCCGCCGTGCCGAGGAAGGCCCCGGCGGCGACGGCCGCCTGGCGGAGCCATGGATTCCACGGCTCCGCGCCCGGGGTACGGGGGTCCGGGCCGTTCGGACGCCGGCGGGCCGCCACCAGACCGGCCAGCGCCAGCAGGACGGCGAACAGTGCGGGTGTGAGCTTCACGCCCGCCGCCACACCGATCCCCGCCCCCGCCCAGCGGTGCCCCGGCCGGTGTGTCAGGTCCCACAGCACCAGGGCCGCCACCAACAGGTTTACCTGGCCGTAGCGCAGCGTCGTCCACACCGGTTCGCACCACACCGCGAGCGCGGCGA
>KI547045.1:194756-200241 GCA_000497405.1 Streptomycetaceae bacterium MP113-05 | reverse complement strand
GCCGGTGCGGCGGTCCGTACGCCGCCACGCCCACGGGGTGGGAATCGATTTGGCGGATCACGGCGCGGTCCGTGTAGAGTGGGCATCGCCGTCGCGGGGACACTGCAGAGATTGCACAAGTCTCACGCGTCGGACCAAACCCGGGGCTATAGCTCAGTTGGTAGAGCGCTTGCATGGCATGCAAGAGGTCAGGAGTTCGATTCTCCTTAGCTCCACTCCGGACCGGCGGGCCGTCTCACACGGGCGGTCCGTTTTCGTGTCTGCCCTCTTGTGCGGTGCGCTATCCTGTGCGCATGCGTGCCGTACGCCTTCTGCTTAGCTGGCCGCGCTGATCAGTCCCGAACCCGGGCCGTGAGGGAAGCGGCAAGGGTCGGAATCGGCGCGGCGTCCCCTCCTGTGCGAGGGGATTTTTTGTTTCCTGGGCAGAGACGACCGATGGAGCTTTAGGACGATGAGCGAGACCACGACCGCAGCCGCGCAGAACGCGGCTCCCCATCGCTACACGGCGGCGATGGCCGCCGACATCGAGGCGCGCTGGCAGGACTTCTGGGACAAGCAGGGCACGTACGAGGCCCCCAACCCCGGTGGTGGAGAACTGGGTGGCGATGCGGAGGCCGTCGCCAGGCCCGAGAAGTTCATCATGGACATGTTCCCGTATCCGTCCGGCGCGGGCCTGCACGTCGGTCACCCGCTGGGTTACATCGCCACCGACGTCTTCGCCCGCTATCAGCGGATGACCGGTCACAACGTGCTCCACACGCTGGGCTTCGACGCCTTCGGCCTGCCCGCCGAGCAGTACGCCGTGCAGACCGGCACCCACCCACGGGTCTCCACCGAGGCCAACATCGTCAACATGAAGTCCCAGCTGCGCCGTCTGGGCCTGGGCCACGACCAGCGGCGGTCGTTCGCCACCATCGAACCGTCCTACTACAAGTGGACGCAGTGGATCTTCCTGCAGATCTTCAACTCGTGGTACGACGTGGCGTCGGACCGGGCCCGTCCGATCGCCGAACTGGTCGAGGAATTCGAGTCCGGACGCCGTGCCACCCCCGAGGGCCGCGCGTCGTGGTGCCGGATGGACACGGAGCAGCGCGCCGACCTGCTGGGGGAGTACCGGCTGGCGTACGCCTCGGACGCCCCGGTCAACTGGTGCCCCGGGCTGGGAACAGTGCTGGCCAACGAGGAGGTCACCGCCGAGGGCCGCTCCGAGCGCGGCAACCTGCCGGTCTTCAAGGCCAAGCTGCGGCAGTGGAACATGCGCATCACCGCCTATGCGGAGCGACTGCTGGACGACCTGGAGGGCCTGGACTGGCCGGAGGCCATCAAGCTGCAGCAGCGCAACTGGATCGGCCGCAGCGAGGGTGCCCGCGTCGACTTCCCGGTCGACACCGCGCACGGCGGTGAACACGCCGCGATCACCGTCTTCACCACCCGTCAGGACACGCTGTTCGGCGCGACGTACATGGTGCTGGCGCCCGAACACGACCTGGTGTCCGGCGAGGGTCACGCAGCGTCGATCGTGCCGGACGCCTGGCCGGAGGGCACACGTGCGGCCTGGACCGGCGGACACTCCACTCCGGCTGAGGCCGTCGCCGCCTACCGGGCGCAGGCCGCAGCCAAGTCCGACGTCGAGCGGCAGGCCGACTCCGGTGAGGGCCGGGGCAAGACCGGCGTCTTCACGGGCGCCTTCGCCACCAATCCGGTGAGCTGCGAACGTGTCCCCGTCTTCATCGCCGACTACGTGCTGATGGGCTACGGCACGGGCGCCATCATGGCCGTCCCCGCCCACGACGGCCGCGACTTCGCCTTCGCCCGCGCATTCGAGCTGCCCATGCGGTGCGTGGTCCGGCCCACCGATGACCGCGGCACCGACCCGTCGACCTGGGACGACGCGTTCGCCTCGTACGACGCCACGCTGATCGACTCGGCTGGCCCCCGCATCAGCCTGGACGGACTGGGCGTGACCGAGGCCAAAGCGAGGATCACCGAATGGCTGGCCGAGCAGGGGATCGGTGAGGGAACGGTCAGCTACCGGCTGCGCGACTGGCTGTTCAGCCGGCAGCGGTACTGGGGGGAGCCGTTTCCGATCGTCTACGACGAGGACGGCATCGCGCACGCGCTGCCCGAGTCGATGCTGCCGCTGGAGCTGCCCGAGGTCGAGGACTACTCCCCTCGCACCTTCGACGCGGACGACGCCGACACCGTGCCGGAGACTCCGCTGTCCCGGAACGAGGACTGGGTGAACGTCACCCTGGACCTGGGGGACGGCCGCGGCCCGCGCCGGTTCCGGCGCGAGACCAACACGATGCCCAACTGGGCCGGTTCGTGCTGGTACGAGCTGCGCTACCTGGATCCGTACAACGACGAGAAGCTGGTCGATCCGGCCGTCGAGCGGTACTGGATGGGCCCGCGCGAGGGCAGGCCCACCGGCGGCGTCGACCTGTACGTCGGCGGTGCCGAACACGCCGTACTGCACCTGCTGTACGCCCGCTTCTGGTCCAAGGTGTTGTTCGACCTGGGTCACGTCTCTTCGGCCGAGCCGTTCCACAAGCTGTTCAACCAGGGCATGATCCAGGCGTACGTCTACCGCGACGCGCGCGGCATCGCCGTGCCGGCGGCGGAGGTGGAGGAACGCGACGGCGGGTACTGGTACCAGGGCGAGAAGGTCACCCGGCTGCTGGGCAAGATGGGCAAGTCCCTGAAGAACGCCGTCACGCCCGACGAGATCTGCGCCGGGTACGGCGCCGACACGCTCCGGCTGTACGAGATGGCGATGGGGCCGCTGGACGTCTCCCGGCCGTGGGACACACGTGCCGTGGTCGGCCAGTACCGCCTGCTGCAGCGCCTGTGGCGGAACGTCGTCGATGAGGCGACGGGTGAGGTGACCGTCACCGACGACGAGCCGGACGAGGACACCCTGCGTGCCCTGCACAAGGCGATCGACGGAGTCCGGCAGGACCTGGCCGACCTGCGGTTCAACACCGCCATCGCCAAGGTGACCGAACTGAACAACCACGTCACCAAGGTGTCGCGGGTGCCGCGGCCCGTCGCTGAAGGCCTGGTGCTGCTGATCGCCCCACTGGCTCCGCACGTCGCGGAGGAGCTGTGGCACCGGCTGGGCCACGAGGGCAGCGTCGTCCACGCGGACTTCCCGGTCGCCGACCCGGCCTACGTGGTGGACGAGACGGTGACCTGCGTGGTTCAGGTCAAGGGCAAGGTCAAGGCGCGGCTGGAGGTGTCCCCCTCCGTCACCCGGGCCGACCTGGAGGCCGCCGCACTGGGCGACCCGGCGGTCGTCACGGCCCTGGGCGGCGCGGGTATCCGGAAGGTCATCGTCCGCGCCCCGAAGCTGGTCAACATCGTGCCCGCTTAGCCCAGGCGGAGACGACGGCGCGACCCGGCCGCCGTACCGCCACTCCGGCGGAACGCGCGGCCGGGACAGTGCCCGTACGTCCGGCAGGAACCCTCGGCGGCACCCCGGCCGTTTACGCTGGAAGAGCCGCACCGCGAAAGTCACGACCGCACCGCACACACCCGTCGGCGCACCCGAAGGAGCAAGGCGTGGAGTTCGTCATCTGGGCCCTGGTCGCCCTCTTCGTCCTCTTCACCACTCTCGGCGTGATCGTCACCCTGAAGACGGCGCGCGCCGTCCGCCGCGGTGTGGAGCGTACGAGCGCCCAGGTGCGCCGCACCGTCGAGGACACCGCGCTCAAGGCGCGCACCGCGCAGCCGGGGCCCCTCGGTGAGGCGGCCCGCATCCGCCTGGAGCTGCGCACCTCTCTGGAGAGCACCCGCGTTGCGCTGACCGCCGGCGCCTCCGACGACCCGTCCCTGCGCGAGGCCGCCGTCCTGCTCGACCAGCTGCAGGGCCACGCCCGCCAGCTCGACGGCGAGCTGCGCCTGCTCATGGAGCGTGAGCCCGACCGGGACCGTGTCGCGGCTCGTCTCCCGGATGCCAGGGAGCGCGCGTCCGTGCTCCGGAAGTCCGCCGACTCGCTCCGTTTCGCCGCCCAGGACCGCGCCCGGCACTGGGACGAGGACGGCCTCGCCGCGCTGCGGGACCAGATCGAGATCGAATCCGGAGCCCTGCGCGGTTACCGTGAGCCGCCGTTGCCGTCGGCCGCGGGTGGGCAGCCCGCCGCACTGCACCGGCCGGCGTCGGAACCGGCGCCGCCGCGGCTGGAAGAGCCGCACTGGCCGGAGCCGGAGAACTCCGGGAGTCCCGCGTCACCCGAGCAGCACTGGTCGGATGCCCCGACCCTTCCCGGCGTCGACCGGGACGGCGGCCCGCAGAACGACCGGTGAGCGCCGGAGTGAACGCGGCTGGGGGCGACGAACCAACGGGCCGGTGCGAGAAGTCGGCACCCGCGGGCGCTAGCCTCGCCGGCATGGCCCGTCACGTCGCTGTCGTCACCGACTCCACGGCTTACCTGCCACCGGAGATGCTGAAGAAGCACCGCATCACGGCGGTGCCGCTGACGGTGGTCGTGGACGGCGAGGCACTGGAGGAGGGCACCGACATCTCGGCCCGGTCCCTCGAGGAGGCGTTGCGCAAGCATCGCCCCGTCACCACCTCGCGACCCGGCCCCGAGACGTTCGCCCTCGCCTACCGGACCCTCGCCGAGTCGGTTCCCGCTCTCGACGGCATCGTCTCCCTGCACCTCTCGGCCGAGATCTCCGGTACCTACGACGCCGCCGTGCTGGCCGCGCGGGCGGCGCCGGTGCCGGTGCGCGTGGTCGACACCGGCATGGTCGCCATGGCGCTCGGTTTCTGCGCGCTGGCCGCGGCCGAGAGCGCGGAGGCGGGTGGGACTGTGGACGAGGCCGCCGTCGCCGCCGAGAAGCGTGCCGCGGGCACCGCAGCGTACTTCTACGTCGACACGCTGGACTACCTGCGGCGCGGCGGGCGCATCGGCGCCGCGCAGGCCCTGCTGGGTTCTGCGCTGGCGGTGAAGCCGCTGCTGGAACTGGCGGAGGGGCGTATCGGCATGCTGGAGAAGGTGCGTACCGCCTCGCGTGCCATCGCCCGGCTCGAGGAGATCGCCGTCGAGCACTCCTCGGGCGGACAGGTCGACGTGGCCGTGCACCATCTGGCGGCGCCCGAACGTGCCGACCAGCTCGCCCAGCGGCTCCGTGAACGCCTCCCCGGCCTCTGCGACCTCCATGTCAGTGAGGTCGGTGCGGTCATCGGTGCGCACACCGGGCCCGGCCTGCTGGGCGTGGTGGTCTCCCGCCGCTGAGTGGACCGCCGGTGGCTGCACAAACGTCTGTGCAGCCACCCGAAGGGGCAGTGCCGGCGGTGCTCCTGCGTCCGAAGTGTCACCGAGTTGTCCACAACTCGCCGGTTGTCCACAGAAATCGACGCACTTCGCCGCGAAATCCCCGCGCCGCCTAGCGTTCTGCGGCATGACCACTCGAGCCCGACACGACAGCCGCGCCCCCGGACGGGGCGGTCGTCACCGCTCCCGCCCGTCCGCCCGCTCCG
>KI547045.1:177656-191238 GCA_000497405.1 Streptomycetaceae bacterium MP113-05 | reverse complement strand
CGCGCCGCCGCCGCGAGCGGCCGGCGGGCCGCAGACCGCCGCTCTCCGATATCCGGGACAATGAGGCGCACCGCCCGACCGCCTCCACCTCCGGTGCGGCGCCGCCGTCCGTCGGTGCGCGGCTGCGCACCGCTCTCGTGGAGAGGCTCCCCCTGTGGGTGCAGCTCCGGTGCGCCGTGGAGCCGAAGACCCTGGCGGCCCTCGTGCTGGTGCTGCTCGTGGCGGTGGGCTTCGCCGTCCACCACTTCGTCTCCGGCCGTCCCCAGACCGTCGCCGCGTCCCGAGCGGCCGTCACCGCGGAGCCGTTGACACGATCGGACGCATCGCGAGTGGACGGGGCCGCCGCCGGATCCACCGACGACGGCGGGCCCGTGGTCGTGGACGTCGCCGGAGGGGTTCGGCATCCGGGAGTGCACAGGCTGCCGAGGGGGTCCCGCGTCGCGGACGCGCTGAAGGCGGCCGGCGGCGTGCGGCCGGGTGCCGCCGGGAAGGATCTCGATGCCCTCAACCAGGCCCGGCGGTTGGTCGACGGAGAACAGATCCTCGTCGGTGCATCCGCGCGGGCCGCAGCCGTCGCGGCGCCGGCACCGGTGGCCGGCGCACCCCCGGTGCCGGGCGGTGCCGCCCCGCCCCGCGTCAGTCTGAGCTCCGCGACCGCCGAGCAGCTGGAAACGCTTCCCGGGGTCGGACCTGTACTGGCCCGGCACATCATCGACTACCGCGCCCGGCACGGCGGGTTCACCTCCGTCGATCAGCTCCGCGACGTCGACGGCATCGGCCCCTCCCGTTTCTCCGATCTCGAACCGGAGGTGGGTCCGTGACACCAGGGCCCACCGTCGCAGCGGCACGTCCCGCTGCCGCGTTCCGCGGCCCCGTGCACCGGGCTTCGCCCAACCCCCTCGGCGCCGCCGATCCACGCCAGGAAGGGCCACCGGACCTACGGCTCGTACCGCCCGCGCTGACCGCCTGGGCGGCAGCCGCTCTCGCTCCCGCCCTGCCGGCCCTCGCCACGGCGGTCGCAGTCGCCTCCTGTTGCCTGCTCGCCTCCGTCCTCGCCTTCCGTCGCCGCCGGTCGACGGATCCGCCGCGGTGGTACGGCAACCGACTCGTGGCGGCCATGACACTGATCTGCGCTGCGGCCGGTGCCGCGTCCGCCGCGCTGCACGCCGTGGACGCGCGCCGTGGTCCGGTCCCCGGGCTGGCAGCCGACCACGCCACCACCTCTGTGGAGTTGACCGTGACCGGCGACCCCCACCGCGCCGAGCCGCGGGTGATCGGCACCCGCCGCGTTCCCGGCGTCCTGGTCGTGCCCGTCGACGTGACCCGCGTGACCGTGCCCGCCACGGCGCAGCACGTCGCGGTACACACCCCTGCGCTGCTCCTGGTCGACGCTGACGACGGCACCGCCTCCCGCTGGGGACGGCTGCTGCCGTCGACCGGGATTCGTGTCGAGGCACGGTTCGCGCCGCCCCGGCCCCGTGGCGGCGGCCGTGACGTCGCCGCCGTCCTGCGCACGGGTGGGAAGGACCCGCCCGTCGTTCTCGCCCCGCCGACCACACCGCAACGCGTCGCCGGGGACCTGCGCGCCGGCCTGCGTGAGGCGACCGGAGAACTCGCCCCCGACCCGAGGGCGTTGCTTCCCGGGTTGGTCGTCGGCGACACCTCACGCATTCCGGAGGACCTCGACGAGGCCTTCCACACCACCGACATGCTCCATCTGCTCGCCGTGAGCGGTGGCAACCTCACGGTCCTGCTGGTTCTCCTGATCGGCCCGCCCGGCAGGGCGTCCCTCGCGGAACGACGCGGCCTCGCGCCCCGGCTCGGACTCCCGCTGCGGGCGACCGCCGTGCTGGCAGCCCTCGTCGTCCTCGGCTTCGTGCTGGTGTGCCGGCCGCAACCCAGCGTGCTGCGCGCCGCCGCCTGCGGACTGATCACCATCCTGGCCATCGGTACCGGACGCCGCCGTTCGCTGATCCCCGCCCTCGCCGCAGCCGTGCTGCTCCTGGTGCTCCACGACCCCGGGCTGGCCCGCGAAGCCGGCTTCCTGCTCTCCGTACTGGCCACCGGCTCGCTGCTCACCGTCGCTCCGCGATGGAGCCTCGCCCTGCGCCGCCACGGGATCCCAGGCCGTCTCGCCGAGGCGCTCGCCGCGGCGGCTGCGGCCCAGGCCGCCTGTGCTCCCGTGGTGGCCGTGCTCGCCGCGCACATCAGCCTGGTCGCCGTCCCCTGCAACCTGCTCGCCGAGTTCGCCGTCGCACCTGCCACCGTCCTCGGTTTCGCGGCGCTCCTCGCCGCGCCGCTCTCGCCCGCCCTCGCCGAGGGCCTCGCCCGGCTCGGTGGCCTTCCGGCCGCCGCCATCGCGTTGATCGCCCGGACCGGAGCCTCTGTCCCCGGCGCGACCTTCCCGTGGCCCGACACCTGGCCCGGGGCGCTGCTTCTCGCCCTGCTCGTCGGCGCGATGCTGATCCTCGGCCGTCGTCTGACGGCACACCCGTGGCTCTGCGCCGCCACCGCGCTGCTTCTGCTGCTGGCGCTGGTGCGTCCCGCTCCGTTGACCCGCCCCCTCACCGGCTGGCCACCGGACGGCTGGCTGCTGGTGACGTGCGACGTCGGCCAGGGGGACGCCATCGTGCTCGCTGCCGGTGACGGTACGGCGGCGCTCGTCGACACCGGCCCCGAACCGGACGCGGTCGACGACTGTCTGACGTCCCTCGGCGTGACACGCATCCCGTTCCTGCTGCTCACGCACTTCCACGCCGACCACGTCGCCGGCCTCCCCGGAGCCCTGCGCGGCCGCACGGTCGGCGCCATCCGGGCCACCGGCGTCCAGGAGCCTTCCGCGCAGGCCGAGTTCGTGCACCGCGTCGCCCGACGTGCCGGGGTGCCGCTCGTACGGGCTGCAGCGGGTGGGCGGGGCAGTCTCGGGCCGCTGTCCTGGCAGGTCGTCTGGCCCCCCGCCGGACGACCGTCCTCGGTCGCAGCCGACGGTGAGGACGTCGCCAACAATGCGAGCGTCACCTTGCTCGTCCGCGTCGCCGGGCTCACGGTCCTCCTTCCCGGAGACCTCGAACCACCGGCTCAGCGCCGCCTGCTGGAGGACCTTCCGGGACTCGGGCCGGTGGACGTGCTCAAGGTCGCCCATCACGGCTCCGCCTATCAGGACCCGGCCCTGCTGGCCCGTCTCGACCCACGCATCGCCCTGATCTCCGCGGGCACCGGCAACCCGTACGGTCACCCCTCCCCGCACACCCTGCGCCGACTGCACCACCGGGGCGCACTCGTCCGCCGTACGGACACCTCCGGCCCGCTCGCCGTCACCGTCACCCCTGACGGCACCCCCGCGGTCACCACCGCCCGTTCACCACCCGGCCCCCGCCCTGGTTAGACGTTCCAGACGCCGTCCTGCATCAGGTGGCGGCCGACGAGTTCGTGCTCCTGGTGGAAAGCCTGTACGGCGGTCGGGGTGACGCGGAAGAACAGGTAGGGGGCGCCCCGGTTCTTCGAGCTGCTCGGGTTCCAGCCGCAGCGTTCGACGTAAGCCCGCACGGTGTCCGGGTCCGTCTCGGCCGTGGTGAAGGTCTCGACCGAGCCGTCGATGAGCGCCACGTCCCGGGTGTCGCCGAACGACAGCCGTACGGCGCCCGTGCGGCGCAGGTTGCGGCCCGTCGGGTTGGTGGACCTGGTGGCCAGCCACACCGCCTCACCGTCCCAGTGCAGCGAGAGCGGCACCAGGCACGGCACGTCTTCGGGGCCGGCCGTGGCCACCCACACGTCCTCCTCGGTGCGCAAGCGGTCCAGGACTGCCTGCTTGCGCTGCGCGGCAGGACGGGGTTCGCGGCGGGTGCTGTTCGTCATGGACGGAAGGCTAGGAGCCGCACCCGCCCCGCACATCGGTCCGCTGCCGGAGAGGAGTTGGTCCCCTCGCCCTACTCCGGCTCGCTCTCCTCCCGTTCGCGCCAGCCCTCGTGGTCCTCGGCGAGCTGTGCCAGCGCCCCGGCGTCGTAGCGGCCGTCCCCGTCCTCCAGGACGACCAGCCACTGGGCGTCCTCCGCGTCGTCCTCGCCGGCCAGCGCCTCACGGAGAAGGCGGGGGTCGTCGGCGTCGGCGCCGAACCGCTCCACCAGCTCTTCGGCGACCTCCTCGGCGGCGTCGCGGTCGGGCAGGACCAGGATGTGTCGTGGATGTGGCGTCACTCGTCCATTGTCGGTCAGTCCGGCCGCCCGGGAGGACGGGGGCCCGCGCTGTCGGTGGGGCGTGGGATGCTGGTGAGCGATGGCCGGTACCCGTAGGAAGACGTCCGAAGACCCGCTCGCACCCGTCACGGTGGCCGTGGGGCAGGAGGAGCTGCTCCTGGACCGCGTGGTGCAGCAGGTGGTGGCCGCCGCACGCGCGGCCGACCCCGACACCGACGTGCGCGACCTGACCTCCGCAGAGCTGCTGCCGGGCACCCTGGACGAGTTGACCAGCCCCTCCCTGTTCGCCGAGCGCAAGGTCGTGGTCGTGCGGTCGGCGCAGGACCTGTCGGCCGACAGCGTCAAGGATGTCAGGGCGTACCTCCTGTCGCCCGCCGAGGAGATCACGCTGGTACTGCTGCACGCCGGCGGCGCCAAGGGCAAGGGGCTGCTCGACGCCGCCCGCAAGGCGGGTGCTCGCGAGGTGCCGTGCGCGAAGCTCACCAAGCCCGCCGACCGGCTCGCCTTCGTGCGCGCCGAGTTCCGCACTGCCGGGCGTTCGGCGACGCCCGAGGCGTGCCAGGCACTGGTCGACGCGATCGGCAGCGACCTGCGCGAGCTGGCCTCGGCCTGCTCGCAGCTCGCGGCGGACGTCGAGGGCACCATCGACGACGCGGTCGTCGCACGCTATTACACCGGCCGTGCCGAGGCATCCAGTTTCACCGTCGCCGACCGCGCGGTGGAGGGTCGTACGGCGGAGGCACTGGAGGCGCTGCGCTGGTCGCTGGCCACAGGTGTGGCACCGGTGCTGATCAGCAGCGCTCTCGCGCAGGGCGTCCGGTCCGTCGGCAAGCTGGCTTCCGCCCCGCGCGGGATGGGCCCCGGCGAACTCGCCCGTGAGCTGGGCATGCCTCCGTGGAAGATCGACCGGGTCCGTCGGCAGATCCGCGGCTGGTCCGCCGACGGTGTCGCCTCGGCACTCCGCGCGGTCGCTGCGGCCGACGCCGGAGTCAAGGGCGGCGGCGACGACCCGGAGTACGCCCTGGAACAGGCGGTCCTCACTGTCGCTCGCGCCGCCCGCTCACGCTGACCTGCGCCGCAACCCCGGGCACGCCGAAGCCCCCGGGCCGGCCCTGGGGAAAGGGCGGATCCGGGGGCTTCGGTCTGGTTCCGGTGTGCGCCGCACCCGCGTGGCGAACGCAGGCCGCGTGCGGCGCGGTGCCGAGTCTCGGTCCGGTACGCGGCGGAGTGAGAGGGCTCGCCGTGGGTCGTACCGGCCGTCGGAGCGGTCCGAACGAGGGGGTCAGCTCTTGAGGGAGGCGACCTTCTGCGCGAGGGCCGACTTCTTGTTGGCGGCGTTGTTCTTGTGCAGGACGCCCTTGCTGGCGGCCTTGTCGAGCTTGCGGGCGGCCACGCGGGCGGCCTCGTTCGCCTTCTCGGCGTCACCGGCGGCCACGGCCTCGCGGGTGCGACGGATCGCGGTCTTCAGCTCGGACTTGACCGCCTTGTTGCGCTGGCGCGCCTTCTCGTTGGTCTTGTTCCGCTTGATCTGGGACTTGATGTTCGCCACGAATGAGCCTTTGCGGGTTCAGTACGGTTTCCTGGAGGTGACCTCGCATGCACGAAGGCACAGCGGCTCAGGCTACCAGCAGCAGCACCGCCCGCCGAATCGCCCGCCCCCGCCCCTGGAGAGGTCCTCCACCGTCGCCCGGGCGGTTCCCCCGCCGCCGGTGCCCACCGTCCGGCTTGTGCATGGGACGATGGGTGCGACTAGCGTTCCCCAGCGACGAAGCTGCCTCCTATCCAGACCCGACAGGACCCTGCGTGCCCGCGACCCCATCGAACGTGCCGGAGCGGAGCCGTACCGACCCGGCGCTGATCCGCAACTTCTGCATCATCGCGCACATCGACCACGGCAAGTCGACGCTCGCCGACCGCATGCTCCAGCTGACGGGCATCGTCGAGGAGCGCCAGATGCGCGCCCAGTACCTCGACCGGATGGACATCGAGCGTGAGCGCGGCATCACGATCAAGTCCCAGGCCGTGCGGTTGCCGTGGAAGCCGACGGACGAGGCGGATGCCAAGGCGTCGCCGCGCATCCTGAACATGATCGACACGCCGGGCCACGTCGACTTCACCTACGAGGTGTCCCGGTCGCTCGCGGCCTGTGAGGGCTGCGTCCTGTTGGTAGACGCGGCCCAGGGCATCGAGGCGCAGACACTTGCGAACCTCTACCTGGCGATGGAGCACGACCTCGTCATCATTCCGGTGCTCAACAAGATCGACCTGCCGGCCGCCCGGCCGGAGAAGTTCGCCGCCGAGCTCGCCCACCTGATCGGCTGCGAGGCGGAGGACGTGCTGAAGGTCTCCGCGAAGACCGGCGAAGGCGTCGAGGAGCTGCTGGACGAGGTCGTACGGCAGGTTCCCGCGCCGGTCGGCGTCGCGGAGGCACCCGCCCGCGCGATGATCTTCGACTCGGTGTACGACGCCTATCGGGGCGTCGTCACCTATGTGAAGGTCGTCGACGGCAAGCTGAGCAGGCGGGAGCGCATCCGGATGATGTCCACCGGCGCGACGCACGAGCTGCTGGAGATCGGCACCAACTCGCCGGAGATGAAGTCCTCGGACGGTCTGAGCGTGGGCGAGGTCGGTTACCTGATCACCGGGGTGAAGGACGTCCGGCAGTCGAAGGTCGGCGACACCGTCACGCAGATGCACAAGGGCGCCGAGGAGGCGCTGGCCGGTTACAAGGACCCGAAGCCGATGGTGTTCTCGGGCCTCTACCCGCTCGACGGTTCCGACTATCCCGAGTTGCGCGAGGCGCTGCACAAGCTGCAGCTCAACGACGCCGCGCTGAGCTTCGAGCCGGAGACCTCGGCGGCGCTCGGTTTCGGGTTCCGCGTCGGTTTCCTCGGTCTGCTGCATCTGGAGGTGATCCGGGAACGGCTGGAGCGCGAGTTCAACCTCGACCTGATCGCCACCGCGCCCAACGTCATCTACCAGGTGCGGATGGAGGACGGAGCCGAGTGCACCGTCACCAACCCCACCGAGTTCCCGACCGGCAAGATCGACACGGTGCAGGAACCGATGGTCAGGGCCACGCTGCTGGCTCCCAGCGAGTTCGTGGGCGCGATCATGGAGTTGTGCCAGTCGCGGCGCGGCAACCTGCAGGGCATGGACTACCTGTCCGAGGACCGCGTCGAGCTGCGCTATGCGCTGCCGCTCGCGGAGATCGTCTTCGACTTCTTCGACGCGCTGAAGTCCAAGACCCGTGGCTACGCCTCGCTCGACTACGAACCCAACGGCGAGCAGATCGCCGACCTGGTCAAGGTCGACATCCTGTTGCAGGGTGACAAGGTCGACGCGTTCTCCGCCATCGTCCACAAGGACAAGGCGTACGCCTACGGGGTGCGCATGGCGTCCAAGCTGCGCGAACTCATTCCGCGCCAGCAGTACGAGGTGCCCATCCAGGCTGCCGTGGGTTCCCGGGTGATCGCCCGCGAGACCGTGCGCGCCATCCGCAAGGACGTCCTCGCCAAGTGCTACGGCGGCGACATCTCCCGGAAGCGGAAGCTGCTGGAGAAGCAGAAGGAGGGCAAGAAGCGGATGAAGGTCGTCGGGCGGGTCGAGGTCCCGCAGGAGGCCTTCATCGCCGCGCTGTCCACCGACGAGGCGGGCGACTCCGCCAAGGCGAAGAAGTAGTTCACCGGCACCCGGGGCCGCACGCCACCGCACGGCCGCGCGGTGGCGTGCCGTGATCGTGTGTGGCGTGTGCGACGTGGACGGCGCCGCACGGTCCCCGGTCACGCTCCGGTATCGACAGGGGCCCGGACCCCTTACGTACGAGGTCCGTGGCCTTTAGTCTGAGCGCGTCTCCCCGGTTACTCGCGAGTCACAAGGGAGAGTCACCGAGCATGTACTTCACGCGCGCCCGGAGGATGTCGTGAGCGACACACAGTCCCTGATCGAGAACCGCCCGCCCTCCGTGGCGACGCTGTTCCTGGAGCGGGTGCAGGCCACCCCGGACGCGGAGGCGTACCGCTACCCCGTACCGGCCGCCGGGGGCGGCCCCGACGAGTGGCGGTCCTACACCTGGGGCGAGGCGGCCGAACGGGTCTTCGCCGTCGCCGCCGGTCTCACGGCCCTCGGCGTCCGGCCCGAGGAGCGGGTCGCCATCGCCTCCAGCACCCGCGTCGACTGGATCCTGTGCGACCTGGCCGTCCTGTGCTCCGGGGCCGCGACCACCACGGTCTACCCCAGCACGAACGCGGAGGAGACGGCCTACATCCTCGCCGACTCCTCGAGCCGCGTGCTGATCGCGGAGGATGCCGCCCAACTGGCCAAGGCGCGCGAGAAGCGGAACGAACTGCCCGAGCTCAGCCACGTCGTGGTCATCGAGGACGCGGACGCCGTACCGGCCGACGGCGACCCCGAGGACTGGGTGCTCTCGCTCGCCGAACTCTTCCGAAGGGGCCGCTCCTACCTCGACACCCACCCCGGGTGCGTCAAGGAGACGGTGGCGGCGCTGCGCGCAGACCAGTTGGCGACCCTCATCTACACCTCCGGCACCACCGGCAAACCCAAGGGCGTACGGCTGCCGCACGACTGCTGGTCGTACATGGCCAAGGCGATCGCCCAGACCGGGCTGGTCACCTCCGGCGACGTGCAGTACCTGTGGCTGCCGCTGGCGCACGTCTTCGGCAAGGTGCTGACCGCAGCCCAGGTCGAGGTAGGGCATGTGACGGCCGTCGACGGCCGCATCGACAAGATCATCGAGAATCTGCCGGTCGTGCAGCCCACCTACATGGCGGCCGTGCCGCGCATCTTCGAGAAGGTCTACAACGGCGTTGCGGCCAAGGCGAAGGCCGGCAGTCCGGTCAAGTACCGGATCTTCCGGTGGGCGGTCGGCGTGGCCCGCGAGTACGCCAAGGTCACCCAGGACAACTTCCGCCGCACCGGTGTGGCCTCCGCACCCGGCGGGCTGAAGATCAAGCACGGCATCGCCGACAAGCTCGTCTATGCCAAGATCCGCGAGGCGTTCGGCGGCAACCTGCGGGCCTGCATCTCCGGCTCCGCCGCGCTCGCCCCCGACATCGGCTACTTCTTCTCCGGCGCCGGCATCCACATCCTCGAGGGATACGGACTCACCGAGTCCAGCGCCGCCAGCTTCGTCAACCCCGGCGAGGCCTACCGCACCGGCACGGTGGGCAAGCCGCTGCCCGGCACCGAGGTGCGCATCGCCGACGACGGCGAGATCCTGCTGCGCGGCCCCGGCATCATGGAGGGCTATCACGGACTGCCGGACAGGACCGCCGAAGTGCTGGAGGAGGACGGCTGGTTCCACACCGGTGACATCGGCGAACTGTCCGCCGACGGCTATCTGCGCATCACCGACCGCAAGAAGGATCTGATCAAGACCTCCGGCGGCAAGTACATCGCGCCGGCCGAGGTCGAGGGCCAGTTCAAGGCCATCTGCCCGTACGTCTCCAACATCCTGGTGCACGGCGCCGACCGGAACTTCTGCACCGCGCTCATCGCCCTCGACGAGGTGTCGCTGATGCAGTGGGCGGCCGAGCTGAGCGCCCTCGAGGGAAAGCCGTACGCCGAGGTCGTGGCTTCCGAGCAGGTGCGGAAGATGATCGAGGGCCACGTCGAGGAGCTGAACTCCGGTCTCCAGCGCTGGCAGACGATCAAGAAGTTCCGCGTCCTTCCCCGCGACCTGGACATCGAGCACGGTGAGCTCACTCCCAGCCTCAAGCTGAAGCGGCCCGCCGTCGAGCGTGAGTTCGGTCACCTCATCGAGGAGATGTACGCGGGCTCGCGCGAGGCGTAGGCCCTCGCGTCCGGACGGCACGGACGCGCCGTCGGGGAACGCGGCGCGGGCAGGCCACAATGGCCGTATGCCCTCCGCACTCCCCGACGGCGCGTCCGTGCCGCACGACGGCGCGCTGCCGGCCACCGCCACGGCCGGCGCCGCGGACCGCCCGCTCGGCTTCTACCTGCACGTGCCGTACTGCGCTACCCGCTGCGGCTACTGCGACTTCAACACCTACACCGCGAGCGAACTGCGCGGCTCCGGCGGCGCACTCGCCTCCCGCGACACCTACGCCGACACCCTCGCCGAGGAGATCCGCCTGGCCCGCAGGGTGCTCGGCGACGATCCGCGCCCGGCGCAGACCGTCTTCGTCGGTGGCGGCACGCCCACCCTGCTCCCGGCGGCCGGTCTCGGGCGGATGCTGGGCGCCGTACGGGACGCGTTCGGGCTCGCTGACGACGCGGAGATCACCACCGAGGCCAATCCGGAGTCGGTGGATGCCCGCTACCTCGCCGAACTGCGGGAGGCCGGCTTCAACCGGGTCTCCTTCGGCATGCAGAGCGCCCGGCAGCACGTGCTGCAGGTCCTGGACCGCAGTCACACCCCGGGCCGCCCGGAGGCCTGTGTCGCCGAGGCGCGGGCGGCGGGGTTCGACCACGTCAATCTCGACCTGATCTACGGCACGCCGGGGGAGACCGACGATGACTGGCGTGCCTCCCTGGACGCTGCCGTCGCCGCGGGGCCCGACCACGTGTCGGCGTACGCGCTGATCGTCGAGGAGGGCACGCAACTGGCCCGCCGCATCCGTCGCGGTGAGGTGCCGATGACCGATGACGACGTGCACGCCGACCGTTACCTGATCGCCGAGGAGGCGCTCTCCGCAGCCGGCTTCGCGTGGTACGAGGTCTCCAACTGGGCCACCTCGCAGCCTGCGCGGTGCCGTCACAACGAGTTGTACTGGACCGGCGCCGACTGGTGGGGGGCCGGCCCCGGGGCACACAGCCACGTGGGAGGCGTGCGCTGGTGGAACGTCAAGCACCCCGGTGCGTACGCGCAGGCGCTGGGGGAGTCCCGGTCACCGGGGGCGGGACGGGAGATCCTCGGTGCACAGGACCGGCGCGTCGAGCGGATCCTGCTGGAGTTGCGTCTCGCGGACGGTTGCCCGCTCGCCCTCCTCACACCGACGGGCCTCGCGGCGTCCCGCCGGGCCCTGGACGACGGCCTTCTCCGGACCGCCCCGTACGAGGCCGGCCGCGCGGTGCTCACGCTGCGCGGACGCCTCCTGGCGGACGCGGTGGTCCGCGACCTCACGGACTGACGGCCCGGCCCCGGGAGGGCGGGACGGGACGGTCATCCGAACGGACGAGGTGGCGTGCGGGGGCCGCAGACTGCGGTGAACATGCCGTACATGGGCCGAGCGACCGTGGGGGAGCCCCACCGGGAGAGCCGCAGCGCAAGCCTGGGGCTGACGCTGGCGGCGATGCTCTTCGCCGTGTCGATGACGTTCATCGACCAGACGATCGTGGCGATCGCGGCGCCCGAGATCACCGACGAGCTGTCGCTGTCCTCGTCGGGCATGCAGTGGGTGGTGAACGCGTACCTGCTCTCCCTCGCCGCGTTCTTCGCCCTCGGCGGACGGCTCTCCGACCTGTACGGCCACCGCCGCGTGATGCTCCTGGGAACGGTCGTCTTCGTCGTGTCGTCCGCGCTGTGCGGCTTCGTGCCGGGCGACGGCTACGCCCAGGCGTGGCTGGTCGGCTTCCGTGCCACACAGGGGCTCGGCGCGGCGCTGATGTTCCCCGCGGCACTGGCGGTGGTGGTCGCCGTGTTCCCCGTGCAGCGCCGGGGAAGCGCCCTCGCGCTGTTCTTCGGGCTGTCCGGCGGGCTCACCGCGGTCGGCCCGATCCTCGGCGGCTGGCTCACCACCTGGACGTGGCGGGCGATCTTCTGGGTGAACGTACCCGTCGCCGTGATCGCGATCGTCCTCACGCTGCTCGCCCGCATCCGGGACGAACCCCGTCGGGAGAGCCTCGACGTGACCGGTGCGGTGCTTGCCGCCGGCGGCATGGGCCTGAGCGTGCTCGGCCTCATGCAGGCGTCCGCATGGGGCTGGAGCAGCGCCGCTACCTGGGCCTGCATCCTCGGCGGCCTGGCCCTCCTCACGGTGTTCGTCCGCTTCGAGTTGCGCACCGAGCGGCGCCCGCTGATCAGGCTGGAGGTGTTCCGGGACCGGGCGTTCGTCGCGGACAACCTGGTGCTGTTCTTCGCGATGACCGCGTTCGTGCCGGTCTTCTTCTTCGCCTCGGTCTACGCGCAGGTGTGCCTCAGCGCCTCCCCGAACGAGGCCGGGATCTACATGCTGGTCTTCTTCGCCGGTTTCGGCGTCGCCTCCCAGCTCGGCGGACGCATCCTCGACACGCGTGGCGCCAAGCCGGCCATGCTGCTGGGCACCGCGCTGGGTGCGGTCGGCTTCGCGCTGTGGGCGCACCGCGCCACCGAGCTGTCGCTGAACGACCAGTGGCCGTACCTCGTGCTGTCCGGCGCGGGTATCGGGTTCCTGCTCGCCCCGGCCTCCACGGACGCCGTCAACCGCGCGATCTCGGCCTCGTACGGCGAGGTCACCGGCATCACGCAGACGGTGCGGAACTACGCCGCCGCCGTGGGGCTCGCCGTCCTCGGTACGGTGCTCACGCACGTCACCACCGAGCGGGTCCTCGACACCTTCGAGGCGCGTGGTCTGTCCGGGACGCAGGCCGGGAAGGCGGCGCGAGGCGTCGCGGAGTCGATCACGGGTCAGGGTGACGAGTCCCGGCCCGCCGGCGGCGGCCCCGTGGCCTCTCTCCTGCGGGAGACGGCGGGTGCCGTGCGCATGGACTTCGCCGAGGCCACCCAGGTCGTGCTGGCCTGTATGGCCGGTGCGCTGACCCTCGCGTTCGTCTGCGCCTTCCTGCACCCGGGCGGTCGGGTCACCGACCGGGTCGGAGGTGACGCCGAGGAGCGTTCCGGCCGGTCGGCCGGGAAGCCGTCAGACTGAGCCGCCCGCGGGACCGCCGACCGTCACATGGTCGATGAGGTGCTCGACCGGCCCCAGCAGCCCGGGGTCCAGGTCACGGTAGGACCTCACGGCGCCCAGGATCCGCTTCCAGGCGGCGCCGGTGTCCGGCGGCCAGCCCAGGGCCGCGCACACCCCGGTCTTCCAGTCCTGCCCCCGCGGCACCCGCGGCCACGCCCGGATGCCGAGCGTTGCGGGCTTCACCGCCTCCCAGACGTCGATGAACGGGTGGCCCGCCACCAGCACCCGGTCCTCGCCCCACACCGAGGTGACCTCGGCCGCGATCCGCGACTCCTTCGACCCCGGAACCAGGTGGTCCACCAGCACGCCCAGCCGGGCGTCCGCGCTGGGGCCGAAGCGCTCCACGATCGCCGCGAGGTCGTCGACGCCCTCCAGGTACTCGACCACCACGCCCTCCACGCGCAGGTCGTCGCCCCAGACCTTCTCCACGAGTTCCGCATCGTGGCGGCCCTCCACGTAGAGCCGTCCCGCGCGCGCGACGCGTGCGCGGGCGCCGGGCACCGCGACCGAGCCGGAAGCCGT
>KI547045.1:173376-174006 GCA_000497405.1 Streptomycetaceae bacterium MP113-05 | reverse complement strand
CGGTGGCGATCGCCGTGCGCAGCGCGCTCAGCGCCAGCGAGGGCAGCTGAACCGACCCGGCCACATATGTCCGGCCCGTCTCGTCCCGTACGGCCGCGCCCTCCGGTACGCCGTTCCGTGCCCGCGCCGAGCGGGCCAGCGTGACGATCTTGCGGTCCTCGGGGTCCATCGCCTGCTCAGTCATGCCAGTGAGCATATGCGGAGGCGCCGGCCGTCAGACGGTGTGGTGGGAGCGGCTCCCGGGGGCCGGTGCGTCGGCGGGTGCCGCTTCGCGGATCGGCTCCACCAGCACGGTGGTGATGCGGTTGCGCCGGCCGGCCGGGGACTCGGCGGTGAGACGCAGCGCGGTGAGCGTGGGGTCCGAGTGGTCCTCGCTGAGGTCGACCGAGGTGGTCGCCCCGGCGATCGGCACCCGCCCCAGGTTCTTGGCGAGCAGCCCGCCGACCGTCTCCACGTCCTCGTCGTCCCAGCCGACCAGGTCGTAGAGCTCGCCGAGGTCGCCGAGGTCCAGGCGGGCGGTGACGCGGTACCGGCCGTGGCCCAGATCCTCCACCGGGTCCTGCTCCTTGTCGTACTCGTCGGCGATCTCGCCGACGATCTCCTCGAGGATGTCCTCGATGGTGACCACGC
>KI547045.1:157013-170986 GCA_000497405.1 Streptomycetaceae bacterium MP113-05 | reverse complement strand
CCGGCCTGCCGCAGCGCGGCAGGAGCGCGTCCAGGAACGAGTACCGGCGCAGCGCCGCCGGGTCCCTCCCGGCCGCTGCCGCCGCTCGACGCGACAGCGTGTACTGCCGCACCTCCTCGTACCAGGCGCCGATCTCCGGCCAGCCGGGTGCCGACAGGGAGCCGCCGAACTCGCGCACCGAGAGTGCCGCCGTCAGCCCCGCGAAGGCCAGACGGTCCGGCAGCGGCCAGTCGGCCAGCGTGCCGGTGAGGAACCCGGCGGTGAACACGTCCCCCGCTCCCGTGGTGTCCAGGGCCTCCACCGCGATCGCCGGTACCCGCGCGGTCTCGCCGGTGCGGCCGTCGGCCGCGCAGGCGCCGTCCGCACCCATCGTGACCACGGCCAGCGGAACCTTCTCGGCCAGCGCCCGGACCGCCCGCAGCGGCGTGTCGGTCCGGGTGTAGCGCATGGCCTCGGTCGCGTTCGGCAGGAACGCCTCGCAGCGGTCCAGCTCGGGCAGAGCCGCCAGGTCCCAGCGTCCGCTGTCGTCCCAGCCCACGTCGGCGAACAACAGGCTGCCGCGACCGGCTGCGGTCTCCACCCACTCCTGCGGTTCCCCGGGCACCAGGGAGACCACGCCCGCCCGGGCTCGTGGCGGGCACTCGCGGTCGTCCTCCAGAGCCGGGTCGCGGGGCGGTGCCACGTGCCCGTGCGAGATCATCGTGCGTTCGCCCTCGTACGCCATGGAGACGGTGACCGGGGAGTGCCAGCCGGGCACCGTGTGCGACATGGACAGATCGATGCCCTCGCCGCGTTCGAGGGAGTCGCGGCAGTAGTCGCCGTACATGTCGTCGCCGAACGCCGCCGCCAACGACGTACGCAGGCCCAGGCGGGCGAGTGCCGCCGCCATGTTCGCCACGCCCCCGGGACTGGAGCCCATGCCGCGGGCCCAGGACTCGGTGCCGCGCACCGGGGCGGCGTCCAGGCCGGTGAAGACGATGTCCAGGAAGACCGTGCCGGTGAGGTACACGTCGCAGTCCGGACCGCCGGGCCGGCGCAGCGCGGCCAGCGGGTCCAGCGGCACGCCGCCGGACTCCTGCCCGCCTGCCGGTGCCGGGCGTGGCGCCGCGCCGGTGCCGTCCGTCCCGCCCCGGCCGCCAGCCTTACCGTCCGTGCTGCCCGTCCTCACCGTGCTCTCCTCGTTGCTCCCGGCCAGTGTCCCGCGCATCCGCCGCCGACGACACCGCCCGCGCGCCGCGATGCGGTACGTTCCGCAGCATGCGGCTGACGATTCTGGGCGGCGGCGGGTTCCGCGTACCTCTGGTCTACCGTGCCCTGCTGACAGAGGCACACCGGCAGGCCGCGGGGCGCTGCACCGAACTGGTCCTGCACGACACCGACCCGGTCCGGGCGGCGGTCGTCGCCTCGGTGCTCGCCGCGCAGGCCCGCGAGGCCCCGGAAGCGGTGCCGGTGCGCGTCGAGCAGGACCTCGGCGCCGCGCTGCGCGGCGCCGACTTCGTGTTCTCCGCAGTGCGCGTCGGCGGAACCCGGGGCCGCGTGCACGACGAGCGGGTGCCGCTCACCGAGGGTGTGCTCGGTCAGGAGACGGTCGGCGCAGGCGGCATCCTGTACGCGCTGCGTACGGTCCCGGTCGCCATGCGCATCGCGGAGTGCGTACGCGCACTCGCGCCCGACGCGTGGGTCGTCAACTTCACCAACCCCGCCGGAATCGTCACCGAGGCCATGGCACGCGTGCTGGGGGAGCGCGTGGTCGGCATCTGCGACTCGCCGGTCGGCCTGGTGCGTCGCGCCGCCCGTGCTGCCGGGGCCGACCCCGACGCCGTCCGCTGCGACTACCTGGGGCTCAACCATCTCGGGTGGCTGCGCTCCCTCACCCTCGACGGGCACGACCTGCTGCCCGGCCTGCTCGCCGACGACGCGGCGCTGACCACCTTCGAGGAGGGCCGCCTCTTCGGAGGGGAGTGGTTGCGGGCGCTCGGCTGCCTGCCCAACGAGTACCTGCACTACTACTACTTCCGCCGCGAGACGCTGGCCGCGGTGCGGGAGGCACCGCAGACGCGGGGAGCCTTCCTGGACCGGCAGCAGCGGGACTTCTTCAGCGCGGCCCGGAGCCGGCCGGAGCAGGCACGGGAACTGTGGGAACGCGCCCGCACGGAGCGTGAGGAGACGTACCTGGCCGAGAGCCGGGAGGCGACAGGGGGCTGGCAGCGCGACAGCTGCGACCTGGAGGGCGGCGGCTACGAACAGGTCGCCCTCGCGCTGATGCACGCCGTCGCGGGTGACACCCGGGCCGAGCTGATCCTCGACGTACGGAACGGCGGTCTGGTCCCCGCGCTGCCCGACGAGGCGGTCGTGGAGACGGTGTGCCGGGCGGGCGCGGACGGCGTACGGCCGGTCCGGCCCGCCGAGGGGTCGGGGCCCGGGGGCGCGGAGCTGGGACTGATGCTCCAGCTCAAGGCGGTGGAGCGGGCGACGATCGAGGCCGCGGACACGGGGTCGCGCCGTGCCGCGCTGCGCGCGCTGGGGCTGCACCCGCTGGTCGACTCACCGGCGGTCGCGGCGCGCATCCTGGCCGCAGCGGACCCACCCGTCGTCAGGCGCCTTCTTTGAGTACGCGCGTGATGAGAACGCGTTGTGCCTCGGTGAGCCGGGGGTCGGCGCAGTAGGCTGTCGCGCCGCCCGCTTCGATCTCGTAGTGGAAGCCGTCAGGAACACCGATCGGACGTTCGTCCCGGTGACCCTCTGAGAGTGCCTGCTCGGCGAGGGAGGAGAGTTCTCCGGAATCCGGCAGGCCCGCCGTGTCCAGGGCGGCCCGACGAGTCACACCCCCGAAGCCTCCTGTGCGGATGACTGTGATGAGCATGCCGTGATTATCCCCCTCCTCCCCTGGAGACGGCAGCCATGCGAGACCGTGTCCTCGTATGGCTGCCCCCGTCCGTCGTGTAGCAGAACGTGATGGCGCTGCGGTGCGGTTCTCCGGGTACGCGGGCGGAGCGGAAGGCCGACACGGAGTTGAACGCCGAGCTGAAGAAGGTTCGCGGCGAGGTCGCGATGCTGCTACGGACCGCGGAGGCGGCGCTGTCGGAACCGTCCGGCACGGTACGGCGGGTGAGCTACCCGGTCGTCGGCGGGGAGAAGACGCTGAAGGAGCAGCTCGTCGGACTCTCCATGATCCGTTCCAGGGGGCGGCCCTCTACGATGACGAGTTCCGCCGGGGCAGGGAGAGGATCCTCCACCGAGCCCGGGGCCTGAACCGTACGGGCACCGGCCTGTGTCTTGACAGCCGAAGCCGTGCTGATCGTGGTTGTTTGGGGGCGTGATCAGCAAAGTTCGTGCCCGTGCTCTGCCTGCCTCCCAGCGTCGCTCGCTGGACGAACTGACCCAGGATCTGGACCTGTCGTCCGGGGACACCACGTCCAAGCGTTCGGCCTTCTGGACGATGCTGACGCTGTCGTCCGTCATCGCGGGCGGCGGAGTGCTCACTGACTCGACCGCCACAGTGATCGGCGCGATGATCATCGCGCCCCTGTCCACGCCGATCATGGGCATCGCTCTGGGTTCGGTACAGCGCCGCCGCACCGGATCGGCCAGGACCGTTCTTCTCGCGTGCCTGCTGGTGGTAGCGGTCGGGATGGCCATGTCGGTGACCCTCCCCGGTGACTACGACCTGCTGTCCAACAGCCAGATCTCGTCACGGACGTCGCCGGACCTGATGGACCTGATCGCCGCCCTGGCGACCGGCTTCGCCGGAGCGGTGGCGCTGGCCCGTCGGGACGTGGGCGCCGTGCTCCCCGGGGTCGCGATCGCCATCTCCCTCGTCCCGCCCCTGGCGGTGGTCGGAGTGTGCCTGGGACACACGTCGGGATGGCTGGCGCTGGGCGCGCTGGTGCTGTTCGTGTCGAATCTCTTTGCCCTGGTCTTCGGGGGGATGGTGGTCTTCGCCGCGCTCGGCTACGGAGCGGAGGCCGAGAAGGCGGCCGGGCGGCCCGCCCGCAGGGCCTATGCCGCCATGGTCCTGCTGTTCACCGTCGTGTTCGTGCCGCTGACGGCCAACACCGTGGTCACGTTTCTGCTCAACGCCTGGGTCGGTCAGACGAAGGACGCGGCTGAACAGTGGCTCACCGAGGAGCCTGGCGCATCCGTCACGAGCGTCGACGCGAGATCACGCACCATGTACATCCACGTCCGCGTCGCCGGTGACCTCCCACCGGTGGAGTCCCTGCTCGACCGGCTCGAGGGACAGATCCCGGACGGCATTCCCGTCGTGGTGGACGCGTCACGTGGTCGGCGCGTCGACGCCGGAGTCGTGGGCGACTGAGCGTCGCGCCGGCCCGGCCGCGCACGCCGTCGGTGGTCTGGGGCGGCACGTCACTCGACGTGTCTCCGCGTGGCAGCGGGTTCCCGCAGCGCTACACGACGGGTAGCGGCAGCCATACGAGAACACGGCCACGACCGGCGTGTCCAGGTCAACGAAATGTTGAGAGATGCGGCGATGCCACACCTACCGTTCATTCCAGAAAACGGTAGATCGGATGATGACACGTCAGATGACACTAGTAAGACTTACGGCCTCGCCAATCGGTCCGTCCGTCTTTGCCAGGGAAGCGGCACAGGTACGAGACCAATGGGGGATCACCGGTTTTCCGGCGGCCAAGAGGGTACGTCGCGGACGGTCTTCGCGGGCCGCCCATTCCGTGACGAACGCGTCTACAGACGGTTGCGTCAACAGTTCTGAGCACACAGGGGGCATCTGTGCAGATCGACATACTCGGTCCGGTTTCCGTAACAGTCGGTGGTGTGACGCGAGAAGTGCGAGCGGCGAAAGTGCGCACCATGCTCGTCACGCTCTCGCTCGAGGCGGGCCGGGCGGTCTCCTGCGCCGAGCTGGCCGACGAGCTGTGGGCCGGCCAGGAGATCGGCAACATCAGTAACGCCCTGCAGGCGCACGCCACACGGGTGCGCAAGGTGCTGGAGGCGCCCGGACGGAGCGGCACCTCACTGGTGTGCTCGGTGGCGGGGGGATACCGCCTGGACGTCTCACCGAACTGCATTGATGCGCACCGCTTCCTCCGGCTGGCCTCCGACGGTTCCGCCGCCCTGGCCGGCGATCCGGGCCGTGCCTTGCGGGTTCTGGAGGCGGCCCTCGCGCTGTGGCGCGGCCCTGCCCTGCTGGACGCCGGCGCGGGACTCCGCTGCCGGAGCGCCGCCACGCTGTTCGAGGAACGCCGTACGACGGTCTGGGAGATGCTCGTCATCGCCCGGCTGATCCTCGGTGACGAATCACGGGCCGTTGCCGAACTCGGTCAACTGGTGGCACAGAACCCGTTGAGTGAGCGCTTCTGCGAACTGCTCATGCTCGCGCTGTACCGGGCCGGGCGGCAGAGCGACGCCCTTCAACTGTTCCGTGTGATGCAGCGGCGTCTCGACGAGGAGCTCGGCGTCCGCCCGGGCGGCGCGCTGCAACGGCGGCACAGCGAGATTCTGGCGCAGGACCCGGCGCTCGCCCGTCACGACGTTCTGTGGAGGGCGACACGCAATCCGGGCCGGGACGGCCTCCTGGCGGTCCGATGAGGAGGCGTGACGCTCTGGACCAGCAGGAGACCACGAGCGTCCCCGGTGCCACTCACGGCGCGGACGGTGTTCCCGAACCCGTTGCCATCGTGGGGATCTCCGCTCTCTACCCCGGTGCCCACACCGTGGAGGACTTCTGGCGGAGTCTCACCGACGAGGCGCCGCCCGTCCGCCCCCGTGAGGACGAGTCCCGACGGCTCGACGACGTCGAGGTCGAGGTGGCATCCTTCGGCATCCCACCCGTCCAGGCCCGTTCGATCGCCCGGATGCAGCTGCTGATGCTGGAGGCCGCTCGCAGGTGCCTGGGAGACGCCGGCGACTCGTTGCCACGCGATCGCACGGACGTCGTAGTCGGCACCTGCTTCGGTCTCGACCGCCAGTACGCCAACGCCCTGCGGGTGGAGGGAAGGCGCTATGCCCGGCAACTCGAGGACGTAGCCGTGGCGTCGGGAGCGGGTGGACTCCCGGAGGAACACGCCTCCCGAGCCGCCGAGCAGTTCGAGGCGGTCCTGCGCCGCCGGCTCGGAGCGTCCTCCCACGACCGGGTGGGAGAGATGGCCAGTACCATCCCGGCCCGGATCGCCACCGCCTGCCGGCTGCGCGGACGCACCCTCGCGCTCGAGGCCGGCGACGCCACGTCGTTCCTGGGCATCGCGCACGCCATCGACAGTCTCCGCGGTGGTCTCTCGGACGCGGCGCTGGTGCTGGCCGGCCAACAGGAGGAGGGGCGGTTCCCGGCTCACGCGCTCGCAGGGAAGGGGCTCTCCGCCGAAGACACCCACCCCTTCGATCCGGACGGCAAGGGCTTCACGCTCGGTGCAGGGGTCGGGGGACTGCTGCTGAAGAGGCTCTCGACAGCGGTCCGGGACGGCGACCGGGTGTACGCCACGATTCTCGACTGCTCCCTCGACCACGACCCACGCCCCGGCGCGTTCCGCTATTCGGTTTCGACGGAGCGCCACAGTGAGGTCGTGGCGGCGGCGTACCGGCGTGCCGGCGTGCCGGTCCCCTCCATCGGATATGTCGAGTGCGCCGGTCTGGGTGTCGGAGCCGTGAACCGTACCGAGATCGACGGGCTCACCCGCGTGTTCCGCGATGCCGTTCCTTCGGCCCCCGCCACATCCGTGGCGATCGGCAGTGCCCGGGACCGGCTGGATCACACGTTCGCCAACGCGGGCCTGGCGAGTGTCAGCAAACTGGCTTTGGCGCTCCATCACCGCACGTTGCCGCCGCTCCGGCAGCACGGTGCGTCCGCGTCCCCCGACCTCTCGGGCACGCCCCTGCGCGTGTCGGCCACCGCCGAACACTGGCCCGGCCCGCCGGACGGTACTCCGCGGCGCGCCGCGGTGAACGGCACGTCGCTCACGGGGACGATCTGCCACCTCGTGCTCGAGGAGGCCGCCCCGGCGGTACCGGCCCGTCCTGCCGCGCGGTTCAGGACGTTCTCCCGGGATCCCGTCGCCATCGTCGGCTACGGTGGCTCGTTCGCCGGAGCCGCCGACGCCGAGAGCTTCTGGGCGACCACGATGTCGGGTGAGGATCAGATCGGGCCGCTCCCCGAGACGCTCTTCGACCGGAGTCTGTACCACTCTCCGGGGCACATGCGCCCCAATCACAGTTACACCGACCTCGGCGCTCCCGTGGTGGCGCCGGCCTACCCGCCCGACGGGCTCTCGATCCCCCCGAGTCGCCACCGCACCATGGACGCCGCGCAGCGCCTCGCCCTCACGGTGGCGGCGGAGATGTTCACCCGTCACCGTCCGGAGCCGGGCCCGTTGCCGGGACAGGGAGTGGTGGCGGTCGGCAGCAACCTCGGTCTGACCCGGGAACGCCGACTCAACACGGAGCTGTGCATCGAGGAGTTCGAGGTCGCGGTCCGCGAGACGGAGATCTTCGGCGCCCTCCCCGGCCAGGCCGTGGACGCGTTGCTGGAACTCGTCCGCAAGAGCAGGGGCGAGGCGGAGACCGCCGACGGTCCGGCGGTGCTGGACGGCGCTCTCGCCAGTGGCGTGTCCGCCGTGATCGCAAACGAGTACGGCCTCCGGGCGACTCCGGTGGCGGTGGAGGCCGCTTGCGCCTCAACCCTGGCGGCGCTCGACGTCGCGGTGAGCCGCCTCCGGTCAGGAAGTGTCGACTACGCCGTCGCCGGGGGTGTGGAGCTGCCCTGTAACCCGAGGGACATGGCGCTGTGCTCGGCGCTGGGGCTGCTCTCGCACGATCGGATCACGCCCTTCGGCCTCGAGGCGGACGGCTTCACGCCGGGTGACGGCTGCGGGCTCTTCCTGCTCCGCCGCTATGAGGACGCGCGACGGAACGGCGAGACCGTATACGGCCTGCTGCGCGGCGTCGGGGCATCCAACGACGCCAAGTCGCTGATCGCACCGGACGTCTCCGGCCAGGCGAGAGCCATGCGGCAGAGCTTCGCCCAGGTCGACTTCGACCCGCTTGCGGTGGGGTATCTGGAGGCACACGGAACGGGCACCCGGGTCGGCGACCGGGTGGAGATCGATGCTGTGGCCGATGTCTACGCCGACCCCCGCCGCCGTCAACAGCTCGAGATCGGTTCGGCCAAGTCCTTCTTCGGGCACACCTTCGCCGCAGCCGGAGCGGCCGGGCTGCTCCGTGCGCTCCTCGCGATGCGGAACGGAACCATTCCGCCCAACGCCAATCTGCGGCAGATCAACCCCGACCTCGGTCTGACGCGCATACCCGCGACGGTCCGCGCCGAGGCAGCCGACTGGAAGTCCACGGACGGCCGCCCGCGCCGTGCGGCAGTCAGTTCGTTCGGCACCGGCGGCATCAATTACCACCTGCTCCTGGAAGAACACACGGACGGACCGCGATGAATTTCGACCTGCCCGAAGAGACACGCGAGATGTACGACATGGTCGTGCAGTTCGCCGGCAGAGACCTCACTCCGCCCGAAGAGTTCGAGGCGGCGGACTTCCGGCGGCGCTGGTCGCTCGCAGCCGGACAGGGACTCGTGGGTGCCACGGTCCCGGTCGCCTTCGGTGGCAGCGGACTCGATGCGGTCACCGCTGCCGCCATGATGGAGGCCCTCGGCTTCGCCTGTCCCGACACCGGCTTCGCGTTCTCGGTGGCCGCTCACCTGTTCGCGGCGGTGATGCCACTGGTGGAGTTCGGCAGCGAGGAGCAGAAGAAGACGTGGCTTCCCGCTCTGTGCTCGGGAGAACAAATCGCTGCGCACTGCATCACGGAGCCCGAAGCCGGCTCGGACGCCCTGCGGCTGCGTACCCGCGCCACTCGCGACGGTGACTGCTACGTGCTCGACGGCGCCAAGTGCTTCACCACCAACGCCCCGGTCGCCGACGTCTTCGTGGTGCAGGCCGCCACTACTCCCGGAGGCGGCTACTTCGGCCTCACCACGTTTCTCGTGAAAGCCGGGACGCCCGGACTCAGGGTGGGCCCCCGCTACGACAAGCTCGGCCTGCGGGGCTCGCCGATGGCGGATGTGTACTTCGATGACTGCAGAGTCACCGAAGAGAGCGTGCTGGACGAGGAAGGGTCGGGCGCCGGCATCTTCTCCACATCGATGCGCTGGGAGCGCACCTGTCTCTTCGCCGCCTACCTGGGCGCCATGCAAAGGGTGCTGAACTCGACGATCGTGCACGTGCGGGAACGTGAGCAGTTCGGCATGCCGCTGGGCGGATTCCAGGCGGTCAGCCATCGGGTGGTCGACATGATGGCCCGCCAGGAAGCCGCTCGGCTGATGCTCTACAAGGCGGCGAACGGTCTTGCCGTCGGTGACGAGGACGAGATCGCCCCGGCCCTCGCCAAGATCGCGGTGAGTGAGGCGGCGGTGCAGATGGGGCTCGATGCGATCCAGCTCCGCGGTGCGCTCGGAGTGCTCGACGGAGAAGCCGAGGCCCTGCTGCGGGACGCGATACCCGCGCGCATCTTCTCCGGGACCAACGAGATCCAGAAGAACAACGTCGCGCGGGCTCTGGGACTGGGTTCGCCGACGACCCCGCGTCGCGGTACTCGAAAGGAAAGGAAGGCCACGTGAAGACCATCATTCATCGCATTCGGCTGCACGAGGGCGTCAGTGCAGCGCGCTTCGAGGAATGGGTACGGGAAGTCGATTATGCGGCGTGTCCCGGTCTGCCCAGTGTGGAAGCATTCGGGGTGCACAGAGTTCCCGAAGAGGTGGGTGCTTCTCATCAGTATGTGGAAATCATAAGCGTGGAGAGTCTGGAAGCATTCGAGCGGGACATGAAGACTGCTGCTTTTCATGCCCTCGAAGTCGAATTCGATACCATGGCGGAGGTCGTCGACGAGACCACCGTCACGCTGATCGAACCGGGTTACGCGAAAAACTGAGACGATGGGAGGGCTACCGGGCTTCTCACGCTCGGTGGACCTTGCGTCCGATCTCGTCGATGAGTTGAGATTCATAGGCCAGGGCGACGGCCTGGGCGCGGGTGTTCACGCTGAGTTTCCGTAGTATGTGGTGCACGTGTGTCCTTACGGTCGCTTCCGACACGGAAAGCTTTCGTGCGATCTCCGCGTTCGATCTACCTTCCGTGAGCAGAGACATCACTTCCTTCTCGCGCGGGGTGAGGTTGCTCGCGAGATCGCGCGCACGGGCGGAGGAGGAGGGCGGGCAGTACTGCTGCAGCGACGGACGGGCTGCCTCTGGTACGACCAGCGCGTCCATCGACACCACGGTACGAATCACATGGACAAGATCTTCGACCGTACTCTCCACGGAAATCACGGCACGCACGCCGGCATGCAGGCCCTCGAAGGCTCGTGCCGTGTTCTCAGGCTGGGCCAGTAGCACGACTTTACTGTAGAGCGAGAGCCTGGCGAGTTCCTCGCGATCGTCTATGGTCAGTATCGGCGATACGACGAGGAGAACATCCGGGGATCCGACATCCACCGCGGAGAGTTTCACCTGCAGTGATGTCTCGATGGCCATGTCCGGATCGTATTGTTTGAGTAAGGCGCTCATGCCTGCCGCCATGATGGCCTTGTCGCAGTAGATGTGTACGCGGATACTCATGGCCGTCGACCCCACGCTGGGGTGTTGGCCGCATGAGTGGTATTCGGCAATACCACAGGAAAGGCCATCTGTCGTGTCCCCCGATTCGCCTTGATCGTGGACACGCTAGCATGCAGGCAGGGGCGACTATGCAGCACTTGTGTAAAATCTTCCCCAGGCCCGGCAAGTCGTGCACCCGCGGAGCGGTTCCCCCGGTGCTTACTTACTTCGGAGTCAGATTCGGCGGCGGGGGCACGGCGTACGGTTCCGGTGCGTCATTGAATCCCCAAGTATTACTCCCGCGGCTCGTCGTCGCACGGAGGAGGACTTCTTGCATTGCGGGCTCGGGCTTCGGCGGCGACGCGAAGGGTCCGGGTCAGTCCCGTCCGGGCGCTTCTGCACCTGAGGTGTGCGTCTCATGCGACCGAAATGGGCGTTCACGTAGCAGGTCAGAAGCACGCACAACTAGACAGTACGGAACTGGGGCGTGCCGCCACGGCGGGGTGACGGTTCTGCCTCGGCGCGCGGTCGGCCGAGCCGGCTGAGGAAGAACGTGCGCCCATGCAGGCCGAGTTCGGCCTGCATGGTGCGGCGCAGGTCGTCGTGCTGGAGGACGACGCTCACCGGGTGCAGCCCCAGGCCGGCCTCCGTCGCGGCAAGCCAGTAGTCGGCCATCCGTGCCCCGCCCCGTAGCGCGTCCGACAGGTCCGGTGTTTCCTTGTCGAAGGACATCGCCACCAGCGCAGGACTGTGGCGCACCGTGCCGGCGAGGCCGAGGGCGAGGACCCGGTGGAAGCCGACCATGCACAGTGTCCGCATGACAGCGGGTGACAGCATGATCCGGAAGGCCAGTCGTCGCATGCCGGACATCGGCCCGAAGAGGTGAGCGAGGGTGAAACCGTCCCCGGATGCCTCGACCTGGGCGTCGTTGAACCGCAGGTAGGAGTGGGTCTCCCGCCAGGCCGGTCCGTTCCGGAAGTCGCGCCCCGCGTGCCGGGCCACGAATGCGGCGAAGCGACGGAGTTCCCCCGATGTCGTCAGGTGCCGTACCGTCACGCCGTTCTCGACGGTGTGGTGTACGAGACCGTCGAGCACCGACTCCTGCAGCGCGTCCTCCCGGTAGGGGCCGCGGTTGGTGCGCCTGCGGGTTGCCAGATCACGCAGCAACGGCAGCTCCTCAGCGTGCGCTTCGGTACGTCGCACCGCTGTCACGCACAGCGGAGTCCAGTCCGCCGGCCAGTCCGATCCCAGCGACGGCGGCTCTCCGGCGACAGCGGTACGGCTTGCCGCTTCGGCCCAGCCGAGCGTGGCGAGGGCGCGCAGCAGCATGCGCCCGTAGGAGCCGCAGCTCAGGTACATCTCGAGGGTATGTGCGCGCAGCGCGCTCAGTTCCCGGCTCCGGTCGAGGGCCAGAACGAGGTATTCGAAGTCGTCCTCCTGCAGCCCGGCGCCCGCGGGGGGCATATCCAGGTAGGCCTCCGCCTTCGCGCGCGCATCGCCGACGAGCCGGGCGAGGCCCCACGGCTGGCAGTTGTGCGACGAGGGGCTGAGCGCGGCGACGGCCTCCGCCTCCTCGAGCGCGACGGCGAAGTCCCCGCGAACCCCGGCTTCCTCGGTGTCAGTCCTCACTGTGTTCCCCACTCCCTGCCCGGTGCCTGCCACACCAGCGCCATCGCGTATCCGTCGACCGTGTCAGCCCAGCTCGTCGGTGGTCTGGCGTCCGCCGCAGGCGCCAGACGTAGGAGCCCGGGCCCCGCACTCCAGGTGAATCGTCCGTCCGGCTCCCAGGTGACGAGCCGGACGTCCCGCACGTCCACCCGGAGGCCGAAGCCGTAGTGCTTGAGCACCGCTTCCTTGCACGCCCACCGCAGCGACGGCGGCATGGTGAGCAGGCGCTCCCGGCCGGGTGAGCGCTCTTCGTCTCTCTCCATGTCCTCCATGAGGACTCGGGACAGGGAAGGAGGCATGTCCCGCCGGTGCTCCAGATCGATACCGACGGCGTGTGAGCCGCAGGCGGCGACGGCGAAATCGCCCGAATGGGAGAGGTTCACCTCGACCGGAGCGTCAACCACCGGCTTCCCCGCTCGCACACCACCGGACACCGTGCCGATGTGAACTCGATCCGGCGGGGTGGCCGAGGACCCGCGACGGCGCTGGTGAGCGCCGACACAGTGTTTGACGGCCAGTCTGCCCGCGAGCCACTCGTCGCGCCGTCTGCGGAACCGCAGCGCGCGGGTATGGTCGATCTCCGCCGCAGACAGCTGTCGGGCCTCCAACCGTGCACGTTCCCGCGAGCCGACCGTCCGGAGCCAGGCGATGGACACCGCAGCGAGCGAGAGCTCCGGGACGGGATGCCAGACGGTCAGGGGACGCCCGGGGGCCAGCAAGACTCCCCGTCCGCCCGCTTCCCCGACCCGTACGGACGGGGACTCATCGGTCGACATCGGGCGGCAGCAGAAAGGGGTACGACCGGCGCCGGATGCGGCGATGCCAGAAACGGTCGGCTTTGCGGAGCCGCTGGATCATCTCCCACATACGCGCGTCCTCCCGGTAGTAGTCGGCCACTTCGTCCTCGGTGAGTGGCACGTCCAGGCGGGGGTTGACGCGGCTGAGATACGCCGGCACCAGCTTCTCCAGACGCTCCTTGTGGAGATTGCCGAGGAAGTCGAGCACCACACCGCGGGTGGAGTAGAACTTGTCGAAGATCGATTTCGTCATCGACACCCGCACGGCGTCCCGCAGTAGCCAGGGCAGTGAGGTGAAGAACAGCCGTACGTCGAGCTCTTCACGTCCGCGGTCATCTCGCATCAAGGGCGTGGTGATGTCGAGGTACACCAGCTCACCGTCGAGATCCACCCAGTTCGAGGCCTGGGCGTCGAGGCCGAGGGAGGAGCTCACCGCACCGTCCACGCAGTCGAGGAAACGGCCGAAGAAGTCCTCGGCCCACCCGTCACCCTCGGTGTGCAGCAGCCTGGAGCAGAGCCGTTCGGAAGGGAGTGTCTCCTGGACGCAGTAGGCCGCGATTCCGCCGGACGGATGCGACGTACTCCAGAGCTGGGTGGGAGCCACGCGGACGCCGCCGACCTCCAACCGGGCGATGTATTCGTAGAACGACTGTGCGTAGCGCTCGAATCGCTCCTGGGTCGGGAAGATCGGAAGACGTTTGCAGGCGAAGTCGCCGCGCGACGTCTCCAGCTTCAGCACGAGGGTCACCTCGCCGTAGCCGAGAACGGTCAACGCCTTGTCGTCAGCGCTTCTCAGCGCTTCCTTCACCTGCGTTTCGAGGGACTCCAGTTCGCGGTCGGGAACGACGAACGTCATGGGAGAGCGGTCACCTGCTTCCGGGTTCCGTGTGCGTCGGGCCGCTACGGCGTCGATGGCGGCAGCCAGGCGGGGG
>KI547045.1:127552-157003 GCA_000497405.1 Streptomycetaceae bacterium MP113-05 | reverse complement strand
GCGGCGCCGCCGTAGCGGCCGGCGAAGCCGCGTCAGGCGGCGGTGAAGATCAGTACGGCGTTCTGGCCGCCGAACCCGAACGAATTACTCATCGCCACCTCGACCTTCTGCCTGCGTGCGGTGCCCGTCACCACGTCCAGGTCGACCGCTGGGTCCTGGTTCTCCAGGTTGGCCGTGGGCGGAATCACCGAGTGGTCGATGGCGAGCACCGTGAGTGCGGCCTCGATCGCGCCCGCCGCGCCGAGGGTGTGACCGATCGTGCCCTTGGCGGACGTGACGGCCGGTCCGTCGCCGAGCAGCTTGCGAAGCGTCCGCGCCTCCACAGCGTCGTTGAGCGGCGTGGAGGTGCCGTGCGCGTTGACGTGGTCGATCTCCTGGGGGAGAACTCCTGCTTCCGACACCGCCTGTTGCACGGCCTGGTGCACGGCGGTGCCCTCCGGGTCGGGAGCCGTGATGTGGTGGGCGTCCGCGGAAGCTCCGTAGCCGCCGAGCCGTGCCCGGCTCCTGGCGCCACGCGCCTTCGCGTCGTCCGCCCGTTCGAGCACCAGAACGCCGCTGCCCTCGCCGATGACGAAGCCGTCACGGTCGGCGTCGAACGGCCGGGAGGCCGCGGGCGGATCGTCGGTCCGCCGCGAGAGTGCCCCCATCTGGGAGAAGCCCGTGACCATCAGGGGCGTGACGTTCGCCTCGGTGCCACCGGTGACGACGACGTCGCAGGTACCGTCCCGCAGCAGGCCGGCGGCTGTGCCGATGGCGGTCGCCCCGGATGCGCAGGCGCTCGCAGTGACGAAGTTCGGACCCGTCGCGTGGAGGTCGATGGCCAGGTGCCCCGCCACCATGTTCGGTATCAGCATGGGCAGCAGCAGGGCCGACACGGAGTCCGGGCCCTTCGTCAGCAGACGACGGTGCTGTGCCTCCATCGTGGTGAGGCCGCCGAGCCCGCACCCCATGACGACGCCGACCCGCGCACCGTCCCAGGACTCGGGGTCCAGACCGCAGTCGGCCACGGCTTCGCGGGCGGCGACGATCGCCAGCTGGATGAACCGGTCGTGCATCAGGAGGCTGCGGCGCCCGACGCGATTGCCCGGGTCCAGGTCCGGAACCGTGCACGAGATGTCGACGGCCAGGTCGGCGAGTTGGGGGTCCTTCGCCGCAGTCGAACGCCCCTTGCACACTCCGTCCCAGCTGACTTCTGTGCCGATACCCGCTGAAGTGACGAGGCCGATTCCGGTGACGGCGATGTCAGGGCCACGAGTCACGACGGCGTTACCTCGATCTCATTCGCGATCAGCTCTGCTGCCCGCGCGATGGTGTCGGTCGGCTTCACCGAGTCGTCACTGACCTTGACGTCGAACTCGGACTGGAAGACCAGGAGCAACTCGATGAGGAAGAGCGAGTCCATGTTGAGTTCTTCGAAGGTCGCCTCGGGGGAAATGTCCGAGGGACTCACCGCGAAATTCTCCACGAGCAGATGGACGATGCGGTCGTACGTAACGCTCATGATCGAGGTGACGCCTTTCCGTGAGATTTCCGGCTGATCGCGGTCGGTTCGCCGATCCGGCGTTCGTCTCCGCGTCCGGTGGACGGGGAGTTTTCCTTCCGGTGATTCTCATGCCACACACTGACGTTTCGCTGACGGCACCCTGATGCGCCCGGAGTCAGCCATCCGTCAGTGGGCGGTCAACACCGGAGGGCAGTATCGACGGTGCCAGCCGTTCGGCTGTCGAAGCCTGTGAGGAGCGTGCGCGTGAGGGGTCGGCGGAGTAGTCACACGCCTCGTTGCGGTGTCCGGTGCGGTCGTCGTTCGCAGGGCGGCAGGCCATGACGCGGGCAGCCGTGCTGGCAGGGATCGGGAGCTGCCTTCCGCCTCGGGTCGTCAGCAACCACGACCTGGCGGCGAGGCTGGACACCAGCGACGAGTGGATCCGCGCGCGGACCGGGGTCGGGCAGCGTTACGTGGCCACCGACGACCTGGACACCTCCGATCTCGCTGCTACGGCAGGCGGCAGGGCTCTGAAGTCCGCCGGCGGGCAGGGTGTCGACACCGTCGTGCTGGCCACCACGACCCCTGACCGGTTGTGCCCGGCGACCGCACCCACCGTGGCCGGGAAACTGGGTCTGGGGCACGTCGCGGCCTTCGACGTGGGTGCGGTCTGCACGGGATTCCTCTACGGGCTCGCCACGGCGTCCGGGCTGATCGCCAGTGGTGCTTCCGACCGGGTGCTGGTGATCGGGGCGGACGTATTCTCCCGCATCCTGGACCCTCAGGACCGTTCGACGTCCGTCATCTTCGGCGATGGTGCCGGCGCGGCGGTACTGCGCGCCGGGAGCCCGGACGAGTCGGGCGCCCTCGGACCGTTCGCGCTGGGCAGCGACGGCGAGGGCATGGAACTCATCACCGTGCCGACCGATGGTCTCCCCCGTGCCGGCTCGGGGACTCCCCGGAACGTCGAGAACCACTTCTTCACCATGCAGGGCAAGAAGGTCTTCTGGCTCGCCGTGCAGCGCATGGCCCAGTGTTCCCAGCAGGTGCTCGACAGCGTCGGCTGGGGTGCCGGCGACGTCGATCACCTCGTCAGCCACCAGGCCAATCACCGCATCACCCGGCGTCTGGCCGACGAGCTCGGGATTCCGGGCGAGCGGAGCTACTCCAATATCGCGGAGGTGGGCAACACCGCTGCGGCGTCGATCCCGCTCGCGCTCGATCACGCGCACGCCGAGGGTGTGTTGAAGCCGGGAGACCGCATTCTGCTCACCGCCTTCGGCGGCGGCCTCACCTGGGGTGCGACGGCTCTCACCTGGCCTGCCGTGGAAGCAGCCTGAGAATGCCCCGGGCGGCGCCCTCGACCGGACATCCCAGCCATCGCAATCGAACTTAGGAAGACCATGAATCCCCGGAAACTGATCACCGACTACATCGTCGATGTCTGGATGGATGGCGATGCGGAGGGTCTGGAGCCCGAGACCCCTCTCACTGAACTCAACGTCATCGATTCGGCGGGAATCTTCGACCTGGTTCACCACCTGCAGAACGAGTTCCGGATCACGATTCCGCTGAAGGAGGTCTCGCTCAAGAACTTCCGCTCGGTCGAGACCATCTCCGCACTCGTCGAAAGGCACCAGCGCACCGAGGGAGGGAACGCCGCATGACGGAGCTGGTGGGGGAGCGGCCCGATTCTGCGAACATCCACAGCCGGGTCGTGGAGGTGATCGCGACGCGCACGCTCTACGACGAGGCGTATCTCCAGCCGGACAGCGAGTTCGAGAGCGACCTCGGTGTCGATTCCGTGGTGCTGGAGTCGATACACGCCGACCTGGCCGAGCAGTTCGGCCTGACCGAACTGCCCGCGGGGGCGGTCACGATCCGGGAACTCGTCGGCGTGGTGAGCCGCGCCCTGGGTACGGCCGACGTCCCCGTAGCGGCCGGACCGCCATCCGGGACGCCCGCGAAGGGAGGGTCCGCCGGAGGTGCCGGGGAGTCCGGTGATGTCATGGCGGCCGTCATCGAGGCGGCGGTGGCCAAGACGGGCTACCAGCGGCACGAACTCGACCCGGACGCGGAGTTCGAGAGTGAACTCGGCATCGACTCGGTGATTCTCGCATCGATCGTCACGGAGGCCTCACAGCGCTGCGGTATGCAGGAGAGCGACGCTGCGGGCTTCGACGCCACCACGTTGCGTTCGCTGACCGCCCAGCTCGAGGCCCGGGCCGGAGGGAACGCGAGCAAACCGGCACCGCCCGGACCCGCGGAAGCGGCGCCCGCCGGCCCCGGCGAGTGGGACGGGCGTTCGATGAAGAACTTCGTCGAGCAGCGCGACCCGGACATCTTCGCGAAGACCCGTAGTTTCGTCGGCTACCTGCGCCGTCGGGAGGAGGAGCAGCTCTACTGGTACGGGATGCCCCTGCACTCCCGCTGCGGGAACCGGGCCGTCATCTTCGATGAGCTGGAGGGGCGCAAGCGTGAATTCCTCATGTTCGCCTCCAACAACTACCTCGGTCTGGCGAACCATCCCGCGGTGATCGACGCGGTGTGCGACGCCACTCGCACCTTCGGAGCGACTCACACGGGCTCGCGCTTCATCGGCGGCACGAACATGCTCCACAAGGAGCTCGAACGCCGCCTCGCCGCCTACAAGCAGCGGCCCGCCTGCATCGTGTATCCGGGTGGCTACGCTGCGAACCTGGGTGCCATCTCGGCTCTGGTGAAGGGCTGCGACACGCTCGTCACCGACAAGCTCAACCATATGAGCATCGTCGACGGTGCCCGGCTCTCCGGTGGTTCCCAGCGGATCTACCGGCACAACGACATGGCCGATCTCGAGCGGATCCTCCAGCGCAGCGCGGAGAATTCCCGGGGCGGCACACTGATCGTCGCCGACGGCGTGTTCAGCATGCACGGGGACGTCTGCGACCTTCCCGAGATCGTTCGGCTCGCCGGGGAGTACGGCGCCCGCGTGATGATCGACGACGCGCACGCGACGGGTGTTCTCGGGGCTCGCGGGTCGGGCACCGCCGAGCACTTCGGGCTCAAGGGAGCCGTGGACCTCGAACTCGGCACCATGAGCAAGGCCCTCGCCGGGATGGGCGGATTCGTGGTGGGTGAAGAAGACGTGGTGGAGTACCTCCGCTACTACTCCCACTCCTATGTGTTCGCCGCCAACATCCCCGCAGGTGTCGCTGCCGGGCTCATCGCCTCGATCGACGTGATCGAGGCCGAGCCAGAGCGTCTGAAGCAGCTGTGGACCAACATCGAAACCCTCCGTGGAAGTCTGCTGGAAGCTGGCTTCGACCTGGAGAACTCGCAGAGCGCGATTCTCCCCATCGTCATCGGGGACGAACGCAAGGCGATGGAGATGGGCAGGGCGGTCCGTGCCCGCGGTCTCTTCTGCCAGACCGTGGTGTACCCCGGTGTGCCGCTCGGCGACGCCCGTCTGCGGGTGAGCGTGACGTGCGAGCACACCCCGGAGGACCTCGCGGAAGCGGGACAGATCTTTGTGGACGCCGCGCGCGAGACCGGAGTGCTGGAGACTGCCCGATGACCGGGAACGCAGCCGCGGGCCCGCTGGACACCGCACGGTCCACCGTGATGCGACTGCCCCGCCACTTCCCGGCCGAGCAGGCCCGTCGGCCCGCCTTCGTCGGTACCGGAGCCCTCACCTACGGGGAGTTCACCGAGCGCGTCGACGCCGCCTCCTGCCGCCTGCTCGACCTGGAGGTGCAGGTCGGCGATCGCGCTGTGATCTGGATGGACAAGCAGCCGCGCTACGCGGAAGCGATCTTTGCCGCGATGCAGGCGGGGTGTGCGTACGTGCCGCTGGACGGCAGGCAGCCCGCGGCCCGGGTCCGGGCCGTCCTGGCGGACGCCGAGCCTGCCGTCCTGTTCACCGACGCGGACCACCTGCGTGCGCTGGGGGAGGAGGCGCTCCCCGGCTCGCTCAAGATGATCGTGGTCTCCGGGGGGCAGGAGGCCGGCACCGTCGCCGGCATCCCCGTGCGCTCCTGGGACGCCTTCACCGGCTACGCCCGCGGCCGGGTCACCATCCTGCCCAGGCTCAAGGACACGGACCTCGCCGCGATTCTCTACACCTCGGGGTCGACCGGCACGCCCAAGGGCGTCACCATCTCGCACCGCAACCTGGTGAACTTCGTGCGCTGGGCCCGGGAGGAGCTGGACGTCGGGCCGGTCGACGTCTTTGCCAACCACGCCTCGTTCAACTTCGACCTGAGTACGTTCGACCTGTTCGTCGCGCTGACGGCCGGTGCCGCCGTCTGGATCGTGGGCGACGCCCAGGCGCGGGACGTGTCCGCGCTCGCCGAAGGCATGCGCGAGCACTCCGTCACGGTGTGGTATTCCGTGCCGTCCGTGCTGAATCTGCTGACGGCCTCCGGTGCCCTCACCCCGGAGGCCGCGGGAAGCCTGCGGTATGTGCTCTTCGCGGGCGAGGTGTTCCCGATCCCGCAGCTGCGTGCACTGACCGAGCAGCTCCCCGGGGACACCGTGCTGTACAACTTCTACGGCCCCACCGAGACCAACGTCTGCACGTATCACCGGATTCGCCCGGGGGATCTGGAGCGGGACACACCGGTGCCCGTCGGCCGGGCGATCGACGGCGCCCGGCTGGAGGTCGTCGACGATCGCGGCCGGACCGTGACCGGGGCCGACACGATCGGTGAACTCGTGGTGCACGGAGACTGCGTGACACCGGGCTACTGGCGTCTGCAGACCGACCCGGCCGCAGCCCACCACCGCCGGGGCAGTCACCCCACCGGAGACCTCGTCAGCTACGAGCAGGACGGCCTGCTCGTCTACCGGGGGCGCAAGGACCGCATGGTGAAGCTGTCCGGCTACCGGGTCGAGCTCGGCGAGATCGAAGCCGCCGCCCTGCGTCACCCGGCTCTCGCCGAGACCGCCGTGATCGTCACCGGGGAGGGTGAGCGTGCCCGACTCACCCTCTACTTCTCCGTGCACGAGGGCGCGCGCAAGCCCGGCCTGCTGGAGATCAAGCGACACTGCGCGCGGCACCTGCCTGTCTACATGGTTCCGCACGCCGTGAAGTGCCTGGACCGGCTGCCGCTCAACCCCAACGGCAAGGCCGACTACCGCCGTCTGTCGGCCGCCCGGTCGAGTCCCGCACTGATCGCCGTTGCCCCTTAAGCGATGGAGACGAACGTGAGTCCACGAGTGAACGAGACGCCCTGGCAGGGGAGAGAGCCGAAAACGGTCGTCTCGCTGTTGCGGCACCGGTCCGACCGGACGCCGGAAGCACTCGCCTACCGCTTCCTCGTAGACACCGACGGCACGAGCGAATCCTGGAACTACGCGGACCTCGAGCGGCGTGCCCGGCAGGTCGCTGTCCGCCTGCAGCACCACGAACTGCGGGGTAAGCCGGTCCTGCTGCTGCACCCGCCGGGACTCGAATACATCGCGGCCTTCTTCGGCTGCCTCTACGCCGGCGCCGTCGCGGTCCCGGCGTATCCGCCGGGCAACGCACGCTTCGGCCAGACGATGCCCCGCCTGGACGCCATGGTGCGCGACTCGGGCGCCACCCACGCGCTCACCACCCGCTCGGTCGGGGACGCCGTCCGGAAAGAGGGCGGCAAGCAGGCCACGCGGGGTATCGACGAGCTGGGGTGGATCACCAGCGAGGAGACGGCCGCCGCCGACCCCGCGGACTGGCGTGTCCCGGGAGTCCGGGGAAGCTCGCTCGCCTTCCTGCAGTACACCTCGGGGTCCACATCGACGCCCAAGGGCGTGATGGTCACGCACGCGAACCTCATCCGGAACCTCCGGTCCAGCCACCTGCGACTCGGGCACGGTGCGGACTCCGCGATGGTCTCCTGGCTACCGCCCTACCACGACATGGGTCTCATCGGCGGCATCCTGACGCCCCTCTACGGTGGCTTCCCCTCGCACCTCATGGCGCCGACGACCTTCGTGCGCTCACCGCTGCTGTGGCTCCGGACGCTGTCCGAGACGGGTGCCTCGACCAGCGTCGCACCCAACTTCGGCTTCGAGCAGTGTGTGGCGCGGGTCACCCCAGAGCAGCGGGACGGTCTCGACCTGAGCCGCTGGCGCCTGGCCCTCAACGGCGCCGAGCCCGTACGTGCCGAAACCCTGGAGCGTTTCGCGGAGTACTTCGGGCCCGCGGGCTTCGCCCCGGAGGCGCTGCTGCCGTGCTACGGCATGGCGGAAGCGACGCTCATGGTGACCGGAAGCCGGCCCGAGGAGCGTCCCGTCGTGTGTGACTTCGACGCCGCGGCTCTGGAGCGGAGCGAGCCGCTCCTGGCCGGCGCCGGCACGGAGCGGATCACCCGCGTCGTCGGCTGCGGCCCAGCGGTGGACGATGTGGAGATCGCCGTCGTCGACCCCGAGACGCTGAGCCGGGCCGAGGGCCGGGTCGGGGAGATCTGGGTGGCCGGGCCGAACGTGGCCGAGGGCTACTGGGGTCGGCCGGAAGCGACGCAGGAAGCGTTCGCCGCCCGCATCGAGGGCGAAGCCGGCGGCCCGTGGCTGCGCACCGGAGACCTCGGCTTCGAGCGTGACGGCCAGCTCTACGTCACCGGCCGCATCAAGGACGTCGTCATCGTGCAGGGTCGGAACTTCTACCCGCACGACATCGAGGCCACGGCAGAGCGGGCCACCGACGCGGTCAGGCAGGGAAACGGCGTCGCCTTCGGCATCCCCACGGCGGACGGCGAACAACTCGGCCTTCTCTACGAGGTCAGCGGCCGTCGTGCTCTCGACCACGGAGCCGTCCTGGCGGCGCTGCGTACCGCTATCGCCGAGGAACACCAGGTGGCCCCGCACACCATCGCCCTCGTCAAGCACTCGACGGTCCCGAAGACGACCAGCGGCAAGATCCAGCGCCGGGCGGCGCGCGCGGACTTCCTCCGGTTCTCCGACGACGTGGTGGCCGCGAGCGTCTCCCACGGTTCCGGTGAGGCCGTCCTGCCGTCCGGTGCACTCGCCGGCCTGTCCGACGCTGAACGCAGGGCACGGGTGACGGAAGCGGTGGCACAGGCACTCGAGGACACCTGCCGCACCGGCGGGGACGACCTGGACGGGCGCCGCTTCACCGACCTCGGCCTCGACTATCCCCGCCTCCTGGCAGTGGTGCGGTCGCTGGAACTGCGGTTGGGCGTCCGCGTACCCGTAGGCGACCTGCTCGTCCGTCAGGACGTCGGCGCTCTCGTCCAGCTCTGCCTCGATGAGGAATCCGGCGCCGGGCAGGGGGAATCCGCGCCGATGCCCAGCCCCCGGCCGGTGCCGGAGAGGGCCTCCGCGGCGACGGGCCCCGGCAGCGCGAGTTCAGGGATCGTGGCCTGGCTCCGGCGGAGCATCGCCGCACGGCTCGGACTCCCGGCGGACGCCGTGGACCCGGCACTGCCCCTCGCATCGCTGGGACTCGACTCGAAGCAGGCCGTCGCGCTCGCACAGGAGCTCGCCGCCTGGCTCGGAACCGAGCTGCCGGCGAACATCGTCTTCGAGCACCCCTCGGTCCAGGCCCTGGCAGCACACCTCGGTAGCGAGCCCGGGCCGGCGTCCGCCACCGTCCGGGAGCGCGGTACGGCACCTCCCCCGGGCGGGGACGAGCCGATCGCCGTGGTGGGCATGGGCTGCCGTCTCCCGGGAGCCCCGGACGTCGCCGCGTACTGGAAGCTCCTCCGCGACGGACGGGACGCCGTGGGTGAGGTTCCCCTCGACCGCTGGGACTCGGGCGCGGTGAAGGCACCGCCGCACGGCGGCTTCCTCGACCACGTCGACGAGTGGGACGCCCGCTTCTTCGGTCTCTCCGCGAGGGAGGCCTCGCGGATGGATCCGCAGCAGCGGCTGCTGATGGAGACGGCTTGGACGTGCTTCGAGGACGCCGGCATCGCGCCCGCACGCCTCGCGGGCACCGACACGGGCGCCTTCATAGGCATCAGCAGCGGGGACTATGCGCAGCTGCAGCTGCCGGACATCGACAACGTCGACGTGTACTCGGTGACGGGTAACGCGCAGTCGATCGCCGCCAACCGGCTCTCCTACTTCTTCGACCTGCACGGCCCCAGCATGGCCGTGGACACGGCCTGCTCGTCGTCACTGGTCGCGGTCCACATGGCCTGCCAGAGCATCCGGGCCGGCGAATGCGGCGTCGCGATCGCCGGCGGGGTGAACCTCCTGATCACGCCCGGCCTGTCAGTGGCGTTCTCGGACGGTCGGATGCTCGGCCCGGGGGGACGTTGCCGCACCTTCGACGAAGCGGCGGACGGCTACGTGCGCGGAGAGGGAGCGGGCATGGTCTGTCTCAAGCCGCTGTCGGCCGCACTCCGGGACGGCGACCGCGTCTACGCGACGATCAGGGGGTCGGCGCTCGGGCACGGCGGGCGGAGCAACGGCCTTACTGCGCCCAAGAGTTCGTCTCAGCGGACAGTGATGACCCGTGCGCTGCACCGCGCCGGGATCGAAGCCGCGCAGATCGACTACGTCGAGGCGCACGGTACCGGCACTCCGCTCGGCGACCCCATCGAGTGGGAGGCGCTCTCCGACGTCTACGGCGGTGGTCGTCCCGACGACGCGCCCTGCCTCGTCGGCTCGGCCAAGACCAACATCGGCCATCTCGAGGCCGCTGCCGGCATCGCCGGCCTGATCAAGGCGGTCCTGGTGGTGCAGCACCGCGAGGTCCCCCCGTTGCTGCACCTGACGCGCCCGAATCCCCGGCTTGCCTGGGAGGGCTCGGGGCTGGACGTTCCCACGAGTCGCCGAGCCCTCCCGGGTTCCGGTACCGCCCGCGCCGGCGTCAGTTCATTCGGGTTCGGCGGTTCCAACGCGCACGTCGTCATCGAGGCCGTCCCCGAGGCGGCAGAAGCGAGAACACCCATGATGCCTTCGCGTGCCGCGCACACGCTGTGCCTCTCGGCGCACACCCCGACCGCGCTCCTCACACTGGCCCGACGCTATCGCTCCCACCTGGCTGCGCATCCGGACCTGAGCGCGCACAGCCTGTGCTACTCGGCGAACACGACCCGCAACCACCTGCCCCACCGCGCCGCCCTCACCGCAGCCACACTCGCGGAGTTCGACGACGCACTGGAGCGCCTGACCCGGGAGGAACCGTCAACCGCCGTCGCACGCGGGCACGTCACCGGCGTTTCCGGGCGCCGGATCGCGTTCCTGTTCAGCGGCCAGGGCACCCAGTACGCCGGCATGGGGGCGGAGCTCTACGCGGCGCACCCGGTCTTCGCGCGCATGCTGGACCGTGCCGACGAAGTGCTGAGCCCGCTGCTGGGGACGTCACTGACGTCGGTGCTCTTCGACGAGGACGGTGCGGAAAGGCTGCAGGCCACGGACCTCTGCCAGCCCGCGCTGGTCGCCATCGAGGTCGCCCTGGCCGAACTCTGGATGTCGCTCGGGGTGCGTCCGGCCGCCGTTCTGGGGCACAGCGTCGGCGCGTTGAGCGCGGCCTGCGTCTCCGGCGCCCTGGATTTCGAAGACGCCCTGCGACTGGCAGCGGTCCGGGGACGGGCCATGGCGGAACAGCCGGGCGCGGGGGCGATGATCGCGTGCCACGGCGACGCAGCGGAGGTCCGAGCTGTCGCCGGGGACTTCGCCTCGGTCACCGTGGCCGCGATCAACACCCCGGACCACCTGGTCCTCTCGGGTGAGGATGCGGAGATCCGGGAGATCCAGGAACGGCTCGAGGCCCGCGGCGTCCGGGTGCGCCCGCTCACTGTTTCGCACGCCTTCCACTCAGGGCTGATGGCCGGAGCTGCGGAGCGTCTGCGGACGGCGGCCGGGGACATCGAGTTCCGCACCCCCGACATCCCGTGGATCTCTGACGCCACCGGGCGGGAAGCCGGGCGAGTGGGGCCGGATCACTGGGTCGAGCACATGCTCGGCACCGTCCGGTTCGCGGACGCATTCGCCGCTGTGCGGCGTACCGGATGTGACGCGTTCGCCGAGATCGGGCCCCACCCCACGCTGCTCAACCTGGGCCGGGCGATGGTCGCTTCCGGGCATGCCCCCGGCGCGGGGGAGAGCACCGATCTGCTCTGGCTGCCCTCCCTGCGCAGGGGGAAGAGCGAGTGGGAGACGTTCCTCCAGTCCCTCGCACGTCTGCACTGTGCCGGCGGCGAGGTCGACTGGCACGCACTCGACCTGCCCGACCCGCCCCCGCGGGTATCGCTCCCGCACGCGGTGTTCGAACGTGAGCGGTACTGGTTCGACTCTGCGGGGCAGGAGGCGTCGCGGGACGCAGGACAGCCGTCCTCCCGGGCACCGGAGGCGGCTTCGACGACTCCGGGAACCGCCGCGGCGGCAGGAGGCAGTCCCACCGGAGCCCAGGTCCCGCAGCATGCAGCCGTTCCGGGCATGATGCCCTACGCCGTCTGGCCCTACGGTGCGGTGCCCCCCGGCTATGCGCCGTTCCCCGGGTACCCCGTGGCCGGTCCACCGCATGCCGTCCCGGGCATGGTCCCCTACCCGATGGCGCCGGCCGGCTATCTGCCGTTCCCGCCGTATCCCGCGCCGGGCATGCACGTGCCGGGCATGCACGCGCCGGGCATGTACCCACCCGCTGTGGGCGTGGATCCGACGGCGGGTGGAACGGCCGGTTCCCCGGACGTCGGCAAGGCCGTGCTGGAGACGCTCGCCCAGGTATGCGGATTCCCCGCCGACCAGATCGCGTCGCACGCCAGGCTGGGCATGGACCTCGGACTGGATTCCCTGATGCGGACCGACCTGCAGCGGCGCATCGCGGCGCGCTTCCCGTACGAGGCCGAACAGCTCCGTCACGGCCTCTCCGACGATCCCACGGTCCAGGAGGTGCTGGACCGGCTCGGTACGGCCGGTCCCGTGCCGTCCCCGTACGCCAACGGCTACGCCACGCCCGTGGCTTCGGGGCTGCCTACCACCGTGCCGCCCGGCCCCGCTCCCGGGGAGGCCGCTCCCGTCGTCGAGCCCGCAGCGCCGACGGTGAAGCCGGAGTACACGTTCGAGGAGTGGCCCGAGTACGCGGAGCTGCAGGAACGCCTCCGGACGATCGGGGTGCAGGGCATCAATCCCTACGGCCGGACCCACGAAGGCTTCAACTCCGCGATGGCCACGGTCGACGGCCGCAAGGTCGTCAACTTCTCCTCCTTCAACTACCTCGCGCTCTCCAACCACCCACGGGTCATGCGCGCGGCGAAGGACGCGATCGATACGTACGGCACCTCGAGTTCGGCCACCCCGCTGCTCTTCGGCGAGACGCCGCTGCACCACGAACTGGACGCCGAGATCGCGTCGTTCCTCGGCACCGACGCCGCCATCGTCTTCGCGGGGGGCCACGCGACGAACGTCGCAACGGTCGGCCACCTCTTCGGGCCCGAGGACCTGATCGTCCATGACGAGTGGATCCACGACAGCACCGTTCGCGGCTGCCTGCTCTCGGGCGCACGCCGGCGCCCCTTCCCGCACAACGACTGGGAGGCACTGGACCGCATCCTCACCACCGCGCGCCATCGGCACCGTCGTGCCCTGGTCGTCGTGGAAGGGGCCTACAGCCAGGACGGGGACATCCCCGACCTCCCGCGGTTCATCGAGGTGAAGCAGCGTCACCAGGCCATGCTGATGATCGACGAGGCCCACTCGATCGGCGTGCTGGGCCGCACCGGCCGCGGTGTCGGCGAGCACTTCGGCGTCCCCCCGCAGGACGTCGACCTCTGGATGGGGACCCTCAGCAAGGGCGTCGGCAGTCTCGGCGGCTACATCGCCGCCCGGCAGCCCCTCATCGAGTACCTGAAGTACACCGCACCCCTGCACATCTTCAGCACCGGCATCTCGCCGGCCAACGCCGCGGCTGCGCTGGAAGCCCTGCGGGTGATCCGCGACGAACCGGACCGGGTGGCCCGGCTTCAGCAACTCGCGGAGACCTTCCGCACCGGGGCGCGCGAGCGGGGTCTGGACATCGGGGTCTCCCGGGCCTCCGCGGTCGTCCCCGTGATCACCGGTGACTGGGAGAACACCCTGGCCCTGTCCAACGCGCTGCTGGAGAAAGGCGTCAACGTGATGCCGATCGGCTATCCGGCCGTGGCGCGTGACGCCTGCCGGCTCCGGTTCTTCGTGAACGTCGACCACAGCGAAGCCGAACTCGAACAAGCCCTCGACCTTCTGGTGTGATGAAAATGTCCAATCGCAGTAACGAACCCGCCTCCTCCGAGGACGCGTCGCCGACGGGGGTGCCCGATGCGGACGTCCTGGTCACCGGCGCCAGCGGCTTCATCGGAGGCCATCTCACGCGTCGACTCGCCGAACGCGGACACCGGGTCCGGGTGCTCGTCCGCGCCGAGAGCGACCGGAGCGCCTTCGGCGACGCAGCGGCCGAGGTGGTCGTCGGCAGCATCGACGACGCCGCAGCCGTCAAGCGCGCCGTGGCCGGAGTGACTCACGTCTACAACTGTGCGGGTATGTCTGCCGACTGGGGGCCGTGGGAGGGCTTCCGCAAGGCGAACGTGGAAGGTGCCCGTACCGTCGTGGAGGCCGCCGGAGAGGCGGGCACCGTGCGCCGTGTGCTGCACGTCAGCACGACGGACGTGTACGGCTACCCCAAGGCGCCCGGTGACGAGTCCTCACCCCTCAACGACATCGGCCTCCCGTACAACCGGAGCAAGATCCTGGGCGAGCGTGCCGTGTGGAGCGCCGCTTACCACACCGGTGTTCCGGTGACGGTGGTGCGCCCGGTCTCCGTGTACGGGCCGCGCAGCAAGGACTTCGTGATCGAGATAGCGAACCTGCTGCTGCAGAAGCAGATGGTCTACGTCCGTAAGGGCGCAGCCCCCGCCGGCCTGCTCTACGTCGACAACGCGGTGGAAGGGATGATCGCCGCCGCGACCGCCGAGGAGACCGCGGGCAAGGCGTACAACCTGCGGGACCCGGAGCAGACCACATGGCGGGACTACGTCGAGGCGCTGGCCGCGGGCATCGGGGCGAAGTCTCCCGGGCTGAGCCTGCCCAGCGGCGTCGCCACAGCGATAGCCACCGTCTCGGAGAAGCTGTACGGCGCCTTCCGGATCGACTCCCGGCCCGTTCTCACGCGGCATTCGGTCCACCTTCTCAACCGGGACCAGTCCTACGGCATCGAGCGCGCGCAGGACGACTTCGGCCTCAAGAGCCCGGTGGACTTCGAGGAAGGCATGCGCCGCACGCTGGAGTGGCTGGACTCCGCCGAAGGACGCGAACTTGTCTCGCGCTGACGTTCTCGCCCCGGACGCTCGCTGGTTCCCCGACGGAGCACCCGGCGACGTCGCGGGAGCCGGCCTGACGCTGATCTGTTTCCCCTTCGCCGGAGGAACCGCATCCGTCTACCGGGGCTGGCAGGAGCACCTCGGCGAAGACGTCCGGGTCGTGTCCGTGCAGCTGCCGGGACGCGGGCTGCGCCTGCGCGAACGTCCCCTCAGCGCCATGGATCCCCTGGTGGAGGAACTCGTCGCGGCCCTCACCCGCAGCGGCCTGCCCCAACGGTATGCGCTGTTCGGTCACAGCATGGGTGCGCTGCTGGCCTACGAGGTGGCATGCGAGCTGCGGCGCCGAGGTGAGCAGCAGCCGCTGCACTTCTTCGCATCCGGCAGCCGGGCTCCCCACCTCTACGGCGACCGTTCCGACCACACGCTGCCGGACGAGGAGCTGCGCAAGGTCGTGACCGACCTCGGCGGCCTCGGAGCGGACGAGTCGATCGCGGCCGCGTACTTCAGGCGCAGACTGCCGGCCCTCCGGGCCGACCTGCGAGCCTGCGAGACCTACGTGTGGAGCCCCCGTCCTCCGCTGGAGTGCCCGATGACCGCGTTCTCCGCGATGGACGACCCTCTCGCGACGGCGCGTCAGGTCGAGGAATGGCGTGCGTACACGTCGTGCTCGTTCCTGAGCCGTCACATTCCCGGAGATCACTTCTTTCTGAACGCCGGCTCCACCCGTGCGCGGCTGCTGCGGGAACTGCGCGTTGAGATCGGGCAATTTCCGGCCCCGTCGTCCGCCGGCCGGGCACTCACCCCCTAGAGGAGCGATCATGGACATACTGGGTCTTGCCAAGACCGTCTCGAGGCGTGTCGAAGAACCCCTGAGTGAATTGCTCAGCATCGCGCGGATCGTCGGCAATCCGAGCACGCCAGTGCTTCTGGCGCTTTCCAAGGGCCTCGTCGAGCCCACCTACCGGCTCACCTACCTCGCGTCCATCTCGGGCTCGGGCGTCCTGGGCCTCCTCGCTCGTCGCCCCTGCGACCTGGAAACGATCGCGGAACGCCTGGAGACCCTTCCGAGTGACAGGGAACACCTGCGGGCCTGGCTCGACATGGGAGTGCACCTGGGCGACTTCGGCATGCGCGAAGGCTGCTACCGGTTGAAGAGCGTTACCGCCAGGGCGCTGGCCCTGCCCCGCAACGACGCCATCGCTGCGGCACTCGAGGAGGTGGTGCGCTTCCACGTGCCGGCTCTGCTGCACGGCCCGAAGATGTCGAAGGAGGGTCTGCGCTTCTCGCTCGGGGACCAGGACGGTGCCGTGATCGCGCGGTCCACACGCGTGGTGCAGCCCTTCGTGGAGCGCGCCGTCGCCCGCACTCTGGAGCGGTCCGCACCTGTGCGGCTCCTGGAGGTCGGATGCGGTAGCGGGACGTACGTGCGGTACGCCGCCGGGCTCAACCCGCGGCTTTCCGCCCTCGCCGTCGACATGCAGTCGGAGGTGGCGGACCAGGCAGCCGTCAACATGCAGGACTGGGGCCTCTCCGGGCGCGTGGAGGTCCGTCAGGGCGATCTGCGCACGCTCGACCTGGAGCCGCAGTTCGACCTGGTGACCATGCACAACAACATCTACTACTTCCCCGAGGACGAGCGTGTCGACGCCCTTCGCCGTGCTCGCTCCCTGCTCGCGCCGGGAGGCAAGCTCCTGCTCACCACTTCCTGCCAGGGCGGTAACGCCGGCCTGGAGGCGTTGAACCTCTGGTTCCGCTATGCCGACTTCGGAGGGCCGCTGCCCGAGGAGGCAGCGCTGGTGGCGCACATGGAGGACGCCGGGTTCGCCGACGTAGAGGCGAACCAGCTCATCCCGGGCGAGCAGTTCCGAGCCTGCACGGGCACCAATACGCAGCTCGCGCTGTGCTGACCGGCCAGGAGACCCCATCATGAATCACGCCACCGATCCGGCCCCCGAGGCCCTGTACTCCGACCACATCGTCGTGCTCGGCGAGGGCCGGACAGCCGATCCAGCAGAGCTGGGCGGCAAGGCCGCCCGTCTCCACGACATGCTGACGGCCGGGCTTCCCGTGCCACCGGCCTTCTGCCTCACTACGAGGTTCTTCGAACTCTTCCTGGAGGAGACGGGACTGGCCGCCTCCCTCGGGGACGCCGACGCCCGCACCGCGCGGCAGCGGGTACTCGACGCGGAGATGCCCACTGCGGTCTCGGACGCCGTGCTCGCGGAGTACGCCCGCCTCGGGCGGCCTCGGGTGGCCGTCCGCTCCTCGGCTCGCAAGGAGGACTCCGCAGCCCAGTCGTTCGCGGGCCAGTACGACACGGTCCTCGACGTCGGAGGCGATGCCGAGCTGTTGAACGCCGTGAAGCGCTGTTGGGCCTCGCTCTGGTCCGACCGCGCGGCCGTCTACCGGGAGGACGAGTCCCGGAGCACTCTGTGCGAGGCCATCGCCGTCGTCGTGCAGGAAATGGTCCACACCGACGTCAGCGGGGTCCTCTTCACCGTCGACCCGGTGAGTGCCCGCCCTCACCGCATGGTCGTGGAGGCCTGCCGGGGGCTGGGCGAGGGGCTCGTGTCCGGGCGCGTCTCCAGCGACTACTTCGTCGTCGACGACCGATCGCTGGAGGTCGTGGAGGAGCAGGTCCGGCACAAGGTCACCAAGTGCACGCGGGTGGCACCGGGGGAGATAGGTGTCGCCTCGGTCGACTCCGCCTTCCGCAACACCCCGTGCATGACGCATGAGGAACTGCGCGAACTCGGGGAGACCGCGAGGCGGGTGAGGGAGTACTACGACGCCGAGCAGGACATCGAGTGGGGTGTCCGGGACGGGAGTCTCTTCCTGTTCCAGACCCGCCCCATCACCACGCGTCCCGCCGCGCCGGCGGTCGGCCCCGTCAGCCCCTATGTGAAGCCTCTGTCCGACAAGATCGAGCAGGGAACCCTGTGGTCGCGGATGGACATCGGGGAGATCTTCGTGGGGCTGATGACCCCGCTGGGGCTGAGTCTCGCGCGCTACTACCAGCGGCACGTCCACCTCGACTGCACCGAGGCCCTCGGGGCGCGGGTGACCGGTGACTCCGACCTGCCCATGGGGTATCTCCAGGGGCACGTCTACCTGAACATCTCCTACAGCTCCTACGTGATGGCCCAGTGCCTGCCCACGCGCGACCAGTCGCGGTTCACCGGACGCTTCGTCAGCGAGGAGGTCGACCTCACCGACTACGAGAACCCGTTCGGCGCATTCCCCGGAGGTGTCACGGACGCGCTTTCGTCTGCGTTCTGGCTCCAGATGACCATGAAGGAAGCGACCGACATGGTCGCCCGCTCGAAGCGGATGGTCTCTGCGCGGCTGTACGAGTACGACCGCGACCGGGGCCTGGACCTGACACGGATGTCCCGGGAGGAGCTGCACCCGGAGCTGAATCGGCGCCTGGACCACTTCCACGACATGCACGTCGGCTACATGCCGTACTACATCCACGCGTTCGGCTTCTACAGCGTGATGGCCGAGCTGTGCAAGAAGTGGCTGGGCGATGCGGGGACCAACCTGCAGAACCGCGTGAAGACGGACATGTCGAACCTGCGCACCGTGGACTCCGCGAAGGAGATCTGGGCGCTGGCCCAGACGGCCAAGGACCAGCCGCGCGTCATGAAGATCATCGACTCGGAACCCCTGGACGGCGTCCGCGCGGCGCTTCTCGACGACGAGGAGGGCCGGGCTTTCTGGGAGACCCACATGGTGCCCTTCCTCCGTGACCACGGGACCCGGGGACCCCAGGAGATGGAGATCACCCACCCCCGGTGGATCGACGACCCCTCCTACGTCATCCAGATGATCCGCCGATTCTCGGCGGACGGCTTCTCCGCCGAGGAGGTTCTGCGGCGCAGCAGCGGCCACAACGACGACTCACGGGATGTGCTCGATCAGCTCCCGCTGCCGAAGCGCAAGATCCTCGACGGGGTCATCTCGCTCTACAAGACCTACAGCGAGACGCGGGAAACGACGCGCATGTCGATGATCACGTCGATCTGGCTGGTCCGCAACGTGGTGTACGAGGTGGGCCGGCGACTCGTGGAGCGGGGCGTGCTGCGCGACCTCGACGAGGTCGCGTACCTCGACTTCGAGGACATCCGCTCCTACCTGGCCGGTGACACGGACGAGGCGACGGCCTTCGACCGGGCGAAGATCGATGAGGCACGCCGCGTGCACGAGTACCACAAGCGGCTGCCCGAACCGCCGCTGACGCTCGTGGGCGGGCACGACCCTGCCACCGCGGTGCGTCCGGTGCCGGACATCGCCCGGCTGGACGGTCTCGGCTCGAGTCCCGGTCGTGTCGTGGGCCGCGCCCGTCTCATCGAGGACCTCGTCTGGCAGGCAGGGGAGTTCCAGGAGGGCGAGATCCTGGTCACCCGGTACACCGACGCGACCTGGACACCTCTGTTCGCCATTGCCGGAGGCGTCGTCACGGACATCGGTTCCATGCTCTCGCACAGCTCCATCGTGTCCCGTGAGTTCAACGTGCCGTCCGTGGTCAACACCAAGCACGCGACTCAGGTCATCAACACAGGGGACCTGATCGTGGTCGACGGCGACGCCGGAACCGTCGAGGTCGTCGAAGACTGAAAGTTCCTGACGGGGGCTCGGGCCGCGTGGCGCATGCCCCCGTCAGGAGAATCCGCCGCACAGGCGGCGGCGAAGCCGAAGAAAGAGAGGCCACGCGTGATTCCCGACCTGTGGTACCCCATCGCCATATCCTCGGATGTGACGGACAAGAAGCCGAAGGGCATACGCCGTCTCGGTGAGGAGATCGTGCTCTGGCGCGATATCGACGGGAAGGTCGTCGTGCAGGGCGCCCGCTGCCCGCACAAGGGAGCCTGGCTCGGTGACGGCCGGATGAAGGGCAACGCCATCGAGTGCCCCTACCACGGCTTCCTGTTCAACTCCGAGGGGAAGTGCACCCTGACGCCGGCGATGGGCCGCGACGCCAAGATTCCCGGGTCGCTCAAGATCCCCACGTACTCGGTCCAGGAGAAGCACGGACTGATCTGGATGTGGTGGGGTGACGATCGTCCCGAGAACGAGCGGCCCGACATCATCGCGCCGCGGGAGATCAAGGACAACGACCGGGTCTACGACACGATCTCGTGGAACAAGCCGGTCCACTACACGCGCTACATCGAGAGCGTCCAAGAGTTCTACCACGTGACCTACGTTCACCGGGATCACTGGATGAACTGGCTCGACTTCGCCTTCCTGTACGGGACGAAGAAGAAGTTCGGCCTGGACGGCAAGGAGAACTACCTCAAGTCCACCATGATCCACAATCACCAGGTGGAGACGGACGACGACGGAATGACCTTCCGCTACTCGTTCGACCACGGTGAGGAGGACGACCCCACCAAGAGCATCCACTACGTGATCACGTTCTCGTTCCCGTGCATGGTCCACGTGGAGACCGAGGCGTTCGCGACCACCTCGTGGTTCATGCCCATCGACGACGAGCACACCGAGCACATCTTCCGCGTCTACGAGTTCCCGCAGCTCAAGTCGGTCCTCCGGCATGAGAAGCTGCGGCGCGCGATGGCGACCCTGCAGGTCTACCTGGAGAAGTACGTCCAGGACCCGCAGGACTACAAGATCATGGCCCAGCAGGAGCCGAGGGTCAGCGGTGGCGGAGTGAACAAGTTCATTCCCGTCGACGAGATGAACGCCAAGTTCATCAAGACCCGTGCTCGTCTCCTGCGTGAGGCTCAGGAGCGGCGTGAGGGCATCACCCATGGCCCCGGCGCCTCCGACGGCATGGTCGGCGACCTCGACATGGCGGACGACCACGCCGAGGCCGAGAAGGCGTCCCCCTCGACGAAGGAGAGCAACGGGTCGACGGGCAAGCGCCGTACCGCCGCTGCCCAGCAGCACACCAACGGCAACGGCGCCAGGAACGCCACCAACGGCAACGGGAACGGCAAGAGCCGGAGCCGTGCAGCCGTACCCGCCAGCAAGGAGGTCGAGGACTGGACCGAGACCCGGCAACCGGCGAAACCCTGACGAACCCGGGTCACGGACCGGACCGTGACTCATCGGGCACCTCGCGGCGCGGCGGCACACCACCGCCGCGCCGCGGCTCAGTTTCATGGGCACTCAACCGAGGAGAGCGCAGCATGCAGGACGACGACATCCCGTTCCGCCAGGAGCCGCACGACGCCCGCCACGTTCCTCCGACGGGGAACGGGTCCTCCACAGGCGAGCAGAACACCTTCATGGCCGACCTCGCGAAGGAGCTGATCGCCGCAGGCATGGAGCTCTACGGGCGGCTGACTTCCGACGACGACGCTGTCGACGCCTTCGGGTTCGATCCCGAACTCGTCGACGAGTCGATCATGCCGCTGTTGCGGCCCCTGTACGAGAAGTACTTCCGCATCGAGACGGAGGGGCTGGAGAACATCCCGGCGGACGGAGGCGCTCTGGTGGTGGCCAACCACTCCGGCACTCTGCCGGTGGATGCGCTGATGCTCCAGGTCGCCATCCGTGACCACCACTCCGATGAGCGCCGGCTGCGTATGCTCGCGGCCGACCTTGCTTTCGCCTACCCGGTGATCAGGGACCTCGCCCGGAAACTCGGACACGTGCGGGCGTGCCCGGAGAATGCTCTGGATCTCCTGCAGGAGGGCGCGCTGGTCGGCGTCATGCCGGAGGGGTACCGCGGTCTGGGAAAGCCGTACGAGGACCGCTACCGTCTGCAGCGCTTCGGCAGGGGCGGGTTCGCAGCCGCGGCGCTCCGCACCGGGCGCCCGATGGTGCCGTGTTCCATCGTAGGGGCGGAGGAGATCTATCCGATGGTCGGGGAGTCCCGGACCCTTGCACGGAAGCTGGGCCTGCCGTACTTCCCCATCACCCCGACGTTCCCGCTCTTCGGTGCGCTCGGTCTTTTGCCGCTGCCCACCAAGTGGACCATCCGTTTCGACCCGCCGGTGTACACGGACGGGTTTCCACCGGACGCGGCGGACGACTCCAAGGTGGTGGAGAAGCTGGCAGGCGAGGTGAAGGACACCATCCAGCACCGCCTCAACGAGATGCGGGTGGGTCGGGAATCGCCGTTCTTCTGAGACGACCGTTCAGGAATCCCGCCGACACGTACAGGAACGCGAAGCGACGGCGGTGCCGTCATGTCCGCGGCATGAAGCGAATGGCGGGCACACGCTTCGCGACTTCACGGAAGTCGGCCGTCGAGCCGTCCACCGAGTACCCGTAGAGGCGGGGGAGCAGCTGCTTGGCCGCCGCCCGGTTCCGCACGTAGTAGGCAGTCATGATCTCCACGGCCTCGTCCTCAGGCAGGGGTACCGCGGTGACGGGAATCGTCTTCCGCCCGATCTGGATACTCGCTTCCGGTGTGTGCATCAGGTTGCGGTACCAGGCCGCGCCCGGCCCCCACCCGGAAGCCACCAGATAGCTCCCCTCCGCCTTGTCGTGGTTGATGACCTCGACGACGGTCTGGCGGCGCTTTCCGGTGACGCGGCCGAGGTGGTTGATGAGCAGCATGCGCCTGCCGAACAGGTCTCCCAGCCCGAGCCGGTAGAGGTGAACCGGCAGTTTCAGAACTTCCAGTACCAGCCCGGTCGGGCCTTTCACATCTCTGATGATTCTCATGGTTCGCCATCTCCTGGGCGGTCTTGTCCGCGCGCCCGCCGATCGGGGGAAGTGACCTGGGCACGACTGCGTCATCTGACCCTGCTCTCCGGGCTGCATCGCTCGGGAGAGGGCCCGGCGCCCCGGCGGGGGCGTTGCGGGGCGCCGGGTGTCTGGGGGAGCGTCCCGCCGTGCTCGTGCGCAGGGCTCGAGCACGGGCAGGACGCGGCCGGTCACGGGGCCCGGAGGTGGAGCGGCGGGTGGCCGCCTGCTCTCCTGCGCCGGGTCCCGGGCCGGGGACGGTCCGCACCGGTCAACTGTTGAGCGTGAGGCTGCGGCGGCGGAAACCGGTCATGCCGGCTGCCGCCAGCACGGCGGCGACCGCGACGAGCGCGATCACGGGCCCCGCGGTGAGAGACTCGGCCGGCAGGTTCGGCAGGTGCGAGTACGGGGAGACGTCGACCAGGGCGTCCGGCAGGTCCAGCAGCGCGCCGAACTGGCCGATCACCAGGCAGACGGCGAAGGCCGCCCAGGACAGTGCTGCTGCCGGACGGGGCAGCAGCCCGAAGGCGGCGAGGGCCCAGCCGGTCACCACCAGCGTCGGCGCCAGCTGTGCCAGCGTCGTCTGCAGCAGGTCGGACACTGCCGTACCCATGTCACCGGACACCGCCCCGTAGGCCACACCCGTGCTGAGTCCCAGTGCGGTCAGCACGATCACGGTCCCGAGTACCGCGTTGACCGCGTAGGCGGCCAGCCAGCGGGGGCGACTCACCGCAGTGGCGAGTACCGCCTCCAGGGGGCCGCTGGTCTCGTCGGAGCGCAGCCGGACCAGAGCCTGCACCGTGTAGCCGGCGACGATCACGCCCAGCAGTCCCATCATGCCGGCGAAGTACGCGTCCACGAGGCTGCCGTCTCCGCCGAGGTCACGGACGAACTCCGCACTCTTCTCACTGCTGAAGAGGTCCTCCACCTGGTCGCCGATACCGCCGAAGACAGCGCCGAACACGGCGACTGCGGCGACCCACCCGAGGAGAACCCCCCGCTGCAGGCGCCACACCAGCCCGAACGGGCTCAACATGCTGCGCTGTGCCCGCACGGCTCCGCGGCGCGGGGGCATCATTCCGGTGCCGACGTCGCGGTGCACGCTCAGTCCCACCGCCAGCCAGATGGTGAGTGCGAAGAAGACGAACAGCAGTGCCACCGGCCATACTTCGCTCTCGCCGAACGGCCGGAGTTGCTGCGCCCAGCCGATGGGGGAGAGCCAACTCGGCCAGGCGGGAGTCACACTGGTGCCGCTCGGGTCGGTGTCCCCGAAGGCGTCCCCGGCGGCGCGCAGGAGGAAGGAAGCGCCCAGCACGAGGCCGCCGAGCCCGGTGGCTCCCCGCGCGCTCTCCGTCAGTTGCGCCGTCACCGCGGTGATCCCGGCGAAGGCGAGGCCCGAGCCGCCCAGGGCCACTGCGGTGAGCACCGAGCCGCCCGCAGGCATGCCCATACCGATCAGTGAGACGGCGGTCAGAACGGTGAGCAGGAGGTTCGCCAGCGTCGCCACGATGAGGGCGGCGGAGAGGGCGGCGTGCCGTCCCACCGCTGCAGAGCCGATCAGCTCGGCGCGGCCCAGCTCCTCGTTCTGCCGTGTATGCCTGACCACGAGCAGAATGTTCATCAGGGCGACGAGGACGCAGGTGAACACCAGCCCCTCGGACACGGTGAGCGCACCGGAGCTCTCGCCGGGCGCAGGACCCGTGAACGCGCGGGTGACGACGTTCTCCGCCCGGATCTGGGCGTTCTCCAAGCGTGCGGCGGGAGTGTCGTAGAGGCTCGAGATGCTGTCGGCGATCGATGCGAACAGTGCGGTGAGGCCCAGAACCCAGATCGGCAGCTTGACGCGGTCGCGCCGGAGCGCAAGACGGGTGAGAGCACCCGTTGCGGTCAGCGTCCTCATCGGGCACCTGCCGTTGCCGCCTCGGGCTCGGCCGCGGTCTCGTCGCCGTAGTGGCGGAGGAAGAGCTCCTCCAGCGTGGGAGGGGCGCTCGTCAGGGAACGCACTCCCAGAGTGGCGAGGTACCGGTGCACTTCGCCCAGTTCCTTCGTGTCGATCTCGAAGTCCGCGTGGTTGCCTTCGACGGTGAGGTTGTGCACTCCGCTGATGCCGTCGAGACCGGTGGGTGTGCTGTCGGTTTCCACGGACAGTGCCGTACGCGTCAGGTGGCGCAGCTCGGACAGCGTGCCCGACTCGACCGTGTGGCCGTCCCGGATGATGCTCACCCGGTCGCAGAGCTTCTCCACCTCGGCGAGGATGTGGCTGGAGAGGAGAACCGTCTTGCCCGCGTGCCGCAGCTGCTGCACGCACTCCTGGAAGACCGCCTCCATGAGGGGGTCCAGACCCGAGGTCGGCTCATCCAGCACGTAGAGCTCCACGTCGGAGGAGAAGGCCGCCACCAGGGCTACCTTCTGCCGGTTGCCCTTGGAGTAGGTGCGCCCCTTCTTGCCGGGGTCGAGGTCGAACTTCTCGAGCAGCTCGCGCCGGCGGGATTCGACGAGTCCCCCACGGAGGGTCCCCAGGAGGTCGATGGCCTCACCACCGGTCAGGTTCGGCCACAGGTTCACGTCACCGGGTACGTAGGCCAGCCTGCGGTGCAGGCTGACCGCGTCCCCCCACGGGTCGCCGCCGAGCAGTGTGGCCGTGCCGGAGTCCTTCCGCAGGAGGCCGAGCAGCACCCGGATCGTGGTGGACTTGCCGGCGCCGTTGGGGCCGAGGAATCCGTGCACCTCACCCGTGCGGGCGGTGAGGTCCAGGCGGTCCAGCGCGGTCGTGTCCCCGAAGGTCTTCACCAGGCCGCGGACGTCGATCGCCGCGCCCTTCGTGCTGTCGAGTGGTGGGTCGTTGGTCGCCACGAATGCTCCTCAATCGATTCCGCTTACCGCTGGTAGGTGGATGGTAGCGTACATCTGACTGGAGGTAAGTGGGTGACTGGGATGGAACAAGGGGCTGCGACGACGAAGAACCGCATCCTCCGGGAGGCGGAACGCCTGTTCGTCGAGCGCGGCTACCACGCGACGGCCCTGCAGGAGGTGGCGGACCGGGTCGGCATCACCAAGCCGGCGCTCTACTACCACTTCCCGTCGAAGGCGGTGATTCTCGGCGCCCTGCTGGAACCCATGACCACGGAGTTGCAGGAGGTCCTCGACGATGCGGTCGCGGAAGGCCGCCGGGGCGGCGTCGAGGAACTGCGCAGGGTGCTGTTGACCGGCTGGGTCGACATCTTCCTCCAGAACCGGAACACCTTGCTCACTCTGGTGCGCGAGCTCTCCTCCGCTCCGAGTGACTCTTTCGACCGCCTCTTCGCCGTGATGGAACGTGCCATCGACGTGGGCGCCGGTCCGCACGCCGGCACCGCCGAGCGGGTCGCCGTGGCGCAGGCGGTCTCCGCCATCACCGATCCGGTGGCGCTCATGCCGCACCTGTCCGACGACGTGCTGCGCACGCATCTCCTCGCCGGTGTCTGGCGCCTGCTCGGGCAGCCGGGTGCGGCGAGCGGGGCCCGGCCGGGCAGGCCCAGGGTGGTTTCCCCGGGGGGTGCCGAGCTCGCGCGCGAGCTGCACGCCTCCGGGGCCCACTCTGCTCAGTCGATCGCCGACCGCCTCGGCGTCTCGCGTGCGACGGTGTACCGGTATCTCAAAACGCCGCCGCCGTAATTATGAGACAGATTTTGATACGACGGTGGGCCTGCGTCCTCGGTTCCGCTCGCAGGTCGGCGGTGCAGGAGCGGGCGCCCCGGCCCCGGAGGGAAGGTCGGACGAGGGCTCGCCGTGGTGACGGGCGGCCCGCACCGGTCCCGGTGTGTGAGCCCACGCGCATCCCGAACCGTGCGGACCGGGAGCGTCAGTCTGTGACCGGTACGCCCACGTCGGTCCAGGCCTGCGCCAGCGCCTTGGTCACCTCGCCCGTCCCGTGCGGTTCCCGGGCGACGGAGAGGGTCGCCGCGGCGAACTCCGCGAAGTCGGCGTCCGGGCTGAGCGAGCCGGAGTTCAGCGTGTCGTACCAGACCCGGCCCGCGCGTTCCCACGCCCGTCCGCCCAGAGCCACCGCGAACCGGTGGAACGCCCGGTTCGGGATGCCGGAGTTGATGTGCACGCCGCCGTTGTCGTCGGTGGTGCGCACGAAGTCGTCCATGTGGCCCGGCTGCGGGTCCTTGCCCAGCACGTCGTCGTCGTACGCCGTGCCGGGCTCCCTCATCGAGCGCAGCGCCCGCCCCTGCACCCGGTCCGTGAACAGCTCCGCCCCGATCAGCCAGTCGGCGTCCTCCGCCGTCTGACCCAGCTCGTACTGCTTGATGAGTGAGCCGAAGACGTCCGACACCGACTCGTTCAGGGCCCCCGACTGTCCGGAGTAGTGCAGGTTGGCCGTGTACTGCGTCACCCCGTGCGTCACCTCATGGCCGATGACATCCACCGCGAGGGTGAAGTCCCGGAAGACCTCCCCGTCGCCGTCCCCGCACACCATCCGGCCGCCGTCCCAGAAGGCGTTGGCGTACTGCTCGCCGTAGTGCACGGTCGCGTCCAGCGGCAGGCCCGAACCGTCGACCGAGTCCCGCCGGAACGCCGTCAGGTAGAGCGTGAAGGTCGCCCCGAGGGCGGCGTACGCGCGGTTGACCGACGCGTCCCCCGCCGGCTCCCGGCCCTCGGACCGCACCCGCCGTCCGGGCAGCTCCTCCCGGTTCTCCGCGTCGTACACGGTGCGTCGCGGAGCCGGCTCGACTCCCGGATGCGGCGGCAGCGGCTGGGCGGGGGTGGCACGGGAGGCCAGGTGGCGCCGGGTGCGCTGGGCAGCGTCCCGGTCCAGCGTGCGGCGTGCGGGAACGGCGAGCCGGGGGTCGTCCGACCGGGCGAGCCGGTCCAGCAGGTGGGGCGGCACGATGCCGCAGGGGGCGGGGGTCGGCGGGGGAACGTCCGAGTGAGGGTTCATGACCAGCAATGTGGCACTCGGTCACCTCCTTGTCACCGCTTGCTGTCATGATTCGCGAGAAGGAGTTGCCCGGCCCGCGCGCCGCCCCCGCGGGTGGTCCGCATGGTGATACGCATCCCGCAGGGCGCGCCGCCGTCCGCTACGGTGTCGTCATCATGCGTTGCGGGCTGCTTCTCCTTAGCCGCCGCGGCGAGGGTTCGTAAGTCTTCCACGGCCGACCCCCTCCCCGCGGAGTCCGGTGCTGCCACCGTCGGTCCCGAAGCCCTCAGCCAAGGAGCCCCGCGCGTCATGACCACACCCCAGCCGGAGTCGAACTCCGTACGGCCCGCCACGCCGATCACCGCCGCCACCGTCCGGCAGCGTCCCTCCGGCATGCCGTTCCACCGTTACGGGCGGTACGAGGCCGTCGACATCCCCGACCGCACCTGGCCCGGCGAGCGGATCACCGACGCCCCCCGCTGGCTGTCCACCGACCTGCGGGACGGCAACCAGGCACTGATCGACCCGATGTCGCCGGCCCGCAAGCGGGCGATGTTCGACCTGCTGGTGTCGATGGGGTACAAGGAGATCGAGGTCGGCTTTCCCTCCTCCGGCCAGACCGACTTCGACTTCGTCCGCTCGATCATCGAAGAGGACGCGATCCCCGAGGACGTGACGATCTCCGTCCTCACCCAGGCCCGCGAGGAGCTGATCGAGCGCACCGTGGAGTCGGTGCGCGGTGCCCACCGGGCGACCGTCCACCTGTACAACGCCACCGCGCCCGCCTTCCGCCGCATCGTCTTCCGCGGCTCGCGCGACGAGGTGAAGCAGATCGCGGTCGACGGCACCCGTCTGGTCATGGAGTACGCTGAGAAGATCCTCACCGACGAGACCGTCTTCGGCTACCAGTACAGCCCGGAGATCTTCACCGACACCGAGCTGGACTTCGCGCTGGAGGTCTGCGAGGGCGTCATGGACGTCTGGCAGCCCGAGGACGGCCGCGAGATCATCCTCAATCTGCCCGCCACCGTGGAGCGCTCCACCCCGTCCACGCACGCCGACCGGTTCGAGTGGATGTCGCGGAACCTGACGCGTCGTGAGCACGTCTGCCTGTCCGTGCACCCGCACAACGACCGCGGCACCGCGGTGGCCGCCGCCGAACTCGCCCTGATGGCCGGCGCGGACCGGATCGAGGGATGCCTGTTCGGCCAGGGCGAGCGCACCGGCAACGTCGACCTGGTGACGCTGGGCATGAACCTCCTCTCCCAGGGTGTCGACCCGCAGATCGACTTCTCGCAGATCGACGAGGTCAAGCGCACCGCCGAGTACTGCAACCAGATGGAGGTCCACCCCCGGCACCCGTATGCGGGCGACCTCGTCTACACGGCCTTCTCCGGCTCCCACCAGGACGCCATCAAGAAGGGCTTCGAGGACATGGAGGCCCGCGCGGAGCAGGCCGGCAAACCGGTCGGCGAGGTCACCTGGGAGGTCCCGTACCTGCCCATCGACCCCAAGGACGTCGGCCGCTCCTACGAGGCCGTCATCCGCGTCAACTCCCAGTCCGGCAAGGGCGGCATCGCCTACGTGCTCAAGAACGACCACAGCCTGTCCCTGCCGCGCCGGATGCAGGTCGAGTTCTCGAAGACCATCCAGGCCCGCACCGACGCGGACGGCGGCGAGGTCACCCCTGCGGAGATCTGGGCCGTCTTCCAGGACGAGTACCTGCCCACGCCCGCATCGGGCTGGGGCCGGATGGCGCTGCACGGAGTGCAGACCGCCACCTCCAGTGAGGACGGTGGCGAGGAGGTCACCGCGCTCACCGTGCAGGCCGTCGTCGACGGCACGGACACCGTCCTGACCGGCAGCGGCAACGGTCCGCTTGCCGCGTTCTTCGACGCCCTGCAGACCGTCGACGTCGATGTGCGCCTGCTGGACTACGTCGAGCACACCATGAGTGAGGGCGCCGGGTCGCAAGCCGCCTCGTACATCGAGTGCGCCATCGGTGAAAAGGTGCTGTGGGGCGTCGGCATCGACGCGAACATCGTCCGCGCCTCGCTCCAGGCCGTGGTCTCCGCAGTCAACCGCGCCTCCCGCGGCTGAGCCGCGCCGGACGGTGACCCCGGGCGGTGGGTGCGGCGAGCCCGCGCCGCACCCACCGCCCGTCGAGGGCGCCGCTCACCCGG
>KI547045.1:123935-127094 GCA_000497405.1 Streptomycetaceae bacterium MP113-05 | reverse complement strand
TGCCGGCCCGCCCCTCACGCTCGAGGATGCCGCGGGCCTCCTCGACACGGCCGCCACGGGCGATCACGTCGTAGCGGGAGGCGGCGAGTGAGCGGGTCGAGGAGAAGTCCCTGCGCCCACCGGTCGCGGCGTGACCGACATAGCCGAAGATCGCGCCCCAGAGGGCGCCGATCAGCAGGCCCCCGATGATCAGCCCCAGCCATGCCGCGCCGGACGTGAAGAGACCCACCAACAGGCCGATGAACAGGCCGAACCAGGCGCCGCTCGCCGCCCCGCCGCCCGCGGCGCGGCGCTTCGTGAACCGCCCCGTCACATGCTCGACCAGCCGCAGGTCGGAACCCACGATGTCGATCTGCTCGACCGGGAAGTGCTCGTCGGACAGCTTGTCGACAGTTGTCTGCGCCTCCGCGTACGAGTCGTAGCGCGCCACCGTGTTCCAGGCGTCACTGACCGGATTCCTGGGTTCCGGTTCGATCGTGGACATGGCCGCTCCCTCCGGGACGACTGCGCACCGCCGGGTAACCCCGGAACGCCTCTCCATGCCGCAAGGGCATCTTTCCGATGCCTCTTCGCAGGTAGGCGGCCTGCCGGGTGGCAGCGCCCGCGGCAGGTCCCGTGCCTGTCGGGCCGAAGGGGCTGACGGGGGTTCGTGACTGTGGTTAACATCACTCGACCCGGCAGCGTTGCCGAAGCGTGATGGAGGTGCGGAGTTGCGTTCCCGTGACCGGAGAGGCCGTTCGGCCACCGGCCTGCGCCGAGCAGGCCTCGCAGGCGTCCGCACGACCTGGCGCACGCTCGACGACGGTGAGTTCTTCTGCTCCGGCTGCGGCGGCGATCGCAGCTACCGGCTGCGCTTCGGGCGCCGTCGACTCGTCGTGCTGGGTGTGCCGCTCGTCCCACGCGGAGACGTTCCGCCCGTGGTCGAGTGCGCGGCCTGCCGCCGTCACTACGACACCGGGGCCCTGGACCACCCCACCACGAACCGGCTGGCTGCCATGCTGCGGGACGCGGTGTACTGCATCGCGCTGGCCGTGCTGGCCGCCGAGGGCGCTGGCTCCCGGGTCACCCGGGACGCCGCCGTGGAGTCCGTGCGGGCCGCCGGCTATCCGGAGTGCACCGAGGACCGGCTGCTGGAGCGGCTGGCCGCGCTGCGTGCCGACCCGCTGTACGAGCCGGTCGCTGACGACGCGCGGTACCTGGACGATCCCGGTGCGGATGACCACCCCATGGCTGCCCACATCGAGCTGTGCGAGGCGCTGGAGCCGCTCACCGTGCACCTCGCGCCCGCCGGGCGAGAGGCGCTGCTGCTGCAGGGAGCTGCGGTGGCTCTCGCGGACGGCCCCTACGAACCTGCCGAGCGCGACATGCTGGAGTCCGTCGGCTGCGCCCTCGCCCTGCGCCCCGAGGACACCGAGCGGCTGCTGGCCGCCGCCCGCACGCCCTCCTGACCGGCCGGCCGGTCAGGAGGGCGTGCGGGCGGTCGGGACCGGGCTGGTCGAACCGGGTGGTGCCGCAGCCCGGAGTCGACCGGTGGGGAGCGGGCTCCACGGCGCCGCCGACGGGCCGGGGCCCGCGTGAGAGCGGCGCCCGCGCCGTACGGGACAATGACCCCATGAGTCTGTTCCGCGACGACGGCATCGTGCTGCGCACCCAGAAGCTGGGTGAGGCGGACCGGATCATCACGCTGCTCACCCGCAGCCACGGCCGGGTGCGGGCGGTGGCCCGCGGCGTACGCCGCACCAAGTCCAAGTTCGGCGCCCGGCTGGAGCCGTTCAGCCATGTCGACGTGCAGTTCTTCGCGCGCGGCAGTGAGCTGATCGGCCGCAGCCTGCCGCTGTGCACGCAGACTGAGACCATCGCACCGTACGGCAGCGGCATCGTCGGCGACTACGACCGCTACACCGCCGGCACCGCGATGCTGGAGACCGCGGAACGCTTCACCGACCACGAGGGCGAACCAGCCGTCCAGCAGTACCTGCTGCTCGTCGGCGGCCTCCGCACGCTGGCCGGCGGCGAGCACGCCCCCGGCCTCGTCCTGGACGCCTTCCTGCTCCGCTCGTTGGCCGTCAACGGCTACGCGCCGAGCTTCGACGACTGCGCCAAGTGCGGCATCCACGGGCCCAACAGGTTCTTCTCCGTCGCCGCCGGAGGCACCGTGTGCGGCGACTGCCGGGTTCCGGGCAGCGTCGTGCCGTCCCCCGACGCCGTACGGCTGCTCGGGGCGCTGCTGACCGGTGACTGGCCGACCGCGGACGCCACCGAGCCGCGGCACGTCCGGGAGGGCGCCGGGCTGGTCTCCGCCTACCTGCACTGGCACCTGGAGCGGGGCCTGCGCTCCCTGCGGTACGTGCGGAACGGCGGCCCGGCGTAGTCGGCTACGCTCCCGGGGGAAGTCCTCGCACGAACCGCTGGAGCTGAGTAACCCATGGCCCGTCGCGGAATGCTGTCCCGGCAGCGTCGCGCATCCGCCGACTACGCGCTTCCCGAACCGCACCCCTCCGGGGCGCGTCCCCCGCAGATCCCGGCCGACCTGGTGCCGAACCACGTCGCAGTGGTGATGGACGGCAACGGCCGATGGGCGAAGGAACGCGGGCTGCCGCGCACCGAGGGCCACAAGGTCGGCGAGGGCGTCGTGCTGGACGTGCTCAAAGGCTGCCTGGAGATGGGCGTCAAGAACCTCTCCCTCTACGCCTTCTCCACGGAGAACTGGAAGCGCTCCCCGGACGAGGTCCGCTTCCTGATGAACTTCAACCGCGACGTGATCCGCCGCCGCCGCGACGAGATGGACGCGCTCGGCATCCGCATCCGCTGGGTCGGCCGGATGCCGAAGCTGTGGAAGTCCGTCGTCCAGGAGCTCCAGGTCGCCCAGGAGCAGACCCGCGACAACGACGCGATGACGCTGTACTTCTGTGTCAACTACGGCGGTCGTGCGGAGATCGCGGACGCCGCGAAGGCGGTCGCCGAGGACGTCGCCGCGGGCCGTCTGGACCCGGCGAAGGTCAGCGAGAAGACGTTCGCGAAGTACCTCTACCACGGCGACATGCCGGACGTGGACCTGTTCCTCCGCCCCTCCGGCGAGCAGCGCACCTCCAACTACCTGATATGGCAGAGCGCGTACGCCGAGATGGTCTTCCAGGACGTGCTGTGGCCGGACTTCGA
>KI547045.1:120933-123925 GCA_000497405.1 Streptomycetaceae bacterium MP113-05 | reverse complement strand
GTCGTCGCTGTGGCAGCGGCGGTAGACGGCCTCGCCCTCCGCCGTGCGCAGGACATCGACCTCGCCGGCCTCGGCGAGGGACTGGAGCGTCCGGTAGACCGTGGTCAGCCCGACGGAGTCGCCGCGGTGCTTGAGCATGTCGTGCAGCTCCTGGGCGCTGCGGAACTCCTCGACCTCCGCCAGCGCAGCCGCCACGGCTGCTCGCTGCCGGGTCGACCGTCCGCGGACGGGGGGACCTGCGGTCACCACCGTTGCCTCCTCCACTCGTCGGGCTGCCGTGCGGGCCGGTTCGTATTGTGCCAGGTGGCTCCGTCACCCCTGCGCAGCCTTCGAAGGAGGTGAGGCGTCATCGGCGGGTGCTCGCGGTGGCGGGCTCCCCCTCCAGGGTGCCCGACGGCTCGTGCCCGTTGCCCCGGGCAGCCCGGCGGCGGGCCAGCGGCACGGCCGCGACCGAGGTCAGGCCGAACAGGGCGATGGCCAGTAGCACGGTGCCCGCCCCCGCCGGGACCGCCGCGTAGTAGGAGGTCACCGTGCCGGCCAGGGTCACCAGCACCCCGAATCCGACCGCCAGGCCGAGCGTCACGGCGAAGCCGCGGGTCAGCTGCTGGGCGGCGACGACCGGGACCACCATCAGGGCACTGACCAGCAGCAGCCCCACCACCTGCATCGCCACTGTGACGGTGACCGCTGCGGTGACGGCCAGCAGCAGGTTCAGCCACCGCACCGGCAGCCCGGTGACCGCTGCGAACTCCTCGTCCTGGCACACGGCGAACAACTGCCGCCGCAGCCCGAACGCCACCAGCGTGACCAGCACCGCGAGGATCGCGATGGTCACCAGATCGCTCTCGGAGACCGTGGTGATGGAGCCGAAGAGGTAGGTGTTGAGGCTGGAGTTGGATTCTCCCGGCGTCAGGTTGATCAGCATGATGCCGCCGGAGATGCCGCCGTAGAAGAGCAGCGCGAGTGCGACGTCACCGTGGGTCTTGCCGTAGGAGCGGATGAGCTCCATGCCGACGGAGCCGACGGCGGCGACGATCACGGCGGTCCACACCGGGCTGGTGGAGAGCAGGAAGCCGAGTGAGACACCGGTGAGGGCGACGTGGCCGATGCCGTCACCCATGATCGCCTGACGGCGCTGGACCAGGTAGATGCCGACGGCCGGAGCGGTGACGCCGACCAGCAGCGCGGCGAGCAGTGCGCGCTGCATGAAGTCGTAGCTGAGCATCTCGGTCATGACAGCAGCCCGGTCTCGATCGTGGAGGCCCGTTCGGCCTCCGGGGTGTCGTGCGGGTGGCAGGCGAGGTCGTGCAGCCGGTCCGGGTCGTCGACCCGCTGGACGCGTCCGTCCTCCAGCACCACCGCCCGGTCGATGAGCGGGGCCAGCGGGCCCAGTTCGTGCAGGACGAGCAGCGCCGAGGTGCCCCGGCCCACCTGTTCGCGCAGTGCACCGGCCAGCACCCGCTGGCTGACCAGGTCCACGCCGGCCAGTGGCTCGTCCATGATCAGCAGGTCGGGTTCGCCCGCGAGGGCGCGGGCGATGAGAACCCGCTGGTGCTGGCCGCCGGAGAGGGCGCCCACGGCTTCCTTGGCCCGGCCGGCCATACCGACCACGTGCAGCGCCCGGTCCACGGCCGCCCGGTCGCCGCCGCCGAGCGGGAGGAAGCGACGGCGGGCCAGGCGTCCGGCCGAGACGACCTCGCGCACGGTGGCGGGAACGCCCGCCGTGGCGGTGGAACGCTGCGGTACGTATCCGACCCGGCGCCAGTCCCGGAACCGGCGCAGCGGGGTGCCGAAGAGGTCCAGCGACCCCGAGGCGAGCGGGGTGCGGCCGATGACGGTGCGCACGGTGGTGGACTTGCCCGAGCCGTTGGCACCGAGCAGTGCGACGACCTCCCCGGGTCCGACGTTCAGGTCGATGCCGCGCAGCACTTGCCGTCCGCCGAGGACGGCGGTGGCTCCGCGCAGGGCTACGGCGGCTTCCGGTTGCGTCATGGTGACTCCTTCGCCGGGCCGGGCCGGGGTGCGGGGCGGGTACCGGAGCGGGCCGGGCTCACTGCGCGTCCAGCGCGGTGCGCAGGGCCTGGAGGTTCTGGTGCATGAGGGAGAAGTAGTCCTGCGTGCCGGAGTCGTCGACGGACTCCAGCGAGGAGAGGGTGCCGGTCCGCAGTCCGAGGTCCTGTGCCAGGGTCTGCGCCGTGTCGTCGTTGGCGCGGCTCGCGAAGAAGACGGTGTTCACGTCCTCCTTCTTCACGATCTCGTGCAGCTCCTTGATGTGGGCGGCGCTGACGGAGCCGGCGGCCGGGTCGACGCCGGAGATCGACTCCTCGTGCAGGCCGTACCGGTCGGCGAGGTAGCCGAAGGCGGCATGCGTGGTGACGAAGGTGTCGCCGTGGCGGCCCTTCAGTCCGTTCCGGAACTCGTCGTCGAGCTCCTTCAGCCGGTCGACCAGGGCTTCGGTGTTCTCCCGGTACGCCTTTTCGTGGTCGGGGTCTGCCTTCGCGAGCTGCTCCCCGACGCCTTCGGCGATCTCGGCGTAGCGCACCGGGTCGAGCCAGACGTGCGGGTCGCGGCCGCCCTCGGTGGCGTGGTCGTGACCCTCGTGGCCGCTCTCCTCCTCTGCGTGTCCGTGTCCCTCACCGTGGTCGTGGCCCTCGTGACCGCCGTGCTTCTCCAGTGAGGAGAACGAGGTGGCCTCCGCGACGTGCTCGGCGTCGGCCTGCTCGACCGCCTCGTCGACGGCGGGCTGCAGTCCCTCGAGGTAGACGACGAGGTCTGCCTCACCGAGCAAACCCACCTGCTTGGGGGTGAGCTCGAGGTCGTGGGGCTCCACCCCGGCGGAGGTGAGGCCGGTGACGTGCACGTGCTCGCCGCCGATCTTCTCGGCCAGGTACGTCATCGGGTAGAACGACGCGACCACGTCCACGCGGTCGTCGTCGGCACCCGCACCGTCGCCGCACGCGGTCAGCGGCAGCAGGCCGAGTACCGCTGCGAC
>KI547045.1:115348-120923 GCA_000497405.1 Streptomycetaceae bacterium MP113-05 | reverse complement strand
CCCCCCCCGCCGGTGCGGCGGTGCGTATGAGGGGGCGTCGGGAGGCCCGGCCGGAGGAGGTGCGTCGAGCGTTCATGACAGTCATTTTCAATCCAGATGGAAATGATTGTCAAATCACCCGTTCGGGTGATGTCAGTCACCCGGACGGCGAGCCGGTGCCGGCCGCCCGGGGCGGCCGCCGATTTGATCCGGGACCCTCTCCCGCCGGTAATCTGAGGTATTCCGTCGTCGTTGATGAAGAGAGCACCGTGGCCGCCGACAAGATCGACACCATCGTCAGCCTGAGCAAGCGCCGTGGCTTCGTATACCCGTGCAGTGAGATCTACGGCGGTCAGCGCGCCGCCTGGGACTACGGCCCGCTCGGCGTGGAGCTGAAGGACAACATCAAGCGCCAGTGGTGGCGTTCCATGGTCACCTCGCGCGAGGACGTCGTCGGACTCGACTCCTCCGTCATCCTGGCCTCCGAGGTCTGGGAGGCCTCGGGCCATGTCGCCACCTTCTCCGACCCGCTCACCGAGTGCACCTCCTGTCACAAGCGCTACCGCGCCGACCACTTGGAGGAGGCCTACGAGGCGAAGCACAGCCGGATGCCCGAGAACGGGCTCGCCGACGTCAACTGCCCGCACTGCGGCAACAAGGGCGCCTTCACCGAGCCCAAGCAGTTCTCCGGCCTGCTCGCCACCCACCTCGGCCCGACTCAGGACTCGGGCTCCGTCGCGTACCTACGTCCGGAGACCGCCCAGGGCATCTTCACCAACTTCGCGCAGGTGCAGCAGACCTCGCGGAAGAAGCCCCCGTTCGGCATCGCGCAGACGGGCAAGTCCTTCCGGAACGAGATCACGCCGGGCAACTTCATCTTCCGCACCCGCGAGTTCGAGCAGATGGAGATGGAGTTCTTCGTCAAGCCGGGCGAGGACGAGAAGTGGCACGAGTACTGGATGGAGCAGCGCTGGAACTGGTACCGCGACCTCGGCATCCGCGAGGAGAACATCCGCTGGTACGAGCACCCGGCCGAGAAGCTCTCGCACTACTCCAAGCGCACCGCCGACATCGAGTACCGCTTCAACTTCGGTGGCAGTGAGTTCTCCGAGCTCGAGGGCGTCGCCAACCGTACCGACTACGACCTCTCCTCGCACTCCAAGGCCTCCGGTCAGGACCTGTCGTACTTCGACCAGGAGGCCGGCGAACGCTGGACGCCGTACGTCATCGAACCGGCGGCCGGCGTCAACCGCGCCATGCTGGCCTTCATGCTCGACGCCTACATCGAGGACGAGGCGCCGAACGCCAAGGGCAAGATGGAGAAGCGCATCGTGATGCGTCTCGACCCGCGCCTGTCGCCGGTCAAGGTCGCCGTGCTGCCGCTGTCCCGGAACGAGAGGCTGTCGCCCAAGGCCCGCGGTCTCGCCGAGGCGCTCCGTAAGCACTGGAACATCGAGTTCGACGACGCCGGCGCCATCGGCCGCCGCTACCGCCGCCAGGACGAGATCGGCACCCCGTTCTGCATCACCGTCGACTTCGACACGCTCGACGACAACGCGGTGACCGTGCGTGAGCGCGACACCATGAAGCAGGAGCGGGTCTCCCTCGACCAGATCGAGAGCTACCTGGCCGGCCGCCTGATCGGCTGCTGAGCCCGCCTCCGCCCCGTCGTCGCCCGGGACCGGCCACTCGCGCCGGCCCGGGCGCCGCGTACGGCCCGGAGGGGTCCGCCGACCCTCCTCGGGGCCGTACGCGTGCACCAGGCGTGCGGAGGCCGTCCGGCGGGGAGGAACATCCACACGACGGAACATCCGCACCGGACGAAACGTTCCACTCCACACCTGCTGACGGGAGGTCCCATGCCCCTGCCACGGCTCGCGTCCTTCGGCGCCGAACCGGCCGGTGAGCGGCTGCGCCGCATCGAACGCTCACCGCACTACGACGCCGGCACCGGCACCTTCCGCAACCCGGTCCGTGCGGACACGACTCCGCGGGCCGACGGCTCGCGCCTGGATATGGCGCGGGTGATGCTGAGCCGCAAGGAACGCCGTCCCGCCGCTCCCCTCCGGGTCCAGCGACCCGACTTGGGCGAGCCGCCCGCCTCCGGGCTGCGGCTGACCTGGTTCGGCCACTCCACGGTCCTCGCCGAGATCGACGGCCGCCGGGTGCTCTTCGACCCGGTGTGGGCCGAGCGCTGCTCGCCGTTCTCCTTCGTCGGCCCGCGCCGGTACCACCCGGCCCCGTTGCCGCTGGCGGCACTCGGTCGCGTCGACGTGGTCGTCGTCTCGCACGACCACTACGACCACCTCGACATGTCGACGGTCCGCGCGCTCGCGCGGACCGAAACGCACTTCGTGGTCCCTCTGGGAGTCGGCGCCCACCTGGAGAGGTGGAGAATCCGTCCCGACCGGTTCACCGAACTGGACTGGCACGAGACGAGAGACATCGCCGGGCTCACCCTCACCGCCACGCCGGCGCGCCACTTCTGCGGACGCGGACTGCGCAACAGGCAGCGCACCCTGTGGGCCTCCTGGGTGGTCGCCGGACCCGACCACCGGGTCTTCCACAGCGGCGACACCGGCTATTTCCCCGGATTCGCCGACACGGGCACGGCGTACGGTCCCTTCGACGCCACCATGATCCAGGTCGGTGCCTACAGCGACTACTGGCCGGACATCCACATGACGCCCGAGGAGGGTGTGCGCACCCACCAGGACCTGTGCGGCACCGCAGCCCGAAGCGCGCTGCTGCCCATCCACTGGGGCACCTTCAACCTCGCTCCGCACCCCTGGCACGAGCCGGGTGAACGCATGCTCGCCGCCGCGGCCGACGCCGGCGTCCGCCTGGCAGTCCCGCCGCCCGGCGGTTCCTTCGAGCCGTCGGTACCCGACCTCCCGGACTCGCCCTGGTGGCGCGTCCCCGGCGGAGCGGACGCCCGTATGTCCCCCGGCGCGACCGTGGGCGAGCGCGCCGGTGAGGACGCCGTACGCCGCTCACCGGCGGACCACACGGACGCCGCAGGCGGCGCGAAGCGCCCTCACGACGGCGAGGCCGAGACCTCCCCGGCGCAGAGCGGCTGACCGTCGGAGCCCGCCCCGGCGGGTGAGCCGGGAGGCACCCCGGGGCTGCGAGCGCGCGCCGACCCGCCACACCGTTGAACAATGGAGGTGGGGCAGCAACGGCGAACGAGGTGCGCAGACGCATGGCCCGCAACGACGAGGACCCGTTCCATCCCGCCAACGCGGCAGCACTGGTCGTGGACGGCGACGCCACCGTGCTCGGCTGCACCCCGGCCGCCGAGGCCCTGCTGGGTCTCCCCGCCCGGGACCTGCGAGGCCGCAGGCTGCGCTCCCTGCTGGCGGACCCGGGCCGGTGGGAGGAGGTGCTGGCCCAGCGCACCGGCGACGTCTGGGAGGGCCGGGCCACCCTTCGCACGGGAGACGGGAGCGCCCGCGAGGGCGGCGGGGATGGTGTTGACGGGAGCGTCGAGATCGCCTTCTCTGTACTGCCGCTCGCCGGCTACGGGGGATCCGGAGCCCGCAGGCTGATCGTCGGAGTGGACCGGCAGCTGGTGTCCCGCAGGCGGGAGGACCGCGCCTTCGTCGAGGAGCTCTTCCTCCAGGATCGGGTAGGTCTCGCCGTCTTCGACCAGGCGCTGCGGATCGTCCGCACCAACACGCCCCTGCTGGACTACCCCGGAGTGCCCGAGGACCTCACCGGCCTGCGGCTGGCCGACTTCCTGCGCCCCGAGGACGCCGGGCACGTGGAGGACCTGCTGCGCACGGTCGTGCAGACGGGCGAGCCACTGGTCGGGGCGGAGATCTCGGCACGCACCCGCATCGACCCGAGGGCCGCGCGCACGTTCACCATGGCGGCCTTCTGCCTGCAGTCGTCCGACGGCGAGGTCGTCGGCGTCACCACGCTGTTCACCGACAGCACCGAGGAGCAGCGGGCCCGGGAGCGACTCGACCTGCTGCACCGTGCCACGGCCGTCGTCGGGCGGTCCCTCTCCGTGACCGGTACCGCCCGGGACCTGTCCGGCGTGCTGGTGCCCGGGCTCGGCGAGGTGGCCGCCGTGGACATCGCCGAAGCCGTCTTCAGCCACCGCAGCCCCGCGCCCGAACACCACGGCCGTCACCTGCTGCGCCGCGCCGCCACCACCGGCGACCTTCCGGTGAGGCCACGTCTCGGCGGCCAGGTGGAGGTCGACGTGGACGGGCCGCACGCCCGGGGGCTGTGGCAGCGTGATCCCGCAGCCCGACCGCGCTCCGCCGACGAGGCCGCCGTGGACGGGGCCCGCTCCGGGATGGCGGTGCCGTTGTGCGCCCGCGGCCTGCTGCTGGGCCGCGTCTCGGTGTGGCGTACCGGCGAGATCCCGTTCGGGGCGAAGGACGTGGAGCTGCTGGAGGACGTCGCAGCTCGCGCCGGGCTGGTGCTGGACAACGCCCGCCGCTACGGCCTGGAGCGCCGCGCCGCGGTGAGCCTGCAGCGGGGTCTGCTGCCCCCGCCGGAGGCCGACACGGCCGCGGTGCGCAGCGCCAGCGTCTATCTGCCCACCGAGGTGTCCACCGGGGTGAGCGGCGACTGGTTCGACGTGATCCCGCTGTCCTCCGCCCGCGTCGCCCTCGTCGTGGGCGACGTGGTCGGCCACGGCCTGCACGCCATCGCCACCATGGGACGGCTGCGCACCGCCGTGCGCACCCTGGCCGACCTCGACCTGGAACCGGACGAGCTGCTCACCCACCTCGACGACCTCGTCGCCCAGCTCACCGTCGAGTCCGGCGAGACGCTGGACGCAGGAGGCGGCACCGGGGCGGGTTCCGGGGTTCCCGACCCGCCGGTGCCGTACGACTCCTTCGGGGCCACCTGCCTGTACCTGGTCTACGACCCGGTGAGCCATCTCTGCACGGTGTCCAGCGCCGGTCACCCACCGCCCGCCGTGCTGTCCCCGCAGGGCCAGGTCGGCTATCCGAACCTCAGCCCCGGCCCGCCGCTCGGCGTGGGCGGGCTGCCGTTCGAACCGGTGGAGGTGACCCTGCAGGAGGGCAGCGTGCTCGCCCTGTTCACCGACGGACTGGTCGAGCCCGGTCCCGGTGACGTGGACGGCGGCATGGCCGCCCTGCTGGACGGTCTGAGGGCAGCCGACCCGTTCGGCCGCCCGCTCCCCGACGTGGGCCGGGACGTCGTCGCCGGTCTCGCGCCGGCGCAGCCCTCGGATGACGTCACCCTCCTCCTTGCCCGCACCCGCATCGTCCCGCCCGGTGACATCGGCTCCTGGACGCTGGAAGCCGATCCGGAGGTGGTGGCGAGCGCGCGGAAGCTGGTGGCCCGGCAACTCTCGACCTGGGGGCTGGACGACCTGGCGTTCACCACCGAACTGGTCACCAGCGAACTGGTCACCAACGCCGTCCGGCACGCCGGAGGTCCCATCGTGCTGCGACTGATCCGCGCCCGGAAGCTGATCTGCGAGGTCTCCGATCCCAGCAGGACCCAGCCCCGCATGCGGCGGGCCACCAGCACCGAGGAGGACGGGCGCGGTCTCTACCTCGTCGCCCAGCTCTCCGGGCGCTGGGGCAGTCGCCATACCCGGCAGGGC
>KI547045.1:112331-115338 GCA_000497405.1 Streptomycetaceae bacterium MP113-05 | reverse complement strand
CGGGGCGACCCGCCGGCGCCGGACGGCTGAGGCACGGACGGCTCGCGCGCGAGCGGCCGGGACGCGGAGTGGCCGGGATGCGGGTGGTCCGCGCGAGGCGGAAGGTGGTCAGGCGGGCAGGTCCGCGGCCCACGGCGGGTCCGCGCCACGCACCGCGCACACCGCTGCGGCCACCCGCACGCCGTACGCCATGGCCGCCTCCACCTCCGCCGGGCGCAGGTGGTCCAGTCGCCCTCCGAGTGCGCCCGCCACGTGCAGGGCGTGCAGGAACCCGGCCATGAACGAGTCGCCCGCCCCGACCGTGTCCACGACCTCGACCCTCGGCGAGGACACGTGCAACGGTTTGCCGTCCAGCGAGGCGAACACCCCCTCCGCCCCGAGGGTCAGCACCACCAGTCGGGTGCCGTGGTCGTGGAAGTATCCCGCCGCCCGCTCCGGACCCTCACCCGGACGCAGGTGTGCCAGGTCCTCGTCGGACAACCGCAGGACGTCCGCCAGGGCGCACCAGTGCGGCAGCCGCTCCCGGTAGACCGCCGGATCGACCAACAACGGCCGCACGTTCGGGTCGACTGACACGGTCGCCCGCCCGCGCACCCCGGCCAGCAGCGCCTCCACGGCAGGCCCGCCGGGCGGGCGAACGAGTGCGAGTGAACCGGTGTGCAGGCAGGAGACCGGGCCGTCCACGGCGGCGGCCAGTTCGGTGGGGGTCCACTGCCAGTCGGCGGTCCCCCGGGCGTGGAAGGAGTAGGCGGCGCTGCCGTCGTCGGCCAGGTCCGCCACGGCCAGCGTGCTGGGCTCCGGTGCCTGCACGACCGAGTCCAGGCCGACGCCCGACTCCTCCAGATGCCCGCGGAACAGCCGTCCGAAGACGTCGTCGGACAGCCGCCCCAGGAAGCGGGTCGGCGTGCCCAGCCGGGCCAGCGCCGCCGCCGTGTTCGCCGGTCCGCCACCGGCCCGTACCTCCAGCCGGAGTCCGTCCGTTCCCGAGGAGCCCGGATCGACGAAGGCGTCGGCGACGCACTCGCCCAGCACGGCGACGGGAGCTGCGGTGGACGCGGCTGCGGGCGGGGCGTTCACAGTGATTCGGCCTGCCTCTCGGCTCGACGGCGTGCGGGACACCGTCACCGTAGCGGCGAGGACGCGGCCGGGGGAGTGGCCTGCCGTCCGGTCGGTGAGACGGGCGGCGCACGGGCACGATCCGTGTCCGTGCGGGCGCGCGGGGGCCCTTTCCGGTGTCTCAGCCGGTGCGGCGTGGCAGGCGGTGCAGGACGACGTCCGACAGCTGTCCGCCGGACACCCCGGCCGTCATGAAGGTGCAGTACGGCTCGCGCCGCCGGTCCGTCGGCGACCCCGGGTTCAGCAGTCGCAGACCACTTTCCGTACACGTGTCCCAGGGGATGTGGCTGTGCCCGAACACCAGCACGTCCACGCCGGGGTACCGCTGCGCACAGCGCCGTTCCCGTCCCTGCCGGGCACCCGTCTCGTGCACGACCGCGAACCGCAGCCCGCCCAACTGCGCGTAGGCCGTCTCCGGCAGACGCGCCCGCAGCGCCGGTCCGTCGTTGTTGCCGTACACCCCGATCAGGCGGCGCGCCCTCGCTTCCAGCAGGTCCAGGGTGGCCACGTCCACCCAGTCCCCCGCGTGCACCACCACGTCCGCCTCTGCCACCCGCTCCAGCAGCTCGCCGGGAAGCGTCCCGGCACGCAGGGGCAGGTGGGTGTCGGACGTCAGCAGCAGCCGCATCCCCTCACCGTACGTGCGGCTCCTCGCCTTGTCCGGCTCGTCACCCGAGTGCGCGACAATGGGGGCCGCGCCCCCGACTCCGCCACGAAAGGCCCGTCCCGGCCATGACGACACAGCCGCTGCAGATCGGCCCCCACACCGTCTCGCCCCCGGTGGTCCTCGCCCCGATGGCCGGGATCACCAACGCTCCCTTCCGCACCCTGTGCCGGGAGTTCTCGGGCGGGCGCGGACTGTTCGTCAGCGAGATGATCACCACTCGGGCGCTGGTCGAGCGGAACGAGAAGACCATGCGGCTGGTGCACTTCGACGCCGGCGAACGCCCTCGCTCCATCCAGCTCTACGGCGTCGACCCGGCAACAGTCGGCAAGGCCGTCCGCATGATCGCGGAAGAGGACAGAGCCGACCACATCGACCTCAATTTCGGCTGCCCCGTCCCGAAGGTCACGCGGAAGGGCGGCGGCTCCGCCCTTCCGTACAAGCGGAACCTGCTGCGCGCCATCCTGCGCGAAGCCGTCACGGGCGCCGGCCGCCTGCCGGTCACGATGAAGATGCGCAAGGGCATCGACGACGACCACCTCACCTACCTGGACGCCGGCCGCATCGCCGTCGAGGAGGGCGTCACGGCCGTCGCCCTGCACGGACGCACCGCCGCCCAGCACTATGGCGGCACCGCGGACTGGGACGCCGTCGCCCGGCTCAAGGACACCGTCGGCGCCCTCTCCGACATCCCCGTGCTCGGCAACGGCGACATCTGGTCGGCCGACGACGCACTGCGCATGGTGCGCGAGACCGGCTGCGACGGAGTCGTCGTCGGACGCGGCTGCCTCGGCAGGCCCTGGCTCTTCGGCGACCTGGTCGCCGCCTTCGACGGGCACGGCCCTCAGACGTACGCCCGCCCCTCGCTGCGTGAGGTCGCCGGCACGATGCTGCGCCACGCCCGGTTGCTGGGGGAGTGGCTGGAGGACGAAGCGCGGGGCGTCATCGACTTCCGCAAGCATGTCGCCTGGTACACCAAGGGCTTTTCGGTCGGCTCGGAGATGCGCCGCAATCTCGCCGTCGCCTCCTCGCTCGCCGAGCTGGGCGACCTGCTCGGCGACCTGGACCTGGACCAGCCCTGGCCGACCGCCGGCGCCGACGGCCCGCGCGGCCGCACGGCCGGCCGGAACCGTGTCGTCCTTCCCGACGGCTGGCTCGACGACCCCTACGACGGGGCCGAGGTCACCCGCGACGCGGAGCTGGACACCTCGGGCGGCTGACCCGAGG
>KI547045.1:109327-112321 GCA_000497405.1 Streptomycetaceae bacterium MP113-05 | reverse complement strand
TGTCCACCAGCCCGACACCGATGGGTCCGTCCCCCACAAAGACGCCGGTTGGGCGCAATCAGGGGGCAGGTACCCCCGCCGGGGCCCGGAACGGCCCGCAGCCGAACGCTCAACCCTCAAAGCACGGGAAACGAGCGAAGCGAGAAGACGACACCCCAGCCACGGGGCGGCAGCAACCCGCCACCGCAACCATCAAGAGCGGGAAGGAGGCGATCCGCCGCACTCCGGAAAAGAAGGGTGAACACCCGCCCACTGTCACGGGCCACCCGCACCATGAACCCACCCCGCACCCACCACCTCCCTCTCGTAGCCCGCCGTCTTGACCCGCGTTCTCACGAGACCGGCACCAGGCCACTCGGCTACTCGCCCCACCTCTGCCTGTCGACCCCACCCCGCCAGGTCGCGCCCGGCAGACCAGGGCGCGGGAGGCCTTCTACCCGTCCGCGGACTCACCTGGCTCCAGGCGGAAGCCGACCTTCAACCCCACCTGGTAGTGCTCGATCTCCCCGTTCTCGATCTGGCCGCGCATCTCCGTGACCTCGAACCAGTCCAGGTGGCGCAGTGTCTCCGAGGCGCGCGTGACCGCGTTCTTGATCGCGGCGTCGAGACCCTCGTGGGACGTGCCGACGATCTCGGTCACCCGGTAGGTGTGCTCGCTCATTGCGCCTCCAGCTCCGTGCGGGGACGATCCGGCCCTCCGCAGTTCCCCGGATCGCTCGCTCTACGCCGGGGAAATTCGGTGGTGACCGGAAAGGCCCGGTGCTGGGATGGACCCATGGACCTGGACGCGGCGCTGCGCCGCTACGACCGAGCGGTGCGGCGTGACGCACCCGCCGACGGGCCGGGGGCACGGCTCGAGCACGACGGCTGCGTTCTCCGCCACGTCGTCCCGGACGGGAGCGGCTGGCACGGAGTGTGCTGGTCAGGCCTGGACGAGCACACCGCTGACGAGGCCATCGCCGCCCAGATCCGGGCCTTCACCGCCTACGGTCGTCCGTTCGAGTGGAAGGTGTACGCCCACGACCGCCCCGCCGATCTGCCGGATCGGCTCCGCGGGGCCGGCTTCGTGCCGGAACAGCGGGAGGCGGTGATGGTTGCCGACATGGCGGACGTGGCGACCGAGGTGCGCCTTCCGGACGGCTTGCGCCTGCGGAACGTCACCGACCCGGCCGACCTCGACCTGCTGGTCCGTGTCCACGACGAGGTGTTCGGCGGCACCGGGACGGCACTGCGGCCGTGGCTGGTCCGGGTGCTGACCGGCGCACCCGAGACGGTCCACATGGTCGTGGCCATGGCGGGCGATCGCCCTGTGTCCGCTGCGCGCTCGGACCTGCCGCCGGGAAGCGAGTTCGCCGGGCTGTGGGGCGGCGGCACTCTCCCCGGGTGGCGCGGGCGGGGCATCTACCGTGCGTTGGTGGCGGAGCGGGCCCGGCACGCAGCGGAACGCGGCTACCGTTACCTCCACGTCGATGCGTCCGACGACAGCCGCCCCATCCTGGAGCGCCTCGGCTTCCACCGGTTGACCACCACCACGCCGTACGTCTTCGACACGGCCAGGGTCGCCGGGTGACCGGCACCGACGAGGAATGCATCCTCGATCTCGCTCAGTACCCTCGGCGGCTGGCTCTGCCCCCCACTCCCACGTCATCCCGGTGGCGTGACCGAAGAGCCCCCGGTGGAGCCGGTTCAGTCGTCGGCGCGGACGGTCATCATCGTGGCCTGCATCAGGGCGATCTGCTTGGTGGAGCGGTCCGGGGCGAGGGCGAGGACATCGGCGGAGCAGACCGTGATGTTCCGCCCTGACCGGACGACGGCGGCCTCGGCGCGGAAGCGTTCACCGACCCCCGGACGCAGCAGGTTGACCTTGAACTCCACGCTGAGGACGTCGCTGCCCGGCTGCATCAGGGTCTGCGCGGCGTAGCCGCAGGCCGAGTCGGCCACCGTGGTGATCGCACCGGCGTGCACGAAGCCGTTCTGCTGGCAGATGTCGGTCCGGAAGGGCAGCTCCAGGACGACGCGTCCCGCAGCGATCTCCGCGACCTCCACGCCGAGTGTGGCCAGCATGGTCTGCCGCTCGATGCTCTCCCGTATCAGCTTCTCGTGTTCGGAATCCAGGACGGCGTCGTTCACTTCAGCTCTTCCATTCAGGCGGGTCACGGCCTTCACCAGTGCGGAAGGCAAGCCTGGCACAGGTTAACGTACGTTAACAAGGTTGAAGTGGAGAGACGGCACGCGCGCTCAATGCGGCGGCTCGGGGTCACGCCTGCTCCTCTGGTAGCGATCGAGGAACAGCCGCAGGTCGACCGCCGCGGAGTGGGTCACCACGAGGTGGCGCCGAGCGCCACCGTGGGGAGGACGGACGTGCACGTGCGTGTCGTCGAGGCGCACCCGGGGCGAGGGTTCTGCCTCCCAGCGGACCTGCCAGAGAACGCCGTCGGGGCGGTCCATCGTCCGCACGGGTGTCAGGGCGGCCATGCGGCGGGGCGTCACCAGGAGTCGGCACCCACGATCCAGCAGGGCGTACGGCAGGCGCCCCACCGGAAAGCGGGCCGGATAGAGGCCTGTCCACACCTCACCCGGCTCCAGCAGCCGTTCCACGTCTCGCAGCGTCGTGTTGCCGACGAGGGCGGACCACGTGACTCTGCCTCCCGCCCGGCGGACACGGAACAGGGAGATGAGCACGGACGGAACCATGCCGACGAAGGCGGCGCCGAGAACACCCAGAAAGACCGGGCCGTCCAGGAGAACATGGAGGAACCCTGCCGTGCAGCACACGAGCCATGCCGGTAGCGCCATCTGACGCAGCGGAGCCGTCGCTGCGGTTCCCGCAACCGTCCGTCGACGTTCGCTCATCGTCCCCCCAGTCTCGACGTGTTCCGTCCCCGTCCTCTCTCCTGCCCGCTGAGGGCCGGAACAGCGGCCGATCACCGCAACGACCGGCGGCCGCGACGAGGGCCGCCCCCGGCCGCGCGGGAGTGTGCGGCCGGGGGCGGG
>KI547045.1:85620-109317 GCA_000497405.1 Streptomycetaceae bacterium MP113-05 | reverse complement strand
GTGGGGGCGGTGCCGGGCCGTCAGGTCGCCGGCGCGGCCCCCACGGCGGTGAGCAGGGCGAGTGGCGTCGCCGCCGCCCACGCCTGCGGGGAGCAGGAGTGCGGGTAGGACACGGGTTCCGGGTGTTCGTCCCGGCCGTGGCCGGCCAGTACCTCCGGCAGGCGCCAGCCGGTGCGTTCGGCCGCAGCGAGAATTCCGTCGGCGAGCCGCCCGACCTCGTCGTGCAGGCCGTGGCGGGCCAGGCCGAGTGCGATGACCGCGTTGTCGTGCGGCCACACGCTGCCCCGGTGGTACGTCAGCGGGTGGTATGCGGGCTGCCCGGCGGCGAGGGTGCGGATGCCCCAGCCGCTGAAGAAGTCCGGCTGCAGCAGGCGCCGGCCGACGGCTGCGGCGTCCCGGTCGTCGAGGATGCCGGACCACAGCAGATGGCCGGCGTCCGAGGCCAGGGCGGTGGCCCGGCGGCCGTCACCGTCCAGGGCGAGGGCGGGGAAGTCCTGCTCGGGCATCCAGAAGTCGTGCCGGAAGCGGGACCGCAGGTCGTCGGCTGCCGCGTCCAGGCGGTCGGCGTAGGCGGGGTCGTCCCACACGGTGCGGGCGAGGCGGGCGGTGCGTCGTAGCGCGTCGTACGCGTACCCCTGCACCTCGTTGACGGCGAGTGCGCCCTCGGCCTGGGTTCCGTCGCCGTCGCAGACGGCGCCGGGGGAGTCCTTCCAGTTCTGGTTGGCGAGGCCGCCCGCGTCTGCCTCGTAGACGAGGTAGCCGCGTTCGGCCAGGCCGCCATGGCGGAACATCCAGTCCACGGCCGCCCGTGCGTGCCTCTGCAGCTTCCGGGCGAGGGCGTGCTCGCCGGTGTGGTCGGTGTAGGCGCCGAGCAGCACCAGGAACAGCGGAGTGGCGTCGACGGTGCCGTAATAGCGGCCGAACGGCACCTGGCCGAAGTGGGCGAGTTCGCCGTGCCGGATCTCGTGCACGATCTTGCCCGGCTGGGCTACCCGTGCGGGGTCGTTCCCGGTCGCCTGGGTCGCGGCGAGCGCCGGCAGCGTCGAGGCGGCCAGGTCGGGCCGGTAGGGCAGCGCGAACAGCGAGGTGAGCAGCGAGTCACGGCCGAAGAGAGTGAGGAACCACGGCACGCCCGCAGCGGGCGGTCGCAGCGCCTCGCCGTCCGGGCCGGTGGCGGGCACGCGTAGTCCCGCGAGGTCGGCAAGACCCTGTTCGCAGGCCCGGAGCAGGTCGGGCCGGTCGGTGAGCTGCGCCGGGGCGGGTTCGGCGGTGACGTACGCGTCCACTTCGGCGGTGAGCCGGGCACGGGCGGCGTCGGGCGACTTCGCGGCCTCGACGCCGGTCAGGGCCGTGTGCGGGCGTGCCGTCACCCGCAGGTCGAGCAGGGCGCTGCCGTGCGCGGGCAGCCGGACGGTCCACTTCAGCCGGTGGGTGCCGTCGCCGAGGGCGGTGACGGCTTCGGGGGCGGGGTCGGCGGTCACGGTCGTGCCCGGGTGCCAGTCCTCGCCCCGCCGGTAGCCGAACTCGACGCCGTCCGTGCGGGCGTCGGCGCTGCGTTCGGTGCCGGGCTTGTCGAAGTTGTGGTCACCGCGGAGCTCGAAGACGTCGGCGAAGTCGGCACCGGCCGTCAGCGCCACCCGCACGGTGATCTCGTGGCCGACGTTGGCGGACAGCCGGAGGCGTTCGAGCAGTGCGCCGGAGTCGACCGCCTGCTCGCGGTGGACGATGCAGGCCGGCGGCTGGTCGCGGCGGAACGGCGGGCACAGCACGGCGGCCCCGCCGCTGCCGTCGGCCCTGAGCGGCACCAGCACGTCGGGGGCGGCATCGTCGAGGGTGAGCCGCCAGCGGCTGAGGTGGCGTCCGTCGTGCAGGAACAACCCGTCGGGGGACGCGCCGCTGCGGCCGGTGATGTCGCCGGTGGCGTCCAGCACGGCCAGCGTGCCGTCGTGGACGAGGAGTCGGGACTCGGGGATCATGCGGCGTCCTTCCCGGTGGCGGCGAGCATGTCGAGGGTGAGGGCGGCCGTCCAGCTGAAGTCGCCCGTTCCGCGGGCCTCGCCGTCGTACGGGTCGACGTACTCCGCGAAGCCGGAGCGGCCGGCAGCGTCGAGGGCCGCGTCGCGCAGCGCGTCGGCACGACCGGTGTGCCCGTGCTGCCGCAGGCCGCGTTCCAGCAGCCAGTTGATGTTGAACCAGGCGGGTCCGCGCCAGTAGCGGCCGGAGTCGAAGGCGTGGCCGGTCAGGTCGTAGGAGGGGGCGAGCCGGACGGTGTCGCCGAGTCCGAAGTGCGGGCCGGCGGCGGTGCGGACCAGGTCCCGCACCACGTCGTCCGGGAGGCCGGGGACGATCAGCGGCATCAGCCCGCTGACACCGTGTTCGGGGATGTGAGCGTCGGTGCGCAGGTCGCGGCAGCGGAAGACGCCGGCCTCGCCGTCCCAGAGCCGCGCGACCAGGGCGCCGGTGAGTGCCGCGGCGTGTCCGCGGTGCGGCTCCGGGTCGGCGCCGACTTCGGCCGCGATCCGTGCCAGCGCGTGTTCCGATGCGATGAACAGCGCGTTCATGCCGGGGTCCTCCACGGCGAAGGTGTGCGCCGTGCCGGGGCCGCCGTCCCGGTAAGCGCGGTCGCGGTAGTCGGCGGCGAGCCGCACGTACCGGCCGTAGTCGAGGTCGGTGGGCCGGTCGGAGGCGGCGCCGTGGTCCAGGTCGGCGCGGCGGAACGTGCTCGGCGCGACCGGTTCGACCCGCTGCAACGGGCCGTCCCAGCACGGGCTGTTGTCCATGCCCGGCTCCCACGGGTGCAGTACCGCGGCCAGGCCGCCGCCGCCCAGGTCGCGGCGGTCGGTGAGGTAGCGGTGCCAGGCGGCGAGGCGCGGGTAGAGACGGGGGAGGAACCCGCGCCGCCGTGAGCTCGCCGGGTCGGCGTCGTGCACCAGCCAGGCGGCCAGTGCGTGCACCGGTGGTTGCACGATGCCGGAGGTCTCCACCTCGCGCGGCGCCCCCGCCGCCGCTCCCGCGGTCGAGGACTGCCAGAAGTCAGGGCTCGGGAAGTAGGCGCCGAGTGGCACCGACCGGTTGAAGACGATGTGCGGCACCCGGCCGTCGCCCCACTGGGCTGCCGTCAGCGTCTCCAGCTCGCGCTGCGCGCGGCGGACGGACAGGTGCCGCAACCCGATGGCGATGAACGCCGAGTCCCAGCTCCACTGGTGCGGGTACAGGCCGTGCGAGGGCACGGTGGACGACCCGGTCCAGTTGTGCAGCAGCACGCGGCGGGCGGCCCGTCGCAGGGCTGCGTGTCCCTGCGCAGCGGGAACGGAGCTGTGCGGGCGGGTGAGCAGCGGGGTGGTCATGCGTCCGCCTGCCGTAGACCGGCCGCGCGCTTGAGGAACGGGGGGATGGACCGCACGGCCTCGGCCGGGTCGCCGGACAGGCGGCATTCGACGGCCAGTTCGCCGGTGTAGCCGGCCGCGTCGAGGGCTCCGAGCCAGGCGGGCCAGTCCAGGTGGCCGGCACCGGGCTGGAAGCGGTTGGAGTCGGAGACCTGGGCGTGCCCGATGTATTCGGCAGCGTCGACGATGGCCGCGGCGGGGTCGGTCTCCTCGATGTTCATGTGGTAACTGTCGATGCCGATGCGCACCGAGTCCAGACCGACCTCGCGGATCAGCTCCACGGCCTGGTCGAGCCGGTTGACCATGTGGTCCTCGTAGCGGTTCAGCGGCTCGAGGAAGAGGGTGACGCCTTCGGCCTTCGCGTGTTCGCCGAGTTCCGTCAATCCGGTCAGCAGGGTCTCGCGGTCCTCCTCCTCGCTGCGCGGCGGCGTGAAGGGCGGCAGTCGGCGGGAGAACATGCCGTACGACGCCGGGGTCTGCGCGCCGCGCCCGCCGATCTCGGCGATGACGGACAGCTGCGACGTCATCTGAGCGACGGCGTCCTTGCGCTTCTCGTCGTCGAACGCGCCGAGGAAGTGCAGCATGTCGACGCAGACGGTCGGCATCACGACGCCGTCGGCGGCGGCCTGCCGCAGCTCCGGTAGCCGGTCGCGGAAGGCGAAGTCCCCCTTCCCGCGCACCTCGATGGCGTCGTAGCCCGCGGCCAGGGCGAACTCCCACTTCTCCTGCAGAGTCTCACCGGGGAGGAGTTGTTCCTGGCATGCGGTTCTGAACATGGACGGTGCCTTTCCGGGGGCGGGGGTCAGAATTCGAGGACCATCTGCAGGGCGTCCTGCGGCCGTTCGTCCAGCACCTCGTACGCCTGCGCCGCGTCGGCGACCGGCACCACGTGGCTGACCAGGGACTGCACGTCGATGCTGCCCTCGGCGACCAGTCGCAGGAAGGTCTGCTGCAGGCGGTCCACGGTCCAGCGGCCGGTGAGTTGCTGCGGCACGCCGCCGATCTGCGAGCACACCAGCTGTACCCGGTTGTGGTGGAACTCGTCGCCGAGCCGCAGGCCGGTGCCGTCGCCCTGGTAGAAGCCGGAGGCCACGACGCGGCCGCCCACCGTCACCGACTTGAGAGCTTCGTGCAGTGCGGGGTAGACGCCGCTGATCTCGATGGCGACGTCGGCGCCGAGGCCGTCGGTGGCCTCCCGGATCTGTTCGGCCACGTCGTCCTGGCGGGCGTTGAGAGTGTGGGTGGCGCCGTACCGTTCGGCCCATTCCAGTCGCCCGTCGAGGGCGTCGACCGCGGTGACGCGTGCGCCGTTGAGCTGGGCGAGGCGGGTGGTGAGCAGGCCGATGACGCCCTGTCCGAACACGGCGACGTCCTCGCCGACGTGGATGTCGGCGGCCAGCACGGCGTTGTGGGCGATGGCGCCGACGCGCGCGAACGCACCGGACAGCGGGTCCAGTCCGGCGGTCAGCGTGTGGCCGTTGAGCTTTTCGGCGGGTACGACGCCTTCGCTGCGGTGGCCCCAGATGCCCCACACCAGGTCGCCGGTGGCGGGTGTGCCGGGGGTGCCGGCGACGTCGGGGGCGACCTCGGTCACCTCCCCGACCTCGGAGTAGCCCCAGCCGACGACCGGGTACTCGATACCGGCCGCGCCGTCGCGGAAGATCCGCGCCTCGGCGTCCCAGGTGCGCGTGAGGTAGGGGTTCGTGCCGCGGTAGGCGGTGAGTTCGGTGCCGGCGGAGATGCCGGAGTACCGGGTACGGACCCGCAGGTGCCCGGGGGGCAGCGGCGTGCTCGCGTGTTCGGCGACTTCGACCTGACGGGGTCCGGTGAACTGGACGACGCGTTCCACTGGCGCTCCGCTTCGGGTGGGGCTTCGACAAGAGGCTGGTTCCGACACGTTGTGTCGAGAGCATCTTAGGGATACGTCTTGTCATTACGCAAAAGTGGTGCTGTGATGCGTTGCAACGAAGCAGAAGTGGTCGTAAGACCGCGCCTTAAGGATGTGGCATGCGCATACGGACCCGAGGGTCGAGGGCGATCGCCGCCGCACTCGCCCTGGTACTCGGCGGCGGGATGCTGGCCGGCTGCGGCGGCACGGCGTCGGCGAAGCCCGACAACCAGATCACGGTGTGGTCGCTGGAGAACCTCCCGCCCCGGATGGCCGTCGGCCGGGAGGTCGTCGGCCGCTTCGAGGAGAAGACGGGGGTAGAGGTGAAACTCGTCGGCGTCGACGAGAGCAAGCTCCCGCAGCTCATCATGTCTGCCGCGGCGGCGGGCAACCTCCCCGACGTCATCGGCGCCGTCCCGCTCGGCCAGATCTGGCAGATGTACGGGAACGAGCTGCTGAACACCGAGCTCACCGGTGACATCGTCGAGGACCTCGGCCCGGAGACGTTCAACGAGAACGCCCTCGGCCTCGCCTCCGACCACGGCACCCGCCTCGCCGTCCCCTCGGACTCCTGGCAGCAGATCCTCGTCTACCGCAAGGACATGCTGGAGAAGGCCGGGCTGCCCGTCCCCGACAGCTACGCCGACCTCCGCCGCGCCGCGGCGGAACTGGACCAGGGTGAGGGCGTCGGTATCTCGCTGGCCACCGACCCCAGCGACCTCTTCACCCAGCAGAGCTTCGAGAGCTTCTCCCTCGCGAACGACTGCCGACTGGTGGAGAACGACGAGGTCGCCCTGGAGTCGCCCGCCTGCCGCAAGGCGTTCGCCGCCTACGGCGAACTGGCGGGCACATACGGCGCCGGCGGTGTCCAGACCGTCGACACCACGCGGGCCACCTACTTCGCCGGACGGTCGCCCCTCATCATGTGGTCCTCCTTCCTGCTGGACGAGCTCGCCGGCCTGCGCAAGGACGCCCTGCCCAGCTGTGCGTCCTGCAAGGGCGACCCCGGATTCCTCGCCGAGAACAGCGGCGTCGTCACCGCCCTCGAAGGCCCGGACGGCGCGCAGCCCGCACAGTTCGGCGAGATCAGCTCCTGGGCCGTGACCCGCACCGCCGAGAAGGACGCCTCGGAGAAGTTCGTGCGGTTCATGCTCGCCGAGGGCTACGAGGAATGGTTCAGCATGGCGCCCGAGGGCAAGATCCCGGTCCGTGAGGGGACCCAGGCTGACCCGGACAGGTTCCAGCAGGCCTGGCGCGCCAGCGAGATCGGCGTCGACACCAGGAAACCCCTCGAAGAGGTCTACCCGGCCGAGTTGCTCGACCGGATGACCGACGGAGTCGGCAACATGCGCCGTTGGGGCATCACCCAGGGCGAAGGGCTCCTCGTCGGCGCCACCAACGGCGAGCTGCCCGTGCCGCAGGCCATCGGAGCCATGGCCGGCGGCCAGATCCCGCCACGCGAGGCGGCTCGCCGGGCGGCCGAAGAAGTCACCGCGCTGCGCAAGTCCCTCCAGTGACCCCCGAGGAAGCCTGACCCATGACGACGACAGCACCCAAGACGGCACCCCCGTCCGCCCCGGCTCCGCCGAGCCCCGGCCGGCGCCGCACCGCCCGCGCGCGGGAGAACCGGGCCGGCCTGGCTTTCGTGTCCCCCACCTTCCTGGTGGTCCTCGTGGTGGTCATCCTGCCCATCCTGTGGACCGTCCTGCTGGCCTTCCAGAACGCCCGGCTGGTCGACATCCAGGGCATGGGCCTCTTCGGCAACTGGACGCTGGACAACTTCGACAGCGTCTTCGGCTCGCCCGGCTTCTGGTCCAGCCTGTGGACCACGCTGGCCTACACCGTGGGGGCCACTGCCGGTTCGGTCCTGCTCGGCCTGGTCGCGGCGCTCGCCCTGCGCCGCCCCTTCCCCGGCCGCGGCCTGATGCGCGCCTCGATGCTGCTCCCGTACGTGGCACCCGTGGTGGCCGTCACCTTCGTCTGGCAGGTGGCGCTCAGCCCGCAGTTCGGTGTCCTCAACGAGTGGGGCACCTCGATGTTCGGCTGGGACGAACCCGTCGCCTTCCTCTCCACCCGCGCCTACGAGGTGAACCTGCTCGGCCTCACCTTCGACGTCCCCCTGGCGCTGCTGACCGTCATCGCTTTCGAGGCCTGGCGCTACTTCCCGTTCGCCTTCCTCTTCCTGCTGGCCCGGCTCCAGGCGGTGCCGGAGGTCCTGGAGGAGGCCGCGACCGTCGACGGCGCCACCCTCACCCAGCGCTTCCGCCACGTGCTGCTGCCGCAGCTGATGCCCGTCATCGCGCTGCTCTGCGTGCTGCGCTTCATCATGAGCTTCAACAAGTTCGACGACGTCTACCTGCTGACCGGCGGCGGGTCGGGCACCGACGTCGCCGCGGTGCGGGTCTACGACTTCCTCACCGCCCGGTACGACGTGGGTGCCGCCGCAGCCCAGGCACTCGTCCTGGCCGTGATCCTCATGGTTCTGCTGGGTGTGTACTTCACGTTCTTCGCCAAAAAGGTGCAGGAGGAGTCCGCATGAGCCGCGCGGTATTCGAGGAGCGGTTCTTCGGGGCCGCCCGCTGGATGGTGATCGCCTTCCTGGCGGTCATCACGATCGTGCCCTTCTACTACATGCTGCTGCTGTCGGTGAAGTCCATCGACTCGCTCCTGCTCGACCCGGGCAGCCTGTGGGTGTCGGCCGAGGAGTTCACCACTGCCACCTACGAAGAGGTGCTCGAACCCACCTCCGAGGGCGGCCAGGGCTTCGTCGGCATGCTCACCAACTCGGCGTTCGTCTCGCTGGGCACGGTGGGGCTCACGCTGATCGCCGCCGTGCCCGGCGCGTACGCCATCAGCCGGCTGCGGTTCTTCGGCGGACGCCAGGTCAGCGCCGTCTTCCTCGCCGTCTACCTCTTCCCGGCCACGCTGCTCGCGGTGCCGCTGTTCGTCATGTTCGCCAAGCTGGGCCTCCAGGGCAGCCTGGTCGGCCTGGCCATCGTCTACATCGCGCAGACCGTGCCGGTGTCGATCTACATGATGAAGAACTACTTCGTCACCATCCCTACCAGCATCGAGGAGGCCGCCGCACTCGACGGCTGTTCGCGACTGCAGACCGTGCGACGGGTGGTGCTGCCCCTCGCCGCCCCCTCGATCATGGCGACCGCGCTGTACATTTTCATGATCGCGTGGAACGAGTTCCTGTTCGCGCTGCTGTTCCTCGCCGCCGAACCGTCGGAATGGACCGTCTCCCTCGGCCTCCAGCTCCTCTCTGACGGCGTCGAGGTGTCCAAGACCGTGCTGATGGCCGGTTCGGTGGTGCTCACCGTTCCCGTGGTAGTGCTGTTCTTCGCCGCGGAACGCATGCTCACCGAGGGCCTGACCAGCGGCGCGGACAAGAGCTGACCGGACAGCGGGTCGGCGGAGCCGCCCGGAAGCCGCCCGGAGTCCGCCGGGGATCGCGGTGGCAGGGCATGGCGGGAACTCGCGAGGGGCGACGGGATATGACGGGGAAGCAGGCATGACGGGTAACCAGGCGACGGAGACGCACGCATGACGGGCAACCAGGCCAGCGCGGGCCACCTGCTGCGGCTCATCCGCACCGGGGACGCCACCACGCGCGGCGCACTCCAGCGCACCACCGGCCTGTCCCGCTCCACCGTCGGCCACCGCCTCGACCAGCTGTTCGGGGCGGGCTGGATCCGTGAGGCCGCGCCCGGCCCGAACGGCTCCGGGGAGCCCCCCACCCGCGGCCGGCCGTCCACCCGGCTCGAGTTCGACGGCTCGCACGCCGTCGTTCTCGTCGCCGACCTGGAGACCCGGTACGCCCGCGCAGCCGTACTCGACCTGGCCGGCCGGCCCCTGGCCGAGCACCACGGCCCGCTGCTGGTCGAGGACGGCCCGGACGTCGTACTCGACGCGCTCGGTGCGTGGTTCGGCCGGCTGCTCGGTGAGGCGGATGTGCCGGCGGCGAAGGTCTGCGGAGTCGGTCTCTCCGTGCCCGGACCCGTCGACCACGCGTCCGGGCTGGTCGTCCAGCCGCCCATCATGCCGGGCTGGGACGGCTACCCGGTCGCCGACCGGATGCGCCGCGCCTACGCCGAACACGTCGGCGCCCCTGAGGGCGCGGTCGCGGGCGGGCCGCTGCCCGTCCTGCTCGACAACGACGCCAACCTGATGGCGTTCGCCGAGCAGCGCGCCGGCCACCCGGACTGCACCGCTTTCCTGCTGGTGAAGGTCTCCACCGGAATCGGCGCCGGGCTGGTGGTGGACGGGGAGATGTACCGCGGCATCGACGGCGGCGCGGGCGACATCGGACACATCCGTCTGCACGACCGCACCGACGCGCTGTGCATGTGCGGCTCCTACGGTTGCCTCGCCGCGGTGGCCAGCGGCCGGGCGCTCGCCGGGCAGCTCACCGCCGCGGGCGTTCCCACGGCTTCCGGCTCCGACGTCAACGCCCACCTCGCCGCCGGTCAGCCCGATGCCGTACGGCTCGCCCGCGAAGCCGGCCGGCGCGTCGGCGAGGTACTGGTCACCGTCGTCACCGTGCTCAACCCCGGTGTGCTGATGCTCGCCGGTGAACTCGCCGGCACACCGTTTCTCACCGGCGTGCGCGAACTCCTCTACCAGCGCGCCATGCCGCGTACGACCGCACACCTGGAGGTCGTCACCTCCCGGCTCGGCGACCGTGCCGGGCCGGCCGGAGCAGGTGCCATGGTCGTCGAACAGCTCTACGCCCCCGACCGCGCCGACGCCCGGCTCGCCGCCCGGAGCCTGTGAGGGAAGCCGTGGCCGAGAACGCGCATCACGCCGCCGCACCCGTACAGGACGCACCCGTACGGGTGGGCCTGGTCGGTGCGGGGCCGTGGGCGCGCACCATGCACGCCCGGATGCTCGCCGCCGGACCGGAGACCACCCTGGCCGCCGTCTGGGCCCGCCGGCCCGAAGCCGCACGTGAGGTCGCCGAACCGTACGGCGCGGACGTCGCCGGGAGCTTCGACGAACTGCTGGGCCGCTGCGAGGCCGTCGCCTTCGCCGTGCCGCCCGCGGTCCAGGCCGGACTGGCGCCGCGCGCGGCACGGGCGGGCCGGGCTCTGCTCCTGGAGAAGCCGCTCGGCCCGGACCTCGCCGCCGCCCGCACGGTCGCGGATGCCGTCGCCGAGGCCGGCGTCGTCTCGCAGCTCGTCCTCACCAAGCGGTACCACCCGGCGACGCGAGACTTCCTCGACCGCGCGGCGGGCGCCGAGGTCGTCGGCGCCCGCTCCTGCTACCTGCACGGCGCCTTCCTCGGCGGCGACCAGGCCGCCGCCTGGCGTCTGGAGCACGGCGCCCTGCTGGACCTGGGACCGCACCTGCTGGACCTGCTCGACGAGGCGGTCGGACGCATCGCCACGGTCCGCGGTACCGGTGATCCGCGCCGCTGGATCGAACTGACCTGCGAACACGAGAACGGAGCCGTCAGTCAGGCATCCCTGTCCGGTGCGGTGCGCCTGCCCCGCGCCCGCACCCGCGTCGAACTGCTCGGTCCGGGCCCCGAGCTGGTCTACGACACGGCCGGGCTGGACCACGAGGAGTGCTGGCCCGTGCTCCGGGCGGAGTTCGCCGCAGCCGTCCGCTCCGGCCGATCGTCGCGCCTGGACGCCCGTCGCGGGCTGCGACTCCAGGAACTACTGGAAGCTGCGCTTCGGCGCTGAAGGCTCCGCCGCCCGCGGCAAGGGACGGACAGCCCTCCGCTCGGTGAGAAAACCTGTGGCGGCGAGAGTAGACATGGCCGCGTGCCGGGGGTATGGTTTCTCTCGTATCCAGGAGATCGAAGACGGCCCGGAGACACGAACTACCGGGTGACAGCAGTAAGCGGAACGGCAGTGGAGTTCCGGGGCCGGATGTGGTGGGCTCCAGTGCTGACTGCCGGGCCGAGCAGCCTCAGGGGTTGCACAGCAGCACCGCAACACAGCGTTGCATTTCATGTACCGAAACGAAGTAAGGAGCAGGCGCCATCAGAATCGCCCGGGCGAGGGAGAGTCCGCTCGGGTACCGCAGGCCCCAGATCGGAAGGTGGTCCCCGGTTACGGATTCGCGATCCCCGCACTTCCATCCTCCAGGGTGGAGCAGCGGAACGAGAAGGCCGGCGTAAGTCAGCCGGCAGATGGTGTTGAAAGCTCGGGGCCCGGGTGCCGTACGGCACCCGGGCCCCTCGATGCGTCCCCGAAAGAAGAGGTCTATGCCCCCTCGCTCCCGCCCCGTCGATCCCCTCGAGGACGACGACTATCCCGCCTACACGATGGGCCGTGCCGCCGAGGTGATCGGTGTGACCCCGTCCTTCCTCCGTGCCCTGGGTGAGAACCGCCTGATCACCCCGCCGCGTTCGGGTGGCGGTCACCGTCGCTACTCCCGCTACCAGTTGCGTATCGCCGCCCGCGCCCGTGAACTCGTCGATCAGGGCACGCCCGTGGAGGCGGCCTGCCGCATCATCGTTCTCGAAGACCAGCTTGTGGAAGCCCAGCGCATCAACGAGGAACTGCGCACTCAGGATGGGCCGCAGGCCGACACCTCGGCCTGACCGGCGCGGCAGGCGTGCCTCCTCCGGGGCCCGGGGGAGGCGTGATTATCGCCACTCTGATGAAGTAGATGCTCACATGAGCGCACGGAAGAGGCTTCCATGTCTCCAATGAGCAGTCATGACTTCGTCCCTCCAAGCTTCCGGCCGTGAAGGGGCGATGCGCAGGCAAGGATCCTTCGGTTGCGCTTCGCGGCGTGGATCGCTACTCACCGTGTTGCTGGCTTCGACTCCTGGAGAGAGTTGAAGCCAGCCCGTACTGGGCGGTCACTTTTGATCACTCGGCAAACGGGTGATGACACCCGCACGGCGTACTGGCAGACGTCCCGCTGAGCCTTCGAAATGGGTACGCTCCCCGCCGTCAGGGCAACCGTTCGCGAGGAGTCGAGTCCCGTGTCGGAACACGCGGTGAACACATCACCCCAGCAGGGCAAGAAGCTCGTCTACGACTTCACCGAGGGCAACAAGGACCTCAAAGACCTCCTCGGCGGCAAAGGCGCGAACCTCGCCGAGATGACCAACCTCGGACTCCCCGTGCCTCCCGGGTTCACGATCACCACCGAGGCGTGCAAGGTCTACCTGGCTTCCGGGGCCGAACCCCCGGAGCTCCGCGCCGAGGTGAGCGACCACCTCGACGCCCTCGAGAAGAAGATGGGCAAGGAACTCGGCCAGGCCGACGACCCCCTCCTCGTCTCCGTCCGCTCAGGGGCCAAGTTCTCCATGCCCGGCATGATGGACACCGTTCTCAACATCGGTCTCTCCGACGCCTCCGTGCAGGGGCTCGCCGCCCAGTCCGGCGACGAGCGGTTTGCCTGGGACAGCTACCGCCGCCTGATCCAGATGTTCGGCGAGACCGTCCTCGGCATCGACGGGGAGCTCTTCTCCGACACCCTCGAAACGGCGAAGCAGGCCCACGGTGCCCGCACCGACGTCGACCTCCCCGCCTCCGAGCTGCAGGACCTCGTCGGTGAGTTCAAGGCCATCGTGGCCCGGGAGACCGGCCGCGACTTCCCGCAGGACCCGCGCGAGCAGATGGACCTCGCCGTCCGCGCCGTCTTCGACTCCTGGAACGGCGACCGCGCCAAGCTCTACCGGCGCCAGGAGCGCATCCCGCACGACCTGGGCACCGCCGTCAACATCTGCTCCATGGTGTTCGGCAACCTCGGCCCCGACTCCGGTACCGGCGTCGCCTTCACCCGCGACCCCGCAAGCGGCCACCAGGGCATCTACGGCGACTACCTGCAGAACGCGCAGGGCGAGGATGTCGTCGCCGGTATCCGCAACACCGTGCCGCTCGCCGACCTCGAGCCGCTCGACAAGGCGTCGTACGACCAGCTGCTCGGCATCATGGAGCGGCTGGAGAACCACTACCTCGACCTCTGCGACATCGAGTTCACCATCGAGCGTGGCAAGCTGTGGATGCTCCAGACCCGCGTCGGCAAGCGCACCGCCGCCGCCGCGTTCCGCATCGCCACGCAGCTCGTCGACCAAGGCCTGATCGACGAGGCCGAGGCGCTGCGCCGCGTCAACGGCGCGCAGCTCGCGCAGTTGATGTTCCCGCGTTTCGCCTCCGAGGTGAGGGTCGACACCGTGGGCCGTGGCATCGCCGCCTCCCCGGGTGCCGCCGTCGGCAAGGCCGTCTTCGACTCGTACACCGCCATCAAGTGGTCGCGCTCCGGCGAGAAGGTCATCCTGATCCGTCGCGAGACCAACCCGGACGACCTGGACGGCATGCTCGCCGCCCAGGGCATCCTCACCAGCCGGGGCGGCAAGACCTCGCACGCCGCCGTCGTCGCCCGCGGCATGGGCAAGACCTGTGTGTGCGGTGCGGAGGAGCTGGAGGTCGACACCAAGCGCCGCCGGATGACCACCGCGGCCGGGACCGTCGTGGAGGAGGGTGACGTCGTCTCCATCGACGGCTCCACCGGCAAGGTCTACCTCGGCGAGGTCCCGGTCGTCCCCTCCCCGGTCGTGGAGTACTTCGAGGGCCGCATGCACGCCGGTGCCGACGACGCCGACGAGCTGGTCAAGGCCGTGCACCGGATCATGGCGTACGCCGACCGTGTCCGCCGTCTCCGCGTACGCGCCAACGCCGACAACGCCGAGGACGCCGGCCGCGCGCGCCGCTTCGGTGCCCAGGGCATCGGCCTGTGCCGCACCGAGCACATGTTCCTCGGCGAGCGCCGCGAGCTGGTCGAGCGACTGATCCTCGCCGACACCGAGGACGAGCGCGACGGGGCCCTCGACGCACTGCTGCCGCTCCAGAAGGCCGACTTCGTCGAACTGTTCGAGACCATGGACGGCCTGCCGGTGACCGTACGGTTGCTGGACCCGCCGCTGCACGAGTTCCTGCCGGACATCACCGAACTGTCCGTACGCGTCGCCCTCGCCGAGTCCCGCAAGGACCACAACGAGAACGACCTGCGTCTCCTCCAGGCCGTGCACCGCCTGCACGAGCAGAACCCGATGCTCGGACTGCGCGGCGTCCGCCTCGGCCTGGTCATCCCGGGCCTGTTCACCATGCAGGTCCGCGCCATCGCCGAGGCCGTCGCCGAGCGCATCACCAAGGCCAAGGGCGACCCCCGTGCTGAGATCATGATCCCGCTCGTCGGCACCGTGCAGGAGCTGGAGATCGTCCGGGACGAGGCCGACCAGGTCATCAAGGAGGTCGAGGAGAAGTACGGCATCGAACTGGGGCTCCCCCTCGGCACCATGATCGAGCTGCCGCGCGCCGCGCTGACCGCCGGCCAGCTCGCCGAGTCCGCCGACTTCTTCTCCTTCGGCACCAACGACCTCACCCAGACCGTGTGGGGCTTCTCCCGCGACGACGTGGAGGCGAGTTTCTTCACCGCCTATCTGGAGAAGGGCATCTTCGGCGTCTCCCCGTTCGAGACCATCGACAAGGACGGCGTGGGTTCGCTGGTCCTGGGCGCAGTCAAGGCCGGACGGGCCACCCGCCCCGACCTCAAGCTCGGCGTCTGCGGGGAGCACGGCGGCGACCCGGAGTCCGTGCACTTCTTCCACGAGGCCGGACTGGACTACGTGTCCTGCTCGCCCTTCCGCATTCCGGTCGCCCGCCTCGAAGCGGGCCGCGCCGCCGCCGGCGGCGGCTGACGGGAACCCGCTCCCGGGACCGGCGTCGCGCCCCTTCACCCTCATCGCGACGCCCGGCCCCGGACCCGCGAAGGGGGTGGTGTCTCGTGCGGACGGCACCGCCCCCTTCGTGATGCCCGCGTCCGGGCGCGGCGCGAGAAATAGGACGATGCCTCACAAAAGGGTCAGGGCGGGGTGTCGGATCTTCACGCTGCACCCGGAGCGCCGCGCATCGACGACTGCCGGGGGCTCCTCATCTGCAGGTTCGATCCCTAATATGAGCGGGCAGTGACTCGAACTTCCATTCGGTCATCACCGGCGGATCCGGCAAGGAGGACATCCCGGGTCGGTCGGCGGCTCCGTCTCCCCGATTCCAGAGGGCGTCTCGCATGAACGCACTTCCGCTGCTCCTGATCGGCCTCGCGATGTTCGCAGGCGGATACCTCCTGTACTCGAAGTTCCTGGGCAACCGGGTCTACAAGCTCGACGCCTCCTTCCGGACACCCGCGCACGAGCTGCAGGACGGCGTGGACTACGTCCCCACCAACAAGTTCGTGCTGTGGGGCCACCACTTCACCTCGGTCGCCGGCGCGGCGCCCATCGTCGGCCCCGCCGTCGCCGTCATCTGGGGCTGGCTGCCTGCGTTCCTCTGGGTCACCCTCGGCACGGTCTTCTTCGCGGGCATGCACGACCTGGGCGCACTGTGGGCCTCGGCACGCAACAAGGGCCGCTCGATCGGCGCGCTCTCCAGCCGCTACATCGGCGGCCGGGGCGCGAACCTCTTCCTCGTCGTGATCTTCCTGCTGCTCCTGATGGTGGTCGCGGCCTTCGCGGTGGTCATCAAGAACCTGCTGATCTCCACCCCCTCCGCCGTGATCCCGGCCTGGGGCGCGGTCGCCGTCGCCCTGCTGGTCGGCCAGGCCGTCTACCGCTACAAGATGAGTCTCGGCCTGGTCACCGTGGTCGGCGTCGCCGCGCTCTACGGCCTGATACTCCTCGGCGACGCCGTCCCGGTGGAGTTGCCCGACCCGATCCTGGGCATGTCCCCGGCGACCTTCTGGATCCTCGCCCTCTTCGTCTACGCCGGCATCGCTTCCCTGATGCCCGTATGGGTGCTGCTCCAGCCGCGTGACTACATCAACGGCGTCCAGCTCTTCGTCGGGCTCGGCATCCTGTTCGGCTCGGTGCTGCTGAGCGCCCCGACGATCGTCGCCCCGGCCGTCAACGACGCCGTGCCCGCGGGTACCCCGGACCTCATGCCGCTGCTGTTCGTCACCATCGCGTGCGGCGCGATCTCCGGCTTCCACGGCATGGTCTCCTCCGGCACCAGCTCGAAGCAGCTGGACAAGGAGACCGATGCCCGCTTCGTCGGCTACTTCGGCGCGGTCGGCGAGGGCATGCTCGCGCTCGGCGCGATCATCGCCGCCACCGCGGGCTACCGCACCGTGGCCGACTGGGAGGCGGTCTACAGCACCTTCGGCGAGGGCGGCGTCGGGGCGTTCGTCGAAGGCGGCGGCGCGATCCTCAACAGCGGTCTGGGCCTGCCGGTCTCGCTGAGCGCCACGATCCTGGCCACCATGGCGGTCCTGTTCGCCGCCACCACCATGGACACCGGTGTGCGCCTGCTGCGCTTCGTCGTCCAGGAGGCCGGCGACGTCGCGAAGGTGAAGATCAACAACGGCGTCGGCACCCTCATCGCGGTCGCCGTCGGCCTGGGGCTCACCTTCAGCCAGGGCGCCGGCGGCGAGGGGGGCCTCCGCATCTGGCCGCTGTTCGGCACCAGCAATCAGCTGCTGGCGTCCCTGACTCTGGCGATCGTCGCGGTCATGCTGATCCGCAAGCGGCGCAACCCGGCGCCTGCGCTGGTGCCGCTCGCGTTCGTGTTCGTGATGGCGTTCTGGGCCGCGCTCGTGCAGCTCGGCGACTTCTACGACGCCCAGGACTGGCTGCTGCTGGTCATCGACCTCGTCATCATCGTCGCCGCCCTGTGGGTCGCCTTCGAGGCGGTCCTCGCGATGCGGAAGGCCGCCCAGGAGCAGCCGGAGGCCCTGGACGCCGACGTGACCGAGAAGGCGGAGCTCAAGGGGTGACACCGACGTCCCGGCGGGCCTCGTTCCGGGCCCGCTGGTCCGCGTTCCGGGCCGGGCTGGAGGAGTTCTACGCCGGTCCCTACCGGCGTACCTTCGCCCGCGCCCGGCGCGAGGAGGACGACCTGTTCCGGATGGTCGTCCTCGCAGAAGCCCTGGGCGTGCCCGACCCGGCGGCGTACTACACCGCCGAGCTGATGCCCGCCCTCTACGAGGACTTCCACGCCTGGCACCGCCGCATGGGCATGGACCGCTCGCCCCTGGAGCACGTCGGATGCTGCTAGACCCTGTCCGGCGGATCTTCTCGGGCCCGCGACGCCAGCTACGGCACCTCGCTGCGTTGTCGCATCGCGCGAGTACGACAAGTACGAGCTGCGATCCTCCGCCTTGCGATGCACCGCATCTGACGCCGCGGGCTGGTCCTCAAAGATCCGCCGGACAGGCCCTGGACCTCCTCGCTGCGCGCCGGACCGTCTTCGTCGGCGGCAAGGGAGGCGTCGGCAAGACGTCCGTCGCCGCCGCGCTCGCCCTCGGCCGGGCCCGGGCGGGCGCTCGCGTGCTGCTGGTCTCCACCGACCCCGCCCACAACCTCGGACACCTGTGGGAACGCGCCGTGGGCGACGACCCCGTACGCCTCACCGAACCCTCCGGGGCAGGGGAGACCGGGGGCTGCGTGGACGGCCTGGAGATCGACCCGGACCGCACGGTCGCACAGCACCTGTCCGCCGTCTCCGCCACGATGCGGCGCCTGCTCCCCGAACGGATGCACGCGCCCGCCGCCCGGCACCTGGAGCTGGCCCGGCAGGCACCCGGCACCCACGAGTCGGCGGTGCTGGAACGGATCGCTGAGGCGGTAGAACTCGGGGACGCCTCCTACGACCTGGTCGTCTTCGACACCGCCCCCTCCGGCCACACCCTGCGGCTGCTCGCGCTGCCCGAACAGCTCACCTCCTGGACCGAGACCCTGCTCGCCAACCGCGACCGGTCCGAACGGTTCGGCGCCGCGCTGCACGGTCTCGGCGGCGACGAGGAGCCCGACCGCGACGCCGAACTGCGCCGCGTCCTGCTGCGTCGTCGCGACCGCTTCGCCCGGCTCCGCGAGGTGGTGACGGACCCGGCGCAGTCGGCATTCGTGCTCGTGCTGACCGCCGAACCCCTCCCGATCGCCGAGACCTTGGAGGTGCGGGAGAAGCTCACCGGCCTCGGCGTCGACGTGACCGCGCTCGTCGCCAACCGCCGCTCCCCGGCGGACGCCGGTGAACTCCTCGCCCAGCGGCGAAAACAGGAGGACGCTCACCTCGCTCGTCTCCGGGACCGGCTTCCGGACGTCCCCCTCCTCGACGTCCCGCTTCTCCCGGGCGACCTGGTCGGCCCGGAAGCCCTCACCACGCTGGCCGACCACCTCGGGGCCGACCCTTCGTGAGGTCGCACGTGTGCTGCGGCCGTGCGCCCCGGGTGCTCAGCCGGTCGATCTCGGCGAGCACGCAGGCCACATGGGGACGCACCCGCGCGCGCAGCGCCTCGCTCCAGCGCTCCTCGGAGTAGCGGCAGTGGAGGTAGAGCCGCTTGGCGTGCTCGAGAACGGGCCGGTGCTCGCGCGGAGCCGACGCGGGAGTCGTAGCGCCCGGTAGCGCGCCGGGCCGCGTCGACAGACGGCCGGGGCAGACGATGAGGGCTGCGGTGGTGTGGGGGCGCTGCACCGCAGATGCGCCGTTCCCCCACACCTGGGGGACCCTTTCGGCCAACTGTCCGGTCAGCAGCGCTCGCTATGACGCCGAGCAACCATTGCCTCTCGGCAATCAGTGCAGGTTGAGGACGTCCGCCGGCGGGGGGTTTGTCGCGGGAACCACTGGGATCGGTGCTGCTCTCGGTGGGACTATTGGAAGCGTGGTGCCTGTTGTTGGAACTGCTTTCGGGGGGTCGATAGGTGGCGCTGCTGGCTTTGCATTCGGTGTTTCCTACCTGACAACGGAGGAAATCATTACATAGCAAATAAGGACAGCAAGGTCCGTCGAAGTGCGTCAGTTGGGCGTCCAGGTTGGATGCCCAACTGACGCTGCCACTTGGAGTGTTTGTGCAGACCAGAAAAAGAATCATTTTTGCTTCGCTGGCACTGTTTGTCTTGCTGGGTGTTGTGACCGCATTGGCGGGCGCATCGCGAATGGCCGCAATTATCGTCTTCGTTGTCGTCATGATTCCGGCAGGGGTCATTCTCGCGCTCTTTGTGCGGAGGGGGAGCGGCAAGTCCTGAGTCCACCCTCACGCTGTTCGGTGCCGAGTAGTCGGATTCTGCCGATGGCGAGGTTGCGCAGTGCGGCCATCGCCCGGGGTGCGTTTCCGTTTTCGACTGCTCGGCGACGGCGTGATTTCGGGTGGAGACCAAAGCGCCGTCCACGATCAGCACGAGCCACTCTGGGCTGCTACGCCATTGCGTGGAGCGTAGGCCAGATCGATTCCAACACCGTCAACGGAGCTTACTCCTAGACGAGTAGTTCCGATGTGCTCAGTGATCGAATGCGGTCAGCGACCGCAGCACTGTGGCCCCGGTCTTGTGGTTGTGCCAGATGGCCGAGGCCATCGCGAGGATCCGCTGGGCGACGCGGACGGCGACGCCTTCGAAAGACCGTCCGCCGTGTTCTTCGAGGTCGAGCTGGCCCTTGAGCGTGTCGTTGACCGACTCGATCAGCTGACGCACCGACTTCAGCAGCGACTCGCCCCTGCGGGGTTTCTCGGGTCTTCGAACTTAGTGGGGGTGCGGAGGCGTCGGACGGGCCGCGGCGTCACTCTGCGTGAGGCTGGTTGGGTGCTGGTGCCCCGGATGCAAGGAGCCCGCGGGTCTTCGTGATCATGGTTGTTGCCTAGACAGCCGATCATGAAAACCCACGGGCTTGAGCATCGACGATACCAACGAGGCCGCGACGCGACTGCTGGGGCTGGAGGGGGTGCATGTGACGCAAGTCAAGGACGACGGCGCGAGTGGATCGACGGTGTTCGTCGTGACGAGTGAGGCTTCCGCGCGGGCCTGTCCCTCCTGCGGGGTCTTCGCCACCCGGCTCAAGGACTACCGCACCACCGCCCCCAGACACCTGTCCTGTGGTGGGCGCCCGGTGAGTATCCGCTGGCGCAAGGCACGCTGGCACTGCACCGAACTCGACTGCGACCGCCGCTCGTTCACCGAGTCCATAGGCCAGGTACCCGCGCGGATGCGTACGACCGGGGCGCTTCGGCGGGCGGCCGGGGCCGCGGTCTGCGACGGCGGACGATCGGTAGTGCAGGCCGGCCGGGGTCTGGGCCTGTCCTGGCCGATCGTGCAGCACTGCTTCGAGGACTACGCCGCGAAGGTCCTGCCCGAGGAACCGCCGGTGACCGAGGCAGTCGGGATCGACGAGACCCGGCGAGGGAAACCGGTGTGGAAGCAGAACCCGACGACAAGGAAGTGGGAGCTGATCGCCGACGCCTGGCACATCGGCTTCGTCGACGCGGTCGGCGGGCGCGGCCTCTTCGGACAGGTCGAGGGCCGCAACTCCGCCTCCGTCGCCGACTGGCTGACGGCCCGGCCCGCCGCCTGGCGCGAACAGATCCGCTACGTCGCCATCGACCTGTGCTCCACCTTCCGCGTCGCCATCCACCGCGTCCTGCCCCACGCAGCCGTGGTCGTCGACTGCTTCCACATCGTGCAACTCGCCCAGCGCCACCTCGCCGACCTGCGCCGACGCCTCACCTGGAAACAGCACGGCCGCCGGGCCCGCAAGGGCGACAGCATCTACACCGTCCGCAAACTCCTGCGCCGCAACAAGGAAGACCTCACCCACGAACAACGCCGGCGCCTCAAGACCGAGTTGGAGTACATGGGGACCTACGGCCGCCAGATCTACGCGGCCTGGCAAGGCAAAGAACTCCTGCGCGACATCCTGAGCCTGACCGTCACCCGCAGGCACGTCGCCCCCGACCACTCCGCGATCTCCGCCGCCCGCCACCGCTTCTTCGCCCACGTCGCCGACCACTCCCACCTACCCGAACTCGTCACCCTCGCCGAGACCATCGAGCAGTGGTGGGACGGCATCGAGACCTACCTGACCACCGGCATCACCAACGCCGCCTCGGAGGGCAACAACCGCCTCATCAAGCTCGAAGCCCGCAACGCCTTCGGCTTCAGGAACCGAGCGAACCAACGCCTCCGCTCACACTGTGCAACCACCCGGCGAAGCCGACGGGAGGCACACCCCCACTAAATTCGAAGACCCAGGTTCTTGCGGGCGAAGCGCAGCCAGCGTGCCTCGGAGGTGAACCCCAGCAGTGCCTGAGCAACAGCCAGACACACCAGCTCGGAGTCGCTCAGCCGAGGTGGCCTGCCCAGCCATCGCATACCTCCGATCTCGTCGTCGACCTTCACGTACAGTCCGGTGATGAGGGTGTCCAGGTCGGTCGTCACAAACTGATCTTGGACACCCTCGCCCCGTTCACGGGCCGGAACATCGGAACTACTCGTCTAGATCTGGAGGGGCAGGGCGAATAACAAGGACGAACAAGGGAAGCGGTCGGCGGTGGGGTAGTCGCTCACTGAGCGGATCTCGTGCGCCCAGCAGAACAGGAGGTGACACCGTGACGTAGCGGTGTTCTTGCTGTTCGGAAGCTCGTCGTCGCCTGCCGGTGGAAGTCCGGTCCGGGTAGCTGCCAGGAGGCCCGGTAGCAGGCTGGCGGCGTCGGAGGGAAACGTCCGGCGTCGAAGCCCAGCGTCAATGGCCCTGTAATAGGGGGAGCGACGATACGGTCCGTAGCATCACGCGAAGCCTGCGGCGTCGTTACTCAGCCACTCTTCGGGGTGGAACGAGGGAGTGCCGAGCCTCTCGAAATCGGGGCGAAGGCCATGGAAGCGGTGAAGATCCTGGACGGGCAGCCGTGAAGGACTCCCCGGCGTATGGGGCGCGGAACGTATCGAAGGTGGCGACGGGAACTGGGGAGGCCCTCCCCGGCCCGATGACCTGCGGATAAGTGTCATCGGAAGCGACGCGTCCTATAACCGGTGATCCCGGGAAGTGGACGCGGGCCGGGTGGGCGTCGGAGGTGGCCGTAGTACCGCTTGCAGTCGGGAGACAACACAACTCCCGGTGAGGGAAGGGCCACTACTTCGTCGGTGCGTCATGAAGTGGAGGAGGGGCTCGGTGAGTGCCCTTGTGGCTAGTCCCGCCGTCGGGGGACGTTCTCCCTCGGACAAGGTCCGCGCCTTGCAGCATGCGCTTTACCGGTCGGCCAAGGCCGATCCCGGACGACGGTTCCATGCGCTGGGAGACAAGGTCCACCGCAGGGATGTTCTCCGGCGCGCGTGGGCCATGGTGCGTGCCAACAACGGCGCACCGGGCATCGACCGCACCACCCTGGCCGAGGTCGAGGAGTACGGCATCGACCGTCTCCTTGGCGAACTGGCCGACGAGTTGAGGCAGGGGCGATATCGGCCCTCGCCCGCCCGCCGGGTGTTCATCCCCAAACCGGGAATGAAGGACGAGCGCAGGCCGCTGTCCATCCCGACGGTTCGTGACCGTGTCGTGCAGGCCGCGATGAAGATCGTGCTCGAGCCGGTCTTCGAGGCCGACATGCTGGCGTGCAGCTTCGGGTTCCGCCCGAAACGCTCGGCGCATGACGCCCTGCAAGTGCTCATCGACGAACACGGACGGGGCAGACGGTGGGTGGTGGAGACGGACATTGCCGAGTGCTTCTCGGCGATCCCGCACGAAGAGTTGATGCGAGCGGTCGAAGAGCGCGTCTGTGACCAGTCAGTCCTCAAGCTCCTGCGACGAATCCTTCGCGCCGGAGTGATGGAGGATGGCTCGGTGCGGCGGCCGGTGACCGGGACCCCGCAGGGCGGTGTGATTTCACCGCTGCTGTGCAACGTCTATCTGCACCGGCTGGACCGGGCATGGGACGAGCGCGACGGGACCCTGGTCCGCTATGCCGACGACCTGGTCGTGATGTGCTTCTCCCGCAGCCAGGCCGAGCGGGCTCTTGCCCAACTGGTTGGGCTGCTGGGCGAACTCGGGCTGAGGCCGAAGGCAGCCAAGACGGCGATCGTGCACCTGGAGGTGGGCGGGGAAGGCTTCGATTTCCTCGGTTTCCACCACCGCCAGGTCCGTTCCCGTGGACTGCACGGACGCCAACGTGTCGAGTTCCTCGTCCGCTGGCCCTCGAACCGGGCGATGCAGCACGCCCGCGACCGGATCCGGGAAATCACCGCCCGGCGCAGGCTTCCGCTGCCGCCGCAAGCGATCGTGGAGGACCTCAACTTGTTCCTCCGAGGCTGGATGGCGTACTTCCGTTACGGCCACTCCGCCCGACGCTTCAGCAAGATCGGCAGATTCGCAAGGGAACGCGTTGCCCACTTCATCAGCAGGAAGCACCGGCGAAGCCGGGCGTTCGGCTGGTGGGTGCTGACTGTCGCGTCCCCGAACGAACTCGGCATGATCAGCCCGTACGGAGCCGTCGTTGCACCCAGGGCCGGCAAGCCCTGGCGGGAGAAAACCGAATGCCTTCGGTGAACGGCGTCGGTGAGCCGTGTGCGGGAGAACCGCATGCACGGTTCGAAGCGGCGGGGGCTGGAAACGGAGCGGACGTACTCCGCCACCGCGCCAGCCCCCGACCCTACATCTACGCCCTGGCGAGTGAAGAGCGTTTCCGGTGGATGACGAAGATGGCG
>KI547045.1:63536-84054 GCA_000497405.1 Streptomycetaceae bacterium MP113-05 | reverse complement strand
TCGAACCGTTTCGGATCAATAGGTCTCTCTGCTGTAGCGCTCGTGGTGATCAGCCTCGTGGTACTGCTCATCACCTGAGGTGAGCAAGGCGATGACTGGATTGCGCTCCAGCAGGCAAGTCGTAATCCAGTCATCAATTGCCCACCACTTGGGATTGACGGGGTTCTTCGCTGCGCTGGTCAGCCGGGGTTCGGGAGGAGCTGGAGGCGTTTGAACGCGCCGGTGCTTCTTGGGCAGCTGGGCCAGCGCGAGGTCAGGGCTTGCGCAAGTTCCCGGGATCGCCCAACTGGCGTGAGGATGCTGCGAGTTGGGGCGGATGACAGAGCGGACACGGGATCCGTGATCATTCAGGTGTCTAAGCCAAGTGATCAAGAGGGTTCCCGTGTCCGCTGTCTCATCTTCCCCGATCCCTGCCGTGTTGGCCAAGTTGGGTCCGCTCAACCCGGACGACACCTCTGACCTGCGGCTCTTCCTGGAAAAGGTGCCCGATCCTCGCTCCCGGCGGGGCCGCTGGTACTCGCTGACATCGATCCTGCTGGTCTGCGCGGCCGCCGCGGTCTCGGGTGCCCGGACCATCGACGAGCTTGCCGAGTGGGGCGCCCGCGCCGACGCAGGGCTCCTCGCCACGCTCGGCGTGCGCCGTCACCTGCTGCGCTGGCGGCATGCACCGTCCAGGTCGGCGATCGGAAGAGTCCTCGAGCGCCTCGACACAGGCGCACTCGATGCGGCCGTGGGCGCCTGGCTGGCTCACCGCCACACCGACACGACCACGACGGTCTCCGGCGGGCGGCGGGTGATTGCCGTGGACGGCAAGGCACTGCGCGGCTCCGCCCGCCAGGCCCGGCCCCGCCGGCACCTGATCTCCGCCGTCACCCACAGCTGCCCGGTCACCCTCGCCCAAGCCGAGGTGGGGTCCAAGACCAACGAAACACGGCACTTCCAGCCCCTGCTCGCACCGCTCGACCTGGAAGGAGACGTGATCACCTTCGACGCGCTGCACTCCGTCAAGGCCAACGTCACCTGGCTGGCCGAGACCAAGAAGGCGCACTACATCGCGGTGATCAAGCCCAACCAGCCCACAGCCTGGACCCAACTGGACGCCCTGGACTGGCATGCGGTGGCCATCGCGCACACCGCCTCGAACAACGGGCACGGCCGTCGCGAGTCCCGCTCGATCAAGACCCTCGCCATCGCCGACAACCTCGGTGGCATCGCCTTTCCCCACGCGAAGCTCGCTCTCCGCATGCACCGCCGCCGCAAACAGACCGGAAGGAAGGAGACCCGCGAGACCCTCTACGCGGTCACCAGCCTCGACGCCCACCAGGCGACACCGGCCGAACTCGCCTCCCACCTGCGCGGACACTGGACCGTGGAAGCCCAGCACCACATCCGCGACCGCACCTTCGCCGAAGACGCCTCCACCGTCCACGCCGGCAACGCACCCCGCGCCATGGCCACCCTCCGCAACCTCGCGATCGGAGCCCTCAAAACCCTGGGAGCCACCAACATCGCCAAGACCACCCGAGCCATCCGCGACCAACCGAGGCGAGCCCTCCCCATCCTGGGCATCGCCTACAACCCAGACCTCAACGGAACTTGATCAAGCCCTGGCGCGAGGTTGGTGGCGGTGATGTGGTCGGCGGCGGTGTTGGAGCCGGCGTTGCCTGGCCGCAGGAGGGCGGCCACCGGTTCACCGCTGCCGCCATGGCCGTGGTCGACGAAGCCCATGATCGGATGGTGACCGTAGGTGCGTTTCCAGGTCGGGGCGGTCTCCTGCTTCTCGGAGTGCGCCAGGACCAGCACGCCGTCCCCTACAGGACTCTAAACAAGCTCTATCGTTGCAGGTCAGGAGCACTTCTCGCTTATTCGATCACTCCTCGGACAGCCCACCTCGCGAAAGCGCGATCACGATCCGCTGTCGGGTGAATAGGAGGAAATTTGAGTCGGGGGATGCCCGAGGTCATCGACAGCTTTCTCGCGGGAAGCGCCCTGACGATGAAGCCGTCAGATGGCGACCACGTGTACGTCTGCCGGTGCGAGGACCGCCAGATAGGCGTGGATGTCTTCCGGGTCGGTGGTGAAGATCACCGCACTACCGTGCCGGGCCGCCCGCCAGGGTCACCCAGGTGTCCACGGCGTCGGGCCGCTTTTTCGCCGGCAGGGGGCCTGTCCCAGAGCCGTGCCGATGCGAACCTGTCCGATATGGCCGGGCGGGTCGCGCAGGCCAGGCACTCCGGACGGCCGGCCTTCATCTCCCGCACGGGTGGCTCGGACGTACGGGCCTGCGGGACCGTGCAGCCCTTCAGGACTCCGGACAGAGCGTGTACCAAGGCCGACTGGGGGCGCCACACCTGGGCGAGGACCGGTCCGAGTACGAGCGCCCGGTGTGGGACTGAACGAAGTCCTTCGTGGAGAGCCACGGCCTTCGCTTGTGGTCGGCGAGAGCGATGAGCATGCCGGTGTCATACACCGGCACCCGTGCGCTCACGCGGCATGCCCCGGGCGGCGGCCCTGGGTCTGGTCCAGGCCCTGGACCAGACCCAGGGCCGCTTCGACCTCGCGGCGTTCCTGCTCGGTCAGTGCTGCGGTCGGCTCCGGAGCGGAGTCGGCGGGCAGCCCGGCCGCTGCCCGCTCAGCCTGGGCGATGAGGGCGTCGACCTGAGCGAACTGCTCCTCGATGGCGTCGCTCTCCGCCATCTGGCGTGTAGCGGCATGCAGAAGGTAGGCCGAGACGTCCATGCTGGCCCGTTCCGCGTGGTGTCTGATGCGTTCGGCCTGGTCGTGATCCAGGCTGGTGGTGAGACGCGTCTTCGTCATCGGAATCTCCTTCGTGGATACCCCTGCCTTCAGGCAGGGGAGGAAACGAAACTCCTGCGGAGCAGGGCAGGAAAAGCCGGTCTGCCGCCAGGGCGGACCGGCGTCCACCTCCAGCAACTGGCACGTCGCCACAAACTGACGGTGTAAAATGTGAACCGTGCAGGCCACTCACGTGAAGCGGGCGTTCAAATACCGCTTCTACCCGACCGATGCGCAGGCAGCGGAGCTGTCGCGCACGTTCGGCTGTGTGCGGAAGGTCTACAACATGGCCCTCGCAGCGCGCACGGAAGCCTGGGTGCGGCAGGAGCGGGTGAACTACAACCAGACCTCGGCAATGCTGACCGCCTGGAAGAAGACCGGGGAGTTGGCGTACCTCAACGACGTCTCCTCCGTCCCGCTCCAGCAGGCTCTGCGGCACCTCCAGGTGGCGTTCACGAACTTCTTCGGCAAGCGCGCGAAGTACCCGCGCTTCAAGTCGCGGAAGAAGTCGCGGAAGTCGGCGGAGTACACCACCAGCGCGTTCCGGTTCCGGGACGGCAAGCTGACCCTGGCCAAGATGGCGGAGCCGCTGAACATCGTGTGGTCCCGTCCACTCCCGGCGGGGGCGTCCCCTTCCACGGTGACCGCGTCCCAGGACGCGGCCGGACGCTGGTACGTCTCCATGCTGGTCGAGGACCCGACGCTCCAGCCGCTCCCGGCCACTGATGCCGCGGTCGGGGTGGACGTCGGGCTCGACCACCTGCTGACCCTCTCCACCGGCGAGAAGGTGACCAACCCGAGGCACGAGCGGCGTGACCGTGCCCGTCTGGCGAAGGCCCAGCGCAAGCTCGCCCGCAAGGCCAAAGGGGACGGAGCGAACCGGGCCAAGGCCCGCCGGAAGGTAGCCAGGGTCTACGCCCGCATCACCGACCGCAGACGCGACAACCTGCACAAGCTCACCACTCGACTCGTTCGTGAAAACCAAACGATCGTGATCGAGGACCTGTCCGTCCGGAACATGGTCAAGAACGGCAGCATGGCCCGCGCCATCAGCGACGCGGCGTGGGCCGACTTCCGGAACATGCTGGAGTACAAGGCAGCCTGGTACGGCCGCGAAGTGATCGCGATCGACCGGTGGTTCCCCTCCTCCAAGCTGTGCTCCGCCTGCGGTACCTTGCGGGACAAGATGCCGCTCAACGTCCGCGAGTGGACGTGCGGCTGCGGGACGACCCACGACAGGGACGTGAACGCGGCGAAGAACATTCTGGCCGTCGGGCTGACGGCGTCTGTCTGTGGAGCTGGTGTAAGACCTCAACGGAGAACTCCGGGCGGGCAGTCGGCGATGAAGCAGAAACCCCTACGACGCGAGCCGTAGGAATCCCCCTCCTTCAGGAGGGGGAGGAAGTCAAGAAGGCATCCTGATACGCGCATGACGTCGGTGCGCGCGTCGGCGCCTGGGGGCTCGTAGGCGTGCCGTGGCGTCAGTTCCCGTCCGCTTGGCTTCCCGGGGTGGCTGCCTGCATCGCAGGCAGCCGCGCGACTGGGGGCGATGCCGCCGAGCGGGTGTGCACCACGCGTGTCGCGGGCCGCCCGCGCTGGTGATGTGCCGGAGGCGCTCAGCCGCTTCGAGGAGTCCGGTCAGCCGTTGCGCGGCTGCCGTACGAGGCCGACGACTCCGGCGGTCAGGCCGCCCACGACCAGGACGAGTCCGCCGATGTTGTCCCACTGCGGCCCGGTCTCCGCCTCGCGGATGCGGTTGTAGCTCTCGATGGATATCGGGCAGTCCTTCTCCTCGTCGACGAAGCCCGACGTCACGCTGGAGTCCTTGGCGCACTCCGTTTCCGGGCCCACGGGCTCCCAGACCATCAGTCCCACGCCGAGGACGATCAGCAGGGCGGCGAGTGCGAAGAGTCTGGATCTGGTCATGGCCTACCTCGGTGTGCGTGGTGCGAGAGGGATGGTGAACCGCGAAGAGCGGTAGGTCAACGTACACCGGCACCAGAGGCGCTAAGCGCCGGCTGGGGAACGTGCGGATGTTCACCCGGAGCAGGAAAGCGCGCCGAACCGTTCGTTCGTGGTGGCGCACACGCGCGTGTGGCAGGGCCAGCCACCTCGCATCTGTCCATATGCTCAGAAACATGAGCATTCAGCGGATGGACAACGTCGCCATCGTCGTCGAAGACCTGGACGCGGCCGTCGAGTTCTTCACTGCACTCGGCATGGAGCTGGAGGGCCGGGCGCAGATCGAGGGCCGGTTCGCTGACCTCAGCGTCGGACTCGACGGCATCCGGAGCGAGATCGCGATGATGCGGACCCCGGACGGCCACAGCAAGCTGGAGTTGACCAAGTACTTCGCTCCCGAGCTGTCCGGCGCCGGGCCGGAGAACCCTCCGCCGAACACACTGGGCCTGCACCGCGTCATGTTCGCCGTCGACGACATCGACGACACCCTCGTCCGCCTGCAGGCTCACGGCGCCGAACTCCTGGGCGAGGTGGCGCAGTACGAGAACATGTACCGGCTCTGCTACCTGCGCGGCCCCGCAGGCATCATCGTCGCCCTGGCCGAACAGATCGGCTGAGCCGGGGCCCTGTCCTCAGGAACGGGTGCCCTGGCGCGCCGCATAGGCGGTGAACGCCGTCCAGCCGGCGGGGGAGACGGCGAAGCCGCGCCGCGCGACGTCCTTGGAGTCCCGCACGTGCACGGCGTCGGTCGCGGCGGCGACCTCGATGCACTGGGGACCGTCGTTGCTGCTGTAGCTGCTCTTCGTCCACCGAAGCGACGGGCTGTCCCGGGTGACGATCTTGAGCGTCATGTCTCTCCCCGCACTTTCTCGATGAAGGCCAGCGATTCACGCGGTGCAAGCGCCTGCGATCGGATGATCCCATATCGCATGTCCAGGATCTGCAGCTCCTTCGACGTGGAGATGACTCGGTCGGTGAGCTGAGCCTCCGTGTGGGCCACAGCTCCACCGTCTTTGAGCTTGATCAGCTCGATCGGACCGCTGAGCCCTGCATGGTCGCCCAGGTCTGTCGGCATCACCTGCATGGTGACGTGCCGGAGCCGACCGACATCCAGGAGGCGGTCCAACTGACGTCGGAGGCAGTCCCTCCCTCCGACTGGGCGGCGGAGCGTCACCTCTTCCAGTACGAAGGTCAGCATGGGCGGCCGGGACTGGTGGATGATCTCCTGACGTGCCATGCGCGCTGCCACGTGCCGGTCGACCTCTTCCTCGGAGAACGCGGGCCAACGCATGTCGTACAGCGCACGCGCGTACTCCTCGGTCTGCAACAGGCCGTGCATGTTCAGATGCCCGTAAAGGTTGAGTTCGACCGCGTCGGCCTCCAGTTTCGCCAGGTCGCGCACCTTCTTCGGGTACCGCGCCTCGGCCACGTCCTTCTGCAGCGCGGCGAGCAGGCCGTCCGCGTGCAGCACCTCGTCCGCCTTGCTCAGAAACTCCGGCTTCGGCACCCGTCGGCCGCGCTCGACGGAGGAGACCTGCTCCAGGCTGTAGCCGATGGCCGCGCCGAGTTCGGCCTGCGTCTTGCCGGACCGCTCGCGGCAGAGTTTCACCAGCTTGCCGACCGTCCGGACGACGGCCGCGGTGTCGTCCTCGTCGTCCCACGCCGCGCCTCCGGGCGGGTGTTCGGTCCCGTCCTTCATGCCCACCTCCATGTCCCGGCCGTGTTCAACCTCCGCGTTCCGCACACCGTCACGCTGTACAGGCCGGACACGGCCGGACGGCTGCCGGACGGTGACCGTGCGTACGGGCGGAATCACTGTTCACCGTAGAGGCAGACGGACACGCTGGGTGACGTGAATCGTCAAAGTTCCCCCGTAACGGGCCGTCAGTTCTCCGTGCAGTTGTCCGCCACCCGCCGTGGCGCCCGGCTCGCGCGTCGGCTCTCCGTCCAGCAGCTCGCCGAGTGGGGCTGGGCCTACGACTCCGCTGCCTCCGGTGCCGTCGCGCACGTCGTGGCCGAGCTGGCCGTGAACGCCGTCCAGCACGGGCGTGTGCCGGGTCGCGACTTCCGGCTGAGGCTGGCACTCGACGACGCGGACCGGCTGCGCGTCGAGGTGGTCGACGCCCGCAGCGATCGGCTGCCGCCCGGCCCGGCTCGCAGGGCTGACGACCTGGCGGAGACCGGCCGCGGACTCGTCATCGTCCGCGCCCTCGCCGACCGCTGGGGCGTCGAACTCCGGCCCGCGCCCTGCAAGACGGTGTGGGCCGAGTGGGATCTCCGCTCGGCATAGCGAGGCCTATGCGAACGCGCGCCGTGTCGTCACCCGAGCCCGGCGGGAAGCGTAGACGTGCAAGAACAGTGCCTCCGCACGTGGGGAGAGCGATGCCGTTGCCCTCCCCACGTCCGGAGGGGCCGCAGCCGGGCGGCAAACCGTGCGTGGCAGGCGCCGACGTGGGCGTGACGGGACTGAGTTGCTTCGGTTCACCGGCTTGCGGCGATGGTGAGCAGGAGCGGGCCGTAGACGGCCGCGACCGCGGCGAGGGCCCGACGCCACTCCAGCGTGAACCGGCGCTGGGGTCCGGAGCGTTGCCGACACCCGTCCTGACGATGTCCAGGTGGGCGTCCCGGAGCCGCAGGTACGCCTTGCGGTGGGTCGGGTATCCGGTGAAGGCGCCGATCAACGAGTCGCCGAACGCGATCGAACTCAACTCGCTCCCGTCCCGCACGCGAATGCCCAGCCCCTCGTCGCACGTCACCTCGGCAACGTCGCGCCACGCGACGGTGGTGGTCACCAGCAGGTTCGTGACCGACACGTGCGTCGTCGTGTAGCGGATCGCCGAGTTCCAGCCGAGCGTCCAGAAGAACACAGGGGACCAGGCCAACATCAGCGGTGCCTCGATCTGCTCCTCGGGACGTGCCAGGGGAAACCAGAGAACGAACCCGTACGCCACGATGCCGCATGCCAGGCAGAACCAGGTGACAAGGGCCTACGGGTGACGCTTGACCGTGGCCTCTGCCGGCCTGCGCGAGACGTCCTTCCGCCGTCGGCGCTCTTCTCAATCCCCGGTATTCCGGCGCCTCCTCCGGGAGGCGCGTGGGCCGGCCTCGGACGAGGCACCAGCGGTGCGGGAAGAGGACGCCCGGCGGTCCCTCGGCGGGTGAAGCTGTCCCACGATCAGCGTCATGCTCCCGGCCCCGATGCCGAGCAGGCCGATGTACGCGTGAGTCGAACGCCCGCCCTGCTTGCGGAGCTCGTCGTACTTCTCCTTGGACACTTCGAACCGCTCGCGGCCGGTGACCTCGGAGCGAAACGCGTAATACCTCCCGCCTTCGCTTCCCGCGGGGTGGAGCCCGGTCTCGGCCAGAATTCCGCTTGCAGAGAGGACGAGGCCCGCCAGGAAGCAACCGGCGATGCCGATCTGCACCGCGGCCGGAAGGCACCGGAACGCCTGCCGCTTCAGTCCGCCGCCTCCCCGTAGGCCGGTGGAAAATAGCCCCACCCCACGCACCGCCGCGAGGGGCGCGAGCAGGAACACCGGCACGAACTGCACCCCACCCACCAGCCTGCCGAGGAGCAGCGGTTCTCCGGGAAGGAGCGTGAGGGCTGACGACAGCAGAGCGAACATGCCCAGCCCCAGCGCCAGGACCGCCTCGATCTGGAAGCCCCGCCTCACCGTGTCACCCCCGCGGGCTGCGCCACTTCACGGCGGTTGACCGGAGCCCGAAGGGTGCGGTGCTGCCTCCTTGCGGACGGCGCCGCCCCCTTCGTCCTACCTGGTTGCCGGAGCGCGGTGCGTGCCCCGCGACCGTGTCGGGCTCCCGGCGACGACTCGCCGCCGTGATGTCCGGAACCCCGACACCGATGGCCGGGTGGGCGGAGGCGCAGTACGAGAACATGTACCGGCTCAGCTACCTGCGCGCCGCGCGGGCATCAACGTCGTCCTGGGCCGAGCAGCTCGGTTGAGCCGTGCATGCTGCACCGACCGGACGCAGTATGCATGGCTCAGTGGACCTCGGCACGAGCAGGGGGCCTACCAGAAGGTGCGGGTGACCGTGTCAGGGAGTCGCCCTTGCCGTTCCCACTCCTGAAACAGCACCGATGCGACGATCAGAAAGGCACGGCGGAGCCCCGGGTCCGGATCCGGGTTCTCCACCCTTCCGCGGCGCCTGTCCAGGAACGTCGCGCCGAGGGGCGTCCCTTCGGGCGTGCACGGGCGGGCGACCGACCCATCGGATTCCATTCGGATGTTGCCGGTGGCCCCTTCTGCGGTTTCCCAGAGGTAGACGGGGCCGTCCGCGAGGAGACCAACCCTCCTGCACGTCAATGAGGCTGTCACGGAACGACCACCGGGTTCACGCGCCCCGTGCCAGCAGGCCGTCGCTGAGGAGCTTGGTGCGGATCATTCCTGCGTCACTGCCGCGGTCGAGGCTGCCGCTGAACGGCACCGGGGACCAGGCGTATTCGCCGGGGAACTGGTGGGCGGACAGCTCGTCGATGCGCCGTGCCCCGTCCTCACCTACGTTGAAGACCGAGTACTGCCGGGTGAAGCTCTCCGAGCAGTGGTCGTTGCCCAGCGCCCCGTCCTCGCACGAGCCGAGCGAGGCGTAGTTGCCGTGCTTGTTCTCGGAGGAGTAGATCCGTGCGACATAGGGCGAGCCGCCGGCGGCCCGGCCCCAGGTGCAGTCGTTGCCCAGCAGGCGTTCGTCGGAGTGCTCGAAGGCTGTGCCCTGGTGTGCGGTCGTCTTCAGCGCGAAGGCGCCATAGCCGGTCGGGCAGTCGGCACGGGGAGCGAGCGTCAGGGCGAACGGCTCGACGTCCCCGGAGTGCCCGCCGCCGAACCAGTCACCGCAGTCCTGCCGGTACAGGATCGTGTACATGATCGCGATCTTGCCCGGATCGGCGGGGTGGGGTCTGACCCGGGCGAGTGCCGTGCCCGGGTTGCTACTCGTCGCCGGGTCGGTGCACCCGGAGTCCTCGCCGCTGTCGAACCAGACCCAGGGGAAGTGCCGGGCGGCGAGGGTGTCCTCCAGCGCGTCGTCGAGGCCGTCGCCGTCGGCGTCTCCGGCCTGGGCATGAGCGGCGCCGGTCAACGCCGTGGTGAACAGGATGAGCATGGGCGCGATCAGACCGCGCAGCAGATGACGTTTCACGTCTCTCCCTGGTGGATGGCTTGGGGGTTTCCTGCCACGCCGGGGTGATGGCCCAGGCGCAGCCGGCACCGCCAAGCGCCAGGGGACGCTACAGCCGACTTCCGTTCCGCGTTCCCGCCCGTGCAGCGAAGTCGAAGGACAATCCCACTCTCCGGCCGAACCACGTGTAGTACCGGCGTGTCGCAGGCCCGGGTCCCCCGTCCCTGCTGACCGGCCCCGTACCGGACGTACGCATTCCCGCCGCTGTCACGCCGACGCGGCCGGCCTGCTCGGTCGTCCTGTTTCTCCGTGCCTCTCGGCCGGTCTCGGACAGTCGACGACGTGGGGAATGACCGTGTCAGAAAGTAAGACAAAGCGGTCATGTGGGTGTGGGTCGCGCCACGATTCCCGGCGGTGGCGGGTCCGACCCGTGGGTACGGGCTTCGAGCCGGGCCGACGGCGCCCACGTTCGAGGCTTCCGGAAGAGCCAGGGGCAAGCGAGGGGCGGCACCGCGTGCGAGGCGTCGCTGGGCACCGTTGCACAGGACCCGCCGCCGACCCGCCCGGTGCGTGCGGCAGTGCCCGGTCCGCGCGGACTCGCGGCCGGCACCGCCGTGGAAGACCCGGGCGTCGGCCGCCCCGGTCCGGCGTCAGAGTTTGTCGGTGCCCTTGTACGGGGCGACGATCCGGGCCTTGTGGGAGCCGAAGTCGACGAGGAGGGCGACTCCCTCTTCGATCCCGGTGACCCGGCCGAGGCCGAAACGGTCGTGCGAGACGCGGTCTCCGACGGCGAAGTCCTGGACGACGGGCACCGTCGGAGCTGCGAAGGGGCTGGTGGGCAGGTGGCGCCGAGGCGCGGAGGCTTTACTCATCGTCCTCTCAGTATGAGGCCATCGGCCCCCGGCGGGGGAGGCCCGTGACCGAGATGGCATAGACGCCGTCCGAACGAGGGGCGGGCCGAGGCGTCCGAGTAGGCCCCGGACGCCGACATTCGTGCGACGCTCGGGCCCGGGTGTGGCCCGGGTCACAGGCATGTGCGCTCCTAGAACTTCTCGGCGAGAGGGCGCCCGCACGTGTGATCGTGGACGCTTCGTCCTGTCGCCGTCGCGTCGCGTACCTGTCGCAGGACGGCGGTATCCGGAATGCTGGCGAACCATGAAGAGACTCGGGACACACCTGACATCGCGGAAGCGCGCCGGGGCGGGGGTGGTCGCCGCCGGTATGGCTCTGACGTTGAGCGGGGGTCCACCTGCGGGCGCTGACACCGACGCACCGGAGGACACGGCGCTGCGCGGCGCCATCGAACGCATCCTGACCGACGAGCGGCTGGACGGTGCCGCCGCGAGCGTGACCGTGCAGGACGCCGGGAGCGGCGAGGTGCTGTATGAGCACCGTTCGGCCGACAGGCTGATGCCCGCCTCCAACACGAAGCTGGCCACCTCCGTCGCGGCCACCGCGCTGCTGGGGCCCGATCACCGTTTCCGCACCGACGTCCTCGCCGACGGACGGCGCCGTGGCCGCGTCCTCCGCGGTGACCTCTACCTCCGCGGCACCGGCGACCCGACGATGCTCGCGAAGGACTACGACGCGCTGGCCACCGAGATCGCCGACGCCGGCATCGAGCACGTCACCGGCGACCTGGTCGCCGACGACACTCGGTTCGACGACCGGCGACTCGGCCGGTCGTGGGCCGCCGACGACGAGTCGGCGTACTACTCCTCGCAGATCTCCCCGCTCACCGTCGCCCCCGACACCGACTACGACGCGGGCACCGTCTACCTCGAGGCCTCGCCGGGCGACGAGCCCGGCGACGACCCGAAGGTCACGATCACCCCGCCCAACGACTACGTCACCCTCGACGTCCGGGGCACCACCGTGGCCGAGGGCGAGCGCGACACGCTCTCCATCGAGCGCGAGCATGGGAACAACACTCTCGTGATCGGCGGCGACATTCCCGTCGGCGCGAACCCGACGCGGTCCTGGACGGCCGTCTGGGAGCCGACCGGCCTCGCCGCGGCCGTCTTCGCCGACGCCCTCGCCGCCCACGGTGTCCGCGTCCACGGCGACACCCGCCTGGGCGAAGCCGCGCCGAAGGACGCCGGCGTGCTCGCGTCACACGACTCCATGCCGCTCGAGGACCTCCTGGTCCCCTTCCTGAAGCTGTCGAACAACAACCACGCCGAGGTGCTCACGAAAGCCGTCGGCTACGAGATCGCGGGCGAGGGGAGCTGGGGCGTCGGGCTCGAAGCCGTCGAGGACTACCTCGTCAAGGAGGGCGTCGCCGGCACCTTCCGCCAAGTCGACGGCTCCGGCCTGTCCCGGATGAACAACTTCCCCAGCGCTGAGTTCGCCCAGCTCCTGGTCTCCGTGCGCGACGCGCCCTGGTTCGACGCCTGGTACGCCTCACTCCCGGTCGCCTGCGAGCCCGACCGCATGGTCGGCGGCACGCTGCGGTCCCGCATGTGTGACACCCCGGCGGCGGGCAACGTCCACGCCAAGACCGGCTCCCTGACGGGCGCCTCCGGCCTCTCCGGCTACGTCACCGACGCCGACGGCCGGGAGCTGGTCTTCAGCGTCCTCCTCAACAACTACCTGGCCCCCTCCGTGAAGGGCGTCGAGGACGCGATCGCGATCACCCTCGCCACCCACGGCGAGGACGGCACCCGCCGCGTCGTTCCGCCCGCCGTGCGGAACGGTGAACCCCCGGCTCACATGGAGTGCTCCTGGCTCAAACCCCGGCGCTGCTGACTCCTCCCGCCCCGCATGCGAACGGGCCGCCCGCCTTCCCCGGACGGCGGCCGCACCTGCGGGCGCGCAGGCTTTCCCGCGCCCCTGGTTCGTTTCTGGTTGCCCTGTACATTTGCTGTGGGGCCGTCGCCGTGCTCCGAGGGGAGTGCTCGCGGACGGTCAGGGGGAGGAAGCATGAGCGAGCCCGTCGATCCGAGGACGGCGTATGCGATCACGGCAGCGCCCTCACCGGGTCCCAGCCCGTCACCATCCGAGCCAGGTGCGGACAACGAGGGCTCACACCCTGCACCGTCACCGTCACCGGGACCCAGTCCGAGTCCGCCGGCTCCGTGGGGCACCGACCCGGACCTCGGTGTCACGCCGTCGTTCCTGCGCAAGCGGGCGGACGACTGCGAAACGGGGTCGGAGATCGTCCGCAAGACGCGAGGCGTTGCGGAGGACGCGAGCAAGGGCCTGGCCCGTGCGGCCGACGGCTGGGACTTCGTCAGCAGCCTCGACGAGCTCGAGGGGCGGTGGGAGGCGCTGAACAGGGTCGTCGTGCAACGGCTCGACAGGGCAGCGGACAACTTCCGCCTCAGCGCGGACGCCTACGACGCGAACGAGACGCGCACGGCCTCGCAGTTCTCCTGAGAACCAACGACCACATCGGCAACGACAGCACGGCACACGGGGGACGGGACATGCCTGATTTCACCGCACTGCTGCAACTCGACGTCGCAGGGCTGGAAAGTTTCGCCGACGAATGGGCGACGGTCCACAGGAAACTGAAGGAGGCGCGGACGGGGTTCCATGACGACGTCGTCGTACCCCTCCACGAGGATCACTGGCGAGGCGAGGGCGGCGCAGCGGCACAGGACTACTGCGATCGCGTTCAGATGGACATCGACGCGCTGGGCGAAGAAGTCAGGGCGCTGCGCAGGTTTCTGGACAGGGAAGCCGACGGAGCCACCGGCCGCGGCGGAGTGAAGGGACTCGAAGGGCTGAAACTGCGTGCCGAGGGTCTCCAGCAGGAAGCACTGAACGAGGGGATGACGATCACCGACTCCGGCAAGGTCGAGTGGTCCGTGATGTATGACCCGGACGATCCGGACTCCGCGAAGATGCTCGATGAGCGCAGGGAGACCGCGAACTCCCTGGAGAAACAGGTGCGGAAGCTGCTCGACGCCGCAGCCGAGGACGACGCGTGGCTGGCCGAGAGCCTCAAGGTGATCTTCGGAACGGTCGCCAACTTCGAGACGGAGAACCGAAAGTTCGGCATCGTCGAGCCCACAGCCCAGGACCGGAAGGTCCACAACCAGCTCAACAACGTAGCCGCCTACTTCGCCTCCATGAAGGGCTGGCCGACCGCCGCCGGCCTGGTCCGGCACTACCTGGACGGCAGCGGAAAGCCCGTAGAGGTCGAACCGCAGCAGATGATGGACGAGATCCCCGCCTTCCGGAAGGACGTCGACGGCACTCTGGAGAACGACGTCCGCACACGAGGGGACGGGCCTTTCACCACTGAGTGGTCCTCCACCGCGCCCGATCCCGCGGACGGCGACCGCAGTATGGAGTGGTACTACGCACTCAACCACTTCCAGTACCGCCTCGTCGGGGAGAAGGAGGGCGACGAGATCACCTATCACGTCGAAGTGCAGAAGCGCTATGACTGGGGTACTCCCAGCGAGCACCGTGCCACGGTGTCGGGCGGCGGGCCCGGACCGTTCGGGATGGATCTGGAGCAGGCGGACATCGCTCACCTGCACAGCTCCGGGATGGCCAGGGACTTCGACGTGGCCGGCTCGTCCGAAGAGATGACGGCTCGCTCGTGAAGGGCCGGCACACGGCGACCAGGTGCCCACAACCGGACGTTCCCGGGGTCGCCCGGCCGACTGGCACCGCCGGTTCGGCGCACCAAGAAGGCGCGTGGAACCGGAACGGCCCCAGCGCCGGGGACGATGCGCGCCACGGCGGCGGCCTGCCGAAGAAGCTGGCGCTGTGGAGCGGACTCGCCGTCTGCATCGCCTTCATCGCCTGGGTGGCGTGGGGAGCCGTCCAGTTCGACCACGATGTCGAACACCCGCGCGAAGGAGGCTTGTCAGGCTGGCAGTGCGACGCGGGCCGCGACTGCTACCCCTGACGTACAGCTGGCCGCACCGGCCGGCTCACTGCCTCCAGCAACTCCGCGATGGAGAGCGGCTGCCCTCCGGATCGGCGCGCAGCCGACGGCGCAGCGCGTCAGCGACCTCCGCTGCCCGAGCGACGCATGCAGTTAACGCAGGATCGCGTCCTGTGACTTCTGGGACGTGCGACAAGGCTGGCCTGTCGGGCCGAGACGTGCGAACGGTTGTTCGGCCCGGCGTTGGGCCTTCGGCAGTGACGCTCGTCGCCTGACCGTGGGTGTGCCGCGCCCTGCCAGGGAGACGGCACACCCACGGCGGGATCAGCTCAGCTCGATCAGCAGGTCGCCGCCCTCGACCTGCTGGACCTTGCCGATGGCGAGGCGGGAGACCGTGCCCGGGCGCTGAGCGGTGATGGACGCTTCCATCTTCATCGCCTCGATGGTGGCGACGGTGTCGCCCTCGGCGACCTCGTCGCCGTCGTCGACCTGGAGGGTGACCGCTCCGGCGAAGGGGGCGGCGATGTGGCGGTCGTTGGACGTGTCGGCCTTCTCCGCGACCTTGACGTCCGTCGTGACCGAACGGTCGCGGACGGACACCGGCCGGAGCTGGCCGTTGAGCGTGGTCAGCACCGTGCGGTGGCCGGTCTCGTCCGGCTCGGAGATGGCCTCCAGCTGGATCAGCAGCGTGACGCCGGGCTCAAGTTCCGCCTCGTGCTCCACGTCGGACTCCAGGCCGAAGAAGAAGTCCTTGCTGGTGAGGATCGAGGTGTCGCCGTAGGAGCTGCGGTGTTCGCGGAACTCCTTGTCCGGGCCCGGGAAGAGCAGCCGGTTGAGCGTGCCGCGCGGGTTCTCGCCCAGCGCCGCGCGGTCCTCCTCGGACAGCGGCACCGAGTCCGCACCCGGCTTGCGGCCCTGGAGCGCCCGGGTACGGAACGGCTCGGGCCAGCCGCCGGGCGGGTCGCCCAGCTCGCCGCGCAGGAAGCCGATCACCGAGTCCGGCACGTCGAACTTCCCCGGCTCGGCCTCGAAGTCCTTCGGCTCCACGCCCGCGCCGACGAGGTGCAGTGCCAGGTCGCCGACGACCTTGGAGGACGGGGTCACCTTGACCAGCCGGCCCAGCATGCGGTCGGCGGCCGCGTAGCAGTCCTCGATCAGCTCGAAACGGTCTCCCAGGCCCAGCGCGATGGCCTGCTGACGCAGGTTCGACAGCTGCCCGCCGGGGATCTCGTGCCGGTAGACCCGCCCGGTGGGGGAGGGGAGGGCCGCCTCGAAGGGCGCGTAGATCTTGCGCACGGACTCCCAGTACGGTTCCAGGTCGCCCACGGCGGCCAGGTCCAGTCCGGTCGCCCGGTCGGTGTGGTCGGTGGCCGCGACCAGCGCGGACAGCGACGGCTGGCTGGTGGTCCCGGCCATGCTGGCCACCGCGGCGTCGACGGCGTCGACGCCCGCGTCGATCGCGGTGACCAGCGTCGCGAGCTGACCGCCCGCGGTGTCGTGGGTGTGCAGGTGCACCGGCAGGTCGAAGCGTTCGCGCAGCGCGGTGACCAGTTTGCGGGCAGCAGGCGGTCGCAGCAGTCCGGCCATGTCCTTGATAGCGAGGATGTGAGCGCCGGCCTCGACGATCTCCTCGGCGAGCCGAAGGTAGTAGTCGAGGGTGTAGAGCTGCTCGGCAGGGTCGGAGAGGTCCCCCGTGTAGCAGAGCGCGACCTCTGCGAGGGAGGTTCCGGTCTCCCGTACGGCGTCGATCGCGGGACGCATCTGGGACACGTCGTTGAGCGCGTCGAAGATGCGGAAGACGTCCATGCCGGTGGCCGCCGCCTCCGCCACGAAGGCGCTGGTGACCTGGGTCGGGTAGGGCGTGTAGCCGACGGTGTTGCGGCCGCGCAGCAGCATCTGCGTGCAGATGTTGGGCGCCGCCTCGCGCAGCGCCGCCAGGCGTTCCCACGGGTCCTCGGCCAGGAAGCGCAGTGCCACGTCGTACGTCGCGCCGCCCCAGCACTCCAGGCTGAGCAACTGCGGGGCACTGCGCGCGACGTGCGGGGCGATGGCCAGCAGGTCACGGGTGCGCACACGGGTGGCCAGCAGCGACTGGTGGGCGTCGCGGAAGGTGGTGTCGGTGACCGCCACGGCCTTCTGCTGCCGGAGCCGCTCGGCGAACCGCTCCGGGCCCAGCTCGCGCAGCAGTTGCCGGGAACCGTCCGGTGCCGGGGCGTTCAGGTCGACGGCCGGCAGCTTGAGCGCCGGGTCGGCGACTGCGGGGCGCGGCCCGTGCGGACGGTTGACGGTGACGTCGGCCAGGTAGTGCAGCAGTCGGGTGCCGCGGTCGGCGGGTTTGCGCGCCTCCAACAGCTCCGGGTGCTCGTCGATGAACGACGTGGTGACCCGGCTCTCCGAGAAGTCGGGATGGTCCAGCACGGACGCCAGGAAGGGCAGGTTCGTCGCCACCCCGCGGATGCGGAACTCGGCGATGGCGCGCCGCGCCCGGCGCACGGCGGTCTCCCAGTTCTCGCCGTGGCACGTGAGCTTGACCAGCATGGAGTCGAAGTGGGCGCTGGTCTCCGCGCCGGTGTGCGTCGTGCCGCCGTCCAGCCGTACGCCCGGCCCGCCGGGGGAGCGGTAGGCGCTGATGAAACCGGTGTCCGGGCGGAAGCCGTTCGCCGGGTCCTCGGTGGTGATGCGGCACTGCAGCGCCGCGCCCGTCGTGCGGATGCCGTCCTGCTCGTAGCCCAGCTCCGGCAGCGTCGCCCCGGCGGCGATGCGCAGCTGCGCGATGACCAGGTCCCGGCCGGTGACCTGTTCGGTCACGGTGTGCTCGACCTGGATGCGCGGGTTCATCTCGATGAAGACGTGCCGGCCGCGCTCGTCCAGCAGGAACTCGACGGTGCCCGCGTTGACGTAGCCGATGTGCCGGGCGAACGCCACGGCGTCGTCGCAGATCCGCTGCCGCACCTCGGGGTCGAGATTCTGAGCGGGGGCGATCTCGACGACCTTCTGGTGGCGGCGCTGCAACGAGCAGTCGCGTTCGTAGAGATGGACGACGTTGCCCTCGGTGTCCCCGAGGATCTGCACCTCGATGTGCCGCGGGTTGATCACGGCCTCTTCGAGGAAGACCGTCGGGTCCCCGAACGCCGACTCGGCCTCACGCATGGCGGCCTCGATCGACTCGCGGAGCTCCGACGGCTCCTCGACACGCCGCATGCCGCGCCCGCCGCCACCCGCAACGGCCTTGACGAACACCGGGAACCCGACCTCGTCCGCCCCCGCCACGAGCGCGTCCACGTCGGCGGAGGGCTCGGAGGAGCGCAGCACGCTGACGCCCGCCTCGCGGGCGGCGGCCACGGCGCGCGCCTTGTTGCCGGTGAGCTGCAGGACCCGGGCGGGTGGGCCGACGAAGGCGATGCCCTGTTCTTCGCAGGCCTGCGCCAGCTCCGGGTTCTCCGACTGGAAGCCGTAGCCGGGGTAGATGGCGTCGGCGCCCGCCTTCCGCGCCGCCCTCACCACCTCGTCCACGGACAGGTACGCCCGCACGGGGTGCCCCGGCTCGCCGATCTGGTAGGCCTCGTCAGCCTTCGCCCGGTGGAGGGAGTTGCGGTCTTCGTACGGGAAGACCGCGACGGTCGACACACCCAGTTCGTAGGCGGCGCGGAACGCTCTGATGGCGATCTCGCCCCGGTTGGCCACGAGCACCTTGCGCAACATACGGGCTCCCTGCTCTCTTCCGAATTGCTTCGGTGATCGTAGAGGGTGCCACCCTCCACCGGAACAGATGGCACTCGGTGCCATTCATCACGCCGCGTGTCGCGCATGCGCTCCTGCGGTCGCGGGCAGCCGAACAGGATCGTCACCCCGGAGAGTGCGGTTGTGCCCCGGGTGACACGTCAGGTGCTCGGGGTGGGGCGGCGCCGCACAAGGCTCGTCGAAGGCGTGCTGTCGTCACCGACCCGCCGGACCTGTTGCACGCGTAGCCCGCGAACGTGCGGCGGCTCGCCCGCTGCTGACCGTTCTCGGTGCGGTGGGCAGGTGTCCGGGTGCCGGCCCACGGCTCGGGCGTCGAGGAGTCAGAGTTTCACGACGAGGGCGCGGTCGCCGCAGAGCTTGCGCATGTCGTCCTCGTCGGAGGTGAAGACGGTGACCGGGCCGTGCTGCTGGAGGGCGATGGCTGCCAGGGCGGCGTCGATCGCGTACTTGTGGCCGTGCAGGCCGGCCTCGCGGAGCAGGCCGATGGCCTCCTTCGCGACGTCTTCGGTGACCGGTTCGACATGGATGCGCGACAGTGCCCAGTGCCAGGCGGGGCGGAAGGTCTTCATGTCGTATGCCTCGATCAGGGTCATCGAGGTCGTGAGAACGCGGACCCCCGCGCGATCGGCGTCCTTGAGGCGTAGGCCCATGCGGCGCTCGCCGCTCACCCACCGCGACAACCCCTCGCTGTCGAGAAGGTAGGTGATTTTTGCCTGTGTCGTCATGCGGCTCGCTCGTGGTGCTCAGCGGGTCCGTTCGAGCCCGTGTGGCGGGCGCGCGCCAGCTCGGCGTGCATGCGCTCGATCTCCCGGCGCTCGGCTTGGGCCTCGATCATTTCCGTCTCGGTGACCTCGCCGTACTCGGACTCCCACCAGTCCACGGCCTCGCGGAGCCGGTCGCGTTCGTGCTGGTGTTCTATGGCCTGCGTGACGTAGCGGCTGAAGCCACCCGTACCCACCTCCGCGCGGATGGCTTCAGCAAGCTCCTCGGGGAGGGTCACGGTGTACTTCTTCGTTGCCATACCGTCGACCATACCGCGCCGAGTCGCGACGCCGGTGCCCTCCCGGTCAGCGTTTCCGTCCGAAAGGGTGAGGCATGGAACGTGCGGTTCACGCCGCCGAAAGGGGGCGGCTCGACAGGTGGCGTGGGGCACCCGGATGTGGGGTGGTTGTGGCCCGTGCTGTCGACGTAAAGCCCATGATCACGGCTGGTTCGTGGTTCGAGCGTCGGCAACACGGCTGAGGCCGGAGAGCTCGGTGTGGTGGGGGACGGCGTCCTGGGCGCCGGGGCGGGTGACGGCTAGGGAAGCGGCGAGGACAGCCGACCCGATCGCCTGCCCCTCTGTGGTGCTGCGGCTCAGCCCCGCCGCCAGGTAGCCCGCGAACGCGTCGCCGGCGCCGACCGTGTCGGTCGCCCGGACCCGGGGCGCGGGGTACGCGCGGGGCGCCTCGCCGCGGGTGGCGAACGCGCCACGCGCCCCGAGGGTGGCGACGACCAGAGCACCGTACCGGGTGGCCAGCGCGCGGACGCAGGCCTCGACCGGGTCCGTCACGATGCCGGCGGCCTCGGCCAGTCGCCGTGCCTCGTGCTCGTTCACCAGCAGCACGTCCACGTGCGACAGCGGCAGGTCCGGGGCGTCCGGCACCGGTGCCACGTTCAGTACCACCGTCGCCCCGCGCGTCGCTGCCAGCGCCCCGGCGCGCCGTACGACGTCCAGCGGCACTTCGCACTGCATCAGCAGGACGTCTCCTGCGCCGAGACCGCGGCAGGCGGCCTCCACGTCGTCGTCGCCCAGGCACGCGTTGGCGCCGGGCGTGAGGGCGATCAGGTTCTCACCGCTGTCCTCCACGAGGATGGTGGCGGTGCCGGTGTCCTCCCCGGGCAGCCGGCGCACGGCTGCGGTGTCGACGCCCGCGCGCTCCAACGCCCTCAGCAGGAGGCCGCCACCCTCGTCGGTGCCGCAGGCGCCCGCCATGCGGACCGGTGCGCCCGCACGGGCAACGGCCACCGCCTGGTTGGCACCCTTGCCGCCGGGCAGCCGGT
>KI547045.1:57681-63526 GCA_000497405.1 Streptomycetaceae bacterium MP113-05 | reverse complement strand
GGCCCCCCGCCACCGTCTCTCCCGGTCGCGGCAGACGCGGCACGGTCGTCACCAGGTCGACGTTGAGGCTGCCCAGCACGGTCACGCTGCCCATGGGTGTCCTTCCGGTGGCGTGGTGGCGATCCTCGCGTACGGCATCGTTCCCGCGCGCACTCACACGCCGCAGGCCCGCGCCAGTACGTGGGCGGTCGTCTCTCCGGCGTGACGGGCGAGTTCGCTGCGTGCCGGGAGGCACAGGTCGTGGTCCGGGCTGAACTCGGTCATCACCACTCCGGCGTGATCGGTACCCAGTTCGGTGAGGGCCACCCGGTGCCCCCGCTCGGTGAGTGCGTCCCGGAACTCCCGTGACGCCTGCGGCCCCACGATGTCGTCGCCCGTGCCGTGCACCAGCTCGACCGGCCCGGGGAACGTCGCACCTGCCGCCAGCTCCTCGAGAGGGGAACGCCCCAGGCCCATGGCGGGCTTCTGCAGCCCGTATGTGCCGGCGATGCCCACGAACGCCGTCGGCCGCCAGCCCTCCGTCCTCTCCGGCCGGAGGATCACGCCGGCTCCGGCGAGGGCGCCGAGCGACCACCCTGCCAGCACGGTCCGTTCGCCGTCCCCGCCGTACTCGCTCGCGTGCCGGCGGACGAACGCCACCGACTCCGCGAGGTGTCCCCAGCCGCCGTCCGCGGCGTCCGAACGCCAGCCGGGGACCACGACGGTCAGACCGCGGGCCGCCGCCGAGCGGGCGAGAGGGGCGAGCGCGTCCCGTTCGTCCGGTCCCCGGCCGTGCCACAGCAGCACCGTGGGTGCGGCGGCAGGCGTGGCAGGCGCCCGGTACACGTCCAGGAGCTGTCCACCGGTGCCGTAGACGATGCCCTGCTTCACCTCGACGTCGTCGCTCATGGGACCGAAGCTACCAACGTCACCGGTGTGCTTGCGGGGGTGTTCCGCCTTCGGTGGTAGATCCGTTCGAAGGCTGCCGGTCAGCCGCGGCCGGGGAGGGGGTCGGTGAAGTGCCAGGGCCGGGACAGGAGTTCGTCGACCGCTGCGACCGCGCGGCGCAGGCGTTCGTGGTGGCCGCCGGTGATCAGAAGGTGGGGGAGGTGGCGTGCTGTGAGTTCGGCACGCAAACGACCGGTCATCCATGCGCGCAGGTGCGGGCCGTCGCGGAGGCCGTCGTCCTCGAAGGGCACACCGGTGTGGCCGGTGAGCAGCCACAGGTCATGGCTGCCGCGCGCGGCGATCTCGGCGACCCGCGGGTCGCGATGGCCCGTGTACCGCTCGTGCCAGACGGTGGCCAGCGCATCGGTGTCGCAGAAAAGGACGGGGGATCCGGTGCGGGCGGCGGCGTCATCGTCGGCGAGCTGGCGTTCGGCGACGGCGACGAATTCGTCGGAGTGCCACGGAACCTCGGCGAAGCCGGCGCCGGGGCGGGTGGCCCGGAGCCGGGCGAACTTCTCCGCGCTGTACCGGCGCCCGTACTCCGGCACCCAGCGGGTGTCGGCCCAAACCCCGCCGCGGGCACGGAAGCGTTCGGCAAGGGCGCGGGCCATGGTGGTCGTGCCGGTGGACTCGGCACCGACGACGACCACGCGGCGGGTCAGAGCCGCGCGCACAGGCCCGGCGAGGTGGTGCCAGTTGCCCACCGGTCCTCGCGTACGGCGGTGCCCGAGACGGGATGGGTGGTGCGGTCGAGGTCGACGGTGACGGCGGCGGCGCCGAACCGGCGGCCGAGCTCGTCGCCGTACGCTTCGGAGGTGAACACCGCGTCCACCGCCTCGGGGACGGCGGCGCGGAAGATCGCCATGTGGGCGTCCCAGACGTCCGGGTCCGAGTAGTCCACGTGTACGTCGTCGACCACGCCGATGAGGCGTATGTGCGGCTCAGGATGGACCTCGCGCATCCAGGCGACGCGCCGCTCCCGCTGCACGGACTCGACGGACGAGGCGCACACCAGCACGGTCAGCCGCCGGCAGCGCGCCGCGGCCGTGCGGACGAGATGGTGGTGCCCGGCGTGCGGCGGGTAGGGGAGCGAGCAAGTCGGCGGCATCCACGCGTCGGACTCCTTTAATGTCGTAGTGACGATAACCGGGGCCAGGGGTGGCGGCAAGGCCCGGTGGCGCTCGGCCCGAGCGACCCGCACCGCCTCGACCGGGACGGCGACGGCATCGGCTGCGACGGCTGACGTGGACCCGCGGGTGGGCCCCCTGAGAACCGACGATCCGCAGAGCTGTTCGTATGACAACCCGAGCGAGTGGTGATCGTCACTCGGACGTGTGAAGGAGGGGGCGGGGAGCAGTCCCGCGCCGATCGAGTCGCGAACCATGCGTGGTGGGCCGGGAGTTCCGGCCGCCGCGGCCGAACCAGGTCGCGCCCGTGAATGCGATTCAGCGAATCGCCGAAAGGACTGTGCAGCTCATGACACGTCTGGCCAAAGCCGCATCCCTCGTCGTCGCCTCCGGCGCCATGATCGTCGCCGGGGCCGGCGGTGCCGTCGCGGACAGTGGAGCGCAGGGTGCGGCCGTCGGCTCGCCCGGCGTGCTGTCGGGCAACGTCGTCCAGGTCCCGATCCACATCCCGATCAACCTCTGCGGTAACACCGTCAACGTGATCGGCCTGCTGAACCCGGCCTTCGGCAACGTCTGCGTCAACGGTGGCAACGGCAACGGCGACAGCGACGGCGGCTACTGACCGGCCCCGGGGCCGGTCGGCCTGCGGGCCGAACAGCAGGGCGGGGCGTCGGTGCCTGTGAGCACCGGCGCCCCGCCGTTGCGATACAGCCCGTGAGGGGGTGGAGTCGTCAGCCCTCGTCGCGGGACTGCAGGGCCTCGCGGAGCGTGCCCTGCGCCTCACGTGCGGCCGGCAGCGCCGTGAGACGGGGCAGGAGCTGCGCCGTCAGCAGCGTGGTCAGCGCCGAGGAGTCGGTGCCGCCGTCCGGACCGTCGGTGCGGACCACGATCGGCTGCGGCGCCGAACCGGCCAGCGTCGCGCCGACGTCCAGCCTCCGCCGCGCCAACTCGTACTGGAGCACCGCACGGTTGTCCCGGTACGCCTGCGCCAGCCGGCGCTGCGCGCGAGCCTCGTTCTCCGCCGAGATCAAGCCGCTGCGTCCGCGCGTCTCGATCTCGAAGCGCACCTTCTGCGCCTCGGTCTCCTGCTCCTCCAGTAGCTGCGCCACCCGCTCGCGGGCCTGGTTGAGAGCGGCTTTGACCTCGACGATGCGGGCGTCGCGCACCTTCTTCGCCCGCTCGATCTCCATCCCCAGTGCGTCGATCCGGCGCTTGCGGGTCAGGCCCCACTCCTGCTCGTACGCCGTCCGCTCCTTGGCCACCCGCTCCTTGGTGGAGAGGTGCTGCTGGTACTGCGCGGGCAGCTGAACGTCCGGGATGTTGCTGCCGGTGATGCGGACGCCGTAGCGGTCCAGCTGACGGTTCAGCAGGTCCTGCATGTCGGCGACGTCCGAACCGCGCAGGTCGTACGCCCGCTCGGTCTGCACCTGCCGGCCGCGCTGCCGGATGGCGTCCTGTACCGCGCTGGAGAGCACCAGGTCGAAATTGCCCGCGCCGATGCTCCGCACGAAGAGGACCGCGTCGGTGATGCGGAACTTCAGGAAGAACTCGATCGACCGCAGCGGGACGTTCTCCTGCGTCGGGCAGGCCACGACCGGGGCCGAGTACGGGATCTCCGTCGCGGTGTCCACGACGAAGTCCACGCGCTCCCAGGGGTGCCACAGGTAGTGGCGACCCGGGTCGAGGGTGCTGACGATGGCGCCGTAGCGGGTGAGGATCCCGTTGGTGCCCTGCTCGATCTCCACGATGGACGAGCGCCACCACCACAGGCCGCCCGCGAGCAGGAACACGACGCCCAGCACGTACGCCAGGGTGGCCATCGCCCCGTACGCGAAGTCGCCGGCGCCGCTGTCCGCGTTCTGCAGGCTCAGCATGACGCCCGCCAGTACGGAGAAGACGCCGAGCCACATCGGCAGCATCCACCACACGCGGCGCAGGTGGCGCGGGATGATGACCGGCACGATGGTGCCCGCCTCACCGCCGCGCAGCAGGCGGGGGACGTCGCTCCAGGGAGCGACTTCTTCGGTGATGACCGACCTGCGGTTGTGCGTGGCGCTCATTCCGCCCCCTCCTCGGTGTTCACGTCGGTGACGGCGGTGCTCGCGCCCGCGTCGGCTACTGCGGCCGTCGGGTCCGTCTCGCCCGGAACGGTGGGCCGTTCGGCCTCACGCAGCGCCTGGATCTCCGGCTCGCGCTCGGCGATCCGTGCCGACACCTCCTCCAGCCGGCCCCGCACGGCGGCCATGTCGGCCTCGGAGAACAGCTCCCCGCCGCGCTCACCGACCATCTCGCGGGCCAGCGCCAGGAAGTCGACGCCCGCCCCGGCCGCGCCGTCACCCGTGCCGGCGCCCGGCCCGCCGATGCGCACCAGCCGCGGCAGGTGGTCGGCCACCCCCTCGAGGGTATCCAGTACCTGCTGCTGGTAGCGGTACTCCAGGATCTCCGGCGCCTCCGCAGCGGTCACCGCGCGGATGTCCAGCGCCTGCGCCTCCAGGAGCGCGGCGTTGGCCTTCGCCTCCGACTCCGCCTGCACGTACCGCTGCCGGGCCAGCGCCTCGGCCCGGTTGGTCTCGCGCTCCACGGCGGTGTCCATCTGCGCCTGGTACTGGGCGATCTCCGCCTGGATGCCGGACAGGGTCTCCTGGCGGGTCGCCAGCTCCTTGCTCAGGTCGCCCTCGTCCTGCTCCTTGCGGAGCTGCAGCGCGTATTCGTGCGTGTAGGCGTCCTTCGCCATCCGCACCATCTCCGGCGCGGCCAGGTGCATCCGGTAGCCTTGGTCGGACGGTTCGGCGTGCGTGATGTTGGCGTTGGTCAGCTCAACAGCGGGCAGGAACTGGTGGTTGAGCTGCCCGAGCAGCCGCCCGGTGTCCTCGCCGACCATGTCGTAGATGCCCGCGGCCTCCTGCTCGTAGATGAGGCTGCGGATGGTCTCGCTGACCGCGTTGTTCAGCTTCTCCTCGAAGCCGCGTACCGCGCCCAGGGTGTAGACGAACTCCTGCGGGTCGCGGATGCGGAACTGGATGAACAGGTCGATGGACGCCTTCACGCCGCCCCGTGTCGGCGCTTCCCGCACCGGTGCGTTGAACGGGTACTCGCGGGTGGTGTTGACGATGTACGACACCCGCTTGAACGGGCTGATCAGTACGACCCGGCCCGGGCCGACGACCTTCTCCAGCTTGCCGAAGCGGGTGATCAGCGCCTGGCTGCCGTCCGGCACCATCACCATGCCCTGCCGCCACCACACGAACGCCACCGCGGCCACCGACATGATCCAGTAGTGCAGACCGAACAGCGGATGGGTGAGCGTCGAGACGCCGGTGGCACCCGAGGTGGCGGCGGCGACCGAGGTGCCGATCACTCCGAGGACCAGCAGCAGCGACACCGGCAGCATGCTGAGGAAGGACCGGCCGCGCGGGATGACCATCGGACAGATGGCGTGCACCTTCTGCCCGCCCTCGCGCTCCTGCCGGCTGCGGTTGAGCGCCTCGCCCGCCTCGTCCAGTGGCACGGTCTGCTCGGACATCACGGTGTCGATGCCGCCGGTCTGCTCCCGGGCGGCGGGGAAGTCGGACGGGTCCATGCCGTCCTCCTGGAGCTGGCCCCCGCGCCCGCCCGCGTCGCGGTCCGCCCTGCCGCCGCCGCGTCCGTCCGCCGCCTCGCTCACGTACTGCCGCATGCCGTCCTCGGCGACGGCACGCGGGTCCGCCCCTCCGGCCACCGCCTGGGCGGCCCTGCGTACGCTCTGGCCTCGTGAAGCCATGAACATCCCCCTGTCTCGCGATGCGTATTGC
>KI547045.1:56834-57671 GCA_000497405.1 Streptomycetaceae bacterium MP113-05 | reverse complement strand
TAGAGGCTGTTGTCCCACACCATGCCCGGGTGAGGGTCGGACAACATTCCCTTATCCCACACCATGGCCCGGACCTGCGGAAAGACGAACACCCGGATCGTGACGCGACCGGTACGGGTGCCGCGTTCACAGTGCGTGTTGACACCTCGGCGGTTCGTTCGGTTGGTTGGACGCCCCCGTGGCCGAGCAGGCGGCGGGGCAGGGACGGCGGAGAACTCAACGAGGGGGCGGCGCCATGGGCGATTCAGGGATGCAGCAGGGCGGAGTCGGTGCCACGGCTGCGGGCTTCCCACCGACGGCGCGCGCACTTCGGGTGCTCGTGCGGCTGTGGACGGCCGTGCTCGCCGGCGGGCCGCTGCTGGCGGTCGCGGGGGTGCTGCTGATCGCCGGCGGCGGCGAATCCGATACCGGCGGTGGGCTCGGCTTCGCGAACTACCTCATCATCTTCGGGGTGGGCCTGCCCATCGCCGCCCTGGTGTGGCTGTCCTACGTCCGGCGCATGCGTGTGGCGCTGCAGCGGGGGCCCTGGGTGGCCTGCCGGGCGACGGCGGTCGTCGGGTTCAACAGCCCGACGGTGGTCCTGCAGGAACCGGCCACCGGTGAGTTGCGGGTGTTCGTGGGACGCACGGCCTTGTGGGCGATGGACTGGGTCGACCCCGGGCCGGCCGGAGTGCTGTGGTGGGCCGAGCACCCCGAACGCGGCGGTGTGGTGTGCCGGCCGGGCGGCCGCGGACTCGTGTGGGTCAAACCGCTGAAGGCCGCCCGGAAGCGGGACGAGGGGCTGGCGCGGGCGGCCCAGCGCGGCATGGTGCAGCAGCCGCTCCCCGGTGCGCAGCA
>KI547045.1:52757-56824 GCA_000497405.1 Streptomycetaceae bacterium MP113-05 | reverse complement strand
GCGCACCCCTCGAGGGGTGCGCCGGGCGGCGTGCGGGGTCGTGCGGCGCGCCTCAGAGGCTGACGCCGTTGGCCCTCAGGTACTGGACCGGGTCGATGTCGGAGCCGTAGCCCGGGCCGGTGCGCACCTCGAAGTGCAGGTGCGGACCGGTGCTGTTGCCGGTCGTGCCGACGGCGCCGATCTGCTGGCCGGCGTTCACGCGCTCGCCCGCCGAGACGGACAACGAGGACATGTGGCCGTACTGGCTGTACCGGCCGTCGTCGTGCTGGATGACGACCTGGTTGCCGTAGGCGCCGCCCCATCCTGCGGAGACGACCGTGCCGTCGGAGGCCGCCTTCACGGTGGTGCCGGTGGACGCGGCGAAGTCCACACCGGTGTGGTAGCCGCTGGACCAGCTGCTGCCGGACTGGTGGTACGGGGTGCTGGTGGGGGCATCGACCGGAGCGGAGAAGCCGCTCGCGGCGTTGTCGGCCGTGGAGGTGTCCGTGGACTCGGCGGCGGAGTCGGCCTCGGAGCTGCCGGCCTCCTGCTTCGGGGCCTCCTGCTTCGGCGCGGACTCCTGCTTCGGCGCGGACTCCTGCTTCGGCGCGGCGCTCTTGGACGCCTCGGCGGAGGCGGTCAGGCTGAACTCCTGGCCCGGGAAGATGAGGTCCGGGTTGCCGCCGATGACGTCGCGGTTGCCTTCGTAGACCGTGTGCCAGCCGCCCTCGATGTTCCGGGCGTTGGCGATCTTGAAGAGGGTGTCACCGCTGACCACGGTGTAGGTCTCGGCAGTGCCCTTCGAGCCGGTGTCGGCCTTCGGAGCGGCCTGCTTCGGGGCTTCCGACTTCTCGGACTTCGAGGCGGCGGTGGCGCCGTCCGAACCGGTGTCGATGTCCGGGGTGCCGCCGTTCTGGCTCAGACCGGCCTGCGGGCCGCAGACGGGCCAGGCGCCGGGGCCCTGCAGGGCCAGGAGTTCCTCGGCCGCGGCTATCTGCTGGTCCTTGGTGGCCAGGTCGGCGCGGGGGGCGTAGTCGGTGCCGCCGGCGGCCTCCCAGCTGGACTGGGTGAACTGCAGGCCGCCGGAGAATCCGTTGCCGGTGTTGATGCTCCAGTCGCCGCTGGACTCGCACTGGGCGACCTTGTCCCAGGTGTCGACGGAGGCGGCCTGGGCGCCGCCGGCGGTCACGAGCGGGAGGGCTATGCCGGCGCCGCCCGCGGTCAGGGCGATCGCGGTGGCGCGGCGGGTGAAGCGCTGTGTCCTGGAACGACGATGACGTCCGCGTGCAGACATGGTGGTGGTCCTCTCCTACGCCTGCGAGGTGAGCTGTCGGGTTCGGGCTGGAGTTGCCCGGTCGCCTGCGCGAGTGCTGTGACGAGGTGCACTCGCGGCGACTTCACCCCAAGCCGTCCGGCGCGCGTGTGGCGTTCCGGCGCGGCACTTACCTTGGGTCCCCCACTCCTGCCGTTCGTGGGTCACGGGTGGCTCCTGCTCCGGGCGGCAGGACTCGGCGTCCCGGCTCAGGGCCTCCGCACAAAGCGCGGTGGCGGAGGGAACGAAAACACAGTGGGTTCGATTGCGGCAAGAAGGTCTGGTTTGCGGACGCCTTCACGAGGGCTTCACGGCACTCCGGCACGACTGTCTGCTGCTGTCCGTTTTCGCTGAGTTGTAGCGATCTGCACCTCGACCTACCCCAACTGCCCCTGAGTGGAGGGGAATTCAGGATCCGGGGGCAAAGCGGGTAGTCGGGCTCCGCGCGCAGTCGAGACCGTGTTGTTATTCGCGTCACTCCACTCGGCGCAGAGTGTGAACATCTGCACTTAGTGGCTTAATCGGGCGTATCTGCCTTCTGTCTCTAATTGGAGGATTTGGTGCACCGCCTCAGGTGGGCCCGGACCTGGGCGGCTTGGTGCCGGCTGCGCGGAAGCGGCGCTCCGGCCGGCCGGTGGTGCCGTATCGCAGGGAGACCTCCGCCGTCCCGGTGGTCACGAAGTGCTCCAGGTACCGCCGGGCGCTGACCCGGGACAGTCCGCTGCGCTCGGCGCACTCGGTCGACGACAGGTCCCCGGTGGCGTTCTCCAGTGTTCGCCGCACCAGAGCCGCGGTCTGACCGGTCAGGCCCTTGGGTAGTGCCACCCGGCCCTGTTGCGTGGTGGGTGCGGGTCGGGGGGCCTCGCTTTCCGGTGTCGCCCCGAAGACGCGGTCCACCTCTGCCTGGCCGGCCTCGCCCGACGCCGCCAGCCTCGCGAGCTCCCGGCGGCGGTGCGCGTAGGTCAGCAGCCGCTCCCGAAGGGTCCGCCCCTCGAACGGCTTGATGATGTAGTGCGCGACGCCGCTGAGTTGCGCGCCGCGCACGGTCTCCACGTCGCGCGCGGCCGTGACGACCAGCACGTCCACCCCGGTCTTCGCGTCGTCGCTGCTCCCGCGAAGTTCGCGAAGTACGTCAAGGCCGGACATGTCGGGCAGGTAGATGTCCAGCAGCACCAGCTCCGGACGCAGTTCCCGTACTGCGGTCAGCGCCTCGGCGCCCGTGCGGGCCTCGCCCACGACGGTGAACCCCGGCGTCTGCTCGACCATCGCGCGGTGCACGCGGGACACCATGAAGTCGTCGTCCACGACGAGTACCCGCACCGGCCGGCTCGCGGCGCCGACGCCCCGCCGTCCACGGCGGGGTCCGGCTTCACCCGGATCATGCTGGTCCGCTCCGCCGGTCAATCCAGTGCTCCGTACCGCACGCCGGTCAGCTCCTCGGACGCCTGCCACAGGCGCCGGGCCGCCTCCGGGTCCCGGGCCCAGGGCGCCCGCCAGGACGGGCCCGGTGAGCCGCGCAGGCCCAGGATACGCGGCCCCACGAACGCCCCGGGGCCCACATCCTCGGAGGTGGCGGCGTACAGCGTGGCCGCCGCACCCAGCTCGGGTGCCGAGCCCACCAGGGAGTTCGCGGCCCGCATCAGCCGTTCACCCCTCCGGTCGCCGCTCATCCGCGGGCCCTTCGTCTGCAGCTCGGTGGCCGAGTAGCCGGGGTGTGCAGCCGCCACGACCATCCCGCGGCCCCGGGTGCGGCGGGCCAGCTCCAGTGTGAACAGCAGGTTCGCGGTCTTCGAGCGCCCGTACGCAGTCCAGCGCCGGTAGTTCCGTTCACTGCCCATATCGTGCAGATCGATGTTGGCGACGACGTGCATCAGGCTGGAGACGTTGACGACACGCGCGTCGCCCGCCCCCAGCAACCGGTCCATCAGCAGCCCGGTGAGAGCGAAGTGCCCGAGGTGGTTCGCGCCGAACTGCATCTCGAAGCCGTCGGCCGTGAGCGAGTGCGGGACGGCCATCAGCCCTGCGTTGTTCACCAGCAGGTGCAGCGGCTCGTCGGGGAGCCCCGCGGCGAACTCCCTGACGCCGGCCAGGTCGGCCAGGTCGAGACGGCGCAACTCGGCGTCGGCCTCCGGCACCTCCGCGAGGAGCCGTTCCATGGCCCGTTCGCCGCGCGACCGGTTGCGGCACCCCAGCACGACGCGTGCGCCGCGCCGGGCCAGCTCGCGGGCCGTCACATAGCCCAGACCACTGTTCGCCCCGGTCACGACCGCAGTACGGCCGGCCTGGTCGGGGATCCTTCGTGCCGTCCAGCCCATCGTCCGCCGCACTCCTCGCCTGTCGCCGTCCACCGCCGACACGCGCCCCCGTCCGGCGCCGACCTGCTGTTTCGTGTCAGCTCAGGTTAGAGCGGCCGGGCCGCGCGGGCGAGAGGCGCGAGCGGGCGGGGCGGGACCGCGATCCGGCATGCTGGGGGCATGTACTCCGAGCGCGGCTCCCTGATCGGCGGAGGGACCGTCGTCTGGACCCGTACGGTGCCGGAGGCGGCGACCGCGGGGCTGGTGCTGCCCGACGGCTGCATGGACCTGCTCTGGAACGACGGCCTGCAGGTCGCCGGCCCCGACACCACCGGGTACACCACGGACGAGCCCCCGGGCACCCGCTGGACCGGCGTGCGCTTCGCACCCGGCACCGGACCGGCCGTGTTCGGTGTGCCCGCGCACGAGCTCCGCGACCGCCGGGTGCCCCTGGACGCACTGTGGCCGGGGCGCGAAGTGCG
>KI547045.1:51759-52747 GCA_000497405.1 Streptomycetaceae bacterium MP113-05 | reverse complement strand
CTCTTGGAGACGGTGACCTGGAGCCGCGAGGCCCCCGACCCGCTGTGCGCCCCGCTGGTCACGGCGCTGCGCCGGGGGGTCGGCGTCGCTGAGGCGGCCGACGCGGCCGGACTCAGCGAACGGCAGCTGCGCCGCCGTGCCCTGGACGCGTTCGGCTACGGCCCGAAGACGCTCGCCCGGGTGCTGCGCATGCGGCGGGCGCTACAGCTGGCCGAGAGCGGTGCGCCGTTCGCACAGGTGGCGGTCGTCACCGGCTACGCGGACCAGGCGCATCTGGCCCGCGAGGTGCGGGCGCTGACCGGCAGGCCGCTCAGCCGGCTGCTGGAGCGTCGCTGAGCGGGGCGAACAGGTCGACGGTGTTGCCGTCCGGGTCCTTCACCACGGCGTACCGCTGTCCCCAGAAGGCGTCCCACGGTTCCTTGTGTCCGTTGTATCCGGCGCCGGTCAGGTCGGCGTAGACCGTGTCCACGTCGCCCGGGCCGTCACACAGGAAGGCCAGCCCGACGCGACCGGTGTTCTCGCGGGGTGCGGGGCGCGACCAGTCGGGGTCGAAGGAGGCCACGGTGGCGTCGGAGTCCCACGCCATGCGCAGCCCGCCCGGCAGGGCGGCCTCCACGTGGGGCTCCGCGTCCGCCGCGGCCGGAATGTCCAGGCCGAGGAGACGGTAGAAGGCGAGTGAGGCGGGCATGTCGGCGGTGACGAGGCCGATGAGGTCGAATCGAGGTGCCATACCGGGAACCTACGGCGGGACGACGTCCGCCGTATTGAACGAAACGGCCGTCCGTGCAAGCCCCCGCCGTCGATACGGTGGAGGCATGACCGCCACCCTCCCCCAGACCCTGACCGTTCTCACCACCGTCGACAGCGCAGGGAAGGCGGAGAGCCTGGCCCGCGGCGCCGTCGAGCGGCGGCTGGCGGCGTGCGCGCAGATCAGCGCCCCGGTCACCGCCGTCTACCGCTGGGAGGGCGGGGTGCAGACGGACCCGGA
>KI547045.1:48311-51749 GCA_000497405.1 Streptomycetaceae bacterium MP113-05 | reverse complement strand
TGGCAGGTGCTCTTCAAGACCGCCGCGGCCCGGTACGGCGCCCTCGAGTCGTACGTCCGCGAGGCCCACGACTACGACGTGCCGGAGATCATCGCCACTCCGGTGGTGTGCGGGGACGCGGACTACCTCCGCTGGGTGATCGCAGAGTGCACCGACCCGGACGCGACCACCGAGGCGCGGCCCGGAACTGTTTGACCCGTCGGCCCCGCCGGGGCGCCGTCACCGCGAGGCCGTGCGGCCCGTCGCCGGTGCCGGGGACAGGCCGGAGCCGCGCCCCTGCCCCGCAGGACGTACGGTCGGCGCATGGACGGCACCCACGTCACCGGCCGAGAGCCCGGTGACGTCACCCATGTCGACGGTCCGTATCTACCCGTCGACAACGAGCGCTGGGCCCCGGAGCCCGACAAGCGCCCCGGCCGCACCGCCTTCCAGCGCGACCGCGCGCGGGTGCTGCACTCCGCGGCGCTGCGCCGGCTCGCCGGGAAGACACAGGTGGTGCCCGCCGTCCCGGCCGCCGCGTGGGGCGGACCGGAGGGCACCGTCGCGGTGACCGCGTCCGGCGGTGTCTGGGACGCGAGCCCCCGCACCCGCCTCACCCATTCCCTGGAGTGCGCCCAGGTGGGCCGTGAGCTGGGTGCCGCCCTCGGCTGCGACCCGGACCTGGTGGAAGTCGCCTGCCTCGCCCACGACCTCGGGCACCCGCCCTTCGGACACAACGGCGAACAGGTGCTGAGCACGATCGCCGAGCCCTGTGGCGGTTTCGAGGGCAACGCCCAGTCGCTGCGGCTGCTCGCTCGGTTGGAGCCCAAACGTTTCGTCCCCGACGCGGACGGCACCGAGGACCGGATCAGTGTCGGCCTCAACCTCACTCGGGCCGCGCTCGACGCCGCCACCAAGTACCCCTGGCAGCGCGGCGGCCGGCCGGAGGACCCCGCCTCGCCGAAGTTCGGCGTCTACGCGGACGACCTGCCGGTGTTCAACTGGTTCCGGGAGGGCGCGCCGGACCTTCGGCGGTGCTTCGAGGCGCAGGTCATGGACTGGTCCGACGACGTGGCCTACTCGGTGCACGACGTCGAGGACGGCCTGCACGCCGGCCACCTCGACCCCAACCTGCTGCTCGCCGAACCGGAACGCCGCGACGTCTTCGAGCTGGCCGCCCGCCGCTACGCCGCCGGCGCCGGCCACGAGGAGCTGGCGGCGGCGCTGGACCGGCTGCTGGACCAGGAGTGGTGGCCGCACGGCTACGACGGCACCGCCCTCGCCCAGGCCCGGCTCAAGGACGCCACCAGTCAGCTCATCGGACGGTTCTGTCTCGCAGTCGAGAGCGCCACCCGCAACCGGTACGGTGCCGGCCGGCTCACCCGGTACACTGCCGATCTCGTGGTGCCCAGGGAGGCCTGGCTCGAGTGCGCCGTCCTCAAGGCGGTGGCGGACCGCTACGTGATGCAGCGCCCCGACCAGGAACGGCTGCGCGCCGAGCAGCGCATCGTGCTGGGCGAACTCGCCGAGGCGCTGCTCGCCCGCGCACCCGAAGGACTGGACCCGCAGTACCGGTCGCTGTTCGCCGACGCGCCCGACGACGCCGCCCGGTTGCGGGTGATCGTCGACCAGATCGCCGCCCTCACCGATGCTTCGGCCCGGTCGCTGCACGCCCGCCTCACCTCCGGAAGAGGCCACGCGGTGTAGGTTCACGCGGGCGGCTCCACCCACGCGGTCCGCGCCCGACGTCATCCGGACGTGCCACGCCTCTTCCCGCACGGAGGCTGATTCGCGACGCTCGGTTGAGGAATCCTTGCGGAAATGGGGAATCCTGTGCGGGAGCGTGTCCCCGCACGGGGACGCAAGGCCGGGGGGATCGTCTCAGCGAGGAGGCATCACGTGGTCGACGCACATCAGACCTTCGTCATCATCGGCGGTGGCCTGGCCGGAGCGAAAGCAGCGGAGACCCTCAGATCGGAGGGCTTCACCGGACGGGTCATCCTCATCGGTGACGAACGCGACCACCCGTACGAGCGCCCCCCACTGTCCAAGGGCTACCTGACCGGTGACGCCGAGCGCGACAGCGTGTTCGTCCACGACCCCTCCTGGTACGCCGGGGCGGAGATCGAACTCCACCTCGGCCAGCCGGCCGTAAGCATCGACCGGGAAACCCGAGCCGTCACCCTCGGCGACGGTGCCCGCATCCACTACGACCGCCTGCTCCTGGCCACCGGCGCCGAGCCGCGCAGGCTGGACGTCCCCGGTACCGACCTGGCCGGCGTCCACCATCTGCGCCGACTGGCGCACGCCGAACGCCTGCGCGGAGTACTGACCGCGCGGGGCAGGGAGAACGGCCACCTGGTCATCGCCGGTGCCGGCTGGATCGGGTTGGAGGTGGCAGCCGCGGCGCGCGGCTACGGCATGGAGGTCACGGTCGTCGAGGCGGAACCGACGCCGCTGCACACGGTGCTCGGTCCGCAGATGGGCTCGTTCTTCACCGATCTGCACCAGGACCACGGGGTCCGGTTCCACTTCGGGGCCCGGCTCACGCGGATCCTCGGTCAGGACGGCATGGTGCAGGCCGTCGAGACCGACGACGGTGAGGAGCACCTCGCGCACGAGGTCCTCGCCGCCATCGGGGCGAGGCCACGCGTCGGTCTTGCCCGAGCCGCAGGGCTGGACCTGGCCGAGAGTCCCGTCGGAGGCGTCGTGGTCGACGCCGCGCTGCGCACCTCCGACCCGCACATCCATGCCGCCGGCGACGTGGCCGCCCAGCGGCATGCGCAGTCCGGGGCCCGGCTGCGGGTCGAGCACTGGGCCAACGCGCTCAACTCCGGTCCCGCCGCCGCTCGTGCCATGCTCGGCCAGGAGGTCTCCTACGGCCGGGTTCCGTACTTCTTCTCCGACCAGTACGACCTCGGCATGGAGTACTCCGGCTGGGCGCCGCCCGGCACCTTCGACGAGGTGCTGGTCCGCGGTGATCTGAGCAAGCGCGAGTTCGTCGCGTTCTGGCTGAGCGAAGGACGGGTCCTCGCCGGGATGAACGTCAACGTCTGGGACGTGACCGAGCCGGTCCAGCAGCTCATCCGCTCCGGCCGCCCCGTCGACCGTCAGGCGCTGTCGGATCCGGGTACCCCGCTGACCTCTCTCACCGGGGAGGGGTGAGGCGGGGCACGGGGCCCGGGACCATGTGGGTGCGGCCGGAAGGGTGAGGGTGTGAGCCGTAGGGTTGCCGGATGGCCATCCGTACCGCAGTCGTGTCCCTGCAGGAGATCTTCGAGCTGCGGTGGGAGGTGCTGCGCCCCGGCATGCCGCGTGAGTCCGCGGTCTTCGCGGAGGACGAGCTGGGTGGCGCCTTCCACGTCGCGGCGTACGACGGCGACTGCGCCGACGTGCTCGGCTGCGGCAGCTTCTACTCCGAGCCGTTTCCCGGTGCCACGGGCGGGGCCGGGGAGGGTG
>KI547045.1:46027-48301 GCA_000497405.1 Streptomycetaceae bacterium MP113-05 | reverse complement strand
CGGGAGGTGCTGCGGGCCGGCGAGACCGAGGCGACGGTCCGCGGCGCCCGGCTGATGTGGTGCAACGGCCGCACCGGGGCCCGCGGCTTCTACGAGCGCCACGGCTACGAAGCGGTCGGGGAGGAGTTCGTCATCGAGGGCGTCGGCCCGCACTACGTGTTCGCCCGCAGACTCGGCTGACACCCGCCCGACCCGTCCGGGAGGTAGCCGGTTCCCTTCGCGGTCCCCACCGGGTGCGGCCGTACGGTGCCGGCGACGAGCCGTAGACTCCTCCCGTGGCGGGAAGGATCAACGACGACGACGTGAAGGCGGTACGGAACGCGGTTCCGATCGACGCCGTCGTCTCGGAGTATCTCCAGCTCCGCAACGCGGGCGGCGGTCAGCTCAAGGGCCTGTGCCCGTTCCATGACGAGAAGTCCCCCTCCTTCCACATCAGCCCCAGCAAGGGCTTCTACCACTGCTTCGGCTGCCAGGAGGGCGGCGACACCCTCGACTTCGTGATGAAGGTCGACCACCTGTCCTTCTCCGAGGCCGTCGAGCGGCTCGCCGCGCAGGCCGGCATCACCCTGCGCTACGAGGAGGGCGGCTACGGACGCGGCAGCCAGGCGGGGGAGCGGACCAGGCTGGTCGAGGCGCACCGCGCCGCCGCCGTGTACTACCGCGAGCAGCTCAACGGGCCGGAAGCCGAGATCGGCCGGAGATTCCTCGACGAACGGGGCTTCGACCAGGACGCAGCCGGTCGGTTCGGCGTCGGCTACGCCCCCGCCGGGTGGGACCACCTGGTGCGTCATCTGCGCGGCAAGGGCTTCTCCGACAGGGAGATGACCCTCGCCGGGCTCGCTCAGGACAGCCGTTCCGGCCGCCCCATCGACCGCTTCCGCGGCAGGCTGCTGTGGCCCATCTGCGACATCACCGGCGAGGTCGTCGGCTTCGGGGCGCGCAAACTCCGTGAGGACGACAACGGCCCCAAATACCTCAACACGCCCGAAACTCCGCTGTATCACAAGTCGCAGGTCCTCTACGGCATCGACCTGGCCAAACGGGAGATCGGCAAGGCCGGCCGTGCCGTCGTCGTCGAGGGCTACACGGACGTCATGGCATGCCACCTCGCCGGTGTCACGAACGCCATCGCCACCTGCGGCACCGCCTTCGGCGGTGACCACGTCAAGATCCTTCGCCGGGTGCTGATGGACAACTCCCGGTCCGAGGTCGTCTTCACCTTCGACGGCGACGCCGCCGGGCAGAAGGCCGCACTGCGCGCCTTCGAGGACGACCAGAAGTTCGCCGCCCGCACCTCCATCGCGATCACGCCCGGCGGCATGGACCCCTGCGACCTGCGACTCGCCGAGGGCGACGACGCGGTGCAGGCCCTCGTCGAGGGTCGGACCCCGCTCTTCGAGTTCGCCATCCGTTCCGCCGTCCAGCAGCACAACCTGGACACCGCGGAGGGCCGTTCGGCGGCGCTGGAGGAGGCCGCGCCGATCGTCGCCCGGATCAAGGACTCGGCGATCCAGCACGAGTACGCGGTCCGGCTGGCCGGGCTGCTGGGCATCCTCGACACCCAGTTCGTCGTGCGCCGCGTGGGCCAGCTGGCCAAGTGGGCGCGGGAACGCGCCGCCCGGCCGGGCCCGGAGCGCTTCACCCGTCCGCCGTCGGCCGCCAGGTCCACGGCGGAGCGGACGGGGCCGCTCGTCACCGGGCCCGCACTGAACCTGCGCAGCCCCGCCCACCGGGTGGAGCGCGAACTGCTGAAACTTGCACTGCAGCGGCCGGAGCTGATCGCGCCCGCCTTCGACGCCTACGGGGCCGACGAGTTCACCGCCCCGCCGTACGCCGTGGTGCGGAAGGCTGTCGAGGCGGCCGGCGGAGTGGGCGGCGCCGATGAGGAGTTCGTCGCCCGGGTGCGGGACTCCGCGCCCGACGACACGGTGCGCAGCCTGGTCACCGAGCTCGCCGTGGAACCGCTGCGGGCCGCGCGCGCCCCGGACGAGGTGTACGCCGGGATGCAGCTCGTCGCGGTGCGGCTGGCCGCCGTGCACGCCCGGGTCGCCGAACTCGAGGGCGCCGCGCGGCGCCTGGAGGCGCAGCACGACCACGAACGTGCCGCGCCGTTGCGCGAACAGCTCTGGGTCCTCCAGCAGTACGCCCGCGGGCTGCGGGACCGCGGCGCGGATGCGCTGTAGCCGCGCAGCGCCGTCGGCTCCGCGAAGCCGGCGTCCCGTGCCGGGAGCCCGCCGGAACCGGCGCGGGCAGGGCGGCTCACCGCTTCCGCGG
>KI547045.1:44300-45830 GCA_000497405.1 Streptomycetaceae bacterium MP113-05 | reverse complement strand
CGGTCCGTGGTCACTGGGCACCTCACCGCTCCCGCGGTGGCCGGGGCAGCCTGACACTGCGTTCCGGGGCTCGCGTCCGTTGCAGGACGACCTCGTGGTGACGGCGTTCACCGACCGTCGTGACGCGCACGCCCCGACCCGAACTCCGTCCCGGCAACCGACCCCGACACGTGAGTCGGGGTCCGGGTCCGTCCGGTCCGTCCGGGACGGCGGTGACCGCAGGGGCAGAAAACGCGCGCACGACCCTCGTGGGCGGAGTGTGTCGTGGCGCACACTGGTGGGCGGTGCCTGAGTCATCGGAGCGCGGTGGTGCTGGCCGGGAGGGGCCACTCTCCTTCGCGGTCCGCACATCTTCTGCCGGGACGGCACGCGGCCGGGCCGCTGCCGTTCCCGTTTCGTATGCCGTCCGGTATCCGGCAGCGATCACTTGGAGGTCGCGCACGTGCAGACCCAGACCCTGACGAGTGCGGTCACGGCCGCTCCGACCACCCCCACCGCGCGCCTTGTCCCAACTCGCGGCGCGAAACCCGCGACACCTCCGGTGCGCCGGACGACGGCCGGGTCCACCCTCGGCCCCGGCCCCGGCCCGTCCGGCGACCTCTTCCGCCAGTATCTCCGCGAGATCGGCCGGATTCCGCTGCTCTCCGCGGCCGAGGAGGTGGAACTCGCCCGCCGGGTGGAGGCCGGACTGTTCGCGGAGGTGAGACTCGAGGCCGCGACCGGCCTCGACGCTCGCCTCGCCCTGGACCTGGACAGGCTGGTGGTGCTGGGCCGGGTGGCCAAGCGCACCCTCATCGAGGCGAACCTGCGGCTGGTGGTGTCCGTCGCCAAGCGCTACGCAGGCCGCGGCCTGACCATGCTCGACCTGGTGCAGGAGGGCAACGTCGGCTTGATCCGGGCGGTGGAGAAGTTCGACTACGCGCGCGGCTTCAAGTTCTCCACCTACGCGACCTGGTGGATCCGCCAGGCCATGTCCCGTGCCCTCGCGGACCAGGCCCGCACCATCAGAGTGCCGGTGCACGTGGTGGAGCTGATCAACCGGGTGATCCGGGTGCAGCGCCGCATGCTGCAGGAACGCGGCTACGAGCCGACCCCGGAGGAGGTCGCGGCGAACCTCGGGCTCACAGCTGAACGGGTCACGGAGGTGCTGCGGCTGGCGCAGGAACCCATCTCGCTGCACGCGCCGGTCGGTGAGGAGGACGACGTCCACTTCGGCGACCTCATCGAGGACGGCGACGCACCGTCGCCGGTGGAGTCGGCGGCGTTCCTGCTGCTGCGCCAGCACTTGGAGGACGTGCTCTCCACCCTCGGCGAACGGGAGCGGAGGGTCGTCCAGTTGCGCTACGGGCTGGTCGACGGGAGGCCGCGCACACTGGAGGAGATCGGGCGGCTCTTCGGGGTGACCCGGGAGCGCATCCGGCAGATCGAGTGCAAGACACTCGGCAAGCTCCGTGACCACGCGTTCGCCGACCAGCTGCGGGGCTACCTGGACTGACCGGCCCGCCCGTCGTCCGTCTGCGCGGCCGGTCT
>KI547045.1:23105-44290 GCA_000497405.1 Streptomycetaceae bacterium MP113-05 | reverse complement strand
CGTGCGGGCAGGTCGGCGGCGGCGCCGAGCAGGAACACCCGGCGTACCCCCACGCCGCGGCGCCGCAGGACGTCCAGCGCGTCGGCGAGGCCGCACAGCATGCCCTCGAAGGCGGCCCGTGCCAGGTGTTCGGGCCGCATGCTCTCCCGGCGCAGGCCGTGCAGCGAACCCGCGGTGTGCGGCAGATCCGGCGTGCGTTCACCTTCCAGGTACGGCAGCAGCACCAGTCCGTACGCCCCGGGAGTGGAGGCGCAGGCCAGTCGGGACAGCCCCTCCAGGTCGGTGTCGAGCATCTCGGCGGTGCCGCGGAGCACCCGTACGGCGTTCAGGGTACGGACCACGGGCAGGTGCATGCCGGTGGCGTCGGCAAAGGAGGTGATGGTGCCGGTCGGATCGGCGAGCGCCTCGTGATGCACCGCGAACACCGAGCCGGAGGCGCCGAGCGAGACGACCGCGTCGCCTGCCCCCACGCCGAGGCCGAAGGCCGCGGCCATCGTCTCCCCGGTGCCGGCAGAGATCAGGAGCCCTTCGGGCGTGGTACCGGCGGCCTCCGCGGGTCCGGCCACCTGAGGCAACGTCACCGGGTGCCCGAGGGCGAGTTCTGCCAGGTCCGGCCGGTACGCCTCCGCCGCCGCCGACCAGTAGCCGGTGCCGGAGGCGTCGCCCCGGTCCGTGATGCGGCGCGACGGGCGCCCCAGCAACTGCCAGGTCAGCCAGTCGTGCGGCTGCATGACCTCGGCGACCCGGGAGGCGGTTTCGGGATCGCTGCGGGAGAGCCAGCGCAGCTTGGTCACCGGGTGCGCTGCCTGCGGCACCGCGCCCACCGCCTGCGCCCATGCCTCCCGGCCGCCGAACGCGTCGATCAGGTCGTTGGCGGCGGCCTGCATCCGCAGGTCGTTGCCGAGCAGGGCGGACCGCACCGGGGTGCCGCTGGAGTCGAGCGCGACCACACCCTGCTGCTGTGCGGCGACACCGATCGCCCGGACGTCCGAGAGCCGTCCGTCGGCGGCGGCCTCGCCGAGTGACAGCAGCCACGACTGCGGATCGTCCCGGTCGTCGCCGTGGGCGGCGTCCCCCTGCCTGACGATCTCGCCCGTGTCGGCGTCGCAGACGACGAGACGCGTGTGAGCGGCTGAACTGTCCAGACCGGCGACTATCCCCATGGGGCAGATGATGCCTCATCGTGCGGAAGCGCCGACCGGATATGCGAGTGACGGGCGTTACACGAGTACGGCTGCGGCGCGTCGCAGCACCGGAGGTGCCCGTGTGACGGCTTCGCGGACGGAACAACCAGCGCCCGGTTCCAGCAGGTCACGCGCCGCCAAGGGACTGCCGGGCCGGCAACCTGCTGCTGTCCACCGGCGAAGACACCAAGCCCTTCGCCTCGGACGGCTGCACACCGACCTGCGAGTGGGCGTCGCGCAACCCCGCCTGCGACGTGCAGCGTTCAGCGGGAAGGACCGACGACATGCGGACGGTGCGTATGCGGACCGTCCGCATGTCGATCCGCAGTCGGGGAAGTGCCTGGATGCGGAGGGGGTTTCGTCGGCGGACGGGACGCGGCTGCATCGGTGTCCTGCCACGGCGGCGCCAACCGGCAGTGGAACCTCCCCGACTGACCCGCCCGGTTGCAGGTTGCTGCCATCAGTGGCCGTGTACACGACAAAATCGAGGGGTAGTCCCGCTTCCGGCGGCCGTCTCCACGACCGCCGGAAGCGAAAGGACCCCCATGCGAGCTCGAAGACTGGCAGCCCTGGGAACGGCTGTCGTCGCCCCGCTGATCGCTCTGCCCGCCGGCGTGGCGCACGCCGACCCCGTGGTGCCCGACCATGCGATCGTGATCTGCCAGAGCGCCAGCTTCTACGCCAACTACGACAGCTCCTCCGGCCCGGTCGGCCTCAAGCGGACGCTGACGTACGGCAACAAGATCGGCCACACCCGCGGCGCCCACCCGGTCTACAACGGCTGGGCGGCCACCTTCGACTTCGGCCCCAACGACTGGGGCTACATCCGGCAGGAGTGCATCGGAGGCTACGGATCATGGTGACTCCCCGGCTCCGCACCCGCACCGCCTCCGTCGTGGCCACAGCCACCGCAACCGTCGCCGCGCTGCTGACCTTCGCCGTGCCCGCGAGTGCGGCCGACGGCACCGTCGGGCAGCGCGAGACCGTCTGCGCCGACAGTCTCTTCGTCCGCACCGCGCCGGTCGGCGCCTGGATGGGCACCCTCCACAACCCGCAGACGTTCAAGGTCGAACGCGTCCAGGGCGACTGGGTGTACGGCTTCGCCTACGGCAACATCAACCGCCACGGCTGGGTGCAGAACGGCTGGTTCTGCTGACCCTGCCCTCCCCCGCGGGTCCGCCACCGTGCGGGGGGCCTTCCTTGCCCCGGGAGGCCCCCGCCCTGCGTGGTGTGACGCGCATGCACGATCGGCGACGAGGAGAGTATTCGGAGGGGATGCGTGCCCTTCGGGGCCCCTCGCTCGTTGAGCTGGTCACCCGTGCTCCCTGGCCGCTGCCAGGGAGTGTGAGTGGGGCGGGTGGGACTCGAACCCACGGCCGACGGATTATGAGTCCGTTGCTCTAACCGGCTGAGCTACCGCCCCTCTTCCGGCGTGCCGCGTGGGTTCGCGCCGCCGTCTGCCGCAGCATAGCTGCTCATACGATCTCTCGCCTGTGCCGGGTGGTCGTCGGCGACGATCTCCGTGGAATCAGGACTCCCCGCAGGTGTTGTGCGGTTCCCGCTCTCGCCGGGATCTTCGCGGTACGGAGCTGGAGTCGCCGTACATGCCGAAGGGCCCCGTCTCCGGGGCCCTTCGAGGGGTGTGCTCCCCCGACTGGATTCGAACCAGTAACCTGCCGGTTAACAGCCGGCTGCTCTGCCGATTGAGCTACAGGGGACTGCTCCCACGGGGTTCACCTCCGGTCTCCCGGGGGCGTTCCCTCGCTTCGAGCAATACATTAGCGCATGCCACGGGATACGCCGAAATCCGTTCCGGCCCGGCCCCCCGGAGGCATCGACGAAAGGGTTGTCATGCGGTACCGACTCAGCTTCATCCTCGGCCTGGCCATCGGGTTCGTGCTCGGGACACGGGCCGGTCGGGAGCGCTACGAGCAGCTGCGCCGCCAGGCCCAGCGCCTCGGCGAGAACCCTGCCGTCCGCAATGCTGCCGAGTCTGCGGCGCAGAACGGTCGCCAGTTCGCGAGCCGGGCCTTCGACACGGTGAACGAGCGCACCGGTCACCGCGTGCCCGAGTCCGTGAGTGACAAGGTCCACTCGCTGACCGGCCGGCGCGCTGCGAACAACGACGACTGGGGTTCCGGCAACGCCTGAGCCCGGTTCGCGGGGGTCAGGGGAGTGTGCCGGCGCGCTGCTCGTCGAACAGCGGCGCCATGATGTCCCCGTGCCGCTGCACGCGGCCGGGTACGTCTGCCGCGGTGAACACCAGGTCGTCCGGAACCCGTGCTGCCACCAGCTCGTCCCAGGTCACGGGAGTGGAGACGGTCGGTCGTTCTTTCGCCCGCAGGGTGTAGGGAGCGGCCGTCGTCTTGGCCCACGAGTTCTGCGAGTGATCGACGAACACCTTCCCCGCGCGCAGGCGCCGGGCCATCCGGTGCAGCGCCAGCTCCGGCATGGCGCGTTCCGCTTCCTGCGCGAGCTGCTTGGCGTAGGCCGAAACGGCGGAGGAGTCCGTGGTGCGCACGGCCGCCAGTAGGTGCAGTCCCTTGGAGCCGGACGTCTTCGCCAGTGCCGTGAGGCCGTCCTCGGCCAGCCGGTCGCGCAGCCACGCGCCGACTTCCCGGCAGTCCAGGACGGTGGCGCCCTCGCCGGGATCCAAGTCGAAGACGATCCGGTCCGCCCGCCGCTGGGCGTCGACGCGCCACTGGTGGGTGTGCAGTTCCAGAGCGGCCAGGTTGGCGGCCCACACCAGTGTCGCCAGGTTCTCGATCACCACCTGCGTCTCGCGCTTCTCACCCGTGCGCTGTACCTCGGCCGTCCTCACCCAGTCGGGCGTCCCGGGGGGAACGTTCTTCGCGAAGAAGGCGGTGGCCTCCACGCCGTCCGGGAAGCGGAGGAAGGAGACCGCCCGCCCCGCGAGGTGGGGGAGTACCGCATCGGCGACGGTCGCGTAGTAGTGGATCGCCTCACCCTTCGTGAAGCCGGCGGCCGGATAGAGCACCTTGTCCAGATTGCTGAGGGATAGGCGGTGGCCGTCGATCTCCGTGATGGGCATACTCGGAAGAATCCCACAGAAGGGACTTACGATGCGTTCCATCTGGAAAGGGGCCATTTCGTTCGGACTGGTCTCCATTCCGATCAAGGTGGTCTCGGCCACAGAGAGTCACGGCGTCTCCTTCCGTCAGATCCACACCACGGACGGCGGTCGCATCCGCTACCGCAAGGTGTGCGACCTGGACGGCGAGGAGGTGCCGAGCGAGGAGATCGGCAAGGCGTACGAGACGGTCGACGGCAGTCATGTCCAGATCACGGACGACGATCTCGCGACCCTGCCGCTGCCCACGGCGAAGACCGTGGAGATCCTCGGCTTCCTCCCCGCGGAGGACATCGACCCGATCCGGCTCGACCGCTCGTACTTCCTCACCGGGGACGGGCAGAGCGCCGCCAAGCCGTACGTTCTGTTGCGCGAGGCGCTGGCACGCTCCGGACGGGTCGCCGTCGCCAAACTGGCGCTGCGCAACCGCGAGAGTCTCGGCATGCTCCGCGTCTACCAGGACACGCTCACCCTGCACACCATGCTGTGGCCGGACGAGGTCCGTTCCGCAGACGGGATGGCCCCCAGCGAGAGCGTCGGCGTGCGTGATCAGGAGCTGGACCTGGCCGACGCGCTGATGGAGACCCTCGGCGAGCTGGATTTGGACGCACTGCACGACGAGTACCGCGAGGCGCTGGAGGCGATGGTCGACGCCAAGGAGTCGGGCGAACCGCTCCCCGCCGCCGAACCGGCCCCGCGTGAGGGCAAGGTCGTCGACCTGATGTCGGTGCTGGAGAACTCGGTGCAGGCCGCCCGCCGGTCACGCGGCGAGGACGGCGGTGAGGCAGAGGTGCATCAGCTGCCGCGCGGGAAGAAGGCGGCGGCGAAGAAGACCACCGCCGGGAAGACGACCACGAAGAAGAGCGCGGCCAAGAAGGCGGCGCCGAAGAAGGCCACCGGCAAGGCGAAGACGCCCGCCGCGAAGGGGGCGGCGAAGAAGACCACGGCCGCGAAGACCACGACGGCCAAGCGCAGCCCCCGAAAGTCCGCTTAGCGAGGGCGCCTCTCGGCCACGGTCCGCGGGCCACGAGGCTGCCTCCCCCGGGGTGCGCGGTACGGGCTTGTCGTCGGCGAGCAGCCCGTGGGCCCGGAAAGCGGTGCCGAGCGCCGTGGCCCCACGGCAGGCGCAGGTCCGGCTGCGGCCGGCAAACCGGGCCTCGGTTTCCCAGGACGCGAGGTGGTCCCGACGGGCGCCCGCCAGAACCACTCTCTCGCCCTGATCGCCGGTCAGTCGGCGGTGAGGGTGACCTCGATGTTGCCCCGCGTCGCCTGGGAGTAGGGGCAGACCTGGTGTGCCTTCTCGAGCAGGTCTTGAGCAGTCGCCCGGTCCACGTGGGGGATGCTCGCCCGCAGAGCGACCGTGAGGCCGAAGCCGCCTTCAGGCGTTTTGCCTATGCCGACTTCCGCGGTCACCGTGGAGCCGGTGATGTCCGCCTTCACCTTGCGCGCGACGACCCCGAGGGCGCTCTGGAAGCAGGCGCTGTAGCCGGCGGCGAAGAGCTGCTCCGGGTTGGTGCCCTCGCCACTGCCACCAAGCTCCTTGGGCGGGTTGACGACCACGTCGAGTGTGCCGTCGTCGGACGCGACCCGGCCGTCCCGGCCGTTCTCGGCCGTGGCTATCGCGGTGTAGGTGACGTCGACGGGTTGGATGGACATGCAGATCCTCGTCTCTCTTCTTCTGGTAGGGAGGCTCGCCTTCACGACTGCCGCATCCCGGCCGGGTGGAGGGGGCCGGGGCGGCCCGGACGCCAGGCGGGAACCTCCCGTGGCGGGGGCGGCCGGTGTGGGTGGTGGGTGTCAGCCGTCGAGGCGGACGACCATCTTTCCGGTGTTCTCGCCCTTGAGCATGCCGAGGAATGCGTTCACGGCGTCGTCGATTCCGTCCACCACGGTCTCCCGGTACTTCAGCGCTCCCGAACGGATCCAGGGGGAGACCTCGGACACGAACTGCTGCTGGAGCGCCGCGTGGTCGCTGACCAGCATGCCCTGCATCCGGATGCGCTTGCCGATCAGGAGCGCGAGGTTCCGCGGCGCAGCGGGTGGTTCCGTCGCGTTGTACTGAGCGATCATGCCGCACACGGTGATCCGGCCGTGGACGTTCATGGCGCTGATGGCGGCCTCGAGGTGATCACCGCCGACGTTGTCGAAGTAGACGTCGATCCCGTCCGGTGCGGCCGACTTGAGCTGCTCCGCGACGGGTCCGGTCTTGTAGTTGAACGCGGAGTCGAAGCCGTACTCCTCTGTCAGCAGGCGGACCTTGTCGTCCGAGCCCGCGCTGCCGATCACCCGGGACGCCCCCTTGAGCTTGGCGATCTGTCCCACCTGGCTGCCCACGGCGCCGGCGGCACCGGAGACGAAGACCGCGTCACCCTCGGTGAACGAGCCGACCTCCAGCAGTCCGGCATAGGCGGTGAGGCCGGGCATGCCCAGGACACCGAGATACGCGCTGAGCGGGGCCAGTTCGGCGGACACCACCGTCGCGTGCCGCGCGTCGAGCGTCGCGAACTCCCGCCAGCCCAGGCCGTGAAGGACGTGGTCGCCGACGGCGAAGCCCTCGGCCCGGGAGGCGAGGACCACGCCGACCGCACCGCCGTCCATCGGCTTGTCCAGCTGGAACGGCGGCACGTAGGAACGCACGTCGTTCATCCGGCCGCGCATGTACGGGTCGACGGACAAGAAGAGATTGCGCACCAGGATCTGGCCCTCCGAGGGGGCCTCGACCGGCACTTCGCGCAGCTCGAACCCGTCGGACGTCGGCCAGCCCTGGGGGCGGGCCGTCAGATGCCAGGCGCGGCCGGCGGTGGGCAGGGTCATGTGATGCCTCCAGATGCTTCAGGTGCTGAAACAAGGTTGCACCTGAATATTTCATGTTGTCAAGCAATGGGGTACGCTGGAGACATGTCGACCGGGTCGCCCTCCGTTCCGCCTCCGCCCGACGCTCTCACTCGGGAGGTCGTCGAGCTGATCGGCGGCGTCGTCGCGCGCTACCACGCGGAGTACGAGCGGGCCGCCGCCGATCAGGCACTGACCGGCGCCCAGGCGCGTCTCCTGGCTCTCCTCGCCAGGGAGCCGGCGCCGATGCGCAGGATCGCCGAACAGCTGAAGTGCGAGCCGTCGAACGTCACGGGGATAGTCGATCGGCTCGAGTCGCGCGGCCTGGTCGAGCGGCGGCCCGATCCGGTCGACCGCCGGGTCAAGCTTGCTGCGGCGACGGAGCGGGGCAGAGTGACGGCGGAGAGCCTGCGAGGTGCCCTCGGGTTCGCCCGGGAGCCGCTGTCCGAGCTGACCCCGCTCGAGCGCAGGGTGCTTCGCGACCTGCTGGTCCGGATGCTCGAGAGCCCTTGACCGGGCCGGCCGTTCCGGCGCGTCGTCGGGTCCGGTCGACCGGCAGTCGCACCGGCTCAGCGGCGTGTGATGCGCGCATAGGCCATCTCGGCCAGTTCACCCTGCCCGTCGCGGCTCGGGTGGAACCAGTCCCAGTGACTGAGCGCGTCGGCCGTGAAGCGGTAGTCGTGCACGGCGCCGCCGTCCCAGCGGCATCGCCGGTCCTTCGTGCAGACCTCCCGCAGCGCGGAGTTGTACGCCTCGGCCCGACTGGAGACCTGCTCCCGACGGGCGACCGCCGCCTCCACTGTCGACCGCGGTGCTCGCAGCATCGAGGGGCAGATCCCGAACTCCCAGACCCGGCGGGCGTCCGCCTCGTCCCGGCCCACCTCCCACAGTCGGGTCAGGTCCGGGATGCTCGCGACGTACACCTGCGACTCCGGCGACTCCTCCCACAGGGTCTCCAGGGCCTGTTCGAAGTCCGCCCGGAAGGCGGCCACCGGAGTCATCGTCCCGACCGACGGGCGGCAGGCGTCGTTGGAGCCGATGAGCACGGTGACGAGGCCGGGCTCCCGTGCGGCGGCACGTGACATCTGCCCGGGAAGGTCCGAGACGGTGGCCCCGGACTCCGCCAGGTTCCGGCTGTCGCGTGCCGGTCGGTCGAGGAGCCGCCCGGCCAGGCTGTCGACGCCAGGGTCGGTGCCGGTGGACCAAGAGGCCTGGGGGCAGTCGGCGAGAGGTCCGCAGGCGTCGAACGCGCGGGTGATCGAGTCGCCCACGGCGGCGATCGAGTCCGGATCGGTGTTCCAGCCGGCGGACGACGGGGGACGTGGAGCGGGTGATGGCGACGCGGCGGGCGAGGAGGCGGAGGGAACGGGCGACTGCCCGTCCGAGGAACCGCTCTGACATCCCGCCAGGGAGAACCCCAGCGCTGCGGCGAGCGCGCCGCTCACCGCCATCCGAGCGGTGTGTCCGCGTGTTCGCATCGGCCACTCTCCTCTCCTGCGGGATCCAGTCCCGAAGGTACGTCACCTGTGGTCCGGACCGGCGCGGTAGCTTTCTCCCATGGGGGTCGGGATGTGCGCACTGGTAACCGAATGCGCATCACATCGCGCCACATCCTGCCCGTTTCATGGCGAAATCGCCACAATGGTGTTTACTGTTGGTCACCTCGGAAGGTGGTAGGCAGGTGCCGGTTGGTGCAGAATGTCAGGCGCCGGTCCGGCGCGTGACCGGCAGGTACTCGAGGGTGCCGGGCACGGCGAACCTCGAACCGCACGGGAGGTCCCGGTGACGACACGTGGAGTCCTGTTCGTCCACTCCGCGCCCCGCGCGCTCTGCCCGCACGTGGAGTGGGCCGTCGCGGGCGTGCTCGGCGTCCGGGTCGCGCTGGACTGGATCAAACAGCCGGCCTCGCCCGGCACTTGGCGTGCCGAGTTCTCCTGGCAGGGGGAGCCCGGCGCGGCGTCCAAACTCGCCTCGGCGCTGCGCGGATGGCACATGCTGCGCTTCGAGGTCACAGCCGACCCCTGCGCCGCCGCCGAGGGCGAGCGGTACAGCTCGACACCGGGACTCGGCATCTTCCACGCCGTGACCGGGATGCACGGCGACATCCTGATCCCCGAGGACCGGCTGCGCGCCGCGATGTCCCGCTCCGCGCGGGGCGAGAGCGAACTCGAAACGGAGATCGCCCGGCTGCTCGGCAAGCCCTGGGACGACGAGCTCGAACCCTTCCGGTACGCCGGTGACGGCGCTCCCGTTCGCTGGCTCCACCAGGTGGTCTGAACCGGTCCGGACCGGTCAGGGGTGCCTCCCGTCGAGAGCTTGCACCGCCGCACGAAGAACGCCCCGGCTTCACCGAGCCCCTTACGGGCCGGGGTGAAGCCGGGGCGTTCCCCTCGGCGGCCTCGCAGCGATCAGACCGTCCGCAGGGCCAGTACCACGTTGTGACCGCCGAATCCGAAGGAGTTGTTGAGCGCGGCGAGGCGCCCCTTGGGGAGCTCGCGCGGCTCGTTGCGGACGACGTCGGCGTCCGCCTCCGGGTCGAGGTTGTCGATGTTGATGCTCGGCGGCGCCACCCGGTTGTGCAGGGCGAGGACCGCCGCCACCGTCTCGATGCCGCCGGCTCCGCCCAGCAGGTGCCCGGTCATGGACTTGGTGGCGGAGAGCACCATGTGGTCCACGTCACCGGAGAAGACCTTGCGCAGCGCCTTGATCTCGGCGATGTCCCCCTGCGGGGTGGATGTCGCGTGCGCGTTGATGTGCATGATCTCGTCGGCCCGCAGGTCGGTGTGCTGCATCAGGTTCTGCAGGGCGTGGGCGATGCCGTTGCCGCTCGGCTCCGGCTGGGTGATGTGGTGACTGTCGGCCGAGACGCCCTGGCCGACGGCCTCCGCGTAGACCCGCGCACCCCGCCGGGCGGCGTGCTCAGCCGACTCGAGCACGATCACGCCGGAACCCTCGCCCATGACGAAGCCGTTGCGGTCCGCGTCGTAGGGGCGGGAGGCGCCGCGCGGGTCGTCGTTGTTCTTCGACATCGCCATCATGTTGCCGAACGCGGCGATCGGAAGCGGATGGATCGCAGCCTCCGTGCCGCCGGCGACGACGACGTCCGCGCGGCCGTTGCGGATCATCTCGATCGCGTAGCCGATGGCCTCCGACCCCGAGGCGCACGCGCTCACCGGGGTGTGCACACCGGCGCGGGCGTTGACCTCGAGGCCGACGTTGGCGGAGGGGCCGTTCGGCATGAGCATCGGGACGGTGTGCGGCGACACCTTCCGGACGCCCCTGTCCCGCAGCACGTCGTACTGGTCGAGCAGCGTCGTGACACCGCCGATACCGGAGGCGACGACGGCGCCCAGACGGTCGGGGTCCACCGAACCGTCCTCGCCCGCACGTCCGGTGAAGCCGGCGTCGGCCCACGCCTCACGCGCGGCGATCAGCGCGAACTGCGCCGAGCGGTCCAGCTTCCGGGCCTGCGGGCGCGGGATGACCTCGGAGGGGTCGACCGCTGCCCGAGCGGCGATGCGCACGGGCAGGTCGGCCGCCCACTCCTCCTGCAGAAGGTTCACACCGGACCGGCCGGCGATGAGACCCTCCCAGGTCGATGCGCTGTCGCCACCCAGCGGTGTGGTTGCGCCGATACCGGTGACGACCACGGCGGATGGGGTCGTGTTCATCGGAATTCCTACTCCACGTGTCTGAGGTTCACGGTGACGCGGCGGCGCCACCGCAGGGAGGCGACAGTCCGGCTCAGCCCTGGTTCTTGAGGATGTACTCGGTGGCGTCGCCGACGGTCTTGAGGTTCTTGACGTCGTCGTCCGGGATCTTCACGCTGAAGCGCTCCTCGGCGGCGACGACGACCTCGACCATGGACAGCGAGTCGACGTCCAGGTCGTCGGTGAAGGACTTCTCCTCCTTGACGTCCTCCGTGGGGATGCCGGCGATCTCGTTGACGATGTCGGCGAGACCGGCGACGATCTCTTCCTTCGTGGCGGCCATTTCGGCGCTCCTTCGTGTTGTGTCGGTCTCCCGGACGCGGCTTCCCCGTCCGGTGTCGTGCCACAGCGCCCGCACGCCGTGCGGCGGATGTGCGCTGCGAGATATGTGATCTTGTCTCAGGGGAGAGTAACGACCATGGCCGCGTAGACGAGGCCTGCTCCGAACCCGATGACCAGGGCCGTGTCGCCGCTTTTCACCTGACCGGTCGCCAGCAGCCGCTCCATCGCGAGCGGGATCGAGGCGGCCGAGGTGTTTCCGGTGGTCTCCACATCCCGTGCCACGGTGACGCTCTCCGGCAGCTTCAAAGTCTTCACCATCGAGTCGATGATCCGCATGTTCGCCTGGTGCGGGATGAAGACGTCCAGGTCCTTCGCGGCGACACCGGCCGCGTCCAGCGCCTGCTGGGCGACCTTGGCCATCTCGAAGACGGCCCACCGGAAGACGGTCTGGCCCTCCTGGCGCAGCGCCGGGAACTTCACCTCTCCTGCGTCGTCCACCGGCAGTTCGGCGACGTCGCCTACCCAGAACCGGTCCCACGGCACGGTCTGCGTGATGACGTCCGCCTTGTCGCCCTCGGAGCCCCACACGGCGGGGCCGATGCCGGGCTCGTCGGCCGGGCCGACGATGACCGCGCCGGCGCCGTCGCCGAACAGGAACGCGGTGGAGCGGTCCGTGAGGTCCGTGAGGTCCGAGAGCCGCTCGACGCCGACCACCAGGACGTACTCCGCGCTGCCGTCGACGACCAGGCCCTTGGCCACGGCCAACCCGTAACCGAAGCCGGCGCAGGCGGCTGAGATGTCGAACGCCGCGGCCTTGCCGGTGCCGAGGCGGTAGGCGATCTCGGTGGCGATGGAGGGAGTCTGCTTGAAGTGCGAGACGGTCGAGATGACGACCGCGCCGACCTGCTCCGGCGTGATGCCCGCGTCAGCGATCGCTTTCCCCGCTGCCTCCAGGGTCATCTCGGCGACGGTCTCGTCGGGGCCGGCCCAGTGACGGGTCACGATGCCGGACCGCGAGCGGATCCACTCGTCGGAGGAGTCGATGTGCTTGAGGATTTCCTCGTTCGGCACCACGCGCGTCGGCCGGTAGCCGCCGACACCGTGGATGCGCGCGTACGCCGGACCCTTGGCGGGCCTGATCTTCGCGGTCATGCTCTCGATGCTCCTATTCCGCCACTGCGGCGTGTTCGGCGACGAGCGAGCGTGCCGCCTCGAGATCGTCGGGGGACTTCAGCGCCAGCGTCCGTACGCCCGGCATGCTGCGCTTAGCCAACCCGGTCAGGGTGCCGCCCGGGCACATCTCGATCAGCGTCGTGGCGCACCCCGCGACGAAGGTCTCCATGCACAGGTCCCAGCGCACCGGATTCGCCACCTGCCGCACCAGTCGGCTGACGACCTCCTCGCCGGTGGTGACGCTCCGGCCGTCAGCGTTGGACACGTACGGGATGACGGGGTCGGTCACGGTCACGTTGCGGACCGCGTTCTCCAGCGCCTCGACCGCCGGTGCCATGTGCACGGTGTGGAACGCGCCGGCGACCTGCAACGGCCGCACGCGGGCGCCCTCGGGCTTGTCGGCGGCCAGCTCCGCGAGTTGCCCGGCAGTACCGGCGGCGACGATCTGGCCGCCGCCGTTGATGTTCGCGGGAGTCAGCCCCAGCTGCTCCAGGTGCGAGGTGACGGTGTCCGAGTCGCCGCCGAGTACCGCGGCCATCCCGGTCTCCGTGACGGCGGCGGCCTCAGCCATGGCACGACCCCGGATGCGTACCAGAGACATGGCGTCCCCCGGCGAGACCACACCCGCCAGAGCCGCGGCGGCCAGTTCGCCGACGCTGTGACCGGCGACGGAGCCCACCACCCGTGAGGCGTCGAGGCCGTCCAGCAGAGCGTCCGCGGATACCAGTGCGGCGGCCACCAGCATCGGCTGGGCGACGGCGGTGTCCCGGATCTCCTCTGCGTCCGCCTTGGTGCCGAAGTGCACCAGATCGAGTTCGAGGGCGTCCGACCATTCCCGGAGGCGGTCGGCGACACCGGGTAGGTCGAGCCAGGGGGTCAGGAAGCCAGGCTTCTGGGCGCCTTGGCCGGGAGCGACGAGTACGAGCACTCTCACACTCTCTCTTGAGGGCATGGGTCCCCGCCCGTGGGGACCGGGACGAAGAACGGTCGGGGGTTTTGTAGTCCTCCGACAAAACCGGGGTGCTGAGCCTAGGGTTCCGGATCGCCGTCGGCGAGCCGCCCAAGGATCAGTGCAATACGCAGAGTAAACGCTGAACGCACCTCGGAGGGGGACCACCCCGTGACGTCAGTCACACGTCGCAGGCGGTAGCGCACGGTATTCGGGTGAACGAAGAGCATTCTCGCCGCGCCTTCCAGGCTGCTGGCCTGCTCGAGGAATACGCTCAGCGTTTCGAGCAGCGCCGACCCCGCCTGTTCCAGCGGTCTGTAGATCTCCTCCACCAAGAGCCTCCGCGCAGCGGGGTCTTCGGCCATCGCCCGCTCGGGCAGGAGATCGTCCGCCAGCACCGGGCGTGGCGCGTCCGGCCACGCCGCACTGGCCCGCAGCCCGGCTGCCGCCGCCTGGGCGGAGCGGGTGGCCGACAGCAGGTCACCGACGACCGGGCCGGCCACCACCGGACCCGCGGCATACGGGCCGATCAACGACTTGGCGGTGCGCAGCGGGTCGTCCGAGCCGCCCGCGACCACGACCAGCCGGTTGCCGAGCACGCCCGTCAGCACTTGCAGCTTGGCGTGCCGAGCGGCGCGCCGGATGGCCTCCACCGTGAGTTCGCTGTCCCCGTCGGGCGCCGTGCCCAGCAGCACACAGACGTGCTCGGGTGCGTTCCATCCCAGCGCGGCGGCACGAGAGACGGAGCCCTCGTCCGCTTCGCCGGACAGCACCGCGTTGACCACCAGGGACTCCAGCCGCGCATCCCATGCGCCGCGCGCCTCGGCAGCCTGGGCGTACACCTGCGCCGTGGCGAAGGCGATCTCCCGGGCGTAGACCAGCAGCGCCTCGCGGAGCACCGCCTCGTCGCCCGGCGCCGCGACCTCGTCGATCGCGGTCTCCATCACCTCGATCGTGGTCCTTACCAGCTCCACCGTCTGCCGCAGCGTGATCGCGCGGGTCAGCTCGCGGGGCGCGGTGCCGAAGACGTCGGTACTGATGGCCTGCGGAGTCTCCGGGTGCCGGAACCACTCGGTGAAGGCGGCGATGCCTGCCTGCGCGACCAGCCCGATCCACGACCGGTTCTCCGGAGGCATGGCGCGGTACCACGGCAGCTGCTCGTCCATTCGGGACAGCGCCGCCGCGGCGAGTTTCCCGGAGGACTGCTGCAGCCGTCGAAGGGTGGCGGCGTGCGGATGGTCGGCCGACCGGGCGGCTGCGTCGGTCGCGGGGTTCTGGTCGGACTCCGTGGGTTCGGGCACGGCACAAGCCTGCCTCATCCGCTGCCGGCCACGGGTACGGGGGCGTCTACCGTGGTCGCATGCTTGAGGTGCGGCGGGCCGCTGACCGGTACCGGGGCGGTGACACGGAGGCAGGGATCGAGACCCGGCACGCGTTCTCGTTCTCCGGCTTCTACGACCCCGGCAACACGGGTTTCGGGTTGCTCGTCGCCTGCAACGAGGAGCTGCTCGCGCCCGGCGCGGGTTTCGGTCTCCACCCGCACCGCGACCTGGAGATCGTCACCTGGGTCGTGGAGGGGGAGCTGGAACACCGCGACTCCACCGGAGCCCCGACGTCGGTACGGCCCGGGGATCTGCAACGGCTGGGGGCCGGCTCCGGCGTACGCCACATGGAGCGGAACGCCGGCGGGCGCCCGCTGTGCTTCGTGCAGATGTGGCTGGTGCCGGGCGTGTTCGGTGGCCCGCCCGAGTACGAGGTGGTGCGAGGGATCGCCGACGCGACGCCGTTCGCGATCCCCCGCACCGACGCGGTGCTGCACGTGCGTCGTCTCACCGACCGGGAGCGTACCGCCGTGCCCGGCGCGCAGTTCGTCTACCTGCACGTGGTGCGCGGCACGGTACGACTGGACGGTCAACACCTGGCCCCCGGCGACGCCGCCCGGCTCACCGCCTCGGACGGCTCGGTGGCGGTTGCGCACGGCGACGCCGAGCTGCTGATCTGGGAGATGGAGGCTGAGCCGGCGTACGGCTGACCGGCCCGGGGCGCACGGCGCGCACCCGCTTCCCCGGGCCGCCGCCGGTGCGGTCTACTCGCGGCCGGCGGAGGTGAAGGTCATGTCCGCGTACCGCGTACCCGCGACCTGCCCGGCGATCGGTTCCAGCATCCGGAGCTCAGCATCGGAGAGCACGATGCGGGTGGCGGTGGTGTTCTCCTCCACCCGGCTCCGGCGGCGGGTGCCCGGGATCGGCACGACGCGCATACCGTGCACCGACGCCCGCTGGTGCACCCACGCGAGGGCGACCTGACCGGTCGTGGCGTCGTGTGCCTCGGCCACCGTCCGCAGCGGATCCAGCAGGGTCGCGTTCGCCGCGGCGTTGGCACCGGTGAAACGCGGCTGCATCCGGCGGAAGTCGTCACCCCCGAGGTCCTTGTCCGCGTCCCGGAAGGAACCGGTGAGGAAGCCGCGTCCCAGGGGCGAGTACGGCACGAAGGTGACGTCCAGCTCCTGAGCGGCGCCCACCACGTTCTCCTCCACGTCCCGGCTGAAGACCGACCACTCCGACTGCACTGCCGCGATGGGGTGGACGGCGTGCGCGGTGCGCAGTTCGCTGCCGGTGACCTCGCTCAGTCCGAGCTGCCGGACCTTGCCCTCACGCACCAGGTCGGCCATGGCGCCGACGGAGTCCTCGAGCGGCACGCCGGGGTCGCGGCGGTGCATGTAGTACAGATCGATCGTCTCCACGCCGAGTCGGCGCAGGCTGCCCTCCACACTCTCCCGGACGTAGGCGGGGTCATTGCGAACACCGCGCGACTGCGGGTCCTGCGGGTCGAGGACGACGGCGAACTTGGTGGCGAGGACGATCTCGTCCCGGTGTGCGCGCACGAACGGCGCGAGGAACCGTTCGTTCGCACCCGCTCCGTACATGTCGGCGGTGTCGTAGAGCGTGACGCCCAGTTCCAGCGCCCGCTCCAGCGTCGCCCGTGCCTCCTGCTCGTCGGTGGGGCCGTAGGCGAAGCTCATGCCCATGCAGCCCAGCCCCTGGACGCCCGTCTCGGGGCCCTCCGGCCCGAGACGCTCCGTTTCGATCTTCCCTGGCGTCATCGGTGCTCTCCCGTCCTCCCTCAAGGGGATGTCTTCTCGGAATACATGTCGATCTTGTAGTCGAGGACCGCGAGGGTGCCCTGCAGCTCCGCGATGCGGTGGCACACGTCCCGCCGGGTCGTCTCCAGCAGCTCGCGGCGCTCACCGACGGTGTGCTCGCCCGCCCGCACGAGCTCCGCGTACTGCACCATGGCTGCCACCGGCATGCCGGTGAGGCGGAGTTTGCCGACGAACGCCAGCCAGTCGAGGTCCTTGTTGGTGAACCGCCGCTGCCCGGTGTGCGAGCGGTCGACGTGCGGCATCAGGCCGATCCGCTCGTACCAGCGCAGGGTGTGCGCGGTCAGTCCGGTGCAGGCGGCGACCTCGCTGATGGTGTAGCGGTCCTCGCCGTCCGGACGGGGATGCACCGCGTTCCGGGCGGCACAGAGGTCCGCTTCGGCCGCCTTGCCCGCTGTCCCGGTCTCGTCCGCCGTCTCCGGCTCCATCACGGTCATGGGTGAGACGCTACGGACCTGGAGTGCACTCCAGGAAAGTACATCCGGCGGGCGATCTCCGCCGCGTTAGGCTGCCTGGCATGGACAGCGCCCTCCGCATGATCGAGAACTGGCCCGTTCCCGCCGCGGCCGTCGCCGTCGTCACGGCGGACGGCTCCCTTGCGGGCAAGTACGGCGAGACCGGACGCCCCTTCCCGCTGGCCTCCGTCAGTAAGCCGCTCGCCGCCTACGCCGTGCTGGTGGCGGTCGAGGAAGGAGCGATCGAGCTGGACGAACCGGCCGGTCCGGAGGGGGCCACCGTGCGCCACCTGCTTGCTCACGCCTCGGGCCTCGCCTTCGACGAGAACCGCACGATGGCCGCGCCCGGCGAGCGGCGGATCTACTCCAACACCGGTTTCGAGGTGCTGGGCGAGCACCTCGCCAAGGCCACCGACATCCCGTTCGCCGAGTATCTTCGCGCAGCGGTGCTCGCCCCGCTGGGTATGACCGACACCGAACTCGTCGGCTCTCCGGCCAAGGACGCCGTGTCCACCGCGGACGACCTGATCCGATTCGCCGCCGAGCTCCAGGCGCCGCGCCTGCTCGCGGCGGAGACCGTGGGGGAGGCCACCTCGGTGGCGTTCCCCGGGCTCAGAGGCGTGCTCCCCGGGTACGGAAACCAGTCGCCCAACGACTGGGGCCTGGGCTTCGAGATCCGGGACGGCAAGGCGCCGCACTGGACGGGCGACCGCTCCTCGGCGCGCACGTTCGGGCATTTCGGCCAGGCCGGAACGTTCCTGTGGGTCGACCCGGTGGCCGGCGCGGCCTGTGTGGCGCTCACCGACCGCGATTTCGGACCGTGGGCCGTCGAGGTCTGGCCGGTGCTCACCGATGCGGTCATCGCCGCGCTCTGACCGGCCGCCGAGGCTGCGGTTCTGCCGCCGAACCGGCTCATCCGCCCCCTGCCGGTGTCAGAGCTCGGCGAGCAGTTCCGCCTTCTTCGCGGAGAACTCCTCGTCCGTGAGCAGACCGGCCTCGTGCAGCTCACCCAGGTGCCGTATGCGCTCGGCGATGTCACCGGGATCGCCGCGACCCGTCGCACCGGCGGGTCCGCCCGGTGGTACGGACGGGGGCGCGCTCGCGAGAACCGGCACCGGCTCGGCGGCCCGGACCCCGGCCAGCACCGCCGCGGCGAACGGCAGCGACTCGTGCACCAGCCCGTAGCCCGGCCCGAAGACCACCGCAGCCGGGTCCTGGTCGACCTCCACGCCGGGGAACGCGCGTAGCGCGGGCGATTCGGCGCCGCGCGGGATGAGCCGCAGATGCCCCTTGAAGACCTCGGGCGAACGCCACTCGACGCCTTCCAGCTCGCCCATCGCGAACGCCTGGTCGCCCGCCTTCCACTTGGCGGAGGAGGCGCCGGTCCGGAACCAGCGGAAGGACACCTCCTCGCCGTCGAAGCGCGCCTTGCCGTCGTACGCCTTGAAGGAGAGGGGGGTCTCGGGTGGCGCGACCAGGTGCGAATCGGCGGGCTCGGCGGCGTGCGGGCCCAGGGCCGAACGGAGTTCGCTCACGTAGTAGTCCGCGAGCAGTTCCCGGTGGGCGGGCAGTACCAGGCGGTACGGGTCGCAGGTCTCCTTGAGCTGGCCGTCCGCAGCCTCCACCAGGGGGTCGGCCCCTGCCCGCGGCACCGCGCGCACGACGACGGTGCCCCGTCTGCCGCCGGGGGCCAGCTCGACCCGGCTCATGGCCTCGTACGGGATACGCCGCTCTCCCAGCACGTGGAAGAGCTTCGGAGTGCGGATTCCCCGTTCGAAGCGGATGAGCACGGAGTCGGAGTCGAACTCCCAGGAGGAATGAATTCCCGCCAGAACGTCACCCATGTGGGCCATCGTATGCGGCGATCGCCTGCGCGTCCCCCTGCACGCTGCAGTGCGGGTGGTGAGCGCGTCGCCTCCCCGGGCGGTGGCTCACAGGCGGTGGCCCCAGTCGTCGCTCAGGACCGGAGCCATCAGGTCGAGGTAGCTGTCGATGGTGCGGCGGGCCGCCTCGACGGTGATGTCCCCGCCCTCGCCCCACTGCCTTCCCGCGGTCCTCATCACCCCGGTGAACGAGGCGACCAGCACCCGGGGCCGGGGGTCCGCGGGGGAGAGGCCCTCGCGGGCTGTGAAAAGGGCGGCGAGCCGTTCCTCCGTCTCGGTGGAACGACGGAGGTGGGCCGCGAGCAGCGCCGGGGTCGTCTCGATGGCCTGCCACATCCGCATGTACAGGCCGAGGGGAACGATCCGGGTGATCGCTTCGCCGAAGTCGTCCCAGGTCGAGTCGAGGGCGTTGCGCAGCGCGCGGTTCGGCGACTCGTGCGCCGGACGGTGGCGGACCGCCTCGTAGAAGCCCGCCTCGGTTTCGTCCTGGAGGGCGAAGGCGACGTCCTCCTTGCTGGAGAAGTACCGGAAGAAGGTCCGCTGGGAGACGTCCACGGCGTCGGCGATCTGGTCGACCGTGGTGTCCTCGTATCCGCGTGTGACGATGAGCTCGTGCGCCACCCGGATCAGGGCTCCTCGGGTGCGCTGCTTCTTGCGCTCCCGTAGTCCGGTCACTTTCGGCCACCTTTCGCGAGCATCGGGCGTCACCATACCTGTGAGCAGAGTGACAGCCACCGACTGATGAGTCGGTTTGTCAATTGTCAGATACTGTCACTAATCTCGGGCGGATGAGCTCCCACACCACTTTCCTCGCGAAGGACGCTCCGGAACCGGCCGGTCCGGGCGTCTCGGAGTCCGGGGACCGCAGCGGACTTCGCGGACACCCGTGGCTCACCCTTCTCACTGTGGCACTCGGCGTCACCATGGTCGCGCTCGACGGCACGATCGTGGCCATCGCCAACCCGGCGATCAAGAAGGACCTCGGTGCCACCTTCGCGGAGGTGCAGTGGATCACCAGTGCCTACCTGCTGGCTCTCGCCGTCTCCCTGATCACGGCGGGTAAGCTGGGTGACCGGTTCGGCCACCGGCAGACCTTCCTCGTCGGAGTGGTCGGCTTCGCGGGCGCCTCCGCCGCCATCGCCCTTGCTCCCAGTGTCTCGCTGGTCGTCACCTTCCGGGTCTTCCAGGGCGTCTTCGGAGCCTTGCTCATGCCTGCGGCGCTCGGCCTGCTCCGGGCCTCCTTCCCGGCCGGGAGGCTGAACGCGGCGATCGGCATCTGGGGTGCCGTCATCGGTGCTTCCACCGCTGCCGGCCCGATCGTGGGCGGACTCCTCGTCGAGCACGTCAGCTGGGAGTCGGTGTTCTTCATCAACGTACCGGTGGGTGTCCTCGCCCTGGTGATGGGCCTGTCGTTGCTGAGGAACCACCGAGCGGACAAGGCCCCGCGGTCTTTCGACGTTCCGGGCATCGTGCTCCTCTCCAGCGCGATGTTCTGCCTCATCTGGGCCCTGATCAAGGCTCCGGAGTGGGGCTGGGCCGACATCGGGACGCTCGGATTCCTCGCGGGCGCACTGGCGCTGTTCGTGGTCTTCGCCCGCTGGGAGGCACGTGCCGCCGAGCCGCTGCTGCCGCTGAGCATGTTCCGTTCGGTGCCGCTCTCAGCCGGCACGGTGCTGATGGTGCTGATGGCGTTCGGCTTCATAGGGGGCCTCTTCTTCGTCACCTTCTACCTGCAGAACGTGCACGGCATGAGCCCGGTGGAAAGCGGGCTGCACCTGCTGCCGCTGACCGCCATGATGATCGTGGCCTCGCCGCTTGCCGGGGCCGTCATCACCAAGGTGGGGCCCCGGATCCCGTTGGTCGCCGCCATGGTCGTCACCGCGTTCGCCCTGTTCGGCATGTCCACCATGGACCCGGACAGCGGCACCGCGGTGACCTCGTTCTGGTTCGCACTGCTCGGCCTCGGGCTGGCCCCCGTCATGGTCGGCGCCACCGAGGTCATCGTCGGCAACGCGCCGCTGGAACTCGCCGGTGTGGCGGGGGGACTCCAGCAGGCGGCGATGCAGGTCGGCGGCAGCCTCGGCACCGCGGTGCTCGGCGCCGTGATGGCCTCCCGGGCCGGCAGCGTCGTGGACGACAAGTGGGCGGAGGCCGGTCTGCCTCCGCTGAAGCCCGAGCAGGCTCAGAGCCTCGAGGAGGCCGCGGAGGTCGGGTTCGCGCCGCCCGCGCCGGCCGGGACCCCGGAGAAGGTCGCCGACCTGATGGCAGGAGTGGTGCACGACTCGTTCATCTCGGGCATGGCCCTGGCCTTCACCTGCGCCGGCATCGTCGCCGTGCTGGCGGCGGGTGTCGCGGTCTTCACCAAGCGGGGCGCCGATGACGGGGCCCCGTCCGTCCACGTGTAGGACGCGGACGGTGCACCCGGTGCCGGGAAACCGGGCTCTCCGGTTTCCGGCGGGTGCCGGG
>KI547045.1:8848-22980 GCA_000497405.1 Streptomycetaceae bacterium MP113-05 | reverse complement strand
CCCCCCCCCCCCCGCGCCCGCCCCCGGCGGGCGGCGGGCCGTGCAACGAGGAACCGGGAGTACGGGCCGAGGAGGTCCGTACTCCCGGACCGTGTCGGCGTTCCCGGCCCACGTGCTGAGACGGGTGCCACGCTTCTGTGGACGGCGGGTCTCCTGTGGACAACTCGGCCACCCCTACCGGTGACTTTCCGCGGTGGAGCTTGGCGTGGTGCGCACGACAGGACAGCCTTGATCACATCGCCGGGCGGACCGCCGCCAGGCCTATGCACGGGGAGTGTGATCGACATGTCCGCCAAGCGCATCCTCCGCTCGGGTTCCGCCCGAACCGGCCGCTCCACCCCGCACCTGCGGAGGGCGGTCCTCGCCGCGCTCGCGCTGCCCTCGGCGCTCCTGCTCGGAGTCGTCCCCGCTGCGGCCGTCGCCCGGGACGGGGGGCGTCCGGTCCTCGGAGACTGCGGCGCGGGAGAGCTGTGCCTCTGGGAGAACCCGGACTTCACCGGGAAACGCCTGACCTTCGAGCTGGCGAACACCGCTATCGAGAGCTGCATCGTGCTCCCGGCGGGGTTCACCGGCGACGCGTACGCCAATCGCACCGGTCGGCCGGTGACGCTTTACCAGAGCAGAGAGTGCGGCACGACCGGGGAGTTCCACACGCACCCGTCCGGCTCCTGGACACCACGCTCGGCCTACCAGGCGCGCGCCTTCAAGATCTGGGAGCACTGAGGTGCCGGCGGGGGGAGCTCCCGAGGGAGGGGCGCCTCATCGGTGCTCTCCGCGTCGCCGTCCTCAGCAGGGGCGTCGACCACCGTCAGGCGTCACCGCCCTCGGGGCCCGGACTCGCGGCGGCCACGTCCAGCAGCTGGTAGCGGTCCAGCGCCTGCTTCAGCGCGGAGCGGTCGATGCGGCCCTCCCGTACCAGTTCGGTGAGCACACCCAGCACGATCGACTGCGCGTCGATGTGGAAGAAGCGGCGGGCGGCGCCACGCGTGTCGGCGAAGCCGAAGCCGTCCGCGCCCAGCGACTGGTAGGTGCCGGGGACCCAGCGCGCGATCTGGTCGGGCACCCCGCGCTCCCAGTCGGAGACCGCCAGCTTCGGGCCATCGGCGCCCTGCAGCTTGCGCGTGACGTACGGCACCCGCTGGTCCTCCTCCGGATGCAGCAGGTTATGCCGCTCCACTCCGACTGCCTCACGCCGCAGTTCGTTCCACGACGTCGCCGACCACACGTGCGCACGGACGTCCCAGTCGTCCGCGAGGATCTGCTGCGCCTCCAGGGCCCACGGAAGTGCCACGCCCGACGCGAGGATCTGCGCCGGATGGGTGCCGCGCTCGCTCTCCCGGTAGCGGTAGAGACCCTTCAGAATGCCGTCCACGTCCACGTCCGCGGGCTCCGCGGGCTGCTGGCCGGGCTCGTTGTAGACCGTGAGGTAGTAGAAGACGTTTTCGCTGCGCTCGCCGTACATCCGGCGCAGCCCGTCCCTGACGATGTGCGCGATCTCGAAGCCGAACGCGGGGTCGTAGGCGACGCAGGCCGGGTTCGTCGCGGCCAGCAGCATCGAGTGGCCGTCCGCGTGCTGCGTGCCTTCACCGGTCAGCGTCGTCCGACCGGCCGTCGCACCCAGGACGAAGCCCCGCGCGAGCTGGTCGGCCATCTGCCAGAACTGGTCACCGGTCCGCTGGAAACCGAACATCGAGTAGAACACGTACACCGGGATCAACGGTTCGCCGTGGGTGGCGTACGCGGAGCCGGCGGCGATCAGCGAGGCAGTGCAACCCGCCTCCGTGATGCCGTCGTGCAGCAGCTGCCCGGTCGGCGATTCCTTGTACGCGAGCAGCAGCTCGCGGTCCACCGACTCGTAGGTCTGGCCCAGCGGGTTGTAGATCTTCGCCGACGGAAAGAAGGAGTCCATGCCGAACGTGCGGTACTCGTCCGGCGCGATCAGCACGAACCGCCTGCCGATCTCCTTGTCCCGCATCAGGTCCTTCAGCAGCCGGACGAAGGCCATCGTGGTGGCCACCTGCTGCTGCCCCGACCCCTTCCTGACCGTGGCATAGGGCTTGTCGTCCGGGAGCGGCAGTGGCTTGGCGCGCACCACCCGGGTCGGCACGTAGCCGCCGCACTCCTTGCGACGGTCGTGCATGTACTGGATCTCCTCGGACTCCCGGCCCGGATGGAAGTACGGCGGCGCGCCGGACTCCAGCTCGACGTCCGGGATGGGCAGGTGCAGCCGGTCGCGGAAGTGCTTCAGGTCGTCGGCCGTCAGCTTTTTCATCTGGTGCGTGGCGTTGCGGCCCTCGAAGTTCGGGCCGAGCGTCCAGCCCTTGACTGTCTGGGCGAGGATCACCGTCGGCTGGCCCTTGTGCTCCTTGGCCGCCTTGTAGGCCGCATAGACCTTGCGGTGGTCGTGGCCTCCGCGCCCCAGGTGGAGGATCTGGTCGTCGGTCATCTCCTCGACCATGGCGCGCAGCCGCTGGTCGCCGCCGAAGAAGTGGTCGCGGATGTAGGCGCCGGACTCCGTGGCGTAGGTCTGGAACTGCCCGTCGGGGGTGGTGTTCAGCTTGTTGACCAGGACGCCGTCGCGGTCCCGGGCGAGCAGCGGGTCCCAGGAACGGTCCCAGACCAGCTTGATCACGTTCCAGCCGGCGCCCCGGAAGGCGGACTCCAGTTCCTGGAGGATCTTGCCGTTGCCGCGTACCGGGCCGTCCAGCCGCTGCAGGTTGCAGTTGACCACGAAGGTCAGGTTGTCCAGGCCCTCGCGGGCGGCGATCGACAGCTGGCCCAGCGACTCGGGCTCGTCCATCTCGCCGTCACCGAGAAACGCCCACACATGGGACTTCGAGGTGTCGGCGATACCGCGGGCTTCCATGTAACGATTCATCCGCGCCTGATAGATGGCGCTGATCGGGCCGAGGCCCATCGAGACCGTGGGGAACTCCCAGAAGTCCGGCATCATCCGTGGGTGCGGATAGCTGGACAACCCGTTCGGGGCCTTCGACTTCTCCTGCCGGAAACCGTCCAGCTGTGTCTGGGTGAGGCGGTCCAGCAGGAAGGCGCGGGCGTAGATTCCGGGGGACGCGTGTCCCTGGAAGAATACCTGGTCACCGCCCTTGCCGTCGTCCTTGCCACGGAAGAAGTGATTGAAGCCGACGTCGTAGAGCGACGCGGAGGAGGCGAACGTGGCGATGTGGCCGCCGACACCGATCCCGGGCCGCTGTGCCCTGGAGACCATGACGGCCGCGTTCCAGCGGGTCGCGTTGAGGATCTTGCGCTCGATCTCCTCGTTTCCGGGGAAGAACGGCTCGTCCTTGGTCGCGATGGTGTTGACGTAGTCCGTGCTCCGCATCTCCGGTACGGACACCCGCTGGGCACGCGCCCGCTCGATGAGGCGGAGCATGAGGTAGCGGGCACGTTCCCGGCCTCGCTCGTCGACGGCGGCGTCGAGCGAGTCGAGCCACTCCTGGGTCTCCTCGGGATCGAAATCCGGGACCTGGCTGGGCAGGCCGCCAATGATGATCGGGGTGCGATCGGATCCGGAAGCCACGCTGTTCCTTCGCTGCTCGGGTGTGACCTTTCGCCCCGGTCCGTTGGTGGGCCTGGACGGGTGATCTCTTACTGGCTGCGCCGTCTCCATCGTGGACCGCTCCCGGGCGTACGTCACCCCTACCGGTGGGTAACCGCGCGTCCGCCAGGCGGTTCGACGCCACGGCCGTCGAATGCGGCCGAAATCCCACCCTACGCCCGGAGAGCGCCGACGGGGATCGCTGTGGTGCGATGCAGCATGGATCGTGCATTGTGGGAGGATAAGTCGACGTTTGTGCGGGACGGGGCGCCGGGTACTTGCGCGATCCGCCCCGCCCGTGTGGACTACGCCCCAAGCCTCGCGCAATGGCGAGGCGCAACCTTGTACCGGAACATGACAGGAGGCAATCCGTGAGCGCGACCGCGGACCACGCGGAGGAGCGGACCAACCCCGCCGCAAGGCTGGGTTTCCAGCCCGGGATGGTGGTCCAGGAGCTCGGCTACGACGACGACGCCGAGCAGGCACTCCGTGAGGGAATCGAGGCCATCACGGGCACCGAACTCGTCGATGAGGAGCACGACGATGTCGCTGATGCCGTGGTGCTGTGGTTCCGCGAGGAGGACGGCGACCTGACGGACGCGCTGGTGGACGCCACCACGATGATCGACGAGGGTGCCCCTGTCTGGCTGCTGACGCCGAAGACCGGCCGCGACGGTTACGTGGAGGCCAGCGACATCGGTGAGGCCGCGCAGACCGCGGGCCTGGCCCAGACCGGCAATGTCAACGCCGGTAAGGACTGGACGGGCTCCCGGCTGATGACCCCCAAGGCGGCCAAGTCGGGCAAGCGCTGAGGGGCGGCCCACCGGACCCCTTTGCGCGCCACGACGCCGCACCGCGCAGTAGCCGTCCCCGGCAGCCGCAGGCTGCCGGGGACGGCCTGTGCCACCCTGCGTAGGCTGGGTGCGTCACTCACCGCAACCGGAGGAGATCCCTGGCATGCAGCCCCTCGACGTCGGCACCAAGGCCCCCGACTTCACCCTGAAGAACCAGCACGGCGAGACCGTCACCCTCGCTCATTTCAAGGGTGAGAAGAACGTCGTCCTGCTCTTCTACCCGTTCGCTTTCACCGGCGTGTGCACGGGCGAGCTGTGCGCCCTGCGCGACGAACTGCCGAAGTTCTCCGGCGACGACGTCCAGCTCCTCGCCGTCTCCTGCGACTCGCCGTTCTCGCTTCGCGTCTTCGCCGAGCAGGAGGGCCTGGAGTACCCGTTGCTCTCGGACTTCTGGCCCCACGGTGAGGCCTCCCGCGCGTACGGTGTGTTCGACGAGGAGAAGGGCTGCGCCGTCCGCGGCACCTTCATCATCGACAAGGAGGGCGTGATCCGCTGGACCGTCGTCAACGGTCTGCCGGACGCACGCGACCTCGGCGACTACGTCAAGGTGCTGGAGACTCTCTGAGTGAACCGGCGGGGTGCGGGGAACCGCTCACCGGGATCCACTCGTTGATCCAGCGGCATCCGTCATCCACGGGGGCACGCCCGTGCTCCTCACGAACAATTTCTCAGGAGGGATCGTGGGAGTCAGCCTCAGCAAGGGCGGCAACGTCTCGCTGACCAAGGAAGCCCCGAACCTGACCGCCGTCATCGTCGGTCTCGGCTGGGACGCCCGTACCACCACCGGAAACGACTTCGACCTGGACGCCAGCGCCCTGCTGGCCAACGGCGAGGGCAAGGTCTCCGGCGATCAGAACTTCGTCTTCTTCAACAACCTCAAGAGCCCCGACGGCTCCGTCGAGCACACCGGCGACAACCTCACCGGTGAGGGCGAGGGTGACGACGAGGTCATCAAGGTGAATCTCGCCGGTGTACCCGCCGACGTCGAGAAGATCGTCTTCCCCGTCTCGATCTACGAGGCCGAGGCGCGGCAGCAGAGCTTCGGCCAGGTGCGCAACGCGTTCATCCGCATCGTCAACCAGGCGGACAACAACGAGCTGGCCCGTTACGACCTGAGCGAGGACGCCTCGACCGAGACGGCCATGGTCTTCGGTGAGCTGTACCGGCACGGAGCGGAGTGGAAGTTCCGCGCGGTCGGCCAGGGCTACGCTTCGGGTCTTCGCGGTATCGCGCAGGACTTCGGAGTCAACGTCTGATCCGTACCGCACGAGGTTCCGCCTGATCTCGGCAAGGCGCGGCGCCGCAGGCTTCCCGGTCGGGGAAGTGTGCGGCGCCGTGTGCGTGAAGGACACTCGCGTCATCCACTTCTGAGAGGAAGCAGCATGAGCGTCACGCTCGCCAAGGGGGGAAACGTCTCCCTCTCGAAGGCCGCACCCAACCTCACCAGAGTCCAGATCGGTCTGGGCTGGAAGGCACGGTCCACCACCGGCGCCGGCTTCGACCTGGATGCCAGTGCGTTGCTCTGTGCATCCGGCCGGGTACTCGGTGACGAGTACTTCGTCTTCTACAACAACCTCACGAGCCCCGACGGCTCCGTGGAACACACCGGCGACGAGCTCGTCGGCGGCTCGGGCGGGGACGACGACGAGACGGTGCTGGTGGACCTGGAGCAGGTCCCGGCACAGGTCGACCAGATCGTCTTCCCCGTCTCGATCTATGAAGCGGAGACCCGCCATCAGACGTTCGGGCAGGTCACAGACGCCTACATCCGAGTGCTGAACCAGGATGACGGGCAGGAGGTCGCCCGGTACGACCTCACCGAGGACGCCTCCTCCGAGACGGCGATGATCTTCGGTGAGCTGTATCGGCACGGAGCGGAGTGGAAGTTCCGCGCCGTGGGCCAGGGGTACGCGTCCGGTCTGCGGGGCATCGCCCTAGACTTCGGAGTCAACGTTTCGTAAAGTCCCCGGCCGTCGGCCCCGGCACGTTGAGAGAGATTGGGTAGCCAGTGCTTCTGAAAACCTTCGGCTGGTCCTTCGGCGTCACCGCCGTGGGTCTGGCTCTGGCGGCGTTCTTCTGGGGTTGGAAGGGCTTCGCCGTGGTGGCGATCCTCTCCGTCCTGGAGATCTCGCTGTCCTTCGACAACGCGGTCGTCAACGCCGGTGTCCTGAAGAAGATGAACGCCTTCTGGCAGAAGATGTTCCTCACCATCGGCATCCTGATCGCGGTCTTCGGCATGAGGCTGCTCTTCCCCGTAGTCATCGTCGCCGTGAGTGCGGGTGTCGGCCCCATCGAGGCCGTGCAGCTCGCCCTGGACGACCCGAACCGCTACGAGCAGCTGGTGACGGACGCACATCCGTCGATCGCCGCGTTCGGTGGCATGTTCCTGCTCATGATCTTCCTGAACTTCATGTTCGAGGAGCGGGAGCACAAGTGGTTCCCGTGGCTGGAGCGCCCGCTGGCGAAGCTGGGCCGGGTCGAGATGCTGTCGGTGTGCGTGGCGCTGATCACACTTCTGATCTCCGCGATGTTCCTGGCCTCCCACGCCCACCAGTACGGCGGTGAGCACGCAGACAAGGCCTCCACCGTGCTGTTCGCGGGCGTCGCCGGGCTCGTCACCTATCTCCTCGTGCACGGCCTCTCCAGCCACTTCGAGAACAAGCTGGAGGAAGAGGACGAACGTGAGGAGGAGGCCGCGGAGGCGGCCCGCAAGGCCGGCAGGGACCCCGGTGTCGTCGGCCTCGCCGGGAAGGCGGCGTTCTTCATGTTCCTCTACCTCGAGGTGCTGGACGCGTCCTTCTCCTTCGACGGAGTCATCGGCGCTTTCGCCATCACCAACCACATCTTCTGGATGGCGCTCGGCCTCGGTATCGGTGCGATGTATGTCCGGTCCCTCACGGTCTACCTGGTCCGTCAGGGCACACTGGACGACTACGTCTACCTGGAGCACGGCGCGCACTACGCGATCGGCGTTCTCGCCGTCATCCTGCTGATCACCATTCGCTTCCAGATCTCCGAGGTGATCACCGGACTGGCCGGAGTAGCACTCATCGCCCTGTCCTTCTGGTCGTCGGCCCGGCGCAACCGTGCGTTGGAGGGGCAGGGCGACGAACCCGAGAAGACCTCGGTCACCTCAGGCGTCTGACCCCTGCGCGCGTCGGCGCGATCCCGATGTTCTGGTCGGCTGATCCCCCGTCAGGGGTGTCAGCGCCGACCGAATGCGGAACGCTCCTCCCGGGGCGGCACAGCGCCCGGCTCTGTGCCGCCCCGACCGGGAGCATGGAGGCGTGACGTCTGTGGGGTGGGTGCGATGGTCTCCCTGTGGGAGAACTGGCGACAGGGCATGGGCAGGTGGCCGAAGTTCGACACGGTCGGCGGCCCGTCCACGTACGCGGTGGAGCTGACGCGTCGCCACAACGTCGTCTCACTGACGAAACAGGGGGCCGACTCCGGCAGTATGCAGGTCAACCTCTCCTGGCGGATGCACAGCTCCGACCTGGAAGGTCGTCGGCGCACCTCGTTGCGGAACCCGCTGAAGTCCATCAAGCCGGACGTGGTGCAGGCGCACACCCGTGGCGTGGTCAGCGTCGATCTCGACCTGGCCTGCATGTACGAACTGGCGGACGGCAGCCGGGGTGTGGTCCAGCCGCTGGGCGGCCTGTTCGGGGACTTCCAGGCGCCGCCCTACGTCAAGCTCACCGGTGACGACCGGTTCGGGTCCCCCTCCGGTGAGACGATCTACGTCAACCTGGACCAGAAGGACGAGATCAAGCGTCTGCTCTTCTTCGTCTACATCTACGACAACACGCCCGCCTTCGACCGGGCGAGGGGGCTCCTCACGGTCATTCCCAGCGGCGGCCCACGGATCGAGGTCGGCCTCGAGGAACGCGCCCCGCAGGCCCGCTCCTGCGCCGCGGTGCTGATCCAGCACGAGAAGGGCGAACTGGTGGTCCGTCGCGAGGTGCGCTACGTGTACGGCTTCCAGTCGGAGCTGGACCGGCTCTACGGGTGGGGCCTGCACTGGGGGCGCGGCTACAAGTCCGACCGGGTCTGAACCGGCGGGTCCCGCGGCAGCCCTCGTCGCGGAACACGTCGGCGCGTCATCCGGACCAGTCCGGCACGGTCAGCGGCGCAGGAACTGCGGGCCCTGCGGGGGCAGTACGAACGCCGGATCCGGCTGCTGCGGGTAGCCGTAAGCAGGCTGCGGGTAGCCGTATGCGGGCTGGGTGCGCGGCGGGTGCTGCGGCGGCATGGGGTAGCCGCCCTGTCCCGAACCCGGCTGCGGGTAGCCGTACGGCGCGGTCGCCTGCTCGTCGGACACGGCGAACGCCCCGACGCCGGCAGGCTGCGGCTGCGGTTCCGGACCGGGCGGTTCCGGCACCGGGCCCGGGCCGGGCGGCTCGGGCAGGGGCGGCTGCGGCCCCGGCTCCGGCTCCGGGTGCGGTACCGGGACTGGTGCGGGATCCGGGAAGTCCGGTTCGCCGGGCGGGTCCGGTACCGTCCCCTCCGGTTCGGCGGAGGCGTCGTCGGCGACCGAGATGCCGTACTCGGAAGCCAGCGCGACCAGCCCGGTGTCGTAGCCCTGGCCCAGGGCGCGGAACTTCCACCCCGCGCCGCGCCGGTACAGCTCGCCGCAGATCATGGCGGTCTCGGAACCCGTCTCCGGCACGATGTCGAACGTCACCAGCTCATCGCCCGAGGCGTCCCGTACCGACAGCCGCAGGCCGGGGACCTGGGCGAACGTCCCGCCGTCGGCGGAGGCCACCAGCAGCACCCGGTGCACGGAGCCTTCCAACGCGTCGAGGTCGGCCTCCACGGAGTCCGTGGCGCCGTCGTCGTCGCGGCCCTTCCCCAGGTGCCTGACGCGACCGGAGGGGTGTCGGGGCTGGTTGTAGAAGACGAAGTCCTCGTCCGCGCGTACCCGGCCTGACTCGCCCACGACCAGGGCCGAGGCGTCCACGTCGGGCCCGCCGTCACCGACCGTCGACCAGTGGAGCACGGCGCGCACGGCCGGGGCCTCCAGCGGGACGTTCGAGCCCTTGAGCATGGTGTGGGTCATACGCTCAATCCTGCCTTCCCTGCCGTCCCCCGGACAACGTGGGTACCCGGCCGGTACCTGCGGGTAACGCGTAATTCGCCTCTCCGGGGAACCCGGGCCCCGTCTCGAACGTACGATGAACGGCCGGATCCAGTCGTTCCGGGACGGGACGGCAGGGTACGCAGCACACGGGGAGGCGGTTGTTCCATGCGGCATTTCGGGTATCTCGCGCCCGACGTCCGGTCCGAGCTCTTCCATCGCGAACCGGGTGAGTTCGACATCGACTCCCCGCAGCGACTTCTCGGCGCTGCTCTCGGGGCGACGCTCTACAGCCCGGCGAGCAGGCCACGACTGGCCGCCGACATCGTCAAGCAGTGCGAGCACGGTGTCGTCTCGATGGTGCTGTGTCTGGAGGACTCCATCGACGACGCGGACGTGGCCGGTGCGGAGGACAACCTGGTGCACCAGTTCGCGGCCCTGCCGACGGGCCCGTCCGGAGGCGTGACGCCCCTGCTGTTCATACGTGTCCGGACGCCGGAGCAGATCCTCGACCTCGTCCGCCGGCTCGGCGACGACGCCGAACATCTCGCCGGGTTCGTGCTCCCCAAATTCACCGAGGACCGAGGCGTCCCCTTCCTGGAAGCCGTGACCGAAGCCGAGACCCTCACCGGATGCCGGTTCTTCGCCATGCCGGTGCTCGAGTCACCCGGTCTGCTGCACCTGGAGACCCGCGCCGAGACACTGGCCGGTATCGCCCGGACCGTCACCAAGTACCGCGATCGGGTGCTCGCGCTCCGGCTCGGCGTCACCGACTTCTGCTCCGCCTACGGTCTGCGCCGCACGCCGGAGATGACGGCGTACGACGTCCAGCTCGTCGCCGGTGTGATCGGCGACGTGGTCAACGTGCTGGGCCGTGCCGACGGCACCGGCTTCACCGTCACCGGTCCGGTGTGGGAGTACTTCCGGCTGCAGGAACGTATGTTCAAACCTCAGCTGCGCAGCAGCCCGTTCCTCAGCGGGCGCGCGGAGTCGCTGCGCACCGACCTCATCGAGCACGACATGGACGGCCTGCTGCGCGAGATCGAACTGGACCGTGCCAACGGACTGCTGGGCAAGACGTGCATCCATCCGTCGCACGTCGCGCCGGTCCACGCGCTCTCCGTGGTCTCGCACGAGGAGTACAGCGACGCCACCGACATACTGCACCCCGAGGCGAACGGTGGCGGGGTGCTGCGCTCGGCCTACACGAACAAGATGAACGAGGTGAAACCGCACCGCGCCTGGGCCGAACGTACGCTGCTGAGGGCCCAGGCCTTCGGCGTCGCACGTGAGGGTGTGGGCTTCGTGGAACTGCTGGCAGCGGGGATCAGGTGAGCGAGAACGTGTCCGAACGCATACCGGGACCACCCGGAACACCCGCCCCCGACGAGGGAGTCTGGCCGGGGGAGTGGGTCGCCCGCGAACTGGGTGTCGAACTGACCGGTGGTGCGGGGAGGCTGGTGGGCCTCGCACTACGGCGCAATCCCAGGAGGGCGCACCTCCTGGTCTCCGAGGTGCTCGGCAAGCACGTTCCGCAGCGTCCGCACACCGTGTACGGCGCCGGGCTCGGACTCGGCCGCAGGGTCCGCGAACTACTCGGCGGCGACGCCGCACCGCACACAGCCGCCGTACTCGGCTACGCCGAGACCGCCACCGGCCTCGGCCATGCCGTGGCCGACGGCATCGGACCGGTGCCCTACCTGCACTCCACCCGCCGCGAGGTGGCCGGCGTCGCACAGGCCGGCACGTTCGAGGAGTCCCACAGCCACGCCACCGGCCACCTCCTGCTCCCCGAGGACCCCGGTCTCCTCGCCGGGGACGGCCCGCTGGTGCTGGTCGACGACGAGTTCTCCACCGGCAACACCGTCCGTAACACCATCCGCGCCCTGCACACCCGCTACCCGCGTGCGCGGTACGTCGTCGTCGCCCTGGTGGACATGCGGTCCGCCGCGGACCGGGCCTCGCTGGAGAAGTTCGCCGCCGAACTCGGTGCGTCCGTCGACGTCGTCGCCCTCGTCTCCGGCGGTGTACGGATCCCCGCGGGCGCCCTGGAACGCGGCCAGGCGCTCGTCGCCCGCCACGAGCCGGCCACCCGGCCGCCGGAGAACCCGCCCCCCGCACTCCCCGCAGCACACCGGGTCGACCTGGGCTGGCCCGTCGGCGTCCCGGACGGCGGACGGCACGGCTTCCTGCCCGCCCACCGGGCCCGCATGGAGGCGGCGCTGCCGGATATGGCTGCGTGCCTGGCCGCCGGGCTCGCGGAGGCCGGTGTGCAGCCCGGTCCACCCTCTCCGGAGGCCACGGACAGCACCACGGGCACGGTGGGCCCCGACCCCCAGGATCCGCCTGGTGCACCGCGCATCCTCGTGCTCGGCTGCGAGGAGCTGATGTATGCCCCCGTCCGCCTCGCCTGCGCGCTGCAGGACCACCTCGCCGAGCGGGCCGAGGTCCGTTTCTCCACCACCACCCGCTCGCCCGTCCTCCCCGTCGACGACCCCGGGTACGCCATCCGCACCCGGCTGTCCTTCCCCGCCCACGACGCCCCCTCGGACGGCCCCGGAGAGCGCTACGCCTACAACGTCGCTCCCGGCACCGATCCGGCCCGCCGCTTCGACGCGGTCGTCGTGGTCGCCGACGCCCCGGGTGACACCCCGGCCCTGCACGCCCCCGACGGCCTCCTGGCCGCCCTCGCCCCGCACACCTCCGCCGTCCTGCTCGCCGTCGTCCCCTCGCACACCCCGCTGCCGCAGCCGCTGCGCGGCCCCGGCTTCTCCTCCTACGCCCCCGACGACGTGGGCTGGCTGCTCCAGGACCTTTCCGACGTCCGGCTGGAAGCCCCGACGGAGGAGCGCGAGGAGGCCATCCAGCGCGGCGGCGCGCACTACGCCGAGTCGCTGCCCGTGGAGTACCAGCCGAGCGAGGAATACCAGCGCCTCTTCCACAGCGCACTGGACGCCTCCGCCGCCCGCATCGCCCGTGCGGTGGGCACCGTTACCGAAACGGTCCTCGCCGAACGCGGCCACGGCACCGTCCTGGCGTCGCTGGCCCGCGCCGGGACGCCCGTCGGCGTTCTGATGCGCCGCTGGGCGCAGTTCGCGCACGGCCTGGACCTGCCGCACTACACGCTCTCCATCGTCCGGGGACGCGGCATCGACACCAACGCGCTGCGCCACCTCGCCGCCCACCACGAGCCGTCCGCCGTCGTCTTCGTCGACGGCTGGACGGGTAAGGGCGCCATCACCCGCGAACTCGCCACCGCCCTCGAACCGTTCCCCGGCTTCGACCCGGAGATCGCCGTCCTCGCCGATCCTGGCGGCTGCGTGCGCACCTACGGCACCCGCGAGGACTTCCTCATCCCCTCCGCGTGCCTCAACTCCACCGTCTCCGGCCTCGTCTCCCGCACCGTGCTGCGCGCCGACCTGGTCGGCCCGCACGACTTCCACGGTGCGAAGTTCTACCGCGACCTCGCGGACGCCGACCTCTCCCGGCACTTCCTCGACACGGTCTCCGCCCACTTCGCCGACGTACGCGAAACCGTCGCCGCGGACGTGCGCACCCTGCTCGCCGCGGGCCCGGACGGCCGCGCGCCCACCTGGGCCGGCTGGCGCGCCGTGGAACGCATCAGCGACGCGTACGGCATCGGCGACGTCAATCTGGTCAAACCCGGCGTCGGCGAAACCACCCGGGTGCTGCTGCGCCGCGTGCCCTGGCGCATCCTCGCCCGCCGCGGCGCCGGCGCCGACCTGGACCATGTACGACTGCTCGCCGAACAGCGCGGCGTCCCCGTCGAGGAGACCGGCGACCTGCCGTACAGCTGCGTGGGGCTCATCCACCCGCGCTACACCCGCGGTGCCACCGGCGCCGACGGCAGGGCCGCACAGGCCGGAGAGGCCACCCCGTGACCACCCTGTTCGCCAGCGACCTGGACCGCACACTCATCTATTCGGCCGCGGCTCTGAACCTGACGATGCCCGACCACGAGGCCCCGCGGCTGCTGTGTGTCGAGGTCTACGGCCGGCGCCCGCTGTCCTACGTCACCGAGGTCGCGGCCGCACTGCTCCCGCAGGTCGCCGACGCCACGGTCTTCGTACCCACCACCACCCGCACCCGCGAGCAGTACCACCGCATCCACCTGCCCGGCCCGCCCCCGCCCTTCGCGGTCTGCGCCAACGGCGGACACCTGCTCGTCGACGGCGAGTCCGACCCCCGGTGGCAGGCCCACGTACGTCGCAACCTCGCCGACTGCGCGCCCCTCGCCGAGATCCGCGACCACCTCCGGCGCACCGCCGACCCCGGCTGGCTGCTCAAGGAACGCGTCGCCGAGGACCTCTTCGCCTACCTGGTCGTCGACCGCGCCGAACTGCCCGACACCTGGATCAAGGAACTCGCCGACTGGGCCGGCCCACGCGGCTGGACCGTGTCCCTCCAAGGCCGCAAGATCTACGCGGTGCCCCGCCCGCTCACCAAGAGCGCCGCCATCGCCGAGGTCGCCCGCCGCACCGGCGCCACCCGGACCCTGGCCGCCGGCGACTCCCTCCTCGACGCCGACCTGCTGGAACACGCCGACGCGGGCTGGCGCCCCGGACACGGCGAACTCGCCGACACCGGCTGGGACGCCCCGCACATCACCGCCCTGCCGGAG
>KI547045.1:6854-8364 GCA_000497405.1 Streptomycetaceae bacterium MP113-05 | reverse complement strand
AGCAGCCCCCGCCGCCGCCGGGCCCCTGCGCGGGCGCACCGGCCGTGCCGCCCACCGCGACGGTGGACAGCAGCTTCACCGTGTCCTGGTGCCCTTCCGGGCAGGGCGCGGGCGCGTCGGACTGCGCCATCGGACGGCGAAGCTCGTAGGTGGCTCCACACTCGCGGCAGCGGTACTCATAACGTGGCATGCGACGAAGCATAGCGCCGCCCCATACTCGCAGCTCAGGTCACGGGCCGGGCCAGGCCGGCGCCACGCCCGCTGTGACGCATCCCCACCGCGTCAGCCTCCGGCCATCTCCCGCCGGATCTGCTCCACCACCTGCTGCACCGACTCCCGCACGGCGTCCAGCTCGGTCACGAAGTGCCAGTAGTCCGGATGCCGGCCGGTCAGGCCGGCCACCGCCTGCTCCACCCGCTCCACCGAACGGTCCAGCGGCTGCGCATGCCGCGGGTCCGGCGTACTGCGTCCCGCCATGGCCAGCCGCTGCGCGTCCCGGATCGCGAAGCGGACCTTCTCGACTTCCTTGGTGTGGTCGAAACTCACCTCGTTGAGCCGCTGCAACCGGTCTCCCGCCGCCTTCACCGCCTCGTCGGTGGTGTTGAGCAGCGCCCGCACCGTCGCCAGCAGCGACGTCGCATCCGGCCAGCGCTGCTCCCCCCGCGCCCGCTGCGCCTCCCGCAGCTTCTCCTCCGCCTGCCGCACGGTCCGCGCAGCCTCCTCCGGCACGCTCTGCAGGTCCTGCCAGCACGCCAGACTGAACCGTCGGCGCAACTCGCTCAGCACCGGTTCGACCTTGCCCGCCCGCGTGCGCAGGGCCTGCGCGCGGGTACGCAGCGACGCCAACCGCTTGTCCGTCTCGGCCGCGCGTTCCGGCAGCCGGTCCGCCTCCCGGCGGATGGTCTCGGCCTCCCGCACGACCTGGTCCGCGCGCTGCAGCGTCTCCGCCACCCCGTGCCGGCCAGCGCCCTCGTTCAGCCTGGTCAGCTCCGGGGCCAGTGCCGCCAGCCGCGCTGCCAGATCGTCGGCCTTCAGCCCCGACGCCCGTACGGTCTCCAGCGCCGTCGTCGCCGCGAGCAGCCCCTGCCGGGCCCGCTCCACCGCAGGCGCGAGCCGCGCCAACTGGGTCTCCGCCCCCTCCAGCAGCGAGCCCAGCCCCCGCTGGAAACGCTCCAGGTCCTTCCTGGTCCGATCCAGCTCGGCCCTGGCCTGCTCCAGATCCACCCGCGCCCGGTCGGCCGTCCCGGCGTCAAGGTCGTCCCGGTCCAGGTCGTGCGCGTCCACGGCGCCGATGTAGCGGTGACTCACCTGGTCGATCCGTGTTCCCAGCTCAGCGAACTCCGTCGCCGCCCTCCGCCCCCGCGGCGAGGCGTCGACAGCGGTGATCGTCTCGATGGAGATCCGCAGGTCACGCTGCGCCGTGTCCAGCTCGTAGAAGGCGTCTGCGGCGGCGTCCTTCGCGGACTGCGCGTCGGCACGCTTGTTCTCGGCCCGGCCGCCGCCCCATCCC
>KI547045.1:5265-6593 GCA_000497405.1 Streptomycetaceae bacterium MP113-05 | reverse complement strand
GGGGGGCCCCCCCGCCGCTCGCTGTCACCTGTGTCTCTCCCCGTCGCCGCCGTCAGTGGATCGCCCGCCCATTCTCCCACCCGCCCCTCCCGAACACACGGCCCGCGGTTGCCCCTGGCCTGCGGCGGCAGGGTACTCTGTTGGCCCACCCAGTCCCGGGCGCATAGCTCAGCGGTAGAGCGCTGCCCTTACAAGGCAGATGTCACAGGTTCGATCCCTGTTGCGCCCACGCATGTGAGAGCGCCGGAAGGGCCCTTTCGGGGGCCCTTCTTGGCGTCCAGGGTCCACACCCCCTCGGTGGCTCGGAACCGCGTGCCCGCCGGGCCGGAGGCTGTTGTGCCGGCCTCAGCGGTTCTCGGCCGGCTCTGGCGCCGTCCGTCGCAGGAGAATCCATGCGCGCAGGAAACTGCCGGTGACCGCAGCCGAGAGCAGCATGAGGAGCAAGCCCTGCCCCAGCGTGGTGAGGACGCTGTCGTCCACTGCCTCGTAGGTTCCCCATGGAGTGCGGTGGACGGAGATGGAGTCTCCTTCCTCCGCGGAGGACAGGCGCACCTTGACCGGCTGACCGTGCGTCACCCCCTCATCGGTGACCAACGAGCCTTCGCATGCGGTGTACGGGTCGCCCCTGCCTTGACGCTTCTCGATGCAGTGCGCGGCGATGATGTGTCCACCCTCGCCGAGAGCCCCCAGCCCGACAGCGGTTCTCACCGTGAGGAACGCCGTGAGGGCCAGAAGTAATGCGCCGAGGAGCGCCCAGGATCCGGGAGCGCCGAAGCGGTTCCTCGTGCGTTTTGCGACGCTCACCATGTACCCCCGCCCCTCTCATATGCAGTTTCCCACCCCGACAGGGCGCGGTGTTGACGGGTGGTGTGCCCAGCGGACTCGAACCGGCGCGAACTCGATGACTCCGGGATGGACGAAGCAGCCGGTGGCCGTGCTCCGTGGAGGGCGCTCCGGTGGTTTCAGGGTTGTCCGTCGTCCGCTGCGCGAAGATGGGCGAGGACGAGGGGGTCGATCTTGCCGGGGACGAGGCGGTTCTCGAGGTTCTCGACGCCGGCCCAGGTCTCCAGGGTGCTGTAGCCGCAGGCGGTGACGAGGTCGTGGACCTCCTGCTCGAGGTCGCCCGACAGGTCGAGGAGGGTGTCGGGGTCGGGGGCGCCGAAGAGCATGGTGTGGATGTCGAGCAGGCGGCTCAGCTCGGTGACCGGCTCGGGGTGGTCGTCGATGCGGAGGTCGCACGCGGTGTCGCTCATGCCGCCGTAGCCGCCGCCGGGGGAGACGATGTGGAGGGCGGCGCTCTGCCGTCCGCGCCGGTCGCCGCCGGCGGC
>KI547045.1:0-5255 GCA_000497405.1 Streptomycetaceae bacterium MP113-05 | reverse complement strand
CGCCGGCAGCGAGGGCGGCGAGCAGCCGTCGGTCCAGGTCGAAGTCGGCCGAGGCGAGCCAGGCGGAATCCATGGCCTCGACCACCTCGGGGCCGGTGAGGATGTTGCCCTGGATCGCGTAGCCGTCGCCGACCGTGCCGCCGGCCCAGTCCAGACACTCGTCGCCGGTGTAGGTGGCTCCTTCGCCGTGCCGGCCGACGACGCCGACCTGGCGGTGGGCGTGGTCCCGGTCGGTGGCGACCAGGCCGGCGACGACGTCGGCGGGATCGACGCCGGTGCGCAGCAGGGCGAGCCCCTGGGGCCGGTACCGCAGGTTGGCCGAGGCCTGGGTGGCCAGCGCACCGGCTCCCGCCTCGGCGGCCGGGACCACGGCGCCGACCGAGAGGAATTTGCTGGCCACCGCTATGCCGAGAGCCGGCCCGGACCGTGCCACGATCGAGAAGGTCATGGAAGGGGACAGTAGGCCGCGCCGACTGCGCGCACCAGGGGCGGGCGGCCGGTCACAGGGGTTGGACGTACCGGTGGCGCCACGCAGGGGAGGGATCGGAGCCCGGCTCCGTCCAGTACTCGCGGCCGGCGGTGATCAGGCCGCCCCGCACGGTCCAGAACGAGGCGGCGCGGAAGACGCCCATCTCCTCGTGCGGCACCTCGACCTCGGAGACGACCTGGTCGCCGTCCGCGACGATGCGCAGGACGCGGATGGACCAGCCTTCCGGGTACTCGGAGTTGACGCGGAGGAAGCTCTCGCGGCCGACGAGGCGTTCGGAGCTGACCGGCCATTCCACGACGATGTCGGCCGCGAGTAGTTCGCTTACCCCGGCCCAGTCGCGGGCCTGGATGCGCTTCCAGAGGGTTTCGACGGTCTTCGCAGGGTCCATGCCGGAAGCGTCTCAGGCGCCACTGACAACGTCGCCGACGACGGCGCTGCCCAGGACGCACTGCGTCGACGGAAAGGGGAGGGACGTCTCGGGGAAGTGGAAGCGGTCGACGGGGCCGAGGGTGAAGCCTGCCGCGGTGAGGGCCGTGACGGTGTCGCGGCCGGTGTGGCAGCCGCCGCAGAGCAGGGGCCACACGGTGGCGTCGACGACCCGCTGGACGCGGCGCATGCGTGGCGAGTCGGCCTGTATGTGCTCGAAGAAGCGCAGCTCGCCGCCGGGGCGCAGCACCCGGCGGAGCTCGGCGAGGGCGCGGGCCTGGTCGGCAACGGAGCACAGGGTGAGGCAGGCGACGGCCGCGTCGAAGGAGGCGTCGGGCGCCGGGATGTGTTCGGCGACGCCGTCCACCACCTCCACCGGGACGGGGGCGGTGGGTGCGGCCGTCTCGGACTGGGCGCGCAGGCGGGGTTCGGGTTCGAGCGCGACGAGCCGGGTGACCGTGGTGGGGTAGTGCGGCAGGTTGAGGCCGTTGCCTGCGCCGACCTCCAGGACCCGTCCGTGCAGGCCGGCCAGCAGCCGGCGGCGGTGGGTGTCGCCGCCTGCCCGCCTCATGGCGGGGCCGGACGACCGGATGTAGAGCCGGGAGAAGAGGGGTCGGCGCATGTTCTGCGGCATCGGTCGTCGCCACCCTTCGTGTCGGGTCCGTCCTGGAGCCGGAGGCCGTCGCGGTGCCGACGCTAGCGGAGGCGGAGGGCGTCTGGGGTGGAATCGCGGGAGTGGTCGGCGGCGCCGTCCTCGGCGGAGCGCGCGGCGGCGGCCTGCCGGGCCGAGGCGACGGCGGTGTGCAGCAGCGCCACGAGTCGCCTCTCCGCGTCGGGGGTGCGGAGCAGCACGCGCAGGGCGTGCTCCAGGTGGTGGCGGCCGGGTCCGCGCCACCACACGGCGTCCCGTGCCGTGGCGAGCTGTCGCCCGTCGGCGGCCCCGGAGAGGCGCCGGGCGCGCGTACGGCAGCGTGCCTCGCGCAGTGCGAGCAGGCGGGACCTGGGCTGTACGTCGCGGGCCGCGCTCAGCACGTCGGCGATCAGCAGCGGGGTGAAGCCGCGGTCGGTGGGCCGGGCGGCGGCCAGGTCTGCGGCGAGCGGCCACAGTGCGCGGCGCGACCGTGAGCTGACCGCGTCGTTGACGGTGCGGGCGAGGGCGGCCAGCGCGGGGTCGGTGCCGCGGGGGCTGTCGGTGAACGGGCCGGAGGCCAGCAGCGAGGCGGTCTCCATCAGGCAGGCACCGTCCTCGGGGCTGAGGTGCCCGTACGGCCGTGGCTCGGGCATTCCCTGCGGGGGGCGGATGCCGGGTGGGTCGGGCACCTGCGTGCCGGTTGTCTCCGGGGCGGGTCGGTGGTGAAGGAAGCGCATGGCGCCCTCCGTGGGTCAGATCCCGGTCACCAGGTGCAGCAGCGCGAACGCCGCCGCGCCGACGAGTGCCGCACCGGGGAGGGTGAGCACCCAGGCGATCAGGATGGTCCGGGCCATTCCCCAGCGTACGGCGGTGATCCCCCTGGTGGCACCCGCGCCCATGATCGCGGAGGTGATCGTCTGGGTGGTCGAGATGGGGGCGTGGAACAGGAAGGCCGTGGTGTAGAGGACCGAGGAGGCTACGGACTCGGCGGCGAAGCCGCGCGGCGGGTCGAGGTGGACGATGCGCCGTCCGAGTGTGGTGATGATGCGGCGCCCGCCGCTGTAGGTGCCGAGAGCCATGGCGAGGGCCACTGCGGCGATCACCCAGAGGGGGACGTAGAAGGATTCCTGCCACCCGGCCGTGACCAGGGCGAGGACGATCACGCCCATGGTCTTCTGGGCGTCCTGCAGCCCGTGACCAAGTCCCATCGCGGCGGCCGAGACCGTCTGGGCCATCCGGAACCGGCGGGTCGTCTTTCGCGGGTTGGAGTTGCGGAAGGTCCACAGGATCGCGGCATGCAGCAGGTAGGCGAGCGTCATGCCGACCAGCGGGGAGATGACCATCGGGAGGACGACGTCGTCGACCACGCCGGTCCAGTGCACCGTTCCGGCGGCGGCGAGTGCGGACCCGACGAGCCCGCCGATCAGCGCGTGGGAGGAGGAGGAGGGCAGGCCGAGCCGCCAGGTGATGACGTTCCAGACGATCGCCCCGATCAGCGCGCCCAGGACGAGCAGCAGGCCGTCCACGCCGGTCGGCGCCCCGATGATGCCGTTTCCCACCGTCTCGGCCACCTCGGTACCCAGGAAGGCGCCGGCGAAGTTGGTCACGGCGGCGAGGCCCAGGGCGATCCGCGGCGTCAGTGCGCGGGTCGAGATGGAGGTGGCGATGGCGTTCGCCGCGTCGTGGAAGCCGTTGGTGAAGTCGAAGGACAGACCCACCGCGATGATCAGCAGGACCAGGGCGAATTCCATCGCGGTCCTTCCGCTTCGTCGGCGTTCCAGTGCTGGTTCGCCAGCAGCCTAGGCAGAACGGCGGGGAAACGCTCCCACGACACGGTAAGGGGGTGCTTTCCAGGACATCAGCCTGTATTTCCACTTCCGCCACGCGCGCCTCGGGCCGTCCCGCGCCATCCTGTAGGGGAGGCGGCGGTATGTGCCGCCGCGCCTCTGGCTGAGGAGGTACGACGATGTCCCACACCGTGACCGCGGGTTTGGACGGCTCGCGAGAGAGCCGCAGGGCACTGGCCTGGGCGGCTGCGGAGGCGGTCCGCCGGGAGGCCGTGCTGGAGGTCGTGCAGGTCCACGAGACCGGCGCGTATCCGTATTCCCAGCTCCTGGACGACCAAGTGGAGATCGACCAGGCGGAACGCCTGACCAAGGAGGCCACGGCCGAGATCCACAGTCGACACCCGGGTCTCCAGGTCACTACCCAGGTCGTCGCCGGTCGTCCGGCGAGCGTCCTCGACGAGGTCGCCTCCCGCTCCGACCTGCTGGTCCTCGGTACGCGGGGCCTCGGCGGCCTGAGGGGTTTCCTCGTCGGCTCGGCCGCCCTGCCGGCGGTAGCCCACGCCCGCTGCCCGGTGGTGCTCGTCCGTTCGCGCGACGACGGGGGCGGGGAGCACCACCCGGGAGGCGCGGGAGACACGGGAGACGTGGTCCTGGGGCTGACGCCGGAGCGGACGCCGCCGGAGATCGTGGACTTCGCGTTCGACGCGGCCGCACGCCGGTCCGCCCGGCTGCGGGTCCGTTACGGGCTGGAGGCCCCACCCGCACACCGCTTCCGGCACCGGCACGAGTCGCCCCTGCCGGACGAGGGCCTCCTGCGGGAGCAGACCGATCGGCTCCGCAGCAACCTGGAGCCCTGGCGGGAGCGCTTTCCGGCGGTCGAAACGGATTGCCGCACGGTGGTCGGGGCGCCTGCCATCCAACTGGTGGAGGAGGCCGCCGACGCGGTGCTCCTGGTCGTCGGACGCCGTCCGCACCAGCGCCGCGTCGGGACCTACATCGGCCCGGTCACACACGCAGTGATGCACCACGCCGTGGTGCCGGTCGCCGTCGTCCCCTACCGCTGAGCGGGCATGCGTGACGGCGGACGCCGACAGCGGACGGCCTTGGGGCGCACGCCGCGCACGAGCGGGCGCGCGCCACGGCGGACCACTGTGCCCGTCCGCTGCACCGGGCGGCCGGGTGAGGAGTGACACACCGCCCCTGACCTCCCCCGGAGCCGTCTGGGGTCCGGCGCTGTGCGGAACCCGCGCCCGGCGCACGTACCCTGCCAAGGGGGAGACCGAGGGAGGTGCGATGTCCGAGAAGACCAGACGGCTCAATCTGACGCTGCTCGTCGCGACAGACGGGTGCGCGTTGCTGCGCGCGGCGGGGGAACTCGACGTGCACACGGAGCAGCGGTTCCTCGCCGATGCCGGGGAACTCGTCGACAGCGGGCACCTCTACCTCGTCCTCGACCTGACCGCCATGACCTTCTGCGACTCGCGCGGCCTCAACTGCCTGCTCGCCCTGGACTGGCTGTGCCGCCGCCTCGACGGCCGTCTCATCCTGGCTTCGCTGGGCAATCGTCTGCTGCAGCTGCTGGACCAGACGAAGGTCCGTGACCGCTTCCTGGTGGTGCCCACGGTCGGTGCCGCACTCGCTGCCGTGCCCGCCGAACACCGGCCGGCGTGGCCGCCGGTCGACGTGGCCCCGCAGGTGGCCGGCGCAGCCGAGAGCGGCCGGTCGCCTGACCCCGGTACCGTCCCAGGCCGCCGCACGCGCTGACCTCCCGACGGCGCGCCCACGGCGGCGGTGGTGACGAGGCGACTACATTCCGTTCATGTTCCGTGCGTCGCGTCGCCGTGCCCCGCTTCGTTCGTCCGCTCTCGCCGTCCTCTCTGTGCTCCTGCTGCCACCGTCGGTACCGGCGGGGGAAGGGCCG
>KI547044.1:328838-329829 GCA_000497405.1 Streptomycetaceae bacterium MP113-05 | reverse complement strand
CTCGAGGCGCACGGCGTCACCGACCGCACCGCCGCCCGCTACCGGCACCGGGACGTCTTCTCCCTCGCCGAAGAGCTGTACGTCCGGGTGCCGCGTGCCGAGGACGCAGCAGCGCTCCACCCTGCCGGCAGCGGCGCACCCGGGGAGCCGCGCCGGGTGCGCGTCGCCGGGCGGGCGCTGAGCCACCTGCTTCCCGGCGTGCTCTGCGCGGCCACCGTCGCCGGGCTGGTCCACGTACCGCAGCAACCGCCGTACGCCCGCCCCGCCGTGGCCGTCCTCGGTGCGCTGGCCGTGCTGGCGGCCGTAGGGCTGTCCCTGCGTGGCGTTCCGCGGACCCGGACGGCGGTGCTCTGGGGGTGCTGGCTGCTGGGCTACGCCCTCTACGGAGACTGGCTGCTCACCGAGCTGCTCGCCCCGGAGGCCCGTGCCGGACTCCCCCTCCCGGCGCTGAGCTGCCTGTGCGTACCGCTGGCCCTGGCGTTCGGCGTGGCTCCGGCGGCATGGAGTGCGGACCTGTTCTCGGCGCGGGCCCGGCGCCGACTGGCGGGCAGCCGCAGCCTGGGCGACTTCGCCTCCGGTGTGCGCCCTCTCCTGCTGTTGAGCGTCGCACTGTTCGGCGCCGCACTGGTGGGGATCCAGACCGTCGCCCATCTGGTGGTGCGCGGCGCCGCCCCGCCGCACGCCACACAGGCCACCACGGTCTCCCTGGGCGTGCTGCTGTTCCTCGCCCTGCTGCTGGGCCGGCACGGCTTCCCGCGCGCCGCCGCCACCGGACTGGCCAGCGCCTGCCTGCTGATCGCCGTCGTGCTGGGTGCGGTGCTGGCGGCCCGCCTGCCGGGTGGGGAGGCCGTCGGCAGGCCGGTCCGGGACGCGGTCGAGGTGTACGGCCCCACTGCCGTGCCGGGGCTCGCCTGTGCGCTCGCCGCGCTTGCGCTCCTCACCCACGCGTTGCGCGCCCTCACCGGTGCGTCTGCCCACCAGTCGGCCGCCC
>KI547044.1:322399-328828 GCA_000497405.1 Streptomycetaceae bacterium MP113-05 | reverse complement strand
TCACCTCGCCCGGCAGGCGCGGTGACCCCCGCTCCGGGCCCGGACGTCCGCGGCCACCCGGGCCCCTCGCCCCACGGCGGGCCCCGGGCGACACCACCCCGCACAGAAGTGCACGACACCGACAGGAGCACCGCCCATGACCGCATCCGAGTCTCCCGGGACGACCCGACGCGAGGAGGTCGCACGATGAGAGTGCTGCTGATCGGTGCGCCCGGCTATCTGGGACGTTTCGTCGCCGACCGGCTGCTCGCGGACCCCGCGGTGCAGTTGACGGTGCTGGGCCGGGGCGACGACGCCGACGTGCGCTTCGACCTGTCCTCCGGCAGCCCGGGCGCGCTCACCCGCTTCCTGAACGCCGTCCACCCCGGCGTGGTCATCAACTGCGCCGGTGCGGTCCGGGGCGGGGCCCGGGAGCTGACCCGGCACAACACCGTCGGCGTCGCCACGGTGTGCGAGGCGCTGCGCCGCAGCACCTGCAGCGCCCGGCTGGTGCACCTCGGCTGCTCCGCCGAGTACGGCCCGGCACAGCCAGGTTCGTCCACCGCGGAGGACGCCGTGCCGCGGCCCGGCGGCCCGTACGGCGTGAGCAAGCTCGCGGCCACGGAGCTGGTGCTGGCATCGGGACTGGATGCCGTGGTGCTCCGGGTGTTCTCCCCGGCCGGGCCCGGTACCCCCGCCGGCTCGCCGCTGGGCCGGCTGGCCGAGGGGATGCGCCGCGCGCTCCAGCAGGGAGACAGCGAACTGAAACTGCCCGGCCTCGCCGTGCAGCGCGACTTCGTCGACGTGCGGGACGTCGCGCGTGCCGTGCACGCCGCCTCGCTGTCCGCCGCGCAGGGCGTGGTCAACATCGGCACGGGACGTGCCGTGCGGATGCGGGAGGCCGCCTCGCTGCTGGCACGGGTCGCGGGCTACGCCGGAGCCGTGCACGACCTGGAGCCGTCGGTGCCCGGTCCGTCCGGCGGCACGCCGGCGTTCCCCTACCCGGACGGGTGCGGACTGTGGCAGCAGGCCGACGTCCGTACAGCCCGCGACCGACTCGGCTGGCGTCCGCGCATCGGCCTGGAGGAGTCGCTCGCCGACATCTGGATGGAGGCGGCATGCCGTATCTGACCACCCCGGGGGTCGCCCCCGCGGCGGAGAACCGGGCCGCCCCCATCGGCCTCGCCGTGCCCGGCTGGGCGCACCCGATGCTGGCACCCCGCGAGTGGGGCGAGCTGGGCCGTGCCGGCTCGCCGCTCCACTGGGCGGTGCTGAACGTCGGGCGCGGCCCGGGTTCCCGGCCCGACCCGTACTGCCTGACCGCGGTGGCCCGGTTGCGCGAGGCCGGTACACCGGTGCTCGGGCACCTGGACCTGCGGCAGGGCTTCCGGCCGTTCGCCGAGCTGGTCTCGGACGCGCACCGCTTCCTCGACTGGTACGGCGTCAGCGGCTTCTACCTGGCCCGCTGCCCCTCCGACCCGGCGCACCTGCACGAGACCCGCCGCACCACCCGTACGATGCGGGCGCTCAGCGAGGGCGGGCTGCTCGTCCTCGGTCACGGCACCCACCCCTACCCCGGCTACGCCAAGCTGGCGGACCAGCTGGTCACGTTCGAGGGCGGCTGGCCCGACTACCGCTGGTCGCAGGTCGCGGAGTGGACCGCCGACCACCCGCCGGAGCGGTTCTGCCACCTCGTGCACGGCGTGCCCGGTACCCATCTGGAGGAGGCACTGCGCATCGCGCGCTGGCAGGGCGCGGGCACCGTGTACTTCACCGACCGGGGCGCTGGGGCGGGAGTGAGCCCCTGGGAGTCGCTGCCCGGCTACTGGGACGAGATCGTCTCGCGCCTCGGAACAGGTGTCTCGGAATGAGATAGTGCGTGGCAGTGTTACCGGAGGAACGAACGCCTGTCCGGAGCGCCCGCCCGGACGGGCACCATCCGACCACCTTTGTTGAGGTCTTCGTGTCGCTGCCACCGTTGGTCGAGCCGGCCCCCGAGCTCACCGTCGACGAGGTTCGCCGGTACTCCCGCCACCTGATCATTCCGGATGTCGGGATGGAGGGTCAGAAGCGGCTCAAGAACGCCAGGGTGCTGTGTGTGGGCGCCGGCGGCCTGGGCTCGCCCGCTCTGATGTACCTCGCGGCGGCGGGCGTCGGCACGCTCGGCATCGTCGAGTTCGACGAGGTCGACGAGTCGAACCTGCAGCGCCAGATCATCCACAGCCAGGCGGACATCGGACGCCCCAAGGCCGAGTCGGCCAAGGACACCGTGCTGGGCATCAACCCGCACACGAGGGTGAACATCCACGAGGAGCGCCTCGACTCCTCGAACGCGATGGAGATCTTCGCCGACTACGACCTGATCGTGGACGGCACGGACAACTTCGCCACCCGCTACCTGGTCAACGACGCCTGCGTGCTGCTGAACAAGCCGTACGTCTGGGGCTCGATCTACCGGTTCGACGGTCAGGCGTCGGTGTTCTGGAGCGAGCACGGCCCGTGCTACCGCTGCCTCTACCCGGAGCCGCCGCCGCCCGGGATGGTGCCGAGCTGCGCCGAGGGCGGCGTGCTGGGTGTGCTGTGCGCGTCCATCGGCTCCATCCAGGTCAACGAGGCCATCAAGCTGCTCGTCGGCATCGGCGAACCGATGGTCGGCCGACTGATGATCTACGACGCGCTGGAGATGACCTACCGCCAGGTCAAGGTCCGCAAGGACCCGGACTGCGCCGTCTGCGGCCCGGACGCGACGGTCACCGAACTCATCGACTACGAGGCGTTCTGCGGTGCCGTTTCCGAGGACGCGCAGGAGGCCGCCACCGGATCGACGATCACCCCCAAGCAGCTCAAGGAGTGGATCGACGAGGGTGAGAGCCTCGAGATCATCGACGTCCGCGAGCCGAACGAGTACGAGATCGTCTCCATCCCGGGTGCGAAGCTCATCCCGAAGGACGAGTTCCTGATGGGTGACGCACTCGGTGGCATGCCGCAGGACAAGCGGATCGTCCTGCACTGCAAGACGGGCGTCCGGTCCGCGGAAGTCCTGGCCGTGCTGAAGAACGCCGGCTTCTCCGACGCCGTCCACGTCGGTGGCGGCGTCATCGGCTGGGTCCACCAGATCGAACCGGACAAGCCGGTCTACTGACCGCTGTTGCGGCTCTCCGCACCGCACGCACCGGGCGGCTCCCGCAGGACCGCACGCACCGGGCGGCCCCTGCGGGGCCGCCCGGTGCGTGCGGTCCAGGGGCTACAACGCACCCTTGCGGGTCAGCTGGGTGAAGGACAGCCAGCCCGGAAGCACCGGAAGCCAGAACGTCATCAGCCGGAACAGCAGTACGGCGGGCGTCGCGATCTCCTTCGGCACGCCGAAGGTGATGAGGCCCGCGATCAGCGCCGCCTCCACGGCGCCCAGACCGCCCGGTGTCGGGGCGGCCGACCCCAGCGCGTTGCCCGCCAGGAAGACCACCGCGAGCGTCGCGTAGCTCATGTCGTCGTAGCCGAACGCCCGCAGCGACGCGTCCAGGCACATCAGGAAGGCGAACGGCAGCAGCAGCGTGCCACCCACGCCGGTGAGCAGCAGCTTCGGACGCTGCACCACGTCCAGCATGCGTGGCACCACCCCGGCGAACAGCGACCGCAGCCGTTCCGAGACGAACTTCCGCAAGCCCGGGACGGCGGTGACGATCAGCACCAGCACCGCTGCCGCGAGCAGTCCGGCGATCACCGCGCGGGACGGCGACAGCGTCGGCGTGTGCTCGGTTCCGGTCAGGTAGCCGAAGGCCAGCAGCAGCAGGATGTTCGCGCCCAGCCCGACCAGTTGCGAGGCGCCCACGCTCGCCACCGCATGCCCCGGCCGGACCCCCGCCCGCTGCAGGAACCGCGTGTTCAGCGCCACGCCGCCGATCGCCGCCGGGGCGACCAGCTTCACGAACGACCCCGCCACCTGGGCCAGCACGGTCCGGGGGAACGGCACCTTCTCCGGGACGAAGCCCAGCAGCGCGATCGCCGCCGCCAGGTAGGTCAGAGCGGAGAAGCCCAGCGCGATGGCGACCCAGCTGTAGTCCGCCCCGGCCACCGCCTGCCCGATCTCCACATGGCTGAGCTGGCTGAACAGGAAGTACGCGGCCAGCGCGCCTGCGATGAAAGTGATCAGCGTGCGCGGTCTGATCCTCTCCAGCCGAGCCGGCTGGACCGGCGCCTGCGGCCTTGTCAGCAGCACCTGTCCGCGGATCCGCGCCAGCAGGTCCTCCTCGCGCGCCCCCTCGAGAGCCTCGTCCAGCGCCTTCTTCTCGGCGTGCTTCTCCGCCTTGAGCGCCTTGCGGTCGTGTGCGACCGCGTACGTCTCCTCGGCCGCCTCCCGCGCCTCCTTGCGGAGCCGGGAGGCGTCCAGCACGGCCTCCCGCTCCCGCTGGGCCCGCTCCTTCGCCAGCCGGCGCAGCGTCGTGCGGGTACCGCGGCTCAGCGCGATCGGCTGCAGCAGCGGCAGGCTGTCCGCCACCGCGTCGGGGCCCAGCACCGCCACCGCGGCGGCGACCGCACGTTCTGCCCCGCTGCGCAGTCCGAAGGTGGTCAGCAGCTGCGCCACGTCCATTCGCAGCACCAGATCGCCGGCCGCGATCTCGCCGCCCCGCAGGTCGGTGAGGAACACCGCGCCCGGACGGTCCACCAGCAGTGCCTCGCCCACCAGGCGGCGGTGCGCGATGCGCCGTGACTGCAGTGCACGGACCTGACGCCAGGTGGCGCGCATCAGGCCGTCGGTGATCTCTTCGTCGGGGAGTGCGTCGAGGTGGCGGCCGTCGACGTGCTCGTAGACCAGCATCACCGCGTCCGGACCCAGCTCGGAGGTGGCGATCAGACGCGGCGCGTTCGCTCCGGCGGCGATGGCGGCGTAGGAGATCAGTGCCTCCCGCTCCAGGGCCTGCCGCAGCGACTGGGTGCTGCGCGGCTGGGAGAGCCCGCGCAGGGCCAGCCGGCGCCACACCCGGTAGAAGTAGCCCTGTGCCTGCTGCTCGCGGTCGACGACCGTCACGTCCAGGGACGAGCCGTCCTCCAGCCGCACCCGGTAGCGGCGGCCCCGTTCGTGGTCCGCGTGCTCGCCCTCGCCGTCGGGGTCCTCGACAGCCATCACGCCCCGGGGACGGAACCCGACCCGGCGCAGACCGGCCAGCAGCGTCTGCCCGGTGGGACGGACGTTCGGGGAGCCGACGGCGTACAGCGTGCCGTATGCGACGCTCCACCCGACCAGGACCGTGACCGCGAGGGAGAACGGTGTGGAGTAGCCGGCGATCAGCACAGCGAAGGCGTCCAGGAGCAGCACCCCCCACAGCAGGACCCGCCAGCGCGGGCGCCGCGCCATGCCCACGGCCGTCATGTAGGCGATGACCGGCGCCAGGTAGCTGTGCACCGGGGTGCTGGCCACGCCTTCGCCGAGCTGCTTGGTGAGGGCGTCCTCGACGGAGCCGGGCGCGGCCTCGGTCACCCACAGGTCGGTGGCCAGCGACACGCCGTGCGCCAGCACCGCGGCCAGTACACCGTCGGCGATCCGCAGCCCGTCGCGTTTGATCAGCCGTTCGACGGCGAAGGCCACCGGCACCAGGAGCACGGCGACGCTCGCCGCCAGCCCGGTGACGCTGATGAGCAGCGCCGGGGCCTGCTGGGTGCCCTTCTCGACGTCGCTCTCCAGGCCGCTGGTGGTGCCGTGCGCGAACGCCGCGATGGTCAGCACCGCGATGATGCCCAGCACTCCGAGACCGAGGCGCAGCAGGTCGGAGGGGCGGTGGACGCGCGCGGGCAGCAGCGGCACGTCCGCGTCGATCCCGTCTTCCTGGGAGGCGGTCTTCCCGCCGCTCCCGTCGTCGGGGCGTGCGCCGCCGCCGGGAGGTGCGGCGTGGTGCTCGCCGTCCCGGGGAACGCCGTCGTGACCGCCGTGCTCGTCCCGCATCTGTGCGCCGTCCTGCGAAGAACCGTCGGCGACGGAAGCCGCCCGTTCCGGTGGCTCCGCCCGAAGCCCGTTCCCCCGTTGCATGTCAGCCGCCGTCTCGTCCTGTTCTCGCCTCACTTGTTACCGCCCGGACGAAGATGGTGACACGTCGGAATGGTGCCCGGGGTGATGAAGGCGTATTCGCGGGGCGCGAGATACCTAACACTGCGCGCCGTGAGCTGTCGGTGGCGTACGGCACCATGGCGCACATGCCTGGAAGCGAACTGCCGGACCTGCCGGACTACGCGGAACGGGTGCTCGACGTCACCGAGCGAATTCCGCCCGGCCGGGTGATGACGTACGGCGACATCGCGGAGTGGCTCGGCGAGGGCGGTCCGCGGCAGGTCGGCCGCGTGATGGCGCTCTACGGCGGTGCCGTCCCCTGGTGGCGTGTGGTCCGCGCGGACGGCAGGCCGCTGCCCGGTTCCGAACTGCGCGCCCTCGGCCACTACCGCGACGAGGGCACCCCGCTG
>KI547044.1:320373-322031 GCA_000497405.1 Streptomycetaceae bacterium MP113-05 | reverse complement strand
CGCCGGCCACGCGCGCCGCCTCGACATGCGCCGCGCCCGGTGGGACGGCACGACGGGGCCGGTGGAGCTGCGGGGGAGGTGAGAGAGGGGGGCCGAGCGAAGCAGGGCCGGGCCCCGGCTCCGGGGTGAGCCGTCGGTGCCCACCGCGTATCGTCGGCTGCCCGCGCGCAGCGCCCGCGCCCCACCGGCCACCATCCGCAAGGCGATCCACGTGAGCACCTCCCTTCCGTCGTCCGCACCGCGCAGGTCCGCACCGTCGCCGTCCGTGCGGGCGGCCGGCGCGTACCGGCTGGTGCGTACGCCGCCGGTACCCGCCGGTCTCCCTGCTGTGGACGCACGGCAGCGCGCCGTGGTTGACCACGTCACCGGCCCGTTGCTGGTCCTGGCGGGGCCCGGCACCGGCAAGACCACCACGCTGGTCGAGGCCGTCGCGGAACGTGTGGCCCGAGGCGGCGACCCGGACCGGATCCTCGTCCTCACCTTCAGCCGTAAGGCCGCCGTGGAGCTGCGCGACCGGATGACCGCACGCCTCGGCGGGGCGGGCTCCCCGCAGGCGACCACCTTCCACTCCTACTGCTACGCGCTGGTCCGGGCGCACCAGGACGCCGAACTGTTCGCTGAGCCGATGCGCCTGCTCTCCGGGCCGGAGCAGGACCTCTACATCCGTGAGCTGCTCGCCGGTCAGCTCGAGCTCGAGGCGGAGGGGCGCGGCAGCATCGTGTGGCCCGACGAGCTGCGCGCCTGCCTCACCACGCGCGGTTTCGCCGACGAGGTGCGTGCCGTCCTCGCCCGCAGCCGCGAACTGGGTCTGGGCCCCGGCGCGCTGGCGTCGTTCGCCCGCCGCACCGGCCGCCCCGACTGGGGCGCTGCGGCAGCCTTCCTCGCCGAGTACCTGGACGTACTGGACGCACAGGGGGTCCTCGACTACGCCGAGCTGGTCCACCGTGCCGTCCTGATGGCCGAGCGTGTCGACGTCGCAGCCCGGCTGCGGGCCCGCTACGACGCCGTGTACGTCGACGAGTACCAGGACACCGACCCTTCCCAGGTACGGCTGCTGCGCGCGCTGGGCGCACCCGCCCTGGTCGCCTTCGGCGATCCGGACCAGTCCATCTACGCCTTCCGCGGCGCGGACGTCGGCGGCATCCTCGATTTCCCGGCGGCCTTCCCGCAGCCGGGCGGCGCTCCGGCGCCGGTACGGGTGCTGGGCACTTCGCGGCGCTCCGGCGGCCGGCTGCTGGCCGCGACCCGGGAACTCGCCCGGCGCATGCCGCTGCACCGGCTCCCCACGGACGCCGTACGCGCCCACCGGGCCCTGGTGCCCGCCCGCGACGTGAGGTCTCCCCAGGGCGAGGCCCGAGGGGAGGGACGGGTGGAGGTGCTGACCTGCCCCACGCCCGGTGCGGAGCTCGACACCGTGGCCGACCTGCTGCGCCGGGCCCACCTCGAGGACGGCGTGCCCTGGAGGGGGATGGCCGTCCTGGTACGGGCGGGCGGGCGAACCATCCCGGTGGTGCGCAGAGTTCTCGCGTCGGCCGGTGTCCCGGTCGAGACGGACGGCGACGACGTACCGCTCCGTCAGGAGCCCGCCGTCGCGCCGCTTCTCACCGCACTCCGCGCAGCCGCCCGCGCCGCGGTCGCCGACGCGGGGAGGGCCCCGG
>KI547044.1:319695-320363 GCA_000497405.1 Streptomycetaceae bacterium MP113-05 | reverse complement strand
GGCGGCGGCACCGCCGAGGAGGCGCTGTGGGTGCTGTGGGACGGCACGCCCTGGCCCGGGCGCCTGGAACGCGCGGCCCTCCGGGGCGGTGCGGCCGGACGCAACGCGGACCGCGACCTCGACGCCGTGTGCGCCCTGTTTGCCGCCGCCGCACGCGCCGAGGAGCGCACCGGCGGCCGTGGCGCCCTCAATTTCCTGGAGGAGGTCGACGCCCAGGACATCGCCGCCGACACCCTCACCACGCGGACCGTACGCCCGGACGCCGTACGGCTGATGACCGCGCACCGGGCCAAGGGGCTGGAGTGGCACACGGTCGTCGTGGCGGGCGTCCAGGAAGGGCTGTGGCCGGACCTGCGACGGCGCGGCTCGCTGCTGGAGGCGGACCGGATCGGGCGGGACGGACTCGCCGAACCGCTCCCTCCCGGTGCGCTGCTGGCCGAGGAGCGGCGGCTGTTCTACGTCGCCGCGACCCGGGCTCGCGAGCGTCTCGTCGTCACCGCCGTGCGGGCGCAGGCCGAGGACGGCGACCAGCCGTCCCGTTTCCTCACCGAACTCGGTGTGGAGACGCGGTCCGTGGCCGCCCGCCCGCGTCGCCCGCTGTCCGTGTCCGCGCTGGTCGCCGAGTTGCGCGCCACCACCGTCGATCCGGAGGCGTCGCCCGCGCTGCG
>KI547044.1:315755-319465 GCA_000497405.1 Streptomycetaceae bacterium MP113-05 | reverse complement strand
CCCCGCGGCGCGGCTCGCGCGGCTCGCCGCACTGCGCGACGACGAGGGGTACCCCCTCGTACCGGCCGCGGACCCACATCGCTGGTGGGGCCTGTACGAGCCGACGCGTGCCGAGGTACCACTGCGCGACCGCGACCGTCCGGTCGTGCTGTCCGGCAGTGCGCTCGACCAGCTTGCGCGTACGTGTTCCCTGCAGTGGTTCCTGGGCCGTGAGGTGAAGGCGGACGCTCCGGCGAGTACGGCGCAGGGCTTCGGCAACGTGGTGCACGTCCTCGCCGACGAGGTCGCCTCCGGCGGTACCCCTGCCGATCTGGCCGCGCTGATGGAGCGGCTGGAGGGCGTCTGGGAGGGCCTCGCCTTCGACGCGCCGTGGAAGTCCCGGCAGGAGAAGGACAGCGCGCGGGCCGCGCTGGAACGGTTCCTCCGCTGGCACGTGACGGCCCGCGGTGAAGGCCGGGAGGCCGTCGGCAGCGAGCACGGTTTCGACGTCACACTCGAAGCCGGGGAGTACGCGATCCGCATCCGCGGCAGCATGGACCGCGTCGAACGGGACGCGCAGGGGCGCGCGTACGTCGTGGACTTCAAGACCGGCCGGGCCAAGCCGAGCGGGGCGGACGTCGAACGGCATCCGCAGCTCGCCGTCTACCAGCTCGCGGTGCGTGAGGGCGCTGCCGACGGGCTGCTGGGAGCCGACGGGGCCGAGTCCGGTGCCGCGGAACCGGGCGGTGCGGAGCTGGTCCACCTGCGGCTCGGCGCGACGCGCCGCGAGGGCGGCGACGAGATGCCCGCCGTGCAGCGGCAGGATCCGCCGGACGGGGACTGGGCCGGCGAACTCCTGGCCGAGGCCGCGGGACGCGTACTCGACGAGAGGTTCGCCCCCTCGACAGGCGCGCACTGTGGCAACTGCGCGTTTCGCAGCGCGTGTTCGGCTCAGCCGGAGGGCCGCCACGTGGTGGAGTGACCGCCCGGCCCCTCTTCCCGGCTCGAGCGCCGGACTGCCCGGCACGGTGGTCACCAGCACGCAGCCACGCAGCCACGCAGCACGCAGCACGCAGCACGCAGCGCTGCACGGGGCCGGGGAGGGAGCCCCTCCCGCGGCGCGGTGTCAGACCCGGGGGATACCGTCTGGCAACGTGTCCGCACCACCTCCGCTCACCGACCCCGAACAGCTCAAGGCGTTGCTGGGCATCCCCTTCACCCCCGAGCAGTTGCGCTGTATCACCGCGCCGCCCGTGCCCCAGGTCATCGTCGCCGGCGCCGGTTCGGGCAAGACGACCGTGATGGCCGCACGCGTGGTGTGGCTGGTGGGCACCGGCCAGGTCGCCCCGGAAGAGGTGCTCGGTCTCACCTTCACCAACAAGGCGGCCGGCGAGCTCGCCGAGCGGGTCCGCGCCGCGCTCGTACGGGCCGGAGTCACCGACCCCGGCCCGGCGCCGCCGGGCGGGGAGGAGGATCCGCCGGGGGAGCCGCAGATCCTCACCTACCACGCCTTCGCCGGTCGCCTGCTCAAGGAGCACGGCCTCCGGCTCGGCATCGAGCCCGGCTCCCGCCTCCTGGCCGACGCGACCCGCTTCCAACTGGCCGCCCGCGTACTCGCCGCCGCGAGCGGCCCGTTCGAGGGACTGCGCAACAGCCTCAGCACCCACGTGCAGGACCTGCTCTCCCTCGACGGCGAGTTGTCCGAGCACCTCGTGCCGCCCGCCCGGCTGCGCGCGTACGACACCCGGCTGCGCGCCGACCTCGCCGGCACCCCGCTCACCAACAACGACCTGCGCCGCATTCCCGACACCGCCGTCGCCCGCACCGAACTCCTCGGTCTGGTCGAGGAGTACCGCTCCCGCAAACGCGACCGGGACCTGCTGGACTTCGGCGACCAGATCGCCCTCTCCGCGACCCTCGCCCGCGACGTCCCCGAGGTGGGCCGCATCCTGCGCGACGAGTGCCGGGTCGTCCTCCTCGACGAGTACCAGGACACCTCGGTCGCCCAGCGCATCCTGCTCGCCGGCCTGTTCGGTGCGGGATCCGGCCGGGAGGAGACCGGCGGAGAAGGCGCCGGCCACCCCGTGACCGCCGTCGGCGACCCCTGCCAGGCCATCTACGGCTGGCGGGGGGCGTCCGTCGCCAACCTCGACGACTTCCCCCGGCACTTCCCGCACCGGGACGGCACTCCCGCCCCGCGCTACTCGCTCAGCGAGAACCGGCGCAGCGGCGGCCGTCTGCTCCGCCTCGCCAACGTGCTGGCCGCTCCGCTCAGGGACCGGCACGAGGGGGTGGAGGCGCTGCGTCCCGCCCCCGGTGCCGAGCACGACGGCGTGGTCCGGTGCGCGCTGCACGCCACCCATGCCGAGGAACTGGACTGGCTCGCCGACTCCCTCGCCCACCTGGTCCGCACCGGTGTCCCGCCCCGGGAGATCGCCGTACTGTGCCGGACCGGCGGCGACTTCGCCGCGATCCAGGGCGCGCTGGTCGAACGGGACGTGCCGGTCGAGGTCGTCGGCCTGTCCGGTCTGGTCCACCTCCCGGAGATCGCCGACCTGATCGCCGTGTGTGAGGTGCTCCAGGACCCCACGGCCAACGCTCCGCTGGTGCGGCTGCTCACCGGCCCCCGCTGGCGCATCGGCCCGCGTGATCTGGCACTTCTCGGGCGCCGGGCCCGGCTGCTGGTCCGGCGGGACGACGCGCCCGGCGACGACCCGGACCGGCGCCTCGCCGCCGCCGTGGAGGGCGTCGATCCCGCCGAGGTGACCTCCCTCGCGGACGCGCTGGACACCTTCATCGAGAGCGGACCGGACGACGAGTTGCCGTTCTCCACGGCGGCTCGTGTCCGCTTCGCCCGGATCGCCGCCGAGATCCGCGACCTGCGCCGCTCGCTCGGCGATCCCTTGATGGACGTGCTGCACCGGGTGCTGGCCGTCACCGGTCTGGAGGTCGAGCTCTCCGCCTCCCCGCACGCCCTCGCCGCGCGCCGCCGCGAGACCCTCGGCGCGTTCCTCGACATCGCCGCCGGCTTCGCCTCGTTGGACGGCGAGACCACTCTGCTCGCCTTTCTCGGCTTCCTCCGCACGGCGACCCGGTACGAGAAAGGTCTGGACAGTTCGCTTCCCGGCGGCGAGGACACGGTGAAGGTGCTCACCGCGCACAAGTCCAAGGGCCTGGAGTGGGACGTGGTGGCCGTACCGGGCCTGGTCGAGAAGCACTTCCCCAGCAGGCAGCCGCGCGAGTCGTGGCTGACCCGGCCCGGCGTCCTGCCGCACGACCTGCGCGGCGACGCGGACACGCTGCCCCGGATCGAGACGTGGAACGCCAAAGCGCTCAAGGCGTACGACGTGCAGCAGCGTGAGCACCAGGCCACCGAGGAACTGCGGCTGGGCTACGTCACCTTCACCCGGCCCCGCTCGGTGCTCCTCGGCTCCGGCCACTGGTGGGGGCCGAGCCAGAAGCGGCCCCGCGGGCCGTCCGCCTTCCTCGACGCGCTGCGCGCACACTGCGAGGCCGACCCGGCCCACGGCGAGGTGGAGGCATGGGCCGACGAGCCCGGGAAGGACACCGGGAACCCGGCTCTCACCCGGAGCGATGAGGAGCAGGCGTGGCCGCTTCCGCTGGATCCGACGGCGACGGCGAGGCGCCGGGACGCGGCGAGGCGGGTGTGGGCACACCTGGACGACGGCGGTGGCCGGAGCGGCGGCCCTCCGGAGGGCGAGGGGCGTGCG
>KI547044.1:310905-315745 GCA_000497405.1 Streptomycetaceae bacterium MP113-05 | reverse complement strand
CGACGCACTCGAGGGCGAGCTGCGACGGGCGCGCGCCACCGTGCGCGACGTGCCGCTGCCCGCGTCGCTGTCGGCCTCGCAGCTGATGCGGCTGGCAGACGACCCCGACGCCCTCGCCCGCGAGCTGGCCCGCCCGATGCCGCGCCCGCCACAGCGCGCCGCCGCCCGGCGCGGAACCCGCTTCCACGCGTGGGTGGAGTCCCGGTTCGAGGAGCTGACACTGCCGATGCTGGGCCCGGACGAGCTGCCCGGCGCCGACGAACCGGTGGGGATCGAGGACGAGCGGGACCTGGCCGCGCTGAAGGAGGCGTTCACCCGCACCGACTATGCGCACCGCACGCCGTTCCGCGTCGAGGCGCCGTTCCAGCTCGCGCTCGCCGGGCGGACGATCCGCGGCCGGATCGACGCCGTCTACCGCGACGACGGAGCGGGTCCGGACGGCGGCCCGGCGTACGAGATCGTGGACTGGAAGACGGGGCGCCGGCAGGACGCGGACCCGCTGCAGCTCGCGGTCTACCGCGTGGCCTGGGCGGAGCAGCGCGGGGTCCCGCCGGAGGCGGTGACCGCGACGTTCCTCTACGTGCGGACCGGCCGTCTGGTCCGCCCCCCGGACCTCCCCGACCGCGCCGCGCTCGAACGGCTGCTGCTGCCGTGAGGCTCCTCCCCGGCTCCTCCCGCTACGCCTTCGGCGTGGGAGGTGCCCCGCTCCGACCCGTTCTGCGGGGGAGCGCATCGCGCCCGCTGCACACACGGTCTTCGGTCGCGTGTCCTCCCGGCGCCCGGGCCGGAGGCGGGCTTCCCGCCCGGGGCCGGGAACGGGCCGGATAGGGTCGGGGTATGAGCAACACCCCGGACAGCGCGGTCCGTGAATACGTCGACGCCCACCGTGAGAACTTCCTCGCCGCCCTCGAGGAGTGGCTGCGCATCCCGTCGGTCTCTGCCGACCCGGCCCACGCAGCCGACGTGCGGCGCAGCGCCGACTGGCTGGCCGGCGCGCTGCGCGACACCGGGTTCGGGACGGTCGAGATCTGGGACACCCCGGGGCATCCCGCGGTCTTCGCCGACTGGCCCTCGGGCGACCCGGACGCCCCCACCGTGCTGGTCTACGGCCACCACGACGTGCAGCCCGCCGCGCGCGCCGACGGTTGGCACACCGAGCCCTTCGAGCCGGTGCGGCAGGACGGCCGGCTGTACGCGCGCGGCGCGGCCGACGACAAGGGGCAGGTGTTCTTCCACACCCTCGGCGTCCGGGCACACCTCGCCGCCACCGGCCGGACCGCCCCGGCTGTGAACCTCAAACTGCTGATCGAGGGTGAGGAGGAGTCCGGTTCCCCGCACTTCCCCGACCTGGTGCGCACGCACGCGGACCGGCTCGCCTGCGACGCGGTGATCGTCTCTGACACCGGCATGTGGGCGGCCGAGACGCCCACGGTGTGCACCGGGATGCGCGGGCTCACCGACTGCCAGATCGACCTTCACGGACCGGACCAGGACATCCACTCCGGCTCCTTCGGCGGCGCGGTTCCCAACCCGGCGACCGAGGCGGCGCGGCTCGCCGCAGGGCTGCACGACGCCGACCGGCGGGTCGCCGTACCGGGCTTCTACGACGGCGTGATCGAGCTGACCGACCGTGAGCGGGAACTCTTCGCCCAGCTGCCGTTCGACGAGGCGGCGTGGCTGCGCACCGCCCACTCGTACGCAGCGGCGGGCGAAGCGGGTCACACCACGCTGGAGCGCATCTGGGCCCGCCCGACGGCCGAGGTCAACGGCATCGGCGGCGGCTACCAGGGCCCGGGCGGCAAGACGGTCGTCCCCGCGTCCGCGCAGCTCAAACTCTCCTTCCGAATGGTGGCGGGCCAGGAGCCGGAGAAGATCCAGCGGGCCGTGCGGGAGTGGGTGGCACGGTCGCTGCCCGCCGGCATCCGGCACGAGATCACCTTCTGGGGCGCGACCCGCCCCTGCCTCACCCCGCTCGACCACCCCGCCCTGCAGTCCACCGCACGGGCGATGAGCCGGGCCTTCGGCCGGACCGTCCGCTTCACCCGTGAGGGCGGGTCCGGCCCGGCCGCCGATCTGCAGGACGTGCTGGGCGCCCCGGTGCTGTTCCTCGGCATCTCCGTTCCCTCCGACGGCTGGCACGCGCCGAACGAGAAGGTCGAGCTGGACCTGTTGACCAAGGGCGTCGAGACGGCCGCCTACCTGTGGGAGGACCTGGCGCTGAACTGGACGGACACCAGGTGACACCGCCGCCCACGCAGGCACCGCACCGCCGTACCGCACACAGAACCACGCACGCCGACGACGAGGGGAACCGGTAAGCCGCCGTGACCATCGATACACCGGGCGCCACCGACAGCTCCGAAGCCACCCGCCCCATCACGCTCACGGCCACCGGCGGCATCGACCGCGCCGCGCACCGCCGCCTGGACGAGGCTTGGCTGGCCGCGGCGTGGAGCCACCCGACGACGCGCGTCTTCGTGGTGTCCGGCGGGCAGGCGCTGATCGAGGACACCGAGGACGGCCGTACCGAGCTGGTCACCATGCCGTCGTTCGACGCGCCCGCCACCGAGTCGCACCGCTACTTCCTCGGCGTCGACTCCGGCGGTGTCGCCTACTTCGCCCTGCAGAAGGACGCTCTACCGGGCCGCATGGACGCCATAGCGCGCCCGGCCGGGCTGCGCGAAGCGGGGGTGCTGCTGCCGGAACGGGACGCCGAGCTGATGGTGCACGCCGTCGCACTGGAGAACTGGCAGCGCCTGCACCGCTTCTGCTCCCGCTGCGGCGCACGTACGGTCATCGCTGCCGCCGGACACGTGCGCCGTTGCCCGGCGTGCGGCGCGGAGCACTACCCGCGCACCGACCCGGCCGTGATCATGCTCGTCACCGACGCTCAGGACCGGGCCCTGCTGGGCCGCCAGGTGCACTGGCCGGAGGGGCGTTTCTCCACGTTGGCCGGCTTCGTGGAGCCGGGGGAGTCGATCGAGCACGCGGTGGTCCGCGAGGTCGCCGAGGAGGCCGGCGTCGAGGTGCCCGTCGAGGGTGTCGCGTACGTGGGCAGCCAGCCGTGGCCGTTCCCCTCCAGCCTGATGCTGGGCTTCACCGCACGTGCCGTCTCGTCCCGCATCCTGGTGGACGGCGACGAGATCGAGGAGGCCCGCTGGTTCTCCCGGGACGACTTGCGCGCAGCCTTCGAGGCCGGCGAGGTGCTGCCGCCGTCCGGCATCTCCATCGCGGCCCGCCTGGTCGAGCGCTGGTACGGCGAGCCGCTGCCACGCCCCTCCCGTTGACCGCTTCCCGCTGACCCTGCTCTGCCGGGGTCCGGCTAGACGCGGCGGACGTCGATGCCGACGGCGGTGAACCGTTCGACCATCTCGTCGGACGCGTCGGTGTCGGTGATCAGCACCGACACGGCCTCTGCCGGGCACACCCGGGCGAAGGCCCGCCGTCCGAGCTTGGTGGAATCGGCGACCACGACGACCGAGTCGGCGCGTTCGGCCAGTGCCCGGTTCGCGCCCGCCTCGCCCTCGTCGTGGGTGGCCGCGCCGAACTGCGGGTGCACGGCGTCCACACCGAGGATCGCGCGGTCCAGCGCCAGTCCCTGCAGTCCGGCGGTGGCGAGCGGGCCGGTGAGTTCGTAGGAGTTCGGGCGGGTCACGCCGCCGGTCACCACGGTCTTCACGTGCGGGCGTACCGCGAGTTCGTGGGCGATGTTGACGGCGTTGGTGACGAGGGTGAGGGAAGGCGTGGGTGCGTCGCTCACCAGGTCCGCGCGGGTGGCCAGTTCGCGGGCGACCTCGGAGGTGGTGGTGCCGCCGTTCAGGCCGACGACGCTGCCGGGCGCGACCAGGCCGGCAGCCGCGCGCGCGATGCGGTGCTTCTCGTCCGCCCGCCGCGCGGTCTTGTAGCGCAGCGGCAGGTCGTAGGCGACGGCGCTGAGAACCGCGCCGCCGCGCGTGCGGGTGAGGAGCTGCTGGCCGGCGAGCTCGTTCATGTCACGGCGGACGGTGGCGGCGGAGACGCCCAGCCGGTCGGACGCCTGGGCGACGTCGATCCGGCCCTCCTCACCCAGGATCTCCAACAGCCGGGTCCATCGCTCGTGCGTCGCCACCGGTCTCCTCATTCGCCTGCTCGGGGCGCCGAGCATATCGTGCACGTCGATGCGCGTTCCGTGACACTTCGCTCAGCCCGCGTCACCCGGTACCGTCACCGCGTCCAGCATCCGCAGCACCGTTCCGGTCATGGCCTCACGGCCTTCGCGCAGGTACGAGCGCGGATCGACGCGGGTCGGGTCCGCGGCCAGCCCGGCCCGCACGGCGCCGGTCAGCGCGACGTTCAGCGCCGTACCGATGTTGACCTTGGCGATGCCGCCGGCGACGGCACGTCCCAGCTCGTCGTCGGACAGGCCGGACGAGCCGTGCAGCACGAGCGGGACGTCCAGCGCCTCGTGCAGTCCGGCCAGCAGTCCGTGGTCGAGCCGGGCGTCGCGCGAGGTCATGGCGTGCGAGCTGCCGACGGCGACGGCGAGCGCGTCGACGCCGGTGGCGGCCGTGAACCGGCGCGCCTGGCCGGGGTCCGTACGCGAGCCCGGGGCGTGGGGGCCGAGCGGGCCGCCGCCGTCCTTGCCGCCCACCTCCCCGAGTTCGGCCTCCAGCCACAGACCGTGTGCGTGCGCCCAGTCGGCCGCCTCCCGGGTGGCGGCGACGTTCTGCTCGTACGGCAGGTGCGAGGCGTCGAACATCACGGAGCCGAATCCGCAGCTCGGCGCCTGCTCCAGCAATTCGCGGCTCGTGACGTGGTCGAGGTGCAGAGCGAGGGGTGCCGTGCTCAGCCGCGCCGATAC
>KI547044.1:310295-310895 GCA_000497405.1 Streptomycetaceae bacterium MP113-05 | reverse complement strand
CGCCCGCCAGTGGGCCCGGCCGGCCGCCGTGGAACCGCACGGCGTTCTCGCTGATCTGCACGATCACCGGGCGGCCGGCCCGCTCCGCGCCCGCGACCACCGCCTCGACGTGTTCGAGAGTGATCACGTTGAACGCGGCGACGGCCGCGCCGCGTGCCGCGGCCTCGGCGACCAGCTCGCCGGTGGGGACGAGGGGCATGGGATCTCAGCCCTCGCCGAGGATCACGGATCGGGTGAGGTGGCGCGGCCGGTCCGGGTCCAGCCCGCGCTCCGCCGCCACGGCGGCGGCCAGCCGGTGTACGGACACCAGGTCCGCCAGCGGGTCCAGCGCGCTGACGACCCAGCGAGCGCCGGTGGCCGCGACCTGCTCGCCGAGCCCGGCCGGTGCGGACCCGAACATCCAGGTGACGGTGGAGGGCGCGGCGATGCTGATCGGACCGTGCCGGTACTCCATCGCGGGGTAGGACTCGGTCCACGCACGCGTGGCCTCACGCATCTTCAGCGCCGCCTCGTGAGCCAGACCGACCGTCCAGCCCCGGCCCAGAAAGGTGAACTGAGCGGCGGCGCCGAGGCCTTCGGGAAGCGGCTCCTCCAGCGCGC
>KI547044.1:304631-310285 GCA_000497405.1 Streptomycetaceae bacterium MP113-05 | reverse complement strand
CCCCCCCCCCCCGCCGCGTCGTGCAGACCGAGCCCGGCGCGCAGGAAGGTGAGCGCGCTGGTGGCGAAACGGGTCTGTACCACGGACCGTTCGTCGGCGAAGTCCAGCACCGCCGACTCGTCGACGACGGACACCACCGGTGTGTGCGGGTCGGCGGTGACGGCGGCGGTGCGCACCGTGCCGCGCAGGGCGGCGAGGAGTTCCAGCACCTCGGTGGTGGTGCCGGACCGGGTGAGGGCGAGCACCCGGTCGTAGCGGCGTCCGGACGGGAACTCGGACGCCGCGAAGGCGTCCGTCTCGCCCTTTCCGGCCCCCTCGCGCAGGGCGGCGTACGCCTGGGCCATGAACAGCGAGGTCCCGCAGCCCACGACGGCGACCCGCTCGCCGTCGGCGGGCAGCGCGTCCGGCCGGGCCGAGGCGAGGGCGGCGGCCCGGGCCCAGCACGCGGGCTGGCTTGCCGTCTCCGCTTCCAGATGTGTCACGAGACCTCCTCGGCAGGGGGGACCCCTTGGCGTGATCTGATCGGTGCGTGCGCAATTCAAGCATATGTGCGCATGGTCCACGCAACTTCGCGCAGATCCCGGTGCCGGTGCCGAACCGTGCTGCGACACCGGATCGGCGAGGGTCGTCACGGAGTCGGCCGGTCCGCCGCCGTGGAGGAGTGCCTGGCCTGACGGGCGGTGCGGAACGCGGCGTATCCGGTGCTTGTCGGAGGCGGCAGCGGTTCGGCCCGCCGGCGGCCGAGCACTCGGCAGTCGGGGCACAGCCCTTCGTCACCGCCCGGCGGGGGCGTGAACAGGCGCGGCTGGGTGTGGCGGGTACGGCACTCGCGCATGCGGCTGGTCCGGGGCTCCGGCTTCGCGGAGGTGGTCTCCGGCACGGGCACCGGAGTGGGAGGTGCCTCAGGCAGCGCGTGTTCGAGGCGCCAGCGGAGAGCACCGAGTGGTTTGCGGGCGGTTTCCAGTCCCTCGGTGAGCGCATGCCGGATGCGGAGCGCCGACAGGCCGCTGTCCAGCCACTTCGCTGCCAACGGCGCCCAGTTGCGGGCCGTCCCCACGGGCAGCGAGAGCTGTGGGTCGAGTCTGCCCAGGGACAGCAGCAGCGTCTCGGCGGCTGCGAGGCCGGCCGAGCTCACCTGCGCGCTTTCCTCCGGTCCTTGCCCGCCGGTCGGCGGCTCGGGCGTGGGCGCCTGCGGCGGCTCGTCGGCCGGCTCGCGGGCGGGCCCGGTTGGTTGGGTGGTGTTTTCTCCGGTGTTCTTTTCTGGTGGACGGCCGACGGGCGGACCTGTCGGTTCACCGGCGGCCGGATTCCGGGCACTCGGTCGTCCCTCGCCGGCATCCCTGCTGAGCCGGGCCCCACCGGGAGTCGGGCGGAGGCCGTCGCGTACGGCGAGCGCTTCCTTCGTGCTGAGCGGTGCGTTGGAGACGAGCTGGACGGTGACGAAGCGGCCGCCGCCGGCCTGCTTCCGCCACTCGTGCAGGTAGCCCTCGTCGCGGAGTTGGCGCTTGGCGTTCTGGAAGGCGCACTTGCCGATTCCGGCGCGGCGGGCGGTGTCGCTGAGGCACTGCCGGTCTCCGGGTGGGAGGGACAGCTGCCAGTTCAGGAGGGTTTTCGCGTCTGACGACAGGCGTGGATGGCGGAGGATGGCGTTCGGGATCTGCGCGAACGCACGCGCAGGCGCGATAGCATGCCGGAGCATTTCGTGGACTCCATCTAAGTCCTCGGGGTGTAGGCCTCCGGGTGGTGTGACAGCACCTCCGGGGGCCGCCTCACGTTCGGTGCGAGGCAACCCGTTCAGGCGGCAGCGTACACCCGATAGTCACAATGTGACGACCACTTGTCGCCCAGTGTGATGATCGGTGCGGAATGGTGGTTGAGGAGGCTTGTCTCTGCCGATGTACTACGAGCCGCAGCCCACAACTTTCTATCGCCGCCCACTCCATGGCCGACTGGCCGAAACCCGCTTCGCCGTGGACGCACTGAACGACGCCGTCGACAGGAGACGAACACGAACGGCTGCACCGTTCGCCTCCGGCCGCGGGTCGCGATTCCGTCCCGGGAGCGCTGAATCGAAGTCAGGACCCTTCCACTCGTGGCACGCCCCGACGGAGTACCAGAGAAACGAGGGTGGGTAACGTCGTGACTCGCCCTGCACACCGACTCGGCGTCTGGGGCGCCCTGGAGCAGCGCGCTAGTGGTGTACGTGGAATAGGGCGAAGTTGGCATCTCAGACGTTCATCGGCACCCGGAACCCCGAACAGGCTGGAGCACGATCTCCGCGGCGACCGCAACACCGAACGCGACAACGCAAAGGTGATCCTCGGACGTGACTCACACCCGCGAACCCACCGCACCCGAGAGCGCCCGCACAGCCCGCCCCCGGCGCACGACCGCACTGTTCATCAGCCTGGTGGTCCTGGCCGCCTGCGCCGTCGGCGGCGGCTGGTGGTGGTACCAGCACCGCGACAGTTTGCCGGACTGCACCCGGCTGCTCGACGACCGCAACGTCCGACGCGCACTGGCCCCTGCAGACGGTGAGAACCTCGACTGCGCCGCCCTCGCCGCACGTCTACGCAAGACGGCCACCAGCGGCAGGACCGACCGCCACACCCCGGGACAAGTCCGCGCCCTCACCTCGGTATTGACAGCCGTCGATCACGCCATGCCGGAAGGACCGAAGGCCGTCCTGAGAATCGACCCAGAACTGCGGGTACCCCTGGCGAAGACTCTCGCTGAATACCCAGCCGACACACGCGCCATCATCATCCGCCCCGTCACCGTCTCGGCAGGAGACGAGGAAGGACAGGACGGTCAAGGCCCGCAAGCCCACCTGTCCGTCTCCTCGACCGTTCTCGTACGCGCCATGCGCGCAGCATCCGAGAGCACCCAAGCGTTCTCCACGCTGCACACCGCCCACGTCGAGGCCGGCATCGCCCTTCTGAACGCCGCGCCACCCGGTGCAGGGGTGGACGACGTGAAGATCAAGGCTCGCGTGGCAGCGTGTGCACTGGGCACACTCGACGCCATCCATCATGACGCGCTTCGCGATGCGCAGGACGAGGACGACCCCGAACAGGAGCAGGCCACTGACCGACAGATCTCCGACTGGGTTGTCGACCCCGACACTCAGATGAACCACCACCTCTCCAACTGGGCCGAACGCCGGGGCATCGATCCCGACAGCGGCGAAGTGAACAACCTGGAACACGACGTTCGCAACGACCAGAACACCTCTGCTCAAACAACGGACGACATACTCAACCCCGAATTCTGAGTGTAGGCAGCCATGCTGCTGCCGGGGTCTTCGGGCGCCTCGCAACACCACGCATCGCACAGGTCTGCCACGAGACTGCCCATTCCTCCAACCGGGCGGTGCCTCCGCCCGCCGCACCGGACTGTTCGTGGACCAGGCAGAGGGGACCCAGCGGCACCGACCAGGTGGTAGCCCCGCGAGCTGCAGGACCCTGCACCCCCACCACCCCGACGGAGTCGCAAGGCCACAAAGACCACCCGGCCGCGTAAGGCGAAGCCGAAGGAATCGTAGAGCCAGAAACGGAAGTGGGCCGACCTTCCGCAGGAGACGTAGAGACCGTCGCGGGTGCGGGTGCGGGTGCAGGCGACGAAGAGGAGGCAGCGCTCGAGTCCACCCGCCAAGTGACAGGACCTTCCGCGCGGTGTCGGGTCTACGCTCGGTGCCGACAGGTGAGGCACCCCGCAGGAGGAAGTCGCCTATGCCCAAAACCACGCAACTTCGCACCTACACGGTGAAGGAGGGCCTGCTCGACGAGTGGGGGGAGCGCTGGCGCGAGGAGATCGTCCCGTTGCGCCTGGAGTTGGGCTTCACCGTCGGCGGCGCCTGGGTCGACCGGGAGCGCAACCACTTCGTCTGGCTGATCTCCTACGACGGTCCGGAGACGTTCGCGGAGCGGAACGCGATGTACTGGGCGTCGCCTGCGCGCGAAGCGATGAACCTCGATCCGGACGACTACCTCGTCGCCACGGACGACCGCACGGTGGAGGAGCGGTACTGACTACCCGCGCGCGGTGGGAAGCAGGTGCCGGGCCCGTTCCTCCTCGGTGAGCGTGCGGAAGACGCGTCCCCTGGCGTGCGCCTCCAGCCGGTCGAAGTCGGGTTCTGCCTGCCAGATGCGGGCCGTTCCGTCGTGGGAGGCGCTGAGCAGCCGGCGGCCGTCCGAGGACAGGCCACTGACGTCACCTTGTCTCCGTGGACGCCGACGACGGCCGTCCCCTCGAAGCTGAGGGCCGACCAGAGCCGGACCGTGCCGTCGTCCGAGCCGGTCGCTATGTGCCGCCCATCCGGCGACCAGTCGATGGCGTACCCGCCCTTCGTGGCCCCGCAGCACGTCGACGCGGCGGCCCGTGTTCGCGTCCCAGACCGCTGCCGTCCAGTCGCCGGACGCGGTGGCCACGCGCCGCTCGTCCGGAGACCAGGTGACGTCGTCCACATAGTTCTCGTGGCCGCGCAGGACGGTGAGTTGCCGGCTCTCCGTCACATCCCACAGTCGGCACGTACGGTCGTCCGACGCGCTCGCCAGCATCCGGCCGCTCGGCGACCACCGCACCCGACCCACCCAGTCCTGGTGCCCGTTCAGCACGGTGAGTTCCGCACCGTCCTCCGCGGACCACACGCGCACGCTGCCGTCGTGGCCTGCGGCGGCGATCCGGTTTCCTTCGGGCGCCCAGTCGCAGGACTCGACGACCTCACCGCAGTGCTCGAACACGGTGTCCGCGGCCGGGGTCAGGACGCGGAACCGGCCGTCGTTGGTGCTCAGGGCCAGCCGGTCGCCACGCGGCGACCATGCGACGCTCCACACTCGGTCGTTCAGCACAAGTTCCGGGCTGGTGGGTGCTCCGGTCCGCGCGTCGAGGATGCGCACCGAGCCGTCGTCGTCGGCGGTGGCGACCCGGTCGTCGCCGTGCGCCCAGGCAGCCTGGTTCAGCTGCCCGCCCGCCGTGTTCAGTCGCACGCTTTCAGCGCCACCCGGTCGCAGATCCCACACCCTCGCGGCGTGGTCGGTCGAGCTCGAGGCCAGCCGGTCGCCTGCAGGTGACCACGCCACGCCCCACACCGTGTCGGTGTGCCCGCGGAGTACCGCCAGGACCTCTGCGTCCAGTGTGCTGACGATGCGGACGGTCCCGTCCGAGGGCGCCGAGGCCAGCATCAGGCCGTCGGGAGACCATGCCACGTTCCAGACGTAGTCCCCGTGCCCGCGTACCAGGAGCCGCAGTCGCCCGTCGCGTGCGTCCCAGACGCGCACCGTGTGGTCCCCGGAGCCGGTGGCCAGCGACGCGCCGTCCGGCGACCAGGCAATGCCCTCGACGAAGTCCGAGTGCCCCGAGAGCCTGGTGAGCACGGCTCCCGTCGCCGCGTCCCACACGAGCGCCGTCTGGTCGTGCGAGGCCGACGCCAGCGTGCACCGTCGGGCGACCACGCCACACCCCACACGTCGTCACGGTGACCGCGCAACGTGTGGACGAGACGGCCCGACTCCGCTTCCCAGATCCGCACGCAACGGTCCCGCGCGGTCGCTGCGATGGACCGGCCGTCGGGAGACCAGGCCACCTGCCGGCCGACGTCCTCCGCTCCGGTCAGCAGCCGCAGGGGCGCTCCGGAGACCGCGTCCCAGACCCGC
>KI547044.1:302090-304621 GCA_000497405.1 Streptomycetaceae bacterium MP113-05 | reverse complement strand
ACAAGACTATGAAACCGCCCTGCCTGCGGCACCGACGTGGTCAAGCCCTTCGATCGTGCCGGCTGGGTCAGTGCCGACCCGACGTCGGTCTTCGCCCGAGGTAGGGGTCTGTACCGCTACTGGACAGACCCGGTCGTCGGTGGCGCGGGCGGCGGTGGCGACGCCGCGGCGCCAGGAGTGTCCGGACCAGACTCCGGCCAGGCGCTCGACGACGTCGGCGGCCCCCGGCGTGAGGGCAGCCGGCCGGGTCACCGATGGCGCGGCGACTGCGAAGGAAGCCGACGCTGTTGCGAGGACGATCTGCAGGAAACTGCGATTCGCCCCTACCCCCGCCCGTGCAGGTCGCTGTGGCCGAAACTCTCTGTTGACCGTGTCTCACTCTAATCATAAGATCCACATGAAGCCCCACAGTGGGGGAATAGGGAGGGAAATATCTTGAGTAGAATCGGTAGATCGATATCTCTTGGCCTTGCGGCCGTGGCACTCGCGGTTGGTGGCCTCACCACCCCGGCCGCCGCAGTCGGCTCTCAGGCCGAGACTTTTGATGAGAATGGTTCCGACAAGGTTCAGGTCGCCACTCATACGCGGGGTGACGGCACCAAGCCGCCCGCAGAGCTGGATGACCCCTCCGAATGGGGTGTGGTGACGATGAAGATGGATACTTCGTCCCCGCGCCTGATGTCGGAAGCTTGTGTTGACGTTGCCAGCGGCGGCACGTGGTGTTATGGATGGTACACCACGACAGTGGACGGCATACCCCAGAAGTACTGCTACTCGAACTACCTGCACTACTCGAAAGATCATGCCTCCACGGTGAAGCTGGCTGGCGGTACAGATAGAGACACCGCTGAACCTGGCGACGTTTCCCAAGCCAACCTTACAGCCGGTTTTGCTTATACCTGCAAAGCCTATTACTCAACTTCTTAGGGCTCGACTCCAGCATCAAGTGAGGACTCCCCTACACGTGGGCTAGGATCCATCCGCACTCAGGGTCTGCAGGCGATGTGCAGACCCTGAGTGCGCCACGTTAGCTTGGCTTTCACCATGGAATGGGGAAGGGAAGAATGCATCTTCTGCGAACTCGCGCTGCGCCGGTGGCTTTGGCTCTCGGGACGGGCCTGCTGCTTGGCCTAGTGAGCCCCGGTGCCGAGAAGTTGGATAACTCCTTCTATATCGCCATAGGTGCTATTTTCTCAGCTGGGTGGTCTTGGGCCTGCTATGGATTTCTGATGGGCTACTTCTGCCGATCCAAGGTTGAGTCAGCATTGCTGTCTTCTTTGGGATTGACTGTGGGCGTAGTCACATACTACATATTCAAGGATATGAATCCTCATATTCCGCAGGGGGTCGAACCCGCTACCGTTTCGACTGGGATTCGACCTGATGCTTCCGAAGGGACTTCCTCACAGATTCTCGTGTGGGGGACAGCGGCTCTAATATTTGGGATTCCCGTCGGGCTTTTGGGTAACCTCGCGCGGATACCCGGTATCCGCGGCTTGGGATTCCGCCTTGTCGTTCCATTCGTGGCCTTTTACGAAACCTCCATGCGAATCTCCGTAGAGGCGGATAGTCAAGCTCCGATTGTCGAAATGACTTGGAGTCTCATTCGCCTCACTGCTGGCGCCGTTGCGCTGGCCCTAGTGAGCCACACGATTTGGAGTTGGCGGAATACTCGACGTACGCACACGCACTCAGAAAGCGGTGTCCGAACTTGAGATATATCCCGCTGGGTCAGGAATGTCGCAATGTTAAATTGATCTTGCGTTTGGGGGTCTGTCAAGGTGACGGCTGATCTGCGGTTTTGATGGTTCAGTGAGCGGATCTCATCGTGACCGGTTCGGGTGACGGGTTGCCCGTGACGTGGCGAAGCTCTGTCCTCCACTCCGGTCAGGAGCCGCAGGGGCACGCCGGAGACTGCGTCCCAGACCCGGACGACACGGTCACGGCCGGAGGTGGCAACCCGGGCGGAGTCGGGACACCAGGCGACTGACTCGATCATCGTTCCGTCCGTGGGGAGGACTGCGAGGCACTGTCCGGTCGTGGCGTCGAAGATGCGGGCGGAGCCGTCCCGGGACGCCGTGGCCAGGCGACGTCCGTCCGGCGACCAGGCGATGTCGCGCACGGTGTCGGAGTGCCCGTCCAGCCGGGTGCGTAGGTGACTGCACGTCAGCGCGGTCAACAACCCCCGGCGGGCGGCAGGCGTGGGCAGGAACTCTCCCAGGGCGGCCAGCGACAGCAGGATCGCCCGCTCCGGGTCGCTCCGGGCGCTGCCGAGCACGTACTGCCCGATGCTGTCCGAGAGGCGGTGCAGGAAGGCGGTGTCGCGCCGTTGAGACTCTCGTACGAGCGCCTGTACGCGTTCCGATGAGTGCTCCACTTCCTGCAGGGCGGTGAGCCACCGCTGCGCCAGGGCCAGCCGTTCGCCGGTGAGCAGGTAGTCGTCGCTGCGGCCGGCGTTCTCCCAGTCGTCGGCCCACCGCTCCAGCTCGGCCCGCCGACGGAGCTGTTCGGCCCGAGCCTCGACCACCTGC
>KI547044.1:296427-301929 GCA_000497405.1 Streptomycetaceae bacterium MP113-05 | reverse complement strand
CCGCTCCAGCTCGGCCCGCCGATGGAGCTGTTCGGCCCGCGCCTCGACTTCCTGACGCAGCGGGGCCCACTGCCGGAACAGTGCCTCGTGCGTCACCTGGGCATACGGCTGCTCACCGGCTACCGCATCGCCGCGCACGCCCGACACCAGAAGCCGGGCATCGACGAACGCGTCGACGATGCGGTGCTCGAACTCGGTCAGTTCCGACAGCTCGACGCGTCTGCGTGCCACCTCCTGGCCCTGAACGGTGACGCACTTCAGGAGCACCTGGAGTACGTCGTCGATGCCGTCGTGACGGCACAGCTCCGCGACCGTCTGATCGGCCTGTCGGGCGAGGGCGCCGGCGACACCGCCGAGCTCGCGGTACAGCTCCTCGGTGACCGTGCCGCCGGGGCCGCAGGCGAAGAACAGCTCCTGGAGGAGGTACGCGAGAAGGGGAAGCGCATCGTCGTCGCCGACGTCCTCCACCATCGTGGGCACCAGAGCGGGGCGAAGGTCATGTCGACGAGTGCCGCGGGACGCTGGATGACCTCGGCCAGCTGGTCGCGTCCCAGCGCGCCGATGACCACGGGATGTTGCAGGAAGGCGGCGTGCCGGGTGGCGACAAGCTGCCCGAGGAACTCGATGCGCAGTGTCGTCAGTACGCGCAGCTGGGAATCGCGCTCAAGGCAGACATGCAGCGCCTCGAGGAACTGCGTGCGCTCTCGTTCTCCTGCGAGGGTGAGCAGTTCCTCGAACTGGTCGATCACCAGCAACCTGCGCTGGAAGGGCCCGCGTCGCAGCCGGGACAGCTCGGCGCTGACGGCCGCCGGGCCCTGACGCATGCGGCGCATTACCGTGCCGACCTGCTCGTCGCCTTCTGACGCGGCCGCGACCGCCGCGGCGAGGGCGGCGAGCGGGTTCGGCCCGGGTGAGAAGGCCGGCAGTACCGTCCAGCGACGGCCGCGCAAGCGCGGCAGGACACCGGCTCGTATCAGAGACGACTTACCACTGCCCGAGGAGCCGACGACGGCGAGAAACCGGTCCGCCGGGCGGTCCGCGGAGACGTGCAGCCGACGGCACACCTCAGCCGCCTGCGCCTCGCGGCCGAAGAACACCGCGGCTTCGTCCTCGTCGAAGGCGTCGAGGCCAGGGTAGGGAACCCGGTCGCGTGACCATTCCGTCCGCGGGGGTGCCGGATTCTCCAACCGGTACACGACGATCTGACCGACCACCATCGCCGCGACCAGCACGACGATGGCCGGGACGGACGCCTGCTGGATGGCGCGTAAGAGCCACGGCGCGTCATCTACGTTCGTCGCGTAGTTGGTCGCGATACCCAGCAGGGAAGCGACGAGCACCAGCATCACCTGCAGCACCAGCTGTAAACGGTGCTTCATGTCCGTCCCCCACTCTCTTCCCCGCGGTGCCCCGGAGGCCTCGGTGACCGTGGGCCCGAAGGCGCCCTGCGACATCATCCGTGCTGACGTCGAGCATCTCAACGGGCCCAGCGGCGGTGACATCTCCGTACGTGGAGTCAGCGGACGGGCACGCGAAGTGGCACGGCCGGTAAAGTGGGAGCGGACGACCTGCTAGCCACCGACGCCTCCGCGGTCGGTCTCGTACTCGAAGCAGGTGAGCCGTTCCGCTTCGTCGGCGTCTACGAGCCGGAAGAGCCCGAAGTCTGACGGTGTGACGACAACTTATGGTCGCAAGGTGATGATAGTCCGGGGGTGGCTCCTTGGCCGGGACGCAAGCTCGGGCCCGCCCACGCGTGTGGTCGGCCGAGCACGGAGGAGCGGACATTCCGGCGAGCCCGGCCCGTCCTGGCCGATGTCCGGGATCAGGTGATGGCCAGATGACGAGCACCAACCCGGTGTCTCCGCTGCATAGAACAGTGGATGCCCTGCGGCTGGCCCTGGTGGGGAGTCCGGACCTGTTCTGCTTCTTCGGGGGGACGCTCGAGGAGGGGACCGCGATCACTGCCGAGGCCGACGGGGTTCCGCGGGGGTTCGTGGACTTCTGCCGGGTACTGGACGGCGTGAGTTGCAGTACGTCCCTGCAACTGTTCGGTTTGGAGCAAGCGCAGAACCACCAGTCCTTCTGTCAACCGGTGGTGGGCAGCCTGCTCCCGCTGTCCCCGGAGAAGCTGTACTGCATCGGGATGATCAACGACACGCCGGTTTACCTCGACCGCGCGGACGGCGGCGTCCTCGCCACCCCGGAACGGCAGGGTGAGTGGGCCGAAGCAGATTCTCTGGAGCAGCTTGCGGACGGGTTGGAGGCCTTCTTCCTGGAGCAGGTGGCCACTTCGGAGTACGTACTGCTCGCACGAATCGACGATGAGATGTCGAAGTTCGACGACTGGCCGAAACTTCTGCGGCGGGCCGGTCTCACCGGCTGAACGCCGGTACGTCGGCACGCCGCAACGGGGCGCCCTCCGGGGCCACCGAGTCGAGACGTCCGCTGCAGGGACTTCACGAAGGTATGGAGGAACCCGACGGAGCACGCATGTGGGCATTCACCCCACGCCGAGGCGGACTCCCGAGGTTCCTTCTCCCCGAAACGCGCGTCGGGTGGGGGCATTCCCACAGGCTTCAGGCCGGGGATTCGGTGGAGAAGCGCACCGGCTCTGACAGGACGGTGCGCGCACCGTCGAAGTCGGCGAGTCGCGCCGACAGCGTGGCTACGGCCAGGCGAGAGGGGAGGGCAGCGGAGAACTTGAGGCCGCGCACGGCCCGCTGGTCGACTTCTGGCAGGACGAGTGCCGGCCCGGCCTGGGCGGACTGAAGGGCCGTACGCCACTTCTCCGGGGTCAGATCCGCACGCAGACGCAGGGAGACGTCGGTCGGGCGCTGGACCGGGTCGGCGATCGAGGCCAGCGTTGCGCCCAGGGTCGCATTGGCGCGGTACCCGGCCCACGTCCACCAGCGGACGTCGTCGCCCTGCCGAGCCACGAGGGTTCCGCCCGGGTGGACGAGCCGGGGCGCCTCCTCGTCACGCCAGTCCTGAAGACAGGACTCGGCCCGCCGTGTGAGGGAGACCGGCGGGTCGGCGCCCAGAAGGATCTCCCGCATGGCGCGGGTCAACGCGTAGGACAGCCCGGTGAGTGTGCCCCCCGACCACTTGGCTACTCCGCCACCGTCCACCGGCTCGACGAAGACCCGCTTGCGCCCCCAGTCGATGTACGTCACCTGCCAGCTGCGGCCGGCCAGCAGCAGTCGCCGAGGCCCGGGACGCTCCTCGGTGAGGACCGACGGATCCATCCGGCCGATCTCGTTGCGCCCGGACAGGACGGTGAACTGGGGTGGTGCCGTGAAGGATGCCGTCAGCTCGATGAAGTGCCGGCGACCGAAGCGGTGCTCGGCCTGTGGGCCGATGAACAGCATGCCGCCGTCGGCGTCCAGGAAGCCCTGCTCCCGCAGGTGACGCAGGATCGGTGCGGCCGAGCGGTCGAAGGGCGGGAGGCCGTTCCACTGTTCCGGCCAGAGCCGGTCGCCGAGTTTGTGCTCCTGGAGGGTGACGGCGAGCAGCTGCTGGGCGACGAGATGGCGCGGCTCCGGAGGTGGGACGACCGGTTCGACCCAGCCGCGGCCCCAGAGGAGCAGGAGCCCGGCGGCCTGCAGCAGGGTGTCCTTGCGGGTGGCGAGGAACAGGCAGTTGCGGGTGCTTCCCGCACGGCGTCCGGTGCGGCCGACGCGCTGGAGGAACGAGGCGACGGTATCGGGCGCGTCGATCTGGACGACGCGGTCCAGGTCGCCGACGTCGATGCCGAGCTCCAGGGTGGAGGTGGCGACGATGACGCAGTCGCGTGCCTCGGCGAACGCCTGCTCGGACCGTGCACGCTCGTCGGCCGAGAGCGAGGCGTGGGACAGGAACACGGTGACGTCGCGCGCCCGGAGCGCGGCGCCCAGTTCCTCGACCTGCCGGCGGGAGTCGCAGAAGACCAGTCGCTTCTCACCCTTGTGCAGGACGGAGAGGACCTTCGCGGCGTTGGTCAGGGAGCCCACGTAGTCGAGCTCGATGTCTCCCGGCGGCGGGGCTCCGTCGGCAGCGGCCGGCGGCCTCGGCGGATCAGCGAGGTCCGGGGCGACGATGCGCCCGGTGCGCCGTCCGGCGCCCGACCCCTGGAGCCAGGTGAGGAGTTCTCGCGGATTCCCGACGGTGGCGGACAGCCCGATCCGCTGGATGGCGTGGCCCGTGACCCGTTGCAGGCGCTCCAGCACCGCCAGGAGGTGCCAGCCCCGGTCGTCGCCTGCGAACGCGTGCACCTCGTCGATCACGACGGCACGGATCCCGCCCAGCAGGTGTGCGTGGTCCGTCTTGACGCCGATCAGCATCGCTTCCAGCGACTCGGGCGTCGTCAGCAGGATGTCGGGTCTGTCGGTACGGATGCGGTGGCGCTGGGACTGCCCCGTGTCTCCGTGCCACAGGGTCGCACGACGTCCGAGCCACTGGGCGTAGCCGTCGACGCGGGTCACCAGATTGTTGAGGAGGGCCTTGAGGGGGCAGAGGTAGAGCACCGAGGTGCCGCTCCACTGCTGAGCGGCCATGGCGGACAGGATCGGCAGGCAGGCCGCCTCGGTCTTGCCGCCGGCGGTGGGCGCCAGCAGTACGGCGTCCTCTCCGTCCATCACCGGGTCGATCGCGGCCTTTTGCAGGGGACGCAGGTCCGGCCAGCCCAGCGTGTTGACCACGTGGTGCAGGATGACGGGGTCGAGCCGGTCCACGGGATCTGCGTCGGGCGTCATCACAGATCCAGGTCCAGGTCGATGTCGTCGGCGGACGACGATCCGGCCAGGTTGCGCTCGACGTCGGTGAGTTCGTTGCCGCGCACCGTGAACGCGTAGTGCTGTCGCGGGTCGAAGTCCGGAAACTGGTCCACCCGGTCCAGGACGTCGCCGACGAGCTTCTTGAGGAAGAGCCGGGGCGCGACGCCGGCCTTGCCGCCGAGAGCGCCCCCGACCGCGCGGGCGAGGTCCGCGACGTAGACGTCGTCGGCCAATGTCGTGATCCGGTCGGGTGAGTCTGCGCCGGATGCATAGAGATCACGGATGCGCGTGCCGAGGCTGGTAAGCGACTCCAGGGTGAATCCGGGCAGGCGCAGCTGAACCGCCCGCGGGTTGTCGAACCGCGCATCGGTCGTGAAGTCGGTGGCGAGGCGTTGGGCGAGCGGCGGCAGCCGCTGCACACCCTGCTGGCCGTCGAAGAACGCGGGCGTTCCGGTGATGACGAGATAGAGCCCGGGGAACCGTCCGGAGTGGACTTCGTCGATCAGCTGACGCAGGGCGTTGAGCGCTTTGTCGCGGGCGTCGGAGCGCACGCGCTGCAGCGTCTCCACCTCGTCCAGCACGACGAACAGGCCTTGGTGGCCGGAGTCCCGCAGCACGGTGAGCAGCCCCTGCAGGAAACCGAGGGCCCCGAAGTGGTCCAGCTCGCCGCGCACGCCTGCCGCCCGGCGGGACGCCGCCGCCACATGGGGCTGGCCGCCGAGCCAGGCGAGGACGGCCGCCGCGGTCGGTT
>KI547044.1:279806-293039 GCA_000497405.1 Streptomycetaceae bacterium MP113-05 | reverse complement strand
TTTACGGGGTGGAGGAGTCACGCGTTTCCGGTTCAAGCCCGCCCGGTAGACGGCCGACGTCGATCCCCGCTTCGGCTATGCGCCTGCGCAGATGGGACATCGTGCCGGACGCCGGCTGTGCGCCCAGGCGCACGGCAACCTCCCGCAGGGTCGTCGACTCCCTGACGGCCTTCGTGAGCTGCTTCTCGTCGTATACGAAAGCCATGACCCACCTCCCTGGCGCGTTCGACCGGTTGACATCGCGTCGTACGGATGAACGAGTGGGGTGGGGGAGGGGTTACGCCGTGCGGGTCACCCCGCGTGGCGGGTCGGCGGTACGGGGTCGGGCGTCAGATGCCGAGGTCCTTGATGAGCTTCGCGACGTGACCGGTGGCCTTGACGTTGTAGAGGGCGCGTTCGACCTTGCCGTCCTCGCCGACGACGACGGTGGAGCGGATGACGCCGGTGACGGTCTTGCCGTACAGCTTCTTCTCGCCGAAGGCGCCGTAGGCCTCGAGGGTCTCCTTCGACGGGTCGCCGACGAGGGTGACCTTGAGGTTCTCCTGCTCGCGGAACTCCGCGAGCTTCGCCGGCTTGTCGGGGGACACGCCGACGACGTCGTAGCCGGCTCCGGCGAGGAGTTCCAGGTTGTCGGTGAAGTCGCAGGCCTGCTTGGTGCATCCCGGGGTCAGTGCGGCGGGGTAGAAGTAGACGACGACCTTGCGGCCGGCGTAGTCGGCGAGGGAGACCTCATTGCCGTCGGCGTCGGGCAGGGCGAAGGCGGGTGCGGGGTCGCCGGGCGAGAGTCGCTCGCTCATCTGTGCTCCTCGGGAGTGCTGGCGCGGGGCGGTGCTGCTGGGATCGAGCCTAACCAGCTCCGGGGGACGGGGTGCCGTGGGGCACGGTGGGGGTCCAGCTGACAGACTGTCCGGTAACCAGTACCGGAACCGGCCGTGGACCCCGACCGGGGCCATGGCGGCACGAACGACGGAGGCGACGCGGTGTCGGATGCCAGGACCCCCGCGGACATCGAGGCGGACATCGTTCGGCGGCGGGACGAGCTCGCCGCGGCGCTCGACGAGCTCGCGATGCGGGTGCACCCGAAGACGATCATGGCCGAGGGGAAGGCGAAGGCCGCGGCCACCGTGGACCGTACAGCAGGTCGCGCGTACGTGGCGGTGAACGCGAAGGTGACGCGTGCGCGGGCCTCGCTGGTGGACGAGCAGGGTTCGCCGAGGCTGGAGCGCGTGGTCCCGGTGGCGCTCGTGGCGGTGGCCGTCGTCGGTGGTGTGCTGGCCATGTCCGTGCGGCGCCGTCGCGGCTGAGGGGCGGGCCGGGCCCTTGCCTGCCGGCCCTGCCGCGCGGTGGCCCGGATCAGCGGTGCCTGAGATACGGTCGGGGCGTGAGTTCCGAGACCTCCCCACCGCATCCCGACAAGCTGCCGATCCGGATGTTGCACGACCGGGTGCTGGTGCGTACCGACATCCCGGAGGGCGAGCGCCGCTCCTCGGGCGGCATCGTCATTCCCGCCACCGCAGCAGTGGGCCGTCGGCTGAACTGGGCCGAGGTCGTCGCGGTAGGGCAGAACGTGCGGACGGTGGAACCGGGCGACCGGGTGCTCTACGACCCGGAGGACCGGGCCGAGGTCGAGGTGCGCGGGGTGGCGTACGTCCTGATGCGCGAGCGTGACCTGCACGCCGTGGCAGCCGAGCGACTGCAGGGCTCCCAGGACGCCATGGGCCTGTACCTGTAGCCCTGCGGGCCTCACGGCGTACGGGGTCAGTGGCCGGACGTCGCCTTGAGGCCGACGATGGCGACCAGCAGCAGGCAGATGAAGAAGATCCGTGCCGCGGTCACCGGTTCGTTCAGTGCGAGCATGCCGACGATCGCCGCACCGGCCGCTCCGATGCCGACCCAGACGCCGTAGGCGGTGCCGATCGGCAGGCTGCGGGCGGCCTGGGCGAGCAGCACCATGCTGACGGCGAAGCCGGTGATGGTGAGGACGCTGGGCCAGAGCCGGGTGAAGCCCTCGGTATACGTGAGTCCGATCGCCCAGGCGACTTCGAGCAGTCCGGCGAGTGTGAGCATGATCCAGGCCATGTGACGGCACCTCCGTGGGCGTGTGCGGGGGTGCGTCGTCTTGTCCTCGGCCGGGCCGGCGGTCGTGGTGACCGGGGCCGGGTCCGGCTGCCCGGTACGGCGCGTCTCGTCGGGCTCCCCTCGACGCTAGCAAACCTGGGGGTGGCGGGCGCAGGCTTCGCTCCGTCAACCGCCGCCCGCGCCGGTGCTCTGTCCTCCATCGCCGTCGGACGTACCTCCCGGGCCTTCGCCGCCGGCCGTCGATCCGCCCGTGGTGGTGCCCTCGGTGGTGCCTCCGCCCGTGGGGCTCTCGGTGGTGCCTCCGTCCACGGTGCCGCCGGCCGTCGGGTCCGGCGGTACGGACGGGTCGCCCGTCGGGGGGTCCGGCGTCCCGGTCGGCGGGGTGGGGTCGCCGGGAGTCGTGGGTGCCTGGGTGGGCGGTTCCTCGGTGGGTCGGTCCGTCGCGGGCGGCCCGGTCGGGTCGGCGTCCTCGGTGGGGGGTGCGGTGGGGAGGACCGGGCCGCGGGTGTCGAGGTCGAAGCTCTGCACGGGTTCGCCTGCCAGGGCGGCGGCGGTGTAGGCGCCCCAGATCTCGGCGGGTGGCCCCCCGCCGTTGACGCGCTCCAGTCCGGCGGCCTTGTACAGCGACTCCTGGGCCTGTGTCTTCGGGTTCTTGCCGACGACGCTGATCACGGTGGCCAGGTCGGGTGTGTAGCCGGCGAACCAGGCCGCCTTGTCGTCCTCGGCGGTGCCGGTCTTGCCGGCCGCGGGGCGCCCGGCGGACTGGGCGGCGGTGGCGGTGCCGCCTTCGACGACACTCTTCAGTACGGCGGTGGTGGTGTCGGCGGCTTCGCGTGGCACGGCCCGCTTCTCCTTGCGGTTCGGCAGGTCGACGGTCTCGGAGCCGCGGGTCACCTTCGTCACCAAGGTGTGGTCGCGGTGCATGCCGTGGTTGGCGAGGGTGGCGTACGCCTCGGCCATGTCGACGGTGGAGGCCGGGGAGACGCCCAGCGAGATGGATCCGCCCACCTTCGGGTCCATGACGTCTGCGGGGATGCCGAGTGCGGTGGCGGTCTCCCGGACGTTCTCGACGCCGACGTCGACGCCCATCTGTGCGTACACCGCGTTGATGGACTTGTCCGTCGCTTCGGACACCGTGACCCGCCCGTAGTTCACCTCGTCCTCGTTCTCCGGGGCGAATCTCGTGTCCCGGCCGTCGACCTCGACGGCGCGTCCGCTGGTGCCGTCGTAGACGGTGCGGGCGGTGATGGGCTGTCCGTCCTGCGTGGTGGAGCCGTTGTCCAGGGCGGAGGTGAAGACGAACGGCTTGAAGGTGGAGCCCACCTGGTACTCGCGGGCGGTGGCGGTGTTGGTGTACTGCTCGACGAAGTTCTGCCCGCCGTACATGGCGACGACCTCGCCGGTCCGCGGGTCGATCGAGGTGCCGCCGGTGCGGACGTAGGTGTCGACCTTGTTGTTCTTCTCGTCCAGCCGGGAGACCAGTTTCTCGTCGACGGCGTCGACGAGCGCGTCCTGCTTCTTCCGGTCGATGGTGGTGCGGATGGTGAAGCCGCCGGACGCCAGCCGGTTCTCGGCGATGACGCCGTGGCCCGTCAGGTAGTCGTCGACCGCGTGGACGAGGTAGCCGCGCTGGCCGGAGAGGCTGGTGGAGGGCTTTACGGGGCCGGGCTCGGGGAACTCCGTCGCCTTCCGCTTCGCCTTGCTCAGCCAACCCTCCTCGACCATGCCGCGCAGCACGTAGTTCCACCGGGCGAGGACGCGGTCCTTGTTCTCCGGGTGAGCCCTGGTGTCGTACGCGCTGGGCGCGTTGACCAGGGTGGCGAGGTAGGCGCCCTCGGCGGCGGTGAGTTCGCCGGCGTCCTTGCCGTAGTAGGCCTGTGCGGCGGACTGGATGCCGTAGGCGTTGCGGCCGAAGTAGCTGGTGTTGAGGTAGCCCTGCAGAATCTCGTCCTTGCTGACCTCCTTGTCCAGCTTGATCGCGATGAAGAACTCCTTCACCTTGCGGGTGACGGTCTGTTCCTGCGTGAGGTAGTAGTTCTTCACGTACTGCTGGGTGATCGTGGAGCCCGACTGGGTGTCGCCGCCCGTCAGCATGTTCCACGCGGCCCGCGACATGGCCTTGAGGTTGACGGCGGGCTCGCTGTAGAAGTCGCGGTCCTCGGCGGCCAGCATGGCGCGCCGCGCGCCGCGCGAGATCTCCGTCAGCGGCACGGTCTCCCGGTTGTACTCGCCGTCCACGGCGATCCGGCTGCCGTCGGAGTACAGGTAGACGTTGGACTGCGAGACGGCGTGCGGGTTGGGCTCGGGGATGTCGACGAGCAGGTAACCGGCCACCATGCCGCCGGAGATCACCAGAATCACCGTCAGCACGGCGCCGACCACCATGCGCCAGGTGGGCAGCAGACGGCGCGGCCCGCTGCGCCGTTCGCCGGTCTCCCCGGCGTCCGGCTCCTCGCCGGACGTCCAGCCGCCGTCCGGCTCGTACGGTCCGGTGTCCCGGTGCGGCTCGTCACTCATCTTCGGCAGGCACTTCCCGTCCACGTGCAGATGTTCGAATAGGAAACGTCCGGATCCACTGTCGCATTCTCCGCATCGGCCTCCGGTGACCTGCCACGCGCGGCTTCGGCGTGGCGTGACGCGGTGCGGCGTACGGCGTACCCGCAGGTGAACGAAAAACCCGTCGCGCTCGGGACGGCCCGGCAATACGCTCGGTCGATTCGGCCCCGTTTCGGTCTCCGCTCGGTCTCGGTCTCCGGGCCGGCTGTGCCGGGGAGCCTGCCGCGTGAGCGTAGCGGGCGGTTTGTTCGGATGTCTTACGTATACAGACGGGGGAGGGCTCCGAAAGGATGCACCGGGTCCGGATCTATTCGACGGTCGCGGCCGGTTCGTTCCGCCGCTACGCCACCTACCGAGTGGCCACGGCGGCCGGTGTGTTCACCAACACCGTCTTCGGTTTCGTCCTCACCTACACGTATCTCGCGCTGTGGTCCGAGCGTCCGCACCTGGGCGGGTACGACCAGGCCGAGGCACTGACCTTCGTGTGGACCGGCCAGGCGCTGCTGGCCGCGGTCGCGCTGATCGGCGGCGGTGCGCAGGAGGACTTCCAGGCGCGCATCCGCAGCGGCGACGTGGCCGTGGACCTGTACCGGCCGGTGGACCTGCAGCTGTGGTGGCTGGCCGCGGACCTGGGCCGGGCGGCGTTCCAGCTGGTGGGCCGCGGTGTGGTGCCGGTGGCGGTCGGGGCGTCGGCGTTCGAGCTGGCCCTGCCGTCGTCGGCGGTGACCTGGCTGCTGTTCCTGGCGTCCGCCTGGCTCGCCGTGGTGGTCGGTTTCGGGCTGCGCTATCTGCTGGCCCTGGCCACCTTCTGGGTCATGGAGGGCACCGGTCTGAACACCCTGGGCACACTCCTGAACACCTTCTTCTCCGGCATGCTGCTGCCGTTGACCGTCTTCCCCGGGGCGTTCGGGGAGGTGGCGCGGGTGCTGCCGTGGGCAGCGATGCTCCAGGTCCCCGCGGACGTGCTGCTCGGGCAGTACCGGGGTGCGACGGCGGTGGCGTCGGCGCTGGGGTTCCAGGCCGCATGGGCGGTGGTGGTGCTGGCCCTGGGCCGGGCTCTGCAGGCGGTCGCCACCCGGCGGGTGGTGGTCCAGGGTGGCTGACGGAACTCCGGGGACTGCGGGGCGGGTCCTGTGGGGGCTGCAGGCGTACGGGTTCATCGTGCGCATGTGGGTGCGCTCGGCGCTCGTGTACCGGACGTCTTTCGTGATGATGACGCTCGGCGGGATCGCGATGACGTCGCTGGACTTCGTCGCCATCGTGATCATGTTCACGCACATCGGGGAGCTCGGCGGTTACACGCTGCCGGAGGTGGCGTTCCTGTACGGCGCGTCCAGCGCCGCGTTCGGACTGGCCGACCTGCTGGCCGGTTCGATCGCGCGGGTCGGCGGCCGGGTGCGGGACGGCACGGTGGACGTGCTGCTGGTGCGCCCGGTGCCGGTGCTGGTGCAGGTCGCGGCGGACCGGTTCGCGCTGCACCGGCTGGGCCGGCTGTTCCAGGCCGCCCTGCTGCTGGGGTGGGCGCTGTGGCGGGTGGACGTCGGCTGGACGGCGGACCGGGTGCTGATGGTGCCGGTGATGGTGCTGAGCGGGGCGCTGATCTTCGGCGCGGTCTTCGCCGTCGGCGGCGCCTTCCAGTTCTGGGCGCGGGACGCGTCGGAGGTGCAGCACGCCTTCACCTACGGCGGTCAGACGATGCTGCAGTACCCGCCGACGGTGTTCGCGAAGGAGCTGGTGCGCGGGGCGACGTTCGTGGTGCCGCTCGCCTTCGTCAACTGGATTCCGTCGCTGTACGTGCTGGGCCGGGACGATCCCCTCGGCCTGCCCGGGTGGGTGGACTTCGCCTCGCCGGGGGTCGCGCTGGCGTTCTGCGCGATGGCGGGGCTGGTGTGGCGGGCCGGGCTGCGGGGTTACGTGAGTACGGGAAGCTGAGAGAGGGAACCGGAGGGCGGATGGAAGCGTGCATCGAGGTGGAGGGGCTGGAGAAGGCCTTCCGGGTACGGCGCCGCGCCGGTGGGCGGCTGCGCCGCGAGGTGAGCGAGGTGCGTGCGGTCGACGGCATCTCCTTCACCGTGGCGCGGGGCTCCGTGGTGGGCTACATCGGCCCGAACGGGGCGGGGAAGTCGACGACGGTCAAGATGTTGACCGGCATCCTGACACCCAGCGGCGGCCGGCTGCGGGTCGCCGGCATCGACCCCACGCGGGAACGCACCCGGCTCGCGCAGCGCATCGGCGTGGTGTTCGGGCAGCGCACGACGCTGTGGTGGGACCTGCCGCTGCGCGACTCGTACACGCTGGCGCGCCGCATGTACCGGGTGCCGGCCGACCGGTTCCGCGTGAACCTGGAGCGGTGCGTGGAGCGCCTCGCCCTGGGTGACCTGCTGGACGTGCCGGTGCGGCAGCTCTCGCTGGGCCAGCGGATGCGGGGCGACATCGCGGCGGCGCTGCTGCACGACCCGGAGGTGCTGTACCTGGACGAGCCGACGATCGGCCTGGACGTCGTCAGCAAGGGGCAGGTCCGCCGCTTCCTGCGGGACCTGAACGCCGAGCAGGGAACCACCGTGCTGCTCACCACGCACGACCTCACCGACATCGAGCAGCTCTGCGAGCGGGTGATGGTCATCGACCACGGACGCCTGATGTACGACGGGGGTCTGGAGGGGCTGCACGAGGTGGGGGAGAGCGAACGGACCCTGGTGGTCGACCTGGAGAAGGAACTGCCGCCGATCTCCGGTGTGCCGGGGGCGCGGACGGTGCGGACCGAAGGGGCACGGCAGTGGCTGGCGTTCCCCGCATCGGCGAGCGCGGCGCCGGTCGTGGCCGCGGTGGCGGCTCGGTACCCGCTGGTGGACCTGTCGGTGCGGGAGCCGGACATCGAAGCGGTCATCGCCCGCATGTACGCCGGTCGCGCGTAGGCCGGTGGCGGGGCGCGGGCGGCCGTCAGAGGCGGGCCGGTTCGGGGGCGCCCTTCAACGCCGCGAGTGCGACCGCGTAGGCCATCGCGCGGTATCCGTTGTCGGAGGGGTGCAGGTGGTCGCCGGAGTCGAAGACGCTCCGCAACCGCTGCGGGTTCGCCGGGTCGCGCAGCGCCGCGTCGAAATCGACGACCGCGTCGAAGACGTCGCCGGAACGGATGCGTTCGTTGACCGCCTGCCGTACGGCCTCCTCGCGCGGTTCGTATCCACGGTGCCCGCCGGACGGGGTGAGTGTGCCGCCGACGACGCGTACGCCCTGGGCGTGGGCGCGCCGGGTGAGCTCCTGCAGGCCGGTGACGATCCGGTCGGCGTCGAGCTGCTGCGGGTACTTGAGGATGTCGTTCAGCCCCAGCTCGACGGCGAGGACCTCCACGCCGGTCCGGGAGAGCGCGTCCCGCTGGAGGCGGTGCAGGGCGGAGGGTCCGTTGTTCGGCGAGTGGTCGACGCCTTCGGTCAGGATGCGGTTTCCGCTGATGCCCGCGTTCAGGACGCTGTACCGGGGGGCGTCGGGCTCGGTGCGGAGACGCTCGGCGAGGAAGTCGGTCCAGCGGTGGTTGGCGCCGGCGGAGGAGGTGATGCCGTCGGTGATCGAGTCGCCGAGCACCACCACGGCCCCGTCTGCCTCGGTGGTCCACACGTCGACGCCCGTCAGCCAGCGCCAGTACGGGCTCTGCTCGGTGAAGTCGGTGCCCGCCACCGACCCGGTCAGGTCGCCGCGTCCGGCGTAGTTGGTCTGCCGCGCATGGTTGTGGAAGGTCACCGGACCGGAGGTCGTCGGCGCGTAGGCGGTGACCAGGAGGTCGGCGGCGGACGGCAGGTTCAGCCGTACGGCGTCGCTCGTCGCCCTCTCGCCCGGCGGGACGGTCACGGACGGGCGGCCGTCGAAGGTGAGCTGCCGCATGGTGCCGGCCTTGGCGGTGGGGCTGCTGGGTGCGGCGGCCAGGGCGAGGGTGGCCCGGGTGAAGGTCAGCGGCTTCTCGCCGAAGAGGTTGGAGAGGTGGATGCGGGTGCGGGTGCCGCCGACCGAGGTGTGCACGATGTTGCGGACCGAGGTGTCCGCGAAGCCGTTTCGGGTGCCGGGCTCGCCGGCAGCCGGTGCGGCGGCCCAGGTGCCGACCCAGCCCCCCGCGGAGTCCGTGCGCGCCCCGTCCGCACCGTAGGCCGGTGTGTCACCGCGGTCCCGCACGCCGGTCCCCTGCCCGAAGTCCGCGAAGAACGCGGTGGCCACCAGAACCGCGAGGGCTGCGAGTCCTGCCAGCAGGGCATAACCCAGGTTTCTGGTCATGCGCGGTGCGTCTCCTCGGGCTGTCGGAGCGTCCTTTCGTCCACGACGACTCGGCGGTCGGGTCACCATGGTCCCACGGTGACCCGTGTGGACCCGAATACTCGGACGTGGGGAACCCGGGGCGCGTTCCCCACGTAAGGGCGGGGAAGGAGAATGTGCCCAGGGCAGCCGAACAGGTGGAGCTGATGGACCAGTCGAAACCGGGTGGAACCGCCACCGCGGAGCGTGGCCGTGTGAAGGCACTCACACGCGGTCCGGGGGCCTTCACGGCCGCGGACGAGGAGCGGCAGCGCGGCGTACGGCGGATGAAGCTGATCGCCACCGGCGCGCTCGCCGTCATGGCGGCCGTGTTCGCGCTCGCCACCTGGGCGGGGGAGTCCGGCGCCGGACCCTGGACGGAGTACGTCGCCGCCGCGGCGGAGGCCGGGATGGTCGGCGCGCTGGCCGACTGGTTCGCGGTCACCGCCCTGTTCAAACGCCCGATGGGCCTCCCCATCCCGCATACCGCGATCATCCCCACCAAGAAGGACCAGCTCGGGCAGAGCCTCGGCGACTTCGTCGGTGAGAACTTCCTCTCCGAGGAGGTCGTACGGGCGCGGCTGCGATCGGTCGGTATCGGCAGCCGGCTCGGCCGCTGGCTCGCCGAACCCGAGCACGCCGACCGGGTCACCGCCGAGCTGGCGACGGCGCTGCGCGGCGCGCTCACCGTGCTGCGCGACGACGACGTGCAGGCGGTCGTCGGCGAGGCAGTCACCCGGCGTGCCGAGGCGACGGAGATCGCCCCCGGACTGGGCCGGACGCTGGAGAAGGTCGTCGCGGACGGTGGTCATCGCCGGCTGGTGGACCTGGTGTGCGTACGGGCCCGCGACTGGCTGGAGATCCACAGCGACTCGGTGATGGAGGCCGTCAGCGGCGGCGCGCCCGGCTGGACGCCGCGGTTCGTGGACCGCAGGGTCGGGGAGCGCGTCTACAAGGAACTGCTGCGCTTCGTCACCGAGATGCGCGACATGCCGGAGCACCCGGCGCGCGGCGCGGTCGACCGGTTCCTCACCGACTTCGCCACCGACCTGCGCACGGACGAGGGGACGCGGGAGCGCGTGGAGAGGCTCAAGCGGGAGGTGCTGGGGCGCGGCGAGGTGCAGGAACTGATCGCCTCCGCCTGGTCGTCGGTCCGCGCGATGATCGTCGCCGCCGCGGAGGACGAGCGCAGCGAACTGCGCCTGCGGGCCCGCACGTCGCTGCTGTCGCTGGGCGGCCGGATGTCACGGGACGCACGGTTGCAGGGCAAGGTCGACTCGTGGCTGGAGGGCGCCGCCGCACACGTGGTGACGACGTACCGGGACGAGATCACCTCGCTGATCTCGGAAACCATCGCCGGCTGGGACGCGGAGCACACCTCGCGCAAGATCGAGGCGCACATCGGCCGCGACCTGCAGTTCATCCGCATCAACGGCACGGTCGTCGGCGCACTGGCCGGGCTGGCGATCCACGCGGTCGCGCAGGCGGCGGGGGCCTGACCCTTCGCCGGGTGGGAGCGGCGACGTGGTTGCCCCCCACCCGGCGAAGGTCTCCTCCCGAGGTCCCCGGTCCCCCGGTTCCCCGGTTCCCCGGTCCCCCGGTCCCCGGGGAGGTGTCCGGGTCTACGTCTCCGTCGGCAGGTGGACGGTACGGGTCTCGGCTGCGGAGAGTTGGGCCGCCTCCAGGACGCGGAGAGCCTCGGCGGCCTCGCGTGCGGTGACCGGAGGTGCACCGTCGCCGCGAAGGGCTGCCGCCACGCCCGCGTAGTACGCCGGGTAGTCGCCCGCCAGGCTGCGCACCGGCTCTGTCTTCTCCAGGTCTCCGAGCCGGCCCCACTCCGCTTCCGGTTCCACGCCCCACGGTTCCCCGGGTGTCGGCAGGAGCCCGGTCCGCAGAGCTGCCTCCTGTGGGTCGAGGCCGTGCTTCACATAGGCCGCTCGGTCGCCCAGCACCCGGAAGCGGGGGCCGAGTTGAGCGGCGGTGGCGCTCATCCACAGATGCGAGCGGACGCCGCTGCGGTGCGTCAGGGCGAGGAAGGTGTCGTCGTCGGCCGCTGCTCCCGAGCGCCGGACGTCGGATTCCGCGTACACGGTGGCCACCGGGCCGAAGAGAGTGAGCGCCTGGTCGACGAGGTGGCTGCCCAGGTCGTAGAGCAGCCCGCCCACTTCGGCTGGGTCCCCGGACTCGCGCCATCCGCCCTTGAGTCGGGGCCGCCACCGCTCGAAGCGGGACTCGAAGCGCAGCACGTCGCCGAGCGTGCCGTCGGCGATCAGTGCCCGCACGGTGCGGAAGTCGTTGTCCCAGCGGCGGTTCTGGAACGGGGACAACAGCAGGCCGCGCTCCTGGGCGAGGTCGGCGAGGCGGTCGGCCTCGGCGGCGGTGGCGGCCAGGGGCTTGTCGACGACGACCGGTAGCCCGGCCCGCAGGGCGCGTTCGGCGAGTGGCACGTGCGTCCGGTTGGGGGAGGCGATGACGACCAGGTCGAGTGCGTCCGCCCGGGCGAACAGTTCGTCGGTGGTGGCTACCGTGCGGACGTCGGCCCCACGGTCGCGGGCGACCTGCGCCTGCCTCTCGGGGGCCCCGGTCACCACGGTGTCGAGGACGAGCCCGTCGGTGACGGTGATCAGCGGTGCGTGGAAGGCGGAGCCGGCGAGACCGTAGCCGACGAGGCCGACGCGGAGCGATGCGTTCATCGTGGCAGTCTCGCAACCCGGTCCGGCGACCCTTGCGTGCAGGTCCCGCCCGCCGCGCCGGGGAGCGGCCGGACGTGCCCGGGTAGGGTGAAGGCGGCGCAGGCACCGAACCCACCAGCAGGAGTCGTCACGTGGCAGAGCGCAAGCCGATCGAGTCCTGGCTCACCGACATGGACGGCGTGCTGATGCACGAGGGCGTACCCGTGCCCGGGGCCGACGCGTTCATCAAGCGGCTGAAGGAGTCGGCCCGCCCGTTTCTCGTGCTGACGAACAACTCGATGTACACGCCGCGTGACCTGCACGCCCGGCTCTCCCGCATCGGCCTGGAAGTGCCGACCGAGAACATCTGGACGTCGGCGCTGGCCACCGCCCAGTTCCTGGACGATCAGCGTCCGGGCGGTACGGCGTACGTCATCGGCGAAGCCGGACTCACGACCGCGATGCACGACATCGGCTACGTGCTCACCGACCACGCGCCGGACTACGTCGTCCTCGGCGAGACCCGCACGTACTCCTTCGAGGCGCTGACCAAGGCGATCCGGCTGATCAACGACGGCGCCCGCTTCATCGCCACCAACCCGGACGAGACCGGCCCTTCGATGGACGGCGCGCTGCCCGCCACGGGCGCGGTCGCGGCGCTGATCACCAAGGCGACCGGCAGGGAGCCCTACTTCGTCGGCAAGCCGAACCCGCTGATGATGCGTGCAGGACTCAACGCCATCGGTGCGCACTCCGAGACGACGGCGATGATCGGAGACCGGATGGACACCGACGTGCGGGCCGGCATGGAGGCGGGACTGGAGACGTTCCTGGTGCTCACGGGTGTCACGCAGCCGGACGAGGTGGACCTCTTCCCGTACCGGCCCTCCGCCGTTCTGGACTCCGTCGCGGACCTGGTGGAGCGCGTCTGAAGCGGCCGACGGGTACGTCGGTCGTCACACCGTCGGCGACGTGAGGGGGCGTCGGCGCCGGTGGCCGGCGCCTCCGGCCACCCGGGCGGCGTAGCTGTGTCGCTCCCGGGATGCGGACGGACGCAGCTCGGGTGATCTTCGAGGTAGCGACCCGGAGGTACCCCATGCACCGCTCACCGACCCCGTCCGACCGCGCCCACAGAGGTTCACTCTCCGTATTCGTACGGAGAGCGGTGGTCACCGTGGGGGTGACGGTCCTCGGCGCGGTCTGCGGGTTCGCCGCACCGGCGGCCCCGGCGAGCGCCGTGCCCGCGGAGCCCGGGCCCTCGGGGCCGATCCAGGTCACGCCGAGGCAGACGGAACCCGGAAGTCAGGTCGCACTGCGAACGGAGCACTGCGACGTCGAACGCACCGCCTTCGCCACCTCTGTCGCCTTCGAGGCGGACGTCGACCTCGAACGCACCGGAAACGGCTCCGCGTTCCGCGGATACGCGATGATCAGCGTGGATGCCGAGGCGGGCACGTACGGGCTGACGGTCGTGTGCGGCGAGCACGAGAAGGAGCAGCAGGGCTCCTTCAGGGTCGTTTCCGCGAGTACGGGCGGCCACGAGGACGGCGGCTGGGACGGCGGCCGTGACGGCGGCTGGGACGGCGGCTGGGACGGCGGCGGACGCGACCACGAGTCGCCGCACGATCCGCACGCCTCCCCGGTCGCC
>KI547044.1:271274-278945 GCA_000497405.1 Streptomycetaceae bacterium MP113-05 | reverse complement strand
GCGGCGGCCCACCGGCCGGGGGCGGCTGACGACCGGGACGGTCTGGGCGCTGCTGATCCTCGGTCTGTGGATCTGGGGACGGGCTTCCGCCGAGGGCGGCTTCGCCGGGCCGGCGCTGGGTGACGTGTCCGCAGCCGGGCGGCAGTTCGGCAGCAGTGAGCTGCTCCCCGGCGCCCATCGACCGCTCGACGAGGTCGGCCGTCCGGTGCGGCTGCACATCCCGTCGCTCGGCCTGCACGCCCGCGTCGAGCCGGCCGGGCTGGACGACCGGGGCGGGGTCGCCGCCCCGCCGTACTCGCGGGCCGGGGCGGTCGGCTGGTACGAGGGTGGGCCGAAGCCGGGCGAGCAGGGCGTCGCGCTGGTCGTGGGCCATGTCGACACGGACACCCGTCGTGCGGTGTTCTACGCCCTGAGCACGGTCGAGCGCGGCACCGAGGTGCGGGTCACCGGCAAGGACGGGCTCGTCACGGAGTTCACCGTGGAGTCGGCCGAGGTCGTAGAGGGTGAGGGGTTCGAGGCCGAACGCGTCTACGGGCAGCGGGAGAAGGGGCGGGCGGAGCTGCGCCTGCTCACCTGTGGCGGTACCTACGACCGGGAGAGTCGCTCGTACACCTCGAACGTGGTGGTGTCCGCCTTTCTGACCGGTACTCGGGCCACGGCCTGACCGGACTCCGTGTGGGCGTGGGCGCCGACGGGTTCTGTGATGGGTCTGGACATGCCGAAGTGAGAGCGCTAGCTTCGCAATTGGTCTGGACCAAGCGCGCAGGACTCCACCCCCACCCCACACCATGGAGCAGGCATGCGACGACGAATCAGCACGACGTTCGCGGCGGCCGGCATGGCCGCGCTCACCGTCCTCGCCACGAGCGGCAGCGCCCAGGCTCACGGGTACTCCTCCAGCCCCACCAGCCGGCAGGCGTTCTGTGCCGACGGCGCGGTCGGCGACTGCGGAGCCATCCAGTGGGAGCCGCAGAGCGTCGAGGGCCCCAAGGGCTTCCCGCAGAGCGGACCCAGCGACGGCACCCTGTGCGCGGGCGGCAACGGGCGCTTCTCCGAACTCGACGACCCCCGTGGCGGCGACTGGCCCACCTCCACCGTGCCGTCCGGCCAGGACTTCACCTTCACCTGGACGAACACCGCGATGCACTCGACCACGGACTACCGGTACTACGTGACCAAGGACGGCTGGGACCCGTCGCAGCGGCTCACCCGGTCCGCGCTGGAACTCGACCCGTTCCTGGTCGTCCCCATGAACGGCCGTCAGCCGGCAGCACAGGAGAGCCACACCGGGCGGCTGCCGGACAAGTCCGGCCGGCACCTCATCTTCGCCGTGTGGACGGTCGCGGACACCGGCAACGCCTTCTACTCGTGCTCGGACGTCGTCTTCGGGTGACCCCGCTCCGGGCCCGGCCTGACCGGCCCACCGCCGCGACGCGGGGGCCGGGAGGCGGGCCCAGGCCGGCCCGGTGGCACGATGACGTCGTGACGGACATTGCGGACGGCGATGCGCGGGTCCCCGCGTTCTGGCGGGCGCTCGGCCTGCCAGGACTCTTCGACGTGCACACGCACTTCATGCCTCACCGGGTCATGACCAAGGTGTGGGCCTACTTCGACAACGCCGGCCCGCTCACCGGCCGCCCCTGGCCCATCGCCTACCGCACCGACGAGCAACACCGGCTCGCCCTGCTCCGCGAACTGGGCGTGCGACACTTCACCTCGCTCGTCTACCCGCACAAGCCGGGCATGGCCCCCTGGCTCAACGCCTGGGCCGCCGACTTCGCCGCCCGTACGCCGGAATGCCTGCACACCGCGACCTTCCACCCCGAACCGGAGGCCGCTGACTACGTGACCGCGGCCCTCGATGCGGGAGCCCGAGTCTTCAAGGCGCACGTCCAGGTGGGCGCGTACGACCCGAACGACCCGCTGCTGGACCCGGTCTGGGGCCTGTTGGCCGACGCAGGCGTCCCCGTCGTGACGCACTGCGGCTCCGCGCCCGTGCCGGGTGCTCACACGGGCCCGGAGGGCGCGGCGAGGCTGCTCGCCCGGCACCCGCGGCTGCCGCTGATCGTCGCCCACATGGGCATGCCCGACTACGGCGCCTTCCTCGACCTCGCCGAGAGATACCCCCACGTCCACCTCGACACCACCATGGCGTTCACCCCCTTCAGCGAGGAGAGGGCGCCGTTTCCCCGTGAGCGGCTGTCACAGCTCGCCGCCCTGGGCGACCGCGTCCTCTTCGGCTCGGACTTCCCCAACATCCCCTACGGCTACCTGGACGCACTGCTCGCCCTGGAGTCGCTGGACCTGGGTGACGCGTGGCTGCGGCGGGTCTTCCGGCAGAACGCCGTACGCCTGTTCGGCGTCTGACCACGCCCGCCGCTTACGCGGCAGTAAGGGGCCCGGCTCAGCCCTCGCGCCGTCCCTTCGCGACGATCTCCCGGACGCTGTCCGGTGTTCCGCAGCCGGCGGACAGGTGGGCGGCCCGGGCTGCGGTGAAGGCCTCGGCCAGCTCGGCGCGTCGCGCGTCCGGCACGTGCTCGCGGGCGTCGTTGAGCAGCGTGCGCTCCTCCTCGTCCAAGTGGTGCGTGACCGCCGAGACCAGGTCCTCCAGTTTCTCGTCCCACCGGTCGGAAGAGGTGTCCGACACCTCCAGCAGGGCGAGCAGCGCCTCGTTGCCCTCCTGGTGCTCGTGCACGCCGTGCTCCACGTCCTCCTCGTCCACCGGCTCCCGGCGGGCGAGGTCGGGATAGACCTTCTCCTCCTCCGCCTCGCCGTGCGCGACCAGCAGGTCCGCGAACTCCGCGAGTGCGCCGGCCCGGTCCGCCTCCGCGTTCCGCATCGTGCGGAGGAGTTCCTCCATCCGGCGGTGGTCCTGCAGGATGAGAGCGACGACATCGCTGTTCGCGGACGACATGATCTTCTCAGGTCTCCTCTGCGCTGACGGGACGATCTGACGGTGACCGTGTGTCCCGTTCGCGGCGGTGCATGCATCGCACGCCACGTCACGCCCGGAACTGCGGGCCCCTCACCCGGAGTCAGCGGCCCTGCTGTCGCCAGCCGTCGACATGCAGCACCTCGTCCAGCGGCCGGCGCTCCGCCGGTCGGAACGAGGAGCCGGTGTGGTGGGCGGTCGGGATGAGTGCACCCTGGTGCACGTCCTCGGGGAGTCCGAGCACGTCGGCGACCTCGCGCTCGTACGTCAGGTGCAGCGTGGTCCACGCGGTCGCCAGCCCCCGGCTGCGGGCGGCGAGCATGTAGCTCCACGCTGCCGGGAGCAGCGACCCCCACAGGCCTGCCTGATTGCCTGCCGGCAAGGTGCCCTGCGGGACCTGGAGGCACGGGATCACCAGGACCGGCACCCTGCCCATGCGCTCCGCCAGATGGGTGATGCTCGTGTGCACCCGCTGCTGGACCTCCGACCGCTCCGGGTCGTCCGTGAAGAGGCTGCCGGCGGAGGACGGCGAGTCCAGGTACGCGGTGCACGCCCTGCGGTACACCTCGCCGATGGCGGCGCGCTTGTCGGCGTCTGTGACCACGACGAACTGCCAGCGTTGCGCGTTGGAGCCGCTGGGTGCCTGCAACGCCGTGCGCAGGCACTCCCGTACGGTCGCCAGCTCCACCGGACGGCCCAGGTCGAGCCTGCGCCGTACGGAGCGGGTGGTGGTCAGCACCTCGTCGGCGGTCATCGCCGTCGGGGTGGTGGCGGGCGCGTGGAGCGGGCGGGGTCCGTTCGGCTGATCTTCCATCCCGGCACTGTCCCGTACCCGCCGCTGTACAGTCCAGCTACATCATCTACATCTGCTTTCAAGTTCAGCTACTAGACTGCGGTGCATGCTCGACGTACGGCGCCTCACCCTGTTGCGCGATCTCGCCGACCACGGCACCGTCTCCGCCGTGGCGGAGCTCCACCGGGTCACGCCCTCGGCGGTGTCCCAGCAGCTCAAGCAGTTGGAGGCCGACACCGGCGCCGCCCTGTTGCACCGCGACGGCCGGGCAGTCCGGCTCACTGCGGCAGGACGGGAACTCGTCGCCGGCACCGAGGACGTCTTCGCCGCCCTCGAACGTGCGGAGACACGGTTGCGTCGGCTGGCCACCCGGCCCTCCGGGCCGGTCCGGGTCGCCTGTTTCACCAGTGGCCTCGGCCCGGTGGCCGCGCCCGCGCTGACGGTGCTGCGGGAGGCCCACCCTGCGCTGGACCCCTCGCTGCAGGAGGCCGAACCCGAGCAGAGTCTCGCCGGGCTCCGCCGCCACCGCACCGACGTGGCGGTCGTCTACCGGTACACCCACCTCGGCACCGCGGCCCCTTCCTGGGCGCACACCGCGCCGCTGCTGGACGACCCGCTGGCCGTCGTCCTCCCCGCCGGGCACCCGGCGGGCGGCGACGGCTCGTGTGCAGACCTGCGCGCCCTCGCCGATGCCCGGTGGATCGCCGCCCCCGAGGGCGCCGACTGCCGCGACGCCACCCTGCTCGCCTGCCGCCATGCCGGCTTCACACCCCGCACGCCGCATACCTGCGCCGACTTCACGGCGACGCTCGCGCTCGTCGCCGCAGGAGCGGGTGTCGCCCTCGTTCCACGCCTCGCGCTGACTGCGCGGCCGTCCGGTCTGCGCGTGTACGACCTGGCGGATTCGTCCGTGGGCCGTCGGGTCGAGGCCGTCGTCCGGAGCGGCAGCGCGGACCACCCGGCCGTCGCGGCCACCCTCGCCGCACTCGCCGCCGTCTCACGGCCCGGCGGCGGTTCGTGACACCAGCTCGAACCACACCATCTTGGTCGCCGGACCTGTCCGCTCCGCGTCCCACGCGTCGGTGAGCGCGTCGAGCAGCGCCAGCCCGTGACCGTGCTCCGGCGGGCCGTCCGGCAGTCCGTCCGGACACCTCAGCTCTGGCAGCGTCGGGTCGTTGTCGTGCACCTCCAGTCGCACGCCGTCCGCCCGGCGGCGCAGCATCACCGTGCAGGTGCCGTCCGGTACGTGCGTGACCACGTTGGCCAGCAGTTCCGTCGCTCCGAGCTCCGCGATCTCCGCCAGCGGGGCCATCCCCCACGCCGTCACGTACGCCCGCACGATCCGCCGCACATGGCGGGCGCTGTGCGCCCCGGGTCTGAACCGCGTCCGGTAGTAGTGCGACGGCGCGAGCAGGTGCGGCTCGTAGTCGAGCACATGGATTTCGGCGTTCATCCGGGCGACGTGCACACTCAAGACTACACTCTGCAATGAATGGTGACTGCGCGTCGAGCAGGGTGGTGCGCTCACCCGGTATGCCTCATCCGGCGTGCATGCGCGCCGACGGCCAGGCCCCGTCGGTGAACTGCGGCCCCCAGTAGTGCGGGTTGACTTCGGCAAGCGTCAGCGCGCGCCAGCCCGCGGGGGCGAGGGTGTCGGGCACGCCGACCTCGACCTGTGGGCCCCACATCGCCAGCCGCTCCTGGCAGATCCCGCACGGTGGCAGCACTTCGACGCTCACCATCCCTCTCTTCGGAGGGAATCCCCGCCTTCAGGCGGGGAGGGAATCCGATCTCAGGACTGCTCTGACCCGCAGGCTACGACGGGTGTTTCTGCTGCTCGATGTAGTGGCGGACGATCGACAGCGGTGCCCCGCCGCATGATCCGGCGAAGTAGGAGCCGGACCAGAACCGGCCGTGCATGATGAAGCGGTTGACGCGGCCGGTGAACTCCTTCCGCAGGTAGCGGGAGGACACGCCCTTCACCAGGGCCGACAGGGCGACCTTCGGCGGGTAGTGCACCAGGAGGTGTACGTGATCCTCTTCGCCGTTGAACTCGATCAGCTCGGCACCGAAATCGGTGCAGACGTTCCGCATGATCTCTTCGCAGCGCGTCAGCATGTCGTCGTCGAAGACTCCACGCCGGTACTTGGTCACGAATACCAAATGCGCATGCAGGTCGTAGACGACGTGACGACCCCGGCGGATATCGGTATTTGGTTCCCAACGTGGTGACATACACCAAATGCAGTAGGATCGAGGAACTCGACCCGAAGGGGGTGGGCTGGATGATCCGTGCATACAAGTTCCTCATGCGGCCCACCGTGGGCCAGCAAGCCGCGCTGGGCGAGATGCTGCGCGATCACTGCTCCCTCTACAACGGGGCCTTGCAGGAACGCCGCGAAGCCTGGCGGCACCCCTCGAAGACGAGCGTGAAGTACGGGCAGCAGTCCGGACAGCTCAAGGACATCCGGGCCTTCGACCCCGAACGGCAGGGCCGCTGGTCCTTCTCCAGCCAGCAGGCCACGCTTAGGCGGCTGGACAAGGCGTTTCAGGCATTCTTCCGACGGGTCAAGGCCGGTGAGGCTCCGGGCTACCCGAGGTTTCGGGGGGTGAACTGGTTCGACACGGTGAACTTCCCGAAAGACGGCGACGGCTGCCGGTGGGACTCCACCCCTCACGACCCTGTCACCCGTGTCCGCTTCCAGGGTGTCGGGCACGTCAAGGTCAACCAGCACCGCGCCGTGGTCGGCAAGGTCAAGACTGTCTCGGTGAAGCGCGAGGGCCGCAAGTGGTTCGTCGTGCTGACCGCCGAGCAGACCCAGCCCGAGCCGCTACCCAAGGCGGGCAGCGTGGTCGGTGTCGACCTCGGCATCGCTTCGTTCCTCACCACCTCGGGCGGTGAGCACGTCCCCAACCCGCGCCGCGCCCGCAGGGCCGCCGCGAAACTCGAGGCCGCGCAACGGGCGCTGAGCCGCTACCCGCGCCGCAAGGCCAAGAACCGCACCGCCAATCATCAGCGGGCCGTGGAACGGGTCGCGGCTCTGCACGGCAAGGTGCGGCGTCAGCGGCTCGACCACGCGCACAAGACCGCGCTCACCCTGGTCCGCAGGCACGACGTCATCGCACACGAAGATCTCAAGATCCGCAACATGAGCAAGGCCCCCGCGCCCAAGCCGGACCCCGAGCAGCCGGGCAGCTTCTTGCCCAACGGGGCCGCGAGTAAGGCCGGGCTGAACCGTTCGATCGCCGACGCCGGTTGGGGGGTGTTCCTCGCGATCCTGAACTCCAAGGCTGAAAGCGCCGGGCGGGAAGTGATCGCCGTGGACCCCCGCAACACCTCCCGCACCTGCCCCGAATGCGGGCACACTGCGAAGGAGAACCGGCCCACCCAGGAGAAGTTCAGATGTACGGCGTGCGGCCTCGTTGCACACGCCGACGTCGTTGGAGCAACCAACGTTCTACGGGCCGGGCTGGTCCGTCGCGACGCCAACCAGGCATAGCGAGAAGCCACCCCGTTTACGGGGTGGAGGAGTCACGTGCGCTCCCCGTGCCGACCCCCGGCGGGCGGGCGGCCCGCCGGGGGCCATGATGTCAGGCGGGTCCGACGGCGACGACCACTGTGGCGAACAGCTCCTCGCAGACGGTCACTTCGGGACGGAGTCCGGCTGCGGCCACGATCGTGGCGGCGGTGCACGCCTGGCGTTCGCCGGTTTCGAAGAGCAGCCGTCCGCCGGGTGCGAGCCAGGCCGGTGCCTCGGTGGCGACGCGCCGCAGCACGTCCAGGCCGTCGGTGCCGCCGTCCAGTGCGGTCCGTGCCTCGTGCAGACGCGCCTCGGCGGGCAGCAGCGGGATCTCGCCGGTCGGCACGTACGGCACGTTGGCCAGCAGCACGTCGACCCGGCCGCGCAGCGTCGCGGGCAGGGCGTCGAAAAGGTCGCCCTGGTGG
>KI547044.1:269155-271264 GCA_000497405.1 Streptomycetaceae bacterium MP113-05 | reverse complement strand
GGAACTCGGTGCGGCGGCGCGGCACGAAGACACCCGGATCGACGGTGACGCGCAGGCCGCGGAACTCTGCCCAGCCCACGATCTGTTCCAGTGGGAGGCCGGATGCCCGCCGGTGCACCATGTCGTCGAGGGCGACGGCCGTTCTAGCCGCGGCGAGCAGGAGCCTCGCCTCGTCCTCCGCGAAGACGCAACCCGCTTCCCGAAGCCGGGAGGCGACCTCCGGGAGGGTGGCGCCAGTGGGAGAGACGTCGATGGGGGAGAGGCCGGTGGGGCCGGGCGGCGAGGAGGAAGGGGGGAAGGTCATGGGAGCCTTTCGGGATGCCGAGGGGCTCCCCTCCTCACCCGCGCGGGCCGTCGACGGTGCGTCGGCGAGGAGGGAGCGCCCGGTCTGCAACTGCGGTGATGGGGCTCACCTCCTGGGTCGTCCACTGCTGGTGGCCGTCACGTTACCTCATGGCGTTATGGGGGCGCGTGCGTCGGAATCGGTGTGCTCCATACGCCCCCTGGGAACAGAATCGTTTCCGTGCCACCATCACACCGCCACACTCTGCGAACGAAAGGTGACGCTGTGACACGCACTCCGGGGGAAGCGGCGATACGTGTGCTCGTCCTGCACGAGTCGAACCTCATGCGTTCGGCGTTGTCGTCGCTGCTGGGAGAGGAGCACGATTTCGACGTCGCCTCCGCCTCCTGGAACGACTCCGAACGCGGGCTGAGTTCCGCCGAGCCGCGGGTGTGCCTGGCGGACGCGGGGAGCCCCGGGGTGGACCGTCTGACCCCGGGCGGCTCGCTGTCCGGCCGGGTGAGCGGGCCGGGCAGCGGCCTGGTCGTGCTCGCCCATCCGGACCGCCCGGGCGTGCTGCGGCGTGCCTTCGCCGCCCGGGCCCAGGGATACGTCAACGAGGACGCCATCCCGCAGCGCTTAGTGGACGCGATCCGCAAGGTCTCCCGAGGCGAGCGATTCGTGGACGAATCGCTCGCCTTCTCGTTTCTGGAGGCCGCCGAGATGCCGCTGACCCCCAGGGAGTTGAGCGTGCTGAAGATCGCCGCGACCGGTGAGTCGATCGCGGGCACCGCCACCCGCCTGCACCTGTCCCAGGGCACGGTCCGCAACTACGTCGCCGCCGTGGTCCGTAAGACCGGTGCGCGGAACAAGATCGACGCCATCCGGATCGCCCAGGCAGCCGGCTGGCTCTGACGTGCGCCCCCCGGGGGTCGTCAGAGCCGGGGCGCGTGCCAATGGCCGACGAGCTCCGCGTAGAGAGGTGAGCGCCGGAGCAGGTCGGCGTGCGTTCCGCTCAGGGCGCGTTCACCGTCGAGCAGGAGCACCCGGTCCGCCCGCAGTGCGGAACTGATGCGGTGTGCGACGACGATGAGCGTGCCCGGCCGCTCCGCGAACGCCCGCTCGGCCCGGGCCTCGGCGACCGGGTCGAGGTGGCAGGTCGCCTCGTCGAGCAGCACCAGTGGCGCGGGGGACAGGTGGGCACGCGCCAGCGCGACGAGTTGCCGCTCGCCCTGGGAGAGGGCGGCGGGATCGACCTCCGCGTCGAGCCCGCCGAGCCTCCCCAGCAGGTCCTTCAGCCCCACCGCTTCGACCGACCGTCGCACCGCCTCCCGCGGCGTCCCGGCCGGGCAGAGGTAGCGGAGGTTGTCGAGCAGCGTGCCGCTGAACACGTACGCCTGCTGCGGGATCAGTACGCGGTCGGGTGAGCCCGGCCGTACGGGGGCGCCGTTCACGTGTACGCGCCCCCGGGCCGGCTCGAGGAGCCCGGCCACCAGGCCGGTCAGCGTCGACTTGCCGATGCCGCTGGGGCCCACGACGGCCAGGAACCGTCCGGGCGCAACGTCCAGGTCCAGGTCGGTCAGGACCGGACGTGCGCCGGTGCCGTAGGAGAAGGTCACCCCCCGCAGCTCGACGCGCGGTGGCGCGGAGGCGGGGCCGCTATTGCCCGGGGGCGGGGGCGGGGGCGCGGGCCGTGCCCCGCCGCCGTCGCCCGCCCCGGAGGTGAGCCGGTCCAGGACGACCAGCAGCCGCGTGCCGGCCGCGCCGAGTGCGTTGATCAGCGTGTGCAGCGCGGGCAGCAGCGACTGGGTGAGGAAGGTGAGCGC
>KI547044.1:267733-268759 GCA_000497405.1 Streptomycetaceae bacterium MP113-05 | reverse complement strand
CGAGCAACTCACCGGCGGTGACACCCGCGTCGAGCAGCCACGGCGTGCACACCAGCAGCAGCACGACGGGTAGCTGCCCCGCGACGCCGAGGGCGAGGTTGCGGCCGGCCGCCCAGCGGGCGAGTGCGGTGCCCGCCCGGCGCCCGTCGTCCACGAGCGCGTCCGTCTCCCACGCCATCCGCGACTCCGCTCCGCAGGCGGTGATGTCCCGCACGCCGGACGCGGCGGCGCCGAACCGGGCGGAGACCGCCTCGTCGGCGTCGAGGAACTGGCGCTGCCGTACGGCGGTCGGGGCGAGGGTGAGGCAGAACAGACCCAGTCCCAGGACGAGCGGGGGCAGTACGACGAGCAGCAGCAACGGCGCGAGCACGGCGAGCCCGAGTAGAGCGCCGAGCACCGTGAACACGAACGAGCGGGTGACCAGGACGAGTCCGGCGAAGCCGTCGCGCGCGATCTCGGTCTGGCTGGTCAGCCGCGACACCGCGGCGGTGTCCGTCCGGGCGGGCATGGCGACGGCCTGCCGGAGCGTCCGGTCGACCACACGGCGCACCAGGCCGTCCCGCAGTGGTTCCACGAGGTCGGCGAGGTGCCGGAACACCCCGCGGGTGGCGAGCCCTCCGAGGAGTACCGCGACGGCGCCGACCGCCAGCCAGGCCAGGCCGGTGCCGGTACTTCCGACGAGGAAGCCGTCGTCCATGGCGCGGGCGACTCCGTACCCGCCGAGGAACGTCTGGCCGGACTCCAGCAGAGACCAGGCGCCGAGCCGCACCAGTGGGCGGGAACGTCGCCGCAGGAACGTCCGCGCCTGCGGGGCCACCCGCCGCCATGCCCCGTGGCCCCCGGCCGTGTCGCGCTGCGTCCCGCCCTGCGTAGTCGGTGCCGGCGCTGCGGTGGAGTCCCCGGTCCCCGTGCGTGCGGCCTCGTCCAGCACGCGCATGCGCGGTCTGCTGTTCATCGCCGGTCCTCCTGAGTCGCACCGTGCGCGCGGGCCCGGCCGACACGCGCGACCGCACCGTCCGCGTCCGC
>KI547044.1:266420-267331 GCA_000497405.1 Streptomycetaceae bacterium MP113-05 | reverse complement strand
GGCGTAGCCGTCGGGCAGCCGCCGTACGAAGTCGTCTGCGCCCGCCGCGCGGGCGGCGGCCGTCACCTCCCCGTGCGGCGGCTCGTACGGGCCGAAGGCCACCGCGGAACCGACCGTCGGCCCGAACAGGGCCGGGCGTTCGAAGGCGTAGCCGACCTCGGCGCGCAGTGTCGTCCGGTCGAGGTCCCGCAGCGGCACGCCGTCGAGCAGCACCTCGCCCCGCTCCGGGTCGTCCAGCCGCCCGGCGACGGCGGCGAGCACGGACTTGCCGGAGCCGGAGCGCCCGACGACGGCCACGGTCGCCCCGCCCGGTACCACCAGGTCGATCCCGTCCAGCACCGCACGGCCGTTCCGGGAGACGGCGACGTTCCGCAACTCCAGTCGCCCCCGCGCACCGTCCCCGGCGGGCGGCGGCAGGGGCCGGGTCCCGTGCCGTACGGCCGGCAGCGACAACACGTCCGTCAGGCGGCCTGCGGCGGCCCGGCCGCGCACCAGTGCGTCCAGCCGGCCGGCGAAGGCCCCGACGCCGGCGGCGAGCACGCAGTACCGGGCGGCCGCCAGCAGGTCGCCCACGGTGACCGCGTCGGCCGCCAGGCGGAGGCCGCCCGCCGCGAGCACGGCCGTGACGAGCAGCGGCGCGAGAATGCCGCTGCCGACCATGGCCCGGCCGTACACGTGCCACATCTGCCGCCCGTGGGAACCGAGTTCGGCGAGAGGGCCCAGTGCCCGCGCCCGTTCGCGGTCCACGGTGCCGGCGGCGGCGACGGTCGCCGCGCCGTCCAGCGTCTCCACCAGCGTGGCGGCGATCCGGCCCTGTGCCTCCTGGTAGCGGGAGACGCTCTCGGAGGAGCTGTGGGCGAAGGCGCGGAGCAGCAGCACCAGCAGCGGCACGCCGGCGAGGAAGACGGCGG
>KI547044.1:262495-265902 GCA_000497405.1 Streptomycetaceae bacterium MP113-05 | reverse complement strand
CCCCCTGCCACAGCAGCCGAACGGGGCCGACGGCGTCACTCTCACGTGGCGAGGTGGCCATGCGCGGTCCTCCGCTTCCGCTTCCCCCTGGGTCGGGTCGTTCGGGTCGTTCCGGGCAGGGGCGCGCCCCCGGGCGGTGTGGATCACCGTCCGGGGGCGCGCCGTGAGCGCAGCCGATCCCTCAGTTGCAGGTGGTCAGGCTCAGGCTGCTGTCACCGCAGAGCAGGAGGCTGGCGCGGCTGCCGCCACCGGTTTCGAGGTCACCGATGGCCTCGTCCTTGGGCGTCTCCATGGTCTGCAGGTCGAGAAGGGACATCTCGTGTTTCCTTTCTGATCTGTTTCAGGGACGGTTCTTCTCCACGACCCCCTCAGGGGCCGGGTTCGTGGGGCCGCTCCAGCGGCGGGAGGAACGGCAGGCTCGCGGTCGTGGGACCGCGCCCGTCGTCCCCGTGAAGGGCGCCCGGCGCGCCGTACGCGCTGCCGAGTGCCAGCAGGCAGCCGGCGGTGCCGGTGCTCAGGTCCATCGAGAGGCGCATCATCTGCTCGCCGGGGAAGGCGAGTTCGCCCCGGTACGGCATGGCGGTCCAGGCCAGCGCGCCGATCTGGCGGCGCACGTCGACGGCGTGTGTGCCGGGCCCTCCGGCGGTCGTCCGGGCCAGGTACAGCACCATGCCCGCAGCCCCCCGGAACAGGCCGGGCTGCGCGTAGAACTCGGCCTGCGCCGCCCGTACGATCTCCTGCCGGGCCTGCTCGAACCGTTCGTCGTCGCGGTGCTGCAGGTAGTCGTCGAGCACCATGCCGATACCGACGCTGCCGCCGCCCAGGTAGGGCATGGTGCGCCAGCCCTCGTTGACGGCGAGGGCGCCGCTGACGCTGCGCACGCACTGGTCCAGGTCCGCGCGGAGCGCGTCCGCCGCCAGGTCGAGCAGTGCCGGGTCACCGTCGCGTTCGTACCGGCGCACGAAGAACAGCGCCTCGCCGGTACGACCGCGCAGCAGTCCGGCCCGCGGACGGCCGTCCCGGGCCGCGCCGGGCGTGGGTGAACGCCCTTCGGCACGGTCGGCGAGCATCCTGGTGCAGCGGCCTGCGGCGTCCGCCAGGCCACCGTCCCCGGTGGAGGCGGCGAGCGCGTCGAGGGCGAGTCCGACGCCTGCCAGCCCGCTGTGCAGGTCGGAGCCGAGGACGTGCCAGTCGTGCTCGGCGGCCACGGCTGCCAGTCCGACGGCCTCGTCGGCGTGGCCGAGGCGGTGCAGCAGCCAGCCGATGCCGGTGAGACCGTCGTAGAAGCCGAGCGGGGTGCCGGAGGGCGGTTCCTTCATCCGCCGCAGCAGCCACTCCTCGGCGTCCGGGGCGGGGTCGGCACCGGTCTCGGCCAGGGCGTGGAGCACCCCTGCTGTGCCGTAGCCGAAGGTGGCACCGCCGCCCGGGGAGGCGAACTGGGCGATGTCGCCGGGGAAGTAGCGGTCCTCACGGTCGGGCGTCGCGGATGCGAGCAGCGCCCGGACCAGCGAGTCGCGGCTGCGCGGCCAGTCCGCCGGGTCCACCGGCAGGTAGGTTCCGCCGCCCGGCCTTCCGGTTCCGGTCGGTGTCCGGCCCGGCTCCGTGCCCCGGGTGATCTCTGCGACGGCCTCGTCCAGGAACGCACGCGGCACCGGGAAGTAGCCGGCGGCGATCTGCGCGAGATGCGCCGCCTTGCCCCGATCGAGCGCCAACAGACTGGTCAGCGGCAGGAACAGGGCCAGTCTGAGGCACGCCAGTGCGTACCGGTCGACCGCGAACCCCCGCCGGTCGGCCGGTGCGACGAACCCGGGGTTGGCGATGACCTGGCGGCGTGCGTCCGCTCCGGCAGCGGCGGCCTCGAAGTCCAGCAGCGCCACCGACGACTCGTCCTCGGACACCATGATGTTGAACAGGTGCAGGTCGTTGAAGACGATGCCCCGCGCGTGGACCGCGTCGACCGCCTCCTCGACCAGTCCGTAGATCCGCAGCGCCCACTCGGTGTATGCGGCGAGCGTCTCCTCGTCCGGGGAGGGCTCGATCAGCGGATGGCGGCGGGCGAAGAAGGTGTTGAGCGGCTTGCCCCGGAGGTACTCCAACACCAGGAAGTGGTGGTCCCCGACGGTGAAATGGTCGCGCACCTCCGGCGTCTGCGGCAGCCCGGCGAGCTGTTCCAGCGCGACGCGCTCGCGTTCCAGCCGCTGCACGGCGTCCGCACCGTCGGCAGCCAGTCCGGCGTGCGGACGGGCCTCCTTGAACACGACCTCCTCGCCGGTGCGGGTGTCGCGTCCGGCGTACACGCCGCCGCCGTTGGAGAAGTGCAGCGCCCGTTCGATCCGGTACGGCACGCCCTCGAACCCGGCGGCGGACCGTGCGTCCAGATGGGTCCGCAGGAAGTCCGGCGGTTCCAGCCAGTCGGGCAGGTGGAAGGCGGGCCCGCGACGGTCCGGCACCAGCCGGCCGCCGGGCTCCTCGACGGCGGGGCACAGGTTCCCGTCGTCGTCGTAGCAGTTCCGCTCGGTGAAGCTGCCGTACCGCAGGTACACCGGCCCGGCCCCCCACCGCAGGTCGCTGAGTACGTACGGGCCCGGTTCGCCCTCCAGCAGTTCCGCCAGGTCGCCGGCGATCCGTTCGCAGTCGGCGTCGTGGAGGGGGTAGACCGTCATGAACTTGCCGCTGGCGCCGCGATCGGCGTACTTGGCGTTCCGGTTGTGCAGCAGGTAGCGGCTGGGCACGAACTTGAACGCCGTCTCCCGCTCGACGCAGTAGTCCCACACCCGATCCAGCACGCGCTCGGCGTTGTCCAGGCAGGCGGACACGTGGATCTTCCAGCCCTGGCTGGGAAGGCGGGTCCGGAGCGGGCGGTATGCGAGCCAGTCGCCGGACCGGTGCCGCTGCCACCCCTCAGGGGCGGGGCGTCGCGCCGCGGCGTACAGCTCTCCGGCGGACGTGCGGCCGGAGGTGACGCGGTGCGGTGCGTCGTAGAAGTACCGGTCTGCGTCGCAGAAGACGGCGTACCCCTTGCTCATCCCACCTCCCGTTTGCGGGTGACGGGGAGAGACTGTCAGCGGGGGGCGAGCACGGAACAGTCGCAGTCGTCACGACTCACCCGTGCGGAATGCACGCCCTTTCGGCGGGGCCGAAGGTCACGCCGGTGGTGGCGGGCAGGACGGGACTCCGGGTCAGCGCGGGGTGTAGCCGAAACCGGTGTCGTGTTCCCAGAGGTGTGCACAGGAGGGGCACTGGAGGTGGAGGCGGCGGCCCCTGTGGGCCAGCAGGTAGCGCCAGTGCTCCGTGCAGGTGCGAGGGCCGGCGCAGGTGGCGCAGTCGCGGTTGTCCGCGCAGTGCGGGCAGTTCACCCATGCGCGGCGGGCCCGGTCCGCCTGCGGGTCAATCGGCAGCACGGCCCG
>KI547044.1:238107-262485 GCA_000497405.1 Streptomycetaceae bacterium MP113-05 | reverse complement strand
CCCCCCCCCCCCAGCCGTACCGTGCTGGGCAGGGCGCTGCTGGACGGGCCGGCACCGTGACGCCCGGGCGGACGCGGCGAGGGCCGCGACTCCCGACGGGAGTCGCGGCCCTCGTTCGGAGGAGAACGGTCAACAGGTGGGGACGCCCGGCAACCAGGAGTCGGAGACGTCGATGAAGATGTTGGAGAGGTAGCCGCCGTACGCCGGCAGGTACGACCAGGCGTCGTTGCTGTATCCGTCGTAGTCGACCGTCTCGCCGTGCACCTGGCACTCGACACGGACGCTGGTCGGGCCGGGCAGGCTGCCCACGGAGGCGGAGCCGGTCGAGGCCGCCGCGCGGATGTTCACACCGGAACCCCAGGTCGGGAACGGCGTGCCGCCGCCGGTGCTGCCGCCGACGAGTTGCATGTAGTAGTTCCAGTCCCAGTTCGGGCCGGGGTCGGTGTGGTCGTTGCCGGGGACCTCGCTGTGGCCGACGATGTGGGCGCGGTCCTTGGGGATGCCGTAGCGGTCGGCGAGGTGTGCGGTGAGCGCGGCGGAGGAGCGGTACATGGCGTCGGTGAACCAGGACGGGTCGTCCACGTAGCCCTCGTGCTCGATGCCCACCGAGTACGGGTTCCCGGACCGGGCATGCCAGGCCGTGTCGTTGTCGCGCACCATCTGCGTGACCTGGCCGTCGGAGGAGCGGACGACGTAGTGCGCGCTGACGCCGGCGTCCGGGTTCTGGAACCAGTTGACCGTCCCGGCGTAGGAACCCTGGGTCACGTGCACCACGATGTGGGTGAGGGCGGACGAGCGGCCGGAGGCGTAGTTGCTGGTGCTGGCCGGAACCCACCGGGCCGGCGGGTAGTCCGTGCTCCGGATTCCGGGGCGGCGGGACACGTCGGCGTAGCGCCCGCGCTCGGGCGCCACCTCCTGCGGCGAGATGCGCACCTGCTCACCGCCGGTGGTGAAGGTGCGGACGCCGTCGGCCAGGACGTCGTACACGGCGTCGGCGTAGAGCCGGGCTGCCTGGTCGCTCTCCGAGGTGCCGTAGCGGGCGACCGCCCGGTACCACTCGCCGGTGTCGTCGCGCTCGGCGGCCTGCATGCCGAGGTCGTCGGCGAGTGCCCGCAGGACGGCTGCGCCACCGCGGATATTGGCCGGGGTCTCCCGTTCCAGGTCGCCGACGGACTCGCCGGTGAGCTTGGCGGCACGCTCCAGGGAGTGCCGCTCGGGGTTACTCACCAGGTGCATCACGCCGTAGCCGTTCGCGTGGCTGGGCTCGCCCCGGTGGCCGTCCAGATGTGTCTCGCCGTATCCGACGGCCACCAGCAGGTCGCGGGGGACGTCGAATTCGGTGGCGGCGCGGGCGAACGCCGTGTTCACCACGTCGCCGCCGGAGCCCCGCGGGCCGTCCGGGGCGGGGGCCGCCCCGGCGGTCTGTACGGCGGTAGTCAGGGACAGGGCGACCGCCGCACCGAGGAGTACACCGCGCGAGCGTCTCCACACGTTCCAGGTCATCGGACCGTCTCCGCTCTCGGCGCAGGTGGGGGGGGTACGGCCTGGTCGGCGTGCGCCGGAGGACGCGGACCTGCCGGACCACCCGCAGGCCGGTGAGCGCCGACGGCGCCTCCCGGGAGGGGTGGTCAACGGTTATGGTGCGACCCCGGGCCTGACAGGTACAAGACATTGCGTCTCGAGCGAAAGGCCCCGCCGGGCCGTTGTGAATCCCGCCACGTTGCGGTCCCCGGCGCCGGTAGCGGGGTTACCGTCGAGTAATCCGACGAAACGGAGTGCCCCGTGGCCCGTGTCTTCACCGTCTCCGGCAGCATCGTGATCCGCACCGATCCGCGAACGGCGTACGAGCAGGTCAGCGATCCCGGCCGGATGGGCCGCTGGAGTCCGGAGAACCGGGGCGCGACCCTGGCCCCGGCCTGGCGGGACGGCGCCCGCGCCGGCCTCACCTTCGCCGGGCACAACAAGCGGGGCGCCCTCCGATGGACCACCCAGTGCCTGGTGACGGCCGCCGACCCGGGGGAGCGGTTCGCCTTCCGCGTCCGGGCGTTCGGGCCCGAGCGGCTCGCGCTGCGGGCGCCGATCGCCACCTGGGAGTACCGCTTCGAGGCGGTCGACGGCGGCACCCGTGTCACGGAGACCTGGACCGACGACCGCCGGGCCTGGCCCGCCCCACTGGCGAACGTCTTCGACAGGGTCGCGACCCGCGGGCGGGTGTTCGCCGACTTCCAGCAGCACAACATCCGCCGCACACTGGCGAATCTGAAGCAGACGCTGGAGGCGTAGTTGCCGGTGCCGGCCGGAACCTGCGGGCTCAGCGGGCCCCGGGGATCTCGCCGGTGGTGGCGACCTGGCGGGCGACGTCCCGCAGCTTGACGTTGTGGTCCTGGGAGCTCTTCCGCAGCACGGCGAAGGCCTCGTTCTCGGAGACCTTGTAGCGCTCCATGACGATGCCGAGCGCCTCGCCGATGTCGCTGCGCGACTCCAGGGCCGTGGCCAGCTGAGCGTGACTGCGGGCACTGGAGAGAGCGACGGCCGCGTGCGAGGCCAGCAGCCAGCCGGCCCGTTCGGAGCGCTCGGTGAACTTCCGCTGTTCCGTGGAGTACATGTTCAGCGCCCCGAGGTTGTCGTCCTCGGTGTAGAGCAGGATCCCCATCATGGAACCCATGCCCAGCTTCCGGGCGTGGGGGGCGAAGCGGGGCCAGCGGTCCACCCGGGTGGTCATGTCCACGATGCGGTAGATCTCGTTGAAGCGGAGCGCGGCGTCGAAGCAGGGCCCCTCGCCGTACCTCTGCTGCGCCGCGTCCGACTCGCGGACGAGCTTGTCGGTGCTCGCCAGGCTGCGGACCTTGCGTCCGCCCTCCACCGTGAGCACTCCGGCGTAGTCGCACCCGTCCACGAGCCGCACCGCGTTGTCCACGATCAGGTCGAGGGTGTCCTGCACCGTCTCCTGCACCACGAGGGTGCGGGCCATCTCCGCCAGGTCGGTGGCGAAGGCCCCCCAGGAACGCTCGTCCACTCGGTCCTCCTCCCTGGTCACGATGGGTGATGCGGCCCTGCGTCGGGCGAGTGGGGGCGGTGCGCGTCACCACCGCCCCCATTGGACCACCCCGGGGCACCTTCCGGCCTCCCGGGATAATCCGTTCGCCCCGGAGATCGTCCTCGGGGCAGACTCACCGGCATGACCTCGACACTGCAGAACGTGGCGATCGACTGTGCGGACGCCTACGGCCTGGCCCGCTTCTGGAGCGCCGTGACCGGCCACCCGGTGGATCCGGAGGACGGCCCCGGCGACGACGAGGTGGACGTGATGACGCCGGAGGGGCCGCTGCTGCACTTCAACGAGGTTCCGGAGGCGAAGACGGGCAAGAACCGGCTGCACCTGTGTGTGCGGCCGGACACGTCGTGCGGTGAGGAGGTCGAGCGCCTGCTGGGCCTCGGCGCCACGCTGGTCGACGATCGCCGCGGTCCCGGTGGGTGGGGCTGGGGCGTGCTGGCCGACCCGGAGGGCAACGAGTTCTGTGTGCTGCGCAGCGAGTCCGAACGCGCGGCCCTGCCTGCTCGGCCCCCGTCCGGTCACACCCCCTGACGCACGGGTCCGCCGTCGGCCACCGGGCGCCGGCCACCGGGCGCCGGAGGAGCGGAAAGACCGGAGGCCCCCTCGCTCGCGCGAAAGGGCCTCCGGTGTCTGTGCGCCGTCAGGGACTCGAACCCCGGACCCGCTGATTAAGAGTCAGCTGCTCTAACCAACTGAGCTAACGGCGCGCGTCGACGTAGTGAATACTACCTGCTCCGCAAGGGTGCTCGTGACCGTTCCGGGCCGCGGTGGGACGCCCGTCAGGGTCAGATCGCGAGGGAGAGCATCACCGGGGCGGCGCGTTCGTTGAGGGTCTCGGCGGCGCTGCGCAGGCGGTGCGCGTGTTCCATGGGCAGGGAGAGGGCGAGGCAGCCCACGGCGGTGCCGGCGGTCACCGGCACCGCGGCGCAGACCGTGCCCACGGCGTACTCCTGGAGGTCGAGGACGGGCACGGTGGGCGGCTGTCTGTCGAGGGTGTTCAGCAGGAACTGCTCGTCGGTGATGGTCCGCGAGGTGAGCCGGGCGATGCGGTGCCGGGCGAGATGGTCGCGGCGGGCGTCGTGGTCGAGCTGGCCCAGGAGGCACTTGCCGATGGCAGTCGCATGCCCGGCGGAGCGGAAGTCGACCCACTCGTTGGCGGCAGGCGTCTCCAGGCTGTCCGAGCAGCGCATGATCTCCACCTCGCCGTCGGTGTAGCGGCTCAGGTAGACCGCGGCGCCCAGGGCGTCGCGCAGTTCGGAGAGCGTACGGTCGATGCGTTCCCGCAGTGCCCGTTCCCGGTCGCCACCGGAGCTGAGCAGGACCAGTGACGCGCCGACGACATAGGCATCGCCGTCCACCTGCTCCAGGTAGCCCTCGCGTCGCAGCATCAGCAGCAGGTGGGCGAGGTGGCCGGGCGGCAGTCCGGTGTCGCGGACCAGCCGGGCCTCGTCGATGCCCCCCGGATGTCGGGCTACGGTCTCCAGCACGCGCAGGGCGTACTGGACGGAGTGCGTACGCGCCGTCGGTTCGGGCCGGAGCGTCACGGAAGACCTCCTGGAAGGTAGTGACCATCCGCTGCGTTGCCTTCAGCGGGGGGTGACGGGCATCCATACCACGATAACCGTCAACACCCTGCCACGTGGGGGGTGTTGCCGCCATTGGCATATGCCGTGAGCACGAAAGTGGAATATGGGGGGCCAGTGAAGGACGGAAAGAACGGACGGCCGTGGCGCCCGCCCCACACGGGGGCCGGGCGCCACGGCCGTCACGTCACCCGGCGCACATCCGGGTCGGCGCGGTGGTGTCAGAGCACCGCGCTGAGGAACTCGCGGGTGCGCTCGTGCTCCGGCTCGGTGAAGATCTTCTCCGGTGCCCCGGACTCGATCACGCGCCCGGAGTCGAACATCAGCACGTCGTCGGAGATGTCCCGGGCGAAGTTCATCTCGTGGGTGACGACGAGCATGGTGATGTCGGTGGTGTGCGCGATGTCCCGCAGCACGTCCAGTACACCGGCCACCAGCTCCGGGTCGAGCGCGGAGGTGACCTCGTCCAGCAGCAGCACCTGCGGACGCATGGCCAGCGCACGGGCGATGGCCACGCGCTGCTGCTGACCGCCGGAGAGCTGGGTGGGGTACTTGTCGATGTGCTCGGTGAGCCCGACCAGCTCCAGCAGCTCCCGCGCACGCTGCTCGGCCTCGTCCTTGGACAGGCCCAGCACCTGCACGGGCGCCTCGGTGATGTTCCGCAGCACCTTCATGTTGGGGAAGAGGTTGAACTGCTGGAAGACCATGCCGATGTTCTTGCGCACCTCGCGGATGTGCTTCTCGCCCGCGGGGACGAGGCTGCCGCCCTTCTGCTCGTGGGTGAGGTAGTTGCCGGCGACCTTGATCGTGCCGTCGTCCGGCTTGAGCAGGGTCATCAGCAGTCTGAGGATCGTGGTCTTGCCCGACCCGGACGGCCCGATCAGAGTGACGTGCTTGCCGGAGGTGACGGTGAAGTCCAGGTTGTCCAGGACGACGTTGCTCCCGAAGCGCTTGGTCACGCCGTCGAAGCGGATCAGTTCGCTGCCGTCCACGGACGGGTTCGCGGTGTCTTTCGGAGGGGTGCTGTCAGCGGACAAGGCGACGCTCCAGTGCTCGAAGAAGGACGGAAGCCGGGTAGGCGATGACGATGAACGCGATGCCGACGACGGTGATGGCCTCCGTGGTGAAGGTCTCGTTGCTGAAGGCGGATGCCTCACCGAACATCTCGAAGGCACCGATCACCGCGATCTGAGGTGAGTCCTTCAGCATGGACACGACGTAGTTGCCCAGGGCCGGCACGACCCGGCGGATGGCCTGGGGCAGGATCACCGCGGTCCAGGTGCGGACCTTCGGCAGGCTCAGCGCGGTGGCAGCCTCCCACTGGCCCACGGGCACACCGTTGATGCCCGCGCGGTAGACCTCGGCGGTGTACGTGGAGTAGTGCAGGCCCAGACCGATCGCACCCGTGACGAACGGCGACATGGTCAGGCCCCACTCGGGCACCACGTAGAACAGGAAGAACAGCTGCACCAGCAGCGGCGTGTTCCGGATGAACTCGGTGACGGCGGTCACCGGCCAGCTGACCCACACCTTCTCCGAGCGCTGCGCGATCGCCCAGAGCAGACCGAGGGTGAACGCGATCAGCGTGCCCACCGCCAGCGCCTGGAAGGTGACGATCACGCCGTCCCAGAAGCGAGGCATGAAGTCCTCGACGACACTCCAGTCCCATGCTTCGTTCATCAGGCGCCTCCCGCGCTGCCCGTGCGGGCCTGAGTGTCGTTACCGGCGGCGCTCAGCCTCCGGCTCAGCAGGCCGCCCTTCTTCTCCGGCTTCTGGCCGAGGCCGGCCTTGGCCTGTCGCTCCAGCGCACGCATGCCGCGGGTGAGGGCGAAGGCGATGACGAAGTAGAGCACCAGGATGAGTGTGTAGATCGGTGCGCTCTCCACGTCGACGATGCGGATCAGGTTCGCGGCGAAGAGCATGTCCGCCACGGTGATCGTGGAGACCAGCGCGGTGCCCTTGAGCAGCTCGATCAGCAGGTTGTTGAACGGCGGCACCATCTCCGGCCAGGCCTGCGGGATCTCGATCCGTCGCAGCCGCTGCATCTTGGTGAAGCTCAGCGCGATCCCCGCCTCGCGCTGAGCCGGTGCCACGGCCGCCAGGGCGCCGCGCACGATCTCCGAACCGTAGGCTCCGTAGGTCAGCCCCAGTGCCAGCACGCCCGCGAACATCGGCACGAACTGCAGTCCCAGCAGCGTGGGCACCGCGAAGACCATCCAGAACATCATGACCAGCGCGGACGTACCGCGGAAGATCTCGAAGTAGGTGCCGGAGAGGAAGCGGACGATCCACACGTCCGACGTCCGCAGGATGCCGACGACGAACGACACGACGGCTGCCAGCGCCGCACTGTAGATCAGCACCTGGATGGTGATCCAGATGCCCGGCAGGAACCAGGTGGTGAACATTCCCGAGGTCATCATCAGGAGCACAGCTCCTTCGATGTCAGGTCGGTCATCTCGTCCCTGGTGAAGCCGAAGGGCTTCACCAGCTTGAGGAGACCGGCGAAGTCGTCCTTCTTGAGCTTCAGCAGCTCCTTGTTGAACGCGTCGCGGAGGTTCTTCTCCGACAGGCCGAAGGCGAAGCCGCCCGCCCCGTACATGGGGTCACCGTCGACGTAGGGCTGGAAGGCCTCGGTGGCCTCGACCTTGCTGGAGCCCTCGACGGCGCGGGTCACCGTGATGTTGGTGCCGGCGAACGCGTCGACCCGGCCGGATCCGACGGCGCTCACACCGGCCACCTGGTCGGGGAGGATGAGCAGGTTGCTCTCCTTCACCCCGTTGCCCAGCGCGTAGCCGATCTCCGCGTACGCCTCGCCGGTCGACAGCTTCAGGTTCTGCTTCGCGATGTCCTCGTAGCTCTTGATCCCCTTCGGGTTGCCCTTCGGGACGATGAAGGAGTCGAGCATGATGTACTCGGGGTCTGCGAAGAGCACCTGCTCGCAGCGGGTGGGGTTGATGTACATCCCCGCAGCGACGGTGTCGAACTGCTGGGCCTTGAGCCCCGGGATCAGTGCACTGAACTCGACGGGGACCGCCGTGGTCGTCGGTACCCCCAGTTTCTCGAAGATGTACTTGGCGATGGCGGGTGCCTCGCCGGTGGCCTCGCCCTCCTTGTTGACGAAGCCGTACGGCGGTTCACTGGCGATGCCGAGCCGGACCACGCCTCTGTCCTGCAGGCGCTTGAGCAGGTCGCCCCCTTCGACCTTTCCCTGCGGCGGTGCGATGCTGCAGCCCGCCGCGCCGAGTGCACCGAACGCGGCTGCTCCTGCAAGGAGTGAGCGGCGGCCGATACCTTTGCCTTCGAATGGCGTTCTCGCCCTGAGTGGTGGAGCCATGGGCGCGCGGCTACCCAAGCTGATGAGAACCATGCAGATCGTTTCCAGCCCTTGATATGTCTGTTGCGGGGTTGACCTTGGCGCCAGTATTGACATGTAGTGCGACGTTCCCGGGCCGACACGGCGGGCGGACCACCCGACGGGCCACCACCGCTCGCGCGGCGCCGGGGCAGAACCTCGAGAGGGAGGCAGGATGCCGGACCGCTTCATCGAAGTGTCCTTGGAAAAGAGGGGGGTGAGCTGCACGGCCAAGCTCCTCGACGACCGCGCGCCCCTCACCTGCGATGCGGTGTGGAACGCGCTGCCGCTCGGCGGCGACGTGTACCACGCGAAATACGCGCGCAACGAGATCTACACCCTGCTCCCGCCGTTCGCCCCGGATGAACCGCCCCTCGAGAACCCCACCATCACGCCGATCCCCGGCGACCTGTGCTACTTCACCTTCACCGACACACAGTTGGCCACCAAGTCCTACGGCTACGAGGCGGAGGCCGAGCATCAGGGGCGCAGGACCGTCGTCGACCTGGCGCTGTTCTACGAACGCAACAACCTGCTCATCAACGGTGACGCCGGGTGGGTGCCCGGCATCGTCTGGGGCGCGGTCGTGGACGGGCTGGACCGGATGGCCGACGCCGCCCAGGACCTCTGGCGGGCCGGTGCGCTCGGCGAGACGCTGAGTTTCCGCCGGGCCTGACCGGGTCCCGCAACCGGGGCACGCCCCCCGGCGCGTGCCGGGGGCCGGACGGGTTCCGCCCGGCGGGCGGGAACGTGTGCGGCCCCTCCCGCGGGAGGGGCCGCACACGGAGCCTCAGGCCGACGGCGGCCGCACTCCGGAGGCCACCCCCGCGCCGTACAACGCGTGCGCGGCGCGCAGTACGAGGGCGTCGCCGTGCCGGGGGCCGACGATCTGCAGGCCGATCGGCATGCCGTCGCCATCCACCCCGCAGGGCAGCGAGCACGCGGCCTGCTGGGTGAGGTTGAACGGGTAGGTGAACGGCGTCCAGCTCGTCCAGCGCGGGTTCCGGGAGCCGGCCGGCACCTCCACGCCGTTGCCGAAGGCGGTGATCGGCATCGTCGGGGTCACCAGCAGGTCGAACCGCTCGTGGAAGCGGCCCATGTGCCGGCCCAGCGCCATCCGCTCGTCCACGGCTGCGAGGTAGTCCAGCGCGCTCATCCGGGAGCCCAGCTCGCTGACCTCCCGCAACCCCGGGTCCATCCGCTCGCGTTCCGCGTCGGTGAAGAACTGCGTGGTGCGCGCCGCTCCGCTGAACCACAGCACATGGAAGGAGTCCACCGGGTCGGCGAACCCCGGGTCGGCCTCCTCCACGTGCGCGCCCAGCCCGGCCAGCAGCTCCACCCCGCGCCGCACGGCCCGGGCCACCTCCGGATCGACGTCGACCTGCCCGCCGAAGCTGGGCGAGTAGGCGATCCGCAGACCGGCCACCCCGCCCGCGAGGCCGTCGCGGAATCCGCCCGTCACCGGGCCGAGCTGCGACCAGTCGCGTGCGTCCGCGCCGCTGATCACGTCCATCAGCAGCGCCGCGTCCTCCGCGTCGCGCGTCATCGGGCCGACGTGCGCCAGCGTGCCGAAGGCGCTCGCCGGATACATCGGCACCCGGCCGTACGTCGGCTTCAGCGCGAACGTGCCGGTGAAGGACGCCGGGATGCGCACGGAACCGCCCGCGTCCGTGCCGAGACTGAGCGGCCCGGCGCCCACGGCGACCGACGCCGCGCTGCCGCCGCTGGAGCCGCCCGCCGTCCGCGCCGGGTCGTACGGGTTTCCGGTCGCTCCGTGCCGGGGGCTGTCCGTCACGCCCTTCCAGCCGAACTCCGGCGTGGTGGTGCGGGCCAGGAAGACGGCGCCGTTCTCCCGCAGCCTCGCCACCGACGGTGCGTCCTCGTCCCACGGGCGGGAGTCCTCGCCGACGGACCACGAGCCCTTGAGGGTGGGGACGCCCCGCTGCAGCAGGATGTCCTTGACCGTCACCGGTACCCCGTCGACCGGTCCGGCCGGCTCGCCGCGCCGCCACCGTTCCTCGCTGGCCCGTGCCTCCTCCATGGCGGTCTCGGCGAGAATCCGTACGTAGGCGTTGAGCTGCGGTTGCGCGGCCTCGGCGCGTTCCAGCGCGGCACCGGCGACCTCGACGGGGGAGAAGTCGCCCGCGGCGTACCCGGCGACGAGCCGGGCGGCGGTCAGTGCGGTGAGATCGGACAACGTGGCCTCCGGAGTGCTGCTGGGGGGACTGGGGCGGTCGGACGGGTCAGTTCGCGGGGACATAGCCGAGGCTCTTGTCCACGACGTTGTGCAGGGCTTCGCCCGCGTACCAGCGGTCGAAGTTGTCCAGGAACTGTTCGGCGAGGTCGTCGCGCCAGCCGACGGTGTCGCCACTCATGTGCGGGGAGATCCACAGGCCCGGTGCGTCCCACAGAGGACTGTCGGTGGGCAGCGGCTCGGTGTGGAAGACGTCCAGGGCCGCCCCGGCGAGACGTCGGTCCCGGAGCGCGTCCAGCAGGTCCGCCTCGACCACGTGCTGGCCGCGGCCCACGTTGATGAAGTGCGCCCCGGGCTTCATGCGGGAGAACGCGGTCGCGTCGAACATGTCGCGCGAGGCCTCCGTCAGCGGGGCGACGCAGATCACCCAGTCGGCTTCGGCCAGCAGAGTGCCGAGTTCCCCGGTCGCGTGAACGCGCCCGAAGTCCGGATCACTGTCGCGCTCGGTACGGCCCACGAGGTCGACGGTGACACCGAGTGCCATAAGCGTGCGGCCGATTTTCCGGCCGATCGGGCCGGAACCGACCACGACCGCCCGGGTACCGCCGACGCGGAATGTCTCACGGTGCCGCCAGTGCCGCTCGCGCTGCAATTCCCAGCTCCCCCGGAAATCCTTGGCCATGGCCACCACGAGGCCGGTCACGTATTCGGCAATGGGCTGGTCAAAAACTCCCCGCGCGTTGGTGATGACGGTCTCCGAGCCGGTCAGCTCGGGCAGCAGCCGGTCCACGCCGGCGGAGGGCGTGTGCACCCAGCGGGGGCGCGGTCCGGCGCCCGGCCATGCCTCCCGCACGGCGTCCGAGAGGAAGTCCCACACCAGCAGGACGTCGGCCTCCGGAAGGCGCTCTGCCAGGGATTTCTCGTCGGCGTGGACGACCCTGGCGCGGTTCGAGAGCCGATCGAGACGGGGCAGTGGATCGGCGTCGAGGACCAGTACGCAGGTTTCGGGCATCGGGCGTCAACCATTCGTAGCGAGGGACCGGCGAGTGCGGTGGGGGTGCGTGGAGCGAGAGATGGAAGGGGATGTGACGAAGCCCGCAAGGCGGGTCACGGGTAAGGATTGACCACGGTAGGTAGCGGGCTCTACCTTCGTCAATGAAGGCATCTGTCCCGGCGTCCCGGCCCGGCCGGTTTTCGTTTCTCATTTCTCATCCTCTTGGCATGTCCTGCCACCCCTTCGTGAAGTTTGGGGCCTGTGTAAATGGATGTCTCCTTCCTCGGTGGACCGCAGCCGCAGCGCGGCGTCGGAATCGTGGCACCCTTCGACTTCGCGCTGGATCGCGAACTGTGGCGTTGGGTGCCCGACGACGTGTCCCTGTATCTGACGCGGACCCCCTTCGTCCCGGTCGAGGTCAGCCTCGACCTCGCCCGGCTCGTCAGCGAACACGAGACGCTGCGCGAGGCGGTCAATGCGCTCAGCGCGGTGGCTCCCGAAGTCCTCGCCTATGCCTGTACCTCGGGCAGTTTCGTCGGCGGCATCGCCGGTGAACGCGCGATGAGCGTCGCCATGGCAGGCGCCGGTGAGGCGCCCGCCCTCACCACCTCCGGGGCGGTGCTGGAGGCACTCGAAGAGCTCGGAGTGCGCCGCGTCGCCGTCGTCACGCCCTACACCAGGTCGGTGACCGACTCGCTGGAGGACTTCCTCGGCGAGGCGGGCATCGCCGTCACCGGCCGCAGTTACCTCGGGCTCACCCGGGAGATCTGGCGGGTGCCCTACCGGGACGTGGTCGACATGGCCCGTGAAGCGGTGGCCGAGGATGCGCCCGAAGCGTTGCTGATCAGTTGCACCAACCTGCCCACCTACGACGTCATCCCGCAGCTCGAGGCGGAGCTCCGGATGCCGGTGATCTCGGCGAACCAGGTGACGGTCTGGGCCGCGCTGCGCCGGATCGGCAGGGAAGCGGTGGGCTACTACCAGGCCCTGCTCGACCCGGTGGCCCGGAGGGGCCCGGCGGCGATGAACCAGTCCACCGCCGAGCCGTCGGCGGCGGACCGGGCGGCCGCCGAGCTCGGGGCCGTGGAACCCGTCCCGCCGGAGCCGCCGCCGGACGCCGTGGTGGAGGCGGAGGCCGTGCCGGATGAGGAGGAGTCGGCGCCGTATGCCGATTCCTCCCTCGCTCCCGCCCCTGCCGACCCGGTGTTCGACGGCCACGAGGCAGGTTCTCAACAGTGGTACGACGAGTGGGGCAGAGGCCCGCAGCCCCCTGTGTGAGCCGTCGTCGGGAACGGAGCGACGACGCGCGGCGTGCCGGGCCCTGCAGGGCCCGGCACCGGCCTGAACGTGGAGAGAAGCAGAATGCGAAGGAGGCGTACATGGCGAACGCGGTGGGGTTCCTCTACCCCGGCCACTCGGCGGAGGACGACTACCCGCGACTGGAGGGCATCCTGAACCGTGCAGGCGCCGACGTGCGCCTGCCGCTGGTGCACACCGACATCGGCGAGGACGCCCACCGGGTGGACGCGCTGCTGGAGATGGGATCCGCCCACCGGCTCGCTGACCGGGTGGAGGTGGTCAAGCAGCACGGCGTGGAAGCGGTCGTCTGGTCGTGCACCAGCGCCAGCTTCGTCTTCGGCTGGGAGGGAGCGCACGCGCAGGTGCGCGAGCTCTCCGCCACGGCGGCCCTGCCGGCCTCGAGCACCTCGTTCGCCTTCGCGCACGCAGTCCGGGCGCTCGGCGCGGAGCGCGTCGCGATCGCGGCGACGTACCCGGAGGACGTCGCGGAACTCTTCACCGGGTTTCTCAAGTCCGCCGGTGCGGAGGTCGTTTCGATGTGCGGGAGCGGCGTCATCACCGCCGCGGAGGTAGGCACCTGGGGCAAGGCCGAGGTACTCGCTCTCGCGCGCGGCGGCGACCACCCCGACGCCGAGGCCGTGCTGCTGCCGGACACCGCGCTGCACACCGTGGAGTGGCTCCCGGAGATCGAGGCGGCACTGGGGAAGCCGGTGCTTACGGCGAACCAGGTCACCGTCTGGGAGGGCCTGCGGCTCCTCGACCGCACCGTCCCCTGCCCGCAGCTCGGCCGTCTCTTCGGGGGATAGGGCTCCCGCCCCGCCGCCGGAGTCCGCCTGCCGGGCGGGAATGGCGAGGACCCGCGCACGGTTGCCGCCACACGAAGGCGTACCCGAGCGAGAAGGCAGGCACCGTCGTGACCGAGGAAGCAGGCGCACACGCGATACGCGGGGAGGCGAAGGGCACCGCGCCGGTGCCGTTCTCGGTTCTGGACCTCGCCACCGTCGGCGTGGGACAGACCGCCTCCGATGCGTTCCACACCTCCGTACGCCTTGCCCGCCTCGCGGAGTCCCGCGGGTTCACCCGTCACTGGGTGGCGGAGCACCACTCCATGCCCGGGGTGGCCAGTACCGCCCCGGCCGTGATCCTCGCGCACCTCGCCGCGCACACCTCCCGCATCCGTCTCGGATCGGGAGGTGTGATGCTGCCGAATCACGCACCGCTCGCCGTCGCCGAGCAGTTCGGCACGCTGGAGGCGCTCGCCCCCGGTCGCATCGACCTGGGCCTGGGCCGGGCTCCCGGCACTGACGGTCTGACCGCATCGGCCCTGCGCCATACGCAGAACCCGCGACCGGAAGCCGACGAGTTCCCGCAACAACTGCTCGAGCTGACCAGGTTCCTCGACGACGACTTCCCGTCCGCGCACCGCTACCACGGGCGGGTGCACGCCGTACCCGGACCTGTCCAGGGCGGGGACGGCTCGCGCCCGCCGATCTGGCTGCTCGGCTCCTCCGGGTTCAGCGCGCGGCTCGCCGGCGAGCTCGGGTTGCCGTTCGCCTTCGCCCACCACTTCTCCGCAGCCAACACGCTGCCCGCCCTCGACCTCTACCGGGAGACGTTCCGTCCCTCGGCGGAGCTCCCGGAGCCGTACGCGGTGATCGGTGTTTCCGCACTGGCCGCGGACGGTGAGGCGGAGGCCCGCCGGCAGGTGCTGACCGGGGCGCTGTCCGTGCTGCGGCTGCGCACCGGGCGGCCAGGTCTCGTTCCCACGCCCGAGGAAGCGGAGGCGTACCGCTTCGGTCCCGCCGAACGGGACTTCGTCGACGGCTGGCTGGCCAACGTCGTGCACGGCACCCCCGACGCCGTACGGGACGGCCTGGACGGCCTCGTCAAACGTACCGGGGCGGACGAGCTGATGATCACCGCCAACGCGCACACTCCTGACGCGCGGGTGCGTGGCTACGAACTGATCGCCGACGCGTACGACCTGCCGTCCGCCTGACCGCTCAGCGGTCCCAGTGCGCCGGCCGCGCGAGGCGGGGCGGGAGCCGGGTCGCGGCGCTGCCGCGTGCCGACTCCAGTTGCGGCTGGAGCAGGAACAGCGCCCCGGTGAGGTCCGTCCCCCTCAGGTCCGCGTCCCGCAGGTCCGCTCCCGTGAGGTCGGCCGTGCGCAGGTCCGCGCCGCGGAGGTCGGCGGCGACCAGGCACGCGCCGCGGAGGTTGGCGGCCCGCAGGTCCGAACTCCGCAGGCGGGCGCCGAACAGATCGGCTCCCCGGTGGTTCCGCCGGTGCGTGCCGGGCCGTTCGCCGGCACGCACTCGTTCGCCGGCCTCCGCCAGCAGCGGGTTGACCTCGGCCCGGACGGCCCCGGCATCGAGGGCGAGCAGTTCGGCGGGGGAGCCGCGGGTCAGTCCGTCGGTGCGCTCCAGCGCAGCCCGCATGCGGGCGCGCAGCCGTTCGGGCAGGGCGGCGCTCTGGGCGAGGTCGAGCGCCTCTGTCAGATACCGCAGCAGTTCGTGCAGCTGCCGCATCACCGGGAAGACGGCGAACATCTCCCGCGCCGTTTCCGGGTTCCGTCGCCAGTCCCGCCCGCCGTACGTGGCCTGTGAGACCTGCTGGCCGGCGCCGAAGCAGTCGTAGACGGTGCAGCCCTGGTAGCCGCTCTCCCGCAGCCGTGAGTGGATGCCGCAGCGGAAGTCGGTGCGGATGTTCGCACAAGGGGTGCCCGCGGCCTTGTCGACGGGGAAGTCGGTGGACGCGGTGAGGGGGAGAGCGACGCAGCACAGGGCGAAGCAGTTCGCGCAGTCTGCGTGCAGGGAGAGCGGAGCGGGCGTCGCAGGAGGCGTCACGGTGCCGCATCCTCTCACCCGCAGGCCCGGTGGTCAGGCGGTTTTCCGCCCCCCTGTCGGTGTCGGGCCGAAGGATGGGCGCGTGCGGGGTCGGCGGGGCCCGTCGTCACGGGGGGCGCGGGCGAGCCAGGCGGAGAGGGAGGGCGCGGGCATCGGGCGGGCGTAGTAGTAGCCCTGACCGGTGTCGCAGCCGATGCCGCGGAGCCGTTCGGCCTGCTCCTGTCCCTCCACGCACTCGGCCGTCACGGTCAGGCCCAGTTCGTGGGCGAGCTGTACCAGTGCCGCGACGATCGTCTCGTCCGCCGGGTTCTCGTGCCGTTCGGTCCGGAAACCGCGGACGAACGTGCCGTCCAGCTTGAGCGCCCGCACCGGGAGACGGCTGAGGTAGGCGAGGTTGGAGTAGCCGGTGCCGAAGTCGTCCAGGGCGATGTCGACGCCCATCTCGGCGAGTTGCCGCAGCGGCTTCAACTCGTCCTCATCGGCCCCGATCAGAGCGCTCTCCGTGACCTCCAGACAGAGCGACGCAGGGGTGAGACCGGCTCGCTCCAGCACGGCCACCGTGTCCTGGACCAGGTCGGGGTGGTGCAGCTGGCGCGGGGACAGATTGACGTTCACCCGGATCGGGGCGCCGTCCTCCGCACAGGCGCCCAGGACCGGGTGCGCGCACCAGTCGGCCGCCTGCCGGGCCGCCTGCTCCAGCACCCAGCGGCCCAGCGGGACGATCAGCCCGGTGTGTTCGGCCAGTGGGATGAACCGGTCGGGGCCGAGCCGGCCGTGCACCGGGTGCCGCCAGCGGACCAGCGCCTCGGCACCGATCAGCCGACTGTCCTTCATGCGTATCAGCGGCTGGTACTCCAGGAAGAACTCGCCCCGCTCGAGCGCACCGGGCAGGTGCGTGGTGAGGCTGTGCCGGTCGATGGCCTGCGCGTCGGAGACGGGGTCGGCGGTCTCGTAGCGGTTACCGCCCGCGTCCTTGGCGCGGTACATGGTGATGTCCGCACTGCGCAGCACCTCCGCCGGTCCGAGCTTCCCGTTGCGGCCCTCGACGATGCCGATGCTGGCCCGCACAGACAGCTCCCGGCCGTCGATGGCGATCGGCGTGGCCAGGGCGGCGAGCGCCTGCCGGGCCAGTTCCACGACCTCTTCCCGGCCGGTGGGGTTGCTGATCAACGCGACGAACTCGTCGCCCCCGATCCGCGCCACCAGCTGGTTGGGCGCCGCCGCGCACGACTGCAGCCGCTCCGCGACCGACACCAGCAGCTGGTCCCCGACCGCGTGTCCCAGACTGTCGTTGACCGCCTTGAAGCCGTCGATGTCCAGGTAGAGCAAGCCGAACCTGCCGCTGCGGCCGCCCTCGCCCCGGCTGGCCGGGCCTGTCCCCGCGAGCACCCGCTCCAGCCGTTCGGCGAACAACGTCCGGTTGGGCAGCCCGGTCAGCTCGTCGTGAGTGGCCTCGTACCGCAACCGCAGGTGCAGCAGGCGGCGCTCGGTGATGTCCTCCATCAGGGCGAGCTGATAGCGCGGTTCGCCCTCGGCACCGCGCAGCAGCGACACGGTCAGGTTGGTCCACAGCACCGTGCCGTCCGGGCGGTGGTACGGCTTCTCCACCCGGAAGTGGTCCCGCGCGCCGCGGACCAGCTCGCGGTGCATCCGCCACACCTCCGGCGCGTCGCTCGGGTGCACCCACTCACTGACGTTCCGCCGGCGCAGCTCCTCCTCGGAAGCGTTGAACATGCGGGCCAGCGCGCCGTTGACGTCGCGGATACGGCCGTCCATGTCCGCGATGCCTATGCCGATCGTGGCGTCCTTGAAGACCGTCCGGAACCGCGTCTCGCTGGTGTGCAGAGCCTCCTCGACGGCAGCCTGCGCGGCGAGCGCCGCACGCGACAGGGCCTCCTGCTCGGACCGGGTGCGCTCGCGCAGCGCCTTGGCGAATCCGGCCGCCACCGCGTGCTGGAGGCGCGAGCAGCGTGCCCGGCCCTCCTCCACCGGCAGCGACGTCTTCTCGGAGCTGTACAGCACCAGGTACGACTCCACGACGCCGAGGATCTGCGGCAGCGCGTCGGGAGCCGTGCAGTGCGCGCCGACGAGTGCCTCACCGACCTCCCGTCCGGGCGCCGGAGTGAAGGGGTGTGAGTGCAGCGCCTCACCGAGCCGGACGGCGAGCGGATAGAGGTGGTCCTCGAACTCGGCGCGTGTCATCGAGGTCGCCGTCGCGGGGTAGACCGCCCGGCTCCAGATGGTGGCGAAGCGCCGCAGCCCGTCGGCCGCGGTCCCTTTCAGCTGCGGCGCGGAACTCACCCCGCCTGCTCCGGTTTGCGGCCCACTCCGGCGAACCCGCTGAACACCACCCGGTCCTCCTGGTCCGTCGGGGAGTCCGGCCGCCAGCGGGGCATCGCCACCAGCCCCGGCTCCACCAGGTCCCAGCCCTCGAAGAATCGCTTCACCTCGTCTGCCGGACGCATCAGCAGCGGCGAACCGATACGCCGGTAGACGTCCGACGCCCCCTCACCGCGGTCCGCCACCTTGTACTCCCCGTCGCCGGAAGCGTGGGTGATCACCAGCATGCTGCCCGCCGGAAGCGCGTCCCGCAGCTCCGCGAGCGCCTTCGCCGGCTCGTCCCGGTCCTCGATGAAGTGCAGCAACGCCACCAGCAGGAGCACCACGGGCTTGTCCAGATCGAGTAGCCGTTCCACCTCCGGGCTGCTCAGGATGTCGCGCGGCGTGCGGAAGTCGGCGGAAACCACGTCCGTGCGGTCGTTGTCCTGAAGGACGGCGCGACTGTGCGCCACCGCCACCGGGTCGTTGTCCACGTACACCACACGTGCCAGGGGGTCCGCCTGCTGGGCGACCTCGTGCACGTTGCCGAAGGTGGGGATGCCGGAACCGATGTCCAGGAACTGTGTGAGCCCCTCGCCGATCGCGTACCTGACGGCGCGGCGCATGAAAGCCCGGTTCGCCTGCATGACCTTGGGCAGTCCGGGCCAGGCCTCGATCGCCCGGCGGCCGGCCTCCCGGTCGACCTCGAAGTTGTGCGAGCCGCCCAGGTAGTAGTCGTAGATGCGGGACACGCTCGCGACGGTCAGATCTATACCCTGCGGGGCCCAGGCGGGACGTTCCATCAAGGTCTCCAGCTCTCCTTCAGCTCGGCGGTCGGACGTCAGGCTACTGACCGCGCGGGGCGAGGGCGAGGGACCGGCGTCTCAACGGCTGGATCTTGTCACGAAGTCGAGCAGACCGGATCCCCCCGGAGGAAACTCCCTGCGGCGCTTGCCCCTTGTACTGTCGTTCTCCCCACTCCGTGCCCTGGGCACGCACACCGGGGGCGCCGGGCTTCACCGGCGTGCGGCCGCACAACCCGGCGGTCTTTCAGCGGCCCCTAGGAACCGAGCTCCAGGATCGTCTTCACGTCTTCCTCGCGGCGTTCCGCGAACGCTTCCGCGAACGAGTCCAGTGGTACCCGCCGGGTGATGATCCGCTCCAGCCAGCCGTGATCCGCGCCGGCCAGCGCCGCCGCCGCCTGTCGGAAGTGGTCACGGTGCGCGTTGACCGAGCCGACGACCACCGCGTTGTCCAGTACCAGTTCGGTGTTCAGCTCGCCCGCGTCGATCCGCAGTCTACGGCCGGCCGGCGACAGACCCGTCAGACAGAGCACGCCGTACGGTCCCAGCGACCCCATCGCGCCGAACGCCACCGCCGGTGCGCCCGTCGCCTCGATCACCACGTCCGGCCGCTCCCGCTCCATCACCGCGGACACGTCGCCGGTGTGGTAATCGGCGCCCAACTCCCGGACCAGTTCCGGCTTCCGGCCCTCCTCGGCCCGGTCCAGCACGTGCACGGCCAGACCCTTCTGCCGGCCCAGCAGCGCAGCCAGCAGACCGACCGGGCCGGCGCCCGTCACCAGAACCGACTCCGGCGCGAACCACGACCGTCCACCGATCCGCTGCACCTGGTCCCAGGCCTTGGCCACCACGGTCGCCGGCTCCAGCAGCGCCCCGACGCGTTCCAGACCGGGCGACAGCCGCACGGCGTAGGCGGGGTCGACCGTCCACGCGGTCGCCGCGTAGCCGTCGAGGCCCTTGATGCCGCGCTCGCCGTACCGGCCGTTGCGGCACATGTCGACGTATCCGCGTGCGCACGCACCGCACGGCACCGGGTCCGGTCGGCGCACCATGCCCACCACCAGTTCCCCGGGCACGAATCCGGCGCTCTCCGGCGCCCCGCGCACCCGGCCGAGCGACTCGTGCCCGATCAGCAGCCGGTCCGCACCCGGCGGCGCGCTGCCGTGCGAACCGGACACGATGTCCCGGTCAGTGCCGCAGATTCCGATGGCGAGTCCCTCGACCAGCAGTTCGCCGGGCGCGGGTTCGGGGTCCGGGCGCTCCTCGACGCGAAGGGACCCCTCCTGTCCGGGTACGACGGTCAACGCCCGCATGGCGGCTCCAGTACGACGTCGGCAGGTGAGGTCACGGGGGCGAGACATACCTCGCCACGCCCAGAGTGAAACCGCGCACTCACCGGACCGGCCTCTCGCCGTGCACCGGCCGGGCACACCGGGTGCACACTGGGAAGGGAGTGGTACGGGAGGTGAGCGTGATGCGCCAGGACGGACGGAACCCCTCCGAACCGGGCAGGCGTGCCGCTCGTGATCCCGTGCCCCGGCCGCGGTCCGGCATGGTGGGGCGTCACCAGGAGCGCACCGGGACGGAGCCCGCGACCGCGCGCAGCGCCCTCGGGCTGCGGCTGCTGCTGTCCTCGGTGTTCCTCCCGGTCTTTCTCGCCGCCACGGCGCTGTTCTGGTACTGGACGCAGAGCAGCGGCCCGCAGGACGCCCCCAGCAGCGGGTCGCTGCGCGTCCTGGCGATCGCCTGCGCGGTGCTGTCCGCGCTGGCGCTGGCGGACCTGCTGGCCGTACTGCGGCGCCGCCGCCGGGAGTACCCGGGTTCGCCACCGACCCGATGACCTGTGCGCCGCGTGCGTATGAGAGGCGTTTTCCCATGGCCGGCACGGGTACCGCAAGGAATCCCCGACCTCCAGGACGGCACACCCGGAGCTCAACGGGCCGAGGACCCGCAGCGGTGCCGGTCCCCGGCGAACGTCCGGTCGCCGCCGCCGAGGACCCGCTGCCGGGAGGCAGGCTCGCCGGCCAGGAGGGTTTCGCCACCGAGGCGGGCACCGAGGGGCTGTCCGGTGAGGAGAGTGCCGTCCACGTCTCCGACGACGACGCCCCGGATCTCGGACTGCGGTTCGACGAGGACGAACCCGGGGGCGGGCCGCCCCTCCGGAGCTGAGTCACCACACCGGAGCAGCTCAGATGCCGACGCCGCGCCCCCGCAGATACGCCATCGGGTCGATGTCGGAGCCGTAGCCCGGGCCGGTGCGCACCTCGAAGTGCAGATGGGGGCCGGTGGAGTTGCCGGTCGACCCGGAGCGGCCGAGCCGCTGGCCGGCATTCACGCGCTGTCCGGAGGACACCGAGATCGCCGAGAGGTGGGCGTACTGGCTGTAGCGGCCGTCCGCGTGCCGGAGCACCACCTGGTAGCCGTAGGCTCCTGCCCATCCGGCCGACACCACGTCGGCGCCGGACACGGCGCGCACGCGCGTGCCGGTCGGCACGGGGAAGTCGACGCCGGTGTGGTGACCGGAGGACCAGCCGCTGCCCGTCGCCCGGTACGGGGTGCCGGTATGCGCTCCGGCCACCGGCGCCACGGCCACCGGCCCCGCTGGTTCCGGTTCTGGTTCGGTCTGGGACCGGTCCGCGCGCTGTTGCCGCTTCTCCGGCTTGTTCTGCTTCTCTTTTTCTGCCTGCCGCTTCTCCGGCGTGGGCTCGCGCTGCGGTCTCTCCTCATCCGGCGTGGTGGACCCTGGCTTCTCCGGTGCGGGGGCCGCACGGCTTTCGAGGCTCAGCCGCTGGCCGGGAAGGATCAGGTCCGGGTCGCCGCCCACGACGCTGCGGTTGCGCTCGTAGAGCGCAGGCCAGCCGCCTGACACCTCCTGCCTCCGGGCGATGGAGGACAGGCTGTCGCCGCCGGCTACCTCGTACGAAGTGGCCTTGCCCCGGCGTTCGGCGCGCGCGGCGGCGGCACGTTTCTCTCTGCTTGCTTTGGTCTGCGCCGTCTGCGCCGTCTGCGCCGTTTGTGTGTCCGGTGTGGCCGGGGTCCGGGCCGCCCGGCTCTCCGGCGCGGCCACGGGGGACGCCTGAGCCGGGGAGCCGTCCGTCCCGAGGCCGGCGCGCGGTCCGCAGTCCGGCCATGCCTGCGGCCCCTGGCCCTCCAGGACCCGCTCGGCCACGGCTATCTGCTGTTCCTGGGTCGCCAGGTCGGCGCGGGCGGCGTAGCGGGTTCCTCCGAACGCCTCCCAGGTGCTCTGGGAGAACTGCAGGCCGCCGAAGTAGCCGTTGCCGGTGTCGACGTGCCAGCGACCACTGCTCTCGCACTCGGCGACCCGGTCCCAGGTGTTCTCCGCGGCAGCCTGCCCCGTGCCGGTGGCTACCAGCGGCAGTGCGAGCCCCGCGCCGCCGGCGGTGACTCTGAGCGAAGTGCGGGAGACGGGGCCGGGCTTGTAGCGGCGATGGCGTCCACGTGCGGACATGAGCGGTCCTCCCTACGCCGGCAGGCGTCGGTGGTGCGGGTGACGAAGTGACTGCCGCGACCTGCCGGGGCGGGGGAGCGGCGGGGCGGGCACCGTCTCACTGGTGCCCGAAGCGCACCCCCTCCCAGGGCAGGCCGGTGACCTCCGGGTCCGCCCGCCTTCCCCGGCGTGTGCGGGGTTCGGCGTCCTCGACCACGGGTTCGGCCTCACCGGCGCGCGTCATCCAGCGCAGCAGTGCCTTGCGCAGCGCGTCGGCGACTTCGCGGTGCGAGGAGAGACCGGCCAGGTTGTCCAGTTCGTACGGGTCGGCGTCCAGGTCGTACAGCTCGGTCTCCACGTACCGGGCGGCGGAGCTGTCGTGCCACGGGTGCGCGTCCGGTGCGGTCACGGCGTACTTCCAGCGCGACGTGCGTACGGCGCGACCCACCTGGGACTCACTGATCTGCACGAACACCTCCTCCGGGCGGCCGGGGTCGGTGCCGCCCCCGACCAGCGGGAGGAACGACCGGCCGTGCAGGCCGTGCGGCACGGACAGGCCGCAGGCGTCCAGCAGCGTCGGCATGAGGTCGAGCGTGCTGACCGGGTGCCGGACCATGCCGCCGCCGTCGAACCCCGGCCCGGTGAGGGCGAGTGGCACGCGCACGGACGCGTCGTGTGCGCTGCGTTTGTACTCCGCGTTCCTGGTACGGAAGTGGCTGCCGTGGTCCGCGGTCCAGGCGACGACGGTGTCCCGGGCGATGTCCAGGCTGCGCAGGGCGTCGTGCAGCCGCCCCACGCCCTCGTCCACCCGGGCGATCTGGCCGAGGTAGCCGCCGAGGTGGCGGTGCGGGCCGCCGTGGAGCGCACCGGGACCGAGCGCGGCCAGGTCCGGTGGCAGCCAGCGCCCGGCGAACCGCTCAGCGTAACCCTCCGGCGCGGGGTAGTCGTCGGTCGCGTTCTGGTGGTGCGGCTCCAGCAGCGACAGGAACAGCAGGAACGGACGGTCGTGGTGGTCGGCGAGGAACCGGATCGCGGCGTCGACGAGCGCGTCGGAGCGGTATCCGGGCAGCCGCACCGGCTCGCCGCCTCCGTCGTACACCACGGTGTGGTGGGCGTCGGAGGTGAACTCCAGGACTTCGCTGGCCAGCCAGCTCCGGTAGCCCGCGCGGTGCGCGGGGGGCACCGGACCGTGCCCGGAGACCTCGGCCGCCAGGTGCCACTTGCCGATGTACCCGGTCGCATACCCCGCGTCGTCCAGGAGACCGGCCAGGGTTGGCAGTGCCGGGTCGAGCGCCAGGCCGTTGCGGAAGACGCCGGTGGAGGTGGGGTACATGCCGGTCTGCAGCGAGGAACGGGCAGGCGCGCACACTGGCTGGGGGGTGATCGCCCGCTCGATGTGCGTGCCGGTCCGGGCCATCCGGTCGAATACCGGCGTCGCACCGGCCGGGTTGCCGTGTACCCCCGTGGTGTCCCAGCGCTGCTGGTCGGTGAGTACGACCAGCACGTTCGGGTGCCGGCGGCTCACAGGTCGATGCCCCGTTCGCGCGCGTACCTCAGCGCCACCCGGTCGGCGACCGCCGCGTCGGGATAGACCTCGCACACCAGTCCCTCGCCTCCGGTGAGATTGTGTTCCAGCTCGTAGAGGGACACCTCGGTGCCGTCCGGCAGCAGGAAGACGTGCTCGTACAGCGAGCACCACAGGCGCCGGCCCGGTGGGCAGACGCGGGGCTTCGGCACGTGCACGATGTCGTGTCCGCGCGCTCCGGCCAGGAGCCGCAGCGTCTCCTCGCCCGGCCGGTCGCGGTTCTCGGCCCGCCCTATCAGGCGGCGTGCGTGCCCGGGGGAGTCCTCCCGGGTCCACAGCCTGCCGAGGCCGCACTCCTCCAGCAGCAGCCGGGCGAACCCGTCGTCTTCCTCCCCGGGGCCCGGAACGTCCTCCTCCGCTGCGGAGAACGTCGAGAACGGGGCCGGTCCGCCGCCCCGGGCGCGGAGTTCGGAACGCCGCAGAGCATCCTCGTGCTCGTAGATCTCGCATCGCGGCTCACCTGACGGGCCGGGCGAGGCGGTGCCACCGGAAACCGGTACCTCCGGGCGCCACAGCTCCCACAGGGACTGCACACCGCCGTCGGCGAGCAGGAAGGTGTGCCGCGCGGTGCCGCAACGGCCGGCCCCGACAGGAGGGCCGCCGGTCCGCGCGACCTGTATGTCGACCTGACACTGCACCGCGTCTGCCAACCGTTCCAGTGCCTCGTCCGAGACGTCGAACGGATTCTGCGCGCGCGCCAGCAACATCCGCAGATGCTGCTGCGGAGCCTCGTCCACTGTCTCGCCCATGAGCGGAACCTCTCCTGCCCGAAGGCCCTTACAGCCGTCGTCCGACCCCCGCGGGCACTCACCGTAGCGCCCCGAACGCGTTCCGGGGCTGGATGCGCCGGAAACCGCTGCACTCCGGCGCGAACCGATCGCAGGACTCACCGGATGG
>KI547044.1:237448-238097 GCA_000497405.1 Streptomycetaceae bacterium MP113-05 | reverse complement strand
GACCGGGTGAGGGCGCGCGGCGGGCGGCGCGCCGGGCCCCGCGGCCCGCGCGGCCCGCGCCTAGCCTGCGGGCGTCGCCGTCCCGCGGAGGTCTGCCCAATGTCCCTGCTCACGCGCACCCGTGTGCGCCGAAGCCTGTTGACCGGAATCCTCGGCGCCGGGCTGCTGGCCGGTGCCGGCGTCGTCGTGGCCACCGAAGGAGTGAACCGTCTGCCGGTCGCCCTCGCTGTGCCGCGCGCGGACGTGTTCGCCGCCTCCGCGCCGCGTCCGGCCGACGGCCCCGGCCTCAACTTCCTCCTCGTCGGTCTCGACAAGCGGGCGGGACTGAGCAAGGCGGAGAAGCGCCGCCTCCACGTCGGGAGCCAGGGGTGCGACTGCACCGACGTGATGATGCTGGTGCACATCTCGCAGGACCGCGACCGGGTAGGCGTGATCAGCCTTCCCCGGGACTCCTACGTCGCCTTCCCCCGCTCCGGCGAGGCGGCCCGGCGTGCCGGGCCGCCCCTGCCGGATGCGGGAAAGATCAACGCCGCGCACAAGCTGGGCGGCCCCGCTCTCACCGTCAGAACCGTGGAGGAGGCGACCGGCGTACGCGTCGACCACTACCTGGAGGCCGACTTCGGCACGTTCGTCGAGACCGTCGACCGCC
>KI547044.1:236077-237438 GCA_000497405.1 Streptomycetaceae bacterium MP113-05 | reverse complement strand
GGCGAGCCCGTCGCCCGCCTCGGCGGTGCCACCGTCTGCACCACCGACCCGATGCGCGACGTCAACGCCGGCCTCGACCTGAAAGCCGGCACCCACCACCTGGACGGACGCCGGTCCCTCCAGTACGTGCGGGCCCGCCACATCCCCCCGTCCGGTGACCTCGGCCGGGTGCGCCGCCAGCAGCAGTTCCTCGCCGAACTCCTCGACGACTTCACCGACCGCGGAGTGCTCCGCGACCCGGCCACCCTCGCCCGCACCGCCGGCACCCTGCTGTCCACCCTTCGCGCCGACGAGGAGCTGACCACGCAACGGCTGGTGGCTCTCGGCCGCGCGCTGCGCGACCTGGACGGTGAGCGCACCGCGTTCGCGACGGTGCCCATCAGCGACTTCGACCACAGCGTCCCCGGCTGGGGATCCACTCTGGTCTGGGACAAGGAACGGGCTCACAGGCTCTTCGAAGCGGTCCGTGAGGACCGCCCGATCACCGACGCGGAGGCCTACGCGCTGCCCGCGCCCGGTACCCCCGTCGCCTGGGCGCCGTCCGACGTCCCGGTCCGCGTGCAGGCCGGGCCGGAAGCCCGCCACGAGGCGGCACGCATCGTGCAGGAGCTGCGTGGCAGCGGCTTCGACGCCCGCGGGCGCACCTCCACTGCCGCAGGGGAGGCCGCTCCGGAGGTCACCGAGATCTCATTCGCCCCGTCGGAGCGCCGCCGGGCCTCCGCGCTGGCCGCCGCACTCCCGGACGCGGTGCTCCGCCCCGTACGGGGCCACGGCCGGGTACTGGAGGTGCGTGTGGGCCGCTCCGGTTCGCGCGTGGTGCCCGTCGTCCATGACCGCAGCAGTGTGGAGGGCGCCCCCGCGACGGGTGCAGCCCTGGACTGCGACGACTGACCTGCGCCCGTCCGCGGCCGGATCGGCAGGCATGCGAAGCGCCGGGCGTGGGACCCGGCAGGTCTGCGGAGTCTCCCGGAACCGGTCACCGGAAGGGGCGGAGCCATGGCGTCGACGAACCGGGTACGACTGGGGCGCGGGCGTGCCGGCCCGCTCCAGCGCCGCTCCGACCGCGTGGAGGCGTGGGCAGTCCTGCTGGCTCTCGTGCTGGGCGTTCTCGGCGCCGCCGCCACTGCGGTGCTGACCTGGTCGCTCGTACGCGGCACCGCGGAGGAGCAGCGCACCGAGCGTCACCAGGTGTCCGCGGTGGCGTTGAAGGACGCCGACGCCAAAGGCAGGGAGTCCTTCTACAAGGCGCCGGGCGCCGACACCTCACGGGTCCCGGTGCGCTGGCCGGCGCCCGACGGGACCGTGCGGCAGGGCACGGGCGAGGTGCCCGACGGCACCCGCACCGGCGACACGGTACCGGT
>KI547044.1:214404-235866 GCA_000497405.1 Streptomycetaceae bacterium MP113-05 | reverse complement strand
CCCCCCCCCCCCAGCCGTACCGCTCCGCCCGCGGGGGCAGCCGTGGCCGCCCTCCAGGCCGGCGTCTGCGCCACGTTGGCCGGGGCCGCCAGCGCGGCCGTGGTCTGGGGCGCGCTGGCAGGCTTCCGCAACCGGCTGGACCGGGGGCGCGCGCGGCAGTGGGAGCGGGAGTGGGCACGCGTCGAGCCCCAGTGGTGCCGCCGGACGTCTTGAGGTCTGGCGTAGAGTTGTTCGGTTGTTGTGCCGGTACTGCACCACACGATCACGCCCTACCCGAGGCGCTCGAGAGGCCCATGAAATACCAACCCATTGCACGTGGGGCAGGCGACTTCCAGCAGCCCGTGAGCGTGGAGGAGATCCGCGCGGTCAGTCGCGCGGCGTTCGGAAAGAACACGGAGGTGGTGTCCGCGGTCGAGCTCGGTGATGGCTTCTACAACAACACGTTCACCGTGGATCTCGGACGCGAGCAGCCGGTCGTTCTACGGGTCGCCCCCGGACCGTCGCGGCAAGCGCATGCAGACCCGGAACTGATGCGCAACGAGTATGCGGCCGTGCCGTACCTGGCGCCGGTCGCCGACCTGCTGCCGCATACCCTCGCGGCCGACTTCACCCACCGGGTGATCGGCCGCGACTATCTGTTCCAGAGCTGGCTGGACGGAGTGCCCGCGTCTTCTGGGCTCACCTCCTACCCGCAGTCGAAGCGCGGTGCGTACTTCGGTGGCCTCGGCGAGATCGCCCGTACCGTTCACAACGTGCGTGGGCAGGGATTCGGCCCGGTCGCCGGGCCCGCACACAAGAGGTGGAGCGATGCGTTGTTCAGCTGGTTCGGCCGCGCCGCCGCCGACCTCACCGACAACGGGCTGGATGCGGGAGACATCGACAGGCTGGTCAAGGTGGCCGACCGCAACCGCGCCGTGCTCGACGAGGTCGTGGAACCGCGGCTGCTGCATGGTGATCTGTGGGTCGGCAACACGATGTTGGCCCGGGGAGCCCCAGAGCCGACCATCACCGGCGTGTTCGACTGCGACCGCGCTTGGTGGGGCGACCCGGAAGCGGACTGGCCCATCTACCTCGCGCTGCGCAAGCCTGGCAGCGAGCGGGATGCGTTCTGGGAGAGCTACGGTCAGGTCGGGCGGACCGAGGAGGCACGCTGGCGCGCGATGGTCTACGAGGCCAGACACGCCACGGGGCTGCTGTTGGAGTTCCAACGCTTCGGCTTGGAAAAGGAACTTGCCGAAACCTACGGGGAAATCCGCGACCTCATCGTCCGATTGACTGACTGAACCGTTCGAAGCAGCGCCCTGGCCGAGGCCCGCTTCCGGGCAGGTGCCGGGCATGGGGGCACCGGCCACCCATCATTCGGCCCGGCCAGGGATTGCCGGGACGCGTCCCGCGCGCTGCGGACACTCGTCCCGTCAGTGCCCCGCCCCGCCACGGGCGGTCTACGTGTGGGCCGTCGCGGTCCACACCGCGGCGATCCGGGCGGCGAGTCGGGCGTTGCCGCGCACGGCGGCCACGTTGGCCTCCAGCGCGGCGCCGTCCGTGTGCCGTACCAGGTGGTCCAGCAGGTACGGCGTGACGTCCGCCCCGCTCACCCGGTCTCGTGCGCACGCGGCGAGTGCCTCCTCGAGCACCCGGTCGTGAAGCTCCGGGTCGAGCTGCTGCTCCTGCGGCACCGGGTTCGCCACCACCAGCGCCGAGCAGGGGCCGCCCAGGGACTCCTGCGCCCGCATCGCCCCGACGACGGTGCGCGCGTCGGGCGCCGTCCATCCGACCGGTTCGCCCGAGCTGGTCAGATAGAAGCCGGGGAAGGTGTCGGTGCCGTAGCCGATCACCGCCACGCCGAGCGTCTCCAGTCGCTGCAGCGTCGCGGGCACGTCCAGGACCGACTTGGCTCCGGCGCACACCACCGTGATCCGGGTGGAGGCCAGCATGCGCAGGTCCGCCGACTCGTCCTGGGTCCGTGTCCAGCCGCGGTGCACGCCGCCCAGGCCGCCGGTGGCGAACACCTTGATGCCCACCTTCGAGGCGAGGAATCCGGTACCGGACACCGTCGTGGCGCCGCTCGCCCCCTCTGCCAGGGCGGGAGCCAGGTCGCGGTGGCCGAGCTTGCGCATTTTCTCGTCGGCCGCGACGCGTTCCAGGTCGGCCTTGTCCAGCCCGATGTGCACCCGTCCGTCCAGGACCGCGACCGTCGCCGGCACCGCGCCACCGGCGCGCACCAGCTCCTCCAGCTCCAGGGCCACCTCGAGGTTGCGCGGGCGGGGCAGCCCATGCGCGATGATCGTCGACTCCAGGGCGACCACGGGGCGCCCGTGCGCCATCGCGTCCCGAACCTCGTCCGCCAGCAGCAGGGTCATCCCGGCCTCCGTCCGTATACGGTCGTCATATGTGCCGATCTATCAAGACACTCCGTCCCCCGTACGCCGAGGCGGTAACCGAGGAGGACATGCGCGCAGCCGCATTGCAGTACATCCGCAAGGTCTCCGGCTTCCGCGATCCCGCTTCGCACAACTCCGCGGCATTCGACGCGGCAGTGGACAAAGTGACCGACGCGACGCGTGAGCTTCTCGGTTCCCTCGTCGTGAAGGGGCGCTGACTCCGCCCGCCGGGCCCCGCCCCCCGGGTGTGAACCCGGAGGTCTGGTCAAGGCTCCGGCGCGTCGCCGCGCCCCGGCCCGTTGCGCGCCCGGCTCGGCTGCACCCGCTTCGGCTCGCCCGGCGCCTTCGGGTGGTCCGGCGGATACGGCATGTCGCCCTCGCCACGGTCCCGCTCGTGCCTGTCGGCGAGCTCCAGCACGGCGTCCAGGCGGCACGCGTGCCGCTCCATCTCCGCGTGGACGTCCCCGACCTGCGCGAAACGTTCCGGCATGGTGCCCAGGTCGAAGTCCTCCGGCCGGGCGTCCGGGACCTCGTCCCAGTCCAGCGGGGCCGAGACCTGGGCCCTCGGGTGCGGCCGTACGGAGTAGGCGCTGGCGATGGTCCGGTCCCGCGCCGTCTGGTTGTAGTCGACGAAGATGCGTTCGCCTCGCTCCTCCTTCCACCAGTTGGTGGTGACCCGCTCGGGGTTCCGCCATGACAGCTCGCGGCCGATGGCGATCGCGGAGCGTCGGACCTGCGAGAAGGTCCACTCCGGTTCGATGGGCACGAACACGTGGATCCCCCGCCCACCCGAGGTCTTCGGCCAGCCCCGCAGTCCCAGCTCGTCCAGCAACGGCCGCAGCTCACGGGCGGCCCACACCGCGTCCAGGTAGTCGGTGCCCGGCTGCGGGTCGAGGTCGATGCGCAGTTCGTCGGGGTGGTCCGTGTCGCCCCGCCGCACCGGCCAGGGATGGAAGGTCAGGCAGCCCAGGTTCGCCGCCCACACCACTGCCGCCTCCTCGGTCGGGCAGACCTCGTCCGCGTGACGTCCGGAGGGAAACGAGATACGTGCGGTGGGGATCCAGTCCGGCATGCCCCGTGGTGCCCGCTTCTGGTAGAACGACTCGCCCGTGACGCCGTCGGGGTGACGTTGCAGCGTCGTCGGCCGGTTACGCAGTGCGCGCAGCGCGCCGGCGCCGACCGCCCGGTAGTACTCGGCCACGTCCATCTTGGTGAAGCCCCGCTCGGGGAAGTACACCTTGTCCGGGTTGGTGACCCGCACGGTGCGCCCGCCGACGTCCAGCTCCTGTGCCTCGCCCATGACAGCACGCTAGAACCAGCGGTGCGTCGGCGCCTGCCGGCGCGCGTATCCGGCCGTGGCGCGACACAATCGGACAACATGGACCTCCCGGTGATGCCACCCGTCAAACCGATGCTCGCCAAGGCCGCCGGCCGCATCCCGGACGGGATGCACTACGAGGCCAAGTGGGACGGGTTCCGCGCCATCGTCTTCCGCGACGGCGACGAGGTGGAGATCGGCAGCCGCAGCGCCAAACCGCTCACCCGCTACTTCCCGGAACTCGTCGCCGCACTGCGCGCAAACCTTCCCGTTCGCTGTGTGCTGGACGGTGAGATCGTCATCGCCCGCGACGGCCGGCTCGACTTCGACGCCCTGCTGGAACGCATCCACCCTGCCGACTCACGGGTGCGGATGCTGGCGGAGCGCACCCCGGCGTCGTTCGTCGCCTTCGACATTCTCGCGCACGGCGACGACGCCCTTCTGACGACGGAGCTGGCGGCGCGCCGCGAACGGCTCGTGCGAGCACTCCGCGAAACCGCCGAGCCGGTGCATGTCGCCCCTGCCACCTCGGACGTGGACGTGGCCCGGCAGTGGTTCGAGCAGTTCGAGGGCGCCGGCCTGGACGGTGTCATCGCCAAGAGGTTGACGCTGCCCTACCGGCCGGACGAACGGCTGATGGTGAAGGTGAAGCACGAACGCACCGCGGACTGCGTGCTGGCGGGCTTCCGCTACCACAAGAGCGGTCCTGTCGTCGGCTCACTGCTGCTCGGCCTGTACGACTCCTCGGGCACCCTCCAGCACGTGGGCGTGAGCGCCTCCTTCACGATGCGGCGCCGCGAGGAGCTGGTCGCCGAGCTGGAGCCGCTCCGCATGGACTCGGCGGCCGGGCACCCGTGGGCCGAGTGGGAGCGTGAGGCGGCGCATGCGAACAGCCGGATGCCGGGGGGACCGAGCCGCTGGACTGGCACCAAGGATCTGTCGTGGGTTCCGCTGCGCCCGGAACGGGTCCTCGAGGTCGCCTACGACCACATGCAGGGGGACCGCTTCCGGCATACCGCCCGGTTTTGCCGCTGGCGCGACGATCGCGACCCCGCATCCTGCACGTACGCGCAACTGGAGGAGCCGGTGGGCTACGACCTCGCGCAGGTGCTCACGCCGTCCGGGCCGCCCGCCGGCTGATGAACGGTCGGAACGCCGCAGGCGACGTCCCGGACCGAAACGTCCTGCGTCCAGGTGCCGATGGTGCCTCGCTGGGTAGATGTCTGTCAGGGAGAAACCACAGCGCACGAGCCCCGTCTTCACCCGAACGGCCGCTCTGGGCGTGAGCTACGGCGTTCGGGCGAACATCCTGGAGCGAGTAGGCCGTCAGCCCGCAGCCGGTGTCCCTGACCCAGTGCAGCCGGAGGTGAGACGATGCCGACGTTCTCGGTGACGCAGAACCTGTCGACGCATCCGCACGAGGTCTTCGCGTTCCTCTCCGACCCCCGGAACATGGCTCGATGGAACTCGGGCGTCGCCGAGATGGACGACGCAGAGGCCGCACCGGCGTGCGAGGGCGCGCACTACCAATACCGGTTTCCCGGCCGGCACCGCTTCCATCGCCTCGAGTGCAGTGCCTACCGTGCCCCTTCCCTGATCCGCTTCCGAGGCCAGCGGATGTGGACCCCGCTGGGTATCCAGTCCGTCGGCTACACCTTCCGGGTGCGCCCCTGCGAGAAGGGCAGCACGCTGAGGATGACCGTGGACGTGCACCTGTACGGCGCCATGCTGTTGCTGGTGCCCATCGTGGCCCTCGGCTGGCGCCGCGACCTCCCCGAGGACATGGAGCGGTTGCGCGAGATGCTCGAGCCCGCCGTCGCCGAGCGCGACCATGAGCCGCTGACCTGGTGAATGTGCCCCGGCTTTGTCCGGCTCGTCGCCCCGGGTGCGCATCCCGGCACGCTTCCTCCGCGTCCCTGCCGAGGCGGCCGTTCGCGCCGAAGGCGGCCGGAGCGGGATGATGAACGGGTGGACAGCCTGTTCCCCCGACCCCGGACCGAGATCGCGCCGGGCGCGGTGCACGTGCCCGGCTGGCTGGATGCCGGCGGAAGGCGGGAACTGGTCGCGGCCTGCCGCGAGTGGGCGGGTGGCCCGGTGCCGTTGCGGCGCACCCGGCTGCCGCGGGGCGGTGTGATGTCCGTACAGACCGTGTGTCTGGGCTGGCACTGGCGGCCTTACCGGTACAGCCGCACCGCTGACGACGTGAACGGCCGCCGCGTCGCGCCGTTCCCGGTATGGCTCGGTGACCTGGGGCGGCGCGCCGTCGCGGACGCCTGCGGGCCGGCGGTCGCCGAGGGCTACGCCCCCGACGCCGCGCTGGTCAACTTCTACGACGAGCACGCCACGATGGGCATGCACCAAGACAAGGACGAACGTGGGGACGACCCGGTGGTCTCGCTGAGTATCGGCGCTACCTGCGTCTTCCGGTTCGGCAACACCCAGACCCGCGGGCGCCCGTACACAGACGTGGAACTGGCCTCCGGTGACCTCTTCGTCTTCGGAGGCCCCGCACGATTCGCCTACCACGGCGTCCCCCGCGTACGGCCCGGCACCGCGGACCCTTCGTCCGGTCTGGAACGCGGCCGGCTGAACCTCACCCTCCGTGTCACCGGCCTCGCCGGGTGAGTGGGTCGCGCTGATCCTGCCGGAGCCGTGGGAGCGCCCCGTCACCCACCCGCCCGGCTGCAGAGGACCGTATCCGTCCGCAGGAGGTGTCACGGTGACTGAATGGACGCAGACGAATTCGACTGGAACCGAACGTTGCACGAGCAGTGGGATACGCACTGGAACCATCAGATCCGAGCACGGCTCGACGGCCTCACCGATGAGGAGTACTTCTGGTCACCGGTGCCGTACCCCTGGAGCGTATGGCCGCGTGGCGCCTCGACGGCGCCCGTTCAGGCCGGTACCGGGGACTTCACCATCGACTTCGCCTTCCCCCAGCCCTCTCCCGCGCCCTTCACCACCATCGCCTGGCGGCTCGGCCACGTCATTGTCGGTGTGCTCGCCGCCCGCAACGCGGCACACTTCGGCGCGCCGCCGGCGTCGTACGAGACCTGGGAGTACGCCGGCGACGCGGCCACCGCACTCGGCCAGCTCGAAGCCCAGCTCGACGTCTGGTCGGCCGGGGTGCGCAGCCTGGGCGAGGACGGCCTGCGGACCCCGCTCGGTGCGAAGGAGCCCTTTCCCGAGGCCCCGATGGCTGCTCTGGTGCTGCACGTCCACCGCGAGTTGATCCACCACCTGGCGGAGGTCTGCCTGCTGCGCGACCTCTGCCTGCACACGCGTCCCACGACGAATGGAGCAGACCGATGAGCCGCAGTTTCCAGGTCACCTTCGACGCCCGTGATCCGCGGGCACTGTCCTCCTTCTGGCGCGACGCTCTGGGCTACGTTCACCCCGCCCCACCGGGAGTGGTCCTGTCCGAGGGCGCCGATCCGCTGGCCGCGTGGGACGACTTCCTCGCACGGATCGGTGTCCCGGAGGACCAGCGCAACTCGAAGTCCGCCATCGAGGACCCCGGCGGGCGCGGTCCGCGGGTCTTCTTCCAGCAGGTGCCGGAGGACAAGGTCGCCAAGAACCGCGTCCACCTCGACATCCGGTCCGCTCCCGGACTGGAGGGTGAGGAACGGATGGCGGCGCTGGAGGCCGAGAGCGACCGGCTCGTCGCCCTGGGAGCCACCCGGGTACGCCGCGACGAGCCCGCGCCCCCGCTCGGCGCCGGACACCTCGTCATGACCGACCCGGAGGGCAACGAGTTCTGCCTCGACTGACGGACCCGCGTGCCCCGTGCCGGCGGGGCCACGGCCGCCCCTGCACCCGGAGGGCGGTCAGGGGCCGTCACGCAGACCGCGGAGGCGTTCCAACTCGCGGCGGTCACGCTTGGTGGGGCGACCCGCGCCCCGGTCGCGTACGCCCGCCGCGAGCACCTCGGCGCGGGGCGGCGGGGGCGGGCTCCTGTCGATGTAGCACTCGGCGGCCACCGGTGCCCCGACCCGCTTGCGGACGAGCCGTTCGACCGTCACGACACGTTCCCGGCCGGCGTACCGCAGCCGGACCTCGTCGCCGGGGCGGACGACCTGGGCCGGCTTGACGCGGTCACCGTTGACCCGTACGTGCCCCGCCTTGCAGGCCGACGCGGCCAGCGAACGTGTCTTGGTGAGCCGTACGGACCAGATCCAGCTGTCCACGCGCACAGTCGCCTCATCAGCAGCCATACCCACGACTCTAGCGCCGCGTCAACCGGAGGCTGCCCGGTGGCGAACCTTGGCTGACACGGCGCCGGCCGGGGCCCGGTGGCACCTGTACGGCCCGGCCTGCCGGTCGCACGGTTTCGCGTGCCCCGGTGGAGGTACCCGGGTACGGAACGTCACACCGAAAGGTGATCACCATGCCCAGTGGGTCGAACCGCAAGCGCGAAAGCCAGTACGAGCACATCAAGCAGGGTGCCGAGCAGCGCGGCACCAGCGAGCAGCGCGCCAAGGAGATCGCCGCCCGCACGGTGAACAAGGAGCGGGCCCGCAGCGGTGAGGCCGGACAGGCGAGCCGTGTCTCCACGCAGGACCGGATGTCCGCCCCCGAACGTGGGGGCAAGCGGTCGGGTCGGCGGCAGGGGCCCGGCGACCTCACCAAGGAGCAGCTGTACGCGGAGGCCAAACGCCGCGGACTCGGCGGTCGGTCCAGCATGAGCAAGCAGGAACTCAAGCGGGCGCTCGGCAGCTGATCCGGGGACGGTCCGCGTGCGGCGGGCCGTGCGATACATGGGGCTTTCCCTCGGATTCTCCCTGATATCCGCCCGGATCGCGAAGGTCCGGGGGTGCGGGTAGCGTGAATCGCGTGCTTCGGACCTGTAGGCACATCCGCGGGAGAGCACAGCACAACGCTGTGAACACCCCGGACGTACCCGGTCCGGCTCCCGCGGTGACCGCTCGAACACGCCGCAGCGAACCGGGAGAGCGCAGCCATGAGCACCACCCCCTTCCGCACGAAGCGTGCACGACACCCCCACGACGACGCCCCCGACACCCGGGAGGACTTCGTCCGCATCGCCGCGCTGCCGGATGGAGCGGAGAAGGAGAAGCTCCGCCAGGAGGTCGTCGCAGCCTGGATACCCATGGCCCACCGTCTCGCGGGGCGGTATCGCAACCGCGGCGAAGCACTGGAGGACCTCCAGCAGATCGCCGCGCTGGGTCTGGTCAAGGCCGTCTCCGGGTACGACCCCGCCCGCGGCACCGCCTTCGAGAGCTACGCGGTGCCCCCTTCGAGAGCTACGCGGTGCCGACCATCGTCGGCGAGATCAAGCGCCACTTCCGCGACCACACCTGGGACCTGCACGTTCCCCGGCGTATCCAGCAGTTGCGTACCCAGGTGCGGGCCAGCCGCCGGGAGCTGAACCTGACCCTCGGCGGGCGGTCCCCGACGGTCGCCGAAATCGCGGCACACAGCCGTCTGAGCGAGGAGGACGTGCTGCTCGGCATGGAGGCACTGGACTCCTACAGCGCCCTGTCGCTGGACGCGGAGCTGTCCGCGGCCGAGGACGGCTACTCGCTGCGGGACACGCTCGGCCAGATCGAAGCCGGCTTCGATCTGGTGGTCTACCGGGAGGCTGTCAGGCCACAGCTGATGCGGCTGCCCGAACGCGAGCGTCGGATCCTCTACCTGCGCTTCTTCTGCGACATGACGCAGAGCCGCATCGCCGAGGAGCTCGGCATCTCCCAGATGCACGTCTCCCGGCTCATCCACCGCACCTGTGAGCGCATTCACCAGCGGGTCGACGTAGAACGGCGGAGGGAGCGCGCCCCCGCGACCGCCGCCTGACCGACCGGCACCCAGACGGCGAGACGGCGAGACGGAAAGCGAGGAGTGCGCTCATGAACGCGGTCCCAGCACGTTCGAGTGAAGGCCACACGGTGGCCGTCGTGGGAGCGACCGGCAACCTCGGCACCAGCATGGTCCGCGCGGCGGCGGACGACGAGCGGGTGGCGCAGGTGATCGGCGTCGCCCGCCGGGTTCCGGACTGGAACCCGCCGAAGACGCGGTGGTTGAGCTGCGACATCACCCGCGAGGATGCCGAGCCGCAACTCGCGGACGTGTTCCGTTCGGTGGACGTCGTGGTGCACCTCGCCTGGCTGTTCCAGCCCACCCACCGGCCCGCGCTGACCTGGCGGACCAACGTGCTGGGGGCCATGAGGGTGTTCCGCGCCGCAGCCGAGGTGGGCGTCTCCGGACTGGTCCACGCTTCCTCGGTCGGCGCCTACTCGCCCCGAGCCGCCGCCGACCCGCTGCGGAGGGTGGACGAGTCCTGGCCGACGCACGGCTGGCCGGAGGCCGCGTACACCCGGGAGAAGGCGTACCTGGAACGTTTCCTGGACAGTTACGAGCAGAAGTACCCGTGGATCCGGGTGGTCCGCATGCGGCCCGCGTTCCTGTTCAAGCAGGAGTCGGCCTCCGAACAGCGCCGGCTGTTCGCCGGACCGCTGCTGCCGAACCTCCTGGTGCGCAGCGGCAACGTGCCGGTGGTACCCGACATCACTGGTCTCAGCATGCAGTTCCTGCACACCGACGACGCCGCCGAGGCGTTCCTGGACGCCGTCACCAGCACCGTCCGCGGGCCGTTCAACCTGGCCTCCGAGCCGGTGATCGACGCGAGGGTGCTCGCCGAGGTGCTGAACGCCCGTATCGTCCGCGTCCCGACCCGTGCCGTACGGGCGGCAGTCAGGGCAGCGTGGCTCACCCGCATGCTGCCGGCTTCGCCGCAGCTCTTCGACGCGGCGCTGCAACTGCCGTTGATGGACTGGGGCCGGGCCCGCGAGGAGTTCGGCTGGCGGCCCCAGCGCACCAGCACCGAGGCGATGCAGGAGTTCCTGTACGGGCTGCGCACCAGCAGCGGCATGAACACCCCGCCCCTGACGTCCCGGCTGCCGCACGGCGGCCGGGCCCGTGAACTCGTCACCCGGTTTGCCGCCAAGCCCTGAGCTGCGGCTTTCTTGCCGGGGGTGGGGACACTCGGTCACTCCGCCGCGTTCAGCTGCGGAAGTACCTTGGTGCGGTAGAAGTCGAAGAATCCGCGCAGGTCGCGGCCGATCTGGTTCACGTGCACCGCCTCGAAGCCCGCGTCCCGGTATGCCGCGAGCGCCCGGACGTGCTCGTCCGGGTCGTCGCCGAGCGGCATCCCGGAGCCCCGTACCCGGTCCTCGGTGACCAGCTGCCCGGCCTGCGCGAAATGCGCCGGGGTGGGCAGCACCTGGCCCAGTTCGCCGGGCAGGAACATGTTCGCCCAGCGTTCCCGCACGGTGGCGGCGGCACGGTCCGAGTCGGTGTCGTAACAGACCTTGGTGCCGCCGGTAGCCGGGTTCTGCCCGCCGCCGCCCCGGCGGAAGCGGGCGACTGCCTCCTCGTCGGGCTCCATGGTGATGAAGCCGTCGCCGACCCGGGCCGCCAGCTCCTCCGCCGCCGGTCCGAACGCGGACACGTCGATCGGCACCGGCCGGCCCGGCACGTCGTACAGCCGGGCGTTCTCCACCGTGTAGTGCTTGCCGTAGTGGCTGACCTGCTCGCCGGTCAGCAGCTGCCGGATGACGCCGATGGCCTCCTCCAGCATCTCCAGCCGGATCGTCGCCTCGGGCCACACCGTTCCCAGCACGTGCTCGTTCAGCGCCTCGCCGCTTCCGACACCGAGCCGGAAGCGGTCCTCGCCCAGCAGCACCGCCGAGGTGGCCGCCGCCTGCGCCACCACCACCGGGTGGGTGCGCACGGTGGGACAGGTGACCGCCGTCTGCACCGGTAGCGAGGTGGCCTCCGCCAGCCCGCCGATCACCGACCACACGAAGGGGGAGTGCCCCTGGACGTCGGTCCACGGGTGGAAGTGATCTGAGATCCACAACGAGGTGAACCCGGCCTGCTCCGCCATCCGGGCCTGCTCCAGCAACTCCCGCGGGCCGTGGTCCTCACAGGCGAGGAAATAGCCGTACGTCGTCGTTCCGCGCGCCGTTCCGTTCGAAGCATCCATACCGCCCCGGGTAACCGTGTGCGGGAGCCGGAAAACCGGCGGTCCGGTGGCCCGGGCCCCGGTGCAGACCCGAACCGCTCAGGGCCGCCGGCCGTCCCCGGGCCGGTCGCGCTGCTGCGAGCTGCCGCGTGGCTGAGGGGGCGGTGGTTCACCCGCCGGTCCCGGCCGGGCAGATGGACCGCTGTCGTCTTCTCCGAGCTGCGCGATCCGTGCCGACAGCACCTTGAGGACGGGTGTCCGGGCCGCGTGCGCGCGTTCGTACCGCAGTAGCCCTTCGACGTCCGCGGTGGACAGCGACCGGGCGCGGTGAGCGATGTCGCCGACGGAGAGGGCGTCATAGTCCGGCATCGGGGGGCGTCGGCCGGACGAGGTCTGGTCCGTCATGCCCTCCGGGTCACCGCGGACCACCGGCCGAAACCGGTCGGGCGGGACGACCGGGACGTTTCAGCGTGCGGATCCGGGCTTCTCACGGACCACCCCGGACGGGTCCTTGTCCGTGCGCAGGCCGACGAACCGTGGATGCCGCAGCATGCCGTCCCGAGTCCACTCCGTGAACGCCACCTGTGCCACCAGAACCGGCTCCGCCCAGTGCGCGCCGCGCTCGCGAACCGGGTCGGCGAACGGCGAGCGCGGCCGGGACAGCTCGTCCAGCCGGGTCCGCAACGACGCGAGCGCCGCCCGGTCCCAACCGGTACCGACCTTGCCGGCGTAGCGTAGCCGCCCGCCCGCGTGGTAGCCCAGCAGCAGAGCACCGAAGCCGACACGGCTGCCGGAGGGTTCGGTGAACCCGCCGACCACGAACTCCTGTCCGCGACTGCACTTCAGTTTCAGCCAGTCGGGGGAACGGCGGCCCGTCAGGTAGCGGCCCTCCGCCCGCTTGGCGACCAGCCCCTCCCAGCCCCAGGCGCACGCCCGGTCCAGCAGTTCTCGCCCGCCCTCGTTACGGTGCGGAGTCATCCGCAGTGGCCTGCCGAAAGCGATGCCGCGGCGGAGCAGGGACTTCCGCGTGCGCAGGGGCAGGCCGGTGGTGCGCATGCCGTCCAGCGCCAAGAGGTCGAAGAGGTAGTACGTCACGGCGACGCCGGTCGCGCGGGCCCGTCGAGGGTCGCTGATCTGCATGCGGCGCTGCAGCCGGGAGAAGTCCGTGCGCCCGCCGGTGAACGCGACGACCTCGCCGTCAACGCTGAAGTCCTCGCAGTCCTGCCCTCCGAGGGCCTCCACCAGCTCCGGGTAGGTGCGGTTCATCACCTGCCCCGAGCGCGACAGCAGCCGCACTCGGCCGGCTTCGCGCACCGCGACGGCACGCACCCCGTCCAGCTTCCGCTCGAACACCCAGCCCGCACTGAAGTCCCGCCGGTCGCTCGGGCGCGCCAGCATGGGGTCCGTCGGCGGCCCGCCGTCGGCCAGCGGAGCCAGCAGCCGACGCTGAGCGGCAGGCAGCGACTCCAGCAGCCCCCTACAGCCCATCCGTCCACCTCCCGGTGCGCTCCACCCCACTGTGCCCCGTGGCCGGGCATCCCGCACGGCCGCATCGGACCCGGCCGACGGGGTACCGCTTCCTCCTGGGACACCGTTCGTGCCGCCCGTCGGGCGGCGCCCTTCGTCACGGAGCGAGGTTCATGACCGAGCAGTCCACCGCTCCGCCTCGGACGGCTGGTACGCCGCGCGCCCGCGGGTCACGTGCGGCAGCCTGGGTGTCCCGGGCCGTCACGTCCTCCGGCGCCGAGCGGGACGACGTGCTGATCGTCCTGAAGACCGCACTGGCCGCGTGGCTCGCGTGGTACGTCGCTCACGACCTGATGGGGGCGATGTCTCCGGCGTTCGCCCCGTTCTCGGCCGTGCTGATGATGCAGGTGACCGTCTACCAGTCGGTATGGCAGTCGTTGCGCTACGTGGCCGCGGTCGCTGCAGGGGTGGGTCTGCAGGCGCTCTTCGGCTTCTTCATCGGACCCGACACGATCACCTTCGCAGCCGTCGCTCTCGTCGCACTGGCCATCGGACGCTGGCCGGCGCTCGGCTCGCAGGGCACCCAGGTCGCGACGGCTGCGTTCTTCGCCTTCTCCACGTACCTGGCCGCCACGACGGGGGCCGACCGCCTCATGCAGCTCGGGCAGCTCGTCATCCTGGTGCTCATCGGCAGCGGCATCGGCGTGGCGGTGAACCTTCTGGTACTGCCACCGATGCGGTACCGGAGCGCCGAGTACGGCGTACGCCGGGTGGCGGAAGCGCTGGCCGCGATCCTCGAGGACCTCGGCCCCGCGCTGCGCGAGGAGGAACTGGACCCCGACCGAAGCGGCCACTGGCGCTCGCAGTCCGGCGGCGTGGGCCGTACCGTCGCCCAGGCGCGCACAGGCCTTCACACCGCCCGCGAGAGTCGCTACTACAACCTGCGCCGGTTGCTGCCCCGCAACCGCCAGTTCCACGGCTTCCGAGGCTATGAGGCCGTGCTCGACGCTCTGGAGCGGGTCTCGCACCAGCTCGCCTCCCTGGTCCGGGCGATGAGCCGGGTCGCCGAGGCAGAGACCGGCCCCCGTCACCGCGCCTTCCTCATCCGGTACGCCGACTACACCGATGCGCTCGCCGCACCCGCTCGGCTGCTCGCCGAGGTCGACGAGCCCCGGCTCCCCGCGCAGATCCAGGAGCTCCGTCGTCGGCTGCAGGACACCGACGTGTGCGCGGCCCGGCTGGACGAGACCGCGGAGCATCTCCACATCTCCCTGGCACGGAGCGGCGGCCCCCCGTACGGGGTGTTGTTGATCGAGGCGCACCGGCTCCTGGAGGAGTTCCACCACACCACCGAGGTGCTGGCCGACAGCCTCCCGGTGGCTGCTCGCCCCGAGCAGTGAGCGCGGGACCACGCCAGGGCCGGGGCGTGGTCCCGCGGACGCTGGCGAAACGGGTCGCTCGCCCTGCCCGTGCCGCAAGCCGCTCCCGCTGCGGGGAACCGACCCGGCACGCGGTTCCCCCGCGCGCGGCGGCCCGTGCCCGCCCGCTGCCGTCGCAGTGACGCCTTGTCGTCGGCCCTTCACCTGGCGGGGTGCGGGAGAGTGGTGTGCAGGGAGCCGAATCAGGTGCCGCGTCGGCCCGGAGCCCGGGGTGCCGATACGGTTACTGCCGAAACGGCGACGGACGGCTGTGAGAGGCCGGAGACGAGGGGCATGGCGAACGTGGCGAACGACGACAATCCGCACCCGGTGATACGCGCCCTGCTGGCCCTCCTGGGCGGGTTGCTCGTCCTGGTGGGCATCGCGCTTCTCGTGCTGCCGGGGCCCGGCCTGCTGCTGGTGTTCGCGGGCATGGTGCTGCTCGCCCGTGCCGTTCCCTCTCTGCACCGCCATGTCGAGCCCGTGCGGGCCCGGGCCATGCAGGCAGCCGAGGAGAGCGTCTCCTCGGTGTGGCGCATCGCGGGCTCGGTCGTGGTGGGACTCGGGCTGATCGGCGGCGGTGTGGCCTGGGGGCTGGTGCCCCGGCTTCCGTTCAGCGGCTGGAGCACCGGGGTCAGCCTGATCCTGTCCGGCCTCGTGTTGTTCGCGCTTCTGGTGTGGAGCCACCGTCGGCTGCGGGCCGCGCGGGCCGCGCGGGCGGCGGTGGCCGGCGGGGTGGCGGACAAGCCCACCGCGGGGGCGTAGCCGCTCGGGTAAGGGTCAGTCCGCGGACGACACCTTCGTCGGCTCAGCCCCCGGTGTGTCCGGGGCCGCCGCTGCCGAATCCCCCGCTGCTGCCCGGATCCCAGCGTCGGCGCCAGACCTCGCCCTCGGCCTCGGACTCGGACGTCACGGACCCGGTGTCCGACACCTCGTACGGGTACCTGCGACGGCCGTCGCGCGGCATCTCCGAGGGGCTGGTGCGCCCCTCCTCATACCCCTTCGGCCGGTCGGGTGCCGGGCTTCCCGCCTCGGAGGCCCGGGAGTCGCCGCGCCGGCGCTGCCGCATGCCGAGACCCACCCCGAGGATCAGCGCCGCCACCACTCCCAGTCCGATGACCAGGGGCGCGATACCGACGAGATGGTCGCGTGTCAGCGCCAGCTCGATGTCCATGCCCGGTGCGTACATGCCGACCGGGTTCCACGGCGGCGGTGCCTTACGCGCGGGGATTCGCGCCGGCTCACGGACCCACCCCGGACGGGCGCAGGGCACGGAAGTCACGGCTGCGCTCGGCGGCCAGCTCCCGGCCCCGCCCCAGGCACCACGACCACCAGTGGTCCAGCAGCCTCGGCGAGACGTCCTCCGTCTCGAGCACGGCCGGCCAGCGGCACACCCGGGCCTGCGCCACCACCCTCGACCCGCCGGCCACCGGGTCCACGGCCAGAGCCGGCACGCCCGAGCGCAGCGCCAGCACCAGCCCGTGCAGGCGGTCGGTGACCACGACGTCCAGTCGTTCCACGACCGACAGGTACTGACCGCAGGTCGCGGTGCGGCGCCAGTCGTGCGCGTCCAGCCGGGCGTCGAGCTCCAGCCGTGCGCAGTCCTTGCCGGCCAGCCAGGAGGTGAGCGTTTCCGTCACCCGCTCGTGCCGGTGCCGGACACCGTACGTGTGCTGCCCGCCGGCGAGGACCACTCCGGCGACGGGGACCGGTTGCTCGGCCGGTGCGGACGCGGCGAGGTCCACGCGTCCGCGCAGGGTTCCCGGGCCGTCCCGGCTCATCACCCGGTGGAAGCCGCTGAGCGCGGGATCCGCAGGGTCGAGTGTGGAGACGCCCACGGCGATCCGGTAGCAGTGCCCGAAACGCTCGTGCAGGGCGGCGATCTGCTCGCCGTGCACCGGGCCGCCCACGAACAGCAGTCGGCCGTAGCGCTGCGGGTCGGTGTCCTGCAGCGACAGCGCGCCGGGGTGGAGGCCGGGACTCCACGCGACGTCGAACGGGACGCCCGCGAGCTCGAGGCGAGCCCGCACGTGGCGCAGCGCGAGGACGTCGCCCGCCGTCGCCTCGCCGTGCAGGAGACTGAACCATCCGGTGAGAAGCGTTCGCCCGCCGCTCACCGGGAGATCGCCCGGGCGGTGAAGCAGACGGTCGTTGAGTGCCGTGGACCGGGTTCCGGGCTTCGCGCGTTCATGGGTACCGGGTAGGCATCGTGCGACGAATCAAACAGCGGCCGGCGGGTCGTCCGCTTCCCGGGATCCGACGGGGTGCGGCGCCTGGCCGGGACGTACCGCGTTGAACTCGTGCGGCGAGCGGTCGGTCTCCACGACCTGCGCCGCGATGTCGCGGAGTTTGGTGTTCAGCCGCTGCGAGGTCGTCACCAGCATGGCGAACGCCTCGCGCGGCCCGATCTTGTAACGCTCCATCAGGATGCCGGTGGCCTCGCCGATGCGCTGCCTGCTGAGCAGTCCGGCCTGCAGCGAGTCCACCAGTGTCCCGTGGGAGAGGGCCAGGGCGGCGTGTCCGGCGAAGAGCCCGGCCGCCCGGACCGAGTCGGCGCCGAAGGCTCCCGGAGCCTCCGCGCACAGGCTGAGCGATCCCAGTCGCTCGCGGTCGTCCCACAGCCGGCACACCAGCACCGAGCGGATGCCCAGACCGGCCGCCGCGTCGCGGAACGCCGGCCAACGGCGGGAGCCGGTTGCGGTGTCCTCGATGTGCAGTACCTGACCGGCGGCGTCTGCGGCGTCCCCGGGAGGCGGTGTGCACGCGACGGCGGGGCCGTCGCCGGCGCGGACCTGTGCCTCGTCCAGCAGTCGCGCCGGGTGCCCGGCGTGGGCCAGGATCTCCCAGCGCGACGGGCGCCGACGCGCGGCCACCGAAGCGGACTCCGCGCCCGGAACCCCGGCCACGGCGTGTTCCGCGATCGCACCGAGTACGCGTTCGGGCGGCCGCCGGAGCTGGAGCGTGCGGATCAGCGCCAGGCCGGTCGCGACGAGGTCCGGGGCGTCGTCCGCCATCGCCGACCTCCCCGTTGACCGGAAGACCGCGCCCTGCCGGGCGCCGTGACGTCCAGCCTAGGCTCGGGAAGATCGTCGCCGCACTCCTGCGTCCGCCGTGCGGGTGTCCCGGGCCCCGAGGGCCCGTGCCACCGAAGGTGGCCGCCGGTTCCTCGCCCGGTGGGACGCATCACCCGGCACGTTCACGCATCCCATCCGGCTGCTCGGGTACCCGGCCGGGGTGGGAAACGAAGACGACCAACAGTTGACCCCCGACCTCCCGCCGCCCGTGGAGGCACCCGAACTGGGGCGCTCCTCCGACGAGGAAGAGGCCCGGGGCGGTGAGCGCCCCCCGGACCCCGAGCACGGACCGGGTGACGACTCCGCCTCCGGCGAACCGCCGGACTGACGTGTACCGGAAGGCCGCCCCGGCGGCCTCCCGGCTTTCACCGCGAGGGATCGGCTCCCGCTGCGGGGCCCCGGGGGCTCGTTCAGCCGGTCGGTACGCAGAGCACCGGAACGTCCGACAGGTGCAGCAGCTTGTGCGGTGTGGAGCCGAGCAGTGCGCCGCGCAGCGGGCTCTCTCCCCAGCTGCCCACCACGATGACGCGGGCCCGGTGCCGGCCCGCCGCGTCGATCAGGGCCGGAGCAGGCTTCTCGTCGATGATCTCCACGGTGGTACGCACACCGGCCGCCGTTGCGGCTTCCACCGCATGTTCCAGAGCGGTCCGGCCGGCCTGCCGGACCGCCTCGTGGTGGCTGCGGTACTCCTCGCCGGCCGGCCCGCCGGGCGCGGCGGCTCCGTAGACCAGCACCAGCAGCTCGCCGAACGCGGCGGCCACCTCGACCGCCACCTGCAGAGCGCGTGTCGCGCCGGGCGACTCGTCGTAACCCAGTACGACCGTCATCGTCGCGGCTCCTTTCCGTGGCCACCGGAACGGTCGGGGACCAGCGTCGGGTCGACCACGCCCGGCCGCTCCGCCCAGAACCGTGTCGCCCGCAGCCGCCAGACCAGCATCAGCACCACGCCTGCGACGCTGATGGCGATGCCGATGACCAGCGGCGGCCCGAGCCCGAACCACGATTCGCCGCTGTAGGAGTTCGCCGGGTCGGACATGTCCGCGACCGACTCGACCAGCAGCCACGCCAGCAGCGCGGCCCCGACCAGCGGCCCCACCCCGATCAGCAGCAGGTTGCGCACGCTGCGGGTCAGCTCGCGCCGGTAGTACACGGCACACGCCACGCCGGTGAGTGCGTAGTAGAACGCGATCAGCAGCGACAGCGCGGTCAGCGAGTCGAACAGGGCGTTGGCGCTGAGCTGGTTCAGCACCAGGTACCAGATGATCGCGATCACCGCGACCCACCAGGTGCTGACGTCGGGGGTGCGGAACCGCGGGCTGATGTGCGCGTAGTGCCGTGGCACGGCCTGCCGGCGGGCCATGGACAGGGCGGTGCGCGACGCCGGGATGATCGTGGTCTGCGTGGAGGCGATCGCGGACGTCGACACGGCGAGTAGCAGAACCCAGTCCCAGCCGCCCAGTACCTCGCCGGCCAGCAGTGCGAAGAGGAACTCCTCCTCCGCGGCGTTCTCCGACAGGTACGCCACCCCCGAGTAGGCGACCACCGCGAAGCCCACCGACACGTATGTCACCAGCAGTACGATCGTCGACCAGACGGCCGCCTTGCCCGGCGCGCTGACCGGGTCCTCGGTCTCCTCGGTGAGGTTCACCGCCGACTCCCAGCCCCAGTAGATGAACACCCCCAGCAGCAGACCGCCGGTCAGTGCCGCACCGCCTTCGCCGAACGGGTTGAGCCACTCGACCTCGGGTGTCGTCGAGCCGAGCGTGCCGGTGTCCGCGTACACCCGGTAGATCGCGACGACCGCGAATACCAGCAGGAATGCCACTTGCGCCAGGATCAGCGCGTTCTGCACCCGGGCCGACGCCTCGGTGCCGATCACACACACCGCCGTCATCACGATGATCAGCACCACGGCGAGCAACTGCCGCCACAGGTCGCTCTCCGCGAGACTGTCCAGACCGAAGGCGAGCAGGCCGAAGGACACCGCCACGTCGGCGAGCGAGCCGACGACCAGCACGCCGGTCATCATGATCGCCCAGCCGCCGAGCCAGCCCGCCCACGGGCCCATGGCGCGGGTCACCCAGGAGAACGTGGTGCCGCAGTCCTGGTCGATCCGGTTCAGGAAGTAGAACGCCGACGCGATCAGCAGCATCGGCACGAACGACGCCAGCATGATGCCGGGAGCGTAAATGCCGACGAGAGCCACGACCGGGCCGATGACCGCCGCGATCGAGTAGGCGGGAGATGTCGAGTTCAGCCCGATGACCAGCGCGTCCACGAACCCGATCGCGTTGGGTTTCAGGCTCGGACCGGCACCCTCGCCACCCCCGGGGTCGGTCCGTTCGTCGGTGCTGTCGGCCATGGTCCCTCGCTCCGTCGTCCCGCCGGTCTCACTGCTCCCGAAGGCCCCAGGGGGAGCCGTAAGCGGTGAGTTTGTCCAGGAAAGGCCGGGCCGGCAGGGCCTCCGGTCCCAGCACTCCGGCCGCGCTCCACGTGCCTTCGGCGATCAGTTCCAGCGCCACCACCGGGTTGATCGCCGTCTGCCAGACCACCGCCTGCGAGCCGTACTCGCGCATCGACCACTGGTTGTCGACGACGTGGTAGAGGTACACCTCGCGCGCCCGTCCGTCCCGGGTCCCCTTCACCCAGGTGCCCGCGCACGTCTTGCCGTGCATCCGGTCGCCGAGAGTCGCCGGGTCGGGGAGGCAGGCCGCCACCACGTCGCGGGGCGAGACCCGGACCCGCGCGCCGCCCTCCCCGGACACCGTCACCGGTTCGGTGCTGTCCAGCCCGACCAGGTGCAGCGTCCGGAGCGTGTCGATGAACTCCTGGCCCAGCCCGTACTTGAAGGTGACCCGCCGGGCCCTCACCCACCGGGGCACGAGCAGCACCTCCTCGTGCTCGACGTTGACGCACTCGACGGGGCCGATGCCCTCGGGGAACTCGAACACCTCGGGCTCGCTGAAGGGCGGGGTGGTGAACCAGCCGCGGCCCGTCTCGTAGACCACCGGTGGGTTGAGGCACTCCTCGATGGTGGTCCAGATGTTGAACGAGGGAGCGAAGTCGTACCCGTCGACGGCGAGGTTCGCACCGTCCCGCACACCGATCTCGTCGATCTCGTCGAACAGTTCGTCCGCTGCATGGCGGGCGAACACGTCCGACAGGCCCGGCTCCACGCCCATGCCGACCAGCGCCAGCCGCCCGGACCGCTCCCAGTCCCCGGCCTGCGCGAACTGCGCGTCGCCCAGCTTCACTCCGCACTCCTGGTGCGGACGCTCCGGGTGGGGCCGGGACAGCGACATCGCCATGTCGAGATAGTGCGCTCCGGCCGCCAGCGCCGCCTGGAACAGCGGCATCACGAACCGCGGATCGGTCGCGTTCAGCATCACGTCGCAGCGGTGACGCTCCAGCAGCTCCCGTACGGCCGCCTCGTGCGAGGCGTCCACCCGCTCCGCGGTGAACCGGCTGCCGGCCGACCCCAGCGCCCCGACGGCGGCCTCGGCCCGCGCGAGGTCGTAGTCCGACACCACCATGTGGTCGAAGAAGTCCCGGCGGGCGGCGATACGGGTGATCGCTGTCCCCACGCCTCCGGCCCCCACGAGTAGCACCCGCACCTCGGCCTCATCTCTCCCGTCGGTCCGCCGGCCTGTTCCCGGCGCCGTCACCCGGCCTCCGCGGCCGGTCCGCTGCCAACGTATGCCGAGCCGGACGTCCCGTCCTGTTCAGCGTCCGCCGTCCGGGCGCATCGTCGCTGAGAACGTCAGAGGCGCAGACCGGTGGGTCGTCGTCGCCACTCAGCCGTTGGGGTGCCCGCCCT
>KI547044.1:210082-212838 GCA_000497405.1 Streptomycetaceae bacterium MP113-05 | reverse complement strand
CGGGCGGCGGTGCAGGAAGCGCCAGTACCCGGCGGTGTACGGGCAGGCTCGTTCACCGGTTCGGTCCCCGGGCCGGTAGGCGCACGGCCCGCACAGGTCGCTCATCCGGTCGATGTAGGCGCCGCCGGTGGTGTACGGCTTCGTCGTCATCCGCCCGCCGTCGGCGTACTGGGACATGCCGACCACGTTGGTCAGCATCACCCAGTCGTAGCCGTCGACGAAGCAGCGGTGGAACCAGTCGGATACGGCGGCCGGGTCCCAGCCCCGCTGGAGCGCGTGGCTGCCCAGCACCACCAGACGCGGGATGTGATGCGTCCAGCCGGTGTCGCGCACCTGCGCGAGCACCGTGGACAGGCAGCGGGCGGTGACCGCGTCCGCGTCCAGCTCCAGGAACCACTCCGGCAGTCCGCGGCGATGGCGAAGGGTGTTGCTGCGCCGGTAGCCGGGCCCGAAGTGCCAGTACAGGTGCCACATGTACTCGCGCCAACCCGCCACCTGGCGTACGTACCCCTCGACGCTGTTCAGCGTCGCGCCAGGCCCGTTCGGCGCTTTCGACGCACTCGGCCGGGTGGAGCAGGCCGAGGTTGAGCGCCGCGGACAGTAGGCTGTGGCTCATCACCGGGTCGGCGGCGAGTATCGCGTCCTCGTGGGCGCCGAACGACGGCAGTCGGTGCGCGACGAAGCGGTGCAGCGCCGACAGCGCCTGCCGCCGGGTAGCGGGGAAACCGCGCGGCCCGTCGCGGCCGACGAAGGAGACCTCCCCGTCGCGTTCCCAACGGTCCAGGTCGTGCCGCACCTCGTCGTCGATCTCGTCCTCGCGCGGCCGGTACGGGCGCGGCACCTGCAGCGCCTCGGCGCCCCGGGGCGGCGGCTCCCGGTTGTCCCGGTCCAGGTTCCACCGTCCGCCCGCCGGCTCGTCGCCGTCCCACAGCAGTCCGTGGCTGCGGCGGACTCGCCGGTAGAAGTCCTCCATGCGCAGGGCGCGGCCGTCGCGGCCGTCGACCCAGTCCTCGAACTCTTCCGGCGGTACGAGGAACCCGCGCTGGTCCAGCACCCGCACCCGGGGCAGCTGTTGCACGAAGGCGAGAGCCGCGTGCGAGGTGGAGTGGAAGACGGTCACCTCGTCGTCGGCCCCGACGGCCTCCCGCAGCCCCTGCCGGTAGTTCTCCGCCCGCACGTACCGCACCCGGCCGCCCAGTTCGGCCGCACGGTGCCGCATCGCGGACAGCACGAGGTGCGCCTTGGCCCGGTGGAACCGGCGACGGCGGATGATCGAACGGGCTTCGATCATCACCAGCGGCGCCTCCGGGTCCGGCCCGCCGTTCCCTGGATGGAGGAAGTGCGGGCCCAGCTGGTCGCCGAACAGCCAGTGCGGGCGGGCGGAACTCACCGGGCCCTCCGGCTGTCCACGGCCATCTCCCGGGCCGCCCGGGCTCCCGACGCGAGGGCGCCCTGCACCGATCCCGTAGCCCGGTGGTCGCCGCACACGTATCTGCCCGGCCCCACCCGGCCCCACCCGGCTCGGCCGGGTCAGCGGCCATGGCGGCACCATGGCGGGCAGCGCGCCCGGCACCGTTCGGACCGCCAGGTGCTCCCAGGACGAGGTGTCGGTGCCGTACGCCTCGGCCAGGTCACTGCGCAGCTCCGCCTCCCGTCCGGGTCGTTCACCGCCCAGCACGGAGGTGGCTACCAGGGCCCGGCCGTCCGGCGTGTAACTCGACGCCACCTCGCTGAGCACGCAGGAGTTGAGGAACCGGCGGTGGCCGTCGACCAGGATCGTCGGTTCGCGCAGCGGAGTCTCGGGTGCCACGTGGTAGTGCGTGGTGACGGTGCGGGTCGCCGGCGTCTCCAGGCCGGGCAGCAGGTGTGCGGCCGCTTCCGGGCCGGTGGCCACCACCACCGCGTCGGCAGTCCGTTCGCTGCCGTCGTCGAGCAGCACCCCGTCGTCGGTCAGTGCCGAGACGGGCGTGTCCAGTCGCACGGACTCTTCGGGCAGGCGGCCGGCGAGCTGCGCCGGCACGGCGCCGATGCCGCGCCGCGGCAGGCACATGGTGCCGCGCAGCATGCTCCGCCAGACCAGGTGGAAGAACCGGCTGCTGGTCTCCAGCCCGTCCTCGAGGAACACTCCGGACAGGAAAGGCCGGAAGAACGCCTCGACCAGCTCGGGAGAGACGCCCGCCCGGGCGAGGGCGGTGGCGGTGGTGCGTTCCGGCGCGGTGCGCAGCAGACCGGCAGGGAGAGCCGCGTCACCCGCGCTCAGCACGGCGAGGGCCAGCAGGTCGCGCGCGGACACCAGCCGTCCGGGAAGCAGGTCGCCGGCCTTCCGCGGCTGACGGGTGGGGTCGGCGAAGCGGCGCAGCTCCCCGTCCGCGGACCGGATCAGCGCGCCGGGTGTGAACGGGCACAGCTGCAGCTCGGACAGCCGGAGCCGGCGCCGCACCTGCGGGTAGGAGGTGTTGAAGACCTGGAATCCGTGGTCGACGAGGAAGCCTTCCACCCGGTCGGTGCGCATCCGCCCGCCGCTCCGGTCGGAGGCCTCCAGCACCAGCACCGAACGGCCCGCGGCCGTCAGGTCCCCGGCACAGGCGAGTCCGGCGACGCCGGCGCCGACGACGATCACGTCGGGTCGGCCGTTGCGAGCTGTCGGCATGGCGGTCGCGCCGCCTTTCGTCACGGTGGGAAGCGCGGGCGGTGGTCATTGTTCCCGCCTTCGGGGACGGTCGCCGGACGGCGACGCGCCCGGAGGCGGCCGACAC
>KI547044.1:202396-210072 GCA_000497405.1 Streptomycetaceae bacterium MP113-05 | reverse complement strand
GCGGACCGGCCCCGGCGGACCGTCACCGGGCTCCGCGCGCCCGCAGGAAGCGGTCCAGGCCGTCGCCGAGATCGGCGACGGGGTCCGGGTAGTCCACTCCGGCGCGCTCCAGGCCGGCCAGCTTCCACGGCGTGTGGACCGCACCGCCCGCCACACCGGCCAGCTCGGGCACCCAGCGGCGCACGTAGTCACCCTCGGGATCGAACCGCTTGGCCTGGGTCAGGGGGTTGAGTACCCGGTTGGGCCGCGTGTCCGTGCCGGTCCCGGCCACCCACTGCCAGTTGAGCTGGTTGTTCGCCATGTCGCCGTCCACCAGCAGGTCGAGGAAGTGCCGCGCCCCGATCCGCCAGTCGAGGTACAGCGTCTTGGCGAGGAAGCTCGCGGCCAGCAGCCGCCCCCGGTTGTGCATCCAGCCCTCGTGGGCGAGCTGCCGCATCGCGGCGTCCACGATCGGGTAGCCGGTACGGCCCTCGCGCCACGCCTCTGCGGCCTTCTCGTCCTTCCGCCACCGGTCGTGGTGGGTGCGGTAGTCGTCGTGCGCGGCGTGCGGGCGGGCGGCCAGCACCTGGTGGTGGAAGTCCCGCCAGCAGACCTGCCGTACGAACGCCTCCGCGCCCGTGCCGCCCCGTTCGCGTGCCCGGTGCACCAGCTCGGTGGGGGAGAGGGTGCCGAAGTGCAGGTGCGGCGAGAGCCGCGACGTGGCGTCACCGGCGAGGTCGTCGTGCCGGTCCTCGTAGGCGTCGATGCCCGCGGGCAGCCACGCCGTGAAACGCCGACGGCCCTCCTCCTCGCCGCCGTGCGCCAGGCCGGGGGAGACTCCGGAGACGGCGGAGCGCGCGGGGAGCCCGTCCGATCCGGCCCCGTCCGGGACCGGCACCCGGCGCGGCGCGCCGAGCGGCTTCCGCGGCGGTGCGGACTCCCAGCGGCGGAAGTACGGGGTGAACACCGCGAAGTGGTCCCGGTCCGAGGGCGTCACCTCGCCCGGCGCCAGCACCGTGGTCACCGCGTCATGCACGTGCAGCCGACGGCCGTCCGACTCCAGTTCGGCGCGCAGCCGGTCCTCCCGTCGGTGGGCGAAGCCGCTGACGTCTGCGGCCACATGGACGTCCCGGGCACCGGTCTCCCGGGCGAGACGGCACACCTCGGCCGCCACCTCGCCGCTGCGAAGCACCAGCCGGCCGCCGCGCTCGCGCAGCCCCGCGTCCAGCGCGGCCAGACAGTCGGCGAGGAACGCCCGCCGGTTGGGTGCGGCGAACCCGGTCCGCCGCACCGCGTCGTCGAGGACGAAAAGAGGCACGGTCTGCTCGGCTCCGTCCAATGCGGCACGCAGTACCGGATTGTCGTGGATCCGCAGATCGGCGGTGAACAGGGCGATCGACACGGTCACGGCATCACTCCGGGCGGGGGCTTCAGGGCAGCTGACCGATCCTTCCCGCTCGGTCCGGTCCGCGGCGGCGCAGCGCACTGGGCCACCACAGCACCGGGCCGATGTCCCGCACCAGCGCGGGCACCAGCAGCGATCGCACCACCAGAGTGTCCAGCAGCACGCCGAAGGCGACGATGAACGCGATCTGCACCAGGAAGGCCAGTGGGATCACCACCAGCGCCGCGAAGGTCGCCGCCAGCACCACCCCGGCCGAGGTGATGACGCCGCCGGTCGCGGTGAGGCCCTTCAGCACCCCGCTCCGGGTGCCGTCGCTCAGCGCCTCCTCACGCACCCGCGTCATCAGGAAGATGTTGTAGTCCACGCCGAGCGCGACCAGGAACACGAAGCCGTACAGCGGCACGGAGGCGTCGGTGCCGCTGAAGCCCAGCAGGTGCTGGAAGACCAGGGCGGCGACGCCGATGGTGGCGAAGTAGTTCAGCGCGACGCTGCCCACCAGCAGCAGCGGCATCAGCAGGGACCGCAACAGCAGTGCGAGGATCACCAGGATGATCGCCAGCACCACCGGCGTGATCACCAACCGGTCCCGCTGGGCGGTCTGCTGGGTGTCGTACTGCTGTGCCGTGTAGCCGCCGACCAGCGCGTCCGCGCCGGACACGTCGTGCAGCCGTTCCCGCAGCCGCTGCACGGCCTGCTTGGCGGCGTCGCCGTCCGCCGGGTCGGCGAGGGTCGCGTCGATCAGCACCCGGCCGTCGACCACTCTCGGATCTCCGGCTCCCGGCCGGCCGGAGGCGGTCACCGGTGCCGCGCCGGTGACGCCCTCGGTGCGTGCCGCGGTGCGGGTCACCTCACGTCCCGAACCGGCGTCGGCGATGATCACCGCTGGGTTGCCGGAACCGCCCGGGTAGTGCTCGCCCAGCACCTTCTGGGCCTGGACCGAGCGGGCGTCGTTCACGAAGATCTCACTCAACGGCACACCGCCCGAATTCAGCTGCGGCGCGAACGCGGCACAGGCCAGCAGCACCACCCCGGTGCCGGCCCAGATGCGGCGCGGCGCTCGCCCCACGAGATGGGACACCCGGCCCCACACGCTGCGTGCAGGCGTGCCGTCCACCGCCTGTTTCGGGCGCGCCGGCCAGTACGCGGCCCGGCCCAGCAGCGCCAGCACCGCGGGCAGGAACGTCATGGTGCTGACCACCGCGCACACGACACCGATGGCCCCGACCGGGCCCAGCGCGCTGGTGTTCGCCAGGTCGCTGAGCAGCAGCGCCAGCAGGCCCAGCCCCACGGTGGCGGCGCTGGCGACGATCGCGCCCGCCGACCGGCGTACGGCCGTGCGCATCGCCGCCAGCCGGTCCCCGTCCGAACGGGCCGCGAGTTCCTCCTTGTAGCGGGCGGCCAGCAGCAGTGCGTAGTCCGTCGCTGCGCCGATGACCAGGATGGACAGGATGCCCTGAACCTGACCGTCGACCCGCACCATGTCCCGTTCCGCCAGGGCGTAGACGACCGCGGAGGCCAGTGACAGTGCCAGCACGGCACTGATGATCACCACCAGCGGAAGTAGCACGCTGCGGTAGACAAGCAGAAGGATCAGCAGCACCACGCCCAGGGCCACCAGGAGCAGCAGCCCGTCGATGCCCGCGAAAGCGTCCGACAGGTCCGCCTGCGTGGCGGCCGGGCCCGCGACGTACGAGGTCGCTCCCGGAACCTCCGCCGCGGTGGCCCGGACCCGTTCCACCGTCCCACCGAGCCGCTCCCCGAGGTCCGAGCGCACCTGCGCGACGCCCTGCAGGGCCGCGCCGTCCTCGGAGGGCACGACGGGCGACGCCTGCCCGGTGACGCCCGGCACGCCGGCAAGCGACCGTAGCGCCTCGGCCGCCGCGTCGAGCTGCCGGGGTGAGACCGATCCGTCATCCGCGGTCCACACCACGATCGCCGGGATCGTCTGCTCGTCCCGGAAGGCCTTCTGGGCGTCGAGCACCTTCGTCGACTCCGCGCTCTGCGGCAGGAACGCGGACTGGTCGTTGGTGGAGACCTCGCCCAGCTTCCCGGCGTACGGGCCGACGACGCCCCCGAGGCCGAGCCAGGCGACGAGCAGCAGGGCGGGCACGAGCCACCGCAGGGCTCGGGGTGCAGGGGGCATCAGGCGTCCTCGGTGGTTCTGGCTCGGGTTCTCGCACGGAGACGGTTTCGCGGGGCCGCCTGAGCGTGCCCGGCAACACCAAGGTATCTCAATCATTGAGCTAGTTTTACTCTGGGGATGTGCCCCCGCCCCCGGCCTCCGGCCCCCACGACACCGACCTGCACGCGTTCGCCGTACGACTGCGCCGGATGAACGCCGAGTTCAACCGCATCGCCCAGGAGTTCGCTCGTGCCCACGGCCTGCATCACACCGACGTCCAGGCGCTGGTCGCGATCCTGGACGGCGACGGGCAGGGCGGCGCGCTCACCCCCGGGCGGCTGCGCGAGCACCTCAACCTCACCTCCGGCGCCGTCAGCGCCTGCCTCAACCGGCTGGAGGCCGCCGGGCACATCCGGCGCGTCCGCGACCCCGGCGACGGCCGCGTGGTGCACCTGCACTATGCGACAGCCGGACGCGTCGTCGCCCGCGACTGCTTCCGCCCCCTCGCCGAGAGCACCGACACCGCCCGCCGGCACTTCGACGAGGACGAACTGCGCACCGTCCTGCGGTTCCTGGACGCCATGGGCGACGCACTGTCAGCGGTGCGACGCGCCCCGCCTGGCCGGTAGCGGACCACCCGCCCCCGGGGCGGGCGCCGCCCCGGGCGGGGACAGCTCCGCGGCCCGCGCGATGTTGCGGACCATGCTGCCGAACACCGGTCCGTGGAACGGCGCCACGCTCCACCAGTACGCGTGCCCGGCCAGCCCGTGCGGGTGGAACACCGCGCGCTGCGCGTACACCGTCCGGCCCTGCCGGTCGTGCGCCACCCGCAGCTCCAGCCACGCCAGTCCGGGCAGCCGCATCTCCGCGCGCAGCCGAAGCAGCCGGCCCGGCTCCACCTCCTCGACCCGCCAGAAGTCCAGCGAGTCGCCGACCCGCAGCCGGTGGGGGTCCCGGCGGCCCCTGCGGAGCCCGACACCGCCGAGCAGCCGGTCCAGCCGGCCCCGTACCGCCCAGGCCAGCGGGAAGGAGTACCAGCCGGTGTCGCCGCCGATGCCCTCGATCACCCGCCACAGCTGCTTCGGCGACGCGTCGACCCGTCGCGCCCGCCGGTCGGTGTAGAGGCTGCCGCCGGCCCAGTCCGGGTCGGTCGGCAGCGGATCGCTGGGCGCGCCGGGAACCGACGCCGACGACCATCGGGTCGCCACCTCGGCGTCCTGGATGCGCTGCAGCGCCAGCCTCAGCGCCCGGTCGAAGCCGAGCCGCCCGTCGGGCGGGTCCGGCACGTACTCCGCGATGTCGTTCTCCCGGCACACCACCTCGTGGCGCAGCGACTCCGCCAGCGGCCGGGCGATCTGCGCGGGCACCGGCGTGACCAGGCCGACCCAGTGGCTGGACAGCCGGGGGGTCAGCACCGGGACCGGGACGATGACGCGCCGCGGCAGCCCGGTCGCCTCGGCGTAGCGCTGCATCATGTCGAGGTAGCTGAGTACGTCCGGGCCGCCGACGTCGAAGCTGCGGTTCACCTCGGCGGGGAGCCGGGCGCAGCCCACCAGATACCGCAGCACGTCCCGCACGGCGATCGGCTGCAGCGGGGTCCGTACCCAGGTGGGGGTGACCATCGCCGGCAGCCGCTCCGTCAGATACCGCAGCATCTCGAACGACGCCGACCCGGACCCGATCACCACGGCCGCCCGCAGCACAGCGGTCGGCACGCCCGACGCCAGGAGGATGCGCCCCACCTCCGACCGGGACCGCAGGTGCGGCGACAACTCCTCCTCCGGCACCCCCTGCGGAGTGAGACCCCCCAGGTAGACGATGCGCCGTACGCCCGCGCGCCGCGCCTCGGCGCCGAACACCTGCGCCGCATGCCGGTCGGTGGCCTCGAACCCCGCGCCGCTGCCCAGCGCGTGCACCAGGTAGTAGGCGACGTCGACGTCTTGCATCGCGGGGCGCACCTGCTCAGCGTCCGTGACGTCACCCCGGACCGTGGCGACACGCCCCGCCCACGGGTGGTCGCGCAGTTTCTCCGGTGTACGGACCAGGCAGCGGACCTCGTGGCCGGCATCGAGCAGCTCGGGCACCAGCCGCCCTCCGACGTAGCCCCCGGCGCCCGTTACCAGACAGCGCAGCGGCCTCTCGTTCGCCTCGGACACCAGGGCTCCTCTCCAGGGGGACGGTTCCACCCTCACACTTCCCGCGCGGCCCCGCCGCCGGATGCGGCCGTCCGGTGCCGTACCCGCATATCGGCCACCCCCACCGCCAGCGCGCACAGCACGAACGCCAGCGAGACACCGATACTGGAGCGGAAGGCCGCAGACCAGTCCTGGTCCGTCGCCCCGAGACGCGAGAAGAAGATGCTGCCCGTCGCCGCGATGCCCGCCGCGGATCCGAGGCGCTGGCCCGTCTGCAGCACGCCGCCGGCACTGCCGCCCTGCGCCGGCGGCACCGACGAGAGCGTCAGCGTCTGGTTCGGGGCGATCACGCACCCGCCACCCAGCCCGGTCAGGAACAGCGGAACCGCCACGGCCCATCCCGCAGTCTCGCCGGGCACCATGGACACCGCGACGATCACCAGAGCCAGACCGGCGGTCACCAGCAGCAGGGCGGCCACCACCAGCGCCCGGCCGTAGCGCGCCACCAGCCGTCCGCTCAGCGACGCCGACAGCGCCGTGCCGATCGCGAACGGTGTGGTGGCCAGCCCTGCCAGCAGGGCGCTGTAGCCCAGCCCCGCCTGCAGATAGAGGGTGAGGACGAAGAAGATCGAAGTGAAGCCCGCGAAGTAGGCGAGCATCAGCACCGCCCCGAACGTGTACGAACGCAGCCGGAACAACCGCAGATCAACCAGCGGCTGGGCCCGGCGGGCGTGGCGACGCTCCCAGAGGACGAAGCAGCTCAGCATGGCCAGCGCAGCCGGGAACATCAGCCACTTGCCAGCACCGGGCCACTGCCGCCCCTGCACCAGCGGCAGCAGGGCAAGCGCGACCCCGGAGCCCAGCAGCACCACCCCGGCAGGGTCCAGGTCCCGGAGACAGGGGCGGCTGTCGTGGCCGGGACCTGGCAGCAGCCGCCGCGCCAGCACCAGAGCGATCAGGCAGACCGGCAGGTTCACGAAGAAGATCCACCGCCAGCCGTGCAGCGCGCCGAACAGTTCGATGATCACCCCGCCCAGCACCGGACCGACCGCGGTGGACAGCCCGATCACCACCCCGAACATCCCGAAGGCACGCCCCCGCTCGGCTCCCCGGAACAGCTGCTGGATCAGGGCTGACACCTGCGGGGCGACCACACCGCCCGCCAGCCCCTGGAACAACCGGGCGAGCACCAGCCAGGTCGGGTTCTGCGCCGCGCCGCACAGGACGCTCGCGAGCGCGAAGAGCGACAGTCCCGTCATGAACAACAGCCGCCGCCCGCGCGCGTCCCCGACGCGTCCGGCGGGCACCAGCAGCAGCCCGAAGGACAGCGCGTAGCCGGCCACCACCCACTGGATGTCGCCGGCCGTCGCGTGCAGCCCCTCCCGGATCGACGGCAGCGCGACGTTCACGATGGAGACGTCCAGCAGCGTGATGAAGCCGGCGATCAAACACACGGTGAGGGCTTTCCAGCGCCGCGGATCGGGCACGTACGCGTCGGAGGACGTCTCGGGTTCGATCACCGGCTGTCCCTTCTCGACGTGTCGCACGGCCGCAGCGTGCTCGCCGCTGCACCTGCGGCGCAGGCCCAGGTACCCCGTCGGTCCGCACTTCACGCGGCCTCGCGGTGTCCGTTGCGAGGCGGCGGCGAGCACTTCGGAGGACCCGGCGAACCTGTGTGGGTCGGCGCCCTCACACCGGCGGTACCAGCGGAGGCGAGTGGTGGAGCGATGACGGGACCCGAGGTCGTCGGGGTCGGCCAGCACGGCCGGAAACGTACAGTCCCGACGGGACGGCGCGGAGGGAGCAGCGGGCACTGCCTGGCCGACGTGCAGTGGCCGCCTGGAGGGGGATACCCCGTCCAGCCCCGGTCCGTGCGGGCCGGGGCCGGGTGGATACGCATCCCGTGCCGTGCCGCGGACACAACCGGGACGCTGCCCGCCGGGCTACGCGCTGAACACGGTGGGCTGGTGCATGCAGTAACCGTTCGCATCGTCCCGAAACCTCGCAGCAGATCACCTTCTCCCGCGGTCGCGCC
>KI547044.1:201158-202386 GCA_000497405.1 Streptomycetaceae bacterium MP113-05 | reverse complement strand
CGGCGCGACCGCGGGGTGGCGACGGATCCGGCCGGCCCCCCGTGGCGGGCCGGAACCGCCGCTGGTCCTCACGCTGTGCTGGTCACTCGGTGCGCAGCCCGTTCGGCCGCATCAGCCGCCACAGCACCGGCAGACTGAGCAGTGTCACCAGGACGATCAGGGCACCGCCCAAAGAGGTGAGCAGACCGAGGGCCGCCCAGTCCACGCCCATCGGCAAGTCGGCGATGCGCAGCAGTACCGCGCCGAGTCCTGCGCCGGTGAGCGCCGCCAGCGCGAGGCCGAGCAGTACGGGCAGCGCGGTCTGCCACCACACGGACCAGGCCAGCGTCGAACGCCGGGTGCCGAAGGCCACGAGCACCGACAACAACCGCTTGCGTTCCCGCAGTTGTTCGAGCGTGGAGACGATCATGCTGGCGCCGATCAGGAGCAGGACGCCTACCGCGCCCACATACAGGCCGCGCTGGATCATGGCGAGTTCGGCACTGGAGCGCTCCGACGTCAGGGCCATGACGTACACCTCGGGTCCCACGGCTGCCGTGGCGGCGTTGCGCACGTACTCTGCGGCGTCGGGCTCGGCGGGGTCGGTGCGCACGAAGAGCCGGGTGGCGGTGGAAGGGAGCCGGTCGGCGTCCAGCGCGGCGGGTGTGGCGAGTACACCGTCGGTCAGGGAACCCATGGGGTTACGGAGGCCCTTTACCTGAGGTGCGTCCTCGGGCACGGTCCACAGCAGCGGGGTGTGGCTCTTCACCTGCCCCTCCGGCCCGTACTCAGTGTCGCCGAAGTCGAGCCGCATGCCTGGCTTGACATCGGCCACGTACTGCGCGGTCTCCCCGGTCGCCGGAGCGACGAAGGCGTCGCCGTTCTCGCATGCCGGCAGGGCGGCCAGCTCCTGGAGGGTGGCGCAGTCGGCGACCGTGACACCTGCATGGGGTGCCCCCTCCGGATCCTTGCCGGCCTCGAAAGCCGAGCTGCGGATCACCGTCAGTACGGATCGAACACCGGGGCTGTCCGACATCCGGGCGAGCGCCGCATCTCCGTGCTCGCTGTTCGAGGTGTTGAGGAAGACGGTCAGCTGGGCGCGCGACGGGTCCATTCCGGTTTCCTCGGACTCCTGCTCGGCGACGGCGCCGAAGAGGCCGGCGAGGGCGATGGATCCGGCCACCGCGATGGTGATGCCGCCGACCGCACGGGCCGCGGTCCCGCTGTCGAGCTGGAGTCTGCGCACTGC
>KI547044.1:192848-201148 GCA_000497405.1 Streptomycetaceae bacterium MP113-05 | reverse complement strand
CAGCCGGCCGCCGTGCAGCCGGCGCACCACCGCCTCCACCAGCCACGGCAGCAGCGCCGTCACACCGACGAGGATCAGCACGATGCCGCCCGCCACCATCGCGGTCTCCAGATCGCTGCCGCCTTGGTCGAGGCCGCCGAACAGTGGGGCCAGCAGGCCGATGCCGAGGACCGGGGGGATCAGGCGCCACCACAGCCGACGGCGCCGGGGCTCCGACTTCCGCACCACACCCAGTGGCTCGATCACCACCCCGCGCAGAGCGAGCAGCGTCACCAGTACCGCGCAGCCCGGCACGGCCAGCGCGACGAGTACGAGGAGCAGGGGGTCGGGCATCACGTCCGAGGTGAAGACGCTCAGTTCCTGCATGCGCAGCCCGCTCATGGCGGGACGCAGTGCCAGGAAGACGCCTGCACCGACGAGCAGTCCGAGGAGGGCGGCGGTCGCCGCCTCGCCTGCGGCGATCCGCCGCGTGGCGCGGGAGTCGGTGCCGACCAGGCGCAGCGCGGCGAGCCGCCGGTCGCGCCCCTCGCTCCCGAAACGGACTGCTGCGCCCATGAACGCCGCGACCGGCAGCAACAGCACGACGCAGATCACGACGAGGAGGAGCAGCAGCACGGGATGGAGGGGCTCCGGCGGGCCCACCTTGTCGAACCGGTCGATGCGGTAGGCGTTGTCGACGCCGGCGAGTTCGTCGCTGCCCGCGACGTAGGTGAGTTCGCCCGGTCCGGCGAGCCCGTCCTTCGCAACGACGCCGACCGTGTCGTAGGGCAGTCGCTCCCGCAGCAGTTCGCCCTCGGGCGAGGCCAGTAGGTCGCCCAACGCGGGGGAGACGACCATTTCACCGGGGCCCGGCAGTCGGGAGATGCCGGGAGGCACCGGCGGGTGGTCACCGTCCGCCTGCAGGAGGCGTCCGCGCACCCGCTCGCTGCGGTAGGTCGTGTCGGTGGTGAGGTACAGCGCTGACCGGTCGGACTTCTCGATCTGTTCGGAGAATCCGTAGTTCTCACGGGCGTCGGTGCGTGCCTCCCGGGCGCCGATCATGTTCGGGACGGACGCGGCGATCAGCAGCACCGTCACGCCGAGGCCGACGCCGAGTGCGGTGAGTACGGTGCGTGTCCAGCCTTCGCGTCCGCCGCCGACCGCGAACCGTGCGCCCATGGCGAGGTCTGAGGTCCAGCGCCGCAGGGCGCCGGGCTGTGGGGGCCTCTCGTCCTGCGTGTGTGGGGGTGTCGCGGGTGGCGCGGTCGTGGTGCGGGTCATCGGATGGCACCGGCCAGGTCCTGGGCGCGGCCGTCGCGTACGACGACCTCGCGGTCGGCGTAGGCGGCGACGCGTGATTCGTGGGTGACGAGGACGACGGCGGCGTCGGTGTCGCGGGCGGCGTCGGTGAGCAGTTCCATCACGTGTTCGCCGTTGAGTGAGTCCAGGGCGCCGGTGGGTTCGTCGGCGAAGACCACTCGCGGGGTGCCGACCAGGGCGCGGGCGATGGCCACGCGTTGGCCCTGGCCGCCGGAGACCTGTCCGGGGCGATGGTGGCGCACGTCGGAGACCTCCAGGCGTTCCAGCCACCGGGTGGCCAGGGCTTCGGCGTGTTTGCGGCCGGTGCCGGTCAGCCGCAGCGGCAGTGCGACGTTCTCCGTACAGGTCAGTTCGGGCACCAGCTGCCCGAACTGGAAGACGAAGCCGAAGTCGGAGCGGCGCAGTGCGCTGCGCCGGGTGTCGGAGAGGGTGGCGAGGTCTTCGCCGCGGTAGCGAATGGAGCCGGAGTCCGGGGGGACGATGCCGGCGAGGCAGTGGAGCAGGGTGGACTTGCCGGAGCCGGAGGGGCCCATGACGGCGACGACTTCACCGGCGTGGAGTGCGAAGTCGGCGCCGGCCAGGGCGGGCGTGGTGCCGTAGGTCTTGTGCAGACCGGTGGCGGTCAGGAGGGGGTGTGTGGTCATGGCCGTACCTCCGCGGCGAGTTTGTCTAGGCGGGCGGCGGCCAGTTCGAGCCAGCGCAGGTCGGCTTCCAGGTGGAACAGTGCGTGGTCGCAGATGAGCTGGTCGGCGAGATCGCCGTCGCGTTTGCGTCGGGTGAGTTCACGCATCAGCCGCAGGTGTTCGGTGCGTTGGACGTCGAGCAGGCCGTCGGCGTCGCGGTCGGTGAGCAGGGCGAGGACGACCTTGCTGTAGAGCACGCTCTGCAGGTAGGGCTCGGGCTTCTCGGGGCGGCCGAGCCACTGGTCGACGTCGGTGACGCCGGCGTTGGTGATGGCGTACCGCTTGCGGTCCGGGCCCTCGCCGGCCTCGATCCCCTCGACCTCGACGAGGCCGTTCTTCAGCAGGCGGGACATGGTCGAGTAGACCTGCCCGTAGTGCAGCTGCCGGTCGTGACCGAAGCGCTCGTCGAAGGCCCGTTTGAGGTCGTAGCCGTGTCGTGGCCCGGACTCCAGGAGCCCGAGCAGCGTGTGACTGATGGACATGACCGGGACTGTACACCACGTGTATACACACGATGAATACTCAGGTCGGGCCTCCGCGCGGTTTCCCGACTCGCCCCGTAAACCGTTCGCTCCCGCCCTGCCGCCGTGCCAGGCTTTGCCTGCGGGGTCGGCCTCGAGGAGGTACTGATGTCTGACGTACAGGGTGACGGCACGAGCAGCGACGCGGGCAAGGACGCGGATCGCGAGAAGTTCCGTGAGGCGCTCGAGCGCAAGAAGGGGCTCACTCACGCGAGGGAAGCCCATGAGCAGGGCCGGACCAAGGTCAAGGGCATGACCGGGCCGGTGGCGCAGAAGCGGCAGTACCGGCGCAAGACCGGTTGACCCGCGGGTCTCCCCGGTCCCGTCCAGGGGCCGGGGAGGGGCCCCCGACGTCAGGTGCGTGCGACGATGACGAACTGCCTGGTCGCACGGGCCATCGCGGCATAGCGGTCGACTGCTCCCTCGATGCCCGCGCCGAAGGCCTCCGGGTCGACAAGGACGACCAGGTCGAATGCGACCCCTTTCGACGACGCGGGGGTCAGCGACCGGACGTGGGAGGTCGCCCGGAAGGACGGTTCGCCGATGACGCAGGCGATCCCGTCGGTATGGACGGGGAATCAGGCGTCGAGACGCGACCCGGTGAAACCGTTCCTGGCCTGGGCGCGGTCTCCGACGACGCTGAAGCTCCTCGACGGGCAGCGGAGGAGCAGCATCTGCCACTGCGCGTCGGTCAGTTCCTGCGGCTCGTCCACGATGACGTGGGCGAACGGGCCGGTGAGCAGGTGCGGTTCGGCGTCGGGTAGCGCGCTCTCGTCGATCAGGCTGTCCTATCGGTCCTGGCGGTGCGGCATCGTCACCGCGCCCTCTCCGTCGGGGTCGGCCTCGAGAACGCGGTCCCGGTTCGTGTTGAGTGCCGCACCGAACAGCGCGTTGATGTTCTCCGCGTCCAGGCCCCGCAGCACCCCGCTGTCGGTCAACTCCGGCGGGAGTGGTCGGCCCGGATACGCCTGCGGTGGACGGTGCGGCGAGAGCAGGGTGACGTGTTGGAAGGTCACGGCTGCGGCGACGCTTGTTGTCGCGTCGTTCCTGCACGGGCACGCCGGAGTCATGCGTGGTGCTGCGCGGACCGGCATCCGCCCGAGGGTTGCTGTGAATTTCCCCAAAGTTCCCGGTGGTGGTCACCATCCCGTAGATCCCTGGCCGTGACAATGAGTAACGCTCCGCGATGAAAAGGTAGCCAGAAGAGGCCTGATGGTCTCTGTGCTCCGGTCGCATGTCTGGGATCAGAGGCCCGCCACAAGTGACGGTGTGTCATCACGCTTAAGTTACCGGCCCGTTGGACACATTGGGTCCTGCCGGTTCTACTGCACGTAATCATCAGGCCATTGATCGTGTAGTCGGGAGCGTTCATGCGGATGCCGGGACCCGGCACCTCCACCGTGTCGTCGCAGGCGAGCGTGCTCATCGCCGTGAATCCAGTCCACCGGCCGTCGCCGCGGCTCACCGCCGCGGCAGCTCGCGCGGGAGCCCTGGGTGTGCTCGAACTGCCGCTCGGCGCCCGGGAGGACGCCGCCGACGTGCTCGACCACACACGGCGCTGGTCCTCCTCGCCGTTCGGGGTCCGCGTGCGTCCCGGCTGTGCCGTCACCGGTGACGCCCTGCCGGACCTCGCCGAGACGGTGCTGCTGGCCGATCCCGGGAGAGCGCCGTCGGAGTTCACCGGACGGCGCGTGCTCGTGGAGGTCGTCAGCCGTGAGGAGGCTCAGCGTGCTGCGACGGCCGGGGCCGACGGACTGATCGTCCGCGGTACGGAGGCCGGTGGCCGGGTAGGCGAACTGAGTACCTTCGTGCTGCTGCAGCAGGTGCTCGCGGACCCCGGCCTGACGCTTCCCGTGTGGGCTTGGGGCGGAATCGGCCCCTGCACTGCCGCAGCCGTGATCGCGGGCGGCGCGGCGGGCGTGGTTGTCGACACCCAACTGGCGCTGCTCGACGAAGCCGGGCTGCCTGCGGAGATCACCGACGCCCTGAGCAGACGGGACGGTTCGGAGACGGTGCTCCGGCACGGGACGCGTGTGCTGCACCGTCGTGGCCCTGGCGCCCCCGAACTGCCCGCCGATGGAGCGGAGTTCCTGGCCAGGGTCGGTAGTGACGACCTGCGGGGGCAGTTCCTGCCGGTCGGTCAGGACGTCTTCCTGGCTTCGGACTTCGCCGCACGCTGGTCCACCGTCGGCGAAGTCGTCCGGGGCATGTGCGCAGCGCTCGCTGCTGCGTTGGAGGACGACCGGGCCGCCGCCGCGCTCGGCACCGGCTCTCCGGGCGCGAGAGCGCTCGGCACCGCCCTTCCGCTCGCCCAGGGGCCGATGACCAGGGTCAGCGACCAGCCGGAGTTCGCCGCGGCCGTCGCCGGGCAGGGGGCACTGCCGTTCCTCGCGCTGGCACTGTCCGGGGCCCAGCAGACGCGGTCCCTCCTGGAACGCACCCGGGACGCACTCGGCGACGCCCCCTGGGGCGTCGGCATCCTCGGTTTCGCCGACGAGGAGATCCGCACCGCCCAGCTGGACATCGTGCGCGAACTGCGCCCGACCCACGCGATCATCGCAGGCGGCCGGCCCGCGCAGGCCGCCGCGCTGGAGGAGGAGGGGATCGCCGCGTTCCTGCATGTGCCGTCCCCCGGGCTGCTGCGGCAGTTCCTCGCGGCCGGCGCGCGGCGGTTCATCTTCGAGGGGGCCGAGTGCGGCGGCCACGTCGGGCCGAGGAACAGCTTCCCGCTGTGGGAGGCGCAGGTCGGCGTCCTGCAGGAACACCTGCAGAACACCCGTCCGGACGAGGCCGGAGAGCTGACCGTGCTGTTCGCGGGAGGAGTGCACGACGAGCGGTCGGCGGCCATGGTCGCTGCCCTCGCCGCCCCGCTGACCCGCGCCGGTGTCGCGTGCGGTCTGCTCATGGGCACCGCATACCTGTTCACCGAAGAGGCGGTGGCGGCCGGCGCCATCCGTCCGCTGTTCCAGCGTCAGATCCTCTCCGCTGAGCGGACGGACCTGCTGGAGACCGCCCCCGGGCACGCGACGCGCTGCGCCCACAGCGACTTCACCGCCGACTTCGCCGGCCTCAAGAACGAGTTGCGCGACAGCGGTGTGCCCGACCGGGAGGCGTGGGAGCAGCTCGAGCGGTTCAACGTCGGCCGGCTGCGCCTCGCCAGCAAGGGCATCGAACGGGTCGGCGACGAACTGCGGCCCGTGGATGAGGACCGTCAGGCCGGCGAAGGCATGTTCATGGCCGGCGAGGTCTGCGTGCTGCGGGAGGAGATCACCACCGTCGCCGCACTGCACGAGTGCGTCGGAGACGGAGCGGCCCGGTGGCTGCGCGCCCGCGCCGGTCTGCTGCGGGACGAACTCGGCATCGGACCCGCGGAGGAGGAAAGCGTCCCCGAACCGCTGCGGATCGCGGTGGTCGGCATGGCCGGCATGTTCCCCGGCGCCCCGGACACCGCCGCGTTCTGGGCCAACGTCCTGGCCGGCCGGGACTGCGTGACCGAGGTGCCCGGCGAACGCTGGGACCCCGACCTGTACTACGCACCGGACGGCGACGGCGACCGGACGCCCTCCCGGTGGGGAGGTTTCCTGCCGGAGATCCCCTTCGACCCGCTGCGCTTCGGCATTCCGCCGGCCTCGCTGACGAGCGTCGAACCGGTGCAGCTGCTCGCCCTGGAGGCGGCCCGCCGCGCGCTGGAGGACTCTGGATACGAAGGGCCGATGGACCACGCGCGGACCTCCGTGGTGTTCGGCGCGGAAGCAGGCAGCGACCTCTCCAACGCCAGCGCGCTGCGCACCGTGCTGCCGTCCTACCTCGGCACCCTCCCCCCAGGGCTGGACGCTCAGCTGCCTAAGCTCACCGAGGACTCCTTCCCCGGAATGCTGGCCAACGTCATCGCCGGCCGGATCGCGAACCGCCTCAACCTCGGCGGTGCCAACTACACCGTCGACGCCGCCTGCGCGTCCTCGCTCACCGCGGTCGACGTGGCCTGCAAGGAGCTCATCACCGGCACCAGCGACATGGTGCTCTGCGGCGGCGCCGACCTGCACAACGGGATCAACGACTACCTGCTCTTCTCCTCGGTGCACGCACTCTCCCCGTCCGGCCGTTCGGCCACGTTCGACGAGGGCGCGGACGGCATCGCGCTGGGTGAGGGCGTCGCCTGTGTGGTGCTGAAACGACTCGCGGACGCGGAGCGGGACGGCGACCGGATCTATGCCGTGGTCGACGGGGTGGGCAGCGCCAGCGACGGACGTGCGCTCGGCCTGACCGCACCCCGCCCGGAGGGGCAGCGGTCCGCACTCACCCGCGCCTACCGCAATGCGGGGGTCTCCCCGGCCGAGGTGGGCCTCGTGGAAGCGCACGGCACCGGGACTGTCGTCGGCGACCGTACCGAACTGGCAACCTTGAGCGAGGTGTTCACCGAGGCCGGAGCCGCTCCGGGTGACTGCGCGATCGGCTCGGTGAAGTCGCAGATCGGTCACACCAAGTGCGCGGCCGGACTGGCGGGTCTGATCAAGACCACGCTGGCGCTGTACCACGGTGTGAAGCCGCCGACGCTGCACATCCGGCAGCCCAACGGAGCCTGGGACGGCGACCGGAGCCCATTCGTCTTCCACGACACCGCGCGCCCCTGGACGGCCGAGCCGGCAGAGAGAGTCGCGGGCGTGAGCGCCTTCGGGTTCGGCGGCACCAACTTCCACGTGGTCCTCCGTGCCTACGGACATGTGCCCCCGGCACACTCCCGGGACGAGTGGCCGGCCGAGCTGTTCACTTTCCGCGGGCAGGACGCGACCGCCGCCAGGCGCGCCGCGAAGACCCTGCTCACACTCGTGGAGCGTGGCGGGACATGGCGACTGCGGGACTACGCGCGCTGCGCGGCCCGCCGCAGCGACCTGGCAGCCGGACGGGGCGAGCAGGTGCGGATAGCGCTGGTTGCGACGGACCTGGACACGCTGACCACGAAGTTGCGTCAGGCAACGGGCGAGACTTCCGGCGGGACACCGCACGGACTGTTCACCGGCGACGCTGACGCGTCGGATTCCGCGGACGAAGCCACGTCGGACGTCGGACGGCTCGCCTTCCTCTTCCCCGGGCAGGGAAGCCAGCGTCCGGGCATGCTGGCCGACCTGTTCGTCTCCTTTCCCGAGTTGCAGCGGTACCTGCAGCTCGGAGCGCGCTGGGCGGACGCGCTCTATCCGCCGGCGGCCTTCGACGAGCAGACCCGGGCGGCGCAACGTGCCCGGATCACCGACACGGCGGTCGCTCAACCCGCGCTCGGCGTCGTCGAACTCGCCGCGGCCGAACTGCTGTCCTCGGTGGGGGTGGCCCCCGACATGGCCGCCGGCCACAGCTATGGCGAACTCGTCGCCCTCGGAGTGGCCGGCGCGCTGTCGCCGCAGGACGTGCTGACCGCCAGCGCCCAGCGGGCGGAGGCGATCCTGGCGGAGGTCCGCGACGGCGACCCCGGAGCGATGGCTGCCGTCACGGCCGCCCCGGAGCAGGTGGACGAAGTACTGCGGCTGGCCGGTCTGGAAGCCGACGTGGTCACCGCCAATCGCAACTCGTCCCGCCAGACGGTGGTGTCCGGGCCGTCGGACCCCTTGGCCGCCGCCGTCGGCCGGCTGCGGGACGCCGGCTACCCGGTCAAGCAGCTCCCGGTGGCCTGCGCCTTCCACAGCCCGCTCGTGGCCGGGGCAGGCGCAGCCTTCGCCGACCGTCTGGCGGACCTGACGGTACGCGCGCCCCGGACCGAGGTCTTCGCCAACCGCACCGCCGAGCCCTATCCGGACGACGCGGAGGC
>KI547044.1:191304-192838 GCA_000497405.1 Streptomycetaceae bacterium MP113-05 | reverse complement strand
GTGCGGGCCGAGCTCGCCGCTCAGATCGGCGCGCCCGTACGGTTCGCCGACCAGATCGAGGCGATGTACGCGGCCGGAGCGCGGACGTTCCTCGAGGTGGGCCCCGGACGGGTGCTGTCCCGGCTGGTCGCGGACGTGCTCGGTGACCGGGCGCACCGCACCATCACTCTGGACGCCCCCTCCGACTCCGGTCTGACAGGGTTCCTCACCGCACTGGCCCGGTTGGCCGTGGCCGGGGTCGACGTCCGGACCGGCCGGCTGTTCCAGGGGCGGGACACGCGTGACCCGGAAACCGCGACCCCCGTCCCCGCAGCGGGCTGGACTGTGGACGGCCAGCTCGTGCGCCGCGCCGACGGCACCTTCCCGCCCAACGCCCTGCAGCCCGCCCGCCCCGTCACGGAAGTGATCGTGTCAGACACCCACGCCCCGAGTGGCGCACCCCAGTCCGGCCCGGACGCCCTCATCGCCGAGTTCCTGCGGACCAGCCGGGAGATGGTCAGTGCCCAGCGCGACGTGCTCCTCAGCTACCTGGGAGCCGGGGAGTTCACGCCCTCCGTGCCGGCCGCAGGCGCGGTCTCCGCTCTTCCGCAGGCCGTACTGCCCGCGTCTGCGCCGGAATCCGCACCCCCTGTCGCCGCTGCTGCTGCGGCGCCGTCGGCCGGTCCGTCTGCCGCTGATCCGGCGGCCGTGCTCGATGCGGTGCTGGCTGTGGTGGCCGAGCGGACCGGTTATCCGGTGGACATGATCGACTCTCGGCTGGATCTGGAGGCCGATCTGAGTGTGGATTCGATCAAGCGGGCTGAGATTGCCGGTGAGCTCGCTGTTCGTCTGGGTCTGCCCGTGGACGGGGCCACGGATGTGGAGGAGCTGAGCACGGCCCGTACCGCTGCCGGCATCACCGATCTCCTCGTGGCCCGGCTGGGAGGTCGCGCGGACACCGGAACGGGCGGCGTCGCGCCCGCCGGCGCGACCGCGCCCGCAACCGGGGAGAGCGTGGTGCCCCCGCAGCGGCTCGAGTTCACCGAGGTGGAGCTGGCCGTTCCGGAACCCGTATCCCTCGACGGTGGCACCGTCACGGTACTCGGTGACGGGGCGACGGCCGCAGCCGTGGCCGGGCGCCTGCGTGAGGCCGGTGCACAGGTGGTGGAACACTCCGACGGCGGCCGGCCGGAGCACTTCGGCGACACCGTGGTGTGCCTGCACCCCTTGGAGGAGGAGGCCCCAGGGCTGCCGGAAATGTTCGCGCTCTACCAGGCGGTACTGGCGGGGAAGCCCCGTCGGCTGCTGGCGGTCGAGCGCAGGGCGAGCGGACCGGTCAGCGGGCTGAGGGGCTTCTTCCGCTCGGTGGCCCGGGAGTACCCGGACCTCTCCGCGACGCTGCTGGAGGTCGGGTCGGACGACACTCCCGAAATCGTGAGCGGCGTGGTTGCGGTGGAGATGGGCGCCGCTGAGCGTGAGGCGGTGGTGCTGGCCGGGGACGGGACCCGGCATGCCCTCCGGCTGTCCCTCACCGACCTGGGTGCTCTCGGCTCCA
>KI547044.1:162092-191064 GCA_000497405.1 Streptomycetaceae bacterium MP113-05 | reverse complement strand
GAGGCGCCCGCCGCCGGGCTCGACCGGGACGCCGTCGTTCTGCTCGTCGGTGGAGCGCGAGGAATCACAGCCCGGCTTGCCCGCACCCTGGCCGCCGCAAGCGGCTGCCGCATCGAGCTCGTGGGCCGCACCCCGCTGCCCGAACGGGAGGGGCCCGAGACGGCCTCGGCATCCGGCCGGGATGCGCTGCGGGCCGCCTTCATCGCCACCGGGATGACTTCGCCGGCAGAGGTGGAGCGTGCGACAGCTGCCGTGCTCGCGGGGCGCGAGGTCCGGGGGACCCTCGCCGGCCTGCGGGAACTCGGCAGCACGGTGCGCTACCACGCGGTGGACGTGCTGGACGAGGAGGCCGTCCGTGCCACCGTGAAGGACATTCAGGCGGAACACGGCCGCCTCGACGGTGTGGTCTACGCGGCGGGCGTCATCGAGGACAAACTGATAGCCGAGAAGACGCCGGAGTCGTTCCACCGGGTGTTCTCCACCAAGGTGGAGGGGGCGCGCGCACTACTCGAAGCGGTCGACGAGCTGCCCGGTGGACCGCGGTTCGCCGTGCTGTTCGGCTCCATAGCCGCAGCACTGGGCAACCGCGGTCAGAGCGACTACGCGGCTGCCAACGACGCGCTGGAGGAGCTCGGACGCCGCTGGTCGACTCCCGACCGGAGAGGACTGACGGTGCACTGGGGGCCGTGGGCTGCGGCGGAGACCAATGGCGGCATGGTGACGCCGGAACTGATGCGTTCCTATGTGTCCCGCGGCATCAAGCTGATCGACCCTGAGGAAGGGCCCCTCAGCGTGCTGCGCGAACTGGCCTGGGGCGCTCCGTCGGTGCACGCGGTGGTCTACACCGCGTCCGGATGGTGACCCCGGTGACATCGAGCACGCCGGTCGCGATCGTCGGCATGTCAGCGCTGTTCCCCGGGGCCCGCGGTCTGGACGCGTACTGGCGGAACATCGTCGGTGGAGTGGACGCCATCACCGACGTGCCGGCCGCCCGGTGGGACCCGGAGTTCTACGCGCCGGACGGCCCCCGTCGGGCCGACCGGGTCTACTGCCGGCGGGGCGGGTTCGTCGACCAGGACGCCGAGTTCGACGCCGCCCGCTTCGGGATCATGCCCCGGTCTGTGCCCGGCACGGAGCCCGACCAGCTGATCGCGCTCCAGGTGGCCCACCGGTCGCTGGCGGACGCGGGTGGTGAGAGCACGCTGCCCGGCGACCGGCAGCGCGTCGGTGTGGTGCTCGGCCGCGGCGGCTACCTGACGCCCGGGCTGGTCCGGCTCGATCAGCGCGTGCGCACCGCCAACCAGGTGATGCGCACACTGCGGGAGCTGGTGCCGGAGCTGGACGACGAGCGGGTGGAGCAGGTCCGGACGGCGTTCACCGAGCAGCTCGGTCCGGAACAGCCGGAGTCGGCCATCGGTCTGGTGCCCAACCTCGCGGCGTCCCGGGTGGCCAACCGGCTGGACCTGCGCGGCCCGGCGTACACCGTGGACGCGGCGTGCGCGTCCTCCCTGGTGGCGGTCGACCACGCGGTGCGCGAACTCGACGCAGGCCGGTGCGACGTGATGCTCGCCGGGGGCGTGCACCACTGCCACGACATCACGCTGTGGAGCGTGTTCAGCCAACTCGGGGCCCTCTCCCCGAGCGAGCGCATCCGGCCGCTGCATCGGGGCGCGGACGGCGTGCTGATCGGTGAGGGCACCGGAATCGTGGTGCTCAAGCGGCTGGCAGACGCGGAGCGTGACGGAGACAGGATCTACGCGGTCGTGGCGGGCACGGGTGTGGCCAGCGACGGCCGCTCGGCGAGCCTGTTCAACCCCGATCCGGGCGGCCAGGTGCGCGCGGTGCGCCAGGCGTGGGAAGCGGCCGGGCTGGACCCTCGGGCGTCGGACTCCGTCGGCCTGCTGGAAGCGCACGGGACTGCGACACCGGCGGGCGACCAGGCCGAACTCACAACGATCGCCGAGGTGTTCGGCCCCGCTGCCGAGGGCCCGCCGGCGGCCATCGGTTCGGTGAAATCCATGATCGGCCACACCATGCCTGCTGCCGGGATCGCCGGGCTGATCAAAGCGGCGCTGGCTCTCCACCACCGGGTGATCCCGCCGACTCTGCACTGTGAGGACCCGCATCCTGCGCTCGCCGACACCCGGTTCGCGCCGCCGGCACAGGCCCGGCCGTGGGAGGCGCCGCGGTCGGGGGGCCCGCGACGAGCCGCGGTCAACGCGTTCGGCTTCGGCGGGATCAACGCGCATGTGGTCCTGGAGCAGTCGGCGCACTCACCCGCCGGCCCGGGCCTCTCGCAGGGCTCCGCACGGGCCGCCCCCGTCGGCGCCCCCCGCGTCGAGGTGAGCGAGCCGGAGCGGGTGCTGCGGCTGGCCGTGCCCGACCAGGCCTCACTCGGAGCCCTGCTCGCTGCGGACGACTCCACCGTCCTCGCGGCATCGCTCGATGAGCGGATCCCGGCCACCGAACCGGTCCGGCTGGGCATCGTCGACCCGACCGCGCGCCGACTGGCGCTGGCCCGCAAGGCGGTTGCCAAGGGCCGGGCATGGCGTGGGCGCAGCGACGTCTGGTTCAGCCCGCAGCCGCTTCTGGGTCCGTCGGGTGCACGCACCGCATTCGTCTTCCCCGGGCTGGAAGCCGAGTTCACCCCGCGGGTGGAGGAATTGGCCGAGTGGTTCGCGCTGCCCTGGTCGCCGGGCGAAGGCACGCGTGTCGGCGACGTGGGCCGGCACGGTACGGCGGTGTTCCAGCTCGGCCGGATTCTGGACACCGCGCTGCGCCGGCTGGCGGTGGTGCCGGACGCGGTCGCCGGACACAGTGTCGGCGAGTGGACGGCGATGGCGTGCGGCGGGATCCACGCCGCGGACGAGGTCGACCGTTTCCTCGTCGGGTTCGACCCGGACGCTCTCCAAGTGCCGGGCGCCGTCTTCGGCGTGCTGGGCCTGCCCGCAGAGCGGGTGCTGGAGGAACTGGCCGACCGGACCGACGTGGTGCTGTCGCACGACAACACCCCCAACCAGTCGATGGTCTGCGGACCCGCGGAGGAGGTGGAGAGCCTGGTGCTCCGGCTGCGGTCGGAAGGCGTGATCGGGCAGGTGCTGCCCTTCCGCTCCGGCTTCCACACGCCGATGCTGGAGCCGTACCTGGAGCCGATCAGGCGGGCCGCGGAGACCTACACGTTGCATCCGCCGACCACCGAAGTGTGGTCGGCGACGACGGCGGCGCCCTTTCCCGCAGAACCGGACGAGGTACGGAAGCTGTTCGTCCGCCATCTGCTGGAGCCGGTGCGCTTCCGGCAGACGGTGCTGGCCATGCACGACGCGGGAGTCCGCGCCTTCGTCCAGATGGGTGCCGGACAGCTGGGTTCACTGATCGCCGACATCCTCGCCGGACGGGACCACCTGGTGGTCTCGGCGCACACGGGAGCCCGGGACAGCCTGGCGCAGCTGCGCCGGGTGGTCACCGCGCTCTGGGTGGACGGCGGAAATCCTGACGCCGTGCCGCTGCTGGAGGGGGCGAGCGGCGCCGCCGCGGCGGCCGCGGCTCCCGAGCAGGCTGCCGCGCCCGAACGTCCCGGCGTGCGGCTGGACCTGGGCGGGGCGCTGGTGTCGCTTCCGGAGCACGCCCGGATTCCGCTGCGCCGGTCGGTACCCGCCGAGTCCGCTGCCGGAGGTGGCGCGCTGGCCCGGCTGGAGCAGGTAGCCGACCGGTTCCCGGCGGCCACGGAACTTTCCGCGCTGCTGCACGACACGGCGGCGGTCGCAGCAGAGGTCATCGGCGCGGGTGCACGACGGAGTCCGTCCCCGGCTCCGGGCGCGGGACGGCGGCCGACCGGAGCGGCGGCTCCTACGGGTCCGGTCCCTGACGAGCCGTCGGTGCCCTCGGCGCTGCGGATCGACGTGGAGACCATGCCGTACCTGCTGGACCATTGCTTCTTCCGGCAGCGGCCGGGTTGGCCGGACGAGGCGGACCGCTGGCCGATCGTCCCCGCGACCACGGTGATCACCCACCTGATGGAGATCGCCGAGCGGACGGTTCCGGGGATGCGCGCGGTGGCGGTGCACGACGTGCGGCTGCTGAAGTGGATCGTGGCCATCCCTGCCGTCGACGTGCCGGTGACGGTGCGCCGGACGGCGCCGGACCGGGTGGAAGTCAGCCTGGACGGCTCGGCCAGGGCCGTGGTCGAACTCGCGGCAGCCCACCCGGAACCGCCCACCCCGTGGCCGGTCGACCCGACGACGGAGCGGGCGCCCACGATGAGCGCCGGACAGCTCTACAGCGAGCGCTGGATGTTCCACGGCCCGCAGTTCCAGGGCGTCAGCGAGCTGACCGCGATCGGTGAGCGCCATGTGCGGGGCGTGCTCACCGCTCCGGCCGCGCCGGGCGCACTGATGGACAACATCGGTCAGCTGCTGGGCTACTGGATCATGGCCAGCCTCACCGAGCGCACCACGGTCTTCCCGGTGCGGATGGACCACATCCGGTTCCACGGTCCGGAACCGCGCGCCGGTGAGCGGCTGTCCTGCGCCGTGCGGATCACCGAACTGACGGACAAGGCCCTGGTGGCGGACATGCAGCTGGTCCGGGACGGCGGCGTGTGGGCGGAGTTCACCGGCTGGGCCGACCGGCGTTTCGACACCGACCCCGGCATCCGTGCCGTCGACCGCTTCCCCGGTGAGAACACCCTTTCCACCCTGGAACCGGAAGGTCCGGCAGTGGTGCACGAGCGCTGGCCCGACCTGGCGACCCGCGAGCTGATCATGCACAACATGCTGGGCGGCGCTGAAAGGTCCCGTTACGCGCAGCTGCCGCCGCCACGCCGGCGGCAGTGGCTGCTGGGCCGGATCGCGGCCAAGGACGCGGTGCGTGGCCTGCTCTGGCAGGAGGGCGAGGGAGAGGTCTACCCGGCGGAGATCGCCGTGCACAACGACCCCGCGGGGCGGCCGCTGGCCACCGGCGTCCACGGACGTGCTCTCGGCGAGCTGACGGTATCGCTGGCCCACCGTGCGGAGGTCGGAGTGGCGTTCGCCCGGCGCGGGCCGTGCGGCGTCGACGTGGAGGAGATCACCGAACGGCCCCGCTCCACCGTCGAGGCCGCGTGCGGCCCCGAGGAGCGGGCGCTGCTGGAGAGGCTCGTGTCGCCGGGGGGCGACGACGAGTCCGTCTGGTTCACCCGGTTCTGGACGGCCAAGGAGGCCGTCGCGAAGGCACGCGGCACCGGCCTGACCGGCCGGCCCGCCGCCTACCGGGTGGTCGCCGCGGACACCGACCAGGTCCGCGTGGTCGTCGACGGCACGGCGTATGACGTGTCGGTCCGGCTGACCGCCAACCCGTCCACGCTGCCCGAGCGGAGATACGTGCTGGCGTGGACGACCAGTCACGAGAAGACAGGAGAGTACGTTGACCAGTGACACGACCGGCGTCGCCACCGTGGAGGAGCAGGGGAGGTCCGCTCCGGCGGCCGACTCCGCCACGGTGCTGGCGGACCTCACGCGGATGCTGCGGAGCACGCTGGAGGAGTACGGCCTGGAGGACGCCGAGATCACTCTGGGCACCACCTTCCACGACGACCTCGAGATGGAGAGCATCGACCTGGTGGCACTGTCCGGGACGATGCGCGAGCACTACGGGGACAGAGTCAACTTCGCCGCGTTCATCGCCGATCTCGAACTGGACGAGATCATCGCGCTCACCGTGGGGGAACTGGTCGACTACATCGTGGCATCGCTCCGCGCGACGGAGAGCTGAGCCGATGACCAAGCTGCCGACCTCGACGATCACCACCCACGTCCAGCGGCTGGACGCCGAGCGGCGCCCCGGCGACACCGGCGAACCACCGGTCGTGGTGTTCGTGCACGGCCTGCTCACCGACAGCCTGGCCAGCTACTACTTCACCCTCGGACCGGCCTTCGCCCAGGCCGGCGTGGACGTGATCATGTACGACCTGCGGGGCCACGGGCGCAGTGACCGTCCCGCGACCGGCTACCGGCTGGAGCACTTCGTCGACGACCTGGTCGCCCTGCTGGACGCCCTGGGCGAGACCCGGCGGGTGCACGTGGTGGGCAATTCCTTCGGCGGCACCATCGCGGCGGGGCTGGACGCCTGGCACCCGGAGCGGGTGGCCACGGTCACCATGATCGAGGCCGAGCCGCCGGTCGCCCACTGGACGAGCCACATCGGCGAAGGACTCGCCGACGCCAAGAGGCAGTTGGTGCGCGAGGAGGTCATCGGCTGGATCTCCGCGAACCACGGGGCGCACACGGCCAAACTCTCCCGTGGCGCCGGCCGCATCCTGCAGAACACCACCCTGGCCGAGGATGTGCCGACGGGCCGGGTCATCGATGTCGATCTGAGCGCGCTCGGCGCGCCACTACTGGCGATCTTCGGAGACGACTCCGGCCTCAGCGCCCAGGTGTCCTGGCTCACGGCGCAGGTCGAGCGCTGCCGCACGGTGGTCCTCCCCGACCAGGGTCACTCCGTCCTGGTGGAGCGGACGGAGGAGACCCGGGAGCTCGTACTCGACTGGGTGCGGGAACACCACTCCCTGACCGGGGCGGTGCGGTGAGCCGCTTCCTGTGCGTGGTGCCCCCGCTGGTCGGACACATCAACCCGCTGGTCGGGGTCGCCGACGAACTGGCGCGGCGAGGCCACCGGGTGGCGTGGGCCGGCTACGGCGACCAGATCCGCCGGCTCGCCGGTCCCGCCGCCGAGGTGTTCGAGTGCGCGATGCCTGACGGCGGTCTGCGCAGGCCGCCGAAGCTGACCGGACCGGCCGCCTTCCGCTTCCTGTGGGAGGAGTTCTTCCTGCCGCTCGCCGAACTGATGGCGCCCGGCGTCGACGCGGCGATCGACGCCTACCGGCCCGACGTGGTCGTCACCGACCAGCATGCGGTGGCGGGCGCGCTGGTCGCCGAGCGGCACGGAGTGGTGCACCTCTCCTCGGCGACGACATCTGCGGAACTGGTCGATCCGCTGGCCGGACTGCCCAAAGTGGGCGCCTGGCTGCAGGAGTTGCTGGGGGACCTGCGATGCCGGATCGGCAACCCGGCCGAGACCGGAGACCCGCGGTTCTCCCCGCACGGGATCATCGCCTTCACCGGCCGGGACCTGCTGGGCGACGAGCCGCTCCCGCACGAGCGCGTCCACCTGGTGGGGCCGGCCGTGGCCCCGCGCGGCGGCGGCCCGGATTTCCCCTGGGACCTGCTGGACCCCGACCGGAGCACGGTGCTCGTCACGCTCGGCACCGCCAACACCGACGCGGGTGGCCCCTTCCTCGCCGAGGCCCTCCGCGCGCTGGACGGCCTCGGCGACCGGGTGCAAGGAGTGGTCGTCGACCCGGGCGGGTTCCTCGGCCGACCGCCCCCGGGCGTGCTGGTGCGGGAGCACGTGCCGCAATTGGAACTGCTCGAACGGGTGGACGCAGTGGTGTGCCACGGCGGGCACAACACCGTGTGCGAATCGCTGTGGCACGGAGTACCGCTGGTGGTCGCCCCGATCCGCGACGACCAACCCATCGTCGCGGGGCAGGTCGTCGATGCGGGCGCCGGAATCCGGGTGCGCTTCAACCGGGTGCGCGCGGACCGGCTCGGCGCGGCGATCGCCACCGTGCTCGACCCAGGGTCCGGCCACCGGGCGGCGGCCGGAGCGATCGGTACCCGACTGCGCGCGGCCGGTGGCACGTCGGCCGCCGCGGACCACCTCGAACGGGCCGCGATGCGGCCCTCACACGTATCCGCACCGGGCTGAACGACCCGTGACTGCGACGGACCCCAGGACTTCGCCATGACGACCGCCTCCCAGATCCCCGAGACCTCCCGCCCGCCGGTCCCGCAGACGCCGGGCGAGACACCAGGCCCTCCCGGTCCCGCCACCGAGGGCACCACCACCCCCGACGGCCCGGCCCCCTTGCGGGTACTGCTGAGCTACGCCCGTCCCCACCGTGCCGTCCTCATCGCCACCCTGCTGCTGGTACTGGCGGCCAGCGCCTCCGGACTGGTGCAGCCGCTCGTCGCACAGCACGTCCTGGAGGTGCTGGGCACCGGCGGCGGGGTGCTGCGCCCGGTGCTGCTGCTCGCGGCGCTCGTCGTGGTGGGCGCCGTCCTCACCGGTCTGCAGTCGTGGTGGCAGCAGCGCACCTCCGAACGGGTGGTGCGGCAGGTGCGCCGCGACATGGTGTTCCGCCTGGTGCGGCTGCGCGTGCCCGAACTGGACAGCCGTCCGACCGGCGACCTCATCGCCCGGGTGACCTCGGACAGCACCCTGCTGCAGAACGCCGCCACCGAGGGCCTGGTGATGGTCGCGAACGGCGTCCTCAGCATCCTCGGCGCAGCGATCCTGATGGGCGTGGTCCACCTGGGCCTGCTCGGGGTCACCCTCGGCGTGCTCCTTGCGGTCGCCCTGGTGATGACGTATCTCCTGCCCCGCATCCGGCAGGCGGTGACCCGTGCCCAGGAGTCGATCGGCGCGGTGAGCGCGTCGTTGGAACGCACCCTTGGCGCGGTCCGCACCGTGAAGGCCAACGGCGCCGAGGCACGCGAGACCGACCATGCCGGGCGGGCGATCGAGGGCGCGTACCGCGCCGGACTGGTGGGAGCCCGCTACGTCGCCTGGGTGAAGATCCTTTCCGGGGTCTCCCTCCAGGCCGCCTTCCTCGCTGTGCTCGGCGTCGGCGGTGCCCTCGTGGCGTCCGGCGACCTGGGCGCACCCGCGCTGATCGCGTTTCTGCTCTACGTGTTCTACCTGGCCAGTCCGATCGGTTCGCTGATCGCCGGCCTCGGCATGCTCCAGCAGGGGCTCGGGGCCGTCGGCCGCATCGAGGAGGTCAAGCAGATGCCGGTCGAGGAGGACGTGGACGCTCCGCAGGCGGCTGCGCCCGTCCGGCCGGCCACGCCTCCGACCATCGCCTTCGAGAACGTGGAGTTCGCCTATCCCGGTCGGGGGCCCGCACTGGGCGGCGTCTCCTACACCGTGCCCGGCGGTACCCAGACCGCGCTGGTCGGGCTGTCCGGAGCGGGCAAGACCACGATGTTCGCGCTGCTGCAGCGGTTCCACGAGCCGTCGGCCGGCCGGATCCTCGTCGACGGGGTGGACATCGCCACCCTGCCTCGTGCCGAGGTGCGCCGTCGGATCGCGTATGTGGAGCAGGACGCTCCGGTGATGGCCGGTACGTTGGAGGACAACCTGCGGTACGCGGCGACGGATGCCTCCGCCGCGGATGTCGCGGAGGCCCTGCGGGTGACCCGGCTGGACACGTTGGTCGACCGGCTCCCCGAGGGGCTGCACACCGAGGTCGGCAACCGGGGGGTGACGCTCTCCGGCGGCGAGCGCCAGCGGCTGGCCATCGCCCGGGCCCTGCTGCGAAAGCCGGAGGTGTTGCTGTTGGACGAAGCCACCGCGCAGTTGGACGCACGGAACGAACACGCCCTGCGGGACGCGGTCGATCAGGCATCGCTGCGGTGCACGGTACTTCTCATCGCCCACCGGCTGTCCACGGTGACCGAGGCGGATCAGATCGTGGTGATGGAGCACGGCCGGGTGCGGGCTCTCGGCGGGCACTCGACGCTGGTGGAGGCCGACTCGCTCTACCGCGAACTCGCCACCTCCCAGCTGCTCGTGGGTGACGACGGCGACGCGGAGGACGTGCCCCTCCCGCACTGACCAGGCGTCGGCGGCCGGAGGAACTCTCCGGCCGCCGACCTGCAACAGCGGGGGCGCCCACCGTGCCGGCGGACGTCCCCGCTGGTGCAGAGATCAACCGAAGATCAACCGGTGATACCGGTGATGGCCGGCAGGTAGCCGTCCCGGTGTCCCGCGACGTTCGGGTGGTAGGACTCGTTCATCTTCTCCCACTCGAGGCTGGTCACCCACTCCGAGTTGCCCGAGCAGAGGGTGTGGGGGTCGAAGATCGGACGGGCGTCCAGGAAGGTGAACCCGGCCTCGGCCGACCGCGACGCCATGATTCCGGTCAGGGTGTCGGCCGCCGAGTTCAGCGCCGTACGCTCACGGTCGCTGAGTCCGAAGATGCCGCAGTCGCCGCCGATGGTGTAGAGCCGGGGGTAACCGACGACGATGACCTGCGCGTTGGGGGCCGCAGAGCGGACCGCCGCGTAGGTCTGCTGCAGAGCTGGGGACAGCAGCCCGTTCGCAGCCTGCTTCGCCAACTCGACGCCGTCGAGGCAGTCCTGGTCGTCGATGGTGAGGATGCAGTTGGTCAGCACCTCGACGAAGCCGACGTCGTTGCCACCCACCTGGAGGGTGACCAGGGTGGTGTCCGACGTCAGTGAACCGACCTGGTTGTTGAGCACGTCCGTGGTGGTGGCGCCGGAGCAGGACGCCTCGACGAAGTTCACCGAGGGGTGCGCACTGGCCCAGAGCCGGGGGTAGGCCAGCGGACCGCGACGGCACGGGTCGTCCGGGTCGTCGTAGGTCCAGGTGCCGGGGGCGACCGCATAGCTGTCACCGAGCGCCACGTACTTTCCCGCGAGCGCCGTCTGGTCTGCCGCCTGCGCCGTCGAGGCGAGGGTGAATGTGGCGGCGAACGCCATGGAAGCGGCGATCAGTCCTCTGAGTAAACGCATGGATGTGTCGTCTCCGATGGTGGGGATGAGGGACTCTACAGAGATAGCAGACGAGTGTGCATTTGGCAGCCCCTACGCAGTGAAATTTCCGTCACGGAGGCTCCCTGTGGGCCTTTTTCGGGCCAAGTTTTCCCGTGCCCGGAATCGCACTCCGCTTTCCGTGATCGTTAAACATGTGCGCACATTCGTAAACTGCTCGGCTCGGTCGAATCAGCCACCCAAGACCCGCTGTGTCGCCCGGGGTGCCCGGAGCGCGGGTACCGCCAGGAGGGGCCTGCCCAGAGCGTGCGGGGCCTTGCGGGATGCGGAGGATTTGCTTCCGGATGGAGCGGGGTGGTGCGCGCGTGGGATCGCGCAACGCCCGTGGAAGGATTGCCGTGCTCGAATCTGCGAAACTCTCCGCCGGGGGGATACTCGATGCTCGAAGGAATGCTGGATTTTCCCCTGGAAATATATCGCAAAACGGGCGTGAGTCTCTCGGTGTGAGCGACGGGGTGGCAGAGAGGACGAGTTTCCTCGGATTTCCTGCGTTGCGTGAGCTTTCTCGCTTCGTTCGCTTCCCGCTGCCGTGATTTCCGTAGGGTCCGTGGCCGGTCGTGCTGATGCAGGCCGTAGGTGTTCCGGGACCAGGCTGCGGGTGGGACGCGGCCGTACACGCCCCCGCCGCCGTCCGGACGCCGACCATCCGCCCGGCTGCGACGGTTCGCGGGTGGTGCACCGTCACAGTCGAGGCGCACGCCCAAACTTCGCCCCCGCTTGAGTCACACGAAGGAGTGACACAGATTCGCGATGAGCTGTCGCACTGTCGTACGGTCACCACGTCATGGCGCAGAGCGATCCCGCGCCGGTGACGGGGCGCGTCGTCCGAATCGGAAGGGTTGGTGCGAGTGAGCGAGTCGTACGGCTGGAGCGAGCACGGCTTATGCCGGAGTACCGATCCGGACCGGCTGTTCGCCGAGGGAGCGGCACAGCATCGCGCGAAGACCGTGTGCACGGGGTGCCCGGTGCGAACAGAGTGTCTCGCCTACGCTCTGGACACCCGCGTCGAGTTCGGAGTGTGGGGCGGCATGACCGAACGCGAGCGCCGGGCCCTGCTCCGGCGACGGCCCACCGTCACCTCTTGGCGTGGCCTCCTCGAGCAGGCCCGTGAGCAGTACCGGCAGCAGGCCGAAGCCACCGACGCGACCGCGCTCGACACGGTTCTTCGAGCCGGCTGATCGGCGGCATCCGCAGCAGCCGTCGTCAGCGCAGCGGATGACTGACGCCCGGACACACCTCGGCACGGAGCGCGGGTCACCCCCTGCTGCGTGTGCGGAACGATCCGGGTTCTTCCGGCGGCCGGCAACGGCCCTGACGTCAGGCCGGACATCGGGAGGTCTCCCGGACGGGGCCACCGGCTTGCGAAGCAGGAGCCCAAGGGCGAGGGGTGTGGGGAAGTCCGGGAGCCCGTCGGCCGCTTGCGGGCTCCCGGGCCGCCGGAGCGGGGTTCACCCGGTACCCGGTTCGGGAGGGCGTGAGGAAGCCGGTTGCCGAGAGCGGCAGCGGCGCACGCCCAGCGGCGTACTCGCCGTGGGCGCCGAGCCACGCGCGCCGAAGGCAGGCGGTCACCGCCGTCTGGACGAGGCCGGTGTTGCGGGGGTGCCCGCCTCGCGGTTTCAGCCGAGTGGTCGGCGGCGAAGCGGGCGGAACCACCGGTCCAGAACGGGAAAAACACTTCTGTCGGTACCATAGATTTCCGTAACGTGTATGTCTCTTATGGTGTGACAAGTGTGAGTGCCGATCCGGTCTGCGGGCTCTCTTGACCGTATTGCGACCTAGCGGCCCTTGACGTTGACTGCGGCCGCTTGCGACTCTCTCGCTAGAGGCTGTGGTTCGCGCAATGGCCAACGTTCTGTCGCTCAGCGGTGAGGTTGTCGCTTCATGTTTCGACCCTGCGTTTCCTGCATGACGGTCCGTCATGGGTCACCTGCGGACCTCGATGCGCGGCCCCCGCAGATCGCGCCCTGAGACCCGTGTAGCTCCTCCCGCCGCCTGCCGGGCGCGCCTGGTGGCTGACGGCCCCGTCTGCCCGGGCTTCCCATCTCTTCCTGCCGGAGCGGTGCGGCAGGGTGTTTCCTCGTTTCCTGAAAGGTCAAGTCACGGTGCTGCGATATATCGCCCGCAAGGCGGTTGGCTGGGTTCTCATGATAGTCGTGGCTGCGAATATCACGTACTTTCTCGCGAATGCATTCCTCAAGCCGGCTTCGAATTACATCGCGCTTCGGCCGCCCCGAACACCGGATCAGATCAATCGTTCTCTCGCCCGGTACAACCTCAGCCCGGACACTCCGCTCGTGGAGCGCTGGTGGAACTGGTTCAGTGACATCCTGCTGCATTTCGACTGGGGGGCCTCCCCGACCGGTGGGAGCGTCAACGGGCAGATCGTCTACCGTGCGGTGGCCAGCGGTCAACTGGTTTTGGGTGCGACCGTCCTGTCGATCGTCATCGGCATCGGGCTCGGCGTCTTCACCGCGTCCCGGCAGTACAAGCGCTCGGACCGTGCCTTGCAGGGAATCTCCGTCATCTCCTTCAACACGCCCTCGGCAGTGGCAGCACTGGGAGTGGTGCTGGTGACGATCTGGCTGAACCAGGCGCTCGGGGATCCGCTGCTGCCGGTCGCGGGGTCACAGGATCCGGAAGCGTCCGGCTTCTTCGGGGTCTTCGCCTCCCGGCTGGAACACGCGATCCTGCCGACGATCTCGTTGACTTTCATCAGCTACGCCGCCTACCACCTGCTGCAGCGCTCGCTTCTGCTGGACAACATCAACTCCGACTACGTGCGCACCGCCCGGGCGAAGGGGCTCACCCGGCAGCAGGCGATCAGACGGCACGGGCTCCGGACTTCCGTCATCCCCGTGGCCACGCAGGTGGCGTTCGCGATGCCCGCACTCTTCACCGGCGCGGTGATCACCGAGTCGGTCTTCGCCTGGCACGGGATGGGTGAGTACTTCATCAAGACGATCAGCACCAACGACGTGCACGGTGCCGTGGCCGTGGCGGCCTTCGGTGCCCTGATGACGGCGATCGGCGCGATCCTCGCCGACATCGTCGTCGTCGCCCTCGACCCAAGGATCCGGGTGAACTGACGTGGCCCTCAACATGCCCGGCCTCGGGCCGGACGTCGACGAACTGGCGACGGAGGAATTCGACGCGCGGGACACGGTCCGGCAGGGGGAGGCCGGGAAACGTCTGTCACCGGCCCGCCTCTACCTCCGGCGGTTCCTGCGCAACCGCGGCGCCGTCGCCGGTCTGGTGATCTTCGTTCTGCTGACGTTGCTCGCCCTCGCCGGGGGGTTCTTCACGGAATGGAACCACCGGGAACCCGACTTCACTGCCCTGTCGGCATCGCCCGGCACCGGCGGGCATCTCCTCGGCACCAACCAGGCAGGTAACGACGCATACGCCCAGTTGGTGCACGGCCTCGGCCGTTCGCTGATCATCGCGCTCACGGTGTCCCTGCTCACCACGGCGATCGCCGCCCTCTTCGGAACCACCGCGGCGTACCTGGGGGGCAAGGCCGAGCGGGCGATGCTCGGCTTCGTGCACTTCCTGCTGATTCTCCCCTCCTTCCTCATCATCGCGCTGGTCGGCACGCACTTCCGGGGCGACTGGAAGGTGCTCGTCGTAGTACTGACGATCTTCGGCTGGATGCTGACGTCCCGCGTCATCTGGTCGCTGGCCACCTCGCTGCGGGAGCGGGAGTATGTCCTCGCCGCGCGGTTCATGGGCGTCAGACCGCTGCGCACGATTCTGCGGCACATGGTGCCCAACGTCGGCTCGCTGCTCATCGTGACCTTCACCCTCGGAGTGGCGACGACCGTCCAGGCCGAAACGGCGCTCTCCTTCATCGGATTCGGCGTCAAACACCCGGACGTCTCCCTGGGCACCATGCTCGCCAGCGGACAGAACACTCTGTCCACCGCTCCCTGGCTGTTCTACTTCCCCGCCGTCGCGGTGGTGCTGCTCACCGTGGCGATGGCCCTCATCGGTGACGGCCTGCGCGACGCCCTCGACCCCACCTCGCAGTCCGGAGGCAGCGCATGATCGAGCAGCAAACCGTCACCACCGAACCCGCCACTGCGGCGCCGCTGCTGTCCGTACGCGATCTGCGGGTGAGCTTTCCCTCCGAGGCGGGCCGCGTGGACGCCGTCCGCGGGGTGTCCTTCGACATCCACCGCGGCAGGACACTCGGTATCGTCGGCGAGTCGGGCTCGGGCAAGTCGGTCACCTCGATGGCGGTCATGGGGTTGCTGCCCGACTATGCCGCGGTCACGGGTGAGGTCACCCTGGGCGAGGCGGACCTCCTCGCACTGGACGACAAGCAGATGTCGGCGGTGCGCGGCCGGGAGATCGGCATGATCTTCCAGGACCCGCTGTCCTCGCTGACACCCATCTTCACCGTCGGCCGGCAGATCGTCGAGGCTCTCCAGGTCCACCAGGACATCTCCGGCCCGGCGGCGTGGAAGCGCGCGGTCGAACTGCTGGATCTGGTGGGCATCCCCCAGCCCGACAAGCGCGTCAGGGCGTTCCCGCACGAGTTCTCCGGCGGCATGCGGCAGCGTGTGGTCATCGCCATCGCCATTGCCAACGACCCCGATCTCATCATCGCCGACGAGCCGACCACCGCGCTCGACGTGACGGTGCAGGCGCAGATCATGGACGTGCTGAAGACGGCCCAGCGCGAGACCGGTGCCGCCGTCATCATGATCACCCACGACCTCGGGGTGGTCGCGGGCTCCGCCGACGACGTAATGGTGATGTACGCGGGACGCGCGGTGGAGAAGGCGCCGGTGGACGAGTTGTTCGCGCGTCCCCGCATGCCCTACACGCTTGGGCTCATGGGTGCGATCCCCCGCCTCGACCGGGCCGAGGAGGCCCTGGTGCCCGTGAAGGGCACCCCGCCGCTTCTGGTGGACCTCCCCGACGCGTGCCCTTTCGTGGCACGCTGCCCCGTCGTGCAGCCTGCCTGCCGCACCGCTGAGCCCGAGCTGGTCACGGTGCCCTCGCCCGGGCCGGGCGAGGACCACAAGGCGGCCTGCCGGCGCGCGGATGAGATCACCGAGGGCGGCGCGATCGACGGCGCACCTGTCTTCCCGGTCCCCGAGCGCAAGCAGAGCCCCATCGCCGTCCGTCCCCGCGAGGACCGGGCGAAGGTACTGGACCTGTCAGGCGTCACCAAGACCTTTCCCCTCACCAAGGGGGCGCTGCTGAAGCGCCGCGTCGGTTCCGTCTTCGCCGTCAACGGCATCGACCTGGACATCCGCGAGGGTGAGACCCTCGGTCTGGTCGGTGAGTCCGGCTGCGGCAAGACCACGACTCTGCTGGAGATCATGGGGCTCCGCCGGCCGGAGAGGGGAGCGATCTCCGTCTCCGGCGTCGACGTGGCGGGTCTGCGGAACAGGCAGCAGATCAGCGCGGTCCGGCGGAACATCCAGATGGTCTTCCAGGACCCGATGGGCGCGCTCGACCCGAGGATGACCGTCTTCGACATCCTCGCCGAACCCCTGCGGGCCATCGGTGAGCGCGACAAGCGTGTCCTCGCCGGCCGTGTCGACGAGCTCATGGCGCTGGTCGGCCTCGACTCCGAGCACCGCGACCGCTTCTCCGCCGCCTTCTCCGGCGGACAGCGTCAGCGCATCGGCATCGCCCGTGCCCTGGCGACGGAGCCGAAACTCCTCGTCCTCGACGAGCCCGTCTCGGCGCTGGACGTCTCGGTACAGGCGGGTGTCATCAACCTGCTCAACGACCTCAAGGCGGAGCTGGGCCTGTCCTACCTCTTCGTCGCACATGACCTGTCGGTGGTGCGCCACATCTCCGACCGGGTCGCGGTGATGTACCTCGGCCGGATCGTGGAGATCGGCGCGACGGACGAGGTCTTCCGCAACCCCCGGCACCCCTACACCCAGGCGCTGCTGTCGGCGATCCCGCTGCCGGACCCGCAGGCCGAGCGCACGCGGGACCGCATCCTGCTCCGGGGCGACCTGCCGAGCCCGACCGATGACCGGCCCGGTTGCCGGTTCGTCGGCAGGTGCCCGCTCCACCGCACGCTGGGGGAGGTCCAGAAGGTTCGGTGTCGCGACGAGACACCGCACCTCACGGGGAGGGAGGGCCTGGATCACCGCGACGCATGCCACTTCGCGGAGAAGCACATACCGAAACAACTCTGAACAGAAAGAATACCGATGAACAGAACAGCGCTGAGAGGCATCGCCTTCGCCACAGTCGCCTCACTCGCCTTCACCGCATGCGGTGGTGATTCCGATTCCGAGGGATCGGGGAAGGAGCGCAAGGGGGCGACCTCGGAGAGCGAGGTGCTCACCGCCTACAACCCGCAGTCCGCCGACAAGATCAAGCAGGGCGGGAAGGTGACGCTGCCGATCACCGAGATACCCGACCAGCTCAACAACCTCCACGGCGACGGGTCCCTGTACACCGGCCAGCTCACCTGGTTCTACACGCCGAACATGTCGTACAACGACCCCAAGGGCGAAGTCACCTTCAACAAGGACTTCCTGACCGGCGTCGAGCAGGCCACCGTAGACGGCAACACCCAGGTCACGTACGACATCAACCCCGAAGCCGAGTGGAACGACGGCACCGACTTCGACTGGACCGCCATCCGTGACACCTGGAAGGCGCTCAACGGCACGAACAAGAAGTACAGCCCCGCGTCCACCGACGGATACTCCAGCATCACCTCGGTGAAAAAGGGCGAGAACGCCGACCAGGCGGTGGTGACCTTCGACGGCACCTACGTGTGGTGGAAGATCCTGTTCGCCCACGTGGTCCACCCGGAGATGGCCGAGCCGAAGGCGTTCAACGAGGCGATGGTGGACGACCCGCACCCCGAGTGGGGCGCCGGTCCGTTCAAGATCGACAAGTTCGACACCAAGGGCGGCACGGTCTCCTTCGTGCCCAACCCGAAGTGGTGGGGCAGCAAGCCCAAGCTGGACAGGCTCACCTACGTGCAGATGGAGGAGAGCGCCTCCATCAACGCGTTCAAGAACGGCCAGATCGACGCGACCGAGACGAGCACGGCCGAGCGGCTCAACCAGGTCGAGTCGATGAAGGGCATCGACGTCCGGCGCGGCACCGCCACGGAGAACAACCTGCTGGTCCTCAACAGCACCTCGCCCGAGCTCAAGGACGTGAAGGTCCGCAAGGCCCTCATGGAGGGCATCGACCGCGCCCAGCTGGCGAAGATCACCTACCAGGGACTGGACTACACCGAGCCGCTGCCTGGTTCGTTCCTCCTGTTCCCCTTCCAGGACGGCTACCACGACAACTTCGGTGACCTCGTGAAGTTCGATCCCGAGGTGGCCAAGAAGGGCCTGGAAGAGGCCGGCTGGAAGGCCGGGGACGGCGGCGTCCGCGTCAAGGACGGCAAGAAGCTCGAGCTCAACTACGTGCTGATCGGGGACAACCCGACGACCAAGGCCCGCACCACAGCCATCGCGCAGATGATGAAGAACATCGGCGTCAAGATGAACATCCAGAACCGGCCGTCCGCCGACTTCCAGAAGGTCTTCAGCGAGCGCAGCTTCGACATCTTCGGGATGGGCTTCATCTCCAGCGACCCCTACGGAACTGCCTACATCTGCCAGGTGTACTGCTCCGACAGCACGCTGAACGTCTCCCGTTCCGTCCCGAAGTCGCTGGACGAGGAGATCAACGCCGTCAGCAAGCTGCCGACCCAGGAGGAGCAGAACAAGGTGGGTAACAAGGTCGAGGCCAAGGCCATGAAGACCTACGGCATCATGCCCACCCACAGCGGCTCGACCATCATCGCCGCGAAGAAGGGCCTGGCCAACTACGGCTCGGCGCAGTTCTACGGCCACTACGGCCGGATGGGCGCGCCCGAGCTGCTCGGCTGGGAGAAGTAAGGCTCACGCCCGCAGCACCCCTCGGGGCCCGGAGACCATCGGGCCCCGAGGGCCTCGCCGGTGGCTTGCAGCGCCCCCGTCCGGAAGCGGCCCCACAAGTCGGCCACCACCCGGACCGGCCTCGCGCGAGAGGGTTCTGCGCGTTGGTGAGAACCATGTACGGCGAAGAACAAAGGGCCCGCCACCAGGAGGTTCGCTCCTGGTGGCGGGCCTGTTCGCGTCCTGGGCGCCGCGACCCGCGCACCGGCCGACCTCAGGTCTTCTCGGGTGAACCGAGAGCGACGAGTTCGATTTCGAAGCCGTCGTCGTTCTCCAGATAGGCGGCGTAGTGCTGTGTTCCGCCGGCGTAGGGGTGCCGCTCGGGGAACATCAGGCGCCAGCCGTGCCGGGTCGCGTCATCCACCATCCTCTCCACCGTGCTGGAGTCCTCGACGTGGAAGGCCAGGTGGTTCAGCCCCGGCCGACAGCGGTCGTGTTCTCCCGCGGTGAGAGCGGGGGACTGCTCGACGACCAGGTAGGTCGGCCCGAGCTGCCAACTTCGTCCGCCGTCCCAGTCCTGGAACAGGGAGTAGCCCAGCGACTCCAGCAGCCAGCCGATCGAGGCGAGTGCACGTGGGAGGTCCGGGACCCACAGTTCGACGTGGTGCAACATGCCGTGGGACGGCCGGATCATCCGGTGACCTCCTCGGGACCCCGGGCGCAGCCGTCAGCGGACTTGTCCGCCTCGTTCTGCCTGCCGATTCGCCCTGTTCTTCTCCTTGATGCGCACCGCTTCCTTACGGACCTCGGCCTGGGTGGCGCGTTCCTGCACCAGCCACTCGGGGAGTTCCTTCTTCAGCGCGTCGATCTGCTCGGTGGTGAGAGGTTCGGTGATGCCCCCACGGGCCAGTCCCGAGATGGAGACACCCAGCTTCGCCGCTACGACCGGGCGGGGGTGCGGCCCGTTGCGGCGGAGTTCCACCAGCCACTCGGGCGGATCAGCCTGCAGAGCGTTCAGCTCGCCGCGCGAGACGACGCCCTCCTGGAACTCGGGCGGCGTGGCCTCGAGGTACACATCCAGTTTCTTCGCCGCGGTCGCGGGCTTCATGGTCTGGGTGTTCTGGCGCGACGTCATGGTGTCCAGGGTATCGAGTGCGTGTCGAGCCCCGGACCACCACCGGTAGTCTGGCGGCGTGACCAGTTCTGCCCGCTCCCCTTCGTTCCGTGTCGCCTACGTACCTGGCGTCACCCCGACCAAGTGGGTGCGGATCTGGAACGAACGGCTGCCCGACATTCCGCTGACACTCGTCCCGGTGAGCGCCGCCGAAGCACCGGACGTGCTGCGGGACGGCGGCGCCGACACGGGTTTCGTACGGCTGCCGGTCGATCGTGAGTACTTCAGCGCGATCCCCCTCTACACCGAAACGACGGTGGTCGTGGTCCCGAAGGATCACGTCGTCACGGCGGTCGACGAGGTGACGACCGGGGACCTGGCCGACGACGTCGTACTGCATCCCCTCGACGACACCCTCGGCTGGGCGTGCCTGCCGGGTCGGCCGGCGATCGAGCGGCCCGCCACGACACCGGATGCGGTCGAGCTGGTGGCGGCAGGGGTGGGTCTGCTCGTCGTCCCGCAGTCGCTCGCCCGTCTGTACCACCGCAGGGACCTCACGTACCGACCGGTCACGGACGCCCCGCAGTCACGTGTCGCGCTGTCCTGGCCGGAAGCGATGACCACCGACCTGGTGGAGGACTTCATCGGGATCGTCCGGGGGCGGACCGTCAACAGCACACGAGGGCGCGCGGCCACCCCACCGCAGCCGAAGCGCGCCTCCGCCGGCAGTGCACAAGGCAAGTCCGCGGGAAGGAACAAGCGTCAAGGAGCCGGGGACCGTCGGGGCGGAAAGCGCCGCGGTGGGCCACGCCGCCGGTCCTAGTCACAGCGCCCGACCTGCTGCGGAGATGACTGTCGGAGCGGTCAGCGGCCGGGACTCGCAGGTCTACCAACGGTGTTTCCTGAGCGGGGCTCCGGGGCCAGCCAGAGTAGGGCACTGTCGTCGGCGGGCGGCCGTGGCCTCACCGGCGACCGAAGAATTCCACCTCAGCGATGGAGAGGTGACGGTCCCTACGCGCCCCGTAGGCGCCCTGGACCGTCAGTCGGACCCGTACGATCTCCTGGCCGGCGATGTCGAAGGACTGTCCGCCGGGCTGGTCCTTCACTTTGATCGTCTCGATGTGCCTCTCTCCGCTGCCGGAGACCACGGTGACCGTGATGCCCGCGGGACGAGCTTCGGTGAGGAAGTCACCTTGCTTGGCCGAGGCGCCGGGAGTGATCAGCAGCCTCTGAAGACGTATCGGCTCGGCGAAGTCGGCCTCCAGGTAGGCACCGGAGGCGTCACCGGCATCGGCGGGAGACCAGTATCGGTTGCTGAAGCCGTCGAACGCCTTGGCGGCTTGATGTCCAGCGGCGCTGCTGGAAGCGCGGACGTGGTCCGGGCGCAGTGGCTCCGGGCCACTGGTGGCGCCCTGGGCGAAGGTCAGCGCGTCCGGGAGGCGGTCGCGGAAGACGAAGCCCACGGCGATGAGCATGACCAGGAGTAACGGTAGAGCGAATCGGGGCCGTTGCCATGTGCGGTGCTGGGGGCGGCTGCCCGCGGGATGAGTGCGTTCTCCGCGCTGGAGGATCCGGCGCCACCACGGTGAGCCGCAGGGATTCCTCGGCCCCGACTCGGGAACCAGCAAGGTGCCGCAGCTCTGGCACAGATGCCGCTCGGAGGGGTTCTGGGCGCGGCAGTGCGGGCACGTCAGCGTGGTGGTGTCCGGCGGCGTCCCGGGTATCGGTGGCGGAAGGGGGCCGTGACCGGCGGGTGTGCGATCGGGACTTTGTCCGTGCGTGCGGTCCGACTCACCCGGCTGCCGCGGTGCGGCCGTCCATGCCGGGTCCGTCGGGTGCGGCTCCGTCGTTGCGGCGGAGGTCGCGGGGGAGTGATGGCACGGCGCTGTGTCAGGGGTGGAGCCAGCCGCAGGCGGCGAAACGGATGCGGTCCCAGACCGGAGAGTAGCGGACGCCCGCGGCGGGCTCGATGGAGCATGCCCGGCAAGCTGGCCCGCTTCGGTGTGGCACGCACCCGGCCTGGTGTCGGATGCTGGCGAGGTGACCGATGAGGCCGATTCGGGAACGGAACTTCCTGCCACGCTCGGCGACTCGACTGGGTCCGGGGGAGAAGTGGACGGCGACGATGCGACCGGGGGCCGGTCACGGCTCTGTTCGTCGCCCTCCCAGTCCAAGAACGCCTGGCAGGAGCTGCAGAAGGTGGTCGCGGCTTCGTTGCGGTGCCCGCAGTCCGGACAGATCATCCTGTGGCCGTTCCCTCCGTTGCCGCCAGAAACTCCACTCGGTACGGCACGTGGGCGGGCACTTCCGAGGCGATCAGCCTCTCCATCGCCGGCCGTCGGGTCCGCTCGTACTCCTGCGGGTCGGTTACTCGAAGTCGTACCGTCACCTGTGGTTCCGCCGAGCCGGGGAGGGCGGCGCCGGCCACCGGGGACCACGTGGAGCTGCCGCTCTCGCTGATCTCCGGCTCCACGCCGGTCTCGATCCGTATGGCCTCCGCCAGCGCCATACGTGTGCCGCGCTGCTGGTGCCGGCGTGCGGCATCGGCGACCACGGCGCGCCGCTGCTCCTCGCTCAGTTCGCGGAATCCGCCGCCGACGTGCCCTTGGCCGTCTACCGCGACCCAGCCGGACAGCCAGTTGAGGAAGTCCTCCGGCGCGGTGGCCGGATGGAGATGGGCAGGCAGGTTGTCCAGGGCCAGCAGCACAGGCGCCAGAATCTCGTCGAGGGCGCCGAGGAACCGCCTGAGGAAGTCGCTCTCCCGGTAGACACCGGGCAGCTGTTCCAGCAGCGGATGCGCCGACGGCAGTCCCGGAACCGTTCCCCGCATCTCAGGCCTCCCGTACCCGTAGCTGGTGCTCGTAGCTGAACACCAGGGCGTGCCGGTCGAGTGTGATCTTGTTGGTGGGCTCCGAGCGCTCGCCCGTCACCGGGTCGGCGGGGAACAGCCGTACGTCTTCCACCAGGTCGATGCCCGGTACTTGTTGGAGTACGCCGAACACCTCACCGGAGTGCACCGGCCGCCCGAACGGCCAGCCCGTGCCGTCCGGACCACCCGTGAGCGGGTTGAAGTAGCTGTACAGCGCGGTCAGCGCGGTGTCCCGGAGCCGTTCCGCGGCCACTGCCGCACCCCCTGACCGTACAACCGAGGCGACCACCGTGACGCCCTGGTAGTAGGGCGGTTCGACGCTGAGCCGGGCTCCGATCGGGCGCCGCTCCTCCAGGTGCCCGGCGATGACGGCGAGGGAGTCCGGCGGGGGCTTCAGCTCGTCGAACCCGATCCGGCCCAGCGCGTCGCTGCGCCCGGCCGGTACGACCAGCAGCCGTACGCCGCCGTCGGTGTCCCCGCCGCCGTCATCGCCCCGCAGGGAACGGACCTCGCGAGCGGGCACGCACTTTACGCGTGCCGCGTCCGGTGCCACCTCACGGGCAAGCTGCTCGTAGTCGTGCGGCACCACGGCCCGGTGAAGGGTGCGCAGCGTCATCGGACCGCGAACCCTCGCCTCGCGCACGCTCTCGCCGTCCACCCCGCCGCCCGCCGGCCGCCGGTTCTCCACACGGGCCACGTACGGCAGAGAGCTGCGCAGCACGCGCAGCGCGCTTCGGGCGACGTTGCCGCGGTGCCCGCCGCCCGTACGGTAGCCGCGCACCCGCAGCGCGGCGCCCTTCGGCGGAACGCCGCCGTAAAGCCGGAGATCGCCGTCGGCCTGCCGGACAGCTGGGCCGAAGTCGACCCGGCCGGAGCCGGGGTCCAGGGTCAGGTGCCGGTCGTAGGCGGTGGAGTGGGCGAAGTCGTCCACCCGGGTCCAGGCCACCCAGCCGCCGGCCTCCTCCACCTCCACCACGAACGGTTCGGCCCCTGGCACCACCGGCGCCCGCGCCACCTGGAAGCTCTGTCCCGGGGTGCCCTCCGACACCCCGAGCGGCTCCTCACGGACGCTCTCTGCGTGCGCGCACTCCACGGTGCCGCCGATGGTGAACGCGGTGATCCAGCGCACCGTCGGGGAGTGCAGGTAGGTGGGCTGTTCCGGGGCGGCCTCCAGCAGACGGCAGCGCAGCCAACCGCCGGTGTGCCCGGCGACCGACGACACCGCGTGCGCGGACGTCAGGTGCAGGATGATCTCCCCGGCCCGGTTGAAGCCGCCGGTGTCGTCCTTCTCCACCTCGCAGGCGACCCAGCCGCTGCCGTCCCACGCTTCCCACAGCAGCGGCGGCCTGCGCGGGTCCACCCCGACGCCCTCCACCCGGCAGTCGAGCCGCAGCACCACAGCACAGCCGGGCACCGGGTTCGACAGACCGATGTAAAGACAGTCGCCGGGAGCGGGCGTGCCGGAGAAGCAGGGGACGTCGCGGCCCATGGCGAGTTCCGCGTACCGGTCGGTGGCGTTGTCGGTCGCCGGCCACGTCGCCAGGTGCTCCAGCGAGCAGGGCATCACCGCGAGGTCGCGACTGGTGGTGAAGACCACCGCGTCCTCCGTCTCGGTGCGCACGGTGGCGACTTCGGTACCGGCACGCACTCGTACCGGCTCCGGCTGCGGTGCCGAGAGCCAGAGGGTCACCTCGGTGCGAGCCGCCGTCGGCGGATACAGCCGCACCCCGATCAGGTCGAGGAAGGCCACATAGTTCTTCTCCGGTACCCGGTTCAGCCGGTAGAGCAACTGGTCGACCATGCCGGCGAACGCCTCGATCAGAGTGACGCCGGGGTCGGAGACGTTGTGATCGGTCCACTCCGGGCACCGCTGCTGGACCAACCGTTTGGCCTCGTCGACCAGCGACTGGAAGTGCCGGTCATCCAGGTGGGGGCTGGGCAGCGTCACGCGTTCTCCTCGTGCTGCGGGATCACATAGAACGGAAAGACCAGGTTTCGCGGGTCGTTGGTGCCGCGTACCGCGTACCTGATGTCGATGTACAGCACGCCGTTGTCCGCCTCGTCGAAACGGACGGTCACGTCGGCCACCTCGATGCGCGGCTCCCATCGCTCCAGTGCCAGCCGCACCTCGTACGCCAGCTGCCCGGCGGTGCCCGCGTCGGCGGGGGCGAAGACGTACTCGCCCAGCGCGCAGCCGAACTCGGGACGCATCGGCCGCTCGCCGGGCGAGGTGGAAAGGATCATCCGGATGGCCTCCGCGATCTCGCTCTCGCCTCGCACCAGAGCGATGGATCCCGTGGCGTCGGTACGTGGCGGGAACGCCCAGCCGGCGCCGATGAACTGCCTCGGCACTCTCTTCAGCCTCCGATCAGTACGGTCGGGCAACCGGCGGTGATCGGAGCCCCGCATCCTGCCCTGTCCCCGACCCGGGCTGCGGGCCGGCCGCCGACAAGCACGCTGGGGCAGCCGGGACCGGTGATCGCCGAGGCCGGGTGCGCGGCCGGCGACGCGCACTGGTGTGAGGTGCCCACGGTGGCTGCGGGCTTGCCGCCGATGAGTACGCCGGCCTCGCCGGGCGGCCCGACGGCCCCCGGGTGCCCGGTCGGGTCCCCGACGCGTGCTGCTTGTGGCATGTGTGTCCTCCTCCGTCTCACCGGCTCGTTGCGGTGTGCGTTCTTCGCTTCTGCGGTGCCGTGCCGATCGCCGGTCAGTTGATGCGCACCATGGGGGCGCTGACGGTCACGGTCTGGCCGTCCTTGATCTCCGTCCGACTGGTGCCCTTCACCGCCACCCGATCGCCGGTGACCTCCACGGAGCCGCCGGCGCCGAGTTTCAGCGGTCCGTTGCCGCTGTTTAGCTGCACTCCGCTGCGGGCGGTCAGCCGTACCGATTCGCCCGCGAGTTCGAGAGTGCCGTCCCCCGCGTCCAGGGACACGCCGCTCCCGGCGGTGAGCGTCACCGACTCCTTCGCGTCGATTTCCACGGTGCCGTCGCTGTGCAGCAGCAGGGTGGAGTTCCTGCGGTCGAGGGCGAGGCGGAGCTTGCCGTCGCCGGTGGCCAACCGGACGCCTTGCGGGCCATTGGCGGCATTCAGCAGCTCCAGCCTGTCTCCTGCCCTGGAGCCCATCCCTCGCTTGGTGACGGCTCCGCTGGTCGGGTCGACGGCGTCCGCCTCACCGCCGTCGGCCGCACTGCCGGGGCCGCCGCTTCCGCCCGTCCCGGTCGGCCCCGCCCCCGGTCCGGCGCCCGATTCAGCTCGCGCGCCACCGCCACTCGAGGGCTTGTCCTTCCCGTTGTAGAGAGCGGCCAGCACGTAGGGCCGGTCGAGGTGCCCCTGCTCGAAGCCGACCAGCACCTCATCACCGACCTCCGGGATGAAGGCCGCGCCCCCGCCCGTACCGGCTGCCTGGGCCGTACGCGCCCAGCCGCTGGCGTACTCGTCCGACAGCCAGGGGAAGCGGACCTTCACTCTGCCCAGCCCGTCCGGGTCCTTGGTGTCGGTGACCGTGCCGTTGACCAGTCCGGAGCAGCGGCCACCGGCGGACAGCGCGCCGCCTTGGCCGCCGCCGGTCAGCCCGAACAGCGAACGCTCCTGCTGCCCGGAGACCGTCACCCAGGTCTCGTAGCCCCGCCGGGCGTCGAAGACGTGCCGGGAGGAGGCGACCGTGTACCGGCCGGCGAACGGCGCACCGACTCCGCCGAGTGTCACCGCAGTGCCCGCCCGTATCTCGGGGTTGCCCCGGATCACCGCCTCCAGCTCGGCGAACGAGCCGGCGATGCGTTCGGCCAGCGCCTTCGCCGCCTGGTCCACCTCGGCCTGGGTGCCGTACGCGGTGTCGGTGACGACGTAACCGGCCTCCCCGAACGGCTCGGTCACTTCGGCGGCGGTGATCCCCAGGTCCAGCGTCCTCGCCCTGCCCGCCGGGGCGTGGCCGACCAGTGGCTGCGCGGTCTGCACGTCCCAACCGCGCACCTCCACCTCAGAGACCTGCTCGGCGGCGGAGACGGCGGCCCGGCAGCGCAGCAGGTTGTCCCCGGCCTCCAGCACCAGCGGATGCTTGTCGGCCCGCGTCGAGGTCTCGGGCGCGCCACCCGCCTCGGTGGGCTTGGTGATGTGCACCTTGCCGTCGGATACATGGACATGGGCGCCCGCGTCGTGCGCCAGCCCGTTCAGGAACTCCCAGTCGGTGATGTTGGGCTGAGCCACATGCTCCAGCACCGGCCCGGCCACACTGATCTCACCGGCGGACAGCCCTGCCCGCCGGGCGACGCGAGCACAGATGTCGGCGAGCGTCATGTTCTGGTAACCGGCCACCCTCCGGCCGCGCAGCAGCCGGTGCGACGCGTCCATGCCGCGTACCACGGTGAAGGTGCCGGTGTCGTCGATTTCCAGCTCCAGTGCGGTGACGCTGCCGGTCAGCAGCGGCTGCGGTGTGGCACCGCCGCCCGCCCGGGCGCCGATATCCACATCCGTGCCGATCGTGATGCCGGCCTTCTCCAGCAGCACGCCGCTGGGGTCGCGGAAACGCAGCACGAACAGGTCGGGCAGCGTACGACTGTCGTCCACATAGCCCTCGACCAGCGAATTGGCCAGGTCGCCGGGAAGTGGCCGGCCGGCGAACTGCACCACCATGGATTGCGCAACGCTCTGTTCCACCATGTCGTCCTGTCACCTCCCCGGCCAACGGCCGCCTGCCGTCAGCTCCTTCTGGCTTCCCGAGGCGGCGGAGCCGGTCAGCGCCCTGAACCGGCCGGGAGAGCCGGCTCCGGCGAGCGTGCCGAGTGCACCGGCCACGCCCATCTGCCCGTGCGTGCCGTGCTCACGGCCCAGGCCGTCCGGGCCGCCGTTCCCCGCGCTCGGTCTGTGCAAGCCGTCCAGCTCCTCCAACGCGGGCAGCAGCAGCTCCCGGCCGTCGGACAGCCGCATCGGGTCGTCGATGCCGTTGGCCTCAGCTATCACCCGCCAGGCCGTGGCGTCGCCGTACTCCCGCCATGCCAGATGCGCCAGCGTGTCCCCGGCCTGCACCCGGTGCACCCGGCGCGCCTGCAAGGCGCCCGAGGTCGGGTTCTGGCCCTTGGTCTCGCCGCTGATCTCCTCGGCCGTCACCCGGCACACCGCCCGGACGGGCACTCCGGAGCTGGTGAAGAGGGTGTAGTTGACCTGCACCTTGCTGACGTAACCGGGGAAACCGGTCAGCCCACCCCAGTGGAAGACCACCCACGGCGGTGAGGAACGCTGCTGCTGCCGGGTCTCGGACGTCGGCACGCAGCAGGCGAGCAGCTTCTCCACCGACTCGACCACGCTGTTGTCCTGCGTGTCGCTCGCGTCGAAGAACATCTCGACCGTCAGTTTGCTCGGCTGCGGACCCTGGTACTCGGGCGGTCCCGCGCTCTTGGCGCCCTTGGCCGGGCTCCGTTTCCACACCGCTCCCTTGCTGAGCTTCAGCTCCCGTGGATTGAACTGGAAGTCGATGCGCCCGCACGGACCGCCGGGAGTCAGACTGCCGCCCGGCGGCGGAGTGCGCAGCTCCAGATAGGCGTGCTCCAGCTTGGGCCGCGCGTCGCCCCGGCCTCGCGCGGTCCCGCCCCCGGAACCGGCGGCGCTGAACGCCACAGGGATGCCCATGCCTCAGCCCTCCGTCACATAGCCGTGGTGGGCGATCTCGATGGTCTCCACCGCGACCTTCGGCGACTCCAGGGTGAAGGTGGGCCCGGTCCAGCGCACCGGCACCACCTCCAGCAGCCCCCACTGGGCCACCTTGGTGCCGTCACCGGTACGCGCCTCGATGTGCGCGGTACGGCGCTTGAAACCCGTGGTCATGCTGGCGAACCACTGTGCGACCTTCTCCGTCTCCCGGGTCAGCGGCCGGGACAGCTTCACGTTGCGGTACTTCAGACGGGTGGGGAGCTGCCACACATGGCCGTTGTTGCCGCCCTCCTCGCGCCGTTCCAGCACCACCTCGCAGCCCAGTCCCTCACAGGTGTTGAAGGAACCCAGCTCGATACCGTCGATGGTGACGACGAAGCAGACACCCACCGCCGGGTCATCGGTAACGGCCACCTTCGCTCCTCTCCTGTCCCGCTTCGTTTCCGGTTGTCAGTGTCTGGTGTTGATCAGGTGGCCGGACCGCTCACGTTCCAGCCGTAGTTCGGCTCGCAGCAGCCGGCTGAGCGGTGCGAAGAGAGCCCGCACCAGCTCGTCATCGACGGCCGGCCCGTCCCCGTCCCGGCCGGACCCGCCCCGCCCGGCGCCGCCCGTTTCAGGGGCCCCGCTGTCAGCGACCTCGTCCTCGGCTTCCGCTTCCAGGTCCGTGGGCGTCCCCGGTCCGGCGGACGCGTCGCGGTACAGGTCGGAGGAGTCGAGGCCTCTGCCCTCGTCGAAGTCCGGTTCCGGGGCGGGCTCCGGCTCGGGCGCGTCGAACACCGGTGTTTCGTCCTCCGCGTCTCTCTGCACGGCGGGTCGCTGCGGCGTGGGCGGGGCGAACAGCACCGATCCGTCCGCCGCCCGCTG
>KI547044.1:157110-162082 GCA_000497405.1 Streptomycetaceae bacterium MP113-05 | reverse complement strand
GCCGGAGATCAACGAGACCGCCCGCTGCGGGGACAGCGGCACCACCGGACCGGCGCCCCGCGCCGCCACCTGCGGTTCGCCCACGGGCGTGCCCTGCGCGGTGGCTCGTTGCAAGGGCACCGGAGCGCGACCGACCGCCGGTGGCAGGGGGCCGGCCTCGGCCTGCCGCGGTGCGGGCGCCGGTCCCTGCACACCTTGCCCGGACACGGGTACCGGTGGCGTGTCGCCCAGCAGCGGCTGCAGTTCGGGCGCGCCAGTGTCGTCGGTGTCGCTCCCTGGAGGCGGTGCGGGAATCTCGGATGGACCTTCTCCGGCAGCACGGGCCACGGGAAGTGAAAAACGCTCCTGCGTGGGCGTGAAGGGGATCGGTGCCTGTGCACTACTGGAGGCGGCGGCCTGGAGCTGCGCAGTCGGGGGCAGCGCGTCGAGAGGGTCGCCGAGACCGAAGCCGCGCGGACGGGGGAGCTCCGGCGTATCGGCCCGCTGCACGGGCCCCGGCGCGGTCTGCGGCGGCTGGGCCCCGGCACTGTGCGAAGACGCCGGTTCGGCGGCCGGCGCCGGTGCTGAGGAGGTCTGCAACGGTGTCAGCGGCCGTATCGGTGCCTCGGGCGGAGCCGCCGCAGAGACCAGCGACGGCTCGGCGTCGGTCTCCCGCTGCAGCGGCACCGCCGTCGCCTCCGTCCGCGTGGGGCCGAACACGGTACGCCTGCCGCTGACCGGAAGATCGCCCTCAGCCTCTCGGGCGGCCACCGGCCCGGCCGTGTTCCGGGCGAGCGCATGCACCAGCCCGGACGGCGCTTCGGGGCTGACCAGGTGGCCGAGCGGAGTACCGAAGGAGACGTCCTGCCAGGTACTCAGCGACCCCCGGAAGGCATCCGGTCCAGTCATCAGCCCGGTGTCGCCCAGGGTGCGTTGCACCGGCGGAAGGTCGCGCCACGCGCCGCCGGTGCCCGCAGCGTGCCGGTGCCGGCCCGGAGCCTCCGGTGCCGGTGCGGACGCCTCCTGCGACGACACCCCGGCGCTCCGATGGCGCCCGTCGCCGCCTCTCAACCAGGACAGCAGCCCCATCTGTCCCCACCCCCTCCTTCGGTACCGCTCACGTGGTCACCGGCCGATGAGCCGGGCGATCTGCCCGACGTACCGCTGGCGGTCGGCGTGCTCCAGGTCGAGGATCTCGTTCAGCGACCAGTGGAAGTGATAGGCGAGGTACGCGACTTCCTCGTGCAGACGGTCCGTCGCGTACGTCACGATTCCCCCAGGCGACCACCACCGGCCAGGTCCACCCCGAAGCTCTCCCGGCAGGACGGGCAGGTCACCGCCGCACGAGTGTGACCCTCGGCGTTGACACGGCGGTAGAAGTCCTGCAGGAACGCGAGGTCCGAAGCGAACAGGTCCTCCACGATCCCCGGGTGGACGTCCTCGACGGTCCCGATCCGTATCAGCACGCGGGAGATGAGGACCACGGACAGATACGCAGAGTTCTCCCGCACCCGGTCGTCCCGCAGAGGCACCAGTTCGTCCCGCGCGGTGGCCAGCCGCATCACACCCGTACGGTGCACGGTGCCCGACTCGTCCACGTACCCGCGCGGCAGTTCGAACGGGAACTCCGTCTGCAGCCGGTCCGGGTTCCCAGCGGTTCCGGTTCCGGGGGAACCTGCGGTGCCGCTGCCCGGTCCGTCGGCCTGTTCGTCCGCTTCCCCGCCGCTGTCCCGGGAGCGGGGCGTCGCCATGTGACCGCGCCTCACTCGACGTCCACGCTCTCGAAGGTGATCGACAGCTTCTCCGTCAGGATCGAGGTGTCGCCTGCCTTCAGCGTGCTGATCTCCAGCGACTTCGGCCAGGCGTTGATCAGCTTGTACCGCTTGATCGGCATGCCCTCGTGGTCGTACACGATGATCGAGCCGTTGCGGCGAGCGTTGATCATCTGGCCGAACCGCGAGTCCTTGATCCACCGCTCGAAACTGTTGTCCTCGGTGAGACCACGGCTCACCGTGACCTCGCCGGCCTTCGGACGGCCCGGCAGCTTCTTGATCATGAACTTGCCGTCGGCGGTGTTCTGCTTCAGCTCGATGACGTCCTGCTCCATCTTCAGGCCGGAGACCTCGGTGATCTGCCGGATCAGGACGCTGTCGAATTCCAGCCCGAAGGAATGCCCCACGGAGCTGTCGAGATCGGGGAGCGGCACGCCCGCCTCCTTGCTTCAGGTGTCGTCGGTCGAAGATTCGGCGTCGGTCTCCCGGGTCCTGGAAGGGGCCCGGCTCGGCGAAGGGGGTGCCGGCGTCACTCGTCGACGGCGCCGCTGCCGCTGGAGAGCTGAGCCAGCCGGAAGATCACGAACTCCGCGGGCTTCACGGGAGCGACCCCGACCTCGCAGATGACCTGTCCCGCATCGATGCTTTCCGGTGGGTTGGTTTCGCGGTCACATTTGACGTAGAACGCCTCGTCCGGAGTCAGTCCGAACAGCGCCCCTTTGCGCCACTCGTTCACCAGGAACGCCGAAACCGTGCGCCGCACCCGCGCCCACAACGCGTCGTCGTTCGGCTCGAACACCACCCACTGGGTGCCCGTCAGGATCGACTCCTCCAGGTAGTTGAACAGCCGCCGCACGTTCAGGTAGCGCCAGGCGGGGTCGGCGGCGAGAGTCCGCGCCCCCCACACCCGGACGCCGCGCCCGGGGAAGGCCCGGATGCAGTTGAGGCCGATCGGGTTGAGCAGGTCGTGCTCGCTCTTGGTCAGGTGCGTCTGCAGCGCGACCGCCCCCCGCACCACCTCGTTCGCCGGCGCCTTGTGCACCCCGCGCGTCTCGTCACTGCGCGCCCACACACCGGCCATGTGGCCGCTCGGCGGAACATAACCGTTCCGGCCCGCACCCGGGTCGTAGACCTTGACCCAGGGGTAGTACATCGTCGCGTACTTCGAGTCGAAACCGGTGCGCTCCAGCCGCCACGCCTTCACCTGCTGCGGGCTCAGCCCCGGTGGCGTGTCCAGAAGCGCAATCCGGTCACCCATCGCCTCGCAGTGCGTGATCAGTCCCTGCTGCACGGCGACCACGGCCTCCAGGTCCAGCCCGCCACGCTCGTACGCGCTCATCAGATCCGGCGCGGCCACCATGGTGACCTCCTCGACGGCCTCCAGCCCGCCGAACCCGGTACGCAGATCCGGGTCACCGACATACGACTCGGCAGTCAGCTCCTCGGACGCCGGCGGACCGCCGTCGTCCACGGGACGGCCCACACTGAGCGTCACACTCTGCGTCTCCGGCCGCGCGGGCGCGGCACCCTTGCCCGGCTCCTCCAGCGCGATCACCTGGGACCGCGCCTTGACCTGCGTGGCCACGTTGTCCTTGCTGCGCTTGCTGGTGACAGCCGGGTAGGTCTCCACGACCTCGCCGTCCCGCTTGACCACGAGCGAGAACTGGTCCGACGGAGGGTCCTCGCCCTCCGGCTCGGCCACCTCGACGGTGATCTCCCCGGTCACGCCCGGCAGCGTGCGCACGGTGTAGGCGCCCAGCTGCGCCTGCGCCCCCTTCGCCAAATCATTCTTTCCCGCGCCCTTACCGGCTCCGGCTCCCGCCACCTGGCTGGGCGCGGGATTGCCGCCGATGCGTACGACGTAAGCGACGCCGCCGCCGTTGGCGAAGAAGCCGTAGACGGAGTTGGCCAGGTAGGTGCCCTCGACGAAGTCACCGAACGTCGTGAGGAACTGGGTCCAGTTCGTGATCAGTGTCGGCTCGTTGAACGGACCCTTCTCAGCGAAGCCGACGAAGGCGGCGACGGAGGTACCCACCCCTTCGATCGGCCGTGACCCGGAGTCCTTCTCCTCGACGTAGACGCCGGGGGACAGGTACGACGGCATACCACTCTCCTTGACCGGTGAGGTCCCCGATTCTGGCGAGTGACCGCTGACCAGCGGAAAGCCTTTCGGTCGCCTCGCCGTACAGTCCGCGCTGCCCGAAGGTGCACGGGCTCCTGTCCGCTACCGGTCCCCTGTGCCCGCGCGGCAATTGGGGGCAGCGCGGCAGGGTGCGAACCGGTGAAGGGTGCCTCGGAGAAGAAGCCGACGGAGTCGGCCTCCGCCAAGGGCAGCGGCGGGCCGGCGACTCAGCGTGCCCCGGAGCAGGTTGCCGCGCCCGCACCTGCTCCACGTCACCCGAACCTGGACCGGCGCGGCGTGCGAGCGCTGCAGGGCGTGGCGGGTAACCGGGCGGTTTCCCGCCTGGTTGCGCAGCGTCTGACGGCGCCGGTCAAGCTCCCTCCTTCCCAGGTTCCTGGCTTCCGTTCCGTCACCGCCGACGTGGCCGGCAAGGAACGGCACCTGTCTGAACACCCGCCTGCCGTCGGTGAGTCCAAGGCCGCCCAGGACGCGGCCGTCGCACCTCCCGACGACAAGGAGGCGCAGGGCAAGGCGGCGCAAGCGGAGAAGATGCACAAGGCCAAGCCCGGCGTCTTCGACAAGACCGCGTTCGTCGCGGCGGTCAACCAGGCCATCAACGACCAGGCGCCCAAGAACCTGGAAGAGGCCGACAACTACGCCGACTCCGGCAAGCCCGAACAGCTCAAGGAATCGGTGGACGGCAAGGTCGCCGACGGCAAGAAGTCCTCCGCCGAGGAGCTCGAGTCGACGACAGCTGCCGGCCCGGACATGTCGGCGGCCAAAGACAAACCGGTCACCCCGTTGCCGGGCGACCAGCCGCCGGGCAACCCCGGAGCTCCCAACGCCGGCGACGCGGTGCCGGACAAGCAACCGGCCGAAGTGACCGACTTCTCCGAAGGCCCCCAGGCCAACGACCGGCTCATGGCCGACGCCGAAGTCACCGAGGAACAACTCAAGAAGGGCAACGAGCCGCAGTTCGACGAAGCCCTCTCCGCCAAGAAGGACGCCGAGAAGGACTCCGACACCGCACCCGGGAAAGCCCGTGGCGCCGAGGCCACCGAGTTGACCGGCGCCAAAGCTGCCGCCGCGGCCTCCGGCA
>KI547044.1:151737-157100 GCA_000497405.1 Streptomycetaceae bacterium MP113-05 | reverse complement strand
GGCGGCCATGGCCGACCTGACCGCCACCCGCACCAAGTCCGGGCAGGACGTCGACAGCGGCCAACGCGGTGCCAAGACCGAGGACGAGACCAAACGCCAGAAGGTGACCGCCAAGCTCCAGAAGGTCTTCGACGCCACCAAGAAGGATGTCGAGAAGACCCTCTCCGACCTGGACAAGAAGGTCGACTCCCAGTTCACCAAGGGCGAGAAGGCCGCGCACGACGCGTTCACCGCGGACCACAAACGCCGGATGAAGGCGTACAAGGACAAGCGGTACTCCGGCTTTACCGGAAAGCTCAAGTGGGGCAAGGACAAACTCCTCGGTATGCCGGAGGAGGCCAATGCTCTCTTCGCCAAGTCCCGCAAGCTCTACGTCACCCGCATGCAGCAGGTGATCTCCTCCATCGCGGACACCATCGGCGCCGAACTCGGCAAGGCCAAGACCCGGATCGCCCGGGGCCGCCGCCAGATGAAGACCGAGGTCGACAAGCTCCCGCAGGACCTGCGCGCACTCGGCCAGGACGTGGCCAAGGACTTCGCAGGCAAGTTCGACGGCCTGGAAGCCGACGTCAAGGCGAAGGGGCAGCAGCTCGTCCAGACCCTGGCTACCAAGTACACCCAGGCCCTGAACAAGATCGACGCCGAGATCAAGGCGCTCCAGGAGGCCAACAAGGGGCTGGTGGCGAAGGCGAAGGACGCCATCGCCGGGGCGATCCAGACCGTCATGGAGCTCAAGGACCTCCTCCTCGGCATCCTGGCCAAGGCCGCCTCCGCCATCGCGAAGATCATCAAGGACCCGATCGGGTTCCTCGGCAACCTGATCTCGGCGGTCGGCGAGGGCCTGAACCTCTTTCTCTCCAACATCGTCGACCACCTGAAGAAGGGCCTGGTCTCCTGGTTACTGGGGACGTCGGTCAAGGCCGGCATCGAGATCCCCGCCCGGTTCAACCTCAAGGGCATCATCGGGCTCCTGGCCTCGATGGTCGGCCTGACCTGGGACAACATCCGCTCACGCGTGGTCCGCAAGGGCGTCCCCGACGAGGCCATGTCCGCGGTCGAATCCCAAGTGCCGGTGGCCAAGGCGCTGGCCACGGAGGGACCGGCAGGCGCGGCCAAGGAGATCGAGGGCCAGGTCGGCGATCTCAAGACCATGATCCTCGACGATCTGAAGTCCTACCTGATCCCGACCGTCATCATCGCGGGCATCACCTGGATCGTCTCCTTGCTTAATCCCGCCTCTGCATTCGTGCGCGCGGTAAAAGCGATCATCGACATCGTCACGTTCGTCGTGACCCAGGGCGCCCAGATCGTGGAATTCGTCAACGCGGTTCTGGATGCCGTCATTGCCATCGCGGGTGGGGGCGCTGCGGGCGTCCCGAAGATGGTCGAGGCCGCGTTGGCAGCGAGTATTCCGCTGCTTATCGGGCTGCTGGCGTCGCTAGTGGGAGTTGGCGGGCTGGCCAACAAGGTCAAGTCGGTGCTCCAGAAGGCCTCCCGCCCGGTGAACCGGGCGGTCGACAAGATCGTGGCCAAGATCGCGAAGGTCGGGAGGGATTTGTGGCGCAACAGACGAGCACGCGAAGCAAAAGACGCAGAGAGTAACAGAAAAAACAGGAAACAAGATCCTCGCATATTGGCTTGGCGAGAATTCACCAAAAGGGTTCCGGACGGCACTCCCGCATCCCAAGCGACGCAAGAAGTTCGATCGATATATGCCGACCTGAGCAAGAGGGGCCTGCGCGGCATACAGATAAGACCGCCAGGGGAAGGTGGTCAACGGTTTGAGGTATGGGCATCAGCGAGTCCACCTCGGCACATAGGCTCCTTCACTCCAAAGATCAAGTTCGAAAGTGAGGACCTTTTCCTCGCCCCCACACAGCCAGGCGGCGACGACTGGGTTGACTACACCGCAGCGATCGGATGGCTGGAAGTGCGCATTCCGGATGCGCCAGGGAAGGGCACCTTGGAACTTGGCAGGTTCGAAAGCGGATCCAAGAAGAGAAGGACTAGAGGGCAACACGCTGAAAGACAGCTAATGGATCACGTGCGAGCCGACCCGGAAGCCCTCAAGAGGCATCAAATATCCCCGTTGTACAAGGAACTTCAAAAGAGCTCTTCAAAGAAGTCCAGGGAAAGGACAAGAGTCGATAATGGCGTCGGAGATCTCTCCTTCTTGGTGAAGGTTACTCGAAGTCCTTGTAATGATTGCACCGATCACATCATGGAGACGCAAGGTGAGATGAGGAAGCATTACCATCAATGGAATGTTGATTTCACAGTGCAATCACTGGTTACTTACTCCGGAAATTCGCCATGGAGTGCCATGGATATGCGTTTATCTTGGGAAGGACTCGGAGCTGGAAAGGTTTCACTGTGGCGTTTGAGTAATCTGGGGCAAGTCAATGTCGAACCTCTTGAGGCGTCGGATCCTACGATCGCCGGTATAGAACTCAGCAATCATCAGAAGTCCCGCATAAAAGAGAGAAACGCACAGCTTTCTAAATTTCTCAATTTGATCCGAAACGGACTGACCCTGGGCAAAATACCTCGCCATGGATGAGGGTAAACATTGCAGTCGAACGCGTAATCGTAGCGCAGCAGCACCGCCCCCGCATGCCCGATCAGCCCTTTGCCGTCGGCCTGCACGGCCAGCCGACGATCCCACCCTGTACGCTCGATCACCGGAAAGGTGCCCTGACTCTTGTATTGATCAGAAACTCAAATGGTTCTCGTCGAGGACGTAGTGGACGTGTGGGCCGCCGAAGTAGCCGCGGACGATGCGGTTGGCGCTGGCGTCTGCGGAAGAAGCGGCGGGTCTCGGCGGCGAGTTCGGCCTGGTTGCGGGCCCGGTGCTGCCTGGGCAGGCTGTGTTTGAGGTCGGAGTTGACGAGTTCGTCGGGGTTCAGCTCGGGCGAGTACGGGGGCAGGAAGTGCAGCTCGACGTCGTCGGGGTGTGCAGTGATCCAGTCCCGGACCCTCTTCGAACGGTGGGCGGAGTGCCCGTCGACCACGAGGTGGACCTTGCGGTCGAAGTGGCCGGCGAGCCGGTCCAGGAAGCGGCACATCACCTCGGCGGTGAAGCTCTCGGTGAAGACCATGAAGTGCATGCGGCCCTTGGTGCTGATCGCCGACATCGCGTTCACCGAGAACCGGTTCCCGGTCCGTCGCACCACCGGCGTCTTGCCCTTCTCGCCCCAGGTGCGGCCGGTGACCTGGTCGGATCGGATGCCGACCTGGTCGGCGAAGAGGACCTCGCCGCCGTCCTTCTTCGCCTTCGCGCGGATCGTCGGCCAGGTATCGGCGTGCCACCGCCGCACCGCCTCCGGGTCCTGCTCGATGGCCCGCTTGTCCGGACGCTGGAAGGACAGTCCCCACCGGGCCAGGTACTTGCCCACCCCGGGCTCGGTCAGCCGCACCCGGTACAGCTTCGCGATCAGCTCGCCCACCAGCCGCCGCGTCCACAACTGCCCGGAAAGCCCCACATCACAGGGCCGATGATCGAGAACAGCCTGCCGCACCGCGGCCTGCTCGGCTTCCCCCAGCACCTGGTGCACCCCCACCGGCTTCCCACGCGGCCGCATGACCAGCGCCTCCCGGCCGCCGGCCTGCCACCTCGCCCACCACGTGCTGACTGCCTTCAACGACACCCCGAAGACCGCCGCCACGTCCTCAGGGGCCCGCCCCGCCGCCAACGCCGCCACCGCCCGCAGCCGCAGGGCCTCCTGCGCCGACGGCGACAGACTCCGCGCGTCCCCACTCAAATCGCTCACACACCATCAACGACCCGAAACTCGAACCGTTTCGGATCAATAGAGGATACGACGTAGACACTCGCATCCTCGCAGGTCAGCGGCATGGCGTCAGGTCACCCAATTCCGCTGAAGATCCAGGGCTAACAGTGAGCGGATCTCATCGTGACCCGCTCGGGTGACGGGGTGCCCGTGCCGCGGGGAGCCCTACGGGCCTGGTCGCGGTTCAGTTCAGTAGCTCCGCGTACGGGCCGAATTCGGAGGCGAGGGTGAGGCGGCCGAGTTTCTGGTATTCGCGCTGGACGGCGTGAATGAGGTCGGCCATGGTCACCGGCGCCCCCGACTCGGCGGCGAAGTAAGCGGCGGTGACGGCGATGGAGCGGATGTTGCCGCCGGCCAGTTCGAAGGACTCGGCGCAGAAGTCCAGGTCCAGGCCGGGGGAACGGGGCAGGACGGGGCCGAGGCAGCGTTCCCAGAGGAGGCGGCGCTGTGCGGCGTCCGGGGCGGGGAAGTCGATCACCAGGTCCAGGCGGCGGGTGAAGGCGTCGTCCAGGTTCGCGCGGAGGTTGGTGGCCAGCAGCGCCAGGCCGTCGAAGGTCTCCATGCGCTGGAGCAGGTAGGCGCTCTCCACGTTGGCGTAGCGGTCGTGAGCGTCCTTGACCTCGGACCGTTTGCCGAAGATGGCGTCGGCCTCGTCGAAGAGGAGGACGCCGTTGATGCCGGCGGCCTCGGTGAAGATGCGTTCGAGATTCTTCTCGGTCTCGCCCACGTACTTGTCGATGACCGTGGAGAGATCCACGGTGTAGAGATCCAGCCCCAGGTCGGCGGCGATGACCTCGGCGGACATGGTCTTCCCGGTGCCGGAGTCCCCGGCGAACAGGGCGGTAACGCCCCGGCCGCGGCCCCCGCCGGGACGCATGCCCCACTCGCCGAGTACCTGGTCGCGGTGCCGGGCGCGGGCGGTGAGTTCGCGCAACTGGGTCAGCGCGTCGGTCGGTAGCACGAGGTCCGGCCAGCCGACGGCGGGTTCGATGCGGCGGGCGAGCCGGTCCAGCCCGGCGGCGTTCTGCGCGCGCGCCCCCGCCCGTACGTGCTCGGGGCGTATGGCGCCGCCGTCCAGCAGGGCCGCCTGGGACGCGCTGTGCGCGGCACGGGTGAGCTGCTCGGGGGTGAGCAGAAACGGCGCCAGCAGCCGGGGCGGGTCCAGGTCGTCCGGTACGGGTGCGGTGCAGGCGGCGCGCCAGAGCGGGCCGCGCTGCGAGGGTTCGACGCGCGGTGCGTGCAGCAGTACCGGCGGGCGGGCGGACCATCCCGCGTCCCAGGGGGCGCGGCCGACCAGCACGGCGGGCAGGGCCTCCGCGGTCTCGGTGACCAGGCGCAGCAGTGACTGCTTCTCCGGGGCGAGCAGCGCGTCCACCGGGCCGCCCACCAGGCCGGAGCCGGTCAGCCGGGCCTCCCGGACGAGGGTGCGCAGGGCTTCTGCGGGGGCCGGGTCGCGGGCCAGTCGGTCCAGGTCCAGCCGCAGCACGCCGTGCCCGGCGCGAGTCAGCGCGTCGGAACCCAGCGACGTGCCGGCGCCGCCCTGTGCCTCCTGCAGATAGGCGAGCGGGACGC
>KI547044.1:143403-151727 GCA_000497405.1 Streptomycetaceae bacterium MP113-05 | reverse complement strand
CGGCCGCCAGCGCCCGGGCCAGCGGGGCGGGGTCGCCCACGCCCGACAGCCCGGTGTGCGGGCCCGGCGGCAGGAGGCCGGTGAGGCGGGGGTCGGGCGTGTCGTCGCCCAGCAGATGCGCGGTGACCCGGTCGGGCACCCGCAGCGACCGGCCCAGGAAGGGGCGTTCGACGTCCTCGACCAGGAGCAGCCCGGCGTCGCACAGCGGCGCGCGGGGTGTCAGCCGGCCGCGCACCTCGGCGTCTGCGGGGGAGACACCGCACAGCCCGAGGGCCAGACCGATGCTGGGGCGGCGACGCGTCACGTCGTCGTTGAGGTAGCCGTAGAACGCCTCGAAGCGGTCGTCGAGATCGGGGAGCAGCGCGACGAGGAGCAGTTCGACGTCGAGGTCGGTGAGACGGAAGGCGCTGGCCAGGGCGTGCAGCCGGGTGGGCCGCCCGGCTGCACGTGCACGTGTCTCGGCCTGGGCCAGCGCGGTGGCGTCCGCATCGTCCGGGCCGGTGAGGGAACGGCCGTGGTCGAGAAGTCGCTGTACGGCCTCGTCGCTGAGGTAGAGGCCGCGGAAGGCGTCGTCCGGGTCCGGATCGGTCTGCCGGCGGTCCGCCACGGCGCGGCGGACCCGCTGCTCGACCAGGGCGGCACGGTCGAGGAGGTGGCGCAGGTCCTCGGTCCGGTCCGAGTCGGCCGCTGCGTGCCCGGGCGCCGTGGACTCCGGGTGGGTGGCGCTGTCACCGGTCATGCGTCGCCTTTTCGCCGGGACGGTGCGGTGCCGTTCCGGCCGGTGGGTGGCTGTTCCGAGACGTGGCGGGAGATGCCGCCGCGCCGAGGGCCGTGGCCGGTACGGGTGGTGGACGGGCGTGGTTGAACGGGGGCGGTGTCTGGCCGGCCGTAGACCGGAAGTCGGTGGCCGTCCGGTGTGGCCGCGCCGCTTGCGGGCATGTCGTCGGCGCTGTGGTCCGGGGCGTCACCGGAGAAGTCCAGGTGCAGGCCGTCCTCGCCGGTGGGCGGGCCGACCTCGTAGCGGGGCGAAGCCGTCACCGGCACGCTGACCACCAGATCCAGCGAGGGTTTCAGCTCGCCGCCCAGCGCGCTCCACACGTCCGCGAACGAACGGTCCTGCGGCGGCGGCAGGCCGACCGTGAGCCACACCCCGGCGCCGAACTCGGCGAGCGCACCGCCGAGGTGCTCCCGGGGCAGCGCCTCGTGCCCGAGCAGGCAGGCCAGCAGCGAGGACAGCAGCCGGTGTTCGTCCTCGGCGCGCTTGGTCCAGGCGGTGATCAGGTAGGAGAGTTTGAAGTAGCGGGGCGGTCGGCGCCGGGCCACGACGAAGCCCTCGTCGTCGTACTCGTTGCGCATGCCGCGCTCGCGCCGGAAGAGGTCCTCCCGGATGTCGTAGAGGAAGACGTTGACGGTGGGGGCGTTCACCTTGGCGGCCCATTCCCGGTTGGGTGCCTCGAAGGCCACTTGGACCTGGGCGCCCTCCAGCGCACCGGCGCGGAACAGGGCCCGCAGCGACTCATCGACCTCGTGGATCACGCTGCACGCTCCCTGCTCGGGTTCCCTGTGCGGTTTCCCTGGGCGGGCGGCAGTCCCGGACGACCTCGGTGCCCGGTCAACTGCGCCCCGCGAAGTCGGGGGGCTGGAGTTGCCGGGCCACGACCAGGAACTCCTCGTTCAGACGCTTCAGCAGCGGTGCGTCGGCGCGCAGCGTGCGCGGGCCGAGACGGTCCTTGCGCAGCACCAGCACCTGCGCCTCGAAGGAGCCGTCCCGCCCGGCCAGTACTGGTGACGCTTGTGCGGTGATTCCGGGCTTCCAGGTCAGCTCGACCTGGATCCCGGGCGGGAAGTTCTTGCCGCGGGCGATGACGACCGTGCCGGGCGGGCCGACTTCGGGTGAGATCGTCAGCTCGGGTTCCAGGATGCGGAGCCGGGCGGTGTCGGCATTGTCGCTGTGCTGCGGGTCGCTGCGCGTGCCGTCGACCTTCGCCCGCACGGATCCGGACAGCGGAGCGTCGTACGTGGCAGTCTGGGTGATCGTCCGGCGGCCACCCGCCGGAATGGTGCAGGGGTCGCTGCGCGTGCAGGTGCTGAGCGGGGAGAGTTCCCGGTCCTCGCTGTCCCGGACCGACGGCCACTGGGAGTCGACCACCACACCGGTCGCTGTGTCGGGGCCCGCGTTGGAGACGGCGAAACGCGCCTCGGTCTCGCGGCCGGTGTAATTCTCGGACGGCACGGTCGTCGCGGTCACCGCGAGGTCGGCCTCGTCCGGAGGTGGATCTTCATACGCGTACACGGTGAAGGTCGCTGTGTCGGTGCCGGTGTTGCCCGCCGAGTCGATGGCGGTGCAGGTCACCGTGGTCTCACCGACCGGGAACCGCGCGCCCGGGGCGGGCTCGCAGGTGACGGGTAGTTCGCCGTCGACATCGTCGGTGGCCGTGGCGGTGTACTCGATCTCGGCCCCGTCGTCACCCGTTGCTTCCGCCGTCCGGTCGTCCACGGTGACGGTCGGCTCTCCGGTGTCGTTCACCTCGATGCTGATGCGCTCGGTGTAGGCGGGAACCGGTCCCTGGTCCGTCGGCGAGTCCGGTCCCTGGGGGGTGGTGCCGTCCAGCGTGAACTGCACCGTGCAGTTCAGCGTGGCGCCCTGCGGTGCGTCCTCGGCCACCGTGATCGTCTCGGTGAAAGCGGCCGGGTTGCCGCTGATCACCTGGAGTGTCCGGGGAGCGAGACCGACCGAGAGGTACGGGCTGCAGGCGGGCGTCGTCCGGTGGCCGACGGTGGTGGGCAGGTTGGTGAGACCCTCGGCGATCTTCTCTGCCACCTGATCAGCGTCGATGCCCTGGAGCAGGGTGCCGCCGACGTCGTCGATGAGCCGGGTGGCCTGGTCGGGCTCGTGTTCCTCTTCGTCCCTGTCCTCATCGTCGACCCAGTCCGCCAGGCCGTCGCCGTTGAGTCCGTCGCCCAGTTCGGTGGCAACGTCCACGGCGACGATCCGGGCGTCGATGTTGTGGAGCGCGTTGGCGGCGTCGGTGAGGGTGTGGTCCATGCTCGGGTCGTGGCTGGACGCATCACCGAGCAGCACGATGACCGGGCTGCCTCCGGGCCGGAAGACGGTCTGGCCGTCGGCTCCGTGGGCGACCTGCCACAGTGCGTTGATCCAGTCCTCGGCCGGCCCGCGGCTGAAGCCGCCGCGGGTGTCGTCGAGGGCGTCGACTCCCTGCTGCACCTCGACGAGATCGTCGGTCAACTTCTGCGTCACGGTGAAGACCCGCTCCCCGTCGACCTGACCGTCGCCGTAGGTAGCCACCGCGAACCGCGAGTCGGGCTGCTCGTCGCGCACACTGCTGGTGATGGTGGGAAGTTGCTGCTGAACTTTCTCGATGCTGGGTTCCATGCTGCCGGTTCCGTCGACCAGCAGCACCACATCCGGCCGGGACGGCACCGCGGGCGTGGTGACCGCCTTCTGCACCGTCACCGACTCACCCGGGTCCAGCTTCTGCGCCACCCGGGCAGGGGTCACGGTCGGCTCGGGCAAAGGGCGGCTGACGGCGCTCGGCACCGCACCGGCGACCAGGAACAACGTGGTGCCGAACACCCCTGCCCTCAGTGCACGCGCCCGCCCCGGCCCGCTGTTGCACAGACCGGTGATCCGGGCTGTCGGCGGCCGGGGGATTGTTCCCGTCTTCGGCGGGCGCCAACGCAGCCGTGAACTCGGCGAAGACCGGACGCCGCTCGCGTGTCCGCCGGCTGCTCGGAGAACGTACCGAAGAACCCCACGCACAGCGCCCCTCCACGATCGTTGCCGACGATTCAGCGTCGCTGACCGGGGCGGGTCGGTGCACGGGCCCTCAGCCAGTCCTTCGGGTAGCCGACGGTGCCCGAGAGGTCAGCACGGCCGGGTACGGCCTGTGCGAAGTGAGCTTCCGCCGAAGGTCAGATCAGGCCCTGTCGCAGCGCATACGCCACCGCGTGCGAACGGTTGCGCAGGTTGAGGCGGGTCATCACGGCTTGCAGCACGTTCTTGACCGTGCGTTCGGAATAGGCCATCTTCCGCGCGATGTCGGCGGTTCCCAAGCCCTCGGCGACGAATTGCAGCACTTCTATCTCCCGGCGGGAGAGCCCTGTCAGATTGAGGCCACGGGGTTGGAGCACTTCGCCCTGTAACCGTCCGACACGCTGCAGGAGCGGTCCGAGCAGGTCGGCGGGGACATGTCCTTCGCCGCGCGCGACGGCTGTGATGACCTGAACCAGCCGATCCGGCGTGGCGTCGGAGCGACGAACGACACCGATGAAGCCGCATTCAGCGGCGCTCACCAGTTGTTGTTCGTCCATCCGGCTCGTGACCAGCACTCCCCGGGCCGTGCCGTTGCGCTGTATCTGCCGAAGTGCCTGTAGTACATCGTCGTCCACCGTTTCGACTGCCACGACAACGACGTCGGAGGCCTCCTCCCCTTCTCGTTCGACGAGTAGCACCTCGGGACGAGGGCGCAGATGACTGGCTAGGCCGGCTTCGGAAATCGGGTCCTGTGCGCGTAAGTTCACTCGTATGCGCCGCGGCTGCGGGCATGGCGATTGCATGACAAGACTCCCCCCTGGGCGGTCTTCACTGCTCTAGTGGTCGCTGATCACCCTGTGTCACTCACGATGGCACAGGGGGTCGTGCCCCACAAGGGCACTTCCAGCTGGTCCTGGGGGCACACAACCTGCCCTCAGGTGTTCCTGACGGGCCGTCGTCTCCTCTTCGCCTGCAGTCATACGGTGCGTTCCATGAATGTTTCGGCGAGCCTTGACGATGCCTCCCTCACCTTGGTGCCGGGCGGAGAGGCTGACCTCCCGGTACGGGTGGTCAACTCGGGCAGTACCGTGGAGGAGTGCCGCTTCGAGGTGGTCGGTCCGTGCGCAGAGTGGACCACGGCAGAGCCGGAGAGCCTGTCGCTCTACCCCGGGTCCTCGGGTGACGCCGTCCTCAAGCTGCGCCCACCCCGCAGCCCCGAGATCGAGCCAGGCAGGATGCCGCTGGGTCTGCGTGTCGTGCCGACGAGCGACCCAGGCGGTGTGGTGATCCCGGAGAGCAGTGTCACCGTGCTCCCCTTCACCGAGGTCACAGCCGACCTCGTGCCTCGTACCTCCAGCGGCTCCTGGCGAGGACGGCACAAGGTGGCCGTGGACAGCCTCGGGAACATACCCACGACTGTGCAGCTGGTCGCACAGGCAGCCAGTGAGCGGGTCCGGCTGGAGTTCGTGGACCCTGAGACCGTGGTTGCGCCGGGCGAGGCGAAATTCGTACCCCTGCGCGTCCGCAGCACCCAGCGGATATGGCGCGGTGTGCCGGCAACACACCCCTTCCAGGTGACGGTCACGCCCGCGGTACCGGAGGACGGCGCGCCGCATCAGCCGGTCCTGCTGGACGGCTCCTACGAGCAGACGCCCGTTCTGCCTGCCTGGCTCCCGCGGGCGCTGTTCGCCGCCGTGCTGGTAGCCGCGCTCCTGACCGGCCTGTGGTTCACGGTGCTCCGTCCCGGCGTGGAATCGGCCGCGAGGGAGGCCGTCACCCCGGAGGCAATACGGGAAGCGGTCAACGACACTGTGAAACCCACAGATGGTGGAGCGAGCGGGGGCCCGTCAGGCGCGACCGGCACCGAGGAGACGCAGGGGTCGGGAGGCACGAACGCGGGCGAGAGCGACAAGCCGGAGCCCGGCGAACCCGGTGGGCCGGCGGCCTCGAAGAGCGCTCGGGTCAAAGTCGAGGACTCCGTGGGGGGAGGCGCGACGAAGGTCACCGCGCTGGAAGTGCCGCCGAACTCGACCTTCGCCCTCACGGACATCGTGGTTCAGAACCCGCAGGGGGACGCCGGCTCCCTCGTGGTCACCAGCGAGGGCGGCGAACTTCTCAATCTGTCGATGGAGAACTTCCGCGCCTCCGACTACCACTTCGTCACACCGATCCAGGTGACCGGAAACGACGCGGTCACTGTCGTCGTGGAGTGCAGGAAGGTGGGCAGGCCGGTTGGCCGCTCCACGCCGGGGAAGTGCGCGGAGTCGGTCTTTCTCGGCGGCACGATGAAGGCTGCAGCCGAGGAGTAGTTGCGTGACGGTGCACCTCTCTCGGGACTCCGCCGTCTGACGCCGACTCGTGCCCGCTCGACTACCGAGTGGACGGGACCTCCTCGTCTTCCTCCTCGGCGGTCTTCTGGCCGGCGGCCCGGCGCTGCACCCACTCGCCCTGCACGTCCGCGGGCTCCTCGTCCTCTCCTTCGTTCTCGTCGGTCTGCCGTTGCACTGCTGCGGGAGCTCCGGAGCCCGCAGCAGCAGGCGTGACGGAGGGGGGCGACGCCGCAGTTGCCGACTCCGACATCACCTGCTCGGCGCGGGCCACCGCCTCCTGCTCGAACCGGTCGGACGGGTCGCTCACCCGTATGCCGCCAGGTGCCTCCGTGCCGTCTACCGGCCCGCTGCGCTGCTGCACCACGTGGGTCAGCTCGTGGGCAAGTGTCGTACGTCCTTCGTGCGATGACGGGTCGTAGGCGTCGCGCTGGAAGACGATGTGACTGCCCACCGTGTACGCCCGAGCGCCGACCTCACGGGCTGAGTCGTGCGCCGAGGTGTCAGTGTGCAGCTGGACGTCGGAGAAGTCCGTACCCAGTCTGCTCTCCATGTCGGAGCGGGTGTCGGTGTCCAGCGGCTGTCCACTGCCTGACACCACATCGTGTACCGACGAACGTGCCTGGGCCTGCGGCGCTCGTTGCTGTTCCTCCTCGGCGTCACCGGGAGTGCGCTGGAGCAGGCAACGGGTGGCGCCGTTTCCCACCACGCGCTGCAACGTGCCCATTCCCTCGCGACCTACCACCTCGCTGCGTCCCGCTGCGGCTGCCCTGAACAGATGGGGTGGTGCCGAAGAAGCGGCGGCCTCCCTCGGCACGGATGTTTCGTCCCGTGGTCCGTGCAGCCGTTCGTGACCTTGTTCGTGCTCGTGCGGGTATTCGAGTCCCTGCATCGCGCTCATGGCCTCCCTTCGGCGGGTCTGCGCCTCTGGCCGATAACCCGGTCGAGTCCGCGCCCGGTCCCCAGCTTTCCGTCGCCGACCAGTCCGCACCAGAGCACTCCCCGTTCCACCGGGTGCAGCGAATCTCTCCCTTTTGGGCACCAGGGGATCGTTTCGTCGAGCATGCACGGGATGGCGGGTCCCAATGAGGGCAGGCTTGCGGGCAACCGGAGCGGAAGGTGGGAAGTCGGATCCGCCACGGCGGTACGGATTCATCCCGGGCGGGCGTCAGAGCCAGTTGGCCGAGGTCAATGTGCGTTAGGCCGTCTGACCTGCGAAAAATGCCCTGCATGGGCCCTCGTGGGGCCACACGCCTATACAGAAGAGGCTGCCTCCACGGTGTGAAGACAGCCTCCGACCTGCGAAAACGCTGGTCGGGACGGCGGGATTTGAACCCACGACCCCTTGACCCCCAGTCAAGTGCGCTACCAAGCTGCGCCACGTCCCGGTGCTCGGGGCGGCTCGGGGTGATCCCCTCGCCGACCGGCATGAAGAACAATACCGCACTCCAGGGGGTGGATGTGCACCCGCGGGGTCCTGAGCGGACGTGGGGGAGGGCCAGCGTTTGGCGGAAGGCGGCCGGGGAACCGCGGGAGGTCGTACGTGGAGCAGTCGAACGTGAGGTGAACGTGAGCCGGTCCCGCATCGTGATCGTCGGAGCCGGGTTCGCCGGATATCAGGCGGCCCGCACGCTGTCCCGGAAGCTGCGCGGGGCTGCGGAGATCGTCCTGGTGAATCCCAACGACTACTTTCTCTACCTGCCCCTGCTGCCCGAGGTGTCGTCCGGCATCCTCGAGCCGCGCCGGGTGTCGGTATCGCTGCCGGGGACACTGCCCGGCGTGCGGCTGGTGCTGGGCGAGGTGCACGGGGTGAGCCTGTCGGAGCGGCGGGTGCGGTACACCGACCCCGAGGGGCGCGACGGTGAACTGTCGTACGACCGGCTGCTGCTGTCGGTGGGGAGCGTGAACAAGCTGCTGCCGATCCCCGGTGTAGCCGAGCACGCACGCGGCTTCCGCGCGATGCCGGAAGCGCTGTACCTGCGCGACCACATCACCCGGCAGCTGGCCATGGCGGCGAACAGCGACGATCCGGAGGAGCGGACGGCCCGCTCGACCTTCGTCGTCGTGGGCGCCGGCTACACCGGCACCGAGGTGGCCGCGCACGGGAAGCTGTTCACCGACTCCCTCGCCCGTCAGCACAGCCGCGCCGGCGGCGACCGCGCACCCGAAAGCCACCCCCGGTGGATGCTGCTGGACGTGGCACCGAGGGTGCTGCCGGGCCT
>KI547044.1:132725-143393 GCA_000497405.1 Streptomycetaceae bacterium MP113-05 | reverse complement strand
CCCGCCGGCCGGGTGCTCCGACAGCGTGGCGTGGACGTGCGGACCGGGACTTCGGTGAAGGAGGCCACCCGGGACGGCGTGCTGCTGGACGACGGAAGCTTCGTGCCGACGCGCTCGCTGATCTGGTGCGTGGGGGTGCGGCCCGACCCGCTGGTCGAGGAGTTGGGGCTGCCCACCGAGAAGGGCCGGCTCGTGGTGGACGAGTACCTGACTGTTCCCGGCCATCCGGAGGTGCTGGCCTGCGGGGACGCGGCGGCCGTGCCGGACCTGACGCGACCGGGGGAGTACACCCCGATGACCGCGCAACACGCCTCCCGGCAGGGCAGGCTCGCCGGACGCAACCTGGCGGCGGCCTTCGGCCGTGGCGTGCGCCGCCCGTATAAGCATCACGACCTGGGGTTCACGGTCGACCTCGGCGGTGTGCAGGGGGCGGCGAACCCGCTCGGTATCCCGCTCTCCGGGCCGCTCGCCAACGCGGTGACCCGTGGCTACCACCTGGCGGCCATGCCGGGAAACCGCATCCGGGTCGCGGCCGACTGGCTGCTGGACGCACTGCTGCCGAGGCAGGCGGTGCAGCTGGGCATGGTGCGTTCGTGGGCGGTGCCGCTGGACACCTCCTCGCCGGAACTGGCGAAGACACCGGCCGGGGCGGCCCGGGGGTCGGACGTGAACACCGACCCGGGGAAGTAGGCGGTCCGGCGCGGCGCCTACGCCCCCGGGCTCTCCGCCCGGGCGTGTCAGCGTTCCAGTACGAGTGCCTGCCCCTGACCCACTCCGATGCACAGCGCCGCCAGCCCGGTGCCCGAGCCGGCTGCGGCGAGCTGGTGCGCGACCGATCCGGCGATACGTGCACCGGAGGCGCCGAGCGGGTGCCCGATGGCGAGGGCGCCGCCGCGCGGGTTGACGCGTGCGGGGTCCAGCTCCGGCCACTCGGCCAGGCAGCCCAGTGCCTGCGCGGCGAAGGCCTCGTTGAGTTCCACTGTGTGCAGGTCGCCGAAGCCGCGTCCCGCCTTGCCCAGCGCGCGGCGGACGGCCTCCACCGGGCCGAGACCGAAGAGCTGCGGCTCGATGCCGGTGACGGCCGAGGCGCGGATGCGGGCCAGCGGCTCCCGGCCGGTGGCCTTCAGGCCCTCCTCGTCGGTGAGCAGCAGCGCGGCGGCGCCGTCGTTGAGGGGGGAGGAGTTGCCGGCGGTGACGGTGCCGGTGCCGTCCTTGCGGAAGACGGGCTTGAGCTTCGCGAGGGTCTCCGGCGAGCTGCCGTCCCGAATGGTCTCGTCGCGAGCGAGTTCCACGCCCTCGTAAGGCACGACCTCCCGGTCGTACAGGCCGTCCTTCCAGGCGCGGGCGGCCCTCTCGTGGCTGGCGGCGGCGAAGGCGTCCTGCGCCTCGCGCGCGATGTGGTGCCGCTCGGCCACCAGTTCGGCGCCCTCGCCGAGCGAGACGGTCCACTCCGGCCGCATCCGCCGGTTCACCATCCGCCAGCCCAAGGTGGTGGAGTACGTCTCCGGTGCGCCTGCCGGGAAGGCGCGCTCCGGCTTGGGCATCACCCACGGGGCGCGGCTCATCGACTCCACGCCGCCTGCGACGACCGCCGTGGCGTCGCCGACCGCGACCGCCCGCGCGGCCTGCACGACGGCCTCCAGGCCGGAGGCGCACAGCCGGTTCACCGTGCTGCCCGGCACGCTCAGCGGCAGTCCGGCGAGCAGGACGGCCATCCGTCCGACGTTCCGGTTCTCCTCGCCCGCGCCGTTGGCGTTGCCGAAGACCACGTCGTCGATGCGCTCGGGGTCCAGCTCGGGTGTGCGGTCCACCAGGGAGCGGACGACGTGGGCGGCCAGGTCGTCCGGGCGGACACCGGCGAGGGAACCGCCGTACTTGCCGACGGGGGTGCGGACGGCGTCGACGACATAGACGTCACGGAGTCGATCGTTGGTCATGCAGGAATCCTCGCAGGGCCGGGTACGGGGAGGCCAGAGCGGCCCCACCGAGACCCACCCCGGAAGGGCGATACACGGTGGTACAGGGCAAAAGAATGAAATTCAGCCCGGCGTGATGCTCGCGGACTGCGACGGGGTACGTACGAAGGGTTGACGCCGTGCCTCCCGGCGCGCGGCAATGGTCAACGCACAGCGATGAAGCGTGCGCCGAGAGGAGCAGTCCATGCCCGCTCACAGCTCTCCGTCCGCCCGTCCCTCCGCCGGTTCCGGTCGACTGAGCCGGCGCAGAGCCCTGGCGCTGGCGGGAGGAGCCGTCGCCGCTCTGCCGCTGTCCGCATGCGGCTCCGGCGCGCCCGGCGCCGACAGCGCCGGCGGCGACGCCTTCACCGTCTACTGGAATCCGGGACACGACTACGCGCCGTACCAGCGGGTCGTCGACGCCTTCGAGAAGGACCACGGCGTCACCGTCCGGATGCAGAAGTACCAGTGGCCGGACATGCGCACCCGCATCCTCACCGACTTCCAGTCGGGCAACGTCCCGGACCTGATGGAAGAGCCCGGCGGCTGGGTGCAGGAGTTCGCGCTCAGCGGTGACGCACTGAGTCTGCAGAAGTACGTCGAGCGCGACGGTGCCGGGATGGGCTTTCCCGACGACTGGCAGGACGCCGCCGTCGAGCACAACTCGCATGCGGGCCAGGTGTACGGCGTCCAGCTGCACCAGACGTGCAGCCTGCTGCTCTACAACAAGCAGATGTTCGACAAGGCGGGGGTGCAGCCGCCTGCCACCTGGGGCGACGTCGTAGAGGCGGCCAAGGAGCTCACGGGCGGAGGGGTGCACGGCATCGCGCTCAACCAGGATCCCTCCTACGCCTGGCCCTGGATGCTGCAGAACAGCGTGCGCGAGTACGACCCGGGGACCGGCAGGCTTCTCATCCCGCGCGACGCGGCGGCCGAGGCCCTGCGGTTCCAGGCCGACCTGGTGCACAGGCACAAGGTCTCGCCGGTGCCCACGCCCGGCACGGACTACTCCGGCCCGCAGAAGCTGCTCTCCGCGAAGCGTGCCGCGATGATCGTCTCCGGCCCCTGGGACCTCGAACCCATCGCCAAGTCCAGCCCCGATCTCGAGCTCGGCGTCGCCCAGGCGCCGAAGAAGCGGGAGCAGGCCACCATCCTGGCCGGCACGTCCGTCTTCATCCCGAAGAAGGCCAGGCGTCCGGACCTCTCCTGGGATCTGATCAAACGCCTGACCACGCTGAAGACCGAACTGGCCGTCACCGAGCAGTCCGGGATGCTGATGCCGCGCAGGTCGTGGGCCGAGGACCCGCTGGTGCAGAAGGACCCGGTCACCCGGCAGTTCGCGAAGGGACTGGCCTACGCCCGCGACGCTCACCAGGGCCTCTACCGCACGGGCCACTACGGCGAGATCTCCGTGGACGTGTGGAAGAAGCTCTACCAAGGGGTGGTCATGGAACGCACACCCGTCGACGAGGCTGTCAACGCCTACCTGTCCGCATGCCGAAGGATCATCGAGGGGTAGTCGCCCATGGCGCTCAAGACAGCCGTGCGGGAGAAGCCGCCCCCGACGTCGCGGTCCACGCGGCGGCGCCCGAGAGGCGGCACGCTCCAGGCCCGGCGGGCCCGCACCGCGTACCTCTTCCTCTCCCCCGCACTGCTGTTCTTCGCGCTCTTCTTCTACATGCCGATCGCGGACATCGTGAACACGAGCATGCACTCGGGTGCCCAGGCCGACGACTTCACCGGCCTCGGCAACTACCTGGACGCCTTCCGTGACCCGTCCGTCCGGAACTCGTTCACCGTCACCCTGCTCTTCGCCGTCGGCACCACCGTCGGCGCCATCGTGCTCGGACTCGGCCTCGCGTTGCTGGTCAACCGGCCGCTCCGGGGCCGTGCGCTGATCCGGCTGGCGTTGCTGGTGCCGTACCTGACCTCGGTCGCGGTCGTCGGCCTGCTGTGGCGCAACATCCTCGACCCGCAGCTGGGAATCCTCAACCGGATGCTGGGTGAGTTCGGTCTGCCCACCCAGGCGTGGCTGAACACCGCCCCCCTGACCACGATCATCCTGGTCACCCTCTGGCAGATCGCCGGCTACACCATGATCCTCTTCCTGGCAGGGCTACAGGGGATTCCCGAGGTGTACTACGAGGCCGCCACCATCGACGGCGCCGGCCGATGGCAGCAGTTCTGGCGAATCACCCTTCCGTTGCTCGCGCCCACCACGCTGTTCGTCTCGGTGATGGCGGTCATCTCCGGCCTGCAGGCCTTCGGCCAGGCGTACATCATCACCAACGGCGGCCCCGCGGACGCCACCGACCTGTACGTCTTCCACGTCTTCGAGGTCGCCTTCCGCAGTCGCGACTTCGGCTACTCCTCGGCCCTGTCGGTGCTGCTGCTGTTCGTCATCATCGCGTTCACGGCCGTCCAGCTGCGGGCCGGACGCCGAGGGGAGGTGCAGTACTGATGGGCCGGTTCGGCCGGATCGCGGTGTACACGGTGCTGCTCGCGGCGAGCGCGGTCACCATCGTGCCGCTGCTGTACATGGTGACGTTGTCGCTGCAGACGGAGGGCGAGACGCTGTCCGGCGAGGCGGTGCTGATCCCGGAGACCGCGCAGTGGGGAAACTACGTCACTCTCTTCGAGGAGGCGCCGTTCGCAAACTTCATCATCAACAGCCTGGTCGTCGCCGGTGGCATCACCCTGGCGCACCTGCTCCTCGACCCCCTCGTCGGGTACGTCTTCGCCAAGTTCGACTTCCCGCTGAAGAACACCCTCTTCGTGGCCATCCTGGCGACCCTGATGATCCCGCTGTTCGTACGCATGATCCCGTTGTACGTGATGATGTCGAACCTGGGCTGGCTGAACAGCTACCAGGCGCTGATTCTGCCCTTCGTGATGGACGGCTTCGGCATCTTCCTGATGAGGCAGTTCATCCAGCCCATTCCGAACGACCTGCTGGACGCGGGGCGGGTGGACGGCGCCTCCGAGTTCGCCGTCTACCGGCGGGTGGTGCTTCCGCAGGTCAAGCCCGCGCTCGCGGTACTCGGCCTGTTCACCTTCGTCTTCCAGTGGAACGAGTTCCTCTGGCCGCTGGTGGCCACCAGCACCGAGGACATGCGGACCATCCCGGTGGGGCTGACACTGTTCAATCAGGAGCACTTCACGTTGTGGCACCTCACCGCCGCCGGTTCGGTGATCATGTTCGTGCCGACCGCGTTGATCCTGGTCTTCGCGCAGCGCTACTTCGTCCGGGGCATCGCATTGACCGGCCTGAAATGACCGAGGGCCGCACGGCGCTCACGCCGTGCGGCCCTCGGCCCGGGTGCGGTGCCTAGAAGTATCCCTCGCGCTTGCGGTCCTCCATGGCTGCTTCGGACATCTTGTCGTCGGCGCGGGTGGCGCCGCGTTCGGTGAGGCGGGAGGCGGCGATCTCGGTGATGATGGCGTCGTTGGTGTCGGCGTGGGAGTCGACGGCGCCGGTGCAGGACATGTCGCCGACGGTGCGGTAGCGCACGGTGCGGGTCTGGAGGGTCTGCTGTTCGGCGTCGGTGGGGCCGCCCCAGTGGCCGGCGGAGAGCCACATGCCGTTGCGGTCGAAGACCTCGCGCTGGTGGGCGTAGTAGATGGCGGGGAGTTCGATCTTCTCGTGGCCGATGTACTGCCACACGTCGAGTTCGGTCCAGTTGGACAGGGGGAAGACGCGGACGTGTTCGCCGGGGGAGTGGCGGCCGTTGTAGAGCTGCCAGAGTTCGGGGCGTTGGCGGCGGGGGTCCCAGCCGCCGAATTCGTCGCGGAGGGAGAAGACGCGTTCCTTGGCGCGGGCCTTCTCCTCGTCGCGGCGTCCGCCGCCGAAGACGGCGTCGAAGCGGTTCGTGGCGATGGCGTCGAGGAGGGGGACGGTCTGCAGGGGGTTGCGGGTGCCGTCGGGGCGTTCGCGCAGGGTGCCGTCGTCGATGAAGTCCTGGACGTGGGCGACGTGCAGGCGCAGGTTGTGGCGTTCGACGACGGCGTCGCGGTGGGCGAGGACCTCGGGGAAGTTGTGTCCGGTGTCCACGTGCAGGAGGGAGAAGGGCACCGGGCCGGGGGCGAAGGCCTTGATCGCCAGGTGGAGCATGACGATGGAGTCCTTGCCGCCGGAGAAGAGGATCACCGGGCGTTCGAACTCGCCCGCCACCTCCCGGAAGATGTGCACCCCCTCCGACTCCAGCGCGTCAAGATGCGACAACGCGTACGGCTCGTCCGTGTCGCCGGACACCACGGTCGCGGACGTCATGCCAGTCCCCTTTCGGCGAGCAGCGCGTGGAGCGCGCTCGCTGATTCCTCGACGCTCTGCTGGTGCGCCTCGATCCGCAGGTCCGGATCGCCGGGCACCTCGTACGGGTCGTCGACCCCGGTCAGCCCGGAGATCTCACCGGCGGCCCGGCGTGCGTAGAGCCCCTTCACGTCACGCTCGGAGCACACCTCCACCGGAGTGGAGACGTGCACCTCCAGGTAGGTGGTTCCCGCAGCCTGGTGGCGCTTGCGGACGGCCTCACGGCTGTCCGCATACGGGGCGATCACCGGAACCAGCGCGATCACCCCGTGCGAGGCGAGCAGCTCGGCCACGAACCCGATCCGCTGCACGTTGGTGTGCCGGTCCTCGCGGGAGAAGCCCAGACCCGCGGTCAGGAAGGTGCGGATCTCGTCACCGTCCAGCACCTCCACCCGGTGCCCCTCGCCGGCCAGGCGGTCCGCCAGCGTGCGGGCGATCGTGGTCTTCCCCGCACTGGGTAGGCCGGTGAGCCACACGGTGGCCCCCCGCCGGTCGTCGCCGGCTTCGTTCATCGGTACCCGTCCTCGGCTCTCGGTCAGTCCCGCCCAGCGGCGGAAGTGAGTTCGGTGAACAGCGTCTCCCACTGCGGGTGCACCGCGGAGGGTGCGTAGTTCTGCGCCGTCTCGAGCGCTGCTCGGCCCATCTTCTCCCGGAGTGCCCTGTCGTCCATCAGGCGGATCACCGCGTCGGCGAGGGCGTCGACGTCCTCCGGCGGAACGAGTACGCCCTCCTGGCCGTCGGTGAGGACGTCCGCCGGGCCTGTCGGGCAGTCGAAGCTGACCACCGGGAGGGCGTGCGTCATGGCCTCGATCATCACCATGGGCAAACCCTCGAACCGTGAACTGAGCACGTACATCGAGGACTTGGTCAGCTCGTCGTCCAGGGCCTTGGTCTGGCCCATCAGCAGCACGTGGTTGTACAGGTGGTGCTTCTCGATCAGTGCGCGCAGCCGGCCACGCTTCTCGCCGTGGCCGAAGATCCGCAACTGCCAGTCGGGGTGCCGCTCGGCGACCTTCGCCCATGCCGGGATCAGCATGTCGAAGCCCTTCTGGGGCGCGAGCCGGCCGGCCGCCACTGCGATCTTGTTGGACCAGTCGGACGGCTGCTGGTCCATCGAGTGGACTGCGTTGGGGATGCGCACCAGCCTGGTTCCCGGGAGGATCCTGCCGTAGTCCTCCTTGTCCCGGTGGGTGAGGACGGCGACGGCGTCGAAGCTCGGGTAGCACTCCCGGATCGCGGCGACCACGTCCTTGCGGTGCACCGAGAGGTTCATGTGCTCCTGGGCGACCCGGGTCAGGCGGCGGGGCGCGTGGTGCGCGGCGAGGATGTTGAGCGCCGGCCGGGTGGTGACCAGGATGCCGTCGGTGAGCCCTTCGAGGTACTCGCCGACCACGATCTCCACATACCGGTTGAAGTACCGCACGCCGAACTCGCCGGCCGGGACCAGCTTCGGCTCGGTGTGGGCGAGCGCGACGTCCTCCGGATCGCTCAGGCCCTCCTTCCACCCCTGCGCACCGGCCTTCGCCTCCCGGCCGTCGATCAGGGAGGAGACGGTGACGCGCTCGTCGAGCGGGAACTGGATCTCGTCCCGGTGTCTGATGACACTGACGATCTCCACCTCGTGGCCCGAGCCGACCAGGGTGTTGGCCTGGTTCATCACGGTGCGGATCGTGCCGCCGGTGCCGTAGGCGTGCAGCAGCAGGTAGCGGATCTTCATCGGACCTTCCATCCCGCCCTCTCGAAGGGCAGCTCGTCCGGGCTCAGCGGCAGATCGCCCGGGACGCACTCCACGGACAGGTCGTCGGCGGCGGTGTAGACGGGCCGGACCACGGTGCCGTCCTCGTCGCTCGCCGACTGGGCCGGGAAGACGTAGATCTTGCTCTTGTCCTCGATGTCGTCCAGATGGCGGCCGACTCTCAGCACGTCCCCGTCTCCCTCCCCGTCCGCTCCGGGCGAGAGGTGGAGGTCCCAGGTCGCCTTGGGGAGCCCGTCCAGGGCGAGGTCGTCCACGGGTACGGAGACGTCGAATCCGGTGCCGTCCAGCACGGTTCCGTAGCGCAGCCGGTACCTGTCGTGGCCGCGCAGTGCGAGCACGAGCTGCCAGCCGGCGGATTCCGGGGGGCTGCCGTGGACCGAGCCCACCAGCCTGATGCGGCCGTCCCGCGGCCACACCTCGTCGATTTCTGCGTGGGAGCTCATGCGGAGCGCGTGCCCTCCGTGTCCTTGGTGTAGCCCCAGGCTTCGCACATCGGGCGCAGCACCTCGGGAACCTCGTCCATCGAGGGGAGCTCACGGCCCGGCTGGACGCTGCCGGAGAGGATCTTCTCGCGCCAGTCGCCCAGGCCGCGCTGCATGTCGCTCTTCGAACGCTGTCCGTACTCCAGCATCTCCGGCTCGAAGTCGAGGTCGAGGAAGGAACAGATGTCCTTCATGGTCTGCTCGGGGTCGGCGGTGAGGTCCTCGTAGCGGACCACATGACCGGTGAGGCCGCCCCGGGCCCGCTCCACGGCCTTCATGTAGCGCAGTGCGTCGGCGGTGGCCTCCTCGACCGAGCGCTTCTCCGGGTCCGACTCGTGCCAGGAGCGGGCGATGGAGTCCGGGTGACGGAGCAGGAAGATGTAGCGCGCGTCCGGCCAGCAGGCAGCGATGCGCTTCCAGGCGAAGGCGTTGCTCGGTGTCTTCTCGGCGATGAACTCCTTGCCGTGCTTGACCAGCTCGCGGTGCATGACCCGGTCCCACAGCAGGTGCTCGAGGTCGCCGGTCTCCAGGTCCAGTGCCTCCATGGCCTTCTTGGAGATGGAGGTGCCGTAGCCCACGGACAGGCGGCGGATGTGCAGCTCGTGCGGGGCGTGCAGCTTGGAATGTCCACCGATCAGCACCCGCAGCAGGGTGGAGCCGGAACGCACCGGCGACATGATGAAGACCGGCTTGCGCAGCAGTCGGTCGAGCTCGGGGTTCCCGGTCTCGCGGAAATCGATCGGCTTGGGTCGTGGAGCCTTCCCGGAAGCCTTCGGCTTCACCGGGGCGGTCTCCGGAGTGGACGCGCGCCGGATCTCGAAGCCGGTGGCTTTGCGAAGGGATGTGTTCAGTGTCCGTCGAAGGCTCATTGCGGCAGGCTAGGCATGTTGCAAATTCGTGGTCAAGCTGAGGCCTACCGGTTAAACCCGGGAATCCGGAGGGGGCCTTCCCGGCTGCTTCACCGGCGGGTCGTCCGCTGCTGGCCCGGACGCCCGCGTGACGAGGTCCGGCGCCGTCCATATCCGGCCACGTTTCACCGCATCGGGTGATGTGGTGTGGCGGGCGACCGTACGGGCGACAGCCGGGTGGGGACCAGGGTGTGCGGTGCCACCCCACCCCCGCAGGACGGCGGCCGGGCAGAGGCGTCGTCAGGCGGGCCCGACGACGCCCCGTGCGACACCCAGGTCGGTGACGTCCTGAGGTCTGAGCCGCAGCGCTCCGGCGGTCTCCCGCACCCGGGAGGCGTCCCGCTTGAGCACCGCGGCGGCGGACTCCGGGGCAATGACCGAGAAGTAGCTGTCCGGTGTCATCCAGGTGTGCCCCTGCGCGGCGAGGGCGAGGGCGCCGCCGGAGCCTCCCTCGCCGATCACGAGTGTGGTGACCGGAACCCGTGCCTCGGCCATGGCCGCGAAGCACTCGGCGACGGCCGGGCCGGTGCCGGCTCGTTCCGCCTCGTCGTCGCCCGCCGCGCCCGGGGTGTCCACCAGCGTGAGCACCGGTACGCCGAGCCGGTCCGCGAGCCGGACCAGACGCGCCGCCGTGCGGAACCCGGCAGGCCGGGTCGGGGTACCCCGCTGGGCTGCGAACGCGGCGACGGTACCGTCCGGCAGCCGGCCGAAACCGCAGACGACGCCGTCGTCCCGGCCGCCGCAGCGGTCACCGCCGGTCTCCTCGCGCAGGGTGAAACAGGCGTCCAGGTAGGCGTCAGCCCGCGGCCGGTGCACCGCCCGTGCACGTTGTACGGCTTCCCAGCCGGTGGTGGGGGGCGCCACTCCGCTCAGCGCCCGAGGTGGTGCCACGCGCCCTGCCGCAGGCCCGCCGAGCAGGGTGAGCCAGCGGCCCAGCGTTCCGCGCAGCCCTCCCGCAGCGACGAGCCGGTCCACGTGGCCGGCTGCGAACTGGGCTTCGGCGGTGTATGCGGCCGGATCCGCGTCCGCAGGACGCACCCGGGAGCCGGCGAACGCGACCTGGGCGCCGGTGACAGCCAGCACGACGTCCGACCCCGCAGCCAGCGCTGCCCAGCCGCCGCCGGTGGTCGGGTGCCGGGCCACGGCCAGCTGTGGCACGCCCGCGGCCCGGGTCAGGGCGGACTGACGCGCCACCCGCTGGAGTTGCGACAGCGCTCGCATGCCCTCCTGCATGCGGCTGCCACCGGTGGAGACGAGC
>KI547044.1:129607-132715 GCA_000497405.1 Streptomycetaceae bacterium MP113-05 | reverse complement strand
GACCGCCTCGGCGCCGTCCACCCGCCCGGTGCCGACCACCACGGACTCGGACTCCCCGGTGTGCGCACGGGCCCTTCGTCGCGCCGCCCCGTAGCCCGGCCAGGCCAGCGGGCCGTCGTCGTCCGCGGCTCCCGGCGAGGCCCACGGCTCGGCCGGGGCCTCGGTGAAGCAGTCGGTCAGCGCGTCCAGCAGTGCGCGGGCGGGCTCCGCCGGGGCACTGCTGCGCCCGCCGTCATGCACCGAGTTCCCGTTTGACGATCTTGCCCATGTCGTTGCGCGGCAGCGTGGTCAGGTAGCGCACGCGTCGCGGACGTTTGTGCGGGGACAGGAGGGCCGTCACGTGGTCGACGAGGTCGCGCTCGTCCGGTGGCGACGCCCCATCGACGGGGACGATCCAGGCCACCACGCGCTCTCCCAGGTCTCCGTCCGGCTCGCCGGTCACGGCGGCCTCCGCCACTCCCGGGTGCTCGAGCAGCGCGTTCTCGATCTCTCCGGCACCGATCTTGTAGCCGCCGCTCTTCACCAGGTCGGTCGACCTGCGCCCGACGAGGGACACCGCTCCGGAGGAGTTCCGGGTCGCCATGTCCCCGGTGCGGAACCAGCCGTCCCCGGTGAACGCCGCCGCAGTCGCGTCCGGCCGGCCCAGGTACTCGGTGAACAGCGACGGACCTCGCACCTGGACCTCGCCCACCGTCTCACCGTCCCACGTGTCCACAGGCGTGCCGTCCTCGTGCACGAGCCGCAGCTCCACACCGTCCAGCGGCCCCCCGACGGTGCCCGGCCGGGCGGGCAGCAGCCCCCGCCCGTCGTCGGCGAGACGCACGCTGGTGTTCATCAGCGTCTCGGTCATGCCGTAGCGCTCCACGACGTGCCGTCCCGTCGCCCCGGCGATGCGCCGGTGGTCGCGCAGCGGCAGCGGAGCCGACCCCGACACCAGCAGGCGGGCCCCGGCCAGTGCCCGGGCGAGCTCCCGGTCGTCCGCCACGGCCTCGGCCAGCCGGTGGTACATCGTCGGCACGCCGAAGAGCATGGTGCCCGGCCCGGACAGTTCGCGGGCCACCGAGCCGACGTCGAAGCGGCCCAGGTGGTGGACCGTCCCGCCCTGCCGCAGCGGCCCGAGGACACCCAGAACCAGACCGTGCACGTGGAACAGCGGCAGTGCGTGGACCAGTACGTCCTCCGAGGTCCACCGCCAGGCGGCGGCGAGCGCGTCCAGGGTGTGCGCGACGGCGCGGCGCGGAATCACCGCGCCCTTCGGCGGGCCGGTGGTGCCGGAGGTGTAGACGATCAGCGCGGCCCTCCCGGGGTCTGGCTCCCCTTCCCCGTCGTCGGGCCCTGGTGCTGTGCCGTCCGGCTGCTCGTCGCCGGACAGGTGAACGTCGACGCGGGGGAGGGCGTCCGGTCCCTCCGGGAGGCGGTCGTCCGGAGCGGCGAGCACCGTCGACGGTGCGCTGTCGGTGAGGATGTGGGCCAGCTCCCGCGATCCCGTGCGCGGGTTCAGCGGGACGACGGGTACACCCGCCCGGAGGGCGGCCACCACCGCCACCGCGGTGTGCGGAGTCGGCGTCGCCCAGACCGCGACGCGGCGCGCGTCGGCGATCTTCCCGGCCAGCGCACCGGAGGCGGCGGCCAGGTCGCCGTAGGTCATGGCGAGGGAACCGAACCGCAGGGCGGTGCGGGACGGGTTTTCGCGCAGTGCTGGGAAGAGGGACGGCACCCGTGCTCCTTCGAGATCAAGAGGACGTCGGTGGATCAGCATCCCACGCCCCCGCCCGGTCCGACGGCTCCCGCCGGGAAGTGTGGGGAGCCACCGGTCAGGCCGTTCGGGGTGCGTACGCCATCGGGTCGTCCAGGACTGCGCCGACGACCGATCCTGCCGCGCCCAGCAGCGGCCCGTCCGTTCCCACGGCGGAGACGAGCAGCCGGGGCACCGGTCCGGGCGCCGCTTGGCGGCGCTCGAGCTCCTCGGCCAGTGGCGGCAGCAGGAAGCGTCCGAGTACGGCCAGTTCGCCGCCGAGCACCACCGCACGCGGATCCAGCAGGTTCACGGTGCCGGCCAGGGCGATGCCCAGGGCCCGGCCCGCACCCCGCAGCGCGCGCAGGGCTGCCGGGTCTCCGTCCGCGGCGCGCCTGCGGAGGACGGCGGTACGGCTGCGGGTGCTGCCGGTGCCGGCCGGCAGTCCTGCCGCGCTCAGCACGGCCTCCTCGCCGGCGTACCGCTCGAGGCAGCCGCGGCCGCCGCAGCCGCACGCGCGGCCGTCCGGGTGCACCGGGATGTGGCCCAGCTCCCCTGCGAACCCCCGGGAGCCGCGCAGTAGTGCGCCACCGAGAACCACCGCGCCGCCGATGCCGATGCGGGCGGACACGTGGACGAAGTCGTCCTGCGCAACGTCGTGGCCGAGCCGGAGTTCGGCCAACGCGCCGAAGTCGGCCTCGTTGCCGACGGTCAGCGGCAGCGTTCTCTGCAGGTGGGGACGCAGGTCGGTCACCGGCCAGCGCAGGTTGGGCGTACGGACGACGCTCGTCGTGTCCAGTCCGACCAGGCCCGGTACCGCTACGGCCAGCCCGGCCGGTGTCAGCCCGGCGCCGGACGCCTCCTGAACGACCTGGTCGACCAGTCCGGACAGCCGGGCCAGCACGTGGTCCGGGTCCGAGTCCCGGTGGTCGCCCTCCACCTCGGCGCGGGCACGGACCCGGCCGCGCAGGTCGAGCGCGCACACCGCGAGCCGGTCCACACCGATGTCCGCGCCGAGACCGCACGGTCCGCGTTCACCGACGTCGAGTGCGTGGCCGGGCCGGCCCACCCCGCCGGTCCGGCCGGGGCCGAGTTCCACCAGCAGGCCGCCGCGGAGCAGTTCCTCCACCAGCGTGGACACCGCTGCCCTGGTGAGCCCGATGCGGGCGGCCGCGCCGGCCCGGGAGAGCGGGCCCTCCTCCGCCACGGCGTGCAGCACGCGGGACAGGTTGCGCCGCCGCATCTCCTGCTGCGAGTTGGGGGCGGAAGCGGGCATCTGCTCCTCCGTGCGGGGCCGGTGGCGTCGCGGTCAGGCGGGGCGGTCCAGCAGCGTATCCGCGCCGTGGAGTGTCGCGGTCAGCCGGTTCAGTGCC
>KI547044.1:121959-129597 GCA_000497405.1 Streptomycetaceae bacterium MP113-05 | reverse complement strand
CCCGGCGCCGGGCGACCGCTGCCGGGTCCTCGCCGAGCAGCAGCCCGGCCGCCTGCGCGGCGGCGCCCAGCGCGACCAGCTCCTGCGCCCGGGGCACCTGCACGGGCCGGCCGGACAGGCGGCGTACGGTCTCCCGCCAGGCGGTGCCCTTCGAGCCTCCGCCGATCAGCAGCAGCGGGGCGCCGGGGCCGCCGCCCGGCGGGGCTCCGCCCTCCAGTACTCGCTCCAGCGCGCCCAGCAGGGCGAACACCGCTCCGTCGTATGCGGCCTGGAGCACCTGGCCGCCGGTGGTGTCGTGGCGCAGGCCGTGCAGCAGGCCGGAGGCGTACGGCAGGTCGGGGGTGCGTTCACCGTCCAGGAACGGAAGGAGTGTCGCGGTGCCCCCTGCTTCGACGTCCTCGCGCCCCCGGCCCAGCAGCGCGGCGATGCGGTCCACGGCGAGCGTGCAGTTGAGGGTGCAGGCGAGTGGCAGCCACCCGGTGCCCGCGTCGGCGAAGCCGGCGACGGTGCCGGTCGGATCGGCCGGCCGGGTGTCGGACACGGCATAGACGGTGCCGGAGGTGCCGAGGCTCAGCACCGGCTGCCCCGGTCGCAGACCGAGCCCCAGAGCGGCGGCCATGTTGTCGCCGGTGCCGGATGCCACCAGCGTCCCGGGGGGCAGCGGTAGCCCTTCCTGCACGGTGCCCGCCACCTCTCCGTGCCCCACCACGCGCGGCAGCAGGTTCGGGGAGAGGCCGACGTGTTCGAGGGTTCCGGCGTGGTAGGTCCCGGTGTCCGACGCCCACCAGCCGGTGCCCGACACGTCGCCGCGGTCGGTGGTGCCGACCCCGGTCAGCCGCCCGGTGAGGTAGTCGTGCGGCAGGCGCACGGCCGTGGTGGCCGCTGCCGACTCGGGCTCGTGCTCGGCCAGCCAGGCCCACTTGGTGACGGTGAACGACGGCGCAGGGACGCTGCCGGTCCGGCGGGCCCAGCCCTCCGGGCCGCCGAGTTCCGGGATCAGCCGGTCCCGTTGCGGTGCAGACCGTACGTCGTTCCACAGCAGGGCGGGGCGCACCGGCCTGCCGTCCCGCCCGAGCGTCACCAGCCCGTGCTGCTGGCCGGCGACCGACACGGCCGAGGCCCGGCGTACGGCCGCTCCGCACTGCTCCAGCGCGGAGCCGAGTGCGTGCCACCACTGCTCCGGGTCGGACTCCCGCCCCGTCGTCGCGTCCACGGTGTGCGGTGCCTGGCCCCGGGCGACGACCTGACCGGTGGCCGCGTCGACCACCAGGGCTTTCGTGGCCTGGGTGGAGCTGTCCACGCCGACGACGAACGGTCCCTCGGGTGCGGTCACCGCCACTCACCTCTTCCTCCTGCGGGGGTCTGCCCGCATACTAGTTTGTCAACGCCCATGACGAATAGGGGTTCCGGCGGCACGCGAACAGGTCCCCGGCGTCACGGGTGGCACACTGCCGATCCGACGAGAGAGTGGTGCACCATGAGCTACCGGCCGACTCCGGAGGACAGGTTCAGCTTCGGTCTGTGGACCGTGGGGTGGCAGGGACGCGACCCGTTCGGGGACGCCACCCGGCCCGCACTCGACCCGGCCGAGTCCGTACGGCGCCTGGCGGAGCTGGGCGCGTGGGGCGTCACCTTCCACGACGACGACCTGATCCCGTTCGGCTCCTCGCCGGCCGAGCGGGACGAGCATGTGCGCAGGTTCCGCGCGGCGCTGGACGAAACGGGCATGACGGTGCCGATGGCGACCACCAACCTCTTCACCCATCCGGTGTTCAAGGACGGCGCGTTCACCGCCAACGACCGCGACGTGCGTCGCTTCGCCCTGCGCAAGGTGATGCGCAACATCGACCTTGCCGCCCAGCTGGGCGCCCGTACCTACGTCGCCTGGGGCGGCCGGGAGGGTGCCGAGTCCGGCGCAGCCAAAGACGTGCGCTGTGCGCTGGACCGGATGAAGGAGGCCTTCGACCTCCTCGGCGAGTACGTCACCGGCCAGGGCTACGACCTGCGGTTCGCCGTCGAGCCCAAGCCCAACGAGCCGCGCGGGGACATCCTGCTGCCGACGGTCGGACATGCGCTGGCCTTCATCGAACGACTCGAACGCCCGGAGCTGTTCGGCGTCAACCCAGAGGTCGGCCACGAGCAGATGGCCGGGCTGAACGTCCCGCACGGCATCGCGCAGGCCCTGTGGGCGGGCAAGCTGTTCCACATCGACCTCAACGGCCAGTCCGGCATCAAGTACGACCAGGACCTGCGATTCGGCGCCGGCGACCTTCGGGCCGCTTTCTGGTTGGTCGACCTGCTGGAGGGCGCCGGCTACGACGGCCCGCGGCACTTCGACTTCAAGCCGCCGCGTACCGAGGACTTCCAGGGCGTGTGGGCCTCGGCGGCCGGCTGCATGCGCAACTACCTGGTGCTCCGTGAGCGGGCCGCGGCGTTCCGCGCCGATCCCGAGGTGGTCGAGGCGTTGCGCGCCTCCCGGCTGGACGAGCTGGCAGTCCCCACCCTGGAACCGGGCGAGTCGCCGGCCGGCCTGCTCGCCGACCGGAGCGCGTTCGAGGACTTCGCCCCGGACGCGGCGGCCGAGCGGGGTATGGCCTTCGAGCACCTGGACCAGCTCGCGATGGACCACCTGCTGGGCGTACGCGCCGGCTGATCCCGGAGGCACACCCCGTACACGCGTGCGCGCCTGTCCGCCGACGCCGAAGCGCCGCGTACCCCTCGAGGGGTACGCGGCGCTTCGCGGGTCCTGCCGCTGTCACTCCGGCAGCCGGGCCGCCGCCGGGTCGAGTACCCGGGAGAGGAACTCCCGGGTGCGGGCGTGCTGCGGGTCGACGACGACCTGCGCCGGCGGGCCCTGCTCGACGATGACGCCGCCGTCCATGAAGACGACCCGGTCGGCCACCTCACGGGCGAAGCTCATCTCGTGCGTGACCACCAGCATGGTCATGCCCTCCGCGGCGAGCCGCCGCATGACGGCGAGCACGTCACCGACGAGCTCCGGGTCGAGGGCGGAGGTCGGCTCGTCGAACAGCATCAGCTGAGGGTCCATGGAGAGCGCTCGCGCGATGGCCACGCGCTGCTGCTGACCACCGGACAGCTTCGCCGGGTAGGCGGACTCCTTGTCGGTCAGCCCCACGCGCTCCAGGTTCCGGCGCGCGACCTTCACGGACTCGCCCTTCTCCCGCCCGAGCACCCGCCGCTGCGCGATGGTGAGGTTCTCCATCACCGTCAGGTGCGGGAAGAGGTTGAACGACTGGAAGACCATCCCGATACCGCGCCGGACCCGGTCGATGTTCACGTCCTCGTGGGTGACCTCGGTACCCGCGACGGTGATCGTGCCGGAAGTGGGCTCCTCCAGCAGGTTCACACACCTCAGCAGGGTCGACTTGCCCGAGCCCGAGGGCCCGATCACGCACACGACCTCGCCGCGGTTCACGTCCAGGTCGATGCCGGTGAGCACCTCCAGGTCCCCGAACGACTTGTGCAGGTCCGCCACGTGGATGGCGGGGGCCGCGTCGTCGGGCGAAGCGTGGTCCGTCTTCGTCACGGTGTTCTTCATGCCGGTCACCTGGCCTTCGCGGTACGGGCCTCCAGCCGGCGCACCAGGTGACCGAGCGGGAGGGTGATGACGAGGTACAGCAGGCCGGCAATCAGGATGGGCGTCATGCTGCGGTTCTGGTTCAGCGCGTCCCGGCCGAACTTCGTCAGCTCGTACTGGGACAGCGACAGGCCGAGCAGGTAGACCAGCGACGAGTCCTTGGTGAGCAGGATCAGTTCGTTGGTCAGCGGCGGCAGTACGATCCGGAACGCCTGCGGGATGACGATCGAGAGCATCGCCCGCGACGGGGACATGCCCAGCGACCGCGCGGCCTCCATCTGGCCCTTGGGGACGGCCTGGATGCCGGCCCGGAGGGTCTCGGCGATGTACGCCGCGCCGACCAGACCGAGCGCCAGCATCACGGTCGCGTACCTGTTGATGGACACCTGGAAGGCCAGCGGCACGCCGAAGCCCAGAGCGATGAACACCAGCAGGGCCGGGACGCCGCGGAAGAACTCGATGAACGCAACCGCGATCCACCGGTACGGCGGCACCTGCGAGAGCCGCATCAGGGCGAGCACCAGGCCCAGCGACAGGCCGAAGCCGAAGCCCATCAGCGTGTAGATGACCGTGTTCAGCAGCGCCGTGGTGACGATCTCCGGGAACTGCTCCTGCGCCACCTCGACGTCGAAGAACGCCTTGTGGATCGAGCTCCAGTCCGCCACCAGGGCCATCACGAGCGCCGCTACGACCAGCACTGCGTACTGGGTGCCGCGGATGACCCTGGTGCGCTGGCGGCGGCTCAGACGACCGGTCACTGGCCGGACTCCGGAGCCTTGCCGAACCACTTCTTGTAGATCTTGTCGTAGGTGCCGTCCGACTTGATCTCGGCGATCACCTCGTTGACCTGCTTGCGCAGGGCGTCGTCACCGGTCTTCACACCGATGCCGTACTCCTCGCCGGTGTCGAACTCGGTCGTGACCTTCGTGTTGGGGTTCTTCTTCACGTAGTCGAAGAGCGCGCCGTTGTCGTGGATGGCTGCGTCGACCTGCCCCGTCTTGACCGCGGTCAGCAGCAGAGCGATGTCCTCGAACTCGACGGTCGTCACGCCGTCGCCGTTGTCCTGGGCGTACTTCGCGCCGGTGGTCGCCTGCTGGACCCCGAGCTTCTTGCCCTTGAGGTCCTTCATGGAGGAGGCGTCGCTCCCCTTCTTGACCAGGAGCGCCTGGGTGGCCTCGAAGTAGGGGTCGGAGAAGTCGAGGTTCTTCTCACGGACCTCGGTGATGGTCATGCCGGCCGCTGCGACGTCGCACTTGCTCGCGTTCAGGGCCTGACCGGACTGGATGCCCTCGAAGGGGGTGTCGACCATCTGCTGCTCGACGTCCAGTTTCTTCGCCACGGCGTCGACCAGGTCGACATCGAAACCGACGATCTCTTGCCCCTTCTTGAACTCGAAGGGCGAGTACGGCAGGTGGGTGCAGGTGGTCAGCTTGCCTGCGTTGACGAGTGATATCTCGTCCCCGTCGCCGGCGCTGGTCTTGGTACTGGTGCACGCCGTGGTGGCGGCGAGCAGACCGAAGGTCGCTGCCGCGGCCAGCAGGGAAAGCGACCGGCGGGACGTCGGGTGGGCGGACACGGTGCCTCCGTCAGGGTGGATGCCTGGGACTCCTGCCGCCGCTCCGGGCCACGACGGTCGTCGCGTGAAACGGCCCGGAAAGATCGGCAAGGCTGCGGGCATCCTGCCATCGGAAAGGGGTCGTGCGACCGTCGAAGCAGGTTGCGACCCCATAACACCGCAGTTCGGCGCCCCATCGTGACCTCGCCACTACACCCGGCTCCCGCTGTCGGAGTGCCGGAGACCGAACCTCGTGGGCCGGACCCTCCCGGCAGGCGCGGTACCTCGCAGGAGTGCCGGACGGCGGGGCGGAGCCCTGCGGAACGGTGCGGCGGGGGGATGGCGCCCGCAGACTCAGGCCGGTGTGCGCACGCAGGGCAGCTCGGCCCACACCGAGTTGCCCCGGTCACGGTCGTCGGGACGGACTCCCCAGTCGTCGGCCAGCACACTGACCAGCAGCAGGCCCCGACCCCCCTCCGCATCGGCGTCGGCCGAGCGGGGGCTGGGCAGCAGGGGGTGACGGCCGCCGCCCTCGTCGGTGACCTCCAGGCGCAGCCGCACACCGATCATCCACAGTTCGCAGCCGACCTTCTCGCTGTCGGTGTGGCGCACGGCGTTCGTGAAGAGCTCCGAGACGAGCAGCTCGACGTCGTCGCAGGACTCTGCTGCGACACCCCACGCGTGCAGGCACCGCTGCACCAGGCGCCGGGCCTCGGCAACCGAGTGCTCCTGGGCCGGAAGGTGAAAGGCATCCCGGAGTGGCCGCGTCACGCTATTGCTGACGCGGTGTTCGAGGGGCAGTGCCTCATGCGGGGAAGCCACCGGTCCACTATGGGGCCGCGAGTCGCGTATGGCAAGGAACAGGCTGCAAATGGCAGAACTGTCCCGGGGTATTCCGTCGCTCATTCCTCGCTCACGGTGAAGTGCTCTGTAGGCGGGGGGAGTTGGCTGGTGACCTGGGCTGTCGGCGGAGCTCGCATTGTGGAGAAATCCGGACACCTCGGCATCCTGGTGCATCCGTTCGGCGCTGTGATGCATCCCACACCTCCTCTGGGGGAATGCCTGAAGTCGGGCGGTCGGTGGTCTTTTCCGTTTCGCGAAACCGGTGTTCTGTGTCCGCGTCTCGATGCAGCGCGGAGAATGCGAACGAAAAGGAGAAGGGCCCGGATTGGTCGAGTGCCCACTCGCCGTCGAGGGTGATGTCGCGCGTCGGATCGGGGTGCCGGTTGCACGGGGCGCAGGGCCCCCCGGAGTGGGGGTGACGTTCTCGAGGTGCGGAATTTCCGACATGCGACCCTTTGTGAGTGGCCGTCACCGGGAGGTTCCCCAGTTCGTTGGCACCGGAACGCCGAAGCCCGTTTTTGGCATGGACACTTCTCGAATCCGGGAGCCGCTGCTACTACTGAGTACGGCACGAGTTCCCTCCATGTCACCCCACCATGAGAGGTCCCATGAAGCTGCGCAGATGGAAGGCCGCGGTCACCACTGCGGTCGCCCTCCTCGGACTGACCACACTCTCCACCACCGCCGCGCAGGCCGCCGACGTGGCGGCCCTGGACTACGTCGCCCTCGGCGACTCGTACTCCTCCGGTGTCGGCGCCGACGCCTACGACGGCAGTGACTGCCGTCGTAGCGCCAACGCCTATCCGCAGCTGTGGAAGGCCAACAACGCGCCCGCGTCGTTCGCCTTCACGGCCTGCTCCGGAGCCACCACTTCGGACGTGCTGGCGAGCCAGCTCGGCCCGGTGAACTCCGGCACCGACCTGGTGAGCATCAGCATCGGCGGCAACGACGCCGGCTTCGCCGACATCATGACCACCTGCGTCGTCTTCGGTGAGAGCGCCTGCGTCAACGCCGTCAACGACGCCCGCGCCTACGTGGAGAGCACCCTCCCGGGCCGGCTGGACGGTGTCTACAACGCCATCAGTGACCGGGCGCCCGGCGCCCGCGTCGTCGTCCTCGGCTACCCGCACATCTACAAGATCAACGGAAACTGCTCGATCGGCCTCAGCGAGCGTTCCCGCGAAGCCATCAACTCCGCCGCCGACGACCTGCACAACGTCACCTCCAAGCGGGCAGCCGACCACGGCTTCGCCTACGGCGACGTCCGTCCCGCCTTCAGCGGCCACGAAATCTGCACCTCGGACCGCTGGCTGCACAGCACCACCTGGCCCGTGTGGGAGTCGTACCACCCCACCGCCGAGGGTCAGGCGAACGGCTACTACCCCGTCATGGAGAGCCTGGCCTGACGGCACGGCAGCTCCGGGCAGCTCCGCGTGGGCGCCCGCCGAAGGGGCGCGTCTCCTCCTCATTCCGGAGGCGGCGCGCCCCTTCGCGTGCCACGGCGCGGGACGGGACCGGCGCCGGCCTCTGGACGCTCGCCAAGATCGGCCGGTGCCGGATTTCGCGTGACCGGTGAGAGTCCGGTTCCCCCTGGGAACGCTCATCGTGGAACCCGGGATGCGGCAGGCGCGTTCTCAGGGTG
>KI547044.1:120304-121695 GCA_000497405.1 Streptomycetaceae bacterium MP113-05 | reverse complement strand
ATCGCCGTCGGGGGCGTGGCGGTGGGCCTGCTCCTGTGGTGGCTGACGTCGTTCTGGATCGCGGTGCTGGTGATCGTCGGTGTGCCGGTCGTCGCCTACCTGGCGCTCGACCCTTCGCAGCGGCGCCGGCTGCGCCGGGTCAGCCGCAAGGAGCTCGGCAGGTAGTCGCCGGCGCCCGGCCGGAGCCGCCGAAGGGGCCGGGGCGGCGAGAAGGGTCATGCGGCGGGACGCACCGCGATGCCGGCCAGCGCGTCCAGCAGTGCGGGCAGGCTCCGGCCGCGGCCCACAGGCGTCACCTCGCCCGGTTCCTCGTCCAGCAGAAGGAAGGCGATGTCGTCGGTGCGAGCGACCATGCTCCAGCCGGGGCCGTCGCACCGCAGAATGCGCGCTTCGCCGGAAGCGAAGGAGGAACGGACCCGACCAGCCGGAGGCGGATCTTCCAGGTACGCGCGCAGTGCCAGCATGACCCGCTGGACCGGGCTCGACGGACCCGAGTCGGAAGGGGTTGCGACGTCACCCGGCGTGGCGGAGCCAGTGGTGAGGTCGGCTTCCGCGTCGGCGAAGACCGAGGCATCGTCGATCCGCTCCCGCCACGCCGACCACTGCAGTGCGATCTCGTCGGCGCCCATTCTCCGCTGTGCCGGGCCCCAGGAAGCGTCGTCCGGGGGCGTCAGGACCTGCCACCCGTCGTGGGCGTCGGCATCCGGCGCGGGGTCGTGCGGGGCGGGCACGCCGGGCGCGGCGACCGCCACCGCCACGGGCCAGCCCGGAAGCACGGCCGCCACGGAGTGTTCGTCGGGGGAGAGGTCGTACTCCATGCCGCAGTCCCAGGCGGCGATCGCGCACGCCGCCAGCGTCACGTCCTCCGTGGCCACGGTCCAGCGTGCCCCGGCGCCGTCCTGCCCCAGCACCAGCCCGTAGCCCTCGGCGTACGGTTCGAGGCCGAGCACGGAGCAGGCCTCCGGGTAGTCGTCCCCGAGCACACCGGGGAACCGGGCGGGTGTGAGCAGCACAGCCGTCAGTACGTACAGCGCGTCGTCCTCGTCGGCGGCCACCCGCGACCCCTTCCGTCGATCGTGCGGGCACCCTAGCGTCCGGCGGACCGGCAGGACAGGGAGCCGCCGGGTGGCGTAGGGCACGCCCCCGGGCCGTGCCCCTGCACGGCAGGCGCGGGTCAGGCCCGCCGGGCCACGGCCAGATACCGCTCCTCGTCGTCCACCAGCGACTCCAGCGACCAGCCGCAGCGTGCCAGGAGCGGCCGGAGGCCGGCCTCCGCCCTGATGTCGTCCTCCCGGAGCCGGTGCCCCCTGCGGGCGGCGAGTGCGGCGCGGCCCACCGGATGGAAGAGGACCAGCCGTCCGCCGCGCCGCACCACCCGTGCGAACTCGCCG
>KI547044.1:105925-120218 GCA_000497405.1 Streptomycetaceae bacterium MP113-05 | reverse complement strand
CGGTGACGAACGCCGGACCGTCCTCGGCGAACCTGTCGTCCCAGCCGGCGGCGCGTGCGGCGAAGAACTCCCGCATCGACTCCCGGTCGTACACCGGCACGCCCGGTCCGGGCTCGTCCGGTTCCGGCTCGCGCGGTCCGGTCATGGCTGGTCTCCGTTCGGTCCCGACCGGGCCGTATCGAGCCCGGAAGGTTGCCCAGAGTGGTCTCATGGGTAAGGGTGGCACGCGGACACCTTGCGAAGGGGGACCTGGGCATGGCCCTGAACACCGGACTCGACTGGTTGCTGGACGACATGTGCCAGCGGATGTCACCCGTCCGGCACGCCCTGGTGCTCTCCAGCGACGGGCTCGTGACGGCCAACGACAAGGAGCTGCACCGACCCGACGCCGAGCACCTCGCCGCCGTCGCGTCCGGTCTGCACAGCCTAGCCAAGGGGTCAGGAGTCCATTTCGGCGTGGGCCAGGTGCGGCAGACCATGATCGAGTTCGACGAGGGCGTCCTGCTCGTGACCGCCGCGGGAGACGGCAGCTGCCTGTGCGTACTCGCCGGTGCGGAGGCGGACATCGGGCAGATCGCCTACGAGATGACGCTGATGGTCAACCGGGTCGGAGAGCACCTCGCCGTCGACGCGCGCAACGCTCTCTGACGTCGACACCGGGCCCGCCCAGGCCGGACCCGGGCCCGCGTTCTTCAGACTCGCCCTCCGCTGACCGCCGAGGGCCCGGCGGACCGCGCACCTCATTCCGATCCGCTCACAGCCGTCCCACCGCGACGACCTTCACGACAGCGCGGCCCTCGGCGTCCGAGGCGGTCAGGTCCACCTCTGCGGAGATCCCCCAGTCGTGATCGCCCGCGGGGTCGGCGAAAGTCTGCCGAACCCGCCACAGGCCGTCCTCGGGCACCTCCTCGATCCGCAGCATCTTCGGGCCGCGCGCGTCCGGGCCGGTGCCCAGCTCGTCGTACTCATCCCAGTAGCCGTCCATCGCCTCGTCCCACGCATCCGCGTGCCAGCCCGCATCGCCGTCCAGCTCGCCGAGCTCACGGACCTTGTCCAGCGCGGCCAGCTCCACCCGGCGGAACATCGCGTTGCGTACCAGCACGCGGAAGGCACGGGCGTTCGCCGTGACTGGTTTGACCTGGTCGGCCCGGTCCTGCGCGTCCTCCGCGCTCTCGTCCGCCGGGTTGGCGAGGGCCTCCCACTCGTCCAGCAGGCTGGAGTCGACCTGCCGCACCATCTCACCCAGCCACGCCACGATGTCCTCGAAGTCCTCAGACTTCAGATCGTCGGGCACGGTGTGCTCCAGAGCCTTGTACGCGCTCGCCAGGTACCGCAGCACGATGCCCTCGGTACGGGCCAGTTCGTAGTGCGAGACGAACTCACCGAAGGTCATGGCCCGCTCGTACATGTCGCGGATCACGGACTTCGGGGACAGCGGGTGGTCGCCCACCCACGGGTGTGAGCGGCGGTACACGTCGTAGGCGTGGAAGAGGAGGTCGGTCAGCGGCTGCGGATGAGTGACGTCCATCAGCCGCTCCATCCGGTCCTCGTACTCCACACCGTCGGCCTTCATCTGGGCGACGGCCTCGCCCTTGGCCTTGTTGGTCTGTGCGGCGAGGATCTGCCGGGGGTCGTCCAGCGTGGACTCCACCACCGACACCATGTCCAGGGCATAGCCCGGGGACTCCGGGTCCAGCAGCTCGAAGGCGGCCAGCGCGAACGTGGACAGCGGCTGGTTGAGCGCGAAGTTCTGCTGCAGGTCGACGGTCAGCCGGACGCGACGGCCCTCGGCGTCCGGCTCGTCCAGCTGCTCCACGACGCCGCCGTCCAGCAGCGAGCGGTAGATCGCGATCGCGCGGCGGATGTGCCGCAGCTGCGAGCGACGGTCCTCGTGGTTGTCCTCCAGCAGCCGGCGCATCGCGGTGAACGCGTCGCCGGGCCGGGCGATCACCGACAGCAGCATCGCGTGGGTGACACGGAACCGGGAGGTCAGCGGCTCCGGATCGGCGGCGATGAGCTTCTCGTAGGTCTGCTCGCTCCAGTTGACGAAGCCCTCCGGCGCCTTCTTCCGCACCACTTTGCGGCGCTTCTTGGGATCGTCGCCCGCCTTCGCGAGAGCCTTCTCGTTCTCGACGACGTGCTCGGGCGCCTGCGCCACGACGTATCCGGAGGTGTCGAAGCCGGCCCGCCCCGCGCGGCCCGCGATCTGGTGGAACTCGCGGGCGCGCAGTGTCCGCACCCGGATGCCGTCGTACTTGCTCAGCGCCGTGAACAGCACTGTACGGATCGGCACGTTGACGCCGACGCCGAGAGTGTCCGTACCGCAGATCACCTTCAGCAACCCGGCCTGGGCCAGCCGCTCCACCAGTCGCCGGTACTTGGGCAACATCCCCGCGTGGTGCACGCCGATGCCGTGCCGCACGTAGCGGGACAGGTTGCGGCCGAACCGGGTCGTGAACCGGAACTTGCCGATCAGCTGGGCGATCTCGTCCTTCTCGGCCCGGGTACACATGTTGATGCTCATCAGAGCCTGTGCCCGCTCCACCGCCTGCGCCTGCGTGAAGTGCACGATGTAGACCGGTGCCTGCCTGGTCTCCAGCAGTTCCGTCAACGTCTCGGTCATACCCGTGGTGCGGTACTCGTAACTCAGCGGCACCGGACGGGTCGCCGACCGTACGACGGTGGTGTCACGCCCCGTCCGGCGGACCAGGTCGTCCTTGAAGCGGCTGACGTCGCCAAGCGTCGCCGACATCAGCACGAACTGCGCCTGCGGCAGCTCGAGCAGCGGAATCTGCCACGCCCAGCCGCGGTCCCGCTCCGCGTAGAAGTGGAACTCGTCCATGACGACCTGACCGATGTCGGCGTTCCGGCCGTCGCGGAGCGCGATGGAGGCCAGGACCTCGGCGGTGCAGCAGATCACCGGCGCGTCCGCGTTGACGGAAGCGTCACCGGTCAGCATGCCCACGTTCTCGGTGCCGAAGAACTTGCACAGGTCGAAGAACTTCTCCGACACCAGAGCCTTGATCGGCGCGGTGTAGAACGTGACCTCGTTCCTGGCCAGCGCCGCGAAGTGGGCGCCCGCCGCGACCAGCGACTTGCCCGAGCCGGTGGGCGTGGAGAGGATCACGTTCGACCCGGACACCACTTCGATCAGGGCCTCCTCCTGCGCGGGATAGAGGCTGATGCCGCGCCCTTCGGCCCACTGCGAGAAGTTCTCGAACAGGACGTCGGGGTCGGCTTCGGTCGGCAACTGATCGATAAGGGTGGCTGTCACGCACCCCATCTTGCCTGCCCCCGTGCCCCGGAGGGGAACCGGTGCCCGGGCGGTGATCATCGACCGCTACGCTGTGCCGTCTGACGGGTGGCCCCACGGCTGCCCTTCGAAAGACACGGACGCGACGATCACACGCGACACACTCCGGGGTGGGGATCAGCATGATGGGACCGGCGCACTCGCTCTCCGGCGCAGCGGCATGGCTCGGTGCCGGAGCCGCCGCGGCGGCACTCGACCGCCCCATGCCGTGGCCGGTTCTGGCGGCCGGTGCACTCATATGCGCCGGCGCGGCTCTCGCCCCCGACCTCGACCAGCGGTCCGCGACCGTCTCGCGGGCCTTCGGCCCGCTCTCCCGCGGCCTGTGCGGTGTGACGGACAAGGTCTCCGAGACCGTCTTCAACGCCACCCGCGGCAGCGGGGAGCGCCGCCGCAGCGGCGGCCACCGCACCCTGACGCATACCTGGCTCTGGGCGCTGCTCATCGGCGCCGGCTTCTCCGCCGCCGCGGTCTACGGCGGTCGCTGGGCGGTGCTGGTCATCCTGTTCATCCACGTGGTGCTGGCCGTCGAAGGTCTGCTGTGGCGGATGGCCCGCGTCTCCAGCGACGTACTGGTCTGGCTGCTCGGCGCGACGAGCGCCTGGATCCTCACCAACATCCTGACCAAGCCCGGCAACGGCGCAGAGTGGCTCTTCAGCGACCCGGACCTGCGCTTTGCGTGGCTCGGAGTACCGATAGTGCTCGGGGCGCTCGTGCACAACATCGGTGACGCACTGACGATCTCCGGATGCCCGATCCTGTGGCCGATCCCGATAATGGGAAAGCGGTGGTACCCGTTGGGCACCCCCAAGTTCATGCGGTTCCGTGCGGGGGCGCGGGTCGAGGTCAGCGTGCTGATGCCGGTCTTCATGGTTCTCGGCGGCGCGAGCGGTGTCTACGCCCTCGACCTCTTCTAGCTCTCGCCCCTTCGCCCGGCCGCCTCCCGCGGGCGCCTGCCCGCCCGCAGCGGGGGGCGGCCGGGCGAAATCCGGCCGGGCGGCGCCGAGGGCCGTCAGCCGTGCCAACTGCGCCACAGCGCCGCGTAGGCGCCGTTCGCCGCCACCAGTGCCTCGTGGCCGCCGATTTCACTGATCCGCCCGTCCTCCACCACGGCGATCACGTCGGCGTCGTGCGCCGTGTGCAAGCGGTGCGCGATGGCCACCACCGTGCGCCCGTGGAGCACCCGCGCCAGTGAACGTTCCAGGTGGCGTGCCGCCCGCGGGTCCAGCAGCGAGGTCGCCTCGTCGAGGACCAGGGTGTGCGGGTCGGCCAGCACCAGGCGGGCGAGGGCGATCTGCTGCGCCTGCGCCGGGGTGACCGTACCGCCGCCCGACCCGACCTCGCTGTCCAGCCCGTCCGGCATGCCGCGGGCCCAGCCGTCGGCGCCCACCGCGCCGAGCGCGGCCCACAGTTCGGTGTCCGGCGCGCCGGTACGGGCCAGCAGGAGGTTGTCCCGCAGCGAGCCCACGAACACGTGGTGCTCCTGGTTGACCAGGGCGACGTGCGCACGCACCCGTTCCGCCGGCATCCGGGACAACTCCGCGCCACCGAGGGTCACCTGCCCGGCCCGTGCCGCGTAGATCCCGGCCAGCAGCCGGCCGAGGGTGGACTTGCCGGCTCCGGACGGTCCGACCAGCGCCAGCCGGGTGCCGGCCGGTACGTCGAGACAGACGCCGTGCAGCACGTCGGCGCCCGGGTGGTAACCGAACCTCACGCCGTCCGCGCTGACGTCCCGCCCCTCCGGCTGCACTTCGTGGTCACCGGACTCGGGCTCGATCTCCCGCACGCCCACCAGCCGTGCCAGCGACACCGCCGCGACCTGCAACTCGTCGTACCAGCGCAGGATCAGCCCCACGGGCTCGACGAGCATCTGCGCGAACAGCGCGCCGGTGGTGAGCTGACCCACGGTCAGCCAGCCCTGGAGAACGAAGAAGCCACCGAACATCAGCGTCGCACCGAGCACCACCACGTGCGTCGCGTTGACCACGGGGAACAGCACCGTCCGCAGCCACAGCGTGTACCGCTCCCAGGCCGTCCATTCGGCGATGCGACGGTCGGACAGTGCGACCCGGCGCGCGCCGAGTCGGTGCGCCTCCACCGTCCGGCCCGCGCCGACGGTCTCCGTCAGCGCCGCAGCCACCGCCGCATACCCCGCGGCCTCGGAGCGGTATGCCGCGCCCGCCCGCCGGTAGTACCAGCGGCAGCCGACGATCAGCAACGGCGCGGCCACAAGCACCGCGACCGCCAGCGGCGGCGCCGTCAGCGTCAGTGCGCCCAGCAGCATGCCGGCCCACACCACGCCGACGGAGAGCTGCGGCACCGCCTCCCGCATCGCGTTGGACAGCCGGTCGACGTCCGTGGTGATGCGGGACAGCAGATCGCCCGTCCCGGCGCGTTCCAGCACACCGGGAGGCAGCGCCACGGACCGCACCAGGAAGTCCTCCCGCAGGTCCGCGAGCATCGTCTCGCCGAGCATCGCACCGCGCAGCCGTACCAGCCGTACGAAGAACGCCTGCACAGCCAGGGCGGCGGTGAACAGAGCGACGGTGCGGCCCAGCCGCACCTCGCCGGAGCCGGACGACAGGTCCTCGACCACACCGCCGAGCAGATAGGGGCCCACCATCGACGCGGTGACCGCCACGGCGTTGACGACGACCAGCGTGACGAACGCGCGCCGGTGCCGTCGCGCCAGCTCGCGGACGTAGGTTCGCACCGTCGCCGGCGCGCCGACCGGCAGCGTCGTGACCGACTCGGGCGCTGCCGGGTCGTAGGCGGGAGGAGCGACGCCGATCATGTGCGGGTGGTCCCTTCAGCGAGTTCGTCGGCCGCCCCTTCGGGGGAGGGGCGTTCGGCTGCGGAGAGTTCGTTCTCGGTCTCGCGGGTCACCACGGCCCGGTAGACCGCGTCGCTGCGGAGCAGCCCGCGGTGCGTGCCGTCCGCGGCGACCCGGCCGTCGCGCACCAGCAGAACCCGGTCCGCGCGGTCCAGCAGCAGCGGGCTGGTGGCCAGGACGACCGTGGTGCGGCCGGTACGCAGACGGCGTACCGCGTCGGCGATCCGCGCTTCGGTGTGCGAATCGACGGCGCTGGTCGGCTCGTCGAGGATCAGCACCTCGGGGTCGGTGGCCAGGGAGCGGGCGAGCGCCAGCCGCTGCCGCTGGCCGCCGGAGAGGGACCGGCCGCGTTCGGTGATCCGCGCCCTCAGAGGGTCGGCGGTGGCACTGCCCGAGCCCTGCGCCAGCGCGGTCAGGACGTCCGCGCACTGCGCCGCCGCAAGCGCCTCCGCGGGCGGCACCCTCCCGGAGGCCGGCACGTCCAGTAGCTCGCGCAGCGTCCCGGAGAGCAGCACCGGGTCCTTGTCCTGCACCAGCGCCGCCCGACGGGCCGCGGCCAGCGGCAGTCCGTCCAGCGGCACACCGCCCAGCAGCACCGAGCGTGCCTGCGCGCCGTCGCCGCCACCGGAGGGGTCCTGGTGGGCGTGGCCGCCGAGTCGATCGGCGAGGACGCCGGCCGCGTCCGGATCGCCACATACCAGCGCGGTCAGCTCCCCGTGCCTCGCCAGCACACCGCTCACCGGGTCGTACAGGTCACCCGACGGCTCGGGTCCGCCGGCCGCACCTGTCGCGGCGGGCTCCTCCGGCTCGCTCTGCGGCCGGACGTCGCCGGTCCGGCCGCCGGTGCCACCCGCGCGGCGCAGCCCCAGCACCCGCGCCGTTCGCCGCGCGGACGGACGCGAGAAGGAGTACGCCATGGCGAACTCCTGGAACAGCCGCAGCGGGAAGAGGAGGAACGTCACGGCCCCGTAGACGGCGACCAGCTCGCCGACGGCCAGGCGCCCGTCTGCGACCATCCCCGCGCCGCGCCACACCACCGCGATCAGCAGCAAGCCCGGCAGCGCCACCTGCACCGCCTCGATCAGCGCCCACATCCTGGAGGTGCGCACCGCCGCTCGCCGCACCTCCTGGGAGGCGGTGCGGTACCGGCTGAGAAAGAGGTCCTCGCCACCGATGCCGCGCAGCACGCGCAGTCCCGCGACGGTGTCCGCGGCCAGCTCCGTGGCCCGGCCCGCCTTCTCGCGTTGCAGGTCGGCGCACCGGGTGGCGTGGGGCAACAGCGGCAGCACGGCCATCGCCAGAACGCACACCCCGCCCGCCACCAGCAGGCCGAGTTCCGGCTCGTACACCACCAGGCCGACGCATACGGCGACCGTCGTGAGCAGCGCCGCGCTGAACCGGGACGCGGACTCCACGCACCAGCCGATCTTCTCGATGTCGCCGGTAGACACCGCGACCACCTCGCCCGCGGCGACCCGGCGGGTCAGCGCGGCACCCAGCTCGGCCGTACGCCGGGCCAGCAGTTGCTGCACCCGCGCCGCCGCGGTGACCCAGTTGGTGACCGCCGTCCGATGCAGCATCGTGTCGCCCAACGTCACACCGGCTCCCAGCACGGCCATCAGGCCGCCGGCGACTGCCAGATCCGTGCCCGAGTCGTCCACCACCGCCTGCACGGCCAGGCCCACCACGACGGGGAAGCCGGCGATGCACGCCATGTGCAGCAGACCCCAGGCCAGCGACTTCGCCTGCCCGCCGAGTTGGCGGCCGCCCAGCCAGAGCAGCAGCCGCGGCCCGGACCGTACGTCGGGAACACCGGGGTCGTGGAACGGAAGGTCGCGGATCTGCATGACGTCCCAAGGCGCTCGTGCGGGCAGAGAACTCGTGTGGGGTGGACGAGGAAGGGGAGACATGCAAGCCTCGCCAAACGGCCGGGCCGGCGCAACGGGTTTTCCCGCGCGCATGGGTGCACGGTGGTGCGACCATGGGGCGCATGCGGACACCACGTGGGATCAGCACGCCCGGCAGCAGGCACCCCGGTGCCCTCCGCTCGGCCGGGACGGCCTCCGCGACCGCCCTGGCGTTGCTGCTGGCCGGGTGCGGTGCAGGTGGTCGTGCCGGGGGAGGAGACGCGGAAAGCGCACCGACGGCGCGGCCGCAGAGCCGCACCGCACCTGACGCCTCACCCACCGCCGGTCTGCGGCATCCGCCGGGTATCGGCGTGCGTCACCGCTCGCAGATACCGCAGCGCACCGGTCAGATCGTCGTCGTGTACGGCGAGGGACGCGACTCCGCACGATCCCGGGTCGAGCTGTGGACCCGCCAGGACGGTTCCGGCAGTCACCACACCTGGTCCCTGGACGAGCGCTGGCAGGGCCACAACGGGAAGCGCGGCTGGACCACCGATCACCATCAGGGGGACAAGCGCAGTCCCGCCGGGGTGTTCACGCTCACCGACGCGGGCGGCGTGAGCCCTGCACCGTCCGGCACGGACCTGCCCTACCTGCAGTCCTCGGCGTTCACTCCGCCCGCCTACTGGGCCGACCGTACCGAGCACGACTTCGACCACGTGATCGCCGTCGACTACAACCGTTCCCCCGGGACCAGTCCGCTCGACCCGACCCGCCCCCGCGGGCAGGACAAGGGCGGCTTCATCTGGCTGCACCTGGACCACGGAAGCGGTACGTCCGGCTGTGTGAGCGTCCCGCGGAAGGCGATGGAACACCTGCTGCGCACCCTGGACACGGACCGAGGGCCGGTGATCGTGATGGGCGACCGGGCCACACTCCGCGGCTGACCGTCCCGCAGGGTGCGGAGCACGTGCCGCGCCGTATTCTCGGCCGGTACCACCTCCCCCGACAAGCCGAGGAGCCCGTTGCCCCGCGAAGCACCCCAGTGGAACCCGTCGCCCGAGGACCTGAGGGTGGCGCGCGAGGAGCCCGCGCAGATCCGCCGCATCCTGCACCTGTTCCACCCCTACCGGGGGCGCCTGGCGCTCGTCGGACTGCTGGTCGGAGCTTCCTCTCTGGTCTCGGTCGCCTCGCCGTTCCTCCTGCGGGAGATCCTGGACGTCGCGATCCCCGAACGCCGCACCGGCCTGCTGACCCTGCTGGTTCTGGGAATGATCCTCATCGCCGTCACCACCAGCGTCTTCGGCGTCCTGCAGACTCTGATCTCCACCACCGTGGGCCAGCGCGTCATGCACGACCTGCGTACCGGCGTCTACGGCAGGCTCCAGCGCATGCCGCTGGCGTTCTTCACCCGCACCCGTACCGGCGAGGTGCAGTCCCGCATCGCCAACGACATCGGCGGCATGCAGGCCACCGTCACCTCCACCGCCACCTCGCTGGTCTCCAACCTCACCAGCGTCCTGGCGACCGTCTGCGCCATGCTCGCCCTGGACTGGCGGCTCACGGTCGTCTCGCTGCTCCTGCTGCCGTTCTTCGTGTGGATCAGCCGTCGCGTCGGCCGGGAACGCAAGGTGCACACCGCCCGGCGGCAGAAGCAGATGGCGTCCATGGCAGCCCTGGTCACCGAGTCGCTGTCGGTCAGCGGCATCCTGCTGGGCCGGACCATGGGCCGCACCGACTCGCTGACGGAGGGCTTCTCCCGCGAGTCCGAGCACCTCGCCCACCTGGAGATCCGCTCCAGCATGGCCGGGCGGTGGCGGATGTCCACCATCGGCATCGTGATGGCGGCGCTCCCCGCCCTGCTCTACTGGACCGCTGGCCTGCTGCTCCACGGCGGGGGCCCGACCCTCTCCCTGGGCACGCTGGTCGCCTTCGTCACCCTGCAGCAGGGCCTGCTGCGTCCCGCCGTCGCACTGCTCTCGACCGGCGTCGACATGCAGACCTCGCTGGCGCTCTTCCACCGCATCTTCGAGTACCTCGACCTGAAGGTGGACATCACCGAGCCCGCACAGCCGGTACGGCTGCACGCGCCACGCGGCGAGCTCCGGATCGAGGCCGTCTCCTTCGCCTACACCGTCGGCGCGCCACCGACTCTGCGCGACATCGACCTGACGGTTCCGGCCGGGAGCAGCCTCGCAGTCGTCGGGCCCACGGGATCCGGCAAGACCACCCTCGGCTACCTGCTGCCGCGCCTGTACGACGTCACGCACGGAAACGTCACCCTGGACGGCGTCGACGTACGTGAACTGGACTTCGACACCCTGGCCCGCGCGGTCGGCGTCGTCTCGCAGGAGACCTACCTCTTCCATGCGTCCGTCGCCGAGAACCTGCGCTTCGCCCGCCCCGGCGCCACCGACGAGGAGCTGGCTGCCGCGGCCCGGGCTGCGCAGATCCACGACCACATCGCCGCTCTGCCGGACGGCTACGACACCGTCGTCGGCGAGCGCGGCCACCGGTTTTCCGGAGGGGAGAAGCAGCGGCTCGCCCTCGCCCGCACCATCCTGCGCGACCCACCGGTACTGCTGCTCGACGAGGCCACCAGCGCCTTGGACACCCGGACCGAACGAGCAGTGCAGCGCGCGATCGACGCGCTCTCCGCCGGCCGCACCACGGTCACCATCGCGCACCGGCTGTCCACTGTGCGGTGGGCGGACCAGATCGTGGTCCTGGACGGCGGGCGCATCGCGGAACGCGGCACGCACGACGAACTCCTCGCGCTCGACGGGCGGTACGCGGAGTTGGTGCGGCGCGACGAGGGTGCCGCCGTCGAGGGGCTTGGGGCCTCCACGGACGCGGCACTCGGCTGACCGCGCGCCGGGCCGGCCGCCCGCACGTCAGCCGGTCGGACGGCGTTTGGGCGGGAACACGCAGAACTCGTTGCCCTCCGGGTCCGCCAGCACGTCCCACTCCAGGCCGCCGCCGCGCCGCCGGATCAGCCGGGCGCCCACCGCGACCAGTTCGTCGGTGTTGCCGTAGACATCGATGTGCATGCGGTTCTTCACCGACTTCCGTTCCGGCACCGGATTGATCCACAGCACCGGGCCGTGCCCGGTCGGGTCGTACAGCGGTACCGGCCACTCGACCGGGCGGCCCTCCCGGCCGGCGGGTGACTCGCGGCGCAGGTAGCCCAGCGCACGGCACCACCAGTCGGCGAGCGCCTGGTGATCCAGCGCGTCCAGGGTGACGGCCTTGAAGCGAGCGGGCATGCACGCAGCGTACCGATCCGCCCCAACCCTCGCATTCCGCCCCTCACGGGGTGAGTGCGCGGGCCGGCAGCCCGTGCGGGTGGGCCTCTGCCAGTACCTCCTCGGCTCCGCCGTCCACCCGCACGGAGAGGCGGAAACGGTGCAGGTCGCCCACCCGGCGGGGTTCGAACGCGACGTGCGCGAAGCCGACGTCGGCGCCGCTCTCCGCGCCCAGCCGGTCCAGTTCCCGTTCGACACGCGCCCAGGCGTCCTCCGCCACGTACTGCTGCATCACCGAGTGCCACACCACCGTCAGTGTGCCGGGTTGCAGCCGTACGTCCGCCAGGAAGGTGTCCGCGTCCGCTCTCGCCACCTGCGTGGGAATCTCGGACGCCAGCCGCAGTGCGCCGGCCAGCCGGGCGGTCCGCTCCCGCTGGTCGGGCCAGAGGTAGGCCCGCAGGAGCAGCGCGCCCTCGGACGTCCCGGGGTCGACGGGATCGGGGTCGCAGCCGCGCCGCTCCACGACCTGCAGTGCGGGCGTGCGGGCCGCGGCCGAGATCAGCCAGTCCGGCACCGGCCGCTCCCAGCAGTCCCGCAGCGCGACGGGCGAGTCCTGCGGCCCCCAGGCGAAACCGGGCGCCGTCAGCCGGAAGCGGTCGGCGAGCAGGTTGAGCCCGGCGCTGGAGCCGAGTTCGAAGAGTCGCACCGGCATCCGTCTGCGGGCGGCGGCGTGCAGCGCGCCGGCGAGCAGCAGGGTGGACCGGCCGACCTCGTTGGTCTGCGGCGGCCGGGTCATCCAGTCCCGGACCTCGCCCATGCCGTCCGACACCGCACCGCAGAACGCCGCCCACAGTTCGTCTGCCCGCTCCGGGGAGAAGTCGCCTCCCGCACTGGGATAGTGCTGCGCGAGCCGGGGTGCACGCCCGGTGAGCACCAGGGCGTGCACGCCGCCCAGCAACCGGAGGGCGACCGCGTCCGGGCCCGGTGCGTCCTCGTACCCGGCGAGCGCGCCGGCGCACACCCCGCCGTCCCGGACGTCCCGGGCGACCCGTGTCAGCAGACTCTCGTACAGCGGCGACCCGAGTTCACCGCAAGCCGCGGCCTGAACCTCGATCATGCGGACGAGGTGGGAACGTGTCATGCACAGATGATCACCCGCGCCGATGCACCGGCACAACACCGCACACTCCGCCCGAGCCCCTTCCCGGATGGCACCATGGAACACATGACCGCACTCACGCTGGTACGGGGCGACATCACCGAACAGGGGGTGGACGCCGTGGTCAACGCGGCGAACTGCTCGCTCCTGGGCGGTGGTGGGGTCGACGGTGCCATCCACCGCGCGGGCGGCCCGGAGATCCTCGCGGAGTGCCGGGATCTGCGGGCCTCGCGCTACGGCGGCGGACTGCCCACCGGGCGGGCGGTGGCCACGACCGCGGGCCGTCTCCCGGCCCGCTGGGTGGTCCACACCGTCGGCCCGGTGTTCAGCACCGGCGAGGACCGCTCGGACCTGCTGGCGTCCTGCTACCGGGAGTCGCTCCGCCTGGCGCGTGAGCTGGGTTCCCGGACGGTCGCCTTCCCGGCCGTCTCCACCGGCGTCTACCGGTGGCCGCCGGGTGACGCTGCCCGCCTCGCGGTCGATGCCGTCCGGGAAAGGGCCGAAGCGGAGCCTGACGCGTTCGACGAGATCCGCTTCGTGGTCTTCGACGCGTCGGCGGAGAAGGCCTACGGCGGCCTGCTCTGAACGCGGCCTACGGTCAGTCCGGAGGCTCGATCAGCTCCACCGAACGCACTGCCGCTCGCAGGGCGCGGGCATCGCCCACGTCGAGTGCGGTGTCGGCGAACTTCACGGTGTGCGCGTCGCCGTGCGCCGCCGCGCGTGCGAACACCTCCTCGGCGGAGGTGCAGTCCGTGCCGTGAGCCGGCCCCGGGCGGGTCGGAGCGTAGGCTGCTGTAACCGCCGCGGCAGCCGCCCATGCCGCCCGCAGACTCGGCTCCCACAGGTCCCGTGGCAGCGCCGGCAGGGTTCGCAGCACGGCGTTGGGAGCCGTGGCCGCATGCACCAGCATGACCGGGGATCCGTGGGCGTGCGTGGCGTACCGGTGGGTCGTGGCGCGCACCAGTTCGGTGAGCCGCTCCCGAGCCGCTCCCGGCCCCGCTGACGGCCCGTCCGGCCAGCCGGGCAGTTCCGTGATGCGGGCCAGCCGGTCGCGGATACCACCGTCCTGCTCCACAGCCCGCACCCTGTCCAGCGCGCCCGGTGCGCGGGCCGGCGCAGGGGTGCATCGCAGGTCTTCCGGCAGGGTCGCGTGGCGGGCCGCCCAGTAGCCCAGCGCGTGGGCGAGTTCGGTCCGGCGCGGGGTGGTCTCACCGTCGTCCAGCAGGGTGCGCGCGACGTGGCCGACTCTGATCACCGGGTGCGTCGCCGCCCCGCTGATTCCGGGCAGCAGCCTGGGCCACCACACGGCCAGCACCTCCCGCCACGGCCGCTCGGCGGTCTCCCGCCGGAAGAAGTCCGTCCAGTCCGCAAGGCGCCGGTGATCACCGAGTGCCCCCCGCCACCCCGTCACGGTCACCCGCTCGTACGGCCGTGGTGCCTCGTCGAGCCTGTCACGGTAGCGCTCGAGCCAGCGGTGCACCGACTCCGCATGACCGTGGCGCACCAAGGTCTCGACGACCATCGGCGCATGGTTGGACAGCCACCCCTGGAACTCCGGACCGGTGGCGTGCAGCCGCTCCAGCGCCTCGTCCAGCACTCCGCTCTCGTTCACCATGCGGCGACGCTAAGCCGGGTGCCCCAGCCTGCGACAGGGTCTGCCGACGGGGCTCGGCCGGCCCGGGTCCTACGCTCGATGCCGCCCCTGCACCTCCTCCGGTCCTACACCTCCACCGGCGTCGAGCCCGGCGATCGTCCCGGTGCACGCGGCTCCGGCGCCGACCGCGATCGCTGCCCCGTGGGCGCGGGCAAGCAGTCCGGGCCCCGGTCCGTGCCGGCGGTCTTGGGCGACCGCGCCGAACGTCCTGCCGGAGGTACGCCCGGCCGGCTCCGGGGGGAGCG
>KI547044.1:103247-105915 GCA_000497405.1 Streptomycetaceae bacterium MP113-05 | reverse complement strand
GGGGGAGCGGCCGCCGCGGCAGTGCCTCGACGGGCGATCGAGACGCCAGGGCGTCAGGGCTGCTTGAGGTCGAAGGGGTCGTGTTCGGAGATGATCTTGTCGATACGGGCTTGGTCGACCCGGTGGGTGACCTCCTGAAGTTCCTGTCTGTCACGCACGCACTTGGCGAGCGTGAAGGTGGAGCTGACCAGGAACACCAGGCCGAGAGCGAGGAAGGAGCGCTGCCAGGCGTCCATCGGCAGCCAGGCGATGCCGACGGTGACGCTGACCAGCGCCAGGGCGAAGGAGAAGGCGGCCTGCGCGTAGAACGCCGCGGTCATGGGCCGCTGGATCTGTGTCGTCATGTCCGACATCGTGCGCCGCCACCCGGTGGGAGGGCTTGAGTACGGATACTCAACTCCCGCCGTGCAGCGGCGCATCGGTCCGTCGGGCCGGACCGGCGCGCGGCTCAGCGGTAGAGCAGGTACCGGCGGCGGGCGCGTTCGAAGTCGTGTACCTCGCCGCGCCAGGCGTCGACGCACTCGTCGGCGTCCGCCCCGGCGTCGATCATCTCGCGCAGACGCGGCGAACCGGAGAGCTTGTCGATCCAGAACGGCCGCTCCGGGTCCCAGGAGTCCTCGCGCCAGGCGAAGTCCGGGTAGCGGTGCGCCTCAACCAGCATGGCGACTGCCGTCGGGAGGGGCCGGAACCTCTTCGGGTCGCTCACGAACACCTGCACCCCGGCGCAGGTCTTTCCCTCGTGCTTGCTGAAGGTGGGTACGAAGTACGCCTCGCGGAACCGCACGCCGGGCAGGTCCAGTGCGTTGAGCCGGTCGCTCCAGCGGTAGTCCAGGTACGGCGCGCCGACCATCTCGAACGGGCGAGTGAGGCCGCGGCCTTCGGAGATGTTGGTGCCCTCGAAAAAGCCGGTGCCCGCGTAGACGGCCGCCGTGTCGGCGGTGGGCATGTTGGGGGACGGCGGCACGAACGGCAGCGGGCTGTCCGCCGCTGTGGAGTACGGGTCCCACCCGCGGCACTCCACCACCTCCAGCTCGACCCGGCCGCCGTCGCCCTCGTGCGGGAGTAGCTCGCCGTTGAAGTAGCGGGCCAGTTCACCCACCGTCATGCCGTGCTGCTGGATGATCTCCTTCAGCCCGACGCCGGAGGTGTAGTCCGGGGTCATCAGGGGCCCGTCCGCCCAGCGGCCGATCGGGTTGGGCCGGTCCAGCACGACGAAGCGGGCCCCGATGTCGCGGGCCGCCGCCATCGCCCGGTACATGGTCCAGACGTAGGTGTAGAAGCGGACGCCGACGTCCTGGATGTCGAAGACCACGGTGTCGGCGCCGGAGGTGGTGAACAGTTCGCGCATCTTCGCCGTGTCGGCGCCGTACGCGTCGTACACCGTCAGGCCGGTGCGCGGGTCGGTGAAGGTGTCCTCGGACTCGCCGGCCTGCGCGCTGCCGCGGAAGCCGTGCTCCGGTCCGAACACGCCGACGATGTCCAGTTCGTCGCGCGCGGCCATGGAGTCGACGATGTGACTGGCGTCGCTCAGCACCCCGGTGGGATTGCTGATGACGCCGACCTTGCGGCCCCGGAGGATGGACCAGCGTCGAGCTGCGGCGACATCCGCGCCGGTGGTGAGCCGGCGATGCCGGCTGCGGCCTTCTGCGGCTGCGGGGGACGCCGCAGAGACGGTCAGGGGAGCAGTGAGCGCGGCGGCTGTGCCACCGGCGAGGAGGGAACGGCGGGTAGGCATGGCCGGAAGCTATCCATGCGGGTCAGCCGGGACAAGGGTCCACGCAGTACGCCAGTGGTCTACAACTCTGACGCCGTTTCCGCCGGGAGCCGCACGCGGCGGTGCCACCCCTTCTGTGAGCACGGGAGGGGGATGCGCATTCACGGTCTACGGCCGGCCCAGCCCGCTCGGCCCGCTCCGGGTCGCCCGCCGACGTGTCCGGCGGGCACGTCGAGAGAGGATGACCGCATGGCCGACGAACGTTTCCGTACCCACGTCCTCGAGATCACCACCGGGTCGGGGGAATCCGTCACCGACCTGACCCCGGAATGCGAGTCGTTCCTCGAACGTGCCGCCCGGGGCCGGGACGGGCTGCTCAACGTCTTCGTCCCGCACGCGACGGCCGGAGTCGCCGTGCTCGAGACCGGTGCCGGCAGCGACGGCGACCTGCTCACCGTTCTGCGTGACCTGCTTCCCGCCGACGATCGCTGGCGGCACCGGCACGGCAGCCCCGGCCACGGCCGCGACCACGTTCTTCCCGCCCTGGTGGCGCCGCACGCCACCCTCCCCGTCATCGACGGCCGTCTCGCGCTCGGGACCTGGCAGTCCGTCTGCCTCGTCGACACCAACCGCGACAACCCCGACCGCCGGGTCCGGTTGAGCTTCCTCGGATGAGGACACCACCGGGAACGCGCCGCCCCGCGCCGGTCTCGCGGTGGGCGCCACCGGCACGGCAGGCGGTCCCTGACGGTACATTCAGCGCGCAGAGGTACGGTCGGCCAGGCCGTGCCGAGATCGGTCTGCGAGGAGAGAGATGAGTCGAGCGGCCTTCCCGGCCCGCTTCCGTGACGCCGGCAACGCTGCCCGGGCGGCGCGTTGGGTGCTGCACGCGCACCGTGTCAGCGCCTGGGACCACGGCCTGTTCCAGCAGGTCGCCGACCGGCACTGGCCCGG
>KI547044.1:102379-103237 GCA_000497405.1 Streptomycetaceae bacterium MP113-05 | reverse complement strand
GGCGTGGCCGCCACCCGGCGCCCGTCCTCGCGCCGCGCCGCTCTGCGAGGCGCCGCCTCGCTCGCCGTCGCCTCCGCCACAGTGAACACCCTCGGCAAGCGCGCGGTCCGCCGTGCGCGCCCGATTCTCGACAACGTGCCGGTCGTGCGGCAGTTGCACACACAGCCCATCACCACCTCCTTCCCCTCCGGCCACGCCGCCTCTGCGGCGGCTTTCGCCACCGGCCTCGCGCTGGAGTCCCCCCGGTGGGGAGTTGCCGTCGCACCGCTGGCCGCGGCTGTCGCCTTCTCCCGCGTCTACACCGGTGTGCACTACCCGAGCGACGTCCTCGCCGGCGCCGCGATCGGCGTCGGCGCGGCCTTCACGGTCCGCGGACTCGCCCCCACCCGGTCGCAGCTCCCCGCTCCCGCACGCCCGCTGGCCGACGCCCCCGCGCTGCGGGGCGGCAAGGGGCTGGTACTCGTGGCCAACGCCTCCTCCGGCCAGCGCACCGCGGGACCCGCGGACGGCGAGGAGGGGGCACCGGTCGAGGAGCCCGCCGGCCTGTCGGCCGTGCGCGCGTTGCTGCCGGACGCCGAGATCCTGCTGTGCGACCCGCGCTCGGACGACGTCGCCGCGGCGTTCGAGGACGCCGCCTCCCGCATCGCCGCCACCGGTGGTGCGCTCGGGGTCCTCGGCGGCGACGGCACCATCAACTGCGCCGCCCGTGCCGCGGTCCGCCACGGCCTGCCGCTCGCGGTGATGCCCGGCGGAACCCGCAACCACTTCGCCTACGACCTCGGCATCGAGACGTTCGAGGACGCCTGCCGCGCAGTGAGAGCCGGTGACGCCGTCGCCGTCGACCTGGCGCGCTTCACG
>KI547044.1:100201-102261 GCA_000497405.1 Streptomycetaceae bacterium MP113-05 | reverse complement strand
CCCGGGACGTTCCGGGCGCGAGCCCGGCTACTTCCTCAACACCTTCAGTCTCGGCTCGTACCCCGAACTGGTCCGGATGCGGGAACGCTGGGCGCCGCGCATCGGCGCCTGGCCGGCCGGCGTCCTGGCCGCGGTGCGCGTGCTGCACACCGCCGGGCCGGTGCAGGCCGGGCTGGGCGGGCGGCAACGGCCCATGTGGCAGCTCTTCGTGGGCAACTGCTCCTACCGCGGGCTGGGCCTCGCCCCGGTGCGACGACACGACCTCGCGGACGGCATGCTCGACGTCCGCGTGGTGCCCGGCGGCCGGTGGTCCCGCAGCCGCCTCTTCGCCGCCGCGGTCACCAGCGTCGTCGGCCGTTCCCCGGTACACAGCACCGCCCGTCTCCGCAGGCTGCGGATCAGCGACATACCGGAGGGCACCCACCTCGCCTTCGACGGCGAAGTGGCTGAGGCGCCGCGCGAACTGCTGATCGACAAGCAGCACGAGGCGCTCACCGTCTATCGCCCGCTGGATCGCCACACCTCCTGACGCAGGGCGTCGCGAGAGGTGCCGCCGCGCAGGTGGCGCGCTGTCACGGAGGCGCTTCCCGGTGAGGTCCGTCACCAGCGCGTTCCAGAATTTGTTTGACCGAGGCAGAGGATGCTTTCCTTCGGACGTATCAGTATGCGGACGTGGCGGGTCAGAGCTGGGCCCGGAGGGAGGACCCGGACGGGCGTGGCGAAGAACGACGTGACGGTGGCGCAGCAGAGCGGCGACCGGGCCCCCGAACCGGCGCGACGACACACCTCCGGGCCGTACCACCGGCACCTGGTGGCTCCCGACCCCGGGCGGATGCGGCTGCGCGCCGCCTCGCGCGCGGTGCTCGGGGTGGGCCTCGCCGTCGCCGCCCCCGCCGCCACCGGCCTGCGGCTGGAGGCGTGCGTCATCGGTGGCCTCGCCGCGCTGCTCGCCCTGTTCACCGTGACCGACGCCACCGTGCGACGCCAGGCGATCACCGTCGCGCTGCTGCCCACGGTCGGCGTCCCGGTGCTGACGCTCGCACTCGCCGTGCAGGACAGCACGCTGCTGCGCGGCGCAGTCTTCCTCGTCGTCGCCTTCGCCGGGGCGTACGCGCGGCGCTGGGGGCCACGCGGGCACGCGCTCGGCGTCTTCGCGTTCATGATGTGCTTCGCGGCCCAGTTCCTCACCACCACCACGGCCGGTTCCTGGCGCCTGCACGCCGCCATGCTCCTCGCACTGCTGGCGGTCTGCCTGGTGCGTTTCGGGCTGTGGTGCTACGAGCGCCGCACTCCGCCCTCCGACGCACCGGCACCGCCCGGCGGCCGCGGGCTCGCCCGGCCCACCACCCGCCTCGCCGTCCAGGCCGCCGCAGCGTGCGCGTTCGCACTCGCCGTCGGACCGCTGCTCTCCTCCGAGCGCTGGTACTGGGCGGTCGGCGCCGCCTGGTGGATCTTCGTCAACACCGCCTCCCGCGGTGAGACCCTGGTGCGCGGCTTCCGTCGCGTGCTCGGTACCCTCCTTGGCATCGTCGCGGGGTTCGCCGTCGCCATCCCCGTCGACGGCGCCCCGCTGCCCACCGGGGTGCTGCTCGCCGCCTGCGTGTTCGGCATCTTCTACACGGCGGCGGTCTCCTACAGCTGGATGATGTTCTTCGTGACCGTCCTGGTCGGCCTGCTCTACGGCATGCTCGGCGCCCTCCATCCCGGTCTGCTTCAGCTGCGGCTGGCCGAGACCGCGGTGGGGGCGGTCGGCGCGGCACTCGCCGTCGCCCTGGTGCTGCCGGTCACCACCCACTCCGCCACGCACGACTGGATCCAGCGCGCGGTGCAGTGCGTGCACGCCTGCGCCCGCGATTCGGCGCTGCGGCTCGCCGGGGACGTGGATGCCGACCCGGTACGGCGCATCGCCGAACTCGAACTGCTCCTCGCCCGGGTGCGCGTCTCCCTCGCGCCGTTGGTCCACCCGCTGAGTCCGCTGCGGGCCCGCCGGGCCCGCGCCCGCGAGGTCCTCGCGCTGCTCGACGACTGCGCCCGGCAGGCGCACGCACTGGCCGAGGTGG
>KI547044.1:98699-100080 GCA_000497405.1 Streptomycetaceae bacterium MP113-05 | reverse complement strand
CGTCCCGTGCCGCCACCCCGGCGCGGACAGGGCCCTCGGCCACCTGCACGGGCTGGAGACGGCGCTCGTGGAGCTCGCCGTCCCCGTGCACGCACAGCCCCGGGCACCGCTTACCACCGCCGCCTGACCGCGCGCCCCGACACGGGCCGCGGCGGTCGGTCCGGGCGCGGCTGCTACCGTCGCGAACGGCGACCGGCAGCCCGCGGCGGAAGGTACATCCGTGACGACCGAGCAGACCAGGGACAGGCAGCACGGCACGGGGAGCCCGCCCCACGGACGGGCCTACATCGGTTCGTTCACCTCCGAGGGCGGGCGCGGCATCACCACCGCCCGCGTCGACCCGGACGACGGCTCCCTGCACGCCCTGCACCACACCGGCGACGCGGTCCCCGACCCGTCCTACCTGATCGTCGGTGACGGCGTGCTCAACAGTGTGTGCGAGCAGGACGACGGAGCGGTTGCCACCCTCTCCCTCGCCGACCCCGACCGGCCTGCTCCGCTCGGCGCGCCGGTACCGGTCGGCGGAGCGGGCCCCACGCACCTCGCGCGGGCCGGCGGACTGCTGTGCACCGCCAACTACGGCTCCGGCAGCGTCAGCGTCCTGCCTCTCGGGCCGGACGGGCCTCCGGCCGGGCCCGCGAAGGTACACCGGCACACCGGCGACGGCCCCGTAGCCGGCCGGCAGGAGGGTCCGCACGTCCACCAAGTGGTCGTCGACCCGTCCGGCCGGTACCTGCTCGCGGTGGATCTGGGCACGGACTCGGTGTGGGTCTCCGCCCTCGACGGCGACGACCTGCGCCCGCTCCACCAGGTACCGCTGCACCCCGGGAGCGGCCCGCGTCATCTGGTGTTCCGCGCCGACGGCACCCGGGTGTACGTCGTCGGTGAACTCGAGCCCACGCTCACGGCCTGCTCCTGGGACGTGGACAGCGGCCGTCTCGAGCCGCTCGGGGAGACGCGGGTCGTGCCCCCGGAGACGGAGAAGGAGGCGTTCCCCTCGGAGGTGGTGCTCCGCCCGGACGGGCGTCTCGCATGGGTCGCGGTCCGCGGTGCCGACAGTATCGCCGTCCTCGAGCTGGACGAGGCCGGGGACGCCGCGAAGCTCGTCGCCACGATGCCGTGCGGGGGCCGTTGGCCGCGCGATCTGGCGCTGCACCCCACCGGGCGGTGGCTCTATGCGGCGAACGAGCGTTCCGGCGACGTCACCTGGTTCGACATCGATCCGCACACGGGCCTGCCCTACCCCGCAGGCGCCCTCGAGGTCCCCGGCGCCTCCTGCGTCGCCTTCGGCTCCTGAGCCTTCGCCCCCGCGCACTCCGCCAGGAGCCGGGGCCTGCGCGGTCCGGTCACCGGGACGGGCTCTGCCGGGCGGTGGCTCGCA
>KI547044.1:97136-98689 GCA_000497405.1 Streptomycetaceae bacterium MP113-05 | reverse complement strand
TCGGACCGGTGTGCCCGGGGCCGGCTGCTGCGGGAGTCCCAGCTTCGCGCCGTAGGTGGCGGCGACCAGTTTGCCCAGAGCCGGATAGGGGCCCAGCGGCTCGGCGGCCGAGCATCCGGCCTCGTCGGTGGCGGCCTCGAGGAGGCCGGCCGGGATCTCCGGGCCGATCAGGCACGGCGCGACGGCGAGGTGCTGGGAGCCGCTGTCGCGCAGTTGCTGCGCGGCCCGCGCGACAGCGCCCTCCTCGTCCAGCCCGGCGGCCAGCACCGGCACGGCGAGACGTGCCGCCAGCAGCATGCCGGTGATCCCTGCGGCCTGGACCGCGTCCTCGCCGCCGAGGCTGGCGATGATGATGCCGTCCGCGGCGGTCGCCACGGTGAACAGCCGGGCGCGGTCTGCGCGGGCCAGTCCGGACTCGGAGAGCTTCACGTGCACCGCCTCGGCCAGCAGCGGGTGCGGGCCGAGGACGTCGGTGAGCTCCGCGCCGGAGCCGCTGTTCAGTACCTTCTGCCGTATCTGCCGCATGTGGGCGGCGTCCGGGCCGGCCAGCAGCGGCACGACGACGGCGGGCAAGGCGTCCGAGACCTGCGGGTCACCGCCGCCCGTCGGGTCCGGGCCGAATACGGAACCGGTCGCACGGTCGCCGGCGGCCCGCGCCAGCACCTCGGTCAGGCCGGGGAACTCCTCGCCGTCGCCCTCCACGTATCCGATGCGTGCGTCCAGGCCGGGGAGTTCGGAGCGGGCGATGCTCAGGATCTCCTCGGCGAGGCCACGCGTCGCGGAGGTGGGCTCCCCGGGTACGGCCAGCACCAATGCCGGCGCGTTCTCCGGGGCGGCCACGGGCTCCGGCCGGCGGTGCCGGCCGGACTGGCGAGGTCGCGGCATTCGTACGGGCAGGCCGTTGTCCGGCCCAGTGGGGGAGCTCATGCGCCCGCATGTTAATGCCTTGAAGGACCCTACTGTTCGAGCGGGGGTGAACAGTGATGAATGTCCCTTTCGCACCGCGCGTCGCAAGGGTACGACTGTGCGAACCCGTCAAGCCCCCGTATGCAGCGTGAGCAGGCGCGAATCAGGAGGAAGCCCCGGTGCTCCTGCGGCGCCCCGGGCGGCCATCAGCAGCGCGCCGTCGAGCGGGTCTCCGGCCGCGGTGACCGGGCGGGCGTGCGGCAGCCGCGCGGCCAGCTCCCGCCGCAGCGGTTCGAGCAGCACCTCGCCCATCCCGAGAAGACCGCCGGTCAGGGCCACCCGGGGAGCCGCGTCGCTACTGAGCCCTCTGTCGTCGCCCGTCCCGCCCGGGGCGGGGCACACGGCGGCTGCGGAGCGGGCGATCTCCCGCGCCGCCGAAACGATCACGGTGAGGGCTGCCGGATCTGCGGGCGCGGAGGCCGAGTCGGTGGCGCAGGCGGCTACCTGCGGCGCGAACGAGGCGAGCAGTGCGGGGCGGTCGGTGCGGGGGTAGAGCAGACCCGGCAGGTCGTCAGCGGGGCCGAACATCTCGCGTGCCCGGCGCAGCAGCGGTGCGGAACCACCCTCGCGGCCGTCGTGCGCGCGCA
>KI547044.1:92709-97126 GCA_000497405.1 Streptomycetaceae bacterium MP113-05 | reverse complement strand
TGGCCAGCAGGCCCCGTGCGGCGGGAACCACCTGCGCGGCGAGGTGGGAGGCGTCGATCCCGCCGGGGCCGGTGCGCACGGGTCCGGGGCAGTCCAGGCGGGTGGTGCCCAGAAGGCCCGCGGCGCTCTCCGCTCCCGCGCGGGCCAGGGCGATCCGGAGGCCTGATCCGCCGGAGTCGACGCCCAGCACCCACCCGCCGTCGCTGCCGCCGGCCGTTCCGTTCACGGCAGGCGCCAGTCCACCGGAGGTGTGCTCTGCCGGTTCAACAGGTCGTTGACGCGGCTGAACGGGCGGGAGCCGAAGAAGCCCCGGTCCGCCGACATCGGGGAGGGGTGCGCCGACTCGACGGCCGGGACGCCGTTCAGCAGCGGTCGCAGATTGCGCGCGTCACGGCCCCAGAGCACCGCCACCAGCGGGCTGCCGCGTTCCACCAGCGCCCGGATGGCCTGTTCGGTGACCTCCTCCCAGCCCTTGCCCCGATGTGCGGCGGTCTTGTGCGGGGCGGTGGTGAGCGCCCTGTTGAGCAGCAGCACACCCTGCCGGGTCCACGGGGTGAGGTCGCCGTTCGACGGGAGGGGGAGCCCGAGGTCGCTGCCGAGCTCGTGGAAGATGTTCTTGAGACTGCCCGGCAGCGGCCGGACCTCGGGAGCGACCGAGAAGCTCAGGCCGACCGCGTGTCCCGGGGTGGGGTACGGGTCCTGACCCACCACGAGGACGCGGACCTCGTCGAATGGCTGCTGGAAAGCGCGCAGCACGTGCTTCCCGGCCGGGAGGTAGGTGCGTCCGCCGGCGATCTCGGCCCGTAGGAAATCGCCCATGGCGGCGATCCGATCGGCCACCGGCTCGAGCGCCTCGGCCCAGCCTGGTTCGACTGTCTCGTGCAATGGTCGTGCAGCCACGGGCGCACTCTACTCGGGTCGCCGCACCCTCCCCGACTCCGTTGCCGCGCACGGCGTTCGACTGCCGGCCGGCCCGGGGCCGCCGGAACGGGCGCCGGTCTCAGCTGATCACCGCCGCCCGTACGCACAGGACGTCCGGGAGATGGTGGGCGAGCTGCCGCCAACTGTCGCCCTCGTCTGCGCTCGCGAAGACCTCGCCGTTGCGGTTGCCGAAATCGATGCCGACCGGGTCGGCGTCGTCGGCGCACATCGCGTCGCGCAGCACAGGGCCGTAGTGTGCCTGCTCGGGGAGACCGGCGTCCGGCGCCTCCCACGTCGCTCCGGCGTCCCGGGTGCGGTGCACCCGGCACCGCCGGTCCGCGGGTACGCGGTCGGAGTCGGCGTTCAGCGGGAAGACGTACGCGGTGCCGCCCCGGCGCGGGTGTGCCACCACCGGGAAGCCGAAGTCCGAGGGGAGCCGGTCGCCGATGGACGTCCAGTTCCCGCCGCCGTCGTCGCTGCGGTAGACACCCCAGTGGTTCTGCAGGTAGAGCCGGTCCGCATTCTCTGCGTCCCGGGCGACCTTGTGCACGCACTGGCCGAACTCGGGGAAACGCTGAGACTCGGGCAGAAAGGCTGCCTGGACGCCCCGGTTGCACGGCGCCCAGCTCTGCCCGCCGTCCCCCGTGCGGTAGGCGCCCCCGGTGGACACCGCGACCGTGAGGGCCCGCGAGTCGCGCGGGTCGACGAGGACCGTGTGCAGCCCCAGTCCGCCGCCGCCGGGCACCCACTCCTTGCGGGTCGGGTGCTCCCACAGCGGCCGCACCAGCGCGAAACTGCGCCCGCCGTCCTCCGAGCGGAACAGCGCGCCCGGCTCGGTGCCCGCCCAGATCACCTCGGGCTCCTCCGGGCCGCCGGGCTGGAGCTGCCACACGCGCTCCAGGGACGCTCCGGTGCCCTCGGGGAAGCGCACCGCCGGGCGCGCCGGCTCCTGCCAGGAGGCGCCGAGATCGTCGGACCGGAACACGGACGGGCCCCAGTGCGAGCTGTCACCGCCCACCAGCAGCCGGGGTGTCCCACCGGAGCGGGTGTCCACCGTGACCGCGTAGACGGCCTGGGCGTTGAAGTGCGGTCCGTCGAACTCCCATCCGTTCCTGGCCCGTTGCCCGGCCTCCCGGCGGGCCAGGAACAGACCCTTGCGGGTACCACCGCGAGCAGTACTTCCGTCATGCCATGCCACCGCCTCGAGACATCGCCCCGCGCCGAATGCACGGGAGCGGCCGTGCGCGCGTCGTGCACGTCTGTGGTGCAGTCTGCACCCGGTCACCGACAATCGCTCTCCCGCACGCGGTCAAGTCTGTGGGCCGGACCCGGCCGGCGGTCAGTTCTGGGCGGGGAGCGTGAGTGCGGCCCGTGACGGGATCAGGGGCGCCGCGCCTCCCGGCGGAGCCGTCTCCGTAGGTGGAGCGCCGAGCTTCCAGTCCAGCCCGTATCGGTCGAAGAGCTCGGCGCGCAGCCGGGACGCCGCCATCGGGGCGCCCGGCAGCAGCACCGCCACCACCGCGCCCATGAGGAGAGCCCGCAGCATGGGGTAGTCGGTGTCCGGGTCGGCGGACCCGTAGCGGACCATCGTCGTGCGGAGCAGTGCCGCCAGCCGGCGCTGCTCGTCGCACTTGACGAACCCTTCCTGCTGCAGGATTCCGGCCATGTGCGCGCGCATCAGTACCGGACGCTCACCGGCGAGGCCCAGGACGGCGTCGATCGCGCGGGCGAGCACCTCGCGGCCCGCGTCCGGCCCGTCGGGAAGCGGTCGGCGGTCCAGGGCCTCGGCGAGCGTCAGGTGCATCAGGCGGTGCACCGCGGACTGGAAGAGCTGCCGTTTCCCGGAGAAGTAGTAGGAGATCAGGCCCCGGGCGGAGCCAGCGCGATCCGCGATGGCACCGAGGGTCGTCGCCTCGTACCCGCGTTCGCCCACCAGGTCCACCGTCGCCTGGAGCAGACGCTCACGCGAGCGTCGGCGCAACTCTTCATTGACCGATGCGCTCCGAGGGGACATCCTGTACTCCTGGGTTGACTGGCTCAGAGCCAATATACTCAGCTGCACTCCGGGACCGGCCCCGCGGTAGGTGGGGGCACGGCCCGGATCTTCGGCCGATACCGGGGCGACGCGGGGGATCGTCCCGGTATCGGCGCTCGTCCCCTGGCGGGGACGGGGCCGCCGACCCCCTCAGGCGGGCCCCAGCAGGTCGAGCAGCGGCCGTGGACCGTGCGGTCGCTGCTCGACCGGCAGATGGTCCACGGGGTGGCACGCGCATCCCACAGCGGCAGCGCCCCCGTCGGCCCGGTGGCCGTCACCGACCATGAGTACCTCCTCCGGCTCCACTCCCAGTGTCGCGCAGGCGATGCGGAAGATCCTGGACTCGGGCTTCTGTACCGCCTGCTCGTACGACAGCACGTACGCCTGTACGAACCCGTCCGGTCCGTGGGCGTCGGGATACGGTTCCCACGCCTCCGCTCTCATGTGCCGGTCCTGCAACGCGTCGTGGAACTCCTCGGCGGCAGCGGCACCTGCCGTGCCAGACCGGTGAACGCCGCCCGGTGACCGGCGGCGCTGCGGTCGCGCTCCTGCCGCAGGCGTTCCAGCCGGCCCGCTCCGGCCGGTCCGCGAGGTGCCCGGCCTCCGCCCGGCCCATGCGTACCCCCGCTTCGGCCAGGTCGGCGGCGAGCCGGCGGGCCGTGGGCTCGACCCGCAACAAGGTCCCCGAGAAGTCGAAGAGCACTCCGCGAACGATCACGCCGCGATCTTCCCCGCAGTGCGCAGCGCCTGCCAGCTCCCCGCTGCCGAAGCCGTCATGGCCACGCCGAGCGCTACCCCCGCCACCACGTCGGACAGCCAGTGCACACCCAGATAGACGCGGGTGAGCGACACGCCGGCCACGGAGACCGCCGCGACCGCCGTCACGGCCCGCCTCAGGGCGGGGTGGTGCAGGTGTGTCCAGGCCAGCCAGGTGAGCAGGCCACACGCCAGAGCTGCGGTCATGGCGTGCCCGGACGGCATCGACGCGAAGTGTGCCGCGTCCACCGGCTCCTCCCATTCCGGCCGCTCACGGCCGAGGACGGCCTTCAGCCCCTGCTGCACGAGCACTCCGGCCACCATGACGCCGGCGAGGAGAAGCGCCAGCGCCCTTTCGCGGCGCTCCCAGAGCAGCACGCACACCCCGGCGACCAGGAACCGCATGGTGACGGTGTCCCAGACCCGGTCGGTGAACACCCGCGCGGTCCTGGTCCAGCCGGGGTGGTCGAGGGCGGCGGCGTGCAGCCCGCGGGAGACCCGGACGTCCAGGTCGATCAACGGCTGCCATCCCGCAGCGACCAGCCCTATCAGCAGGACACCCAGCGCGCCGGAGGCGAAGGCCCACAGCCACGGCGCGCCACCCTGGGGGCTCGGCGTTCCAGCGGGGCGGGGACGGGACGGAAGACGCGAAGCTGCGGACATGGGGCCGATCCTCATCCAACCGGCCGCCCGGACCAACGGGGC
>KI547044.1:69224-91693 GCA_000497405.1 Streptomycetaceae bacterium MP113-05 | reverse complement strand
CGGCCGGCCGGTCTCAGCCCAGAGTGCTGAGACCGGGTACGAAGGCCACGGCAAGCGGGACGAGCGGCACCAGGGACGCCACCGCGCCGGTGCGCAGCCGGTGCGAAGCCGGCAGTCGCGCCGCCGGGGCGAGGAGCCGGTGCACGCGCTCCGGCACCAGGGCGCGGTGCGCCGGACAGGGGCCGAAGACCCCCCGGTCCTCGTTGAGCCCGACAAGGGCCAGCGCCGTGGTGAGCCGACCGTGGCGGCGTGAGGCGCAGTCGTCGGCGGCCAGCTCGACCAGGCGGTGCACCTGGTCGCGGAACGCGGCGAAGACGGGTACCCGCGGAAAACCGACGGCCAGGGCGGCGGAGCAGTGCAGCAGCCAGTCGTGACGTGCACGCGCGTGTCCCAGCTCGTGTGCGAGGACGGCGTTCAGTTGCCGTTCCTCGAGCCGCTGCAGCGCGGCAGTCGTGATGACCAGCCGCGGAACCGTTCCGGGCAGCCACCAGGCATCGGCGCGGTCACTCTCCAGCACCACCAGCGGGCCGCCCGCCCGCACCTCTTCACCGGGAAGCCGGGGCGCGCGCACCCGGAGCTCGCCGCGGCGCCTGCGCAACCGCTGCCGCGCGTCGCGAATCTCGCGCAACAACATCGCGCCCGTCCAGGCGCCTCCGCAGGCCAGCAGGACCGCGACCGCGCCTGCCCAGCTGTCGTACGCGCCCAGACCGTACGCCTCCTGCACGCCGTTCGGCGCGGGTGCGAAGACGTGGTCGCGCACGGCCTGCCAGGCGGCGGAGGCGGACAGCGCCATGGCCAGGATGCAGGAGAGCAACACCCCCACCACCACGCACTGCCAGGCCCACAGGGCGAGTACCGGTTCCCGGTCCGGCCAGGAGGAGCGTGTGAGGATGCGCGGGGCCGCAGCGGCGGCCAGCGCTCCGAGGACCAGCAACGCGAGCGGCACCAACATGGCCGACAGCCTATGGCCGGGCAGCACTCCGGCGTGTGCCGACCGCCCGGGAGTGACGCATCCCTCACTCTGTCAGAGGGTGAGCAGCATCGTGAAGGACCCGAGCGCCAGCGTGAGCCGGCAGGCGTCGGCCAGTCCGGCGGTCCTGTCCCCGGGGGCGAACGCGCCGGGGGCCGGTACGCCCGGGCCGGCGGACCCCGCGGCCACGGCCGCGGACGGTATCCGGGCGCCGGCGCGGAGCACGAACAGCGCGAAGTACGCCAGGAGCCCGCCGGTCACCAGCGGTATCCCGCCCGGGGGGCCGCCGCCGTGCCCCGCGTGCTGTCCGGCCGGGCCGAGCATCACCGCCGCCATGTACGTCATGGCGAGTGCCTCCAGCGCGTGGTGCAGTCCGTGGGCGCGGTGCGCAGACGTCTCGCCGCCTCCGGTACCCGCGTCTCGTGCTCCGCCGTGTCCCGGCCCGACGGATCGGAGCGTCCGTGGCCGGGCGGACCACAGCGCCCAGACCGCCATGCCGCCGAAGAGCACCACGAACCCCGTCGCGCGTGCTTTGCCCGAGAGCCCGGGCAGCCCCGACAGCCCCGGCAGCGCCATGGCTGCCATGCCCAGCCCCATCATCCCCTCGAGACGGGTGGTGCCCGGCACCGCCCCGATCCGGTGCGCTGTCCGAAGGCAGAGCACTCCCGTCGTGCCGCACACCGCCACCAGCAGCCAACTCACCACGGCGGGACCGTGCATGACGCCCCCTCCGCGCTCGCCGTGCAGCCATCGGGAGGAGCCTTCCCGTGTGCGCACCTCCGTACGGCGGCGCACAGAGGCACCTGATGGAGCGTGCACGCTGCGGAGTGCGCCGGGGCGGCTCCCTCCCTGTCCGGGTGGGTGCTTCGACCGCGCTCCTCCGGGCCCGGAGGACGTCAGACGCCGGGGCGGTACCTCATCGGGTGGTCGCCGGGTACCTCCACCAGGCAGAGTCGTACGCCGTCCGGGCCCGCGACCCACATCTCCAGCAGCCCCCACGGCTCTCGCAGGGGCCGGCGCAGCACGTGGGCGCCCCGGGCGCGCAGGTCCGCGTGTGCCGCTTCGGCATCCGCCACCTGGAGCCACAGTCGCAGGCCGGGGGAGGAGGGCTCCTCGGAGCGCCCGGAGACCTCGAGGAAGCCGCCGCCCAGGAAGTACACCGTGCCGCGGTCCGGACCGGTGCCGAACTCGCGGGCGACCGCGAGGCCGAGCGTCCCGCCGTAGAAGGCGCGCGACTGTTCCGGGTCGGTGGGCCGGAGCAGGACCCGGCTGCTCAGTACGTGGACCATGCGTCCGGAGGCTAGCGTGCGCCGGTTACGCTCCGGGGCATGGACTACGCCGACACCCGGCCCGAAGCCCGTACCGAGCTCGCCCTCCGCGTTGCCCGGGAGCCCGACGTGCCGGCGCTGGTCGCCCTGATCGAGTCCGCCTACCGGGGCGAGAGCAGCCGCGCGGGCTGGACCACCGAGGCGGACCTGCTGGGCGGGCAGCGCACCGACCCGGAGGGCGTGCGGGCCGTGGTGGTGGACACGGGCAGCCGGATGCTGGTTGCCGAGCGCGACGGCGAACCGGTCGCCTGCTGCCAGCTGGAGAACCGTTCCGGACACGCCTACTTCGGCATGTTCGCCGTTCGCCCGGGACTGCAGGGCGGCGGGCTCGGCCGTCTGGTGCTGTCGGAGGCCGAGCGCCTCGCGCGCGAGGACTGGGCCGCCACCGAGATGCACATGACGGTCATCACGCAGCGCGAGGACCTGATCGCCTGGTACGTGCGTCGCGGCTACACGCGGACCGGCGAACTGACCCCCTTCCCGTACGGCGACGAGCGCTTCGGCCTGCCGCAGCGCGCCGACCTGGCGTTCGAGCTGCTGGTCAAACGACTGGACTGAACCGGGTGCGCGTGTGAGGGCTCAGGCGGCTTCCCGGACCGCAGTGAGGATCTCCGGGTGGTCCGTGACCACACCGTCCAGTCCCAGCTCGCGGGCGCGCTCGAGGTCCTCCGCGGTGTTCACCGTCCAGCTGATCACGTCGATCCCGGCCGAGTGAGCCGCCTTCACCGTCTCCGCGTCCACGTGGCACAGCTCCAGCGAGACCATCGCCGCGCCCAGTTCGCGGGCCCGGTCCGGAGCAGTCGGGGAGGACCGTCCGGCCACCAGCGCCAGCGGCGTACCCGGGAGCAGGTCACGTGTCTCGCGCAGCGCCTCGTCGTGGAACGAGATCACCGTGACGCGGTCGTGCAGGCCGTGTTCCTCGATGGCGGCGGCGAGCACCCGGGCAGCGTCGCGGTCTTTGATCTCCGCCTGCAGTGGGGCCCGCACGGCCGCCACGACCTCCTCGAAAACCGGCACCTGTTCGCCCCCGCCCGCGTCCAGCTCACGCAGCGCGGCCAGGGTGAGGCCGGAGACCGGGCCGGTGCCGTCGGTCGTACGGTCCACTTCCGGGTCGTGCATCACCACCAGTGCGCCGTCGCTGCTCAGATGCAGGTCGAGCTCGATGACGTCGACACCCTCCCGGTCGGCGCGAAGGAACGACCGCAGGGTGTTCTCGGGCTCGACGCCCATCAGGCCCCGGTGACCGACTGTGATCATGGACACGTTGGGCGGTCTCGCTTTCTGCGGTGGCCGAAGGCGGTGTGTCGCCTCAGACTAGCGGCCGTGAGCAGGAGTTCCATGCTCCCGTCAGGTCGTCGCTGAGAGGCGACGGGGACAGGAAGAACGGCGGCTCAGAAGGGATTCGGCAGAAGAATTTTCATGATCCGCACTTGAGAGGGGTGACGTTCTCCCGTTACCGTACTCATACGCGATTTTCTCCTGTGGAGGCCCGGTCATGACGGAAATTCTTTCGCCCAGCGGCGTGGACGACAACACCTCGTTCACGGACCGGGTGGTGGACCACCCCGCCTGGCCTGTGCTGAAGCAGGCAGTCGAGGCGCTGCGTCCCGCCCAGTCCGAGGACGGCTCGATCGACTTCGACGCCGATGGGGCGCCTGCCCGCGACCAGGTCGAGGCCGACCTGGACCGCGTCGTCACGGCGATCGCGGACCTCGCCCCGCTCGTCCCGCACGACGCCGCGTACCTCACCGCCCTGGTGACGGACCTGCGGCGCTGGGCCTCGGACGGCTTCGGCGTGCCGGACTTCCTGGACGCACTGCTCGCCTTCCAGCCCGCCCGGCAGCGCGCCGACGGCCTCCAGCACCTGGTCGTCTTCCCCATGTACACGCAGAACGGCAACCCGGACCGCAACCTCGAGGCCGTGGTGCTGCGCATGGTGTGGCCGGAATGGCTTGCCGACCTGGAACGCACCCGCTATGACAACCCGCTGTTCTGCGGAATCACCTTCGAGGACTTCACCGCGGGATACGACACCAACTCCGCCGTGCTCTTCCCGGAGACCATCGCCGTCCGTGAGGCCCCCGAGCGCTTCTCCTGGGGCGGGATCTTCTGCGACCGCGAGGCCGCCCGTTTCCGGCGTGTCGTGGACGCGGCCTGCGACGTCACCAGCCTGGAGCTGCCGGACGACGCCAAGGGCCTGCTCACCGATCAGCAGCGCTCCCAGCAGGCTTTCGTCCTCTGGGACATGGTCCACGACCGCACCCACAGCCACGGCGACCTGCCGTTCGACCCGTTCATGATCAAGCAGCGCCAGCCGTTCTGGATGTACGGCCTGGAGGAACTGCGCTGCGACCTGACCGCCTTCGGCGCGGGCGTCGACCTCGAGGCCGACGGTGTCCCCCAGGGGCGCGACGTGCAGTACACGATGCTGCTGGACCGTCTCTTCCGCTTCCCCGTCACCGGCGCGCGCAACCGCAACTACGACGGTCTCGGCGGCCAGCTGCTGTTCGCCTACCTCCACAAGCACGACGCGCTGCGCTGGACCGACAACAGGCTGACCGTCGACTGGGACCGCGCCCGCGAGGTGACCGTCGCGCTGCGCGAGGAGATCGAGACCCTCTACCGTGAGGGCATCGACCGGCCGAAGATCGTGCACTGGTTCAAGGCCTACGAGCTGGTCTCCACCTACCTCGCCCCGCACCCCGGCTCCACGTGGGCCAAGGGCCCCGACGCGCTCGACCTCACCCTCCCCCCGCGCAAACTCGTCGACGACGTACTCCCGGACGAGTTCCCGCTGAGCATGTTCTACGAGGCTCTTCGCAAGAAGCTGCGCGGTGTGATCGCATCTACCAAGGGCATCACTGCCGAGTCCGCCGACTCCGCCGAGCTCGCCGCGTGAACGCGGCAGCGGACCACGTACGGCGGCTCGGAGGCGGACCGAGACGGCACAGTGCAGAGAGGCGACGAGGATGACCAGTAGCAGGACCGAGGGTTCCCCCGGCAACGAGAACAACCTGGACGGCGCGGTCGTCGCCGTCGCCGGCGCGGCCGGGCCGGCCGGACAGGCGGCACTCTTGCGCCTGGCAGAGGCGGGCGCCACGGTGGTGGCCGCCGATGCCGACCCCGCGCGGCTCGCCCAAGCCGTGGACGCGGCGCGGTTCGCCCACGGCGGCGCCACGGTCACCGGCGACACCGTCGACCTCCTCGACCTCGGTGCCACGCGCGAGTGGGTGAGCCGCACCGAGAAGGAGTTCGGCCGCATCGACGGCTTGGTGCACCTGGTCGGCGGCTGGCGAGGTTCCGCGAACTTCGCCGAAACCGACCTCGCCGACTGGGACGTGCTGCACGACCTGCTGATCCGCACCGTCCAGCACACGACACTCGCCTTCCAGGGGGCCCTCGAACGCAGCGGAAGGGGCCGCTACCTGCTGATCAGCGCCGCCGGTGCGGGCAAGCCCACCGCCGGCAACGCCGCCTACGCCGCATCGAAGGCCGCGGCCGAGGCGTGGACACTGGCACTCGCCGACGCCTTCCGCAAGGCGGGGGGCGAGGCGCCGCCGCCCGCCGCAGCTGCGATCCTGGTGGTCAAGGCCCTGGTGAACGATGAGATGCGCAAGGAACGGCCGAACGCCAAGTTCAAGACGTTCACCGACGTGCGCGACCTCGCCGACGCTGTCGCCGGGACCTGGAACCAGTCGACCGAGGAAGTGAACGGACAGCGCCTGTGGCTCACACCCCAGCCGTGACGGCACCCGCGAGGGTGGCGACGGACGCCAAGCGGCACCACGACCCCGCGGTGCGGGGATTCGCCAGCGACAACTACGCCGGCGCCCACCCGGAGATCCTCGCCGCCCTCGCGCTGGCCAACGAGGGTCACCAGACCGCATACGGCGGCGACGACTACACCACCCACCTGCAGACGCTGATGCGCTCACACTTCGGCCCCTACGCCGAGACCTACCCGGTCTTCAACGGCACCGGCGCCAACGTGGTCGCGCTCCAGGCGCTGACCGACCGCTGGGGCGCGGTCGTCTGCGCGGACAGCGCGCACATCCACGTCGACGAGTGCGGCGCCCCCGAACGTGTCGGGGGGCTGAAGCTGCTCACGGTGCCCACCGAGAACGGCAAACTCACCCCCGAGCTGATCGACCGGGAGGCGTTCGGCTGGGACGACGAGCACCGCGCCATGCCGCAGGTGGTCTCCCTCGCGCAGAACACCGAGCTCGGCACGCTCTACACGCCGGACGAGATACGCGCGATCTGCGATCACGCACACGAACGCGGCATGAAAGTGCACCTGGACGGCGCCCGCATCGCCAACGCCGCCGCCGCCCTCGACGTCCCCATGCGGGCCTTCACCTACGCCGCCGGCGTCGACGTGGTCTCCTTCGGCGGCACCAAGAACGGCATGCTCTTCGGCGAGGCCGTCGTCGTCCTCGACCCGGACGCCGTCCGGGCGATGAAGCACCTGCGCAAGCTGTCCATGCAGCTCGCGTCCAAGATGCGCTTCATCTCCGTGCAACTGGAGGCGCTGCTCGCCCGCGACCTCTGGCTGCGCAACGCCCGCCACGCCAACACCATGGCGCAGCGACTGGCCGCCGGCGTCCGCGCGGTCCCCGGCGTGGAGATCCTCTACCCCGTCGAGGCCAACGCGGTGTTCGCCCGTCTCCCGCACGACGTCAGCGAACGCCTGCAGAAGAGGTTCCGCTTCTACTTCTGGGACGAGACCGCCGGAGACGTGCGCTGGATGTGCGCCTTCGACACCACCCCGGACGACGTGGACGCCTTCGTCGACGCCCTGCGCGAGGAGATGGCCGCGTCACGCTGACGTGAGGTGAACGTCCCGACCGACATACCGTCAACCCCCGGCGCCCCCGAGTGCGTCGGGGGTTGACGGGCTCCTGCAGATGTCAGAAGTCCATGGCATCCTGGTCTCTTACCGATCAGGAACGGCCCCGAGGCCGACGCGTACGCCGCTGTGGGCCCGAGGCATGTACGCACAGGAAGAACCGGGGGCACAGCAGTGGGCGAGATGCGGGTCGACCTCAGCGAACTCGAGGAGACCGTGCGCAAGCTCGGACGGGTCACGAGCGCCATGGGCGAGTCGGTGACGAACTCGGTGACTTCGACAGCGCGATGAACTCCCTCGGGGACGGCCTCCCCCGTGACGACACCAAGTGGCGCGGAGAGATCCAGGGCAACGAGGGCGCCCAGCGCGCTCTCGACAACCACCACGACGATCTTTCCGCGGGCCGGGAGGAACAGCTCAAGACCGCTGCCCTGATGGAGAACCTGGCGCTGACGGTTCCGCAGAACGGCGTCACACCGGTGAGTGCAGTTAGTGGCCGGGGTGTGCCCACCGCAGGTCCCGGCGGAGGGCCGACAGGAGAAGTTCCGGGAGGTCCCGGACTTGTCGGTCGTGCCTCGGGTAACCGCGGTGTCCCCACCGGCGGCACATCCGGCAAGAGCGGAGGAACACCCGTCGGACGGGGCGGTGGTGGTGCATCGGGTGGCAGGGCCGGGGCAGGTGGCAGCGGGCGCGGGCCCCTGGCCCGGCAGCGCGGTGGCGCGCTCGACACGCCGAAGGCAGGGAGTGCCGCTGCTCGCCAGGGTCTGCACTCAAGTCGCGGCGGCACCCAGGCCGGTCAGCGCGGCAGGAACGGCATGAGTGCGATGTGTGGCGGCACCGCTGCCGCCGGCAACGCTCGGCGAATCATCGCGGGGCACGGGCATGCCCTGGTGGCGCCAACGGGGCTGGCTCCCGAAGCCAAGATTCTCCCCATTCGCGATCAGGGTCGCAGAGATGATGGCTACGCCGCCTCGGTCCGGTACGCAGTCGATCACGGTGCGTCCGTTGTCAACATCTCGCAGAAGCAGGATCGTGCGCTTGCTCCGCAGGCAGAGTCTGCGGCCATCGCCTATGCGCTGAACGTTGGCTTTGTTCACGAGTCGTGAAGTCAGCTGTTCATGGGTTTGGGAGGCGCCCTGATCCACGGATGGGTGATGTTCACGAGTTTTGACGGCGGTGGGGGGCTTGCCAGGACAGCATCGTGGTGTTCCCGGGTGAAAGGGCCTGGTCATGCCGCAGATGTCGAAGGTCGAGCTGTACGCGGCGATCCGGCGTGACCACCGAGGCGGCACGTCGGTCAGGGCCTTGGAGCGTAAGTACTGCGTGACGTAGCGGACGGTGCGCAAAGCGGTCGACTCCGCTTGGCCGGAGCCGCGGAAGAAGCTGCCGCCTCGGCCTTCTGCCATCGACCCGTACAAGACGGTGATCGACGAGATCCTGCGGTCGGATCTGGACGCGCCGCGCAAGCAGCGGCATACGGTCACGCGGATCTTCCACCGGCTGATCGAAGAGCACGGTGCGGAGGTCTCCTATCCGATGGTGCGGCGTTATGTCGCGGACCGGAAGCCGCAGATCCTCGCGGAGTCGGGCAAGGCGCCGCTGGAAGCCTTCGTGCCGCAGACGCACCAGCCCGGGATGGAGGCGGAGGTTGACTTCGGTGACGTGACCGTGCGGCTCGCCGGTGAACTGGTGACCTGCTACCTGTTCTCCTTCCGCCTGTCCTACTCGGGCAAGGCCGTCCACCGCGTGTTCGCGTCCTGCGGGCAGGAAGCCTTCTTCGAGGGCCACGTGCACGCCCTGCGGACGCTGGGCGGCGTCCCGCGAAGCAAGGTGCGCTACGACAACCTCAAGGCCGCCGTCGCCCGGGTACTGGGCCTGAGCCGGGCCAGGGTCGAGACCGATCGCTGGATCGCGTTCAAGTCCCACTTCGGTATCGAGAGCTTCTACTGCCGGCCCGGCATCGAGGGCGCCCACGAGAAGGGCGGGGTGGAGGGGCAGATCGGCTACTTCCGGCGCAACCACTTCACCACCGTCCCGGAGGTGGGGTCCCTGGCGGAGTTGAACGAGCTGGTCGAGCAGTGGGACCTGCACGACGGCCGCCGCCGGATCGGGGCGAGGCCACGGACCATCGACGAGTACTTCGCCGTCGAGCAGCCGCTGCTGATGCCCCTGCCGGAGGAACTGTTCGAGACTGGCCGGATCTTCACCCCGCGAGTGGACCGCTACAGCCAGATCGCGGTCCGCACCAACCGGTACTCGGTGCCGGTGCGGCTGATCGGCAGACGGGTCCGCGTCGTCCTCCACGCCTCTCATCTGGTCGTCTACGACCAGAACGTGGAAGTGGCCCGACACGAACGGCTCATTGCCAAGGGCGGCTGCCGCCTGGACCTGGATCACTATCTGGAGGCCCTGGTCCGCAAGCCGGGTGCCTTCCCCGGCGCGACCGCACTGGAGCAGGCCCGCTCGGCCGGCAAGTTCACCCCGGTCCACGACGCCTGGTGGGCCCAGGCCCGCAAGGTCCACGGTGAGCGAGAGGGCACCCGGGCCCTGATCGAGGTGCTGCTACTCGGGCGGCACATCTCTAGCGAGCGCCTGGTGGCCGGGCTGGCCGCCGCCCTACGCGCCGGGGCGTTGACCGCGGATGCGGTCGCGCTGGAGGCCCGCAAGGCCGCCCAGACCGACAACGAAGCGCCGACACCAGCCTCGCCCGCTGGAGACTCCGGGCAGGCCACGGCGACGGTGACGTCCCTGCACGAGTGGCGGCTGGCTCACCTGCCACCGGACACCCGGCCACTGCCGTCGGTGACCCCCTACGACCAGTTGCTCCGACGCCACCGCAGCAGCGGCGGCGCCCAGCCAAAGGGAGAAGCACAGTGACCGTCCCCCGCCAGCGCGGCCTGACCGAACAGGCCGCCGACGCCGCCATCGACACCGCCTGCCGCATGCTGCGGCTGCCCTCGATCCGTCACGAGTTCTGCGACATCGCCGACCGGGCGATGAAGGAACAGATGACCTACCGCGGCTTCCTCGCCGAGCTGCTGATGGCCGAGTGCGACGACCGGGCCCGTCGCCGCTCGGAGCGGCGGATCAAGGCCGCGAGCTTCCCGAGGGAGAAGTCCCTGCGGGCGTTCGACTTCGACGCCAACCCCAACATCGACGCAGCCACCGTCCACACCCTCGCCAGCTGCGAGTGGATCAAGAAGGGGCAGCCGCTCTGCCTGATCGGCGACTCCGGGACCGGCAAGTCCCACATGCTGATCGCGTTGGGCACCGAGGCCGCCATGAAGGGCTTCCGCGTCCGCTACACCCTCGCCACCAAGCTGGTGAACGAGCTGGTCGAAGCCGCTGATGAGGAGCAGCTGAACAAGACCATCGCCCGCTACGGACGCGTCGACCTGCTCTGCATCGACGAGCTCGGCTACATGGAACTCGACCGCCGCGGCGCCGAACTCCTCTTCCAAGTTTTGACTGAGCGCGAGGAGAAGAACAGCGTCGCCATCGCCTCGAATGAGTCCTTCGGCGGCTGGACCAAGACCTTCACCGACCCCTGCCTCTGCGCGGCCATCGTCGACCGGCTCACCTTCAACGGCACGATCATCGAGACCGGCACCGACTCCTACCGCCTCGCCAGCACCCGAGCACGAGCCGAAGTACCCGCTGTAACCAGCTGATTCAACAGGTACAGATCACGCTGACGAGAGTGAAGGATGCGTAGAACGGTCCCTCGGAGAGGCTGGCAAACCACCGATGGCCGCGGTCTCGGTCGATGCGTCCTTCGGTGATGGCTTGCTCCATGTTGCGGCCGAGGCCCAAAACGTTGTCAGCATCTTGGAACTCGCGGAAGACCGGTGTTGTGGCGAGCACGGTTTCGACCTGGAAGCCTGCCTGTTCGGCGAGGCGTGGGAGGCTGCGTCCGACGGTCGCGTGGCGGACCACTTCTTCCGTGGTGTAACGGGTGAATGCGCGGCTCGTCTCAAGATCCTCAGCGTCGACAATCAGAGTGTCCCAATCGGGTTCTGCAAGGCCGACCCGGGAGCCTGGCCGGGTTGCGCGATTGAGCTGTGCAAGAGCATCCGCGGGTTCGGCAACATGCATCAGAACCCGGTCGATCTTGGCCCGGTCCACCGTGCTCGCTTCGACGGGCAGCGCATGCACGTCTCCCTCGCGGATCTCCACCTGGTGCAAATCGCTCGTGCGTTCGCGAGCCCGGGCGAGCATGGCGGGGTCACGATCGACGCCGAGCACCGTGCCGCCGTCCCCGACACGTTCCGCCAGTGCTGGCAGATCGGTACCAGGGCCACAGCCTGCGTCTAGGACGGTCTGGTCCGGCCGGACGTCCAGCAGGTCCAGCATCTGCTGCTTGTACGCGCGGCCGGCATCACCGGCAGCGGCCCGCAGCATGTAGGAAGCCTGATCAGGACGGGGCGCACCAAGAGTCGATGACATGCGGTCCAGTCAAACACTCCTGTTGTCCATCTGCCGTCACTTCTCGTGAACATCCACGGTCTTCAAGATCACAAACTGCTGTCCGAACTCGCGGACAATCGCTGTCGCTCGAAGTGAACGAAGCCAGCGTGGTCGTGGTCGCGGGTACAGGCAATGACGGTGGTGAGGTCGGGTACCCCGCCGCCTATGCAGGAGTCGTCGCAGTCAGTGGCTCGGACCAGGGCAGTGCCTTCTGGGCGAGTTCGAATAGGGGTGAGCAGACGCTATTGAGTGCGCCGGCGGTAGACATCGAGGTGTTGACCGGACTACGGGACGACTCGCCGGAGCAGTCTGCTTCACCCGCTTGGTCTAGCCGGTACACGTTGCGCATCCGAACGATGAAGGAGCGCAACGGAGTTGGACGAGTACTCGCGTGATGTCCGCTTGATTCGCCTGCCGCGGTGGGGGCGCGTCGTTGCAAACCTGGGCGTAGTGCCATGGCTGGTCTTCGACGAGGAGGGGAGAGCGGTGGAGCCGGTACGCCGGTATCTGATCGATTTCGTCGCCCGGTACAACCGGCCCGGAAGTGTCCGCAGCTACGCCTACGACCTGCTGCGGTGGTGGCGGTGGCTTCGGGTGATCGACGTTCCGTGGAACCAGGCCACCCCAGCCGAAGGACGCGACTTCGCGTTGTGGCTGGGGGCCACGGTCAAGATCCCCAACGCTCCGCGGGCGGTCTCCACCGCGACGGCGGGCACCATCAATCCGATCGCCAAGAAGCCCTACCTGGACGACCGCTACAAGCCCCGCACCATCCGGCACAGCAACGCTGTGATCCGCAGCTTTTACACCTTCTGGATCGAGACCGGGGGTGGCCCGCTGATCAACCCCGTGCCGCTGGCTCGGTCCGAGCGCCGTCGTCCGCACGCCCACCACAATCCGCTCGATCCGTACCGGGGAGAGGGCCGGCTCCGATACAACCCGAAGCTCCCACGCCGTCGGCCTCGGCAGATGTCGGACGAGCGGTGGAACGAGCTGTTCGCCGCGCTCCGCTCCAACCGCGACCGGGCGATCGTCGCGCTCGCCGTCAGCAATGGCGCCCGCGCCTCGGAGCTTCTGGGCATGAAAGGGATCGACGTGGACTGGGGCGACCAACTCGTACGTGTGGTGCGCAAGGGCGCTCAGGCCGAGCAGCGGCTGCCCGCGAGCGCGGAGGCGTTCATCTGGATCCGGCTCTACCAGAGCGAGGGCACGCCGCTCGATCCGCAGGAACCACTGTGGTGGACACTCCGGCGTCGGGATCACGGGATGGGGTTGCTCCATCAGCCGATGAACTACGAGGCCCTGCGGGCAGCGTTCCGCCGCGTCAACGCCCTGCTGGGCACGAACTGGTCGATGCACGACCTGCGGCACACCGCCGCCCTGCGCATGGCCCGCGACAAGCGTCTCTCGCTCCGTGACGTGCAGACCATTCTCGGGCACGCGCACCTGAGTACCACGGCCGACATCTACCTGGTCGAAGACGAAGAGCAGGTGATCGCTCGCGTCCAGGAGTACCTCGCCGACGTCAAGGAGCGTGCCACTCTGCCGCCACCTTCTGTGGCCACCGGCTACGAGGCGAGCGACCTGGACGTGCTCTTCGGTGGTGAGCTCGCATGACCCGGAAAGGATCACGGCGGGCCAACTCGGTCCGACTGGCGGGAACGGGTCCGGTTCCACCGCGGCCCTTGTTGTTCGTCGACCACGGCCTGGAGGCTGAGGAGGGACGCGTCGGCCCTCACGAACACCTGACTCGCACCGAAGTGCTCGCGCTACTGCCCACGTCTCCGCTCTGGCCTTCCCGGGGATCCAAGGCAGACCGGGACCTTGCTCACATGCGGCTGCTGAACGCAGCCAAGCTCCTGGACTGGCTCGCCGCTCACCCCGGCGACGGGTGGCAGGAACGCTGGCAGGCGGCCGGCGCCGACAACGGGAAGGAGTTCGTACTCGCCGCCGTGCTGGGCGACCGCCAGAGCGAGGGCCAGCGCAACGGGCTGGTGGCGGGGCTCAACTGCCTGATGGCGAGCCGGATCGTCCTGCCGGGATACGCCTTCCTGCGCGGCTACAAGGCATTGCGGCTGTTCAAGGACGTCCAGCAGATGTTCCCCGATGGGGACCTGGACCTCATCCGGGAGCACGGTGCCGGACTGGGCATGACGCCCCGGCACATCGATGAAGGCTTGCGCCTGATCTCCGCGATGATCCTGCACACCGGTCGCGACCTGCACGAGCTGACCGCCGAGGACCTCTTCCGCGTCCGGGCCCTGGGGCGCCGCCTGCGAGGCGAGGCATTCGTCGGGACTCACACCGCCTGGGAACTGCTGCGAGGCGTCGGAGTCATCCAGTCCAAGGAGACTCTCAAGGACGCTTTGCGCTATGGCCAGCGGCCGACGGCCGAACTGGTCGACTCCTACAACATCCAGTCCACGGTGATCCGGACCGTGCTGGTGCGCTACCTCGACGAGCGCCGCCCCGGCGTCGACTACGGCACCTTTCGCGGACTCGTACAGGAGCCGGCCGGTGTCTTCTGGGCCGACATCGAGGCCCACCACCCCGGCATCGACACCCTCCGGCTCCCCGACGACGTCGTCGACGGCTGGAAGCAGCGGCTCGTGACCTACGTCCACAGCAAGTCCGGCGAGGTCAAGGAACGACGGAACCGGATCGACGTCATGATGCGCGTCCGAGGCTTCTACCTCGACATCCAGGAATGGGCGCACGAGGACCCGTTCTGGGCACAGTGGGCTGTCCCCAGCCCCATCACGCGGGGCGACGGCGCCGGGAACCACAAGATCTACAAGCAGACCACCGCGCGCATGCACCAACGGGTGCGCGAGCGGCTCCCCCATCTTCCGCTGCTGATCCAAACGGCCGAGCGAGCACACCGCGAGGCCGCCGCTCTGCTGGAGGCCGCTCGCGCCACCCCGTTCAACGAGATCTTCGAGCACGACGGGGTGAGCTACGTGCGAGAGCTGCTGAAGGTGAACCAGATCCCCAGCCGACTGGACCACGGCTCCCCGCACGTCTATATCAGGCAGGCCGGCGCCACCGGCCGCAGGATCAACCAGAGCCTTGCGGAGGACGACGCCTTCTGGCCCTGGGCTGTCATCGAGACCTTGCGGCACACCGGAGTACGAGCCGAAGAACTGACGGAGCTGACGCACCTGGCACTGATCTCCTACCGCCTGCCCGAGACCAGGGAAGTCGTTCCCCTGCTTCAGATCGTTCCGTCCAAGAGCAACGAGGAACGACTCCTTCTCGTCAGCCCCGAACTCGCCAGTGTCCTGGCCACCATCATCAAACGCCTTCGCGACGCGAACGGCGGCAAGATCCCGCTCGTTGCCCGCTACGACTCCCACGAACGTGTCACCGGACCGCTGCTGCCCCATCTCTTCCAGCGACGGCCCTACTGGCAGCCGCAGGTCATGAGCGAGGCCGCAGTAAAGCACAGGCTCGATCGGACGCTGGAAGCTACCGGGCTATGCGACCAGGCCGGCCAACCGCTGAACTACACGCCGCACGACTTCCGCAGGATGTTCGCCACCGAAGCCGTCACCGGCGGGCTGCCCGTCCATATCGCTGCCCGCATCCTCGGACACAAGACGCTGACCACCACCCAGGCATACCTCGCGGTCTTCCAAGACGACCTGGTACGCACCTACCGCGGCTTCCTCGACCGGCGCCGAGCCGACCGACCGCAGGACGAATACCGCGAGCCTACCGAGCAGGAGTGGCAGGACTTCCAACAGCACTTCGAGCTCCGCAAGGTGTCCCTCGGCACCTGCGGACGCCCTTACGGGACCCCCTGCCAGCACGAACACGCCTGCATCCGCTGTCCCGTGCTCCAACTCGACCCGCAGCAGCAACCCCGCCTCATCGCGATCATCCGTAACCTCCGCGAGCGCATCACTGAGGCCCGCGCCAACGGCTGGCTCGGCGAAGTAGAGGGACTCCAGATCAGCCTCAACGCCGCCTTGGCCAAGCTCACCAACCTCAACCGGGCTACCACTGACGGCCGCCCCCAGCTCGTCGACCTCGGTATGCCGCTCTTCACGGACCTTCCACGCCAAGGCAGGAACCTCGACGAACAGGAGTTCTCGTGATCACTTCGTCCGTCCGGGGACTATCTATGGCTGCACAACGAACCGATAGACCTGAGAATCGCGGCCTTGGAATCCCAGACGCTCGTACAGCCGATTCGCTGCCTGCCGAGACGGACGCGAGGTGAGGTCGACGGTCCGCGCTCCAGCCTCCCCCGCCAGACGCAGCGCCTCCTTGGTCAACGCCGCTCCAACACCGTGACCCCGGGCCGCATCGTCGACCACGACGTCTTCGATGCGGCCCCGCAACCCTGACGGCAACGGATACATGATCAGCGTCAGCATGCCGACCGCTCGGCCTTCAGTCTGGGCCAGCAGCAGTGTGTTGGCATCACTGCGCAGCATCCGGTCCACTGACTCGTGGTCAGGCGCGTCTGCCGTCCCCGAAAGCTGGGGCAGCAGACGCGTGACTGCTTCAACCACCTCGGCCGTTGCCTCGCGGACGACCTTCACCTCAACGCTCATGTTCGCGACCCTACCGACAAGCCCCGAAGCACAGCGATTCACCGCCTGAAGGAGCAGGCAGTCCCCCGTGAGGTCAGCCGAACGCGCGGAAGAGTTCGTGGAGGTAGTTCTCCAGCCTGTTCGTGAGCAGGGCCGGAGTCAGGTCGGTGCGTCCCAGCTCGTGCCAGGGCAGCGCGACCTTCTCGACGTTCGCGAAGGCGAGGGCGTCCAGGATTCTCCAGTACAAGTGGGCCGAGGGATCACTGTCCAAGGTGCCGCCGGCAGCTGTGTACTGTTCCGCCAGCCGCATCGCTTCACCGGCTCCGTGGAGGAGAGCTAGGGCCGTGGAGCAGTGCGCTACGTCGAGGTCGGCCGGTCCCCAGGAGGTTTCGACCCAGTCGACGACTCCGGTGATCCTCGTTTCGGTGCCGTAGCCGTCGAAAAGGACGTTACCGGGGTGGAAATCGCGGTGCAGGAAGCAGGGCCGGTAGTCCGGGGGATCACGGCGGATGACATCCACTGCCCGCCGCCACAGGTCCATGCGGTCGGTGGACGCGGGCAGAAGTACCCGGTCGGGTGCGGTCCACGCCTGGTAATCGCGCGGGCGAGCGGCGGCCGGCACCCGCACACGGTGGATACCAGCGAGCTGGCGGGCCAGGAGGTCGGTACGCAGATCCGCATCCTCCTCGCCCAGACGCACCGCGCCGGGCAGCAGCGACATCAGCAGCGACGGGTGGTCACAGTGCTGCGCGGTCGCGTCGACCGCCGCGAGCTCGGCCACGGGTACGTCCGCACCTGCAAGGAAACGCAGGACGTCTGCCTCCCGCGTGAGGAGTCCCTCCGCGTGGCGGACGAAGAACGGCTTCACGAACGACCGCAGCACGAACCACCGCGGGCCGCCCTCTCCACCGATGCGCAGGCGGCGCATCTCAGATGTCCATCCCCCGCGCAGCCGCTCGACCGCCTCGACAGGCCCGCCAACCTGCCCTTCTACCCACCCGCGCGTACGGGGCCATCCCTGCTCGTCAACGGTGTTCTCGGCAAGGGCAACCCGGTCTTCCATGCGAACAACTTATCGCGCCGGCTTCAGCTGCAAGATCATTTCTTAGTCCGGAAAAGTGGCCGCAGCTGGGCCGAGCGACCCCAACGGTTACGGCATCGCTGACGGAACTTCTGGCGCCACCGCGTACGTCTCGGCGGCGGCCGCGTTGCTCCAGGCAGAATTTCCCGACCTGACGGCCGGGGAGATCGTGAACCGGCTGACGGAGACGGCGGAGTTGCCGGGTTCCGTCGACGGAGCGGAGGTGCCGGACCCGCAGTACGGGTACGGGGTGATCGACCCGCTCGCGGCCCTCACCGAGGACGTCCCGAAGGGATCGGAGTACGGGCCCCTGCGGGTTCCGCAGGGGACCAAGGACGCTCAGGAGCAGAAGGAACGACTCGCCGAATCGGCGGAGATGCAGAAGCAGGCGGACCGCAAGACGATCATCGCGTGGTCGGTGATCGCCGGTGTGGGGCTGCTGCTCCTTGCCCTCGTCGTTCTGCTGGTCGTGCGGCGACGTCGCAAGCGGAACCGGCCCGGCGTACCCGGAGCGGCGTACCCGTATCCGTACCCGCAGCAGCAGCCGCCCCAGTACACCTCGTAGGGGACGCCGCCGCCCGGGGCATATCCGCCCGGACCGCCGCAGCAGCCACCTCACCGGTGACGCTGCGGCCGTGCCCGGCAGCAGGCCCTACGCGCCGTGTGGCCGGGGCGGCGGAGGTGCGGAGCCGCCCAGGTGGGCGGGGAGCCACCAGGTGTCCTCGGCGTTTCGCGGCGTTCCCGGGTATGCCTGCTGCGCCGCCTCCAGCAGTTCACCCACACGGTCGCGGAGCCGGGCGGTGAGGACCGGGGCGGCTTCGCCCGGCCGGGAGTGCATCGGCTCTCCGACCTGGATATTCACGGGGAAGTGGTTCCGTCCGAAGTCCCGCTTGTGGCCTTTGGTCCACAGTCGCTGCGTTCCCCACAGGGCCATCGGCAGCAGCGGCACCCCGGCCTCCTGCGCCAGTCTCGCCGCACCGGACTTGAAGCTCTTCAGCGTGAAGGACTGGGAGATCGTCGCCTCCGGGAAGACCCCGATGATCTCTCCGTCGCGCAGCGCCCGCAACGCGTGGTCGTAGGCGTGTTCGCCCTGCTTGCGATCGACCGGTATGTGCTTCATCGCGCGCATCAGCGGGCCGGAGACCTTGTGCCGGAAGACGGACTCCTTCGCCATGAAGCGCACCAGCCGCTTCGCCGGGAGAGCGGCCAGACCGGTGAAGACGAAGTCCAGGTAGCCGATGTGATTGCTGACCAGCACCGCACCGCCGTCCCGCGGCACGTGCTCGGTGCCCCGGATGTCGAAGCGCAGATCGACCGCCTTGAAAAAGGTGCGGGCGAGGCCGATCACCGGGGGGTAGACGAGCTCTGGCATGCGGGGCCCTTCTCGCCGCTGCACGTCGCGGCTGCGGCGGTGTTCAAAGTCGGGAGAACCTACGGGGACGTAACTTCCGGTCTCCGCGCATCGTGCCCGAATCCCGCACCGGGAACCACACGGCGGGACGGTGAGGGTGCGAGAGGCTTGTCACGCGCGCCCGTGCATGCTGGTAGCCATGAAGGAAGCACTGACCGCTGCCGCGCTCGGCGTCGAGCAGCTGGGCGAGCGGGCCACTCTCGTGCAGTTCTCCACAGCGTTCTGCCAGCCCTGCCGCGCGACTCGCCGCATTCTCGGCGAGGTGTCGGCCATGGTCGACGGTGTCGACCATGTGGAGATCGACGCCGAGGAGCGGCTGGAGCTTGTGCGGCGGCTGGGTGTCACGGGTACCCCGACGGTGCTGGTGCTCGACGGCGGAGGGCGCGTGGTATGCCGTGCGACGGGGCAGCCGCGCAAGGCCGACGTCATCGGTGCACTCGGGCGGGCGGTGGAGTGAGCGGTGCGCCGCGGCCCGTGATTGAGTGGCTTCAGCGGCCCGCCGGCGCCCACCGGACCGGGTTTTCGTGTCCACGTTGGGAACGTCACAGTTCGACATCCTTGCCAGCGGGGTACGTGACGGATGTACTGACGAGTAATAACGCCCGTTGACGCGTACTAAGGTGTCTGTGGACCGGCCGGAAGGGCCGGAACGCGTACACGACGAGCGCGTAGAGACGATGCAGTAGGAGAGCCGGCGTGAGCCTGAGGATCGTTGTCTGTGTGAAGTACGTGCCCGACGCCACCGGCGACCGGCACTTCAGCGAGGACCTGACGACCGACCGCGAGTCCGTCGACGGTCTGCTCTCGGAGCTCGACGAGTACGCCGTCGAGCAGGCCCTGCAGATCGCGGACGACGCGGACGACGCCGAGGTCGCGGTGCTGACCGTCGGTCCGGAGGATGCGGGCGACGCGCTGCGCAAGGCCCTGTCGATGGGGGCCGACAAGGCCGTCCACGTCGAGGACGACGACCTGCACGGCACCGACGTGCTGGGCACTTCGCTGGTCCTTGCCAAGGCGGTGGAGAAGACGGGTTACGACCTGGTGGTCTGCGGCATGGCCTCCACCGACGGCACCATGGGTGTGCTTCCGGCCATGCTCGCCGAGCGCCTCGGTGTACCGCAGGTGACGCTGCTGTCCGAGGTCTCGGTGGCCGACGGCAAGGTCACCGGCCGCCGTGACGGCGACGCCGCCACCGAAAACCTCGAGGCCTCCCTGCCCGCCGTCGTCTCCGTGACCGACCTCTCCGGTGAAGCCCGCTACCCGTCGTTCAAGGGCATCATGGCCGCGAAGAAGAAGCCCGTGGAGTCCCTGGACCTGGACGACCTGGACATCGACGCCGAAGACGTCGGTCTCGAGGGCGCCTGGAGCAAGGTCACCGACGCCACCGAGCGTCCGCCGCGCACTGCCGGCACCGTGGTCGAGGACGAGGGTGAGGGCGGCACGCAGCTCGCCGGATTCCTTGCGGAGAAGAAGTTCGTCTGAGGTTCCGAGCCCCGGCGCCCTCCGCCCGCACGCCCCGTCACGACTTTCCCCGCAGGAGATACGAACCATGGCTGAAGTCCTCGTCTACGTCGACCACCTGGACGGTGCCGTCCGCAAGCCGACGCTCGAACTGCTGACCCTCGCCCGCCGCATCGGTGACCCGGTCGCGGTGCACCTGGGCCCCGGCGCCGAAGACGCCGCCAAGACACTCGGAGAGTACGGCGCGGTGAAGGTGCTTGCCGCCGACGCCCCCGAGTTCGCCGACTATCTGGTGGTCCCCAAGGTCGATGCGCTGCAGGCCGCGTACGACGCCGTGGGTCCGGCCGCGGTTCTGGTGCCCTCCTCCGCCGACGGCAAGGAGATCGCCGCCCGCCTTGCCGTCCGCATCGGCTCCGGTCTGATCACCGACGCCGTCGACCTGGAGGCCGGTGACGAGGGCCCGGTGGCCACGCAGTCGGTGTTCGCCGCCGCCTACACCACCAAGTCCCGCATCACCCGTGGCACCCCGGTCATCACCGTCAAGCCCAACTCCGCCGCCCCGGAGGCCGCCTCGGCCGCTGGCACGGTCGAGCAGCTGGACGTCGCCTTCGGCGAGCTGGCTCAGGGCACCCGCGTCACCTCGCGCAACGCGCGCGAGGCGTCGGGCCGTCCGGAACTGACCGAAGCCGCGATCGTGGTCTCCGGCGGCCGAGGCGTCAACGGCGCGGAGAACTTTCACGTCATCGAGGAGCTGGCGGACTCCCTCGGTGCCGCGGTCGGCGCCTCCCGCGCCGCCGTGGACGCCGGCTGGTACCCGCACTCCAATCAGGTCGGCCAGACCGGCAAGTCCGTGTCGCCGCAGCTCTACGTGGCGGCCGGCATCTCGGGCGCCATCCAGCACCGGGCCGGCATGCAGACCTCGAAGACCATCGTCGCGGTCAACAAGGACTCCGAAGCGCCGATCTTCGAACTGGTCGACTACGGCGTCGTCGGTGACCTGTTCCAGGTCCTTCCGCAGCTCACCGAGCAGGTCAAGGCCCGCAAGGGCTGATTCTCCGCGCGCGGAGAACGACCCGCACCGCACGGGCCCCGTACGCCCCGGCTCCGGCCGGGGGTGCGGGGCCCGATCCTTGACCCCGCCCAGGCGGGCGGCTAGCGTCCGGAAACAGAATTTCAACGGCTTGTTGAGAAGTGGTTGCCTCCCTCTGCTCCGGGAGGAGGAGGGCGGCGGCGCAGATGGCGCAGGAGGCACAGGCGGCGAGGACGTTGGCGGCTTCGGTGAGCCGGGACGCGGCCGAGGCGCTGGCCGTCGTCGACGCCGAGCTCGCCCGCCGGTATCCCGGCGACCCCGGCACCCGCCAGCCGGTGCACACCGTCTACCTGCCCGGTGACACCGTGTCCGAGGGCACCCCGGGAGACTGGGGCGGGCGGGCGCTGGACCTGATGGACGAACACGCCCCGGACGCGGGGACGTTCGCGTCCGTCCTCGGCCTCTCCGAGGAGCTGGCCGACTCGGTCCACCGGCGGGTACGCGCCAAACTGGCGCACCAGCCGGTGGAGGACCTCCGTATCGACTTCGAAGACGGTTACGGCCCGCGCCCCGACGCGGAGGAGGACGCCGCGGCCGTCCGCGCCGCCCGCGTGGTGGCCGGCATCCTCCGTGACTCCGCCACGGGCACCGCCCCCGTGCACCTGGGCATCCGGATGAAGTGCCTGGAGGCCGCCGTACGCGACCGGGGCATCCGCACCCTGGACATCTTCCTCACCGGCCTGACGGAGGCGGGAGACCTCCCCGCGGAACTGGTGCTGACGCTGCCCAAGGTCAGCTACGCCGAGCAGGTCGCAGCGATGGTGCGGTTGCTCGAGGAGTTCGAGCAGGCCCGGGGGCTCCCCGCCGGCCGCCTCGGCTTCGAGATCCAGATCGAGACCACCCAGTCCGTCCTCGGCCCGGACGGAACCGCGACCGTCGCCCGCATGATCGACGCCGCCGCCGGGCGCTGCACCTCCCTTCACTACGGCACCTTCGACTACAGCGCGGCCTGCGGGGTGGGCGCCGCCCAACAGGCCATGGATCACCCCGTTGCGGATCACGCCAAAGCGGTGATGCAGGTGGCTGCGGCCGGTACCGGCGTGCGCCTGAGCGACGGTTCTACGAACGTGCTCCCCGTCGGGTCCACCCGCCGGGTCCACGATGCGTGGCGGCTGCACCACCGCCTCGTCCGCCGCTCACTGGAGCGCGCCTACTACCAGGGGTGGGATATGCACCCAGGCCATCTGCCGACCCGGTACGCAGCCGTCTACGCCTTCTACCGGGAAGGCATGGAACAGGCCGCGGCGCGGCTCGTCGCGTACGCCGCCCGC
>KI547044.1:68078-69214 GCA_000497405.1 Streptomycetaceae bacterium MP113-05 | reverse complement strand
GCCGGTGCCCCCCCCCTGCCGGGACGACCACCAGGCCGTCGACCCGGCGTGCGCACAGTGCCAGCACCAGTTCTCGTTCGCGTTCCGGGTCCTCGGCGCTGGAGCCGTTGATGAGCAGTGCCCCGTGCGCCCGCGCCACCTCCTCGACGGCGCGGGTGAGCGGTGCGTAGAACGGGTCGGCCAGATCCTCCAGCACCATCCCGATGCTGAACGTACGGCCCTGGCGCAGGATCCGTGCGCCGTCGTTGCGCCGGAAGCCGAGTGCGGCGATGGAGCTCCGCACCCGGTGCCGGGTGTCCGGTGCCACCCCGTCCTCGCCGTTGACCACCCGGGAGACGGTCTTGAGCCCGACCCCGGCGTGCGCGGCGACGTCCTTCATCGTCGGCCGGCCGTTATGGGGGTGGCCCGTGCGGGCCTCCGGTCGGGTGGGGTCGGCCACGGCATCCTGTCCTCGTCGTTTCCGTCGGGCCGGCGACCCGGGCGCGCGCGTCGGGCGGCCCGAGCAGCATACTGTGCCCGGGCCCAGCCGCTGGACAACGTTGTCAGTATCCGGTGACACTGGCCCCCGGCCGCGCACCGAAGGCGGTCGTCCGCACCGCCGCACGGGAGACTCGCGCTGTCATGACTCACGACCTCGTCGCCGCTCTGGACATCGGCGGGACCAAGATCGCTGGCGCGCTGGTGGACGAGAACGGTGCCCTGCTCTCCCGCGCCCTGCGTCCCACCCCCGCCGGGGACAGCGGAGAGGGGGTGATGGCGGCGGTGTCCGAAGTGCTGGACGACATCGTGGCCGGCCCGCTCTGGCCGCGGGTGGGTGCCGTGGGTGTCGGCAGCGCAGGGCCGGTCGACGCGCGGAGCGGCACCGTGAGCCCTGTCAACATCCCCGGCTGGCGTGACTATCCGCTCGTCGACGGTGTGCGGCGTACCACCGGCGCGCTACCGGTCACCCTGGTGGGTGACGGCGTGGCGATGACCGCCGCCGAACACCTGCTGGGCGCGGCCCGCGACCACCGTTCCGCGCTGTGCATGGTCGTCTCCACCGGAGTGGGCGGCGGTCTGATCCTCGACGGACGTCTCCACGCCGGATCCACCGGAAATGCCGGCCACATCGGTCACATCAGCGTCGAACTCGACGG
>KI547044.1:63786-65396 GCA_000497405.1 Streptomycetaceae bacterium MP113-05 | reverse complement strand
GCGGCGGTGTGGCCGGGGCCGGTGAGGTGCTGTTCGCGCCGCTCCGAAAGGCGCTGGGGGACTTCGCCACCCTCTCTTTCGTCCGTGGCCTGACCGTCGTTCCCGCCGCGACGGGCACCGACGCGGGTCTGGTCGGCGCCGCTGCTGCATGCCGCGAAGTCCTCGAACCCACCGTCTGAACCTCGGCGCATCAACCCGCTCCGGCGGCGGAAGCCGGGGCGTGCGCGGGCCCGGTCGGGCGCCGGGGGTGCACCGGCGCGTTTCCGGGACGGGGTGAAGCGGGCAGCGTACGGAGGTCGAGAACTGGGGGCGAGGAAGAGGGGGCCATGTGATCGTCTGGTTGAACGGCGCGTTCGGCGCGGGCAAGACCACCACGGCGCACGAACTGCTCGACCTGCTTCCGGGGAGTACGCTCTACGACCCCGAAGTGCTCGGCCCGGGTCTGCGCTCCATGCTGCCGCCGGATCGGGCGGAGGCGGAGGACGTGCGCGAGCTCCGCTCGTGGCGCCGTCTCCTGGCCGACGGCGCCGCCGCGCTCCTCGCCGAGGTGCCCGGCCCGCTGATCACTCCCGTGAGCCTGCTGCGGCAGGAGTACCGTGACGAGATATTCGGTGCGCTCGCCGCCCGCCGCATACCCGTCTGCCACGTCCTGCTGCACTGCGCTCCGGCCGAACTGCGTACCCGCATCGATGGCCGCGCCTGCTGGGCGGGGGCCGGCACCGGACGGCCTCCGGGCTGGGAGGTCGCACAACTCCCCGCCTACCAAGCCGCCCTGCCGTGGCTCTCCGCCGACGCGCACACCGTCCGCACGGACGGGCTCGGCCCGGGGGAGGTCGCCGTCCTGGTGGCCGCCGCGGTGCGGGCCGGAGCCGGGGCCCTCGACATCGTCCAGACACCCGAGCCCTCGGCCGAGACGCTCGCCGCCGGCGTGCTGCTCTTCGACGAGCACGGCCGGGTGCTGCTGGTCGACCCCACCTACAAGCCGGGTTGGGAGTTCCCCGGCGGCGTCGTGGAGCGTGGTGAGCCACCGGCCCGTGCGGGCATGCGCGAGGTCGCGGAGGAGCTCGGCATCGAGCTCGCCGCGGTCCCCAGACTGCTGCTCGTCGACTGGGAGCAGCCGCAGCCGCCTGGCTTCGGCGGCCTGCGTCTGCTCTTCGACGGTGGCCGGCTGTCCGCGTCCCGGGCCGCCGAACTGGTGCTACCGGCCGGTGAACTGCGGGGATGGCGCTTCGCGACCGAGTCGGAGGCGGCAGGTCTGCTGCCGCCCGTCCGGCACCGCCGCCTGACCTGGGCGCTGCGGGCGCGTGAACGCGGCACGACGCTCAACCTGGAGGCCGGCGTGCCCGTCGGCGCATGACCCCTCGGACCGCGCCCGTGACCGACCGGGTACCCGGTACGGACGCGCCCCGCTCGCGGCCCCCGGCCGCCGTCCCTAGCGTGATGGTGACGGCCGCCCCGAGCCAGGACGGTGCCCCGCACGCATGGATGACGACCTCTTCACGTTCCGCCGCCTCGCACGGCACGCACCACGCCTGCCACGCGGCGGCGGTCGGGCAGCGGTCGGTGTGGCCGCGTTCGCGCTCGTGCTGGGGCTGACGCTGATCCGCACC
>KI547044.1:59125-63776 GCA_000497405.1 Streptomycetaceae bacterium MP113-05 | reverse complement strand
CCCCCCCCCGCCGCAGCCGGAGCCCGCCGCGGTCCGGCACTCCGGCCCCGCCGGCTCCGTCCCCGACGGCCGGAGCCGTGCGGAGGGCGAACGGATCCCCGAGGCGCACGACCCGGTGCCCGCCTCGCCTCCCACGCGGGTGGCCATCCCCGCCATCGGTGTCGACGCGCCGCTCCGGGGCGTCGGCCTCGGCCCTGACGGGCTCCTGGGGGTCCCGCCACCGCGGGCGGAGAATCTCGCGGGCTGGTTCGACGGTGGTGCCACCCCGGGAGAGCCCGGAACCGCCGTCCTGGTGGGTCACGTCGACAACGAGGCCGGGCCTGCCGTCTTCTTCCGGCTCGGCGCGCTGGAGTCCGGCGCCGAGGTGTCGGTGGCCAGGGAGGACGGACGTACCGCGGTGTTCACCGTCTACGCCGTCGAACTCCACCGTAAGGAGTCGTTCCCCGGCGACCGGGTCTACCGTGACACCTCACGCGCCGAACTGCGCGTGATCACCTGCGGAGGCGGCTACGCGGAGGAGACCGGCTACCAGGGCAACGTGGTGGCCTTCGCCCGGCTCACCGGCGTCCGGTGAACCCCCGGCAGCGGAGTGGGCCGGGCGCGGTCCGCGAGTGCGGGTCAGCCGCGCGAGGCGGCGTAACGGCCGAGGAACAGTGCCTCGGCCAGCGCCAGGGACTCCAGCTCCCGAGGGGACACGCTCTCGTTCACCGCGTGGATCTGCGCCTCCGGTTCGCTCAGGCCGATGAGGAGGATCTCCGCTTCCGGGTAGAGCGAGGCGAGGGTGTTGCACAGCGGGATCGAACCTCCCTGACCCGCCGTCGCCATCTCTACCCTGTCGTACGCCTCGCGCAGCGCATCGGCCATGGCCGCGTAGGCCGGGCTGGAGGTATCGGCGGCGAACGGCTCGCCCTGGCCCGTCCGCTCGACGGTCATCCGCGCCCCCCACGGCACGTTGGCCTCCAGGTGTGCGGCCAGCAGTTCGGTGGCCTTTGCGGCGTCGGTGCCCGGGGGAATCCGGAGGCTGACCAGCGCCCGTGCCGATGCCTGCACGGAGGGGGTGGCCCCGGCCACCGGCGGGCAGTCGATGCCCAGCACCGTCACCGCCGGACGTGCCCAGATGCGGTCCGCCACGGTGCCCGAACCGATCAGCCCGACGCCGTCCAGCACCCGGGCGTCCTTCCGGAAGTCCTCCTCGGAGTACTGCAGGCCGTCCCAGGAGGCCGAGGAGCCGAGGCCGTCCACCACGGTGGAGCCGTCCTCGGCGCGCAGCGAGTCCAGCAGCCGGATCAGCGCCGCCAGCGCGTCCGGCGCGGCACCGCCGAACTGGCCGGAGTGCAGGTTCCCGGCCAGGGTGTCGACCTGGACGCGCACCATGGTCATGCCGCGCAGCGTCGCGGTGACGGTCGGCAGCCCGACCCGGAAATTGCCGGTGTCACCGATCACGATCGTGTCCGCCGACAGCAGTTCCGGGTGCGTCTCGGCGTACCGCTGGAGACCGCCGGTCCCCTGTTCCTCCGAGCCCTCCGCGATCACCTTGACGCCCACCGGGACGCCGCCGTTCTCCTTGAGCGCCCGCAGCGCCATCAGGTGCATGATCAGGCCCCCCTTGCAGTCCGCGGTACCGCGTCCGTACCAGCGGCCGTCGCGCTCGGTCAGTTCGAACGGGGGAGTGTCCCAGCCGTCGGGGTCGAGCGGCGGCTGCACGTCGTAGTGGGCGTACAGCAGCACCGTCGGAGCGCCCTGAGGGCCGGGAAGGTGGCCGTACACCGACTGGGTGCCGTCCGGAGTGTCCAGCAGTGCCACGTCCGCGAAGCCCTCCGCACGCAGCGCGTCGGCCACCCATCCGGCCGCTGCCTCGCACTCGCTCCGCGGGAACAGGTCGGGGTCCGCGACCGACTGGAACGCCACCAGCTCGGCGAGTTCCTCCCGGGCGCGGGGCATCAGGGAGGCGACGGTGGCGGCGAGCGGGCTCTGCGGCATGGGAACGCTCCTTGTGGGCGCGACGTTGGGCACGGGTGTACGGGGTGGGCACACGTGCGTGATGATCGGGCCCGATCCTCCCACAGGCCGCGCGGTTCCCCGGGCGCCGTAGGATGCGGTCGCGACACCGCGCAGACGTGGAGGAGATCGGGAGCTTGAGCAGCGTGAGCAGCGAGAACGGAGCCGGACAGGACGAGCCGGAGCGGACCGTGTGGGACGTCGTCGTGGTCGGGGCGGGCCCCGCGGGCGCCTCTGCCGCTTATGCCGCCGCCGTCGCAGGGCGACGGGTCCTCCTACTGGAGAAGGCCGAGCTGCCCCGCTACAAGACGTGCGGCGGCGGTATCGTCGGCCTTTCCCGGGACGCGCTGCCTCCCGGGTTCGAACTCCCGCTGCTCGACCGGGTACACGCGGTCACGTTCTCGCTGAACGGCCGCCTCACCCGTACCCGCCGCTCGCGCCGGATGCTCTTCGGCCTCGTCAACCGCCCGGAGTTCGACCAGGCGCTGGTGGAGTCCGCTGTGGATGCCGGAGCGGTGCTGCGCACCGGGGCATCCGTCGCCCGGGTCGAGCAGCACGGCCCGCTGGTCCCGGACCGGCGCACGGTCGCGGTGGTCCTCTCCGGCGAGGAGGAGCCCGTGCTCGCCCGGGCGGTCGTCGGTGCGGACGGCAGCGCGGGCCGGATAGGTGCCCACGTCGGGGTGAAACTCGATCAGGTCGACCTGGGTCTGGAGGCGGAGATCCCGGTGCCGGACAGCGTCGCGGAGGACTGGGCCGGACGCGTCCTCATCGACTGGGGTCCGCTGCCCGGGAGCTACGGCTGGGTGTTCCCGAAGGGTGACACGCTGACGGTCGGCGTCATCTCCGCACGTGGCGAGGGTGCCGCCACCAAGCGGTACCTCGACGACTTCATCGGCCGACTGGGGCTGGCCGGGTTCGAACCCGACGTCTCCTCGGGGCACCTGACGCGGTGCCGGGCGGAGGACTCGCCGCTGTCCCGTGGCCGGGTGCTGGTCTGCGGCGACGCGGCCGGACTGCTCGAGCCGTGGACCCGTGAGGGCATCTCCTTCGCACTGCGGTCCGGGCGGCTCGCGGGGGAGTGGGCGGTGCGCATCGCCCAGGCCCACGACGCGGTGGACACCCGCCGTCAGGCGCTGAATTACACCTTCGCCGTGAAGGCCGGTCTCGGCGTCGAGATGGGCATCGGCCGCCGGATGCACAAGGTCTTCTCGCGCCGTCCCGGCATGCTGCATGCCGCGCTGAGCGGTTTCCGTCCCGCATGGACGGCGTTCGCAAGGATCACCCGTGGGTCCAGCTCGCTGACGGAGATCGTCCGGACCCATCCTGTCGCCCGCAGGGCGATGGACGCGCTGGACCGCCCTGCCGCTACGCCCGCCGCGGAGCCCGCGGACTGAGGCGGAAGACGGGGTGCCGGGCGGCGGCGCGCAGCAGCTCCGCGTCGTCGGAGGTGGCTGTGGCGCCGTCGAAGAACCGGCCCACCTCCCAGCCCCAGCGGGCCAGGTAGGCCCGTAGCACGGCCGGCTTCTCCGGGTCCGGCAGTTCGGCCGCGGTGAACGGCTCCACCCGCCTGCCGTGCCGCAACTCACCTTCCCCGTCCGCCGCGCGGAGGTTGCGCACCCACTCGGTCTGTCCGCGGGCCGCCACCAGGTAGCGATCGCCTCCGTGGGACAGCGGATTGACGGCGGTGACCCGCACCAGGCCTGACTTCCTGCCACGAACCGCCAGCGCACCCGCGCCGAACGGTGCGAGTCCGCGGTGGGCGAGCCAGGTGACCGGACGGGTCATCAGCAGCGTCTCCAGCCTGCCGGGCCTGTTGTAGTGGGGTGCGTTCACGGAGACTCTCCCTTTTCTCGGGCTCTCACCAGGACCTCCGGGTGAGAGCACTGCTCTCATCTCGGATCAGTGTGCACTCCCGCGGACCCATCGGCAAGAGCACTGATCTCGTTTTTGTTCAGTGCTCACGAGCTGGCACACTGCAGTCATGGCCACGACACCGCGGAACCGTCGCTTCGGGGCACGGGAACGGGCCCGGACCGAGATCACGGCGGCGATCAAGGAGGAGGCCCGCCGACAGCTCGCCGGTAGCGGGGCGTCGCAGCTCTCGCTGCGGGCCGTCGCACGGGAGCTCGGCATGGTCTCCTCTGCGCTCTACCGCTACTTCCCCAGTCGGGACGACCTTCTGACGGTCCTGATCACCGACGCCTACGACGCGCTCGGCGTCGCGGCTGAGGAAGCCCTGGCGGGCTCCCGGAGCCGAGGCGAGCGCCCCGTCGCGCAGTGGGTCGCCGTCTGCCGTGCCGTACGGAGCTGGGCGACGGCCCACCCGCACGAGTACGCGCTGGTCTACGGCTCGCCGGTGCCCGGCTACGCTGCCCCCGCGAGCACCACCGGTCCGGCCTCCCGGGTCGGCCTCGCCCTGGTCGCGGTGCTCTCCGAAGCCCACGCCGCCTCGCCGCTCCACCCCCCCGGAACTCCCGGGAAGGGCGGGACGACCCGGGATGCCGAGGTACTCGCCGCCCGGCTCGGCGTCGACCTGCCGCCCGCGGCCACGACCGCCCTGGTGGCGGCGTGGGCGCAGCTCTTCGGGATTCTGTCCTTCGAGCTTTTCGGACATTTCGAACGACTGGTCGACGCACGGGAGGCCTTCTTCGAC
>KI547044.1:55446-59115 GCA_000497405.1 Streptomycetaceae bacterium MP113-05 | reverse complement strand
CGGCCGGCGCGGGCCTCGCCGTCGACGGCGACGGTGTACTACCGGGGGAGTAGCCGCGGCCACCGCGCCCGGCGGACGCCGCAGCCGGCCTCACGGCGCTAGCGTGGCGCACATGCACCGAGCACTGCGGCGGCCTCTGCCCGAAGGTGTCGCTCCGCCCTGGCGGCGCCCGGCCGAGCGACCGTCCCCTGCCTCACGGGTCCCCTGGCGGTCCACGCTGTTCCTGGCCCTCTTCGTCACGGCCGGGTCGCACTTTGCCGCCGAGGGCCAGCCCGGACGGGTCCCGCTGGACGTCTACGCCCGCCTGCTGCTGCTCGCAGGTCCAGCGCTCCTGTTGCTGCGCCTGCGGCTGCCGCGGTTCACAGCGTTCGCCGTCGCGGGCGTCTGTCTGGTCTATCTGGCAGCCGGCTACCCGTACGGTCCGGTGTTCTTGAGCGTGGTCGTCGCCGTCTTCTCAGCGGTGGTCTCCGGGCACAGGGTCGCCGCCTGGTCCGCCCTCGGCGTGCTGTGGGTCGGACACCTGATCGCCGGCCTCTGGTTGTATGCGTGGTTGCCGCCCGGGGGTGACGCCGGGGTCTCCTTCGGGCAGGAACTCGTCGTCGGTGCCTGGCTGGTGGCGGTCGTACCGGTGGCCGAGCTCGCCCGGGTGCGGCGCGGGCAGTGGGCTCACGAACGGGAGGAACGCGCCCGCGCCGAACAGCGTCGCGCCGACGAGGAACGGCTCCGCATCGCTCGCGAGCTGCACGATGTCCTCGCCCACAGCATCTCGGTCATCAACGTGCAGGCCGGCGTGGGCCTGGCCCTGCTGGACGCCGACCCCGAACAGGCCCGCACCGCACTGACCACGATCAAGTCCGCCAGCAAGGAGGCACTGGGGGAGGTGCGGCACGTGCTGGACACTCTGCGCACTCCCGGCGCCGCACCGCGGGCGCCGGCACCCGGGCTGCAGCAGCTCCCCGATCTCGTCGAACACGCCGCGAGCGCCGGGTTGCGGGTCGGCACCCGGTCCGGGGGAGAGCCCGTTCCACTGCTGCCCGGTGCCGACCTGGCCGCGTTCCGGATCGTCCAGGAGGCCCTGACCAACGTGGTGCGCCACTCCGCGGCGCGTACCGCCCGGGTGGGGCTGGCCTACCGTCCCGGCACACTGGAGATCACTGTGGAGGACGACGGACCGGCCTCCGCGGGAGACGGCGCCAGCGGTGGCAACGGCCTGGCGGGGATGCGGGAGCGGGCTGCCGTACTGGGGGGAACGCTCGAAGCCGGGACCCGTCCGGACGGCGGGTTCCGGGTACGGGCCCTGCTGCCGATCGGGCGGCCGGGCGACGACGGCGCGCCGCGAGGAGGAAACTCGTGATCCGGGTACTGCTCGCCGACGACCAGTCCCTGGTGCGGGCCGGGTTCCGCGCTCTGCTCGCAGCGCAGCCGGGCGTCGAGGTGGTGGGGGAGGCGGCGGACGGCGCCGAGGCTCTCTCCCTCGTGCACCGGTTCGTCCCCGACCTGGTGCTCATGGACATCCGCATGCCGGTGCTCGACGGTCTCGCCGCCACCCGCCGCATCACCGAGGACCCGGCACTGGCAGAGGTGAGAGTGGTGATGCTGACCACCTTCGAACTCGACGAGTACGTCTTCGAGGCGATCCGTGCCGGAGCCTCGGGCTTCCTGGTCAAGGACACCGAACCGGACGAGCTGGTCCGGGCGGTGCACGCGGTCGTGGCCGGCGACGCGCTGCTCTCGCCGGGTGTGACCCGCCGGCTGATCGCCGAGTTCGCGGCCCGGTCCCGGGAACCCTCGGCGGCCGATGCGCCGGCCGGCCTGACCGAACGTGAACGCGAGGTCATGACGCTGGTCGGGATGGGTCTGACCAACGAGGAGATCGCGCGGCGGCTGGTCGTCTCGCCACTCACCGCCAAGACCCACGTCAGCCGTGCCATGGTGAAACTGGGAGCCCGCGACCGGGCCCAACTGGTGGTACTGGCCTACGAGTCGGGGCTGGTGCGCCCCGGCTGGCTGGCTTGAAGGCCGACTTCCCGGCGGCGTTGCCACTTCATCAGAACCCACACCACGCGGAGGATGAAGACCCACGACCCGAGCCACTGGGCGGTGCGCAGCCACACGTCCGACGCGCCGTCGAACAGGGTCGGCGCCGCCACCGCGAGGAACGCCAGCCCGGCCAGGAGAGCCGCGCTGAACAGCGCGAAGACGATCTCCACCGCCACCGCCTCGCGCTCGCCCTGCGAACGCGGCCCGCGGCCACCGGCCGGCCGGGCGCCCTCCACCTGCTGTTCCGCGTTCATGGGGGCATTGTGCCACCGGCGCCCGTCTCGCGGCATTCCCGCACGTGGAATCGTCAGCCGCGCGGCTGTTTGCGGCGCACGTAGAGCTGCTTGCGCACGCGCGCGACCACGGTGCCGTCGCGGGCGGTCACCTCGGTCCGGAACCAGGGGAGCGCCTTCGCCCCCTCGGCGGTCGCCTCGCGGATCTCCTCGAGCCGGTCCTCGGCGACGGTGAACTCCGCGAACACCTCACCGCGGCCCGGGGCGACGAAGTCGATCTCGGCCGCCTTGTCCCAGACGACGTAGTCGCGGCCGAGGCGGTGCACCGCGAGGAGTGCGAAGAACGGGTCGCTCATGGAGTACAGCGACCCGCCGAAGTGGGTGCCGAAGTAGTTCCGGTTGAGTCTGCCCAGCCGCAACCGCACCCGCGCGCTGCTCCAGTCCTCGGCGATGTCCAGCACCTTGATGCCCGCACCGCGGTACGGCGGCCACCACGCCAGAGCCAGGCGCAGGCCGCGCGGACTGGAAAGGATCTTCTGCATGCGGTGACGCTACCATGAAGTTACTTGTCGGTAATTCAGTGAGTGGGCGGCACGGGCTTCAGCGGACCGCGGACGTCTCCCGCCACAGGGTGGCGACCGAGGCGTCTCCGTCGATCAGTACTCCGTCGCCGTACGGAATGCGGTTCCACAATGCGAGGTAGAGCGTCGCCGCCGGTCCGCTGAGTCGGCAGTCCGCCTCTGCCCCTGCGCTGCGCTCCACCACTGGCGGTCCCCCGGACAGCCTCACGGTCCACTCTCCGTCCGCCGCGTCCGCGGCCGATATGCGCAGTGTGAGCGGACGCTCGCCGCGTACCCGGCTGACGCGCCGGGTGTGGAAACCCGCCAGCAGCTCGTCGATTCCGTCCGCGGCGAACTCCGGCCGGACCGGCCCGACCTCGGCGCCGGCGGCCAGCTCGGCGTCCACGCGGTGGACGGTGGTCTCGTGCGCCTGTCGACGGGACCAGAACGCCCTGGCCGATGCGGAACCGGCGAGGAACGTCCAGCACTCAAGCCGGTCGTCGGCGGTGCGCAGGCAGTCCGTGAGCCGTTCGTGCCCGTCCCGGAACCACCCGGTCAGCGCGTCGTCGGGCACCGACTCCGCACTGATCGGGCCCGGCGCCGTTCTGCCCTCCGCGACGTACCCACTCGCCCAGCGGTGCACGTTCCCGGTGTGCAGCACCAGATCGCGCACCCGCCAGCCGGGGCAGGACGGCACCTCGGCGTCGGGGCCCGCATGCTCGGCGGCGGCGAGCAGTGCAGCGCCCTCGTGCTCGAGAACGTCGAGGTGGGTCGTTGTCTCCATGGCCTGGAGTGTGCCCCGCGACGGGGAGGACGAGTCCTGTGCGGGGCGCGTC
>KI547044.1:52628-55436 GCA_000497405.1 Streptomycetaceae bacterium MP113-05 | reverse complement strand
CCCCCCCCGCCACCACGGCAGCCAGCGCTGCCAGCGCCGCCACCGTGGTGAGGGCCGTCGTCAGCGAGGTCCACTCGGCGACGAAGCCGATGGCGACCGGCCCCAGCAGCATTCCGGCATAGCCCAGCGTGGAGGCCGCCGCCACCCCGCGCGGACCGGCCAGCGCGCCCGCCCGGCCGATGGCCACGGGGAAGATGTTGGCGAGTCCCAGCCCGGTCACCACGAAGCCGGCGAGCGCCAGCCACACGTTCGGTGCCAGGGCGCCGAGCAGCATCCCTGTCGACGCGGTCGCCCCGCCGGCCACCAGCGTCCGCACCTGGCCCAGCCGTTGGAGCAGCGCCGTCCCGCCGAGTCGTCCCACGGTCATCGCCAGCGCGAACACCGAGTATCCCGCGGCGGCCACACCGGGGCCGGCCCCGAGGCTCTCGGTCAGGTGCAGGGCGCTCCAGTCGGCGAGGGCGCCCTCCCCGTAGGCGGTGCACAGTGCGATCAGCCCCAGCACGGTCACGACTCCCCGTTGGGGCCCGCCCTTCCGGCCGGATCCGGTGGCCGCAGCCCCGCCGCCGCGCCCGGCCACTGGGGGAGGAGCGGGCCGGGAGAGCAGGACGCGTCCGGCCACCGCGGTCACCAGCAGGCCCACCGCCGCGAGCACGAGGAGATGGCGGGTAGCCGTCAGCGAGCCGGCCACCAGGCCGCCCATTCCGGCGCCCAGCATGCCGCCCAGGCTGAAGGCTGCGTGGAAACCGGGCATCACCGGTCGCCGCAGGGCGGCCACCAGATCGACGGCGGCGCTGTTCATCGCGACGTTGATCGCACCGTACGCGCTGCCGAAGACCAGCAGCACCAGCCCCAGTGTGAGGGCGGAGTGGGCGAGTGGAGGAAGTGCGATACCCAGTGAGATGAGCGCCGCGGCCGACACGGTGACGGGATGGTTGCCGAATCGGCCGCACAGGCGTCCGCTGAGCATCATCGTGGCCACTGCCCCGGCCGACACTCCGAGCAGTGCCAGACCGAGCTCGCCGGCCGACGCGCCGGTCTGTGCCTTGATGGCGGGAATGCGGACGACCCAGCCGGCGAAGAGGAAGCCGTCGAGGGCGAAGAAGGCGGTCAGGGCGGCGCGGAGCCGGGCCGGCCCCGCGTCCACGGAGTGCTCTGTCACCCGCTTGCGGGCCCCTTCTTCGACGACACGGACGGACCGGGGTTTGTTTATTTGCGGCACAAAGCCAGAATAGAGGTGTGACCCAGACACGTACAACAAGGCTGGACAGGGGCCGCGGCGCCCTGGGCCCGGCACTCGCCCTCGTGCACACCGGCCGCGCGCCCACCCGGGCCGTGCTGACCGCAGAACTCGGCGTCACCCGGGCTACCGCCGGGGCCGTCGCGGCCGAGCTCGAGTCCCTCGGACTCATCACCGTCGACTCCAGTCCCGGAGCCGCCGTCGGATCGCAGGGTCGGCCCTCGCACCGCCTCGCCGTCGACCCCGGGGGTCCGGTCGTGCTGGCCGCCCAGGTGCACGCCGACGGGTTCCGGGCCGCCCTCGTCGGGCTCGGCGGACGCATCGTCGCCACCGCACCCGGCTGCATGACCGTCGACGCCGATCCGGCCCAGGTCCTCGGCGAAGTCGTGCAGGCCGGCGCCGCACTCCTGCGGGAGACGGGACGCCGCTGCGTCGGCGCCGGTCTCGCGGTCCCCTCCGCGGTGGCCGAGCCCGAGGGGACCGCCCTGAACCCGCTGCACCTGTCCTGGGATCCCGGAGCACCCGTCCGTGACATCTTCACCCGCTGCCTCGCCGAGGCCGGCATCTCCGGACGGGCCTCCGGTGCCGTAGTCGGCCACGCCGCGAACGACCTCAACCTCACCGCGCTCGCCGAGCACCGGCACGGTGCCGGCCGCGGCGCCCAGCACCTCCTCGTGGTCGGCACCGGCCACCGCGGAGTCGGTGGCGCGCTGGTGCTGAACGGGCGCCTGCACAGCGGCAGTTCGGGCCTCGCGCTGGAGGTCGGCCACCTGACCGTCGACCCTGGAGGCCGTCCGTGCCACTGCGGGAGCCGCGGTTGTCTGGACGTCGAGACCGACCCCCTCGCCCTCCTGGAGGCCGCGGGCCGAACCCCGGGCCCGGAGGTGTCGCTGCTGGAACAGGCCCGCACCCTGATCCGCACCGAGTACACCGACCCGAGCGTGCGGGCCGCGGTCGAGAGGCTGATCGCCCGGCTCGGCCTCGGCCTGGCCGGGCTGGTCAACATCCTCAACCCGGACCGCATCGTCCTCGGCGGCCTGCACCGCGTCCTGGTGGAGACCGACGGTGAGCTGCTGCGGTCCGTCGTCGCCGATCGCAGCCTGTGGGGCCGGAGCGGGAGCGTACCCGTCCTGGCCTGCTCGCTGGACCACAACAGTCTCGTCGGCGCGGCCGAGTTGGCCTGGCAGCCGGTGCTGGACGATCCACTCGGCGCCCTGGCCACGGCATGAACGGCCCTCCGGGCCCCGGCGTGGACATCGGCCCGGGCGCGGAGCACGATCTGCCGCAGCTCCGCGCCGTCGAGACCGCCGCGGGAGAGGCGTTCCGTGCCGTGGGCATGGACGCCGTCGCCGACGACGCCCCACCGTCCCTCGCGGAACTCCTCCGGTTCCTGCGAGCAGACGGCCTGCTGGTGGCTCGTGAGCCCGCCGTCGGCGGCACGGCGGACGGGAGGCCCGTGGCCTACGTGCTGCTGGAACCCGTCGACGGGTGCCTGCACATCGAACAGGTCTCCGTACACCCGGACCGTTCCCGGCGCGGTATCGGCCGCGCGCTGCTGGACCTTGCGGCCC
>KI547044.1:47212-52618 GCA_000497405.1 Streptomycetaceae bacterium MP113-05 | reverse complement strand
CGGTCACCGCCGGCCTGCCCGCACTCACCCTCACCACGTTCGCCGACGTGCCGTGGAACGCGCCCTACTACGAACGCTGCGGCTTCCGGCCGCTGGCCGTGCACCAGGAGACGCCCGGTCTGCGCCGCCGCCGCGCCCACGAGGCCGCCGCCGGCCTCGACCGCTGGCCGCGGCTGTGCATGCGCCGGGACCTCGAGACCACCGCGCGAGCCGGGCAGTAGGCTTGCCGCATGTCTTCCCGACCTCTCGGCGACCACGAGTACGTGAGCCTGGCGACCCACCGGCGCGACGGCACCCCTGTCCCCACGCCGGTATGGGCCGTGCCGGACGGCGGCGAGCTGCTGGTGTGGACCCGGAGCGACAGCGGCAAGGTGAAGCGCTTGCGCAACGACGTCACCGTCACCGTCACCCCGTGCGACGTCCGCGGGCGGGTCGCGGACGGAGCCGAGACCGTGCGGGGGACGGCACGGCTCCTGGAGGACGCCGCGGGCCTGCGACGGGTACGGCGAGTGATGACCGGCAAGTACGGCTGGAAGTTCCGCCTCATCGACACCGGCGGCGCTCTGCTGCGCCTCGGCAAGCGCCCGCACACCGGGATCGCGGTCCGTCTGGCCTCTACATCCGCAGCCGGCTCCTGACGGCTTGCTCCCCGGCGCCGTCCGTACTCCTTCCGGGGTAGCCGAGGAGTCGCCGGCCGTACGACGACACGGCCCCCTCTCCGGGGCGAGGCTCGGAAGCGACGCACACACCGCGACCGAGGGAGCCGGCCGACATGAACACTCTGACTCTGGCGTACTGGGGCCACGGCGGCCCGGGCCCGTGGATCCTGCTGTTCCCGCTGCTCTGGGCGGCGGTCGTCGTCGGCGGAGTGGTGTTGCTCCGCCGCACCGTGTGGCGCCGCGGAGGAGGCCCCCGGCGCGGCGGACCGCCCTGGCAGGGTCCTGGGCCGGGCGGGAACGGGGAGAGCGCCGCCGCCCTGCTCGCCCGTCGGTTCGCGGCAGGGGAGATCGACGAGGACGAGTACTGGTTGCGCCTGTCCGTCCTCAAGGAGAGCCGGAGCGGACCGGCGTGACCGGCCGTTCCACCCATCCGACTGACCCGCACGTGCGGGCCGGTACCGGTCAGACGTGCGAGGCGCGAGGCTGTCGCTCCCCGGCGGGGGCGGCCCCCGCGACCCCGTCCGTCGGCACGTCCGTCTCCCAGCGGCTCTCCGCCCCGGTGTCCGCGGCCCGCTCGAGCACCGCACCGGCCGGCCTGGTGAAGGGCGCCGGCAGCGTGAACCACACGACCTTGCCGGACCCGTCGTGCTGTTCCCGGATGCCCCAGCTGTCGCTCAGTGCAGCAACCAGCGCCAGCCCCCGGCCGCCGGTGTCCAGCCCGTCCGAGGCGCGCAGGTCGGGCAGCCTTGGATCGTGATCGCGTACCGACACGGTGAGCCGGTCCCAGAGGAAGACCATCTCGACCGTGCAGTGCTTGTCCGGTCCGGCGTGCTGGTGGACGTTCGCCAGCAGTTCCGTGACCCCCAGCGCCACCCGGTCGATCAGCGGATCGAGGTGCCAGTAGCGCAACTGCGCTGAGACGATCCTGCGCACCTGGCCGATCCGTGCGGGCAGTACCTGGAACTCGACCGCGCAGTGCCTGCTCGGCCCGGTGTCTCGACTCATCACCACTGCGACTCCCTGACGGAGGAGGGCACGCTGGAAACCGGAAGGGGTGGAATTGCGCCGGCGCACGCCGTTCCCGGACCGTACGCCACGTCCTTCAGGGTGCGTCCGCCACTGTCCGCCCGCAAATCGGGCGTCCGGGTCCGTCAGTTACCCAGCACGCCCCGCTCTGCCGCGTCCTTCGCGCGCGCGGTGCGGACCGCGTGCAGCAGCAGCTCCCGGTGTCCACCCCCCAGCCGCAGCAGGTAGCGGGTGCCGTCGACGGTCGCCAGCGCCCGCTGCGCCCCGTACCGGCCGCTGATCCGTACGCGTTCGAGCGGCGCGCTGTCGATCTCCCGGCCGTAGCTGGTCAGCAGCTCCAGTCGTCCGTTGCGGACCAGGACCCGGCCCGCCCGCGTGAGTGAACGCAGCAGGCGCCCTATGCGCACCCCAGTCGCCATGTAATCCGCGTCGCCCATGCCGCACCACCTTCCGGCTCGCTCATCGCACTGCTACCCGGCCCGGGGCCCCCGCATCCCTCCGCAGCCCCCCCGGGCGCGCACCGGCCCGCACCGCTCTATGCTCACCTGCGATGAGCACCGCCGACATCGACCGCAGCGACCCCGCCCACCACGCCTGGCTCGCCGATGCCGTCCGCAAGGTCCGGGCCGAGGGGGCGCGCAGCGCCGACACCCACCTGCTGAGCTTCCCGCTGCCCGGAGAGTGGGGCATCGACCTGTACCTGAAGGACGAGTCGACGCATCCGACCGGCAGCCTCAAGCACCGTCTCGCCCGCTCCCTCTTCCTGCACGCCCTGTGCAACGGCTGGATCCGGCCCGGCAGACCCGTCGTCGAGGCCTCCAGCGGCTCCACCGCCGTCTCGGAGGCCTACTTCGCAGGTCTCGTCGGCGTACCGTTCATCGCGGTGATGCCGCGTACCACCAGCCGTGAGAAGACCCGGCTCATCGAGTTCCACGGGGGCCGCTGCCACCTGGTCGACGACCCGCGCACGGTCTACGAGGTGTCCGCCGCCCTCGCTGCGGAGACCGGCGGGCACTACATGGACCAGTTCACCTACGCCGAACGCGCCACCGACTGGCGCGGCAACAACAACATCGCCGAATCGATCTACCAGCAGATGCGGTTGGAGCGTTACCCGGAGCCCGCCTGGATCGTCGCCACGGCCGGTACCGGTGGCACGTCCGCCACCCTCGCCCGCTACGTGCGCTACCAGCAGTACGACACCCGCGTCTGCGTCGCGGACCCGGAGAACTCCTGCTTCTTCGACGGCTGGGTGCAAAACGACCCCGCCGTGGTGAGCGACCAGGCGTCCCTCATCGAGGGCATCGGCCGCCCGCGGATGGAACCCAGCTTCGTCCCGGGCGCCGTCGACCGGATGATGAAGGTGCCGGACGCCGCCACGGTGGCGTCCGTGCGTCTGCTGGAACGCGCCATCGGCCGCCGGGCCGGTGGATCCACGGGGACGGGGCTGTGGAGCGCGCTGAAGATCGTCGCCCAGATGCGCGAGGCAGGGCGTTCGGGCTCCGTGGTCACACTGCTGTGCGACCCCGGCGACCGCTACCTGGACAAGTACTACTCCGACTCCTGGCTCGCCGCACAGGACATGGACATCGCCCCCTACGCGGCGACGCTCGACACGCTGCTCGCCACCGGCCGCTGGGCCGAGTAGGCGCGCGGGACACGGGCCGGGGCACCCTTCGGGTGCTCAGTCGCGTCCTCCGGCCCCCTCCCCGGCCACCACCAGGCCGGGCAGGTGCTCGGTCATCTCGGCCCGTACTCCCTCGGACAGCCCACTGTCCGTCACCAGCGTGTCGACCTCTGACAGTGAGGCGAAGGAACTCAGGCCCACCGTGCCCCACTTGGTGTGGTCCGCCACGACCACCACACGGCGTGCCGAACCGACGAAGTGCCGGTTCGTCTCCGCCTCGGCCAGGTTCGGAGTCGACAGGCCGGCCTGCGGCGAGATGCCGTGCACCCCGAGGAACAGCACGTCGAAATGGAGCGACCGGATCGCCGCGTCCGCGACGGGACCCACCAAGGAGTCCGACGGCGTCCGTACCCCGCCGGTCAGCACCACCGTCGCCCCGTGCGCCGCATGCGGGTCTCCGGCGGCCGGCCGCGCGGCGTGGAAGACGTCCGCCACCCGCACCGAGTTGGTCACCACCGTCAGGTCCGGGACGTCCAGCAGCTGCCGCGCCAGCTGGAAGGTCGTCGTACCGCCGGACAGCGCGACTGCTCCGCCCGGCCCCGCGAGCCGCGCCGCCGCGCCGGCGATCTCCTCCTTCGCGCCCGCCTCCAGCGAAGACTTCACCTCGAAACCCGGCTCGTGCGCGCTGGCCTCCGAAACCGGCACCGCGCCACCGTGCACCTTCTCCAGTACACCGCGCCGCGCGAGCACGTCCAGATCCCGTCGCACCGTCATGTCCGAGACCTGCAGCCGCCGGGTCAACTCACCCACCCGGACGCCGCCGCGGCGGCGGACCTCGTCCAGGATCAGCGAGCGACGCTGCTCCGCGAGGAGATTGTGGTTGTCCCCCACGGCGCCTCCCTTCTTCACCGCACCTGCACCCGTCCGCCCGTTCCGCCTCATCCTGCCACGCCCTCCCCACAGGCGCGCCGTCCTGTCGGGGCAGCACGTTCCCCGAAGGGCTGCGAAGCCCCCGTTCCGGGCAGCATCCTGAGTGCCGCAACGGCTCATCCGCCTCCGGGGGAACGACATGCCGACCGACCGCACACCGCACGCCGAACCAACCGTGGCCGACCGGGGTGGTGAAGAGGACGGGCCGGCGCTGGAGTTGCTGGTGCACGGCGTCGGAGGAGCCACCCCGCAGGAGATGCTCCGCGCCCACCGGACCGTGCGCGTCACCGGTGACCGCACCGCTGCCGTGTACCGCCGCGTCGAGGACGTCGGCGCCGAGGAGCGGTCCCGCGAGGCCGGTGCACCGTCCGCGATCCCCGAGGCGTACTGCTGGTCGCACCTGACCTCCGGCAACAGCGCCCGCGCGCTGTGGCTGCTCCTGCTGCCCTTCATGGTCGTCAACCTCGCGCACTGGATGCGTCCGGCGGCGGCCGGACGTGTCGGCCTCGTCCGGGCGCACGGACTGCTCCTGCGGCTGCTGGCCCTCAGTCTCACCGTGCTGCTCGTGGGCGCGGCCTGCGAGGTGGCGCTCGATCTGGTGGCGTGGCAGTGCGCCGGCTCTCCGCGCTGCGCGGCCGAACGCTCCTGGCTCGCTTTCATGGCCCCGGACGCGTCCGGAAACGGTGGCTGGTGGTCCCAGCCCGGCAGGCGGCTGCTGCCGGCCGCGGTCCTGCCCACCGTGCTGACCGGCCTGCTGTGGTGGCTCTCCCGCCGCACGTGGAGCGCCTACGAGTCACAGCCGCCCTGGCACGACCCCATGAAGGGTACGGCAGACCAGGGCCCGACCGCCGTCGTCGAGGACCACGAGCGCCCGGTGGCGGACGGGCGTCCCGACCTGTGCCTGCCCGGATTCTGGTTCGGCAGGCGCCTGGTGGCCCGGTTGCGCGCTGCGCACACCGCGGCCGGCTTCCTGACCGTCGGCGCCGCGCTCACGGTCGCCGCCTGCCGTCACGACCAGGGAACGGCCGGCGCCGGCGGACCGGCCGCGTTCGGCGTGGCCCTCCAGGTCATGCTCGCCGCCGCAGCGGTGGCGGTCCTGGCCACGGTCTGCTCCCGGGGACGCGGCGAAAGCACCCCCGACCGGCGGCCGGACGATCCGCTGTC
>KI547044.1:35825-46854 GCA_000497405.1 Streptomycetaceae bacterium MP113-05 | reverse complement strand
ACGCCACCTGCCTGCCGTCGCCGCCCTGCTTCTGGCGCTGGCAGCGGTGTACGCCGCCTGGCCGCGACCCGGCTGGCAGAGCTCCGGCCGCCTCCCTGGCGACGGCACGTTCGCCCTACTGGCCGTCGTTCAGGGTGTGCTGGTCGCGGGCCTCGCCGTGCTGGGCCGGCGGCTGCACCGCTCGACCAGGGTGCCGCGTACCGCTCTGCGCGGCCTCGGCGCCGCCGCCACCGCGATGCTCGCCTGGGCACTGGCGGGCGTACTGTCCGGTGGGGTCGCGCAGCGCGTGGCGGACTGGCTCGACGGCGGCGCGACGCCCGGCACCGGCGAGGGTCCCCTCTCCGGGCCGCCCACTGTGCTCACCTGGCAGGCGGCGGTGACGCCGCTGCTGCTGGTCCTGGTGCTCGCACTGCTGACCGCCCACGCCCTGAGGGTGTGGCGGGTGGGTTCCCGCATCGCCGAGCGGGCCCACCTGCCCTACCCGGGCGCCGAACCGGACGCCGCACGTTCACACAGCATCGGGCGGACGATCGCCGCCGCCCGGCTCACCGACTCCGCACCACGGGTGCTCGGCATCAGTGCGCTCGCCACCCTGCTGCTGGGCGCGGCGGCCGTGACCGGTGCGCTGCTCACCGGCCGGACCCCGGGTGCCGCCGCCGACGGCGCGCCACCCGTGCTGGACGGCGCGGCCGACGCGGCACAGGCGCTGGGGTCCTGGCTGATGGGATTCGCGTTCCTGCTGCTGCTCACCCTCGGCCGCCGCGCCTACCGCGACGCCTCCACCCGGCGCACCGTCGGCATCCTGTGGGACGTCGGGACTTTCTGGCCGCGGGCCGCCCACCCGTTCGCACCACCTTGCTACGCCGAACGCGCGGTGCCCGACCTGGTGTGGAGGATGGCCACCTGGGCCCGCCGGTACGGCGGCGGCCGACTGGTGCTCTCCGGGCACTCGCAGGGCAGTGTGCTGGCCGCCGCCGCCGTGTGGCAGCTCGACCCGGCGACCCGGCGCCAGGTGGCTCTGCTCACCTACGGCTCGCCGCTCGCACGGCTCTACGGACGGTGGTTCCCCGCCTACTTCGGCCCCGGACCACTCCGAGCCCTGCACCGCGAACTGGACTGCTGGCGCAACCTGTGGCGCGGCACGGACCCGATAGGCGGGCCGGTGCGCATCCGTGGCGGCAGCGAGGTGGATCGTGGTCCGCTGCTGGACCCGCTCGCGTACGGCCGCACCGATCGGCACCCGCTGCCCGCGCCCGTCCTCGGCCACGGCGAGTACCAGGCCGACCGGGCCTTCGCCGAGGAGCGGAGCGCGCTCCTGGCACGCCTGTGCCCGCGGGGCGGCCGGGTGCCGCTACCGGCCCGGCCCGGGTGCGGAGTTCAGGACTCCGCGTCTGAGGGGAGGTCCTCCGGGTAGAGCAGCGTCAGGTCGTCGGTGTCCGGCTGGGAGACCTGCGAGACCCGGCCGGCGTGCCGCTCGACCATGGCCTCGAAGGTCTGCCGCGCGGTGCGCCCGTTGCCGAACGACGGTCCCTTGGGCAGTGCTGCGAAATGGTCCACCAGGGCGTCCCCGGTGCCCTTGGCGAGGTGGTACTCGTGCTCGGCCGCCTGTTGTTCGACGATGTCCAGCAGCTCCTCCGGAGCGTAGTCGCCGAAGGTGATGGTGCGGGAGAACCGGGACCCGACGCCGGGGTTGACGGCGAGGAACCGCTCCATCTCGGCCGTGTACCCGGCGGCGATCACCACCACCTCGTCCCGGTGGTCCTCCATGAGCTTCACCAGGGTGTCGATGGCTTCCCGCCCGAAGTCGCGACCGGAGTCCTCCGGGGAGAGCGCGTACGCCTCGTCGATGAACAGCACGCCGCCGCGGGCCCGGTGGAACGCCTCCTGGGTACGGATCGCGGTCGAGCCGATGTGCTCGCCGACCAGGTCCACGCGGGACACCTCGACGAGGTGTCCACGCTCGAGTACACCCAGCGCGTGCAGGATCTCGCCGTACAACCGGGCCACGGTGGTCTTGCCGGTGCCGGGGGAGCCGGTGAAGACCAGATGGCGCCGGGCCGACGCGGCCTTCAGCCCGGCCTCTTCGCGCCGGCGGCCCACCTCGATCATGTTCGTGAGCGTCCGCACCTCGCGTTTGACGCTCTCCAGGCCGACCAGGGCGTCGAGTTCGCCCAGCACCTCCTCGGCAGGGCGGGCCGTCCCCCCGAGTGGTGTGCCGGCTCCGTCCGCCGTCCCGCCGTTCTTCGTCCCGGCCGTCCCCGCCGTGCTGCCTGCCGGGGGCGCGGCGGAACGTGCCGGTACCGCCTCGGAGGCCGTGAGCAGTCCCGCGGTCGCGGTGGACATCGGGACCGCCGGTCCGGGGGCGGGGGCGGTCGGGACGGCTGTCGGCGCCGCACTCTCGTCGCTGGTGCAGTCCTCCACGACCGCGCCCTCCTCCGCGAACTCGTACCCGCCCCGGGAGCAGCGTTCGGTACGGCAGCGGCGCAGCGTGCTGCGACAGCCGTCGATGACGTGGAAGCCGTAGCCGCGGGAACCGGCGACCCGGCAGTTGTGGAACGTCCCCAGGCCCTCCGCGGAGACGTACACCCCGGCCTCCTCCGGCGAGGTGACCGTGCACCGCTCGACCGTGGGATCCGCGCCCTTGGTGACGATCATCCCGGTGGCCACGGCGTCGATCGTGCAGTTCGCCAGAGTGCCGCCGCTGCCGTGGTCGCGGAACCAGGCACCGGTGCCGGCTTCCCGGATGCGGCAGTCGTCGAGCCGTACGGTCGCTCCGTCGCTCACCGACACCGCGGTGCCGCGTACCTGCGTCAGGTCGCAGTCCAGTACGTCCACCTGCGAACCGCGGTCCAGGACGAACAGCGCGTCCGGTACGCCGTGCACCCGGCAGGAGTCCAGAACGGCCGAGGCGCCGTCGCTGACCCACACCGCCGGATAGTCGCCGGTGCTCTCATGGATCTCGCAGGCGTTGGCGTCCGCACGGGTGCCGGGGTCCCACACGGACAGGCCGTTGCGCCCGAAGCGACGGACCTTGGAGCGGGTGAGGGTCAGCACCGAGCGGGAGCGCAGGTCCACGGCGTTCTCCGGAACGTCGTGGATCTCGCAGTCCGCCAGCGTGAGTACCGCGTCGGTGTCCAGGGTGACGCCGTCCGCCGTCGTGCGGTGCACCCGGCAGTCGGTGAGATGCCCGGTGGCGCGAGCGGTCACCTGCACCCCGGCGCCCTTGATCTCGTACACCTCGCAGCCGACCGCCTCCGCGGCGCTCCCGTCACCGTGCAGTGACAGGCCGGCCCCGGAGGCGTGGTGTATGCGGCACCGCTCCAGCCGGGGGTGGGCGCCGTCGCCCACCGAAACGCCGGCCTGCCCGGCAGCCACCACCTCGCACTCCTCGTAGAGGCCGCCCGCACCGCCGCCGACGCTGATGCCCAGCCCGGCCGGGTTGTCCACGGTGCAGCGCCGCACGGTGGGCCGGGCGCCGCCGCGCACCTCCATGCCGGCGGCGGACCGCGTCATGATCCGGATGCCGGTGAGTTCCGGGGTGCAATCCTCGACCAGCAGCGCGGGAGAGGCCGCGTCCTGCCCCTCGAGCTGCAGGTCGCGCACCGTCGCCGACGCCCGGACCGTGAGGGCGACCCCCTCGGGCGGGGCGATGCGGACCGAGCCGCTTCCGGCCCGTTCGGGGCCGCGCAACGTCACGGCCCGTTCCAGGACCAGGTTCTCCCGGTAGGTGCCAGGTGCGACCGTGAGCACGTCTCCGTCGGTTGCCGCATGGAGGGCCGCCGCCAGTGAGTCGTACTCTCCGGTGCGGCGCCGCCAGCGGGAGGTGCCGGTGTACGTGACCTGAACCGGGGCCTGTCCCATGGACTGCTGCGTCCTCACTTCGTGCGGTGTGGCAAGTACTGCCATGACGTGCGGGGTTGTGCGGGGCTCCACCGTAGCGTGCGGGCCGGACGTCCGATGACAGGTCACCGTCGCCGTCCGCCCGGCCCTGGCTCGGCCAGGTCCGCGCCCACCCGTCCTCCCACTGCGTCCCGTCCCGGCGGCCGCCGTGCGGGTTGCCGGAGCGCCGTGTGCCAGGGGCGGCGGACGAGCGGGCCCACGGCGTCCGTCGTCTGCCGGGAGTCGCCGGGGCGAGTGTCCGGTGGCCCGCACCGGGGTCCGTGTCACGCCATCCCGGGCGTTCGGGGAGCGAGGACGGACGGGACTCCCCCTCGGCCTTCGGAGCGGGGCTCGTGAACGGCGTCACCGGCGGCCGGTGACGCCCCGCGCCGTCGCACGTTCGGGCTGTGTGCGCCCACCGAATCGGCCTGCGCCCGGACCCCGGTCCGTCGCTCACCGTCGTCGCCGGGCAGCCCCGTGGTGACGGTGCGTGGAGATTCCGGGGTCGTCGTGCTGCGTTACCCGCCGCAACGGTGGGACATTCCTCCGGGTTGCTCATCTTTCGAGCGATTGCGGACATCGTTCCCCCGTGGATAACTTCATCGATCGGTGCAGGAGATTCCCGTACCGATAGGGAGATTGGCGGTCCTCCATGACGACTTCGATGGAATCGCATTCCGGTAGCGAGTACGTCGAAGAGCAGCCTTTGTCGAGTCTTGGCACCGCAGCCGCGCGAAATCTGGCGACCACTACCAAGACCCCTCCGCAGATGCAGGGAATCACCTCCCGCTGGCTGCTGCGTGTGCTTCCCTGGGTCGAGGTTTCCGGGGGCACGTTCCGGGTGAACCGGCGACTCGTCCACACTCTCGGCGACGGCCGGGTGGAGTTCGTCTCCACCGGGTCCGAGATCCGCGTGATCCCCGCCGAACTCACCGAACTCCCACTGCTGCGCGGATACTCCGACAGGCAGGTGCTCCAGGCGCTCGCGGACCGCTTCGAACAGCGCGACTTCTCCCCCGGGGACATGCCGGCCGAGATCGGCGCCCCCGCCGACCGGCTGGTCCTCGTCGCCCACGGCAAGCTGCGCAAGGTCCGTCCGGGCAAGTACGACGAGGACGCCGACCTGGGTGTCCTTGCGGGCGGCGACTACGCCGGTGACACGGATCTCCTGGCCGGCCCGGGGGAGTGGGAGTACTCTCTGCGCGCCCTGACCAGCGGTACCGTTCTGACCCTGAGCAGGCACGACTTCGAGGAGGTCCTGGGTCGCTCCGGCAGCCTGCGTGCCCACGTCGAGTCGGCGCGCGCCGCACTGCCCGCCCAGCGCACCGGGGAGGGCGAGTCCGAGATCGCCCTGACCTCCGGGCACATCGGCGAACCCGCCCTCCCCGGCACCTTCGTTGATTACGAGACCTCCCCCCGGGAGTACGAGCTCAGCGCGGCCCAGACCGTACTGCGGGTTCACACCCGGGTCGCCGATCTCTACAACGCCCCGATGAACCAGGTGGAGGAGCAGCTGCGGCTGACCGTGGAGGCCCTGCGGGAGAGGCAGGAGTACGAGATGGTCAACAGCCGGGATTTCGGCCTCCTGCACAACGCCGACACGCGTCACCGGGTACACACCCGATCCGGTCCTCCGACCCCCGACGACCTGGACGAACTGCTCGCGACCGTCTGGAAGGACCCCAGCGTCATCCTGGCGCACCCCAAGGCCGTCGCGGCGATCGGCCGGGAGTTCAGCAGCCGCGGAGTCCACCCGGGGAACATCGACTACGAAGGTCACGCGCTGCCCGCATGGCGCGGGGTGCCGATCCTCCCCTGCAACAAGATCCCCGTGTCCCCGGACGGCTCCACGTCCGTGCTCGCGCTGCGTACCGGGGAGTCGCGGGGTGTCGTCGGGCTCCACCAGACGGGAATTCCGGACGAGTACCGGCCTGGGATTTCCGTGCGCTTCATGGGTATCGACGACAAGGCCGTTCTCTCCTACTTGGTCAGTGCCTACTATTCCGCGGCCGTGCTCGTCCCCGACGCTTTGGGAATTCTCGAGGACGTCGAGGTCGGTCACTGACGGACGACCCGAAGCGGCAGCATTCTTCGAAAACCGAGAGAGGCAGTTTTCCTTGACGACCCATCCGGAAACCCCGCACGCCGATTCTGCCGGGGCCGCACCGACGAGTCTTTCGACCGCCGCGGCCCGGAAACTCGCCACCACCACCAAGACGCCCCCGCAGATGCAGGGCGTCTCCTCCCGCTGGCTGCTGCGCATTCTGCCCTGGGTGGAGACCACCGGCGGCACCTACCGGGTGAACCGTCGGCTCACCCACACCCTCGGCGACGGCCGGATCCAGTTCACCAACACGGGCGCCGACGTCGGCGTCATCCCGTCCGAACTGCGGGAGATCCCCCTGCTGCGCGGTCTCACCGACGACGGCGCGCTGCAGCAGCTCGCCGACCGCTGCGAGCAGCACGAGTTCTCCTCCGGCGACACCCTCACCTCCGCCGGGGCGCCCGTGGACGCGCTCCTGCTCGTCGCGCACGGCAAGATCCACCGCATCGGCCGCGGCAAGTACGGCGACGAGGCCGCCCTGGGCACCCTCACCGACGGCGACCACGTCGGTGACCAGGCGCTCACCCCCGAACCTGGACAGTGGGAGTACGCGCTGCGCGCGGGAACCCGCTGCATCGTTCTGTCGCTGTCGGGAGCCGCCTTCCGGGAGGTCTCCGACCGGTCGCCGGCGCTGCGCTCCCACCTCGACTCCTACCTGACACGCGTCATCCCCCGGCAGAACCGCCGGGGGGAGGCGGACATCGCGCTCACCTCCGGGCACACCGGGGAACACGTCCTGCCCGGGGCGTTCGTCGACTACGAGATGGGCCCGCGGGAGTACGAGCTCAGCGTCGCCCAGACGGTGCTGCGGGTGCACAGCCGGGTCGCGGACCTCTACAACGACCCGATGAACCAGGTGGAGGAGCAGCTGCGGCTGACCGTGGAGGCCCTGCGGGAGAGGCAGGAGCACGAGATGGTCAACAGCCGGGAGTTCGGGCTCCTCCACAACGCCGACCTCGGGCAGCGCATCCCCACCCGATCCGGTCCTCCCACCCCCGACGACCTCGACGAGCTGCTGTCCCGCCGCCGGAAGACCGAGTACCTTCTCGCCCACCCGAAGGCGATCGCCGCCATCGGTCGCGAGTCGAGCAGCCGTGGCCTCTACCCGCCGGAGACGGAGGTACAGGGCTCCCGGGTCCGCGCCTGGCGCGGGGTTCCGCTGCTGCCGTGCAACAAGATCCCGGTCGTGGACGGCACCACTTCGGTGCTCGCCATGCGCACCGGCCAGCAGAACCAGGGCGTGGTCGGCCTGCACCAGACGGGCATCCCCGACGAGTACCAGCCGGGGCTGAACGTCCGCTTCATGGGGGTCGACGACAAGGCGGTCGTCTCCTATCTCGTCAGCGCCTACTATTCCGCGGCCGTGCTCGTGCCGGACGCGCTGGGCGTGCTGGAGGACGTCGAGGTCTGAGGTGTCCGGCGGGCCCGGCGGGGCGCACTTCCGTGCGGCCCGCCGGGCCCGTGCCACCGCCCGGCCAGTCATGCGCCGGCCCGGTGTCACCGGTCAGGCGTCCCACTTCCACCCGGCGACCTCCGGCAGGTCGGTGCCGTGTGCGCGGATCCAGGCGTGGTGCCGGGCCCGTACGTCCGCCATCGCCTGTCGGACCCCGGCTGCGCGCACGGCCAGCCCCGGCACCCGGTCCAGCACGTCCATCACCAGCCGGTACCGGTCCAGGTCGTTGCGCACCACCATGTCGAACGGCGTCGTCGTCGAGCCGGACTCCTTGTAGCCGCGTACGTGCAGGTGCGGATGGACGGCCCGGCGGTAGGCCAGCCGGTGGATCAACCAGGGGTAACCGTGGTAGGCGAAGACGACCGGCCGGTCACGCGTGAACACGCCGTCGAAGTCGGCGTCCTTCATCCCGTGCGGGTGCTCCTCGTGCGGCAGCAGCCGTGCCAGGTCCACCACGTTCACCACCCGGACGGCGAGTTCGGGCAGGTGGGTGCGCAGGAGCGAGGCCGCCGCGAGTACCTCCTGGGTGGGCACGTCGCCGGCGCAGGCCAGCACCACGTCGGGTTCCCCGCCGTGCACCTCGGTGCCGGCCCACTCCCAGATGCCCACCCCGCGGTCGCAGTGTGCCCGGGCCCCGTCCAGGTCCAGCCAGTCGAAGCAGGGCTGCTTACCCGCGACGATCACGTTCACGGTGTCCCGGGCGCGCAGCACGTGGTCGGACACGCACAGCAGGGTGTTGGCGTCCGGCGGCAGGTAGACCCGCACCACTTCGGGACTCTTGTTGAGCACGTGGTCGATGAAACCCGGGTCCTGGTGGGAGAAGCCGTTGTGGTCCTGCCGCCAGGCGTGCGACGTGAGCAGGTAGTTGAGAGCTGCGACGGGTCGCCTCCACGGGACCTCGCGCGCGCTGTGCACCCACTTCACGTGCTGGCTCGCCATGCTGTCCACGATGTGTGCGAAAGCCTCGTAGGACGCGAACAGACCGTGCCGGCCGGTCAGTACGTAGCCCTCCAGCCAGCCCTGGCACAGGTGCTCGGAGAGCACCTCCAGCACCCTGCCGTGCGGGCCCAGGTGCTCGTCGGTGGGCCGGGTGCGGGACTGCCACCCCTTCGGGGTCGCACGGTAGACGTCGTCCAGGTGGTTGGACGCGGTCTCGTCGGGTCCGAAGAGGCGGAAGTCGCGCCGCTCGTGGGTCGCGGACATCAGCTCGCGCAGCCACCCGCCCAGCACCCGGGTCGGCTCGTGGAGGGAACTCCCCGGGCGCTCCGTCACGACCGCGTGGGGCTCCAGCGCCGGGAGTGGGAGGTCCCGCAGCAGCCGGCCGCCGTTGGCATGCGGGACCGCGCCGAGCCGCAGGTCCCCGGACGGCACGCAGTCGAGCACGTGTGGCAGCGGCCGTCCGTCGTCGTCGAACAGCTCCTCCGGCCGGTAGGACCGCAGCCATGCTTCGAGCTGCCGCAACCGTTCCGGGTCCTCACGCACGCCGGCCAGCGGGATCTGGTGGGCCCGCCAGGTGTCCTCCACCGGAATCCCGTCGACCCACGCCGGGCCCGTCCAGCCCTTGGGGGTGCGCAGCACGATCATCGGCCAGCGTGGCCGGTCCGTTGCGCTCTCGGCGCGCGCCGCGTGCTGGAGCGCACCGATCCGGTCCGTGGCCTCGTCGAGTGCCGCGGCCATCTCCCGGTGCACCTCGCGGCGGTCGCTGTCCGGGGCGGCGGTCACGTGCACCGGGTCGTACCCGTAGCCGCGCATCAGCGCGTCGAGCTCGTCGTCGGGGATGCGTGCCAGCAGCGTCGGGTTGGCGATCTTGTAGCCGTTCAGGTGCAGTACGGGCAGCACCGCTCCGTCGTGCAGCGGATCCAGGAACTTGCCGGCGTGCCAGGAGGCCGCCAGCGGGCCGGTCTCCGCCTCGCCGTCCCCGACCACGCAGCAGACCAGCAGGTCCGGGTTGTCCATGGCGGCGCCGTAGGCGTGTGCGAGGGAGTAGCCCAGCTCGCCGCCCTCCTGGATGGAGCCCGGCACTCCGGGTGCGGTGTGGCTCGGCACACCGCCGGGAGTGGAGAACGTGCGGAAGAGCCGGGCCATGCCTTCCGTGTCACGCGGCACGTCGGGATGCAGTTCGCCGTAGGTGCCCTCCAGCCAGCTGCCGGCCAGCACCGCGGGGGCGCCGTGGCCGGGCCCCCACACGCACAGCGCCTCGCTGCGCCGCTGCCGGACGATCCGGTTCAGGTGGGTGTAGACCAGGCCGAGCCCGGGGCACGTCCCCCAGTGCCCGAGGAGGCGGGGTTTGATGTGCTCCGGGCGCAGTGGCTGCCCCGGCAACGGGTTGTCCCGCAGATAGAGCTGACAGGCCGAGAGGTAGACGAGCGCACGCCAGTGCGCGTCCAGCCGCTCCGCCTCCTCGTCCGTGAGCCGAAGAGAGGTCTGCATGCCGGAGGGGTACCAGGCCGTGGCCAGGCTGACACGTGGCGGACGGTGCCCTCCCCCTGATGGGCCGCTGCCGTGCCGTGTGCCCGGCTCCGGTCTTCCGCCGACCGCCCCTCAGTACCCCCGGCCCTGGTACGGCCGCCCGTACGGGTCGTCGTAGCCGCCGGGCACCTGACGGGGTGCGGCAGGGCGCGGCGCCACCGGACGCATCTGGTGCTGCGGCTGCTGCGGAGCGCCCCCCGGATGCCCCTGCTGCCCCTGGTAGCCGCCCTGCGGGCCGGGGTAGCCGTAGCCGCGCGGCATGCCCTGCCGTTGCGGCACATAGGGCGACGGCGCCTGCTGAAGCGGCGAGGGCTGCTGGCCGGGGTAGCCGTACTGCGGCTGGGATCCCTGTCCGGAGGGGAGAGCCGGGAGCGCCGACTGAAGTGCGGGCAGATGACTCCCGGTGTCGTACGCGGCGGGAACCCGGATCGGAGCGATCTGAGGGGTGCCCCGCTCGGCGACGAGCATGTCGTATATCGGGGTGTCGGGGAATGCAGGCGCAGCGTAGTAACCGCCGCCGTATGTGCTGCGGGGGGAGGTCATAGCCCTTAAGTTAAGCCCACGATGTGCTGGTTGGGGAGTCCGGTCAGCGGGTCATTTTGCGCGTCCTGAGTGACCTGACGTCACCAAGTCGAGCGAATGTGGAAGAAACGGACGGCGCTGTACCTTGTGTTCGTGTAAAGAGCTGGTTCCAGCCAGTCGGCCGCATCAGGTACGGGCGTACGTCCGCCCCTTCCACCGGGCACCCCGCCCCCGGTGGTGGCGCACCGCCGAGTCCACCGTCATCAACAGGTAGAGCACCGCTACCGCCGGCAGTGTCGGCGCCACCCACCACGGCTGGCGGTGATAGCGCACCATCGGCAGATAGCTGACCGTCATCAGCGCCCAGGCCGCCGCGCCCGCCGGGGCACCCGCCGCAGCGGTGACCGGAGGCGCCGCGTACACCAGCAACAGCCCGGCCACCGTCAACGCCAGCAGCGGCGGACTGTGGCGCAGTTGGGCGTACGCGCTCCGCGCCACCATCTCCCACAGCGGTGCCAGACCCTCGTACGGACGCACGCTCGCGACGTCGTCGGCCAGTCCCAGCCACACCCTTCCCCCACTGCGCCGAACCGCCCGGCCCA
>KI547044.1:34952-35815 GCA_000497405.1 Streptomycetaceae bacterium MP113-05 | reverse complement strand
GCCGCCCGTCCGGGCCGCGAGTGAGCGGGCGACGGCGGCCGTTCCGTCCGCGCTGCCGTCGTCCACCAGCACCACCTCCGCAGGGCCGGGGTACCGCTGGGCGAGGAGCGAGGGCAGCGTGGCGGGCAGTACGGCCGCCTCGTCCCGCGCCGGCACCACGACCGTCACCGAAGGCCATGGTGCGCCAGGCCCGTCACCCTCCTCGGCGGCACCGCCCGGCGCGGGCCCGGGAACGTGCGGCAGCCGTACCCCGGTGCGCCAGAACCCGCCGTGGCACAACAGCAGCCACAGCCACGCCGCGAGGGAGAGCAACGAGGTCCACGTCAGTACGCTCACCTGCGGCAGTCTGCCGCAGCCCGCCCGTCGTCCACCGAGGGCATCGTGCGGCGATCGGTTAGAGTTCCGTGCGTGAAGATCGCGCTCGTGGACTCCGGGATCGGCCTGCTGCCCGCCGCGGCGGCGGTACGGCGGTTCCGCCCGGACGCCGACCTGGTGCTTTCCACCGACCCCGAAGGCCTGCCCTGGGGTCCCCGGACCCCCACCGACATCGCCGGCCGGGCTCTGGCCTGCGCGCGCGCTGCTGCGGCCCACCGTCCCGACGCGCTGATCGTCGCCTGCAACACCGCCTCCGTGCACGCACTGCCCGCTCTGCGGGCGGAGCTCGAGCCGGCAGTGCCCGTCGTCGGCACGGTCCCGGCCGTCAAACCGGCAGCCGCCTCGGGCGGCCCGGTGGCCGTCTGGGCCACCCCGGCCACGACCGGCAGCGCCTACCAGCGTCGGCTGATCCGGGAGTTCGGCAATGGTGCCCTGATCACGGAAGTGCCCTGCCACGGACTGGCCGACGCCGTTGAGTCCGGCGACGA
>KI547044.1:33382-34942 GCA_000497405.1 Streptomycetaceae bacterium MP113-05 | reverse complement strand
CGGGGGTCGCCGCCGCCGGCCGGCTCACCCCACCCGGAGTCCGCGCGGTCGTCCTGGGCTGCACGCACTACGAACTCGTCGGTGGCCGCATCCGGGCTGCCGCCGCCCGAGGCGGTGCGCTCCCCGACCTGTACGGCTCGGCCGCAGCCGTCGCCGCACAGGCGCTGCGACGGCTCGGAGGCAAGCCCGCGCCGGAGGCTCCGGCCACCGGCGGTCTGACCGTGCTGCTCAGCGGCCGGCCGGGTGAATTGCCGCAGACCGCGGACACCTACGCGGAGGGGCGCCTGCTGGCCGCCGCCCCTGCCGGCCGCCCCAGGCCGCAGACCCACCGAGCCAGTTGAAAGCCTAGGGTCGGGTCCATGGCGACACCCGAGTTCATCCGTGCGATCCGTGCTACGGCGGGTCAGCAGCTCCTTTTCCTCCCCGGCGTCAGCGCGGTCGTCCTGGACGACGAGCACCGGGTGCTGCTCGCCCGCCGCGCCGACACCGGTCGCTGGGCCCTCATCGGAGGGATCGCCGAGCCTGGGGAGCAACCCGCCCACAGCATCGTGCGCGAGGTGCTGGAGGAGACCGCTGTGGAATGCGTGCCCGAACGGGTCATCCTCGTGCAGGGCCTGGAGCCGATCCGGTACCCGAACGGCGACAGGTGCCAGTTCATGGACGTCTGCTTCCGCTGCCGGGCCGTCGGCGGCGAGGCGCGCGTCAACGACGACGAGTCGCTCGAGGTCGGCTGGTTCGCACAGGACGAGCTGCCGCCCCTGGAGCAGTTCACGATGGACCGGATCAAGCAGGCCGCCGACGAGGGTCCGGCATGGTTCGCCTACGACGCCCCGGACGGCTCGCCCGCCTGACCGCCCCGTCGCGCTCCCCCTGCCGCGCGAACCGTCCGGCGCAAGGTCGGACACCTCTCGGACGGCAGGTCCGCACCACGTGGCTGCGTGCGTACGACACCTCTGCCGAGGTCCGGCAAGGCCGACCCCCGCTCAGACCTTCCGGTACTCGTACGCCTCCCGTGCAGCCGCCGCGACCGCCTCGTGGCCGGCCCCGGCGGACGCGGCGACGACGGCCGACACGGCACCCTCGACGAAGGGCGCGTCGAGCAGCGCGCTGCCCTCTGGTAGCTCGTCACCCTCGGCGAGCAGCGCGCGGACGGTCAGCACCGCGCTACCGAGGTCGGCCAGCAGCAACACTCCGGCGCCCTCGTCCACGGCGCGTGCCGCTTCCCTGATCGCGTCGGCGTCGGTGCCCAGCCCACCGTCCGGAGCGCCGCCCGCGGCGGCCACCGGCGCCGGGTCGCCCGCTCCCACCAGCCCCGCAGCAAGTTGCGCGACGGCGGACGCCACCTGTGCGCTGTGCGACACCAGGACCAGGCCCACCCGGGGGTTGCCCGGTCGTCCACCCGCCGGGTCGCCGCCCGTGTAATCACTCACCGGAGCTCACCGCCTCGACCAGCGCGCCCACCAGCAGAACCGAGGATGCGGCTCCCGGATCCTCGTGACCCACACTCCGCTCACCCAGATAGCTCGCCCGGCCCTTGCGGGCCTGCAGAGGCACGGTCGC
>KI547044.1:29449-32973 GCA_000497405.1 Streptomycetaceae bacterium MP113-05 | reverse complement strand
CGACGCGCCGTCGGCCGCGGCCCGGCCGGCCGCAGCCAAGGCGACGGCCGACTCCTCGCCCCCGGCCAGCGCCGCATCGAGCGCCGCCAGCGCGGGGAACAGGGCGTCCAGCATGGTCTTGTCGCCCTCGGCCGCGCCGCCCAGTTGAGCCACCGCCTCCACGCCGGCCCGAAGGGCCGCAGCGACGCGCTGCCCGTCTGCCTCCGGCACCTCGCCGAGGTCCTTTCCGGCGCGGCGCAGCAGCGTGCCGTACAGGGGGCCGGAGGCTCCGCCGACCTTGGACACCAGCAGCCTGCCGGCCAGCAGCAGGACCGCGCCGGGGCTGGCCGGCGGGTCGGCCTGCAGGCCCTCCCGGACGGCGGTGAAACCACGTCTGAGGTTGGCGCCGTGGTCCGCGTCGCCGATGGCCGAGTCGAGGTCGGTGAGACGGTCCGCCTCCCTGTCCACGGCGTCCGCGGTGGCGTTCATCCAGCGCAGCGCGCGCGTGGTGTCGAGTACGGAACCCGGGGAGTCGGGCAAGAGAAGCCTCCTGTGTCGTCCGGCGTTACGGTGCCCGCAGCGCCGTCGCGGGCGGGCGCGGTCGCGATGTCGGGTAGGACCCTACGCGCCCCAGCGCAGCCCGGGGGTGCGCACCGGGGCGTCCCACAGGCGCAGCAGCTCGTCGTCCGCGCGGCACAGCGTGACCGAGGCCCCGGCCATGTCGAGTGAGGTGACGTAGTTGCCGACAAGGGTCCGGGCCACCGGGACACGGCGTTCGGCAAGCACCCGGTGCACCTCCCCGGCGTAGCCGTACAGCTCCAGGAGTGGCGTCGCCCCCAGACCGCTGATCAGGGCCAGGACCGGACCGTCGGGCTGCAGATCGTCCAGCGCCGCCTGCACGGCGAAGTCGGCGATCTCGCCCGCGGTCATCATCGCCCGGCGTTCCCGGCCCGGTTCGCCGTGAATGCCGATGCCCAGTTCCAGCTCCCCGGCCGGCAGGTCGAACGTGGGACCGCCCTTCGCCGGCGTGCTGCACGCGCTGAGGGCGACGCCGAAGCTGCGGGAGGACGCGGACACCCGGCGCGCGACCGCCTCCACACGCTCCAACGGGGCTCCCGCCTGCGCCGCCGCTCCGGCGATCTTCTCCACGAAGAGCGTGGCGCCGGTGCCCCGGCGCCCCGCGGTGTGCGTGCTGTCCTCCACGGCGACATCGTCAGCCACCAGCACGCTCGCCACCCGGACACCTTCGTCCTCGGCCATCTCGGCCGCCATCCGGAAGTTCAGCACGTCGCCGGTGTAGTTCTTCACGATGAACAGCACACCGGCTCCGCTGTCCACCGCCGCCGCAGCGCGCACCATCTGGTCCGGAACCGGCGAGGTGAACACCTCGCCGGGGCAGGCCGCGTCGAGCATCCCGAAACCGACGAAGCCGCCGTGCAGCGGTTCGTGCCCCGAGCCTCCGCCGGAGATCAGAGCCACCTTGTCCGCGACCGGAGCGTCCCCGCGCAGCACCACCCGGTTCCCGACGTCCACGGTGAGGTCCGGATGAGCCGCGGCAAAGCCCCGCAGCGCGTCTTCGACCACCGTCTCCGGCACATTGATCAGCTGTCGCATGGAGTCCTCCCGGCTGGCACCGTCACCGAACACCTCACTCAACCAGGCTCGCACCGGCGGCGGAACGGCGCGACACCCGGGGATTCCCTAGACCGTCCCCGAACACCACGCCCCTGGTGGGGACGGGTGCAGCCGTGTAGACAGGGAGAATGTCAGACAAGCCCTCCTATGACGTCGTGATCGTCGGCGGTGGCCACAACGGCCTCGTCTCCGCCGCCTACCTGGCCCGTGCCGGACTCTCCGTGGCGCTGCTGGAACGTTCCGGCCGCACCGGTGGCGCCGCCGTCTCGACGACCCCGTTCGCGGGCGTCGACGCCCGCCTGTCCGCGTACTCCTACCTGGTCAGCCTGTTGCCTCGGCGAATCGTCGAGGACCTGGGGCTGCGCCTGCCGATGCGCAAACGCGCCGTGTCCTCCTACACGCCGTCGGGCTCTGCCGGGGTGGCCGACGGGCTGCTCATCACCGACGACGAGTCCCGCACCCGCGAATCGTTCGCCCGCCTGACCGGCTCGGACCGCGAGTTCGAGGAGTGGCGGCGGTTCTACGCCATGACCGCGCGCGTCGCCGAGCGGGTCTTCCCCACCCTCACTGATCCGCTGCCCACCCGCGACGAGCTGCGCGGCGCTGTCGACGACGAGGCGGCCTGGGACGCGCTCTTCGCCCGCCCGCTCGGTGAGGAGATCGAGCGGCGGTTCACCAGCGACCTGGTCCGCGGTGTGGTCCTCACCGACGCCCTGATCGGCACCTTCTCCCACGCCCACGATCCGTCACTGGCGCAGAACCGCTGCTTCCTCTACCACGTCATCGGCGGCGGGACCGGGGACTGGGACGTGCCCGTGGGCGGCATGGGGGCCGTCACCGGTGCGCTCGCCGACGCCGCCCGGTCGGCCGGTGCGGAGCTGCTCACCGGGCACCATGTGCACCGCATCGAGACAGACGGCGCCGGCGCGGCGGTCCACTACAGCTGGGGCGACACGGAGGGCAGCGTGGCCGCACGGCACGTGCTCGTCGGTGCCTCCCCCGAGGCACTTGCCTCGATGCTGGGTGAGGAACCCGGGCAGCGCGCCTCCGGTTCGCAGCTCAAGGTCAACATGCTGCTGCGCCGTCTGCCGCGGCTGCGGGACGCCGCGGTGGACCCGCGGGAGGCGTTCGCCGGCACCTTCCACATCGCCGAGGGCTACCACGCGCTTGCCGAGGCGCACCGGCAGGCGGCGGACGGCCGCGTGCCCACCGCCCCGCCGTCCGAGATCTACTGCCACTCGCTCACCGACCCCTCGATCCTGGGGCCGCGCCTGGTGGAGGAGGGATACCAGACGCTTACACTCTTCGGGCTGCTGATGCCCCAGGAACTCTTCACCGGGGACAACGACGGCCGCCGCGAGGAGGTCCTCAACGCCACCGTCGCCCAGCTGGACGCACACCTGGCGGAGCCGCTCGCCGACTGCCTGGCCGTCGATGCCGAGGGTCGGCCCTGCATCGAAGCGAAGACGCCCGTCGATCTGGAACGCGAGCTGCGGCTACCCGGCGGCCACATCTTCCACGGCGACCTCGCCTTCCCTTACCGGGAACCGGACGGCGGCCGGTGGGGCGTGGAGACCGGGCACCCGGGCATCCTGATGTGCGGTTCGGGTGCGGTCCGAGGCGGAGGGGTGAGCGGTGTGCCGGGGCACAACGCGGCGATGGCCGTCCTCGAGGCCGAAGGCATGCCGACCGGCTGAGTACACCGCCGGTGGGAGGACCTGGGCCGGCCACCGGGGGCGTCCGGCCCAGGGAGCCCCCGCCCGGGCAAGGGGGTGGCGCCCGGGCCCCCGGTCATGAAGCAGGCCCGGGGCCCGGGGGCGTCACCACCGCCGCGCCCGCGGGTGTACGCGGGGCTCCGGACTCGCGCCTGACGTCAGTTCCGCTCGTCCACGATCCGCTTGATCTTCCCG
>KI547044.1:27394-29155 GCA_000497405.1 Streptomycetaceae bacterium MP113-05 | reverse complement strand
TCCCGTGCCCGGTTCGCCGGTGACCGGGTCGACGACCTCCGGCAGGAAGTGGTCCTCCCAGATGTGCAGGCCGTCCTTGGTCTCGACGCACTCCTGCGAGACGCCGGGGCCCATGACCTCGGAAAGCCCGTAGATGTCGACGGCGTCGATGCCGGCCCGCTCCTCGATCTCGCGCCGCATCTCCTCCGTCCACGGCTCGGCGCCGAAGATTCCCACCTTCAGCGAGCTGCTGCGCGGGTCGACGCCCTGCCGCTCGAACTCGTCCAGGAGGGTGAGCATGTACGACGGGGTGACCATGATGACCTCCGGCCGGAAGTCCTGAATGAGCCGCACCTGCCGGGCCGTCATCCCGCCCGACGCGGGCACGACCGTGCAGCCCAGCCGCTCCGCGCCGTAGTGCGCGCCCAGTCCACCGGTGAACAGGCCGTAGCCGTAGGCCACGTGGACGATGTGTCCCGGTCGCCCGCCCGCGGCGTGGATGCTGCGGGCGACCAGATCCGACCAGACCTCCAGATCCCGCTCGGTATAGCCGACGACCGTCGGTTGCCCTGTGGTGCCGCTGGAGGCGTGCACGCGGCGCAGCCTCTCCCGTGGTACGGCGAGCATGCCGAACGGATAGTGCTCGCGAAGGTCGTCCTTCACGGTGAACGGGAAACGGGACAGGTCTCCGAGCTCCCGGCAGTCCTCCGGCCGGACCCCCGCCGCGTCGAACGCGCGGCGGTAGGGGGCGACGTGGTCGTACGCGTGGCGCAGCGTGCCCCGCAGCCGCTCCAGCTGCAGCGCGCGCAGTTCCTCGCCGGACAGCCGCCGGGCGGCGTCGATGGCCTCTTCCACCTGCATCAGCAATGCCCCAACCGATCATTCGGTAGCCTGGAGTGCTCAAACAACCAGGCGCCCCCGAGGTCCGTCAAGAGGCGGCCGGATGCCGGACGGGAGCACTGCGCGGGCGCCGTCCGACCGCACCGTTGGGCGCCGCCCGGGCGACGTACCATGGCGGGCATGTCCTTCCTCCGCCGCCGCAGCGCCCCTGTTCCTGCCGGGCCCGACTTCGACGTCCTGGCCATGGACCCGTCCGACTGGCCCGGGAACCTGGGGGCCGGACTGCTGCCCGCGCCGGACGGCACCTGCCAGGGCGTGTTCCTTCGCTACGATCTCTTTGGCGGACGCGGCCCGGCGATGATCATCGGAAACCTCCCGGAGGGGTCGCCGTTCCGCGATCTCGGCGACCGGCAGGTGCCTCTCGAGGTCGCCCAGCTGCTCGCGGCCCTGGAGAACGAGGAGCAGGTCGAGGTCGTCTCCGTGGAGGACGACCCGGTGATGCACGAGGACAACCTGCTCATCGTCCGCCGGGTCACATGCTCCGAGGAACGCGTCTCCTGCGTCCAGTTCGACCGCAGCGACGGCGTGCTGGTCACCATCGCCAGCTGGGACCGGCCGATCACCGGTGACCTCTACGCTCTGTTGAAGCCGCTGCCGCCGGAGATCTTCCAGCAGTAGTCGTCCGCACGTCCCGGGCCCTGACGAACGCCACCCGGTGCCCGAACTGAATCTGCAGATAGCGCGTGTCGCCGCGCACCAGCACAGGCTTCCGGCCCGTCGGGTCATAGGTCTGCGTCCACAGGAAGTTGCTGCGGGTCCTCAGCCCGAGCACGTACTCCTGACCGGCCCTCAGCTGGTACGGCAGCGGATCGATGTCCTGCACGGGTACGTCGTCGGGGTAGGCGCCGGCTTCGGGGTAGGCGCGGCCGTAGACGGGGACGG
>KI547044.1:25942-27384 GCA_000497405.1 Streptomycetaceae bacterium MP113-05 | reverse complement strand
CTGCGGGTGCGGTGTGCAGGCGGACGGCGGAGGAGCCGTGCGGGGTGCAGGTCTGGCCGGAGTCGTCGCAGCGGGTGTAGACGGGCCGGTGCTCGTCGTAGTCGGGGAGGATGGTCACCATGTCCGCGCCGCGGCGCGGCCCCTCACGGTGGAAGGGGGAGCCCAGCAGGCGGAAGTAGTGGTCCCAGTCCCAGTAGGGGCCGGGGTCGGTGTGCATGCCGGGGATGGTGGAGGGGACGGTACCGGGCACGTTGTCGTGGCCCAGGACGTGCTGCCGGTCCAGCGGTACGTCGTACGTGCGGGAGAGGTACCGCACCAGCCGGGCCGAACTGCGGTACATCGCTTCGGTGTACCAGGCGTCCGGGTCGGTCAGGAAGCCCTCGTGCTCCAGGCCCACCGACTTGGCGTTGACGAACCAGTTGCCCGCGTGCCAGCCCACGTCCTTGGTCTTCAGGTGCTGCGCCACGTGCCCGTCCGAGGACCGCAGCGAGTAGTGCCAGGACACGTACGTCGGGTCCGCGATGAGGGACGTCGCACCGTCCCAGTAGCCCTCCACGTCGTGGACCACGATGTAGTCGATGTCGCCGGGGCCTCGGTTGGCCCTGTCGTGGTTGCCGTAGTCGGTGGTCCCGTCCTGCTCTTCCCACTTCTCGTACGGCGCCGGCTGCCAGGTGCACACGAGCTTCCGGGGGCACTCCACAGCGGGACCGGGACCTGCCGCACGCATCCCCGGCCGGCGGCGCCGGTCAGAGGGCGGACGCAGACCGGGGGAGGGCCTCAGTTCCACCTGCTGCCCGGAGTCGGTCGTCCGCCGCTCACCACGGCGCATCACCACGAAGACCGCCTCCGCGTAGACGGTGGCGGTGGCCTCGTCGTCGGCGCCGGAGTAGGCGGCGACCGCGCCGAACCAGTCCGCCGGGTCGTCACTCGCCGGCCGGCCCGACTCCCGCTGCGCGTCGGCCAGGAGGGCCGCACCACCCGCAATGTTCGCCGCGGGGTCCTCTCGCAGCCGCTCCGCCGGGAGCCCCGTCAGCTCCGCCGCCTTCCCGAGCGTCCGCAGCCGCTCCGGAACCGCACCGGTCCGTTGGCCCGCATGCGCCGCCCCGACCGCCCGCAGAGTACCGGCGTCCAGCGGACGGGCCGCGTCACCGCGCGGGTCCTCCGCACCGCCGTGATCGTGCGTGCCGGACTCGGCCAGCGCCGTACGCAGGTCGGTCAGGTGCATCGGCCCGTAGCCGCCCGACACGCTGGCCGCACCCGCATGACCGTCCCACCGCGACTGCAGGTACGACACCCCCAGCAACACACTGACCGGCACCTCGTACCGGTCCGCCGCTCGGGTGAACGCGCCCTGCAGCGAGCCGGACCCCGCCGCAGGCCCCTCGCCGTACCGCCCGGCGGCGGCCCCCGGGGCGGCGGCGAGCAGGGGCAGGAGGAGCGCG
>KI547044.1:15270-25813 GCA_000497405.1 Streptomycetaceae bacterium MP113-05 | reverse complement strand
CGGTACAGCAGCCCACAGCCGTTCTGGAGCCCGTCCGGGAGGCCCGCGGAGCAGCTGGGCGGCGGCTCGTGCCTGAGTATGCGCGGAGGGAGAAAGGACCAGGCAAGCCGGACAATGCGGCCTCCTCGACAGCGGTGGGCGGGGTACCGGGGAGGTATTGACCGCCCTGGTGCACGCCAATCACCGCTGTACGGGTGCCGTACGCCCGGTGCGGAGGCTGCTGGGTTCAGCCGGTGCCGACCGCGGCGCGCACCGCACTCCGTGCCAGACCGCAGTCGTCGTGCAGCCGGCGCAGCAGCAGACGCTGCTCCTCCCCGACGGCCATCGCGCCCGACCCGTTCGGACAGGGCACGGTACCCGGGGTGGCGGGGGACGGGCCGCGCATGGTGCGCCGCACAGCCGTCTCGTAGGTCCGGATCTCGCGCGTCAGCACGAGCATCAGATTGACCAGGAAGGCGTCGCGGGCGGCCGGGCCCCCAGCCTGTGCGAGCTGGCTGATCTGACGCCGTGCCAGCGGTGCGTCGCCCAGCACGGACCACAGCGTCGCCAGGTCGTAGCCCGGCAGGAACCATCCCGCGTGCTCCCAGTCGACCAGCACCGGCCCGTTGGGCGACAGCAGGACGTTGGACAGCAGCGCGTCGCCATGGCAGAACTGCCAGGAAACGCCGGGCCGCCCCCCGGGGTGGGTGGCCCCATGCAGCAACTTCTGCAGATCGCCCATGTCCCGGTCGGTGAGCAGCCCCAACTCGTGGTAGTGGCCCAGGCGCGCAGGATAGTCCAGCGGCCTGGCGAACGCACCCGCCGGTGGCCGCCACATGTTCAGGCGGCACAGCGCGCCGAGCACGGTGCGCAGGTCGTTCCCGTCGGGTGTCTCGAACGGGTGACGTTGCAATGCCGCCGGCCGGCCCGGCATCCGCTCGGTCACCAGTATCCCGCTCTCCGGGTCGGCAGCCACCAGCCGTGGCGCGCGTACCGGCGGGCGGTGCCGGGTGAAGGCCCGGTAAGCGGCGCCCTCGTGCTCGAAGCGTTCCACCCATGCGGGGGAGGCGTCCAGCAGACACTTGGCGACCACGGCGCGCGGCCCGACCGTGCCGGCGAGCAGTACGGACCGTCCGCTGCGCCGTAGCAGCTGCACCGGGCGGAACTCGGGACAGACCCGGTGCACCGACGCGATGACAGCGCGCAGTTGCGCCCCCTGCCGGCCGGACAGGTCCAGCCTGCCGCCGAGGGGCGCCGCTCCGCCCCTGGCACGACGGTTCCCTCCGTCGAACTGGGAGAACTGCGGCCGGGGAGGCACGGCCACAGGGGACGTTGCTGAATACATGGGCGAGCAGTTCCCTTCGTGCGCCGACGGTTGACATGCGCCCCCGGCCCGGCGGAGTGAACCGGCTCGTGACCGTGCACCCTGGGGAATGCGGATCTCTGCGGCGGACCGCTCCCCGGGCCGGGGTGGCGCGTTCCTACACGACACCCGTCCGCGGGTGGCACACCATCTGGCGAACCCTGGCGAACCCTGGCGAATGCTCGAAGCGGCGTCCGAGGCGGGCTACGGTCAACTCAGCCGAGAACCTGGGGGCTTGACGTGAACAAGGAACCCAACTCCCGCCTCGCGGACCTGTTCGGCATGGCCGGCTGGTCCAAGGGCGAACTCGCGAGGCTGGTCAACCGGCAGGCGGCGGCCATGGGTCATCCGCAGCTGGCGACCGACACCTCGCGCGTAAGGCGGTGGATCGACATGGGGGAGGCCCCGCGCGATCCGGTGCCGAAGGTGCTGGCAGCCCTGTTCACCGAGCGACTCGGTCGTGTCGTGACCATCGAGGACCTCGGGTTCCGCAAGTCTGGGCCATCAGGCGACAGGCAGTCCGACGAAGGACTGCCCTGGGCGCCGGAGCGGATGGCCGAGGTCCTCACCGAATTCACGGGAATGGACCTCATGCTCAACCGACGCGGCTTGGTGGGCGCGGGCGCCGCGCTCGCCGCAGGATCGGCACTCAGCGGTGCCCTGCACGACTGGCTCCGGGCGGACCCCGCCCCCGCTGCCGGTACCCTCCACAATCCCCTCGATCCCGACTCCACACTCCTGGACCGCTATGAAGCGGCGCCCGTGGGCGGCCAGGAGGTCGAAGCCCTCGAACAGTCCGTCGAGGTCTTTCGCGCCTGGGACGCCGCCCGCGGCGGCGGGCTGCAACGCAAGGCCGTGGTCGGCCAGCTCAACGAAGTGGGTGGCATGCTCGCCTACCACCACACGCCCAGGCTCCAGCAGCGACTCTGGGGAGTGGCCGCCAACCTGGCCGTCCTCGCCGGCTGGATGTCCCACGACGTCGGCCTGGAGCCGACCGCCCAGAAGTACTTCGTGATCGCGGCACACGCCGCTCGCGAGGGCGGCGACCGCCCTCGCGCCGGCGAGGCCCTCTCCCGGGCGGCCCGGCAGATGGTCCACCTCGGCCGGCCGGACGACGCCCTGGACCTCATGCAACTCGCCAGGACCGGATCCGGCGAGGAGACGCTGCCCCGCACCCGCGCCATGCTCTGCACCGTCGAGGCATGGGCGCAGGCATCCATGGGCCGAGGCCAGGAGATGCGCCGCACTCTTGGCCAGGCTGAGGACCTGTTCGCCTCCGACCCCGGGGACGTGCCGCCGCCCAGCTGGATGCAGACCTTCAAGGAGGAGGACCTGTACGGCATGCAGGCCCTCGCCTACCGCACCCTTGCCGAGCACGACCCCGAAGTCGTCGGACAGGCCCAGCATTACGCCGAGAAGGCCCTCGCGCTCAGACTCGACGGTCGCCAGCGCTCCAAGATCTTCGACTACCTCACCATGGCCTCTGCCTGTTTCCTCGCCGACGATCCGGACCAGGCCGACCGGTATGCCCGTCTCGCGCTGCTCAGCATGGGGCAGACGTCCTCACACCGCACCTGGGACCGGCTGCGTGAGATGTACCGGCTCACCGGTCGCTACGCCGGGTCCTCGCAGATCGATGAGTTGCGCGACGAGATGCAGCAGTCGTTGCCGAAGGCTCCCCGCGGTGTGCGGGCGAGAGGTGTTTCCGCCGTGTGAGCGCCGCCCCGCGCGCTCTCACTCCACCCGTGCGACGAGCACACAGGCGTCGTCCTCCCGGTCGCCGCCGCCGAACTCCCCGGCCACCAGCCGCAATCCCTCCCGTGAGGTCCGGGCGGAGGCCAGCCGGGGAGCCAGTGCGAGCAGCCGGTCCGTGACACCGCCCCGCCCGACGACGCCGCCGCGGTCGGGCGGCGCCAGCCCGTCGGTGTGCAGGACCAGCACGTCTCCTGCCGTCAACTGCTCGGTGCGCTGCCCGTACTCCGCCCCGCACGTCGCTCCCAGCAGCACCCCGTCCGGAGGGGCGAGTCGGGTGCCGGAGCCGTCGCGGATCAGCAGCGGCGCCGGGTGGCTCGCCTGCGACCAGGTCAGCGACCGAGTGGCCGGCTGGTAGCGGCAGCACAAGGCGCTGCCCAGCGCAGGCTGGGACGCGGAGTCCAGCAGGTCGTTGAGGTGCCCCAGCAGCGGTCCCGGCCGCACACCGGCCAGGGACATGCCGCGCAGCGCGCCCACAAGTTGGGCCATGCCCGAGGTGGCGGCGGCACCGTGCCCGGTGAGTCCCCCGACGGTCAGGAGAGAGGCTCCGCCGGGCAGCTCGAAGGCGTCGTACCAGCAGCCGCCGACCAGAGCGCCGACCGCCGCAGGGAGGTAGTGGGCGGCCACGTCGAGCGAGCCGGCCCGGTCGCCGCCCTGCGGTAGCCGCTGCGGCCGGCGCCACGGGGGCAGCACCGACTGCTGCAGTTCCACGACGAGCCGGCGCTCTGTCTGCTCGGCGTGCCGCTCCTGCTGGAGACTCTGCCGACTCTCCCGCACCGCCTGTTCCGAGCGGCGCAGCTCACTGACATCACGCAAAACTGCCCACATGGAGGCCGTACCGCCCTCGTGGTCGAGCACGGGCTCGCCGGTCATGTGCACGGTGCGCACCCCGCCGTCCGGACGCACCACGCGGAACTCGCCGTCGATGGGACGGCCGTCCACCAGACAGTCGGTGACGGCGAGCATCAGTGGTCCCTGGTCCTCGTCCCACACCCACGAAGGCAGCTCGTCCAGGGACAGGGGCCCGTCCTCGACGGTCCGGCCGAAAATCCGGTACAGCTCCTCCGACCAGGTCACCTCGTCGGTGAGCAGATCCCATTCCGCGCTGCCGACCCGCTTGACCAGGGACCTTCCGTCGGCCGTGGCAGCGGGGTCACCGTAGGCGGCGATCCCCGGCCGGGCGGTCGCAGCCTCCGGGGCAGCACCTTTCCACCCGGCGGGGCGGTCGGAACCGTGAGGGCCTCCCGGGGCGGGCGCCGGCGGGCCGTCGCGCAACTGGGTGAGCTGGCCGCCGAGATCGTCCGCCTGGTGAGCCGCCAGCTCCCACAGGGCCCGCTGCCACCTGCCCTCCGGGTCCTCCTCGGCCGCGGAGGCGGGCGGGCCGCCCCCGTGCAGCGCGTGGATACCGCCGCGCAGTCTGTCCGCCTGGCCGATCAGGGCGTCCAGCCGACCGCCGTCGGCGCCTTCCGGCGGATCCGCGGATGAAGAGGACGGCATCGCGCACTCCGATACAGGTGAGAGATGCTCACGACTGTCGCACACCCGGCGACTGTGCGTAAGGGTTTTGCGCTACCCGATACGGTGGTGCTTCCGGCATATGTCGACGACCGTCCGGTTCCCTCCCACCGTCCCCCTGTAGCGTCCGTTTTCCCCTTCGGCCTCCTTGTTCCACGGTGGCGCCCGCGTGCCGCTCGCCTCGGCCCGGCGGGTAGGCTGCAGCGCCGGGAGCGTCCCCTGGAGGAGTAGAACCGCTGACGACGGCAAGACTGCCGGGCGGAAAGAAATCCCGTTGCCAGCTCGAGACCCCGCACCGGATGCTGACTCTCATGCACGTCGATCCCGTCGATTCAGACATAGCGCCCAGCGGCACGCTGCTCGGCCTCCTCCAGCGAGGCCGTGGCGACGGGACGCTGCACGCTCTCGCCGCGCCACGCCCGGAGGCGCGGGCGGCGCTCACCCGGTGTGTTCTCCACGATCCCCGGCGCGACTGGCAGATCGAACACCGGTCGCTCTACTACGCGCGCCTGCACCAAGAACTCGACGCCGGCCTCGAGGATGTCGAGGCACACCTGTTCCACCCCGACGACCGCCTCCCCGGTGAAGGCATCGAGGAGCGCACCGGCCTCGCCCTGTCCGTCCTCGGCCACCTCGCCTCCTACGGCGACGACAGTGCCCTGGACCTGCTGCGCCGCTATGCGGTATCCGGGGCCAACTGGCAGTGGGCCCTGGACGAGCTGGCCGTCCGCGACGACGACATCGGGCTGCGCCCCCTCGGGCCGGCCGTTCTCGCCCGCTTCCCGCACACCCCCGAGGGTGACGCAGAACTCGCCGTCGCCGCCCGCGACGCCTTCGAACCACGCCCCTGGCGGCTGTGGGAGGAGGACCCTGCGTACCCCGGACAGGCCGGACGCCTCCGCCAGGTGCGCGAGGCCCGATCCTTCTACCGGTGGCAGCGGCAGCTGCGCACCTCCGGCCCCCGCCCCGGCTGGAGCGTGCACGAGGTGCTGGCCTGGGCGCAGGAGGAGCCAAGCCCGCGCCGGGAGGCCGCTGCCGCCCGTTGCCTTGCCGCCGTGGCCGGCCCGTTGGACCGTCCCGAACTCGTCGCCGCCGCGCGCAGTGGCCCCGACACCGCCCGCGCAGCGGCGATCCGTCATCTCGCCGAACGCTCCGACCCCGACGCCCTCGACCTCGTGCAGGAGGCCGCAGCCGAGGCCGCGGCCCTGGGCTCGTCCGCCCCCGAACCACCGCTGCTCCGCTCCGCCCTCGACGCGTTCTCACGGATGCGCGGCGAAGCCGCTCTCGACCGCGCCCGGCAGTGGGCCGCGCAGCGCGACGACGCTCTCGGCCTGGTCGCCGCCCGCACGCTCGCCTGTCGCGGCGGGCCCCAGGATGCGGAGGTCGTACTGGCGGCCCTGCGCCGTGCCGTGCGCACCCTCGGCCCTGACGCCGACGCCCTGGCGCCACTCGTCGACGGAGCCGGCAGGCTTGCCATCCGCTGCGCCGCCCCGGTGCTGCGCCACATCTACCGGGAGACCGTCTCCTCACAACTACGCGGCCGAGCAGCACAGGCGCTGGCCGCCACCGACGACTTCTTCGCCGCCGGCTTCGCCGTCGAATGCCTGTGGGACTGCGAGGAGACCACTCGTGAGATCGCCGCCCGGCACGCGACCACGGGCGACGACCAGGTCGTCGACCGGCTCCGGCGGCTGGCGTCCGACCCGGCGGAGGAGGCCGGAGTGCAGAGCGCCGTCCGGGGCAGACTGGAACCCGACGGGACGGCCTGAACCACCGCCGGGCCCGACGGTCCTGCAACGGCGTGGAAGCGGCATCGGCACGGTCTCCGCGCCGATTTCGACCGCTGTCGGTGCCACGCCTTAGTCTGTCCGTCGTGACCGAGCACAACCCGGCGACCCGAGCCACGACCCTCCCCTCACCGGCCCCCGGCCCCGCGGCGGACGAAGGACTCGCGCGGCGCCTGCGGGCACTTGCCTGCACCGCACCGCTGCACGATCTCGACGTCCGCAAGGCCAATCTGGCCGGCGAGTACGGCACGTACGCCATGGCCGAGGTCGCCCTCGCGGCCATCGACCTGGTCACCCTCAGCATGGACTTCGACACCGGCGCGGACCACGATCGGATAGTCACCCGCCTGTTGCCCCGCGTGGCTGCACAGGCGCCGCAGCGCCCCGCATCAGAACACGAACGCGTCGCACGCTGGGTGCTGGAGAACCTCGTCAACGTCGGAAGCGTCGACCGCGGCTTCCGCGCCGTCTACGGCACTTTCGGCCCGGACGGCAACTACGTGCGCCGCGACTACGACTTCAAACTCGTCGAGGAGGTGCCGGGCCCGGGAGGAACGGTCTACCTGCGCACCACCGACGAAGCGGTGAACGTACTCGTCGGCGCGCTGGACACCGACGTCACCAGCGCCCAGATCGCCGCCGAGGTGAAACTCGAGGTGCTCATCAGCCGCGGCCGCCTCGCCGACGCCCAACTCGCAGCCGAGCAGGCCCGGTACCGCACCGTGCAGTACGCCGAGGCCCTGCGGCGCACGCTGGAGGCCACCCGGCGCAACGTCCGCGCCGTCGACTGGCTGCACACCGTGCCCGACATGATCACCGAGGCACTCGAACACGTCGCCGACCGCTACCGGCACGAGAACGCGATCCTCACCAATATCCGGCGCGTCCGCGACGAGGCCGTAGGCGAACGCGGCCCCGACCACAAGCGCCGCGCCGCCGAACTCGTCGACATCGTCAAGGACTGCATCCGCCGCCACACCCAGCTCCAGTCCCGTCTTCTGGAGGCCGGTCCCCTCTTCCGGGCCGAACAGGACCGCCAGGCCTTCGCCCCGCCCGCCGCGCACGCCGGTATCGACCTGTACGGGCAGCTCCTCCACCCGTTGCTGCCGCTGCCGCTGGAGGACGCCACTCGTGTCACCGACGCCTACTTCGCACGCGGGACCGGCCTGCGCACTCCCGCCGCAGTGCGCCTCGGCGACCTGGCCGACCTGCTGCTGACACCTCCGGCGCCGCGCGAGAACCTCGGTGCCGAGATGCCCGAACCGGATCTGGTCGCCACCCCGGACGGCAGCCGGTTCAGTGAAGACCAGTTCGCCGTCGCCATGGAGCTCCTCGACCTCCCGCCGGACGCCCCGCGCCGACTGTCCGGGCTGCTCGCCGACGCCCGCCGCCGCGACCCCGACCTGCCCTACCTGATCGCCCTGCTCGCCGTGCACGCCGCCAGCCCGCCCGTCGGTAGCGCCTACCGGCAAGGCGAACAGCGGCTCCTCTTCGCTGCCGACGACGGCACCGAACTGGACGACGACGAGTTCGGCGGCGCCGACCTCGTCGTCGGGACCGCCCTCCTCGACGCCGCGGGCATGGCCGCCGCACGCAGCGAGGCAGCGTGACGCACTCTCGCGTCTCCCGCTGCCCGAGCACGACGCACAGGAGCTGATCACCGTGACCGACCACACCGCCCTCGGCCCGACGCCGTCCGCACCCGCCGTCACCCCCGCCGACGCAGCCGACGCGGCCCGGCTCGTCTCGTTCGGACTGCATCCCAAGCTGCTGCCGGCCCGCGACGCCGAGTACGCCGAGCTGCTGCGCCGCTATCGGGACGAGCCGCCCTTCGCGCGTCTCGCCGACGCCGTCGCCACAGGCCTCGGACTCGTGGTGCTCGAAGTCTCCACTCGCGCGGGGATGGCCGTCGCCGCCGCTGAGGACTCGGTCTTCGCCGTCCGCATGGGCGACTACGCCCGCCGTGCGACGGCCGACTCCGGTGACCGCTTTCTCCATGGCCTGGCCCATCTGGCCGTGGCCGCGATGGCGTTCCCCCGGCCCGAGGACCTCGCCGACGACGGCTACCTCGGCCGGATCACCGTCAACGGCGTCGACGCGTTCGTCCGCCAGGCCTGCCGCCGCCTCGAGGAACGTGCGGAGGAGACCGGAGAGAACACCGATCCCGCGACCGGGTACCCCGGCCTCGAAGCCGCCTGGCGCGTCTACTCCCGGCGCAGCGCCACCGGCGCCACCAAGGACGCCCGGCGCCTGGCCGGGTCCACCACCGGCATCATCGCCAAGGCGGTCACCTTCCTGGTCGACTCCGGTTTTCTCCAGCGCACCGGCGACGAAGCCGGCGGTACGTACCGCACCACCGCCCGCTACCAGCTCCAGGTCCGCGACCTGGCCGGCGGCGCAGCCATGGCCGAACTCCTCGAGCTGGGTGTCGTCCCGGTCACCGACGGCAGCACCTCCCTGCTGCCCCCCGAGGAGGGCGACGACCTCGTGTTCGCCGCAGACGCGGGCCTGCCCTTCCATTCCTGAACTCCCGACACCGTCCCCACCACGACTCACGACCGAGAAGAGCACCGCACTCCCATGTACGAGCTGTCCCGTGTCCGCCTGTACTCCATCGGTCCCGCCGGTGCGCGCTACGCCGACACCGTCCTGGACCTGCGCGGAGTCGGCGCGCTCGTGCCCGCCCCGGCACCGTCCCAGGCGGACTTCTTCGAGGACGACCCCGTGGGCCCCCCGCGTCGCCCGGCACCGGCCGGCGTGCTGTTCCTGGAGAACGGCGGCGGCAAGTCCGTCCTGCTCAAGCTGATCTTCTCGGTCATGCTGCCCGGTCACCGCAACACCCTCGGCGGCGCCAGTTCCGGCGTGCTGCGCAAATTCCTGCTCGCCGACGACTGCGGACACGTCGCCCTGGAGTGGCAGCACACCCGCACCGGCGAGACCCTGGTCGTCGGCAAGGCCAGCGAATGGCGCGGACGTCAGGTATCCGGCGATCCGCGGAAATTCACCGAGGCCTGGTACTCTTTCCGGCCCGGCGCCGGGATGAGCCTCGACTCCCTTCCCGTCGCGGAGTCCTCCGCCATGCGTCCGCAACGTGAGGGGTCCTCCACCGCGCACGGCCGGCGCCGCACGATGAAAGGCTTCCGCGACGTCCTCACCGAGACGGGCAAGGCCTACCCCAACCTCGACGTCCACTGGGAGGAAGTCCACGAACGGTGGAACGAACACCTCACCTCCCTCGGACTGGACCCCGAACTCTTCCGCTACCAGCGTGAGATGAACGCCGACGAGGGTGAAGCGGCAGGGCTCTTCGCCGTCAAGAACGACTCAGACTTCACCGACCTGCTGCTCCGGGCCGTCACCGACACCCGCGACACCGACGGTCTCGCCGACCTCGTCCACGGCTTCGCCCACAAGCTGGGCCGACGCGCCGAACTCACCGCCGAACGCGAATTCACCGCTGGTTCCCTCGACCTGCTCCGGCGCATCGCCGACGCCTCCGACGACCGGCAGCGGGCCCGGGACGTGCACGCCGGAGCCGAACGGCGAACCCGCGCCCTGGCGCGCCGCCTGCACGCCCGCGGCACCGCCGAACGTGGCCATGCCGCCGAACTCGCCGAACAGGCCGGAACCGCCCGGGCCGCAGTCACCGACGCCGAACACACCGGTCACCGGAACGCGCTGGTCGCCGCCGAACTCGCCTACCGCCACGCCTCCCTCGCTCTTTCCGCGGGGGAGAAGGCCGCCGCCGCGCAGCGCCGGGAACTCGTCGACGCCCGCACCCTGCACGCCGCGTGGCAGGCTGCCGAGACGGTCCTCCAGCACCGTGCCGCCGCCGACCGGGTGATCCGGGTAGCCGCGGCCATCCGCGACGCGGAACGCGACGCGGCTCCCGCCCTCGCTGCCCGCACCGAGGCCGCCGGCGCCCTCGTACGGGCCCTGCACACCGCCGCCCAGAGCTCCGAGAACGCCGCCGCGGAGGACGAGGGCCGCTCCGCGGAACTCCAGCAGGAGAGCGAACGCGCCCACCAGGACGCCACCGAAGCGGCGACCGCAGCCCAGCGCGCCCGCAGCGAGAGCGATCACCTCCGCCAGCGCCTCACAGAGGTGGAACAGGAGACGACCGAAGCGGTACGGGCCGGACTACTCG
>KI547044.1:12525-15026 GCA_000497405.1 Streptomycetaceae bacterium MP113-05 | reverse complement strand
GAGGCCGCCGACGCCGCCCACTCCACCGAACAGCGAACGGCTGCCGCGCTCGCCGCCGAACACCGTCTCGCGCAACTCCTCGGCCTGCCGTCCGCCGACCGCGAGCCCGCCGCGGGCCTCCCCGTCCCGCGCGGCAGCAGCCACCCGTCCGTGGGCGGAAACGGCACCGCCTCCGCCGACCCGGAGGCCACACTCACCGCCGAGGAAGTCGATCGCCACGCCGACACGCTCCGCGGCCTCCTCGACGAAGCCGTCGCCACCGCCGAACGCCACCTCTTCGACCTGCGCACCGCTGCCGCCGAGGACTCCCGCATGCTCGGAGCGCTCGGCGACGGCGGTCTCCTTCCCCCCGGGGCGGATGTCACCACCACCGTCGAATTCCTCGGCGAGCAGGGCATCCCCGCCCTGCCCGGCTGGCGCTACCTGGCGCAGGCCGTCGACGCCGCCGACCACTCGACCGTGCTCGCCGCCCGCCCCGAACTCGTCGACGGCGTCGTCATCACCGATCCGGACAGCCACACCCGCGCCCGCGAAGTGCTTGCCGCCGCGGCGCTGCTGCCCCGCTCCGCGGTAGCCGTCGGCACCGCAGCCGCACTGCTCGCCCCCACCCGGCACACCCCCGGCACCGGCCACGAACAGGTGTTCCTCGTGCCTCCCAACCCCGCCATGCACGACGAACACGCCGCTGACGACGAGCGTCGGCAACTGCGCGCCCGTGCGCAGGCCCGGGACGAGGACATCCGGTCCCGTGCGGCCCGGCTCGGCGACGACCGGGCCCTCGCCGCCAGGCTCGTCTCCTGGCGAGCAGGCTGCCCTGCTGGACGGCTGGCCGAGCTCGCCGACGAGGCTGCCCGCACCCGCGAAGCCGCCGAAACCGCACGCCTGCACCTCGAGCAGTGTGCCGTCGGCCGCACCGAGGCCGAGGAGGCCGCATCCGATACGGCGCAGGCACGTGAGGAGACCCAGGAACGCGCCCAGCTGGCTCGCCGCAGCGCCGACGCGCTGGCCGGACTCGCCTTCCGGCTCCGCGAACGAGCCAAGTGGCAGGCCAGACTCCGCGAACTCGCCGACGAAGCCGCCGAACCGGAGGCCGTGGCCGACGAGTGCAGGGAACGCGCCCGGATCGCCGACGAGGACCGGCGTGCCGCCCAGCGTGCCGCCGACGACGGCCACCGCACCGCCCGTGCCCTGCGCGCCGAACGCGCCGAGATCGCAGGTGTGCCGGACGGCCTCGACCTGGCAGCCGAACGCCCGGGCTCCTCTCTGCCGGCGCTCCGGGAGGCCTACCGTTCCGCTTCGCAGCTGTACGACAAAGTGGGCGTCGGCACCGATCTGCGGGCGGAACAGGCCCGCGCGGAAGGCGATGAGAGCGCAGCCCTGGCCGCCCTGGAGCGGCTCACCAACAAGGTCCGCAAGCGCGCCGCGCAGCTGCTCGACGGGCCAGAGGGAGCCGATGGACCGTCCCGGCAGTCGGCCGCGGCCCGTGCGGAGTCCCACGTTCAGCTGCTGGAGACCCGGGCCTCTGGCGCAAGTGAACAGCTCGGGCGCCTCCGCGGGGAGGCCGAACGCCTCGCCCCCGCGGACGGCGCCGCGCACACCGAGCTCCCCGACGACCGAGTTCCCGCCGACGCCGAAGGCGCACAAGCCCTGCTCCGCACCGCCAACACCGAACTCGCCGCCTCCGACGACACCCTGGCGACCGCGCGTGAGCGGCACTCCGAGCTGGTACGCGCCCACCGGTCCGCCGAGGACGCAGCCGGAGCCTTCGACGAGACCGAGGCGATGCTCCGCGAACTGCTCCGCGACCCCCCGTACGGAGCCGCATCGGAAGAGGAGACCGAGCCCTATCCCGGTGCACCGGCCGATGCCCGGCACGCCACCGCGGAGGCGCGCCGGTCGCTGCGTGGTTGCTCCGCCGACCTGTCGGCCGCGGAGCAGGCCGTGCGCGAGGCCTCCGACGTACTGGTGAGGCACGCCAACTCCACCCGCTACGAGCAGGTCCGCACCCCCGCCCGCCAGCAGATCCGCGAACTGCCGGCCGCCGCGCTCCCCGACCACGCCGCGGCCTGGGCCGAGGCCTTCGCTCCCCGACTGCGCGTTCTCACCGACGAACTGGACCAGCTGGAACGCAACCGCGACAGCATCGTCGACCGGCTCCGGGGCCTGACCGAGTCCGCGTTCGCGACACTCCGATCCGCACAGCGGCTCTCCCGGCTACCCCAAGGGCTGGGGGAGTGGTCCGGACAGGAGTTCCTGCGCATCCGTTTCGACGACCCCGACCAGGCCGCACTCACCGAACGGCTGGGCGAGGTCGTCGACGAGTCCACGCGTGCCGCCGTCGCGAAGAACACCGACCTGCGCCGCGACGGTATGTCCCTGCTGCTGCGCGGCGTACGCGCCGCCCTGTCACCCCGGGGGGTGGCGGTCGAGATCCTCAAACCTGACGCGGTGTTGCGTGCCGAACGGGTACCCGTCGGCCAGATGGGTGACGTCTTCTCCGG
>KI547044.1:0-12515 GCA_000497405.1 Streptomycetaceae bacterium MP113-05 | reverse complement strand
CGGTCAGCTGCTCACCGCCGCCATCGCCCTCTACTGCACGATGGCCGCCCTGCGCAGCAACGACCGCGGGAGGGACCGTCACCGCCATGCCGGCACCCTGTTCCTCGACAACCCCATCGGCCGCGCCAACGCCACCTACCTGCTGGAACTGCAGCGCGCCGTGGCCGACGCCCTCGGGGTGCAACTGCTCTACACCACCGGCCTCTTCGACACCACTGCGCTCGCTGAGTTCCCCCTGGTGGTCCGACTGCGGAACGACGCCGACCTGCGCGCCGGACTGAAGTACATCAGCGTGGAGGAACACCTGCGGCCCGGGCTGCCCCGCCCGGAGAGAGAGGGCGACGAAGCTGTACACGGCGAGGTCACCGCGACGAGGACGTTCCGGCGTCCGGCCGGGGCAGAGTGATCCGCTGCCCGCGGCCCGGTCGTGCGACGCTGCCGGGCTCCGAGACCACCCCGTGTCGCTGCGCCCAGACCTGACGGGTGATCCACACGTCCAGAACGCTCCACGTCGCCACCACGGTGCAGGCTATGGCCGTCAGCACGGCAGGAAAGGCCAGCCACACACCGGCGAGTGAGCACAGTACGGCGACCAGTACCAGCACCAGCGTCAGCGCGGTGATCAGGACCGCGCGCACTGCGGCCGTACGCACCGGGTCGGGCAACCGGGGCTTTGCGTACATGACTTCTTCACTCCCCCTTCACTGCGGAGTGTAAGCGCGACGACTCCCGCGCGCCCGCCGCCGGGACCTCGCGCGTGGTCTGCGCCACAGTCGTCCGGCGTGGGCAGGGCATCGACGGACAACTCGGGACGAGGCGCCCGGTGGCACCGGGTGATCGTTCGGACACACCCGCTAATCCCCCTCGCCGCAGTAGTAGGCTCACGCCGTTTGCTGTGGGAAAACCTCCGCCTGGAGGAGCCGACATAGGGGAGGCCATGCGCTTTCGCGGCAAGTCGATCCGCCGGAAGATCGTGGCGCTGCTGCTCGTGCCGCTCGTCTCCCTCGTCTCGATCTGGGCGTTCGCCACCTACCTCACCGGACGTGAGGCCGTCCACCTGCGCGCCACCGACTCCTCGATGGACACGCTGAACGGCCCGGTACTGGACGTCCTGCACGCCCTCCAACGGGAGCGCCGCCGGATGATGGTCCACCTCGCCGATCCGCGGGGCTCGGACACCATGACCCGGCTCGAGCGCGGGCAGCGTGCCACCGACCGTGCCGTCGACGCGCTGCGCGGCACCGCCGACGGGGACGATCTGCGCGGCAGCCTCCAGCACGACACCCACGAGCGGCTCGACGCCATGCTCGACGGGCTGGACCGACTCGACGGCATCCGCCGCAGGTCCGAGCACAACGCGCTCACACGTGGCGGCGCCTTCCAGGGTTACAACGCACTCGTCGACCCTGGCTTCACCCTCCTCACCTCCCTCCACGAACTCCACGTGGGACACCTCGAGCAGGAGGGCAACGCACTCGTCGGCGTCGCCCGCGCCCGCGAATATCTGGCCCGCGAGGACGCCTTGACGGCTGCCGCCATCGCCGCCGGTGAGATGACCCCTGACGATCGACGGGCCCTCTCCGACCGCATCGCCGAGCGCAACCTCGCACTCGGCACCAGCCTGCCCCAGCTCCCCGCGGAGGACCGCGAGGCCATCCGAGGGTACGGGGACACCACCGACGGCCGTACGTTGCGCAGCTACGAGGACGCCGTCCTCGCAGCCGGACCGGGTGGCGCCACCGAGGTGGTCGACGCTCAGCGCTGGCGGGAAGCAACGGCCCCGGTCCTGAGCGACCTCCTCGACCTGCAGTCACGGGCCCACCGGCGCTACCACGATCGGCTCCGGCCCGCGACGACGCAGGTCTGGCTCCGGGCCGGAGCGGCCGGTGTGCTCGGCCTCGCCGCCGTCGTGGCCTCCCTGTTCGTCTCGGTGCGCGTCGGGCGCGGACTGGTCCGCGACCTCGGTGCGCTGCGCATGCAGGCCAACGAGTCCGCGGGCGTACGCCTGCCCAGCGTGATGCGGCGTCTGGCCGCGGGGGATCCGGTGGACGTCGAGACCGAGGCGCCCCTGCTGGAGTTCCCGCCGGACGAGACGGGCCAGGTCGGACAGGCACTCAGCACCCTCCAGCGAGCCGCCGTCGAAGCCGCCGTCAAGCAGGCGGACATGCGCCGTGGCGTCTCCGAGGTCTTCGTGAACCTGGCCCGCCGCAACCAGGTGCTGCTGCACCGTCAGCTGACGCTGCTCGACACCATGGAGCGCCGCACCGAGGACGCCGACGAGCTCGCCGACCTCTTCCGGCTGGACCACCTCACCACCCGCATGCGCCGGCATGCCGAGGGGCTGGTGATCCTCTCCGGCGCCGCACCCGCCCGCCAGTGGCGCAAGCCGGTGCGGCTCATGGACGTCGTCCGGGCGGCAGTCGCCGAGGTCGAGGCGTACGAAAGGATCGAGGTCCGCCGTCTGGCCCGGCTCGCCGTCGACGGCGGCGCGGTCGCCGACCTCACCCACCTGATCGCCGAACTACTGGAGAACGCCACGGTGTTCTCCCCTCCGCACACCGCGGTTCAGGTACTCGGCGAACCCGTCTCCAACGGCTTCACCCTGGAGATCCACGACCGCGGACTGGGTATGCCCGCAGCCGCCCTCCTCGACGCCAACCTCCGGCTCGCGGAGACCCCGGAGTTCGAACTCTCCGACACCGACCGCCTCGGGCTGTTCGTCGTCTCCCGCCTCGCCCAGCGTCAGGGTGTCCGGGTGTCCCTGCAGTCCTCTCCCTACGGTGGGACCACGGCGGTCGTCCTCGTCCCGGGGTCCGTCCTCAGCGAGCCCACCGGACGCGAAGGGGGCCCGGAGACCGCTGCGGTGGCCACCGGGAGGCCCCGTCCGCGGCCCAGGACGTCGCTGCCGGACCCGGACCCGGCGGCTGCTGCTCTCCTCGACGACCCCGTCGAACTGGACACCGCGCTCGCCGATCCGGACACCCCGGCGAGCGGCAGGAGAGGGGGCGCCGGCCCCCGCCGGACCGACGACGACGCCGGATACCGCTCGGGCGACGGCCGGTCCGACGCGCACGCGCAGCACCGGCCGGCCGGCGAGGAGGCGGAGGAGGATTCCGGGGCGGTCCGCGATGAGCGCGCCTCCAGTCCCGGCCCTCAGGCGCGCACCCGCCCGTCGCCCGCCGGGGAACTACCCCGACGCCGCCGCAGCGCCCCGGTGCTGGTCACCGACAACGGCCGGCGCGTCGAGGACGGCCCCGGAGACCTCCCCCGGCGCGTGCGCCAGGCCAGTCTCGCTCCACAGCTCAAGGGGGCGCCCCCCGCGGACGTCTCCGGCTCCGACGACCGGGACGCGGAAGTGGTGCGAAGCCGCATGGCCTCCCTGCAGCGCGGCTGGCAGCGAGGGCGCGACGAGACCGAAACGACTTCCGGGAACAGTCCCGGAAGCAGGGGACCCGAAACGAACCAACCAGAGGGGGATGGACGATGACCTCGCAGAACGCGGCCGGGCAGTCCAGCGGAACCGGCGAACTGAACTGGCTGCTCGACGAGCTCGTCGAACGAGTCGGCAGCATAAGCCGGGCCATGGTGCTCTCGGGAGACGGGCTGCCGCGCGGCAGCTCCGAGGGCCTCACCCGGGAGGACGGCGAGCACCTGGCCGCAGTCGCTTCCGGCTTCCACAGTCTCGCCAAGGGAGTCGGCCGCCACTTCGAAGCCGGCGGTGTACGGCAGACGGTCGTCGAACTCGACGGGGCCTTCGTGTTCGTGACCGCTGCGGGCGACGGAAGCTGCCTGGCGGTGCTGGCCGACTCCGACGCGGATGTCGGCCTGATCGCCTACGAGATGACACTGCTCGTCAAGCGGGTCGGCGTGCACCTGGGCACTGCGCCCCGCGCCGACCTGAGAGGCCGGCGCTGAGCCGGGACCGAAGGGGACTCCGTGGCATGACCGAGTGCTGGTTCGACGACGCGGCCGGGCCGGTGGTCCGCCCGTACGCCATGACACGCGGCCGGACCCGTAGCACCGCCGGGGCGGCCCGGCTGAACCTGATCGCCCTGGTACTCGCGCAGACCCCGGACACCGACGGCGGCGTGGCACCCGAGCACGGACTGCACGACCACACTCTCACTCCCGAACACGTCGACATCGTGACGCTGTGCCGTCGCGGCCCGCTGTCGGTGGCCGAGCTGGCGACCGGGCTCGACGTCCCCGTGGGCGTCGTCCGAGTCCTCCTCGGCGACCTGCTCGATGCGGACCTGATCCGCGTCTCCCGACCCGTACCTCCGGCCGAACTACCGGACGAGAGCATCCTGCGTGAGGTGATCAATGGTCTTCGGGCGCTCTGAACGCGACCATGGCCCCGCCGCCCCTGCCGAGCCCGTCACCCTGAAGCTGCTGATAGCCGGCGGCTTCGGGGTGGGCAAGACGACTCTGGTCGGCGCCGTCAGCGAGATCCGGCCGCTGCGGACGGAGGAACTTCTCACCGAGGCGGGCCGTCCCTACGACGACACCGCGGGGGTGGAAGGCAAGTCCACCACCACGGTCGCCATGGACTTCGGACGCATCACCATCAACGACGGCCTGGTGCTGTACCTGTTCGGCACTCCCGGTCAGGACCGGTTCTGGTTCCTGTGGGACGAGCTGGCGCAGGGGGCGCTGGGCGCCGTGGTGCTCGTGGACACCCGTCGGCTGGACGACAGTTTCGCCGCCGTCGACTATTTCGAACGCCGCGGCCTTCCCTTCACCGTCGCCGCCAACTGCTTCGACGGCGTCGAGCGGCACCCCGTGGAACAGGTCCGGGAGGCACTGGACCTGGACGCCGCGGTCCCTGTCACACTCTGCGACGCGCGTGAGCGGGACTCCGTACGCGAGGTGCTGATCTCGGTGATCCGGCACGCGATGCGGGTGGGCGCCGCCGCCACGGAGACTGCGCCCACCTGCCCCTGACCCCGGCCGCGAACCTGTGGCGGGTGGACGATCAGCCGGCGTCCTCCTCGTGCCACCCGAAACTACGTTCGACCGCTCGTTTCCAGTTGCGGTACTCGCGTTCCCGGACGGAGGGGTCCATCTGGGGCGTCCACTCAGCGTCGCGCCTCCAGTGCGACCGCAGCTCGTCCAGGTCCGACCACACGCCGGTGGCCAGGCCGGCGGCGTACGCGGCTCCCAGGCACGTCGTCTCGGAGATCACGGGCCGGATCACCGGCACGCCGAGCACGTCTGCCTGATGCTGCATCAGCAGGTCGTTGGTGGTCATGCCGCCGTCCACCTTCAGCGAGGTGATCTCGACACCGGAGTCCTGGTACATGGCGTCGACCACCTCACGGGTCTGCCAACTCGTCGCCTCCAGGACCGCTCGGGCCAGGTGCGCCTTGGTGACGTACCGGGTCAGTCCGGTGATCACGCCCCGTGCGTCGGAGCGCCAGTAGGGCGCGAACAGGCCGGAGAACGCCGGCACGATGTACGCTCCGCCGTTGTCCTCGACGCTGGCGGCCAGAGGCTCGATCTGGTCCGCTGTGGAGATGATGCCCAGCTGGTCCCGGAACCACTGCACCAGGGCGCCGGTGATGGCGATGGCGCCCTCCAGACAGTAGACCGGCGGCTCGCCGCCCAGCTGGTAACCCATCGTGGTGAGGAGACCGCTCTTGGACGGCACCGGCCTGTTTCCGGTGTTCAGCAGCAGGAACGACCCGGTTCCGTAGGTGTTCTTCGCCTCGCCGACCCCGTAGCAGGTCTGCCCGAACACGGCGGCCTGCTGGTCGCCCAGAGCCGACGCCACCGGCACGCCCGCCAGCTGCCCCACGGCCGTGCCGTAGGTCTCCGAGGAGGAGCGGATCTCCGGGAGTACCGCCTCGGGGATTCGCATCGCCGCCAGGATCGAGGCGTCCCACTGGAGGGTCTGAAGGTCCATCAGCATGGTGCGTCCGGCGTTGGTCACGTCGGTCGCGTGCACGCCGCCGTCCGTGCCGCCGGTCAGGTTCCAGATCAGCCAGGTGTCCATGGTGCCGAAAGCGATCTCGCCCGCCTCCGCGCGCTCCCGGAGCCCCGGCACGTTCTCCAGCAGCCACAAGACCTTAGGCCCGGAGAAGTAGCTGGCCAGCGGCAGTCCGGTGCGATCGCGGAAGCGGTCCTGGCCCGCGTCGCCGCCGAGCTGTGTGCACAGCGCGGAGGTACGGGTGTCCTGCCAGACGATCGCGTTGTGGACCGGCCTCCCGGTCCTGCGATCCCACAGCACGGTGGTCTCGCGCTGGTTCGTGATGCCGAGTGCACTCAGCTGATCGGCGCGCAGCCCCGCCTTGGCGAGGGCGCCGGCTACCACGGCTTGCACCTTCGACCAGATCTCGGTGGCGTCATGTTCCACCCAGCCGGGTTTGGGGAAGATCTGCTGGTGCTCGCGCTGGTCGACGGCGATGATGGCGCCGCCGGAGTCGAAGATGATGCAGCGGCTCGAGGTGGTGCCCTGGTCGATCGCTGCGACGAAGGCGTCCGTCGTCATGGGTGCGACTCCCTGCTCAGAAGGCGAGTGAGTAGATGCCGGCCCCCAGGAGGGCGCCGATGACCGGGCCGGTGATCGGTACCCAGGCATAGCTCCAGTCTGAACCGCCCTTGTTGGGTATGGGCAGCACAGCGTGGGCTATTCGGGGGCCGAGGTCCCGAGCGGGGTTGATCGCGTAGCCGGTGGGGCCGCCCAGAGACAGGCCGATGCCCACCACCAGCAGGGCGATGATCAGCACCGTACTGCCCGACCGGCCCAGTTCCCGGGTGAGTCCGAAGGCCAGGATCGGCAGAATCAGGGCGGCAGTGGCGATGATCTCGGTCACCAGGTTTGCGACCGGGCTGCGCACCTCGGGGACGGTGGAGAAGTTGCCCAGGGTGGGCTGTGCGGTCTCCCGGTCCGCGTTCGCCGCGAACTGGGAGTAGTAGGCGGCCCAGGCGAGTACCGCGCCCACGAAGGCGCCGAGGATCTGGGAGGCGATGTACAGCGGGACCTTGCTCCACTCGCCGCTCTCCGTCGCGACGGCGATGGTGACGGCGGGATTGATGTGCCCGCCGGACAGCGGGAGGGCGGTGTAGGCACCGGCCAGCACGCCGAAGCCCCAGCCGAAGGCGATGACGATCCAGCCCGCCCCGTTGGCCTTGGAGAATCTGAGGTTGACCGCGGCGCACACACCAGCGCCGAAGAGGATCAGTATGGCCGTGCCGATCACTTCGCCGGCGAAGATGTCCACGTTCGAGAATTGGTCCACTGCGGCTCCAATCGACCAAGCGCCCGGGGCGGGGTCTGCCCCCGGGCGCGTGTGCAGGCGGTCCGTGCAATGGCGCGACGAGCGTGACGGCAGTGTTCAACCGGACCGGGAGATCGTCAAGGTCGCGAACCAATTCACTCGTTCAAGTGAGGTCGGTGTCCCTCGAACGGGTGCGGTCGGCCCATCAGTGGTGCGCGGCCAGGGAACCGCGCGAGACCGGGAAGTCGAAGTAGGCTTCGGGGAACGTCTCGGGCTGGTAGGTGTAGTGCCACCACTCGTTCGGGTAATTGACGAACCCAGCCTTCTCCAGCCCGTGCTTCAGTCGCATGCGGTTCACCCGCTGCTTGCCGCGGATCCGCTCGTCGAGCGTGTGCGACAGGGTGTCGAAGCAGTCGTAACCGGTGCCCATGTCCAGTGAGTTGTCGGGGAAGCGCTCCTCCTGCGGTGCGTAGCACGGCACAAGCGGCTCACCCGGCACATACGGACGGGTCCGCTCGGCAGGCAGCCGCACCAGCGTCAGATCCACCGTGCTGCCCCGGCTGTGCCCCGACTTCTCCGCGATGTAGCCGTCCTCGAAAAGCGACGCCTTGTCGACCCCGGGGTAGAATTCGCGCTTCATCCGCTGGTCGTCGAGGTCGTTCGCCCACTCCACGAAGTGGTCCACCGCCCGCTGCGGCCGGTAGCAGTCGTACACCTTCAGCGTGTATCCCGCACGGAGGAAGGCACGCTGAGCCTCGCGCAGCGCTTTCGCGGCGTCCTCGGTGAGGATGCACAGCGGCTGGCGGTAGCCGTCGACGCGTTCCCCGACGAAGTCGTGCCGGGTGAAGTAGCGGATGTCGTGCAGCACCGTCGGAGCGACTCCGCGAAGCGACACGAACTCGTCCGGGGCCCTCGGCTCCGGACGGGCTGCGGCGTGCGGCGCCGGCACGGCCGAGGCCAGCAGTACCGCGGACAGGAGACCCCACAGGAGGCGGAGTGAGGAATGTCGAAGCATGCGCCCTGACTACCGCAACCGCCCCTCTGCCGGGAAGAGGGCCGTCCGCACGGCGGCAGACCCTGAATCTGCACCGGCCGGTCCACCTCCCCGCCGTCCTCGCCCGACACACCGCCCGTCCCGCTACCCGGTGACCCGAACCCGCTCCGGTCATCGCGGTCCGCCTCTGTTCGCCCCTCCGCCGCCCGCCAGGTTCCGGCCCACCGTGCCCGTGACCGGGCCTGTGTCCGCACCACATGCCGTATACGCCCTTTATGGGGGCGTCGGCCCTGGTGAAGTGAACGATCACATGGCATCGTCCTGCTCAGCCGCCGCGCCCGCGCACACCCGGCGCGTGCGCGGACACGACGCCCACGAAGCGCAGAGAACCACGGGAGCCGCCACATGACCGCCGCGCACAGTCCGCAGCCCGCCCCCTCCACACCGCAGCCGCTGTGGCGCCCCGGGCCCGAGCGGATCCGCAGCGCCGCCGTCACGCGCTTCCAGTCATGGGCCGCCGAACGGTACGGCGCACCGCAGGCCACCCCGGACGACCCCGAAGCCGGTTACGCCGCGCTGCACCGCTGGTCCGTCGACACGCTCCCGGACTTCTGGCAGGCCGTCGCCGACTGGTTCGACGTACGGTTCTCCACCCCCGCCGAAACAGTCCTGGCCGACGCCTCGATGCCCGGTGCCGTCTGGTTCCCCGGTGCCACCCTCAATTACGCCGAACATGCCCTGCGCGCCGGGGAGGATCCCGCTCGCGCCGGTGAGCCCGCGCTGCTGCACGTCGACGAGGGCCACCAGCCCGCCCCCGTCACGTGGGCCGAACTGCGCCGTCAGGTCGGCTCCCTCGCTGCGGAACTGCGCCGTCTCGGAGTCCGGCCGGGGGACCGTGTGAGCGGCTACGTTCCCAACATCCCCCAGGCCGCCGTCGCTCTCCTCGCCAGTGCCGCGGTCGGCGCCGTGTGGACGTCCTGCGCACCCGATTTCGGCGCCCGTAGCGTCCTCGACCGTTTCCAGCAGGTCGAGCCCAAGGTGCTGTTCACCGTCGACGGTTACCGGTACGGCGGTAAGGAGCACGACCGGACGGAGACCGTCGCGGAACTGCGCCGCGAGCTGCCGACCCTCGAGGAGGTCGTCCACATCCCGCTGCTCGGCACCCCGGCCCCGCCGGGCGCGCTGCAGTGGGGCGACCTCACCGCGGGCGACACGGAACCCGTGTTCGAACCTGTCCCGTTCGGCCACCCGCTCTGGGTGTTGTACTCCTCCGGCACCACCGGCCTGCCCAAGGCCATCGTGCAGTCGCAGGGCGGCATCCTCCTCGAACACCTCAAGCAGCTCGGCCTGCACTGCGACCTCGGCCCCGAGGACCGCTTCTTCTGGTATACCTCCACCGGCTGGATGATGTGGAACTTCCTCATCTCCGGCCTCCTCACCGGCTCCACCGTCGTCGTCTACGACGGCAGCCCCGGTTACCCCGACACCGCCGCACAGTGGCGTGTCGCCGAACGCACCCGCGCGACCCTCTACGGCACCTCCGCCGCCTATGTCATGGCGTGCCGAAAGGCCGACGTCCACCCCGGCCGCGACTTCGACCTCTCCGCTCTGGAGTGCGTCGCCACCACCGGCTCACCACTGCCGCCCGACGGATTCCGCTGGCTCCACGACGCGGTGGCCGGGGACATGTGGATCGCTTCAGTCAGCGGCGGCACCGACGTGTGCTCCTGCTTCGCCGGGGCCGTCCCCACCCTCCCCGTCCACATCGGCGAACTCCAGGCACCCTGCCTCGGCACCGATCTGCAGTCCTGGGATCCACAGGGCGAGCCACTCGTCGACGAGGTCGGGGAACTCGTCGTCACCAACCCCATGCCGTCCATGCCCGTCCGGTTCTGGAACGACCCCGACGGCAGCCGCTATCACGACAGCTACTTCGACACCTACCCCGGCGTCTGGAGGCACGGCGACTGGACCACCCTCACCGGCCGCAATTCCGTCGTCATCCACGGCCGTTCCGACTCGACTCTCAACCGGCAGGGCGTCCGCATGGGCTCCGCCGACATCTACGAAGCCGTCGAACGGCTGCCCCAGATCCGCGAGTCCCTCGTCATCGGCGTCGAACTGCCCGACGGCGGCTACTGGATGCCGCTGTTCGTCCACCTCTCGCCCGGCGTCACACTCGACGACGAGCTGCGCGACACGGTGAAGAAGACCATCCGGGGCTCCCTTTCCCCACGTCACCTGCCCGACGAGATCATCGAGATCCCCGCCGTTCCGCACACCCTCACCGGCAAACGACTCGAAGTCCCCGTCAAACGCCTCCTTCAGGGCACCGCACTCGAGAAGGCGGTCAACCCCGGCTCGGTGGACGACATCGAACTCCTCGCCTTCTACGCACGCCTCGGCCGCGAGCGGGCGGCCTGACGAGGCCGGCGGGCCGGTCGGCCGACGGGCGGCCCGCTGTCAGACCCCTCGATTACGGTGAGTGATATCTGAGAACACATCGTCAGCAAGGGGGGACCATGCCGCACACCCGCAGCCGCAAGCGGCGCCCGTACCGCGTCCTGCGCACCGAGACACCCGGCACCGTCGCCGTCCTGGCGACGGAAGCGGACTTCGCCGCTATGCGCGGCTACCGCACCTTCGCCTTCGACGACTACGGTGCCTACCTCCGCCACGTACAGGAACTTCTGTCCTCACTCGCCGGACAGGGACTGCACTCCCGTGTGGCACCGTTTGACCCGCACCGGTTCGCTGCCTACTGTGCCGAGTTCGGACTCGAACCCGACGCACCGCTCAGCCGCACCCGGTACACGGCGGAGATCGCAGGTAACGGTCCCACCGTTCCCTACGACGGACAGGACTGCGCCGAACTCCTCCCGCCGCTCCGCGCCCGGCGGGCCCGCGACGCGGTGTGGAACGAGGTCACCCGGATCCTGAATGACGCCGATGCCCCCACCCGCCGGACCCTCGCCCCCGGCCCTCAGTACAAGAGCGGGGACGCGGCCCTCCACACGGCGGCAGCAGCTCTCGACGCCCTGCTCGGCGCACTCGGGCCTGGTACCCACCATCTCGTGTGCAGTGTGGACGGCCCCAGTGCGCCGCTGCTCGCAGTGCTGCATACCACCACCACTGCCGACGGAAGCTGGGAGCTGACTGAGGCCGACGTGCTCCTCTTCTGCTCCGTTCTCGCCGCCGGTCTGGTCACCCGGTCTCCTGGCGGACTCGTCGTCCGGACGACCCCGCCAGGAGACTTGAGCGGCCGAACGGCCGAGACCGTGCGCGGCTGGTGCCTGCACAGCGGCTGGCTCGTGCCACTCACCGAGGCTCAGGTGTTCAGTGCGTACTGCACCGATGCCGAGACCGGCGACCCCGTACCACCAGAAACCGGAGTGGAGTACGCCGCCGGCATTCCCCTGGCGCCCCGCCCCGGAGGCCCGGGGTGAGCCGCCGCCCGGCCCGGTTCGCTCCCGCGAGCGCGCATGTGCGGCACGCGGGACCTGCCGGCGTCGCCGGCCGCGGCCGGCTGCTTCGTACCTTCAGCTCCAGCTGAAGAGGAGGTCCCCGGCTGCGACGGTGCCCTCGTGCACCAGGTCGACCAGCGAGTCCGCAGTGGCCTCCAGCGCGATCACGGGTGAAACCGGGGACTTCCCAGACCTCTCGACGGCCCCAGGGTCCCAGCGCACGACCGCCTCACCCCGTGTGACGGTGTCGCCCTTGACTGCCACCAACTGGAAGCCGTCCCCGTTCAGCTGGACGGTGTCGGTGCCGAGATGGACCAGTACACCGTGACCTTCCGCGTCGACGACCACGAAGGCGTGGGAATGGAGCGACACGATGATGCCGTCGACGGGGGAGACGGCGACGCATGGGACTCGTCCCGGGTCCACCGCAGTGCCGGGCCCGACCATCGCACCGGAGAACACCGGATCGGGCACCGCCGGAAGGCCTACGGCCAGCCCGGCCAACGGCGACGTCACAGTGGTGGTCACGGGATGCCTCCCAGCTCACGGTTTCGAGCGGTCGCCGTCCCCGAGCGCGCGGGAAGGTGCACCACGCAGCAGGCTAAGTCACAGGTGGCGAGGATCGTGGTTGCCGACGTGGGCGCGTCGCCGACGCCGATTTGCCTCTGCTTCGCAGAGCGCTGTACTGTCATCCACCTGCTCGCAGCCGTTCAGGATGTGGGTAGTTCTTCGACACCACCTTTCCCTCTCGAAAGAGATTCGGGATGTCGTACGTCGGCAGCAGACCGGGTTTCAAAACCGGGATGCGACTCTGGTAGAGTCGGAGACACGAAGGGA
>KI547043.1:338464-343810 GCA_000497405.1 Streptomycetaceae bacterium MP113-05 | reverse complement strand
GTGTGCCGCCGGCGGTGGATCCGTACGCCTTCCCGGGTCTCCGTGCCGGCCCACAGGCCGCGGTACGCGAGGTCGGTGCGCCACGCCGGATAGTGCGGCATACCGGCCAGCACGTGCACCTCGGCGCCCTCGGCGGCCCAGTGTTCGGCGGTCTGCGTGGCGTACGGGCCGATCCCCGCCTGTTCCGGCGCGTAGTTGGTCGACACCAGCAGGAGTCTTCGGCCTGCGAACGCTCCGGGCACACCCGTCCGAGCAGACATACCTCTTCCCCTCCCCCTCACGCACCCGCCGCACGGCGACGCCCGGGATTCCCCGGTTCGGCAGCCTAGCGCTGCGAGCACATCATCTGCACAACAAGCTCCCCATTTCCTCGGTTTGTGGAAAGATCTGCCCGCGAGGGCGACCGGCGGGGACCGCCGCCCCGACCGGACTTCCGGATCCCGTGGGGGGGAAGCAGCACATGACGCATACCGTGGGCTACGCGCCGGGCGCGTACGACCTGTTCCACGTCGGACATCTGAATCTGCTGCGGCACGCGCGCAGCCGGTGCGACTACCTGGTCGCCGGGGTGGTCTCCGACGAGATGGCGGAGCGGGCCAAGGGACGCCCGCCGGTGGTGCCGCTGGTGGAGAGGCTGGAGATCGTCCGCAGCATCCGGTTCGTGGACGCCGCGTTCGTCGAGACGGTGCCGGACAAGCTCGAGACGTGGCAGCAGATCCGCTTCCACGTCCTGTTCAAGGGCGACGACTGGCGGGGCACGCCCAAGGGCGAACGTCTGGAGGCGGACTTCCGCACGGTCGGCGTGGACATCGTCTACTTCCCGTACACCATGCACACCTCCAGCACCCAGCTGCGCCGCGCACTGGACGCGCTGGCTCCCGCGCCGGTCACGCCGGCTGCCGTGGGGCGGACAGCTCCCGGAACCACTTGACGGCGAACGCTACGAGGAACAGCGCGTGCACGGCGGCGAAGGCGGCGTACCCGGCGCGGAACGCCGTCTCGCTGCCCAGCAGCAGGAACACGGCGCAGAACACCCCGTAGTCCACCGGCAGCAGCGCCACCGCCCGCACGGTCGACGGCGCGGGGCGAGGCGCTCCGGGGGCGGGCTTCGGCTTGAGTTTGTCCGTCAGCAGACCGCCGAAGAAGATGACCACGGCCGCGAACTGGAACCCGATCGGCAACAGCAGCCACGCCTCGTCGGGTAGTTCGAAGAACCGGTAGAACGCCACCAGCACTGCCGCGTGCAGCGCCGTGATCTTCGCGCAGTCCACGACATGGTCCAGCCACTCCCCCGCAGCACTGCTCTCCCGCCGCAGGCGCGCGAGCTGACCGTCCGCGGAGTCGAAGGCGAACCCGACCGCCAGCGCGGCGTACACGGCGAAGGCCAGCGGCCACGACGGCGGCAGCGCCGCCACCGCACCGATCCCCGCGAAGCTGAACCCGGCGCTGACACCCGTGACCTGGTTGGGCGTCAGCTCAGCTCGGTAGGCCCCGGCCGCCAGCACCCGGCCGACGGGCCGGTTCACGTAACGCGAGTACAGCGACACCCCTTTCGCGCTCTTCTGCGCCTCCCGCAACGCACTCAGCGCCTCCCCGAACGACCCGTACCCCACCCGCTCCACGACCTGCGTCGTCATCGCCTGCCCTCCCCGGCCACAGCCCCCACCGGCATCCTGTCACCGCCCCTCCGACCCTCGCAGTCCGACGACCGTTTCCGCTCACTCCCGCGAAGGGGACTCGGAGTCGGCCACGGGGCAGCAGGTCCGTTCGCCGGATGAGCAGTTGATCGGTCAGCTGGTCGAGCGGGCCCGCGCAGAGGGGATCACGCTGACCGGTGAAGGTGGTCTGCTGCAGCAGTTGACGAAGACGGTGATCGAGTCTGCTCTCGAGGGCGAGATGACCGATCACCTGGGCTATGACAAGCACGATCCGGCCGGCGCCGGGTCGGGGAATTCCCGCAATGGCCACGGCAGCAAAACGGTCACCACCGAGACCGGACCTGTGCAGATCGAGGTGCCGCGGGATCGGGCCGGGACCTTCGAACCGAAGCTGGTCCGCAAGCGGCAGCGCCGCATGGGCGGCGTGGACGAGATGGTGCTGTCACTGTCCGCCCGCGGGCTGACGCACGGGGAGATCTCCGCCCACCTGGCCGAGGTCTACGGAGCAAGCGTGTCGAAGCAGACCATCTCCACGATCACCGACAGCGTGATCGAGGGCATGCACGAATGGCAGAACCGGCCACTTGACCCGGTCTACCCGGTGATCTTCATCGACGCTGTGCATGTGAAGATCCGCGACGGGCACGTGGCGAACCGGCCCATCTATGTCGTCATGGCGGTCACGGTCGAGGGCACCCGGGAGATCCTCGGGCTGTGGGCCGGCGACGGCGGCGAGGGCGCGAAGTACCCGGCGATCGTGCGCCTGTGGGAGAACGCCTGGGCAGAGTTCGTGCCGTTCCTCCAGTTCGACGTCGAGATCCGCAGGATCGTGTGCACGACCAACGCGATCGAGAGCGTGAACGCGCGCATCCGCAAGGCCGTCCGCGCCCGCGGGCACTTCCCCACCGAGCAGGCCGCCCTGAAATGCGTCTACCTCGCGATCATGAGCCTGGACCCGAGCGGCACCGGCGCCAAACGCTGGACCAGGCGACCGTCTACTGGACAGACCCCGGCGTGGCTTCACCTCGCACACCAGGCGCTCGACACCACCACGCCGGGCGGACGCCTGGTGTTCCACGTGTTCGCCGCGCTCAAGGAGTTCATCCCGGAACTCAGCGTGCAGGGCACCGTGAAGTCGGGCAGCGTACGCGGGCACCCCGACGTCGCCCGGCTGCGCGCCGAGACGGTGTGCAGCGATCGGCGCGGGGGAACGCATCTCCCCATGAACGCCAAGACGACGACACGACACGACTCGGCACGGCCGTTCCGGCAGCGGGCTTCGCGCGGGGGACCGCAGGTCGCCCTCGGAGTGGCGGCCGCGGTACTGGCCGTGGGCGCGACCGCGTGCGGCGGGGACCCGTCCGGCACGGACGGATCCTCCTCCCCCGCGGCGACCGAGGACGGTGCCACGGCAGCTCAGCCCTCACACTCCGCCGGAACCGCCCAGCAGGACTCCGCGGAGCCCGGTGCGTCCGGCGGCGGAGGCGCGCTGAACGCGGCGGGCTCGCAGGATGAGGCCTCCCGGTGTACGGCGAAAGCCCTCAAGCCTGCGGTCGCCGCGGCCGAGCCCGCCGCCGGGAACGTGTACTACGACTTGAAGCTGACCAACGGCGGACAGGAGACGTGCGTACTCAAGGGGTTTCCCGGGGTCTCGCTGATCCAGCGCGACGGTGCCGTCATCGGCGAACCGGCGGACCGGGAGGGTGACCGGGGCGACGCCGTCACCCTGAAGCCGGGGCAGGCCGCCCACGCTGACCTGCACACCGTCAACAAAGGTGTCAGTGACGCCGGTTGCTGGGACCGGCCGGACCTGCTCAAGATCTATCCGCCCGGCTCCCGGGACGCCCTGACGCTCCGTACGGACGAGGTTCGGGTGTGCGGTGACACGTTCACCGTCACCGGGCTGACGGCCTCCTCCGGATGACCCGCCCGGCTGCCCCTCGTCACTGAACGCCGTTCAGGTCCTCGTCGAGCAGGCGGGCTCGGCGACGACCGGCCGGGCCGGCGTCGGTGATGTCGAGGAACACGTGGTCCAGTTCGGGCCAGTGGCGGACGATGTCGCGCTTGATGCGGACGGCCGACTCCTCGACCTCCTCGCTGTCCGAGCCGCCGGCCAGGTCGACGCGGGCAGCCAGCAGTCCGGAGTCCGGGCCGAGCCGCATGGTCAGCAGATCGGTGACGGCGTCGATCTCCGGCTGCTCGCAGAGGAAAGTGTGCACCTCGCGTTGCACCGCCGGGGTCATAGCCTGCCCGACGAGCTGGTCGCGGGCCTCCCGCCCCAGCCGGTAGGCGACGTAGATCAGCAGGAGCGCGATGCCGAGGGAGGCTGCCCCCTCCCACGCGGTGTTCCCGGTGACCAGGTGCGCCACGATGCCCGCGAGGGCGAGGAGCACACCAGTGACAGCGGCACCGTCCTCACCGATGACGGTGCGCAGCGCGGGGTCGTCGGTCTCGCGGATCTGTGTGCGGAACGGGCGGCCGGACGCCAGGGACTCACCGCGTACCTGCCACAGGGCGCGGGCGAGCGAGGTGCCCTCCATCAGTCCGGCGGCGACGAGCACCAGGACGGCGACGAGGTAGCCGCCGGAGGGCTCGGACGCGGTGGAGCGCAGGGCCTGCACTCCCTGGTAGACGGAGAAGCAGCCGCCCATCACGAAGATGCCGACGGCGGCCAGCAGCGACCAGAAGTACCGCTCCTTGCCGTAGCCGAAGGGATGGGTGGAATCAGGGTGTTTCCGGCTGCGCCGGAGCGAGGCGAGCAGGAACACCTCGTTCAGGCTGTCCGCTACGGAGTGTGCCGCCTCGGACAGCAGCGCCGAGGAGCCGCTGATCACGCCGCCGACGACTTTCGCCGCGGCGATGACGAGGTTCGCGGCCAGCGCCACGTACACCGTGCCCCGGGTCTCCCCGTCCCGCTCGTCCCCGCCCGAGCTCGCCGGTCGGTGGCCTGCGGGATCGGGCGGGGTGTCGGTGAGACGTTCGGTGCCGGTCATGGGCGCGCTCCTGGTGACGGTGCGTAGGTGTACGGAGGGTGAGGTTCACCGTCCTCGGAGCCGGTACCCGGCTCGCGGGTGCTGATGCGCGGGCCGGCCACCGCCTCACCCACTCCGTGCCGCCCGCCCCTGCTCCGGTCGAGTGCCGGTCCCGGTTCGTGACCCGCGGGCAGCCTGCTCCGAGTGGCCTCCTTCCTCACACGCGACCAGGATGGAGGCAGGTGGATAACGAGATGGCCGACGCAGGCGGGAGCACCGGGCCCGGGCCGGAGAGTCCGCAGATGGCCCCGGCGCGTGAGGACGGCTGTGCTCCGGAAGGGTGCGCAGCGGGCAATGCGCTGGGGTCCGCAGGAGTGGTGTTCGCCGTCGTGTACCTCCTGGACGAGGCGCGGGGCGAGCTGCGGCCGGCCGGAAGAGTCGGCGGCCCGCTGGAGCAGTACGGGCTGGCCGGGAGCTACGGCGTCGACGACCACTCCCCGGTCACCGCCGCCTTCCGGGCCGGACACCCGCTGTGGCCGGTGGCCGCCTATCCCGAGTTGGCGCGGCTGTCACTCGCCGTGCTGCCCCTGGGCGCCGGGTCGGGGCGCCTCGGGTGTCTCGTCGTCGTGGACGGCGAGGGGCAGGGATTCGGCGCCCATCGGCGGGCGCTGCTCGAGATGTACGCCGACCACGTCGCCGCGTGGCTGGAGGCCGCG
>KI547043.1:333786-338454 GCA_000497405.1 Streptomycetaceae bacterium MP113-05 | reverse complement strand
CGCCGGGGCCGGCGGTGCGGGGCCGGGTTCACCGGCGGCGTCGGCGCTGGAGGACCTGCGGGTCGGCTCGTTCACGCTGGAGCTGAGTACCGGGCGGATCGACGCGGACCCGTGCGCGCTGGAACTGGTCGACCTGGTGCCGGAGGAGTTCGACGAGAGGATGGAGACGCTGCTGGCGCACACCGTGCCGGACGACCTGCCGGCGCTGATGACCGTCGTCAAGCCCGATCCGACGTCGTACGGGCGTGGCCAGGAGCTCGAGTTCCGGGTGCGGCGCCCGTCGGGTGCGCTGCGCTGGCTGCGGCTGCGCGCCAGGGTGCTGCCCGGCGAGGAGAGCGCCGGAGGGGGACCGGGTGCCGGGTACGAGCAGCTGCTGGGCGTGGTCGCCGACGCGTCGTACCTGCGGCCGGGCGGTGACGATGTCTCTCGTGTGCAACAACTGTCCGCCTCGCTGGCTACCGCCATGACCGTCCGGGACGTCGGCCGGGAGGTGGTGCACGCGCTGCGGGAGCCGCTCGGCGCGGCGCGGGTGGCGCTGGCGGAGCTGGCGGGCGACCGGCTGGCGCTGGTCGGCCTGGACCCGGTGGAACCGGAGGGCTGGCCGGTGGACTGGCGGTCGGAGTGGAGCACGGGGTGGCCGGACGCTCCGGCACAGGTGCTGCCCACGCTGGAGGCGGCGCTGCGCGAGGGCCGGGCCAGTCTGTGGCCGCCGGGGTCCGTGCGGGAGCCGACGCTTGCGGCTGTGGGTCCCGGCGGGCTGGCCGTACTGCCACTGCCGGCAGAAGGGCAGGTGGTGGGGGCGTGCTTCATCGGCTGGGACGCGCCGCACGAGTTCGGCGCCGAGGAACGCTCCCTGCTGACGGCGACGGCCGGACTGGTGGGCCAGGCACTCAAACGCGCGCACGCGCTGGACGCCGAGCACGAGCTGGCCACGATGCTCCAGCGCAGCCTGCTGCCGCGCCGGCTACCCGAGCTGCCGGGTGGGGTGGCGGTGGCCCGCTACCTGCCCGCGATGATGGGTCTGGAGGTGGGTGGCGACTGGTACGACGTCATCCCGCTGCCCCAGGGCAGGGTGGCACTGATCATCGGCGACGTGCAGGGCCACAGTGCGGCCGCCGCCACGCTCATGGGTCAGATGCGTACGGCGATCCGGGCGTATGCGGCGGAGGGGCACCCGGCGGACGTCGTCGTCTCGCACACCAACCGCCTGCTGGTCTCCATGGAGACCGATCTGTTCGCCACCTGCACCTACGTAGAGCTGGACATGGAGGAAGGGAACGCCTGGGCCGTCCGCGCCGGGCACATCCCACCGGTGCTGCGTCACCCGGACGGCGGCACGGAGGAGGCGCCGGTCGAGGGCGGGCCGCCACTGGGCATCGTGCTGGAGGCCGAATATCCGATGACCAGCATCGACCTGGCGCCCGGGACGGTGCTTGCGCTGCTGACGGACGGTCTGGTCGAGTCCAAGCGACTGGAGCTCGCGGACGGCATGCACCGGGTGCGCGACCTGCTCGCCGGGGCCGAGCCGGCCAACGCCGAGCAGATGGCCGACGTCCTGGTGGGCGGCGCGACCCGGCGTGAGGACGACGCGGCGCTGCTGTTGATGCGGTTCGACGGCATGACGCACCGCCCGATCCGGGCGGGCTGGTCGGTGTGGCGGCTTCCGGACGCCGTGCTGCACGCGCGCCGGTTCACCGCGCGCACGCTGCGGTCATGGGGGCTCGAGGAGGAGGCGGACGTGGCCCTGCTGGTGGTTTCCGAACTCGTCACGAACGCCCTGCTGCACACGCAGGGCGCAGCCCGGCTGGACCTGATGCTCTCGGGTGACCGCCTGCGGATCGCGACGACCGACTCCTCGCCGCGGGCGCCCGCCAAGCCGGTGATCGTGGACTGGGAGGCGACCGGCGGGCGCGGCATCCTGCTGGTCGAGGCGGTGTCCGTGGCCTGGGGCTCGTTGCCGGTGAGCGGCGGCAAGCAGGTGTGGGCGGAGATCTTGGTGCCGCCGCGCGAAGCCGGGGCCGGCGACGACACGACGGGACAGAGGTGAAAGCAGTGCGACACCTTGTGAAACGCCCGGCCGGCGCGGCCCGCCCGAGGGCACGCCGACGTGCGGGCCGGACCCGTACCGCACTCGCCGCGGCGGCGGCGTGCCTGGCACTCGCCGTGCCCGCCTGCGGGACCGCCACGCACTCCGACGGCTCCTCGCTCGTCGCCCCCGACGGCGTCACCACCATCGGACTGCTGCTTCCGGACGCCGAAACCGGCCGCTGGGAGGGGTTCGACCGGCCGCTGATCGGACGGCAGCTGACGAACCTGTGCCCCGAGTGCCGACTGGAGTACGCCAACGCGCGCGGCAACGTCGGCACCCAGCAGCAACAGGTCGACACCATGATCACCGAGGGTGTGGACGCCCTGATTCTCAGCCCGGTGGACTTCCGGGCGATGCGCTCCTCCGTGAAGCAGTCGGACGACGCGGGCATCCCGGTGCTGTCGTACGACCGGCTGGCCGAGGGACCGGTCTCCGGTTTCGTGTCCTTCGACGCCGACGAGGTCGGCCGCCTGCAGGCCGAGGCGCTGCTCGCAGCGATGGACCGGCCGCCGGGGCGGGCCCAGGTGGTGATGATGAACGGCCCGCCCACCGACCCGAACGCGGCGGCGTTCGAGGAGGGTGCCCTCGAGGTCCTCGAGAAGGGGGCGCACATCGCGGAGACGTACGACACGCCGCAGTGGAGCCCGCTGAACGCCAACCGCAACATGTCCGGCGCCATCGCAGCGCTGGGCCCGCGGGGCGTCGACGGCGTGTACGCGGCGAACGACGCCCTGGCGTCTGGCGTGATCTCCGCGCTGAAGGCGCAGAACGTCGAGCCGCTGCCGCCGATCACCGGCCAGGACGCGGAGCTCTCCGCCATCCAGAACATCGTTGAGGGCGAGCAGACGATGACGGTCTACAAACCCTTCGGGCCGGAGACCCTGGCCGCGGCCGAGATGGCTCTGGCCCTGGCGCGGGGCGAGCCGGTAGACCCGCTCGCCGGGGCGACGGTCGACACGGCGACGGAGCAGGACATACCCGCCGTTCTGCTCAACCCGATCCCGGTGACGTCCGACAACGTGGAGGAGACGGTCGTCAAACGCGGGATGTACACGATCGAGGAGATCTGTACGCCGAAGTTCGTGTCGGCTTGCGAGAGGACCGGGCTCGTCGGCTAATCAGCATCAGAGAGGAGTGGTTCGTCGTGGCCTCCCTGCCCCTGCTGTCGTTGCGTGGCGTCTCCAAGCAGTTCGCCGCTGTCCACGCCCTCCGGGACGTCGTGCTGGAGATCCGGTCCGGAGAGATCGTCGCTCTGGTCGGCGACAACGGTGCCGGGAAGTCCACCCTGGTCAAGGTGATCGCCGGGGTGGGGCCGGCGGACCGCGGAGTCCTCGAGTGGCAGGGCACACCGGTGCACATCCGGCGTCCGCAGGACGCCCAGCACCTGGGCATCGCGACCGTCTACCAGGACCTGGCGCTGTGCGACAACCTGGACGTCGTCGCGAACCTCTTCCTCGGCCGGGAGATCCAGAGATTCGGCATCCTCGACGAGGTGGAGATGGAGCGCCGTGCCCGCGACCTGCTGGACACGCTGTCCATCCGCATCCCCGACCTGCGTGTCCCCGTGGCGTCGCTCTCCGGCGGCCAGCGGCAGACCGTCGCCATCACCCGCTCGTTCCTCGGCGGCCCGAAGCTGCTGGTGCTGGACGAACCCACCGCCGCGCTGGGCGTCCAGCAGACGACGCAGGTACTCGACCTCGTCGACCGGCTGCGGGACCGCGGTGCCGGGGTGCTGCTGGTGAGCCACAACATGGGCGACGTCAAGGCGGTCGCCGACGAGGTGGTGGTGCTGCGGCTGGGCCGCAACAACGGGCTCTTCGACGTCACCACTGCTTCCCAGGAGCAGATCATCTCCGCCATCACGGGCGCCGGCGGGGACGCCGCGACACGCGACATCCGGCACCCCGGGGAGGCGGACTGGTGAGCAGGCAACGCGTCAAGGCCAGAAACTGGATCGAGGGGTACCAGCACCGGATCGCCGGTGGTGAGCTGGGCTTCGTGCCGGCGCTGGTCGGTGTCGTCGTGATCTGGATCGTCTGTCAGAGCCTCGACTCGCAGTTCCTCTCCGCCCGCAACCTGTCCAACCTCAGTGTGGACATCGTCGGCACCGGACTGATCGCCACCGGCATCGTCTTCGTCCTGCTGATCGGCGAGATCGACCTGTCGGTCGGGTCGGTGAGCGGCCTGGCCGCCGCGCTGTTCGCCGTGCTGAACGTCCAGCACGGCTATCCCGAGTGGCTGGCCTTCCTCTCCGCCGTACTGTGCGGCGCGGCCATCGGGCTGGTGCACGGGTTCTTCATCGCCAAGGTGGGCGTGCCGTCGTTCGTGGTGACCCTCGCCGGTCTGCTGGCCTGGAACGGCCTGATGCTGTACGTGCTGGGCCCCAGCGGCACCGTCAACATCGATGACGAGGGCCTGCTCGCGATGCTGAGCAGCACCTACTTCGAACAGGTCGGCGCCGCCTACGGGCTGGCCGCAGCCGGGGCCGGGCTGTACTTCCTGGGAGCCTGGCTGGAACGACGCCGCCGCCACGAGGTCGGGCTGCCCGCGCGTCCGCTGAACGAACTGCTGGTGCGCAC
>KI547043.1:322549-333776 GCA_000497405.1 Streptomycetaceae bacterium MP113-05 | reverse complement strand
GGTTGTGGCGTTCACCGCCGCGTACGTGCTCAACCGGTTCCAGGGGCTGCCGCTGGCGCTGCTCATCCTGGTGGTGGTGCTGGCGGTACTGGACTTCGTGCTCCGCCGGACGGGTTACGGCCGGAAGGTGTTCGCGCTGGGCGGCGGTATCGAGGCCGCACGCCGCGTGGGCCTGCGGGTCGGCGCGGTGCGAACCTCGGTGTTCGTGGTCTCCTCGACGATGGCTGCGGTGGGGGGCCTGATGCTGGCCTCACGGATCACCTCGGCGAGCCAGACGTCCGGCGGCGGAATCCTGCTGATGAACGCCATCGCCGCCGCCGTCATCGGCGGTACCAGCCTCTACGGCGGACACGGCACACCGTGGTCCGCGCTGCTCGGCATGCTGGTCATCCAGTCCGTCGCGTCGGGCATGGCGCTCCTGGGCATCCAGGCGTCCGTGCAGTTCATGGTGACCGGCGGTGTGCTGCTGGCCGCCGTGGTGATCGACTCCCTCTCCCGCCGCTCCCAGCAGGCACACGGCCGCGCCTGAAGTTGCCGTAACGCCGCGGCCTGCTCCCGTCGGGCGCCCGCGCGCGGGCGCCCGACGGCGCACCGGTAGGGTGCGATGCTGCGGAGGCGGTGAAGGGGAGGAACCACGATGAGGGCCCGGTTGCTGGCGACGACGACCGCGACGGTTCTGGCGGCGACGCTGTCGGGATGCATGACGGTGCACGGCGAGACGGCTGTGGTGCCCGCGCTCACCAAGGCCGAGGCCGGGAAGGTCCTCAAGGAGTTCATCGAGGTCAACAACAAGGCGAACCGCACTCTCGACGCCGAGCTGAACGGGACCATCGAGGCCGGCGCACTCGGCGCGATAGACCAGGCGGGCCTGCGGGCCCGCGCCGAGGTGAACCCGCAGGGCAACGAGGACTTCAGCCCGCTGGAACTCACCGACCCCCGGTTCCTCATCCCGAAGCAGGCCGGCTGGCCCAAGTCCTTCGTCGCCGACACCGCGACCAACCGCGGCAACGACGGTCGCTGGTACCTGGTGTTCCAGCGTGGCGGCGTCGACGAACCGTGGATGGCCACCTACCTGGCGGTGCTCTCCGCGGAGGAGACCCCCGAGTTCGTCATGGACGAGGACGGCCACGTGGAGGACGTCCCGGTGGGCGGTGGTCCGGGAGGGGAGCCCGACGCCGAAGAGCTGGCAGTGCCGCCGGAAAAGATCAGCCGCGAGTACACCACCTACCTGACGGACGGCGGCGAGGGCTGGGCGCCCGGTCCGCACACCAGTGCCTGGCGGGACGAGCGGGCCGAGAACGCGGAGCAGCCCGGGGTGCGCACCGAGTGGGCGGACACGGCCGCCGAGGCTCCGCACATCACGCCGTTCGCACTGCGTACCGCCGACGGCAGCGCGGTGGTCTTCTTCGCCTCGCACCACCACAAGAAGCAGACCGTCGCCAAGGGCTACAAGCCGAAGATCGACGATCCCTACGTCAAGGCCCTGCTGGAGGGCGACGCCAAGCAGTCGGTGACGTACGTACGGGTGTCCGAACAGGCGGTTCTGGTGCCGCCCGCGGACGGCGCCGGCGAGGTGGAGTTCCTGAGCCGGGTGACCGGACTGACCCAGGTCAAGGGTTCCTGAGGGCGCTCCCGGTCCGGGAGCCAGGTCCGGACCCTCCCCGTCCAGGAGCCCGGCGGGCCCGGGGAGGGGCCGGCCGGGCACGGTGGCGGGCTCTCAGCGGGACGGCCAGGGCGCGGCCGGTTCGTGGTCCCGGCTCTCTTCGGCGTGGACCGCGCAGGCGTCGGTGAGTGCCTCCAGCAGCGTCAGCGGCTCCGGGAGCGCCTCCCCGGGAACCGGCGGGCGGAGCCAGTGCACGTCGGCGTCCGGGCGTTCACCGGGCAGCCGCGCCGGCGGCATCAGGACGTAGCTGCCCCGGCAGTGCCAGCGCAGCCCGGGATGCTCGTCCATGGTCTCCGGGTGGCAGTCCAGCTCGCACGGCCACCACTCGTCCTCGTCCTCCGGGGTGCCGCGGGTCGTGGTGAAGAACAGCATCCGCTCCCCGTCGGACAACGCGACGGGCCCGGCCGCCTCGTCGTCCCCCTCGTCGTCCAGACGTTCCAGGGCCATCCGGCCGGCCTCGACCGGCACGTCCAGGACGTCGTGGGTCCGGCCGGTGGCGGTGACGAAGTTGGCGTGCGGCTGCGTCGTCGCCCAGCGTTCGATCTGCTCCGGGTCGGTGGTCGCCTGCGTGTGCCAGGCGAACGACACGGGGTGCCGGCCGGGCGTCGGACAGCCGATGCGTACACACGAACAGCCGTACCCCGAGGGATGAGCGGCCGGAGCGAGGGGGAACCCGGCCTCGGCGGCGCCCAGCAGCAGGTCGGTACGCGCGCGGGCGGCCTCCCGGGCGGCGTCGGCACTCGAACCGTTGCGGGCGCGCCGCCGCAGCCACTGGGAGAACCTGCTCTCGCGTTCCATCTACCGCCTACCGTCCCGCTCGCACGACATTCGGCCGTGGCGCCCGAGTCCGCCCCAGCGAACCGGCACGCCGCCCTTCTCAGCTCTCACCGACGAGGGTACGCAGTGGCACACCGCCGTGATGCGGAATCCGTGGATCACGAGGCCGTGGGCCGTTCGCGCCGCGGACGCCTGCCCCCATCCTCCCTCTCCACCCCGCTGTGCGCGTACCGGGGTTTCGTCCCCACCACGCCACCACCGGCCGGCCGGCGTGAGACGGTGTCCCGCGACAGGCTGCGGCACGCGGCGCGGTGATCCTGTCGTGACCGGGAGTGATCCTGTCGGGCGCGAAGTGGTAATCCCCGTAAAGACCGTGCGCGACACTCGGCAGGAAGGCCCCTGGGAGTGGACCATGGCCTCACCAGAGCACGGCGATCCCGTGAGGAGCAAGAGTTGTTCAAAGCGCGTCGCTACCTGATGTGCCCACCGGAGCACTTCCGCGTCACGTATTCCATCAATCCCTGGATGGACCCGGGAAAGCCGGTGGACCTGCCGCTGGCCGTAGCCCAGTGGGAGGACCTGCGGGACCGGTACCGGTCCCTCGGCCACACCGTCGAGGAACTGACCCCCGACCCCGACCTGCCGGACATGGTGTACTCGGCCAACGGCGCCACGGTGGTGGACGGCCGGGTGCTCGGGGCTCGCTTCGCGCATCCCGAGCGCGGTCCGGAGGCCGCGGCCCACGCCGAGTGGTACCGGTCGCACGGCTTCACCGACGTCCGCGAGCCGGAGCACATCAACGAGGGCGAGGGAGACTTCGCCGTGACCGCGTCCTGGCTGCTGGCCGGGCGCGGCTTCCGCAGCAGCCCGCTCTCGCACGGCGAGGTGCAGGAGTTCTTCGGCCGCCCGGTGATCGGACTGGACCTGGTGGACCCGCACTTCTACCACCTGGACACCGCACTGTGCGTGCTGGACGACGGTGTCGACGGGGAGGTCATGTACTACCCGGACGCGTTCTCGCGAGGCAGTCGTGCGGTGCTGGAACAGCTCTTCCCCGACGCGCTGATCGCGAGTGAGGCGGACGCGCGGGCGTTCGGCATGAACTCGGTGAGCGACGGCCACCACGTCCTGGTGCCGCAGGCGGCGACGGGTTTGTTCCAGCCGCTGCGCGAGCGGGGGTACGAACCGATCGCCATCGACCTGGGGGAACTCCTCAAGGGAGGCGGCAGCATCAAGTGCTGCACCGCGGAGCTCCGCTCCGCGAGCTGAACGAACCGCAGGGGGGCGTGCCGCACCGCACGCCCCCTCCTCCCGGTGGTCAGCCCCGGCGCGGGGCGGAGAGCCTGTTCACGGCATCCTGGAGCACGTCACAGGTGTGCTGGAGCTCGACCATCAGACGATCGGCCTCCAGGAGGAGCACGCCGTAGGGCCGGTGCAGGTCCTCCACCGGCAACCGCCCGCGGTCCGCCCGTGCGGCCAGTCGCTCTCTGCTGTCCTGCGCCGACTGCGCCGACTGGCACAGCTCCTTGGCCTGCTCCGCCAACCGGTCCTCGTCGACCCGGCTCAGCAGCCGGGCGATGGTCGCGGCGGCGGACAGGAAATCGCCGTAGACGCGGAGGAAGTCGCCGTGCCCCTCCTCAGCCGGTGCGTCCTCCGCGTCACGCCACTGGTCGAGGCTACGGGTCATGGAAGCGACCTGGTGGGCCACGCGCTCCAGTCCGTCGATCACCGCACGGTAGCCGGTGAAGTCCGCCCGCATCCGGCTGCCCCGGAACAGACGGCGCGGGTTGTAGTAGAGGCTTTCGTGTGCGGTGGCCACGGCGGACCGGGCCTGGGACACGGCGGAGCCCAGGTCGGCGGACCTGTTCCGCCACTGCCGCGTGCGCTCCTCGTCCAGGCCTTCCTCCTGCAGAGCCGCGAACATGTCGCTCAGGAGGTCGCACAGGCTGTGCGCCAGCGAACGCACCCCGTGCTCCGCGCTCCGGTACCGCAGGGGAGGGAGCAGAAGCACGTTGACCAGCACGCCGACGGCGCAACCGACCAGGACCAGCACGACGATCTCGCCCAGAAGCATCAGACGGTCGCTGTTGGTGGGGGCCGTCAGGAAAGCGGAGAAGGCGAAGAACGCGGCCGTGACGACCTGGCTGCCCTGCGAGCCGAGAGGCCGCCACCGACCGATCGCGAGGGCGACGACGGCCACCAGCGCGAAGGTCGCCAGGTCCGGGCCCGCCGCGAAGCCCAGCACTCCCTGCAGGGCCACTCCGACGACGACCGCGCCGACGTAACGCAGCGCCTGGGCGACCGACTGGTAGACCGTGACCTGCATCATCAGCACCGCGGAGAACGGTGCGAAGGCGGGAAACTGAGCGTGCATCACCCGGTGCGCGAGCGTCCAGGCCACGCAGGCGGCGAGGGCGCTCTTCACCACCACCAGCACGGTGTTCTGTTCGTGGCTGCCGGCGGACGCCGCCCGCTTCCACCACTGACGGATACGACTGGAGCGGCCGAGCGGAGCGGCACGCCGCGTGTCGGCGGCGGCTTGATCGTGGGACAAGGCGAACTGCTCTCCTTCTTCGTCTGGATCCGTACCACGGCCGCTTGGCGTCGTCCCCGAAGGGCGCCCGTCCGGCCGGAGCCTGCACGGGCCACCGGCAGACTGCCGCCACGGGTTTCCACGGAGCGGCGGCTCATGCGCGGCGACAGGACCGTGATGCCGCGGCTCGCCGGGGAGTAGCGCCGGCCCGGGCTACCGCGGCGGAGCGGGCGGCCAGTCGTCGCCCCATGCGGCGTTCCGCGCCGCCCGGTACGCCGTGCCGTGCCGTTTGCTGACCGTCGTCCTCCGCAGGCCGTCGTCCGCGGTGCACAGATCGAGCAGGACCTGGCCCTTGCGAATCTGCGGTCTTCGCACGATCCGGGGCGATGCCGGGCCGCCTGCCACCCGGTCGAGCAGTTCCGGCGTCACGGCCGCGACGTAGCTGAACTTCTCGTCCTCGTAGGCCAGCGACCCGCCCTTGACACGCCGGTGCAGCGAGGACCGGCTCACCCGCGCGGCGAAGTGACACCAGTCCTCGCCCGGCACGATCGGGCACGTCCCGCTGTGCGGGCAGGGTGCCAGCACCGTGAGTCCCGCCGCCGTCATCCGGTCGCGGGCCTCGATCATGCGGGTGTAGCCGTCGGGCGTGCCGGGTTCGACCACGACGACGGCCTCCCGGGCGGCCCGTACCGCGGCCTCCAGCACCGGGCCGCGGTCGGCGTCGGACAGTTCGTTGAGCACGTAGCCGACGGTCACCAGGTCGCTCGCGGGCAGCGCGGCGTCGCCGGAGAGTCGCGTCCGCCGCCACGTGACGGCGGAGAGGGCCGGGGAACCGCTGCGCGCGGCGAGCTCGCCGCCCAGCGCGAGTGCGGCCTCGGACCAGTCGAGCACCGTCGTCCCCCGGGTACCGCCCGACGGGCCGCCGCTCCAGACCGCGTCAGCAGCCCACACTCCGGCGCCCGTGCCGCCCCCGAGGTCCAGGTGCGTGGCGGGCGTCCACGCCGGGACGCGTACGGCCAGCGCCTCCAGTGCCGCCGACACCGCCTCGAACGTGGCGGGCATCCGGTACGCGGCGTACGCCACGACGTCGGCGCGGTCACGCAGGATCGGCGTGTGGGTGGGGGTGGCACCGCGATAGTGACCGATGAGCCGGTCCACCGCCGTCGCCGCCTGCCGTGGCGGCAGTCCGTCGACGAGCGCGTCGAGCGCGGCCCTCAGCGACTGGGCGGTGACCGGTGAGCTGGCCTGTTGCACCCCCGCAGTCTACGGGCTCGGCATTCCCGGCCGTCACTCGAAGCGTTCGGTGGCACCCGCTCCACGTCGCACGATCTCCGCCTCGCCGCCGGAGAAGTCGATGACCGTGGTCGGTTCGGTGCCGCAGTCACCCGAGTCGATCACGGCGTCCACCACGTGGTCGAGCCGGTCCTTGATCTCCCAGCCCTGCGTCAGGGGTTCCTCCTCGTCGGGGAGCAGCAGGGTGCTGGAGACCAGCGGCTCACCGAGTTCGGCGAGCAGCGTCTGCACGACCACGTGATCGGGGATGCGCACTCCGACGGTCTTCTTCTTCGGATGCAGCAGCCTGCGCGGCACCTCTTTGGTCGCTGGCAGGATGAACGTGTAACTGCCGGGAGTGGCCCCCTTGATGGCACGGAAGACGTCGTTGTCGATGTGCACGAACTGTCCCAGCTGGGCGAAGTTCTGGCACACCAGGGTGAAGTGGTGACGGTCGTCCAGATTCCGGATCGACCGGATCCGGGCGATACCGTCCGCACTGCCCAGCTGACAGCCCAGCGCATAGCAGGAGTCCGTCGGGTACGCGACGAGGGCACCGGACCGGACGCTGTCCACCACCTGGCCGATGCTGCGCTGCTGAGGATTCTCGGGGTGCACGTCGTAGTACTTCGCCATCCGCCGAGCTTACGCCGGTGGTACGCCGGGCTCACCGCACACCCGTGCGGCGGGCATCTCTCCGGGCCGGCGCCGCTCCCGCAGTCTTCGGGTGAACCTCATCCGGGTAGGCAGCGATCAGGGAAGCACTCGCGACGCACACACCCAGGAATTCCCTAGTTTTCCTACTTGTTTAGTAGGGTATTGGGTGTCGCGCCCGTTCGGCGCCGTGTTCGCCTGCCGGGACCGAGCCGATACGTTCGATCGTCGTCCCGTCCGCCACAGGGGCAGATCCCGTTCGCCCGGCCACCGTCTGGAGCCCGATGCTCTCCGCCCGACCGAACCCGCCCTCGCCCGAGCTCGCCGACCGACTCCTCGCCTGGGCCCGGGAAGCAGCCCTCGATCCGGCGCTCGGTCGGCACCTTCAGCTGGACCCGGAGGCGCGTACCTGGACCCGGATCGACACCCCGGAGGACCGCGAGGCGTGGCTCATCGGCTGGCCGCCCGGCACCCGCACCGGATGGCACGACCACGGCGGCGCACGCGGCGCGTTCACCGTGCTCCGGGGGGCGCTGGAGGAGCTCACGCCCGCCGCCGGACGCGGCCCGGACCTGGAGGGAGACATCGCGCTGCCTCCCGGCGGGCCGCACCGGCGGGAGCTCACGGCCGGGGAGGGTCGGGCCTTCGGTCCTCGCCACGTGCACGACGTGCTCAACACCGGTTCCGTGCACGCGGTTTCGCTGCACCTCTACGCGCCCGCGCTTCCGCTGATGCGCCGGTTCGAGCCGTACGGCGGCGTCCTGCGCCTGGTCGAGGTCGAGCGGGCGGGGGCGTGGGCGTGAGCGCCGTCGACGAACTGCTGCGTTCCGTGCGCTCCGGGCTGCGCCGGATCGACCCGGCGGAGGCAGCGGCGGCAGCACGGCAGGGAGCGCTGCTGGTCGACATCCGGTACGCCGCGCTCCGCGAGCACGACGGCCTGGTCCCCGGCGCGGTCGTCGTCGAACGCAACGAGCTGGAGTGGCGACTCGACCCGACCTGTCCGCACCGGCTGCCCGAGGCCACCGACCCGGACCTGCCCGTCGTGGTGTTCTGCAACGAGGGCTACGCCTCCAGCCTCGCCGTCCACTCGCTGCAGACCCTCGGCCTGACGAACGTCGCCGACCTGGCCGGCGGATTCCAGGCCTGGCGCGCCGTCGGCCTACCGGTGGTCTGAGGCCTCCGCCGCCGGCTTCGTCTCCCGCAGCACCAGGGTGACGAAGCCGAGCGTGCCGCGGTAGCCGCGCAGCCATTCGTCGCGATGCTGCGTGGCGGCCTCCAGGGCCGCCTCGGCGTCGTTGTCCAGGGCCCATTCGGCAAGGCTGCCGGTCCACGACCACTCGTAGTCGTCCCACTCCTCCAGGGTGGAGGTGTGCGCGTAGGCCGGCGTCCATCCGGCCGCCGTGACCCGGTCGACGGTGGTGGCCAGGTCGGTGTACTCGTCGGCGGTGAAGCCGACGTCGAGGGTGCGCCGGTCCGGCTCGCGTTCCCAGAAGCCCTCGCCGACGACGACGTTGCCGCCGGGGGCCAGCTGTCGGCGTGCGGCGTCCAGAGTGGGCAGCAGACCGCCGAAGGCGTGCGTGGCGCCGACGCAGAGCACCGTGTCGAAGGGGTGGTCGGCGGTGAACTCCCCGGCGTCCTGGGCGTGAAAGGTGACACGGTCGCCGAGGCCGTCCGCCGCAGCCTCCTCCCGGGCCCGTTCGGCCGTCGCCGCGTCGAGGTCCACACCCACGGCGTGGAGGCCGGGACGCCCGTCCAGCGCCCTGCGCAGCCACGTGCCCTCGCCACATCCCAGGTCCAGCACGCGACCCTCGCCGTGGGGCAGGGCTCGCTCCAGGAGCGCGGCCACGGAGTCGTCGTCCAGAGGTGCGGCGATCGGGTGGTGCCGGTGGGCGAGGGCGCTGAGGCGTTGACGGTCCATGGCGCGCATTGTGCGATCCCGGAGCCGCCCCGTCATCCGGTTTTCCGCTCAGGAACCTGCTCAGCGCAGGGCGCGGGCCAGGTGGGTGGCGGCCTGCGCGCGAGGAGCGTCGTCCGCGGGCCGGCGCACCGGGTGCACCGTGTTGGCCAGCAGGATCAGGAACGTGTCCGTCACCGGGTCCAGGACGAGGCTGGTACCGGTGAACCCGGTGTGGCCGGCGGCACGGCCCCCACTCAGGGGCCCGGCCAGCTCCCCCATGAACCGCGGCTGGTCGACGCCGAAACCGAGCCCGGGCGGTGCCAGCAGCGCCGCCACCGAGGAGGGCGCCAGGATGCGGGCCGTGCCGTAGGCGCCGCCCGTGAGGAGAGTGCGGCACAGCACCGCCAGGTCGCCGGTGGTGGAGAACAGCCCGGCGTGCCCGGCGACACCACCCATGGCGTACGCGTTCTCGTCGTGGACCGCGCCGCGGAGCATGCCGCGGTCGAGCTTGGCCCACGGCGTGCGCTGGTCCTCGGTCGCTGCGGTCCGGCGGCGCCAGGAGCGCGGCGGGCGGAAGCGGGTGTCGTCCATGCCCAGCGGTCGCAGCACGCCCTCGATCAGCAGGACGTCGAGCCCCTGGCCGGTGGTCGTCTCCAGCACCTGTTGCGCGAGGAGCAGGTTGACGTCCGAGTAGCACACGGAGGAGCCGGGGCGGCCCCCCGGTTCCTCCCGCCACAGTGCGTCCAGCCGGTCCGCGCGGGTGGCGTACTCGTAGAGCGGGATCTCGGGGCGGAGCCCGGAACGGTGGGTGAGCAGGTGGCGCAGCGTGATGCCGCGGTCGGCGGCCGCGCGGCCGGCGTACTCGCGGGCGTAGTGGTCGATCCCGGTGTCGAGGTCGACGATCCCCCGTTCCACCTGCTGCATGACGGCGATCGCGGTGAACAGCTTGGTGAGCGAGGCCAGGTCGAAGACGGTTCCGGTACGGGCGGGAGCCCAGCGGCGGCGCGGGAGTTCGGTGCCGTGACCGGTGCGCGGATCGTAGGCGGCGTACCGGGCGGCCCAGCCGGCGGCGTGCTCGACGGCGACGTACGGGCCGCGGCCGGCGAGGACGGCAGCCCCGGCGCACCAGGCGCCGGGGAGCGCGTCGACGTGGGAGACGAGGGCGTCGAGCCGGGCGGCGTGCAGCCCCGCCCGTTCCGGGGAGGCGGCTCGCCTCAGTCTCGCGTACGCCACGGTCTGCACAGACCCAGGAAACACCCGGCCGCGACGAGCAGCGCACCGAGCTGGACGAGGGCCATAGGGACCGCGGTGTGCTCTCCGGCGATGCCGACCAGCGGCGAGGCGACCGCGCCGACCAGGAACTGCGAGGTGCCCAGCAGCGCGGACGCGGAGCCCGCGGCGTGCGGGGTGCGCATCAGCGCCTGGCTGTTGGAGTTCGGCAGGATCAGCGCCATGCCGGACATCAGCACGAACAGTCCGGCGGCGACCGGTCCCAGACCGACGGCTCCGAAGGCACCGGCGGTCATCAGCAGCAGCGCCACCGCCGCGCCAAGGGTCAGGGCCAGACCGAACGCCATCACCCGGTCCAGCGACACCCTGCCCACGAGGATCTTGCCGTTGATCTGGCCGACGGCGACCAGGCCGATGGAGTTGGCCATGAACAGCAGGCTGAAGGTCTGCGGCGAGGCGCCGTAGATCTCCTGGATGACGAACGGCGACGCCGACACGTAGGCGAACAGCGCGGCGAAGCCGAAGCTGCCGGCCACCAGGTAGCCGGTGAACACCCGGTCGGCGAACAGGCCGCGCATGGTACGCAGGGCCTGGGGGACGCCGCCTCGGTGCCGGTCCCCGGCCGGCAGGGTCTCGGGCAGCTTGCGTGCCACGATCAGCAGCAGCACCGTGCCGATGCCGGTGAGAACGAGGAACACGCCGCGCCAGTCGGTGAAGCGGAGGATCTGGCCGCCGAGGACGGGGGCCAGGATGGGCGCGGTGCCGGCGACGAGCATCAGGGTGGAGAAGAACCGGGCCATGGCGAGCCCGTCGTACAGGTCGCGAACGATGGCGCGGGCGATGACGATGCCCGCCGACCCGGCGAGGCCCTGCAGCAGGCGGAAGCCGGTGAGTGTGCCGATGGTGGGGGCGAACGCGCAGGCCGCGCTGGCCAGTATGAACCCGGCCATGCCGATGAGGAGGGGCCGCCTGCGCCCGAACCGGTCGCTCATCGGGCCCACGACGAGCTGGCCGACCGCGAGACCCAGCAGGCAGGTGGTCAGCGTGAGCTGCGCGCTGGCCGCGGGGATGGACAGGTCCGCGCCGACCGCGGGGAGCGCCGGGAGGTACATGTCCATCGACAGCGCGGGGAGCGCAGTGAGACTGCCGAGGATGAGGGTGAGGAGCAGCCCCGCCCGCTGACGGCGGGTGAGCTGCGGCT
>KI547043.1:318403-322375 GCA_000497405.1 Streptomycetaceae bacterium MP113-05 | reverse complement strand
ATGCACCTCTCCAGGAGAAAGTCAACGGCCGAAACATTCTCCCAGGGAATCTCCCGGCGGCCCACCCGGTTCCGTGCCCCTGTTCGCCACCGGGTGCGGTGCGCCTCGCCGGCACGGCCGGAACCCGGGCGGCGTCCGACGTGTTCCTGTCGGCTGCCGGGGCCGCCGGGGACGGCGCACCGGTGCGCGCACTTCCCTCCGAAGTCGGCGTGACCAGCGGATATGCATGTCGAGCGGTGGGGAACCGCGGGCGCGGACCGGCTGCGGTCCGGAGCCGGTCCGCGTGCACCGCGCCCTCCCACGGCGAACGGCGGACGGGACGGAGGTGACACGTTCCACACCCGGCGGCGGCCTTTACGGGCGGAGCCTTCGGAAGCAGGGCCGGGGAGCCGACCGGAACAGGCCGACCGGTGTCAGGGTTGGGACAACCATGACGACGATCAACGATGCCGGCGTCCTGCGCTACACCGCGTTCTCCGCGAGCCCGGACGGCGGTAACCCTGCCGGGGTCGTGCTGGACGCCGCCGCACTGTCCGCCGCGGAGATGCTCGCGATCGCCGCGGAGGTGGGGTATTCGGAAACCGCGTTCCTCTTCCCGGCTCGGGCGGGGACGGATACGCGGGCCGGCGGGCGGACGTACGGCGTGCGGTACTTCAGCCCTCTCGCCGAGGTCCCGTTCTGCGGCCACGCCACCGTGGCCGCCGCCGTAGCGCTCGCGGAGGTGCACGGCCCGGGTGAGCTGCTGCTCAGCGCACCCGTCGGCACCATTCCCGTGACCGTCACGGAGGCAGACGGGAGGCTGCAGGCCACCCTCACGAGTGTCGAACCGCACAACCGGCCCGTCGCCGCCCCCGACCTCGCGGAGGCGCTCGCGGCCCTGGGCTGGGCCGGGTCGGAGCTCGACCCGCGTATCCCGCCGCGCATCGCCTTCGCCGGTGCGCACCACCTTGTGCTCGGCGCAGCGACCCGCCGGCGGCTCGCCGACCTCGCCTACGACTTCGACCGTCTCCAGGCTCTGATGCTGCGGCTGGACCTGACGACCCTCCAGCTGGTGTGGCGCGATCCCTCCGACGACCGGGTGTTTCACGTCCGGAACCCGTTCCCCGTCGGCGGCGTGGTGGAGGACCCGGCCACCGGGGCCGCCGCCGCGGCGTTCGGCGGTTTCGCGCGGGAGCTCGGCCTGGTACCGGCGAGTAGTACGCTCACCCTTCATCAGGGTGAGGACATGGGACGGCCGGGCGTACTGACAGTCGGCCTCCGCACCGGCGACCCGCGGGTGCACGTCACCGGAGCGGCGGCCCCCCTCGGCTGACCGGTGCCGGCCGACGGCCCACGGACGGCTGGGTACGGGGACGGCTGGGCACGGGGAAGACGGGCGCCGCCCGGCCGCACGCGGAGGGAGACCGCAGGTGAGTGGACCCCGGTTCGGCGACTACCAGAACGAGATCTACCTGCACGGCCTCGAGGGGCGGTTGCCGCCCTTCACCACCGACCTGACCGCGCTGGAGGGCTCGGCCCGGGAGCGGTTGGAGGACGGGCCGTTCTGGTACGTCGCCGGGGCAGCCGGTTCCGGCGCCACCGCGCGGGCGAACCGGGAGGCGTTCGACCGGCGCCGTCTGGTGCCACGGATGCTGACCGGCTCGGACGAGCGCGCCCTGAGCACGACGGTGCTCGGGCAGCGGCTGCCGGCACCGGTGCTGCTGGCACCCGTCGGTGTGCAGTCGATCATCCACCCGGACGGCGAACTCGCCACCGCCCGCGCCGCGTCCGGCCTCGGCCTGCCCCTCGTGCTGTCCACGGCCTCCTCGCACACCGTCGAGCAGGTCGCCGAGGCGAGCGGGGACGGGCCGCGCTGGTTCCAGCTGTACTGGCCGAACGACGACGAGGTGTGCGTGAGCATCCTCGACCGTGCCCGCGCGTGCGGCTTCAGCACACTGGTCGTCACTCTCGACACCTGGACGCTGGCGTGGCGCCCGAACGACCTGGACCGGTCGTACCTGCCGTTCATCCGCGGTGTGGGGACGGCGATCCCGTTCTCCGACCCGGCGTTCCGCGCCGGGCTGGCCAGGCCGCCGGAGGAGGACGTGCTCGCGGCGGTGCTGCGCTGGGTGCCGATGTTCACCGGGACGGACCGGACCTGGGACCGGCTGCCGTTCCTGCGTGAGCACTGGGACGGCCCGATCGTGCTCAAGGGCGTGCAGCACCCGGACGACGCGCGCCGGGCCGCCGACACGGGCATGGACGGCGTCGTGGTGTCCAACCACGGCGGGCGGCAGGTGGACGGCGCGGTCGCCTCGCTGGACGTACTGCCCGCCGTCGCCGAGGCCGTCGGGGACCGGCTGGAGGTGCTGTTCGACTCGGGAGTGCGGACCGGCTCGGACGTGCTGAAGGCGCTCGCACTGGGCGCCCGCGCGGTGCTGATCGGGCGCTCCTACGCGTACGGGCTGGCGCACGGCGGCGAGGAGGGCGTACGGCACGTGCTGCGCTGCCTGCTGGCGGACCTCGACCTGACGCTGGGCCTGTCCGGGCACCGCTCCCCCGCCGAGCTCCGCCCGGACGCGCTGCACTCACGCTGACGGCGGACCTGACCGGGTGAGCCTCCGGGCGACGCCACCCGGCACCGCCCCGTACCGGTCTGCGTCAGGCCGCCGACACGCGGCGCGCCAACTGCGGGTAGTCGACGACGAACCCGTCCCGGTCGAACGTCACGTCGCTGCGGAAGGTGCCGGACGCGTACCGGACGCGCGACCGGCCCGGCCACTCCCCCAGATGCGTGTAGTGCTGCCGGGACACCCGTACGACCAGGTCCGGTACCGAGATCCAGGCCGTCACCAGCGCCCGGCCGCCCGGCCGTTCGTGCAGCCGGTGCCGCAGCACCGGCATCGTGTTGGTGAGCGGGCACAGCCCCAGGTCGCAGTCCAGCGCCTCGCCCAGGCCGGGGAGCGGCTCGCCGTCCGCGCTCCAGACCCCGTCCTCGTCGCGAGCCACCTCCAGCCGTCGTACGGCGTGTTCGGCTTCGACCGTGACGCTCAGGGTGCGTGTGACCCACTGCGGGCCGGTCCGGAGCTCATACGTCAGCCAGTACGGGTCCGGGCGCAGCCCGAAGGCGCGTCCGTGGGCGTGCAGCGACGTGCCGGAGGTCTCCACCCAGGCGGTCTCCCAGCCCGTCGCGCCGGCCGGCACCTCCCAGGTCAGCACATGGCGCCGGGTGCTCATGTCGTCACCTCCTGCGGGGGAAGGGGCGGCGGGCCGCAGACCCGTCCGTCCGCGAGCGTAACCAGCCTGCCCGGCCACCGCTCTCCCGCGCGCGAGGGCGCGGGAGCGAGGACCGGGCACCGGACCGCGGTACCGGTGGCCTCGGCTCAGTAGACCTCGACGCCCCAGCGCTGCAGCGGTTCGTTCACCGGCTGGAAGAACGTCGTCGCGTTGCCGCTGCGGCAGTCGCCGCTGCCGCCCGAGGTGAGGCCGAGAGCGGTGGTGTCCGCGTACAGCGGACCGCCGCTGTCACCCGGTTCGGCGCACACGGTCGTACGGATCAGACCGCGGACGATGTCGCCCCCGCCGTAGTTGACGGCCGCGTCGAGAGCCGTGACCCGACCGCTGTGCGTGCCGGTGGTGCTGCCGCGGCGCTCCACCTGCTGTCCCACGGTGGCCGTACCGGCCCGGTCGATTTCCTGCGAACCGACCGTGCCGGGCGGCTCCGGGTTCGGGTCGTCGTATTTCACCATCCCGAAGTCGTCGCCCGGGAAACTCGACCCGGTCGTGCTGCCGAGAACGTTGCCGGCCCCGTCCGTCCACTCCGTCGAATCCTCGGTGCAGTGGCCCGCGGTGAGGAAGTAGTACGCGCCACCCTTCCGCACGTTGAAGCCCAGCGAGCAGCGTGCCCGACCTGTGTGGACCGCGTCGCCGCCGGACAGGTACGGCCGGAACTCCCCGTCGGTGCGCTCGACCTTCATGGAGTCGGTCATGGTG
>KI547043.1:304899-317994 GCA_000497405.1 Streptomycetaceae bacterium MP113-05 | reverse complement strand
CTGCCGGGAGGCGGCGAGGTGGGGGGTGTGCTTGATCACGTTTCCTCCATCAGGGGAGTGGCGTCTCCGGGCCGCGCTCACGATGTGTGAGCGCGGCCCCGACGAAGCGCTGGAAGAGGTGCCCCGTTCAACCGTTCCGTCCCCCAGACGGAACAGACACCGCCCCACCGCCACACCCCGCCACCCGACCGGCCCGCCCCATGTTGCGGCACGCACGCCGGCGGCATCCACCGCGTCGACTGGTGGGTCTCCGCCGCCAACGCGCCGAGCATCGCCGTGGCCCGGTGCCTCGGCATATGGCCAAGGAGGGCACCCTCCGTGACTTCTACCTCTACCGCGGCACCCGCCACGAGCGCACAGAGGCACAGACCAGGTCGGGCGCGAAAGCACGGGCCCTGCACCCGCTGCGCCTCAGCACACAGCTCGACCACGTCCGGCTCCCGTGATGACACGGTCGAACCAGCGGTCGAGTATTCGCGTCGGTGCAGCCCTCGACGTGCGCCCGGACAACGGCCGTCGTCCAGATCCGCCACTCGTCCAGCAGACGAAGAACACATCGGGCACGCATCTGTGCACGGAGCTCCTCCCGAAGCGCCAGGCGCCCGGGGCGGGGAGCAAGCACCGCCGGTCTAGGGTGTGTCGGTGTCCTCCTTCTCACCGCCGCGAATACCGGCGCACCAACTGCGGCCCGGCCGCCACTGGTACGTCACAGCGGTCGCGATCGCCGTCGCGATGATCGTGTTGAGCGTTGCCCTCGCCGTATACCGCTTCAACAGCGCGGTCGACGCGGTGAACACCGACAACCAGTGGGCCAACGGCGAAACCGTCACCCTGCGACTCGAGCCGGAGCGCGAGAAGGCGATCTGGGTCATGTACCCGGGCATGTCACCCGGACCGCGGTGCGACATCACCGGGCCGGGCGACCCCGCTCTCACCGAGGGAACCGACGTGTCCCTCACCTTCGACGAGACCTGGGACTTGGTCTACACCACCGACGTACAGCAGGCGGGTGACTACACCGTCACCTGCTCGTCCCAGGCAGTGTCCCGCTACGCCATCGGGGACTCCGGAGGCATGTTCACGTTTGTGGGCTGGCTGATACTGGCCGTCCTTCTCTCAGTTCTCGGAATCGGCATCTGTGCCGTTATCGTCGTCGTCACCGCCGTCCGCCGCCGCGGCCATCGCAAGCGACTCCTCGCCGAACGTCTCGGCTCCGGTGGTGGCTGCCCCGCGCGCCCTGGAGCCGCGGGCGCCTTCGGGGAGTGAACGCCGCCCCTGCGCCCCGAAGAGCTCACCCACACTGTCGGCAACGACGCCCCGTACGGAGCATGCACGTACCCACTCGGGTGGTCGGCCCGTGGCCGAGTAGGCGTGCAGCGCTCACGCCCCCTGATTCGGTACGCCTGACACAGACATAAAACGGCACTCGCCGTCACTGCGTGGCCACTTCCCCTTCCCTGTTGCTCGTATGCACTTGCGTGACGCGCATGGGCCGATGTGACGAACCGTGGCGGCACGGAGCCGCGCGCCCGCATCAGCCCGTCACCCGACCCCGGCGTCCGCACAGCGGTTCTCCCTCCGTAAGGTCGCCGCCACCCGGCACCCGTCGTACGGGGCGTGCGAGGATCCAGGGGCGGGCCGGGCGGACCTGCCCGGGCCAGGAAGGACGACCGACTTGTTCGCGATACCGCTGGGCGACGACGGCGCGGAACTGCGCCCCCTCGAACCGTGGCAGGCCGAGGAGTTCCTCGCCCACATGGACCGTGGCCGCGGCTTCATCGGGCAGTACGTCGGCTTCCCGGATGTCGTCACCGACCTGGAGTCCGCACGCGCGTACCTCCGGACATACGCGGAGAAGACCGCGTCCGACACCGGCCGCCTCTACGGCATCCACGCCGACGGAGAGCTCGTCGGCGGAGTCCTCCTCCGCACCATGGACGTCGGGCAGGGTACGGCCGAGGCCGGCTGCTGGCTGGAGCCTTCGGTCGCGGGCCGCGGCCTGGTCACACGGGCCGTCGGCGTGGTCATCGACTGGGCCGTCGAGGAACGCGGCATCCACCGCGTCGACTGGTGGGTCTCCGCCGCCAACGCGCCCAGCATCGCCGTGGCCCGGCGCCTCGGCATGGCCAAGGAGGGCACCCTCCGTGACTTCTACCTCTACCGCGGCACCCGCCACGACATCGAGGTCTGGTCCGTGCTCGCCCCCGAATGGCGCGCGGCGCGCCGGCGGTCGACAGGTTCGTGACCGGCGCGCGGGGAGTGCCTCACTCGGTGTGCGTCACGAACGCCACCGGTTCCCGCAGGACTCGCCGTGCGCCCTCGAAATCTGCCAGCCTCGCAGCAAGAGTGGCTTGTGCGAGCCTCGGTGGCAGCGCCTCACCGAATTTCAGGCCCTTGACGGCACGCTCATCGACGTCCGGGAGGCACAGCCGTTCCTCGACGTGCTCGAGTGCCTGCTTCCAGGCTTGCGGCGTGAGATCTTCCCGCAGCCGGATCCAGCAGTCGTTGATCCGTTGTGCCGGAACGGCGGTTCCGTCCAGCGTGGCCGCGAGCGTCGCGTTGGTCCGGTGCCCCGCCCAGGTCCACCAGCGCAGCGCGCCGCCCGGCTTGCGGACGATCAGGCTGCCGTCCGGGTGCACGAAGGCTCCCGCAGTTCCTCGCGGCCGTCTTCGATGGTGCGTATCCAGTCCGTGGGGCGGGCGTCCGGTGGGAGAGGCTGGTCGGCGATCAGGCCGTCGGCCGAGTATGGCTCTGGGGGAGGCACCTCCCCACCGGGCCTGCCCCACACCGCCATGACCGGCACGTCGTAGCGCGGAATCCACCGGGCTCGCGTCACGAGCGTCAGTCCCTCCGTCTGGGCCTGCGCCACGAGCAGCTGATCGAAAGCGTCTCTGTGATGCGGCTGCAGGCGTCCTGCCCGTACACCGTGCCCTCCGGTGATCGGGAGTCCGGGGAACTGGCTGTCCCGCACGCGTTCGGCCAAGTCCTCTGGCCCCAGGAGCTTCCCCAGGGACTGCTTGATCGCGATCTCCCACGGCGATACGGCGCTGATGTACACCGCAGGCTCCGTATCGAACAGGTCCTTGACCTCACCGGACAGCTCCGGAGAATCGTCCAGCCACCACAGGACGACGTGCGTGTCCAGGAGCATTCTCCTCAGCGCATCCCGACGGCGTCGGCGATGTCGTCCGGGAGCTCGTCGAAGTCGTCGGGGATGTGGATCTGCCCCCGCAGGGAGCCCCGACCCGTACGCCGCACCTTGGGCCGTAGTGGTACTACCTTGGCGACCGGTTCGCCGGCCTTGCTGATCACGACTTCCTCACCGTGGCCGGACCGGTTTCCGCCCCGCATGGCGGGTCGAAGTCCGGCACGGACGGAACCGCCGCCCAGATCGTCTTGCCGACGGTCCGCTCACGCACGCCCCAACGCATGGCGAGCGCCTGGACGAGCAGCAGACCGCGGCCGGACTCGGAATCGGCGGCGAGCGGGACGGGTGTGGGGTCCGGACCCTTCTCGGTACGGGTGTCGGTGACCTCGATGCGGAGCGTCCGCCCGGTGAGGGCGAGCCGCAGCTCGAAGTCCTGGCCGGGCACCCGGCCGTGGGTGACTGCATTGGCAGTGAGCTCCGCGACGACGGCGGCGGCGACGTCCGAGGGCTCGCTGCCGTAGGGAATGCCCCACGCGTCGAGTTGCTGCACGGCGAGCAGGCGCGCGAGGCGGGCACCGCGCCGGGTGGCGCTGATCCGCTGGACGAAGTCATCGGAAGGGGTGACGGTTTCGGCTTTCACGTCACCGAGCGTGCCCGGCCGTGCATACCCTGACCAGTAACGACTCCGGTACGCAGCGTGCCAGTACCGGTGCGGACGGTCGCCCGTCCGGGTCGGCGACCGTGACCGGGCACGCACGGCTGAAGGCGACGGAGGTGAGGGGTATGGCGGGCACCGGAGGATCAGCGGAGGAACGTCCGGAGCCGGCGGAGGGCGCGGACGAGGCGGTGGACCTGTTCCGCGCCATCGGCAGGCAGGTGAAGCTGCTGCGGGAACGGGCCGGATGGACGCAGAAGGACCTGGGCGACCGGCTGGGGTACGGGGAGGAGCAGATCTCCTCGGTGGAACGCGGGCGGCGCACGCCGCAGCCGGAGTTCCTCGACGCGGCGGACGACCTGCTGGGCGCGGGCGGGTTGCTGAAGATCGCGAAGGAGGACGTGGGCCGGGCGAGGGCCAAGTCCCGGGTCAAGCACCCGGCCTGGTTCCGGGACTTCGCTCGGCTGGAGGGCGAAGCCGTCGAGCTGCACGACTACAGCAACCAGATCGTCCCCGGCCTGCTGCAGACCGAGGACTACGCGCGGGCCATCTTCTCGATGCGCCAACCGTTGCTCGACGAGGAGACCATCGAGCGTCGGGTTCGGGACCGATTGGCCCGCCAGGTGGTACTCGACCGCTGGCCGGGGCCGACAGCCAGCTTCGTCCTCGAAGAAGTAATCCTGCACAGGCCTATCGGTGGGCGCGGCGTGCAGGCAGCACAGCTCAAACAGTTGCTCCGACTTGGGCGCCTCCGAACCGTTGAGCTTCAGGTGATGCCGACAGACCGCGAGGAACATCCCAATGCCAGCGGGGCATCCGTCCTGCTGACGCCCAAGGGAAGGTCGCAGGTTGCATACGCGGAGGTGCAGGGTCACAGTCAACTGATCGTTGACCCGGAGAAGGTGCGCCTCATCGCCTGCCGGTATGGCATCCTCCGGGCACAGGCTCTTACTCCACGAGAGTCTTTGGCCATGATTGAGAAGGTGCTTGGAGAGCTATGAACTTCGAAGAAGCCGCACCTCGTACTGCTGAACTCGCCTGGCTCAAGAGCAGCTACAGCGACGGCGAAGGCGGCAACTGCGTCGAGGTCGCTGGCGGCCCCGGCACAGTCCGCGTCCGCGACTCCAAGGACAAGCCTGGCCCTCAGCTAGCTTTCACACCCGCTGAGTGGTCGACCTTCGTCACCTACGCCGCCGAACGGGGCTGAGCCAGAACGGCCCCGAGGTCGTGGTCTGTCTGCACCCGCACCTCATGAAAGACACTTGCGGTCTTGTGCTGCGGTGCGGTCCGCCCTCGACCGGGCAGCTGGTCGTCAGAACGCGTCGACGGTACCTGACCGCGGAGGCCCATGGCGGCGGTCGTGAGCACAGAAGGGGCAGAGCCCTGGGGTGGGGCTGCGGTGGGCGTGGTCGCACTCGGGACAGTTCTGCAGGGGAGCGACGGGGTCGGCCGGTGGCGGCGGTTCCGGGGAGGGCGCGGGGCGGAGTTCGGCCAGGCGCCAGGCCAGGACGGCTGCGGGCCGGGAGCGGAAGCTCACCGGTAGGTCGGCGGTGAGGGTGCCCGTGATACGGGCGGGACGGACACCCGAGGCGAGCCAGGCGTCAACCCCGGGCGCGAGGCGGTCGATCTCGCGGCGGGACAGCGTCAGTCGCGAGTCGACGGCGCCGAGTTCGGTGAGGATCGCGTGCGCCTGCGGGCTCGCGGTGACGGAGGACTCGGGCTCCGGCCGGGCCGGGGGCTCGGGGCTCGGTTCGGTCTGAGCCATCGGTGCCGCCTGCTGGGCAGGTTCGGCCGGCGGTTCCGTCCCCTCGACGGGTTCGGTCTGCGGTGTGGCGAAGTTCGGAGGCCCGGATTCCGGATGCTTCGTGTGTGGGGACGGCAACGAGATGGCCGTGTCCACGCAGGAAGGCTCGGGCTGCGCCGTTCCCGAAAGGCCGTCGGGAGCGGCGAGATCGGGGAGGGTGTAGATCAGGGTCCGGGTGCGGAGGCGGCCGTCGGAGTCGCGGAAGAGGCGGCGCTCCAGCCAGCCGTCGGCCTCCAGCTCGCGCAGGGCGCGGCTGATGACGGTCTCCCCCTCGGTGAAGTGCTCCTGTAGGGCTTCGATGGTCACCGGAGTGCCGTCGGGCATCGAGTTGATGTAGAGGGCGACGCCCACCGTCACGGCGCTGCCCGGGCGTTGGGCGAGCCCGTTCGCCAGGATGGTGAAGTTCCCGGACAGGCGGGTCCGGACATGGATCGCGCCGGATGTGGGCGCGCTAAGCTGCTTAGTAGCCATCGGGAAGGTTCCGTCTTCCTTGGTGGTGAGGCCCTCGATCGGGACGCCAATCCCGGACGGGGGCCGTACTTATCTGGTTGTCGTGGCCGACATTACCCCCTCCCCGCCACCCTGCGTACAGAAGTCACCCTTGTGGGTGACCGACCTGGGAAGGGTGGGTGGGAGGGAAGTTCTTTCTCCTGGAGTCCTTTAGGGGATCTCCGGGACCACCAGGCCCCGGTTTTCCCGGTCCCGTCCCCGCGCACCGGGCCCCCGAGAGCCAGGTGCCGGTCTGACCTGCGGTTTTAGCCGACTGATCGGTACGGGCGGCCATGACGCGCTCCCCACGGAGATCTTTGCTTACCCCGCCCCCGGTCAGGTTCAGCCAGCCACCGTGGAGCGTGTGCGCGGTGAGCGACACACCTGTGCACGGGTAACGCCGGCCTCGGGAGTGGGCGCAGCAGGTGCACACGACCTCACGGTGTGCAAAAATCACACACATGAATGAGGGGCAGATGAGCTGGGCCGAAGTGGGCGAGCGGATCGCAGAAGCCCGACTGGCTGCGGGGCTCAATCAGGGAGAGCTCGCTACTCGGGTCGACCTCGACCGCACTGCTGTGGTGCGCATCGAGGCCGGCGACCGGCGTATCACTGCTCTGGAGTTGTTCCGCCTTGCCGAAGCCCTCAGCGTTCCTCTGGCCCACCTCGTGTCGCGTTCCCCCGCGCCGCTGGTCTCGCGCCGCAGCGCCCTGGAAGAGAACGCGGACGACACCTCACGTGCTCGCTATCGACTGGACGCCCTCCTCGAATCGCATGCGCGCAACGCCCGGTGGCTCATCGACCATGGTTTCCTCAAGCCGTCTGCAATGCCGCCTCCCCTGGAGCGAGGCGCCTGCGCGGTCGACCCCGTCGCACTGGCCCGTGCCGCACGGGGACTCATTTCCCTTCCGTCTGGACCGCTGGGCCCACTGGCTGACGTGCTGGAGCGCTTCAACCTCTACCTCACAGTGGTCAACGAGCAGGCAGAAGGCGCGTCCTTGCTGCTGGACGGGTGTGGCGTAGCGGTCATCAGTAGCCAGGCGGCGCCTGGCAGGCGCCGCTGGACGGCCGCGCACGAATTGGGTCACCACCTCCTCCAGGACGAGTACCACTCGGATGCGGGTGTCGCAGCCGGGCGGGATGAGCGCGAACAACTCATCGACCAGTTCGTGGACGAGTTCGTGCTGCCCGAAGCCGATCTGCGCGAAGCCTGGACGAAGGTGGGACGCGACCGCAAGCAAAGAGCAGTCCTCATCGATATCGCGGCCCGCTACCGGCTGTCCTGGGGGGCCGTGGTGCGCAAGGCACGCCAGTTGAACCTGGTTGATGCTGCCGACGCCCAGCGCCTGAAGGCGAACACTCCGATGAAGGGCGACTTCATCGAAGTGCACGGCAGCGAACCCCCTGCCGACCTCGAGTGTGGCGCCACCGGTACGCGATGGAGGCGAGCGGTCTTTGCCGCATGGAACCGGGGAGGCATCACCGCGACGCGTGCGGTCGAATTGCTGTACGGGACACTCAAGGAGGACGAACTTCCCAGCCGTGAACTGGAGGACGACCTACCGTGACCCAGGCTCTCGACATGTCGGAAGCAGCCGGACAGGTACTCGTCTGGGACGCCTCCACCATGCGATCAAGACAGACAAGATCGACATTCTTGGCGACATGGCCCACTCGTGGCGGGGGACACCGCGCACCAACATCACGACGGCCACGGTGATCGAAGAGATCACCCGGTACGCACTCCCCGTGGCGGGCCTTGATTGGCTGGACGTGGTGGATCTAGATGACCTGGATGAACTCACGGCACTCGTCCGCTGGACGGAGCTGGTTTCCGGACACATCGCAAACCGGGGTGAAGCAACGGTACTGGCCTGGGCCGAAGTTCACGGAGCGCTTCCGGTCATCGACGACAAGGATGCCCGGCGTGTCGGACGGACTGCCGGACTCAAAATCTGCGGCTCTCTGCGGGTGGTCGCCGAATCGGTGGTGGACGGGCGCACCACCGACTACGCAGCCACCGCCTTCGTCGACGCCCTCATCGACACAGGAATGCGCTACCCGTGCGCACGCGGCGGCTTCATCAGCTGGGCGAAGCAGAACGGCATCATATGACACCTGAAGCCCCTGATCGGAGAGTCACCGAGCCCGAGCCCGGTGCCCTCTGACGGCAGGCACATGCCTCGCAAGATCAACCTCCTCCCGGGAGGACGAGCGCATGCGACGACAGGGCCTGTGGCTATAAAGCACCCCATGTCACCTGTGTGCGGCAGCCGGTAGCCTGGCCGGATTGACGACCGGTGGCGAGTGTGAGGGGGAACGTGGAGCGGCGTGAGGTGCGGGGGCACTATGAGGATCTCGCTGCCGAGTACGACGAGCACTGGGTGTACGGGCCGGGCTACGTGCCCTGGATGTCGGCACAAATCGCCGAGTCCTTGTCTCTGTCGTCGACCGACCGCATCGCCGACATCGGCTGCGGGACGGGCTTGTTCGCCCGCGAGATCGTGCAGCTGGTCAAGCCAGAGCAGCCACTCGTGGGCGCCGACCCCTCCGAGCCGATGCTGCGCCAGGTCGGCACCGATCCGGCGTCCCGGCTCACGCCTTTGACAGCGTCGGCCGAGGACGTCGCCTCCGGCCGCGTCCAGCTTCCCTACGAGCAACTGGACGCCATGTGGCTCAAGGAATCGGTGCACCACGTCGCCGACCCCGCGCCCACCCTGGCCGGGCTGACCGAACTGCTTGCTCCCGGCGGCCGGTTGCTGGTGGCCATGCTGCCCGCCACCATCGACTATCCGCTCTTCCGCGCCGCTCTCGACCGGTTCGAGGAACTGCAACCGGACCCGGACCACATCACGGGCCATCTTCGGGCGGCCGGCCTCGACGCTCGCTTGTTCCACGTCGAGCACGAGCTGCGGCTGGACCGCGAGAAGTACATCGGCATGGTGCGGGCGAGGTACATGTCGCTGCTCTCGGCGTTCAGTGACAGCGAGATCGAAGCGGGCATCGAGGAGATGCGGGCCGCGCATCCGGAGCCGGTGCTCGTCTTCCCGGACCGGTTCGCGTTCGTGCTGGGTGTGAAGTCGGGGGGCGAACAGTGAGCAGCATGGTGGACGACCGCCCACAGAGGCTCCACACCGAGCTGGACGACCACTCACCCGAAGGGCGGCAGACGAGTCGTGCTGTACGCCGGGTCCTGTCTCGGGCGGACCTCGCGGTCCGCCCGGAGGCGGTCATCCATCTAGGGTCGCCGTCACCGACGACCTCCAGCGGTCTACCCGCGGACTCGGGCGGGCCGCCCTCGATCATCCGCGCAGGGCCGTCGTTCCGTGGAACGGCGGCCCCTCTTGACCTTGCTCCGGGTGGGGTTTACCGAGCCGGCCAGGTCACCCTGGCCGCTGGTGGTCTCTTACACCACCGTTTCACCCTTACCGGGTGCCTTGCGGCCCCGGCGGTCTGCTTTCTGTGGCACTGTCCCGTGGGTCGCCCCAGGTAGGCGTTACCTACCACCCTGCCCTGTGGAGCCCGGACGTTCCTCGGCGGAGCCCGAAAGCCCCGACGCGACCGCCCGCACGACTCGTCTGCCGTGCCCCCATCGTACCCGGGTGTTGAGTTCCTCCCCACGGCTAAAGCCGGGGGATTCCAACCAGCGGGCTCGTTGGTTGGACCGGTACTGCCTCGCGGGGTCCCGGTAGTTCCTGCTTCACCGACCGGGTAGCCCCGAAGTTCCTCGCGCAGGACGCGGGACGAGCGGCCCTTCATCGCCTTCACCAGCCGGTGAACGCCGTACTGCGGGTCGACCTCCACGAGTAACGCAACGTGACCTTCCAGTGCGCCTTCCACATCGTGTGGTGCCGCCGCAAACGCTTCCGATCAGCCGAACTCAGACGTGTCGAGATCGAAGCCGAACGGCTCCGGCAACGGAACGGGTTTACCGAAGGGAAAACGCAGGGCCTGGACGTAGTCCCGCGCGTCCGGCTCGCTGAACAGCGTGACCGTCCCGTGGTCCCTGTCAAGGAGCAGGTACAGCGGAATCTGCCCGCATGCATAGCTGCGCCGCTTCAGTTCGCGGTCACGGCCAGGTCGTGACGAGGTGACTTCGACGACGAGAGCCACCCCCGCACTGGAGACCCAAGGGTCGGCTCCGCGGAAGAGTCGCAGCTCTTCGGGGGCGACCGTCATGTCGGGGATGACCCGGTCCCCGTGCTGCAGGTCCGGGCGCGAGATTTTGAGACCCTTGTTGCCGTAGCAACGCATCGGGGTCTCGGAACCCCGGGAGATCTGCCCTTGGACATCACCGATGCACTCCTCGTGGTCCCCGTCCGGTGGCGGTGTCACGACGATGTCCCCTTCGATCAGCTCGGCCCTGAACCCCTTGGGCGTGTCCAGGGCCAGGAAGCCCTCCAGCAGGATGTCTTCCTGTGAAAGCGGCTCGTGTGCCATGACGCTCATGTCACGCCCTTCCTTGGTCACGACCATGCTCCGACGCCGAGGGGGACGGCACCGCTGAAAGCAGATCTGCTCACTCGATCGTGGCACAGCCGGCCCTCTCCTACGCGGAGAGCGCGCAGCCGCGCCGCGTAGGCTTCCGGCGGGACACGAGATGGTGCGAGGAAGCCGGGAGGAACGACAGGTGCTGGTGCTGCTGCCGCCGTCGGAGGGGAAGGCCACGGTGAGCCGGGGGGCCGCGCTGGACCTGGCCGCGCTGTCGCTGCCGGGGCTGACGGCCGCGCGGGCGACCGTGCTGGAGGAGCTGGTCGAGCTGTGCTCCGGCGACACGGAGAAGGCCCGCGGGGTGCTGGGGCTGAGTGAGGGGCTGCGCGGCGAGGTCGCGAGGAACGCGGAGCTGCGTACCGCGCCGACCCGTCCGGCCGGGGAGATCTACACCGGTGTGCTGTACGACGCACTGGACCTGGCGTCGCTGAGCGCGGTGGCCAAGCGGCGGGCCGTCCGCTCGCTGCTGGTGTTCTCCGCACTGTGGGGCGCTGTCGGGATCAAGGACCGCGTTCCTGCGTACCGCTGCTCGGGCGGAGTGAAGCTGCCCGGCCTGGGTGCGCTCGCCGCGCACTGGCGCGAGCCACTCGCCGGGGTCATGCCCGTGGCGGCCGGCGACGGGCTGGTGCTGGACCTGCGGTCCTCCGCCTACGCCGCGATGTGGAAGCCGAACGGCGCCCTCGCGGAGCGGACGGCGACCGTGCGCGTCCTGCACTCGACGTTCGTGGACGGCAGGGAGAAGCGGACCGTCGTGTCGCACTTCAACAAGGCCACGAAGGGCCGCATCGTCCGCGCCCTCCTGGAGTCCGGCGCGGCGCCGCGTACGCCCGAGGAACTGGCCGGCACCCTGCGCGGCCTGGGCCACACCGTGGAGGCCGAGGCGCCGGCGAAGCCGGGACGGCCGTGGCAGCTCGACGTGATCGTCACCCAGGTGTGAGCACCGTGGAGACCGGCGCACCACGGCCGAGGTGGCGATTCGCCCTCTCCTGGGCCGAACTCGACGTGTTCACCGGCAACTGCGTTCCCGGAGTGCTGCGTCCCGTCGCCGCTCTCGTGACGTGTCTGGGCGAGGACCGTTTCCGCCCCGCGGTACTCCGGTTCGCGGGCGGTAGGGAGAGCGCCTTCGTGGCGGTCTGGCCACCGGACCGACCGGGTCCTCCCGGAGACGCACCGGGGATGGACGACCTGCGGGACGTCGCCCTCGCAGAGGTCCACGACCTGTCGTGCCTCGTCTGCGCCGCGCGTTACCGGGCCCTGTACCCCGAGGCGGGCCTGCCGCTCTTCGGTACCCATCTCGCCGCACACCGGCTGGTGAGCGGCTGCCCCCGGTGCGGGAGCGACTTCGCCGCGTCCCGCGTCCAGGCCCTCGCCCTGCTGCCCTCGCTCTGAAGGGCCGTGACGGCCCGGCGATTCCGGGGCGTCCCGGTCCGGCACCCGGTTTCCGGCCGTGCGGCGGCCGGCGGGTTCAGGCGCCAGGGGAGGGAACGTCGGTGGGGCAGGGGACTCCGGTGCCGCCGAAGCCGCAGTAGCCCAGCGGGTTGTGGTGGAGGTACTGCTGGTGGCGGGTCTCACCGGGATAGAAGGGAAAGGCTTCGGCGGACAGCACCTCCGTGGTGATGTCGCCGTGGCCCGCGTCGTGCAGGGAGCGCTGGTACGCGTCGCGGCTCGCCTTCGCCGTGGCCTCCTGCTCCGGGGAGTGGAAGAAGAGCGCCGAACGACAGTGGGTGCCGGCGTCGTTGCCCTGGCGCATGCCCTGTGTGGGGTCGTGGCCCTCCCAGAAGATGCGGAGCAACTGCGCGTACGACACCTTCGCCGGGTCGAAGACGACGCGGACCGTCTCCGCGTGGCCCGTACGGCCGGAGGCGACCTCGTCGGAGACGGGGTGCGGGGTGCGCCCGCCCTGGAAGCCGACGAGTGTCGTCCACACGCCGGGCGTGCGCCAGAAACGGCGTTCGGCGCCCCAGAAGCAGCCGAGGGCGAAGTCCGCGATCTCGCTGCCCTCCGGGTAGGGCCCGAGCATCGGCGTGCCGAGCTCGGCGTGCCGCTCCGGGATGGAGAACGCCGGCGCGGCGCGGCCCGGCAGGGCCTCCTCGGGAGTGGGCAGACGGTGGACGAAGGTGTCGGGCATGGGCGGGCAGACCTCGCGTGACGTGTCGGAAGCGGCGTACGGGGGCGGCCGGCGACCCTCCCCCGTACGGCATACCCGGCTGGTTGGCGCCCGACGCGAGGGGCGCCGGATCAGCGGAGGTGGGCGGTGTCGTTGAGGAGGCGGAGAGAGGCGTTGCCGTCGGCGTAGTAGGCGACTTCGGAGAGCGAGGCGGCGGCGAGCTCCATGCGGAACAGCGACTCCGGGGGCGCGCCGAGGGCCAGCCGGGCGAGGGTCTTGACGGGGGTGACGTGGGTGACGAGGAGCACGGTCCTGCCGGGGTAGCGGGCGAGGAGCTTGTCGCGGGCCACCGACACCCGCCGGGCGACGGCGGTGAAGCTCTCGCCGCCACCGGTGGGTTC
>KI547043.1:303302-304889 GCA_000497405.1 Streptomycetaceae bacterium MP113-05 | reverse complement strand
GGGCGGTCGGCTGCGCGTGGGCGGCGGGGGCGTCGTCCACCGCGGGGGCCTCGGAACGCTCGGTGCGGGCGTCGAGGTCTGCGGTGGAGGCGGAGGGCGACCACTGCTTTCCGCGCTTGCCCGCGTCCATCGCCTCGTTGGCCAGCCGGTCCGCGTGTTTGTTCTTCGCGCGCGGGATCCACTCGTAGGTGACGGCGCCGGACGGGAGGATGTCGCGGGCCTGGCCGGCGAGAGCGCGCATGCCCTCGTGTTTGATCTTCCAGCGGCCGGACATCTGTTCCACGACCAGCTTGGAGTCCATGCGCACCCGGACCGACGCCGAGGGGTCGAGGTCCCGGGCGGCGCGCAGGCCGGCCACCAGACCGCGGTATTCGGCGACGTTGTTGGTGGCGCGGCCGATGAACTCCGCGGTCTCGCGGAGGGTTTCGCCGGTTTCGGCGTCGATGACCACCGCTCCGTAGCCGGCCGGCCCGGGGTTGCCGCGCGAGCCACCGTCGGCCTCGACGACGAACGTGCGTCCGCCGTTTCCGTGCGCCATCAGAGGCCGGACTCGGGCGTGCGGACGAGGATGCGGCGGCAGTTCTCGCACCGCACGACGGAGTCCGCGGCGGCGGCCCGAACGTCGTTGACCTCGGTGATGTTGAGCTCCAGGCGGCAGCCCTCGCAGCGTCGCTGGTAGAGCTTCGCCGCGCCGACGCCGCCCTGCTGTTCACGGATCTTCTCGTACAGCTTCAGCAGGTCCGCCGGAACGGCACCGGCGACGACCTCGCGCTCCTTGCGCACCGTTCCGGTTTCGGCGTCGATGTCCTGGACGGCGGTGTCGCGGCGGGTGGTGGCGTCGGTCACCTTGGCTTCGACGGCCTCGGCCCGGTCGGCGAGCTCGGTGGCACGCTCCTGCGCGGACTCGCGGCGCTCCATCACCTCCAGGACGACGTCCTCGAGGTCGCCCTGGCGCTTGGCGAGCGAGGTGATCTCACTCTGCAGGCTCTCCAGGTCCTTGGGGTTGGTGACCATCCCGGAGTCGAGGCGCTTCTGGTCGCGGGCGGCACGCTGGCGGACCTGGTCGACGTCCTGCTCGGCCTTGGTCTGCTCGCGGGCGGCGTCGCTCTCCTCCGTGCGCGCGGCGACGAGGAGGTCCCTCAGCTGGGTGAGGTCGGCCTCCAGGGTCTGGAGCTCCTCGTGCTCGGGCAGGGACCGGCTGCGGTGCGCGAGCTGCGTGAGGCGCGTGTCGAGGTCCTGGACGTCGAGGAGTCGGATCTGGTCGGCGGGCGCGGCGTTCAGTTGGGGGCTCCAGTGTTCGTCGGTGCGGCGGCGCGCCCCTGGTCGGGGGTCGCAGCAGCGGAGGGGGAGGACGCCGCATGGGCGGTCCAGGGGTCGGTGACCGTGCGGGAGACGTGCGTGCGCAGGCCCCAGCCGTTGCGGTCGGAGAGGGCGTCGAGCTCGGCGGCGGCCTGCTCGCACCACGGCCACTCGGTGGCGAAGTGTGCGGCGTCGACGAGCGCGAGCGGCGAGTGTTCGCGGGCCTCGGAGGCTGGGTGGTGACGCAGGTCGGCGGTGAGGTACGCGTCGACACCGGCGGCGCGCACC
>KI547043.1:301163-303292 GCA_000497405.1 Streptomycetaceae bacterium MP113-05 | reverse complement strand
AGAGGTTTTCACCGGACCCGCCGCAGACGGCTACCGTCCGCACGGGGCGGTCGTCGTCACCGGCGGCACGGACGCCCTGGGCGGTGGCCGGCAGGCGGGCGGCGGCGAGCGCGGCGAAATCCCGCAGCGGCACGGGATGGTCGAGCTCGCAGATGCGGCCGAGGCCGCGCCTCCCGGCGGGGTCGTCCGGGTCCGGCACCAGGGGGCGCAGCACCCGCAGGCCGAGTGCGCCGGCGAGGGCGTCGGAGACGCCGGGGTCGGCGCGGTCGGCGTTGGTGTGGGCGACGTGGAGCGCGACGCCGCGGCGGATCAGGGTGTGGACGACCCGGCCTTTGAAGGTGTCGGCGGCGACGGTGGTGGTGCCGCGCAGGTAGAGCGGGTGGTGGGTGACGAGCAGTTCGGCGCCGAGCTCGACCGCCTCGTCGGCGATCTCCTGCACGGGGTCGACGGCGAACAGGACCCGGTGCACCTCGGTGTCCGGGTCGCCGCAGACCGTGCCGACGGCGTCCCACTGCTCGGCACGCTCGCGGGGCCACAGGCCGTCGAGCGCGGCGATGACGTCGGAGAGAACGGGCACGGGTGAAGGCTACCTTCCACCGGCGGGCGCCCGCCCGGCCGTGCACCGGGTCCGCGACGGGGGCGCACGGAGGGGCGGCGGAGAGGGCGTCGCGGCGGGTGCTTGCACACCGCGCGCCCCCTTCTCAGCAGAATCGGTTCATCTACACCCTTAAGCATGAAGGTGTTCCACTCGCGTCGTTCGACCGGAAGTGCGAGGCATAGCTTCGTCGCAGGAGGTGACCGATCCATGACCACATGTGCACGGGAGGTGACCGCGGAGGGCGGCGGTGCGGCCGGGCACACCGGGTTCGTGATCGCGGCCGACGGTTCCTACGGCGCGCGGCTCGTCGGAGGAGCCGACGACCGGGGCGGATGGTTCCCGGAGCGCTGGACGCTGGACGGCCCGGAGCCGTACGCCGTGCCGCTGCCGGGCACGGGACCGGACGAGTCGGGCACGCAACTGCTGCCGCTGGCGGACGGCCGGGTGCTCGTGGCCCGCCGCGAAACCGGTGCGCACCGGCTGGCGCTGCTCTACCCGAGCGGTCCTGCCACCGGCGAACTGACGCTGGGGACGGTGGGCTCCGAGTGGCTCACGCTGCTGCCGCCGACCCCTGCCGGGGACGGCGCGTACGCACTGGTGGCCGGACCGGACCGGACGCAGGTCTGGCTGGTCGCAGGCGGCGGACCGCACGGGCCGCAGCAGGTCGCCGAGGTGGCCGGGCGCTGCGCGGGCGGCGTGTGGCTGGACCGCGAGGCGCGGCTGCTCGCCCTGGACCGCACCGCGCCCGGCGACGCACGCACCAAGACGGTGGTCGTCGACCTGGGGTCCGGCGCCGTCTCGCCGCTGCTGCAGATCACCGACACCAGCGACGACCGGCTGCTGCTGGCCGACCCGGACAGCGGCCTGCTCCTGCTGCGGTCGGACGCGCCCGGCGAGGACCGCCTCGGCTGGGGCGTGCTGGGCAGCAGCCTGCCCGTGCGGTTCCCGGAGACGCTGTGTCCGGACGACGTGCGGCTCACGCCCTTCGCGCTGCAGCCCGGGTCGGCGCTGCTGCCGGAGACCTGCGGGGTCGCGCTGCGCGTGGACGGGCCGAACGGCACCTGGGCGGCGCTCTGGCGGCCCGCGCAGCGGTCATTGCGGCACGTGGCCGCACCGCAGGGCTGGCTGGCGGGCAGCGGGGTGTGGACGACGGACGGGGAACTGCGTCTGCCGTACGCGACGGCTCAGACACCGTGCGGGCTGGCCACTGCGGCCGTCCTGCCGCAGGACGGTCCGGAGCCGGAGTACGGGGCCCCCGCTCCCGGACCGGCCGCGGCACCGAGCGGCCCGCCCCGACCGGTGCCGCTGCAGGAGGCGCCGATGGCGCGGGGGTGAACGCCCCGAGGGACGGTCGGTCAACGCGGGATAACGATCGGGGGAACCCTCGATCACCCGTCGCAGGCGTCCGCATACCCGGCAGGGGGCCGGGTATCCGCCGCCCGGGCGAGAGCCCGTCCACACGAACAGCCGGATGCACGGAGCGCTTTGCACATGTCCGACACACACGAGACGCCGCACCACGCCGAGTCGG
>KI547043.1:293627-301088 GCA_000497405.1 Streptomycetaceae bacterium MP113-05 | reverse complement strand
CCCCCGCCCCCCGCCGCAGGACACGGCAGGCACCGCGGGCCCTCGGCCGAGGCCGGCGAGTCGTCGCCGCAGACCCCGGGGCAGGGCCGCCACCGGCGTGCGAGCGGCGACTGATGACGTCTGCTCAGCCCGGGTCGCCGGCACGGGTGTCCAGGGTCGCGCTGAGCACCGGGGCGTCGTCGCGGTCCACGGCCGTGGCTTCGATTCGCAACGGACCGGCGGGACCGTGCCACAGCGAGACGCGCAGCGTCTCGCCGGGGTAGGCGACGCCGGTGAAGCGGGCCGCCCAGCGGCGGACGGTGATCACCTCGCCACCCAGGTGGGAGTCCACCACGGCCTTCAGGACGGCGCCGTAGCTGCACAGGCCGTGCAGCACGGGGCGTTCGAAACCGGCGCGCCGGGCGAACTCCGGGTCGGCGTGCAGCGGGTTGAAGTCACCGTTCAGCCGGTAGAGGAGTGCCTGGTCCTCGCGGAAGCGCCGTTCGAGCACGCGGTCCGCTGGCCCCTCCGGGGCGGGCGGTCGCCCGGACGGCCCGCGTACACCGCCGAAGCCGCCTTCGCCGCGGACGTGGACCTGCGCTTCACTCGTCCACAACGGCCCGTCGGTGTCGCTGACTTCGGCCCGCAGGACGACCACGGCGGCGTTGGTCTTGTCGTGCACGGCGGTCACCGTCGAGGTGCGCACGGCGTCGCCGTGCACGGGCAGCGGACGGTGCACGGTCAGGTCCTGCCCGGCGTGCAGGACGGCCGCCAGGTCCACGTCGACGCCGGGCGCCGAGACGGCCTCCGCCCAGTCCATGGCGCCGCCGGCGACCGTGGCGAAGGCCGGGAGCACGTGGAGCCGACTCTCCAGGGTGTAGCGCAGCTCACCGGGATCGGTGGCGGGTACGCCGGCGCCGATGCCCAGGTGGTAGAGCTGCACGTCCTTGTGGTCCCAGGAGACCCGGGTGCTGCGGGGCGCGGCGGCCAGGGCGCGGGCGGCGTCGATCGGCATGAGGTCCCTTCGGCGGTGAGGCGGCGGGCGCGGACGTCAGGTGCGCAGGTGGGAGGCGCCGTTGAGGTCGAGGACGGTTCCCGAGCTCCACTCCGCCCCCGGTGAGGCGAGCCAGCGCACGGCACCCGCGATCTCCTCCGGCTCCGCCACCCGCCCGTACGGGCTCTGCGCACGGATCGCCTCGCCCTCCTCACCGCTCAGGCGGTGGGCGACGCGTTCGGTGGCGAAGAAGCCGGGAGCGACGGACGCCACCGCGATGCCGTGCGGCGCCAGCGCCACCGCGAGGGACTGACCGAGGGCATGGACGGCCGCCTTGGTCGCCGCGTACGCCGGGTGGTCGGGCTCGCCCCGGAAGGCGCCGCGCGAGCCGATGTTGACGATCCGGCCACCGTTCCCCTGCGCGATCATCTGCTGCGCCGCCTGGTGCGAGAGGTGGGCGGTGCCCAGCAGGTTGACATCGGTGTGCTGCCGCCAGGCGGCCGTCCACGCGTCGAAAGCGGTGTCGGCGGGCGGGTGCGGGGTGTTGACGGCGGCGTTGTTGACCAGCACGTCGATGCCGCCGAGCGCGTCCGCCGTCTCCTCCGCGAGCCGCCGGGCCCCTTCGGGATCGGCGAGGTCGGCGGCGAGCAGTACGTGCCCGCCACCGGGCAGGGCGCGCAGGGTCTCCTCCGCCTCGGCGCGGCGTGTGCCGTAGTGCACGGCGACCCGGTCGCCGTTGCCGGCGAAGGTGTGGGCGAGGGCGCGGCCCAGCCCGCGGGCGGCACCGCTGACGAGTACCCGCCGGCCGGTGGCGGGGAACGGCTTGGACGGCACGAGCACCTCCAGAGGTCGGGGACTGCCCGGGGCGGGGTCGTCCGTCGGTCGGGGCCGGTGGAGCAGGGGGCTCAGACGTCCCGCGCGGCGGCGGCCCCGGAGGTGTCGGAGGTCCCGGAGGCGCCAGTGATGTCGGTGGCACCGGCGGGCCGGTGGTCCGGGCGGGGCAGCGTGGTGATCATCAGCAGGGCGCTGCCGAGCAGTATCCAGGCTCCGGTGCGGAACGCCAACGCGTACCCCGCGGCCTCGGAGGCCGGTCCGGAACCGTGGATGCGGGTGGCCGCCACCGTGGCCAGCGCCGCCAGGCCCAGTGCGCCGCCCATCGTGCGGGAGGTGTTGACCAGCCCGGAGACCAGTCCGGCGTCCCGGGGCTCCGCTCCGGCGGTGGCGACGGCGGCGAGCGGGGTGGCGGAGAGGCCCGCTCCGAGCGCCATCAGCACGCCCGGTCCGAGCACAGTCGACGCGTACCCGCCGTCCGCGTGCATTCCGGTCTGCCAGAAGTACCCGGTCGCCGCGGTGAGCGTGCCGGTCACGGCGAGCGTCCTCGCCCCGACGCGTTGCATGATCAACGGGGCGAGTTTGGAGCCGAGGACGATGCTCAACGACTGCGGGATGAAGCCCAGACCGGCTTGGAGGGGCGTGTAGGCCAGCACGTTCTGCATATAGAGGGACATGAAGTACCACATGCAGAACATCGCGGCGCCGTTGACGAACATCGCCACGTTGGCGGCGGAGACCGACCGCAGCCGGAAGAGCTGGAGCGGAACCAGTGGCGCGCGTGTGCGGGCCTCGACGGCGACGAAGAGCGCAAGCACCGCGAGACCGCCCAGCAGTGGTCCGAGCGCCGCGCCGGACGTCCAGCCGCGAGTCTCCGTCTGCACGATCCCGTAGGCGACGGAGCCGAGGCCGCCGGTGACCAGCAGGGCGCCCGGCAGGTCCAGACGTCGCCGGCCGCCCAGCCGGCTCTCGGTCACCCACACTCCAGCGGCCACCAGCACCAGCGCACCGATCGGCACGTTGATGAGCAGGACCCAGCGCCAGGACAGCGCATCCGTGAGGACCCCGCCGACCAGCCCTCCGGCGGCGCCGCCGCCCGCGCCGACCGCCGTCCAGGTGCCGATGGCACGGGTCCGGGCGTGGCCCTCGGGAAATGAGGTGGTCAGGATGGTGAGCGTGGACGGGGCGAGTACCGCCGCGCCGACGCCCTGCGCGGCGCGGGCGGCGATCAGCTGCCAGCCGTCCTGCGCGAGCCCGCCGGCCAGGCTCGCTGCGACGAAGACGCCCAGGCCCACCAGGAACATGCGCTTGCGCCCGAAGAGGTCACCGGCCCGGCCCCCGAGCAGCATGAAGCCGGCGAAGGTGAGGGTGTAGGCGTTGAGCACCCACTGCAGGCCCGCCGCGCTCAGGCCCAGGTCGCGCCGCATCGACGGCAGGGCCACGTTCACCACGGACACGTCCAGCACGACCAGGAACTGGCCCGCGCACGCCGCGAGCACCACGACCCACACCGCCGGTGGCGGCCGATCGTCGTGCTTCTCCCCTGCGGTGCCGGTTGTGGAACGGCTCTGGACCATGCGAGCCATGTTCGCACCCCGGTCCGCGGCGGGCACCGGGGCATGTACCCGAGGAGGTCCGGCGGCACTCCCGGGAGTGCCGCCGGACCTGCGGCTGCGGACGGGGCGCGCCGGCGTCGGTGTCAGACCTTGCGCCAGCGGGCCATCGCGAGGGAGAACAGCCCGAAGAGCACAAGTCCGGCGGCGACTGCGGCGAGCAGCCACGGCCCGGCGGGCGTCTCGGCGAACGAGCGCAGGGTGTCGTCGACGCCCTTCGTCTTGTCCGGGTCGAAACTGAGCGCCGACTTCACGGCGAAGCCGCCCGCGGCGGCGAACAGGGCGCCGCGGCAGACCCCGCCTCCCACTCCGAGCACGTCCACCGCCTTGCGGGACCGCCTCGACATCGCGGACACCTTCAGATGCTCGCGGTACTTGCGCTGTACCGCGCGCACGGCTATCCACAGGCCGGCGACGACCAGGCCCGCCCCGACGAGACCCACCAGCCACGGCCCGGCGGGCAGTTCCATCACGCGGGCGGTGGCGTCCTTCGACTTCTGATCGCTGGACTCGCTCCCGCCGCGATCACCCGCCGCGTAGGTGAGTACGGAGGTGGCGATGACGGCGTAGATCACGAACCGGGCAGCGGACTGCAGTCGTTTCGACGCCTTGCGCCCGTCCCGCCCGGAGGCGCCTACGACGACCTCGGACAGCCGCCAGACGGCCATGCCCGCCATGCCGATGCCGATCGCCCAGATGAGGACGGAGCCGAACGGCCGCTCGGCGAGCGTGTGCAGGGCGCCACCACGGTCGGCCTGCTCACCGGCGTCGCCGAAGGCGATCTGCAGTGCCAGCACCCCTACGAACAGGTAGATCACACCGCGTGCGGCGAGCCCCCAGCGGGCGGCGCCCTCCATCGCGGGGCTGTTCGCGGCCTGCCGCGCGGACCGGTGTGCGGTGCGTCTGCCGCGCCGCGCGGTCGAAGATGCGTTCATGTCGTCCCTCCCGAACGCCGCTTGCCCCGGACCGGTGGAGGGAAACGGCTGCGCTTGCCTACTCCTGGACGAGTTCGGCGCAGTAGACGACTTCGAGGTGCGGTTCCTCCAGACCGTCCCGTCGGAACTCCTCGACGCCGAACTCCTCGGCGCGCAACTCCTCGACCGATCCGACGGACTCGTCCCCGGACTCGACGCACGAGGTGAGGTCCCCCTGCCCCGGGGGCGCCACATCCCGCTGCGGCTCCACCTCCTGCCGGCTCACCGGCGCCTCCTGGGTGCCGTCCTGGAGCCACAGGGTCAGCCCGCCGCCCGTGACGACGAGTGCCGTCCAGGCGCAGAGGACCCACCGCCTCGTCCGCCGCGGCGTCACTCCCAGCCCCGGGCGGACATCCCGACGCCCCCGGCCAGGTAGCCGGAGACCGCTTCACGCATGCTGGGGACGGCGATCCCGGGTTCCGGCAGGGCGCCGATCGGCCACCAGCGCAGCGCGGTGTGCTTGTGCGGCTCGCGGTTCTCCGGCTCCCCCGACCAGCGTTCGGCGGCGAAGACGACGGTGAGGAAACCGTTCGGGGACTCGACGCCGCTCCTGCCGTGCACGAGGTGCGCGACCCGCAGGTCCTCCGGTGCCACCACCAGGCCGGTCTCCTCCCGGAGTTCACGTAGGGCGGTGTCCGTGACCGCCTCGCCCGGGTCGGCCTTACCCACGGGCAGGTCCCACCGGCCGCGTGCGAACTTCGCCCGCGGCCCGCGCTGCAACAACAGCACCTCGTCCCGCGCCCGGTCGTGCACGATCACCGCCCCGACCAGCAGGGTCATCGCGTGAACGGCGGGTGGCAGCGGCACGGCGGGAGGCTGGGGCACGTCCAGCAGTCTCTCCCGCACGGCGGCCCCCACGCACCCGGTTTCGGCACACCCGGCCGGGTGTGCCTCCCCGCCGATGCCATGCGGGCTCCGTACGGCAGCATGAGACGCATGCGCACCGCATCCGCGCGGGGGACCGCGCCCCCACCGCAGCACAGACCTCGGGCGACTCCCTCCCCCGCGACCCTGGCCTCCTTCGAGGCTGCCAAGGGCTTCATGCCCGCCGACGAAGGACTGGCGCTGTACGCCGCCGCCGTGGAGGCGGCACGGCTGGGGCTGCCCCTGCTGGAGGTGGGCACCTACTGCGGGCGTTCCACGTTGCTGCTCGCCGACGCGGCCCGGGCGGCCTCGGTGACGGTCCTCACCGTCGACCACCACCGGGGCAGCGAGGAGCAGCAGCCCGGTTGGGACTACCACGACGAGTCGCTGGTGGACCCGCAGGTGGGGCTGATGGACACTCTTCCGGCGTTCCGCCGGACGCTGCACGCAGCCGGACTGGAGGAGCACGTCGTCGCACTCGTCGGCCGTTCGCCGAGAGTCGCGGCCCTGTGGGGAGGCGCGCTGGGGCTGGTCTTCGTCGACGGCGGCCACACCGACGAACACGCCACCGCCGACTACGAGGGCTGGACTCCGCACCTTGCCCCGGGCGGCCTGTTGGTGATCCACGACGTCTTCCCGGACCCGGCGGACGGAGGGCAGGCGCCGTACCGCATCCACCGGCGTGCGCTGGACTCCGGCGCCTTCACGGAGGTCTCGACCACGGGATCACTGCGTGTGCTGCGCCGGACGGGCGCGGGTCTGTGACGGCGCCGCGGCGACGCCGCGTGCCGCTCCTGGTGTTCGCCCTGCTGGTTCCGCTGTGCCTGACGGGCGGGCTGGTGTGGCTCTCCTGGAACGGGTCGGGCCCGGCACCACGCCCTGCCGCAGACGGCGGCAACGAAGGCTCCCCCGGCGCCGGTTCGCCGACGCCGAGCGCCGATGCCACGGCGCGGCGGCCACTCGCCGGCCGGACCGTCGTCATCGATCCGGGACACAACCTCACCAACCACCGGCATCCGGAGAAGATGTCGCAGCAGGTCGACATCGGCACCACCAGGAAGGAGTGCGACACCGCGGGCACCGCCACCGCCTCCGGCTACGCCGAGGCCGCGTTCACCCTGGACGTCGCGCGTCACGTACGCGCCGAACTGGAACTCCGCGGGGCGACGGTACGGCTGACGCAGAACGGCGACCGGCCGTGGGGCCCGTGCATCGACGAACGGGCCGCCGTCGGCAACGAGGCGGGGGCGGACGCCGTGGTGTCGGTGCACGCCGACGGGGCCGGCGAGGGGAACCGCGGCTTCCACGTCATCGCCCCGGAGCCGGTGGACCGGGGAAAGGCCGACACCACCGCCGTGGTCCGGCCGTCCGAGCGGCTCGGCCGTGCACTCGTCACCGCGTTCGGCGAGGCCACCGGCACCCGGCCGTCGACGTACGCCGGAGGGCGTGACGGACTCGTGACCCGCGACGACCTCGGCGGGCTCAACCTCAGTAGAGTGCCGAAGGTCTTTCTCGAGTGTGGCAACATGCGCGACCCGCAGGACGCGGCCCTGCTGACCGATCCCGCCTGGCGCGAACGTGCGGCGCACGGCGTCACGGAGGGCGTCACGGCTTTCCTCACGGAGACACGGCCGTAGGCGTCCGGCCCGCCGACCCGGACGACGCGTCCGGACGGGAGACGCCGCGCACAACAGAACACGGAGCCGCCCGTACGATGGGTGCTCACCCCCGGTAGACGGACCACCTTCCACCGAAGACACCACAGACCGACTAAGGACCCCACGTTGAACATCCGCTCGCTCACCCGAGGCGACGGCGCGGTGACCGGAGCAGCACTGCTGCTGTTCATCGCTTCCTTCCTCGACTTCTACACAGCCGACGGCGTCGAGTTGCCGAACGCCTGGGAGACGGACCGGTTGGGCTTGGTCCTGCCGACGGTCTTCCTCATGGGGCTCCTGGCCGCCGCCGTCATCGTCACCGGCCGTTTCGTGCCTCAGGTCAAGCTCGGCGGCCTGAGCCTCGCCCAGTGGGGCGTGCCGCTCGCGGTGGCCGCGCTGTGGGCGTCGCTGTGGTCACTGATCGTCAGCCCGGACCAGATCGACCTGGGGCTCGGCGCCATTCTCGGCTTCCTCGCCACGCTGGTGCTCGCCGCCGCGGCCGTGCTCACCGAGCAGGTGCCGGCGCTCAAGGCGTCGCTGATCCCGGC
>KI547043.1:292709-293617 GCA_000497405.1 Streptomycetaceae bacterium MP113-05 | reverse complement strand
TACGGCTACCCCGGCCAGCAGGCCCTGTACGGTCAGCAGCCCCCGCAGCAGGGTGGCTACGGCTACCCCGGCCAGCAGGGCCAGCCCCAGCCGGGCGCCCCGCAGCAGCACGGTGCCCCGCAGCCGGGTCAGCCGCAGCCGGTCCAGCCGCAGGCTGCTCAGCAGACCGCGCAGCCGCAGCCGCCTCAGGGCGTCCAGCCCGGCCCGGCGGCCGGCGCTCCGTCTCCGGACTTCCAGCCGTTCTGGTTCGCGGTGCCCGTGAACCGCCCGCTGTTCGCCGAGGACGGTTCTCCCAACCCGGTCGCCGAACTGGCCCCGGGTACCTGGTACCTGGCAGTCGAGCAGCGCGGCCAGGCCCTGGTCGCGCAGACCCAGGACGGCCGTCGCGGTGTCCTGCAGGACACCTCAGGCATCCAGCGCGGCTGACTCCGGTCCACGTTCCGGGCGTCTCGGTCCGCCGGACCCCGGCGACTCCCGCCGAAGCCGAAGGTGTTGAGCTGTGCCGGAAGGCCCCCGCCCCCACGGGCGGGGGCCTTCCGGCACAGGTATTCGCACAACAGCGCGTTTGGCGGCGCGGATTCCGGTTATCCGCTCGATATGCCCACCGCAGCGAGACGTTCCGGATCCAGCACAGTGGGGGTCGCCGTCGCGATCCTCGCCGACATCCTCGCCGGGATCATCGGCCTGTGGATCGTGCTCTACCTCCTCGACGCCAACCCATCGAACGACCTGGTCGCGCTCCTGCGCGACGCAGCACACTGGCTGGCCGGCTGGTCGTACGACCTCTTCCCGATCGACGCCGACTGGCTGCGAGTGCTGGTCAACTACGGGATCGCCGCCGTCGTGTACCTCCTTGTCGGCCACGGGCTCGCCTCCCGGCTGCGCCGCGCCTGAACCCCCACGGGCGG
>KI547043.1:290049-292699 GCA_000497405.1 Streptomycetaceae bacterium MP113-05 | reverse complement strand
CCCGCCGGCGGTGAAAACCGCCCGGCGGGTGCGGTCGAGCCAGGGGGCGAAGACGCGGGCGAGCGGGCGGGCGGGTATGCCCGCGCGCTCGTGCGGAGCGGCGACGGCGGCCAGCCACGGCGGCATGAACCGGAGCGTCCAGCCAGGTGCGGTACGGCGCATGTGAGTGGCGAAGCCCTTCCACGCCGCTGCGTCCAGGACGGGCGCGAGGCGCCCGGTCAGTTCCCGCTCCTCGTCGGCAGCGTGCTCGGCGAGCCGTTCGTGCACCTCGCGCGTACGGGTGGCCAGGACCGCAGCCCTCGCCGGGTCGCCGTCGAGGCCGCGAGCGGCGGCGCACCAGGCGTGCAGAGCCTCGGACAGCTGCTCGTGCTCGGCGTCCAGCAGGGCGAGCGCCTCCGGATCGGCTCCTCGTTCGCGCAGCAGCGGCCAGAGGTGGTCGTCCTCACCTCCGTGATGGTGCTCGATCACGGAGTACACCCGCTCGATGTACTTCTTCAGTGCGGTCGTGCGTGCGGCGTCCGGCGTCCGTTCCAGTTCGTCGGCGGCCGTGGCCACACGTTCCAGATCGTGCACCATCGCACGGTGGGCCAGCACCATCGTCAGGTGCGCGGGCGGCAGGGCGGTGGAAGGCTGCGGGGACATGGGCACTCCTCGGTGGCCGGCTGTGCACGGGACGGGCCGCGCGTCGACGGGCACCATCGTGCAGGGGGAAACCACAGGTGAATGCCCGGAAGTCGACGGCCACCCGACCGGGAGGCCCGGGGCGGGACGGCTGGGGCAGGACCGCTGGGGCGACGCCTCAGCAGCAGTCCGGGGACAGACCCGCGGGGAGGTCCTCGGCCCCGAACACGGCCGTGGTGGCGGGGTCGCCGCCGAGGGCGGCGACGGCCAGGAGGACGGAGCCTGCCGTCCATGCGGTCTGCTCCCGCGGCCAGACGGCGTCGTCCTCGAAGACGTACCCCGTCCAGTACATGCCGTTGTCGGCGCGCAGGTGCCGCATCCAGCACAGGATGTCCAGCGCGCGGTCGGACTCGCCCGCCGCCCAGAGGGCGAGAGCCAGTTCGGCGCTCTCCCCGCCGGTCACCCACGGGTTGGGGACGACGCAGCGCACGCCGAAACCCGGGACGACGAAGCGGTCCCAGCCGTCCTCGATGCGCTGCTTCGCCGCCGCCCCGCGGACCGCGCCACCGAGGACGGGGTAGTACCAGTCCATGGAGTAGCGGTCCTTGTCGAGGAACCGCTCCGGATGGTTGCCGACAGCGTGGCCGAGCCAGCCGGCGGCCATCTCCCAGTCCGGCTGCGGCTCCTCCCGGTGGTCGGCCAGCGCCAGCGCGCAGCGCAGCGCGTGGTGGATCGAGGAGGAGCCGGTCAGCAGTGCGTCGGCGACGGGGGTGCCGTCGGTCGTGCGCTTCCAGCCGACCTGGCCGCCGGGCTGCTGGAGGGCGAGGACGAACCGGACTGCTCGGCTGACCACCGGCCACATGCGGTCGGCGAAGGCGTCGTCACCCGTGGACAGGTAGTGGTGCCAGACGCCGACCGCCACATAGGCGCAGAAGTTGGTCTCCTTGGCCCGGTCGGTGGGGCGTGTGGCGTCGCCGTCGGCGTAGGCGGCGTACCACGAGCCGTCGGGGAGCTGGTGGTCGGCGAGCCAGCGGTAGGCGGCCTCGCCGCGGGCGTACTCGCCCGCGGCGTCCAGGGCCATCGCGGCCTCGACGTGGTCCCAGGGGTCGAGGTGGTGGCCGCGGAACCACGGGATGGCGCCGTCGTCCCGCTGCACGGAGGCGATGCCGCGCACCGTCTCGGCGGCCTGGCCGGCGGTCAGGACGCCGGGAAGGACGAGGCGTTCGGTTCGTCCCGGGCTCGTCATGCGCCGGCCTCCTCGGTCCCCGCACCGGCGCCGGCCGCGGCGACCGGCAGGTGGGGCTTGGTGGCGTAGGCGACGAAACTCTTGCCGATCAGTGGGTCCAGGGCTCGCTCGGCGAGGCGGGTGGCGATCGGACGCTTCATGATGTCCCACACCAGCAGCTTGTGGTAGGCGCGGACCGGCAGTGCAGCGTCGTCGCCGTCACGGCCCACGCCGAAGGCGCACTTGAGCCACCAGTACGGCGCGTGCAGGCCGTGCGCGTGGTGGGTGCCGTACGGGCGGAGCCCGGACTCCCGCATGCGGGCGAGGAGGTCGGTGGCACGGTAGATGCGGATGTGGCCGCCCTCGACCTCGTGGTAGGCGTCGCTGAGCGCCCAGCACACCTTCTCCGGCCCGTAGCGGGGGACGGTCACCGCGATTCGGCCGCCGGGCCGCAGCACGCGCACCATCTCGGCGAGCACGCCCTTGTCGTCGTGGATGTGCTCCATGACCTCGGAGATGATGACGACGTCGAAGCTCTCGTCGGGGAAGGGCAGGGCGAGCGCGTCGCCCTCCATGGCGGTGGCGGTGGCTCCGGCGGGGGCCTCTCCCTCCGCGTCCATCGCCGCGAACCATGTGGCGACCTCGCGGATCTCCTCGGCGTTCCGGTCCAGTGCCACCACGCGCGCTCCGCGCCGGTAGCACTCGAACGCGTGCCGCCCGGCCCCGCATCCCAGATCGAGCACGCGATCCCCGGGGGCGAGCGGGAAGCGGGAGAAGTCGACGGTGAGCACGGTGGGGCTGCCT
>KI547043.1:288353-289835 GCA_000497405.1 Streptomycetaceae bacterium MP113-05 | reverse complement strand
GCCGGCCAGGGCGGCGCGGTAGTGCGCGACGGTGCCGCGCGCAGCCTGTTCCCAGGTGAAGCGGCGCAGAACCCGCTGACGCCCGGCGGCACCGATCCGGGCCCGGAGTCCGGGATCGGCCAGGAGGGTGCCGAGGGCGGCGGCGAGTGCTCCGGAATCCCCGGGCGGCACGGCGAGGCAGGTGTCCTGGTCGGCCCCGGCGACCTCCGGCAGGGCGCCGCCGGTGGTGGCGACGAGGGCCGTTCCGGTCGCCATGGCTTCGGCGGCCGGCAGGGAGAAGCCCTCGTAGAGCGAGGGCACGCAGGCGATCTGCGCGCCGCGCACCAGGTTCGCCAGCTCGGCGTCGCTGATGCCCTTGACGAACTGCACGGCGTCCTGGAGGCCGTACTGTTCGAGCGCCCGGGCGACCGGTCCTCCTCCGGGGCGCCGTCCCACGACGACCAGATGCGCGTCCGGGTTCTCGGTCCGGAGCTTGGCGAGCGCCTCGACGAGGTACACCAGTCCTTTGAGCGGTACGTCGGCGCTGGAGGTGGTGACGATGCGGCCGGGTACCTCGGGCACCGCGGGATCAGGTGCGAACAGGGTGGTGTCGGCGCCGATGTGCACGACATGGATGCGCTCGTCGGGTACGCCCAGATGGTCGGCGATCTCATGCTGCGAGGAGCCGGAGACCGTCAGCACGGACGGCAGCCGCCGGGCGACCCGGCGCTGCATGCGCGTGAACCCGTACCAACGGCGTACCGAGGCGCGTCTGCGTCGGGTGCCGGCGGCGGCCAGTTCCAGCCGACGGTCGACCGTGATGGGGTGGTGGATCGTGGTGACCAGGGGCAGGCCGAGACGCTGCAGGCCGAGCAGGCCGTAGCCGAGCGTCTGGTTGTCGTGCACGACGTCGAAGTCGTCGCCCCGCGCTGCGAGATGGCGGCGGGCACGGAGGGAGAAGGTGAGCGGCTCGGGGAAGCCGCCGGTCCACATGGTGCCGACCTCGAGCAGGTCGATCCAGTCGCGCAACTCGTCGCGGCGCGGCGTACGGAACGGGTCGGGCTGCCGGTAGAGGTCGAGGCTGGGGAGCTCCGTGAGCGTGACGCCCGCGTCGAGCACCGGGTAGGGCTGCGCCCCGATGACCTCGACGTGGTGTCCGAGGCGAGCCAGCTCGCGGGAGAGGTGCCGCACGTAGACGCCCTGGCCGCCGCAGAACGGGTTCCCTTTGTAGGACAGCAGAGCGATCCTCAGTGGCCTTCCGCCGTCCTCGGCGAGCGGCCCACCGACCGATTCGAGGGCGTGAACGGTGGTGTCGTGTACGGCCTCTGCGGTCATTCACGACCCCCTTCATCGCTGCACTGTCGCCGGAGCGTAACCGCTCGCGCTAGGCTAGAACAAGTTTCAGGTTTGTCCCTGCCCGCGGTGCCCGCGACCGGCGCCCTCCAGAATCTACCGGCCGGTCACTTGCCGCGAAGCGGCCGGATCGGGTGAGGCGCACCACAG
>KI547043.1:285602-288343 GCA_000497405.1 Streptomycetaceae bacterium MP113-05 | reverse complement strand
GCGGTCGCGCTCGGCACGCTCTACCGCTACTTCCCCTCCAAGGTCCACCTGCTGGTCGCCACCATGCACGACCAGCTCGAACAACTGCACACCGCCCTGCACAGGCATCCGCCCGCCGTGCAGGACCCGTCGGCGAGGGTGGCGGAGACCCTGATGCGCGCCTTCCGGCAGTTGCAGCGGGAGCCGCTGCTCGCCGACGCGATGGTTCGGGCGCTCAACTTCGGCGACCGCTCGGTGTGCGCCGAGGTGGACGCGGTCTCGGAGCTGACCACCGCGATCGTGCTGGACGCGATGGGCGGCTCGGGCGAACCGTCGCCGCGGCAGCTGTCGGCGGTGCGGGTGGTGGGGCACACCTGGCACTCCGCGCTGGTCTCCTGGCTGTCCGGCCGGTCGTCGATCGCGCAGGTGACGGTGGATGTGGAGACCGTGTGCACCTTGATCACCGGAGACGGCCCCGGGAGCGCCTGAGGCGCCCGGTGGCGGCCCGGTTAGAGTGGGCGCGGAAGTGAACGCCTTCGAACGGGGGAAGCCGGTGCGAATCCGGCGCTGACCCGCAACCGTGAAGGTGCTCGTGTGCGTGTACCTGCGTCCCCCGGGGCGTGTGTGCCGCCGCGCGGGCCCTGAGCCGGAGCGCCCGGTCGCAGGCGAGGCTCCCGGAGCCGCACCCGAAGGTGCCCGTGCCCATGGCGTACGGCATCGCGGGGCGGCCCCGGCACCGTCGAGGTATGCGGAGCTGAGCCCGGTGTGCCACCGCGCGGCGTACGACGCGTGCGGGAGGTGCGGCGTGCCTTGCTGCGTGCACCGCCCTCCGTGTGGAGGCTCACCGAAAGGCATCGTCATGTACCTGCGCCGCAGCGCAGCGGCCCTCGCGGCCACCACCGTGCTCTGTGCTCTCGCAGCTCCCCTGGCTGCCGCAGCACCGGCGGCAGCCGGCAAGGGCGCCGACGCCGGACTGTACGGAGAGGCCGACCCCACGTACGACGGCGTGTGGCGGCAGTCCCTCGCCCTGCTGGCACAGGACACCGCAGGAGTCACACCCGCCGGGAAGGCCGTTGACTGGCTGGCCGCCCAGCAGTGCGACGACGGTTCGTTCGCCTCCTACCGGCCGGAGCCGGGGAAGGCGTGCGGGGAGAAGACGGTCGCCGACACCAACGCCACCTCCGCCGCCGTGCAGGCACTGTCCGCGCTCGGCGGGCACGGCAAGGCCGTGGGAAGGTCAGTGGACTGGCTGAAGTCGGTGCAGAACGAGGACGGCGGCTGGGGCTACAACCCGGGATCCCCCTCCGACTCCAACTCCGTCTCCGTCGTGATCGGCGCGCTGGCCGCCGCGGGTCAGGAGCCGGCGAAGACGACTTCGGAGAAGGGCGACACCCCGTACGACGCGCTGCTGGACCTCCGCCTCGGCTGCGACGCGAAGGCCGCCGACCGCGGCGCGTTCGCCTATCAGCCGGACAAGAAGGGTGTGCTGGCGCCCAACGCCGACGCCACGGCCGCCGCCGTACTGGCCGGTGAGGGCGACGGGTTCGTCGTCGAGCCGCTGGAGAAGGACGAGAACGAGGCGCCGGAGGCGCTCGCCTGCGGCGGCGGAGCGGACGGGGGGAAGGGCCCGGAGGACGCTGCCGAGGCAGGCGCGGCCCACCTCGCGGACGTGCTGCAGAAGAACGACCGGCACCTCATGTCCGCACTGCCCGGCTCGGAGGACCAGCCGGACTACGGCAACACGGCGGACGCGGTGATCGCCCTGTCCGCCGGGGGGCACGGCAACGCCGCGCGGTCCGCGCTGGGATGGCTGGAGAAGCACCACGGGGACTGGGAGGAGTACGCCGCGTCCCCGGCGGCCCTCGGTCAGCTCGTGCTCGCCGCCCACGCGGTGGGCGCCGACCCCCGGGACTTCGGCGGCACCGACCTGGTGAAGCAGCTGAACGCGACCGGCCCGGAGCCGGCGGCGGTCGAGGACCCGAAGGCGCAGGCCGGGGAAGGCGACGCGGAGGACGGCGGGAGCACCGTCACGCTGATCTCCACGATCGGCGCGTTCCTGGTCGCCGGGATCGGCATCGGCATCCTGCTCAGCGGACGCGGGAGGCGGAAGCAGTGAGCAGGACGCAGCCCCGCCGCTCCGTGCTGCACACGGTGGCAGCCGCCGGGGTCACGGGCATGCTGCTGGCGTTCGCGGCGGCACCCGCGCAGGCCACCGGATACCGGTACTGGTCGTTCTGGGAGTACGGCGACGGCGCCTGGTCGTACGCGACCCAGGGGCCGGCCGTGCTCCGACCCGTCGACGGGGACGTGCTGGGATTCCGCTTCTCCGTCAGCGAGAACTCCGCCGACGCGGCGAAGCCGCGCGATGCCGCCGACTTCCAGGCGATCTGCGGCGGCACCGCGGTGCAGGAGGGGACAAAGCGGATCGCGCTGTCCGTCGATTTCGGCACCGCCGAGGACGCCCCGAGCGGTGAACAGCCGCCCCGGGGGCGCAAGGCCTGTGCGCAGGTGGCCGAGGACGCGACGGCCGCCGACGCGCTGGCCGCGACGATGAAACCGCTGCGTTACGACTCCTCCGCGCTGTTGTGCGCCATCGCCGCCTATCCGGAACGGGGTTGCGGGGAGCAGGTGTCCGCGGGGGACGGTTCCGCGACGGCCGGTGCGGAGCCGGAGGGGGACGCAGCGGGCGGCGGTGACGACGGCGGCTCGGCCGTCGGTGTGGCCGCGGGCGTCGGTGCGGTCCTCGTCCTGGCCGCAGCCGG
>KI547043.1:282944-283828 GCA_000497405.1 Streptomycetaceae bacterium MP113-05 | reverse complement strand
GACCGTCCCGCCGGCTCCGCGCGGTGGCGGGGGGCGCTGCGCGCCCCGCACGCCTCGCGGAGCAACGCGCTGCACGCCGGGGCGTGGTGGCTGTGGGCGCTGGGGCTGGCCGTCGCCGCGTCCCGGACCACCAACCCGCTGCTCCTGCTGCTGCTCGCCGCCGTGGCGGGCTACGTCGTCGCCGCCCGGCGCACCGACTCGCCCTGGGCCCGGTCGTACGGGGCCTTCCTCAAGCTGGGTCTGCTGGTGCTGACGATCCGGCTGCTGTTCGCCTTCGTGCTCGGATCGGCGGTCGGGGGCACCCACGTGCTGGTCACGTTGCCCGAAGTGCCGCTGCCGGAGTGGGCGCAGGGTGTGCGCGTCGGCGGGCGGGTGACGGCCGAGGGCATGCTGTTCGCCCTCTACGAAGGGCTGCGGCTCGCCACGCTGCTGGTGTGCCTGGGCGCGGCCAACGCGCTGGCGAACCCGGCGCGTCTGCTCAAGTCCCTGCCCGGCGCGCTGTACGAGGTCGGGGTCGCGGTGGTGGTCGCGATGACCTTCGCGCCGAACCTGGTCGCGGACGTCCTGCGGCTGCGGGCCGCGCGCCGGCTCCGCGGCCGGGACGACAAGGGGGCCCGTGCGCTGCTTCAGGTCGGACTGCCCGTCCTGGAGGGCGCCCTGGAGCGTTCCGTCGCGCTCGCCGCCACGATGGACGCCCGCGGCTACGGCCGTACGGCCCGGATCCCGCGCGGCGTTCGGCGACTGACCGGCGCGTTGACGCTCGGAGGGCTGCTCGGTGCCTGCGCGGGCAGCTACGCGCTACTGTCCGCGCAGGGTACGGCGTACGGCGCACCGCTGCTCGCCGGAGGGCTGCTGATCGCCCTGTCCGGCCTGCGGCTGGGTGG
>KI547043.1:281949-282688 GCA_000497405.1 Streptomycetaceae bacterium MP113-05 | reverse complement strand
CACTTCACCGGCGGTACGCTGCACGGCCGGGTCACCGTCGACGGCCGCGACACGCGCACGCACAAGCCCCGCGAACTGGCTGACGTGGTGGGGACGGTCGGCCAGGACCCGCTCGCCCACTTCGTCACCGACACCGTCGAGGACGAACTCGCCTACGGCATGGAGTCGCTGGGCCTCCCGCCGGAGGTGATGCGGCGGCGCGTGGAGGAGACGCTCGACCTGCTGAGCATCGCAGCGCTGCGCGACCGGCCGCTCGCCTCGCTCTCCGGCGGGCAACAGCAGCGGGTGGCGATCGGATCGGTGCTCACCCCGCACCCCCGGGTACTGGTGCTGGACGAGCCGACGTCGGCACTCGACCCCGGCGCGGCGGAGGAGGTGCTGGCCGTCCTGCAACGGCTGGTGCACGACCTGGGCACGACCGTGCTGATGGCCGAACACCGGCTGGAGCGGGTCGTGCAGTACGCCGACCAGGTGCTGCTGCTCCCCGGGAACGGATCCACGCCGGTGCTCGGCGCACCGGCGACGGTGATGGCCGACTCGCCCGTACGACCACCGGTGGTGGATCTGGGCCTGCTGGCCGGCTGGTCGCCGCTCCCCCTCTCCGTGCGCGACGCACGCCGCCGCGCGACCCCGCTGCGCGAGCGGCTCGCACCGTACGTGCCACCGGTGCACGCCACGGCGCCGGACGGGCCCGGGAGCCGCGGACGCGTCGCGGAGCGGTGGCGGCAGGATCAGCGAC
>KI547043.1:271599-281939 GCA_000497405.1 Streptomycetaceae bacterium MP113-05 | reverse complement strand
CGGGCGAGACCGTAGCCCTGATGGGCCGCAACGGCGCCGGCAAGTCCACGCTGCTGCGCACCCTGGTCGGCTTGCACGAGCCGGCCGCCGGCTCGCTCCGCGTCGGCGGCGCCGAACCGCACCGCACGCGCCCCTCCGAACTGCTGCACCACGTGGGTCTGGTCCCGCAGGATCCGCGCGACCTGCTCTACGCGGACACGGTCGACGCGGAGTGCGCCTCCGCCGACCACGATGCGGCGGCCGCGCCGGGCACCTGCCGGGAGGTGGTGGAACGCCTGCTGCCCGGTGTGCCCGGCGGAACCCACCCGCGCGACCTGTCGGAGGGGCAGCGGCTCGCCCTCGCCCTCGCCGTGATCCTCGCCGCCGCTCCCCCGCTGCTGCTGCTGGACGAGCCCACGCGCGGCCTGGACTACGCGGCCAAGGCGCGCCTGGTCGGAGTGCTGCGGGAGCTGGCCGGAAACGGCCACGCCATCGTGCTGGCCACCCACGACGTGGAACTGGCGGCGGAACTCGCCCACCGGGTGGTGATCCTGGCGGACGGCGACGTGGTCGCCGACGGTCCGGCCGCCGACGTGGTCACCGCGTCACCCGCGTTCGCACCCCAGCTCGCCAAGGTCCTCGCGCCCCAACGCTGGCTCACGCTGCCACAGGTCCGCAGCGCCCTGCGGCGGGCCGACGGGGCCGCCCCATGACACCGGCCGGCCGCGCAGGACCCGGGGCCCCGCCGGACGCGCAGGCAAAGCCGGTACGCCTCGGCGTCCGTTCGGTGGCCGCACTGCTGCTGGTGTCCGCGATCGGTCTGGCAGCCATCGGCTGGCCGCTGCTTGCCGATGCACGGTCGGACCTGGTCGGCGCCGCCGCCGACGCACCCTGGCTGTTCGCGGCACTGCTTCCGCTGCTCCTGGCGGTCGCCGTGGCCACGATCGCCGACTCGGGCCTGGACGCGAAGGCGGTCGCGATGCTCGGCGTCCTCGCCGCAGTGGGCGCCGCGTTGCGCCCGCTGGGTGCCGGGACGGCGGGTCTGGAACCGATGTTCTTCCTGATGGTCCTCTCCGGCCGGGTACTCGGTCCGGGGTTCGGCTTCGTACTGGGCTCCGTATCGATGTTCGCCTCCGCCCTGCTGACCGGCGGGGTGGGGCCGTGGATGCCGTACCAGATGCTCTGCATGGGCTGGGTGTCCATGGGGGCCGGTCTGCTGCCGGGGCCGGACACCCTGCGCGGCCGACGGGAACGGTGGCTGCTGGCCTTGTACGGCGCCGTGGCGGCGATCGGGTACGGCACCCTGATGAACCTCCAGGGCTGGGCCGTCTACAACACCGGCCTCCCCCCGGGTCTGGCCTTCGAACCGGGCGCCCCGATCCCGGAGAACCTGACCCACTTCACCGCCTTCGTGCTGGCGACGTCGCTCGGCTGGGACCTGCCCCGGGCCCTGCTGTCCGCCGTGCTCACCCTCGTCCTGGGCGCCCCGGTCCTCAAGGCGCTGCGCCGCGCCACCCGCCGCGCCGCCTTCGACGCTCCCGCGGACTTCGACGCACCGGTCGGCCCGCCCCCGGCTCCCTGACGCTCCGCCGGGCTCGCCGCGGGCCGGCCCGAGCCGATCGCCGGAGGCGGCGTGGGCTCACCGGACCACGTCCGCCCCGCTGCTAGGAAGACCGGATGGACGACCGTACGCGGAGCGCCCCGAGGGCGGGCGGGGGTGGGGGGACGAGCGCTCAGGTGCCGCGGGAGCGCCTGACGGCGCTCACCGACGGCGTGGTCGCGATCGCCCTCACACTGCTGGTGCTCGACATCCAGCTGCCCAAGGGCCTGGACGGCGCGGAACTGGACGAGGCGCTCGACGCGGTGTGGTCGCAGGTTGCGACGTTCCTGCTCAGCGCTGTGGTGATCGCCGTGTTCTGGCGTGCGCACCACGTGTCGATGCGCCGCGCGGTGCAGATCGACTCACGGCTGTTCTGGTTGAACATCTCCTTCCTCGTCCTGCTCTCCCTGATCCCGTTTCCCACCTCTGTCCTGGAGGACTACACCCACCGGTTTGCCGGACCCGGCCTGTACGGGACGGTGGTCGGCCTCGCGGCGTTGCTGCTGTACCTGATGGAGGTGCACATCCATCGCTCCACCGGTGTCGCGAGCTGGCGCAGTGTGCCGCTCCCCGCTCAGAGCGTGGTGTTCCTCGCTTCGGTGGGCGTCGCGGCCGTCTCGCCCACGGCCGCCGTCTACAGCTGGGTCGCGGCTGTGCCGCTGGCCCTCCTCGCGGACAGGTACGCCGCCCGTGCCGGCCGCAGCGGCGCCGGAGCCGCGTAGCCGGAACAGCACGCGCTGCAGACCGTATCCGGCTGCGACGACGAGGGCGCCGCCGAAGGCGTCCAGCAGGTAGTGGTTGGCGGTCGTCATCACCACGAAGGTGGTGAGCAGCGGGTAGGCGAGGCCGAGGGCACGCAGCCACCGGTTCCTCGTCATCGCCAGGACCACGATCCCGCACCACAGCGACCAGCCGACGTGCAGCGAAGGCATCGCGGCGTACTGGTTGGACAGCGCGGTGAGGGCCCCGAAGTCCGGGTCGGACAGGTCCTGCGGGCCGTGCGCCGTGTCTACGAAGCCGAGCCCGGGCATCAGCCGGGGCGGAGCGAGCGGGTAGAGCCAGAAGCCGACCAGCCCCAGGAGCGTGGCGAAGCTGAGGGCGGTGCGGTGCCTTCGGTACTCCGGGGGGCGGCGCACGTAGAGAACGACGAGCAGACTCACCGGCACCGCGTAGTGCAGCGACTGGTAGTAGACGTTGCAGGCCGCCTCCAGCCAGGGGTGCGCGACGGCGAAACGGTTGAGGGCGTGCTCCCAGTCCAGGTACAGGACACGTTCGATGTCGAGGACCTGCAGTCCGTGGCCCTCGGCCGTGCCCCGGGTGTCGGGCGCGTGGCCGCGGATGACCGAGTAGACCCAGTAGCCGATGCGGATGAGCAGGAGTTCCAGCAGCAGCCCGGGTCTGCTCGACGACCCGGTGCGCACCGGGTCGTTCCAGTACGGCGCGTCGCGGGTGAGGAACGGGGCGGCGACGGCGACCAGCAGGGCGGTGACCAGCACTGCGTTGTCACCGAGTTGCATGAGCCCCGCTACGTGCGGCATCAGGGCGCTGCCGTCCAGCGTCATCACGGCTACGAGGAACACCGGCCACATGATGCGGTCGCCGCTGCGTCGGCCGACGCGTCCGGCGACCGCGAGGAGGATCCACAGCTGCTGGTGCTGCCACGTGACGGGCGACACGGCGACCACGGCGCAGCCGGTGACGGCCGCGGCGAGCAGTGGCTGTCCGTCGCGGACGTAGTGCGCGGCACGGCGCAGCGCGAGCCAGGAGACGGCGGCGGCCAGCGCGGCGAAGAGCACGATCTCGAGCGGGCCGTGCACCCCCATCCGCAGCAGGACTCCGTGCAGGGACTGGTTGACCGGCGTGGCGGAGGAGTCGGCGAGGCTCGCGCCGGCGACGTGCTGCAGCCAGTAGGCGTGCGAGTCCGTGGGCATCAGGCCCCAGGCGACGGCGGTGCAGGCGGCGAACGTGCCGGCGACGGCGCCGGCAGCGGCGCGCCGTCCGGTCAGCCACAGCAGCGGTGCGAACAGCAGCACGGCAGGCTGGAACGCGGCAGCGAGGCCGATGAGGACGCCCGCCGCGCGCCGGTCGGCACCGGTGCGGTCGCCGGCTCCCAGCGTGAGCCAGCCGAGCAGCACCAGCAGGACGGGCAGGATGCTGCCCTGGCCGGTCCCGAGCGTGTGCCGCACCGGTGTCGAGACCAGCACCAGACTGCAGGCGGCAGGAATCAGCAGCAGTCCGGTGCGCCGCCGCCCGGTCCGGTCCGGCAGGGCCCGTACGGCGAGCACGGCGACCGCCACGACGAGCAGCAGCGACCCGACGGTCCATACCGCCCCCAGGTTCACCTCGGCCGACCGCCGGAGCGGGGTGAGGACCAGTCCGGCGAACGGGGTGCCGGCGAAGGGGTCGTCGGCGTCGTAGCCGGGGGCCCCGACCTGGAGAGCGCCTCCCGGGCCCAGCCAGGAGAAGAGGGCGGGCAGCCTTCCTCCGGGCGGCACTCCCGCCACGGCGGCGACCTCACGGGCCGCCAGCGCCGTCGCGAGCAGCCACAGGGCGATCAGGGCGGCCCCCCGTCGCGGGCCCAGTTGTTCGACGGCCGCGCGCAGGCGGAATCCGCCCGGTGTCCTGTTGCCGGCCCGCTCCCCAGACGTATCGATCACGCCGCGCCGTCTCCCCTCGTCACGATGTCGTCGCCCATCTTGTGCTCTCCGGCAGGACGCAGGCCACCCCGTCGTCACCTGACGGTGGGCAGAACGATCGTGCCGTGCCGGTCGTTCCGTTGCGACCGGTCAGCCATTGTGCGCGCCGAACCGGCGAGCGCCGTCCTGCGGGGTGCCGTCGCCGGGCCCCTCGGGCACAGCGGTGTGCGCGAGGACCGGTTGCAGCAGGCCGGAAGGCGACCGGGCGCCGATGGTGGACAGCCGCGACGGCTGGGGCAGGATGGGCGCATGAGTGTCGTGAAGATCAACGCCCTGGCCGTACCTGCAGAGCAGCGCGAGGTGCTGGAAGCGCGGTTCGGTTCCCGCGCCGGACTGGTGGAGACCGCAGACGGCTTCGAGTGGTTCGAGCTGCTGCGTCCGCTCGAGGGAACCGACCGGTACCTCGTCTACACCCGCTGGCGTGACGAGCAAGCCTTCCAGGCATGGATGGAGGGGCCGATGAAGGAGGCCCACCGAGGTGGGGGCGGCGAGGGAGGGCGTCCGGCCGCAACCGGCTCCGAAGTGTGGAGCTTCGAGGTCGCACACCAGGCTGCCCCGAAGGGGGCCTGACTCCGGGCTGCCCCCGTCCGTCCGCGAAACCTCCGCCGGTCGCCGGGCCGTGGCCCGGGGGATGTCGCACGGTCCGTCACGCCACCGGACTGGGACGCGGCTACGGGACGTGGAGGACGAACGCGCCGTCGCCCGCAGCGGTGATCCGGAGGGCGGTGAGATCCGGCACGGTCATGTCGGGGCCGTGCTCGGCAGCGTGCGGGCCGACGCCCACGACGCGGATCCCGGCGGCCCGCGCAGCGGCCACGCCGGCTCCGGAGTCCTCGAACGCCACGCAGTCGGCCGGGTCGTGGCCCAGTTCCGCCGCGCCCTTGAGGAAGCCCTCGGGATCGGGCTTGCTCGCGCTCACCGATTCGGCGGTGACCCGCGTGTCGGGCATCGGCAGCGCTGCGGCACGCATCCGTGCCGTGGACAGCGCCACGTCCGCGGACGTCACCAACGCGTGCGGTACGGCGGTCGAACGGAGCGCGGCGAGGAATCCGTCCGCGCCGGGCACCGGCACGACACCGTCCATGTCGGCCGTCTCGACGGCGAGCAGTTCGCGGTTCTCCGCGTGGTTGAGCTCCATCGAACGGTGGGGCAGCAGGGCGGCCATGGTGGCGTACCCCTGCCGTCCGTGGACGACGGACAGCACCTGGTCCTCGTCCAGACCGTGGTCGAGGGCCCAGCCCCGCCAGACGCGTTCGACGACCGCATCGGAGTCGACGAGGGTGCCGTCCATGTCGAGCAGCAGCGCACGGAAGGTGAGCGAGGTGGTGGGCATGGGGTGGCGCTCCCGTCGGCGAACGGCGAAATCGTGGTTCCGCCCCTCCGGGTCAGGGACGTGGGGCGGAACCACTTTGTTCCCACACGATACAAAAACAGGGGCCACTGCGCCAGTCCTCCCGGCGGATCCGGGATCGCGGGGCCTGTGCATACCCGTCCCCGGGGGCCCGTGGGCCGTGTCAGCCGGCGACGGCCTCGTAGAGGCTGTACACGCCCAGCAGGCACATCACTGCCGCCGCCACCTTCGTGATCAGCGCCAGCGGCACGTACTTCATCAGCGTGCGCCCGCCGAGGATGCCGATCGCCGCCACGGCCCACAGTGCGAGCAGCGCACCGACACCGACCGAGAGCCAGTCGTCGTAGCGGGCGGCCAGGTTGGCCGTCATGATCTGCGTCAGGTCGCCGAACTCGGCTACGAGGATCAGCGTGAAACCGCTGCCCGCGACCTTCCAGAAGGTCTGCGCGGACGGCGCCTTCACCCCGGCCTCGTCCTCCCCGTCGTCGTGCTTGAGGACCAGGAACGCCGCCCCCGCGAGGAACAGCACACCGACGAACGCGTCCACGAGACGGCCGGGAAGCAGGGTGAGGACGCTGCCCGCGGCAAGGGCGAGGGCGACGTGGACCGTGAACGCGGCGGCGACGCCGGCGAACACGTAGGACGCCCGGTAGCGGGTGCCGAGCACCAGACCGGCCAGGGCGGTCTTGTCGGGCAGCTCTGCCAGGATGACGACACCGAACGTCACGGCGGCGGTGGTGATACTGAACACGGAGACTGATTCCTCGATCGGTCGGGCTGCCGGAACCGGCGGCGACCGCGAGATGCGCACACTTCGGCCCGGCAGCGTGCGGGTGCGTCACGCTGCGGCCGAAGGTCTCGCTGGCACGTGAAACGGTCCGCCGCGGGCGGGGTCCGTACGCGCTCCGGGCGCCGGGGCGGGGTGCCGCGGACACGTCCGCGGTCCGCCCGGTGTGTCGACGGTCCGGCGAAGAGCTACTCCCCTTCGATCGCGTGCCAGCGTACGCGATACAGCCGCCCACGTGCGACGAGTTCCAGCACGACCGCCACCGCGACCGTCTGCACCAGCATCAACGCGACCAGCACGAAGAGCTGCACCGCGCCCGCCACCAGCGGTGAGGCGCCGCCCAGCAGCATGCCCACGAAGGCACCGGGGAGGGTGACGAGTCCCACGGTGCGGGTCTGGTCGAGGCCCGGCAGCAACGCTCCGGCCGCCGCCGTGCGGACGATCTCCAGCCGGGCCTCGCGCGGCGGGAGGCCGAGTGACAGCGCGGCCTCCACCTCGCCCCGGCGGAGGTGCAGCTCCTCCAGGGAACGGCGGCCGGCCAGCACGGTGACGGTCATGGCACCGCCGATGAGGATGCCCGCAACCGGCACCAGCGTGATGCCGTGCAGCGGCACCAGCCCGGTGAGCAGCACCACGACGAGCGCCGGCCCCACTCCCGCTGCGATCGGCGCGGCCGCCCACCACCAGGTGCGGTTGCCGGTGATCCGGTGACCGGCGGTGCGCACCGCGACGGCGTACATCAGGAGAACGAAGCCGAGGAGCGTCGGCACCGCGCCGATCACCCAGCCGATGACCAGTGAGACCCCGCCGAGCTGCACGGTGGCGCGGAGACCGGCGAGGGCGGCGGCCCGGGCGTGGCCGCGGCCGTCGTCGTGCACGAGGTGCGCGAAGGCGGCCACGCCCATCGCCGCCACCAGCAACCCCGCGAGGACGACACCGAGCGTGCGGTCCACAGGCAACAGGGTGTCGGCGGCGAGCACACCCGTAGCCTACGGCCGAGGGCGCCCGCGGTCCCCTGGACTACCCGTCGGCCCGGTCGTTCCGTACGGTGGCCAGCGCCCAGAAAGAGGAGGCGGAGATGACCGAGCTGCGCTTGGGGCCACTGCTGCGCTACGTGGACGAGGACACCGCCACGGTGTGGGTCGAGACCGACCTGCCGTGCGAGGCGGAGGTCCGGTGCTCCCCCGCCCCGGGCGCCTCATCCGGCCGTGGCGCCGCGCCGGGCGGCAGCGCCCGTACGTGGCAGGTAGCCGGCCACCACTACGCCCTGATCACCGTGGTCGGCCTGGAACCCGGGACCGAGACGCCCTACCAGGTGCTGCTGGACGGCGACCAGGTCTGGCCGCCGGCGGACTCCGGCATGCCTGCCAGCATCATCCGCACAGCCGTCCCGGACGGCGGGGCCCCGGTGCGGGTCGCCTTCGGCTCCTGCCGCTGGGCGGCGCGCCCCGAGGGCAGTCGGCACGGCCCGGTGGGCCCCGACGCGCTGGAGGCCCTCGCCGAGCAGGTCCGGTCGGGCGGCGAGACACCGGACGTGCTGCTGCTCCTCGGTGACCAGGTCTACGCCGACGAGACCTCACCGCAGGTACGCGCACGTCTCGCGCAACGGCGCGCCCTGGACCGGCCACCGTGGAGCCAGGTCGCGGACTACGAGGAGTACACCGAGCTGTACTACGAGTCGTGGCTGGCGCCGGAGGTGCGCTGGCTGCTCACGACCGTTCCCACCTGCATGATCTTCGACGACCACGACATCATCGACGACTGGAACACCAGCGCCGCGTGGCGCCGGGACATCGCCGCCGAACCGTGGTGGCGGGAGCGGGTACTCGGCGGCCTCACCTCCTACTGGGTCTACCAGCACCTGGGCAACCTCACGCCCGGTGAACTGGCCGAGGACCCGCTGTTCGCCGCCGTGCGGGCGGAGGAGGACGGTGCCGGGGTACTGCGGAAGAGCGCGGCCCTGGCGGACGAGGACCCGGAGTCGTTCCGCTGGAGCTTCCGCCGCGACTTCGGGCGGGTGCGGCTGCTGATGGCGGACAGCCGGGCGGCGCGCGTACTGGACGAGCAGAACCGGGCGATGATCGACGACAGCGAGTGGGCCTGGCTTCGCGAGCAGGCGCGGCAGCCCGGTTGCGACCACCTGCTGATCGGTTCGTCGCTGCCCTGGCTGCTTCCGCCCGCCATCCACGACACCGAGGCGTGGAACGCGGCGCTGTGCGCCGGAGCACGCGGTGAGCGCTGGGCGCGGCGCGGCGAGAGGCTGCGGCGGGCTGGGGACCTGGAGCACTGGGCGGCCTTCCCCGCGTCCTTCCGGGACCTGGCCGATCTGATCGCCGAGGTGGGCGGCGGCACGGCAAGCAGTCCGCCCGGAGGCCCGGCGGACGTCCCGGCAGACGTCCCGGCGGGCCGGTCGGGCGCCGCCGGGGACGTTCCGGCGACCGTGTGCGTGCTCTCCGGCGACGTGCATCACGCGTACCTGGCGGAACCCCACTTCGCACAGCCCCACTTCGCGCGGGCGCCGGTGTCCCGGGTGGTACAGCTGACCTGTTCACCGGTACACAACAGCATCCCGAGGTACATGCACTGGGGTTTCCGCTTCGGCTGGAGCCGGCCCGGCAGGTGGCTGGGCCGCCTGATCTCCCGTCACGCGGGGCTGTCCCGGCCGCAGCTGAGCTGGGACCGCACCGGCGGTCCGTGGTTCGGCAACCATCTGATGACGCTCGCCCTGCACGGCCGTTCCGCCACCCTCGGGCTCGACCGCGCCGATGCCGGTCCTGCCGAGCCGGGTACCGGCGACGGAGGTACCGGCGAAAGGGCTTCCGCCCACCTGTGCCGCGTCCTGGAGCGCGACCTCTCCCCGCCCGCCGGGAAGAGCTGACGCACCGGCACGAACCTCAGCAGCACCGACACGACCGTACCCGCGCGCCCCCGCAGCCCCACCGGCATCGCCCGCGCGTAGGCTGGGTGCTGGTAAACGGCGAGCCGACTGCGGCCGGACGGGGGAAGAACAGTGCAGGAGACCCTGGAGTCACTCCTGGACACCCCCTGGCTCTACGCGATCATCGCTCTGTCCGTCCTCCTCGACATCTGGTTGCCGGTGCTGCCGAGCGGCGTTCTCGTCATCGCGGCGGCCACCACGGTCGCCGGCACCACCGCGGCCGACGTCGCCGGAGCCGGCCCGGCAGGAGCCGGCACCGCCGCAGCCACGCGCGCCGCGGAGGCCGCCCACCACCTTCCGCAGATGCTCGCCCTGGTGCTCTGCGCCGCAGCCGCCTCCGTACTCGGCGACCTGCTGGTGTACCGGCTGGCCTGGCGCGGCAGCTCACGGTTCGAGCAGGCGGTGGCCCGGTCGCGTCGCCTGACTGCCGCTCAGGAGAGGCTCGGTCAGGCCCTCGTACGCGGCGGCGGCACGCTCGTGGTGCTCGCCCGTTTCGCACCTGCCGGGCGCTCCGTCGTCAGCCTGACGGCGGGGGCGGCGCACCGGCGGGCGAAGGATTTCGTGCCGTGGTCGGCGCTGGCCGGCCTGACCTGGGCTGCGTACAGCGTGGGACTGGGATGGTTCGGCAGTCAGTGGCTCGGAGCGACCTGGATGGGCGCGGCCGTCTCCGTGCTCGCCCTGTTCGCCGCCGGGTCGCTGGCGGCGTACGTGATAAGGCGCTCCCCGGCTCAGCCGGCCGCCAAGGTGCCCGCGCCGGCGGGGCCGGCCGCCGCGCGGGCGATGAAGCGGCCCTGCTCGCCGCGGGTCGCGACCTCCTGTGCCGTGACGTTCACGGTCGGGACGGCCCTCTCCCCGGTCGCGGCGGTCGTCCCGGTCGGGGCAGTCGGAGGTGGCTCCGGGTGCTCGCCGTCCCGAGACGTGCGGGCGAGTTCGGTCACGGCCGGTCCTCCTCGGGTCGGAGAGCCGCCGGGGAGAGCGCCCACCATGCC
>KI547043.1:269867-270876 GCA_000497405.1 Streptomycetaceae bacterium MP113-05 | reverse complement strand
GGTGCCCGCGCCGGCGGGGCCGACAGCCATCGAGTCGCGTACCGCCGCCTCACCGGCCGTCGGCGGCGCACCGGCGACGCGGGCCTGACGGCGTCGCTGTCCCCGGCGCCCGTACCTCACGAGCCGTCGTACCCGGCCAGCACCCGCGTATAGGCCCAGTCGTGCTGGCCGACGCCCGAACAGGTGTCGTCCGACGGATACCGGTCGTCGGGGCACTTGCGGTCCCGGTTGACCGACCAGAACGACAGCCGCCCCAGACCCGTGCGTCCGGCGTAGTCCACCAGAGCACGGAAGTCCCGCACGGTGACGACCTCGCCGTGCCCGGTGATCCCCGCCATCGTCGACACACCCGCGTGCCGGTACGCCTCCGCGGTGTCGTACCCGTACGCCTCCTGGAGCCGCTTTCGCAGCCCGTCGGCGGCCTGCACGGTCAGCCGGCCCATGTCCCGGCCCCAGCCGGCCTCGCCGAAGGCGAACGGCATGATCGTCCACACATCCGGTTCGAGGCCGTCGTCCGCGGCCCATCCGATGAGCTTCGCGTCCGGGCCCTCGGGCCCGGAGGGGAGGGTGACGTAGAGCCTCAGGCCGGGGTTGGCGGCTGCTACCCGGCGCAGCGCGCCGATCGTGCGGGCCCGCACCTGCGGATCGCGGTAGGCCTGCATCTCGAGGTCGACGTCGATCGCGGACAGCCCGTAGGCGTCGATCACCTTCTGGTATGCCGCCGCGAGAGAGCGGGCCGATGAACAGGAGCTCTCCAGCTTGTGGCCCAGCCCGCCGCCGAACGAGGCGACGACGTCTCCGCCGGCGGTACGTACCGCGTCGATGACCCTCTCGTCACGGCCGCCGCTGAGTGGACGCGTACCGTCCCAGCGGGGCGTGCAGTCGCCCTTGCTCAGTACGAACGCCAGTGTGAACCAGCGCACCCCGGTAGCCGCCATGACCTTCTCCGGGTCGGGTGGGTCGCCCCAGCCGAGGGAGAGATAGGGCGAGACGGGCTCCGGGCGGGCGA
>KI547043.1:269227-269857 GCA_000497405.1 Streptomycetaceae bacterium MP113-05 | reverse complement strand
GACCTGCCCGCCGGCCTCCGCCCGTGCCCGGCGGGCCGGGTACGGGCGGAGGCGCGGAGGCGGGAGAGCCGCACCAGTCCGCAGACGAGCAGCGCAGACCAGCTTCCGGCGGCCAGCGTGAGGCCGACGAGGCCCTGTTCGCTGAGAATCAGCAGGTACATGTTGTGCGGGGAGAGCAAAGGCTCGCGGTGGAACGCCACACCGGCCCCCGCGGTGTCGCTGCCGGACGACAGGGCCAGCGAGGCATGGCCGTCACGGTGGTGGGGGAATCCCTTGAGGCCGACGCCGGTAGCCGGGTGCTCCCGCCACATGCCGCCCGCGGCGGCCCACATGGCGTACCGGTCGGTGACGGACTGATCGGGACTGCCGGCGACCTGGGTGATGCTGGCCAGCCGTTCGCCGATCATCTCGGTGCCGACGCCTGCGCCGCCGACGAGAACCACTCCGGCGGCGAGCAGCACGGTGAGGGTGCGGGCGGCGAGACGCAGCCCGGCGAGAAGCAGCACCATGCCGCCTGCACAGGCGGTGGCGATCCACGCGCCGCGGCTGAACGACAAGGTCAGGGGCACGACCAGAGCGGCTGCCGCGCCCAGTGCGACGGGCCGGGTCCGGCGCGGCGCGGACGGGGGC
>KI547043.1:266194-269217 GCA_000497405.1 Streptomycetaceae bacterium MP113-05 | reverse complement strand
GTGCGGGCCCCCCAGCCAGCAGCAGGATCAGGCCGTAGGACACGACGGTCGCCATGCCCATCACGTCCAGCGGTCCGAAGGTGCCGACCGCCCGCACGGTGCGGCCCTGGTAGGACGCTCCGGTGGCGGTGGCGTACTGGTGGACGCCGACCGCTCCCTGCACCAGGGCGAGGACGACGACCGCACCGGCGGCAAGGCGCAGTTCGCGCCGGGACCGGAGCAGCAGCACGACAGCCGTTGGCACGAGCACGAAGATCTGCAGGTAACGGACGAGTCCGAGGACGGCCTCGGCAGGGTGGGGGGAGGTGGCGGCGGCCACGGCGAACGCGACGGCGGGGGCGGCGAGTACGAGCGCGGCGCGCGCGCCGAGCGGCCGGCTGCGCTCACGCAGCAGGGTGACGCCGCACCACACCACCAGCAGCGCGGAGGCCACATCGGCCGGGGCGACGTGGGTACTCGACGCGGTGTCGGCTGCGCCTCCGGGGAGGCAGAGCAGCAGCACGGTGACGGCGACCGGCAGCACCCGGACATACCGGACCGGCCACTGCGCCGGTGCCACCCGGTCGCGGCGGTGCTCCGGAGCGCGCACGGGAGTCGGGATCTGCCGGGTGGCCACTCAGCTGCCTCCCATGTGGAAGAAGGACCCGGCGGTGCGGAGCAGGATCTGGACGTCCTGCCAGAACGACCAGGTGTCGATGTAGTGGTTGTCGAACCGGGCCCGGGCCTCGATGGAGGTGTCGCCGCGCAGACCGTTGACCTGGGCCAGTCCGGTGATACCGACGGGCATCCGGTCGCGCGCCGCGTATCCCGGGTGGGCCTTGCTGAACTGTTGTACGAAGAAGGGGCGTTCGGGCCGCGGCCCGACCAGGCTCATGTCGCCGCGGAGCACGTTCCACAGTTGGGGCAGTTCGTCGAGCGAGGTGCGGCGCAGGAAGCGGCCGACGCCGCTCATCCGCTGGTCGTCGGCAACGTTCCAGCGGGTTGCCGACTCGTGCTCGGTGGCGGGGCGCAGGGTACGGAACTTGAGCATCGTGAACGGTCGTCCGTACCACCCGACGCGTTCCTGCCGGAAGAGCACGCCCGGCCCGTCGGAAGCCCGGACGACCCACGCGCACAGCGCGAGCACCGGTGCGGCGGCGATCAGGGCGACGGCGGCGAGCGTCAGGTCCAGCAGACGTTTGGCGATGTGCGCGGCGGCAGGCCGGGGCGACGGTTCGACGCGTGCGCAGGGGAAGCCCCAGACGTGCCCGGCCGGTGTGGTCCGCCAGACGACGTCGCCGGGGACCGTCTCGCCGTCGACCACCCACACCGCGACACCGAGGGTGCCGAACAGCCGGATCAGCGCGGTGGTCTCCGGGCCGGTGACGGCGGGTGAGGTGAGTACCGCGTCGCGCACCGCATTCTGGATGACCGCACGGGTGACGTCGTCCGTCGCGGACAGCACGGGGAGCGGCGGGCCCTCGTCCGTGCACGCGGCGCGCGCCTGCGCCGGATCCCGGCCCCCGGCGGCCCGGGGGGCCACGTCCGGCCGGTGCGGCGCCACCAGGCCGACCGGGCACATGCCGTACTCCGGGTGCTCATGGAGGACGGCCGCGAGCACCCGCCCGACCCCCACGTCACCGACCACCAGCGCCGAACGCGGGCGGCGGCGCTGCCGACCGATCCGCAGTCCGTGCAGTGCGGCGCGCAACGCAACGGCCAGCGTCGTGTGGACGAGGACCACCGACAGCAGCAACGTCCAGTCCGGCGTGAACTCGGGGCGCACGGCGACGACGACGGTGGTGGTCGCGCACCAGGCGAGGGCCGCCCGCCAGAGCAGGGCGGGGAGGTCGCCGAGGGCGGCGCCGTGCGGGGCGCTGCGGTAGAGGCCGCCTTGCTGATGCAAAGCCACCAGGGTCAGCAGCATCGGTGCGAGTCCCAGCAGGGCGAGGTGGGAGCGGGAGCCGACCGACAGCGCGGCGGACGTGGCGGCGAGGCAGTCGGCGGCCACCAGGGCGGCGAGGGTGCCACGTCCGCGGGGCGCTTCGGCGGGCGGACGTGAAGAGCCCCACGGATCGGAGACGGTGAGAGGAGCAGCACCGAGGGGTGTGCCGGCTTGGTCGGATTCGGCTCGCGAGGAGCCCCGGGTCACCTCGGCCGTCCGGCCCGGTTCCGGCGTCGGAGCGACCGCGGGCGTGGCATCCGTGGGCGGGGCGTCGGCCGCGGATCCGGCGCTCTCCATAGTCATCGGCTGATCAGTTCCTCGCGCTCGCCGTGCGGATGGCCCGTCAACTCGTGGTAGAGCGCTTCCACCGCGGCAGACGTGGCCGACATGTCCCGGCTGGCGCGTACGTGGCGACCCGCCTGCGCGCCCAGGTCCTCACGCAGGTCCCGGTCCGCCAGCAGCCGGACGAGTGCGGATGCGAGCGCCTCCGGGTCCTCCGGCGGGGCCAGGCATGCGGCCTGGTGCCCGCCGGGCAGGGACTCCCGGGCTCCCGCCACGTCCGTGAGGAGCACCGGACGCCCGCAGGCCATGGCCTCCAGCGGCACCAGTGCCATGGCCTCCCAACGGGACGGCAGGACGACCAGGTCGGCCGCCGCGTACCAGGACGCCGGGTCCGGGGAGGTACCGGCGAACAGCACGCCGGGAGGTGCCGCGGCGCGGAGAGGCTCCCGGTCCGGCCCGTCACCGACGAGGACGAGGCGGGCGCGGGGCACCCGGGCGGTGACGGCGGGCCAGGCGCGCAGCAGCACGTCCTGCCCCTTCTGCCGGCACAGCCGACCCACGCAGACCACCAGCGGGTCTTCGGCGGCGGACGGCGCCGGCCCGCCGCCCGGACGGACCGCGCAGGCGACCAGGTGCCGCCGTGCGCGTGCGGTGTCCTGCGGGGTGAGGGGGGTGAAGCGCGCGGTGTCGACGCCGTTCGGGATCACCGCCCAGCGTGCGTCGATGCCCGCTGCCTCACCGCGCCACCGCTCCTGTTCGCTGACGCACAGCACGCGGGTGGACCAGCGTGCCGCGTGGCGTTCCCAGCGGGTGGCGA
>KI547043.1:264219-266184 GCA_000497405.1 Streptomycetaceae bacterium MP113-05 | reverse complement strand
GGCCGGGAGGCCGGTGACCGCCTCGAAGGACCAGGCGTGCGGCTGGAAGACGGTGGGCGTGCGGCCGCGCACCGCGAGCCGTACGGCCAGTCCGGCCTTGGCGCTGTGGACGTGCACCAGATCCGGTGCGGTGCGCCGGACGAGTCGGGCGGCCTGCGCCGTCTCCCCCGGCAGGCGGACGTCGGGTTCGCGCCCGGCGTTCCACGGGTGGACCTCCGCGCCGTGAGCGGCAGCGGCAGCGGCGAGTCCGCCGTGCGGCGGGCAGGCCACGACGGCCTTGATCCCGGACCGGACCTGGGCCCGGACCAGGTCGACGACGACGCGCGCGACGCCGCCGTCGACTGGCTGGGCCACATGCAGGACGGTCAGGGGGCCGTCCTTCGGCTGCTCTTGCTGCACGCACCTCTCCCCACGCGGTCGGACGGCCGCAGTCCCGTGCTGCCGGTCGTCGTGATGCTTCAGCGGCGGACGGCTGGGGCGCGGAGGACGAGTGACCGCCCACCGGGTCCACAGCCCGGGCCGTGGTCCGCACGTATGGGCCGAGGGACGTCTGGACGCACCGCTCGCCTCCTTTTCGAACAAATCGGTTCAAACCGTGACAGAAGGAAAGCGGAATTTCACGCAGGACGCGCGAAGTGCGCAGAAGAGGTGAAGAACTTCGCACCGTATGTTCGTCACACCGTCGAACCGGCATGACAACGCCCCGCGGCCGGGACCTCACACTGGTCAGAGCGACACACCGAGTAAAACTTTGTGAATCGCTTCACACTTTCTCTTGGCTGAGCGCTCGGTTCGTGCTGAAATGCGGTCACATTCGGCTCGAGGGCGCGCTTGGGAGGCACAGTGGCGGAGTCCGCCATGGGACGTGCGGTACGACGGCGGAAGGAAGCACCGGGAACGGCGGTCACGTACGGAGGCGACTCCCCGTGCGAACGGGCGGTCTGGCGCCTGCGGTCCCGCGGCTGCTGGGACGACGCGGCGGCACTGCTGGAGCCCTACGTCCCGGGCTCGCCCGCCACCGCACTGCGCCGCGCCGCGCTGCTGGTCGAACGGTGCATGTTCACCGGTGGCGGCTGGCAGGCCGCCGAGGACTCGCTGCGCCTGGCCGAGGCGGCCGCGCGCGACGACGACGCACGCGGAGCCGCCGCATGCGAGCGCGGCCAACTGGCCTACGTGGCCACGGTTCTGGGCGTGCGCGACCGATCGGACGAAGCACGCGCCGCACTGGGCCGGGCCGCCGCCCTGGTGGATCCCGCCACCCCCGGGCGGGCGCTGCTGGACTACCGGCGCGGCCTGGTCGCCGAGCACGTGAGCGACAACCCGCAGGCGGCCCTGGCCGCCTACCGCCGGGCACACACCGGCGCGGCGGCGCACGGAGACACACTGCTGCTCTCGTTCACCTGGCGGCACCTGGCCGGTCTGGCGCTGCGCGACGGTGAACTCGCCGAGGCCCGGAAGGGATTCGCCGAGTCGCTGCGGCTACGGGAGCACATCGGCTTTCTGGTGGGAATGGCCCCGGCCCTCATGGCGCTCGCGGACGTCCAGCCGGAGGAGGAGGCGGTCCGGCTCCAAGAGGAGGCGAGGCGCCTGTTCCACCTGCTCGGCGGCGTTCCGACCTGGCTGGCCGCCCGTATCGGGCCCGCCTGATATCCGGAACGCGTACCTCCGAAACCGGAGAACGGGCACCCGTCGTTCACACCACCGGGTGAATTTCCGGCGCGTCCACGACCCTTGTGGGCGCACTGCGGCGCTGTCGATACTCCCCACGTCACCGGAGATCGCCGACCTGCCCCCCACCCCCCACCGGGCCGGGAGCCGGGGACGTGTACCGAGCCTGCCGCACCCGGCTGGTTCGCCCCCACACAACCCCACACTTGGAGGAACGCGTGAAGGTCAGACCCTCTGCCTCGACACGTGTCGCCCGGCACGGCAAAGGCATAGCCGCCGTCGCGACCGGCCTCGTCG
>KI547043.1:259442-260359 GCA_000497405.1 Streptomycetaceae bacterium MP113-05 | reverse complement strand
TGGGATCGGCCCAGACCGGCGGCGCCTACCAGGCGGACTCCGGCAAGATGGTCGTCACCATCACCGACCGGGCCGACGCGGCGAAGGTGAAGAAGGCCGGCGCCGTGCCGAAGGTCGTCGAGCACAGCCAGGCCGAACTCGCCAAGGCCGCCAAGGCCATCGAGAACAAGGCCGACATCAAGGGCACCGCATGGTCCGTCGACCCGGTCGGCAACACGCTGTCCGTCGCCGTGGACAGCACGGTCGACGCCAAGGAGATGGCGAAGCTCCGCAAGGTCGCGGACCGTTTCGACGGCGCCGTCAGCATCGAGCGCACCAAGGGTGAGTTCACCAAGCTCATCCGCGGCGGCGACGCCATGTACGCCGACGCCGGCTGGCGCTGCTCCGCAGGCTTCAACGCCCGCATCGGCAGCACCTACTACGTGATCACCGCCGGCCACTGCACCGAGGGCTACCCCAACTGGTCCGGCATCGGTCCCACCGCGGCCTCCAGCTTCCCCGGTGACGACTACGGCGTCATCCGCAACGACTCCGGTTCCGCGCCGGGCGTGGTGTACCTCTACAACGGCAGCACCCAGGACATCACCGGCGTCGGCAACGCCTACGTCAACCAGTACGTACAGCGCAGCGGAAGCACCACCGGCCTGCACGGCGGCTACGTCACGGGCCTGAACGCCACCGTCAACTACGGCGGCGGCGACGTGGTCTACGGCCTGATCCGTACCAACGTGTGCGCCGAGCCCGGAGACAGCGGCGGCTCGCTCTTCGCCGGCAACACCGCGCTGGGCATGACCTCCGGCGGCAGCGGCAACTGCTCCTCCGGCGGCACCACGTTCTTCCAGCCGGTCACCGAGGTGACCAACCGGTACGGGCTCGAAGTCTACTGACGAACGCTCATCCGGACCGAACGGAACCGG
>KI547043.1:255769-259432 GCA_000497405.1 Streptomycetaceae bacterium MP113-05 | reverse complement strand
CCCGGGGGCGGGGGCCGCCTCCGTGCTGTCGGCAGCCGCGGGCGTCGCCGGCGCGAGCCCTGCGAGGTGTGCGGCAGGCGGAGTGCAGGGAACGCCCGGGGCCAGATGGGCACGCAGGATGCGCTCGGCGGCGGGCAGGTCCCGCTGCAGCAGCGCCTCGACCAGAGCAACGTGTTCGGCGGCCGCAGATACCAGGGAGGTGCCGGGTACGGCCGGCGGGACCGGCGCGCGGCGCTGCACGTCCTCGGCGAACTCCGCCAACCGGAGATTCCCGGCCGGCTCCAGCAACGCGCGGTGGAACGCCCGGTCGGCGTCGGCGTAGGCGGCGCGGTCACCCCGGGCTGCGGCGGCGACCGTGCGGCCCGCCAGCGGGTGCAGCACCTGCCAGGTCCGGGGCGGACGGGTGAGGCCGAGGCGCAGCACCACGGGCAATTCCAGCAGCAGCCGGACCTCGGCGAGTTCGGCGTCGTCGCGCGCGCTGTGCTCGACGACGCGGAATCCCCGGTTGGGCACCGTCTCCACCAGCCCCTCGCCGGTGAGCTGCTGCATGGCCTCACGCACGGGGGTCGGTGACACGCCGTGCCGCTCGGCGAGTGCGGGGGCGGAGTAGACCTGTCCTGCGACCAGCTCCCCCGTCACCAGCGCCCTGCGCAGGGCGGAGAGCACCTGACCGCGCACGGAATGGCGGCGTGGGAGCCGGCGGTCCGGGACCGGAACCGTCCCGGACCCGCCCGACACGCTGGAGCCGACGGCGTCACGTCCCGGGAGCTCCTCCTCCAGGACGTGTTCCCCACGGGCAGGTGAAGCGGGCAGAACCCCGGACCGGCCCCCTGTGGGCGCCTCCGTTCGGGTGTGCTCCATCAGGCCCTCCTCGTGTCGAGCAGCACCCTAGGCGCAGGTGCCGCGAGATCCAATCCCCGGAACATCGGGTAAGGTAAGCCTTACCTGTAGTCCAGCGTCGTCCGGTGGTCCCCACATGGTCATGTCCGCTCCCGCACCCGCCGTCGCACCTGTCGTGCAGCCCGCCCCGGCGCCGACGGCGACGCCCTTCACGGCCGCGTACGACCGGCTGGCCGAGGTCTTCCCGTCGCTGCGGGTGACCGAGACGGCGGTGCTGCCCGCCGGTGAGGGATGGGTCGCAGCCTCGGACCTCGCCTCCGGCGGTGCGGCGCTCGACGACTACCTCTCCTTCGACGACACGCAGGTGCGCCGCGACTACGGCCGAGAGGCCCGTCCGGACGTGATCGCCAGCTTCGGGCTGCACCGGTACGCCTGGCCCGCCTGCCTGCTGGTCACGCTCCCCTGGTTCCTGCACCGGCGCGTCCCGCGCATCCCGGTCGGTGCCGTGGCCTTCCAGCGGGCCCTCGGACGACTGGCCGTGAACATCGACGATTTCACCTGCCTCCCCGGCGACCCGGCCGCAGAGCTTCCCGGCGCCACGGTCGTGCCCGACGAGGAGGCGCTGCGAGCGGAGGTCCGTGCGGCCGTCGCCGACCACCTCGGCCCCGTGCTGGACGGCTTCCGACCGCGCATGCGGCGCGGATCGCGCGCCCTCTGGGGCATGGCCACCGACGAGATCACCGAGGGTCTGTGGTACCTCGGCCATCTGCTGGGCGAGGAGCAGCGCGCCCTGGCCGAGGCCGGACGGCTCCTGCCCGGCCGCACCGCTCCCTACCCGGGCGGCGCATCCTTCCGCTCGCTGACCGGTCCGCAGGGAGAGGCACTCGCCACCCGCGACCGCGCGTCGTGCTGCCTCTTCTACACGCTCCGCCCGCAGGACACCTGCGTCACCTGCCCTCGTACCTGCGACACCGAACGCATCGCACGTCTCACCGGCAACCGCTGACACGTTCGACCTCAGACCCTCCCGCCGGAGATCCGCACCGCACTTTGGCGTGCTCTTGCGCGGAATCCGGGCGCACGGCGCGCCACCCGGTCCAGGATGCTCCGCGACGACACCGCAACGAGCCGCGAGGGACGCGAGGGGCACCCGATGAGACTGACCGACATGACGCTGAGCTGGGCGCTGGTGTGCTCGGTGCTCCTCGTCGGCGCCCTGGTCGCCGTATTCGTGCTGGCGCGCGGACGGAAGAAGACCGAGGGCGACGGCGGCCAGGCCGACTCCTGGGAGCGGATGGAGGAACGCCGGCGCCGCAAGGAGACCGTGTACGCCACGGCGTCCTACCTGTTGCTCTTCTGCTGCGCGGCGGTGGCCGCGGCCCTGTCCTTCCACGGCCTGGTCGGCTTCGGCCGGCAGAACCTCAACCTCTCCGGCGGCTGGGAGTACCTGGTGCCCTTCGGGCTGGACGGTGCCGCGATGTTCTCCGCCATGATCGCGGTCCGCGAGGCCAGCCACGGCGATGCCTCACTCGGCTCCCGGCTGCTCGTGTGGTCGTTCGCCGCAGCAGCCGCGTGGTTCAACTGGGTGCATGCACCGCGCGGCGACGAACATGCGGGCGCACCCCAGTTCTTCGCCGGGATGTCGCTCTCGGCCGCGATCCTCTTCGACCGTGCGCTGAAGCAGACGCGCCGGGCAGCGCTGCGCGAGCAGGGCCTGGTACCACGTCCGTTGCCGCAGATCCGGGTGGTGCGGTGGCTGCGCGCACCGCGCGAGACCTTCCGCGCCTGGTCGCTGATGCTGCTGGAGGGAGTAAGGACGCTGGACGAGGCCGTGGACGAGGTCCGGGACGAGCGTCGCCGGCAGGAGGAGGAACACACCCGCCGCAAGGAGCAGGGCCGGCTGGAGAAGGCCCGGCTGAAGGCGCTGAACCGGCAGCACCGGCTGTGGCACCGGGGCAGTGGAACGAACACCGCCCCGGTCGAGTTGGAGCTCGGCTCCCCGGCCGCGGCGGGGCAGCCGCGGCCCGCCCTTCGGGCGACGACGGTGGAAGTCGACGAGCCCGGGGGGCCGTCGGCCGCTCCGCCGCGGCCGCGCCGGTCCGGCGAGTCGTGGGGAACCGAGGAACAGCCGGACACCGAGGCGAGCCCGCGACTGGACTCTCTCGAGGAGAAGCTGCGGGACATCGAGCGGTCCTTCCACTGACGCAGGAGGCTCAGCGGGAGGCTGTGTCCCAGACGGCGACCGCTGTGCGGTCGTCGCCGTAGGCGGGTGCCGGCTGCTGCACGTCCGTGAGGAACGTCGACAACCCCGGCGGTTCGTCCTCCCCGGCCCAGCGTGAGGCCAGCGTCTCCGCGAACGCCGGGTCCCCGCGCAGCGGCACCGCCAGCCCGGCGCTGCACAGGAGCAATGCGTCACCGGGCTCCGTGGTGACCGCCCGGAACCGGAACGGTGGCGGCACGGTCTGCGCGTACCCGGCCCGGCTGCCCTCCCCGCACGCAGCGTCCCCGGGATACCGCGGGTCCGGCAGTTTCCCGGACGTCCCGCGTGGTGCGGGCGACGACCCGTGCTCGTCCTCCGGCTCCACGTCGGACCACTCGCCCGCCCGGAGCCGGAACAGCCCGCCGCCGCCCGTGCCGAAGACGATCCGGGTCCGGCACTCCGGATGGACGGGCAGCAGCAGGCAGCGCAGGTCGGCGCCGTACTCCTGAGGAGCGAGGGAGAGCGCGGCTGCCTGGGCGCGCAGCCGTCCGTAGCAGCGGTCGGTGAGTCGCTTCAGTCCGCTGGACAGCGTGGCGCGCCGGTCCATCACGACGTCCTCGACC
>KI547043.1:253363-255759 GCA_000497405.1 Streptomycetaceae bacterium MP113-05 | reverse complement strand
GCCAGCAGCCGTCGTGGCGCCGCGCCCACGCCGCCGCCCGGCCGGACGGCCTGTCCGAGGGCACCCCGCATACCGCGCGCTCCGGACCGTGGGCCGCCCGCCGGACCGATTCGCCCGTCCGGACCGGCCCCGGCCGGGCCGTCGTCGCCATCCGGTTCGACGAGCGGGCGGGTGAGCCCGCCCGGGTCCACCGGTCCCGGGCGCTCCACCGGGGATACCGGCCGGTCGGTGGAGGCCGCCGCGGCGTCCGGTGCTCCGGAAGGTCCGGGAGCGCCCTCGACGAGTCCCGGCGCCTGCATCGCTCCCCCGACATCCGGTCTACCGGGAATGGAGGCGCCCACCGCACGGGCGGCAGCGAAGCGGTCGTCGATGGTGTCGTCGGCGGGCACGCCACCGGCGTCCCGGGCCTCGGAGTCGTAGAGACGACTCCACCAGCCGTCCCTCTCCCCGGCACGGGCTCCGGCTCCGGGCACGCCGACCGTACGGGGTTCGTCCGTCTCCCCCTGATCGCTCATGCGTCCATTGTGGTCCGGCTCCGGCGGACCGGAAGACCCCTTGCGGAAGGACCACCCGTCCGGAGGCGTTCGGCGAGCGGACGATACGACCGGTGCGGGTGCGCGGCACCGCACCGGCGTGTGACGTCGGCGCGTCGACGGAGTGTGACTCTCCGCTACCCGCCTACCGGACGTTCCTGTTCGGCCCCGCCCTTCTCGCGGCCCCGTTCGGCGGGGAGCACTGCGCCCTCCAGCGCGAGCAGCGTCCGCTTGCGGTCGAGGCCGCCGGCGAAGCCGGTGAGCGTGCCGTTCGCGCCCACCACCCGGTGGCACGGGTGCAGTACCGTCAGCGGGTTGGCGCCGACCGCGCCACCCACCGCCCGCACGGCCCGCCGGTCCAGTCCGGCCATTTCGGCGAGCCCACCGTAGGTGACGGTCGAGCCGTACGGGATGTCGTCCAGCGCCGCCCAGACCCGCTCGCGGAACGCGGTGCCGCCGGTGGCGTGCTTCAGCTCGAACTCCTCGAGGTCACCGGCGAAGTAAGCGTCGAGCTGTTCCTGCGCGTCCCGGAATCCCTCGTCGTCGCGGCTCCAGCCGGCATCGACGGTCGCGCCGCCCTTCTGTCCGGGCATGGAGATCCGGGCGAGCACGCCGCGTTCGGGGCCGGCGAGGAGCAGGTCGCCGAGCGGACCTGGGTGGAGGGTGTACAACATCAGCGTCTCTCCTAGGGCTTGACGGGAGGTGCGGCGTTCCAGAGGTGGTGCAGGGCGTAGCTGCGCCAGGGCCGCCAGCGTTCGGCGTCGACCGGCCCGGCGCCGAGAGCGGCGAGTCCGTGCCGCACTCCCACGTCTCCGGGCAGGAAGACGTCGGGGTCGCCCAGCGCGCGCATCCGGACGTACCCGACGGTCCACGGGCCGATGCCGGGCAGGGCGACGAGCGAACGAGCGGTCTCGTCACGGTCGGCGCCGGGTCCGAGGTCGATCGTGCCGTCGGCCAGCGCGGCCGACAGGGTGCGCAGGGTCCGCTTGCGGCTGCCTGGCATGCCGAGTTCGGCCAGAGCGGCGCCGGCGAGTACGCCCGGTTCGGGGAAGACGTGGGTGAGCCCGCCGTCCGGTGCGGGCAGCGGCTTGCCGTAGGCGGTGACGAGCCGGCCGGCGAGCGTGCGCGCCGCGGTGACCGTGATCTGCTGGCCGAGCACGGCGCGGACGGCGATCTCGTGACCGTCTGCCGCCCCGGGCGAACGCAGACCGGGATCGGCGGCCAGTGACGACCCGAGCGCGGGGTCACCGCCGAGTCGTTCAGCGACGGCGTACGGGTCGGCGTCCAGGTCGAACAGGCGGCGCACCCGCTGCACGGTCGTCGTGAGGTCGCGCAGGTCGGTCAGGCGCAGCCGTGCCTCCAGCCACCCGTGGCTGCCGGAGGCGGTGGCGCCGGTACGTTCGTCGGCCTCGACGACCCCGGTGCCGTGGGCGAGGTCGAGCGTCCGGCGGTAGGTGCGGTGGGGAGCGTCGCCGACGACCTCCTCGATACCGGGAACGGCCCGACGGGCGAGGAAGTCGAAGATCCGCCCGGCCGCGTACGGCCCCCGGTGCGCGAGCCGCAGCGGGACCCCGGCGCGGGGTGTGCCGGTGTCCGTCGCGGCGTCCCGGTCCACGGGCCCGGGGGATCCGATCCCACCACGGCGGGTGGCGCGCAGGCCGCTGGGGGTGGCGTCGTAGATGTCGCGGACCGTGTCGTTGAACTGCCGCACGCTCGCGAAGCCGGCGGCGAACGCGATCTCGGTCACCGGCAGCGCCGTGGTCTGCAGCAGCACCCGTGCGGTGTGTGCGCGCTGCGCGCGGGCGAGCGCCACGGGTCCGGCGCCGAGTTGGGCGGTGAGCTGTCGCTGCACCTGCCGGGCGC
>KI547043.1:240908-253281 GCA_000497405.1 Streptomycetaceae bacterium MP113-05 | reverse complement strand
GGTAGAGGCGTCGCCGATCATGCGCATCGCCCGCCCGACGGCGTCGGCCCGTACGTCCCAGTCCGGCGAGCCGGGCACCGCGTCGGGCCGGCAGCGCCGGCATGCGCGGAACCCGGCGCCCTGCGCCGCTGCCGCTGTGGCGTAGAACCGGACGTTCTCCCGCTTGGGTGTGACGGCCGGGCAGCTCGGGCGGCAGTAGATGCCGGTGCTGGTGACGCCGAGGAAGAACACCCCGTCGAACCGCGCGTCCCGGCTGCGTACCGCGTCGTACCTGCTGTCCTCTGTGGTCACGCGGTCCAGTGTGCGCGCGGCGCAGGTCCGGTACTAGCGGGATCCGGACGTGGCCGTTGGCGTCGACGAGGCGCTCGTACCGTTTGACCGGGATGAGGCGCTCGGCGGAGACCGCCGCCGGCGTGGGGAGTTGTACGGCGCGTCCCGAGTGTGGTCCGGCACACACGGCCGCTCCGCGGGTCAGGTGCGCTCGTCACCGCTACGGGTGGCGACGGGGCGGGCGGCGGGGCGGCGGGACAGGCCGAGGTACAGGGCGGTCGCCAGCGGCGGAAGGGCAGCGGCGGCGATGAGGGGGCCGGGGGGCGACCAGCTGGAGCCGATTCCGTAGGCGGCGAAGACGACGATCGCCACGACCTCCGATCCGAAGCCCGCCATCGAACCGACTGTCGCCCGGGCTCGGTCGGAGATCTGCGTCTGGAGGTGCGCCTCGGCCGACGTCGCGGACCAGCGGGCGACACCGTAGGCGCCGGCGATCAGGACCATCCCGGCGGGGTGGCCGGAGAGTCCGCCGACGGCCAGCAGGACCGCGCCGGCCACGAGGGCGGGGACCAGCAGCCGGTGGCCGCGGTGGGCGTGCCACTCCCCCAGCGCCGCACCGGCCGGGACCAGGAGCACCAGCAACGGCACGGTGGCGTCGGCGACGCCGGTGGAGGAGGCGTACAGCGAGAGGAACTCGTCGTAGGCGAGAGATCCGGTGAGGACGGCGACCAGCAGGACTGCGCGCCGTGCCGCAGGCGAGTGACGCACCTCGTACGAGCCGTTCCGCAGGACGCTGCCGAAGGAGTCCGCGCCGTCGGCGTCCGGGCCGGGCCCGCCTGCCGGGGCACCCGCGGGGTCGCCGGGTGCGCGGTTCTCCGGGAAGGTACGGGCGGCCAGCACGCCGGCCGCGCATGCCAGCACACTGGCGACGCCGACCGCCCGGTATCCGCCGGACGCCAGCACCGGGGCCGCCGCCCCGGTGGCCACCACCTCGGCGCAGGTGCCCACTGCTCGCGAACGACCGATGCGGCGGGCGTAGGACGCCGCGGCACCGCAGCGGGCCAGCTCCTCGTAGACCAGTGCTTCGAGCGTCCCGGAGCGCAGCGCGCTGCCGGCCCCCCACAACACGAATCCCGCCGCGAAGGAGCCGTAGGAGGGGAAGAAGGTCCACAGGGCGAAGCCCGAGCCGGACAAGGCGGGCGCGAGCATCAACATCCGGCGGCGGGAGAAGCGGTCGGCCCAGACCCCGGAGGGAATCTCCAGGGCGAAACCGGTGACCGACCAGAGGACGAACAGCGAGGAGATCTCCGCGCCGGAAAGCCCGGTACGCGAGAAGAGCAGCGCGTAGACCGGATACAGGAGGACGCAGTCCTCCAGGAAGGCCGAAGCATAAAGCGTGCGGACCAGGCGCTGCTCGGCTGCCGGGGCCGCGGGAGCGGAGAGGACTCAACGTCGTCGGTTCATACCGCTGAGGGTACGTCGGCCCGGGGCGGCGCGGGAGTGGTTTTCGTCAGCCGCTGCAGCAGCCCCCAGCAGAACTCGGCGGTCACCTCGTGGCGCTGCCCGGCCGCGTCGGCGGCTGTGAGGTCGAGGCCCCAGCGGGTGGGCGCCGACCCTTCCCGCAGGCGGGCCGGGGCGAAGGCGCGCGCCGCCTCGTCGACCGTGCAGGACCAGGGCGTCAGGTCCTCCACGGTGCGCAGTCGGGGCGGGGCGGCGCCCGGGGCACGGACCAGCCACTCGTTCCGGACCGGGCCGCCCACGACCGTGAGGACCTCGAAGCGCAGCTCCGGCCAGAGCGGGACCGGCCAGGTCAGCGCCTCACAGGCCAGGTCGCCGATGCGGCGGCGTTCCGCCGCCTCCGGCGGGCCCAGAACCGACCGGTATCGGGCCAGGGCGCCCCGGCTGCGTGGGGATCGGATCATGGCCTGCCAGCGCCGGTTGGCGTCCCGCATCTCGGCCCTCCCGGCACCGAGCCGGCCGAGCGCCGCCTCGACCCGCACCGCCTGGAAGTCGGCCATCCGCCGCAGGAGCACGAGCTGGAACTCCCGGGGACCGATGACGTGGTTCCCGATGGCGTGGTGCGGGGCGGGCATGCGGCGGACGCTACCAGCCGGAGCCGCCTCCTCCCCCGCGCCCGGAACGCCGGCCGGCCGGGCCGCGTTTGCGCTCTCTCGCGTGCCGCCCGAGGTCCTCGCGCTGCTTGAACCGCTGCTTCTGCTCCGCCCGAAGCCGGGCGTCCGTACGGGCGGCGAGACGCTCGTTCTCGCGGAGGAGTTTCCGGTAGCTGTCCAGGCGGCGTTCCGGCAGGGATCCGTCGGCGAGGGCGGTGAGCACCGCGCAGCCGGGCTCCACATCGTGGGCGCAATCCAGGAAGCGGCACTCCTGCGCCAGTTCCTCGATCTCCGCGAACGCCCGGCCCAGCCCTTCGCCAGCGTCCCACAGACCGACGCCCCGCAGGCCGGGGGTGTCGATGAGCACGCCGCCGCCCGGCAGTGGCAGCAGGTCACGGGCCGTGGTGGTGTGGCGGCCCTTGCCGTCGCTGTCGCGGATAGCGTTGACCTGCTGCACCTCCTCACCGACGAGGGCGTTGGTCAGGGTCGACTTGCCGGTGCCGGAGACGCCGAGCAGCACCGTACTGTTCCCCCTCAGGAGGGAGCGCAGCTCCGCCACGCCGTCACCGGTGTGCGCACTGACGGAGAGGACGGACACCCCGGGCGCGACGGTCTCGGTGTCGGCCGTCAGGTGAGCCCGGGTTTCGGCGTCCGGCACCAGGTCGGTCTTGGTGAGCAGGACCAGTGGCCGGGCGCCGCTCGTCCAGGCGAGGGAGACGAAACGCTCGATGCGGCCGAGGTCGAGTTCCGAGGCGAGTGAGACGGCGACGGCGGCGAAGTTGATGTTGGCGGCGAGGATCTGGCCCTCGGACCGCTTGGACGAGGTGGAGCGCAGGAAGGCGGTGCGGCGCGGCAGGATCGCCTTCACCTCGGGTCGTCCCTCCGGGTCGTCGCCGATCGCGACCCAGTCGCCGGTGGTGAGCCAGCGGGTGGGGTCGTGGGTGACGACGGGTTCGATGCCCGCGCGGAGGGTGCCGTTCGCCGTGACCGCGTCGCAACGGCCCCGGTCCACGCGGGCGATGCGGGCAGGGAGTGTCCCTTCGGCCCGGTGGGGCGCGAAGGCGGCGGCGACGGCGGCGTTCCAGCCGTAACGAGCGAGGCCGTGGTGGGTCGAGGCGGACGGGGTCGCGTCCGGGAACTCGGTGTCGTTCAAGACGGGATGCCCTTCGGGAAAGGGTGACCCCGGGGAGGTGCGCGGCGGCGTGCCGCGCGGACTACCGTCAGAGGCGGCGGCGTGTGTCCGGGACCCCGGGGAGGGATTCGGTGAGCGTCGACGGGCGGGCGCTGCCCGCGGCTGCGGTCGTCGTCACTGTCATCACCTCCCTGTCCGTCGCTCGTGCCTTCGCGTCCCGGTCGTGAACACGGTACGCAGGAGCTCCGGCGGGCGCCACCGGTTTTCGCGGGCGGGCCCAGCCGTCCTCGGTGCAGTCAGTCCCGGTCCGGCCGGTCCTCGCGAGGGGCGCCGTCACCGCGGCCGGCGTCGCGGCCACCACCGGGGCCCTCGCCCGCATCGGAACGCTCGTGGTGGCTTCGGGTGCGCAGCCGGGAGCGTACGTCGCTGGGCGGCAGGAATCTGGTCCATCGTTCGGGAAACTCGGCCGGCGGGTTCTCGTCCCCGTCGCCCTCGCCCTCGGCGTCGCGCATCGCGCGGCGGGCCTCGGCGACCCTGATCATCTCGGCGGCGGCCTTCTCCCGGGCCTCCTCGGTCGCGCGGCGGGCCGCTGCGGTGGCGACGGACGGCCAGACCCGGTCGATGGCGGCGTTCACGGCCGCGCCGACCAGCACGGCGAAGGCGGAGACGCCGATCCAGAGGAGGACCGCGACCGGTGCGGCGAGCGAGCCGTACAGCGTGGGACCCTCGACGGCGCTGGTGAGGTAGAGGCGTAGGAGCGCGCTGCCGAGGACCCACATCACCAGGGCCACCAGCGCGCCCGGGATGTCCTCACGCCAGGGCGAGCGGACCGGCACGGACACGTGGTAGAGCGTGGTGAGGAAGACGATCGACAGCAGCAGTACCACCGGCCAGTAGAAGACGCTGACCAGCCACGCGGTCTGCGGCACGAGGTGCATCACGGCGTCCGGGCCGACGACCATCAGTGGCAGCGCGACCATGCCGATGACCAGGGCGACGAGGTAGAGCACGAACGCCAGCAACCTGGTCCTGATGATGCCCCGGTGGCCGTCCAGTCCGTACATCACGGTGATGGTGTCGATGAAGACGTTCACCGCGCGGGAGCCGGACCACAGGGCGAGGGCGAAGCCGATGGAGATCACGTCCGGGCGCCCGCCGCGGATGACGTCGTCGATCAGCGGGCGGGCGACCTGGTCGACCCCGCGGTTGGAGAGCACCGTCTCGGCGGCGGTGAGGAAGTTGCCGCGGATGGAGTCGATGGTGTCGGTGTCGAACCAGCCGTCGAGGTAGCCGATGAGACCGATGATCCCGAGGAGCAGCGGGGGGATGGAGATGAGGGTGAAGAACGCGGCCTCCGCCGCCAGCCCGAGCACGCGGTACTCGATGCAGGAGTTGACGGTGTCCTTCAGCAGCAGCCAGGCCATCTTCCGCTTGGGAACGTTGCGGTAGACGGCGCGAACTCTGCGCAGTGCTCCGGTGGAGCTTTCGGGGGGGTCTTCAGCGTGCACCTGCTCAACGTATCCGGCCGCAGATCGGCGGGCTGCGCCGGAATGGTGCAATGGCGGCATGGACAAGCTGGCCGTGACGACCTGGTGGCTGGAGCAGACCGCCCCCGCCGACCTGACTCCGTCTCGCATGCTGGACGAGGCTTCCGGAGTTCGGACAGTGCGCTCCGAGGTGCCGAGCCCGGAGTTCAGCCGCTTCCTCTACACGGCGGTGGGCGGCGACGTGGCCTGGACGGACCGCCTGGGGTGGCCGCGGTCGCGGTGGGCGCAGTTCCTGGACCGGCCGGCGGTGGAGACCTGGGTGGCCTGGCTGCACGGCACTCCCGCCGGCTTCGTGGAGCTGAACGGTCACCCGGGCGGCAGCGTCGAGATCAGTTACTTCGGCCTGCTGCCCGCTTTCCGGGGCCGGGGCATCGGCGGGCACCTGCTGTCGTACGGCACGGCGAGGGCGTGGGACCAGGCCTCCCGGTGGCCGGAGCGGGAGCCGACCCGCCGGGTGTGGGTGCACACCTGCAGCAAGGACGGCCCGTTCGCACTGGACAACTACCGGCGGCGGGGCTTCCGGGTCTTCGACACCCGCGTGGAGCAGGAGCAGCCGCAGGAGATGCCCCGCGCCTGGCCCGAGGGCTGAGCACGAACAGCAGGGGAGACCGCTCGCCGCAGGTCGCCGCCCGCCCGCAGCACGCACTCGCAGGCGGTCGGCACTGCCCTCGCTGGGCTGGTCAGAGCCCGGACCGACCCCGACGCAGGACATGACCTCGGTCACCTGTCTCGCCATACGGAACGGCATTGTCCACACTATGGAAGGTGTTGGACGCGCCCTCCCCCGCGTGTCAGGCTTTTCGCCATGTGCCGAGCTGGAATCGCCCTGGTGAGTCGACGCCACGTCGACCTCGGCCGCATGTCCAGCGCCATCTGTTCGGCGGGCTGACAGTCCCAGCACCACCGATCGCCGGGTACGGCGCCCCCATCGTCGCGGGCGCGTGCCTGCCCCCCTCTGAGCCCTCGCACGAGCATGCGTGCGTCACGCCTGCGCGGGGTCCCGTGGGCAGCGGGGGCCCGAGCCGTCTCCGCACGACGCATCCGATGCCAGTCCGCAGCCGAAGGACGTACCGTCATGGCCGACACCCCTCAGCGCCCCGCCGCCGAACGGAGCCGCCGCAAAGCGAGCCGGCACCGTGGCGAGGGCCAGTGGGCAGCCGGGCACTTCACCCCGCTCAACGGCAACGAACAGACCAAACAGGACGACGACGGTCTCCATGTGCGAACGCGCATCGAGACGATCTACGCCCACCGCGGCTTCGCCTCCATCGACGGCGCCGACCTGCGCGGGCGAATGCGCTGGTGGGGGCTGTACACCCAGCGCAAGCCGGGGATCAGCGGCGGCAGGACCGCCGTCCTGGAGCCGGAGGAACTGGACGACGAGTACTTCATGCTCCGGGTCCGCATCGACGGCGGCCGGCTGACCACCGCACAACTGCGCGTCGTCGGTGAACTGTCCCAGGAGTTCGCCCGCGGCACCGCGGACATCACCGACCGGCAGAACGTGCAGTTCCACTGGATCCGGATCGAGGACGTGCCGGAGATCTGGCGCCGCCTGGAGAGCGTCGGCCTGTCGACGACCGAGGCGTGCGGCGACACGCCGCGCGCGTTCCTCGGTTCGCCCGTCGCGGGTATCGCGAAGGACGAGATCGTCGACGGCACCCCGGCGCTGGAGGAGATGAAGCGCCGGGTGGTGGGCAACAAGGCGTACTCGAACCTGCCGCGGAAGTTCAAGACCGCCATCTCGGGATCGCCGGTGCTGGACGTGGTGCACGAGATCAACGACGTCTCGTTCGTCGGTGTGCGGCACCCCGAGTACGGCCCGGGCTTCGACGTGTGGGTGGGCGGCGGCCTCTCCACCAACCCGAAGCTGGGCGTCCGGCTCGGCGCCTGGGTACCCTCGGAAGACGTCCCGGACGTCCACGAGGGCATCGTGTCCATCTTCCGGGACTACGGCTACCGACGACTGCGCAACCGCGCCCGGCTGAAGTTCCTGGTGTCCGACTGGGGACCGGCCCGGTTCCGGCAGGTACTCGAGGACGAGTACCTGCTGCGGAAGCTGGCCGACGGCCCGGCGCCGGATCAGCCCGTGCAGCGCTGGCGGGACCACGTGGGCGTGCACCAGCAGCAGGACGGTCGGTACTACGTCGGTTTCGCCCCCCGCGTGGGCCGGGTGGACGGCGCGACCCTCGGCAAGATCGCCGACGTCGCCGAGGCACACGGCTCCGGTCGGGTCCGCACCACCGTCGAACAGAAGATGGTCGTCCTCGACGTGGAGCGGGACCGGGTGGCCTCGCTCACCGAGGCGCTGGAGGCACTGGACCTGTCCACCACCCCGTCGGTCTTCCGCCGCGGCACCATGGCCTGCACCGGCATCGAGTTCTGCAAGCTAGCCATCGTCGAGACCAAGGGACGCGGTTCGCGTCTGATCGACGAGCTGGAGCAGCGACTGCCCGACTTCGACGAGCCGGTCACCATCAACCTCAACGGCTGCCCCAACTCCTGCGCCCGCATCCAGGTCGCCGACATCGGCCTGAAGGGACAGCTGGTCACCGACGCGGACGGGAACCAGGTCGAGGGCTACCAGGTGCACCTGGGCGGCTCGCTCGGGCTGGAGCCCGGCTTCGGCCGGAAGGTCCGCGGCCTGAAGGTGACCGCGGACGAGCTTCCCGACTACATCGAGCGGGTGCTGCGCGCCTACCGGGAGCAGCGCGAGGACGGCGAACGGTTCGCCCAGTGGGCGGCCCGCGCCGACCAGGGGGCCCTCACATGAGTGAGCGGGCCGCGCCCTTCTACTGCCCCTACTGCGGTGACGAGGACCTGCGGCCCTCGGAAGGACGCCCGGACACCCCGCGCGGTGCGGGCGCCCCGTGGGAGTGCCACGCCTGCAACCGCGCGTTCACACTTTCCTTTCTCGGACTGCTCGCCTCCGGCCTGCGGCCCGAGGACGGCCCGGAAGGGGAGCAGACCTCATGACCACCGCCCCGGAACCCGTGCGGGAATCCCTGCCGTCGCACCGCCGGAGCAAGGCCGAGCTGCGCCGGCTCGCTCTGCAGGCGGGGCGCGAGCTGGAGGACGCGGACGCGCTGGAGGTGATGCGCTGGGCCGTCGGCACCTTCGGGCACCGGTTCTGCGTGACCTCCTCGATGGAGGACGCCGTCGTCGCCCACCTCGCCTCCCGCGCGCTGCCCGGCGTCCACGTGGTGTTCCTCGACACCGGCTACCACTTCCCGGAGACGCTCGGCACCCGGGACGCCGTCGCCGCCGTGATGGACGTGGAGGTGATCACCGTCACACCCCGGCAGTCGGTGGACGAGCAGGACACCCGCCAGGGGACCCGTCTCCACGACCGCGATCCGGACCTGTGCTGCGCACTGCGCAAGGTGCTTCCGCTCGAGGAGTCCCTGCGTGGCTACGACGCGTGGGCCACCGGCCTGCGGCGGGACGAGTCGCCGCTGAGGTCCCTCACGCCCGTCGTGGGATGGGACGACCGGCGCAGGAAGGTCAAGATCTCGCCGATAGCCCGTTGGTCACAACAGGACGTCGACCGCTACGTTGCGGAGCACGACGTTCTCACCAATCCGCTGCTGTCCGACGGCTACGCCTCGATCGGCTGCGCGCCCTGCACCCGCCCGGTGCGGGACGGTGAGGACGCCCGTGCCGGGCGCTGGTCCGGTTTCCACAAGACGGAGTGCGGCCTGCACGGGTAGGAGTGCCGGCGCGACGGACGAGGATCACAGGGAGAACAGGGCATGAGCCTGACGGACACGGGTGCCACGGTGTGGCTCACCGGCCTGCCCAGTGCGGGGAAGACCACGATCGCCCGCACGCTGGCGGACCGCCTGGCCGGCGAGGGGCACCGGGTGGAGGTGCTGGACGGTGACGAGATCCGCACCTTCCTGTCCGCCGGGCTCGGTTTCACACGGGAGGACCGGCACACTAATGTGCAGCGGATCGGGTTCGTGGCCGAGCTGCTCGCCTCGCACGGGGTGATCGCGCTGGTTCCGGTGATCGCCCCGTATGCGGACAGCCGTGAGGCCGTCCGCAAGCGCCACCAGGCTGCGGGAACCACCTACCTGGAGGTGCACGTCTCCACTCCGGTGGAGGTGTGCTCCGAGCGTGACGTGAAGGGGCTCTACGCACGCCGGGCCGCCGGTGAGATCTCCGGGCTGACCGGCGTCGACGACCCGTACGAGGTACCGGAGACACCCGACCTGCGGCTGGACACCCGCGGCCGGAACGTCGAGGAGTCGGCCGGCGCGGTCCACGCGCTGCTGTCGGAGAGGGGACTGGCATGAGCGCGGGCGGCAGGACACACCCGGAGTCGTACGGCGAGGAACTGCCCGACGAGCCGTACGTGCTGTCGCATCTTGACGCGCTGGAGTCGGAGGGGGTGCACATCTTCCGGGAGGTGGCGGGCGAGTTCGAACGCCCGGTGATCCTCTTCTCCGGCGGCAAGGACTCCATCGTCATGCTCCACCTGGCGATCAAGGCCTTCGCCCCCGGCCCGGTGCCCTTCTCCCTCCTGCACGTGGACACCGGACACAACTTCCCCGAGGTCCTCGCCCACCGCGACGCCGTCGTCGAACGCCACAACCTGCGCCTGCACGTCGCCCACGTCCAGGACTTCATCGACGACGGCACCCTGCGCGAACGCCCCGACGGCACCCGCAACCCCCTGCAGACCGTCCCCCTCCTCGACGCCATCGCCACGAACCGCTTCGACGCCGTCTTCGGCGGCGGACGCCGCGACGAGGAGAAGGCCCGCGCCAAGGAACGCGTCTTCTCCCTCCGCGACGAATTCGGCGGCTGGGACCCCCGCCGCCAACGCCCCGAACTCTGGCAGCTCTACAACGGCCGCCACTCCCCCGGCGAACACGTCCGCGTCTTCCCCCTGTCCAACTGGACCGAACTCGACGTGTGGCAGTACATCGGCCACGAGAAGATCGAACTCCCCGCCATCTACTACGCCCACCAGCGCGAGGTCTTCGACCGCAACGGCATGTGGCTCTCCGCCGGCCACTGGGGCGGCCCCACCGACGCCGAACAGCAGACCCTCCAGACCCGCACCGTGCGCTACCGCACCGTCGGCGACATGTCCTGCACCGGCGCCGTCGACTCCCACGCCGACACCAACGACGCCATCATCACCGAGATCGCCGCCTCCCGCCTCACCGAACGCGGCGCCACCCGCGCCGACGACAAGATGTCCGAAGCAGCCATGGAAGACCGCAAGCGCGAGGGATACTTCTAGACCCATGAGCACTTCCCCCACCATCGACGCCGCCGCGGCACTCGCCGCCACCTCCCTGCTGCGCTTCGCCACCGCGGGCTCCGTGGACGACGGCAAGTCCACTCTCGTCGGACGGCTGCTGCACGACTCCAAGTCGGTGCTCACCGACCAGCTGGAGGCCGTGGAGACCGCTTCCCGCAACCGCGGCCAGGAGGCGCCGGACCTGGCGCTGCTGACCGACGGCCTGCGTGCGGAGCGCGAGCAGGGCATCACCATCGACGTCGCCTACCGGTACTTCGCGACCACCCGGCGGCGGTTCATCCTGGCCGACACGCCCGGCCACGTGCAGTACACCCGGAACATGGTGACCGGTGCCTCCACCGCCGAACTGGCCGTGGTGCTGGTCGACGCCCGCAACGGCGTCGTCGAGCAGACCCGCCGCCACGCCGCCGTCGCCGCGCTGCTGCGCGTCCCGCACGTCGTCATGTGCGTCAACAAGATGGACCTGGTCGACTACCAGGAGCAGGTGTTCGCCTCCATCGCGGAGGACTTCACCGCCTACGCCGCCTCGCTGGGCGTCCCGGAGATCACGACCATCCCGATCTCCGCCCTGGTCGGCGACAACGTGGTGACCCCGTCGGCCAACATGGACTGGTACGGCGGCCCCACGGTCCTCGAACACCTCGAGACGGTGCAGGTCAGCCACGACCCGAGCGACGACCCGGCCCGCTTCCCGGTCCAGGTCGTGATCCGGCCGCAGACCGACGAGCACCGCGACTACCGCGGTTATGCCGGTCAGATCGCGTCCGGCATCTTCCGGGTCGGCGACCGCATCACCGTCCAGCCCTCCGGACGCACCAGTGCCATCGAGGGCATCGACGCGCTCGGCGAGCCGGTCGACGTCGCCTGGGCGCCGCAGTCCGTCACGCTGCGGCTCACCGACGACCTCGACATCTCACGCGGCGACATGATCGCCCCTGCCGACGCGGAGCTGTCCCCCAGCCAGGACCTCACGGCGACCGTGTGCCACCTGCACGACCGCGCGCTGAAGGTGGGCGACCGGGTGCTGCTCAAGCACGCCACCCGCACGGTCAAGGCCATCGTGAAGGACATCCCATCCCGCCTGACGCTGGCCGACCTCTCGCAGCACCCCGCGCCGGGCGAGCTCGTGGCCAACGACATCGGCCGGGTCGTGCTGCGCACCGCGCAGGCGCTGCCGGTCGACGCCTACGCCGATTCCCGGCGGACGGGATCGTTCCTGCTCATCGACCCGGCCGACGGCACGACGCTCGCCGCCGGCATGGCGGGCGACGCGTTCACGGAGGCCGCTGAAGAAGCCGAGGAAACCCAGGACGGCGGCGCGGAGGACGACGGCTGGGACTTCTGAGCCCGGCGTCCCGGACGTCCCGAAGACGGACCGTCTCTTCGAGGGGGCGGTGAGGAGGAGAGCGATGCGACGCGTGCACTCCGGCCCCACCGCCCCCTCTCCTGCCCCTCCGCTCCCGCCTGTTCCTCCTGTCCCGCCCACGCTGCTGCTCGTCGCGCACGGCAGCCGCGACGCACGGCACGCCGTGACGACCGAAGCGTTGTGCGCGGAGCTGCGCACACGCCGGCCGGGGCTGCGGGTCGAAGCCTGCTACCTCGAGTTCGACACGCCCCGCGTCGGAGACGCACTCGAGAAGCTGACCGGTGAGGGAATCCGCGACGTGGTCGCGGTGCCGCTGCTGCTGAGCAGCGCCTTCCACGCGAAGACGGACATCCCCCGCACACTGCGGGAGGCGACGGCCGCCCTGCCGCGGCTGCGGGTACGGCAGGCCGACGTGCTCGGCCCCGACCCGCTGCTGACCACCGCGATGGAACGCCGGCTGGTCGGGGCCGGCCTCGACCCGGCGCTCGCCTCCACCACCGGCGTGGTGCTCGCCGCGGCCGGTTCCGCCGACCCGGAAGCGGTGACCTCGATCGAGGCGCTCGCCGAGCGGTGGCGGCGCGACACCGGCTGGGCGGCCGTACGGACCGCCTACGCGTCGGCGGACCTACCGCGCACGGACGACGTCGTGCGGGGGCTCCGTGCGGAGCGCGG
>KI547043.1:238312-240898 GCA_000497405.1 Streptomycetaceae bacterium MP113-05 | reverse complement strand
CCCCATGGGCGCCGCCCCCGAGCTGGTACGGCTCCTCCTCCACCGCTTCGACGCGACCGCGACGGCGCCGCCCGCGTCGCGCGCCGCGTAAGGGTTCCCCGGCCCCGCCCTTTCGCCGTTTCTGCGGGAAGTGCCCCTCGCCCCCGGACCGCGCTGCGGCCGTGCATTGCGCTGTTAGGCGGCGCCCAACGCGCGCAGCGCGGTGGCCTCCTGCTCGGGGGAGATGCCCTTCCTGGAGCGGTCGGCTCGCTGGGGCGCGACCCCGCCCAGGGAGGCGAGCCACGTCCACGTGTCGCGAACAGTGTCCGCGACGGGCCGGCAACGAAGCCCCGCGTCGTGGGCGCGCGACACATCCGACCGGTGCATCGCGTCGTAGTCCTCCCCCGGCGGCAGCCACACCGGCAGGCCCGTCCAGCCTTCGATGCCGGCCTTCTCGATGACCTCGGGCGGCGCCCACCGCAGCTCCGCGTCCGAGCCGGTCGCCGCCACGCACGCGTCCAGCAGCTCGCCCATGGTCGTGTGCCCGGGGCGGGAGACCGCATCGAACGGCCCGTGCAGGCCGGCCGACAGCGCGTCCAGCGTCCAGGCCGCCAGATCGCGCACGTCGATGAACTGGAGCTCGAGGTCACGCGGGCCGGGCGCGAGCACGGGCCCGCCGCGGTGGATGCGGTTCAGCCACCACGGCAGCCGGCCGACGTCCTCGTACGGGCCGAGGATGAGGCCCGCGCGTACCAGCAGCGAGCGCTCCTCGCCGAACTCGCGCTGCACGGCCAGCTCGCCACCCCGCTTGTCGCGGGCGTAGTCGGTCGCGGGGTCGTCCGGGGAGGCGTCCACGACCGGGCCGGTCTCGTCGTTTGCGGCCGCGGCCGGGAAGTCGTAGACCGAGCGGCTGGAGACGTAGCCGTACCGTCCGGCACGGTCGGCGAGCAGCCGCGCCGCGTCCCGTACGGCGGTCGGCGCTGAGGACCAGGTGTCCACCACCAGGTCCCACTCGCCGTCCTGTAGGACCTGCGGGCCACCCTCCTCGCGGTCGCCGCGCACCTCCCGCACGCCCCCGACCGCCGGGCGCAGGCCGCGGTTGAGGACGGTCACCTCCCAGCCCCTGGCCAGCGCGTCCTCGACGACGGCGCGCCCGACGAACCCCGTTCCACCCAGCATCAGCAGCTTCATGCCACGACCCTGCCCGCATCGGGTCGACTGCGGAAGCCCGGCTCGCCCACAGCGGAATCGCCGAGCGCGAAACCCGATCAGCCGCCCTCGGCGGTCATCTCCACGAGCTTGGTGACGGTGCGCCAGTTCCGTCCGGTCACGGTCAGCTTCGGCCGGACCGCCTCGAGCGCGGCGGGGAGCTTGCTTCGGCCCATGCCGTCCGGGAACCAGCAGTAGACGGCGCGCCCGAGGTGCACGAACGCGTCGGGCGCGTACGCGTCGGCGCTGACGCCCGCGAAGTGGTCGGGCGCGGGGGTCTCCTCGACGAACAGCACCAGAAGCTTCGACGGATCCAGGTCCCCCGCCGGGAACGGGCAGGCCGCGACGACCTCCCGCAGCTCCTCGCCCGTACGCAGCAGGCACGGCACGTCGAAGCCGAAGCGGTCGGCGAGGGCGGGCTCCAGCCGCTCCCGGGGCGGTGGGCCGCTCGTACCTGACGGCACGGTGAACACCGCGTTGCCGCTCTGCAGGTGGGTGCGTACACCCGTCCAGCCCAGGCCGGTGAGCAGTTCTCGCAGCTCTGCCATGGGCACCTTGCGCCGCCCGCCCACGTTGATCCCGCGCAGCAGCGCGGCGTACGTCGTGCCCGTCGTCATGCCCGCACCTTATGCTCCGGCGGCGACACCGGGTCGCGCTGCGGCGACGCACCGCCGTCCGCCGGCGCGGTGCGGAACAGCCAGTCCAGACGGGGCTCCACGGCAAAGCGGAAGAGGCGCCGAACCGGGGCGGTGCACAGCACCGTCACGAGCAGCGCCGCGAAGGCGGTGACGGCGACCATGCCGGCCGGACTGCCGACCCACGGCTGCTCGTACCAGCCCCGGTAGACGGATCCCTTCGCCGGGAAACCGTGCAGCAGGTACCCGTAGAGCGTGCCGCCGCCGAGCGCCGTGAACCAGGTGCGCCGGCGCGGAACCCAGGCGAGGAAGCACGCGGTGAGCAGCGCCGAGCAGCCGAGGAGTGCCAGGGACATGGCGGCACCGGCGAGTGGCGGCGCGCCGAGGTCCTGGGCGCTCTGCGTGTGGTAGAGCCATGCGTAGTCCATCCGGGGCGCCGCCCAGTAGGCGAGGGCGAGCGCGCCGGCGGCGACCGGCACTGCGGCCCACCGCACCCGCCGCTCGCGCAACAGCGCGAAGTGCCGGGGCTGCAGCGTCGTGCCGAGCACGAAGAAGGGCAGGAACTGCAGCACCCGCTGGAGGTCGAGGTCCGGCCCCACCTCCGGTGTGACGGAGGCCAGCACGGACAGGCCGAGGGCGAGGGGCATCGGCCACCGCATCGCCCGCACCAGCGGCGCGGTCAGCCGCCAGAGGAACAGCGCGAGCAGGAACCAGTTGAGGAACAGCGGGTCGACGACGTTCACCGGGTATCCGGGATCCTGGT
>KI547043.1:237474-238302 GCA_000497405.1 Streptomycetaceae bacterium MP113-05 | reverse complement strand
GGGGCCACCGAACCGGTACGGCTGCAGACGTGCGACGGTTCGGCGGCCCAGCGCTTCGCCTGAGCATGCGTGTGTGAGGCGCTGAGCAGCGATTGCTTCGGCCGGGCCCCACGGCCCGGCCGAAGCAGCCGTCAGAGGGTGCCGAGCTTGATCAGCATCAGCAGGGCGACGAGCTGGATGGACGCGGCGCCCAGCGCGCGCGGCCAGGGCAGGTCGTGCGAGCGGCTGACCATCGAGGTGAACAGCGCACCTGCCGCGACCCAGGTGACCCAGCCGACGACCTGTACCGCGGTCGCGGTGCCGCCCATGAACATCGCGAGCACCAGCCGGGGCGCGTCGCTCAGTGACATGATCAGCATCGACAGGCCGATGGTCGGCGCCCACATCCCGTTGCCGCCGAACTGGCGGGCCAGGGTGTTCGTCACCGCACCCAGGATCAGTCCCGTGATCACCATCGCGATGCCGGTGCCGGCCACGTACTGCAGGGCGGTACCGAGCGTGGCGTCGATGACGCTCTCGCGTGTCTCGTCGAGGCCGAACACGGCGAGGAGGCCGTACACGAAGGTGACCAGGAGCGCGGGGCCCCACACGGGGTAGTCGCGCATGCGGTAGAAGGTCGCGTTCGGCCGGAGGCCGATGCCCTGCAGCAGCTCCTTCCAGTGCAGGCGCGGTCCGGCGGGCGGGGGGTGGCCCTCGGAGTACCCGCTGTCGAAGTGGCCGCTCGGCCCGGGGCCGCCCGGTCCGTCGGCATGGCCGTACGGCGACGGGTCGTGGATGCTGAACGCCCTGGTGTGGCCCGGGTTGTCGGCCTGGGTGCGGTCACCGCTC
>KI547043.1:226501-237464 GCA_000497405.1 Streptomycetaceae bacterium MP113-05 | reverse complement strand
ACGGGGTGGAGGAGTCACGAGGGGAGTCACCCCATGGCACGTGCGAGATACGCGGGACGGCCGTCCCGGCGGGTGCGAGGTGTGGCGACGGCCGGCCTGACGGCCGCGGTGCTGGCGTTCACCGGCGGCGGGCTCACGGCGGCGCCGGCCACGGCCGCCCCACGTTCCACCCAGGCCGAAGCGGTGCCGTTGTCAGCGGAGTTGGAGAAGGCGAGGGCGGCACAGGCCGAGGCGCTGTACGGCGACCCGGCCGTGCGGCCGATGGATGAGCGCAAGACGTCGCTGATCTCGCTGGGCGACAGCGAGATCAGCGACGAGGGCGTCGGCACGTACGAACCGGGCACGGACGGGCCGGACAACTGGTGCCACCGGTCGCCCGACGCGGCGATCCATCGCACCGGCATCCCGGCGGACGTGACGTTCAACGTCGCCTGCTCCGGCGCCTCGACGGTCAACATCCGGATCGGCGGAACCCCGCAGTACGCGGACGAGCCGGTGCAGAGCGACAGCCTGGCGGTCAAGGCACGGAACACCCGGATCAAGCAGATCGTGCTGGTGGCGGGCGCCAACGACGACCTCGAGTTCGGGCCGGTGATCACGGACTGCACGGTGCGCTGGTTCACCTTCCAGGGGGCGTGCCACCCGAAGTACCGTCCCGGCTGGCAGGAGCGCGTCGACGGCCTGGTGCCCAAGGTCGTTGCGACGGTCGGGGACCTGAAGACCGTGATGAGGCAGGCGGGTTACGCCGACGACGACTACCAGCTGGTGGTCATGGGGTACCCCTCTCCGCTCGGCCCCGACATACACGACAACCCGGCCTTCCCCGGCAAGCTGTTCGGCGGGTGCACCGGCTACGACAGCGACGCCGCGTTCGCCAGGAACTACGCGGTGCCCACCTTCGAGAAGGGCATGCGGGAGGCCGCGCGGCAGGCCGGCGCCACCTACCTGGACGCCTCGCGGCTCTTCCAGGGCCACGAAGTCTGCATGGAGAACACCTGGGCGCGGGGCCTGTACGTGGATCTCATCAATCCCTTCCCGCCCGATTCCAACTCGGTCCGTCAGTCCTTCCACCCCAACAAGCGTGGCCACGGCGCTTTCGCTGACTGCTTCACGGCGGTCCACCGGGCCGGCCAGGAGGGTGTGCGAGAGGCGTCATGTGCCGACCCGGACGGGGCGGGCCGGCCGGAGCTGTATGAGCTGGCCTGGGACGACGTGTTCGGCCCGCTGCAGAACGAGGCGACCGGCAGCTGTCTGGACGCGGAGGGCGCGAGCAGCCGCAACGGCACCGCAGTCGGCGGCTGGGCCTGCAACGGGGAACGCAACCAGGGCTGGTGGCTGGACCCGGCCACCCGTCAGCTCCATCCGGAGCTGACGCACGACCGGTGCCTCGACGTGCCGGACGGGTCGTACGAGGCCGGTGCGGAACTGGTGCTGTGGAACTGCCACGGTGGCGGCAACCAGCAGTTCGTACGGGACAGCGGGACGATCCGTCCGGCGGCTGCCTCCGGTCTGTGCCTGGCGCTGGCCGGGGGCGCCCGCCCCGCCCACCGCCGGAAGAGCGTGTAGGCGACCTCGAACGTCAGGTACGGGACGAGGAGGCCGGCTACCAAGCGCCGCACCCGGCGCGGGCCGAGCGTGAACCCCTTGGAGAAGTACCCGGAGACGACGACGAACGCCGGCATGTGGAAGGCGTAGACGAACATGTAGAGCGCGAGCGCCGTACGGCTGTCCCCCCGGTACGGCTCCCAGAAGTGAGCACAGGCCACCAGCACGATCGCCAGGTACTTGGCATTGTCGAAGTACGGGTCGCGCGCCGCCTCTCCGGGCCGGCTGAGGGGTCGGTCTGCACGGGCTGCACGCACCGGGCCGAGACTACCGAGACGATCTCCTTCTTCCCGGCAGGGACGCGCCCGCCCCGCCCGGCCGGTGGTACTCCGTCACGGCACAGTCCTTCCGCCGCCCGCCCCGGCCTTCCGCGCGACGCCGTCCGCGTCGGCGTCGGCGTCGGCGTCGGCGTCCCACCTGAACGGTCCCCCTTCGGGTCCGATCAATAAGGCTCGGCGTGCTCGCCGTACCGCTGGAAGGGTTCCCACCGTGAGTTACAAGATCATGCCCACCGCGCAGGTTGCGGACACGGCGACGCTGGGCGACGGCACCACCGTCTGGGAACTCGCACAGATCCGGGAGGAAGCCCGGCTCGGTGAGGCCTGCATCGTGGGCCGGGGCGCCTACGTCGGAGCCGGCGTGCGCATCGGCGACAACGTCAAACTGCAGAACCTGGCTCTCGTCTACGAACCGGCCGCACTCGGCGACGGCGTCTTCGTCGGTCCCGCCGTGGTGCTGACCAACGACCACAACCCTCGTTCCGTCGACACCGAAGGCCGGCTGAAGCGCGGAGGCGACTGGGAGGAAGTCGGCGTCACCGTCGCCGAGGGTGCCTCGCTGGGGGCTCGCTCCGTGTGCGTGGCCCCTCTTCGCGTGGGCCGCTGGGCGATGGTCGCGGCGGGGGCGGTGGTGACGCGGGACGTCCCCGACTTCGCGCTGGTGGCCGGGGTCCCCGCACAGCGCATCGGCTGGGTGGGACGGGCCGGAGTACGGCTGAGGCATGTGGAGGGCGGCGACGATGCGCTCTGGGAGTGCCCGGAGACCGGCGCCCGCTACGAGGAGCGTCCGCAGACGGCCGCCGACGGGGAACACGCCGTTCTGGTACTCGTCGAGAGGTCGTCAACTTGACCCGGCCCTAAAGGGCCGGGCTTGGAGGTAGCGCCCAACTGGCTGCTGGGTTGACTCCTCCGTCCAGACACCCCTATGGGGTGGCAGGGACGCGTGACTCACGCCCCGCATTCCACACGGTCTCGCCACGGGTGGCGATGTTGTGGGAAGCATTCCGGTCGGCGTGGGCAACGACCCCGCACCCCCTGCAGATGAAAAGCCCCTGGTCGACACGGTTGCGCTTGTCGACGTGGCCGCACTCGGCGCACGTCTGCGACGTGTACGCGGGATCAACGAAGACCAGGGGCACGCCTGCCCGCTTGGCCTTGTAGACGATGAAGTCTCCGAGCTGGGCAAAGGCCCAGGAGTGGAGTGCGACCCGTTGGGGCTTGCGAAGCCGTACCCTCTGCCGGATTCCCTTGAGTTCTTCCAGGGAGATCCCGGCCGAGGTGCGTTCAGCCTCGGTCACGATCGTCTTGGCGATGATGTGGTTGGTGTTCTTGACGTGCCGCGCCTCACGGCGGGAGCGCTCCTTTAACCGGCGCTTGGCGGACTTGGTGCACTTCTTCTGGAGCTTGGCCCGCAGGGCAACCTGACGCTTGCGGTAGCGGCTGAGACCGCGCCCGGCGGCCTGGTAGGCGGTGGACGTGGTGGCGATGTTGACGATGCCGAGGTCCACGCCGATGAAGCAGTCCGGCTCGTACGTCTCGGCCTCGGGGACCTCGCAGGTGGCGATCAGGTAGAAGACCCCGTCACACTCGATCAGATCTGCCTCGCCCTTGCGGTACTCACGGAGCGTCTTGAGCGCGTCGGCGGAACAGACGAAGCGGACGCTCTTGAGGCGCCCGGCAGTTGTCCAGATGGACACGGTCTGTGCGTCGTACTGCCAGCTCAAGCACCGGTCGTCATATGGCTGCGCGGCCTCGGAACGGAACGTGATCGGCCTCGACCCAGCCTTGACCCGGCGCTTCGACTTCGACTTGCCGAGGTTTCCGGCGCGGATGTTGGCGTGCAACGTCGTGTACGCATCGCGCACCTTCTTGATCACGTGTTGCGCCGCCTGCGCCCCGAGCCCTTCGGCCTTGAGGCGCGGGTACGTGTACTTGCGCAGCTCGTACTCACGCGGCACACCATGGGCGAACGCCACCTCGGAGACCCAGCACGCCAGGTCGTTGACCGTGCGCAGGGTCGCCGACAGCGCGGCGGCCTGGTCGGCCTCCGGTATCAGCTTCACCTGCGTCACGATCTTCATGCCGGGCATCGTACTACAGTTGATCTATGTCACCACGCTGGGAGCCAAACCCCAACATCCGTAGGGGCCGCACGGTCGTCTATACCCTCCATGCCCACTTGGTCTTCACGCCCAAGTACCGGCACGGCCCGTTCACCGACGAGATCCTTGCGCGCTGCGAAGAGATCATGCGGGCCGTGTGCGCCGACTTCGAAACCGAGCTGGTGGAGTTCAACGGCGAGCGCGATCACGTCCACCTACTCGTGCACTACCCACCCAAGGTCGCCATCTCCCGGCTGGTCGGCTCCCTCAAGGGCGTCTCAGCCCGCAGGCTCCGCCAGGAGTACCCCCGCCACATCCGCAAGTACCTGTGGGGCGACCACTTCTGGTCCCCGTCCTACTTCGCCGCATCCTGCGGCGGCGCACCGCTGGCGATCATCAAGGAGTACATCGAGAACCAGAAGCGTCCCGGCTGAGACCAACAGTGCGGACCCGTGCACCCGTGCAGGTCACCCCTATCTTGAGAAGCGCTTCCTCCCGGACGTGAACGCCCGGGGTTCCGCGCTAGATCCAAGGCCGTGAAGTTATGGCTCGGGTGGGGTTGTCCAGGGGCCTTGATGTGCGGTTTCGTCGGACATGAGGAGCGGAGCCCCGGTAGAACTGGCAGTCGACGAAGATAAGCCGTTCACGAAATCCGGAGGCTCCGCTGTCCGAACAGTGTGCCATCACGCGTACCGTCACGGTGGCCGGAGGCCGGTTTGCGCCCGGTCATCTCGGTGAACTCACTCAGCTGGTGCCGTTCGAGATGGTTGATGCGGCGTTGAGTGCGACCAGGGCCGTGCAGTCGCGGCTGCGGGATCTGCCATCCCGGGTCGTGGTGTACCTGGTCCTGGCCGGGTGCTTGTTCCCGGAGACGGGCTACCTCGGTGTGTGGCGCAAGCTCACCGGGGCGCTGGCCGGTCTGCCGGTGGTATCGCCGTCGGCGAGTGCGCTGGCTCAGGCCCGCCGCCGTGTCGGCGGCAAGCCGCTGCGGTGGCTGTTCGACCTGCTGCGGGGCCCGGCCGCGACCGGGCACGGGCAGGGGGTCCGCTGGCACGGTCTGCTGGTGGCCGCGCTGGACGGCACCATCCTGACGGTCCCCGACACCCCCGCCGTCATGACCCGGTTCACCAAGCAGGCCGGCAACCACGGCGGGACCGGATACCCGCAGGTCCGTCTGCTCGCCCTGGTCGCCTGCGGCACCCGCACCGTCATCGACGCGGTGTTCGGCCCCGCCACCTCAGGCGAGACCACCTACGCCCCGCGTCTGCTGCCCAGCCTGCGGCCCGGGATGATCCTGCTGGCCGACCGCAACTTCGGCGCTCAAAACCTCGTGTCCGGCATCGCGGCCACCGGAGCCGAGGTCCTGGTCCGGCTCAAGAACGGCCGCCGCCTGCCCGTCCTGGCCCGCTACCGGGACGGCTCCTATCTCTCGGCGCTGGGCGGCCTGCGGGTCCGCGTCATCGACTGCGAGATCACCGTCACCACCCCCGCCGGGAAACACACCGGCCTCTACCGGCTGGCCACCACTCTGCTCGACCACCACCGTCACCCGGCGGCCGAACTGACCACGCTGTATCACCAGCGCTGGGAGATCGAAACGGCCTACCTGGAACTGAAGTCGACCATCCTGGGCGGCCGGGTCCTGCGGGCCCGCACTCCCGAAGGCATCGACCAGGAGATCTACGCCCTGCTGATCGTCTACCAACTGCTACGGACCGCCATGACGGACGCCACCAGCACCCTATGCGGCACTGGTCACGACCGCGCCAGCTTCAGCATCGCGTGGCAGACCGCCCGCGACCAGGTCATCCAGGCCGCGGGCGTCATCGCCGACACCGTCATCGATCTCGTTGGCACCATCGGCCGGCACGTCCTGGCCGACCTGCTGCCCCAGCGGCGGCTACGCGTCAGCCCCCGCATCGTCAAACGCGCCATCTCCAAGTACCAAGCCCGCGGCCCCCGCATCGACCGGGCCAGCTACAAGGCCACCACCAGCATCAACATCGTCACAGCTGCAGGCCCTTGACGACGCGCCCCAACCGCAAACTTCACGGCCTTGGCGCTAGATCATGCTGAAAATCGAAGCCACGTGTGCGACATCCGTGGCGCGGGAAGGGCGGATCAGGTTCAGCGTCAGGACACCGGGCGGGAGTCGGTCCAGGCCGACTCGAACTCCTCGCGGTAGGTGCCGAAGAGCCCGTGTTCGCCGACGTCGGTGTCCGCGCGGACGGTGCCGCCCTGGACGAGGTCGCGGCCCCCGCCGCGCAGCACCAGCACCGGCGCCTCCATGCCGCGGACCCGGCGCAGGTAGGACTGGACGACGGCGAGGCCGTCCGGGCCGTCGCCGTCCACTAGGTAGGCGGTGAAGCGGGGGGTCTCGTCGAAGACGTGGATCTCGAACGCCGCCGGGTCGCGGAGCCGGGACCTGACCCGCCGCATGTGCAGGATGTTCATCTCCACCGTGCGGCTCAGCTCGCCCTTCTTCAGCCCCAGCTCCCGCTCGCGGCGGCGCACGGCGCTGCTGGCCGGATTCAGGAAGAGCAGCCGGACCCGGCAGCCGGACTCGGCCAGCCGGACCAGTCGGCGCCCGCTGTAGTTCTGCACGAGCAGGTTGAGCCCTATACCGATGGCGTCCAGCCGGCGGGCGCCCCCGAAGAGGTCCTCCGCCGGGAGCTTGCGCTGGAGACGCACCCGGTCCGGGTGCACCCCCACCACATCCGCGAACCGGTCACCCACCAGGTCCTCGACTGCGTCCACCGGCAGCCGGCCGGAGGACGGCGGGGCGCCGCGCGAGGTGCCGAGCAGGTCCAGCAAGCGCGCCGACATGCGTTCGGCCTGCGCGAGCACCGTCTCCGACAGCGCCCGGTTCCGGGCGACGGCGCTGCGCGCCACCTCCAGCTCGTCCAGGGCGAGCTCGACCTCGCGGCGGTCGTCGAAATAGGGCTCGAAGCAGGGCCAGTGCTGCACCATGAGCTCACGCAGCTGCGGCAGGGTGAGGAAGGACAGGATGGTGTCGTCGGCCGGGTCCAGCAGATAGCCCTTGCGTCGGCTGACCTCGCGGACCGCCACCGCACGCTGCACCCACTCCTGACCGGCCGGACCCGCCGCCGCGATCACCCACTCGTCGCCGTGCACCGGTTCGTACACCGGGCGGAGCACCGCCGCGACGACGGCCCGCAGCCGTTGTTCGACCAGGTTGAGCCAGATGTACGCGCGACCCGCACGCTGAGCGCGCTGCCGGACCTCGGCCCAGGCGTCCTCTCCCCAGTCCAGGTCGGCGCCGATCTCCATGGGCCTCGCCAGCGACACCCCGCCGGAGGGCACGTCGCTGTCCTCACCGACCGGACCGCTCTCACCCGGGGGGAGCTCAAGCCCTCCCGACCCCACCTGCACACCGCCTTCCCGACCCCTGTGGTTCGATCAAGGAAGACTACTGTGGCGCCGGGGCGAGGTGCACCCGGTTCACCTATCAACTTCCCTGCCGCGTACGACCGTACGGGCGAAGATAGCGCCCGGGGCCGTCAGGAGAGGCTTTCCTGCGCGAGGATGCTGCGGGCGGCAACATCCGACGCGGCGTCCGCCGCGCGACGACACGGCCGGGAAGGGAAGAGGCGCATGCAGGTCTGGCCGGGACAGGCGTACCCCCTCGGCGCCACCTACGACGGCGCGGGAACGAATTTCGCGGTGTTCTCCGAGGCGGCGGAGCGGGTGGAGCTGTGCCTGCTGCACGACGACGGCTCGGAGACCGCCGTCGAGCTGCGGGAATCGGACGCCTTCGTACGGCACGCCTACCTCCCCGGTGTGATGCCGGGGCAGCGGTACGGCTTCCGCGCGCACGGCCCGTACGCGCCGGAGCGCGGCCACCGGTGCAACAGCGCCAAGCTGCTGCTCGACCCCTACGCCAAGGCGGTCAGCGGCCGGGTCGACTGGAACGAAGCCGTCTACGGGTACCCCTTCGGATCACCCGAAAGGCGTAACGACCTGGACTCGGCGCCGCACACCATGACCTCCGTGGTGGTGAACCCCTACTTCGACTGGGGCGACGACCGGCTCCCCCGTACGGAGTACCACCACACGGTGCTCTACGAGGCCCACGTGAAGGGCCTGACGATGCTGCACCCGGACCTCCCGGACGACCTGCGGGGCACCTACGCCGCGCTGGCCCACCCGGCGGTGATCGGGCACCTCACCAAGCTCGGCGTGACGGCCCTGGAACTGATGCCGGTGCACCAGTTCGTCACCGACCACCGGCTGGCGGACGCCGGGCTGTCGAACTACTGGGGCTACAACACCATCGGCTACTTCGCCCCGCACAACGCGTACGCCTCCTGGGGCGACCGCGGACAGCAGGTGCTCGAGTTCAAGCAGGCGGTGCGCGCCCTGCACGAGGCCGGCATCGAGGTGATCCTCGACGTGGTCTACAACCACACCGCCGAGGGCAACCACCTGGGGCCCACGCTGTCCTTCCGCGGCCTCGACAACGCCTCGTACTACCGGCTGGCCGAGGACCCCCGGTACTACACGGACACCACCGGCACCGGGAACTCGCTGCTCATGCGCAGCCCGCACGTGCTCCAGCTGATCATGGACTCGCTGCGGTACTGGGTGACCGAGATGCACGTGGACGGTTTCCGCTTCGACCTGGCAGCCACCCTCGCCCGCCAGTTCCACGAGGTGGACCGGCTGTCGTCGTTCTTCGACCTGGTGCATCAGGACCCGGTGGTCAGCCAGGTGAAGCTGATCGCCGAACCGTGGGACGTCGGCGAGGGCGGCTACCAGGTGGGGAACTTCCCGCCGCTGTGGACGGAGTGGAACGGTCGGTACCGGGACACCGTGCGCGACATGTGGCGCGGTGAGCCGCGCACGCTCGCCGAGTTCGCCTCCCGGCTGACCGGTTCCTCCGACCTGTACCAGGACGACGGGCGCCGGCCGCTGGCCTCGATCAACTTCGTCACCTGCCACGACGGCTTCACGCTGCACGACCTGGTGTCCTACGACGGCAAGCACAACGACGCCAACAGCGAGAACAACCAGGACGGCGAGAGCCACAACCGGTCCTGGAACTGCGGGGCCGAGGGCGCCACGGACGACCGGAACGTGCTGCGGCTGCGGCGGCGGCAGATGCGCAACTTCGCCGCCACGCTGATGCTCTCCCAGGGCGTGCCGATGCTCAGCCACGGCGACGAGTTCGCCCGCACCCAGCACGGCAACAACAACGCGTACTGCCAGGACGGCGAGCTGTCCTGGGTGCACTGGCCGGCCAAGGGCGGTGACCGGGCGGCGCACGAACTGTGCGGCTTCGTCCGCACGATGGTGTGGCTGCGCCGCGACCACCCGGTCCTGAGGCGCCGGCGCTTCTTCCACGGCCGCCCGGTCGAGGGCACCCACGACGAACTCTCCGACATCTCCTGGTTCACCCCCGAGGGCCGCGAGATGGCGCAGCGCGACTGGCAGGAGGCGCAGGCGAAGACGCTGACGGTGTTCCTGAACGGCAACGCGATCTCCGAGCCCGGAGCGCGCGGAGAGCGCGTCCTGGACGACTCCTTCCTGCTGCTGTTCAACGCGCAGGACACGGCGCGGGACTTCGTCGTGCCGGTGAGCCACGGACGGCAGTGGGAAGTCGTCGTGGACACCGCCGAGGAGGACGGGACGCCCGAGGAGACCCGTAAGGTGCAGGCCGGGGACCGCCTGCACCTCACCGACCGCAGCCTGGTGGTGCTCCAGCGTCCGGCATAGGCGCCGCGCCTCGTCGCCGTTCCGCCACCGCGGCACGCCGTCGTGACCGGCGGCACCGCCCGACCGGTGGACATTCGGCTCTCCCTCGTCGGGGTACGACGACCGTATGACGCCGACCGCCACCTACCGGCTCCAGCTCCAGCCGGCCTTCCCCTTCGCCGCCGCCGAGGAGGCCGTCCCCCGCCTGGCCCGGCTCGGCGTGTCGCACCTGCACCTGTCCCCCGTGCTGACCGCAGTCCCGGGCTCGGAGCACGGTTACGACGTCACCGACCACACCACCGTCCGCGAGGACCTGGGCGGCGAGGCCGGGCTGCGCAGCCTCTCCACGGCGGCCCGCACACACGGTCTCGGTCTCGTCCTGGACATCGTGCCGAACCACATGGCCGTCCCGGACGACCTCCGGTTGAACCGCCCGCTGTGGGAGACGTTGCGGGACGGCCCGACCTCGCCGTACGCACGCTGGTTCGACGTGGAGTGGGAGGCGGGCGGCGGACGCATACTGCTGCCGGTGCTCGGCACACCCCTGCACCGGGCGGCGGAGGAGCTCCGGACGCCCGGCGACGACACTCTGCGCTGTGGTCCGCACGTGCTCCCGCTCCGCTCGGGCACCGCCGGACTCCCGCTGCCGGAGCTGCTGGACGCCCAGCACTACCGGCTCGCCTGGTGGCGCCTGGCCCGCACGGAGCTGAACTACCGCCGCTTCTTCACCGTTTCCGGACTGATCGGCGTGCGGGTCGAGGAACCGGAGGTGTTCGCCGCGACGCACGCCACCGTGCTGCGGCTGCTGCGCGGGGGCGTGGTCGACGGCCTCCGGGTGGACCACCCGGACGGGCTCGCCGACCCGGAGACGTACCTGCGGCGGCTGGCGGAGGCGACCGGCGGGCGCTGGACCGTGGTGGAGAAGATCCTCGCGCGCGAGGAGGCGCTGCCGGACACTTGGCCGGTGGCCGGCACCACCGGGTACGACGCGCTGCACCGGATCGACGGCGTGTTCACCGACCCGGAGGGGTATGCCGAGCTGGTCTCCGCCTACCGGGAGACGACCGGCGCCGCCGACGGTCTGGGCGGCGCCTGGGCGGACACGGTCCGGCGGGCCGCGCACGAGACGGCCGGGGGCGGCCTCGCCACCGAGGTCGACCGGCTCACCCGGGTCGCCGCCCGCTTCTGCACCGACTCGCCGGACCTGCGCTGGCGCGACCACGCCCCGTGGGCCCTGCGCCGAGCGGTGCGCGAGGTACTCGT
>KI547043.1:225122-226491 GCA_000497405.1 Streptomycetaceae bacterium MP113-05 | reverse complement strand
GCTGCCGGTGTACCGGCCGTACGTCGTCCCGGGTACGCCCGCCCGGGACGTGGACGCGAAGCGGGTGGACGTGGCGGCGGAGGGCGCGCGCGGGGCGTTCACCGTCGCCGGGGAGGGCGACGCGGTGGAGGTGGTGCGTGACCTCGCCCTGGGCCGGATCGGCACCGGCCCGGACCAGCGGGACTTCGCGGCGCGCTTCGCGCAGGTCGCCTCGGCCCTGCGGGCGAAGGCGGTGGAGGACACCGCCTGCTACCGGTTCACGCCGCTGTCGTCCGCCGCAGAGGTCGGCGGCGACCCGGCCGGGCCGGCCGTACCGCCGGAGGAGTTCCACGCCCACTGCGTGCGGATGCAGCGGGACTGGCCGGAGGGCGGCACTGTCCTGTCCACCCACGACACCAAGCGCAGTGCCGACGTGCGGGCGGCGCTGGCCGTGCTGAGCGAGTGCCCGCAGCGCTGGCGGGTCGCCCTGCGGACGGCGCGCGAGAGGTCCGCGGCCCTCCCTGACGACGGGCACCGTCCGCCGGACGCGCACGCCGAGTGGACGGCCTGGCAGACCGCGTACGGGCTGGGCGTGCCCGACGCGGAACGGCTGACGGAGGCGGTGACCAAGTCGGCGCGGGAAGCCGGCCTGCACACGACGTGGACCGAGCCGGACGCCGACTACGAGGCGGCGCTGGGACGGTTCGTCGCCGGCGCGGTGTGCGGGGCACCGTGGGCGGTGATGGACGATCTGGCAGCGGAACTGGCACCGCACGTACGTGCGACCTCGTTGGGGATGACTCTGGTGCAGTTGCTCATGCCCGGCGTACCCGAGGTGTACTGGGGCGGCGAGCGGCGGCGCGCGTCGTTGGTCGATCCGGACAACCGCCGGGTACCGGTCGTCGTGGGGGACGACGGGGCCGACGAGCACAAGCTGCGGCTGACGGCCGCGGCGCTGCGGTTGCGGCGGGAGCGGCCGGAGTGGTTCCTCACCGGTTCGTCCTACGAGCCGCTGCGGGCGCGGGGCCGGGCCGCGGGGCACTGCCTCGCGTTCGTGCGGACGGGCGAGGTGGTGGCGGTCGCCACCCGGCTCTCACTCCGCCTGGCGAAGGGAGGCGGATGGGGCGACACCTCGTTGGGACTGCCGCCCGGGGTGTGGCGCGACGAGCTGTCGGAGCGGTCTTTCGAGGGCACGGTCCCCCTCACGGACCTGATGTCGGCGTCGCCGGTGGCCCTGATGCGGCAGGCTTAGGTCCTTTCCGGAGCGTCCCGCCTGCGCTGTCCCGCCTGCGCTGCGGCGCCTGCCCTCCGGGCGAACGACGCGACATCGCCGGGCAGGCGGCAGTCGCAGCCTGCCCGGCGGTGGAGGACGCACGGCGCAGCCGCCGTC
>KI547043.1:199469-221867 GCA_000497405.1 Streptomycetaceae bacterium MP113-05 | reverse complement strand
GCGGTGGACGCGGGCCTCCCACGGCGCGAGAGTGACCGTCGCACCGAGGGGGGCCGGCTCGGGAAGATTGCCGAGCACCAGCTCGGACCCGCCCCAGCCCGCGGGGAGCGGCACCTCCGCCGGCTCACCCGTGAAGTTGCCCAGCACCAGGAGCTCCACCCCGCCGGCGGCATCGCGCCGAAGGAACGCGTACACCCGTTCGTCGTCCGGCAGCAGCATCTCGAAGCGGCCTCGCACCACGGCCGGTTCGTCGTGCCGGAGGGCGATCAGACGACGGTAGTGGTGGTAGACGGACGCCTCGTCGGCTACCGCCGCCTCCGCGTTGACCCGCACGTGGTCCGGGTTGATTGCGATCCACGGTTCACCGGTGCTGAAGCCGGCGCCCGGTCCGGCGGTCCACTGCATGGGGGTGCGCGCGTGGTCGCGGCCCATCGCCGCGAGGCCGGCCAGCACGGCCTGCGGGTCGGCCCCGGCGGCGACGGCGTGCGCGTAGTGGTTGCGGGCCTCCACGTCGCGGTAGTCCTCGATCCGGGTGAACGGCGCGTTCGTCATGCCCAGTTCCTCACCCTGGTAGACGTAGGGCGTGCCGTGGTGCAGGTGCAGGACGGTGGCCAGCATGGTCGCGGAACGGACCCGCGACTGCTCGTCGTTCGTGTCGCCGAACCGGGACACCACGCGGGGCTGGTCGTGGTTGCACCAGTAGAGGCTGTTCCAGCCGACGTCGTTCAGGCCGGCCTGCCAGCGGCCCAGTGACGCCTTGAGGTCCGTGAGCCGCAGCGGCTTCGGCGCGTACTTGTCGCCGTCCTGGTCGAGGTCCATGTGCTCGAACTGGAACACCATGTCGAGCTGACGCCGCCCGGGGTCGGTGTGGCGGCGGGCCTGCTCGACCGTGACGCCGGGCATCTCCCCCACGGTGAGGGTGCGCTGCGGCCGGCCGGCGAAGACCTCACGGTGCATCTCCTCCAGGTACTCGTCCAGCCGGGGGCCGCCCATGCACGCGGCGAGGCCGCCCGCGTAGGGGGCGCCGTCCGCTACCGGACCGTCGGGGAGTCCGGGCTGTTTGGAGACGAGGTTGATGACGTCCATCCGGAAGCCGTCGACGCCCCGGTCGAGCCACCAGCGCATCATGGCGTACACGGCCTGCCGGACCTCCGGGTTCTCCCAGTCGAGGTCGGGCTGCTTGGGTGAGAACAGGTGCAGGTAGTAGGCGCCGCTCACCCCGTCGTACGTCCAGGCGGGGCCGGAGAACGCCGATCCCCAGTTGTTGGGCTCGGCGCCGGGAGTGCCCGCCTCCATGCCGTCTCGTGCGGGACGCCACACGTACCAGTCGCGTTTCGGCCCGCCGGGGCCGTCGCCGCGCGAGGCGGCGAACCACGGGTGTTCGTCCGAGGTGTGGTTGACGACGAGGTCCATGACCAGCCGCATGCCGCGGGCGTGCACGGCTGCCAGCAGCTCGTCGAAGTCGGACAGCGTGCCGAAGACGGGCTCGATGTCCTGGTAGTCGGCGACGTCGTAGCCGTTGTCGTCCTGCGGGGAGGGGTAGACGGGCGACAGCCACAGCACGTCGACGCCGAGATCGTGCAGGTGGTCGAGCCGGCCGAGGATGCCGCGCAGGTCGCCGACACCGTCGCCGTCACTGTCGGCGAAGCTGCGCGGGTAGATCTGGTAGACGACGGCCGACTTCCACCAGGCTTCTTCGCCGGCCGCCGGTGCGGCGGGGTGCGGGGTTGCGGACGGGGAGGTGGGCAGGGTCACTTGGCGGAACCTCGCATGACTCCGGAGATCACCCAGCGCTGGGCGAAGACGTACACGAGCAGGACGGGGGCCATCGCCATCAGGTAGGAGGCGAAGGCCACCGGGTAGTTGGTGTTGAACTGGTTCTGGAAGACGAACTGTGCGAGCGGCAGGGTCTGTTCCGCCGGGTCGGAGAGGACGACGAGCGGGAGCAGGAAGTCGTTCCACGCCCACAGGCAGGTGAGGATGCCGACGGTGGCGTTCATGGGCTTCAGCAGGGGGAAGATGATGCGCCAGAAGACCGTCCAGGTTCCTGCGCCGTCGGTGCGGGCCGCCTCCTCCAGCTCGCGCGGAACGGAGCGCAGGTAGCCGACGTAGAGGAAGATGTTGAGCGCGAGGCCGTAGACGACGTACAGGAGAGCCAGGCCGGCCTGGTTGTCGAGGCCCAGCAGCGAGGTCTGCTTGACGACCGGCAGCATGATGATCGGGAACGGCACGAACAGCGCGGAGACGAAGTAGTAGTAGAGCCCGCGGAACAGCTTGCGGTGCATGTTGCGCGCGACGGCGTACGCCACCAGCGAGTTGGTGAGCAGGGTGACGGCGACCGCGCCGGCCGTGATCAGGGCGCTGTTGAGCAGGGCGCCGGGAAAGTGGGTGAGCGTCCAGGCGTCGGCGAAGTTGGCCCAGCGCACGGCGTCCGGCAGGGCGAAACCGGAGCCGCCCAGCTGGTCGGTGGTCTTCAGTGCGGTGACGACGGTGAAGTACAGCGGCACGAGCACCGTCAGCGAGAGCGCCGCCATGACGCCGGTCAGCCACCAGCTGACGCGTGGCCGCACCTTCTTCCCGCGGAGGGACTGCTTCCCCTCGGGTATCGGCGTGGTGGTGGAGGACGACATCACAGGTTCACCTCGCGGCGCTGCAGCAGACGCATCTAGAAGACGGAGATCACGACGATGACGACGAAGAACAGCACCGCGTTGGCGGTCTGGTAGGCGTATTCGCCGCCCTTGAATCCGCCCTTGAAGATCAGGTACGACACGGATGTGGTGGCGCTGCCCGGTCCGCCGGCGGTGAGCGCCTGGATGTGGTCGAAGACCTGGAGGAAGTTGCGGAGCGACAGCACGGTGTTGATGGTGACGAAGGGGGCTATGAGCGGAAGGGTGACGGAGCGGAAGCGCTGCCAGGGCCCGGCGCCGTCGAGCGTGGCCGCCTCGTAGAGGTCCTCCGGGACGGTCTGCAGGCCGGCCAGGTAGATGATGATGTTGAACGCCGCCGCCTGCCACACGGCGAGGATCACCACGCCCACCCAGGCCAGGTCGGGGTCGGCGAGGATGCTGGTGCTGAGCGCGTCGATGCCGAGGCTTTCGCCGACGTAGGGCAACGAGTAGGTGAAGAGGTAGTTGAAGACGTAGCCGACGATGAGGATCGACAGCACGTTGGGTGTGAAGAAGACGCCGCGCAGCGTGGCCCGGAGCTTGATGCGGGCGTTGAGCCCGAGGGCCACGGCGAGGGCCGCCATGTTGGTCAGGATGGTCGCGACGGCGGCGAACTGGAACGTGAACAGATAGCTGTCGGCGATCCGCGCGTCCTCGAACAGGTTGAGGTAGTTTGTGAAGCCGACGAACTCGTAGGAGCCGTAGCCCGCGTAGTCGGTGAAGCTGTAGTAGATGCCGCGCAGCACGGGCGTGGTGTGCAGCAGCAGGAACAGCGCCAGCGCGGGCAGGACCATCCAGTAGTACGCGGAGTCGGTGCGGCGGCGGCGCCGCACCGGTGCGGGGGCGGACTGCGCGGCAGCCTCGGGAGCGGCCGGCTGATCGGTGAGTACGGACATTCTTCCTCCTTTCCGGGTCGGGCCGTCAGGACGTACGGGCGAGGACGCGGTCGTAGGCTTCGTCGAGGGAGTCCAGGAAGGCTTCGGCGCGGTGGTCGAGGAGGAACTGCTGGAGCAGCGGTTCCAGGCCGGCAGCGAGGGGGATCTGGTGGTCGGGGTAGCCGGTGACGCGGTCCTGCGCGAAGTACGGCCGCAACTCGGCGAGCGCCGGATCGGCGGGGTCGGTGCCCTTGAGCGTGGGAACGGCGCTCTGTTCCTCGGCGTAGCCGGTGACCGCTTCCTCCGTCATCAGGAAGTCGATGAACTCCAGCACTTCCTCGGGGTGTTCGCAGTCCCGGCCCATGGTGAGGGCGACGTCGACGCCGGAGACCAGGCGGTTGCGTTCCGGGTCGTCCCCGGTGGGCAGCGGGAAGGTGCTCATCTCGAAGGCCGGCTCGTTGGCGCGGATGGCGGGCAGTGCGTAGCTGCCCTGGATGAGCATGGCCGCCTCGCCGTCGGCGAACGCCTTGTTCCCGGCCGCGTAGTTGCGGGCGAACCGGGTTTCCTGGGTGTGCCGGTAGACCTCGGCGAGCTTCCCGGCAGCCTCCGGATAGGCGTCGGCGAAGCTGGTGCGACCGGCGCGGCGGTCGTCCCAGAAGTCGTCCGGGGGGACGTTGGCCGCGAACTGGTTGAAGGCGGGGAGCGCCGTCCAGGCGTCGGCGAGCGTGCCGTAGAAGGGGGTGACGTCCGCCTTCTCGAAGGTCTTCGCAGCGGCGACGAGCTGGTCCCAGGTACGCGGCACGTCGACACCGTGCTTCGCGAACAGGTCCTTGTTGTAGATGACGCCGTTGGCGTTGGACGCGAAGGGGAGTCCGTTGCTCTCGCCGGGAGCGGCGGTGCCCAGGTCGTTCAGCACCTGCTGGACGCCGGGGCTGACGCGGGCGGCGGCGGGATCGCCGGAGAAGTCGTGGAAGACGCCGGCGGAAGCGAGTTCACCGAAGGTGCCGTTGCCGTTGAGGGTCATGACGTCGGGGACGTCGTCCTTGACCAGCCGGGTGCGGATGGCCGTCTCCGCGTCGGGCACGTGGTGCTGCACCACGTCGATGCGGGGGTGCTGCTTCTCGAAGTCGGCTATGAGGCGGTCGAACGTGCCGACGGCCTCCCGTTTGAACTGGAAGAAGTCCAGTGTGACGGTGCCCCCTTCGGCGCCCTCCGCGCCGGCGCACCCGCTGACCAGCAGGGTGGTGGCCGCGAGGGCGGCGGCCAGTCTCGTGCGTATCATCTGTTCCCTTTCAGTTCACCCTGCGGGCCTCGACGAGTACGAGGCGTTCGGGGTAGAGGGTGGGCGCTCGCACGCCCGCGCTCGCCAGTGCCCTTCCGGGCAGTTCGACGCCGTCCCGCCACCAGGGCAGGGGATCGCGCGTCGGCCCTTCCGGATGGTCGCCCGGCGGGAGGGGCGAAAGCCGGTAGCGGGTGTCCGGGTCGAGACCGGGCAGCGTCACGCGTTCACCGGCCGCCTGGACGGAGGTCCCGGTCTGCACCAGGGCGTAAACGGCGCGCGAGCGGTCCTCGGCGACCACGCCGTGCACCCACAGCGCCGGGTCGGGGTGGTCGCCGCGGACCACGTCGCCGGTGTGCAGGAGTTCACGGACCTCCTTGTGGAGGGTGACCCACTCTGCGAGCGCCGCACGGTCCTCGGCCTTCGCCTTCGTCAGGTCCCACTCGATGCCGAAGTGGCCGAACAGGGCGGTTCCCGCCCGGAAGGCGAGGGTGTGCCGACGGCCGGTGGTGTGCGCCCGGGGGCCGCCGACGTGGGCGCCGAGGAGTTCCGGGGGCAGCAGCAGGCCGGTCCAGCGCTGGATGCCCTGGCGTTCGAGGGCGTCGATGCAGTCGCTGGTCCACACCCGGTCGGTGCGCTCCAGCACGCCGAGGTCCGCGCGTCCGCCGCCGGACGAGCAGGACTCGATCTCCAGCCCCGGGTGCCTGCGTCGCAGTTCGTCGAGGAGGCGGTAGACGGCCAGGGTCTGTGCGTGGACGCCGCCCCGGGAGTCGGGGCCGTGCCCCGCTTCGACGAGGTCGCGGTTGTGGTCCCACTTCAGGTAGGTGAGCCGGTACTCGGTGACCAGCGCGTCGAGCCTGGCCAGGATGTGCGCGTACGCGTCGGGGTGGCCGAGGTTCAGCACCTGCTGGTGCCGGGCTTCGGGCGGCATCCGGTCCCCGGCGGCCAGGATCCAGTCCGGGTGGGCACGGGCCAGGTCGGAGTCCGCGTTGACCATCTCGGGCTCGACCCACAAACCGAACTCCAGGCCGAGTTCGCGGACGTGGTCGACGAGGGGATGCAGGCCCCCCGGCCACACCTCGGGGTCCACGTACCAGTCGCCGAGGCCCGCGGTGTCGCCCCGGCGGCCGAGGAACCAGCCGTCGTCCAGGACGAACCGTTCGGCACCGACCTCGGCTGCGGCGTCGGCGAGCGCACGGAGCTTGCCGAGGTCGTGGCGGAAGTAGACGGCCTCCCAGGTGTTGAGGGTGACCGGGCGGGGGCCGCGGGGGTGGTGCGGCCGTGCCCGCAGGTGCCGGTGGAAGCGGTCGGCCATCCGGTCCAGACCGAGGCCGTGGGAACCGTAGACCCAGGGCGTGGTGTACGACGCCCCGGGGCCGAGGCGCACCTCGCCGGGCAGCAGTGTCTCGCCGCCGCCGAGCATGCGCACCCCGGCGGCCGTACGCTCCGCGAGGGAGCGGTGGTTGCCGCTGAAGGCGGTGTGCAGGCCCCACACCTCGCCGTGCCGGAAGCCGAAACCGGCCTCGCCGGCGACGTGCACCAGGGTCGCGTCCAGGCCGGTGCGGCCCCGCCGGTTCTCCCGCAGGTGGGTGCCGAGGGTGAACGCGTGGCGCTGTGGGCTGCGTTCGCGCAGGTGGCGCCCTGCCAGGTCGAGTAGTTCGGTGGCCCGGGAAGGCACCGGGAGCGCGAGCAGCAGACCGTCGAGCGTGTACGGCGCCGAACCGATGCCGGAGGTGTCGGTGAGGGTGGCGCGCTGCCGGATCAGGCCGGAGCCGCTCATCTCCAGCTCGAGGCGGAGGGTGAGGGCGGCCCGGCGGTCCTCGGCCTCGACGGTCACGGCGTCCGTGTCCGCGCGGACGTCCCGGACGGCGAAGGCGGTGGAGAAGTGCGCGCCGTCCCGGTGGCCGGTGAGACCGGGGGTGCCGAGCCATCCGGCGGACTGTTCGGGGACCGATGACAGCGGGACGCGTACGTCCAGTGAGCTGGAGACCACCTGCGGTTGCGCGGCGAGGGCGAGCGCGGCGAGGGCTTCGCCGGAGAGCGGTCCGAGATCGGCGCCCCAGTGCAGCACCCGGGGCAGGCCGGCCCCCGTGTGGTCGAGGACCAGACTGACGCCTCCGGAGCGGAGGTGGAGGTACGAGGGGGAGCCGTCGCCGGCGGTTCCGCTGTCGCGCATCGGTCGGTCCTCGGGGTGCAGGGCGTGGACGCGGTTAGTTTTGGCGCAGAAGCTTCAGTGAGTCAACACCCCGTGCCGGGCGAGTCAGCCACAGTGATTCCGCTCAGCGCGGACTCCGGTAAGTTCTGATACGAAAATAAGAGAGATCAGGGACGAGTGGGACGCCCCGGCCCGCACGCCCGCTGGAAGGATGAGCTCGTCCGGCACCGGCCCCGAAACCCCTGGAGGCAGCGAAGTTGACGACGATCCCGCCGCCCCCCTGGGCGCCGCTGTCCGACGCGGCACGGGCCATCATGCTCGCGGTCCTGATGCGCGGGCCCACACCGCGCAGCGAGCTGGCACGCCGGATCGGCCTGTCGGCCGGCAGCCTCACCCGGTTGACCGCCCCCCTGCTGGAGAACGGGCTGCTGGAGGAGGCCGGCCCCAGCCGCGGCGGCACCGGGCGCCCCACGCGTCCCCTGGACGTCGCGGGGGGCACCCACCACTTCCTGGGCGTCAAGGTCACCGACGAGGACGCCCACCTGGTCGTAACCGACCTGCGGGCGCAGATCGTCGCCGGTGCCCGCGCCGAACTGACCGGACACTCCCCCGGCGACGTCGTGGCAACCGTACGCCGCGAGGCCGCCGCGCTGGCCGGGCGGGCCCCGGCGCCGACCGCCGCCGGGCTCAGCCTCGGCGGGCAGGTCACCGACCACGCCACGGTCACCGCCGCGCCGTTCCTCCACTGGCACGAGGACGTGCCACTGGGCGCACTGCTCACCGCTGCGCTGGGCCTGCCCACCGTCGTCGACAACGACCTGCTCGCCCTCACCCGGGCGGAGCACTGGTTCGGCGCGGCACGCGGACATGACCGGTTCGCCGTGATCACCACCGGCATCAGCGTCGGCTACGGCCTGGTCGTTCACGACCGCATCGTCGACAGCCCGGACGCCGGCCTCGGGCTGATCGCCCACCTGCCGCTGGACCCGTACGGCCCCTACTGCCCGGACGGGCACCGCGGCTGCGCCACCGCGATGCTGGCCGCACCGAGCATCGTCGCCGCCGTCTCCACCGGGCTGCGGCGGCCGGTCCCCTACGAGGAGTGCCTGCGCCTCGCGGAGGACGGCGACCCGGTCGCCGCCCGCGTCGTGACCGCCTCCGCGTACGCGCTGGGACGGCTGATGACCATCGTCTCCTCCCTCACCCTGGCCGGCCGGATCGTACTGACCGGCGAGGGCATCGGCCTCGCCGAGGTCGGGCGCGACGCCCTGGAGGACGGCATGCGCGCGGACCGCCACGTGGCCGCGACACCCCCGTCGTACGAGATCCAGCCCATCGACTTCTCCCTCTGGGCCCGCGGCGCCGCCGCGACCGCGATCCAGCGCTTCATCCTCGGTCCGGAGAACGGCTGAGAACCCCCGCAGGGCCGCTCAGAGCCAGCCGATCACCCTGACCGGCCACGTACGGGACGGGAGCAGAACCGCCGCGCCGAGCCAGGGTGGACGGGCGGACACCGCAGCGGGGCGACCGCGAGGACGCCGAGCAGCAGGTTCGCCAGGACCGGCGCTCACATGCCCGGAGCCTGCTTCGCACGGTGGGCGGACCTCGACTCCGGCGCCGGGGCGTTCACGGCGCCGTCAGGCGGAAGCCCGCCTGGCCGAACTGGACGTGGTCGCCGGGGCGCACGGCGACGCTGCCGGTGACGCGGCGGCCGTTGACCCAGGTGCCGTTGCTGGAGCCCAGGTCGCGCAGACTCCAGCCGGAGCCGGTGTGCCGCAGCTGCGCGTGGGCGCGGGAGACCGTGTGGTGGGTCAGCCGCAACACCGAGCCCGGCGCCCGCCCGATGGACAACGGGTACGGGCCCGGGCCCGGCAGCAGCAGCTCCGGCAGCCGCTCCCGCTGCCAGGCCCGGCGCAGCAGCACCGGGAACGCCGACGCCTTCCCCACGATGCGGTAGAGCCAGCGCGACCCGGCCCTCCGGTGGTGCAGATCCCCCAGCACCAGGTCGAGCTCGTCGTGGCGCTGGGCGTGCAGGACGACCTCCATACGGCGCAGGAACGTGTCCTGCGAGACCCGTCCGTCCGCGGCGCTCTCCCGCAGCACCTCGAGCGCGCGCTCCCGTTCCGCGTCGGACAACCGCGGCGGGTACGCACTGAACTCGAGAGACGTCATGCGGTCATTCTCCGGAACGGGTGAACTCCTGTCCAGAATCCCCCGCGTTCCGCGAGACCCCTGCGGATAGGGTCCCGGTCATGCGAACTCCCAGGCAGGCGGCCCGTATCGCGGTACTCGACCCGCAAGGCGCAGTGTTCCTGTTCCGTTACGACAACGAGGAGGTCGGGGTGCACTGGGCGATGCCCGGCGGCGGCCTCGACCCCGGCGAGACGCCCAGGGAGGGCGCGCTGCGCGAGTTGCGGGAGGAGACCGGCTGGACCGACGTGGTGCCGGGCCCGCTGCTGTGCACCTGGGAGCACGACTACACCCGTGCCGGCGTCCCCGTGCGGCAGCACGAGCACGTTTTCCTCGGCGAAGGACCACACCGGCAGCCCGTCGGGGACCTCGTTCCCGCGCACCGCGAGGACGGCATCCTCACCTGGCGCTGGTGGACGCCCGCGGAGCTGGCCGTGGCCGGTGAGGCGCTGTGGCCGCCGCAGCTCCCGGAGCTGCTCGCGAAGCGGGCCCGGAGGACCGGTGCGGCACCGGAGCACCTCGGCTTCGTGCCCGGCGGCCGGGCAGGACGAGGCTGAGCGTCCCCGCCGTGCCCGGGGCCCGGCGGGGACGGCGCGGAAAACCCGTGGACGGCGGCTCCGGGCCGGAACTACGCTGCGGTCACGCCCGTGAGACGGAGAAGGGAGGCGAGAGCGATGTACCGCACCACCACCTTGCGCTCCCGCCCCCACCGCCGGGCGGACTGTCACCTGTAGACCGGGAGCGCACCACGCCTTCCGGAAGGACCCCCATGACCGGTCTGGTCATCCGCTCCCTCGTCGAGGACGAGGCGAGCACCGTCTTCACCTCTCTGCCCGATCCCGGCCTGGTCGGCCGTCCGCTGCTGGGGCGCCCCTACGCAACCCGCGCCGAGGGCGGCGAATACCGCCCCGAGTGGACCTGGGTCGCCCTGCGTGACGGCACCGTCGTCGCCCGCGCCGCCCTGTGGGGCGGCCCCCACGACGACGAACCGGTCGTTCTCGACTGGTTCGACTTCGCCCCGGGCGAGCGCAAGGCGGGCGTCGAACTGCTCCGCACCATGCCGCACCGCGAGTTCGAGCTGGTGCTGCCGACCGGGTGGCGGGACGATCCGGCCGTTCTCACCGCCGCCGAGGATCGCATCGACGCCGCCCGGGAGGCCAGCTACCGGCCGCTGGTCGAGCGCTTCCGCTACGTGTGGACGCCCGCGTGCGGCCTCCCTGAACGACCGGGTCGCCTGGTCTTCCGCCCCGAACCGGACGACGAGGTGATCCTGGACATCCTGCGGCGCATCCAGCACAACTCGCTCGACGCCCATGAACGGGCCCTCGTCGACTCCGACGGCGTCGACGCAGCCGCCCGCGACGAGCTGGCGTTCTTCCACTGGATGCCCTCGCCCCGCGACTGGTGGCGGGTGGCGGGCACCCCGCAGGGTGACACCGTCGGACTGCAGATCCCCGGCCGCAACCCCAACGGGCCCGTCGTCGGCTTCATCGGCGTCGTCCCGGATCAGCGCGGCAACGGCTACGCCTACGACCTGCTGGCCGAGTGCACGCACCACCTCGTCACCGAGGGCGCGCAGGAGATCGCGGCGGCCACCGACCTGGGCAACACCCCGATGGCGGCGCACTTCGCCCGGGCGGGCTACCCGGTGGTCCAGCACCGGTTCTGCATGAGCTGACCGGGAACCGGGCGGGGCCGGGACCGCACCGCTCCTCCCGGCCCCCGCCCGCGTCACGCCGTGGTGTCCGGACCGTCTTGGACGCACCTGTTCTTCTGCGCCGTGGGTTTCCGCCACGGCGACGGTCTGCTCCAGCGGGGAGGGCACAGCCGGCGGCCGGGTGACGGCGCTTCGGGTGGAGGGCTTACGAAGGTGCGGGGGCCCGGCTATGGTGTAGTTGTTCTACTTCAATGCAAACAATTCGAAGAGGGGGGACCAGATGACCAATGTCCACCGGGGCGCCTTGACCGCTGCGCCGTTCGGCATCGCCACCGCCGCCTACGTGGGGATCTTCGTGGCGCACTACGACCGGCTGCCCGGGCAGATCGCCACCCATTTCTCGGGAGGTGGCGACGCTGACGGCTTCATGAGCCGCCCCACCGCACTGTGGTTCGCCGGTGGCCTTCTCGTCGGCCTCGGACTGCTGTTCACCGTGCTGACCACGGTTGCTCAGGACAGCTCGGGATCCCGGCTGGTCACGGCGATCGGCGTGGGCACGGCCGTTACGCTCGGGTATCCGTTGATTCTCACGGTACTGATCAACTCGGATGTCCAGGACCCGGCCGACGTCAGGTTGCCGATGTGGCACGTGGCTGTGCTGCTGTTCTCGGGTGTGTCCACCGGCGCCTTGGCCTGGTGGACCGTCGGCGCCGGGCCGCGCCCGGTGCCCAAGGCACCGGTCCCCTCACTGCGGCTGGCCGAGGGCGAAGCCGCGGCCTGGAGCCGCACGACGGTCTTTCGCCCGATGCTGTTCGTGGCCGGCGCCGTCGCGCTCACCGGTCTGTTCGCCGTGGCGTTCGCTTCCTGGTGGGCAGGACTGCCGCTACTCGTCCTCAGCCTGAGCTGCGTCGCATTCACCGGCGTCCGGGTCACCGTCGACAGGTGCGGACTCGCGGTCACCTCGACGGTTCTGCCCAGGCCGCGGCTGACCCTGCCGCTCGGCACCATCGGCGGCGCCGGCAGCGTCCAGGTCAACGCCCTCGGCGACTTCGGTGGTTGGGGCTACCGGATCCGCCCGAACCGCCGGGGCGTGGTGTTGCGTTCGGGAGAGGCACTGTCGGTCCGTACGACGGGTGGACGCGAATACGTGGTCACCGTCGACGACTCGACCACCGCGGCCGCGCTGCTCAACGGCCTGGTGGACCGTCACGCGGGGGAGCACGACTAGCGATGCTGTTTCGGGTGCTTCCCGGCTCGCCCGTGCCGCTGGGCGAGCAGATCGCCGCCTGCGTACGGGGAGCGATTGCAAGCGGCACGGTGACCCCGGGCGAGCGGCTGCCGCCCGCCCGGGAGGTGGCCGAGTCGCTGGGTGTCAACGTGCACACGGTGCTCCGCGGGTACCAGCGGCTGCGTGACGAGGGACTCATGGAGCTGCGCCGCGGCCGAGGCGCGGCGATCACCGCGAACCCCGGCGCCGCGAACCAGGCCCGACTCACCGAGGCGGTACACAGCCTCATCAGTCAGGCCCGCGAACTCGGCCTCACCGACAAGGAGTTCTTGGAGCTGGTCCAGGGCGGCCTGGCCGACGCCCCCGTCGCTACACCACCCGCCCCAGGACACCGGACGCTTCCGGCTTCTGATCATTCCCGGACCGGTGCCTCCTCCCGGCCTTCCGGCCAACCGGGCGAAGGGCCCTGATGCCGGCCCGGCGATGATCGCCGTCCACCCGGGCCTGGCGCAGCATGGTGGGCATGCGTTTCGAGGTGTGGGCACCGGTGGCGGAGCGGGTGACGCTCCGGCTGGAAGCCCGTGAGCTTCCGATGCAGCGCGACCAGGCCCGGCCCGGCCGGTGGACGCTGCACGCCGAGGCGGGGCCGGGCACCCGGTACGGGTTCGCCCTGGACGGCGGGCCCGTGCGGCCCGACCCGCGCTCCCGACGGCAGCCGGACGGGCCCGAAGGGCTCAGCGCGGTCGTCGACCCCGGCGCGTACGAGTGGCGGCACCCCTGGCAGGGGCGCCCGCTGACCGGGGCGGTGCTGTACGAACTGCACATCGGCACGGTCACCCCCGAGGGCACCTTCGAGGCCGCCGCGGGCCGGCTTCCGCACCTCGCACGTCTCGGCGTCACCCACGTGGAGCTGATGCCCGTGTCACCCTTTCCGGGGACACACGGCTGGGGGTACGACGGCGTCGCGCCCTGGGCCGTCCACGAGCCGTACGGCGGACCGGACGGCCTGGCCCGCTTCGTGGACGCGGCGCACGGCGTGGGCCTGGGCGTGGTGCTGGACGTGGTGCACAACCACCTCGGTCCGTCCGGCAACCACCTCCCGGCCTTCGGCCCCTACTTCACCGACCACCACCGCACTCCGTGGGGTGCCGCCGTCAACCTCGACGGCCCCGGATCCGACGAGGTCCGCGCCTACTTCGGCGGCAGCGCCCTCGCGCTGCTGCGCGACTTCCGGCTGGACGGACTCCGGCTGGACGCGGTGCACACGCTCGCCGACGACCGGGCGCTGCACTTCCTCGAAGAGCTGTCGGCGGCCGTCGACGCCCTCGCCGCGGAGACCGGACGGCCGCTGTTCCTGATCGCCGAGTCGGACCGCAACGACCCGCGGACGACCGTGCCGCGCCCCGCGCACGGCCACGGTCTCCACGCCCAGTGGAACGACGACTTCCACCACACCCTGCACACCGCCCTCACCGGCGAGGACCAGGGCTACTACGCGGACTTCGCTCACGCCCCCATGGCCGCCCTCGCCAAGACACTGACCGGCGCCTTCTTCCACGACGGCAGCTACTCCGCCTTCCGCGGGCGGCGACACGGCGCACCCCTGGACCCGATGGTTCCGACGCACCGCTTCCTCGGCTACGCCCAGAATCACGACCAGGTCGGCAACCGGGCTGCCGGCGACCGCCTCTCCGCCTCCCTCTCCCCCGGCCTCCTGGCCTGCGCGGCAGCGCTGGTGCTGCTTTCGCCCTTCACGCCGATGCTGTTCATGGGCGAGGAGTGGGGGGCCCGGACCCCGTGGCAGTACTTCACCGACCACACCGACCCCGCCCTGGCCCGCGCCGTACAGGAGGGGCGACGCGCCGAGTTCGCCGCACACGGCTGGCAGGGCGACGTGCCCGACCCGCAGTCTCCGCACACCCGCGAACACTCCTGCCTGGACTGGTCGGAGCCGGAACGCGACCCGCACGCCGCGCTGCTGGCCTGGCACCAGGACCTGATCGCGCTGCGCCGCGCCCACTCCGACCTCGCCCGCACCTCGCTGGGCGCGGCCCGGGTGACGTACGACGAGGACACCCGTTGGCTCGCGCTCAGCAGCGGGCCGCTGAGCATCGCCGTCAACCTCCACCCGAGCGAGAGGGCGGCCGTACCGCTGCCGGCGCACCCGGAGTTGCTGGCAGCCTGGAGCACCGCCTCCCAGTACGAGGGCGGCATGCTCCTGCTCCCCCCGGAGTCCGCGGCTGTTTTGCGCTGAGCGCTGACCGCCGGGCCGGGTGCCCTGCTCCTGGGCTCTCCGGGGTCAGGACGACCGGCGAGCGTGGGGACTATTGACCGTGTGCAGTCAATGTGGTGTTCATGGGAGGCGGCCCGACGGGCCGGTTGCGGAACCACACCCCTGGACGAGGCCGCGGGAGGCACACTCATGCGAGACGCACAGTCGGATCGCCGAAGGTGGTTCGGGAGACTCTCGGTCTCGGCGGGATCGATCGCCGCACTGCTCCTGACCTTCCCGGGCGTGGCGTTCGCCGCCCCGCCGCCCGCGCTCGCCGGAAGCGCGCCGTCGGCGGACCGGTCCTACCAGCCGGCCCTCGACTACGACGGCGACGGCTGCTATCCGACGCCCGCCATCGGTAGCAACGGCGTCATCGCCCCGGGCCTGGACCTGGGCGGTGCGCTCAACGGCCACTGCCGTGACGCCTGGGACCTGGACAACACCAACGCCTACTCCCGCACGAAGTGCAACTCCGGCTGGTGCGCCCACCTGTACGCCCTCTACTTCGAGAAGGACCAGGCTCTCCCCGGCTCGGGGATCGGCGGGCACCGGCACGACTGGGAACACGTCGTGGTGTGGGTTCCCGACGGCGGACAGCCGCAGTACGTCTCGGCGTCCGCGCACGGCGACTACCACATCCGTTCGCGCGACGACGTCGCCTGGGAGGCCGACGGAACCCACCCGAGGATCGTCTACCACAAGGACGGCATCTCCACCCACGCGTTCCGCTTCGCCGGCTTCGACGAGCAGCCGGAGAACCACGCGGGCACGTGGCAGTATCCACCGCTCGTCGGCTGGGACGGTTACCCGTCCGGTTTCCGCGACCGGCTCACCCAGGCCGACTTCGGCAGCGCCCAACTCGGTATCAGGGACTCTTCGTTCGCCCACGAACTGTCGAAGGCTGAGCCCGGAGGTATCCCCTTCGACCCGCACGGCTGAGCCCCCGGCGGGTCCGGCAGGTTCCGTGGTCCGCATAGTGGAACGTATTCGTTCACTATGCGGACCACGCTCTAGTCTGCGCACATGCCACGCGATGCTGCCGTGTACACGCACGGCCACCACGACTCCGTACTGCGTTCGCACCGTTGGCGGACGGCCCGGAACTCGGCGGCGTACCTGCTGCCGGAACTGCATGCCGGGCAGCGGGTGCTGGACGTCGGGTGCGGGCCGGGGACCATCACCGCCGACCTGGCCGCAGCCGTCGGGCCGCAGGGGCGGGTGACGGGGATCGACCCGTCCGCGGACGTACTCGCGCAGGCACGTACCACGGCGGCGGAACGCGAGCTGCAGAACGTCGAGTTCGCCGTAGGGGACGTGTTCGCGCTGGAGTGCCCGGACGACTCGTTCGATGTCGTGCACGCCCATCAGGTACTGCAGCACGTCGGCGACCCGGTGGGCGCGCTGCGCGCCATGCGCAGGGTGTGCCGTCCTGGCGGAGTGGTGGCGGCGCGGGACTCGGACTACTCGGCGATGACCTGGTACCCGCAGGTGCCCTGGCTGAAGGAGTGGCTGGAGCTGTACCGGCGGGTGGCCCGTGCCAACGGCGGTGAGCCGGACGCCGGGCGGCGCCTGCACTCCTGGGCGCGGGAAGCCGGCTTCGAGGAGATGACGGTAACGGCTTCAGCATGGTGCTTCAGCGGCGCGGACGAACGGACCTGGTGGAGCGAGATGTGGTCGGAGCGCACGGTCTCCTCGGGCTATGCGCGCCGGGCCGTCGCCGGTGGCCACGCCTCGGAAGAGGACCTGCGGCGCATCGCCGACGCCTGGCGGACGTGGGGCGGGCACGACGACGGCTGGTTCGCCGTCCTGCACGGCGAAGTGCTGTGCCGGGCGCCCTCCGCGTGAACCATGACGGCCCTGTCGGTCGTCGTCACACCCCGTCAGCTCTCGGAGGGCTCCAGGCGGAGGGAGACGGAGTTGATGCAGTAGCGCTGGTCCGTGGGGGTCGGGTAGCCCTCGCCCTCGAAGACGTGGCCCAGGTGGGATCCGCAGCGGACGCAGCGCACCTCGGTGCGGGTCATGCCCATCGAACTGTCGGTGATCAGCTCGACCGCGTCGCTGCCCGCCGGGTCGTAGAACGAGGGCCAGCCGCAGTGCGACGCGAACTTCTCCGTCGAGCGGAACAGCTCGGCGCCGCAGGCCCGGCAACCGTAGACGCCGGTGGTCTCGGTGTCGGTGTACTCGCCGGTGAACGGACGCTCAGTGCCGGCCTCGCGCAGCACCCGGTACTCCTCGGGGGAGAGCTCGGCGCGCCACTGCTCGTCCGGCTTGTCGATCTCGTAGGCCATGAGTGGATTCTCCCTGGTCGTGGGCGGGCGTCAGTCGGCGAGGCGGGCGAGGACCAGCGGACCGAGGTCGGTGACGTCACCCGCCCCCATGGTGAGAACGACATCGCCCGACTTCGCCATTCCGGCCAGCAGGTCCGGGGCGTGCTCGCGGAACGGCGCGTGCTGGACGTCCGCGCCGGCGGCGAGGGCGGCGTCGAGGATCAGCGCGCTGGTCACGCCCGGGATCGGGTCCTCGCGCGCGGGGTAGATGTCGAGGACGGCGGCGGCGTCTGCCAGGGTGAGGGCCTCCCCCATCTCGGTCGCGAGTTCCTGGGTGCGGCTGAAAAGGTGCGGCTGGAAGAGCACCAGCACGCGGGCGTCCTCCGGCAGGCCGCCTCGGATGGCCTCCAGGTCGGCGGTCATCTCCGTGGGGTGGTGCGCGTAGGTGTCGATGACCTGCACGCCGCGCGCCTCGCCCTTCAGCTGCAGCCGCCGGTTCACACCGGTGTACGTGCGCAGGGCGTCCGCGAGCTCCTCGGCGGGCACGCCCAGCGCGGCGCCGGCCGCCAGCGCGGCGACGGCGTTGTGCGCGTAGTGGCGGCCGGGCACGGACACGGTGAAGTCCAGCTCACGGCCGTCGAGTTCGACGGCGACGCGGCTGGTGAGGCCGTGCGGGACGACACGGAGGACGCGTACGTCGGCGTCGTCGCGCTCCCCGTACGTCACCACGCGCAGGTCTGCCCGGCCACGCACCCGGCCGGTCAGTTCACGGGCCCCGTCGTGGTCGGCGGAGATCACCAGGGTGCCGCCGGGGCGGATGCGGCCGACGAAGGTCTCGAACGACTCGTAGATCTCGTCCATCGACGCGTAGTTGGCGTGGTGGTCGAGCTCCACGTTGAGGATGATCGCCGTCTCGGGGGCGTACTTGTGGAAGCTGCGGTCGCTTTCGTCGGCCTCGGCGACGAAGAGGTCGCCGTCGCCGTGCGCGGCGTTGGTACCGGGGCCGTCGAGGTCGCCGCCGATGGCGTACGACGGTTCCAGGCCGAGGGAGCCGAGGCTCACCGCCAGCATGGAGGTGGTGGTGGTCTTGCCGTGGGTGCCGGCCACGGCGAGGGCGCGTCGGCCCTCCATCAGCGCGGCGAGGGCGTCGGAACGGTGCACGACCGGGATGTCCCGCTCGTTCGCCGCGGCGAGCTCCGGGTTGTCGGGGCGGATCGCGCTGGAGACGACGACGCAGGTGGCGTCTGCGGCGAGGTGGGCGCTGTCGTGGCCCACGTGCACGGTGGCGCCGGCCTGGCGCAGCGCGGTGACGGTGGGGGACTCGCGGGAGTCGCTGCCCGCCACATCGGCGCCACGGGCGGCGAGGATGCGGGCGATGCCGGACATACCTGCGCCGCCGATGCCGATGAAGTGCGGACGTTCCATGGCGGGCGGCACGGCGGCGGTCGTCGGCGTCGACGGCATCTGCGGATCTCCCAGGTGGTGCGCTTCGGCGCTGCGCGCCGCTGAACCGGTAAGCGTGTGCGGCTCAGCCTAGTAGCCGCGGCCGGGCCCGGGTGTCGCACGGTCCCGCCGGCGCATGCTAGGACGTGGAGTGGGCGAAGAGCTTCAGCACCGGGACGCCGACCTTGTGGCGTGCGCGGGACGCCCAGTCGCGGTGGAAGAACTCCTCGACCAGATGCGGAGCAGTGAGGACGATGACCTCGTCGGCGCGGGTCTCCTCGACGACGGAGGTGAGCATGTCGAGCGGGTGCCGCTCGATGATCCGGCCGATCGCCTCCGCACCGGTGCCGCGCAGGGCTCTGAGGGAGTGCTCCAGGCTGAGCCGCGCAGGCTGCACGGCGTCTCCGCCCTCCGGCTCGTCCCCTTCGTGGGCGGCCTGTTCCAGCTCGCCGAGTGCGACGTCGTCGAGCGCCCGCAGCAACCGGTCCTGGTCCCCCCGGGGCTGCATCAGCACGACGAAGGAGACCGGTTCGTCCCCGTGCAGGGTGGTGACCATCTCCACGTCGTCGGCCACCAGCGGTTTCTCGATCATCAGCACGGTCGTGAACACGGTCGCCTCCTCGTACGCGGGCCGGGGCGGGGTCCGCAGCCGTTCACCGGCTCGTGGGCCGGCACCCCGAACGAAACCATTCTCCCCGGCCACGCTCGGGGTCGTCGTTGTTCAGTCTGCCCGCAGCGAGCAAAGCGGAACTCTTCATTCCGCCGATTCGGGGATCTTGCGGTAGCGGGTGAAGAGCAAGCCCTCCTCCTCCAGCATCGAGTGGAGGCGGAAGTCCGCGGGTGTGTCGAGCATCGGCCCGTCCATCACCCGCGCGGCGCCTCCCAGCGCCACCCGGGGGGCGAGGGCCAGGCACAGCTCGTCCAGCACGCCCGCCGCGGTGAGGCGGCCCAGCAGCGTCGGACCGCCCTCGGTGAGCTGCCGGGTGAGGCCCCTCCCGGCCAGCGCGCCGGGTACGAGCGCGGGGTCGACGAGCGCGCTCTCCCCCGCCTCGATCACCTGCACGCCGGCCGCTCGGGCCGCACGCAGCCGGTCGGCGGGCGCTCGGGCTCCGGTGAGCAGCAGCGTGGGCACCAGCGGCTCGGCGAACAGCGGCAGCGAGAAGTCCAGGTCCAGGCTCGCGCTCACCACGGCGATGGCCGGGGCCGGGCCCTGCCCGGCGGCTTCGCGCCGGGCGGCGAAGGCCTCACGCCGGCGGGCCGGGCGGTACCCCTCCTGGCGAACCGTTTCGGCCCCGACGACCACCACGTCGGCGAGTGCGCGCAGCACACCGAAGATCCGCATGTCGGCGGCGGAGGAGAGCGGCTGGGAGCGGCCTCCGTGATGGGCGGCGCCGTCCAGCGAGGACACCATGTTCGCGCGCAGCCACGACCGGCCGCCGCCGGAGGGCCCCGCCGACGGCGGGTAGGCGTACGCCTCGGCGAGCGCGTCCAGGCTCCACTCGGTGTCCTGCTGGTCGTCGGTCCGATCGGCGGGGAACAGGCGTCGCATGGACGGCAGTGTGGCATGCCGCACGGCGCCGCACGTGGTGCCTCGGGCACCTCGTCGCACCTCGTAGCATGAAGGGCGTGTCCCCCTCCCCCTCACACCCGACCGAGCCCGCGCTGACCGCGGAGGGCGCCCCAGCCGGTCCTCCGGACGCTTCCGCGCCCGGATCGCTGAGCTCCTGCGAGCCGCGGGTACCGCCGGAGCGGCTGGTGGCCGAGATGGTCCCGCCGCCGCGCTTCGACTCGGTACGGTTCGAGACCTACGTCCCCGACCCGTCGCAGCCGAGCCAGCAGGAAGCCGTCGAGGTGCTGCGCGGCTTCGCCGCGGGCATCGACGGGTCCGCATCTACGGGCGACGGCGGCGGGCTGCGGCGCTGGTTCCGCCGGGGCCGGGCGGACGGCGCGAAGCGCGGGCGGCAGGGTCCGCGCGGGGTCTACCTCGACGGCGGCTACGGCGTCGGCAAGACGCACCTGCTGGCGTCCGTGTGGCACGCGGCACCCGCGCCCGCCGGGGAGAAGGCCTTCGGCACGTTCGTCGAGCTGACGAACCTGGTCGGTGCGCTGGGCTTCCAGGAGACGGTGCGCACCCTCGGCGGGCACCGTCTGCTGTGCATCGACGAGTTCGAGTTGGACGATCCCGGCGACACCGTGCTGGTGTCCTCGCTGCTCGGCAGGCTCGTCGAGGCAGGGGTGGCACTGGCCGCCACGTCCAACACGCTGCCCGGGAAGCTCGGCGAGGGGCGGTTCGCCGCGGTGGACTTCCTGCGTGAGATCCAGGGGCTGTCCACCCACTTCCGCCCCGTGCGCATCGACGGCGAGGACTACCGGCACCGCGGACTGCCGCAGGCACCGGAGCCGGCCGCGGACGTCGAGGTGGCCCGGGCCGCGGAGGCCACTCCGGGCGCCGCCCTGGACGACTTCTCCGACCTGCTGACGCACCTCTCCCGTGTGCACCCCAGCCGTTACGGCGCCCTGTGCGACGACGTCGCGGCCGTCTGCCTCACCGGCGTGCACCCGGTGCCCGACCAGGCCACGGCGCTGCGCCTGGTGGTGCTGGCCGACCGCCTGTACGACCGCGAGGTGCCCGTGCTGGCGTCCGGTACGCCGTTCGACCGGCTGTTCAGCGAGGAGATGCTCGCAGGTGGCTACCGGAAGAAGTACCTGCGCGCCGTCTCCCGCCTCACCGCGCTGGCCCGGGAAGGGGCCGGCCTGCGCGCGGCCTGACGCCTCCGCTCCACGCCCGGCGCCGGTGCCCGTACCCGTGCTGGGGCGTCGGCGTGGTCGCGCGCGACCGGTGCGCCGCGCCTGGTGTTCCGGGAGGGGCACACGTGGTAGACACACGTGGTCTGTGTCCTGTCCTCCAACAGGGAGCGTGACCGATGTCCACCTCACGTCGTCAAGTACTTACCGGAACGGGTGCCTTGGGAGTGGGCATCGCCTTCTCCGGAACGGTCTCCGAGGTCTTCGCCGGAACCGCTTCCGCCGCCGGGCACGGCAGGGGCGGCTACGGCCCGCTCGTGCCCGACCCCGACGGGCTGCTCGACCTCCCGCACGGCTTCCACTACAAGGTGCTCTCGCGCGAGGGCGACGAGCTGCGCTCCGGTGAGGGAAAGGTGCCCAGCAACGCGGACGGCATGGCGGCCTTCGGCGCCGCGCACGGCCGCCACCGCAGCCAGACCCCCGAGGGCGCCCGGGGACACGGACACCGTGACTCCACCTGGCTGGTCCGCAACCACGAGAACCGGATGGACTCACGGCAGTCCGTACCCACCGTGCGGGGGCTCACCTACGACCCCGCCGCCGAGGGCGGCTGCACGGTCCTGGAGCTGGACGGGGATCTCGACGTGCGGACGGAGCGGGTCGGCATCGCCGGCACCTCGACGAACTGCGCAGGCGGCCACTCCCTCTGGGGGACCTGGCTGACCTGTGAGGAGACCGAGTTCAAGGCGGGCGAGGAGGGCTACACCAAGGACCACGGCTTCATCTTCGAGGTCGGGTTCCAGCGGGAACACCGGACTGTGCCGGAGCCGCTGACGGCGATGGGCCGCTTCCAGCACGAGGCCATCGCCATGGACCCCCGCAACGGCGTCATCTACGAGACCGAGGACGCGTTCGACTTCCCCTTCGGCCTCTTCTACCGCTTCCTGCCGAACCGCCCCAAGGGCGGCTTCGGATCGCTGCGGGCGGGCGGCACGCTCGAGGCGATGCGGGTACCGGGGGTGCCGGACCTGTCGGCGGTCGACGAGCCCGGGGCGAGCTTCGACGGCATCGAATGGGTGGAGGTACCGGACCCGCTGGCGGTGGAGACGCCGATCCGCAACCAGGACTTCGGGCGCGGTGGCATCACGCACGCGCAGAAGCTGGAGGGCTGCTACTGGGGCGGGCGGAGCGTCTACTTCGTCTCCTCGTACGCCAAGAGCGCCGAGGGCTCCGCCGCCGACCACTACGGCCAGGTGTGGCGCTACGACCCGCAGGACAACCGGTTGACGCTGGTGGTCGTCTTCGGCCCGGACAGCGACCTGGACATGCCCGGCGAGGAGCCGGACAACATCTGCCTGGCCCCGAGCGGCGGACTGATGGTCTGCGAGGACGGCCGGGGCGCCCAGCACGTCTTCGGCCTGACCCACCGCGGCGACGTGTACCCGATGGCACGCAACCGGCAGAACATCGGGACGCCGGAGGAGCCCGCGTGGGGCGAGTTCGCGGGTGTCAGCTTCTCGCCGGACGACCACACGATGTTCGTCAACTGCTACACCCCGGGCACGACGTTCGCCGTGACGGGTCCGTTCCGGCGGCACTGACACACGGGGCTGGGCCG
>KI547043.1:198105-199459 GCA_000497405.1 Streptomycetaceae bacterium MP113-05 | reverse complement strand
GCGGCGGCCGGTGAAGAAGGGGACCTCCTCGCGGACGTGACGGCGCGTCTCCGAGCCGCGCAGGTGACGCATCAGGTCGACGATGCGGTACAGGTCGTTCGCCTCGAAGGCCAGGATCCACTCGTAGTCGCCGAGCGCGAAGGAGTTGACCGTGTTGGCCCGGACGTCCGGGTAGTCGCGAGCCATCCGTCCGTGCTCGGCGAGCAGCCGGCGCCGCTCGTCGTCGGGCAGCAGGTACCACTCGAAGCTGCGTACGAACGGATAGACGGCGATGTAGTCGCGCGGCTCCTCGCCCGCGACGAACGCGGGGATGTGCGACTTGTTGAACTCCGCGGGTCGGTGCAGCGCCATGTTGGACCACACCGGCTCCAGCGCGCGCCCGAGCTTCGTACGGCGGAAGCGGTTGTAGGCGTCCTGGAGAGCGTCGGCGGTCTCGGCGTGCCACCAGATCATCACGTCCGCGTCGGCGCGGAGGCCGGACACGTCGTAGGTGCCGCGGACGGTCACGTCCTTCGCGGCGAGCTGCGCGTACAGGTCCTCGACCTCGTCGGCGTAACCGGCACGGTCGTCGGGGAGCACGTCGCGCAGCCGGAAGACCGACCAGAGTGTGTAGCGGATGACCTCGTTGAGGTCCTTGGCCTTCTTGCCCGCGTTCGCGGCCCTCTCCGGTTCAGCAGTCATGCGGGTCATTCTCCCTCGCCCGCGGGCCGGGCCGTGCGCAGGGTCAAGTCTGCGGCCCGGCGACCGTCGGCGATGCACGCGGGCACCCCCACTCCCGCGTATGCGGCCCCGCAGACGGTGAGGCCGGGGCGTTCCGCCAGGTCGCGGTGGACACGGGCGACCCGTTCGAGGTGGCCGACGGGGTACTGGGGCAGCCCGCCCTCCCAGCGGGTGACGACGGTGTCCACCGGCACGGCGGTGAGGCCGACGGCCTCGGCGAGGTCGCGGCGGGAGAGGGCGGCCAGCTCCGCGTCGTCGCGGCGCAGCCACTCGTCCTCGCCGTGGCGTCCGACGGAGGTGCGCAGCACGAACAGGCCGGGATCCTGGGCCGCCGTCCAGGACCACTTGTTGGCGGAGAACGTCGCGGCCTTGATGCCGCGGCCGTCCACGGGCGGCACGAGGAAGCCGCTGCCGGGCGGCTCGGCGGGCAGGTCGGAGCGGCGGAACGCCATGGTGATCAGTGCCATCGAGGCGTAGTCGACGGCGTCGAGTTCGCCTGCTGCGGCCGGTGCCTCCGGGCGCAGCAGACGGGCGGCGACGGGGGCGGGAGCGGCGACGACCACGGCGTCGGCGGTGAGCGTGTGCCCGTCTCCGAGCTCGACACGCCAGCGACCGCTCCGGCCGGCCGGGTCCG
>KI547043.1:196798-197757 GCA_000497405.1 Streptomycetaceae bacterium MP113-05 | reverse complement strand
GGCGGCACGGCAGGCGGCTGCGACGGCGTCCGGGAGCCGGCCGATGCCGCCGTCGATGCCCATGAACACCGGCTTCGCCGGACCGGCCGGGCCCGCAGCGGAGGCGGTGCGCTGCTGGAAGGCGCGGACGCCGGCGAGCAGGGAGCGTTCGGAGCGTGCGATCTCGTACAGCGCGGGAACGGCCGCCCGCATCGAGATGCGGTAGGGGTCGCCCGCGTACACCCCGCCGAGCAACGGCTCGATCATGCGGTCCACGACCTCGCGGCCGACGCGGGTGGCGACGTAGGAGCCGACGGCCACGTCCTCGCCGACCTCGGTGCGGGGCAGGTAGGAGTCCTCGGCAACGCGGGCGAGTCCGTCCGGCGAGAGCACCCCGCCGAGCGCAGCCGGGTCGCCGGGGACACCCATCAGGTGGCCGGTGGGCATCGGGCGGAGGGCGCCGCGGGTCCAGATCGCGGCACGGGCCGTGGTGGGTGGCTGCAGCGCGTCGCCGAGACCGACCACACGTGCGAGGTCGATTCCCTCAGGGCGGCGGGCGAGCATCGACTCGGCGCCGAGGTCCACGCGGAGGCTGCCGGCGACCTCGCCCGAGCGGAGTTTCCCGCCGAGCCGGTCCGAACTCTCCAGCAGGGTCACCCGGGCGCCGCCCGCGAGCAGGTGGTGGGCCGCGCTCAGTCCGGAGATGCCGCCGCCGACGACGATCACGTGCATGCGTCCACTGTCGCAGACCGTGCCCGCCCGTCCGGAGCGAGTCCCGCCCGTGACCGGACCGGGACCGCACCGGGACCGCAGGGGGCAACCGGTTCCGCCGCCGGTCCGTCCAACGGGCACACCGATCAAGTGCCTTGGGGGGTACGTATGCGGAGGAAGAACGAAGTGTCGCGCACGGCGCGAGGCCGGCGGACGACCGCCCGGGCGGCGCTCGCGGCGGTACTGCTGGCGGGAGCTCTCGTCGGCTG
>KI547043.1:196286-196788 GCA_000497405.1 Streptomycetaceae bacterium MP113-05 | reverse complement strand
AGCCGGCGGTTACGTCGCCGAGGAGAGCACCGACCGGGACGCGGACGGCGAGGAGCGCTCCCGCATCACCTTCAAGGTGCCGCCGGAGGAGTACGACGACGTGCTGGACCACCTGGCCGGGATCGGCGAGCAACTGGAGCGGGACGTCTCGGCCCAGGACGTCACCGGTGACGTCGTCGACGTGGAGAGCCGGATCGAAACGCAGAAGGCCAGCGTCGCCCGGGTACGGAAGCTGATGGACGACGCGACGGCGCTCTCCGACGTGGTGACCCTGGAGTCGGAGCTGAACACACGTCAGGCCGACCTGGAGGCGCTGCAGGCACGGCTGAAGTCGCTGGAGTCCCGCAGCGGGATGGCGACCGTCACGATGGAGCTGCGGACGCCCGACGCCGCACCGGTCGAGGAGGAGGACGAGGACCCGACGGTGGGCGGCGCGGTCGGCGGTGGCTGGGACGCGTTCGTGACCATGCTGACCTGGATCGCCGTCGCGATCGGTGCATCG
>KI547043.1:195719-196276 GCA_000497405.1 Streptomycetaceae bacterium MP113-05 | reverse complement strand
CCGGGGACGCCCCCGGCCGTGCCGACGCCCGCCGAGCCGGTCGAGCACGAACAGGGCTGACGGAGCCCTGACGGGGGCCGGCCGACGTTCGCGGCCCCCGTCAGGCCGATGCGCGGCGGAGACGGTCCAGGCGCGTCCTGACGGCCGGCTCGTGTGTGGGGCGGGTCGGGTCGTCGGAGTGGGCGCCGAAGACGAAGTTCGGACTGCGGCCGACCGTCCATGCGTCCACCAGGTCCAGCAGCCGCCGGTGGACGGCGCGGACCGCGGGGAGTCCGGTGCCGTCCAGCGGCGACAGCAGTCGCAGCAGGTAGCGGGCGTCCCGGAAGCCGACGGCGGAGGGGACCGCGGAGCGCCGTGCGAGCGCACCGCCCAGCGGGTTGAGCTGTACCACGCACATCATCGGGGCTGCCGGGCCGGCCGCCTCCGCCACGGCCTGGAGCGCGGCGGGGTCCAGCCCGTCCAGCAGCGCGTTGTCCCCGTCGTAGGCATGCGGCCGTTCCGGATCGCTGTGCACGGTGTGGGACTCGGCGTACGGCATGCCGGCCAGCGGCCGGCCG
>KI547043.1:185856-195709 GCA_000497405.1 Streptomycetaceae bacterium MP113-05 | reverse complement strand
AGGCGCTCACCCTCCTCGGGTGTGCCGGTCCACACGATGCGCACCTGCCCGACGTGCCGGCCGCGCAGCTCCTCGGGAACGAACGGCACGTCGGGGAGGACCATCAGCGCCAGCGAGGAGGTGAGCCCCTCGGGAGCGGTCTCCGCCCATGCCGGGTACGTGTCCAGCAGGCCGGGCAGCCGGTCGGCGTCGAAGACCAGCCGCCCGCCCCACACCCGTTCCACCGGCATCAGGCCGATCTCCAGCTCCGTCACGACGGCGCCGAGCCCGTGGCCCCCACCGCGCAGCGCCCAGAACCACTCCGGCTCCGAATCGGCCGTCGCCCGCAGCGCCCTGCCTCCCAGGGTGACCACCTCGAGCCACCGGACGTGGTCGGACGCGTACCCGAACTCGCGGGCCAGCAGGCCCAGTCCGCCGCCCAGGAGGTAGCCGGCGACCCCGACGCCCGGGGCCGACCCACTCGGCGGGGCCAGGCCGTACGGCGCCGCCGCGTCGATCACCTGCCGCCAGGTGGCGCCCGCCTGCACCGTGGCCGTACGCGCCGCCGGGTCGACGCGCACCCGGTCCAGCGCCGCGGTGGAGATCAGCACCCCGCCCTCCAGGGATCTGCGCCGCCCGTGGCCGCTCGCCTGCACCGCGTACGGCACGCCGCGCGCGGCGGTGTCCGTGACCGCGACCCGCACGTCGTCGGGGGTGGTGGCCGAGACGATGCGTCCGGGCCGGTGCGGGTCGGCGAGCTGGTAGCCGGAGCAGCGCTCGTCCGTCGCGGGGCCTGGGGGCGGGCGGGATGCGGGTGACGGGTGCGGAGTGCGGTTCATGCCGTCAGGTTCGCCGGGAAACCTGACACCCCCGGTCAGCTTTTCGCGGTGCGTTCGTGGACGTGGGCGACGAGACGGGTCAGGGCATCGGGGTCGGTGGCCGGGAGGACGCCGTGCCCCAGGTTGAAGATGTGGCCCGGGAGGTCCCGCGCGGCGTCCAGCACCTGGTCGGCCTGCTCCGCCACCGCCTCACGCGGTGCGAAGAGCACGGCCGGGTCGAGGTTGCCCTGCACGGCCCGGCCCGGGCCGATACGGCGCGCGGCCTCGTCCAGCCGTACCCGCCAGTCCGCGCCGACGACGTCCGCGCCCGCCTCGCCCATCGCGGTCAGCAGCTCGCCGGTACCCACGCCGAAGTGGATGCGGGGCACGCCGTATCCGGCGACCGCGTCGAAGACCTTGGCCGACGCGGGCAGAACCGAGCGACGGTAGTCCTCGGGACGCAGCGCACCCGCCCAGGAGTCGAAGAGCTGCACCGCCGAGGCCCCGGCCTCGATCTGCACGCACAGGAAGGCTGCGGTGATGACGGCGAGGCGGTCGAGCAGGTCGGCCCACAGCTGCGGGTCGCCGTACATCATGGCCTTGGTGTGCTCGTGGTTCTTCGACGGGCCGCCCTCGACCAGGTAGCTGGCCAGGGTGAAGGGGGCGCCGGCGAAGCCGATCAGCGGGGTGGCGCCGAGCTCGGCGACGAGCAGCCGTACGGCCTCGGTGACGTAGGAGACGTCGCCGGGCTCCAGAGGCCGGAGCCGGTCCAGGTCGGCGCGGGTGCGCACCGGGTTCTCGACGACGGGGCCGACACCGGGCCGGATGTCCAGGTCGACCCCGATGGCCCTGAGCGGCACCACGATGTCACTGAAGTAGATCGCGGCGTCCACACCGTGCCGGCGCACGGGCTGCAGCGTGATCTCGGTGACCAGGTCGGGACGCATGCAGGAGTCGAGCATCGAGATGCCCTCGCGCACCTTCCGGTACTCGGGCAGTGAGCGCCCGGCCTGGCGCATGAACCACACCGGGGTGTGCGGCACGGGTTCGCTGCGGCAGGCCCGGAGGAACACTGAGTCCTGGGTGGCGGTCGGGGGGCCCGGGGGGCGGTGGTCGGCACTCACAGGGAGAAGTCTCCCACGCGCCGGGCGGCGCCTCGTGTCCCTACCGGCACCCGCCGGGTGCTGCGCCTACCCTCACCACATGGCAGCGGCTCGAACACATTCGGCAGGAGGCCCGGGCGACGGCGGCGCAGGTGCGGGCCGTTCCGGGCGCGGCCCGGAGGACGGCGGCGCTCCGGCGGCGTTCCGCCGGGTACTCACCGCCCTGGAGGTCGCGCCGCATCGGCCCGAGGTGCGGTTCGGCGGACTGCCCGCGCCGAAGCGGCTCGCCCCGCACGCGCACGCCATGGAGGCCGTGGTGCAGGTGGACGGCGAGGAACTGGCGGACGGCCGCTTCGTCGTGCTGTACGACCCGGACGGCCAGGAGCCCTGGCAGGGGGACTTCCGGATCGTCACCCTCGGACGGACCGAGCTGGACGCGGAGATGGCCGCAGACCCGCTGCTGCCCGAGGTGACCTGGACGTGGCTGACCGGCGCGCTGGAGGCGCACGACGTGGTCTGGGCGGCACCCAGCGGGACGGTGACCCGCTCCGGTTCCTCCTTCTTCGGCGGGCTGGCGGACCGTACGCCGCACGCGGAGCTGGAGATCAGGGCCAGCTGGACACCCGTCGTACCGGACACCGCCGGCGGGGGGTGGGGCGCCGCCGACGCGGTCCCGGACGTGGGCGCGCACCTGGTCGCCTGGTGCGAGCTGTTGTGCCAATGTGCGGGCCTGCCGCCCGGAGAGGGCGACGGCAGCCCGGTGGTGACGCTCCCTCAGCGGCGGGGCCCACGCCCGGCGTGATCCGGACACATCGCCCCCGCCGACCGGCACCGACGGCAACGGAACGGCAACCAGTCGATTGACTGTCCGAATTGCACCAATTGTTATCACTGATTCGTGATCATTCTCTAAAGCCGGGCACCTGACCTGCCGAAGCATCTGGAGACCCTTCCACCGGGACACCCCGGCTCGCGCCCCCACTCCCCACGGGAACCGCATCCGAGCCGGCGCAGTCCCAGCCACTCCCCCCCAGGAGGCCCGGTGTCTGTTCTCCTCGAGCACCCCACAAGCCTGGTCGCCTACCGCCCGAACAAGCCGACGGCCATGGTCGTCGTTGCCGATCCCCGAGTGCGTTCCACGGTGACCCGCCACCTGTGGGCGCTCGGAGTACGGGACGTCATCGAGGCGTCGTCGATCGCGGAGGCACGTCCCCGAGTCGCCAACCCACGCGACATCTGCGTCGCCGAGGTCCACCTGCCCGACGGCTCCGGCCTCAGCCTGCTGTCCGAGACCCGGGCCGCGGGCTGGCCCAACGGTCTGGCGCTCTCCGCAGCCGACGACATCGGCGCGGTCCGCAACGCCCTGGCGGGCGGTGTGAAGGGCTACGTCGTCACCGGCACCCGGAACAACCTCGGCGGCCTGCACGCCCGCCCCGGTGCCGCACACATGGGCGCCGGGCCCCGCATGCACCGCCGTCCCGGCGGCCCGGGCGGCCCCGGTCACCCCGGCGGGCAGCGCGAGCTGTCCGGTCGCGAGGTCGAGGTGCTGCGGCTGGTGGCGGAGGGCCAGTCGAACAAGGCGATCGGAGTGTCCATGGGGCTGTCGGCACTGACGGTGAAGAGTCACCTGGCCAGGATCGCCCGCAAGCTGGGAACCGGGGACCGCGCCGGAATGGTCGCCGTGGCACTCCGCACCGGCATCATCCACTGACCGGCCACCGCTGGGGGACCGCCACGAGCGGGCCGCCCCCGGGGCTCCGGCAGAACCGCACCGCTCGCCCTGCTGCAAGCCCTGCAGCGGTGCCTGCGGCACGGCGCCCGCACGCGGTCCGGAACGCCCGTCGACGTCACACCGCGTCGGCGGGCGTCCCCCGTGGCGCACACACAGCTACCCTTGACCGGTGACCGACGCACAGGAGACCGAACCCCGCACCGCCGCCGCTGAGCCTTCCTCGAACGACGCGCGTCCGGCGCCGGTCCCGCTGCTGGAGCCACGCGAGGGCATCCCGCCCGTCACCGCCACGGCGGAGGACCTGGCCCTCGTCGTCGAACGGTTCACCGCCGGCACCGGCCCGGTAGCCGTCGACGCCGAGCGGGCCTCCGGATACCGGTACGGCCAGCGGGCCTACCTGATCCAGATGCGCAGACGCGGCGCGGGCAGCGTTCTGATCGACCCGGTCTTCTGCCCCGACCTGACCGTCCTCGGGGACGCCCTGCGCGACACCGAGTGGGTGCTGCACGCCGCGACCCAGGACCTGCCGTGCCTGCGCGAGATAGGCATGATCCCGGAGCGGCTCTTCGACACGGAGCTGGCCGGCCGGCTCGCCGGTTTCGCCCGCGTCGGCCTCGGCCCGATGACCGAGAAGGTCCTGGGCTTCGCGCTGGAGAAGGGCCACTCCGCCGTCGACTGGTCCACCCGCCCGCTCCCCGAACCGTGGCTGCGGTACGCGGCACTCGATGTCGAACTGCTCACCGACCTGCGAGACGCCCTGGAGGAGGAGCTGACGGCACAGGGCAAGCTGGAATGGGCGCTCCAGGAGTTCGCGGCGATCGCCAGCGCTCCCCCGGCTCCGCCGCGCAAGGACCCGTGGCGCCGGACCTCGGGAATGCACAAGGTGCGGCGCCGTCGCCAGATGGCGGTCGTGCGCGAGCTGTGGACCACGCGGGACCGCATCGCCCAGCGGCGCGACCTCTCCCCGGGCAAGATCCTCCCGGACGCCGCGATCATCGAGGCCGCCCTCGCCGTACCGACGGACGTGACGGCCCTGGCGGCACTGCCCGCCTTCGGGCAGCGCGCCGGGAAACGCGGCGTCGACCAGTGGTTCGCGGCGGTGGAACGGGCGCGCGCCCTCCCGGACCGGGAGTTGCCGCAGCAGGGCCAGCACCTGAACGGGCCTCCCCCGCCCCGCGCCTGGGCGGACCGCGACCCGGTCGCGGCGGCACGGCTGACGGCCGCCCGCGCGGCCGTGACCGCCCGCGCGGAGGAACTGTCACTGCCGCAGGAGAACCTGATCACTCCGGACACGGTGCGGCGGGTGTGCTGGGAGCCGCCGTCGGACGTCTCCGAGGAGGCCGTCGGCCAGGCGCTGCGCGCCCACGGCGCCCGCGAGTGGCAGATCGAGCAGACCGCGCCCCTCCTCGTCGTCGCTCTCGCCGCCACCCCGCCGGACGAATAAGGCAGGGGCATCTCGCCGAAGCCCGCCACCGCAGCGGTCCGGCTTCACCACCGTGTGTGGAATTCGGTTCCCCTCAGGGATAGTTACCCCTATGGTGATCAACCGCCACTACTCACACGGGGGAGATCACGTGACGTACCCGAACCAGCCGTACCCGCCCGGCGACCCGTACAAGCCGCAGCCGAACCCGTCCAACACCCTAAGCATCGTCGGCATCGTGCTCGGATGTGTGGCGTTCCTCTTCTGCCCCCCGCTTTTCGGCATCGGGGGCATCATCTGCGGTGTGATCGCCAACTCCAAGGGCGAACGACTCGCCAAGACGGCGATCTGGGTGTCCGCCGCCGGTCTCGTGGTGGGCATGATCATCGGCTTCTTCGTCTTCCAGGGCATGTACGGCACCTGAGCCGCAGCCCCGCAGAGACAGGCCCGTCCGGCGTCGCCGGGCGGGCCTGTCGCGTTCACTGGCCCCGCATCGCCCCCTCCCGACAGGACGGAAAGTGTGACGTGCGCCTCCGATGGCGAGGCACCTGCTTGCCAGTCGGTTACCGACAAGTAGCATAGGTTCCGGGAAGCGCGCCGCACGGCGTACCACCGCACCCCTGGAGGAGAGCCAACGTGCCTCGTACCGCTAGGGACGTCGTCTTCGTCGACGGCGTCCGGACCCCGTTCGGCAAGGCGGGCCCGAAGGGCATCTATCACGAGACCCGCGCAGACGACCTCGTCGTCAAGTGCATCCGTGAGCTGCTGCGCCGCAACCCCGACCTTCCGCCGGAGCGCATCGACGAGGTCGCCGTCGCCGCTACCACGCAGATCGGCGACCAGGGCCTGACCCTCGGCCGCACGGCCGGCATCCTGGCCGGGCTGCCCTCGTCCGTCCCCGGGTACTCCATCGACCGGATGTGCGCGGGTGCGATGACCGCCGTGACGACGACCGCCGGCTCGCTCTCCTTCGGGGCCTACGACGTGGTCGTCGCCGGCGGCGTGGAGCACATGGGGCGGCACCCGATGGGTGAGGGTGTCGACCCCAACCCGCGCTTCGTCTCGGAGAAGCTGGTCGACGAGTCCGCGCTGTTCATGGGCATGACGGCGGAGAACCTGCACGACCGCTTCCCGCACCTGACCCGGCAGCGCGCCGACGAGTTCGCGGTGCGCAGCCAGGAGAAGGCTGCCAAGGCGTACGCGGACGGCAGGATCCAGCAGGACCTGGTACCGATCTCCGTCCGGCGCACGAACGAGGAGGCCGGAGAGACCGGCTGGGGCCTGGCCACCGAGGACGAGCCGATGCGTCCCGGCACCACCCTGGAGAACCTCGCGGGTCTCAAGACGCCGTTCCGCGCGCACGGACGGGTCACCCCGGGCAACGCGGCCGGCCTCAACGACGGTGCCACCGCATCGATCATCGCCGCCGAGGACTTCGCCCGCGAACTGGGGCTTCCGGTGAAGATGCGCCTGGTGTCCTACTCCTTCGCGGGCGTGGAGCCGGAGGTGATGGGCGTCGGCCCCATCCCGTCGACCGAGAAGGCGCTGAAGCAGGCCGGCCTGTCCATCGCCGACATCGGCCTGTTCGAGATCAACGAGGCCTTCGCCGTCCAGGTGCTGGCCCTGCTCGACCACTACGGCATCGCCGACGACGACCCGCGCGTCAACCAGTACGGCGGCGCGATCGCGTTCGGCCACCCCCTCGCGTCCTCCGGCGTGCGTCTGATGACGCAGCTGGCGCGGCAGTTCGAGGAGCAGCCCCATGTCCGCTACGGCATCACCACCATGTGCGTGGGCTTCGGCATGGGCGGAACGGTCATCTGGGAGAACCCGCACTGGGAGGGCAAGTGAGCAACATCGCCGAGCTGCTGAAGGGCGCGGCCGAGTCCTTCCCGGACGAGGTCGTCACCGAGGTGCACGTACGTCACCTGAACCTGCCGGAGAACGCCGGCCGGTTCGCGCTCATCACGCTGGACAACGGATTCGACCACACCAAGCCGACCACGTTCGGGCCGCAGTCGCTGGCCAACCTGGACGTCGCGATCGACCAGGTCGAGGCGGAGGCGAAGGCCGGTGAGATCGTCGGCGCGGGCCTGACCGGAAAGCCGTTCATCTTCGCCGTCGGCGCCGACCTCAAGGGCGTCGAGGTACTCAAGCACCGCGAGGACGCCCTCGCCATCGGGCAGGCCGGGCACGCGGTGTTCCGCCGGCTGGGCGACCTGGGCGTGCCGACCTTCGCCTATTACAACGGCGCCGCCATGGGCGGCGGTGTCGAGGTGGGCCTGCACTGCACCTACCGCACCGTGTCCGGGGCGCTGCCCGCGTTCTCGTTGCCGGAGGTGTTCCTCGGGCTGGTACCCGGCTGGGGAGGCTGCGCACTGCTGCCGAACCTGATCGGTCCTCAGCGGGCGATCAGCGTGGTGATCGAGAACTCCCTCAACCAGAACAAGCAGCTCAAGGGCGCCCAGGTGCACGAACTGGGCATCGCCGACGCACTGTTCGAAGGCGCCGACTTCCTGGAGCAGTCGCTGCGCTGGACCTCCGCGGTGCTGCGGGGCGAGCTCCGGGTCCAGCGGCCGGAGCTGGATCGCGGCGAGGCCTGGGACGCGGCCGTGGCCCACGGCCGTGAGGTCGCCGACGGCAAGGTGCACGGTGCCGCCCCGGCCGCGTACCGCGCGCTGGACATCATCGCCGCCGCCAAGGACGGCGACCTGGGGACGGGCTTCGCCGCGGAGGACGAGGCGCTGGCCGACCTCATCATGGGCGGCGAACTGCGCAGCGGCATCTACGCGTTCAACCTGGTGCAGAAGCGGGCCAAGCGGCCCGCCGGTGCCCCGGACAAGTCCCTCGCCCGGCCGGTCACCAAGGTCGGTGTGGTCGGCGCCGGCCTGATGGCGAGCCAGCTCGCGCTGCTGTTCGCACGCCGCCTGGAGGTGCCGGTCGTGCTGACCGACATCGACCAGGAACGGGTGGACAAGGGCGTCGACTACGTCCACGAGGAGATCGACAAGCTGCTCCTCAAGGGTCGCGTGAACCAGGACAAGGCGAACCGCCTGAAGGCTCTGGTCACCGGCTCGCTGGACAAGGCGGCCTCGTTCGCCGACGCGGACTTCGTCATCGAGGCCGTGTTCGAGGAGATGGGCGTCAAGCAGAAGGTGTTCGCCGAGGTCGAGGCGGTCGTGCCGGAGCACGCGATCCTGGCCACGAACACCTCCTCGCTGTCGGTCACCGAGATGGCTTCGCAGCTGAAGCACCCCGAGCGGGTCGTCGGCTTCCACTTCTTCAATCCGGTGGCGATCCTGCCGCTGCTGGAGATCGTGCGCGGCGAGCAGACCGACGACGCGTCGCTGGCCACGGCCTTCGGCGTGGCGAAGAAGCTGAAGAAGACGGCGGTGCTGGTCAAGGACGCCCCGGCGTTCGTGGTGAACCGTGTGCTGACCCGGTTCCTCGGCGAGGTGCTGCGCTCCATCGACGAGGGCACCCCCGTGGATGTCGCCGACCGCGCGCTGGCGCCGCTGGGCCTGCCGATGTCGCCGATCGTGCTCCTGGAGCTCGTGGGCCCGGCCGTCGCGCACCACGTCTCCGGCACGCTGAACGCGGCCTTCCCGGACCGTTTCGGAGTGTCGGAGAACCTGGGCCGCGTCGTCGAGGCGGGCAAGCGCAACCTGTACGTGTACGACTCCGGCACGCCGGAGCTGGACCCGGAGGTCGCCGGGCTCTTCCGGACCGGGGACACGGTACTGACCGAGGAGCAGGTCCGGGACCGGGCGCTGGACGCCATCGCGCTCGAGATCCGGCTGATGCTGGACGAGGGCGTGGTCGCCGAGGCGCAGGACGTCGACCTGTGCCTGATCACCGGCGCCGGCTGGCCGTTCCACCTGGGCGGCGTCACGCCGTACCTGGACCGGGCGGGCGTGAGTGAGCGGGCGACCGGCAGGCGGTTCCTGGAGCCGGGAGTCGCATCCGTCCCCGCCTGACTCTCCCGTCACGCCGGAAGGGGGTGCGCCGCAGACGCGGCGCACCCCCTTCCGGTGTGCGGGCATGACAGGCTGGCCGGCATGAACACCCTCCTCGTCGTGGACGCGGCGAACGTCGTCGGCTCCGTTCCGGACGGCTGGTGGCGCGACCGTCACGGCGCCGCCGAACGCCTCCGCGACCGACTGGTGTCCTGCGCGGAGGCCGGCCTCCCGCAGTGTCCGGGACCGCTGGAAGTCGTCCTCGTCGTCGAGGGCGCCGCGCGCACGGTGGCGTCCGTGCCGGGCGTCCGCACGGTCGCCGCACCAGGTTCCGGCGACGACCGGATCGTCGAACTCGTCGCCGAGGAGGGCCGCGGCCGATCCTGCCTCGTCGTCACGGCCGACCGCGGGCTCCGCGCCCGCGTCGAAGCCCTCGGCGCCGCCGTCACCGGCCCCCGCGCGGTGCGCCCTCACGCGTGACCCGGGGTGCCTCCAACGACGTGGTCGCCGAGGTCACCGGCAGGACGACCGGGAGGGTCGTGCCCCGGGGCGACACGGACCGTGACACCCGCCGGCCGGCTCGCTCACCGCCGGGACCGTTCGTAGAAGACCGTGCCGTCGACGAAGTGGCCGGCTGGTAGTGGGCGGTGAGGTAGGCGCGGAGGCTGGGGATACGGGAGGGACCGTACGGCTTGCCCCGGGAGTCGTCCACGACGACGGCGGGCGGGTGCTCCCGCAGGTCCCGCAGGAAACGTGGCCACGAGCCGGGCATCGCGAACTGTTCGCCGGTGCGTACACCGCCCCGGCCACCGCTGTAGTTCGTGAGGAAGCCGGCGGTGAGG
>KI547043.1:184468-185525 GCA_000497405.1 Streptomycetaceae bacterium MP113-05 | reverse complement strand
CCCCCGCGCCCCCCAGCCACGCCCACAGGTCCGCGGTGCCGGACAGCGCTCGGTCGCGTGCCGCCCGCGACAGGGCCCCCAGCAGTGGCGCGGCGGCCACGGCCAGCAGCACCGTGCTGCCCATGGCGCGTACGCCGGCCAGCACTTCGGCTCCGGCCACCGAGGCGTACTCGCCGGACCCGGCGAACGTCCAGTAGGCGAAGTGGTAAGGGCCGACGAACAGCGCGGTGGCGGCGAGCGGGAGGACGGTCGCCGTGAGGAGCCGCAGGCAAGCGCGGCCACCGGCCCGTTCGCGGAGCAGCAGGTAGAGCACGGGCAACAGGACGGCTCCGCCGGTCTGCTTGGTGAGGAGCGCCCCCGCGACGGCAAGCCCGGCGCACGCCCAGCGCCGCCGGTCGGCGCACCAGACGGCCGCAGCGGTCCAGGGCAGCATGAACACCTCGAAGGTGGCTGCCTGCGTGTCCTCCGGGCTGAGTCCGACGGAGAGCAGCACGGACACCACGCCGGCCGTCCAGCCCGCGCGATCGCCCCAGCGGCGGCGTGCGATCGAGGCGAGCAACACGGCCGTGGCGACGGTGGCCATCACCGCCGCCGCCTTCAGCGGCCACAGCGACTCGTCCCCGAACACGGCGAACGCGGCCTGGTACAGCCAGGGCAGCAGCGGCGGTTTGCGGTCGACGACCGTCGCGTACAGCTCGCCGCCCGCAGCGAGTTGGCGGGCCTGTGTGGCGAGGAATCCCTCGTCGGGGTTCCAGAGGGTGGTGGTGAGGGAGGGAAGGCGGGTCAGTGCGGTAAGAACGGTCAGGACGGCCAGCAGAGCGGGCCTGTACCTGCGTCGCAGGGCGGCGACGGAGACGCTGCCCTGCGACTGACGAGTGCGCTGTTCCGGGAGTGCCGTCCGCGGTTCCAGTGTGCGCTGCGAGAGGTCTGCGGACGGCGGCATGACGCCAACCTACCGGGAACGATGGGTCCTTCTCCCCCGGTTCCCGCCTCTTCCTCCGCTTCGCGCAGGGGCAGGTCCCGGGCTCCCCGTGCCCGGCCTGCGGCCCTGCGTGCC
>KI547043.1:182514-184458 GCA_000497405.1 Streptomycetaceae bacterium MP113-05 | reverse complement strand
GGGTGCTGCGCGGTGCGACGCTCATCGGAGTCATCCACGAGACGTTCGTCGAACGGGTCGCCGCGATGGGCGTGCCCCGTGACCGTGTGCGGCTGGTGCCGAACTGGTCCCACGTCGCCGCGCCCACGACACCCCGTCACGACACCCGCAGACGTCTCGGCTGGGCCGAGGACCGTACGGTCGTCCTGCACTCCGGCAACATGGGCCTCAAACAGGGCCTCGAGGTGCTGACGGACGCCGCCCGCCAGGCCCCTGACGTCTTGTTCGTGCTGATGGGCGACGGTAACCAGCGGGACCTTCTGCGGACCCGCGCCGCCGGGCTGCCCAACGTGGAGTTCCGACCTCCCGCCGACGCCGCCGACTTCGCCGACGTGCTGGCCGCCGCCGACGTGCTCGCCGTCACCCAGCGGGCGTCCGTGCTGGACATGAGCGTCCCCTCCAAGCTGACCTCCTACTTCGTCGCGGGCCGGCCCGTCGTCGCCTCCGTCGCCTCCGGCGGCGGCACCGCCGAGGAGGTGCGCCGCTCCGGGGCCGGCGAACTGGTCCCGCCGGAGGACCCGGCCGCCCTGCTCCGCGCCGTACGCGCCTTCGCGGCCGACCCGGCCGGCGCGGAGGCGATGGGCGCGCAGGGGCCCGCGTACGTGTCCACCCGCCTCACCTGCGCAGAAGGACTCGGCCGTATGACCGATATGCTCGACGAGGCCTTGACCGGCACGCGCCGGAGGGCGGCGGGCGCCCGCGAGAAGGGGGCACTCCTGTGAGGGAGGGCGCACCGGGCGAAGCGTCCGGCCGGATCATGCATGCGCACGAGGAACCCGACCTCCTGCGGGAGCAGTTCCGGCAGTTGCTGCGTTACCGCACGCTGATCACCGCCGGCGTGGTGCTCGGCGTGCTTGCCGGACTCGCGCTGGCGCTCTCCAGAGGGGACTCTTATACGGCCTCCAACGAGGTCGCCCTGCGTCCGAGCTCGCAGGTGATGCAGGAGCTCGGCACCGGGGGGGAGGTGAGCATGGGCTCCGAGCGGCGCACCGCGCTCAGCAAGGTCGTTTCCCGGCGTGCCGCGAAGGAGCTCGGGCTGCCCGCCGGACGGGCGGACGGTCTGGCGCGTGACCTGCAGGTCACCAACCCGCCTAACACCGTGGTGCTCCGTTTCGCCTACACGGCCGAGTCCCCTGTGGACGCGGCGGTGCGTGCTGACGCGTTCGCCCGGGCCTTCATCGAGTACCGGAAACAGGAGGCCGACGACCGCATAGAGCACATGATCGGCTCCTACGAGAAGCAGCGGAAGCCGCTGGTGGAGGAGCGCGACCGGCTCGCATCGGAACTGGACTCCGTGGGCGCCGGCAAGGGATACGACTCGGTGGTCTCCTCGCACACATCCTTCGTGGGCCAGATCGCCGACATCAACAGCAGGATCAGCCAGCTCGAGGCGCTCGACACGACTCCCGGAACGATCGTGTCCGAGGCGGCGCCGCCCGAGTCGCCGTCCGGGCCGGGACTGGTATTGCTGCTCGCTCTCGGTGCCGTCGTCGGCGTGGGCCTCGGCCTGCTTGCCGCCTGGGTTCGGCTGGTCTTCGACCCCACCGTCCGATCCCCCGGAGACGTCGTCCGGGCGCTGCGCGCACCGGTGCTGGGGGTGTTGCCCAAGCAGCGGCGCGGCCGTCCGGAGCCACTGCTCGCGGAGGGCAGACTCGCAGAGGAGTACCGCTCGGTGGCGTTTCGCCTCGCCTACGACGAGACCTTCGCGCAGCGCCGCAGGCTGCTGGTCGTGGCACCGCGCGGCGACATCGAGAGCGTGCTGGCGGCCTCCGTCAACCTCGCCGCCTCTTTCGCCGAGATGGGCAGGGACGTACTGCTGGTGGAAGCCAATCTGCGGACCCCGGTCCTGCGCGACCAGTTGCACCACGCTGACGGCATGCGGCCAGGCTGGGCCGAGTCGGGGGA
>KI547043.1:178779-182504 GCA_000497405.1 Streptomycetaceae bacterium MP113-05 | reverse complement strand
GGCCCTGCGTGCCGCCCCGCCGCGGGAGGTGCCCTCCCCGCGGCGGGGCGGACCGGACCGGCGGAAACCGTTCAGTCGCGGACCGCGGTGGCCGCGTCGTCCTCGAGACGGCCGTCGAAGCGGGCGACGAGGCCGGTGACCTGGCGGGCGATGTCGGGCGCGGTGAGGCCGATGTCGGCCATGACCTGGCTCCGCGACCCGTGGTCGAGGAACTTCTCCGGGATGCCGAAGTCCCGCAGCGGCACGTCCACCGCGGCGTCCCGCAGCGCCTGCGCGATCGCCGAACCGACTCCGCCGGCACGGCTGTTGTCCTCGACGGTGACGACGACCCGGTGGCCGGCGGCCAGTTCGGGCAGTGCCTTGTCGACGGGCTTGACCCAGCGGGGGTCCACCACCGTGGTGGAGATGCCCTGCCGGTCGAGGTGGTCCGCGACCTCCAGGCACATCGGGGCCAGCGCGCCGACCGAGATCAGCAGGACGTCGGGCGTGTCGGTGCCCGGCCTGCGGAGGACGTCCGCGCCGCCGGCCGTGTCCACGGCGGGCACCGCGGGCCCGACCGCACCTTTGGAGTAACGCACGACGGTCGGCGCGTCGTCGACGTCGACGGCCTCCCGCAGCTGCGCGCGCAGCTGCTCCGCGTCGCGCGGCGCGGCGAGTCGCAGCCCGGGGACGCACTGCAGCACCGACATGTCCCACATGCCGTTGTGCGAGGCGCCGTCCGTGCCGGTGACGCCGGCCCGGTCCAGGACGAAGGTCACACCGCACCGGTGCAGCGCGACGTCCATCAGCACCTGGTCGAAGGCGCGGTTGAGGAAGGTGGCGTACACCGCGAAGACGGGGTGCAGGCCGCCGGTCGCCAGGCCGGCCGCGGACACCGCGGCGTGCTGCTCGGCGATGCCGACGTCGAAGACCCGCTCGGGGAACTCCTGCGCGAAACCGTGCAGGCCGACGGGGCGCATCATCGCGGCGGTGAGGGCCACGACGTCGTCCCGTTCACGGCCGAGCTGCACCATCTCCTCGCCGAAGACCGAGGTCCAGTCGGCGCCGGCGGACTTCACCGGCAGGCCGGTGTCGGGGTGGATGACGCCGACCGCGTGGAACTGGTCGGCCTCGTCCTGGCGGGCCGGCTGGTAGCCGCGTCCCTTCTCGGTCAGGCAGTGCACGATGACGGGCCCGCCGAACCGCTTGGCCCGCTGCAGCGCCGACTCGACGGCCTCGATGTCGTGCCCGTCGATGGGACCGACGTACTTCAGGCCCAGGTCCTCGAACATGCCCTGGGGGGCGACGAGGTCCTTGAGGCCCTTCTTCGCGCCGTGCAGCGTCTCGTAGAGCGGCTTGCCCACCACCGGGGTGCGGTTGAGGACGTCCTTGCCACGGGCGAGGAACCGCTCGTACCCGTCGGTGGTGCGCAGCGTGGCCAGGTGGTTGGCGAGGCCGCCGATGGTGGGCGCGTAGGACCGCTCGTTGTCGTTGACGACGATGACGAGCGGACGGTCCTTCGCGTCGGCGATGTTGTTGAGCGCCTCCCAGGCCATGCCGCCGGTGAGCGCCCCGTCGCCGATGACCGCCGCGACGTGGTGGCCCGTACGGCGGATCACGTTGGCCTTGGCGAGGCCGTCTGCCCAGCCGAGGACCGTGGAGGCGTGGCTGTTCTCGATGACGTCGTGCTCGGACTCGGCGCGCGAGGGGTAACCGGAGAGGCCGCCCCGGGTGCGCAGCCCGGAGAAGTCCTGTCGTCCGGTGAGCAGCTTGTGCACGTAGGACTGGTGGCCGGTGTCGAAGAGGACCTTGTCGCGCGGGGAGTCGAACACCCGGTGGAGGGCGATGGTGAGTTCCACGACGCCGAGGTTGGGTCCGAGGTGACCGCCGGTGCGCGAGACCGACTCGACGAGGAACGTCCGAACCTCCCCGGCGAGCTGCTCCAGCTGCTGTGGGCTGAGCCGGTCCAGATCACGCGGTCCGGTGATGCGGGTCAGCAGTGCCACCCGTGCCTCCTTGCTTCGAGCTGCCGTCGAGCCGTGCCGATCAGACGAGTCTAATGTTCCGACCGCCCCCTCGTTCGCCCACCCGGCCCCGGCGGGTGCGATTCGGGTCACTCGGACGGACCTGTGGCACACCTGTGCCCGGCTCCTGACGGAGCCGGGCACAGGTGTGCGTTCGAACGGACCGGCGTGTCAGGTGCGCCCGGCCGTCTTCTGCGTGCGGCGGGAGATCGAGTCGATCACGACGGCGGCGAGCAGCACCGCGCCGGTGATCATGTACTGGATCTCGCTGGCCATGCCCAGCAGGTTGAGGCCCTGCTGGATGGACATGATCACCAGGGCACCGAGGAGGGCGGAGAGGATCTTTCCGCGTCCGCCGAAGAGGCTGGTGCCGCCGATGACCGCGGCGGCGATCACGTTCATCAGGGTGTTGCCGGCGCCAAGGTTCTTCGTGGCACCGCCCTGCTGGCTGGCGATGAACAGGCCGCCCAGGGCGGCGAGCATGCCGGCTATACCGAAGACGGTGATGCGGATCTTCTCCACGTCGATGCCGGCCCGGCGGGCGGCCTCGGCGTTGCCGCCGACCGCGAAGATCTGCCGCCCGTAGGTGGTGCGGCGGGAGACGAAGTCCGCGGCGAACAGGACCACCAGGAAGATCAGCAGCGCCAGCGGCAGACCGCGCGCGCCGGCCGGCTCGTTCAGCTGGTACGCCGCGCCGAGAGCGATGACGCCGACGACGACGGTGCGAATCGCGATCTCGCTGACCGGGCGGTGCGGCAGGCGCGCGCTGCGGCGGCGCTTGGCGTCGCGGAGCAACGCGGCCAGGTAGCCGGCGACGGCGACCACGGCCAGCGCGTAGGCGGCTGCCTTGTCGCTGAAGTAGTAGCCGGTGATCTCCTGGACGATGCTGTTCGAGGGCGTGTTGATGCTGCCCTCGTTGCCCATCAGCCAGATCTGGAGCCCGCTCCAGCCGAGGAAGCCGGCCAGGGTGACGACGAACGCGGGGACGCCGACCTTGGCGAAGAAGAAGCCGTGCAGCAGCCCGATCAGGCCGCCGGTGATCAGCGCGACGAGCACCGACAGCAGGTCGTTCAGCTGGTGGGTGACGCTGAGTACCGCCCACATGGCGGCCCCGACGCCGGCCACCGAGCCGACCGACAGGTCGATCTCGCCGAGCAGCAGCACGAACACGATGCCGATGGCCATGATGCCCAGGCCCGCGGTGTAGACGCTGATGTCGCTGAGGCTGCGGGCGGAGAGGAACGTCGGGTCGAGCGACTGGAAGATGACAGCGATGACGACGAGGCCGATGACGACCGGGATCGAGCCGAGTTCACCGCCACGCACCTTGCGCTTGAACTCGTGCAGGTAGCCGGCGAGGCCCTCCTGCCGGACCAGCAGACGCGGGTCGACGGCCTGTTCGGTGGCCGGCGGCTGCGTGCCGTCCCCCTTCTCCTTCGTGATCGTGGTCTTGGTGGGCTCGGTCACTTCGCTGCCTCCGTCGTACGTGCCTGGCGACGGGTCACCGCGTTGTCGGTGGCGCCGGTGATCGCGGCGATGACCTCTTCGTGCGAGGTGTCCCGTACGGAGAAGACGCCGTTGTTGCGACCGAGGCGGAGGACCGCGACGCGGTCGGCCACGGCCTGCACGTCGGCCATGTTGTGGCTGATGAGGATGACGCCGAGACCGCGCTCGCGCAGCCGCTCCACCAGGTCCAGGACCTGGGCGGTCTGTTCGACGCCG
>KI547043.1:132277-177772 GCA_000497405.1 Streptomycetaceae bacterium MP113-05 | reverse complement strand
GCCGCTGGCCGCCGGAGAGCGAGGCGACCGGGATGCGCACGCTGGGGATGCGGATGGAGAGCGTCTGCAGCAGCTCCATCGCGCGCTGTTCCATGGCGACCTCGTCGAGCACCGCGGCGGTGCGGACCTCGTTGCCGAGGAAGAGGTTCGCGACGACGTCCAGGTTGTCGCACAGCGCCAGGTCCTGGTAGACGGTGGCGATGCCGAGTTCCTGGGCGTCGTGGGGGCGGTGGATCTGGACCGGGCGGCCCTTCCACTGGATGACGCCGCCGTCGATGGCGTGCACGCCGGCGATGGTCTTGACGAGGGTCGACTTGCCGGCACCGTTGTCGCCGACGAGGGCGACGACCTCGCCGGGGGATATCTCGAGGTGTACGTCGGTGAGCGCCTGGACGGCGCCGAACCGTTTCGACACTCCGCGCAGGGCCAGCACGGGTTCGTTCGACACTGGGTCGACTCCGATCTCTGTGGGAGCGCTTCCGGCCGTGTGCGCGGCCCGCCGGCGCGGACGTCCGGAGGGACGCCCGCGGAGGCGGGGACGGGGGCGGCGGGACTCCCGCGAAACGTGGTACGTCGCGGTGCGTCCCGAGGGCGGGCACACCGCGGGGCCCCGCTCCGCCGCCGACCGAGCGGACAGCGGCGGAGCGGGCTGCGGGATCACATCAGGCCGGCGGCCTTGCAGGCCTTCTCGACCTGCTTGGTGCAGATCTCCTCGACCTTGTAGACACCGTCGGCGACGAGGGTGTCCTTGATGTTGTCCTTGGTGACGACCTTGGCGCCGTAGAGCTTGCTGGGGATGCCCTTCTTGCTCTTGCTGTCCACCGACTCCGGACCGTACTTCTCGATGCTCTTGCCCTCGAGCAGTGCGACGGCCATCTGGGCGGTCGTCTCGGCCTCGGGCTTGATCGCCTTGTAGATGGTGAAGGCCTGCTCGCCCTTCACGATCCGCTGGAGGCCGGCCAGTTCGGAGTCCTGACCGCCGACCGGGACGTCGGAGATGCCGGCCTTCTTCAGGGCGGTGATGATGCCGCCGGCCATGCCGTCGTTGGCGGAGTAGACGGCGTCGAAGCCGTCCTTGCCGAGAGAGGTGATCGAGGCGGACATCTTCTTGTTCGCCTCGTCCGGCGACCAGTCCGGGATGTCCTGCTCGTAGACGATCTTGCCGACCTTCTCGTCGAGGACGGAGTGCGCGCCCTTCTTGAACAGCGCGGCGTTGGGGTCGGTCGGCGAACCGTTGATCATGACGACGTTCGCGTCCGACGCCTTGTCGCCGAGCGCCTCGACGAGGCCCTCGCCCTGGAGCTCGCCGATGGCCTCGTTGTCGTAGGAGACGTAACCGGACACGTCGCCCTCGGCGAGGCGGTCGTAGGCGACGACCTCGGTGCCCTGCGAAGCGGCCCGGTCGACCCAGGACTTGGTGGCGGTGGCGTCCACGGCGTCCAGGATGATGACGTCCGCTCCCTGCGTGATGAGAGCGTCGAACTGCTTCTTCTGCTGCTGGGTGTCCTGCGAGGCGTTGTTGTACTTGACCTCGCAGTCGGAACACAGCTGCTTGATCTTGTCGGTGATCAGCGGGCGGTCGAAGGTCTCGTACCGCGTCGTCTTGTTCTCCGGCAGCAGCAGGCCTATCAGCTTCTTGCCGTCGTCACCGCTGTCGCCGCTGTCGCCGCCGGCCTGCCCGCAGGCGGCCAGCGAGGCGGACATCGCGATGGCAGCCATACCGACGACCACGCGGCGCGTCGTTGCCTTCATACTTCACAACCTCCCTGACGAGGCCGCACCGGTGCGGCCGAGGTGGCTGGAAGTCAACTCTGCGTGAACCCTTGCCGTCAAGAAGTAAATCCTTAACGAGACGGCAACGATGCCATGCGTTACGTCTGTGAACTCAGTGCGGTCACCGGTGTGATGGGTCAGCGTCTCACGCGGAGACGGGTGCGACGGCGGGGGCGGAGGGGACTGAGGAGTTCAGTAGTGACGAGTCACCCATCTCGCTCAGCACTAGTGCGAGGGCGCCCAGTACCTCCGCCCGACCGCCGAGCGTTCCCGGGGCGACGGTCAGCTGGCGGGCGGCGCTGGGGATGGCGTAGCGGGCCACCGAGTCGCGCACCGGGTCCAGCAGCAGGTCCCCCGCCTCCACGAGGTCGCCCCCCAGCACGATGCGGCTGGGGTTGAGCAGATTGCACAGGCTGGCCACGCCGGAGCCGATGGTGCGTCCGATGTCGGCGACCACCCGGCGGCAGCCCGGGTCGCCGTCCCGTGCGAGCCGGACGACGGCAGGCATCGTGATGTCCGGGCCGTGACTGGAGTACAGCAGCGGCAGCACGTAGCGGGCTGCGGTGAACGTCTCCAGGCAACCCCGGTTGCCGCAGCGGCAGACCGGACCTGACTCGTCCAGCGTGATGTGGCCGATCTCGCCCGCGGTGCCGCCGGGCCCCCGGTAGATCTGGTTGTTGATCACCAGGCCTGCGCCCACGCCGCTGGCGATCTTGATGTAGGCGAGATCGGTGGCGCCCCGCCCGCTGCCCCAGACCTTCTCGCCCAGCGCGCCCAGGTTGGCGTCGTTGTCCACGTACACCGGCACGCCGAGACGCTCGGCCAGCTCCTGGCGGGGGCGGGTGCCGGCCCAGCCCGGCAGGATGGCCGTCGAGCCCAGGGCCCCGGTCTCCACGTCGATCGGCCCGGGTACTCCCAGACCCACGCCCACGACCTTCTCCAGGCTGATGCGGGTGGCCTTCAGCAGCCGGTGCACCAGGGCCTCGGCCCGGTCGAAGCCCTCGTGGGCGGAGGCGTCCACATCGATCGGTTCGGCTTCCTCGGCGAGCACCTGGTGGGCAAGGTTCCCGACGGCGACCCGCAGGTGGGAGTGGCCGAAGTCGACGCCGACGACGGTCCCCGCGTCCCCGGAGAGGGAGACACTGCGGGCCCTGCGTCCCCCGGCCGAGGTAGGCGTGACGTCGACCGTTCCGCCGTCCTTGAGTTCGCGGACGATGTTGGAGACGGTCGCCGCCGACAGTCCGGTCGAACGGGCGATCTCCGCCTGGGTCAGCGATCCGGCCGTCCGGACGGCGCGGACCACCCGTTCCAGGTTTGCCCGGTGCAGCGACGACTGCGACCCCGGAGTCTCCACGTGATGCCCCACTCCCGCCTCGACGGGTGGCGTCCGCCGGCCCGTCGGCCGCACCGACGAGCTCGGCCACGACCCGCTTCCAACATCTGAACTCTAAGCAGAGCGCTGAGGGTTCTCTCCCGTCAAGACCTTGAGTGTGGTCGTCGCTCAGACGTGAACATTTCCCACCGGGACGAGCAGACGTGACGACCCACGGGTACGGTCCGCAGCCGGGCCGTATCCGTGAGTCGCCGCGCCTGCGACGTCACCTCACCCGGGCGTCACTTCAGGGCGCCGGCCGTGAGGCCGGAGACCACCTGCCGCTGGAAGATGACGTACGCCGCGAGGACCGGAAGCATGGCCATGACCAGGCCGGCGAAGAGACCGGACCAGTCGCCCTTGTACCCCTGGTCCACGGCGAGCTGGACCAACCCCTGGGAGAGCACCTTCTTGTCCGGATCCGTGTTGAGCACCGTGGGCAGCAGGTACTGGTTCCACTGCCCGAGGAAGTTGAAGATGCCGACGCTGATCAGCCCTGGCTTGGCCATCGGCAGCATCACCTGGAAGAACGTCCGCGAGTGCGAGGCGCCGTCGATCATCGCCGCCTCGGCGACAGAGGTGGGCAGGGTACGGAAGAAGGAGGTGAGGAAGAAGACCGTGAACGGCAGCGAGTAGCCGATGTACACCAGGATCAGGCCGTGCCGGGTGTTGAGCAGGCCCATGTTGTTCATGACGTAGAACAGCGGCACCAGCGCCAGGATGATCGGGAAGCTCATGCCGCCGATGAACAGGAAGTACAGGAACTGCCGGCCGGGGAAGTCGAAGCGCGCCAGCACGTAGGCCGTCATCGAGCCGAGCAGCATGGTGCCGAAGAGCGAGCCGCCGACCACGACGATCGTGTTGCCGAAGTAGTCGCTCATGTTCGCCTGGGTCCAGGCGCGCGACCAGTTCTCGAAGTGCAGCTCGGTGGGCAGTGACCACGGCGAGGTGAAGATCTCCCGGTCGGTCTTGAAGGAGGTCATCACCGCCCACAGCAGGGGCAGGGCGACCATGAAGCCCCACAGCGCGAGTACGCCGTGCGAGAAGACGTTGAGGGCGCCTCCCTCGCGTTTCGGCCGCGGGGACGGACCGGGCGGGGCGTTCGTCTTCGTCACGGCTGGGCACGCCGGTTCCGGCCCTGCGCTGGACAACGGGGTGTCGGTCGTCTTCATCGGTAACTCAGTACTCCAGTCGCTCGCGCCGGCCGAGCTTCAGCACGATGGCCGCGAAGGTCAGGGTGACGATCAACAGCGCGACGCCGATGGTGGTCGCGTAGGCGGCCTGGGCGTCGGAGAAGGCCGTCGTGTACACCTCGAGCGGCAGCACCGTCGTGGAGTTCGCCGGGCCGCCCGGCCCGACGGTCATGATCTGCACGACGGCGAACGCCTCCGGGCCCAGCGCCAGGATGCCCATGTAGACCCAGCCGGACTGCACCGTGTCCCACAGCAGCGGCAGGGTGATCCGGAAGAACGTGGTGAAGCGGCCGGCACCGTCCAGCAGTGCGGCCTCATAGATGTCCCCGGGGATGGAGGACATGCCGGCCGAGAAGAGGACCACGAAGAAACCCACCGTGCACCAGAACAGCACGAACATGACGCACCACAGGGCGAGCTCCGGGTCGCCCAGCCAGTCCGGCTTCACCGAGCCCAGCCCGACAGCCTCCAGACCGGCGTTGAAGGCGCCGTTGCGGGGGTTGTAGAGGAACTGGAAGAGCAGGGCGACGATGGCGATCGACAGCACCTGCGGGAAGAAGTAGAGGATCTTGTACAGGCCCGAGCCCCGCACGCCGGTGATGGCGGCGCCCTTGCGGCGCCGCCCGCCGACGTTGATCATGAACGCGAGGAACAGGGCGAACCCGATCGTCGCCACCGGCAGCAGTGCGAGGAACAGCAGGCTGTGCCCCAGGGCGTCCCAGAAGTCGCTGTCGTTCAGCATCCGCTCATAGTTGGCGAAGCCGACGAAGGAGAACTCCGGGCTGAGTCCGCTCCAGTCCGTGAACGAGTAGTAGATGGACTGGATGAACGGCCAGATCACGAAAAGTACGTAGATCACCAGAGGGACCACGAGGAACCCGGCGATGAACCGGTACTTGCCGTGCTGCATGTCCTTCGACTCCGATCTCCCTGCGCCGGCGGCGCGAACGCCGCCGACGGGCGAGGGGGCGTCAGTGCTTGTAGTGCGTGATGGAGTCGTCTTCGCGCGCCTCGTCGGTGAGCTTCTGCGCCTGCTTGACGCATTCGGCCGGGGTGATCCGGCCGGCCATCATCTCGCCGAGGACGCCGCCGATCTTGTCCTTGTGCAGCGTGACGTACCAGCCCGGGCTGCGGGGGTTGACGACGTTGTCCCCGGCGGCCTTCAGCGCCTCGACCGCCGAGTTCAGGCCCGGGGGCAGCGAGCCTTCGGTCCCGCCGTCCAGAGCGGTGAGCGAGGACACCTGCTGCACGAAGTTGCTGGAGGCCTTCTCGCCCAGCATGATGCGCAGCTGCTCCATGCCGCCGGCCACGTTCTTGGCCTTGGACGGTACGACGAAGGACTCGCTGCCCGAGGCCCAGAGCGTCCCGAAGGGCATCTTGTCGCCGCTGTCCAGACTGGACGGCGCACCGACCCGCATCTCGAAGTCGTCCGGCGTGGTCTTCGCGCTCTCGTTCTCCACCCAGGAGCCGTTCGGGATGAAGAGCGCCTCGCCCTCGTTCCATGCGGTCTGCGACTGGGTGTGCGTCAGGCCCGGGGTGCCCTGGAGGATGTACCCCTTCTGCTGGAGCTCGTAGTACGCCTCCAGCGCCGCCTTGACCGCCGGGTGCTTCCAGGCGTCCGCCTCCAGGTTGTCGATGGCCTTCAGCACCTCGGGGCCGCCGATCTTGGCCATGAAGGGGTACAGGCTGAACGGCAGGTAGTAGGGGTACTTGCCGGGGTAGGTCCAGCCCGCCACACCTTTCTTCTTGGCCTTGGCGCAGACCTTGAGCATGTCGTCCCAGGTCTCGGGGTATTCGACGCCCAGCTTGTCCAGGTTCGTCTGCGAGTACCAGGCGCCGTAGACGGTGTAGGCGTAGTACAGGGCGTACACGGCGTCGCTGTCGTACTGGCCCATCTCGACGATGCCGGGACGCAGCGTGTCACGGACCTTCTTGGCGGGGTCGTCGACGGAGGGCGCGTCCAGCAGCGGGGTGAGGTCGGTCAGCTGCTTCTGACCCACCAGCACGCCCATGTCCATCCGCTCGGCGCCGTAGTTGTCGACGAGGTCGGGCGGCGTCCCGCCGTTGAAGCGGGGCTGGAGGACGGACTGGATCTTCTGCGTCGCCTTCACCGCGACGTCGGCCTCGGGGAAACTCTTCTCGTACGTCTTCGCCGCGTCCTTGGCGTACTGGGTGCCGAAACCGCCGTCGAAGATGTAGACCTCGAGGGCCGCGGTGCCGTTGACGGCGAGCGGGTTCTTCTCGGTCTTCTCACCCTTGTCCACCTGCTTGCTGTCGCCGCTCCCGCTGGCACAGGAGGTGAGCACACCCATGGCGGGGACCGCGATCAGACCGGCGGCAGCAGCGCGCTTGACGAGGTCTCGGCGGTGGACGTCGAACGTGGATCCCATGGCTTCCCCTTTGCTGGGTGATGCGCCCTGTGGCTGGAAAGACGGCGTCCGCTGCTGCTGTGGTGCTCAGGCGCACGGCCGCTCGGGTGCCGACAGGTATAGTCCACTTCTCGCCGGTGAGGCAAGATCGTCGCGCTGATCCGTCCCAGTCTTTCCCGAGTTGAGACCTCTCACGGAGCGCCACGCCGGGACGTGGACACGACGGCGCCGCACCCCGCCCGGAGACGGGGTGCGGCGCCGCGTTCACGAGGTGAAAGGCCGGGCTACCCCCAGGTCACTTCGCGATCAGCGAGCGCAGGACGTACTGCATGATGCCGCCGTTGCGGTAGTAGTCGGCCTCGCCCGGGGTGTCGATACGGACCTTGGCATCGATCTCCACCCCGGTGTCCGTGGTGACCTTCACCGTCTCCGGGATGCCGCCGTCGTTGAGCGCGGTGACGCCGGTGAAGGAGAAGGTCTCCTCGCCGGACAGCCCGAGAGACAGCGCCGAGGCCCCCTCGGGGAACTGCAGCGGCAGGACGCCCATGCCGATCAGGTTCGAGCGGTGGATGCGCTCGTACGACTCGGCGATGACGGCCTTCACGCCGAGCAGCGCGGTGCCCTTCGCGGCCCAGTCGCGGGACGAACCGGAGCCGTACTCCTTGCCGGCCAGGATGACCAGCGGGACGCCCTGCTCCTGGTAGTTCTGCGAGGCGTCGTAGATCGTGCTGACCGGGTGGCCGTCCCGGGTGAAGTCCCGGGTGAAGCCGCCCTCGGTGCCGGGCGCGATCTGGTTGCGGAGCCGGATGTTGGCGAAGGTGCCGCGGATCATGACCTCGTGGTTGCCGCGACGCGAGCCGTAGCTGTTGAAGTCGCGCCGCTGGACGCCGTGCTCGGTGAGGTACGTACCGGCGGGCGAGTCCGCCTTGATGGCACCGGCCGGGGAGATGTGGTCGGTGGTGACGGAGTCGCCGACCTTGACCAGTACCCGGGCACCCGCGATGTCCTCAACCGGATCCGGCTCCTGGCCCATGCCCTCGAAGTACGGGGGCTTGCGGACGTAGGTGGACCGGGGGTCCCACTCGAAGGTGTTCCCGGTGGGGACCGGCAGCGCCTTCCACTGCTCGTCGCCCGCGAAGACGTCGGCGTAGGAGCTGGTGAACATCTCCTGGCCGATGGCCCCGGCGACGACCTCCTCGACCTCCTGCTCGGACGGCCAGATGTCCGCCAGGTGAACCGGATTGCCGTCCCGGTCGGTACCCAGCGCCTCCGTGGTGATGTCCACCGTCATCGAGCCGGCGAGTGCGTACGCGACGACCAGCGGCGGGGACGCCAGGTAGTTCATCTTGACGTCCGGGTTGATCCGGCCCTCGAAGTTCCGGTTGCCGGAGAGGACGGAGACCACGGCGAGGTCGTTGTCGTTGACCGCCTCGGAGACCTCCTCCGGCAGCGGGCCGGAGTTGCCGATGCAGGTGGTGCAGCCGTAGCCGACCAGGTTGAAGCCCAGCTTGTCGAGGTACGGGGTGAGGCCGGCGCGGTCGTAGTAGTCCATGACCACCTGCGAGCCCGGGGCCAGGGTGGTCTTGACCCACGGCTTGCGGGTCAGGCCCTTCTCCACGGCCTTCTTGGCGACCAGCGCGGCGCCGACCATGACGTACGGGTTGGAGGTGTTGGTGCAGGAGGTGATCGCGGCCACCGCGACGGCGCCGTGGTCGATCTCGTACACCGTGCCGTCCGGGCCGGTGACCTGGGTCGGCTTGCTCGGCGTGCCGTTGGAGACGGCCGGTGCGTCGGAGGCGGGGAAGGACTCCTTGCCGGCCTCGTCGAGGTCCGCCTCATCGACGTAGTTGCGGACGTCCTGGCCGAACTGGTGCTTGGCCTCGGACAGTGCGATGCGGTCCTGCGGACGCTTCGGTCCGGCGATGGAGGGCACGACGGTCGCCAGGTCGAGTTCGAGGTACTCGGAGTACTCCGGCTCGTTCGCGGCGTCGTGCCAGAGCCCCTGCTCCTTGGCGTACGCCTCGACCAGGGCGAGCTGCTGCTCGTCACGGCCGGTGAGCTTGAGGTAGTTGATGGTCTCCCCGTCGATGGGGAAGATCGCGGCGGTGGAGCCGAACTCCGGCGACATGTTGCCGATGGTGGCGCGGTTGGCCAGCGGCACCGCGCCGACGCCGTCGCCGTAGAACTCGACGAACTTGCCGACCACACCGTGCTTGCGCAGCATCTCGGTGATGGTGAGCACCAGGTCGGTGGCGGTGGTGCCGGTGGGCAGCTTGCCGGTGAGCTTGAAGCCGACCACGCGCGGGATCAGCATGGAGACCGGCTGGCCGAGCATGGCGGCCTCCGCCTCGATGCCGCCGACGCCCCAGCCGAGCACGCCGAGGCCGTTGACCATGGTGGTGTGCGAGTCGGTGCCGACCAGGGTGTCCGGGTAGGCCTGACCGTTCCGGACCATCACGGTGCGCGCCAGGTGCTCGATGTTCACCTGGTGGACGATGCCGGTTCCCGGGGGGACGACCTTGAACTCGTCGAACGCGGTCTGACCCCAGCGCAGGAACTGGTAGCGCTCGCGGTTGCGGCCGTACTCGAGCTCGACGTTCTGCGAGAAGGCGTTCGCCGTGCCGAACTTGTCGGCGATCACCGAGTGGTCGATGACCAGCTCGGCGGGAGCGAGGGGGTTGATCCGCGCGGCGTCACCGCCCAGTTCCTCCACGGCTTCGCGCATCGTGGCCAGGTCCACCACACACGGCACACCGGTGAAGTCCTGCATGATCACGCGGGCGGGCGTGAACTGGATCTCCCGGTTCGGCTGCGCCGAGGGTTCCCAGCCGCCCAGCGCACGAATGTGGTCGGCGGTGATGTTGGCGCCGTCCTCGGTGCGGAGCAGATTCTCCAGCAGCACCTTCAGGCTGTACGGCAGGCGGGCGGAGCCCTCGACCTTGTCCAGCTTGAAGATCTCGTACGACTCGTCGCCCACCTGCAGTGTGCTGCGGGCGTCGAAGCTGTTCGCCGACACGACAGTCTCCTTCATGCCTGAGTTAGGCTAGCCTTACCTAAGCGGCAAGCCTCCCCGTAGGTCGCCGGGGCTCGCCTTTCGCCAGATATCTCGATGTCGAGATAACTCTAGTGTACGACCCGGGAACGGTCACGCCCGGGCCACGCCGACCGTACCGCCCCCTCACGCGTGCCCCGGATCGCGCGACCGTTCACCCGTTCGGCCCGAATCGGCGCGTCTCGATGCCCGGCTATCTCACATCTGAGATAACGTCTGACGTATGACGGATGACTACCTCGCTCGCATCGGCCAGTTGATCCGCGACGCCCGCCAGCACCGGCGCTGGACACAGTCGCAACTCGCGGAGGCACTCGGCACCAGCCAGAGCGCCGTCAACCGCATCGAACGCGGAAATCAGAACATCAGCCTTGAGATGATCGCCCGCATCTCCGAAGCGCTGGACAGTGAGATCGTCTCCCTCGGCTACTCCGGTCCGATGCACCTGCGGGTCGTCGGCGGGCGCCGCCTGTCGGGCTCCATCGCAGTCAAGACGAGCAAGAACGCCTGCGTCGCTCTGCTCTGCGCCTCACTGCTCAACTCCGGCCGCACCGTGCTGCGCCGGGTCGCGCGCATCGAGGAGGTCTTCCGCATCCTCGAGGTCCTCGGCTCCGTCGGCGTCCGCACCCGCTGGCTCAACGAGGCCGGCGACCTGGAAATCGTGCCGCCTGCCGAACTGGACCTGGGTTCCATCGACGCCGAGGCCGCACGCCGCACCCGCAGCATCATCATGTTCCTCGGCCCGCTGCTACACCGGACCGATGCGTTCAGCATCCCCTACGCCGGCGGCTGCGACCTCGGCACGCGCACCGTCCAGCCACACATGATCGCGCTGCGCCGATTCGGCCTGGACGTCACCGCGACCGAGGGCGTCTACCACGCGGTCGTCGACCGCACCGTCACCCCGGAACGTCCGATCGTGCTGACCGAACGCGGCGACACGGTGACGGAGAACGCCCTGCTGGCCGCCGCCCGGCACGAGGGCGTCACGGTCATCCGCAACGCCTCCTCCAACTACATGGTCCAGGACCTCTGCTTCTTCCTGGAGCAGCTCGGCGTCCGCGTCGAGGGGGTCGGCTCCACCACCCTCACCGTGCACGGCGTCGCCGCGATCGACCGCGACGTCGACTACTCCCCCTCCGAGGACCCGGTCGAGGCCATGAGCCTCGTCACCGCAGCGGTCGTCACCCAGTCCGAGCTGACGGTGCGTCGCGTCCCCGTGGAGTTCCTGGAGATCGAGCTGGCGGTCCTGGAGGAGATGGGCCTGGACGTCGACCGCAGCGCGGAGTACCCGGCGGACAACGGCCGCACCCGGCTCACCGACCTGACGGTCCGCCCCTCCAAGCTGGAGGCACCGATCGACAAGATCCACCCGATGCCGTTCCCCGGCCTCAACATCGACAACGTGCCCTTCTTCGCGGCCATCGCCGCGTCCGCGCAGGGCCAGACCCTCATCCACGACTGGGTCTACGACAACCGCGCCATCTACCTCACCGACCTCAACCGGCTCGGCGGACGGCTGCAGTTGCTCGACCCGCACCGCGTGCTGGTCGAGGGGCCCACCCGCTGGCGCGCCGCCGAGATGATGTGCCCGCCGGCGCTGCGTCCCGCCGTGGTCGTCCTCCTGGGCATGCTCGCCGCCGAAGGCACGTCGGTGCTGCGCAACGTCTACGTCATCAACCGCGGCTACGAGGACCTCGCCGAACGCCTCAACGAAGTCGGCGCTCAGATCGAAACCTTCCGCGACATTTGAACAGCAGATGCCGCCGCACCCGTCCTGACCTGCGGTGAAGCGGGTCAGAAGGAGGTGCGGCGGCATCCGTGGGACTTCTCTGGGACTTTGGACGTGAGGTGGGCTCCTACGGGTCGCCGCCCGGGTCCTACGCCGTCCGGCGGACCTACTCGAAGATCGCGTCGATCGCGGCGCTCCCCCGTGCACCCGCGCGGGGCAGGAAGTGGGAGTACTTCCGCAACGTGAAGCCCGGGTCGGAGTGTCCCAGCCAGCGCGCCAGCGACACGACCGATTCACCTGCCTCCAATTCCTCGGACGCGTAGAAGTGACGCAGAGCGTGGAAGCCGTGCTCCCTCGAGGGCTCCCACACGCGGGGTCCACCCGCGGTCTCCTCCAACGGAGCAATCACCCCTGCCTGGGCCAGGGCTGGCTTCCAGACGTAGGAGTTGAAGTAGTTGCGGTTAACCGCTGTCCGCTCGCGCCCGGCCACCAGGAGGCTGTACGTCCTCGGCCGCCGATGTTTGGCCTCTACGGGCGTCGCAGGAGGACGCGGGTCGTCCCAGGGCAGCGTGACCGGCACCGGAGCGAACTGCTCCATGTGCCGCTGGATGGCGCCGGCCACGCTGTAAGGCAGCGGCACATCTCGAACCTTCCGCCCCTTGGGAAGAGCGAAGCACAGCTTCGTCCGCACCATCTTGATCTGGCGCCGCACATGGACAACCTTCTTCTCGAAGTCAATGTCCTCCAGGCTCAGCCCGAGCGCCTCCCCTTGCCGCAAGCCCAGGCCAGCTCCGACCTCTACCAAGAGCCGATAGCGTTCCGGCATGGCTGCGCGGACGGCCAGCAGACGCTCGGGCGACCAAGCCTCGACCCTGCCGGGTGCGGCAGCGGGCGGACCGACCGTGCTGGAGCGGCACGGATTGCGTGCGAGTCGGCGGTCCTCGACGGCGGCCTGAAGGATGCTGGACAGGGTCGCCCAGACAAGGCGGATCGAGGTCGGACCAAGGTCATTTTCCAGGCGCTTCTTCCACCCGCGGAGCGTCTCCGTACCCACGCCGTTCAGCGGCTGAGCACCGAGATGCGGAAGAATGTGGCGACGCACCTGTTGTTCCTTCCTCTCGAGAGTGGAGGGGTCTCCGCTCTGGGTGGGCCACCAGTGCCCCTCGATGTACTCCTTGAGAGAGACGGCACCGTCGCGCGGATCGATGAACTCGCCTCGACGCGCATCTGTCTGGGCTTGAGCGAGCCAGGTCTTGGCGTCCTGAAGGGTGTCGAAAGAACGATCTTTGACGCCAGGGATGCCCTTGACGCGGTATCGGGTGCATTTGCCGTACATGGCAGTGCGTTCGCGCTTGCCGGTCTTCGGGCTGGGGCGCTTCTTCAGCCATCGGTCTTCTATGTAGCCGGCCAGAGCGGACTCCTTGGGGAACGAGACGGAGAACGTCGTCGTACGACGCCTGGAGCGTTACGTGCTGGTGTAGGCGGACCGCCCTCGAGAGGCGACGTTCAGGGGGTTGAGGGCCGGGTTTGACCGCGCGTCGGCTTCCTCCTGCGCACGAACCCAGGAGTCGAGTGCTTCCAGCCTGTACATGACGCGGCCACGTGGACCCATCCGGAAGCTCGGCGGTCCCTGTCGCCGGTGCCGCCAGACGTAGAGGGTGTGGGGTGAGAGCAGGGGCTTGATCAAGTTCCGTGAGGGTCGGGGTTGTTGAGGATGCCCAGGAGTGGGAGGGCTCGTTCGGGCTGGTCGCGGATTGCGCGGGTGGTCTTGGCGATGTTGGCGGCTCCGAGGGTTTTGAGCAGGCCGATGGCGAGGTTGCGGAGGGTGGCCATGGCGCGGGGTGCGGTGCCGGTGTGGACGGTTGAGGCGTCCTCGGTATAAGTCACGTCTCTGACGTGGTGCAGGGCTTCGATGCTCCAGTGGCCGCGGACGGCGGCGGCCAGTTCGGCGGGGGTGGTCTGGTGGGCGTCGAGGCTGGTGACGGCGTAGACCGTCTCACGACTCTCGCGTCGGCCGGTCTGCAGGCGACGGCGGTGGACGCGGAGGGCGAGGTGGGCGTGGGGGAAGGCGATTCCGCCGAGTTCGTCGGCGATGCCGCAGGTCTTGATGGAGCGGGATTCGTGGCGGCCGTGTCCGGTGGAGGATGTGGTGTGCTGGACGGGGACGTCGGACCAGGGCAGGGCGGCGAGCTGCCGGTGGGCGGTCGGCTGATTGCGCTTGATCACGGCGATGTAGTGGGCGTTCTTGGTCTCGACCAGCCAGGTGACGTTCGCCTGGACCGAGTGCAGGGCGTCGAAGGTGACGAGAGCTCCGTCCAGGTCCAGCCCTTCGAGCAGGGGCCGGAAGTGCGCGGTCTCGTTCGTCTTCGCTCCGACCTCGGCCTGGGCGAGGGTCAGGGCCCGGTGGTGGGTGACGGCGGAGAGCAGGTGCCTGCGGCCGGCGGTCAGGCGGGCCGATCCCCTCAGCGACTTGCCGTCGACGGCGATCACCCGCCGTTGCTCCGGCTCCGGTCCCGCGGCGTTCCGGCCGGCGAGGTAGGCGCCGATCGCCTTGTCCAGGGCGTCACCGTCGACGGCCGCCAGCACACGGCCGATCGTGGTCCGCGAAGGGGCACGGCGCCACTGCAGCGGATGCCGTCGGACGCCGACGGCCATCAGCACGGTCTCCGAGGCCCGCGCCGTCCACTCGGCGATCTCGTCGACGGTCCTCGCTCCCGAGACGGCCGCGCAGGCACAGACGAGGAGGATCGCGGTCAGCGAGTACCAGCGGCCCCGCCTCGCACGCGGGTCGGGCACCTGGTCCAGGAACGTCCGCAGGTCAGCGACTTGACCGATGTCCAGCGGACCCAGCCTCACCAACACCGGCGGGATGGGAGAAGATACAGCGGCAGGCACGGGCCACCTCATGATCGTTGAGATTCGACACCCCAATGATCACGGATCCCGTGCCTGCACTGCTATGCACCCCAACCGGTCACCACCAGACCAGCGCCACGTCTCCGGAACTTGATCAAGCCCTGGGGTGAGAGGCCGAGATACTCGGCGGCGTCCTTCACCGTCAAGAACGCCGTACGTGCGGCACTTGTGGAACGGGCAGCGGCGGAAGGAGCAAGTAGCGATTGTGCAGACATGGAGATTCCCTCGGGAGTGCGGAGGAGCAGCGAGCCAGGTTGGGCGGATACCGGTTCTCCGTCCGAGACGTGGGCCTTGCGGCTTCGCGGACGGCAGATCCCGATATCGCCCTACGGCCGGTGTCCACTCGTTGTCGGTGCGATGCACAAGGCAGGAAGGCGGACGGCAGCTTCGGGGCGGTCCCAGGGGATTTCAGCCAGTGTCGGCTTCCTGAGACAGCAAGCGAAGCGTTCAGCGAGCCGAAATCCCTCACGTTCGCGCACCATTTGATTGCCGGTAAGCATGGTCATGGACGAGCTCCTTTGCACGGGACGTATGGGTAGGCACAGCAGTCGGCTAACCGTGGCGTCGCCTAGTGTCGCGTGATTCCGTTAGCGTTATTTGATTCTCTGTGGCAGGGTCTCTTGGTGTGGAGCTCTCCGTGGAACAGACCGCCGAGTTGCGGGAGTTGGTGAACAGCCGGGACGCACCCGCCGACATGGCGACGCGGGGCCGGATCGTGCTGTGGTCGGGCGAAGGCCGTCGGCGTAAGGACATTGCCGAGCTGCTTGGTGTATCGCTTCCGACGGTGGACCGCTGGAAGCGGCGTTATGCCGAGCTCGGACTGGCGGGCCTGGAAGGCGACCGGCCCGGCGGCGCACGGGAACAGGTGCCGGCGCGGGTGCGGGCCCGGGTGATCGCGCTGACGCGCATGACGCCGCCGGACGGCACGGGGCTTTCGCACTGGTCCACACGCGAGTTGGCGAAGTACCTGAAGCGGGTCGAGAACATCACGGTGTCCTGGCACTACATCGCGCGGATCTGGCGGGAGGAGGGTCTGAAGCCGCACCGGTCCGGCACCTTCAAGATTTCGAAGGATCCGGCCTTCGCGGAGAAGGTGACTGATGTGATCGGCCTGTATCTGGACCCGCCGGGTGGCGCGGTGGTCCTCTCGATCGACGAGAAGACGCAGATCCAGGCGCTGGACCGGACCCAGCCGGTGCTGCCGGTCGCCTTCGGGGCGAGCGAGAAGCGCACCGCCGACTACGTGCGGCACGGCACCACGAACCTGTTCGCCGCCCTGAACGTGACCACCGGTGAAGTGCTCGGTGAGTGCAAGCCGTCCCGGAACGGCAAGGACTTCCTGGCCTTCCTCAAGAAGGCGGTGAAACCGCACGCGGGGAAGGACATCCATGTTGTCCTCGACAACCTCTCGACGCACACCACCCCCGAAGTCAAGGAGTGGCTGGCGAAGAACCCACACGTCCACTTCCACTTCACCCCCGTCGGCTCCTCGTGGCTGAACCAGATCGAGATCTGGTTCGGACTCCTGACCCGTCAGTCCATCCGGCGCGGAACGTTCGCCAGCGTCAACGTCTTGATCAAACAGATCCGTGACTACATCAACACCTGGAACACGACTGCGAAACCGTTCACCTGGACCGCGACCGCCGGCGACGTCCTCGCAAAGGTTCGCCTCGTCGCGACTAACGCGAAGAAACTCGTCAATAACAACGCGAACTGACATAAACAGGATCACGAGACACTAGACGTCGGCGAGACTATCGCCCGCGACGACCGCTACTGGGCCGCGTGGGCGGACTGGCTCGACGTCCCCCGGCACACCCTCTCCGCGCTCATCGGCGTTGTCGTAGCCCAGGGCCACGACAACGCCCACGCCGTCCGCCTACTGCGTCCCGGGATCGACCTCACCGCCGAGTACGAAGCCCGGGAAGCCGCCGGGCAGGGCGAACAGCTTGACGAGTCCGACCTGTACCCCGATGTCCGGCCCTCTCTCACCGCCCTGCGCGCCGCCGGCCTGAAGGTCGTGATCGCCGGAAATCAGACCGCGAAGGTCGGCGACCTGCTGCGCCGTCTCGACTTGCCCGCCGACCACGTCGCCACTTCGGGTGAGTGGGGCGTAGGCAAGCCTGACCCCGCGTTCTTCGCCCGCCTCGTCGCTGCAGTCGATGCCGAGCCCCACCAGATCGTGTACGTCGGCGACCACCCCGTGAACGATATCGGCCCTGCCGCAGCCGCAGGGCTCCGAACCGCGCACTTGCGACGCGGCCCGTGGGGGCACCTGTGGGCCGATCAACCGGAAGCGGCTGGGGCGGATTGGCGCATCGACTCTCTGTACCAACTTCCCGACCTCCTGCGGGGATAGTCGTCCACGACCTCGACCCCGTACGAAGCGGGTCCGTCGCAGTCGGTTCTCGTCGGTTGCAGCTGAGTACGAAAGTCAGCGTCCTCCGACCGCTCAACGAGCGGCCTTGTACCCGTACACCCTCGTCTGCCAGCCGCGCAGCCTCTTCATGAGTCCCTGGAGCTTGCCAAGCTTATGGTGCTGAGCGTTTTCCATTCGTAACGACGTCGTCCCCTTCTCAGCTCGACTAGACGGACATCCGTGACTGGGAAGTCCACCTGCGGGAGTGCCCGGATGCGGGCAACAGCCTGTTGGACTGGAGCTGCGGGCATGCTCCGGTTGCAGTAGGCAACGCCGAGATGGGGCCGGAAGGAAGCGGTCGGCTTGACCTTTGTGATGCCCACATCCGTGCAGGCGTTCCGCACCGCGTCGTGCAGGTCCCAGAGGGGCCGCCAAGGGGCGAGACTGAAGCGGATCGCGCCGCGGGATCCGGTGAGCGGCATCGCCCGGACGGTGAACGGGTCGACGTCGCGACACCGTCGCTCTGCTGCAGCGAGTAGCTCAGTGAGTTTCTGCGCCGGCACCTCTGTAACGTCGGCGATGCGGGCGACGGTTACGTGCAAGCCGTCCGGGGGAACGTTGTCGAGCTCGAGATGCCGTATGGCCTGCTGGCACTTCTGGGCCTGGTGAACTACGGCGGGTGCGTGGTCGACGGTGAGGAACCAGTAGTAGCGCCGCGTTTGGGCGTCCCAGCCTGGGCGGTCCCAGTGGTCGGTCATTTCGGTCAGTGCGTCGAATGCTCGCCAGTCGTTGCTGATGATGCTGGTTGGATCGTCGAGCGAGATCGGCGGGTCGGCCGGGAAGGGCTGAGAGCTGGGTGGCTCGGCTGCGATCATGCGCCTTGTCCCTCGGGTTGGCGTATGTCACCGATCATCCTCGGGTGAGGATCCCGGCGGCTGGCTTCGCCTGCCATTCCAGCAGGACTTCCGCATAGTCCCGCACCTCGGTGACTTCAGGCCATCTGGCGGTGGCTCGCTCGGACAGTTCGCTGGCCCGTTGCACGACGGAACGGATCGGGTGGGTCTGGCAGGAAGCGAGCGCAGCCGTACCCAGGGCCATGGCCTCTTCGACGTCTGGACCGGGACGGCTGATTAACGCCGAAGCGACGTCGAGGGAGACAAGGGCACGGCTCCATGCGGAGTCGGCTTGCTCGATGTGCTGATCGATCTCGCCTGCGAGCTCGACGACCTTCGTAGCATCGCCCAGGGAGACGTATGCCGTTGCCGCGTTGGCCAGAGTGCGGGCCCGTCCGTACGGGGTGAACGCGATGCAGGGAGTCAGCCCCCGCTGTGGCTGGTGCCTCTCGGTGAGCTCCAGGGCCTGGTCGATCGCCTGCTCGGCTGCGTAGCGATCACCCAGTTTCCCGTGGGCACGGGCAGCTCCGTTTGCCAGCAGACGGATGGCTTGCGGGCTGTCCGGAGCTACAGCAAGCCGCCGAGCGCATACTCGCGAGCGTCCGCGTAGCGGCCGTCGTAGTAAGCCTCCAGAGACTGCGTGCCGTGTACCCAGGCGGTGAGATTGCGGTCTTCAATGGCCCTCGACAGCTGTAGAGCTTCGGCGCAATAGCTTCGGGCAAGCCGAAGTCGGCCGGCATTGACTGCCATGTAGGCGAGCAGGCCAGAAGCCTTGGCGGCCAGCTCGTACAACTGTTTGCGTTGTGAGGGGTGCTGGGAGCCGGCAAGGAGATCATGTACTGCCTGCCGAAGGTTCCTGGTGTTGGGAGCCAGGCGCTGTGGCCCCTCCGCCTCGTACCGCTCCACGATGTCGTCACATCCGGCTCGCAGGACGGCGAGGGTGGCGTCATCGACGTTGGATGACGCCACGGCCTGCATCCTCTGTGCGACCGACAGTTCGTCTTCCCAAAGATCCACGGTGCCAGGCCGCTCAGAGGTGTCCCCAGACTTCCGGGCGGGGTCGGCGGGCTTGGCTCTGTCCGCATCGGAGAAGAGATAGAGCCACAGCCGCTCAAGTGATCCGTCGGCTTCGAGCACCTCGTCGAGCAGAAGCGCGAGGGAGCGGTCGCACTGCCTCTCGGCCTTCTCGATCTTGCCGATGAGGGAGCCGCTCACATGGACACGGGCTCCGGCCTGCGACTGAGAGAGTCCGGCGCGTTCCCGGTAGTGCCGGAGCTCGGCACCGAACATGCTCGCTGGATCACGCAATGGGCGGAGTTCGACACCCGCTACGAGACCACACGGTTCCCGATGGATTACCTGTGGGGACCGGGCACCCGAGAGGGGGCCCGGGCGTGGCTGGAGCAGGAGCGCCCCGAGGGGGACAGCGTAGATTTCACCGACCGGGTGTTCCTCGTCCAGAACCACGAACGCCTGCTGCCGCCGATGCGGCCTGCAGTAGCGGCTGGGCTGCCCGACGACGAACGCGTCGGGGTCTGGCACGCCGTGCGGGCCGACTTTCCCGACGACGCCTTCGCGCACGTCCGAGGCTCCGGGGATCGCAGCGCCGGACATGCCGGCCGCCCCGGTGACTGTTCTGCCTGTTCTGCTGAGGTCCTTGGCTTCGGCTCCTACGACGAAGCCCTTCGCGCTGCAGCAGCCGCTCTCGGACCGATCCAGGCGGTACAGCTGCCCTCCGTCCGGCTCCCTTGGTCGACCTTCTGGCCCGACCGACCGTGAGCAGTAGAACGCGAGGAGGCGGGTAGCAGGCCAACAACACGCGGTCGCCATCAGACATGGCCGCGCCTGCGCCATGACGACGGGAGTCAAGCAGATCGGCGGCCCACTGCCGGGCGTCCGGAAGGGTCCAGACCCGTGCCAGAGTGATTCTCATGATCCCCGCACACATCCCCGACGAGCCGCCGCTCACCTACGCCGACAGCTTCGACGTACCGGTCCTGTTCCGTAACGGACCCGCGAACAAGCCCAAGAGGCAGTGGCGCACGGCGGAGCACGAGGCGTGGAGCGAGTCGGACGGGTTCCCGGCAACCGACGGCTGGTACGCCCCGACCACCACGTGGCGGGAGATCATCAAAGCCGCCACCGAGGTCGGCCGCGACGTTGCCCCGCACCTGCAGAACCAGCCCCGGTACGCGCACGGAGAACTCGTCGCCCGGGTCTCCCCGCTGTATGCCTACCTTGGCGCCCACCCTGTCACGCCCCGGCACCCCGTACCGGGCGCAAAGGGCCAGCGCCTGACCCTGAACCCGGTGTACGAGCACGGCACCGAGCGCACTGCGCAGAACGCAGCCGCCTACCGGCTGGGCATGACGATGACCGAGTGGGCCTGCCGCTCCCTGTTGGGCCTCGGACAGACCCACCACCTCGAACTCGGCGGCCCCATCCCCGCCCTGAGCGGCACGTTCAAGGACCCGAAGAGGACCTTGCCCGACCTGTGGGGACGGCACGAGGCAGAAGAGATGTACTGGCTGATCGAGGCCAAGGGCGGCAATGTCGGCGTCGGCACCCTCCGCAAAGGGTGGGCACAACTGAAGGCCGGCAGCAAGATCCTCGGCTCCTACATGCACCGCATTGTCCTAGTCGGGGCGTCCGTGCGGCCCGGAGACGACCTCTTCCTCACGATCGACCATGACCTGCACTCCGGCGAGCCACCCCTTCCCCCGGCAGGATCCGGCGCTGACGACGTAGCGGTCTGCCCCGGCAACCTCGAAGACCACCTCGGGGACAGCGACGACGCGCTCATAGGCGCGGCCCGTGCCCAGATGCTCGCTTACCTTGCGCTGCGCTCCGCTCCTGCCTCTCAATTGCACACGGTGCCGGTGCTGGCCGACCGCGCTTCCCGCCGCCGGCGTTCCGGGCTGACCACCCCATTGGAAAACGACGACATCACCCTCGCCATGCGGGCGGACGCACGCGGAGCGGCCCTCCACATCGAGTCGCACACCCTGCGCGAGCAGATCCGCTCCTGGGGGCTCGACGACTTCCTCACCTGCCGCATCCCTGGAACCGAGGTCCACCTCGGCATGTCCAGAAAGTTGTTCGCCACCTGCGCACGCCTCCACGAAGAAGATCTGGCCATCGCCCGGCGCACCCTGGGACTGCGCGCCGAGGATCAGCCAGCCCTCGAGCAGGGGCTCAGCGACGAAGCCCAGGAAGTTCAACGGCTCACCCAGCGACGGATCTTCCGCGAACAGCAGGAGGAAGCCCGCCCACGGCTGCGCCCCCTGCTCCGCGACGCCTACGAGCGGGGAACGACGAGCGACTGGAGCGACCTGCTGCGCCGTCCCCAGGAGCCGAAGCTCGACCTGGAGGGCGACGAGGGTCTCCTCGAAGCGGCCACGCCAGAAACGTACCTGGCCGTCAGCCGCTACGACCTGCCTCCCCCACGCGCCTAGCCTGGAGATCTCGGCGCGCCAAGCGTCGCCGTCGCTGGCGACGTCACCACACCCTCGTGTGATTCGGCCCCGGATGCCAACACATACAACATCGATGGATGAGCAAGCCGGGACACGCATCACCCCTGTGCTCTGCCCCCGAGGCCGGGCGAGTCCGCAGAGTAGTGCTATCCCAGATGTTCTTCTTCGTGATCGAGGATCTCCCGGAGCCGGCTGACGAGAAGGTCTCGAAGTGCCTCTTCCTGACTGCGGGGCAGTTCGATGGGTGGCAGTTCCCACTCCACGCCCTCGGTCATGTTGACCTGCATGGGGGCGTCCCGCGGGAGTACGGCCGTCTGCAGCCAGTGGGCGAACTCAGCCGCTTCAGTGCAGGTGCAGCCGTCGATGGACACTCCGTTTGGCTCGACGCTCGCCATACCCTCCGCTTCGCCACCCCCAGCCGTGGTGCAGACGAAGGACAGGGTCTCGCCGGCGAAGACGCCGCGCCACTGCTCGGTGGGTGCGTCCGCCTCGCGGGCGCGCAGTGCGTCAGCGAAGCCCTCGAAGGTCAAGGACCAACCTGCCGGTTGATGGTCCGGCGGGCTGAACATGAACATGGTGCGGAAGGTGTCGACGTCCTCGCTCGTCATTCGGGACTCTCCATGGGTGTTACGGGGCGTAGCGGCCGTAGCCGGGGACTTCGTGGGCTACGAGCAGAGCGTTCCAGTAGGGGACCGCGTCGGGGTCGTTCGTGGCCACTTCCACGCCGCGCAGCCGGTCGGCGTTGCCCGGGTATTCGATGGCCGACTTGTACTTGAACAGCTCCTGCTCGTCCTTCTTGTGCAAGACCTTCTCCTGGAAGTTGGAGGGGCTCTGCAGGTCGTCCAGGTTGCGGAAGGTGCACCCGGGCTTCTTGACGAATTTGGCTTCGACGGCCATGCCGTCGGTGTGCCGCAGGCCGTCCACCATCAAGGTGCCCCGTGCTGACTTCCGGGGGTCGATGGGCACCTCCTTCTCCGGGTAGCCGGCGGTGCGCCTTTGGTAGTCCCGCTCGGCTTTCGTGCCGCCGGAGAATCCGCCGTCACGCAGGCTGCCGGCCCACCGGTCGAAGCTGTTCCGCTGCATAGGCGTCAGCGGTGGGAAGCGCGGGTCCGGCGGCGAGGGCGGAGGCATCGCCGGACGGTACAGGCTGGAGTCGGGCGGGGTGTACCCCATGGGCACAAGGCGCGGGATGCGCGGCACGGGAAGTGGCACGAGCGGCGGTATCAGAGGGCCGTCCGGGACCCACCACTTGTCCTTCGGCTGCGGGACCGGGACGCGCTTCTGGGAGGAGTCCAAGTGGTGGCCGAGGCTAGCCAGGTTGAGGATCTTGCCGTCGTCGGCTATGGCCTCGTGCAGTCCTCCGTCTTCGCCGTTGCCGCCGAAAACGGGGGTGTCCCAGAGGGATTCGCCGCCTGCCTTCAAGAACGCGTCGCTGAGGGTGTCCCCCCAGGAGCGTTCGCTGGCTGTCACGATGTGGTCCGCGTAGTGCTCGCAGGCGGTCGCGATCTGCTGGCACGCGGTGGGCAGGTTCGCGAGCAGTGTGTCCTGGCCGGACACCTCGCTGGGCGGCCCGGCGCGGCCGACGAACTTGGTGAAGAAGTTGTCGATGGCGTCAGCCGTCTCTCCCTCGCCGTTCCGCGTGGCGCGCCGCCAGCAGTCCTGAGCGTCGTAGAAGATCTGCAGCGCTACCCCGCGGGCCTTGCGCCACGTCGCAGCGACGTCCCGGAGCTGCTCGGGCGAGCCGCGGAAGCGGTCGCCAACCAGGTACTGCGTGACAAAGCTGGTCTCACCGATGAGGTCCGGCAAGTAGTCGCCACGGCCAAGAGGAGCCGGCGAACACCTCTGGCCGGCACCCCCTGGCGACGGAGCGGCCCCAGACTGGCCCAGGGCATCCAGCATGTCGGCAGCGATCTGACTCTCGGTCGCCATGTAGTTGTTGGCGTTCTCCAGGAGCCCCTCGCTGCCCCGCCCGACGATGTACGTCGCCTCGCCCATCTGGTTCACCGTGGTGCGCCCGGCGGAGTCGTACATCGTGGCGAACGCGCGACCCGCCTCGTCATCCCCCGCCATCCCCGCCTGCTCATCGAGCTCGCGGGCCAGCGCATGGACCACTTCGGTGTACCACTCGTTCAGGCTGTGCATCCCCCACGAAGCATTGATCAGATCCACCGCATGAACACGCATCCGCCCCGTCCCCTTCTCCCGCAGCAAACGCCATTGTTTCACCCACGGTCTCCGGGCCAACTCTCCACCTACGAGTCGTCTACCTGCGTTGGGCGCCACAGCCCGCTGATCGACATGGCTCGCTACGGCGGTTCTGCCTGGCCAGCCTTGCGCGCCCTGTCCGCACGGACGCCACACGGCCTCACGTCGCGGCTGATGGAGGGACTGAGAGCTTACGGCCCGCATTGCCAAGGGTCCCTCAGGGAGCCGCTCCTTGTGCGCAGCGACGTTTTCATCGAGGCCCCCGAAGCTCTCACTTCCATCCTTGACGCACCGTTCGACTACCCCATCGAATGGGTCTTCGCAGCCGTCGCAGCAGCCGAGCGCTCAGCTCTGGCGTCCGATGCCTCCCACCTACAGGATGTGGCCCGCGAACAGAACTGGTGCACGCACCAAGACCGCTGACCACCTCGGGCCGCTGCGCGAGCTGGTGGTGGCCGGCCCCGGCACCGCACCGACGCATCCGCGGGTGCGCATGCTTCGCGCGATGCTCGCGTCGTTGCTGGCGAGGGACGTGGCTGCGGCGGGTCCGGCCGCGCGCCGGATCGTCCCCCACCAGGACCTAAAGCTTCGCCTCGAGGCCCCGGCCGCGTTCGCCGGGCCCCTGCCCGTCCGGGCAGTGCTCGACCTGGCCGCGGCGGACGCCAGCGCCGGCATCGGCCTGGGCGAGCGCATACCGCGGGTCTGCCGGCCCCGGGCGCCCGAGCCCCGGCGTGCGGACACGATTCGCAAGCCGGGGTGCCCAGGGGCCGCCTCCTGCGCAGCCGCAGCAACGCCTGGCGAGTCAAGACCGCCGAGACGCGCTACACGCTGTCCTGCGTTTCGTCGACTTCCGGCGTACTGACCGGTTCGATGCTGGGACCGCGGTATTCGGGATGGGCGCGGTCCATGGCACCGGCGACATGGAGCGGCACGGGGTGGCGGGTGCGCGCGTCCCAGGCCAGGGACTGGTGACACAACTGGGCTGCAACGGCGGCGAGTTGCTGGGGATCTTTGTCCCCTGCGTGCGGGACGGTGATCTGGGTGGCGGTGAAGCTGTGCCAGTCCTTGCGCTGCAGGGCCCACTCGTCTGCGGGGAGGGTGAAGCGGGTGTGGACGCCGCCGATGCTGCCCGCGTTGCCGAAGCCGTCATAGGTGCGCGATGCCTGGGCGATGTACCAGCTGGTGTGACCGGTGCTGGTGGTGCGCTCGTAGAGGCGGTTCTGGGGCTTGGGCGGACGCTTGGGGTTCTTGCGGCGACTGGCGGCGTTCTCCACTGGGGTTGGTACTTCGCCGTAGGAGGTGTTGATGGCGACCACCGCGACGGACCGGGTGGGGGTGCGCAGGTCGTCGCCCGGCAGCGGCCCGGTGCCGAAGCGCACGTTTTGCAGGCCCGGCCAGATGGTGCGGCAGGCTTCCGTGTCCACGAAGAGGATCAGCGGCCGGTCGGAGGGGATGAGTTTCAGGGCCGATTCGATGTGCTGGCGGGCCAGTAGGGCGCCCTCTTCGTGCCGGGCGTGGCCCTCACGGCCGATCGCATGTCGGCCGAAGGCTGCTTCGGCCGCCGCCTGGGGCCGCCAGTCGTGGCTACTTTGGTCGTAGGAGTCCATGTGCCAGGGGCGACCGGGGTCGTTGCTGGTGTGTAGTGCGGTGAGGACTTCAACCATCTGCGTACGGTCGGCGGCGCCGGGGCGGCGGTTGCTGATCCGCTGCTGGCGCAGGTGGATGCCGACCAGGATGGGCTCGTCGGCGAGATCGGTGACCTCGCGCAGGCGGTCGTCCACGCAGCCGACCCGGAACAACAGGTCACGCAGAGCGTTGATTGCCTTGTAGTCCCTGGGTGCTTCAGCGCTGGCTTCCGCTTCTGCGTCGTCATGGGGTTCGGGTGCGCTCTGGCGGGCCAGGAACTGGGAGACGATGCCGCGCTCGTACAGGGCGCGGCGCAGGTCGCGTTTGTGGTCGTGGCGGTGCTGGCCCGCCTCGCGCTCGCGTTTGGTGGGTTTGGGGTTCCAGATCGTCTCGACCCAAGCGGCGTTGAGTGTGTCGTCCTCGAGTTGGTCGAGGAAGGTGAGTTCGTCGTCCCAGTCGACCTTCTCGACCCGGTCGAGGGCCCGCAGGCGGTGGAAGCGCACGATGAGCCGTTCGCTCAGGCGGTGGTCCTCGTGGTCGCCGCAGTCGAGCGGTTTGTCGGGGGTGTTCGTGTAGGCGGCGAGGGTCTCGGTCATCCTCTTGCGAGTGGTGCCGTCGTTGAACAGGGCGATGATGCGGACGGTGTCGCTGCCGGTGGCGGCCAGCGCGTGGTCGAGCTCGGCGCGGGTGACGGCGCCTTTGGTGGGACGGGTGAGCTCGCTTCCGGTGGGCTCGAAGCCGACTTGGGTAATCTTGGGGCGTCTGATGGTCGCGTTGATGTGGTCGGCGAGGATCTTGTTGAAGCGGGTGCCGACGCCTTTGCCGAGGACGTGCGGCACGGGTGCCGGGACCAGGGCACGCATCTGTCCCTGGAGTGTGGCGAGTTCGTCGTTGGTGGGCCAGGCGGTGAAGTCCATGCCGCAAGCTTCGAGGACTTCTGAGGCGTAGTTGCGGGCGTAGGGCACCCATTGGCCGTCGCTGTTCTTGGTGTGCCCGATCGGCATCCGCAACAGGGTGTCCTTGTTGGTGCCATGTTCGATGAAGGCGGTGCGGGTGCTGGCCCAGTGGGTGGCCAGGCGGCTGAAGGTGGGCAGCACATGGAGCGCGAACAGCGGCTCGCCGGGCTGAGTGACCACTCTGAAGTCCAGCTTGTGCAGGGCATATCCGGTGCGTTTGGGTTTCAGTGTGGTCCGCTTGGTGACGTTGTCCCAGCTGATGAGGCTGCCTTGGGTGTCCATGCGCCAGCGGATGCGGCGCACCCGCGACCCGTCGGGGACGGGCATCGGGGTGCGGGCGAGGCGCTGGGCGAAGTTCCAGGCCGCGACGCGGTAGAACCAGCCCGGTGCGTGCGGGGTGCCCTCCTCGACTCCCCTGACGAAGTGGGCCAGGTCGGGTTGTTCGACATCGGCGGCGGCCAGCAGCGGGGCGAGGGTGTTGGCGTCCTCGCCCTTTCGGACGCACCGCTCCCATTCACGGACCGCGGTGGACAGCGTCCAGGCGTCGAGGGGCTTGGTGGTGACGGCGACGGCGGGCTGGGCGAATTCGTCATCGACGGGTTCATACGTGTGTGGCATGAGGACGACGGGCTGGCCCGAGACCGCGCTGAGCGCGGAGGCCAGTCCGGCGTACGGAGGGCGGCGCGGCTTGCCGTTCTTGGCGTCGCCGTAGCTGGGAAGGCAGCTCCATGCCTGGCCGAACTCGCTGTTCAGGGGGTAGAGCGTAATCTTCCCGAGCCCGGCGTACGGGAACAGGAAGGCCAGGGTGCTGATCATCGGGTGGCCTTTCGAGCGTGCCGGTCGGCGAAGTGGAAGAAGGCGTTGAGGGTGGTGCCGTAGTAGCGGTGCATGCGGGGCAGTTCGCCACTCGTAGTCCACTGCTCGCGTAGCTCGCGGATGAGGTGGGGCAGGTCGGAGTTGCCGCTCGTGTCGAGGAAGGCTGCGTCGACGAGTTTGATGCGGCCTGGTGTGCCGCCGCGGCGGGCGCGGCCGACGAGTTGGATGAGGCTGATGATGAGCTCGGCGGCGATGGCCCTCTTGGCGCGGAGCGGCAGGGAGCGGAAGTAGCGTTCGCTGGTGACCAGTTGCTCGAAGTAGTGGCCAGCCACGGTCCGGCGTCGCTCGAGTTCCGTCCAGGGCTCGCTGCTGATGTCCTTCTCGTCCAGGGCTCGGGCACCGACGTGGGCGAGGAGTTCGTCGGGTTCGTCGACCAGCGGCACGGGGCGGACGGCGAGCCAGATGGAGCCGATCGCGGACTTGTTGGACTGCGGGGCGAGGATGTTCAGGCCGCGCTCGGCCCGGCCGAGCGGTGCGATTAGGATCCGGGCCTTGGGCAGCCGGGTGAACGATTCCAGCTGGTCACCCGGGATCTCATGCCACAGGGGCTCGCCCGACTCGTCGTAGCGGGCAGCGGGTTCATCATCAGGCCGGGGGCGCACAGCGACCGCGATGAGCCCGGGCTCCGCGCCGGCGGCCAGCAGACCGTCACGCAGATGCTGGCAGCTGTCGTAGGAGGTGGTCACCAGCAGGATGGAGTCTTGGACCCGGTGCTTGCTCACCCGTGTGAGGTCCTTGAGCTCGCCGCGCAGTCGGGCCCACATGCGCCGGCCCAGCAATCGGGTCGCCTCGATGCGGTCCTTGCCCGTGATACCGGAGACACGCAGCATCTCTTCACCGAGCCCGGGGAAGAGTTCGGCTTCGATACTCACTCCGTGATCGACGTCGTCGGGCACCCACCAGGTGGGGACGGTGTGAATGTGGTGGCGGTGGGCTCCGGGCGCATAGGCGGTGGCGGAGAGGCCGAGCACGACGCGCTTGTGGCCGCTGTGGGCCAGAGCGGTGATCTGCCCGAGAGTGGTGACATAGCTGTGCGGGTCACCACCGAAGGCCGCCACACTCAAGCGGGTGTCCTCCGGCACTCCGGACCTGACGTCCTCGGTGAACGCGAACATCAACCGGCCCTGCGGACCGTGCGGGATGGCCCGCCAGGCGCTGAAGGGCCCTAGAACATCGGCGATGTCTCGGGCGCTGTCCACGCCGGCCAGCTTGAGATGCGCCGCGTTGTGGACGAAGCGGTACAGCAGCAGCCGCAGCGGTTCGAGGAAGGCCCGGCGCAGCATCCGGTCCGACACGTCCGCGCGGACCTGCTGGTTGGGCACCCACGAGGCCAGCAGCTGCTCCAGTTGCTTGCGCACATGGGAAAGGGATCCGGCGTCCGCATCCGGGTCAATGACATCGCGCATCAGCTCGGCGAACGGATGCAGATGCTCGGGCAGCGTCGGCATCTTGATCTTCCGCTCGTACAGGGCGGCGAACAGACCACGCTCCGTCGGATCGGGAGAATAGCCGCGCTCCTGGCCGTTCACCTGCTCCGGGTCGTTAGCGATCAGGGCCCGCAGTTGGGTGCTGATCCACCCGTCCCAGCGCTGCGGGATGATCCACCGCCGCTCCTGCGCCGGGCGCCCAGACCTCTTCGAACCACGGACGCCCTTCTTCTTGGTGTCGTTACGGTCACTGGGGCCGAGGTTTCCGTACGCGAGGTGGCTGGTGTACGTCTCGGCGAGCCAGCGGGTGCGCATCAGCGTGTTACGCATGGACTCATCCAGCGCTGGACGTACACGCCCGAATGCCTGGATTAGTTCACCGTCTAAGCGAAGCAGCGGGCGCTGGTCCTGACGGTTGCCCCAGGCCAGGGTCAGTCCTCGCCCGGCGCGTCCCAGGACGAAGGACTGAAAGGCGTCTACTTCGTCCAGGGCGGTGAACTGGCAACGCCGCAGAATGAGTTCCTCCACCGTCATGCGCTCCACAACTGCGCCGGAGTCGACCTGGACCGGGATGTGCAGATGCCCCTGGTAGAAGTTTGCGTGCGTGGTGACGATGATCTGTGCGGTGCACGCCTGCCTGACCAGCCGGAACTTCCCGCAGTCCGCGCGGAAAGAGCAGGCGCATGCCCCGTGTCGCCGCGACTTCGATCCCCGTGCTCCATTTGGGGTGCCGACCGGTCGGTACGGGACCAGGGACATGCACGCTTCATGGCCGGGTACCCACGCGTCGACCTCGTCGTCGACGGTGGCGAGCGACGGCAGTGCGCAGCCGTACCCAAGGCGTTCTTCGGCCCATTTGATGAAGCCCCGGTCCCTGGACTCTGCGGCCACTTGGTCCAGGGCGGCCATCATGCTGTTCGGTGACATCAGCGGCACGACCAGCTGCTCGGGATGCTCCACCCCGCACGAGCGCAGATCCTTCTCGATGCCGTAGGCCATTTTGAGTGCCGCCATCGTGGTGGGGACGGCCAGGCCCAGCGTCACCCCCTCAGCCTGGGCCCAGGATCCGAGGCTGCGCATCAGTACGCTCTTGCCGAACCCGGTCGGCGCTTGCAGCACGTGCAGATTCCCCGCCTGAACGTGCAGCTGGTCACCGAGCTCGGCGTCGTCGCCGGTCCGCAACTGTGCAAAGAGCGGCTCGAGGGACTCGGTACGGAAACTCTCCCCGGCCTGCTCGTCCAGGTCCCGGTTGAGGGCAAGGAACTCTGGCACCTTCAGGGTCAACTGCCCGGCGGCAGACGCTGTGTGCACAACAGGGGGCTCGGTCTGCGAGGCGGCGTGCCGCTCCTGAAGGGTGTAGTGAGCCTGGACGGACCAGGTGGAGTCGTGGCCGGCCACCGGTACCCGCAAGGTGGTCACGTAGTCGCCGGGCTCGGCGTCGGGCAGCGCACGCGAGTTCTCGGCTCGCAGCCGGTCGATCTCCTCCAGCAGCGCGTCGGCCAGCTCGTGGGGCGGCATTCCGTGGCGGGCGGCGAGCGCCCCTTCGCCGTGCAGGACGAACTCGCACATCGCGCCCGTGGCCAGGAACCGCTCCGCATCCGTCGTCAGCGACTCCTGGTTGCTCAGCCGGTTGGGGCGCTGGCGCAGCACGCGGCTGATCCTCCGCTGCTCCTCATCCGAGAGCTGCGGATACTGCGTCCACGCGTCGTACTGTCCCGTGAGCAGATAGCACACACGCTCAAGGTCGGTTCCGGCACTGCCGTCTGCCATCCGCAGGGGAAAGTACGCCTGCGCCAGTGCGCACGCGCAGGCGATGACTTTCGGCAGAATGCGCCGGTCAAGCTCGCTGTCCTTCTCCACCAGCTGCGTGATCATCGGCGACCGGCCTTGCGCACCTCGGCCTTGACGGCCTTGAGGACCGTGCTCACCAGCAAGACCGTCAGGTTCGGTAGAAGTTCGGCCAGTTCGTCGCACTGCGCCTCGCCGCGGTATTCGGGAATGACGATGGTGTGGGCCGCTGGCGGTTTCCTACGCAGCTGGTCGGCCAGTGACACCGCGCTCCCGTAGTCCTTCACATCGATCCGCATCTCCCAGCCGGTCGCGGGCACCCTGATCAGCAGGTCGTAGCGGTCCATGCCCGGCCACAGTTCGACCTCGACACCCTTGTCCCCCAGCGCCTCCATCCGCTCGAAGAGGTGGATCTCGGACACCCCGGAGATCACGATGTGCCGCCACACCGCCGTCTCCACGCACAGGCTCCGCTTCGGGCCCTCCCGGTAGAAGGGGTGGGCCGCGGGCTGGCGGGGCACACTGCCGTCTCGCCGCTGCAGCAGTGGACGCCCCTTCGCGACATCGGCGCGCACGAAGTACACCGCGTTGTGCAGCGGGAAACGGCAGCGCACCTCCGATCCGTCGATGTGCATCGGCCACTGGCACACCGGACACGGCCACCAGAATTTCCCCCGGAACACCTGGTCGGCCGGGATCGGAACGTAGCGCACGGACTTGCGCATGCCGACCGCCTGGCTGAACAGCTCCGCCAGCTTCCGCTCCCCGCCCGCGGGATGTTTGACCACGAAATAGCGGTGCGCGGTGTACTCCTCGCCGCTAGCCCCCTCGTTGATCTGCTGGAAAGCCTCCCGCTCCACCAGCTCGCCGTGCATCCACGCCCACGTCGGCAGCCAGAGGCGCGCCGGATCCACGCCCCCGCTGAGCAACTCGACGATGTCCTCGCAGCCTTCGGCGTACACGTCGTCGCTGAGCTCGTCACCGTCAAGAACCGTCAACGAGCCCATGGTGCTGCCAGCGAAAACGTCAGGAGCCACCTGCTCGAGGGGCCGATGCAGCGCCTCGACCAGCATGGTTGGCGTGTTCGGCCCCTTGCCCGGGCCGCACACGGACATGACGACCCCGGTCATCCGGGCAATCTCCCGACGAGCGGCAGGCACTTCGAAGCGGCAGGTGTGCGCGTATCCGGCACGGACGGCCGCACTGGTCAGCACCCGCCTGTGATATTGCAAAACGTCAGACGACAGCGTCATCCGGCTCTCCATCTCACATCATTAAGTGACCACGACAGAGTGTTCTGTGACGATGATGACAGGAGTCTGAGCCTCCCCGACCGAGCGGCGACACGCCGCATACCGCCGCTGACCTGCATCAACGATGACCCACAGGTGCGCCCGGAGCTGCCGAAGTTCACCAGAACCGGTGAGTAGCGTTGTGTCGACTTGACAGACTGCACGTCAGGGTGGCGGCCTTGAGAGGCTGACGACGTCGAGCCGCGAAGGGACGATCGGCACGCAGGAGCTCGGCAAGACGAACGCGGCATGGGTCGCCGGTCGTCACACCTCCAAAGTCGTCATGAACCAGCCGGTGAAGGTGGCAGCGGATCGGGTAGGAACTGCTGACAGTGACTGACGAGCGGCCTGTTCGCCAGGCACTTGAGGCGCAACAGGCTAATGCCGAGCTGGGTCTGGCTCCGCAGGAACTGGCCCTCAGGCTGCACCGCACGCGCAGCGTGCGTGACGTGCCTGCCTCCGACGAACGTCCTTCCGAACGATTTCGGCCGACTACTCCGGGCCGATGTCAGAGGATCCCCATACCCTCTGTCGTACACGAGAGGGGGCCACCGTGGCTGTTGAGTTCGCGAAACTACTGGACCCGCTTGTTGAGTGGGTCTACGAGCAAGCCGGGGACAACCCGCTGGCCGACGTCTCCGTCCTGCCGTTCACCGGTGAGCGTGGGATGACGGACAATCAAGCCTACGAACTGGTCCGATACGGTGCGAGCAAAGGGCTTTTGGACGGCAACCAGTCCACCATGGGGGACGCCCGTGCGGAGCTGACCTCCTATGGGTTGGAGACGATGGAAGCGCGCCTGCGTCGTCGCTCATCACCAGCAGCCCGGAGCGCCGCGGCCCGCAGAGCCTTGCTCGTCTGGCTATGGCACCGCCAGCACGACGGCACACACCTCCCCGTCATCGACGGCATCCTGGAGACCGATGACGCCTTCTTCGAAGGCGACCGTCTCACCATCACCGAAATAGACCGAGCCGCTGCGTATCTCGACTCCAAGGCAATGATCAAGGGCCCCAAGGTCGACAGCCGAGAAGGGCCGGTACGCGCCAAGATCACGTCTGAAGGGCTGGATTGCGTGGAGCACTACGACGGCGACATCAGTGCGTACGAGCGTCGCAACAGCAGCGGGAACACAACGTTCCACATCGGCGAGAACACCGGCAACATTGCTGCGAACAGCCGTGACTTCAACATGAGGGCCACCACGAACAAGGACGGCATCGACGCCGCAGCAGTGATCATGCTCGCTCGTGCCCTGCGACAGGCCGCGCCTGCCCTGGAACTGCCAGAAGACGAAGCTCTCGAGTTCACCCAGACCGCCACGCGTCTCGAGGACGAGGCCGCCGGTGGTTCGCCCGACCCGGCGAGACTCCAGCGCTGGCGTGGCACCATCATCGGCATCCTCAACTCTCCTGCCGTCAGCGGAGCCCTCGGCAGCGTGCTCGCCGCTTACACGGGGATGGTGCTCCCCGGTCTCCCCCCGGCCTAGCGGCCCGACTGGCCCAGCGATGAGTGCATGGCCCCAGGGTTGAGCTCCCGCATCGACGCGACTCCACAAAGTAGAAAGCACGGCCCCCACTGACCGTGCTTGCGGAGGAAGCTATCGCCGCGCTACGGCCGGTCTGTGAACGCGACCTTGCGTGTACGAGATGAGCACACGGGCCCTGATCCCGACCTTCCTGGGACTTCCGGCTGCATCAACGAGCAAGAAGGTGAAACAGGTGAAAGGTCATCTGTGCAGGTCAGCAGCATACATCCGCACAGCGTGGCAGGTCACAGAGTGATGTGGTCTCTTCCGCGACATCTGAACGACGGACGCCGCCGCACTCAGCCTGACCTGCGGTGCGAGAGGCCCAGACGGGGGGGTGCGGCGGCAACCGTGGGGCTTTCTCCGGGGCTTCGGGTGTGAAACCGACTCCTACGGGCGCTGCCCCGAGCACCGGGGCGGGGCAAGGATGGGGGCGGTTCGGATGATCGGCGATCAGGCGGATGCCTTGAACTGCATGCGCAGATAGGCGTCGAAGACGCGCGCGCCGAGCAGGCGCCGGGTATGGATGAGTGCTTTCGCGGCCGGGGTGACCACGTAGCGGGCCTTGGGCCGTGCGGCTGTGACGGCGCGTTCGATGACTTTGGCGACGGATTCGGGCGGAGCGGAGAGGATCTTCGAGTCGTAGGCCTGGGTCATCTGCTGTTCGGCGGCGGTGTTGAGCGCCGCGTAAGGGCCGGTCGGGGCGGCCGATCCGGTAAGGGCACGGGCTGCGGTGTCGCCGAAGGAGGTGCGGATCAGGCCGGGTTCGATCAGGCTGACCTTGACGCCGAAGGGCGCGGCCTCGAAGCGCAAGGCGTCGGTGAGGGCCTCCACCGCGTACTTGCTGGCGTGGTAGTAGCCGCCGGCGGGAAAGACGATACGGCCGCCCATCGAACCGACGTTGACGACCCGGCCCCGATTCGCCCGGCGCATCCCCGGCAGGACGAGTTGGGTCATCCGGGAGAGGCCGAAGACGTTGGTCTCGAACTGCCGGCGTACGCCTTCGAGTCCGGTTTCCTCGATGGTGCCGTACTCGCCGTAGCCGGCGTTGTTGATGAGGACACCCACCGAGCCGTGCTCGGCCTCCACTTCAGCCACGGCCCGGGCCATGGACGTCTCCTCGGTCACGTCCAGGGGCAGGACTCGGGCTCCCGCATCAGCCAGGTCCGTCAGGGTCTCGGGGCGGCGCGCGGTGGCGTAGACGGTGAACTCCGGACGGCGCGCCAGGCGCAGGGCGGTGACACGGCCGATGCCGGAGGAGGTTCCGGTTATCAGTACGGAAGCGGTCATGACGATTCCTTCAGTGACGTGTGCGAGTGGTTGTTCGGTCGGTCCAGGCCGGCGACGAGCAGTGCCACGCCACGGCGCAAGCGCCGGGCGGGCGCTTCGGCGTCCGAGAGGTCCGCTTCCAGCCCGCGGGTGAAGGCCAACAGGAGTTCGGCCACCTCGACGGAGTCCGTGTCCGGATGATCGGCAGCGACGGCGGCGGCGAGCAGGTCGCGCATGGCGGCGTTGTACGCCTCCACCTGTTCGGCCGAGAGGCGGGTATCGACACCGAGTAGTTCGGCAGCATGCGCGGGACTGTCACGCCACAACCGCACTGCCAGCCCCAGCTTCGCGTCCAACGCCGCAGTCAGCCGGGCGCACAGGTCGCCGCGAGTGCCGATCGCACTGCGAGCCGTGGAGAGAGCATCACCCAGTAGGCGCTCCGCCAGGCGACGGAACGCATCTTCCTTGTTGCGCACGTACTGATAGACCCCAGGACGGGACATCCCCGTTTCGCGTGCGATGTCGTCCATGGTCGTACGCCTGACCCCGTGCCGCGTGAAGCACACGTACGCCGCGTCCAGGATCAGCTCGAGCCGTTCATCGTCCAACATACTGACAAGCATTACATGAAACGTCAGAACGTCCAAGGCCGCCCCTGTCTGCGGCTGCCCCTCCCGGCGGGGCGCCGGGAGGGGCAGCTGTCACCGCCGCGTCAGGGAAGGTGGAGCGCCTCGCCCGGGCCGATGGGTATCCCGAGGAGCAGCCATGCGGCGAACAGAAGCATCCAGCCCAGGTAGAAGGCCACCGTGTACGGCAGGACCAGCGCGAAGAGCGTGCCGAGGCCGGCTCTCCTGTCGTACTGCTGGATGAAGCCGAGCATGATGGCGACATACGGGCTCAGGGGGACGATGCAGTTGGTGGAGGAGTCCGCGATGCGGTAGGCGAGCTGCACGTACGCGGGGTTGACGTCCTGGAGCATGAACATCGGTACGAAGATGGGTGCTTCGATGGCCCACAGCCCCGAACCGCTGGCAATGAGGAGGCTCAGCACCAGGGTGATCAGGCTGAAGCCGACAAGCCCGGTCAGCCCGGAGACGTCCAGACTCTCCATCAGCTCGGCGCCGTTGACGGCGACCCACAGGCCGAGCCTGCTCCATTCGAAGTAGGCGATGGCCTGTGCCGCCGCGAAGATCAGCACCAGGAAGCCCCCCAGGTTCTTCGCCGCCTCCCCCATGTACCTGGGCACGTCGCCGCTGCTCCGCAGCGTGTTGACGGTGATGCCGTAGGCCACCGCGCCCACCACGAACAGCAGGAAGATCAGCGGCACGATGCCGTCCAGCAACGGCGACTCGATCAGCGAGCCGCCCTCACCGCGCAACGGCGAGTCGGGCAGCGCCACGACCACGGCGACCAGGAGGACGTACCCGAGGGTCGCGAGCAGCGCGTTGCGCAGGCCGCGGCGCTGCTCCGGAGTCACCTGCGCCTGCTCCAGGGCGGTGGAGTCGTCACCCCCCTCGTAGGAACCGAGGCGGGGTTCCACGATCTTCTCAGTGACGAAGACGCCGATGAGAGTCAGCGTCACCACCGAGGCGACCATGAAGTACCAGTTCGCGACGGCGGAGACCTCCGCACCGGAGTCCACGATGCCCGCTGCTTCGGTGGAGATGCCGGACAGGAGGACGTCGGTACCCGCCACGAAGAAGTTCGCCGAGAACCCGGCACCCGCAGCTGTGAAGCCTGCGGCAAGCCCGGCCAGCGGATGCCGCCCCACCGCGCGGAACACCAGCGCCGCCAGCGGAGGGATGATGATGAAGGCGGCGTCCGAGGCGAGGTTCCCGCAGATGCCGGTGAGGATGACGGCGGCTGTCACCAGGCGCGGCGGGGCCGCGAGGATCACGCGCTTGACCGCCGATTCGATCAGTCCCACCTGCTGGGCGAGCCCGATGCCCATCATCATGACCACCACGAGGCCCAGCGGCGGGAACTGCACGAAGTTGTCCAGCGCGGATGTCAGCATGTGGACGAGTCCGTCACCGGAGAGCAGGCTGCGGACCGGCTCCGTATCGCCGGTCTCCGGGTTCTGGACGGTGACGCCGAACAGGCTCGTGACGCCGGAGGCGACGATGATGAGCAGGGCGAGGTAGACGAAGAGGACGAACGGGTGGGGGAGCTTGTTGCCGACCCGCTCGATGCCACCGAGCATGCTGCTGGAGACGTTGTTGACGCGTTTGTTCACCATCAGTGGCATGGAGCACCTTCACTTTCGGGTGAGCGGACGCTCCGGCGCGGTGTCGGTAGGCGGCGCCGGGCGGAGGGGGATCAGATGGCCGGGGCTTGGCGTGGGGGCGCCGGGTCGGAGGTCGTCGCGCGGTCGATTTCGACGAGTCCCTGTGCGAGGGCCCGCGCGCCCGTCGCGACCTGTTCGAGCTCGGTCCACTCCTCGGGGCAGTGGCTCCGGCCACCGCGGGAAGGGATGAACAGCATTCCCATCGGCGCCAGACGGGCCATGTGCGCGGCATCGTGTCCGGCACCGGAGAACATCGTGCGGTGCGGCAGCCCGAGCCGTTCGCTGCCGCGCGCGAGGAACTCGCGCACCCGCGTGTCCGCGGCCACCGGGTCGACCGCCGACAGGCCCTGCACGTCTCCTCGCACGCCACGGCGCTCCGCCGCGGCGTGTGCGGTCTCCTCCAGTTCCCGACTGCACGCGTCCAGCCACTTCCGCTCGCCGGACCGGAACTCGACCCACAGCCTGGCCGTCCCCGGAACGACGTTCGGCGCACCGGGTTCGATCTCGATCCGTCCCGTCGTCGCGACCCCCTGGCCGTCACCGGAGGCCAGTCGTTCCGCTGCGAGCACGATCTCGGCCGCGGCGCAGGCGGCGTCATGCCGGTAGTCCATCGGAGTCGCGCCCGCGTGGTCCGGCTGGCCGGTGAACTCGAACCGGTAGCGGTCGATCCCGGCGATGGCGCTCACGATCGCCAGCGGCAGCCCCTCACGCTCCAGCACCGGGCCCTGCTCGATGTGCAGTTCGAGGAACGCGGCAACCTCGTCCTCGGTCCACCGGGCCTCGGACAGGCGGTCGGGAGAACCGCCCACCCGCGCGAGAGCCTCACCCATCGTGTCCCCCGTGCCGTCGTCCAGCCGGAGGTGCTGCTCGTCGATCTCGCCGACCAGTGCGCGGCTTCCGACACAGCTCAGCCCGAACTGGTTGGGTTCCTCGTTGAAGAAGTCGACGACACGCAGTTCGTGTTCCAGCTCGATCCCGGCGTCGGCGAGGGTGCGCACTGCTTCCAGTGCGCCGAGGACGCCGATGATTCCGTCGAAGCGTCCGCCCCCCTCGACCGTGTCGGTGTGCGACCCGGTGACGAGTGCGGAGGTGCCCGCCTTCGTGCCGGGAAGCGTCCCGATGACGTTGTTCGCCGCGTCACGGCGCACGGTCAGGCCCACTTCCCGCATGCGGGCCTCGATCCAGTCGCGGGAGGCCGTGTACCAGGGCGAGAAGGCGCCGCGGGTCCATCCCGGCCGTTCGGGGTCGTGATATTCCGCGAGCGCGTCGAAATCCCCGCGCAAACGCTCCACCGAGCAGGGGGGGACTACGGAAACCGGTCCGTGGGACATGGGGAAGAGGCCTTTCGGATGGTACTTACGAACAGGCGGGGAGGTCCCCCGCGTCCTCGAGCTGCGAGGCGAGTCCTCGTGCAGCGGTGATCAGCGCCCGTACCTCCGCCCGGGCACGATGCCCGTCGAAGCGGTGCTCGGGGCCGGCGATGCTCAGCGCACACACCAGCCGTCCGTGCGGCATGACGGGAACACCGATGGCCACCGCGTGCGGATCGACCTCACCGCGGCTGACCACGTATCCCTGCTCCCGGACCTGGGCCAACTGCTTTCGCAGGGCCGCCTTCGCCGGGGTGCCGGGCGTGAACCGTTCCAGTTCACTGCGGAGAACCCGGTCGATCACCTCCTGGGGCGAAAAGGCGAGCAGGGCCTTGGCCGACGCACCCGCGTAGAGCGGCCGGAGCGTTCCCGGAGCGAAGGAGAGACGCATGGAGAGCGGGGAGTCGAGACTTTCCACGACCAGTGCCGACTCTCCGGCGGGCACCGTGAGCAGCACGGTTTCGGAGGTCTCGGTCGCCAGCTCACGCATGAAGGGGAGTGCCAGCCCTCGGAGGACCTCTCCTGTGTCCGGTCCGCCCCGGAAGCGGGACAGCCGGGGGCCGACGCGATACGTCCCGGCACCGTCGGCTTCGAGGAACCCGTCGTCGACGAGCGTGCGGACGAACCGGTAGACGGAACTCGTGGACAACTCCGTGCGCCGGGCTATCTCGTCGGCCCGCTGCGGACCGCCGTCGACGACCGCGGCGAGGACGTTCAGCCCTCTCGCGAACGAGGAGGAGTGTGGTTCCTCCGGCATCACCCACGCTCCTTCGTGGGTGCGGAGCCCGTGCCGGGGGCGAGGAACCGGCCGCGGCCCGGGGTGGACAGCACCGAGGTGCCGTCCCAGATCACCTCACCCCGGGAGACCGTGAGGCGCACCCGGCCGCGGATCCGCATCCCGTCGAACGGGCTCCACCCGGCGTTCGACCGCAGACGGGTGCCGTCGACGGTCCACGCCGCTTCCGGGTCGAGTACCACGAGGTCGCCGTCGAGTCCCGGCCGGAGGTCGCCCTTGCGGTCGTCGAGGCCGAAGGCCCGGGCCGCCCGGGTGGAGACGCTCCGGACCAGTGCCCTCGGGTCCATCCGGTGGTCGTGCAGCGCCCTGTCGGCCATGAGCGGGAGCAGTGTCTCCACGCCGGGACCGCCCGAGGCGTTGTCGAAGACGTGGTCGCGCTGCTTGTACTCAGGCGGCCACGGAGCGTGGTCCGAAGCGATCATGTCGATCTCCCCGGCACGGATCCGCTGCCACAGCCCGTCACTCTCCTGCGCGGCACGGAGCGGCGGATTGTACTTCAGCCGGGCGTCGCCCCGCACCATGTCCTGCTCGGTCAGCGCCAGGTAGTGCGGGCACACCTCGGTGGTGACCGATGTGCCGGCCCGCCGGTGCCACTGCACCAGATCGACTGCGTGCGGCGTACTGATGTGGCAGAAGTGCAGTCGTACACCCGTTGCACGGGCGAATTCCAGTACGGCTGCCACGGCCGCGGTCTCGGTGACCGGCGGCCGGGAGGCGCCGTGCAGGAGCGGACCGGAGCCTCCGGAAGCCCGTAGCTGTGACAGCTTCCGCTGCACGATCTCGTCGTTCTCCGCGTGCACGCAGACCCGCAGCCCGGTGCGGGCGATCTCGTCGAACGCGTCGAGCAGCTCCCCGTCCGGGGTCCGGGGGAACCTCTCCGGGTGGGTGTGGAAGGTCGACAACTTGAAGCACGTGGCGCCTTCGGCTACCAGCGCCGGAATCTCGGCGAGGCCGGAGCCTCCCGGCTTCACGGTCGCGTACATGCCCACGTCCACGTGCGCTTCCTGCTGCACGGCACGGCGCTTGCCACGGAACGCGTCCACCGACCAGACCGGCCCTGCCTCGTCGAACGGCATCTCCAGCAGGGTCGTCACCCCGCCTGCGGCAGCAGACCGGGTCGCGGCCTCGATCCCCTCCCCGCCGTGGCTGAGGCAGTGGACGTGCGGGTCCACGACTCCGGGCAACACGTAGGCTCCGCCGGCGTCGATACGCTCGGCGGACGGCGCGTCGCTGGGCACGTCGAGCACGGCGATCACACGGCCGTCGCGGACGCGTACCTCGCCACCTGGGAACTCCTCCTGCGAAGTCACCACGTGGCCGGTCACGGAGAGATCCGCGTCGAGGGCTTCCGGGGCGAACATGCGCCAGAGACTGCAACAGGTGTCACCTACCGACAACCCGCTTCCCACCCCTTGGGAATCGGGAGGTCGATCCCGTGTCGGGGGGCTCACCGCGTGTCGGGTTCTCCCCCGAATCGTCCGCCCTGCACGTCGCAGCTTCCCGTTGCGCGGATCCGAACCGCGCCGGGGAGCCGAGCAGGCGGCCCCACGAAGTCCGGGTGAGGGGCGCCGGGAAACACCACCGTCCGCGCGTCACCGGCACGAACCAGCGGCAGCCGGGTCGCCATACTCAAGGCCGCCACGGGATCCCACCGCACCCGGTGGGATCCCGACGCACCCCGCCGATGCTGGCCACCGAGTACGACCGCGCCTGGACTGTCCGGCAGTCCTACCGCTACGCCCCCTCGGCCGGTGCGCCCTTCGTGTTGGTCATCATGCCGAGCACAGGAGGCAGGTCGCGGCGGCTCCCCAAGATGCGGGTTTCTGCCCCCGCAGCCGGATGACCCGCCCCGGGCCGTAACGGTCGTCAGGGGCGGATTCCGTGTTCCGCCAGGGGGCCGACGCTCCAGCCGGCCGCCCGGCACCGGTGCACCAGGTCCGGGAGCGCCCCGAGGGCCGACCGCCAGGAGCCGGGGTGGCTCGTGCAGTCGCTGTCGTGCAGGAGGACGGTGCCCCCGCCCTGCAGCGTGGCGCTCACTTCGGTCAGCACGGTGGCAGGGGTGGCGTCGGCGGTCCAGTCGCGTCCCCATGCGGACCACAGGACCGGCCGCAGGCGTGTTCTGCGGGACGCCCTCCACCGGCCGGCCGTCAGGATGCCGTAGGGCGGCCGGTACCAGCGGGGCCGGGCGCCGCTCACCCGGCCGACCTCGGACGCGGCCCGGACGAGGTCGCGGAGATCCTGCCGGGGCGTCGGACACCACGGGCGGGTGTGGTCCCAGCCGTGCACAGCGAGTTCGTGTCCCCGCCGGGCGATGTCGCTGCCGAGATCCGGGTGCCGGGCCAGGGCGCTGCCCAGCACGAAGAACGTCGCGCGTGCCCCGAGACCCTGCAGCGCGTCCAGGAAGAGCGGCGTGCTCTGCGGATCGGGGCCGTCGTCGAAGGTGAGCGCAACGTGCTGCGGGTCGCCCAGACCGGTGAGGCGGGGAAGGGCCCGCGTCCGGACCGCGGGCAACCAGGTGACTGCCGGCCCGATGTGACAGGCGCAGGCGACGGCGAGGCAGAGTGCGCCCGTTCCGGCGGCGTGGCGTACGGGCGTCCAGGAGGGCATCCCACTCCCCCTTCCCGCTCGGGCGCCGCCGTGTCGGGCCCAGGACTTCTGTTCCGACGAATGCCGTCGGCTTTCACCCGGGTGCCCGAATCGCCGTGTTCCGGGACTCGAGTACCGGGGTAAAGGCGACCGGCACGCGTGCACCGACGCCGGAAAGCACCACTACTCACGGGAGCCGTATGGAAGGTCCAGGGCAGCGTCGGCTTCTCGTGGTCAGCGCCGGAATGGGGGCGGGCCACGACACCGTCGCCGGTGAGCTCGCCCGCCGTTTGCGTGAACGGGGCTGCCACGTGGCGCGCCGGGACCTTCTCGGGCTCTTCCCGGCGGGGACGGGGGCGTGCCTGCGTGGTGCGTACCGCCTGACGATCCGGCGGATGCCGTGGGCGTACGGCCTGGTCTACACCGCGTTCTTCCGGTCGCGCCGGAGCGGGCGGCATCCGGGGATCGCGCCGGTCTCCTCCCTGGTGGAGGCGGAGTTGCTGCGGGCCGTGGAGAACGAGCGGCCCGACGTGATCGTGTCGACGTTCCACCTGGCGGCACAGGTCGCCGGCCGGCTGCGGTCCCGTGGCCTGCTCGCGGTGCCCAGCGCGGTCGTCGTCACCGACTTCGCCGTGCACCGTCAGTGGGCCCACCCCGGCAACGACCTCCACCTGTGCGTCACCGAGGTCGCGGCCGTGCGCGCCCGGGAGCAGTCGGGACGCCGCGCCACGGCTTCCGGACCGGTGGTGCCACCGGCGTTCGAACCGTCGCGGGCGCTGCGGGACTCCACGGGCTGGGCGCACCTGCTGGCGCGGCAGGCACCCGGACGGCCGCGCGTCCTGGTCAGCCTGGGTGCCTGGGCGACGGGTTCCGATCCGTGCCGTACGGCGTCGCTGCTGCACGAGGCGGGGTACCTTCCGGTCGTCCTGTGCGGGCACGACGACCGGCTGCGGCGGCGGGTGGCCCGGCACTCCGGCAACCTGGCGCTGGGCTGGGTGCACGGCCTCGCCGGCCTGATGGCGGCGGCCGACGCCCTGGTGGACAACGCGGCGGGACAGACGGCGTTGCAAGCCCTGTCGGTGGGGCTTCCGGTCGTGGGGTACCGGCCGATTCCCGGTCACGGCGTGGAAGGGGTCGCGGGGATGGCGGCGGCGGGCCTGTCGCAGTATGCGCGCAGCCCCGGAGAACTGCTGCGTGCGCTTCAGGCGGTGACCGGAGACGGGCCGGTCCGGGAGGAACGGGTGGCTGCCGGCCGTTCGATCTTCCGTGCCGACGCGGCGCGGCTCGTGGCCGAGCTGGCCGACCTGCCGGGCCCGGCACCCGTGGTGGCCGACGGATGAGGGGCGTCCGCTCAAGGGACGGGGGGTCATGGTCTACGTCCTGAGCCTGACCGCAGCGTGCCTGCTGGGACTGGGTTTCGTGCTGCAGCAGCATGCCGCCGCACAGGCTCCGCTGCGGGACATGCTGTCGTTCCGGCTGCTGCTGGATCTGGTGAAGGTGCCCAGGTGGCGGGCCGGAATCGGCTGCATGGTGGCCGGGCAGGTCCTCGGAGCGGTGGCGCTGGCGCAGGGCCACCTCTCGCGCGTGGCGCCACTGCTGGCGACCAACCTCCTCTTCGCGATGGCCCTGGCCCGGCGGCTCAGCGGTCAGCCGCTGGGCCTCTCGGGATGGACGGGGGTGCTGCTTCTCAGCGGCGGGGTGGCGGCGTTCATCGTCGCGGGCCGGCCGGTCGGCACGGGGAACGAGGTGAGCGCGTGGCGGTACTGGGGGATGTTCGGTTCGGTGGTCGGCCTCGCCCTGCTTCTGGTGCTGATCGCCCGCCACCTGCAGCTGTTCGTGGAACCGCCCTTCCTGGCCGCCGCCGCGGGTCTGCTGTACGGGCTGCAGGACGCCATGACGCGGGTGTGCGGGCGCATCGTGGAGGAGTCCGGGCCGGCGGCTCTCCTGACGGCCTGGCAACCGTACGTGCTGGTCGCGCTTGCCGTCACCGGACTGATGCTGGTGCAGAGTGCCTTCGAGGCGGGGCCGCTGCGCATGTCCCTTCCTTCACTGACGGCGGCCGAGCCGCTGGCCGCCATCGCATGCGGCATCGGATTCCTCGGCAACGAGGTGCGGCTCACTCCACTGGCGATCACCGGGGAGGTCGCGGGGCTGACGGCCGTGGTCGCCGGCGTGTTCCTCCTCGGGCGGCACCCGGCCATGCCGGACGGGTCCCCGTCCGGCATGGCCGGGAACGGCGACGGCGGCGCGTCACGGTCTGCGGGCAGTGAGGGGGACGCCCGGTGACCGGACACGGCACGGAGAGCGTCGTTCTGCTGAGCCCGGCCCTGGCCGTCCTGGCGTCCGTCGCCAACGGCCTCGCGTCGGTGCTGCAGCGCAAGGCCGCCCGCATCCATCCGACCAGCGAGAACCTCAGCTGGCGCCTGACGTGGCATCTGATGCACCAGCCGGTCTGGTTCGCCGGGGTGCTCGCCGTCATCGCCGGGTTCCTGCTGCAGGCGGCCGCGCTGGGTGCGGGCCGCATCTCCGTGGTGGAGCCGGTGCTGGTTCTGGAGTTGCCCGCCACACTCATCCTGGCGTCCCTGGTCTTCCGCAGCCGGATGACGTTCCGCGAGTGGGGCGCCGCCGCAGCCATGACGACCGGGCTGGCCGTAGTGCTGTACTCGCTGTCGCCCAGCGGGGGTTCCAGCGTCGCCGTCCCGCCGCTGACCTGGGCCATCGCTGTCGGCATCAACGTGACGATCGTGGCCCTGGCGGTGGCCTGGGCCACGACCCACCCTCCGGGGGCACGCCGCGCGGCGATCCTCGGCGCTGCCACCGGGTGCGCGTTCGGGCTCACCGCCGCACTGATCAAAGGGGTGACGAACCGCTACGAGGAGGGCTTCACCGCCGTGCTGTCGAGCTGGCAGCTCTACGGAATGGTCCTCGCCGGTCTCGGCTCGCTGTTCCTCCTCCAGTCCGCGCTGAACGCCGGTCGCCTGCTGGCGACCCAGCCCGGCCTGACGCTCGTCGACCCCGTCGTCGCCGTCGTCTGGGGCGTCCTGGTGTTCGGCGAGCACGTGCGTGCCGGAGTGTTCCTGCTTCCCGCCCTCGTCGGAGCGGCCGTGGTCGTCGGTGCGGTGATCGCGTTGGGCGGCTCCCCTCTGCTCAGTGGTGCCAGCGGCCGACTCGAGGATCCCGGTGCGCCGTCCCGGCGTCCTCCGGGCGACCGCCCCGCGTGATACGCGCCGCCCCGGCGGGGGGCGGATCTACCGGCGGCTGCGGACCAGCAGGTAGAGGAAGTACGGCGTGCCCACGACCGCCGTCATCAGCCCGGCACCGAGCTGGGCCGGGGCGATCACGGTGCGGCCCAGCAGGTCGGCGGTGCAGACCAGGACGGCTCCGAGGAGGATCGAGACCGGCACGACGCGCGCGTGCCGCCGTCCCACGAGGGCGCGGGCGGCGTGCGGCGCGACGAGCCCGACGAAGCCGATCGTCCCCGCAGCCGCCACCGCCGTCGCGCTGAGCAGGACGCTCAACGCGAGGAAGCCCAGGCGCCCGCGTGCCAGGCTGAGGCCGAGCAGGCGCGGGGTGTCCTCGTCGAGCGACACCAGGTCGAGTTCGGTGTGTCGCACCACCGCCACGATCACGCCGACGACGATCACGACGGCGAGCGGCAGCAGGTCGGGGAAGGTCCGCCCGTAGGTGGAGCCGGACAGCCAGGTGAGCGCCTTGACGGCGTTGTACGGGTCGGTGAGGACGATGAGCAGGGCGACCAGTGCGGAGGTGCCGGTTGCGGCGCCCATGCCGACGAGGACGAGCCTGTTCTGCCGGAAGCCGCCCCGCGCGGCGAGCCCGAACACCACGGCGGCGGTGAGCGCGGCTCCCGCGAACGCCGCACCGGCGACGCTCCACGACCCGGCCACGGGCACCGTCGTGACCAGGAGTACCGCGCCGAGGGCGGCGCCACCGGACACGCCCAGCACGCCCGGTTCGGCCAGGGGGTTGCGGGTCACGGCCTGGACGAGGGTTCCCGCCAGGGCGAGGGCCGCACCCGCGAGGAGCGCCGACAGGACGCGGGGGACGCGGGTGTCGAGGACGAAGGTGAGGGTCCGGCTCGCGTCAGCCCGGAGCCAGTTCGCGACGTCGCCCAGCAGGAGTTTGCTGTCGCCGAGGAGCACGGCGGCGACCGTCACGCCGGCGAGCACCGCTGCCGCGGCGGCCAGCGTGGTCAGGAAGGCGGCGCGGCTGCGGATGCGCTGTCGGTCGACCGCGGCGGCGCCGGTGTCGCGGCCGCGGGTCGCGATCACGACCAGGAACACCGCACCGACGAGGCTGGTGACGATGCCGGTCGGCACGGCGACGGCCAGGT
>KI547043.1:130145-132267 GCA_000497405.1 Streptomycetaceae bacterium MP113-05 | reverse complement strand
GCGGGCGGAGTTGCGGTGACGGCCATGGTGTTACTTCGTCAGCGCCTCGACGACGGCGTCGATGTACGCCTCCATCGACTTCGGTCCGCCGAACATCCAGATGCCGTCGGGCAGCCGGTGCACGTCGCCGGCCTTCACGAACGGCAGCGACTTCCACACGGAGTTCTTCTCCAGTGCGCCCGTGAAGGGGGTGCTGAGCTTGTCGCCCTCGCTGCCGATGTAGGCGAACTGCGCGTCGTCGCCGAGCTTGGTGAGGCCCTCGACGTCGGTGGTGGCGAGTCCGTAGTTCTCGTCGCCCTTCATCTTCCAGGCGTTCTCCAGGCCGAGCTTCTCGTTGATCTCGCCGATCAGCGAGCTTGAGGTGAAGGGCCGGACCGAGACCTGGTTGGACGTCACGTAGCCGTCGGCGAAGGCGAGGCGGGTGCCGGCCAGGCCGGCGTCGTCGAGCTCCTTCCGCTTCTTGGTGATCTTGGCCTCGAAGTCGGCCTTGAGCTGCTCGGCCTTCTTCTCGGTGCCGGTGGCCTGCGCGATGAGCTCGAGGTTCTCCGTCATCAGGTCGATCTGGCCGGAGGCGTCGGCGGACCGCACCTCCAGGACCGGGGCGACCTTGCGCAGCTGCTTCACGGCGGACGGCTGCAGGTCGGTGGTGGCGACGATGAGGTCCGGCTTCAGCGAGGCGATGCCGTCCATGCTGGGTTCGCCGCGGACACCGATGTCCTTGGGGTCGTTCTGCAGCGGGACGACGGTGTCCCAGTTCGCGTAGCCCTCGGTATCGGCGACGCCGACCGGGTCGACTCCGAGGGATACCAGGCTCTCGACGACGTTCCACTCGGTGCCGACGACGCGTTCGGCGGGGCCGTTGAGCTCGACCTTCTTGCCCTTGGCGTCGGTGACGACGATCGGGTCGGCGGACGTCCCGGCGTCGTCGGCGGCCGGCTCGGTGGTGCCGCATGCGGTGAGGGAGAGAGCCGCGGTCGCGGCCGCGGTGGCGAGGAGGATGCGTCTCATGAGGGTGTGGTGAGCCTTCCGTTTCGGGTGTGGTGACGGCCGATGGCACGGGTGCGCAGGTGACCGGTCAGGGGGTCGGGCGAGACCTCGACGCGGATGCCGTAGGTCTCGGTGAGGCGTTCGGGGGTGAGGACGTCCTCAGGGAGGCCGTCGGTGACGATCCGTCCCTGGTGGAGCAGCACGATCCGGTCGGCGACGGCCGCGGCCTGGTCGAGGTCGTGGAGGACGACGCCGACAGCGATGCCGTGGTCGTCCGCCAGTTCACGGATCAGGTCGAGGAGTTCGACCTGATAGCGCAGGTCGAGGTAGGTCGTCGGCTCGTCGAGGAGCAGCACGCCGGTCTCCTGGGCGAGGCAGCCGGCCAGCCAGACGCGTTGGAGCTGGCCGCCGGAGAGGTGTTCGGCGCCGCGTCCGGCCAGTTCCTCCACACCGGTCAGGTGGAGGGCGCGATCCACCGCTGCCTGACCGCGCGGGTCGGCCCGCCCCCAGCGGCCGCGGTACGGGTAGCGGCCGAACTCCACGACGTCGCGCACGGTCAGTCCGCTGGGCGCGGCACGGCCCTGGGTGAGGAGAGCGACCTGCCGGGAGAACGCGCGGGGGCTCAGGGCGAAGCCGTCGGTGTCGGCGTCGACCGCGAGTGTGCCGGTCCGGGGGCGTTGCAGGCGGGCCAGGGTCCGCAGCAACGTCGACTTCCCGCTGCCGTTCGGGCCCACGAGGACGGTCACCTCGCCGGGCGCCAGGGCGACCGAGGCGCCGTGCACGACGTCGACGCCGTCGTAGGCCACGGTCAGGCCCGCGGCGGACAGGGCGTGCCCCTGCACGGCCGGGTCTACGGGAGTCTCGTCACCAGCTGTCACGGTAGCGAGGTTAGCCTAACCTAATAGGGGGTGTCGTCGGGGTGAGGCGTGTTTCCGCTCACCGGATCGGGGCGGTTATGTTGACCATGCGACCGGTTCGCCCCTCCTGTCCGGGAGAGGCGTCGCAAGAGGGAACCCGGTGGAAGTCCGGGACTGCCCCGCAGCGGTGAGCGGGAACGACCGCCGTCACACGCACTGGCCCCGGAAGGGGGCTGGGAAGCGACGGCCACTAGGAGTCCGCCCTCACGAGGGCGAAG
>KI547043.1:120581-130135 GCA_000497405.1 Streptomycetaceae bacterium MP113-05 | reverse complement strand
GCGCTGGCGGCCCGCCGCGTCACCGTCGCCTACGGCGGCACGGTCGCCGTACGCGCCGTGGACCTCGAACTGTCCACCGGGCAGGTGACGGCTCTGATGGGCCGGAACGGTTCCGGCAAGTCCTCGCTGCTGTGGGCCCTCCAGGGCTCCGGCCCGCGCCGCTCGGGGACGGTGTCGGTGCAGGGCCGTGATCCGGGGACCGTGCCGGGCCGCGTGGCACGCGGTCTGGTCGGGCTGGTGCCGCAGACCGCGAGCGACCTGCTGTACCTCGAGCGGGTGGACCAGGAGTGCGCCCAGGCGGACACCGAGTCAGCCGCCCCGCCGGGCACCTGCCGTGCGCTGCTGGACACCCTCGTGCCGGGCCTCCCCGGAGACCGTCATCCGCGCGACCTCTCCGAGGGGCAGCAGTTGGCCCTCGTGCTGGCCGTGCAGCTCGCCGCGGCCCCCGACGTCGTTCTGCTCGACGAACCGACGCGCGGTCTCGACTACCACGCGAAGGAGGCCTTCGGCCGTCTGGTGCGCAGACTTGCGGGAGAGGGGCGCGCAGTGGTGGTCGCCACCCACGACGTGGAGTTCGTCGCACGGGCCGCCGACCGGGTGACGGTGATGGCGGAGGGAGAGATCGTCGCCGACGGTGCCACCGCGGACATCGTGGTCTCCTCCCCCACGTTCGCCCCCCAGGTGGCCAAGGTGCTCGCCCCCCGGCGCTGGCTGACCGTGGAACAGGTCGACCACGCGCTCGCTGCGGCTGTTCCGACGGAGCACCGGTGAGTGCCGCGGCCGGTGCCCGGGTGCCGGTGCACGCGGCGCGGCACACCCACCGGGTGCTGCCGTTCGGACTGCGCAGCGGCCTGGTGCTGGCGCTGGCGAGCGTCGCCGGACTGGCCATGTTCTGCTGGCCGTTGTTCGTGCCGCCGCAGCAGGAGATCGTCGCCCACAGCGCCGACGCGGCGCTGTTCTTCGTACTGATCCTGCCGGTGCTGATAGCGGTCGTCCTGGCCGAGATGTCCACCGGCGGCATCGACGCCAAGGCGCTGGCGATGCTCGGCGTGCTGTCGGCGCTGAACGCCGGTCTCCGTCCGCTCGGCGCGGGGACGGCGGGCATCGAGACGGTGTTCTTCCTGCTGGTGCTGGCGGGCCGGGTCTTCGGGCCCGGGTTCGGCTTCGTCCTGGGCTCCACCTCGCTGTTCGCCTCCGCCCTGCTGACAGCGGGCGTCGGGCCGTGGCTGCCGTTCCAGATGTTCGCGTCCGGGTGGATCGGGCTGGGGGCCGGGCTGCTGCCCCGCCGGGTGACCGGCCGGGTCGAGATCGCCATGCTCGCCGTCTACGGAGCCGTCGTGGCCTACGTCTTCGGCTTCCTGATGAACATGTGGTTCTGGCCCTACTCGCTGGGGCCGGGCACGGACCTGTCCTTCGTGCCGGGAGCGCCCGTGCTGGAGAACCTGCACCGGTTCGCCCTCTTCACCTTCTTCACCTCGACCGTCGGCTGGGACACCGGGCGGGCGGTCACGAACGTCGTCGCCATCGCCACGGTCGGCCCCGCCGTCCTCGTGGTCCTGCGCCGTGCCGCCCGCCGGGCGGCGTTCGGCGCCTCCGTCACCCTCTCGCCCTCAGCGGCGCAGGGCCGCGTCCCGCACCCGGATCCCCCCGGGCCCGGCCACACACCGAAGCCCACGACGACTGCACACCCCAGGAACGAGGAGCGTATCCGTGCCGAGACCGACAGCCCCGAGAAGAGCCCGCAGAACGGCACCCGCCGTGGCAGCCGTGCTGGCGACGACAGCCGTCGCGGCGGCACTGCTGCCGTCCACGGCGGCGACCGCTGATCCGGCTGCCGACCCGGCGCCCGCCCTCCGGTCACCGTCCGACGCCGCCGCGACCTGGATGGCCTCGCAGTTGACCGAGGACACGCACGCCAAGGGCGACCAGGGACTGACCTCCGACATCGTCCTCGCCCTCGCGTCCACCGGTTCCGGCGGCGACGCCGCCGACCGGGCCACCGACTGGCTGGCGAGGAACGCGGACGACTACATCGACCGCGGACAGCCGGGGAACGTGTTCGCCGGCGGTGTCGCGAAGCTGGCACTGGTGGCCTCGGTCGAGGGCCGCGACCCGGGCGACTTCGGCGGCCACGACCTGACCGGCCTCCTGCTGGACCGCATGCAGGAGGACGGCCGCTTCCGGGACTCCCCGCTGGGCCAGGACATCTCGAACCAGTTCACCCAGTCCCTCGCCGTGCTGGCGCTGGACCGCTCCGGTGACCTGCCGGAGGCAGCCGGGGACTACCTCGTGTCCACCCAGTGCACCGACGGCGGTTTCCCGCTCTTCTTCAAGGACGACCCCGCCGACTGCACGTCGCACACCGACAGCACCGGGCTGGGCGTGCAGGCCCTGGTCGCCGCGGACCGGGACGCCGCAGCAGAGAAGGCCCTGGACTGGCTGGAGGACGAACAGCTGGACGGCGGCGGCTTCCGCGACAACGGATTCGGCACGCCGCCCGCCAACTCGAACTCCACCGCGCTCGCCGTCCAGGGGCTCACGGCCGGCGGCAGGGTCACGGCGGCGGCCGAGGGCGTCGCGTGGCTGCGCACCGTGCAGGTCGGCTGCGGCGCTCCCGCGGACGACCGCGGCGCCGTCGGGTACGACAAGCCCGTCGTGAACGGCATGGCGCTGCGCGCCACCGCGCAGGTGGTGCCGGCACTGGCCGGCAAGTCGCTGGTACGGATCGACGGCAGGAATGCTGCCCCGGGCCTGAAGCCGGTCGACTGCGCACTCGACGACGGCTCCTCCGGCGGCAGCAGCGGCGACACCGGGGGTGACACCGGAGGGGCCAGCTCCGGGGGTGACACCGCCGGCGAGAACGGCTCCGGCGGCGGAGACCCCGCCCCCTCACCCTCCCCGGGAGGCACGTCCGGAGGCACCGCCGGCGATGCCTCCGGTTCCGGCGCCTCCGGCAGCGGCGGCTTCAGGCCCGACGGCGGCTCACCCGCAGGCAGCCTGGCCGACACCGGCTCCGCCTCGCTACTGCTGGGGGCGGGATCGGCCACGCTGCTCCTCACCGGCGGCGCGGTGTTCCTCCTGTCCCGTCCACGACGGCGCCAGGGCATCTGACTCTCTCCCCGAGTACGCACATCCTTCCCACCGAAGAAGGGTCACTCTCCGTGAAGCATCACCCCGTCCTGCGCAGAACCGCTCTGCTCACCGCCGCCCTCTGCCTCGCGGTCGGCGGTGCCCAGACGGCGGCCGCAGCCCCCGGCCCGGCCGCTGCGGCCGCCGACACCCCGATCACCGTCGACCTGACGGTGCAGGGACCCGACGGAGCCGTGTTCGACGGCCCGATCAGCACCACCGGCCACGAGGTGACCACCGCCTCCGGCGGCACACACCCGTGCGACGGCACCAACAACGGGATGAACCCCGGGCCGGGCGCCACCCCTACGGCGGCTCTCGACGACGCCGCCGACCAGGAGGGCTTCACCTGGGACGGCCCCTGGTACGCGTCGTTCGACGACTACTTCGTCAGCACCGTCGACGGGCACACCGGGGGCTCCGGCGCCTACTGGAACATCTCCGTCAACGGCACCTCCACACCGGCCGGCGGCTGCCAGTTCCGCATCGAACCCGGTGACGACGTCGCCTTCACCTGGACCGCGCTCTGATCGTCGCCGCGGTCACCGGCAGGCCGTGGACCCCCGTCCGCGGCCTGCCGGGGTTCGCCCCCCTCTCCGGCACCGGCGTCCTGGCGGCTCCGGTCCGGCATGTGGAACTCGCCACTCCCCGACGGCTCCCGACGACTAGGCTGGTGCGAGCAGCTGGTTCGCCCTGCCCGCCAGGCAGGCGCGTCGCAAGAGGGAACCCGGTGGAAGTCCGGGACTGCCCCGCAGCGGTGAGCGGGAACGACCGCCGTCACACGCACTGGCCCCGGCACGGGGCTGGGAAGCGACGGCCAGTAGGTGGGTGGCCGACGACCACGCACGCCCGCAAGTCCGAAGACCTGCCGGTCGCCCGCGTGCGCAACGGCGTGCGCGGCTGCCCGGTGGCCTCGAGGGAAGGTCGGCGTCAGACATACGGCCACGCGGTGAGCGGGGCCGTGGCTGAGCCCTCCGCGCGCTCTGGGTCGTCCCGGGCCGGACAGCAACTCGCGAAGGAGAGTTCTGTGGCGCATCGGCCCACTGTCTTCCACCCCACCACCGGACGCACCGCGTCGCGCCCCACCGCGTACCGGTCGGACGTCACGCTCGCCCACATCTTGAGCGAACACGACACCAACCTCTACGGAACCATTCACGGAGGGGTGGTGATGAAGCTCATCGATGACGCCGCCGCGGCCGTCGCGGGCAGGCACGGCGGTCCGCCGGCGGTGACGGTGTCGGTCGACCGGATGCGGTTCCTCGCCCCCGTACGGGCCGGCGACCTACTCACCGTGCACGCCTCGCTGGACGGAGTGGGACGGACGTCGATGAACATCACCGTCCGGGTCACGGCCGAACGGTGGAACGCCCCCGGCCCGGTGACCGAAGTGGCCACGGCGCAGCTCACGTTCGTCGCTGTCGACGTGGACGGCCGACCCCGCCAGGTGCCCTCGCTGAGCACGAGGGACAATCCGCCCGGCAGTTGAGTGGTATGGGGCGAAGCATCCGGGAGGGGCCTTCTGGTCAAGGCCCCTCCCGGGTCGTACACTCGGGCACTGTCCGCGAGGACGACAACTGAATGCGTGCGCGATCGGGGAAGCCGGTGTGATTCCGGCGCTGACCTGCAACCGTGAACAGCGGCACATTCCGCTGTGAGCCGGACCGCCCGTGCGCACGTGTACCGCCCGCACTGTCATGGTCTGCAGCGTGGAGCCCGAGCCCCGGCTTCCCGCCCCTGACTGCCGCCTCCAGACGGAGGTGTCGTCAGGGGTTCGTACGTGCCGAAGTGGTCCCGGTGCCCACCCAGAGGGAAAGGCACCGACGTTGACCCGAGCACTGCCTGCCTGGATCACCGCACTCGCGTTCGCCGCCTGCGGCGTGCTCGGGGGTTTCGGCACGTCCGGCACAGCGGCTGCGGTCGACTCCTCCCGCGGACGTCCCGGGTTCTGTCCCGACGGCACCGGCGTGACCGTGGTCGTGGACTTCCGTGAGCTCGGCGGCCGGACCGTCGTGCGCTGTGCCGTGGGGAGTCAGGAAACCGGCCTGGCCGCGCTCAAGGCGGCCGGCATACAGGTGACCGGCACGAACCGCTGGGGTGCATCGTTCGTCTGCCGGCTCGAAGGCAGGCCCACCCCCGAGAACGAACCGTGCATCGACACCCCGCCCGCGTCCGCGTACTGGTCCTACTGGCATGCGCCGAACGGGGGTTCGTGGACCTACAGCCAGTACGGAGCGACGTACCGCACCCCTCCCGAAGGCAGCTTCGAGGGCTGGTCCTTCTCCATGGGCCGCGACCCGGACTCCGCACCCGTGCCGCGCATCACGCCGCACCGGCCTGCTCAGCCGGGCGGCGGATCCTCGTCAGGGGGTTCCTCCCCCGGAGGGTCCACGTCCGGTGGTTCCACTTCGGGCGGCACGACTGGAACAGGCGGGCCCGGCGACGACTCGTCCCCGGGGGGCGGTGGCACCCCGGGGCGGACGGGTGACGCGGGCGACGACAGTCCGCCGTCGGGCGAGACCGGTGGATCCGGCGAAGCCGGGCGGGCGGACGGGCAGACCCACGAAGAGAAGACGAAGGACGGCAAGGACGGCAAGGGCGGCAAGGGGAAGCACCGGGACAGCGACGACGTCCCCAGCCCGGCCGCTCCCCGCGGAACGGACTCCGCCGCCCCCACCCCGACCGAGGCCGCGGAATGGACCGGAGGAGAGGACCGGGCCGGCCCGTCGTCGGCCGGCGCCTCCCTCTCGGCGGGGACCGCACTCGCTGCCGCTGCTGCGGCGGCGCTGGCCGTCGGCGGCGGAGTGCTCGCACGGCGCCGACGCCGGTCCGGGCAGGGGGACTAGCGGCAAGGCCGTGAAGTTATGGCTCGGGTGGGGTTGTCCAGGGGCCTTGATGTGCGGTTTCGTCGGACATGAGGAGCGGAGCCCCGGTAGAACTGGCAGTCGACGAAGATAAGCCGTTCACGAAATCCGGAGGCTCCGCTGTCCGAACAGTGTGCCATCACGCGTACCGTCACGGTGGCCGGAGGCCGGTTTGCGCCCGGTCATCTCGGTGAACTCACTCAGCTGGTGCCGTTCGAGATGGTTGATGCGGCGTTGAGTGCGACCAGGGCCGTGCAGTCGCGGCTGCGGGATCTGCCATCCCGGGTCGTGGTGTACCTGGTCCTGGCCGGGTGCTTGTTCCCGGAGACGGGCTACCTCGGTGTGTGGCGCAAGCTCACCGGGGCGCTGGCCGGTCTGCCGGTGGTATCGCCGTCGGCGAGTGCGCTGGCTCAGGCCCGCCGCCGTGTCGGCGGCAAGCCGCTGCGGTGGCTGTTCGACCTGCTGCGGGGCCCGGCCGCGACCGGGCACGGGCAGGGGGTCCGCTGGCACGGTCTGCTGGTGGCCGCGCTGGACGGCACCATCCTGACGGTCCCCGACACCCCCGCCGTCATGACCCGGTTCACCAAGCAGGCCGGCAACCACGGCGGGACCGGATACCCGCAGGTCCGTCTGCTCGCCCTGGTCGCCTGCGGCACCCGCACCGTCATCGACGCGGTGTTCGGCCCCGCCACCTCAGGCGAGACCACCTACGCCCCGCGTCTGCTGCCCAGCCTGCGGCCCGGGATGATCCTGCTGGCCGACCGCAACTTCGGCGCTCAAAACCTCGTGTCCGGCATCGCGGCCACCGGAGCCGAGGTCCTGGTCCGGCTCAAGAACGGCCGCCGCCTGCCCGTCCTGGCCCGCTACCGGGACGGCTCCTATCTCTCGGCGCTGGGCGGCCTGCGGGTCCGCGTCATCGACTGCGAGATCACCGTCACCACCCCCGCCGGGAAACACACCGGCCTCTACCGGCTGGCCACCACTCTGCTCGACCACCACCGTCACCCGGCGGCCGAACTGACCACGCTGTATCACCAGCGCTGGGAGATCGAAACGGCCTACCTGGAACTGAAGTCGACCATCCTGGGCGGCCGGGTCCTGCGGGCCCGCACTCCCGAAGGCATCGACCAGGAGATCTACGCCCTGCTGATCGTCTACCAACTGCTACGGACCGCCATGACGGACGCCACCAGCACCCTATGCGGCACTGGTCACGACCGCGCCAGCTTCAGCATCGCGTGGCAGACCGCCCGCGACCAGGTCATCCAGGCCGCGGGCGTCATCGCCGACACCGTCATCGATCTCGTTGGCACCATCGGCCGGCACGTCCTGGCCGACCTGCTGCCCCAGCGGCGGCTACGCGTCAGCCCCCGCATCGTCAAACGCGCCATCTCCAAGTACCAAGCCCGCGGCCCCCGCATCGACCGGGCCAGCTACAAGGCCACCACCAGCATCAACATCGTCACAGCTGCAGGCCCTTGACGACGCGCCCCAACCGCAAACTTCACGGCCTTGGGACTAGCGGGCATGCAGGACTCCGCAGGCGGCAGACCCACCGTTCTCCCGGTCACGTCCCGCACCTCGAAGGGCCGCTCCTTCGCGTCCCGTCCACTCGCCCGGACGCTCCATCCGGGTTGCTGGTGGTTGTGGGCCCTGGGGCTCGCCGCCGCCGCGAGCCGCACCGCCAACCCCGTCCTGCTCGGGCTGTTGCTGGCCGTGGCGGGTCTGGTCGTGGTGCAGCGGCGCACCGACGCCCCCTGGGCGCTCGCCTTCCGCATGTATCTGGCGCTGGGTGCCTTCATCGTCCTGATGCGGGTGGTCTTCCGGGTCGTCTTCGGCGGTGGGCAGGGGAACGTGGTGCTGTTCGTGCTGCCGCAGATCCCGCTGCCCGAGCTGGCGAAGGGCATCCGGCTGCTCGGGCCGGTGGCCGCGGAACAGCTCCTCGGCGGGTTCTACGACGGGCTGCGGCTGGCGGCCATGGTGGTCTGCGTGGGCGCGGCCAACGCCCTCGCCAATCCCAAGCGCCTGCTGAAGGCCCTTCCCGGCGCTCTGAACGAGATCGGGACGTCGGTGGTCGTCACCCTCACCGTCGCGCCCCAACTCGTCGAGAGCGTCCAGCGGGTACGCCGGGCGCGCCGTCTGCGCGGTGGAGCGGTGCGCGGTCGGCACGCCTTGCGGGGACTGGTCATTCCGGTGCTGGAGGACGCCATGAACCGGTCGCTCGCGCTCGCCGCGGCCATGGCGTCGCACGGCTACGGGCGTACCGGCCGGCTGGACGCGCGAACCCGTCTGCTGACGGGCGGCCTGGTGCTGGGCGGCCTGCTGGGCGTGTGCTTCGGCCTGTACGGAGCGATGGCGGGCGGAACTCCGGTGTACCTGGGCGCTCCGCTGCTCGTCGTCGCACTCGCTCTCGCCGTGACGGGTCTTCTCCTCGGCGGTCGGCGGGTGCGCCGGAGCCGGTACCGGCCTGACCGCTGGCGTGCCCCGGAACTGCTCGTCGTCTGCTCGGGTCTCGCCTCCGCGGTGGCGATGTACGTCGCGTCCCGCACCGACGCGGCCACCCTGCAGCCGTCGCTGCAGCCGATCGTCTGGCCCCAGGCGGCACTGCTGCCCGCGGCGGCGGTGCTGGTCGGGGTACTGCCGGCCTTCCTGACCCCGCCACCCCCCGGCAACACCGCCCAGGAGGCCGCCGCATGATCCGCTTCGACCGGGTCACGTTCAGCTACGACGGCTGCGCACGACCCGCTCTCCTCGATGTGGACCTCACCGTGGACGAGGGCGAGTTGTGCCTCGTGGCAGGCCGTACCGGCGTGGGCAAGTCGACCCTCCTCGGCGCCGTCAACGGGCTGGTGCCGCACTTCACCGGGGGCCATCTGCAGGGCGAGGTCTCCGTCGACGGCCTCGCTACGCACACGCTGCCCCCGCAGGAGCTTGCACACGTGGTCGGCAGAGTGGGACAGGATCCGCTCAGCGGTTTCGTCACCGACACCGTCGAGGAGGAACTCGCCTACTCGATGGAGCAGTTGGCTGTCGCCCCGGAGGTGATGCGGAAGCGGGTGGAGGAGACCCTGGACCTGCTGGGCATCGCGGACCTGCGGCACCGCGCGCTACGCACCCTGTCCGGCGGGCAGCAGCAGCGCGTGGCCGTCGGCTCCGTACTCACTGCGCACCCGAGGGTCCTGGTACTGGACGAACCCACCTCCGCACTCGACCCGACAGCGGCGGAGGAAGTGCTGTCCGCCGTCACCCGCCTGGTGCACGACCTGGGCACCACGGTCCTGATGGCCGAGCACCGCATGGAACGTGTGCTGCAGTACGCGGACCGACTGGTCCACGTGGGAGAGGACGGTCGGGTGCGGGCGGGCCCCCCGGCCGGGCTGATGCGGGACTGCGACGTGGCACCGCCCGTGGTCCGCCTCGGCCGGCTGGCCGGCTGGGACCCGCTTCCCCTGTCGGTGCGCGACGCCCGGCGGACGGCGCGCGGGCTGCGTGACCGCCTCGGCGACGCCGCCCCGGAACCGGATGCGGACATGCGGCCGACGGACGGTGCGGAGCCGGCGC
>KI547043.1:113205-117368 GCA_000497405.1 Streptomycetaceae bacterium MP113-05 | reverse complement strand
CCCGCAAGTCCGAAGACCTGCCCGCTGTCCGCGCACGAGGACCGTGCGCGGAGATTCCGGTGACCTCGAGGGCGGGTCGGCGTACGCACCAGGTGGCAAGGGCTCCGCTCCACGGAGCGCCCACACCGGCGTCATGCCCTTCGCGCTTCTCCCGGCACGGGATCCCGACACGCTCGCGAAGGAGAGTTCCGTGACACCGAAGCCCGCAGCCGCGGCAGCACAGGCCACTGTGTACGGCTACCCCCGCCAGGGCCCGAACCGGGAACTGAAGAAGGCGGTCGAAGGCTACTGGAAGGGCCGTACCACCGCCGGCGCCCTGGCCCGGACGGCGGCAGAGCTGCGCCGGGAGGTCTGGCGGAGCCTGGCCGGAGCCGGCGTGCACGAGGTGCCGACCGGCGACTTCTCGTACTACGACCACGTACTGGACACCAGCGTCATGGTCGGGGCCGTCCCCGAACGGCACCGGGAAGCGGTGGCGGCCGACACCCTCGACGGCTACTTCGCCATGGCCCGCGGTACGCAGGAGGCCGCTCCGCTGGAGATGACCAAGTGGTTCGACACCAACTACCACTACCTCGTACCCGAACTGGGCCCGGACAGCGAGTTCGCCGCCGACTCCGCCAAGCAGGTCGCGGAGCTCCGGGAGGCCCTCGTCCTCGGCCACCGCGCGCGTCCGGTACTCGTCGGCCCGGTCACGTATCTGCTGCTCGCCAAGCCCGCGCCCGGCGTCGCACCGGACTTCGAGCCGCTGACCCTGCTCGACCGGCTGCTGCCGGTCTACGCCGACGTCCTCGCCGACCTGCGAGCCGCCGGAGCGGAATGGGTGCAGCTCGACGAGCCCGCTCTCGTCCAGGACCGCACTCCCGCCCAGCTGAACGCCGCCGCACGCGCCTACCGGGAGCTCGGCACCCTGACGGACCGCCCGAAACTGCTCGTCGCGAGCTACTTCGACCGTCTCGGAGAAGCGCTGCCAGTGCTGGCCGAGTCCCCGGTCGAGGGCCTGGCGCTGGACTTCACGGAGCACGCCTCCGCCAATCTCGAAGGCCTGGCAGCCGCCGGTGGGCTGCCCGGCAAACGGCTGGTCGCGGGGGTGGTGAACGGCCGCAACGTGTGGGTCGACGACCTGGAACGGTCGCTGGCCACGCTGGGGACCCTGCTGGGTCTCGCCGACCGGGTGGACGTCGCGCCCTCCTGCTCCCTGCTGCACGTCCCCCTCGACGCGACGGTCGAGCCGGACATCGCCCCGGAGGTGCTGCGCTGGCTGGCCTTCGCCCGGCAGAAGGTGGAGGAGGTCGTCACCCTCGCCAAGGGTCTTGCGCAGGGCACCGGTGCGATCGCGGCGGAACTGGCCGCCCACCGTGCCGACCTCGCCTCCCGGGCCGCTTCCGCGCTCACCCGTGACCCCGCCGTCCGGGCCAGGGCGTCAGCGGTGGCGGGAACCGACCACCGCCGCTCGCACTCCTACCCCGACCGGGCGGCGGCCCAGCGCGCACGGCTCCGGCTGCCGCTGCTGCCGGTCACCACCATCGGTTCCTTCCCGCAGACGGACGAACTGCGGGCCGCCCGCGCCTCCCTGCGCGCCGGACGCACCGGGACCGGGGCCTACGAGGACCGCGTCAGGGCTGAGATCCGGGAGGTCGTCGCCTTCCAGGAGAAGGCGGGCCTCGACGTGCTGGTCCACGGCGAGGCGGAGCGCAACGACATGGTGCAGTACTTCGCCGAACGTCTCACCGGCTTCCTGGCGACCCGTCACGGCTGGGTGCAGTCGTACGGCACCCGCTACGTGCGTCCGCCGATCCTCGCCGGCGACATCTCCCGCCCCGAACCCATGACGGTGCGCTGGACGCGCTACGCGCAGTCGCTCACCGAACGTCCCGTCAAGGGCATGCTCACCGGGCCCGTCACCATGCTGGCCTGGTCGTTCGTGCGCGACGACCAGCCCCGCGCCGAAACGGCGCGGCAGGTGGCCCTCGCCCTGCGCGACGAGGTACGGGACCTCGAGGAAGCCGGTACGGCCGTCGTCCAGGTCGACGAACCGGCACTGCGGGAGACGCTGCCGCTGCGCACCGCCGACCGTGCCGCATATCTGGAGTGGGCCACCGAGTCCTTCCGCCTCACGACCGGGGCGGTGCGGCCGGACACCCAGATCCACACACACATGTGCTACGCCGAGTTCGGCGACGTCATCGCGGCCATCGACGACCTCGACGCCGATGTGATCAGCCTGGAGGCCGCCCGGTCGCACATGCAGGTCGCCCGGGAACTCGCCGCGCACGGCTACCCGCGGGAGGCGGGCCCGGGGGTGTACGACATCCACTCGCCGCGCGTGCCCACGACCGACGAGACGGCTGCACTCCTGCGTGCCGGGCTCTCTGCCATCCCGGCCGAGCGCCTCTGGGTCAACCCGGACTGCGGTCTGAAGACCCGTGGCTGGCCGGAGACCCGCGCGTCGCTGGAGACCCTGGTCGCAGCGGCCCGCCGGGTCCGCGAGGAGCTCGCCTCCTCCTGACGGCGGGGCCCCGGTCGCCACCCCGTGCGGTGGCGACCGGGCCGTCACGTGCCGTCGGGCTACCTCTTGTCGCGTACATGCCTGCGTGTTCTCCTTGCGAGGCTCACCCCGGTTCACTCCCCCGGCCGACCCGGGCCGGGAGGACGAGCCCTCACGAAGGGAAGACACATGCGTGGGAGAAGACGCAGACGCCCGGTTCTGACAGGAGCGCTGACACTCCTGGTCGCCCTCGGCCTCGGCGCTGGTTCCGGAGCGGCCTCCGCTTCTGACGCGGCGCCGGCAGACGGGCGGTCCGGTACGTCCGTCTCCTGGCGGGCGCAGTTGGGCGTGCAGGGTGGTGACGACGTGGGCGTCCGGTACGCCGGTGGTTCGCTGCGCCTGCGCGCCGACGGCGTACGCCCCGCCTCGGCCGACCGTGGGGGCGCCTACGGTTCGGCGGTGCTGCCGGTGCACGACACCGGGCGTACGGTCCACCGGGTCGGCGTCGACCTGGACGCGAAGACCCCCCGGGGCACCCGCGTCGCGGTCGACGTGCGCGGGCGCGACGCGGGCGGCGCGTGGACGGAGTGGCGGGAGGCGCAGGCGGGTTCGCCGGCGCTGCTGCCGCACGCCGCGACCGCCGTGCAGGCCCGCGTCACACTGTGGGGCGTGGACGGCGACGAGGCGGCGAGCCCGGTCGTGCGCGACCTGCGGCTGACCGCCCGGTCCGTGCCGGCCGCCGAGAGGGCCGCACCGCAACAGCAGCAGGCGGCGGCGTTCTCCGCGACGGTGTACGCGACCCGCGAGGGCCTGGTCGGCGGCACCACCGCCAACGGCCACGTCATCCAGCCCAACGACCACTTCGTCGCCCTGCCCTCCCGGCGGGGCCTGTCCCCCAACGGCAGCGGCGAGTACTCCGTACGGGTCTGCGGCCCCGCACGCTGCGAGACCGCACCCGTGTGGGACGTCGGCCCCTGGAACACCCACGACGACTACTGGAACCCCTCCTCCCAACGCGAGATGTGGCAGGACCTGCCCCAGGGCAGGCCCGAGGCACAGGCCGCCTACCAGGACGACTACAACGGCGGCGCCGACGAGTTCGGCCGCCAGGTCGCCAACCCCGCCGGCATCGACCTCGCCGACGGCACCTTCTACAACGTCGGCCTGAACAACAACGGCTGGGTGACCGTCACCTACCTGTGGACCGACGGCGGAGGCACCGGCAGCCCTCAGCTGAACTTCTCCTCCTACAGCACTCTCAGCGACGGGTCGAACGGCCCGCAGGTGAGTGCCGCCCAGTATCTGCTGAACGAGCAGGGCTTCGACGCGGGCACGGTGGACGGCGCCTTCGGACCGAACACCGCGAGTGCCGTGCGTGCCTTCCAGCAGAGCCGGGGTCTGTCCGCCGACGGGGTGGTGGGCCGCCACACGTGGGCGGCGCTCCTCTCCGCCGGCTCCGAACCCGTCCTGCGACAAGGTGACAGCGGAGCAGCGGTGGAGCGTCTGCAGCGCTCCCTGACGGCGGCACTCGGACGCACCGTGAGCACCGACGGGGCCTTCGGCCCGAACACCGACGACGCGGTCCGCGACTACCAGAGCAGCAGAGGACTCGGTGTCGACGGAATCGTCGGCAACGGCACCTGGGGCGCCCTGCAAGCCGGCCGGTAAGCGCCGA
>KI547043.1:111811-113195 GCA_000497405.1 Streptomycetaceae bacterium MP113-05 | reverse complement strand
CCCCCCCCCCGCCGCATCCGCGTCCCCGTCCCCGTCCTTCCGGCGGCGGCGCGGAGCACGGTGGCGGTGCGGGGGTGCGTTCCCCGGGGGCGCGGGCGGGTGCCTCAGGCCCGGGCGCGCAACGGCCGGCCCGCGGCATGGAGGTGGCGCAGCGCCTGGCGGTAGGAGTCGATCAGCCCGGTCTCGGTGTACGGGAGGCCGAGGCCCTCGCAGTGGGCACGCACCAGGGGACGGGCACGGGGAAGTTCGGAGGTGGGCATGCTGGGGAACAGATGGTGTTCGATCTGGTGGTTCAGACCGCCCAGCACGAAGTCCGTCACGACTCCGCCGCGCACGTTGCGGGACGTGAGTACCTGGCTGCGGAGGAAGTCGATCCGCTGGTCGGCGCCGAGCATCTCCATGCCCTTGTGGTTGGGCGCGAACGAGGAACCCAGGTACAGCCCGAACAGGCCCTGCTGCACCAGGATGAACACCACCGCCTGGAGCGGGGAGAGCACCCACGCGACGACCGTGACGTAGGCCGCCGCGTGTACGAGGAGGAGCAGTGCCTCGACCGCCATGGGGGCCGGGGCGCCGCGCGGGCGCGAACGCAGCGCGCGGACGCTTGCGACGTGCAGGGCCCAGCCCTCCAGGAGCAGCAGCGGGAAGAAGAGGCCGGCCTGATGACGGGACAGGAACGCTTCGGGGCCGGTCCTGCCCGAGGAGTCGGCCTCGTCGAAGATGAGCGCGCCGGGCTCTACGTCGGGGTCACGACCCACCTGGTTGGGGTGGGCGTGGTGACGGTTGTGCTTGTTCATCCACCAGCCGAAGCCCAGCCCGATGAAGAGGTTGCCGAAGACCAGACCGACGACGTTGTTCAGTCGCTTACTGCGGAAGGTCTGGCGGTGTCCGGCCTCGTGGCCGCGGAATCCGCACTGGGTGAAGGCGAAGGCCAGGGGAGGGCGAGGGCGATCTGCCACCAGGACTCCCCGATCATCAGGAAGGCCGTCCACCCGGCGGCCAGCATCGCGAACGTGGCGATCAGGTGCAGCGTTCCGCGCAGGGGTCGTCTGCTGAGCAGTCCGCTGTCCCGGACCTGCCGGGAGAGCTCGGCGAAGTCGCTGCCGGCGCGGTGCGGGCCGCCCGGTGCGGCTTCGGGTTCGGCTTCTGCTTCTGCTTCGGAAGCAGCGAGGGTGTCGGCGTTCAAGGTGGGGTGGTCCTCTCGGTCATGTGGTCAGGCCGGAGCGCCGAAGGGCCTGACAGGCGGTACTCCCGCCTGAGGGCGGCAGGTCCGTGCGGGGCCGCCGACCGCAGCACGCGTTCCGCTGTGCACAGGGGCGGCCGTGCACCCAGTGGACCACGGACCGCACGGCCGGGACCCCACGCCCGGCGCCCGGCCCCCCGG
>KI547043.1:105380-111801 GCA_000497405.1 Streptomycetaceae bacterium MP113-05 | reverse complement strand
GCCGGCGGCGGACGGGTACCGCAAGGGTCATCCGACCCGCCGCCGGTCCTCTTCGTTCTGCTCGTCGCCGCTCTCCTCGTCATCGGGGAGCTGGACGTCGCCGACTGCGATGCCGACCTCGACGACTTCGCGGCCCGTCATCCGCTCCACGGCCGAGATCACGCTGCCGCGGACCTCGTCGGCCACCTCCGGGACCGCGACGCCGTACTCGACGACCAACTGCAGGTCGATGGCTGCCTGCTTCTGACCGACTTCCACCTTCACGCCGCTCACGGCGGACTGCCCGCCGCCGCCGGGGACGCGTTCCCGCATGGCTCCCATGCTCCGCGCGAGTCCGCCGCCCATGGCGTGGACGCCTGGGACGTCCTTCGCCGCCATTCCGGCGATCTTGGCGACGACCACGTCGGCGATCGTCGTCTCGCCGCGAACTCCGTCGCCGGCGCCGCTACCGCCGCCGCGACCGTCCTTCTGCTGCCGGCCCGGGCCACCGGCCGCGTTCGCGGGCCCGTCCCGGTTACTCACCGTGTTCGTCATCGTCCCTCTCCTCACCACTGGAACCGGGCGCCAGGTCAGCGCCCTTCACCTGCTTGGACACCCCTCCCCCGGCCTTCCTCACGCGCCACCGCGGAGATTCGCGACGGCAGGCACGGGAGGAAAGCAGATGCCGTTCAGGCCGGGTACACCGGCAGGGCGAAAAGGAACCTCGCCCCGGAAGGGAACACGCCGGCTCGCGTCGGTCCGGAGTACGCTGAAGTCGTCGGTGGCCCTACGCTGCGTCGCCGCCGGAACGGCGCGGATGTACTGCCGGGCGAGGCGGTCAGGTGGTCGCCGAAACGTCGACGGTCTGTGTCGAGCCCACCCGACGACGGCCTGACGGGTACGTGCGCCGGCGCCGAACCGGCGGAGGACGAACGCCATGACTGACCCCGCTGCTCCACCACCGCCCCGCTACCTGCCGGATGAGACCCACCAGGCCGTGCGGCCCGGGACTGCTCTGCTGAGGCTGGAGACGACCGGGAACCGTCACGGGGTCCTCGACGGGGCCTGGTGGCCGCGTTCCCGCGACGTCACCCGCGAGCTGCCGAGTCTCATCGCCGCACTGACCGAGCATCTGGGCCCCGTCCGGCGCGTAGGACTGGACGAGAGCGCATGGGAGGAGCTGCCGACGCGTGTGGTCGTCGACAACCGGGTGGTGCACATCGACTCCTCCCCCGTCGGGGACGACACGGCCCTGATCACATGCGGCGACCGCGATCTCTTCTCCTTCCTGGTGGTCCCGCCGCGGGCCGATCCCGAAGCCGCGCGCACCGCGATGGCCAGAGCCGTCCTGGCTGACAACTCCACCCTGGCGGGGCAGATCCTCCTCGACACCGGCGCCGATCTCCCGCGCCCGACGTCGGCTTAGACCGGCGAAGAGTTTCGGCGTCCCGCAGCGGGCAACGCGGGAGGGGCCTGGCAGCTTCGGGCCGCCCGCGGCGAGAGCCCAGGTTCCCGGTACCCGCTTCGGCCGGTCTCCGGCCCTGATGTGGGCCCCGGTCGTCCGGGCAACCGTCAGGCGGCCTCCTCGCGGTCGCCGAACTCGGCCCGAGCCGGGCGGTGAGAGTGGTGGCGCGCGATGACTCCCTGGCGAGTCCGGAATCTGGCTGAGGACGACCTGGACCAGGTGGTGCGCATCTGGGAGGAGTCCCGGGACACCCCCGCAGACCCCGCGGTGAGCCTCGCGGAGATGATCTCGGCTCTGCGGGCGGGCGTGCCCGCAGTCGTGGCGGTCGTGGGCGACCGGATCGTGGGTGCGGCGGTGTCCTCGACGGCGCAGGAGCGGGCCTGGGTGCTGCGCCTGGCCATAGCCCGCCAGTGGCGCCACCACGGCATCGGCTCGGTCCTGCTGACCGCGCTCGAGGAACGCCTGGTGACACAGACCGGGGTACGTCGCATAGGGGCGCTGCTGCCGGAGGGCGAGATGGGCGAGGCGGCGTTCAGGAACTCCGGGTACACCAGCCGACCGGAACTGCGCTACTTCGAGAAGCTGCTGTCCGCAGGTTCGGCGGAGGCGACCCTGCTCGACCAGCTCGGCGGTGCCGTGCCGGAGGACGGCTTGTGGGAACGCATCGCCGGGATGAGCGCGGAGAAGGCGGTGATCGAGCGGCGACTCGTGCTGCCGCTGGAGAATCCGGACGTCGCCGAGCGGTACCAGCTGGTGCCACCACGTGCCGTGGTCCTCTTCGGCCCCCCGGGCACGGGCAAGACCACGTTCGCCCACGGAGTGGCCTCCCGGCTGCGCTGGCCGTTCATCGAGGTCTTCCCGTACCGTCTCGCCGCCGACGCGCAGGGGGTGGCTGAAGGGCTGCGCCACCTGTTCTCGCAGGTGGAGCACCTGGAGCAGGCGGTGCTGTTCTTCGACGAGGCGGAGGAGATCGCCTCCGAGCGGCAGGACCCCACCACGTCGGCCCACCGGGTGACCAACGAGCTCCTCAAGCTCATCCCGTTGTTCCGGCACGGAGAACGCCGGCTGCTGATCTGCGCGACCAACGCCGTCCGCTCACTCGACCCCGCCTTCCTGCGGCCGGGACGCTTCGACTACCTGATCCCCATCGGCCCGCCGGACGCCGAAGCCCGCCGTGCCATCTGGATCCGGTACATCGGTCCGGACGCCGCGACGGGCGTCGATCTCGGCACCCTCGTGGAGGCCAGTGACGGCTTCACCCCCGCCGACATCGAGTACGCGGCGCGCACCGCCGCACAGACCGCCTTCGAACGGCACCTGTCCGTCGGCCCCCGGGCGTCCGGACACCTCTCCCAACGCACCGACGACTACGTGCGGGCCATCGCCGCTACCCCGTCCTCGCTCACGCGGGAGGACATCGAGGCCTTCGAGGGCGACCTGAGAACGGCCGGCCGGGTGTGAACCCGGCCGGCGCACCGACGGCCTGGCACTCCGGACCCTCAGGGCGCCCCCCTCGCCTCCGGCGGGAGGGATGCGGTTCTCGATGTCCGCGAAGCCCCGACGAGGGATTCCTGCGGGACGACGGTCCGTATCCGGCAGCTACGACCCACACCCCGGTACACCCGGTGGTCTGCGGCATTCATGTCCGTCACACGCATCCGTGCCGCCGGGCGGCCACCCGGCAACGGGAAGTACGCCGGGTGGCCCCGTCCGGCGACCCGCTCCCGCGATCACCCCGGGCCCGCCGGCGTCCGGGAAGGGGAACACCGGAACTCCGGATGGGGTGGCGTACTTCCCTGCCGGGCGGGGAAGTGGACCGCTGCCGCAACGTGTCACGAAGGCGGGCGGCGCCGGGAACGCAAAGGGGGACTTCGTGCGCTTCGGCATCCTGGGACCGGTCCAGATCCTCCGCGACGGAGCGGGACAACTGCTCCGGCCCGGACGCGAACGGTCACTTCTCGGACTGCTCCTGCTGCACTCCGGGCGGGCCTTCACCCCTGAGCAACTCGTCGACCTGCTGTGGACGGACCCGCCCTGCAGTGCCCGGGCACAGGTGTACAACATGGTCAGCAGGCTGCGCCGGCAGCTGGAGGACCCGCGCGGCGCACTGCTGCGGACGTCGGACGGAGGCTATCTGCTGGCTCCGGGCTCGCACCCGGTCGACCTGACGGACTTCCGGTCCGCGAGCGCTGCCGCGAAACGTGCCGCCGCGGCCGGCGAACTCGACAATGCCGCGGAGCAGTTCGGCGCTGCCCTGGACTGCTGGCGCGGCACGGCGTTCGGCGGGTGCAGCGAGCCGTTCGTGGAAGGCGCCCGCGAGCACCTGGAGGAGGAACGCCACCGTGCGCTGGAGGGGCTCGCCGACGCCCTGCTGGGCCTCGGCCGCTACGAGCAGGTCCTCGGCACCGTCGGACCGCTGCTCGCCGGACACCCGCACCGGGAGGACCTGTACCGGAGGCAGATGCTCGCTCTCGCCGCGCAGGGGCGGACCGCCGACGCACTGGCCTGCTATCGCCGGGCGTACCGGCGTCTGGAAGAGGATCTGGGCGTCGAGCCGGGTGCGCCGCTGCGCGAGCTCCACCAGGCGGTGCTGTGCGGAACACCGGTCGTGCCGGGGGCCGGCCCTTCCTCGGGGCGGGGTACACCGACCCACTCCGCTTCGCACCCCTCACCGCCCCGCGACACGGCCCCGGCCACGCGCACGGACCCGGACGCCGCTGGAGCAGCCGTGCCGGCGGAGCCCACGGCACGGCCCGTTGCGCCCCGTCAACTCCCCCCGGCCCCAGGACGGTTGTGCGGACGGGAAACCGTGCTGGAGCAAGCCCGCCGGGCGCTGCAGGAGGGGCCGGACAGCCTCCCGGTGGTGACGCTGAGCGGGCAGGGCGGCGCCGGTAAGACGGCACTGGCGCTGCGCACCGGTCACGCCCTGGCCGGCGAGTTCCCGGACGGTCAGCTGTACGCCGACATGCGCGGAGCACAGCCGGAGCCGGCAGACCCGTACGAGGTCGCGGCGCGGTTCCTGCGCGGGCTCGGTGTGGACGGGCAACTCGTTCCGTCCGACCCGGACGAGCGGGCCGCCGCCCTCCGTACCAGGCTGGCCGGCCGCCGTGTGCTGCTGGTGCTGGACGACGTGCGGGACGAGGCGCAGCTGCGGCCGCTGCTGCCGGGCGTGCCCGGGTGCGCCGTGCTGGCGACGTCCCGACGACGGCTGACCGCGCTACCCGGCGTCAGGTCGCTCGGCGTGGGCACCCTCGACGCGCAGGACTCGCTCGACCTGCTGGCGTGCCTCGTCGGGACGGATCGCGTGGACGCGGACCCCGAGGCCGCCCGCGGGGTGGCGGAGCTGTGCGGTCACCTGCCGCTGGCGCTGCGTATCGCGGGCGCACGGCTGGCCGCCCGGCCGGACTGGACGGTGGGCAGGTTCCGCGACCGGCTGGCCCGGGACCGGAACCGGCTGGACCAGTTGACGGCCGGCGACCTGGACGTCCGGGCCGGGATGGCGCTCAGCTACCGTGCGCTGCCACCCGAGCTGCAGGCCGCGCTGCGGGGGCTGGGCCTGCTGGCGGCGCAGAGCGTCCCCGGCTGGGTGGTGGGTGCGCTCGCCGGTAAGGCACCCGCGGACGAGGACCGGATACCGGACGAACTGGTCGACCGTCACCTGCTGCTCCCGGTCGGGGTGGACCAGGCCGGGCAGCCACGGTTCCGGTTGCACGACCTGGTCCACGACTTCGCGTACGAGCGTGCTCTGGCGGAGGACCCGCCGGCGGAGCGGGAGGCGGCGGTCGGGAGAGTGCTGCGGCGCTGGCTGGTGCTGGCCTCGGAGGCGGCCGGCCGGCTCGGGCACGGCGGCGTGCTCGACGCGGTCGGCTCCGGCCGCGACGCGCTGCCCGCCGAGGCGTGCGCCGCCGTGCGGCGGCATCCGGCGGACTGGTTCGCCGCGGAACAGGCCAATCTGGGCGACGCCGTGCGCCAGGCCTGCCGGCTGCGGCAGCCCGAGCTGGCCGGCGACCTGGCGCTTCAGCTCAACGGCTACCTGCTGATCCGGTTCTACGAGGCCGAGCGGGAGGCGGCGATCCGGGCGGCGATCGACGCATGGGGGAAGGAGCCCACGGGCGACCGGAGGCTGTCACGGCTGTACTTCGCGCTGTGCTGGGCCATGTTCCAGCAGGACCGGTACGCGGAGCTGGGCGAGGCCGCACGGCGCTGCTGGGAGGTGGCCACCGACCTCGGCGACCCGGAGGTGATCGCCGACGCGGCGTGGCAGGTCGGTCGGGCGACCGCGCTCCAGGGGCGTCTCGCGGAGGCGGCGGACCACTACGAGAAGTCGGCACTGGAGGCGGAACGTCTCGCCCTGTCCGACCGGGCGCAGGTGTACGCGCGCACGGGGCTGGCCAACGCGCTGGCAGACCTGGGTGACGTCGACGCCGCGACCGGCCACTACCGGCGGGCGCTGAGCCGGCATGCTGCTGCGGACCGTACCCGGGTGGTGGTGCTGCTGCGGTTCGCGGAGACGCTGGCCGACCGGGCGGAGACCGCCGGTGCCCTGGACTCCCTGGCGGAGGCCGCCGGGATCGTGTCCGGCATCGGTGACGAGGTGGGCGCCGCCCATGTGGAGCGCGTCCGGGGCCAGGTGGATGTGGCGCTGGGGGACTGGGCGCGGGCCCGGGAGCGGCTGGAGTCGGCGCTGGAGACGCTGCGCAGGAACCGGGAGACATCCGGGACAGCGCTGGTGCTGCGCAGTCTCGGCGACGCCGCCCTCGGCGCGGGCGAGGCCACGGCGGCGCGCGACCGGCTGCTGGAGGCGTCGACGGTGTTCGGGCGCATGACGGCGCCGGTGGAGGCCGCCCGCACGGATGCCCGGCTCGCGGTGGCTCTGCGACTCGCCGGGGACGGGACCGCAGCTGCGGAACGCGCCGGGGCGTACCGGCGGGTGCTGGGCGGACTGGGACTGACTCCGGCCTGTCTGCGGCTTCCGGC
>KI547043.1:100233-105370 GCA_000497405.1 Streptomycetaceae bacterium MP113-05 | reverse complement strand
GCGGTTGCCGCCGGTCTCGGACGAGGCCCGCTGAACCGGGTGCCCGTACACCTGGTTCAGCGGGCGTTCGGTGTCGTTCCCGTCGCAGCACGCCGTGCCCGGAGCCCGCGTGGTCCGGGCCGGACGCAGGTCCCGCCCGGACGGGATGACGGCCGGTCAGAACGCGTCGTTGCGGAAGCCGTGGCGGGCTATGCGCGCCAGCATGTTCCGCCACGAGGTGATGTCGGCGTGCGGGTTGCCCTCGATGCTGAGCCGGTTCTTCGCCCGGTTGAACCACTTCTCCGTCTGCGGACCCCAGACGCCGTCGACGGCGATTCCCGCGCTCATGAAGTTGTTGCACACCGCCTGGATGAACTTGGTGTCGCTCTCCGAGCCCTTGGAGCACTTGGTGGGCAGGCCCGCGAAGTCGGAGTGGATGTGGTCGCGGTGCGCGGAGTTGTACCAGCCGTCGAGGACGTAGCGGAAACGCCTGCGGCAGGTGGCGTCGACGGCGAGGTAGCGGCGCCGGCGGGTTCGGTCCGCGCTGTGGTGTCCGTCCAGGGGGGAGGACTGGCGACCGCCGCCCCAGCGCACCAGGTCCAGGTCCATGGCGGTCCCGTTGCCGTGCTGGCCGCTGCGGTTCACGTAGAAGCCGGCCGAGACCAGGAACTTGACGTTGCCGTAGCCGGCGTCGTCCGAGAGCCGGCGAAGGTCGCGGATCCACACGACCAGACGGTCGTAGAAGGCGGGCGTGCAGCGCCAGTCGCGCAGGGTGGTGTTCCCCCGGTTGCCGCGCCAGTAGTAGACGGGCGTGCCGTCGATCCGGCTGAAGCGCTTCAGCGCCATCAGCGACTCGGACGGCGGGGGCTGCATCTCCTGCGGCAGCGGCGCGAACGCGGGCTCCTCCGCCGCGTACGCCGTCCCCGAGGTGTTCGCCAGCATCGCCGCGGTGGTGGCCGCGCCGACGCCGCCGAGGAAGAGCCGGCGATCGATGCGCGAGGCGGCGTCCGGGGAGGGCTGGGTGACTGGTCTGTCGTATGGCTCCTGCATGGTGGTCCTCCGCTGTGTCTCCGCGTGGTGTGGGGCGGTGGCACTGCGATGGTGGGCGGCGTCCCTCCTTTCCGGCTCATTTCCGTCTCACTCGCCGCTCAGTCCGGGCTCACCGGGCGGGCCCACCGCTGCTTCCGGGGCACGCGATGAGTTCTCGCCGCGTACGCCGTCTCCACTGGTGCCATCGCGCGGGCGGCGGAACGGGCAGCAGAGAGGGCGGACCCATGAGCAAGATGATCTTCGTGAACCTCCCCGTGAAGGACCTGAACCGGTCCGTGGAGTTCTTCGGGAAACTCGGCTTCACCTTCAACAAGCAGTTCACCGACGAGAACGCCACCGCGATGGAGATCGACAAGGACAACGGCATCTACGCGATGCTGCTGGTGGAACCGTTCTTCAAGGGCTTCACCAAGAAGGAGATCGCCGACGCGACGAAGACCACCGAGGCGATCGTCGCGCTGGGGCTGGAGAGCCGCGAGGCGGTCGACGAGCTCGCGGACAACGCCCTCGCGAACGGCGGCCACCCGGTGAACGAGCCGATGGACGAGGAGTACATGTACGGCCGCAGCTTCCAGGACCCGGACGGCCACCAGTGGGAGGTCGTCTGGATGGACCGGTCCACCGTGGAGCCGAGCTGACCGCCCCGCCGTACCGGGCCGGGACGGAACCCGGACCGGTACGGCGGACGGCTCAGTCGAGGACGGCGATCCCGTCCAGTTCCACCGTGGCCTCCTCGTCCCACAGCCGGACCACACCGATCAGCGCCATCGCCGGATAGTCCCGTCCGGCCAGCTCCCGCCAGATCGCGCCCAGCTCACGGGCGTGCGCCCGGTACGCGGCCACGTCGGTGGTGTAGACGGTGACGCGGGTGAGGCCGGCGGGCTCGCCGCCGGAGGCGCGCAACGCCGTCAGCAGATTGCCCAGCGCCTGCCGGAACTGCGCCGGCAGATCGCCGCCGGTGATCCTGCCGTCCCCGTCCAGCGCGGTCTGGCCGGCGAGGAAGACCAGACGCGAGCCGGTGACGGCCACGGCGTGCGAGAAGCCGGTGGGCGGCGCGAGCACGCCGGGGTTCACACGTTCGAGTGTCATGTGTAGAGCTCCTTGGCGATGATCGAGCGCTGCACCTCGGTCGCGCCCTCGTAGATGCGCGGAGCACGGACCTCACGGTAGAGGTGTTCCAGGAGATGTCCGTGCTGAAGGGCGGCGGCCCCATGGATCTGGACTGCGGTGTCCACGACGTACTGCGCGGTCTCGGTGGCGAGCAGCTTCGCCATCGCGGCGCGCCGGGCGATGCCCGGCTCGCCGCGGTCGTACGCCGAGGCCGCCGCATAGACGAGCAGCCGCGCCGCCTCGATCCGGGTGGCCATCTCGGCGAGCTGGTGGGACACGGCCTGCAGGTCGCGCAGCGGTCCCCCGAAGGCCGTACGGCTGCCGGCGTGCTCGACGGCGGCGTCGAGCGCGGACTGCGCCATACCGACGGCGAAGGCGCCGACGCTGGGGCGGAAGAGGTTCAGCGTGCGCATGGCGACGCCGAAGCCCTCGTCGACCGTGCCCAGCACGTCCGCCCCGGTGACGGGAACGCCGTCGAAAGTGAGGGTGCCGATGGGGTGCGGGGAGAGCATCCGCAGGGGCTCCCCGGTGAGTCCGGGGCGTCCGGCCGGCACCAGGAAGGCCGTGACGCCGCGCGATCCGGCGCCGTCGGTGGTGCGGGCGAAGACGGAGTAGACGTCGGCGTGTGGGGCGTTGGAGATCCAGGTCTTGGTGCCGCGCAGCTCCCATCCGCCGTCGGCCGGCACCGCCGTCAGCGACAGTGCCGCGGCGTCCGAGCCGGCGCTCGGCTCGCTCAGTGCGAAGGCCGCGATGGCACGCCCTGCGGCCACCTCGGGCAGCCATCTCGCACGCTGCTCGTCGGTACCCGAAAGTGCCAGGGGGTAGGCGCCGAGGCCCTGCAGGGCGAGGGCGGTCTCGGCCTCCGTGCAGCCGTGGGCGAGGGACTCGCGCAGCAGGCACAGGTCCATGGCGCGGACGGGGGTGCCGTCGGCCGGGAAGACCCGGTCCAGCAGGCCGGTCCCGCCCAGCGCGGCGACGAGCGTGCGGTTGACCCCCGGCCGCTCACCGTGTTCCGCGGCGAGCGGCCGGAAGCTGCTCGCCGCCAGCGACCGAAGTTCCTCGCACCACTGCTGTTGCTCGGGCTCCAGCGCGAACGCCCGCATCGGCGACGCCTCCTTTATCGCGGACCGTTGACTGTCGTCACTAACACGTTACGCTCATCGGCATCCGGGCACGCCAGTGCTCCGCCGCGGAAATGCCTGTGAGAAGCCCTGGCACCACCGCCTTCCGGGAATCCGCAAGGGGGCACGACCGTCATGGAACAGATCCCGTCCGCACACGTCGACACCTTCGCCCGCGACAACCTGCCGCCCCCCGAGCAGTGGCCGCAGCTGACCCGGGACCTCCCGGAGCTGCGCTGTCCGGACCGGATGAACTGCGGCTTCGAACTGCTGGACGGAACGATCGAACGACTCGGCCCCGACCGTCGCGCCTTCGTCGGCGACGACACCGTCTGGTCGTACGGCGAGCTGCGCGACCGGGTGGACGCGATCGCGCACGTCCTGAGCGGCGAACTGGGTGTCGTCCCCGGCAACCGGGTGCTGCTGCGCGGCCCCACCACCCCCGAGCTGGCCGCCTGCTGGCTCGCGGTGATGAAGGCGGGCGCCGTCGCCGTCACCGTGCTCGCCGCCCAGCGCTCCCACGAGCTGCGCACCGTCTGCGACCTGGCGCAGGTCGGGCACGCACTGTGCGACGCGTCCACGCTGGACGACCTGGTCAAGGCCGAGGTGCCCGGGTTGCGCGTCACCCCGTTCGGCGGCGACTCCCCCGACGACCTGCACCGGCTGACCGAGCGCTGGGCGGCGCGACCGTACAGCGCGGTGGCCACGGCCGCCGACGACGTCGCGCTCATCGCGTTCACCTCCGGCACCACCGGGCGCCCCAAAGGGTGCATGCACTTCCACCGGGACGTACTCGCCGTCGCCGACAGCTTCTCCGCACACCTTCTGCGCCCGGAACCGGACGACCTGTTCGCCGGCAGCCCTCCGCTGGGTTTCACGTTCGGGCTGGGCGGGCTGGTGATCTTTCCGCTGCGGGCGGGTGCGGCAGCCCTGCTGCAGCAGTGGAGCGGCCCGGACGAGATGCTCCGCGCGGTGCAGCAGCACCGGGTGTCGGTGCTCTTCACGGCGCCGACGGCGTACCGGGCGATCCTCGGGAAGCTCGCCGACGGCGACGCGCGGGGCGAGCCGTGGGACGTCACCTCGCTGCGCCGCTGCGTCTCGGCCGGCGAACACCTTCCCGCGGCGACCTGGGAGGCCTGGCACGAACGCACCGGGCTGCGGCTCATCGACGGCATCGGCGCCACGGAGATGCTGCACATCTTCCTCTCCGCGGCGGACGACGACATCCGCCCCGGTACCACGGGCAGGCCCGTGCCCGGTTTCGAGGCGCGGGTGGTCGCCGAGGACGGCGTCACCCCCGTCCCGGACGGTGCACCGGGTCTGCTGGCGGTGCGCGGTCCGGTGGGCTGCCGCTACCTGGCCGACCCGCGCCAGCAGGATTACGTGCGCAGCGGCTGGAACATCACCGGCGACACCTACGTGCGCGAGCCGGGCGGCTACTTCCGCTACGTGGCGCGCGCGGACGACATGATCATATCCGCGGGCTACAACATCGCCGGGCCGGAGGTCGAGGGGGCCCTGCTGCGCCACCCGGACGTCGAGGAGGTCGCGGTCGTCGGCCGTCCGGACGAGGTCCGCGGGCAGACCGTCGTCGCCCACGTCGTGCTGCGGAAGGGCGTGCCGGGCGGGCAGGAGACCGTGGACCGGCTGCGCGCCTTCACGAAGGAGGAACTCACACCGTTCAAATGCCCGAAGGAGATCGTCTTCGCCGACGCGCTGCCGAGGACGCAGACGGGCAAGCTGCAGCGCTTCCGGCTTCGTGAGGCACCCGCGCAGGGTGAGGGCCGGGCCGGCCGGGGCACACCTTAGAGTGACGGCGTGCCCCAGCCTCCGTCTCCCGGCTCCCTGATCCTGACGTTCTTCGGCGCGTACGGGCG
>KI547043.1:71984-99733 GCA_000497405.1 Streptomycetaceae bacterium MP113-05 | reverse complement strand
GGAGGCGACCCGCCCCGGTGCCGGCGGTGACGGCGGTGACGCCGGTGCAGGCAGCGTGCCGGTCGCGGCGCTGATCCGGCTGCTCGGTGCGGTCGGCGTGGACGCGCCGTCGGTACGGTCCGCGGTCTCCCGGCTGAAGCGGCGCGGGCTGCTCGTGTCCGACCGCGCGGGAAGCCGGTCCGCGGCGTACGCCCCGTCCGAGGCGGCGCGGCAGCTTCTGGCCGACGGCGACCGGCGCATCTACGACCGGCCGCGGCCCGAGGAGGACGACCGCTGGCTGCTGGCCGTGTTCTCCGTCCCCGAACGGGAGCGGCAGCGGCGGCATGTCCTGCGTTCCCGGCTGGCCCGGCTGGGATTCGGCAACGCGGCACCGGGGGTCTGGATCGCGCCCGCACATCTGGAGGACGAGGCCCGCCACACCCTGGAACGCTTCGGGCTCACCGCATACGTCGACCTGTTCCGGGGGGCGCACGCCGGGTTCGAACCCACGCGGGAGGCCGTCGCCCGCTGGTGGGACCTGGAGGCGATCGCCGCGCTGCACCAGCAGTTCCTGGAGGCGCACGAGCCGGTGCTGCGCGTCTGGGAGCGGAGGCGCAGGATCGTGCCGGAGGAGGCGTACCGCGACTACCTTCCGGCGCTGGACGCCTGGCGACGGCTGCCGTACGCGGACCCGGGGCTGCCGGGCGGCCTCCTGCCGGACGGCTGGCCCGGGGAGCGCTCCGCGGAGGTGTTCCACACCCTGGACGCGAAACTGCGCGGTCCGGGCGGCGTCCACGCGGCGGCGGAGCTCCGCGCCGACGGATAGGTCCGCAGGGCAGACCCCGGTTCCGCACGTGGGCCGGCGGTGGGACGCTGGTGGTATGGACCCGGGCACGCGGCGCAGGAGGCGCTACTTCGTGATGATGGGCACCGCCGTCGTGCTGTTCGTCAGCGCGTGGGCGTTCGTGCGGCTCTGGTCCGTGCCCGCGGCGATCGCCCTGTGCGTGGTGGCGATGGTGATTCCGCCCGCCGCGGCGATCGTCGGAAACCGGCGCGAGCCGGGCGAGCGCTGGTGGGACGAGGAGGACTGACCGGCGGCGCCGGGGACCGTCACAGCGTGAGGCGCTGCTTCGGCGCGTCCGTACGCCCCGTCGGGGGCCTACGGCTTCCCGCCCGGTACTGCTGCGGCCACGGCGCGCCCGGTCCCGTGTAGTCCTGCTCCGCGGCGGCGTGCAGCGTCCAGTTGGGGTCGTACAGGTGCGGGCGGGCCAGTGCGCACAGGTCGGCGCGCCCGGCGAGCAGCAGGGAGTTCACGTCGTCCCAGGAGGAGATGGCGCCGACCGCGACCACCGGCACCCCGAGCCGGTTGCGGATGCGGTCGGCGTACGGCGTCTGGTAGGAACGCCCGAAGTCGGGCTTCTCCTCGGACACGACCTGTCCGGTCGACACGTCGACGGCGTCCGCGCCGTGGTCGGCGAAGGCACGTGCGACGGCGAGCGCGTCCTCGGTGCTGGTGCCGCCCTCGGCCCAGTCGGTGGCGGAGATGCGGACCGTCAGCGGGTTTTCGCCGGGCCACACTTCGCGGATCGCGTCGAAGACCTCCAGCGGGAAACGCAGTCGGCCCTCGACGTCGCCGCCGTAGGCGTCGGCGCGGCGGTTGGTGAGGGGGGAGAGGAAGGAGGACAGCAGGTAGCCGTGTGCGCAGTGCAGCTCCAGCAGGTCGAACCCGGCGTCGGCCGCGCGGCGCGCCGCGTCGGTGAACCGGTCCCGGATCGCGGCCATTTCGGTGACGTCCAGTTCGCGCGGCACCTGGTTGACGCCTGCGCGGTACGGCAGCGCGGAGGGGGCCACGACCGGCCAGTTGCCGTCCGGCAGCGGGTCGTCGATCCCCTCCCACATCAGCCGGGTGGAACCCTTGCGGCCGGAGTGGCCGATCTGGACGCCGATCGCGGTACCGGGTGCCCGGGTGTGCACGAAGTCAGTGACGCGCCGCCAGGACGCGGCCTGTTCGTCGTTCCACAGTCCCGTGCAGCCGGGGGTGATCCGTCCCTCCGGGGAGACGCACACCATTTCCGTCATCACCAGTCCGGCGCCGCCGAGCGCGCGGCTGCCGAGATGCACCAGGTGGAAGTCGCCGGGGACGCCCTCCTCGGCCGAGTACATGTCCATCGCGGACACGACGACCCGGTTGCGCAGCTCCAGCTGCCCGAGGCGGAAGGGGGTGAACATCGCCGGGGTCCCCTCGGGGACACCCGCTTCCCGTTCCACCGCGGCGACGAAGTCCGGGTCACGCAGCCGGAGGTTGTCGTGGGTGACGCGGCGGCTGCGGGTCAGCAGGTTGAACGCGAAACGGTACGGCGGCTGGCCGACGTAGGTGCCCAGGTCCTCGAACCACTCCAGGCTGGCGCGGGCGGCACGCTGGGTGGAGAGCACCACCGGCCGCCGTTCGGCCTCGTAGGCGGCAAGCGCCTCGGGCAGCGTGGCGTTCTCCTCCACGCAGGCCGCCAGGGCGAGGGCGTCCTCGACGGCCAGCTTGGTGCCGGAGCCGATGGAGAAGTGGGCGGTGTGTGCGGCGTCCCCGAGCAGCACCACGTTCTGGTGCGACCACCGGGCGTTGACGACGGTGTCGAAAGCGATCCACTGCGATCTGTTGCCGCGCAGCGGGCGTCCGCCGAGGGTCTCGGGGAAGAGCTTGGCGCAGTACACCGCCGAGGCGGCCTCGTCCATCCGGTCCAGGCCGGCCGCCTGCCACACCTCCTCGCGCATCTCCACGATGACGGTCGAGGCGTCGGCCGAGAAGGGGTAGGCGTGCAGCTGCATCACGCCGTGCTCGGTCTCCGCGATCTCGAAGCGGAACGCGTCGAGTGCGAAGTCCGCGGCGAGCCAGATGTAGCGACAGCGGTGCGTGGTCGACTGCGGGCCGAAGGCATCGGCGAACGCCCCCCGGGTGGCGCTGTGCACGCCGTCGGCGGCGATGACCAGGTCATGGGAGACGGCGAGTTCGGTGGCCGGCGGCGCGTCGGCCCCGAAGCGGAGGTCGACACCGAGTTCTCGGCAGCGGTCGTGCAGCACGGCCAGCAGCCGCCGCCGGCTGAGCGCGGAGAAGCCGTGGCCTCCGGAGGTGAGGGTCCGTCCGCGGTGCACGACCTCGATGTCGTCCCAGCGCACGAACGCATCGCGCAGCGCGGCGTAGACGACCGGGTCGGCGCTCTCGATGCCGCCGAGTGTCTCGTCGGACAGCACCACGCCGAAGCCGAACGTGTCGTCCGGGGCGTTGCGTTCGTGGACGGTGACCTCTCGGGCGGGGTCGAGGCGCTTGAGCAGCGCCGCGGAGTAGAGACCTCCCGGGCCGCCGCCGATGACCGCGATGCGCATGCAGAACTCCTCGGGTGTGGGTCCGGCGCCTGCCTCGACGGAGCTCAGCGGCCCTGCCACTTCGGAGGCCGCTTCTCGGTGAAGGAGGCGTGGAACTCGGCGTAGTCCTCGCTGTTCATCAGCAGCGCCTGGGTCGAGGCGTCCATCTCCACCGAGGCCGTCAGGCCCATGTCCAGCTCGGAGGTGAGCAGCGCCTTGGTCTGGGCGTGTGCGAGAGCGGGCCCGTCGGCGAGCCGGCGGGCCAGTTCCGCCGCGGCCTGCCGGGCGCCGCCGTCGTCGGTCAGCGTGCTGATCAGCCCGATGCGTTCGGCCTCGGGCGCGCGTACCGGCTCTCCGAGCATCAGGATGCGAGTGGCGTGTCCGAGGCCCACCACGCGGGGCAGCAGGTAGGCGGCGCCCATGTCACCGCCGGACAGGCCGACCTTGGTGAAGAGGAACGCGAAGCGGGCGGTCGGGTCGGCGACCCGGAAGTCCGAGGCGAGGGCGAGGACGGCGCCCGCGCCCGCGGCGACGCCGTGCACAGCCGCGATCACCGGGAACGGTGCCTCCCGGACGGCGCGGACGACCTGGCCGGTCATCCGGTTGAAGTCGAGGAGCTGGGCGGTGTCCATGGACAGCGTCTCGCCGATGATCTCGTCCACGTCGCCGCCGGAGCAGAAGCCGCGTCCCTCACCGGCGAGTACGAGGGCACGGGCGCGGCGCTCACGGGACAGTTCCGCGAGCAGGTCGCGGAGGTCCGCGTAGGCCTCGAAGGTGAGCGCGTTGAGCTTGTCGGGGCGATCCAGGGTGACGGTCACGACGCCGCCGTCCTCGACGACCCGGATGTGCGACCAGCGCTCGGCCGCGCAGACGGAACCGGTGAACGGACTCATGGCCGAGGTCTCCTCCAAGGTTGCCGACCCTGGGAACGTATCACCTCTTCGTGACTGTCGTCATGGGTGCGCGATACCTCTGGCGGCCCGGACGGTGTCACACTCCCCGGCTCTCGAGCGCCGGACGTCGGCCTTCAGCCGGCTTCACCGGCCAGCGTGGCGACGAGTACGGCCTTGATCGTGTGCATGCGGTTCTCCGCCTGGTCGAAAACCACCGAGTGCTCGGACTCGAAGACCTCGTCACTCACCTCGAGGTGGTCCAGCCCGTACCGTTCGTGGATCTCCCGCCCCACCGTCGTGCCGAGGTCGTGGAAGGCGGGCAGGCAGTGCAGGAAGCGGACATCGCGGTTGCCGGTGAACCGCAGGACGTCCGCCGTGACGGCGTACGGCCGCAGCAGCGCGATGCGCTCGTCCCACATACCGGCCGGTTCCCCCATCGAGACCCACACGTCCGTACCGACGAAGTCCGCGCCGCGCACACCCTCCTCGACCTCCTCGGTGACGGTGATGCGCGCCCCGGTCGTCGCGGCCACCTCACGGGCACGGGCCACCACCGCTTCGGCAGGCCACAGCGGACGGGGAGCGACGATACGCAGGTCCATACCCAGCAGGGCGGCGGTGACCAGCGAGGAGTTGCCCGTGTTGTGCCGGGCGTCGCCGAGGTAGGCGTACGTCACGGCTTCCAGCGGCTTCGCGCAGTGCTCGGTCATGGTGAGCACGTCGGCGAGCATCTGAGTGGGGTGCCACTGGTCGGTCAGCCCGTTGTAGACGGGGACGCCCGCGTGGACGGCGAGGTCCTCCACGACGGCCTGGTCGCCGCCGCGGAACTCGATGGCGTCGTACATCCGCCCGAGGATCCTCGCGGTGTCCCGTACGGACTCCTTGTGGCCGATGTGCGAACCGGCCTGATCGAGGTAGGTGGTGGCCGCCCCCTGCTGGGCGGCGGCCACCTCGAAGGCGCACCGGGTGCGGGTGGACGCCTTCTCGAAGATCAGCGCGATACTGCGCCCGCGGAGCCGCTGCTGTTCACCACCGGTCTTCCGCTCCGCCTTGAGCCGGGCGGCGAGGTCGACGAGATGGCGGAACTCACCGGGGGTGAGGTCCACCTCCTTGAGGAAGTGGCGGCCCGTGAGATCTGTCGCCATGGGAGGGCTCCTCGGTCGCGTACATCAGCTTGCGCTGTAATTGTATACGAAGCTACGCATGCCTATTCGCCCGCGGGTACCGGGTCCCGCTCGACGGGGCAGCTCATGCAGCGAGGACCACCCCGGCCGCGACCCAGCTCACTGCCCGGGATCTCCACCACCTCGATACCCTGTTTGCGCAGAAAGGTATTGGTTGTCACATTACGCTCGTACGCCAGCACCACGCCCGGTTCCACGGCCAGCACGTTGCAGCCGTCGTCCCACTGCTCGCGCTCGGCGGAGCGGACGTCCTGGGTGGGGGTGAGCACCCGGATCGAGTTCAGCCCCAGAGCGGCGGCGATGGCCCGGTGCATGTGCTCCGGCGGATGGTCGGTCACCTTGAGGTCCTGCCCGCCACCGGGCTCGATGGTGTACGAGCGCAACATGCCCAGCCCTTCGTACTGGGTGAAGGTGTGGCCGTCGACCATCGTCATCACCGTGTCGAGGTGCATGAAGGCGCGGGCCTTCGGCATGTCCAGGGCCACGATGCTGGTCGCCGAGCCGGCGTCGAAGAGGCCGCGGGCGAGGGTCTCCACCGCCTGCGGGGTGGTCCGCTCACTCATCCCCACCAGCACCGCGCCGTTGCCGATGACCAGCACGTCGCCACCCTCGATGGTCGAGGGGTACGCCGCACCGCGGCCGTCGGACCAGAAATGGAAGTCGTCGGCGGCGAACAGCGGGTGGTGGTGGTAGATGGCCTCGAAGTGCACGGTCTCGCGGCGCCGCGCTTCCCACCGCATGTCGTTGACCGACACACCGTCGTAGACCCAGGCGGAGGTGTCACGGGTGAAGATGTGGTTCGGCAGGGGCGCGAGCAGGAAGTCGTCCGGTTCCATCACGTGGAAGCGGACCGAGGTCGGCTCCGGATGCTGGTCCAGGAACTCCCTCTTGGTCATGCCCCCTATCAGTGCCTGGGCCAGTTCCTGGGTGGGGAGTGCGTCGAATGCGGCACGCAGGTGGCCGGTCGCCAGTGGTCCGTACTCGCGCTCGTCGAAGACCCGGTCCAGGACGAGCGCGCGCGCCTGCGGCACCGCCAGGCTCTCGGTGAGCAGGTCGCCGAAAAGATGCACCTGGATACCGCGGTCGCGGAGAGCGTCTGCGAAAGCATCGTGCTCCTGCCGGGCCCGCCGCACCCAGAGCACGTCGTCGAACAGGAGATCGTCCTTGTTCGTGGGGGTGAGCCGTTTCAGCTCGAGATCGGGCCGGTGCAGAATGACGCGGCGGAGCCGCCCGGCTTCGGAGTCGACATGGAATCCCATGAACCCATCCTGTCCCGAGGGGGCGCCCCCTGCCCGGTGCCGTACACGGTTTTTCCGGGGAAGATCACCTCACGGCCCCGGTCACCCGTCGACAGGATCCCGGAACGCAGCCCGCCCCTTCGGTGTCAGCATCCTTCTCGGCGCAGCGCGGCGGCCAGTTGCGCGACGTCTTCCGGGCCGACACGGCAGCAGCCGCCGAGCAGACGGGCCCCGCGGGAGACCCACCCGGCGGCGGCGAGCGGGTCGAAGGTCACCGGCCCGTGCCAGCGGTGCCGTACGGCGTCCCACCGCTCGCCGCCGTTGGGGTAGACCACCACGGGCTTGCCGCTATGCCCGGCGGCGACCCCGACGGCATCGGAGGCGTCCTCGGCGGTGCAGCAGTTCACGCCGGCCGCGATCACCTGGTCGCGACCGGCGACCAGGTCGAAGGCGTCGGCGAGCGGCTGCCCGGCACGGGTACGGCCGCCCTCGACGGTGTAGCTGAGCCAGACGGGAAGGCCGGTGTGCTCGACGGCGCGCAACAGCGCCTCCGCCTCGTCGACGTCCGGGACCGTCTCCAGCGCGAGTACGTCCGGCCCGGCCTCGGCCAGTGCCTCGATCCGCGGGCGGTGGAAGCGTTCGAGCTCCCGCACGGTCAGCCCGTACCGGCCGCGGTACTCGCCGCCGTCCGCCTGGACCGCCCCGTACGGGCCGACGGAGGCGGCCACATGAACCGGCGTCTCCCCCGCGGCCTCACGGGCGAGCGCGACGCTGAGGCCGAAGAGGGCAGCGGCCTCCCGGCGCCCCAGGCCGCGCCGGGCGAACCCCTCGAACGACGCCTGGTAGCCGGCTGTGATGAGCACCCGTGCTCCCGCTCGCACGTACTCCCGGTGCGCGGCGACGATCTCCTCGGGCGCGTCCGCCAGCAGGCGGGCCGACCACAGCGCGTCGGAGAGGTCGCAGCCCTGTGCCTCGAGCTGGTTGGACAGCCCGCCGTCGAGGACGACCGGACCGGCTGCGAGAGCGGCGGCGAGCGGGAGCGCGGGCGCGCTCACGCAAGCCTGCCCTGCACCTGGTCGGCGATCAGCTCGAGGTGGTCGAGGTCGTGAAGGTCCATCACCTGGAGGTAGATGCGGGAGGAGCCTGCCTCCTGGTACCGGCCGATCTTGTCGACGACCTCCTCCGGGGTACCGGTGAGCCCGTTCTCCTTCAGCTCGTCGACCTCCCTGCCGATGGCGGCTGCCCGGCGGGCGACCTCGGCATCGTCCTTCCCGACACAGACGATCAGTGCGTTGGAGTACACCAGCTCCTCCGGCTTCCGCCCCGCCTCGGCCATGGCCTCCCGCACACGGGCGAAGCGGCGGGCGGTGTCGGCGTGGTGGGTGAAGGGGAGGTTGAACTCGTCGGCGTAACGCGCCGCCAGGCGGGGCGTCCGCTTCTCCCCCAGCCCTCCGACGAGCACCGGAATCCTGGGCTGGGCGGGCTTGGGCAGGGCCGGAGAGTCGGACAGCCGGTAGTACCTGCCGTCGTAGTCGAACTTCTGCCCCACCGGTGTGGACCAGAGGCCGGTGACGATGGCGAGCTGTTCCTCCAGCCGTGCCAGCTTCTCCTTCGGGAAGGGGATGCCGTAGGCCGTGTGCTCGTCCTCGAACCAGCCCGAGCCGAGGCCGAGTTCGATCCTTCCCCCGGACATCTGGTCGACCTGCGCGACCTGAACGGCAAGCGGGCCCGGCAGCCGGAAGGTGGCCGCGGACATCAGCGTGCCGAGCCGGATGCGGCTGGTCTCCCGGGCGAGGCCCGCCAGAGTCGTCCAGGCGTCCGTCGGGCCGGGCCTGCCGTCCGAGTCACCCATGGCGAGGTAGTGGTCCGAACGGAAGAAGGCGTCGAAGGCGAGGTCCTCGGCCGCTCTGGCGACGGCGAGCAGCGTGTCATAGTCGGCGCCTTGCTGGGGTTCCGTGAAGATGCGCAGGTCCATGACTCCATCCTGCACTCCTCGCCTCTCGCTGCCGGGAAAGATCACTCAGGCGGCCGGGCCCCTTTCCGGGAGGGCCAGGCCGCGGAGTATTCCTGCCACTCGGTCCGCCGACTGGTCGGCTGCGTCGATGGCCTCGGCGCACAGCCAGTACAGACCTCCCTCCTCCGCCGAGACGGACACGCCGACCAGCGCGGTGACCGACTCGGCCAGCAGCAGAGCCAGCACACCCAGGGCGGCGCGCGCGTCGTCCATTCTGGTCAGACGGGCGGCCCGGACGCCTTCCGCACCCTGGCCGTCGTGTCGCAACGTCACGCAGCCGTGCATGCCCGCCGCACTGAGCGACACGGCCTCCGCCCGGACCGCCGGCGGGCCGGTGATCGCGATGTGCGAACCGACGGCCTCCACCAGCGCCTGAACCTGCCAGACTTCGGCGACGACATCCCGCACGACCGCGCTGCGCGCGAGCGCGCAGCGGGTCTCCTCGATCAGCCGGACTGCCTCCATGACCTCCCCCTCCACCCGAATGTCACCCAGCGTGACACCAGCGGGATTCCCTCGACAGGGCGTTCGGGAGAAATGTGGACAACGTCACCACTGTGGATAACTCCCTCACTTCATAGAGTCACCGTTTTCGGCTACCGGGAAACGCTTCTCGTTCCGTTCGATCTTCGCCGCCAGCGCGGTCGTTGCGTCGATGCCCAACACCTCGCAGAACTGCAGGAGGTACGCCAGCACGTCGGCCACCTCGTCCTCGACCCGGGCGGCGGATTCCCGGCCTTCCATGACGCGGACGGACTCCTCCGGCGTCAACCACTGGAAGATCTCCACCAGCTCGCCGGCCTCCACGCTGAGAGCCGCGGCGAGATTCTTCGGCGTATGGAAACGCCCCCAGTCCCGGGCGTCGGCGAACTCTGCAAGCCGGCGCTGCAGTCCGGGAACACTGTGCGGGGCGGACTCGTCGTCGTGCGGTGTGTCGTGGGCGTCGCCGTCAGGACCGTGGGATCTGCGCTGGAATGCGTTCACGTCCCAGGTCTACCAGGGTGGCCTCCGGCACCTGCGCGGGGTCGGGAGCGTCATGGACGGTGCCGAGCATCCGGATGTGCCCTCGACGGCACATCCGGGCGGTCAGCGCCAGGAGTTCGGCGGACTGCCGCCGGTCCAGGCCGCGGTCCAGGCCGTCCGCGAGCACCGCCAGCGCCTGCCGGGCGGGCAGCATGCCCTCGACCGGATCGACGTTGAGCACACCCGGCCCGGTCAGCAGCACCAGCGCCAGACCCAGATAGCGGAGCTCTCCGTCGCCCAACCTGTCCACCGGTGTGGCCCGCGCGTCCGCGCCGCGGTCCAGCAGCGCCCGCACCCGGCCGTCGTCGCACGCCACCGCGGTGAGCCCTTCGACCGGACCCGCGCAGCCGGCGCGCACCGCCTCCACCAGGGCTGCGTGCCGGGTCACGCACTCGGCACGGGTGCGCCGCAGCACCGCCGCGAGGTTGTCGCACCCGGTGCGGAGCATGCCGTCGGCGAGGTCGGCGGGCGAGCGCATCATGTCGGGCCGCGGGTCGCAGGGGAAGGCCGAGCGCAGTGCGACCACGGTCTGCTCGACCGCGGCGAGCACTTCGCGTTGCCCCTCGGTGGTTCCGGCGACCCGGAGCGGCAGCAGCGCGGTCGCCAGCCTGTCGTCGGGGAGCGGAGCTCTGGTCACCCTGGTGCCCGCGGTGTGCCACTCGGCCTGCACGCTGCGGCGTCCGGGATCGCGCTGGGCGGTGGAGAGCAGCGTCCGCCCGTCGGTGGCGACGAGCCGCTCCCCCGCCACCCGCAGTTCCGGTTCGGCCTGCACGGCGAGGTCCAGCCGCACGGGGCCGACCGGGCCGTCGACGGTGCAGCCGAGCCGGAAGCCGCGGCGGCCCTGTGCGTCCGGCCGGGCGCCGAACGGCACACAGGACGACGCACCCCCGATCCGGTCCTCGAAGACCTCGGCCAGACCGTCGCCGTGCGCCAGTCGCCCCAGCGCGTGGAAGGCGTCCAGGACGCTCGACTTGCCGGATCCGCTGGGCCCGGCAAGCAGCGTGAACGAGTGCAGCGGCAGCACCCTGCCGCGGTGCGAACGGAAGGAGGAGAGGCGCAGTTCGGAAACGACCGCGGTCGGCGAGGGGTCCATGCAGGTGACGCTAGAGGGCGGGCAACCTGCCGAACCGTTCCCTCACCTCCTCTTTCCCTCTATCGAGGGACGACCCGCCCAGAACTGCACGAAGTGGGCTCTTGCTACTGGGGGTACTGCGGCGGTACCTGCGGCGCCTGCTGCTGTACGTACTGCCGGCGCGGGTCCTGCGGCTGCTGAGGCTGATGCTGATGCTGCCCGGGCACTTGCGGTTGACCCTGCGGGTACGGGTTGCCCGGGGGCTGCTGGTACGCCGGGTACGGGGAGTTCGGGAGGTTGTGCTGAGGGTGCTGGGGATACTGTCCGGGGTTCCCCTGCCTGCCGTACGGAGCCTGCTGACCGTAGGGGCCCGGCTGCCCGCCGAACGGATTCCCCTGGCCCGGAAGGTGCTGTCCCGGCGGCAGGTACCGGACGCGCCCGTTCTCGTCCCGTACCTCCTGCAGCCCTGCGGTCCGCAGACGCGCGGCAGCCTTGGTGTTGCGCTTCCGGGTGAAGAGGATGCCGCCGCCGAGGACCAGGCAGATCAGGGCGGCGAGCGAGAGGTACGCGTAGAGCGCTCCGGCGGACCCGTCGCCCCGCACCAGCCCGGCGATCGTCGCACCGACGACGACACCGACCATACCGAGCCAGATCTGCTTCTCGGCCTTCTTGCCGGTGGTGTCGAAGATGATCCGGGCGGTGAGCAGCTCGACCGCGTCCTTGGCCTCCGGCAGCGGGGTGAGCCTGCCCTGCCGGAGTCCGGGAACCGGGCCGCCCTGTCCGGCCTGCGGGAACTGTCCCGTGGTCGCGGCGGCACGCTGCGCCGCCTCCGGGCGGGGATCGCGTACGAGAAAGACGGTGAGCTGCGAGTTCCGGTAGCCGTGCAGCTTCGCGTCGGCGTAGACGAAGCCGAACTGCTCGGCGACGTGAGCCAGTGCGGCGCCCTTCTTCACCGACGCCAGCGGAGGCGAGACCGCGACCACCTCGTTACCCACCATCGCCTGGAGCATCTTCCCGATGCGCTGGTCGCTCATTTCCGAGCCCGCCCCTGTCCCCTCGACGCCGTTGGCCGGGCAGAGCATAGCCGCCCCGTCGGCGCTGTGTTCGGGGCGGCCCCCGCCTCGTTCCCCGCGCCCCGCGCGCGCCGGGAAACCGGCCCGTCCGGGGGTCAGGTCCGGTGCGGCGCCGGGATGCCCTCGCCCGCAGGAGGTGGGCCGGGCGGGGTGCCGTCGCCGAAGGGGCGGCCCCCGAGTTCGTCGCGGTGGTGCGGGGCGAGAAAGGTCGTCAGGTCCGGGCCGACGGGCACGACGCCGGTGGGGTTGATGCTGTGGTGCACCAGGTAGTAGTGGCGCTTGATGTCGTCGAAGTCGACCGTGTCGCCGAAGCCGGGGGTCTGGTAGAGGTCACGCAGGTACGCCCACAGCACCGGGTCCTCGGTGATCTTCGAACGGTTGCACTTGAAGTGCCCGTGGTAGACGGCGTCGAAGCGGACGAGCGTGACGAAGAGGCGGATGTCGGCCTCGGTGATGGTGTCACCGACCAGGTAGCGGCGGTCGGCCAGTCGCTGCGAGAGCTGGTCCAGACGCCGGAACACATCCCGGTAGGCGCGCTCGTAGTCCTCCTGCCCCCCGGCGAACCCGGCCCGGTAGACGCCGTTGTTGACGTCCCGGTAGACGCCGTCCATCACCTCGTCGATCTCGTCGCGATGGGCCTTGGGGTAGAGGTCGGGGGCGCCGGGCCGATGCAGGGCCGTCCACTCCGTGGAAAGGTCGAGGGTGAGCTGCTGGTAGTCGTTGGTCACCAGTTCGCCGCTGGGTACGTCCACCACGGCGGGCACGCTGACCCCGCCCGGGTAGCCGGTCTCCCGTGCGTCGTACGCCTCCTTCAGGAAGCGGATCCCCAGCACCGGGTCGCGCCCGTCCGGGTCGAGGGTGAAGCGCCAGCTGCGCTCGTCCTGGACCGGGTCGGTGACGGCGAGGGACAGCGCGTCCTCCAGCCCGAGCAGCCGCCGGACGACGAGGGCCCGGCTCGCCCACGGGCAGGCCCGGCTCACCACGAGGCGGTACCGCCCGGCCTCGACCGGCCAGTCGTCCCCGCCGGCTGCGGTGATGCGGTCGGCGAAGTGACTCCGGGACCGCTTGAAGGCCGGCCGGCCCTGCTCCGTCCCACCGGTACGACCCTGGTCGTCCGCGCCGCTCATGACGTGCCTCCTGGTCCAGCCGTGTCCGACTCGTTCTCGTACTGCCGTCTTCGTGCTCCGGGGCTTCGCCCCTCTCCGCTCCTTCCTCTCCCGGAGCAGATCATGCGCGAGCGGTACCCCGGATGGCGTCAGCTCCCCCCTGCCGCCACGCGCCGCGGCGCCCGTAATGGTCGAATGGGCGGGGCCACCCCGGGCCACTGAGACGTGAGGGAGAGCCAGTGCCGGACTCGCCGCGCAGGAGACTGCTGGCCGTCTATCTCCACGACCACCTGACGGGCGCCACGGCGGGCACGCGGTTGCTGCGCCGGGCCGCCCGGAGGCACCGGGACTCCGCGATCGGCCGTGAGCTCGAGGAACTGGCCCGCGAGGTGGCCCAGGACCGCAGGTCGCTGAAGCGGATCATCTGGGACCTCGGGCTGCCGCCGGGTCGGCTGCGGACCCTGGCGGGCCGGGCGACCGGGGAGGCGACGCGGCTCAAACCCAACGGCCGACTGGTGAGACGTTCACCCCTGAGTGACCTGATCGAGGTGGAGGCGATGCGTCTCGGCGTCGAGGGCAAGGCCGCCGCATGGCGCACGCTCCAGGACCTCGCTCCCTATGAACCACGACTGGATTCGGACGTTCTGCATCATTTGCTCCGGCGTGCCACTCGCCAGGCCGAGATCCTGGAACGGCTGCGCCGGCAGTCGGCAGCCCACGCCTGGGGCACGTCGCCGGTGGACTGACCCCCCGGCCCGCATCTCGAACTTCCTACACATGGCGGGACGTTCGACCATTGTCCATTTCGTGCATATATGCGACGCTACTTGATGATCAGTGACTTCGAGCACACTCTCAAGGCCTTTGGTACGAATTGCATCTTTCCCGGTGCAATGACCGGCCACAGCAGGCTTCCCGGCCGTTCACCAAGGACCGCGACGGGTTTCTCCTGGGTGAGGGTGCCGGCATCGTGGTTCTGGAGTCCGAGCGGCACGGCCGGGCGCGCGGAGCGCGGATCTACGGGCGGATGCTGGGCGCCGGGATGTCGGTGGACGGCCACCGCGTCACCCAGCCGCAGCCCGGGGGAATCGGCGCGTTGAGCAACTCCTTCGGCTTCGGCGGCCACAACGCCGGCCTCGCCGTCGCCGTCTGACGCACGGCGCTTCGCGACGGGTCGGATTCGGCCACGTTCAGTCCGGTCCGGTCCAGCGGTGTCCGACCTGACGGACGATCAATAACCTGGTGTGCACAATTCGTTCACACAAAGGGGCTACATGACGACCGCCGAGCAGGTGCCCGACATACTCTCGCCGGAGTTCGCGGCGAACCCCTACCCCGCCTACCGGGCGATGCGGGACCACGCACCGCTGATCTGGCACGAGCCGACGCAGAGCTACCTCGTCTCCCGCTACCAGGACGTAGAGCGGGTCTTCAAGGACCGTGAGGGCGCCTTCACCACCGACAACTACACCTGGCAGATCGAGCCCGTGCACGGTCGTACCATCCTCCAGCTCAGCGGCCGTGAGCACGCCGTGCGGCGGGCCCTGGTGGCACCGGCCTTCCGCGGCCGGGACCTGGAGGAGCACTTCCTCCCGGTCATCGAGCGCAACTCACGCGAGCTGATCGACGCGTTCCGGCACCGCGGCAGCGTCGACCTCGTCGACGCGTACGCCACCCGGTTCCCGGTGAACGTGATCGCCGACATGCTCGGCCTGGACAAGGCGGACCACGACCGGTTCCACCGCTGGTACACGGCCGTCATCGACTTCCTCGGCAACCTCTCCGGCGATGCGGAGGTGACCGCCCGCGGCGAGCGGACCCGGGTCGAGTTCGCCGAGTACATGTTCCCGGTCATCGCCGAGCGCCGCGAGAACCCCGGCGACGACCTGCTCTCCAAGCTCTGTGCCGCGGAGGTCGACGGTGTGCGGATGAGCGACGAGGACATCAAGGCCTTCTGCAGTCTGCTGCTCGCCGCCGGCGGCGAGACCACGGACAAGGCCATCGCCGGCATCTTCGCCAACCTGCTGACGCACCCGGAGCAACTGGCAGCCGTCCGCGAGGACCGGAGTCTGATCCCCAAGGCGTTCGCGGAGACGCTGCGCTACACCCCGCCGGTACACATGATCATGCGGCAGACGGCGACCGAGGTGACGCTCAGTGGCGGCACGATACCCACCGGGGCGACCGTCACCTGCCTGATCGGCGCGGCCAACCGGGACGAGCTCCACTACCGCGACCCGGACCGGTTCGACATCCTGCGCGACGACCTGAGCACGGCCAACGCCTTCTCCGCTGCGGCCGGCCACCTGGCGTTCGCCCTGGGCAGGCACTTCTGCGTCGGCGCGCTGCTCGCCAGGGCCGAGGTGGAGACGGGCGTCGGACAGCTGCTCGACGCCATGCCGGACCTGCGTCTGGCGGACGGCTTCGCCCCCGTGGAGCAGGGCGTCTTCACCCGCGGACCGAAGTCGCTCCCCGTGACCTTCACCCCGGTCGCGGCCTGACGACGGGGCCGGGGCGGAGCGGCACGGAGCCCTGCGGGACAAGGAAGGGAGGTCACCGTCCCACGGGTGTGAAGTGCACCGGCAGTGCGGTCAGCCCGCGCATCCAGACGGAGGGCCGCCAGGTCAGGGCCTGCGGATCGGCTCCGAGCACCACGTCCGGAAGTCGCTCCAGCAGCGTCTCCACCGCGGTGCGGGCGATCACGTCGGCCAGCAGCGGCGCCGGGTAGGGGCAGCGATGCTCGCCATTACTGAACGACAGGTGGGCGGAGTTCTCCGCACCGACGTGACCCTCCGGCCAGATCTGCGGGTCGGTGTTGGCTGCGGCCAGGCCCAGCACGAGGCAGTCCCCGGCACGGATCAGCCGTCCACCGAGCTGGGTGTCCCGGACCGCCCAGCGCCCGATGAAGTTCTGGGTGGGGGTGTCCAGCCACAGCACCTCGTTGAGCGCCTGACCGACGCTGACCCGGCCGCCGGACACGTTCAGCGCGAAGCGGTCGTCGGTGAGCAGGAGCCGCAGGGTGTTGCAGATCCAGTTGGCGGTGGGTTGCTGGGCGGCGGCGATGACAGAGATCAGGTCCTGCACCAACTCCTCGTCGGACAGGGCGGCCGGGTGCCGCAGCATCCGGGAGGTGACGTCCGGCCCTGGGCTGCGCCGCTTGTCGGTGACCAGTTGCTGGATGCGCTCCCCCACCCGGCCGTAGGCGGCGCCCGGGTCGTCGCCCTCGGCGGCGTCGAGGGAGATCTGCAGGTCGGTGACGAGTTCCTCGGTGTCGGCGCTACCGGCAGGCATGCCGCACATCTGGACGGCGGCCCGCATGGGCACCGGATGGGCGTAGGCGCCCATCAGTTCGGCGACTCCGCTGCCGGAGAAGCCGTCGATCAACCGGTCGGCGATGATCCGGCACTCGTGGGCCAGCTCGAACTGGTCGACGCCCTCCAGCGCCTGGGTGATCACTCCGGCGCGCCGCTGGTGTTCCGCGCCCTCGGCGAAGAGGACGGACGGCTGGTGGCCCACGAAGGGCATCAGTGGCCAGTCGGGCGGGATGCTCTCCCACTGGTTCCAGCGGCGGGAGTCGCGGGCGAACAGCTCGTCATGGCTGGTGACGTAGCTGACCTCGGGATAGCCGAGGACGAGCCAGGCCGGGATGTCGTTGTCCAGCAGGACGGGTGCGACGGAGCCGTGTTCGCGGCGGAGGCCGCGGTACATATCGGAGGGCGTCTGCTGGTACTCCATCCCGCTCAGCCGCACCGCCCCGCGGTGCGCCGGACAGCCGGGCGGGGGGTCGGGGCTCTGACGGGCGGTCTCTTCGGCTGCTCCGGTCAGGTCGGTCATGATGTCGTCTCCCGGGCCGTGGCCATGTCGTACAGGTGGTTGACGAGGCTGATCAGGACGTTCTTGCCGGACGACCGGACCCGCGCGTCGCAGTCGACCAGCAGCACGTGCCGGGGCAGCGCGAGAGCCTGCCGGATCTCGGTCAGTGTGAACGCGGAGGTGTCGTCGTCGAAGCGGTTCACGGCGACCACGAACGGCGTGCGGTGGTACTCCAGGCGGTCGATGGCGTACCACGACTCGCTCATGCGGCGGGTGTCGACGAGGACCACGGCCCCGAGGGTTCCGGCGAAGAGCCGGTCCCACAGGAACCAGAACCGTTCCTGCCCCGGGGCGCCGAAGAGGTAGAGGACCATCCGCTCGTTGAGCGTGATGCGGCCGAAGTCGAACGCGACGGTGGTGGTCGTCTTGCCCGCCACCCCGGCGGTCTCGTCGACGCCGATGCCGGCCTGCGTCATCAGCTCCTCGGTGTTGAGGGGCCGGATCTCGCTGACCGCGCGCACCAGCGTGGTCTTCCCGACCCCGAAGCCGCCGACCACGACGATCTTGAGGCCGGTCTCCGCGGCGTGCGCGAGCGGGGTGCGGTCCGGTCGTGCCGCGCCGGTGCTGAGTTCGGCGCCCGGTTCAGAGGTTGCGGAGTCCATCGAGCACCTCCTTCAGGAGTTCGGTATCGGGCTGCGAGACGACGGACCGGGTGAGGGGCGGCCTGCGAGCGGTGATCCGGCCGGTCGCCAGCAGGTCACCGAGCAGGATGCGGACGACCGTCACGGGCAGTTTCAGTTCGGCGGCGAGCTCCACCACCGCGGTGGGCCGACGGCACAGCCCGAGAATGCGCACATGTTCGGACTGCATGCCGGGAGTCGGCTCGCACTCGCCGACGATCAGTGTGACGAGGTCGAAGGTGTCGTCGTCCGTCCGGCACCGTCCCCGGGTCAGGGTGTACAGCCGGTCGGGTTCTCCGGTGTCGACGGGCTGCCTCACGAGGGTGTGCCCTCCGGTGACGACGCCCGGGGCTCCGCCCGCAGGTGCTCGCCGATCTGCTCGACCATCTCACTCATCCGGTGACCCACGACTCCCGGGTCCGCCCCGTCCTCCGCGACGACGGCGAGGTGGGCGCCGTCGCCGGCCTCGACGATGAAGAGCAGGCCGCCGTGGAACTCGGTCATCGAGTGCCGCACGCCCCCGGAGCCGTTGCCGAACTCCACGGACGCCCCCTGGGCGAGCGCCTGGATGCCCGAGCAGATGGCAGCGAGCTGGTCGGCCTGGTCGAGGGCGAGATGCCTGCTCCAGCAGAGTTTCAGGCCGTCCCGGGAGAGCACCAGCGCGTTGCGCGTGCCGGGGGTGCGTTCGAGCAGGTTGTCCAGGAGCCAGGTGAGGCTGTTGTCAGTGGTCGGCATGGTGTGTGGGGGCGGACGGACCTCGAGGGTCCGTCACCGGCCCGCGCCTCCTTCTTCTCGTGTTCTCGAGCTGGGAACGGGCCGCGTCGCGCCGTGGACACGGCCTCTGAGGGCTGATTCCGGGGGTGTCCGGGGTGCGTCGCTCTCGGTCCGCCGCGCCCGGTGGAACGCGCTGAATCCGGCGCCCACGTCCCGCCCGTGACGCCCGGGGTCGCCGGAGAAGGGCGCGGGGTGCTCCGCCCGCTGCCGCCTCAGGTGCTCCGCGTGCTCGCGGTCAGCCGCAGCCAGGGTGAGGCCCGGTGAACGTACGGGCAGGCCGCCCGGGGTGGATGCCGTGTCTCCCGTGGACCCCACGGCCCCGGCAGCCCCGGCAGCCCCGGCGGGCACCGCGGTCGGCGGTGCCGCCCCGTTCCCGGGGCTCGCCTGCCCACCGTCCACAGGGGCGTGCGTCGCGGAGACGGTGTCCGGCGTGCCGTTCGCCGCCGGGGTGGGTGCGAGGAGGTGGTGGCCGTACTGCTCGGGTACCGCCGGCCGCTGCTGGGCGAGCAGCTGTGGCGGGAAGAGCACCACGACGCCGGTCCCTCCGCGCGAGGAGGGACGGAAGTTCACAGTCATGTGGTACTTGGCCGCCACCCGGCCGACGACCGCGAGCCCCAGCCGGGTGCCCTGCAGGGTCGCCAGGTCGTTGTACCGGCCGGACACGGCCTCCTCGGCACGCCGCATGGCCGCATCGGCCATCTTCAGGCCGCTGTCCTCGATGGTCACGACGATTCCGGCGCTGCGCTCCTCCACGTAGACGTGCACCTCGTCGATGGGCGGGGAGAAGTTCGCCGCGTTGTCCATGAGTTCGGCGATCAGGTGCATCACTGCCTCGGCGGCGAACCCGGCGATGGCGGCACTGCTGGAACAGTGCAGCCGGACGCGCTGGTAGGCGGCGATGCGTCCCATCGCGCCGCGAAGGATGCTCTCCATCCCGATGGGCCTGTTCCACGAGCGACTGGTGCGTCCGCCCATGAGGAGCGCGAGCCGGTCGGTCATCAGGCCGAGCTGCGAGGTGTTGTGGTCCAGCCGGAGGAGGTCCCCGAAGACCTCCTCGCCGTACCGGTCCTGCATGTCGCGCAGGTCGGCGAGCATGCTGACGGCCTTGGCCTGCACTCGGCCCAACGCCTTGGCACTGGCGTTCTGCGCCGCCGTCGCGCGCCGCTCACTGGTGGCGAACTCCCGCACCAGCGACTCCAGCAGGGCACACAACCGGGCGTCCTGCGGGCGTTCCAGCCCGGCCAGGACGGTGCCCGCGGACGCGCCGTCCCGCAGGCCGGCCAGGGCGCCGGGCAGGGCTGTGGACATCATCCGGTCCAGCTCGTTCCCCGCCTGCTCCAGCCGCACCCGGGCGGTGGTGGACGAGGCGACGGCGGCGGTGGCCCGCTCCTCGGCGGCGGCGACGTCGGCGACGAACGTCCGGAACAGCCGCCGCAGTTGCCCGTCGGAAGGTTGCGAGGTGGACGCGAGGATCTCGTCGGCCCGGTCGCCGCCGGCCAGGCGCTCCCGTACGGCAGGGACGGTGACCTGCAACAGGTGACCGGCCTCGGCGGCGTACTGGGCGGCCTGGCGGGCAGCGGCGCGCGCCTCCCGGCGTGCGGTGTCCGCCGCGCTGCCCGCCTGGCGTACGAGTGTGAGGGTGACGAGGACGGCCGCCGCGAGGCACAGCCAGGACCCCACCACGACCGCCAGCACCCAGCCCGTCGCGGACGCGGGAGCGGCGAGTGTGACCGTCATCCCCACGACGGCGGCGCCTGCCAGGAAGAGGAGCGGTGCGGCGGGCGACAGGCGCCGTTTCGCACTGTTCCGGCGCGGGCGGGGCGTGACAGGAACTGACATTCCACGGTCCCTCGGTCGTGAGTGCGGACGGGAGGGCCGACCTGCGCGCATCGGCCGTACCGGACGCTAGTCACGTCGAGGGGTGGTGGGCGGGAAGAGCGGCGGAGGTGTAACCACAACGGAGGACTTCGCTGCGAAACGGCTCTCGTTGCTCGGACGTTCGTGGTAGAGCGAAGCCCACAACACAGCCGACGACCGGCACGGGAACGGGACAGGCCCGGCGGAGGTCCGCCGGGCCTGTCGGGGGAAGCGTGCCGCGTGTCGTCAGGAGAGCGCCGAGAGAGCCTGGTTGAGGGTCTTCGACGGACGCATGACGGCGGAAGCCTTGGCGACCTCGGGCTGGTAGTAGCCGCCGATGTCGGCGGGCGAGCCCTGGACGGCGGCCAGTTCGTCCACGATGGCCTGCTCCTGCGCGGACAGCGTCTCGGCGAGGTGCGCGAACGCCTGCGCGAGCGGGGCGTCCTCGGTCTGGCGCGCCAGCTCCTGCGCCCAGTAGAGAGCGAGGTAGAAGTGGCTGCCGCGGTTGTCGATACCGCCGATGCGCCGACTGGGCGACTTGTTCTCCTCCAGGAAGGAGCCGGTCGCGCGGTCCAGCGTGTCGGCCAGGATCTGTGCGCGGGCGTTGCCGGTGGTCTTCGCCAGGTGTTCGAAGCTGACGGCGAGTGCCAGGAACTCGCCGAGGCTGTCCCAGCGCAGGTAGTTCTCCTTGACCAGCTGCTGCACGTGCTTGGGCGCGGAACCGCCGGCGCCGGTCTCGAACAGGCCGCCGCCGTTGATGAGCGGGACGACGGACAGCATCTTTGCGCTGGTGCCGAGCTCGAGGATCGGGAACAGGTCGGTCAGGTAGTCGCGCAGTACGTTGCCGGTGACGGAGATGGTGTTCTCGCCGCGGCGGATGCGTTCCAGGGAGAAGGCCATCGCGTCGACGGGGGACATGATCTCGATGCGCAGACCGTCCGTGTCGTGCTCCGGCAGGTAGGCGCGGACCTTCTCGATGAGGCGTGCGTCGTGCGCGCGGTTCTCGTCCAGCCAGAAGACGGCCGGGTCGCCGGTGGCGCGGGCGCGGGTGACGGCGAGCTTGACCCAGTCGCGGATCGGCTCGTCCTTGGTCTGGCACATCCGGAAGATGTCGCCGGCGCTCACGGCCTGTTCGAGGACGGCCTCGCCGTCGGCGTTCACGACGCGCACCGTGCCGGTGGCGGCGACCTCGAACGTCTTGTCGTGGCTGCCGTACTCCTCGGCCTTCTGCGCCATCAGGCCGACGTTGGGCACGGTTCCCATGGTGGCGGGGTCGAAGGCGCCGTGGGCGCGGCAGTCGTCGATGACGGCCTGGTAGATGCCGGCGTAGCTGCTGTCCGGGATGACCGCGAGGGCGTCCTGCTCCTGGTCGTCGGCGTTCCACATGTGACCGGAGGTGCGGATCATGGCCGGCATGGAGGCGTCGACGATGACGTCGCTGGGGACGTGCAGGTTGGAGATGCCGCGGTGCGAGTCGACCATGGCCAGGTCGGGGCCCTCGGCGAGCTCGGCCTCGAAGGACGCCTTGACCTTGTCGCCCCCGGGCAGCGATTCCAGACCCTTGAAGATGCCGCCGAGGCCGTCGTTCGGGGTGAGACCGGCGGCGGCGAAGGTCTCGCCGTACTCGGCGAAGGTCTTCGGGAAGAAGGCGCGGACGACGTGGCCGAAGATGATCGGGTCGGACACCTTCATCATGGTGGCCTTCAGGTGCACGGAGAACAGCACGCCCTCCGCCTTGGCCCGTGCCACCTGCTCCGCGAGGAACTCGCGGAGCACGGCCACCCGCATCACGGAGGCGTCCACGACCTCACCGGCGAGCACGGGGACGGACTCGCGCAGGACGGTGGTCGTGCCGTCGTCGCCGTGCAGTTCGATGCGCAGCGAGCCGTCCTGCCCGACCACTGCGGACTTCTCGGTGGAGCGGAAGTCGTCGCCGGTCATGTGCGAGACGTTGGTCCTGGAGTCCGCGGTCCAGGCGCCCATGCGGTGCGGGTTCGCCCGTGCGTAGTTCTTCACCGACGCGGGGGCACGGCGGTCGGAGTTGCCCTCGCGCAGCACCGGGTTGACCGCGCTGCCCTTGACCTTGTCGTAGCGGGCGCGGGTGTCGCGCTCCTCGTCGGTCTTCGGGTCGTCCGGGTAGTCCGGCAGCGCGTAGCCCTGCTCCTGCAGTTCGGCGACGGCGGCCTTGAGCTGCGGGATCGAGGCCGAGATGTTGGGCAGCTTGATGATGTTGGCCTGCGGGGTCCTGGCGAGCGCACCCAGCTCTGCGAGCGCGTCGTCGAGGCGCTGGCCCGCTTCGAGGCGCTCCGGGAACTGGGCGATGATCCGCCCCGCCAGCGAGATGTCCCGCGTCTCCACCCGGACCCCGGCGGTCGAGGCGTAGGCCTCGATCACGGGCAGGAACGAGTACGTCGCCAGGGCCGGGGCCTCGTCGGTGTGCGTGTAGATGATGGTCGAGTCAGTCACCGGGTGCTCTCCGCTCCGCGTCTGCAACATTTCTCGACATCAAGATACCTCCTGCGTCCCCCATCCCTCAAAGGACCCGTCCCCCCGTAACGCGCAGCCGGACCCCTCCCCCGCCGGAAGGCCCTCCCCACCTGCACCGGAGTCCCGGCCCATCACCCGTGTGGACTAGGATCGCCCCGCGCTGACGCGCGCCGCCGACCGGCACCGGACGTGAGGACCCTCCCGTGTACCGCACCATGATGAAGTCGAAGATCCACCGGGCCACGGTGACCCAGGCCGACCTGCACTACGTCGGGTCGCTGACGATCAGTTCCGACCTGATGGAGGCGGCGGACCTGCTGCCGGGCGAGAAGGTCGACATCGTCGACATCGACAACGGCGCACGCCTGTCGACCTACGTCATCGAAGGCCCCCGGGACTCCGGCGTCATCGGCATCAACGGCGCGGCGGCGCGCCTGATCAGCCCCGGCGACCTGGTCATCATCATCGCGTACGCGCAGGTCTCCGACTCCGAGGCGCGCACCCTCGAGCCAGCCGTCGTCTTCGTGGACGGAACGAACAAGGTGGCACTGACCGGCCACGACCCGGCAGCGGCCCCCGAGGGCAGCGGCCTGCAGCGCGGCGACATCGCCTGACGGCCGACCACCACCTCCCATACCTCCTCCCACACCGCCTCCTTCACCGCCTCCTTCACCGCCGCCGGCACCGCCCGGCACTCCGGGGCGCAGCCGACTCCACCGATCGAGTAACCGATAGCCCTGCGTACCCACGAGTGGACGCTCCGTGAGCGACAAAACACGCATAACCCCTCGAACCATGCGAATGTTGTCTCGCAGGTTCGCCGGGTTCCGTCGCGACAGCCGCCGGAACCCAGGAGAGGGAACGGAGCCCCGATGCGGGAACACACGGAGGAGCGCGCGGCCCACGGCCCTGGCACCGCGGAGCCCGCCCCGGACTTCGGGCCGGCCGCCGCGGTCGCCGACGCGATCCTCTACGAGGGCTACCTCCTCTACCCCTATCGCCGCTCCTCGGGCAAGAACCGGGTGCGCTGGCAGTTCGGCCTGCTGGCCCCCCGCGCGTGGATCGAGGCGGACGGCCCCGTCACACCGGTGCTGGCCGGCTCCGCGGAATCCTGGCGACAGCAGACCGAGTGCCTCTGCGAGGCCACTGAGGACGCGGTCGTCCACGTGCGCGTACGCCACCTCCAGCTCCAGCAGCGGCACGTGGAACGCCGCGAGCCGGACGGCACCCTCACTCCGGTGGAGCAGCTGGAGGCAGGTGACGAGACCTACTTCCCCTTCGACGAGGCCGTGCCGCGCGAGAGAGCCCTGATCGTGCCGCTGGCCGACCTCCTCGCGGAGGGCGCCCGGGGCCGCAGCTTCCCGGTCTCCTCCCCCGGCGGCGAGGAGACCGAGGAACTCCCCGGCGGCGCGGGCCGACTGGTACGCCGCCGCCTGCCCGTCGAAGCGACGGCCACCGTGTCCGCCGAACACCTCGACGGCACTCACCCCGCCGTACGGCTCCGCATCGGCACCGAGAACACCGGGACCGCGGTAGGCCCCCGCACCCCGCGCGAAGAGGCGCTGCGCCACTCGCTGATCGCCACCCACACGCTCGTCGGCGGTCAGGGCCTCGCGTTCGTGTCGCTGACCGACCCGCCCGCATGGGCGGAGACCTCCGCACGGGCCTGCCGCAACCAGCACACCTTTCCCGTGCTCGCCGGCGAGCCGGGCCGGACGGACCTGGTGCTCTCGTCGCCGATCATCCTGCCCGACCACCCGCAGGTCGCCCCGGAGAGCCCCGGCGACCTGCACGACGCCGGCGAGATCGACGAGATCCTCTCGCTGCGCACCATGCTGCTGACCGACGAGGAGAAGCGCGAAGCACGGGCGACGGACCCGCGCGCCGCGGAGATCCTCGACCGTGTCGACGCGATGCCGCCTGAGGTCCTCGCACGGCTGCACGGCACCATCCGCTCGCTCCGCCCCTCCGCTCCCGAGGCGAAGGCCGGGGAGGAGGGCGCCGATGAACCCCATCGTCCCGTCGACGCCTGACCACCGGACGGTCGCGCCCGGGGCTCTCCCCCGGGCCGGCCCACTCATCCCGGCGGACCCGGTGACCGCCGCCGCACACCCACCACTCCACGCACGGCTGCAAGGGAGGCCCAGGACATGACCATAGACAGCGGCACGAGGGAAACGGGCGCACAGCCCTCCCCCGCATCGGAACGCCGGGGGTTCGACGAGGTCGACATCCTCTGGATCTCCGAGGGCCTGAGCTGCGACGGCGACACCGTGTCGATGACGGCCTCGGACCAGCCGTCCATCGAGGACGTGGTGCTGGGGCTCATCCCGGGACTGCCCAAGGTCAACCTGCACAACAAGGTGCTGTCGCCGACGATGGGCGGCGAGGAGTACCTGGCACCGTTCCGGGCCGCCGCACGCGGCGAGGCGCGGAACCCGTTCATCCTGGTCATCGAGGGGTCGATCCCGAACCAGAACATCATCGAGGGCGACGGCTACTGGACCTCGTTCGGCAACGACGAGACGACCGGTGAGCCCCTCACCCTCAACTGGTGGCTCGACCGCCTGGGCCCCCGGGCATGGGCGGTCGTCGCCGCGGGAACCTGCGCGACGTACGGCGGCATCCACGCGATGGCGGGCAACCCCACCGGCGCCATGGGGCTCGCGGACTACCTCGGCTGGGACTACCGGTCCGCCGGCGGCCTGCCCATCGTCAACGTGCCGGGCTGCCCGATCCAGCCGGAGAACTTCATGGAGACCCTGACCTGGGTGCTCTACCACGCCGCGGGTGCGGCGCCGGCCCCGCCGCTGGACGAGATGCTGCGTCCGCAGTGGCTGTTCGGCAAGACGGTGCACGAGGGCTGCGACCGGGCCGCCTACTACGAGCAGGCCGACTTCGCCAAGGACTACAACTCACCCAAGTGCCAGGTGAAGGTCGGCTGCTGGGGACCGGTCGTCAACTGCAACGTACCCAAGCGCGGCTGGATGCGCGGGATCGGCGGCTGCCCCAACGTCGGCGGCATCTGCATCGGCTGCACCATGCCCGGCTTCCCCGACGCGTTCATGCCCTTCATGGACGCCCCTCCCGGAGGCGGTCTGTCCTCGGCCCTCATCAGGCCGTACGGGGCCTTCATCCGGCGGATGCGCGGCATCACCAACGCGGTGGTCAACCAGGAACCGAAGTGGCGCCACAACGAGCCGGCGGTGACCAGCGGTTACGACCCGCACTGGCGCCCCTGACCGACTCCCGCACCGACCCTCCCCCGGCCGGCGGCCCGTCCGCCGGCCGGGGCCGCACCACCAGCCCTCCGCTCCGCGACACACAAGATGGGACATGACATGACGGCAACCGAATCCCGGGCGGGGACCGGCGAGCGCCAGCCCTCGCAGATGGTGGATATGGCCTGGGACCCCATCACCCGGATCGTCGGGAACCTCGGCATCTACACCAAGATCGACTTTGCCAACCGCGAGGTCGCCGAATGCCACAGCACCTCGTCGCTGTTCCGCGGCTACTCGGTGTTCATGAAGGGCAAGGACCCGCGCGACGCCGGCTTCATCACCAGCCGCATCTGCGGCATCTGCGGCGACAACCACACCACCTGCTCCAACTACGCGCAGCAGATGGCGTACGGCGTCAAGCCGCCCCCGATGGCCGAACTCATCACCAACCTCGGCGAGGCCGCCGAGTACATGTTCGACCACACGATCTACCAGGACAACCTGCTCTTCGCCGACTACTGCGAGGCGATGGTCAAGCAGACCAACCCCGGGGTGCTGGCGCAGGCCGAGCGCACCCCTGCACCGCACGCCGAGATCCACGGCCTGCGCACGATCGCCGACATCATGCGGGCGTTCAACCCCTTCGAGGGTTCGGTGTACAAGGAGGCGCTGAAGGTCTCCCGCGTCACGCGCGAGATGTTCTGCCTGATGGAGGGGCGGCACGTACACCCCTCGACGCTCTACCCGGGCGGCGTCGGCACCGTGCCCGAACCCACCGTGTTCACCGACTACCTGACGCGGCTGGTCGGCGTCCTGGACTTCGTGAAGAAGTCGGTGGCACTGTGCGACGACGTCTTCGACTTCTTCTACGAAGCCCTGCCCGGCTACGAGGAGGTCGGCCGGCGCCGCATCCTGCTCGGCTGCTGGGGCGCCTGGCAGAACCCGGCCGTGGTCGACTACCGCTACGAAACGATGAACGAGTGGGGCAAGGCGATGTACGTCACCCCCGGCATCGTGGTCGACGGCAAGCTGCTCACCAACAACCTCGTCGACATCAACCTCGGCATGCGCATCCTGCTGGGAAGCTCCTTCTACGAGGACTGGACGAACGAGCAGCCGTTCGTCACACACGACCCGCTCGGCAACCCCGTGGACATGCGGCACCCGTGGAACCAGACCACCGTCCCGCTGCCGCAGAAGCGGGACTTCGACGGCAACTACAGCTGGGTGATGAGCCCGCGCTGGTACGACCAGAAGTCCGGCGACCACCTGGCGCTCGACACCGGCGGCGGCCCGATCGCCCGGCTCTGGTCCACGGCGCTGGCGGGCCTGGTGGACACGCCCTACGTCAAGTCGACCGGGCGCAGCGTGCAGATCTCGCTGCCGAAGAGCGCCGAACTGCCCGAGATGACGCTGGAGTGGAAGGTCCCGCAGTGGAGCAACACTCTGGAGCGGGGCCGGGCACGGGGCTACTTCGTCGCCTACTCGGCCGCCATGGCCCTGCAGTTCGTCGAAGAGGCCCTGCAGCTGCTGCGCGAGGGTGAGACGCGGACCTTCACCGACTTCGAGGTGCCGGACGAAGCGATCGGCTGCGGCTTCCACGAGGCGGTCCGCGGCGTCCTCTCCCACCACCTGGTGATCAAGGACAAGAAGATCGCCAACTACCACCCGTACCCGCCGACCCCGTGGAACGGAAGCCCCAGGGACAGCTACGGCACCCCGGGACCGTACGAGGACGCGGTGCAGGGCCAGCCGATCTTCGAGGAGAACGGCCCGGAGAACTTCAAGGGCGTCGACATCATGCGCACCGTGCGCAGCTTCGACCCGTGCCTGCCGTGCGGCGTGCACATGTACCTCGGCGAGGGCAACGAGCTCAAGAAGGTGCACTCGCCGAACTTCGGGGGCGGCGGCCATGGGTGACGCCGGCGGCGGCACGGCGGGCGGCACGGGAGCGCGGGCCGGCAACCGACTCGACGAC
>KI547043.1:70692-71732 GCA_000497405.1 Streptomycetaceae bacterium MP113-05 | reverse complement strand
CCGGCGCCCTCCAGCGGGTCGTGCGCGGAGCCGGCGCCCGGCGCGCGGCCGGCGCCGCGGAGCTCTGCGAGCTGTGCCGCGCCCCGGTCGCCGCCGGGCACCGCCACCTCTACGACACCGCGCGCCGGGAGCTGCTCTGCGCCTGCGTGCCCTGCTCGCTCCTGTTCGAGCAGGGCGCGGCGAGCAACGGGCACTTCCGGCAGGTCCCAGGGCGACGCGTGCGGCTGGCACCGCTGTCCACGGAGCCGCTCGGCGTCCCCGTGGGGCTGGCCTTCTTCGTACCGCACGACGAGGGAGGCGTGGTGGCCAACTTCCCCGGCCCGGCCGGACCCGCGCAGTCGGACATCGATGCGGCAGCGTGGCAGCAGGTCACCGACGAGCACCCCGAACTCGCAGACCTGGAGATCGGTGTGCAGGCCCTGCTGGTGAACACGGTCCGCGACCAGCAGCACCACTGGATCGTTCCGCTCGACGACTGCTACCGCCTGGTCGCCCTGGTGCGGCAGGAGTGGCGGGGCCTGTCCGGCGGCGGCCGGGTCTGGCCCGAGGTCGAGCGCTTCTTCGCCGAACTGACCGAACGCAGCTGAAAGGAGACCGCCATGGGTCGCATACGCGTCGGAAAGCCCGACACCAAACCGGACACACCCAGCCACGTGTCCGGCATCCATGAGGGCAACGAGGGGCGCTACGAGAGCCAGCCCGGTCACCACCCGGACGGCACCGCGGACGCCCGGCGCTCCACCGGAGTGCAGTGGAAGAAGCACGACCCGGTGTCCGAGACCATGCCCAACCTCCCCCCGGGCTGACACCACACCGGGAAGCGGAAACCGAACGCGATCGACCAGGAAGGAGCGTCACCATGGCCATGGCCAGGAACGTGCTCATCGCACAGGGCGCACTGCTCGGCGGGCTGGCGCTCGCCCTGCTCGTGCGCGAGTTCCCCGGCCTCATCCGCGAGATCAAGATCTTCCGGATGATGGACGACCACGCCGGCGCGCGTTAGCGCCCGCGCCCCGCCACGGAACCCCGGTGGACGTCCG
>KI547043.1:60034-70682 GCA_000497405.1 Streptomycetaceae bacterium MP113-05 | reverse complement strand
GCGGAAGGCCGCCGCCAGCCGCGTACCGGAGAAGATCAGCACGGAGAGGTATCCAATGCTGAACAGCTGTGCCCACAGCCCCAGCGCGAGGAACGACAGCACGGGGTGGGGGTAGGCCGGGTCGACGAACTGCACGAAGAAGGAGACGAAGAACAGGATCGCCTTCGGGTTGAGCAGACTGGCCACCAGCGCCCGCCGGTAGGGCCGCTCCACGGTGTCGGCCGCCGTGCCTCCGGCCGGCGTCGCCGTCGGCCGCGTCTCCCCCCGGTGTCGCCAGACCCGCCATGCCGCGCGCAGCAGGCCCACAGCGAGCCACGTGAGGTACCCGGCGCCCGCGAACTTCACCACCCCGAAGGCCAGCGGGCTGGCCTGCAGCAACGACGCCACCCCACCAGCTGAGAGCACCATCAGCACCGCGTCCCCGCACATGACGCCGCCCGCTGCCCGGTACCCCGCGCGCACGCCGCGCCGCGCCGCGACCGAGACGACGTAGAGCGAGTTCGGGCCCGGCAGCAGAATGATCAGAGTGAGACCCACCAGATAGGTGGGCAGATCCGTTATTCCCAGCACGAGGGGCAGCCTGGCACGGACCGGTGCAAGGCGCCTAACCCGTTCTGCCATCCGGACACGCCCGCACGGGACGGCCGCCCTCACCTGCCCCGGTGGCCCCGCCCGACGAGGCACCGGACGTCCCGCAACCGCACGGTCACCGCGGCCGGGGCGAGGGGCGCACCTGTCAGACGCGCGCGGAGTACCGGAGGAAGGCGGCCCAGCCGTCGTACCCGACGCTGAACGGGCGGCGCGTGACGTCCTTCGAATCGCGCACGTGGACCGCCTCGGAGGTGACGGCCACCTCCACACAGCTGTCGCCCTGGGTGCCGCTGTAGCTCGACTTGAACCAGCTGACCTCGTCGGTGCTCACAGTGCTCCTCGCAGTCGCTCCAGCAGGTCCCGCGATTCCTGGGGCGGCAGGGCCTGCGAGCGCAGTGTGTCATAGCGCTGGTGCAGCAGACTCGCCTCTTTCGCGTCAACGATGAGGCGGCCGTTCTGCTGCCCCTCCGAGTAGGCCAGCCGCCGCCCCTCCGGAGTTTCCAGCAGCTGGACGGGCCCGTCCAGACAGGCGTGGTACAGGGCTCCCAGCGGCACCACCTGCAAGGTGACGTTCCTCGGCACGGCGTGCTCCAGCACGTGGTGGAACAGCCCCCGCATCACCTCACGGCCGCCCAGCCCGCGGCGGAACACCGCCTCCTCCACGATGAAGCTGAACGGCACGTGCGGGCGCTCCGCCAGCAGCACCTGCCGCTCCAGCCGTGCCGCCACCTGCGCCTCCAACTGCTCGTCCGTCAGCAGCGGAATGCTGTTCTCGAAGACCGCCCGCGCGTACCCCTCGGACTGCAACAGGCCCGGCACCAGCCGGCACTCGTACGTGCACAGGCTCACCGCCACCCGCTCCAGCCGCGCCCACTGACGGAACCATGCCGCCAGGCCCGGCTCGCCGCGCGACAGGTGCCGAGCGGCCCGGCGCAGTGCACCCGTGTTGCCCAGCACCCCCTCCGCCCGGTCCACGAACGAGGCGTCCGGCATGCGCCGCCCCTGCTCGACGGACTCCACGGTGTGCCGGGAGAACCGCACCTGCGTCCCGAACTCGGTACGGCTGATGCCCGCGTGCTCCCGCAGCGCCTGCACGACCGCACCGAACGTCCGCAGACTGTCCGACGGGTCGGGCTCCCGCTCCCACTCCTCCGACGCCCTCCCGGCCTCGTCCGTCGCCGTCATGCGCGCCTCCACGTCCCCGGCGTGCGTGGTACCTCCGCGCACGAACCACCTCGATCCTGACGGGCCACCAGTCGCACAGTCCACTCGGCGTGCCCGTACGCTGACCCCGCGTACGCGGCTCCGGTGCGTCGCCAGCGCCGGCGTCCTCCACACCCAGCCGAGGGAAGCGTGCCTCGCCCGGACACCGGCGTGAGATCGGATCTCGCACACACGGGGCCGCGGGCCGCGCTTCGCCTGCGCATAGGGTTTCCCCATGCAGATCCCACTTCCCCGGCTGAAGGGTCGCCGTTGGCTCGCGGGTGCGGCGGCGTTCGCCATCCTCGCCGGTGCCGGCACCTGGACCGCGGCGGCCGACGACGACGCGCCCGCCGTGCACCGCCTGGAGCGGGTGCACGACATGCCGGGGGCGGAGATCGACACCTCGTACTTCACCGCGGGCGGCGACCGGCGGCGACCCGCGGTCCTCCTCGCGCACGGTTTCGGTGGCAGCAAGACGGACGTCCGTGCACAGGCCGAGCAGCTGGCCCGGGACGGGTACGCCGTGCTCACCTGGTCCGCTCGCGGCTTCGGGGAGTCCTCCGGGAAGATCGGCCTCAACGACCCGGAGCACGAGGTCGCGGACGTGTCCCGGCTCATCGACTGGCTCGCCGAGCGGCCCGAGGTGCAGCTGGACGAGGACGGCGACCCGCGTGTCGGCGTCAGCGGCTCCTCCTACGGCGGCGCCGTCTCGCTGCTCGCCGACGCCCACGATCCGCGAGTGGACGCGATCGCGCCGCGCATCACCTACTGGAACCTCGCCGACGCCCTCTTCCCGCGGGGGGTCTTCAAGAAGCTGTGGGCCGGGATGTTCTTCTCGACCGGCTCGGCTGCCTCCACGGGCATGGCGCCGGGGGGCCGACCCGCCGCCGAACCGCAGGCGGAGGACCCCATGGCCGGACAGGACCGGCGGGAGCCGGACTCCGACCGTTCGGCTCCTTCCGCCACAGGCACCGACGCACCCTCGAATCTCCGGGCCTGCGGCAGATTCCTTCCGAAGCTCTGCGCCATGTACCAGCGGGTCGCCGTGGCCGGTGAGCCCGACGCCGATGCCCGTGCGCTCCTCGAGAGCCGGAGCCCGTCGGCCGTCGCCGACCGCATCGACACCCCGGCGCTCCTCTTCCAGGGACAGTCCGACTCGCTGTTCCCCCTCGCGCATGCGGACGCCATGGCCGAGGCCATCAGCTCCAACGGCGCACCCGTCGCCGTCGACTGGATCGCCGGCGGCCACGACGGCGGGGACAGCGAGACCGCGCGCGTCGAGGCCCGCATCGGTGACTGGTTCGACCGCTACCTCAAGCAGGACGAGACCACGGACACCGGGCCGGCCTTCCGCGTCAGCCGCACCGGCGGCGTCGACTCCACCGACGGTCAGGTGCTGCTGCGCGGCGCGAGCAGCACCTCCTACCCCGGGCTCACCGCAGGCCCCCGGCAGATCGCGCTCTCCGGGCCGGAACAGCGCTTCGCCAACCCGGCGGGCGGCGCACCACCCGCCATCTCCTCCGTCCCCGGCCTGGGCGGCGGCGCCGGAGCGCTCTCCTCGCTCGGCGTGGGACTCTCCCTCGACTTCCCCGGGCAGCACGCGCGCTTCGAGTCGGCGCCCCTCGACCGTCCATTGCGCATCACCGGATCACCGACCGTGAACGTCGAGGTGGCCTCGACCAGTTCGGAAGCGGTGTTGTTCGGCAAGCTCTACGACGTCGGCCCGGAGGGCCGGCAGCAGGTGCTGCCCTCGCAACTCGTCGCCCCGGTCAGGGTCGAGGACGCCGAGGACGGCAGGAAGACCGAACTGACCCTTCCGGCGATCGACCACGAGGTCGACGCCGGGCACCGGCTGCGCCTGGTGCTGGCCGCCACCGACCTCGGCTACGCCACCCCGGACGAGCCCGCCGTCTACACCGCATCCCTGGCAGGAAACCTCTCGGTCCCCACCGCGCCGGCCGTGCAGACGCAGGAAACCGGCACGGCCTGGTGGGTGTGGGCGCTGCCCGCGGCGGGAGCACTGGTGACCGCGGCTCTACTGCTCACCGCACGCCGCCGGACCATGGCACCCACCCCGGACCCCTCGCTGGGCGACGTACCGCTGGAGATCACCGGCCTGACGAAGCGCTACGCCGGGGCAGCCGACCGGTACGCCGTCCAGGACCTGTCCTTCCGCGTCGAACGCGGGCAGGTGCTGGGCCTCCTCGGCCCGAACGGCGCCGGCAAGACGACCACTCTGCGGATGCTGATGGGCCTGATCCGGCCGGACCAGGGCGAGATCCGCGTCTTCGGCCACGCCATCCGGCCGGGCGCGCCGGTGCTGTCCCGGGTGGGCGCGTTCGTCGAGGGAGCCGGCTTCCTGCCGCACCTGTCCGGCCGCGACAACCTGGAGCTGTACTGGGCGGCCACCGGTCGCCCGGCTGCCGACGCGCACCTCGAAGAGGTGCTGGAGATCGCCGGCCTCGGCGACGCGCTGTCCCGCGCCGTGCGCACGTACTCGCAGGGGATGCGGCAGCGGCTCGCCATCGCGCAGGCCATGCTCGGCATGCCGGACCTGCTGATCCTCGACGAGCCGACCAACGGCCTCGACCCGCCGCAGATCCGCGAGATGCGGGACGTCATGACGCGCTATGCCGCCGACGACCGGACCGTCATCGTCTCCAGCCACCTCCTCTCCGAGGTCGAGCAGTCCTGCACCCACCTGGTGGTCATGGACGGTGGCCGCCTCGTCCAGGCCGGTCCGGTCACCGAGATCACCGGCGAGGGCGACATCCTGCTCGTCACCACCGAGCGCGAGGTCCCGGAGCCGACCGTCGAGAAGGTCGCCGACCTGCCCGGCATCCTCACCGCCACCCGGTCCGACGAGGGAATGCTCGTCCGGCTCGACGGCGCCACGGCCGCGACGCTCATCACCGAACTGGTGCGACTGGACGTGCCGGTCAGCGGCGTCGCCCCGCACCACCGCCTGGAAGACGCCTTCCTCACCCTGATCGGAGCATCCGCATGAGCGCGCCGACGAAAACCGGACCGCCCAGGCCCGCACTCGTCGAGTCCGCGCCCGGCTACCGTGCCGCGCACACGCTCCCCCTGCGGGTGGAGGCCCTGCGGCAGCTCAAGCGCCGCCGCACGCTCGCGATGGCGGCCATCCTCGGCGCGCTGCCGTTCATCCTCATCGCAGCCTTCGCCATCGGCGGCAGCCCCGCCGAGGACGGCCCGGGCCGACGCATCAACCTGATGGACACCGCCACGGCGTCGGGTGCGAACTTCGCCGCCACCTGCCTCTTCGTCTCCGCCGGCTTCCTGCTGGTGGTGCCGGTGGCCCTCTTCCACGGCGACACCGTCGCCTCCGAGGCGAGCTGGTCATCCCTGCGCTACCTGCTGGCCGCGCCCGTGCCCCGCACCCGGCTGCTGTGGTCCAAGCTCGCCGTGGCACTCGCCTTCAGCGCCGCGGCGATGCTCCTGCTGCCGCTGGTGGGACTGATCTCCGGCAGCCTCGCCTACGGTTGGGGGCCGCTGAAGCTACCAGCAGGCGGCACGCTCCCGGCAGGCGAGACGCTGGGACGCATCGGCGTGATCGTGGCGTTCGTCTTCGTCTCCCAGCTGGTCACCGCGGGGCTGGCATTCTGGCTGTCGACGAGGACCGACGCCCCGCTGGGCGCCGTCGGCGGCGCCGTCGGGCTGACGATCCTCGGCAACGTCCTGGACGCCGTCGAGGCGCTGGGCGCCTGGCGCCAGCTCCTCCCGGCGCACTGGCAGTTCGCGTGGATCGACGCGCTGCAACCCGACCTCGAATGGGGCGGCATGCTCAAGGGCGCCGCCGTCTCCGTCACCTACGCCCTGGTCCTCTTCGCCCTCGCGTTCCGCCACTTCTCCCGCAAGGACATCGTGTCGTAGCTGCGCCCGTGAACGGGCGGGGCCCCTCTGCCCGACGCCGATGAGCAGGGCACCGGCGTCGGGCAGGCGGTCGTCGAGGCTCGGCAGGGACTCCGGACGCATCGTCGCGGGTGATCTCCGCCACGCACCGAGAGCTTCGGGCGTCGCAGTTGCGACTTGTAAAGAAGTGGGCGCAAACGGGCAGCACGGACACGACAAGGCAGACATAGCGATCGTTGAACACGCAAGCATCACCTGTTATTGCACCGAACCAGGCAGGAGCGCACCTCACGGACCCGGAGCCGACCTCACGACCGTCGCGGCCATGAGGAGGCTGTTAACGTGCGGAAGGTTTGCGGGCTCAAAGAGCCCGCCCTTTTTTGTGAACGTCCCCGGCTCCGGCGCTGACGCCGCCGTCCGGGACTGGAGCCTCTTCCTGCCGCCCACAGCGCGCGGGACGCGTCCGCAGGCGACCGGTCGGCACCGGAGCCGCGGCTGACGCGGGCTCCACCAAGTCGAAGGAGGTGGCGCCTGTGGACGGAATAGAAACAGCTCAGTTCAGCGCCGTGGTGGTAGTGGGTCTGCTGGTGTTCTTCTACGGAGGGACCTTCCTGGTCTCGACCCGCATCGGCAAGAAGGAAGAGAACGCCGACGGCTACATGACCGCCGGTAACAACATCGGCTTCGGCATCTCCGCCGCCAGCATGACGGCGACGTGGATCTGGGCGTCCTCGATGTACGCGTCCGCTACCTCCGGGTACATGTACGGCATATCGGGGCCCATCCACTACGGGCTCTGGGGCGCCCTGATGATCCTTTTCATCTACCCCTTCGGCAAGCGCATCCGCGCCGTCGCGCCGAAGGCGCACACGCTGGCCGAGGTCATGTACGTGCGGCACGGGCGCTCCAGCCAACTCATGCTCGCCGGGTCCAACGTCGTCGGCAGCCTCATCAGCCTCATGTCGAACTTCATCGCCGGCGGCGTGCTGATCTCACTGCTGTCACCGTTCAACTTCGTCCAGGGCGTCTTCGCCGTGGCCTCGGGCGTACTGCTCTACACCCTGTGGTCCGGCTTCCGGGCCTCGGTGCTGACCGACTTCGTGCAGGTCCTCGCGATGCTCGGCGCGGTGGCCGTCCTCGTCCCGTTCATCTTCTTCGCGGCCGGCTTCCCGGCGGTGTTCGAGACGGGCGCGGGCAATCTGACCCCGCAGCAGGGGAACTTCTTCTCCAGCGAGGCGTTCATGCAGCAGGGCGCCCCCTACATCGCCGCGGTGCTGGCGTACGCCATCGGCAACCAGACCATCGCGCAACGGCTGTTCGCGGTGAAGGAGAGCCTGATCAAGCCGACCTTCGTCACCGCGACCATCGGCTACGGCGCCATGGTGATCGGCGTCGGCATGCTCGGAGTGCTCGCCCTCTACCTGGGCTTCGAGCCGACCGGCGGCAACCTGAACAACATCATCCCCGGGATGGCCGCCACCTACCTGCCACCTGTGCTGCTGGCGGCGTTCTTCATCATGATCATCGGCGCGCTGTCCTCCACGGCCGACTCCGACCTCTCGGCCCTCTCCTCGATCATGATGACCGACGTCTACGGCCAGAACATCTCCGGCAAGGAGCACGCCGACCCGAGGACGATGCTGCTCGTCGGGCGCATCACGATGGTGGTGGCGACCGCGGCGGCCGTCGCCTTCGCCAGCCTGCAACTGAGCATCCTCGACCTGCTGGTGTTCGTCGGCGCACTGTGGGGCGCCCTCGTCTTCCCGGTGCTGGCCAGCTTCTACTGGGACAAGGTCACCGGCACGGCGTTCACCACCTCGGTGCTCGTGGCGCTCGGGGTGTTCCTGCCGGTCCGCTTCAGCTGGATCCCCATGGACGGCGCCTACGGCGCCGTGGGCATCGCAGTGGACGTGCTGTCGGTCGTCGGCATCGGCGTCGTCCTCGGCCTGATGGTGTTCGGCTTCCTGGGGACCAGGGCGGCGAAGGTCGTCGGTGGTCTGGCGATGCTGGTTTCCGCGCCGTTCGCCCTCGGATCCCTGCACGAGTACGCGACACTGTGCGGTTCCCTCGTCGCCTACTCCGTGAGCACCGTCATCTGCTGGGCCATGTCCGCGCGTCAGCGGGAAGGCTTCGACTTCGCCGTCATCGCCCAGCGCACCGGTGACTTCGACGACGGCGCCGCCGCGGAGCAGGCATCCGCCGGCAGCGCCGACGCCGACGACAGGACCGGCGTCCCGCAGCAGACGGGACTCGAGGACGGCGAATCCGAGCCCGCCGCAAGCACCAAGTGAGCAACCAGGAGGCACAGTGAACACTCTCGCCCTGAGCGCGTACATCCTGATGTGGCCCGTCATCGTGGCCGGCGTCCTGTTCGTGATCAGCCGCGCGTTCTACCGCGAGTGGGCCGAGGCCCGCCGCAACGGCAAACCCATCATCTGACCCGGCGCCGTGGGCCGGCCACTCGACCGGCGGTGACGTTCGGCCCGTTGGGCTGCGGCCTCGGGCGCAGCGGGCGACACAGCCACCTGCCTCTTCGCGCCGACCGGCTTCCTGCCGGCACCGGAGCCCTCCGGTGGCGCACACGCCCCGAGCCTCCCCGGAGGCGGAAGGTAAATGCGTCGACGGTAACCCTCCGGGCCTGGCAGAGTGGCTGCCCATGACGAGCAGTGAGCTGTGGACCCGTGAGAACGCCGAACGCTACGACGCCGAGGAGGCCGAGACGTCCTCGGTCGCCGTTCTCGGACCGACTCTCGACTTCCTCGCCGAGCTCGCCGGTCAGGGCAGGGCGCTGGAGTTCGCCGTCGGAACGGGACGCGTGGGCGTCCCGCTCCGGGAACGCGGAGTGCCGGTAGCGGGCGTCGAGCTGTCCGAGCACATGGCTGCGGTCCTGCGGCGCAAGATCGACGAGGACAGGCTCCCGGTCACTATCGGGGACATGGCCACCACCGTCGTCCCCGGCGAGTTCGCCCTGGTCTACCTCGTCTACAACACCATCTCGAACCTGCTCACGCAGGATGAGCAGGTCGAGTGCTTCCGCAACGCGGCCCGTCACCTGGGGCCCGGTGGCCGGTTCGTCATCGAGCTGGGCGTGCCACCGCTGCGATGTCTGCCGCCCGGCCAGGTCGCGGTTCCGTTCGACGTCTCCCAACAGCACGTCGGCTTCGACACCTTCGACCTGGTCGAGCAGATTCTCGTCTCGCACCATTTCACCCGCGACGGCGGCGACGGTCGCTACCGTCGCGACGCTTCCCGCCACCGGTACGCCTGGCCCGCGGAGCTCGACCTCATGGCACGGATCGCCGGACTCGAACTGGAGCGGCGGGTCGCGGACTGGGACGGGACACCGTTCACCCAGGACTCCACGAAGCACGTGTCCGTATGGCGCAAACCGGTCTGAGGCGGGCGTACGGCAGTCAGCGGGCGTGACGGCCGCGCGCAGGACCTACGCGTCGCCCCACGTGGGCCGGGTCATGCCGTGCAGGTTGCGGTACGCGGCGCGTTGCGGCGGGGCCCAGCCGGAGAGCAGATCCGGGTCGACGCGGTAGACCTCTACGCCGATCGGGTGGCAGACGTCGACGGGGTCGCGGGCGTCCGGTCCCCACATGGGCACGGACAGGTCACCGCCGGGGCAGGTGGACAGCGCGCACAGCAGATCGAGTTCGGCGAAGAACTCGAAGTGGTCCCCGGGGCGGGCCGGGCAGTCCTTCATGAAGTACTGGTCGTCTTCGTTCAGCCCGGTGCACTGGAAGACGTTCAGCACGTCGTGCACGTCGAATTCCGTCAGCCCGTACGGCAGCACGGCCCGCACGAGGTTCGAGTGGCAGTGGAAGTCGAAGTCCTCACCGGTCAGCATCCGGTTGACGTACGGATCGCAGCGGGTGCCCAGCAGGTCGTGGACGCGCCCGCCGTCGGCGTCCGTGCCGTAGCCGGCGAGAGTGTCACCGGTGATCGTGAGCAGCGGACGCAGGAAGGGCAGGTTGGACCAGAGCCGGTCGTAGGTGCTGACGTGGGCACGCTGGAGCTGGCGCGTGCGTGCGGCCCACAGGCGCTCCCGGGGATCGCGCAGGTTCCACACGTTGAGGTCGCCGACCTGCGGCCCGTCGACGGTCACGAGGCGGCACAGATGTCCCGCCGGGACCTCCCAGGCACGGCCCGAGCGAACCGGGACGGTGAACCGCTCGACGGGTTCGCTGCCCTCGACGCTGCCGGAGATCCGGTCGTAGAAGGCACGGTCGGCGTCGAGCGGACCTCCTTCGGCTGCCTGGTATGCGGCGGCTGTCGTCATGTGCTTCCGCTCCGGTCGTCTCAGTGGCGGGAGGTGGGCTCCGTCGGCTCCGGCTCCCCGGACCCGTCGGGGCGCTCCGCCTCACGACGGCGTCGGAGGGCCGGGCGCAGGAACATGCGTACGGACGCGAAGGTCACAAGGGCGAGGCAGGCGATCAGGATGACCGCGCCCGGCAGGCCCCACAGGGAGAGGGCCGAACCGAGGAGGAGGGTGGCGAGGATCCAGGTCAGCACGTCGTCGCGGGCGCGAGTGGCCAGCTTGGCGCCGAGGTAGATGCCGGGGATCGCGCCCAGCAGCACCGTGCCCACCAGCGCGACCTGCGCGTCACCGAAGAGCAGGTGCCCGATGGCGGCCGAGGCGACCAGCGGGATCGCCTGCACCAGGTCGGTGCCGACCAGCTCCTGGGCGCGCAGGCGCGGATGCGTGAGCATGAGCATGACGATGATCAGCGAGCCGGAGCCGACGGACGTGACACCGACGACGAGGCCGCCGATCAGCCCGACGATCAGCGTGGGCACGGGCTGCAGACGGGTCGGTTCGGTGGACGGGAGGGCGTTGCGGCGGCGGGTGAGCATGCTGCGCGCCACCATCCCGGCGAGTGCCAGCAGCAGCGCGGCGCCGATGGCCAGCTCCAGCCGGTGCTGCACCTCCTTGCCGTGACCGAAGAGGCTGATGAGCCAGGCCCCGGCGAACCCT
>KI547043.1:56339-59804 GCA_000497405.1 Streptomycetaceae bacterium MP113-05 | reverse complement strand
GGGGGGTGCGGGGGGGGCCCCCAGCCACTTCACGATGTCCCAGCGCACCGTGCCGGCCTTGTGGTGCACGTAGGCGCCGACGGGTTTCATCGCCACCGAGGCCGCCAGGTCGCTGCCGACGGCCGCGGTGGGGTTGACGCCGAAGACGAGCACCATGATCGGTGTCATCAGGGCGCCGCCGCCCATCCCGGTCAGTCCCACCGAGATGCCCACGAGGGCTCCGGCGACGATCATCAGCCATGAGAGATCCACGGCAGGCATCGTGGCATGCCGGACCCGCGGGGGCCACGGCGGTCCCACCACACGGACCCCGGATGGCGCCGGGTGGCGGTACCGTCGCCCTTCGGGGTCGCCCTTCCGGCGGCGCTGGGCGAAGGTGGCCCGCCTGCTTCGGCGGGCGGCGTGCGGGCTATGCGCCGGCCAAGGGGTCGAGGCGGCTGGTCAGCAGATAGTCGACACGGACGTCGCGGTGTTCACCCGCCCCGGTGACCCGGTCCGGGAGGTTGCGGCGCTCGCTGCGGGACGCGGAGGTGCGGCCGGCAGAGCCGCGGAAACGGACGTCGGTCTCGGGCCGGTCGCGGAAACGGAGCCGGTCGGCATCGACCCGAGAGGCGAACACGATGTCGTCGTGGGGTGCACTGTCCAGACCCTTTCACGGCGGGCGTTCGCGCTTGCGCCCGGAGCCCTCACCGGAACGGGCGGCACCACGCTTCGCAGCCTTCTTCCGTGCGGCCCCGGCGGTCCTGCGCGCCTTCCGGGGGGCCTCACGGGCAGCCTTGTCAGCCGTACGACCGGCGGTGCTCCCGGCTGCACCGACCGCCTTGCCGGTACTCCGCCCGGTTTCCTCGGCGGCTTCCCCCGCGCCCTCGCCCACGTCCTCGGCGGCCTCACCGGCACCTTCCCCCACGTCCTGCACGGCTTGTCCCGCGCCTTCCCCCACGTCCTCCACGCCTTCCCCGACGTCCTCGACCGCCTTGCCCGTGCCCTCCCCGACGTCTCGCACGGCGCCTCCCGCACCGCTCCCGACGTCCTCCACAGCTTCACCGGCACCCTCCCCCACATCCTCGACGGCTTGCCCCGCGCCCTCCCCCACGTCCTCGACCGCTTCCCCGGCACCGCGGCCGATCTCGCCGACCGCTTCGCGCGCACCGCCGCCCAGCTCGCGAGCCGCGGATCCCACTCCGGACGTGACCTGCTCCAGGATCTGCGGGTTCCTGTCGATCGTCGTGAGCACCCTGTTGACGATCTCGGCGACGTTGTCCAGCCGGACCTTGAGCAGGGCCTGCGCCTCCACACCCTTGATGTCCAGGTGCACGCGCCCCAGCTCCACGTCGGCCCCGACACTCAGTTTGAGCAGATCGAGTACCTCCGCCCGCAACGCCACCCGTGCCTTCAGGTCCTCGACCTCGAGACTGATCTCGTCCACCGACAGCTGGGGAACGTCCAGCAGGACGTCCGGTTCCTCGCCGGATCCCTGGACCCGTCGCTCCACGCCCCCTCGCTCCCCCGGTTCGGGTTCGGACTGCTCAGGTCCGGACTGGTCGGGTGCGTTCTCGTCCTCGTACTCGGCCTCGGAGTCCATACGCGGTTCCCTCGACTCACGCGCGGTGATATTCCAGATCCTTCCATTTCAGGATAAGCGCGCCATTACGAACACGCGTCCGGCAGCGGTGCGTCTCCGTCCCGTCAGGCGACGGGACGGAGACGCACGGGCAGGCTCTGGTGACCGTTGCTGATCAGGGAGGGGACGGGCTTGAGGTCCTCCGGCGCGACGGCCAGTTCCATGCCGGGGAAGCGGTCGAACAGCTGCTGGAGGACGAGGGTGACCTCCATCCGGGCCAGGGGGGCGCCGAGGCAGAAGTGGACGCCGTGCCCGAAGGCGAGATGTTCCTTCACCGTCCGGTTGACGTCGAAGACGTCGGCGTCGTCACCGTGCCAGTCGGGGTGGCGGTTGGCTGCGGCGTAGGAGGCGAGGATCGCCTCGCCCCGGGCGATGGTGCGCCCGTCGGGCAGAGGGATGTCGTCGACCGCATAGCGCAGCGGAAGGTGCTTGACCGCCGGCTCGTGCCGCAGGGTCTCCTCCAGGACGTCGTTCCACTCAACCCGCCCCGCTCGGACCTCCTCGAGCTGGCCGGGAACGGTGAGCAGGGCGAAGACCGCCTGGTCGATGACGTTCACGGTGGTCTCGTACCCTGCGCTGATCATGAGCAGCAGGGTGTCGCGCAACTCCTCGTCGGACAGCCGCGCGCCGTCCTCCTCCCGCGTGGCGAGGAGCAGCGAGATCATGTCCTCGCCGGGGGCGGCCCGCTTGGCCGCGATGAGCCGGTCCATGGTGGCGTACAGCCGCACGGCGTTCTCCGCTGCCGCCTCGGCGTCGAGGGTGGTGTCGAAAACCCCGTCGACCACGGCCCGGAAGTCGTTGCGCCGGTCCTCGGGCACTCCCATCAAGTGGCCGATGACGGCGATGGGCAGCGGATAGGCGAGGCGCTCGCGCACGTCCACTGCCTGCCCCGGGGGCAGGGCGGCGAGGTCGTCGATCAGCGCGGTGACCGTGGCGCGGACGTAGGGTGCCAGCGCGGCGATGCGCCGGGAACTGAAGGCCGGTGCGACCAGACGCCGGAGCCGGCGGTGCTCGGCGCCGTAGGCGGTGAACATGTTCCGCACGGCGACCCAGAGCGCGAGCGGCCAGGTCTGCACCGCGTCGGCGAACTCCGGCCAGTGGGCCCGGGCGTCCTTCGAGACGTCGGGGCTGGTCAGCAGGCGCCTGAGTAACGCGGGATCGCTGACGGCCCAGGCGGGGACCCCCAGGACGTCGACGCGCGTGGCCGAACCGCCGTCGTTCAGCACGCGGTGCTCCGTGTGCCGGTCGGCACCGTCAGGGTCGAGGACGAGGCGTGCGGGCAGGGACATGACGGTCTCCTCGGAATACGGCGCCGATCGGTCGGCAGCTTCGGCGGGGCCCGGCCCCGGGCGGGGCCGTCACCCGAAACTGCCCCGCACGGAGACTCGTTGCACCTCACACGTTTCAGGACGTCCGATCAACGAACATTTCCCGCCACGACTGCTTCCCCTCGGCCGTTCACGCCGCGACGGGAGAGCGAACGCGACCGCAGGCGGCCGCGACCCAGCACGCTCACGACGCTTGTCTCCGCCGTCGGAGTCGTCATCGGCGACGAGGGCCGGCGCCACCACTTGGCACCAGGTGGCACCAGGTGCGAGTCGACGCGATGCCAGTCGTCGCCCCACAGAGCCAGTCAGACACGCATGGCGCCACGGTCACCCACGTCACTCCCGTCACGTTCTTACAGTTCAGCGACCCTCTCACGCACTTCACCCCCCGTTTGGCGCCACTGGAAACCACTATGGCGCCACTCACACTTGCGCATGGCGCCATAGTGGTGCCATGATGGCGCAATGGACCTCACGCCGTATGTCGAAACCCTCCACCGCGAGCTCGCGGTGGCC
>KI547043.1:51400-56329 GCA_000497405.1 Streptomycetaceae bacterium MP113-05 | reverse complement strand
TGAGCCCGCCGCACCCGAGCCGTTCACGGCCCCGGCACGGGCCGACGGCGACGAGGGCGGCACCGCCCGCGTCAACCTGCGTCTGCCGACCCACCTCAAGACCCGCGCCGAGGAGGCCGCAGCACACGAGGGCCTGTCGGTCAACGCGTGGCTGGTCCGGGCCGTGTCGTCCGCGGTCGAGGGCGGCACCCGGCCGCGCGCGCCGGAGCGGGCCCGCACCCTCGGACAGAACTTCACGGGCTGGGTGCGCTGACCGCGCCCCCGCCCACTCCACTTCACCCACACCACTTCACCCACACCACGTCCCACCAGCGAGGACGTCGTGGAAACCCCTGAGGACGGGACAGCTATGCCTTCTTTCGACACTCCCGAACCCATCTCGGCCACCGTCCACGTGGGCGCCGGCTCCCTCCGGATCACCGCGGGCGACCGCGTCGACACGGTCGTCGAAGTACGGCCGCACAACCCGAAGCGGGACAAGGACGTACGGGCCGCCGAGCAGACCGAGGTCAGGTACGCGAGCGGGGTACTCACCGTCAGGACGAAGGAGCGGCGCATGATCGGCCCCAGCGGGGCCGTCGACGTGGCGGTCGAACTGCCCATGGACTCACGCGTCGAGGTGACCGGCTCCTGGACCCAGGTCCTCGGCGAGGGCCGGCTGGGCGAGGTCGACGTGAGGACCTCGTCGGGTGACGTCCGCCTCGACACGAGCGGCCCGCTGCAGCTGAGAGCGTCGCACGGGTCGATCACCGTCGACCGGGTCGTGGGCACGGCCGAGATCGCCACCAGCTTCGGTGGTCTGCGGCTCGGCACCCTCGACGGCCCCGCCGTACTGAAGAACTCACACGGCACCACGACCGTCGGCGCCGCGATCGGCGACCTTCGGGTGCGCGGCGCACACGGCGACATCGACATCGCGCGAGCCGAAGGCTCGGTGACCGCGACGGTCGCCCACGGCACGCTGCGCGTCGCCGAAGTCGCCTGCGGCACCGTCTCGCTGGAGAACTCCTACGGAGGCATCGAGGTCGGCATCCGTGAGGGCACCGCCGCCTGGCTCGACGTCAGGTCCGAGCGCGGACAGGTGCGCAACACCCTCGCCGACTCCGAAGCCCCGGAGGAGACCGAGAACACCGTCAAGATCCACGCCCGCACCCGTTGGGGCAACATCGACGTGCGCCGCGCCCGGACCTGAGCACCGGCCCCGCCAACGCCAACGCCCCGGCCCTTTCATCCTTCGAACGGGAGAACTCCATGGGTTCATCTGTCATGCCCACATCCAGTCCGAGGGCCGACCGCGCGTCGCCCGCCGCCGTCTCCGCCGTCGGTCTGCGCAAGTCCTACGGGGACAAGAAGGTCCTCGACGGCATCGATCTGCGCATCCCGGCCGGGTCCGTGTTCGCACTGCTCGGACCGAACGGCGCCGGTAAGACCACGACCGTGAAGATCCTCTCCACGCTCGTCGCCGCCGACGGAGGCCAGGCCCAGGTCGCGGGTCACGATGTCGCCACGTCGCCTGACGGAGTGCGGGCCGCGATCGGCGTCACCGGACAGTTCTCCGCCGTCGACGGACTGATCACCGGCGAGGAGAACATGCTCCTGATGGCGGACCTGCACCACCTCTCCAAGGGCGAGGGACGGCGGGTCACCGCCGAGCTGCTCGAACGGTTCGACCTCGTCGACGCCGCCCGCAAACCCGCCCAGAGCTACTCGGGCGGCATGAAACGCCGCCTCGACATCGCCATGACCCTCGTCGGCGACCCGCGGATCATCTTCCTCGACGAACCGACCACCGGCCTCGACCCGCGCAGCCGCCACACCATGTGGCAGATCATCCGCGAGCTGGTCTCGGGCGGCGTCACGGTCTTCCTCACCACGCAGTATCTGGAGGAGGCCGACGAACTCGCCGACCGTATCGCGGTCCTGAACGACGGCAGGATCGTCGCCGAGGGAAGCGCGGACGAGCTGAAGCGCCGCGTTCCCGGCGGGCACATCCGGCTCCGCTTCGCCGACCCGTCCACGTACCGGAGCGCCGCCCTGGCACTGCGAGACGTCCCCTCGGACGACGAGGCACTCTCGCTGCACATCCCCAGCGACGGCAGCCAGCGCGAACTGCGCGCCCTTCTCGACCGGTTGGACACGGCCGGCATCGAGGCGGACGAGCTGACCGTGCACACCCCCGACCTCGACGACGTGTTCTTCGCCCTGACCGGCCCCGCCGCGCCAAGCCGGCGCGCCCTTCCCCACCAGTCCGAGGAGACCGCCCGATGAGCTCTCTCTCCCTCGCCGTACGCGACTCGTCCACGATGCTGCGGCGGAACCTGCTGCACGCGCGGCGCTACCCGTCGCTCACCCTGAACCTGCTGCTCACGCCGATCGTGCTGCTGCTGCTCTTCGTCTACCTCTTCGGCGACGTGATGAGCGCGGGCATCGGCGGGGGCGGCGCGGACCGCTCCGCGTACATCGCCTACCTCGTGCCGGGGCTCCTGCTGATGACCGTCGGCAGCACCACGATCGGCACCGCGGTGTCCGTCGCAGGCGACATGACCGAGGGCATCGTCGCCCGTTTCCGCGCCATGCCGATCCACCGCGGCTCGGTGATCATCGGCCATGTCGCCGGCAGCGTGCTGCAGTCCGTCGTGAGCGTGGTGCTCGTCGGTGCCGTCGCCGTGACCATCGGCTTCCGCTCCACGGACGCCACGGTGCTGGAGTGGGTCGCGGCCCTCGGGCTGGTCACACTGTTCGCCCTGGCGCTCACCTGGATCGCCGTCGGGATGGGCATGGTCAGCCCGAACGCCGAGGCGGCGAGCAACAACGCGATGCCGCTGATCTTCCTCCCGCTCATCTCCAGCGCTTTCGTGCCGGTCGGGTCGATGCCGGGCTGGTTCCAGCCGATTGCCGAGTACCAGCCGTTCACCCCGGCCATCGAGACCCTGCGCGGGCTGCTCCTGGGCAGCGAGATCGGCCGCAACGGGTGGTTGGCCGTCACCTGGTGCCTGGCACTGACCGTCCTCGGCTACCTCTGGTCCAGGTCCCTGTTCGACCGCGAGGCGAAGTAGCCGTCTCCCCATCCGGGGCGGCGTACGCAGACACCGCGTCGGCGTACGCCGCTCCGGACGACCTTCAAAGCGGAAGGTCGTCGGGCAGCACCCGGAACGCCTTGTGGCGGCCCAGCGGGCGCACGGCGCGGAAGTCGCGACGGTCGAGAGTGAGCACGGCGTCGGTGTCGTAGTCGGCGGCGAGCGCCACGTTCACCGCATCCGCGAGATCCAGGTCGAGGTCGCGGTAGCGGGCACGTACGGACTGGGCGACCCTCAGGTGATCCTCGGTGATCTCGGGGACGGCGATACGGCCACGGCGCATCCACTGCCGGATGTCGTCGACCGCGCTGAGCGCCGCCTCGCGGCCGAGCTCACGAGTGGCGACGTGGTCGATCTCGGCGAGCAGCAGGGGAGACATCACCAGCAGGCCCGCCGCCATGATCGCTTCGTTCGACGCCCGGTGGTCGAGGTGGGCGGAGTCGAGCGCCGCCAGGAGGCCGGACGTGTCGGCGATGACGATGATCACGCAGCGGTGCCGGTTCCAGTGCCGGTCTCGCGGCCCACGGCGTCGGCGACCGCGTCGCGTACGTCGCCCTTCGTGGGGGTGCGTCCCGTCCCCTCGAACGTGCGGGTGAAGAGCGGCTCGTCCCAGACACGGTTGGCCATGGCCGCCAGGTGGATCCCCTGACGGATGATCTCGGCCTCGCTGATCCCGCGCCGCTTCGCCGCCTCCTTGATGAGGGCGAGGTCCTCAGGATCGGCGTACACATTGGTGCGCTTCATCGACATGTACCAATACTAACCCATGTACCACGCTGATGGAGGTCCGTCGGACGGCGCCTGCCCAGCGCGGGCGGCGTCTCAGGCGGGCACTCCTGCCAGGTCGGACAGCAGATCGTCGAGCACCATCTCCTCCTCCACCCGGATGCGGTGCTCGGCGAACGCTTCGGCCAGCGCCGGATCCCACGGTGTGGCGGTAGGGGTCCCCGACAGCTCTCGGGGCTCGGCCACTCCGGCCACTGCGACCCGGTAGTGGGTGGCCGTGTAGCGCCACGGGTGCCACGGCACGCTCCGGCGCAGCGCGGTGGCGATGCGTACGCCGCCCCAGTCAAAGTCGCCGTGGTAACGGAGCTCCGCTCCCTGCGCCGACAGCGCACGCAGCAGGGTGAGCGCGGCAGCGGAGGGCTGCCCCTGGAGGCACACCAGGGGTGGGCAGGCCCGGCCGAAGCGATCGGCGGCGGCAGACAGCACCGCCGGGTTCTCACACACGTGGACGGTCCGCCCTGCCGGCACGACGGACGCCGACGGGCCGCGGGTGAGCGCGCGCAGTGTCAGCACGGCGGGTTCACCCACGTCGGCCATCCAGTCGAGAGCCGGGGTGCCGCGCAGGTTGAGGCAGAGGACGGTCGAGGACACGTCGTCCTTCAGCAGTCCGGCCGACGCCCAGGCGGCTCTCCGCCACTCGGCGCCGGTGCCGTCGGGGAAGGTCGTGAGAGCGCGGATTCCGGAGAGGACGAGGGCGGCGAGCGGCGTCCCCTCGTCCAGGGCGTGGGCGTGGGATAGGTGTCGTGCGGCGAACGTGGCGCGTGACGTGGGAGGCGTGACGGGCAGCGCGCACAGGACCCGCACGGCGGCGTCCACCAGGGGCCCGGCGGCGGCCGGTGTGGATGCGAGTCGTCTGACGAGGCCGTCCTTGCGGACCCGCACGGCCCAGTCGCCCAGTTCGGCGTCCAGCGTGTCCAGGGGGTGGTAGGCGGTCTCCCACGCCCGGTCCTGTGCGTCCCGTACCTCCGCACGCAGGGGGACTGCGCCGGTGAGAGCCACCACCGCGGCGGCCAGGCCCTCCGGGCTGACGCCGGAGCGGCGGAGGATCGCGTCCACGGCGTCGAGT
>KI547043.1:49507-51284 GCA_000497405.1 Streptomycetaceae bacterium MP113-05 | reverse complement strand
TCAGCGCCCCGCCGGCCCGCGGTGCGCGCCCCAGCAGCCGCTCGGCGGCGCGACGCTGTGTCTCGTCAGGGTCGGCGAGGGTGACCGTGCCGGTGAGCGGACGGGCGTCCGCCATGCGCCGGCGGGCGCGCTCGACGAGCCAGGCGAGCCCGGGGTCGCCGAGCAGCCGGGCGAGGCGCCCGGCGTCGACCGCTGCAGCCCCTGCAGCCCTTGAGGGCGGAATCCGGGGGTTCACGTTCACGGGACCGCCGGTTCCCCGGCGTCGCCCGGCGGGGGAACCGGGAGGGAATCCGGCCCGGGTTCCGTGCCGCGCCGCCGCTCGCTGCCGTCCCACTCCCACCGGGTGACCAGGACGGCGTCGATGTCGTCGACGCGCGACAGCTGCGCGATGGCGATGCCGGGGACCTGCGGGTAGCAGGCCCATTCGCGTTCGCTGGTCATGACGACGTCGAGGTCGAAGGCGTGCAGCAGGCCGAGGCACTTGGCGCGCGAGTCGTCGTCCACACCGGCGAACGCCTCGTCCAGGGTGACCAGGCGGGGGGCGTGCGCGCCGCCGGCGCTCGCGTAGTGGGAGGACGCCGCGGCGAAGAGAGGCACCGACACCGCGAGGACGCGTTCGCCGCCCGAGGCGGGCCCGGTGGCCGGTACCCACTTGCCGTGCTGGTGGCGTTCGACGCCGAACTCGTGCCAGGACCGGTAGTCGAGTGCGGCGGTGAGGTCCTCGAGCCAGCTGCCGGTGCTGTCGTCGGCCTGGCGGCGCGCGATCTGTTCCTGGAGGAACGCGCCGACCGCGGCCCGGTCCTGCGGCGACCAGGCGTCGGCGGACTGGCGCAGCCGCTCCCGGGCCTGCGCCAGCCCCTGCGGTGCGCGGCGGGACGCCCGCCACACCAGGCGCAGTGTCATGCCCGTCGAGGTCGGGCGTTCCTCGAGTTCGGTGTTCATGGCCCGGACCTGACGCTCGGCTGCGCCGATGAGTTCCTGGAGGGTGCCGGCGACCTCGGTAATCAGGTGGGTCTCCAGGATCTCGCGTTCGTGCGCGGACAGGATGCGGGTGAGTTCGGCGACCTCGGAGGCCAGGGCCTCGGCGAGCTCGGGAACGGCCCGCTCGCGGCCCTGGTAGACGATGTCGACCCGCATGCCGTCCTCGCTCGGACGGGCGGTCGCGGTGTGTCCGTGCCGGGACAGCGCGTCCTGCAGTCTGCCGAACTCCTCGCTCAGGCGTTTCTGCACCCGTTCCCAGGCCGCGTCCGAGTCGTCGACGTCGGACAGCCGGGACTCGACGGCGCGGGCCAGGTTGACCGCCGGGGTGGCCGCCCAGGCGCCTGCGTCGGTGCCGGGTACCTCGGTGTCGGGGAGAGCGACGGCCAGCAGCCCCGTGGCGGTGAACCGTTGCAGCCCGGCGACGGCACGTTCGCGGGCGGCGGTCGTCTCGCCGATGTCGTCGCCGAGCCGTTCGATGCGTCCCTCGGCGTGACCGCAGCGGCCGGTCGCGTCGCTGATCTCCTGCTGTGCGCGCCGCTGCGCGTCCTGGCAGCCGCGCAGCTGGGCCGCCGTCTCGGCGAGTCGCTGCTGGAGTTCGGCGACGGCGGCTCCGACGGTGGAGCCCAGGGTGGCGTGGTGTTCGTCCGCGGCGGCGGCGAGCCGGGCTGCTTCGGCAGCTCGCTCGGCGAGTTCGGTGACGAGCGCCTCGGCGCGGGCGGTCTCCACCCGCTCGCCCTCCACCGTGTGTTCGGCTTCCGTGTGCTCCCGCAGGGCCGGCCACAGGGCGGCGAGCAGC
>KI547043.1:48186-49000 GCA_000497405.1 Streptomycetaceae bacterium MP113-05 | reverse complement strand
GGTGACGCGGGCGTGGGCGTGGCGCAGGTCGTCGTCCCCCGGCACGGCGGCGAGTTCCTCGTCCAGCAGCGAGCGGCGCGCCGCCACCGTGTGCAGGTCCTGGGCCAGTTGCTTGCGCTCCGTCTCCAGGGAGGCCAGTACGGTGCGCAGTTCGCTCATGCGGGTGCGACGCGCCTGTTCCCGTGCGCCCTCACCCACGTACTGGGCGCCGTCCTTCGCCCAGCTGCCGGTCAGCGCGCCGACGCGGAAACGCCCGTCCGGGGAGACCCACGTGGCGTCGGCGGAGGTGGCGTGGAGCGTCGCGTGCGCCGCGGAGTCTCCGGTGGTCTCGCCTTCTCCTGCCGCCAGCCCGATCCCGGCGAGCAGCCGCTCGACCGTGCGTGCGCCCACCGCTGCGGCGCCTTCGTCCGCGGGGTCGACGGCCGGGCACAGCATCCGGTCGAGAGCGGCCGTGTGCGGAGTGCCGACCGGTGCAGCGGGGGCGAGGAGGACGTCGTGGCTGTCCGCGGCCAGCGCGGAACCGTCCGGGCGGACCCAGGCGTCGAGGAGTCCCGACGCCTCCAGCGCGGCTTCCAGCCCGGCCCGTTCCTCCTCCGTGACATGGGGGCGGAAGTCGACGAGCCGCCACAGCGGTGCGCCGACGCTGCCTGGGCCGCGCGCTTCGGGTGAGCGGGTGTGCGGGGGTGCCGGGGCGCGCCCGCCGCCGGTTTCGAGGGTCGTCAGTTCCTCTGCCGCGAGGCGCTGCCGCTCGGCGAGGCCGGTGTCCCGGTGGGTCAGTTCGGCTGCCTGGTCGGCCAGCCGGGCCGTGAGCGTG
>KI547043.1:45646-48176 GCA_000497405.1 Streptomycetaceae bacterium MP113-05 | reverse complement strand
TCCGCTTCGGCGCGCGTGCGGTCGCCGGCCGTGCGGGTGGCGTCGGCCGCGGCCTGTTCGAGCGCGCGGGCGTCGCGCATCTCGGGCCCGGTACGCAGCGCGGCGTCCTGAGCGGTGAGCCTTGCGGCGCGCTCGTCGAGTGCGGCGGCCTGCTCCTTGGCCTCCTCGCGGTCGGCGAGGGCCTGTTCGCGGTCGCCCTGGGCCTTGAGGAGTTCGCGCTGGAGGCTTTCGTAGCGGGCATGCTCGGCGCGGGGGAGGCGGGCCCTGCGCCGGGAGGCGATGCGGGCGTAGCGGCGGTAGTGGTCGAGGAATCCCGAGGACGCCTGTTCCGCCTCGCGGGCCGCCCGCAGTTCCTCCTTCTCCTCGTCCAGCGACCTGAACGCCTCGGCGGCGTCGGCGACCACCGCCTGGTCCATCGGCGGCAGCGCCTCGGTCAGCGCCTTGGAGAGGGCCGCCTCGTTGGGCCGCTTGGACAGCTGCGGCTGACGCAGCTGGATGAGGAGATCGACCAGGGCGCCGTAGCGGCGTTCGCCCAGTCCGAAGAGCGCCTCGTCGACCGCTCTGCGGTATGTCTTCGCCGTGTCGTACACCATGCCGTGGGTGCCGATCGCCTCCGCGAGACGGTCCCGGGACAGGGCGGTGCGGGTGGCGTCGAGCAGGTCGAGGCCGGCGCCGACGCGCTGGTCGGTGACGGCGAACCAGTGCCGGGCGATGCCGCGTCCGGCGACGGCCTTCAGTCCGCACAGCAGCGTGCGGAAGTGCGGCTCGCCGGTGGTGTCGTCGAGCCGCCCGAACTCGATCCAGGTGTAGCCGAGCCGTTCCGGGTGCGGGTGCGCGCCGCCGAGGAGCAGGTTCCACTCCATCCGCTTGCCGGGGTCGCCGTCGGGTTCGACCCGGCGCGCGGAGAGGTCGCCGTCCAGCAGGAAGGGGAGGGTGAGGGCGAGGACCTTCGACTTGCCGGTGCCGTTGTTGCCGCGCAGCAGCAGCCGGCCGTCACGGAAGTGGAACTCCTCGGTGTCGTAGTGGAACAGGTCGACGAGCCCGAGGCGCAGCGGCCGCCACCGGCCGGGCGCGGGCTCGGGGAGGGTGGTGAGGCCGGGGGCCGGGGCGCTGTTCACGCTTCGTCCTTCTGTGTCGTGCCGAGCGGTGCGGCGGTGCGGCGGGCTGCGCGGCGGGCGGAGCTGCGGCCGGGGGCTGCTTTCGCCTCCCGGACCACGGGCTCGCCGACCGCGTACCGGGCGAGGGCCGGCCGGGGGACGACGCCCCGCTCCGTGCGCTCGACGAGTCCCAGCGCCACCAGTTTCGCCAGTGCCTGTGCGACGAGTTCGGGTTCGGCTCCCGGTTCTCTGGCCGACTTGGACCAGAAACTGCCGTGTTCGGCGGCCAGTTCCCTCACCCGGGAGGCGAGTTCCGCCGCCTCGACGGGCCGCCCGGCCTGTGCCAGGTGGCCCGCGAGGAGCAGGGTGATGTGCCCGTGCGTGCCCTGTTCGGGCATCCGTACGTCGGTGAGGTCGTCCAGCGGGTCGACCATGGCGATGCCCTCCGCACGCACTTCGGCGACCAGGCCGGTCAGTTCGCCGATGCGTGCGGTGAGGAACCCGCGCTGGCGGGTGAGGTAGGCGAGTTCGTCGTCGGCCAGGTCGTCGTAGTAGAGCACCGGCTCGTCAAGGAGAAGGCGGGTCAGCTTCCAGCGGATCGTGCGGAACCGCAGTTCGTCGCTGTCCAGGGCGCTCTGCGCGGTCATCTCCGCCAGCCGCGCCTCCGCCTCCCGCGACTCGACCAGGGACGGCCCGCGCAGGGTGGCCGGCATGCCGGCCAGCACCCGCCGCCGGACGTCGTACAGCACGTCGCCGGACCCGCTGACGTACGCCTCCTCGTCGCCGGCCACCCGGCGCAGCACGCCGAAGCGCAGCAGGAGACGTACGACGGCGGCGAGGTCGAGGCGTTCGTCGCGACGCTCGAGGGTGAAGGTGATGCCGGCGTCGGCGAGTTCGGGGTCGGCGGCGGCCAGCACGACCTGTTCGGCGAGCCGCCCGAGCGCCACCTGTGACTCGCCGCGTTCCAGCGCGGCCAGCGTCAGGCACAGCAGGACGTAGCGGCGCCGGGTGAACGGCAGGGCGGCACGGCCCACTTCACGTGCCGGGTGCGTGCTGTCGGTGAGGACGCCGGGCGTCTTGCGCAGCCGGGCGGTGTCGGCGTCCGTGCGCAGGGCCCAGCCGGCGTTGCGCTCGAACCACTCCCGCAGTGCGGCGGCGTGCCGCCGGACCAGCCGGAACGCGTCGGCGTGCGGCCCGTCGGCGGTGAGCAGCGGTTCCTTCAGCAGGGCGCGCGCGGCCCGCTGCAGGTCGGCTTCACGCTGGCCGTCCAGGACTTCGGTAAGACGCCCGGTCATCGTGCCCCCTGGGTGTCGGGGGTGGCCGGGGCGTCCCCGCGGCCCCCTGCCGCGGGGAGGGGTGACGGCGAGCCGCCCTGGGGCGGGACGGCCGTCCTCGCGGGCGGGACACCGGACCGGACCGGAGCCGGCTCCCGG
>KI547043.1:44945-45636 GCA_000497405.1 Streptomycetaceae bacterium MP113-05 | reverse complement strand
CCGGTCCCGGCGGGCGCGGGGCTCGCGTCCGGAGGCTCCTGCCGCACGGGATCCGGCGCCGGCCCGGCCGCGGGCCCGTCCGGGCGATCCGCACCTTCCGCCTGCGCGGCGGGGGCACGGAGAACCGGCCCCTCACTCCTGTCCCCGTCGCCGTCGGCCGCGCCGCCCTCGTTCCCCGCGAGCACGGTGATGTCGACCAGGTGGTCCGGCCCGCGGAAGAGCCCGTGCGGTGTGCGCACCTCGGCCGTGTTGCCGTCGTCGAGCGCGGTCAACCGGATCTCCATCGAGCCGTCCCCGCTGGTGGCGGTGGTGCTCGTCATGTCTGGCCGCCAGGTGGCGAGGGCGTCCCCCAGCAGCCCCAGGAAGAGGGCGAAGGCGCGTGGGTCCAGCTCCCCGAGGCGGGACAGCCGGACCGGGCCGTCCGTCGCGAGCAGCGCCCGTGCCTCGCTCGCCTGCTCGGCCTGCCGGGCGGCGATGTCGGCGAGTCTGCGCCTGGCCTCGCTCCGGTCGGTCACCCTGTTGGGTTTCCCGCGCCGTTCGTAGCTGCCGGTACGGCGCAGCTGCGGACTGATCCGCAGCGGGCTCGCCCGCTCCCACGGCGTCGAGGCCGGTTCCGGCCGGGCCGTGCGTTCGGCCAGGGTGTCGGCGTCGACGGTGAGGTGCCGGGAGGAGTACAGGCCGAACGCCACCC
>KI547043.1:43612-44935 GCA_000497405.1 Streptomycetaceae bacterium MP113-05 | reverse complement strand
CGGGCCAACCCCCCCCCGCCACAGGCGGTGCCGCGCGTCGTCGTCCGGCGCGTGGGCGAACCAGCGCGCCAGCTCGCGGAAGTCGGCCGACCGGTCGGAGCGTCCGGCGCGGCGCTCGTTCAACTGCCGCACGACGGCGAGGAGCTGCGGGATGGAGTTGAGGGCCCGCCCGCGCAGCAGCCTGGCCTGCGACTCGCGCCCCTCCCCCGACACGAACCACTCCGCCAGCCCCGACCACCGCGCGGCCCACCTCTCCCGCGCCGCCGCCTCGGCCTGTGCGGCGTCCTCGGGGGCGGCGTCGGCGGCCTCCCGGACGGCGGCCAGCTCCAGCAGCGGCCCGACCCGCCCCTGCGCCTCCAGTTCGCCGATGAGCGCCGCGATCCGTCCGCCGAGGGTGATGAGGTCCTGGATGAACCGCTCCAGGTACTGGATCAGCCGGTCCTTGTAGGCGAGGAACGCCTCGACCTCCACGTCGTGCAGGTCGATGGTGCGCTGCAGCGACCCCATGAACGCGCGGGCGTTGTCCGCGAGGTCGGTGAACCGTGCCGTGAGCACCGACAGCGCGACGTGCGCCTTCGCCGGGTCGGGCTCCCCCTCCGCCGCGATCACCAACAGCGCCCGCAGCTGCGTGACGATGTCGTGCAGCGCGACCGCCTGCAGCTCACCGCGCCGCCCCAGCACCTCGTCGTACGTGCCCAGCGCCGCCTCGGTCGCCTCACCGGCCCGGGTGAGCTGGTAGATGAACCGCTTGCGGTAGAAGTCCTCCACCGCCGTCACCCGCGCGGTGTCCGGGTCGGCCCGCAGGTTCCCCCACCCGACCAGGGCGTCCAGCGCCTTCACCACCGCCTCCGGGTCCGTCGGCCGGCTACCGGCCGCCATCCCGGTGTGCACGTCCTCCGGCCGCAGATGCACCGCGAACCGCTCCTTGGCGGCCAGGAACGTGCGCATCACCGCGCGGTAGAGGACGGCGTTGGGCGCGGTCAGGTGGGCGAAGGGTGCGTAGTCGGCACTGCTGGCCGGACTGGCGAGCGGAGCGGGGGAATGTGTCAGGGAAGCCATCGCGGCCCATTATCCCGGACGGGCACCCGGGCCCGTACCACGAGACATCTTCGTCGATCTTCCCCGGTCGGCGGTACGGGCTCGGCTTCCCCTCTGATTCCCGTCGCCGCCCCACCCGTCAGACCGCACTGCTCTTACGCGCACCAGCAGACCCGCGGGAGCGCCCTCGGGGCGTACTCGGGGCAGGAGGCATGACCTCACTCGGCCCCCACGCCGTCAGCCCGAACGGAACGGGCAATGGCAACATGTTGGTTGAGGGCATCG
>KI547043.1:0-43602 GCA_000497405.1 Streptomycetaceae bacterium MP113-05 | reverse complement strand
CACCGCCGGTGGCGCGTGAGCCAACGAGATGAAAAGCGAGTTCTTGCCCAGCAACGAACCAACCCCGCCGCAGCCCCAGTCCAAGGCTCGCACGGTTGAGGAAGAGTCCAGATGATCTTCAGCCACAGGATAGCTTCCGCCTGGCTGGTGTTGGCAGGGTCCGGCGTGCTCATCGCTTTGGCGCGCGTGTTGACCGCCTACCACGCGCCCCTGCCACGATGGGATCTGATCGCCTGCTTCACGGTCGCCGGCCTGGGTGTGCTGGGGTGCCTGGTCACGGTCAGGATCGGCCGCTTCACCGACTTGGTCAGCCCGCCACCGCACCGATGGTGGCCCGATCTGCGCGCCACCAGCATCGGCTGGCCACTCGCCGCCTGGGTGCTGACCCTGGCCGCCATCGCGTTCTCGATGACCGCGTATTCCACGGACGCGGGACGCATCGTGGCCGAAGGCCACACGTTCAAACAGGTCAGCGTCGTGAAAGTGGTGTCATCGAGACGCATGGCGGGCCGCCACGCCTCCGGGTACGAGACGGAGATTCACGCCCGGGTGCCGTTCCACGACGGCGGCGAGAACGTCACCGCGGAGTTCACCTCACCCAGAGCACTTCAGGCAGGTGACCGGATCTGGGCCCTCTACGCACCGTCCGCACCCGAAGCGGGAGCCCTCCTGCACAGCAGCCGCACGGTCCTGGAGCGGGAGTTGAGCGGGCCCCTCGGCGGTTCGTTGGGGGCCTTCGTCGTGCTACTCCCCTACGTGATGTGGCTGTTCCGCGCTGGGAGGGCCACTGGGGGGTGGCTCCCGGTCTCCTTGGCAGTCTCACTCCGCTTGGGCCGGGTCCGGTCGCGCGCCGTGAGGGCTGTCGGAGGCACGGCGGTCACGCTGCGCCCTCCCGCCACCACGACAGGCGATGGTCAGGAAACGGCGCCACAGGACGATAGGGAGAATCAGGAGCAACAACTACGGCCATGCCTCGCGCTCGAAACGCACGACGAGAAGCCGTTGACCGTCGCACTCGACCACGAGATCGAAGCGGTCGCACTGGCTGCGGCACTCGCCTCTTCGGGCTCCGACTCGTCTCTGACGCTCTACTGGATGAAGCGGCCCACCGCCGGAACCACTGCGACCAGCCGCAGCCAGGACGTCACGGCAGTCGATGGTGCCCTCATAGTCAACGCGGACCGCGCACTTCCGTGCTGGGTGGTCCCCGAGGAGGTCAGCGACCCGATCGCCGGGAAGCCGGTTCCGGCCTCCGAGGCGCCGCAGTGGGCCGAACTCCCGAAGCTGGCGCGCTTCCCCCAGTGGAACCCCGCACTGCACACCGGAGCGCTCGTCACCCTCCTGCTCACGTGTGTACTGCTCGGCGTCATCGCCGTAGGGGTAGGGCTGGTGTGGACGATCACTCTCGCGGTGGTCGCACTCCTCCTGCCGCTTCTCGCCGCTGCCGTCCCCACGCTGCTTCGCCAGGAAAGGCTGGAAGCCCTGGCCAAAGGCAAAGGTCGGAGCACCTGACCTCCCCGCGCCCGACCGAGCCCACTCACACGCGGCACGAGGGCGCATGACACTTCGGGAGAGGACGGCGTCGGGCGCGGTCAGGTGCGCGAAGGGCGCATAGTCGGCGAAGTTCGGAGTACTGGCTTGAAAGCGTAATGTCAGGTCATTCGTCAATGCCGAGGCTTGCGCCGGCGAGGCAGCCGTCGATCAGGTGAGGGCGGTACTGGATCCGTTTGAGTCGACACTTCACGGCTCGGGTGAGCTGGGAAGGTCGGCTGCGGCGAGATTGTCCAGGTCGCGTTTGACCATCGACCACACGCCTTCCTGCGGGTTCAGGTCCCGTACGTAGGCCGGCAGCTGGAACACCATGAGCCAGTCGGCATCCGCTTCGATGAACTTCCGTAGCGGGGCGCTCAGACGGATACGTACATGGTCCCAGACCAGCACGATGGGGCCGCCGAGCCGGGAGCGGGCGCGCAGGATCAGGTTCCGGAAGTCGCGCCATCCGAAGCCCTTCGGCTGGTCCTTACGCCCGTTGTTCTCGCGGACCGCGTAGAACAGACGGGAACGCTCGCCGGTCTTGTAGCAGGTCATGCCCGCCATCGAGACCCGGCCGGAGCCTCGTCCACGGACTCATACCACCGGGGTCTGGCCGACCCGGGCCCGGGGCTTCGCGCCCGGCGACGCCATCGACTGCCCGGCCTCGTCCTCGATGACGTTCTGCGGGCGCCGAGGTTGGGGTAACAGCTACTGCGCGCATAGAAGTTGCCGCCTCCTCGCTCCGTGCATCCTCAGTCAGCCGAATGTCGCTCTCACATCACCCTGAATGCGCTCCGCCGCGGCGACCTCCTCCTCGCTCGGGGGCTTCGGAGGCTGTGTGAAGGAGACCCCGGCTGCGAAAACTGTGGCGAGTTCGAGGAACTCGTCATCGTGTTCCAGGTCCTCGGTGGCGAAGAAGATCGTGACCGCTTCCCGGGAGCGCGGCACGGCCATCTGAAAGGTGACCGTCCGAACCAGGGAGCTGACATTCCCCTCGACCCCGAACAGCACCCCGGGCACAGACGTCTCGTGACCGGCGACGGTGACGGCGGCGGGACCTCCCGGAAGCTCCACGATACCCTGATGAACACCCTGTTCGGGCGGTGCAGCAGCTTCCAGAACGTTGAGTGGGTAGAGGTTCGGGTCGCCGGGTGGACGTTCGGCGACGGACAGCTGGCAGATGCCTGCGACGGGCTCGTCCTCTTCCGTCCGGAGAACGAACGAGCTGAAGAAGACCACTCCGGCGGAAGCAGCTTTCGCCAACGTCAGCTCGAACCCGAGGGTGGTGGCGACGAGTTGCTCGCGAGTGGCCGACGGATAGACGCGCGCCAGGGCCTGGGCTGTCTGTTCCAGCCGCTCTTCGGAATCTTCGTCCAGGTCGATGGGATGGAACCCGTCGGGGACTCGGTACCAGAGCGGCAGGGGTGTCGCAGCGAACCGGCCACGGTCCGGAGGCTCGCTCATCACAGGGCCTTCGCAATCGCGCCGATCTTTCCGAGTGGACCTGTCGCCATGCCACCCGCTACCACTCCGTCATTGGCCACTGTGCCCCACTTCGCCGCGCTGGCCGTGGAGTCACTGGAGTCCCAGAGCGTCGCGGCGGTCGGCGCCGCCAGACCCCCGGTCACCACGGCCTGGGTGACGTCCGACGCCATCACCGCTGCGGCATCCGACCCTCCGAGGGCACGTGTCGCCCAGCCTATGGGCTTGTTGAAGAAGGGGTTCGAGGGATCCACCGCTTTGGCGTACTCCGTGAAGTGAGTAGCGCCGCTCTTCATGGCCTGAACCGCTCGCGACCCCCCAGCCACACCCAGGCGCGCGCCACTGGCTCCACGAGTCGCAGCGATTCCGGCTCGGACCCCACGCACGGCGGGGCCCACTCCAGGAACAGCTCCGAGAAGGTCCCCGCCAACGGTCGCCCACTCACCCAGGTTGCTGGATGTCGGCGGCCACATGTCTTTTCCGCTCTTCGAGTACTGATAGGTGTGCTGCGCTGCAGCGGCCAGACTGAGGCCGATAGCGACAGGAGCAAGGAACGGCACGAAGATGGCCGCGATGCCGGCCACCGTAGCCGCCACAGTCAGCAGGTCGCCACCGTGCTTGTCCCACCAGTCGGAGAGACCGTCCAGCCAGCCGCTTTCGGGTGCGTAGTCCGCCGCGTGTTTGCGGATCTGGTCGGCGTGGCTCTGCGCCGTGTCGGAGTGGTTCCGTTCGAGCGTCTCGGCCGCATCAATCAGATCCTGAAGTTCCGTCTGCGCGGTGTCGAGACGGTTCCATGCCATCTGAACCTCACCGTTCGCGAGGTCCAGTCGCCGCTGTGCGTCGTCGAGTTCAGGCTGAGTAGAGAACCTCTGACCCGCAAGCCGTAGGTTCGGGTTGTTGCGTGCGCTCTCGTACTTCTTCTCCTCGGCGGCAACTCGTTTGCGCGCCTTCTTTGCGTCGCTCTCGTAGTCCGCGGCCTTCGACTTCATCCCCTCAAGATTGTCGCTCCATGACTGGATCTCCTTCCCAGCGGAACGCAGAGAGTCCTTCGCGTCAGCGAGGTACTTCGGGAGATCCGAGATCTTCTCGACGAAAGCGTTCCGGGCGTCACCTCTCCAGTGCGAACTCTCTTTGTGTAGCGAGTCCAGCAGGCTGTGTGTTTCCTTCAGAACCTCTGCTGTACCCTTCAAGTGGTTCGCAAGGTTCGTCGCCAAGCGAGGGTGCCCCGGGGTTGGATTCCACTCGAGCCCACTCCAGTCTTCGCTCACTATCGGCCCCCCGTACTCGAATTTAGACTCTTCTGAATCTCAACTTCCGTCTTTTCGTAGTTCTTCAGGATTGCGTCGACGCCTTCTTCCAACGTCTGAATCTGCTTCTTCGTCTCGCTGAGACCGTGCTCCCAGTCATCCTCGAAGTCCTCGCACGCACTGTCGAGTGATCGCTTGCCGAGATTCTTCGGCCCTGTATCCTTCATGCGACGAAGAGATTCTTCAAGCCGCTCCTTGCTAGCTTGCAACTTCTTCTTCAACCTGCGCAACTCATCAAGATCAACTTGAAAGCTGGAGCTCGACATTTCCCTCTCCATGGCTATCTGGATCAGTCAGAACTCAGCGCCTTTCACAGCGCGGGACTACCGCTTGGGAGGCGTAAATGTGATCCGGATACCCCACACCAGCACCAGAACGTTGACGACGTGCGTCGCCACGAGCGACGGCCCGTCACCCAGCTCGATGTACTCGATCATGTTTCCGTTGAACCAGTTGGTGATATGCGCGAGGGCGGCGGCGACGCCGGCGAGGAGGAGCAACGTGCCCCCCATCATCCTCCCCTCCGTGTTCCGTGGGCGAGACGAAACCCCGTCCCCTCGCTCTCCCATCGGAGATGTGTCAGGCTCCGGAGTGGGCGCGCCGGCCTCTGCCGGGTCGCGCTCTGGCCGGAACAACCAGGTTCCTGCCTTCGTACCGAACTTCTGCCGGTAGAACCCGGATTCCGCCGCGAGGCGCTCCGCTTCTGGTTCTGTCAGGCTGGGATATTTTCCGCGACTGAGTCGCACGTAACCGCGCCTGTCGATGGGCGCCGCACGCAAGTCCTCAGTGAACTTTCTCTCCTGGGTCCCCACCGGAACCTTCCGACCCCTCACCCCCTCGACGAAGGACAGGATCAGTGCGATGGCTCCCCATACGCCGAGCACACCAAAAAGCACCCATCCCCAGGTCGGGAGGGGGGCATCGGAATGAGGTGCCGCAAGAGTGACCACGGATCTCACAGCACTTCACCGTCGCACCCGTCACCGACAGGTAGTTGACCGACGGTCGTCGCAGTCCGGGTCGGCAGACTCCCGTCTGTCGACCGGCCGACAGACGTGCATGGCACGGTCACGTGTGATCCCCCGTTGACGACTGGCGATGGCGACCGCCGACTTGACTGGCGAGCTGGCCGGCGCCTCCATTCAGCGCAACTCATCGTACACACCGGCTATCCGGCAGCGACAGAGGTCAGGCACCGCGGGGCCGGACGTTCCAGAATGCTCGCACGATATCAGCCCGGATTCACCGAGTGACGCCTGTGGACAACTTCTCCGGGAACAAGGAAGAGCCTTGTGAACTGCGATGATGGGAGTTCTTGAGGCTTCCAGCACGCACGATGACAAGGCTCTTCCGAGATGCAATCTTCCCATGCCGCTGTCCATGTCTCCGCACTCTTCGACGAGCCGAACCTGATCGCGGATGCGGGACTGCTTCCGCTGGTCGCGCTCGCCGAACAGGGCTTGATCAAGTTCCGTGAGGGTCGGGGTTGTTGAGGATGCCCAGGAGTGGGAGGGCTCGTTCGGGCTGGTCGCGGATTGCGCGGGTGGTCTTGGCGATGTTGGCGGCTCCGAGGGTTTTGAGCAGGCCGATGGCGAGGTTGCGGAGGGTGGCCATGGCGCGTGGTGCGGTGCCGGTGTGGAGGGTGGAGGCGTCCTCGGTGTAGGTCACGTCTCTGATGTGGTGGAGGGCTTCGATGCTCCAGTGGCCGCGGACGACGGCAGCGAGTTCGGCCGGTGTGGTCTGGTGGGTATCGAGGCTGGTGACGGCGTAGACCGTCTCGCGACTCTAGCGTCGGCCGACCTGTCGGCGGCGGCGGTGGACGCGGAGGACGAGGCGGGCGTGGGGGAAGGCGATCCCGCCGAGTTCGTCGGCGATGCCGCAGGTCTTGATGGAACGGGACTCGCGGCGGCCGTGCCCGGTGGTGCAGGCGGTGTGCTGGAGGGCGACGTCTTGCCGGTAGCCGGTCGGCTGATTCGCCTTGATCACCGCGATGTAGTGGGCGTTCTTGATCTCGACCAGCCAGGTGACGTTCGCCTGCACCGAGTGCAACGCGTCGAAGGTGAGGAGAACTCCGCCCAGGTCCAGTGGTTCGAGCAGCGGCTTGAAGTGCGCGGTCTCGTTCGTCTTGGCCCCTACCTGCACTTGGCCGAGAGTCACAGCCCGGTGGTGGGCGACGGCGGAGAGCAGATGTCTGCGGCCGTCCGACAGGCGAGCCGATCCTCTCAGCGACTTGCCGTCGACGGCGATCACCTGTCGCTGCCCGGAGCTGCTTTGCAGGCAGTTTCTGGCTGGCGAGGTAGGCGCCGATCGCCTTGTCCAGGGCGTCACCGTCGACGGCCGCCAGCACGCGGCCGATCGTGGTCCGCGAGGGAGCACGGCGCCATTTCAGCGGATGTCTGCGGACACCGATGCTCGTCAGCACGGAATGCGAGGCCCGCGTCGCCCACTCGGCGATCTCCTCGATGCTCCTCGCTCCCGAGACGGCCGCGCAGGCACAGACGAGGAGGATCGCGGTCAGCGAACGAGGAGGATCGCGGTCAGCGGGTACCAGCGGCCCCGCCGTGAGCGCGGGTCGGGCACCAGGTCCAGGAAAGGTCGGAGGTCAGCGACTTGACCGATGTCCAGCGGACCCAGCCTCACCAACACCGGCGGGATGGGAGAAGATACAGCGGCAGGCACGGGCCACCTCATGATCGTTGAGATTCGACACCCCAATGATCACGGATCCCGTGCCTGCACTGCTATGCACCCCAACCGGTCACCACCAGACCAGCGCCACGTCTCCGGAACTTGATCAAGCCCTGGGAGCCGTCGATTAATAACTTCGGTGTTTTGAGGGGGTGTTGAGTCGTAGGATCTTTGCGTGATGGAGGGGATGGATGTGGCGTTGGCGGAGAAGTTCGACCTGTTGTTGCCGCATCTGGACGAGCGGCGAAGGCGGCTGGTCCTTGGGGCAGACGCGAGGATGCTGGGGCATGGCGGCATCCGCCGGGTGGCGCGGGCGGCCAAGGTGTCGGAGGAGACGGTCTCGCGCGGGGTGGCGGAACTGTCTGGCGGGTCCGGGCCCTCGGACCGGGTGAGGCGGGAGGGCGGGGGTCGTAGACGTCTGCGTGAGAAGTATCCGGGCCTGGTGCCGGCTCTGCTGGCGCTGGTCGAGCCGGATCAGCGGGGTGATCCGGAGTCGCCACTGCTGTGGACGACGAAGTCGACGCGGAAGCTGGCCGCTGAGTTGAGCGCCCAGGGCTTCCGGGTGGGGTCGGACACGGTGGCGGCCCTACTCAAAGAGGAGGGCTTCTCCTTGCAGGGCACCAGCCGGACGACCGAGGGAGTCCGTCATCCCGACCGGGATGCCCAGTTCCACTACATCAACGGTCAGATCCGGGAGTTCACCGGGTCCGGTGACCCCGTGATCAGTGTGGACGCGAAGAAGAAGGAAGTGCTGGGCGACTACGCGGTCATCGGGCGAGAGTGGCACCGCAGCGGTGAGCCGGTGAGGGTGCGGGCCCATGATTACCCCGAGAAGAACGCGCAGAAGGCCGTCCCGTACGGGGTCTACGACCTGTCCGCGGACACCGGCTGGGTGTCGGTGGGCTGTGACGGCGACACCTCCGCTTTCGCGGTGGCCACCCTCCGGCGCTGGTGGGACGGCGAAGGCCGGCACCGCTACCCGCACGCGAGGCGTCTGCTGATCACCGCCGATGCCGGCGGCTCGAACGGCTACCGGGTGAAAGCGTGGAAGAAGGAACTCGCGGACTTCGCCCTCGAGACGGGCTTGGCCGTGACGGTCTGCCACTTCCCGCCCGGCACATCGAAGTGGAACAAAATAGAGCACCGGCTCTTCTCGCGCATCAGCACGAACTGGCGCGGACGCCCGCTGACCAGCCATGAGGTCGTCGTCAACACCATTGGCGCGGTCACCACAAGCACGGGGCTGACCGTCCACGCCGAGTTCGACCCCGGCCCATACCCCACGGCCCCGGCGTAGTTGTGTGATGTCCGGTTTCGTGTCTGTTGGTCAGATGCCGTAGACAGCGAAGGCGTCTTCGTGGCGGAGGAGGTCGCGGCGGGCGTGGGCGATGTTGGCGCGTCCGGCGAGGCGGATGGTGCTGATGGCCAGGTTGCGGAAGCTGGCCAGGGCTCGGGGTGCGCTACCGGTTCTGACCTGCGAGTTGTCTTCGTGGAAGGTCACGTCCCGTACCCAGTGGATCTTGTTCTCGATTCCCCAGTGGGCCCTCTCGTAATGGTTGAGATGAGCGGGGCCGGCGAGGTCGGGCGGCAGGCTGGTGACGCCGAAGACGATCTCTTTGGCTGTCCATTCATCGTCGAGGTTGCCGGTGTCGCGGCGGAGCCGGAAGACCTGAGTGGCACCGGGGAAGAGGGTGTCGTCGGCGGGCGCGGTGCGGATGGTGCGGCGTTCGGTGCGGCTGTGCCCGCGGCTTTCCTCGCTCGCGGTGGTCTGGGTGAAGTCGGCGTCCGCGCCGGTCAGCAGTCTGTGGGCGGCGGCCTGGGCGAGCGGTTGGTTGCCTTTGAGGATGAGGACGTAGTGGCTGTTCAACGGGCCGGTGATCAGGCGGGCGGTCTTCGTGGTCGTGTGCAGGGCGTCCATGGTGAACACCCAGCCGGTCAGGTCGAGTTGAGTGAGGAGGGTGCGGGCGGCCTCGCCCTCGCCACGCTTGTCGGGGACCTGGGCCTGACCCAGGACCGCGCCGCTGGCATGGTTGACCGCGCCGACCAGGAAGACCCGCCCGTTCTGGGTGCGGGCACCGGTCAGGGCCTTGCCGTCCACTGCGGCGGCGGGCAGTAGCCCGTCGGGGACGGGGTGCTTCGCCGCACACCGGGCCACGCGGCGCTGTTCGCGTTCCACCGGCCCCGGGGTGGCGGGGATCTCGGGCACGCGAACGGCGCCACGCGCCAGGTCTGTGGTGTATGCGCAGGTCACGGTGTCCAGGGCGGTGGCGTCCAAGCCGGCGAGGACCCGCCGGAAGGTCCTCTCGCTGGGTACGAGGTAGCGGCTGGTCAGTGGGTCGTAGCGGGCGCCGATCCGGCCCAGTTTCGCCTGCGGCGCTCGGGTGCACCACTGCCAGATCGCCGCGATCGAGTCGCCGCCGATGACGAGCGTCGCGCACGCGGTCAGTGCCAGGACCACTGCGAGGGCATGGCGTCGCCCACGCTTCGCGCGCCGGTCCGGGACCTGCCGCAACCTGCTGACCAGCGCGGATTCTGCCTCCGCGGGGTCCGCCGTGAGTTCGGCCTCCCACGAGGCGAAGCTCGCGAGTTGGCCAACAGCGGGAAGGATCAGCGAAGATACGGGCACGAGCGCGACTCCTGTGACGATCTTTTGGCCTCAAGACCTGGAAGATCATCAGAAGTCGCGCTCGTTCTGCAACCGGACCCCTCAAACCGGAACAGAACACCTCATGAGGGAACTACGCCTGGGCCGTGGCCCATACCCCACCGGCGTCACCGTGCCCGACGACGTCATGGGACGCCTCCCGTTCACCCCCCACGAGTGGCACGGCACCTGGAACTACACACTGCGTCCCGAGCCCCTCGCCCCACCCGTTCCGCCACCGCCCCGCGATACCTCGTTCGGCCGGTTCCCACCCGGGGACAAGACGCCCGCCTGGCTCCGGCACCCCAGCCTCACCGGCCTGGAACCCGCGGCCTTCGACGACCTCGTCCTCCGCTACCGCGCCTACCTCGCCGAACACCCCCCGGTCCTGCTTCCCGGCAAACGCCCCGCCGGCGGCCCCGGCGCCGGCGGCCGGCGCCTGTCCGCCGCCGACCAACTTGTCATCCACCTCCTGAAGAACCGCTGGTCCATGACACAGGCCCCCCTCGCCGAGGCGACCGGCCTGACCAAGAACCGGATCGGCGCCACCCTCCGGGAAACCACACCCGTTCTCGCTGCCCTCGGCCACACGTGCCCCACCGGTCCTCTCACCGTGACCACGGCCGAACAACTCGCCGCCATCGCCGGACACGACCTCAGACCCGAGTAACGCCCATCAAGATCGACAAGTTATTTATCGGCGGCTCCCTGCTCGCCGAACGGGTCGGCCTGCCCGCTCTGGCCGCCCAGGTCCGCATCGAGGCGGCCGACAACAGTGGCGGCGCGCCTCCGGCGGCCAAGGTGATGTCGCTGCTGGGCGCGATGTGCTCGGGGGCCGACTCCATCGAGGACGCCGACCGGCTGCGGCACGGCGCGATGGACCGGGCTTTCGCCGGGATACGCGCCCCGTCCACGCTGGGCACCTTCCTGCGCTCCTTCACCCACGGCCACAACCGGCAACTGGACCGTGTGCACCGTGACCTCCTGGCCCGCCTCGCAGCCCACGCCCCGCTGCTACCCGGCGCCGGGGACCTGATGTTCATCGACATCGACCCCACCCACCGCCGGGTCTACGGACGGGCCAAGCAAGGCGCCGAGCACGGACGCCTGAAGGGGCAGCGCACCCTGCACTCGATCGTGGCCACCCTGTCCACCCCCATCGCCCGTCCGGTGATCGGCGCGGTCCGCCTGCGCCGCGGCAAGGCCGCCGATGTCCGCGGCGCGGAAAGTTTCGTCGCCCAGGCCCTGGCCATCGCGGCCGAGACGGGCGGGACAGGGATCCGGACGGTGCGGGCGGACAGCAAGTTCTACACCGCCGACGTGGCCGCTGCCTGCCGCAGGGCCGGTGCCCACTTCTCCCTGACCACGGGCATGAATCCCTCCATCGCCGCCGCGATCGGGGCCATCGCCGAGGACGCCTGGATTCCGATCCGCTACCCCGAGGCGTTCGTGGATCCCGACACCGGCGAGATGGTCTCCGACGCCGAGGTCGCCGAGACCGAATACACCGCGTTCGCCGGACGCAAGAAGGCCGAGCAGGTCACTGCCCGTCTGATCGTGCGCCGGGTCAGGCGCCTGAACCCGCACGCAGCCACCGGACAGGGGGAGTTGTTCGACTCCTGGCGCTACCACCCCGTCTTCACCAACAGCCCCTTCGACATGCTCCAGACCGAACTGCACCACCGGCAACACGCCATCGTGGAACAGGCGATCGCGGACGGGAAGTCCTCCGCGCTCGCCCACCTGCCCTCGGGAAACTTCCAGGCGAACGCCGCCTGGCTGACCCTGTGGGCCATGTCGCACAACCTGCTGCGGGCCGCCGGTGCCCTCGCCTCGGCCTTCCATGCCAAGGCCACCACCGCCACACTCCGCGCCCACCTGATCCACGTCCCCGCCAGACTCGCCCGCACCGCGAGGATCAAGCTGACCGCCCACCTGCCCGCCAATTGGCCCTGGCAGGGCGCCTGCCGGGACTTGTTCGAAGCCGTCCACCACTCGCCATCGACACCCTGACGGCCTCCGTCCACACCGCACCCTGACGGCCGCACCGGCCACCGGCGACATCGCCACCGCCTCAGCCCCGACTCGAAAGGCACCTCGGACAGGCCGCGACCCGAGCGCGGCGGGCGACGCACGCCCTCGAACCCGTGCCCCACACCACCATCAGCCCTCGGCGAGAAATCGGACCTTGGAAACATCAGCCGGTGGATCCGGGCTGAGAGTCGCCGTCCAAAACCGGAGCACGCTCGACTCCCTGCGACACCTGTGCAGGAACCGATAGCCTGACCACCAGTCAGGAAGGCCAGACCCCGGAGATTCGCGCGCCAGCACCGGGCGTCGCCCTTCGTAACCACCAGGGAAGGGACCACACCGGCATGCCCTACACAGCGGAGATCAGCCGTACCAGTCCGACCTGCTTCATCTTTCTGGTAGACCAGTCCACTTCGATGACCGATCCGATCGGGGGAGACAACCCCAACAGAAAAGCGGATGTGGTGGCCGACGCCATCAACCGACTTCTGACCGAACTGTCGGTCAAGTGCGCCAAGGAGGAAGGTGTACGCGACTATTTCCACATCGCGGTAATCGGCTACGGAAGCACCGTGGGCTCCGCATTCCAGGGAGAGCTCACCGGACGCGATCTGGTACCTCTGAGCGAGGTAGCCGACACGCCCGCGAGGATCGAAACCCGCGCGAAGAAGGTGCCAGATGGCGCCGGAGGATTGGTCGAAACTTCGGTACAGTTCCCGCTCTGGATGGATCCCGTCGCCCAGGGCGGAACTCCGATGAACCGCGCACTCAAATACGCCGAAGGTCTCGTCGCGAACTGGGTCGAACGCTTCCCCCAGAGCTTCCCGCCGATCGTTCTCAATCTGACCGATGGAGAGGCGAACGACGGTGATCCGGCTCCGTCTGCCGCCGCGGTCACCTCGCATTCGACAGCTGACGGGTCAGCGCTGTTGTTCAACTTGCACGTCTCTGATGCCGGCGGGGATCCCAGCGCTTTCCCCGACGCTGACTCAGACCTGCCGGACGATTACGCTCGCGCACTGTTCGCCATGTCGAGCCTCCTGCCCACGCACATGCGCTCCTACGCCGCTTCACAAGGGCAACGCGTGAGTGAGAGCACCCGTGGATTCGTGTACAACGCCGACGTCACCTCTGTGGTCCAGTTCCTCGATATCGGCACCCGCGCCACCGAACTACGGTGACCTCGAACGGCCTCTACATCACGCAGCTTCTCGCATCAAAGAACGGCAGCACAGAAACCGAATGCGAAGACGCCGCACAGGTAATTCCCACTGCGGCATTCGACGAACTTGTGGACGCTCCACTGGCCGTGGGAATGGCCGACGGGGCGACGGAGAGCCTCCTGGCGAAGGACTGGGCACAGATACTGGCCCGGTCCGCCGCTCAGCACGCCTGGGAGGACGAACAGATCTTGCAGGGTGGGGCTGCCTTCGAGGACTTCGCTCTATCGACGGTCTCCCTCTGGGAACCGTGGCTCGAGAAGTACACCGCAGAACGCGCCACGAGAGAGAATCCACTCAAGTGGTACGAACACGCCAAACTCAGCGCCGGAGCATCCGCCACCTTACTGATGGTGCGCATGGACCCGGTACCAGAAGGCGGCTGGCTATGGCGGTGTGCCGCGTTGGGTGACAGCTGCCTCTTTCATATCCGAGACGGAGAGATACTCAGATCGTTCCCGGTGGAAGAAGCCGACGAGTTCGGCGTGACTCCAGATCTTTTCAACAGCCTTAACCGCAACAGCACGCTAATCGCGGCCCGAACCATGTTCACCGAGGGCGTCTGTGAGGCGGGGGACCGTTTGCTTCTGATGACCGACGCACTCGCTCACTGGTTTCTTTCGGCCACGGACCACGGGAGTGCTCTGGGTGAACTGTCGGAGTTCTCGGGCCCTCACGATGCGTATCGCTTCACCGAATGGCTTCGGAGACTTCGCTCGGAGGGCGTACTCCACAACGACGACGTGGCCGTCGTGCGCGTCGATATCGAAGGGCGGTGAGCGATGAGTACCGCATCAGGTCCGCTGGCGTTTCCTTCGGGTCGGCAGTACCAGGAAGCCTTGCAGAACACTGCGCTGTGTTTCCACGATCGCGATCTTCGCGGTGCGCGGCCACAAGTCACCAAGCTCGGTCTGCCCCGCCCCATCTCTGGGCAGTTCGCGAGCGTCTTCTCACTGACCTCTTCCGACGGCCGCCGTTATGCGTTGAAGTGCTTCACTTCGCACGTTCGTGATCAGCAAGACCGTTACGAGGCGATCAGCGACAAGCTGTCCGGTATCAATTCCGGGTCCCTCTCCCAGCCATGGCGTATCGGCTTCGAGTACGTGCCAGACGGAATCCTCGTGCACGGGTCGCGGTTCCCGGTTCTCAAGATGGACTGGGTAGAGGCCGTAACACTTTCCAGCTGGCTCGACAGTCATCACAAGAACAGCGCGGCAGTGCGAAACCTCGCCGAACATTTCGCCCTGCTTACCGAGGATCTCACCGCCCACGACATCGCACACGGCGATCTGCAGCACGGAAACCTGCTGGTCGCTTCGGACGGTACGTTCAGGCTGGTCGACTATGACGGGATGTTCGTACCGGCTCTGAACGGACGCCACAGCACGGAGCGCGGACACCGAAACTACCAGTCGCCGGCCAGAGGCGACGACGACTTCGACAGCACCCTCGACTACTTCTCAAATTGGGTCATCTATCTCGCCTTGCACGCCGTCTCCACCGATCCCTCCCTCTGGACGCGGTTGCACGAGCCGGACGGCGAGTACCTCCTTCTGGCTGAGGACGACTTCAAAGACCCCGCCGGGTCCGTCCGTCTCCGCACTCTGCTCAGCCACACCGACAGTACGGTGCGTGACCTGGCAGAGCAGGTCAAGATGCTGGCCTGGCAACCGTTATCGCTCGTTCCACGCCTTTCGGCGGCTGTCGCTCCCACACATGGAACTCGCATCCCAGGCCCTCGGGCGGGTCACGGACGTCGGCCCGGCTGGCTCGACGATCACGTCGCCGCCACCAGGGCGACGGGCCCAGGCGTATCCACAACCCGTACAGACTCGCTGCCGCCCAAGTACCTTCACCGCCGGGTCGCGGACGTGCTGCTGGGACTCCTCCTGCTGCCGCTGGCTGTTCTGGTGCCGAGCGCACTCGCCGTGGCCGAGCTGATCACTCCGTACGTCATGACACTGTCCTATGGGGGAAGTCTGGGCATGACAGCACTTACCGCCCGTGCGACTCGTCGCCGACGCCCGGAGACCAAGGCGCTGCGCGCACACCTGAGCCAGCTCAGGGAGAGGCGTCGAGCCACCCTCGGCCCCGTCCGGACCGCTGACCGGCTTCAGCAAGAGCGGCAGGAGTTCGACGACTCGGAAACCACCCGGCAGCGCGAGCTCGCGACCGCTCAGACGAAGATGCAGCACTCCCACGCAAAGGCCGTCAAAGCAGCGGAAAAGAAGAAGGCCAGGGACCAGCAAGCCATCGAGAAGGAAATCGCCGCACTCGCGGGGCAGCGCCAGACGACTCTGGGGCGTGCCCTGACGAGCTACCGCAAGGAAGCCATCGACAGGGAACTGCGCAAGATCCGTCTACACGAGCGGGAGTTGACCGGCATCGGACGTTCCCTCGTCCAGGCCCTGGCCGCCCACGGAGTCCGCACTGCGGCGGACTTCACCGGAATCACACTGATCAGGTCCAGCGGCAAGTACAACAACATCACGGCGCTGATCAACACCGCCGACGGACGCAGAGTCGACATCAAGGGGATCGGTGAGAACCGCGCCAGAACTCTGGATGCGTGGCGAGTGCGGCAGCACGCTCGCGTCTCCTCTCGCGCTCCGTCCAGTCTTCCCGCAGCCAGACATCAATCCATCGAAGCCGACTTCGTGCGGCGTGAAACGGACCTGTACCGTCAACGCCTCGAGGCGGAGGCGACAGCGCGGAGAGCGCTCGAGGCCGCGGTGAACCAGCTGCGGTCGGGCCTCGCCAGGCTGGACGGCGAGGACCAGCTCGCAGCGAGGCACGCTTCTCAGCAGCGTGAACAGTTCACCCAGCGGCTCGCGCACCTGGGGGAGCCGTACCTGAGATTGGCCGTTGTCGAGTCCGAGATTGCAGCGGCCAATCGATCGGCGCGGACTCTGTCCTTGCTCCGCTATCTGCGTTTCGCCGTCATCGGTCGTTGAGCCGCTCCGTCACTCGCTCGGCTCTGTCGGCCCACACGTGCCAGGCGGGCAGTCGCACACCGTTCGGGAGCAGGGCAGCATGGCTGAGGGCGAGCCTCAGGTGGCGGGCCTCCTCCATGTCGGCGGATGCCCCGTGGTCCAGTTGGACCTGAGCCACACTCATTCCCCGGCAGACATCGAAGTCATAGGGGTAGCCGTCGGCTACGACGTCTCTGTCGAGCCGGACTGCGGGGATCTCGTCCGTGAGCAGACGTTGGAGCCGATCTCCGACGACCTCATGACGGTGTCCGGTTTCTGTGCCCGGATGTGCCTGCACGGCTTTATTCTCCGCGGCGTCCAGCAGGGCATGCGGCATCCCCGGACGATCCGACCAGAAGTCCCGGTCGCCGAACACGATGAGATGCGAACGAGCACGGGTGATCGCCACGTTCCACAGGTTGACCTCGCGACAGAGCCAACCGACCGCGCTGGAGCGCATTCTCGGGCCTGCCACGAGTGACAGCAGGATCACGTCCTGCTGTCCTCCCTGGAAGGTGTGCACGGTGCCGACCCGAACCCGCGACTCGTGCTGCCAGCGTTGGGCGATCAGGTCCGCCTGAGCCCTGAAGGGGGTGACGACTCCTACCGTCGAGCCTTCGGGGAGCCGTTTCAGCAGCCGCTCCACCGAGAGGTGGACGCGGTCCGCCTCCTCCTGGTTCATCCACGACCCGTTGACGCCTCTGCACGCTGGGCCTGTCACGTCGAGCCACTGAACCGCGTCGACGCCTTCGAGGCGGCGCAGCGAGCGGGGCTCGGTGAGAACGGTCAGCCGGTCGCCGTAACAGTGCCTATTGGAGATTCGGACGATGTCCGGGTGACAACGGAAGTGCTCGTCCAGCAGTAGTGTCTCTCCGGACGCGTGGGCGGCCGCGTGGAACGAGGAGTATCGGCGGTGCTCGAGGCGGTGCTCGTCGAGCCAGCTCGCTCGCAGCCCGACCTCACGGTGCGCTTCGGCCTCCTGCCGGGGCTGAAGTGTCGTGATGTGCTGCAACTGCATGGGGTCACCGATGACGAGGGCCCTCCGCGCGCGAAAGAGCAGGGGCAGCACATCCGGCGTGGAACACTGGCTCGCTTCGTCTACGATGACCAGGTCGAAGAGGGCGGCCCGGTCCCGGAACCGCCGTGGGGACCTGGCTGTGACGGCCCAGCCGGACACCTGAGGCAAAATCCGGTCCAAGGACGACCACTGCCCTGGTGATCGAGATTTCACGGCTTCGATGCGGTGGAGGATGGCCGCCCGCACGGTCGTTGCCTGCTCCGCCACCGTTGCCTGCAGCAATGCTGCCGCCGTCTCACGAACCCGTCGGTCGGCCTCCTGGAGCATCGTCAGGAGTTGGGGATCCTCCGCTCCTGCATCGGCTTCAGCGCTCTTCTGCCGCCAGGCGGCCTCAGCTTCCGCGTAGCGGAGCAGATCGGCGAACGACCCGCGACCTGCGGCCAGCACGAACATTGGGGCGAGACTGCGCTGACACCGGCGTCGCAGCCACCCGCCGAAGAACCTGAGGCGCACTGCCGTGCGGGCACGGCGCAGCCACCGGCCGAGGGAGACATCGTCGCCCAGGGCCGTAGCGAGCGTTTGCGGATCGCTGTGGTGTTGTTCGGTGTACGAGGAGCGCTTTCGGCCGAGGTCGGCCAGTTCCCGCTCCCGGCGGGCGACCCCCGCGAGCTGTCGGCGCAGCTCCTCCTGCTCCCGGAGATGGTTCCGCAGTTCGCCCCGGTGCATCGCGGAAGACTGGTGGGGTTGAACGCTGCGGGTCAGCTCTTCCAGCGTCCGAAGTTCTTCCTCGACGGCCAGCTTGTTGCCGGTACGCACGAGTAGGCCCGGAGCCAGAGCCTCGCAGCGCTCCCAGACCTCGTCCACCGCCTTGTTGTTGGTCGATGCGACGAGCACGGTCTGGCCAGCTGCTCTGGCCGTGGCGACAGCATTGACGATGAGCTGGCTTTTCCCCGTGCCAGGCGGTCCGGTGGCGACGGTGAGCTTGCGGACCATGGCGGCCCGGATGACCGCCTCCTGTCCTTCGTTGAGCTCCAGTGGAGCAACGACCTGCACCTCCTGCTCCGCGCCCTCGTCCGCTCCCTGGTCGGCCTGAGCGGTGAGTGCCCCGAGCGCGGTGCCGGCGAACTGCCCGACGCTCTTCCGCAGCGTTCCGTAGTCCTTCATCAGCTGTGCGGTGGCCGCAGAGTCCGACCGTGCGGCGAAGACGACCGCCACATTGCGGGCGCCCTCGTGCGCGGCGCGGAGCGAACCGCCGTCGCCCAGCGATCCGGGATCGAGGTGCTCCGTGTCGGGCAGCCCCAGTTCCTGCAACAGACTGCGCAGGTCGCGGACCATGTCTTCCCGGAAGCCCGGACGCCAGTTGGGCTGGTAGGCGGCGAGCAGTTCCTTGCCTTCGTCCTTGCCCAGTCGGTCGAGGACAAGCTTGGGATGCAGGACGATCGGCCCTGAGGGCGTCACCACGCTGCGTCCCTGCGGATCGCGTTCGACCTCGACCTGACGCATGGCGAGCGGCGCACACACCTGCCGCTTGCCGTCGTAGAGGACGGCGACTGGGTATCCGTACCAGAGGTCGGCGCCATCCTTCTCGGCACGCTCGGCAAGGTCCACGACGCGTTCCGGCGCTCGCACCGTGGTTTCCGTACTGGAGAGCAGGACCTCCTCCCCTGCCGGCCAGAGCGCGCGTGGAGGATCGCCGCCCTCCAATGGCAGGAGATCGCCGGTGGAGTTCTCCAGCTCCAGACAGTGCTGGTAGTAGGTGAGCAGCTGTGTCCAGTCGGTGTCGGTGAAAGCGGAGTCGTCATGCACAGCTTCGATGGCCTTGACCGGTGCCGGCGTCACCCCGCCGGCTCCGTCGGTGACTGCGGTGAGCCCGGCAGGCAACGGCTTGAGTGCGGGGATCTGCCGGCCAGCGGCGGCATCGGCGAGATAGATGTCGCCGGTCACCTGGAGGCTCGACTGGGTTGGCGTCTGCCGGCGTCCGTCGGGGGCGTTCCGCAAATCACGGCTGATGTAACGGAACAGGTCGTTCGCCGAGACCTGCCCGTCACCGTCCAGATCTGCCTGTCCGGAGTGCAGGCCGTCGACTATCGCTCGGGTGAACTGTGAGGGCTGGTCCGCATCGGTGGTGAAAGCCTGCTCCCAGTGCTGCGACGCCGTGATGACGTGCACCCCACTGGCCTCCACGACCGGTGGGGTGATCGTGCCTGAGGCTCCTTTGCTGCGGAAGCCCTGCACAGCGCTGCCACTGAAACAGCAGTCGAGCAGCAGGACTTTGCGCCGCGCCGCGCATTTCTCCAACTGGTCCGTGATGTAGGAGGCTTCGAGGGCGGTCTGCTGGAGCCGGTCCGTCCTGGTGTCCGTGGTGACGTAGTAGAGCTGACCGTCCTCACGGTCGTATGCCCCGTGGCCGCTGAGATAGAGCACGACCAGTTCGTCCGGCTCACGGTCCCTCAGAAACCTTTCGACGGCCTGTTTGATCGCCGTCTGCGACGAGTCCTCGACCCGCACACAGTCTTCGTACCGCCCCACTGCGGGCATCTCCAGGACCTGGCTCAGGTAGTGGACATCCGCGCGAACCGAGGGCAGGGCGGGAAAGTTGACGTCCTCATAGGCGGCGGTGCCCACGAGTAGTGCATGCTTACGGCTCATCGCTCGCCTCCCGGACCGATGGCCGACCTGTCGCCCTGGCCGTCGCGCAGTCTCTTCACCTCACGACCGGATACTCCGCCCTGGAACTCCGTGACCGTTCCGTCGGCATGGACGATGCGGGCCTTGCGGCTCTTGCGCACCTCGACCCACGCCTTGATCGCCGTCGTCGCCAGCCCGAAGCTGCCCATGGTGAGGATGAGCACGACCTCCGGGGTCAGCAGTCCCGGCCCTTTCGCGCCCTCCGCACCCCGCGGCGCTTCGGGCGGGGCGAAGCGCACCTGGGCTCCGTCCAACCCGCGCAGAACCTCACGAAGCTCTCGCGCTTCGAGCTCCGCATGCCGCGGGTCGGCGCCGTACACCTGGATCTGCACGGACTCGGTCTCGTCGTCGGACATGCTCCCCCTTCGCAACGGCCAACTCGCCCGCCCCATCACAGGATCACGGGCATAGCTGATATCCCGTCAGCCTAGTGACCTCTCCCGCCGCCATGATCCGGGAACCCGGATCCTGCGTCGTGAAGTTTCGTCCGGCACGCCAAGGACCCTATACAGCGGCTCGCCCTGATCCGCCCACCTCTCCAAGGCATCCCGGTCCACCAGGCGGATCCCGTAGCGTGGGCCGCTGGCCCTCGCGGCCGCAGTGAAACCCCCAGTGGTGATGATCACCGCGAAATCGGCGCCGTGGTCGTGGCGGTAGGTGCCGTTGACCCGTTGCACATCCTGATCGCCGACTCGTCGGTCCGGCCGCAGGCGCTTGCATTGCACCACGACCCGTCGCCCCGATCGGTCGACGACGAGCACGTCGGCCCCCTTGTCTCCCGATCTGCCCACATGCTCCGCGGCAAGCCCGTCCCGGCGCATCAACGAACAGACCGCCAGCTCGAACCCCACCGGTTCCAGGGCGTCGAGATGCGCCAGCGAATAGCGCACAGACCCCACGGGAAGCGCCGAGCGGTCAGTCCACCTCTGTACGGCAAGCCGCCCCGGCTTCAGGCCCAGTCCTGCTGCCGCAGCGGTGAGCGCGACGCCCGTCCACACCGGCCACTGTTCGGCCGCCTGCCACAGGCCGCTGGCCACGACCAGGGCGCCCATCCACCACACCCACCAGGGAAGCGCCGCCCACCCCCCTTGGCTCCGCCTGCGCCGCATCAGGCGACCGGCCCGAAGAGCGCAAACACGCCACCGGCCAGCCCGAACAGCGCGAGGCCCGCAAGGTCGGTGATCGTGATCAGCGTGAAGGTGTGGTCTCGGCAGCGCGCGAACAGCCCCTTGCGCCTTCGACGGCATGGCCGGTGGAAGGTTGTCGGACCTCCGCAACGCGACACCAGCGCCGTGCCGCCGATCACCAGGAATGCCACGACGAGCAGCATCGAATCCTCCGTTCCCCGTCCTATGTCTCAGGAGTATCGAGAAACCTCGGCCCCCACCAGTGCGTCTTCGGCCGAACCAGCCGGAACAGGGGGGCGCACGGGAGCATCCGCCACTCGCGTGTCCCATGCGCGCGCTCCCGGGGCGGGGCCGGCACTTGACATACGGCTTTCCCCGTTGTCGGCGGCCACGACTAGGATTCTCCAGGGTCTGTGACGTGGCGGAATCAACACGTAAGGTCACGAACGGACAGCGACTGGGACAGGACCAAGAGGCGGGGTCAGTGCATGCGGGAAGGCCGGTGGACAACGGTCACCGAGTCCGAGTTCGACCACGAACGCCGTGGGCTGGAGGCCATCCGGAAGAAGTTGCCGGACGCCGACCCCTGGCGGGCCTGGTCGAACTTCACCTTCACCTCCCACACGGGCCACGTCCGCGAGGTCGACCTTCTCGTCGTCGCCCCCGGCGGCGTGTGCATGATCGAGCTCAAGGACTGGCACGGCTCGGTGACCAGTGAGAACGGCACCTGGATCCAGACCACGCCCAGCGGTCATCGCCGCCCGCACGGCAACCCGCTGCACCTCGTCAACAGGAAGGCGAAGGAGCTAGCCACCCTGCTCGGCCAGAACGGCAGGCGGGTGTGGGTGGGCGAGGCTGTCTGCTTCACCGACGACGGGCTGCGCGTGCGCCTGCCCGCCCACGACCAGAACGGCGTCCACACCGTGGACGAACTGGTCGCGATGCTGATGCAGCCTCCGCGCGACGAGCGGCGCCGCATCACGGCCGCAGGATCCCGCGAGATCAAGTCCGCGCTCGACCGGATCGGCATCCGGCGGAGCGAAGCCGAGTACAAGGTCGGCCCGTATCAGCTGGCCCGCAAAGCCTTCGACACCGGCCCGACCTGGGCCGACTACACGGCGGAACACAGCGAGCTGTCCGAGGTGGCGCGGGTGCGCGTCTACCTGAGCGAGCGCGGGTCGGACGCGTCGCTCCGCCGGTCGGTGGAGAACGCGGCCCGCCGTGAGGCGGCCGTGCTGCAGCGGTTCAAGCACCCCGGTGTCGTCCAGCTCAAGCAGTACTTCCCCTCCGGGCACTCCGCGGGCCCGGCCCTGATCTTCGACTACGACCCGAGCACGCTGCGCCTCGACGAGTACCTGCTCCAGCACGGCAAGAGCCTCGACATCCTCGGCCGGATGGCGCTGGTCCGCCAGCTCGCCGAGACGATGCGCTCCGCGCACTCCGCACGGCTCCACCACCGGGCGCTGACCGCCCGCGCCGTGCACGTGATCCCCCGCGACCGGGGCCGTCGCGGGCGGGCGATCGGGGAGGACGCCGCCTGGCTCAGCCCCCGTCTGGAGATCTCCGACTGGCAGATCGCCACCCAGCGCGCCTCCGACACGGCGGGCACCGGCGGGGGCGCGACGCGCTTCGCGCCCACCGCGCTCTCAGCGACGCACCTCTCGGAGGACTCCGACGCCTACTTCGCGCCGGAGCTGACCGCCCCCAAGCCCGACCCCGTCCACCTGGACGTGTACGGCCTCGGCGTCCTCACCTATCTCCTGGCCACGGGCCGGGCTCCGGCCGCGAGCCAGGCCGAACTGCTGGCGTGGCTGGAGGCAGGCAAGGGCCTGCGGCCCAGTTCGCTGATCGACGACCTCTCCGGGGACATCGACGAGCTGGTGCAGGCGGCGACGGCCTATCGGCCCGAGCAGCGGCTGTCCTCGGTAGACGACTTCCTGGAGATGCTGGAGATCGTCGAGGAGGGCCTGACCGCCCCGGCCTCGGCCCACGATCCGGAACCGGAGAGGGAATCCGACAAGGATCCGCTGGAGGCGGTGGCCGGCGATGTGCTCGACGGCCGCTGGGAAGTGCGCCGGCGTCTGGGTACCGGCTCCACCAGCCGGGCCTTCCTCGTCCGCGACCTGCAGGCCGAGGCGCGCAAGACCCGCCCGCTCGCCGTCCTGAAGGTGGCCCTCTCGGACAGCAGGGGCCAAGTGCTGGTCCACGAGGCGGAGGTGATGAACCGGCTGCGCCCCGACTCCCGGGTGATCCGGCTCGTCGAGCCGGAACCGCTGCGCATCGGGTCCCGGACCGCGCTCGCCCTGGAGTACGTGGGCGACGAGCGCGAGTCCACCGACGAGGGGGCCCCGGCCACCCGGTCCGGCACGGGCACGCGCACCCGCCGCCGCGAGGAGACGGTCGCCCGTCAGCTGCGCGAGGACGGCCGGCTGAAGATGGACCAACTGGAGGCGTACGGCGACTACCTGTTCGGGGCCGTGGACTTCCTGGAGGGCGAGAGCGTCTGGCACCGCGACATCAAGCCGGACAACATCGCGATCCGCATCCGCCCCAACCGCACCCGCGAGCTGGTCCTCATCGACTTCTCCCTGGCGGGCTACCCGGCCAAGGACTACGAGGCCGGGACCGACGGCTATCTCGACCCGTTCATCGGCACCCTGACCCGCACCGCGTACGACTCGCACGCCGAGCGGTACGCCGTCGCCGTCACCCTGCACCAGATGGCGTCGGGTGAGCTGCCGAAGTGGGGCGACGGCTCGGTGCCGCCCAGGATGACGGACGCCAAGAGGGTCCCGCACCCGACGATTCAGGCCGACGCCTTCGAGCCCCTCGTCCGGGACGGGCTGGACGCCTTCTTCCGCAAGGCCCTCCACCGGGACGCGGCGCAGCGCTTCCCCGACCTGAAGCCGATGCGGGACGCCTGGCGGAAGATCTTCCTCGACGCCTCGCAGAAGCCGCCGTCCAGCCACCGCTCCCGCCACCCCGAGCCCGCCACGCAGCAGCCGGCAACGGACGGCCGTCAGGCGGCGATCGCGGACGCCGAACCGCTCACGGCCGAGGAGCAGCGGGACCTCGTGGCGGCGAAGGCCACCCGCGAGACGCACCTGTCCGCCGCGGGCCTCTCCCCTGCCGCCGAGTCCTTCCTCTACGGCCTGGGGATCACGACGGTGGGCGGGCTGCTGGACTACAGCCGCACCAAGCTCCTCAACGCTCCGGGCCTGGGCACGAAGACCCGCACGGAGGTGCAGCGCCGCCAGCGCCAGTGGGGCCGGATGCTGCGGGAGGCTCCTCTCTCCCCGCTCACCCCGAAGGCCCGCGCGGAGGCGAAGGAGGAACTCGCCCAGCTCACCGCGACCGAGTCGGCGGTCGCCGGCGCCCTGGCCGTGGGCGAGGGGGCCGGGGACCTGCCGGAGTCCGCTCTGCGCTCGGTGAGCCTGGACCTGTTGGCCACGCTCTTCGTCCCGGAGCTGAACAACAACGGCTCCAACCAGAACAAGGTCGAGATGGTGCGGCTGTTGCTGCGCCTCCCGGACGAGCACGGCGAGCTGCCCGGCATCGGCGTGTGGCCCAAGCAGAAGGACGTCGCGGACACGCTCGGCCTGTCGGCCGGGCGCATCCCGCAGATGCTGAAGGAGGAGCGCCAGCGCTGGAAGAAGCACCCGGCGGTCCGGGTGCTGCGGGACGAGATCGTCGGCCTGCTGGAGGAGCTCGGCCGGGTCGCCCCCGCCGTCGAGATCGCCGACGCGCTGGCGGTGCGGCGCGGTACGCAACTGCCGGGGCGTGAACAGCGGCGCGCACTGGCGCTGGCCGCCGTACGGGCGGTGGTGGAGGTGGAGCAGCTCCAGCCGGACGAAGCGGAGTTCCAGCACCAGGCGAACCGCAAGGCGACGGAGGACGTCCTGGCGGCGGGCCTGCTCGCGCTGGATGTGCGGGAGGGCGACGGCCCGGACACCCCGACGGCTCCGGGGCTCCTCCAGTACGCCACCCGCCTGGGCAAGACGGCCGACCGGTTGAGCCGGCTGGAGACGCTGCCGACGGCCACGACCGTGCTCAGCGAACTGGGCGCGCTCACGCCACCGCCGGGCACGGTGGACTGGGACGAGCGCCGCCTGGTCGAACTGGCCGCGGCGGCCTCGGAGAACGCCGCGGCCACGCCCCGGCTGGAGATCTACCCCCGCGACCTGCCCCTGGTGCGGGCGCTACGCCTCACCCAGGCCGGGCTGGTCCGGCTGATCCCGGGCCAGCCGGAGGGCCGGCAGCCCGGCCTGACGAGCAAGGACGTGCACGAGCGGGTCCGTGCCCGGTTCCCCGAGCTGGTCATCAGGGACCGCCGGGGCGTCAGCACGCACGACCTGCCGGTCGATGGACCGCTCACCAAGGCGCTGCGCGAGGCCGGCTTCGACCTGACGCTGTCCACGCATGAGGTCACGCGGACGCTGCGGTATCTGCCGACGCGGATGGACAGCGCGTCCACCTATCTGACGAGTGCGGACTGGCGCCAGTCGACGCAGGCCGGCGCGGCGACGCGCTACTCCGACGACCCGCTGGTGGCGAGCGGCGTGCGCGCCGACGAGCGGCTGCTGGCCTCGGCACGGCGGGACGGCTACCGGGTCCTGACGGTGCACCACGGCCGCGCGGTCGAGGCGATACGGAGACTGGCGAGCCGCCGCATCGGCGCACAGCCGGTCTCGGTGACCGAACTCTTCCTGGAGTCCCTGCACGCCCTGGTCCCGGCGGGCACGAAGCCGACGTGGGAGACGCTCCTCAAGGCGGACGTGGCGGAGCCGGGTTCGCGGGGCGCGCTCAAGTTCGGCGAGTACGCGCGGACGGCGTGGGGCACGGTGGAGCCGCAGGTCCGGGACCTGCTCGCGCCGGGGGCCGGTTCGGGCCCGGTGCTGCTGACGGAGGTGGCCGTGTTCGCCCGGTACGACGGGATGGGCGTCCTGGACCGGCTGGCGGAGGCGGCCCGGCAGGGCGGACGCGGGCTGTGGTTGCTGGTACCGCAGGCGGACCCGGCACGTGAGCCGAAGCTCGGGCACACGGCGGTGGCGTACCAGGCCGGCCTGGGCGAGTGGATCGACCTGCCGGACTCGTGGGTGAAGAAGGACTACCTGTCCGGGACGACGGACGAGAGTGTCGTGAGTGGCGTGGGCGCAACATCGCTTCGCTAGCGCGTGATCGACTGGAGTCCCGGTCTCATACCGCAAGATCACATAGTTGGTGACAGCTTCCCCGAGCGGGTCCGGATGGGCCTGCTGACGCGTACCTTCCCACCTGAGCTGGTGGACTTCGTCATCGAGGAGGCCGGAGCGCGGGAGGTGCGCACTCGGGGGCTGCCGGTGTGTGGCGCGTCTCGGACTCCTTCACCCTGCCGATGGACCGGGTGCTGTCAGACGGCACCTACCTCAGTGCGGGTGGTCGAGTACACGGTGGTGACCGCGACCCTGGACGCCGAGGGCGTCAGCCAGGAGACCTCCGAACTGTTCACCCTGATCACCACACTGCTCGCCCCAGCCGCGGTGCCCGCCCGCGAGCTCGCGGAGCTCCACACGGCGCGCTGGACCAGCGAAACGATCTTCAAGCACATCAAGGTCGAGCAGCGAGGTGGGCGCACCGCGACCCTGCGCTCCAACAGCCCCGCCATGGTCGAGCAGGAACTATGGGCCATGCTCTGCGTCTACCAGGCCCTCCACCACCTGGTCGCCGAAACCGCCCACCACGCGCATCTCCCCGTATCACACATCAGCTTCGAGCAGACCCTCGCCGCCGCCCGACGCTCCGTCGGCGCGGACTTTTCCCCCTCGGCAACTGGCCGCCAAGGCCCGTGACGTCCAGACCGACCTGGTCCGCGAGGCCGTAAAGCCCCGCCCGGACGCGCCACACCCGAGCCGCCAAGCGCAGCGGCACTGGCTACCGCACCCTGCGGCCCGACGAGCCTGCCACCACCCCGCGTCACCCACACCGTCAAGCTCCAACTCTTCCCCTGCACCGACAGCCGGCACCGTCGAAAGGCCCAACGAACCTACCGATCACAACATCTGATAGAACGTCACCCGAATATCACCGGATGCCACCAGCTACCTGATCAATCGACGCTGGGCGTGGGCGGGAACGGTACCGAGGGAGACGAGAAGTGATCGACCGCAAGGCCCTGTTAGGAGACCTGAAGCAGCAGGTCAAGGCGGCCGAGTCCGACCTCGCCAAGCAGGTGAAGGTGGTGCCGGAGGGCGAGAAGCTGCGCGCCGAGTACGACCGCGCACGGAAGCTGGGCCGCACGGCGGCCACGTGGAACTCCTGGCTGGACGACCGCATCACGCAGGTCGCGGTGGCGTGGGTGCTGGGCACCGTCTTTGTGCGGTTCTGCGAGGATAACGGGCTCATACCGGAGCCGTACCTGACGGCGCCGGAGGACGACCGGCGGGACCTGACGCTGGCCCGGTTCGAGGAGTACGTCTCCCGGTCGGACGACCCGACGTACCGGGGCTGGCTGGAGCAGGCGTTCGACGAACTGGGCGCGGGACAGGCAGGGCGGCTGCTGTTCGACCGCCGGCACAACCCGCTGTACCAGATCCCGCTGTCGCACGACGGCGCGCGGGACCTGGTCGACTTCTGGCGCGGGCGGGACGAGGACGGCGTCCTCGTCCACGACTTCACGGACCGGCTGGAGGAGGACGGCGACGGTACGAAGGGCTGGGACACGCGTTTCCTGGGTGACCTGTACCAGGACCTGAGCGAGGCCGCCCGGAAGACGTACGCGCTGCTGCAGACTCCGGAGTTCGTGGAGGAGTTCATCCTCGACCGGGCCATGGACCCGGCGGTGCGGGAGTTCGGTTACGAGGGTCTGAAGATGATCGACCCCACATGCGGGTCGGGCCACTTCGTGCTGGGAGCTTTCCGGCGGCTGGTGCGGCTGTGGGCGGACGGCCGGCCGGGCAAGGACGTGCACGAGCGCGTGCGGGAGTCGCTTGACTCCGTGCACGGGGTGGACCTCAACCCCTTCGCGGTGGCGGTTGCCCGGTTCCGGTTGCTGGTGGCGGCCATGGCGGCGAGTGGCGTGCGGACACTGGCGAAGGCGGCCAAGTACGAGTGGCCGATCCACCTGGCGGTGGGCGACTCACTCATCAAGCACCGACACAAGCAGGGCAACCTCTTCGATGACCTGGACGAGGAGGGCGCGGACGAGCTGGCCGACTTCAAGTACGAAACCGAGGACGTACATGAGCACCCGGACATTTTGCGGCCGGGACGTTATCACGTCGTGGTGGGGAATCCGCCGTACATTCAGGTAAAGGACAAAGAACTAAACAAGCTCTACAAGGAATTGTATGATGCTTGCTCCCTTCAGTACGCACTATCCGTGCCGTTTGCTCAACGCTTCTTCGAACTGGCCATTCGAGGCGAGACTGGGGAGCACAGCCACGGAATGGTTGGCCAAATTACAGCCAGCTCATTCATTAAGCGAGAGTTTGGCACGAGACTCATCGAGTCGTACTTCGCCCACGAGGTGGAATTGGCAGAGGTAATTGACACCTCTGGGGCATACATTCCAGGACACGGCACACCGACAGTAATATTGATTGGGAGGCGGCGGGTAGGGAGCGCACGACCTACAACGATCCGGACGGTACGAAGCGTACAAGGTGAGCCTTCCACCCCAACGAGCGGGGAGGAAGGACTCGTCTGGCAAGAAATCGTCAAGAAAATTGACACCCCCGGGACAGTCGGCAAATGGGTATCCGTAGACGATTTGGATCGAGAGCGATACTTCGGAAAGCAGCCTTGGGTTCTCGCCGATGGTGGCCTAGAGATGCTTGAACAGATCGAGACAGGAGGCGAAGGAAGACTCGCTGAAATTGTCGATAGCATCGGATTCTGCGCCGTGACGCGTCAGGACGACGCCTACATGATCGGACAAGCATCCGCTCGTAGACTTGGAGTTCCCGCCAAGCAGATCCGACCATTCTACGGCGGATCTTCTGTACGCGACTGGTCCTTGCGTGACGGAATCGGAACTGTATTCCCATACCTCGATGAGACACGATCGGCGCAAATCGACGCCCCAACAGAACGTCTACTGTGGCGTAGCAGAGTCCATCTTCGCATGCGTAAGGCGCTGTCTGGCACACAGGAAGAGCAGGGCCTCAAATGGTTCGAGTTCTCTAGCTTCAACCCAAATCGCTACTGGTCTCCATACCTGCTCTCATTCTCATTCGTGGCCACGCACAACCAATTTGCATTGCGGCGAGGCAACAGCGGATTCATCCGCACCGCACCTGTAATCAAGCTGCGACCAGGAGCAAGCGAAAAGGAGCACCTACGGCTGCTCGGACTACTCAACAGTTCCACCGCTGGATTCTGGCTCAGGATGGTCAGTTTCCCCAAAGGGGGCAGTCCTGAATCTGGTGGTGGCCAATCCGATCAGCCCTGGTCATGGACTCACGAATACACCGGAACCAAACTCCAAGATTTTCCACTCCCTCCCTCATTCCCTGTGGGTATTTCTCACACCCTGGACTCTCTGACCCAACAACTCACCGCCGCAAGCCCGTCGGTTCTCGCAGACGAAAAGACCCCCTCTGCCACGGCGCTCCGCGAAGCCCGCATTCTCTGGAATTCACTGCGATCCCGAATGATCGCCCTCCAAGAGGAACTGGACTGGCACGTCTACTCGCTCTACAAGCTGCACTCCGATGATCTGCGCGTCGCAGAGGACCCCGAATCCCCTGACATCCCCGAAATCGCGCTCGGTGAGCGGGCCTTCGAGATCGCGCTCGCCCGTCGGGTCGCGGCAGGTGAGACGGGCGACGAGTGGTTCAAGAGGCACGGGTCCACACCGATCACCGAGATCCCCGCCCACTGGCCCGCTGCCTACCGGGAAGTCGTGCAGAAGCGGATCAATGCCATCGAGTCGTCCCGTGCCATCGGCATGGTCGAACGGCCGGAGTACAAGCGGCGCTGGGCTACTGAAGGGTGGGACGCGCTCCAGGAAAAGGCAATTCGGGGCTGGCTACTTGACCGTATGGAAGATCGTACCCACTGGTTCGAGGAGAACCGACAGCCCGCTCTTGTCACGCTCTCACGGCTCATCGACAACTTGTCCCGTGACGAGGACTTCGTCTCCGTTGCCAAGATCTACGCACCCCGTAAAGAACTGCCCACCGTCGTCTCCGAGCTGATGACCGTCGAGCACGTGCCGTTCCTCGCCGCTCTGCGCTACAAGCCCGCCGCACTGAAAAAGCGCGCGGACTGGGAGCACGTCTGGGATCTTCAGCGGAAGGAAGATGCTGCTCCGGACGAGCCGGCGAAGCGGAAGATCCGGGACACCATCCCCGTGCCGCCGAAGTACACGTCGGCGGACTTCCTGCGTCCCTCTTACTGGCGGGCGCGCGGCAAGCTGGATGTACCCAAGGAGCGGTTCATCTCGTACGGGCGGGCCAACCAGGCCACCCCAGATCTGTACGGCTGGGCAGGTTGGGACCACCGGGAGCAGGCAATCGCGCTCGACACGTACATCGCCACCCACGAGGGCCTGACCACTGAAGAGGTCACCCCACTGCTGGCTGGGCTGCTGGAACTGCAGCCCTGGCTTGACCAGTGGCACAACGAGTCCGATCCGCTCTTCGCCCCGACCCCCGCCAAATTCTTCGAGGGCGACCGGCAGATGGAGCAGGGGAAGCACGGCCTCACCGACGACGATCTACGCGCCTGGCGCCCGACTGCTGCGACCAGGGGACGCCGTTCAGCGAAGAAGTAGCCCGCCTGCCATGGCCACGGCCCCGCGATCCGAGCAGATCGCGGGGCCGTGGCGTTGCCTGGTCAGCCACCCAACTGTCCCCCTCGGAGGGCCGATACGAAGGAGCCCCAGCCACCGGCTGGGAATACAAGAACCGGGCCGTGAGGGACCTTGCTGTCCCGGACGGGGACGAGGGAAGCAAAGTCGGCGGAGACCTCGACGCACTCGCCGCCATCAGAGTTGCTGTAGGAGCTCTTGCGCCAACTAGCGGCACTCAGGTCGATGCCTCGCACGGTACTTCCTCCAAGGTGGCCAGGACGAACTTCTGCGACTCAGCCGGGGACAGCGCCAGGTCGCGCATCGCATCGTACGCACGCTGCAGTCGCTCAACCGGCGCATCCGCCTCAATGAGTTCACCACGATGTGCGTTCTCGGTGTACGCAACGGTAAGCCCGCCCGGAAGCCGCAGGAACATCAGCGCAGTGCTGTCCAGGCCATGCATACCTGCGCTCAGCGGAAGCACCTGCATCGTGACGTTCGGCCGTTCCGCGACCTCAGCGAGGTACTCCAACTGCGCCCGCCACTCCCCCACGTCCCGCAGCGGCGTCCGCAGCACCGCCTCCGACAGGATCGTCCGGAACGGCGGGGCGTCATCCCCCTCCAGCAGTTCCCGCCGACCCATCCGCGCCTCGACCTGCTGCTCCAACTCCTTCCCCTTGAGTCCGCCCGCCGCCAGCACTTCCCGCGCGTAGCCCGGCGTCTGCAGCAGTCCCGGCAGCACGCTGACCGCGAAGTGCCAGAGGCTCACCGCCTCCGACTCCAGGGCCATGTAGCGCCGGTACCGCTCGCGGAACTGCGTGTGGTCCCCGGCTGCTACCTCCCACAGGGCGAGCAGCAGCCCGGGCGTCCCGTAGTACGTGTCGAGGGCCTGGACGACCTCCGGGCTGCCGAGCGTCTCGCCCTTCTCCATCTTGCCGAACAACGACCAGTCCCAGCCCAGCCGTTCGCCGAGCGCCCGCAGGCTGGTCCCGTTCCCGGCACGCAGGGTCCGTAGCTCCTGCGCGAACCGTTGGCGGGGTTCCTGGCTGCGGCCGGTGATGACGCGTCGTTGCGGCATGCGGCTTCCTCCGGGACGTGCGCGTGACCGATGTGGAACGTGTGGAACCACCTCCGCGCGGCGGGGAAGCACCACCCCGTCCACACGCCGGTCGTCCACCGCCGGGTGCAGTCTCGTGACACCCGCACTACGCAGCGTAGTTCAGCAGCGCAGCCGGGTCCTTGAATCAACGGAACAGCACCCACCGACTGCACGGACGAGGAGCCACATGAGTCCCACACCACGCCCTCCCCACAACCCCAAGGTCACCGAAGCCCTCGAAGCCCGTGACGCCCTCGCGGGCGCACTCACCCAGGCTGGCATCCAGCTCCCCGCCATGGACATCCGCACTCCGTGGCTGGACGTGCGCGGGGACGACCATGAGGGCGAAGTCCGGTACGCCCTCGTCCACCTCGGCGTGTGCTCCGCGCCCGTCGCCCACATGCTCGCGGACGTGATCACGAAGGGGCTCCCCGGGTGACGGAGGACGCCGACGGCATCCCCGCCGTCGGCGAAGCCGTCCACGACACTGCCCGCGACCGGGTCGGACAGGTCATGGCGCACGACGGCCCGTACCTGCAGCTCCGCCCGCTCGCCGGTGGACGCGAATGGGACGCCGCCCCGGAGACCGTCCGCCCGCTCACGCAGTCCGAACTGCTCAGCGCGCTCGTCGCCGTGGCGAACGCCCGCAGCAGACAACCGAGGTGACGCCAGTGCGCGGCACGGTCAGCCCGATCCCCTCCCCGTGGTCACCACCCTCACCTAGGATGGCGGAAACCGTCTCAGCGGCCCGACGGGCTTCCTGATCCGCCGCGCGCGAGCGCGCGGCGGGCGCCGGAGGACATGCCCCCACCCGCACGAGTCTTCTTCGTGCTGCCTGGGGGCATCTTCTTGCTGTTCCGTGAGTCCGCGTCGTCCGTGGCCGCCCGTCTCCTCGAAGGGTCGCTGGCGCTGCATTTGACCGAGAACTTCCGTCACCTGCACGGCCGGAACGCCGGGCAGTCGGAGGTGAGGTCGTGGGAACGCAGCATCCCGGCTCTCGTCAACGCGCTCATGGACGCGGGCCTCGGCGACGTCGAGGTGCTCCTCGAGTACAGCCTGCCCCTCACCAGCAAGCGCGCCGACGCCGTACTCGCAGGCGTGCACCCCACTACGGGTGAGCCGTCGTACGTCGTCGTGGAGCTGAAGCAGTGGAGCGCGGCCGACCCGGACGAGGAGGACGGGCCGCTGCTGTGCCGGATCGATGCCTACCGCGACGCCGTGCTCAACCCGATCGAGCAGGTCCGGGGGTACTGCGAGTACCTGCTCTCGTTCAACGGCGCGCTGGAGCGACTCCCGGATGCCCTCGCCGGCGTCGCGTTCCTGCACAACGCGCCCGAGGAACGCATCGCGGGCCTGCGCGGCGTCGACGAGGACCAGCACGGACGCCTCTACAGCAGTGACCAGCGCGGTGCCTTCCTGGACTTTCTGCGCTCACGGCTCGCAGCGAAGCCCGGCGCGGAGGCGGCGGATGCCCTGCTCAACGGCAGGATCCGGCCGTCGAAGCAGCTGATGGCCGTCGCAGCAGACGAGATCCGCGACCGCGAGCAGTTCGTGCTCCTCGCCGAGCAGCGAGTCGCCTACGAGAAGGTCATGTCCGCCGTGCGCAAGGCCGGGCGGTCCGACCACAAGCGGGTCGTCGTGGTGACCGGCGGCCCTGGATCCGGCAAGAGCGTCATCGCCCTCTCCCTCCTGGGCGAGCTGTACCGGCGCGGCGACTCCGCTCTGCACGCCACCGGCTCCGGATCCTTCACCAAGACCATGCGCAAGATCGCGGGCGCACGGAAACCCGCCGTGCAGCGGCTGTTCAAGTACTTCAACAGCTTCATGGACGCCGAGCCGAACGCCCTCGACGTGCTGCTCTGCGACGAGGCCCACCGACTACGCAAGACCTCCGCCAACCGCTACACCAAGGCCGAGCTGCGCACCGGCCGTCCGCAGGTGGCGGAGCTGATCGACGCCGCCCGCGTCCCCGTGTTCCTCCTCGACCAGCACCAGGTCGTGCGCCCCGGCGAGATGGGGACCAAGGAGGAGATCGAACAGGCCGCGGCCGAGAAGAAGCTGGACTTCACCTCCGTGGATCTGGACGGCCAGTTCCGCTGCGGGGGCAGCGACGCGTACGAGAAGTGGGTGCTCGACCTGCTCGGCCTGGAGGGTGGCACGCCCGGCCCGTGGGAGCCGGACGGCAAGCTGGAGCTGCGGACCGCCGAGAGCCCGCAGGAGTTGGAGGACTTCCTGCTCGCCCGCCGGGCGGAGGGCTACGGTGCGCGCATGTCGGCCGGCTACTGCTGGAAGTGGACCACCAAGATCACGCCTGGGATGACCGAGCTGCCCGCCGACGTCGTCATCGGGCAGTGGGCGCGTCCCTGGAACGTGTACGGCGACCGGTCCGTCCTCGGGGCCCCGCCCGCGCCGCTGTGGGCCACCAGCCCGGAGGGGTTCGGCCAGGTCGGCTGCGTCTACACCGCGCAGGGCTTCGAGTACGACTGGTCCGGCGTCATCATCGGCCCCGACCTCGTGTGGCGGAGCGATCGGTGGGTCGTGGACCGTACGGCGTCCAAGGACCCGGTGTTCACCAAGGCGACGACGGACGACGAGATCGACCGGCTGATCCGCAACACCTACAAGGTGCTGCTCACCCGGGGGATGGTCGGCACGATCCTCTACTCGACGGACCAGGAGACGCGCGACAAGCTGCGCTCGCTCATGCATCCGACGACCGAAGTGGCGGCGCCCGCACCCGTGTAGTCGTGCGTGTGCGAAAAGTGTTCTCCGCAGTTGACGGTACGTCATACGATCATATGACCCCGCACAGCCGCACGTCGGAGAGTGATCGTTCATGGCCCAGCAGCCGCCCCTGCTCCGCGATGTCATCGACATCAAGGAGTCCATCTCCACCTCGGACTTCGTCCTCCAGCTCTCGGAGGCCACGAGTCCCGAGGGCGCGGAGCGGGCGCTGCGGGACTACGTGGTCACCGAACGGCTGCTGGAGAACTTCAACGAGGCCCTCGGGCTGATCCGGTCCGCGCTCGACGGGCACCGGTCCAAGGCGTCCTACCTGCACGGCTCGTTCGGTTCCGGTAAGTCGCACTTCATGGCCGTGCTGCATGCGCTGCTCAGCGGGGCTCCGGCGGCCCGCGCGCGGACGGACCTGGACCCGGTGCTGACCAAGCACGAGTGGCTCGGCACCGAGGGGAAGCGCTTCCTCCTGGTGCCGTATCACATGCTCGGCGCGAAGTCCCTGGAGCAGCGGGTGCTCGGCGGGTACGTCAGCCACGTCAAAAAGCTGCACCCCGATGCCCCGACGCCGCAGGTGTACCGGACCGACGCCCTGTTCGACGACATCCGGTCGATGCGGGCCCGGATGGGCGACCCGGCCGTCATCGCGGGTCTTTCCTCGGGCGAGGGGGCGGCGACCGACGAGGAGGACGAGTGGGGCGAGGCGTTCGGCTGGACGCCTCAGCTCCTCGACACCGCGCTCGGCGCCGAGGAGGTCCACGAGGGCGGCGAGGCCCTCAACCTGGTCAGCCCGTCGAGGCCCGCCGAGCTGCGGGCGCGGCTGGTGCAGGACGCGAGCACGCACCTGCTGCCGGGCTTCGCGAAGAACGCCGCCGAGGACGAGCACGGTTTCGTCTCCCTGGACGCCGGCCTGTCCGTGATCGCCGAGCACGCCAAGTCGCTGGGCTACGACGGGCTGATCCTCTTCATGGACGAGCTGATCCTGTGGCTCGCCACCCTCATCCACGACCAGAAGTTTGTGGCCAAGGAAGCCGGCAAGATCACCAACTTCGTGGAGGGCGGCGACGCTCGCCGGGCCGTGCCGATCATCTCCTTCATCGCCCGCCAGCGCGACCTGCGCGAGCTGGTCGGCGAGGAGGTGTCGGGGGCGGCCGAGGCGTCCATCCAGGACACGCTCAACCTGGCCTCCGGGCGTTTCGACAAGATCACGCTGGAGGACCGCAACCTCCCGCAGGTCGCTCACGCGCGCCTGCTCAAGCCGCGGGACGAGGAGGCCGCCGCTCGCATCGCCGCCGAGTTCGACAAGACGCGCAAGATCCGCCAGGAAGTGTGGGACACCCTGCTGGGCTCCGACCGCGGCGCCGACGGCGTCGGCGCGGACGAGGAGAGCTTCCGGCTGACGTACCCCTTCTCGCCGGCGTTCATGGACACCCTCGTGCACGTGTCCTCCGCCCTGCAGCGCAACCGGACCGGCATGAAGCTGATGGGGCAGCTGCTCGCCGACCACCGGGCCGAGCTGCGGCTGGGCGACCTGATCCCGGTCGGTGACCTGTACCCGCTGATCACCACCGGCGGCGACAAGCCCTTCACCGACAAACTGAAGGTGGTCTTCGAGGCGTCCGACAAGCTGTACCGGACGAAGCTGCGTCCCTACCTCCTGCGTACCCACAACGTGTCGGAGGAGGACGTCGAGCAGTACGCCCACCGCCCCGACAGCATCTCCGACCCGGACCTGCGTGCCCGGCTGGGGCAGTTCACCGGCGACAACCGGATCGTCGGGACGCTGCTGCTGTCGGCGCTCGCCCCGAGCGTTCCCGCGCTGTCCGACCTCACGATCCGGCGCCTGTCCGCACTCAACTACGGCTCGGTCGTCGCGCCGATCCCGGGCCGCGAGTACGGCATCCTGAAGAACAAGGTGGACGAGTGGGCGGGCCGCTTCCCCGAGATCAAGCCGACCGGCACCGAGGCCAACCCCGGCGTCCGTCTCGAACTGTCCGGCGTCGACGTCGACTCGGTGATCGCCAACGCCAACGTCAACGATAATTCGGGCAACCGCGAGTCGCTCGCCAAGCGGATCCTCGTCGAGGAACTGGGCATCTCCCAGGACAAGCTGATCAACGAGCTGCACTGGGTGTGGCGGGGCACCGACCGCAGCGTCGAGGTGGTGTTCGGCAACGTCGCCGACGAGGAAGGACTGCCCGACCACGACCTGATGCCCCAGCAGGACGGCCACTGGCGGATCGTGATCGACCTCCCCTTCGACGAGAGCGAGTGGGGGCCGCGCGAGGACGCCAACCGGATGCAGCGGCTACGCGAGCGCCAGGGCGAGCCGTCCCGGAGCGTCGCCTGGCTGCCCACCCACCTGTCCAGCCAGCGGTACGCGGACTTCCGCCGCCTCGTCGTCATCGACAAGGTTCTCTCCGACAGTGAGCGCTTCGACGGGCAGTACGCGAACCACCTGAGTCCCGACAACCGGTCGCGGGCCAAGGGGCTCCTGGAGACCCAGCGGGAATCGCTACTCAAGAACGTGAAGGCCGCCTTCAAGCAGGCCTACGGCCTCGCCGACAAGAAGGCCACAGACGTGGAACTCGGCTTCGCCGACCACCTGGAGTCGCTGCGCGAGGTCGACGGACTGACCCTGTCCTTCGGCCAGTCGCTCCGGGACGGCCTCCGGCACATCGCGGACAAGCTGCTGGCGAGCCAGTACCCGGACCATCCGGACTTCGACCCCGAGAACAACGGCAGCGTCGTCAAGGCGGCCGACGCGAGGAAGGTGTTCACGCACGTCCAGGCCGCCGCAGAAGCGCGCGACGGACGCGCCGAAGTGCCCGCCGGTGACCGGCCGCTGATGCGCCGGGTGGCCACGCCGCTGCGGCTGGGGCAGCAGAAGGAGGCGTACTTCGAGCTGTCGCAGTACTGGGCCGACCACTTCCGCCGACTCGCCCGCGAGCAGCGGGTGACCGGCGACCTCAGCCTGATCGCCCTCACCGACTGGACGGACGTGCCGACGCCGCGCGGCCTGCCGGGCTTCCTCGCCCGGCTCGTCGTGGCCTCGTTCGCCGAAATGGACGACCGGGTGTGGGTGCGCGGGGGCACGCCGCTCGACCCGGCGCCTGCGCTGAACGAGGTCAAGGACCACGACGCGCTGCGCAGCCAGCCGCTGCCCTCGGAGGAGGTGTGGGAGACGGCTCGTCAGCGGTTCACGGCCCTCTTCGGCGAGTCGGCGCCCACGCTGCGCCGGGGCCGCATGGTGAACCAGCTCGCCCGGCAGATCGCTCAGCAGTCCAAGAACCATCACGAGGACGCCAAGGAGCTGGTGGCCCAACTGGAGCGGCACGCAGGCTTCCTGCACCTCGACGAGACCGCCGAGAGCGGGCGCCTGGCACTCGCGCGGCGGTCCTCCGCCCTGCTCCAGGAACTCACCCGCTCGGCCGGTCAGGGTGCCGCCTCCGCCCGGAAGACCGTCGAGACGCTCGCCGCCTTCGACTTCGGTGACATCGGCGCCGACCGGTTCGGAACCTCCGTCAAACAGGCCCGGAAGGTGGTGCAGGCGCTGGACTCCACCTCCTGGACGACCCTGGACCTGGCCACCTCCGAGGGCCCCGAGGGCGAGGCGCTGCTGGAGTCCCTGCGCAACGCCGCGCAGAGCGACCAGCGCACCAACGACCTCAAGGAGGCACTGGCCCAGGCCCAGCGCGAGGTGCTGGCGCTCGTCAAGCGCAACCGGGCGACACCGGCTCCGCAGCCCGCTCCCCCGGCCCCGCGTTCGGGCGACGTGCCCCTCGATACGCCGACCAGTCAGCCGCCCGTGCCCGAGCAGCAGACAGCCGGCAGCGGCGCGCCCGTGAAGGGGCGGGTGAAGCAGTCCGGAGGCGGCCGGACGACGGCCGGGAGGGCGGTGGCCGAGCTGCAGGCCGAGATCGCGGACCTGGTGGCCCAGCAGCCCGGTGCCACGGTCGAGATCGCCTGGCGGGTCGTCGAAGGATGAGCGCGACGACGACCAGCGCGGTGGCGACACGGTTGAACCTCGCGACGATCACCCAGTTCCTGTCCGCCCAGAGCTCGCTCGCCGACGCGCTCGCGGGCCGGGACCGGCGACGGGCCGTGCTGCTGCGCTCCGCACCTGAGTGGGACGGTCCCGCCGAACACGTCTGGGGCGACGGCCGGTCGGCCCGGATCGCGGCTGCCCCCTCCCCACTGGCCGTGCACGAGCTGCTACTCGCGCACCTGTCGGAGGCGGCGACGGGTCCCTACGTCCTGGTGGTCCTCACCGACCGCGAGCAGCACGAACTGGACCCGGCCCTCCTGGCTCGCGCCCACCGGCAGCGCGTCGACACGGTGGACAGGTGGAATGTCGTGCGGGACGCATTCGGGGCCGAGCAGGTCGAACTGCGGCTGCGGGACGAGAAGTGGGCCGCGGAGGCACTGCTGGACGCGGCGCCTCCCCGGGGCGGCTGGCCCCGGCTGGGAGGCCACGTCCTGTCCCGCCGGACCGCGCTGTCCGCGCTGGCCCTGCGACGCCTAGGGCTGGGCAACTACCGTGACGAGACGCTGCCGCAGGACCACACCGCGTCCGCAGACCGGCTGGACACCCACACCCTGCTGGGCTGGTCACTTCTCCCGGGAGGCCCGGAGCGGTTCCTGGCGCTGCGCGGTCCCGAACGTACCGGCCTGTCCTCCTTCCTCGGCGAGACGGACCAGGCCGGGCTCGGCGGACGCGCGCTGATGGCCTTGGTCCAGGCCGAGCACGGGCCGGATGCGGTGGCGTTCGGCCTGGTCTGTGCCGCGCTGTGGTGCCACGCCGAACCCGACGCGGCCGTCTACCAGGCGCGCGGACGCGCGGAGCGGTGGTTCGGAGACCCTCCCCCTGCGCGGGGAGAACAGCTCGACGACATGGCGGCGGCCTTCGGCCGGGCCGCGGAGGAGTACGTCGGCATCCTGCTCGCCGAAGCCACCAGGAACGGCGCCGGCCCGGAAGAAGCCCGCGAGGCGCGCCGCGCCGGCGACACGGTCCTGGAGCGTGCCTCCGTACTCGTCCGCCAGTTCGGCGCGGAAGCCGCCGCCCGGACCAGTCCCCTTCTCCCTGCCGGTCTGGAAGCCCGCTTCACCGAGGTCGGGACGGCCCTCGCCGCCGGTGAGCCGGGACCGCTCGACGCGGCCGTACGGTCCCTGAGCGAGCACCGGCGGGCAGACGTGCCGGACGTGCGGGCGCGGATCGAGCGGACCCGCATGGCAGGGCGACTCCTGCGGTGGCTGGCCACCGAACCGGCCACCGAACCGGCCACCGAGACGCAAGGCGTCGGTGAGGCCATGGACCGCCACCTCCGGGAGACCGCCTGGGTGGACCGCGCACTGGAGCACATCGAGGCCGGCGGGGACCCCGACGACCGGCTGCGAGCCGCCTACGACGCGCTGGCCGAGCGCGCGCGCGAGCGACGCCACGAGATCGACCGTGACTTCGCCCGCGAGCTGGCGCACTGGACCGCGGACGGCAACGACCCCCGCAGCGGCCCGCTGACGGTGGAGACGTTCCTGGAGCGGGTGGTGAAGCCGGTGGTGCGTGGCACCACCGACCGGCGCGTGCTGCTACTCGTCCTGGACGGCATGAGCGCGGCCATCGCCACCGAGCTGGGCGAGGAACTGCGCTCGTCCTGGGCCGAGTTCGACCCCGTGGGCGAGGACTCGCCGCGACGGCGCGCCATGGCGGGGGCGCTTCCCACCCTCACCTCCGTTTCCCGCACCTCGCTGTTCTCCGGAAAGCTGTCGCACGGCTCCCAGAAGGACGAGACCAAGCGCTTCCCCGCCCTGCCGCTCTGGCGTGGCGCACCCGCCGCGGTGTTCCACAAGGACGATCTGCGCTCCGACAGCGCGGGGGACGTCTTCGGTCCCGCGCTGACCGAAGCGCTCATGGATGGCCGTACACACGTGGCGGTCGTCCTCAACGCGATCGACGACCGGCTCGCCAAGGAGCAGAAGCTGGGCGACGGCAGCTGGCGGGCGGAGCACGTACCTGGCCTGCAGGAGCTGCTGCGTGTCGCGGCCTCCCAGGGCATGGCGGTGGTGCTGACCAGCGACCACGGCCATGTCGTGGACCGGCGCGGCCGGAAGGTGGAGACCGGCTCGGCCCTGTCCGCCCGCCACCGGTCCCCGGGCGGTGCGGTGGGTGCGGCAGAGGTCGCACTGCAGGGCGCCCGGGTCGTCGCGCCGGAACCGGGCGGCTCCATCGTCGCCCTGTGGGACGCCGATTCCCGGTACACGGCGCGCAAGGCGGGCTACCACGGCGGGGCTTCCCTCGCCGAGTTCACCATCCCGGTCCTGGCCTTCCTGCCGTTCGGTGCGACACCTCCCCCGGCCTGGCGGGAACTCGGGGACCAGCGACCGGCCTGGTGGGAGGGGGAGCCGGCGACGGCCCCGGCAGGCACCGCCGCTCACCGCGAGACGGCTTCCGCTCCCGCCCGTCAGACACGGCGCAGGCCGACGGCTTCCCAGACGCACCTGGCCCGTACGCACGACGCGTTGTTCGACGTCACCATGGCCCCGGCGCGGGAAGACCAGGATGCATTGGTGACCCCCGAACTCGTCGGCCCCGACGACGCCCTGGTCGCGGCCCTGCTCGCCTCGGAGACGTTCACGGGGCAGATGAGCCTTCTCGCACGCAAGCCACCGTTGGACAAGGTGGAGAAGGCGATCCGTGCACTGGTCGACGCCGGGGGCACCCTGCCGGTCACCGCACTCGCCCAGCGAGTCTCCTATCCGGCCACGCGCGCGGACGGCTTCGCCGCCATCCTGCGCCAACTGCTCAACTACGACGGTGTGCAGGTGCTGGAGACGCTGCCGGACGGCCGCACCGTTCGCCTCCATCTCTCCCTGCTCCGCATGCAGTTCGGCCTAGCCTGACATTCCGTTCGCCCTGCCGCCCACCGAGAGCCCGGAGACATGAGCGCCAACGACCGCGTGCTGATCAACCAGATGATCGAGGAGCGCCGCCACGCGCGCGGCGTACCTCTCTCCTTCGACGCCGAGTTCGAGAGGTTCGCCAGCGAACACGCCCTGCACGGATTCGGTCTCTCCGACGAGGAGATCGAAGCCGGGGTGATCGGTGGGGCCGACGACGGCGGCATCGACGGGGCGTACGTCTTCCTCGGCGGTCGGCTGCTGCACGAGGACAGCGAGATCCTCCAGCCTCACGCGGGTGCCGCGAACGTCGAACACGGCACCCGGTTAACCCTGTGGCTCATCCAGGCCAAGACCAGCGCCGGGTTCTCGGAGGTGGCCCTGGACAAGGCCGCGTCCACGTGCAAGAACCTGCTGGACATGGAGGTCGACGAGGCGACCGTCAACGTCCTGTACGCCGACGAGCTCCTCGCCCGCTTCCGCTTGTTCCGCACGGCGTTGCAGCGGCTGCTCACCCGCCACCCCACCGTGCTGATCAAGTTCTCCTACGTCACGCGCGGCGACGCGAGCGAAGTGCACCCCAAGGTCCAGGCGAAGGCCAAGCTCCTCGCATCACAGTTCACCGACGCCTTCGCCATCTCCACCGGCGAGGTCGAGTTCCTCGGCCCCGGAGAACTCTGGCGACGCGCCAGCACCCTCCCCTCGTACACCCTCGAACTTCCCTACCGGGAGAGCATCACCCACGGCACGAGCCACCTCGCCCTCGTCTCCCTGGGCGAGTACCTCGACTTCCTCAGCGACGAGAGCGGGGCCATCAAGTCCCACATCTTCGACTGGAACGTCCGCGACTACCAGGGAAACGTGGAGGTGAACCGGGAGATCGCGGCAGCCCTCCGGGACCCGGACGCACCGGAGTTCTGGTGGCTCAACAACGGCATCACCATCGTGTGCTCGCAGGCGACCTCCGTCGGCAAGCGGCTCAGCCTGTCCGACGTACAGGTCGTCAACGGTCTGCAGACCTCGTACACCCTCCACGAGACGCTCAAGGACCTCTACCTCAGTGACCCCACCGACCCCGTCTTCGACAGGCTGGTGCAGGTCCGGATCCTCGTCACCGTGGACCAGGCGGCCCGTGACTCCGTCATCCGCGCCACCAACCGGCAGACGAGCGTGCCGGTGGCCTCGCTGCGCGCCACGGACGACATCCAGCGGCAGATCGAGTCGTACTTCCTCGAACACGACTGGTTCTACGACCGGCGGAAGAACTTCTACCGGAACCAGGGCAAGACCGCCGACCGGATCGTCAGCATCCCGCTCCTGGCGCAGTCCGTGATGGCCATGGCGCTGGGGCAGCCCGACCACGCCCGCGCCCGTCCGTCGAGCCTGCTCAAGTCGGACTCGGACTACCGACGTGTGTTCTCCGACAAAACGGAACTGCCCGTCTACCTGTGGCTGGCCCGGGCGCAACGCCGGGTGGACGAGTTCCTGCAGTCCACGTCGGACCCCGTCTCCCGTTCCCTGCACACCAACCTCCGTTTCCACCTCGCCATGCTGGGGGCCGTGGACCTCGTGGGCCGGGTGTTCAGCAAGCCGGAGAACCTCAACAACGCCGCCCGGGAAGACGCCTTCCCCAGCGACGCGCGCCTGCAGTCGCTGTGGGCATCGCTCCAGGAGCATTTCGACGCGTTCCAGCGGGAGAAGCGGGCCGGGCCGGACAAGACCGCGAAGAGCAGTGACTTCGTCGCCTCTCTGACCGACGGGTTGGGATACGGCATCCTCCGCCGCAAGTGACGTCACCGTCCGACCGGCGAAGCGGCGCGGATGGGACAATGAGCCGGTGATCGATCCGCGCTCTTCTCCCGTCTCCGCCGCCCGGCGTCGCACCGCCCTCGACGCACTCCGGCGCGGTGCGGTGCCCGAGAGCGGCCTCGACCTCCTCGCCACCGGGCTCGACCGTTTCGAGACCGCGCTCGACGCGGAGATCGAGACGGTCGCCTCCGGCGGGTCCGTCTTCAAGGCCGTGCGCGGTGAGTACGGTTCCGGCAAGACGTTCTTCACCCGCTGGCTCGGGGAGCGCGCCAGGCAACGCAACTTCGCCGTCGCGGAGATCCAGATCTCGGAGACGGAGACGCCGCTCCACAAACTGGAAACCGTCTACCGCCGCCTCACCGAACGGCTCTCCACGACCAGCTTCCCGCCGAGCGCGCTCCGGCCCGTGGTGGACGCCTGGTTCTACGGGCTGGAGGAGGACGCCCTCGCCGAGGGAGCGGACGAAGAGGAGCTGGGCAGCGCGGTGGAGCAGCTGCTGACCGCCCGCCTGAGCGAGGTGTCACGGCACGCCCCCTCGTTCGCCACCGCACTGCGCGGCTACCGTGCCGCGCTCGCCGGGGG
>KI547042.1:350784-358264 GCA_000497405.1 Streptomycetaceae bacterium MP113-05 | reverse complement strand
CTCCTGTTCTGCTGGGCGCACGAAAACAGCTCACTGGTCATCGGTGCATCTTCCCTGATCAGGAGTTACACCGTTCTTTTTGCAGTCCCGGGTCGGTCGGGGTAGGGACCGCACTTGTGCGGGTGGGCCCGGGCACGGTGCAGGGCGCCATGGCTGGTGGCGCGCACCAGATATGGCCGGTCTCGTCGTTGGAGCAGGTGATCTGGAGCTGGTCGTGTCGATGGCGCATTCACGTACGGCGGTTGGACATGGTGGACGCTGCACAGAAGACTCAGGGGCGCCGGATTCTCATCGTCCGCAGGCATGTCTCGAAGGCGAGGCGGCTCTGTCTTCGTTCCAGAAGCGTTCTGTCTCAGCAGTTCACAGTCCGGCCGAGTGGGACAACAAGTCATGGAGGGTGCACATGCCCAACGAAGAGTTGCACGTCTGCATCGTCGGCGCCGGACCGCGAGGTCTGTCGGTCCTGGAACGGGTCTGCGCCAACGAACGCAAGTCCGCATCGCACCGATCGGTGACGATCGAGGTCGTCGACCCCCACCCGCCCGGCGCAGGCCGGGTCTGGCGGACGGACCAGTCCGAACTGCTGCTGATGAACACCGTCGCCTCACAGGTCACGGTCTACACCGACGAGAGCGTGGAGATGGAGGGCCCGATCGAGACCGGTCCCAGTCTGTACGAGTGGGCGCGTTCACTGGCCTGGTCGGACGATTCCGGCGCCCGGGTCTCCGACGGCGCGCTGGAGGAGTCCCGTCGGCTGGGCCCGGACGACTATCCGACGCGAGCGTTGTACGGCAGATATCTGGAAGACGTCTTCGGCAAGGTGGTGGCGGACGCTCCAGGACACGTGACGGTACGCGTGCACCGGCACACGGCGGTCGCACTCCAGGACGACGTGCCCGGTGAGACCCAGCACCTGACGCTCTCGGACGGCACCCGGCTGACCGGTCTGGACGCTGTCGTGCTCGCTCAGGGGCACGTTCCCGTCCGGCCGAATCCGTACGAGGAGGAGCTGTCCCGGGCGGCGGCGAAGTGCGGGCTGCTCCTGGTCCTACCCGCCAACCCGGCCGACGTGGACCTGTCGGCGGTCGAGCCCGGACAGACGGTGCTGCTCCGCGGCCTGGGACTCAACTTCTTCGACCACATGGCACTGCTCACAGTCGGACGAGGCGGCAGGTTCGTCAGGGACGGGGAGCGGCTGGCGTACCGGCCCTCGGGCCGCGAGCCCCGGCTCTACGCCGGGTCCCGGCGCGGCGTCCCGTACCAGGCCCGCGGCAACAACGAGAAGGGCCCGCACGGCCGGTACGAGCCTCGGCTGCTCACCCAGGAGGTCATCACCCGGCTGCGTGAGCGTGCGGCCAGGGGCCGACGCGTCCACTTCGCGGTCGACCTGTGGCCGCTGGTAGCCAAGGAAGTCGCCAGCGTCTACTACGGCGCGCTGCTGACCGCCGCCGGTCGGGGAAGGGAACGGGACGCCTTCGTCGAGCGGTACCTGGCGCTGCCGTCCGGCGATGCCGGGACCGCGCTGCTCGACGAATACGCCATCGCCGCCGAGGACCGCTGGGACTGGGAGCGCATCGCCCGGCCGTACGCGCAGCGGGCCTTCGCGAGCCGGGAGGCCTTCCGGGACTGGCTGTTGGACCACTTGGCTGCGGATGTCCAGGAAGCGCGGGCCGGCAATCTCAGCGGCCCGCTCAAAGCGGCGCTCGACGTGTTGCGGGACCTGCGCAACGAGATCCGGCTGGTGGTGGATCACGGTGGGTTGGACGGCATCTCGTACCGCGACGACCTGCAGAACTGGTACACACCGCTGAACGCCTACCTGTCGATCGGCCCGCCGGTCTCGCGTATCGAAGAGGCCATCGCCCTCACCGAGGCGGGCGTGCTGGAATTCCTGGGGCCGGAGCTGCAGGTGCGGGTAGACCATACGGACCCCGCGTTCGTCGCCGAGTCGAGCAGAGTGGAGGGGCCGCCGGTCAGGTCGGCGGTGCTGATCGAGGCGCGTCTGCCCGAGCCCGACATACGCCGCACGGCGGATCCCCTGCTCGCCCAGTTACTCGACACCGGTCAGGGCCGGCCGTATCGCATGACGGGGATCTGCGGCACGGAGGTGGAGACAGGCGGCCTGACGGTGAGCGAGCGGCCCTATCACCTCATCGACGCCGCGGACCGAGTTCATCCGCGCCGGTTCGCGTACGGCGTCCCCACGGAAACCGTGCACTGGGTGACGGCGGCGGGCATACGTCCCGGGGTGAACTCTGTGACGCTCGGCGATTCCGATGCCATTGCCCGCGTGGTTCTGTCGCTGTCGTCCGGATCGAGCCACCCGGGCGACGTGGAGACGGGGCGGCGGTCGGCGGCAGACAGCCTTCCGGCGAGCGGTGTGCCGATCAACGAGCGGCCCGCCGAGCTGGCGATCGACACGGCGGAGGAAGCGGTATGACGACCTCGTTCGACGAAGACCTGGACGCCGGCCTGTTGTCACCGGTGCGGGCGGGTACCCCGGTGGAGGAGGCCACCTCGGACCGGGCCTGGCTGCAGGCGATGCTGGACGCTGAGGCCGCGCTGGCCCGGGCCCAGACCCGTACGGGCACCGTGCCCCCCTCGGCTTCCGCCGCGATCACCGCGGCGGCACGAGCCGAACGGTTCGACCTGCGCGCGCTGGCGTGCGCCGCCCGCGAGACGGCGAACCCCGTCGTGGGCCTGGTCCAGGCGCTGACCCGGGTCGTCGCCGAGGACGATCCCGCCGCCGCGGAGTATGTGCACCGCGGTTCGACGAGCCAGGACGTCCTGGACACCGGTGCGATGCTGGTGTGCTCCCGTGCCTTGCGCATCGTGCGGGACGACCTCCGACGCACGGCACGCGCGCTGGAGCGGCTCTGCGCACAGCACCGCGACACTCTGATGACCGGGCGGACCCTGACGCTGCACGCGGTGCCCATCACGTTCGGTCTGAAGGCCGCCGGCTGGCGTCAGCTGGTGCTGGATGCCTCCGAGCGTGTCGACCGGGTGCTCGACGGCGGGTTGCCCGTCTCGCTCGGCGGCGCCGCGGGGACGCTGGCCGGGTATGTGGAGTACGCAGGACTGGACGGTGACGGCCGCCGTCCGAATCCCGGTGAGTACGTCGACCAGCTGATGGCCGCGTTCGCCCGCGAGACGGGACTCGCCACCACCGTGCTGCCCTGGCACGCGCTGCGGACGCCGGTGGCCGACGTCGCCTCGGTGACGGCCGTCGTCACCGGAGCGCTCGGCAAGATCGCCGTCGATGTGCAGACGCTGGGCCGGACCGAGGTCGGGGAGGTGCGCGAACCGGTGGTCGCGGGCAGGGGAGGTTCGTCTGCGATGCCGCACAAGCGGAACCCGGTGCTCGCCACTCTCATCCGCAGTGCTTCCCTCCAGGCGCCGGCCCTGACGTCGGCCCTGGCGCAGTGCCTGGTCAGCGAGGACGAACGGTCCGCAGGAGCGTGGCACGCAGAATGGCAGCTGTTGCGCGAGTGTCTGCGCCTGGCTGGCGGTGCCTCGCACACCGCGGTGGAACTCGCCGAGGGGCTCGAGGTGATGCCCGACCGGATGCGCGCTAACGCGCAGTTGACGGGAGGTCGGATCACGTCTGAACGGGTCGCAGCGGTGCTGGCACCGCTGCTCGGCAAGGCGCACGCGAAGCATCTGCTCACCGAGGCCACTGCGGAGGCGGAGCGCACCGGGCGCGCGCTGGCGGGAATCCTGGTAACGATGCCCGACGTCGCCGCCCACTTCGACGAAGAGGCACTGAACACGCTTCTCGACGCCGCCTCCCACACCGGTGCGGCCGGCCCGCTGGTGGACCGGGCTCTGGGCATCGCGGACGTTCCTGAGAAACCTTCGTGACAGGCCACCCAAACCGGCAGAAGTGCGATCAGGACCCGGCAACGTGGTGGGTGCCGTCGACAGCTGCCTCCTGCACCTACCTGGAGGACTGGATCGCCACCAAGACTCGGTGGCGTCTGGCCGTTGACCATGCGGAGCGGAACGCACTGACACGGCAGTTGTAGTTCCGGTGCCTGTGCAGGTCAGGGCTGCTTGTAAGGGTTGGTTCGGGGCAGGCCGCCCGCATGGTCGCCACCGCTATCGAGAACGGTGTGAGAGCCCCGAAACGGCCGGGCTGCGGTTCTGGGCGGAACGGCTCTGCGGCCAGCAGCGCACCGACGCACTCGCGCTGCTCGCGCTGGGCGCTGGTCTGGGCCTGACACCCCGCGAAATCGTCATCAGCCGCGGCCGCCACCTCCATCACGACGGGAAGGGCGGCCCGGTCCGACACAGCGGGATCACCCGCGAGCTTCCCCTGGTGGCCGGCAGCCTCTGGGAGGAGACGCTGGGAGAGCTCGCCCTCAACGCAGGCAACCTGCACCTGTTCCGCCCCCACCGCACCACCCCCGGCAAACCGAACCTGATCAGTTCGTGGACCGAGCGTGTCCGGCCCGGTGCAGGGCTGCCGCGGCTGACGGCCACCCGGTTGAGGACGACCTGGATCGTCTCCCTGATGGCTACCCGCGTCGACCACGGGGTTATCGCGAAGGTGGCCGGCCTGAAGTCGGCTGCGTCCCTGGCCCGCTACCAGCATCTGGTACCCCAGCTCGACGAGGAGACCGTCATCCGCCTCCAGCGGGACGCCCGCTGGTGACCGCCTCCTTCCGAGGGCGCAACGCGGACGCTGTCCGGCGCTGCCGCCCCGTGCGGTGAGCGACGCACCGTTTGAGATCCCCGATTCCAAGGTGGGACAGCTCGACGCCCTGCTGCAGGAATCCGGCGTGCTCGCTCTGATCGACTCCCAGTTGCAGAACAGGCCGGGCCCCCGCGGCCTGCCCGTGCGGGACACTCTTCGTCGGCCTCCTCCTTGCGCTGCACTACCACTCCAGCGCAACCGTGGCCGATATCTGCCGCGTCCTGCTCGACGAGATCCGCGGTCCTGCGCGGGGCTGGCTGAACGTACCCGACCTGCGCGACGCCGACGAGCACGGCAGGCATGCCTTCACCCGGCGCGTCTACCGCTGCCTGGACCGGGTGACCACGGCCCTCGACCCGTGCCGCCACGACCGGCGCAAACGCCTGTCCCTGGACGAAGCCAGCGCTGTGGCCCGCGCTTGGGAAAACGACGACCCCGAGCGCCGCCGGCGCCGGGAACTGTTCCAACAGATCAGCGACAGCCTCGTCCTGGTCACCGTCCGGCTCGCCCACCGCCGCGGTCTCCTGCGCGGATGGCCCGGAGCCGTTGGCGTGGACACCACCCACAACCCGGCCCCACGGCCCATATCGAGGCACCTTCGAGAGCGAAGGCTCCCTCCCCAAGAAGCCTGGTCCAGGAAACGACGGGACTCCCGCCACCCCTGTAGAAGTCGCCCGTCGTTCCCAGCAGCCACAACCGAACCACCCGAGCAGCACCGCCGCGCCGACGCTCCACCCCGAGGGCGCGACGTGCCATGCCCACGACACTGTCCGGGTAGAGCACCACCCATCCTCAGCCCACCTCCACGCCGGACACAGGGCGCTCACCAGCCCAAACGACACTGCGACAGCTCCCTGAAAACCAAAGAGATCCCGCCCGGGGCACTCCCGGACGAGATCTCAAGAACCGTTCACAAGCACTCTCGTGAACGCCTCGATGTGGAGCCTAGGAGAGTCGAACTCCTGACATCCGCCATGCAAAGACGGCGCTCTACCAACTGAGCTAAGGCCCCGCTGGGGGACAGCCTACCGGGTCGCCGAAGGAGATTTCGACCGGGTCTCGCCCGACGACCATCACCCTCCGTAGGATGCACCGCAAGTTCGCGCCAGCGAAGGCACCAGGGAGTCCCGGGGAGAGACGACATGGACGCAGCACAGCAGGAGGCAGCCGCCAGAGCGCGGGAACTGCAGAGCCAGTGGTACGGGGAGCCTCTGGGGACGCTGTTCCGGCGGCTGATCGACGATCTCGGGCTCAACCAGGCACGTCTCGCCAATGTGCTGGGCCTCTCCGCCCCCATGCTGTCGCAGCTCATGAGCGGTCAGCGGGCGAAGATCGGAAACCCGGCGGTGGTGCAGCGGGTGCGGTCCTTGCAGGAACTCGCCGGTGACGTGGCGCGGGGAGACACCAGCGCGGGCGACGCCACGCACCGTATGGAGGAGATCAGGCGCACTGCGGGGGGCAGTGTGCTGAACAACACCGTGCAGGGCGGAGCGGTCGGCACGTCACAGACGCCGGTGAAGCGGATCGTGCGGGAGATCCAGTCGCTGATGCGCTCGGTGTCCGACGCCGCCGACGTCCTGGACGCGTCCGCGCTGCTCGCCGACCGGCACCCCGAACTGGCGGAGTTCCTGCGCGTGTACGGGGCGGGCCGCACCGCGGACGCGGTGGCCCACTACGAGGAGCACGCGAGCTAGGCATGGGCGAGGTCTTCGCGGGACGCTACGAACTGGTCGACCCGGTCGGCCGCGGCGGAGCCGGCGCGGTGTGGCGCGCCTGGGACCACCGGCGGAAGAGGTACGTCGCGGCAAAGGTGCTGCAGCAGCGGGACGCGCACGCGCTGCTGCGATTCGTCCGGGAGCAGGCGCTGCGGATCGATCACCCGCACGTACTGGCACCCGCGAGCTGGGCGGCGGACGACGACAAGGTTCTGTTCACCATGGACCTGGTGGCCGGCGGTTCCATGGCCCACCTGATCGGCGACCACGGGCCGCTGCCCCCGCCGTACGTGTGCGTGCTGCTGGACCAGCTGCTGGCCGGACTGGCGGCGGTGCACGCGGAGAACGTGGTGCACCGCGACATCAAGCCGGCCAACATCCTGCTGGAACCGACGGGGACCGGACGTCCGCACGTGCGGCTGTCCGACTTCGGCATCTCCATGCGCAAGGGCGAACCGCGCCTGACCGACGCCGAATTCATCGTGGGCACCCCCGGCTACTTCGCGCCCGAGCAGATGCAGGGCGCCGAGCCGGACTTCACCGCGGACCTGTACGCGGTGGGGTTGGTCGCGCTGTACCTGTCCTCGGGGGAGAAGCCGGACGCGTTCGCCCTGCTGGACGACTACGAGCGTGCGGGTGGTGTGCCGTCCGCGCCGGCCCGGATGCCGGAGCCGCTGTGGCAGGTCGTCGGCACCCTGCTGCAACCGGACCCGCAGGACCGGTTCCGTACGGCGACCGGCGCTCGGAAGGCACTCGCCGGGGCGGTGGAACTCCTGGCCGGCGAGGTGGGTTCACCGGCGGCGGAGCCGGTTGTGGTGCGCGACCACCTCGGTCCGCTGCCCGCGGGCTTCGGACCGCACGGACCGCACGGACCGCACGGCCTGCACGGACCGACGGGCCCGCACGCACAGGTGCAGCCGCAGTCTCGGACCGGTGCGCAGGAGCCGCCTGCCGCATCGGGGACGGACGGCTACCACCTGGCCCCGCCGCAGTCGCACACCCCGCCGGCACCCGCGCACACCCCGACACCCACATCGCGATACGGCCCTCCGTACCCGGCCTCCGG
>KI547042.1:347686-350774 GCA_000497405.1 Streptomycetaceae bacterium MP113-05 | reverse complement strand
GCCGGCGGCGCGGCCGGAGGCACCACGGCACGACGCGCCCCGGCCCACCACAGGGCCAGCCCCGCGAGGAGCAGCGACCCGGTGCCGACCCCGGACCAGCCGACGACCGCCAGCACCTCGCTGCGGCGCGCGGCCTGCGGAGTCAGCCCCTTCTCGGCCTGCTCCAGGTCCCCGTCGTTCACGCCGAAGCCCGCAGCTGCCGGATCACTCGTGTAACCGGGCCCGGCACCGGGATCGCCGACGAGCTCGGTGCGCAACGTCACCGGCACCGTGTCCTCGACGAACCGGCCGAGGTCCGCGTGCGCGTGCACGGCCACGTAGTACCAGCCGGGCACCGACGCGGCGGACACCGAAGCGTTGTACACGTACCGGTGCCCGTACACGACCGGTGGGGTGCGCAGCGGCACGGCGGCGGGCGCGTCCGCCTCGTACATCACGCCGCCGCCCGCGACCTGCCCGCGTGCCGGGTTGTAGACCGCGACCTGGACGCCGTCGGACGTGTATGCGGTGTCGTCGTCGGTCTTCGTCGTGCCGAACTCCGCGCCCAGCGCCAGCGCCTGCCCCCAGTCGACCGGTACCCGGTAGAAGCGGGTCTCGCCCGGCCGGAGCCGGTCCTTCCACACGCCTTCGCCCATGCCCGCCGCGTCGTTGAAGCCCGTGCCCCCGGTCAGTCGCCTGGCCGTTCCGGTCGGCAACGGCGGCGGCTCGGTGGGCAGGTCGTCGATGTCCGGTGGCCGGGTGGAGGCCAGGCTCTCCAGACCGGGCTCGCGCATCAGGTGCAGTTCGATCGGCCACGGCGACCGGTCCGAGGCCGGATCGCTCTCCCGCGTCACCGACAGGTTGTACACCCCGGCCGACTGGCAGGCGCCGTCAGGCTCGGTGACGCGGGCAACCCACGCGATGACAGGCCGCGCGGCGCCGTCACTGCCGAAGTCGGCGTCGCCGTCGGAACAGGCGCTGCCGTCGGTGCCCTCCAGGACGACGCCGACGCCGTCTCCGTAAGCCACCCGGGAGCCAGGCTCGGGCAGCGCGGCGACCGAGAGGCGCGGCTGCGACGATGCGTCGAACTCGACGGAGTAGTACTTCTGCTCCCCCGGACCGATGCTGTCGGTGTACGTGTGGCCGTGCTCCAGCCGAGGCCCGTCGGCGCTGCTCGCCGCACCCTCCACCGGCTGTGCGTCCTCGGCCGTGCGGTACGCGGGCACGTCCCCTGCGCCCACTGCGGCGGCGCCCGGCCCAGCGGCCACCGCACCCAGCACGACCGCGACGGCGAACACCCGCCGGGCGGTGGGGCCCCGCAGGCCCGCACGCGCCGCCGACGCCCGCCCGGTGGTCCCGTTCCTTCTCACCGTTCCCCCGCCCCCGTTCCTCACGTCCCGCCTCCCGCAACCCCGCACCGCATCCGGCCGACGCCGTACCCGTGGACGACGAGGCCCCGGCGCGCGGTTCGCGGCCGGGGTCCCGGGACTACTGCTGTCGGCTCACACACTCGTACCTGCGGGTACGGAGTCGGTCGCCTCCGTCCACAGATCCTGCTCGGCGCGGTCCGCCTGGATCTGGCGGTACACGAGGAGCCCGCCGACGGCGGCCAGTGCGACCAGGAGAAGCTTCTTCACCGCGCTACCTCGTCCTTCATAGACGTATGGGACCTTCTGACGCCCGATGATACCCACATCGGACACGGCGCCGACGGATCACCCGGGAGTGGCGGCAACGGCGTAGCCACCCGACGAAGGCGCGGCTACGGCTCCGACCGGTAGAACACCTTCCCCTCCCGCTCCTTCGCGCCGAGCGACTCGTAGAACGCCAGCGCCGGCGGGTTGTCCCGGTCGGCGGTCCACTCCACGCGCGAACAGCCGGCCGCCGTCGCCTCCTGCCGCAGTGCCTCCATCAACGCCAGGGCGACACCGCGCCGGCGGGCGGACTCGTGGACGAACAACTCCTTCAGGTACAGAGAGGTGTCGGCGCCGGACGCCGGCCACAGATACGTGAACGACGCCATCCCGAGCACCTCGTTCCCCTCCCGGGCCAGCAGCACGGTGGCGACGGGCCGCTCACCGAACAGCGCCGCCCGGACCTGCCCCGGATCACCGGGCCTGTCCTCGCCGCCGTAGTACGCCTCGATCGTCCCCAGCAGACGGGAGATCGTCTCGGCGTCCGCCTCGGTGGCCCGGTCGATCGTCATCATGCTCGTCAGTCCCTCCCTCGTCCGGAGGCGGCGTCCGGCACCCGGCCCGCAACCCGCACTCCCCGGCACCCTGCGTGCCTGCCGCGGGACCCTATCGGCGCACCGCCCGGCGCGGTAGACGACCGGACGACGAGGACGATCGAGCGCATCCGGAACGACGAAGACCCCCGGACTTGATCGTCCGGGGGTCTTCCACACGGTGGGGCTAACAGGACTTGAACCTGTGGCCTCATCCTTATCAGGGATGCGCTCTAACCATCTGAGCTATAGCCCCGCGCTGCACGGAAAGATTAGCGCACTGTGGGCCGCGCCCCAAAATCGGTTCCGTGCAGGCCGGCACGGACGGCCGGCGGCGGGTCACTCGTCCTCGGCGAGAGTGACCTCGATGCCGCCGACGAAGCCCGCCGACAGGTTGTAGATGAACGCCCCGAGCGTGGCCAGCGCCGTCATCAGGACGACGTCGATGAAGGCGACGACACCGGTGAACGTCAGCACCCGCGGCAACGACAGGAAGCCCTCCAGGTCGAACCCGTCGCCCTCACCGTTGGACGTGGCCTCGCTTATCGTGCTGCCGACCGCCGAGAACACGCCCATCGCATCCATGACCATCCACAGCACGGCGACCGCGACCAGCGTGCACAGCCCCAGCGCTATGGCCAGCAGGAAGCTCACCTTCATCACCGACCAGGGGTCCAGCCTGGCCACCCGCAGCCGCGCCTTGCGGGTGCGCGGGACCGTGCGGGCGCCGGTACGAGGCTTGCGCAGCCCGCCGACGCCGTCCCCGCCGCCCTCCGTGCCGGCCGCACCAGGGTCCGCGCCGGTCTCCGCGCCAGGGCCCGCCGGGGCGTCGTACGCCCCGGCGTGAGTCCCTCCCGGCCCGGAGGACCGAGCGGGAGACTG
>KI547042.1:339081-347676 GCA_000497405.1 Streptomycetaceae bacterium MP113-05 | reverse complement strand
CTGCGGCCCCGGAGGGGCCTGCGCGGGCTGCTGAGGATACGCCTGCTGCTGGGGCTGGGCACCACTCACGCCTTACTCCTCGTCGCTCGACGTGGCCGGGGAACCGGCCGGGCCTTCGGCCGGGGACTCAAGGGACTCGGCGGCTTCGGCGGACTCGCCTTCCGCACGCTCCGCCGCCTCGACGGCAGCCTCGACCACGGCCTCGACCTCCTCGGCCTCCCGACCGGCCTCGGCGTTCCGCGCCATGCCGACGACGGCGTCACGCTTGCCCAGGTTGATCAGGGAGACGCCCATGGTGTCACGTCCGGTTTCCCGCATCTCACTGACTCGGGTACGGATCACCCCGCCGCTCCGCGTGATGGCGAGGATCTCGTCACTCTCCTCGACCACCAGCGCACCGACCAGCTCACCACGGTCCTCCACGATCTTGGCGGCCTTGATGCCCAGACCGCCACGGCCCTGCACGCGGTAGTCGTCGACCCGCGTGCGCTTGCCGTAGCCGCCGTCGGTCGCGGTGAAGACGAAGGTACCGGCCCGCACCACGTTCATCGAGAGCAGTTCGTCGCTCTCGCGGAAGCTCATGCCCTTCACGCCCGAGGTGGCCCGGCCCATCGGCCGCAGCGTCTCGTCGCCCGCGGTGAAGCGGATCGACTGCGCCTTCTTACTGACCAGCAGCAGGTCGTCGTCGGGGGAGACCAGTTCGGCACCGATCAGCTCGTCGTCCCGGCCGTCGTCCATCTGCCGCAGATTGATGGCGATGACGCCGCCCGAACGCGGCGAGTCGTAGTCCTTCAGCGACGTCTTCTTCACCAGGCCCGACTTGGTCGCCAGCACCAGGTACGGCACGGCCTCGTAGTCGCGGATCGCGAGGATCTCCGCGATCTGCTCGTCCGGCTGGAACGCGAGCAGGTTCGCCACGTGCTGCCCCCGCGCGTCCCGCCCGGCATCCGGCAGCTCGTACGCCTTCGCCCGGTACACCCGGCCCTTGTTGGTGAAGAACAGGAGCCAGTGGTGGGTGGTCGACACGAAGAAGTGGTCGACGATGTCGTCTTCCCGCAGTTTCGTGCCCCGGACGCCCTTGCCGCCGCGTTTCTGCGCCCGGTAGTCGTCAGTCTTCGTCCGTTTCACGTAGCCGCCACGCGAGATCGTGACGACGATGTCCTCCTCGGCGATCAGGTCCTCGATGGACATGTCGCCCTCGAAGGGCACCAGCTGCGAGCGCCGGTCATTGCCGTACTTGTCGACGATCGCGGTGAGTTCGGCGTCGATGATCTCCCGCTGGCGCGCCGGGGAGGCCAGGATCGCGGTGTACTCGTCGATCTTCGCCTGCAGTTCGTCGTGCTCCGTGGTGATCTTCTGCCGCTCCAGCGCGGCCAGCCGACGCAGCTGCATCTCCAGGATCGCGTTCGCCTGGATCTCGTCGATGCGCAGCAGGTCCATCAGGCCGCCGCGCGCCTCGTCGACCGTCTGACTCCGCCGGATCAGGGCGATGACCTCGTCGATCGCGTCCAGAGCCTTCAGCAGACCGCGCAGGATGTGCGCCCGCTCCTCGGCCTTCCGCAGCCGGTACCGGGTCCGGCGCACGATCACGTCGATCTGGTGCGTCACCCAGTGCCGGATGAACGCGTCCAGCGACAGCGTGCGCGGCACGCCCTCCACCAGCGCCAGCATGTTGGCGCCGAAGTTGGTCTGCAGGTCGGTGTGCTTGTAGAGGTTGTTCAGCACCACCTTGGCGACCGCGTCCCGCTTCAGCACGACCACCAGACGCTGGCCGGTGCGCGAGGACGTCTCGTCGCGGACGTCCGCGATGCCCGCGACCCGGCCGTCCTTCACCAGATCGGCGATCTTCAGCGCCAGGTTGTCCGGGTTGACCTGGTACGGCAGTTCGGTGACCACCAGGCACTGCCGGCCCTGGATCTCCTCCACCTCGACCACCGCGCGCATCGTGATCGAACCGCGTCCGGTGCGGTAGGCGTCCTCGATGCCCGAGCGGCCCACCACCAGCGCGCCGCTCGGGAAGTCGGGGCCCTTGATCCGCTCGATCAGCGCGTCGAGCAGTTCCTCGTTGCTCGCCTCCGGGTGCTTCAGGTACCACTTGGCGCCGGACGCGATCTCCCGCAGGTTGTGCGGCGGGATGTTCGTCGCCATGCCGACCGCGATACCCGCGCTGCCGTTCAGCAGCAGGTTCGGGAAGCGGGACGGCAGGACGGTCGGCTCCAGGTTCCGGCCGTCGTAGTTGTCCTGGAACTCGACGGTCTCCTCGTCGATGTCCCGGAGCATCTCCATGGCCAGCGGCGCCATCTTGCACTCGGTGTACCGCATGGCCGCGGCCGGGTCGTTGCCCGGAGAACCGAAGTTGCCGTTGGAGTCGACCAGCGGCATCCGCATCGACCAGGTCTGCGCCAGGCGGACCAGCGCGTCGTAGATCGAGGTGTCACCGTGCGGGTGGTACGTGCCCATCACGTCGCCGACCACACGGGCGCACTTGTAGAAGCCGCGCTCCGGTCGGTAGCCGCCGTCGTACATCGCGTACAACACCCGGCGGTGCACCGGCTTGAGGCCGTCGCGCACGTCCGGAAGCGCACGCGAGACGATCACGCTCATCGCGTAGTCGAGGTAGGAGCGCTGCATCTCCGACTCGAGACTCACCGGCTCCACACGGGCTCCGGCGGTCTCGTCGACGATGGCGCTGTCCACGGACAGGTTCTGCGGCTCGGGAGGAAGATTCTCGTCGGCCATGCGGTGAAGTCAGTCCTAACTGTGCTGCGGCGCGGGGCGGATGGTGCCGGGGCCGACTCAGATGTCGAGGAAGCGGACGTCCTTGGCGTTGCGCTGGATGAACGAGCGCCGCGCCTCCACGTCCTCACCCATGAGGATGGAGAACAAGTCGTCGGCAGCGGCCGCGTCGTCCAGCGTCACCTGGCGCAGGACCCGGTGGTCCTGGTCCATGGTGGTGATGCGGAGCTCCTCGGCGTTCATCTCGCCCAGACCCTTGAAGCGCTGGATCGAGTCGTCCTTGATCCGCTTGCCCCGCTCACGGCCGAGCTGGACCAGCTTGTCGCGCTCCCGGTCGGAGTACGCGTACTGGTGCTCGTCCCGGCCCCACTTGACCTTGTACAGCGGCGGCTGGGACAGGAAGACGTGCCCCTCCTCGACCAGCGGCCGCATGAAACGGAACAGCAGCGTCAGCAGCAGCGTGTTGATGTGCTGGCCGTCGACGTCGGCGTCCGCCATCAGAATGATCTTGTGGTAACGCAGCTTCGACACGTCGAAGTCCTCGTGCACGCCGGTACCGAACGCCGAGATCAGCGCCTGCACCTCGGCGTTCTGCAGCACCTTGTCGATGCGCGCCTTCTCCACGTTGAGGATCTTGCCGCGGATCGGGAGGATCGCCTGGTACTGCGGGTCACGGCCGGACTTCGCGCTGCCTCCCGCGGAGTCACCCTCCACGATGAAGATCTCGCACTTCGCCGGGTCGTTCGACTGGCAGTCCGACAGCTTGCCCGGCAGCGACGCCGTCTCCAGCAGCCCCTTGCGACGCGTCAGATCACGCGCCTTGCGGGCCGCCACCCGCGCCGTCGCCGCCTGGATGCCCTTGCGGATGATGTCCGCGGCCTCGTTCGGATTGCGGTCCAGCCAGTCGGTCAGCTGCTCGTGGACGATGCGCTGCACGAAGGTCTTCGCCTCCGTGTTGCCCAGCTTCGTCTTCGTCTGCCCCTCGAACTGCGGCTCGCCCAGCTTGATCGAGATGATCGCCGTCAGACCCTCACGGATGTCCTCACCCGTGAGGTTCTCGTCCTTCTCCCGAAGGAGCTTGCGGTCCCGTGCGTACCGGTTGATCAGGCCGGTCATCGCCGCACGGAACCCCTCCTCGTGCGTACCGCCCTCATGGGTGTGGATCGTGTTCGCGAACGAGTACACGCCCTCGCTGTACTGGCTGTTCCACTGCATCGCGATCTCGACGGAGATCTTCCGCTCCGCGTCCTCGGCCTCGAAGTCGATGACCGTGGGATGCACCAGCTCGCCCTTGCGCGAGTTGAGGTGCTTCACGAAGTCCGAGATGCCGCCCTCGTAGTGGAAGCGGACCGCGTTCTGGTTGCCCTCCTCGTCGACGTGCTCCTTGCGCTCGTCGCGCAGCGAGATCGTCAGACCCTTGTTGAGAAAGGCCATCTCCTGGAAACGGCGCGCCAGCGTCTCGAACGAGTAGTCCGTCGTCTCGAAGATGTCGCCGTCGGCCCAGAACGTGACGGTGGTACCCGACTCCTCGGTCGCCTCGTTCTTCGCCAGCGGCGCCGTGGGCACCCCCAGCTTGTAGTCCTGCGTCCAGCGGAAACCGTCCGTCCTGACCTCCACCGCGAGCCGCGACGACAGCGCGTTCACCACGGAGACGCCCACACCGTGCAGACCGCCGGAGACCGCGTACCCGCCACCGCCGAACTTGCCGCCCGCGTGCAGCACGGTGAGGACCACCTCGACCGCCGGCTTGTTCTCCGACGCCACGATGCCCACCGGAATGCCACGGCCGTTGTCGACCACCCGCACGCCACCGTCGGCCAGCAGCGTCACGTCGATGGTGTCCGCGTGCCCTGCCAACGCCTCGTCGACCGAGTTGTCCACCACCTCCTGCACGAGGTGGTGCAAGCCGCGCTCACCGGTCGACCCGATGTACATACCGGGACGCTTGCGGACCGCGTCCAGACCCTCGAGGACGGTGATGGCGCTCGCGTCGTACGACGCCCCACCGGACTCCGCGAGCGGCACGGCCGCCGCGATCTCCCCGACGGAGCCGGTCTCGGACGTATTGCTCTGGTTCTCATTGCCGGGATCGGCCACGAAGCGCCCTTTCTGGCCAAGCACAGGCCGTCTCCAGGGCATGGCGGAGCGGCTGCGTTGTTCGACGATTTCCGCAACGGGGCGGCTTGCCCCCCAGTGTACCGGTGGCTGGGACAGGAATGGTGGTTTGCCGGTGCCTGAGTTCGCACGTGCCGCCCTCAACCGGCGTCTGCCGACTCCCCATATGTGGACCGGGGGGCTGAGAGGCTCACAGTGGCACTCAGCGCTTCCGACCGTCACCGGCCGTCGCGGTGCGCCCCGACGAGGCCGCCCACCTCGCCCCCGAGCACCGGCCGACACACCCGGAACACCGTCCGCGACCGGGCCGCGGACGGCCCCACCGGGCTCTCGGCCCTACCCGTAGGTGTCCCGCGGACCACGGCTCCCCGGCGCCCGCAGCGGCCCGAACCGCGTGTTCGGCGCCTCCGGCCCCCGCACCTTGATCAACCTCACGGTGCCCTGGCCCAGATCCTCGTTCAGCCGCGCCACCAGACTCGGCGCCAGCAACCGCAACTGCGTCGCCCACGCAGTCGAGTCACACCGCACCAGCAACACCCGTTCCCGCTCGTCGTAACGAACCGGCTCACAGTGCTGCGCCACCTGCGATCCCACCAGCTGCGGCCACCGCCCCATCACACCGCCCACCGCCGCCGGCGCCTCCCAGCCGCGCTCGGTGATCAACGCACTCACGGCCCGCCCCAGCGACATCGGGTCACGCCCGTCCCGTCCCGCCCCCGACCGCACCCCCCGACGGCGCGCCTGCCCGCGCTGCTGCGCCGTCGCACCACGGGCCTTCGCCTGCTCCTTCGCGGCCCGCAACGCCACCCGAGCAAGATCCACACCCGTCGGCTCCGCAGCCGCCGGCTTCACGGACTCCCCGCCGGACTCCACCGGCCCCGGCGCACCCGCCGACCGACCCGCCGCGCTCACCTCCGGATCACCCCGCCCTCCGCCACCGCGAACCGCGCGCCCGACAGCACCCCCGGAACGTCCTCCTCGACGGCCGCCGTCACCAGCACCTGTTCCCCCGGCGCCACCAGCTCCGCGAGCCGCGCCCGCCGCCGCACGTCCAGCTCGGCGAACACGTCGTCCAGCACCAGCACGGGCTCGTTCCCCTCCCCGCGCAGCAGTTCGTACGACGCCAGCCGCAGGGCCAGCGCCAAGCTCCAGGACTCGCCGTGGCTCGCGTACCCCTTCGCCGGCATCCGCCCCAGCTTCAGCACCAGATCGTCGCGGTGCGGACCGACCAGCGTCACCCCCCGCTCGACCTCCCGCTTCCTGGCCTCGCCCAGCGCAGCCAGCAGCCAGGCCTCCCAGTCGTCCCGCGCGCCGGCCCCCGACCCCGTCACGGCACCCGCCCCGGGGCCGCGCCCCTCCGAGGACGGCCCTTCCACGGAAGGCCCCCGGTACTCCAGCGACACCGGGCCGCCGCCCGGCGCCAGCTGCTCGTACGCCTTGTCCGTCAGCGGCTGCAGCACGGCCACCAGATCCAGGCGCCGCGCCAACAGCTCCGCACCCACCCGCGCCAGGTGCTGGTCCCACACGTCCAGAGTCGAGAGGTCCGCGCCCCGCCCGCCGTGCCGACGGGCCGTCGCCGCCGACTTCAGCAGCGTGTTGCGCTGCTTCAGGACCCGCTCGTAATCCGCACGGACCGCCGCCATACGCGGCGACCGTGCGGTGACGAGGTCGTCCAGGAACCGCCGCCGCTCACCCGGATCTCCCTTCACCAACGCCAGGTCCTCCGGCGCGAACAGCACGGTGCGCAGAATCCCCAGCACGTCCCGCGGCCGGACCTGCGACGAACGGTTGATCCGCGCCCGGTTGGCCCTCCCCGGATTCAGCTCCAGCTCCACCAGCTGCTGCCGTTCCCCCTGCCGCACCTGGGCCCGAACGAACGCCCGCTCCGCGCCCACACGGACCAACGGGGCGTCGGAGGACACCCGGTGGCTGCCCAGCGTGGCCAGATAGCCCACGGCCTCCACCAGATTGGTCTTGCCCTGACCGTTCGGACCGACGAACGCCGTCACCCCCGGGTCGAGGGAGACCTCGGCCCGGGGGTAGCTGCGGAAGTCGGCAAGCGACAGATGCGTGACATGCACAGCCGGGGACTACTTCTTGCTGCTCTCCACCGCGTGGCCACCGAACTGGTTGCGCAGCGCGGCGATCATCTTCATCTGCGGGGAGTCGTCCTGCCGGGAACCGAACCGGGCGAACAGCGACGCGGTAATCGCGGGCAGCGGCACCGCGTTGTCGATCGCGGCCTCCACCGTCCACCGGCCCTCGCCGGAGTCCGCCGCGTAGCCGCGCAACGCCCCCAGATGCTCGTCGTCGTCCAGCGCATTGACCGCCAGGTCCAGCAGCCAGGACCGGATGACCGTACCCTCCTGCCACGAACGGAAGACCTCGCGGACGTCGGTGACCGAGTCCACCGCCTCCAGCAGCTCCCAGCCCTCGGCGAACGCCTGCATCATGGCGTACTCGATGCCGTTGTGGACCATCTTCGCGAAGTGGCCGGCACCCACCTTGCCCGCGTGCACGGACCCGAACTCACCCTCGGGCTTGAGCGCGTCGAAGACCGGCTGCACCTTCGCGACGTGCTCGGCGTCACCGCCGTACATCAGCGCGTAACCGTTCTCCAGGCCCCAGACGCCACCGGAGACGCCGCAGTCGACGAATCCGACGCCCTTGGCCGCGAGCTCCTCGGCGTGCCTCTCGTCGTCCGTCCACCGCGAGTTCCCGCCGTCGACCACCACGTCGCCGGGAGAGAGCAGCTCACCCAGCTCGTCGATCGTCGACTGGGTCGCAGCGCCGGCCGGGACCATCACCCACACGACCCGCGGACCCTTCAGCTTCGCCACCAGCTCCTCGAGGCTGTGGACGTCGGCGACCTCCGCGTTGCGGTCGTATCCGACGACGGTGTGGCCGGCGCGGCGGATGCGCTCGCGCATGTTGCCGCCCATCTTGCCGAGACCGACGAGACCGAGCTCCATCTGTGCGCCTCTCCTCATGTTCTGCGGTGCGCTTCGTACCCGGGTACGAGACTACGCCCGAGACCCCGTGCACAACTGTGGGCAGGGTCGCTCACCTGCGCTGACGCCGACCGCCCCCCGGCGAGGATGTGCCACTCGCCCCGCGAGCGGTTCGCCGGGGCGGCCGTGGTCGGCGTCCGCTCAGCCGCTCGTCCTCAGCCGCTCAGCCGGACCGGCATGATCAGGTACTTGTAGGCGTCGTCCGCCTCCGCGTCCTTCGCCGGACGGCCGCTCAGCAGCGCCGGCTTGGTCGAGGTGGTGAAGGACAGCTGGGCGACCGGGGAATCGATGGCGCTGAGCCCCTCGAGCAGGAAGCCGGGGTTGAAGGCGATCGAGACGTCGTCGCCCTCCAGGTCGGCGTCCACCCGCTCCACAGCCTGTGCGTCGTCGCTGGAACCCGCCTCCAGGGTCAGCACGCCCTGCTCGAAGCTGAGCCGGACCGGAGTGTTCCGCTCGGCGACCAGAGCCACCCGCTTGACGGCCTCGACGAACGGCGCCGTCTCGATCACCGCCACCGAGTTGAACTCGGTGGGGAAGAGCGTCCGGTACTTGGGCAGGTCGCCCTCCAGCAGCCGGGTCGTCGTACGCCGGCCGGAGCCCTCGAAACCGATCAGGCCCTCGCCGGAGCCCGAGCCGGAAAGCGCCAGCGACACATGGTCGCCTCCGCTCAGCGACTTCGCGGTGTCCAGCAGGGTCTTGGCCGGCACCAGCGCGACGGCGGAGGTGTCCGGCA
>KI547042.1:338390-339071 GCA_000497405.1 Streptomycetaceae bacterium MP113-05 | reverse complement strand
GCGGCTGCTCGTCGGCGCCGCCCTCGGCACGGCGGGCGCGGCGCTCCAGGCCATCAGCCGCAACGTGCTCGCCGCACCCGACACCCTCGCGGTGAACGCAGGCTCCTACCTGGCCCTCGGCGTCGTCGCCGTCACCGGCGCGTCGCTGCCGCTGCTCGCCTCCTCCGGCATCGCCTTCGCCAGCGGCCTCGCCGCGGCGGGGGGGGTGCCCGGCCCCTCCGGCTTCCACAGGAACTCGCGGACGGCGAAGCGGTAGCGGTCGGTGGAGGCCAGCGTGACGGTGTCACCCTCGATCTCGATGCGCACACCCGTGAGCACCGGGAGGGTGTCGTCGCGGCCGGCGGCGATGGCGACCTGGGCCACGGCGGAGGCGAAGACCTCACCGGGAACAGTGCCGGTGGCGGTCGGCATCTCCGGAAGCGAGGGGTACTCGTCCACCGGAAGCGTGTGCAGGGTGAACCGCGAGGAGCCGCAGACCACGGTGGCCCGTACACCGTCCGTGGAGATCTCGACGGGGCGGTTCGGCAGCGAGCGGCAGATGTCCGCGAGGAGCCGGCCGGAGACCAGGAGCGTGCCCTCCTCCTCGACCTCGGCCTCCACCGAGACACGGGACGAGACCTCGTAGTCGAAGCCGGAGAGGCTCAGAGAGCCTTCCTCGGTCTTCAGGAGCAGTCCGGCCAG
>KI547042.1:336246-338287 GCA_000497405.1 Streptomycetaceae bacterium MP113-05 | reverse complement strand
GGCGGTCCACGCCACCGCCTCCGCGAGAACATCGCGCTCTACCCGGATCTTCACCTTCAGCCGCCTCCTGCTGCTTGCTGCCGGCCTCTGTCGGCCTCTTGCCTGACCCAGTCTGACGCACGCCACCGACAGTCGGGGCACGCCTGGGTCAAGTCACCGCCGAGTGGGTAGGACCGGGTCACACCGAGTTGTGCACAGCACCTGCTTCGAAACGGTTCTCGTGCTCTCTCTAGGGAGTCGTAGTAGTAGGGGCTGTGGAAACGGGGGATAACTCGATATCCCCAGGTCAGGCCCTGAATTTTGTCCACCGCGCCTGTGGGCGGACCGGTGGACGAACAGGGGGTACCTGTGGACGGCGTCGAGTTCCCCACAGCCCGCCCACAGGTCGGCCTGACTTCTCCACAGCTGTACCCACAGGAATCGCCGACTTCTCAACAGGGGTCGGTGGGGGCCGCGTGTGAGCCGATTCACTCGGGGCGGTGAACGGGCGCGTCGCGTTGCCGAACAGTGGACAGAGGTGTGGACAGGCTGGGGACAAGTCAGGCCAGCCTGTGGGCAGGCTGGGGACAAGTCAGTGGGCGGTTCGACGGTCGACCGGTGGGTCCACAGCCTGTGGACCCACCGCATCCACAGATCCACAGCCATCTGACCTGGGTGGATGCCCCATCGGGACACCAGGCTGTGGAGGCTTTCTGGACAACTTCGACGGTCCCCAGGGTGTGGACGCCGGACGTGGCGGATTTCTGTGGACCGGACGGCCCCTGGCCTGCGTATTCGAACAGCGGGTAGCGGAGGCGCGACGGCTCGGAGGCCGCCGGGGAAGGCGGGGACGACGCACGGCGCCCCCGGACGGTGTCCGGGGGCGCCGTGGAGGTGGCAGGAGACGCGGTGGAGGGGCGCAGCGTCTCTCGGGGCCGGTCAGCCGTTCTTGATGCGGTTGGTGAGTTCGGTGACCTGGTTGTAGATGGACCGACGCTCCGCCATCAGCGCGCGGATCTTGCGGTCGGCGTGCATGACCGTGGTGTGGTCGCGGCCACCGAACTGCGCACCGATCTTCGGCAGTGACAGGTCCGTCAGCTCGCGGCACAGGTACATGGCGATCTGCCGGGCCGTCACCAGCACGCGGCTGCGGGACGAGCCGCACAGGTCGTCCACCGAGAGCCCGAAGTAGTCGGCGGTCGCCGCCATGATGTCGGTGGCGGTGATCTCCGGTGCGGCGTCCTCACCTCCCGGGATGAGGTCCTTGAGGACGATCTCGGCGAGGCCCAGGTCCACCGGCTGCCGGTTGAGGCTGGCGAACGCGGTGACGCGGATCAGCGCGCCCTCCAGCTCCCGGATGTTGCGGGAGATGCGGGAGGCGATGAACTCCAGCACCTCGGGCGGTGCGTTGAGCCGTTCCTGGACGGCCTTCTTCCGGAGGATCGCGATGCGCGTCTCCAGCTCCGGCGGTTGCACGTCGGTGATCAGGCCCCACTCGAAGCGGTTGCGGAGCCGGTCCTCCAGCGTGACCAGGGCCTTCGGCGGGCGGTCGGAGGAGAGCACGATCTGCTTGTTCGCGTTGTGCAGCGTGTTGAAGGTGTGGAAGAACTCCTCCTGTGTCGACTCCTTGTCGGCGAGGAACTGCACGTCGTCGACGAGCAGGATGTCCATGTCCCGGTAACGCTTGCGGAAGGCGTCGGCCTTGCCGTCCCGGATGGAGTTGATGAACTCGTTGGTGAATTCCTCCGAGCTCACGTACCGCACCCGGGTGCCCGGGTAGAGGCTTCGGGCGTAGTGCCCGATCGCGTGCAGCAGGTGGGTCTTGCCCAGCCCGGACTCGCCGTAGATGAACAGCGGGTTGTACGCCTTGGCGGGAGCTTCGGCGACGGCCACCGCGGCAGCGTGCGCGAAGCGGTTGGACGCCCCGATGACGAAGGTGTCGAAGAGGTACTTGGGGTTGAGCCGTGCCGTCGGCTCGCCGGGGCCGGTCGCCGGAGCGGGCTGGGCGGCCAGCGGGCCGGGGGCGCCGGAGGGTGCGGGCAGCTGGGAGGGACCGTCGTAG
>KI547042.1:327994-336236 GCA_000497405.1 Streptomycetaceae bacterium MP113-05 | reverse complement strand
GGCCGTAGTCGGGCCGCTCGTAGCCGCGGCGGTCGTAGCCGGGCTGCTCGTAGTCCTGCCGGCCGTAGTCGGGCCGCTCGTACTCGGGGCGGTCGTAGTCGGACCGCCCGTACGGATGCCGCCCGCGTTGCCGGCCCGGGTAGCCGACGTGCGGCGGCTGCCACCCCGAGGGCTGGTGCTGCTGCGGGGGCGGCGGCTGGGTGCGGGGCGCCTGCGGGTAGTCCGGGTATGCCGGGCGCGGACTCGGCAGCTGCGGGGTCTCGTGAGGTTCCGGGTCCCCCGGCCGGCGCTGCTGCTGGTCGTGGCCCGGCCCGGAGCCGGCGGCCTCACTCTCGGAGGCGGCGACTGCCGGGGGCGGCGACGGAGGGGTGGCCGGGCCGGTGACGGTGATCGCAAGGCGGATGGGCTGCTGGCACTCGCGGCTCAGCGCGTCACTGATCAGAGTGGAGAGGCGGCCCTCCACCACGCCCTTGGCGTACTCGTTGGGCACGCCAAGGAGGGCGGTGCCCGAGACCAGCACCAGGGGCTGGCAGTCCTTGAGCCACCGCTGGTCCTTCGCTTCCACTCCCTGCCCGTCGGAGAGGAGCTGGTCGAGGACGCGTGGCCACACTGCGGCAAGATCGGCAGGGAGGTCAGCCACAGGCACGCTCTCTCATTCGCTCGATGGTTCTCGGCGGTCGCTGGGTCCGGTCCGGAGCGGAACGGGAGACGAGGCCCCGCGAATGTGTGATTCTCGGGACGGTCGGGGAGGAAGGGAAGTTCGGCCACGGTAGCCACGCCGACCTGCCGCATTCAAGTCGTTGTCCACAGGCTGTGTACGAGTCGTGGGTGCTGGCACTGCGGCGCTTGGGCCGCACGGGTGGTCGCGGGGTGGTGTGGGGGCGTGTCGTCCTGGGAAGACAGCAGGTTTGACCTGAGGCTCCGCGCCCGCGTACCGTGTCGAGGTCGAGTTGTCGACGGCTGCTGCCGCCTGCCTCCGATGGGCATGACGAAGCGGTGCACACTCGGGCGTTGCGAGCTACTCGTGGGCGCACGGTGACAGCCTGTCGACACCCACACCGTCTCGCAGAGACTCAAGTACCCCTGGAGCCCCCGAGTGAGCAAGCGCACCTTCCAGCCGAACAACCGTCGCCGCGCGAAGACGCACGGCTTCCGTCTGCGCATGCGGACCCGCGCCGGTCGCGCCATCGTCGCGAACCGTCGCAGCAAGGGCCGCACCCGCGTGTCGGCCTGACCCCGCACCTCAGGTCCATGACGTGCTGCCTTCCGAGCACCGGCTGAGGCGGCGCGAGGACTTCGCGACCGCGGTACGACGAGGACGGCGGGCCGGCCGCCCGCTCCTCGTCGTGCATCTCTTCCGTGGTCGACGCGACACCGACGACCCGCGCGAGGCGGGGGGATCCGTTCCCCCGCCCCGCGCGGGTTTCGTCGTGAGCAAGGCCGTCGGAAACGCCGTCATACGCAACCTCGTGAAGCGTCGCCTGCGTCACCTCGTACGAGACAGGCTCGGTTCACTTCCCGCAGGTAGCCTGGTGGTGGTACGGGCGCTGCCCGGTGCGGGTGAGGCGAGCCACGACGAACTGGTCCGCGACCTGGACACCGCGTGGCAGCGGCTACTGGGAGCCAAGCCGTGAAGTATCCGCTGCTGCTGTTGATCAAGGTCTACCAGTGGACCATCAGCCCGTTGCTGGGCCCGGTCTGCCGGTACTACCCGTCGTGCTCGCACTACGGGTACGGCGCGATCGACCGGCACGGAGCGGTGAAGGGCACCGCGCTCACCGCGTGGCGCATTCTGCGCTGCAACCCGTGGTCGCCCGGTGGCGTCGACCATGTCCCCGCCCGGAAGCGTCCGGTGTGGCATCAGTGGCTGCGGAGCCGCTGGCAGCAGCACCGGTCCCCGTCCCACGCCCAAGGAGCCTGATTCGTGGACACGTTCCACTCGATCCTCAGCCCTCTGTACACGATGGTCTCGTGGATCATCGTCCAGTTCCACAAGCTGTACAGCATCCCCTTCGGGGAGGCGAGCGGGTGGGCCTGGGGCCTGTCGATCATGTCGCTGGTGATCGTGATCCGGATCTGCCTGATCCCGCTCTTCGTGAAGCAGATCAAGTCGACCCGGAACATGCAGGCGCTGCAGCCGCGGATGAAGGCGATCCAGGAGCGCTACAAGAGCGACAAGCAGCGTCAGTCCGAAGAGATGATGAAGCTGTACAAGGAGACGGGCACCAACCCGCTCTCCAGTTGCCTGCCCATCCTGGCGCAGTCGCCGTTCTTCATCGCGCTCTACCAGGTGCTGAACAAGGTCGCCAACGGTGACCAGGTGGGCGTGCTGAATCAGAGCCTCGTCAACAGCATGAGCAAGGCGCACATCTTCGGTGCGCCGATCGCCTCGTCGTTCATGGACGGCGCCAACGAGGTCGCTCAGCTGGACGCCTCGCTGACGAACGTCCGCGTCGTCACGGTGGTCATGATCGTGATGATGTCGGCGTCACAGTTCTTCACGCAGCGGCAGCTGATGACGAAGAACGTCGACCTCACGGTCAAGACGCCGTTCATGCAGCAGCAGAAGATGCTGATGTACGTCTTCCCGGTCATGTTCGCCGTCTTCGGCATCAACTTCCCGGTCGGTGTCCTGGTGTACTGGCTCACCACCAACGTGTGGACGCTCGGTCAGCAGATGTACGTGATCAAGCGGAACCCGACGCCGGGCAGTCTCGCCTTCCAGCAGCGCCAGGAGAAGCTGCGGGCGCAGGGCAAGATCACTGAGGACCCGGCCGAGGTCGAGGCGAAGCGTGCCGTCGAGGAGGCCCGCGCCCACCGCAGCCAGCCGAAGCGACAGAGTAAGTCGCAGCGCACCACCGGTGGCGGTCAGCAGACGGCGAAGAAGACCTCCCCTGGGGCGCCGACGGCCGCTGACGGTGGCGGTCAGCACAAGCCGCAGCAGGCGCACGGCAAGAAGAAGCCCCAATCCGCGAAGTCCAAGAAGTAAGAAGGAGTCCATCAGTGACGGACACCACCACCGCAGCCGAAGAGGGCACCACCGCCATGTCCCGTTTGGAGCAGGAGGGCGAGGTCGCAGCCGACTACCTCGAAGGGCTGCTCGACATCGCCGACCTCGACGGTGACATCGACATGGACGTGGAGGCCGACCGGGCAGCGGTGTCCATCGTCGGCGACGGTCCCGCTCGTGACCTGCAGAAGCTGGTGGGCCGGGACGGGGAGGTGCTGGAGGCACTCCAGGAGCTGACCCGGCTGGCCGTGCACCGGGAGACCGGTGACCGCAGTCGTCTGATGCTGGACGTCGCCGGTTTCCGTGCGCGCAAGCGAGAGGAGCTCACCGAACTCGGTGCCCAGGCCTCTGAGGATGCCAAGAGCTCCGGCGAGCCGGTGAAACTGCGGCCGATGACTCCCTTCGAGCGCAAGGTCGTGCACGACGCGGTCGCGGCCGCCGGTCTGCGGAGCGAGTCCGAGGGCGAGGAGCCGCAGCGCTGCGTGGTCGTGCTGCCGTGAGTGAGCTGCCGTCCGAGGCGGACGAGCTCAAGGAGGCGCCGGAGGCTGCGCGCACGTACTTCGGGGACCGCTTTCAGGACGTCGTGCGGTACGGGGAGCTCCTTGCCGACATCGGCGTGCGGCGAGGGCTGATCGGCCCGCGTGAGGTTCCCCGGCTCTGGGAGCGGCACCTGCTGAACTGTGCGGTGCTTTCCGAGGTCGTCCCCGAGAGGGTGACGGTGTGCGATGTGGGCTCCGGTGCGGGGCTTCCCGGTATCCCGCTGGCGCTGATGCGTCCCGACCTGCGAATCACCTTGCTGGAACCGTTGCTGCGCCGGACCATGTTCCTCCAGGAGGCCGTGGAGCTGCTGCGGCTGGACCACGTCACGGTGGTCCGCGGCCGGGCGGAAGAGGTCCTGGGCACGCTGAAGCCCGTGCAGGTGGTGACCGCGCGCGCAGTGGCACCGCTGGACCGGCTGGCCGGCTGGGGTGTTCCGCTGCTGCGTCCGTACGGGGAGATGCTGGCGCTCAAGGGGGACACGGCCCAGGAGGAGCTGAAGGGCGCCCGTGCTGCGCTGCAGAAGCTCGGCGTGGTACAGACCTCGGTGGTTCAGGTCGGTGAGGGCGTGGTCGATCCGCTCGCCACGGTGGTGCGCGCCGAGGTCGGTGAGAGCCCCGGCGGTGTGCGCTTCGCTGCCAAGCGGGCGAAGGCGGCGCGCGGGAGACGCCGCCGGTAGAAGCGCAGGCGTTACGCCATAAAAGCGCCAAAGCATATGCATCGCGGAGTGTCGCCCACGATGCCGCCGCTTGCGGCGGCATCGTGTTTCACGTGAAACGACGCTCGCTGCTGCAGGGAATCATCGGCCGTGGTCGTGCGGCGGCCACTCCACGCGACCGCAAGCCGAAGGAGGGCCGTTCCGCGCCCCGGGGCTACCCCCCTGAAGCGGATTCGTCCACAGGTGTGCGGGGCTCGCTGGTTCACCACCCCGAAGGCATGGCAGTCTGTGAAGCTCGAGAAGGTACTGCCGAGGAGAGTGAACCGTTGCGGTCCGACGCCAACCTCGCGGGGCCGGTGGCCGATCCGGTCCCCGGTCCCCGTACCGAGGCCAGAGATGTTTCACGTGAAACTCCACCGCCGATGGACATGTCGTCCGGGTTCGAGCGCGATACGTCCGCTCCCGTGGGCCGGGCCGCGCAGCAGGCCGTCGAGGCGATGACCAGGGCGGGTGAGGGCCTGCCGAGGCCTGAACAGACGCGGGTGATGGTGGTCGCCAATCAGAAGGGCGGCGTGGGCAAGACGACCACGACCGTGAATCTGGCGGCGTCGCTGGCGCTGCACGGTGCTCGGGTGCTGGTCATCGACCTCGACCCGCAGGGGAACGCCTCCACCGCCCTGGGTATCGATCACCACTCCGAAGTGGCGTCCATCTATGACGTCCTGGTGGACAGTAAGCCGCTGTCCGGCGTGGTGCAGCCGGTCCCGGACATCGAGGGGCTCTTCTGTGCCCCCGCCACGATCGATCTCGCCGGTGCGGAGATCGAGTTGGTGTCGCTGGTGGCACGGGAGAGCCGACTCGAACGGGCCATCTCCGCTTATGAGCAGCCGCTGGACTATGTCCTGATCGACTGCCCCCCGTCGCTGGGCCTGCTGACCGTGAACGCGCTGGTGGCAGGCGCCGAGGTGGTCATTCCCATCCAGTGCGAGTACTACGCACTGGAGGGCCTCGGTCAGTTGCTGCGGAACGTCGAACTGGTACGTGGACACCTGAATCCTCACCTCCACGTGTCAACGATCATCCTCACCATGTACGACGGCCGTACCCGACTGGCTTCGCAGGTGGCGGACGAGGTGCGCAGCCACTTCGGCAAGGAGGTGCTGCGCACGAACATCCCGCGGTCGGTCCGGATCTCCGAGGCTCCCAGTTATGGGCAGACGGTACTGACCTACGACCCCGGTTCCAGCGGATCGCTCTCCTATCTGGAGGCGGCTCGGGAGATCGCGCTGCGCGACCCGCTTGCGGCGCAGGACCAGTCAGCACAACAGCACGGCACGGAGGGGACGCAGTGAGCGATCGACGTAGAGGACTGGGGCGTGGACTCGGCGCCCTCATCCCCGCCGCCCCGCAGGGCGGCGAGCCGACCGAGCGTCCGACGGTGACCGGCAACGGCGCGACCTCCCCGACGGCGGTGCCGGTTCTGCCGTCCGAGCGGGGGGTGGCTGCCGCGAAGGTGGCGGCGTTGGCGCACGCGGAGGACACCCCGACGCGTAACGGAGCCCTGGAGACGGCGGAGGTGGAGGACGTGGCCGGGCCTGCCGGCGTCGAAGGTGTGCCGTCCGGTGCGCATTTCGCCGAGCTCCCGCTGGACGCCATCACACCGAACCCTCGGCAGCCGCGCGAGGTCTTCGATGAGGACGCGCTGTCGGAGCTCGTCGCTTCCATCAACGAGGTGGGACTTCTCCAGCCCGTCGTGGTGCGGCAGACGGGCCCGCAGCGTTACGAGCTCATCATGGGCGAGCGGCGCTGGCGGGCCTGTCGTGAGGCCGGCCTGGACGCGATCCCGGCGATCGTGCGAGCCACCGACGATGAGAAGCTGCTGCTGGACGCGCTGCTGGAGAACCTGCATCGGGCTCAGCTGAACCCGCTGGAGGAGGCGGCGGCCTACGATCAGCTGCTGCGCGATTTCAAGTGCACCCACGACCAGCTCGCCGAGCGGATCGGCCGGTCGCGTCCGCAGGTGTCCAACACGCTTCGGTTGCTCCGGCTGTCGCCGTCCGTGCAGCGCCGGGTCGCCGCAGGGGTGCTCTCGGCGGGGCACGCTCGTGCGCTGCTGTCCGTGGAGGACGGTCCGGAGCAGGACCGTCTGGCGCACCGGATCGTCGCGGAGGGACTCTCCGTCCGTGCGGTCGAGGAGATCGTGACCGTGATGGGGTCCAAGCCGGCAGCTTCGGAACGCTCCAAGAGCCCGCGGGCGGGTAAGCGGCTCTCCCCCGCGTTGGACCACCTTGCAGGACGCCTTTCGGACCGTTTCGAGACCCGGGTGAAGGTGGATCTGGGGCAGCGCAAGGGAAAGATCGTCGTGGAGTTCGCCTCGATGGAGGACCTGGAGCGGATCCTCGGCCAGTTCGCACCGGGCGAGGGCCGGGTGCTGGCCGACCGTCTTGCCGCCCGTGAGGGCGCGGAAGCGGACGAGGACGTCCAGTAGCGGGGCTGACGGAAAGAACCCGACTCAGCCGGCGTACGGAACCGGACGAATCGACGCCCCATGGATACGATGTGTCCATGGGGCGTCAGCTTGTTCCGCTCACGCTGGACAACTTCCCGGATCTGCTGGGACGTTGTCGGGGCTGTGTCTTCTGGGAGCTGGACCCGGTCAGCGGGGAGGCCGCGGCGCGGACCGGCCGTCCGGAGCTGGAGAAGGAGGCGTGGATCTCCGCGGTTCTGCTCGAGTGGGGCTCCTGCGGACGGGTCGTCTATGTCGACGAGGTGCCGGCGGGGTTCGTGTTGTACGCGCCGCCTGCCTACGTGCCGCGTTCCACAGCGTTCCCGACAAGCCCGGTGTCGCCTGATGCGGTGCAGTTGATGACGGCCTCTCTGCTGCCTGGGTACTGGGGACAGGGGCTGGGCCGGGTGATGGTGCAGACGGTGGCGAAGGACGTGCTGCGACGAGGTTTCAAGGCCATCGAGGCGTTCGGAGACGCCCGGTGGAGGGAACCGGCGTGCGTGCTTCCGGCCGAGCACCTGCTCGCGGTGGGCTTCAAGACCGTACGGCCGCACCCGACGCATCCCAGGCTGCGGCTGGAGCTGCGGTCCACGGTCTCCTGGAAGGCTGATGTGGAGCGGGCGCTGGACCAACTGCTGGGAGCTGTGCAGAAGGAGCCGGCGCTCCGACCGCTGTAGTCGTCGCAGGCGCTCGCCGTGTTTCACGTGAAACGGACGAGGGCCGTCACACCGGTTTTCACGGTGTGACGGCCCTCGTCCGGTGCGGATGGTTCAGCCGATGTAGTCGGCCAGGTCGCGCTCGATGGCCGCCTTGGGCTTGGCTCCGACGATCGTCTTCACGACCTCGCCGCCCTGGTAGACGTTCATCGTCGGGATGGACATGATGCCGTACTTGGCGGCGACGCCCGGGTTCTCGTCGATGTTGAGCTTGACCACGGTGAGCTTCTCGCCGTGCTCGTCCGCGATCGCCTCCAGTGAGGGGGCGATCTGGCGGCAGGGACCGCACCATGCGGCCCAGAAGTCGACGAGTACGGGCTTGTCGCTCTTGAGAACGACCTCGTCGAAGTTGCTGTCGGTCGCGGTCACGGTGGCACCGGCCATGGGTACTCCTCTTTTCTCGTCTCCAGCGATGGATGCTGCGGTGTTCGGGGTGGCTCTGCAGTCGGCTGCGACCGTCAGACCGCGGCGGTCTTCTCCGGCTCGGCCGCCTCCTCGGGTACCGCGGCTGTCATGGCGGCGAGGTGTCGCTCAGCGTCCAGAGCGGCGGCGCAACCGGTGCCGGCAGCGGTGATGGCCTGCCGGTAGGTGTGGTCGACGACGTCGCCGGCCGCGAAGACGCCGGGGATCTTGGTGCGGGTGGAGGGGGAGTCGACCTTGAGGTAGCCGTCCTCGTCGAACTCGAGGGCGCCCTGAAAGAGTTCGGTACGCGGGTCGTGGCCGATCGCGACGAACAGTCCGGTGACGGGCAGCTCGGAGGTTTCCCCGGTCCGGGTGTTGCGCAGGGTGAGACCGGAGAGCTTGGTGTCGGTGCT
>KI547042.1:311903-327730 GCA_000497405.1 Streptomycetaceae bacterium MP113-05 | reverse complement strand
CGTCGCAGGTGGCGCAGTAGGACACGCCGCGGCCGGAGAGCTCGTCCTCGCCGGAAAGGCCGAGTTTGCGGTGCTGGGATCCGGTGGCGACGATCACGGTGCGGGCGCGGTGCACGGTGCCGGCGGAGTCGGTGACGGTCTTGATCTCACCGGAGAGGTCCACGGATGCGACGTCGTCGGGGACCAGTTCGGCACCGAAGCGTTCGGACTGGTCGCGCATCTGCTCCATCAGGTCCGGGCCCATGATCCCGTCGCGGAAGCCAGGGTAGTTCTCCACCTCGGTGGTGGTCATGAGCGCGCCACCGGCGGTGACGGAGCCTTCGAAGACCAGTGGGTTCAGCGAAGCGCGGGCGGTGTAGAGCGCGGCCGTGTAGCCCGCGGGACCCGAGCCGATGATGATGACGTGACGTACGTCGCTCACGAGAGCCTTCCTTGTCTGCCGACTGCATATCGGGGCCCTCCGGCCCTGTGGGTCCGGAGCTGCCGGGGTGCGGCCTTCCGCCACACCCAACCGATCCTAGAGGCCCGGTATTCCCGTGCGGCGGCGGCGGGGCGGCCCGTGGCGGGTCCGGCGGGCCTACTGCGCCCTCAGGGAAGAGATCAGTCCCGTGAGAAGGTCTGCTCGACCAGGATCTCCGCAGGCTCGCCGCCGGACTCGGTGGCGCATGAGGAATCCACCACGTAGGCGTCCACCCGCTGCGGGTCGCCGGGGTGGGGCAGCACCACGAGGTAGGACGGCCCACCGGCATCGGCGCGGCCAGGTGCGGCCGCGAGTGGCTGCTCCGGGCGGTCGATACCGGCCCGGACGCACGAGGGCAGCACGGACGCTCCACCGGCCAGTGGTGCGCTCGATGGCTTCTCGGTCTCCGATGTGAGCTCGGGGCCGCCCTCCGCGCCGCTCGCGGACCGCGAAAGGAGGTCCTGGACGCGCTGGTCCAGCCCATCGGCGGCGAACGCGCTGTCGTCACCCCCCGACCTGACGGACCGGTCTTCGGCCGCTCCTCCGGCGTCCCCGCCGGTCGTGGAGCCACCGGTGACGCCCTGCAGTACGGCGCCGCCCAGGAGGAGGGCGCCGACGGCTCCGGCCGTGGTGAGCAGAGCCCGCCGGTGCCGCGCGAAGGACCGGCGGTTCCCGCGTCCGGGGCCCGCGCTGCGCGGGCCCCTCGGGGTCGGTCGCGAGTCGGTTGCCGGACTGCTGCGGCTGGTTTCACGTGAAACCGCAACGGGATCGTCGGGCGCCGTTCCGCGGGAAACCGGCGTCGGCACGCCGTCGCGGTGCTCGGAGTCGAGCAGTGCCTCCGCCGCGAGGGCCGCGTCGATCCGGCCGGCGACGTCGTCGGGCATGCGCGGAGGTCCGGGCAGCGATCCCAGGGCATGGCGGATCTCGTCCAGGGAGGCGCGGACGTCGGCGCAGAGGTCGCAGTGCTCTAGGTGCGCACGCACCTCCCGGCTGCGGGAGACGGGCAGGAGGCCTTCCGCGAGGTCGGACAGCTCGGCGACCTCTGGGTGCTCCTCGCTGCCGTGCGGCATCTCGTCGGACGTCACGTGCTTCCACCTCCACCCTTGACTGCGCCTGGTTCCGGAGCGTCCCGGCGGACACCCTTCGCCGATGGGACGGATGTCCTCGGTCCGGGGTTCCGTCTCCCACCCGGCTTCTCCGCCCCTGGTGCCGGGCCGTCGCCCGGCCGCAGGTGGGAGAGCAGGGGCAGCAGTCTGGCCCGTCCACGTGCGCAGCGGCTCTTCACCGTGCCCACGGCTACGTTCAGGACATCGGCCGCTTCGGAGACCGGATATCCCTGCATGTCGACCAGCACCAGTGCGGAGCGCTGCTCGGGGGAGAGCAGGGCGAGTGCGCGGAGAAGTTCCCGGTGGAGATCGTTCCGCTCGGCCGGCGCCGCGGCCGACTCGTGGGGCTCCAGTTGCTGCTCCAGACGATCGGTGTCGTCGAGGGGAGAGGTGCGCCGGGAGGCGGTTCTGCGTGCGCGGTCCAGACAGGCGTTGACCGTGATGCGGTGCAGCCAGGTGGTGACGGCGGAGCGCCCGGCGAAGGTGTGCGCCCGGCGATACGCGGAAATCAGTGCGTCCTGGACCGCGTCCGCAGCCTCTTCACGGTCGCCGAGGGTGCGGAGAGCCACGGCCCACAAGCGGTCCCGGTGACGGCGCACGAGTTCACCGAAGGCATCCGGGTCACCCCCGACGTGCCGGGCCAGCAACGTGGCGTCGTCCGCGTCGCCGAGCGGCGTGGACCGAGCTCCGGTCGTCCCGTCCTGATGCACTGCCGCGCGCCCCTCCCGTCACCTGTCCCGTCGCCCGTCCCGTGACCGTGCCGTCAGCCGGTCACCTGGATCTCCGTGATGCGCCCACGGTAGTTGCCGTCGGTCGCCTGCGGGAGTTCCGTGAGCCAGATCAGCACGTACTGGGTGGTGAGCGGCTCCTCGGCGCCATAGGTGAGGTCCGGGCCGGTGTTTTCGGTGACGTGCTGGAAGGAGCCGTACGAGGTGGGCATGCCGACGGTGCTCTCCGGCGCCACCAGGAGCTCGGCGGAGGTACGGCCCTCGAAGTGCGCCTTCACACTGCTCACCTGCCGACGCTTGCCCAGGTCCAGGATCAGACCGGCGCCCGGCTTGAGCCGTCCGAACTCGGGATGGTCGTAGTAGTTGCGTGTGTACCAGAACGACTCCGGGTCGCCGTCGTAGGCACGGGCGACCACCTCCGGGTTCTCGGAGCCGTCGCCCTGCGGGTCGAAGTCCACCGCGTCGACGATCTCGACGGGTTCTCCGTCTGGACGGTCGCCCGTCTCCTCCTCGGGCTGCGACGCGCCCTTGTCCGTGGGCGGCTCCCGGTTCATCAGGGTTTCCGAGACCTGCCAGCTGCCGAGGCCGAGTGCGGCGATCAGCAAGGCCGACACGCCCCACTTGAGTGCCGCCCCGGTACGTCCGGGAAGGGCCGGAGGCGTGTTCGGGCCGAGGGGACCGGTGAGGTGTCCGCCCTCGCCACCGGCGGCCGGCTCGCCCCGCCAGCCGTAGCCGCCCTGACGGTTCGTGGCGTGCGGGTGAGCGCGCGGTGCGTCGAAGTGTGCTTCCGGCGGACGGACGCGGGGGAGCCTCGCCACTGCGGCGGCGAGTTCCTCCGGGGTGGCGCACGGTTGTTCCTGGCGGGAGGCGGTGGCCCCGTCGCTGACGAGCGCGCGCATGGCGAGCTCGGACAGCCCGCGGTGTACGCCGGCTCGTACCTGTTCGGGGGCGACGAGGGTGCCCCTGGCGAGTGTTCCGACGCCGCTCAGGCCGTAGGCGTCCTCGTCGTAGGGCCAGCGCTGCGTCAGGCAGGCGTACAGCAGCGCGCCGATCGCCTCGGTGTCGGCCTGCTGCGGGTGGTCGCTGGTGACGCCGCGCAGCGCGGCGCTCACCGCCAGACCGCGGATCCGGTACTGACCGGATCCGGTGCGCAGGACCGCGGCGGGGGAGATCAGCAGGTGCGAGAGGCCTTCCTGGTGCGCGGCGGCGACTGCCTGCGCGACCTGCGCCACCAACTGGTATGCCTCGTGCGCGGGCAGCGGGCCACCGATGAGGAGCTCCGAGAGCGGGGTGGAGTCCGGCAGCCATTCGTGCACGACGTAGACCAGTTCGTCGCCCTCGACGGCGTCCAGAACCTGGACGAAGCGCGGGTCGCCGAGCAGTGCGGCGGAGCGGGCGGCGGCGAGTACCCGGCGTGCGCGTGGATGCCCGGCGGGCAGGATGTGCACGCCGACGGCGCGACGGAGCTTTTCGTCGACCGCGCGCCAGCTGCTGAACCCGTCGAGGCGGGTGACGCACTCCTCCAAGCGGTACCGCTTGGCGATCTTGTGTCCGCTGTGCAGTTCCGGAGCGGCCGGCTTCGCGGTCGCGGTACCCTCCTGCGCGAGCTGGGCTGTGTCCGGGCCGTCGCTCTTCGCGGTACCACCGTCGTCCGTGACCTCGTCCGCCTCGTGGGCGGGCGGCGGCTTGCTCGTAGCGCCGCCGTGCGTCACGCCGACGGCGGCCCTGCTCCGTTCTGCCACCGTCGTTCCTGCCTCCCCATTCGCTTGCAGCCGGGTGCTTCTCTGAGCCCGACGACAATTGTGCCTACAGATCGACGTGGTGCACGACCCGTGGCCGGGTCCGAAGGTTGCCCTCGGCGGGCAGTGCGCCCGGCCACCGGTCTGCGCACGCGGGCACCGTCACCTTCCGAGCCGTGCCCGCACCATACCGAGCATGGCGTTGAGCTCGGGGATCCGCATGCGTCCGGCGGCGGCCACGAAGACGCCGACGAGCACGACGCCACCGCCGACGAGCGCGCTGATGGAGCCGAGGTAGCCGCTGCCCAGCGCGTGCATGAGGCCGTACGCGGCAGCACCGGCCGCCAGGGTGGCCGGGATGCTCGCGCCTGCGAGGCGGGCGTAGGTGCGCATCACATGGGCGCCGTCCAGGTCGCCGCCCAGCCTGTCGCGCAGGCGCCGCCAGGCGACTCCGACACCGATGACGTAGGCGAGCCCGTAGGAGGCTGCCATGCCGGTCACCGCCCAGCGTGCGGGCAGCACGAAGTAGCACAGCGCCGAGGCCGTCGCATTGACGGCGGCGACGATGACCGTGTTGTAGAACGGGGTGCGGGTGTCCTCGTACGCGTAGAAGGCGCGCAGCACGACGTACTGGACGGAGAACGGGATCAGGCCGATCCCGAACGCCATCAGCATGAAGCCCATGTTCCGGGCACCCTCGGTACCGGCCGAGCCGTAGATGAACGTGCACATGGGGATGCCGAGCGCCAGGAAGCCGAACGCGATCGGGACGATGGCGACGGCGGAGTTGCGCAGCCCCTGGGAGATGTCGTCCCGCACGGCGCCGGTGTCGCCGTCGTGGGCGGAGCGCGAGAGGCGGGGCAGCAGCGCGGCCATGACGGAGACGGTGATGATGGCCTGCGGCATGTTCCAGATCAGCTGGGCGTTGGAGTAGGCGATGAACCCGGCGCCCTCGAAGCCTCCGTCGAAGAAGGCGATCTCGCCCGCTGCGGTGGAGAGCTGGCTGACGACGATGACGCCGGCCTGGTTGGCGAGGACGAACAGCACCGTCCACTTGGCGAGCCTCATCGCCTTGCCCAGGCCCTGTCCCTTCCAGTCGAAGCGGGGGCGGACGCGGAAGCCGGTCGCCCGCAGGAACGGGATCATGGCGAGTGCCTGTACCACGAGTCCCAGCAGGGTGCCCGCGCCCAGGAGCCGCACGCCCTCCGGCGGAATGGTGCCGACCTCGAGGCCCGAGGTGTCGGCAGCACCGTAGACGCCGAGGAACAGGGCCACGGTGAAGATGATGACGACGTTGTTCAGCACCGGCGTCCACATCATGGCGCCGAACCGGTCGCGGGCGTTCAGGATCTGACCCATCACGACATGGATGCCCATGAAGAAGATCGACGGCATGCAGAAGCGCACGAACGTGACGGCCACGTCGTTGGCGTCCGGGTTGCCGGCGATGGACTCCGACATGGCGGTGACCAGCAGCGGGGCGCCGAAGAACGCGATGACGGCGAGGGCTCCCAGGATCACGGACACCAGCGTGAGCAGGCGGTTGGCGTAGGCCTCGCCGCCGTCCGCGTCGTTCTTCATGGCGCGGACGAGCTGCGGAACGAACACCGAGTTGAGGCCGCCGCCCACGGTGAGGATGTAGATCATCGTGGGCAGGGTGATCGCCAGCTGATAGCTGTCGCCCAGCACCGTGGTGCCGAGCGCCACCACGATGAGCGCGGAGCGTACGAAGCCGGTGAGCCGGGACACCATGGTGCCGGCCGCCATGACGGCGCTGGAGCGCAGCAGACCGGCCGCTTTGCCTCCCGGGCGCCCGGGAGGGGTTCGCTTCGTCTCCTCGACCGGTTCGTCGACGTAGTCGCGTTCCTCCACGGCCTCGGCGGGGCCCGTGGCGGCCTGCGGGGCGGCAGAGGGGACAGGCGGCAGTAGCGGCTCGGCGGGCGCCGTGCCGGGCCGTGGAGGCGTCTGCGGCTGTGGTTCCTGAGGCGGGTGGGTGTGGGCCGCCGGTGCCTCCCGGGGCTCCTCGGGGCCCCGGCGGGGATGCGGCGGTTGCGGCTCCGGGTGGTCCTGGTCGCGGTAGAGGTGTGCGAAGGCGTCGGTCGCCAGCGGTGTGCCGGGCGGGGTGGACGCTTCCCGCCGCCGGCGTTCCTGATCCTCGGGCACCTCGCTGAACAGCTCGTCGAGTCCGGAGTAGCCGTCCGGCGGCGAGCCGCCGGGAGGGTTCTTCGCACGGTCACCGTCGTACGGCGCGTTCATCGGTCTTCTTCCCTGCCCCTGCTCGCCCGGCTCGGTCAACGGTCCACTTTCTCACCCGTGCCGTGCGGGTCGTTGCTTTCGGCCCCGGTGTCCGCGGAAGAGTCCCGGTGCGGTTCACCCGCCTGCTCGTCGTCCGGTGCGTCCGCCCCGTGATCCTGGGACGGTTCGTCATCCCCGGACGGTTCCGGCAGCGGGGCGTCCTGGTCGGGAGGAGGGCCGCCCCGTCGCTTGCGCTGGGTGTACATCCGGATGCCGGCCAGCACGACCAGACCCACGCCGGCGGCGATGACCAGCAGCACGGTGGAGGTGATCGAGGTGACCTTGACCTGGAACGTCACCGGCCCGCCGTACTGCTTGCCGTCCTCGGTGTAGAGCTGGGCGGTGACGGTGGTCCGGCCGTTGGCCTTCGCGGAGGTGTCGAACTTGATGGACTGGCTGTGTCCGCCGTCGACGACCACCGGCTGCATCCGGTCCTCGATCCGCAGGCCGATGCTGCGGCTGGAGGTCAGGCGCAGTTTCAGGCCGTCGACCTTCTGCGCGAGGTTGTTCTGCACCGTGACGGGGATCGTCGCGCTGCGACCGGAGAGGGTGAGGTCGGACTTGTCGATCAGCTGCACCTCGCGGGTGAGGCCCACCAGATAGTCCTCGAGGGATTCCCGGTACCCGCGCGCGTTTTCCGGGTGGCCGCGCCACGAGGTGGACAGAGCGCGGTCTATGGCGGTGCCGACCGGTGACTTGAGCCGGTCGGGGTCCGCGAGGACATCGAGGAAGTCCTCGAGCGTGCTCTGGGTGGCCTGGATCTGGCGGAAGGCGTCGGGGGAGAGCTCGTTCCCACGCAGCCGGTCCGGGTAGGCGCCGGGCCCCGGGACGCTGCGGTCGGCCGCCGGGTCGGGCTTCTCGTCGGCTGTGTCGGCCAGGTCGGCGAAGCGTGTCCACCGTCCGCCGTCCGACAGGTCCTGGATCGACTCCGCCATGGCGCGGGCCTGCGAGACGGTCGGCTGCCGCTGCGGTGCGACGAGGATGCTGCGCTGCTTGCCCGGAACCTGACGACCGACGGCCAGCGTGTGGGACAGGTACTCCTGCACGGCGAGGGTGGAGGCGCCGGCGCCGGTCAGGTCTCCCTGGAAGGCGTCGGACAGGCCCGCATCCGCGACCACGGCGGTGGTGCCACCCCCGACGGGCCGGGCCGCGCTCGGGGTGTAGGGGAGGTCCCTGGCGTCACTGAAGCTGTCGCTGTTCGCGATCACGTGGTCGGCTCCGGCCGAGGTGGCGACGTCGACGACGGAGGTGTCGACCGCGCCCTGCACGGGCCAGGCGAAGTCGGTGGTGGGGGTGGTGAAAAGGACGCTCGCCACGGTGCTCTCGGCCAGGCTGGTGGCGGAACGGAGCCGGGAGAGGGTGCCGGGGACCGCCTGGCCCCGGTGAGCGAGGGAGGCCAGGTCGGGATCGGCGAAGGGCAGTGCGACCACCTCATCGTCCTCGACCGCCTGGGTCAGCTCGTGGAGCCACTGTCGCGCGGTGGCCTGTGCCTCGCCGGACACGGTCTCGCCGTCGTCGGTCCGTACCTTGTAGGACTCGGTCATCGCGTGGACGCTGGCGAGGAGGTCCGGGTCGACGACCCAGGTGACGGGGAGGTCCTTGCCGAGCGCCACCAGCTGCTGCAGGCGGCCACCCGGGGCGATCGCCTGTTCCAGATCGTCGCTCAGGAACGTCGGCGTCTGCTGTTCGTTCGCTTCCCTGCGCGCGGTCAGGTGGGACGAGGAGATCAGTGGCCACAGGTGGGTGAGCCGCGTGGGGTTCTCCACCGCGGTGGGCTGCCACGGCAGCAGTGTTCGCTCGATCCCCAGGACCTGCTCGAAGGGCCGGGAGGAGGTGTTGCCGGAGTACGCGACGCCGACCTGGTACGCGCCGGCGTCGGCCAGTCCCAGGTCCTTCACGGGCACGTCGAGGGTGAAGTCGCGGGTGACGCCGGGGGCGAGGGTCGGGACCTTCACCGAGTGGCCGTCTATCGCGGGCGGGTCGATGCCAGGGGTGAATCCGGTGCGCTTCGAGGCCTCGGTCATGGCGCTGCGGCTGTCCAGCGGCGGGCCCACGCGGACGTCGACCACGCCCTTGGTGATCCGCGCTCTGCCGTTGTTGGTGACCGTGCCGGAGAGGGTGAGAGTGTCGTCCTCGTGGGGAACGGCCGGGGTGAGGTCTGTGAGTGCGACATCGGCGACGGCGGAGTCCTGCGGAGCCCGGGGTGTGGCCGGCGCCAGGGTGGTGTGAGCCGCGGCTGCGGCTGGGAGGGGGAGGAATCCGCCGAGCAGCGGCGCTGCGGCCAGTACCGCCACCGCAGCGCGCCGCAGCCGCCGGGTGGGGGGAGCGGTCTGGGTGCCCTGCTTCTCAGCCGCCTCGGCCACGCGCTTGTCCGTCCCGTCGATCCGTCGTGGGTCTGTGGTCGCCCTGAACCTCCGATGGTAACGACGTCCGGTGCCGGGACGTGCCGCGGCTCGGGTCACTGGATGATCACTGGGTATCTCCCGGGGCCATGACGTCCATTCTCCGGCTCCGGAGAGGCCACGTACTCTGTTCTGTCGTGCCGAACTCCGACCACAAGAGCCAGCAGGTGCCGCCGATGCCGCAGTCCCCGTCGCCCGCCACACAGGAGCTGAACGAGGTGCAGCGACGTGCCGTGAGCGAGTTGCTGCGGGTCTCCCCCGTGGCCGATGATCTCGCACGGCGCTTCCAGCAGGCCGGTCACCGGCTGGCCCTGGTGGGCGGGTCCGTGCGGGACGCACTGCTCGGCCGGCTGGGCCACGACCTTGACTTCACCACGGATGCCCGCCCCGAGGACGTGCTTGCCCTGGTGCGGCCGTGGGCCGACGCGGTGTGGGACGTGGGGATCGCGTTCGGCACGGTCGGAGCGATGAAGTCCGGCTACCAGATCGAGATCACCACCTACCGCTCCGAGGCGTACGACCGCACCTCGCGGAAGCCGGAGGTCTCCTACGGCGATTCGATCGAGGAGGACCTGGTCCGTCGCGACTTCACGGTCAACGCTATGGCCGTGGCACTGCCGGAAAAGACCTTCGTCGACCCGCACGGCGGTCTGGAGGACCTCGCTCACGGGTCGCTGCGTACCCCGGGCACGCCCGAGGAGTCGTTCTCCGACGACCCGCTGCGGATGATGCGAGCGGTACGGTTCGCCGCCCAACTCGACTTCGCCGTGGCGGACGACGTGATCGGGGCTATGACGGCGATGGCCGACCGGATCGAGATCGTCTCCGCCGAGCGGGTGCGGGAGGAGCTCAACAAGCTGGTGCTCTCCGCGGATCCCCGGAAGGGACTGCGCCTGCTGGTCGCGACGGGGCTCGCGGATCGGGTGATTCCCGAGATTCCGGCGATGCGTCTGGAACGCGACGAGCACCACCGGCACAAGGACGTCTACGAGCACTCGCTGACCGTCCTCGAGCAGGCGATCGCCCTTGAGGAGGACGGGCCGGACCTCACCCTGCGGCTGGCCGCGCTGCTGCACGACATCGGCAAGCCGCGCACGCGCCGGTTCGAGAAGGACGGCCGGGTCTCCTTCCACCATCACGAAGTGGTGGGCGCAAAGATGACCAGGAAGCGGATGACCGCTCTCAAGTACTCCGGTGATCTGGTGAAGGACGTCTCCCGCCTGGTGGAGCTGCATCTGCGCTTCCACGGCTACGGGACCGGTGAGTGGACCGACGCGGCCGTGCGCCGGTATGTGCGGGACGCGGGGCCGCTGCTGAGCCGCCTCCACAAGCTGACCCGCTCGGACTGCACGACGCGGAACAAGCGCAAGGCGAACGCTCTCTCCCACGCCTACGACGGCCTGGAGGAGCGCATCGCCAGGCTTCAGGAACAGGAGGAGCTGAACTCGATCCGGCCGGACCTGGACGGCAACACGATCATGGAGGTGCTCGGTGTCGGCCCGGGGCCGGTCATCGGTCGCGCGTACCGGCATCTACTGGAGCTGCGTCTCGAACACGGCCCGTTGGGGCACGAGGGCGCCGTCGAGGCGCTCAGGGAGTGGTGGGCCGCGCAGAGCTGAGTCCGCCGTTTCACGTGAAACGGCCACTGGGTCGACGTCGTTTCACGTGAAACGACGTCGACCCAGTGCCAGCCCGAAAGCCACCAGGACGTAGAGGACGGCGATGGTGGCCACCAGGGCCTCCGAGTGGCCGTCCTGCGGGAGCATCAGCGCGGCCACTCCCGCCGCCCCGACGAACGCGATGTTGAACAGCATGTCGTAGAGGGCGAAGACGCGACCCCGGTAGGCGTCGTTGACGGCGGACTGCACGATCGTGTCGGTGGAGATCTTGGAACCCTGGGTGACCAGGCCCAGCACGAAGGCGGCCACCAGTATCGGACCCGGGGCGAAGGTGAGCGCCAGTGCGGGCTCCAGTACCGCGGCCGTCGCCGCGCAGAGAGCGATCCAGCCCATCTCACTCAACCTGCCGACGACGAGGGGTGTGAGGACGGCGGCGGCCAGGAAGCCCGCTCCGGATACCACCACGGCGACGCCCAGCCAGCGCAGACCCTGCTCGCCTGCACCGGTGCCGTCGCCCCAGGAGTGGCGCGCCAGCATCAGCACCATCACGGTCAGCGCGCCGTAGCAGAAGCGCATCACCGTCATGGCGGTCAGTGCGCGGGCCGCCGTGGGGCGTCGGGACAAGTGGTGCAGTCCCGCCGCCAGCCCGCGTACGGTGCTGGCGACGGCGACTCCGACGCGGTGCTGCACCCGGTCGGGATCGGGGCCCAGGAGGCCGGGTTTCATACGCAACGCGGACGCCCCCGCGAGCAGGTACACCGCTGCACCCAGCAGGACCACCACCGCGTCTGCGCCGGGGCCGGCGGGTACGGCGAGGCGGACCAGGAAGGCCACACCCCCGCCCGCAGTCGCCGCGACGGTGCCCGCGGTGGGCGACACCGAGTTGCCGAGCACCAGTCGTTCCTCGTCCACCACGCGTGGCAGTGACGCCGAGAGGCCGGCCAGGATGAAACGGTTCACGCCCGTCACCGACAGGGCTGCGAGATAGAAGAGCCACTGCGGAACCTGGGCCAGCAGCAGAACCGCGGTGGCGGTGGCCAGCACGGCCCGCAACAGGTTGCCGAAGAGCAGGACCTGGCGTCGGCGCCAGCGGTCCAGCAGCACTCCGGCGAAGGGTCCGAGGACCGAGTAGGGCAGCAGTAGCACGGCCATCGCGGCGGCGATCTCGCCGGCCGAGGTCTCGCTCTGCGGCGAGAACACGACATGGGTCGCCAGCGCCACCTGGAAGACGCCGTCAGCGAGTTGTGACAGCAGACGTACGGCGAGGAGGCGTCGAAACCCCGGGAACTGCAGGAGGTTGCGGAGATCACCGACCAGTGGCATGCGCCCAGCCTCACACACGTTTCACGTGAAACATGAGTGAGGCCGGGCGCCCGCTCCGGGGTGCGACCGACGGGTGTTCCGGAACGGGTCAGCGTGCGGGAGGAGTTCCCCATCGCACGAGGGTGTGTGCCGGCGGCACCGGCTGCCGGACTGGTCGCTTGCGGTGGCCGAGGACGAACACGTCCGTGGCCCGGTCGAGGACGCCGCCGGAGGGGTCGTCCGTCCCGTCCCGGCGGACCGGGTCGTGCTCGGGGCGCAACGCGTCGCGGACGACCATCGCACACAGGTACAGCGTTCCGGTCAGGTGTGCGGCGATGGCGAGCTGGTAGCCCTCGGTCGGCAGGCCCTGGTGCGCGTCCCCACTGCCCGTCCAGGCCAGGTACATCCAGATACCGAAGAAGTAGAGCACCTCGCCGGACTGCCAGATCAGGAAGTCACGCCACCGCGGGCGGGCCAGCGCGGCCAGCGGGATCAGCCACAGCACGTACTGCGGCGAGTAGACCTTGTTGGTCAGCACGAAGAGTGCCAGCACCAGGAAGGCGAGCTGCGCGAACCGCGGCCGGCGGGGCGCGCAGAACGCCAGCGCGGCGATCCCCGCACAGCCGGCCAACATCAGCACGATCGCCCAGGTGTTGACGCTGTCGCTGCCGAGCGGCACGCCGGTGCGCTGCGAGATGATCAGCCAGAGCGAACCGAAGTCCACTGGACGCTCCTGGCTGAAGGTGTAGAACTTCGACCACCCCTGCGGCGCCCAGATCAGCACCGGCAGGTTCACCGCCGCCCAGGACAGCGCGGCGCCACCCAGGGCGGCACCGAAGGCCCGCCACCGCCCGGCGCGCCAGCAGAGCACCAGCAGCGGCCCGAGCAGCAGTACCGGGTACAGCTTGGCGGCGGTGGCCAGGCCGAGCAGCACACCGGCACCGAGTGGTCTGCCCCGTGCCCACAGCATCATGCCCACGGCGGTCAGCGCCACGGCGAACAGATCCCAGTTGATGGTCGCGTTCAGTGCGAACGCGGGCGCCAGCGCGACGAGCAGCGCGTCCCAGGGACGGCGGCGGTGCGTCCGGGCGACACACACCGCGATCACCACCGCGCACACCATCAGCATGCCTGCGTTGACCAGCCAGTAGACCTGCTCACGCTCGACGATGTCGCCGCCCGCCGGGGTCATCCACGCGGCGATCTTCATGAAGACCCCGGTGAGGACCGGGTACTCCAGGTACTCCATCCCGCCGGAGACCTCTGCCGGAATGCGGTCGACGTACGGTGTGAGGCCGTCGGCGAAACCGCGCCCGTTGTAGAGGTGCGGGATGTCGGAGTAGCAGGCATGCACGTACTGCGTGGTCTGGCCGTAGAACCAGCCGCCGTTGTAGCAGGGCAGCTTCTGCACCATGCCGAGCGCGAACAGGCCGATCATGACCAGCGCGATCACCCGCACCGGGGACCACCAGCCGTACCCCGTGCGGGCCCGGCGGCCCACCGGTCCGCCGATCAGCTCGCTGCCGGCCGCGGCCACCTCGTCCTGCTCGGTCGGCCGTGCGAGTGAGGTGTCGGCGTCCGTCACCACGTCGTCGGGCCGCTGCTCGGGGTGCACCGTCGTCATGCGCCCATCCTGCCCCATGGGGTCGGCGAGAGATGTGGGAAGCCCCGGCCGGGAGAGGTTTCCCGGCCGGGGCTTGAAGGGAGCGGAGTGGAGAGGTGGCTAGTCCTCTTCCGTGCGTCCACCGGTGTCGGTCTGCGGGCCGCCGAAGATGCCGCCACCGCTGTCGTCGCCTCCGGTGCCGCCCTGAGTGCCTCCCGGGCCCCCGGTGGTGCCCTGGTCCGTCCCGCCGTCCGCGGTACCGCCGTTCGTGCCACCGTTCTCGGCGCCGCCCGGGCCTGCGGTATTGCCCTGATCGGAGCAGCCGAAGAAGCCACAGGTATCAGTCGGTGACGGGGTGATGCTGGGCGACGGGGAGACCGACTCCGAGGGCGACGGAGAGGCCGACTCCGACGGCGACGGGCTCGGCTCCGGCGACTCGGTCGGGCACGCGTCGTGCGCGCAGTAGTCCTCGGCGGTGACCGGCGGCGGTTCGGGGAAGGCCCCCGGCTCCACGCCGTCCAGCGCCTCACTCATGTACGTCGCCCAGATCTCCGCCGGGAACGCGCCGCCGTGGATGGTCGACTCGCCCGCGGTCTTGTACATCGACAGGAAGCCGGGGTTTTCCGGGTCGTTGCGCCACATGCCGATCGAGGTCGACAACTGCGGCGTGTAGCCGGTGAACCAGGCCTGCTTGTTGTCGTCGGTGGTGCCGGTCTTGCCGGCGACCGGGCGGTCCCCCATGATGTCGGCGACCTTGTAGCCCGTTCCCTCCTGCACCACGTCCACCAGCATGTCGGTGACGGTGTCCGCGGTGCTCGGGTCGAAGGCGCGGTCCTGACTGGCGTTGTGCTTGTAGACCCGCTTGGATCCGTCCTTGACCTCTGTCACCGCATAGGTGTCGTTGTGCAGGCCGCTGTTTGCGAAGGTGGCGTAGCCGTTCGCCATCTCGACGGCGGTCGGGCTGGTGATGCCGAGAGCGAAGGCTGGAACCGGATTCTTCATGACGCCCCGCTCGCTGACACCGGCCGCGAGAGCGGACTCCTTCACCTCGTCCAGGCCCACGTCCATGCCCAGCTGGATGAAGGGGGTGTTGGCGGAGACCCGCATGGCCTCGCGGAGCGTGATCTCCTCGTAGTCCGTGTCGCCCTCGTTCGGCGTGTACTGCGGCTCGCCGTCGCCGTTGAGCCAGGTCTCGCCGTCGTACGTCAACAGCTTGATCTTGCTGTCACCGTTGTAGCGGGTTTTCGGGGAGACCGCGATCCGCTCGCCGTCGGTCTGATCCGGGGCCCCCTCGGGGTCGCGGACGCCGTGCTCCAGGGCGGCGGCCATCACGTACGGCTTGAAGGTGGAACCCACGCCGGCACCGGTGCGACCGGCGTTGCTGCGGAAGTGCTCGGTCGCCGACGTGCCACCGTAGACCGCGACGATGGCGCCGTCGCCCGGTCGCACGGAGGCGCCGCCGAACTGCACGAACTTGTCCTGCTTGCGGTCTTTCGGCTTGAGGTTGTCCTTCCGTACCTTCTTGATGGTTTTCTCGAGCGCCTCCACCTTGTCCTTCTTGAAGGTGGTGTGGATCTCGTACCCGCCGTCGTCGAGTTCCTTCTTGGTGAGGTGGGACTCCGGGTTGTTGAGGATGTCGTTGTTCGCGAGATCCACCAGGTAGCCGATCTGGCCCCCCAGGGAGGACGACCGCTCCGGCTCCTCCGGCGTGGGGAAGCCCTTGGCCGTGATTTCCTTCCGCTTGGCGGCAGAGATCTTCTTGGTTTCGACCTCGCGCGTGAGGATGTAGCCCCAGCGGTCCTTCGCCCGCACCTTGTTCTTCTCCGGGGCCTGCGCGGCGCTGATGGACTGCGCCTCGCCGCCGGCCGGGTCGTGCAGGTTCGGACCGTTCAGCAGCGCCGCCATGAAGGCGGCCTCGCTGCGGGTCAGTTCCTTCGCGTCCTTCTGGTAGTACGCGTGCGAGGCGGCCTGGATGCCGTACGCACCCCGCCCGTAGTACGCGGTGTTCAGGTAGCCGGCGAGGATCTCCCGCTTCTCCAGCCTGGCGTCCACCTTGATGGAGATCAGCAGTTCCTTGGCCTTGCGGCTGAGCGTCTGGTCCTGGTTCAGGTACGTGTTCTTCACGTACTGCTGGGTGATGGTGGACCCGGACTGGGTGTCCCCGCCCATCGCCATCCGGAACGCGGCCCGCGCGATGCCCCACGGGCTGATGCCGGAGTCCTCGTAGAAGGTCTCGTTCTCGCCCGCGACGACCGCTTCCTTCATCTCGTCAGGAATCTCGTCGAAGGTGATGATCTGCCGGTTCTTGCCCGTCCCGTGCTCGACCATCCGCTCGCCGCCGGCCCAGTAGTACACGTTGGACTGGGACGTCGCGTCGATTTTCGCGTTGTCCGGCACTTCGACCATCGCGTAGGCGATGCCCGCGAGGCCCATCATCACTCCGCAGAAGCCGACGAACGCGCCGAGCCACTGCTTCCACGACGGCGTCCAGTGGCGCCAGCCGTACCTGCCGGAGCGCGGGTAGTCGATGAAGCGCTTCTTGCCCTCGACCTCTGGCGCGCGCCCCCTCCCGC
>KI547042.1:305614-311893 GCA_000497405.1 Streptomycetaceae bacterium MP113-05 | reverse complement strand
GCTGCTGCGCGCGTCGGCCGCGCCCCTGCGGCGGCTTACGACGATGCTCGCTCATGGGAAACAGCTACTCCTCGGGCAGGCGACACGTGCGCCTGAAGGCGGCAGTTCACTTTGGTCCCCCCGATCGGCCCGACCTCGAAAACCGGAGGGCGTCCGGTCCAGGGTCGTACCTCACCCGGGACGAGGACGCGCGGTGGCGGCTCTCGGTTCCCGGTCGGGTCTGCACGCGGACAGACTACGCAGCTCCAAAACATCCCTCTGCCGACATTCACCCCATCCAGTGCAACTCGACGACTGTGAATACGTGATGTGCGTCCCGTCACCCCCGCATTCTGCGGTCTGCTCTTGTTTTTCCGGTCCGCGGCGTTCTATCGTCGTGATGTATCGCTTCGATACATCGGGCTGCTAGGTCACGTGACTTCGCGTGGACAACGGGAGGAGGTGACGGCGGTCATGAGCAGACGCTCCGGCATCCTCGAGTTCGCCGTCCTCGGCCTGCTCCGCGAGTCCCCGATGCACGGCTACGAGCTGCGCAAGCGGCTCAACACGTCGCTCGGGCTGTTCCGGGCCTTCAGCTACGGCTCGCTGTACCCGTGTCTGAAGACGCTGGTCCAGCAGGGCTGGTTGACGGAGGAGCCGGGGACGCAGCCTGAGGACCCGATGGCGGCGCCCCTCACCGGCAGACGCGGCAAGATCGTCTACCGCCTCACGGCCGAGGGGAAGGAGCACTTCGAGGACCTGCTCGCACAGACCGGCCCGGACGCCTGGGAGGACGAGCACTTCGGCATTCGCTTCGCCTTCTTCGGCCAGACCTCGCGGGATGTCCGGATGCGGGTGCTGGAAGGCCGCCGCAGTCGTCTCGAGGAACGGCTGGAGCGGATGCGTGCCTCGCTCGCCCGCACCCGCGAGCGCCTCGACGCCTACACCCTCGAACTTCAGCGACACGGACTGGAGTCCGTGGAGCGAGAGGTCCGCTGGCTCAACGAGCTGATCGAGAGCGAGCGGACCGGGCGCACCGCCGGGCGCGAAGCAGCGCCCGGCGAGCGCAGGACGCATGACCCGGGCGGTCTGCCCCGGCACCGGGGTGGACCCCCGCCGGATCCGTCCGAGGACACCGATTGACGGTCGTGCACGGTGTACGACTCGATTTGAGATTCGAACAAGGAGCACCCGGAATGGGTTCGGTTCGCGTAGCCATCGCCGGCGTGGGCAACTGCGCCGCCTCGCTGGTCCAGGGCGTCGAGTACTACAAGGACGCCGACCGGGACACCAGGGTCCCCGGCCTGATGCACGTGCAGTTCGGCGACTACCACGTCTCCGACATCGAGTTCGTCGCCGCCTTCGACGTGGACGCCAAGAAGGTCGGCCTCGACCTGGCGGACGCCATCGGCGCGAGCGAGAACAACACCATCAAGATCTGCGACGTCCCCTCCACGGGCGTCCCGGTGCAGCGTGCCGAGACGCACGACGGTCTCGGCAAGTACTACCGGGAGACCATCGAGGAGTCCGACGAGGCTCCGGTCGACGTCGTCAAGGCACTCAAGGACACCCGTGCCGACGTCCTGATCTGCTACCTTCCCGTCGGTTCGCAGTCCGCCGTCGAGTACTACGCCCAGATCGCCATCGACGCCGGGGTCGCGTTCGTCAACGCTCTGCCGGTCTTCATCGCCGGCACCAAGGAGTGGGCCGACAAGTTCACCGAGGCGGGCGTGCCGATCGTCGGTGACGACATCAAGTCCCAGGTGGGCGCGACCATCACGCACCGCGTGATGGCCAAGCTCTTCGAGGACCGCGGCGTCGTTCTCGACCGCACGATGCAGCTCAACGTCGGCGGCAACATGGACTTCAAGAACATGCTCGAGCGGGAGCGCCTGGAGTCCAAGAAGATCTCCAAGACGCAGGCCGTCACCTCCCAGATCCGTGACCGTGAGATGGGCGAGGGCAACGTCCACATCGGCCCGTCGGACTTCGTGGCCTGGCTCGACGACCGCAAGTGGGCGTACGTCCGTCTCGAAGGCCGTGCTTTCGGTGACGTGCCGCTCAACCTCGAGTACAAGCTGGAGGTCTGGGACTCCCCCAACTCCGCCGGTGTGATCATCGACGCGCTGCGTGCCGCGAAGATCGCGAAGGACCGGGGTATCGGCGGCCCGATCCTCTCGGCGTCGTCCTACTTCATGAAGTCCCCGCCGGTGCAGTACTTCGACGACGAGGCCAGCGCGAACGTCGAGAAGTTCATCCGCGGCGAGGTCGAGCGCTGAAGCACCGACGGTGCTTCAGCGCCGACGATGCGCAGCGAGGGGGCCGGTGCCGCAGCACCGGCCCTTCGCGTTGCCGCTCTGCGGCGAGCCGGGGACGGCACGGACGCCGTTCGGCGGTCACCTCTGCGGGGTCCGGGTCAGCGGTCGACCGTGCGGTCGACCGTCGTCGTCGTGTGCCGGAGCTGGGCCACCAGTTCCTCGCCGACCTTCGGTTCCGGGGCCTCTTCCGGCACGAACAGGATGGACACCTGCATGTGGGGCGGCTCCGCGAACCACCGCTGCTTGCCGCCCCACAGGAACGGCGACAAGTTCCGGTTCACCGTCGCGAGCCCGGCCCGGGCGACGCCCTTGGCGCGGGACGTCATGCCCTGCAGCGCCTTCGGTGCCTCCAGCCCGACGCCGTGTGACGTGCCGCCGGCCACCACGGCCAGCCAGCCGTCGCCGAGCGACCGCTGCTGCCGGTAGCCGAACCGTTCCCCCTTGGCGATCTGGGTCACGTCCAGCACCGCCCCCCGGTACTCGGTCGCCTCGTGGTCGCCGAGCCACAGCCGGGTACCGATCCGGGCCCGGAACCGGGTCTGCGGGAACTGCTGCTGCAGCCGTGCGAACTCGTCCGCCTGCAGGTGGCTCACGAACATGGTGTGCAGCGGCAGCCGTGCCGCCCGCAGCCGGTCCATCCACCCGATGACCTCGTCCACGGCGTCGGAGCCGTCCGTGCGGTCCAGGGGGAGGTGGATGGCGAAGCCCTCGAGTCGCACCTCGTCTATGGCGGTGTGGAGCTTCGCCAGGTCCTCCGGCGTCACGCCGTGGCGCTTCATGCTGCTCATGACCTCGATGACGACGCGCGCGCCGCGCATCAGGCCCACGCCTTCCACCGAGGACACCGACCGGATGACGCGGTCGGGCAGCGGCACCGGCTCCTCGTTGCGCCGGTAGGGGGTCAGGACCAGCAGGTCGCCGCCGAAGATGTCCTTCGTGCGGGCGGCCTCGTAGGTGGTGCCGACCGCGAGGATGTCCGAGCCGAAGCTCGTGACCTCCTCGGCCAGCCGCTCGTGGCCGAAGCCGTAGCCGTTGCCCTTGCAGACCGGGACGATCCCGGGGAACTGCTGGAGCACCGACTGCTGGTGCGCCCGCCAGCGATCGGTGTCGACGTAGAGGGTGAGCGCCATGGCGGGTGCGGGGCCTTTCTGTTCGTCAGGCGGTCGGCCGGGGTGGTTGGCGGGCAGGTGTCAGCGTCGCGACATGTACATGTCCAGCGCCTTGTGTAGCAGCTTGTTGAGGGGGAAGTCCCACTCGCCCAGGTACTCGGCAGCCTGCCCGCCGGTACCCACCTTGAACTGGATCAGTCCGAAAAGGTGGTCCGACTCGTCCAGCGAGTCGCTGATGCCCCGCAGGTCGTACACGCTCGCCCCGAGCGCGTACGCGTCCTGCAGCATGCGCCACTGCATCGCGTTCGACGGCCGCACCTCGCGCTTGTGGTTCGCCGACGCGCCGTACGAGTACCAGACGTGCCCGCCCACGACGAGCATCGTCGCCGCGGCGACCGCCTCGCCCTCGTGGGTGGCGAAGTACAGCCGCATCCGGTTCGGGTCCTCGGCGTTCAGCGTCTTCCACATGCGCTGGAAGTAGCTCATCGGACGCGGCCGGAAATGGTCCCGCTCAGCGGTGATCTCGTACAGCCGCTGCCACTCGGCAAGGTCGTCGTAACCGCCCTGCACGACCTCCACGCCGGCCTTGTCGGCCTTCTTGATGTTGCGCCGCCAGAGCTGGTTGAAGCCCTTGTGGACGTCCTCCAGCGTCCGCCCCTCCAGCGGCACCTGGAAGACGTACCGCGGCTGGACGTCACCGAAGCCGGCACCGCCGTCCTCGCCCTGCTGCCACCCCATCCGGCGCAGCCGGTCCGCGACCTCGAAGGCGCGCGGCTCGATGTGCGTGGCCTCGACGTCCCGCAGCCGCTTCACGTCCGGGTCCTGGATGCCCTTCTTGATCGCGGGCGCGTCCCAGCGGCGGATCACCACCGGCGGGCCCATCTTCACCGAGAAGGCACCGGCCTGCCTCAGGTGCGCGAGCATCGGCTTGAGCCAGTCCTCCAGGTTCGGCGCGAACCAGTCGATGACCGGGCCCTCCGGGAGGTAGGCCAGGTAGCGCTTGACCTTCGGCAGCTGCCGGTAGAGCACCAGCCCGGCGCCCACCAGCTGCCCGTCCCGGTCGAACCAGCCCAGGCTCTCGGAGCGCCACTCGTTCTTCACGTCCGCCCATGCGGGCACCTGACAGTGACTCGCCGAGGGCAGGCTCTGCACGTATGCCAGGTGCTGCTCTCGGCTGATGGTCCTCAGGGTCAGGCTCATGGGGGACGGCTCCTCGAGGCGATACGTACAAACGCCTCCGGCCCTACTGCGGCGGAGGCTCGCCGGGAAGCCTACTGCGCCGCGCGTGGCACAGTCCCCCTCCGGCCGTGCACTGGGGCCGGGAGCCCACTGCGCCGGCGCGCCCGCCCCCTGTGGGGCTCACCGGCTCTCGGGGCGGGCCGGTAACGGGGCCGGGGGTGCCCTACCCCAGCACGCCGCCGAACGGGCCGCCGTACGCGAACCCCAGGAACATCCCGAACGCCGCCGTACCCAGGCCGATGACCAGCAGGAACCGCTCGCCCAGCGTCGCGGAGACGTACTGGCCCCAGCCGGCCGCGACCACTCCGGCCAGCCCCACCCAGGAGGCCACGAGGTGCAGGTCCGCCACCTCGACCTGGGTGAGCAGGCCGGTCAGCAGCGCCACCACGCCGAGCAGCAGTGCCGCCGCCGCGACGCCGTTCTCCCGGGGATGGGGCTTGCCGTCGGAGTTGAGGAAGGAGCGTGGGCCGTGCGCGGCCTGCCGCGTCCGTGCTGCCTGTGCCATGGAGCACCTCCGTCGCCGGAACCCGGACGACCCGGGCGGACCCCGGGCCCTGCCGGTCGCAAGACGGCGCCGCCACGACACTTCGTCGCCGTGGCCGTGATGCCGCTCACACCCGTTGTGTACAGAATGCGGCGATACGTGGCCGGATTTCAACCGGAGGGCGCAGTGCGGGTACTCTGAACGGTCTGCACCGGAAACCCGCCCGGCCTCCGCCGGAGACGCCCGCGAGGGCGCGTCCACGGGATTCCGGTGCACAACCGCATACGACCCTCCTGCCACGGAACGACCGTGGCCGCCGAGTCCAGAGGAGGTGGGTTCCACATGCGTCACTACGAGGTGATGGTCATCCTCGACCCCGATCTCGATGAGCGTTCTGTCTCCCCGCTGATCGAAGGTTTCCTTGCCGTCGTCCGTGAGGGCAAGGGCAAGGTCGAGAAGGTCGACACCTGGGGCCGTCGTCGTCTCTCCTACGAGATCAACAAGAAGCCCGAGGGCATCTACTCGGTCATCGACCTGCAGGCCGAGCCTGCGGTCGTCAAGGAGCTCGACCGTCAGATGAACCTGAACGAGTCCGTGCTGAGGACCAAGGTCCTCCGGCCCGAGATCCACTGACCCGCGGTCCCCGCACCAAGGGGACCGGCGAGTAGCACCAAGCAGCCAGCAGCACCCCGCCGAGAGGTTCACCCATGGCAGGCGAGACCGTCATCACGGTCGTCGGCAATCTCGTCGACGACCCCGAGCTGCGCTTCACCCCCTCGGGTGCGGCGGTCGCGAAGTTCCGTGTCGCGTCCACCCCCCGCACCTTCGACCGGCAGACCAACGAGTGGAAGGACGGCGACAGCCTGTTCCTCACCTGCTCGGTCTGGCGGCAGGCGGCCGAGAACGTCGCCGAGTCCCTCACCAAGGGCACCCGCGTCGTCGTGCAGGGCCGCCTGAAGCAGCGGTCGTACGAGGACCGCGAGGGCATCAAGCGCACGGTCTACGACCTGGACGTCGACGAGGTCGGCGCCAGCCTGCGCAATGCCACCGCGAAGATCACCAAGACCACCGGGCGCGGCGGTCAGGGTGGCGGTGGCTGGGGCGGCGGCCAGGGCGGCCCCGGTGGCGGCGGCCAGCAGGGCGGCGGCGC
>KI547042.1:295736-305604 GCA_000497405.1 Streptomycetaceae bacterium MP113-05 | reverse complement strand
CCCTTCTGAAGGCCCTGCGAGGCCCGAGGAAGGCGCAGCTCATGCTGCACACTTCTTGAACTCACTGGAGAGAGATCATGGCGAAGCCGCCTCCCCGCAAGCCGAAGAAGAAGGTTTGCGTTTTCTGCAAGGAAAAGACCAAGTACGTCGACTACAAGGACACGAACCTGCTGCGGAAGTTCATTTCCGACCGCGGCAAGATCCGTGCCCGCCGGGTCACCGGCAACTGCACCCAGCACCAGCGTGACGTCGCCTCGGCCGTGAAGAACAGCCGTGAGGTGGCGCTGCTGCCCTACACCTCGACCGCGCGATAAGGAAAGGGTGACCCGAATATGAAGATCATCCTTACCAACGAGGTATCCGGTCTCGGCACAGCCGGCGACGTCGTCGAGGTCCGGGACGGCTACGCCCGGAACTACCTGGTCCCGCGTGGCTTCGCCATCCGCTGGACCAAGGGCGGCGAGAAGGACGTCGAGCAGATTCGTCGCGGTCGCAAGATCCGCGAGATCGCCACGATCGAGCAGGCCAACGACGTCAAGGGCCAGATCGAAGGCGTGAACGTGCGCCTCAAGGTCCGCGCCGGCAACGGTGGCCGTCTGTTCGGCTCCGTCACCCCGGCCGACATCGCCACGGCGGTGAAGCACGCGGGCGGCCCGGACGTCGACAAGCGGCGGGTGGAGCTGGGCGCTCCGGTGAAGACGCTCGGCACCCACAAGGTGTCGGTGCGCCTGCACCCGGAGGTCTCCGCCTCCTTCGACATCGAGATCCAGTCGGCGTAACCGCTGAACTCGGCCTCGCCGACGGAAGGGCCGCACCCCGTACGGCGGGGGTGCGGCCCTTCCGCATGGCGCCGCCACGCCCCGTCGGCCCGCCGCACGTCGTGATCCCACGCTGCACCGGCGCACCTTCAGGCGCGCACCGCGCCCGTGACGATCCAGCGACCCGAACGGGCACGGGTCCACAGTGTCGCCAGGCGCATGCCCATCATCAGCCCGGCGACCGTCCACCACAGCGCCGTCAGGCCGCCGCCGAACACCGGCACCAGCAGGGCGACCGGCACGTAGACCGCCAGTGTCGCCAGCATCGCCCCGGCCAGGTAGGGACCGTCGCCCGCTCCCATCAGCACCCCGTCCAGCACGAACACCACGCCGGCGAGGGGCTGCGTCACCGCCACCACCAACAGGGCGGCGGCGAGTTGCGCGTGCACCTCGGGGTCGGAGGAGAACAGCGGCATCAGCAGCGGCCGGGATGCTGCGAGGGCCGCCCCCAACGCCAGCCCGGCCAGGACGCCCCACTGCACCATCCGCCGGCACGCGGCACGGGCCCCCGCCTCGTCCCCCGCACCCAGGTAGCGGCCGATGATCGCCTGCCCGGCGATGGCGACGGCGTCCAGTGCGAAGGCCATCAAGGACCAGACGGTCAGCGTGATCTGGTGCGCGGCCACATCGGCGTTCCCCAGCCGCGCCGCCACCGCCGTGGCCAGCACCAGGATGGCGCGCAGCGAGAGCGTGCGGATCAGGAGCGGCGCCCCTGCGTGCGCGCAGGCCCGGATACCGGCCACGTCCGGCCGCAGTGACGCCCCGTGCCGCCGGGCCCCGCGCACGACGACGAACAGGTAGACCGCCGCCATCCCCCACTGGGCCAGCACCGTGCCCCAGGCCGAGCCGGCGATGCCCAGACCGAATCCGTACACCAGCGCCACGTTGAGCAGCCCGTTCGCCGTGAAGCCGCCGAGGGCGACGTACAGCGGGGTTCGCGTGTCCTGGAGCCCGCGCAGGACGCCGGTGGCCGACAGCACGATCAGCATGGCGGGAACGCCGAGTGCGCTGATGCGCAGGTAAGTGGTCGCGTGCGGCGCTGCGCTGGGAGAGGCGCCGAACAGCTCTACCAGAGCGGGCGCACCGGGCAGCACGGCCGCCACGACGAGTGCGCTGATCAGCAGCGCCAGCCAGACGCCGTCCATGCCCTGCCGGATCGCGGCGGGCAGGTCGCCCGCGCCGACCCGGCGGGCGACGGCGGCCGTCGTCGCGTACGCCAGGAACACGAAGAGGTGCACGGCGGTCTGCAACAGCGTGGCCGCCACGCCGAGTCCGGCCAGCTGTGGAGTGCCGAGGTGGCCCACGATGGCGCTGTCGGCCAGGAGGAAGAGAGGTTCGGCCACCAGCGCGCCGAAGGCGGGGAGGGCGAGCGCGAGGATCTCGCGGTCATGTCGGCGCATGCTCGCCGAGTCGTGGGCGGTGCTGGTCATGGGTTCGATTCAAGCATCCACAGGTAATGGTTGCAAGCGCACTTCATCTATTACCCGCAACTGCGAAGGGTGACGCTCACTGCGCCGTTTGTCGCGATCTCGCAATCAACTGCCAGATTTTTTCCGCGCACAGGCAGTGGACACCGTCTCTGCAGGTCAGAGTGCTCGTGGTGGGTGTGCGGTCGACTCCTCCACAGCCCCGTCCACCGGTCCGTGCACAGCTTGGCCCGACTTCTCCACAGGAACCTCCGTACTATCCACAGGCCTTGTGGATAACAGAGTGGATGACCACCTGGTGACCCGCCTAACGTAGGGCGGCGCCTGCCTCCCGATCCCCTCTTCTGCACTGCGTGATCGACGCGACGACACAACGGGCCGGCGCTTCGACTTGTCAGAGCTGTGCCGTAGGAAGAGGGCACCGCGGTGAGGTCCGAACCGGCAGCGACGGGCGGACGGGAGGAAGTGCGCGTGACCCAGCAGCCGGAGCACGTCGAGGACCCGTGGGCCGCGGACGCCGTGCCCGGAGACCGACTGCCGTCGGTGTCCCACCAGCGCCGCTCCCGGGGCGCAGGCGGAGCTGGCGGACCCGGTGCGGAACAGCACGACCGCGGCTCAGACGGCGGCGTCTGGTCCGGCACCCCCTTCGAACGCGTGCCGCCCCAGGACCTGGAGGCCGAGCAGTCCGTCCTCGGCGGCATGCTGCTCTCCAAGGACGCGATCGCCGACGTCGTGGAGGTCCTCAAGGGCCACGACTTCTACCGGCCCGCGCACGAGACGGTCTACCAGGCGATCCTCGACCTGTACGCCAAGGGTGAGCCGGCCGACCCCATCACCGTCGCCGCCGAGCTCACCAAACGGGCCACGATTGGCCGTGTGGGCGGTCCCGGCTACCTGCACACCCTGGTCCAGTCCGTCCCCACCGCAGCGAACGCCGAGTACTACGCGGAGATCGTCCACGAACGGGCCGTCCTGCGGCGCCTCGTCGAAGCAGGCACCCGCATCACGCAGATGGGGTATGCGGCCGACGGCGACGTCGACGAGATCGTCAACTCCGCACAGGCGGAGATCTACGCCGTCACCGAGGAACGCACCAGCGAGGACTACCTGCCGCTCGCAGACATCATGGAGGGCGCCCTCGACGAGATCGAGGCCATCGGCTCCCGCAGCGGCCAGATGACCGGTGTCCCCACCGGCTTCACCGACCTCGACTCCCTCACCAACGGTCTCCATCCCGGCCAGATGGTCGTCATCGCCGCGCGCCCCGCCATGGGTAAGGCTCTCGCGCTCGACACACCACTCCCCACGCCGGACGGGTGGACCACGATGGGCGACGTACGGGTGGGCGACACACTCCTCGACGCCGACGGCAGGCCGACGACGGTGTCCGCCGCGACCGGCGTCATGCACGACCGTCCCTGTTACCGGATCGTCTTTGACGACGGAACGAGGGTCGTCGCCGACGCGGAGCACCAGTGGCTCACCGACACCCGCGCTTCCCGCCGCTCTGCTCGACCGGCTTCGGTGAAGACCACGAAGGAGATCGCGGGCACAGTCCGCTGTTTCACCGGCGACGGGCGCCTCAACCACTCCGTACGCACCGCCGGAGAGCTCGACCTTGCGGAGCGGTCCCTTCCCGCGCCGCCCTACGCCCTGGGTGCGTGGCTCGGGGACGGAGCCGCCGGCGCAGCACGCTCCGCCCTCGCGGACCCGGAGCTGGAGCACCTCCGGGAGGACCGTATGCCGGATCTGCTCCGCGACCTGGGGGTGCTGAGGGAGAAGCACATCCCTCAGGAGTACCTGCGGGCCTCCGTCTCCCAACGGCGGGCCCTGCTCGCCGGGATCCTCGACACCGGTGGAACGGTGAACCGGGTCGGCTCGGTTCGGTTCGCCGTCACGAACCGGGCGGTCGCCGACGGGTTCCGCGAGCTCGTACACAGTCTCGGCTACCGCTGCGAGACACGGACCGAGCGCGTCGAGGGACGCACGGCCGGGTCCTCGATCTGCTACATCGTCACCTTCGTCACCGACGATCACGTGTTCCGGTTGCCCCGCAAGCGACAGGCACACGACGACCGCCGTCGCCCTTCCGGGCCGAGTCTGAAGCAGCGATACATCGAGCGCGTCGAAGAGACCGCTTCCGTTCCCGTCCGGTGCGTGCAGGTGGACAACCCCGACCACCTGTACCTCGCGACACGGTCGCTGATTCCTACCCACAACTCCACTCTGGCCCTGGACTTCGCCCGTGCCTGCTCGATCAAGAACAACCTGCCGAGCGTGATCTTCTCGCTGGAGATGGGACGGAACGAGATCGCGATGCGCCTGCTGTCCGCCGAGGCACGGGTGGCGCTGCATCACATGCGGTCCGGTTCGATGACCGACGAGGACTGGACGAGGCTGGCCCGGCAGATGCCGTCGGTGACGGATGCGCCGCTGTACATCGACGACTCGCCGAACCTGTCGATGATGGAGATCCGGGCCAAGTGCCGCCGCCTCAAGCAGCGGAACGACCTGCAGCTCGTCGTCATCGACTACCTGCAGCTGATGCAGACGGGCGGCTCCCGGCGCCCGGAGAGCCGCCAGCAGGAGGTCTCGGAGATGTCCCGGAACCTGAAGCTGCTGGCCAAGGAGCTGGAGGTGCCGGTGATCGCGCTCTCCCAGCTGAACCGCGGCCCCGAACAGCGCACCGACAAGAAGCCGATGGTCTCCGACCTGCGTGAGTCGGGAAGCATCGAGCAGGACGCCGACATGGTGATCCTGCTGCACCGCGAGGACGCCTACGAGAAGGAGTCCCCGCGAGCGGGCGAGGCGGACCTGATCGTGGCCAAGCACCGCAACGGTCCCACTGCCACCATCACCGTCGCGTTCCAGGGCCACTACTCCCGCTTCGTCGACATGGCGAACGGCATGTGAGACACCCCTTGGGCAAGGAGCCGGCGGGGCGTCGATCTGCGGATCCGAGCCGCCGAGCACGGACTCAACCGGACGGCGTGACCGAGGACCACATGCCGAACCACTGCGCGGCGCCGTAGGCCTCGAACCGCTCCACCTCGATGAACCCCAGCTTCGCCGCGAGGCGCATCGAGCGGACGTTGGCGGTCTGGGTGGCGAGCACCACTGGTTCGCCGGGAAGCGCGCCGGCGAACCAGTCGAGCGCCGCTGCGCAGGCTTCGGCGGCGTACCCGTGTCCCCACGCCTGCGGCAGGAACAGGTAGCCGAGCTCGGCCTTCCCGGCAGCCTGACGGAGGTGCCCCGTTTCTCTGGTGAGCGTGACCTGGCCGATCATCGCTCCGTCGAGATCGACTGTGAAAAGCCCGGGACGCCGGTCGGGCGCCCCGGGCATCGCCCGCTCGACCTCGTCGATCCGTCGGGGGCCACCGAGGTAGGTGCTCACCTCGGGCGAGGCCAGCAGCTCGATCACCGCCGCCCGGTCCGCGGCTCCGGGCTCACGGAGCACGAGCCTCTCGGTCCTGATCGGGGCAGGTGGCCAGGCGACGGGTCCGAGCTCAGTCATGCGGCCAGCTCATCAGCAGGCCCGGCAGCGATCAAGACTCGCTGTCGGGATGCGTCGGCACGAGGCGGCTTCCATGCCTCTCTTCATGCCGTCAGGCAACCGGCGAGGCGCCGCCGACGGCGGGAGGGCTCAGTTGGTGGAAACCTGGTCGTCGGCCTTGATGTCGAAGTTGATCTGGGTTCCCTCGACCGAGGTCACGGTGACCGACACGCCCAGGGTGCTGCCGTCGTCCGCCGTCAGCGTGCAGCGGGTGGTGGTGCCGACCTTGCCTTCGAGGTCCTCGGGGCAGGTGATCTGCGGCTCGGGCCGGCCCGTTGTGGCGGCGAGCTTCTCGGCGACCGTGTCGGCCAGCTTGTCCGCGGACAGCTTCGGCGTGGTCGATCCCACGTGGACCTCGCCCGAGCAGCCGGAGAGCAGTGCGGCGGCGGCCGTGGTGGCCAGGAGCGTGGCTATTGCGGGCAACTTGACTGCGCGGATGGCGAATTCCCCGTTCGAAATGATCGAGATGTGGATGGTACGAGGAGCCTACAGGCCCCGTGGACGCCTCACCGGAGCCTGTGTCAGTCGCTTCGGGCCACCTCGTGCACGGGCTCTGGTGGCGCCGATGACAGCGCCCGGTGATGGTCACCCGGCGGGTGGGACATTGTGGGCATGACCGGTGTGGGAGCTGACGGAGTTCGAGTGGCCACCGAGAGACGCGTGTTCGCCGGACGACGACGTGGAGCGGGTGCCGTGGAGCCGCAACCCTGCGTGGGGCACGGCGACGTCACCGCCCTGGTGGTGCACGGCCTCTGCGGTGGCGAGCTGATGGTGGGGCAGGCGCACCGGGGTGGAGTACCGGTGTTCTCGCCGCCGGGTCCGGGTGCAGGGCGACGGCGTGTCCGCCGAAGGCGGACTCAACGAGGCGGCCCGCCCTGCTCGCACACCGGGCACGGTGCCGGTGGGGCTGTCGCTGATGGCGTTCCCGATGCAGACCGACGGCGTCGGGGAGTAGGACTACCGGGCATGTGCGCCTTTTCGGCTCCTGGACGGTGCACGCCGGTTAGACTGCGAGGCCCCGAAGCCGCAACTTCGTTTTGCGGCTTCGGTGCCACTGCGCACGCCCGGCGGCCTACGGTCGCCGCAGTACCTGGAGCCGCGTCCCTGCGCTCCAGGACTCCAGCAGGCGCCGGTGCACCGCCGTGACGCCGTTCCGGACCGCGAGGTCCATTGCAGCCGTGGTGAAGGTCGCCGTCGTCACGAAGAGTGCGACGTCCGCCTCGTACTCCACACGTGCCATGCCGACGAACTTCTGCATGTCGCCGCTCTCCACCCTGCGGTGCGGCGCGAAGTGCTTGCACTGGACCACCAGCGTGCGCCCGTCGACCGTACGACCGATCAGGTCCGCACTCAGGTCGCTGTTGCTGCTGGTGTTGGCCACGCTGATGCAGCCGTCGCGGCGGCACAGGCCGGCGATGTGGTCCTCGAGCTCGCGCCAGGTCATGGCGTCCATGGCCGCCATTCCGCCGGTCGGCATCCGGGCCCGCAGGGCCCGGTCGATGCGTCCGAGCTCCCGGCGGATCTCCGAAACCTCGCGGCGCTGCTCCCCGGCGAAGGCGACCGCGAGGTTGAGCAGCGGCACCACCGTCCGGCCGACCACGGCCCGGACGGTGTCCTCCGCGACCCGCGCCATCCGACGGTCCTGCTGCGCGAGCTGCTCGGCGACGGTGTGCTTGATGCGCTCGTCGAGCCACTCCACGAGGCTGTGGACTACTGAGTTGTCCACAAGCCGAGGAGCCTTGGGGATGCGGTGGGATTCCTCCGCGTCGAGCAGGTACGTACGTACCTGACGTGTGACGATGCTGTCGCGCAGCAGCATCGCCACGTTGAGGACGGTGCGCCTGGTGAACAGTGCCAGATGGCGGCCGTGCCTGTGGAGGGAACTAGGCTCCTTGAAGGAGCCTAGTTCTGTACCTGTCAGAACCCGGTACCCGCTGGCCTCCAGTTCCTCCCGATGGTCGTGGATCAGCGACTTGATCGCCTTGATCCCCACCTCGAAGTACTCCGCCACCATCGGAGTGGTTACGTGCAGTCCGTCAGGCAGCGCACACAGGGCCTTGACCTTGTCGAGGGCCTCCGTGCGTTCCGCGACGCTCGCGCTAGCGTCTGCGATTCGAGCAGTACTCCTTCGTGCACCATGCACCGTCACTCCCCTTCGGGCGTTCGCCCTGCTGGTGGACGAGTCCGGACGACTCATCCCTCGCATGGCGTAACGATGTGGTGTGTATAAAGACACAAGCGACATGCGAGAGTTCTTGCGAATAGTCGAGTTTTGCGGGAACTCGCTTACTGCAGCGGCAATTTGAATCCGACGTGGGAGCCCGTGAAACCGAGGCGCTCGTAGAAGCGGTGGGCGTCGGTGCGGCTCGCGTCGGAGGTGAGCTGGACGAGGGCGCACCCCTGGCGGCGGGACTCCTCGACGGCCCACTCGATGAGCCGGGTGCCGAGGCCGGTGCCGCGTGCGTCGGCGTGGACGCGCACGGCCTCGATGAGGGCGCGGGTGGAGCCCTTGCGGGAGAGGCCGGGGATGAGTGTGAGTTGCAGGGTGCCGACGATCTGGCCGTCGTGCTCGGCGACGGCCAGGTGCTGGTTGGGGTCGGCGTCGATGTGGGTGAACGCGCGGTCGTACGGGGTGAGGTCGTCAAGGCTCTCGCGCCGGGCGCCCAGTGCGTCGTCGGCGAGCAGGGCGACGAGGGCGGGGACGTCGTCGCGGGTGGCTCGTCGCAGGGTGAAGTGGGCCGCCACGTGCGCGGCGTGGGTGTGGGCGGAGTGGGTGGTGTCCTCGGTCATGCCGGCAGCCTAAGCGGCGCGTTCGCGGTGGCCGGGGCGGGCGGTCAGGGGTGAGCCGCGGGGGTCCGGCCGGGGGCCGCGGGCGCGGGGAACGGTGGGGGGCGCTGCCGCCGTGCCCGGTGTGGTGGACGCCCGCTGCTCAGCCCAGGGCGACCGAGTAGGGCGCGAAGCGCAGAGTGATGTCGCCGGGGATGTCGGCGGTGTGCACCATGAGTGTGCAGGTGAAGTCGCCGGCGAGACCGCGGTCGCGCAGCCATTCGCCCATCGCGTGGTGCCGTCCGTCGAGGTCGAAGCGGACCGGTCCGGGGGCGTGCCGGGCGAGATCGGAGACCAGGGCCCGGGCGGTGGGGAGGTCCTCGGCGACGACCGGGCCGAGGACGGTGGTGGCGTCGTTCTGCCAGGAGGCGGCGAAGCCGGCCGGCGCACCGGACGCGTGGCGCGCTGTCACGAACCGGTCGGCGAAGGCGGGCAGGCGGGCCAGCAGACCGGTGCGGTCGGCGCCGAATGCCCTGGCGTCCAGGGCACGCACGTCCGGCAGGTCGCCTGCGCCGGCGGTACGCACGGTCGCGGGTGTGCCGGTGTCGTCGTCGCGCGGGGTGAAGTCGCCCCGGAGCATGCACGAGGTGCCGACCGCTCGGAAGCCGAGTTCCTCGTACAGGGGGCGGCCGTGGGGGGTCGCGGAGAGGAAGGCGGGACGATCGCCGCTCTCGGCGAGGGCGTGTCGCGTCAGGCGGCGGCCGAGACCCCGGCGGGCGAAGCGTTCGGCGACCAGCACCATGCTGACGCAGGTGTAGGCCTGCCCGCCGGGCAGCGCGTCGTACGGGGTGAGGACGAAGGCGCCGACGAGAGCACCGGGTTCGTCGGGGGCGTCGACCCCGAAACCCCGGCCCGCGGTGAGCAGCAGGCGCCATTTGTGGGTCTCCCGTCCCCAGCCGCGGGATGCGGCGAGGTCGCCGCAGGCGGCCAGGTCGTCGAGGGTGAGCCGGCGCACGGGCCGTCGGAGGACGTCGCTGGAGGAGGTGGGTGAGGGGGTCGTCACCGGGTCAGCCTGCCTGACGCGTCGCGGGACGGGCCAGGCCTTTTCGGCCTCGGCTCCCGCTCCGGCCCTGTCTCCGCCGTCGGGGCCGGAGTCGGAGCCGGTACGGCGTGCCGCTTGCCGGCGGAGCGCAGTCGGCGGCCACGCCGGGTCTGCCCCCACGGCTTGAGGACGGACAGGGCGGTCATGAAGACGTACAGGGTGAGCGAGACGCCGGGTGGGAAGAGCAGGGGGAATCCGTCGA
>KI547042.1:291927-295663 GCA_000497405.1 Streptomycetaceae bacterium MP113-05 | reverse complement strand
CAGCGCCACGAGGCCGGCGGTACCGGCGACGAGGGTGAGCCAGAACTTCGTCCACACCCAGCGGTACCGGGTCAGGCCCCAGTGGGTGCCGAGAGAGAGGACGAGGCCGGTGGTGAAGGTGAGGAGGGCGAGTGGGGTCACCAGCCAGTCGCCGAAGACGGACATGGCCTGGTAGGCGACATGCTCGGTGGTCTGCGAGGCGGTGGTGTGGGCGGCGATCGCCAGCGTGAGCAGGCAGAGGGAGAGGCCGAGCCAGGCTGCGGACACCACGACGTGGACGACCAGCAGGGCGCGGCGCGGGCGGCGGGCCAGTGCGGAGCGTGGTCCGGAGGCGGGGGACCGGGGGCGGTGCGGGCGCCCGGATCGTCCGGCGGGTCCGTCCCGGTCACCCGGGGCCGGCAGGGCGGAGACCGTCGCGCCGGTGCTGTCGCGTGCGGTGACGGGGGCGGGGATGTCCGCGGCGGAAGCGGGTGTGGAGGTCATACGTCCACGGTCGGTGGGCGGGGCCCGGCGCGCGTCCGCCCGTCGGAGTATCCGCGGCTGCTCGCCGGTGAGTACGCGGGTCCGGCACTGTGCCCGCCCAGAGGTGAGGTGTGTCTCACGGTTGCCGCGCGGGTTGTGGAGATTCTGTAACCGGGGCGAATGGGGATTCCTCACCGTCCCGCTTGGTGGAGGAGTGCGACGGGGTGGGCACGGCGCGTGTTCACCCGGCGGGAGCGGGTATCGGCGGTGGCATGGGAATTCCGCGCGAATTCCGGGGCCCACCAGGGGTGTTCGTGGCGCTCGGGGTGATTTCCGGGTGACGGGCGCCGACTTCTGCGCGGGCTTCCGGGAGCCCGGCGGGCGTCGTTGCGTGGGCGCGGCTCGCCCGCCGCGGGCCCCTGTCGAGCGGGTGGGTGGTGCGTTCCCGGCGAGGCGTATGAGGTCGTACGGTACCGTCACCGATTCCTCATGATGCGCAGAATCCTGCAATTGAGCGGAAGCAAGAGCGGGACTTGTGGATCGATGCCATAACGGTATGGTCGACTCCGCATCGCCGGGTTGCGATTCCACGGCCGATGCCTCAGGGGGTCTCATATGCAGGCACTTACCGGCTCCGGGTGTGCGTGGACCGAAGGAAGACGTTCGAGGCGAGGCAGATCATGACCACCACGTCGGCCGGTAACGGCGCTGCGGGTGACAGCGGTGGCGACTGGAGCTGGTTCGCTCCGCCCCACAAGGGCTCCGCACTCGGTCAGGAGAGTGACGGGCAGGCCCGCGACCGCGAGGACGGTGGGACGCCGCGTCGTCCGGTGACTCCGATACGTCCGGTGGGCTCCGGAGCGGAGCGCCGCGCTTCCGCTCCGGGCGCGCCGCACGACCTCCGGCCGGACGGCAGGCAGCCAGGGTCGGGCGAAGCCGCCTTCCACGGGGGTCAGAGCGGACAGACCGGTCAGGTGCACCCGGGCGATCCCCGGGGTTCGTCGCCGTACGGGGTTCCCGGCCGGGCCGACGCCCGCACGGCGTGGCCGGACGAGGGGTACCTCCCGCACGACGGGCCCGGTGCCCCGGGGCCGGGACGTCCGGTGCGGCAACAGGGGCCCAGGGGTGAGGAGCACCAGCGCGTGGACGCCCCCGGCCCGTACCCGGGTACGGGGGAGGGGATACCCGGCGCGGGGGCTCACGATCCGGGCCTCGGCGGCGCTGACCGATACGGCGTGCCGGCTGCGCCGCCGCAGGCTCGGACCGCTTCCCCGGCGATGCCTGCCCCCGGGGACGAGCTATCCGGGCGTGAACCCTCCCCCGATGCCGTGCTGATCCGGCGCACCCTGGCGGAGGTCGAGCCGGTCGCCGACGCGGCCACTGCCTACTTCTACGCGATGCTCTTCGTGCAGCACCCGCATCTGCGGGAACTGTTTCCCGCCTCCATGGACTCGCAGCGCGACCGTCTGTTCCGCGCGCTGCTGACGGCCGCCCGGCTGATCGACGAGCCGGAGACGCTGGTGAAGTATCTGTCCGGGCTCGGCCGCGGCCACCGGAAGTACGGCACGGAGCCGGAGCACTACCCGGCGGTCGGCGAGTGCCTGCTCGGTGCGCTCACCCAGTACTGCCGCGACACCTGGAACGACGAGGCCGAGGCGGCCTGGGTGCGGGCGTACACGGCCATCTCGCAGACGATGATCGATGCGGCGGCGGAGGACGAGAAGCATGCTCCGGCGTGGTGGAACGCGGAGGTCGTGGCGCACGAGATGCGCACCCGGGACATCGCGGTCATCACCGTGCGACCGGACCAGCCGTACCCCTTCATGGCCGGGCAGTACACCAGCGTGGAGACGCCGTGGTGGCCGCGCGTGTGGCGGCACTACTCCTTCGCTTCGGCGCCCCGCTCGGACGGGCTGCTGACCTTCCACGTCAGGTGCGTGCCCGCCGGCTGGGTCTCCAGCGCGCTGGTGAACCGGGCGCGGCAGGGCGACGTCATCCGGCTCGGTCCGCCTGCCGGTTCGATGACCGTCGACCACGCTTCGGACAGCGGCCTGCTGTGCCTGGGCGGCGGTACGGGCATCGCGCCGATCAAGGCGCTGATCGAGGACGTCGCGGAGCACGGCCGGGCACGCCCGGTCGAGGTGTTCTACGGTGCGCGCAACGACCACGACCTGTACGACCTGCGCACCATGCTGCGGTTGGAGGAGCGGCACCGCTGGCTGTCGGTGCGGCCGGTGGTGTCGGAGGGCGACTTCCCCGCTCGCCGTCCGTCGGTGAACGCCGAGGTCGCGGGCGCCGCGCTGCTCGCCGGCGACCTGCCGGAGGTCGTGCAGCAGTACGGGCCGTGGAGTGCGTACGACGGGTACCTCTCCGGCCCGCCGGGGCTGATCCGCAGCGGAGTGGACGCTCTCCGGGGAGCCGGCATACCGGCACACCGGATACGTCACGACTCCCTGGAGGAACTGGTTGCCGCAGCTGAGTGACGGCCGCCGCTCCACGCGCGGAAGACGGTTGGGCCGCGGTGGGGCCCCGGGGCCGAGGGAAGTCGAAGAAGGAGAGCGCACAGGTGGCAGACGCCGAGATGGCCTGCGGGGCCGGGGCGGCCGGTAGACCCGACGATCACGGCGTCGCAGCCGGTCCGTCGGCCCGGCCCGGCAGCGACGGCGAGCACGCCCTGCAGCAGCGGCTCGGTACCGGCGAGCGCGCGGACCGGTTCTACGACCAGCAGGTGCTGAATCATCTCAACGAGCGGATGCGGGAGTTCGCGCAGAGTCAGGAGATGTTCTTCCTGGCTACCGCCGACCGGCACGGGGAGTGTGACAACACCTTCCGGGCCGGTCCGCCGGGTTTTCTGCGGGTGCTGGACGAACGCACCCTGCTCTTCCCGGAGTACCGCGGCAACGGTGTGCACGCCTCGCTCGGCAATCTGCAGGAGAACCCACACGTGGGCATCCTGATGATCGACTTCCAGCGTGCCCGGATCGGGCTGCACGTCAACGGGCGTGCGGAGGTCGTCGAGGACGTGGACGTGCGTGCCGAGGTGCCCGATCTGCCGCTCGACCCGGTGCCGGGGCGGCGTGCCCGGATGTGGGTCAGGGTCCGGGTGGAGGAGGCGTACATCCACTGCGCCAAACACATACCGCATCTGCAGAAGGTGCCCAGGGGCGCGGGACGCGACTGGGGCACCGACGACCACAGGCGGAAGGGCGGCGACTTCTTCGGCGTCGCCCGGGAGGCGCGGGAGCGCGCCCCGGCCGAGTGGCTGCCGCGCGAG
>KI547042.1:291384-291917 GCA_000497405.1 Streptomycetaceae bacterium MP113-05 | reverse complement strand
CCGCCGCCACTGGCCGGGCAGCGGCCGGAGATTCAGCCCGTGCAGCCGGAGGGTGTGCCGCCGCAGCCCGCGCTGCCACCCTCCGCCGTCCCCTCGGCGTCGTCACCCTCGGCTGGGGAGGGGCCTGAAGCGGGAGGCACCTGGGCGGGCCGGCCGGAGCAGGTGCCGGCACCCCCGGCCTTTCCGCCGGGGGTGCCGGACCCCGTGCACGGTGCGGAGACGGTCCGTTCGTACGCCGGTCCACGGCACGCGCGCTCCCGTCCCGGGGACGGGAGCGCCGTGCCGCCGCTGCCCAGCGTGAGCCCTGTGTCGTCCCGGTCCGTGGCGTGGGACGTCGCGGAACCACCGGCCGGCCACGGATACGGCGACTCCCACGGCGACGCCGGTCCCGGGCTGCGTGAGGCCTGGTCCCGTCACCCCGAACCCGGTCACCCCGAACCCGGTCACCCTGGGCCCGGTGCCGGCGAAGGCCCGAACTCGGCCGCTCAGCAGCACGCCGCCGGCCCGGTGCCGCCGGGTAGGGGGGCGGTTTC
>KI547042.1:286629-290923 GCA_000497405.1 Streptomycetaceae bacterium MP113-05 | reverse complement strand
GGCAGTGGGAGGCCGAACGGGTGCTCGCGGATGCGGAGCAGCGGGCGGAGGAGGAGGCCTCGTCCTTCCCGGGCTGGTTCGGCTGAGCGCGCGCGACGCCCGGCGCTGCCGGGTCAGCCGATGCCGGGTGAGAGCAGGGAGCGGACGCCTTCCAGGTTCCGGTCCAGGTAGCTGCGCAGGCTCGGGGGCACGAGGTCGACCGAGGCGATCCCCTCGCGGGTGAAGGGGAGGCGCACGACCTCGTACTCCCCGCAGGGCTCTTCCACTTCCGGGCCGTGGCGGCGGGAGAGGTCCATGCTCTCGAGGCGGCAGGCGAAGAAGTACTGCACCTTCACCCCGTGCTCGCCCCGGTCCGTGGTGTGCGGGACGGTGTCCACGAAAGCCGCTACCACGTCGCTCACCTCGGCGCCCAGCTCCTCGTCGACCTCGCGGTGCAGCGCCTGGACGACGGTTTCGCCGAGATCCGGTTCGACACCGCCGCCCGGGGTGATCCAGTACGGGGCGAGACCGGGCTTGGTCCGCTTGATCACGATCATGTCGGTGCCGTCGAGCAGGACGGCTCGGGCGGTGCGTTTGACCACGGGGCGCTCTGGGGCCATGCAGGAGGTCTGGCCCGCGGGGCGGCGGCTGAAACACCCGGCGTCGCTTCGCGGGGCCTCACCACCGCGTGGCGGCCCGCAGCAGCCACTCGTGCGTGCGGGCGATGTGTGGCAGGGCGAGGGTGCCGGCGCGGACGGTGAGGAAGTAGGTGCGCAGCGGGGGCACGGTCGGCTCCAGCAGTGCCACGAGCGTGCCGTTCCGCAGGTGTTCGGTGCACAGGTAGCGGGGCAGCACGGCCATGCCGGCGCCGTTCAGCACGCACTGCAGCACCGCCCGGAGGTCGGGCGCGATGACGGTGCCGGACTGGTGCATCGGCTCCTCGAAGACGGTGGTCCAGTAGCGTGTCATCAGCGGCATGCGCTCGTGCACGGACAGGGCGGGCACGTGCTCGAGCGCCGAGGGTCCGTCGGTGCGTACGGCGACCGGGCCGCCGATGCGTGCGGCCCACCGGGCCGCCGCGACGAGGACCAGTTCCTCGTCGCACAGTGGTGTGCCGGTCAGGAGGCGGCCCCGGGGCCTGCCGGTGGTGAGGGCGAGGTCGCTGTGCCCGGCGGCGAGCCCCTCGAGGACCTCCTCGGTGGTGCCGAAGGCGACTCGCAGGGAAACGCCCTGTTCGATCAGGGCGGTGAGGGCCGGGACGGCGCGCAGCGCGGTGAACTCGGGTGGTCCGGCCAGGTGCACGGTGCGGCGGCCGGTGCCGTCCTGGTGCAGGCCGCGTTCGGTGACCTCGGTGAGCGCGTCGAGGTGCGGGGCGACCTTGCGGGCGAGTTCCTCGCCGACGGCGGTGGCGGCGACACCGCGTGCCATGCGGTGGAAGAGGGGGCGGCCGATCTGGTTCTCGAGGGAGCGGATCTGCCCGGTGACGGCCGGCTGGGAGAGGCCCAGGAGCGCCGCTCCGCGGGTGAACGACCCGGCTCGGTGCACCGTCAGGAACGTGCGCAGCAGCGCCAGGTCCATGGGTCCTCCACTCGTGTGCCGGTTCGGACGGTGGCGCGTTCGTGCGGGACGCGCGGGGGCGGCGCGGTCGCATGGTGTCATCACCCCGGCGTGCTTCGTCACTGCCGGTATCGCATCGATAAATATATCGATGGGTAAGCGCCGTCAGAGTGATTGGACACTGACGCTGAGTCAACTAGCCTGGGAGGTGCGGTTCTTCGCGCGTGGAATTACGGCGCGTTCGAGACATGAGGGGGGAGTCTCGAACGCCGTTCCCCGGCGGCGGGCCGCAGCCCCGGGGGACGTACAGGGGCGAACGGGGGATGTACGGGGGTACACCGCGACCGGGGCCGCACCGCTTGACCGCGACCGGGGCCGCACCGCCAAGCGGTGCGGCCCCGGTCGCGGTGCCTGCCGGTCACCTTCCGAGGAAGTCCAGGAGGTCGCGCTGGAACTCCCGGCGGTGGTCGCCGGCCAGGCCGTGCGGGGCACCCGGGTAGATCTTGAGGGTGGCGTCCTTCAGTCGTTCCGCGGTCTTGGGGGCGGCCGCCTCTATGGGGACGATCTGGTCGTCGTCTCCGTGGGCGACCAGTGTGGGCACGTCGATACGGCGCAGATCCTCCTCGAAGTCGGTCTCCGAGAACTGCGCGATGCAGTCGAACGCGCCCTTGAGGCCGACCTGCATGCTCATGAGCCAGAAGGCGTCCATCACGCCCTGCGACACCGACGCGCCGGACCGGTTGGCCCCGTAGAAGGGGCTGCTGAGATCCCGGTAGAACTGCGACCGGTCGTCGCGGACACCGGAGCGGATGGCGTCGAACACCTCCACGGGCTGGCCCTCCGGGTTGTCCCGGGTGCGCAGCATCAGCGGCGGTACGGCGCTGAGCAGCACCAGCGACCTCGTCCGTGCGGTTCCGTGCCGTCCGAGGCAGCGGGTGACCTCGCCGCCGCCCGTGGAGTGGCCGACCAGAGTGACGTCTTCGAGGTCCAGTGCGTCGATCAGGCCGGCGAGGTCGTCGGCATAGGTGTCCATGTCGTTGCCGAGCCACGGCTGCGACGAACGGCCGTGGCCGCGCCGGTCGTGTGCGACGACCCGGTAGCCGTGGTCGGCGACGGCGAGCAACTCGGGGTCCCAGACGTCGGCGTTGAGCGGCCACCCATGACTGAAGACCACGGGGCGGCCCGCACCCCAGTCCTTGTAGTAGATCTCGGTTCCGTCCCGTGCGGTCACGAAAGGCATCGATTCTCCTCCTGGTCGGATCGAGTCGGTTCGGGTCTGCTTCTCGGGGTCGGGGACCCGGGTCAGACGAAGCGCTGGACGAAGCGGAGCGCGGTGTCCGCCACCTCGCGCCAGCCGGAGTCGACGACCAGTGCGTGGCCGCGCCGCGGCATCTCGACGATCTCGGTCACGCCGGGATTCGCCTGCTGCTTCCGGTAGGCGGCGTGCGCCATCGACCAGGTCACCAGGTGGTCCTTCTCGCCGGAGACGATCAGGAGGGGCCCCCGGTCGGGGTTGCGGGTGTCCGCCCGCACCTCCGTGCGGGGGTTGACGTTCGCCGTCGCGGCCTGGAACAGAGGGGTGCCCGAGGCGGCGACGGCGTGCCGTTCGTAGAGGGCGCGTGCCTCGTCCTCGTCGACCGCGTTGGCGAAGGCGTAGCGGAACTCGTCGAAGGTGAGCGCCACCGCCCGGCGCCGGTTGGCCGGATTGCCGAGCACCGGGCGGGAACCGCGGAGCGCGGAGAGGGGAAGTGGCAGGACGCCGCGGAACGGCGCCGGGTCGATCGCCACCGCCGCGGCGGAGAGCCCGCGTCCGGCGAGGATCTGGGTGAGTAGCCCACCGAAGGAGTGCCCGATGACCACGGGCTTCCGGTCGATCTTCTCGATGAGGTGCTGGAGGTGATCGGCGACCCGGCCCACGCTCTTGCCGGCGAAGACGTCGGGGTTCTCGTGCGCTTCGGGTACGGACTCCGGGTCGTCGGGCCAGGAGAGCGGAACGGCGACGAAGCCGCTGTCCTCGAAGAGCCTCGCCCATGGGGCCCAGCTCCCGGCGAGCATCCACAGCCCGTGCACGAACACCACGGGGGTCCGGGTTCCGGCGTTCACCTCCTCGATCCGCTCCAGGTCACGCCGCATCGTCGGCTTCATCGCGGTCGTCATGGAGACACCTTCCGCGGGACGCGTAAGACCACATGTGTCGGGCATACCCGACACATGTGGTGCATTGCGCTCCTGCGTGCCCCGAGGGAGGCCCACACTGACCGCCTCCGGTCGCCCGCGTCCCGTCGCGGAGAACGGACCGCCACGCGGCCCGTACAGGCAAGGAGGTGGCGAGCGTGCTGATCATCGACACCCGGTCGATACCGCCGGACCGGCGGATCGACGCCGTGGACCGTGCCCTGGCCCAGGTGGCGGGGGCGCCGTGCACGGTCACCCACCAGGTCCCGGACGGTGCGTCCGTGCACGCCCGGATCGAGCACTGGCGGTTCGGGCCGGTCACGCTGGTCACCACGGCGGCCTCGGGACTGCGGATGCGCCGCGGGCGCCGGAACCGGCGGCAGGGTCCGTCGGCGGTGATGCTCACGCAGTGCGTCCGCGGGCAGCGCGGGTTCGCCCAGCACGGGCGGCGGCAGCCGGTCGCCGCCGGAGACCTGGTGCTGGACGACGGGACCGCGCCGTGTGAACTCGCCTGGCGCGGTGAAGGTGCCGACCGGGGCGTCCGGGTGGACCGGGAGGCGCTCGGCCTGCCGGCGGAGACGAT
>KI547042.1:280278-286619 GCA_000497405.1 Streptomycetaceae bacterium MP113-05 | reverse complement strand
CGGGGGCCCGCCCCGCGCCCCGGGGGCCGGGCCCCCGCACCGGTGAACGGGGTGTGCCTGCGCCGCGGGCGGGCGGCGCGGGCACACCCCTTCGAGCAGCGGGCGGATGCGCCGGTTCAGTCCGCCTGCGGCAGGTGGATGCGGTGGCCCGGCTCCGCGGACTCCCGTGACGTCTCCGCCCTGTCCGACCGGATTCCGCCGGTGCCCGGGCCGGTTCCTGCGGCGCCGTCCCCGACGCCGTCCGAGGCGCGTGCGCCGGTCAGCTCGTCACCGTGCTTCCGGCGGATGTCCCGGCTGATGCTCATCGAGCAGAACTTCGGACCGCACATGGAGCAGAAGTGCGCGGTCTTGGCCGGTTCGGCAGGGAGGGTCGCGTCGTGGAACTCTCGTGCCGTGTCCGGGTCGAGGGCCAGGTTGAACTGGTCCTCCCAGCGGAACTCGAAGCGGGCGTCGGACAGCGCGTCGTCCCGGTCCTGCGCGCCCGGGTGTCCCTTGGCCAGGTCCGCCGCGTGCGCCGCGATCTTGTAGGTGATCACGCCGGTCTTCACGTCGTCCCGGTCCGGAAGGCCCAGGTGTTCCTTCGGAGTGACGTAGCAGAGCATGGCGGTGCCCCACCAGCCGATCATCGCGGCGCCGATGCCGGAGGTGAGGTGGTCGTACCCCGGCGCGATGTCGGTGGTCAGCGGGCCCAGGGTGTAGAACGGTGCCCCCTCGCAGACCTCCTGCTGGCGGTCGACGTTCTCCTTGATCTTGTGCATCGGCACGTGGCCGGGCCCCTCGATCATCGTCTGCACGTCGCGCGACCTGGCGATCCGGTTGAGCTCACCGAGGGTGTGGAGTTCGGCGAACTGCGCGTCGTCGTTGGCGTCCGCGACCGATCCCGGGCGCAGCCCGTCGCCGAGCGAGAACGTCACGTCGTAGGTACGCAGGATGTCGCAGAGTTCCTCGAAGTGGGTGTGGAGGAAGCTCTCCCGGTGGTGGGCCAGGCACCAGGCGGCCATGATCGAGCCGCCGCGCGAGACGATGCCGGTCCTGCGGCGCGCCGTCAGCGGCACGTACCGCAGCAGCACGCCGGCGTGCACGGTCATGTAGTCGACGCCCTGCTCGCACTGTTCGACGACCGTGTCCCGGTAGACCTCCCAGCTCAGCTCCTCGGCCTTGCCGTCGACCCTCTCCAGCGCCTGATAGAGCGGGACGGTGCCGATCGGCACCGGCGAGTTGCGCAGCACCCACTCGCGGGTGGTGTGGATGTTGCGGCCGGTGGAGAGGTCCATGACCGTGTCGGTGCCCCAGCGGGTCGCCCAGGTCATCTTCTCCACCTCCTCCTCGATGGAGGAGGTGACGGCCGAGTTGCCGATGTTGGCGTTGACCTTCACCAGGAAGTTCCGGCCGATGATCATCGGCTCGGTCTCGGGATGGTTGACGTTGGCCGGCAGCACGGCGCGCCCGGCCGCGATCTCGTCGCGCACGAACTCGGGCGCACAGTGCTCGCGTACGGCGACGTACTCCATCTCCGGCGTGATCTCGCCGCGCCGGGCGTACGCGAGCTGGGTGACGGCCGTGCCGTCCCGGCCGCGGCGCGGCCGTCGCGGGCGTCCGGGGAAGACGGCGTCCAGGCCCGCCAGGCCGGAGCCTCCGCTGCTCAGGAGCCCTCCGCGCGGTGACGTGTGCCGGACGCCGTCGTCCTCGGGCCGCAGCCGGCGGCCCGCGTACTCCTCCGTGTCTCCCCGGGAGACGATCCAGTTCTCCCGGTGCGGCGGCAGGCCGCGGCGGACGTCGGTCTCGATGTTCGGGTCGGTGTACGGCCCGGACGTGTCGTAGAGCGTCACGTCCGACCCGTTCGTGAGGTGCACCCGGCTGACCGGGACCCGGATGTCCGGGCGTGAGCCGCTCACGTAGCCCTTGTGGCGGCCCGGCCGGCGCCGCTCCGCGGCTGCCTCGTCCGCGGAGGTGACTCCGGGCGTGCGTGCATCCTGCATGGTCATGAGACCCACTCCCTACGCCGGCATTACCCGGTAACAGGTTCGGCGGTCGGCGCAGCTGACCTCAGCGCCCTCTCAGCCCCGTGCTCGGAGCTCCCGCGATGTGTGAAGCGGCTCCACGCTAGCGGATCACCGGCGAGGGCTGCCGGACGGCCCCACCCGTCTTGCGATGATCGGTCCGTGACGACAACACCTCAGCAGCCGCAGCCGCCGTCCCCCCGGCGGAGGGACGACGCCTCGTCGGAGCCCGCCGGACGGCACACCGGGGGGCCGGGGGGCGATCACGCACACGCCGGGCGGCGGGGCCACAACTCCCGGGCCACCCACAGCCCCCACGGCGCGCACGGGCACGCCCATGCCCACGGCCCGGCGACGCCCGTCTCCCGTCACCTGCGCAAGGTCGTCGCCGCCGTGCTCATCCCGTTCGCCGCCGCCGTGGTGGCGGGGCTCGTGGTGCTGTGGCCGGGTGGGGCACCGGGCCACGAGGACGACGAGCGCAGCGGCGTCGGTTTCGACCGTCCCACGTACGACGCACGCGTCACCGCCGTGCGCACCGTGGACTGCGCGGACGTCAACGCCGACCCGCAGGGCGGGCCCGGAGCGCGGCCGGAACCCGGCGCGGCGGACGCCGATGCGGCCGGTAGTGGAGCGTGCCGCACGGCGACCGTCGAGGTCGTCGGCGGCCCCGGCGCCGGCCGCACGTTCACCCACGTCGTCACCCCGGACGCCACCCTCAGGCTGTCCGCGGGGCAGGAGGTCGTCGTCGCGCATGCCGAGGACGCACCCCGCGAGCTCCAGTACGCGGTGATCGACGTGGACCGCGACGTGCCGATGTCCCTGCTCGCCGGGATCTTCGCCGTGGTGGTGGTGCTGGTCGGTCGCCTGCGGGGGATGCTGGCGCTGGTCGGGTTGGGGGTGAGCTTCGCGGTGCTCACCCTCTTCATCCTCCCGGCGATACTCCAGGGCTCGAACCCGCTGCTGGTGGCCGTGGTGGGCGGCAGCGCCATCATGCTGACCACGCTGTACCTGTGCCACGGCCTTTCCGCCCGTACGTCGGTCGCCGTGCTGGGGACGCTGGTGTCGCTGCTGCTGATCGGCGTGGCCGGATCCGTGTTCATCGGCTGGGCCGGGCTCACCGGCAACACCGACGACCAGACCGGGCTGGTGCACGGCCTCTACCCGGACATCAAGATCCAGGGTCTGCTGCTCGCGGGCGTCCTGATCGGCTCCCTCGGAGTGCTGGACGACGTCACGGTCACCCAGACCTCGGCGGTGTGGGAACTGAAGGACGCCGACCCGTCAGCGGGTCCGCGCAGGCTGTACGGCGCGGCGATGCGCATCGGGCGCGACCACATCGCCTCCGTGGTCAACACCCTGGTGCTCGCCTACGCCGGAGCCGCCCTGCCGCTGTTGCTGCTGTTCAGCATCGCGGAGAGCAGTGTGAGCACCGTGGCCGGGTCGGAGCTGGTCGCGGAGGAGATCGTGCGGACCCTCGTCGGCTCGATCGGGCTGGTCGCGTCCGTGCCCGTCACCACACTGCTCGCGGCGCTGGTGGTCTCCGCGGACCGTCGTACCCCGACTCCGGCCGGCCCCACCGGTCCCACCGGCAGGGCCCCGGCCGTCACCGGTCGTCGCGGGAGGAGGAGGAAGCGAACTGGCGCACCAGGTAGATCAGACCGCCCACCAGGGCCGCGAACAGCAGCACCTTGAAGAGCAGGCCGACCAGGAAACCGACCACGCTGGCGATCAGCCCCCCGAACACGACGAGCGCGATCACCGGTATGGCGACCCACTTCACCCACCACGGCAGGGTGGTGAGGAATTCCTTGACAGCCATGACGACTCTCCGTGACGCGTTCGAAGGTACGGCTGCGTCCCGGGGCGGGGCGCGCCGTCTGCCCTCGATGCTAGGACGCCGAGCGGCGGCGCGGGAGTGGCCCCGGCCCGGGCGCGACCCTGAACCGACCCCTAGGTGTACCGAACGGGGGGATTTCGTCCGGACCACGCGGGCGCGGCACGATCCGGACGAACCCGCTCGGGACCTGCGCGTCGGGGCTCAGCCCTCGGGGGGAGAGAGGACCACCATGACCCGCAGGTCCTCGCTGACGTGGTGGAAGCGGTGCGTCACGCCGGCCGGCACGTACACCACACTGCCCCGGGCCACCGACGTCGTCTCCTCGCCGACGGTCAGCGCCGCGCGCCCGCTGACGACGAAGTACACCTCGTCCTGCGTGTGCGGCTGCTGCGGATCCGTCGCGCCCCTGTCCAGGGCGTACAGCCCCACCGACATCCGACGCTCGCGCAGGAACTGCAGGTACGCTCCCTCGTTGGCGGCGCGTTCCGCCTCGAGCTCCTCCAGCCGGAACGCCTTCACACCGGCCCCCCACCTCTTGTTCGAACCACCGGTACGGATGAACCATCAGCCTATGACGAACTTCCTCATCAAGACGGTCGCCAACGCGGCGGCGCTGCTGGTCGCCGTGTGGCTGGTGACCGGCATCACTCTCACCGGCGACGACACCGGCAGGCAGGCACTGACCCTGGTGCTCGTCGCCCTGATCTTCGGCCTGGTCAACTTCGTGGTCAAGCCGGTCCTGAAGCTGTTCTCGCTGCCGCTGCTCATCCTGACGCTCGGGCTGTTCACCCTGGTGATCAACGCGCTGATGCTGATGCTGACATCATGGCTGGCGGACGTGGTCGAGCTCAGCTTCCATGTCGACGGCTTCTGGGCGGCACTGTTGGGCGGACTGATCATCTCCCTGGTCTCCTGGGCCCTGAACATGATCCTCCCGGACGACGACTGACCCGGTGCGCGGCGGCGCTGCCGTCCGACGGCAGCGGCGGAGCACCGTGCCCGGCACCGTCCGGCACGGTGCTCCGCGGCGCCGGATACGGTGCGCGCTGCGGGTGGCGGCAGGCGCCGCCCGCCCGGAGCGAAAGGCACTCAGAGATGACGGAGACGGACAGCGACGCGACCCGGGTGGTGCGGGCGGGCCTGCCGCCGGAGGAGCCGTACGCGCCGCCGCTGCCGGGCCCGGTGTTCGCCGCGCACTACCACCTGCCCGGTGACCCCGAGGGAGCCCCGTACGCCTACGGGCGGGACGGCAACCCCACCTGGACGGCGCTGGAACGCGCCATCGGCGAGCTGGAGGTGCCCGGCGCCCTGCCCGGGGACGTGCACGCGCTCGCCTTCGCCTCCGGCATGGCGGCGATCTCCGCGGTCCTGCTCTCCCAGTTGCGGCCCGGCGACGCGGTGGTGCTGCCGTCCGACGGCTACAACCTCCTCCTCCCGGTGCGCGAACGGCTGGAGTCGCTGGGCGTCGAGGTGCGCACCGCACCCACCGGCGGCGACGCCCAGCGCGAACTGCTGGACGGCGCACACCTGCTGTGGATCGAGTCGCCGTCCAACCCGGGCCTGGACGTGTGCGACATCCGGGCCCTGGTCGCGGCGGCACACGAGCGGGGCGCGCTGGTGGCCGTCGACAACACCCTCGCCACCCCGCTCGGCCAGCGCCCCCTGGAGCTGGGCGCGGACTTCACCGTCGCCTCCGGAACCAAGGCGCTCACCGGGCACGGCGACGTGCTGCTCGGCTACGTCGCCTGCCGGGACGCCGGACTCGCCGACGCGGTGCGGCTGTGGCGCAAGACCGTCGGTGCCGTCCCCGGGCCGATGGAGGCGTGGTTGGCACACCGCTCACTGGCCACCCTGGAGCTGCGCACCCGGCAGCAGGCCGTCGGTGCGCTGGCCGTGGCCCGGTGCCTGCAGGGCCTTTCCGAGGTGCGCGACGTACGCCACCCGGGGCTGCCGGAGGACCCTTCGCACCCGGTGGCGGACCGTCAGATGAACCGTTTCGGCTGCGTGGTGTCGTTCACCCTGCCGGACAAGGAGTACGCCGAGCGTTTCCTCGCCGCCCTGCGACTGGTCGGCGACGCGACCAGTTTCGGCGGGGTGCGCAGCACCGCCGAACGGCGCGGCCGATGGGGCGGTGACGCGGTGCCGGACGGGTTCGTGCGGATGTCCGTGGGCGTCGAGGACCCCGCTGACCTGGTCGCCGACCTCCGACGGGCCCTGGAGCTGGCGTCCGGACGGAGGTCCTGAACGGCCGCGCCGGGACGCCCGTTTCGGTCGATGTCGCCGTTCGTTGGCGAAACCGCTCCAGCGGCGGAACAATGCGGGCATGACGCACGTCGAAAGCACAGTCGAAGAGCGAGCGGAGGTCCCCGCCGCCGACCCCGGGGACGGCGGGGACGGCCGGGGCACCGGTCTCGCCGCCCGCCCGCGACCGAAGCGGCGGCGGGGCGGCCGACTGCTGCTGTGGTGCCTGGTGGGTGCGCTGTTCCTCGCCGGGGGCACCGCCG
>KI547042.1:278524-280268 GCA_000497405.1 Streptomycetaceae bacterium MP113-05 | reverse complement strand
GGGCGGGCGGACCGGGCCGCCGACTCCATCGACCGCATCCCGGACGCGCTGCCCGACGTGCCCGACGAGAAGCAGCCGCCGCCTGCCGAGGGCGTCACCTTCCTGCTCGTCGGGCTCGACACCCGTACCGGGGTGCCCACCACGGGCGACGACGCGCAGGCGCCCGCGTGGCGGACGGGATCCTCCCGCAGCGACACCATGATGCTGCTGCACCTGTCCGCGGACCGCAGCGACGTGGCGGTGGTGTCGCTGGCCCGCGACACCTGGGTGGAGATACCGGGGCACGGCAGCGCCAAGCTCAACGCCGCCTTCTCCTGGGGCGGACCGGCGCTCGCCGTGCGTACCGTGCAGGACCTCACCGGCGTAAGGGTCGACCACCTCGCCGTCGTCGACTGGAACGGTTTCCGTTCGCTGACCGACGTCGTGGGCGGCGTCGACATCACCGTTCCCCGCGACGTACCGGGACGCGGTGACGCCCCCGCGTACCGGGCCGGTACTCACCACATGAACGGCGGGGAGGCGCTGGCCTACGTCCGGGAGCGCAAGGGGCTGCCGCGCGGCGACCTGGACCGTACGGCACGGCAGCAGAACTTCCTGCGGGCCCTGATGGGCCGGGTGCTCAGCGGCGAGACGCTGTCCAGCCCCGCCCGGGTCAGCGGGCTGCTGGACTCGGTCGGGGACGTGGCCGACGTGGACGACGGACTGACCAACAGCGGTCTGTACGACCTGGCGTGGAGCATGCGCGGGCTGCGCACCTCCGACGTACGGTTCCTCAACGCGCCGTTCGGGGGCTTCGGTACCGTTGACGGCCAGTCGGTGGTGCGGCTGGACCGGGAGAGGGCCGAACCGCTGTGGGAGGCGTTCCGTGAGGACCGGGTCGGCGCGTACCTCGCCACCCACGACACCGACAGGCTGAACGGCCCCGGTTCGGTGCGGTGAGCCTCTCCCCCGGAACGGTGAGCGCAGGCCGCGGTCCGGCGCTCCGTCACTCCGGCCGGGCCTCGGGACTGCCGTGGCCGGGGCTCTCGAAGTCCGGGTGGCCGTACCCCGGGCGTCCGTACTCCGGGCTGGAGAACCGCGGTCGGCTGCCGGAGGACTGGTCCTCCCGGCCATTCTCCGCAGGGCTGGAGAAGCCGGGGTGCGAGTATCCCAGCCGCGGGGAGCGGGACTGTTCCGGCAGCTCGCGCGCTGGCGACTCCGGGGACCTCTCGGCGCCGGCCGGGTCGGCGAGCGCCTCGCGCAGGAACGGCAGGATGCCGCGTTCCAGCAGCGCCCGCTGCCAGTCGGCACGTGCCGCGGCGACCTCGTCCTCCGCGCCGCCACCCCCGTCCGACCGGCCCGCAGCCGTCGTCGCACGACGCCCCCGACGGACCCTGACCGGGGCGGCCACGGCGCTGGGGCCGTTGCGCAGCGCGGTGAGCAGCACCCCGCCCATGCCCAGCAGCGCGCTCGCGGCGGCCAGTACGGCGAACGTCCAGCCCGCATCGCGCATCGGGGCGGCGAGCCCCGGCTCCGGGGCGAGCAGGTGCAGCCCGTAGCCGACCAGGAGGAAGATCAGCGCGGCCGTGCCGGCGAGCAGGGGCGCCAGGACCGAGACCACGGCGACGAGTCCGGCACCGTGGCCGTCCTCGCCGTCGGTGTCGTCCGCCGGATCGTCGTGGCGGGCTCGTCCGGGCACCGGCTGCCCGACCGAGGACCGGCGCCGCTCCTCGCGCAGTCCGACGAAGCGCCGGTACTCCGCGTC
>KI547042.1:277160-278514 GCA_000497405.1 Streptomycetaceae bacterium MP113-05 | reverse complement strand
GGCTCGGCCGCGCTCACCGCCATGCTGTGCAGCCGGGCCCGGCCGAGGCGTTCACCGATCTGGGACAGGCCGGTGTACCGGTCGGCGGTGCGCAGCGTCTCGTCGAGGATCCGCTCGAATTCGGGGCGGTCCTCCCTGTGCAGGTGCGGAGCGCTGTTCATGTGCGTCCCCCGGTTCTCCGTGTGTCCGCGGGCCGCCGCCGCGGTGGTGCCGCGGGTGGTGCCGCGATGTCGTCCGCCGGTGCGGACGACGGAGGAGAGCTGCTACGGCAGGAGTAGATGGTAGAGCGCGGGGGGTGGCCGGTGACAGGGAGTTCACCGAATCGGTTCGCGCCCCCCCCACCCCCGTCGGGGCCGGACTACCGCCCGGTGGGGGCTGCCGTACCGGCGACGGGGAGGCGGGAGACCAGCAGCCTGCCGTCCATGGTGACGCCGCCGTCCATCGCGACGGCCAGTCCGTCGGCGTACACGTGCGGGCCGGTGACCTGCGGTGCCGGTCCGTCGCCCTCGGCGGCGCCGGTGAGGTAGGGGATGGGGCTGTGGCCGTGCACGATGCGGTTGCCGCCGAATACCTCCAGCAGTTCCCGTGCCGTCCTCGTGCCGTCCTCCTCGTCGCGGAAGGCGAACCGTTTGGTGAAGCGGCGGAAGAGTTCCCAGGTTTCGTCGGCGTCGTTGCGCTGAACGGCCAGCGTCACCGCGTCGTTGACCTCGGCGACGGTATCGCCGTATTCGAGGTAGCAGGTGGCGTCGGAGTGCACCAGTAGGTGGTCGTCCTCGACGGCCATCGCGTCGAGCCGGGACATCCACTGGAGGTGGTGGTCCTCGAGGCGTTCCATGTCGGCCTGCTGACCGCCGTTGAGGAGCCAGGCCGCCTGGAACGAGGCGGTGCCGGCCCCGGAGTCGACGGGGGTGTCGCCGAACCGCTTGGCGCCGATGAGGAGCAGCTCGTGGTTGCCCAGCAGGGCTTTGCAGTAGCCGCCCGCCGCTGCGGCCTCGGCGGACAGCCGCATGACGAGTTCGATGACGCCGATGCCGTCCGGGCCCCGGTCGGTGAAGTCGCCCAGGAACCACAGGCGGGCGGTGCCGCCGTCCCAGCCGTCCGCCGCGTCGATGAGGCGGGCGGCGCGGAGTTCGGCGCGGAGTTCGTCGAGGTAGCCGTGCACGTCGCCGACGACGTAGAGCGGTGAGGGGCTGTCAGCGGTGGACGCGGGGGAGGGCATGTCGATCACGGTGGGTTCGTGTCCGGACTGGTCCGTGGCGGCCCCGACGACGGGCAGATCGCGCCGGGTCGGGGTGTACGCGGCGGGCCGGGCGGACACATGCCCGGCCTGGGCGGCCCGCCGGAACGGCGTCGC
>KI547042.1:269186-276586 GCA_000497405.1 Streptomycetaceae bacterium MP113-05 | reverse complement strand
CTGCGGCGGGAGGCCGCCCGGCGTCGCCGTCCCGGGCGCGTTCCGCCACCCGTCGGGTCCCTGTCCTGCCCCGTGGATCATCGACCCCTCCACCCTCGCGTCGCCTTGTCCCCTGCCGGACTCCTGCCCTGGCGGACGCCGGGGTGGTCTCCCCAGGTCGCACGCCGGTTCCGGTGCGTGGAGCCCATCATAGGAACGACGATGGCCGGTTGTGACACACCTGGGGCCGGCAATTGCCCGGCGGGCCGTCAAGGATTCGCCGGGGAGGGTGCTTCCTCCCCATTTCCCGCTCTTCGGGCTTCCGTGCCGGGGCGGCGGACCGGAACGGAAGCCCGGGGTTCACTCGGACGTGGGGCCGCGCGGGGCGCTGACCGTGGTGCGCGGCGGCCGGCGCCGGGAACTGGTGCGGACGATGAGGTCGGTGGGCATCACCTGTTCCACGGGCCGGGTGCCGGAGACGGGGCCGCCGCTCTCGATGGCGTCGATCAGCAACTGGATCACCGTGTTGCCGATGCGGCCCGGTTTGAGGGAGAGCGTGGTGATGGGCGGCTCGGTCCCGGCGTAGACGCTGGACTCGCTGCAGCAGACCAGCAGCAGGTCCTCGGGCACCCGCAGCCCGTAGCGCCGGGCGGCGGCGAGCAAGTCCGTGCCGTTGGGGTCGAAGAGCCCGTAGACGGCGTCGGGGCGGTCCGGCCGGGCCAGCAGCCGGTCGGCGGCGACGGCTCCGGCGGCCGGATCGTGTGCCGGGTAGGCCTCCACGACGGGCTCCTGACCGACCCGTTCGCACCAGTCGAGGTAGGCGCTGGTGGAGAGCCGCGTGTAGGTGTCGGTGCTGGTGCCGGTGAGCAGGCCGATACGGCGGGCTCCGGACTCTGCGAGGTGGTCGAGCAGGCCGCGGACGGCTGCCTCGTGGTCGTTGTCGACCCATGCGGTGACGGGCAGGCTGTCGGCCGGGCGACCGTCCGACACCACCGGGATGCCGGACCGGACGAGTTCGGTGACCAGCGGATCGTGGTCGGACGGGTCGATGACGACGGTGCCGTCGAGAGCGACGTTGGACCAGATGTCGAAGGCGCTGTGCCGTGAGGCCGCGGGCAGGATGACCAGGGCGTAGCCGCGGGCCAGCGCGGCGGAGGTGGCCGACCGTGCCATCTCCGCGAAGTAGGCGAACTCGGTGAAGGTGAAGGGTTCTTCGCCGTAGGTGGTGACGGTCAGTCCGACCAGGCCGGACTTCCCGGTGCGCAGCGTCCGGGCGGCCGCGGAGGGCCGGTAGCCGAGCCGTTCGGCCACCGCGCGGACGTGGCTGCGGGTGGTGTCGGGCAGGCGCCCCTTGCCGTTGAGCGCGTCGGAGACAGTCGTGATGGAGACACCGGCGGCCGCTGCGACATCGCGGATGCCCGCACGGCTCTGGCGCCGGCGGCCGGCCTGGGCGGGGGAGCTCCGGCTCACCTGATGTTTCTCTGCTGCTGTCATGGCGACCCGATCGTAGGCCCGCGGAGGTGTGTTGGCGGGGACGGGAGAACAGGGGCTGGAAGGCACGATTCTGCACGAGTGGAATTCAGCAAATGCCTTGGAAACAACGGTAGTTGACGTCCCCGCAGAGTAGATCGACCATTTCCGGCCCGGTTGTCCCCGCGTGATCCCCAAGGTTGCGATGAGGTTGCAACTCACCTTCACGAGTGACGCGCGCCACCGCGCACGCCACAGGCGCGCGAGCGCGAGCGCGCGCGGGGCGACCTGTGACGGACGGCCTGTGTGTCCTCGCGGGGCGGCCGCATAGGGTGGACGTCCGGGCCGCTCCGCGGCCGGCGACAGTGATCCTGCGTGGCCGTCCCGGTGGCGGCGGAGCTTTCCCTGTGAGCGTCAAGGAGGACCTGCGGTGACCGAGAAGACCCCGAGGCTGCGCGCAGCGCTCGACGGCGTGCCGACGTACAAGCCCGGGAAGCGGGACGTTTCGGGCGGGCGGGTGAGCTACAAGCTCTCCTCCAACGAGAACCCGCACTCGCCCCTGCCGGGCGTGCTGGAGTCGGTGACCTCGGCCGCCGCCTCGTTCAACCGTTACCCGGACATGGCCTGCACCGAGCTGATGGAGACCCTCTCGGAGCGCTTCGGCGTGCCGACGGACCACCTGGCCACGGGTACCGGCTCCGTCGGTGTCGCCCAGCAGCTGCTGCAGTCCACCGTCGAGCCGGGCGACGAGGTGATCTACGCCTGGCGTTCCTTCGAGGCGTACCCGATCATCACGCGGATCTCCGGGGCGAAGCCGGTGCAGGTGCCGCTGACCGAGAACGAGGAACACGACCTCGACGCGATGGCCGACGCGATCACCGACCGCACCCGGCTGATATTCGTCTGCAACCCGAACAACCCGACCGGTGTCGCCATCCCCCGCGGGGACCTGGAGCGCTTCCTGGACCGTGTGCCGGCCGAGACCCTGGTCGTCCTCGACGAGGCGTACCGCGAGTTCGTCCGGGACGAGAACGTCGTGGACGGCCTCGAGCTCTACCGGGAGCGCCCGAACGTCTGCGTGCTGCGGACCTTCTCCAAGGCCTACGGCCTGGCGGGCCTGCGGGTCGGCTTCGCGGTGGCGCACCCGGAGGTGGCCGGCGCCCTGCGCAAGACGGCCGTCCCGTTCGGTGTCACGCAGCTCGCCCAGGACGCCGCGGTGAAGTCCTTGAAGAGTGAGGACGCACTGCTGGAGCGGGTGGAGGGCCTGGTCGCGGAGCGAGCCCGAGTCTCCCGTGAGCTGGTCACCCAGGGCTGGACCGTGCCGGAGTCGCAGGCCAACTTCGTGTGGCTGCGGCTGGGCGACCGTACGACGGACTTCGCCGCTGTCTGCGAGGAGGCGGGCGTGGTGGTCCGGCCCTTCGCCGGCGAGGGTGTGCGGGTGACGATCGGCGAGAACGAGGCGAACGACCTCTTCCTGCAGGCGGCCGCCGCGTTCCGCAAGGAGCTGTAGGAGACCCGCCTGCGGCGGGCCAGAGTCCGCGTGACGCACGGCCCCGGTCCCCGGCCCGCCGGGGACCGGGGCCGTGCGCGGTGCCGCTGCCGGGATGTCGCGGAAGGCGAAGACAGGGGTCCGGGCACGGGTCCCTGCATGTGTCCGCTATCACCCATCCCCGGTGCTCAGGTGTCGTGAGGATGGGGTGATAATTGCTTGTGAATGTGAACGCATTCACAAGATGCGTTTCCTGTCGTGCCCCGGCATGCGCGGTTGTGCCGGGCGACCGAAGGAGGCAGCGAGATGGACCTCGCGCTGGCACCGGAGACGTTGGCCCGATGGCAGTTCGGGATCACCACCGTCTACCACTTCCTCTTCGTCCCCCTGACGATCTCGCTCGCCGCCCTCACCGCCGCCCTGGAGACCACCTGGGTCCGCACCCGGGACGAGAAGTACCTCCGTGCCACCAAGTTCTGGGGCAAGCTCTTCCTGATCAACATTGCGATGGGCGTGGTCACGGGCATCGTGCAGGAGTTCCAGTTCGGCATGAACTGGTCGGACTACTCGCGCTTCGTCGGCGACGTCTTCGGCGCTCCCCTCGCCTTCGAGGCGCTGATCGCGTTCTTCTTCGAGTCGACCTTCATCGGTCTGTGGATCTTCGGGTGGGACAAGCTGCCGCCCACGCTGCACGCCGCCTGCATGTGGATCGTCTCCGTCGGCACCGTCCTCTCCTCGTACTTCATCCTGGCCGCCAACTCCTGGATGCAGCACCCGGTCGGCTACCGCATCGACGCCGACACCGGCCGGGCCGAGCTGACCGACTTCCTGGCCGTCCTCACTCAGAACACCACTCTGGTCGTGGTCTTCCACACCCTCACCGCCGCCTTCCTCACCGGGGGCGCCTTCGTGGCCGGTATCGCGGCCTGGCACCTGCGGCGTGGCAGGCACGTCCCGGTGATGCGCACCTCCCTGCGGATCGGGCTGGTCACACTCGTCGCGGGCGGCGCACTGACCGCCGTCAGCGGCGACCGGCTCGCCAAGGTGATGTTCGAGCAGCAACCCATGAAGATGGCCGCTGCAGAGGCACTGTGGGAGTCCTCCTCGCCCGCCCCGTTCTCGCTCTTCGCCTACGGCGACGTCGACGCCGACGAGGGGCGCCACGGGGAGAACACGGTGGCTGTCGAGATCCCCGCGGCGCTCTCCTTCCTCGCCCACAGCGACTTCACCACCACCGTCCCCGGCATCAACGACGTGAACACCGCCTCGCAGGAACGCTTCGGGCCCGGCGACTACCGCCCGAACATCCCGGTCGCCTACTGGAGCTTCCGCTGGATGATCGGTTTCGGCATGGCCTCCGTCGCCCTCGGCGCCGCCGGCCTCTGGCTCACCCGACGCCGGATTCTGCTCGCACCCGGGCTGCGCACCGCCCACGACCAGGTCCCCCGACTGGCCCTCACCCGCAGCCGTGAACTGGGGCGGACGGCGGGCGACTGGTACTGGCGGCTGGCCTTCCTCACCCTCGGCTTCCCGCTGCTCGCCAACTCCTGGGGCTGGATCTTCACCGAGACGGGCCGCCAGCCCTGGGTCGTCTACGGCGTGCTGCGCACCCGTGACGCCGTCTCCCCCGGGGTCTCCCAGGCCGAAGTGGTGATCTCGATGACCGTCTTCACCCTGCTCTACGCAGCCCTCGCGGTGATCGAGGTCCGGCTGCTGGCCACATACGTCAAGGCCGGGCCACCCGAACTCACCGACTCCGACCGCAACCCGCCGGCCCGGGTCGGCGGCGACCCCGCCGACACCGACCGCCCCATGGCGTTCTCCTACTGAGGACCGAGGAGACAACACGATGGCACTGACCGACCTGTGGTTCGTCCTCATCGCCGTCCTGTGGACCGGCTACTTCTTCCTCGAGGGTTTCGACTTCGGTATCGGCGTCCTCACCCGGCTGCTCGCCCGCGACCGGGCGGAACGGCGCGTCCTGATCAACACCATCGGTCCCGTGTGGGACGGCAACGAGGTGTGGCTGCTCACCGCCGTCGGCGCCACCTTCGCCGCCTTCCCCGACTGGTACGCCACCATGCTCTCCGGCTTCTACCTGCCGGTGCTGCTCATTCTGGTCTGCCTGATCCTGCGCGGGGTCGCGTTCGAATACCGGGCCAAGCGCGACGGGATGCGCTGGCAGCGCAACTGGGAGCGGGCGATCTTCTGGTGCAGCCTGCTGCCCGCCGTGCTGTGGGGCGTGCTCCTCGCCGCGATGGTGCACGGGCTGCCCATCGGTCCGGACAAGGAGCACACCGGCGGCCTGCTCGACCTCGTGAGTCCCTACACCCTGCTCGGCGGCCTGACCACCCTGGCGCTGTTCACCTTCCACGGCGCAGTCTTCGCGGCGCTCAAGACGCTCGGTGACATCCGCCGCCGGGCCCGCCGGGTCGCCGCCGGCGTCGGAGGCTGCGCACTGGCAGCACTGGCCCTGTTCCTCGGACGGACCCAGGTCCGGCACGGCGACCCCCTCGCGCTGCTCGCGCTGGCCGCGGCGGTCGGCACGCTGGCCGCCGCACTCGCGGCGAACCACCGGGGCCGGGAGGGCTGGGCGTTCGGCTGCTCCGGGCTGACCGTGGTCGCCACCACCGCGATGCTCTTCGCCAGTCTCTTCCCGGCCGTGCTGCCCTCCACTCTCGACCCGGAGTGGAGCCTGACCGTGGCCGGCACCGCCTCCAGCCCGTACACGCTGAAGATCATGACCTGGCTGGCCGTGATCGCGACACCGGTCGTGCTGCTCTACCAGGGGTGGACCTACTGGGTCTTCCGCAAGCGCATCGGCACCCGGCACCTCCAGCAGTCCGCCGCTCGCTGACCGGGAGGGTTTCACGTGAAACCGGTCGACCCCCGCCTGCTCCGGTACGCCCGCGCCACCCGGGTCTTCCTGCTCGCGAACGTCGCACTCGGGCTCGCCGGAGCCGGCCTGGTGGTGGCGCAGGCGGTGCTGCTCGCGGAGGTCGTCGTGGCGGCCTTCCAGCAGGGCAGCCTCGCCGGTGACGCCCTGACGCTGCTGGCCGGCACGGCCCTGGGGCGGGCCCTGGTCTCCTGGCTCACCGAGCTCGCAGCCCACCGGGCGGGAGCGGCGGTCAAGTCCGAACTGCGCATGCGGCTCCTCGCTCACGCAGCGGCGCTCGGCCCCGGCCGCCCGCAGAACACCGGCGAACTGGCCACACTGGCCACCCGGGGGATCGACGCACTGGACGACTACTTCGCGCGCTATCTGCCGCAACTCGGCCTCGCCGTCGTCGTACCCGCCGCCGTGCTGGCCCGGATCGTGGTCGACGACTGGGTCTCCGCTCTCACCATCGCGGTCACGCTGCCGCTCATCCCGGTCTTCATGGTCCTCATCGGCTGGGCCACCCAGGCCCGGACGGACCGCCAGTGGGCACTGCTCTCCCGGCTGGCCCACCACTTCCTGGACGTCGTCGCGGGGCTGTCCACGCTCAAGGTCTTCGGCCGGGCGAAGGCACAGGCGGAGAACATCCGGAGCCTGACCGGGGACTACCGGCGGGCCACCCTGCGCACCCTGCGCCTGGCCCTTCTTTCCTCCTTCGCCCTGGAACTGCTCGCCAGCCTCTCCGTGGCGCTGGTGGCCGTCGGGGTGGGCATGCGGCTGGTGCACGGCGACCTGGACCTCCGCACCGGTCTGGTGGTGCTGATCCTCGCCCCGGAGGCCTACCTGCCACTGCGCCAGGTCGGCGTCCAGTACCACGCCGCCGCCGAAGGCCTCTCCGCCGCCGACCAGGTGTTCCGGACCCTGCAGACCCCGGCGCCCGTCCCCGGAACCCGGCCGGCGCCGTCCGCACCCACCGTCGCGCTCTGTGAGGTGTACGTCCGCCACCAGGGCCGTCCGGGTGACTCCCTGCCACCCACCTCCCTCACACTCACCCCCGGCGAGACCGTCGCACTGGTGGGGCCGTCCGGTGCGGGCAAGTCGACGCTGCTCCACACCGTCCTCGGCCTCACCCCGCCCACCGGCGGGCGCGTACTGCTGGACGGCGAGGACCTCGCCGGAGTGGACCCGGCGAGCTGGCACGCCCAGATCGCCTGGGTGCCGCAGCACCCCCACCTGTTCGCCGGCACGTTGGCCGAGAACGTACGCCTGCCTCGTCCCGAAGCCGACGACGCACAGGTGCGGGACGCCCTGCGTGCTGCCGGAGCCGGCGACCTCGACCCCGCCACCGTGCTCGGCGAACAGGGCGCCGGCCTCTCCGCGGGACAGCGTCAACGCGTCGCGCTGGCACGGGCCTTCCTCGCCGACCGCCCTGTCCTGCTGCTCGACGAACCCACCGCGGCGCTGGACCTGGCCACCGAGGAGTCCGTGGTAGCCGCCATCGGCCGGCTGGCCCGGGGCCGTACGGCCCTGCTGGTGGCGCACCGGCCCGCACTGCTCGCCCTGGCCGACCGGGTGGTCGCCCTC
>KI547042.1:261975-269176 GCA_000497405.1 Streptomycetaceae bacterium MP113-05 | reverse complement strand
CCCCCCCCCCCGCCGCTCTGCTGCCGGAGGCCGGGGCCCTGCTCGCCGCCGGACTGGCCGCCGCAGGCCTCGCCGTGCCCCTGCTCGCCGCCGCACTGTCCCGCGGCACCGAACGTCGCCTGGCACCCGCACGCGGCACCCTTGCCGTACGGACACTCGACCTGCTCGCGGGCACCGGCGAGCTGACCGTCGCCGGGGCGCTCCCCGTCCGGACCGCCGCCGTGCGCGCCGCCGACGCCGACCTCACCCGGATCGCGGCCCGCAGCGCCGCACGAACGGGTGCCGGCGCCGGGCTGACCGCACTGATCACCGGCTGGACCGTCACCGCCGCCGCCTGGGCAGGGGCGATGGCGGTCACCGGCGGACGACTGGACGGCGTGCTGCTCGCCGTCGTGGTGCTCACGCCGCTCGCGGCCTTCGAAGCCGTGGCGGGGATGCCGCTCGCGGTGCAGCACCGACAGCGCACCCGGCGGGCCGCCGAACGCGTCCACGAGGTGCTCGACGCGCCCGCACCCGTCCGGGAGCACCCGGGCGAGGGCGTGGCGCGGGTGACTGCCGTCGCTGAGCGGTGGCGTGCGAGCGAGTCCGGCAGTGCTCTGCGGGGCGACCTCCCACCGACGGGTGCGGCGCTCCCCGGCCTCGCGCTGCGCGGGGTCACCGTCCGGTACCCGGGCCAGGAACGGACGGCACTGACGGGCGTCGACCTGGACCTGGCTCCGGGGCGCCGGGTGGCGGTCGTGGGCCCGTCCGGCTCGGGGAAGACGACGTTGGCGCAGGTGCTGCTGCGGTTCCTGGACCCGGAGGCCGGGACCTACACGCTGACGGGCGGCCCGGGAGCCCCGGGGACCGACGCGACGGCTGTGGACGGCGACGCCGTACGACGGCTCGTCGGCCTGTGCGCCCAGGACGCCCATCTGTTCGACAGCAGCCTGCGGGAGAACCTCAGGCTCGCGCTGCCCCGGACCGCCGGGAACGGCGCACCGGTGGGCCCGGCCGGTACCGACGCCGTCCTGCACCGGGCCCTCGCCGCGGCACGACTGGACCGCTGGGTGCTCAGTCTGCCGGACGGGCTGGACACCCCCGTCGGTGAACACGGCGCGGCCCTCTCCGGCGGCCAGCGGCAACGCCTCGCACTGGCGCGCGCGTTGCTCGCGGACTTTCCGGTGCTGGTGCTGGACGAACCCGCCGAGCACCTCGACCTGCCCACTGCGGACGCCCTGACGGCCGACCTCCTGGCCGCCACGGAGAAACGCACCACTCTGCTGGTCACCCATCGCCTGCACGGCCTGGAGGCCGTCGACGAGGTGATCGTCCTCGACGGCGGCCACGCGGTCGAGCGCGGCACGTATACCGAACTAGCGTCCCGTGAGAGCGGATTGTTCCGGGCGATGCTCGAACGCGAGGCCGTCACCGCCACTCACACCTCCGGCCTCACCGACCGGCTGTCCACCGAATTCCGTCCCCGGCCCGCGCCGGACTGCCTGCCGCAGCTCAGCGGCGGTGTGTGAGCAGCCGTTCGATGACCGTGGCCACGCCGTCCTCCTCGTTCGACGCCGTCCGGTGAGTGGTCGCGGCCAGCACGTCCGGATGGGCGTTGGCCATGGCGTAGGAGGTGCCCGCCCACCCGAGCATCTCCAGGTCGTTGGGCATGTCGCCGAAGGCGACCACTTCGTCTGCGGAGATGCCGCGTTGCGCACAGCACAGCGCCAGTGTGCTGGCCTTGCTCACGCCGGTGCCGCTGATCTCCAGCAGCGCGGTGGGGCTGGACCGGGTGATCTCCGCGTGATGTCCGGCGCTGAGCCGCGCGAGGGCGAGGAAGGCGTCCGGTTCCAGCTCGGGGTGCTGTGCCAGCAGTTTCAGCACGGGCTGGTGGGTGACGGGATTCCCCGTGCCGTCCGTCCCCTCCTCCGCCAGCAGTTTCTCCACCGGTGCCACCACGGCGCTCGGGTCGAGGTGGAGGGGCGGATAGGAAGGCTCGTAGTGGAAGCCACCGGTCCGTTCCACTGCGAAGTTCACGCCGGGCGCCGCGTCTCGCAGGGCCTGCACGACCGTCAGCGCGTCGTTCTGTCCGAGCCCTCTGACCTGCACGATCCGACGGCCGCGGTGCAGGTCCACCACGGCTGCCCCATTGGCGCAGATGGCCAGCCCGTGGCCGTGCACATGGCCGCTGACGACGCCCATCCAGCGGGCCGGGCGGCCGGTCACGAAGAAGACCTCGACCCCGGCGCGTTCGGCGGCGGCGAGCGCCTCGACGGTGCGGTCGGACACGGACTTGTCGTCATGCAACAAGGTCCCGTCCAGGTCGGTGGCGATGAGCCGGGGCCGTGGCCCGGGGACGTCGGCGGGGGCGAGGTGCGCGGCAGGATGCATCACGCACACATCTTGACGTATTTCGCCGCACGGGTGTGCGGCAAGACGCACGGATGAGCCATTGCCGGGCCGGGGTCCGGGACCGGGGCTCCCGCCCCGGGGGTCCGGCGGCCGCACGCAGTACGGGCCTTCTACAGTTGCGGCATGCGACTGAGCACGTGCATCCTCCCCGTTCTGCGCTGGCACGACGGCGGACGGGCCCGCTGGGAGCTGGCGGAGGAGCTGGGGTTCCACGCCGGATACACCTACGACCACCTGTCCTGGCGGGTCCCGTTCCGCGACGGCCCGTGGTTCGGTGCGGTGCCCACGCTCACCGCAGCCGCGACGACGACCTCCCGGCTGCGCCTGGGCACGCTGGTGACCTCGCCCAACTTCCGCCACCCGGTCACCTTGGCGAAGGAGCTGTTGTCACTGGACGACGTCAGTGGCGGCCGGGTCACGCTCGGTATCGGCGCCGGGGGTAACGGCTTCGACGCCACCGCACTCGGCCAGGAGCCGTGGTCGGCGCGGGAACGCGCCGACCGGTTCGCGGAGTTCGTCACTCTGCTCGACGCGCTGCTGACCGGTGACGACACCACGTGTCAGGGCACGTACTACTCCGCGGGTGAGGTGCGGAACATCCCCGGCTGCGTGCAGCGCCCCCGGGTGCCGTTCGCCGTGGCCGCCACCGGTCCGCGGGGGCTGAGGCTGGCTGCGCGGCACGGCCAGGCGTGGGTGACCACCGGGGACCCCAAGGTCGCCTCCGCGCCCGATGCCACCCCGGAAGCCTCGCTCGCAGCCGTCGAACGGCAGGTCGCGCGCCTCGGCGACGCCTGTGCCGAGGAGGGGCGGGACCCCGGCGAGCTGCACCGGGTCATGCTGGCCGGGTTCACCCCCGATCCGCTGCTCGACTCGGTCGACGCCTTCGTCGACTTCGCCGGACGGCATGCGGAGGCCGGCATCGACGAGCTGGTGCTGCACTGGCCGATCCCCGGCACCCGGTTCGCCGCCGATCAGGAGGTCTTCGAACGGATCGCGACCGAGGCTCCAGCTCAGCTCTGACCGCCCCCACGCCCGCTCGGGTCGGGCGCGGGGCGCGGGGAATCGTATATTCCTTGACGGGAATATGAGCTGACGGCTATATTCACCGGTGTGATGACGGACGCGATCTGGTCGGCACTGGTGGACGCCCGCCGACGAGCGGTCCTCGAGCTGCTCCGCCACCGCGAACGTACGGTCGGCGAGCTCGCCGAGGAGCTCGGGGTCTCGCAGCCTGCCACATCCAAGCACCTCAAGGTGCTCCGGGAAGCGGGCCTGGTGCGGGCCCGGGTGGACGCGCAACGACGGGTCTACGCCCTCGACCCCGCGCCCATCGCCGAGCTCGACGCCTGGCTAAGCCCCTACCGGCGGCTGTGGAACGAGCGGCTCGACCTGCTGGGCCACCACCTCGACACCGTGGAGCAGGACGAGGCGGAGCGCGTCGGCCGGACGACACGAACCGAGGAGGAATGATGGAACGCGGAGTCTTCACCGAACACGACGGACGGCCTGCCGTCCGCTTTCAGCGCCGCTACCCCCATGCCGTCGAGCGGGTCTGGGCAGCGGTGTCCGAGCCCGCCGGGCTCGCCCACTGGTTTCCCTCGACGGTGCGGATCGAGCCCCGAGCGGGAGGCGCCATCGAGTTCGCCGACGACCCGAACACCGAACCCGCCACGGGCGAGGTGCTGCGCTACGAGCCGCCGCACGCCCTGTCCTTCACCTGGGGCGGCGCCGAGCTGCACTTCGAACTGGCACCGGACGGTAAGGACGGCTGCACCCTGACGCTGACCAACGTGTTGGAGGCGCGGGACACCGCAGCCCGCAACGCAGCGGGCTGGACCGTATGCCTGGCCGAACTGGACAAGAGTCTCGCCGGAGCAGCCACCTGGGGCCCGCACGGTGAGCACGCCGAACCGTGGGAGCCGCTCTACGACGCCTACGTCACCGACGGCATGCCGCACGGTGCCCCGATCCCCCGCGCGGAGGGATGACAGGCCGGTCCGCTGTCGGCAGGCTCAACGGGCCGACGAGGTCAGCCGTTTCTCGTCGATGCGCGCGCCGGCCAGGTAGTACAGCACCGCGCCGGAGCGCAGCGGGGCGTCCCACCGCGGACTCACCGTCATCGAACCGTCCTGCCGCACGGCGATGACCGTGGCGCCGAAGTCACGGCCGAACCGCTGCTGACAGGAACCGAACTCCAGGCCGGACAAGGGTTCCGGCAGCCGCACCGAGTAGGTGTTGCCCCTGCCGCTGCTGCTCATCAGGTCGGCATACACCTCGGTGATGCCCGGGTCCAGAGCCTCCTCGGTCAGCAGGTTCGGCATGTGCCACTGCACGCAGTGGACCGTCGGGCTCACGTACCGCAGGTGCGCGCTGCGGTTCATGTCGCGCAGCGCCGCCACCATGTGCACCTCCGGATGGAGATGGTCGACCGCCACGGCCAGGGCCAGTGCCTCGTTGTCGTCGCGGGCGTCGATCACCACCGTCGCGGCCCGGTCGACGCAGGCACGCTTGAGCACCTCGACGTCCCGCAGGTCGCCGCGGACGAACAGCACCCGGTCCTGCTCCGGCATCGGGTGCTCCGGTGTGTCCTCCCAGGTGCAGAGCACGATTTCGCCGACACGGTCCTCGACCAGCAGCTCCTGGACGATCCGCTCGGTGCGCCCCGCCTCGTAGCCGAGGATGACGATGTGGTCTGCGATGTCGAGAGCGACGACGCCCTTCATACGCTTCCCCTTCACGGACTGGATGTGGCTCGCGAGCTCGGTGAACAGGATGGTGAGAGCGGCGATCCCGCCGACGATGACATAGCCCCCGACCACGTGCCCGGCGGCCGTCTCGGGGAAGAAGTCGCCGTACCCGACGGTGGACCCGGTGACCAGGAACCACCACCAGTAGTTCTGCGGCTCGGTGATCCCGTTCGACGCGGGCTCGGCCAGCCACATCGCAAGCCAGCTGCTGCCGAACACGAACAGACCGACCGCGAGCGCCGCGCGCCACCCGTGCACGCGGGCACGCAGCGCCTGGACGAGTCGGGCGACGAGGATCGGCACGTGCGGCTCCTGGGGCCGGGAGGGCGGACGGGACAGGGAGCCTACCCGTTGCCGTCCCGCCGTCCGGTCGGGTGTGCGCATCCGGTGGTGCGGGGCCTCCCGCGTCACACACCCAGGGTGTGCCTTGTGCCGGGGCACGGGTGGGGCCGGACCGGGGAACGCCCCGGCAACCGCTGAGCACCGGGTGTCACAGGGAGCTGCGACCATGCGGGGTATGGAGAGCCGAGCCGCCGTCGCCACCGCCCACATCGCCGACTACTGGGACAACGCAGCAACGACCTACGACGAGGAGCCGGACCACGGTCTGACCGATCCGGCGACGCGGGCCGCCTGGGCGGGGCGACTCGCGGAGTGGGTGCCGCCGCCGGCCGGCTCGGTGCTCGATGTCGGCTGCGGGACGGGGTCGCTCGCGATGCTGCTCGCCGAGGCCGGGCACCTGGTCACCGGGGTGGATGCGGCGCCGGGGATGGTGTGGCGGGCCCGGGCCAAGACCGAGGCGGCCGGGGTGCGGGCACGGTTCCTGCTCGGGGAGGCGGCCGACCCGCCGGTGGGAGACCGGCCCTTCGACACGGTGCTGGAGCGGCACGTGGTCTGGACGCTGCCCGATCCGCGGCGGGCGCTGCGTCGTTGGGTCTCGCTGCTGCGGCCGGGCGGCCGACTCGTTCTGGTCGAAGGTCGCTGGCGACAGTCGGCGGCGACCCGGGGGGAGCCGTACGTCGCCGGCGCGGAGACCTTGCCGTGGCACGGCGGAGTGAGCGCCGACGAACTCGCAGCTGCGGTGCGTCCCCTGGTCGCCGACCTCCACGTCGTGTCGCTGAGCGACGATCCCGCCCTGTGGGGCGGGCCGGTGGCCGACGAGCGCTACGCGTTGATCGCCGACGTCTGAGCCGCTCGCCCGCCCAGGGACGGGGCCGGCACAGCCGCACGGTGCGCACGCGGCAGCACTGAGACGCGGCAGCGCTGAGACGTACCAGGGTCTCGATCGGTACTGGTCCGCGCTGCCGTCCGCGTGCTTTTCACCGGTCACCCGAGGGGCTTCACCCTGGCTATCGTGCGCAGGGCACGCGGGTACAGACGGGACAGCAGGTGAGCGGTGCGTGCCTCGGGGGTCACCGGCACCACCGGCCGGTTCTCCGCCACGGCACGCAGCACCGCTTCCGCGACCCGCTCCGGGGGGTAGTTGCGCCACATGTACCGCCGTGTCACGCGCTCCCGCAGCCGTGCCTCCTCCGCTGCGTCGACACCCGTGAAGCGTGCCGTCGCGGTGATGTTCGTGGTGACGAAGCCGGGGCAGACCGCCGACACTCCGATGTCCCGTTCCGCCAGTTCGGCGCGCAGGCATTCGCTGAGCATCAGCACCGCGGCTTTGGAGGTGCAGTAGGCGGGCAACGCCCGGGAAGGCTGGAACGCGGCGGCGGACGCGGTGGTGACGATGTGGCCGCCCTGCCCCCGGTCGGCCATCTGCCGGCCGAAGGCGCGGCAGCCGTGGATGACGCCCCACAGGTTGACGTCGAGCACCCGGCGCCAGTCCTCGACGCTCGTGTCCAGGAAGCTGCCGGAGACTCCGATCCCCGCGTTGTTCACCAGCACGTCGACCGTGCCGTACTCGGCGGTGACCTTGGCGGCGAGCTCCTCCATCGCCGCGCCGTCGCTCACGTCCACGGTCTCCGCCCGCGCTTCCCGGGCGCCGCGCAGCCGTGCCTCGTCGGCCGTGCGTGCCGCCGTCGCGGCGTCGCGGTCGACGCCGACCACACGGGCGC
>KI547042.1:259531-261965 GCA_000497405.1 Streptomycetaceae bacterium MP113-05 | reverse complement strand
TGGGCCCCCGCCTCGCCGGCCGGACCTCCGACCGCATCGGCCGACGACCCTGGCCCGGAGCTCGCCGTGCGGCGCGTCGAGCCCGAGGATCCGGGCGGTGGGCCCGACTCCACGTCCTCGACGAAGTCCGCCACCCAGGAGGAGATCTGGTCGGGCCGGGTGCGCGGTACCCAGTGCCCGGCCGGAAGCGTGCGGCGGGTCAGCCGCGGCGCCCACCCTTCCAGCTCGTCGTAGAGCGCCTCGCTCAGGAATGCGTCGCGGGTGGGCGTGACGAGCTGGACCGGGACGTGGGCGTGGCAGTCCGCACGGGGCCGACGCAGCCGCGACCGCACATTGTCCCGGTAGAGCCAGGCACCGTGGGCCGCGTCGGTGGGCAGCGACGCCGTCGGGTACCCGCTGCCTCCGGGGATTTTCTCCGCCCGCTCCAGGAAGCGCGGCCAGGCACGTCCGAGTGGGCCCTTCCAGAACAGCTCGGGCAGTACCGGGGTGTGCAGCAGGGCGATGTACCAGGACTTGGCGCCCTGCCCCAGCAGCTGTCCGACCCGGCGCGGAGTCGGGTGCGCCGTCCGATTCCGCAGCCAGTGGCCGAAGTGGTCCAGTGACGGACCGGAGATCGAGGTGAAGGACGCCACCCGGCCCTTCGTGCGCGCCACCGTGACGAACTCCCAGCCCTGCACCGATCCCCAGTCGTGCCCCACCAGGTGCACCGGCCCCTCCGGGCTCACCGAGTCGGCCACCGCGAGGAAGTCGTCCGTCAGCTTCTCCAGGGTGAAGCCGCCGCGCAGCGGTCCGGGGGCGGTGGAACGGCCGCAGCCGCGTACGTCGTACAGCACCACGTGGAAGCGTCGGGACAGCCGGTCGGCGACATCGGACCACACCTCCTTGCTGTCCGGGTAGCCGTGTACCAGCAGGACCGTCGGCCGACCGGCCTCGCCCAGCTCGGCCACCGCCAGCTCGACCCCCTCCCGGGTCGTGACCCGCCGCTCCCTGACCCCCGACGGCCACGCTCCGTCTCCACCGCGCCCGTGAGCCGCGCCGCCCCGCTGTGGCTGCCCGTCCTTCGCCATGGCTTCCCCTCCCTGCCCTCGCGTGACGTGACACCAACGAATGTGACAACACCCGGTGACTGCGTCAAGGCTCACCCCCAGCCTGTGGATACCGTGGGTAACCCCTTGGGGTGCGCTTCCTGGACGGGCCTCTTCTGCCCCGCCCCCGAGACCGCACCCTCCCCAGGACGCAGACCCCTTAGGGGCGGTCAGCCTCCGGTACGACTCCGATCCCGCCCTCCAGGGGGACGTGACGCGCCCCACAGACCCACTACCGTCGTCTGCGTGACTGTGATCGCTACCCAGAGCCTGACCAAGCGGTACCCACGGGTGACCGCTCTCGACCGGCTGACGATGGACATCACACCGGGCGTGACAGGCCTGGTGGGCGCCAACGGAGCCGGCAAATCGACCCTGATCAAGATTCTCCTCGGGCTGGCCCCGGCCACCGAGGGCACCGCCGCCGTACTCGGCCTCGACGTCTCCCGCGAAGGGGCCGCCATCCGGGAACGCGTCGGCTACATGCCGGAACACGACTGTCTGCCGCCCGACGTCTCGGCCACCGAATTCGTCGTGCACATGGCGCGGATGTCCGGCCTCCCCGCCACCGCCGCCCGCGAGCGCACCGCCGACACCCTGCGTCATGTCGGTCTCTACGAAGAGCGCTACCGCGCCATGGGCGGCTACTCGACCGGCATGAAACAACGGGTCAAACTCGCCCAGGCACTCGTCCACGACCCGCAGCTCGTCCTCCTCGACGAGCCGACCAACGGCCTCGACCCCGTCGGACGCGACGACATGCTCGGCCTGATCCGCCGCGTCCACACCGACTTCGGCATCTCCGTCCTGGTCACCTCCCACCTCCTCGGCGAGCTGGAACGCACCTGCGACCACGTCGTCGTCATCGACGGCGGAGCCCTGCTGCGCTCCTCCTCCACCGCCGACTTCACCCAGGGCACCGCCTCCCTCGCCGTCGAGGTCACCGACACCGACACCCACCCCGACGGCACCGCAGCACTCCGCGAGGCCCTCGGCAAGGCCGGGCTCGACGTCCACACCCCCGGTACCCCCGGCGCGCCCGGCAGCGGCCACCTGCTGCTCGTCGACGTCGCCGACGCCGCCACGCAGGACACCCGCGACGTCGTGCGCGACGCCGTCGCCGATCTCGGCATCGGCCTGGTCCGCATGGAACAGCGCCGGCACCACATCGCCGAGGTCTTCACCGAGACCCCCGCGCAGCAGGACGGCTCCAAGCAGCTCGCCGCCCCGCCGCCCGGCGCCGACGACCGCACGCCCGAACTCGCGGCAGCCCGACCGCAGGAAGGAAACAGCGGCGATGTCGCCTGAAACCCACACCCCCGCCTCCACCGCTCAGGCGCCCGCCGCCG
>KI547042.1:243778-259521 GCA_000497405.1 Streptomycetaceae bacterium MP113-05 | reverse complement strand
CCCCCCCCCCCCCGCCACTACGGCGGCCCCCGGCTCGGCCGCACCTACGCCCGGCGCTCACTGTTCGTCCACTCGCTGCGCGGCGCGTACGGACTCGGCCGAACGGCCAAGTCCAAGGTGCTGCCGATGCTCCTCGCCGGCGCCATGGCCTTCCCGGCCGTGATCATGGTCGCCGTCGCCGTCTTCTCCCGTGCTGACGAACTGCCCGTCGACTACACCGAGTACGCCCTGTTCCTGCAGCCCATCGTCGGCATCTTCGTCGCCGCCACCGCACCGCAGGCCGTCTCCCTCGACCTGCGGTTCAAAACCACACCCCTGTACTTCTCCCGCCCCATCGAACGCCGCGACTACGTCAGCGCCAAGTACGCCGCCCTCACCGCCGCACTGTTCGTCTTCACCGCCGCACCGGTGCTGATCCTCTACGTCGGCGCGCTGCTCGCCAAGCTCGACTTCACCGACCAGACCCTCGGATTCGCCAAGGGCCTGCTGTTCTCCGCCATCTTCGCCGCCCTGCACGCCGGCATCGGCCTCTTCCTCGCCGCGCTCACCCCGCGCCGCGGCTTCGGCATCGCCACCGTCATCGCCGTGCTGACCATCCCCTACATGCTGGTCTCCGCACTCCAGGGCACCGCCTACGGCCAGAACGCGCCCGAAATCATCGGCTGGCTCGGACTCGGCTCCCCCGGCACCCTGATGGGCGGCTTCCAGCAGGCCGTGCTCGGCGCACCCTCCGCCTTCCCCGGTGCCGTCGACCTCACCACCGGCGAGGCGACCGCGTACGTCCTGCTCATCGCCGCGCTCATCGCCGGCACCTACGCCCTCCTGCTGCGCCGCTACCGAAAGGCCGGGCTGTGACCACCCTCCGGATCGACCACGTCTCCCGCTGGTACGGCAACGTCGTCGCCGTCAACGACGTCACCATGACCATCGGTCCCGGCGTCACCGGCCTGCTCGGCCCCAACGGAGCCGGAAAGTCCACCCTCATCCACATGATGAGCGGCTTCCTGCCGCCCTCCGGCGGCACCGTCACCCTCGACGGCGCCACCGTCTGGCGCAACGAGGACGTCTACCGCGAGATCGGGCTCGTCCCCGAACGCGAAGGGATGTACGACTACCTCACCGGCGGTGAGTTCGTCCTCGCCAACGCCGAACTCCACCGCCTGCCCGACGCGCGGGCCGCCGCTCGGCGTGCCCTGGCCACCGTCGAGATGGAACCCGCCGCCGACCGCCGTATCAGCACCTACAGCAAGGGCATGCGGCAGCGAGTCAAGATGGCCTCCGCCCTCGTCCACGACCCGTCCGTGCTGCTGCTCGACGAACCGTTCAACGGCATGGACCCTCGGCAGCGCATGCAGCTCATGACCCTGCTCCGGCAGATGGGCGACCAGGGACGCACCGTCCTGTTCTCCTCCCACATCCTGGAGGAGGTCGAGCAACTCGCCTCCCACATCGAGGTGATCGTCGCCGGACGGCACGCTGCCAGCGGCAACTTCCGCAAGATCCGCCGCCTGATGACGGACCGCCCGCACCGTTACCTCGTACGCTCCAGCGACGACCGTGCCCTGGCCGCCGCACTCATCGCCGACGGCTGCACCTCCGGCATCGAGTTCGACGCCGCCGAACGCGCCCTGCGCATCCAGGCCGTCGACTTCACCCGCTTCACCGAACTGCTCCCCCGCGTCGCCCGGCACCACGACATCCGGCTCCAGGAGGTCTCGCCCTCGGACGAGTCCCTCGAAAGCGTCTTCTCCTACCTCGTCGCGGCCTGAAAGGAGCAGACGACATGAGCTCTCTCTACGACCCCACGGTCGCCCGCCTTACCTACCGGGCCCTGCTCGGGCGCAAACGCGGCCTCATCCTCACCGCCCTGCCCGCGCTGCTCCTCCTCGTCGCCGTCCTCGTCCGCGTCACCGTCGGAGCCGACGACCGGATGACCGCGGACCTGCTCGGCGGCTTCGCCCTCTCCGCGATGGTGCCGCTCATCGGCGTCATCGCCGGGACCGGCGCCATCGGCCCGGAGATCGACGACGGCTCCGTCGTCTACCTGCTCGCCAAACCGCTCAAGCGCTCCACCATCATCCTCACCAAGCTGTACGTCGCCGTCGGCGTCACCGTGGCCTTCTCCGCGCTGCCCACCCTCCTCGCCGGGTTCGTCCTCAACGGCAACAGCCAGCAGCTCGCCGTCGCGTACGCTATCGCCGCCGCGGTCGGATCCGTCGCCTACAGCGCGGCGTTCCTCCTCCTGGGCGTCGTCACCCGGCACGCCGTCGTCATCGGCCTGGTCTACGCCCTGGTCTGGGAGGCCGTCGTCGGCAACCTCATCGCCGGCGCCCGCACCCTCTCCGTCCAGCAGTGGTCCCTCGCCGTCGCCGAGAAGATCGGCGGCGAGGGCCTGGTGGTCTCCGACGTCAGCCTGACCGTCTCCGTCGTCCTGCTCACCGCCGTCACCGCCGGCGGCACCTGGTGGGCCGGCCGCAAACTCCGCACCCTCACCCTCGCCGGCGAGCAGTAGGCCGAGTTCCGCACCACGAAGGGCGTGCGGGAGACGCGATCACCGCGCCTCCCGCACGCCCTTCACACGTGTGCACGGGCGCGGCGGGGGCGCGTTCGGCGCGGTGACGGGACCGTCGCCTGCCGGGCCGCGACGAACCCGGCATACCCGGCACCCGGACCGGGCGGCGACGGTGCGGACTCCTGCGACGCCCGGCAGTCCGCGCACAGTTCCTCCTCGCTGCCCGGAGGGGAAGCGAAAAGCCGCGGCTGCGTGTGCGGCGTCCGGCACTCGCGCATGGCCGCGACGCGAGGTTCGCGGGGCGGTTCGGCCGGAGGCGGTGCGGGCGGTGCCTCCGGGAGGGAGTGCTCCAGCCGCCAGCGCAGGACGCCCACGGGCGAACGCACCTCGGCGATGCCCCGGGTGAGGGCGTGGTGGATCTGCTCGGTGGTCAGGTCGCTCCGCAACCAGGGCACGACAAGAGGCGCCACGGCACGCACCGTTCGGGCCGACATCGCCAAGCAGGGCTCGGTGAACGTCAGGGTCCGCAAGAACGCCTCAGCTGCCCGCCGCGTCCGGCTCGGCGCGTGCTCCGCCTCCTCGAACGTGGGGGCGGGGCTGGTCGGTTGGGTGTTGTTCTCTCCGGTGTTCTTCTTTGGTTGACGGCCGACTGCCCGACCCGTCGGTTCTCCGGCGGCCGGAAACCGGTCACCCGGCGGCACCTGCTCCGCCGCGGCCGGTTCGGGAGCGGGCGGTTCGTCCTCGTTGCACGCGCGAGGCTGTACGTCGTCCCGCAACTCCGCCGCCTCCTGTGACGTCAGCACGACGTTGGACACCAACTGCACCGTGGCGAACCGACCGCCCGCGACCTTCACCCGCCACTCGTGGACGTAGCCCTCCGCCAGCAACTCGCGCTTCGCCCGCTGAAAGGCGGTCTTCCCGATACCGGCCCGCCGGGCCGTCCCACTGAGGCACTGCCGGTTGTCGGCCGTGAGGGACAGCTGCCACGCGAGCAGCGTCTTCGCCTCCGCCGACAGGCGCGGGTGACGCAGGATGGCGTTGGGAATCTGAGCGTAGGCGCGCGCAGGCGCGATAGCATGCCGAAGCATCCGGGGACTCCTTGATAGTCCTTGCGGGTGTAGGTCCTCAGCTGGTGCTTCAACACCGGCTGAGGACCGCCTCGTTTCGGCCGAGGCGACCCATTTGAGAGCACAATACACCGCACGTGACCATACGACGACCGTACGTCGCACACGGTGACGCTCACCCTCAAGGTTGGCCGGCGTTGATCACAAGGGATCAGGGACGGCGTGCCAGACGCATGTCAACACCGTTGATTGGTAACCCGGCGTCGTGCGGCGTTGAGGGGCGTTGAGCCGAGTTGAAGAGGTGAGGGCGGCGATGGCACCAGGCACGAAGGTGGTCTCCCCGGCCGGTCAGTACTTCGCGGAGGTGCTGAGGCTGCTGCGCGGGAAGGCGGGCCTGTCGCAGAACGACCTGGGCACCCGCATGAACTACACGGGCGCGGCGGTCAGCGCCGTCGAGACCTGCGCCAAGCCCGCGACGGACGGCTTCATCGACGCCGCCGAACGCGCGCTCGACGCCGGAGGCGTCATCGGGTCGGCCGGCAAGTACCTCCGCCTGGAGCGGTACCCGGAGCACTTTCAAGGCTTCGTGCAGCTCGAGCAGAAAGCGTTGAGCGTGACGTCGTTCTGCAGTCAGTTGGTCCACGGCCTACTCCAGACCGAGGCGTACGCCCGCGCAGTTCTGGGATGCGGCTTCCCTCCGCTCGATGAGGCAGACATCGAGCGGCTCACAGCCGCTCGCATGGAGCGTGCGGCGCTACTGACGAGGAGGCCGGTCTGCGTGATCAACATCGTGCTGGAAGAGGCGGCTCTGCGTCGACGTGTTGGCGGGCTGGAGACGATGAAGGAGCAGTGCCAGCACCTGTTGGAGTGCGCTGAGCGTCCCAACGTGGTGTTGCAGGTGATGCCCATGGCTCGCGGCGAGCACGCTGGCGTCGAAGGCCCAATGACACTCATCGAGACCCCGGAGTGCGATCGCCTGGTGTACATGGAGTGCAACGGGACCAGCACCCTCGTAGCACGGCCTGAAGATGTCGGTGTCTTCGCACGTCGGTGTGCCATGATCGGCCATCAGGCCCTTCGGCCGGAGGAGTCCTACGGTCTGATCGAACACTTGGCGGGTGAGCTATGAGCGAGCTGACGTGGTTCAAGAGCAGCTACAGCGACTCCAGCGGCGGCGAATGCGTCGAGGTCGCCGGCGAGTGGACGAAGAGCAGCTACAGCGACTCCGGCGGCGGTGATTGCGTCGAGGTCGCGGCGACGCTGGCTGCCGTTCATGTGCGCGATTCGAAGGACAGAGGTGGGCCGACGCTCTGCATAACGTCGGAAGGCTGGGGCGGTTTCGTCGCGGCTCTCTGAACGGCGGACTTGGGAGGTGCGGGCGGAGCCGAAGAGGCTCCGCCCGCACCTTCTTGCGTCAGTCCTCCACGGAACGCAGAGTCGGCCGGACACCCGTGGCGCGCATGACGCCGTCGAGGTCGGTGCGCATCACGCGCATGTCCTCGCCCATATCGGTCATCCGACGACTCATCTCGCAGACCAGCCGCTCGGTGTTCACCATGCGCCGGTCGATCCGCTCCATCCGGACGGACATGCGGTGGATCACCGGACCCAGCTCCTGGAACATGGTGCCGATGTCCACGACTGCGGACTCCAGCTTCGCTACGCGGGGTTCGAGCGCGGCGGAAACGGGAGCGGACTCACGTGGCCCGGGGAGGGCCGCCTTCTCGACGTCGAGAAGGTACGCGCGGACCCTCCGCGCGACCTCGCTGTCGCGCAGCAGCATCGCCACGTTGAGCACCGTGCGGCGCGTGTACACGGCGAGGCTTCGCTGCCGCTGTGGATAACTATTTGCATTTGCTTTTGAGACCTTCAAGTTGAAGGTCGCAAACTTTTGCAGGTCAGAGCCCTGAAGAATGCTGAGGCCGTTGGCTTCCAGCTCCTCGCGGTGACGACTGGCCAAGTTGTACACAGCCTTCTCGCTCACCTCGAAGTACGCGGCGACGTCTCGCGTCGTCGCGTGTTCGCCGTCTGGGGCGAGGGCGAGGGTCTTGACCCTGTCGAGGATCTCGACGTGGTGGGTCATGCCGGAGCGCGCCGAGCGCGACTCCAGCAGGACGGAATCGGAGTACATGAAGCAACCCCTCCCGGGGTTCGTACGGACATCGGCGATGAAGCCCCACTCACCCGGGGGTCAGTCGGGTGTCCGTATCCAGGAGCCAGGAGCGGAGATCAGCTCATCCAGTCACGTACTGCACTACCGGCGAGCACGGGGACGAGCCCGCCGCTACCGGCTACCACCACTTCACGCACTCTCGTCGCCACATACTCGGGTCGCCTCCGCGCAGACTGTGCAACGAGCGGACAGTCGTACGGTTACGCCGCACGTGTGCGAGGAATGCCGGGCGCAGCCCCTCACTGGGCGAGGAGCTTCTCCAGGACGATGGCGATGCCGTCGTCCGCGTTCGACGCGGTCACCTCGTCGGCCACGGAGCGGAGCTCCGGGTGGGCGTTCTCCATGGCGACGCCGTGGGCGGCCCAGCCGAACATGGGGATGTCGTTGGGCATGTCGCCGAACGCGATGGTGTCGGAGGCGTGCACGCCGAGGCGGCGGGCCGCCAGGGAGAGGCCCTTGGCCTTGCTGAGGCCGAGGGGGAGGATCTCCACGATGCTCGGGCCGGAGACGGTGACGGTCACCAGGTCCCCGGCGGCCTCGCGGGCCGCGCGGCCCAACTCGTCGTCGCCGAGCGTCGGGTGCTGGATGTACAGCTTGTTCAGCGGCTCCGCCCAGGCCTGTTCGGTGCTCTCCAGCGGCACCGAGGGGAGCAGGCCCCCCTTCTCCCGGTAGCCGGGGCCGATCAGCACCTGGCCGTCGACGCCGTCACGGGAGACGGCGAGCGCCAGCGGGCCCACGGCGTCCTCGATCCGCGCGATCGCCAGTTCGGCCAGCCGCCGGTCCAGCGTCACCGAGGTGAGCATGCGGCGCTCGCCCGCGTGGTAGAGCTGTGCGCCCTGCCCGCACACGGCCAGGCCCTCGTGCCCGAGCATCTCCAGCACCGGGCGCGTCCACGGCACCGAGCGGCCGGTCACCACCAGGTGCGCCGCGCCGTGCGCGCAGGCCGCTTCGAGCGCGGCCCGCGTGCGCGGCGAGACCGTCTCGTCCGGGCCCAGCAGGGTGCCGTCGAGATCGGTCGCGATCAGCTTGTAGGGGAAGGGGTCAGGGGAGGCCCCGGGAGAGGCAGCAGAGGAGAAGGTCACTTGGCGACCGGCTCCAGCAGCTCGCGTCCGCCCAGGTAGGGCCGCAGCACCTCGGGCACCCGCACCGAACCGTCCGCCTGCTGGTGGTTCTCCAGCAGCGCCACGATGGTGCGCGGCACCGCGCACAGCGTGCCGTTGAGCGTGGCCAGCGGGCGGGCCTTGCCGCCCTCGCCGCGCATCCGCACCGACAGCCGGCGGGCCTGGAACTCGTTGCAGTTGGACGCCGAGGTCAGCTCGCGGTACTTGCCCTGCGTCGGGATCCACGCCTCGCAGTCGTACTTACGCGAGGCGGAGGCGCCGAGGTCGCCCGTCGCCACGTCGATCACCTGGAACGGCAGCCCGAGCGACGTCAGCCACTGCTTCTCCCACTCCAGCAGCCGCTCGTGCTCGGCCTCGGCGTCCTCCGGCGCGACGAAGGAGAACATCTCGACCTTGTCGAACTGGTGCACGCGGAAGATGCCGCGGGTGTCCTTGCCGTACGAGCCGGCCTCGCGGCGGAAACACGGCGAGAAGCCGGCGTAGCGCAGCGGCAGCCGGCCACCGTCGAGGATCTCGTCCATGTGGTACGCGGCCAGCGGCACCTCGGAGGTGCCGACGAGGTACAGGTCGTCCTGCTCGAGACGGTAGACGTCCTGGGCGGCCTGACCCAGGAAGCCGGTGCCCTCCATGGAGGCGGACTTGACCAGTGCAGGGGTGAGCATCGGCGTGAAACCGGCCTCGGTCGCCTGCGCGATCGCGGCGTTCACCAGGGCGAGCTCCAGCAGGGCGCCGACGCCGGTGAGGTAGTAGAAGCGCGAGCCGGAGACCTTGGCGCCGCGCTCCATGTCGATCGCGCCGAGCAGCCCGCCGAGCTCGAGGTGGTCGCGGGGGGTGAAGCCCTCGGCGCCGAAGTCGCGCTTCGCGCCCAGGGTCTCCAGGACCGTGAAGTCCTCCTCGCCGCCGACGGGGGCGTCGGGGTGCACGAGGTTTCCCAGGCGCACCAGCAGGCGCTGGGCCTCCTCGGCGGCTTCGTCCTGCTCGGCGTCGGCCGCCTTCACCGCGGCGGAGAGTTCGCGGGTGCGTTCCAGGAGCGCGGACTTCTCCTCGCCCTGCGCCTTGGCGACCTGCTTGCCGAGCCCCTTCTGCTCGGCGCGCAGCTCGTCGAAGCGGACGCTGGAGGACCGGCGGCGCTCGTCGGCGGAGAGCAGGGCGTCGACGACGTCGACGTCCTCTCCTCGGGCACGCTGGGAGGCGCGCACACGGTCGGGGTCCTCACGAAGCAGGCGAAGGTCAATCACCCCGCCAGACTACCCGGCTCGACCTTCCGCGATCGATCTGAAATCCCTTTCCCTCCCGTTATGTCCAATATGGGGCAAAGGGGAAACTCCGGTAAACACGGGACTCACCGCGCGGAGCGGGGCGAGGCAGAATTCCGGGACGGACGGAGCCCGGCTTCCGGGCTGGTGAAGCGGCCTCTCTCTTGAGTTGTCCACAGGTTCGGGTGTCAGTGCGTCATCTTGTCCACAGGGTGGAGGGGTGGGGTTGTGGATAAGAGAAGATCCTTTGGTGGGCCCTCTCGGGGGGCGCGGAATTCGCGCTCGGGGTGCCCGATTCACCCGTAATCGAGCGGGATTCCCTCACCCCAAAGAGTTGATCATCGGAATTCCTGTGACGTACCCCTCTGTGTCACTGTGTGGGTGCCTCTGGGGTCTCCTTGCCGTTTTGTCGACAGTGTCCGCCTTGCGCGTCGACTTGTGCACAGGGCGAACGAAGCACCCCGCTCCACCTGTGGATAACTCTGTGGACAAGATGAAGTGGCCCTGACCGGGCCTATGGACGGCCGTCGAGGCACCTGGTCAGCCAGTCCGCGGCGGACACGAACTCCTCGTCCGTGGTCCCGGGGCGCAGTGTCGGCTGCCCCTCGTCCGCCCGCGGATACGACCCCAGGAACCGCACCCGCCGGCAGGCGCGCTTCAGCCCCGTCAACACGTCCCCCACCCGGCGGTCGGAGGCATGGCCCTCGCAGTCCACCGAGAAGCAGTACTGCCCGATGCCCTCCCCGGTGGGCCGCGACTCGATGCGCATCATGTTGACGCCCCGGGCGGCGAACTCCTGCAACAGCTCCAGCAGTGCGCCCGGGTGGTCCTCGCGGAGCCACATCACCACCGACGTCTTGTCGGCACCGGTCGGCGCGGACGGTCGCGCAGGGCGGCCCACCAGCACGAACCGGGTCTGCGCGCTCGTCGCGTCGTGGATGTCGGTGACGAGCGGCTCCAGCCTGTACGTCGGCGCCGCGAACTCCCCGGCGAACGCTCCGTCGAAGCGCCCCTCCTGCACCAGCCGGGCGCCGTCCGCGTTGGACGCCGCCGACTCCCACCGGGCGTCCGGCAGATTCCGCGCCGTCCACTTCCGGACCTGCGGCTGCGCGACCGGGTGGCCGGTCACCGTCTTCACCGCCTCCAGGACGGTGCCGGGGCGCACCAGCAGCGCGAACGCGATCGGCAGCAGCACCTCGCGGTAGATCATCAGCGGCTCGCCGCTCGCCAGCTCGTCGAGGGTGGCGGTCACCCCACCCTCGACGGAGTTCTCGATCGGCACCAGGGCCGCCGCCGCCTCACCGGCTCGGACGGCGTCCAGCGCGGCCGGGACCGAGACCATCGGCGACAGCTCACGCGTCGCCGCCTCCGGGAGGGTGCGCAGGGCGGCCTCGGTGAAGGTCCCCTCGGGACCGAGGTAGGCGAAACGACTCGCGGGTGACATGGACCACAGCGTAGTGCGGCGCCACCGGCCGACCCGCCGCGTCTCAGCCCTCGAGCAGCCGCTGGCCGACGTACTCGCCCTTCGCCGGACCGCCCGGCACGGCGAACAGCCCGCTGGCCTCGTGCCGGATGAAGGCGGACAGTGCGTCGCCGCTGTCCAGCTTGCGCTGCACCGGAACGAAGCCGGTCAGCGGATCCGCCTGCCAGGCGACGAACAGCAGACCGGCGTCGGGGGAGCCGTCCTCGAGCAGCCCGTCGTGGAAGGAGAAGGCGCGGCGCAGCATGGCGGCGCCGCCGTTGGTCGCCGGGGCGGCCACCCGTACGTGTGCGTCGCCGGCGATGGCGGGTGCCCCGGAAGAGTCGCGGGCGTCCAGGTCGGGGTCGGTGTGCTCGGTGGCCCTCGGTCCGCCGGAGAGCGGTGCGCCGTCGGACTTGCGACGGCCGATCACCTGCTCCTGCTGATCCACCGGTGTGCCGTCCCAGGAGTCGAGCAGCATCCGGATGCGGCGGACGACGGCGTACGAGCCGCCGGCCATCCAGTCGGGTTCGCCGCCGTCGGGGACGAAGATGCGCCGGTCGAAGTCCTCTTCGGAGGGCTTGGGGTTGTTGGTGCCGTCGACCTGTCCCATCAGGTTGCGGGGGGTCATGGGACGGGCCGTGGCGCCGGGGGTGCGGTTGAAGCCGGTCATCTGCCAGCGCAGCCGGGCCGCGTCGCCGGTCTCGGCCCGCAGCACGCGCAGCGCGTGGAAGGCGACCAGGGAGTCGTCGGCACCGATCTGCACCCACAGGTCGCCGTCGGAACGTTCCGGGTCGAGGGCGTCGGCGGTGAAGCGGGGGAGCGGACGCAGGGCGTCGGGCATCCGGTCGGTGAGGCCGGTGCGGGCGAAGAGGCCGCGGCCGAAGCCGAAGGTGACGGAGAGGGAGCACGGTCCGGCGTCCAGTGCAACGCCGGACGCGGGTCCGTCCGGGGCTCCCTCGGTGCCGCCGGTGGACATCAGGCGTTCGGCGGTGTCGGACCAGCGGCGCAGCAGCGCGGCGGTCTGCTTGCGTCCCGTTCCGGGGGCGAGGTCGAACGCGGCGAGTACGCCGTGCGCCTGGAGCGGGGTGGTGATGCCGCACTGGTGGGTGCCGCGGAAGGCCACCCGGGTGGAGCCGACCGAGGACAGCGCGGGCGGTGGGTCGTCCTCGGTGGCGGCGTGCGCCAGGGCGCCGGTGGTGCCGCCGAGGGCGAGGCCCGTGGCGCCCGCTGCCCCTGCCGCGCCGATCAGGCGGCGGCGGGAGAGGGCCGGGGCGCGGGGCGCTGGGGACTGGGCTTTCTGGGGCATGGGTCTGGTGTCCCTGTCGTGGTCAGCCGATGCGGACGGTACGGGTCTGGGTGGTCTGGTCGATGTCGGAGGTGCGGATGGTGAGGGCCATCTCCCAGGCGCCGGGGACCGGAAGGGGCAAGCCGGTCTTGTGCCAGTGGCCGGGTCCGTCCTCGCGCGGGGCGGTGCGCAGCGGGCCGAGGTCCTTGGCGGGGAGCGTGAACGATACCTTCACCTCCGGTGCGGCGAGCGGCTTCCCGGACGGGTCGGTGAGTCGCACGTCGAGGGTGTTGCGGCCGGTGCGTCCCGGGTCGAGGACGACCTCTGCGGTGCCGTTGCCGTTCGGGCCGCCGGTGTCGAAGGGCACGGTCACCTCGTGTGGTCCTGCCGGAGCGTTCGGTCCTGCGATTGTGGCGGTGGTCTCGGCCGTTCGGGCGGGTTCGGCGCCGGACAGCAGTGTGGTGACGGCGAGCACGGCGAGGGCGAGTGCGGTCTCTGTCAGGACGGTGCGGCGCAGCCCGCGCCGGTCCGGGTCGGCGTCGCGTGCCCTTCTGCGGCGTGCAGTCTCCAGGGCCTCGCGTTGCCGGGCCAGTTGTGCGGCCCGTGCGGGGTGCGCGCCGCTGCCGGAAGAGGGTGCTTCGCGGGTCACGGTGCCGGTGGCCGTGGTGCTGTTGGGGGCGGGCTCGGCGTCCGGCGCCGGGAGCAGCGCCGCTGGAGACGGTGCCGGGGGCTGCTCGGACAGGCGGTTCGTCCAGCGTCGAGAGCCGCGTGCGGCGGCGAGCAGCGCGCCGATGAGGGCGAGTTTGACCAGGAGCAGGCGTCCGTAGTCGGTTCCGGTGAGGGCGGACCAGGAGCCGACCTGCCGCCAGGACTGGTAGCTGCCGGTGACCGCCAGTACGGCGACGCTCGCGGGTGCGAGGCGGGAGAAGCGGTGCACGGCGGTGCGGGGTATCGCGCCGGTGCCGGACCGGAGTGTGGCGGCGAGGGTGGCGAGTCCGCCGAGCCATACGGCGGCGGCCAGCAGGTGGAGGACGTCGACGGGCATGGCGACGGCGGTCTGGATGCCCGTGGAGGCGTGTTCGGAGGCAGCCCAGGTGAGGGCGAGGCCGGTGGCCACGACGCCGCCGCACAGCGCCGGTACGAGTGCCGGTACGAGTCTCCGGGGGCGTGGTGCGGCGTTGAGCCGGGCGGGGTCGTCGCCCTCCGCCGTCGTGCGGGCGTACGTGCCGAACAGGGCGGTGATGCAGAGGGCGGCGGCGGCCAGGAGCAGCAGGCGGGAGACGAGTGCGGTGCCGGTCCCGGTGCCGACGACGTCGCCGAGTCCGTTGAGGTCGAAGGCGTCGGTGAGTTCGCCGGAGCCGGTGTACGGGGTGCGCAGCAGCAGCATGGCGAGGGTGGCGGAGGTCAGGGCGACCCAGCCTCCGGTGACGGCGCGCTGTACGGCGCGGACATGGACGCCGCGTGGCCAGCAGGTCAGGACGAAGGTGGCGCCGCCGACGAGGAGCAGGAATCCGGCGTACGCGCCGTAGCGGGCGGTGTCGTAGAGGAGTCCGGTCGTGCCGCCGCCCGCTTCCTGGTCGGGGAGGGTGACGCTGGTCTTCGAGGGGGCGCCGACGGAGAAGGTGAAGGCGCCGGAGATGGGGTGGCTGTCGGCGGAGACGGCCTGCCAGGCGACGGTGTAGGTGCCGTCGCGGAGGCCGTCGCGCAGGGGCGTGCCGTACCGGTTGCCGGCCGGTTCGTCGCTGTCGCCGGCGCTTTCGCGGTCGGCGGCTTCGTGCGGGGCGCCGCCGGTGTCGGCGCGTGTGCCGTCGGGGCCGAGTACGCGTACGGAGTCCTCGGAGAGCTGGACGGCTTCGGAGAAGGTGAGGGTGAGTTCCTCGGGTGAGCCGTCCACCACTGCCCCTGCCGTGGGGGTGCTGCCGGTGAGGACGGCGTGCGCGGCGGCCGGGGGCGCGGCGCCGAGCAGGTACGTGCAGAGGGCCGCGAGAACGGCGAGCACTCCGCAGGTGGCCTGGGCGGCGCGTGTCCGGCGCGGTGGGGCGGTGGTGGACGGCATGGGAACGACCTTGGTCAGTGGTGGCCGGTGGTGGCCGGGTTGTGGTTGGTCGCCTTGACGGGGACCTGCAGGGTGACGGGGTCGTGGTGGGCGAACTGGAGTGTCACCCGCACGGTGTCGCCCTCTTCAGGTTTCCGTTTCAGGTCGTGCAGCATCAGGTGGTTGCCGCCTCGTGCGAGTTCCAGCCGTCCGCCGGCGGGCACGGGCAGTGAGTCGACCTGCTCCATCTGCCCGCCGGTGGTGCGGTGCATGTCGACCGAGTCGGCTATGCCGCTGGTGACGCCGGTCAGCCGGTCGTCCTCGGCACCGTGGTTGTGGATGACGAAGTAGCCGCCTGCCATGTCGGTCATGAGCGGTTCGGGCAGGTAGGCGCCGGTGACTTCGAGGCCCTCGTGGGAGCTGGTCGCGTCCGCGGAACAGGCGCCCAGAGTGAGTGCGCAGGCCAGTGCGAGGGCTGCTGCGGCGGTGGTGCGGCGCTGGTGGCCGCCGGGGGTGCGGGCCGTCACGGGGTCTCTCCCCTGATGATCTTCGGGAGTTCCCGTTCCAGGACCTCCGGGGTGGCCTTGCTGTCGGTGTAGAGGACGTGCGCCTCGTCGTCCTTGGGAGAGAAGGCGAGGACCTGCGCGCCGTGCGTGGAGACGATGTCGCCGTTCTTCTTCTTCCGTGACTCCTCGATGTGGATACCGAGGCCGCGTGCCGCGGCTTGGACGGTCCCGAAGTCGCCGGTGAGCCCGGTGAACGACTCGTCGTGCATGCCCAGCCAGGCGTGCAGCCGTTTCGGGGTGTCCCGTTCGGGGTCGGTGGTGACGAACACGACGCGCAGCTTCTTCTGCTGCGCGTCGGTCAGCCGGGACTTGGCGATGGCGATGTTGCTCATCGTCAGCGGGCAGATGTCGGGGCAGTGGGTGTAGCCGAAGAAGAGGAGCGTGGGCCGTCCCGCGGTCTCCTCGACGAGGTCGAACTTCTCTCCCTCGTCGTCGGTGAGGGTGAGGTCGGGCTTGGCGAAGGGCGTGTCGAGGGTGATGCCGCCCTCGGTCCGGTCGGCGCCGTCGACGGAGGCGACCGGACCGTCCTTGCCGTCGGGGGTGCCGGAGCTGCAGGAGGTGAGGGCGAGGGCCGCCGTCAGGATGACGGCGGCCACGCTCAGAGTGCGGGTCTTGCGCATGGGGCGGGTTTCCTGGTCTCTCTTCTCGGGATCAGGCGCTGCGGCGGCGGCCGGCGAGGATGCCGAACGCGACTCCGGCGGCGCCGACGAGGATGCCGACGACGGCGAGCACGCGTGCGGTGGTGTCGGAGCCCCCCGCGTCGTCGGCGGCTGCGGCTGTTTCGGCGGTGTCCGTGTCGTCGGCCTCGGCCTGTGGCCCGTCGGGGTTCGCGGCGTCGTCACCGTCGTGGGCGGTGCTTTCCGCTTCGGCGAGTTGCAGGACGGGAGCGGGCCGCTCGGGCTCGGCCGCGCCGGCCTCCGGCACCTCGATCCAGCGGACGACCTCGCCGCCCTCGTAGGTTTGCAGGGTCTTGAAGGCGAGGCGGTCGACGTTCTCCGGCAGCCTGCCCATGGAGACGGGGAACTGCTGGAAGCGGCCTGGTTCGATCGTGTCGCCGCTCCAGGTGATCTTGCTGACGGCCTCGTCGATCTTCGTGCCGTGCTGCTCGATCGGCTTGTCGAGCTTGGACGTGGTGACCTCGATGTCCCACCCGGGCACCGTCTGCGGCTGCACGGAGGTCAGGGGGTGGTCGGTCGGCAGGTTGACCTCGATCTTGACGGTGCCCGCATCGTCCCGTTCGTTGGGGACCTTGAAGTTGACCGTGCTGTAACCGCCCTGTTCGGCGTTGTCGGGGTCGACGGTGACGTGCGCGGCGGCGGGCCCGGCGCACAGCAGCACCGTGGAGGCCGCGAGGGCGGCCGATGCCGCGGTGCGGCGGGCGGTGCTACGGCGGGTGACGGTGTGGTGTGCCTGCTGGCTGACTGCCGAAGAAATGGTCATGACCGGCGTTCTCTCCTGTGGTGTGGGAGCCCACTCCCGGGCACGCTGGGCGTGGCCGGATCCCGCCCGGCGCATCGGAGGCTTGTACCGGCGCGCGGCGGTCGGGGAGGGCAGGGTGTCGTGTACGGCGGCTCACGACCCCGTGTCCGCGCGTCCCCGTTCGCCGGCGTGGACCGGTGCGGGTTCGTCGGTACGCGTGGCTGTGCACGGGCACGCCCGAGGGCGCGGGTGTCAGGCCGCCAGGTGGAGTTCGTCGCGCGTGTACGGCGGACCGCGCCGGGTGGCCGCGCCGGTCAGGGGTGCCGTGGACACCCGCGGCGCACGGTCGTGAGTCCGACGGTGGGCCGCGTCCGGGCCGCTGGTGGCGGTCAGGCCGTGCCGCATCGCACGCAGCAGCCGTACGGCGCCGCGCAGGGCCCGGACGGTCATCAGTTCCCCGGCCGCACGGGCGGTGGTGGCGGAGATCCGTACCAGACGCCACAGGGCGGTCTCGCCGCGGTGCAGGAGCCAGCCGAGGGCGGCGGCCGTGAGCAGGTGACCGAGAAGCATGGGGAGGGACAGTTGGGCGAGCGCGGCGTCCAGAGCGGTGCGGGCCGCGTCCGTGGAGCTTTCCCAGCTGCCCGGGATGCCTGCGGCGGTGCCGGGACGCGCGGTGTGGCCGGCGGGGAGCCCGGCGTCGGCGACGATGCGCCGTGCCTCCGGCTCGGTCAGGGTGGGGGTGCCGCCGTTGCACAGCAGCCGCTGGGCCAGAACGAGGGTGCCGCCGCGGTCGGCGCCGGGTGTCGCTGCGCCCGCAGGCCCGTGGCCGGAGGCGAACAGCACGTGC
>KI547042.1:238270-243702 GCA_000497405.1 Streptomycetaceae bacterium MP113-05 | reverse complement strand
TGCCCGGCCACCAGCGCGGCGGTGATGCCGGGCAGCGAACACTCGCGGCCGGCCAGCGGTGCGGCGACGGCGAGGACGAGTGCGCAGCCGGCGCCCAGCGTCCACAGCGGGACGGGACTGCCGGCGGCCATGGAGTGCCCGGCGGCGGACAGCAGTACGCAGACCGCGGTGAACACCGCGGCCCGCAGCAGTCTGAGATCCGCGCCGGCAGTCATGGCGGCGCCATCCTCTCACCGTGCCGCGGCCCCGCTCCCGGCAGGGCGGGTGCCGGCCGGCGGACTGCACCTACACCGGTCCGCTTCCCGGCCGCTTCCGCCGATCGGGCGGTCTACGGGGTGGGCCGTGCTTACCGGGCGCCGGGGTCGGCAATAGGTAGCGGTATGGCCGGACGGGCCGCTCCGCGGTCCGACGTCGAGCTGCGACCTGGAGGCTGAGGATGAGCATCTGGTGGTCTCTGCACCTGCGTCGCGAGGCGGCCACGGTTCCCCTCGCCCGGCGGATGCTGCTCGGTGCGATGGACTCGGCGGGGGTGGACCCGGAGATCTCCTACGACCTGGCCGTCGCTCTGACGGAGGCCTGCGCCAACGCGGTGGAGCACGGCAGCGGAGCCGGTTCCGACGGTTACCGGGTGACGGCGTGCATCGACGGTGACACCTGCCACGTCGAGGTCACCGACGGTGGGCCGGGCTTCCCCGGGGCCCGCGCCGACCGTCCGACGACGACCCGGCCGGCGGGGCCGGAGCCTGCGGAAGCCGAGGACGGGCGCGGCCTGTACCTCATCGAGACGCTCGCGGACCACGTGCGCTTTGCGAACCGTCCGCAGCAGGGCGGCGCGGTGGTGAGCTTCGACAAGATCCTCAAGTGGCGCGACGACGCCTTGGTCAGGGCGGGCTGACGCGCGCCACGAGGCTCGGCCGATAACGCCGTTCGAGCGGGCCGGCGGCTCCGGGAGCGCGAGGTGGCTGCGCCGCTACGGCGTGACCGCGCCGGGGATCAGCTGTGCGTGACGGCGGCGTCCGCGTGGTGCGCGGCCTTCGCCGGCCCGGCCGGAGCCGTGGGACCGGGCCGCTGCCCCTTCCGGGACAGGCGGCGCGCGAGCGGCTCCGTCCAGCGCGCGGTCAGCGGGCCGATGATGACCAGCAGTAGCACGTACGCCGTGGCCAGCGGGCCGATGCGCGGCTCGACCCCCACCGCCAGACCGGCGATGACGATGGAGAACTCGCCGCGGGCGACCAGGGTGCCGCCGGCCCGCCACCGGCCGGCCGGCTTGATGTCGGCCCGACGGGCTGCGTACCAGCCCGTCGCGATCTTTGTGCACGCGGTTGCCACGGCGAGCAGCAGCGCGGGCAGCAGTACGTGCGGGATCTTCGCCGGGTCGGTGCTGAAGCCGAAGAAGACGAAGAAGACCGCGGCGAACAGGTCGCGGAGCGGGGCCAGCAGGTTGTGTGCACCTTCCGCGACCTCACCGGAGAGTGCGATGCCGACGAGGAACGCACCTACCGCGGCCGAGACCTGGAGGTCCTGGGCGACGCCCGCGACGAGCAGCGTCAGGCCGAGGACGACGAGGAGCAGCATCTCGGGGTTGTCGGAGGAGACGGCCTTGCTGATGTGCCGGCCGTGGCGCAGCGCGAGGTAGAGCACGGCGCCGACCGTGCCCAGTGAGATGAGCAGGGTGATGCTGCCGCCGGCAAAGCTGACGCCGGCCAGCAGGGCGGTGAGGATCGGCAGGTAGACGGCCATGGCGAGGTCCTCGATGACCAGCACGCCGAGGATGACCGGCGTCTCCCGGTTGCCGAGTCTGCCCAGGTCGCCCAGCACCTTGGCGATCACTCCGGAGGAGGAGATCCAGGTGACGCCGGCCAGGGCCACGGCGGCCACCGGCCCCCAGCCGAGCATGAGCGCCGCCGCGGCTCCGGGCAGCGCGTTGAGCACGAAGTCCACCAGGCCCGAGGGGTACTGGCTGCGCAGGTTGGACACCAGCTCGGTCGCCGTGTACTCCAGACCCAGCAGGAGCAGCAGCAGGATGACGCCGATCTCGGCGCCGGTTGCTACGAATTCCTCGCTGGCGCCGAGGGGAAGAACACCGCCGTGGCCGAAGGCCAGGCCGGCCAGCAGGTAGAGCGGGATCGGCGAGAGGCCGATGCGCACTGCGAACCGGCCGAGGACGCCCAGGCCGAGGATGATGGCGCCCAGTTCGATGAGCATGGCGGTGGTGTCGTGCACGGGCTTGTCATCCTCCGGCGATCAGTTCGGCGACGGCGTCGACGCCTTCGCGGGTGCCGACGACGACGAGCACGTCTCCGGCGGCGAAACGGAAGTCGGGGGTGGGCGAGGGCTCGGCGGACGTGCGGCGCAGGACGGCGACGATGGAGGCGCCGGTCCGGGACCTGACCTGGGTGTCACCGAGCGTCCGGCCGCTGTAGGGCGAGCGGTTCGTCACCTCGATGTGTTCGGTGACCAGGTCGAGTTCGAGGTGCTGGTAGAGGTGAGCGACGGGGTCGGGGATCAGGAGCTGGGCGAGGGCGGTGGCCTCGTTGGGCTCGAGCGGTGCCGCGTCCTTGCAGGCGTCGTCGTCCGCCGGGTCGTGGAAGGCCAGGATGCGGCGTCCGTCCTGATGGGCGACGACGGACAGGTGCTGCCCGGCATCGGTGTTCAGGTCGTAGCGAGCGCCGACTCCGGGGAGAACGGTCTTGCGGGAGTGCGCGATGGGCTCCATGGGCGGGCTCCAGGTGACGGTGTGCCGGTCGTGACGCGGCGGCCGGACCCGGGGCAGGAACGCACCGGTGGCCGCGGTGGACGAGTATGACTCCGCTCGGCCGCGCACACGAGAAGGTGGTGCGTTTCCTTTCCGCGAGCCGCCTGAAGGGTGTTATTGACCAACACATTACCTGACGGCATTGCGCGCAAATCGGTTGCATCGGTAGATGTGGGCATGGAAGTGCGCCTTCGGAGTCGAAATTTAGGTGTAATCAGCATCCTGAAGGTCCCGGAAAGCCCCGGAAGGATGAGGGAGCCGGAGGAGCCGGGGAGCACGACGGCGCCCCTCCGGAAGGCCGGAGGGGCGCCGTCGTGCGGCGGTGGCAGGGGGCCGGGGTGCGTGCCCCCGTGTGCCGGGGCCGGGTCAGCCCTGCATACGGGCCATCCACTCCTCCACGTCCGCGCTGGTGCGCGGCAGGCCGGCGGAGAGGTTCCGGTTGCCGTCCGCGGTGACCAGGATGTCGTCCTCGATCCGGACGCCGATGCCGCGGTACTCCTCCGGCACGGTCAGGTCGTCCGCCTGGAAGTACAGCCCCGGCTCGACGGTCAGGCACATGCCCGGCTCCAGAGTGCCCTCCGCGTAGAACTCGCGCCGGGCGGCGGCGCAGTCGTGCACGTCCATGCCGAGCATGTGACCGGTGCCGTGCAGCGTCCAGCGGCGCTGGAGGCCCAGCTCCAGCACGCGCTCGACCGGACCCTCCAGCAGGCCCCACTCGACGAGCCGGGTGGCGAGCACGCGCTGGGCGGCCTCGTGGAAGTCCAGGTACTTGGCGCCCGGTTTCACCGCGGCGATGCCGGCCTCCTGCGCCTCGTACACCGCGTCGTAGATCGTGCGCTGCAGGTCCGTGTAGCGACCGTCGACCGGCAGCGTGCGGGTGACGTCGGCGGTGTAGTACGTGTGGGTCTCCACGCCGGCGTCCAGCAGCAGCAGGTCGCCTGAGCGGACCGGGCCGTCGTTGCGGACCCAGTGCAGGGTGGTGGCGTGCGGGCCGGCGGCGCAGATCGAGCCGTAGCCGACGTCGTTGCCCTCGACGCGGGCGCGCAGGAAGAAGGTGCCCTCGATGTAGCGCTCGGAGGTCGCCTGTGCGCGGTCGAGGACCTTCACCACGTCCTCGAAACCGCGGACCGTGGAGTCGACCGCCTTCTGCAGCTCGCCGACCTCGAAGTCGTCCTTGACCAGCCGGGCCTCGGACAGGTGTGTCCGCAGCTCCTCGTCACGCTCCGCCGTCACCTTGTCGGTGAGGGCGGACTCGACGCCCGCGTCGTACCCGCGCACCACCCGGACCGGCCCGGCGGCCCCGCGCAGCGTCTCGGCGACCTTGCGGACGTCGCCGCAGGGCAGGCCGTACAACTGCTCACCCTCGGCGAGGCTGTTGCGGCGGCCCACCCACAGCTCGCCCTGGCCGTTCAGCCAGAACTCGCCGTTGTCCCGGTCGGAACGCGGAAGCAGGTAGAGCGTGGCGTCGTGGCCGCCCGTCGGCCTGGGCTCCATGACCAGCACGCCGTCCTCGGTCTGGTTACCGGTCAGGTAGGCGTACTCCACCGAGGAACGGAAGGCGTACTCGGTGTCGTTGGAACGGGTCCTGAGGTTGCCTGCGGGGATCACCAGACGCTCGCCGGGGAAGCGTTCGGAGAGCGCGGCGCGGCGGGCCGCGGTCCGGCCGGCCTGCGGGACGGGTTCCAGCCCGGTCAGCTCGGTGTCCGCCCAACCGGTACGCATGTTCTCGGCCAGCTCGTCGGAGACGCCCGGGTACAGGCCGTTCTTCCGCGGCTTGACCGGCTGCTCCTCGGTCGTCTGCTCCTCGGTCGTCTGCTCCTCGGCGGTCTGTGCTTCGGCCGTGTGCTCCTCGGCGGCTGCCACGTCGCTCCTCCTCGTGCGGGTGTCCGGACCGTCCTCCATCGTATGGCGGCGCGTCGCGCCGTACAGGGGCAAAAGGCTGTGACGTTTGTGTCAGCCGACGTCGGAGGGCGTGCGTCGGCCCGTCGGTGCGCGTCAGCGGACAGGTCAGAAGCGGGCGGCGAGCAGCACGACGTCCTCCGGGTCGTCGGCGCGGTCCAGGCCGTCGGGCAGCATCGTGTGCAGTACGTGCTCGACGAGCAGCTCGGGGTCGTCGCGGACGCCGGTGGGCGCCCCCGCCACCACGGAGTGCAGCCGCGCGTACGCCCGGTCGGTCGCGTCGCCGGTGCGACGCAGCATCCCGTCGCTGTAGAACAGCAGGGTCTCCCCGGCACGTACCGTCAGTTCGACGCTGGGCGCCTCCCAGCAGGCCAGCATGCCCAGCGGCGCGGAGAGCGAGGTCTCCACCCACTCCGTACGGCCCGGTCCGACGATCAGCGGCGGGCAGTGCCCCGCGCCGGCGAGGACGATTCTGCGGGTGGCCGGCTCGGCGTAGGCGAAGAGGGCGGTGGCGGCCCGCGCGGGCTCGGTGAGACGCAGCAGCAGCTCCAGGTCGGAGAGCACCGCCACCGGGTCCTCGCCCTCCATCACGGCATACGCCCGCAGAGAGGCGCGGAGTCGGCCCATCGCGGCCATCGCCCCGGGTCCGGCGCCGGTCACCCCGCCGACGGCCAGGCCCAGCGCGCCTTCGGGCAGCGGCAGGGCGTCGTACCAGTCGCCGCCGCCGCGCGACCCGGTGCGGTGCCGTACGGCCAGCCGTACGCCCGGGACGCGGGGC
>KI547042.1:236577-238260 GCA_000497405.1 Streptomycetaceae bacterium MP113-05 | reverse complement strand
CCTGGCGGCGGTCGAGGTACTCGGTGGCACAGCGGGCGTAGAGCTCGACCAGGTGACGCTGGCGCGGGGTCGGCTCGGCGGGCTCGTCGTACAGCCAGACCGCGACGCCGATGCGCCGGCCGTCGTGGGTGATGAGGGGGAGGGCGTAACTGGCGCCGAACCCGAGGCGGGCGGCGACCTCGCGGTGGCGGGGGGCGAGGCTCTCGTCCGAGGAGATGTCGGGGTGCACGATGCCGAGCCGGGGTCGTGCGGCGCCGGCGAGGTCGTCGGGATTTTCGATGGGGCCGCCCGGTGCGCCGGGTGCGCCCCCGGGTGTGCGAGTGGTGTCGTCGGCGGAGGTACGGACGTCGGCGTGCGTTCGGGCTTCGCCGGGAGGCGGGGCGTCGGCTGCGGTGGGAGCGCTGTCCGGACCGCCGCCGGGGGCCTCGACGGTCGGGCCGACGGCGGCACGCTCGTCCTCGAGCCCGTCCAGAAGGCGGGTACGGGAGGCCGAGTCGCGGGGGACCGTCTCGAGCTGTCCGATGTCGGCGGCGGCGAGCCCGAGGCCCACGGTGTGTTCGGGGCCGAGGCCGTCGGCGCCGGTAAGGGTGATCAGGCCGCGGCGGGCACCGACGAGCGCTGCTCCCGCGGCCAGGACCTCGCGCAGCGCGGGGTCGAGGTCGTCTGTGCGGGCGAGCCGTTCGGTGAGGTCGTGGAGCGTGGTGAGGTCCGAGATCCAGCCGGCCAGGCGGTCTTGGACCGCAGTCAGCCGGTCGACCGGCGAATTCTGCGACGGAGGAGGAAGTGTGGGGCTGAAACCGGCCACTTTCGGCAGGCGTGGGGTGCTCATGGGCGGTGGCTTTCGGCCGAGCTCGCTCTTGTCGATAGCATCGCAAACCCCCATGTCCTGCTGCTCCGCTATGAATGGATCCAGATGTACACGCACCGATGTGACGATGTCCAGCATCGCCTCCACGGGTTCGATGGTGTCCTTGTGACGCCCTCACTCACAGGGGGCAGGCCGAGATCGTTTAAGATTGGCTGAAAACCCTCCCTGCTCGGAGGTTTTGCGATCGACTGGGCTGCACAGCACAACCCGGATCCCTGTTCCGCCTTGAAAGAGGCGGCGGAGCGGACCGGGTGGAGAGTCACCCCGGCCATGGCGGGTACGGAACTGGGGAGAGAGCCCGCGCGTCCCAGTCCGCGACGGTCGTGCTCCATCGGAGCGGCGGGCGGCAACGATGTGGAGAGCGCCCCGTGCGCGCCACCCCCGCCAGGAACCACGCTTGTCCGGCGACATGATCCCGTGATCGCCCGATGCAGAGCTGCACCCTCGCCACCGCGTGGATGTGAAGCGATGCCGGAGCCGCGCGTTGTGACGGGTCCGACGATCCGACGAATCGAGAACGATCCGGCGTTAACGGAAAGGAACGAGCGCTCATGCGCGAGATCCTCGGAAGGCGACGCATGAACCGGTCGACACTGCGGAACGCAGCCCTCACCTGTGCCACACGTTGGCACTGGCCCGTGCTCCCCGGCGCGTCGGTCCGCCCCGGTGGCGGATCCGAGCCGGCCAACCGATCCACCGAGTCCGGAACCGGCGAGTCCGGTACCACCTCGCACGTCTCCCCGGTCATCTGCTCGTGCACCGATCCGGAGTGCGTCGTGCCGGGGGCGCATCCCATCGATCCCGTGCTGCTGGCG
>KI547042.1:231335-235540 GCA_000497405.1 Streptomycetaceae bacterium MP113-05 | reverse complement strand
CCCCCCCCCCCGCCGATGCCCGGATGGTCGAGTCGTGGTGGACCCGGCGCCCCGACGCCTCGCTGCTGCTGGCCACCGGAGCTCCGGCCGGAGAGAGGCGCGCGCCGTGCGCCCTGACGCTCCCCGCCGCCGCCGGCCGCGCGGCCCTCGCCGAGTTCGCACGGCTCGGTGTGCGCGTCGGCCCGGTCGTGGGCATGCCCACCCGGTACGCGCTGCTCGTCCGGGCTTACGAGCTGGAGCAGCTCGGCGAACTGCTCCACGCCCAGGACCGGGTACCGAGTTCACTGCGCTTCCACGGCGACGGCGGTTACACCGTGCTGCCGCCGACTCCTGCGGCGACCGGCGGTGTCCGCTGGGTGCGGCGGCCCGAGGAGGAGACCGTACGGGGGCGTGCGGCGCCGTGGCTGCCGCGCATGGAAAGCCTGCTGGAGACGCTGGTCGAGGCCAGCACCGAGACGCCGGACACCGGCAGTCGGCTGGCGTACTGACCAGGCTCCATTCGAGGAGGGGCAGGTCCTCGAATGGTGGGAGCTCTCGGGCCGACGCCCCCTGGTCCCTCGGCACGGGGTACCTGCCCCCGGCCTCCGGGCCGGCCCCTGCTCCGTGGAGGCTCCGCCTCGTGCGGCTCGCGCACTCCCGGACGGGGCGGCGGGCGGTGGAAGCGCTTACTCGCCCCGGACACAGAAGTGCCCGGTCGCTGGCGACGGGGGATGCACCAGCGACCGGGCACGTAAGAACCGTAACAAGAGATTCGCCATACGCAAACTCCGCCCTTCCGGGCCAGCCGGCGAACTACTCGCTGGTACAGGCCCCGTGAGTGCGTCCCAACGGTCGCCTCACCCCCACCGAGCCCCTACCGGACCCGCACCCGGGCGCCACGGGAACGCCACGACCGGGCGGATGGATTCCGTTTCGGTGCCCGGGCGGTCCAGGCGCTGCGGGCGGGCCGTACGACCGGGGCAGGTGGGCGGTCAGCTCAGCGTCACCTGGCGGTTGGTGAGTCCGCTGCGCGCCTTGCGCTCCTGCGCAGTCAACGGCTCGGTGGCCCCGAGGGCCGCGGCGAGCCGCTCGGCGAACTCCTCCGCCGGCTTCTCGCAGTCCGCAGCCGACATCGAGCTCGGCAGGTCCCACACCGGCACCGTCAGGCCGTGTGCACGGAACGACCCCACCAGGCGGGTGCCCTCACCCAGCGACGAGGTGCCCGCCGCGTGCAGCCGCGCGAGCGCGTCGAGCAACTTCTCCTCGGGGTGCGCCATCACCCAGCGCAGATGGTTCTTCTCCGGGGTCTCGCACCAGTACGCGCCCTCGACACCGGAGAGTCGTGCGGTGGGGATGGCCGCCGCGTTGGCCCGCTCGAGAGAAGCCGCTACCTCGCCGGTCGCCTTCTCGGCGTCGTCCAGCCAGAACTCGAACCCCTCGTGCACCTGTGGCACGAACGGCGCCTCGTCGTCGAGCAGATCCTGCAGCCGCGGACCGTCGGGCTCGCCCCGCCCGGCGCTGACCGGCGTGCCCGGCTCCGCCGTCAACGCCCGCTGCAGCACGTCCGCCAGGTCCCGGCTGAGGTCGCCGGACGCGGTGTCGTTCTGCAGACCGATCAGGACCTGGCCGTCGTCGCGCCGCAGCGCCGGCCACGCCATCGGCAGCACCGTCACCAGACGCACCGCGGGCACGCCCTCCGGCAGGCCGTCCCGGAGAGTCAGTTCGACGGTCGCGGCCGGCACCAGTTCGCGCAGCGCGACCCAGTCCGTCTCCCCCGGCAGGCCCTCGAACGGACGCTGCACCAACTCGGCCGCGGCCTGTGCGGTGGCGCGTCCGTGGCACGCCTTGTACCGGCGGCCGGAACCGCACGGGCACGGCTCGCGCGCACCGACGACGGGAACCTCCCCGTCCACGCGCTGCGGTGTGCCGGCTTTCGTCTGGGGGCGGCGCTTCTTGGCCATGGCGTGTGGTACTCCCGGTCTGCGGACGTGACTCTTCCGCCGCGAGCCTAGCTGCCCACCGCCCGCTGTCCGTACTTCACGCGGCCCCGTGCCGGTGGAATCAGCCGCCCCGAAACGGGCCCGTCCGGCGCGACGGCCCGGTTGCGTCCGCCCTGCCTGGGGCGAGACCCCGCCGAGAGCCGAGGGGGCCGCACAGCGACACGATCCGTCCCCGGCCGCCGCGGCCCCCTGAGCGGCAGGAGGAACACCCCGGCTCACGCAGTGCCGAGGCCTCCCAACTCGTCGAACTCCCCGTCGAGTTCTCCGTTCAACTCCTCGTCGAACTCTGCCATGTCCAGCCCGGAGAGCGCCCCGCCGAAACCCCCACAGCCGGCCGTCAGCACGGCCCAGACCGTGACGCCCGCCGGTCGCGGTCCCAGCGCACCGTCCGCCCGGGCAGCCCGTCGGCCGGCAGCCCCGAGATGTTCGTCGACCCCCCACTCCATGGCCAGCGAGGTGATGATCGCCAACCCGCGTCCACCGCGCGCGGTGACCGAGGGCTTCGAGGGCAGCGGCCGTGTCGGGCCGCCCCCGTCCGTGACCGCTATGGTCACCTCGCCGCTCCGTGCGCAGCTCCACGCCGCCTGTACGAACTCCTCCGCCGCGCCCGTCGTTCTGCTCAGCGGGCGCGCGTGCCTGCACGCGTTGCTCAGCAGCTCGGAAAGGATCAGAACAGCATCGTCGACCACGCCTTCCGGCGCCCCGCAGGCCCGCAGCTCCGTGCGCATCCTGCGCCGCGCCGGGCCCACACCTGCTGGACCGTGCGGCACGGTCATGGTCGACGAAGTAGGCACCTCACGTGCCACCACCAACGCCACCCCCGAGACCTCCTTTGCCACGCCAGGGGGAGAATGCCCAACGCCACCCGGTAGGAAACCGGACGTTCCACCTCTCTTGACGCCTTCGTGGCGATCCCCTACGCAACGAATGCGCCGGTGCACGCCCCCGTGGCGTCAAGTGCCCCTACCCGCCGCGTAGTCAGGCGAGAGAGGCGAGCTGCTCCCGAACCCGGCGCGGCCGGTTGGTGATCACGGCGTCCACGCCGAGCCGTGCGCACAGCGTGACGTCCGCCGGGTCGTCCACCGTCCACACGTGCACCTCGTTGCCCGCGCGGTGCGCACGCTCCACGTACTCCGGGTGCGCCCGCAGGATGCGCACACTCGGACCGGCGATCCGTCCCCCGCCCGGGAGGCGGCCGTCGCGGAGGCGGGGCAGCAGCAGTTGCATCAGGTAGACGGTCGGCAACTCAGGCCGTGCCAGGCGTACGCGTTGCAGCGAGCGGGCGGAGAAGCTCATCACGCGGACCGGCGAGTCGAGCCGGTAGCGGTCGAGGAGGGCGAGCAGGTGTTCCTCGACCTGCCCCGCCCAGCGGGTGGGGTGCTTGGTCTCGATGGCCAGCCCCACCGGCCGTCCGGCCTCTGCGACCAGCTGCAGCAGCCGTTCGAGCGTCAGCACCGAGGCGTGCTCCTGCGCCCCGGCCCGAGATCCTCCGACCGGCCCCTGCTCCTGGCCCGGCCCGCCGTCCTGCGGCTCCTGCGCGTCGGTGTCCGGCGACTCGAAAAGGTCGGTTCCCGGCTCCTCCCCCGCCCGCCCCTGTCCGTGCCGCAGCTTCCAGGAGCCGAAGTCGAGCTCGGCGAGATCGGCCAGTTCCAGCCGGGAGACGGCCCCGCGACCGTTGGACGTGCGGTTGACGCGCCGGTCGTGCACGCACACCAGGTGCCCGTCCGCAGTGAGTCGCACGTCGCACTCGAGGGCGTCCGCCCCGTCCTCGATCGCCTTGCGGTAGGCGGCCAACGTGTGTTCCGGTGCGTCCTCCGAGGAGCCGCGATGGGCCACCACGGCGATCTGGTCGGCCGTGCGGGCGGTCAGCGGTCGTACACCTTGACGGAACTCATGCCTCACCGGGATATCGTGCCACCGACCACGGGGCGGACGACGGTACTCCCGCACCAGGGGCCGGAAATGACCGCTGTAAGTGTGGCGAGCCGCGGCGCGCGCACCGATTTACGCCCTGCCTACGGCCCATGGGGGAGGCTTCCGGGGAAACCCGGAGAACATGAACGTCCGACCCGGCGATGTCGTGTACCTGAGGAGAGAGCTGTGAGCACCGAGAACGAGGGCGCTGCCGCCGAGCCGACGGCGGGGCCGTCCCCCGAGCAGGACGTGGCGACGCCCGGCAACCCGGCCGCAGGCCCCCTCCCCGAGCCCTCCACCGCCCCGGGAGCT
>KI547042.1:230266-231325 GCA_000497405.1 Streptomycetaceae bacterium MP113-05 | reverse complement strand
CGGCATCGGCTTCTGGGCCGCCGAGCGCGCGGACAGCTCGCCGTCCTCCACCACCGTCTCCGCCGACAGCGGCTCGGAGAGCCGCGACCCCGACTCCATCGCGGGCATCGCCCGGAAGGCGCTGCCCAGCGTGGTCACCATCGAGACCTCCGGCGGCGGCGAGAGCGGCACCGGCACCGGCTTCGTCTTCGACGAGGAAGGCCACATCCTCACCAACAACCACGTGGTGGCCAGCGCCGCCGACGGCGGCAAGCTCAGCGCCACCTTCTCCGACGGCAAGCAGTACGACGCGGAGGTCGTGGGGCGCGCGCAGGGCTACGACATCGCGGTGGTCAAGCTGAAGAACGCCGGCGACCGCGAACTGGCGCCGCTCCCCCTCGGTAACTCCGAGAAGATGAGCATCGGCGACACCACCATCGCCATCGGTGCCCCGTACGGCCTCTCCGGCACGGTCACCACCGGCATCGTCAGCGCCAAGAACCGCCCCGTCGCCTCCAGTGACGGCCAGGGCAGCGACGCCTCCTACATGAACGCGCTGCAGACCGACGCCTCCATCAACCCCGGGAACTCCGGCGGCCCGCTGCTCGACGGCAACGGCGCTGTGATCGGCGTCAACTCCGCGATCCAGTCCGGCGGTGGCGGAGGCCTCGGCGGCGGTTCGGCCGGCAGCATCGGCCTTGGCTTCGCCATCCCCGTCGACCAGGCCGAGCGTGTCGCCTCCCAGCTGATCGAGACGGGTGTCCCCGTCTACCCGGTCATCGGCGTCCGCGTGGCCACCGGCCAGCAGGGCCAGGGCGCAGTGATCGCCGAACGGGTCAGCGACGGCGAACCCGTCGCCTCGGGAGGCCCGGCCGACAAGGCCGGCCTGCAGCCCGGTGACGTGATCACCAGGTTCGACGAGACGAAGGTCGACAGCAGCCCGACTCTCATCGCCTCCATCTGGGCCCACAAGCCGGGTGAGACGGTGAAGATCACCTACACGCGTGACGGTGAGAAGCGGACCACCGACATCACTCTCGGCTCCCGCAAGGGCGAGAGCTGATCCTCCCGCCCACCCGG
>KI547042.1:222469-230256 GCA_000497405.1 Streptomycetaceae bacterium MP113-05 | reverse complement strand
GGCGGCCCGCCCCAACGGCTACGCTGTCCCGGTGCCGACGTTCCGGCGTCGGCACCGGGAGGTGTGCCCGAGCGGCCTAAGGGAACGGTCTTGAAAACCGTCGTGGCAGCGATGTCACCGTGGGTTCAAATCCCACCGCCTCCGCCCAGGAGCGGCCCCCGACCAGCGACAACGGTCGGGGGCCGCTCGTACGTGCGCTTCCGGTGCCTGCGTAGGCCGACCGTTGCCTTCGACGACCTCAGTCGATGTGGTGTGCGTTCGGCGAGAGTGCACCGCGCCAGTGCTCGTGGTTCTGGTCCGGGCTGGGGGGCACCTTCGGGTCGCGCCATTCGAAGAGAAGGATGGTCGCGTCGTCCTGCAGGACTCCGCCGTGGTAGCGGATGATCGCCTGGACGAGGAGACGCAGAACCTCGTAGGTGGTGACGCCGGCCGCAGTGGCGCGCACGATGAAGTCGATGAAGTTCTCCAGGCCGAAACGGTGTCCGGTGCTGGAGAGTGCTTCGACGATGCCGTCGCTGTAGAGGAGCACCCGGTCTCCGGGCTGCAGTTGCACCTGCTGGACGTGGCGTTTCGCGCCGGTGAGATGGCCCAGGCCCAGGGGAAGTTCGGGTGCGGAGTCCAACGCTTCGGGCACGAGCCGTTCCTCGCGGATCAGCAAGGGAGTGGGGTGTCCGCAGTTGATCCAGCTCCAGAGACCGGTGTCGAGTTCGAGGTTGCCGAAGATGCCGGTGCAGAAGCGGTCGGGGAAGACCTCATGGATGCTGTCGTCCACACGGGCAACCAGCTGTTCGAGGCCGGAACCGTTTCGACGGGCGTTGCGGCAGCCGGCCATGGTGACCGAGGAGGTCAGGCCCGCCGCCAGGTCGTGGCCCATCGAGTCGAGGATCGTGGTGTGCAGGCGGTTGCCGATCAGCGAATGGTCGAAGGCGTCCCCGCCCAGTTCGCCGGCCGGCTCGAGCACCGCGGTGGAGACCACCCGGTCGGTCCCCAGCGTGCGCGGCGGAAGGAACGCCCAGACCATCTCCGAGGGCAGGGAGAACGGCTCGCTGCGCTGAGCGCGGCGGTAGTCGTCGCTGTGTGCTCCCTTGGTGAGCACCATCAGTGTCACCAGTGACGCCAGAAGCCGGCAGAAGTACCAGGTCGGTCCGTCCAGTGTGGGGGTGCGGACCCGCAGCACGCCGATCCGCTCGACGCCGTTCAGCAGTGGCAGCCACATCTCCAGGCCGCCTCCGAGAGGGTCGCCCGTCACCCGCAGTGACGTCGTTCGGTAGCAGAGACCGGCCAGTGATCCGTCGACGGAGAGTGCGCCCCGGCTGCCGTCAGAGGGCCGCATCAGCGGCACGAGGAGTTTCTGCCCTTCGTCGATCACGAAGATTCCGACGGCGGCGAGCCCCAGCTCACGGGACATGTCGTTGACGATCTTCGGGATGTCTGCGGGGGCCACCTCGTGCGATTGCTCCAGTAGGTCCGCCAGCACCTGCGAAGCGCCCTCGGTCAGGCGGATCTCAGAGCGCTTCCCTCCGTCCGACACGCTCTCCCTCCTTTCCTCTTTTGTCAACATTATCCTCATATTCCACCTGTGGGCAGGGGAGGTCTGCTTGTACGGCTCCCGCGCGGCTCCGGTGCGGTCGCCTGGAGCGCCGGCGACGAGGTCGCGGTGACGGAGTGTGAGGCGGCACACGAGGCACGCGAGCGTGCTGGTCCCTGCGAAGAGGGTTGGTGTGCGACCCGGCAGGGACCCGGGCTTCCCGTAAGTGCGGGGGATTACACCGACCGGCGGCGTGTTCGGGCGGCCCGCCAGGAGTCCGGTCCTCCCTGCATGCAGAGGGACGTGGTGGTGGTACTTTCCGTGACCTCACGCCCCGAGGGGCGTGCTTCAGCGGTTACCAAGGAGGCAGCGTTGTTCAGACGTCGAATACTTGCGCTCGCGATGGCCGTCTTCGGGCTGGTGTTCGTGGCCGCCCCGGCCCAGGCGGCCGTGGGCCAGGGGAGTGAGGGTGCTTCTCAGGCGGCGCCGACCGGGTGCACGTCGTGGATCGAGTGGGTGCATGAGGGGAACAGTCACTACTACGGGCGGGCGAAGGTGCAGTGTGACACCGGTAGTTACCGGGTGAAGGCGCAGTGCCGCAACCTGCAGACGGGGGTGGGGTACGTCGTGACGGGCACCCAGGTGGTGAGCGCACCGAACGTGGCGACGGTGACGTGCTACAGCGGCAACGTGGCGGAGAGCGTGCACGCGGTGGCGGAGCCGCCGGCGGCCGGGGTCACGGGATGCACGTCGTGGATCGAGTGGGTGCACCAGGGGAACAACCACTACTACGGGCGGGCGAAGGTGCAGTGTGACACCGGTAGTTACCGGGTGAAGGCGCAGTGCCGCAACCTGCAGACGGGGGTGGGGTACGTCGTCTACGGCACTCAGGTGGTGAGCGCGCCGAACGTGGCGACGGTGTTGTGCTACAGCGGCAACGTGGCGGAGAGCGTGCAGGCCGTGCCGCAGTGACGGAAGCGGGAGAGGTGGGCGCGGCGTCGGGCCGCGCCCACCGGGGCGAGAAGGTGGACATCGTGGCGGTGCCGGACTGGAATGTCCGGGCACCGGCCGGGCGAGTCTCTTCCGGGCTCTGAGAGTGGAGGACGGATGGTGCAGGGCAGGGCGTTGGTGCGGCGGCCGAGCGGGCGGGTGGCGGAGGGCATCGTCACGCATCTGGAGCGGCAGCCGGTGGATGCGGCGCTGGCGGTACGGCAGTGGGAGGGATACGTCGCGGCGCTGCGGGAGAACGGGTGGGAGACGGTCGAGGTTCCTCCCGAGGAGGACGCGCCGGACGGCGTGTTCGTGGAGGACACCGTCGTGGTGTTCCGCGACGTGGCGCTGCTGGCGCGGCCCGGAGCGGCGGAGCGCCGTCGGGAGGTGGCCGGGACGGAGGCCGCGGTGGCGGAGCTCGGTTACGGCGTGCGGCGGGTGGAGGCGCCGGGAACGCTGGACGGCGGGGACGTGCTCAAGGTGGGCGGCACCGTGTACGTCGGTCAGGGCGGCCGTACGAACGCCGACGGGCTGCGGCAGCTGCGGGCGGCGTTCGAGCCGGCGGGCGCGGTGGTGATCGGTGTGCCGGTGAGGAGTGTGCTGCACCTGAAGTCGGCGGTGACCGCGCTGCCGGACGGTTCGGTGATCGGGTTTCCCGAGGATGTGGATGCGCCGTCGGCGTTTCCGCGGTTCCGTCCGGTGCCGGAGCCGGAGGGGGCGCATGTGGTGCTGCTGGGCGGGGGCCGGCTGCTGATGTCGGCGGGGGCGCCGCGCAGCGCGGAGTTGTTCGCCGGTCTGGGGTATGAGCCGGTGCCGGTGGACATCGGGGAGTTCGAGAAGCTGGAGGGATGCGTGACCTGCCTGTCGGTGCGGTTGCGGGAGCCGGTGCGTCCCTGACGGGCCCGGGGCAGGTGCTGCCGGTGATCCTGCAGGTGCGGGGCGCGGGCGGAATCGCGGGGTGATCGTTTGCGGAGCCCGGTGACGCCGGCCGCTGCGAGGGCCGTGTCGTGGGGTCCGATGGCCGGGACGACCCCCACCGGCTCAGCGGGCGTCACCGCGTCGTGGCGGCGTTGCCGACGTCGTCGCTGTCCTTCGGCCGCAGGCGTACGGCGGATCCGGGGCGTGTGGGGGTTTAATGCCCGATCGTCAGTCTTGCGAGGGAATCGGCTGGTCGGGCGGATTCGGGATATGCGGTGCGGGCAGCATCGGTTCGCGACGTCGCAGTCCGCCGAGACATCGGTTCCTGGAGGGAACACACATGGCACGAATCCGTACCGCCCGCCTCATCGCCGCCGCGGCCTCCCTGCCGCTCGCGGTCGCCCTGATGGGCGGTGTGGCGCAGGCCGACAGCGGTGCGAACGCGATCGTCAACACGCAGGTCGGTTCGGGCAACCAGGCCAACAACGCCGGGGTCGTCGGGGGCGGCCCCACCTGGGTCGACCAGGACAGCGTGTCCATCAACTTCTCCGAGCTCTGGTAGCCCGGGAGCCCGGCGGCCCGCATCGGGTCTTCCTGGGAGTGATGGGGTAGCAGGAGGTCGCGCGCCCGCGCCGTCGTGGACAGGACGGGGTGGGCGCGCGGTCGTTCACGGCCACCGCGCGGGGTCACGACGCAGGTGTGGGGAAGGGGGGTTGTTGCTGTGATCGGATGAAGATGGGAGCGGCGTGGGCGGCTCACCGGCATGTCGGGAGCCTTCGCCGGGGAGCCGGGTCGTTCACTCGTGCCATGCGGCATAAAAAACACATGATGCGACAAATGGTCGTCCTGTTCTCCGCCTTCGCCTCCCTCCTCGCCGTGGGCCCCACGACTCCGGCACACGCCGACCCGGATCCGCGCCGGAGCGGTGCGCAGGTCTTCACCGGGCGCGGTTTCGACACCTGCGAGGCTCCCTCGCTCGGCACCATGGCCGCCTGGACCGGCTCCCCCTACCGTGCGGTCGGGGTCTACATCGGCGGCCGTGGCCGGGCCTGCCCCGAGCAGCGGCATCTGACCCCGGACTGGGTGCAGGGTGTGACGGACATGGGCTGGCGCCTGCTCCCGCTGTACGTCGGATCGCAGTCGCCCTGCGTGCACTCCGACCGTAAGCGGCACTACGCCATCGACCCCGGACGCGCACGGGACATGGGCGTCGCCGAGGGCCGGGACGCCGTACGGCAGGCACAGGAGCTGGGCATGCTGGCCGCCAGCCCCCTGTACCTGGACATGGAGGCGTACGACCGTGCGGACGGCGACTGCGCGGACGCCACCCTCACCTTCGTGCAGGGCTGGAACCGCGAGGTGCGACGGCACGGTTATCTGCCCGGCTTCTACAGCTCGGCCGGCGCCGGCGTGGCGCACATCCAGCAGGCGCGCGCCGCCGGCGAGCGGGACCTGCCCGACGTGATGTGGTTCGCGCGCTGGAACGACGCCCCGGACGTGGCGGGCGAGCCGACGCTCTCGTCCGGCGACTGGAAGCCGCACCGCCGCATCCACCAGTACCGCGGCGACGTGAAGGAGACGCACGGCGGCCGTACGGTCAACATCGACCGCAACCTGGTGGACGCCCCCGTGGCCGTGATCGAGTAGCGCGAACCGGCCGGTCTCCCCGGACCGGCCCCACCGGGGGGCCTCCACCCGCCGGCCCCCACCCGGCGGGTGGATCCCTGATATCGGTGGTTCCGCCCTCCACCCCGGGGAGTGCTGCGGCGGCGGGCCGTACTCCCTGAGGGGGAGGAGGCTTCGGGACTTCCGGGCGATCCCAGGCGGCCCGCCCACTCCTAGCGTGGAGCCATGACCACGCCTGGGACCGTACGGAGCGCGCGGCGTCCCGTCACCGCCGCCGCCTCGACGGTGACGCCTCCTACGTTCACGTCGTACGTGCGCAGCCGGGGCCCGGTGCTCCTGCGCACCGCGCGCTCGCTCACCTCCGACCCGCGTGACGCGGAGGACCTCCTCCAGACCGCGCTCACCAAGACCTACCTGGCGTGGGACCGGATCGAGGACCATCGCGCGCTGGACGGTTACGTGCGCCGTGCACTGGTCAACACCCGTACCTCCGAGTGGCGCAAGCGCCGGGTCGACGAGTTCGCCGTCGACGAACTGCCGGAGCCGGAACCCGTTCCGGGGCCCGACCCGGCCGAGCAGCAGGCGGTGCGCGACGCGATGTGGCGCGCGGTGTGCGCGCTGCCCGCGCGCCAGCGCGCCATGGTGGTGCTGCGCTACTACGAGGACCTCAGCGAGGCGCAGACCGCCCGGGTGCTGGGGGTCTCGGTGGGCACGGTGAAGAGTGCGGTGTCGCGAGCGCTGGCCAAGCTCCGCGTGGACACGCAGCTCGCTGCCGACGTCCGGGACGAGCCGGAGCCCACCATGGCACCCACCACGGAGGCGGCAGCCGCCGCCTGAGGCAGCCGGGGGCCGATGCAGAACGGGCCCGGACGCGTGCACCTCGCCCTCGTTCACGGGCCGGCTTCTGACCGGGCGGGTGGTGAACCGTGGGCGAGTCGCACGGGTGCACGTGCCGGGGGGAGCGGCGGCGGTCGATGCGCGGAACGCTACCGAGAGGTAGTGACATACCGAGCGGTATGAGGCCACAATCGCGGAACGCCACAACTGCGGGAGGTCCCGAGTGCACTCGACCATGCAAGACGTTCCACTGACGGTAAGCCGCATCCTGCGCCACGGCGCGACGGTTCACGGAGGGTCGCAGGTCGTCACTTGGACCGGTGAGGGCGAGCCGCACCGGCGTTCGTTCGCCGAGATCGGCGACCGGAGCGCGCAGCTCGCGCACGCCCTGCGCGACGAGTTGGGCGTCGGTCGCGGTGACCCGGTGGCGACGCTGATGTGGAACAACGCCGAACATGTCGAGGCCTACTTCGCCGCGCCCTGCATGGGCGCCGTGCTGCACACCCTGAACCTGCGCCTTCCCGCGGAGCAGCTGGTGTGGATCGTGGCCCATGCAGCCGACCGCGTCGTCCTGGTCAACGGCACGCTGTTGCCGCTGCTCGCGCCGCTGCTGCCGCGGCTGGAGAGCGTCGAGCACGTCGTGGTCGTGGGCCCCGGCGACAGGTCCGTGCTGGACGGCTGCCGCCCGGCGGTGCACGAGTACGAGGCTCTGATCGGGGGCAGGCCGACCACGTACGACTGGCCGGAGCTGGACGAGTGCGAAGCCGCCGCCATGTGCTACACCTCCGGCACCACCGGCGACCCCAAGGGCGTCGTCTACTCGCACCGTTCCATCTACCTGCACTCGATGCAGGTGAACCTCGCCGAGTCGATGGGCCTCACGGACGCGGACACCACGCTGCCGGTGGTGCCGATGTTCCACGTCAACGCCTGGGGGCTGCCGCACGCGGTCTTCATGACCGGTGTCGGCATGCTGATGCCGGACCGGTTCCTGCAGCCCGCCCCGCTCGCCGAGATGATCGAGGCGGAACGGCCCACGCACGCCGCCGCGGTGCCGACGATCTGGCAGGGGCTGCTCGCGGAACTCACGCACAAGCCGCGGGACATCACCTCGCTGAAGACGGTCACCATCGGCGGCTCGGCCTGTCCGCCGGCGATGATGCGGGCCTTCGAGGACCAGTACGGCATCCGCGTCTGCCATGCCTGGGGCATGACGGAGACGTCCCCGCTGGGCAGCCTCGCGCACCCGCCCGGGGGCCTGACCCCGGAGGAGGAGTGGCCGTACCGCGTTTCGCAGGGCCGGTTCCCGGCCGGTGTCGAGGCGCGGCTGGTCGGCCCGGACGGTGACGTCGAACCGTGGGACGGCGAGTCCGCCGGGGAGTTGGAGGTGCGCGGTCCGTGGATCGCCGGGGCGTACTACGGGGGCGCGGACGGCGTCCCGGACCGCCCCGAGGACAAGTTCAGCCCCGACGGCTGGCTCCGCACCGGGGACGTGGGAGTGATCACGCCGAACGGCTACCTCACGTTGACCGACCGGGCCAAGGACGTCATCAAGTCCGGTGGCGAGTGGATCTCCTCGGTCGCGTTGGAGAACCACCTGATGGCGCACGACGCGGTCGCCGAGGCCGCGGTCGTCGCCGTGCCCGACGAACGGTGGGGTGAACGGCCCCTGGCGGCGGTCGTCCTCGCCGAGGACGCCGATGAGGTCTCGTACGAGGAGCTGCGGGCGTTCCTCGGGGAGCGGGTCGCGCGCTGGCAGCTCCCGGAGCGGTGGACGCGGGTCGGCGAGGTACCGAAGACCAGTGTGGGGAAGTTCGACAAGAAGGTGTTGCGCGCGCGGTACGCGGCGCGGGAGTTGGACGTCACGACGCTGGGCGCCTGACACGGC
>KI547042.1:220091-221237 GCA_000497405.1 Streptomycetaceae bacterium MP113-05 | reverse complement strand
GGCCGCCCCCCCCGCCGGTCGCGCCGCCGCCGGGTTGCCGGGGCCGGTTTCGCCCGGACCCGGCCGAGCGGTCGCGAAGGCGGCGGTGCGACCGCCGGCCGGGGGAGGGACGGACGTCGCGAAGGCGTGCCGTCCCGTTCCCTCCGAGGTCAGTGCGCGCCGATCTTGGCGAGGAGGTCGACGATGCGGGACTGGACCTCGTCGCTGGTGGAACGTTCGGCGAGGAAGAGCAGGTTCTCGCCGGAGGCGAGTTGCGGCAGGCCCTCCGGGCTGATGCCCTCCGCGGTGTAGATGACGAACGGGGTGCGGTGCAGCATCCCGTTCACCCGGAGCCAGTCGATGATCCCGGCCCTGCGGCGGCGCACCTGCATCAGGTCCATCACCACCAGGTTGGGCCGCATCCGCGCGGCGACGTCGACCGCGTCGCTGTCCGAGACGGTGTGTGCGACCTGCATGCCCCGCCGTTCCATGGACTGGGCGAGCGCGCTGGCGACGACCTCGTTCTCCTCGACCAGCAGTACGCGTGGCGGGTGCTGCTCGCTGTCCCGCGGTGCGAGGGCCTTGAGGAGCACCGCCGGGTCGGCGCCGTACGCCGCCTCGCGGGTGGCCTGTCCGAGTCCCGCGGTGACCAGCACCGGTACCTCGGCCGCCACGGCGGCCTGGCGCAGCGACTGGAGAGCGGTACGGGTGATCGGCCCGGTGAGGGGGTCGACGAACAGTGCGGCGGGGTAGGCCGCGATCTGCGCGTCGACCTCCTCGCGGGAGTTGACGATCACCGGTCGGTAGCCGCGTGCCGACAGCGCCTGCTGGGTGGACATGTCCGGTTCCGGCCAGACGAGGAGCCGGCGTGGGTTGTCCAGGGGTTCGGGCGGCAGCTCGTCGTCGATGGCGCGCAGCGGCATCGTCATGCCGCCGCCTTTGGTGATCTCGACGGCGCCGTTGGGGCCGTCCAGCGGCTCGGGGCCTTCGGCGGCACCGGCGTCGGGTGCTCCTATGGCGAACTCGCGCCCCGAACCCTGCTGCTGTGCCGCGCCGGGCGCGGCAGCGTCGCCGTCCCGGCTGGCGAGCCTGCGGCGCCGTCCGGAGCCGGACGGCTGCCCGGGCCCGGCGGGTGTGGAGGGTGTGGACGGGATCGCGGGGGCCGGG
>KI547042.1:214208-219276 GCA_000497405.1 Streptomycetaceae bacterium MP113-05 | reverse complement strand
TGCCATCCCGGTCGCTGCCGCTGCCGCTGCCGCTGCCGTCGGTCCCGCCGGAGCCGTCGACTCCGGCGCCGTACGTGCCGGTGTCGGCGCCCGCGGACTCCGTGTCGCCGGTCGCCGCACACGGCACCTCCAGCACGTACGCGCTGCCGCCCGACCCCGGCACCCGGTGCGTCTGCAGTACGCCGCCGTGCCGGTGCACGATGCCGCGCACCAGCGGTTCGTGCACCGGGCTGCCGCCGGGGTGCGGGCCGCGGACCTCGATGCGTACCACCTCGCCGCGCTGCGCGGCGGCGACCACGATCGTCGAGTCACCGGTCGGCGGCACCACGGACTGGTTGCCGGTGGCGTCTACCCCGGCCACGTCGGCGATGAGGTGCGCCAGAGCGGTGGAGAGCCGTTCCGGGTCGACCTCCGCCTCGATCGGCGGGGCGTGCACGGCGAACTGCGCGCGCCCCGGGCCGATCAGTTCGACCGCTCCGTCGACGCCGGCGGCGACCACGGTGTCCAGCGACACCCTTTCGGTGCGCAGCTTCTCCTTGCCGGTCTGGAGGTGCTGGAAGGCCAGCACGTTGTCGACGAGCGTCGTCATCCGGGCGTAGCCGGCGGAGAGGTGGTGCAGGATCTGGTTGGCCTCCGGCCACAGCTGGCCGGCGGGGTCGGCGGCGAGGCCGCCGAGGTCGTCGCGGAGCTGGTCCAGCGGGCCGCGCAGCGCCTCGCCGAGGACGGCGCGCAGCTGTTCGTGCCGCTCGCGCAGAGCCACGTACGGGCGCCGGTCGGTGAAGGTCAGCACCGCGCCGACGAGCTGGTCGCCGTCCCGTACGGGTGCCGTGGTCATGTCGACGGGCACCGGGCTGCCGTCCTTGGCCCAGAGCACCTGCGCGGCGCGGACGCGGTGCTTGCGTCCGGAGCGCAGCGTGTCGTGCAGCGGGGTCTCTTCGAACGGCAGGGTGGAGCCGTCCGGTCGGGAGTGGTGCACCAGCGGGTGGAGTTCGCATCCGCCGAGGTCGCCGGCCCGGTAGCCGAGTATCTGAGCGGCGGCGGGGTTGACCAGGACTACCCTGCCCTCGGTGTCGACGCCGACGACGCCCTCGGACGCGGCGCGCAGGATCATCTCCGTCTGCCGCTGCTGCCGGGCCAGCTCGGCCTCGGTGTCCAGGGTGCCGGTCAGGTCGCGGACGACGAGCATCAGCAGCTCGTCGCCGGTGTAGTGGGCGTTGCGCCCGCCGCCGGTGCCGTGGTCGGCCCAGGCCGCGTCGAAGGAGGAGGCGTACGTGCTGCGGCCGTCCTCCACGTTGGCGCTGGTCACCTCGACCGGGAACTCGCTGCCGTCGGTCCGGCGCGCGGTCATCCGCGTCGGCCTGGTCCGGGCTTCGCCCTCGTCCTCGTCCGGCCTGCGCATCGATCCGGGGATCCGGTTGGGGTCGAACTCCGGCAGGAGATCGAGCAGCCCACGGCCCACCAGCGCGGTCCCCGGGGCCTCGAGTGCCTCCAGGGCGATCTTGTTCGCGTTGACGACGGTGCCGTTGCAGTTCACCAGGAGGAGCGCATCGGGCAGCGCGTCGAGTATGGCGGCGAGACGAGCAGCGCCTCGGGGTGGCCTGCTGCTCACGACGGTGCTTCCTCCCTGTTGCCGCTGGTACCGGAGGTGGGCCGAACGGCAGACTCCCGGCCGTCGGTCTGCCGGGCGCCGCCGGGACTTCCCACAGACTCCCTGGGGACAGAGTCTACGGGGAACGGCGCCCCGGCAGGCGGCGGATGCGCGGCGGCGCCGGGTGGGAAGCGTGTACGTAGCTCCAACAGCTGTGCATGAAAGTGCTGTTGGGAGGGGTGGTGTGCGGTCAGCCGAGCGCGGGGAGCGCGGGAACGAGTCGGTCCCAGCGGGACATCTCACATCCGTTGCTGCGGTCGAACCGGGCATCGATCGGCTTACCGTGCCAGACACCCTGGATCCGGGCGGTCGCCGGACCTCCGTGCACCATCGTGCAGATCGCTTCGGCCGGTACGGGCGAGAAGGGCCCGGTGACCGGCGAACGCAGGGCGCGCCGGGCGCCGGTGGTGCTGCCGGCCGTACGGGCGGCGAGGACGGCCGCGTCCAGTGCGTCGCAGCCCGCCTGCGGTTGCGGGTGGGTGCCGCCGGCGGGGTGGCAGAGCAGGGAGTGCGTACGGTCGCGGCCCGGGTCGCCGGTGTCGGTGACGCTGATGCTCAGGTAGTCGGCCTTGGCCGGCGGTACGGCGGCCGGATGGAGGTCGGGCGGTCCGGCCGCGGTGGCGCTTCCCGTTCCGAGGAGCGCTGCGAGCACGGCGGCTCCGGTGAGGGCGGCCAGGTAGGCCGGGGTGTGGGGCGTACGGCGGGACATGACGGAACTCCAGGGGTGCGTGCGTGCGCGGGACGTGGTGAAGGAGCGGCCCCGGGTGGACGTGCACCCGGCGGGCGCCGTCCGGCGACCTGAGTCGGAGCGCCCGGCGGCCGGACCGCCGTGTCCGCCTCTTCCCGTTTTCACCCCGTCCGTCACCCCTGGCGGCGGGATCTCCCCCGGCTGGCGGTGCCCCTGCGGCTCCGACCTGCGGCAAGGGCTTTGCCCGGGGGCCCCGGGCCTAGTACCGTGGACGGCGATTGGTGGGCGCGGCTCCGGCTGTGTCATCATCTGCACGCATACCCGGCCCATCGTGCATGGGCCCCGGGTGTGCCTGGAGGCTTCGCCTAGTCTGGTCTATGGCGCCGCACTGCTAATGCGGTTTGGGTTTTACCGCCCATCGAGGGTTCAAATCCCTCAGCCTCCGCTCGATCGGAAGCGATCACGAAGAGCCCCGGCCCCGGCCGGGGCTTCTGCGTTTCCGGGGTGCCCCGGGAAACCCCGTCGGCCTCACCCCGGGCGTGCGGTGCAGGCTCTGTGGTGTCGGCCCGCGAGGGGTGTCCTCGCAGGCCGGGCGGGCTGCGGTAATCGGATTTCGCCTGCGGGCGCCGGTCATGTAATGTTGTTCCCGCAACGCCGACCGGCACGGAAACGGCCGGGAGTCAAGCGCTCGTAGCTTAACGGATAGAGCATCTGACTACGGATCAGAAGGTTGCAGGTTCGAATCCTGCCGAGCGCACACAGGTCAGAAGCCCCCTGCGGATTCCGCAGGGGGCTTCTGACGTCAGCGGATGACCTCGGTGGGTCGCCCGGGTGAACGCGGGTACCCCCGTCGGGCCGTCCTCGTCGTCCCTCCCGATCGCCTCGTTCACCTGATCGTGAAGGGGATCTTCGGCCTTCTGCCCCGTGGGAGTCGACCTCCGCAAGGGCGGGTACACGACCGCTACGGAACGTCCCGGGCTTCTTTCCTGCCCGGGCGGGCGGAAGTCGGCGATGAGGGGTGGGAGATGGGCCCGGGGGAGACGACACGCGAACGCCTCAGAGGTGCCCTGTACGTCTCGGGAGCCGCGGTCGGCTTTTCCGTCACCGGGTCACTGCTGTCCGTTCTCGGGGCCCCGGGCACCGTAGTGTGGCCTGCCGTCGCCGGGGCGTCTGTCGCCGGCTGGTGGGGTGGCGGCCGACTCTGGAAGAACTACGACAGGCGCTTGTGAGAGCCGGCCACTCCGGGTGGACCGGGCAACCGGTCAGCAACTCCTGCCCGCATCGCGCAGCGACGAGCGGAGGGTGAGCAGGCAGGACGTGACCGCGACGTCGCCACCGCCACGGACGGCGGGAGCGCGGGCCCTCCCGTGCCGACCGTCGAACGGTATGCGTGGAGATGCTGGCAAGAACCTGCGTGCGAGGTGCAGCAACCTGACAGGTGGCCAGCCTGTGCCCCGGTCCCGGGAACTGGCAGGGTTCGTTGCGCCGGACGCCCGACGAAGATCTTTTCCCGGACGGGCCGGCGACGACCTTGAGGCCACCAGTTCGAGGGGACAGTGATGGGTGCACAGACCACATCCAGCACGACGGACGGGCAGTCATCGACGCGCGCCGGACGGGGGCGCGGCACGGTTCTGGTGACGCTCACCGCGGCACTGCTCTCCCTGTCAGCCGGTGCTGCGGCGGCGTCCCCCGTTGTCACGCCCCCGTCGCCGCAGCACCTTCAGGCCGAGACGTCCGTCTCGCAGACCGTCCAGAACGACGTCTGCTCGGGTCTGGCCTCCGTCCTGCCGGCCGAGTCCGCCGGTGTGGTGCCGGGCGCGGTCTGCCAGAACGTCAACGGCTGGCAGTAGGCGGCATGCGGTTCCAGCTACTCGGGCCGCTCACCATCACCGACGGGAACGACGCCGTCGTCCTGCAACCGTCCAAGCCGACGATCCTGCTCGCCACTCTGCTGCTCCACGCGGGGTCGGTGGTCTCCGCCGGATATCTCCAGCGGACGATCTGGGGGCCGGACCAGCCCGCGACGGCGAAGGCGGCGCTGCAGACCTGTGTGCTGCGGCTGCGGCGGCTGTTCACCAAGCACGGTGTGACCGACACCCCCATCGACGCCGTTCCCGGCGGTTACCGCATCACCGCGGACCCGGACACCCTCGACCTGCTCGCCTTCCGGGAGCGGATGACGGCGGCAGCCAGGCTGGCCGACGACCCGGAGGCCGAGCTGTACGCGCTGCAGGAGGCCCTGGCGCTGTGGCAGGGATCGCTGCTGGCCAACGTTCCCTCGGACGTTCTGCACCGGGACGAGGTGCCGCGGTTGACGGAGGAGCGGCTGCGTACCGTGGAGCGGGCGTGCGCGCTGGAACTCCTGCTGGGACGGTACGGCCAGGTGCTGGTCGAACTCTGGAGCGCCACCCGCGCCTTCCCTGCGCACGAGCGCTTCCGTGAGCAGCTGATCGAGGCGCTCTACCGGTCGGGACGGCAGGCCGAGGCCCTCGCCGAGTACCGGTCCATCAAGACCTATCTGCACGACGAACTGGGTGTCGATCCCTCCTCCGGCCTGCAGCGGCTGGAGATGGCGATCCTGCGGGGCGAGGAGCTCGGCGCCCCGCAGCAGCCCAGGGGCCGGGCGGTGCTCTCCCGGGCGTCCGTCCCCGGTCAGACCCGTGGCAGGGAGTCCACCGGCCGGCCGGCGCTGACCGCAGGCACGCCCGATTCCGCGGGCATCCCCGGTA
>KI547042.1:212654-214198 GCA_000497405.1 Streptomycetaceae bacterium MP113-05 | reverse complement strand
CCCCCGCCGACGAGGCCGCCGCGGAGATCGCCGCCGCCCGCGCCGGACGTGACGGCCCGGTTCTGCTGGTCCTCGACGACGTGGTGGACGCGGACCAGGTACGTCCACTGCTCCCCACCGGGACGGACGACGCTGCGATCGTGACCAGCCGCCGCTGGCTGGCCGGGCTCGTCGCCACGCACGGCGGACGCGTGCACCGCCTCGACGCTTTCGGGCCCGCGGAGTCGCTGGAGTTGCTGCGGTCCGTGCTCGGCGCTACGCGCGTCGACGCCGAACAGGCGGCGGCCCGCCGGGTCGGCGCCGCCTGCGGACACTTCCCGCTGGCGCTGCGCATCACCACCGCGTGGCTCTCCACCCGTCCGGGCCTCGGACTGGCGGAAGCCGCCGACTGGCTGGCGGAGGACCCGGTCGGGCGGCTGTCGCTGCCCGGCGATCCGCGGATGTCGGTCCGGGAGGTGCTCGGTGCCGCGCTCGAACGGCTCGAGGAGCGTTCGGCCGACGCCCTGCTGCGGCTCGGCACGCTCGAGGACACCTGTACCGACGGATTCGGCGCGGACGACGCCGTGTCCGTGCTCGACGCGGCCGAACCCGAGGAGGCGGCAGCCCTGCTGGACCGCCTTGCGGACGCCGGTCTGCTCGAGGACGGGCCGCCCGGCCCCTACCGGATGCACGCCCTGGTCCGTTCCTTCGCACGTCATGCCGGCGGCGCCCGCGGCTCCGCGGGCTCCCACGGCCTCCGACCGACTCGTAGACACGCACAGAAGGTGTGACCAGATGGCAGCAGCGTACGAAGCCCTCGCCGGCACCAGACCCCGTATCCGGCGCGACGTCCTCTTCACCGAGACGCCCGGCGGGGTGCTGTTCCACAACGCCGACGGCGGATTCCATCTCACGGGCCGGACGGCGTACCGGTTCGCCTCGCTGCTCGTGCCGCACCTGACCGGCCGGCACAGTCTGGCCGACATCTGCCAGGGCTTCCCCGACGCCCAGCGCGCGACGGCCGCCGGTCTGGTGGACCGGCTGTACGACCGGGGGTTCGCGCGCAGCGTGCCGGAGGGCGAGGACGACGTCGCCGCGCACGTACCGGAGCCGTCCGCGGCCGAGCGCTTCGCACCCCAGATCGCCTACATCGACCACTACACCGGGGACGCACCGGCGCGCTTCCGCCGTTTCCGCGAGGCGCGGGTCGCGGTGCTCGGCCGGGGCGCGGTCGCCCGCTGGTGCGCCGTCAGCCTGCTCCGGAACGGCTGCGCGCGGATAGCCGTCCAGGAGACCTTTCCCGAGGTCGGCAACGAGGAACGTGAACTGACCGAGCAGGGCTGCCCGGTGCGTGTCGACGTGCTCGACGCTGGCGTCCGGGGCTGGGCGGAGCTGGACGACTACGACGTGGTCGTGGTCACCGGTACCGACGCCGCTCCCGTCGCACACGGTCTGCTGGCCGAGGGCGTTCCCGACGGCCGTACGCTGCTGCCCTCCTGGACCTTCGGCGGCCGGGCCGTCACGGGGCCGGTCAGCCGCGGAGCGGGCGGCGGCTGCCTCGGCTG
>KI547042.1:211083-211738 GCA_000497405.1 Streptomycetaceae bacterium MP113-05 | reverse complement strand
CTGGGCGCGGCGACCGACGCGGACGCCGCCGCGGAGGTGTGGAGCGCGATCGCCGGGGGCGTCGCGGCGCGCGAACCGGTCGCCGGCGGCGGGCTGCACGGTCCGGTCGCGGCGATGACCGGCAACCTGCTGGGCTACGAGGTCTTCCGCCTCACCACCGGCGCGCTGCCCGCGGAGACCGACGGCCAGGTACTGCTCCAGGAGCTGGAGTCGCTGGACGTCGTGGCCGAACCGCTGCGGCGCCATCCGCGGTGCGGCGTCTGCGCCGGGGGCACGACGGCCGACGAGACCGCCCGGGTACTCGACGAGGGCCTCGCCCTGCCGCGCACCGCGACCGTCGCCACCGCCCGGGACGCCGAACAGACCGTCGAGGACCTCAACGCTCTGGGAACCGCCCTGGTACGGCCGTACGCCGGGGTGTTCACCCGCTTCGACGACGAGGAGCTGACGCAGACCCCGCTCAAGCTCAGCCGCGTAGAGCTGCCGCTCGCGACCGGCGGGCGCCGGCGCGTCGCCGCGTTCGACGTGCACCACCTGGCGGGTGCCCGCACCCGCGCGCTGCACGCGGCGGCCGTCACCTACGTCGAGCACGTGGTGCCTCCCGCCCTGGTGCCGGGAGCAGTCGAGCCTCAGGTCGAGGCCACGTCGCTGCTGA
>KI547042.1:207913-210399 GCA_000497405.1 Streptomycetaceae bacterium MP113-05 | reverse complement strand
CAGGGGCGGCCGGCGGCCCCTATGCGCGGGTGCACGTGCTGGATCTGCAGAGCCTCACGGTGCGCCGGCACTCGCTCGTCCCCGACCCCGAGTGCCCGGCCTGCGCCCGGCCGGAGTCCGACTCCGCCGAGGCCGCGACGCTCGTGCTGCGGCCGGCACCGAAGCGTGCGCCCGGTTCGTTCCGGGTGCGCGGCATCGAGGCGTACGAGCTGCCGGTCGAGCCCTACGCCAACCCGGTGTGCGGTTCACTGGGCCCGTCGGTCGTGCACGACGTGTCGTCCACGTCCACGTCGGCCACCATCGGCTGCTTCTCCATGCGTTCCGGCGACTACCTGCGGGAGACGTTCTGGGGCGGCCACGCCGACACGTTCGGCCACAGCATGCGCATCGGCGTGCTGGAGGGGCTGGAACGGTACGCGGGCATGCGGGCCCGGGCCCGTACGGCGTCGGTGCGCGACTCACTGGAGGGCCTGCTCGCCCGCGGCGTCCCTGCGGTCGATCCCCGGGTGTGCGGGCTGTACTCGGAGGACTTCCACCGCGCGAATCCGCACATCGTCCCCTTCACCCCGGACCGCGAGGTGCCCTGGGTGTGGGGCTGGTCGCTGCGCGACGAACGCCCGGTGATGGTGCCGGAGGTGCTGACGTACTACCACGCGCCGGGACTGGAGAACCGGTTCGTGCAGGAGAGCTCCAACGGCTGCGCGTCCGGCGGTGCACTGGAGGAGGCCGCCTACTTCGCCCTGATGGAGATCATCGAGCGGGACGCCTTCCTGCTCACCTGGTACGGCCGGGCCGAGCGGCCCGAGATCGACCCGGCGACCAGTAGCAGCGCCGCCACCCGGCACATGGTGGACCGGCTGGAGATGTACGGCTACGAGGCTCGTTTCTTCGACACCCGCATCACCTTCCCGGTGCCGGTCGTCACGGGTGTGGCGGTGCGTCACGACGGCGGGCTCGGCCGGATGTGCTTCGGTGCCGGTGCGGGGCTGGACGCGGAGGCCGCGCTGGCCGCCGCGCTGTGCGAGATCGCCACCGACGCCGTCAACCTGCAGGGCCGCACCGAACGCGAGGAGGACCGGCTCCGCGCCATGACCGCCGACTTCCACCAGGTCGCGGCGCTGCACGACCACCCGCTCGCGTACGGCATTCCGGAGATGGGCCGGCACGCCGAGTTCCTGCTGGGCCGCCCCGGCGAACCGCGTCCGCGGCGCCGGGGGATGGCGGACCTGTACGGCGACGGCTCGGTCCCGGCCGCCTCCGACGACCTGCGGGAGGATCTGTCCATCTGTGTGAAGGCCGTCACCGCCGAGGGCTTCGACGTGGTGGTGGTCGACCAGACGATGCCGGAGCAGCGGCGGCTCGGACTCACCACGGTCAGCGTGCTGGTGCCGGGCCTGCTGCCCATCGACTTCGGTTGGACCCGGCAGCGCGCGCTGGGCATGCCGCGGCTGCGCACCGCGCTGCGCGAGGCCGGCCTGCGCGAGACGGACCTGACCCCCGAGGACCTCAACCCCGCCCCGCACCCCTTCCCCTGACCACGCGGCCCTGACCACGCAGCCCTGGCCCTGATCCCCTTCCCCGATCCTCGTCCCGTCCACCGACCCCGCACCCGACCCGGAGCAGCCCGACCGCCGAATGCCCGGCGACGACGCAGCAAGGAGCACCCCGTGGGTCTCGCCCATGACTACGCCACCGCGATCCTCCATCGTGGCCGGGTCCCGATGGACCCCGCGGACTTCGTGCCCGACTGGGCGGACGGCCCGCGCAAGGGCAAGCACTATCCCGGCGTGGACCGGTTGCCGCTGCCGGAGGGCCGCTACCCGGCCGAGGCCGCCGTGGACCGAGGGCTGGCGCCGGCACAGCCCGCAGGTCCGGACGACGGGTTCGATCTGGACTCGCTGTCCGGCATGCTGCTGGACTCCTACGGTCTGACCGGCAGGCGGCTGGCGGTGCAGGCCAACACCGACCTCAACGCGCTGCCGTTCTATCCGCTGGCCAACTGGTCGCGCGGCTCCGCCTCCGGAGGCGGCCTGTACCCGGTGAGCGTTCACTGGGTCTCCGGCGCGGGCGGCCCGGTGCCCCCCGGGCTGCACTACTACTCCACCCGCCACCACGCCATGCACCGACTGCTCACGGGTGACGTGACCGGTGAGGTGCGCGCAGCTCTGGGGGGCGAGGGCGCCCCGGGCGCGGACGCCGACCACTACCTCGTGCTGGGCGTCAAGTACTGGCAGAACGCCTTCAAGTACAACAATTTCGCGTTCCACGTGGTGAGCATGGACCTCGGCGCGCTGACGCAGACGTGGCGCATCTGGGCCCGGGCGCGCGGTCTGGAGGTGGAGCCGCTGCTCTGGTTCGACGAGGAGCGGCTGGCCCGGCTGCTGGGCGTGCAGGGCGACGCGGAGGGCGTGTTCGCCGTCGTCCCGTTGCGCTGGCGCAGCGACGCCCCTGAGCCCGCTCCAGGATCCGCCGCCGCGCGTGCCGCT
>KI547042.1:197711-207658 GCA_000497405.1 Streptomycetaceae bacterium MP113-05 | reverse complement strand
CGGCCCCCCCCCGCGGCTACCGGCTCGTCGGTGCGACTGTCGGCGCCGTCTCGCAGGCCGTCTACACCGCCGCCGCGGCCCTGGACCTGGGCTGTGGCGTGGCCCTCGGCTTCGACAACATCTCCTACACCGAGGAGCTCGGCCTGGCGGGCACCGACGAGGCACCCCTGCTGATCATGATGATCGGCAACGAACGCCCGGAGCCCGCTGCCTTCCACTTCGAGATCGCGTGACCGCGTGTCCATCGCATCGAGCCAGGAACCCACCCAGGAGGAGACCGGCGTGACCGGTGAGCTGTTCCACCGCCCGTTCGTACTGAGAGTCGCCGGCCTGCCCGTCGAGACGGTGCAGCGCCTGCGCTGCACCGAGGGGAGGCGCTGGGCGGACGAGGTGCTGGACGCCTCCGACCGCTCCCGCGCCGCCGGCGAGACCGTCGGCGACCTGCTGCACGAGCTGGTCGGCGGCTGTGAGGACGCCGCGGTGCGCCGCCGTCTGCTGAAGCTGCGCCGCGAGGTGTTCAACAACCGGCTGCCGCACGACCCCGAGGCGGCCGTCGCACTCGTCGCCGGCTTCGACGAGGAGGTCGCCGCGAGCCTCTCCGAATGGCTCGCCGGACGCGGAGCACTGCAGCGACTCACGACCGACGGTGCGGACGTCCTGGCCGGCGAGATCGACCGGACCCGGGCACGGCTGCGCGAGCTGGCCACCGAACGGAGCCTCGGCGGCGGCCTGCTGCTCGCCTCGCCGTCCCTGGACGCACAGATCGACGGCTACGCGGCCGGAACTCCCGCCCGCGCGGACGGGAAACGCGACAAGGGCGCCGAGAAGCGGAACCGGAAGATCGAGCGCTCCCTGCTGGCGTACCTCTACCGGACGGTGTGCAAGACCAGCCCGTTCAGCACCTTCACCGGCCTGGCGCTCGGCGAGTTCGGCACCGGCGCTGCGGACGGCGGGAACCCGCTGGAGATCCGGGTGGACGACACCTGGGTCAGTCACACCCGGCTCAACGTCGTCGCCCTCGGCCGGCTGGCGCAGACCGTTCTTGAGGACCCGGAACGCCGCGACGGGCTACCCGTCACCCTCGCCTCCGGCTGGGGACGCGACGAGGACCGCATCCGCTACGTGCGCCGGTGGGTGACCACCGGCGACGACGACACCGCGGTCACTTTCGACAGCGTCAAGGACCGGTTGTTCTTCCTCCGCCGCAGCGGCGCACTGGAGCGGATGCTGGCCTTCTTCGAGCGGCGCCCCCAGATCCGCTACGGCGAACTCGGCGGCCTGCTCGCCGACGAGGAGCCGGACGCCACCGCGGACGACGTGGACCGCTACCTCGCCGCCCTCCTGGACCTGGGCATGCTCCAGGTGCCCTGCCTGCGCATCGGCGTGCACGACACCGACCCGCTGCGCGCCTTCCAGGCGTCGCTGCGCGACCTGGACCGGGACTGGGCCGACCACCTGGCCGACGACCTGGACGAGCCGCTCGCCCGCATCGACGACTTCGCGGGCGCCGACCCCGAGCGACGGCGGACGCTGCTGGCCGAACTCCGCGACGGGCTGGCGCAGATCCAGCGCGGGCTCGGCGCCGAGGAGCCGCGCGTCCCGCAGACCGTGCTCTACGAGGACGCCGCCGCAGGCACGTCCGCGACCTGCGACCTCGCGGCGTGGACCGGGATCGCCGGGGAGCCGCTGCGCCAGGTGGAGCGTGCGCTGCCCGCCTTCGACGTGACCCTGCCGCAACGCCTCACCTTCCAGGGCTTCTTCACCGCCCGCTTCGGTCAGGGCGGACGGTGCGACGACCTGCTGAAACTGGTCCACGACTTCCATGAGGACTTCTTCGACCAGTACATCTCCTTCACCTCCAAGCGCACTCCGTTCGACGCCGACGGCGCGTACGTGCCCGAGGAGAACTGGCTCGGCCTGCCGCGCCTCAAGTCGCTCGACGCCGCCCGGCAGACTTTCGTCGACGGTATGCGCACCCTGTGGGACGGCAGCGGCGCCGCGAAGGCCGGATCGGACGTGGCCGAGGTGGACCTCGGCTCCGGGCTGCTGGACGCCGTCGCGAAGGAACTCGACGGTGTGGCGCCACGGTTCGCGCCGCTCAGCCACCACGTGCAGCTCGCGGACCGGCCCGGCGACCCGCTCGTCGTCCTCAACCGCTCCTACGGCGGGCTGTCGTTCCCGTTCAGCCGCTTCACCCACTGCTTCGACGGGCTGGCGGGCCGGCTGCGCGAGGACACTCGCTCGCTGGCCCCCGAGGGTGCCGTGTTCGCCGAGGTCACCGGCGGACCGGTGACCAGCAACCTGAACCTCCACGACCGGCTGCTGGACTACGAGATCGTGTGCCCCGGCGAGACCGGCGGGGTGCCCGAGGAGTACCGGCTGCACCTGGACGACCTGCACATCGTGCACGACCCGGACGCCGACCGGCTGGTGCTGCGCTCCACCCGGCTGGACCGCGAGGTGATCCCCGTCTACCTCGGCTACCTGGTGCCGCTCGCGCTTCCCGAGATTCCGCGCACGCTGCTGCTGCTCTCGCCCACCTCCATGACCCGGCCGGACGTCTGGGGCGGGGTGCCGTCCAGCGAGCCGGACGACGGCGTGACCACCCGTCCCCGGGTGCGGCACGGCAGCGTGGTGCTCAGCCGGCGCAGCTGGAGCGCCGCCGCCGCCGTGCTGCCGCTGCGCGCCCCCGGCGACACCGACGCCGACTGGTACCTGGGCTGGCACCGCTGGCGCCGCCGGCACGGCCTGCCCGACCGGGTGTTCGCCACCGTCTCCGACGGCGGTGGACGCGGTGCCACCAGCGCCAAGCCGCAGTACCTCGACTTCGACAGCCACCTGTCGCTGGTGGCCTTCGAGGCGCTGCTGCGCACCGCGGAGGCCCGTGTGGTCTTCCGGGAGGCGCTGCCGGATCAGGACGACCTGCACACCGTCTCCGGCCGTGGCCGGCACGTCGCCGAGATGGCGCTGGAGACGGCTCCCGCCGTCGCGCCGCCCGCCACCACGCCCGCCGCACCGGAAAGGACCCGCCCGTGACCGCCGACGCCCCCGCCCAGGCCGCCTCAGCCCAGGCCTCCCCCGCCGTTCCCGAGAGCCGGGGTGCCTGGCAGGCCACTCATGTCTTCTATGCGGCCAACCCCCGGCCGCTGCTGCTCCAGTGCGTGCGCCCCCTGATGCGGGAACTCGACGCTGACGGGCTGCTCGCCAACTGGTTCTTCATCAACTACTGGCTCGAAGGTCCGCACGTGCGGCTGCGGGTCCGGCCGGCCTCCCCCGAGGCCGAGCCGGAGGTGCGCCGTCGCACCGAGGAGGCCGTCGACGCGTTCCTCGCCGAACGTCCGGCGCTGTACGAGGTCGACACCGGCTTCCTCAACGAGTTCTACAACGCGCTGTTCGACATCGAGTTCCCCGACGCCGAGCGCAACCCGTACACCGACGCCGAGGGCCGGATGAACCTGCGGCCCAACAACTCGCGGCACGCCATGCCGTACAACCCGGAGTACGCCAAGTACGGCGGCCCGGCCGGGATCGAGCTGGCCGAGTGGCACTTCCGCTACTCCAGCGAGCTGGTCCTGGACGCCTTCCGCAGCAAGAACCTGCACCTGCGCACGGTGTTGCTCGGCACCTCGGCGCAGCTGATGATGGTGATGGCCGCCTGCTTCCTGCCGGAACGCGAGGACCTGGCGGACTTCCTGGACGACTACTACCACTTCTGGCACAAGGCGTTCCCGGGCACCGGCTTCATCGGTGACAAGGAGTACGAGAACAACTACGCCTCCACGGCTCCGCCCCTGTCGCGGATGTTCGACGCCATCCGGACGGCCCTGGCGGCAGGGGAGGACGAGAAGCTGCCCGACTTCCTCGCCGGCTGGGCCGCGCACTGCCGCGAACTCCGCGAGCGCGTGTGCAGGCTGGCGGCCGACGGGGAGCTCGTGTTCGGCTTCGACAAGGGCGCGCGCGAGAAGCGCATCAGCGACCCGGAGGGGGCGTTGAAGGTCCTGCTCTCCCCCTACATGCACATGACCAACAACCGGTTGCACGTGACCATCCGGGACGAGGCCTACCTCTCCCACGTGCTGTGCCGCGTGCTGCGGGAGGGCGATCCCGGGGCCGTGACGTGACCGCCCCCGCCGAACGAGCCGGCACGCCCGACGCGCGCACCGCACCCCCCGCCGAGTACCGCCCGGAGCTGCGGTCCCGGGTGCTGCTCAGCGATGCCGTGCTGCACGGGGAGCGGTACGTGCACCTGATCAAGAACACCGAGGACGGGCGGTCGTTCGAGGTCGGTCCCAAGGAGCACTACCTGATCTCCCGGATGGACGGCAGCCGTTCGCTGGGCGACCTGGGACGTGCGTACGCGGAGCGGTACGGGCGCCGGCTGGGCGACGGCAACTGGAACCAGCTGCTGGCCGTGCTGGGCAGTCGCGGTCTCCTGGCAGGGAGCCCCGTCGCAGCCGAGGGTGACGCGCCGGCCCGGGAGGCGTCGCCCGGCACCCTGCGGATGGTCGCCGACGCCGACGCCACCGCCCGCCGGCTGCACCGCGCCGTCGGCTTCCTGCTGCACCCGGTGTGCCTGCTGCCGCTGCTGGCGGCGGTGCTCGCGCTGGAGACGGTGCTGGTGCTGCGCGGGGACGAGGTGGCCGCCGGCGCCGCCGCCACCTTCGCGAACCCGATGCTGATCACCGGCGCCGCCCTGCTGATGTGGCTCTCCACCGCCCTGCACGAACTGGCGCACGGCGTGGTCGCGGTGCGCTTCGGCGGCACGGTCGGCGAGATCGGCCTGCGCTGGAAACCGGTGCCGATCATGTACTGCAGCGTGCAGAACTACCTCTTCCTGCCCCGCCGGCGGGGCCGGATCTACACCGCGGTCGCCGGCGCCGTGACGAACCTGCTGTTCCTGCTGCCGTTCGGCGCGCTCTGGCTCTTCGCCCCCGTCGACGACGTCACCCGGGACGGACTCGCCGGACTGCTGCTCATCGGCAGCGTGCAGGCGCTCGCCATGCTGCTGCCGCTGCCGCCGCTGGACGGATACAAGATCGTCGCCCAGGCCGTCGGCGCCACCGCACTGGCCGACTCCAGCCGCACCTACCTGCAACTCGCACTGCGCCGCGACCCCGCGGCGAAGCGGTACCCGCGCCGCGCCCGTCTCGCGTACACCGCCTACGGGCTCGGCTCCACCGCGGTGGTCGCCGGGCTGGTGGTCCTCGCCGCCCTGCTCGTCGTCCAGCTGTTCCACCCGTGAAGGAGAACCACGTGTCCAGCACTCCCACGCCTCCCGACGCCGCCGCGGAGACCGCGCCCGGCCCGGCCGCCGCGACGGACCCGGTGCCCGTCGAGGAAGCCGTCGCCGTCGAACTCACCGACGTGCACAAGCACTACGGCGACACCCGTGCCGTCGACGGCGTGTCCTTCGCCGTCCGGCGCGGCGAGTTCTTCGGACTGCTGGGGCCCAACGGTGCGGGCAAGACCACCCTGGTGGAGATCATGGAGGGCCTGCGGGAGGCCGACTCGGGCACGGTCGCCGTCCTCGGCTGCCCGCCCTGGCCGCGCAACCTGGCGCTGCTGCCGCGCATCGGCCTGCAGACCCAGGCGTCGGCGTTCTTCGTGCGGCTCACCGCCCGCGAACACCTGCGGACCGTCGCCGCACTGTACGGCGCCCCCCGCGACGCGGCGGAGCGCACACTCGGCGTGGTCGGCCTCACCGAGCACGGCGACACCCAGGTCGAGGGGCTCTCCGGCGGGCAGCGGCAGCGCCTCGCCATCGCCTCCGCGCTGGTCCACGAGCCGGAACTGATCTTCCTCGACGAGCCGACCGCCGCCCTGGACCCGCAGGCCCGCCGTGACCTGTGGCAGGTGCTGCGGAAGCTCAAGGGCGAGGGCCGCACCATCGTGTACACCACGCACCACCTCGACGAGGCCGAGACCCTGTGCGACCGCGTCGCGATCATCGTGGACGGATGCGTCACCGCTCTGGACACGCCCGCCAAGCTGGTCGCCGCCGGCAGCGGCAACACGCGACTGCTCGTGCCCGCCGAACGCCTCACCGAGGCCCGTGCCCGTCAGATCCCCGGCGTCTTCGACGTCCAGGTGGACGGCGACGTGGTGGTGCTGGAGACCACCGACCCCGGACCGGTGCTGAGCGCCGTCGACGCCGTCGCCGGCCTGCAGGGCGTCCGTACCCGCACACCCAGTCTGGAGGACGTCTACCTGCAGCTCACCGCCTCCGGCGACCGCTGACCGCGCCTCTCGCGACCCCCACCCCACCGCACCTTCACCACACGGAGCAACGCCCATGAGTGCGTACGCGGCGCTGACCCAGGCCGGTTTCCGGGCCTACACGCGCGACAAGACCACCCTCTTCTTCTCCTTCGCCTTCCCGCTGCTCTTCCTCGTCGTCTTCGGACTGATCTTCTCCGGCCAGGACGTCGACCAGAGCGGCAAGCCCTACATCAGCTACATCGCCCCCGGCGTGCTGGCCTGGGGCGTCGCCAACTCCGCGGTGTTCTGGATCGGTTTCGTGCTGATGCAGTGGCGGCGCGACGACCTGCTCCGGCTCATCCGCATGACGCCGACCCGCCTGCCCACCGTGCTGGCCTCCCGGTACGTGCTGGCGCTGGCCGTCGGCGTGGCGCAGACCGTGCTGTTCGTCGGCGTGGCGATGCTGCCCGCGTTCGGCCTGCAGGTGGACGGCCGGGTGCTGCTGATCATCCCGGTCCTGATCCTCGGCGTCACCGCGTTCCTCGCCCTCGGGGTGATCGTCGGTACGTACGGGAAGACGCCGGAGGCGGTGGCCGCGATCGCCAACTGCATCATGGTGCCGATGGCGTTCCTCTCCGGGGCGTTCTTCCCGATCGACGCGATGCCGGAGTGGATCCAGACCGGCTCGCGCGTGCTGCCGCTCCGCTGGTTCAACGAAGGCGTCTCCATCGCGCTGGTCGGCGACGGCAGCACCCTGGACGTCGCCCTGGCGTGCGCGGGCCTCACCGGCTTCACCGTCGTCTTCGGCCTGATCGCCCTGCGTACCTTCCGTTGGAGCGACCGCGCATGACCACGACACCCACCGCCCGGCGGCCCGCGGACGCCGCCGCAGCCGGACCGCGTCCCCTGGAGTCCGCCCGCGCCCACCTGCAGCGCGAACTGGACCCGCGGTTCGTGCAGTTCCCCGCCTGCGCCGCCGACACGGGGGCGCAGCCACTCGTGGTGCCGCTCGGTGCCGCCGACGTGCTCGGTGACGCCGCCGTCGACCCGTACGCGGCGGTGCGCCCGCACGCGACGGTGCACCTCACCGCCCGCGCGGTGCTGATCGGGCCCTGGGGCCGATCCGAGGACGGGACCGGCTGCGGGCGGTGCCTCGGCATGCGCTGGCAGCGGCTCCGCAGCCGCTCCGAACGTGAGGCACTGGAGGGCAGGGGCACGCCGCACGGTGCCGAGGAGTGGCCGCTGCTCACGCCCTTCGCGGTGGACGCCGTACGCGCCGCATGGACAGCGGCCTTTGGCCCGGCGCACGACGAGAACGCAGCTGCGCACGGCGAGGTCGCCGGGCTGCGCCCGACCGCCCTGCCGGCGTACGACAACGCGGCTGGCCTGCCGCTGGTCACCCGCGTCGACCTGGCCACCCTCGCACTGGCGACCTTCCCGATGCTGCCCGAATCGCTGTGCCCGCACTGTGTGCAGCCCGTGCCGGACACTCCGCAGGCGGGCCGCATCCCCCTCGACCCCGCCCCGAAGCCCGACCCCGACGGCTACCGCCTGCAGCCCCTGGAGTCCTTCCCGCTGCCCGGGGACGCCCTCGCCAATCCGGTGTGCGGCGCGCTCGGTTCCGGTACCTGGATCAACCCCGCCTCCACCACCACCGCGCCCGTCGCGGGCAGCGTCTTCGTTCGCGGCTACGCCGGGCTCAACGACGTCACGTTCAGCGGCCAGGCGAGCCGCTACACCACCAGCCGCCTGCTGACGTACCTGGAGGGCCTCGAGCGGTACGCCGGCACCCACCGCCGTCGCCCCGAACGCCCGGTCGTCGCGTCCTTCGACGCCCTGACGGAGGCAGGGGAGTCGGTACTGGACCCCGAGGACTGCGGGTTCTACGCCCCGGAGACGTACGCCACCGACCCGATGGTCGACCCGTTCGACCCGGGACGGGAGATTCCGTGGCTGTGGGGCCACTCGCTGCGCGACGACCGGCCGATCCTGGTGCCGGCCCGTCTGGTGCACTACAGCGCCGGTGTCGCCGCGGACAACTTCGTCTTCGAGTGCTCCAACGGCTGCGCCACCGGTGGCAGTCCGGCGGAGGCCATGCTCTTCGCGCTGCTGGAGCTGATCGAGCGGGACGCGTTCCTGCTGGCCTGGCACACCCGCGCGCCGCTCACCGAGATCGACCTGAGTACCTGCACCGGCACCACCGTGCGGTCCCTCATCGACCGGGCCGGCATGCACGGCTATGACGTGCGCGCCTACGACACCCGGATGGACCTGCCGGTGCCCGTCGTCACAGGTCTCGCGGTGCGCCGCGACGGCGGTCCGGGCACGCTGTCCTTCGGCGCGGCGGCCGGGTTCGACCCGGAGGACACCGTCTTCTCCGCGCTCTCGGAGGTACTCACCTACATCCCGCACCTGCCGTATCAGGTGACCGAACGCCAGGGCGAACTGGAGGCCATGGCAGCGGACTTCGACAAAGTCCTGCACCTGAAGGACCATGCCCAGCTGCACGGCCTGCCTGCCATGGCGCACCACTCACGGGAATTCCTCGAACCGGCAGGAAAGGCCGGTCTGCGCGAGGTCTTCGACGGTTGGCACGCCGAACGGCCCCGCACCGGTGACCTGGTGGACGATCTGCGGCTGCTCGTCGACGCCCTGGCCCGGGCCGGACACGACGTCATCGCGGTCGACCAGACCGCTCCGGAGCAGCGGCGGATGGGCCTGCACACGGTCAGCGCGACCGTGCCCGGGCTGCTGCCGCTCGACTTCGGCTGGAACCGGCAGCGGGTGCTGCGCACGCCGCGGCTGCTCACGGGGCTGAGAAACGCCGGCAGACGTACCGACGATCTGCCGGAGGACGCCGTGAAGCGAGTCCCGCATCCGTTCCCGTGACCCGTCGAGGGGAGTTCACGTGCCGCCATCCGTCGGGCGGACCCCAGGCCCGCGCCCCGGCTCGCCGTGGGTGCGGGCCGGCGCCGCGGGGACACACAGCGGCGACCCGCTCCCGTACCGAGACAATCGGTACGGGAGCGGGCCGCCGGGGTACCCGGATCCGGTGCGAACCGGATCAGGCGCTGCAGGAGGTGGTGCTGGTGGTGCTGGAGCAGGTCGAGGTCGACGAGCAAGAGGTGGAACCGGCGAGGACGACCTCGGCCGCGTCGGAGTAGTCCGAGATCTCGAAGGTCTCCGACTCGAGCTCCAGGATCTCGTCGGCGAGCGTGGCGAGCTGCGTCTTCTCAGCCATGGTGTCTCCTCAAGTCGCGCCGGCGGCCGGTGGTTCCGGCTGCGCGCCCCGGCGTTGACACCATTGGACCCGGAGCCACTGGCAGATGCCCACGGTTTCCGCTGTCAGTCCGCTGACATCCGGTGTCAGCGGACTGCCGGGCATATGCGCCATGCGTGGCGCACGCTCGGAACGCGTACCCGAAGGAGGCGCTGATGGCCACGGCGGCGGTCGCGGACCCGGCGGGCGCGGAGCCGGGGCGCACAGCGCCGGGCCCGGCCGTGCCCGCCGAAGTCCTGCGCCCCGCCCTGGAGCTGTACCTCGACCTGCACACCCACCCCGAACTGTCCGGTGCCGAGTCGCGCACCGCGGACCTGTTCGCCGCCGCGCTGGAACAGGCGGGCTGCTCCGTGACGCGGGGTGTGGGCGGTCACGGCGTGGTCGGTGTGCTGCGCTCCGGCCCGGACACGGGGGCCGGCCGTCCGGCGGGTCCCACGGTTCTGCTGCGCGCCGAACTGGACGCGCTGCC
>KI547042.1:183352-197701 GCA_000497405.1 Streptomycetaceae bacterium MP113-05 | reverse complement strand
CCGGGTGCACGGCCGCGGCGGGCACGGGGGCGCGCCGCAGCTGACGGTCGACCCGGTGGTCACGGCCGCCGCCGCGGTGCTGCGGCTGCAGACCGTGGTGTCCCGGGAGACGGCACCGTCCGAGCACGCCGTGCTGACCGTCGGCGCGCTGCATGCGGGTGAACGGGCCAACGTCGTCCCGGAGTCGGCGGAACTCTCGATCGGGCTGCGCGCCTTCTCCCCCGGCGCGCTGGCCCGGATGGAGGCGGCCGTCGAGCGGATCGTGCGGGGGGAGTGCGCGGCGGGCGGCTGCCCCCGTGACCCGCTGTTCTCCGTCTCCGCGCGCTCACCCGTCCTGGAGCCCGACGCGGCCCTGACTGCCGCCGTGCGCGGCAGTCATGAGCGCCTGTTGGGTACGGAGCGGGTGCTCCCGTGGCAGGCTGGAACCGCGGCCGAGGACTTCGCCTGGTTCGGGGCCGCGGGCGCGGACGTACACGGCGGCGATGCCGTGCGTACCGCGTACTGGATGCTGGGGGTGACCGGGGCCCGCACATGGCGGGCTGCCGCGCGAGCGCAGGCCGGCGGTGCGTACGGCATGCGTGGCGAAGCGCGCGGTGTACCGGCCAATCACGCACCGGAGTTCGCGCCGGACGTGCGCGTCGCGCTGCCCACGGGCATCGCGGCCCTGTGCGCCGGCGCGAGAGACATTCTGGACGTTCCGGAGGGGGAAACGTGCCGATGACCAGTGTGACCAGGGCCGAGAGCAGTACGGTCCGCAGTTGTGCCTACACCGACATCGTCGTGGAGCGCCGGGAGCAGTGTGCTCCCGGCGGCGAGACGACCGTGATCCGGCTGCTGGGACTGCTACCGCCTTACTGGAGTTGCCTGCCGGAGGTGGAACGGGACCGGGTGGTGCTGCACGTGATGCTCGGCAGCACCGAGGGCTCCGACGCCGTTCGCGCCGAGGTGGAGGAGGTGATGGCGGACCCGGCCATGCGCGGCTGGTCCGCCGCCGGCTGACCTGCGCGGCGAGCGGCCGGGCGGGGGCCGGCCCTTCGCCCGGCCCGCACGCCGGGGCGGCTCACACCCAGCCGTGTTCACGGGCGAGCAGCGCCGCCTGCGCCCGGCTCGCGGCGCCCAGCACCCGCATCAGGTCGGCCACGTGGCGGCGGTAGGTGCGTACCGAGACCCCCAGTTCGCGCGCGCCCGCCTCGTCCTTGCCGACCGAGACCATCGAGCCCAGTACCCGGCGTTCCATCTCGCTGAGCGTCGGCGTGCCGTCCGGTTCGGAGATCGCGGTGAGCAGGTCCTCGGCCTGGTCCCAGATCTTCTCGAAGAGGGCGATGATGTTGCACACCAGGCCGCTCTCGTGGGCCAGCAGCGCCCCTCGGGAGGTGTCGCCGGGGTCGACGGGCACCAGTGCCACCCGCCGGTCGTAGACCAGGATGCGTTCCGACGCGTCGTCGGCGACGCGTATCTGGGCGCCCTTGTGGGCCAGCTCCCGCAGGTACGCGACGGTCGGCGGGTGGGTCGTCGCCTTGCGCAGCACCACGTTCCGGATCCGGACGCCGCGTCTGAGGCACCGCATGTCGAGCGGGCGTGCGTGGTCGATGTTGGCGGGCGTGAGTTCGGTGTACGGCTCGACCGACAGGATCTCCTCGCGGGCGAAGAACGCCAGGTCGTCGATCCGGCTGCGGATCTGCGGCAGGTCGGTCAGCTGCTCCACGCCCTGGGGGGCCGGAGTACGGGCGCCCATCTCCGCGCGTAGAGCATCGATGACGTAGCGTGACTGCGTGACCCGCATGATCTCTTCGTGCAGTTCGTGCAGGCGGCGGTCCATCAGGCGGGCCATGGCGATGTCAGGGTTGGTCGGCGTGTACGCGCGGCGCTCGCCGCTGTCGCGCAGCAAACCGAAGTCGCGGAGTCGTTCCAGTGAGCGCTGTGCGGCGGACGCGCCGATGTGCATCTTCAGGTGAAGATCGTCCGCGGGGGTGCCGGGATGGCGGAGGAAGTGCCGGTATATCTCTTCTTCCTCCGCGGAGATGCCGAACACTGACATCATGTTGGTACCCAAGTCGGCCCCCTGCTGCTCGGATGGCGAACCGGTGGTGTGGCTCGTTGGTCGGGCGAGCACCACGGCGCGCGAGCAGAGCGCCGGGCGGGTCGAGGTCAGCGTATGCCGTGAACAGTCCCAGGTGCAGTGCGAGGAGGCAACGGAAGTGGAACGTGTGGACGAACTGTGATCGGCGGAGCCGTCCCCGGTGGCGGTACCCGCAGGTAGGGCCACGCGGAGTGGTCAAGTCGTCCGCCGTGCAACGAAGTTGTCACGCGTTCAACTTTCCTTCCGGTGCTTTCCCCAGGCCACGTGCAGGTCACCTGAAGTCCTCCCGCGCGGGCGGGCCCGCGCCGTGGTCGGCGCGGGCCCTGGTGACCTCGGGGGGACGTGCGGCCCCCGGTCCGGCCGTCAGGCGCGGTAGGCGGTCCAGAACTGGTTCATCCGGTCCACCTGGCCCTGGGTGAAGAGGGTCATGCAGGCGTCGTACGTGTAGTCCATGAAGTTGTGGATCGGGTCCACGCCCCCGCCGCTGCAGGTGTCGCGGCCGGTCGGGCACGCGAACGCGGGGCTCGCCTCGGCGGCGGTGTCGGAGACGTAGTCGCCCTGTCCGCCGCAGCCACCCTGGAAGGTGTGGTAGAGACCCATCCAGTGGCCGACCTCGTGGGTGCCGGTGTCGCCCTCGTCGTAGTTGGTGGCCGAACCGCCGGGCAGCGACTCGTCGAGCACGACGACGCCGTCCATCTCCGGCTGGCTCTGGTACGACGTCGGGAAGGTCGCCCAGCCGAGCAGGCCGCCGCCGAGGTCGGCGGTGTAGAAGTTCAGCGCGTTCGCGCCACCCTGGCGGAGGCTGGACTTCATGTTCGCCTCTGCGGCACTGTCGGGCTGGATGCCGTTGTACCAGTTGGCGTTGTCCGTGTAGGTCGTGTCTACCAGCTCGAAGCTGTAGGGCGACGCGGTGTTGCCCGAGCCGGAGCCGCCGTAGGCGTCGTTGAGGACGTCCATCTGGGCCTGGATGGCGCCGGCGCCGAGCTTGCCGGTGGTGCCGTCGTGGACGACGTGGAAGTACACGGGGATGGTGACCGGCGCGAGCTGGCCGTTCTTGCCCGGCTTCTTCTTGGCGAGCTGTCCGTCCGCGCGCATCCTGTCGAGCTTGCGGTCCAGCGCGCGTTCCATGGCGGCGGCCTTCTTCGCGCTCACCGCGTTGGGCTCGTCGGCCGCGTGGTCGTTGCCGTGCGGGCGGAGCACGCGGGCCATGGCGGGTGCGTTGCCGTGGCCTTCGGCGGCGTCGAAGCACTTCTCGCCGGCCGACGCGGCCGACGCGGAGGTCGCCGAGCCGGTGGAGTCGGCCGCGGCGCCGGTGGGGGCGGAGACGGGCGCGAGGGCGAGGGCTCCGGCGACTGCGGCGACGCCGATGATGCGGTTACGGGCGGATGGGGTTATTCGTCTGAATCGGCGCACGGTGCGCTCCTCCCGGTACCGGATGCGCGGGATCTCCTCGCATCCGGGCCGCACGCTATGGCGGTACGGCGAAACTCAGCCAGGCATGATCCGGCCCAAAGAATCGACGGAGCGTGGCCGTTCGCACAGCTCCAACCTCTGGACAAGCGGACGATCAGATGGTTGTGCCGTCGCCCCGCACCCCGGAATGCGGCGGTGTCTGCGTCGATTCGTACGGGTGTGCGTCACGCCTCGACGGGGTGAGTCCTCGGCGTCGGATGCTCTCGGGGGTGCCGACAGGGCTTTGCGGGGATGGCTGGAAATCGTCTTGCCTCGTCGCTCTGCGGGATCGGGTGCGCCGGGTAGCGGACGACGGGGGTGCCGGGACGGGTCAGAGACGTCCCATGGTGCGGTCGACGGCGACCTCGATCACCACTCGCTCGGGGTTCGGCACCGGTCGTCGGCCGTAGCGCGTCGCGTACCGGTCCTCAGCGTCGGTGACCGCCCCCGGGTCGGTCCGGATCACGGCGCGGCCCTCGAGGGTGGCCCAGCGCCCCCGGTCCACCTGGCAGAGCGCGACCCGGGTGCCCTCCGGCCCTGCCGCCAGGACGTTCCGCACCTTCCGGCTGCCCCTCCGTGCCATGACCCGGGCGGTCCGTGCGGCCGGGTCGTACGTGACGCTGACCGGCACCACGTGCGGCGTGCCGTCGGGGCGGAGGGTGGTGAGGGTGGAGTAGTGGTGCTCACGCCAGAAGGCGAGGAATTCCACGTCGTGCTGGACGGCCATGCCCCGACGGTAACGCCAGGTCCGGCCCGGAGCGCGCCACGTCGATGCGTGCGAGGGCAACCCCATAGTTGAGTGGGGAAGGCTCAACTTGTTGTATGTTGGACACTGCAGGATGGGACGGGGCCGGTGACGGGTACCCGTCACCGGCGGCCCGGGCCTCACTGCGGGGCCGCCGGGCGCCGGGCACCGGACGTTCGCGAGAAGAAGGAGGCAGGGACGAGCGTGGAAGCCGAGCTGACCAACAGGAGCCGGGACGCGATCAGCACGGCCAGCGACCGGGCCGTGACCGACGGGCATCCCGATATCACCCCGGCCCATCTACTGCTCGCCCTCCTCGAGGGCGAGGACAACGAGAACATCCAGGACCTGGTCTCTGCGGTCGACGCCGACCAGGCCGCCCTCCGTGCCGGTGCCGAGCGCGAACTGGCGGCCCTGCCGCGCGTTCAGGGCTCGACCGTCTCCCGGCCGCAGCCCGACCGTGCGCTGCTCGCGGTCATCGCGGACGCCGGGAAGCGGGCCAAGGAGCTGGGAGACGCCTACGTCTCCACCGAGCACCTTCTGATCGGCGTCGCCGCCCGCGGTGGACGCGCCGGCGACGTGCTCACGGAGCAGGGCGCCACCGACAGGAAGCTGCTCAAGGCGTTCGAGGAGGTCCGCGGCGGCCAACGGGTCACCAACCCGGACCCCGAGGGCACGTACAAGGCGCTGGAGAAGTTCGGTACCGACCTCACCGCCGCCGCGCGCGAGGGCCGGCTGGACCCCGTGATCGGCCGGGACCAGGAGATCCGCCGCGTGGTGCAGGTGCTCTCGCGGCGTACCAAGAACAACCCGGTGCTGATCGGTGAGCCCGGCGTCGGCAAGACGGCCGTCGTGGAGGGTCTCGCCCAGCGCGTCGTGAAGGGCGACGTGCCGGAGTCGCTGAGGAACAAGCGCCTCGTGGCCCTCGACCTCGGCGCGATGGTGGCCGGCGCGAAGTACCGCGGCGAGTTCGAGGAGCGGCTGAAGACCGTCCTGGCGGAGATCAAGTCCAGCGACGGCCAGATCATCACCTTCATCGACGAGCTGCACACCGTCGTCGGCGCCGGCGCGGGCGGGGACTCCGCGATGGACGCGGGCAACATGCTCAAGCCCATGCTGGCCCGCGGCGAGCTGCGGATGGTCGGCGCGACCACGCTGGACGAGTACCGGGAGCGGATCGAGAAGGACGCCGCCCTGGAGCGTCGCTTCCAGCAGGTACTGGTCGCCGAGCCCACCGTCGAGGACACCATCGCGATCCTGCGCGGGCTCAAGGGCCGGTACGAGGCGCACCACAAGGTGCAGATCGCGGACGGCGCGCTGGTCGCCGCCGCCGCCCTCTCCGACCGCTACATCACCTCCCGTTTCCTGCCCGACAAGGCCATCGACCTGGTCGACGAGTCCGCTTCCCGGCTGCGCATGGAGATCGACTCCTCCCCGGTGGAGATCGACGAGCTGCAGCGGGCCGTGGACCGGTTGCGGATGGAGGAACTCGCACTCGCGGGTGAGGACGATCCGGGTTCGGTGCAGCGGCTGGAGCGGCTGCGCCGCGAATTGGCCGACCGGGAGGAGGAGCTGCGCGGACTCACCGCCCGATGGGAGAAGGAGAAGCAGGGCCTCAACCGGGTCGGGGAGCTGAAGGAGCGCTTGGACGAGGCGCGCGGTCGGGCCGAGCGCGCTCAGCGTGACGGCGACTTCGAAGCGGCGTCCCAGCTGCTGTACGGCGACATCCCCGCCCTGGAGCGGGAGCTGGAGGAGGCGAGCGAGGCCGAGGAGGCCGCCGGCAAGGAGGCGGCGGGCAAGGACAGCATGGTCAAGGACGAGGTCGGGCCGGACGACATCGCCGACGTCGTCTCCTCCTGGACCGGTATCCCGGCCGGGCGGCTGCTGGAGGGCGAGACGCAGAAGCTGCTGCGCATGGAGGACGAGCTGGGCCGGCGCCTGATCGGCCAGGCCGATGCGGTGCGCGCGGTCTCCGACGCGGTGCGCCGCTCCCGGGCGGGGGTCGCCGACCCCGACCGGCCCACCGGCTCCTTCCTCTTCCTCGGTCCGACCGGCGTCGGCAAGACCGAGCTGGCCAAGGCCCTCGCGGACTTCCTCTTCGACGACGAGCGGGCGATGGTCCGCATCGACATGAGCGAGTACAGCGAGAAGCACGCGGTGGCCCGGCTGGTCGGCGCCCCGCCCGGCTACGTCGGCTATGAGGAGGGCGGTCAGCTCACCGAGGCGGTGCGGCGACGGCCGTACAGCGTGGTGCTGCTGGACGAGGTGGAGAAGGCGCACCACGAGGCGTTCGACATCCTGCTGCAGGTGCTCGACGACGGGCGGCTCACCGACGGGCAGGGCCGGACGGTCGACTTCCGCAACACCATCCTCATCCTCACCTCCAACCTCGGCAGCCAGCACCTGATCGATCCTCTGGAGAAGCCCGAGGTCAAGCGGGAGAAGGTGATGGGGGCGGTGCGAGCGGCCTTCCGCCCGGAGTTCCTCAACCGGCTGGACGACGTGGTCGTGTTCTCCGCGCTGAGCGGTGAGGAGCTGGCCCGGATCGCCGAGCTGCAGATCGGGGCCCTGCAGCGGAGGCTCGCCGACCGGCGGCTCACCCTGGACGTCACGCCGGAGGCCCTGGCCTGGCTGGCGGCGGAGGGCGACGACCCTGCGTACGGGGCCCGGCCGCTGCGCAGGCTGGTGCAGACGGCGATCGGCGACCAGCTGGCGAGGGAGATCCTGGCCGGTCAGGTGCTGGACGGCGACACGGTGCGGGTCGAGGGGGCCGCGGACGGCGACGGCCTGTCGGTAGCGACCGTCCGCGGCTGAGCGGTCCGGTCCCCGGCACCGCGTACCGCCCGCGGCCGGTACGGACCACCCGGACGGGCCGGGGCCTTCGGTTGCGTTCCCCGGCCGGTCATGGGGGAGGATGGCCGTATTCCATACGAAGGGACATCCACGGTGAGCATCGACCCGTCCTCGATTCCGAACTTCGGGGGCAAGCAGCCCGACCCGCAGGAGACCGGTCCCACCGGGCCCGTCGTCCCCGACCAGGACATGGTCAAGCAGCTCCTTGACCAGATGGAGCTGAAGTACGTCGTCGACGACGAGGGCGACCTGGCCGCGCCGTGGGAGGAATTCCGCACGTACTTCATGTTCCGCGGCGAGGCGGAGCAGCAGGTCTTCTCGGTGCGCACGTTCTACGACCGTCCGCACGACATCGAGAAGAAGGGCTCCGTCCTCGAGTCGATCGACGACTGGAACCGCCGCACCCTGTGGCCCAAGGTCTACAGCCACACCCACGACGACGGCACCGTCCGCCTCATCGGTGAGGCGCAGATGCTGATCGGCACCGGCGTCTCACTGGAGCACTTCGTGTCCAGCGTCGTGAGCTGGGTGCGCGCCTCCATCGAGTTCGACAAGTGGTTGGTGGAGCAGTTGGGCCTGGAGAAGGACGCCGACTCCGACGGCGAGGACGCCGACGGGGAAGGTTCAGGACCGGCGAGCTGACCGCCGTAGCAGCAGCTCCCCGGGTCCGCGCGGGGTGCCCCACCGGGCATCTCCCGCGGACCCGTCCGTTTCCCCGGCGCGGCGGCTCCGCCCGGCCGTGAACCCGCCGTGGTCCGTCTCGTCCGTACCGCCGGGTATGCCACCGCTCTCCGCGGGGCCACGGATCCGTGTGTTGGCGGTGGCCGCCCTCCCGTGGCGGAGTTATCGGTTCGTGATCTATTCTGGTGCGTCCGTCCCGTGACGGTCGAGGACCGTTCGGGACACGACTGCGGCAGATGGGCGGGTATGGCGAGGCGAGGCGGCAACCTGGGGGCAAGCGGTACGGCGGTGGCGGAACGCGTCGTACCGCGGACGCGGGGTGGCGCTGTCGCGCCGCCTCGCGAGCACCGGTTCCGGGGCGACGTGGAGGGACTCCGGGCCGTCGCCGTCTGCGTGGTGCTGGCGTACCACGCGGGCGCGGCCAGCTTCGGCGGGGGATACGTGGGTGTCGACGTGTTCTTCGTGGTGTCCGGATACCTGATCACCGGTCTGCTGCTCCGGGAGCTCCAGCAGACCGGCGGTATCTCGCTGACCCGGTTCTACGCCCGGCGAATGCGGCGGCTGCTCCCGCTGGCATGTCTGGTGCTGCTCTGTGTGACGCTCGCGGCGTGGCTGCTCTTCTCGCCGGTCGAGCGTCAGCAGGTCTTCGAGGACGTCATCGCCTCCGCGCTCTACTCGGTCAACTGGCAGCAGGCCGCCCAGGCGGTGGACTACTCCGCGGTGGGCGCTGCGGCCAGTCCCGTCCAGCACTTCTGGTCCCTCTCGGTGGAGGAACAGTTCTACCTGGTCTGGCCGCTGCTCCTGCTTCTGGCCTGCGGGATCGGCAACAGGCGCAGGGCGGGGCGCGGCCGGCTGGCCGTCGTCCTCGGCCTCGTCGCGGCCGTCTCGCTCGGCTACTCCGTCGTCCTGACGTTCACCGAGGCGGGTGCCGCGTACTTCTCCACCCTGACGCGCGGCTGGGAACTGGCCGCGGGCGGACTGCTGGCTCTGGTGCCGGCCGAGCGTCTGAAGGCCCTGCCGCGCCGGGCCCCGGCCACCCTCGCCTGCGGCGGTCTCGCAGCCCTGCTCGTGGCCGTCGCGGGATACGACGACACGACACCGTTCCCCGGCCTGGCCGTGCTGCTCCCGGTGCTCGGCACCGTCGCCCTCATCGCCGCCGGCACCGCCGGCACCCATCCCGTCGCACGGGTGCTGGAACTTCCCCCCGTCCGCTATGTCGGCCGGGTGTCCTATTCGTGGTACCTCTGGCACTGGCCGGCCATCGTCTTCGCCACCGCGTTCTTCTCCGGCCTGCCCACCTCGCTGCTCCTGCTCGTGGTGCTGCTCTCGCTGATTCCAGCGGCGCTGAGCCACCGCTTGGTGGAGGAATACTTCCGCCGCGCGCCGGCGGTCGCCTCGAATGGCCGGAGCCTGGCCCTGGGTGTCGGGTGCACGGCCCTGGCCGTGCTCGCCGCGGGAATGTCCTGGAACAACCTGCCGCGCGTTCCGCTGGCAGAGAAGAGCGAGATCACGGGAGCGCGGGCGCTGCTCGCGGGTGGCGCCCCGCAGCGGACGGCGGACGCACTGCGTCCGCTCCCGGAGAAGGCCACCGAGGACCGGGGCCGGGTGCACCGGGACGGCTGCCTGGTGTCCCAACGCGACACCCGGTCGCCCGCATGCGTCTACGGCGATCCGTCCTCCGACACCACCGTCGTGCTCTACGGCGACTCGCACGCCATGCAGTACGCGCCGGCGCTGGACCGCGTCGCCGAGAAACGGAAGTGGCGCCTGGTCGTGCTCACCAAGTCGGGCTGCACACCTGCCGATCTGCCCATCTGGAACACCGCACTCAAACGGGAGTACACCGAATGCGCGGAATGGCGTGAGCAGACGCTGGAGCGCATCGAACGGGACGAGAAGCCCGCGATGGTGGTGACCGGAAACCTGGCGACGGTACGGTCCGTCTCCGACGGTGAGCGGCAGAGCCGGGAGGAGAGCGCCCGGAGCGTCCGGTCGGCCTATGCCGACACGCTGGAGCGGTTGCAGGGAGCCGACACCCGGGTCGTGGTGCTCGCGGACAACCCCCATCCGCCCGAGGACGTGCCCGCCTGCGTCTCCGCGCACCTGGGCGACCTGACGCAGTGCGCCGTTCCGGAACGCACCGGTCTGAGCTTCGCACCCGTCAACCGTCAGGCGGCGGGTGACGTCTCGGGCGCCCGGCTGGTCGATCCCTCCGAGGTGCTGTGCCAGGACGGTACCTGCCCGGCCGTGGCCGGCAACGCCCTTGTCTACCGCAACGGTGCCCATGTGACCGCCACCTTCGCGCGCACCATGGCGGACTGGTTCGACGGAGAGCTGCCGTCCACCCGGTGACGGTCGGCGCGGGACGCGTTCACCCGGCGAGGGGGCCGGGCGTGACACGGGCGACGAGCAGGGCGATGTCGTCGTGGTGGTCGGGATCGCGCAGAGCCGTCAACAGCCGGTCGCAGGTCTCCTCCAGCGCGGCTCCGGGGGCGAGGAGGTCCAGCAGCTCGGTCAGCCGTTCGTCGATGTCGCGGCCCCGGACCTCGACCAGCCCGTCGGTGTACAGCACGAGTTCGTCGCCGGGGTGCAGCCTCACGACGGTGGTGTGGAACGGCACGATGCCGACGCCGAGCGGCGCGCCGGTGGGCAGCCAGAGAAGCTGCGGCCGTCGGCCGGGCCGGGCCAGTACCGGAGGGAGATGGCCCGCGGTGGCCACCCGGCATTCGCCCGTGGCCGGGTCGTACGCCGCGTACACGCAGGTGGCGATCGACTGTTCCAGTCCGGTACTGCTGCGGTCCACGCTGCCCAGGATGCGGTCGGGGTCGAGGTCGAGGTCGGAGAGCGCCCGGATGGTGGTGCGGAGCTGGCCCATCGTGGCGGCTGCCGTGACGCCGCTCCCCATCACGTCGCCGACCACCAGCGCCGTCCTGCCGCCCGCCAGGGGGAGGACGTCGAACCAGTCGCCGCCGATCTCACTGGCAGCTCCGGCCGGCTGGTAGCGGCAGGCGACCTCCAGACCCGGCTGCGGCTCGGGAAGTTGCGGCAGCAGCGCACGCTGGAGGGTGAGCGCGGTGGCCCGTTCCCGCTGGTACCAGCGGGCGTTGTCGATGGAGATGGCGGCCCGGCCGGCGAGTTCGCGTGCGAGCACCACGTCGTCCTCGTCGAACGGCTCCGGGTTGCCGATGCGCTTGAGGTCCAGTGCGCCGAGCACCGTCCCGCGGGCGATCAGCGGGACGGCGAGGTAGGAGTGCAGACCGGCGCGTGCGAGTTGCGCAGCCGCCTCCCCGTCGCGGGCGATCAGCGACAGATCCGCCTCCCGAACCCGGGGAACGCGTACCGGGGAGGCGGTGGTGACGCAGCGGGTGACCAGCCGTTCGGTCTCGTAGCGTGCCGCCCCGCCCACCGGGTCCGCGGCGTGTGCGGCCTCGGTGGGGTCGGCCTCGGCCAGTGCCAGCGCCCGGAAGACCGCAGGCCCCCCGGCAGGGGCGCGGTCGGAGCCGCGGTGGTCCAGGACCTCGTCGAGAATGTCGACGGCTGCCAGGTCGGCGAGCCGCGGGACCACGACGTCGGCGAGCTCGCGGGCGGTCTGCTCCAGGTCCAGCGTGGTGCCGACGCGGGCGGTGGCGTCCGCGACGGTGGTCAGCCGCTCCCGGGCCCGCGCCGCCTCGTTCCCGGCACGATGGCTCTCGGTGACGTCCCGCACCGCGGCGGTCAGGCCCAGTACGTCCCCGTTGGCCGACTCCAGGCGGAAGAAGGAGACGCTCCAGGCGTACTCCTGGCCCGGATCGCCGGGCGGAAAACCGGTCACCGTCCGATCGCGCAGCGGTTTCCCGGTCCGCAGGACCTCCCGCATCGCCGACCCGGTGGCTGCGGGTTCGAGGAACGGCAGCGTTCCGGGAACGTCACGTCCCAGGCATTCGTGCGGCGCGAGGCCGCTGAGGGCACCCAGTGCCGGATTGACGCTGACGGCGCGCAGGTCGACGTCGAAGATGGCGATGCCGATGGGGGACTGCGCCACCACACGGGTGGACAGCGCCACTTCGCGCTCCATCTGCTGCAAGGTCCCCGGGTCCGCGGCCAGTCCCAGCGCGTAGCACGCGCCCCGGTCGTCCGTCAGACGCATGTTGCGGAACTCCAGCTGGCGGGTCCCGCCGTCCTTGTGCAGCACCGGGAAGACTCCCGCCCACGCGCCGGTGTGCTCCGCCATCATCTCGGCGAACAGGCCACGGGCCCGCTCACGGTACTCGTCCGGGACCAGACCCACGGCCGACCTGCCCAGCGCCTCCGCCGCGCTGTAGCCCATCAACTGCTCCGCCTGCGGGCTCCACAGCACGATCCGCCCGTCGGCGTCCACCACCACGGCGGCGACGGCCAGGACGTCCATCAGACCGCCGGAGGGAGAGGACCGGACCCGGTCCTCCGGGCCGGGAGGGGCCCGTGACCCGTTGGTGGCCATATTCGCGCTGCTCCTCCCGTGCGGAGGTCTCCTGCAGGCTCCGTGCCGGCCCCGCCGGCCTCTCGGGGCCTGACGGTGTCCCGCCCCTTCATCCTCTCTCTCCCGCGGGCTGGGCGCAGCCTGCCCGGCACCCGGGGCGGAGCACGGAAGCCCCGGGTGCCGGGACGAACCGGCTGTGTGACCGGTCCGCGGTCCGATTCTGCGGCCGGGTAGCGGGGAGCCCGGCCGGCCGGGGTCGGCGGCCGGGCTCGGTTCGCACGGCGGGGCAGGCGGCCCCTCAGGTACTCAGCTCCCAGACGGCGTGGGCGAAGGCGTCCGTGTTGCGGTCCAGTGCCTCCTGGCTGACGTTCGAGATGTCGTCGCAGGCGGAGTGATAGCACGGGTCGAAGGACTCGCCCGCGCTACCGTCCCACTTGGCTGCCTGCTCCTGGGACATCTGCGCGCCCGCCCCGGTGAAGAGGCCGCCGACGGGTATCCCGGCGTTCCGGAACGACGCCTGGTCGCTGCGTCCGTCGGACTCGACGGCCGGTTCGGTGGGGACGCCCCTGGCGGAGAACCAGTCGGCGAACACCTGCTCCAGCGTCGGGTCGGAGTCGTAGACGAAGTAGCCGGGGTTCGGTGAGGCGATCATGTCGGCGTTGAGGTAGCCGTCGATCGTCTCGGACTCGCCGCCGGCCAGGCCGTCCACGTAGTGCCGCGAACCGACCAGCCCGAGCTCCTCCGCGCCCCACCAGGCGAAGCGCAGGTGCTTGGCGGGCTGAAGGTCGGCCTCGGCCACGGCGAGCGCGACCTCGAGGACCCCGGCGCTGCCCGAGCCGTTGTCGCCGATGCCCGCGCCGCCGTCCACCGAGTCGATGTGCGCGCCGGTCATGAGCACCTGGTCCGGGTCGCCGCCGGGCCAGTCCGCGATCAGGTTGTAGCCGGTGGAGCCGTCGTGCGTGAACTCCTGCACGGTGGTCTCGAAGCCGGCGGCGTCCAGCCTGGCCTTGACGTAGTCGATGGAAGCCTCGTGCCCGGGGCTGCCGTGGGCCCGGTCGCCGCCGTTGCCGTCCGCGATCTGCTGCAGGTCCTTCAGGTCCTGCACGACGTCGGCCACGGGAATGTCCGGTGCTGCGGCGGCTCCGGCCGGGGCCGCCTGCGCCTGGGAGAGGGGGGAGAGTGTGGCGCCGAGAACGGCGCACGTGGTCAGGGCCGTGATGCTGCTGCGTCTGAGGGTGTGGATCATGCTGGCTCCGGTGTGATGTGGGGAAGCCGCCCGCCGGGGAGTGAATCCCCGGCGGGCGGCGAACCGGCTTGCCGATCTACAGGACGCCGACCGCAGCGGTGACGGCGTCGACCGCCTCGGTGACGTCGGGGCGGCTCATGGAACCGTGCGCCGCCCCGGGTGGCGTCGACCGTCTACGAGACGTTGACCCCGGTCCAGGCGGCCTCGACGGCGGCGACCTCGGTGCTGCCCGCGCCGTAGAGGTCCGTGGCCGACGCGACCGTCGCCCGGCGGGCGTCGGCGTAGTCGGTGTTGGACGTCATCTCCTCGGTCAGCGCCTTGAACCAGATCTGTGCCGCCTTCTCGATCCCGATGCCGGTGACGGTGGAGCCGTCCTGGGTCGGGCTGTCGTAGCTGACGCCGTTGACGGTCTTCTGTCCGCTGCCCTCGGAGAGCAGGTAGAAGAAGTGGTTGGCGATGCCCGAGCTGTAGTGCACGTCGACGCTGCCGGCGTCCGTGGACCAGTAGTCGAGCGAGGCGCCGTCCTTGCTGGGCTCGTCCATGTAGCGCAGCGGGGAGCCGTCACCACGAATGTCGATCTTCTCGCCGACCAGGTAGTCGCCGACGTCCGAGGAGTTGTCCGCGTAGAACTCCACCGCGGCGGCGAAGATGTCGGAGGTGGCCTCGTTGAGGCCGCCCGACTCACCGCTGTAGACCAGGCCGGCCGTGGCGGAGGTGACGCCGTGCGTCATCTCGTGCGCCGCCACGTCGATCGAGGTGAGCGGCTTGACGTCGCCCGCGCCGTCGCCGTAGGTCATGCAGAAGCAGGAGTCCTGCCAGAACGCGTTCTGGTAGGCGCTGCCGTAGTGGACGCG
>KI547042.1:178661-183342 GCA_000497405.1 Streptomycetaceae bacterium MP113-05 | reverse complement strand
GGGCGTCGACGGCGGCGGTCTGGGTGTTGGACGGCGAGCCGTTGCCCCAGACGTCGTCGGCGTCGGTGTAGAGCGACCCGTCGTCGGAGTTGTAGGTCTTGTGACCGCCGCGCTGGGTGTCGTTCATCTGGTAGCTGCCGCTGGAGCCGCTGGTGCCGATCTGCACCTGGCCGACGTACATGCTGTTGCCGGTGCCGTTGTGGACGGCCTGCCACTGGCTCAGCTTCTCGCCGGTCTTCGCGTCGGTGACGACGTGCAGTTCGTTCGGCGTGCCGTCCTTCTGCTTGCCGCCGACGACCTTCTCCCAGGCCAGCGTCGGCTTGCCGTCGGCGGCCCAGATCACCTTGCGCGGCGCCTGGCTACCCTTGGCGTCCGCCTGCGCGGCGTCGAGAGAGGGCTTGTGGGACGTGGGCGCCTCGGTGGAAGGCACCGTGATCTCCGCCTGGACCGCCTTGGTGACGCCGGTCTTCTCCCCGGCGTCGTTGCGGTGCACGATCAGGTCGCCGCCCAGCACGGGCAGTCCGTCGAAGGTGCGGGCGTAGCGGGTGTGCGTGGAGCCGTCGCGGTTCTTCACCACGTCCTTCACCTCCAGCCCCTGCTTCGCACCGAGTCCGACGGCGGCGGCCGTCCGAGCCTTGGCGGCGTCGGTGTCGGCGGCCTTGATCAGGCCGGTGTGGGCCGACGGCGACAGGGAGACGGGCAGCGCGCCCTTGTCGAACCCGCCCTCGTTCGGGGCCGCTCCGGCGGTTCCGGCGGTGACTCCGGCGACGACCAGCGCGGCGGTCGCGGCGAGAGCGGATATGCGGTGCTTCTTGGTGGTGAGTCTCATCAGACAACTCCTTCTGCGTGGGGACCGGAAGTCGGATCAGGACGTCCGGGCAGAATCGGTTTCCTGTGCCACTCGAACGGGTGGCACGGGAAGGCACATTGCCATGAGAGTCGGGTACATGTCACTGGTGTCCCGGCAATGGCCCCTTGGCCTTCCGGCGTGCGGGGCGTTCCGGGGTCGCGGAGGTGGCGCGTGACGATCGGGAGAACCGCACGTCAGAGCGGTTGTCATCGGGTCCTCTTCCAAGTCCGCGACGCGCCGGTGGTTTTCTTCCGAAGGACGTGAAGAAATGGTGTACGCCACTTCGGTCGCCACGTCGAATACCGCGCGAGGCAGGCGGACTCGGGCCCCGCCGCCTCGCGTGAATCGCACCGCGAACACCCGGTTCGCGGTGACCGCCCGGAAAGGAAAAAATTCAACTACAGCCCGGTGCAGCGCTCCGTCTTCCTGTCTCCCGCCGGAGGCGCGGCTCCCTGTCAGCCGGCGTCCTTGAGCCGGCGGGCGGCTTCGGCCAGCACGTCGTGCCGCTTGCAGAACGCGAAGCGCACGAACGGCGCGCCCGCTGCCTGGTGGTCGTAGAACACCTGCGTCGGCACCCCCACCACGCCGCACCGTTCGGGCAGGCCGAGGCAGAAGTCCAGGCCGCTCTCCGCGCCCAGCGGGCGGATGTCGGCGGTCACGAAGTATGTTCCGGCCGGGCGGAAGACGCCGAACCCGGCCGCGGCCAGTCCCTGCGACAGCAGGTCGCGCTTCTCCCGCAGGTCCTCGCGAAGCGCGGTGTAGTACGTGTCCGGCAGCGCGAGCGCCTCGGCCACGGCGTACTGGAACGGCCCGGCGGAGACGAACGTCAGGTACTGCTTCGCCGATCGCACCGCCGTCACCAGCTCGCGCGCGCCGGTCACCCAGCCGACCTTCCAGCCGGTGAAGGAGAAGGTCTTGCCGGCCGAGCTGATGGTGACCGTGCGCTCCCGCATGCCCGGGAAGGAGGCGAGTGGAAGATGCTCGCCGTCGAAGACGGTGTGCTCGTAGACCTCGTCCGTGACGACCAGCAGGTCGCGTGCGCAGCACAGTTCGGCGACGGCGGCGAGCTCCTCGCGGCGCAGCACGGTGCCGGTCGGGTTGTGCGGGCTGTTGAGGAGCAGCAGCCGGGTGCGGTCGGTGACCGCGTCGCGCAGTTCGTCGAGGTCGAGGTGGTACGCGCCGTCCTCGCCGGGCCGGAGGGTGACCGGCACCCGGGTGCCGCCGGCCATAGCGATGCTCGCGGCGTACGAGTCGTAGTAGGGCTCCAGTGCGATCACCTCGTCGCCCGGTTCCAGCAGTGCGAGCATCGACGCGGCGATCGCCTCGGTGGCGCCGGCGGTCACCAGTACTTCGGTGTCCGGGTCGCAGGTGACGCCCAGGTGGCCGTAGAAGCGTTCCTGGTGGGCGGCGACGGCATCCCGCAGTTCCGGAACGCCCGGCCCCGGCGGGTACTGGTTGCCGCGGCCGTCGCGCAGGGCCCGTACGGCGGCCTCGCGCACCTCCTCGGGACCGTCGGTGTCCGGGAAGCCCTGCCCGAGGTTGATCGCCCCGGTGCGTGCGGCGAGGGCGGACATCTCGGCGAAGATCGTGGTACCGAACTCGGCGAGGCGGCGGTTGAGCAGCGGACGTCCGTCAGCGGTCATGGGCGCCATCCTCGGCCACGTCCGGAGCTTCCTCAACCTCGGCATACCACGGCGAAGCTCTGGTCTTCCTCAACTCCGGTGTGGGCGCGGGCCGGCGCGGCGATATCTCTGCAGAGAGCGGCGTCGCCGGCACAGGGGGCCGGCGACGCCACCCAGGGCGACGGAACGGGGGGCGTGATGGTGGGCCTCGGAGGAACACTGACCGTGATCGTGCTGGTGGCGGTCGTCGGCGCACTGGTGGCGGTCGGCGTCGTCGCCGCCAGGTCAGGGAACCGGAAGAGTGGGTCGGGGGGTGGCTGGGCCGGTACGACGGGTGGTGGCTTCTACGGGGGCGACGGCGGCGGGGGTGCGTTCGGCGGTGGCGGTGGCGGTGGCGGTGGCGGTGGCTGCGACGGCGGTGACGGTGGCGGTGGCGGAGCCTGCTGAGCCGCTTCACCTCGCCCTGCCCGGCCAGCGGCGGTGGACGGCCCGTTGACACGGGCGTGAGCGGGCCGTGACCGCGCGGTGTCCTTGCGAGTTGAACAGTTGAGCGCCCCCGCCCCCGCGCGGATGGAAACCGGCCACGGAAGGGCAAAAAGGCTGTAGGTGTGGCGAGTTCCGTGATTCGGTAACCCTCACACCCCCCTTCCACCACCCGACTGCGTCTTGTGGAGCCGACTCATGCTCACCACTCTCAAGACCGCGTACAGCGACACCCGTGCAGGTGACCTCGCCTGGGTACTCGGTCGTGAACCGCTTCCTGCGCTGGCGACCCTTGAGCTCGAACTTGGCGACGCACATGTCCAGTTGCGGCTGCTCGGCGCCTCGCACCAGGTCATCCTCAGCCGGAGCGGGCGCTCCTGTTCCGAGACCGTCGCCTGCTTGCCCGGCAGCACAGCTCCGCTGCCGCTCGGCGTCTCCGAGCAACTGGGAGAGTGGGACTACGAGTTCGCCTCTCAGGTGGAGGCCCTGTCGCCCGGTTCGTTCGCCGCCCGGGCCCAGGAGCTGATCGCGCTCGTCGCGGAACATCCCCACGGCCTTGCGGGCACCTATCCCGGCAGTCCGCATGCGTTCACCGCACTCCTGGTGCAGCGTCACGAGGACCATGTGCACTGGCGCACCTGGCACTCGTACCCGCAGGAGGGCAGACTCGTCTCGACCCGTACCCGGCTGGCCCTGGGAGCGCAGCCCGGCGCCGGGGACGGGAGCGGCACGCAGGAGCGGGTCTGCCGGGAGGGGGCGCTGCTCTGACCCCGTCGCGATCTCCGGCGGCGTGGTGCGGGCCCCCGGCCGCGTTGTCCCGCCGAGTACTCCGGCGTGCGCACGGGTCGTGCGCCCCCTTCCGGGCCCCTGCTCCACCCCCGCGAGTGACAGAATGCCCATAGTCGGTCACGTAGCGTGTGGCCCATGGTCGACCGGTCCGTTCCGTCCGCACGGCTGCCCGTACCGGCCGTCGCCGGGCGCGCGGTGGTGCTGGCCTCCGTCTTCGTCTGCGCGGCCTGCGGGCTCGTCTACGAACTCGAACTCGTCGCGCTCGCCTCGTCCCTGATCGGCGACCCGGTCACGCAGGCGTCCGTGGTGCTCTCGGTGATGGTCTTCGCGATGGGGGTCGGCTCGCTGCTCGCCAAGCGGCTCCGCTGCCGGGCCGCGGTCGGCTTCTGCCTCGTCGAGGCGCTCCTCGCGCTGGTCGGCGGCGGCTCGGCGATGGCGCTGTACGCGAGCTTCGCGTGGCTCGGTGCGCCCCGCCTCACGCTGGTGGCGTGGGCCCTCGCCATCGGTGTGCTGATCGGCGCGGAGATGCCGTTGCTGATGACCCTCATCCAGCGCATCCGCCGACAGGACCCGGGAGGGGCGGTCGCCGACCTGTTCGCCGCCGACTACGTCGGCGCGCTGGTCGGCGGCCTCGCTTTTCCCTTTCTCCTGCTGCCGTTCTTCGGCCAGCTGACCGGGGCCCTGCTCACCGGAGTGGTCAACGCCCTCGCGGGGGGCGTGGTGGTGCTCTGGCTCTTCCAGCACGACCTCGGCCGCCGTGCCCGCTGCAGCCTGCTGGTGGTCAACGGCGTGGTGTGTGCGCTGCTCGCCCTCGCCGCCCAGCTCGTCGGCCCGTTCGAGTACGCCGCCCGGCAGGCGCTCTACGGCGCGGAGGTACGGGTGTCCGTCGACGCCGGGAGCCGGCAGCTGGTACTGACCGGGCACCCGCCGACCGGCA
>KI547042.1:177027-178651 GCA_000497405.1 Streptomycetaceae bacterium MP113-05 | reverse complement strand
CCGCCCGGCAGCCGCCACGGCGGCGGCGACCACCTGCTGCGCCTCTTCGTCGACGGTCGGCTGAGGGTCTCCTCCCAGGACGAGGAGCGCTACCACGAGGCGCTGGTGCACCCCGCCTTCGCGCACGGTCCGCGTGGCCGGGTGCTGGTGCTGGGCGATGGCGACGGACTCGCGCTGCGCGAGATCCTCGGCTACCGGGAGGTGACCGCGGTGACCGTCGTCGCCCCGGACCGCGACCTGGTGGAACTGGCCCGCACGGACCCGGTGCTGGCCCGCATGAACGAACGGGCCTTCGAGGACCCACGGGTACGGACCGTCGCCGCGGACGCCTTCCACCGACTGCGGTCGCGAGCGCCCGTGACCCGGCCCTACGACGTCATCGTCTCCGACCTGCCCGGTCCCGAGGAGGAGCCGACCCGGCTGTATTCCGAGGAGTTCTACGGGCTGCTCTCCCGCTCTCTCGCACCGGCCGGCCGGCTGGCCGTGCACGCCGGGACGCCGGACCTGAGGGCCCACGACTTCTGGACGGTCGAGGCGACGCTGCGGGCCGCCGGGCTGGCGACCACTCCGTACACCGTGGACGGGCGGGTCTCCGGACACGCCGCATCCGTCGGCACGGGTGCCGACGAGGAGGGGGGCGGCGCCACGCGGCACTGGGGTTTCGTCCTCGCCGTCCACGGCGGCGTGTCGCCTTCCGTGCGAACGGCTCCGCCGGGGGACCGGCCCGCGCTGAGCGCCCTGAGCGGGAGCTGCCTGTCCGCGGCGGTGGCCCGCGCGAGGGAGGGCAGGCTCACCGGGTTGCCTTCCTCCACGCTGATGCACCCGCGCTACCGGGAGTGAACCCCCTGCGGCGACCACACTGCACCGTGCGGCGGACGCCTGTCCGTCCGGGGTGACGACGCGCGGGAGAATGCCGCTTCGGTGCCCGTCGACGGGGCGGGGATGGGTAGGCTCCGAAGTATGGAGCACGAGGTGTACGTTCCGTTTTCCGTCGGCTCGGTACGCGCGGCGCTCGCCGAGCGGGAGCGCGTGGCGCGCTGCGTTCCCGGTCTGCAGGTGGACGCCGAGTCCAGTGGCGGCGACTCGGTGGAGGGCCGCCTGCGTCTTCGCGTCAAAGGCTCCACCATCACCTACCGGGGCAGTCTCACGTTGATTTCCCAGGGGGACGGGTTCACGGTCGAGGGTTCCGGCGTCGAGGCGCGGGGCAGCGGCACGGCGAAGCTGGCCCTCAAGCTGGTGCCGCACGCCGCCGCGGACGGCGAGGGCACCCGGCTCACCTGCACCGGAACGGTCACCGGTGAGGGCCGCCTCTTCGAGTACGAGGAGAGGACGGCGACCGGGCTCGGCCGGCGATTGCTGGACCGTTTCTGCTCCGCTCTCGAGGACAGTCTGCGCACGGACGGCCTGTCGGCATCTTCCTCGGCGTCCTCGTCGTCCTCTGCGTCCGACGGCACCGGCAGCGACGACGTGGATGTCCGGGGCCCCAGGGGCGGTCTCGGTGAGCCGGATGACAACGAACGTGCCATCCCCGGCATCCCCGGTCCGGAGAAGGGTGAACCCGCCGTGCCGGGCGCGGAGGAGACGACCACCGGGGGCGCCTTCGGCGCGGAGGTTCCGCACCCGT
>KI547042.1:172057-177017 GCA_000497405.1 Streptomycetaceae bacterium MP113-05 | reverse complement strand
GGCCCGCCTCGGTGACGCGACGACGGAGCCCGGTCACGGGGACGAGGACGCGGACGATCACGCGGACGACGAGTTCGCGGAGGAGGACTCCGCGACGGCGGAGGCGGCGCACGCCCGGCGCACGATGATCGGGCGCAGCGCCGAGGAGGTCGACCACGCCCCGCCGCGCGGGCGGTATGCGCCGGTTCCGCCGCCGGAGCCGGGCTCCGTTTCGGACACCCTGCGCTGGGCGGCCCCGGCCGCTGCAGCAGCACTCGCCGGCGCGGTCGTCCTCACCCGGGCCTTGCGCCGGCGCCGCTGAGCCGTGGCCCCGGCCGGTCAACCCCCGGGCGCGGCCCCCCACATCGGGTCCGGCCTTCCCCTTAGGGTCTTGGCATGACCAACTCCGCCGCCCCCGTCACGCTTCGTTCCGGGGACACCGTCCTCACTCTCGAACCGGAGAACGGATGCCGCTTGGCGTCGCTCACCACCCGTGGGACCGAGCTGCTCCTTCCGGGCCCCGCCCACGGGATGTTCGTCATGGCTCCCTGGTGCGGCCGTACCGACCACGGGCGGTTCCGCAACGGCGGGGAGGTGTACCAGCTGCCGCTGCCGTCCGACCAGGACGTCCGTGACGGGCTCGACGGTCCGCACGCCATGCACGGCACGGTCCGGCGCGCCCCCTGGCGCACGGTCCGGGCCGACGAGCGCTCTGCGGCGTTCACTGTGGAGCTGACCGATCCCTGGCCGTGGGAGGGCGTGGTCACGCAGCTGGTGGAGCTTGCCGAGGACGGTGGCGGTCTGACCCTCACGCTCGGTGTGGAGACGTCCGGCGACTCGTTCCCCGCGCAGGCGGGCTGGCACCCGTGGTTCCGCCGCACGCTGCGCGAGGGCGGTGCCGAGGCGCAGATCCGCTTCGCTCCCGAGTGGCAGGAGGAGCGCGGCGACGACCACCTTCCCACCGGTCGCCGGATCGAACCGGAGCCCGGCCCGTGGGACGACTGCTTCGGCATGACGCAGGGCGTGGACGTGACACTGACCTGGCCGGACGAGCTGGAGCTGAACGTGACCAGCCGGGCCGAGTGGGTCGTGCTCTACGACGAGGAGCCCGCGGCCGTCTGCGTGGAGCCGCAGTCCGGCCCGCCGAACGGCCTCAACACGCTGCCCCGTTTCGTGACGCCCATCGAGCCGTTGGAGATCGCCACCACCTGGACCTGGCGCCATCTGACCTGACCGCCGGGTTCGTGTGCCCCTCGCATAGGCTCGGGCGCATGGACGAGACGCGTGCCGCGCTGCTGGAACAGATCAAGAACAAGGCCGTGGTGCACGGCAGGGTGACCCTCTCCTCCGGCAGGGAGGCCGACTTCTACGTCGACCTCCGCCGCATCACCCTGGACGGCGCGGCCGCTCCGCTCGTGGGGCAGGTCATGCTGGACGCCACCGCCCACCTGGACTACGACGCCGTCGGCGGTCTGACGCTGGGCGCCGACCCCGTCGCGACGTCGATGCTGCACGCGGCGGCGGCCCGCGGCCGGGAGCTGGACGCCTTCGTCGTCCGCAAGGCCGGCAAGGCACACGGCCTGCAGCGCCGTATCGAGGGCCCGGACGTCGCCGGCCGACGCGTGTTGATCGTGGAGGACACCTCCACCACCGGCGGTTCCCCGCTCACCGCGGTGGAGGCGGCGCGCGAGGCCGGCGCGGAGGTCGTCGCGGTGGCGACGATCGTCGAACGGTCCGCCGCGGCCGCGATCGCCGGCGCCGGACTGCCGTACGTCCACGCCTACGACCTGGCCGACCTCGGACTGGCCTGAGCGACGAGCGGCGCGGCGGCCCGAGCCGCTCGTCGCACGTCCGGGCCGTCCGATGTTTCACGTGAAACTACGGTCCGTAACCGTGAGGGCCGGGCTCGCCGCCCGGAGTGAAGGGGGGCTGGAGGATCCGGGGCCGTCTGGAAGGATGGGGGGCGACGATGACGTCGCCCCCCAGGTTCTGTCCGGCGGATCTTGCGAGACGGGCCCAGGCCGATGGTCAGGGTGGACTTCGTGGACGACTCGACGACGCGGCGCGCGCCGCCGGTCTCGCGGGTCCGAGAAGATGCGCCGGACAGGGCGCCAGGCAGAGCCCGGCTCCGGACCCCGACCCCGGAGCGCCACGGCCACGCACCACGCACTTCACAAGGAGCGGACAGATGCCCATCGCAACCCCCCAGGTCTACAACGAGATGCTCGACCGGGCGAAGGCAGGCAAGTTCGCCTACCCGGCCATCAACGTCACCTCCTCGCAGACCCTGCACGCCGCGCTGCGCGGCTTCGCCGAGGCGGAGAGCGACGGCATCATCCAGATCTCCACCGGCGGTGCGGAGTTCCTGGGCGGCCAGTACGACAAGGACATGGTCACCGGCGCGGTGGCGCTCGCGGAGTTCGCGCACATCGTCGCCGAGAAGTACCCGGTGAACGTCGCCCTGCACACCGACCACTGCCCGAAGGGGAAGCTGGACGGTTACGTGCGTCCGCTGATCGAGGTCTCCAAGGAGCGGGTGGCCGCAGGCGGGCACCCGCTCTTCCAGTCCCACATGTGGGATGGCTCCGCCGAGACCCTGAAGGACAACCTGGAGATCGGCCAGGAGCTGCTCGCGGCGGCGGCCGCCGCGAGCATCATCCTCGAGGTCGAGATCACCCCGACCGGCGGTGAGGAGGACGGCGTCAGCCACGAGATCAACGACGACCTGTACACCACCGTCGACGACGCCGTCCGCACCGCCGAGGCGCTCGGCCTGGGTGAGAAGGGCCGCTACCTGCTCGCCGCCTCCTTCGGCAACGTGCACGGCGTGTACAAGCCGGGCAACGTCGTGCTCCGCCCCGAGCTGCTGCGTGACCTCCAGCAGGGCGTCGCCGCCAAGTTCGGGAAGCAGGCACCCTTCGACTTCGTCTTCCACGGCGGTTCCGGCTCCACGGACGAGGAGATCGCGACCGCGCTGGAGAACGGCGTGGTCAAGATGAACCTGGACACCGACACCCAGTACGCCTTCACCCGTCCCGTCGCGGACCACATGCTCCGCAACTACGACGGGGTACTCAAGATCGACGGCGAGGTCGGTGACAAGAAGGTCTACGACCCGCGGAGCTGGGGCAAGTCGGCCGAGAAGGGCATGGCCGCGCGCGTGGAGCGCGCCTGCACGGCCCTGCGCTCCACCGGTACGCGCCTGAAGTGACACCCGCGCAGTAGTCGGGCCGGGCAGCCAGAGGCCGCCCGGCCCGAATGCGCCGTCAGGGCGCGGTGGTCACTGCTGCAGTGCGGCGTACGCCTCTTCGCTGCTGTCCCGGAGGAACTGCCGGCACCGCTCCGCCTCGTCCTTCTCGTTGATCTCGCCGGCCGCCCGCGTGAGCGCCGCGAGGCAACGGAGGAAGCCACGGTTCGCCTGGTGGCTCCAGGGCACGGGCCCGTGTCCCTTCCAGCCCGCCCTGCGCAGTGCGTCCAGGCCCCGGTGGTAGCCGGTGCGCGCGTACGCGTAGGACTCGATCACGCGCCCCGCCTCGAACGCGTCGTCGGCGAGCATCGCCCAGGCGAGCGAGAAGGTGGGATGCAGCGCTGCGACCTCGGCCGGGGGCAGCGACTCGTCGCCCAGCAGGCGGTACGCGTCTTCGTTCTCCGGCAGGTACGTCGGCTCGGGGCCGCCGAGCAGGTTCTTGTGGGTCGTCATGGCGCCAGTCTGTCATTCGCGCGAGGGCCCGTCCGAACGGCCGCGCTGTCTCCGCACGCCCCGTGCCCACGGTCCTTTCGGACATCGCGGCCTGCTCCGGGCCGCGGTGTTCCGGTAACGGCCCGCAGGTACTCGTCACCGTTTCTGACCTGCACGTATCTGGACCTGCAGCCGTCCGGGCCACCCGCGTGCGCCCCGTCGTGTGACCCGCGCCACGTGTCCCGCGCGTCGGATGAGCAGCCTTTCGCGTCATATGCCCGGTCAGGACTTGTCCCCGCCCGACATGCTCGGGATGATGCTGTGTGGGCCGTGCCCCGAGCGCACGGTCCGAGGGGACCGGAGCTCCATCGTCGAACGGAAGGAGCGGACCGCTACCCGGACGCCACGATCCACGGAGACACCAGATGTCCCACGAAACCGGCGTTCCCGCCGGTCCGCAGACCCCGGACGCATCCGCGACGGAGCCGCAGACCGACGAGGTACAGGCCCCTGAGCTGGACTTCCACGGCACCACCCCGTACGAGGACTACGTGCAGGCGGACGTGCTCACCCACCTCCAGCACCCGCTCTCCAACGACCCCGGCGAGATGGCCTTCCTGGTCACCACGCAGGTCATGGAGCTGTGGTTCACGCTCATCGTCCACGAGTGGGAGACCGCCGCACGGTCGCTGCGCGAGGACGACCTGCCCGGCACGCTCGCCGCGCTGAAACGGTCCACCTACGAGCTGCAGTCGCTGAACGCCTCCTGGGAGCCGCTGGCGCACCTGACCCCGGCGCAGTTCAACTCCTACCGTTCCGCCCTCGGTGAGGGCAGCGGTTTCCAGTCGGCGATGTACCGGCGGATGGAGTTCCTGCTCGGTGAGAAGTCCGCGTCCATGCTGGTGCCGCACCGCGGCGCGCCGCGCGTGCACGCGGAGCTGGAGAAGGCCCTGCACCAGCCCAGCCTCTACGACGAGGTGCTGCACTACCTCGCCCGCCGCGGCGAGGACGTGCCCGCGCAGCTGCTGGAGCGGGACGTGTCCAAGAAGTACGAGCCGGACCCGGCCGTCGAGGCCGTGTGGGCCCGCGTCTACAGCGACGAGGGCGACGGCGCCCCCGAGCCGATCCGTCTCGCCGAGGCGCTGACCGAGGTCGCCGAGCTGGTCTGGCGCTGGCGCAACGACCACCTGGTCGCCACCCGCCGCGCCATGGGCTCCAAGGTCGGCACCGGCGGCTCCGCGGGCGTGGCCTGGCTGGAGAAGCGTGCCACCAAGAACGTTTTCCCCGAGCTGTGGTCGGCGC
>KI547042.1:171137-172047 GCA_000497405.1 Streptomycetaceae bacterium MP113-05 | reverse complement strand
CCCTGCCCGCGAGCGTGCCCGAGTGGCGGGAGGAAACGCGGGTCCGGGAGCAGGCCGCGCGGGAGAGCGGCGCGCACGAACGGACCGCCGGCGAGGGGGCTGCCGCCGAACGGACCGGTGTCCGACAGTCCGGTGTCCGACAGGCCGGTGCGGCACGGGCCGGCATCGCGCCGGGTGCGGCTGAGGCGACGGTGCCGCTGGACGTGGGCGGGGCGGTGCGACTCCTTGAGCCCCTGGCCGGGCCGGATCACGACGACGACCGCCGGGCCGGGGGAGTGCCGCTGCCGCAGTGGGCGGGCCGAACGGTCAGCGGCAGCTGATCCGCGACCCCGCCCAGTCGGCGAGGACGAGTCGGCCGACCGGCCGTTGCGGTCCGACGGGCTCCACGACCAGTCGCATCGTCCGTACCCCGGTCAGCGGCACGTGCACCGGCACCGGGGCGGTACCGCGCCGGACGGCCGGGGACCGCCACAGGCGAGAGCCGTCGCCGAAGACGGCGAACCGCACCGCTCCGTCGCCGAGTGTCAGCCGGTCGACGCGGGCCAGGGCGTCGTACGCGGTGCAGGGCCGGTTGAGATCGACGGTCACGGAAGAGGGGGAGGGCACGGTCACGCTGCCGTACCGCTGCCAGAGCCAGTCGCTGGGCCCGACGCGGAGGGTGGGTGAGTCCGGGCGGGGACCGGGGCGCCGGGCCACGTCCCAACCGAGCTCCCGAAGCGGGAAGGTCTGCGGCGCGGGTGGCGGGGGCGCCGGCGTGGGAGTGGGCGAGGGGGTCGGTTCGGACGGTTCCGGGGCCGGCTTCTCCTCCGGTTCCGGGCGATCCGGCTCCGGCGCGGGGGCGGGCTTACGGGACGGCTCCGGTCGGGGCGGCTCTGCGGACGGCGTCGGAGCGGGCGGCTCCGGCCGCTCG
>KI547042.1:169875-170790 GCA_000497405.1 Streptomycetaceae bacterium MP113-05 | reverse complement strand
CCCCCCCCCCCCCGCGCCCGCCGCGCCGCCACCGGCGAACAGGCCGAGCGCCTTGGCGCCTCCCGTGGTGCCCAACCAGCCGAGGAACGCGACCGGCACCAGCTGCCGGATCTGCGCGTTCAGGTCCGCGACCTCAAGGGCCGCCGCGCGGCACGCCCCGCAGTCGTCCAGGTGCCTGCGCAGCCCGCGCTCTGCCCGCATACGCAGGCCGCCCCGCGCGTAGGCGCCCAGCCGTTCGGCGTGGCGTGCGCAGTCGCCGCCGTCCGTCCTGGCCCGGCTGACGTGCGCCTGGAGGTACGCCTGCCTGAGCTTCTCGCGGGCGCGGTGCGCGAGCACCGCCGTGGCGTTGTCCGAGAGGCCCAGCAGCGGGGCCACTTCCCTCGGCGACTCCTCCTCCACGGTCGTGTGCCACAGCACGGTCCGGTACCGCTCCGGCAGGCTGCGGAACGCCTGTACCGCCATCGTCCGGTCGGCCTCCCGCATGGCCCGCACGTCCGCACCGAGACTGAGTGTGTCCTCCTCCGGGGACGAGCTGCCCCCGGCGGGGCGTGAGGCGTCGGCGGCGGATTGCGCGAAGAGGGCGAAGTCCTCGACGAGCTGCTCGCGGCGGGCCGTGCGCACCCAGGCAGCCGCCACCCGCCGGACGGAGGTGAGCAGGTAGGCCCTCACCGCCGTGTCCGGCCCGGCGCCCGCACTCACGGCCTGCAGGGTGCGGGCGAACACCTCGTTGGTCAGGTCCTCCGCGGTGTGCGCGTCGCGGCAGCAGGTGCGCGCATACCGGCGCACGGCTTCCGCGTGCCGGTGGTACAGCGCCTCGTACGCTGTGCCGTCCCCGCTCCGCATGCGGCGCAGCAGCGCGGAGTCGGCCTCCGGCGGGGAGCCGTCCAGGGCGGTCAGCCCTTCCCGGTCCTCCCG
>KI547042.1:156902-169865 GCA_000497405.1 Streptomycetaceae bacterium MP113-05 | reverse complement strand
GGCGGCGGCCTGGCGGGCGAGGCCGCCCGGCTGGACGCTGCCGACGTGCTGGCCGGCAAGCGGTCCGAGTTCGTCCTGGACGACACCGTCTATCTGGACGGCAACTCGCTGGGCGCCCTGCCCGCGAGCGTGCCCGACCGCCTCGCCGACGTGGTGCGGCACGAATGGGGCGCGCTGCGCATCCGGTCGTGGACCGAATCCGGCTGGTGGGAGGCGCCCGAGCGGGTCGGTGACCGTATCGCCCCGCTCGTCGGCGCCGCGCCCGGCCAAGTCGTGGTCTCCGACTCCACCAGCGTCAACGTGCTGAAGGCGGTGGTCGGCGCCGTCCGCATCGCCCAGGAGGAGACGCCCGCTCGCAGGGAGATCCTGGTCGACGAGGCGACCTTCCCCACCGACGGCTACATCGCCGCCTCGGCGGCCCGGATGACCGGCTGCACCCTGCGGCCGGTCCCGGCCGACGCGATGGCCGGCGAGGCCGGCCCGTCCACGGCGGTGCTGCTGGTCAACCACGTCGACTACCGCACCGGCGAGCTCGCCGACCTGGCCGGCACCACCGCCGCGGCGCACCGCGCCGGCGCGCTCGTCGTGTGGGACCTGTGCCACACCGCGGGCGCGCTCCCCGTCGACCTCGACGCGCACGACGTGGACTTCGCCGTCGGCTGCACGTACAAGTACCTCAACGGCGGCCCCGGCGCACCCGCGTTCCTCTACGTGCGTGCCGACCTGGCCGGCCGGTTCGACTCGCCGCTGCCGGGCTGGAACTCGCACGCCGACCCGTTCGCCATGGAGTCGGCGTACGCGGCGGGCGACGGCGCGGTGCGGGGCCGGGTCGGCACCCCGGACATCCTGTCCCTGCTGGCGCTGGAGGAGTCGCTGAAGGTCTGGGACGGTGTCGGAATCACCGACGTCCGCGCCAAGTCCCTCGCGCTGACCGACTTCTTCGTCCGCTGCGTCGAGGCGTACGTGCCGGCTGGGCGGGTGCGGGTCGTCACCCCGGCCGCGCACGAACGGCGCGGCAGCCAGGTCGCGTTGCGCTGCCCGGAGGCAGGCGCGGTGATGGAGGGGCTGATCGCACGCGGCGTCGTCGGCGACTACCGGCGCCCCGACGTGCTGCGCTTCGGCTTCACGCCGCTGTACACGTCCTTCGGCGACGCGGAGCGCGCGGCGCGCGTGCTCGCCGAGGTCCTCGCAGCGGTACCGGGGGCGGCGTCGGCCGAGGCACCCACGGAGGACGCCGGTTGAGCGGCGCTGTGGACGGAGGGGCGAGCGACCGGGAGTGGGCCGCGCTGAGCGGCCTGCCCCCGGTCGCCCCCGACCGCACCCTGCGGTACGGCGACCACCCGTCGCAGGTGGTCGACCAGTACGGGTCGGCCGACGGCCGGCGCGTCACCGTGCTCCACGGCGGTTACTGGCGTGAGGCGTACGACCGCTCCCACCTGACGCCGACGGCGGGTGCGCTGACCAAACAGGGCTGGACCGTGGACCTGGTGGAGTACCGCCGGGTCGGCGGCGGGGGCGGCTGGCCGCACACGGCCGAGGACGTCGATGCCGCGCTGGACGTGCTCGGCGACCCGCCGCACGTGCTGCTGGGCCATTCCGCGGGCGGGCAGCTGGCGCTGTGGGCGGCGTGGCGGCGGGAGCGTGCGGCAGCGGCGCGGGTGCTGGCCGTCGCACCGGTCGCCGACCTGGCCCGCGCGCACGCCCTCGGGCTGAGCGAGGGCGCGGTCGCGGAGTTCCTGGGCGGGCCCGCGTACCTGGCTGCGCGGATGCCGGAGGCCGACCCGATGCGCCTCTTCCCCCGCGTGCCGGTGGAGATCCTGCACGGCACCGCCGACCCCGATGTCCCCGTCGAACTCTCGCGCCGCTACGCGAACAACTGGGGCGCGCGACTCCATCTGCTCCCCGGTGTGGGCCACTTCGCCCCGCTCACTCCGGGCACCCCCGCCTTCGGCGTCCTCCTGGACGCTCTGCGCTGAGCGGCGCCCACGGGCCCCACGGGCCGTCCCGCAGGCCTCAGCTCTGCGCTTCCCGCCGCTCGACCGGCTTCTTCCGGGCGTCCGCCCGCACCGCGGCGAGCCGGGCGCGGCGCGCACGGTCCATCTCCTTCCACTCGGGCCGCAGCCCGGCGACAGTGACGACCGTGATGTAGACCACGGCCGTCCCCAACAGCGCGGGCACCAGTCCGAACGAGGCGACGACCGCCCCTGCGAGGAGCCCGCCGAAGGGCATCCCCGCCCACGCCAGCGAGTCGCCCAACGCGCCCACCCGTCCCAGTAGACGGCGTGGGATGCGCTCGAAGATCACGGCGGCGAGGATCGGGTTGAGGAAGCCGGCGCCGAATCCGCCCACCACGACCATCCCGGCCACCGCACCCAGCGGCAGGTCCGCCGCCATGGCCACGCAGCGCGGCGCGCTCGCGACCATGAAGCCGGCGAAGAACACCACCCGGCGCGGCAACCGGTGCGCCACCACCGTCGCGACCAGGCTGCCGCAGATCGCCGCCCCGCCCATCGTCGCGCTCAGCAGCCCGATGGCTTCCGGCCCGCCGCCGGTCTCCTTCGCCCACACCGGGAGCAGCACCGTGCGGTAGCCCATGTCCAGCAGATTGGTGGCGGCGACCGTCCCGAAGGCGATCAGCAGCAGCCGGTCTCCGCGCAGGAAGCGGAACCCGTCGGCGAGGCTGCGCCAGTACCCGACGGGCTCTTCCCCTTCCGACGGTGCCGGTGCCGGCGCTGCGAGACCCACGCCGCGCGGCAGCGTCACACCGATCACCAGGGAGCCCGACGCGAACAGCACCGCGATGACCCCCAGGCTGGGGGCGGCGCCGACCAGTGCCACCACCCCGCCGCCGACGGCCGGACCGACCGTCGCCGCGAGGCGCTCGGTCACCCCGGAGACGCCCGCGGCCCGCTCCAGCGGTACCCGCGCACGTTCGGCGGCCTCCGGAACCATGACCTCCTTGGCCAGGTCGCCGGGCCCGCGCGCCGCGCCGATCACCGCGACCAGCACCAGCACGTGCCAGAACGCCAGCATCCCCAGCACGTGCAGCAGCGGCACGAGAGCCGCCGCGACCGCGCTGACCAGGTCCGTCGACCAGGACACCGCGCGTGGCCCCACCCGGTCGATCACCGGACCCAGCGCGGCCTTCACCGCCACGTACGGGGCCAGTTCGCAGAACGCCGCCAGCCCCGTCTGCGCCACACTGCCCGTCGTCACCAGCACGAACCACGGCAGCGCGACCGCCGATATCCGGGTGCCGGTGAGCGACACCGCCATCGCCGCGAGGATCCCCACCAGCGGTCGCAGCGTTCTGGGACCGCCGACGTCGTCGCCCGTGCTGGCCGGACCGGTTGCCGCCCCTTCCCTCGCACCGGTCATGGCGTGTCCGCGCCCTCGCCGGGCTCGGGCAGCATCTGAACGATGGACACGATCCGCTCGGCCCCCGCCGGGGCGGTCTTCGCGACGTCCGGGCCGTCCCGCCGGTACCGGGCCAGGACCTCCCGCAGTTCCCTACCCAGCTCCGCCGCTTCCTGCGGTGTCAGCCGCAGCGGCAGCTGGCTCATGTCGAAGGCGTCCTGCCACTCGCGGGACATCGTCGGCAGCTCGGCCAGCGTCCGCTGCGCCTGAGTGGTCTGAGCGGCGGCCACGGACTGCAGATACGCCATCGTCGCCTCCGGCTCCTGCCGTGCCAGCTCACGCGACTCGAACCACGTCGACTGGTGCACCGCCCGCCACCAGCGTTCCCGTGCGTTGCCGCGTTCCGTGTCCTCCGCGACGAAGCCGGCGTCCGCGAGCCGTCGCAGGTGGTAGCTGGCCGATCCGGAGTTGATGTCGAGCCGTTCCGCCAGCCGTGTCGCGGTCGAAGCGCCGTGCTTCCGCAGCAACCCCACCAGCCGCACCCGCAGCGGATGCGCCAGGGCCCGCAACCCCTTCGCGTCCAGCAGCACGGCGTCCTGCGTCGCGGCCCGCTCCGCCAGTTCCTTCGCCACCTCGTCGCCCATGTCAGAGAGACTAGACCGCCAATAGTTGTTTGCAAAGACTACTTCGCGAAGAGTTCTTTGCGGTTCTGCTGCGAGGGGTGAGGCATGCTGACGTCGGGGCCCGCACGGGTCCCGGGTGACCCGACGCGTGGGGAGTGGGCCGGATGAAGCTGCGCTGTGCGTTGCTGGACGACTTTCAGGGCGTGGGCACGACCGTCGCCGACTGGTCGCCGCTGGCCGACCGGGTCGAGGTCGTCGCCCTGCGTGAGCACCACGCCGACGAGGCGGAACTCCTCGCCGCGCTCACCGACTTCGACGTCGTCGTCACCCTGCGCGAGCGCGTGCCGTTCCCGGCCTCCGTGTTCGCGGGGCTCCCGCGGCTGAAGCTGCTGGTTGCCTCCGGCATGCGGAACTCCGTCATCGACTACGCCGCCGCTGAGGCGCACGGCGTCACCGTCTGCGGCACGGCCAGTTCCTCCGCCCCGCCACTGGAACTCACCTGGGCGCTGCTGCTGGGACTGGCCCGCGGCATCGTCACCGAGAACGAGGCGCTGCGCGCGAACGGCCCCTGGCAGAGCACGGTCGGCGCCGACCTGGAGGGGCACCGTCTCGGGTTGCTCGGCCTCGGCAGGATCGGCAGCCGCGTCGCGCAGGTCGCCCTCGCCTTCGGCATGGACGTGACCGCCTGGAGCCAGAACCTCACCAGGGAGCGCACGGACGAGGTCGGTGTCCGGCTCGCCGGGTCCAAGGAGGAACTCCTCGCCGACAGCGACTTCGTGTCGATCCACCTCAAGCTCAGTGACCGCACCCGCGGCCTGCTCGGCACCCCCGAGATCGCCCTGATGCGGCCCTCGGCTTATCTGGTCAACACCTCCCGCGCCGACCAGGACGCCCTGCTCGCCGCCCTGGCCGAGGGCCGTATCGCCGGCGCGGGCGTCGACGTCTTCGACGTCGAACCGCTCCCCGCCGACCACCCCCTGCGCACGGCGCCGCGCCTGCTCGCCACCCCGCACCTCGGCTACGTCAGCCGCGCCAACTACGAGCGCTACTACGGTCAGGCGGTCGAGAACATCACCGCGTACCTCGACGGCTCCCCGGTCCGCCTCCTGGGCCGCTAGTCTCCGGCACCTTGTCCCGCCCCCGCTCTCGTTGTCGTCGCGTCTCCGGTGCGCGCCCGGGAAGCAGGAGCGGGGTGGCCAGCAGCAGCAACCCCGCGAGGCCGATCGCGGTCCGCAGGCCGACGAGCGAGGCCAGCAGTCCCCATGCAGCCGTCAGCGCCGCCGTCACGCCCTTGTTCGTGACCGACCAGGCCGAGAGCGTGCGCGCGACACGGCCCGCCTCGGTGCGCTCCAGCCGACAGCTCGCGAACACCGGGTTGAACACGCCGACGCTGGTGATCAGCAGCCACTCCACGGCCATCACCCACGCCAGCCCGGCCACCCCGGACGGCACGAACGCCAACCCCAGCGGCCAGCACACCCGCAGCGTCCCCGCAGCGGTCATCACCCGGTGCCGGCCGAACCGTTCGACGAGGTCTGGTGCCAGCCGTGAGCCGACCAGGCCACCCAGGCACGGCACCGCGAACGCCAGGGCGTACTGCCACGGCGGGAAGCCGAGACGGTCCAGCATCAGCACCGCCAGCAGCGGCGAAGCCGCCATCCCTCTCTTCGGAGGGAATCCCCGCCTTCAGGCGGGGAGGGAATCCGATCTCAGGACTGCTCTGACCCGCAGGCTACGACGGGTGTTTCTGCTGCTCGATGTAGTGGCGGACGATCGACAGCGGTGCCCCGCCGCATGATCCGGCGAAGTAGGAGCCGGACCAGAACCGGCCGTGCATGATGAAGCGGTTGACGCGGCCGGTGAACTCCTTCCGCAGGTAGCGGGAGGACACGCCCTTGAGTGAGTTCACCAGGGCCGACAGGGCGACCTTCGGCGGGTAGTGCACCAGGAGGTGTACGTGATCCTCTTCGCCGTTGAACTCGATCAGCTCGGCACCGAAATCGGTGCAGACGTTCCGCATGATCTCTTCGCAGCGCGTCAGCATGTCGTCGTCGAAGACTCCACGCCGGTACTTGGTCACGAATACCAAATGCGCATGCAGGTCGTAGACGACGTGACGACCCCGGCGGATATCGGTATTTGGTTCCCAACGTGGTGACATACACCAAATGCAGTAGGATCGAGGAACTCGACCCGAAGGGGGTGGGCTGGATGATCCGTGCATACAAGTTCCTCATGCGGCCCACCGTGGGCCAGCAAGCCGCGCTGGGCGAGATGCTGCGCGATCACTGCTCCCTCTACAACGGGGCCTTGCAGGAACGCCGCGAAGCCTGGCGGCACCCCTCGAAGACGAGCGTGAAGTACGGGCAGCAGTCCGGACAGCTCAAGGACATCCGGGCCTTCGACCCCGAACGGCAGGGCCGCTGGTCCTTCTCCAGCCAGCAGGCCACGCTTAGGCGGCTGGACAAGGCGTTTCAGGCATTCTTCCGACGGGTCAAGGCCGGTGAGGCTCCGGGCTACCCGAGGTTTCGGGGGGTGAACTGGTTCGACACGGTGAACTTCCCGAAAGACGGCGACGGCTGCCGGTGGGACTCCACCCCTCACGACCCTGTCACCCGTGTCCGCTTCCAGGGTGTCGGGCACGTCAAGGTCAACCAGCACCGCGCCGTGGTCGGCAAGGTCAAGACTGTCTCGGTGAAGCGCGAGGGCCGCAAGTGGTTCGTCGTGCTGACCGCCGAGCAGACCCAGCCCGAGCCGCTACCCAAGGCGGGCAGCGTGGTCGGTGTCGACCTCGGCATCGCTTCGTTCCTCACCACCTCGGGCGGTGAGCACGTCCCCAACCCGCGCCGCGCCCGCAGGGCCGCCGCGAAACTCGAGGCCGCGCAACGGGCGCTGAGCCGCTACCCGCGCCGCAAGGCCAAGAACCGCACCGCCAATCATCAGCGGGCCGTGGAACGGGTCGCGGCTCTGCACGGCAAGGTGCGGCGTCAGCGGCTCGACCACGCGCACAAGACCGCGCTCACCCTGGTCCGCAGGCACGACGTCATCGCACACGAAGATCTCAAGATCCGCAACATGAGCAAGGCCCCCGCGCCCAAGCCGGACCCCGAGCAGCCGGGCAGCTTCTTGCCCAACGGGGCCGCGAGTAAGGCCGGGCTGAACCGTTCGATCGCCGACGCCGGTTGGGGGGTGTTCCTCGCGATCCTGAACTCCAAGGCTGAAAGCGCCGGGCGGGAAGTGATCGCCGTGGACCCCCGCAACACCTCCCGCACCTGCCCCGAATGCGGGCACACTGCGAAGGAGAACCGGCCCACCCAGGAGAAGTTCAGATGTACGGCGTGCGGCCTCGTTGCACACGCCGACGTCGTTGGAGCAACCAACGTTCTACGGGCCGGGCTGGTCCGTCGCGACGCCAACCAGGCATAGCGGGTCTTCGAACTTAGTGGGGGTGCGGAGGCGTCGGACGGGCCGCGGCGTCACTCTGCGTGAGGCTGGTTGGGTGCTGGTGCCCCGGATGCAAGGAGCCCGCGGGTCTTCGTGATCATGGTTGTTGCCTAGACAGCCGATCATGAAAACCCACGGGCTTGAGCATCGACGATACCAACGAGGCCGCGACGCGACTGCTGGGGCTGGAGGGGGTGCATGTGACGCAAGTCAAGGACGACGGCGCGAGTGGATCGACGGTGTTCGTCGTGACGAGTGAGGCTTCCGCGCGGGCCTGTCCCTCCTGCGGGGTCTTCGCCACCCGGCTCAAGGACTACCGCACCACCGCCCCCAGACACCTGTCCTGTGGTGGGCGCCCGGTGAGTATCCGCTGGCGCAAGGCACGCTGGCACTGCACCGAACTCGACTGCGACCGCCGCTCGTTCACCGAGTCCATAGGCCAGGTACCCGCGCGGATGCGTACGACCGGGGCGCTTCGGCGGGCGGCCGGGGCCGCGGTCTGCGACGGCGGACGATCGGTAGTGCAGGCCGGCCGGGGTCTGGGCCTGTCCTGGCCGATCGTGCAGCACTGCTTCGAGGACTACGCCGCGAAGGTCCTGCCCGAGGAACCGCCGGTGACCGAGGCAGTCGGGATCGACGAGACCCGGCGAGGGAAACCGGTGTGGAAGCAGAACCCGACGACAAGGAAGTGGGAGCTGATCGCCGACGCCTGGCACATCGGCTTCGTCGACGCGGTCGGCGGGCGCGGCCTCTTCGGACAGGTCGAGGGCCGCAACTCCGCCTCCGTCGCCGACTGGCTGACGGCCCGGCCCGCCGCCTGGCGCGAACAGATCCGCTACGTCGCCATCGACCTGTGCTCCACCTTCCGCGTCGCCATCCACCGCGTCCTGCCCCACGCAGCCGTGGTCGTCGACTGCTTCCACATCGTGCAACTCGCCCAGCGCCACCTCGCCGACCTGCGCCGACGCCTCACCTGGAAACAGCACGGCCGCCGGGCCCGCAAGGGCGACAGCATCTACACCGTCCGCAAACTCCTGCGCCGCAACAAGGAAGACCTCACCCACGAACAACGCCGGCGCCTCAAGACCGAGTTGGAGTACATGGGGACCTACGGCCGCCAGATCTACGCGGCCTGGCAAGGCAAAGAACTCCTGCGCGACATCCTGAGCCTGACCGTCACCCGCAGGCACGTCGCCCCCGACCACTCCGCGATCTCCGCCGCCCGCCACCGCTTCTTCGCCCACGTCGCCGACCACTCCCACCTACCCGAACTCGTCACCCTCGCCGAGACCATCGAGCAGTGGTGGGACGGCATCGAGACCTACCTGACCACCGGCATCACCAACGCCGCCTCGGAGGGCAACAACCGCCTCATCAAGCTCGAAGCCCGCAACGCCTTCGGCTTCAGGAACCGAGCGAACCAACGCCTCCGCTCACACTGTGCAACCACCCGGCGAAGCCGACGGGAGGCACACCCCCACTAAATTCGAAGACCCGGCATAGCGAGAAGCCACCCCGTTTACGGGGTGGAGGAGTCACGATCAGTCCGTTGAACAGCACCGTGTTGAGGAACAGGGGACGCAGTACCGGGTCGCCGAGGATGTACTTCCACCCGTCGAGCAGGTCCGCCGGCCGCGCCGGCGCCGCCGCCCGCACCGGACGGGGTTCACCGTCACGGATCGCCCGCAGTCCGAGTGCCGACAGCAGGTGGCTGACGGCGTCGGCGGTCACGGTCGCCACGGGGCCGAACAGCCCGATCGCCGCCCCTCCGAGCGGCGGGCCGAGCGCGGTGGCCGTCCAGGTCGTCGCCTCGAAACGCCCGTTGGCGACGAGCAGGTCCTCCGGAGCCACGAGCCCCTTGAGATAGGCACCGCTCGCCGCCCGGAACGCGATCTCGGCCGCACCCATGACCACCGACACGACCACCAGTTGGGCGAAGCCGAGCACCCCGAGCACGTATGCGAGGGGGACGCTCGTCAGCGCCGCGCACCGCGTGAGGTCCATGGCGATCATCACGGGCCGCTTGCGGCGCCCCTCCACCCACGGGCCCAGCGGCACCGCCGCCACTGCCGCGACCGCCGACCCCGCTGCGGCGAGCAGCGCGACCTGCACCGGTCCGGCGTCCAGCACCAGGATCGCGACCAGGGGGAACGCACCGAACGCGAACCAGGTGCCGAACGCGCTGACCGCGTACGCCCCCCACAGCCACCGGAACCGCACCCCGAGACCGTGTCTGGAGCCCATGCCGTCATCCCCCGTCCGTCGACTCCGATGTCCCCGGCCCCGGCGGGCAGGTTGCTGCACACGACGGACATCGACGACGGCCGAAGGATCAGGTGCCGCCGGATCGCGATCTCCTGGAGCTGTGAAGTGGGCTCTCGCGGAGTCTACGACGGACGCGTCGCGGTGCTGAGATGCGCTGGGGCCGGGGAGCGGCCCGGCCCCAGCACAGCTCAGGTCGCTACGGCTGGCGGGCAGCGGCGGGGGCGCCGTCGGCGCCCGTCTTGCGGCAGTCCGGGGTGTCGGCCGGGTACGTGGTGACCGGTGCGTCGCTGAGCGCGAAGCAAAGCTGCGCGTGGAGGAGTTCCGCCTCGGAGGGGGTCATCCGCAGCGCCAGGTCCCCGTCGAAACGGCCGTCCTGCTGCAGCCACAGGTGCAGGGCGTAGCGTCCGTCGCCGTCGCGTTTCACCGGCTTGCCAGGGACACGGTGGACGCGCAGTCCGCGCGGAAGTGTGCTGCTCATCGGGCGGCCACCCCCGAAACGGGCGATCCGACGCGGTGGCCGTGGATCACCCACGGGCCGACGTCCACCCCATCGAGTGCGAGCGCCAGCGCGGTGAGCCGCTCCCGCTGCTCGTGCGTCAGCCGCCACAGCGCCGAGGGAAGCACGCGGCACGGGTCCTCGACGATGGGATACCAGTCGTCCTCCTCCCGCAGACGCCGCTGCGGCGCGGGCATCGCGGCGGCGGGTGCTGCCGTCGACAGGGCGGGCGCCGTCCTGCGACGCCGCCCCGTGGCGGGTACCAGCAGGACGAGCAGATGGGTGAGTGCCCACATCAGGGCATGCCGGATAGACTTGTTCACGCTGACGCTCCTCTACAAGCGTTGGCCACGCCCCGGGACGCGCACACGTCGCCGGGGCGCCTTGCCGCAACGCGCGATCGCGTTGCGTAGTCGTACTGTAGCCCTAAGGGAGATGGTGCATCAACTTAGATGCGAAGTTGGCATATGTCATCATCGGCTGCCTTCAGGAAGCGCAGCAGAGACGAGAGCTGTGGCGCCCGGGAATCCAACTGCGTGTCGGGTGCGTCGCTCTCGCGCAGGAGAAGCGACGCCTCGACGCGAGCCAGTTCCACGCAGTTGTCGGTGTCGGTTGAGAACGAGGACTTGAGCCACTCGATGTCCACTGGTGTGTCACGCCTTCAGAGTTGTTGCACGGCCTCGCGGATGTGGTCCCGCGATCGGCTGGGGTTGAGGGAGCGTCGCTCCATGCGGTCCATCGCGGAACGGTAGTTCGTCACGTGCGACTCGGCGTGGATGAAGGCGGAGCCGGTCGGAATGTCCGACTGCACGGTGTCCAGCTGCGTCACAGGTCCGTACGCGTAGAGCGTGGAGCTCCCGGCGTTCGCGAAACCGCCCGCGACGAAGGGCACCACGCGGATCGTCACGCTTCCGCACTCGGACTGCTTGAGCAGGTGGTCGAGCTGGGCACGCATCACCCCGGCACCGCCGAAGCGCATGCGCAGTGCCGCCTCGTGGATGAGGAAGGTGTTCGCAGGCGGGTGCGCCCGGTGTAGCAGACCACACCGACGAATCCGGAACGCGATCCGGCGCTCGAGCTCCTCGCCTGCCAGCGCCGGTACTGCTTCCTCGAAGACGGCTCGCGCGTAGTCCTCTGTCTGCAGCAGCCCGGGAACGTGCATGATCTGGGTCGACCGCAGTGCCACGGCGTGGTGCTCCATCTCCGCCAGGTCCAGCGCGCCGGCCGGCAGAAGACCGCGGTACTCGTCCCACCAGTTCGCGCCCCGCTCTCTCGTCATCGCGGCGAGAGCGTCGATGTAGTCCGGGTCGGGGCACGCGTAGTTCCTGGCCCAGACGCGGACCCGGTCCGGGCTGACGCCGAACCGCGCTGCTTCCGTGTTGCTGATCGCCGTCTTGTCGACTTGGTGGACGGCTGCCGCTGCAGTCAATGTCAGGCCGGCCCGCTCGCGCATCTTGCGCAACTCCGCCCCGAGCCTGCGCTGACGCTCCGTCGGCGGCTTCCGTACGGCCATCAGCTCCCCCTTCCCCGGTCGTTCACGGCTCCAGGCTATCCGCCGGAGCTCGACCAGCGCCCTGTCAACGACTGTCGGCAGCAGGGGCGGCGCCCGGCTCCGGCATCAATACGCTCGAAGGGATTCCGGGTGGGTTCTCGTGTCAACGCCTCGACGCGGCGGGCGAGGCGACCGAGCAGATCTCCTTCACCTGGGACGGCCCCACTCTCATCGAGCAGACCACCACCTCCCGGGCCTGCCGCATCCGGTCAGCCTGACCCGGGACCACCGGGGCTTCCAGCCACTCGCCCAGACCGAGCGCACCGACGACACCACCCAGTCGCAGATCGACGCCCGCTTCTTCGCCATCGTCACCGACCTCGTCGGCCCCCCCACGGACACTCGTCGACGAGGTCGGCACGCTGGCCTGGCGCACGCGGAGCTCGCTGTGGGGCACCACGGCGTGGGCCTCCGACAGCACGGCCTACACCCCACTCCGCTTCCCGGGCCAGTACTTCGACCCCGAAACCGCCCGCTACACCACCCCCGACCCCCTCGGTCTCGCCCCTGCACCCAACCCGGCTGCTTATGTGGAAAACCCCACGGACGAGCTTGACCCGTTGGGTCTGGCGAAGTGCTCGGTAAAGGTTTCTCCGGTAGCGCCGGACTGGGCCACTAAAGAGCGTCAGAGAGGCGGTCAAGGGAATAAACGGCGACGCAAAACTCCAGGCCGACTTGCCCTTGAAAGCGCAATCTGCCCGTGAGCATATGATGGATCACAACTGGGGTAACAATCATAATCGTGCCGAGGAGATGAAGGCATTGATCGACAAGTTGGAGAGTATGCAAGAGTGAGTACTGTCAGGGTTCTTGTCAATTTCATTCAGAACGGCACGCTTCTCGACTTTCATGTCGGTTCGACACTGCAAGAGGTAGAGCGGGCCCTCTCCATGAGTTTCATAGACGACGGAGTTGGTGCTGATCATTTCAGGCGAGACTACGGAGTGGTCGAGTGCGTCTTTGCTCGCGAGGATGAATGGAGGGTGCGGGGGATGGCGATCGAGATGCATCGCGCGGCCTCCACTCCGGAAGTATTGCAGGAGTGGAATGCCAACACAGCAGAGGCGGATCATTTGGAGCAGTACACAAAGTGGTCCGACGTTGTGTCCCGTCTTCCTCAAGGCGAAGGATTGACGTGTATCGAGCAAGGAGAATTCGTTGAATACCGTGCGGCGAGTACGGCAGTCTCCGTGATGGTGGTAGCGGGCGAAGACGACCGCGGTGAC
>KI547042.1:151911-154814 GCA_000497405.1 Streptomycetaceae bacterium MP113-05 | reverse complement strand
GGGTGAGGGGTGAGGGGTGAGGAGTGAGGGGAGGTCGGCTCTGCAGGGGGGCGCTGGTGAGGGGCGGGTGTTCGTAGCTCCTTCTTCGTAAGCGGGATGCGGAGGAGGGGCTGGTCACGGCACTCGTGGTCGACGGTGGCGGGAAGCTGCTCGGCGACAGCCCGCTGGCGCACCTGCCGGACCTCGCGCCGGCGTCGTGGGTGTTGCAGACGCTCGCCGTGTTCTTCCTGGTGGGCGGGTATAGCGCGGGCGGAGCCGACGGTCGGCCGAGGCGCGTGGTGTCACGTGCGGGGGCGTGGGTGTGGCGATGGCTCGGACGGCTGGCGCGGCCGGTGGCGGCGCTGCTCGCCGTGACGGCCACCGCGCTGACCGACGAGGCGGTGTGGGTCGCCGCGCGTGTGGCCTGGTTGCCGGTGTTCGCGCTGGCCCTGGGCGTGTGCCTGGCGGCTTTCCGGCAGCTCGAGCACTGCCCGCCGGGCGCGTGCGGGGCCGGGCCGGTCACGTCCGGCGGCAGAGCCGGACCCGCGCCGCGGGTGTCACATCGGTGGGTAGATGTCGCCGCCGGCCATGCCGCTCTCCTGTTCGCAGCGGCTCTCCATGCGGCGGGCCTTCTCCTCCAGGCGCCGTCGCTGGTCGGGGTCGTCCGTCCCGGCGGCGGCCTTCGTCAGGTCGCGTAGCTGGGCGCGCATCTGCTGGACCCGGCGCCGCGACTCGTCCTGCGTAGTCATGATCGATCGCCCCCTGGGGCGAAGGGGATATAGCGGACATGTTCCATCGAAACAGACGGAGCGCCCGCCCGTCATCCCCAGCGCAACGAAGACCGGTCGGCGGGCGGTGGCGGGCCGGCGCCTCAGATGAAGGAGTTGATCTGGATGGTCTCGTCCCGGCCGGGGCCGACGCCAATGGCGGAGATCGGCGCGCCGGACATCTCCTCCAGGGCGCGGACGTAGCCCTGGGCGTTCTTCGGCAGGTCGGCGAAGGTCTTGGCCTTGGTGATGTCCTCCGACCAGCCCGGCAGGTACTCGTAGACCGGCTTCGCGTGGTGGAAGTCGGTCTGGCTGTACGGCAGCTCCGTGACCCGCTCGCCGTCGATCTCGTAGGCGACGCAGACCGGGATCTGCTCCCAGCCGGTCAGCACGTCGAGTTTGGTGAGGAAGAAGTCCGTGAGGCCGTTGACGCGGGTCGCGTAGCGGGCGATGACGGCGTCGAACCAGCCGCAGCGACGGTCGCGCCCGGTGGTCACGCCGCGCTCGCCGCCGATGGTGCGCAGCGCGTCGCCGTCCGCGTCGAACAGTTCGGTGGGGAACGGGCCGGCGCCGACGCGGGTGGTGTACGCCTTGAGGATGCCGATGACCCTGCTGATCTTCGTCGGGCCCACGCCCGCCCCCGTGCAGGCGCCGCCCGCGGTCGGGTTGGAGGAGGTGACGAAGGGGTACGTGCCGTGGTCGACGTCCAGCAGAGTGCCCTGGCCGCCCTCGAAGAGGACGACCTTGCCCTCGTCGATGGCGTCGTTGAGGACCAGCGTGGTGTCGGAGACGTAGCCGCGCAGCTGGTCGGCGTAGCCGAGGAGCTCCTCGACGACCTGCTCGGTGAGGATGGCGCGCCGGTTGTAGAGCTTGGCCATCACCTGGTTCTTGAAGTCCAGGGCGGCCTCGACCTTCTGCGTCAGGATCGACTCGTCGAAGAGGTCCTGCACGCGGATGCCGACGCGGTTGATCTTGTCGGCGTAGGTCGGCCCGATGCCCCGGCCCGTGGTGCCGATCTTCCGCCCGCCCAGGAAACGTTCCGTCACCTTGTCGAGCGTGGTGTGATACGGCGTGATCAGGTGGGCGTTGCCGCTGAGGAGCAGCTTGGACGTGTCGACGCCGCGCTCGTTCAGTCCGCTCAGCTCGGAGAGCAGGACCGCGGGGTCGACGACGACGCCGTTGCCGATGACCGGGGTGCACCCGGGGGACAGGATGCCGGAGGGGAGCAGGTGCAGTGCGTACTTCTGGTCGCCGACGACGACCGTGTGGCCGGCGTTGTTGCCGCCCTGGTAGCGCACCACGTAGTCGACCGATCCACCGAGCAGGTCGGTGGCCTTCCCCTTGCCCTCGTCACCCCACTGAGCACCGAGCAGCACAAGTGCGGGCACAGGCGTACACCCCTTCCGGGCGGGGCATGTCCCACGTGCGTGGCGCTTTCGCCCCGCGAGAGCCGTGACGGACGTGCCCCGGATAGATGAAGCCCCTGGCGCAACAGCGGCAGGGGCTCTTGCACCGAGAGATTACCGGAACCGATTGCCGGGGTGCGAACGCCCGTGGCACTCGACGGGGCCGCGGAGCCCCGTGACACCGTGCCGGAGGCAGGTGCTCGGGCCGCGGACCGTGGCCGGGGGACCGGGAGCGCCCGACGGAAACCTTCAGAGAGGAACGACGTGTCGGCTCCAGAGCTGCTGGTCGTCATCGACCCCGTCGCACGGGCTGCGGACGGGGAGTCCGTACGCATCGCGAGGGACGTCCTGTGTGCGGGCGCCGAAGGGGTGAAGGTGTGCGTGCCCGGGTGCGCGGCGGAGTTGGAACGGGCGCTGGCCCGGCACGGCAGCCGGCGGACGGTGGTCGTCGGCGACGACCGGGCGCTGCTGCAGGCCGTGCAGCTGCTGCACCGGGAGCGGGAGCTGGCGGGCTGCGCGCTGGCGATGGTGCCGGTGGGGAGGCCGGACGCCACGGCACTGGCGCGTTCGCTGGGGGTTCCCGGTGACGCGGTCGCCGCCTCGCGAGCTGCGCTGAACGGCAGCGACCGGGCCATGGACCTGCTGGTCGACGACAGCGGCGGCGTGGTGCTGGGGGCCCTGCGGGTGCCGGCCAGGGCGGAGGCCCGGGACCGGCGGGACGGGACGACCCGGGGGGACGGGGCGTCACAGA
>KI547042.1:150467-151696 GCA_000497405.1 Streptomycetaceae bacterium MP113-05 | reverse complement strand
CGCCGGAGCCGCTCTACGCCCGCGCCCGTACGGTCACCGTCTCCGGCCCCGACTTCCGGTACCGGGCGGACGCCCTGGTCGGCGGTCCGGTCCGGGCCCGCACCTGGACGGCGATGGACTCGGCCTGGCGGCTCACCCTGCCGGCGGCCGGGGCGGACGAGGCGGGCGGGCACGACGGTGAACCCGGTGGGGGCGCGGCCGCCCACGGTGACGGCTGAGGGCCTACACCGGGGCTCCGTGCCCGGTGCCGGCCCTCAGCCACCCGTCGAAGGGCGGTTCTCAGCCGTACAGCTCCTCGACCGCCGTACGGGTCGTGGTGCGGAAGGCGTCGACCGGGGCGTGCGAGAGGTCCCCCAGCTGGCCCCAGTCCACGACGGTGACGGTGCGGCCGTCACGGCCGACGCCGAACAGGTGCACGTCGCTGGCGCCCGAACCCTCCGGGTCGGCGGTGTCCACGCCGTAGACGTGTGCGCCCTCCTGGACGTCGACGCGCCCGTAGTCGACCAGTTCGGCCTCGGACCCCGGGTACCGCTCCTCGTACGCCGCGGCGCAGGCGCGCACGGATTCCTCGGCCTCCGTGGCGAGCGCCCGTGCGCCCTTCACGGTGGCGGACCGGACGCTGACCTGGCGTGCGGAGGTGTCCATCTCGGTCCAGAACTGCCGGTGCGACGTGCCCTCGGCGGGCAGTACCTCGTCGAGACAGAACACCCCGAACTCCGGCAGTCCGGCGGTGACCTCGCCGGCGTGCCAGGGGGAGGACGGGTGGGGCGGCAGTTCGTCCGGCGCCAGGAACGCCGGTGCGGCGGCCGGGCGGGGCGAGGTGTCCGCGGAGGCCTTCGCCGACCCTGTGGCGGCGAGGCCGAGGGCGATCGCGGCGACGGCGGTCGAGACTGCGGCGGTGCGGATCGCACGCTGGTGGATGTGCATGGTGTGTCGTCCCTCCGTGTGACGGTTCACCAAAAGCGTTGCCCGGCCTGCCGCATGCGGGCAACAGTTCGCGGCCCGTACGGGAAGCTGGAACGCTCACACGTACGCTGACGTGCGGGAACGCACCGGCCCTGGAATGCGTCCCTGAAACGGGTGCCGACGGGACGGCGAAGGGGGTCCGCGATGGGCGCGGTGGAGGAGACCGAGGAGTTCGCGGCGTACCTGCGCCGGCTCAAGGACCGCTCGGGGCGCAGTTACGGGCAGCTGGCCCAGCGCGCTCACCTGAGCACCTCGACGCTGCA
>KI547042.1:146701-149953 GCA_000497405.1 Streptomycetaceae bacterium MP113-05 | reverse complement strand
CCGGGGCGGACGGCGCGTCCGACCGGGCAGCGGGTCCGGGTGCCGGCCGTGGGCCCGGCGGCGCCGAGGAGTCGGGCTCCGATGCGGCCCCCGCGTCGACATCCGAGCCGTCGGCGACCGAACAGGAGCCGTCCGGAGGCCCTTCGCCGGACGGCTCGCGGCCGGAGCGGGGAGACGGGCCGCAGGGCGCGGGGCGCAACGCGCGCGACGGCTCTGCGCAGGTGTCTGGTGCAGTACTGGCCTGGACGGCCGCCTCCCACGTGTGGCAGCAGGGCTGTGGCCACAGCTATCTGGTGGATCGTGAGCCGTCCCGGGTTCCGCCGCCGCCCGTGGAGCAGGACGCCCCTGGCTGGGCCTCCGCGCAGGGCGCCGTCCACGGGGGCGAGACGGTGGTCGAGGCGACCGTACGGGCGGCCGGTGCGGAGCCGGTGGTGGTCGAGGACGTGTACGTGCGGGTGACGGACCGCCGTGCTCCGCTGGGCTGGCCGGCGTACGCGATGAGCAACGGCTGCGGCGGGGCGCTGACTCCGGCCGCGTTCACCGTGGACCTGGACGCTGCGCGGCCGGTGCCCCGTCCGCGGGACGGCTACGACGGGGAGGGCGGCACGCCCCTGCCCGCGACGCGGCTGCCGTACCAGGTGACGGCCGACGAGCCACTGGTGCTGCGGGTCGAGGCGGGGACCGAACGGTACGACTGCGACTGGCACCTGGAGGTGCGGTGGAGCAGCGGCGGCCGTTCGGGAACGCTGCGGATCGACGACGGCGGCGAACCGTTCCGGACCAGCGGCGGCGGGGAGGGCGAGGCGTACGGGTACGACTGGACCGACGGCGGGTGGCGGACCGGCGGTTGAGGCGGGCGTAAGGGCCGGCGCTCAGCCGTCGTCCTCCGGGCGGGCGGCGGGCCGTGGTTCGGCGCGCAGTTCGCGCCAGCGGGCCATCAGGCCGGCGAGTTCCTCCTTGAGGAAGACGAAGAACTCGCCGGTCTCGGCGAGGCGGTGGCCGGCGGGGGTGTCCGGACCCGCCGCTTCGGCACCGGCCCGGACGGTGGCCGCCCAGCGGGAGAGCAGGACGTCGCGGTTGGTGAAGGTCTCCCACCAGACGTCCTCGCGCACCCGGTACAGCTCCCTCCGGGAGCCGGGGGCGCGCTCGCGGCTGACCATGTGCAGCCCGGAGAGGTACCGCACGGCGCCGGACACGGCCGCCGGGCTGACCTGGAGGCGGTCGGCGAGTTCCGCGGAGCTGAGTGCACCTTCGTCGGAGGCCAGCAGACAGGCGAAGACCCGGGAGGCCATGCGCTGCATCCCGGACTCGGTCAGGTCGGCCGCGAAGCGCTCGACGAACGGCGACAGCCGGGTGGCGTAGTCGTCGTCCCCCTGCGCGTCCGGGGTGTTCGGCTCACTCACGCTCGTGTGTCTCCCCTGCTCAGCCGTGTCGGCGGCGTCTCGTAGATCCTAACGCTTCCTAAACTTCACAAATTTCTGAAAGTAGCGTAGCTTCAAAATCATGACCCAGGCGACGACAGCCATCTCCGTGTCCGGCCTCGTGAAGGCGTTCGGCCGCACACGTGCACTCGACGGACTCGACCTGCACGTCGAGACGGGGGAGGTCCACGGCTTCCTCGGGCCGAACGGCGCCGGTAAGTCCACCACCCTCCGGGTCCTGCTCGGCCTGCTGCGCACGGATGCCGGCACCGCCCGGGTTCTCGGAAGGGACCCCTGGCACGACGCCGTCCCCCTGCACCGGAGGCTGGCCTACGTGCCCGGGGACGTCGAACTGTGGCCCCATCTCACCGGCGGGGAGGCCATCGACCTGCTCGCCAGGCTGCGCGGCGGCGACGGCGTGGACACCCGGCGCCGCGACGAACTCCTCGAACGCTTCGACCTCGACCCCGGCAAGAAGGGGCGCACCTACTCCAAGGGCAACCGGCAGAAGGTCGCCATCGTCGCCGCCCTCGCCTCGGACGCGGAACTCCTGCTCCTGGACGAGCCGACGGCCGGACTCGACCCGCTGATGGAGGTCGTCTTCCAGGACGTCGTCGGCCAGGCCAAGGCCGCGGGCCGGACGGTCCTGCTCTCCAGCCACATCCTCGCCCAGGTGGAGAAGCTGTGCGACCGGGTCAGCATCGTCCGGCTCGGCAGGGTCGTGCAGACCGGCACGCTCGGCGAGATGCGGCACCTCACCCGTACGACCGTCGAAGCAGAGACGGACCGTCCGGCCACCGGGCTCGCGGAACTCGACGGTGTGCACGAGGTGCGGCACGAGGACGGTCGCGTGCGCTTCGCCGTCGACGGCGCGCACCTCGACGCAGCCGTCCGGCACCTGACCGAGTGCGGCATCCGTTCGTTGACCAGCCACCCGCCGACCCTGGAGGAGCTGATGCTCCGCCACTACGGCGACGTCGTCCCGGCGCCCGCCTCCGGCGCGACGACCGTGCAGGCGAGGTCCGCGTCATGACCGCCACCGCCACCCACCGGGACGACGCGCGCGGGACCTCCCGCGAACCGGTGCAGCACGGGGGCGGCGCACTGGCCGGCACCGGTACGCTGCTCCGCTTCAACCTGCGGCGCGACCGGGTACGGCTGCCCGTCTGGACCGGCGCGCTGTTCCTCGGCACGCTCGCCTCCCTGTCCAGCTTCCAGCAGAGCTACGCCACCGCCGCCGACCAGGCGAGCATCGCCAGGACTCTCGACAGCGCCGCCGGACTCGCCATGAGCGGCCCGGACCACTACCTCGACGACTACGGCCTCGGCGCGATGATGGGCCATCAGATGCTCGGATTCGTCGCCGTCCTGGTGGGTCTGATGAGCGTGCTCACCGTCGTCCGCCACACCCGTACCGAGGAGGAGACCGGACGCGCCGAACTCGTGCGGTCCGCCGTCGTCGGCCGCCACGCACACCTCACCGCCGCACTCGCCACCGCGGCGATCTCCTGCCTGTACCTGGGCGTAGTGCTCGCCGCCGGTATGGGCATGAGCGGCGAGGCCGGCATCGGATGGCACGGCTCGCTTCTGTACGGGGCGGCGCACACGGCCGTCGGCGTCGCGTTCGCCGGCATCGCCGCGGTGACGGTGCAGATCACCCAGTACTCCCGGGGCGCCTCCGGCATGGCGCTCGCCGCCATCGGTGCCGCGTACGCCCTGCGTGCCGCGGGTGACGTCGGCAGCGGCGTGCTGTCCTGGCTGTCGCCGATCGGCTGGGCGCAACGCACCTACGTGTACGTCGACGACCGCTGGTCGCCGCTGCTGCTCGACC
>KI547042.1:144706-146058 GCA_000497405.1 Streptomycetaceae bacterium MP113-05 | reverse complement strand
CCCCCCCCCGTCATGACCGTCGTCGCCGTCGTCGCGTCCGTGTACGTGGTGATGGCCGCACTCCGGCCGCGCGCCGAGGAGACCGCGGGGCGGGCGGAGCAGTTGCTCTCCACCGGACCGTCGCGGGTGCGCTGGGCCGGAGGTCACGTGCTGGTGGCGATGGCTGGCGGGGTGGTGGTCCTCGCGGTGGCGGGGCTCGGCTTCGGCCTGCTCGGCGCCGCGAGCACCGGGGACGCCGGCATGGTGCCGGACCTGCTGCTCGCCGCGCTGGCCTATGCGCCCGCGCTGTGGGTCACGGCCGGAGTGGGCGTCGTCCTCTTCGGCTGGGCGCCGCGGGCCACGGCACTCGTGTGGGTGGTGCCGGTCCACGCGTTCGTCGTGGGCTATCTCGGGCAGATCCTGGGATTTCCCGAGTGGTCGGCGAAGCTGTCACCCTTCGGGCATGTCCCGCGGGTACCGGCGGCAGAAGTGCAGTGGGATGCGCTGCTCGGCCTGACGGCGGTGGCGGCGACGCTCGTCGTCGCGGGGCTGGTGGGCTTCCGCCGGCGCGACCTGGAGACGAAGTAGGGGGGCGGGCCCGCCCGGATACCCACGGCACGTCTTCGCCCCGGCCTCCCCGCGGCCGAAGGCGGGCCTTCCGAACGCGGGCCCTCCGTCCGGGTGCCTCCGGGCGGACCGGCGACCGGAGGCGGGAGGCGGGAGGCGGGAGCGGCGGGGCTCACCCCTCCGGGGGCCACCCGAAGAGGTGCGCTACAGGTGCGGTGATCGCAACGCCCTGCTGGGATGGGGTTCATGACTCCGCGTCCACGTTCACTCCTCGCCGCCGCGGTGGCGGCCTGCGCCGCGGTCGTCGTGCTCGTCGCACCGCCGGTCGCCGCGAGTGAGGGTGGCGCGCCCGGTACCACCCGTCCCCGTGACGCGGTGACCCTCACCCCGGCGTCGGGCGCGCCCGGCACACCCGTCGCCGTTCGTGCCCGGTGCGGCAGCGAACCGGAGCGGGGCGCCGTCTTCTCCCCGGCCTTCGCCGGTGCCGCGGCCCTGCACCCGGCACCCGACGGCAGCGTGGTCGCCGAAGCGACGGTGCGGCGTGGGCTGCCGCCCGGCCGCAGCTACGTCGTCACCGCGAACTGCAGCGCCGGCGAGTCCCTGACCACCACCTTCGTCACCGCCGCCGACCCGCATCGGGTGCACCGCGCGCACCGGGTGCCGGTCGCCCGCGCCGAGGAACCCGAACAGGTCGACGGTGTCGCCCTCGCCTTCGGCGGCGGGCTGGCCGGGGCCGCCCTGGCCGGCTACCTCCTCACCACGCGTCGTACTGCCCGGCGTCGCGCCCGGGCGGGCGTCCGGCGGTG
>KI547042.1:137617-144329 GCA_000497405.1 Streptomycetaceae bacterium MP113-05 | reverse complement strand
CCGGCGGGGGCCGGACACAGGCGCCGGGCGACGACACGAGGGTGGTGGCGTTCGCTCGGACCGTCCGCGGCTGAGCGTGTTCCGGCGTCCCGGCGTCCCGGCGTCCGTCCCGGACCGGCCCGCTCGGTGCGGTTCGGTGAAGCCCCGAGGCGCCTCCGCGACCGCCGGGAGTGCCGGGAGTGCCGGCCGGGCAGCCGGCCCGCCCCCGCACGCCGGTGCCCCGCAGGGGTGAGATCCGTCCCTCGGGGTCCGGGGCGGGAGGGGGTCTGGATACTGAGCGGGAGGAAATCGACAGTTGAAAACCCCACATCCGGCTCCGGATCGGCGACGTACCGCCCCGACGGTCCCTACCCTGTGGGAGGCCGACCGAGAGGTGAGATACGCATGACCAGTCAGGACTCCACGCCCGTGCCGCTCTCCGGCTCCGCCGTACCGCCGGACGGGGCTGCCGGGAACCCCGGGGCCGCCGGGGCCGCCAAGGAAGCCGTGAAAGCAGCGGACCGCGCCCACGTCTTCCATTCCTGGTCCGCCCAGGGACTGATCGACCCCCTCGTCGTCGCCGGCGCCGAGGGCTCGTACTTCTGGGACTACGACGGCAACCGCTACCTCGACTTCTCGTCCCAGCTGGTCAACACCAACATCGGCCACCAGCACCCCAAGGTCGTCGCCGCGATCCAGGAGCAGGCCGGTCGACTGTGCACCCTCGCCCCCGGTTTCGCCGTGGACGTGCGGTCCGAAGCGGCTCGCCTGATCGCCGAACGCACCCCGGGTGACCTGGACAGGATCTTCTTCACCAACGGTGGCGCCGAGGCCGTCGAGAACGCCGTGCGGATGGCCCGGGTGCACACCGGGCGCCCCAAGGTGATGTCCGCGTACCGCTCGTACCACGGCGCCACCGCCGCCGCGATCAACCTGACCGGCGAGCCCCGGCGCTGGGCCTCCGACACCGGCACCGCGGGGGTCGTCCGCTTCTTCGGCCCGCACCTCTACCGGACGCACTTCCACGCCACGACCGAGGCCGAGGAGTGCGCCCGTGCCCTGGCGCACCTGGAGGAGACGGTCGTCTTCGAGGGACCGCAGACGATCGCCGCCGTGGTGCTGGAGACCATCGCGGGCACCGCCGGCGTGCTGATGCCGCCGGAGGGCTATCTGGCAGGGGTCCGCGAGATCTGCGACCGGCACGGCATCCTGCTGGTGCTGGACGAGGTGATGGCCGGGTTCGGCCGCACCGGCACCTGGTTCGCGGCCGACCTGTACGACGTGGTGCCCGACCTGCTGACCTTCGCCAAGGGCGTCAACTCGGGCTATGTGCCGCTCGGCGGCGTGGCCCTCTCGGACTCCGTCGCGGCCACGTTCGACGAACGCCCCTATCCCGGCGGCCTGACGTACTCCGGGCACCCGCTGGCCTGTGCCTCGGCCGTCGCGACGATCAACGCGATGGCTGAGGAGGGCATCGTGGAGAACGCCGCACACCTCGGCGAGAGCGTGATCGGGCCCGGTCTGCGGGAGATCGCCGAACGTCACCCGTCGGTCGGCGAGGTGCGCGGCACCGGTGTCTTCTGGGCGCTGGACCTGGTGCGGGACAGGGAGACCCGAGAGCCGCTGGTGCCGTACAACGCCTCGGGCGCAGCAGCCGCGCCGATGGGCGACTTCGCGGCGGCCTGCAAGGCGCGCGGCCTGTGGCCGTTCGTCAACATGAACCGCACGCACGTGGTGCCGCCCTGCACCCTCACCGCATCGGAGGCGAAGGAGGGGCTGGCCGTGCTGGACGAGGCACTGGCCGCCGCCGACGCGCACACCACCGCAGCGGGGCACGTGCGGTGATCCGGCGCAGCACCCTGCGGGCGCAGATCGCCACCGCCCTCCGGGACGAGATCCTGGCCGGCCGGCTCCCGACTGGGCGGGACTTCACGGTCAAGGAGATCGCCGAGCTGTACGGCGTCTCCGCGACTCCGGTACGTGAGGCGCTGGTCGATCTCGCCGCGCAGGGGCTGCTCGACATGGAACAGCACCGCGGCTTCCGGGTGCACGAGTTCTCCCCGGCGGACTTCCGTGCCATGGTCGACGCCCGGTCCCTGGTCATGGAGGGCGTGTTCCGGTGGGTACGGGAGCGGGAGGGTGTGGTCGCCCTGCCCGACCACGTGGCGGTGGAATCCGTACGGCGCCGCGCGGTCGCCGCCGAGCGGGCCGCGCTGGCCGGTGACCTGGACGTGCTCATCGGCTACGACCTGAGGTTCTGGCGCGAGTTGGGCGGCGTCATGCACAACCCGTACCTGCGCGACTTCCTGCACCGTGTGCGGGTGCAGTGCTGGGCCTTCGCGGTGCCCGTGCTGAGACGGGAGGACAAGCTCTCCGGGAGGCTGTGGGCCGGGCACCGCGAGCTGCTCGAAGCGGTGGAGCAGTTCGACCTCGAACGGACGCGGCGCCTGCTCACCGAGTACAACACGCACGCGCTGACCCTGGTCGACGGCTCCTGACCGTCCGAACCCCGACCGCGCGGGGACGGCAAGGCGCCCGGGAGCCGACGGGCGCGCTGTGAAGACCTCCGCGCCCCCGGTTTCGGGTGGGGGCGGGGTGGGGGAGATCTCCACAGTCCGCCATGCCCTGGCTAGGCTGTGAGAACGTCGGCATCCCACCCAACCGTGGAGCGAATCCCTTGGCCTGTGACCTGTGGCTCGTGCCCCTCGTCGACGTGCTGTGCCACAGCCCCGACAACCCCTTCGCCGACGAGATCGCGACGTACGACCGGGCGCTCGGCGCCGCAGGTCATCCGCCCGTCCCGGTCTACGGATACGTGCCCGGCCTCTCCGGCGACGTCGCGCCCGTCGCGGGCTTCGACTATGACGCGCTGCACCTGCTGCGCCGTGCCCACCTCCTCCAGCTGTGCAATCTCGGCGTCACCCCGGTGGACGCGCTCGGCGGCGACTACGAGCAGTTGCTGGAGATGTTCGAGCAGACGGCCCAGCAGTCCCACCTGGTCTGGCACTACGACCATGCCGGTGCGTACGTGCCGGTGGACTTCCCCGCTCCGCTGGCCGACGACGAACTGCTGGAGGGCGGCGGCCCGCTGGGCTCCAGCCATGGACTGCTGCGCGAACTGGAGGCGGTGGCTCCGTATCTGGGCCTGGACCCGCACAACCCTCCGCGACCGCCCGAGCCGCCGCCCCGGCCGACGGAGCTCGAGGAGCCGGCCGCGTCCGTCGCGTACGGGGACGGCCCGTTCTCGCGGGAGCAGCACGTGTGGCTGGGCCTGCACCAGGCGGCGACACGCAGCCTCGCCCAGGGCTCGATGATCATCTTCAGCTGACGTTCGTCCGGCGCACGGATCTCGCGCGCTTCTTCGAGGACATCCGGGACGAGCCCTAGCGGCAAGGCCGTGAAGTTATGGCTCGGGTGGGGTTGTCCAGGGGCCTTGATGTGCGGTTTCGTCGGACATGAGGAGCGGAGCCCCGGTAGAACTGGCAGTCGACGAAGATAAGCCGTTCACGAAATCCGGAGGCTCCGCTGTCCGAACAGTGTGCCATCACGCGTACCGTCACGGTGGCCGGAGGCCGGTTTGCGCCCGGTCATCTCGGTGAACTCACTCAGCTGGTGCCGTTCGAGATGGTTGATGCGGCGTTGAGTGCGACCAGGGCCGTGCAGTCGCGGCTGCGGGATCTGCCATCCCGGGTCGTGGTGTACCTGGTCCTGGCCGGGTGCTTGTTCCCGGAGACGGGCTACCTCGGTGTGTGGCGCAAGCTCACCGGGGCGCTGGCCGGTCTGCCGGTGGTATCGCCGTCGGCGAGTGCGCTGGCTCAGGCCCGCCGCCGTGTCGGCGGCAAGCCGCTGCGGTGGCTGTTCGACCTGCTGCGGGGCCCGGCCGCGACCGGGCACGGGCAGGGGGTCCGCTGGCACGGTCTGCTGGTGGCCGCGCTGGACGGCACCATCCTGACGGTCCCCGACACCCCCGCCGTCATGACCCGGTTCACCAAGCAGGCCGGCAACCACGGCGGGACCGGATACCCGCAGGTCCGTCTGCTCGCCCTGGTCGCCTGCGGCACCCGCACCGTCATCGACGCGGTGTTCGGCCCCGCCACCTCAGGCGAGACCACCTACGCCCCGCGTCTGCTGCCCAGCCTGCGGCCCGGGATGATCCTGCTGGCCGACCGCAACTTCGGCGCTCAAAACCTCGTGTCCGGCATCGCGGCCACCGGAGCCGAGGTCCTGGTCCGGCTCAAGAACGGCCGCCGCCTGCCCGTCCTGGCCCGCTACCGGGACGGCTCCTATCTCTCGGCGCTGGGCGGCCTGCGGGTCCGCGTCATCGACTGCGAGATCACCGTCACCACCACCGCCGGGAAACACACCGGCCTCTACCGGCTGGCCACCACTCTGCTCGACCACCACCGTCACCCGGCGGCCGAACTGACCACGCTGTATCACCAGCGCTGGGAGATCGAAACGGCCTACCTGGAACTGAAGTCGACCATCCTGGGCGGCCGGGTCCTGCGGGCCCGCACTCCCGAAGGCATCGACCAGGAGATCTACGCCCTGCTGATCGTCTACCAACTGCTACGGACCGCCATGACGGACGCCACCAGCACCCTATGCGGCACTGGTCACGACCGCGCCAGCTTCAGCATCGCGTGGCAGACCGCCCGCGACCAGGTCATCCAGGCCGCGGGCGTCATCGCCGACACCGTCATCGATCTCGTTGGCACCATCGGCCGGCACGTCCTGGCCGACCTGCTGCCCCAGCGGCGGCTACGCGTCAGCCCCCGCATCGTCAAACGCGCCATCTCCAAGTACCAAGCCCGCGGCCCCCGCATCGACCGGGCCAGCTACAAGGCCACCACCAGCATCAACATCGTCACAGCTGCAGGCCCTTGACGACGCGCCCCAACCGCAAACTTCACGGCCTTGGCCCTAGCGGTGCACCCTCCCGGCGCGGCAACATCTGCGGGTCGGTCGCGAACCGTGCCGACGCACGTGCAGGTGTCAGGAGGGCAAGTGAGACGAACCGCATCGGTGGCCGTCGCCTTGGCGGCGATGGCGTCGGGCCTGGTTTCGGCAGTACCGGCGACGGCGGCAGCGGGAGCCCCCGGCGCCACGTCGTCCGTGGACTGGACGGACTGCGGCACCACGAACAACCCGACCGTGCAGTGCGCGAACATCGACGTGCCGTTGGACTACTCCGAGCCGGACGGCCGCCGGATCCAGATCGCCGTCAACCGCATCCCGGCCACCGCCGAGCACTCGCAGGGACCGCTGCTGGTCAACCCCGGCGGCCCCGGCGGCAGCGGACTCGGCCTCGCCGCCTACGTGGCCCGCTCGCTGCCGGCAGACATCGCCGCGCAGTACGACGTGATCGGCTTCGACCCGCGCGGTGTGGGAAAGAGCGAACCGGCACTGGAGTGCAAGCCCGGCTATTTCGACGCCACCCGGCCGGACTCCGTGCCCCACGACTTCCGCACCTTCGCGCAGAACATCTCGCGCGCGGCCTCCTTCGCGGTCGACTGCGGCATCCGCCACGAGGGCGTGCTGAAGCACATCAACACCCGCAACACCGCCCGTGACATGGACGGCATCCGCGCGGCCCTGGGCGCCGAGAAGATCAACTACTTCGGCTACTCCTACGGCACCTACCTGGGTTCCGTCTACGCCAAGCTCTTCCCCGAGCGCGTGCGCCGGATGGTCCTCGACAGCATCGTCGACCCGACCGAGGTCTGGTACGACGCCAACGTCAACCAGAACTACGCCTTCGACAAGCGTTTCAAGGCGTTCGCCGCCTGGATCGCCGAGCACGACGCGGCGTACGGGCTGGGCACCGACGCACGCAAGGTCGAGGACCGCTGGTACGAGATGCGCACGGACATGCGCACCGAACCCGCCGAGGGCGTCGTGGGCCCGGCCGAGCTCGAGGAGTCCTTCCTGCCCGGCGGCTACTACAACGGCTACTGGCCCGCCATGGCCGAGGCGTTCGCCGGCTACGTCCACGACGGCGACGAGCAGGGCCTGCTCGACCTGTACAACGGCTACGGCAAGGTCGAGGGGACCAACGGCTACAGCGTCTACACGGCCGTCGAGTGCCGCGACGCGAAGTGGCCCCGCAACTGGAACACCTGGTACAAGGACGCCCGCAAGGTCTACGAGAAGGCGCCGTTCCTCACCTGGTCCAACACCTGGTACAACGCGCCGTGCGCCTTCTGGCCCACGCGTCAGCTCGGGGCGACCGACGTCCGCAACGACGACGTCCCGCCGGTGCTGCTCTTCCAGGCCACCGACGACGCGGCCACCCCGTACAGCGGTGGCGTCCAGATGCACGAACTGCTCGACGATTCCCGCCTCGTGGTCGAGGAGGACGGCGGGAACCACGGCATCACACTCGGCGGCAACGCCTGCCTGGACCGGTACCTGACCGAGTACCTGGCCGACGGAACGCTGCCCGACGCCCGACGCGGAGCCGACGCCACCTGCGAGACGCTGCCCGAGCCGCAGCCCGCACCGGCAGCCTCGGAGAAGAGCGAGCGCCGTACGGCCCCTGACGCGGACCGCGCCGCGGGCGCGGAGCTGCACCGACTGCTGGGGGGCCGCCCCTGAGGGGCGGTCCGACCCGCGCCGTCAGGGGACGGTGACACGCACGTGACCGGGGCCCGGTCGCCCTGAGGGGCGGTCCGGGCCCCGTCCCGCCGCGACGGCGATCGGCCGCGACGGCGAGGTTCCGGCAGCCCGTCGA
>KI547042.1:133723-137484 GCA_000497405.1 Streptomycetaceae bacterium MP113-05 | reverse complement strand
CGTCCGGGGGGCACCGCCCCCGGACGGGCCCGCGGCCCCCTTCGTCTGCACCCGCAGCGGCGTGGTCGTCGCGCGGAACTCCACCATCCAGTCGGCCGTTTCGGCCCGTACCAACTCCGTGACGTCCTCGGCGAAGCCCCTCAGCACGCACAGGCAGCGCTCCGCCGCCTCCGCGGCTGTGCCCTCCGTCGGGCCGAGCACTTCGCGGATGGACTCCGCCGCCCAGTCGTACTGCAGCGTCTCCAGGCGTCGTTGCACCGCCTGCGCGGTGGCGATGTCCCGCATCCACCCGGAGGTGACGCCGAACCACCGGTCGCAGCCCGCGCACACCGCTGCGCCGAGCAGTGCGACGAAGCCCCAGGGGATGAGCGGCGCCGCGAAGGCACCGGTCAGCTGGAGCAGCGGGAGTCCGGCACCCGCGCCGATTCCGACGGCCGCGCCGGCGCGCAGGGTCCGCGCCGCCCGGCGTTTCCAGCGGCGGTCGGCCAGATACCACTCGACTGTGTCGAGGGCTCCCTGCTCCACCCACTGGTAGAGCTCCTCCAGCCGCTCCGCCGGCTCTCCCCAGTCACCGAGCGGGAAAGCCCGGCTGCACAGGTCTCCCCGGTTGCCGCGGTTCGGCTTCTCCTTGCGCGAGGCGCCCTGGGGCCGCATCTCCGGTTGACTCACCTGCCACTCCCTACGCACGCCTCACACGGGCCGCTTCAGCCGCTTCAACTCCCTTCATACCGCCGGAAGGGGGATCGGCGGGGGCCTTTTGGCGGTTTCCCGTCCGCAAGTGGGCAGTTGACGTGGTTCGGGGCACCCCGGACGGCTCACTCGAAAGGGTTACCGGTGAGGAGTCGGTACGCCTCCGCGTACTTGGTCCGGGTGCCTTCGACGACCTCCGCGGGCAGCTCCGGCGGCGGCTTCTCGCCGTGCCGGTCCCACCCGGACCCGGGGCCGGACAGCCAGTCCCGCACGTACTGCTTGTCGAAGGACGGCTGCGCCCGGCCCGGCTCCCAGCTGTCGGCGGGCCAGAAGCGCGAGGAGTCCGGGGTCAGCACCTCGTCGGCGAGGACGAGCCGTTGCCCGCCCCCGGCGCCCCCCGCTCCGTCGGTGTCGCCCGCCATGTCCGCGAAGCCGAACTCGAACTTGGTGTCCGCCAGGATGATTCCGCGCTCCCGCGCGATGTCGCGCGCACGCCCGTACAGAGCCAGGGTGGTCTGCCGCAGGTGCGCTGCCGTCTCCGGGCCGACGCGGCGGGCGACCTCCTCGTAGCTGACGTTCTCGTCGTGCTCGCCGACGTCCGCCTTCGTCGCCGGGGTGAAGATCGGTGCGGGCAGTTCGGAGCCGTCCGTCAGGCCTTCCGGCAGCGCCAGCCCGCACACCGTGCGGAAGCGCTCGTACTCGACCAGCCCGGAGCCCGCCAGATAGCCGCGGGCGACACATTCCACGGGGGCCATGCGCAGCGAGCGGCACACCAGTGTCCGGCCCGCCCAGTCCGCGGGGGCTCCGGCCGGGACCTCGGTGGACAGCACGTGGTTCGGTGCCAGGTCGGCGAGGTGCTCGAACCACCACAGTGAGAGCTGGGTGAGAATGCGGCCCTTGTCCGGGATCTCGGTGGGCAGCACCCAGTCGTACGCCGAGATCCGGTCGCTGGCGACCATCACCAGCTCGTCCGCCTCGTTCCGGTACAGGTCGCGCACCTTGCCGGTGTGCAGGTGCACCAGCCCGGGGACCTGCACGGGCTCGGGCTTGTGGACGAATCCGGACACGGATCTCTCCTGGGGTCGCTCGGTGCCCGGGGTGCGCCCGGGCTGCCGGGTTCCGGCGGTGTGCTCCCGATTGTCCTGTACCGGTCGGCGTGCGGCCCGCCGGGGGTGTGCGGCCCGCCCGCTGCGCCGTGCGCGGCGACCCGCTCTCAGGCGGGCTTGCAGATCCGGTCGAGCAGGTTCGCCGTCGCCAGCTGGATCCGCTGGTCGACATGACCGGGGCGGTCCAGCGCGGGGGACCAGGCGAAGGTGCCGGAGGCGAAGACCAGTGCACCGCTCGGCGCCCGGTACAGCGACGTCTCCTGGTGGCGCCGAGTGCCGGAGCCGTCCCGGTAGGGGGAGTGGGCCAGCAGAATGCGTTCGGTGTGGCCGGGCAGTGGAGTGCGCGGGAAGTAGCGGTCCGCCTCGCAGGCGACCAGCCCGGGCAGTTCGTCGCCCTCCGCCGCGTCGGTGGACCGCCACAGCCAGTGGGCGGTGTTGCGCACCACGAGCGGATGCGGCTGCGGCACCTGGCCGGCGTACTGCACGCCCAGCAGTTGCTGCTCCGGCTCGCCCCGCTCACGCCAGAGTGCCGGCCGGCCGCCGCCCTGCCGTTTGCGGCACGTCATCAGCCGGTCCGCGGCGTCGCCGGGCAGCGCGTGCAGTTCGACCTGCCAGTACATGGTGTTGGCGGAGAGGAACACCAGCGAGGTGCCCGCGTCACGGGCCCGTTCCGCGGCCCGCCGCATCGGCACCGACCAGTACTCGTCGTGCCCGGGGAAGACCAGGCCGCGGTATTGGGTCGGGTCGACCCGGCCGGAGTGCAGGTCCCGGGTGTCGGCATAGGCGAGGTCGTAGCCGTAGCGTTCCGCCCAGCGGATGAAGTCGTAGGCGTGGCCCACGTGCAGCGGCAGCCCGGCACCCGCGTACGGGCGGTCGAAGGACACGGTGACGGCCGCGTCCTCCTCGCCCAGCAGCCGCCCCGACCCGTCCCAGGCGTGGTAGAGGCTTGCGCCGGTGCGGCCGTCTTCGGGGAAGAGGTTGTACGCCTGCCAGGTCACGTCCGGCATCAGCAGCAGCAGGTCCGCCGGGTCGCGGTCCCGCACGGTGAACGGAATGTGCGAACGGTGCCCGTCCTCGGTGGTCAGCACGGCGACGTGGGCGCCGGTCGACCAGTGGCCGGGGATCGGCAGCCGCCAGGACAGCCACCAGTGGTGGCAGGACGCCGTACGGTCGGCGACCAGCGGCTCCGGCTGCACGATGCCGGACAGCCGGGGGCTGGTGGTGATCTTGGTGGCGCCCTCGCCGCCGTAGTGACCGATCCGGTACACGTCCACGAAGAAGGGCTGCGGTGGACTGACCGTGACGCGGAAGTCGATGGACTCGCCGGGGGCCACGCCTCCGTCGGCGGACGCGAAGCCCTTGATCTGGCAGTGCACGTCGTCCGCCGTGCGGGGACCGCCGCGGTGCGCGCGCCGGTCCTGCGGCTTGTGCTGCGCCAGGACGATGCCGGACTGGTCGACGTCCACGTACCAGGGGACGACCTTGCCGTCGTCGAAGTAGTTCTCGCTGCCGCGCAGCCAGGGCAGCGGACCCTGCGCGAACGGGTCACCGACCGCGTGGGCGAGCGCTCCCGACTCCCAACGTCTGATCTGCTCGGTCTTCACGCTTTCGCACCCCTCCCAGGCGGTTCGTCCCCCGGTCCTCGCACCCCAGCAGATCACACGGAGCGAGGATCTGGTCACCGATCGTCGCAACTTCCTTGCGGTGCCCGTGCTCCGCATGCCGCTCGGAGCAGCACGGAACCCGCCGGGGCGGTCAGCCGACTGCGGGGGGAATCCGTGCTTCTTCGCGTGAGTGGGTCCTCACGCCAGCCGCACCGGCTTGTCGGTGCGGATGCCGCGTGCCGTCAGCCAGTCGCGGAGCGGCCCGGGGTCGCCGTCCTCCACGAGGTCCAGCACCGGCCCGGTCAGGTCCGTGGCCCGTTCGCCGCCGACCAGCAGCGTGGGTCCGTCCAGCCAGTCGAGA
>KI547042.1:132573-133300 GCA_000497405.1 Streptomycetaceae bacterium MP113-05 | reverse complement strand
CGGTCGCTGCGGGGCCGCCGGTGCCGCAGCCCGTGAGCCGCTCCAGTATCCGGCCCACGGCGGCCTCCGCATACGGAACGCCCGACTCCGGCACCGGCCGTGCCGCGCTCCCGCTCGCCCCACCTGCGGGCATCCGTGCTCCCGTGTCAGCGGTGACCGTACGCCGGAGCGCTCCGGCGGCCCCGTCCGGATCCGTCGCGTCGAGCGCTGCGAACAGCCGGGTCGCCTCCGTCCGCCAGATGCGGTCGACGACCTCCTCCGGGTACGCGGACCAGTCGACCGGCGACCACGAGGCCGCACCGTCGCGCGGCTCGCCGTGGAAGAGCCGGGCGGCCAGCAGGGACACCGCGGCGTCGACGGCCCCCGGCTCCTCCAGGAGGTCGCAGGCGGGCCGCTCGGTCAGGCGCGAGGCGAACCCCTCGGCCAGCCTGTCGCGGCGGGAGAGTTCGGTGAGCGCGGAGACGACGCCCGCGTCCAGCCGAGACGGCCACCGGCCGGTGCGCCAGGCGGGCAGCGCCACCCGGGTCAGCAGCCGGTCCCAGCCCGCGTAGGCCAGGCCCACCTGTTCCTGTGCCGTGGTGCGCAGGGCGCGGTCCACATGCTGTGCACGGTCCGCGGCGGCGGCGGCGACGCCGCGCTCCATCTCGGCGGCGTGCGGGCCGCAGGCCCGCAGCAGCGTCCGGGAGACCAGGCCGGCGAACCGCAGCATCGCCCGTCGCACAGCTGA
>KI547042.1:131973-132563 GCA_000497405.1 Streptomycetaceae bacterium MP113-05 | reverse complement strand
CACCCCCCCCACCGCCGCGGTCACGGCCAGCGCGAGAGCGGCCACCGCTGTGACCGCCCACGTGGCGGGCGCCCAGCCGGGACCGGTCAGGCCCGTTCCGGCGGCGGCGTGCAGCAGCACGGCCGCAGCGGCGGGCAGCAGGGCGCCGGCGAGCGCGGTCCCGCGGATGCGGAGCACCGCGAGGGCGTGCCCGCGTGCGGACGGCGCCTTGGACGCCTTGAGAGCCGTGAGCGGACCCGGCACGAACCGATCACCCCCGAGTGGAAGGAGGAACGACGTGGCGGACAGACCGCGTCGTATCCCCCACTGTGGCACCGCGCACCGACAACGCAACGTGCGGTGAGCCAGTCGACGGACCGGCCCCCGCACCCGTACGCGGCTTGCCCGGCACCCTAGTTGGGGGCCGTGCGGCCGTCAGCCGCTCGGCGGCGTCATCACTCGATGGAATGGCTTTGCCCAAGGGTGTTGCGGGCGGGCCGCTGATGCGGGCGCCCCATTTGTCGCACCCGGGGTCTGTCCGGAGTCGTGCGTGGTGCGCCCGGAAGGCGGGCGCCGCGGCATATGCGCCGATACCGGTCGAAGGGCTTTCC
>KI547042.1:125883-131963 GCA_000497405.1 Streptomycetaceae bacterium MP113-05 | reverse complement strand
GGCCCCCCCCCGCCCCGAGGCGGTGCGCCGCACCGGCCCCGGCATTCCCGGGCGGAGCCCCGGTGGGTCAGCCCGCGGCGGCTGCCGCCGCGATGTCCGTGCGGTGGTGGGAGCCGGCCAGCCGGATGCGTCCGATCGCCGCATACGCCCGTTCCCGGGCCGTCGCCAGGTCGTCGCCGGTGGCGGTCACCGACAGCACACGACCGCCGGCGCTCACCACGCGCCCGTCCGCGTCCCGTCGCGTGCCCGCGTGCAGCACGTACGCGGTCGGCCCGTCCTGCTCCCGCACCTGGTCGAGGCCCTCGACGGGGTCGCCGGTGCGGGGCGAGGCGGGGTAGTCCGCCGCGGCGACGACCACCGTCACCGCCGCGCCGTCGTCCCAGTGCAGCGGCGGCAGCTCGGCGAGCCGTCCGGTGGCGGCGGCGAGAAGCAGGCCGCCCAGCGGGGTCTTCAGACGGGCCAGCACGGCCTGCGTCTCGGGGTCGCCGAAGCGGGCGTTGAACTCGATGACCCGCATGCCGCGCGAGGTGAGCGCCAGCCCTGCGTAGAGCAGGCCGGAGAACGGCGTGCCGCGGCGGCGCAGTTCGTCGACGGTCGGCCGGAGCACCGTCCGCTCGATCTCCTCGACGAGCCCGGCGTCCGCCCAGGGCAGTGGCGAGTACGCGCCCATGCCGCCCGTGTTGGGGCCCTCGTCGTCGTCGTGGGCGCGCTTGAAGTCCTGCGCGGGCTGCAGGGGCACCACGTGCTCCCCGTCGGTGACGGCGAACAGCGACACCTCGGGGCCGTCGAGGAACTCCTCGACCACCACCCGTCCGCACGTCCGTGCGTGCTCCCGCGCGGTGGCGAGGTCCTCGGTCACGACGACGCCCTTGCCGGCGGCGAGACCGTCGTCCTTGACGACGTACGGCGGGCCGAAGGCGTCGAGTGCGGCGTCGGTCTCCCCGGGCGTGGTGCACAGGTAGCTGCGGGCGGTGGGTACGTCCGCAGCGGCCATGACGTCCTTGGCGAAGGCCTTGGAGCCCTCGAGCCGGGCGGCGTCGGCGGAGGGCCCGAACACCGGGACACCGGAGGCGCGCACCGTGTCGGCCACGCCGGCGACCAAGGGGGCCTCGGGGCCGACGACGACGAGTCCGGCGCCCGTCTCGGCGGCCAGCGCCGCGACGGCGGCGCCGTCCAGGGCGTCGACGGCGTGCAGTGTCGCCACCTCGGCGATGCCGGCGTTGCCGGGCGCGCAGTGCACTGCGTGGACGTCGGGGTCGAGGGACAGGGAGCGGCACAGGGCGTGCTCGCGCGCGCCGCCGCCGATGACGAGGACCTTCACGGGAGGCAGCGTAGCCGTACGGCCGTACACACGACGAAGGGCCCCGCTGCCGGGGCCCCTCGTTTCACGGAGCGGACGACGAGGTTCGAACTCGCGACCTCAACCTTGGCAAGGTTGCGCTCTACCAGCTGAGCTACGTCCGCATGCACCGCCTTGCCGAGCGCGGTGCGTGGACCAGTATAGCCACGCCACGGGGCCGACTGTCCCACTGTGCCGACGTGAGGACGCTCACGCGCGGTCCGTGCACCGCGCACCGGGGTCCGCGCCCCCGCCCGCCCTCCTGGCCGGCCGGGCCGGACGTTCACAGCCAGCCGCGCTCACGGGCCGTCCGTACCGCCGCGTGGCGGTTCTCCGCCCCGAGCTTCGCGGTCGCGGCGGAGAGGTAGTTGCGCACGGTGCCCTGAGCGAGGCAGGCCCGTTCGGCGATCTCCGCGACGGGCGCGCCGTCCGCGGCGAGTTCGAGGAGTTCCGCTTCGCGTGCGGTGAGCGGCGAGTCCCCGGAGCTGATGGCGTCGGCGGCGAGTTCGGGGTCGACGTAGCGGCTGCCGGAGTGCACGGTGCGGATGATCTCCGCGAGACGCTGCGCGGACACCGTCTTGGGTACGAAGCCGCGGACGCCCGCTTCGAGTGCGCGCTTGAGGTGTCCGGGGCGACCGTGACCGGTGACGATCATGGTGCCGCAGGCGGGAGTGTCGGAGCGCAGCGAAGCCGCGACGGCGACGCCGTCCGCACCCGGCATCTGGAGGTCCAGGACGGCGACGTCCGGAGTGTGCGCCCGGGCCATGGCGAGCGCCTCCGGTCCGGACGCCGCCTCCGCGACCACGGTCAGGTCCTCCTCCAGCGCGAGGAGCGCGGCGAGGGCACCGCGGATGAGGTGCTCGTCGTCGGCCAGCAGTACGCGGATCCGCTGTGCGGACTGCTGCCCGGCCGCCGTGTCCTCGCCGTTCACCGCGGCCCCTCCGTCGTGGTCGCGCAGCCGGCGGCGCCGACCGCCGCCTTCTCCGCTCGCCGGCCACGGCTGCCGTCGGTGGTCCGGTCGTCTCCGTCGCCCGTGCCCATGCCGGTCTCTTCGCCGGCCGGGGGCGGGGTGCCCCGGCCGTCCTGGTCCGTTTCCGGCCGGCCGTGCAGCGGGATCTCGGTGGTCAGCCGGAAGGTCGCGGGAGTCGGCCGTTCGGTGCCGAGCGTGCCGTGCAGACCCGCCAGCCGCTCCCGCAGCCCTGCGAGACCGGCCCCGCCCTCCGCAGCTGCGCCCGCCGTGGCGCGGCCGTCCTCCCGGACGCCGTCGTTCTCCACGGTGAGAACCGCCGCCGTTCCTGCCACGCGCACAGCGATCTCGCACCACGAGGCGTCCGCGTGCCTCAGCACGTTGGTGGCGCCTTCGCGTACCGCCCAGCCGAGCGCGGCGCGGACCGGTTCGGGCGGGCGCTCGTCGCCGTTCCGGGAGGCCACCCGGCAGTCGATGCCGGCGGCGCGGAGGACCCCGCGCGCCCCGGCGAGCTCGGTGGCCAGGTCTGCCTCGCGGTACCCGCGCACCACGTCACGTACCTCGCGCTGCGAGTCGCGGGCGATGCGCTGCACCTCGACCATCTGGTCCAGCGCCGCATCCGGACAGTGGGGGCCGCGCCGGGCCAGCTGAACGGCCAGTTCGCTCTTGAGGGCGATGACGGACAGGTTGCGGCCGAGGACGTCGTGCAGATCCCGGCCGAACCGCAGCCGTTCCTCGGCGACGGCCAGCCGGGACTGCGTCTCCCGGGCGTCGTCGAGCTCGCGCATCACCGCGATGTACCAGGCGGAGGAACGGGTGCTCAGCGACATGGCCAGGCCGCCGACGGTCGTGACGGAGGCGAGGCTCAGCAGGTCGACGCCCCGGACTCCGACCGCCGCGAACACGGCGGTGCCCAGCGCGACGGCACCCGTCAGCACCCACACTGTCCTGCGGGGGCGGACCAGCAGGGAGTAGGGCATCAGCGTGCTGCCGACACAGACCATCAGGGCCATGCCCTCGGCCACATCTCCGTTCCGGTTGTCGGCCACCACCAGCCAGGTGGTGAACCCGGCCGCCACGGCCCCCTGTGCGGCCAGCACGACCGTCGCGCCCCAGGGCGCCCGGCGTTCCCCCAGGTAGGCGCCGAGTGCCCGGTCGACGACCAGCGAGGTGGTCGCGCACAGCACGGTGTTCAGCCCGAGGACCGTCCAGGCCAGGGCGGTGGCCGTCGGGGTGTCCGCCGCCTGGGCGGGGAGGGGGCCGAGTCCGGCGAGCAGCATGATCCAGGGGAGGCACATCAGCGTCCACCGGGTCGATGCCTCGACCTGGGCATGACGGCTGCGCCCGTGCCAGCCGTCCCGCCTCCTGCGCACCCAGCCGATCATCTCCACGCTCCCGTTCGTGCTCCCGCGCCACCGTGCCGGACCAGCCCACCGCGCCGGCCGAGCCGTTTCTAGCGGCGCGGCTCCCAGCGGAACCGGCGGCGTACGCCCCAGGCGCACAAGCCGGTCCAGGCGACGGCCACGGCCACCGCCCGTAGCGTCTCACCCGCGTCCGGGGCGCCGGTCCAGCCGCCGCGCACCAGCTCCATGACCGGCGTGAACGGCAGGTAGCCGGCGGCCGTGGCCACCGGTTCCGGGAAGGTCTCCAGCGGCACCAGTACTCCGGAAAGGATGAACGACACCAGCATCAGCGGCATCGGCGTCATCTGCGCAGCCTCCGCGGTACCGGTGAAGGACGCGGTGACCGCCCCGGCCAGCGCGGTCAGCGCCAGGCCCAGCAGCAGGCCGAGGGCGAGCAGTCCGGGGGACTGCGGCGGCGACAGGTCGAGCAGCGCCGCGCCGCCCGCCGCCAGCAGCAGGCACTGTGCCAGCGCGATGACGACGTAGGGCAGGGCGGAACCGGCCAGGATCTCCCCGTCGGTGGGTTCGCCGGTGCGGAGCCGCTTGAGTACGAGTTCCTCGCGGCGCACCACGTAGGTGCCGACCAGGTTGCTGTAGACCGCGAAGAGCAGCACGAATCCGATGGCTCCGGGCAGCATGACCTCGCCCGCGGACAGCCCCTGGCCCGCCAGGTCCAGGTCCGAGACCGCGCCGCGGGTGGCGACGGTCAGCGCGACGGGGATGACCAGCGCGGTGAACAGTGCCGTGCGGTTGCGTACCAGCAGGGTCAACTCGGCCCGGCCGAGCGCCCGCAGCCGGCGCAGGGCCGCGGTCGTACCACCGGGTGCGGGTGCGGGTGCGGGTGCGGTGGGGGCTGGTTCCGCACCGCCGGTCGCGGTGGCGCTCATGCCGGTACCTCCGTCTTCGTCGTGTCGGCCGGGGTGTGCCGCACGTCCGCCGCAGCGCCGTCGGGGTCCTCGGGACCGCCCGCGATGGCCAGGAACGCCTCTTCGAGGGATGCCGACCGGGCGTCCAGGCCGGGCAGTTCCAGGTCGTGGTCCTCGGCCCACCGCAGCAGTGCGAGCAACGTCTGCTGGAGTTCGTCCGTGGGCACCTCGACCCGGCGTCCGCGAACCTCCGTCGGCACGGACGGAGGCAGCCGCCCCGCATCCACCCCCTCGGGCAGCGTGAACCGGATGCGGGACGGCCGGGTCGCTGTGATCTCCTCCGGCGTGCCGGCGGCGACGATGCGGCCGGCACGCATGATGGCGAGCCGGTCCGCGAGGGACTCGGCCTCCTCCAGGTAGTGCGTGGTGAGCAGCACGGTGGTGCCCTCGTCGCGCAACCGGCGTACCAGGTCCCAGGTTCCGCGGCGCCCTTCGGCGTCCAGGCCGGTCGTCGGCTCGTCCAGGAACAGCACCTCGGGGCGTCCGATCAGGGCCAGTGCCAGATCGAGGCGTCGCCGTTCGCCGCCGGAGAGCTGCTTGACGCGTACGCCCTCCCGCCGTCCCGCCAGGCCCACGAAGCCCAGGGCCTCGGCCGGGGGACGGGCGCCGGTGGTGCAGCCCGCCCACATGCGGGCGGTCTCCGCGACGGTGAGTTCGGAGGGGAAGCCGCCCTCCTGGAGCATCACGCCGGTGCGGTGCCGTACCCGGGAGCGTTCGCCGTACGGGTCGTGGCCGAGCACCCGGACGCGGCCGGCACTCGGCCTGGCCAGCCCCTCCAGCAGTTCGACGGTGGACGTCTTGCCCGCCCCGTTGGTGCCCAACAGGGCGAAGACCTCGCCGGGGGGCACGGAGAAGGAGACGCCGCGCACCGCCTCGAATCCCTGCGCATAGCGCCGCTTCAGTTCGTGGACCTCGATCGCATCCATGTCCGCCAGCCTTCCGTGCATGACGGGTGGACGGCAGTGCGCGCTGTCATCGGTGGCGCATGACATCCGTCATACGCCGAGCAGTACAGCCGGGGCCGGGAATGACGGGGCGACGGGGAGGAGCCACGAGGCGGTGAACCGGAAACGCGAAAGGACCCCGCGCACGGGGTCCTTTTCGTGGAGCGGACGACGAGGTTCGAACTCGCGACCTCAACCTTGGCAAGGTTGCGCTCTACCAGCTGAGCTACGTCCGCATGCATCCGTACGGCTCTCACCGAACGGCGCGACAGTCACTGTACCCGACTCGGCGGCCTTGCGGCACGACTCGGGTTCGGGGGACGGTCGGAGCGGGTGACAGGGATTGCACGCTGCGCCTCCCTCTTGGAAAGAGGGCGCTCTACTACTGAGCTACACCCGCACGGTTCGCGAGGACTCCCTTGCGGGCTGTCCTCCCGGCGTGTCTTCGACTCTAGCCGATCACCCCGGGGTGCTGGCAAGTTGACGACCGGGCGGCGGGCC
>KI547042.1:117113-125693 GCA_000497405.1 Streptomycetaceae bacterium MP113-05 | reverse complement strand
CGGCCCCGGACCGGCGGCCCGCCGCCCGAACCGTCCGGTCAGCGGGAGGCGTTGAACGCCTCGTAGATCCGCTTCGGGATGCGGCCCCGCGGTGGCACGTCGAAGCCGTTCGACTCGGCCCAGGCCCGCACCGCGCGCGGGTCGGGGGCAACGGAGGTGCGGTGGTACGTTCTGCCCGACTTGGACCGCTTGCGGCCTGCCTCCACGTAGGGCGTGAGCATGCCCCGGAGCTTCTCCGCGTTGGAGTCGTTGAGGTCGATCTCGTACGACTTCCCGTCGAGGCCGAAGGTGACCGTTTCCGACGCTTCCCCGCCGTCGAGGTCGTCGGAGAGTGTGACCAGTACGCGCTGCGCCACGGATATCGGTCCTTCCGGTAAAGATCGCCCTGGACCGTCGGCACGCCGTCCTCCCATTCGGGTGGCCTGCATGCCCGAATGCCGTACGGTCCGGATGTATCGGAGATCGGTGTCTTTTCTTTTCTACAGGAATCGGCATTGTTTGCGAAACGTGGCTATTCACCCCCGCGTGTCATGCCGCAATCTTGACCATACTTTTTTCAGCCTCGATTTCCCAGTGCCCGGTGTCGGCGATGCTCGAATGTGACCGATATCTACCCGCGTAGATTTTCGAGCCGGGTACGCTGGCGTACCGAAGCAGCAAGCTGAGCTGCGCGGTCGCGGACCGGCAGCAACCCCACATCACCGGGAGTACCTGTGGCCCGCGTCGTAGTCGACGTCATGATGAAGCCGGAGATCCTCGACCCGCAGGGGCAGGCAGTGCAGCGCGCACTGCCCCGTCTCGGTTTCGAGGGCATCGCCGATGTCCGCCAGGGCAAGCGTTTCGAGCTCGACCTGGAGGGCCCGGTCGACGACGCCGCGCTCGCCCGTGTACGGGAGATGGCCGAAACGTTTCTCGCCAACACCGTGATCGAGGACTACACCGTCCGCGTCGAGGAGCGGGAAGAGGCGGCCGCATGACGACACGCATCGGTGTCGTCACCTTCCCCGGCTCCCTGGACGACCGCGACGCGCAGCGTGCGGTGCGCCTCGCCGGCGCCGAGCCCGTCGCCCTCTGGCACCGCGACAAGGACCTGCACCAGGTCGACGCCGTCGTACTGCCCGGAGGCTTCTCCTACGGCGACTACCTGCGGGTCGGCGCGATCTCCCGCTTCTCCCCGGTGATGGAGACCCTCATCGGGCAGGCGAAGGCCGGCATGCCCGTCCTGGGTATCTGCAACGGCTTCCAGGTCCTCACCGAGGCGCACCTGCTGCCCGGTGCGATGCTGCGCAACGACCACCTGCACTTCGTCTGCCGCGACCAGCGGCTTCGGGTGGAGAACGCGGACACCGCATGGACCTCCGACTACACCCCGGGCCAGGAGATCACCGTTCCGCTGAAGAACCAGGACGGCCAGTTCACCGCCGACGAGCGCACCCTCGACGCACTCGAGGCCGAAGGGCGAGTCGTCTTCCGCTACACCGGCTGGAACCCGAACGGCTCCCGACGGGACATCGCCGGTGTCACCAACGAGGCCGGGAACGTGGTCGGCCTCATGCCGCACCCCGAGCACGCCGTCGAGACCCTGACCGGGCCCGGTACCGACGGGCTCGGCTTCTTCACCTCCGTTCTGAAGAAGCTGGTCACCGCGTGACCCTCGATGTCGGAGCTGTCGAGGGAGCGAGCGAGCGCCCTCGACGGCGAGAACTGCACCACCAGGCGCGAAGGAGCGACCGAGCGTGACCCTCGATGTCGGAGCTGTCGAGGGAGCGAGCGAGCGCCCTCGACGGCGAGAACTGCACCACCAGGCGCGAAGGAGCGACCGAGCGTGACCCTCGATACCGTCAAGCACGCCGGGCAGACGCCCGAGGCGGAGCTGCCCTGGGCCGAGCTGGGCCTCAAGAAGGACGAGTACGAGCGCGTACGCGAGATCCTCGGCCGCCGTCCGACCGGCGCCGAACTCGCCATGTACTCGGTGATGTGGTCCGAGCACTGCTCCTACAAGTCGAGCAAGGTGCACCTGAAGCAGTTCGGCGACAAGGCGCCCGCAACCGACGCGCTGCTCGTCGGCATCGGCGAGCAGGCCGGTGTCGTCGACGTCGGCCAGGGCTACGCAGTCACCTTCAAGATCGAGTCGCACAACCACCCCTCGTACGTCGAGCCGCACCAGGGCGCGGCCACCGGCATCGGCGGCATCGTGCGCGACATCATCGCGATGGGCGCCCGTCCGGTGGCGGTCATGGACCCGCTGCGCATGGGCGCCCCGGATCACCCGGACACCCAGCGCGTCCTTCCGGGCGTCGTCTCCGGCATCGGGAGCTACGGCAACTGCCTCGGCCTGCCCAACATCGGCGGCGAGGTCGTCTTCGACTCCTGCTACCAGGGAAATCCGCTGGTCAACGCGCTCTGCGTGGGCGTGATGAAGCATGAGGACATCCACCTCGCGAAGGCCGCCGGCGCCGGGAACAAGGTCATCCTGTACGGCGCCCGCACCGGCGGCGACGGCATCGGCGGCGCGTCCCTGCTGGCGTCCGAGACCTTCGACGAGAGCAAGCCGTCCAAGCGTCCGGCCGTGCAGGTCGGCGACCCGTTCCAGGAGAAGCTGCTCATCGAGTGCACTCTGGAGCTGTTCCGCGAGGGCCTGGTCACCGGTATCCAGGACCTCGGCGCGGCCGGTCTGTCCTGTGCCACGAGCGAGCTGGCGTCCAACGGCTCCGGCGGCATGCGCGTCACCCTCGACGACGTGCCGCTGCGCGACTCCTCCCTCTCTCCGGAGGAGATCCTGATGAGCGAGTCGCAGGAGCGCATGTGCGCCGTCGCCGAGCCGGCGAAGGTCGCCCGCTTCCTCGAGGTCTGCGAGAAGTGGGACGTGACCGCCACGGTCATCGGTGAGGTCACCGACGGCGAGCGGCTGGAGATCTTCTGGCACGGCGAGCAGATCGTCGACGTGCCGCCGCGCACCGTCGCCCACGAGGGCCCGGTGTATGAGCGTCCGTACGCCCGCCCCGACTGGCAGGACGCGCTCCAGGCCGACGATCCCGCGAAACTTGCCCGCCCCGAGGGTGGTGACGCGCTGCGCCGGGCCGCCCTCGACCTGGTCGGCTCCCCGAACCAGGCGTCCAAGGCGTGGGTCACCGACCAGTACGACCGGTACGTGCTCGGTGACACGGTCCTCGCGCAGCCGGAGGACGGCGGCATGATCCGCGTCGACGCAGAGTCGGGGCTCGGTGTCGCCGTCGCCACCGACGGCAACGGCCGGTACGCGAAGCTCGACCCGTATGCGGGCGCGCAGCTCGCGCTCGCCGAGTCCTACCGCAACGTCGCCACCACCGGCGCGACGCCGCTCGCCGTCACGGACTGCCTGAACTTCGGCTCGCCGGAGGACCCGGCGGTCATGTGGCAGTTCGCCGAGGCGTGCCGCGGACTCGCCGACGCCTGCCAGGTGCTCGGCACCCCGGTGACGGGCGGCAACGTGTCCCTCTACAACCAGACCGGTGACGTCGCCATTCACCCGACCCCCGTGGTCGGCGTGCTCGGCGTCATCGACGACGTCTCCCGCCGTACGCCGATGGCGTTCGCGGACGAGGGCCGGCTGATCTACCTGCTCGGCGAGACGAACGACGAGTTCGGCGGCTCGGCCTGGTCGCAGGTCGCGCACGGCCACCTCGGCGGCCGTCCGCCGGCCCTCGATCTGGAGCGCGAGCGGCTGCTGGCGGAGATCCTTGTCGCCGCATCCCGCGACGGCATGATCGACGCCGCGCACGACCTCTCCGACGGCGGGCTGATCCAGGCGCTGGCCGAGTCCTGCCTCCGGGGCGGCCATGGTGCCCGGATCGTGGTCCCGGAAGGGATGGACCCGTTCGTCTTCCTCTTCTCCGAGTCGCAGGGCCGCGCTCTCGTCGCGGTGCCGCGAAGCGAGGAGGTCCGCTTCAACGACATGTGCGGGGCGCGCGGTCTGCCCGTCGCCCGGGTCGGCGTCGTCGACGGCGACACGATCGACGTCCAGGACCGGTTCAGCCTCCCGCTGGCCGAGCTGCGGGCGCGGCACGAGAGCACGATCCCGGCGCTGTTCGGCTGACGGCGGTTCCCGGAACGGGCGGGGCCCGGGGCACCCCGACGTAGGTGTCCCGGGCCCGCCGTCGTGCGGGATCCCGGTCGCCGCGATCCCGCACGGCCTCCGGAGCCCGTGGGACGTCGTCCCCGCCGCCACACGGTCGGCACGCCCTGCGCCGGCCCGGTGTGCCCGCGGTCGGTCCGGCCGCAGGCGCAGGGGCTCCGGGCGAGGGCGGTGACCCGGCGCGGTGAGGGGACCGCCGCGCGTAAGCTCGACCGCATGGCGCCCACGAAGCTCCGCAGCTACGATCCGCTCCGCGTCCGCAACGCCCTCACCGCCCAGGTGGAGGCGGTCGCTGCCGCCGCGCACGCTCTCACCGCGGAGCAGTACGCGATGCCGTCCGGCCTTCCCGGCTGGGACGTGCATCACCTGGTCGTGCACATCGCCGGCCAGATCGACGCCGTGCCGCGCCTCCTCGCCCGACCCGAGCCGGATGCCTCCGCGACGACGGTCAGCCCGTCCACCTGGGCGCTGTCCACCGCCACCGCGGCGAAGGGCCTGGACGAGGCGACCCGCACCGCCGCCGTCGCCGCCACGGACGCAGCGGCCCGCGTGGACGAGGCCGTCGAGCAGTTGGAGCCGGTGCTCGAGGCGGCCGTCCGTCCGGATCTCCTGCTGCCGCACCCGTTCGGCGCCATCAGGGCCCTGGACTACACCGTGACGCGGCTGGTGGAGCTGGTGGTGCACACCGACGACCTGGTACGGGCCACCGGACTCCGTGTTCCGCTGGACCGGCAGGCGCTGGCCGCGACCGTGCGTCTACTGGCCGACGCGCTGGCCGTGAAGGCACCGGGCGGGGCGGTGGAGGTGCGGATTCCGCCGTTCGCCGTGACGCAGTGTGTGGCCGGCCCCCGGCACACTCGCGGCACGCCGCCGAACACCGTGGAGACGGACCCCCTCACGTTCCTGCGGCTGGCGACGGGCCGCACGACCTGGGAGGCGGCACGGGCCCGCCGGGTGGTGCGGGCGAGCGGACAGCGCGCCGACCTGTCACCCCACCTGCCGGTACTCGGCTGAGCCGGGCAGGCGCCCTCCCGCACGGTGTGTGCGGACCCACACCCGCCGGATTCGGCCTGCTCCGCCCGACTGGCCTAGACTCGGGGGCGTGCCACGTGGTGACGGACGACTCAACCACGACCTGCTTCCCGGCGAAAAGGGCCCCCAGGACGCCTGCGGCGTCTTCGGTGTCTGGGCTCCGGGCGAGCAGGTCGCGAAGCTGACCTATTTCGGGCTGTACGCCTTGCAGCACCGTGGACAGGAGTCCGCGGGCATCGCGGTGAGCAACGGCTCGCAGATCCTCGTCTTCAAGGACATGGGCCTGGTCTCGCAGGTGTTCGACGAGACCTCCCTCGGTTCCCTCAGAGGGCACATCGCCGTGGGCCACGCGCGCTACTCCACCACCGGTGCGTCTGTGTGGGAGAACGCCCAGCCCACGTTCCGTGCGACCGCCCACGGCTCCATCGCGCTGGGGCACAACGGCAACCTGGTCAACACGGTCGAGCTGGCCGAGATGGTCGCGGACCTGGCTGACGGGCGGAAGAGCGGGCGGGCGACGCAGGTCGCCGCCACCAACGACACGGATCTGGTCACCGCGCTGCTCGCCGGGCAGACCGACGAGAACGGGGACCCGCTCACCGTCGAGCAGGCCGCGAAGCTGGTCCTGCCGAAGGTGAAGGGCGCGTTCTCGTTCTGCTTCATGGACGAGCACACTCTGTACGCCGCCCGCGACCTGCAGGGCATCCGCCCGCTCGTCCTGGGCCGGCTCGAGCGCGGCTGGGTGGTGGCCTCGGAGACGGCCGCCCTGGACATCTGCGGCGCCTCCTTCATCCGGGAGATCGAGCCGGGCGAGATGATCGCCGTGGACGAGCACGGACTCCGCTCCACTCGCTTCGCGGATGCGAAGCCGAAGGGCTGCGTCTTCGAGTACGTGTACCTGGCCCGCCCGGACACCGACATCGCCGGCCGCAACGTCCACCTCTCCCGGGTGGAGATGGGCCGGCGACTGGCCCAGGAGGCTCCCGCGGACGCCGACCTGGTGATAGCGACTCCGGAGTCCGGGATCCCCGCCGCGATCGGCTACGCCGAGGAGAGCGGCATTCCGTACGGCCGCGGCCTGGTGAAGAACTCCTACGTGGGCCGCACCTTCATCCAGCCCTCGCAGACCATCCGCCAGCTGGGCATCCGGCTGAAGCTGAACCCGCTGAAGGAGGTCATCCGCGGCAAGCGACTCGTCGTCGTCGACGATTCCATCGTCCGCGGAAACACCCAGCGGGCCCTGGTGAGGATGCTGCGCGAGGCCGGCGCCGCCGAGGTGCACGTGCGGATCAGCAGTCCGCCCATCAAATGGCCCTGCTTCTTCGGCATCGACTTCGCCAACCGTGCGGAGCTGATCGCCAACGGCCTCACCGTGGAGGAGATCGGCACCTCGCTGCGCGCCGACTCGCTCGCCTACATCTCCATCGACGGCATGACCGCGGCGACGACGATCCCCAAGTCCGACCTGTGCCGCGCATGCTTCGACGGGGAGTACCCGATGGAGCTGCCCGATCCCGAGCTGCTGGGCAAGCACCTGCTGGAGTCCGACGGCTCCACGCCCGCGCGCACCGACTCGGACGGCGTGAACTCGCTGACCGCAGGGGTCGGCGGCGCTGACGCGCTGCGCCGACCGTGAGCTCCGCGCACCAGCACCGCACACCCACACCGAGCCAGCCGGGAGACCCCGTCATGACCGCCGAGCCCACCGGAGCCGCCGGTTCCACCGACGCATCCGGTGCCAGCTACGCCGCCGCCGGAGTCGACATCGAAGCGGGCGACCGTGCGGTCGAGCTGATGAAGGAGTGGGTGAAGAAGGCGCAGCGTCCGGAGTCGCTGGGCGGCCTCGGCGGCTTCGCCGGCCTCTTCGACGCCTCCGTCCTCAAGCGCTACGAGCGTCCGCTGCTGGCCTCCGCCACGGATGGCGTCGGCACCAAGGTCGACATCGCCCGGCGCATGGACATCCACGACTCCATCGGGCACGACCTGGTGGCGATGGTGGTCGACGACCTGGTCGTGTGCGGCGCCGAGCCCCTGTTCATGACCGACTACATCTGTGTCGGCAAGGTCGACCCGCACCGCGTCTCGCAGATCGTCAAGGGCATCGCGGAGGGCTGTGTGCTGGCCGGCTGCGCCCTGGTCGGCGGTGAGACGGCGGAACACCCGGGGCTGCTCGGTGAGGACGAGTACGACGTCGCCGGTGCCGGCACCGGTGTGGTGGAGGCGGACGCGCTGCTGGGTGCGGACCGTATCCGGTCCGGTGACGCCGTCGTCGCCATGGCGTCCTCCGGGCTTCACTCGAACGGGTACTCACTCGTCCGCCATGTGGTCTTCGACCGGGCGGGCTGGGCGCTGGACCGACACGTGGACGACTTCGGCCGGACCCTCGGTGAGGAGCTGCTGGAGCCCACCAAGATCTACTCGCTGGACTGCCTGGCACTCGCCCGGACCACCGAGGTGCACGCGTTCTCCCACGTCACCGGCGGCGGTCTGGCCGCCAACCTGGCCCGGGTGGTCCCGGACGGGCTGCATGCCCGTCTCGACCGCGGTACCTGGTCCCCGGGGCCGGTGTTCGGCCTCGTCGGCGAGCTGGGGGCGGTCGGGCGCACCGAGCTGGAGAAGACGCTGAACATGGGTGTCGGCATGGTCGCGGTCGTCCCGCAGGCGTCCGTGGAGGCCACCCTGAGCACGCTCGCGGCGCGTGGCGTGGACGCCTGGGTGGCCGGTGAGGTGACGGACCGCCGCAGCGGTGCGGAGGCTGTCACGCTGACAGGCGACCATCCGGCCTGAGTACCCCGGCCCGACTCGGCGGGCCCGCGACACCCGGCCCTGGGCGCGCAGCACCGTGACACCCCTGGCGGACGCCGTTCCGTCAGGGGTGTCACGTTTCGTGTGCCGGGCCGTGTCGGTGGCCGGAGGTCCCGGGCAGCACAAGGCCCGGACCGGCGGACACCGGACCGGGCACGTGCATTCAGTCTGTGACGCTCCCGGTTTGTCTCCGGGCGCGCCGCATACCGCGGTGTCGCGCCTCAGGCGCGACGACGTGGCGACTCGGAGCGGGACGACTCCTGGTCGTCCGTGTCCTCGTCGTCGTCGTACCGACCCGCGTACTGTGCGTACGGGTCGTCGTCATCCAGCTCATCGTCTTCGACCGGCTCGCCGTTCGGCGGCTGGTTCGATGTCGATGCGCCCAGCTCCTCGGCCAGACGCGAGAGGTCCGTCCCGCCGCTGTTGTACTTCAGCTGGCGGGCGACCTTCGTCTGCTTGGCCTTGGCCCGGCCGCGCCCCATGGCTCGACCCCCTCAACGACGGGGCTCGACGGCCCCAGAGTCTTGACACGCGTTCATCATTCGGCATTGGACGTGCGGCCTCTCGAGGGAGAGACCGGTCCGTGTGGCTTCAACGGTACCTGCTTCCGCTGCCGTACGGTACGTCGC
>KI547042.1:97142-117103 GCA_000497405.1 Streptomycetaceae bacterium MP113-05 | reverse complement strand
CGGGGGCACGCCGTCCGCCGCCGCCCGCTCGAAGATCGCCAGCGTGGTGTCCAGGATCCCCGCCGCCTTTGCCTTGGCACGTGCGAAGTCGAAGCCGTGCAGCTCGTCCGCGACCTGGATGACGCCGCCCGCGTTCACGACGTAGTCCGGGGCGTAGAGGATGCCCCGGCCGTCGAGGTCCTTCTCCACTCCCGGGTGGGCGAGCTGGTTGTTGGCCGCACCGCAGACGATCCTGGCCGTGAGCACCGGCACGGTGGCGTCGTTCAGGGCGCCGCCCATCGCGCAGGGGGCGTACACGTCGAGGCCCTCGGTGTGGACGAGGGTCGCGGTGTCCGCGACCACGGTCACCTCCGGGTGCGCGGCCCGCACCCGCTCGACCGACTCCTCCCGGACGTCGGTGACGACGACCTCGGCACCGTCCTCCACCAGGTGGCCGACCAGGTGGTGGCCGACCTTTCCGACGCCTGCGACACCGACCTTCCGGCCGCGCAGGGCCGGCTCCCCCCACAGGTGCTGGGCGCTGGCCCGCATGCCCTGGAAGACACCGAACGCGGTGAGCACCGAGGAGTCGCCGGCGCCGCCGTTCTCGGGTGAGCGACCGGTCGTCCACTGGTTGGTGCGGGCGACGACGTCCATGTCCGAAACGTAGGTGCCGACGTCGCAGGCGGTGACGTAGCGACCGCCGAGGGAGGCCACGAAGCGGCCGTACGCCTCGAGCAGCGCCGCGGACTTCAGCCGGTCCGGGTCGCCGATGATGACGGCCTTGCCGCCACCGTGCTCCAGCCCGGCGAGGGCGTTCTTGTACGACATGCCGCGCGACAGGTTCAGCGCGTCGGTGACGGCGTCCTCGTCGGAGGCGTAGGGGTGGAAGCGGGTGCCGCCGAGGGCCGGGCCCAGAGCGGTCGAGTGCACGGCGATCACGGCGCGGAGGCCGCTGTCCCGGTCCTGGCACAGCACGACCTGCTCGTGTCCGCCCTGTTCGGAGCGGAAGAGGGTGTGCAGCACGCCGTCGTCGTACGGGGGTCCCCCCACGGCGGAGCGACTGGGGGACGAGTGAGGACGTACGTCAGTCACGGTGGTGACTCCTGGCGTCGCGGAGGGTTCGCCCTCCGAAGAGGTGGGGGAGGGCGATGTTGTCATCTTTCGGCAGCAGGGTACGACCTGCCGGGTCACACGCGGACCGCCGACGGTGACACGATCGGGTGAGCCGAGTGCCGTCCCCCCGGGGGGCGGAGCCAGCGAAGTGGAGGAGTGAGCGTGCGGCAGAGTCCCGCGGCAGTGATCCCGTACGCGGCCTACCTGCGGGTGTACGAGCCGCTGGCCGCGTTTCCGGAGCCCGAGCGCGCGCACTGGGCACGCTACGCGCGCAGGGGGAAGCTGCCCTCCGCGCAGGATGAGTTGCGCCGTGCGCTCGCCGACCTGTTGCCGGTGCCGCCGGTGGTGGTTCCCGTGCGGGAGAGTGCCGAGGCGTTCGTCGCCGAAGTGGACGGCGTCACATGCGTCTGCCCCTGGCGGACCCGGCTGCGCGGCTGGCAGGCGCTGAGCGGGATCGACGCCTCGCCCGGCCCCCTGGTGCCGCAGATGCCCGGACCGGTGCTGGACGTGGCCGTCCCGCCCGTGGTGCGGCGGCAGGCGCTGGCCGACTACGACCGCTGGCGGGAGCGCAACCCGGACGCCCGCCCGTGGATCCGGAGCGCGCTGTGGCATGTACCCGTCCGGTGGTTCGCCCTCTTCGCGGATGCGGAAAGAGAGTTTGCGCAGCCGGAAAGCGGTGAGGAGAGCGGAAGTCGGCAGTCCGTTCTGCGTTACCGGACGCCCATGGTGGAGGCGCGACGCCGTCTCGCCCGAGGGCTGAAGGTGCTTCGTGAGGAGCTGGAGGACGGGCCGCTCGTCGAAGGGCTGGTCGATGTGGGCCGTTGGCTGGAGGAGTTTCATCCGAGGTCACTCGTCGAACTGGATTACGGCGGCCTGGCTCAGGTGATCCCTGAGGCGCAGCTCGCCGAGGACCACTCGGCCGCGGACGTGGCAGCGGGTGTCTCGGCGCTGCGCGAGGGTGACGCGGAGGCGGCCAACGAGGCGTACGGGCGTCTCACGGAGCGCTGGCGGGCGATCCGGGACCTCCAGTTCGCCAGCTGACGTCGATCCCGGCATCGGGACCAATGGCCCGAACCGGGCTATCGGCGCAAGGTGACGGAAACCACGTTTTCCGGGTCTTGCTCTCAGACCTGCCCCTCGTGTCAAAATAGGACAACGAGCCCGGAGGGGTGCTTCTGTCCCAGTAGGGGTAGAAAGATCAGAGTCGCACTCCTTGGTGGGTCTTGTGACACCTGACCCTCATGTGACCCATCGTCACAAGAGGGTAACTGCCCGTTATGGCATGGTCCATCGGCTTCCGCCGAGGTTGCACGCCTGAGAGGGCAATTCCATCGGTTTGGCCGACGTGGCTGGACAGATGGTGTAGTTGTAGTGCCGAGGACAAGCCGTTCGTCCTATAACCGACTCGACCCGCTTGCGCCATTTCGGGCAACGCGGGTCAAGGTGCAGAATTTAGAGGAAAGAACCGTATGGTTCGGTTCTCCCGAGGAGGCCGCTCATGACCGCTCGCACCCCTGATGCCGAGCCGCTGCTGACCCCGGCTGAGGTCGCCACCATGTTCCGCGTGGACCCGAAGACGGTCACCCGCTGGGCCAAGGCCGGCAAGCTCACGTCGATCCGCACGCTCGGAGGGCACCGCCGCTACCGCGAGGCGGAGGTCCGCGCCCTGCTCGCGGGCATCCCGCAGCAGCGTAGCGAAGCCTGAATCTTCAGCCGGGAAGCGAAATAACCGCATAATCGGGTGTCTTTCGGGTTCCCCACCCGCAGGACACCATGCAGAGTGACGACGTCGCGCTGGGCTCCGCCGGGCCCAGCGCGATTGCGTTGTGTCCGGTGGGCGTACTCCGCGCCACGGTGGGTACCCCGGCGATGTGACGCCCGTAAAGGGGGTCGACTCCCCTCTGCGTGGCGGGTGTTGGGGTCTGTCGAGGGCTCCGGGGCGATCTCGGCCGCCCCCTCTTCGACCCCCTGGCGGCGCCCGGGTGGAGCAGCCGGCGCGGGCCTTCCGCGGGGCGGCAGAGGGGTGGTGCAATTGTACATATTAAATTGAGCCTCTACAGAGGGTGTGTCAGTTGCACTCCGAGCCGGACATCTTCGGTGACTACCGTCACACCATCGGGATCTTGTCCCTCGCCCTGACTCTACGATAACGGGAACGACGCCCGGTGCGAGGGTTCTTCCGTCACCCGGTGAAGGGACTTCGGTCCTTCGCGCCTTCCAGCGCCAGCCGCAGCAGTCGGTGACAGACCGCACAGTGCCGGGTCGAGTGCCGATAGCGGGTGGCCGCCGCCAGATGTGCACGGAGCAGAGCCCGCGTTTCGTGCCGCGCGCGGCGGGGCCCGCCGCCGTCCGGAGCTGTCGTCATCACGCACACCTCCCCTCCGACGTACGTACCGCCGCGTCGGCAGGCCGTCAAGACAGGCGGGCCCCTCAGCCCTCCGGCACCCGGGGTCCGTTTGCGGAACACGGCGCGGAGAAGCGGGCCCGTTCCCTCGCCCGCGTGCTCGCCGGTCGCGCATGACGAAGGCCCGCCCCCATGACGGGAAGCGGGCCTCGATTCCGAAGCGGTCCTGACGGGATTTGAACCCGCGGCCTCCACCTTGACAGGGTGGCGAGCACTCCAAACTGCTCCACAGGACCTTGCATCGCCGACCCGGGCTCGGGGCCCGTTCGGCGCGATCCAGACTCTACCCCAGCTCAGCCCCGCCGCGCGAATCCGTTCGGACGGTGCTCAGAGGCGGTGTCCGCGCGGTCACCGGCCCGTGGGCACCGCCGCATCGACCGCTTTCATGATCCGTTTGTCGGACACCGGGTATGCCGTTCCCAGCGCGTGTGCGAAGTAGCTGACCCGTAGTTCCTCGACCATCCAGCGGATGTCGTGCGCCGCCTTCGGCACCGGCCGACCGGCCGGGAACTGCTCCAGCAGCCACAGGTACTCGTCGTGCATGTCCTTGACCTTCGCCATCCGCGTGCGGTCGCGTTCGGCGTTGCTGGGGAGCTGCTGGAGCCGTCGGTCGGCAGCGATCAGATAGCGCATCAGGTCGGGTAGCCGGCCCGCGCCGTGCTTCGTGACGAAGCCGTCGCAGATCAGCCCCGCCAACTGTTCCCGCACATCCGTCAGGGACGGCAGCAGCACCGGGCTCTTGACGGACCGGAGCCGCTGTTCGCAGGCATGCCAGGCCGCGAGCACCTGCTGGACCTGCTGGACGGTGCGCAGCGTCGCCTCCACCAGATCCGTGCGCACCGCGTCGAACAGCTTGCGCCACGCTTCCTCGTCCCAGGCCGGCCCGCCGTGCGCGGCGATCAGACGGTCCGCGGAGGCGCGTACGCAGTCCTCGAAGAGCGCCTGCACGCTGCCGTGCGGGGACCGCGACAGCGCGAGCTTCTGCCGGTTGTCGAGCTGGGTCTGGGCGAACTTCGCGGGGTCGGACGGCAGGTTGAGCAGGATGAGCCGCCGGGTACCGCGCCACATCGCGGCACGCTGCTCGTCAGCCGTGTCGAAGAGCTGGACGGACACCGAGTCGCCGTCGTCGACCAGCGCCGGGTGGGCGCGCACGGGCTGACCGGCCCGCCGGGTCTCGAAGGTGTGCGGCAGCGTGCCCAGCGTCCACTGCGTCAGACCGGTGCGCTGCGCCGGCCCGGGTGCCACCGGTGCCTGGGCGGCGGAGGGTCCGTCCGTCCCTGCCGGCTCCGCACGCGCCGGGCCGCGACCGCCGCTGCGCCCCCGGGCCGAGGAGTCGAACGCCTTGGACAGCGCCGCCTTGGTCTTCCCCCTGAGCCGCAGGCGCAGCGCTTCCAGGTCCCTGTCCTCGGCGAGCCTGCGGTGTCGCTCGTCGGTCACGCGGAAGGTGATCTTCAGGTGGTCCGGCACCTTCGTCCAGTCGAAGTCCTCCTGAGCGACGCGTACGCCGACCATCCGCTGCAACTCCTGAGCGAGCACCGAGGTCACCGGGCGCTGCAGCGGCGGTGTCACGCCGTCCGCGCCGTACAGCGACAGGAACCGTTGCGCGAAGTTCGGTGCCGGCACGTAGTTGCGCCGGATCGGTTTCGGGAGGGAGCGGATCAGTTCGGTGACGAGCTGCTCCCGAAGGCCGGGGATCTGCCAGTCGAACCCCTCCGGCGTCACCTGGTTCAGCACGTGCAGCGGTACGTGCACCGTGACGCCGTCGTTCCCCTCGCCGTGCTGGGACGACTCCGTTCCGGTGCCCGGCTCGAACTGGTAGGTCACGGGGAAGTGCAGCCGCCCCTGGTGCCACACGTCGGGATAGTCGGCCTCGGAGACCTGATCCGCCTGCTCGTTGATCAGCATCGACTTCTCGAAGCTGAGCAGGTCCGGCTCGTCGCGGCGCTTCTTCTTCCACCACGCGTCGAAGTGCGCCCCGGACACCACGTCTTCCGGTACCCGCTGGTCGTAGAAGTCGTAGAGCGTCTCGTCGTCGACGAGGATGTCGCGACGCCGCGCCCGGGCCTCGAGCTCCTCGACCTCCTCGAGGAGCTTCCGGTTCTCGGCGAAGAACTGGTGGTGCGTGCGCCAGTCGCCCTCGACCAGCGCGTTCCGGATGAACAGGTCGCGGGAGGTCTCCGGGTCGATGCGCCCGTAGCTGACCTTTCGCTGCGCGACGATCGGCACCCCGTACAGCGTTACCCGCTCGTACGCCATCACCGCCGCCTGCTTCTGCTCCCAGTGCGGCTCGCTGTAGGTGCGCTTGAGCAGATGCTGGGCGAGCGGCTCGATCCACTCGGGTTCGATCTTCGCGTTGACCCGCGCCCACAGCCGCGAGGTCTCCACCAGCTCGGCGGACATCAACCAGCGCGGCGGCTTCTTGAACAGCGCAGACCCGGGGAACACGGCGAACTTCGCGCTGCGCGCGCCCAGGTACTCGTTCTTCTCCGTGTCCTTCAGCCCGAGGTGCGAGAGCAGGCCGGCGAGTAGCGACTGGTGCACCGGCGTCGGGTCCACCTCGTCCTTCGGCTCGCCGAGAGTGATGCCGAGCTGCTTCACCACTTGTCGCAACTGCGCGTGGATGTCCTGCCACTCGCGGATGCGCAGATGGTTGAGGTACTCCGACTTGCACATGCGGCGGAAGGCGGACGAGGAGAGCGCCTTCTGCTGCTCCCGCACATACCGCCACAGGTTCAGGAAGGCGAGGAAGTCACTGGACTCGTCCTTGAACCGGGCGTGTTGCTGGTCGGCCTGCTGCTGCTTGTCCGAAGGACGCTCCCGTGGATCCTGGATGGACAGGGCGGCGGCGATCACCATGACCTCGCGGACGCAGCCGTTGCGGTCCGCTTCCAGCACCATGCGGGCCAGCCGCGGGTCGACGGGCAGCTGGGCGAGCTGCCGACCGGTCCTGGTGAGCCGCTTGCGGGGGTCCTTCTGCCGGGTGTCCAGGGCGTGCAGTTCCTCCAGGAGCTGTACGCCGGCCTTGATGCTGCGGTGGTCCGGCGGGTCGATGAACGGGAACTTCTCGATTTCGCCCAGGCCTGCCGCCGTCATCTGCAGGATGACGGAGGCCAGGTTCGTGCGGAGGATCTCCGCGTCGGTGAACTCGGGGCGGGAGAGGAAGTCGTCCTCCGAGTACAGCCGGATGCAGATGCCGTCCGAGGTACGGCCGCAGCGGCCCTTGCGCTGATTGGCGCTCGCCTGGGACACCGGTTCGATGGGGAGGCGCTGCACCTTCGTGCGGTGGCTGTAGCGCGAGATGCGGGCGGTGCCGGGGTCGACCACGTACGTGATCCCGGGAACGGTCAGCGACGTCTCGGCGACGTTCGTGGCCAGCACGACCCGGCGTCCGGAGGTGCGCTGGAAGACGCGGTGCTGCTCGGCGTGCGACAGGCGCGCGTACAGCGGCAGCACCTCGGTCTGTCTCAGCTTCCGCTTCTCCAGCGCGTCCGCCGTGTCCCGGATCTCGCGCTCGCCGGAGAGGAAGACCAGGACGTCGCCCGGGCCCTCGGTCTGCAGCTCGTCCACGGCGTCGCAGATCGCGGTGACCTGGTCGCGGTCCTTCTCTTCCGAATCCTCCTCCAGCAGCGGCCGGTACCGCACCTCGACGGGGTACGTACGGCCGCTGACCTCGACGATCGGGGCGTCGCCGAAGTGGCGGGAGAACCGCTTCGGGTCGATCGTCGCGGAGGTGATCACGACCTTGAGGTCCGGACGGCGGGGGAGGAGCCGGGCGAGGTAGCCGAGCAGGAAGTCGATGTTGAGACTGCGCTCGTGCGCCTCGTCGATGATCAGGGTGTCGTACTGGCGCAGCTCGTGGTCGGTCTGGATCTCGGCGAGCAGGATGCCGTCCGTCATCAGCTTGACCAGCGTGTGGTCCTTCACCTGGTCGGTGAAGCGGACCTTCCAGCCCACCGTCTCGCCCAGCGGCGACTTCAGCTCCTCCGCCACCCGCTCGGCGACCGTGCGGGCCGCGATCCGGCGGGGCTGGGTGTGGCCGATGGTGCCGCGGAGGCCGCGACCCAGTTCCATGCAGATCTTCGGGATCTGGGTGGTCTTGCCGGAGCCGGTCTCACCGGCGACGATCACGACCTGATGGTCGCGGATCGCCGCAAGGATCTCGTCCTTCTTCTGGCTGACCGGGAGCTGCTCGGGATAGGTGATCGCCGGCACCGCCTCCCGGCGGGAGACCACCCGCAGCTCGGAGGCGTCCATCGCGTCCGCGATCTCGCGCAGCACGGCGTCCCGCGCCTCGGGCTTGCGTATGCGGCGCGCGCCGTCGAGTCGCCGCCCGAGCCGCTGCTGGTCTCGCAGCATCAGCTCGGGGAGGCGCTCCAGCAGGGCGGGAAGCGTGGGGGCGGCGGCAGGCGGTGTGGACATACGGAGCCCAGGATCGCACCTCGCCGATTCGCGTGGCGAATCATTTCCGCGTTCCGGCCCGCTCCCGGCCGCCACACCCCGGCCCCCACCCGTTGCCGGAACATCCCGCACGCCCCCTTCACGGTGTTCCGGGTGACCGACGACGCGCAGCAGAGGATGCGCCTCGCCGAGTTCGCTGCGCCTCGCGGCTTGGCAGAGCGGCAGGTGACCGCGCTGCACGATGTCGCCGTCGCCGGCCGGGTACGTCGCTCCCGCTACCAGCGGGCGGAGGTGCTCTCCGCCAAGCAGGCCCAGCGCGACCTGCAGGAACTCACCGAGGTCGGGCTCCTCGCGGCTGTCGGCCGCACACGGGGCCGCTACTACGTTCCCGGCGACGCCTACCCGGCAGGCGTCCTCGAGGCCGCGCGGGCAATGCTGACGCTCGTCGATCCCTACCGCGACTGACGGGCCCGATCCCGGCACCGTGACCGGTACCGGGCATCGGTCACATGCCCGTGGCGCCGTCGAGGCGTTCGCGGAGGAGGTCGGCGTGACCGTTGTGACGGGCGTACTCCTGGATCATGTGGAGCATGATCCAACGAAGCGAGACCCGCTTGTCGCCGACGTGGGCGGCCTCGGCATCGGACAGCGTGCCGCAGTCGTGCAGCGAGGCGTCGGCGATCGCGGCGCGGCTTCGTGCGACCTCCGCGCGCCAGGTGGCGAGTGCCTCGTCGATGCCGCGGCCGGGCGCCAGTACGAAGCCGTCCTGCTGTTCCGGGTGGACGCGGCTCTCGTCGGAGCCGGCGAACACCCGCTGGAACCAGTTCCGTTCCACCTCCGTCAGGTGCTGGACCAGCCCCAGCAGGGTCATCGACGACGGCTCCACGGCGGCCAGGCGCGGCTGCGCGTCGTCCAGCCCCGCGCACTTCAGCGGCAGCGTCGCGCGCTGGAAGTCCAGCCAGCTCTCCAGCGTGTCGCGCTCATTCGCCTGCGGAGGCGGGGCTTTGCGTTCGCCCGGTGTCGTCTTCATGCCGTCACCTTCGCACGGTCCACTGACACCGGCCGGTCCCCATCCGGGGCTGACCCGGGCTCAGCCCCGCGAGGTACCGCGCCGGCGTGCGGGAGGCGGTTCGGCGCCGAAGGTCCAGGGCGCGAGGACGAGTTCGCGGCCGTCGGGATCGAGGAAGGTGACGGCGTCGTTGAGGGTCCAGTACCGGGACTGAACGGCCGGCTCGTGGCCGGCGGCAGTGAGGCGTTCCGCGACGGCGTCGCGGGCCGGGTGCCCGGGGAAGTACAGCACCAGTTGCTCGTGCCGGTCGACCGGCACCGGTTCTCCGGCCGGGACCAGTTCGAACGTCGCGGCCGTCCCCGGCAGGCCGAAGATCGCGACGCCGTGGCCGTCCGGCCCGTCCTCCGAGACGTACACGACGTGCAGCCCCACGACGTCCCGGTAGAACGCCACCGCCTGCTCGTACTGGTGCGAGCGCCGGACGGCGCGGGCGGCGGACACGGCCGCGGGCCCGGCCTCGGGGACCACCCGGACGTTGAAGGCGTGCGAGCCGAGCGCGCCGGCCACGTCCAGGAAGAGCAGCGCGAAGTGCTCCTGGCCGCGGGCCGTCGCGATGCCGCCGAGGTCGAGCCGGGACGGCTCCGGCCAGCCGAGATCACCCAGCAGAGCGCCGACGGTCGCCTTCGCGTCGGCATCGTTCCCGGAGAGGAACACCGTGGACGGACCGGTCAATCCGCCCGGGTTCCCCATCACGGCGGCGGTCACGGTGCAGAGTGTCTTCACGACGCGCAGTGCGGGATACGCCGCCTGGAGGCGTTCGCCCAGAGAGACAGCGGGGTGCGCGAGAGCGCCGTCGGACGTGAAGCCGATCCCGGCGTCCACCAGTGCCTTCCCGGCCAGGACCTTCTCCCCGACCGCCGCGAGCACCGCCTCCGACTCCGTGCCGGGCGTCGCGTTCACCAGCACCTCGCCGTGCGCGGCCGCCTCCACCAGCCCCACCACGTCCAGTCCGCCGCCGTCCCGCCCCGCCGGGTTCCGCGACCCCAGCAACACCTGGTGTCCTGCGACCGCCCACCCCGTCCCCAGGGCGCGTGCGACGTTTCCCGTTCCGAAGATCCCGATACGCATACGGCGACGCTAGCGGCGCCCGCGCACCGCCCGGATCGGTCCGGAGGCCGGTCCGGGGGCCGTGCGGGACGTAGGCCCGCCGACGGAGCCGCTCCTGGCTGCCGGACTACCGCAGCCGGCGTGCGAGGTCCCGGCGGCGTGCTTAGCGTGAAGGGTGGGGGAGTTTCCCGACACGGAAAGAGCGCAGAGTGATGGCGGTACGACCGGAAGGCGCCCCGTGCTGGGCCGACGCGATGTTCGACGACGTTGACGCGGCGAAACGGTTCTACGGCGACGTGCTGGGCTGGACGTTCGCCGGACCGGACCCGCGTTTCGGCGACTACACGCAGGCGTACTCCGACGGCCGGGCGGTGGCCGCCGTCTCCCCGACCATGCCCGGTATGGAGGGCGGCGCCGGCCACTGGTGCCTCTACCTCGCCTCACCGGAGCTCGACGCCACCGCGCAGCGGGTACGCGACGGCGGCGGCGAGGTGATGATGGGCCCGATGGAGGTCGGCGACTTCGGGTCGATGCTTCTGGTCCGCGACCCCGGCGGTGTGGTCTTCGGCGTGTGGAAGGCCGGCACGCACGAGGGATTCGACGTCGAAGGAGCCCCCGGCGCGTACGGCTGGGCCGAGGTCTACACCCGCGAACCGGCCGCGGCCGACGCCTTCTTCCGCAAGGTGTTCCCGTACCGCGTGCGGCGGATGGAGGACACCGACATGGACTTCAACGTCTACATGCTCGGCGACGACCCGGTCCTCGGACGAATGAGGATGGGCGAGGAGTTCCCGGCGCAGGTGCCGCCCTACGTCAACGTGTACTTCACCGTCCCGGACTGCGACGACGCCATCGAGAAGGCGAAGGAACGGGGAGGCACACTGCACTTCGGCCCGATGGACACCCCGTTCGGCCGCTTCGCCGCCCTCGGCGACCCGCAGGGCGCGGCGTTCTCCGTCATCGACATCACGACCACGAAGGGCGAGATGCCGAGGACCACCGAAGTGCCGTGAAGCGCCCTCGCGCGCGGATGTCGGCAGGTAATGTCACATCACCGGAAAAGGCCCCTGCCGGGTGTGGGGTGGGTTCCAGCGAATCCCGCAACACCCTGGATTTCAGGGAACTGAGCGAGCTGGACCGGCAGCACGGCCTGCCCGACCACACCCGTCGGCTGATCGAAGCCTGTTGGGACCTCGACGCGGCCTACCCGGACCGCCTGTTAACGCGCTGATCCCCTTCAGTTGGGCCCTTTCCTCCGGCCCGCTACCGGTCCCCGGCTGGTGGTGGTGTGATGGCTTGATGCCTCTTGATCATGTCAATGGCCTTTTCGTTCTCCCCGTAGTGTGAAGTCCCACGAGTTTTCTGACAGTTTCCGTCCCGGTTGATCCTGGACGGTCTCCCGGCTTGCTTGACGGTCTCGGCACATCCTGGACGGCTGCGTTTCGTTGAGCATCTCGTGACGGAAGCGCGTGAGGTGGAGCCGGCGGACGACCGGCGGTGGATGGCCGAGCACCGGTACCGTGCGGTGCTCCAGGTGATGGACGGGGCGCCTGTCGCCGATGTGGCACGGCGGGTGGGCGCGTCCCGGCAGTCGGTGTACACCTGGCTCGAGCGTTATCACGCCGGAGGGCTGGACGCGCTGGTGGACAGATCCCGACGCCCGCACGTCAGCCCGCAGCAGGTGGCCGGTGAGGTCGAAGCACTCGTCTGTGAGCTGCGTCGTTCCTACCCGCGCTGGGGCGCCCGCCGGATCGTCTATGAGCTGGGGCAGCGTGGCATGGTGCCGGTGCCCGGCCGGTCGACGGTGCACCGGATCCTGGCCCGGAACGGGCTTATCGACCACCAGGAGCAGAACCATCGCCGTGTCTATCGGCGCTGGCAGCGCGACGCGCCGATGCAGTTGTGGCAGCTCGACATCATGGGCGGGGTGTTCCTGGCCAGTGGCCGGGAGTGCAAGCTGGTCACCGGGATCGATGACCACTCCAGGTTCATCGTGATCGCGAAGGTGGTCGCTGAACCGTCCGGCCGCGCGGTGTGCACCGCCTTTGCCGAGGCGATGACCGCCTACGGAGTACCGTCAGAGGTGCTGACGGACAACGGCAAGCAGTTCACCGGTCGCTTCACCAAGCCGGTCCCGGCGGAGGTCCTCTTCGAGCGGATCTGCCGGGAGAACGGCATCACCGCACGACTGACACGGCCACGAACGCCCACCACGACCGGGAAGATCGAACGGTTCCACAAGTCCCTGCGGCGCGAGCTCCTCGACCACGTGGGCCCCTTCGCCGATCAGGGCACGGCCCAGGCCGCCATCGACGCCTGGGTCCATGGCTACAACCACCGCCGGCCGCACCAGTCCCTGAACATGGCCGTGCCCGCCGCTGCCTTCCGCCCGGCCCCGGCAACACCGTCCGCCGCCGACCGGCACGAGGTCCACGTACCCGAGCACGGTGAGGAACCGACGCCTGCCACGAACCAGCTGCTGACAGAACAGCCTCCCGCCTTGCTGCCCTCCCCGCGGCTGCCGGTTGACGATGCGCAGATCGCGGCGGTGGAGTTCGAGGCTCTCATCTCGCCGATCGGCCGACTGTGTCTGCTCTCCGGCCAGCAGGTGAAGTTCCCCGCCGCGCTGGGTGGCCGCACCGCCACCATCTGGGCGGACAAGCGCAGCATCCACATCTTCATCGACGGCGAGCTGGCCCGCACTCGACCCTCCCGGCTCACTCCGGACGACCTGAAGACGCTCGTGCAACGCGGTGGGAGGGTCGCCGGCCCGGAACCCGCCGCACCAGCCCTGCCCGACGGGCCGAAGCCCTCGACCGTGGTCGAGGTCGACCGGCTGGTCGGACGGGACGGCGATGTCGGCCTCGGCGTGCAGCGCCTCAAGATCGGCACATCGCTGGCCGGTCAGCAGGTCACCTTGCGCCTCGATGGTCAGCTCATGCACGTTATCGCTGATGGCCGCGTCGCCAAGACACTGCCCGCACCGGTGCCGCCAGACGAGCGGGCGAAGATCAGCGGGGCCCGCAGCCCGCGTAGCACCGTCATCCCGCCCTCCGCTCAGGCCCTGCGGGCCCAGCGAACCGTGCCAGCCGACGGCGTGGTCATGGTCGGTGGCCAGCGGTTGCGCATCGGGCGCGCACACGCCGGCAAGACCGTGACCATCTTCCTTGAGGACACCATCCTCCGCGTCCTGGACGGCGAGATCGAGTTGTCCACCCACGCCCGCACCAGCGACAAGCTGATCAGGCAGTTCAAGGCCGTCACACGCACCCGGAAGTGAAGAGCTGTCCAGCATCTACCGGTGACGTCAAACGTGTTCTGGGACGAGAGCGTCCAGCATCTCGTGGGACCTCACACTGTCAGATCACTGCGTGACCAGGAACCACATCGAGGTGTGGAACGAACGGGTGCTGCCGCCGGGCGCGGTGAGGATCAAGTTCTTGACGGTGCTCCGTGGCTCTTTCCTGCCACTGCTGGTCCAGGGCGGCTTCAAGTTCCCTGATGGTGCCGGTTGTTGCGTGGGGGCCGGGTAGCAGCGCAGGCACGGGCTTCGTGATCATTGTGGTGTCTTAAGCCCGATGATCATGAGGTGGCCCGTGCCTGCCGATACATCCTCCCCGATCCCTGCGGTGCTGGCCAAGCTGGGCCCGCTGGACGCTGACCGGGTCGCCGACCTGCGCCCCTACCTCGACTCGGTCCCCGACCCGCGCGCCCGGCGGGGCCGGTGGTACTCGCTGACCGCGATCCTGCTGGTGTGCGCCTGCGCGGTGGTGGCAGGAGCCAGGAGCATCGAGGAACTCGCCGAATGGGGCGGGCAGGTCTCCGGCGAGTTGCGGACGGCGTTGGGGATCCGCTGTCATCTGCTCGGCTGGCGGTGCACCCCTTCGATCGCCACGATCGGGCGGGTGCTGGCGGCAGTGAACGGCGACGCTCTGGATGCGGCGGTGGGTGCCTACCTCGCCGACCGGCACCGCGCGAGGGCCGACTCCGCCACCGAGCCCACCGCGCGGCCGGCGGCACCCACCTTCCGACGCACGATCGCGGTGGACGGCAAGGCCCTCAAGGGCTCCGCCCGGCTGACCGCGAAGCGCCGGCACCTGCTGGCGGCCGTCACCCACCACAGGGCCCTGACTCTCGCCCAGGCGGAAGTCGGCGCGAAGACGAACGAGACCCAGCACTTTCGTCCGCTGCTGACGCCACTGGACCTGACCGAGGCCGTGGTGACCTTCGACGCGCTGCACTCGGTCCAGGCGAACGTCACCTGGCTGGTCGAGATCAAGAACGCCCACTACATCGCGGTGATCAAGGCGAATCAGCCGACCGGCTACCGGCAGCTCGCCGCCCTGCCCTGGTCCGACGTCCCCGTCCAGCACACCGCCTCCTCCACAGGGCACGGCCGCAAAGAGTCCCGCTCGATCAAGACCTGCGGCATCGCCGACGAACTCGGCGGGATCGCCTTCCCCCACGCGGCCCTGGCCATCCGCGTGCACCGTCGCCGCAAGGCCACCGGGCACAGGGAAAGCCGGGAGACCGTTTACGCGGTGACCAGTCTGGCCGCCCACCAGGCCACCCCCGCCGAGCTGGCCGCAGCGATCCGTGGGCACTGGGGAGTCGAAACCCTGCACCACATCAGAGACCCCACCTTCGCCGAGGACGCCTCCACCGTCCACGCCGCGGCCGCGCCCCGCGCCATGGCAGCCCTCCGCAACCTGGCCATCGGCGCGCTGAAGCTCCTCGGAGCCGACAACATCGCCAAGACCACTCGGGCGATCCGTGACAAACCCCAACGAGCACTCCCCGTCCTGGGCATCACCATCAGCCGATCCATCCACGGCACTTGATCAGGCCCTGGGAGCCGTCGATTAATAACTTCGGTGTTTTGAGGGGGTGTTGAGTCGTAGGATCTTTGCGTGATGGAGGGGATGGATGTGGCGTTGGCGGAGAAGTTCGACCTGTTGTTGCCGCATCTGGACGAGCGGCGAAGGCGGCTGGTCCTTGGGGCAGACGCGAGGATGCTGGGGCATGGCGGCATCCGCCGGGTGGCGCGGGCGGCCAAGGTGTCGGAGGAGACGGTCTCGCGCGGGGTGGCGGAACTGTCTGGCGGGTCCGGGCCCTCGGACCGGGTGAGGCGGGAGGGCGGGGGTCGTAGACGTCTGCGTGAGAAGTATCCGGGCCTGGTGCCGGCTCTGCTGGCGCTGGTCGAGCCGGATCAGCGGGGTGATCCGGAGTCGCCACTGCTGTGGACGACGAAGTCGACGCGGAAGCTGGCCGCTGAGTTGAGCGCCCAGGGCTTCCGGGTGGGGTCGGACACGGTGGCGGCCCTACTCAAAGAGGAGGGCTTCTCCTTGCAGGGCACCAGCCGGACGACCGAGGGAGTCCGTCATCCCGACCGGGATGCCCAGTTCCACTACATCAACGGTCAGATCCGGGAGTTCACCGGGTCCGGTGACCCCGTGATCAGTGTGGACGCGAAGAAGAAGGAAGTGCTGGGCGACTACGCGGTCATCGGGCGAGAGTGGCACCGCAGCGGTGAGCCGGTGAGGGTGCGGGCCCATGATTACCCCGAGAAGAACGCGCAGAAGGCCGTCCCGTACGGGGTCTACGACCTGTCCGCGGACACCGGCTGGGTGTCGGTGGGCTGTGACGGCGACACCTCCGCTTTCGCGGTGGCCACCCTCCGGCGCTGGTGGGACGGCGAAGGCCGGCACCGCTACCCGCACGCGAGGCGTCTGCTGATCACCGCCGATGCCGGCGGCTCGAACGGCTACCGGGTGAAAGCGTGGAAGAAGGAACTCGCGGACTTCGCCCTCGAGACGGGCTTGGCCGTGACGGTCTGCCACTTCCCGCCCGGCACATCGAAGTGGAACAAAATAGAGCACCGGCTCTTCTCGCGCATCAGCACGAACTGGCGCGGACGCCCGCTGACCAGCCATGAGGTCGTCGTCAACACCATTGGCGCGGTCACCACAAGCACGGGGCTGACCGTCCACGCCGAGTTCGACCCCGGCCCATACCCCACCGGCGTCACCGTGCCCGACGACGTCATGGGACGCCTCCCGTTCACCCCCCACGAGTGGCACGGCACCTGGAACTACACACTGCGTCCCGAGCCCCTCGCCCCACCCGTTCCGCCACCGCCCCGCGATACCTCGTTCGGCCGGTTCCCACCCGGGGACAAGACGCCCGCCTGGCTCCGGCACCCCAGCCTCACCGGCCTGGAACCCGCGGCCTTCGACGACCTCGTCCTCCGCTACCGCGCCTACCTCGCCGAACACCCCCCGGTCCTGCTTCCCGGCAAACGCCCCGACGGCGGCCCCGGCGCCGGCGGCCGGCGCCTGTCCGCCGCCGACCAACTTGTCATCCACCTCCTGAAGAACCGCTGGTCCATGACACAGGCCCCTCTCGCCGAGGCGACCGGCATGTCCAAGAGCAGGATCGGTGCCACCCTCCGGGAAACCACACCCGTTCTCGCTGCCCTCGGCCACACGTGCCCCACCGGTCCTCTCACCGTGACCACGGCCGAACAACTCGCCGCCATCGCCGGACACGACCTCAGACCCGAGTAACGCCCATCAAGATCGACAAGTTATTTATCGGCGGCTCCCTGCCCTCAGTCACGGCCAGAATCCTCGGGCTTCCGCCCAAGGGGCATGTCAACCCGGTATCTGTCGGCGGTACGACATCGCGATCAGACCGGCAGTGAAACTGACCGCCGCTACGACTGCCGCCACAACGCTGGTGGACTCCATCAGGAGAACCGCCCACGGGTACGGCCTCTGGTCTCCCGCCAGGCCGGTGACAATGCTGAACATCACGAACATGGTCGCCGCCCCGCCACCGGCGAACGGGCCGTACCAGCTGTTTACGAGGAGAGCGAGGCCCAGCACCATGACGGTGTTTCGTCCGCCCGCCACCGCTGTCGGCATGTCCAGGAACTCCCCGAGTGCAAACCCCAGTCCCGCCGCGCTCACCCCCAGAAGCAGGAGAGCCAGCCGGTCAACGACGGCGACCGCTCGCGCCGCTGTGGTTTCGGTGGCGATGAGGCGTCGGCTCATGCAGTACATCGTCGGGATGCACAGGATGAGCGGGACGAAGTTCATCAGCTTGACCGAGAAGGTGCCCCGCGCGGCGATCTGGGGAACCTTCGCCACGTCGTCGCGAACGAGCACAAGGAGGAGCGTCCAGGCGAATAGGGCCACAGGCAGCAGCCAGATTCTTCGTGCGCGCGCCCAGAGGGTCACCGGTCCACGCCCGGTGCCGTGTCCGCCGGATCCTCCAACCGCGGCCCCAGCGCTCGGCCCCGCTCGTTCTCGGCCTTGGCCCCCGCCCTGGCCTTCTCGTGGACCTGCACGTCGCAGGACTCGAGGTAACTCAACTGCTGCTTGTACCAGGCGTACTGCTTCGCCTTGGAGAGGCTGCGCACCCAGCGTGCCCGGTACACACCGCTGGGTCCGTAGCTGCGGGCGGCCTCTGCCTCCGACATCCCAGCCGTCAGGCCGATCCAGGCGGAAGCGGCTCCGCGCCCCGGATAAACGTAGTCATCAGGAAGTTCCGGGCAGTGGTGGACCCCTGTCGGGACCAAGGCGCTGACGTAGACGGTCCGGCTGCGGTGGCGAGTCACCGGCTTCTGGAGGAAGATTCGCCAGGTGTCGCGTGCCAGCGGTAGATCCTCCGAGACGAAGGCGAGCTTCCGGGGTGGGGTGAACCCGACCTCTCGCATGCGGGGCAGGGCGTGTTGAGCGGAGCGGTGCAACGCGGGAATGTCGTCGGCGAACTCGCCGGGCACACAGATCACCGGGGCAGTTCGCTCACACGTCGTTGCCCAAGTGCGGGGAACTGTGGGGTCGGCGTAGCGCGGGGCGTCACTCACCAGAGGATACGACGCCCCGAAGCCCGCGAGGACGCAGCAGGCCATGGCGGCGGCGCGCAGCGCCGGACGTGAGAGCAGGCTGAGCGTGACAAGACCGAGCAGCAGCCCGAGAGCCAGGATCGCCGGTGCCATGAGGTAGGCGCGCTCCACGACATCCGTGTAGGTCGGAGTGCTCATGTCGAATCCGGATATCGCCCGCAGCCATGGGATGCCCAGCGTATAGGCGACGAAGACCCACAGCGCCGTGATCACCACGGCAAGGGGGCGGGCGATAACGGGCGGAAGAGAGAGTCCGAGGAAGAAGCCGACTGCTGCTGCACTGAAGGGGATCGCAAGACTTCGGACCATTGGAACGGTGTCGTGGAGCCCTGGTGCGGGGCCTCCCAGATAGCTGATCACCAACAGGTAGGACGCCACCCAGCTGATGATCACCAGGGCCAGGGTGGGGGCCATCGCATCGACAAGTATTCGCAGCAGGTGGCGGCTGGACGGGGCGGCTGTGATCCGAGCCTGGCGAAGCCTCCCTGCGTCCCATGCGGCCACCAAGGCGATTCCCAGCGCGGCGACCCTCAGGGCCACCGAGACCACGACGATGGAATCCTCACCGGTGAACGGCGTGGGCTGGTAGGCGGTGAAGTATATTGCCAGAGCCACCGTCGGGGCTCCAAACCCGATGGCGGCCGAGTGTCGAGCGAAGGGAAATCGGTTCACCACGAGATCGCCCCATTGATCTCGGTGAAGGCCTGATAAGCGGAGGTGGCCCGCTGTTCGTCGGATGTCGCCGTCGCGCTCGCGTGGGAAAGGAAGTCCACCACCGTTCCCGAGAAGCGCACCTGACCGCCCAACAGAACCACGACCGAGTCGTACGAGTTGGCAATGTCCGAGGTGTCATGGGTGGAGAGAACGATGTGCACCTCCTTCATCAGATCGGCGAGAATCTGGTGGAAGACCTGCCGCTGCCGGGGATCCATGCCCGCTGTCGGCTCATCGAGGAGAAGGACCTCTGCGTCATGCACGAGGGCCTGCGCCACTGCGACGCGCCGCTGCTGCCCCCCGGAGAGTTCCTGGACCTTGTCATCCGCCCGATCGGCCAACTCCACGCGGTCCAGGGCCTGGAGAGCCTCACGCCACGCCTCGCGCCGGGGCATCCCCTTGAGCCAACCGGAATACGCGACCTGATCCCGGGCCGTGAGCCCCGGCACCTGCTCCACCTGCTGAGGCATCCATGCCACACGCCTACGGAACGCGGGCAGCGCGCGACGCCGGCCGGTGCTCAGGTCGCCATAGGTGACGGAACCGGAATCGGGGCGCAGCGCAGATGCGCACAAACCCAACAGGGTACTCTTTCCCGCTCCATTCGGCCCCAGGAGCACGGTCCGCCCGGGCGGCAGCGTATAGCTGAGATCACGCAGCACCGGGCGTCTACGCCGATAGGAGAAGGAACACTCGGACATCGAAATGGCCATGCAACGCCTTCGTATTGGAGCCTGGGGGTGCCTCTCTCTATTTAACCAAGAGGCAGGTGGAGGCCTGCGTTTCAGGTCTCCACCCAGGAATTCAGAATCCAGGGCCATCTAGAACGACATACGGGTCTCATCGACGTCGATCGTCGGGCCGACTTGCGAAGTGCCATCGATCTTGGTGAGTTTGAAGTAGTAGTCGTGGCCATCGATTCCGGCACCCCACTCGCCGGACGATGTTCCACCGTTGAAGCATGCCGTGTACTTCTTTACGTCGTATCCGGTGTCGGGTCCGATGACAGCACGACGCAGCTGAACAGTCACACTTGTGCCCTCCCACGTATGGCATCCGGTGAAGTCCACCTTGTTCGGTCCGGTACCTCCGTCATCGGTCAGTGGATGCGAGGTGAAACCGGCGACTCCACCCCCTATGTACGAGTACTTCACGACAGCCCAAGCGGGGCTCGCGAGGGCCAATGGGAGGGTCGAGATGGAAGCAACCAAACCGATCCGCTTCCAGGTATTACGGGTTCCGAACTTACGCACGGTTGTCCTTCTCGTTTGGAATTTCGGGCATGCGTGTGCATCACGAGGTGAATTGAGTGAAGGCCGCATTGG
>KI547042.1:91545-95771 GCA_000497405.1 Streptomycetaceae bacterium MP113-05 | reverse complement strand
ACGGAACTTGATCAAGCCCTGCGCATTGGCGGGCATCCCCTACGCGGGGGCTTGAGTGTACACCGACAGGAACTACTGAGCGTTTGCCAACTCGAGTTGCCGACCGGGACTGGCGGCGAGTACTCGACCGGGAGGTCGCGGCCACTGCTGGTCCAGGGCGGCTTCAAGTTCCCTGATGGTGCCGGTTGTTGCGTGGGGGCCGGGTAGCAGCGCAGGCACGGGCTTCGTGATCATTGTGGTGTCTTAAGCCCGATGATCATGAGGTGGCCCGTGCCTGCCGATACATCCTCCCCGATCCCTGCGGTGCTGGCCAAGCTGGGCCCGCTGGACGCTGACCGGATCGCCGACCTGCGCCCCTACCTCGACTCGGTCCCCGACCCGCGCGCCCGGCGGGGCCGGTGGTACTCGCTGACCGCGATCCTGCTGGTGTGCGCCTGCGCGGTGGTGGCAGGAGCCAGGAGCATCGAGGAACTCGCCGAATGGGGCGGGCAGGTCTCCGGCGAGTTGCGGACGGCGTTGGGGATCCGCTGTCATCTGCTCGGCTGGCGGTGCACCCCTTCGATCGCCACGATCGGGCGGGTGCTGGCGGCAGTGAACGGCGACGCTCTGGATGCGGCGGTGGGTGCCTACCTCGCCGACCGGCACCGCGCGAGGGCCGACTCCGCCACCGAGCCCACCGCGCGGCCGGCGGCACCCACCTTCCGACGCACGATCGCGGTGGACGGCAAGGCCCTCAAGGGCTCCGCCCGGCTGACCGCGAAGCGCCGGCACCTGCTGGCGGCCGTCACCCACCACAGGGGGCTCTTCGCGCTCTCGTGCCTCGTTGGGTTCGGCCTCCGCCGTAGAGCAAGGCGCTCCGTCCGGTGCAGCGTTTACGGCGCCCTGGGCGGAGGGCTTGACAAGTCCATGGCCGGATTCTGAGGTGGAGGCCGCGTTGTAGGGCATGGTACTGCCGTCAAAGCGGCATGACGAAGCCCCCGCCGAATGGTCTCGACGGGGGCTTCGCCCTGTTCACGCGGTGTGGCTGGGGCCGGGGTCGAACCGGCGACCTTCCGCTTTTCAGGCGGACGCTCGTACCAACTGAGCTACCCAGCCGCAGCGGTCCTGACGGGATTTGAACCCGCGGCCTCCACCTTGACAGGGTGGCGAGCACTCCAAACTGCTCCACAGGACCAAGCTCGTGCATGCGAGAACAGTCTCGCACAGGGTGGTGCGTGCCCCCAACGGGATTCGAACCCGTGCTACCGCCTTGAAAGGGCGGCGTCCTGGGCCACTAGACGATGAGGGCTGATGGCCCACCTGAGCGCTTCGCAGCGCGTCGGGGACGTGAGAAGCATATGGGATGGCGGGACGGAACGCCAAAACTGTTTCCCGGACCGCCTCACGGGTCCGCGGCGGAGCAGGTCGTGGCGCAGGTCGTGGCGCAGGTGGTGGCGGAGGTCACGGCGTGGGCTCGCGGGAGGGAGCGGGGGTCGCCGGGGGTACGCCGGGGGACGGGGTGCCGGGGCTGGGTGTGCCGGAGGGGGCGCCGGGCGCCGTCGGTGACGGGGAGGAGGGGGACTCGGTGGGCTCCGGGGGGTTCGCGTCCCCCGGCAGGTGACGGCTGACCTCGGCCTTGGCGAGCCCCAGGCCGCCGAGCGTGATCGAGTCCCAGGCTTGCAGCCGGCCGGTCTCCGCGTCCAGGTACAGCACGGAGGCCTGCACCTGCTGCGGCGCGTCGTCCTCGACGGCGCGCAGGCCGCCGCCGCCGGTGGACCCCTCGATCATCAGACGGGTGCCGTCGTCGAGGACCTCGTTGCTGCGCTGGTGGGTGTGCCCGGCAAGGGCGAGTGGCACTTCGCCGTCGGTCTCGGCGACACCGACCGGGTTGTGCATCACGGCGATGTCCACGGGGGTGCCCTGCGCCGCCTGCCTGCGCAGCGAGAACGCCAGCTCCCGTCCGGCCGCGCGTTCCGACGGGTCCCCCTCCGGCACGATGGAACGGTCGGGGGTGAACTGCGGGTCGCCCATGCCGGCGATACGCACCCCGGCGACGGTGACCGCCACGCCGTTGTCCAGCACGTGGACACTCTCGCCCAGGTCGGCCATCGCCTGCTGGGTCTCGATCGAGTCGTGGTTGCCGCGCGCCCACACGTACGGGGCGCCGAGGTCGGGGACCGGGGCGAGGAAGTAGTTCTCGGCGGCGGTGCCGTGGTCCATGGTGTCGCCCGCGTCGATGATCACGTCGATGTCGTACTGCTCGACGAGTGACCGGATCACACTCCAGCCGATGGGGTTCAGGTGGATGTCGGAGACGTGCAGCACGCGGGTGGTGTGGGGGGACGGCTGGTACGAGGGCAGGGTGGAGGTGGCCTCGTACAGCTTGGTGACGTTGGTGACCAGCCGGGCCAGCTCCTCCTGGTAGGCGCCGAAGTCCGTGACGATGCTGCGTGCGCTGCCGACCACGGACGGCGCGCTGGCCAGCAGGCCGGAGAACTTCGGCTCCACCAGCGACTTCGGGTTCCAGGTGGCTATCGCCGTCGTGCAGGAGGCGGCGAGAAGTGCCAGCGCCAGGCCGCCTGCGGCGAGCGCGCGGCGCGGGCGGCGGTAGACCGCCAGCCCGAGTGCCGTCGAGCCCAGCAGCACGGCCACCGTGGCGCGTACGGCGACGTCGAGCACGCCGTCCTGCACGTCGGCGGTGATCTCCTTCTCGAGTCCGTTGATCCGCTCCGGGTGGTCCACCAGCGCGGTGGCGCGTATGGGGTCGAGCTGGTCGACGTTCACGTCGAGGCGCAGTGGCGCGTGGTGACTGTTCAGCTCCAGCGCGCCCAGCGGTGACACGTTGATCTTCGTGCCGCCGGAGAAGGAGGGGCGCAGCGTCATGGTGGTGTCCATCGGCCCGACGTCGGTGCGGACGTTGCCGACGATCAGCAGGCCCAGCCAGGCCCCCAGGAGGGTGACGGCCACCAGGCCGGCTGCCTGCTTCCAGCGCTGCGCCCGGGAGCGTTCCGCCGGGAGCCTCGTGTCGAGCGGGGGCCCTGCTGTCGGGCCGGTCTCCGGGCGCTTCCTCTGCCGGCGGACCCGGCCGCGGATGCGGGCCGTGACGGCACGCCCGGCGCGTGATGCGGCGGCACCAGCCGATCGGAACCGGCGGGCGGACGGGTGGTGCCGATCGTCTCGCGCGGCCATGGAGCCCCCTATGCCCTGGACGCTGGATTCATGCAGAACAGGGGCATTGAACACCACTGGGTGTGCCATGGGCGATACGTGCGCCGGTCCGCGTCGCGGTATCGGGGGCATGCCGGGGCGGACCGGACGCGTTCTTCGCCCCGGCGCGGTGCGGTGAACGACAATGGCTGCGTGCTGGAGATGACGCGCGAGGACTTCGAGGAACTGGTCGCCCAGGCGCTGGACCGCGTTCCGCCCGAGCTGACCAGGCTCATGGACAACGTGGCGGTCTTCGTCGAGGACGAGCCGCCGGCGCACGACCCGGATCTGCTGGGGCTCTACGAGGGCACTCCGCTGACCGAGCGCGGCGAGTGGTACGCGGGCGTGCTGCCGGACCGCATCACGGTGTACCGGGGGCCGACGATCCGGCTGGTCGAGTCCGAGGGCGGCGGCCGGGACCTGGTGGTCGAGGAGGTCGAGGTGACGGTCGTGCACGAGATCGCCCACCACTTCGGCATCGACGACGAGAGGCTGCACGCTCTGGGCTACGGGTGAGGACCTCGCGCTGAGGAGTGCGGGCTGAGGGGCGCGGGGCCCTGAGCGGCGACCGCCGTTGAGGGCGTCCATCGGGAACGCCGTCCGGGTGCGCCCGTCGAGGTGCGCCGTGTCCTGGTGGGGGCCGGGGAAGTTGAGCAGGGCGCCCGTTTCCCGCGCGCCGCGCCCCTCACTCCTGGAGGCTCCGTGTCCAGACCGTCCCTCGCCCATGTCGCCGTCGCCCGTACGGCGGCCTCCGCGCTGCTTCTCGTCACCGCTCTGGCGGCGGTCGCGACGGGCTGCATGGCCGCCGGCTCGTCCGGCGACACGAAGGACGGCGGTGACGGCGACCGCAAGTCCGCCGGGGCCGGCGAACGTCCCGGTGACGAGGCGGAGGACGCGACCGGTCGCAAACACGCGGAGGGGGACGGGCGCGGGGGCCCGGACTCCGGCGGAGCCAAGGGCGGGCACGACGGCCGCCCCGATGACGAGGACGGCAGGCACCGGGCGGGGAAGCCGGGTGGTGACGACCGGGAGAAGGGGGA
>KI547042.1:89831-91535 GCA_000497405.1 Streptomycetaceae bacterium MP113-05 | reverse complement strand
CCGGCGGTGCCGGTGCCCCCGCGTGGGCGCACAACAGGTGACCACCGCACACCCGTTGCCCGGGCCCCCGGTCGCCTCAGCCACCCCCGGAGTGGACCGCCGATACCCCAGGACACCGACCTCCCGGAGGCCCGGAGTGTGAGCGCACTCACCACCGACTGCATGGGTTTGCACGCCACCCCGGCGGGTGCGTATGGTGGCAGATCGTTTGATCCCCATTGCCCTTGCCCGGCGCCGCGAACCTCAGCGCGCCGTGTGGCGCGTTCCTTCCCTGCCGTGGCAGACCGCATCGAGGCGGTCCATCGTGTTTCACGGAGTTATGGGCACGTGCCGATGACTCCGGAAGGTTTACTCACGCATGTCTGCGCCCGTTTCCGCACCTGACGCCGTCCTCCCCGAGGACCCCGCCGCGGAACAGACCCTCACCTTCGGCGACCTCGGTCTCCCCGAGCAGGTCGTCCGCAAGCTCGCCCAGAACGGTGTCACCTCCCCGTTCCCCATCCAGGCCGCCACCATCCCGGACGCGCTCGCCGGCAAGGACATCCTCGGCCGCGGCCGCACGGGCTCCGGCAAGACGCTGTCCTTCGGCCTGCCGCTGCTCGCCCGCCTCACCGGCCGCCGGACCGAGAGGAAGCGCCCCCGCGGCGTGATCCTCACCCCGACCCGTGAGCTGGCCATGCAGGTCTCCGACGCGCTGCAGCCGTACGGCGACGTACTCGGCCTCAAGTTCAAGGTGGTGTGCGGCGGTACCTCGATGGGCAACCAGATCTACGCCCTCGAGCGCGGCGTCGACGTCCTCGTCGCCACCCCCGGCCGCCTGCGCGACCTGATCAACCGTGGCGCCTGCTCGCTCCAGGACGTCGAGGTAGCCGTCCTGGACGAGGCCGACCAGATGTCCGACCTGGGCTTCCTGCCCGAGGTCACCGAGCTGCTCGACCTCATCCCCGAGGGCGGCCAGCGGATGCTGTTCTCCGCCACGCTGGAGAAGGAGATCGGCACCCTCGTCAAGCGCTACCTCGTGGACCCGGTCAGTCACGAGGTGGACGCCGCCCAGGGCGCGGTCACGACCATGACGCACCACGTGCTGGTGGTGAAGCCGCGCGACAAGCAGCCGGTCACCGCGGCGATCGCCGCCCGGAAGGGCCGCACCATCATCTTCGTCCGCACCCAGCTCGGTGCCGACCGCGTCGCCGAGCAGCTCTGCGAGTCCGGTGTCCGTGCCGACGCCCTGCACGGCGGCATGACCCAGGGTGCCCGCACCAAGACCATGGCCGACTTCAAGGACGGCAAGGTCAACACCCTGGTCGCCACGGACGTCGCCGCCCGCGGCATCCACGTCGACGGCATCGACCTGGTCCTCAACGTCGACCCGGCCGGCGACCACAAGGACTACCTGCACCGCTCCGGCCGTACGGCCCGCGCAGGCAAGTACGGCACCGTGGTCTCCCTCGCCCTGCCGCACCAGCGGCGACAGATCTTCCGGCTGATGGAGGACGCGGGCGTGGACGCCTCGCGGCACCTCATCGGCCGCGGCGACGTCTTCGACGACGAGGTCGCCGCCATCACCGGCGCCCGCTCGCTGACCGAAGTGCAGGCCGAGTCCACCGCCAACTCCGCCAAGCAGGCAGAGCGTGAGGCCAAGGACCTGGCCAAGCGCCTGGAGGGGGCCCAGCGTCGGGCCGGCGAGCTCCGTGAGGAGGCCGA
>KI547042.1:87494-89699 GCA_000497405.1 Streptomycetaceae bacterium MP113-05 | reverse complement strand
TGGCGCTCGCCGCGGAGGCCGCCGCCGAGGCCGAGGCCGAGGCGAAGGCCCGTGCGGCGGAGGAGCGCCGCCGCGAGGAGCGGCGCGAACGCAAGCGCGACGACCGTCCGTTCAACCGTGACGACCGCCGTGACGACCGTCGCCCGTACAACCGGGACGACCGCCGTGACGCGGGTCGTGACGACCGCCGTCCGTACAACCGTGACCGGCGTGACGACCGTCGCCCGCACAACCGTGACCGGCGTGACGACCGTTCGTTCAACCGCGACGACCGCCGTCCGTTCAACCGTGACGACCGCCGTGACGACCGTCGTCCGTACGGCCGTCGCGACGACCACCGCGGCAGCGCCGGATCCGTCCCCCGTGGCGGCAACTCGGGCGGGCGCCACTCCGACCGCCGCACCGACAAGCCCCGCTGGAAGCGCAACGGCTGACGCCTGACGGCCTCTCCGGCCCGGCTCCCAAGTCCGTTTGGGGGCCGGGCCGTCGTTGTACCTGACGCCTCCGCCGGTCTGCTGCTCCAGCAGTCGGCGGGGCCCGCCCCGGGCCGGCGTCCGTGCCGGGTTCGCCGCAGGAACCGGGCCGGCAGCGGCCCTGGGGGTATGGCTTCGATGATCGGCCCGCTCCGGGCTATGCTGCGGGGGACGGGTCGTTAGCTCAATTGGCAGAGCAGTGGACTTTTAATCCATTGGTTGTGGGTTCGAGTCCCACACGACCCACCGCTGGCAGGGACGGGAAACGCCTCCGACCTGCTACGAAGCGCCCCGATCGGGAGTCACCGGTCGGGGCGCTCCCTCTTTCGCCACCTCGTGCGTGAGCGGGCGCGCCGGTGCGGTCTGCGCGCATGACCGCCGGCCGCGCGCGGGGAGTGAGCCGAGCCGCCGCTTCGGCAGCGGATTGGTCCACCTCGGGCAGCACGCTCGTGCAGGTGTCCGAGGTGAGGGTTATCGTGGAGTGCCGCAGTGTTCCTTGATCGTGTGCAGATCGCCACCGCCCGCGTGCGTCGGGTGGCTGTGCCGTGATCTCGGAGATCCGCGGCATGATCGACCGAAAGGAAGTCGTCAGCAGCGGCAGCCTGGTCGGGCTCCTGTACCTGGCTCCGGACGAGGCGACCGGCGCCATCACCCAGGCTCGTCCGGCTGATCATGGGCCGAGCCAGGGCCGGACCGCGGCGAGGGCCGCCCAGTGCCCCAACCGTGTTGACCGCCCCGGCAGGCAGTGCTGGAGTCGGCAGGTGGACAGCATCCCCGCCAACCGGCGGCTCTGGAACCGGATCAGCAGCGCCTACCAGTACGAGCACGACCCGCAGATCGGCGCCACACCCCGGCTGTGGGGCATGTACTCCCTCCCCGACGCGCACCTGCAGGCCCTGGGCGAGGTCACCGGCAAACACGTCCTCGAACTCGGCTGCGGCGCCGGCCAGTGGTCCAGGGCGCTCGCCGCCGAGGGCGCCACCGTGGTCGGGCTCGACCTGTCCGAAGCTCAACTCGCTGCAGCGGCCCGTGCGAGGGGAGCGGCCCGCTACCCGCTGGTGCAAGGAGCCGCCGAACAACTCCCCTTCGCCGCCGACAGCTTCGACCTCGTGTTCTGCGACTTCGGCGGGCTCAGCTGGGCGCCCCCGCACCTGGCCGTCCCGGAGGCCGCACGCGTCCTGGGCCGAGGTGGGCGCCTGGTGTTCAACGTCGCCAGCCCATGGTTCGAAGCGTGCTACGACGAAGCCGCCGGCCGCGTGACCACGACGCTGCAGCAGGACTACTTCGGCCTGCACACCATCGCCGAGGACGACGGCGCGACCAGCTATCAGCTCACCTACGGCGACTGGGTCAGGGTCCTGCGCGGCGCAGGTCTCCTCATCGATGACCTCATCGAGCCGCGGCCCGAACTCGGAACATCCAACGGCTACAACGAAACCGACCCACCCGACTGGGCACACCGCTGGCCGGCGGAACTGCTCTGGGTAACCCACAAGCCGTAAGTTCCGCCGCGCCGAGACGTGACGGCATCCCCTCGCCGGTCAGGAGGGCCTGTCCGGCTGATCACGGGTGGAGCCAGTGGCGCACAGCCCGGAAGTTCTTCCACGCGTTGATCGTTCGCTCCACTTCGTCCCTGCAGTGAGGCTCCGCCGTGCTCGTCGCCCCGGCCGCCGGTAGTCCTCCACCAACGAGGGGCGGCGGGGGCCGGAGTGTGGGGCCTCCGGCCCCCGCC
>KI547042.1:85883-87484 GCA_000497405.1 Streptomycetaceae bacterium MP113-05 | reverse complement strand
TGTCGCTGCGGCCGCGGCTGCGGTTCGGCGTGCGGGGCGCAGGTCACGTCCCGGGGCCCGGTCCTCCCGTCGAGGAGGTAGGCGTCGACGCGCTTGTTGACGCAGGGGTTGGTGAGTCCCGCGACGCCGTGCGAGCCGGCGTCCCGCTCGGTGACGAGGCGGGAGCCCCGCAGCCGTTCGTGCAGTTCGACGGCGCCCTCGTACGGGGTGGCGGCGTCCCGTTCGGCCTGCAGGATGAGGGTGGGCGGCAGTTTCGGGCCGGGCCGCACCTCGACCGGCCGGCGCTGCTCCAGCGGCCAGTCGGCGCAGGGCAGGTTCATCCAGGTGTTGGACCAGGTGAGGAACGGGTGGTCGCGGTGCAGCCGGGTGCTGTCGCGGTCCCACGTCTTCCAGTCCGCCGGCCAGTGCGCGTCGTTGCACTCGACGGCGGTGTAGACGGCGTTGCCGTTCTCCGCGGCGATGTTCCCGGCGGTGTCGGACGGGTCCGGGCCGGCCGCGTCGACGAGTGCCTGTTCGTCCCCCTTGAGGTAGGCGGACCAGACGGCGGCGACGGGAACCCAGGCGCGGTCGGAGTAGGTGGCGCCCTGGAAGAAGCCGAGGAGTTCGGCGGCGCCGACGACGCCGCCGACCGGCTCCTTCCTCGCGGTGGCGCGCAGTTCCGCGAACCGGGACCGGACCTTCGCGGGGGTTCCGGCGATGCCGTACGTGTCGTCGTGCTTCGCGACCCAGGCCGTCCAGTCGTTCCAGCGTGTCTGGAAGGCGACGTTCTGCTCGAGGTTGGCCCGGTACCAGATCTTCTCCCGGGACGGGTCGACCACGCTGTCGAGGACCATGCGGCGGATGTGGCCGGGGAAGAGTTCGGCGTAGACGGCGCCGAGGTAGGTGCCGTAGGAGGCCCCCAGGTAGGTGAGCTTCTTCTCGCCGAGCGCCGCGCGCAGGACGTCCAGGTCGCGGGCGGCGTTGGGGGTGTTCACGTGGGCGAGGAGGCCGCCGCTGCGCTCGGTGCAGCCCCGTGCGTACGCGCGGGCCCGTTTCCGGTGGGCGCGCTTGTCGGCCTCGTCGTCGGGGACGGGGGCCGGCCCGGGGGCCTTGGCGAACTCCTGCGGGTCCATGCAGGAGAGGGGGGCGCTGTGGCCGACGCCGCGCGGGTCGAAGCCGACGAAGTCGTACGCCGCGGCGACGTTCTTCCACACCTCGCTGCCGGTGGTGGAACGGAGCGGGAAGTTCATGCCCGAGCCGCCGGGGCCGCCGGGGTTGTAGAGCAGCGAGCCCTGGTGGGCGTCCGTACCGCCGGTGGCGGGGGCGCGGTCCACGGCGAGTTCGATGGTGGCGCCGCTGGGTTCCGCGTAGTCCACGGGAACGGTGACCCGGCCGCACCGGACGGGGGCGGGGAGGTGCCGCCCGGCCGGGCAGGCCGTCCAGTCGATGCCCTCGGCGGCGGCGCGGGCCGCGGCGGGTCCGCCGGCCGGAGCGTCACCGGAACCGGTCGCCGCGCCGAAGCCGCAGCACGCACCCGACCCGTACAGCACCCCTCCGTACGGGGGACCCGGACCATGGGCACCGGCGCCGCCGGTGCAGCGTCCCCAGCCCACCCGTCGGCA
>KI547042.1:84527-85873 GCA_000497405.1 Streptomycetaceae bacterium MP113-05 | reverse complement strand
CGGTCGGCACGGCTACGGCGCCGGCCAGCAGTGCGGTGGCGGCGAGGGTGCTCGCAGTGGCGTGCAGGGCGCTGGGTCCGGTCAAGGCGGTGTCCCCCTTCTGGTTCCGCCGCCGCAGCGGCGATCGGGGCCGCGGCCGGCAGGTGGGGTCTGCGGCGGGCGCTGCCGGTGGGTGTCGCTGGTACGTGTCGCAGGTGGACGGGTCGATCCTTCAACCTCGTCGAGGGGTGTGCACAAGGTTCCGACGTGCTTCTTTGCCTGCGCATGGCGAAGAGTAGTCACCAGGCGGGCGCCGGACCGTCAACTGGCTGCCGGGAGCCAGCCGATCGGCTGATGAAGACAGCCGTCCGGTGGTTACGCCGGGCGGGTGGGGCCGTCAGGATGGTCGGCGGCGGGTCGCTCCGGCGTACGGGCCGGCTGCCTCCCCCCGGCGGCCCGTACGCGATGTGATACCGGCCACAACGGCTGGTTCTCCGGAGCGCCCTCCCGCAGGGTGTTCGGAACACTCCCCGACGGTCCGGCCCGAACTGTCGTCCGAACGCCCGTCCGAGCTCCGAGGTGCAGCCGTGCTCCCCACCACGGGAACGACCGCCATGCTGCGGCTTCTCATCGTCGACGACGAGGTGCTCATCCGGTCGGGTCTGACCGTGATTCTCGGCAGCGCCCCGGACGTCGAGGTCGTCGCCTCCTGCGCCGGGGCGGACGCGCTGGCGGCCGTTCGGGAGCACCGGCCCGATGTGGTGCTGCTCGACATCCGGATGCCGGACGTGGACGGGCTCACGCTGCTGCGGCACATCCGTCGCCTGCCCGACCCGCCGCACGTGGCGATGCTGACCACCTTCGACACCGACGAGTACCTGGGCGAGGCGCTCGCGTTGGGCGCGGGCGGCTTTCTGCTCAAGGACACCGATCCGGAGGTGCTGGTGCGCTCGGTGCGGGCCCTGGGCACCGGTGCGGGCTGCATGTCGTCCTCGGTGGTGCGGCGGCTGCGGGACGGCCGGGGCGGTGGGGAGGCGGTGTCCGCCGGCCGTGTGATCGCGGAGCTCTCGGGACGGGAGAAGCAGGTGCTCACCTACATCGGCGAGGGCCTGTCGAACGGCGAGATAGGCGCCCGGATGTGCTTCTCCACGGCGACGGCCAAGGACGACGTGAGCGCGGTGCTCACCAAGCTCGGTGTGACCAACCGCGTGCAGGCGGCCGTGATCGCCGAACGTGCGGGGCTGCTCGGCGGAGACGGCCGGCGGTGAACGGCGAGGCCCGCGCCGCGGTCGGTGCCCTCGTCACCCCACGTGCCCGCGCGGGTCGTGTCGCGGTCCGGTGCCGGCGGATGCTGCGCGGGACGCCGG
>KI547042.1:66668-84123 GCA_000497405.1 Streptomycetaceae bacterium MP113-05 | reverse complement strand
AGGTGCTGGCCGCACTGGACGTGTATTTCTCGCTGCCGACCCCGCACCTGTGGCAGACGGTGCTGTCCTGGGTGGCCGCGGGAGCACTGCTGCTGCGGCGCCGCTGGCCCCGGCTGACCCTCGCTCTCGCGCTGCCCGGCCTGTACGCGGGCGTCGCGCTGCTGGCGTCCATCGTCGCGCTGGGCACGCTGGCCCGCCGGTGCCGTGTCGCCTGGCAGGTCCGCCTCGCGGTCGTCGCGGTGGTGACGGGGAGTTTCGTGCCGTGGCCCCTGACCCGGTTCGCCGAGGCGGAGCCCGGCCTGCTGGTGCAGAACCTGATCTACGCGCTGGTCCTGGGGGTGGGCCCGGCCGTCATAGGGCTGCTGGTGCAGACCCGGCAGGACCTCTCGGCCCGTGTCGCGGAGCTGGCGACCGTACGGGACCACGAACGCGAGCTGCACGCCCGGACCGTGCTGGCGCGCGAACACGCGCGGCTGGCACGGGAGATGCACGACGTGGTGTCGCACAAGGCGAGCCTGATGGCCGTGCAGGCAGGGGCCCTGGAGGTGAGTGCGGCGGATCCAGGCGTCAAGCAGGCGGCGGAGACGCTGCGCCGGCTGGCGACCGGCACGCTGGAGGAGCTGCGCGGCATGATCGTGGTGCTGCGCGCTGCGGGTGCGGGTCCCACGGAGCTGCTGCCGCAGCCGAGGTTGGGCAACCTGCCGGAGCTGGTGGAGGGCTCCGGTCTGGACGTCGGGCTGCGGATGGACGGGGCCGAGGGGCGCCGGCTGCCGGAGGCCGTCGAACGTACCGCGTACCGCACGGTGCAGGAGGCGTTGACGAACGTCCGCAAGCACGCGCCGGGCGCCCGCACGCTGGTCACGGTCGACGTCGACGAGAAGGCGCTGCGGGTCAGCGTGCGGAACGGGCCGCCGGACGGCGGGGTGCAGCCGCCCGACATTCCCGGTGGCGGCCACGGCATCGTGGGCCTGCAGGAGCGGGCCGTGCTGCTGGGGGGCCGGCTGTCGTCCGGTCCGACGCCGGAGGGGGGTTTCGCGGTCCGGGCCGAGGTCCCCCTGGAGCGCCCTGCGAAGCCCTCCGCCGCGCGGGGCTGATCCCCGCGCGGTGGACGTGCGCCGGGGCAGGTCGCCGTGCCCTGTCGCACCTTCGCCCCTGTTGCCCTGTCGCCAGGCGAATGGCGGACCGGAGATGCGCCGACGGGTCCGCGGGGCCAGCGTGGAGGCATGGCTCGTGCACCGGTCGTCGTGTACCCGCCCGCGGAGGGCCGCGGCGGCGGTCGGCGCGTACGCGTGGACGGCACCATCCTCGGCACCGCGTACAGCGATGTGGACCTGCTGGAGTTCCTGCGGCGCGCGGGTCTGGACCCGGAATCGGTGCGGCTGGACGATCCGGAGCTGATCGAGTGGCGCGGCGGCGGTCCCGACGTGTGGTTCTGAACTCCCGCTGCTTCTCGCTCCGTTGTCCCAACCAGGGAGGCCGCCGCGCCGCCAGAGGTCGGACCGGCGGCGCTCGCCCCCGTCTATCCACCGGTTGGGGAGGGTTCGTCACCCGGTGTTCTTCCGTTTGGCGCGTCCGTCACTTTCGCATCGCGTCGGCCCATTGTCGCGTGCATGTCGTCCTGCTTTCCTGGCGGCATCCGCCCCCCGGACGGAAGCACCATTCCGCTACGCCCAAGGAGAGCGCATGTTCCGATACCGCGGCAGACGCGCCGCCCGCAGGCTCCTCACGATGGCCGTCTCGGCCGGTGCGGTGTTGGCGACGCTGGTCGCCGTCCCCGCAACCGCGACGGCCGCCCCCTCTCACGCACCGACGGCTCCGGCACTGGCGTACGCCGGCTCGTGCCCCACCGCCGGTGTGATCAGCCAGGGCTATCACAGCGGCCACGACGGCGTGGACATCGCCAACAACCGTGGCACGCCCCTCTACGCCGCCGGCCCCGGTACCGTCACCCACTCCGGCGCGGCAGGCGGCTACGGTCAGTGGATCCGCATCCGGCACCCCGACGGCACGGTGACCGAGTACGGGCACATGTACCAGCGCTTCGTATCCGTCGGTCAGACCGTCAGCGGTGGCCAGCGCATCGCCCTGATGGGCAGCGAGGGCCAGTCCACCGGCCCGCACCTGCACTTCGAGGTGCACCCCGACGGCGGGTTCGGCTTCGGGGCCGACCCGATCGACTACCTGGCGGCGCGCGGTGTCGGCCTGCCCTGCACACCGGGCGGCGGGGGCAGTGGCACGTCGTTCCCGACCTGGGGCTCGGATGTGAACATTCGTGCGCAGGCCACGACCGCGTCCGGCTCGGTGGGGTCGTTGCCGGGTCCGACGACGGTGAACGTCGAAGCACGGTCAGCTGGTGAACTACAACGGCTACAGCAACGACGCCTGGTCGTACCTGCCGGACTACGGCGGCTACATCTCGAACATCTTCATCGACGTGTCCGACTCCTGGCTGCCGGGAGTACCCACCTGCTAGCTGTACGTCTCCCGTACGTCCCGCAGTGTGCACCGACAGACCCCCGTGGCCCGTTCCACGGGGGTCTGTCGGTGGTGCGTGCGAAGATCGGCGGTATGGCGAAGAAGATGACCACCGGTGAGTGGCGGGCCTTCGTGACCGGCGGCACCCGCACCGGCAAGCTCGCGACCGTACGTGCCGACGGAAGCCCCCACGTCGCGCCCGTCTGGTTCGTCCTGGACGGCGACGACGTGGTGTTCAACACCGGCACGGAGACGGTGAAGGGCAGGAACCTGGCCCGTGAGGCCAGGGTCTCGCTGTGCGTGGACGACGAGCAGCCGCCCTATGCCATGGTGGTGCTGCGCGGCTCCGCCGAGTTGAGCGAGGACCTGCCCGAGGTCCGCGCCTGGGCCACCCGCATCGCCGCCCGCTACGTGGGTGAGGAGCGCGCCGAGGAGTACGGCGCGCGCAACGGCGTCCCGGGCGAGCTGCTGGTGCGGATGCACATCGAGCACGTCATCGGGCTCGACGGCATCGCCGACTGACCGACCCGCCGCCGCTTACGGGGGGACGCCGACGGGAAAACGGCGTGCGCGGGGTGGGAGAGGCTGGGCCATGGCCTGGACCATCACGGGTGACCTCGACGCCTTCCGCACGCAGGCCGACGCCCTCCTGCGTGCCCGCCCCGACCGCAACACCGTGCTGCTGACGGTGAGCACCGCGCTGGCCGGTCTCGGCATGGACCTCTACGGCCACACCCCTCCGTGGTTCGGCTGGTGGCGGACAGCGGACGGCAGGGTGGGCGGAGCCGTCCTGTGCACCCCGCCCCACCCGGCGGTGTTGTCCGCCATGCCCGAGGCGGCAGCGGTGCAGTTGTCCGTGACCCTCGCCGAACGCGACCCGGTACCGCCGGGCGTCAACGGCCCGGCCACTGTGACCGAGGCGTTCGCCGCCACGTACGGCCCACTGGTCGGCGCGGACACGCGCGTGCTGCGGAACGAGCGGCTGTTCCGGCTGGGGACACTGCGCCCGCCTCGGCCGGCGCACCCCGGCCGAGACCGTCCGGCGACGGAAGCCGACCGTGACCTGCTGGTCGCGTGGGGGGCTGCGTTCCGCCGGGACGTGGGACTGCGGCCGGCGGACGACCGCCGGATGATGGAGGACCGGATCAGGGCCGGCCGGATCACGCTGTGGGAAACCGCTTCCGGGCCGGTTGCCATGGCCTCCATGGGAGCACCGGCTGCCGGCACCATCCGTATCGGGCCGGTGTACACGCCGAGGAGGCACCGCGGCCGGGGCTATGGTGCCGCCGCCACCGCCGCCCGTTCGCAGGCGGCGCTGAACGCGGGAGTCGGCGACGTCCTGCTCTTCACCGACCTGGCCAACCCCACCAGCAACGCCCTGTACCGGCGCCTCGGCTACCGCCCCCTGGGGGACTACACCTCGTACGAGTTCGCACGGTGAGGCCGACCGTTTCAGCCGGGGCCCCGGGGCCCCGGGGCACGTGGTGCAGGTCAGCTGCAGAAGAAGAGCCAGCAGTCGTAGTCGTCGTCCGGGGGGTCCGGATCGGGCTGCTGGGGCGGAGTGGGTTGCGGCTGGGTGGGCTGGGGCTCGGGCTCCGCGGGGGTGGTGGGGGCGGGGTCGGCCGGTTCGGGCTGGACGCTGCCGACCACCTCGGTCGGCTCGTCCTCCGGCTGCTTCGACTTCTCGCCGTCCTTCGGCTCGTCACTCGCGTCCGCGCTCGCCGACGGGGAGGGATCGTCCGCGTCGGGGCTGCGGGATGCGCCGGTGGAGGCGGCGCCTGAGGGGGCGGGACCGGTCGCCCCGTCCTCCGGCGACTCCGTGCCGCCGTCGATCGGGTCGGCGGACTGCGGGTCGGGGGTGGAGGCGACGGGCTCGCTCCAGGGGAGGAGCGGTGTGCCCACTTCGGAGACGGTGAGGCCGAGCAGGACGGTACCCAGGCAGGCGGCGAGGATCATCACGCGTCTGCCGCGGCCCTTGCGCGCCCGGCGGCCCCGGGAGCGGCGCCCGTTGCGGCCGTTCCCGGCGGGGTTCCCGTCGTCCTCGGGCTCGTCGTGCACCGCGTCGTGCGCCGGCTCGTCGGGCACCGGGTCCGCTGCGGGGGCCGGGGCCCGGGTCCGGCCGGGCCTGGGCGGCGGCTGCTCGTACGCGTAGAGATCCGGCGGGGGCTCCTGGTGGAACGCCTGTGCCCGGTAGACCGGTTGCGCGGATGCGCCCGTGACCGGTCCGGGCGGCTGGGTGCCGTACGGGTCGGTTCCCGGTGCCGGGTGGAGGAACCCGGCCGGGGCTCCGCATCCCGGACAGGCCAAGGCGCCGTTGAGGTGCCTGCGGCACGTGGGGCAGTAGTCCATGGCCTGCGGAACGCTATGCGGCAGTGGGGCCACTCGGGAACCGGTGTGCTGTGAGAGTCCTGTGCCGACTCCGTCGACACGCCCGTATCGGCGGGTGGTTCGGGTCGAGCTGACCTGTATGCGCGCCGTGTCCGGGGCTGTGCGCCGGTGCGCGCGGTGGGACGGGTCGCGCCCCCGAGGTCCGGGGAGGACGATGCGGGGGCGCGACCCGGGCGGTGGCCGTCAGGCCGGCGTGTTCCACTTCTGGTTGGCGGTACCCCCGCACGTCCAGATCTGCAGCCTGGTGCCGTTCGCCGAGTTGTTGTCGGTGACGTCCAGACACTTGTTCGCCTGCGGGTTGACGATGTCGTTCGCGTCGCTCACCACCCACTGCTGGGCGGCGCTGCCGTTACACGTCCACAGCTGGACCTTGGTCCCGTCCGCGGTGCCGCCGGAGGCCACGTCGAGGCACTTGCCGAGGGCGCGGACGGTGCCGTCGGTGCCGATGGTCCAGTTCTGGGCGGCGTTGCCGTTGCAGTCGTGGAGCTGGATCGGCGTGCCGTCCGCGGTCCCTGCGTTCGCCACGTCCACGCATTTCCCGGCGAGTCCGGTGATCTGGCCGCTGGCGCCCGAGCCGCCGCCCTCTCCGCCGGTGACCCGCACGTAGTCGACGACGAGTTGCTGCGGGAAGGCGGTGCTGCCGTCGGGGTCGCCCGGCCAGTAGCCGCCGACTGCGAGGTTGAGGATGAGGAAGAACGGCTTGTCGAACACCCAGTCGCGACCGCCGAGGTCGGCCGGCGTCCGGGTCTGGAAGGCGTTGCCGTCCACGGACCAGGTGATGCGGTTCGGCGACCAGTCGACGGCGAAGGTGTGGAAGGCGTCCGCGAACTGCTGTCCGCCGGGCAGGGTGTACGCGGCGCCGATGCCGCCGGAGCCGGAGTAGCCGGGGCCGTGCAGGGTGCCGTGGACGGTGCTGGGTTCGAAGCCGACGTTCTCCATGACGTCGATCTCACCGCTGGCCGGCCAGCCGACCTGTCCGATGTCGTCGCCGAGCATCCAGAACGCGGGCCACATGCCCTGGCCGCGCGGCACCTTCACCCGTGCTTCGACATGGCCGTACGTGGTGGTGAACTTGCCCGAGGTGTTGAGGCGGGCCGAGGTGTACTCGCACCGCCCGTACCAGCACTGGTAGTTGCCGGGGTTCTCCTTGCGGGCGGTGATCACCAGGTTGCCGTTGCCGTCGAGGGCGGCGTTGTCGTTGCCGGGCGTGTACCACTGGCGCTCGTGGTTGTTGACGTTGTCGCCCGTCTCGATCTGCCACCTGGAGCCGTTCACGGCGGAACCGGAGGGTCCGTCGAAGTCGTCCTCGAACAGCACGGCCGTGGGGGAGTCGGCGGTCTGCGGTGCGGCGGCCGAGGTGTCCGGTGTCGCCGAGGCTCCGGCCGGAGCCGGTGCTGCGGCGCCCGGTACGGCGGCGGACCAGGCGAGGGCGGCCGCCAGGCCGACGCCGATCAGGCCCAGCCGGCGGCTGCGCCCCGTCCTCGGGCGGGTGGTTCCGGTCGGTCGGGCGGGCGCGTGCGGGTGCGGGGCGGAAGGTCTGTGGGGCATCGTGGTCACCTCGTCGCTCGGGGGAGCGAGTTCGGCCCTGTACGGGCGGGGGGATTGGTCCGTACCTCTGACGCCCACGAGTGAAGCGGGTGACGATGGACACGTCAAGAGAGCGCTCTCACTCGGTTGCCCCGTCGTCTTCCCGCGTCGTCGTCCTTGCGGGTGGCTGATCCGGGTGAGTGACTCCGACCGTTCGGCGTCGTTGTCTCTGGCATGGCTGTGATGCTCACGCAGTGGTCACCCGTGCCGTGGTCGGGAGAACAGGTTTCCCCTCCGGCTCTCCCGCCGCCGTCGGAGGCTGCCGTGCCCACGCCCATCTACGAGACCCTCGTGCGCGAGTGGTCACTGGCCGGACGCGACGTGCCCGGTCGGAGCCGTCACGGCCGCAGCGAGTCACCGGAGTTCCCCGGTCCCTGGTGGCACGCGGACGAGGCGCGCACGTCGTACGGATCCCATCGGCTGCCCGCGCCGTCCGCCCCGCCTGCGCCGCCCGCTGCTCCCGTCCCCGTGTCGCCGCAGACCCGCGGTGACGGGTCGTACGGCACCTTCCCCGATCCCTACGGGTCTCCGTTTCCTGCGCCGTACCGGAGCGTGACCCCCTATGTCGGCGTCTCCGGTTATGGCGACGGCGGCGACGACGGCACAGGCGGTGACGCCGGGCCGCTCGCGCACCCGGCCGTGCCACCGGCGACCGGCGAGGCGGAGGCGTCCCGCCCGAAGCCCGCCGCCGAGCCGGCGCCACCCGCCGCTGCGGAGAAGCCGCAGCGAGGGGGCTGGGAACGCGTCGCCATCCTCTGAGTGCGCAGAGGCCCCCGGGGCGCGTGCCGCTCGGCTCGTCGGTCACGTCTGACGCCTCGTCGGTCCCGACGGGGCGGGCGCCTGTCGTGACCGAGACGTGATCACCCACGGAACCGGCGTGCTGACATGGAGTGTTGGGGTGTCCGTATTGCACTCCCCTGGGCGGTAAGTCCCGTCCCAAGGGTAGGCAAAATCAGCGGACCGGCTTGGTGCACCGGCTGCACGTCTATTAACGTTCGATAACGCAGCACGGTCGTCACTGCCGTCACGCCCGACGGCACCGTGCGCTGTCGCCTAATTCCGCACGTGGGCCGCGCGAGTCTCACCACTCGCAGTCGGCACACCGAGGGAGCCGGGGAACCATTTCCCAGGGGTGAATCGGAGGTCCCGTCCAGGGACCGCCGTAGGAGACCTTCCTGCTCCGAACCCGTCAGCTAACCCGGTAGGCGAGAAGGAAGGAAAGGAGAGCGCCCCCAGTGGCGTCCACCAGGCATGCCCCCGAGCTCACCGAGACCCGCCGCGACCCCCGTGGAAGCGGCAGCGGTCCCCTCGGAGACACCGACCCCAGCACCGCCTTTCCGCCGTACGGCACCGGGTTCGCCACGGAGTACGGCACGGACTTCGGCGGTGGATCCGCTGTCTCCGGCGCTTACGGCCCGGACCGGAACGCCCCGTACGAGGAGTGGAATCCGACTGCGGACTCGGTACGGCCGGTGCGGGGACGGCACCGCGTCGCCAAGCAGCGCGGCATGGCGCGCAGCAGCGCGGTCCTCGGCGTCGGTGTGATCGCGGCCGTCGGAGCGGGCGGTATGGCGGGGGCGAAGGAGAAGCCGGCAGCGATATCCGTGCCCGACCTCTCCTCGGTGGCCGACGAGGTCGCCGGGAAGCTGCCGTCCGGGATCAGCGCGCTCGTCCCCGGCGCCGACGTCGCCGACGACACCGCGACGGTCGCCGCCCAGGCGCCGCTCACCCAGGCCGGGTTCAGCGCCGAGGCCGCTCCCGAGGGCGGCGAGGCGCTCCGGGCCCGCATCCTCGAGCAGGCCGCGCAGCAGCAGACGGCTGCTGACGCCGGCACCCGCGAGGAGGCCGCCGCCGCCGCGGCCGAGAAGGCATCCGAGAAGGCCGGGAAGAAGGCCGAGGCCGAACGCAAGGCCGCAGCCGAACGCAAGCGTGAGGCCGAGGAGGAGGCCCGCCGCAAGGCGGAGGCAGCCCGGCTCGCCGAACTCGCCCGTAGCTACACCCTTCCGGTCGCGTCCTACACCCTCAGCTCCGGTTTCGGAGCGGGCGGCGGCATGTGGGAGAACGACCACACCGGCCAGGACTTCGCCGCGCAGACCGGCACTCCGGTGCGGGCCGTGCACAGCGGCACCGTGAAGGAAGCCGGCTGGGCGGGCTCGTACGGCTACCGCATCGTGCTCGAACTCGGCGACGGCACCGAGGTCTGGTACTGCCACCTCTCCTCGATGAACGTCTCCGCCGGTTCCGAGGTCGGCACCAAGGACGTCATCGGCAACGTCGGTTCCACCGGCAACTCCACCGGCCCGCACCTCCACGTGGAGGTCCGGCCGGGCGGCGGCACCCCGGTCGACCCGCTGTCCTGGCTGCGCGGGAAGGGCCTCAGCGTCTGACCCTGCCCGTCCCCACCCTCGTCCCTGCTCGCAGGGACGGTGCCGCCGCCTCGTGCCTGCCGGGGCCTGTGTCGTTCTCCCCCCATCGCAGTACCCGGCGACGAGGAGGGAACGAGGCGGCGGCCACCGGGAGGCGAGGAGGAGGGGACGGCCCGATACTCCGGCGGTCCTGGCGGCCACCCCCGACGCCAGGGCCGCCGGTCCTCTTCGGGGACCGGCGGGAGGTCCCGCCTGACGCGCTGAACGGCCGTACGGCCGAGGTGAGGACGCCCGGCTCGCGGTCGTTCACGGGTCTCTCCGGTCGTCGGCCTGCCCGCCCGCGGGCAGGTTCAGTGGCGCGGCTGGCCGTACGCGTGGCGCACGTGCAGCCGTACGACCCGACGCCGGTCCGCGACCATCGAGGCGCGGTACTCCTGCCAGTCCCCGTGTTCGCCGGAGATCGCCCGGTAGACGTCGACCAGCTCCTCCACCACCTCGTCGTACGGGTCGGTCGCCACACCGGAGAGCTCGGCGTCGCCCTCCGCAGCGGTCCACGACCAGCCGTCGTCGGTCGTGACGTGGTAGGCGGCACGCGGATCACGCACGAGGTTGCGGGTCTTGGCGCGGTCGGCGGTCACCGACACCCGGATGACGCGCTCTTCCGGGTCGTACGCGTGCAGCACGTTCGACAGCTGCGGCCGTCCGTCCCGCTTCAGCGTCACCAGGACGCCGCGCTTGGTGTCCTGCAGCAGTGACAGCAGGGCTTCCTGCGGCACCTTCTCGTCCATCGCTCACTCCTCCTGCACGCGTGGGGAGTTCTCCCCCCGGCCCCGCCTCTTCCCGATTTTCGCGGGGGCAAGCCCGCCCGGGGGGACGGTTCAGCGCTATCCGTCCCAGCGGTGCGGGTCCTCCTCGAGGGCGGCGCGCGCCCAGGCGCCGCGTTCGGCCGCCGCCTCGTAGGTGGTGTGGAGGAACTCCATGAGCGCCCGGTCCGGGTCGACGGCTTCTCGCACCGCCTCGTACGGCAGCAGGAACTGCCCGTTCTCCGTGCTGTAGTAGGCCTCGCCCGGCCGTACCGGGTGCTGCGCGAAGCCGTCCGGCTCCGGATAGGCGTAGGCGTAGAACGCGCCCTCTTCGCCGCCGCCCGGCCAGAAGCCGCAGCTGCTCAGTTCCCGGGAGTAGCCCTCGACCATCACCCAGTCCCCGCAGTTGGGGGCACCGCCGGGGTGAGGTGGTGCGGGGCGGCCGGAGAAGCGGGTGCAGGCCAGGTCCATAGCGCCCCAGAAGAAGTGCACGGGGCTGACCTTGCCGGCGAAGTACGTTCGGAACGCGCCCATGACCCGGTCCGCCTGGAGGAGCTGCCGCCAGAAGAGGTGCGCGGCACGGGGGTCGTAGGAGGAGTGCCGGTCGTCCTCGGCGAAGGGGATGGCCGGCTCCACCTCGTTGGGCCGTGCCTGGATCGGTGCGTCGATCCCCAGCTCGGCGAGCGCGTTCATGGTCTCGGCGTGGAAGCGGGCGACGGTCTTCGGTTCGAGGGTGACGTGCCGGGTGCCGCCGTCGCTGCTCCGCACCACCAGCCGGTGGTCGACGAAGTCGAACTCGATGTCGAAGGCCCCGTCCCGGTACGGCACCGCGGAGGTGGTCAGGCCGCGTGGGCTGACGTACAGGGTGACCTGCCACCAGTGATTGACCAGCGGGGCGTGGGCAAGCCGCACCTTGCCCACGATCTGCGTCCACATGTGGAGGGTGTCGCGCGTCTCGGGCCACTCGTCCACCCTGAGCCGCGGCCAGGTGGCCGGTGTGATCCTGGCGCCCGCTGTCGTGTCCGTCACGGCTGTGCCTCCCGCGTCGGCGTCGTCGGTGCCCCTCAGCAGGGTCGCGCGCCGGGACCCGACCGGCAACCGGGGCGGGAGGGACCCCGGGGCTGCCGGTTCAGTCCGGGGCGTCGATCTCCGCGCGGTGCTCGTCGTCGACCAGGTCGGCGTACTCGCGGTGCCGCCGGATGAAACCGGCCACGTACGGGCACCGCGGCGTCACCCGCAGGCCGCGCTCGCGCGCGGTGTCCAGGACCTCCCGCACCAGGCGGCTGCCGAGGCCCCGGCCCGCGTAGCCGTCGGAGACCTCGGTGTGGGTGAGCACGAGACGCCCCGGCCTGGTGCGGTAGTCGGTCCGGCCCGCGGGTTCACCCGCGACGCGCAGTGCGAAGTGGGAGCGTTCGGGGAGGTCGACGACCTGCACGTCATCGGCGTCCACGGTCTTCGTCGGCTTCTCGGTCATCGCGATCCTCCCTGCGGTGTTCGCCGTGTCGTTCGGCGGTGTCGGCCGGGTGACCGGCGCTGCCGGGGTCATGCGCCGGGCCCGCCTCGGGGCCGACGGCCCGCTCCCCGGCCCGGTCCGTCGGCGGGCCCGGTGCCGGTCATGGCTTCGGCGAGGCGCAGGTGCCGGATGGCCTCGACGGGCCGGTTCCGGCGTTCGAGGGTGCGGCCGAGTACCAGGTGGGCGTACGCCTCGGCGGGGTCCTGCTCCAGCACCGCGCGCAGCTCCGTCTCGGCGCGGCCGAGCTGCGCGGAGTGGTAGTACGCACGAGCCAGCAGCAGGCGGGTGCCGAGCTGGTTCGGTTCGGCGTCGACCAGCGGGCGCAGCAGGCGTGCGGCGCCGGAGTAGTCGCGTGCCTCGAAGCACCGCACGGCGCGCTCGTACTCCCGCATGGGCGTGGTGTCGTCCAGGGGCATCGGCGTGGTCTCCTTTCGTTTCCCGGAGCCGAGGGTCTTCGGGGTGCTCCACCCCGTCCGTGTGCCGGGAGGGCGCTGCGGGGCCGTCTGGTGGATCCTTCCCCTCCGGTCCCGCCGGGAGTCCCCGGCCGGAGCCGCGGGCGCGTGTCGCCGGCTGAGGTGGCTGCCGGTGGAGGTGGTACGCCCGCAGCCGGAACACGATGACGGCGCCCGGTGTTCCTCTCTCCCGCATCGCCTCACTTTGCGTATACTTGTCCTCGCTCACCGCAACCGAGTGGGGGTTGCGGACGTTGAAGGGGGAGGTCCGGCGGCCCCGCCGGCCCGCGAACCGTTCGTGCCGCACGCGCCGGGAGCATCACATGACCGTCCGTCCCCGCAGGGTCCTCGGTACCCGCAAGGCCGCTGTCGCCGCGTGCGCCGTGCTCGCCGCCGCAGGCGCCGCGCTGGCCCCCGCCGCGCCCGCCGGGGCGGTGCTGCCGCCGGTCCGCGACCATCTGGTGCTCACCGTCACCGACTCCGGATACCGGGCTCACGACGGCCGGTTCGAGTTGCTCTGCCATCCTGCGGGCGGCGACCACCGCCGTGCGAAGGAGGCGTGCGCCCGGCTGGACGAGGTGACGGTGTGGGGCAGCGACCCGTTCGCGCCGGTCCCGCCGGACTCCGTCTGCACCAGCCTCTACGGCGGGCCCGCGACCGCGCACCTCGAGGGCATGTGGGCCGGACGTCCGGTGAACGCCGACTTCGGCCGCGCCACCGGCTGCGAGACCGCCCGCTGGAACGACCTCGTCCCCCTGCTGCCCCGCACCCGCCTCTGAACGGTCCGCGCGAAGGCCGCCGACGCGGACGGCCCCCCGGTTCGCGGAAAACCGGAACCGGGCGGGCTCCTCGACGACCTCGGGGCGTGACGCCGGTCACCGCGGGGACGACCACACTGTTCGCCGTTCGGGTAAACCGGCTGGAAACAGAAGACTGTTTGGCGAACGCCTAATCGGTCGGGCGTACTTGCGTGCGTCGCTCACTCTCCGATGTGATGTGGTAGCTCACGGTTCTGTGCGTGCTGCCCGTCGCGGACGCGCCCCCGGCCCGCCGCCGACCACGGCGGGCCACCCGCGACAGGCACCCGCGTTGACCCGGAGCCCTCCGCCCCCGACCGAGGAGTGTCGTGACCCCCATCCTGTTCGTCTACGCTAAGGGCGGCCCGCCGCTGGAGTACGCGATACCGCGGATCGCCGCCCACGCCGAGGTGCATGTGCTGGCGCTCGCGCCGCTGCCCGAGTCCACCGGCCCCACGTGGCGGCCGAGTTGCGCCTCGGTCACCGAGGAGGCGCCGCGCGAGGGGGACGCGCTGATCGAGCTGATCTGCAGACACGCGGAGCTGGTGGGGGCCGGCGCCGTGACGACCCTGTCCGAGTACGCGGTGGTGGCCGTCGCCAACGCCTGCCGCCGCCTCGGCCTGGCCGGCGCGGGCGGCAACGCCGAAGCCGCCCGCGACAAGCGGCTGATGCGCCACCGCTGGCACCAGGCCGGGGTGCCCGTCCCCGGCTTCACACCCATCCGTGAGGCCGCCGACATCGACGCCGCTTTCGACCGGCTGCGCCCGCCGCTGCTGCTCAAGGCCGCCTGGAGTGCGGGCTCCACCGCCCACGTACGGGTCGAGGACCGGCAGCAGGCCGAACGCGCCTGGCAGCTCGGCCGGTCCGTGATGGCCGAGTCCGCGACCGAGGGCTACGCCGAACTCCACTCCGCCCGCGACGGTGTGAGCGACTTCCTGCTCGAGGAGATCGTCACCGGGGAGGCCGATGCCTGGTTCGGCACCGACACCAAGCACACCTGGGGCGACTACGTGTCCGTGGAGGGCATCGTCGCCGACGGCGTGTACCACCCGCTGTGCCTCACCGGCCGGATGCCGACCATCCCGCCGTTCACCGAACGCGCCGGGCTCGCCCCGGTGGCGCTGCCCGAAGAGGCGCAGCGCCGCATCGAGGAGGTGTCGCGGGGAGCCGTCGACGCCCTGAACCTCGACACCTGCGCCACCCACACGGAGATCAAGCTGGGTGCGGGCGGCGAGATGTGGGTCATCGAGACCGCTGCCCGCTTCGGCGGCGTGATGACCACCCGTCAGGTCGAGGCGGTCTACGGACTGGACATGCTCGGCATGCTGGTCCGGCAGCTCCTCGGTGAGGACGTCGACTACCCGGAGCGGATGCTCACCACCGGCACCGGCGAGGGGCCGGGTGCCGCCGGGTCGCTGGTGGTGCTGGCCGCCGATCCGGAGGGCCGCCCGTGGCGCGAGCTGCCGTCGTGGGACTTCACCGCCGTCGACTGGCCGGCGCTCCTCAGTGACGGCACCCGCATCGAGCTGGTGCGGGAGGCCAGCCTGCCCGACGGCACTGTGATGCCCGCCTACGAGGAGGCCGGCGGCGCCAACGCGATGGCCGCGCTGTGCTTCCTGACCGCAGAGTCCGAGCAGACGCTGCTCGCCGACTGCGAGCACGTGATCGCCGCGCTGCCCCGGGTCCTCGCCGACGCGGCGGGAGCGACGGGACGAGCCGACCGTACCGACGACGCGGAGGCCGACGTATGAGCACGCACGACATCACCCACACCACCCACGGCACGGACCGGTCCGCCCCGGCCGGTCCCGCCCGGACCGTTCCCGTTCAGGGCGGGCCGTCCGGTGAGCACCGGCACGGCGCGGTCCTCGGCGGACTGCTGACGCTGCCGCTGTTCGAGCAGCTCTGCGGCGTGCTCGGCGGCCACCCGTACGTGAAGGTCGTCGTGGACCGGCAGGAGGGCGTGTGGCACGTCCTCGACAGCTCCGTCCACTCCTTCCACGTCAACTACATCGCCATCGAGATCCTGGGCATGACCCTGGACGAACTCGACGCCGACCTCGACGGGTTCAACCACTCCGTCTACCACGACCCGGACCGCCGCTTCCTGCTCGGCGTGCTCTCCCTGCACACCGACACGGCCGGCCCGCAGAGCCGGCCGGCGCAGCCCTTCATGGTGCTGGAGACCACCGAGGCCGACACCATGGGCGCCGCCCTGCTCACCGAGTTCTACACCGAGGTCCGCGGCCACCTGGACGAGTCCCTCGCCCTCGCCGTCAAGCCCGCCAACCACGGCCAGGAGAACGCCGTCGCCGCCGTCCCCGAGACGGATCTGCCCCGCGCGCAGGGCCACGAGCTGTTCTCCGCGGCCCCGTTCGTTCCGCTGACCCTCGGCACCGCGACCGGCCGCTTGCGTCGCTTCGCCACCGAGGACGACTACCGCGCCGCCCGCGCCACCCTGACCTGGTACGACATCGTGGCGATGCCCGTCGTCCCCGACGACATTCCGCGGCTCGCCGGTCTGCTCAACGCCGAGCCCACCACGCCGCTCTCGCACACCAACATGCTCGCCGCCGGCTGGGGGGTGCCCAACGCCATCGTGCGCGGCGTCCTGGACCGCATCGACGACGAGAAGCTCGACGGCGCCTGGGTCACGTACGAGGTCACCACCGGGGGTGCACGGCTGGAGACCGCCGAGGAGCCCGACGACCTCGCCGAACCGGCCTGGCACACCCAGCGCATCCGCCTGGACGCCCCCAGCCGCGACGACCTGCCCATCGTGCCGCTGGCGTCACTGCGCGCCAAGGACCGGCACGCGTACGGCACGAAGGCCGCCAACCTCGGCGAGCTGCACCACGTGCTGCGGAACGGCTCCGCCCGCCTCACCGGCTACTACGCCGTGCCGCGCCCGCCGCGCGCCGACCTTCTCGGCCACCTCGCGGGCCGTCTGGGCGCCCGTACCGAGGGCGACGAACTCGCTGAGGCCGCCGACGACTTCCTCGCCCGGCACGTCAAGGCGCCCGAGGGCGTCGCGGTGCCGTTCTCGCTGCAGCAGCGGTTCCTGGACTCCTCACCGGCGATCCAGCAGAGCATCGGCAAGCTGAAGATGGCCCTGGAACTGGGGGCCATGGACGCGGTGGACGCCGTCTGCGTCCAGCTCCAGCATCTCGTCCGCACCACGCCGGTGCCCGACGACATGGCCCGCACGCTCGACGGGCACCTCGTGCGGCACCTGGCGGGGGCGAGCCGCTTCGCGGTGCGCTCCTCGTCCAACGCCGAGGACCTGCCGGGCTTCTCGGCCGCCGGGATCTACGAGTCCCACACCCAGGTCGCCGACCTGCCGGACGCGCTCGACGCCATCCGCCAGGTGTGGGCGTCGCTGCTGTCGCCGCGCAGCGTACGGCTGCGGCACGAGGCCGGCATCTCCCTCGACGACACCTACATGGGCGTCATCGTGCAGCGCTACGAGCCCTCGCCGCTCGGCGGCGTGATGGTGACCTGCAACCCGACCAACCGCGCCGACTTCCGCAACGTCTACCTCAACTGCGCGCACGGCTCCACGGCCGCCGTCGTCGACGGTTCGACGCTGCCGATGCAGTACCTCTACAACACGGTCGAGGGCGGCGGGCGCACCCTCTCCCTCGGCGCCGCCGAACGCGACCTGGACGCCGGCACCCGCGAGCAGTTGGCCCGCCTGGCGCTCGCCGGGCGCCTGCTGCAGTCGCACTACGCGACGGACTACACCTTCGCCGCGCCTCTCGACGTCGAGTGGCTCCTCACCGCGGAGGGCGTCCTGCACATTCTCCAGTTGCGCCCCTACAACGCCTGACCAGCCCAGCGCACCGGACGGGCCCCGACAGTGGCCCGTCCGGTGCGCGTGCCGCGCCGCCCTCCCCCACCCAAGGCCTCCATACCCCCATGCTCTCCATGCCCCGGAAAACCGTGAAGTCGCCGCCGCCCGCGCAGGCGAAGCGGCTGATCCGTCTCAACAACGGCTTCCAGCTGCTCTTCAACCTCCTGTGGTGGATGCCGGTCTTCTACCAGTACCAACGCGACGCCGGCCTGTCCGACGCCGAGATCTTCGCCATCCAGGGCGCCTACTACGTCTCGTTCCTCGTCCTGGAGATACCCACCGGTTTCCTCGCCGACCGGATCGGCCACCGCCGTGCCATGCAGCTCGGCGCCGCCGTGATGGTGGCCGCCAACCTGATCCCCGTCGCGTCCCCGTCGGTGACCGGTTTCCTGCTGCACTTCCTCACCATCGCCACCGCCCGCTCCCTCGTCTCCGGCGCCGCCAGCGCCTACCTGTACGAGTCGCTGCACACGCGCGGCGCGGGCGAGCACTACGTGCAGGCCGAGGGCACGGCCCGGTCGATCGGGCTGTGGGCGAAGATCGCCTGCTGGCCGCTGGTGGGCGTGCTGATGCAGGTGCGGCAGGAGGCGCCGTACGTGCTGACCGCCGTGTGCGCGCTCGGCGCGCTGGCCTGCGCGCTCGCCCTGCCCGCCCTCGCTTCGGCGACCCCGAAGGGCTCCACGGAGCCGCCCGGTTCCGAACCCGCCGGCAAGGCAGACGGCAAGCAGCAGGGCGGCGGACTGCTCGGCGCACTCGCAGCCTTCCGTGACTCCCGGGCGCTCGGTCCGCTGATGCTCCAGGGCGTCGCCCTCTTCACGCTCGCCCGGATCTGCCAGGTCAACCTGTTCCAGCCGCTGCTCCTCGACAAGGACGTGCCCCTCACCCAGCACGGCGCGGTCCTCTCGGCGATGACGATCGCCGAGGCCGTGGCGTCCGCACGGCCGAACTGGCTGCGGCGCCGGCTCGCCGACACCACCTCGGTCACCGTCCTCAGCCTCGCCATGGCCTTCACCCTCGCCGCGACGACCCTCGCCGGAGGCGCCGGAACCGTCGTCTGGCTGTGCCTCTTCGCCGCCGCTACCGGCCTCGCCTTCCCCGTCCAGCGCAACCTGGTGAATTCCGCGATCCCCGACAGCTCGCACCGGGCGACGCTGCTGTCGCTGGAGTCCATGCTGGACCGGGGCATGTGCGCGCTGGCCGCGGTCGCCGTCGGCGCGTACC
>KI547042.1:62225-66658 GCA_000497405.1 Streptomycetaceae bacterium MP113-05 | reverse complement strand
TCGACGTGTTCGGCTCGCCGGAGGCCAGCAGCACCAGCACTCGCAGCTGCACCGGAGAAACCCGCGGCCGGTCCCCGAACTCCGCACCCACCGGCGTCAGCACGGCCATCACCCGCACCGGCACCCCCGCCCGCCGTACGAGCGCCAGGTCCGCGCGCACGGGCCGGCCGCCACGCGCCGTGCGCAGCACCAGCACGCCACCGCACCGCGCGGTCCGGCCCTCCGTCAACGCCCGCCACGACCCGGCCGGCAGGGCACCGGCCACCTCCTCCACGTGGTCCGCCACCGCGCCGCCCTCCACGTCGCCCGAGGGCCGCCCCAGCAGCGTGGCGGCGCCCGCGTTGACCCGTTCCACCCGCCCGTCCAGGCCGAGGGAGACGACCGCCAGCCCGGAACGTTCGCGCAGTGCGTGCAGCTCCTCACCGGCTGCCGCCATCTCCTCCAGTGCCCGACGGTGGTCGGTCACGTCCACGTAGATCCCGCCGACCCGGCAGCCCTGCCCGCTCGCCACGTTCAGCGCGAAGCGGTGCCCGACCGCCTCCCCGGGGGCGCCGCCCGCGTGCACGAAGTGGATGACGTGCCGCACGGGACGCCCCGACTCCATCACCTGGCGGTCCAGTTCGCGCGCGATCGCCGCGTCCCCGGGCGGATCGACCTCCTCGACGCTGCGCCCCACCACGGCACCGGGATCCCGCCCGTACAGGTGGGCGTAGGCGTGGTTGACCCACAGATAGCGGCCGTTCCCGTCCCGTACGAACGCCGCGGCCGGAGAGTACGAGGCCAGCGCCTCGAACCACTCCGCGGCCTCTTCCCCCACCACCACGCGCGTCCCCCTCCCGACCTCCCCGCACCGACGAACCCCATGCTCACCCACCCCGCCGCCCCGGTCACCACCCCGACCGGCTCCTTCGGCCCCGCTGCCTTCCGTGCGGGAAGGCAACGCCGCCCGGGGCGGGAGGAGACCGTGACGCGTCGGGGCACCTCTGCCATGCTGAGCAGTCCGTCACGACGTCACACGGGAGCAGCGGAGAAGGGGCCCACGGCCGGTGCACACAGGGCACACCACGCGCGTCTCCACGTACGCGACGGTGGGAACGAGGCTGTCGCTGCTCAGCGACCGACGGCTCGCCGGACTCGTGAAAGCCGCCCCGGAAGTCGGTACGGGTATCGGCGGGAGATCGGCGGCGCTGAACGTCGAGGGGACGCCGGTCTTCGTCAAACGCGTCCCGCTGACGGACGTCGAACTGCAACCGGCCCACGTGCGCTCCACCGCCAACCTGTTCGGTCTGCCCGTGTACTACCAGTACGGCGCCGGATCGGTGGGGTTCGGAGCCTGGCGGGAACTGGCGGCGCACGTCATGACCACCGCCTGGGCCGTCACCGACGAGTACGCCGGGTTCCCGCTGCTGTACCACTGGAGAGTCCTGCCGGACAGCCCGCCGACCGGCTTCACCGACGAGTTCGGGGGCGTCGACGGTGCGGTGGCGTACTGGGAGGGTTCGGACGCCGTGCGCCGCCGGCTGGAGGCCGTCGGCGCCGCCTCCGCCAGCCTCGTGCTGTTCCTGGAACACCTGCCCGTGACCCTCGCCGCCGAGTTGGGCGAGGCGCGCCCCGCGTCAGGGACCGGGACGGAGACGGCGGACCACCGGGTCGACCCGCGGATCGAGGAGGCGCTGCTGCGGGGCGCGGACTTCCTGCGGTCACGCGGAATGGTTCACTTCGACGCGCACTTCGCCAACCTCCTCACCCACGGACGGGAGGTCTACTTCTCCGACTTCGGGCTCGCGCTGAGCCGCGACTTCGAACTGTCCGCGGAGGAGGACGCCTTCCTCACGGACCACCTCCTGTACGACCGCTGCTACGTCGCGGACAAGCTGCTCCGCCACCACCTCCCGGACTCCGTTCGCGGTGGTGCCGACCACGCCGCCTTCCTGCGCGAGTGGATCGCGGGCCGCCGGCACCCCGGCGTGCCGGCCGCAGTCGGCGCACTCATCGACCGGCACGCCGCGCACGCCGTCGTCCTGGGCGAGTTCCACCGCCGGTTCCTCACCGAAAGCAGGGACACCCCTTTTCCCGCGGACGAGATCCGACGGGCAGCGACTTCCGCCGCCACGCCCCGGGCGTGAGACGCCGGGTGGTGACGACGGGGCAGCCGGTCCGCCCGCCGATCGTTCAGCGCAGGAACAGGCTGCGGCTGTAGGCGTCGATCTCCGCGCGGGCGCGCTGCGGGTCGAGGCCGTCGTAGGCCATGGTGAGGCGGCCCGCGTTGCCGAAGATCAGGTCCATGTCGCTCTCGCGGGCGTTGAAGACGAACTCCAGCTGCGACGAGTAGCCGTACTCCGGCGGGAACCACATCTCGATCTCCTGCCAGTAGTTCACCCGCGAGGCGACGGCCTGCTTCGGCGTGCCCTGCTTCACCTCCGCCTCGTCGAAGCGGTAGCCGAGGTCGGCGAACGCCTGCAGCGCGACATCCTGCGGGGGCAGGGCGTGCACCGCGAACTCGTCGAAGTCGCCGCGGTCCACGGCATCGTCGATGGAGACCTCGGTACGGACCGCGACCCGGCCACCGCGCAGCCGCCGACCGCCCAGGAAATGCGTGAGCGGCGTCTCCCACGGCAGGTCGACCGGCACCTGGAGGACGTGCTCCTTCCCGGCGTCCAGCTCGAAGTCCTCGGCCACCGGCAGGGAGACGACCCGGCCCGGGTTCGCCCACTCCGTCTCGACCGGCTCCAGGTCCTCGAAGCGGGTGACCACGTCCAGACCCAGGCGGGCGATGCGGACGTCAGCGCCGCCGCCGCGCAGCGTCACCGTCGCGTTGACGCGGTCCCCGGGCCGGTACGCGTCCCGGTCCAGCACCGTCTCGACCTCCGGCGCGTTCACGCCGAGCGCGCTGAGGAACTTGCGGAATGCCATGCGGGGCTCCTCCCCCTCGTTCGGTCCGTCTCATCGGCCCGTTCACCGGCACCTTACGCACGCGCGTACGTCGCCGGCCCCGCCGGAGCGCGGTCAACACCGTGCCGTCAGAGCGCTGTCGCCAGCCCCCCGAGCAGCAGCATGAACGCCACCGCCAGCACGATCCCGCCGAAGACCATCAGCACCACGGCCTGCCCCCTGGGGCTCGGCGTGCCGTCCACCCGCACCCGAGACGGATTGCGCGGGTCGTACCGCAAGGTCACCGGAGCGCCCGGATACAGCGTCCGCAGCGCGGAGGTGGGGAACTGCACGGCCTGGTGCCGCGGCTGCCCCTGCGCCGTGTGCCACAGCACGATGTGGGTGATCCGGTGGCCTTCGTCGGTCCGGCGGTACCGCACGTCCACCACCTGCCCGTGCGCGGGCACCCCCGTCCGCTCCAGGCGGCCGGCCCGGTCGTACATCACCCAGCCGGCGACGAACACCGGCAGCCCCAGCAGCAGAGCGGGCACGAACAGCACGAACAGCGTCATCGGTCCTCGTCCCCCGTCCGGGCCGCCGCGGGGCGGCCCGGGACCAGAGTTGTTCGCCCGCGCCACCCGTCACAACCCCGCGGCGTGATCCGTCAGGTAATCGAGACCGGATGATGACGAACCGAGGAGCGCACCGTGACGAAACCGACGGCCCTGGCCCGGGACGCCCCCGACCGGAACGGGATTCATCAGCAGGGCCGGGTCCGCGGCGCACTCGGGCAGGAAGACGCCCACGGACCCGGCCCGCCGCCCGGCCCCCGGAGTACAGGCGGGCACTCCGGGGACCGGACACTGGGAGCCTGACATCTGACAGGTCGCCCGTGACCGTCCAGACGGTTCCCCCACGGCCCGCGGTTCACCCGCCCGGCCCACCGGCGTGCCACGAGCACCCGTCACGCCATGCCGGGTTGCTGCACCTCACCGCCCCTCGCGGCGGGTGCCCTCCGGCCGGTCCGGGAAGGGAGGCGCCCTTGCCCGGGATGCGTCAACCCGAGCACCATCGCCACCATGCGCTTCTCGCTGAACATCCCCAACTTCGGCGATTTCGCCCACGCGAGGAACGTCGCCGCTCTCGCCGTCGCGGCCGAGGGGGCCGGCTGGGACGCGCTGTTCGTATGGGACCACGTGCTCCACTCCCGGTCGGCGCGCCGGTCGTACGGCGATCCGTGGATGCTGCTGACCGCCGCCGCCCTGGCCACGAGCCGCATCAGGATCGGCACCCTCGTCGCCGCCGTCCCGCGCTACCGGCCCGAGCAACTCGCCCGCAAAGTCGCCACCCTGGACAACCTCAGTGGCGGGCGCGTCGTCTTCGGTGCGGGCCTGGGCGGTCCGGTCGCCGACGAGTACGGCAGTTTCGGCGACACCACCGACCCGGTCGTCCTGGCCGAACGCCTGGACGAGGGCCTCGATCTGCTCGCCCGCTACTGGGCGGCCGACGGGCCCGTCACGCACCACGGACGCCACCAGCACGCCGACGCCGTGGAGATCCTG
>KI547042.1:52778-62215 GCA_000497405.1 Streptomycetaceae bacterium MP113-05 | reverse complement strand
CGTCTCCTGCCCCAACCGCCGGCCCATGCGGCGCGCCGCCCGCTGGGACGGAGCCGCCCCGCTGTTCCAGGACGCCAAGCACGGCCACGCCCCTCCCGCCGACCAGCTCCGCGACCTGGCCGACTACGTCCGCCGGCACCGCGCCAAGGACCGTCGCGACAAGCCGTTCGACCTCGTCGTCGGCGGCGCCTCACCGACCCAACCCGCCCGCGCACGCGACCTCATCGGCCCGCTCCGCGACGCGGGCGCCACCTGGTGGGACGAACGCCAACTCCAGGAGGGCCCGGACCTCGACGACTTCAGCGCCGTCCTCCGCCGCGCCGAACACGGCCCGCCCCGCCTGGACTGACCGGCACTCGCCTCCGGCGAACTGGCGGCCTCAGAGCTCCCAGTGCCCCTTGCCCGCCTGGTCTTCGGCGAGTCGCCGGGGGTCGCGCTCCCCCATTCGCACGGCGAGGCGCCGCACCTCCTGGGCGGGCGGGGCGCCCGGGTCGAGGGGGAGAACCACCGCACCCGAGTACGAGTTGCTCCGCCGCTCCGAGGAGCGGTAGCGCAGCCTCACCCGGTCGGGGAGATCGCGGCTGGTCCACACGCCCACCAGCGTCGTGTCGTGGTGTCCGAAGAATCCGCTGTCGCAGAACGACTCCTCCAGGAGCCGCGCGACCGTCTCCGCCGGGCGCTCCCAACTGTGGTCCGCTGCCATACGGGCGCGCGCGGCGTCGTACTGCGCGGCATCGAAACGGATCTCACCGGGCACAGCGGCACCGCCCGCGTAGGTGTTCAGCCACTCCGACCAGACCACCTCGCTCCCCTCGCGGCGCAGCGTGACGGAGACGCCGCCGCAGCACCCGAGACCGCAGTCCGCCGCGCTCAGGTACACCCGGCGCGGCTTCGGGCCCGCCTCCAGCGGCGTCGGCCTCAGCGGACTCGTCCACTCGTCGGCCATGCTGCCGTATCCCTCGGCGCCGAGGTCCTCCAGCAGGTCCCGCCCGTCGACCAGGAGGGTCACGTAGGCGACGTGGCCGGGGTACTCGACGAAGTCGAGTACCGAAGGCCGCACGTCGAGGACGGAGAGAGGTACGGCGGAAGCGCTCATGATTCGATGGTCGCCTCTCGGCGGTTCGACGCGGAGCGCGGGGCGGCTCAGCCGTGGTGGGGAGCGCCGGCAGTGGACGCATAGGCTCCCGCCATGACTGACGAGTCCGCCCCCGCCGTCGTGGTCGGCGCGGCCCTCTGCGCCGACGGGCGCTTCCTCGCGGCCCGCCGCACCGCCCCGGCCGCCGTCGCCGGGCAGTGGGAGTTCCCCGGCGGCAAGGTCGAGCCCGGCGAGACCGAACAGGCGGCCCTGGTCCGCGAACTGCACGAGGAACTGGGCGTCGAGGCCACCGTCACCGAACGCGTCCCCGGCGCCTGGCCCGTCCGCGACGACCTCGTCCTCCACATTTGGCTCGCCCACCTCACCTCCGGCACCCCGCGACCCCTCCAGGACCACGACGCCCTCCGCTGGCTCACACCCGCCGACGCCTTCACCGTCCCCTGGCTCGACCAGGACCTCCCCGCCGTCACCTGGCTCACGGAGCATCTGTCCACCGGCCCGGCCTGACCCCACCTACGCCTTCTCAGGCTCCCGTGTCCATGGCCTGCCGCAGGGTTGCCAGGAACCGCCCCGGCTCCATGGCGTCCCGCCAGGTGAAGCGCAGCAGCACCAGCCCTCTGTGCGCCGCCAGCAGGGCGTTCTGCCGAATCCGGTCCGCGTACAGCGCCTCCGGCTCGCTGTGCACCGACTGCCCGTCCGCCTCCACCCCGACGCCCCGGCTCGGCCAGCCCAGGTCGATCCGGTAACACACGCCCGTCGACGGGTCCGTCAGCCGCCACTGCAGCACCTCCGGCGGCATCCCGGCGTCCGCACACACCAGACGCCCCCGCGTCTCCAACGGCGACTCCGCCCGCCCGTCCGCCTGAGGCAGCAACCCACGGGCGCGCTCGCAGCCCGGATATCCGCGCAGTGCCTGCTCCAGCTCTGCCGCCCCGCTCGCCAACAACCCCTGGTGCAGCGCCGAGTCCAGCACGGACACCGCCGTCGCCCGGTCCTCCGCCCGCAACACGTCCGCCACCGACTGCGCCACCGTCGTCACCGGCAGGCCACGCAGCAGCGTGGTCTGCCTGCTACTCAGCCGGTGCATGCGCAGGCCCGGCCGCGAGGCGCCCGGCCGGGGACAAGCGACGTGCACCGTACGAGCCGCTGTCTGGTGCACACCGTGTAGCCCGTGCAGGCGCGCCGCCGTCACGCCGCACGCGACCGCACCTGCACCGCTGGACAGCAACGCGCCGCGAACGCGGGTCCGCAGCCGCGGCCGGCCGTCGGCCACCACCCAGTAGGCGCTCCGCGCCAACGGGGCCCACCTGCCCTGCCGGACCATTCGCCGGAACATCGTGTCCGACACACCCAGCTCGTTCGCCTGGGCCCTGGTCAGCACCCCGTCCTGCCGCGCGGCCACCGCCCGCACCCGCTCCCACACCGCCGTATCCCCTGTGTCCGCACCCATGCCCACACGGTGACAGAGCGTCACCTTCTGCGGCACTCCCTGTGGGTAACTCGCGACTCACCGCGCAACGGTGTCGGCCTCCCGGACATCGACCAGCCCATTCCACGTCCCCAGGCCCGACACCGTCCGCCCGCAGTCCGCTCCCCACACCTGCCGACCAGTCGGCGCGGCTGTGCCGGGGCCTTTCCGATCACGCCGCATCATGGTCGAACAGAAGCCTCGGCTCTGCCAGGATGTCGCGGTTCGTCTCGCTCTTGTAGATGAGGTCGATGCTGCCGAAGCGGGCCTGGTCGTAGTCGAAGCCGAGGTCGGCGACGGCCTTGCGGACGGCGTCCTCCGAGAGGCCCCCGATCTCGATGAACGTGGGCAGACCGGGCCAGGTGTCCAGGTCGTAGGTGAGGTCGCCGAGCCGCCACTCTTCACGGTAGTTCTGCTGGTACCGCACCTGGCGGAGTCCGAGGGCCTTGAGCAGCTCGGCGGTCGTGTCGAGGCTGTCGACCTCGATCTCGGTCTCCGTGGTGCCGTGGATGGTCGTGGCGTCGCTGACCTGCTTGAGGGTCAGCGTCGTCCTACCGCCCTCGTCGCGGAGGCGGAGCCACTGTTCACCCTGCACAGCGTCGTTCTCGAAGATGAGCCGGGTGAACAACGTCCGGTCGAACGCTCGCTGGGCACCGAAGGCCCGCAGTTGCTCGCGGACCGCGTCCACGTCGATCCCGAGGAACTTGGCCTCGTACTCGTTCTGGGGCATCGCTTATCTGGCTCCCTGGGTGTCGAATCTAGGCGGTCAGGTCGTGGAAGTCGTTCTCGCGCAGCCGGACGACCTCTCGGCACGCTTCGCCTGCGACGGACCCTTCTGTCACCGGCGAGCCAACTCGTCCTCGATGGTCGCTGCTACCGCTGGCCACGGAACCGTCAAGCTCCCGAACAAGCTCCAGTAGCAGTAGGAGGCTCGGACCAGTGAGCTGACTCCAAGGCGGACTGAATCGCGGTCGACGGCCCCGATCAAACGGCGCGTGGCTCCACCGGCGCCTCTCGCAGCGGGGTGGATCCCGTGGCCTACGAGAAGGCAGGCGGTCCGTATGGCGTCCAGAGTTTGCAGGGGCGCCGAGAGGGCGAACTCGCCGAATACAAGATCGCGCCAGCTGGTGCGCGTTCGTGCCCATGCCAGGCGTTCCAGCCCGCTCCCGAGGTCCACAGCCATACGGTCGGGGTTCGCGCCGTTCCAGAGGAGGACTATGTCGCCGACCGGCAGGTCCAGGTGGTTGAAGTGAAGAGTGACGCCCTCGACCTGGTCGCGCTTCCACACCGCCAGTCGGCCGTGGGCGCTGATGTGTCGCGCGTGGAAGCCCAGGCGTGACAGCACGCTGATCCAGTCGTCCAAGATCATCCCGTACTCGTCGATCCGCTGGATGGTCTGGATGCGGGAGACGTTCACGAACGAGGTGAGGAAGCCGTCCAGTAGCTCGCCTGACGCAGCGCGTTCGCTGGTGAAGCGCACGACGGGCTGGGAGAGGAATCCGCTGCGATAGGTGAGCGGTCGCCCGTCCTTGAGGAGCGGGTCGAGTGCCTGGACGGCAGAGATGGTCAGGTCGGTGTCCCGGCCCCACCGGAGAGGGAGAGGGGCGTCCTGCTCGACACCTTGAGCAGCGAAGCCCTGCGCCAGCCTCGACAGTAGTTCGAGCCATGACGGTGTTCGCCTGGGCGGACGATAGGGAGAGCCGCGATGCGCGTGTTCGAGGGTGATCCGTCCGTCGGCGACGGTAAAGTCCCAGCGGCTGCCGAGAGCCCGGCGCAGGACGTCCGGTAACAGGCCCGCCCTTCTCGACGCGGAGGTCGAGGCAGGGGCCGCCTGTGAGTCTCTCAGCATGACCGGTTTGCAATCGCCTGGAAGTGACGGGCGGGATCGAAGCGGTGCAACCCGATCGCCTGTACTTCCGTGTGATTGAGTCCCTCGGCCTGCTCGATTGCCCGGGAAAGGCTCCGGGCGGCCGTCTCGTCGTCCTCGTCGGGTTTCGCCACGGTGACTGCGCCCGTTCGGTCGCACAGGGCGGCCTGGGCGCAGGTGCCTTCCCGCCAGGTGAGGGCAGCTATGGGCGTGCCGGCGCGGAGGGCTTCTCCAAAGACTGCGGCGCCTGCCTCAACGTACGGGCGGGCGTAGGTGTACACAAAGACGGAGGCATCGTGGATGGCGGCCGTCTTGGCGGGACCGCCGAGTTCGCCGACCCAGTTCACGTGGTCGGCGTTGAAGAGGCGTGCGTGGCGGCGTACGTACTCCTCGTCGAAGACCGGGCCCACGATCCGTATGCGGCGGCGAAGCATCTGGGCCGCCCTGACAGCGATGTGGGGAGCCTTGTCCGCGTCGATGCGACCGAGCCAGACGAGGTCGTCACCAGCCGTGGCCGGAGGTTCTTCCTCATGGCGGCCGAGTTGAACGGCGAGTTCGGCGATGGGCTGGTGTGCCGCGTATCGCTCCATCATCTCGGGTGAATAGCAGTACAGACGCGACCGCTCGCCGTCGAAGGCCGTCGTGGTGTGCCGAAAGACCGGCGAGTGCTGGAACGTGGCGACGTCGCAGCCGAGCTCCTTCGCGGTGCGCGCCCAGGCGGGTAGCGAGGGGTATTCGTGCCCCACGACCAGGAGGTCGTACCCCGAGCCGCGAAGGTCTTGCTCGACGAGCGATCCCGCGGTGGTGTCCTCCAGGCGGACCGGCTTACGGACCCAGTCGTTCTCCAGATCTGTAAGCCAGCCCGGGCCGAGGAGGTGTACGTCGGCGCCGGCGGTTCGGGCGCCTACGGCGATTGCCCAGAGCCATCGTTCGATGCCGCCGTATCCGGCGGGTGGGAAAGCGTAGCTACCAGGGAAGTCGCAGACGCCGACGAGCACTATGCCTCCGGTTGTCCGTTCGCCGCGATGCGGCGGAAGCCGAGGTACTTCACGAGTGGTTCGGGCAGGGTGATGGAACCGTCCTGCTGTTGGCCCTGTTCGAGAAGGGCAGCCAGGGTGCGGCCGACGGGGAGGCCGGAGCCGTTGAGAGTGGCGACGAGCTTGGGTTTGCCGTCCTTGCCGCGGGTGCGGATGTTCGCCCGGCGGGCCTGGAAGGTTCCGAAGTTGGAGACCGAGGAGATCTCGCGGTAGGTGTTCTGGCTCGGAATCCACACCTCGATGTCGTGGGTGAGCTGGGCGGAGAAGCCCGTGTCGCCGGCGGGCAGTGTGATGACCCGATAGGCGAGGCCCAGCTCCTTCAGGCACGCCTCGGCGTGGCTGACCATGTTCTCCAGCTCGGCGTCGGCGTTCTCAGGATCGACGATGCGGACCATCTCGACCTTGGCGAACTGGTGCTGGCGGATCAGGCCCCTGGTGTCGCGACCGTACGATCCGGCTTCGGAGCGGAAGCAGGGGGTGTGCGCCGTGAGGGCAACTGGCAGGTCGGATGCAGGGATGATCTCGTCGGCGTAGAGGTTGGTCAGCGGCACCTCAGCCGTCGGGATCAGGAACAGGTCACGGTCGGCAACCCCGGTCTTGAACAGGTCCTCTTCGAACTTCGGCAACTGGCCGGTGCCGGTCATAGTTTTCCGGGTGACCATGTAGGGGACGGCGTGCTCGACGTACCCGTGCCGGCGAGTGTGGATGTCGAGGAACAGGGTGGCCAGCGCCCGCTCCAGGGCCGCCCCCGCGCCACGCGAGACCGCGAAGCGGGGGCCCGAGAGCTTCGTCGCGCGGGCGAAGTCGAGGATGCCGGTGGCCTCGCCCAGATCGACATGGTCTTGCGGCTCGAATGAGAAGGCGGGCGGGGTACCCACGCGACGCACTTCGACTGCGAAGTCTTCGGACTCGCCGTCCGGCGCTGCATCGTCCGGGAGGTTCGGAATGCTCAGCAGGAAGTCGCGGAGCTGTTCCTGCACCTGCTCCTGTTCAGCATCGAGGTCGCGGATCTGCTCCTTCAGCTCGCGAGCACGCTCCTTCATCTTGGAGATGTCGCCGCCCTGCTTGGCAGTCTGCTGGACTTCGCCCGCCACCCTCTTGGACTCTGCCCGCAGCTCGTCGGCCGAGCGGATGCTCTGGTTGCGCCGGGACTGGAGGTCCTCCAGCACAGACAGGTCGAGCGCGTATCCGCGACGAGCGAGCCGACGAACCGCTTCGGCACCCATGTTGATCAGGGCGCGGGCATCATGCATGAGGGGAATCCTTCTGATCCGGCGAGTGGGATACGGGATCGAAGGTAGCAACCACCGGGCCCCTGGCCGGTCCGGAACATCTCCGCAGTACCGTGCCGAAAGGATCTTCACGTACGTCTTCCTCAAGATCGCCGAGTAGATCGCTGATGCAGTCGGGCAGCTCGTCGTCCGGGATGGCGATCGGATCGACGCACGGTGCCTCGGGGAAGAAAAGCGGCATGCTCCCGCCCGTAGACCGGTCCCGGTGCCACAGCAACACGGAGAGCAGCAGCCCGTGACCGACGATGACCCGGGGGCCAGGGTGCTCCAGAGCGCCCAGCACTCCCTGGAGCATCCGCTGGATGCCCTCCCGCTGAGATTCCGAGCCGCCCGGCGGAAGTTGGTCAGCGCCCTTGGCGTCGAGCCACGCCGCATACTCCAGGAACGGGCGACCCTCGAACTCACCGTAGTCCAGCTCGTTCAGCCGAGGATCCACGATCAGCTCAGCAGCAGGAATCCCCATCAGCAGGGAAGCTGTCTGCCTGGCGCGCGGAAACTCGCTCGCCAGCCACGTCCGCACGGAGCGGAGAGGGAGAGCGGGCCATCCTCGCCCGCAGGCCCGCACGCCGCCCTCGTCACTGAGGAGGACGGGCCGGGCGGGGTCGCCGTTGACGAGGTACCGCTTGCTGTACTCGGTTTGTCCGTGGCGGAGGACGTACGTGCTCACCGGCCCTGTCCTCCCACGTCGGCAGACATCAGCGCGGACAGCACCCGCCGGATCTTTGGCCTAGCGGGGTCGTCAATCTCCATGTAATAGAGGAGGCCGTCCACGGCCAGCGCCCGGCACCATGGAGTGATCTCGGGAACGGGTATGTGGGAGATCCGAGCGGCTGTGGCAAGCCGGCCGGCCAGCCCTTCCTGAAGGTCGTAGTGAACGGTCCAGAAAGCCCAGTCGAAAACCGCATCCCCCAGCATGGGGTGTGGGTCGATCAGACAGGGGTGGCCATGCCCGTCGAAGATCACGTTCTCCCCGTAGAGGTCGGCGTGCAGGACCGTCCTCCGGGTAGTGTCCTCGCACAGGTTGCCGAGTCCCCGGCATGCCATCTCCACCAGGTCTCCGGAGGCGCCCAAATTCAGCGTTCGAGCCCGGTGGCGGACACGCGGCACGACGACCTCGTGGAGGAAGTCGGCCAGAGAGGGCACTGCTGACCCGGGGCGCCGGCGGGCAAGGGTGTGGAGCTCCTGGATGACCGCAGCCACTCTCTGGGATTCCCGCTCGGGACGACCGGCGCCGCCGGGCCTGCCTCCGATCTGCGTCAGCGCTGCCACGGCGAGGTCGTCCGCTGCCGCGACGACGCCTGCGGCCGGTCCGCCGGCCCAGGCACGGAGGGCGGCGAGTTCGTGTCGGTAGCGAACGGGATCCACCCACGCCTTGAGGATTACGGGGGACCCGTCGAGCGCGGTGCCGACTGCGATCGCCGAGGCGTGCCCTGCGTCGTGGTAGCCGCTCAGGGCGACCTCCCAACGCCGGGCCGCCTCCACAATGTGGCTTGGGGCTCTGGCAAGCCAGTCCTCCACCGAGGGGCCGTAGTGCGCGATGAGCCGTTCGCGGCATCCCGAGGGCACTTCTCCGAGTCGGGCCGTCATCAGCTCAGCACGATCCCTTCCGAGACGAGCTCGTCGGTGAGAGCCGGGAACTCCTCCAGAGCCTCCGCGACGAGTGCCCGGACCTTGTCGACCTCCGCTTCAGGGGACGACAGGCGGACGAGGATGCGCCAGGGCTGATCGAGGCGCTGGCCGGTAGTGCTCACCAAATGCACCTCGGCATGCCCTTGCGTGGTCTCGTACAAGCGGCTGGCGAGTCGCTGCGCGGCGATGTTGTAGAGCTTGCCGACGTGGTAGACCGGGTTCTTGCCACAGGCGCCCTCCAGGTTCATCGGGCGCAGCGGCGTGATCAGGCCGTTGACGCGATTGCCCCTGCCCACCACACCTTCGTCTCCGGATTCGATGGAGCTGCCCGTGTAGGTCAGGTACAGCTCGTCCTTCTCCGGAACGTCGCGTGCGTTGAGCCGGAAGCGGGCCGCCGCGCCGGGCAGCATGAGGTCGGAGAGTCGGTGGCACTCGGCGAGGACGGTCTCGGCGTTGTCCACGTACTCGGACCGGCTGGCAACGAACCGGGACTTCTGGGGAACACACAGCACGATGTCCGTCTGCTCCCCGTCCCAGTAGCCCATGAGCTTGACGTCCGAGCCGCACCAGGTGTGGGCGCGCGTGAAGTCGCTCTCTCCGGAGAAGTGGTTGACCAGCTCCCGCACGAAGGACTCGAAGGCGTTCTCCGGAGCCCAGCCCGTGCCGAGTGATGTGTCGTTGGACAGTCGGACCCGTCGCTCGCGGAGGTCCTCAACGGAGCGCGGAGTGAACCAGCGGGTACGGTCTGGCACTCCGTTACCGGTGAGGACGGCACCAGGGCTCGAATTGCTGGTGATGTTGAAGGCGACGTCCAGGTGGTCGGACACTTCGGGTAGCCGCTCGCCGAAGAAGGCCTTGACCTCGGCTGCCACGATCTCCTCGACGGGGATACGCTCCCCGCCACACACCGGAGCTGCTCGCCCGTTCACCTGGACCCGCACCGGCGACGTCATCTGGCCGGCCCCGTAGCGGACCTCGCTGGCCCCACCGAGAAGCGCGAGCTTGTCGAAGTTGTGGTGCAGTACGGCACCGAAGCGCTCGACGGTGT
>KI547042.1:22241-52682 GCA_000497405.1 Streptomycetaceae bacterium MP113-05 | reverse complement strand
CCCCAGCCGCTCGGCGAGGTGGTCGGCCAGCGTGTCCGGGTGGCCGAGACCTTTGCGTTCGACGATCGTCGTCCCGTCTGGCGCTGGGGTGCCGTACTCGATGACGAGGTGGGTGCGGCCGGAGGTCGTGCTCGTGCGAGGCATGGCGAGCTCCTGGGGTTGGGAGAGAGACGGCCCGGATGGCTACCGGGCTTGTGACAAGTAAGCCGGAAGCGCCGGCCTCGGGCAGCGGACACGGTTAACAGGCCGCGCCGTTAACCGTTAACCGCACACTCCTGGCTGCTCGTTGGGCAGGATGGAGGAGACCGACAAAGTGCTTGTGGGGGGCGCGATGGAGCCGAAGAGCAGCCTTCGGGCTGCGAGACAGGAGCGCGGCTGGACGCAGGGCGAACTCATTGACGCTTTGGTTGCCGCGGCGGAGCGTCTTGGCCTGGAGGCGCCGACGCCTGCGAGCTGGAAGACGCTCGTCTCCATGTATGAGAACGGCCGACGTGCGGTGAGCCTGGATCACCAGCCACTGTTCCGCGAGGCGTACGAGGCGACCGACGAGGAGCTCGGCTTCCCGGTCTCCGGTCTCTTACTGGACAGACATGCACCACCGCCAGCACAGGACCTACGCAGCAAACTGCCCGTGGCCGTGAACACCCGGATGCTGCAGTACCTGACGTCGGTACTCCATCAACACGCCCAGGCAGAACCACTCGTCGGGCCCCAGTTCCTCGTTGCCCCGGTCCAGAGTCAGATGCCCCTGATCGAGCACATGTGCAGAGAGGCCTACGGGCCCTTGCGTGATGAGGTGCTCCGTGTCGGCACCCGGTACGCAGAGTTCCTGGGCTGGTTGTACCAGGACACCGGCTATGTCGAGGAAGCGACGCGATGGACCCGTCTGGCCATGGAGTACGCACAGGAGCTCGGCGACTCGCCGCTGATCGCATACGTCTTCCAGCGTCGGAGTAATCTCGCCACCGAAGCAGGACATGCCGGTCACGGCGCGGGGCTCGCCGCAGCCGGCCTGCGACACGCCTCGGAGCTGTCTCCCCGAGTCCATGCCATCGTGCTGCGCCAGCTCGCCAACAGCAAGGCCAGCCTCGGGGAGCATGATGAGACCGCGCGGATCATTGACCAAGCCCTGGCAGAGACTGACAGGGGAGAAGACTCAGATCCCATTGCCGGCTACTGCTCAGTGGCGTTCATCGAGATGGAGGGCGCCAACTGCGATGTCCGCCTTGAACGACCCGCCCACGCGGTCGAGACGTTCCGGGAGAGCCTGAGGCACTGGCCGGCCGTACAGGAGCGCGACCGTGGGCTGTGTCTCGCCAGGCTCGCCACGGCGAGCGCGATGCTGGAAGACGTTGAGGGCGCCCACCAAGCTGCCGAGCACGCCCTCGGCATCGCCCGGCTGACGGGCTCGGCTCGCATCCTCAACGAGCTGTACCGACTACAACCACGCCTTGCGCGATGGCACAAGCTGGTGGAAGTTTCGGAGCTGAACAGGGAGCTGGACACCATGAAGAGAGCCGCCCCTTCACCGATCCTAGGAGCGTTGTGAACCTGCTGCCGACCGCTACGAGCACCGACATCCGAGAGCAACAGCCCCGCGTTGCCGTGCTCCCTGTTGGGTCCTTCGAGCAGCACGGGCACTACCTTCCACTCGTCACGGACACGGCGATCGCCTGCATCATCGGCAAGGAGATAGCCGACAGCTACCCGGTGCAGCTCCTTCCGCCCGTCACGATTGCCTGCAGCCACGAACACGAGGCGTGGCCGGGAACCGTGAGCATCAGTGCCAGGACCCTGGTCGCCGTGATCGAAGACGTTCGCTCATCGCTCCTTCGCTCCGGTATCCCGAAGCTCGTGATCGTGAACGGGCACGGTGGGAACTACGTTCTGTCGAACGTCGTGCAGGAAGCCAACGTCGACGGGCCCTGCGTCTCCCTCTTCCCGCTCAGCAGCGACTGGCAGCGGGCACGGGACGACGGTGGACTGGTATCGGACAAGCACGGCGACATGCACGCCGGTGAGATCGAGACGTCCATCCTGCTACACGCAGCACCTGACCTGGTAAGGGAGGGGTACGAGGACGCCGACCACGACGGAGGAGCCCGGCAGTTCCTGCTCACCCGGGGGATGAGTGCGTACACCGAGTCCGGGGTGATCGGCTACCCCTCGTACGCGACCGCCGAGAAGGGCAAGGCCGTGTTGGAGAGCTTGCGCCTCAGCTTTTCGGCGCACCTCGACGCCCTGGCGGAGTGAGTAATGGAGTTGGTGCTGACTGTTGAGACTCTGGCAGCCGGAGGACGGGGTCGCACCCGAAGGGGCACCGGCTCGCAAGATGACGACGAGCCCCAGGGGGTCAGCGTTCCGTTTGCCGCCGGACTCCAGCGACGAACGCCGCCCAGGCCTCTGCCCCGACCATCACTACGGCCCCGCCTACTTGCTTGCTGTCCCGCACCAACAATCCAGCGCCGGGCGCGGCTACCTCTACACACTCCGTCCCACTTCCTCCACTGTAGGACGATTTGAACCACTGGAGTCCGTGCGTGCCTATTTTCGGTTGCGTCACCAAAGCTCCCTCTGTGCTTCCTCAATGACAGCCGCAGACGCCTCGATGTCGAGGGCCTGGGCTCGCAGGTATTCGAACGCCAACTTATAGCGGTCCAGTTCCTGTTGCTTCTCCATGAACAAGCCACCACCGAGAATGTCCACGTAGACGACATCAAGGTCTGGGGAGGAGCCTCCCAGGATCAGGAAGCTGCCGACCGCTGCTGCATGAGCGCCGGTAGCGAAAGGCAGCACTTGAACTGTGATGTGCGGCGCCCGTGCCTGGTCGAGCAGGTGCTGTAGCTGCGTTCGCATCGTCATCGTTCCACCGACGCGGCGACGGATCACCGCTTCGTCGAGTACCACCCAGATGTGCGGGGGCTCGTCCCGGAGGAGCAGCTCCTGCCGGGTCATGCGGATGTCAACCATGTGGGCGACCTCTTGGTCAGTGCACCTCATCTCTGACGCGCGGTGCACAGCCTCCGCGTACGCGCGCGTCTGAAGAAGCCCCGGAACGTAGACGCTGGCGTAGTGATCCTCTCTGATGACCTCGTCCTCGAGAGTGAGCATGGCGTTCATCGACTCAGGGATCGGATCTGCCAGAGACTGCCACCATCCCTGGACCCTGGCGCCCTTCGCCAGTTCGACCAGGGTGCGGCGTTCTTCATCGGTCGCCTTGTACTCGCGGCAAAGGGCCTCGACGGCGGGCCACTTGACGGTGCCCTCCTTTGTCTCGTACCTGCTCAGAGTGGCTTTTGAGACGCCAACCCGGGCGCCGGCCTCCTCAAGGGTGAGACCGCAGTGAAGTCGTAGTCGGCGAAGGTCGGCGCCGAGCTGCCGTCGGCGAGTAGTCGGTCCCATGGCCATGGTGAGTTGTGCGCCTTCCTCTATCGGTCGAGATGAGACTGCCCCTGCGGGGGAAGCCGGGCAAGCGAGCGCGCGCCGGGGGCGCGCGTCCCCGAGAGTGCAACAGACAGTGGCACGTGAGAGTTCCAAAATGAGAGTTTCACTGTCACTCTAGGGTGAGCGGCACTGAGCAATGGGTCGCCAGTCAGAAGGGTGCCAGAACTTGCTACAACAGCATCGGAGCCTGCAGAACCAAGGAAGCCTGACGATGTCATTCATCGCGGAACCCGAGGCGGTGGGCGCGGTGCGCCATCGAGTCGGGGAGTACTTCCGCGCCTGCGGCCTCGGGGCGGACGGTGACGTGGCCAGACTCTGCGTCAGCGAACTCGTCACCAACGTGGTCCTCCACGTCGGGGTAGGAACCAACGTGACGCTGCGGGTGTCACGCGTAGGACCACGCATGCGGATTGAAGTGACCGACCCGGCTGTACGCACGTTGCCTCTGTCCATGACCACCGCAGAAGAGAACGCGGAGTCTGGCCGGGGGCTTGCGATACTCGGCGCGATGGCCGAACGCTGGGGCGTGACCCTGGCGGGCAGGGAGAAGACCGTCTGGTGTGAAATCGGGCCTAAGCCTGCTGCGGCGGCACACCCCGCCACACGATCTTGCGACCGGGCTGAGTCAGCCCTTGAGCTGTATCGCAGCCCTCCTGGAGGCCAGGAGAAGAGTTCGCAGCTCAGCCGGATGTATGGGCAGGAGACGGCCGTCGCTCTCATCTCAGACGTGCTCCGCTGGCTGACCGCCCAGGGCGAGCACCCAGACGACATCCTAGACAAGGCATTGATGCATCTCGAGGCTGAGGCGTTGTGAACGTCCTTGCAACGACCGAAACGTCGTGCGCAGCGCAGCAACGGGTCGGCCAGCCCTCCCGGTACGCTCCGCGCTCAGCGCACCTTGCGGAGAAGCTGGCGAAGGTCGTCGGGCGATCGCCATGGCTGCTTGACCGAAAGGCTTCGGTGGCACATCCGGTGGCAGTTGGCGCACAGCAACGCCAGATCGTCAAGGGTCGTCACCGTCTCAGCAGTGAGACGCAACGGCACCACGTGATGTACTTCGACGTAGCCCTCGCCCAGCTCGCCGTAGGTGCTGCCGAAGTCGAAATCGCAAACGGCGCAACTCAGCGGAGCGCCCGATGCTCGGACGGCCGCGATCTTCCGCCGGCGCAGCCTCGGATCGCGCTCCCTTCGCAGATGCAAGAGCGAGAGGAGCCGGCCTTCAGGAGCCGTGAACGCATCCTCGGGGCCCGCTGCGTCGTTCGCCTCAGTGGAGGGCAACAGGCCCTGGAGCGCCGCACTACGGAGAGCCTCGGCCGAAGCGGCCATCTCAGCGGGTCGCTGGAGGAACGCAGTGACGACTTCCCTACCCATCTTGCCGCCACGGGTTGGCTTCCCGGAGTAGGCAGGGTGAGCGGTGGCGAGGTCAGTAGTCTTGCGGCTCACACTGCCTGGCGAACGGAAGCGCGCTCCTCGGATCGCGAGCGGATGGAGCGGGAGAAGTTGCAGCAAGTCAGACAAGTCCGCCACAGTCAGGCTTTCTTCTCGCAGCTCACGCCAGCCATTCTCGGCTACGAGGGCGCACGCGAGTACAAGCTCATCCCAGTGCCAGGCAGGGTTCGGCATAGGTCATATCGTATGGGTGTTCGCCTGGCTCGGGCGGTGCAGGTTACTGCCACTACCGCCTCCAGCCTGAACGGGGTAGCAGTGTCAGTGGGGCATGTCACCCTCTGTAGTGGCTGGCGTCGGCTGCCAGCCCGGCAAGTCGTAAAGGAGGGCCCATGACCCCCACATCAGCCAAGCCCACGTCGGTCGAGATCTGCGCTGGCGCCGGAGGCCAAGCCTCAGGGCTGCACAGCGCGGGGTTCCGTCATCTCGCGTTGATCGAGATCGATGAGCGTGCATGCGAGACGTTGAGGCTCAACGCGACGAAGCGAAGGGGCTGGGGAGACTGCAAGGTACTGAAGCGAGATCTCACCAAGTTCGGACCGGCCGAGCTAAATGAGATCTTTGGTCTGGCCGAGGGAGAGCTTGACCTTCTCGCTGGTGGAGTTCCGTGCCCCCCCTTCTCATCGGCTGGTAAGCAGCTAGGGGATGAGGACGAACGTGATCTGTTTCCCACGATGCTGGATTTCGTGGAGTATTTTCGCCCTAAGGCGGTGATGATCGAGAACGTACGAGGGCTACTGGAACCACCGGAAAAGTTCCGTCCGTACCGCGAGGCGGTCATCAAACCCCGTCTGCGTAAGGCCGGCTACTTCATCTGTGGCTGGCGAGTCATCGAAGCCTGCGACTACGGCGTGCCCCAACTCAGACCCCGTTCCATCCTTGTGGCGGTCCGTCCGGAATACGCTGACCATTTTGCCTGGCCAGATCCGGACAAGATCGAAATCGTCACGGTAGCGCAGGCGCTGGCACCATCAATGAAAAAGCGCTTCGGATCGTCACCCCAAGGATTGGCTGCCTACCGCCGGTGGCACGATTATGCGAAGGGAGGAATCGCTCCCACACTTGTCGGGGGCTCTAAGAAGCACGGCGGCGCTGATCTTGGTCCTACGCGTGCCAAGAAAGCTTGGGCTCAACTGGGTGTCGACGGAACGGGGGTAGCCAACGAGCCGGAGGACATGGACAACCCCACCCGCGATCTATACAGCACGGACAAGCAAGGCAACACCATCGGTCCGAAGCTGACGGTGAAGCAGGCTGCCCTCATCCAGGGATTCCCGCGGAACTGGAGGTTCGCTGGCAGGAAGACCGCAGCGTACCGGCAGGTTGGCAATGCGTTCCCGCCTCCGGTGGCCCAGGCTATCGGAGAGTCCATCCGACGAGCGCTGGTTGCCGGTGCGGTCAAGCCATCCCAGGACTACACAGAACCCGATGATGACGGCAGTGAGCCACTCTTTGGCCAAGCTGTATGGAGCTCAGCCCTCGCGCGAACGCTTGCGCCCGTTCACTGTCTCGACGATGCGAAGCGCACAATCGCCGGGTGACTCATGCTCCCAGAAGCGCAATACCGCCCAACCGGCCTCTGCGAGCTTTCTATTGGTCTCTTTGTCCCGGGTGACGTTCTTGTCGATTTTTTCTGACCAGTAGTCAGAGTTGACCCTCGGTACTTTATAGTGCTCTGGGCAACCGTGCCAATAGCAGCCGTCGACGAACACTGCTACCTTCGTAGGTCGGAGGACAATGTCTGCTGTTCTGCGAAGGTCTGGCAAGGGTCGCGCCGCTACTCTATAGCGCAATCCCTGGGCATGGATCAGGCGGCGAATGCACTTTTCAGGCTTCGTGTCTCGGCTTCTGATCGCTTGCATATTGCGTCGACGCCCCGCTGAAGACGCCCAGGAATCAGATTTATCGGCTGTGCTCTGTTTCGCTTCGCTCGACTTATTGTTCGTCATCGGCTGCACCATTTTTTGGAAGGAGAGGTGCTTCTTCGTGTAGGTCGCCTGGCTGCGCAATTTCCCAGTCGCTGCCATCGAGGTGGATCCGGGGAGTGTCGAACGAGTCACCTCTGGCTTTCCTCAGTTGGACGCTAACGAACTCACCCCTACCCGGAACCGAAATATGCAGCTTCTGAGCGTAATCCCTGTGTTGGTGCCCAAGAATTACGATTCCTTCAGGGCGAAGTTTGCTTCGTGCTCCACCATCGTAGCGCACGCGCTTCATGTAGTCTTTCTGTTGAGCAAGAGTACGCACTGTCGTACGATTAATCCTCCTTTGCTGAACACGACGGAACAACTCCGAAACTTTTGCCTGTCCATCCCCTCGTCGAGTTTTTGCGCGAGCCGAGAGGATTCCCTCCAGGGTTACCTTGTTTAGGTGAAGAAGTGTATTCTCGGGAAGCTCGAAATCCCGCCAGATCCAATTAATCATTGACCAGTTGTCTTTTGTGAGTCGGTACTTTCCGTCCCGGTTCCCCTTCTTTGTTTTCGTTCCGCTCTTGGTAAGCTTGTCCTTGCTTGCGCGCAGAAGGCCAGCACTCCATTTGCTCTTGTGGTCGTCAGCCCACAAGACAAGACAAATCTCATCTAGCGCTTCCGGCGGTATCATCCAGCCATAGAGCGTTTGAGAAAACTTGCAGTCAACCTCTTTTCCCGCAATGAGATAGTCAAGGTCCTCTCCGCTATCGAGTCCAAGACTACGGAAGAGATTAATTTCGACCATTGTGCCCGCATGTGTCTTTTCGGTCTTGTAAAGGTCGTTCCAGTCATAGCGGCCTGTATTCTCTCCATCTAGGATTTGGTCAATTGTGTCGCGTAGGACTGTGGCGAAACGTTTTCCCGTGGGATCAAGTGAAAGAATTGCAGATTCCACGTCAAGTATGCCGACGTCATCAGATGATCCGGAGATTCGAGATGCAGCGGCTAGGTCGAGCGGAAGTGAACGTTGGGAGTTGTCGAATCTATGCATCGAGAAATCCTCTCGTTTGGGGTCATTTCCGAAAAACTCACATCGATAACCCTGTGTTGTTCTGTTGGCTGAACCTGAGGGTGTAGAGCAGTCACTTCCTTATGTTTACCCGGGCCTGGGGGCCACCGAAATTAATCGACGGCCCCCTGCTCATTTGCGGGAGCGCCTGTTGCTCTCTGCTTGCTGCTGCGACAGACGGCACAGGGTAGTGCGGTCCGCCTGGGGAATGGAGGCCAGTAAGTCCATGAACCATGGTGCGATCCACGAAGAGTCCCGATGGAGCCACTCGCCTGACGAGAGGGCGGTACCGGGAACCCAGTCTCTGGAAGGCGGCTCGCTGCTTCTCCTGGCCGTAGCAATGCTTACAGACGGTTCCGCTTCCCCTGCAGTCCTCCTTCCGAGCTGGGCTGTCACACCGATTAGCCACCACTGGAACAACCGAAGTGACGGCGACGCCGACTCCACAGCACCACGGACGGCCGAAGAGGTGAGCCCCACTGAGTTCAGCGCATCAAGCGCCAGCACCTCCGGTGGTTCCAGGTGAAGCCCTGTCTCCTCCGTGACCACCAGCGGTGCTTCCGAGACCTTCACGTCGAATGTCTCGGACACCCGCTCGATCTCCGCGTACGTATCCGCAGCGAGTTCGGCGTCCAGGAACTCCCTGATTCCGCCGAAGAAGTGCGGTGGCGTCTCGACCCTCAAGTCTGCTTCGGCTCTCCGCCTCAGCTCATCGATAAGGCTCGGCCAGGGACGAGATTTGTTTGAGCCTGAGCCCTGCTCGTACCAGTCCTCTTTCGTGTCGTTTGACACGAACAGCACGCGGCGGCTACTGAGTGGTAGCTGGCAGATATACTCAATCAGCTCTTCCCAGAGAAGGAAATCACCAGCGGACTTCAGGGGTGTTTCTTTGTCTGAGTCGGAGAATCCCGGGGGGATCTTGTTCGGGAATCGGTAGGCGGTTGCCTCCTCTAGACGCCTGCGCAGGACGTCGTATTCCGGCTGTTCGCCGATACCTTCCCCGTACAGCTTCGCGATGCGTCTAAGGATGGGGTCGTCCGCGTCTACGGAGTTCAAGGCTAGGTCATGGTCAGCTTTGAGCATGTCGAGATGGCGTTTGAACTCGTGCCGGTACACATCGAGGTGCGCGTCGACGCCGGAATCTGCAACGAGTGCGGCGAGCCCAGCTATTTCCTGCTGAGCTCGGGCGTATTTGTCGAGCTGCACGCACACAACGTTCTTGGCATCGACGATCGCTTTGCGGGCTGCCATGAGCTTCTTGTTGACCTCAGAGGCGGCGTCGGAGAGGGCCCTCTTCCGGGATTCCAGTGTGCTGCGGCGGCCGCGGACGAACTCAAGGCCGACTTGGTAAGGCATCCACAGTCGTCCTGCGGTCTGTTCTAGTGCCGACAGTACCTCTCTTCTGGAGGTCTCGGTGTACTCGTACAGGCTCAGTAGAACGTTTGTGTCCAGCACGATAACGCCGTCGTTGAAGAAGGCGCTGCGCTCCGCGTCCTCAGCCGATGGCCCGGGCTGGAGCCAGGCTGCGAACCGCTGTAGCAGTACCGGGTCGTCCATAGTCTTCTACACCCCGTCGAAGTCTGCGAGCATGGCCGACACCCGGGCAGGTGCTTTGTCGAGGAGGAAGTCGTCGACGAATACCACGTCCAGAACATCCCGGCCGTTGGCTGCGGCGGCGTCGCGCACAGAACTGATGCGGGGGGAGGACAGTGTGGCGCCGGCTGTCTCGAAAGGGCCCTTGGCAGCGACCCAGACCCGTTCTTCGAAGAGGACCGCGGGGCCGGTGCCTCCCAGGTCGTCCACGAATTCCGCGTCGCTGGGCGGGAAGTCAGATGCCCAGGCCCGCAGCAGCCCCGCGGCCCGGCGGCCATGCTTGCCGCTAGCAGCGCCTGTGCCTTGGAGGATAGCCAGGAGTTCGCCAGCCAGTCGCCAGTCCAGGAGGCTGTGATACGCCATGTTCGTGTAGTCGCGTAGACACTGGTAGCACGAGCCGCCGCATTCGCGGCCGTGCGCACCGTCTGCGAAGTCGGCCAGCATCCTGTTCGCATTGGCCATAAGCTGCTCGAAGACCTCCCGTTCGGCGAGGTGTGTGCAGTAGCCGGCGCCGTTGTCCAAAGTGTCGGAGAGGAAGGCGAAGGTGCGTGCCTGACTGCTGCCAGAACCTGCGCCGTGGATGCCCGATGCGATCTCGTTGGGCTGCACTTGCAGGAGAGAGCCGGCGGCTGTGCGCAGCAGGGCGGCCAGCGAGTACCAGGCCGCCCGTCGCCCCGAGCGGTCGTCGGGGAAGCCGGTCTTCTGAGGAACGGAGGTGAGGTTCAGGCGCAGACCGAGTGATGGGATCTCACTTGCCTGGGGGCCGAGCAGGAACAGGTCTGTGCGCTGGGTGGCGCCGATGGCAGTGGTGAGCGGTTCCTCCTCGGCGACGATGTCCTTGGTGAGCCAGGGGAAGAGATCGGCCGCCCCGGCCTCCAAATAGGCGCCGGACCAGAGTTTAGTCGGGCCTACTTTCGAAAACTGGAACAGTCGGCCGCCGTTGTCGTTGACTGCGTACCGTTCGCCCTTGCCCGCGTGGACCACCATGCCAGGCGCCTCGATCTTCAGCGGTGCGCCGTGCTCAAGGTCTGCGGCGGTGCGGGGGGCGAGCGACCTGGCCCTCCATGCGAAGTTGCCGTCGAAGTCGCGTGCCTTCCCGGAATAGAAGCCGGCCGGTTCGCGCAGTTCGATCTCGCGGTAGGAGCCGTCGGCCGTTCCGCAGGCGCGGCAGGGCTGCGGCGGGCCATCGTCTTGTTCCGGCAGCGCCTGTACGTCCTCTGCAAGGTGGCCGCAGGCGCGGCAGATACCGATGATGACGGGCTGACCGAGCGGTTCCTGTACGGCTCGGGGGGCTCGCCCTGTCGGCTCGAACGCGACTGCGCCGACTGCCGTGTGGACCTGTCCGTCCTTGACCGTCTCGGCGCCTGGAGCGAACTGCGAGATCGCGATGTCCAGCGACCGGTCGACTACTCCGCTCGGCGGCCAGGGGTAGGAGTCGGAAGGGCGCTTGGTGTACAGGTAGCGGGCTGAGGTGGGGAATCCGAACATCGGCAGTAGACCTGACTCCGCCAGCCGTTGGCTGAGTTCGTGGTGGCCGCGAGGCTCGTCGGCGATCTGGGTGATGCGGCCGACAAGCTCCTGGGCTACCCATGCCGCCCCCTGCGACGCGGACCGGGTGCTACGGGTGTGGTCGGCGAGGGCTTCAGCGAGACTGCAGACCTCGGCGTCGTGCGACTTGATCCATGCGCTGACCGCTTCGCTCACGGCGGGCCAGTCCGCACTGTGACCGAACTGACCATGGACGTTGCGGGTCCGGTCAAGCCCTGCGTCGTCTCTGGCCGCCCCCTGCACCGCGTCGAATGCCCTGCGGAGCACTTCGGCAGCGAGGACCCGCTGGTAGATGTCCTGCATGTCGGTGGACAGGTAAGGCGGCGGGGTCGGATCGTTGGTGATGCGCTGGGGGTCTTGGAAGTAGTGCTCGTCGTGGCTGCGGCCGCGGCACACGGTGAGTGCGAGCGCGACCGGCGATGTGCGTCGTCCTGCCCGTCCGACGCGCTGCTGGTAGTTGAACCGGGTCGGCGGCATGTTCGCCATCAGGACAGCGGACAGCGGGCCGATGTCGACTCCGGCTTCCATCGTGGTGGTGACGGAGAGGATATCGAGAGTATCGGGGAGCCTGTGCTCCTTGCCGTCGAGGAAGATGCCTTGGAAACGGGCCTGGCGGGCCTGAGCGTCCAGGCGGTCAGTCTGGCCGGTGAGTTCGGCGGCGTTGAGGCGGAAATCACCGTACTTCCTGTTCGCCATCCAGGCGTAGTAGTCGGCGTCCGTGCCCTCGAACGGCTCGGGCGCAGCAGGAAGGGGCCGTCGGCAGTACGTGCACACCCCGACGCCGGGGTGCAGGTGCCTTCGGCGGCAGAGAGAGCAGGTCCAGGACACTGCGCGGCCGTGGCGCAAGGCGACGTGCTCAGGCTGGATGACGTATTTCTTGACTGCCTCGCCCCAAAACCGCTCGACGGTACTGCGGAGGTCGTCCGGGTCCTGTCCCAGATGGTCTGCTGTGCTGGCCCAGAAGTCCCGTAGCTTCTTTGGCGGTTCGTCAGCCGGGCTGCGCAGTCCTGCGAAACGGCGCATATGGCCTAGGACTCGCAGGCTGGCCCGGGCCAGCGCGGAATCGGAGGCCCGCTCGGCTTCGAGGGGCGCCTGGTCGGGGGCCAGGGTAAGCCAGCCCAGACCGAGAGACTCGAAGTCTCGTCCGGCAGTACCGAACAGTCCGTTGAGCAGCTCACTGGTGAGGGCTTCGCGGATGTCCTGGCGCAGCTGCCCCTGCCTTTCGCTCAGGACCATGCTGGATTCGGCACTTACCTTGCCGCCAGGGAGCTCGGGCCACTGATACAGGGAGGTCCAGGGCTGCGGCTGGGAGCCTTTCTGGTAGTAGGTCTGCTGCAGGGACGCTTTCGGGCCGCCGGGATTAATGCCGAGCTGGACCAGGCGTTGGGCGACGGCGGAGCCGTGGCTGTCGAGGCTGGGCACCCGGCTCAGGCGGCTGTAGAGCTCAGCCTCTTCTGCCGGGTCGGGGAGGTCATCGTCGAGGTCGTCGAGGCTGTCGGATGCTTTCTGGAGCTTCACCCAAGACTCGTATGTCTCCGGATCGCGGGCGCGCAGCCGGTCGCGGGCGGCTTTGGCTGTCTCCTTGCCGACGGGGTTGTCAGGGGATTTCTGATAGAAGCCCGATACGGCTGCGAGGTCTGCGACCGGGTCCCCCTGGCTCTCGACCTCCTCGGCAAGCAGCAGGCGCAGAAGGTCCTGGTAGTGGCGCAGACCCAGGCCTGCGGACAGCTTCGCTGCGTCCTGGCGGCTGTCGGAGAAGACCACGGCCTGCCTATTCGGCAGGTGGGAGAGGATCCCGGTGGTTAGCACCTGGTTGACCTTCTCGAAACCGGTGCGCATGGACCTGACTGGTGTACGCATGCGGCGCGAGTCGTTGAGGCTGAAATGCTCCGTCCCGACCTGCCTGACCTCCCAGTTGTCGCCGCAGTTGGGGCACTGGGTTGGTGCCGCGGGAAGATCCTCCGCTTTGAGTCGGGGCCGCCCCCTCTTTGGCTGCGGCACGCTGGTGTGGAAGGACCAGCCGGTGTGGTCACGCTGGTTGCGGAGGATGCCGGTGCGCGGGTCGTAGTGGCTGCGCTTGAACTCGAAGTCGGCGCTCAGCGTGCCCTTGTCCGAGGTGGAGCGCCACTCCAGCTTCTCCACCGCAGGGTCGTCCTTGCGCGGCCAGTAGACGATGTGGTTGGCCGCGCTCGGCCCCGTAGCAGCGGCGTCAGGCAGTGAGTCGAGGTCGGGAAGGTCTGCGAGTAGTCCGGCTTCGAAAGGGCGCCCTTTGGCCGCGTCACGGAAGGCATTTTCTGGTGCGTACCCGCCAAGAAACGGGTCTCCGCAGTTCTGGCAGTAGAGGAGTTCCAGGACGCGTGCGTCGCAGCTGCACCGCGGCGTGGGGCGTGAGTACAGCTTGCCGACGGTCCTCTCCATGCCCTCCCGGCGCGGAGCGTCAGGGCACTGAGGGTCTGAGCAGGCCCAGACTCCGGGGATGTTGCGGAAGAATAGATGTCCGCGCAGCTTGGGCGTCCGGGGATCCGCCGAGCGCCGCAGTGCGGCGAGAACTCCGCGCAACGCCTTGTCCTGCACGGCGGTGCCAACGGCAGGGAAGATGCGTGCGGCGACGGCGTCGTCGAAGTCGGCGATGAGGCGGTCACCGTCACGCAGGGCGTTGACCAGCGCGTCACTGGCGCCGGTATCTGCCAGTAGGTGGTCGGCCTGGAAAGGCTCGGGATCCGAGTCCAGGGCGGCGTAGGTGTCGGCATGATGGGAGATGTCGGTGCGGGTGTGCGTCGGCAATACAAGCTGGCCGCCGAGGACCACGAACCGGTTGCGGTCGACGCCGAAGAACTCCTGCAGGAAGTCCAGGTCACGCGGGGCTTCGAGGGATGCGGAGGCGGCCAAGATGCGGAACTTGTCCGGCCTCCGGTCCAGGCCGAGGCGGTGGCGCAGGTTGCGCAGGAGGTAAGCGATCTCTGTGCCCGCTGTGCCCCGGTACATATGGAGCTCGTCGACGACTAGGGTGAAGCGGGCGTCAGGCACCTCCTCGAGCCAGCGGCGCGTCTTGTCGAAGATCTGCGACTCGCGCGAGCGCATCAGCATCACATTGAGCATGCTGTAGTTCGTGATCATGATGTCGGGCGGGGCCTGGATCATGTCCCAGCGGCAGCGCATCTCCGCACCGTCCAGCCGGGGGATGAAGTAACGGCCGTCGCCGGAAGCCTTCTGCGCCTGGCGGGAGCGCTCCTCGGTAGCGGCGAACTCCTTGCGCAACGTCTTAACGCCAGCTGGCGAACCGATCTCACCCGGGACGGGGGTTGCCCCGGTGTAGCGGCCGAAGTAGAAGCGGTGACCGGGCCGCGAACGGGTAAGCCACGCCCTGGCGTCATCACTGTCCAGCGCCCTGCGCAGGCGCATCATCTGGTCGTCGACGAGCGCGTTCATGGGGTAGAGGACGAGGGCGCGTACCGCAGCGTGCCGACCGCCCTCACCTGCTCGCTGGGGCTGATAGTCACCGTCGGGAGAAGTCCACCAGCGGTTCGCCGACGGCGAAACGATCGGCCAGCCGGCGGACTCACGGACGAGGTCGGCCAGGATCGGCAGCATGAACGACTCCGTCTTGCCGGAGCCCGTGCCAGCCGTGACGACGACGTCGCGCCCGTCGCGCACAGCGGCGGCCAGGGCTCGGTGCTGGTGCTCGTACAGGGAGGGGACGCCCTGCATCAGTCCCAGCTCCACCAGTTCCGCCAGGTCAGGGTGGGCTCCTGCTGCCTTCACGGATTCCGTGATGCCCGCATCCATCTGAACGTAGCGCGGGCGGACCTCCAGCAGAGGGCGCCTCCAGGCTCCGCCGTTCACGTCGAACAGGTCCTGGCGCTCGCGTTCGAGGCGCTCGTCAGCAAGCCCGAACGGCGTGTTGTAGTAACGGAAGAGCGCATCCTTCAAATGCTCGAAGGAACCGAGAATGTCCACGTCCCGGCCGGGCTGACGCGGAGTGGTGTCACTCATCGTTGTTCTCCCCCAGGTGCTGTCCGAGCGATTGTGCGATCTTGACGGCTACGGCGTTGGGCACGTTGTCGTAGGCCAAATTCTTGGCGTGGGCGTTGATACGGGGCGCGAGGCCGCAGCACATCACGGCCACGCGCCGGTGCAGGTCGGGCAGGGGGTATCCCCAGTCGACGAAGAGGGTCCCGAACCTCTCACGCCCGGAATCCCTCTCCGGCCGCCAGCGCAAAACGTCTGCAGTTCGGCTCCGGCTCTCCAGTACGAGGTAGACGCCCTGCTCGTGGCTGGTCTCGTACCATCGCCTGTCGCGCAGGACCTGGCATACGCGCTTGCTGTCGCGCCGCTTGAGCCGGTACAGACCATCACCCTGAGGCCGCGGGACAAGCCGGTATTCGCCGCGCTCAAGGTCGTACTGTTCCAGTGGCTTGCCGAACTCCGGCGCCGAGGTCGGCGCTCCAAGGCTCAAAGGCGGCAAGAGCGCAGCTCCTTGCAGCGCGAAGGACGGTGTGTAGTCGACGCCGAGCTCGGTCGCCCAGCTTGCGAGCCCTGCTTCGTCGTCAAACTGGACGATGAGGGACGGGGGCAAAGGGATGTCCGTGGGCGGACGGTCACTGGACACCCGGAAAAGCTCCAGTAACCCATCCTCCGCGGCCTGCGCCACGCGCGCGTCAAAGGCGGCTGTCCGGCTCCCGGTGAGTACCGCCAGCCCCCGCGCCTGCGGCAGGCGGGTCAGGACTGGCGGTGCCGCGCACCAGCGCCGGTTGCGCCAGTCGATGTCCATGTAAGCCAGAGAGACGGCGTCGCGCAGCCAGCGGCCCGGGGCTCCCGGTTCGATGTCCTGGCAGTGTTTAGCTGCAAGCCACCACATGCCCTGCTTGGCATGAGACAGGGTGCCGGCGCCATGCTCACTCAGCCAGCGCAGCAGCAGGGCTCCTGTATCGGTCATCAGGCTCCCCGTCTCCCGCTGATCGCTTCTGCTGCCGCTACGTAGTCGAGCCAGGCAGGATCCTGCAGGCGCTGGGCGGCGCTGAGGACGGCGTATGCCCAGGCGTAGTCGTCGGGTGCCGGCGCGGGAGCGGGTATGTCAGCTGCTGCTGCCAGCGCCCTGACCGACCATCGGGCCGCCGTACGGTAGGCCAGCCAGACACAGCCGTCCGGCACTTCGATCTCGAGGCAGGGGCCGAGGGCTGCAGTGGGCAGACGGGAAGCCATCCAGGCCGGGACCGACCGGTGCTTGGCCCGGCGCACACCGCCGCGAGGATCCAGTAGCACGGCCTCCAGAACACTTGAGCGCAGCAGCTCGGTTCGCGGGAGGCTGATAGTGCCTGTCGCAGCAGCTCCGCGGACGGCGGCCTTGGAGCCCGTTACGTCGCTCAGCTCGGGCTGGGCAATGCCGTCGCAGGGGTATCCCAGCGTGCCAGTGCCCGGTGGCAGGCCCTCGTGAAGGCCATCATGAAGTGTGAAGACCTGGATGCTGTGGGCCGTGCCCACACGGTGCTCCCCCTCATCGAGAGGGATCAGGCAAAGCGGGAAGGGCACTCGGGGGTCGGCGCGTAGCTTCTCAGTGCGACCGTCGAGGACGACTTCTACACAGCCGTCCGGTGAGTCACTGGCCGGCAACATGAGGTCGGGAGCACCGCCACGGAGGAAATGGCCGGCCAATCCGGTACCCACCCGGTACTCAGGGGCAATGCGCAGCCCGCCGGACAGCGCGGCGTGGTGCCGGATCTGGGGCTCAAGGACGTGTGCATGGTCTCCGCCCCGGTCGAGGGCGCTCGCGAAAGCCAGCCCGTTGACGGCGCGTACGCCCTTGATCAGCTTCCACCCCGGCACCGGCGCCGACCCTTCACGGATGGTACGGCCGCCGAGGGCATCGACCATAGAGCGCACTGCGCGAATCGCACTGTCAGCGGCCAGAATCCAATGCTGCTCGCCGGGCTCGAAATAGTCCGTAGTCACCCACTCCCCTATGTGCGGGTGCAGCCTCAGCAGCAGCACCTCCCGGGGAGCCCACTCAAGGACCAGCTCCTCCCCTTCAAGGTGAAGGCCGTGTTCCAGCTGCTGCCGGGAGGGGTGCAATGATTCCAGGCCATCGTAGGCGCCCCCATACCCCTTGCGCAGCGTGAAGGTACGGCCGCCTGGCACGGCCACGCGCGTCTCGTCGATACCGTCACACGCTTCAGCGAGCCACTCCAGGCGCCTGCCCCGGTCCGCGACTACGAGTCTCAGGCCGATGGCGCGGCGCTGATGCTTGCGCTCCGGCTCATGAAGGGTGCCGTCCCAATCATCAGCGAGCCGCTTAATCAGGCTGGCGATCAAGGTGTCGCCCGAATCCAGGGCACTGGCAAGCTCTTCCATGAGCCGGGGTGACAAGTGCCGGTCCCGCCCTGCTGTCCACACGCGCAGGCGCCGCAGTAGCTCGCGGCCGGAAACCTCGTCGGAATTGTTCGGCCGCAAGCGGGTGGCGGCGAAGAACCGGGTGAGGATGTGTCGGTCCGAGCCGCGCACCAGCGCCTGAGAGATAGGGAAGCCGACTTTCCAGTAGTACTCGTCCGTGCTGATCGTGCTAGCCCCGTAGAGGCCGCCTGCGTCGTCCAGCCACGAATCTAGCGTCTCCCACATCGCTGCAACGTCCTGGAAGGCATGCTCCAGTCTCCTTGCCCTGGAGCTCCCGGACTGTTCACCTAACACCTGGTTCCATCGCCCATAGAAGTTACTTCTCAGCATGCCGTCTGAGCTCGCCATCCGGGTGGCGGCTAGCACGGAGAGGGCTAGCAATGGGAGAGTCGGGGGTGGAGTGACTCTCCCGCGCTTTGCCCACGCAGTGCATTCATCCTGTACATGACTGAAGATCGACCTCTCATGGTCGCCCCAGTTCAGGTGTGTGGCAACAACGTTGCTGAGGCTCGACTCGATACCGTGGCACTCTGCCAGGGATCGCGCGACCTCGTCATCGATGTAAAGCACAGTGCTCTGCAGAGCGTGGTCTGCGCTAAAGAACTCAGTGGCAAGAACCTCTTGCCACTGCCAGTAGCAGGACTTCATTAAACCTTCCGCCCCCAGGAAGTCATGACCCTGTGCGCTCTGCGGACTTTCCTTCGCAGACTCCTACCCCAGGCACATGCGCCTCCGGCGGCGCCGCGCAGCCGAGTGCCAGGTCGCAGAGGGCTCACACACCATCTATCCACAACACGAGCACAATACCTCCATGTCGGCCCTCGCGGCAGACGCGCTACCCCCTCCGTGCGGAGCCGACCGGCAGTGTCCCGCTTGCCTTGCGTTGGGTCTTCGGAGCTAGTGGCGCCTCCCTCCGGGCCGCGCGGGCTGTTCCGCGACGTTCACGAGAGCGGCTCGGTGTCCTAGACGATCGGGGCTGCCCTGACCAAGAGTGGTATTGATGCTCCGTCATGTCCAGGTGCGTGGGCTGACCTTAACCGCCGGAAGGCGAATCACGGTCGAAGGCGGAGTGGACCATTCGCCTTCTGGGCCGGTGCACGCTCGCCCCCACGGCGCAGCCGACCAGACGGTGCCGGGCGCCGTATGCGCCGTGCGGATCATCGTGCTTTCGCTGGCCAGGCGTCAGGCGGCGGCTTCCGCTTCATCCTCGGTGCACTCTGCGCAGCGGCCGGGGGTGGGGGAGCGGAAGGCGCGGTCGCAGGAGAGGCAGTTCTGGAGGGGGTCGGGGCGAGGTGAGGGCGGTGGCGAGGTGCCGAGAATGAGGTGTTCGAGGAAGACCGAGGGCGGCAGCAGTTCGTTGAGGCGATAGGCGATGAGGCCGGCGGGGCGGCGGATGGGGTCCGGGGGCAGATCGGCGGTGAGGGTGCGGACGGCGGCTGCGGGGTCGATGCCCCGGTCCAGCCAGGTGGTGAGCGCGGGGGTGAGCCGGGCGATGTCGCGTTTGCTGAGCAGGAGTCGCGAGTCGTCCAGGCGGAGGGACGCGAGGAGGCGGGCCGCCTCGCGGGCGTTGAGGGAGGCCGGTTCGGGCGGTGGCGAGGGCTCGAGCGGGGCCGGCTTGGGCGTGGGTGCGGGTGCCGGGGCTGGCGAGGGTGTGGCGGATTGGGGCGTGGCGAGGTGAGTGGGACAGTCGTGGAAGTAGGTGTGGGTGACGCGACGGCCGCTGGCGAGGCGTACGAGGGGGCGCCGGAGGTAGCCCGCGGCTTCCAGTTCGCGGAGGGCGCGGGCGATGACGACCTCGCCCTCGGGGAAGCGGGCGGCCAGGGCCTTGACGGTGACGGAGGCGCCGTCGGGCTTGGACTGGATGTAGACGGCGATGCCGATGGCGGCGGCGGACAACTCGGCGTGCTGCGCGAGGTGGTTGCCGACGACGGTGAAGCGCTCGGTGTGGCGGTGCCGGACGTGGGTGACACCGGCTTGCGGAACGCCGTGTTCAGCGCGCGGGGGCGCGTTAAGCTGCGGGACAGCCATCTGGGAAGCGCCAATCTTCCTTGGTGGTCAGACCCTCGTCGGGATTGCACTCCTGGCGGGGGTCGTCGCATGTCTGGGTACTTGTGCAGCCGAGCGTACGGGTGGAAACCGGTGGTTTCGGCTGTTGATCGGGATTCTCACCCGTACGAGCGACGGCGTCCGGGTTTGGTTTTGGGAAGGGTTCTCTCCAAGAGTTCTTAAGAGGGCGGCGGGAGATCCCAGGTCTAGGTCGCCAGGTCCTGGAAACCTCGATCTGGTGTCAACGGAAGAGCCCCCGACACCCGTTCGGGTATCGGGGGCTCTCGCTTCCCCCTCCGGCTCGGCCGGCTCCGAGCCCATGGGCGTCGGGGCGGCCGAGGTCTGGAAGTCCACCGGGTGGCACTACTGGTCGGGTAGCGGCACGCGTTCCAGTCTGGTGGGGCGAGACGGCCCGCCGGTACCGCCGACCGGCTACTTTCGGCCGCCGATCGGCTGGAATGGACCGGGTCGGTGGCGGGTGGGGAAACCCGTTAGGAAACCCCGGTGCGGGGGCGCGCCTTCGGCTGGCAGGGTGCTGGGCGTGGTGAGCGATGGGGTGGACGTGCGGCGGGCCGTGGCGGCGGACGCCGAGGCAGTGGCGGGGGTGTGGCTGCGTTCGTTCGCGGCGGCCCTCCCCGGCGTGCGCCGAGCGCATGACGACGACGGCGTGCGCTGGTGGATACGCGACGTCGTAGTGCAGGAGCTTGAGACGTGGGTGGCGACGGACGACGACCGTGTCGTCGGCATGCTCGCGCTGGACGGCGCCGAGTTGGAGCAGCTCTACCTCGAGCCGCAGTGGCGTGGACGGGGCGTCGGCGACCGGCTGGTGGCGTTGGCGAAGCGCAGGCGACCCGAGGGGCTCGGCCTGTGGACGTTCCAGGTGAACGGTCCCGCGCGCAGGTTCTACGAACGGCACGACTTCACCGAGACGGACCGGACCGACGGCGCACGCAACGAGGAGCACGAGCCGGACGTGCGCTACGTGTGGCAGCCCGGAGGTCGTGGAGAAGAGGAAGGTGCGCAGGCATGAGCGCGAGGTTCGAACGGATCAACCCGGAGCGGCTGCACGAGACGCCGGGCTACCACCACGTCACGGTCGTCGAAGCCGGTCGCACGGCTTACCTCGCCGGGCAGTGCCCGCTCGGGCCGGACGGCGAACTCGTGGGACGGGGCGACCTGAACGCACAGATCGACCAGGTCGCCGAGAACGCCCTCACGGCCCTGGAAGCGGTGGGAGCCCGGCCTCAGGACGTCGTGCGCTCGGTGATCTACGTGCGCAGCGACGAGACGGACGTCCTCGCCGGGGCGTGGACCAGGCTCAACGAGTCGGTGATCGGCGGCGCGTTCAGTACGGCCAGCACGCTTCTCGGCGTCGCCCAGCTGGGTTTCGTGGGGCAGTTGGTGGAGGTCGATCTCACGGCGGCACTGTCCGGCTGAGGGCCGGGGATGACGGGCGCCAGGTGTGCGTCCGTCGCACAGCCCGACACGGTCACACCTCCGACTCGCTGGAGCCTGCCATGATCACGCCAGAGTCCGACCTGCCCGAACGTGCCACCACACCGGCCTACCGCGACGGCAACGTGCTGAGGTGGCTCGCCGCCTACACCGCTTCACTCGTCGGTGACGGCGTGTACTTCGTCGCCCTCGGCTGGGCCGCCCAGAAGGCCGGCGGTCCCACCGAGGTCGGACTCGTCATGGCGACCGGTGCCCTGCCGCGGGCGTTACTGATGCTCGCCGGCGGCGTGGTGGCCGACCGCTTCGACCCGCGTCGCGTGGTTGCCGGCAGCGACATGCTGCGCTGTCTGATCATCCTCGCGGCTGCCGCCAGCATCGCGATGACCGCGCCCGCGCTGTGGATTCTCGTCGCGGTCGCGCTCGTCTTCGGTGTCGTGGACGCGCTGTTCGTACCCGCGGTCGGGGCCCTCCCACCGCGCATCACCAGTGCCGACCAGCTCGCCCGCGTGACGGGCATGCGGTCGCTGTCGGCGCGCCTCAGCCAGATCGCGGGGCCCCCGGTCGGCGGCCTGGCCATGGGACTGGGAGGCCCGCCGGCCGCCTTCATGGTCGCCGGACTGCTCTTCGCGCTGTCCCTGCCGCTGCTGCTGACCTTGCGGATGCGCCCCCTCCCGGTGCGCGGTGCCGAGCAGCCGGAGCCCGGCACGGCACGGAAGGAATTGCTCGACGGACTGCGCTACATCCGGGGCCACCGCCTGATCGGCCCCCTCGTCGTCGCCTGCGCCGTTTCCGAGATCGGCCTCACCGGCACTCTCAACGTCGGGATGGTGCTCCTCAACGCGGAGCGTGGCTGGGGACCTTCCGGCTACGGCTGGATCGTCGGCAGCTTCGGTGCCGGGGCGGCGACCAGTGCCGCCCTCCTCGCCGCGCTGGGCCGGCTGCCCCGTGCCGGCCTGGTGTTCTCCGGGACGCTGCTCGCGGGCTGTGCGGGAGCGGCAGTCATCGCGCTGGTGCCGGCCCTGTGGATCGCCGTGGTGCTGGCCGCGACCATCGGACTGACGATGGGTGTCTGCAGCAGCTTGAGCAGTGCGCTCATCCAGATCGCGGCGGATCCCGCCTATCTCGGTCGCGTCACCTCTGTCGTCATGCTGTCGATCGTCGGTCTGGCGCCGCTCAGTTATCCGCTCGTCGGCGCCGCCATCGGCGCCTGGGGTGCCGCGCCGGTGTTCGTCGGCTGTGGCCTCTTCGGCAGCCTGGGGGTGGTCCTGGCGCTGGCGTCCGCCGCCGTGCGGCGGGCCGAACTGCCCCGGAATCCGTCACGGGTGGCCGCCCGCGCGGGAGAGACCCCGAGGGACGTGGCCGAAGAGGACTGACGAGGGGGAGGCCCGGCCCTGAACGCCTGGGATCCTCAGCTCAGCGCAGTCCCTCGAGCAGGCCCATCGTGACTGTGTCGTGCCACCGCCCGTCGTGGAGGGAGGCCTCGCGCAGTCGTCCCTTCTCCACGAACCCGACGGTGCGATGGACGTGTTGGGAGGCGCCGGGCTCCCGGCCACGACGGTCAGTGTGATCCTGGCAGCCGCAGCGCGCGAAGCCGTAGCGGCAGCTGGTCCGCAGGGCGTCGGCGGTTCCCGCCGCCGTCAGGTGAGTTCGCCGGCGAGGAGGTCCATCAGGAGGCCGTCGCGCCAGGTGCCAGTCAGCGGATCGCGTTCGTAGGCGCGCAGTACGCCGACCGGCTTGAAGCCGACGCGGGTGTAGCTGCGGATCGCGGTGGTGTTGGCGGCGGCCGGGTCGATGGTGAGGCGGTGGTGGCCGCGTACCTCGATCAGCCACCGGGCCAGCGTGCGGACGGTCTCGGCTCCGATACCGCGGCCGTGGTGGCGCGCGGAGAGGAAGAGGTCGATGCTCGCGTGCCGGTAGTCGGGGTCGTCCTCCTCCTCGTATTGGACGGCGCCGACGACCTCGCTGTCGAGGACGATCACGAGCATGCCGTCGAAGTCCTCCGGCGTGCTCCACCATGCCGCGACCTCCGGTTCGCGAACGATGCGGTGGAGCGTGTCGGTGTCGGCGTCCACAACGGTTCGCAGCGCTACCCGGTCGCCGTGGAGTTCCGTGTTCCGGTCCATGGGCGTCATCCTGCCGGGTGCGGGCCGGGGCGGGTACGCGCGCGGGTCACCAGCCGGCCTGGGTGATGCCGTGCACGAGCTGGCCCAGCACGTCCAGGATCCATTGTCCGAACGCTGTCGGGGCCAGGAGCACGCCGAGGACGAGCACGAGGGCGACGCTCAGCGTCTCGTCGGATCGCTTCCTGGGTTCCGTGGGCCTGCGCAGCCGCAGGACGACGATGACAGCGAGCAGCACCGCCACGTTGATCGTCAGCATCATCCGGCCCGTCCTCTTGTCACGTTGAGGGTGTTATTCGTAGCCGTGTGTAGCCGATGGTGGCGGGTTTGCGAGGGTGGTTTCCCCTGCTCTGGCGCGAAATCTTCTCTTGTGGGCCGGATGTGACGGCGTGTCGGCGCCTCGGCGCGCGGGATGGGCGCGCGTGGCTCGTGAGCGCCCCGGGGGTGGCGTGCCGCGTGCGGTCAGATGTGGCGGATGACCCGGGCCGGGTTGCCGACGGCGACGACGTTGGGCGGCAGGTCCTTGGTGACGACCGCACCGGCGCCGACGACGGTGTTCTCGCCGATCGTCACGCCGGGGCAGACGATGACGCCGCCGCCGAGCCACACGTTGTCGCCGAGCGTGAGGGGTTCCGCGGCCTCCCACTTGGCGCGGCGCGGCTCCGGGGCGATGGGGTGGGTCGGAGTGAGGAGCTGCACGCCCGGCCCGATCTGGACGTCGGCGCCGACGGTGATGCGCGCGACGTCGGCGAACACGCAGCCGTAGTTCACGAAGGTGCGCGCGCCGAGGGTGATGTAGGTGCCGTAGTCGATGCGGAACGGCGGGCGGACCTCGACGTCGTCGCCCACCTCCCCGACCAGTGCGCGGAGGGCCCGCCGCCTGCCTTCGGGGTCGGCGGCGGGGGAGTTGTTGAACGCTTCGCTGAGTTCGGCGGCACGCTGGGCGTCGGCGGCGATCTCGGGATCCTCGGCGAGGTAGGGCTCGCCGGCGAGCATGCGTTCCTTCTGGCTGGCCATGGGCTGCGTGCCTCCGCGGGTCGGACGGTTACGGGCGTCCAGTCTGCCGAGCGGCTCCCGGCCGGCCCGCAGGGGGCGTTCGCACGGGAACGACGGTGGCGAGCCGAAGGTGCCGGGCGTCCGTTCGCCCTCACCGCACGTGCGGGGCGGAGCCACGACCGACCCCCCGCGCACCGTGCACCGGCTCGTCGCCGCCGGGCTTCGGGCGCCGCTGACCGGGGAGACGGCGATGGGTGGCGAGGATGCCGACGATGACCAGGGTCGCGCCGGCCACCTGGGTCCAGGCCACCGGTTCGTCCAGGAGGAGCACGCCGAGAGTGACGCCGACGACGGGTGTCAGGTAGGTGACGGCGGCGGCGTTGGCGGCACCCCAGGCTGCGACGACGTTGGTGTTCCAGACGTAGGCGAGGCCCGTGCCGAAGACACCGAGGGCGACGGTGGCGAACAGTACGGGACGGGTCGGAGCCACTGCCGGTGCCGAGGCCAGGAAGGGGGTCGCGGCCAGCATCAGGAGAGCACCCGTGGTGACCTGGATGACGGCGACGGAGAGTGCGGGCAGTCCGCGCGGTGAGACGAAGCGTCGCAGGTGGACGAAGGCGACGCCGTAGCAGGCGGTGGCGGCCAGGCAGGCGAGCTGCGCCGTGAGGTTCCCGCCGAGGTCGGCCCCGAACGGGTCGACGATCACGAGCACGCCGGCGAAGCCGAGCAGCAGGCCGGCGGCGCCGTGGCGGGTGAGGCGTTCGGACGGCAGGAGCGCCGCCGACCACGCCATGGCCATCAGCGGGGTGGTGGCGTTGTACGTGCTGGCGAGGCCGGAGGGGATCCGGGTCTCCGCCCAGGCGAAGAGCGTGAACGGCACGAGGCAGAGCAGCACGGCCACGACGGTGAGGTGACCCCACAGCACCGGATCGCGGGGTATCCGGCGGCGGGTGACCAGGGCGGTCAGCCAGAGGGCTCCGGCGCCGAGAACCATGCGCCCCCACACCACCTGCAGCGGGGACAGGCCGTCCAGACCGATCTTGATGAACAAGAAGCTCGAGCCCCAGGCCAGGGCGAGCAGGACGAACTGGGCAAGGACCGGCACTGCTTCTCTCCTCCGGGGTTCGGGCACGCCTCGCGTGCCCTACCGAGAAAAGCGTGACCCGGGCGGGAACGCTGGCGGAATTCGGACGTCACCTTGCGGGTGCGTGGGACCTGATGTCTCCGTCCTGTGCGAGCCGGCCGGTGGGGGCGGGGCGCCGCCACTGTCGGTGACGGAGAGTAAGGTCGTGGGTAGGTGGTCGAGGGCGAAGGGGGCGCGCGGGTGAGGCACTACTACCGGCTCGTGTACTGGAAGCGGCGTCTGCTGGGGGCCGGGCGCCGTTCCGGCAGCGTGCCGCGTGCGTACGGGCAGTACGGGCGCGGGAGCCGCGCTGCGGACCGCCGGGCGACGGTGCTGCGGATACGTGAGCGGACGCGGCCGGTGCTGGTGTTCGCGGTGATCGTGGGCATCGTGCTGGTGGCGTCCGCGCTCCTCGGCAGCCTGGGAGGGCCCGGCGGCCTGCGGTAGCCGGGCCGGCCGGTGCGGGCGGGCCGGCGCGGGCGAGGGTCAGCGGTCGGCGCGGCACACGAGGACGGGTTTCACGTCCAGGATCGGCGTGCCGTCCAGCGCCTCCAGGGCACGCACGTGCACCCGGGTGCCCGCGCGTGGGTCCGGTTCGACGGACATCACCGTCACCTGGTGCAGGCCGATCGGGTTCGGGCGGTCGGGGGAGCGGGTGCTGAACACGCCGGTCTCCGGACGGGCCGGTTCGCCGCGCGGGTGCACGGCGAGCACCTCGCGGTCGGCACGGTCGAACCAGGTCAGCAGCAGCACATCGGTGCCCGCCCGGAGGTCGCGCAGCCCTTCGGACACGCGGGCGTCGAAGGCGAGCACCGCGCCGGGCGCGCCCTCGTCCGCCTGCTTGGGCGCCGAGGCGCGGTCCGTCAGCGGGGACTCCACACGCCCGATCGGCTGCAGGACGTGCGACTGATCCTCGTTGCTCACGACGCTCTCCTCGGTCGGTCGGCCGGGTCCGGCTTCGGTCTCGAGGCAACATGCCACGCGAGCGGGCGCGCCGGCGGCATTCGGCGCACTCGGGAGCGCCGTACGGGTGGAGTGGCGGCGCTGCGGCTTGGTGGGTGGGCCGGGCGGGCCGGAAAGTCTTCGCGGGTGTCCGGAGCGACCGGGCGGCCGGCTGCCCGAACGGGGCGGTGCGAACCAGTGGTGGAGGCGAGCGGACATGGGCAAGGTGGTCTTCGGGCGCGGGGCGGTCGTGCTGGCGCTGGCAGGGCTCGTGCTGGGCGGCGTACAGGTGGGGGCGCAGGCACAGCCCGCGCGTTCGACGCAGCCGACGGCGACCTGCGCCGAGATGAACGAGCAGCTGTGGGCGTTCGAGGCGAAGCAGGTCGTTGCCGAGTGCCACGCCAGGCGTGCCGCGCGGGCGGCCGAGCGGTCCGACATGATCCTCGGCAACTCCTCCGGGGGTGTGTCCGCGAAGGAGTGGCAGCGCAAAAGGCCGAACCACGCCCAGCACTTCGCCGAGCGTGCCGCTCGTACGAACGACCCGCTCCAGGCCGCGGACTTCGCCCGCGAGGTGTCCGCGCACGCCGCGGTGCTCAGCGGCGCCGCCCAGCCCGTGATGGCCGTGTACGGGCTCGGACTGCTCGTCGAGACCAAAGACACCGGCCGCAAGGGTGCCGAACTGGTCGCCCGCCAGGCCGCCCGGGAGGCGTGGAAGGCCGCGGGCAAGGCCGCGAACCAGGGTGACGGGCGGGACATGGCGCTCAACATCGCCGCCGACCAGGCCGAGGAGCAGGCCTGGCAGGCCGCCCGCGAAGCGGGCTGGCTCGGCTGAGCGGAGACGTACGGCGCGCACGGCGGGTCGGTGGACGGCGGGCGGCGTCTTCGCTCACCGTCCACTCACCTCGGCCGGGGCCCGCAGCACCGCCACCGTGACCGGTCGTGTCGGCGGGTCAGTCGTCGGTGCCGCCCTGGAAGGGGCGGACCTCGATGGGCAGCGTGGTCGCCCGGGCGGCCTTGCGGCCCCATCCCAGCGCGGTGTCCCGGTCGGGGGCGCTGACGATGCACAGGCCGCCGAGATGCTCCTTCGCCTCGGCGTACGGTCCCTCGATCACCCGTAGGTCCTCACCGTCCGGGTCGGTCGGCCGCACGACGGTGGCGGTGGCCGGGGCCTGCAACCCACCGGCGAAGACCCAGGCCCCGGCCTCGCGCAGCTCCTGGTGGAAGGCTTCGAGGCGCTCCCCGATCTCGGCCAGGACCTCCGGCCCCGGAGGCCCGCCGCCCGGCTGCATCACGCTGAGCAGGTACTGCTTCATGATGATCTCCTCGGTGCACGACGACACGGCCCGGCTTCCGCTGCCGGAACCCTTCACCACCCATACGAACGCTTCCGCGCGGAATCGACACCTCGACGCCTCGGTGCTCTCCGAGGTGTCCAGCGGGAGCGGGAGCGGCGTGGGGTCGGGGGGAAACCCCGGACGCTCCTACAGGCGGCGGGAGTTGTGGCGAAGGCGCTGACCCGCGCTTCGGAGGTCGCTAGGGTGTTCGGTGACCGAATGCAGGGACCGGTGACGGGGCGTGAGGGGTAGGCGGACGCGAGGGCGCACGCTGCCGCACCCGGGTCCGGCCCGGCGACCGTATGCAGGACGGGGAGACCACGACGTGGGCGATCAGACGGCGCGGCCCGGGGGCGGCACCGCCCCGGGAGGCTGCCCGGTGACCGGCAGTGTGAACACCGACGGCGGGGACGCGGTGCCGCTGAGCGGCCCGCGCTTCCACACCGACCCGGCCGACCTGTACCGCGAGATGCGGCGCGACCACGGCCCCGTGGTGCCGGTGACGCTGCCCGGCGACGTACCGGCGTGGCTGGTCGTCGGCTACCGCGAACTGCACCAGGTGACCGCCGACCCGTCGCTGTTCCCCCGCGACTCGGGGCTGTGGAACCAGTGGGACAACATCCCCGAGGACTGGCCGCTGCGCCCGATGATCGGACAGCGGATGCCGTCCGTCTACTACACCGTCGGCGACGAGCACCGGCGGCACCTACGGATGATCAACCAGGCGCTGGAGGGCGTCGGGCACGTCGAGTTGCGCGGCTGGTGCGAGGAACTGGCCGACCGCCTGATCGACGGCTTCTGCGGGCGCGGCGAGGCCGAGCTGGTCGCCGAGTACGCCAAACCGCTGCCCGTGCTGGCGCTGGCCAGAGCCTTCGGCTTCCCTGATGCCGACGGTCCCGCGCTGACCCGCACGATGAGCGACCTTGCCGACGGCGGCCCGGAAGCGATCGAGGCCTATGGCGAGTTCGTCGGACTCATGTACAAGCTGGTCGCCGACAAGCACGCCCTGCCCGGCAGCGACGTGACGTCCCGCATGCTCGCCCACGACGACCCGCAGGCGTTCACGGACGAGGAGTACGCCCTCGACCTGACGGCGCTCACCGCCGCCGGCCACCTGCCCACCGCCGACTGGATCGGCAACTCCGTGCGGCTGATGCTCACCGACGACCGGTTCGGTGCCTCCCTCACCGGCGGCCGGTCCAGTGTCGCGGAGGCCATGAACGAGGTGCTGTGGGAGGACACCCCCACCCAGATCCTCGCCGGACGGTGGGCCGCCCGCGACACCTGGCTCGCCGGACGGCACATCGGTGCCGGTGACATGCTGCTCCTCGGCCTCGCCGGCGCCAACCTCGACCCGAAGGTGCACCTCGACGGGTACGCGTCCGCCGATGGTTTCCGCAACGGCAACAGCGCGCACTTCTCCTTCAGCCACGGCGAGTTCCAGTGCCCGTTCCCCGCGCGGGAGATGGCGGAGATCATCGCCCGGAGCGGCATCGAGGTGCTGCTGGACCGGCTGCCGGACGTCGAACTCTCCGTCCCCGCCGACACCCTGACCCGGCGGTCCTCCGCGTTCCTGCGGGGCATGACCGAACTGCCCGTCCACTTCTCGCCCGCACCGCCCGTAGGAGGCAGACCGTGAGCAGCCAGCCGACGCCGACGCCGACCGAGCCCCCGACTCCGGGCGGGTCGCCCACCGGCGCGAGCGGCGCGGAGCCGACAACGGGCCGTTGCCCGCTGGTGATCGACCCGATGGTCGGCGACCTGGATGGGGAGACGCGGCGACTGCGCGAGGAGGGGCCGCTGACCCGGATGGAACTGCTCGGCGTCCCGGCGTGGACCGTCACCCACCACGCGGAGGCCCGACGGCTGCTCACCGACCAGCGACTGGTCAAGGACATCAACCGCTGGAACCTCTTCCGCACCGGCGTCGTCACCCGCGAGTGGCCGCTGATCGGCATGATCGACGCGGGCCGTTCCATGTTCACCGTCGACGGCGCCGAGCACCGCCGGCTGCGGACGAAGACCGCACAGGCCGTCACCCCCCGGCGGCTGGAGCAACTCCGGCCGGTCATCGAGGACATCACCGCCCGCCTGTTGGACGACCTCGCCGCACAGGGCGCCGACGGGCGGACCACCGACCTCAAGGCCGTCTTCGCGCACCCGCTGCCCATGTCGGTGGTCAGTCACCTGATGGGCGTCGACCCCGCCCTGCATCCGCGGCTGCGCGATCTGTACACGGCGTTCTTCTCCATGCTCACGCCGCAGGACGAGCGGCTCGCCGTCATCGACGAACTGGACGGCATATTCGCCGACATGGTCAGGGAGAAGACCACCGAGCCCGGGGACGACCTCACCAGTGCGCTGATCCTCGCCGACGAGGGCGGCGAACCGCTCACCGAGGAGGAGGTCGCCGGCAACCTCCAGGCCATGGTCGCCGCCGGGCACGAGACGACCATCGGCCTCATCCTCAACGCCGTACGGGCGCTGCTCACCCACCCCGGCCAACTCCGCATGGTGCTGGACGGCGAGGTGACCTGGGAGACGGTGATCGAGGAGACGCTGCGCTGGGACACCCCGACCACGCACCTGCTGATGCGGTTCGCCACCGAGGACATCGTCGTCGGCGACCAGGTCATTCCCGAGGGCGACGGCGTGGTGATCTCCTACCGCGCCATCGGCCGCGACACGGAGCAGCACGGCCCGGACGCCGACGCGTTCGACGTGACCCGTGCCACGCCCGCCCGGCACATGACCTTCGGGCACGGCCCGCACATCTGCCCCGGCGCCGCACTGTCCCGGCTGGAGGCGGCGATCGCCCTCCCGGCCCTGTTCGCGCGCTTCCCCGGCCTGGAGCTCGCCGTGCCCGTGGCGGAGATCCGCAACCAGCCGGTGCTCACCCAGAACGACCTCCGGTCCTTCCCGGTGCGGCTGGGCGCGCCCGTCGCGTCACCCGGTGCGGGCGGTCAGCGGGGGCGGTAGGGGGTGTGGCGACCGCTGTGCGGGCCGGGTGGCCGCGAAGGTCCGGCCG
>KI547042.1:21230-22231 GCA_000497405.1 Streptomycetaceae bacterium MP113-05 | reverse complement strand
GGCCGTCGCGCGGCGCGTCCACAGGTGGTGGAGGAGTTCCTGCTCTCGGGCGTGGAAGTCCCGGACCGCGGTGCCGCGTTCGGCGCGGGCGCGCAGCAGTCCCAGCGAGATCGCGAAGTGCTGGTACTCGGCGACGGTGCGCGCGGCGTCCGGGCCCCGGCCCTGGCGGGCCAGGTTGCGGGCGAGAGCGCGGGCGCGCTGCGTGCCCAGCGCCCACGGCTCGGACACGGACAGCCAGCCCGCCGCGACGTACGTGCGCAGCGTGTCCCGGACGGTGCGCAACTCTCCCAGCCGCGACCACACGGCCAGCCACACCAGCGTGCCCAGCACGGGCAGCATGAACAGTGCGTAGACGAAGAGGAAGGTCAACGAGGCCTGTGAGGCGGCGCCGTTCCAGATGGCGTGCAGCAGGACGGCCGTGAGCAGGCCCGCGAGCGCGATCGGCGCACGCCAGCGCCGCCGCCGGTGCGGTAGCGCGGCGGCGATGCCGAACGCCACCCCCGTCAGGCCGGTGAACAGCGGGTGCGCGAACGGCGACATCAGGATGCGGGCCACGAACGTCGCCGCAGTCGCCGACGGCCCCGCTTCGTACGGCATTCCGGTGTCGTCACCGCCGTAAGCGCGGCCCAGGTAGAGCACGTTCTCGGTGAAGGCGAAGCCGGCGGCGGTGAGGCCCGCGACGGCGATGCCCGACACGACGCCGGTGAAGTGCCGCCGCCGGAAGAGGAACAGCAGGATCACCGGCGTCGCCTTCGCGACCTCCTCGACGACCGGGGCGACGACGGTGGCGCCCAGCACGTCGGCCTCGGACGTCGAGCCGGCGATCGAGCCGGCCAGCCAGGCCGTGGCGAAGGTGTTCGCGAAGAGTGCGACGAGGGTCGCGGCGCACGCGCCCCAGCCGAACGCGAAGACGTGCTGGTGCCACGGCGTCGGCTCCACCCCGTCGACCCAGCGGAAGGCCGCGATCAGCAGCGGAACCGGCAGGACGGCGAGCAGCAGTC
>KI547042.1:18825-19904 GCA_000497405.1 Streptomycetaceae bacterium MP113-05 | reverse complement strand
GCCCCGCCACTCGGCCGGGGAGGCCGGCATGGCCGGGAAGGCGGGGGGCGACTCCGTGTCCGCAGGGGCGGTGTAGGGCGCGGGCGCGGCGGAGCCCGCCTGCGGGTACGCGGGTGCCTGCGGCCGTGCCTGCGCGTGCGGCCGTGCCTGCGCGTGCGGCGCGGGCCGGTCGGGTCTCGCGGGATGTTCCTGCACAGACTCGACAGTAACCGCGTCGTGGGCCCGTTCCCCCATCGCGCCCCTGATCGGGACGAGGGCCGCCGGATCGGGACGAGGCTCGCCGGACTACACGCGGCGGAAGAGGAGGTCCCGTACCGCGTGCCCCTTGCCCAGACCCTGTCGCTCGAAGCGGGTCGTCGGCCGCACCGGTGGCCGGGGCTCGGCGAAGCCGCCGCCCTCGGCGGTGTTCTCGTACGCCGGATGCTCCGTGAGCACCTCCAGCATCTGCTCGGCGTACGGTTCCCAGTCCGTCGCCAGGTGCACCAGCGCGCCGCTGCGCAGCGGCACCGCCGCCAGGTCGAGGAACGCGCGCTGGACGATCCGCCGCTTGTGGTGCCGCTTCTTCGGCCAGGGGTCGGGGAAGTACACCCGCAGTCCGGTCAGCGAGTCCGGCGCGAGCATCCGCTGCAGCAGGATGACCGCGTCGCCGTTGGCGACCCGTACGTTCGACAGCCCGGCCCGGTCGGCGAGGCGCAGCAGGTTGCCCTGGCCGGGTGTGTGGACGTCGACGGCCAGGATGCCGGTGCCGGGGTCGGCGGCGGCCATCTCGGCCGTGGCCTCACCCATGCCGAAGCCGATCTCGCAGACGACCGGCGCACCGTCGGGCAGGGTGTCGAAGAGGGCGTCCAGGTCGAGCCGGGAGAGGCCGTCGACGTCGAGTCCCCAGTGGGGCCAGCGTCGTTCCAGTGCCTTGCGCTGGCCGTGCGTGACGCGGCTGCGGCGGGGCTGGAAGCTGCGGATGCGCCGCTCGTGGTGCGAGCCCGCGGGGTCCGCGGCGGGGCCGGCCCCGGACGCGAACATGTGCGTGCGCGACGGCCCGGGGTCCGCCTGGGCCGGGAGCCGGGTGGCGGGCCGGGTGG
>KI547042.1:17929-18815 GCA_000497405.1 Streptomycetaceae bacterium MP113-05 | reverse complement strand
GGCCGCCCCGGCGGTCGATCGCCGTGACCTCGGCGCCGTACCGCACGGTCGCGCCCCTCTCCCGGGCGAGTCCGCCCAGCGCGCGGGCGACGCCGGTGAAGTCGCACACCCCGGTCGTGCCGACGTGGATCGCGGCGACGCCGCGCACGTGCGGCTCGTACTCCTGCAACTGCGCGGGGCCCAGCTCCCGCACTGGGATGCCGTTCTCCCGGCCGCGCTGCACCAGGGCGTGCAGCCGGGGAAGTTCACCGCGGTCGACGGCGACGATCAGCTTGCCGGTCACCTCGTGCGGCACGCCGTGCTCGGCGCAGAACGCCACCATCTCCGCCGCGCCCTCGGTGGCGTAGCGGGCCTTGAGCGAACCGGGGCGGTAGTAGACGCCACTGTGGATCACGCCGCTGTTGCGTCCCGTCTGGTGCAGCGCCGGGGTGCCCTCCTTCTCCAGTACGACGACGCGGGTGCCGGGCGCGGCGCGGGTGACGGCGTAGGCGGTGGACAGGCCGACGATGCCGGCGCCGACGACCAGGACGTCGCAGTCATGCCGGGCGGCGGCCGTGGTGGGTTCAGGATCAGGGGACACGCTTGTCATCCTGACCCGTCACGGCGACGTTGATACATACCCGCGACGAACGATCGAGGTCACCGTCCCGGACGTCCCGGGGGGATCACTCCGGTCGCCGGGGCCGCCGGACGCCCCTGGCCGGCCGGTCGCCGTGACCGCCCCGCCGCCCGGTCACCCGCCGCCCGGCTACCGGGATGCGCGGCCCGCCACACCTACGCCGTCCGCTGCGCGTCCCGCCCGTGCGGTCCGCGTCAAGCGGGTGTCTTCCACAGCGGGCGGGCCCGTTCGCGGAGCTCCACGACCCGCGGCTCGTCGCCGTACGGT
>KI547042.1:15392-17919 GCA_000497405.1 Streptomycetaceae bacterium MP113-05 | reverse complement strand
AGGCGGTGCAGCAGGTCCCGTACGTACTCGTTGGTGCGGGCCGAGGAGATGCGGCCCGCGACCTCGACGGCGAGTGTGCCGGCCGCACAGGCCGCGTCCAGGTTGCCGGACTCCAGCTCGGCGACGGCCGACACCACCAGCCGTAACCCGTGCGAGCGTGCGAACTCCTCCGTCGGCCGGGAGAGCGCCCTCTCGGTGAAGCGGCGGGCCTGGCGCGGGGCGTTCAGGTCGCTGTAGCACTCGGCGGCGTCGGCGGCGAGGCGGTCGTAGGAGTAGAAGTCCAGCCAGGAGGGATCCGGGTCGCCGTTGCGGGCGCGTTCCAGCCAGCTCTCGGCGGAGACGATCGCCGCCTCGCAGGCCTGCCAGTCGGTGGACTTGGCCAGCGCCCGCGCCTCGACGAGGCGGAAGAAACTCATCGTGCGGGCGGTGGCCAGGCCCCGGTTGCGTTCGATGGCGGCCTGCGCGAGGTCCACGCCTTCGTCGGCGAACCCGCGGTACGTCGCCTGCAGCGACATGGACGCCAGCACGTAACCGCCGAGCGGCACGTCCGCGGCGGCGCGGGCCAGACGCAGGGCCTGGATGTAGTAGCGCTGGGCCGCCTCCTGCTGGCCGGTGTCGAACGCCATCCATCCGGCGAGACGGGTGAGTTCGGCCGCCGCGCCGAAGAGGGCGCGGCCCACCTCGTCGGAGTAGGCGCCCAGCAGCAGCGGCGCTGCGTCCACCCGAAGGCACTCGGGCACCATCGACGAACGCCAGTCGCCGCCGCCGTACTTGGAGTCCCAGCGGCGCGCCTCCTCGGCGGCCTCACGCAGTTTGGCCACGTCGGCGTGCCCGACCCGGATCGTCCTGGCCGCAGCGGATCCACCGGCGCCGTCGGTACGGCCGGTCCGGCTGAGGGCGTCGGTCCGGCCGGAGGCATCCGGCCCGTCGGGGTCATGGGCGACCGAGCTGTCCGCCGGGGTGATCAGCCACCGGGAGGTGGGGGTGGCGTACGCGCTCACCGCGAACGACCCGGCGAGCGTCTGCCAGACGCCCCCGCCGCGACGGTTGCCGAGGTCCAGCCGGTACAGGTCGGTCGCCGACCTCACCGCCTGCCGCACGCTGCGCGGGAAGGTGAGGCCCACCTCGGGAGCAGGGTCGACGACGGCGAGCCCGATCTCGTGCAGCGGCACCGGTCGGCCCAGTTTGCTGCTTATCGCGGCGGCGATGAGGTGCGGCGCTGCTCCCTGCGGGACCATGCCTTTGGAGACCCAGCGCGCCACCGACGTCTTGTCGTAGCGGAGGGTCAGGCCTCTTTTCGCACCGAGGTCGTTGACCCTGCGCGCGAGGCCTGCGTTGCTGATACCGGCGAGGGTGAGTACGGTGCCGAGCCTCTCGTTCGGCCCGCGTGGGTCCCTGGACATGCGCGCACCCCTGACGAAGCGACGGCCGCGGCTCCGGCGCAAGCGGAACTCCCCGCACACGCCGACCGCTTCGCCGGACGGGCCGGGGAGCCCCCGCCACGCCGCGGCGCGGGAAAGTACTGCACCCACCGTAGTTCGCCGGATCCCTACCGTTAAGGGGAATGACGGCGGTTGGCGGATTCGTGCCCGTGGCGCACGGTGTCCGGCATGCCGGTGGAACGTGCTCCCGCGGTGTGGCCGTGCGCCCGTCCGTGCGCCTTGGGCGGTGGGTCCGGAAGCGCTTCCATGGGGCCCGCGTGGGTCGGCCCGCCGATCTGTACCGGCGGGCCGGGGAGGCCGCCGACCCCATTCCCCGCGGGCGGCGGCGAGGTCCGGGAGGCGGTGGGTGCCTCCCGGACCCACAACCTGGCCGAAATGCCACTGGTCGAATCCTCCGGCATATTCCACCTTCTGCCCCCGGCGCGCCCACCACTCCGGACGGGACCGGCCGGAGCGCGAGGCGGGGCACATCACGCAAACGTGCGCCCTTTATCCGCCTCCGATGCATCCGAGGCGTGGCAGCATGGTCGCAACAGCGACCGGCCGCAGCGCCGTATCCACGAACGTTGGCAGCCTGCGGACCTGTTCGAGCTTGGTGGACCTAGGGGCGGAGGCGGGCGGCCATGCGTTGGTTGGTGGGCTGGAACAGCGCCCCGGTGCGCCCCGGGGGTGCGGCGGACGCGTACGGGAGACGGGCCCGTGGCGCTGCCCACGGGCCGGCCGGGACGTTCCCCGGACTCGCAGGCGTGCCCGGCGAGGTGAGTGGCGAAACGGTACGCCCCGTCGGCGGGCAGCTGCTGTGGGGCGGACCGGACGAGACCGACCCGCTGTGGGCGGTCGGCGACTGGAGACCCGACGAGGTCCGCATCGTGCACGGTGACGCCGGTAACCGGCTCGCCGTCCTGGGCAGTTGCGGCGCCACCGACGAGGAACTGCGCGTCGGCCTGTACTCGGCGCGCGGCGGCGCGCTGCGCCATCTCACGGCCTGGCCCGGCAGCTACACCGCCGTCGCCCGCATCGGGCGCCGCACCACCGTGCCCGCCGATCTCGCCGGGGCGCGGCCCGTCTTCCACGCGCCCTGGGCC
>KI547042.1:13718-14307 GCA_000497405.1 Streptomycetaceae bacterium MP113-05 | reverse complement strand
CCCCGCCACGCCTGGCAACCCGACTTCGCGCCCCCGAACCCTCCCGACCCCGGCCCCGTACCGGGCATGGGGCCCGCCGAACGTCGCGCCGCCCGCGGCAGCCCCGGCGCCGGTATCGCCGCCGGCATCGGCTCCGACCTCTCCGGTGGCCCCGCCTCCACGACCCTCGCCCTGCTCGCCGCCGGGCTCCCCGGCATGCCCGGCACCGTCCACGGCAGCGGCACCGCCGCCGCAGGGGAACGCCTGCTCGCCGTCACCTTCAACGACCTCACCGCCGCCGGTGCAGCCGAGGGCCGCGAGGCCGAGATCGAACGCGCCCGCCTGCTCGCCGAGAACCCCCGGCTGCACCACGTCGTCGTCACCGGCGGCGAGGAGTGTCTGCCGTACGCCGACCTGGACGGCGGGCCGCTCACCGACGAACCCGGACCGGCCCTGGTCGCTGCCGAACGGCACCGCAGACGCCTCGCTGCCGGCAGTGCCGACCACTTCGTCGGCCTCGGCGCGCGCCAGGTCCTCGACGCCCACCCCGCCCGCCTCGCCGACCTGCTGCTGGACCGCAGACGTCGCCATCTGCTCCGCCCGGTCGCCG
>KI547042.1:8530-10988 GCA_000497405.1 Streptomycetaceae bacterium MP113-05 | reverse complement strand
GTGGGCCCGCGCGCGGACACCGGGCCGGGGCGGCCCCGGCCGCCGCACGGCAACCTCCGCGCCCGTCTCACCAGCTTCGTCGGCCGCGAGTCCGACCTCGACACCCTCGGCGCCGACCTGCGGCGTTCCCGGCTGGTCACCCTGAGCGGACCCGGAGGGTCCGGCAAGACCCGGCTGGCCGAGCGGTCCGCGGCCGACGCGCTGCGCCCGGTGCACGGCGACCGTACGCCCGACGCCAGGCGGACCGGTCCCCATCCGGACGATCCCTATCCGGACGGTGCCTGGCTCGTCGAACTCGCACCGCTCGACCAGCCCGACGCCGTGCCCGGCGCGGTGCTCAGCGCACTCGGACGGCGGGAGACCACCCTCTTCGCCGGCACCCTGGAAGGCACCCGCGCCGCCGCCGGACACGACGCGCAGCCCGCCGACGCCACCGCCCGGCTCCTCGAACACTGCGCGCACCGCCGCCTGCTCCTCGTGCTCGACAACTGCGAACACGTCATCGGCGCCGCAGCCACCCTCGCCGAGACGCTGCTCGCGCACTGCCCCGGCCTGACCGTGCTGGCCACCAGCCGGGAACCGCTGGGTGTCCCGGGTGAGACCGTGCGGCCGGTCGAACCGCTGCCGCCCGCGCCCGCACACCGGCTCTTCGCCGAACGCGGGGCGGACGTACGGCCGGAGTTCACGCCGGACGCGTCCGCGCAGGACCGGGCCGCGGTGGAGGAGATCTGCCGCCGGCTCGACGGGCTGCCGCTGGCCATCGAGTTGGCGGCGGCCCGTCTGAGGTCCCTGACCCCGCGGCAGATCGCCGACCGGCTGGACGACAGGTTCCGGCTGCTGACCAGCGGCAGCCGTACGGTGCTGCCACGCCAGCAGACGCTCCGCGCCGTCGTCGACTGGTCGTGGGACCTGCTGGACGCACGCGAGAGGACGGTGCTCCGGCGGATCTCCGTCTTCTCCGGCGGCTGCACCCTCTCCGCCGCGGAGTACGTCTGCTCGGACGGCGGTCCCGGCGGCGAAACGGACGGGCGCGGGCGCGAGCGCGACGGTGACGGTGACGTGTACGTACCGGAGGGAGCGGTCCTCGACGTCCTCGCCGCACTCGTGGACAAGTCCATCCTGATCGCCGATCGTCCGTCGTCCGTGGCGCACACCGGGGTGCGCTACCGCATGCTGGAGACCATCCACGAATACGCCGACGAGCGCGCGGCCGAGCACCCGGCGGAACGAGCCCGAGCTGCGGCCCGGCACACCCGGCAGATCCTGCGGTTCGTCACCGCCGCCGAGCCCCGGCTGCGGTCCGGTGAACAACTGACCTGGCTGCCGCGGGTGGAGGCCGATCTGGACAACATCCGCGCCGTGCTGCACCGCGCCACCCGCCCGGGTGGCGACGCCCGCACGGCGACGGTCCTGGCGCGCGCCATGGGCTGGTTCTGGTGGCTGCGCAACTACCGTGACGAGGGCGCCGCGTGGGCGGACCGGGTGCTGGCGCTCCCGCCCGCCGAGTGCGCGGCCGGGGACGAGCCGCCGGAGTTCGTGCACCGGGAGTTCCAGTTGCTGCGCTACTTCCTGGTGCACGAGCAGTACACCCGGGAGCAGCGGCTCGACGAGGAGTTCCATCGGGTCGCCCGCGAACTGCTGGAGACCTTCCGTCGGCCCACCCCGCAGAGCGTGCGCTTTCCCGGACTGCTGTGGTCCTTCTCCGCCTACCTGGAGGGCGGCGCGCAGGCCGTGCTACCGCTGATGGACGTCAGCGCAGCCAACTGCCGTGCGATGGGCGGGCCCTGGGAGCTGGCTGTGGTGCTGCTCTTCCGTGCGCACCTGCGTGTCGACACCCCCGGCGGGTTCGACCTCGCCGCCGCCGACCTGACCGAGATCGACGCGCTGTCCGCATCGACCGGCGACCGCTGGCTGCTCGGCCAGGTCTGCGGACTGCGGGCCGAGATCGAGACGGGGCGGGGACGGTACGAGCGGGCACGTGCCGAGTTCGAGACCGCTCTGCGGTACGCGCGGGAACTCGGCGCGTTCATGGAGACGCCGTTCCTGCTCGCCCGCATCGCCGAGACCTGGTACCGGCAGGGGGACAGCGACCGGGCCGAGAAGCTGACGCTGCGCGCCGAGGAGGAGGGCGAGCGGCTGGGCGTCGCGGACGCCCGGACGTACGCCTCGATGGTGCGGACCGTGCTCGCCCTGGAACGTGGAGACGCCGGGCAGGCCCGTGAACTGTGGGAACGTACGAGCCGGTTCGCCTGTGAAGGCTCGCCACCGGACGTGCTGGCCGTCGCGATCGGTTCGCTCGGTGCGCGGATCACCGCGGTGGAGGGCCGGCCGGAGCAGGCCGTGCGCGAGGTGCTGCACGCACTGCGCCGGGCCGAGGGCGGGGCCGCCCCCGAGCGGCTGGTGGCGCACGTGCTGCTGGACGCGGCGGTGGTCACCGTACGGGCAGGGCATCCGGCGG
>KI547042.1:0-6907 GCA_000497405.1 Streptomycetaceae bacterium MP113-05 | reverse complement strand
CACCGCCGGCGGACGGCCGCCCGCTCCCCTCCACGCCCATCCTGCACGCCCCCGCACCTCTGTGACCTCGCGAACCGTGGTGATCCGGCACAGCCTGGCACAGCGGGAAGGCCCGAAGTGGCCCCGGAGAGCGACAGTTCACCCTTCCGGGGAGTGTGGGGCGGCGCCGACGCGCAGGCCTTCCCGCGCGGACCTGCACCGCCCGGCGCGTGCACCGGCTGGGAGTGAACGCGCGCACCGCACCGGCTACGCGCGGGCGCGCAGACCGTCGAGCAGGATGTCCAGGAGCCGGGTCGAGGCGGCGGCCTGCTGCGCTGCGTCCGGCAGCGTGGGCGCCGCCGTGGCTATCACCAGCAGCACGTCGCCCACCGCCACGTCCTCCCGCAGCTCACCGGCGGTCCGGGCCCGCTCCACCAGCCGGCCCACGACCTCCAGCAGCTCCCTGCCGAGCGGGCCCGGTTCGCCGTCGTCCGCGGCGCTCACCGGCCCGTTGTCCGGGGGCCCCTCGACCAGGTGCAGGTCCGGCAGACCTGCACCTCCCGTCCGTCCGGGGAGAGCTGAGGCCCCCCGCTGCGGCGGCACCCATGTCCGGCCCCCGCCGGAGCGGGCCGCTTCGCGTGCATGAGCGTCGAAGGAGCCGTCCGCGGCATCGGGTGCGCCGGACCGGAGTATGCGCGGCGGCAGCAGCCGGCCGGCTCCGGAGGCCGCCGAGGTGCGCAGGAAGCGGGCCAGGGCCGACCAGGGTTCCTCCTCCTGGCCCAGGGCGGTCCGAGCCTGCTCGGTCAGCCGAGCGGTCTCCTCCTCCGCGATCCGCCGGACCAGCACGTCCTTGCTGGGGAACCGCCGGTACACCGTTCCCACCCCGACGCGCGCCCGCCGGGCGACGTCCTCCATCGGGGCGCCGTATCCGAGCTCGCCGAACACTTCGCGTGCCGCTCGCAGTACGTGCTCCAGATTCCGCTGCGCGTCCACCCGCAGCGGAGCTGTACGTGAAGAAGAGCCTCGAATCCCCTGAAAAGCCATGTGTGTCCCCCGGTGATGACGTCTCCCCCCGGAGACCTCCGCCCCATGTGTGGTCTTGCGTACGGAGAACGCACTGGAAGCCGCCCCCGTCCGCATACGAACATAGTTGAGCCCACGTCAAGAGAGAAGAGGCAATTTCCGTGCGCCACTTTCACCACCTGGTTCAGCAACTTCACCACCCCCTCGGGAACAGCGAAACACCCACAGGAAACCTGCGGTGAGCTGCGAAAACCACGTGTCACCCGAATGTCCCAAGCAAGTGGAACAGCACAATCCGCCCGTCACACGATCTGCGCGGACCTGTGGACAAACAGCGTCCTCCGGGTGCGTCATGGACGAGTGACGAAGGAACCAGTACGCATTCTCGTCGTCGGCGGCGGATATGTCGGCATGTACACCGCACTGCGGCTGCAGCGGAAACTCAAGCCGCAGCTGCGGCGCGGCGACGTCCAGATCGTGGTCGTCGACCCCGAGCCGTACATGACCTATCAGCCGTTCCTCCCCGAAGCGGCTGCCGGCTCCATCTCACCGAGGCACGTCGTCGTACCGTTGCGGCGGACGCTGCCCGACTGCCAGGTGATCGTCGGCGAGGTCAAGACGATCGACCACGCCGAGCGCGTCGCCACCGTCGACACCCTCGCCACCGCCGAGGAGGGCGCCGGTCCCCTGGAGGTGTCTTACACCGAACTGGTCCTCGCCCCCGGTTCCGTCTCCCGCACTCTCCCCGTCCCCGGCCTCGCCGAGCACGGCATCGGTTTCAAGAACGTCGAGGAGGCCATCGGGCTGCGCAACCACGTCCTGGAGCAGCTGGACATCGCCTCCTCCACCCGCGACCCCGACGTCCGGGACGCCGCGCTCAGGTTCGTCTTCGTCGGTGGCGGCTACGCGGGTGTCGAGGCGCTCGCCGAGCTTGAGGACATGGCCCGCTACGCCTGCCGCTACTACCACAACCTCAAGCCCGAGGACCTGCGGTTCCTGCTGGTCGAGGCCAGCGACCGGATCCTGCCGGAAGTGGGCGAGGAGATGGGCCGGTACGCCCTGCGCGAGCTGCGCACCCGCAACATCGACGTGCGGCTGGAGACCCGCCTGGAGAGCTGCGAGAAGCGGGTCGCCGTCCTCAGCGACGGTTCCAGTCACCCCGCGCGCACCCTGGTGTGGACCGCCGGGGTCAAGCCGCACCCCATCCTGGGCACCACCGGACTGCCGCTCACCGCTCGCGGTCGGCTGCGCTGCACCGCGGAACTCCGTGTGCACGGCACCGAACACGTCTGGGCGGCCGGCGACGCCGCGGCCGTACCCGACCTGGCCGCCGAGCGGAACGGAAACGACGACGGGCGGGGAGTGAACGGGACCGGCGGGGCACCCGAATGCGCCCCCAATGCACAGCACGCAGTACGGCAGGCGCGCCTGCTCGCGGACAACATCGCCGCCGTACTGGACGGCGGCGAAGTGGCCGAATACCGGCACGCGTACGCGGGTTCCGTCGCCTCCCTCGGCCTGCACAAGGGGGTCGCCCATGTGTACGGACGCAAGCTGAAGGGCTACCCTGCCTGGTTCATGCATCGCGCGTACCACCTGAGCCGCGTCCCGACCTTCAACCGGAAGGCCCGGGTCCTCGCCGAGTGGACGCTCTCCGGACTTTTCAAGAGGGAGATCGTCTCGCTCGGGTCGCTCGAACACCCTAGGGCGGAGTTCGAGCTCGCGGCGAACACCGGACGCCGTCCCGAAGCGAGCTGACCGGCACGGAACGCTCGCACCACCGGGGAACGGGCCGGTCGCCCACGCCGTCCCGCAGGTGTCAGTGCGGTGGGTCACACTGGACGTGTGACCATGGGTGAAGGCGGTACCGGCGCACAGTGACCACGCGCCGGCCGCCACAGAGCTGACCACACCGGCGTCGCATCGCACCGATGCGGCGACGCACAGGACACATGCGAGGAATCGGACGACGTGAACTTCACGCGCTGGAGCGCCCGACTGCCCGGCACCCAGCGGCGATCAGCCGCCACCCAAGCAGCCAAGGGCACGAGAGCGCGGCAGCCGTCCGGTTCGCAGACCGGCGTCGCCGGCACCGTTCCGGCCGCTCGTACCGAGCCCGGCGGACCCGAACCGAGCCGTCCCGGCACGGGGCGGGGCGCGCGGGGCCGTTCGGAGTCCGGTCGGCGGACCTCGAAACGGAGCCTCTCGGCGCACGAACTGCCCGGCGCCATCGAGGCACTCACCGTGCACGACCTGCTGGGGCAGGTTCCGGCTCTGGTGGCAGTCGTGCACGGGCGCGACCACCGCACCGCCTACGTCAACGACGCCTACGCCGAGGTCTTCGGGCCGCGGAGCCCGGGTGAGCCCGCCCGCACCGCGCTGCCCGAGCTGGACGAGCTCGGCCTGCTCCCCCTGATGGACCAGGTGCTGCGCAGCGGCCGGCCGCGCACCGTCAAGTCCCGCCGCGTCGCCCCCGCACACGGCCCGCGACGCACCGCCTACTACACCTTCACCTGTACGCCCATCGCCGCGGCAGACGACGGCGGCGTCCTCATCTTCGCCACCGATGTCACCGACCAGGTCGAGTCGGCCGAACGGGTCCGCAGCAGCGAACGCCTCCAGAGAGAGGCGGCCGTCACCCTGCAGCGCAGCCTGCTTCCGCAGGAGTTGGAGCAGCCGGACGAACTCCGCGTCGCCGCGACCTACCAGCCCGGCGGCACCGACGCCGCGGTGGGCGGCGACTGGTACGACGTCATCACTCTCGGCGCGGGACGGACGGCCGTGGTCATCGGCGACGTGATGGGCCGCGGCCTGCGGGCCGCCGCCGTCATGGGCCAGCTGCGCACCGCCGTACGGGCCTACGCGCGGCTCGATCTCCCGCCGCACGAGGTGCTGCAGCTCCTGGACGGTCTGGCCGCCGAGATCGACGCCAGCCAGATCGCGACCTGCGTCTACGCCGTCCACGACCCCAGCGAGGGCCGGTTGCACTACGCCTCGGCGGGCCATCTGCCGATACTCGTCCGGGACGCCGAGGGTTCGGTGCAGTCGGCCGGCGATCCGACGGGCCCCCCGCTGGGCACCGGCGGTTGGCTGCACACCTCGGGCTCACTCAGCCTCGAAGAGGGGTCCTCCGCGCTGCTCTACACCGACGGGCTCGTCGAGCGGCGTGACGCGGACATCGACGAAGGCATCACCGCCCTTGAGCGGGCGTTCGCCGGCGCCACCGGCTCGCCTCAGGTGGTCTGCGACCGGATGCTGCGCGCTCTGCGCATCACCGCGGAGCACGACGACGACGTCGCCGTCCTGGTACTCCAGCATCCCGAACGCACCGGACACGACGCGGAACTCTTCCGCGGCGCCTCCCTGGACCTCCTCGGCGGCACAGAAGCCGCGCCGCGTGCCCGCGCGTTCGCCTCGGGGGTGCTCAGCTCCTGGCGCTTCCCCGCCGAGGTGCAGGACCTCGGGGTGCTGGCCGCCGGCGAGCTGGTCGCCAACTCGCTGCAGCACGGCACCCCTCCGATGAAGCTCCGGATGCGCCGCACCGACCGGCGGCTCATCGTCGAGGTCACCGACGCCGACGACCACCTGCCCCGGCGCCGCCGCGCCGATCCGGTCGACGAGGCGGGGCGGGGCATCTCCATCGTGGCGACGGTCGCCTCGTCCTGGGGCTCGCGCCGCACCCACGGCGGCGGCAAGGCCGTCTGGTGCGAGTTCGCGCTGCCCGGAGGAGGCTGAGCCGGCGACAGCAGACTGCGTCAGCCTGCTGTCCGCGCCATGGCTGGGGTGTTCTCGGGCGGGGAGGAGGACGCCCCGGTCGCGTCGTCCGGCGCGGGCCCGCCCTTGCGGACGATGCGGGAGCCGCCGGAGACGGACGACGGGTTGTCCTGCTCCTCGGTGAGATGCCGCCCCATCCACAGGGCCAGCACCGACACGCCGATCGAGCAGGCGACCAGCCCGACGATGTAGGCGACGTGCAGGCCCTGCGCGGCCATCAGACCGCCGACGGCCGGACCGACCGCCACGCCGAGCTGCTTCACCAGGGCGAACGCCGAGTTGTACTGCCCGACCATCCGGGTCGGCGCCAGGTCCGCCACCAGTGGGGCGACCGTGGGGGAGAGCATCGCCTCGCCGAGCCCGAACAGGGCGTAGGTCGATATCAGCAGGCCCGTCGCCACGGCCTGGCCGGAGGGAACCAGTCCCGAGACGCCGGCGGCCAGCCACGCCACCGCCCACACGACGCCCACCAGGGCGATCACCCGGCTGCGGCGCCGGCCTTCGGCCAGCCTGAGGACGAGGAACTGTGCCGCCACGATCGCCGAGGTGTTCGCGAACAGCGCCACGCCCAGGGTGCCGGTCGAGATGCCGGTGACCTGGACCGCGTACGCCGCCAGGCCGGACTCGAACTGGCCGTAGCAGGTGAAGAACAGTACGAAGCCCATCACGCAGAGCAGCAGCATCGCCCGGTGCGACAGCATCTGCCGCCATCCGCCGTCGGGACGGTCCGCCGCGCCGGTGGGCGTCGCGCCGTCCGCCGGCGCGGGCACGGACGTCGTGGCCCGACCGGGCTTCGGCAGCCGCACGGTCAACAGCACGCCGCCGAGGACGAGGTACATCACCGCCTCGATGGAGAACAGCAGGGTGAACGACGCAGCACGGTGCTCGTCGACGATCTGCCCACCGAGCAGGCCGCCCAGGCCCATGCCCAGGTTGAGCAGGAGGAACTGGGTGGCGAAGGCGCGCGACCGGGTCAGCGCCGTCGAGGACCAGACGATCATCGTGGCCAGTGCGGGCTGGATCACGGCGATCCCGCCACCCATCAGGGCAGCGGACGCCAGGACGGACGGGGCGGTCGTGGACACACCCACCCCGAGCGCACCCACGGAGGTCGCGACCACACCGCTCAACGCCACCGGCAGCGGCCCGCGCTGATCGATGACCCGCCCGACGAGGGGCAGAACCAGCAGCGCGGCGGCGGCGAAGGCGGCGAGCACGGCACCGGCCGCGCCGGAACCGAGCGCCCGAACCTGTGCCACATAGAGGAACAGGTACGGAACGGTGAAGCCGCTGCCGAACGCCGACAGTGCGTTGCCGAGCTGGATGCGGCGCAGGGTCGCGCCGGTCTCGAGGGTCACACTCACCTTCCCCAGGTCACCGGAAGCCCGCCGTCGCCGCTCCTCACGGAGCCGGAGACCGGCAGGACTTCGATACGTGATACTTCAGAGCTAAAGTTCGAAGGTGAAGACTACACTTCGCAGGTCTTCGAGGCTAACCGGTTTCGTGCGATACTCGACACCATGCCGCCGGACAGACAGCCGACCCTCGACGAGCAGATCGCGATCTACCAGCGCGAGTACCGCGACCTCGACCCGCAGGTGGAGAAGGTCGTCAACGCGCTGTCACGACTGGACCGGCGGATGAGCGTCGCCTACAGCCGCCAGCTCGGCACCCTCGGACTCGGCAGTGCCGAGTGGGAGGTGCTCAAGGAGCTCGTCATGGCGGGGGAGCCCTACCAGCTCTGGCCCGGCACCATCGCGAAGCGGCTCGGCCTCACCGCGGCGGCGATGACCCACCGCGTCGACCGCATGCTCGCCGCCGGCCTGGTCACCCGTGAGCGGGACGAGGAGAACCGCACCCGCGTGATCATCGGCATCACCGACCAGGGCCGCGGGAAGTGGCTCCAGATCATGCGCAGTGCCTCGGTCTTCGAGGAGGAGCTGCTCCAGGACCTCTCCACCGTCGAGCGCGCGGTGCTCGGCGAGCTGCTGACCCGCCTGCTGCGCCGTGTGGAGGACGCCCAGCCGGACGCGAGCGGGCGGCTGACGGACCTGGACTGACGCCCCGAAGGCGCTCACCCGGGGCGGTTGACACGCACCGCTGCGATGCGTAGTGTCCTTCGGGTTGCCGC
>KI547041.1:378976-383622 GCA_000497405.1 Streptomycetaceae bacterium MP113-05 | reverse complement strand
CCCGCCCGACTCAAAATCGAGCTTCTTCCGGTGGTTTATCGGCACGCCGATGAGCCCCGTCAGGGAGTCGTAGATAGTGGTGTAGCCGCTCAAGGGCACGTTCTACGCGATCTGGCAATCGCCGCAACGGGCCGCTTGTTTCAGCGACTCTGTCAACGTTAGGCCTTCGGGGAGGCTCCGTCAAGTTACCTCTGTCGCCGACGTGGTTGGTGCGCCCGGTAGGGGCTCACCGTACGGTCACCGGTGATCCAGAACCGCCAGGGGTGATCCGCCCCCGCGCCTCCCACACCGGTCCGCGGGCCGGCCGAGATCGCTGCCGCGCCCACCGGCCGGCCCGCACGGACGCCCAGCGGGGCACCCTGCTCGCCGCTGCACACATCCGTCCCGTCCAGGTCCCTGTCTATGCCGAGCGCCGTCGCCAGACGGGCCGGCCCCTTGCCGAGCTCGGCGTCGTCGCGTGCCGCCGGACGCCGTTCGCGGGCCTGCTCGCGGCCCGTCAGGATCTCCCCGGCCCGGAGGAGCACGCCGCCGGCGTGCCCGTCCCGACCGCAGACGAGGTTGAGGTTCCACCACATCCCGTAGATGAAGTACACGTACGCGTGCCCGGCCGGCCCGAACATGGAGGCGTTGCGCCGGGTGCGTCCCCGGTAGGCATGCGAGCCGGGGTCGGTCTCCCCTGCGTACGCCTCCACCTCGGTCAACCGGACCGTGATGTCGCCCCGTGCGGTACCCCGCACCAGAAAGCGCCCCAGCAGGTCGGGAGCCACGTCCAGTGGCGGGCGGTCGAAGAAGGTTCGCGGCAGGGGCGTGTCCGAGCCGTTCGTACGTGGCGTACCGTCGCGGCCGTCGGTCATGCGGCGGAGACTACGGGAGAGTCGCGGTTCCGAGGGAACCGTCGTCTCCTCCGTCGCGTTCGTACCTGACGAGTGGCACACGCACACACGGGGGAACGGGTCGTTCCCGGAGAGGATGAGCATGGGCTTCAAGAAGCTGATGGCCAGCATGGGCGCCGGGGGCGCCTCCGTCGACACGGTGCTGACCGAGCCGAACGTGGTTCCGGGCGGCGTCGTGCAGGGAGAGGTGCGGATCCAGGGCGGATCCGTCGCGCAGCAGATCGAGGCGCTGTCCGTCGGTTTCCAGGCTCAGGTGGAGGTCGAGGGCCAGGACACCGAGTACAAGCAGAACATCGAGTTCAACAAGCAGCGGCTGGGCGGGGCCGTCGAGGTGCAGGCGGGGGCGGTGCACGCCGTGCCCTTCAGCCTCGAGGTGCCGTGGGAGGCGCCGATCACCAATTTCATGGGCCGCCACCTGACCGGCATGCACATCGGTGTGGTGACCGAGCTCGAGATCGCCAGGGCAGTCGACTCCGGCGACCTCGACCCGGTGAACGTGCACCCGCTGCCCGCCCAGCAGGCCGTCCTGGATGCGTTCGGATCGCTCGGCTTCCGTTTCAAGAGCGCCGACATGGAGCGCGGCCACATCCGCGGCACCCGGCAGCGGCTGCCCTTCTACCAGGAGATCGAGTTCTTCGCCCCCGAGCAGTACCGGGGCCTGAACGCGGTGGAGCTGAGCTTCGTCGCAGACCATCGCGAGATGGACGTCGTACTGGAGATGGACAAGAGGCCCGGTCTGTTCAACGAGGGCGGCGACTCCTACCGCGCGTTCACGGTGGACCTGGCGAACTTCCAGGAGCAGGACTGGACGGCCTACCTCAACCAGTGGCTGTCCGAGGTCGGCGGGAAGCGCAACTGGTTCTGACGCGCACCGTCACGCCGGCCTGCCCGGCCCGTGTGCCTGCATGAGGGGGGCGTCCTGCGGGACGGCCCCCTCATGCACCCGGCTCTCGGGGCCGTGCTCAGCCCAGGACAGCGGCCAGCGGTGCCTCGCGAACCGCCCAGTACCCCACAGCGGCGCCGAGCACCTCGGCGGCGCTGTCCGCGTCCCGGGGAGCGGCGTACTGGAATCCCGCCCAGCCGCTGGTGAGGATCAGGTAGCCGCCCGTGGCGCCGAGCCAGGAAAGGTCGGTGAAGCGGTCGGCGAGGGCGTCCCAGCCTCCGACGATCGGACCTGGGAGTTCCAGCGCGGCGGCGCAGCCGGCGAGGAATCCGCTCCGGTCCGTCACGCCTGAGAGGTCCACGACCGTGCCGTACCAACCCTCCGCCTGTGCCTGAATGAGGGCTTCCGGGCCCACAGACGCGGTGCGGTACACGCCGGGAGGGACGGTGCCGTCGAAGATGCCGCTCAGGCCGTCCTCGGGCAGTTCAGGCAGTTGTGCGGAGCTGGTCACTGATGCACCACCGTTGTGAGGTTTTCCTACTGGTAGAGGGGAGTCACGGCGGGTCGCCCACTGGGCGGTGGGCACCCGCCGAGCACTTTCGTAGCATCCGGCCATGCTGTCAGCCTGCGGCTCGTCCGCTCGTTAGGCTGGCCGACGCAGTGATTCGCTCGATGAGGAGGATCTCTACGTGACCGAGCAGAAGCGGCGTCCGCTCCCCCACGACCATCACCCGCCGGTGTCGACGTTCACCGTGAGGAGTGACGACGTGTCGGAGCGACGACCTCTGAAGGCCGATCAGGTGTACGCGGCGGGGAACCTCTCCCCGCACCTGCGCTGGGAGGGGTTCCCCGCCGGGACGAAGAGTTTCGCCGTCACCTGCTTCGATCCCGACGCACCCACCGGCAGCGGATTCTGGCACTGGGCGGTGTTCGACATCCCGGCCGATGTCACGGAGCTTCCCGCCGGCGCCGGCAGCGGCGAGATGAAGGGGTTGCCCCGGGGTGCGGTGCACGTGCGGAACGACTACGGCACGCGCGACTTCGGCGGCGCCAACCCGCCGCCCGGCGACGGCCCGCACCGCTATGTGTTCACCGTGTACGCGGTGGAGACGGACAAGCTCGGTGCGGACGCCGACGCGAGTCCGGCAGTGGTCGGCTTCAACCTGCGGTTCAAGACGATCGGCCGCGCCCATGTGATCGGTGAGCACGAAGTGCCCCCCGAGGGCTGACGCCGCCCAGGGAGGAAATCCGTTGCGCCCCGCAGCCCCGAGGCGCACTGTGGTCGCCGGGCAGTCGGCACCGCAGGCGCGGGGGCGGCGGGGCGCTCGTGGATGCGCCCGCCGTCTGCCGGAGTCCGGCCGGGGGCCGGGCGACCGCGTCGACTGCCCGCCTTCGTCAACGGGCCGGCCCGCCCATGACCAGAACCTGATCGGCACGCAGGGCGAAGCCGCGGCCATGGGCGATCACGGTCAGGTCATCCCTGACCGGTCGGCGAACTCCTGCTCCGCGACGGCTTCGGCCACATCGCCGGGATGCGGGCAGGCCTCGTCAGTGTCACCGACGAGTTCGTTCTCGTCAGGCCTCCGGAGGGAGTGCCCGAACGGCTACTTCCACGACAGCAAACTGTAACGACACCAAGCTGTCACATGGCGGACCGTGTTGGCAGGTCGTGGACAGGGCCCTACTCGGTCGACTCGACGGAACTGGATATATGTATGACGAGTAGGCAGGTCGAGCCTGAGAGGAAGTTCGGGGTGGATGTGGCCAGGGAAACACCCACAACGCCTGGGCCGATGCGAGCAGGTCGCGGGCCCGGGACAGCGCTGTGGACCGGCGAGGGGGCGACGCCGCAGACCTCGGCAGTCGGCGACGGGCTGAGCGTGAGCGTGGTGCACCCGCACGAGATGGTGCGGCGCGGTCTCGAGTCGATGATGAGAGAGAACGACTCCGTTGCCCGGGTGACGACCTTCCACGATGCCGGCGCAGCCGAGGTGCGGCTGGCTCTTCCCTGCACCGACGTGGTGATCTGCCCGTGCGACCTGGCCGCCGAGGTGATGGAGCTGGTCGCTGCCTCGCGCGAGCAGCAGACCAAGGTGCTCTCCCTGCTGGAGGGATCGGACGAGCAGCAGCTGGCAATCGCCGCGGAGATGCCAGCGGACGGCTTCCTGCTCGTCCACGAGGTCACGGCACAGTCCTTGGAGGATTCCCTCGTCCGACTGGCGAACGGCGACATGCCCGTTCCGGCCTCCCTCTCCAAATGGATGCTCGAGCGCATACGCAGCGGTGTGTCGCACCGTTCGAAACGGCCGTTCTTCCTGACAGCACGCGAGCTGGAGACGCTCCAGGTTCTGGCGCGTGGCTTCAGCAACAAGCAGATCGCCCGGTCCCTGCGCATCTCGCACCACGGTGCGAAGCGCCACGTGGCCAACGTGCTCGCGAAGCTGAACTGCCCGAACCGGACCCTCGCAGTCGCGCTGGCCCTGCGCGAGGGGATCATCGACGACCCCGCCAGCGAGGCCGCCACCTGACGAAGTCGGGACGGTGCACTCGGACGAGACCCGGCACATCCTCCGCGTGCACGGGCCGTGTTCTCGCGCCGCCTCAGCACCATGCCGACAGCCGAGGCCGGAACAGTTCTCGGATTCGCTTCACCTCCGGGCTCAAGCCCGGTACACCGAAGGGAGCACGGCGGCGGAGAGGTGGTCCAGCAGGGCGGGCTCCTGCTGGTGGATGAAGAAGTGGTCGCCGTCGAGGATCTTGAGGGTGAAGGCGGCACTGGTGTGGCGTTCCCACTGGGCCACGGCAGAGACGGGTACCTCCTCGTCGCCGGTGCCGGCGAAGGCGGTGATGGGGCAGCTGAGGGGGCGACC
>KI547041.1:377178-378966 GCA_000497405.1 Streptomycetaceae bacterium MP113-05 | reverse complement strand
CCCGCCAGGTCGGCGCGGAGGATGGGAATGACCAGCTCCATCAGCGAGTCGTCGGCGAGCACCGCGTCAGGGGTGCCGTTGAAGGCGCGGAGACGTTCGCGAAACTGCTCCTCGGGCAGGTTGTAGTCGGGTACGGCGGTCCGCCGCAGGTGGGGAGCGCGGAAGGCGCCTACGCACAGGTGGGCCGGTGGGCAGCCGAAGCGCTGCTCCATCGTGCGGGCCAGTTCGAAGGCGACGAGGGCGCCCAGACTGTGACCGAAGAGGATGTACGGGGCGTCCCGGGCGGCGAGCAGTGACGGCAGCAGGTCCTGGGTGAGCGTCTCGATGCGGTCGTGCGGGGTTTCGCAGAACCGGCTGCCGCGGCCGGCGGGTTCGACGGCGTGCAGCCTCACATGGGCGGGCATGGCGGCCTCCCAGCCGGCGAAGATGCGGGCGGAGCCGCCGGCGTAGGGGAAGCAGAACAACTGCAGCGGGCGGCTGCCGCTCGCTGCGGGCCCTTCCGGGGCGGACGCGGTGCTGCGGTCCATCGGCCTCACTCCTTTCCCACCTCGGACGGTTCCGACCCGCCCGGTTGCGCAGGGCCGTCGCGCCACGAGAGCAGCGAGGCGATGGTCTGGAACTGGACGTTGGAGGTGCCCTCGTAGATGGCGCCGATCTTGGCATCACGGTAGAGCTTCTCGACCGGGTGGTTGCCTGCGAATCCGGCGCCGCCGAGGGTCTCCACGGCCTGTGACGCCACGCGCTCGGCCACCACGGAGGCCACGTACTTGGCCATGGAGGAGGCCTTGATCCGCTCGTGCTGAGGTGCGTCTCCCTGCAGCAGCCGGGCGGTGTTGTACAGCAGGACGCGGGCTGCTTCGACTTCGGCGGCGAGGCGGGCGAGGGGGAACCTGACTCCCTGGAAGTCCCAGACGCGGGTGCCGAACTGCTCGCGCTCCTCGGCGTGCCGAAGAGCATGGTGCAAGGCTCCGTCGGCGAGGCCTACGAGCTGGGCGGCGATGCCGAGTTTGCCGATGTCGAGGGTCTCCACCATGAGGACCCCACCGTCGTCCGGCCGGCCGACGAGGTCGGCGCGCCTGACTCGTACGTTCTTAAGGAGGAGCTCGCAGGTCGAGCTGGCGCGGATGCCCATCTTGGGCACCGGAGCGCCGACGGTGAGACCGGGGGTGTTCCGGTCCACCAGGAAGGCGCTGAGTCCGGGCGGCGAGGACGCCGACGGCCGTTCGCCGGTGCGGGCGAAGACAAGGAACAGTCCGGCCTCCGCGGCGCTGGTGATCCACCGTTTGCGGCCGTTGAGGACGAAGGCGTCGCCGTCGGCTTCGGCGCGGGTGGCGAGGGCGAACGCGTCGCTGCCGGCGTTCTCCTCGGAGATGGCATAGGCGCCGGCCATGCCGGCGGCGAGGCGCGGCAGGTGGCGACGCTTCTGGTCACCGCTGCCGTGCCGGAGCAGAGCGCTGACGACGAGGGCGTTCTGCACGTCGACGAAGACGGCGACGGAGGGATCGACGCGGGCGAGTTCCTCGATCGCCAGCACGACGTCGAACAGGTCGCCGTCGCCGCCACCGTAGATCTCGGGGATCTCGATGCCCATCAGTCCGTGGTCGAAGAGTTCGCGGACGAGGTCGTCGTCGAGGCGGCCGGCCTCGTCCATGGCGCGGGCCCGGGGCGCGACGCGGTCGCGGGCGAAGTCGCGGACCTTGTGGCGCCACGCCTGGGCAGCGGGCGACAGGTCGGTGAGGGGGCGGGGGGCACGGTCGAGGGAGGGGGTCGGAGTTGTCATCGGTCCTC
>KI547041.1:371482-377168 GCA_000497405.1 Streptomycetaceae bacterium MP113-05 | reverse complement strand
GACGGGGGGGCTGTCGGACGACGTCGGGGGCCGGGGTCGCGCGCAGGTGGGGCGGCTGTTGCAGGCCGCGCCACATGGCCTCCTGGTTGCGGGTGGCGAAGTAGCGGGTGAGGCGGAGGAAGAGGGGCCGTAGCAGGCGGTTGTCGACCCGGGGCGCGGAGGCGACCTTGAAGATGGTGTCGCGGACGGAGCGGACACGTTCACGGCGGACCCGCTCGTAGGTGCGGAGCGCCGAGACGGTGTCTCCGGCGGCGGCGCCGAGTTCGTCGCCGAGCACCACCGCGTCCTCGATGGCCTGGCAGGCTCCCTGGCCGAGGACCGTGGTCACGGCGTGCGCGGCGTCGCCGAGGAGGGTGACGGGACCTTCCCCCCACGTGTCGTACCAGTCGCAGTAATAGAGGTCGGTGCGCAGCAGCCGGTCCTCGGGGGTGTTGCGCACCAGGCACTGCGGCGGCCCCTGGAAGCCGCCGACGAGCTCGAGGATGCGGGCGCGCCGCTCGCCGGGGGCGTCCTGCCCGCCGGACGGAGCGGGGTGGCCGACGGTCCAGGTCACCCGGCCGCCCCCGATGTGCCAGGCGCCGCCGTTGACTCCGTGCCGGCCCTGGAAGAGGTGCACGGTCCCGGGCGGGACGCCGCAGTCGGTGTCGCTGACGCCGCGGTAGGTGGTGACGCCCGTATAGACGGGTTCGGTGTCCGGGAGGATGCGGGCGGCGGTGCGGGAGCGGAGGCCGTCGGCACCGACAAGGACTCCGCCCCGCACGTCCGTGCCGTCGTCCAGGCGGACGGTGACGCGGTCGCCGTCGGTGCGGTGCTCGGTGATGTTGGCGGAGAAGCGGATCTCCACTCCGGCGCTCTCGCAGGCTTCGGTGAGGACGCGGGCCAGTTCACCGCGGGCGATGGTGACTCCGGGGGTACTGCCGGGAGCGGTGTAGTCCTGTACCGGGGTGTGGATGACCGGAACGTCGTGTTCGGTGACCAGGCGGGACTGCCGGATCGGGACGCCTGCTCGGAGGACCTGGTCCCGCAGCCCGAGGGCGGCGAGGGCGCTGGTCGCGTTGCTCCAGATGGTCACGCCGGTGCCGCTGGTCTCGATGCGCAGGCTGGTGCGGCGTTCGAGGACGGTGACCGGGAACCCCTGCCGCCGGACGGCGAGTGCCGCTGTGAGGCCTCCGATGCCCGCTCCGGCGACGAGTACTGTGGGTTTCGCGTTCATGTCGTTGCCTTTCCAGGAGGGTCAGGCTTCGGTTGCGCCCGCCACGGGGGGCGGCGGCAGGAAGCCGGTCGTGGTCAGCTCCTTCACGAAGCGGGTCAGCAGGGGGACGTCCACGGTCGGGGGCCTGAGCCCGCCGGTGGCCCGCCGTGTGTTCGAGGTGTCGAAGACGGGTTCACGCAGGCCCTGCCGGTCGTCCTCGACGCGCTTGCCGAACAGCGACAGGGTGGGGCCCAGGTCGCTGTCGGGGTGCTGTTCGGCGTGGTCGCGGCAGGCCTGGTACCAGTCGTCGAAGGAGTCGCGGCGGACGGGGTGGCCGGCCCGCCGGAGGGCGGCGTGCACGGTGTCGAAGGTGAGCCGTCGAGTGCCTCCGAACTGGTATGTCGCGCCGAGGTGTTCCTTCTGGCGGGCGATGCTGCTCACCACACGGGCGATGTGGTCGACGGGCACGATGTCCGTGTGGAAGTCCAGCGTGGGCACGGAGCCGACGACGGCGCAGGCACGGAGGACGTGGGTGAACACGTCGTCCGCACGCCACACTCCGCCGACGGTGTCGCCGGCGATGCGTCCGGGCCGGTACACGGAGACGGGGACACCCCGGTCCCGGGCGAGTCCGACGATCTGCTCGGCCACCCACTTGCTCTGGTTGTAGCCGTTCTCCGCGGGCGGCGGATCCACGGGGAGTTCGTCCTCGCGGGCCGGCGGGTCGCCCGCGCGACGGAGGGTGAACACGGACAGCGTCGAGATGTGGTGGACGGCCTTGACCGGGCCGGTGCACGCGAGCCGCAGGATCTCCTGGGTGCCGCCGACGTTGGTGTCGCGCAGGGCGGTGTAGGGCTTGGCGAAATTGACCGCGGCGCCACAGTGATGGATCTCCTGCACCTCGTGGGCAAGGCGCTGGAAGCCCTCCGGGCCGAGGCCGAGGTCCGGTGTGGACAGGTCGCCGGGCAGGGCCCGTACCCGGTCCCGGGTGGTCCCGTCCCAGCGGTCCCACAACCGCAGGCCGCGGAGGTGGCGGACCAGCCGGGCGCGGGCCTCCTCGGGGGTGCCGGCGCGCACCAGGCAGACGATGTCGGCGCTGGTGGTGTCCAGCAGGGCGTCGAGGAGGAAGGCCCCGAGGAAGCCGGTAGCGCCAGTGAGGAGGACGGCCTGCGGATCGCGGCGCCACTGCCAGGGCCGATCCGCCCGGACGTCCGGGTCCAGGGTGACGTCGGCGAGCGGACGGGTGTCGGCATCGTCGGCGTCGGCGGCCGTGCCGCCGGCTTCCGCCGGGGTCACGGCACGTGCCAGCGCGTGCGGGGTGGCCTGTTCGAAGAGCAGCCGGAGCGGGACCCGGGCATCGGGCCAGGTGTCCCGCACGAGGGCGTGCAGCCGGGTGGCGGTCAGGGAGTTGCCGCCGAGCCGGAAGAAGTCATCGTGAACGCCTACCCGTTCGGTGCCGAGCACCTGGGCGAACAGGGCGATGGCACGTTCTTCGGCAGGCGTGGCGGGCTGGGCGGGCGGCGCGTCCGCCGCGGGGCGAACGGCGTCGGGGCGCCGCAGCGCGGCACGGTCGGTCTTGCCACTGGGGGTGCGCGGGAAGTCGGTGAGGGCGACCAGGTGCGCGGGAACCATGTAGCCGGGGAGTCGGTCACGCAGCAGGGTGAGGAGTTCGCCGGTGAGGACGTCCCAGGGGCCTCCGTCCGGGTCGTCGGTACGGACGTAGGCGGTGAGACGGGGGTCGCCCGGTACGTCCTCGCGGAGCAGCACCACGGCGTCCCGCACGGCGGGGTGGGTGCGCAGGACGGCCTCGGGCTCTCCCGGTTCGACACGGAAGCCGCGAACCTTGACCTGGTCGTCGAGGCGGCCGAGGTACTCCAGCTGGCCGTCCGGTAGCCAGCGGACCAGGTCGCCGGTCCGGTATCGGCGGTTTCCGGGCCGGTCCGGGTCGGTGGCGAAGCGCTCGGCCGTCAGGTCGGGCCGACCGAGGTAGCCGAGGGCGACGCCGGGGCCGCCGACGTGCAGTTCACCGGGTACACCGACCGGTACCGGGCGTCCGTCGGGGTCCAGGACGTCGAGGACGGCGTTGGGCACGGGGCGGCCGATGGGCGGGTGCCGGTCGCCGGTGAGGCTCCCGGAGAGTGTGGCGTACACGGTGATCTCGGTGGGGCCGTAGGCGTTGACCAACCGCACACGGTCCGACCAGCGTGCGGCGACGGAGGCTGGGCAGTCCTCGCCGCCGGAGACCACCGTGCGCAGCGTGGGCATGTCGCGCGGGTCGAGCAGGGCCAGCAGGGACGGCGGGAGGAGGGCGGCCGTCGCGCGGTGCGCCCGTACGGTGGCAGCCAGTTCCTCGCCGGCGAGGGTGGTGTCGGCGGCCGGCACGGCCAGAGTCGCGCCGCCGAGCAGCGCGGTGACCCATTCCCACACGGAGGCGTCGAAGCTGGTGGAGGCGAAGGCGAGCAGGGTGTCGCCGGGTCCGATCCCAGTGAGGTCGCGGGTCAGATGCAGGTCTGCGACCGACCGGTGGGTGATCATCGTGCCCTTGGGGTGGCCGGTGGTGCCGGAGGTGTAGATGACGTACGCAAGGTCGTCCGGTCCGGCGGCCGGTGCGTCGCTCTCTCCCCGCGCCGGTGCGCCCTCGGACTGGCAGGGCGCCGGGAGGGGCCGGTCGAGGAGGACGGTGGTGGCGCCGTCCGCGGGGAGGCTCTTCACCAGGTCGCTGTGCGTGAGAACGACGGGGGCGGCACAGTCGGTGAGCATGTGCCGGATGCGGTCGGCCGGGTAGTAGGGGTCGACGGGCACGTACGCGCCACCGGCCTTGAGGACGCCGAGGATGCCGGTGTAGGTGTCCGGCGAGCGCCCGGTGCACAGGGCGACGAGGGTGCCGCGGCCGACTCCGAGCGTACGCAGGTGCCGTGCCAGTCGGTCGGCGCGGGCGTCGAGTTCGGCGTAGCCGACGGTCGTGCCGTCGGCGCAGCTCAGCGCGACGGCGTCGGGGGTCAGCCGGGCCCGCTGCTCGAAGAGGCCGTGTGCCGTGGCGTCCGGGACGGGGCGGCTCTCGCCGCGGTGCCACCGCTCCAGCGCGCGGGCGTCGCCGTCGGTGAGCGCGGGAAGGGCGGACAGGGTGCGCTCCGGGTCGGCGGCGGCCGCTTCCAGGAGGGCGACGAAGTGGTCGATGAGGCGGTCGGCGGTGCGTGGTTCGAACAGGTCGGTGTTGTACTCCAGCGCGGCGCGCCAGCCGCCGTCACGCGGCACGATCTCCAGCACGAGGTCGAACTTGGACGTGCCGGCGTCGACGTCGAACGGACGTACCCGAGCGGCTCCCATCCTGGTCTGGGGGACCTCGACGTTGCCGAAGGAGAACACCGTCTGGAACAGCGGGGTACGGGAGAGGTCCCGGGCGGCTCCCGTCTCCTCCACCAGGCGTTCGAACGGCACGTCGGAGTGGGCGTAGGCGTCCAGGCACGTCTCGCGGACGCGGGCGAGGAGTTCGGTGAAGGACGGGTCCGAGGACAGGTCGGTGCGCAGCACCAGGTTGTCGACGAAGAAGCCGACGAGGCCTTCGAGTTCGGGTCGGCTGCGCCCGGCGACGGGCGAGCCGACGGCAAGGTCGCGACGGCCGCAGTACCGCTGGAGCAGCACGTAGTAGGCGGCGAGGAGAACCATGAACAGGGTGGCTCCCTCTCGCCGGCCCAGCTCTTCCAGGGTGCGTACCACGTCGCCGGGGAGGATGCGGGTGCGGACGGCGCCGCGGAAGGACTGCACCGGCGGGCGGGGGTGGTCGGTGGGCAGGTCGGCGACGGGCAGGTCGTTCAGCCGCCCGCGCCAGTGGGCGAGTTGCGCCTGCGTCTCCGGAGTGTCGAGCTGTGTCCGCTGCCAGGCGGCGTAGTCGGCGTACTGGACGGGCAGCGGTGGCAGGTCCGGCTCCCGGCCGTCGGTCAGGGCCTCGTAGACGGTGACGAGCTCGCGGACGATGACCGCGACGGACCAGCGGTCGCAGACGGCGTGGTGGAGGACGAGGGAGAGGACGCGGCGGTCCTCACCGGTGCGCAGCAGGGTGAGGCGCAGGAGCGGCGGCCGGGCGAGGTCGAAGGGACTGGTGGCCGCCGTGCGCAACAGGCGTTCGGCCTCGTCCTCGCGTTCGGTCTCGGGCAGGGCCCGCAGGTCGGTGCGGTCCAGGGAGACGGTGGCGTGCGGTGCGACGGCCTGACGGGGTTCGCCGTCGACCTCGACCAGGGCGGTGCGGAGGCTTTCGTGGCGTTCGACGAGCCGGTCGAACGCTCGTTGCAGGGCGGCCTCGTCGACGGAACCGTGGAGTTCGACCTGGCCGGACATCAGGTAGGCAGAGGCGCTGCCGGGGTCGAGGCGGTGCAGGAACCACAGACGGGACTGGCCGGGGGATGCGGGCAGCAGGATGTGGCCGGGTGCCGGACCGTCCGGCTCGGCGGTCCGGGGCAGCGGAAGGGGCCCGCCGCCGGCGGAGGCGTCCGGGGC
>KI547041.1:355243-371472 GCA_000497405.1 Streptomycetaceae bacterium MP113-05 | reverse complement strand
CCGGCGCCGCGGGCCCCGGCGGTGTGCTGGACGGTTGTGGGGCGGTGTCCGCGGTTTCGTCGAGCCGGGCGGCGAAAGCCGTGACCGTGGGGTGGTCGAACAGAGTGCGGACAGGGATCTTCAGGCCGAGGTGCTTGCCGAGCCTGGCGACGACGCGGCCGGCGAGGAGTGAGTGCCCTCCGAGGTCGAAGAAGTCGTCGTCGGCCGTCACAGCGTCGAGCTTGAGGACCTCTGCCCAGAGTCCGGCGACGTGCCGTTCGGTGTCCGTGCGGGGTTCGGCGGAGTCGTGCGTCCGGTGGCGGGTGGTGCCGTCGAGGTCGGGCAGCGCCCGGCGGTCCACTTTGCCGTTGGGGGTGCGAGGCAGCGCGGGCAGCACGGCGACGGCGGCGGGCACCATGTACTCCGGGAGGCGGCCGCGGACGAAGTCGCGCAACGCGGTGGCGAGGGTGCCGGGGTCCTCCGGCATGGTGACGGGTTCGGCGTAGCCGACGAGCCGCCGGTCTCCGGGGGTGTCCTCACGGAGTACGACGACGGCCGCGCGGACCTCCGGGTGTTCGCGCAGCACGGCGGTGATCTCGCCGAGTTCAACGCGGAAGCCGCGGATCTTGACCTGGGAATCTGCGCGTCCGACGAACTCCAGGCGGCCGTCGCCGCGGTACCGCACCAGGTCGCCGGTGCGGTACGTGCGAGCGCCCGGCCGGTCGGGGTCCGGCAGGAAGTGCTCGTCGGTCAGGTCCGGCCGTCCGTGGTAGCCGAGAGCGACGCCGGGACCGCTGATGTGCAGTTCGCCGGTGACACCGACCGGGACGGGCCGGCCGGTGCCGTTCAGCACACGGAAGCGGGTGTGGGTGAGGGGACGCCCGAGTGGTACGGGCGCGTCGTCCTCGTGGACGCGGTGGCAGCTGGCCCAGACGGTCGTCTCGGTCGGCCCGTAGACCTGCCAGGCCTCCACACCTGCGGCGGCCATCCGGCGGGCCAGTGAGGGGTCGAGGGGTTCGGCGCCACACAGACCGCGGAAAGGATGGGCTGCCCGCCAGCCGGTGTCCAGCAGCAGTTGCCATGCGGCGGGGGTGGCCTGCCAGTACGTGGCGCCGGTGGCAGTCATGCGGGAGGCGAGACGTTCGCCGTCGACGGCTTCGGCCCGCGGCACCAGGGCGATCGTCGCTCCCGTGGTGAGCGGCAGGAAGAAGTCGAGCACCGACATGTCGAAGGCGTGCGTGATGGTGGCGGCCACGATGTCGTTCTCGTCGAGGCCGGGTTCACGCCGCATGCAGTCCAGGAAGTTGGGCAACCGCCCGTGCGGGATCATCACACCCTTGGGGCGGCCCGTGGAGCCGGAGGTGTGGATGATGTACGCGAGATCGTCGGGGCCGCCCACGGGTTCCGGGTCGTGGCCGGGCTCCGCCGCGGCCGGGTCCGGGTCGGCGTCCAGGCAGACGGTGTCGGCGTCGTGGTCCGGCAGGGCGGTGGCGACGCCTCGGTGGGTGAGCAGCACGGTCACGTCCGCGTCCCGGAGCAGGAACCGGACGCGTTCGGCCGGGTAGGCGGGGTCGACGGGCACGTAGGCCCCGCCGGACTTGAGCACGGCGAGCAGGGCGACGAGGAGGTCGGGGGTACGTTCCGTGCAGACGCCGACACGGGTGTTCGGGCGCACACCGCGGCGGCGCAGCAGATGGGCGAGGCGGTTGGCGCGGGTGTTGAGTTCGCAGTAGCTCAGTGCGTGGTCGTCGAGGAAGACGGCTGTCCTGCCCCCGGCGCGGGCGGCCTGCTCCTCGAACATCCGGTGCACCGGCAGGGTGCGGCGGGGTGCGGCCGTGTCGCCGCTCCCCCAGACTCCGAGGAGTTCCGCCTCCGGCTCGGGGAGGGCGGGGAAGCCGGAGAGGCGACGTGTCGGGTCGGCGGCGGCCTCGCGCAGCAGCATGGTGAAGTGGCCGAGCATCCGGTCCGCGGTGTCTGCCGTGAACAACGCCGTGTCGTACTGGAGTTCCACGCGCAGACCGCCGGCGCCGTCGGGAACCAGGGAGAGGAACAGGTCGACCTTGGCGGTGCCGGTGTCCACCGGCACCGGTTCGACGGCCAAGCCGCCCATGCGCAGTTGGTCGGAGGGCGTGTTGCCGAGCATCAGCCACACCTGTGCGAGCGGCGAGCGGGAGAGGTCGCGTTCCGGCTTCAGCTCCTCCACCAGTCGCTCGAAGGGGAGACCGGCATGGGCGTACGCGCCGAGGCAGGTCTCTCGGGAGCGGTCCAGCAGGTCCTCGAAGGTGGGGTCACCGGTGAGGTCGGTGCGCAGGACCAAGGTGTTGATGAACATCCCGATGAGGTCCTCCAGCTCCGGCCGGTCGCGGCCGGCGACGGAGGTGCCCACCGGGATGTCCTGCTGGCCGGAGTAGCGGGAGAGCAGGACGCAGTAGGCGGCGTGCAGCACCATGAAGAGGCTGGCGCCGCGTGCCCGTGCCAGGCCTTCCAGTCCGGTGACCAGCCCGGCGGGGAGGGTCGTGTCACAGACGGCACCGCGGAAGGACTGAACCGGCGGGCGGGGCAGGTCGGTGGCGAGTTCGAGGACCGGGAGGTCCTCGAGAGCCATGCGCCACCAGGCGAGGTCGCCGAGGAAATCGCCCTCTTCGAGCCGCCGCTGCTGCCAGGCCGCGTAGTCGCCGTACTGCACCGGGAGATCGGGTAGGTCCGCGGCGCTCCCGGTGACCTCGGCCGCGTAGCAGACGGCGAGTTCACGGACGAAAACGGCTCCGGACCACATGTCGCCGACGCCGTGATGGAAGGTGACGACCAGGACGTGGTCCTCAGAGGCGAGCCGGACCAGGGTCACTCGGGCCAGCGGCGTGGCGTCGATGCGGAACGGGGTGGACGTCTCCTCGGTGAGGACGTCCCGCAGGGCAGCCTCCGGGGTGTCCGCCGCGGACAGGTCGCGTCGCGTCACGGGCAGCCGGCCGGCCGGGTGCACGAACTGCACGGGTTCGGTGCCGTCCAGACCGAAGGAGGTGCGCAGCGTCTCGTGCCGCCGCACCAGTGCGTCCGCCGCACGCTGCAGCGCCCCCTCGTCCAGCGGTCCGCGCAGGCGGGCGGCGCCGTGGCCGAGGTAGGCCGCGGTGCTGCCGGAGTCGAGCTGGGCGAGGAACCACAGCCGCTGCTGTCCGGAGGACATGGGCAGGATGCTGGGAGCCTCGTCCTGTGCCGTGGACGCGGCTGCCGGGTCGGTCCGCTCCGTCGTCACGTCAGTTCTCCTCGTTGTTCCCGGGGGTTTCTTCGGCGGCGGTGGAGGGCCGGCCGGGGGCACGGGGCACGGCTACCAGTTCGGGACCGCCGGGCGCGGCGGGCGTCTCGCCGGTGTCCCGCAGCTCACGGGCGAACTCGGCCAGCACCGGCCGTTCGAAGAGGGTCCGCACCCGCACGTCGCGGCGCAGCGCTGACTTGAGCCGGCCGGTGACGCGGGTGGCGAGCAGCGAATGACCGCCGAGGGCGAAGAAGTCGTCGTAAGCACCGATCCGTTCGACTTCCAGCACCTCGCTCCACACTTCTGCGATCCGCTGTTCCAGGTCGTCACGGGGCGCGACGTAGGCGCCGGCCGCCGCCGAGCGGCCGGTTCCCGGGGCGGGCAGGGCGCTGCGGTCGACCTTGCCGTTGGCGGTGAGCGGCAGCGCGTCCAGCAGGACCACGGACGAGGGCACCATGTACTCGGGGAGGCTGCGACGGGCCAGCTCCAGCAGCTCGGTGCCGCCCGGGGCGGACGGTCGCCGTTCTCCGGCGGGTGGCTGCGGGACGTCCGCCCCGGGTTCGGGGACCACCACGGCGTAGGCGACCAGTCGCACGTCCCCCTCGCCGTGCTCGCGCGGCACGACGACGGCGTCGCGCACCGCGGGGTGGCCGGCCAGCACCTCGGCGATCTCGCCGGGTTCCACCCGGAAGCCGCGGATCTTCACCTGATCGTCGACGCGGCCGAGTACTTCTGTTGTCCCGTCGTCCAGCAGCCGGGCGAGGTCGCCGGACCGGTACATCCGGGCGTCGCCGCCGGCGAACGGGTCGGGCAGGAACCGCTGCTCGGTCAGCTCGGTCAGGTTGCGGTATCCGCGGGCGACACCGGGTCCGGAGACGTGGATCTCGCCCGCCACGCCCTGCGGCACGGGCCGCAGCCGGGAGTCGAGGAGCCGCAGTGTGAGGTCGGGCAGCGGACGCCCGATGTTGCTGCGCACTCCCGACTCGGCGTCGCCGCGGGTGACCCGGTGGAACGTGGCGTGCACGGTCACCTCGGTGATGCCGTACAGATTGACCAGCTGCGGTTCGTCGTCGCCGAAATGTTCGAACCAGGGCGACAGGGCGGGAACGTCGAGGTACTCGCCGGCGAAGAGCACGTACCGCAACGGCGGCTGCTTGTCCTCCGTCTCCAGCGCGTGTCGCGCGTACGGGCGGAAGGCCGACGGGGTCTGGCTGAGGACGGTGACGCCCTCCTCGGCGAGGAGTTCGTGCAGCGCGTCGGCGGCGCGCACGGTGTCCCGGGGGACGACGACCAGGCGGGCGCCGTCGGCGAAGGCGCCCCACATCTCGTACACGGAGACGTCGAAGGCGTAGGAGTGGCACATGCTCCACACGTCCGCTGCCCCGGTGTCCAGAAGCCTCCCGGCACCGCGCACCAGACGCACCACGTTGGAATGCGGCACCTCGACGCCCTTGGGTCGGCCGGTGGAGCCGGAGGTGTAGATGACGTAGGCGAGGTTCCCGGGTGTGACGCCGGAGTCCGGGGGCGTCGGTTCCCGTGCGGCGAGAGCGCGGGCCTCCTTCTCCAGGTGCACCAGGGTGCCGTCGAACGCGGGCGCCCGGTCGGCGGCGGCGTCGTGCGTGACGAGCAGCGCGGCGCCGGAGTCGGCGAGCACGTACGCCATGCGCGAGGCGGGCTGGGCAAGATCGAGCGGCACGTAGGCGGCGCCGCTCTTCAGCACGCCGAGGACGGTGGCCACCATGTCGACGGACCGCTCCAGGCAGAGGCCGACGCGCTGTTCGGGCCCGACACCGAGGCCGGTGAGGTGCCGGGCGATCCGGTTGGCGCGTTCGTCCAGCTGCCGGTAGGTGGCGGTCTCGGTTCCGCACACCACGGCCACCGTGTCCGGGGTGCGGGCCGCCTGCCGGGCGAACACGTTGTGCAGCAAGTCGTCGCCGTCCACGGGTTCCGGCTGGTGGGCGCCGTCCAGCAGCCGTACGCGTTCGGCCGGCGTGTACGGCTCGATGTCGCCGAGGCTGCGACCGGGGTCGTCGGCCATGCCGCCGAGGAGGTGCTGGAAGTGGCCGAGGAGGCGTTCGGCGACGGGCGCCGGGAAGCGGCGCCGGTCGTGCACGAGCCGGGGCGGCAGGTCCTCCTGAGGGAAGACGACCATGGTCAGCGGGTAGTGGGGCCGACCGTCGTAGGCGAAGTCGGTGACCTCCAACCGGTGCAGGGCCATCTCGGGTGCGGGAGTGTTCTCGAACGCCAGGTCGGTTTCGAACAGCTGGGTTCCGCCGGGCAGTCCGGCCCAGCGGGGGAAGAGGTGCAGGGGCACGTCGGCGTGCTCGCGGGCCTCGGTCATGGAGTCCTGGAGGCGGTGGAGCCAGGGCAGCAACCGCTCGGCGGGGTCGATGCGGGCCCGCACCGGGGTGGTGGTGATCATCGGGCCGACGATGGTCTCCGCGCCGGGCAGGTCGGAGGGCCGGTGCGTGGAGGTGGCGCCGCTCACCACGTCGTCGCTCCCGGTGTAGCGGCCGAGCAGCAGCAGCCAGGCTCCCTGCACGAGGGTGTTGAGGGTGAGCCGGTTCTCGCGGGCGAGGCCGTCCAGTTCCCGGACGAGCGAGCCGAGGTGGCGGTCCGGGACGAACGCGTGCGTGGGGCCACCGTCGTCGGGCGCCCCGGGCCCGGTCTCCAGCCGCCGAGGGGCGGCGCCGGCCAGTTCCCGGCGCCAGAACTCCTCGGCGCGGCCGGTGTCGCGGCGCTTCCACCAGGCGACGTAGTCCCGGTACGGGCGGGCTCCCGGCAGCTGCGGCACCTGTCCCGCGCACCGCGCGGCATAGGCTGCTGCAAACTCCTGGAGCACCAGTCCGAACGACCAGCCGTCCATGACCAGATGGGGGAAGCTCCAGAAGAACCGATGAAGTTCGTCCTCGAGCCGGATCAGGGCGAGGCGCATCAGCGGCGGCCGACGCAGGTCGAAACCGAGGCTGCGCTGCTCGGCCCGGAACGCCTCGTAGCGTCCCTCCCGTTCGGCGGCGGGCAGGCCGCGCCAGTCGTGGTGCCGCACGGGCACCTCGACGCGGCGGTGCACGGCCTGCAGGGACCTGCCGACCTCCTCCCAGTGGAATCCGGTCCGCAGGATCGGGTGCCGGGCAGCGAGATCCTGCCACGCCTGGTGGAACGCGTCCGGGTCGAGAGGGCCGCGAAGGGTGAAGGAGAGCTGCTCCACGTAGACACCCGACTCCGGGGTGAACAGGCTGTGGAAGAGCATGCCCTCCTGGACGGGGGTCAGTTCGAAGACGTCCTGGAGGTTCTCGGGCTTCATCGGGTCTCCTCGGCGTGTCGGTTCGGCCGCGCTCCGTTGGCCGGGTGTGCGATGTCCTCCACCTGCGCGCCGGCGTTTCCGTCCTCACCGGCGTCACCTGCGAAGGCGCCGAGGAAGGCGGTGAGGGTGTCCTGGTCCAGGTCCGCGAGCGGGAAGTCGCCGGGGGCGAGGACCGCGGTGCCGGTGTCGCGGCAGCGTGCGGCGATCCGCCGGAAAGCACCGGGGAGGGCGTCGTTCAGGTCGGCGAGCCGCCGGGCGGCGGCCTCGTCGGCGCGGCAGGTCAGCGTGGTGTGGAGTCGCCCGGCCTCCAGGCGGGTGTCGAGGAGGACGGGGTGGCCGGAGGCGTCCAGGCGCGGTGGCCCGGCGAGTTCGAGCGGCCCGTCCGGCACGAGGTCGAGTGCGCCCAGGTGGCGCACCAGGATCTGCGTCGTCGGCCCGTCCGCCGCGGGTGGGGAGCCGTCGCGCAGGTGCTTCACGGCACGCAGGAGTGCGTCGGCCTCGACGTCCTCCTGGTTCTCCGGTTCGTCCGCCGCGGTGTCCGCGGCGGGGGTGCCGGCGGGGAGGTGTGCCGTCAGAAGCGTGCTGAAGCTGCCGGCGGGGAGCCGTTCGCGGCTGTCCTCCTCTTCCGAGGCCCGCAGGTCGTCCTCCACGTCGCAGCGCAGCGCCTGTCGGTGGCCGGTCGAGCGGAGGGCGAGGGCGAGGGCTGCGGCCGCGGTCCTGGCGGGTGAGAGCCGGTAGGTGTTCGCCACGCCGTTCAGCAGGTCTGCCGTCTCCTCCTCGGTGAGGGCGGTGTGCAGGGCACGCGAGGTGCCCGCTTCGGTGAGGTCGAGCAGTTCACCGCCCTCCTCCGTGGTCTCCGGTGCGGTCGGCGGGTGCTCGTCCGCGGGGGGTTCGGTGGCGAGGGCGGTCAGTGCGCGGGCCTGCTGTTCGTCGGGGGCGGGGAGTGCGGGTTCCGCTCCGCGCCGCACCGCTCGGGCTGCCCGGCCGAGGTCGCCGAGCAGCACCTGCCAGGAGGCGCCGTCCACCAGGTACGCGTGCACCAGCCAGACCATGCGGCGACCGTGGTCGCCGAGTTCGAACAGCGCTGCCTTGGTGACGGGACCGCGGTAGGGGCACAGCTCCTGGCGCATCTCCTCGACCATGCCGTGGAAGGCGCGCAGCCTGCGTTCCCCGGGCAGCGCGGTGAGGTCGATCTGCGGCACGGGAACGGTGGTGTCGTCGGCGGACCGTACGAAGCCGCCTGTGCCGTCGGGGGCTGCGAGCCGTTGGTGCAGTGCGGTGTGGCGGCCGGCCACGGCTGCGAGCGCGGTCTCCAGGTGTTCGGCACCCACGTCCGGTGCCACCAGGAGCTCGGCCCGGTGTGCGGCTGCAGGGGTGCCGGGTGCCGAGGATGCGAGCAGCCTGCGCTGGTGCCGGGTCGGAGGCGTGATCTGCGCTTCGCCGGTGACGACCGCACCCCGTGCCTCGAGGACGGCGGCGAGTTCGCCGAGCGTCTCGTGCTGGAAGAGGTCGGCGGCCGTGAAATCGAGGCCCTCGGCGTTTGCGCGGGAGACGATCTGCACGCCCATGATGGAGTTGCCGCCGACGGAGAAGAAGTTGTCGTGCGGACCGATGCCGGGAACGCCGACCACCTCGGCGACGATTCCCGCGAGCTTGACCGCCACCGGACCCGCCGCGGCGCCCTCGGTCCCGGAGGCGGCGCGCGCCGGGTCGGGAAGCGCGGAGCGGTCGACCTTGCCGTTGGCGCTGAGCGGCAGCCGGTCCAGAACGAGGAGCGCGGTGGGCACCATGTAGGCGGGCAAGGAGGCTTCAGCTAGGGCCGTGACCTCGTCGACGAGTTCCGCGTCGGACTCGGGGGTGCGGGCGTCCGGATCGGTCTCCGGCACCAGATAGGCCACCAGGCGGCGGTTGTGCCGGTCCCCGGGGGCGGCGGCCAGGACGGCGCGTACGCCGCCGTGGCGGGTGAGTACGTTCTCGATCTCGCCGAGTTCGATGCGGAATCCGCCGACCTTGACCTGGAAGTCCTCCCGGCCGAGGAACTCCAGGGTGCCGTCGGGCAGCCGCCGCCCGAGGTCGCCGGTGCGGTACAACCGCTCCCCCGTGGCCGGCGAGGTGACGAACGAGGCCCGGGTGCGTTCCCCGTCGCGCCAATAGCCGAGGGCCAGGCCATCGCCTCCGATGTAGAGCTCACCCGTGGTCCAGACGGGGCACGGATCCATCCGGTCGTTGAGGACGTGGAAACTCTGGTTGCGCAGCGGAGTGCCGTAGGGGACGGACTCGCGGTCGGTGTCGTCGGGGTCGATGGGGTGCCAGATGGACCACACCGCGGCCTCGGTGGCACCGCCGAGGCTGATCGGGCGTGTCTCCGGGGCGACCTGGCGCAGGCGTGCCGCCAGGTCGACGGGTATCCAGTCGCCGGACATCAGCGCCAACCGGAGGGGGTTGTCGCGCGGCTCGGTGCCGATCTCCTCGGCGGCAGGGCGGCCGGCGAGGTGTTCGACGTACATCCGCAGCAGTGCGGGCACGCTGTTCCACAGCGTGACGCGGTGCCGGTGCACCAGTTCGTCCCAGTGCCCGGGGTCGCGGCTGGTGCCGGGGCCGGGCAGCACGAGTCGACCTCCGGCACCGAGGACGCCGAACACGTCGTAGACGGACAGGTCGAAGCTGAGTGAGGACAGGCCGAGGACGGCGTCCCGGGGGCCGACGCGGAAGCGTTCGTTGATGTCCTCCAGGGTGTTCAGCGCCGCCCGGTGGGAGAGCATGACGCCCTTGGGCTCCCCGGTCGAACCGGAGGTGAAGATCACGTAGGCGAGGTCGTCGGGCACCTGGACCGGTTCCGGCGGGGTGCCGTCGGCGCCGGGGCCCTCCGGATCGGCGGTGAGGTCGACCGGCACCACGCGGGCACCGCCGGGCCATATGCGGTCCGTGCCGTCGGCGGGGGTCAGGACGAGCCGCACCTCGCCGCGTGCGCACAGGTGGTCCTGCCGTTCCGGTGGCAGGCCGGGGTCGATCGGCAGGTAGGCGCCGCCGGCGAGTTGCACGGCGAGGGCGGCGACGATCTGCTCGCATCCTTTCTCCAGGGCGACGGAGACGAGCCGGCCGGGCCCCGCGCCGAGGCCGCGCAAGCGGTGCGCGAGGGCACAGGCGTGGGTACGGAGCCGTCCGTACGTCAGCTCGCCGTCATGGGCGATGATCGCGACGCGGTCGGGGTCCTCCTCGGCGCGGGCCATCAGCGCGGAGTAGAGGAAGCCGTCGGTCAGCGGTCCGCCGGTGGCGTTGGCCTGCTCGATCAGCTCGCGCTGAGCGGTCGGCAGCGGGCAGCGGGCAGCGGCGCCCCAGGCCTCGTCGGAACCGGCGAGGCGGTCGACGAGGTGGTGGAAGGAGTCGAAGACGGCGTCGACGACGCCTTCGGGAAAGAGGCGACGCAGCCAGTGCCAGCTGAGCTGCACCCCGTCGGCGTTCTCCATGACCGCGAAGTCGAGCCAGACCTGCGGGGTCTGCGCGATCTCGTGCAGCATCGAGCCGAGCCAGCCGAACATGGAGGCGTCCTCGGCCTCGTTCTCCTGCACCAGGGTGCTGGTGAAGACCACGGGCATCACCGAGCCGCTGGTGCCGCCGCGCAGCCGGGCCATCTCGCGAAGGATCTCCACACCGTTCAGGTAGCGGTACTCCAGGTCCTCCCAGCTCTGCCGCTGCAGTGCGGTGGCGAGTTCACCGAAGCTCTGACCGGTGGAGAGGTCGACGGGCAGCAGGTCGAACGAGGCGAACTCACCGACGAGGTCGCGGACGTCCTCGTGCACCTGGAGCCGGTTGATGACGGTGACGTTGAGGCTGAAGCGGGCGGCGCGGGACCAGGTGCCCAGCGCCGCCGCGTAGGCGGCGAGCAGCGCGGCGGAGGGCGTGACACCCGCGGCGGCGGCCCGGTTGCGGAATGCCTGCCACCGCTCGGCGGGGATCTGGGCGTCGCGGGCGGTGAAGTCGGGTTCGGTGAGCGACCCGGGGTTGAGCGCCAGGGGCAGAGCGGGGCCGGGCGGCAGCTCGGCGACCCTGTCGCGCCAGTACTCCAGGGAGCGTGTGTAGAGCGCGGTGTCGCGGAGGCGCTCGGAGGCGAGGACGTAGTCGCGATAGCTGATGCGCAGCGGCCGGATCTCGTCCACGCGCTCCTGGTAGTAGCGGCGCCAGTCCCGCACCAGCAGGCGGATGCTGCCGATGTCGGCGATGAGCAGGTCGAAGCTGAGGTGGAGGCGCGTGCGCTCGCCGGGCAGCAGGGTGGCCCGGACGTCGAAGAGGGGCCACCGGTCGGCGGGCCTGACCTCGTGGGAGAGGAGGTCGCGCAGTTCGGTCAACCGCCGTTCGGCGTCCTCGGTGCCCGACTGCCGCAGGTCGAGCCGGGCGAAGGTGTAGGGACCGGTGTCGGGGAGGATGCGCTGGGTGCCGTCGGGGTCGATGACGGCGCGCAGCATGTCGTGCCGGTCGACGACACGCTGCCAGGACGCCTCCAGCCGTTCCAGGTCGACGCCGTGGTCGACCTCGACCTCCCAGTACACGTGTGCGGCGATGTTGCCGCCCTGGAAGCTGTCCAGTCGTCCGATCCACTGTGCCTGCTGCATCTCCGACAGCGGGAACGGGTCGTGGAGCCGGTCCGGGTCGGGTGTGGCGGCGGGCAGGCGCTTCCCGGCGGTTTCGGCGTCGCCGACGGAAGCGTCGGCCTCCGGTGTGCCGCCGGCGAGGAGGGCGGCGACTCCGGCGACGGTGGGCTCGGCGAGCAGGTCGGCGAGCCTGACCTCGGTGCCGAGCGCGGCCTTGATGCGTTCGACGACGCGGGCGGCGAGCAGTGAGTGACCACCGAGCGCCATGAAGTTGTCGTGCGCGCCGACGGGCGCGACGCCGAGGAGTTCGCGCCAGATCGCGGCGATCTGGCGCTCGCGGTCGTCGCGCGGTTCGACGTATTCGTTGGTGAGGGCGGGCCGGGGGTCGCACGTGCCGTCGGCCGCCGGCACGTCCTGCGCGTCCGCCGGGTCGCCGTCGGGGACCTGCATCCGGTATCCGCCGGGCCCGGGCGGGACGACCCCGGGGGCGGGGGCGTCGATCCAGTAGCGGCGCCGTTCGAAGGGGTAGGTGGGCAGGGCGGTACGGCGGGCGGTGCCGCCCTGGACGAGGTCCCAGTCGAGTGCGGCGCCGGCCAGCCAGAGGCGGCCCAGGCCTTCCGTGAACCGGAGCGCGTCGTCGTGCTCCTCTCCCGGCCCGGGCAGCAGCTGAACGGTGGTCGCGCCCCGCCCGCGGGCTGCCTCCCGTGTCAGCGAGCACAGGGTGGAGCCTGGGCCGATCTCCACGAGTACGGTGGGGCCGCACTCCGTGAGCAGATCGACACCGTCGCCGAAGCGGACGGGTTCGCGGATGTGGCGGGCCCAGTGCTCGGGGTCCTGTGCCTGTTCCGGGGTCACCCAGGTGCCGGTGAGGTTGGTGACGTAGGGGATGCCGGGGATCCGGAGGTCGAGGTCGGCCAGCGCGGTGCGGAAATCGGCCAGGGCGGGTTCGACCATGGCGGAGTGGAAGGCGTGCGAGGTGTGCAGCGGGCGGCTGGGGATGCCGTCGCCGGCGAGGGTCTCGGCCATGTCGCGAATCTGCTCGTCAGGGCCGGAGACCACGCAGAGTTCGGGGGCGTTGACCGCAGCGAGGGACAGCCCGTCGGGCAGCCGGCGGCGCACCTCGTCCTCGGTCAGCGGCACGGAGAGCATGCCGCCGGGCTGAAGTCGCTGCATCAGCCGCCCGCGTACGGCGACCAGGCGCAGCGCCTCCTGCAGGGTGAGCACGCCGGAGCGGCAGGCCGCCAGGATCTCGCCGACGCTGTGCCCGACCATGGCGTCGGGAATGACGCCTACGCTGTCGAGCAGTCCGGTCAGGGCATGGCCGAGGGCGAAGAGCGCGGGCTGGGCGAGGTCGGTGCGACGCAGCCGGGCTGCCGCCTCCTCGGGGTCCGCGTCGTCGGCCGGGTGAACGATTTCCCGAAGGTCGAGGCCTATCTCGGGGGCCAGCAGGTCGGCGCAGGTGTCGAAGTGCTCCCGGAAGACGGGTTCGCACTCGTAGAGGCGCCGCCCCATGCCGGGGTACTGGCTGCCCTGGCCGGGGAACATGAACACCACGCGGGGATCGTCGGCGGCACGGTGAGTCGCGACCTTGTCGGCGTCCCGGGTGCGCAGCGCTTCACGGGCCTCGTCGGCGTCGCGGACGACGACCAGCCGGCGGTGGCCGTGCGGGGTGCGGCCCTGTTGCAGAGTGCTCGCAGTGGCCGCGAGGTCGTGGGCGGCGGGGTCACCCAGCGCGGTGGCGAGAGCGTCGGTCGCGGAGTCCAGGGCGGTGGGCGTGCGTGCGGACAGCGGTAGCAGGAACAGGTCGCGGGTGAAAGGCCGGGAGGGCGCGGGCGCGGGTCCTTCCTCCAGGACGACGTGTGCGTTGGTGCCGCCCATGCCGAAGGAACTGACACCGATGCGGCGCGGAGTCGCGTCCGTCTTCCACTCCTCCAGCTCGGTGACGACGCGGAACGGCGTGCGCTCCAGGCCCAATTCTGGGTTCGGCTTGTCGAAGTGGAGGCTCGGTGCCAGTTCGCGGTGGCGGAGCTGGAGGACGGCCTTGATGAGTCCGGCCACGCCGGCGGCCTCCGCAAGGTGGCCGACGTTGGACTTCACCGAGCTGAGTGCGCAGCCACCGGCGGTGGCGGGGCCACGGCCGTAGACACGGTTGAGGGCGGTGACCTCGATGGGGTCGCCGATGGGTGTGGCGGTGCCGTGCCCCTCGATCGCGCTCACGGTGTGCGGTTCGATGCCGCCCACTCCGAGGGCGCCGGCGATGGCGCGGGCCTGGCCGTCCACACCGGGAGCGGTGAAACCGACCTTCGCGGAACCGTCGTTGGTGACGGCGGAGCCCTTGATGACGGCGTCGACGCGGTCCCCGTCGGCGAGCGCGTCGGCCAGCCGCTTGAGCACGACGGCCCCGACGCCGCTGCCGAACATGGTGCCGCTGCCGGCGACGTCGAAGGACCGGGTGTGACCGTCGGCGGAGAAGATCATGCCCTGTCGGTGCAGGTAGCCGAGCCCCTGCGGCAGCCGTACGGACGCGCCGCCGGCGACGGCGACGTCGCACTCGTGGCCGAGCAGGCCCTGCACGGCCAGGTGGACGCCTACCAGCGAGGACGAGCACGCGGTCTGCACCGACACGGCCGGGCCGTCCAGGTCCAGGCCGTAGCTGATGCGGCTGGCGAGGTAGTCCTTGTCGTTGGTGGTGAGCAGTTCGGTGGCGTCCGCGATGTCGGCGAAGCCGGGACCGGTGGTCAGCAGGTGGGAGATCAGGTAGGTGGAGAGGCTGCTGCCGGCGTAGACGCCGATCGAGCCGGGGAACGTGGCAGGCACGCACGCGGCGTCTTCCAGGGCGGCGTGCGCCGTCTCCAGCAGGATGCGCTGCTGCGGGTCGATCATGGCCGCGTCGCGGGCGTTGTAGCGGAAGAACCCGGCGTCGAACAGCTCGGGGTCCTCGAGGACGGACGCGGCACGCACGTACGCGGGGTCGGCGAGGAGTTCGGCCGGCACGCCGCTTTCGCGCAGTTCGGCCTCGTCGTAGAAGGTGACGGCTTCCTCGCCGTTGCGCAGGTTGTGCCAGAACCGGCCCGCATCACGGGCTCCTGGGAAACGGCAGGCGATGCCGATGACAGCGATGTCGCCCGCGTCGTCGACCGGATCCTGGGGAGCGCTGTACTGCTGGGGGGTCATGCCGGGGCTCCTCCTGGTGTGTACGCGTGCGTCGCGGGCATTCGGTGCTGGGTTCGTCGGGGCCGGGCGGTGCCCGGGCGAGCCGGGAACGGCTGAGGCGGTCAGATGGTGGTGCCCGTCGGGGCGTGGCCGGCGGACAGGTCGCCCTCCGGCTGGGGCTGCGCCGGGTCGTGGCCGGTGCCGACCTGCCGGTTCTCTCCGTCGACGAAGACGACCTGCGGCCGGTGGCCGTCCAGGTCGTCGTCGGCGACCTGCGCGTAGCTGATGATGATGACGAGATCTCCGGTGTGCACCAGACGAGCTGCGGCTCCGTTGATGCCGATGACGCCGCTGCCCGCCTCGCCCTCGATGACATACGTCTCCAGGCGAGCGCCATTGTCGATGTCGACGACGTGAACCTGTTCGCCGGGCAGCAGGTCCGCCGCCTTCATGAGGTCCGTGTCGATCGTGAGCGAGCCGACGTAGTGCAGGTCGGCCTGGGTGACGTTGGCGCGGTGGATCTTGGACTTGAGCATGGTCCGGTTCTTCATGGTCGCCTCAAGGGGTGGGAGGGGTCTGCCACAACGGTGAGGATGCCGAGACGGCGGACGGCGGTCGCACCCCCTTCGGCCCGTCCGTTCGCGCGCCGGGCGAGGTGGTACGGCGGCCGTGGCTGCCGTGGCACCGGCGGAGTGGCCGATCGGGCACCGAGGGAGTGACCGGCCGGCGCGCAGGGTGTGCAGGGGTGGAGGGGATGGTTGCAGGCGTGCGCTTCCCGGCGCGGTGACAGAAGCGACGCGGCGTCAGGGATCGTGGAGAGAGTGGAGAGAAGGCCCGGAGACGGGTCGACGACCCGGCGGGACCTCACTTCACCGCGAGCTGCTCCCGGCGCGGGCGCGCCCGCCGGCGCTCCGCGACGAACGTCACGGTGAGGGCGGCGCCCGTCAGATAGGCGGCGCCGCTCACGGCGAACCCCCAGTGGACGCCCTCGGTGAAGGAGTCGTCGACGGCCTCGCCGCGTGCGCCGCCGTCCGACGAGCCGGTGCCGAGGCTGCCCTCCACGGCGTCGTGGACGAGCTGCCGGGTGATCGCCGGGGCCAGGTCGAGACCGGCGGCGCGTTCGGCGAGTGCGGCGGAGAAGCCGGTGGCGACGACGGCACCGATGACAGCCACGCCGAGGACGTTGCCGACCTGCTGGCTCACCATCGAGGTGGCCGAGGCGATGCCGGCCTTCTCCGGCGGAACGCTGCCCATGAGCGCCGCATTAGTGGGCGTCATGGTCATGCCAACCCCGGCTCCCAGCGGCACCAGCGTGAACGCCCACAGGGTGTAGGGCGTGTCAGCGCCGACTGCGGTGAGTGCCAGCAGGGCGGTCCCGGTCGCCGTCTGCCCGACGGCCATGGGCAGGGCCGGGCCGAAGCGTGCGGCGAGCCGCCCGGCCAATGGTGCGGCGGCCGCGGCCGGCAACAGCAGCGGCAGCATCCGCAGGCCGGCCTGGAACGGCGGGTACTCCTGCACCTGTTGCAGGAAGAGGGACAGGAAGAGGAACGAGCTGAGGAGTCCGAACGCGCCCGTGAAGAGGACTCCGTTGCACGCGGCGAAGCGCCGGTTGCGGAAGAGGCCGAGGGGCAGCATCGGCTGGGCGGCGCGGTGCTCGGCGGCGAGGAACGCGAGCAGCAGCACCGCCGCGGCACCGAGCAGGACCGTGGTGCGCAGCGACGACCAGCCCACCTGTTCGGCCTCGATCAGGGCGTACGTCAGGCAACCGAGCCAGCCGATGCCGAGGAGCTGGCCGGGCAGGTCGAAGGAACGCCGGACCAAGGGCGTTTCAGCCAGCGCCCGCCAGGAGACGGCCAGTGCGGCAGCTCCGACGGGGCCGTTGAGCAGGAACACGCTGGGCCAGCCGAACCGGTCCACCAGGACGCCGCCGAGCACGGGCCCGAGGGGCAGGGCG
>KI547041.1:352612-354824 GCA_000497405.1 Streptomycetaceae bacterium MP113-05 | reverse complement strand
CCCCCGCCGAGATCCCGGCCCAGAGCCCGATGGCCCGTGCCCGCTCGCCCGGTTCTGGGTAGAGCCGAGTGAGGATGGCGAGCGTCGCGGGGACGAACAACGCCGCCCCGACGCCCTGACCCACCCGTCCCGCTACGAGCGCGACGAAGGTGGACGCCGCCCCGCTCAGCAGCGAACCGGCGGTGAAGACGGCCAGCCCGGTCAGGAAGACGCGCTTGCGGCCGAACCGGTCGCCGAGCGAACCGCCGGTCAGCAGCAGGCAGGCGAAGGCGAGGACGTAGGAGCCGACGATCCACTGGAGTTCGGACACGCCGACGTCGAAGTCCCGGCGGATGCTGGGCAGCGCGAGGTTGACCACCGTGAGGTCGAGCATCGACATGAACTGGGCGGCACACAGTGCCGCGAACGCCCAGGTCCGTCCCCTGCCGTTCATGATCCCGGCCACCTCTCGAATGCGGGTGTGGCGGGGCCGTCACCGCGCCGCGGAAACCGTAGCGTCGGCGGGCGGGCGGCACAGTCGCCGACCGGACGGTCGCCCGCGGTGCCCGGTCGGGTACCGCGGGCACGGCCCGGTCCGGTCACCCGACGAGCAGGGAGAAGTGACCGGCTGCCGGGCCACGGCGCCGGGCCACGGCCGCTCCTACGCTGCCACGGGCGGGCTCGCGGAAACGGCCGGCGGAACCCGCTCGGCATCCCGCCGAGCCCACACCCGGCCTGCCCGGAAACCGGACGGAGGCGTGCCATGTCCCATTCCCACGTCGTCGAGTCGCTGGATGCGGAGGAGTTCCTGTCCGACCACCTCGTACCGGGGCGCCCGGTCGTGGTGCGCGGTGCCCTCGCTGGTTGGCGGAAGCCTCCACCGTGGCCGTTGGAGGATCTGGCCCAGCGGTTCGGGAACCACGAGGTGACACTTTTCGACACGCTCTTCGCGCTGGAGCAGATCGCCACGTTCGCCGAGTACGTCGACGAGTACACCGGTTCGGCGGTGGAGGGCGTGCCGCCCTACCTGCGCTGGTTCACCCGGCAGAGCGACGAGCAGATGATGGAGGCGGACGAGGCGTTCACCGAGCTCGCCGACGAATGGACGATGCCGACCTGGCTGCCGCGCACGGACTACGTGTTCCCGCCCGCGGCCGGCCCGGTGGACGCCGCGCGCGACCCGTTCCCGGCCCGCGGCCTGTTCGTGTGCGGCCGGGGCGGGCGCACCAGGCTGCACGTCGATCCGTGGGCGAGCGACGCCTGCCTGTGCCAGGTCACCGGCCGCAAGCGGTTCGTCATGTACGCCCCGGACCAGGGCGCGCTGCTGTCCGACGGAGAGGGCGTGGTCGACCTGGACGCGCCGGACGAGGCCCGCTTCCCCCGGTGGAAGGAGGCGGTACCCACTCTCGACGAGGTGCTCGCGCCCGGCGACGCCATCTTCATCCCGGCGGGCTGGTACCACACGGCCGTCGCGCTGGCCGACAGCGTGTCACTGACCTGGAACTTCGCGCACCGCGTGCACGAGCACCGGTTCACCGCGCACCTGCGGTCCGGCGGCGACCGGGACCCCGTGGTCGCCTACTTCCTCAAGCCGACCCGTACTCCGTAGCCGTCCGGCGGTGTTCGTGCGGCGCGGAGGCCTCCCGCTGCACGAACACCGGGTCGGGCGCGGACGAACCGTCGAGCAGGGACCGCACCGTCGGCACGTCGAGCCGTCCGGAGCCGGCGACGAAGCGCCGCACCGAGGCGAAGGGCCGGGTGGGCGCCAAGGCCAGGGGCCCCCAGGCCGTGAGGACCGCCGCCGGCGCCTCCACCGACACCGGCCGGTGCTCCCGCAGCAGCGAGTCCACCAGCACCCGTTCGGTGCGTGCCATCGCGAGCAACGGCACACCCCGCCTGAGCGCGGCCAGCACGGTGGCGCAGGCGTGCGGCTGCCCGAAGTCGAGGTGGACGAATCCAGGACCGTCCGGCCGTGCGGCGGGTGGCGCGGCGCCGTGGACAGACGGCTCGTGGCCGGTCAGCGCCCGGGCGCGTGCCCACAGCTCCGCGGTGGGCAGCAGCCGGGGGCGGCGGCTGCGCGGATCGCAGAGGATCACGCCGCGGTGGCACCACGTCCCGGCGGGAAGACTGCCGCGACGGGCCGCGGCGAGGGGCGGCGCCCAGGCGGCGGTGGAATCGTCGATCCACCCGAGGGTGCGGACCTGGGCGCACAGGGCGAGCACCTTCTCCTCCG
>KI547041.1:351520-352602 GCA_000497405.1 Streptomycetaceae bacterium MP113-05 | reverse complement strand
GCGGTGCCGGGCACGGGCGCGGGCCCGTTGCAGCGCGTCATCAACGATGTCCCGGCTCGCGCTCGCGCCGGTCAGGTGATCGGCCAGGCTCCGGATGGTCGGGTGCTCGAACATCGTCATCAGCGGGAACTCGCGACCGAGTTCCTTCTGCAGGGCACGGTGGATGCGGACGACGACGATGGAGTCGGCGCCCATGTCGAAGAAGCGGTCCCGGACGGTGAAGCGGGTGCCCTCCTTGAGGGCCGAGCGGAAGACGGCGAGGATCTTCGCCTCGGTGTCGTTCTCGGCGCCGCCGTCCGCCGGGCCGGCCGCGGTGCCGCCTGCGGCGGCCTCCTCGGCGATCCGGCTCAGCGCGTCCCGGTCGAGCTTGCCCCGGGCGGTGAGCGGAAGTTCGGAGACCTCGACGTAGGACGCGGGGACCATGTAGCCGGGCAGCACCCCGGCGAGGTGCCGGGACAGCACGTCGGCGAGCGGTTCGGGGGCGGCGGCCGACGTCTCCGCGTCCTCGTCGGTGAGGGCACCGCCGAGCATGCTGTGCAGGATCTCGGCGGAGTCGTCCAGGCCGAGGGCGTCGCGTAGTTGCTCGGTCGCCCGGACGAAGCCGACCTGGCAGAGCCCGATGCCGCACGCGGTGGCGTGCCCGTCCAGGAGCTGGGTCATCAGTCCGGCTTCCAGGAGGGTGAAGTCGCGCGCCCGCTTGCCGTACAGGGGCTCGACGGCCCCCGGGTGGGCGACGAGTAGAACGGTGAAGGCGGCGTCGCGGTGGGTCTGCCGGTTCTCCGGGGCGTGGATGCCGGCGTCGAGTTCGGCGCCGGGCCGGATCTCGACCAACCGGTGATCGTCCGGGTCGTGGTAGTAGGTGCCGCCGGGCAGGCCCTCGACGCGTCCCTCGCCGACGTGCAGGTACGTCTGGACCGGATAGAGGGCCCCGGCCGAGGCGTATCGGTGGCGCGGCAGGGCGCCACCGGAGTCGTGGTCGGCGCACAGGGGTTCCAGCAGGTGGCCGAGGGTGGCCTGCGGCAGCGGGCGGGTGCCGTAGGTGCGGCGGCTGCGGCGTGGCGGGGGTGCGTGCTCGGTGACGG
>KI547041.1:344415-351510 GCA_000497405.1 Streptomycetaceae bacterium MP113-05 | reverse complement strand
ACGCGGCGGGCAGGGCGTGGGTGTGGCCATCGAGGTCGGTGCGCAGTCCGGGGCGGCCGGCCTTGAACGCGAGGCGTTCCAGCGGGTCGCTGATGACGTCGCCCAGGGCCTGGTCGTGGAGGTCGCCGTCGGAGCTCTCCACGCCGGCTGCGTCACCGGCCGGGCCGCCGCGTGCGGGGACGACGACGGCCGCGAGGCGGAGACCCTCCCCTACGTCGCCGACGGGCGTGACGGCGGCGGCACGGACATCGCCGCGGTGCAGCAGCGCCGCCTCGACCTCACCGAGTTCGATCCGGTGGCCGCGGATCTTCACCTGGTGGTCCTCGCGGCCGAGAATCTCGACCTCCCCGTTCGGGAGACGCCGTCCGAGGTCGCCGGAACGGTAGAGGCGCCGTCCGGTGCGGGGGTGCACGACGAAGGACGCGGCGGTGCGCTCGGGGTCGCGCCAGTAGCCCTCGGCGAGTCCGCTGCCGCCGATGTACATCTCGCCGGCCACCCACAGCGGGCACGGCTGCATGCGGTCGTCGAGAATGTCGATGGTGTGGTTGCGCATGGGCAGGCCGTACGGGATCACGTCGCGGTCTGCCTCGGTGACGTCGTGGGCCACGCACCAGATGGCCGTCTCGGTGGGGCCGCCGGAGGCGACGACCCGGGCGAGCGGAGCGGCCGCGTGCACGCGGCCGGGCAGGTCCAGCGGGATCCAGTCGCCGGAGAACCAGACGAGGCGCAGCATCGACAGGCCCGGGTGGGCGGGTGACCCGTCGCAGTCCGGGTTGCCGAGGTGTTCCAGCAGCATCCGCATGAGGGCGGGCACGGAGTTCCAGACGGTGACGCCGTGCTCGGCCATCAGCTCCAGCCAGCGGGCGGGCTCCTTGACCGCCTCGGGTTCCGGCAGCACCAGCGCGCCGCCGGCGCGGAGCACGGCGAAGATGTCGCCGGCAGAGAGGTCGAAGCTGAGAGCGGAGAGCGCGAGTGCCCGGTCCTCGTGAGTCAGCGCGCAGCGGTCGCTGAAATCCACGATGGTGTTGAGCACGGCCCGGTGCGACTGTGCGACGCCCTTGGGTTCGCCGGTGGAGCCGGAGGTGTACAGGACGTAGGCGAGGTCTTCCGACTGCTGCACGGTGGGCAGTGGCGAGTCGTCGCCGCTGACGTCGTCGAGGTCGACGGGTGTCTCGGTCGTCCCCCCGTCCGAGGGGGGGCTCACGTCGCCGTCGTCACCACCTCCGGGCGGGGTGAGGACGAGGCGGGCGCCGGAGTGGGTGAGCAGTTTGTCACGGCGTTCCCTCGGCAGGTCGGGGTCCAGCGGCACGTAGGCGGCGCCCGAGAGGTGGACCGCGAGGACGGCGACGATCTGCTCGACACTCTTGCCGAGAGCCACGGCTACCAACGATCCGGGTGCGGCGCCGAGTTCGCGCAGCCGCCGACCGAGCCGGCAACCGTGCCGGTACAGCTCCCCGTAGGTGAGGGTACGGCCACCGGCGAAGACGGCGATGCGCTCGGGGTACCGCTCGGCCTGTTCCACGACGGCGGTGCAGAGCAGTTCGTCCGGCAGGTCGCCTGCGGTGTCGTTGGCCCGGTCGGTGATCTCACGGTGCGCGGCGGGCAGGACGTCGGCGGTGGCGGCGTCCCAGGCCGCCTCGTCATCGGCCAGGGCGTGCACGAGGCGGTCGTAGGCGGCGAACATGTCGTCCATGACCCCGGACGGGAATTTCGCCTCGACGGCGTCCCACTTGTAGGTGAGCGCGCCACGGTCCTCGTACACCTGGTGGTCGAGAAGGACCTGGGGGGTCTGCGACACGGCGTGCACGGTCTCGCCGAGCCAGTCGGCTCCGAGGTCGCCCTGGCTGAAGTCCTGGTCACGGCCCTGTTCACGGGCACTGGCGAAGACGATGCCGGCGTAGGCGTCGGCGGACACGCCGCGTTCGCGGGCGATCTCGCGCATCACCTCGACGCCGCTGAAGAAGCGGTGGTCCAGGTCGCGCCACAGCTGGTGCTGGATGCGGTCGGCGAGCGCGAGGAAGCCGCCGCCGGGCCGCAGGTCGACCTCCAGGAGCGTGACGGAGGTGAAGTCACCGATGATCAGGTCGATGTCAGGGTGCAGCGGGTGCCGGTTGAACAGCGGCACGTCGATGGTGAAGTGGCTGGTGCGGCTCCACGTGCCGAGCACGGTGGCGTAGGCGGCGAGCTGGACGGCTGACGGCGTGATGCCGCGACGGCTCGCCCGCTCCTTGACGCGCGCCCAGCGTTCGGCGTCAAGCCGGGAGACGCGGCGCCTGCGTTCCGGCCGGGCACCCGGGGGCAGGCCGGTGCGTGCGACGGGGAGCTGCGGATTGGGCGGAAGGGTGAGGACGCGGTCCTGCCAGTACGCCTTCGACCGAGCGTACGCCTCGGTGTCCCGCAGACCGCGTGCGGCGATGACATAGTCGCGGAAGGACACGTTCAGCGGCGGCAGTTCGGCCTCCGGGCCGGCGTACAGGTCGCCGAGTTCCAGGAAGAACAGGCGGACGCTGGCGACATCGGCGACGAGCAGGTCCAGGCTGACGTGCACGCGGGCACGGTTATCGCCGTCACCTCCGGTCCAGGTGACGCGAACGTCGAACATCGGCCACTGGTCCAGCGGCAGGATCTGGTGACCCAGTTCGTCGCGGACCCGTTCCAGGTGCCCGTCCAGCTCGGCCGGCTGCGCTCCGCGCAGGTCGTACTCGGTGACGGGCACCTCGCCCACGTCGGGGAGGATGCGCTGATGCCCCTCGGAGGAGACGACCGCCCGGAGCATCTCCTGCCGTTCCACCAGGGCGTTCAGGGCGCTGCGCAGCCGGTGTACGTCCAAGCCGGGGCAGTCGTACTCGGTGTAGAGGTGGATGGAGGAACCGCCGAGGTCGTAGGCGCTGCTGCGGCCGACGAGGTAGCCGTGCTGAATCTCGGTCAGCGGAAACGGTTCGTGGCGGTGCTCGGGGTCGGCGACGAGTTCGGGCCAGGCGATGCCCTCCGCTCCGTCGCCGCGCAGGCTGGTCAGAATGCGGGAGGCCACGTCGGAGATGCAGCCGCGGACGAAATCGGCCATGGGGAGCGTGGTGTCGAAGTCCCGGCCGAGACCGTAGCGGAGCTCCACGATACGCAGTGACTCCAGCCCCAGCGCGATCAGCGGGGTGTCCTCGGGCACCTCTTCCGGCGGGACGGCGAGAGCAGCCCCGATGCGGCGGCGCACCTCCGCGGTGACGACCTGGACGCGCAGTCCGGGTGCGAGCGCGAGGGCCATGTCGCGCAGCGGTGCGGCGGCACGGGTACCCGGCTTCGCGTCCTCCGGTCCGCCGGCGTTGTCCGCCGGCGTGGGGCGACTGCCTACCGTGTCGGTGTACAGGGCCTCGATCTCTCCGTCGAGGAAGGACTGCCGGCAGGTGGTGCGGCGTATCTTGCCGCTGCCGGTGGTGGGGACGCGGTCAGAGCGGACGAACAGCACGGTGTCCGGCTCGACCTCCTGTTCGGCGGCGACCCGGGTCCGGACCAGCCTGCCCAACTCGGCCAGGCCGGGACCGGCGTCGGCATGTTCGACGCCCTGCACTACGACGAGACGTTCGCCTTCCTCGGCGTCGACGGAGAACGCCGCGCCGGGGGCGGCAGCGAGTGCCGGGTGGGCGCGGCGGGCCGCGGCCTCCACGTCCTGGGGGTGGATGTTGCGCCCGCGGACGATGACGAGCTCCTTCAGCCGCCCGCAGACGACGATGTCCTCGTCGTGGCGGAAAGCCAGGTCACCGGTCCGCAGGTAGGGTCCGCCGCCGTCGTCAAGGTGCCCCTCGAAGGTCTCCTCGGTCTGCTCGGGACGCTGCCAGTAGCCCTGATTGACCACGTCGCCCCGGACCCATATCTCGCCGACCTCGCCGGGACCGCACTCGGCGCGGGTGGCGGGGTCGACGACGAGCATGCGGACGCGGGGGTGAGCGGGGCCGCAGCTGACGAGTTCGAGGGTGCGGGCGGCTTCGGGGTCGGCCTGTTGGGCCTTGCCCTGCTCCAGTGCGGCGGCGTCCACGGTGAGCGTGAGCGGGTCGGCGCCGCGCCGACCGCAGATGCCGAGGGTGACCTCGGTGAGTCCGTAGCCGGGGAACCATGCCTCGGGGCGGAAGCCGTACGGCGCGAAGGTCTCGGTGAACGCGTCGACCGTGCGGCGCTGGACGCGTTCGGCGGCGTTGAACGCCGAGTGCCAATGGCTCAGGTCGAGCTGTTCGCGCTGCTCGGGGGTAACGCGTTCGACGCACCGGTCGTAGGCGAAGTTGGGTCCGCAGCTGAAGACGGGAGCGGTGGAGTCGGAAATCGCCTTGAGCCATCGGAAGGGTTCGGCGACGAAGTCCTCGGGGGCGAGCAGGGTGCAGCGTCCACCGATGAACTGCGACATGGTCGCGGTGCCGGCGATTCCCAGGGCGTGGTAGACCGGCATCCACGTGACGACCTCGGCGCCGTCGGGGAGTTCGGCGAGGTCGCGGAAAACGCGGAGCTGCTCGAGCAGGTTGGCGTACGACACCATGACGCCCTTGGGGTTTCCGGTGGACCCGGAGGTGTACTGCATCAGCGCCAGGTCGTCGTCGCGAGGTGTGGGGGGCACCCACAGTCCGGGATCGGCCTGCGGCGCGTCCACGGCGAGCCAGGGGACGTCGGGTGCGCCGCCCGCCAGCCAGACGGCGCGCAGTTCGTCGGTCCGTGCGCCGTGGCAGAGCACGGCCGCCACGTCGGCGTCCAGGCCGACCTGTACGAACCGTTCGCCCTGCACGGTGTCGGGCGCGCCCTTGGGCGGGGCGCAGGCTACTACGCAGGAGCCGGCGTAGTAGCAACCGAACTGGCCCGTGACGAAGTCCTCGCCGGGCGGGAGCAGCAGCAGGACGCGCCGCCCTCCGGCCCCGTGTTGCTGGAGTCCGGCCGCCGTGGCGCGTGCCCGGCCGTCCAGTCGTCCGCGGGTCAGGTCGACGGGCGACAGCTCGCGTCCGTCCCGCTCGTCGAAGGCGGTGAAGCGGAACGCGGCCCCATCGGGGTCCGCCTCGACCCGCTCGCGAAGGATGCCGAGCAGGCTGCTGGTACGGAGCCCCGTGTCGTTCGGGAGGCCGACAGTCATGACGCTGATCCCCAATCTCGACGGTCTCGGTCGGTCGCGACGTCAGGCGGCCGTACGCGTCCGAGAGAAGGATGGGCGGACACCGGCCGTCGTCCCAGACCCGAGTGAGGTGACCGAACGGGCACCCGTGAAGGTCGCCCGACTGCCGCGCAGTTCGAGGCTGCAAACCGGTTGCCTACCGGCCGAGGGTGGGTGGGTGCCCGTTTCGCCCCGGCGGGTGCGGCCGCCCGTGCCCGGAACGGGATGCGGCCTCCGTCGTGGGGCCGGAGAGAGCGACGCCGGAGGGGAACGATGCGTGTACTCGTCACGGGAGGAGCCGGTTTCACCGGCTCGCACTACGTCCGTGGGCTGCTCTCCGGGCCGGGCGCCGGCGGGGGGAACGGCCGCCGCTCCGGGCAGCTTCCGCAGTCTGTGCGGGTGACCGTACTGGACACCGCATCCTCCGCCGCGGGCGGGGAGCGTGTCGCCTCGCTGATGCGCGACCCGGCCTGCTCGTTCGTCCAGGGCGACGTACGCGACGCGGCACTGCTGGCCGAGATACTGCCCGGACACGACCAGGTGGTGGATTTCACCGCCGGTACGTCGGGAGGTCGGTCCGGTGACCCGGCACCGGCGTCGGTCGACACCCGCCTGTACGCGGCGCGCACGCTGTTGGAGGCCGCGGTGCGAGCTCGCGTGTCGCGCTTCGTCCGGGTCTCCGGCGCCGAGGTGTACGGGGACACCCGTACGGAACTGTGGCCGGAGGACGGCCCGCTGCTCCCCGGCACGCCGCACGCCGCCGCGACGGCGGCGGGCGACCTGCTCGCCCTCGACTGCCACCGCACGCACGACCTGCCCGTGGTGATCGCGCGCGGCCCTGACGCGTACGGCGCCGGGCAGTCACCCGACGCCTACGTCCCTCGCGTCCTGAGCCACCTGCTCAGGGGCTCACGGGTACCCGCCGAGGAAGTTCGGGGCGACCCCCGGGAGTGGCTGCACGTCACGGACCTCTGCGCCGGTGTCCGGGTCGCGGCGGACCGCGGCCGGGTAGGCGAGGCGTACCACGTCGGTGGCGGAACGGTCCTCACCGACGCGCAGCTCACGGCCCGGCTGCTGGACGCCTGCGGCGCCGGCTGGGACATGGTCAGCCACCGTCCCGCCGCCAGGGCGGGGAGGCGGCGTCCGGCTCTGGACGACGGGCGGCTGCGGGCCCTGGGCCACTCCCCGCGGGTGCCGCTCGACGAGGGGCTGCGGGCCACCGCCCGCTGGTACGCCGACCGTCCGCCCTGGCGGCAGCCGGCACGGGCCGCCTGAGCCGAGGACCACTCGAGTCTGCCGCGTTCCGTATCGATCCGAACCCACGAGAAGGAGAACCCGGTGAGCGTCAAGCGATGGATGTACCAGGTGCTGTACCGGATCGGCGCGCCCTGGGAGGGAGGGGTACGCGAGAACCTGGTACAGCTGCTGGAGGTGGAGAAGCGCATCTCCCCCGACGAGCAGAAGACCGTGCTGGACATGGGGTGCGGCAGCGGCACCTGCTCGGTGTACCTGGCCGAGCACGGCTTCGAGGTGACCGGGGTGGACTTCACGCCCATCGCGCTGCGCAAAGCACGGCAGACCGCGACGGAAGCGGGTGTGACAGAGCGCTGCCGCTTCGTGCGGGGCGACCTGAGGTCACCCCGCATACCCGGGGTGGACGGCACGTACGACCTGATCGTCGACTTCGGGACCCTCGACGACCTCACAGGACAGGACCGCCTGGACATGGCGGCGAACATCAGGCGCCACTCGCACCCGGGCACGCTGGTGGTGCTGTGGTGCTTCTACAGCAAGGGCGACCAGGATCTGCCGGTGTTCCGCTACTCCGGGGTCTCCCGCGCCCTCAGCGGGCTGCGCCCGGGCGAGGAGCAGGAACTGTTCGGCGAGGACTTCACCATCGAGCGGCTTCCGGAACCACCGGTGGACTCCAAGATGGCGTGCTTCCTGATGACGCGACGGTGATCGTCCCGCCGAGG
>KI547041.1:339768-344405 GCA_000497405.1 Streptomycetaceae bacterium MP113-05 | reverse complement strand
AGCCGGTCGGCGTCCGGGGCCGCGCCGGCCCCGGACGCCGACCGTCGCTCACAACCGGGTGCGCAGCTCCCACAGCTCGGGGAAGAACCTCTTCTCCAGAGTCGACCTGAGGTACTCCGCACCGCTGGATCCTCCGGTGCCGGCCTTCGCGCCGATCACGCGTTCCACCATCAGGACGTGCCGGGCGCGCCAGGTGCTGAACAACTCGTCGTGATCGAGCAGCGCCTCGGCGACGGCGAGAATCTCGGAGTCAGGAGTCTCGGCACGCAGCAGCTCGATCAGGTCGGGTTCCCCCCGCTTCTCGCACAGCGTCAGGAAGGCCTCATAGAGGCTCTGTTCGGCGAGTCGACGCCGGAGGCGGGTGCGTTCCGGAACACTGAGGTCTCCCCGTTCGACGTAACGCCGGTCCTTGAGCCCGGAGAGGAACTCGATCTCCCGGAACTGCACGGACTGGATGCCGCTCGCCTGGTACAGGGACGGCCGCAGCAGCGCGAAGCTGCCGGGGCTGATGGTCCTGAGCACATCGACCTGGCCGGCGAGCACCCGCTCGATGACACCGACGCGGCGCAGCGAGTACAGGACCCTCGGGGGGTCGTCGGCGAACATGGCGTCCCGGGCACGCTCGAGCTCGTCCAGGACGACCTTGAACCACAGTTCGTAGACCATGTGGGCGACGTAGAAGAGTTCTTCGTCGTGCAGGTCCGTGTGCTTCGGCGGGAGCCCGAGGAGGTCGTCCAGACGCAGCAGGTCGCCGTAGGACGGGCTGCTGCCGTCCTGTTCCGGGTCTCGGCCCGCCAACGGGCACATGCTGAGCGGGTCCGTAGTCTCCGGGCCGGCGGTCGAGCTGTTCATCGACGCTCCTTCGCTCGAGTCTCCACGTTCGGCGAACGGCTCTCAGCATCGGAGCGCGGCGGACTCGGGCACAACCGCCTCCCGCCCGGTCGGGCGACCTGCCCGGATGAGTACCTCACCCCACGGCCGGGCGGCGCGCCGCATGGCGGGCCACTCGGAGCGGCATCCGTATACCGAGGAGAGAAGTCGTCTGCGCGCTCGACGCCGCCGCGACTCGCGCCGGTGATCGCGGGACGTACGGAGAACGACGGGAGAGGATCGTCATGCACGGTTTCGACAGGCCCTCGTCGCCCGGGCCCCCGGCGTCACTCGCCGGGGCCATACCGCGTCCGCGGTCCGAGTGGGGACGGACATCGCCCCGTTCCGGGGGCACCGACGCCGCCTCCGCTTCTCGCGGTCTCCGGGTGTGCGTGGCGCATCCGCACGAGATGGTGCGCTGCGGGCTGGAGGCGATGCTGACCGACATCGCAGCGGAGGTCACCGTACTGGCGGACACCCGCAGGGCCGGGCACCGGCTGGTGACGGAACGGATCGACGTGCTCATCTGCCGGTGCGCGGCGACCGAAGAGGTCCTCGGCCTGGCCACATTGTGCCGAGAGCACAGGACGAGGGTACTCGCGCTGCTGGAGAGCACGGAGGAACAACAGTTCGCGCTCGCATCGGAAGTACCGGCCGACGGGTTCCTCCTCGCCGACGACCTCACCGCCCACTCCCTCGACGACGCGCTGCGCCGCCTGATGAAAGGGGAGATGCCCCTCCCGGTCGCGTTGTCCAAGTGGCTCCTGGGCCGCATGCGGGAGGGCTCGGCCGCGACGGTCCGCACCGAACGCCCGTACTTCCTGACGCCGCGTGAGCGCGAGGCGTTGAACCTGCTCGCCCAGGGCCTCAGCAACAAGCAGATCGCCCGGATGCTGGGCATCTCGCAGCACGGAGCGAAACGGCACGTGGCCAACGTCATCGCCAAGCTCAACTGCCCCAACCGCACCCTGGCGGTCGCACTCGCCCTGCGCGACGGGCTGATCGACGAGCCGGGCGCCGAACCCCCGGGTCCCGAAGCCCGCACCGCGGGTGACGCGGGCGGCCTCCGGCAACGCGGCTAGGTCCCGTCCGGAGGGGCGGGCGCCGCGGCATCCGGGGCCGCCGAGGAACCCGCCCGGGACTGCGAAGATGCAGACGGGGCGGGTGCTCGGCCGGGCAGCGGCTACTTCCGGCGGGACACCACCCGCATCGGCAGCTTGTCCGGGTGGGCGACGGCGGAGGCGACCTCGCGAACCGATTGGCCCGGGAGCGGCTCGAACCGCCAACGCGAGAGGACGGTGGCCATCGCGATGGCGATCTCCGTCAGCGCGAACCCGTCGCCGATGCACTTGCGGTTCCCCGCGCCGAACGGGACGTAACCCTCGCGGGGCCGTCCCTCACGGCGTTCGGGCAGCCAGCGGTCCGGGTCGAAGGTGTGCGGGTCGTCGTAGAGGCGTTCGTCGCGGTGCAGGGAGTAGAGGCTGAAGGCGACCTCGGTGCCCTCCTCCAGCCGGTGGCCGGCGAGTTCGACCGGTTTGGTGACGCGACGCATGAGGAGGGGAACCGAGTGCATGCGACCGATCTCGTCGATGACCTGGCGGGTGTAGGTCAGCTTCGGCACGTCGTCGAAGGCGACGTTCCCGTCCGGTGCCACCCGGTCGATCTCCGCGAGGAGCTTCTTCTCCACTTCCGGGGCCTTGGCCAGTTCGTGGAAGGTCCAGGCGAGGGTGGAAGCCGTCGTCTCGGTGCCGGCGAACATGATGGCGACGAGTTCGTCCCGGATCTCCTGGTCGGTCAGCGTCTCGCCGGTATCCGCGTCGCGGGCGTTGAGCAGCATGGACAACAGGTCGTTGTAGTCGACGTCGCCTTCCTTGTGGGAGGCGGCGATGACATCGTCGATGACCGTGCGCAACCGTTTCGCCGCCCGGTCGAAACGCCAGTTCGCCGGGACCGGAATGCGGTCGAGCAGACGCGGCGTGACGGCCCGCAGCAACGCGTAACGCAGCAGGATCGGTACGTCGATACGGACGGCTTCGGCGGCCGGCCGGCTGATGTCGGCCGAGAACATCGTCTCGGCCAGGGTGCCGACCGAGAACTCGGCGAGTTCCTGGTCGACCTGGACGGTCTGCCCGTCGGTCCAGGCGTCGGCCATGGCACGTGCCCGGGTCGCCATCGTCGCGGCGTACCCGGCGATCTTGGCATGGTGGAAGCTGGGCTGCATCAGGCGCCGGTGCCGCTTGTGGATGTGGCTGGGGGCCGTGGGCAACGAGTCACCCACCAGGATACGGGCCCGTACGAAGAAGCGGCCCTTGTCGAAGTGACGCGCCTTGGTGACGAGTAGTTCGTGGGTCAACTCGGCGCTGTTGACGAAGTAGATGGGCAGGGCACCCACGTCCACCCGCACGAAGTCGCCGGTGTGCCGCAGCGACTGCATGAAGTCCAGCGGGCGGCGGATCAGCGGGAGGACGTGTCCGATCAGCGGTATGCGGCCCGGTGCCCGCGGCACCGCGGCGACAGCACTGGTTGCGGCCATCACGGTTACTCCTGTTCTCGGCACCTGGCCGTCAGTTCGCCATCAGTTCGGTCACGGAGGTGTCCTGCGCCGCAGCGGGTGCGGCAGACTCCTGCGGGCGGGGCAACAGGTCCCACCACCAGGCGACGCAGGGGATGTCCAACGGCTCGCTGCTGTCGTCGGTCGGGGTGTCGAGGAAGGTGGAGGGCAACTGCGCCGGGTCGTCGGGGGTGGTGTACCGGTGGGAGCTGATGCCCCAGTCCTGTGCGCCGCGGATGAAGTTGCCCAGACTGCGCAGGTACTGGCGCAACTGCGGGCCGGCGGTGGTGAACGTCAGGTCGTCGCAGAGTCTCTCGAAGAGGACCATGACGCGATCACGCTGGGCCACGGCGGTGTGCAGCGCTTCCTGAGGGGTCAGGTTCTGCTCGCGCTCGAGGACGCGCAGCACGTTGAGGTAGTACTGACCGGCGCGGCTCTCCTTGTGGTAGGAGAAGAGGTCGTTGTCCCAGGTGATGACGAAGTAGGCCATCTCGGCGGCGGCCCGCACCGAACGGTGGTCGCGTTCGTCGGGGTGGAGTTCGTAGCCGTGCCCCATCTCCAGCAGCGGCAGGACGACGGAGGTGGCGCCGTCGTAGAGGCGCATCAAGGTGTAGTCGTTGAGGTCGGGCACCGTCGCGCGACTGCGGTACCCGGCCTCCCACACCACGGAGAGGAAGTACTCGCGCAGTGCGTCCACCCAACGGGTCACCTGCCCCGGCGTACCGTGTTGCGCCATGCGGCGGCTCAGGTCGCGCACACCGTCGGCGAGCGGGTCCTGGAGCAGCATCGGCGCTTCGGGGTTCTGCGCGACGCGCAGCAGGCGGGAGAGCTCGCCGGCCAGCAGGCCCGGCTCGGCACCGAGTTCCCCCTCCTCACAGTGCCCGTCGTCGACGCCGAACAGCCAGAGGATGAAGTCAGCGAGGAGGCGGACGACCTCCTCGCGCCCCTCGGGGAGGATACGGGCGGCGAAGGTGCCGATCTCGCTGGCGACGAGCTTCTCGCGCAAGTCCTGCGAACCGATGCCGAACGCGTGCGCCCATCCCGCGTTCTGCTGATCAACGGCCTGGTGCCGTGGGTGGATGGCCGGGGGTATGGGGGAGTAGACGGGTGGGACGAGCAACCCGTGCTGCACGAGAGATCACCTCAGACTTTCAGCGGACGGCTGCTCTCCACGCGGGTCTCGGGGGAGCCGCCTGCACCGCGACCTGATCCACGG
>KI547041.1:336583-339691 GCA_000497405.1 Streptomycetaceae bacterium MP113-05 | reverse complement strand
AGGGATTCTGTGGCGGCAGGATCGCCGGACCGAAGACGGCCAGAAGTGGATCACATCATTGCGAGTCGCTCAAGGCCACGGATATCGAACTCGTATGTCAAGACGGCATATTGAGCCACGCCCTACACGAACCCGGCACCCTGTCCGCGACTGGCTGATCCCCTAGCGCCATCGGCGGAGACGGCGGCGAGGACGGCGGTCGGTGGGCGCGGATGTCGGGACGGGTCCGGCAACCGGTGCCGGAGCAGCCGGAACGCGGCGCTGGGGCGGGAGTTCGGCTCTCACAGCTGGCTCCGGAGCCGACTGGCCCGGGGCCGGCCGGGGCCGGCCGGGGGTGAACCGGACCGGCAGGGCGGTCAGGGGACGCGACATCAGCGAGGCGTTCCAGGTCAGTTCCTCCTCCGGCACGGCCAGCCGCAAGTCCGGCAGCCGGCTGAGCAGGATGTCGATCCCGGTGTCGGCGATGGCCCGGCCCAGGTCCTGGCCGGGGCACTCGTGCGGACCACCGCTGAAGGCGAGATGGGAGCGGTTGCCGTGCACGGAGACGGAGGTGTCGGGTCGGATGGCCGGATCGACGTTGCCCGCGGCGAGGCCGAGGATGAGCATGTCGCCCTGCTTGATCCGCTTGCCTGCCAGTTCGACGTCCCCGGTGGCCCAGCGGCCCAGGTTGGTCGTCATCGGCGGGTCGTCCCAGAGCACCTGCTCCAGCGCGTCGGGCAGCGTCATGTGTCCGCCTGCCAGGTTCGCGCGGAAGCGACGGTCGGTGAGCACCAGTCGTAGGGTGCCCGCGATCAGGTTGACGGTCGGCTCGTTGGCGGAGACCAGCACGACGCGCAGGTGCTCGCGCACCTCTTCGTCACTCAGCCGGGCGGGGTGCTCGATGAGCTTGGAGGCCACATCGTGCCCGGGCGTGACGCGTTTGCGTTCAACGAGCTGCTGGAGCGTCTCGGTGATGTAGTCGTTGCTGGCCACGGCCGTCTCGGTGCCGCCGAGCATGTCGCGCGCCGCGTCGACGAGTCGGGGACCGTAGTCCTCGGGCATGCCGAAGAGCTGGGTGACCACGCGCAGCGGGAGCTGGGCGGCGAACCGGTCGACCAGGTCGGCTCGGCCGGTGGCGATGAAGTTGTCGATGAGATGGTGGGAGAAGCGCGTGACGTAGCGGCGGATGCCGCGGGCCTCGAACCGGGAGATGCTGTCGGTGACGGCCTTGCGGAGCCTTTCGTGTTCGGTGCCGTCGGCGAACACGCACAGCGGCTGCCAGGCGGTCAGCGGGGTGAGGGGATGCTCGGGCGGCACGTTGCCCTCGGCCATGTCGCGCCAGCGGCGCGAGTCGCGCGAGTAGAGAGTGGAGGTGCGGGCGACCTCCAGGTTCTCGCGGTGGCCGAGGACGAGCCACGCCGGCAGGTCGCCCTGCACCAGCACGGGCGCGACGGGGCCGTGCTCGGCCCGCAACTTCTCATACAGGGCGAGCGGATCGGCGTCCGCCTCCGGCCCGTACAGCCGGCGCAGACCGTCGGGGCCCAGGTCGTGCGCCGGGCAGCCGGGCGGTGGCGCGGCGGAGGAACGGTCCTCGTACGGGGAGTTCACATCGCCTCCGGTGTCGCGGCAAGGGAGTGCAGGTGGTGCATCAGCGTCATCAGCACGTCGCGGCCGGACTCACGCTTGCGCGCGTCGCACACCACGATCGGCACGTTCGCTGACAGGTCGAGCGCGTCGCGCAGGTCGTCGACGGGGTAGGAGGGCGCCTCCGGGAACACGTTGACGGCGACGATGAAGGGCACCGATGCCTCCTCCAGCCGCCCCATCACGTCGAAGCTGACCTCCAACCTCCGGGTGTCGACCAGCACGACGGCGCCCAGCGCCCCGTCGAACAGGCCGTTCCACAGGAACCAGAACCGCTCCTGGCCGGGCGTGCCGAACAGGTAGAGGACCAGTTCCTCGTTCAGGCTGATGCGGCCGAAATCCATCGCCACGGTCGTGGCGGTCTTGCGTTCGACGCCGGTGTTGTCGTCGACGTAGGCACCCGCCTGCGTCATCGTCTCTTCGGTCGTCAGCGGACGGATCTCGCTGACCGACCGGACCAGCGTCGTCTTGCCGACGCCGAACCCGCCCACGACGACGAGCTTGACCGCGGCGGTGGTCGACGACGGCAGCGCGTCCTCACTCCGCGGTCCCGTGACCGTCTCAGAGCTTCCTGAGTCCATCGATTACCGCCTCAATCAGTGCGATGTCCGGGAGCGCGGGTGCAGGGTTTCGCGCCTGCACCCGCTCTTCGTCCAACAGGTCCGCCAACAGCACGCTGGTCACGCTGACGGGCAGCCGCAGATAGGCGGAGATCTCCGCCACCGACAACGGCGCCCCGCACATCCGCAGGATGGCGGTGTGCTCCGGTTGCATGCCGACCTTCGGCTGCACGCAGGCGATGATCAGCGTCACCAGGTCGAGGCCGGTGGCCTCGGGGGTCTCGGTGCGGCCCCCCGTGATGACGTAGAGCCGCTCCGGGGTCTCCTCGTCCTCCCACTCCTGGCCCCCTCCGCTCACCGGAGCTGTCCGTCATGCCGCGGTGGGCTGGTCAGGTGCGCCCCGATGCGGGCGACCAGGTCGCGCATGCACTGGCCGACCAGTCCCGCGTCGACCCCCTCGTCCGCGAGCACCGCCAGGTGCGCCCCCGCTCCGGCCGCCATCAGGTACATGAACCCCCCGTCAACCTCGATGACGACCATCCGCATCCGTCCGTCGCTGTGCGGGAACTCCGCGGCGATCGCGACGGACAGGCTCTGCAGTCCCGAGCCGATGGCGGCGATCCGGTCGGCGGTGTCCTGGTCTGTGTCATACCGCGCCATGCACAGGCCGTCCGAGGACAGCACCACCACATGGCGTGTCTGCGGGACGCTCTCCGCCAGGTCCTTCAGCATCCAGTCCATGTCGGCCCGCCGATCCATCGCTCACTCACCCTCATCCGAAGTCTTCTCTGTGCTGTGCCAGGGCGCGGACGTCGTACGGCCCTCGCCGGACAACCCGCTCTGGAGGTCAGCCATCCACATGCCGGGCTCCGGCGGGGCGGCTTCGCTCTGCGCAACCGGCGGCGGGGCAGGGCTACGCGGACCG
>KI547041.1:335216-336502 GCA_000497405.1 Streptomycetaceae bacterium MP113-05 | reverse complement strand
ATGCGGGCCCGGGCGCCGCGACCTCCGCCGTCGCACGGCGCGGCTCCTGCTCGGCCCCGGCGTCCGCACCGACGCCCTGGCCCATGGGGGCGGCGCCGATGCCATGTGCGCGTGCCGTGACCGGCGCCGTCGTGACCAACTGCTTGGGCACGACCAGCACCGCCCGCACACCGCCGTAAGCGGACGGCGGCAGCGACACCTGGAAGTCATACGCCCTGGCCAGTCGTCCGACCACGGCCAGCCCCAGGCGGGGCGCCTCACCCAGGTCGTTGAGGTCGATCCCGGCGTGGGCCTCCTTGAGCATTTCCTCGGCGCGGGACCGGGCCTCCTCGCTCAGACCGACGCCGCCGTCCTCGATCTCGACCGCGACACCCGCGTGGACCTCGCTCGCCGTCAGATGCACCTTCGCTTTGGGGGGCGAGTACCGGGTCGCGTTGTCGAGCAGTTCGGCGAGCGCGTGGATGAGCGGTTCGACGGCGGGGCCGGTGACGGCGACGTCGACGACCGAGTGCAACTCGACGCGCTGGTAGTCGGTGATGCGCGACATCGCGCCGCGCATCACGCTGTAGAGGGCGACGGGCCGGCTCCACTGCCTGCCCGGGCGCGCCCCGCCGAGCACGGCGATACTGTCGGCGAGGCGGCCGATCAGTGCCGTACCGTGGTCCAGTTTGAGCAGTTCGGCGAGGAAGTCGGGCCTGCTGCCGTGCCGTTCCTCCATCTCGCGCAGGTCTCGGGCCTGCTGGTGGATGACGGCCTGTACACGGCGAGCGATGTTGACCACACCTCGCTGCGCGGAGTCACGCAGCGTCTCCTCGGCCTGCACGGCCTCCACGACGCTGCGCAGCAGCGCCCGGTGGGCGGACTGGAACTCGGCGCTGAGCCCCTCTCCGGCGGGTTCCATGGACAGCAGGACGTCCTCGGCGAACTCACCCTCCTGCAGGCGCTGGACCGCCTCGGGCAGACGCTGCTGCGCCAGTGCCGTCGTGGCCGCCTCCTGCTGGACCAGCCGGCTGCGCAGTGCCTCCTCCCGCTCGGCGCACCGGGCGCGTTCGGCGGCCGACGCCGCTCCGCGGCGGGCCACCTCCGCCGCGAGAAGTGCGACGGCGAGCGTGGCCACCGCACCGCACCAGATGACCGCCGCGCGCGCCGCGGACTGCACGACCAAGGCGGCGACGACCGTCGCCGCCGCTGTCACCGCGGCGGGCAGGAACCACGCCGCCGCAGAGACAGACCGCGGGCCTCCGGGGGACGATCCAGCACGAACCATCAGCATCCTCACAACGTTG
>KI547041.1:333498-335206 GCA_000497405.1 Streptomycetaceae bacterium MP113-05 | reverse complement strand
GCGGTGTTCGTCGCCCAGCGACGGGAAACCGGTCAGCCGACGCGCACAGCCTCGACACGGCAACAGGGCAGGAGGGCGACGCAGGATCCGCTGCGTCGGCGCTCTGAGCCCTCGGCAGCATAGCCGCAATGATCTCTCAGATCACATGGGCCTCTTGTCGGACCGTCAGCTTTCACTCACCACTCATGAGGCGAGCACAGCGACCCGGGAGAACACATTGCTCGCTGTCGTGGTCATGACCTGTTCCCCCGAACCTTCGTCCAGCCGCGAAGCCGGGCTCCGCCCGACGGCACGGTCCCGGTGACACGGAGGACTGGACAGGCCCCTGCCACGCGTCTGCGGTGTCGTAGCCGCGGGGTCGTGTCCACGGCTGCCGGAAAAATGCAGTAGAGCAATGCGTGCCGAGTCGCGATGCTCTTGGGATGGGCCGACCGGCGTTTCCACGACGTGGCGTCGGTCGGGCCGCGCTTGCCGTCTTCCGCAGCGCGGATCCAGGCCCGTGGTGTCACACACGCGCCACGGGGTGGGCTGCAGCGCTGCGCGAACCAGCCCGGGCGCCTCGTGCTCCCACGAACCTCAACATGCCGCGCGCATAAGAGAGAATTGCGGGTGAAGCCATGGTCAACAAGCGGGAGACGCTGGTCCTCAACGCGAGTTTCGAGCCGCTGTCGACGGTGTCGCTGCGACGGGCGGTGGTCCTGGTGATGCAGGACAAGGCCGTCGTGGAACGGTCCCATCCCGGGCTGCGGGTGCGGGCGGCCGCGCTGGAGCTTCCCGTGCCCCAGGTGATCAGACTCCGCAGATACGTACGGGTCCCGTTCCGACAACGGGCGCCGTGGTCGCGGCGGGGTGTGCTGGTCCGGGACCGGCACCGGTGTGCCTACTGCGGGCGCCGCGCGACCACGGTCGACCACGTCGTGCCGCGTTCACGCGGTGGCGGCGACACCTGGCTGAACACGGTCGCGGCATGTGCGGCGGACAACCACCGCAAGGCGGACCGTACTCCGGCCCAGGCGGGCATGCGACTGGTCGCCCGTCCCTTCGAACCGACCCCGGCGGACACGCTGTTGCTGGCGCTGAACCTTCGGGACGGCGACACGCTCCCCTACTGGCCGGCCGTACCGGGTGCGGGGGATCCGGTGGTCAGCCCAGCAGCAGCTGGATGATCGCGGCCAGTCCGACGACCACGATGACGCCGCGGAGCACGGTCGGCGGCAGCCGGCGCCCGATGCGGGCGCCGAGCTGGCCGCCGACCGTCGATCCGACGGCGACGAGCAGCACGGCCGTCCAGTGGAACTCGGCGACGAACAGGAAGAAGACAGCAGCGACGCCGTTGACGACGGCGCTCAGCACGTTCTTCGTCGCGTTGAGGCGTTGCAGGTCGTCGGGGAGCACCAGTCCCATCAGGGCAAGGTAGAGGACTCCCTGGGCGGCCCCGAAATACCCTCCGTAAGCACTGGCGAACCCCATGCCACCCAGGAGGGCCGGGCCTCCGTGGGCCGGCGACCCGGCGTCCTTCTCCTCGCGGCGGCGCTTGACGAGGCGGGAGAGCCGGGGCTGGAGGACGACGAGGACCAGGGCGATGGCGATGAGCACCGGGACGATCAGCTCGAACGCCCCGGGCGGCAGAACGATCAGCAGCGCTGCCCCCGCCAGCGATCCGACGAGGGCCACGGCTCCGAGCCGCATGATGCGCTTGCGCTGCCCC
>KI547041.1:324982-333488 GCA_000497405.1 Streptomycetaceae bacterium MP113-05 | reverse complement strand
TAGCCGATCGCTCCGCTCACCGAACCGGGGACCAGCCCGAGGGCGTTGGAGACGTTCGCTGTGACCGGCGGCAGACCGACGGCGAGCAGCACGGGGAAGGTGATCAGGGTTCCCGACCCGACGACGGTGTTGATGGCGCCGGCCCACACGCCCGCGAAGCAGACGGCAGCCATCTCCCAGATGCTCACGTGTGCACGCCCCTCGATCGGTGCTCGGTGCACCGATCATGCCCGAGGGGTGCGGCGTCCGTGCAGCCGGGTCGGCGTCGGCGGGGCGCCGCCGGCCCGGCGGAACGTCAGTCGATGGGTGGCTGCTGGCGTGGGGTCTTGGTGAGGCCCCCGCCGGTCGAATCTCCGGAGCCGCCGGTACTGCTGCTGCCGGGGCGGAAGCCGTCCAGCGCGCCACCGAGGCCCTTGAGCGCGTCTCCGATCTCGCTGGGCACGATCCAGAGCTTGTTGGCGTCGCCCTCGGCGATCTTCGGGAGCATCTGGAGGTACTGGTAGGAGAGCAGCTTCTGGTCCGGGTCGCCGGCGTGGATGGACTCGAAGACGGTGCGGATGGCCTGTGCCTCGCCCTCCGCCCGCAGCGCGGCGGACTTGGACTCGCCTTCGGCGCGCAGGATCGAGGACTGCTTCTCGCCTTCGGCAGTGAGGATTGCGGACTGCCGTACACCTTCGGCCTGGAGGATGGCGGCGCGCTTGTCGCGGTCGGCACGCATCTGCTTCTCCATCGAGTCCTGGATGGAGGTGGGGGGCTCGATGGCTTTGAGCTCCACGCGGTTGACGCGGATGCCCCACTTGCCGGTGGCCTCGTCGAGGACGCCGCGCAGCGCAGCATTGATCTCCTCGCGGGAGGTGAGGGTTCTCTCCAGGTCCATGCCACCGATGATGTTGCGCAGCGTGGTGACGGTGAGCTGCTCGATGGCCTGGATGTAGCTGGCCACCTCGTAGGTCGCGGCGCGGGCGTCGGTCACCTGGTAGTAGATGACGGTGTCGATGTTGACGACCAGGTTGTCCTGGGTGATGACCGGCTGCGGTGGGAACGGGACGACCTGCTCACGCAGGTCGACGCGGTTGCGGATGGTGTCGATGAACGGCACCACGATGTTGAGGCCGGCGCTGAGGGTGCGCGTGTAGCGGCCGAAGCGCTCCACGATGGCGGCGCTGGCCTGCGGAATGACCTGAATCGTCTTGATGAGTGCGATGAAGACCAGCACCACCAGGATGATCAGGACGATGATGATGGCGTCCATCGCCTCTCCCCCTGCGATTGTCTTGAGACCTGAGCCGGGCCCGCCGCGTTGAGCCTTCGTCACCCGGCGATCAGCATAGGCGTCATCCCATCACGACCGCGGTGGCGCCGTCGATCTCCACCACGTCGACGCGGTCGCCGACTTCGAAGGCGGCGTCGTCGTCCAGGGACCGGGCCGACCACACCTCCCCCGCCAGTTTGACCCGTCCGCCCCGACCGTCCACCCGCTCCAGCACGATCGCCTGACGGCCGGTCAGCGCGTCGACACCGCTGCGGTGTGCGGGTCCCCGCGCCCGGGACCGTGCGACCAGCGGGCGCACGACGAGGAGGAGCGCCACGGACACTCCGACGAACACCAGTGTCTGCGCGACGATCCCACCGCCCAGCGCGGCGGTCACGGATCCCGCCGCCGCCCCGACCGCGAACATGCCGAATTCCGGCATGGCGGTGAGTACGAGGGGGATGCCCAGCCCTACGGCAGCGATCAGCCACCACACCCATGCGTCCACCCGCCTCATGGTAGGCGGAAGGTCAGCTCAGCGGCAGACCCTGTGCGGTCCAGCGGTCGCCGTTCTGCTCGACGACGAGGGGAAGACCGAAGCAGCGCGACAGGTTCCGGGAGGTCAGCTCGGTCTCGATGGGCCCGGCGGCCAGCACCTTTCCTTGACGGATCATCAGAACGTGGGAGAATCCGGGGGCGATCTCCTCCACGTGGTGGGTGACCATCAACATCGACGGCGCGTAGGGGTCGCGGGCCAGACGGCCGAGCCGACGCACCAGGTCCTCCCTGCCGCCGAGGTCGAGCCCGGCGGCCGGCTCGTCCAGAAGCAGGAGTTCGGGGTCGGTCATCATCGCCCGGGCGATCATGGTGCGCTTTCGCTCGCCCTCGGAGAGGGTTCCGAACCTTCGGTCCAGATAGTCGTTCATGCCCAGCCTGTCGAGGAAGGCCAGCGCGCGGTCGCGGTCGACATCCTCGTACTTCTCCTGCCAGTGGGCGGTCATGCCGTAGGCGGCGGTGAGTACCGTCTCCACGACGGTCTGGCCGCGTGGCAGCTTCTCCGCGAGGGCGATTCCGGCCATGCCGATACGGGGGCGGAGCTCGAAGACGTCGACACCGCCGAGGCGGTCCCCGAGGACGGTGGCGGTGCCGGAGGTCGGGAACAGGTAGCTGGACGCGAGGTTGAGCAGTGTCGTCTTGCCCGCACCGTTGGGGCCGAGGATCACCCAGCGCTCACCCTCCTTCACCGACCAGGAGACCTCGTCCACGAGTGCGCGGCCCTCGCGGACCACTGATACGTCCACCAGGTCCAGTACGTCGCTCATGAGCGTGTCGTCTCCCATTGCAGTCAGTGAAGTCGCTTCGGCCGGTGCCGTTCGGGCACCGGCCCAGGGGAAAACCTACGCCACACCTCCACCGACCGGTCCCCTAGGTCTCCGGGCCGCCCTGGCAGACCGGTGCGGGGTCCTGGGTGTGTTTCCCGGATCCCCGCGGGCCCGCGACGCCGGCTGCAGCACCTCTCCCCCACGGCACCATCTTGCGCGGGAGAGGTGCCCCGCCGCTGACGCACCGCGCGAGTACAGCACGTACGAGCTGCGATGCACCGCGCCCGACGCCACCCGGATGATCCACGGCGGCGCACACCCTAGGCTGGGTCCATGCTTGAGGAAACGCGTTCGGGGCGGCTTGTGGCGTGGGGAAACGCCCTGCTGGCCGGCGAGGTCTCGCCCGACGAGGCAGCGACCCGCATCACGGCGGACGACGCGCGGCACAGGGTGGCCGGACTGCCCGGTCCGCACGGCGCGGCGGACGGGAAAGCAGTCGGCCTCACGCTGGCGCTGGGTCGGCTGCGGTTGCTGGGCACGGCCGGACTGCGGCTCGCGCTGCCGTCGTCGGGGCATCCGGTGGGTTTGAGCGGGCCTCCGGAGTTCAACGCCCGGGCGCTGGAGGCCGGCGAGGCAGTGTCGGCCTCTGGGGCCGGGCTCGGACTGGTCCCGGACGTGTGCGTGGCGGGGCCGGGGACGCGTGACAGCCTGGACGTACACGTCGAGGTCGTCTGGCGCTGCCTGCGGGTGCGGGAGGCGCCGCCCGCTGACGTGCCGACGCTGGGCGAGGCCGAGCGGGAGCTGGCGGAGGCGTTGCGCGAGGCGACCGACGTGCTGACGCGGCTCGACGTGGCCGGGTCCGGGCCGGTCGCGGACGCGGCGCTCGAAGCCTACCGGGCACGGGCCGAGGCGGACCGGAAGCTGCTCGCCCCGGGATATCCGCCGCGTGCGGTGCGGGTGCTGGAGCTCGCGCAGCGGGTCGGCGCCCTGATCGGGATCGCGGCGGGTGACGGGAGCGTGCACGGAGCGGCGCTGAGCTCGTCGCAGATCACGGCGCGGGCGGAGACGCTGCGCCCGGTGGAGCGTACGGCCCGGCGGGCGCAGGTGGCGGCGTACAACGCCTACGCCGAGGAACTGGAGCGTCGGCGCGGCTGACCGGCCCGGGAGGTGGAACGGCCGGGGCCCTGCGGCGCATTCGTCCGCAGGGCCCCGGGCCGGCCTACCCCGAGGGGTTACTTGACGACGCAGGTGTTCCCGAAGGCCGGGTTCAGGAGGCCGACCAGGTTCACCGTGTTGCCGCAGACCTGGATCGGGACGTCCACCGGCACCTGGACCACGTTGCCGGAGAGGACGCCCGGCGAGTTCGCGGCGACGGCCTGCGCGGAAGCGCCGTCGTGCGCGACGGCGGCACCGGCCCCGGACGCGACGAGTCCGGCTGCCGCGACGGCGATGGTGGCGACCCTCTTGATGTTCTTCATGTGCGCGATCTCCCTCCTGGCGTGTGACTGCGGCAGCTGCCGCAGCACGCCATGGAGAACGGGACCGGACCGGTGGGGATGCGCTCCGCCGGGGGCGATCACTCGTCGGAATGAATCAGGCGGGGCAACAGGGCGACAGGGCCGATCCGTTCGTGCCGCCACCCGGGTGACGAGCCGCCCGCGGGTCCGCCGCTCCCCGACGGGCGGCGGCGGTCAGCCGGCCAGGCCATGGCGTACGGCCCACAGGGCGGCCTGGGTACGGTCGGCCAGGTCGAGCTTCATCAGGATGTTGGAGACGTGGGTCTTGACGGTCTTCTCCGACAGCACCAGGGCGCGGGCGATCTCCCGGTTGGACCGGCCGTCCGCGATCAGACCGAGGACCTCGTGCTCGCGATCGGTGAGCGCCGGTCCGCGGCCCGTACCGCCGCCGCCCCCGTCGGAGAGCAGCGCACCCGCGATCTCGGGCTGCAGCAGTACGTGCCCGGCGTGCACGGAGCGGATGGCGTCCGCAAGAGCGTCAGGGTCGACGTCCTTGTAGACATAGCCGGCCGCCCCGGCTCGAAGCGCGGGGATGACGGTGCGCTGCTCGGTGAAGCTGGTGACGATCAGCACCCGGGCCGGATGGCCGAGGTCACGCAGCCGGCGCAGCGCCTCGATGCCGTCGGTGCCGGGCATCTTGACGTCCATCAGCACCACGTCGGGGCGGAGTTCCCCGACGCGCGCCACGCCCTCGTCGCCGTCGGCCGCCTCGCCGACGACCTCGATGTCGTCCTGGACCTCGAGGAAGGTGCGCAGTCCGCGCCGGACCACCTGGTGGTCGTCCACCAGCAGGACCCTGATCGGGGCGGTCTCAGCCACCGGGAACCTCCAGTTCGATCACCGTGCCCTCGCCGGGCGCCGACACGACGGTCAGACGTCCGCCGGCGCCACCGGCCCGGTCACGCATGGAGACCAGACCGAGATGGCGTCCCGCCCGGCGGACCGACTTCGGTTCGAAGCCGCTCCCGTCGTCGGACACCCGCAGTACGGCCCCCGGACCCCGGCGCTCGAGAGTCACCCGCACGCTCCGCGCGCAGGCGTGGCGCAGTGCGTTGTGCAGGGCCTCCTGGGCGACGCGCAGCACGGCCTCCTCCTGTGCCGCGGGCAACGCACGCACTCCGGAGACGGCGAAGGTGACGCGTGCAGTGTGGGCACGGTCGAGGACCTGCACCTGCGTGCGCAGGGTGGCGACCAGTCCGTCGTCATCGAGTGCTGCGGGGCGCAGTTCCACCACGGCGGCGCGCAGTTCGTCGGCCGCTTCGGCGGCGAGCCGGGCCACCTCGTGCATCTCGTCCCTGGCGCGGGCGGGGTCGCGGTCCACGAGGGCCGCGGCGGCCTGGGCGGTGAGACGCAGGGAGAACAGCTTCTGGGAGACGGCGTCGTGGAGTTCGTGGGCGATGCGCGAGCGTTCGCCCACGATGGTCAGCTCCCGGCTGCGTTCGTAGAGCCGGGCGTTGGACAGGGCGATCGCGGCATGCTGGGCGAGCAGGCCGAGGAGTTCCTCGTCCGCCTCGGTGAAGCCGCAGGCGCCGGCCGGCTTGGTGCAGTGCTTGTTGGCGAGGAAGAGAGCACCGAGCACCTCGCCGTCGTCGGCGATGGGCATCCCGAGGAAGTCGGCGAGCTCCGGGTGGGCTGAGGGCCAGCCCTCGAACCGGGGGTCGTCGCGCACGTCGGCGAGCCGCTGGGGGCCGTCGTGCAGCATGGCGGCGAGGATGCCGTGCTGCCGGGGCAGCGGTCCGATCGCCTTCCATTCGGCGTCGCTGACGCCGGCCACCACGAACTGGGCGAAGCCACCGTGGTCGTCGGGCACTCCCAGCGCGGCGTACTCGGCCTCCAGCAGGTCGCGGGCGGAGGCCACGATGGTCTGAAGGACCTCGCGCACTTCGAGGCGGCGGTTCATGGCGAGGAGTGCCTCGCTGACCGCGGCCAGACCGGACCGGGGGACCATGCGATCACCGTACCGGCCCCGGCGCGGGGCGGTATCGGTCACACGCGGGAGGGGTGCCGGGGCCGGGGTCCTAGGACCGCGGCCCCGGCACCCCTCAGCGGCCGGCGTTCGTCGGGACAGAACGCGGCAGCGGAAGCGCTGCCGGGTGCCCGGCTGTCACTTCCGCATGACCTCGGGTTCGTGTCGGCGCAGCAGCCGGGCCACGGCGACGCAGCAGACCACGCCGAGAGCGATGAGCACGGTCATGTCGAGCAGATAGGTGCCCACCGTGTGCTCCCAGAGGGGGTCGAGCCGACCGGGGTTCTCGCGGTCCCACGGAGCCATGGTGTGCGACAGGTCGGCGGAGGCCCCGGCTGCGCCGACGGCCCACCGGGACGGCATCAGCCACGCGACCTGGGTGATGCCCGGGGAGCTGAAGATCTGGAACAGCACACCGGTGAAGACGACCTGCACGATGGCGAACATCACCAACAGCGGCATGGTCTTCTCGGCCGTCCTCACCAGCGAGGAGATCACCAGGCCGAACGCCATCGAGGTGAAGCCGAGAGCGATGACCGCCAGGCACATCTCGACGGCGGGGTGCATCAGCAGGCCCTCCTCCGGCATGGTCCGGGGGGTGAAGCCGATCAGGCAGATGATCACGCCCTGAAGGGCGGTGATCATCGAGAGGACGACGACCTTGGACATCAGGTACGCGGAGCGGGACAGTCCGGTGGCGCGTTCCCGTTCGTAGATCACCCGTTCCTTGATCAGTTCGCGGACCGAGTTGGCGGCTCCGGCGAAGCACATGCCCACCGCGAGGATCAGGAGAATGGTGCCGGCGTCCTGGTTGTGCCCCAGGGGGTTCTCGGTGTTGGGGCCGAGCCCGTAGTCGGAGGGGATGAGAGTGCTGACGACACCGAGAATCGCGGGCAACAGCAGCATCAACGCCATGAAGCCCTTGTCGGAGGCGACCACGGACAGGTAGCGGCGGGTCAGCGTCCACCACTGGGATCCCCAGCTCTGCGGTTTCTGCAGCCTGGCGGCCGACAACGGGGGCACCGACTGCTGCGGGGACGGCTGCGGAACTGCGGCGTCGATCTCCGCGGCGTACATCTGGTAGTGCTGCGAGCCCTGCCAGCGCCCCATCCAGTCGTAGTCCCGGTAGTTCTCGAACGCGGAGAAGACGTCGGCCCAGGTGTCGTAGCCGAAGAAGTTCAGCGCCTCCGCGGGCGGGCCGAAGTACGCCACGCCGCCGCCCGGCGCCATGACCAGCAGCTTGTCGCAGAGAGCGAGTTCGGCCACCGAGTGGGTGACGACCAGCACGGTGCGGCCGTCGTCCGCCAGGCCGCGCAGCAGCTGCATGACGTCACGGTCCATGCCCGGGTCGAGTCCGGAGGTGGGTTCGTCGAGGAAGATCAGGGACGGCTTCGTGAGGAGTTCCAGGGCCACCGACACACGCTTGCGCTGGCCCCCGGAGAGCGAGGTGATCCTCTTGGTGGCGTGGATGTCGAGCTTGAGCTCGGACAGCACCTCCTCGATCCGGGCGTTGCGTTCGGCCTCCGCGACGTCACCGGGGAAGCGGAGCCGGGCGGCGTACCGCAGCGCGGTCCGGACGGTCAGCTCCTTGTGCAGGATGTCGTCCTGCGGCACTAGGCCGATGCGCTGCCGGAGTTCGGCGAACTGCTTGTACAGGTCCCGGTTGTCGTAGAGGACGTCGCCGACGTCGGCGGGCCGGTAGCCGGTGAGGGCGCGCAGGAGCGTGGACTTGCCGGAGCCGGACGGTCCGATGACGGCGACCAGCGACTTCTCCGGGACGCCGAAGGTGACGTTGTTGAGGATGACCTTCCCGCCGTCGACCTTGACCGTCAGGTGGCGGGCGGAGAAGGAGACTTCACCGGTGTCGACGAACTCCTCGAGGCGGTCGCCGACCACGCGGAAGGTGGAATGGCCGACGCCTACGGTGTCCTGGGCCGTGATGAGGGCGGTGCCGGACTTGGGCAGCGGCTGACCGTTGACGTAGGTGCCGTTGTGGCTGCCGAAGTCGCGGATCTCGAAGCGGCCGTCGGGCGTGGCGCGGAACTCCGCGTGGTGGCGGGAGACCTGGAGGTCGGAGACGACGAGTTCGTTCTCCAGCGCGCGGCCGATACGCATGACACGGCCGAGGTCCAGGCGGTGGAACGTCGTCGGGCTACGGTCGCCGCCACCGTCCGGCTGGTGCTGGAGGCCGCGCTGCGCGGGTGGCCGGTACGGCGCCTGCTGGTGCTGCTGGTGCTGCTGCTGGGGGGAGACCTGATGCTGCCCCGGGGGAGCCTGGTGGGGCACACGAGCCTGCTGCGGGTGCACCGGGCCCCACCCCTGGCCGTGCGCACCGGGCGTTCGGGGTCCGTGCGGCGTCGCCCCTTGCGGGTAAGGAGCCTGAGAACCGGCGGCCTGGTGTGGAGGTGCCGAAGACGCCAGGGCGGCGGAGCCCTGCGCGGCCGGCGGC
>KI547041.1:309022-324972 GCA_000497405.1 Streptomycetaceae bacterium MP113-05 | reverse complement strand
CGGCACCGAGGCGGCCGCCGCTCCCGGGGCAGTGGCGACGACGAGGTTCAGCCTCGGACCGTTCGTGGGGTTGCCCAGGTGTACGTCGGCACGCCCGGCGATCTCCAGCTGCTGGAGCCGCTGCCCCCGGGCATAGGTTCCGTTGGTGCTGCCGAGGTCCTCCAGCACCCAGCCGCTCCCACTGCAGCGGAGCGCCGCGTGCCGCCAGGAGACCCTGGCGTCGTCGATCACCACGTCTCCCTGCGGATCACGGCCGAGGTGGTGTGTTCTGGACGGATCGAGCGTCCAGGTGCGTCCGTTCAGTTCCAGTACGAGTTCCGGCACTCCAAGCCCCACGTTCTCATCCCCCGAGATGCCCCTGCGGCAGAAGGCCCAGGGGTGGCGGTTCATCGAGAGGGCACTATTCCAGGCTTCGTGGCCCGGGAGAAAACCGACCCGGGCGAGGCACGGGTCACGACCCGTCCCCGGGCCCGCACCGAGGACACGACGGTCGCCGGACGTCCGGGATGCGGGCCGGGCGGCGGACCCGCACCCGACGGCGCTAACGTGGAGACATCATGACCCCATCGCAGGCCGCAGCGCTCCCGGCGTCCCTCTCCGACGACACGCCCACCCTCCTGGTCAAGGTCTTCGGGAAGGACCGGCCCGGCATCACGGCCGGTCTCTTCGAGACTCTCGCCACGTACGCGGTCGACGTCGTCGACATCGAGCAGCTGGTCACACGCGGGCGGATCACTCTGTGCGCGCTCGTCACGTCCCCTGGAGGCGGAGCGTCCGACGGCGGGCTGCGCGCCACCGTGCACGGCTGGGCGGAGTCCGTCGGCATGGAGGCGGAGATCATCTCCGGTACGGGCGACAACCGTCCCCGCGGTACCGGACGGTCCCATGTGACCGTGCTCGGGCACCCGCTGACCGCCCGGTGCGCCGCAGCCATAACAGCCAGCATCACTGGCACCGGCGGAAACATCGACCGTATCTTCCGGCTGGCCAAGTACCCGGTCACCGCAGTCGAGTTCGACGTCTCCGGCGCCGCGACGGACGTGCTACGCACCGCGCTCGCACAGGAGGCCGCACGGCACGGGGTGGATGTGGCCGTGGTGGCCTCCGGGCTGGCCCGTCGTGCGCAGCGCCTGGTCGTGATGGACGTGGACTCCACACTCATCCAGGACGAGGTCATCGAGCTGTTCGCGGAGCACGCGGACTGCGCCGCGCAGGTCGCCGAGGTCACCGCCCGTGCCATGCGTGGAGAGCTGGACTTCGAACAGTCCCTGCACGCCCGCGTCGAACTCCTGGCGGGCCTGGACGTCGCGGTCGTGGAGAAGGTCCGCAAGGCGGTGCGGCTCACCCCGGGGGCGCGCACCCTGGTGCGCACGCTCAAACGTCTCGGCTTCCAGGTAGGAGTCGTCTCCGGCGGCTTCACCCAGGTCACGGACGCGCTACGGGAGGAGCTCGGCCTCGACTTCGCCTCGGCGAACACCCTCGAGGTCGTCGACGGCAGGCTCACCGGGCGGGTCACCGGGGAAATCGTGGACCGGGCCGGCAAGGCCAGACTGCTGCGCCGGTTCGCGGAGGAGGCGGGCGTACCGCTTGCACAGACCGTGGCCATCGGCGACGGCGCCAACGACCTCGATATGCTCAACGCCGCAGGGCTGGGCGTGGCGTTCAACGCCAAGCCGGTGGTGCGGGAAGCCGCACACACCGCGGTCAACGTGCCGTTCCTCGACACGGTGCTGTACCTGCTGGGCATCACACGCGACGAGGTCGAAGCCGCCGACATCACGGAGTGACGCCGGCACTCCCGCTTGCGGCGGTCGACCCGCCCCTGGGATTGACAGGCACCTGCCACCCTGGCTGACTGGGCCCGGTCCTGGTGACCCGGGTGTCGCGGCCGTCGTTGCCGCCGCAGCTTCGCTGTCCAGCCCCGGACGGAGAGAGAAGGCAATCCATGGAGTCGATCAGCAGGAGACGCGCCCTCGCGCTCGGAGGCGGCGCCGTTCTGGGTGCCGCCGGAGCGACGACCGCCGCGGGCGAGGCCGACGCGGCCACCGACTGGACGCGGCTCGTCGTCGTCACCGCCAACATCGGGCGCACGAACCTGGGCCAGCGGGAGAGAGCCATCCGCGACGTCCGCCACGCCGTGACGATCAACGGCAGTCTCGCCAAGCCGCTCGTGGGCTGGCAGGAGATCGGTGAGGGCGACGACGACGGTGTGGAACCGCGCCTGATCAACCAGCACTTCGGCGGCGAATACCGGAACATCCTCGAATACGACGAGGTCGCTCACCGCGTGCCGATGTCGATTCCCCGGGCGTACAACATCATCGACCGCAGGGTCACCCGGGTCCACGGCGGCAAGGCGGGCGTATCGCCGCACCGCGTCATCACCGAGGCCGTGCTGGAGCGGGCGGACGATCCGAAGCTGAGGTTCGTGTTCGCGAACACCCACTACGTCGCCGGAGCATGGAACGGCAAGGAGGATCCGTACGAGGGGTGGCGCGACGACATGTGGGGGCGGCACTTCCGGACCCACCGTGACGACGTGCTGGGCCACTGGCGCTCACGCGGCTTCCCCGTGATCTGGACGGGCGACGTGAACCGCAGCCCGATGCCGCTTCTCCTCCCCCACCACGAAAAGCGCGCGTTCGGCAGCGGAATCGACCAGATCGGCTGGGTCACCGGCAGCAACGGCACCCAGATCCGGTTGAGGCGGACCAAGATCGTTCCGATGCATGTCGACAGCCACGACGCACGCGTCGCCATCATGCAGGTCCGGCGCGTCTGAGCCGGCCCTCTCCACCGTCCGGATCCGGTCCGGGGCGGCTGAGCACGGCCATGCGCCCGCTCTCGTCTGCCGACTCGCCGACTATGCCCCAGGGCGAACAGGGCGAGTGGACGCCGGGCCGGACCGTCTCGCGAGCCGCGTCAGACGTGCGGCGCCCAGTAGGCGGAGAGGGTGCCCGCCCCCGGCTCGACGGACTTCCAGAGCCCGGTGAACCGTACGACGGCCAGCGCGGCGGTGGGGAAACCGTGTTCCCTCATCCGACCGGCCGCATCCTCGTCGGCACTGCCCGCGAGGAGCTCGGCGAGGGCCTGCATCCCCGGGTTGTGGCCGACCACCAGCAGGTCACGGGTGTCGTCGGAGGTCTCGTTGAGGACCGCGATGATCTCGCCCGGTGAAGCCTCGTAGAGCCGCTCCTCGTACACGGTTCGGGGCCGCTCCGGCAACTGGTGCGCGACGAGCTTCCACGTCTCCCGGGTACGGGCGGCGGTGGAACACAGGGTGAGCTGGGGGGCGATGCCGTGTCCGGCGAGCCAGCCGCCGGCCAGCGGGGCGTCGGTGCGGCCCCGGTCGGCGAGCGGACGGTCGTGGTCGGCCACGTCGGGCCAGTCGGCTTTGGCATGCCGGAGAAGGACGATACTGCGGGGCACATCGACGCTCATGCGTTCCAGTTTCCCACGAAATCCTGCCACGAAGCGTGGGGGTTCGCGCGAGTTCCGCCGGGGAGCGGCTCAGGCCAGTACCTGCTGGAGCCGTTCCAGGAGGCGGGCGAGCGGTTCGACGCCCCGCTGGGCGGCCTCCGCGTCCCCGCCGGCGAGCATCAGCGTGAGCAGGGCGCAGAAGACCAGCCCGGGTAGTGCCAGGGCCCACCAGGGAAGCCGGACGGCCCGCTGCGCGGGTGCCGGACGGACCCGGGCGGTGGAGAGGTGCGCGTGCGCCGTCATGGTCTCGTCCCCCTGCTGTGCTCCGTGCGTCGGACTGGCACCGACGCTACGGGCGCCGGGGACGCCGTCCCATCCGGTGAGCCACCCACCACGCCCTGAGGCCTACCCCCGGCAGTCCCTAGACGAGTAGTTCCGATGTGCTCAGTGATCGAATGCGGTCAGCGACCGCAGGACCGGCGCTCCGGTCTTGTGGTTGTGCCAGATGGCCGAGGCCATCGCGAGGATCCGCTGGGCGACGCGGACGGCGACGCCCTCGAAAGTCCGCCCGCCGTGCTGTTCCAGGTCGAGCTGCCCTTTGAGGGTGTCGTTGACCGACTCGATCAGCTGACGCACCGACTTCAGCAGGGACTCGCCCTTGCGGGACTTCTCCCGTTTGAAGGACGGACGGAGCAGCTCGATGTCGCGGAAGGCGAGGTCGGTCTCGAACTCTTTGGAGGCGAAGCCCTTGTCGGCGATCATGAGGAGGCCGCGGCGGTCGGCGGCCAGATGTGGCTCGCGGTCCAGCATCGCGGCCAGTACTTCCCGCTCGTCGATTTTCGGGCTGGCCAGGGCCCAGGTGATGGGCATGCCCGTCGGGGTGCAGACCAGGAACAGCCGCAGGCCCCAGTAGAACCGGGAGTGGGAAGCGCAGTACCCGTATCCGGCCCAGCCGGCCAGCTCCGACCGCTTCACCGTCGGCCGCGACATCCCGCACGGCACCGGCGTGGAATCGACGATCCAGTGGTTGTCGAACCAGAAGTCGGTGTCTGTCGCCAGCAGTCGTATCGCCTGTTTGACCAGGGGCAACGCGGCCCGCAGCCGCTTGTTGTATCCCGGCCGCCCGGGCAGGTATGGGAACATCGCGCTGAGGTTGTTGCGGGCGAAACGCAGCCAGCGCGCCTCGGAGGAGAAGCCCAGCAGAGCCTGGACGACCGCCAGACAAACCAGCTCGGAGTCGCTCAGCTGCGGTGGCCTGCCCAGCCATCGGGTCCCTCCGATCCCATCGTCGATCTTCACGTACAGTCCAGTGATGAGGGCGTCCAAGTCTTCGTTCGTCACACAACGATCTTGGACGCCCTCTCTGCACTCCCGAACGCACCGTCAGCATTCGGAACTACTCGTCTAGGGGACTCCCCCGAGGCCCGCGGGGAACGGCCGGGAAGGAACGCGTGGTCAGGGGGCCGCGACGGAGGCGATCACGCCGATGACGACCATGATGCCGATGATCACGGCGAAGATGAGCAGCAGTTTCCGCTGGCCGCCCTGAGGTTCGGGTTCAAGAACAGGCATGTCGGCAGTTTCCCACTCAGCGGGAGTCCTCGACGCACCGGTCCCGGCCGGCCAGGGTCCCGACGGCGATCTGCGCGAGCATCAGGCAGGTCATCAGCAGCAGCGGCGCGTGCCAGCCCCCGCTGTGCTGCCGGAGGGCGCCGACCAGCAGCGGGCCGGGGATGGAGAGGAGGTATCCGGTGCTCTGTGCGAACGCGGAGAGCTTGACCACCCCGGCGCCTGTCCGCGACCGCATCCCGATCATGGTGAGCACCAGCGGGAAAGCACAGTTGGAGACGCCCAGGAGGAGCACCCACGCCCAGGCTCCGGCCGCCGGGGCGAACCACAGCCCGGTGTAGCCGGCGAGTCCGCAGACGCCGAGCGTGACGGCGAGCGGCCCCTGGTGGCGCATGCGAGCGGCGACCCGGGGAAGGACGAAGGACAGCGGGATGCCCATGCCCATGGTGACGGCGAGCATCAGACCGGCGGCGGAGGCGGAGACTCCGGCGTCGCGGAAGATCTGCGGCAGCCAGCCCATGATGATGTAGGCCGCGGATGCCTGCAGGCCGAAGAAGACGCCGAGCGCCCACGCGGTGGGCGAGCGGCTGATCCTCAAACCGTCGGCGTCCGGGGCCTGCGCGTCGTCGGCCCGCGGGGTGTGGCCGGACGCGGTCGCCTCCTCCTCGGCGCCCCGGGTGGTCCCGGTCCTCCGGAGCACGGCCCAGGGGACCATGGAGAGCACGCCGAGGACGGCCCAGGCGGCGAGGCCGACGCGCCAGTTGCCGCCCAGGGCGTCGGTCAGCGGCACGGTGACGGCGGCGGCGCCGGCGGTGCCGAGGGAGAGGGCCATGGAGTAGAGGCCGGTCATGGCGCCGACCCGGCCGGGGAACCAGTGCTTGACCACGACGGGCATCAGAACGTTGCCGACCGCGATGCCGGCCAGTGCCAGGACGCTGGTGGCGAGAAAGGGCGCGGTACCCCCGGTGAACGGCCGCAGCGCCAGGCCGGCCGTGATCGCGGTCATGCCGGCGAGCAGCACCGTGGCCGGGCCGAAGCGGCGGGCGAGCCGGGGAGCGAGGCCGCCGAAGAGGGCGAAACACAGCGAGGGCATGGAGGTGAGCAGACCGGCGATGGTGCCGCTCATGCCGAGCCCGGCGCGGACCTCCTCCAGCAGCGGCCCCAGGCCGGAGATGGCAGGCCGGAGGTTGAGCGCGGCGAGCACCAGACCGACGGCCACCAGGCGCAGGGTCCAGGGCGAGCCGGGACGCCGGGAGGGGCCTTCCGGGCCGTGCCCGGGTGCGGTCGCGCGGCGGGCGGAGGGTACCCGTGCGGCGGCCTCCGGGGCGGCGGTGCCGGACTTCCTGCAGTGGTCTTGCGCGGTGGACATGACGCCATCATAGAATCATGGGACGAATTGGTTCCAACCCGCTGACGGTCCGCGAACGGAGATCCATGCCACTGTCCTCACCCCGACGCTCCGCGCTCGCGGACCAGGTGATCGACGCGCTCCGGGGACAGATCACCTCCGGCGAGTGGCCGGTGGGCTCGCGCATCCCCACCGAGTCGGCGCTCGTCGGGCAGCTGGGCGTGGCACGGAACACCGTGCGGGAGGCGGTCAGGGCGCTGGCGCACAACGGCCTGCTGGATATCCGGCAGGGCTCAGGCACCTACGTGGTGGCCACCAGCGAGCTCGCCGGTGTGATGCACCGGCGGTTCGCCGACGCGGACACGCGGCACGTGGCGGAACTGCGCTCCGCTCTGGAGGCCTCCGGCGCGCGACTGGCGGCCCTGCGCCGGACCGGGCAGGACGTGCTGCAGCTCGAGTCGCTGCTGGAGCGGCGAGAGGCGGTGTGGTCGTCCGGGGACGTGGAACGGTTCGTCGAGGCGGACGCCACCCTGCATCTGGCCGTGGTCGCCGCATCCCACAACGACGTACTCACAGCGCTGTACGCGGACCTCGGGCACGTGCTGCGCGCCTTCCTGCGTGTCGACGTCGGCGAACGGCTGCGGCCGGAGGACCACCTCGACCACGCACGGATGATCGCCGCGATCCGCGCCGGGGACGCCGACACCGCCGAGAGGGAGGCCGCCTCGTACGCCCTGGAGTGGGGATGCGGGGCGGGGAAGGCCGACGGGCGAAGGCCGGGGCCCCAGGTCTAGGCCCGGGTGTCCTTCCGGAGGCCGGCGAGTTCGACGGGCTCGCCCGTGCGGCGGGAGAGGTCGCATGCCTCCGCCACGTACAGGGCCTCCAGGGCGTCCGCCGGGGTGCAGGGGCTTGGCGCCCGTCCGGTCACGACCTCGGTGAACGCGGTCAGTTCGGTGACGTAAGCGTCGTGGAACCGGTCCGCGAAGGTGGCGTACGGCTCGTCCCGCTGCCAGGAGATGCGTGCTTCGGCGGTGGGCAGCGGCGCACGGTCGTCCAGGCCGACGATGCGGGAGTCCTGCGAACCGCACACCTCGAGCCGTACGTCGTGTCCGGCGCCGTTGTAGCGGGTGGCGGTGACGGTGGCGAGAACGTCGTCGTCGAACCGGAGCAGTGCGGCGGAGGTGTCGACGTCGTCGCCCTCCCGGAAGAACGCCTCGCCCCGGTTGGCGCCCAGGGCGTACACGGAGACCACTTCGCGGCCGGTGAGCCAGCGCAGGATGTCGAAGTCGTGGATGCTGCAGTCGCGGAACAGACCGCCGGAGGTGGGGATGTACGAGGCGTGCGGCGGCGTCCGGTCGGCGGTGACGGCGCGCAGCGTGTGCAGCAGGCCGAGTTCACCGGCGTGCAGGGCCCGGCGTGCCTCGCGGTATCCGGCGTCGAAGCGCCGCTGGAAGCCGATCTGAACGGGCGCCAGGGCGTCCTGCGCGCGCCGTACGATCTGCACGGTCCCGGGGACGTCGAGAGCCACCGGCTTCTCGCAGAAGACGGGGATGCCCGCGTCCAGGGCGCGCAGCAGCAGCTCGGCGTGCGCACTGGTGGCGGCGGTGACGACGACGCCGTCGGGGCGAGACGTGAACAGGTCGTCGATGCCTTCGGCGGCGCGTACGCCCAGCGTCGCGGCGAGTTCGCGCGCCCGGGCGGTGTCGACGTCCGCGACCAGGACGTCGTCGACGCCGGGCAGGTCGCGCAGTGTCCGGGCGTGCAGTGCGCCGATGCGGCCGGTGCCGATGAGGCCGATCTGCATGGGTGACTCCTTGTCGACGGCCGGGAGCTGACGAGGCGGGCGGGGTGCGGGACACACCCGCCGCCCGCCCGCCGTCGTGCTGCGGTGTTGTGCAGGGTCAGGCGCCCATCATGTGCACGCCGCCGTCGACGTGCACGATCTCACCGGTGGTCTTGGGGAACCAGTCCGACAGCAGCGCGACGACTCCGCGCGCGGCCGGCTCCGGGTCGGTGACGTCCCAGCTGATCGGTGCACGGGTGTTCCACACGTCGGCCAGTTCCTCGAAACCGGGAATGGACTTGGCGGCCATCGACTTGATGGGACCGGCCGAGACCAGGTTGCAGCGGATGTTCTTCTCGCCCAGGTCGCGGGCGAGGTAGCGGGAGGTCGACTCCAGGGCGGCCTTGGCGACGCCCATCCAGTCGTACTTCGGCCACGCCGACTGCGCGTCGAAGTCCATACCGACGACCGAGCCGCCGCGCTTCTCCAGAAGCGGGAGCAGCGCCGTCGTCAGTGACTTCAGCGAGTAGGCGGAGACCTCGACCGCGGTGGCGACCGACTCCCATTCGGTGTTCAGGAAGTTGCCGCCCAATGCGTCCTGGGGAGCAAAGCCGATGGAGTGCACGACGCCGTCGAGGGACGCGTCGTCACCGAAGTGCTCGGCGACCTGGGCGGCGATGCCCGCCATCTGTTCCTTGTTCTGCACGTCCAGTTCGAAGACCGGCGCCTCCTTGGGGAGCCGCTTGGCGATCCGCTGCACCAGGGAGAGGCGTCCGAAGCCGGTGAGCACGACTTCGGCACCCTCCTCCTGCGCCAGCTTGGCGACGTGGAAGGCGATCGAGGAGTCCGTCAGAACTCCGGTGACCAGGATGCGCTTCCCTGCGAGAAGTCCACTCATGTCGTCAGTGACCCATGCCCAATCCGCCGTCGACGGGGATGACGGCTCCGGTGATGTACGCGGCCTCCTCGGAAGCGAGGAAGCGGACGGAGGAGGCGATCTCCTCCGGCTGGGCGTAACGGCCCAGCGGTACCTGCCCGACGATGCCCTTGCGCTGCTCCTCGGAGAGCGCCTTGGTCATGTCCGTGTCGACGAAGCCGGGGGCGACGACGTTGCAGGTGATGTTGCGCGAGCCCAGTTCGCGGGCGATCGAACGCGCGAAGCCGACCAGCCCGGCCTTCGAGGCGGCGTAGTTGGCCTGTCCAGCGGCCCCCAGCAGGCCCACCACGGACGAGATCAGCACCACACGCCCCTTGCGGGACCGCAGCATGCCCCGGGTCGCGCGCTTCACCACGCGAAAGGTGCCGGTGAGGTTGGTCTCCAGCACGGAGGTGAAGTCCTCATCCGACATGCGGAGCAGGAGCTGGTCGCGGGTGACGCCGGCGTTGGCCACCAGCACCTCGACCGCGCCCTGCTTCTCCTCGATCTCCTTGTATGCCTGCTCCACCTGCTCGGGTTCGGTGATGTCGCACCGCACCGCCAGGCATCCCAGTTCGGTGAGGGCCTCCGGCGGTTCACCCGACCGGTAGGTGAAGGCGACCTTGTCACCTGCGTCGGCGAAGGACCGGGCGATGGCAAGGCCGATGCCGCGGTTGCCTCCGGTGACGAGTACCGAGCGACTCAAGGCGGGACCACCCTTTCTTGTGTGGAGCACTGGTCTGCGCTGCACCTGAACCTATCCCCCGCACCCCCTCGGAACGGAACGGGGCACGGACAGCACCCCGCGCCGCCTCCTGTGGAGATCCCACAGAAGGCCCACCGGTGAACAGCCGCCGGATCGTACGAGGCCCGCCTACACCACCACCCGGGCGTTCGTTCGCGCCGCTGAAGGGTCAACATCGCGCGGCTCACCACCCAGAAGGATGAGAGTCTCGGCGATGCGCCGACGGGGGCCTCGCGGCACCCGGCCGGATCGTTTGCGCCGCATGGATCCAGAGGGCGCCCTCCGGAGCCGGTCTCCCGAAGGCTCTCTCCGCTCGGTTCGGGCCCTCACCCCGGCCATCGGTGGCGATCAGCATTCTTCCGGTATCGCGATGGTGGGAATCGCGTGGAGGCCTCGCCGTGGAACAGGCATGATGCTGAACGCGTACGCATCGAGATGGGGAGGCGCCCGTGGCGCACGAGCAGGAGATCGATCCGTCCTTCCTGGCGCTGCCCTTGCGCGCACTGGCGGACGCCGCGCTGGCGCGGGCCAGGGCTTTGGGGGCCGAGCACGCCGATTTCCGCTTCGAACGGATCCGGGACGCGTCCTGGCGGCTGCGGGACGGGAAACCGGGCGGGTCGACGGACAGCACGGACACCGGGTACGCGGTGCGGGTGGTGCACGGCGGGGCGTGGGGGTTCGCGGCCGGGGTGGACCTGACCATGGACGCCGCGGCCCGGGTGGCTTCGCGCGCCGTGGAGATGGCGAAGCTGTCCGCTCGGGTGATCGCGGCGGCCGGCTCGGACGAGAGGGTGCAGCTGGCCGACGAGCCGGTACACGGCGAGCAGAGCTGGATCTCCTCGTACGAGGTGAACCCGTTCGACGTCCCGGACACGGAGAAGACCGGGCTGCTGGCCGAATGGAGCGGGTGCCTGCTGCGCGCGGACGGCGTGAGCCACGTGGACGCGAGCCTGCTGACCGTGCAGGAGAACAAGTTCTACGCGGACACGGCGGGGACGGTGACCACCCAGCAGCGGGTCCGCCTGCATCCGCAGCTCACGGCGACCGCCGTGCTGGACTCCGGCGCGTTCGACTCGATGCGGACCATCGCTCCCCCGGTCGGCCGGGGCTGGGAGTACCTGAACGGCACGGGCTGGGACTGGGGCGCGGAGCTGGAGCGCATTCCGGAACTGCTCGCTGAGAAGCTGCAGGCGCCGAGCGTCGAGCCGGGCCGTTACGATCTGGTGGTCGACCCGTCGAACCTGTGGCTGACCATCCACGAGTCCGTCGGGCACGCCACCGAGCTGGACCGCGCGCTGGGCTACGAGGCGGCGTACGCGGGGACCTCCTTCGCGACCTTCGACCAGCTGGGAACGCTGCGATACGGGTCGGAGGCGATGCACGTGACCGGTGACCGCACCACCGAACACGGCCTGGCCACGGTCGGATTCGACGACGAGGGCGTGCAGGCGCAGTCGTGGGACCTGGTGAAGGGCGGCACGCTGGTCGGCTACCAGCTGGACCGGCGGATCGCGAAGCTGACCGGACTGGGTCGGTCGAACGGCTGTGCGTTCGCGGACTCCCCGGCGCACGTTCCGGTACAGCGGATGGCGAACGTCTCACTCCGGCCGGCAGCCGACGGGCCGTCCACCGACGAGCTGATCGGCGGGGTGGAACGCGGCATCTACGTGGTCGGTGACCGGTCGTGGTCCATCGACATGCAGCGGTACAACTTCCAGTTCACCGGACAGCGGTTCTTCCGGATCGAGAACGGCCGCCTGACCGGGCAGCTTCGCGACATGGCGTACCAGGCGACCACGACGGACTTCTGGGGCTCCATGGAGGCGGTCGGCGGCCCGCAGACGTACGTGCTGGGCGGTGCGTTCAACTGCGGTAAGGCGCAGCCCGGACAGATCGCCGCGGTGTCGCACGGATGCCCCTCGGCCCTCTTCCGTGGCGTCGACGTTCTCAACACCACCCAGGAGGCAGGCGCATGAGCGGGGCGGGCAGCGCGGCGCGGAAGCCGCACGAGATCGTCGAGCGGGCCCTCGAGCTCTCCCGGGCCGACGGCTGCGTGGTCATCGCCGACGAGACCTCGACGGCGAACCTTCGCTGGGCGGGCAACGCCCTGACCACCAACGGCGTGACCCGCGGCCGGACCCTCACCGTGATCGCCACGGTCGACGGCGCCGAGGGCACCGCCTCGGGCGTGGTCTCGCGCGCGGCGGTCACGGCAGCGGAGCTGGAGCCGCTGGTGCGGGCGGCAGAGGAGGCCGCGCGTACGTCCGGCCCGGCGCAGGACGCGCAGCCACTGGTCGCCGGCGTCCCGGCGTCGGCGCACTTCACCGACTCCCCCGCCGAGACCGACTCGGCGGTGTTCGCCTCGTTCGCACCCGCTCTCGGCGAGTCGTTCGCCCGGGCGCACGCGGCCGGGCGCGAGCTGTACGGGTTCGCGAGCCACGCCGTGACGTCCAGCTACCTGGGGACGTCCACCGGGCTGCGGCTGCGCCACGACCAGCCGTCCGGCACGGTCGAGCTCAACGCCAAGTCGCGCGACCTGGTCCGGTCAGCCTGGGCGGGCCGCTGCACGCGGGACTTCGCGGACGTGAACCCGGCGGCCCTGGACGCAGAGCTGGCGCAGCGACTGGCCTGGGCGGAACGCCGGGTGGAACTGCCCGCCGGCCGGTACGAGACGCTGCTGCCACCGACGGCGGTGGCAGACCTGCTCATCTACCAGCTGTGGTCGTCCGGGGCCCGGAACGCAGCCGAGGGCCGCACGGTCTTCAGCCGCGCCGGGGGCGGAACACGTGTCGGCGACCGCCTGTCGCAGCTGCCCCTGACGTTGCGCAGCGACCCGCACGAGCCCGGGCTGGAAGCGGCGCCGTTCGTGCTGGCTCACGCGTCGGGTGACGACTCCTCGGTGTTCGACAACGGTCTGCCGCTGGCCGCGACGGACTGGATCCGGGACGGCGAGCTGACGTCCCTGCCCACCTCCCGGCACAGCGCAGGGCTCACGGGCCTGCCGGTAGCACCGGAGGTGGACAACCTGGTTCTGCGGGCGGACGGCGCGGACGCCTCGCTGGAGGAGATGGTCGCCCGCACCGAGCGGGGTCTGCTGCTGACCTGCCTGTGGTACATCCGCGAGGTGGACCCGGCGACGCTGCTGCTCACCGGCCTCACCCGGGACGGCGTCTACCTGGTGGAGAACGGCGAGGTGACGGGTGCGGTGAACAACTTCCGCTTCAACGAGTCGCCGGTGGGCCTGCTGTCCCGCGCCACCGAGGCGGGCCGTACCGAGCGGACGCTGCCGCGCGAGTGGTCCGACTGGTTCACCCGGGCCGCGATGCCCGCCCTGCGGGTGCCGGACTTCCACATGAGTTCGGTCAGTCGGGGGGTGTGAACCTGCGGCAGGCGTGCCTGCCCGGCGACTGGACGTCCGTGGCGGGCGGGCGGCCCGCCACGCATAGACTTCCTCCCGCATCCATCCGAACCCCGATCCCTTAAGGCGACAGACGTGACACGCCTCGGCGACTCCGTGCAGCGCGCCAGCGCACTGCTGGCTCAGGACCTCTCCTCCGACTCCACCGTCGAACTGCTGCTCGCGGAGACCGGGTCGCGGCGGTATCTGGACCTGAGCGACCTGTCCGCCGGGGAGCAGGCGGCGCTGATCGCCGCCCGCACGGTGGACCTGCTGCCGTCGGAGGAGAAACTGGCGGAGGAGATCGAGGCCAGGAGTGCCGCCGGCGAGGTGCTGCACGTCAAGCTGGGCATCGACCCGACCGCGACGGACATCCACCTCGGTCACGCGGTGCCGATCATCGTGCTGAGCCGCTTCCAGCGGATGGGCCACGACGTGACGCTGATCATCGGCGACATCACGGCCAAGATCGGCGACCCCTCGGGCCGTACGGCGGAGCGTCCGCCGTTGACGGACGAGGACATCGCGCGGAACCTGGCGGGCTACCGGGACCAGGTGCGGCCGTTCTTCGACTTCGAGAAGGTGCGATTCCGGCACAACAGCGAATGGCTGGCCGGCATCACCCTGCCCCGGCTGATCGGCGTCCTGGCGCAGGTACCCGCCTCGCAGCTGCTGCAGCGCGAGGACTTCCGCAACCGGCTGGCAGCCGGCTCGGGACTGACGATGTCGGAGCTCATCTACCCGGTGGCGATGGCCATCGACTCCGCGGAGATCGAGGCCGGCATCGAGCTGGGCGGGGTCGACCAGCTGCTGAACATGCAGATGGGCCGCAAGGTCATGGAGGTCTACGGGCAGCGGCCCCAGCTGGTCGCGACCATGCCGCTCGTCGAGGGCACCGACGGCACCGGCGCGAAGATGTCGAAGTCCAAGGGCAACTACATCGCGCTGAGCGCGTCCGCGGAGGACGTCTTCGGCAAGGTCATGTCGATCCCGGACCGGCTGATGGCGCCCTACCTGCGCGCCTGGACGGAGTGGACCGACCCGGAGATCGAGCAGGTGCTCGCCCGGGTGGAGGCACGGGACGTCCACCCGATGGACCTGAAGAAGGTGTTGGCCGGCGAGGTCGTGACCGCGCTGTACGGGGTGGCGGCGGCGACGAGGGCACGCGCGGGTTTCGTCGCGCAGTTCTCGAAGAAGTCCTTCTCCGACGTGGGGTCGCTGCCCGCCCTGGACCTGGCCGAGCACGGCGGCGAGGGCATCACCGCGTTGCTCAGCAAGGTCCTGGAATTCACTCCCAGCGCGTCAGCGGCGCGCCGGATCGCCAAGCAGAAGGGGCTGCGGCTGGTGGTGGAGACCAGCGGGGGCCAGCAGGCGGTCGTGCTGCCCGAGGCGGACGCGCTGCGCCCGCTCGGCGAGGTGGTGTCCGAGAAGCTCGCCGAGACGGGCGTTTCCGGGACGGTGTATCTCAAGGCCGGCCGGAAGATCGCCGAGATCCGGGGAGCATGACGGCGGGGCCGGGCCGTCGGCCGTTCAGGCCGTCCGGCGGCTCTCCCCGTCCGTGCCGCGTTTCCCCCTGATCATCACCCACAGCGGCGCGCCGAGGGCCACGATCAGGACGGCTCCGGCGAGCTGGAGCACGTGGCGAATCCAGTCGATGCCACCGGTCTCCGACACTCCGATCCACCCGGCGGCGGCGTTGCCCAGCAGACCGCCGAGCATGCCGAAGATCACGGTCAGCCACAGCGGGATGTACTGCTTGCCGGGGATGATGGCGCGGGCGAGGACGCCCAGCACCAGCCCGACCACGATCGCCCACAGCCAGTTCATCTCTCGCCTCCGTGTCGACGTTCGCGGAGCACGCGCGGTTGCGTGTCCCCCCGCCAGTTTCGTACGGGCAGGTCGGACCCGCACCCGGACGAGCCGCAGGCCGGGCTCGTCGCCCCGTCGGGCGCGGCGTACCGTGGAAGGGTCCGGAACGTGGAGTGACCGGCGCACGAGCGGGTGGTGGAGCGTGTTGCGGAAGCAGAAGGGCGGGCAGGTCTTCCGGATCACGGGGGCGCGGCAGAGTCTGGACGAGGATGTCCGCGGCCGACAGCGGCGCTACGTGATCTCGATGCTGGTCCGCACGATGGCGGTGGTGCTGACGGTGGTGCTGTGGAACGTGCAGCGTCCGCTGGCCGTGGTGATGCTGGTGCTGGGTGCCACGTTGCCTTATGTCGCGGTGGTGATCGCCAACGCCGGCCGTGAGCGGACGCGGGACATGCCGCCGACCCTCGTGACCGGGCCGAGCCGTCCGGTGCTCGGGCCGACGGAGCCGCAGCCCGGCGCGGAGCAGCCTGAGGAGCAGGTGAACAGGCCCACGGACAACGGCCGTTGACCTGCCGGACCAGACCACGCAACGCTCGGGGAAAAGGTACGAGGAATCGTACAGTTCCGGTGCCCTGCGCGGGTGCCCTCGTGCCATACTTCGAAAGCGCTCCGCATCCCCCGTCGGAGCGACGGACCGACGCCGGGCGGCTCCCCCCGTGGCCGCCCGGCGTCGCCTTGCCCACAGCCCGGGTGGTGTTGGATGGTTGCGTGATGTCTGCGCAGAACCACGAGCCGCCGATCTGCTCCGCGAAGGGCTGCCGCGAGCCCGCGGTGTGGGTCCTGGCGTGGAACAACCCGAAGCTGCACACTCCCGACCGACGCAAGACCTGGCTGGCCTGCGAGGAGCACCGCGAGCACCTGTCCTCGTTCCTGGGCATGCGGGAATTCCTCAAGGATGTCGTA
>KI547041.1:298313-309012 GCA_000497405.1 Streptomycetaceae bacterium MP113-05 | reverse complement strand
CCGAGCAGCAGGCGTCCGGCAGCGAGGACCCGGCTCCGAACGAGGGCGGCTGAGCAGACGAAGGGCTCGGCCGCTGCCCCGTCCGCGCAGGGCACGGCGCACGTGACGGGTCACGCGGTGGACGCCGGTGACCGGAACGCCCGTCAGCCGCCGATGGCCGACATCGGGCGGTCGGGTTGCACGAAGGACGGGTCGTCGATGCCGGCCCCCGCCTTCTTCCCCCACATGGCCTGCTTCCACCGGCGGGCCACCTCCGCGTCGTCCGCGCCGTCGCGCAGCGCACCGCGCAGGTCCGACTCCTCACGGGCGAAGAGGCAGGTGCGGACCTGCCCGTCGGCGGTGAGGCGAGTGCGGTCGCAAGCGCGACAGAACGGCCGCGTGACGGAGGCGATGACGCCCACTCGGTGCGGGCCGCCGTCGACGATCCAGCGCTCCGCGGGAGCCGAGCCGCGAGCGTCGTCCCCCTCCGGGGTGAGTTCGAAGCGGGTGCGCAGCGACTCCAGGATGTCCCCGGCGGTGATCATGCCGTCGCGGTGCCAGCCGTGCTGGGCGTCGAGCGGCATCTGCTCGATGAAGCGGAGCTCGTAGTCGTGCTCCACGGCCCAGGCCAGCAGGTCGGGCGCCTCGTCGTCGTTGAGCCCCGGCATCAGCACGGTGTTGACCTTGACGGGGGTGAGGCCGGCGGCACGGGCGGCCTCCAGGCCACGGAGCACGTCGGCGTGCCGCTTGCGGCGGGTCATCCGCTGGAAGACGTCCGGCCGCAGGGTGTCCAGTGAGACGTTGACCCGGTCCAGGCCGGCCTCACGCAGGGCGCCGGCGGTGCGTTCCAGGCCGATGCCGTTGGTGGTGAGCGAGAGCTGGGGGCGCGCCTCCAGCGCGGCGCAGCGCTCCACGATGCCGGTCAGTCCCGGGCGGAGCAGCGGCTCGCCGCCGGTGAAGCGGACCTCGTCGACGCCCAGGTCGGTGACGGCGATCCGGACGAGCCGCACGATCTCGTCGTCGGTGAGCAGCTGCGGTTTGGCAAGCCACTGGAGTCCCTCTTCGGGCATGCAGTAGGTGCAGCGCAGGTTGCACCGGTCGGTCAGCGACACCCGCAGGTCGGTGGCGATCCGGCCGTATGTGTCGAGCAGCATGGGCGGCCCTTCCACGATGGCTTCCATTGTCTCTCGCAGCGTGCTTCGAAGCCTACGCGAGGACTCCGACAATCAACAGTTCGTTGAAGTCGTGGAACGCGGAGTGGTCGGGCCGCCCGGTTGCCGCCCGGTCAGTGGGCGCCGGTGCCGGTCAGCGACCTGACCTCCAGTTCGGCGTACTTCTCACCGTTCACGTCCTCGTTCTTGGACAGCACGGTGCCCAGCCAGCCCAGCAGGAAACCGAGCGGGATGGAGACGAGGCCGGGATTGTTCAGCGGGAACCAGTCGAAGTCCGCCCCGGAGAACATGGCGTTCGGGCTGCCGGAGACCACCGGCGAGAAGAAGACCAGCACCACGGAGGAGATCAGGCCGCCGTAGATGGACCACAGCGAGCCGGTGGTGTTGAACCGCTTCCAGAACAGGCTGTAGAGGAGCGTCGGCAGGTTCGCGGACGCCGCCACCGCGAAGGCCAGTGCCACCAGGAAGGCCACGTTCAGCTTGCCGGCGAAGATGCCGAGCACGATGGCCACACCGCCGATCAGAACGGCGCTGACCCGGGCTGCCTTCACCTCTTCCTTTTCGCTCGCGCGCCCCTTTCGGATCACGTTGGCGTACAGGTCGTGCGCGAAGGAGGAGGAAGAGGCCAGGGTGAGGCCGGCGACCACGGCGAGAATGGTGGCGAACGCGACCGCGCAGATGACGGCCAGCAGGATCGCACCGCCGGTCGAGTCCGCGCCGCCCCCGATCTCCTGGGCGAGCAGGGGGGCGGCGGTGTTGCCCGCCGCGTTGGAGTCGGTGATCTCCTGTCGCGAGAGCAGCGCCGCCGCGCCGAAGCCGAGGGCGATGGTCATCAGATAGAAGCCACCGATGATGCCGATGGCCCAGATGACGGACTTGCGCGCCGCGCGGGCGGTCGGCACGGTGTAGAAGCGGATGAGGATGTGCGGCAGGCCCGCGGTGCCGAGCACCAGTGCCAGACCGAGCGAGATGAAGTCGATCTCCGTGGTGGTGGAGACGCCGTACTTCAGGCCGGGCTCCAGGAAGGCCGCACCCTGACCGCTGTTGTCCGCCGCCGCACCGAGCAGTGTGGAGATGTTGAAGTCGAACTTCAGCATCACCAGGAAGGTGATCAGGACAGTGCCGGCGATCAGCAGGCAGGCCTTGATCATCTGCACCCAGGTGGTGCCCTTCATTCCGCCGATGGTGACGTAGAGAATCATCACGACGCCCACCAGCGCCACGATGATGTTCTTCCCCGCATCGCCCGACACTCCGAGCAGGAGCGCGACCAGCGCTCCCGCGCCGACCATCTGAGCGAGCAGGTAGAAGATCGACACGACGATGGTCGACACACCGGCCGCCGTACGGACCGGGCGCTGGCGCATCCGGTAGGCGAGCACGTCGCCCATGGTGAAGCGGCCGGAGTTGCGCAGTGGCTCGGCAACCAGCAACAAGGCCACCAGCCAGGCGACGAGGAAGCCGATCGAGTAGAGGAAGCCGTCGTAGCCGAAGAGTGAGATGGCGCCCGCGATGCCGAGGAACGAGGCGGCGGACATGTAGTCCCCGGAGACGGCCAGCCCGTTCTGGAAGCCGCTGAACGAGCGGCCGCCGGCGTAGAAGTCCGTGGCGTCCTTGGTCCGCCGTCCGGCCCAGATGGTGACCCCGAGAGTGGCGGCGACGAAGACCGAGAACAAGGTGATGATCAGCGTGCGGTGCTCGCCCGCGTCCTGCGCGGCGAGGTGCAGGTAGGTGGTCATGCGCCGCCCTCCAGGCGTGACTTGATGGCGTCGGCCGGGGGGTCGAGCTTCGCGGCGGCATGCCGCGCGTACCACCAGGCGATGGCGAACGTGGTGAGGAACTGGGCAACACCGAACACCAGTGCGATGTTGATGTTGCCGACGACCTTGGTATCCATCAGCGCACCGGCGTAGATGGAGAGGAGGACATAGAGGAAGTACCAGGCGATGAAGGCGACGGTGAGCGGAAAGGCGAACGACCGGTGGGCCCGGCGCAGCGCCCCGAACTCGGCACTCCGTTGCACCTCGAGGTAGTTCGGGCTGACCGGCGTCGCGGCACTCGCGTCATGTGGTGCGGAATCCACGGCGACTCCAGGAAGGGTCGGACGGGCGGGGCATGTCGGCGTGACGTACGCAACATCGGCCACACCGGTGCGCGCATCGTAAAGGGATCACGCCGCGTCCGACAGGGGTCGGTTGTTGAAACATGAAGAAGAAGTGCGCCAACCGGTCCTATTCGAAGATTTTCTTTCTGGATCCACTCCTGGCGGGCACGTGAACGGACTAACTTCCTCCACGGGAAGTCACATTCGATCGACCTGGAGCCCCCATGCATTCAGCGAGGTCCAGACGGCGGCATGCGCTTGCCGTGCCGCTCGGTCTGGCACTGACCGCGTCGCTGGCCGTCCTGCCCGGTGCGAGCACCGCACTCGCGCAGGACGCCCGCCCTGCGGCCGGCGGCGAGCAACTCAGCTACGTCGTCAACACCGACACCGGCTCCGCCACCGTCGAACGGGTCGAGAAGGCGATCGAGGAAGCCGACGGCACCGTCGTCACCTCCTGGGCGGAGATCGGCGTCGTCGTCGCCCACTCCGACGACCCGGAGTTCGGGGACACGATGCGCGCCGTGGACGGCGTCGACTCCGCGGGGGCCACCCGCACGGCCCCGCTCGGCGCCGCCTCCACCACCGACGTGGGCAAGCCGCAGTACGTGGAGAACCCGGAGCAGCTCGCCGCGAAACTGGCGAGGAGTGAGCGGGCGGCGGCACCCGGCGCCCGCAAGAAGGCCGTACCCGACGAGCCGCTGGAGTCCCTCCAGTGGAACATCCCGGCGATCAAGGCGGACCGGGCCCACGCGATCAGTGACGGCCGCCGCGGCGTCACCGTCGCCGTGATCGACACCGGCGTCGACGACACGCACCCCGACCTGCGGAAGAATTTCGCGCGCAAGCAGTCCGCGAGCTGTGTCGGCGGCGTACCCGACACCTCCCGTGGAGCCTGGCGGCCCTACGCGGAGGGCGGCCACTACCACGGCACCCACGTCGCAGGCATCATCGCCGCCCCACGCAACGACATCGGCATCGCCGGTGTGGCGCCGGGCGTGAAGGTCGCCTCCATCAAGGTGGCGGAACAGGGCTCCAGCCTCTTCTACACCGAGGCCGTGGTCTGCGCCTTCATGTTCGCCGCCGAGCGCGGCGTGGAGGTGACGAACAACAGCTACTACACCGATCCGTGGCTCTACAACTGCCCGGACCACAAGGACCAGGCGGCCATCCTCGAAGCGGTGGGACGGGCCGCGGAGTACGCAGAGGGGGAGGGCGTGCTCAACGTCGCCTCGGCCGGCAACTCCGCCCAGAACCTCGCCTCCGCCGAACTGGTCGACGCCACCAGCCCGGACGACTCCACACCGGTGGAGCGCACCGTCGACCCGTCCGAGTGCCTCGACCTCCCGGCCCAGCTGCCGGGCGTCGTCACGGTATCCGCCACGGGTGACCAGGCACTCAAGTCGTACTACTCCAACTACGGCGACGGTGTCGTGGACGTGGCGGCACCGGGCGGCGACAAGTACCAGATCCCCGGAGGGGACGGGAAGAACGGCCGGGTGCTGTCCACCATGCCGGGCGGCGACTACGCCTACGCGCAGGGCACGTCGATGGCAGCCCCGCACGTCGCGGGCGTCGCCGCTCTCGTCAAGAGCGAGCACCGGCACGCCACGCCGCAGGAGATCCAGTGGCGGATGAAGGCCTGGGCCGACAACCCGGGCTGCCCCGTGGGCCCGTACGACCCGGACGGCGACGGTGACGCCGACGCCGCGTGCACCGGCAACGCCAAGGTCAACAGCTTCTACGGATACGGCATCGTCGACGCGCTGGACGCCGTGCGGAAGTGACCTTCCGCGGCAGTGGCGTGGGGGTGCCCCGGCACCTGCGGTTCGGTACCCGCTCAGCCACGCGGCACCGTGAGGGGGCCGGGCTCCTGCCCGGCCCCCTCCGGCTGCCAGCCCGGCCCGCGGAGCACCCGGCCGAACCGCTCGGGCCAGGTCCGCGCCGCCCGCAGGTCCCGGTAGATCGATACGTACTCGTGGGTCGCCACGCGCAGCGGGTTGTACGTCTCGATGTTCTTCGTCAGCCCGTAACGGCACGGCTCCCGCTCCGGCGCGAAAGAGCCGAAGAGCCGGTCCCAGACGATGAGGATGCCGCCGAAGTTGCGATCCAGGTAGCCCCCCTGCGAGGCATGGTGCACCCGGTGGTGCGAGGGCGTGTTGAAGACCGCCTCGACGGCCCGGGGCAGCCGGCCGATCCGCTCGGTGTGGATCCAGAACTGGTAGACCAGGTTGACCGACGCCAGGAAGGCGAGCACGGCCGGATGGACCCCGAGGGCCACCAGCGGCAGGTAGAACGGCCACGAGGTGAGGCTCGTCCACGGTTGGCGCAGCGCGGTGGTGAGGTTGAACCGCCTGCTGGAGTGGTGCACGACGTGACACGCCCACAACAGGCGGATCACGTGATGCCCACGATGCGACCAGTAGTAACAGAGGTCCTGCGCGAGGAGCAGGAGCGGCAGCGTCCACCACGACAGTGGCACGCGCAGCGGCGTGAGTTCGTGGACCGCGGCGTAGACCGCCACCACCGGGACCTTCCACAGCGCGTCGAAGACCAGGCTCCCCAGCCCCATCGAGAGGCTGGTGGCCGCGTCCCTGGACTCGTAGCCGGCCGCGTCGCCGTCCGGATGGAGCCGGTAGCTCACCCCCTCGACCACGGTCAGCAACAGGAAGGCGGGGACGGACCACAGCACGACGTCAGGCAGATGAGACGGCATGTCAGCAAGGTAGAGCGGCTCCCGCCGCGGCGCCAGGGGTCGTTACCGACCGGTAAGGGTGACGGGCGCGAGAACGACCGGCCGGGATGGGTGCGCGTGGCCACTGACAACGGGTCAGGGACCGCTGGGAGCAGGCGGGGTCGTGGAGCTGTCAGTGGTGGCCCGTATCCTCTGTGACCATGCTCGAAGACCAGACGGCCCGTCCGGACGAGGAGGCGGGGGTGCCGCACCTCCCCGCGCAGTCCTCCCCCGCCCTCCACGCCACCGGCCCCGGCGCGGGCGGCTGGCCCGCGAACTACCCCACCGGTTACGCGGTGGTGGACGTCGAGACCACGGGCCTGCGCCGCGACGACCGCATAGTCTCCGCCGCCGTATACCGCCTGGACTCCCGGGGGAACGTGGAGGACCACTGGTACACGCCGGTCAATCCACTGCGCGATCCGGGTCCCACCTGGATCCACGGGCTCACCACCGAGGTGCTCTCCGGAGCCCCGCTGTTCGAGGAGGTCGCCGAGGACCTCGCCGAACGGCTAGACGGCCGGGTACTGGTGGCGCACAACGCGGTCTTCGACTGGTCCATGATCGCCCGGGAGTACGCCCGCACCCGGCACGAGCTGCCGGTGCGGCACCGGCTGTGCACCATCGCGCTGTCCAAGGAGCTGCGGCTGCCGCTGCCCAACCACAAGCTGGAGTCGCTCGCCGCGCACTACGGCGTGGTGCAGCAGCGCGCCCACCACGCGCTGGACGACGCCCGGGTACTGGCCGAGGCGTTCCGTCCCAGTCTCCACCACGCCGCGCACGGCGGGGTCAGCCTGCCACTGCTCACGTGCCTGCCGCTTACCGAGTTCTCCGACGACGCCGCGTCCGGCCGCTCCGGCGGTGCCGCCCGTCCCCGCCCTTACGCCTACGGCTGGCGGCCGTCCCGGAAGCGGTCCCCGTGCCCGTATCCCAATCCCGGGCGGTACGAGCCGGGCGGGCGGCTGACGCAGGGGATGCGGGTGGCGATCTCCGGGGACACCTCCGTCGACCGCGAACTACTGGAGGACCGCGCGACCGAGGCCGGCCTGCACATCGCAGGCAGCGTCTCCCGCCGGACCAGCCTGGTGGTGAGCAACGACCCGCACGCCATCACCTCGAAGGTGTCCCGGGCCCGCAGCTTCGGCACCCCGGTGATGGACGAGGCCGCGTTCACGCACCTGCTGCGGGACGTGGCACCGGCGCAGGACGCGGTATCGCCGCAGGACCCGCCCCGGACGGACTGACCGGTGCCCGGTACCGTCGGAGACTGTGTACCGCTTCCGTTTCCTGCTGTCCCGGCAATGGGTGATTCTCACCCTGCTCGCCCTGACGCTCATCCCGACGATGATCGAACTGGGTTTCTGGCAGCTGCACCGGCACCAGGACCGGGTGGCGCACAACGCGCTCATCGCCCGCAGCCTGGCGGCGCCCGCGGTGCCCGCGGCCGAGCTCACCGGTGTCGGTGACGAGCCCGACCGGAAGAACTGGTTCCGTAGAGTCGAGGCGACCGGGCGCTACGACACCGCGCACGAAGTGGTGGTCCGGCAACGCACGGCGTCGGACGGCCACGCCATCGGCTACTTCGTGGTCACCCCGCTGGTCAGACAGGACGGCTCGGCGCTCCTGGTCAACCGGGGATGGATCCCGGCCGGCGGCGACCTGACGAAGTTCCCGCAGGTACCCGCTGCACCGAAGGGTGAGGTCTCGGTCACGGGCCGGATCATGGCCGACGAGACCACGGAGGCCAGCGGGATCAAGCGCCGGCCGGGTCTGCCGCCCCGCCAGGTGATGCTGATCGACAGCGGCGAGCGCGCGGAAGCGCTGGACCGGCCGGTGCTCGGCGGCTACGTGCAGCTCACCGCGTCGTCGCCGGGACCGCGTGGGGGCCACCCCCAGCGGCTCCCGGAACCGGAGCACGACAGCATCGGCCCGCACATGGCGTATGCCGTGCAGTGGTGGCTGTTCGCCGCGGCCGTTCCGGTGGGCTGGGTGGTCCTGGTCCGCCGCGAGGTCCGGGACCGGGCCCGGACGGGAGGCGGACCGGCGGGGGGTGACCCGGCGAAACGCGACCCGGCGGAGGGTGCCTTGGAGGGCGCGGTGCGGGCCGCGGCCCGCTGAAGACCGCCGCCCGTCGTCCGGCCGGGCTCCCGAGACCGGTGCCGGGAGGCGGATGCGGCACACTGGGCGCATGGATCTTGGCTTGAAGGACCGCGTATACGTCGTCACCGGAGCCACCCGGGGGCTGGGTTTCGCCTCCGCGCAGCAGCTCGTCGCAGACGGGGCGAAGGTCGTGGTGTCCGGCCGCACCGAGGAGGCCGCCGCCGGTGCCGCCGCGCGGCTCGGCTCCAAGTCCGCCGCTCCGGTCGCCGCCGACAACGCCGACCCCGCGACACCGGCGCGACTGATCGAGACGGCCCGGGCGCGCTTCGGACGTCTCGACGGCGTCCTGATCAGCGTGGGCGGCCCACCCGCCGGACCGGCCGAGTCGATCACGGACGAGCAGTGGCAGTCCGCGTTCGAGTCGGTGTTCCTCGGCGCGGTGCGACTGGCCCGTACGTCCGCCGCCGCGCTCGCCGAGGGCGGGGTCGTCGGCTTCGTGCTGTCGGGCTCGGTGTACGAGCCGATCCAGGGCCTCACGGTTTCCAACGGGCTGCGCCCCGGCCTGGCCGGGTTCGCGAAGACGCTCGCCGACGAGGTGGGGCCGCGCGGCATCCGGGTGGTGAGCCTGGCACCGGGCCGCATCGACACCGACCGGGTACGCGCCCTCGACGCACTGGGCGGCGACGCGGAGGCGGCCAGGAGCCGCAGCGAGGGGAACATTCCGCTGCGGCGCTACGGCACGCCGGAGGAGTTCGGCCGCACGGCGGCGTTCCTGCTCTCCCCCGCCGCGTCCTACGTGACGGGCATCGTGGTCCCGGTGGACGGCGGCGCACGCCGCAGCCTGTGACCGCGGGGCTTCCGGCGCCGGGCCGGAAGGTTCCTGGTGCCGCGTCAGCCGAGGTCCGCCCGCCCCGGGGCTGACGCGTCCTCAGGTGACGCGTTCGGCGCGGTGGCGCCTGCCGGTCAGCCGCACCTCCGCCGGCAGGGCGTCCAGCCCCGCTGAGGCCCGAGCGTGCTCCAGTGGCTCGGCGCGCAGCCGTTCGACGACGGCCCCGGGAGCTGCGTGCGCCTCGAGCCACAGGTCGATCCGCGCACGTGGCCGGGTGCGCCGCCCCCGCAGCCGGACCCGTACCCGGTCCACGCCGCTCAGCGATTCGGCCTCTGCTGCGAGCACGCCCGCGAGCGCGCGTCCGCGCAGCAGCGCGCCCTCGCCGTCACCACTCTCCACGAGCACCTCGCCCAACCGGCGCCGCCGCAACTGGGCCAGGAACCACCACAGCAGGAGCAGCGCCAGCACGGCAAGGAGCGCGATCACCGCCGGCCACCACCAGTCGTCGTCGTCGCGGAAGCGGGTTCGGTCGGCGTCCGTGAGCAGGACGTCGCCCGGGCCGTTCCACGGCCACCCGGAACCCAGGCCGTAACCCCACCGGCGCTGCAGGTCGAACCCGCCGGCCAGCACCGCCAGCCCTCCTACGACCAGTAGCAGGCCGACCAGGGACAGCAGCGTCCGGTTGACGGTGCGCAGCATCGCCCTCCCTCTCTCGTTCGCGTCGGGGCCGCCTCGGGTTGCTCCCGGCCGGCCACGGTGCGGTCACCGCTTCGGACGCCGGACGCGTACGGACAGCCGGTGCCGCCGTGCCACCCCCAGCCTGCGGATTCCGTCACCGAGTGCCGAGTCCAGCTCGGTACGTACCTCGTCCAGCTCACGGAAATGCGCCTGTGCGCGGGCGCGGACCCGTCGCCGCCCCACCTTCACCCGAGCCCCCTGCACCCCGGCCACCTCCATCGCGCGGTCCCGCAACACCAGGGCTGCGGCGTCCCGTTCGAGACCCGCCCGTACGTCCGGGGTGTCGCGACGCATCGGGAGCAGACCCCGCAGTCCGGGGGTGAGGGCGCCGGTCAGCAGCCACAGTCCCAGGACCACCGCAACCGCGGCTCCGACCCGCACCCACACGTCGTCCAGCGGCCGGGTCGCGAACTCCTCCGCGAGAGTCCGGCGCCATGCCATGCCGGGGCCCCCCAGGCGGACGACGACCACGTCGTACAGCAGCAACCCGGTGGCGGCCAGGAGGACCGCCGCCACGACGGTCGCCGGCAGCCGACGGGTGGACCAGAACCGGCCGGCCCGTCCACCGTCGTCGCCTCCGGGGGTGTAGGCGGAGGCAGAGGTGTCCTGTTCCAGATCTCCGCCCGTACCGGGTCCGGGTGCAGCGTCCTTCTGCAGGGTGAGGGGGACTGTCGGCGCGGCCCGGTCGCCACCGGATCTCCTGCCGCCGGGCCCCCGGCCGGCTCTCGCGTCGTCGTCACTCACCGGACTCTCCCGACTCCGTCGCCGCGCAGATGCGCCGAGTGCAACCGATCCACCCGCACGGCCACGTCGGACACCTCCATTCCGGTCAGTTCACCTACCCGCGCAGTGACCCGGTGACGCACCGCGCCGCACTGGGCGCCGATGTCGGAGGGGTAACCGAGTTCCACGGAGATCCGCACCCGCGCGAGGCCGGCGTGCACGTCGACACCGGCGCGGGCGGCCTGATCACCCCGGGGCGGGGACGCGGGGTCCGGGCCGGACCCCGGCACCGAGCGCAGGGCCTCACGGGCGGCCTGCGCGGC
>KI547041.1:295993-298303 GCA_000497405.1 Streptomycetaceae bacterium MP113-05 | reverse complement strand
CGCGGCCGCCGCCCGGGCGGGCTGCGCGGCCCGCTCGCCGCAGGTCGGCTGCTCGGGACCGCTCACCGCGGGCCACGCCGTCCGCCGTCACGGCCCCGGAAGAACTCACCCGCGTCCAGGTCACCGTCCAGGAACCGGCCGCCGACATACCCGAGGACGCCCAGCGCCGCCACCAGCAGGAAGGCGCCGAACCCGCCGAAGTACCCGGCGAAACCCAGCGCCAACCCGGCGATCAAACCGACCACGGCCATGCTCATCGTGCGCTCCTCCGCTCACAGGGGGCCGCCGTCACTGGACACGGGAACGGCTCGACTCGTCTTCCTCGCCGTCCTCCTCGTCGGGCAGCTTGACGTCGCTGACGGCGATGTTGACCTCGACGACCTCGAGGCCGGTCATTCGTTCGACGGCGTTGATGACGTTCGCCCGCACCGAGTCGGCGACCTCCAGGATCGCGAAACCGTACTCCACGACGATCTCGAGGTCCAGGGCCGTCTGCACCTCGCCCACCTCGGCCTTGACGCCTCGGCTGACCGACGCGGACCGGGTGCCGCCCGGCACCCGGTCCCGCACGGCACCGAAGGTGCGGGCGAAACCACTGCCCATCGCGTGTACGCCCACGACATCGCGCGCCGCCAGTCCGGCAATCTTCTCCACCACTCCGTCGGCGATGGTGGTACGGCCACGGTCTCCGGACGACGAGCCTCCGCCGCCGAAGCTCTTCTGCGTGCCGGCGCCCGGTGACGCCGCTCGCGTCTCCGTGCCCTTGCGCGACTCCATGTCGGTCATCGTCTTCACCCCATCCGAGACGGCGGAGCGCTCGCCCGCCCGGCGCCCACGTTAGGCGCCGGGCGGGACGAAGGCGCGCACCCCGCGCCGAAAGGGTGACGGGGGTCAGTCCGCGAGACCGGCGAGGTCGCGCAGCCGTCTGGTCTGCGCGGCACGTTCGGCGGACTGCTGCTCCTCGTGGGTACGTGCCGCGGCGCTTGCCAGCAGCGCCTTGGTCTCGACGACGGCGTCGCGTGGAGCGGCGAGCAGCGCCGCGGCGAGATCGGCGACCGCAGCGTCGAGTTCACCGGCGGGCACGACGAGGTTGGCCAGGCCCGTGCGTTCCGCCTCCTCGGCGTGCACGAACCTGCCGGTGGCGCAGATCTCCAGCGCCCGTGCATAGCCGACCAGGCCGGCCAGCGGTTTGCTGCCCGCCAGGTCGGGGACCAGGCCGAGGCTGGTCTCGCGCATGGCGAACTGCACGTCGTCCGCGCAGACCCGCAGGTCGCAGGCGAGCGCGAGCTGGAAGCCGGCGCCGATCGCGTGACCCTGGACTGCGGCGATGGTCAGCAGATCGTTGCGCCGCCACCAGGTGAACGCTTCCTGGTACTCGGCGATGACCGCATCGACCTCCTCGTCCGTCCCCCGCGCGAGGTCGAGGAACGACGGCTCTCCCTCAAAGCCTTCGGGAGTGAAGGCCTGACGGTCCAGACCGGCGGAGAAGGAGACGCCCTCACCGCGCAGCACGACGACACGCACGTTCCCGGGAACGAGGCGCCCGGCCTCGGTCAGCATCCGCCACATCGCGGGCGACTGAGCGTTCCTTCTGGCCGGGAGGGAGAGCGTGACCGTGGCGGTGTCGCCTTCCACGGTGAGAAGCACGCCGTTCTCGTCCAGCAGGGGTTTGGTCATGGGTGTCCTCCGGTGGCCACTCTCGGCAGTCAGATATACCGAAGAGTAACCACCGGGGGCCGATGACCGGCTACCCAGGTCAGGACGAGGCAGCCTTCTTTCCGCGGGTCGCGCCGCCGCGGCCTCGCAGGGCCACTCCGGACTCGCTGAGCATCCGGTGGACGAACCCGTAGGAACGGCCGGTCTCCTCGGCCAGCGCCCTGATGCTCGCACCGGAGTCGTACTTCTTCTTGAGGTCTGCCGCGAGCTTCTCGCGTGCGGCGCCGGTTACCCGGCTGCCCTTCTTCAGAGTCTCGGCCACCCGTGCCTCCTCATGGGAAGTGCGCTCTGTGACTCCCATGATCACCCCTCCACACACTTCTGGCCACCCATTCGGCCAAGACCGTGCAATCTGGTGGCCGCGGAACTGCGGGCCAAGACGTCGAACCCTCCGGCCAGAGGCACCCACCGATACGCGCCCGAACCCGTGCGGATTTCGGAACCCGCAGGCCAGCGGGGGTGCGTCGGGGATCGCGCGGGAATCCCTCTGAGCAGAACGGGCGACGTTCCAGCGCCGCGCCGCTGTACGAGGCGACCTCACCCGGATGAAGGAGCATGCGTAGGCCGAATGATCAAGGAGCTGCGCGGGTCGTC
>KI547041.1:294517-295983 GCA_000497405.1 Streptomycetaceae bacterium MP113-05 | reverse complement strand
CACCCGCCACCGGAGAACGGCGGTGGCGGTCGGAGCCGGTCAGGCGAGCGCAACCAGGTCCGCGTAATCGTCGCCCCACAGGTCTTCCACACCGTCCGGGAGCAGAATGATCCGCTCCGGAGCCAGCGCGTCCACCGCACCCTCGTCGTGGGAGACCAGGACGACGGCTCCGGTGAAGCTCTGGAGCGCGCCCAGGATCTCCTCACGGGAGGCGGGGTCGAGGTTGTTGGTGGGCTCGTCCAGCAGCAGCACGTTCGCCGAGGAGACGACCAGCGTGGCCAGCGCCAGGCGGGTCTTCTCACCGCCGGAGAGCACACCGGCGGGCTTGTCCACGTCGTCGCCGGAGAAGAGGAACGACCCGAGGGTCTTCCGGATGGCGACCAGGTCCATGTCCGGGGCCGAGGTCCGCATGTTCTCCAGCACCGTGCGGTCCGGGTCGAGCGTCTCGTGCTCCTGGGCGTAGTAGCCGAGCTTCAGACCGTGTCCCGGAGTCACCGCGCCGGTGTCCGGTGCCTCGGCCCCGGCGAGCAGCCGCAGCAGAGTGGTCTTGCCCGCACCGTTCAGGCCGAGGATCACGACGCGGGAGCCACGGTCGATCGCGAGGTCGACGTCGGTGAAGATCTCCAGCGAGCCGTACGACTTGGACAGGCTCTCGGCCATCAGCGGGGTCTTGCCGCACGGGGCGGGGTCGGGGAAGCGCAGCTTGGCGACCTTGTCGGCCCGGCGTTCGTCCTCCAGCCCGGCGAGCAGCTTCTCCGCCCGGCGGGCCATGTTCTGCGCCGCGACGGCCTTGGTGGCCTTGGCGCGCATCTTGTCGGCCTGCGAGTTGAGCGCCGAGGCCTTCTTCTCAGCGTTGGCCCGCTCGCGCCTGCGCCGCCTCTCGTCGGCCTCCCGCTGGGTGAGGTACTGCTTCCAGCCCATGTTGTAGAGGTCGATCTGGGAACGGTTCGCGTCCAGGTAGAAGACCTTGTTGACCACCGTTTCCACGAGGTTGATGTCGTGGGAGATGACCACCAGGCCACCGCGGTAGGTCCTGAGGAAGTCCCGCAGCCACACCACGGAGTCGGCGTCCAGGTGGTTGGTGGGCTCGTCCAGCAGCAGCGTGTCGGCGTCCGAGAAGAGGATGCGTGCCAGTTCGACGCGCCGGCGCTGACCGCCGGAGAGGGTGTGCAGCGGCTGCCCGAGAACCCGGTCGGGGAGGCCGAGGCTGGCGGCGATGGTCGCGGCCTCCGCCTCGGCGGCGTAGCCGCCCTTGGTGAGGAACTCGGTCTCCAGCCGCTCGTACTTCTTCATGGCACGCTCGCGGGTGGCGCCCTGGCCGTTCGCCATCCGGTCCTCGTTCTCCCGCATCCGCCGGATGACGGTGTCCAGGCCTCTCGCGGAGAGGACGCGGTCGCGGGCGAGCACGTCGAGGTCCCCGGTGCGGGGGTCCTGCGGAAGGTAGCCCACCTCACCCGACCGGGTGA
>KI547041.1:291469-294507 GCA_000497405.1 Streptomycetaceae bacterium MP113-05 | reverse complement strand
GGGGGGGGACCGCCTGGCCGGCCAGGCATTTGGTGAGCGTGGTCTTGCCGGCGCCGTTGCGGCCGACGAGGCCGATGCGGTCGCCCTTGGCGATGCGGAACGAGGCGGACTCGATGAGGACTCGGGCGCCGGCGCGCAACTCGAGTCCGGAGGCGGTGATCACGGAAGTACTCCAGGGCAGGGAAGACGGACGTACGTGCGGGGTCGAGGGGCCGGCCCGACCGCTGTGAGGAGAGGTCAGGCCCGGAGCCCGGGCGCACGGCCGCTAGGGCACAAGGAGGTAAGACATGCCGGGAGTCTACCGGCGTGGCGCAACCCGGTTCCCGGCAGGCTGTTCCCGGGCGGCATGGCTTGCGGATTCCGGGCCCGCGGAAGGGCGCCCGCTACGCGCGTCACCCGCCTCCGGCGTGCACCTGGAACGCTGCCCGCCGTACCGCCTTGGCCAGCGCCGCGTCCGGGTGGGCGGCTGCCAGGGCCACCAGCACCTGGACGGTGCGCGGGTGACCGACGGCACGCACCTCGTCGATCAGTTCCGGAACGGTGCCCTGCACGGCGGTGTCGAGATGGTCGACGAGCAGCCGCGCTTCGCCGTGGTCGGTGACGGCGGCGGCGGTGTCGACCCACAGCCAGGTGGCCTCCTCGCGCGAGAGGACGCCGGGGGCGCCGCCGGCCAGCTCCTCGGGATCGGCGCCCTCCTGTTCGGCGAGCCAGAGCAGGGCGTACGGCCGCAGGCCCGGCTCCTCCGCGGCGGCCCGCACGTCGGGTTCGGGGGGGCCGCCGACGACGCGGAGCGCTTCGAAAGCCAGCGCCCGGATCAGGGCGTCGTCGCCGCGGGCGGCCTCCAGCAGCCCGCTCACGGCGGTGCCGACGGGCCTGGCCGCGAGCCAGGCCCGGTACTCGCCGCGGGCGGGCCCGGGCGTGAGCCGCGCGCAGCCGCGCAGCATGTCGGCGGCGGACTGCTCGATGTTCCCGGCAGGGCTCTGCGCGGCGACGCAGATCTGCTCGAGCTTGGTCCACACCGCCCAGTTGCCCAGCGGGGTCAGCACGGCCGAATCGGTGTGCTCCTCGTCCCGGCAGCGGGTGAGGGCACCGACCGAAGCGAGAGCGTCCAGCGCCCAGTCCAGCAGTGTGGGCAGGGTCGCGTCGACGGGCTCGGTGTCGGCGCCGCGGTCGGGGCGATCCGCCCGCAGCTCGGTGATGCACCGGCTGAGGTGGTCCAGCAGAGCCGGCAGGGTGACCGGTCCGGCGGAGAGGTGGAGCAGCGAGAGGACCTGCGGCATGGACACCACGACCTCGCCGGTGAGCACCGGGTCGGCGAAGGCTGCCGGTGCGGGGCGGGCGAGCGACCAGGCGTCGAAGAGGGCGACCCAGCCGCGCAGGACCGCGCTGTCGTCACGGTCCCACGCCTGCAGCCGCCAGCCGGGGCGGGCGGTGACCCCGTGCAGTTCGACCAGCCCGGCCAGTCGGGCCCGGTCCCAGTCGGCGCGGGCCGTGGCGGGTTCGACCCGCAGGGCGGCGGCGGCTCGTTCGAAGGCATCGGTGGTGGGGACACCGGCCGTGGGCGGCTCGTCGGCGGCCCATCGCGCCATGTTCACGGCGCCGCGCAGGCAGTCCCTGGCGTGCCGGGCGAGGACGCCCGACGAAGGGGTGCCGGCAGGCGGGCGCGGCGCGGACGAGCCACGGGCGGGCCAGGCACGGCCGCGGGTCTCGCTCACGGTGCGGCGCGCGGCAGCGATGGGCCGACGGGGGACAAGGCGCAGGCGGGTGTCTCGCGGTGTACGGGACGTCACGGGAACAGTCTTCACGGTGAAGGCGGAAAAACCCAAACGGCGCAGGCACCCGGCGCTTCCGTGGACCCCGCAAACCGCCCTCCGCACCCGGTGTGACACGTTTCGGACCGACCAGCGGGACGGGCGTCAGAGCAACGGCATGAGAAAGCGGTTGAGCGCCTCCTCGTAGCCCTCACGGTCGGCGTTCCACATCGCGGCGTGCGGCGCCCTCGGCACGCGGTGCAGAGTGACGAGGTCCGGACGGCGGTCGGCGAGGTCCCGGGAAGGGGCCCACGGGGCGATCCCGTCGTCGGGGCCGTGCGCGATCAGGACGGGCGTCCTCAGGTCGTCGGATGCGGTCACGAGTGCGGGCGCCTCCGGGCGCAGCCCGGCACGGCCCTGCGCGGCGCGGACGGCCAGTGGCAGCATGAACCGGGGGACGCCGCGGGACGTGGCCAGCGCGCGCAGGGTGGCGTCCGGGTCCAGGACCGGGGAGTCGAGCACCAGGCCGGAGATCCGGTCGCGCAGGGCGGACTCGGCGGCCACGTGGAGGGCCATGGTCGCGCCCGTGGACCAGCCGAGGAGGACCACGCGGGAGGCGCCGCGGGAGACGGCGTGGTGAACGGCCGCGTCGAGGTCACGCCACTCGGCTGCACCGAGCCGGCCGACCCCGTCGGGGGATTTCGGTGCTCCCGGGTCGCCGCGGTACGCCGGGACCAGGACAGGCAGGCCCGCCCGGTGCAGCAGGAGGAGGACGTTCATCGCCTGGTCCCGGGTGGTGCCGAGGCCGTGCGCGGCGACGACCCACACCGTGCGCCTGCCGGGCACCTCCCACGCGGGGAGGTCACCCAGCTCGGAGGGGATCTCCACGTCGTCGTACGGCAGGCCGAGCGCGGCGCGGGGATCGCCGGTGTGGAGCGTCGGGCTGAGCCGGACTGCGGCGCCGGTGACCAACGTGCCGCCACGTACGTCGAGGAGGCTTCGCACCACGGTGTCGGCGGGCGCGGAGTGGGTCGCCTCGTGGAGGGTGTGGCCGACCACGGCGTGCACTCCGTCGCCGGTCAGGCCGTAGACGCCGGGAAGTTCGGCGGTGAGGGAGCGGGTGAGCGCGACCCGCTCGGGGCGGGCTGCGCTGCGGGCGTGGACGGTCAGAGGTTCGCCGAACCCGGCGGGAATGGCCGCGCCGCCGCTGCGGGCAGGGCGCAGGGCACGTCCGGCCGCGTGCCGGCCGGCGACCACCGCCGCCACCCCGGTACCCAGAAGCGTGCC
>KI547041.1:287635-291033 GCA_000497405.1 Streptomycetaceae bacterium MP113-05 | reverse complement strand
GAGCGGCCGTCGTGTGCGTACGCATCCCGTCAAGTGTCCGCCCGTCCCGCCCCCCGCGGCCAGTGGACGCGCTCCCGGGGACGACCGCGGACCGCTCTCCGGCGCCCCGTCATGGTGCGGCACTCCGCTGGCCGTAGCCGCGCAGCCGGTCGGCGACCCGGTCGATCTCCTGCCGGGGCAGCAGGGTCGGGGTGCGGCCCGGCACGGAGACAGCGGTGAGCCACACCCGGCACATCCACTCCAGCTGCGCCGTCCGGTCGTAGGCCTGGTGCATGGTGGCGCCGTGGGTGAGCGTGCCGTGGTTGCGCAGCAGCGCGCCACTGCGGTTCTCCAGGGCGCCGAGCAGGTGGTCGGCGAGTTCGTCGCTGCCGTAGGTCGCGTACGGGGCGACCCGTATGGGCCCGCCGAGCGCGGCGGTCATGTAGTGGATCGCGGGAAGCTCGTCGACGAGCGTCGAGACCGCGGTGGCGTGCACGGCGTGGGTGTGCACGACCGCTCGCGCACCGGTGGTGCGGTAGACCGCCAGGTGCATGGGGAGTTCGCTGGTGGGGCGCAGCTCTCCCGCGACCCGCCGGCCCTCGAGGTCGACCGCGCAGAGGTCGCCGGGGCCGAGGCGGTCGTAGGGAAGGCCGGTGGGCGTCACGAGGACGACGTCGTCGACGCGTGCGGAGACGTTGCCGGACGTCCCCACGACCAGCCCGTCCGTTACGGTGCGGCAGGCCGCGTCCACCACCTCGCCCCAGGCGTCCCGCCAGTTCTCGGGGATCTCCTGCGTCGTCCCGCCGTGCATCGGCACCTCCGGTCGTTCTTCCGTCACCTTGGTCACTCGACCATGCTGCGGCCCTGTTCGGAGGCAGTGTGACCCGTCCCACACCAACACCCTCCGGGTGCGACACTCCGCCGCCCGCCCCAGTTCACCTTCCGTTCACCCGCCATCCCTAGGTTCACCGGGTCACTGACCTTCGAACTGATTGCCTGGGTGAATGGAACACATCACGCTTCTCATCGGGATCGTGATCGTCACGGCCTTGGTGTTCGACTTTACGAACGGCTTCCACGACACGGCCAACGCCATGGCCACCACCATCTCCACCGGGGCGATGAAGCCCAAGGCAGCGGTGGCGATGTCGGCGGTCCTCAACCTCGCGGGAGCGTTCGTCTCCGTCGAGGTGGCCAAGACCATATCCAAGGGACTGATCGACGAAAGCGCCGGCATCCGGCCCGAAGTGATCCTCGCAGCGTTGGTCGGTGCGATCACCTGGAACATGCTGACCTGGCTCGCCGGTCTCCCCTCCAGCTCTTCGCACGCCCTGATGGGCGGTCTGCTCGGCGCCGCCGTCGCTTCGATGGGCGCGGGCGCGGTGAACGGCGACGTCGTCGTCACCAAGGTGCTGATTCCCGCACTGGCCGCTCCGCTGGTCGCCGGCCTGGCCGCCTGGGGCTCGACCCGGCTGACCTACCGCATCACCCGGAACGCGGACGAGGAGCGGACCAGCAAGGGCTACCGCGCCGGTCAGATCACCTCGGCCGCCCTGGTCTCCCTGGCCCACGGCACGAACGACGCGCAGAAGACCATGGGCGTCATCACCCTCGCCCTGATCGCCGGCGGCGCCCTCGGCCCCGACGCGGGACCGCCCCTGTGGGTGATCGTCTCGGCCGGTGTCGCGATCGCTCTGGGCACCTACCTCGGCGGCTGGCGGATCATCCGCACCCTCGGCAAGGGCCTGACGGACATTCACCCCCCGCAGGGCTTCTCGGCGCAGACCAGTGCCGCGGTCACCATCCTGGCCTCCTCGCACCTCGGTTTCTCGCTGTCCACCACCCACACCTGCTCCGGCGCCGTGATGGGCGCCGGTGTGGGCCGCAAGGGCGGCACCATCCGCTGGAGCACCGCCGGCCGGATGCTGGCGGCCTGGGGCATCACCATCCCGGCGGCCGGCCTCGTCGCCGGTGGTGCGGCGCTGCTGGCCGAGCGCGGTGACCTCGGAGTCGGCGTGGTGGCCGTCCTCGGCATCCTGGTCAACGGCGGCATCTGGCTGGCCTCGCGCCGGCAGCCGGTCGACCACACGAACGTCAACGACGCGCCGCACGACTCCCGGACCGAGGTCGAGGGCGATGTGGACGCGGGCGTGGTCACAGCCGCGATGCAGGCCGTCGCGCCGCCGCCGACCGGTTCGTTCTCCGGGCAGCACGACGCGCCCGGCCAAGAGTCCGCGGACTCCCGCGCCAGGGCATCCGTCACCGGCGCCTGACGCGCCCCGTCGAAGGAAGCGAAGCACTCACCATGGACATTCACTGGGCCGCTCTGGTCAACGTCTTCGGCGTCAGCCTCCTGGCGTCCGTCACGCTGGTCGGGGTGTTCACCGTGGGCATCGCGGGCTCCTCGCCCCGCAAGGACGGCGGCAGCGCCTCCGTCCTCGCCCGCACCGGCGCCTACGCCTGTTTCGCGGTCTGCGCCGCCGCGGTCGCGTACGGCATCCACCTGATCGCCGCCTGACGGCGACCGGGGACGCAGGGGCGGGTACCGGCTTGGCACAGGACGTCGTTGGGGCCGCCGGGTCGAGGCGGGCGGGCCCCCCGGGTCGCTTGCGCAACGAGACCGCCGGGCGGGACGCATGGCCGCGTCGGCCAGCCTCGGCCGGAGTTCACGCAGGCCGCCACCGGGACGACGTGAGTACGGCTCGCCGAGCACCGTGGAACCCCGGCGGCGCTGAGCCAGCCCGCAGGGCCGACCGCGTGGGGTGGTCACTCTCTCTTCGCCGCAGGTAGGAGCTGGTTGACGGCCGGTGGGGGCCGTGATGGACTCCGCGGAGCCGAACGGCGGCAGGGGGGGAAGCCGGTGCGAATCCGGCGCGGTCCCGCCACTGTCACCGGGGAGCGCCCCCCTCCACACGCCACGGCCCGGCAACGGGCCGGAAGGCCGGGGAGGCGCCGATCCGGGAGCCAGGAGACTCTCGTCGCCGGTCACGTCGAGCCAGGGCGAGGACCCTGAGTGAGGACTCCGCCATGCGTGGCTTCTGCGCCGGTCCACCGGCATGTACCGACTTCCGCTCCTTCACGGCACGACAGCCCGTCGTCTGATGCCGCACCCGCGTACGTACACGTACGGGGTGACGCTCGGCTTCCTCGCCGACCTCGTACTGGGCGACCCTCGGCGCGGGCACCCCGTGGCCGCCTTCGGCCGTGTCGCGAACCGGGTCGAGCGCGCACTGTGGTGCGATCACCGCGGTGCCGGGGCCGTGTGCGCGGTGGTGTGCGCCGGTGGTGTCGCCGTGACGGCCGCAGGGCTGAACCACGCCGCCGGACGGGCGCGTTCGCCACTGCCCGGCGTGGCGCTGGCCGCCGCCACCTGCTGGGCGGTGCTGGGCGGCACCAGCCTCGTGCAGGAGGCGGGGGCG
>KI547041.1:268478-287625 GCA_000497405.1 Streptomycetaceae bacterium MP113-05 | reverse complement strand
CATCGAGCGGGCGGTACGGCTGTCGCGACGCGTCGGGCTGCTCGCGCTGGTCACGACGACGGTGGCGCGGGCCGCCGTCACGGGCGGCATAAGGGGGAGCCGATGAGCGGGCTGCTGGTCGCGGGGACGACCTCGGACGCGGGGAAGAGCGTGGTGACGGCGGGCATCTGCCGCTGGCTGGCCCGGCGGGGGCTGAAGGTCGCGCCGTTCAAGGCGCAGAACATGTCGCTGAACTCCTTCGTCACCCGGGAGGGCGCGGAGATCGGCCGGGCCCAGGCGATGCAGGCCGCCGCCGCGCGGGTGGAGCCCAGCGCGCTGATGAACCCGGTGCTGCTCAAGCCGGGAGGCGACCGCTCCAGCCAGGTGGTGCTGATGGGCAGGCCGGTGGGCGAGTTGAGCGCCCGCGGGTATTTCGGAGTGCCTGCGGGGTCGTCCCCCGGGACGGGACTGCACGAGGGACGGCAGCAGCGGCTGCTGAAGACGGCGACCGACTGCCTGGAGGAGTTGCGCGCCACGCACGACGCGGTGATCTGTGAGGGCGCGGGCAGCCCGGCGGAGATCAACCTGCGGCGCAGCGACATCGTCAACATGGGCCTGGCCAGGGCCGCCCGCCTCCCCGTGGTGGTGGTCGGCGACATCGACCGCGGCGGCGTCTTCGCCTCGTTCTTCGGCACCACGGCCCTGCTTTCGGCGGAGGATCAGGCACTGGTGGCCGGTTACCTGGTGAACAAGTTCCGCGGCGACGAGTCGTTGCTGGAACCTGGCCTGGAGATGCTGCACCGGCTCACCGGACGCCCGTCGCTGGGCGTGCTGCCGCACCGGCACGGTCTGGGCATCGACGAGGAGGACGGGCTCCGGATCTCGCTGCGCGGCTCCGTGCGGGAGACGTCCACGGCGCCGCCACACGGAGCGGACGTGCTGCGGGTGACCGTGCTGCCGGTGCCGCTGATGTCGAACTTCACCGATGTGGACGCCCTGGCGGCGGAGCCCGGAGTGGCCATCCGCTTCAGCGACCGGCCGGAGGAACTCACCGACGCCGACCTGGTGGTGGTGCCCGGCACGCGGGGCACGGTGCAGGCGCTGGAGTGGCTGCGCAGGCGTGGGTTGGCCGAGGCGCTTGCCCGACGGGCTGCGGAGGGCAGGCCGGTGCTGGGGGTGTGCGGTGGCTACCAACTGCTCGGCGAGCGGATCGAGGACCACGTCGAGTCCCGGGCGGGCGTCGTGGACGGGTTGGGGCTGCTGCCGGTACGTGTGCGGTTCGCCGAGGCGAAGACTCTGGCCCGCCCGGTGGGCTCGGCGCTGGGCGAGCCCGTCGAGGGCTACGAGATCCACCACGGCGTCGCGGACGTGCGCGGCGGCGAACCGTTCCTGACCGACGACGGGGGCAGGCCGGTGGACGGCTGCCGGGTCGGTTCGGTGTGGGGCACGCACTGGCACGGCGCGCTGGAGAGCGACGCGTTCCGGCGGGCGTTCCTGCGCCGGGTAGCCGCGGACACCGGGCGGGCCTTCGTCCCCGCGCCCGGCACCGGCTTCGCAGCACTGCGCGAGGAGCAACTGGACCGACTCGGCGATCTGATCGAGGAACACGCCGACACCACGGCGCTGCTGCGCCTGATCGAGGACGGCCCGCCGCCCGGTCTGCCGTTCCTCCCGCCGGGGGCGCCGTGAACGCCGGGCAGCACCGCCGTACCGCGGCCGGCAGGAGGACCGCAGCGTGACCGCCCCCTACCAGTTCACCGCGATAGCGGGAATGCCGGACCTCTAACTCGGGCTGCTCCTCAACTCCGTGAGTCCGGCCATCGGCGGCGTCCCGGTGCGCGGCGAGAAGGGCACCGCCAGGTCCACGGCCGTACGGGCGGTCGCAGCACTGCTGCCGGAACAGGACGTGGTGACCGGCTGCCGCTTCGGGTGCGACCCGCAGGCACCGGACGGCCGGGCGGCCGGAGACACCGGCCGTGACGGCCGTGCCCCGCACCGGAGGTCCCACATCCCGAGTGTGTGTTCCCGTCACCCCATCCGCACTCCCCTGGGCTACGAATGACCGGGGGCGATGAGTAACGTCTCCCACCAGCAGCGCACCGTGCCCGCGACACCCTAGGAGAACTCGTGACTACCCCGCCCGCCCTGCTCCTGGTCGGACACGGCGCCCACGACGACGACGAGGCCGAGGCCTTGCGTTCGCTCCTCTTCGAACTGGGCCGGCGGAACCCCGAACTCCCCGTCACGGGTGGTTTCGGGGAGCAGTCGCCACCGCTGTCGGGGGTGATCACCGAACTCGCGGAGGCGGGAGCGACTCAAGTGGTGGCGCTGCCGCTGACACTGAACCCGGCCGGTGACGCCACCGGCGCCCTCGAGGATGCGCTCGCCCGGGAGGAGGCACGCCACGAGGACGCCCGGTACTCCTGCGCACACCCGCTGGGCCCGGAGCCGGCACTGCTCGACGTCCTGGAACTCCGCCTGGACGAGGCACTCGGCGGCTCCGCACGCACACCGGCAGACCGCACGGCCACGACGGTGCTGCTGGTCGGCCCCGGGACGGGCGACCCGGCCGTCAACGCCGAACTGCACCGGGCCGCCCGCCTGCTGTGGGAGGGAAGGGGCTACGGCGGAGTGGAGACGGCGTTCGTCTCGCACGCCGCACCCGACGTCGCATCCGGCCTGGACCGCTGCCGTGCGCTGGGCGCCCGGCGCGTGGTGGTGCTGCCGTACTTCCTCTTCCCCGGCGCCCGGCCGGAGCGCATCCGGCTGCAGTCGCAGGGATGGGCCGCGGTGCACCCCGAGACCGAAGTGGTGTGCGCGGACGTGATCGGCTCCGGCGCGGCGCTGGCGGAACTGGTGGAGGAGCGCTACCGGGAGGCGGTCGAACGGGCGTCGGCCGGGCACTGCGACGCGTGCGGGGCACGCGTGCCCCGGCAGCGGGGCCGGGCCGTGGTGCACGCGCCGGGGGACGGCACGGCAGACGGCGGGCATGCGCACGCACGATGATCCGCCGGGCGGACGACGGCCCCCCGCGGAGCCGGACCTGCGGCACCACGGGGACGCCGAGACCCGCGACGACGGCGCGGCACTGACCGACCTGGTGGTGGTCGGCAACCCCACCAACCCCACGTCCGTGCTGCACCCGGCTGACGTGCTGAAGGCTCTGGCCCGGCCGGGACGGACCCTGCTGGTTGGTGGACGAGGCCTTCGTGACTCCTCCACCCCGTAAACGGGGTGGCTTCTCGCTATGCCTGGTTGGCGTCGCGACGGACCAGCCCGGCCCGTAGAACGTTGGTTGCTCCAACGACGTCGGCGTGTGCAACGAGGCCGCACGCCGTACATCTGAACTTCTCCTGGGTGGGCCGGTTCTCCTTCGCAGTGTGCCCGCATTCGGGGCAGGTGCGGGAGGTGTTGCGGGGGTCCACGGCGATCACTTCCCGCCCGGCGCTTTCAGCCTTGGAGTTCAGGATCGCGAGGAACACCCCCCAACCGGCGTCGGCGATCGAACGGTTCAGCCCGGCCTTACTCGCGGCCCCGTTGGGCAAGAAGCTGCCCGGCTGCTCGGGGTCCGGCTTGGGCGCGGGGGCCTTGCTCATGTTGCGGATCTTGAGATCTTCGTGTGCGATGACGTCGTGCCTGCGGACCAGGGTGAGCGCGGTCTTGTGCGCGTGGTCGAGCCGCTGACGCCGCACCTTGCCGTGCAGTGCCGCGACCCGTTCCACGGCCCGCTGATGATTGGCGGTGCGGTTCTTGGCCTTGCGGCGCGGGTAGCGGCTCAGCGCCCGTTGCGCGGCCTCGAGTTTCGCGGCGGCCCTGCGGGCGCGGCGCGGGTTGGGGACGTGCTCACCGCCCGAGGTGGTGAGGAACGAAGCGATGCCGAGGTCGACACCGACCACGCTGCCCGCCTTGGGTAGCGGCTCGGGCTGGGTCTGCTCGGCGGTCAGCACGACGAACCACTTGCGGCCCTCGCGCTTCACCGAGACAGTCTTGACCTTGCCGACCACGGCGCGGTGCTGGTTGACCTTGACGTGCCCGACACCCTGGAAGCGGACACGGGTGACAGGGTCGTGAGGGGTGGAGTCCCACCGGCAGCCGTCGCCGTCTTTCGGGAAGTTCACCGTGTCGAACCAGTTCACCCCCCGAAACCTCGGGTAGCCCGGAGCCTCACCGGCCTTGACCCGTCGGAAGAATGCCTGAAACGCCTTGTCCAGCCGCCTAAGCGTGGCCTGCTGGCTGGAGAAGGACCAGCGGCCCTGCCGTTCGGGGTCGAAGGCCCGGATGTCCTTGAGCTGTCCGGACTGCTGCCCGTACTTCACGCTCGTCTTCGAGGGGTGCCGCCAGGCTTCGCGGCGTTCCTGCAAGGCCCCGTTGTAGAGGGAGCAGTGATCGCGCAGCATCTCGCCCAGCGCGGCTTGCTGGCCCACGGTGGGCCGCATGAGGAACTTGTATGCACGGATCATCCAGCCCACCCCCTTCGGGTCGAGTTCCTCGATCCTACTGCATTTGGTGTATGTCACCACGTTGGGAACCAAATACCGATATCCGCCGGGGTCGTCACGTCGTCTACGACCTGCATGCGCATTTGGTATTCGTGACCAAGTACCGGCGTGGGGTGTTCGACGACGACATGCTGACGCGCTGCGAAGAGATCATGCGGAACGTCTGCACCGATTTCGGTGCCGAGCTGATCGAGTTCAACGGCGAAGAGGATCACGTCCACCTCCTGGTGCACTACCCGCCGAAGGTCGCCCTGTCGGCCCTGGTGAACTCACTCAAGGGCGTGTCCTCCCGCTACCTGCGGAAGGAGTTCACCGGCCGCGTCAACCGCTTCATCATGCACGGCCGGTTCTGGTCCGGCTCCTACTTCGCCGGATCATGCGGCGGGGCACCGCTGTCGATCGTCCGCCACTACATCGAGCAGCAGAAACACCCGTCGTAGCCTGCGGGTCAGAGCAGTCCTGAGATCGGATTCCCTCCCCGCCTGAAGGCGGGGATTCCCTCCGAAGAGAGGGATGGACGCCGTGCCCGGGGAGCGGGAGTCCCTGGCTCCGCTGGTGGGCGGACTCCCGGGCCGACTGATCGTGCTGCGCAGTCTCACCAAGACGTGGGGGCTGGCAGGGCTGCGGGTCGGCTACCTGCTGGCCGACTCGCAGACGGTACGGGAACTGACACGACACCAACCCCTGTGGCCGGTCTCCACGCCCGCGCTGGCCGCTGCCGAGGCGTGCTGCGCGCCGAAGGCGCTGGCGGAGGCCGAGCAGGCGGCGAGGCGCTTCGCGGACGACCGGGCGTATCTGCTGGGCAGGCTGGTCGCGTTGCCCGCCGCACGCCGCCCTGTCGCGGTGGAGCCGGCGGAGGGACCGTTCGTGCTGGTCCGCCACCAGGAGGCGGCGGATCTGCGGGAACGCCTGCGCTCGGCGGGCTTCGCACTCCGGCGGGGCTACACCTTCCCCGGACTGGGCCCGGAATGGCTGCGGATCGCGGTACGCGACCGCGCCACCACCGACCGCCTCGCGACGGCCCTGCGCACGGTGTGAGGGGACGGACCGCCGTCTCCGGGGAGGCATCACGGTTGGCCTGGCGATGCCGGAGCCGGTGTCAGGGCCGGCGACGGCACACCGCGACGACGGTCACGGCGCCCGCGGCGAGCAGCAGTGCCGCACCGCCGACGAGGTAGGGCGCGGCCGGGCCGCTGCCTGTGACCGCGAGTTCCGGACCGGCCGGTTCCGCAGCGGCCTGTTCCTTCTTCCCCGGCAGGATCCGGGTCTCCGGCGTGTTCTCCGGGGCTCGGGACGACGCGGGCCGGGGAGCGGTGCAGGTCGTTTCGGCAAGGGTGACCGATCCGGTGACCTCCGCCACTCCCAGGTCTCCGGGGTCGACCTCGACGGACAGGTCGAGCGCGGTGGCCGCGGCAGTGTCGCCGGATGTGGCGTCGGATCGGGAGCACGCGAGCCGCACCTGTCCGACTCCCGGAACGTCGACGACCGTGGGCGGCCCGGAGGACGGTGGCGCTCGCAGTGCCGGCGGGGCTCTCGCCCGCCGTCTCGCCATCGTCGTCGCCCGCGGCGTGTGCGGGTGCGGCGGCAGCCGAGACCAGCAGAGCGGCGGCGAGCAGGCTGCGTACAGAGTTGTTCACGGTGTGAAACCCCCACGAAGGTGCTGGTGTCAACCGGTGCATCCCGCAAGGGGTCGCTCATGCCGGTGACGGAGACCAGGTCATGGTTGACGCGGGCAGGGTCACCCGGCAGCCGCACCGAGCAGCTTCACCCGCACGTGAGGCCGGTGTACACATGAGTGATTCTCGGGCGCACCGTGGCGCCCGCGGTGCGCGGGCCGTGTCGGGTACCGCACCTACTGCACCACCCGCCCCCGCAGCACCACCCTCTGCGGATCCGCGAGCACCCGTACGTCGGCCCGCGGATCGGACGCGTACACCACCAGGTCGGCCGGAGCACCTTCCTCCAGAACGGGCCGGCCGAGCCAGCGGCGTGCTCCCCAGGTGGTGGCGGAGAGCGCGTCCAGCGACGGGATTCCGGCGGCGACCAGCTCCGCAACCTCCTTCGCCACCAGTCCGTGCGGCAGGGATCCCCCCGCGTCGGTCCCCACGAAGACGGGGATGCCCGCGTCGTAGGCCGAGCGAACGGTGTCGTACCGGCGCTCGTGGAGCCGCCGCATGTGCTCCGACCAGCGGGGGAACTTCACCTCTCCGCCGGCCGCCAGGTGCGGGAAAGTCGCGATGTTGACCAGTGTCGGCACGATGGCCACACCCCGTTCGGCGAACAGAGGGATGGTCTCCTCGGTCAGGCCGGTGGCGTGCTCGACGCAGTCGATGCCTGCCTCCACCAGGTCCCGCAGCGAATTCTCGGCGAAGCAGTGTGCCGTCATCCGGGCGCCCTCGGCGTGTGCGGCCTCGATCGCCTCCTCGACGGCCCACCGCGGCCAGCATGCGGTCAGGTCGCCTTCCGCACGGTCGATCCAGTCGCCGACGATCTTCACCCAGCCGTCGCCGCGCCGTGCCTCGCGCCGGATGTAGGCCGCGAGATCGCCGGGCTCGATCTCGTGCGCGTAGTTGCGGATGTAACGACGCGTGCGTGCGATGTGACGGCCCGCGCGGATGATCCGTGGGAGGTCGTCGCGGTCGTCGACCCACCGGGTGTCGGAGGGTGATCCGGCATCCCGCACGAGCAGGGTTCCGGCCTCGCGGTCGGCCAGCGCCTGCTTCTCGGACGTGGAGTCGTCGACCGGGCCGTGGGCGTCCAGTCCGACGTGGCAGTGGGCGTCGACAAGACCGGGCAGGACCCAGCCCCGCACCTCCGTGGTCCCCAGCCCCGGCTCCCGGGCCGGCCGCTCGTAGGTGATGCACCCGTCGACGACCCACAGTTCGCCCCGTACGTCGTCGGGCCCGGCCAGGACGTGTCCTTTGATGTGGAGGATTCCGCGGTCACTCATGACCGCACCCTACGAGGGCCCTGGTACGCTCCAGCACTCGCCGACGGCGGGCGACACCCCTCACGGCCGGTTCCAGGACCCACCATTCCCCCGGAACTCTCGGTATTCGTTCCCCGACACAACCCGAAGTCGAATATCGATACAGCCGTCTTCATGCTTCTGCCCGCTTTTCATCATCTCAAACATTGAGATTTATCGCCCGCCGGAGTGCCGTTTTCGGGGCGCTCCGGTCAGTCGTTATGCCAATGTGACAGACTCCACAGGTGACCCCACTTCGGGCCGTCATATCCGATATGACCAGTCAAAACAACCGCGAAATGACCATGAACTCCCGCTCGCGCGTTACCACACGCAGCCGTCTCTGTGAACCTCTCTCCGCGATGCGGTTTCCGATTCTCCTCGGTAAATTTGAATGCCATGACCGCCGCACAAGCAGACCATGCACGTGCCCCTAGCGATTTCCTGGAAATGCCGGAGGGACTGAAGCTCGACATTCCTCGCCTCGAGGACGGAGCCGCGATGTGGCGTGTAGCCCGCGACTCCCGGACGCTCGACCTGAACTCCTCCTACAGCTACCTCCTGTGGTGCCGCGACTTCGCAGACACCTCGGTGGTGGCCAGGGACGCCGGTGGCGACCCGGTCGGCTTCGTGACCGGTTACCTCCGCCCCCGGAGCCCCCGGACCCTCGTGGTCTGGCAGGTCGCCGTGGACGCCTCGCAACGCGGACGAGGACTCGCCGCAGCGATGCTCGACGGGCTGACCTCCCGGGTAGCGGAGACACTGGGCATCGACGGGATCGAAACGACGATCACTCCGGACAACACCGCATCCAACCGTCTGTTCGGCCGTTACGCCGAGCGGCACAGTGCTCCGCTGGAGCGCGCGGTGCTCTTCGACGCCGGGACCTTCCCGGACGAGGGGCACGACCCGGAGGTGCTGTACCGGATCGGGCCGGCGCCGTCGCTCGTGGCGCTCCGGCAGGGATCGGACGACCGTCCCTGACACGGACGGTGCAGCGGCACCGCTTACCGACGACCCTCTGCCCATTCCTTCAGACTTCTCTTCACACGCGACACACTCCCAGGAGCATGCTGTGACCATCACCCCGCCCGACCTCAGCGTCTTCGAGACCGTGGAGTCGGAGGTGCGCAGCTACTGCCGTGGCTGGCCCACCGTTTTCGACCGCGCCCACGGCGCCCACATGTACGACGAGGACGGCCACACCTACCTCGACTTCTTCGCCGGGGCCGGCACGCTGAACTACGGCCACAACAACCCGGTCCTCAAACGCGCCCTGATCGACTACATCGAACGGGACGGCGTGACCCACGGTCTCGACATGTCGACGTCGGCCAAGCGCGCGTTCCTCGAGGCCTTCTCCGAGACGATCCTCAAGCCGCGCGGCCTGGACCACAAGGTCATGTTCCCCGGCCCGACCGGCACCAACGCAGTCGAGGCCGCGTTGAAGCTGGCCCGCAAGGTCAAGGGCCGCGAGTCGATCGTGTCGTTCACCAACGCCTTCCACGGCATGTCGCTCGGTTCGCTGGCCGTCACGGGCAACGCGTTCAAGCGCGCCGGCGCCGGCGTCCCGCTGGTGCACGGCACGCCGATGCCGTTCGACTCCTACCTGGACGGCGAGTACCCGGACTTCATGTGGTTCGAGCGCCTGCTGGAGGACTCCGGCTCTGGTCTGAACAAGCCGGCGGCCGTGATCGTCGAGACGGTGCAGGGTGAGGGCGGCATCAACGTCGCCAACGTGCACTGGCTGCGTGCTCTGTCCGACCTGTGCGAGCGGCACGACATGCTGCTGATCGTCGACGACATCCAGATGGGCTGCGGCCGTACCGGCAGCTTCTTCTCCTTCGAGGAGGCGGGCATCACGCCGGACATCATCACGCTGTCCAAGTCGATCGGAGGATACGGCCTGCCGCTGGCCCTGACGCTCATCAAGCCTGAGCTGGACATCTGGGAGCCGGGCGAGCACAACGGCACCTTCCGCGGAAACAACCCCGCGTTCGTGACCGCGACCGCCGCGATCGAGACATACTGGAACGACGCCCAGCTCGAGAAGCAGACCCTCGCCCGGGGGGAGCACGTCGAACTGGCGCTGAAGGGCATCGCCGAGGAGCACCGGGACGCCATCGCCGACGTGCGCGGCCGAGGGCTGGTGTGGGGCATGGAGTTCCACGACAAGCCCAAGGCCAACCTGGTGGCCAAGCGGGCCTTCGAGCTGGGCCTGCTCATCGAGACCTCCGGCCCGGAGAGCGAGGTCGTCAAGCTGCTGCCGTCGCTGACGATCACCTCCGAGGAGCTGGACGAGGGCCTGCGGATCCTGGCGCGAGCCGTCCGGGAGACCGTCTAGTCCCTGAAGTACCCGGCCCGTTCCCACCACGCAGAAAGGCACCACCGCAGTGATCGTTCGTTCGTTCAAGGACATCGAGGGCACCGACCGCGACGTGAAGTCCGCCTCCGGCACCTGGCGCAGCAAGCGCATCGTGCTGGCGAAGGAGCGGGTCGGGTTCTCCCTGCACGAAACAGTGCTCTACGCGGGTACGGAGACCTCGATGTGGTACGCGAACCACATCGAGGCCGTGCTCTGCGTAGAGGGCGAGGCCGAGCTCACCAACGACGAGACCGGCGAGAAGCACATGATCACTCCCGGCACGATGTACCTGCTCGACGGGCACGAGAAGCACACCCTGCGTCCGAAGACGGACTTCCGTGTGATGTGTGTCTTCAACCCGCCCGTCACCGGCCGTGAGGACCATGACGAGAACGGCGTGTACCCACTTCTCACCGAGCCCGACGAAGGCTGAGTAAAGGACCCGGACAAGCCGGAGGAGTGTTCCGGCCCATCCGGGTCACTCGGACCATCCGCCCGAGAAGAAAGGGCCGTACGAGAGGAGAGGAAGGCAAAACCATGACCACCGCACCCGAGCGCAGCACCGCCGACCTGTACCCGACCCGAGACGCCACCGAGGTGGCGACCCCGAGGATGGACCCTGTCGTCTGGTCAGAGCCGGGTACGTCGGGGCCGATCGGGGCTTCGGACCTGGCGGGCTACGAGCGGAACGGGTTTCTCGCGATCGACCAGCTCATCACACCCGATGAGGTGGACACATACCGCGCGGAACTGGAACGGCTCACCTCGGACCCGGTGATGCGTGCCGACGAACGCTCGATCGTGGAGCCGAAGTCGCAGGAGATCCGGACCGTGTTCGAGGTGCACAGGATCAGCGAGGTCTTCGCGCAACTGGTGCGGGACCCGCGTGTGGTGGGCCGTGCCCGGCAGATCCTCGGGTCGGACGTCTACGTCCACCAGACCCGGATCAACGTCAAGCCGGGCTTCGGTGCCACGGGCTTCTACTGGCACTCCGACTTCGAGACCTGGCACGCGGAAGACGGTCTGCCGAAGATGCGGACCGTGTCGGTCTCGATCGCACTGACCGAGAACTACGACACCAACGGCGGCCTGATGATCATGCCGGGGTCGCACTACACCTTCCTCGGCTGCTCGGGCGAAACGCCGGAGGACAACTACAAGAGGTCGCTGCAGATGCAGAACGCGGGCACACCCTCGGACGAGTCCCTCGCCCGGTTCGCCGACGCTGACGGCATCAAGCTCTTCACCGGCAAGGCCGGCTCGGCCACCTGGTTCGACTGCAACTGCCTGCACGGGAGCGGTGACAACATCACTCCGTACCCGCGGAGCAACGTCTTCATCGTCTTCAACAGCGTCGAGAACAAGGCGGTGGAGCCCTTCGCGGCTCCGGTGCGCCGCCCGGAGTTCATCGGAGCGCGTGACTTCACTCCGGTGAGGTGACGTCCCCGCGCACGGCGGCAGGGGTGAGGCCCCACCCGCCCCCGCCGCCGTGAGCGGAAAGCTCCCTCCTCGAACTCCGGCTCACCGGTCCGGTCGGCCGGAGAGCCTCGCGGCACGGTTCAGCCGATGTCTGCGGACCCGGTCACCACGGTGACGTCCGCCGCCGTGACGCGTGCCCTCGGAGAGGCACCTCGCACCGGTCGGAGAAACCCTGACGGGTCAGGCCGAGTGCGGCGTTCACCCGGGACCGCTGGTTCTCCACCGAGACCATCACCACCAGCTCGACGAAGGCCCGCTCCCCCAGGGCGCGGAGCAGCTCTGCAGCCAGTTCGTCGGTGACCGTCGGCTCCGTCTCCGTCATGGCCTCGGCGAACTCCATCACCAGCAGTTCCAGCCCGGTGAAAAGCTCAGGGTGTTCCCGCCATTGCGGTACGAACTGGATCTTGTCCATCGGCAAGCCCTGCTCCGATGCCTCCCAGTGGCCGAAGTCCACGCACCACGAGCAGCCGATGCGCGCGGCCGACACCATCACGGCCAGGTGCTTGAGACCGGCCTCCAGTTCGTTCCACCCGGCGAGCCGCTGCTCGAAGCGCCCACCGTCCAGCAGCACGCGCGGGTGGTGTCCCAGCGCACTGACCGGGTCCAGGACCTTTCCGTACTTCCGCCGCGAGTACCACTGGGCGATGCGCACCGTGAGGGTACGCGGCGGGTTCAGCGAGATGCGAGCCATCCCGGGACCTCCTACTCCTGGCTGAGGTGCTTCCTTGCACCCCGTACGACGGAACGGCGCCCGCGGATGTGACATCCGGTGCCCCGCCCTGTCCGCGCCCACGCGCAGGACACGGCCGGCCGGTGGTGGCCGGTGGTCATCGAGGAGCTGACCTCGCGCTCAGAGAAGAGCGGCAACGGGCCGGTGGCGCGCGAGTGGCCCCGCCGGGTCGGTCGTGCCTCCCGGATCCGGCCGAGGTGCGGCAGCCCGGCGTCCGGGCTCGGACCGGACGGCTGCGCCCGCCTCCCCCACGTCGCGCTCACAGCCACCGGTGCGGGCCACTCCGCCGTGGGCGGCTCCCGCGGTGTTCGGCGGGGGAATCTGCACCCACGGCCTCCGGGGCTGCGCCGAGTCGGCCCGTCCAGGGCATGATGAAGGCGCAACACTTCGCATACGGGGAGGACTTCATGAACAGTGCACTCATCGTGACGGCTGCCGGACTCGCAGCCGACGGGGACTCCACCACTTTCGCCGACCTGGCGAGTTCCGGAGTGGTGAGCTGGATCATCCTCGGGCTGGTGGCCGGCACCATCGCCAAGGTACTGCTCCCCGGCCGCGACCCCGGCGGTATCCTCGGCACGGCTCTCATCGGGGTGGCCGGAGCGTTCCTGGGCGGCTGGCTGTCCGCCACGTTCCTCGACCGGCCGGTGAGCGACAACTTCGTCGACCCGTCGCTGTGGCTCGCCGCGGTGAGTGGATCCCTGGTGCTGCTGATCGTGTACCGCATCTTCCTCGGCCACTCCCGGGAACGCCGCTGACGCGCTGCCCTCGGCACCCCTGCTCTCCCCGCCCCGGCCGGCGCACGTTCGGGCGATATCCGTACCCCGGCGGTCCCGGTAGCAGGAAGTGGGGTCCGGAGGAACCGCTCACCCGTGCCGTTCGTTACTCCCGGCATGACTGCAATGACCCCCGGCTCGAATCTCCCGCTGACCGCCGCGAAGGTGGCGGTGGACGTCACGGCCCCGGTACGGCTGGACGTGTCGGGCCTGCTGATCGCGACTGACGGCAAGGTGCGTTCGGACGACGACTTCGTCTTCTACAACCAGCCCAGTGGTCCGGGGGTGACGCACAGCAGCGGCTCCGCCGACACCATCACCGTCGACACCGCAGCCGTGCCGGCGGAGGTGGAGAAGGTCGTGGTGACGGCCAGTCTCGACGCTCCGGGGGCGACGTTCGGGGGCACAGAGCCGACCGCGACCGTGCGGGACGCGGACAGCCAGGCGGTCCTCGCCACCTTCACCCCTCCCGGGCTCGGCACCGAGACGGCACTGGTCGTGGCGGAGGTGTACCGGAGGAACGGCGCGTGGAAGGTCCGCGCCGTGGGCCAGGGGTATGCGAACGGGCTCGCGGGAATCGCCACGGACTTCGGCGTGTCGGTGGACGAGCCCGCCGCGCCGGCAGCGTCGCAGACACCCACCACGCCGCCACAGGCGCCGGCCGCTCCTCCGGCCCCGCAGGCACCCGCCGCACCGTCGCAGGCACCGGCCGCACCCGGCAGCGGCAAGATCAATCTGGACAAGGGCCGCGTATCGCTGCAGAAGAACCAGACCGTCTCCCTGGTCAAGGGCGGCCGTCCGCTGCTCACGACGGTGCGGATGGGGCTGGGATGGGAGCCGGCATTCCGTGCCAAGGACATCGACCTCGACGCCTCCGTCGTCGCCTACGACGCCAACCGCAAGAAGATCGATGCCTGTTACTTCGGGAAGCTGGTGATTCTGGGCGGTGTCGTGCAGCACTCCGGCGACAACCTGACGGGCGAGGGCGCGGGCGACGACGAGGCCATCACCGTGCACCTGGGCGACCTGCCGCCGCAGGTCACCGGCCTGGTGTTCACCGTGAACTCCTTCTCCGGGCAGAAGTTCACCGACGTCGCCAAGGCGTACTGCCGGTTGCTGGACGGAGCCGGCGGCGAGGAGCTGGTCCGCTTCGACCTCACCAGCTCCGAGGCACGCACCGGCGTTCTGATGTGCAAACTGGTCCGCCAGTTCTCCGGAGAGTGGGAGATGACGGCGCTCGGCGAGTACGTCGACTCCCGCACCGTTCGCGGCATGGTCAAGCCCGGCGCAGCCGCCCTCTGAGCCCCGGCGTCCCACGGAAGGCGACCGGATCGCCTTCGGTGCTCGGCGGCATGCTTCCAGGGCCGCCGAGTGGCGGCACCGGGTGCCTTGTGTCGCCCTGAGAGCCGGGCAGCTCGTACCGGCGGCGTGCTGGTCCCGGCCGGTGCGCCCCGAAGGCACAGCCGCGCGGGCGGGCCGCCGGGACCAGCACGCCGGGGAAGGTATCAGCCGGGGTGGGCGGAACGGGCCTTGAAGGCCGCCTTGCGTGCCTCCTTGGCCGTCTTCTTGTCGGGGTGCAGTCGGCCCATCGCCTCCAGGACTTCGGCGGCGGCCGGGTGGTCGACCTGCCATGCCTTGTCGAAGAAGCCTGCGTGCTGGTCCACCAGACCGCGGATCAGTTCGCGCAACTCGTCCGGCTCACCGGACGTCGCCAGCTGCGCTGCGAGGGTGTCGACTGCGAGCCAGAACACCAAGCGCTCGTCCGGCGGCGGTACGTCGCGTGCACCGTGTTCGACCAGCCACACCCGCGCGAGGCCGCCGAGCTCGGCGTCGTCCAGGACATCGCGGAGCGCGGGTTCGGCGACCTCGCCGGCGAGGGAGAGTGCCTGCTGACAGACCAGCCTGCGGCCCGGCGCCTCATCGTCCAGGCCGCGGGCGGCGGTGAGCAGTTCACGTGCCGCCTGCTCGGCCGAGGGACGTTGGGCGAACCAGAGCTCGACCTCCTCCCGGGCGCCGGTCTCCGGGTACGTCACGAGGGCGCCGAGGAGTGCCGCGGCGTCCGCGTCGGCCAGGTCACCGACCAGCGGGGCCTCGATACCGGCGTCCAGCAGCCGCTGTCGCAGCCCGTGCAGGCCGAGCGTGGTCAGCCGGACCATTCCGTACCGGGAGACGTCCTCCTCGTCGTCGCCGCCGGACGGGACCTCCTCGTGCGGTGCCGCGTCGTCGGCCTCCCGTGTGAGTGCCTCGTCCACCGGAAGGTAGGTGAGCAGACCGGTCGGCTCGATGATGCGGAACTGCTCGTCCAGACGCATCATCGCGGCGGAGACCTCTTCGAGCACGTCGTCCGTCGGCTCGTCCATGTCGTCCGGAACGATCATCGATGCGGCGAGAACCGGTAGCGGCACCATGGACCCGGTGGCCACCGCCGGGTCCTGCAGCGTGAACAGGTAGAGGTTCACCAGCGCGCTGTCGAGGAAGTCGGCCTCCTCCTCCGGGTCCCAGTCCATCACGTCGAGATCGACGGCCTCCGGGTCGATGCCGCCGTCCTCCCCGAGGACGTCGTCCAGGTCTCCGAGGAGGCCCTCCAGGCTGGGGGTCGCCGCATCGGCGAGGACGGTCTCCAGTCCGCCCTGCCAGATGTCCAGGACGTCCGAGGGCGCCGCGGCTCCTGCGAGCCGCTCCAGCTCGGCACCACCGGACGCGGTGCCGACCGGCTCGTCGCTCTCCAGAGTGGGTTCGGCGTCCTCGTCCTCATCGACGTCGAGCAGCCCGATGTCGACGGCCAGGTTCCACGCCTCCGAGGCCGCCGCGACCGCTTCCGGGTCGCTCTGCGTGCCGAGCCGCTCGGTCGCCTCCCGCAGTCCGTCCGCGAGCAGCTCGCCTCCGGCGCCGACCGGAACCGGCTTCTCCTCCGCCCACCGGGCGAGCGAGACGGCGCGCGCGAGGAGCGGCGCCGCCAGGGCGTGCCTGGCCAGTTCGGCTTCGGAGGGCAGCCGCACGGGCGGCATGGTGAGGTGGTCGTCACCGGACATGGATCGGGGCTCCTCGGCGGGGCTTCGACGGATCTGCGGGCGGCGGATGCACCGCACAGGCTGTCGCGCGGGCGGCGTGGACGTCCTCGTGCCCGGGGCGGGACCAGCCTAGAGGACTTCGCCCGGAAAGTCGCAAGTGAGCCGGACCCGTCGCTCGTCCCAGTGCACCGTGAGGAGGCCGTGGGCGAGGTACGGGCGTTGCACGTCGCGGAGGGCGGCGGCCGGCCGGGGTTCTGCACGGTCATCCGCTCCAAGCACGGTATGCCTTGACAACGTCCTCTCCCTCGGCCAGCTTTACGCGCGTAGAGGACCGCCGCCGGCTACCCGGCGTGTCCCGGTGCTTCTCATCCGCCCAACGGAGGAACCCTTGACGACCCGTCACACCGCCGCTCTCGGCGCGCTCACCGTCGCCGCTCTGACGTCCACCCTGCTCGCCTCCCCGGCCTTCGCCGCGGACGGCGAGCCGCTCCGCATCCACGACGTCCAGGGCTCGACCCGCCTGTCGCCGCTCGACGGCGAGCAGGTGCGGGAGGTACCGGGCATCGTGACCGGCGTGCGCACGTACGGCTCCCGGGGCTTCTGGTTCCAGGACCCCGAAGGTGACGGGTCGTCAGCCACCAGCGAGGGCATGTTCGTCTTCACCGGCTCGGCCCCGCAGGTGCAGACCGGCGACGACGTACTGGTGTCCGGCACCGTCGGCGAGTACTACTACGGCGGGCGGGACGGCGGGAACCAGTCGGTCACGCAGATATCCGGCCCCGAGGTGACCGTGGTCTCCTCCGGCAACGCGGTTCCCGCGCCCCGGACGCTCGACGCCCGCACCGTACCGGCCGCATACGCGCCGCGGGGCGACGGTGCCGAAGGCATCGAGGGTCTGGAATTGCACCCGTCGCGCTACGCGCTGGATCTGTACGAGTCGCTGGAGGGCAGCAACGTCCGCGTCCGGAACGCCCGGGTGGCCGGCCCCAGCACCCAGTACGCCGAGATGTGGGTGACGGTGAAACCGCGGCAGAACCCCACCGCCGGTGGCGGCACCCGCTACGGCGGATACGACGAGCAGAACCCCGGCCGGATCAAGGTCGAGTCGCTCACTCCGCTCTCCGAAGAACCCTTCCCGGTGGCGAAGGTGGGCGACACGCTCTACGGCACCACCGAAGGCCCCCTGGATTACGATCAGTTCGGCGGCTACTACCTCGCCGCCCGCGAACTGGGCAGCGTCGACGACGGCGACCTGGAGCGGGAGCGCACCCGCGAGCAGCGCCGCCGTGAACTGGCCGTCGCCACCTACAACGTGGAGAACCTCGACCCCGGCGACGCCCAGGCCAAGTTCGACCGCCTGGCCGAGGGCCTGGTGCGGGGGCTGGCCTCACCCGACGTCGTCGCTCTGGAGGAGATCCAGGACAACACCGGACCGGAGGACGACGGCGTCGTCGCGGCCGACGAGACGGTGGGCCGGCTGATCGACGCCGTCGTGGCAGCCGGCGGCCCCCGCTACGACTGGCGCGGCATCGACCCGGAGGACAAGCAGGACGGCGGCCAGCCCGGCGGCAACATCCGCAACGTCTTCCTGTTCAACCCCGAGCGGGTCGACTTCGTCGACCGCGCCGGCGGCGACGCCACCACGGCCACCGACGTCGTCAGGCGCCGCGGCCGGGCCACACTGTCCCTCTCCCCCGGTCGCGTCGACCCCGCCGACAGCGCCTGGGAGGACAGTCGCAAGCCGCTCGCCGGCGAGTTCCGCTTCCGCGGCCGTACGGTCCTCGTGGTCGCCAACCACTTCGCGTCCAAGGGCGGCGACCAGTCGCTGCACGGCCGTTTCCAGCCGCCGGCCCGTGCCTCCGAGGAGCAGCGACTGCTCCAGGCTCGCACCGTGAACGCCTTCGTCAAGGACGTCCTCGCCGTGCAGCGCAAGGCAGACGTCGTCGTACTCGGCGACGTCAACGACTTCGAGTTCTCGCGGACCGCCGAGCGGCTGACCGCCGGCGGAGTGCTGCGCAGCGCGGTGTACTCACTGCCGGAGTGCGAGCGCTACACCTACGTCTACGAGGGCAACTCGCAGGTGCTGGACCAGACGCTGGTCTCTCCCGGCATCCGCCGCTTCGACTACGACATCGTGCACACCAACGCCGAGTTCGCCGACCAGGTCAGCGACCACGACCCGCAGGTGCTCCGGTTCCGTCCGTGACCTCCTGGCCGGCCACGGCCGGTGGGACACGCGCTGCTGCGGGGCGTGTCCCACCGGCCGCCGTATCGTTGCACCGTGCGGCTGCGCCGCCTGGTGCGGTGGGGAGGAGTGGCACGTCGATGACCGTCGAGCTGACCGACAGGATCGAGATGGCCGTGAGCGACGACCTGAGCTTGGACGAACTGTTCGAGCTGCTGGAGCGGATGCCCGTCCCCGAGGGCTACAAGGCTGAGATCGTCGAGGGGACCGTCCACATGTCGCCGCAGCGTGACGCGCACTGGGAGATCATTCGCCGAATCGTCCGCGCCCTGGAGGACCGGTTCGGCATGGACACCAAGGTGAAGTCGGATGTCCGCATCGATTTTCCCGAGTCGAGCAACGGGTTCGCTCCGGATGTGGCCAAGCTGAAGGACTCCGCTGTCAAAGGCCACGCGGACGGCCGACGAGGATGGCTTCACGAGGACTTGGAGTTCATCGCCGAGGTGATCTCCAGGGGGACCGCCCCCAACGACTACGGGCCGAAGTTGGAGGCGTACGCCAACGCGGAGGTTCCCGTCTACCTCATCGCCGACCCGTACAAGGCCACCTGCACCGTCCTCACTCACCCCAAGGACGGCGAGTACCGGAGCCGCCTGACCGCGAGGTTCGGCGAGGTTCTGGACCTGTCCGGGACCGTGGTCGGTCTGGAGCTGCCGACCGCGGACTTCCCCCGCGAGGGCGGCGAAGCCTGAGCCCTCCGGCGTCAGCTTGCCGGCGGGCCGGGCACGTGCGGGCGCGCCGCGTGCGGCGGCGCCTGCGCAGCGGGGGCGGCCGGGGTGCCCCGGGCGCCGTCGACCACGTCGCGGACGAGCAGGGCCGCACCGGCCACGGCACCGGGCATCAACAGCACGGCGACGAAAGGCACCAGGAAGCACAGCACCAGCGGCGCACCGAAACCGAGCGCCAGCGAGCGGCGTCCACGCAGCAGTGCCAGACGTTCCCGTACCGGGATCTCGCGGCGCTGCATGGCCACCGAGGTCAGTTCGGCGGCGAGGAAGTATCCGGACACGCAGAGACCGAGCGCCGGGACGACGGTCTGCCCGAGCACCGGGACGAATCCGAGGAGGAAGAGCGGCACGGTGATCAGCAGCGCTC
>KI547041.1:246390-268468 GCA_000497405.1 Streptomycetaceae bacterium MP113-05 | reverse complement strand
CCCCCCCCCCCCCGCCACAGCTGCCGCCACCAGGGTGCGTCTGTGCCCGGTGGGCATCCGCCCTCGGACTTCTCCACCTCTTCGGACAGCTTCTCGTAGAACGGGTCGCCGACCAGCAGTGTCACGGCGGTGAAGGTGAGGACGGCGAGCACCAGCCCGCCGGCCCACAACAGCACGGCGAAGGTGACGCGCAGGGCGTCACGCCAGAAGTTGCTCCAGGCGTCGGCGAACGGCGTGGCCCAGGCGACGATGTCGTCCGCCCCGTAGGCGAGTGCGGTGAGTGCCGCGGCGTACAGCACGAACGCGACGAGCGCGGGCAGCAGCCCGAACCCGTACCACCGTCCGTGGCGGAAAGCCCAGCGCTGCCCGCGCCCCAAGTACCGCAGCCCCGCCCCGAGATCGCTCATGCACGGCAGCCTACCCGGGCCGCGCGGGGTGCGGCCCGGAGCGGGGTCCTCGGCCGTACGGGCTCAGTTGTGGGTGTGCAGCGCCTCGTTCAGGCCGCCCCAGGAGCCGCTGCGCTGGAGCGCCTCGACGGTACCGGTGGTGGAGTTGCGGCGGAAGAGGAGGTTGTGCGCGCCGGACAGCTCCAGCGCCTTGACGACCTTCCCGTCGGGCAGGGTGACGCGAGTGCCCGCGGTGACGTACAGCCCCGCCTCGACGACGCAGTCGTCGCCCAGCGAGATGCCGACGCCGGCCTGGGCGCCGAGCAGGCAGCGCTCCCCGATCGAGATGGTCTGCTTGCCGCCGCCGGAGAGGGTGCCCATCACGGAGGCGCTGCCTCCGATGTCGGAGCCGTCCCCGACGACGACACCCGCACTGATGCGGCCCTCGACCATGGAGGTGCCCAGCGTCCCGGCGTTGAAGTTGCAGAAGCCCTCGTGCATCACCGTGGTGCCCTCGGCCAGATGGGCACCGAGCCGGACCCGGTCGGCGTCGCCGATGCGGACGCCCTTCGGGGCGACGTAGTCGGTCATGCGCGGGAACTTGTCGATGCTGCCGACGTTGAGCTGGACGCCGCCGGCGCGGGCGGCGAGCCGCACCTGCTCCACGCGGTCCACGGCGACGGGACCGATGTTCGTCCAGGCGACATTGGCCAGTAGTCCGAAGAGGCCGTCGAGGTTCTGCCCGTGCGGGCGGACCAGCCGGTGACTGAGCAGGTGAAGGCGCAGGTAGGCGTCGTGCGCGTCCTGCGGCTTGTCGTTCAGGTCGGCGATGACCGTGCGGACGGCGATGACCTCCACTCCGCGGCGCGGATCCGGGCCGAGGGCGTGCGGCGCCGCATCGCCGAGCAGCGCGGTGGCCTGCTCGGCGCTGAGCCGCTCGGTGCCGGCCGGGCCGGGCTCGGCGGAGAGCTCGGGAGCGGGGAACCAGGTGTCGAGAACGGTCCCGTCGTCGGTGACGGTGGCGAGCCCGGCGGCGACAGCGCCGGTTGTGCTGGTGGTGGCTGCATCGGTCATACGCCGAACGCTAGCCCGCCCGGTCGGCGGATGGCGAACCGGTCCCTCTGCCTCTCGGGGTCGCCGGGGGATCGGTCACAGGGCGCCCCCGTCGGATGGGCGGACTGCACCCCGCTCCCACCCGCTCGCGGGAAGGGGTTCAGGTCGCGCCGACCAGTGGTTCGAGGAGTGCGCGCAGCTCTCCGGGGGCGGGGACGCGGCCGGTGAGGAGGAGCTGGAGGGTGAGCCCGTCGGTGAGCGCGGCCAGGGCACGAGCGGTGGCGTCGTCAGGGGTGCGCCGGCGCAGTACGGCGGTGAGGCCGTCGACGCAATGGGCTGCCACGGGGCGTACGGCGTCGTGGCGGAGGGCGGCGAGGTACAGCTCGTATTCGAGGCGGGTGCGGGCCCGGCCGCCGGTGAGGGACTCCTCGACGAGGCGGGCGAGTGCGCGGGCGAGGTCGGCGTCGGAGGGGAGGGCACGCTCCCAGTCGTCGACGCCGGTCAGCCACCGTTCACTGATCCGGCGCAGGGCGGCGACCAGCAGGTCTTCGCGGGAGGCGAAGTGGTAGGTGGTGGAGCCGAGGGGCACGTCCGCCTCGGCTGCGACGCGCCGGTGGCTGAGGCCGGCGATGCCGTGCGTGTCGACGACGCGGATGGCGGCCTCCACCATGCGGTCGCGGCGGTCGGGGTCGTGGCGGCGGGAGGATGCCATCAGTGGGCTCCGCCGAGGTTGAGCACCACGACTCCCGCGATCACCAGCGCCAGACCGATGATCTTCGTTGCGGTGACGGCCTCGCCGATGAAGAGCATGCCGATCCCGGCGACGGCGGCGGTGCCGAGGCCGGCCCAGATCGCGTACGCGGTTCCCACGGACATCGTCTTGAGCGTCTGAGCGAGGAGGAAGAAGGCGACGAGGTACCCGGCGGCGGTGCCGAGGGACGGCCACAACCGGGTGAAGCCGTCGCTGTACTTCATCGCGGTGGTGCCCAGGACTTCAGCCAGGATCGCCGCGCCGAGCGTCAGGTAAACCATGTGTACGAGCGTACACATGGATCTCCGTTCGGCGATCAGCCATGAACACGCCGTTCGCTCCGCCGGTCGTCCCCGCGCCGTGGACCGGTCGCACTGACGCCGCCCGTGCCCCGCAGCGGACTACGGGGCACGGGCGGCGTCTCGTTCACCCTCCGGGGGCGGGAGTCACACGTTGAATCCCAGAGCACGGAGCTGGTCGCGGCCGTCGTCGGTGATCTTGTCCGGGCCCCACGGCGGCATCCAGACCCAGTTGATCTTCAGCTCGTTGACGATACCGTCGGTGGCGGAACGGGCCTGGTCCTCGATGACGTCGGTCAGCGGACAGGCCGCCGAGGTGAGCGTCATGTCGATGGTGGCGACGTTGGAGTCGTCGATGTGGACGCCGTAGATGAGGCCGAGGTTGACGACGTCGATGCCCAGTTCGGGGTCGACGACGTCGTAGAGCGCCTCGCGGACCTCGTCCTCGCTCGCCGGCTTGGTGGTCGTCTCGGTCATGGGGTCCTCTCCGAATTCTCCGTCTTCACGTCGGCAGTGCCCTCGCCCAGCGCTTGGGCGGTGGCGTCCTTCCATGCCATCCAGCTGAGCAGCGCGCACTTCACGCGTGCCGGGTACTTGGAGACGCCGGCGAACGCGACCGCGTCCTCCAGCACGTCCTCCATGGCGTCGTCCGGCTCGAGCTTGCCGCGGGACTGCATGAGCTCCAGGAAGGCCTCCTGGATGCGACGGGCCCGGCCGAGCTCCTTGCCGACCAGCAGCTCGTTCAGCACCGAGGCGCTGGCCTGGCTGATGGAGCAGCCCTGACCCTCGTAGCTGACGTCGGCAACGGTGTCGCCCTCGTACCGCACCCGCAGGGTGATCTCGTCACCGCATGTGGGATTGACGTGGTGCACCTCGGCGTCGCCGTCGCGCAGACCGCGCCCGTGCGGGTTCTTGTAGTGATCCAGGATCACTTCCTGGTACATCGAGTCGAGCTTCACGCCTCGTCCTTACCCGTTTCGTCCTCAGCCGAAGAAGTTCCGTACGTGCTCCAGTCCGTCCACCAGGGCGTCGACCTCGTCGGGCGTGGAGTACAGGTAGAACGACGCCCGCGTGGTCGCAGGAATTCCGTACCGCAGGCAGACCGGCCGCGCGCAGTGATGGCCGACCCGGACCGCGATGCCCTGCTCGTCGAGCACCTGGCCGACGTCGTGCGGATGGATGTCCCCCAGGGTGAACGAGATCGCCGCGCCGCGGTCCTCGGCCGTGACGGGGCCGATGATCCGCAGGCCGGGGACCTCCTGGAGACGCTTCACGGCGTACTCGGTGAGCGCGTGCTCGTGCTGGGCGACCTTGTCCATGCCGATCGCCGACAGGTAGTCCACGGCCGCACCGAGGCCGACGGCCTGCGCGATCGGGGGTGTACCCGCCTCGAACTTGTGCGGCGCCGGCGCGTACGTCGAGGAGTGCATCGACACGGTCTCGATCATCTCCCCCCCGCCCAGGAACGGCGGCAGGTCGTCGAGCAGGCCCTGCCGCCCCCAGAGCACGCCGATGCCGGTCGGGCCGCACATCTTGTGGCCGGTGAAGGCGACGAAGTCGGCCTGCAGCGCCTGCACGTCCAGCGGCATGTGCGGGGCGGCCTGGGAGGCGTCGATCACGACCAGTGCGCCGACCTGCTGCGCCCGGCGCACGATCTGTTCGACCGGGTTGTGGGTGCCCAGGATGTTGGAGACCAGCACGAAGGAGACGACCTTGGTCTTCTCGGTGATGATCTCGTCGATCCGGGACAGGTCGAGGCGACCGTCGTCGGTGAGGCCGAACCACTTCAGCTTCGCGCCGGTGCGCTGCGCGAGCAGCTGCCACGGAACGATGTTGGAGTGGTGCTCCATCTCCGTTATGACGATCTCGGACTCGTCAGACACGCGGTACGGCTCGTCGGCCCAGCCCAGCATGTTGGAGACCAGGTTGAGCGATTCGGAGGCGTTCTTGGTGAACACCACCTCGTCCCTGCTGGGCGCGTTGACGAAGGCCGCGACCTTGTCGCGGGCCCCCTCATACAGCGCCGTGGCCTCCTCAGCGAGGACGTGGACACCGCGGTGGACGTTCGCGTTGTGCCGCTCGTTGTAGTCGGCCATCGCGTCCAGCACCTGGCGGGGCTTCTGCGAGGTCGCCGCGTTGTCCAGGTACACGAGCTTCTGCCCGTCGTGGAGGGTGCGGTCCAGGATGGGGAAGTCCTTGCGGAGCGCCTCGGTGTCGAGGAGGCCCGGCAGCTGCGTCATCTGAGTCAGGCTCCCTTCACGTACTTCTCGTAGCCCTCGGCCTCCAGCTCGTCCGCCAGCTCGGCGCCACCGGACTCTGCGATCCGGCCCTTGGCGAAGACGTGGACGTGGTCGGGCTTGATGTAGCGCAGGATGCGCGTGTAGTGCGTGATCAGCAGCGTGCCGACCTCACCGGACTCGCGGACCCTGTTGACGCCCTCGGAGACCACGCGCAGCGCGTCCACGTCGAGACCGGAGTCGGTCTCGTCCAGGACTGCGATCTTCGGCTTGAGAAGCTCCAGCTGGAGGATCTCGTGGCGCTTCTTCTCTCCACCGGAGAAGCCCTCGTTGACGTTCCGCTCGGCGAAGGCGGGGTCGATGGAGAGACGCTGCATGGCCTCCTTGACCTCTTTCACCCACAGCCGCAGCTTCGGAGCCTCGCCGCGAGTGGCGGTGGCGGCGGTGCGCAGGAAGTTGGAGACGGAGACACCGGGGACCTCGACCGGGTACTGCATGGCGAGGAACAGGCCGGCGCGGGCGCGCTCGTCGACGGACATCTCCAGGACGTCCTCGCCGTCGAGCTTCACCGAACCGCCGGTGATGCGGTACTTGGGGTGGCCGGCCAGCGAGTAGGCCAGTGTCGACTTGCCGGAGCCGTTCGGACCCATGATCGCGTGGGTCTCGCCCTGCTTCACGGTCAGGTCGACGCCACGGAGGATCTCGCTCGCACCGTTCTCGGTGTCGACGGATACGTGCAGGTCGTTGATCTCAAGCGTTGCCATGGGGAACTCAGGACTCCTGGGTGACGGAGACGAGCACAGCCGCGTCGGGGCCGTCTCCTTCGATCTTGACGGTGTACACGGGGACGGGTCGGATGGCGGGCGGGCCCGAGGGCTTGCCGGTGCGCAGGTCGAAGCTGGAGCCGTGCAGCCAGCACTCGATCTGGCAATCCTCCACCTCGCCCTCGGAAAGCGAGACGTTCGCGTGGGAGCAGATGTCGTTGATCGCGAACACCTCTCCCTCGGTACGGACCACCGACACGGGGGTGCTGTCGATCTCCACCCGCTTGGGGGTGTCCTCCTCCAGCTCGCCCAGAGTGGCGACGCGGACGAATCCGGCGGGATCACTCATGCGACGGACGCCTCCAGCTCGGCGTCGATCTTGGCGATCAGACGCTCCTCGAGGTCCGGGAGGCCGATGTGCTGCACCAGTTCGGCGAAGAAGCCGCGCACGACCAGGCGGCGGGCCTCCATCTCCGGGATGCCGCGGGCCATCAGGTAGAACAGCTGCTCGTCATCGAAGCGGCCGGTGGCCGATGCGTGGCCGGCGCCGAGGATCTCGCCGGTCTCGATCTCCAGGTTCGGCACCGAGTCGACCCGGGCGCCGTCGGTGAGCACCAGGTTCCGGTTGAGCTCATAGGTCTCGGTGCCCTCGGCGATCTTGCGGATGAGCACGTCGCCGATCCACACGGCGTGCGCCGCTTCGCCCTGCAGCGCACCCTTGTAGGCGACGTTGCTGCGGCAGTGCGGACTGTCGTGGTCCACCATCAGCCGGTGTTCCTGGTGCTGGCCGTTGTCGGTGAAGAAGAGGCCGTACAACTCCGCCTCGCCGCCGGGGCCCGCGTAGTTGACGCGGGGGTGGAGGCGGACCACGTCGCCCCCGAAGGTGACGACCACGGACTTGAAGGAGGCGTCCCGGCCGACCAGCGCGTTGTGCTGCGAGCAGTGGACGGCGCCGTCGTCCCAGTCCTGCACCGACACCACGGTCAGCTTCGCGCCGTCGCCGAGGAGGTACTCGACGTTGGCGGCGCGTACGCCGTCACCGGTGTGGTCGATGACGATCACGGCCTCGGCGAAGGCACCGAGCTCGAAGACGGTGTGCCCGTAGGTGACGCCTCCCTCGCCGTGCAGGTTCACCCGGATCGGCTCACCGAGCACGGACTCCTTGGGCACGGAGACGACTGTGGCCTTCTCGAAGGAGCTGAACGCCTGGGCCGCGACCCGGTCGACGGGCTTACCGGCCCGCCCGAGGCGCGCGTCGTCCCGGCCGACGGTCTCCACCGTGACGCCGTCGGGCGCGGAGATCTCCGCCTTCAGGGACCCGGACGCCTCGGCGGTGCCGTCGTGCAGACCCTTCAGCCGCTCGAGCGGCGTGAAACGCCACTCCTCCTCGCGGCCGTGCGGCACCGGGAAGTCGGCCACGTCGAAGGACGGCTCGGTGCTCATCCGGGTGGCGACGGTCGACTCCGCGGCCACCGCGATCCCGCCGGAGGCGGTGGAACCCGCCGGAATGTTCTGACTCTCAGCCATGGCTGTTCGTGGTGCTCTCTTTCTCGGGACGAGGTCCGTGGTCCGGGTGCGTGCCGCGTCGTCACGCCGCGGCACGCCGGGAGGGGCAGGGTGGTGCGCGTCAGCCGACCGCACCCTCCATCTGCAGCTCGATCAGCCGGTTGAGTTCCAGCGCGTACTCCATGGGCAGCTCCTTGGCGATCGGCTCGACGAATCCGCGCACGATCATCGCCATCGCCTCGTTCTCCGAGAGGCCACGGCTCATCAGATAGAAGAGCTGGTCGTCGCTGACCTTGGAGACGGTCGCTTCGTGCCCCATGGTCACGTCGTCCTCGCGGACGTCGACGTAGGGGTAGGTGTCCGAACGCGAGACGGTGTCGACGAGCAGCGCGTCGCACAGCACGTTGGACTTGGAGCCCTCGGCGCCCTCGGCGATCTCGATCAGACCGCGGTACGAGGTACGGCCGCCGGAACGGGCCACCGACTTGGACACGATGTTGGAAGAGGTGCGCGGCGCCATGTGCACCATCTTGGCGCCGGCGTCCTGGTGCTGGCCCTCGCCGGCGAAGGCGACGGACAGCGTCTCACCCTTGGCGTGCTCACCCATCAGGTAGACGGCCGGGTACTTCATGGTGACCTTGGAGCCGAGGTTCCCGTCGACCCACTCCATGGTCGCGCCCTCGTAAGCCACGGCGCGCTTGGTGACCAGGTTGTAGACGTTGTTCGACCAGTTCTGGATGGTCGTGTAGCGGCAACGGCCGCCCTTCTTGACGACGATCTCGACGACCGCGGAGTGCAGCGAGTCCGAGTCGTAGATCGGCGCGGTGCAGCCCTCGACGTAGTGCACGTAGGCGTCCTCGTCGACGATGATCAACGTCCGCTCGAACTGACCCATGTTCTCGGTGTTGATCCGGAAGTAGGCCTGCAGCGGGATGTCCACGTGGACGCCCGGCGGCACGTAGATGAAGGAACCACCGGACCACACCGAGGTGTTCAGCGCGGCGAACTTGTTGTCGCCGACCGGGATCACGGTGCCGAAGTGCTCCTGGAAGATCTCCGGGTGCTCACGGAGCGCGGTGTCGGTGTCCAGGAACAGCACGCCCTGTTCCTCCAGGTCCTCGCGGATCTGGTGGTAGACGACCTCCGACTCGTACTGCGCGGCGACACCGGCGACCAGACGCTGCTTCTCCGCCTCCGGGATGCCGAGCTTGTCGTAGGTGTTCTTGATGTCCTCGGGCAGGTCCTCCCAGGACGTGGCCTGCTTCTCCGTCGACCGCACGAAGTACTTGATGTTGTCGAAGTCGATGCCGCTGAGGTCGGAGCCCCAGTTGGGCATGGGCTTCTTCTCGAACAGCTTCAGGCCCTTCAGACGCAGCTTCAGCATCCACTCGGGCTCGTTCTTCTTGCTCGAGATGTCGCGGACGACGTCCTCGTTGAGTCCTCGCTTGGCGGTGGCGCCGGCCGAGTCGGAGTCGGCCCAGCCGTACTCGTAGCGGCCCAGACCCTCGAGCTCGGGGTGGGCGGTCTCCGTGGGGAGCGTCATGCGGGGTTCCTCCCGGCCGTGTTCTTCGCGGATGCTGTGTTCTTCACGCTGGCTGTGCTGGCTGTGGGGTCGTGCGGGCTGCTGTCTCTGACGGGGTCACCGGCAGGTGGACCGGTGCCGCTCCCTGCGGGCTGCGCCCGGGGCACGTAGGTCGTGCACACACCGTCCCCGTGGGCGATGGTGGCCAGGCGCTGGACGTGCGTCCCCAGCAGGCGGGAGAAGACCTCGGTCTCCGCCTCGCACAGCTGCGGGAACTGTTCGGCGGTGTGCGCCACCGGGCAGTGGTGCTGGCAGAGCTGCTCCCCGATCGCGGCGGGAGCGCTGCGCGCGGTGGCAGCGTACCCGTCCTCGGTCAGGGCTTCTGCCAGTGCTGCGGTGCGTTGCGCGGGCGGCACCTGCTCCAGCGCGCCCAGGTAGCGCTCGGCCTGGGCGGCGACCCTGGCGCGGGCGAACGCGGCGACGGCCGCCTCTCCCTCGGGGCCGCCTCCCGCGGTTCGGGCGATCCAGTGCATCGCGTCGGCCGCGAGCTGGTCGTATGCCTGGTCGAAGGCGTCCCGACCGCCGTCGGTGAGTGCGAAGACTCTGGCCGGACGGCCACGACCGCGGTTGCCGTACACGCGTTTGGCGCGAGCCTCCACCACTCCTTCGGACGCCAGGTGGTCCAGGTGGCGGCGGACGGCGGCCTGGGTGAGCCGCAGCCGCCGGGCGAGCTCGGCAGCGGTGGACGGGCCGTGATCCAGGATGGAACGCGCCACCTTGTTCCGCGTGCCGTGCTGCTCGTCCCGGGCGTGGGACACGGCGGTCCCACCGGCGGCCGGTCCGGCCGTCGCGCGGGGCTGCTGCGTCTTGCCCGTCTTTTTCACAACGCCATTGTTGCGTAATTCGGCGGAGAGCGGCAAGTCGCGCCATGACCAGCCCGGATGGCGTGCATCACGATAGGTAAGCCTTACCGAAGCAGATGGTCGTGGAGGCCGCGAACCCCGCGGACGGGCCGGAATCGGGTCCTCCTTAGACTCCCCGGTATGCACAACGCACCGGCTGTCGAGATCGTGGGCCTGCGCAAGCGGTACGGCAGCAGGACCGCGGTGGACGGGCTCGACCTCAGCGTCGGCACCGGTTCCGTGACCGCCGTACTGGGGCCCAACGGTGCGGGCAAGACCACCACCATCGAGACCTGCGAGGGCTACCGCCGCCCGGACGCCGGAACCGTCCGCGTCCTCGGCCTCGATCCCACCACCCACTCGGACCGGCTACGGCCCCGGATCGGCGTGATGCTGCAGAGCGGCGGGGTCTATCCGACGGCCCGCGCCGGGGAGATGCTGCGCCACCTCGCGGCGTTGCACGCCCACCCGCTGGACGTCCGCGCACTGTCGGAACGGCTCGGCCTGGACGGGTGCGGCCGTACGCCGTACCGGCGGCTCTCCGGCGGCCAGCAGCGCCGCCTGGCCCTGGCGATGGCCGTCGTGGGCCGCCCGGAACTGGTGTTCCTGGACGAGCCCACCGCAGGCCTGGACCCACAGGCGCGCCGCGCCACCTGGGACCTGGTCCGCGAACTGCGCACCGACGGGGTGACCGTCGTTCTCAGTACCCATCACATGGACGAGGCGGAGCAGCTCTCGGATGCCGTCGCCGTGGTGGACGCCGGAAAAGTGATCGCCCACGGTACCCCGGAGGAGCTGTGCCGCGGCGGCGCGGAGAACAGTCTGCGCTTCACCGGCCGGCCCGGTTTGGACCTGACGTCGCTGCTCACGGCCCTGCCACCGGACACCGGGGCGGCGGAGCTCAGCCCCGGCGACTACCGGCTCACCGGCGCCGTCGGCCCGCAGCTGCTGGCCACAGCCACCTCCTGGTGCGCACAGAACGGCGTGATGCCGGACGGCATCGCGGTGGAGCGGCGCACACTCGAGGACGTCTTCCTGGAGCTGACCGGCAAGGAGCTGCGCTGATGACGACGGGCATCGAGGGGACCTTCGCCCCGCACCCCGGGGCGGCCCCTCTGCCGCGCATGATCGCCGCGCAGGCCGCGCTGGAGACCCGCATGCTGCTTCGGCACGGGGAACAACTGCTGCTCACCGTGGTCATCCCGACGCTGGTGCTGGTGCTGTTCAGCGCCGTACAGATCGTGGACGTGCCCGTCAGGACCGCGGCCGGCGCCGGCGCACGCGTCGACTTCCTCGCGCCGGGCGTGCTCGCCCTGGCGGTGCTGTCCACCGCCTTCACGGGACAGGCGATCTCGACCGGATTCGAACGCCGCTACGGGGTGCTCAAACGCCTGGCCGCGTCGCCGCTGCCGCGCTGGGCTCTGATGACGGCCAAGACCTGCGCCGTGCTGGTGACCGAGCTGCTCCAGGTCCTGCTCCTCAGCGTGGTGGCGTTCACGCTGGGATGGTCGCCGCAGGGCGGCCTGCTCGCCGTGGCGCTGCTGCTGGTCGCCGGTACGGCGGCGTTCTCGGGGCTCGGACTGCTGATGGCCGGCACGCTGCGGGCCGAGGCCACGCTTGCCGCGGCGAATCTGGTGTTCGTCCTGCTGCTGGTCGGGGGCGGAGTGATCGTGCCACTGTCCCGCTTCCCCGGACCGCTCCGGACGGTCCTGGAGCTGCTGCCGGTGTCCGCGTTGTCGGACGGGCTCCGGCAGGTGCTGCAGCACGGCGCCGGTATGCCGTGGGCCGATCTGGGCGTGCTCGCCGGGTGGGCGGTGCTTTCACTGGGCGCCGCAGCCCGTTTCTTCCGCTGGGAGTGAGCCACCGGTTCCGGTGGGGTCCGACCGGGTGACGTCCGCTCCCTGTGCCGTCGCGGGAGGGGCGTTCCCCGCAGCCGGGCTACCGGCACCCCTTGTGAAGGCACGCACAAGCCCGGGCCTACGATGGGCGGGTGCCGAAGATGCTCGAACTGGTACGCAACCCCCTCGCGTACATCGCCGCCCGCTGGACCCCCTCGCAGCGGACGCTTCAGCGTGCCACGCTCGCCCCCGTCGTGATGAGCGTGGTCATCGTGGTCACCGGGGGGGCGGTCCGGCTGACGGGCTCCGGCCTGGGCTGCGACACCTGGCCGATGTGCAGCGAGGAGAGTCTGGTCGCCACGCCGGAGATGGGCCTGCACGGCGCCATCGAGTTCGGCAACCGGATGCTGACCTACGTGCTCTGCGCCGCCGTCGGCTGGGCCATCATCGCCGCACGGTCCGCCGAACCGGCCCGCCGCGGCCTGAGCCGGCTGGCCTGGTCGCAGTTCTGGATCGTGATGTCCAACGCCGTGCTGGGCGGCATCGCGGTGCTCACCGGGCTCAACCCGTACACCGTCGCCGGCCACTTCCTCGCCGCCACCTCGCTCGTGACGGTCGCCACCGTCACCTGGCTGCGCGCCCGTGAGGGCGACAGAGCGCCGCGCCCGCTGGTCGGCAAGCCGGTGAGGCAGCTGACGTGGGCGGTGACCGGCGTCTCCGTGGCGCTCATCGCCATGGGCACCGTGGTCACCGGCGCGGGCCCGCACGCCGGCGACAGCAGCGACGTGCCCCGCATGGGAGTCGACTGGGAGACGGTCGCACGCATCCATTCCGCCCTGGCCTGGCTCGTGGTCGCGCTCGCCCTGGCGACCTGGTTCGTGCTCCGGGCGTTCGACGGGCCCACGGGCCCCCGCGCGCGGGCCCGCGAGTTGCTGATCGTCCTGGTCGCACAGGGTGCGATCGGCTACGCGCAGTATCTGACGGAACTTCCGGAAGTGCTGGTGGGGGTGCACATGCTGGGTTCCACGCTGCTGTGGATCGCAGTGCTGCGGCTGCTGCTCTCGGTGCGGGAACGGGGCTTGCCGGGGATGCCGCCGGCCGTTCCGCCACCCGCCTCGGCAACCGACCACGCCGTCGCTGCGGCGGGCTGAGGCCGGGCCCCTGCCGGGCGGCGAACGGGGCGGCCCGGGATCCTCCCACCCCGGCGGGACACGGCCGGCGCGCGAACCAGCGTCGCGGGGTCGCGAGCCCGCACGGGGTGTGGTCCGGGTCTCGCCGGTGCCCGGCCTCGTGACCCGTCCACATACCCGCCGGTAGCATCTCGTGCATGGCAGAGAAACAGCACGCTGAGGAGCCCGCGGAGCGTCCGGCCCCGCCCGCCGCCACGGACGAGAACAGGGGCAGTGGCCGGGAGGTCCGCCGGGTGGCCCGGCTGGCCAAGCACATCAACGCCTTCGCCGCCTCCCACGGCGGCAGCGCGGAGGGACAGATCTCCTACCTCGGACAACGGGGTGCGCGCATCGTCCTGGTCGGTGAGAACGGCGCGTGGGGCGACCTGGTGGCGCCGTCCGTCCGGGTCGCGGAGCAGGCCGTGGAGCGGGCCGGGATCACCGTCCACGAGAAGTTCGACGGCGCGATGGCGGCCAGGCTCCGTACCGGGCGCTACGAGTGGTCCCGGATGGCGGGCATCCAGATCGGCGGCCCGTCCGACGGCTGACGGAGACGCGAAGTTCCCCGGACGCCCACGCGAAGTTCCCCGGACGCCGGGGCGTCCGGGGAACTTCGCGTCTCCGGGCGGCGCAGCGCCCGGAGAGGGCTCAGCGCAGGAAGGGATCGACGGCGACTGCGACGAAGAGCAGCGACACGTAGGTGATCGACCAGTGGAAGAGCCGCATCTCCTTGAGGGCTGCCCCGGTCAGGCCCCCCTTGGCACGGCCGAACAGGGCGTGGGCCTCCCACAGCCACCAGGCGCCGGCCAGAACGGCCACCAGCGGATAGAACCAGCCGACGTAGCCCAGCGGCCACAGCAGGAGCGACACCGCGACCATCACCCAGCTGTAGAGGACGATCTGCTTCGCCACGACGGCGTTGCCGGCGACCACCGGCAGCATCGGCACGCCGACCCGCGCGTAGTCGTCCTTGACCTTCATGGACAGCGGCCAGTAGTGCGGCGGGGTCCAGAAGAAGATCACCAGGAAGAGGACCACGGCCGCCCAGCTCACCTCACCGGTGACAGAGGACCAGCCGATGAGCACCGGCATGCAGCCGGCGATGCCGCCCCACACGATGTTCTGCGCCGTGCGTCGCTTGAGCAGCATCGTGTAGACGACGACGTAGAAGAGCAGGGCACCCAGGGACAGGGCCGCGGAGAGCCAGTTGACGAGCAGGCCGAACCACAGCGTTGCGCCGAGGGCGAGAGTGAGGCCGAACGCCAGACCCTCACGCGGCGAGACGATGCCGGTGACCAGCGGACGCTGCGCGGTCCGGTCCATCCGGGCGTCGATGTCCCGGTCCCAGTACATGTTCAGCGCGTTGGCACCGCCCGCCGAGAGGTAGCCGCCGGCGCAGGTGCAGAGCACCAGCGTCAGGTCGGGCACGCCCTGCGCGGCCAGGAACATCACCGGGATGGTGGTGATGAGGAGGAGTTCGATGATCCGCGGTTTGGTGAGGGCGACGAACGCCTTCACCCGTGCACCGAAAGGGCGGTGCACGGTGCTGCCCTCGAGCACCCCCGCAGGACGGGATTCGACGGCCGTCACGAACACCCCTGATCACGTCAACGAACAAGCGAGCCCAGTGCGCCACGGGGACGCACGTGCCCGGCCGGAAGGACCTGGGGAGGGCTTCGCACCTACCACGCCACTCTAGACGGCGGCCATACCCCGGCTGCCCCGGGGGGCCCTTGTGTCGACCGGGCAACCGGAAGGCGGCCGATCCGTGCTCACGGACCACGCGGCACGGGGACGCCGGGAACCAGGGCCGTACGAGGACGTCCGGCGCCCGGATGAGTCACCGGACGACCAGATGAGGTGTGGGACGACCACACTGCGAGCACCCGGGTTCCCGGCGGCCGTGCAGCGGTAGTCTCGACAACGCCCGGTGCACACCGTCCGTCACCGTGCTTTTCGACATGTGAGAGGAGCCCTGACGCAGGGTGAGCGAGAAGCCGACCACCACAGACCTCGAGTGGACCGATCTGGACTCCCGGGCCGTCGACACCGTGCGTGTCCTGGCCATGGACTCCGTGCAGAACGTCGGCCACGGCCACCCGGGCACCGCGATGAGCCTGGCCCCGGCCGCGTACCTGCTCTTCCAGAAGCTGATGCGTCACGACCCCGCGGACGCGGAGTGGACGGGCCGCGACCGCTTCGTGCTGTCGCTCGGCCACTCCAGCCTGACTCTCTACATCCAGCTGTACCTGGCGGGCTACGGCCTCGAGATGGACGACCTCAAGTCGTTCCGCACCTGGGGCAGCCTCACCCCGGGCCACCCCGAGTACAAGCACACCCGCGGCGTGGAGACGACCACCGGCCCGCTGGGCCAGGGCGTCGCCAACGCCGTGGGCATGGCGATGGCCGCCCGCTACGAGCGTGGCCTGTTCGACCCGGACGCACCGACCGGCCGGTCCCCCTTCGACCACACCATCTGGTGCTTCGCCAGCGACGGCGACATGCAGGAAGGCATCTCCTCGGAGGCCTCCTCGCTGGCAGGCCACCAGAAGCTCGGCAATCTGGTGCTGATGTGGGACGACAACCACATCTCCATCGAGGGCGACACCTCGGGCGCCGTCTCCGAGGACACCGCCGCCCGGTACGAGGCGTACGGCTGGCACGTGCAGCGCGTGGAGCCACTGCCTGACGGCGACCTGGACCCGCGGGCGCTGCATGCGGCGATGGAGGCCGCGCAGCAGGAGACCGAGCGGCCCTCGTTCATCGCGGTCCGCTCGATCATCGCCTGGCCCGCGCCGCACGCGCAGAACACCGGCGCCTCGCACGGCTCCGCGCTGGGCGAGGAGGAGGTCGCCGCGACCAAGCGCATCCTCGGCTTCGACCCCGAGCAGAACTTCCCCATCGAGGACGAGGTGCTCGCGCACGTCCGCAAGGCGGGCGACCGGGGCCGCGAGTGGCGCGCCGACTGGGACAAGCACTTCGAGACCTGGCGCAGCGCCAACCCGCAGCGGGCGGCCGAGTTCGACCGCGTCCGCGCGGGCGAACTGCCCGAGGGCTGGGAGCAGAAGCTGCCCGAGTTCGAAACGGGCAAGGACATGGCCACCCGCAAGGCGTCGGGCGCGGTACTCAAGGCGCTCGGCCCGGTGATCCCCGAGCTGTGGGGCGGCTCCGCCGACCTCGCGGGTTCGAACAACACCACCTTCGCCGAGAGCTCCTTTCTCCCGGAGGGCAGCGCGCTTCCGGGCGCGGACCGGTACGGGCGCACCGTGCACTTCGGCATCCGCGAACACGCCATGGCCGCGACGATGAACGGCATCGCCCTGCACGGCAACACCCGCGTCTACGGCGGCACCTTCCTGGTGTTCTCCGACTACATGCGCAACTCGGTCCGACTGGCCGCGCTGATGGGCGTGCCGGTCACCTTCGTGTGGACGCACGACTCCATCGGCCTGGGCGAGGACGGCCCCACCCACCAGCCCGTCGAGCACCTGGCGTCACTGCGCGCCGTCCCGGGGCTGAACGTGGTCCGGCCGGCGGACGCGAACGAGACCGCGACCGTCTGGGCGGAGGTCCTCCGCCGCCACGCCACGAAGCCGGCCCCGCACGGCCTGGCGCTGACCCGTCAGAACGTGCCGACCTACGAGCCGAACCCGGCCGCCGCCAGGGGCGGATACGTCTTCGCGGAGTCCGGCGGCGGGGAGCCGCAGGTCGTGCTGATCGGCACTGGTTCTGAGGTGCAGATCGCCGTTGAGGCGCGCGAGGAGCTCCAGAAGCAGGGTGTGCCGACCCGAGTGGTCTCGATGCCGTGCGTGGAGTGGTTCCAGGAGCAGGACCGGTCCTACCGGGAGTCCGTACTGCCGCCGCAGGTCCGCGCACGCGTCGCGGTCGAGGCCGGGGTCGCCCTGACCTGGCACCCCTTCGTCGGGGACGCCGGCCGGGTGGTCTCCTTGGAGCACTTCGGCGCGTCGGCCGACTACGAGACGCTGTACCGGGAGTACGGCCTCACCGCGGACGCCGTGGTCAGTGCGGCCCGCGAGTCACTCGAAGCCGCAGCGGTCCGCTGACGCCCACCCGAACCCGACAAGAACCAGGAGGAGATGCATCCCGATGACGGAGGCACTCAAGCGCCTGTCCGACGAAGGCGTCGCGATCTGGCTGGACGACCTGTCCCGCAAACGCATCACGTCCGGTGCGCTCGCCGAGCTGCTCCGCGAGCAGCACGTGGTCGGTGTGACCACCAACCCGACCATCTTCCAGAAGGCCATCTCGGCCGGTGACGGGTACCGCGAGCAGGTAGCCGACCTGGCGGCCCGCGGCGTGACGGTCGAGGAGGCCGTGCGCATGATCACCACGGCCGACGTGCGGGACGCGTGCGACATCCTGTTGCCGCTGAACGAGTCCACCGGCGGACGGGACGGCCGGGTCTCGATCGAGGTCGACCCGCGCATGGCGCACCGCACCGACGCCACCGTGGCCGAGGCCAAGCAACTGGCCTGGCTGGTCGACCGGCCGAACGCGTTCATCAAGATCCCGGCGACCCGCGCGGGCCTGCCGGCCATCACCGAGACCATCGCGCGCGGCATCAGCGTCAACGTCACGCTGATCTTCTCGCTGGAGCGCTACCGCGAGGTGATGGACGCCTACCAGGCCGGCCTGGAGAAGGCCGACGCCAAGGGCCTGGACATCTCGAAGATCCACTCGGTGGCGTCGTTCTTCGTCTCCCGCGTGGACTCCGAGATCGACAAGCGCCTGGAGGCGCTGGGAACCGACGAGGCGAAGGCACTCAAGGGCAAGGCGGCGGTCGCCAACGCACGCCTGGCCTACCAGGCGTACGAGAAGGTCGTGGCCGCCGACCGCTGGACGGCCCTCGCGGGCAAGGGCGCCAACGCGCAGCGCCCGCTCTGGGCGTCGACCGGAGTGAAGGACCCGGCCTACCCGGACACTCTCTACGTCACCGAGCTGGTCGCGCCGAACACGGTCAACACCATGCCGGAGGCCACTCTGGAGGCCACCGAGGACCACGGTGAGATCACCGGTGACACCGTCTCCGGCACCTACGAACAGGCACGCGCCGACCTGGACGCGGTGGAGGCCCTGGGCATCGGCTACGACGAGGTGGTCCAGTTGCTGGAGGACGAGGGCGTCGAGAAGTTCGAGAAGTCCTGGACCGATCTGCTGGAATCCACCGACGCGGAGCTGAAGCGTCTCGCTCCGAAGGGGGCGTAAGGACACGTGAGCAGCGCGGTCAACCCGCTGCGTGACGCACAGGACCGACGGCTCCCGCGCATCGCGGGGCCGTCGGGCCTGGTCATTTTCGGCGTCACCGGCGACCTGTCCCGTAAGAAGCTGATGCCCGCGGTCTACGACCTGGCGAACCGCGGGCTGCTGCCCCCGGGCTTCTCGCTGGTGGGCTTCGCCCGCCGGGACTGGGAACACGAGGACTTCGCACAGGTCGTGCACGATGCGGTCAAGGAGCACGCGCGTACGCCGTTCCGGGAGGAGGTCTGGCAGCAGCTCGCCGAGGGCATGCGGTTCGTGCCGGGCGTCTTCGACGACGACGAGGCCTTCGCGACGCTGAAGTCGACCATCGAGGAACTCGACAAGTCACGAGGGACCGGCGGCAACTTCGCCTTCTACCTGTCCGTGCCTCCCAAGTTCTTTCCCACCGTGGTGGCCCAGCTGGAGAAGCACGGCCTGAACCGCGGTGAGGGCGAGAGCTGGCGGCGCGCGGTCATCGAGAAGCCCTTCGGTCACGACCTGGCATCGGCACAGGACCTGAACCAGACCGTGCACGGCGTGTTCCGCGCCAGCGAGGTCTTCCGCATCGACCACTACCTGGGCAAGGAGACGGTCCAGAACATTCTGGCGCTGCGGTTCGCCAACACCATGTTCGAGCCGCTGTGGAACCGTTCGTACGTGGACCACGTGCAGATCACGATGGCCGAGGACATCGGTATCGGCGGTCGTGCGGGCTACTACGACGGGATCGGCGCCGCTCGCGACGTCATCCAGAACCACCTGCTCCAACTGCTGGCGCTGACGGCGATGGAGGAACCGTCGTCCTTCGACGCGAAGGCACTGGTCGCGGAGAAGCTGAAAGTCCTCAACGCCGTCCAGCTGCCGAGGGATCTGGGCCGGCACACGGTCCGCGGCCAGTACGCGGCCGGCTGGCAGGGCGGTCGTAAGGTGCCCGGCTATCTGGACGAGGAGGGCATCGACCCCGAATCGACCACCGACACCTACGCGGCGATCAAGCTGGGTATCGACAACCGCCGCTGGGCGGGCATCCCGTTCTACCTGCGCACCGGGAAGCGGCTGGGCCGGCGGGTCACCGAGATCGCGGTGGTCTTCCAGCGAGCACCGCACTCGCCGTTCGGCGCCACGGACACCCAGGAACTGGGGCAGAACGCCCTGGTGATCCGGGTGCAGCCGGACGAGGGCGTGACCATCCGGTTCGGCTCCAAGGTGCCGGGCACGCAGATGGAGATCCGCGACGTGACCATGGACTTCGCCTACGGCGAGTCCTTCACCGAGTCGAGCCCCGAGGCGTACGAAAGGCTGATCCTGGACGTGTTGCTGGGTGACGCCAACCTGTTCCCGCGGCACCAGGAGGTCGAGCGTTCCTGGGAGATCCTCGACCCGGTGGAGCGGCACTGGGCACGCAGTGGCAGGCCGGAGCAGTACCCGGCCGGCACCTGGGGCCCGGATGCGGCGGACGAGATGCTCGCGCGAGACGGACGGAGCTGGCGGCGCCCATGAAAATCGATCTCACGGACACCACGTCCAGCCAGATCAACGCAGCCCTGGTGAAGGCGCGGCGGGCCAGCGGCTCACCGGCCGTCGGGATGGTGCTCACACTCGTGATCGTCACCGACGAGGGCAACCACTACGACGCGCTGAAGTCGGCGGGCGAGGCGTCGAAGGAGCACCCCTCCCGGATCCTGGTCGTGGTCCGCCGTCCGGGCCGTTCCCCCCGCGACCGGGCCACGGCCCGGCTGGACGCGGAGGTCCGGATGGGCCCGGACGGCGGCGCGGGCGAGACGGTGCTGCTCCGGCTGCACGGCGAGCTGGCATGGCACTCCTACAGCGTGGTCCTGCCGCTGCTGCTGCCGGACGCTCCGGTGGTGGTCTGGTGGCCCGAGGACGCGCCGGACCACCCGTCCAAGGACCTGCTCGGCACTCTCGCCCAGCGAAGGATCACCGACGCGTCGGCGACCGAGGACCCGGTGGCGACACTGCGGCTGCGCTCCGAGACGTACGCGCCGGGCGACACCGACCTGGCGTGGACGCGGATCACGCCGTGGCGGAGCGTGCTGGCCGCAGCGCTGGACCAGAAGCACACGAAGATCCAGTCGGCCCAGGTCGAGGGCGAGGAGTACAACCCCTCGACCGAGCTGCTGGCGTTGTGGCTCGCCGAACGGCTGCGGGTACCGGTGGAGAGGGTCTTCTCCGACGGGCCGGGGATAACCGCGGTGCGGATGGCGACGGCCGACGGGGAGATCTGTCTGGACCGGCAGCACGGGTCACTGGCGGAGCTCGCCGTACCCGGTCAGCCGGACCGGCACGTGGCGCTGCACCGGCGCTCCACCGCGGAGCTGATCGCCGAGGAACTGCGGCGGCTGGACCCGGACGAGGCGTACCAGCACGCCGTACGGTTCGGCGTGGACCGGATCCGCTGCGTGCGGCCGGGCACGGCGGACGACGCCGCGGACAGCTCGGCGGAGACAGCGAAGAAGCCGTCCCCGAAGTCGGGTTCGGGTTCGAAGACGGGTTCCAGCCCGAAGACGGGTTCGGGTTCGAAGACGGGCCCGAAGTCCGGCTCGGGCCCGAAGGCGGCCTCATGACGCGCACCCCCCAGGTCGTGGTGCACCACGACCCCCGCGAAATGGCCCGAGCCGCGGCGGCCCGGCTGGTCACGCGCATCGCCGGGACGCAGGCGGCGCGCGGCACCGCGTCAGTGGTGCTCACCGGGGGCCGCAACGGCAACGGGCTGCTGGCCGCACTCGCCGGCTCCGCCACCGGGGACGCCGTCGACTGGTCCCGGCTGGACCTGTGGTGGGGCGACGAGCGCTTCCTTCCGGAGGGCCACCCGGACCGGAACGTCACCCAGGCCACCGAGGCCCTGCTCGCGCACGTCCCGCTGGACCCGGCGCGGGTGCACGCCATGCCGGCTTCGGGTGGGGTGCACGGGGACGATGCGGACGCGGCCGCAGCGGCGTACGCGGAGGAACTTGCCGGTGCCGCGGCGCCGGGAAACCACCCCGGCGTCCCGGAGTTCGACGTACTGCTGCTGGGCGTCGGCCCGGACACGCATGTGGCGTCGCTGTTCCCCGAACACCCGGGCGTACAGGAGACCGCACGCACCGTCGTCGGCGTGCACGGCGCACCCAAGCCGCCTCCGACGCGGGTGTCGCTGACACTGCGGGCGATCCGGGCGGCGCGTGAGGTGTGGCTGCTCGCCGCCGGGGAGGACAAGGCCGACGCGGTGGCGCTGGCCCTGTCCGGAGCGGGCGAGCTGCAGGCACCGGCCGCGGGCGCGTACGGCACGTCCCGCACGGTGTGGATGCTCGACACGGCCGCCGCGGGCCGTCTGCCGCGCGACCTGTACCCGCCGGCCGGCTGACAGGGCAGCGGTGCCGGTCCGCTCAGGTGGAGCGGACCGGCAGGCGGTCTCGGTACGCCGTCCAGCGGCTCTCGAGAAACATCATGAGGCGGTGCACGGCGAGGTGGAGACCGCAGGCGAGGATGCGGTCCTCACGAAGAGCGACGGGGACGCGTACCCGTTCGCCGAGCAAGCGCGGTGTTGGATACCTCGAGCTCCGCGACCGGAACAGAACGGGTGGGGTCGGGGTGGCGTGGGAAGAAATCCGACCGGAAGTCGTACTTGACGAGTAGAAGCCATCGGTCGGTACCCAGCCGTCGCATGCGCTGGTGATTCACTGCCGGTCAGGACTTGCCGGGCAAGAATCGTGGCCCGAGGGGTAGAACGCAAAGAGGAGACCGTGTGCAGGGTCGCTGCGGACGGGCACGGCCGGGCGCCGGACCCACGTCAAACGGCTCCGAAGGGAAGGGAGTACAGACCCATGGCTACGCCCCTGAGCGCGTCACGGTTCATCAGAATCCTCCGTGAAGAGGGCTTGGAGGTCCACGAGCACCGCAGCTGGCGAACCCACAACCGCAATCACAAGGGCGCCTGGGGGCCGATCAACGGAGTGATGATCCATCACACCGTCACCCGGGGTACGGACAGCTCGGTGCGTCTGTGCTACGACGGCAACGCGTCCCTGCCCGGGCCGCTGTGCCACGGCGTCATCGCCAAGGACGGGTCGGTGTACCTGGTCGGCAACGGCCGCGCCAACCATGCGGGCCTGGGCGATGACGACGTGCTGCGCGCGGTGATCAACGAGTCGTCATCCCTCCCGAGGGACAACGAGGCCAACACCGATGGCAACGCCCGTTTCTACGGCTTCGAGTGCATCAACATGGGGGACGGCGAGGACCCGTGGCCCGCTGCACAGCTCGTGGCGATCGAGAAGGCGGCTGCCGCCGTCTGTCGCGCGTACGGCTGGACCGAGCGGTCCGTGATCGGACACCTCGAGTGGCAGCCGGGCAAGGTCGACCCGCGTGGCTTCTCCATGAACGGCATGCGCG
>KI547041.1:243389-246380 GCA_000497405.1 Streptomycetaceae bacterium MP113-05 | reverse complement strand
CGACCGGATCGCCACCCGGCTCGGCCGCGAGCCGGAGGGGCCGGAGTTCGAGCCCTTCCCCGGGGCGGACTTCTTCCACGTCGGGCAGCACAGCGGCATCATCACCAGGATGGGACGGCGCCTGGTCGAGGAGGGCTGCGGACGCTACGAGAGCGGCCCGGGCCCGAACTGGACGGAGGTCGACCGCGCGTCGTACGCGGCGTGGCAGCGCAAGCTCGGATACTCCGGCAGTGACGCGGACGGCGTCCCGGGCACCGTCAGCTGGACCAAGCTCCGGGTGCCCGACGGGTGACGGGCTCCACGGACACCCGGCCGGCCGTGCGGGCCGTCCGGGCGCGTACGTCGGTGGCACCCGGCCGGGCCGGGTGCCACCGCACGTGTCGGAGCGGGGTCACTCAGGAGGTGCCGAGACCCGACTCGCCGGGCCAGTAGGCGGGGACGGCGTCGGGTGCCTGGAAGCCGGTGTCCAGCGGCCCGTCGAACATCTCGACGACGACCTCAGGGCGGGTCCCGTTCATCGGCACGCCGACCTCTGGAGCGACCTCCACGACCTCGGGAACGACCTCGAGGGCGACGACCGGCGCGGCCGGATCGCTGCCCGGCTGGGTGGCGATGTACAGGTCGCGGAAGGCGACCGCGCCGCCGTTGTCCCGGATCATCCGCTGCGAGTTCTCCCGCGCGAACCGCACGGCCGTCTGGCGCACCGAGGTACCGGTCGCGGCGGCTCGGCTCATCAGGCCGGCGACCAGCGGGCGCATCTGTGCGGAGAGGCGGCTGCACGCGCCAGCGGGACTGACGACCTCGCCGAGGATGACCCACCAGGCTCCGGCGGCGGCACCGGTGTTGGCGATGAAGTCCGGGATCACCGTGATCCCGCGCTCCAGCAGCCGCTGCTCGGCCTCCGGCGTGGTCGGCACGTTCGCCGCCTCCACGATCAGGTGACCGCGGATCCGGTCGCAGTTGTCGGCCGTGATCGTGTACGACACGGCCGCCGGCACCAGCACGTCGACGTCCTGATCGAGCCACTCGTCGCCGGGGCGCTCCTCGTCGTCCTCACGCAGCAGCGACCGGTCGATGACGCCGGAGGAGCTGCGTGCAGCGAGCAGCCGTTCGACGTCGAGGCCACGGCCGGCATTGCGGATCATGCCCTGGGCATCGGTGATGCCGATGATCTTCACGCCGGCCCGGGAGAGGTAGAGGGCCGTGGAGCCGCCCATGGCTCCGAAGCCCTGCACCACGGCCTTGGCCGCCCCGGCGGGGATGTGCCGTTCCTCCAGCGCCGCGAGCGCGGACTCGGCGACGCCGTAGCCGCCGACCAGCTCGGACAGCTTCAACCCCTCGGTATGGGTCGCAGACGCCTGCCTGATGCGTGCGCGTACCTCCGCCTCGTCGTCGGCGCGGACCACGGCTGCGTGGAAGGAGGTGTCCCCCATCCCGATCCGCTCGAAGGTCCGGTCGAGCTGCTCCTGCTGGGTGCCGAGATCTCCGGCAGTCACCCAGAAGCGCTCCAGCAGCGGACGCACACCTTGGAGGAACCGCTCGCGCACCTCCTCCGCGCGCGGGTCTGACGGGTCGAAGTCGATCCCGCCCTTCGCGCCGCCGACATGGATACCGAAAGCGCCCATCTTGAGCGTCATCTCGCGGGCGAGCTCGCCGACCTCGTGGAGGGTGCAGCCGGGGCGCATACGGAGCCCGCCGGTGGCGATGCCGGTCACCAGCTGGTCGATGACGACGAAGCCGCGGGCCGAGGTCTCGGTATCGCGCCAGGTGACCTGCAGATAGGGTTCATGCTCGAGGACCTGCAAAGGCGTCTCGACGGCGGTCTGCGTCATTCGGCACTCACCCTTTCCTGTCACCAGTAGGCACTTGCGGAATTGCACAGCCCTTTTCCGCCGTTGAGCCCGCAGGCTGTGTCGGCGGTTGTATGGGCGGTTCGATTCGCGCCCGCTGAGCACGCTTGCGCGAGCAGGCTTGACAGCGCTGAGAAAGGTTCGGCGGAAATACGCATTGAACGCTGTGAATAACGTTGTGCGTAGGGCCACTGTGAGGTCACGGTTCGGGGCGTGTCAAGACGTCTCTGGGATCGGTTCCGCCAGTCGGGTTGACCCCCGGGAACGCCGCATTCGATCACGGAATCGAACGCCGTGTGGGACCCCTGCGAACAGGGCCGCCGCGCCCGACAGAACTGCAGGTCAAAAGCGTGATCTCGCCGCTCGGGGGAGCCGGGTGGATCGCCCCCCTCCGGGCCGGTTCGGCGACGGGCCCCCGAGTGCCCGCCGGGCGCCGTGAAGAGAGGTGGGGGGCGGCGGGCGGGGCGAGGCGACTGGGACCGTTCCGGGTGCCCGTCCGCTCCGCCACCGGGCCCGGCTGAGGGCGTTGCCGGCGCGGTTCCGCACCCCTCGCCAGAACGGCCCCCGAGGAGTCCGGGCACAGAATCCGTGGACCCGGAATTCACTGGCCTGGCTACCTCCCCGTCCGGGGAAAGTGCTTGGACGCCGCCCAGGGCCTCGACGGGCCAGGAAAAAACGACGCGCAGACTGGGTGGTCCCGCCCGACCGCGTTCGCCGGCCGGTCGCATGCCGTCCCGGATTCATGGACGGCAGCCCCCGCGTCCGCCTCACCGCGCGTCAGAGAACGTCGCGGCGGTGGAGCAACCAGGCGCCGAGCCCGGCGAACCCGCACAGGTAGGCCGCGACCACCAGGGCGGCCTGCCCGGTGCCGGTGAGTTCCGCGACCCCGGGGGTGCTGGAGGAGGCGCCGAGGGACGAGGCCAGCGATCCCGCGTTCGAGCCGGGGAGGCCGTACCGGGCCGCGTCGACCCACCCCAGCAGTGGTGCGGCGACGGAGAGGACGAGGTTCTGGACGACCAGCATCCACACCAGGCCGAACCCGATGGGCAGCGCCAGTCCGCGTAGGGCGAGGGCGAGGAGCGCGCCGAGAGCAGTCCACATCATGGCGATCAGCCAGCCCGCGCCGAGCCCGGTGATCAGG
>KI547041.1:228859-243233 GCA_000497405.1 Streptomycetaceae bacterium MP113-05 | reverse complement strand
GCGTGGGCCGGCCAGTCGGCGGCCCCGCCCTTCGTGAGCGCGATGATCCCACTGGCTGCCGCACCCGTCGCGAACATGACGGCCACGAAGCCGAGCGCCGCGACGGCCAGCGCGCCCAGCTTTCCCCCGAGAACGGTGAGCCGGGACGGGTTCTGCGCCAGCACGGTCTTCCAGGTGCCCCAGCCGTACTCCCCACCGACTGCGAGCGCACCGAGAACCAGCAGGATCGCCCCGAGAAACACCGGCAGACCACCGAGGGAGTTGCCGACCAGCCGGGCCGGAAGGATGGCCTCCAGTCCGCGTTCGCTGTTCGGGGCGCCCTCCGCCGCACCGGAGATCCCGGCGAGCGGAAGCAGATAGCCGAAGGTCAGGCTCAACGCCACAGCCACCGCCAGCAGCGTCCAGTTGCCCGGGCGGCGCACCAGCTTGAACAATTCCGCGACCGAGCTACCCCACATGGCGCGTCACCTCTCCGGTGAGCTCGAAGAACACCTGCTCCAGATCCCGTTCGCGAACCCGCAGCTCGCTGACGGCGACGCCCGCGGCCACGAGCGCACCGTTGATCTCGGCCGCCCGTTCCCTGCCCACCGTCAGGTCGAGACCGTCCGCGACCAGCCGCACCCGCTCCTCGCCGAGCAGCCTCCCGGCCTCCTCGGCCGCCTCCGCGGCCGGCTCGGCCCCGACGTGCAGCACCGTGCCGCCGCGAAGCTCCGCCACCGTGTTCTCCGCGACGAGCCGGCCCCGTGAGATCACGCCCACCCGGTCGCAGATCTGCTGCACCTCTCCCAACAGGTGGCTGGACAGCAGCACCGTGCAGTCGGCGGCACCGAGCCGCCGGATCAACGCCCGCATGTCGGCCATCCCGCCCGGGTCCAGACCGTTGGTGGGCTCGTCGAGGATCAGCAGCCGGGGGTCCTTGAGCAGCGCCGTGGCCACCCCGAGGCGCTGCTTCATCCCCAGGGAGTACGCGGCGTACCGGTCCCCGGCCCGCTCGGTCAGGCCGACCGTGTCCAGCACGGCGGCAACCCGCCCCGCACCGACACCGGCGTAGCGGGCCATCACCCGCAGGTTGTCCCGCCCGGACAGGTACGGGTAGAAGCCGGGCGACTCGATCAGGGCGCCCACTCCCCCGAGCCCGCCCGGCGGCCCGCTCAGCAGCCGCACCTCGCCCGCCGTGGGCTTCACCAGCCCCAGCAGCATCCGCAACGTCGTCGTCTTCCCCGCGCCGTTCGGCCCGAGGAATCCGTACACCTCCCCGGCCCGTACGGCCAGGTCCAGCCGGTCCACGGCGAGCGTGCCGCCGTACCGCTTGCTCAGCCCTCTGGTCTCCACTGCTGCATCCATGACCCCAGCGTTCCGCCGATACCCCCACCGCCGCGTCCCCCACCGAGAGGCTCCCCACCTACGCCGCCGGGAGTACCTCCGGACTGCTGATGAAGTTCCCCCGTGAACCTGTGCAGGCCCTGACCGAGTCGGCTCGGTTCAAGAGCAGCTGCACCAGTGGAGCGGGCGGCGAGTGCGCAGAGGTATCCGACGGCCTCCACGCCGCCCACGTTGGGGACTCCAAGGACGAGGGCGGGCCCGGGCTCCCGCTCGCGCCGGCCGAACCGGGCGACGTCCGTGGAGTGCGCCGTACACGATTGACTCCCGCCGCGCCCTGCCCTGGCTCGTTCCGTGGCGTTGTCGGCATGCGATGGGCTGCGAGACTGCCTGCATCCGGCGTAGTGAACGTCCGGTCGCCCGTCTACTGTGCGAGGCGACACGGATAACAGCACGTCGGAGGGGGTCGGAGTGGCTGGTGACGGTGGGGGTGCACTGTTCGCGGTGGTATGGGGGCTGGGCGCCACGGGATTCGGCTGGGTGGTCGCCACGAACTTCCGGGGGGCCGCCGACCGGTTCCTGCGGCTCTCTCAGAGATCGGTGCCTTTCGGCAGAAGCGGACCCCCACCGGTGGGTGTCGGGTTCCTCCGGGCGACAGCGGCCGTATTCGCCTTGGCCGGCCCGGTGTTCCTGGTGTTCGGGCTGGTGGGAGTGGCCAAGGAGGGCGTGGTGCCGGGGCGCTTCCCCGACGTCCCCCTCCCCGTCGACCTGGCCATGTTCGCCTGTGCCGCCGCGGGGCTCTGGAGCATGTGGCGCCGGTCGGGCATGCTGCGCCGCGAGTGGCACCCCGGAGTCGCCCTCGTGCGCGCCGCGTGCGTGGTGGCGACGGTTGCCGTCATCGGCCTTCCCGTCACGATGACCATCGGTTACGTGGGCGTGATGATGGCCGACTGGCTGCTCGGTGGCGCTGCGATCCTGACGGTGCTGGTCGCCGGCCGCGCCGATCGTGACGAGAGCGCCGATCACTCCGCAGGGTCCGGGGTCGCTGACGCCTGAGTTCTCTAAGCGTCCGCCGTGGAACGGCGGTTCGTCAGCCCGGCAGAGTGTGCGGACCGAGGCCTGAGCAGTCTGCTCCACCGGAGGGGTCGGGAGCAAAGACCCAGTGGACGAGAACGCATCCGATGAGCATCAGCACCGGGGCGAGGGTCACGGTGGCGGCTGCGAGGCTGCCGGGGAGATCCGCCGCGAGCCTGCGGCCTCGTGCGCGCGAGCTGCGGTTCAGGGCCAGGCAGACCAGCAGGGCCGCCACAGCGCAGAGAGGCACCGCGAAGGCGGTGAGGTACATGCGGGTGGACGGGCCGAGGTAGCGGCAGTCCTGGAAGGTGTCGTCGGCAACGGCGAGGTGGGTCGCGAGGGCGGCCGCCGATGCGGCTACCAGCAGCATGACGGCGACCGCGGGGCGGCGTGGGGTCGGAGACGGCCTGGAGACGAAGGCGTTGCGGGATGCGTGCATGGCCCCCTCAGCGATGGAGCGAAAGCGGAGCGGGCCCGGCCCTGGGGAACCGGGCCCGCAGCGCGTCGGGGTCAGCGACCGCGGAGGTCGCGGTAGCGGGTGACGAGGGCGGTGGTGGAGGGGTCGAGGCCGTCAACGGCGGCGCCTTCGGTCAGGGCGGGTTCGATGCGCTTGGCGAGGACCTTGCCGAGCTCGACGCCCCACTGGTCGAAGCTGTCGATGTCCCAGATCGCGCCCTGGACGAACACCTTGTGCTCGTAGAGGGCGATGAGCTGGCCGAGGACGGACGGGGTGAGTTCGGACGCCAGGATCGTGGTGGTGGGGCGGTTTCCGTGGAAGACGCGGTGCGGGACCTGCGCGTCGGCGACGCCCTCCGCGTGGACCTCGTCCTCCGTCTTGCCGAAGGCGAGCGCCTGGCCCTGGGCGAAGAGGTTGGCCATCAGCAGGTCGTGCTGGCCGGCGAGTGCGCCGAGTTCGGCGACGGGACGGGCGAAGCCCACCAGGTCGGCCGGTACGAGTTTGGTGCCCTGGTGCAGCAACTGGTAATAGGCGTGCTGGCCGTTGGTGCCGGGGGTGCCCCAGACGACGGGCCCGGTCTGCCAGTTCACCCGCCGGCCCTCGCGATCGGTGGACTTGCCGTTGGACTCCATGTCGAGCTGCTGGAGGTAGGCGGTGAAGCGCGACAGGTAGTGCGAGTACGGCAGGACGGCGTGGGACTGGGCGTCGAAGAAGCCGCCGTACCAGACGCCGAGCAGACCGAGCAGCAGCGGCGCGTTCTGCTCGGGGGGCGCGGTCCGGAAGTGCTCGTCGACGAGGTGGAAGCCGTCCAGCATCTCGCGGAAGCGGTCCGGGCCGATGGCGATCATCAACGACAGGCCGATCGCCGAATCGAAGCTGTAGCGACCACCGACCCAGTCCCAGAACTCGAACATGTGGGAGGTGTCGATGCCGAACGCGGCGACCTTCTCAGCGTTGGTCGACAGGGCGACGAAGTGCTTGGCGACTGCAGCCTCGTCGCCGCCGAGGCCTTCCAGCAGCCAGCTCTTGGCCGCCTGGGCGTTGGTGAGGGTCTCGATGGTGGTGAACGTCTTGGACGCGACGACGAACAGCGTCGTGGCCGGATCCAGGCCGTGCAGCGCCTCGTGCAGGTCGGCGCCGTCGACGTTGGAGACGAAGCGGACGTCCAAGTCGCGGCGTGTGTACGGGCGCAGCGCCTCGTACGCCATGGCCGGCCCGAGGTCGGAGCCGCCGATGCCGATGTTGACGACGGAGCGGATCGGAAGGCCGGTGTGGCCGGCCCACTTGCCGCTGCGCACCGCCTCGGCGAAGGCGCTCATCCGGTCGAGCACGGCGTGTACCTCGGGGACGACGTTCTCGCCGTCGACCTCGACGACCGCGTCGCGCGGGGCCCGCAGCGCGGTGTGCAACACGGCGCGGTCCTCGGTGATGTTGATGCGTTCGCCGCGGAACATGGCGTCCCGGAGACCGGCGACGTCGGCGGCGGCGGCGAGTTCGCGCAGCAGCAGCAGCGTCTCGTCGATGACCAGGTGCTTGGAGTAGTCCAGGTGGAGGTCGCCGACCTGGACCCCGTAGCGCTCGCCGCGACCCGGGTCCTGTGCGAAGAGGGCACGCAGGTGCACCTCCCCGAGCCGCTCGCGGTGCGCGGCCAGCGCCTGCCACTGGGGCATCTGGTCGAGCGGCGTGCGAGGAGCCGCACCCTCTCCGTGTGTCTGCACAGTCAGCCCATTCGTGTCGTTGGTTTCCCGCCGCAACAAACCTAGACGATCTACGGCCCCGCGACGCACCGGGCAGGGCCCGGCGGCGGGACCGTCATGGATCGTCGTTCCGTGCCGGGCACGCGGTTCCGGGCGTGACGACGCACCGCAGACGCCCTGCGGGTTCCGGCTGTGGGACGTGCGCCTGTCAGATCTCGCCGCGGAGCTTCGCCAGGGCCTCGTCGAGGAGAGCCTCCCCGTCGGCGTCGCTGCGCCGCTCGCGGACGTAGGCGAGGTGCGTCTTGTACGGCTCGGTGCGAGGCGGATCCGGCGGATCGTCCCGGTCCTTGCCGGCGGGGAAGCCGCAGCGGGGGCAGTCCCAGGTGTCGGGGACCTGCGCGTCCCCGGCGAAGCTCGGCTGTGTCTCGTGCCCGTTCGAACACCAGAAGGAGATGCGCAGGCGGGGAGCGGACTCGCCGCGCTCGGCTTCTCCCATCGGCCCCGCCCCGACCCGGCTTCCCCGGATCGCGTTGCCACTTGCCACGGTCGTACTCCCTGCCTCACGGTGCCGTGGAGCGTGGAGATGCCGCTCCGCTGCAGGCGCCCTGGATTACGTAGGACCAACGCGCGGCCCGCGACCCGAGTGACGACACTCCGGCCGCGGTTCGCGGAGCCACATGATAGGCAGGGCGGGCGCAAGCCCGACAGCGTGCGTACGGTCAGCCGTCGAACTTCGCAAGCAGACCCAGCACCACGATGATCGCGAACCAGGCGACGGCGACGACGACCGTGATGCGGTCGAGATTGCGCTCGGCGACCGAGGAACCGCCGACGGACGACTGCATGCCGCCGCCGAACATGTCGGAGAGGCCGCCGCCCTTCCCCTTGTGCATCAGCACCAGCAGCAGCAGCAGCAGGCTGAAGACGATGAGGGCGATAGAGAACCCCAAGACCACGGCTGGACCAACTCTCTCGGACTGTGAGCGGAAGATTCCTGAGTGTTACGGGGGCCGGAGGAGATGACTCCGGCCCCCGACAGGGTACGACGAGTGGTCACCCGTCGTCACTCGTCCCCTGCCGACGACTGTCGCGGCAGGTGTGTCACCGGTCGCGGAAGCGGACGATCCTGGCGAACTCGTCCGCGTCCAGTGCGGCGCCGCCGACGAGCGCACCGTCCACGTCGGGCTGCGCCATGATCGCCGCGACGTTGCCGGACTTCACCGACCCCCCGTACTGGATGCGGACCGCGCCCGAGACGTCGTCGCCGTAGAGCTCGGTGAGCCGGCCGCGGAGAGCCTGGCACACCTCCTGGGCGTCCTCGGGGGTGGCGACCTCGCCGGTGCCGATGGCCCACACCGGCTCGTAGGCGATCACGAGGGTCGCGGCCTGCTCGGCCGGGACGCCGTCGAGGGCGCCGTCGAGCTGGGCGAGCGTGTGGGAGACCTGGTTCCCGGCCTTGCGGACGTCCAGGCCCTCACCCACGCACAGGATGGGGGTGAGGCCGTGGCGGAAGGCGGCCTTGACCTTGGCGTTGCAGACAGCCTCGTCCTCAGCGTGGTACTGGCGCCGCTCGGAGTGACCGACGGTGACGTAGCAGCACCTGAGCTTGGCCAGCATCGGTCCGGAGATCTCGCCGGTGCGGGCGCCGGAGTCGTGCGCGGACAGGTCCTGGGCACCGTATTTGATCTTGAGCTTGTCGCCGTCGACCAAGGTCTGCACCGAGCGCAGGTCGGTGAACGGCGGCAGGACGGCGACCTCGACGGACTCGTGGTCCTTGTCGGCGAGGGCGAAGGCGAGTTTCTGGACGAGAGCGATGGCCTCGAGATGGTTGAGGTTCATCTTCCAGTTGCCCGCCATCAGCGGCGTGCGGTTTCCCATGTGTTCTCAGTCCTCCAGTGCGGCGAGGCCGGGGAGCGTCTTGCCCTCGAGGTACTCGAGGCTGGCGCCGCCGCCGGTCGAGATGTGACCGAAGGCGTTCTCGTCGAAGCCCAGCAGCCGTACGGCCGCCGCGCTGTCACCGCCGCCGACGACGGTGAATGCGGGGCTGTCGAGAAGGCCCTGCGCCACTGCGCGGGTGCCTTCGGCGAATTCGGGGTGTTCGAAGACGCCCATCGGCCCGTTCCAGAACACGGTGGCCGCGTCCGCCAGCTTGGCGGCATACAGCTTCCGGCTCTCCGGGCCGACGTCCAGGCCCATCAGGTCGGCCGGGATCGCGTCCGCGGGCACCGTGGCCGGTTCGACGGGAGCCTTCGTCCCCAGGTCGGGGAACTCCTTCGCTGCGAGCACGTCGACGGGGAGGACGAACTCCACGCCACGCTCACGGGCACGCTCGAGGTAGTCCTGCACGACCGGGACCTGGTCCTCCTGGAGCAGCGAGCCGCCGACCTCGTGGCCCTGGGCCTTGAGGAAGGTGTACGCCATCCCGCCGCCGATGAGGATGCGGTCGGCCTTCTCCAGCAGGTGCTCGATGACCCCGAGCTTGTCCGACACCTTGGCACCACCGAGGACGACGGCGTACGGGCGGGCCACGTCCGCGGTGAGCTTCTTCAGCACTCCGACCTCGGTGGCGATCAGACCGCCGGCGGCGTGCGGGAGCCGGGCGGGGAGGTCGTACACGGAGGCGTGCCTGCGGTGCACGGCGCCGAATCCGTCGCCCACGTAGAGGTCGGCGAGGGCGGCGAGACGGTCGGCGAAGGCGCCGCGTCCGGCGTCGTCCTTGCTGGTCTCACCCGCGTTGAAGCGCAGGTTCTCCAGCACCGCGACGTCGCCGTCTGCCAGGGCTGCCACGGTGGCGCGGGCACTGTCATCCACCGTGTCGGCGGCGAATGCGACGTCTTTGCCGAGCAGTTCACCGAGCCGGGCCGCGACCGGAGCCAGGGAGAACTGCGGGTCCGGAGCGCCCTTGGGGCGGCCCAGGTGGGAGGCGACAACCACCCGCGCACCGGCCTCGGCCAGCTTGCGGATCGTGGGGACGGCGGCGCGGATGCGACCGTCGTCGGTGAGGGCGGTCCCGTCGAGCGGGACGTTCAGGTCGGCACGGACGAAGACCCGCTTTCCGGCCACCTGAAGATCATCGATCGTCTTCATCGTTTCTCGGACTCCTGGTTTCGGGCCGCACTCGTGCGGCCCCGTACGAGCCGGGGCTCGCGGAACGCGTCATCGCGTTCCGCGAGCCCCGGTCATGTCACATGTCGCTGTCCGCCTGGAACGGGCCCGCGACGGTCAGAGCTTGCCGCCGACGAAGACGGTCAGGTCGACGAGCCGGTTGGAGTAACCCCACTCATTGTCGTACCAACCGATGATCTTCACCTGCTTGCCCTGGGCCATGGTCAGAGAGGAGTCGAAGGTGCAGGAAGCCGGCCAGTTCACGATGTCCGAGGAGACGATCGGGTCCTCGGTGTACTCCAGCACACCCTTGAGCTGGCCCTCTGCTGCCTTCTGGAAGGCGGTGTTGACCTCGTCGCGGGTGACCTCGCGGTCCAGTTCGATGACCAGGTCGGTGACCGAGCCGGTCGGGACCGGGACGCGCATGGCGATGCCGTCCAGCTTGCCCTCGAGCTGCGGAAGGACCAGGGCGGTGGCCTTCGCGGCCCCGGTGGAGGTCGGGATGATGTTCTCGGCTGCGGCCCTTGCCCGGCGCAGGTCCTTGTGCGGGAAGTCCAGGATGCGCTGGTCGTTGGTGTACGCGTGGACGGTCGTCATCATGCCCTTGACGATGCCGAAGTTCTCGTCCAGCACCTTCGCCATCGGCGCCACGCAGTTGGTGGTGCAGGAGGCGTTGGAGACGACGTGGTGGTTCTCCGGGTCGTACTTGTCCTCGTTGACGCCCATGACCACCGTGATGTCCTCCTGCTTGGCCGGAGCCGAGATGAGGACCTTCTTCGCGCCCGCCGCAAGGTGTTTCGCGGCGTCCTCGCGCTTGGTGAAGATGCCGGTGGACTCGATCACGATGTCGGCGCCGAGCTCGCCCCAGGGAAGCTGGGCGGGGTCGCGCTCCGCCATCGTCTTGAAAGTCTGGTTGCCCACCGTGATGGTGTCCTCGGTGTGGCTGACCTGCTGCTTCAGTCGACCGAGGATGCTGTCGTACTTCAGCAGGTGCACCAGGGTCGCGTTGTCGGTCAGGTCGTTGACACCGACGATCTCGATGTCCGCTCCCTGCTCGAGAAGGGCGCGGAAGTAATTGCGACCGATGCGGCCAAAGCCGTTGATGCCTACGCGGATCGTCACGAACCGATCTCCTCGTTGGTACGCCGGTGTACGAACACCGGCGAAGCTGTTTGGGCTGTGTCCCCGACCACTTCCGACCCTACCGCGCGGGCCCACCGTCCGGTGCGGGGGGCGACGGCGCCTCCGGCGCGGGGCGCCGCGCTCCCGCCCCGCCGAATCTCAGCAGCGGGGCCTGCGGGCGGACGGGACGGAGCCCCGCGCCAGACCGGAGCCATGCCTGCACTAGACCGCCATCTCCTCGACGAGGGTGGACTCCGTACCGGGAAGACCGAGGTCCTGGGCACGCTTGTCCGCCATGGCCAGCAGGCGGCGGATGCGGCCGGCGACCGCGTCCTTCGTCAGCGGCGGGTCGGCGAGCGCTCCCAGCTCCTCCAGCGACGCCTGCTTGTGGTTCATCCGCAGCGCCCCCGCCGCCGCGAGGTGCTCCGGGACGTCGTCCCCGAGGATCTCCAGCGCGCGCTGCACCCGCGCCCCTGCGGCCACTGCGGCGCGCGCGGAACGCCGCAGGTTCGCGTCGTCGAAGTTGGCGAGCCGGTTCGCCGTCGCCCGCACCTCACGGCGCATCCGGCGCTCCTCCCAGGCCAGCACCGCCTCGTGCGCACCGAGCCGGGTCAGCAGCGCGCCGATGCCGTCGCCGTCGCGTACGACGACGCGGTCCACACCCCGGACCTCCCGCGCCTTGGCGGGGATCTGCAGCCGCCGCGCCGCCCCGACCAGCGCCAGGGCGGCCTCCGGCCCGGGGCAGGTGACCTCGAGCGAGGAGGAGCGGCCCGGTTCGGTCAGCGACCCGTGCGCGAGGAAGGCGCCGCGCCAGGCGGCCTCCGCGTCGCAGGTGGCCCCCGAGACCACCTGCGGCGGCAGCCCGCGGATGGGGCGCCCCCGGCTGTCCACCAGACCGGTCTGCCGGGCGAGCTGGTCACCGCCGGCGACGATGCGCACGACGTACCGTGAACCCCGCCGCAGCCCGCCGGGGGCCATGACCACCAGGTCGGAGGCGTGGCCGAAGATCTCCAGGATGTCCTTGCGGAGCCGACGCGCCGCGATACCCGTGTCGAGTTCCGCCTCGATCACGATGCGTCCGCTGACCAGGTGCAGGCCGCCCGCGAACCGAAGGGCCGAGGAGACCTCCGACTTCCGGCAGCAGGTCCTGGTGACGGGGAGCCGGGAGATTTCGTCCTTCACCGCTGCCGTCATCGCCATGGGCCGATCCTTCCGTGCATACGAAAAATACGGTCGTACGCGGCCGCCAGCAGCTCCGGGTCGTGCCGGGGCGCCTGCCCGGGGGCCGCCACGGGAGCCAACTGGACCGTGGCGCCGAGCAGTTCCGCAGCCTCCTGGAGACTGCGCCGGTCCGGCACGGCGTCCTGGTCGGCCAGCACCGCGTCAAAGGCGAGTTTAGGGGCGTGTCGGGCCAAAACCTCCAAATGACGCTGCGGGGAGAAACCTTCCGTTTCGCCCGGCTGCGGCGCCAGGTTGAGAGAGAGCACCCGGCGCGCCTTGGTCTCCTGCAACGCGTCGAGCAGTTCCGGCACCAGCAGGTGCGGGATCACCGAGGAGAACCACGATCCGGGCCCGACGACCACCCAGTCGGCGTCGAGGACGGCGGCCACGGCCTCCGGCACGGAGGGCGGATCGGCCGGCACCAGGTGCACCTGCAGCACCTCACCGGGCGTCAGCGCGACGGTGGCCTGCCCCCGGACGGTGCTGACGTCGTCAGGCCGTTCGGGGTCGTGGCCGCGTACGCGCGCGGTCAGCTCCAGCGGTACGGCGGACATCGGCAGGACCCTGCCGTGCGCGCCGAGCAGCCGGCCGACCAGGTCCAGCGCCTGGACGTGGTCCCCGAGCTGTTCCCAGAGGGCGACGATAAGCAGGTTGCCGACGGCGTGCTGGTGCAGTTCGCCCTTGCTCTCGAAGCGGTGCTGGACGACCTGCGCCCAGGTCCGGCCCCAGTCGTCGTCGCCGCACAGTGCGGCCAGGGCCTTGCGCAGGTCGCCGGGCGGCAGCACACCGAGTTCGTCGCGCAGACGTCCGCTGGAGCCGCCGTCGTCGGCGACGGTGACCACGGCTGTGAGGTCGCCGGTGATGCGGCGGAGAGCGGTGAGCGAGGCGGAGAGGCCCATGCCGCCGCCGAGGGCGACGACCTTGGGCTGAGCGCCGCGCCGCTGCACCTGTCCGCCGACGAACCGCCGCAGCCGTATGGTCCTACGCGGCATCACTCACGACCCATGTCCCGGTGGACGACGACGGTCTCCACACCCTCGGTGGAGAGGCGGGTGGCGAGCCGCTCGGACATGGCGACCGACCGGTGCTTGCCCCCCGTACACCCCACGGCGACCGTGACGTAGCGCTTCCCCTCGCGGCGGTATCCGGCGGCGATCAGTTGCAGGAGTTCGGTGTAGCGGTCGAGGAACTCCTTGGCCCCCGGCTGGTTGAAGACGTATCCCGAGACCTCCTCGTTGAGCCCGGTGAAGGCACGCAGCTCGGGCACCCAGTGCGGGTTGGGCAGGAATCGGCAGTCGACGACCAGGTCGGCGTCCACGGGCAGCCCGTACTTGTAGCCGAAGGACATGACGGTCGCGCGGAGTTCGGGTTCCTCGTCACCGGCGAACTTGGCATCGAGCTTGGCGCGCAGTTCGTGCACGTTGAGGCTGGAGGTGTCGATGACCAGGTCGGCGTCGCCCCGCAGTTCGCGCAGCAGATCGCGTTCGGCGGCGATGCCGTCGACGATGCGGCCGTCCCCCTGCAGCGGGTGCGGTCGGCGTACGGATTCGAACCTGCGCACGAGGGCTTCGTCGGACGCCTCCAAGTAGACGGTGCGTCGGGTGACCTCCTTGGCGTCGAGGTCGATGAGCGACTGCTTGAGGTTGTCGAAGAAGCGCCGGCCGCGTACGTCGACGACCACGGCGATCCGGGCGACGTTGCCCTGCGAGCGGGCCCCCAGGTCGACCATGGTGGGGATGAGGGCGGGCGGCAGGTTGTCGACGACGAACCAGCCGAGGTCCTCCAGGCATTTCGCGGCGGTGCTGCGTCCCGCGCCGGACATGCCGGAGATGATCACCAGTTCCGGCGTCGTGGCGTCTTCGGTCTCGGCGGGCGTGCCCGTACTCACCTGTGCTCCGTCCGTGTCCGTGTCTCTGCGTGCTTCGTGTGCTGCGTCCATGCTCGTCCCCCGGTCCGGTCGTTCCGTTGTGGGGTTGCCGCCCGCGCCTAGCGTGGGCGTTCGTCGTCTTCCACGATCTCACCCGTCGCGGTGTTCACCGCCGGCCCGCCCGGCGCCGCGCCGGCCAGCGAGGCGGCGACGGTCTCCGCGGTCTTCCGGCCGACCCCGGGGACCTCGCAGATCTGCTCCACGGTGGCGGCGCGGAGCCGTTTCACCGACCCGAAATGCTTGATCAGCGCCTTCTTCCGGACCTCGCCCAGGCCGACGACGGTGTCCAGCGGGCCTTCCTTGAGGACGTTCTTCCGCTTGCTCCGCTGGTAGGCGATCGCAAAGCGGTGCGCCTCGTCGCGGACGCGCTGAAGGAGGTAGAGCCCTTCACTCGTACGGGGGAGCACGACGGGGTCGTCGTCATACGGCAGCCAGACCTCTTCCAGGCGCTTGGCGAGGCCGCAGACGACGACGTCGTCGACACCGAGCTCGGTGAGCGCCCGCTGCGCCGCGGCGACCTGCGGCTTCCCGCCGTCGACCACGAGGAGCTGGGGAGGGTAGGCGAACTTCTTCGGCCGCCCGTCCTCGTCCCGGCCGTGCTCGCTCTCCTCGCCCTCCGGCCACTCGCCGGTCCTCTGCACCTCCCGCAGATAGCGCCGGAAGCGGCGGCCGACGACCTCGTGCATGGCCCGTACGTCGTCCTGGCCGGCGAAGGAGCGGATCTGGAAGCGCCGGTACTCGCTCTTGCGGGCGAGACCGTCCTCGAAGACGACCATGGACGCGACGACGTCGTCGCCCTGGAGGTGGGAGACGTCGAAGCACTCGATGCGCAGCGGTGCGGAATCGAGTTCGAGTGCCTCGGCGATCTCCTCCAGCGCGCGGGAACGAGTGGTGAGGTCGGAGGCGCGCTTGGTCTTGTGGAGGGCGAGGGCGTGCTGAGCGTTGCGGTGCACGGTCTCCATCAGTGCGCGTTTGTCGCCGCGCTGCGGGATGCGGAGACTGACGGCGGCGCCGCGTCGCTCGGCGAGCCACTGCGCTATGGGCTCCACCGGTTCGGGCAGGGCGGGAACCAGCACCTCCTTGGGTACGTTGTCGCCCTTCTCCTCGCCGTAGAGCTGTTGGAGGGCGTGCTCGACGAGTTCGGCACTGCCGATCTCCTCGACCCGGTCGGTGACCCAGCCGCGCTGGCCGCGCACCCGTCCGCCGCGGACGTGGAAGATCTGCACGGCGGCTTCGAGTTCGTCCTCGGCGAGGGCGATCAGGTCGGCGTCCGTCGCGTCGGTGAGGACGACGGCGTTCTTCTCCATCGCGCGGCGCAGTGCCGTGATGTCGTCGCGCAGACGGGCGGCGCGCTCGTACTCCGTATCGTCCGCCGCGTCCTTCATCTGCCGCTCGAGGCGGCGCAGGTAGGCGCCGGTGCGGCCGGTCATGAAGTCGCAGAACTCGTCGGCGAGTTCGCGGTGCTCCTCGGGGCTGACGCGCCCGACGCAGGGCGCGGAGCACTTGCCGATGTAGCCGAGCAGGCAGGGGCGGCCGATCTGTGCCGAGCGCTTGAACACCCCGGCGGAGCAGGTGCGGACGGGGAAGACGCGCAGCAGCAGGTCGACGGTCTCCCGGATGGCCCACGCGTGTGCGTACGGCCCGAAGTAGCGCACACCCTGCTTCTTCGGGCCGCGCATCACCTGAACCCGGGGGTACTCCTCATTCAGCGTGACGGCGAGGGAGGGGTAGCTCTTGTCGTCGCGGTACTTCACGTTGAAGCGGGGGTCGTACTCCTTGATCCAGGAGTACTCCAGCTGCAGCGCTTCGACCTCGGTGCCGACGACCGTCCACTCCACGGAGGCTGCCGTGGTGACCATGGTCCGGGTGCGGGGGTGCAGCCCGGAGAGGTCCTGGAAGTAGTTGGCGAGGCGTGAGCGGAGGCTCTTCGCCTTGCCGACGTAGATCACCCGGCGGTGCCCGTCGCGAAAGCGGTAGACCCCCGGCGAGTCGGGGATCTCTCCCGGCTTGGGCCGGTAGCTGGAGGGGTCTGCCATGCCGCACACCCTACGTCCGGGCGGTGACACTCCGAGGTGGCCTCAGGAGCCGCCGGGCCGGTGTCCGGCCCACGGCCCGCTCCGGGCGATCCCCGGGATCTCCCCCGGCCCGGAGAGCCGGAGGTCGTGTGCAGGGCGTCGAGAGCCCGGGAGGAGCGGCCGGGGGCCGCACCTACGTCCAGACGGTCCGCAGGGCGGTGGCCGCGTCCAGTGGCGAGGCTCCGGACTGAGCGGCCAGGACGCCGGCGCCCTCCGGGGAACGGGTGTAGACCGGCGCCGCCGCGCTCACGTGCCGGCGCCACGCCCAGGCGTAGAGATCCACCCGTCTGCGGTTCTCCCCCAGCACGGCCGGGACGGCGTGGTACACGACCGCGTGCGGTCTCAGCCGGCCTCGCGCCACCCGGCTCCCGGCCCG
>KI547041.1:206154-228770 GCA_000497405.1 Streptomycetaceae bacterium MP113-05 | reverse complement strand
TGGCAAGCAGCGCGACGGCTACGTCACCGGCACCGATGACGGCGCACAGTCCACCCAGTACCACCGTCAGTACCGTCGGCGCCCACAGCTCCGGCAGTCGCGGCACCGCCGGGCTCACGCCGCGCGGCGCGGGAACCGCTGCGGGCGGCTGTACCGGGCCGCCCGGTTCAGCCGCCGCGGGGACGGCTGCGCGTCCTCGGGCAGCGACACACGCACGGTGTGGACCAGCCGGTCCTCGTAGCCACTGCCGACGCGCCACGCCTCCCGCGTGGTCCCACGGTTCTCCGCCCGACGCAGCATCAGGGCGTTGAACCGGTCGAAGTCCGCTTCTGCGGGCGGCGCGTAGGGGGACAGTTCGGCGTGCACGTGGGCGACCCCGGAGACGATCTCACCCGCGTCGGTAATGCCCGGACAGCCGTCGTGCTTGCGCACGAACCGCTCCCAGTCACCGGTGCCCTTGGGGTGACCGGGTGCGACGCAGACGACGGACCAGGTGTGGGCGGTCTTGCCGGGCCACGCCGGGTCCGTGCGGAGGGCGCGGCCGCGGGTCTGGACGACGGCGGTCGCGGTGGTGGCCTCGGTGAGGTCGACCAGGGTGTTGACGCCCCGGGCGTCCCACCCCTCGCCGAGCATTCCCCGGGTGCCCACCAGCGCCCGGGTACCGCCCTCTTCGAAGAAGCGGGTGGCCAGGGCGACCCAGCGGCGGCTGTCCCAGCGGCCGGTGATCTCGACCGTGCCGGCGTCGCCGGCGGGTGGCGGGTCGAGGCGGAGCCGGGGGTCGGCCCCGGTGGCGTAGGCGTGGAAGCGGCGGGCGGTCGCCGGTGCGGCGGCTACCGTGCGACCGGTGATCAGCAACGGCTCCAGTACGGCGGTGCGCGGGTCGGCGGCGAGCTGGTCCAGGACGAGCCGTGCGGAGCCGGCCTCGCGGGTGAGGACACCGTCGAGGGAGGCCGGCAGTGTCGCGGTGGCCCGCTCGTGGTCGCAGACGACGACGGCGCGCAACCGGTGGCCGAGGGTGTCGTCCTCGGCGGCGAGGATCTGCCGGACGGCGGTGGTCTTTGCGGCGCTGCGGGCCAGGACGCGGTCCACGGGCGACCGCCCGGCACGGATGCCGGCACGGGTCAGCCGGTGGCCGACGGACGGCAGGGCGGTCCGTAGGGCCTCCAGGGCGCGCGCGTCGCGCGGGTCGTCACTGCGCAGCAGGCAGCGGCGTATCCAGTCGTCCAGCAGGCAGACCCAGTCGGCGGCGGGCGGGGCGTGACGGTGCTCCTCGCGCAGCCGGGCACCTACGGGCAGGGCCAGCAGGCCGTGGTGGTGGAAGCGCAGAGCGGCGTCGGCCGTGTCCGGATGGTCGCGGGCGAACCGGTGCCAGGGCAGGACTGCCTCTTCGGCGATCGTACGGCGGCGGACGATGCGTGCGTCGAGCCAGTCCAGGAAGGGCGTGGCAGCGAACGCGGGGTCGAGCAGGTCGGTGGTGAGGGCGGCGAACCGTTCGGCCCCGGCGGCGAGCCAGTCCTGCTCGTCGGCGGTGGGTGTGGTGAGCCAGGCCAGTTCCGCGTACGGGGCGAGGTGACCCTCGCGGACCGCGGCGGGGATGGAGGGGCCCTCGACGACAGGTCCGAACAGTTCGTGGACCAGCTCGGCCTGTGACGGGGTGAGCCGGTCCGGCGGGGTGGCTGTGAGGCCGATCACGGTGGCGCGGGGAAGTTCACGCAGCAGCTCCGCGAGCAGCTCGCCCCAGGTGTCGAGGAGGTGGTGGCACTCGTCGAGAAGGAGCGTGACCGGTCCCGCGTCGCGGAGCGCGGCGACCAGCGCGCGGCCCTGCGGGCGCAGCCGGTCCAGGTGCGCCGTCTCGCCACGGGTTCCCGTGCCCTCCTCGTCGACCTCGGCGTCGGGGTCGAAGGTGGCGAGCGACTGGTAGGTCAGCAGGGTCACTGCGTCGGTCAGGGCTCGGTCCGTGCCAGCGGGCGGGGGTGTCGGGCGGAAGGCGTTCCATTCGGCCAGCCACTGCCCCTGGATCGCGGTGTTGGGGCCGAAGGCCACGATCCGGTCGCCCAGTCTGCGTGCGGCCTCCAGGCCGGTGAGGGTCTTGCCCAGGCCCGGCGGGAGCACGACCCAGGCGCGGCGTCCGCCGCCGTCGAGGACGGCCTGCAGAGCATCGAGCGCCTCGGTCTGGTGTCTGCGCAGGGGCACGGGCGGACGGGCACCGGCGAAGGCGGCGCCGTCCACTGCGGGTGCGCTCACCAGCCGCGCTCGCCCCACTCGGCGAGGTGCGGGCGCTCGTTCCCGAGCGCGGTGTCGGCGCCGTGGCCGGGGTAGACCCAGGTCTCGTCGGGGAGCCGGTCGAAGAGCTGCGTCCGCACGTCGTGCAGAAGCCTGGCGAACGCCTCGGCGTCGCCGAAGGTGTTGCCGACACCTCCGGGGAACAGGCAGTCACCGGTGAACAGGTGCGGGTGGCCGTGCGGGTCGTCGTAGACGAGCGCCACGGAACCCGGAGTGTGCCCCACGAGATGGCGGACGGTGAGTTCGACCCGTCCGACACGGACGGTGTCGCCGTCCTCCAGGGAGACGTCGGTGGGCACGGGGATGCCCTCCGCGTCGTACCTCCCCGCATGGGTGCGGGCGGAAGTGGCCCGGACCACCTCGGCCAGGGCCTGCCAGTGGTCGCCGTGGCGGTGGGTGGTGACGACGGACGCGATGCCGTCCTCGCCGACGAGTCGGAGCAGGGTATCCGGTTCGGCGGCGGCGTCGATCAGCAACTGTTCGCCGGTGGCCCGGCAGCGCAGCAGGTAAGCGTTGTTGTCCATCGGGCCGACGGCGACCTTGGAGATCATCAGATCGGCCGACTCGTGTACGTCGGCGGGACCACCGACCTTCACCACTCCGCTGTATGCCATGCGGCCACCCTAGCCGGGCGGGGCGTGGCCGCCGACTGTTACGGCGGCCAGGCCCCCGGGGAGACGCATTCCTCCGGCACCCGGGACGCGTCCACCTCGGTCCGGCGTCAGAACGTCGGCAGCACCGGGAGTGCGGCGGAGGCGGAGAGACCGGAGCCGTCGGCTCGACCGGTGATCCACCCCATCAGGGCGGCGGGAGGTCCGGTCACCACCACGTCGGCGTCGTCGGTTGCGGCACCGCCGGTCCGCCAGGAACGCCCGTCCTCGGTCCGCAGTTCGACGCGTGCCGTCAGATCCGGGTGACCGGTGTACCGCTCGGCCATGTTCGCGATCTCCCGGTCGACGAACTCCGCCGGGACGTCACCGAGCCGGTACCCGACGCCGAGGTCCACGTGGTGCAGTTCGACCTCGATCCAGCGCCGCCACGGGATGTTCGCCACCAGGTCCGTGACGCCGTTGCGCAGCTCCACGACGCGCTGCCAGCCGGACTCCCCCTCCGGTTGCGCCTCGAACGCCCCGTCGAGGCGGAGCGCCGTCACGGCGACGTCCTCGGACTGGTCCACGGCGGGGCGGGGGGCGCCGGCCTCGATGTCGGCGTCCCGCGCCTCCGCGGCGGCGTACATGGGCTTCCCGGCGAGGACGTTCAGCAGCGCGTCGGAGTTGCGTGCCAGGTGGGCGAGCACGTGGCCACGCGTCCAGCCGGGGAGCCGGGACGGGGCCGTGATCTCCGCGTCGTCCAGCCTCGAGACGGAGTCGAGGAGGCGGGCGGTGGCGTCACGGAGGGCTGCGCAGTCGGCCGCGGGAGAGTGCTCGGGATAGGACATCGTCATGATCCCAACGTATCGGGTCACACCATCGGGTGAAGACGGCACCGTGAGGCCGTAAATCGAATGCACGTGCTATAGGCTCGCTGTGCGGCATCCGAAGCACACCATTGCGGCACTCCCCATACCCTTGGGTTCGTGGGCCTGCGCCCACAGCTCCCGCACGAAAGGTCTCAACCGGCGTGGCCGACCGTCTCTCCGTACGTGGCGCTCGCGAGCACAACCTCAAGAACGTCTCCATCGACCTCCCCCGCGACTCACTGATCGTGTTCACGGGGCTCTCCGGGTCGGGCAAGTCCTCCCTGGCCTTCGACACCATCTTCGCCGAGGGCCAGCGCCGCTACGTGGAGTCGCTTTCCAGCTACGCACGGCAGTTCCTCGGCCAGATGGACAAGCCCGACGTCGACTTCATCGAGGGGCTCTCCCCTGCTGTCTCCATCGACCAGAAGTCGACCTCGCGGAACCCGCGGTCCACCGTCGGCACGATCACCGAGGTCTACGACTACCTCCGGCTGCTCTTCGCCCGCATCGGCAAACCGCACTGCCCCGTGTGCGGCGACCCGATCGCCCGCCAGTCGCCGCAAGCCATCGTGGACAAGGTGCTGGGCCTGGAGCCCGGCAGCCGCTTCCAGGTGCTGTCGCCGCTGGCCCGTGCCCGCAAGGGTGAATTCGTCGACCTCTTCCACGAGTTGCAGACCAAGGGGTACAGCAGGGCACGGGTGGACGGGGAGACCGTGCAGCTCTCGGACCCGCCGAAACTGAAGAAGCAGGAGAAACACACCATCGAGGTGGTCGTGGACCGCCTCACGGTCAAGGACAGCGCGAAGCGCCGGTTGACCGACTCGGTGGAGACCGCTCTCGGCCTGTCCGGCGGGATGGTGATCCTCGATTTCGTCGACCTGGAGGCCGAGGACCCGCAGCGCGAGCGGATGTACTCCGAGCACCTCTACTGCCCGCGGGACGACCTGTCGTTCGAGGAGCTGGAGCCCCGCTCGTTCTCCTTCAACTCGCCGTTCGGCGCCTGCCCGGAGTGCACCGGCATCGGTAACCGGATGGAGGTGGACCCGGAGCTGATCGTCCCGGACGAGGACAAGTCGCTGGACGAGGGCGCCCTCCACCCGTGGTCGCACGGCCACACCAAGGACTACTTCAGTCGGCTGGTCGACGCCCTGGCGGACGCACTCGACTTCCGCACCGACATCCCGTGGGCCGGGCTGCCGCAGCGGGCGAAGAAGGCCCTGCTGAACGGCCACCGCACCCGCATCGAGGTGCGCTACCGCAACCGCTACGGGCGTGAGCGGGCGTACACCACGGCATTCGAGGGCGCCGTGCCCTTCGTCCGCCGGCGGCACCAGGAGGCGGAGACCGACAGCAGCCGGGAGCGGTTCGAGGGGTACATGCGGGAGGTGCCCTGCCCGACGTGCGAGGGCACACGCCTGAAGCCGATCGTGCTTGCGGTCACCATGCACGGCCGCTCGATCGCCGACATCTCCGCGATGTCCATCAGCGACTGCGCGGACTTCCTGCGGGACCTCAGGCTCACCGCCCGGGAGAAGAAGATCGCCGAGCGGGTGCTGAAGGAGGTCAACGAACGACTGAGGTTCTTGGTCGACGTCGGCCTGGACTACCTGTCACTGAACCGCGCGGCCGGCACGCTGTCCGGCGGCGAGGCGCAGCGCATCCGGCTCGCCACACAGATCGGTTCCGGTCTGGTGGGCGTGCTCTACGTACTGGACGAGCCGTCCATCGGCCTGCACCAGCGGGACAACCACCGTCTGATCGAGACGCTGGTACGACTGCGCGACCTGGGCAACACCCTCATCGTCGTCGAGCACGACGAGGACACCATCAAGGCCTCGGACTGGGTCGTCGACATCGGACCCGGTGCCGGCGAACACGGCGGCAAGGTCGTGCACAGCGGGCCGTTGGCACAGTTGCTGACCAACGGCGAGTCGGTGACCGGCCACTACCTCTCCGGGAAGAAGGAGATCCCGACGCCCACCGCGCGACGGCCCGTCGACGGCGACCGCCGGCTGACCGTCCGGGGCGCGCGGGAGAACAACCTGCAGAACATCGACGTCGGCTTCCCGCTGGGCGTGTTCACGGCGGTCACCGGCGTCTCCGGTTCCGGGAAGTCGACGCTGGTCAACGACATTCTCTACACCCACCTGGCGCGCGAACTGAACGGCGCCAAGTCGGTGCCGGGCCGCCACACCCGCGTCGAGGGCGACGACCTGGCGGACAAGGTGGTGCACGTCGACCAGTCGCCGATCGGCCGTACCCCGCGGTCGAACCCGGCGACGTACACCGGGGTGTTCGACCGGGTGCGCAAGCTCTTCGCGGAGACCACCGAGGCCAAGGTGCGCGGCTATCAGCAGGGCCGCTTCTCCTTCAACGTCAAGGGCGGTCGCTGTGAGAACTGCGCAGGCGACGGCACGATCAAGATCGAGATGAACTTCCTGCCGGACGTGTACGTGCCGTGCGAGGTGTGCCACGGTGCGCGCTACAACCGGGAGACGCTGGAGGTCCACTACAAGGGCAAGAGCATCGCCGAGGTCCTCGACATGCCGATCGAGGAGGCCCTCGACTTCTTCGAGGCGGTCCCCGCCATCGCCCGGCACCTGCGCACGCTCAACGACGTGGGCCTGGGGTACGTACGGCTGGGGCAGCCGGCCCCGACGCTCTCCGGCGGTGAGGCGCAGCGGGTGAAGCTCGCCAGCGAGTTGCAGAAGCGCAGTACCGGCCGCACCGTGTACGTCCTGGACGAGCCGACGACCGGCCTGCACTTCGACGACATCCGCAAGCTGCTCGGCGTCCTCTCGGGGCTGGTCGACAAGGGGAACTCGGTCATCGTCATCGAGCACAACCTGGACGTCATCAAGACCGCGGACTGGGTCGTGGACATGGGACCCGAGGGCGGCAACGGCGGTGGCCTGGTGATCGCGGAGGGCACGCCGGAGGAGGTCGCGGCGATCCCGGCCAGCCACACGGGCAAGTTCCTCCGGGAGATCCTGGGCGACCGGGTGAGCGACGCGTCCGTTCCGGCTTCTCGTAAGCCGCAGCACTCCACGAAGAAGAGGAGCGCGTCGACGAGGCAGAGGTAGGGGCGGAGGACCGCACGGGGGTCGGTCAGGCCCACTCCCAGGCGATGCCGAGGAGCCCGGGCTTGACGTCCTGCTGTGCCAGGTGCACCGTTCGGTGCGGTCCGGCCAGGGGGAGTTCACGCGTCTGCGTGGGCCGCGCTCCCGGCGCGGTGCGTGCGAAGCTCTGGGCTCGCACCGGCATCGCCGCCATGTCGAAACCCGCCTGGAGCACGTACTGGCCGCCCCCGAAGCTGAAGCCGCGCACGTACTCGCCGGAAGGGCCGGCGGTGCCGTCCTCGAAGGTGTAGCTGAACATGTGGGTGTCCCCCACCCTCAGGCGCCTGTCGAAGAGCAACTCCGCGGCGACCAGCCCGGTCGGGCCGTGTCTTCGCACGCTGCCGGGACGGCAGTTCTCTCCGGCCCGTACCCGGACACCGGACACATCGCAGCCGGCGTCCCCGTAGTGGATGGCGACGTAACGCTCTATGCCGTCCCGGTGGGCGCGAACGACCTGTTCCGAGTGACGGGCGGCGAGTTCACGCCGGGCGCCGATACAAACGCGCTCGAGGTGCAGCACCGTGTGCACGCCGCCGTCGGCGGGTGAGCGGAGTTCGGCGAGGAGTTGCTGCAGGGCGTCGGCTGCGTCGACGAGGGAACGGTAGGACCAGGCGGCGGGTCGTTCCGCGGTCGCCGCTTCGCGCAGCAGCCGGACGAGCGTGTCCCGCGGCAGCTCGAGGACCTGCTCCAGCGCGGTGACCGCGCGCATCGACTCAGGCCGGGCCGGGCGCCGGTTACCTTGCTGCCAGTAGCTGAGGCTCGTGACACCGACCTTGATGCCGCGCTCCGCCAGCCTGTGCTGAATGCGGTGCAGCGCCAGGCCGCGGGCCTGAATCGCAGCGCGCAGCGCGACGTGGAACGGTCCGGTCTTCAGGACCTGGTCCAGTTCGGAGTGGATGTTCACGGTGTCGCTCTCGTTCTCGCGCAGGCCGACGCCGGGGCGCCGGTGTCCGTTCACTCGGTCGCCGGTGTCGTTCACATCGTTTCGTTCTCGCGCATTACAGCTTGTTGACCAGCAGGTCAGCAAGGCTTCCGGAGCTGCCAGAGGTCGGGCCAATGGTTCGCGGTGATTCCCCCGCCCACCCTCTGGTGCAGACGGGTCCGCCTTGCCACTGTGTGCGGCTGTGTGCACATCGGGTGCACCGAACTCACCTGCTTGTAGGGGGTTTTGTGAACGAGGCTCGCACGAGTGAGACCAGCGGGACGGAAGTCCGCAGACGCAGACGGTTCTCCGTCCGTTCCCTGCTCGTCCCGGTTGCTGCCATGTCCGCACTGGCCACCGGGCTCACCCCGGCGGCCGGGGCCGCGCCGGCCGGCCCGGCGGCCGGACACGTGGCGTCCTCCCCCGCCGCTCCGGAGGCTCCCGGTCCGGGCATGGAGATCGACGTCTCCACGCGGCCCGTGGCCCCCGGCGCCGCCCTGACCTCGTTCGCCCGGCTGGCACCCGGCAAGTGGCTGCGGGGCGACGCGCTGAGCGTCGACCTGGAGGCGGGCACCCGGGTCGACCACCTCTCCTCGGGCAGGGTCTCGGAACGCCGGACGGTCAGTGAGCACGCCGAGGGGCACGATCCGGGCGAGGGACGCCGTACGGTGGCCGCGATCAACGCGGACTTCTTCGACATCAACGCCACCGGCGCACCGCTCGGCCCAGGCATCCGGGACGGCGAGATCACCCAGTCCCCCGAGCCGGGAGCCACCCGGGCCGTCGGCTTCGGGCCGGGAAGCGCCGGCCGCATCCTCGACCTCTACTTCGAAGGGACACTCGCCCTCCCGGACGGCGAGGAGCAGCTCGCCGCCTACAACGCGGCCGACGTCCCCCAGGACGGGATCGGCGCCTACAACGCGCAGTGGGGCACCGCCGACCGCGCGGCGACCGTGGAGGGCGCGGCGGACACCTCGGAGGTCGCCGTCCGGGCCGGCCGGGTCGTCCGCGTCTCGGACGAGCCCGGCGACGGGGCTGTTCCGCAGGACACCACAGTGCTGCTGGGCCGAGACCACGGGTCGAAGGTCCTCGACGGGCTGGAGGTCGGCGATCCGGTGTCCTGGGAGTACCGGTTGCGCACGGACGACGGCGGGCCGATGCCGCGCACCGCGGTGGGCGGACGCGGTGCGCTGGTGGTCGACGGCCAGCCGCAGGACTGGGAGGGCCGGCCGAACAACGCCACCGCTCCCCGGACCGCGGTGGGCTTCTCCCAGGACGGCAGCACGATGCACGTGCTGACGGTCGACGGCCGGCAGGCCGCTTCCGGCGGTGCCACCCTCACCGAGCTGGCGCGGATGATGGACGAGCTGGGTGCCTACAACGCGCTCAACCTGGACGGCGGTGGATCGTCGACGCTGGTGGCGCGCGAGCCCGGTTCGGACACGCCGCAACTGGAGAACGCGCCCTCCGACGGCCGGCAGCGCGAGGTGCCGAACGGGCTGGCACTGACCGCCCGGGACGGCAGCGGCGAACTCCGCGGATTCTGGGTGGAGACCGCCGCCGACCCCGTGCTCGCCCCCACTGCGGACACCGTCCCCGGGGGCCACCCCGAACGTGTCTTTCCCGGCCTCACCAGGCAGTTGAAGGCGGACGGGTACGACGAGACGTACGGTCCCGCCGAAGGCAGGCCCGACTGGCGGGTGGACCGGCGCCACGTGGGACGGGTGGACGACGGGGGAGCCTTTCACGCACGCCGCACCGGAAGCACCGAGGTCACGGCCAGGCGGGGACGCGCCGACGGCGCCGTCGAGCTGAGGGTGATCGGGGCGCTGCGGCGTGTTGCTCCCACTCAGGACCGGGTCGGTCTGGCGACCGGGCAGGACGAGGGCGCCTTCGGAGTTCTCGGCTTCGACACGGACGGCACGAGCGCGCCCATCGACCCCGCAGACGTGTCGCTGGAGTACGACCGTTCGCTGTTCAGGATCGAACCGGATGTCGTGAGCGGCGGCTTCACCGTGACCGCACGTACCGGCGAAGACGGGGCGTCCGGCATCGTGAAGGCGACCGTCGCCGGGCACAGCACCGCGCTCGCCGTGACGGTGGGGCTGCGCAGCCGACAGGTCGCCGCTTTCGACGACGCAGGCGACTGGACGTTCTCCGCCGCCCGCGCAACGGGTGAGATATCCACCGATCCCGCGGGCCACGAGGGGCAGGGGCTGCGCCTGGACTACGACTTCGGGCAGTCGACGGCGACCCGCGCGGCCTACGTCAACCCGCCGCGTCACCTCGACGTGCCGGGGCAGCCGCAGGCGTTCACCCTGTGGGTGAAGGGTGACGGCCGGGGCGCCTGGCCGTCGCTGCACCTGATCGACGGGAACGGCACCTCCCAGGTGCTGCGCGGGCCGCACATCACGTGGCGGGGCTGGCGGCAGGTGACGTTCACCGTGCCGGGAGGGGTCGCGTACCCGGTGCAGGTGCGGCGCTTCTACGTCGCGGAGACGCGGCCGGCCGAACAGTACGGCAGCAGCATCGTGCTGGACGAGCTGGTGGCCCGGACCCCGCCCGATGTGGAACTGCCGGACCGGCGGGCGGTGCGGGACCGGTTGATCGGCACCGCGCGGGACGTCACCGGGCGGGACTGGCGGTTCGCGGTGATGTCGGACGCGCAGTTCGTCGCCCGGCAGCCGGACAGCGAGCTCGTGCGGCAGGCGCGGCGCACGCTGCGGGAGATCCGCGCCGCCGACCCCGACTTCGTGGTGATCAATGGCGACCTAGTGGACGAGGGAGCGCCGGAGGACCTCGCCTTCGCCCGCGAGGTGATCGAGGAGGAACTCGGCGACGCCGTGCCCTGGCACTACGTACCGGGCAACCACGAGGTGATGGGCGGAAGCATCGAGAACTTCGTCGCCGAGTTCGGGCCCGCCCGGCGTACCTTCGACCACAAGGGCACCAAGGTGATCACGCTGGACACCTCCTCGCTGTCGCTTCAGGGCCTCGACCAGTTCGCCGAGCTGCGGCGGCAGCTCGACGCGGCGGCGCGCGACCCGCGCGTCCGCTCGGTGGCCGTGGTTCAGCACGTGCCGCCGAGGGACCCGGCCCCGCAGCAGGCCAGCCGGCTCACGGACCGGATGGAGGCAGACCTGTTGGAGAACCGGCTGGCCGCCTTCCACACCCGCACGGGAAAGGACGTACTGGTCGTCGGCTCCCACGTCGGCGTCTTCCATGCGTCGCGAGTGGACGGCGTGCCTTACCTGGTCAACGGCAACTCGGGGAAGGGGCCGGCGGCCCCGCCCGGTGAGGGCGGCTTCACCGGGTGGTCGATGGTCGGTGTGGAGCGGCACGGCACGGTCCGCTCCGACCGGGAGGCGTTCAGGGTCCAGACCCGGCCCCACGTGGACGCCCTGGCACTCGACGCGCCCACCGAATTGGGCGACGGCGAGACGGCGCGGGTGGCGGCGACCGTCCGGCAGGGCGAGGGATCCACGGCGCGTGAGGTGCCGGTGACGTGGCCGGTGAGCGCGGACTGGTCGGGCTCCCGGAACCTGTGCGCCGACGACGAGCGGCCGAAGAGGCACTGCGACGCGGCGTTCGACGCAGTCACCGGCGTGCTGACGGCGCTGCGTCCGGGCACCGTCTCCCTCGTCGTGGAGGTCAACGGCGCCCGGACCGAGCGGACCGTGGTGATCGAGTGACACCGGCCCGCCAGGACGACCTCAGCGCTCGTCGTCCTTCGAAAGGGGGCCCCGGCCGTCATGTCCGTCCGGGGCCCCGCCGGAGGGAGGCGCGGCCGCTGTGCTCTTCGGGCTCTGCCGGTCCTGCTTCTTCGAGGCATACAGGCTGGTGACGGTGGTGACGACCAGGACCGCACAGATCACGCCGAGGGAGACCGGGGTGCTGATCTCCGGCACGTGCACTCCCGCCTCGTGCAACGCGTGCAGGACGAGCTTCACACCGATGAAGCCGAGGATGATCGACAGGCCGTAGGAAAGGTGCACCAGCTTCTTCAGCAGCCCGCCGATCAGGAAATAGAGCTGCCGGAGCCCCATCAGGGCGAAGGCGTTCGCGGTGAAGACGATGTAGGGGTCCTGGGTGAGACCGAAGATCGCGGGGATGGAGTCCAGAGCGAAGAGGACGTCGGTGGTACCGATCGCGAGCATCACGATCAGCATCGGCGTCATCAACCGCCTGCCGTTCTCCCGGATGAAGAGCTTCGTGCCGTGGTACTCGTCGGTGGAGGGAAAGCGTCGTTCCACCGCCTTCAGTAGGCGGTTCTCCTCGTACGCCTCGGTCTCGTCCTCGGCGCGGGCCTCCTGGACGAGCTTCCAGGCCGTCCAGACCAGGAAAGCGCCGAAGAGGAAGAAGACCCAGGAGAAACTCGAGATGATCGCCGCACCCGCGGCGATGAAACCGGCGCGCAGCACCAGGGCGATCAGCACGCCGACCATCAGCACCCGCTGCTGGTAGATGCTCGGCACCGCGAACTTCGCCATGATCAGCACGAAGACGAAGAGGTTGTCGACGCTGAGCGACTTCTCGGTGATGTAACCCGCGAAGAACTCGCCGGCACTCTGGCCGCTCCCGAAGAGGAGGAGGCCGAGGCCGAAGAGGGCAGCCAGGACGATCCAGACGATCGTCCAGGTGCCCGCCTCCTTGAGGGATACGTCGTGCGGCTTGCGGCCGACGAAGAAGTCGACGGCGATCAGGGCGCAGAGACCGATGACGGTCGCCGCCCAGACGAGAAAGGACACGTCCATGTGAACTGCACCTCCGGCTGGAGCAACTGCCGGAGGTCTCTTCCGCCCGCGCCGGGCGTCCGCTGCCGGGACGCACCGCCGGACCGGCGCCCCGGGACCGGTCTGCCGGCCCGTACTGACGGGGTCACCGCGACGTGGGAATACTCCCCTCCGTACAAATCAACGGTAAAGCAACACCAAGACAAGGTAAAGCACCGCTGTGTCGAACGGATGCGTGAAGGGACGCGAAGGCTGCGGCACCCCGCGGTGACACCCCGGGGTTGCGGCCCGGACGCACCGGGCCGAAGATCCCTCAGAGGTGCGGGACGATCGCGGGCATCAGGTCCTGGAAGGTGCGCCCGCTCGCGGGCTCCCCGATGGCGGTCATCTGCCAGCCGCCGCCCTCCCGCTGGACCTTCGCCATGATCTGTGCCGTGTAGTCGCCGCCGCCGGTCAGGGTGTAGCGCGCCAGCTCCTGCCCGTTCGCCGCGTCCAGCAATCGGCAGAAGGCGTTCTCCACCTCCGCGAAGGTCTGGCCGGTGAAGGAGTTCACGGTGAAGACGATCTGGTCGATGTTCGAGGGGACGTGTTGCAGGTCGACCATCACCGACTCGTCGTCCTCCCCCTGCCCCGCGCCCCCGACCAGGTTGTCCCCGCTGTGCTGCACCGAGCCGTCGTCGCTGACCAGGTGCTTGAAGAAGACCACGTCGACCGGCCGCTCCCCCGCGAACAGCACCGCAGAGGCGTCCAGGTCGATGGCCCTGGTACGGCGGCCGAACAGGCCACGACGCGGTGCCGCCTGCCACCCGAGCCCCATCCGGACCGACGACAGACTCCCCCCGTCGGACTTCCGCAGACTGACTGCCTGACCCTTCGACAGGTTGACGCTCACCGTGTGTTCCCCTCTCGACGTCCTCCGCCGTCACCGGCTTGGCACGGCAGCCTACTTGAGCCCGGCCTCCCGCATCTGGCGCAACTCCTTCTTGAGTTCGCCGACCTCGTCGCGCAGCCGGGCCGCGACCTCGAACTGCAACTCGGCCGCCGCGGCACGCATCCGCTGCGTCATGTCCTCGATGAGATCCGCCAGGTCACCGGCCGGGCGGTCGGTGAGGACCACCTCGCCGTCGGCCTTGCCGCCGCGCCGGGCGGCGGCCTGGTGGCCCAGGTCGGGGACCGGCGCCTTGGCCGGCCTGCCGTTCTCGGACCCGCTCTGCCGGTATCCGGTACCGAGCAGCTCCTCGGTGTCGACGCCCTCACGGGCGATGTCGGCGACGATGTCGCCGATCTTCTTGCGCAGCGGCTGCGGATCGACCCCGTGCGCCTCGTTGTAGGCGACTTGCTTCGCCCGGCGCCGGCTGGTCTCGTCGATGGCCTTCTCCATCGCCGGGGTGACCTTGTCGGCGTACATGTGGACCTGACCGGAGACGTTACGCGCCGCACGGCCGATGGTCTGGATCAGCGAGGTGCCCGAGCGCAGGAAACCCTCCTTGTCCGCATCCAGGATCGCGACCAGCGACACCTCGGGCAGGTCCAGCCCCTCCCGCAGCAGGTTGATGCCGACCAGCACGTCGAACTCGCCCGCCCGCAGCTCGCGCAGCAGCTCCACGCGGCGCAGCGTGTCGACGTCGCTGTGCAGGTAGCGCACCTGGATGCCGAGCTCGAGGAAGTAGTCGGTGAGGTCCTCGGCCATCTTCTTGGTGAGCGTGGTGACCAGCACGCGTTCGTTCTTCTCCGTGCGGGTGCGGATCTCGTGCACCAGGTCGTCGATCTGCCCCTCCGTGGGCTTGACCACGACCTCCGGGTCGACCAGACCGGTGGGACGGATGATCTGCTCCACCACGCCGTCCCCGCGGGACAGCTCGTACTGGCCCGGAGTCGCGGAGAGGTAGACCGTCTGCCCGATGCGCTCCAGGAACTCCTCCCACTTCAGCGGCCGGTTGTCGATCGCCGACGGGAGGCGGAAACCGTGGTCGACCAGGGTGCGCTTACGCGCGGCGTCCCCCTCGTACATGGCCCCGATCTGCGGCACCGTGACGTGTGACTCGTCGATGACCAGTACGAAGTCGTCCGGGAAGAAGTCGATCAGGGTGTGCGGCGCGGAGCCGGGGTCACGGCCGTCGATGTGCCGCGAGTAGTTCTCGATGCCGGAGCAGGTGCCGATCTGCCGCATCATCTCGATGTCGTACGTCGTCCTCATCCGCAGCCGCTGGGCCTCGAGCAGCTTCCCCTGCTGCTCCATCGCAGCCAACTGCTCCGCAAGCTCGGCCTCGATGGAGCCGATGGCCCTCTCCATCCGCTCCGGGCCCGCGACGTAGTGCGACGCCGGGAAGACGTACAGCTCCCGGTCCTCGGAGATGACCTCCCCGGTCAGAGGATGCAGGGTGGAGAGCGCCTCGATCTCGTCGCCGAACATCTCGATGCGGACCGCGAGCTCCTCATAGACCGGAAAGATCTCGATGGTGTCGCCGCGCACGCGGAAGGTGCCCCGGGTGAACGCCGCGTCGTTGCGCGCGTACTGGATGTCGACGAAGCGGCGCAGCAGGGCGTCGCGGTCGAACTCCTCACCCACCTTGAGGGGGACCATGCGGTCCACGTACTCCTGTGGCGTGCCCAGACCGTAGATGCAGGAGACGGACGCGACCACCACCACGTCACTGCGGGTGATCAGGGAGTTGGTCGCGCTGTGCCGCAGCCGTTCGACCTCCTCGTTGATCGAGGAGTCCTTCTCGATGTACGTGTCCGTCTGCGGGACGTAGGCCTCGGGCTGGTAGTAGTCGTAGTACGAGACGAAGTACTCGACGGCATTGTGGGGCAGCAGCTCCCGGAACTCGTTGGCGAGCTGGGCGGCGAGCGTCTTGTTGGGGGCCATCACCAGCGTCGGGCGCTGGATCTTCTCGATCATCCATGCCGTCGTCGCGGACTTACCGGTGCCGGTGGCACCGAGCAGCACCACGTCCTTCTCCCCGCCCTCGACGCGGCGGGCCAGGTCGGCGATGGCGGTCGGCTGGTCGCCGCTGGGCTGATACGGGCTGACGACCTCGAAGGGCGCCACCTTGCGTTCGATCTTGGTCACGGGCCGCATGAGTCCTACCGTACGACGCGCCACCGACACTCTCCCCGGTCTCCGGAAACGGCCTGCAACCACCCGATCGCCGGTTGTGTGTACAGCACAACAGGGAACCTCATATCCCAGGAGCACGCGGGCACCGTGTGCACATGGACGGATGCGAGGAGTTCGTAATGGCGATGCGCCCCTTCGCCGTGGCAGCCGGCACCCTGCTGGGCCTGTCCACGCTCTTCCTCTGCGCCGCGACCGCGGCTCCGGCGGCGACGCACGCAGTTGCTCCTCCCGCCGTGGAGGCGACCACAGCCGCGAGGCCGGGACCTGACCGTGCGCCCGTCGTCGTCGCACACCGCGGCGCCTCGGCGTACGCCCCGGAGAACACGCTCACCGCCGTCGACAAGGCAGACGAGCTGGGCTTCGACCGCGTCGAGAACGACGTCCAGCGCACCCTCGACGGCGAGCTGATCATCATGCACGACGTGAGCCTGGACCGTACGACAGACGTGGAAGAGGTCTTCCCGGACCGCGCGCCCTGGCGGGTCGCGGACTTCACTGCGGCCGAGATCGCGCGGCTGGACGCCGGCAGCTGGTTCGGCGAGGAGTTCGCCGGAACCGGGGTGCCTACACTCGCGGAGTGCCTGCGGCGGCTGGAGGCCAACGGGCAGAAACTGCTGCTGGAGCTGAAGAAGCCCGCGCTGTACCCCGGCCTGGAGCGGCAGACCCTCGAGGAGCTGGCGAACGAGGGCTGGCTCGACCGGCGCCACCTGCGGAACCGGCTGGTGATCCAGAGCTTCGACGCGGACGCGGTGCGTACGGTGCACGGCCTGGACCCGGGGGTGAAGACGGGCTTCCTCGGTACACCCGCCATCGCGGAGCTGCCCGAGTACGCGGTGTTCACCGACCAGATCAATCCCCGCCACTCGGCGGTCACCGCGGACTACGCCGCCGAGGTGCACGCGCTGAAGGGCGCCCACGACAAGCGACTGGAACTCTTCGCCTGGACGGTCGACGACGCTGCGACCGCCCGGAAGGCGGCCCGGGCCGGCGCGGACGGGATCATCTCGAACGCCCCGGACGTGGTGCGGGGCGCTGTGGGCGGCTGAGCCCGTGGACTTCCCCCCTCCCGTCCCCCGCCCGGGCGGGGGACGGGAGGGATCGCCGAGGGGGCCCGCTGTCAGAGGGCCTCCGTAGACTCGGCGGTGTGGCGATCGGATCGGACGAGCGTTCGGGCGGCACGGCCGGAGAATGGACCTGGAGCCGTGCCGAGGCCCCGATCGGTCCACTGCTGCTGGCGGCCACCGCCGAAGGGCTGATGCAGGTGTCGTTTCACGCCACGGCGGAGGAGACACGGCGCGCACTGGCCCGGCTGCGCGGCCGGACGGGACGGGCGCCCGCACACGAGGGAGCGGGGAAAGGCTCCGACGCGCCGTGCCACGCGCACCTGGCGACCGCCGAGCGGGAACTGCTCTCCTACTTCGCGGGCGGCCTGCGCGTCTTCACTGTTCCGCTGGACTGGTCACTGACCGGCGGCTTCCACGAACGGGTGCTGCGTGAGCTGTCCACCGGAGTGCCGTACGGGGCGACGGTGGGATACCAGGACCTCGCCGATCGCGTGGGCGAGCCCGGTGCGGCCCGCGCCGTCGGCGCGGCCATGGGCGCCAATCCTCTACCCGTCATCGTCCCCTGCCACCGAGTGGTGGCCAGCGGCGGCGGACTGGGCGGTTTCGGGGGCGGACTGGAGACGAAGCGGGAGCTCCTCGCGCTGGAGGGCGTGCTCCCGCAACCGCTCTTCTGACCTTCCGGTGCCGCCTCACGTCCGGCCCCAGGGTCTCGCTGCTCCGGGCGGACCCGCCCGGAGCCCGCTTCTCAGCGGACGGTCACGGGTGCAGACCGTGCCCCTTCAGGAACGGGACGGGGTCGAAGCCGGAACCGTAGACAGGGGTGGTGCGGACCTCGAAGTGCAGGTGCGGCCCGGACGAGTTGCCGGTGCTGCCGGACTGGCCGATCTGCTCGCCCGTGTTCACCTGCTCGCCCGGTGCGACGCCGATCTTCGACAGGTGGGCGTACTGGCTGTACTTGCCGTTCGGGTGCTCGACAACGATGCGGTTGCCGTAGGAGCCGCCCCAGCCGGTGGTCACCACGGTGCCGTTGTGCACGGCCTTCACGGTGGTGCCCGTCGGTACGGCGAAGTCCTGGCCGGAGTGCTTGGCGGACCAGCGGCCACCGCTGTCGGCGAAGCCGGCGGTCTTGGTGTACGGCTTGGAGACCGGGAGAACCCAGGAGGGCGCCTGCGCCCGGGCGTGGCTTCGGCTTGCCTTCTTCTTGTGGGCCTTGTCCTTGTGGGCGCCGCCGCGACCCTCGGCCTGCTTCTCCGCCTGGGCCTGCTTGCCGGCCTTCTCAGCCTTCTCAGCCTTCTCAGCCTTCTCGGCCTTCTCGGCCTTGTCTTCCGCACGGTCCTTCTTCTTCGCCACCTCGGCCGGGGCCTCTGCCTGCGGCGCCGTCGCGTGCGCGGCCTTGCCGGGGGCGTCGGTCGCGAAGATGTCGTCGCCGGCAGCGAGCGCCACGCCGGAGCCCAGAACCAGGGACGCGCCCACTCCGCCCGCTATGACGGCATTGCGGGTACGCGGGACACGGCTCAGGGCGTCGGTAATCGCGGGGTGCAGGCGCATGGGGCACTTCCTCCGGAATTCGGTGGGGGGGGTTCCTGGCCCTGCGGACCAGGCCACACCTTGATAACCCGCTAATCGGGCATTTCCAAAGAAGGCCGATTACTAAGGAGCACCGTACCCGAAATAGACAAAAGGGACACACGGTGCCCGGTGATGCACCCGGGACCCCACCGGGCGGGAACGGCCCCACGCCCCGCCGGTCGGAGTAACCCGCGCAACGAAGGGGCGGATCGCGTTCATCCGCGTCGGACGGCAGGACGGTGACATGCCGGGCCCTCGGTCCAGGACCTTGGTCCCCGGTGTTCCTACGTCTCTTCGTAGGGGCTGATTCCGCTGTGCCTCACCTCACCGGCGAAAGGGCCGCACGACGCCTTTCTGTGACGTGGGGCACGCACATTCTGTGACCTGGCACACCCGGAATTCCGGAGCAGGTTTCGTTGCCCCGACACGACCCGGCCCACGACCCGCTGCGCGGAAAGGGGCAGGCTGGCAGACTTCCGCCGTGACCGACACTTGCGACCCCGCAGACGCCTCCGCACCCACTGCCGCGGCCGCAGCCGGGACGGGCGCACCCAAGGGCGGCTGGGGCCTCACGCCCCAGGAGCTGGCGAGGGTACGACGGCGCGCCACGGCGGTCCTCGTGACCAGTCAGATCCTCGGCGGCCTCGGCGTGGCCACCGGTATCGCCCTGGCCGCAGTCCTGGCGGAGGAGGTGAGCGGCTCCGAAGGGCTCGCGGGGCTCGCCTCGACGTCGGCGGTGATCGGTACCGCACTGCTCTCGCTCCCTCTCGCCTCCCTGATGGCGAAAAGGGGTCGCCGCCCGGGACTCACGCTGGCCTACCTGATCGCCGCCGTCGGCGGCGCGACCGTCGTCCTCGGCGCGAGCGCGGGAAACTTCCCCCTGATGCTGATCGGCATGGCGGCGTTCGGCGCCGGTTCCTCGGCGAACCTTCAGGCCAGGTTCGCCGCGGCAGACCTCGCTGAACCACACCGCCGTGCACGCGCCATCTCGACCGTGGTGTGGGCCACCACCGTCGGCGCGGTACTCGGCCCGAACATCGCCGGCCCGGCCGGTGAGAGCGTCGCCGCGCTCGGCATGGGGATACCGGCAGCGGCCGGCCCCTTCCTCTGGGGCTCCGCGATATTCCTGCTCTCGGCGCTGACGGTGCACCTCCTGCTCCGCCCCGACCCGCTGCTCACCGCCCGCGACCTCGCCACCGCGGCGACGGCTCCGTCGGCGGACCTGTCGGCGGACGACAAGAACGGAGACGAACGGTCACTGCGGGCGGGCGTAGCCGCCGTCGCATCCTCCGGCTCGGCCCGGCTGGCTCTCGTCACCATCGCCGGCGCACACACCGTGATGGTGTCGATCATGGTGATGACACCGGTCGACCTCAGTCACCACGGCGCCGGCATCGAGCTGATCGGCCTGGTCATCAGCGGGCACATCGCCGGCATGTACGCCTTCTCCCCGCTGATGGGCCGGCTGTCGGACCAGCTGGGGAGGATCGCCGTGATCGGGCTCGCAGTCCTCCTGCTGGCCTGCGCCGCCGCGCTGGCAGGCACCGCCGGGGCGGACCACGTGCGTGCCGCGGCCGGACTGTTCGTCCTGGGCCTGGGGTGGTCGGCGGGGCTCGTGTCCGGCTCCGCGCTGCTCACCGACTCGGTCCCTCAGGCGGCTCGCGCCGCCGTCCAGGGTCTCTCCGACCTGACCAGCAACGCTGCCGCCGGCGCCGGCGGCGCGCTGGCCGGCCTGGTCATGGCCCGGGCGGGCTACGGCTGGCTCACGGCGCTGGCCGCGACCCTGCTGATCCCGATGGCCGCATTCGCTCTGACACTCGCCCTGCGCCGTCCCCGCCCCACGGCCACGGCCACGGCCACGGAGCGGTGACCGGCGGACGGAAGCCCGCCGGTCAGCGCGGGTAGAGCTGGAAGGAGACTCCGCGCCGGCCACCGAATCTCGGGGCGACGCCGTCCATCGCCTCACCGAGGAACCTTCGCGCGTACACCTCCGGCTCCTCGTTGCTGAGCACGGTCAGGTACGTACGGTGCTCGGTGAGCGAGGCGACCGCCAGATCCGCGGACCGGTCGGAAACCTCCTGCGCGTGGGTCGCCTGCGGCGAGGCGGCCACCGCCACCCAGCGCACACCGCCCCATGGCTCGAGCCCGTCCCGCTCCAGCTGGTCGCGGAAGATCCACCGGTTCCCGGCGTCGCCGACCGCGTCCAGCGCGGCCCGGCCGACCGCCCGGTGGTCCGGAGTGTTCCACCAGGTGCCGCCGAAGGTGTCGTGGTGGTTGAGCGTCACCACCAGCTCGGGTCGCAGGCGCCGTACCGCCCCAGCGATGTCCCGGCGCAGGCTCAGCCCTTCCTGGACCACCCCGTCCCGGTGGTCCAGGAACTCCACCCGGCTGGCTCCGACCACCGAGGCGCTCGCCTGCTGCTCGGCTTCCCGTACCCGGGCGGCCTCCTCGGGAGCCATGCTGTCGATCCCGGCCTCACCCCGCGTGGCCAGCAGATATGCGACCTCTCGGCCCCCGGCGGTCCACTCCGCCACAGCGGCTGCCGCGCCGTACTCAAGATCGTCCGGGTGCGCGACCACTGCCAGCGCCCGCGCCCAGTCCTGCGGCATCCGCTCCAGCGGACCGCCCAGCTCGCCCACCACGGCGTCCTCCTGACCCATCGCGTCCCTCCGTCAACCGCCGACGCCCCGTCACTCGATGGCTGGGCATCGTGCGCACGTTATCGCCAAAAGAACATGAAAGGAGGAAAATCCCCCTTCACCGACACGCGTCCGCCCGCGCGCCACACGCGGCGGGCGCGTCCCGGAACCGAGACGCCGACGCAGGAGAACCTCCGCGATGCCCACCGCCACTCGCTCCCACAACCGCTCGTCGCTGGCCCATCGCCTGCGCTACGCAGCCCGCCACCCGCAGCGCGTCGTGCCGTACCTCCGCCGGCACCTGCGGGACTGGCGGCTGCAGCGCCGGTCGGGCGGCGACCACCTCGCCTACTACCGCGCCGTGATGAAGTCCGACACGGCACGCAACCCGCGCGGCGCCGTCGGCACGCCGTCCGAGGAACGCTGGAACGCCCTGGGCAGGATGCAGTTCGACTACCTGGTCGAGCACGGCCTGGTGCCGGGCGACCACATGCTGGAGATCGGCTGCGGCAACCTCCGCGCGGGACGGCACTTCATCGCCCACCTGCAGGCCGGCCACTACTACGGCGTCGACATCTCCCCGGACATCCTGCTGTCAGCCCGGCAGACCCTCGTCGACCACCGGCTGCAGTCGAAGCTGCCGCACCTGACGCTGGTCGACGACATGCGCCTGGCGCACCTGCCGGACGGGCACTTCCAGGTCATCCACGCCCACAGCGTCTTCTCGCACTCGCCTCTCCCGGTGATCGAGGAGTGCTTCCGGCACGTCGGTCGGCTGCTGGCGCCGGGAGGGTTCTTCGACTTCACCTACAACCGCACCGACGGCGCAGAGCACGACGTGCTGCGGGAGGACTTCTACTACCGGCCGGCCACCCTGCTGGCCCTGGCGGAGAAGCACGGCCTGGCGGCACGCACCATGAACGACTGGGACGAGCTGCCGCACAAGCAGTCCAAGATCCGGGTGACCGCCCCCGGCCCGGAGGAGTCCCCGAAAGGCCCGGAGCCGGCTGTTCAGGAACCCGGCGGGAGTCCACGACGCGGGGCGGAGCGCGACGGCGAGCGGAACGAGGGGGACGGGAACGGGCCGGAGCCCGAGGCGGACGGCGAGCGCAGCGGCAACCACGTCTGAGCGGGCACGCGCACGCGCCGCGTCGTCACGCCGGGCCGCGCAACCGCTCGAGGTGCGCGGTGACCACGAGGTTGGACACGTACGTCTCCCGGCCCTCGTCCCACTCCGCACAGGTGATCAGCGTGAGCCGGGACGAACGCGTCGGCCCGTACACACGGTCTGAGGGAAACGCGTCCTTCGGCCACACCGACACCCCGTCCACCACGAATACCGCGGTGCGCCCGTCCTTCCGGTGCAGGGCGATCCGCTGGCCGTCCTCCACTGCTCCCAGTCCGTAGAAGGCGGCGGGCCCGGTACGGGAGTCGACGTGCCCGACAAGGACGGAGTTGCCCTCCACGCCGGGTGCCGGGGAGCCCTGGAACCAGCCGGCGTCGTCGGGGTCGTCGGGCAGGGCGATCGTACCGTCGTCGTTCAGGCCCACTCCCCGCACCGTGGCTTCGAGCCCGGCCCCGGGCACCTCGACCCGGATGGGGGGCGATGCCGGGGGCTGCCGGGCGGGACGCGCGGACGACACGGTGTCCGGCGGCTCCGGGGCCGCGGCCTCCACCCCTGCGGCCCGCACCCCCGGCTCGGGGACC
>KI547041.1:203506-206144 GCA_000497405.1 Streptomycetaceae bacterium MP113-05 | reverse complement strand
AGGCGGTGGCCGCCGTGGTGAGGACACCACGGCGGCCACCGGAACTGTACGTACGCACGCCGACCGGCCTGTTCAGGTGGTCAGCTCTGCCTGGCCGTGGTGCGCCGGCGCAGGTAGAACGCGCCGCCGGCAGCCGCCAGGAGGCCCGTTCCGGCCACTGCGGTCAGACCGGAATCCAGGCTTCCGGCCTGAGTGCCGCCCTGGCCGCCGGAGATGCCGCCGTGCGGCGCCTTCTTGAGCGCCCCGCACAGCGCGGGGAAGGTGGCCTCGGCGGGAAGCTTCGGGTCGAGCGGGCTCTTGCCGAGGTTGAAGTCGTACTTGCCGTTCTTGTTGTAGTCGATGCCGTGCACGACGACGACGGCGGTGCCGGCCCGCAGCGACCTCGCGGTCTCCTCGCTGACCTTGAAGCTGCGCTCGTAATGAACGTCGGGGCCTACCGGGAAGCGGTCGACCGCCAGCCCGGAGGCGGGGCTGGTGTCGCCCTCGGTGGTCAGGGAGGTACCGATCTTCCCGTAGAACGGCGCACCGTCGGGAGTGGAGAGGCTCAACTTGCCGTTGTGCTTCGTCGCCGCCGACTCCGGTGGGCACACGCCCTTGGCGGCGATGTGGAAGTGCTGGGCGTGCGGGGCGTTCGCGAGCAGCCCCTTCGCCCTGAGCTTCACCGAGACGTGGCGGCCCTTCAGGTGTACCTGGGCACGGCCGTAGCCGTGCACCTTGTTGACCTTGAACGGGTTCAGCTTCGCGTGCAGGCTCAGCGCACGGTGCTGGTCGGGGGTGGGCCCCCCGCCGGCGGTGGCGGCAGGCGCGAGGACCATGAGTGGCGCCATGGCCGCGGCGGCGGCGCACGATACCGCGAGTATCTTCTGCATCGGGTTCTCCGTGACGACGGGGACGAACTGACGTGTCGTCGTCCCCGTGACCCAGGTGGGCGAGCGCGGAGCGGCTGCCGCCCGCCACGCCACGAGTACGCGACATCACCGACACTGCGGGCGGGACAAGCCACCCGCCACCCGGGGCGAGCATTGGAGGGGCGCCCCGTAACGCAGCAGCGCACCGCTGGATCTCACCCGCCCTCGTTCATCGCATACCCGTTCCCCGGACAGGGCCGCTCCGCCGCCGCGGCCCGACGGCCGCGCGGAGTCAGCCGGCCGTGAGTTCGCCGAGGCGAGCGGTGAGGGTCTCCACCTCCTGGTAGGTCATGCCGAGCAGCGACACGTGCTTCCAGCCGATCGTGCCGTCCGGCCGGATGAGGAAGACCGACCGGCGCAGGCCGATCCCGGGCGCCGCCACCCCGTACGCCCGGGCGACGACGAGATCGGTGTCGGCCAGCAGTGGCATCCGCAGGTCGTGCTTGCGGGCGAACCGCTCGTGGCTGTCGACGCCCTGCGGGCTGACGCCCCAGACGGTGGCGTCGAGTTCTTCGAAGCGTTCCATGCCGGAGGAGTAGGAGCACAGCTGCTTGGTGCACACGGCCGTGTCGTCGCCCGGGTAGAAGGCGAGCACCACCGGCCGCCCGGGTGCACCGTCGATGCCGTAGTCGCCGCGCTCGAAGGCGGCTTCGGCCCCTTCCCCGCCGTTGCCGTGCAGGACACCGCCGGGAATGCTGAACCGCGGTGCGGCGGTGCCGATTTCTGGGTGCTTCGCCATGCGGACTCCCTGGGGAACTGAGGTGGGTCACCCGATGGGGCGTCCCGACGTCACCGTACCTGCGGAGGCGTCGAGCACCGGGTTCCGGGCCGGTGCACCAAGCAGGTCACGTCGTTGCCGGGCAGGAGAGGCGTCAGCGCTGCGCGGCGTCAGCCACGGCCCCCGGCTGAAGGCCGGTCAACTGCGCGATGCGGTGCTCCGGGATGCCGGCGTCCAGGGCCCGGTGCACCAGGCCGCGCCACTCCTGCGCGGTGTCGCGGTAGGCGACCAATTCCTCCTCCACGTGGGCGGTCTGCTGCGGAGCGCAGGATCGCCGTACACGTTCGGTCTCCTCGGGTCCGAGTGGCACCGGCAACGTCTCGGCGTCCTCGGGAAGACTCTCCGCGGCCTCCGCGGGCAGGATGCGCACCTGCTCCGACGCGGCGTCCGCACCGTGGGCGCCGAGCCACCCCTGCACGGCCGGCGTCTCCAGGCACTCGAGGTCGCCGACCGCGACGACCGCTGCTCCCCGGCGGGGCCGGGCGTCGGGCATCAGGAACAGGTAGGCGTCGTCGGCCATGGAGAGCTGCCTTCTGGGGGCGGGGCGGAGGGGACTCGATGTTAGCCCGATCGCACGTAGCTGCCGGACGAACGTCACTCCTGCGGGGGGCCGTGCCCGGTATCCCGCGCCTGAGTCGCGGGCCCGGCGCCGGGCGTGCCGTCGTCTCCGGGTGCCGGCCCGCCGTCCGGGAGCGGCGGCTCCGCGTGGACCTGCGGCAGGATCCGGCCCAGCCACCCCGGCGCCCACCACACGCGTGGGCCGAGCAGCGTGAGCACCGCGGGCACCAGCAGCAGCCGCACCAGCGTCGCGTCGACCAGCACGCTGACGGCCAGTCCGAGGCCGAGCATCTTTACCACGATGTTGCTGCTGAGCACGAACGCCGCGAACACGCTCGCCATGATCAGGGCGGCGCAGCTGATGACCCGGGCGGTGATCTCCAGGGCGTGGGCG
>KI547041.1:198026-202253 GCA_000497405.1 Streptomycetaceae bacterium MP113-05 | reverse complement strand
TCGGCTGTCGCCGGTACGCAGCCATGCCTCGTGCACGCGCGAAAGCAGGAAGATCTCGTAGTCCATGCTGAGGCCGAAGACGATGGCGAACATCATCATCGGCACATAGCTCTCGACCGGCACGGTTCCGGAGACGCCCAGTGCAGGCCCACCCCACCCCCACTGGAACACCGCGACCACGACACCGTACGAGGCTCCGATCGACACCAGGTTGAGGACGGCCGCCTTGACGGCCACCAGGACGCCCCGGAACACCGTCAGGATGATCAGCATCGCGAGGAGGACGACGACGGCGATGATGAGCGGAAGCCGTTCGGCGACGACGTCGCGGAAGTCGGTCTGGCCCGCGGTGGATCCGGTGACGTAGCCCTGGGCGTCGGTGCCGGAGACGGCCTGCGGCAGCACGGTTCCGGTGAGCCGGTGCACCAGGTCGGTGGTGACGGCACTCTGCGGCCGCTGGGCCGGGATGACGGTCGCGGTCAGCACGTCCCCGTCCTGGGTGGGCTGCAGGGTGCTGATGGCTGCGGCACCTGACAGCCCCTTCAGGGACGCCGCGACGCTGTTCTGCAGACCGCCGCGGTTCTGCGAGGACACGCCGGTCTGGTCGACCACCACGGTCAACGGCCCGTTCGCGCCCGCCCCGAAGGCGTCGGTGACCAGGTCATAAGCCCGCCGGTCGGTGTAGGAGGTCGGATCGGCGCCGTCGTCGATGTGGCCCAGGCGCAGCGAGAACAGCGGCACGGTGAGCACCGCCAGGACGACGAGCCCGGCGGCCAGGTACCGCCACGGGCGGCGGCCGACCCGCAGTGCGTACCGGTGCCAGAAGCCGCCGCCGGACTCGGCGCTGCTCTCCGCCACGGGCCGTCGCACGTGGAAGCGGTCGATGGCCCGCCCGGCGAGCCCCAGCAGGGCGGGCACCAGGGTGAGCGCGCCGATCACCGCGGTGACGACGGTGACGGCAGCGGCGGCGCCGAGCTTGCCGATGAAGCCGACCCCGGAGGCGTTGAGTCCGGCGAGGGCGACGATCACGGTGGTGCCGGAGACGAGCACGGCCCGGCCGCTGGTGTGCGTGGCTCGCCCGGCCGCGCCGACCGGGTCGGCGCCGTCCATCAGGTCTTGGCGGTGGCGGGTGAGGAGGAACAGCGCGTAGTCGATACCGACGCCCAGCCCGATCATGGTGGCGAGCGTGGGCGACACCTGGGCGAAGGTGGTCGCGGCGGCGATGAGCGCCAGGCAGCTGAGCCCGACCAGCACGGCGGCGAGCGCGGCGACCAGCGGCACGGCGGCGGCGAGGACGCTGCCGAAACCGATGAGCAGAACCACCACGGCGACGCCGTAGCCGATCGCCTCGCTGACCCCGTCGGCCGCCTCGGGACGGTCCAGTTCGCCGAGGCCGCCGCCGTACTCGGCCTGCACGCCGGCCTTGCGCAGCGGTTCGACGGCGTCGTCCACCCCGTCCAGGTAGGAGTCGCCGAGCGAGGCGGGGTTCTCGTCGAAGGTGACCGTGACGTAGGCGGTCCGGCCGTCCTTCGAGACGGGGCTGAGCGGTGCGGTGGGCGTGCCGTCCGCCTGGGGCTTCGGCGCGGTGAGCGGATTCTGGGCGGAGAGCACATGGGGCAGGTCGCCGAGGTTCCCGACGACGGTGGAGACCTGCTGCTGGTGCTGGGAGAGTGGCTGCCCGTCGTGCAGTACCACGAGGGAGCTCTGGCCGCCGCGGTCGGACTGGTGGCGCTGGAGGACGTCGAGTCCCTGCTGCGACTGAGAGTCGGAGAGGGTGAAGTCGTCGGCGTACGAACCACCGAAAACGCTTTGTGCGGCGTGCAGTCCGCCGACCGCGGCGAGCCAGCCGATGAGTACCACGACGAAGTGCCGGGCGCACCACTCCCCCAGCCTCCGCAACCGTCCACGTGGGGGTGGTGCGGGGCCCCTTCTTCGAACCGCGGGGCGACCGGTGGTCACTCTCGCACTGTAAGTCCGCCTCGCTCCGGGGGCACCCGGTGGCCGGGCCGCACCGGCCCGCACCGCCGTTCACGCCTACGATGGCCGGGCGACGCCGTAGCAGCACGGGAGCCCGTATGACCTGCAAGCATGTGATCGTCTCCGGGAGCGTCCAGGGAGTCTTCTTCCGCGACGCCTGCCGTTCGACGGCGGTCGCGCACGGGGTGCGCGGCTGGGTGCGCAACCTTCCCGACCACACCGTCGAAGCGCATTTCGAGGGGGACGCCGAGGCAGTCGAACGCCTGGTCGCGTGGGCCCGGCAGGGGCCGCCCGCGGCCGAGGTGGCACAGGTGCGGGTCTTCGAGGCGGAGCCGCAGGGGGCGGCGGCCTTCGAGGTGCGTCCCACGCCACGCGAGTGGCCGTGACCGGCGGCACGGATGGGCAGGCGGGGACGGGCAGGCGGGGACGCCTTGGCGGAAGGGATGATTCCGGGGGAGGATCCGGACATGCAGAGTGAGCTTTTCGCCTCCGGGAACATGGCGCAGCCGGCGACCGCGCCCGGCATGACGCAGCAGAACGCCAAGTCCATCAAGTACACGGTCAACGGAGAGTGCTACGCGCGGCAGGGCGCGATGATCGCCTTCCGCGGGAACCTCCAGTTCGAGAAGAAGGGCCAGGGGGTAGGCAACTTCATCAAGCGGTCGGTGACCGGCGAGGGCCTGGCTCTGATGTCCGTACGCGGGCAGGGCGAGGCGTGGTTCGCGCACCAGGCGGCGAACTGCTTCCTCATCGATTTCGCGCAGGGCGACGCGCTGACCGTCAACGGCCGGAACGTGCTGTGTTTCGACGCCTCGCTCAGCTACGAGATCAAGATGGTCAAGGGCGCGGGAATGGCGGGCGGCGGGCTGTTCAACTGCCTGTTCTCGGGCCAGGGCCGCCTCGGCGTCATCTGCGAAGGCGACCCCATCGTCATCCCCGTCTCGCCGCAGTCGCCGGTGTTCGTGGACACCGACGCGGTGGTGGGCTGGAGCGCCTCGCTGCACACGTCGCTGCACCGTTCGCAGAGCGTCGGCTCCATGATCCGCGGAGGCTCGGGCGAGGCCGTCCAGCTGAAGCTCGAGGGCGAGGGCTTCGTGGTGGTCCGGCCCAGTGAGGGCCGTCCGGCGGGCCAGTCCGCCTGAGTTCCCGCCCGGGTGCCGTCAGCGGTGTTCGGGGTTCTCGAAGCCGGCCCGGCACCCGGCGTCCCACTCGGTACGTCGGTTTCCGTACGCCGGGATGCCGCCCGCGGACCGCAGCATGGCGGCCAGGTGCAGCAGGTTGAACGTCATGAAGGCGGTGTTGCGGTTGGTGAAGTCGTTGGAAGGACCGCCGGAGTCGGAGTCCAGGTAGGACGGGCCGGGGCCGACTTCGCCGATCCAGCCGGCGTCGGCCTGCGGCGGGATCGTGTAGCCGAGGTGCTGGAGGCTGTAGAGCACGTTCATCGCGCAGTGTTTGACGCCGTCCTCGTTGCCGGTGACGAGACATCCGCCCACCCGGCCGTAGTAGGCGTACTGTCCCGCGTCGTTGAGCAGACTGGAGCAGCCGTAGAGCCGCTCGATGACGCGCTTCATCACGGAGCTGTTGTCGCCGAGCCAGATGGGACCTGCCAGCACCAGGACGTCGGCCGCCAGCACGCGGCGGAACAGTTCCGGCCAGGCGTCGCGCGCCCAGCCGTGTTCCGTCATGTCGGGCCGGACGCCGGTGGCGATGTCGTGGTCGACGGCACGGATCGTGTCCACCTCCACGCCGTGCCGGCGCATGATGCGGGCGCTGAGGTCCACCAGCCCCCCGGTGTTGCTGACCTCGGGTGACGGTTTGAGGGTCGCGTTGACGAACAGCGCGCGAAGACCGGTGAAGCGGCGCACGGCTTCTTCGTCGGGGCCGTTCGGACCGGTTCCTTCCACCACCACGTCCTCGTTTCTGTCCCTTTCCGGCGCCGGTGGCACCGGCCTCCCGGCCAGGCTGCGGCCGGACGACGATGCCGGCAACCGGGGTCAGGCATCCGGCGGACCCGCGGCGATGCGGGCGGGCCGTGCACCGGGGTTCGGCCGCACCGGCCGACCTGGGATCATCGTCGGGACCGACCGTCCCGGAGGGGGAAGAAAGCGTGCAGCAGATCGGAACGTACGTCCTGGAGCGCGAGCTCGGGGGCGGTGCCCTCGGCACCGTTCATCTGGCCCGCACCCCCGCCGGGCGGGCGGTGGCCGTCAAGGTGCTGCGGGCCGGGGGTGACGGCGCGCCGGTGGACGA
>KI547041.1:196263-198016 GCA_000497405.1 Streptomycetaceae bacterium MP113-05 | reverse complement strand
GGCCGGATATCCGCCGGCTCCTCCCGGTGCCTTCGGCCCGGCTCCGGGGACAGCTCCTGCGGTGCAGCCGGGGCCTGCACCGCAGGGATCACAGGAGCCGGACGGCGCGCCGGGCGAGGAGCCCGAGTTTCTCGCCATGGACCGTAAGAACGACATCGTCGCCGACGCCCACGGCGTCTCCTTCACGGCCCACGGCCGGAGCACCGACCTGTCGTGGCAGCACATCCGCTTCGCCCAGCACCGGCGTGACGCACAGGGATCCCGCCACGTGCTCACCCTCGTGCTGCACCTGACGAACGGCGCACAGGCGGTGTGCCGCGTGAGCACCCGCAACATGTGGGAGATGGAACAGTGGACGGCACAACTGGACGCCGTCCTGGGCCGCTTCCTCCCCAGGGCGTGAGCGAAGGGCGCAACGGGGGCACCTCCGGCGCCCGATGCGGACGTCTGGTCGTCTTCACAGGAGTTGATACCAGGAGGGCCGGCTAGTGTCTCGTGATCCTGTTTATGTCAGTTCGCGTTGTTATTGACGAGTTTCTTCACGTTGGTCTGGACGAGGCGGACCTTCGCGAGGATCTCCTCGGCGGAGGCGGTCCAGGTGAACGGATTCGCTTCCTCGTTCCAGGAGTTGATGTAGTCGCGGATCTGTTTGACCAGGACGTTGACGCTGGAGAACGTGCCCCGGCGAATGGACTGCCGGGTGAGGATCCCGAACCAGATTTCGATCTGGTTCAACCATGAGGAACCGATGGGAGTGAAGTGGAAGCGGATGTGCGGGTTCTTCTCCAGCCATGCCTTCACCTCCGGTGTGGTGTGGGTGGAGAGGTTGTCCAGGACAACGTGGATCTCCTTGCCGGCGTGCGGCTTGGTCGCCTTCTTCAGGAAGGCGAGGAAGTTCGCCCCGTTCCGGCTCGGCTTGCACTCGCCGGTCACCTCACCGGTATGGACGTTGAGGGCGGCGAACAGATTGGTGGTGCCGTGCCGCACGTAGTCGGCGGTGCGCTTCTCGCTCGCCCCGAAGGCGACCGGCAGCACCGGCTGCGTCCGGTCCAGCGCCTGGATCTGCGTCTTCTCGTCGATCGAGAGGACCACCGCGCCACCCGGCGGGTCCAGATACAGGCCGATCACATCAGTCACCTTCTCCGCGAAGGCCGGATCCTTCGAAATCTTGAAGGTGCCGGACCGGTGCGGCTTCAGACCCTCCTCCCGCCAGATCCGCGCGATGTAGTGCCAGGACACCGTGATGTTCTCGACCCGCTTCAGGTACTTCGCCAACTCGCGTGTGGACCAGTGCGAAAGCCCCGTGCCGTCCGGCGGCGTCATGCGCGTCAGCGCGATCACCCGGGCCCGCACCCGCGCCGGCACCTGTTCCCGTGCGCCGCCGGGCCGGTCGCCTTCCAGGCCCGCCAGTCCGAGCTCGGCATAACGCCGCTTCCAGCGGTCCACCGTCGGAAGCGATACACCAAGCAGCTCGGCAATGTCCTTACGCCGACGGCCTTCGCCCGACCACAGCACGATCCGGCCCCGCGTCGCCATGTCGGCGGGTGCGTCCCGGCTGTTCACCAACTCCCGCAACTCGGCGGTCTGTTCCACGGAGAGCTCCACACCAAGAGACCCTGCCACAGAGAATCAAATAACGCTAACGGAATCACGCGACACTAGAGGGCTGACGACGGGCGGGGCGGAACACGCAGCGACACGATAGCCGAGAAGATCGACAACACCGTTCCGCACTCGGCGCGGGGTGTGGAAC
>KI547041.1:187367-193688 GCA_000497405.1 Streptomycetaceae bacterium MP113-05 | reverse complement strand
CACATCGGAACTACTCGTCTAGCTCGGCGGCAAAGGCCACCTACGAACCGGACCGCCAGATCGGCGACCACATCTCCCATACGTGGCCCGGCCTGGCGCTGGTCGCCCGCACCAGCCGCCACGCGCTGGTGCTTCACCATGTCCGACACCGACGCCTTCAGCCCCTTGGCACTGCAGCGACACTGGGACCGCCTGCTCCCCCTCCTCAAGAGCACACTGGCCAACAGCTGAGGCGCGGCTGGTCAGGAAGCCCCGGCTCGGTTTGTCGGCGCCAGGCGCTGTCCAGCGCGCGTCCATGGCCGGTGAGCCTGCGGCCGCATGCGTGAGTGCCGCGGAATGGTGCGGTGCAGAGTCGCTTCACTCACCGCCGGCTACCCGACCGAGTCCTTCCAGGACAGGCTGTCCGTGGAGCCGTCGTCCCAGGCCAGATCTACGCCCTGACCGTCGGAGGTCTTGCTCGCCGTGGCACTGGCCTCCTTGCCGCCGCAAGTGACGGTGAGGTGCAGATCGTTCCCCTGCAGCTCGCCGAAGCCGATGCAGATCCCGGCTCCGCCGCCGGTATCGATCCAGTTGAGGTTGAACTTGCCCGCGTGCTCGCCGTTCTCGAACTTCTCACCGATGGTCAGAACCTTCCCGTCGGCCGTCCACTGCCCGCGGAAGTCGTCACCGGCCGGGGCATCGCCGCTGCCACCGTCGTCGAACGGGTCGTTTGTCGGCTCGGCCACGGGATCCTCGGTCGGCCCGGTGTCTGTTCCGGAGCCGCCGCCGGGCGTGGTGGTACCGGCCGTCGGGTCGGCGCTCGCGGTCGGCTTGGCGACGACGCCCTCGTCGTCGCCACCGCCGACCGCCAGGTAGATGCCGCCGGCGAGCAGCGCGACCAACGCCACGGCACCGGCGACGATCATGACGATCTTGCCGCCGCTCCCGGAGCCGGATCCGCCGGGCGGTGGCGGCGGGAAGCCGCCGGGTGACGCGCCGTACGGCGGCTGCTGATCGTAAGGGCCCGGTTGTCCGGGCATCTGCGGCACCTGTCCCGGTGCCTGCGGGTAGCCGTAGGCACCGGCCTGCGGCGCCTGTCCGGCGGGCGGCGGTTGCCACGGCTGTGCGGGTGGCGGCCCGTTCGGGGGTGGCGGAGGGCCATAGCCGCCCTGCGACGGAGGGCCTGGTGGCTGGGTCATCGTGTTTCCTCATCGCGCGGGCCCGTAGGGTCGGCATCCCCGCTCCCCCGTGGACTCCACGTCCCCCGGTCAGGCCCCGTTCCCCCGGACCCGCCCTGTCTTGGTTTCGTCAGAACACAGGAGCGGGTGTGTCCATATCCTCCCCTACCCGCCGCACCATGCACAGCCTGGGACCCGACACTTCGCCCCAGCACCGTTCGATCCTCAGCCCGCGCTTCCTGCACGAACCGCCTGGGTCCCCTCCTGCAGCGACGGCCGCTCGCGGTGCGGAAGGTGGTGAACAGCCCTTCCTGCACCTGCTGCAGCCTGGTCAGGAAGCGCGCCGAGAAGGCCGACGAGGTCCGAGATTATAGGCAAGTGACAACTTGCCTATAATGGGGTGTGGCCGAAGACGTCTTCAAAGCACTGGCCGACCCGACTCGCAGGAAGATCCTTGACGAGCTCGTCGAGCGGCAGGGGTAGACCCTTTTCGAGATCTGCTCGCGGCTGATCATGAAGCACCAGCTCAGCATGTCGCGCCAGGCGGTGTCCCAGCACCTCGCGGTGCCGGAAGCCGCCGGCCTCGTCGAGACCCGGCGGGAGGGCCGCTACAAGTTCCATGACCTGACCCCCTCGCCACTGGCGCGTAGCGCCGAGCGGTGGATCAAGCCCGACACGTCGGAGACCTCATGAGGATCAACCTGACCAGCGTTCTGGTGGACGACCAGGAGAAGGCCCTGCCCTTCTACACAGACGTGCTGGGCTTCGTGAAGAAGACCGAGGTGCCCGTCGGGGAACACCGCTGGCTGACCGTGGTGTCCCCCGAGGACGGCACGGAACTCGTCCTGGAGCCCGACGTACACCCCGCCGTCAGGCCCTTCAATGAGGCGCTGGTCGACGACGGAATCCCTACACGTCCTTCGCCGTGGACGATGTACAGCGGGAGTTCGAGCGCCTGCGGGAGCTCGGCGTGCGGTTCACGCAGGAGCCGGTGGCGATGGGGCCGGTCACCGTGGCGGTGCTCGACGACACCTGCGGCAACGCCGCCGGTAGGGTGGCCGGGTGGAACCTTCGCGACCTTCTCAGCAGCGGGTGCCTGGTAGGCGCCCGCTCCTGCTGAGGGAACTGTCCCGGACGGTGCCGGGGATCGACGACCAGGTGCGGGCACTGGGGGGAACGGCCGGCCCGGAGGAGTACGAATCCGTCGCCGACCTGTTGTGGAACGTGTTCCTCGTCGCCCGCGAGCTGGCGCCCACCCGCTCGCGCACGGGGTGCGAGGTCCATCCGGACGGGCCGGTCGACCCGCTTGCGCCGGAGGGGTGGACGCGCTGTCTGCTGTGCAACCGGAACCGGCGGATCGGCGACCCGTCGACCCCGGGCGTGGAGGCGGTGCGGACCGCCGGTCTGCGGTACGAGGCGCCGAAACCGCCGTACACTGCGGACTCCCTGGGTGAGGCGATGCGCCGGATCAGCGAGCTCGTCCTCGACCTCGGTTACGGGTCCTCCGACGCGGAGTTCGCACGGCTTGCCGAGGTGGTTCACCAGGCGTTCGTCATGGCCCGCGAGCTGTCCCGGCCACGGGCCGCGTCCGGGTGTGCCCGGCATCCCGGGGCACCGGTGGACCCCACTGCTGCGGAGACGGGCGGGGCGGCGTGCCTGTTCTGCCGCGGGGATGAGCAGCGGCGCGACCGCCAGGGCCCGCCCGTGCCGCGGGGGCGCCGGCCTCGTCCGCGTCGCAGGATCGGGCACCGGATCACGCCGCCCTCCCCCACGGACGGGCCGGACGGGTCGGCTGACGGCTGATTCGGCCACGGGACCGGTCGTTCTTCGCCGGCCCACCGGTTCACGCTGGAACTGTGGGCCCCCGCAAGGCGATCACGGGGTCGTCGGCCGCCGGGCCGTCGGGCCAGTGGTCGCCGGAGGTCCCGGCCGTGTACCGGTACCAGCGGCCGTCTCGTCCGTAGCGCAGTTGGACACGGCCGGCGGTGAGGCGGTTGCGGTCGATGGCCGTGTGCAGTCCGAGAGCCGCCATGGCGCTGCGGGCGCGGTCGAATTCCCCGGCAGGCGGGTCCCAGGGCACGTCGAGGACATCGAGGGCCGCCTCACCGCCCTGCCGCCAGGCGGCTGCGGCGCGGGCCAGTTCGGCGGATGTGCCGCCGGCGCCCTCGGCAAGGTGCGCGAAGAGGCGGGAGAAGGTACCGCGCCCGCACAACCGCGGGTGGGTCGCCGCCAGACGCACCGCGTCCGGCCAGGACGGCAGCTCGGGCAGCGGCGAGGACGCCGCGCCGGTGAGACAGTCGTGCGCCCGCGCGGCTGCGTCGGTCACCAGGAAGGCGAGAGCGTCCGGGTCGAGAGGGTCGGCCGCTGCCCGGCGGTTCGCGGGCGTCCCCGGGGGGTCGGGAAGAGCGGAGGAGTGGCCGGGCGCCGGGGGCGGTGGCAGAGGCTCGGGCAGCGGGGGTCTCGTCGGGTCGGAGAAGGCGGCGGCAGCGCCCACCGTGGGCGTCGGGGCCGGGGCCCGGTGTTCTCCCGCGCTCGCCGCGTGTGCGGCGTTGCGTCGGGCGAGGTCTTCGGAGAGTTCGTCGGCGCTGCGGCCCCGCAGCAGAAGTAGCAGGAACGGATCCCGGTCGAGGAAGCGGGCCGTCTCGAAGGCGAGGGCTGCGACGTGCTTGCAGGGATCGCCGTCATCGGGGCAGGAGCACTGCCAGGTCAGTTCCCCGGCCGCCGGGAGCAGCCGGACACCGGCCGCCTCCGTTGCTTCGGCGAGCTCCGGTGGCATGTCGTGGTCGAGGAGCGCGGCGATGTGGGCGGGCCGGGCGGCCACCGTCTCGAGGAAGGTCTCCCACGCCGCGTCCGTGAGGACGCCGAGGCGGATGTCGGCGCGGTAGGGGCGTGGCCGGCTGCCCCGCACGGAGGCGGTGAGGCGTCCGGGGGCGGCGGTGGCCCCGGAGACGTATCCGCCGCGCGCGTAGGCGCGGCCGCGGGAGAGCCGGGCCCGGTCGGCCGCGCCCTGCTCCACGGACCGGATCCAGGCCTCGCCCCACCAGGTGCCGGCGAAGGGCACGTTCTTCGCCGGAGGCGTCGGCAGTGCGGCGAGAGCGCGGCTGCGGTCGTACCCGTCCGTCACCTCACGTCGGCGGTGACGGGCGACGGGCGACGGGCGGTCGGCGGGCGCCGGCGCGGGAGGGCCGGTGGGTCATGCCGGCCGCCGCAGGGAGACGAGGTCGGCCAGTTCGGCGTCGGTGAGTTCGGTGAGGGCCGCTTCGCCGCTGGCGAGCACGGTGTCGGCCAGTGCGCGTTTGGCGGACAGCAGGTCGTCGATGCGTTCCTCGACGGTGCCTTCGGTGATCAGACGGTGCACCTGCACGGGCTGGGTCTGGCCGATGCGGTGGGCCCGGTCGGTGGCCTGTTCCTCGACGGCCGGGTTCCACCACCGGTCGTAGTGCACGACGTGTCCGGCGCGGGTCAGGTTGAGGCCGGTGCCGGCGGCTTTGAGGGACAGCAGGAAGACGGGGGCGTCGCCGCGCTGGAAGCGGTCCACCATCGCCTCACGCGCGGCCACCGGCGTGCCGCCGTGCAGGAGTTGAGTGGGTATGTCGCGACGGGTGAGGTGACGTTCGATGAGGCGCGCCATCTGCACGTACTGGGTGAAGACCAGAACGGCGCCGCCCTCGGCGAGGATCACGTCCAGTAGTTCGTCGAGGAGTTCGAGCTTGCCGGAGCGGACGGTGAGTCCGGGGGCGGCTTCCTTGAGGTACTGGGCGGGGTGGTTGCAGATCTGTTTGAGCGCGCTGAGGAGCTTCATCACCAGGCCGCGGCGCGCGATTCCCTCGGTCTGCTCGATCCGGAGGAGCGCCTCACGGACGACAGCCTGGTAGAGGGCGGCCTGTTCGCGGCCGAGGGGGACGGGGTGGTCGGTCTCGGTCTTGCGGGGCAGTTCGGGTGCGATGCCGGGGTCGGTCTTCTTCCTGCGCAGGAGGAAGGGCCGGACCAGTCGGGCCAGGCGTTGCGCCGCCTGCTGGTCCTGGCCGGTCTCGACGGCGCGGGCGTGCCGGGCGCGGAAGGTCTTCAGCGGTCCGAGGAGTCCCGGGGTCGTCCAGTCGAGCAGGGCCCACAGCTCGGACAGGTTGTTCTCCACCGGTGTCCCGGTGAGGGCGACACGGGCCGGCGAGGGGAGGCTGCGCAGCGCCCTGGCGGTGGCCGAGCGCGGGTTGTTGGCGTGCTGCGCCTCGTCCGCGACGACCAGCCCCCACTCGTGTGCGGCGAGTGCGGGGGCGCTGGTGCGCAGGGTGCCGTAGGTGGTGAGCACGAAGCCGCCCGTGCCGTCGAGGCTGCGTCCGGCACCGTGGTACCGGCGCACCGGCAGGCCCGGGGCGAAGCGTTCGATTTCGCGCTGCCAGTTGCCGAGGAGCGACGCGGGGCAGACGACGAGTGTGGGCGCGGCCCGGTCGCGGTGCAGGTGCAGGGCGATCAGGGTGACGGTCTTGCCCAGGCCCATGTCGTCGGCGAGTACCCCGCCGAGGCCGAGCGACGTCATGAGGTCGAGCCATGCGAGGCCGCGCAGCTGGTAGTCGCGCAGTGTGGCGTGCAGGCCGGCGGGCGGGGCGACAGGGGCGAGTTCGGCGGTCAGCCGGTCGCGGAGCCGGGCGAGGGTGCCGGTCGGCACGACGTCGATCTGCTCGCCGTCGATCTCGCCCTGCCCGGTCAGCGCGAGGGAGAGCGCATCGACCGGGTCGAGCAGGCCGAGGTCGCGTCTCCTCGCGCGCCGGACGAGCTCGGGGTCGACCAGCACCCACTCGTCGCGAAGCCGCACGACGGGCCGGTGGGCTTCGGCGAGCGTGTCCATCTCCTCCTCGGTGAGCGGATCGTCGCCGAGAGCCAGCTGCCAGCGGAACTCCATCAGAGCCTCCGCTTCGAGGGGGCCGGGGCCGGCTGCCGCGGATCCGGGTGCCGCGGTGGCCGGGTCGCGCACCACCGCGGTGGCGGTCAGTTCACGAGCGAGGCTGCGGGGCCAGTGAACGGTGACGCCCTCCGCGGCCAGGGCGTGCGCCGCCCGGCCCAGCAGGTCGTACAACTCGTCGTCGGCGAGGGGTAGTACGTCGGGTACCGGGCGTTCGAGAAGGTGGGCGAGCGGGGGCCAGGCGCGGGCGGCGCGACGCAGGAGGAG
>KI547041.1:181824-184816 GCA_000497405.1 Streptomycetaceae bacterium MP113-05 | reverse complement strand
GACGTCGCCCTGTCGCTGGTCGCGGGACGCTCCGCCTTCGACCACCGCGCGGTCGTCGTCGGCGCCGACCGGGAACAACTCCTCGGCGGGCTCCGGGCCCTGGCCGCCGGAGAACCGGCCCGGACCGTCGTCGAGGGCGTCGCCCGGCCGCTGAGCCGTCCGGTGTTCGTCTTCCCCGGCCAGGGCTCCCAGTGGGCCGGGATGGCCGCCGATCTCATCGACGCCTCCCCGGTCTTCGCCGAGCACATCGCCCGCTGCGAGGCCGCGCTGTCCGAGTTCGTCGACTGGTCCCTCACCGACGTGCTGCGGCAGGCCCCTGGCACGCCCGGGCTGGAGGGCGACGACGTGGTGCAGCCCGCCACGTTCGCCGTCACCGTCTCCCTCGCCGAACTGTGGCGCGCGTACGGCGTCGAACCCGCCGCCGTCGTCGGCCACTCGCAGGGGGAGATCGCCGCCGCCTGCTTCTCCGGCGCACTGTCGCTGCGTGACGCCGCACGCGTGGTGTGCCTGCGCGGCCGGGAGGTCACGGCCCTCGCCGGACGCGGCGGACTGGTGTCCGTCGAGGCCACCCCGGCCGCTCTCGAGGAGATGCTGCGGCCCTACGAGGGCCGGCTGTGGACGGGGGCGGTCAACAGCCCCCGTGCCGTCGTCGCGTCCGGGGACCGGGACGCCCTCGAGGAACTCATCGCCTCCTGCCGCGAGCAGGGCGTCCGCACCAAGTGGGTGCCGATCAACTACGCCTCCCACTCGCCGCACGCCGACGAACTCGAAGGGTCCCTCGCCGAGGTGCTGGCGCCCGTCACCGCCCACGAACCCGAGGTGCCGTTCCTCTCCACGGTCACCGCCGACTGGGCCGACGCCGACACCCTCCCGCTGGACGCGGGCTACTGGTTCCGGAACCTGCGGCGGCCCGTACGCTTCGCGGACTCCGTGCGCGCCCTCGCCGACCAGGGCTACGGCCCGATGATCGAGGTCAGCTCGCACCCCGTGCTCACCAGCGCCGTCACCGAGACCCTCGCCGAGAGCGACACCCACACCGCCGACGTCGTCGCCGTCGGCTCCCTGCGCCGCAACGACGGCGGACTCGACCGCTTCCTCATGTCCGTCGGCGAGGCCCACGTCGCAGGCGCCACCGTCGACTGGGCACGCACCCTCGACGGTGCGCGGCGCGTCGACCTGCCGCCGTACGCCTTCGACCGGCGCCGGTTCTGGCCCAAGCTGTCCGACCATCCGGTCACCGGAGCGGCCGACCCGCAGGAGGCCGAGTTCTGGCGGGCGGTCGCGGCCGAGGACGCCGAGTCCGTCGGCCGCCGTCTCGACCTCACGCCCACCGAGCTGGAGTCGGTGCTGCCCGCCCTCTCCCGCTGGCACACCGGCCGCCGCCTCCGTTCCACCCTGGACGGGTGGCGGTACCGCACCGAGTGGAAGTCCGTGCACCCCGCCGGCCCCGAACCGCTCGCCGGCACCTGGCTGCTGGTGCGCGCCGACGGCGACGGCGGACACGGCGCACTGGCCGACGAGACCGCCCGCGCGCTGTCCGACGGCGGCGCCGACCTCGTCGAGGTGTCCCTCGCGGCTGGCGACGTCGCGGACCTCGGCACGCGACTGAGTGAGGCGCTGGGCGACCGGACCCCGACCGGAGCGCTGTGCCTCACCGCCTTCGACGAGGCCCCGCTCAGCACCGGCGGCCCGGTGCCCACCGGCCTCGCCCTGCTCACCGCCACCGCCGCCGCACTCGAGGCACTCGGCACGGACGCCCCGCTGTGGGCGGCCACCGTGCAGGCAGTCGGCACCGGGCCGCAGGACCCACCGTGCAACCCGGCGCAGGCCCTCGTCTGGGGAGCGGGCGTGGTACTCGGCCTCGACCTGCCGCGCACCTGGGGCGGCCTCATCGACCTCCCCGCCACCCTCGGCCCCACCGGAGCCGAGCAGCTGCGCGTCGCCCTCATCGGCGCCACCGGCGAGGAACAGCTCGCGCTCCGCCCCGACGGCCTGACCGCCCGCCGGCTGGTACGGGCGCCCGCCGATGCCGGGACGGCACCGTGGCGGCCTCGCGACACGGTGCTCATCACCGGCGGCACCGGCGCGCTGGGCGGACACCTCGCCCGCTGGGCGGCCCGCTCCGGTGCGTCCCGCGTCGTGCTGGTCAGCCGACGCGGCGAGGCCGCCGCAGGCATGCCCGAACTGCGCGACGAACTCTTCGACCTCGGCACCGAGGCCGTCATCGCCGCCTGCGACCTCACCGAGCGCGACGCCGTCGCCGCGCTGATCGAGAAGATCACCGTCGACGGCCCGCCGCTGCGCGCCGTGCTGCACGCCGCAGGCACCAGCGGACGCGAGACGGCCGTCGCCGACCTCACGACCGACGACATGGCCACCGTCCTCGGTCCCAAGGCCGCCGGCGCCCGCCACCTCGCCGACCTCGTCGACGACCTGGACGAGAAGCTGGACACGTTCCTGCTGTTCTCCTCCGGCGCCGGAATCTGGGGCAACGCCGGCCGGGTCGCGTACGGCGCGGCCAACGCCTACCTGGACGCCCTCGCCGCAGCACGCAGCGCCTCCGGCCGGCCCACCACGTCCCTCGCCTGGGGGCCGTGGGGCGGCGGGGGTATGGTCGACGCCGACACCGGCCGTTACCTGCAGCGCCTCGGCATGCGACAGATGGACCCAGAACAGGCCGTGCAGGCGCTCGCCGACTCGGTGGGCCGGGGCGAGGGCGAACTGGTGGTCGCCGACATCGACTGGAAGACGTTCGCCCCCACCTACACCGCGGCCCGCAACCGCCCCCTGATCACGGGTGTCGCCGACGCCCGCGACGCCCTGACCGCCGCCGACGACACGCCGGGTACGGAGGATGGCGAGCCCGAACTCGTCCGCGAACTCGGCGGGCTGGACGCCGCCGAACGACAGCGGCAGCTGCTGGACCGGCTCCGCCGCGAGGCGGCCGTCGCGCTCGGCCACGAGTCCGCCGCCGAGATGCGCGCCGACCGGC
>KI547041.1:178644-179447 GCA_000497405.1 Streptomycetaceae bacterium MP113-05 | reverse complement strand
CGTCGGCGCTGGATGAGCTGGGAGCCGCGTGCGAGAAGGCAGAGGTGCGGTACCGGCGGGTGGCGGTGGACTATGCCTCGCATTCGGCGGCGATGGAGGAGCTGAGGGAGGCGCTGGCGTCGGAGTTGGCTGGGATCGTTCCCCGGGCCGGTGGTGTGCCGTTGATGTCGACGGTGACGGCGGAGTTCGTTGATCCGCTGTCGATGGATGGCGGGTACTGGTTCACGAATCTGCGGCGGCAGGTGCGGTTCTCCGAGGCGGTGGCGAAGCTCGCGGCTGAGGGTTTCGGGGTGTTCGCGGAGATGTCCTCGCATCCGGTGATGACCTCCGCCGTGGAGGCTACGGTGGACGCGACCGGCGCAGAGCCTGCTGTGGTGACCGGGTCGTTGCGCCGGGACGACGGCGGCATGGACCGTTTCCTGGCCGGTCTGGCCGCGGTGTGGGTGCGGGGTGTCGAGGTCGACTGGACCGTCGCCTTCGGCGAGGCCCGTCCGAACCTCGTGGACCTGCCCACCTACGCCTTCCAACGCCAGTCGTACTGGCCGAACTTCACGACCGGCGACGACACCTCCGTCTCCGACGGCGGCAGTGTCGTGGACGCGGAGTTCTGGGCGGCCGTGGAACGCGGCGACGCCGCCGCGCTGGCCTCGACGCTGGACACCGACGCCGCGGTCCTCGACCCGCTGATGCCGGCCCTGGCCGGCTGGCACCGGCAGCAGCGCGAGCAGCACACCACCGACAGCTGGCGCTACGAGGTGAGATGGCGCCCGCAGCGTCGCGCCGACGCCTCTCCGGCCGCCGCA
>KI547041.1:176285-178634 GCA_000497405.1 Streptomycetaceae bacterium MP113-05 | reverse complement strand
CCCCCCCCCGCCGACGCCGGGGCCCAGCGTGCCGCCGAGGTCGCCGACGTGCTCGCCGCGCGGGGCGCCGACGCGCAGACCCTCGCCCTCACGGACGAGGAGTGCACCGACCGGAACGCTCTCGCCGCGCGCCTGGGTGAGACGGCCGAAAACGCGGGGCCGCTTGCGGGCGTGGTGGCGCTGACGGCCCTGGACGAGCGACCGCATTCCACGAGCCCCGGCACGGCCACCGGGCTCGCCGCCACCCTGACGCTGGTGCAGGCCCTCGGCGATGCCGGGGTGGAGGTCCCGCTGTGGATCGCCACCTCCGGCGCCGTCGGCATCGGACCGTCCGACCCGCTGCGCAGCCGCACGCAGGCGGCGGCCTGGGGCCTGGGACGCGTCGTCGGCCTGGAACACCCGGACCGCTGGGGCGGTCTCGTCGACCTGCCCGTCCGGCTCGACGCACGCGGCGGGGACCGCCTCGTCACCGCGCTGGTCGACGGTACCGAGGACCAGATCGCCGTGCGCGACTCCGGCACCTTCGTGCGCCGCCTCGTGCATGCCCGGCCGGCCGATCGGCAGACCGGCCGGGCCTGGCAGCCGCACGGCACGGCACTGATCACCGGTGGCACCGGCGGCATCGGCTCCGCGTTGGCCCGCCGCCTCGCACAGCAGGGCGTCGACCACCTGGTCCTGACCGGCCGGCGGGGCGCGGACGCCCCCGGTGCGGCCGGACTCGAAGCCGAGCTCACCGCGCTCGGCCCCGGCGTCACCTTCGTGGCCTGCGACGTCGCCGACCGCGACGCCCTGGCCGGTGCGCTCGACGCCGTTCCGGCGGACCATCCCCTCACCGCTGTCGTGCACGCGGCGGGTGTCGGCCAGTTCCGGCAGCTCGCCGAGCACGACGTCGCCGAACTGGCCGACGTCATGCGGGCCAAGGTGCTCGGAGCCGTCCACCTGGACGAGCTGCTGGGCGGCCGCGAGCTCGACGCTTTCGTGCTGTTCTCGTCCAACGCCGGTGTCTGGGGCAGCGGTGGACAGTCCGCGTACGCCGCCGCCAACGCCTTCCTCGATGCCTTCGCCGAGGACCGCCGTGCCCGTGGACGCACCGCCACCTCGGTGGCGTGGGGTGCGTGGGGCGGCTCCGGGATGGCAGCCGACGCCGGCATGGCGCAGCACCTCACCACACGCGGCATCCTGCCGATGGAGCCGGAGACGGCGCTGGCCGCGCTGCACGGCGCGGTCGAGCGGGACGAGACCTGCGCGGTCGTCGCCGACATGGACTGGGCGAGGTTCGCCACCGGCTTCACCGCGGCCCGGCCGCGCCCGCTGCTGGACGAACTCCCCGAGGCCAGGCCTGCGCAGCCGGGCACCGGTGGCCCGGAGAGCGAGCCGGATGCGGACCGCGACGGGCTGCGCGCCCGCCTCGCCGGCCGTACGCCGGACGAACAGGTCCGCGCCCTGCTGGACCTGGTGCGGACCCAGGCCGCTGCCGTGCTCGGCCACGACGGTGCGGACGCCATCGAGTCCGGCCGCGCGTTCCGCGAGCTGGGCTTCGACTCGCTGACCGCCGTCGAACTGCGCAACCGTCTGAGCGCCGTGACCGGGCTGCGGCTGCCCGCCACGCTGGTCTTCGACCACGCCCGGCCACGCCGCCTCGCCGCCCACCTGCATGCCGGGCTGTTCGGCGAGAAGGGTGAGGAACAGGCCGTCACCGCGCAGGTGTCCGCCGTCGACGAGCCGATCGCCATCGTCGGCATGAGTTGCCGCTACCCCGGCGAGGTGCGGTCGCCCGACGACCTGTGGCGGCTCCTGGAGGCCGGCGGCGACGCGCTGTCGCCGCTGCCCACGGACCGGGGCTGGCCCACGTCCGTCGCGGGTGTCCACGAGGGCGGCTTCGTCCGCGACGCGACCGGATTCGACGCCGCGTTCTTCGGAATGAGCCCCCGGGAGGCGCTCGCGACCGACCCGCAGCAGCGGCTGCTGCTGGAGGCGTCCTGGGAGGCGTTCGAGCAGGCCGGCATCGACCCCTCCTCGGTGCGCGGCTCCCGCACCGGCGTGTTCGTCGGCTGCAACAACATGGGGTACGGCGGCGGACCGGACATCCCCGACGAGGTTCAGGGGCACCTGCTGGTGGGCAACGCCACCAGCGTCGTCTCCGGGCGCGTCGCCTACACGCTCGGTCTGGAAGGCCCCGCCGTCACCCTGGACACCGCGTGCTCGTCGTCCCTGGTGGCGCTGCACTGGGCTGCGCAGTCGCTGCGGTCCGGCGAGTCGTCGATGGCGCTGGCCGGGGGTGTCGCCGTGCTGGTGACCCCGGACAGCTTCACCGAGTTCAGCCGGCAGGGCGGGCTGGCCGGGGACGGG
>KI547041.1:174108-175367 GCA_000497405.1 Streptomycetaceae bacterium MP113-05 | reverse complement strand
AGGACGGCGCCTCCAACGGTCTGAGTGCCCCCAGCGGCCCCGCCCAGCAGCGTGTCATCCGGCAGGCACTGGCCAACGCGGGCGTCTCCGGCGCAGAGGTGGACGTCGTCGAGGCGCACGGCACGGGCACGTCGCGAGGCGCACGGCACCGGCACCACGGCACCGGCACGTCGCTCGGCGACCCGATCGAGGCGCAGGCCCTGCTCGCCACCTACGGGCAGGAGCGGTCCGGCGACCGGCCGCTGTGGCTGGGGTCGGTCAAGTCCAACCTCGCGCACACCCAGGCCGCCGCAGGCGTCGCCGGCGTCATCAAGATGGTCCTCGCTCTGCGTCACGGCCTGCTGCCGAAGACGCTGCACGTCGACGAGCCGTCCACGCACATCGACTGGTCGGCGGGCGCGGTGCAACTGCTCGCGGAGGCCCGTGCGTGGCCGCCGGCCGAACGCCCGCGCCGGGCCGGCGTCTCGGCGTTCGGCATCAGCGGCACCAACGCGCACGTCATCGTGGAGGAGGCCCCCGCCTACGTCGGGGAGGACTCCCCGACGGACGCCGGCCCCGCCGCACGTGCGGAGCTGCCGCTGATTCCGTGGCCCGTCTCGGCGAAGACCCCCGCCTCGCTGGCGAGCCAGGCCGGACGCCTGCACGCCGCCGCGGGGGAACGGGACGCGCTCGACGTCGGTCTGTCACTGGCCACCGGCCGCGCCGGCCTCGACCGCCGCGCGGTGGTGCTGGGCGCCGACGGGGGCGCGTTGCTGTCCGCTCTCCACACCGTGGCGGACGGCGCGACATCGCCCGCCGTGGTATCCGGCCGGGCACGTGACGGTCTGACCGCCTTCATGTTCTCGGGTCAGGGTGGTCAGCGGGCCGGTATGGGTCGTGAGCTGGCCGAGGTGTTCCCGGTGTTCGCGTCGGCGCTGGAGGAGGTGTGTGCGCACTTCGACGGTCTGCTGGAGCGTCCGCTGCGTGAGGTGATGTACGACGATCCGGAGGGTGTGCTGGGGCGGACGGGGTGGGCGCAGCCTGCTCTGTTCGCGGTCGAGGTGGCGCTGTTCCGCCTGCTGGAGTCCTGGGGCGTACGGCCGGACTACCTGGTCGGCCATTCGGTCGGTGAGCTGGCCGCCGCGCACGTGGCCGGTGTCCTCTCGCTGGCGGACGCGTGCACGCTGGTGGCTGCCCGAGCGTCGTTGATGCAGGCGCTGCCGGAGGGCGGTGCGATGTGGGCTGTGCGTGCCACTCGCGAGGACGTGGAGCCGCATCTG
>KI547041.1:172952-173555 GCA_000497405.1 Streptomycetaceae bacterium MP113-05 | reverse complement strand
CGGGCGGCCTGGGTGCGCAGCGCTGCGGCGCCGGGCGCGGACAGTGTCCACGCGACGGGCCCGGACGCCTCCGGTCCGGCGGCCGGCGTCGCGGCGTCGGTGTCGGCGGGGTCGGGCTGTTCCAGCACGACGTGTGCGTTGGTGCCGCTGATCCCGAACGAGGAGACGGCGGCGCGGCGTGGACGGCCGGTGTCGGGCCACGGCTGGTTGTCGTCGAGCAGCCGCACGGCGCCCGCCTCCCAGTCGACCTTCGACGAGGGGGCGTCCAGGTGCAGGATCCTGGGCAGCACGCCGTGCCGCATCGCCAGGACGCTCTTGATGATGCCGGCGACGCCGGCCGCGGCCTGGGTGTGGCCGAGGTTGGCCTTGAGGGCGCCGACGTAGAGCGGCGAGGCGGCGGGGCGGTCCTGGCCGTAGGTGGCGAGCAGCGCCTGGGCCTCGATGGGGTCGCCCAGTCTTCGATGGGGTCACCGAGCCTGCGCCTCGATCGGGTCGCCCAGCGACGTGCCGGTGCCGTGCGCCTCGACGGCGTCGACGTCGCCGGGCCGCAGCCCCGCGGTCTGCAGCGCCTGCCGGATGACCCGCTGCTGGGACGGGCCGTTC
>KI547041.1:169001-172940 GCA_000497405.1 Streptomycetaceae bacterium MP113-05 | reverse complement strand
GTCACGGTTCCGGTGGTGTCCGGGGCCTGCGGGGTGACGACGAGCCAGTCGCCGTCCAGTTCCGTCGCCCCGGTCTCCGGCACCTCGGTCCAGTCGACGGCGTACCGCCAGCCGTCGGCCACGGACTGCTCCTCGCGGGCGAGGGCGGCGGCCGGCGGTTCGATCCAGAGCCGGCGGCGCTGGAACGGGTAGGTGGGCAGCCGCACGTCTCCCGGGTCGCCGGGGAACGCCGGGTACCAGTCGACCGGGGCGCCGCGCGCCCATGCCTCGCCGAGGGAGAGCAGGAAGCGCTCCAGGCCGCCGTCGTCGCGGCGCAGGGAACCCACCGCGTACGCGTCGTCGCGGTCCTCGACGGCCCCCTCCAGAGCGGCGAGCAGCACCGGGTGCGGGCTGTTCTCCACGAACAGGCCGTAGCCCTGCTCGGACAGGGCCCGCACCGCCTCCCCGAACCGCACCGACTGCCGCAGGTTGGTGCACCAGTACTCAGCGTCGAAGGCGGCTTCCGTCACCCAGTCGCCGGTGACGGTGGAAAAGAACGGCACCTCGGGACGCCGTGGTTCGACGGGGGCCAGGATCTCGGCCAGTTCGCCGAGAATCGGCTCGACGTGTGCGGAGTGCGAGGCGTAGTCGACGGGGATGGCCTTGGCCCGCACGTGGTCGGCCTTGCAGGTGGCGACCAGCTGATCGATCGCGTCCCGGTCCCCCGAGACGACCGCCGAGCGCGGGCCGTTGACGGCCGCGAGGGAGAGCCTGCCGTCGTGGTCGGCGAGCAGCTTCTCCACCTCGTCCGCGGGAAGGGCGACGGTGGCCATGCCGCCGCTCCCGGCGACCGCCGTGATGAGCCGGCTGCGCAGGCACACCACCCGGGCTGCGTCGCGCAGGCTGAGCGCCCCGGCGACGCAGGCGGCGGCGATCTCGCCCTGCGAGTGACCCACCACGGCCGCCGGCTGCACGCCGAAGGAGCGCCACAGCGCCGCCAGGGACACCATCACGGCGAACGAAGCGGGCTGCACCACGTCCACCCGTTCCAGACCGGGCGCGCCCTCGGCACCGCGAAGCACCTCGGTGAGCGACCAGTCGGCGAACTCACCGATCGCCGCCTCGCACTCGGCCATCCGCCCGGCGAACACCGGTGACTGTTCGATCAGTTCCACGGCCATACCGGCCCACTGGGCGCCCTGGCCGGGGAAGACGAAGACGGTGCGTCCCAGCGGCCCGGCGTTCCCGGAGGCGACGTGGTGGTCGGGTTCGCCGTCGGCCAGCGCGGCCAGCGCGGACGCGAACCCGTCGCCGGTGCACCGTCCGACCACGACGGCGCGGTGGTCGAAACGGGCGCGGGTGGTCGCGAGAGCGCGGCCGACGGCAGCCGCCGCCTCGCCTCTCCCGAGCAGACCGGAGAGCGCCGAAGCGCGCTCCTGCAGAGCCTGAGGCGTGCGGGCGGAGAGCAGCCACGGCACGACCTTCGGTTCCGGCGCGGGCCCGGCCGCCTCCGTGGCGGGGGGCTCCAAGGCGGGCTGTTCGGGGGCCTGTTCCAGGATGACGTGCGCGTTGGTTCCGCTGATGCCGAACGCCGAGACACCGGCGCGGGGCGGGCGCCCGCTGTCGGGCCAGCGCTGTTCGTCGGCGAGGAGCCGCACTCCGCCGGACTCCCAGTCGACGCGGGAGGTGGGCTGCTCGACGTGCAGAGTGCGCGGCAGGGTGCCGTGGGTCAGGGCGAGCACCATCTTGATGACGCCGACGACGCCGGACGCGGCCTGCGTGTGACCGAGGTTGGACTTCGCGGAGCCGAGCCACAACGGGCGGTCCTCCGCACGGCCCTGGCCGTAGGTGGCGAGACCTGGCCGTAGGTGGCGAGAAGTGCCTGCGCCTCGATCGGGTCGCTTCGATGGGGTCACCGAGCCTGCGCCTCGATCGGGTCGCCCAGCGACGTGCCGGTGCCGTGCGCCTCGACGGCGTCCACATCGGCGGTGGTGAGACCGGCGCGGCCCAGCGCCTGCCGGATGACGCGCTGCTGCGACGGCCCGTTGGGTACGGTGAGGCCGTTGGAGGCGCCGTCCTGATTGATCGCGGAGCCGCGTACGACGGCCAGCACCGGGCGCCCGTTCCGCCGCGCCTCGGAGAGCCGCTGGACCAGCAGCACACCGACGCCCTCCGCCATGCCGAAGCCGTCGGCCTCCTCGGCGAAGGAGCGGCAACGACCGTCACCGGACAGTGCGCGCTGCCGGCTGAAGCTGACCATCGGAGTGGGCGTGGACATCACGGACGCGCCGGCCACCACGGCGAGCGAGCATTCACCGGAGTGCAGCGACTGCGCCGCCATGTGCAGGGCCACCAGGGACGAGGAGCAGGCGGTGTCGACGGTGATCGCGGGGCCGGTGAGTCCGAAGGTGTAGGCGAGGCGGCCGGAGGCGACGCTGGGGGCGCTGCCGGTGACGTGGTAGCCCTCGAGTTCGGCGGGCATGCCGTGCGGCTGTCCGTAGTCGGGGGTGAGCGCGCCGGCGAAGACCCCGGCCTCGCTGCCCTTGAGGTCCGCGGGCACGATGCCGGCGTGCTCGAACGCCTCCCAGGTGGTCTCCAGCAGCAGCCGCTGCTGCGGGTCCATGGCGAGCGCCTCACGGCCGGAGACGCCGAAGAACTCGTGGTCGAAGTCCCCGGCGCGGGGCAGGAACCCGCCGTTGCGGGTGTAGCTGGTGCCGTGCCGGTCGGGGTCGGGGTCGTAGAGCGAGTCGAGGTCCCAGCCTCGGTCGCCGGGCAGCGTGCCGACGCCTTCGCGACCGTCCCTGAGCAGCTGCCACAGGTCGTCCGGGCCGGTGACGCCGCCGGGGAGGCGGCAGGCCATGCCGACGATGGCGAGCGGTTCGTCGGAGGCGGCCGGGGCCGTGTCGTCGCCGGCGGTTCCGGCGTGCGCGTCGGCGGCGGGGGCGCCGCAGGTCTCCCGCCACAGGTGGGCGGCGAGCAGCGCAGGGTCGGGATGGTCGAAGACGAGGGTGGTGGGGAGGCGGAGTTCGGTGGCCTTGGCGAGCCGGTTGCGCAGCTCGACGGCCGTGAGCGAATCGAAACCGGCGTCCTTGAAGGCGCGTTCGGGGTCGACGGCGCCGGCGCCGCGGTGGCCGAGGACCTTGGCGGTGTGCTCGCGCACCAGGTGCAGCACGGTCTCGCGCTGCTCGTCCTCGGGCAGACCCGCCAGCCGGGTGCGCAGGGCGGTGGCGGGCTCGCCGGCCCCGGCCTGCTCCGCTTCGGGCGAGGTGACGAGTTCGCGCAGCAGCGGGCTGGGCCGGGAGGTGGTGAAGACGGGCCCGAACAGGTCCCAGTCGACGTCGGCGACGGCGAGCGCCGTCTCGTCGTGGTCGAGGACGAGTTGCAGGGCGTCCAGGGCGGGTTCCGGATCGAGGACGGGGAGGCCGGTGGCGGCCAGGCCGGAGAAGAGGCTCTCGTCGATCATTCCGCCGCCGCCCCAGGGGCCCCAGGCGACGGCGGTGGCACGCTCGCCGCGGGCACGGCGACGTGAGGCGACGGCGTCCAGGGCGGCGTTGGCGGCGCCGTACGTGCCGTGGTCGGCGACGCCCCAGGTACCGGAGATGGAGGAGAACAGCACGAACGCGTCGAGCGGTACGCCGGCGAGCAGTTCGTCCAGGAGTAGGGCGCCGCCCACCTTGGCGCCGAGCACGGTGTCGAGTTCACCGCGGTCCGCGTCGCGCAGCGGGCCGAGTTCGACGGCGCCGGCGGCATGGAAGACGGCGGTGAGCGGCCGGTCGTCGCCGATGCCGTCCAGCACGGCGGCGAGGGTCTCGCGGTCGGTGGCGTCGCAGGCGACGGCGGTGATCTCGGTGCCGGATCCGGCGAGTTCGGCGGCCAGCGCGGCCGACTCCGCCGTCTCGCCGCGGCGGCCGGTCAGCAGCACCCGCTCCGCGCCCCGTTCAGCAAGCCACCGGGCCAGGC
>KI547041.1:165929-168991 GCA_000497405.1 Streptomycetaceae bacterium MP113-05 | reverse complement strand
GCCGGCGGTGTCGTCCAGGGCGAGCAGGGACAGCACACCGCCGGTGACGTCCCGTCCGTCCAGCGCGGTGAGGAGCGCCTCCGGCTCCGGGCCGGCGAGGGCGCAGTGCACGACGTCGGCGCCGGCCTGTCGGAGGGCGGCGAGGGCGAGGTCACGCGTGCGGGTGTCCGTCTCACCGCCGACGACCAGCCAGCTGCCCGACAGCACCTGCGGGCCGGCCTCGGGCACCGGCCGCCAGGCGACGTCGTACCGCCATGCCGACACCCCGGTCGGCTGCATCCCGGAGGTGGTGCGCCCGGCAGGCGGTGCCGCGGGCGGCTCCCACCAGTAGCGGTGCCGCTCGAAGGGATAGGTGGGCAGGTCGACGCGGGCCGGGTCGAGACCGGCGAAGACGGCGGACCAGTCCGGCTCCAGGCCGTGGCAGTGCGCGTCGCCGAGGGCGGTGAGGAACCGGTCGAGGCCGCCTTCGTCGCGGCGCAGCGATCCGATCGTCGCGCCGTCGGTGACGTCCGCCGCGTCGAGGGTCTGCTGGACGGCGATGCCCAGTGTGGGGTGCGGGCCGGTCTCGACGAAGACGCGGTGTCCGTCGTCCGCGAGCAGCCGGGTGACCTCCTCGAACCGGACGGTGCCGCGCAGGTTGCGGTACCAGTAGTCGCCGGTGAGTTCGGGGCCGTCCAGGACGCTCGCGGTGACCGTGGAGTAGAACGGCACGCGGGCGGTGCGCGGGCGGACGGGAGCCAGCAGGTCGGCCAGTTCGTCGCGGATCGACTCGACGTACGCCGAGTGCGAGGCGTAGTCGACGGGGATGGCACGGGCGTGCACGTCCAACCGCTCGCACTCGGCGAGGAGTTCGGCGACCGCCTCGGTCTCGCCGGAGAGCACGACGGTGGACGGGCCGTTGTGGGCGGCGACCGAGATGCGCTCGCCCCACGGTTCGATCAGTTCCGCGACGCGGGTGGCGGGCTGCGAGACGGATGCCATGGTGCCCCGGCCCGCGAGGCCGAGGATGACGCGGCTGCGCAGGCACACCACGCGGGCGGCGTCGCGCAGGCTGAGCGCACCGGCGACGCAGGCGGCGGCGATCTCGCCCTGCGAGTGACCCACCACGGCCGCCGGCCGCACACCGTAGGAGCGCCACAGTTCGGCGACGGAGACCATGACGGCGAACAGCGCGGGCTGCACGACGTCGACGCGGTCGAGGCCGGGCGCCCCGTCGGCGCCGCGCAGCACACCCGTCAGGGACCAGTCGGCGAACTCGCCGATCGCTGCCTCGCACTCGGCCATCCGGGCAGCGAACACCGGTGAAGTGTCCAGGAGTTCGACGGCCATGCCGTCCCACTGGCCGCCCTGGCCGGGGAACAGGAACACCGGCCGGTCGTCGCCTGCGGGGGCGCCGCGAACCAGCCCGGCGGCCTCGTCGTCGTCGGCGAGGGCGACCAGAGCCGGGTCGAGCACGGAACGGCCGTCGGCGACGATCACCGCACGGTGCGGGAGGCGGGCGCGTTCGGTGGCGAGGGCGTGCGCGACGTCGGCCGGGCGGAGCTCCCCGTCGCGGTGCAGGGTCGCGCGCAGCCGCCGGGCCTGGTCGCGCAGCGCGGCCGGGGTGCGGGCGGAGAGCACGTACGGCAGCGGGCCTTCGTGGCCGGCGCGCTCCGCGGCCGGCTCTTCGGGCTGCTCCTGCGGAGCCTGTGTGAGAACGACGTGCGCGTTGGTGCCGCTGACGCCGAAGGCTGACACGCCGGCGCGGCGCGGCCCACCGGTCTCCGGCCAGGCCACGGCCTCGCTGAGCAGGCGGACACCGCCGGACCAGTCCACGTGGCCGGACGGCCGGTCGGCGTGCAGGGTGCGGGGCAGCAGCCCGTGCTGCACGGCCAGTACCGTCTTGATGACTCCGGCCAGGCCGGCGGCGGCCTGGGTGTGGCCGACGTTCGACTTCAGGGAGCCCAGCCACAGCGGCCGTTCGGCGCTGCGGCCGTTGCCGTACACGTCGATCAGCGCGGAGGCCTCGATGGGGTCGCCGAGGGTGGTGCCGGTGCCGTGTGCCTCGACGGCGTCGATCTGGTCGGGGCGGACGCCGGCGTCGGCGAGCGCCTGCCGGATGACGAGCTGCTGGGACGGGCCGTTGGGCGCGGTCAGTCCGTTGCTGGCGCCGTCGGAGTTGACGGCGGTGCCGGAGAGGACGGCCAGCACGCGGTGGCCGTTGCGGCGGGCGTCGGAGAGACGCTCCAGCACCAGGCTGCCGACGCCTTCGGTCCAGCCGGTGCCGTCCGCGTCGTCGGAGAAGGCCTTGCACCGGCCGTCGGGGGCGAGGCCGCGTTGCCGGCTGAACTCCACGAAGATGCCGGGCCGGGCCATCACGGTGGCCGCCCCGGCCAGCGCCAGCGAGCACTCGCCGCTGCGCAGCGAACGCACGGCCAGGTGCAGGGCGACCAGTGAGGCGGAGCAGGCGGTGTCGACGGTGAGGGCCGGGCCCTGGAGGCCGAGCACGTAGCTGATCCGTCCGGACAGGGCGCTGTTGGTGGTGCCGGTCAGCGCGTAGCCTTCGACGCCGTCGGACGCCTCGTGCAGCCGCGGGCCGTATTCCTGTGCCATGGCGCCGACGAACACGCCGGTGCGGGTGCCGGCCAGACCCGTCGGGTCGATGCCGGCCCGCTCCAAGGCCTCCCACGAGGTCTCCAGCAGCAGCCGCTGCTGCGGGTCCATCGCCAGGGCCTCGCGGGGGCTGATGCCGAAGAACTCGGCGTCGAAGTCCCCGGCGTCGTAGAGGAATCCGCCCTCACCGACGGTGGATCCGCCGGGGCGGGTGGGGTCGCCCAGCAGCCGGTCCAGGTCCCAGCCGCGGTCGGTGGGAAACGCGGAGACGGCGTCGGTGCCGGCGAGCAGCAGCTGCCACAGGTCCTCGGGGCTGCGGACGCCGCCCGGGAGCCGGCAGCCCATGCCGACGACGACGACGGGGTCGGGCGCGGAGGCGTCGCCATCCGTCCCCACCAGGTCCGTCCCCGGTGCGGCATCGGCTGCGGGTGCCGGCGCGGGTGCGGCGATGTGGGAGGGCAGCCGGGAGT
>KI547041.1:163777-165919 GCA_000497405.1 Streptomycetaceae bacterium MP113-05 | reverse complement strand
TTCGCCCGCCAGCCGGACGGGGGTGGGGTGGTCGAACAGCACGGTGCTGGGCAGCGTGAGGTTCAGCGCCTCGCAGAGCCGGTTGCGCAGCCGCACCGAGGACTGGGAGTCGAATCCCGCCTCGCGGAACGTCGTGCGGGACGCGACGGCCGCGGGGTCGCCGTGGCCGAGGACGGCTGCGGCGTGGGCGCGCACCACGTCCTGCAGCAGCCGGGGGCGGTCCTCCGTGCCGGCCGCCGCGAGGCGGGCGAGGGCCGTGCCGGCGTTCTCGTCGTCGGCCTCCGCTGTGGCCGTGTCGAACCAGTGACGGCGCCGCTGGAAAGCGTAGCCGGGCAGGTCGACGACGCGGGGGCGGGCGTCCGCGAAAGCGGCGGCCCAGTCGACGTCCACGCCCCTGACCCACAGTTCGGCGAGTCCTTCGGTGAACCGTTCGAGGCCGCCGTCGTCGCGGCGCAGCGATCCGGTCACCACGTCCGGTCCGGCGCCGTCTGCCTCCAGGGTGGCCTCCACGGCGGCGGCCAGCACCGGGTGGGACGAGGACTCGACGAACACGCCGAATCCTTCCTGCTCCAGCCTCCGCACGGCGTCGGCGAACCGCACCCGCTCACGCAGGTTGGTGAACCAGTAGCCGGCGTCCATGGACGCCGGGCCGGCCCAGTCACCGGTGACGGAGGACATCAGCGGCACGTCGCCGACCTGCGGCATGATGCCGTGCAGCTCCTCGGCGAGCCGGCCGCGCAGCACGTCCATCGCCGGGGAGTGCGAGGCGTAGTCGACCGCGATCCGGCGGGCGCGGACCTCGCGTTCCTCGCACCGGGTGACGATCTGCCCGACGGCGTCCGGCTCGCCGGACACGACCACCTGCGAGGGGCCGTTGACGACCGCCACGGACACCCGGTCCGCCCACGGCTCGATCAGCGCCACGGCCTCCTCGGCGGGCAGTGCGAGGGAGGCCATGGCGCCGTCGCCGGCCAGTTCGGAGATGGCTCGGCTGCGCAGGCACACCACCCGGGCTGCGTCGCGCAGGCTGAGCGCCCCGGCGACGCAGGCGGCGGCGATCTCGCCCTGCGAGTGACCCACCACGGCCGCCGGCTGCACGCCGTACGAGCGCCACAGCGCGGCGAGGGACACCATCATCACGAAGGACGCGGGCTGCACCACGTCCACCCGCTCCAATGACGGCGCGTTCGGGTCGCCGCGCAGCACGGCGGTGACCGACCAGTCGACCAGTGGGGCCATGGCCCGTTCGCAGTCGGCGACGCGCTGCGCGAACACCGGTGAGGAATTCAGCAGTTCGCGGCCCATCCCGGCCCACTGCGCGCCCTGGCCGGGGAAGACGAACACGGTCCTCCGCACGGGCACCGCGACCCCGGAGACCACGTTGCCGGCCGGGTCGCCGGCGGCGAGTGCCGCCAGCCCGTCGGCGTGTCCGCCGGTCACCACGGAGCGGTACTCGAACGGGGTGCGGGTGGTGGCCAGCGACCAGCCGACGTCCGCCGGGCCCGTACCGTCGTGTACGAGGGGACGCAGCGCGGAGGCCTGGCCGCGCAGCGCAGCGGCGCTCCGGGCGGACAGCGTCCACGGCACCACGGTGGACTCGGCCGGCTCGTCGTCCGCAGCGGCCTCGGAGCCGGTTCCGGGTGCTTCGGAGAGCACCAGGTGGCAGTTGGTGCCGCCCATGCCGAACGCTGAGACTCCCGCGACCCGGGGCCCGTCCGTCTCCGGCCAGTCGGTCGGGCGGTCCGTGACCCGCAGGTGCAGATCCTCCAGCGGCACGTCCGGGTGGGCGCGTTCGAAGTGCAGGCTGGCCGGGATGCGTCCGTGCCGCAGGGCCAGCAGCACCTTGAGCAGCCCGGTGACGCCTGCCGCGCTCTCCAGGTGGCCGAGGTTGGTCTTCACGGAGCCGACCAGCAGGGGGTGCGCGGCGTCGCGGGCCCCGCCCAGCACGTCGCCGAGCGCGCCGGCCTCGACCGGGTCGCCGACCGGCGTGCCGGTGCCGTGCAGTTCCACGTACTGGGCGGCGCCCGGGGGCAGTCCGGCGGCGGCGTACGCCTCCCGCAGCACCGCTGCCTGCGCCTGCCTGCTGGGGACGGTCAGCCCGTCGGTGGCGCCGTCGTTGTTCACCGCACCGCCGCGGATCAC
>KI547041.1:153796-163767 GCA_000497405.1 Streptomycetaceae bacterium MP113-05 | reverse complement strand
CCGCGTCGGACAGCGGCTTGAGGACGAGGACGACACCGCCCTCACCACGGACGAAGCCGTTGGCGCGGGCGTCGAAGGTGTGGCAGCGGCCGTCGGGCGACAGGCCGCCGAACTCCTCGGCGACGGCGGCGGTCTCGGCGGCCAGCATCAGGTTCACGCCGCCGGCCACCGCCAGTCGGCTCTCACCCCGCTGGAGGCTCCGCACCGCACTGTGCACCGCGACGAGGGAGGACGCCTGCCCGGCGTCGACGACCATGCTCGGGCCGCGCAGGCCGAGGAAGTGCGAGACGCGGTTGGCGATCAGGCCGCGGCTGACACCGGTCATGGCGTGGTGGTTGGCGGCGGCAGCCCCGGCCCGTCCGAGCAGTGCCGCGTAGTCGTCGCGCATCGCACCGACGAACACGCCGGTGGCACTGTCCCGCAGGCTGCCGGGAAGGGTTCGGGCGTCCTCCAGCGCCGTCCACGTCAGCTCCAGCATGAGCCGCTGCTGCGGGTCCAGGACGGCGGCCTCACGGGGCGTGATCCCGAAGAACGCGGCGTCGAAGCGGTCGACGCCGTCGAGGAACGCACCCCAGCGCCCGCCGGCCGGCTCGCGGCCTGCCGGAACCTCGGTGACCGCGCACTCCCCCTCGCTCAGCAGCCGCCAGAAGGCGTCCGCGTCAGGCGCCCCGGGGAGCAGGCAGGACAGACCGACGATCGCCACCGGTTCGTCCCGGCGTTCGCTGGGCGGCGGGGACGCGGTGAGGGAGTCGTCGACTCTCGAGTGGTCCATGGATCGTACTGCTCCCGCCTGCTGAAGCGATCTTGCGGGCAGCTCGGCGTGGGGTCCGAACCGCGGGGAATGGGGCGCCGGACGCGAGGACCCGGTGCCCTCGCCGCCCGTTCGGTGCCGGTTCAGCCGGTGACGGCGCGCAGGCACGCGACCAGGCTGCGGGCCTGCACGTTGAGATAGTGCCTGTGCTGCAGCAGCCAGCTGAGCTGGGGCACCGTCACCCAGCGGAACCCGGGCGGCTCCTCGTCCGGGTGATCCGCGCCGACCTCGATGATCGTGTAGCGACTGCGCGAGTGATAGAAGCGTCCACCCTCCTCGGACATCTCCGCGTCGAAGAGGACGGTGTCCTGCGCGAGGCGCCGCTCGATGTCCAGGAAAGGGCGCCGCTCCTCCTCGGGGAGGGCGGCGTAGTTCTCCGGCGTGCCCTGCACGGTGGGCGCCAGTTCGATGGCGTCGATGTAGCCGGGCTCCATGCGGGCCCGCACCAGAGCATGCAGCACCCCGTCGAACCGTTTGACCAGCAGGGACACCACGCCGACGCCGTGCGGCTCGATCAGCGGCTGGCTCCAGCCGCCGACCTCGCGGCTGTTGGCCACCACGTCCACGCCGCGGACGCTGAAGAAGGCACCGCTCTCGTGCGAGACGGCGTCCTCGGTACGCCGCCAGCCGGGCAGCCCGGTCAGGCCCACGACCTCGGTCTCCACATCGGGCATCGCCTGGTGGGTGGTGATCCAGTTGAGCAGCTCGGTGCCGGTGTGCACGCCGCTGCCCAGCTCGGAGCCGGGCAGGCAGGACAGCACGGTGCGGGCGTCCATGTTGACGCGGTGGTCGATCCGCAGCTGCTCCTGCACCTGCCCGAGGGTCAGCCAGCAGAAGTCCTCGCCGGCCTCCACCTCGGGGCCGACCTCGATCACCATGTTCCGGTTCCGCTTGCGGTAGAACCAGGCGCCGTGCTCGGACTGCAGCACATCCGCGATCACCCGGTGCGGCTCGACGTTCACGAAGTGCTCCAGGTAGGCCACGGTCCGGCCGCGGTGCACACCCGTGTAGTTGCTCTTCGTCGCCTGCACGGTGGGCGAGAGCTGCACACCGTTCGGGTTTCCCGGCTCGGTCTTGGCCTGCATCAGCAGGTGCAGCACACCGTCGATCTCGCGGACGGCGATGCCGAGCAGGCCGATCTCCTGCTGGAGGATGATCGGCTGGGACCACTCGCGTACCGGGCCCCGGTCGACGCGGACGTTCAGCCCGGCCACCGAGAAGAACCGCCCGCTGTCGTGCACGAGGTTTCCGGTCTCCGGCGCGAACGACCAGTTGCGCATGTCCCGGAACGGGATCGGTGTGACGTCCTGCGACTGGCTCGCGCACCGGTCGGCGAACCACTTCGCGAACTCCTCCGCGCCGGTGGCGACGCCGTCGACGGCGCGCGCCGACTGAGCGAGTCGCTCGGTCGGTCGGGGGTCTTCCTGACGGAGAACGCCGGTTCCGGCGGTTGGCGGCATGGGAGTCTCTCTCCGGTTCGTGAGGTTCGTCGGATCGCTCCGTTTCCGGCCCTGAGGCGCATTCCAGATGACCACGGCCCCCGGAGGGGACACAGGAGACCGGCTCTCTCTCTAGGGGTTCACTCAGATCACCGCAGGCGGCCCGCCTCGCGGCACGTCAGAGCCGACATGCTGGTCCGTGCCCGCGACCAGAGAGGCAAGGATGAACGACACCGACACGTGGATTCGGCGCTTCTTTCCGAGCGACGGGGCTGCCGTCCAGTTGATCTGTCTGCCGCACGCGGGCGGTTCGGCCCCCTTCTACCGTCCCGTGGCGCAGGCGCTGAACCCGTCCGTCGAGGTACTCGCCGTGCAGTACCCGGGGCGGCAGGACCGGCGGCGCGAGCCGATGCTGGACAGCATCGGGGCGCTGGCAGACGGCGTGGCCGCAGCGGTGCGGGACGCCGTGGACCGGCCGTTCGCCCTCTTCGGGCACAGCATGGGCGCCACCCTGGCCTTCGAGGTCGCGCTGCGGCTGGAGGGCACCGGCAACCGGCCGCTGCGGGTCTTCGCGTCCGGGCGCCGCGCGCCGTCCACGCACCGCGACGAGCAGGTGCACAAGCGGGACGATGACGGGATCATCGCCGAACTGCGCACGCTCAGCGGCACCGACCAGCGGGTGTTCGGCGACGAGGAACTGCTCCGCATGGTGCTGCCCGCAATCCGCAACGACTACCGCGCGGCGGAGACCTACACCTGCCCGCCCGACGTGCGGGTCGAAGCGCCGATCACGGTTCTGTCCGGCGAGGACGACCCGAAGGCGAGCCGCGAGGAGGTGGAGGCCTGGCGCACCCACACCAGCGGCGAGTTCGACCTACAGATGTACCCCGGCGGCCACTTCTTCCTGGTCGAGCACGCCGCGGAGGTGCTCCGCGTCATCGGCGAACGGCTCGGAGAGCCCGCCGCATCGCTCGGCTGAAAGAAAGGAGCGGGGGATGAAACACATCGCGATCTTCGTCTTTCCCGGCTTCGGGCACGTGAACCCGACGCTGGAACTGACCCGCAGCCTGATCGCACTGGGACATCGGGTGACCTACGTCCTGGACGAGAAGCTCGCCGGCCCGGCCGTCGCCGCCGGCGCCCGGGTGGTGCCCTACCTCTCGTGCCGCGGACGGCTCGGTGGCGGGGCCGTCACCGGCGAGGACATCGGCGCGCTGGGCCTGCAGTTCCTGCGCGAGTCGATGGACACGATCCTCCCGCGCACGATGGAAGCGCTCGAGGACGACGTACCCGATCTGCTCCTCTACGACTTGGAGAGCTTCTTCACCGCCCGCACCGCGGCGCTGCGGTGGAACCGCCCCACCGCCCAGCTCTTCCCGTACGTCGCCAGCAACGAGGAGTACTCGCTGGCCCTGGAGGTGTTCGACGGGGCGACGGAGCACGTCCACGAGTGCATCGAGCTGGTGACCCGGCATTTGGCCGAGGAGGGTTCGGACCCCGAGTCGGTGTGGTCGTACATGGCCAACTACGACGACCGCAACATCGTGCTGCTCCCCCGGGCGATGCAGCCGGCACAGGAGACCTTCGACGAGCGCTTCGAGTTCGTCGGTCACAGCCTGGCGACCGAGCTGCCCGACACCGGCGCATGGCGCCGCCCCCCAACCGCCGAACGCGCGGCCCTCATCACGCTCGGCACCGAGGTCAACGACCACCCGGACTTCTTCCAGGCCGCCGAGCGGGCCTTCTCGGACGGCGGCTGGCACGCCGTGGTGGCAGTGGGCCGGGGCAACCTGCCCGCGGAGCCCCCGGAGTCCGGGTTCATGGAGATGCACGAGTGGATCCCCTTCCACACGGTGCTGCCCCAGGTGGACGCCGTCGTGTGCCACGCGGGGATGAGCACCATGCTGCAGGCCCTCTACTACGGAAAGCCGCTGGTGATCATTCCCTACTCGCCGGAGGAGAAGGTCAACGGCCGGCTGGTGGAGGAACTGGGCATCGGCTGTGCGCTGCCCGGGGAAACCGTCACCGCGGAGGAGCTCCGGTCCGCGGTGGAGGAGGTCGCCGACGACCCCGAGGTCCAGCGCAACGTCGCCCAGATGCGGATGCAGCTGGTCGCCGAGGGCGGGCCGGCACGCGCCGCCCTGGTGATCGACGGCTGGCTCAAGGAACCCCCGGCGCCGGAAGCCCCCTCCTGGGACCCCCGGGCCGGCCAACTAGCGATGGAGAGCTCATGAGGTTCAGCGTCCGAAGCGCCGCGCCCTCGCCGGACGAGGTGGATGCGCCGTGACCTACGCGATCGAGACGCAGGAACTCGTCAAGCGATTCGGCGACGTGACTGCCCTCAACGGCCTCGACCTGCAGGCCCGTGAGGGCAGCGTGCTGGGTGTACTCGGCCCCAACGGCGCGGGAAAGACGACCGCGGTGCGCATCCTGGCCTCACTGCTGCGGCCGGACGGCGGCTCCGCCAAGGTGTGCGGCTACGACGTCGCCCGCCACCCGCACGAGGTACGTCGCGTCATCGGGCTCACCGGACAGTACGCGGCGGTCGACAAGGAACTCACCGGGCACCAGAATCTGACCATGGTGGCCCGCCTGCTGGGGCACTCCCGTCCTGCCGCGAAGAAGCGCGCGGACGACCTCCTGGAGAGGTTCCGGCTGTCGGACGCGGGCGGACGCAAGGCCGTCACCTACTCGGGCGGAATGCAGCGCCGCCTGGACCTTGCTGTGAGCCTGGTCGGCGAGCCGACGGTGCTGTACCTGGACGAGCCGACGACCGGTCTCGACCCGGAGAGCCGCCTCGAGATGTGGGACATCGTCCGGGACCTGGTGACCGCCGGCTCCACCGTGCTGCTCACCACGCAGTACATGGAGGAGGTCGACCGCCTCGCCAACGACATCGTGGTGATCGACGAAGGCGTCGTCATCGCCCGGGGCACCTCCGAGGAGCTGAAGGCCAAGACCGACCGCCAGGCGCTGGAGATCGTCCCGGCGGACAGCAGCCGGCTCAGCGAGACCTCGAAGATCGTCGAGGATCTCAGCGGCGGGCGTCCCGTAGCCGACGGCAAGCGCCTCCTGGTGCGGGTCAACGACACGGCCCTGCCCGGCATGGTGCTGCGCCGGCTGGACCAGGCAGGCATCGAGGTGAGCGAACTCGCACTGCGGCAGCCCAGCCTGGACGAGGTCTTCCTCTCCCTCACCGGGAAGGGCCGCGAGGAAGCGGAGCGCACCGCCCGCGGCCCGTCGGCCGGGGACACCACCGCCAGCGACGAGGCCGCCGCGGCCCCGGTCGCCGAGGACACGCAGCGAGGGGAAGCATGAGCGCCGCCACCGCCACCCACCCGACGCCGAAGAACCGGCTCGGCCTGGTCACCACCGTCCGGCACTGCATGACACTCGCCGGCCGCAACCTGCTGCATCTGAAGTCCAACCCGGGCGAGATCGTCGGCTTCACCATCGTGCAACCGCTGATGATGATCGCCCTGCTGGTCTACGTCTTCGGCGGTGCCATCGCCGGGGACACCGAGAGCTACCTGCAGTACACGCTGCCCGGCCTCATCGTGCAGCAGGCGGTCTTCGCCACCCTGGCCACCGGCTCGGGCCTCAACCAGGACATCGCCAACGGCGTCTTCGACCGGCTGCGCAGCCTTCCCATCGCGCGCATCGCACCCTTGGTGGGCCACCTGCTGGGCACCATGGTCCGCGTCGCTGCGGGTCTGGTGACGCTGCTGGTCATCGGGGCGCTGCAGGGCTTCGAGGTGAAGACCGGCTTCCTCCAGGCCATGGGCGCGCTCCTGCTGGCGGCGCTCTTCGCCAGCGGGTTGTCCTGGCTGTCGATGCTGGTCGGACTGATCTCCAAGTCGGCGGCGACGGTCTACCTCTTCAGCGGCGTACTCCTCTTCCCGCTCACCTTCGGCAGCAACGTGTACGTGGAGACCGGCACCATGCCCGGCTGGCTGGAGGCATGGGCGGAGATCAACCCCATCTCGCACGCGGCGACCGCGATGCGCGGTCTCATCTCCGGCGGGCCCCTGGGCAATTCGGTGTGGTGGATGCTCGGCTGGTGCGTGGGCCTGACGTGCGTGTTCGCACCGCTGGCGCTCCGGGCGTACCGGAGACGGATCTGACATGAGCGACGGGGGCCGGCCGAAGTCCGGCATCGACGACCTGGCACTCTTCGGAGGGCCGTCTGCGTTCACCCTCAACCGCCGGGTGGGCAGGCCGAACCAGGGCGTGCGGGAGCGTTTCCTGGAACGGCTCAACCGCGCGCTGGACAACGAGTGGCTGTCCAACATGGGTCCGCTGGTGCACGAGTTCGAGGTGCGGGTCGCCGAGGCGGCGGGCACCCGGCACTGCGTGTCGCTGTGCAACGCGACGGTGGCACTGCAGATGCTGGTCGGCGACGAGGCGACCGGAGGTGAGCCGGGCGACGAGGTCATCGTCCCCGCTCTCACCTTCCCCGCGACGGCACACGCCGTGGCGTGGCGCGGCCTGCGGCCGGTCTTCTGTGACGTGGACCCGGTCACCGGCCTGATCGACCCCGAGGACGTGGAGGCGCGGCTGACGCCGCGCACCCGGGCGATCCTCGGCGTCCACCTGTGGGGTCAACCGTGCGACGTACCGCATCTGGAGAAGATCTCCGAGAAGGCGGGAGTCCGGCTCTACTTCGACGCCGCGCCCGCGCTGGGGTGCACGTACCTGGACCGGCCCGTCGGGAGCCTCGGCGACGCCGAGGTGTTCAGCTTCCACGCCACGAAGGTCGTCAACAGCTTCGAGGGGGGCGCCGTGGTCACCGATGACGACGCCCTCGCCGAACGCCTCCGCCTCGCACGCAACTTCGGCTTCGCCGAGGACGGCACCGTCAGCGTCGCCGGCACCAACGGCAAGATGAGCGAGGCGTCCGCCGCCATGGGACTCACGTCCCTGGAGGCCCTCGACGACACGGTCGTGCACAACCGGACCGTCCACGAGGCCTATCTGGCCTCCCTCGCCGACGTACCCGGCGTCACACCGCTGGACTACGACCGCCGGCACCGGAACAACCACCACTACTTCATGATCACCGTCGAACCGCAACACGCCGGACTGGACCGGGACCTGCTGCTGACGGTGCTGTGCGCGGAGAACATCCTCGCCAAGCCGTACTTCTTCGAACCCGTCCACCTGATGAAGCCGTACACGGCCTCGGGTTCCGCATCCTCGCTGCCCGCCGCCGAGGCGCTGTCCCGGCAACTGCTGGCCCTGCCCACCGGGCCGGGCGTCTCCACCGAGGACGTCGCGGTGATCTGCGACGTCGTCCGCACCGCCGTGGACGTCGGTGCCGAGGTCTCCCGAAGACGCCGGGACGGAGCCCCGGACATCGTGGGACAACCCGAACCCGCGTGATCCGGTCCCGTCCAGCCCCACGCAGAGACGAGTCGGAGCGAGGAGAGGCAAGCACAGTGGTGAGCACCACCGGTACGTCCGTCGGAAAGGTCAGTCCCTGCCGGCTGATCGACCTGGAACAGCACAACGACGAGCGCGGTTCGCTGTCGATCGTCGAGTCGGAGTGGACGGCCGGCTTTCCGGTACGGCGGGTCTACTACCTGCACGACCTGGTGCCCGGAACCTCCAGGGGCGCTCACGCCCACCGGGCGCTGGAGCAGTTCTTCATCGCGGCGCACGGCAGCTTCACCATCTCCGTGGACGACGGCCACCAGAGCCACGAGTACCGGCTGGACGACCCCGGCACCGGTCTCTACGTCGGCCCGCTGGTGTGGCGTGACCTCAAGGACTTCTCCGAAGGCGCCGTCTGCCTGGTACTGGCCTCCGAGCACTACGACGAGGCGGACTACTACCGCGACTACGACACCTTCCTGAAGGACGCCCGGGAGCAGGCGTGAGCCGCGTGCCCTTCTTCGAAGTCCGGGCGCTGCACGCACAGGACGGGCTGCAGGAGGACATCGACGCGGCGGTACTGCGGGTCTCGCGCTCCGGCTGGTACACGCTCGGCCCCGAACTCGAAGCATTCGAAGCGGAGTTCGCCGACTACTGCGAGAACGTGTACTGCGTGGGCACCGGCAGCGGGCTCACCGCGCTGGAGCTCGCCCTGCGCGCGCACGGTGTGGGACCGGGCGACGAGGTGCTGGTTCCCTCGCACACCTTCATCGCCACCTGGCTCGCCGTGTCCGCGACCGGTGCCACGCCGGTTCCGGTGGAACCGCGGCAGGACGGCTTCCTGCTCGACGCCGGCGGTCTGTCGGCAGCCGTCACGGACCGGACCCGTGCGATCGTTCCCGTGCACCTGTACGGGCATCCCGTCGATCTCGACGCCGTGGGCCGGGTCGCCGAGCGGCACGGTCTCGCCGTCGTCGAGGACGCGGCCCAGGCGCACGGCGCCCGGCACCACGGCCGCCGGGTGGGCAGCGGCAACACGGTGGCGTTCAGCTTCTACCCCGGGAAGAACCTCGGGGGCCTGGGTGACGGCGGCGCCGTCGTCACCGATGACGCCAAACTGATGCGCCGGATGCGGCTGCAGCGCAACTACGGGGCCCGCGAGGGGTACGACCACCAGGTGCGCGGCACCAACTCGCGGCTGGACGAGGTGCAGGCCGCCGCCCTGCGGGTGAAGCTCACCCACCTGGACGACTGGAACGAGCGCCGCCGGGCCACCGCCGCGCGCTACACGTCCGGCCTGACCGGCCTCACCGAGGTGGTCACCCCAGGCCAGGCGCCGTGGGCGGACCCCGTGTGGCACCAGTACGTGGTCCGGGTGACCGACCGGGAAGGGGTGCGGCTACGGCTCTCCGAAGCCGGGGTGGAGACCCGGGTGCACTACCCGGTGGCGGTGCACCACACTCCGGTCTACGCGGCCCGGGACGTCCCGGTTCCGGCCGGCGGGCTTCCGCAGGCGGAACGGCTCGCCGACGAAGTCCTGAGCCTGCCCATCGGCCCCCACCTGTCCCACCGTGCCGTCGACACGGTCGTGGACGCACTGCATAACGCCGTCGCACGAAGCTGACGGGCAAGGAGTCGATCCCACCCGCTGGAGGCCCCGTGACGAGACGCTCGTCGCGGGGCGGCCACCGTCAACCTTCGCTCCGTGCACGCACCCAGGCGGCGAACGACTCGATGCCGTCCACCACCGCTTCGCACCGCAGCGAGTGCAAGAGGTCGAAGGCGTGGTGCGCCCCGGGCAGCTCCGCATAGACCACCGGACGCCGCGACACCTCCCGCAGCCGGCGTACGAAGAGCCGTGCGCCCTCCACATGGACCAGCGAGTCCCGGTCGCCGTGCGTCACGAAGAACGGCGGGGCGTCCTCCCGCAGGACGTCGTGCGGGGACGACGCGACCTGTTCACCGGCGTTCACGTCCCCGTACCAGCCGTACAACGAGATCACGCCGGTCACCGAGGTGTCCACGGACTCGAAACCGGGCTGGTAGACCGGGTCGCCCGGCGTCAGTCCGGCGAACGAGGCGAGGTGCCCGCCCGCCGAACTGCCCGCCACGAACACCGTCGACGGGTCGGCCCCGTACGCGTGGCCCTCTTCCCGTACCCATGCGATGACCTTCTTCAGATCGACCAGGTGTCCGGGAAACACGGCGTCCGGACTGAGCCGGTAGTTCGCACTGACGCACAACCACCCCTGGCGGGCCAGCCGGTGGAGCACGGGCAGCGCCTCACGGCTCTTGCGGCCGCTGACGAAACGCCCGCCGTGCAGGTAGACGAGCACCGGCGCGTTCAC
>KI547041.1:151737-153353 GCA_000497405.1 Streptomycetaceae bacterium MP113-05 | reverse complement strand
CCCCCCCCCCCCGCCGTAGGAGAGGTCAGCCAGCCGTTCCACGCCGCGTCCCCTGTGCGGGAAGGGGAAGAACAGGATGCGTGCCCACGGGCGCCGGCCACGCAGGGAACCGCGCAGGCCCTCGGGCAGCGTGTCCCGCCAGTGTGCCCCGAGCGCGGAGGCCAGCGCCTGCTCCACCCGCCCGCGTGCGGGCAGCGCCCGCGCCACGACGACGGCGAACCCGGCGGTCGCCGAGGCGGAGAGGGCGAGGGCCGCGAGGCCCACCGGGGAGTCCAGGTCGCCCTGCGCAGCCGCCAGCAGCGAGGACGCCACCAGCCAGTAGCAGGCGAGGAAGGGCGCCTCGTTGAAGACCAGGCCGAAGTAGTAGCTCGCGGCGCCGACCTGCCACGGTCTGCGCACCGGGGACAGGGAGAACAACGCGCAACACGCGACGAAGACCGCCGTAACCAGGTAACCGATGGGCATGAGCGCACTCTAACGACCACTCCGTACGGCCCGGGAGCCACCCGTGACCGGCGCACACCCCGACCGGAGCGTGTCGCAGAAGTCCCGTCTGCGGGACTTTCACCACCCGCACTAGGTATGTCACTCGACTCTCCTCCGTAGCATGGCCCAACGCGTATACGCCCTGTTCTGCTCCACCATCGACGAGGTGACCCGTGGCTCTCGCGTCCATCTTCGGCACGAACCTTTTCCAGTACGACCCGGACGGTGTCATCCAGTTCTACGAGGCGTATCCCGCGGTGCGGGAGTCGTTCCGGTTCGCGTCGGAGGTGACCGGAACAGCGGTCGAGCCGCTGCTCAAGCAGAACGGGGAGTACAAGGACGAGACGGAGCGCATCCGCGTGGTGTCGGTCGCCCTGGCCGCTGCCCAACTGGGCATCCAGGACGCCCTGGTCGAGAAGGGCCTGCACCCCGAGATGGCGGGCGGCCTCAGCCTCGGCGGCCTGGTGGCCAGCTCCGTGGCGGGCGCCGTCAGGCGCAGGGACCTGCTGGAGATGCTCACCCGTGGCGAGCACCGTCCGCGGGCCCACGGCTCGGAGCGCACGGAAGGCATCGCGGCGGCCTACCTGCTTCCGGACTACGACTCGGAGCACTACTACGGCGAGTCCCGCGAAGGCGTCTACATGGGCGCGGACTTCGGCTACGACGCGAACGGGAACATCCGCATCGTCCTGCTCAGCGGATACCGGGACGCGCTGGAGAAGCTCGCCGCCGGCGAGCCCGAGGGCGTCGTCAACGTCACGGAGAACGCCGACCACGCCGTGCACAGCCCGCTGCGGGAGGAGGCCGCCGAGGCCGGGCGCCCGACCATCGAGAAGGTGCCGTTCACGGCGCCCCGCATCACGCTGTGCTCGTGTCTGGAACAGAAGACCGTGACCACCCCGGACGAGGTCCGCGAGATGTTCGTGTCGAACGTCTCCAGACCCGTGAGCGTGCCGCACCTGACGAGCGAGATGCGCCGCCACAACGCTCAACTCGGCCTCGTCATCGGCCCGTCACCGGTGATGAACGCCCTGCAGTACCCGTTTCCCGTGGTGTTCGTCGACTCCCCGGCGGCAGTGCCGCAGGCGGTCGCCGCGGTGTTCGAGCACGGCGTGCGGCTGCGGCGGGCC
>KI547041.1:149785-151727 GCA_000497405.1 Streptomycetaceae bacterium MP113-05 | reverse complement strand
GGGGGGGCCGCCCGCCGTCAGCCGGGCGGCCGTCGCGTGGGCCAGCACCCCTCCGGAGGAGAAGCCGAGCAGGACGTAGGGGGTGCCCCGGGTCTCGCGCAGCACGGCCTCGGTGTGCAGGTCCATCACGACGTCGGCGGAGTCCGGCAGCGGGTCGTCCGGCGCGAACCCGGGATTGGGCAGCGCGTGGACGCCGCGTTCGTGGCGGAACTGCGCGGCGAACCTGGTGTACTCGTGCACGCCGCCGAGCGCGACGTAGGAGCTGAGGCACACCAGCGCCGGGCGGGCACGCGCGGCGCCGGGCGTGCCCGGGGCGTGCGACACGTCCGGCGCGGAGGCCAGTGCGGTGGCACGCAGTTCGCGACCGAACCCGCCGGGTGCACCGAAGACCGGCCGCAGCCGAGCCGCACCGTCCAGGAAGGCGAAGCCCTGCCGCGCCCGGCCGTCCCGGCAGGCGTCGCGGAACAACGCGCTCAGCGTGGGCCCGGAGTCTTCCGCGGAGGACGACCCGTCGTGTTCGGCCGGTGCGGGCCGGGTGGTCTCCTCCGCGAGCCGCCCGTCCAGGTGAGCTGCGAGCGCGGTGGGCGTGGGGTGGTCGAAGACCAGCGTGGTCGACAGGCGCAGGCCGGTGGCGAAGCCCAGCCGGTTGCGCAGCTCCACGGCGGTGAGCGAGTCGAACCCCGCCTCGCCGAGACTCTGGGTGGGCGCCACGTCGCCGGGCCCGGCGAAGCCGAGCACCGCGGCGACCTCGGCGCGCACCAGGTCCAGCAGCACGGGTTCGCGTTCCGGCCGGGGAAGGGCCGCGAGGCGCTGCCGCACGTCCGGCCCCGTTCCGTTCGAGGCGGACGCCGCCACACGCCGCACGGGGGGACGGACCAGTCCGCGGAGCAGCGGCGGCACCGGTCCGGACCCGTCACGCAGTGCGGCCAGGTCCAGTTTCGCCGGGACCAGTACGGCCTCCTCCTGTCGGGCCGCGGCGTCGAGCAGGGCCAGACCCTCGCGTGTGGTGAGCGGTCGCATGCCGTCGCGGGACATGCGGGTGCGGTCGGCGGCGGTCAGGGCGGCGGTCATGCCTCCCGCGCTCTCTCCGTCCAGCTGTTCCCACAGACCCCAGACGAGTGAGGTGGCGGGCAGTCCGGTGGCGCGGCGGTGCTGCATCACCGCGTCCAGGAAGGCGTTGGCGGCGGCGTAGTTGGCCTGCCCCGGGCCACCGAGGACTCCGGCGACGGAGGAGAACACCACGAACTCGGCCAGGTCCGTCCCCCGGGTCAGGCCGTGCAGGTTCAGCACCGCGTCAGCCTTCGGTCGCAGCACCGCCTCCAGGTGCCGCGGAGTGAGCGTCTCGACTGTTCCGTCGTCCAGCACGCCCGCGGTGTGCACCACGCCGGTGAGCGGCCGGTCGAGGCCGTGCAGCAGTGTGGCGAGCGCATCCGGGTCCGCGGCGTCGCAGGCTTCGATCCGCGTTTCGGCGCCGTACTCGGCGAGTTCGGCCACCAGACCGGCGGCGCCGGTGGCGGATGCGCCGCTGCGGCTGATCAGCAGCAGGTGGCGGACGCCGCGCTCGGCCGCGAGGTGCCGGGCGACGGCCCGGCCCAGCATTCCGGTGCCACCGGTGACCAGCACCACACCCTCCGGGTCGAACGTGCGGACCGGTTCCCGGGCGGCGGTCGCCGTGGTACGTGCGAGACGCGGCACCAGCACCGATCCGCCGCGCACCGCGAACTGATCCTCGCCGGACTCCACGGCTGCGGTCAGGGACCGCCAGTCGGCGGCACCCGTACGGTCGGCGGACCCCGGGTCGAGGTCGGCGAGCACGATGCGGCCGGGGTGCTCGGTCTGCGCGGAGCGGACCAGCCCCCACACCGCGGCGTGCACCAGGTCGGTGACGGTTTCGCGGCCGGTGCTCCCGTCGGGGGCGGCGACCGCGCCACGGGTGGCGATC
>KI547041.1:145860-149765 GCA_000497405.1 Streptomycetaceae bacterium MP113-05 | reverse complement strand
CCCCGGCAGCCGCCGCAGCACCAGGGCCACGGAGTGGTGCACGGCCTCCGCGGGCGGAACGTCCGGGGCGTCCTCGGGCCGGGTGCAGGGCAGCAGCACCAGGTCGGGCACCGGGGCGCCGTCGCGATCGGCGGCGGCCAGCGAGGCGGCGTCCCGGTACGCCGGGACCAGCGCGCCTGCAGCGCCGGGCGCGGGGCCGGCGCCGTCCAGTACGGCCCAGCGTCTTCCGGGCACGTGGGAGGGCGCGGGCACGGACGTCCAGTCGATGCGGAACAGGGCGTCCCGTACGACCGTTCCGCCGGCGGCCTCACCGCCGGACACGACCGGGCGGGTACGCAGGGACGCGATGTCGATGACGGGGGCGCCGGTCTCGTCGGCCGCGTGCACGGCGAGTTCGCCGTCGGTGCCGGGCCGGAGCAGTACCCGCAGGCGGGTGGCCCCGGTGGCGGCGAGGCGCACCTCGTGCCAGGAGAACGGCAGCCGCATCGCGCCGGGCGCGGCCGGGTCCGCAGTGTCGGCGCCCTGCACCACGTCGGCGTGCAGCGCCGCATCCAGCAGTGCGGGGTGGATGCCGAATCCGTGTGTGTCACCGGGGAGTTCGACCTCGGCGAGGAGATCGCCGTCGCGCCGCCACATGGCGCGCAGGCCCTGGAAGGCCGGCCCGTAGCCGTGCCCGCCCTCGGCCAGCCGTTCGTAGACGCCTTCCAGCGGCACGGGTTCGGCACCGGACGGCGGCCACGTGCTCAGCTCGGGCCGTATCCCGCCGGCCGTCGCATCGGGCGCGCCGTCGGGCCCCGCGGCCGGGCCCGGTGCGGGCTCCTGGGCGAGGAATCCGCAGGCGTGCCGCGTCCAGCGGGTCTCCGCCTCGGATGCAGCGTCGTCGCCCTCCGGGGTGGCGTGGACGTCCACCGGCCGGCGACCGGTACCGTCCGGCTCGCCGACACGGACCTGCACGCGGACTCCGCCGTGCTCCGGTAGCGGCAACGGCGCCTCGACGACCAGTTCGTCCAGCACCGGGTGACCGACCTCGTCCCCGGCCCTGATCGCCAGTTCGACGAAGCCGGTGCCGGGGAAGAGCGCGGTGCCGCCGATCACGTGGTCGGCGAGCCAGGGCTGTTCGCGGACTGAGAGGCGCCCGGTGAGCAGTACCTCGTCGCCGTCGGCGAGGCGCACGGTGGCGCCGAGCAGGGCGTGTGCGGCCGGCCGTTGGCCGAGCGCGGCCGGGTCCTGGGCCGTGTTCGCGGGCTGCAGCCAGTACGGCTGCCGCTGGAAGGCGTACGTGGGCAGGTCGACGCGGCGGGCACCGGCGCCGGCGAAATACACCGTCCAGTCGGGGTCTGCGCCTGCGGTGTGGAGCCGCGCCAGCGCGTCCGCGGCGACCTCGGCCTCGGGCAGTGTGCGGCGCTGTGCGGCGACGCAGGCCGTCTCGTCCGGGGCGGCGAGGTCTGCGAGGCAGTCCTCCGCCATGGCGGTGAGGACGCCGTCCGGCCCGAGTTCGAGGAAGGTGCGCACGCCGGTCTCGTACAGGGCGCCCACGCCGTCGGCGAACCGGACGGCCTCCCGGACGTGCCGCACCCAGTAGTCGGCGGTGCGGATCTCGTCGGGGTCGGCGAGGCGGCCGGTGACGTTGGAGACCATGGGAACGTGCGGCCTGCGGTAGGTGAGGCCGTCCGCGACCTTGCGGAAGTCGGCCAGCATCGGCTCCATCAGGGCCGAGTGGAAGGCGTGCGAGACCGTCAGACGCTTCACCTGCCGTCCGGTGACGGCGATGTGGCCGGTCACCCGCAGCACCTCGGCCTCGGTCCCGGAAACGACCACGGACTCCGGTCCGTTCACGGCGGCGACGTCGACGCCCTCGGCGAGCAGCACGCGCACCTCCGCCTCGGACGCCCGCAGCGAGACCATGGCGCCGCCACCGGGCAACGCCTCCATCAGCCGGCCGCGTTCGACGACCAGGGTGGCAGCATCGTCGAGCGAGAGCACACCGGCGACGTGGGCGGCGGTGAGTTCGCCGACGGAGTGTCCGCACACGGCGTCCGGCCGGACGCCCCAGGAGGCGAACAGGTGGAAGAGCGCCGTCTCCAGGGCGAACAGCGCCGGCTGGGTGTAGGCGGTGCGGTGCAGCAGCTCCGGCCGGTCCAGGATCACCTCCCGCACCGGACGTTCCAGCTTCGTGTCCAGGGCGGCGCACACCTGGTCGAAGGCGTCGGCGAACGCCCGGTGTCTCTCGTAGAGTTCCCGGCCCATGCCGGGACGCTGTGCGCCCTGGCCGGTGAAGAGGAAGGCGAGCCCGCCGTCGAGTGCGCGGCCGGTGCGTACCCGGTCCAGGTCGCCTCCGACGACGACGGCCCGGTGCTCCAGGTGGGCACGCCCGGTCGCCAGCGTGTGGGCGACGTCGTACGGGTCGAGGCCGGGCGTGGCGGCGCGCAACCGGTCCAGCTGGGTGTGGAGCGCGGCCTCGGTACGGGCGGAGACGACCCACGGGGCGGGCGGGGCGTCCTTGGCCCGGACGGGGGCGGGTCCGTCGGCGGGCGCCTGTTCCAGCACCACGTGTGCGTTGGTGCCGCTGACGCCGAAGGACGAGACGCCGGCCCGTCGGGGGCGGTCCTCGTCCGGCCAGGGCAGTGCCTCGGCGAGCACCCGCACCGCGCCGGCGGACCAGTCGACGTGCGGGGTGGGTTCCTCGATGTGCAGGGTGCGCGGCAGCAGCCCGTGCCGCATGGCCATGACCATCTTGATGACGCCCGCCACGCCTGCAGCGGCCTGCGTGTGGCCGATGTTGGACTTCAGCGAGCCGAGCCACAGGGGCCGTTCGCCGTCCCGGTCGCGCCCGTACGTGGCGACCACTGCCTGCGCCTCGATGGGGTCGCCGAGGGTGGTGCCGGTACCGTGCGCCACGGCGTCCACGTCGTCGGCGGTGACGCGCGCGTCGGCGAGCGCCTGCCGGATGACGCGTTGCTGGGAGGGGCCGTTGGGGACGGTGAGGCCGTTGGAGGCGCCGTCCTGGTTGACGGCGGAGCCGCGCACGACGGCCAGCACCGGGTGGCCCTTGTCGCGGGCGTCGGAGAGCCGTTCCAGTAGCAGCATGCCGACGCCCTCGCCCCAGCCGGTGCCGTCGGCGGCGGTCGCGAACGACTTGCACCGGCCGTCGGCCGCGAGGCCGCGCTGGGCGCTGAAGTCGATGAACGTGCCCGGGGTGGCCATCACGGTGACGCCGCCGGCGAGCGCGGTGTCGCACTCGCCCTCGCGCAGCGCCTGCGCCGCCATGTGCAGGGCGACCAGCGAGGACGAACAGGCGGTGTCGATGGTGACGGCGGGTCCTTCAAGGCCGAGCAGGTAGGCGACGCGGCCGGTGACGACGCTGCCTGCCGAGCCGGTGCCGAGGAAGCCCTCGGCCCCCTCGGGCACGGTCTGCAGCCTCGACAGGTAGTCGTGGTACATCACGCCGGCGAACACGCCGGTGCGACCGCCCCTGAGGTCGGCGGGGTCGATGCCGGCGGTCTCGACGGCCTCCCAGGAGGTCTCCAGCAGCAGCCGCTGCTGCGGGTCCATGACGAGGGCCTCGCGGGGGGAGATACCGAAGAACGCGGCATCGAAGTCGGCGGCGTCGTGGAGGAAACCGCCTTCGCGGACGTAGGTGGCGCCGCCGGCCGCGGGGTCGTCGGCGAAGAGCCGGTCCAGGTCCCAGCCGCGGTCGTCGGGGAACGGGGTGACGCCGTCGGCGCCGGTGCTGACCAGCCGCCACAGGTCGTCGGGGCCGCGCACGCCGCCCGGGTAGCGGCAGGCCATGCCGACGATGACGACCGGGTCGTCCTCGCGGGCGCGCCGGTTCCGGCGGGTATCCCGTCCGGACGGCGCGGCTGCGGCGTCGGCGCCGAGCAGCTTCTCCAGCAGGTGGTCGGAGA
>KI547041.1:143686-144534 GCA_000497405.1 Streptomycetaceae bacterium MP113-05 | reverse complement strand
GGGCGTCGGAGAGCCGTTCCAGCAGCAGCAGGCCCGCCCCCTCACCGAAGGCGGTGCCGTCCGCCGTGGAGGAGAACGCCTTGCAGCGTCCGGCTGGGGACAGCGCCCGCTGGCGGCTGAACTCGACGAACGGCGAGGGCGTGGCCATCACGGTGACGCCGCCCGCGAGCGCCATGTCGCACTCGTGGGAACGTATCGACCGGGCGGCGAGGTGAAGGGCGACCAGCGAGGACGAGCAGGCGGTGTCCACCGTGATGGCGGGGCCCTCCAGCCCGAAGGTGTACGCGATGCGCCCGGACGCCACGCTGCCCGCGCTTCCGTTGCCGAGGTAGCCCTCCACGCCGTCCGGGAGCCGCTGGTGCAGCCGGGTGCCGTAGTCGCCGAACATCACTCCGGCGAACACACCGGTGCGGCTGCCCTTCAGCGACGTCGGGTCGATTCCGGCCCGTTCGAACGTCTCCCACGAGCACTCGAGCAGCAGCCGCTGCTGCGGGTCCATCGCCAACGCCTCGCGCGGACTGATACCGAAGTGCGGGGCGTCGAACTCGGCCGCGTCGTACAGGAAACCGCCGGCCGGGGCGTAGGACTTGCCGGCGCTGTCCGGGTCGGTGTCGAAGAGGTCGTCCAGGTCCCAGCCACGGTCCGGGGGGAACGCACCCATCACGTCGGCCTCGTCGACGACCACCCGCCAGAGGTCCTCGGCGGAGGCGACACCGCCGGGGTACCGGCAGCCGACGGCGACGATCACCACGGGGTCGTCGGCCACCGCTTCCCGCGGTGCCGTCGCGGGGGCGGCGGGGTCCGGCTCGGCCGCCCGCGGCTCGCCGTACAGCTCGCCGGCGAGGAAG
>KI547041.1:142413-143676 GCA_000497405.1 Streptomycetaceae bacterium MP113-05 | reverse complement strand
AGTGGCGGGGGCCGGGAGTCAGGGTGCGTGTCGTGTCGTCGGCGCCGAGCACGGCGCAGCTGGGAGGGTCGTCCTCCGCCGAGTGCGCGGTGGTCCGCGTCCAGTCGAGACGGAACAGCGCGTCGGGCGGCGCAGCTCCGGCCGGGCCGTCGGGGCCGCCGGTGAGGGCGTCCACCGCCATCGGGCGCAACGTCAGCGACTCCACGTCTGCGACGGCACGCCCGGACACGTCGGCGACCCGCAGGGTGAGGCTCTCGGGGCCGGTGACGCGCAGCCGGGCGCGCAGGGCGGTGGCGCCCTCGGCGTGCAGGGTGACGCCGCTCCACGAGAACGGCAGCCGGCCCGGGGTGGCCTCACCGTCGGCGGAGGACGTGTCGCCGCTGCCGGTGTCGAGGGCCATCGAGTGCAGCACCGCGTCCAGAGCGGCGGGGTGCAGGTGGAAGGGCTCCGCCTCGGACTGCTGCCCCCCGGAGGGACGCGGCAGCAGCACCTCGACGAACAGTTCGTCGTCGCGGCGCCAGGCCCGTTCGAGGCCGCGGAACGTGGGCCCGTACTGCAGGCCGAGGTCGTGGAGTCCCGCGTACAGGCCGGTGGCGTCCAGGGCCTCGGCGTCGGACGGCGGCCACTCGGTGAGGTCGCCGGAGTCGTCCTCGGACGTCTCTGCGGTGGCGGGAGCGAGCACGCCGGACGCGTTCTCCGTCCACTGCCCGGCCGGGTCGTCGTCACGGCGGGAGGACACCTGGAGCGAGCGGCAACCCGTCGTGTCCGGCGGTCCGACCAGCAGTTGCAGGTGGACGAGGCCGCTGGGCGGGATCACCAGCGGTGCGGTGATGGTCAGTTCGTCGACCTGCTCACACCCCACCCGGTCGCCCGCGCACAGCGCGAGTTCGACGAAGCCGGTGCCGGGAAAGACCAGTTGGCCGGCGACCTGATGGTCGGCGAGCCATGGGTGGCTCTGCGCCGACATGCCGCCCAGCATCAGCACGTCGCTGCGTCCGGCGAGCGTGATCACGGCCTGGAGGAACGGGTGCCCGGCGCGTGACGAACCGAGCGGCTGGGCACCGGCGGACAGTCGTGCGGTGGGCCAGTAGCGTTGGTGCTGGAAGGCGTAGGTGGGCAGGTCGACGGTCGCGGCGCCGGCCGGGGCGAAGAACGCCGCCCAGTCGACGGTGCCGCCCTGCGTCCACAGGCGGGCCAGAGCCGTGACCGCCGAGTCCGGCTCGGAACGATCCCGGCGCAGCACCGAGAGCGCCTGCACGTCCC
>KI547041.1:141062-141776 GCA_000497405.1 Streptomycetaceae bacterium MP113-05 | reverse complement strand
CGCGCTGCTGGGAGGGCCCGTTCGGGGCGGTCAGCCCGTTGGACGCACCGTCCTGATTGACGGCGGACCCCTTCACCACGGCCAGCACCCGATGGCCGTTGCGGCGCGCTTCGGAGAGACGTTCCAGCACCAGCACGCCGGCGCCTTCACCCCAGCCCGTACCGTCCGCGTCGTCGGAGAACGCCTTGCACCGGCCGTCCCCGGCCAGTCCGCCCTGCCGTTCGAACTCGACGAACGCGCCGGGCGTCGACATCAGCGTCACACCACCGGCCAGCGCCAGCGAGCACTCGCCGGACCGGAGCGACTGCGCGGCGAGGTGGAGGGCGACCAGCGACGACGAGCAGGCCGTGTCGATCGTGACGGCCGGCCCTTCGAGTCCGAGCGCGTAGGAGACACGGCCGGACAGCACGCTGCCCGCGGTGCCCGTACCGCCGTAGCCGTCGGCCTGCTCGCCCGACAGGGCCAGCATGGCGCCGTAGTCCTGGCCGTTGGTGCCGGCGAAGACACCGACGGGCAGGCCGCGCAGCGACAGCGGCCCGATGCCGGAGCGTTCCAGCGACTCCCAGGCGACCTCCAGCAGCAGCCGCTGCTGCGGGTCCATCGCCAGGGCCTCACGCGGGGCGATGCCGAACAGGCCCGCGTCGAAGTCCGCAGCGTTCCCGACGAATCCCCCCACGCCCTGCCCGACGTCCCAGCCGCGGTCGGGCGGGAAGT
>KI547041.1:139416-140562 GCA_000497405.1 Streptomycetaceae bacterium MP113-05 | reverse complement strand
CGGCGGTCAGCGAGTCGAAGCCGAGGTCGCGGAACGGCTGGTCGACGGCGACGTCCTCGCCGCCGTCGTGGCCGAGGACGAGCGCGGCCTGCTCGCGTACCAGGTCGCGCAGGGCGGGGAGGCGGTCCTCTGCGGGCAGGGCGGTGAGCCGGTCGACGAGCGTCGCGGCCTGGGCGGAGGTGGCCGCGGCCGCCTTGCGCCGGGGGCGGCGCACCAGCCCACGGAAGACGGGCGGCAGGTGGTCGCCCGCGTCCCCGAGAGCGGTGAGGTCCAGTCGCACAGGGAGGACGGCGCCGTGTCCGGTCGTCGCGGCGGCGTCGAACAGGGCGGTGCCGTCGTCGGAGGTCAGCGGTATGACGCCGCCGCGTGCCATGCGCCGCAGGTCCGTCTCGGTGAGGCTGCCCGTCATCTCTCCGGCCTGTGCCCACAGGCCCCAGCCCAGGGAGAGGCCGGGCAGGCCCTCGGCACGGCGGCGTTCGGCGAGGGCGTCGAGGAACGCGTTCGCGGCGGCGTAGTTGCCCTGACCGGGCGCACCGAGCGCGGCGGAGACGGAAGAGAAGACGACGAACGCCGACAGCGGTGCGTCACGCGTCAGTTCGTGCAGATTGAGTACGGCGTCGACCTTGGGACGCAGCACCCGTTCGACCAGCTCGGTGTTGAGGGAGGTGACAGTGGCGTCGGCGATGACTCCCGCCACGTGCACGACGCCGGTCAGCGGACGGTCTGCGGGCACGTCCGCCAGTACAGTGGCGAGCGCTTCCCGGTCGGCCGCGTCGCAGGCGGCGAAGGTGACCTGCGCGCCGGAGGCGGTCAGGTCGTCGGCGAGCCCGTGGGCGCCGGGCGCGTCGGCGCCGCGGCGGCTGAGCAGGAGCAGGTTGCGGACGCCGTGTGCGGCGACCAGGTGGCGGCAGATCACACCGCCGAGTTCGCCGGTCGCGCCGGTCACCAGAACGGTGCCGTCGGTTGCCCAGGCGGAGGTCTTCGTGTCGGGCGCCGGGGTGGCGCGGGCGAGGCGGCAGGTGAGCACCTCGTCGTCACGAACGGCCAGTTGGGGTTCGGTGGACGCGAGGACGTCGGCGGAGGGGACGTCGGTGTCCAGGCAGGAAGTGTCCAGGAGCTGGAAACGCCCAGGGTGCTCGGACTGCG
>KI547041.1:136023-139406 GCA_000497405.1 Streptomycetaceae bacterium MP113-05 | reverse complement strand
GACCGCGTACGACCTCCGTGACGATGCCCTTGCGGGCGGTCGGGGAGGCACTGGCCAGACGCTCGCGCAGGCCGCTCTCGCCGGTGGCGGGGCCGGCCGGGGCGAGAGCGTGTGCGGGAGCGACCTGCTGCCACAGCGCGTTCGGGCGCAGGGCGGTCGCGGCGGGGACGAATGTCGCCCAGTCCACGTCGGCCACGGTGATGCAGCCGGACGCCGACTCCAGCACACCGACGGCGACGTCCGGGTCCAGCGGTGTCACACCGCCGCGCGCGACGCGGGCCTGCACGACGTCCTGGGCTGCCATGCCGCCCTCCGCCCACGGGCCCCAGGCCAGTGCGGCGGCGGGCAGACCCCGTGCACGGCGGTGCTCCACCAGCGCGTCCAGCGCCGCGTTGGCGGCGGCGTATGAGCCCTGCCCCACACCGCCCCAGACGCCGGCAGCGGAAGAGAAGAGAATGAACGCGTCGAGGTCGCGGTCCTCGGTGGCGCGGTGCAGGTTCCAGGCCGCGCCCGCCTTGCCGGACCACACGCCCGCGAGCCGTTCAGCGCTCAGACCGTCCACCACGCCGTCGTCGAGGACGCCGGCGCAGTGCACCACGGCCGAGACGTCGAAGTTCTCGAACAGGTCCGTCACCTCGCCGGGGTCGCCGACGTCGCAGGCCACGACGTCCACCCGGCCCAGCTCGGCCAGCTCGTCGCGGAGTTCCGCCGCGCCTGGAGCATCCAGGCCCCGACGGGAAACCAGCACGACGCCGTCGGCTCCGCGCTCCAGCACCCGACGCGCCACGCGCGCACCCAGCGCGCCCGTGCCGCCGGTGACCAGCACCGTGCCGGACGGCTTCCAGCTCTGCTCGGTCTCCCGGGCGGGGACGAGCCGGCGGCCGAGGACGGCGCTGCCGCGTACGGCGAGCTGGTCTTCACCGGCAGCCGCGCCGTCCAGCACCTCGGCCAGCCGCCCGACCGCGGCCTTCTCGGGGGTCTCGGAAACGTCCACCAACCCGCCCCAGCGACCGGGCTCCTCCAGCGCCACCACCCGGCCCAGCCCCCAGACGCCGGCACGTTCGGGGTTCGGCACGGTGTCTCCGGGACCCGCGTGGACCGCGCCCGAGGTCACCGCCCAGAGGCGGGCGTCGCCCCCGGCGTCGGTGAGCGCCTGCACCAGCGCCACGGTCGCCGCCGGACCGCTCTGCTCCGACGTCTGCCGGCCGAGGAAGGAGACGACGTGCGAACAGTCTCCGTGCTCGCGCAGCCGCTCCGTCAGCGAAGCCCGCTCCAGCTCCGCGTCGTTGACGCGCAGGGCGGTCACCTGTGCGCCGCGTCGGGCCAGTTCCTCGCTCAGCGCCTCGGCCCACGGTTCGCCCGGGCCGTCGTGATCGACGACGAGCCAGCGGCCGGAGACAGACGCGCCCGCCTTCAGGCCGACCGGGAACCAGGAGATCTCGTAGCGCAGCCGGTCGACGGCGGCACGCTCCTGCCGTCGTTGCTGCCAGGCGGAGAGAGCGGGGAGGGTGTCACGCAGCGGCAGGGTCAGGTCGACACCGAACTCGTCGGCGAACCGGTCCGCGTCGGCGGCCCGGACGGCGTCCCAGAAGGCGCTGTCCGCGCCGCCTCCGGTCCTGGCGTCCTCCGTCGCGAACTGCGGCCAGAACCGCTGCCGTTGGAAGGCGTAGGTGGGCAGTTCGACGATCCCGGCACCGGACGGGGCGAAGTACGCCGACCAGTCGACCGTGCCGCCGTGCACCCAGAACCGTGCCAGTCCGGTCACAGCCGTGTGCGGCTCCGGCTTCTCCCGGCGCAGCAGGGCGACGGCGACGGCCGCGTCCTCGCAGGTCTCTCCGATCGCACCGACCAGGCTGGAGTCCGGGCCCAGTTCCAGGAACCGCGAGACGCCCAGGGACCGGGCCATCGCGGTGGCGTCGGCGAAGCGAACGGTGCCGCGCACCTGGTCGGCCCAGTAGCCGGGGGTGAACTCCTCGACGACTTCGCCGGTGAGGGTCGAGATGACGGGGAGGTCCGGGCGCCGGTACGCCATTCCGGCGGCGACGCGGCGGAAGTCCTTCAGCATGGGGTCCATCAGCACCGAGTGGAACGCGTGGCTGACCTCCAGCCACCGCCCGTCCCGGTCGGCGAGCACGGCGGCGACCTGTTCGACGGCCGCGCGGGCCCCGGAGACGACGACCTGGCCGGGGGCGTTGACGGCGGCGATGGACACACCGTCGACCAGATGCGGTACGACCTCGTCAGCGGGGGCCCGTACGGCCCACATCGCTCCGCCCTCGGGCAGCGCCTGCATCAGCGAGGCGCGGGCGGAGACCAGCTTGCAGGCGTCCTCCAAAGCCAGCACCCCCGCGACGTGCGCGGCGGCCAGCTCACCGACGGAGTGGCCGACCAGGTAGTCGGGCTTCACGCCCCAGGACTCCAGCAGGCGGAACAGCGCGACCTCGACGGCGAACAGCGCGGGCTGCGCCCAGCCGGTCTGCCGCAGCACACCCTCGACGTCCTCGAACATCACCTCACGCAGACCGTCGAAGTGCGCACACACCTCCCCCAGCGCGGAAGCGAACACCGGGAAGGCAGCCGCCAGTTCACGGCCCATCCCGGCCCGCTGACCACCCTGGCCGGAGAACACGAAGCCCGTCAGGCCGTCCACGGTCTGACCGGTCAACACGGCCGGGGATCGCTGCCCTGCCGCCAACGCGCTCAGGCCGTCGCGGAGTTCGTCTGAGCCGGTGCCCAGTACGACCACTCGGTGGTCCAGACCCGAACGAGTCGTTGCCAGCGACAGCCCGACCTCCGCTACCGGCAGGCCCGACACGGCCGACGGCAGCCGCCCGGCCTGGGCGGCCACTCCCTCGGCGGTCCTGGCGGAGACCGGCCAGGGCACGACCGGCAGCTCGACGGTCGGGTGACCTGTGGCAGCGGTCTGGGCAGTGGGGGCGGCTTCGATGACGACGTGGGCGTTGGTGCCGCTGACGCCGAAGGAGGAGATGCCCGCGAAACGCGGCCGCTCGGTCTCCGGCCACGCGCGGGCGTCGGCCAGCAGCCGCACACCGCCGCTCGTCCAGTCCACGTGCGTCGAGGGTTCGCCGACGTGCAGGGACTTGGGCAGCGTTTCGTGCTGCATGGCCAGGACCATCTTCATCAGGCCCGCGACGCCCGCCGCGGCCTGTGTGTGACCGATGTTGGACTTGATCGACCCCAGCCACAGCGGACGGTCCCCGGGCCGGTCCTTGCCGTAGGTGGCGAGCAGCGCCTGCGCCTCGATCGGGTCGCTTCGATGGGGTCACCGAGCCTGCGCCTCGATCGGGTCGCCCAGCGACGTGCCGGTGCCGTGCGCCTCGACGGCGTCGACCTCGGACGCCCGCACCCCCGCGTTGGCCAGC
>KI547041.1:134897-135935 GCA_000497405.1 Streptomycetaceae bacterium MP113-05 | reverse complement strand
TGCACCGGCCGTCGCCGGCCAGGCCGCTCTGGGCTGCGAACTCGGCGAAGGCCCCCGGCGTCGACATGACGGTCACGCCGCCGGCCAGCGCGAGCGAGCACTCGCCGGAGCGCAGGGCCTGTGCGGCCTGGTGCAGGGCGACCAGCGACGCGGAACACGCGGTGTCCACGGTGACCGCGGGGCCTTCGAGACCGAGGACGTAGGAGACCCGCCCCGACAGCACGCTGCCGGAGTTGCCGGTGGCGCCGTACCCCTCGACGGACTCGGCGGAGGCCGCGAGCAGCGCGCCGTAGTCCTGGCCGTTGGTGCCGACGAACACGCCGACTGGTGCCCCGCGCAGGGAGAGCGGTGCGATGCCGGCACGTTCGAGCGAGTCCCAGGCGACCTCCAGCAGCAGCCGCTGCTGCGGGTCCATCGCCAGGGCCTCACGCGGGGCGATGCCGAACAGGCCCGCGTCGAAGTCCGCTGCGCCGTCGAGGAACCCGCCGACGGGGGCGAAGCCGTCGGCGATGTCGTCGCTCAGCTCCCAGCCCCGGTCCACCGGGAAGGCGCCCATGGCGTCGACGCCGTCGGCAAGCAGCCGCCACAGGCCCTCGGGTGAGTCGACACCGCCGGGGAACCGGCAGGCCATGCCGACGACGGCGATCGGCTCCCCGCCGGTCGCCTCTGTCTCGCGGAGCCGCTGCTTGGTCTCGTGCAGCTCGAGCGTGACCTTCTTCAGGTACTCGAGCAGCTTGTCCTCGTTGACCATCGGGCTCACCGCGTTCCGATCTCGTTGTCGATCAGGTCGAAGATGTCGTCGGCTGTGGCGGCCTCGATCTTCGCCGAGACGTCGGGGGTGTCGTCAGCGTCCGCTGCGGCGTCCAGGCGTTTCATTAGCTGTTGCAGCCGGGCGGTCACCTTCGTCCGGGACAGTTCGGAGGCGGGCAGAGCGAGCAGGGCGGCTTCCAGGCGGTCGAGTTCGGCTTCGGCGTCCCGGCCACCCGCGGCGGCGTCCCCGGCGAGTTCGCCGAGCAGGAACTCGGCGAGGCCGAGGGT
>KI547041.1:129861-131917 GCA_000497405.1 Streptomycetaceae bacterium MP113-05 | reverse complement strand
GGCCGGACAGCACGCTGCCGGAACTGCCGGTCATCAGGTAGCCGTCGACCCCCTCCTCACCGACGACGACGGTGTCGTAGCCGGAGGAGGCGCCGCCGACGAACACGCCGACGTGCCCGCCCTTGAGCGAGGTCGGGGCGATTCCGGCATGCTCCAGCGCCTCCCACGAGACCTCCAGCAGCAGGCGCTGCTGCGGATCCATCGCCAGGGCCTCACGCGGGGCGATGCCGAACAGGCCCGCGTCGAAGTCGGCGACGCCGTCGACGAAACCGCCCACGGTGGAGGCGTCGACGCCGGGGATGACGCCGTCCGAGTCCCAGCCGCGGTCCAGCGGGACGGCGGTCATGGCGTCGACGCCGCCGGAGACGAGGTTCCAGAGGTCCTCCGCGGAGCGGACGCCACCCGGGTACCGGCAGTTCATCGCCACGACGGCGAGGGGCTCCCGGGCGGCGTCCTCCACCTCACGCAGCCGTTGACGAGTCTGGTGGAGGTCGGCGGTCGTCCACTTGAGGTAGTCGCGAAGCTTGTCCTCGTTCACGTACGGACCGTCTCCTGTCGGCGTCGCCAAAGGAGCCGGTCGGCGGCGCTCCGCTGGGGAGGAGGTCCTACCTACCGAACTCCCTGTTGATGAATTCGAACAGCTCGTCGTCGGAGGCTGTTTCCAGCTGTCGGGTCACGGGCACGTCGGTCTCCGCCACCTGCCTGTCGCCCACGAGCGAGATTAGGCTTCGCAGCCGCCCCTGGACGGCGTCGAGGTCGTCATCTGGGGAAAGAGCTGAAATTCCCGCCTCGATCTTGTCCAGTTCCTGGAGCACGGACTGCCCGGCAGGCCTCTCCTCCCGCTCCTCACCAGCGAACTTCTCCTTGAGCAGAGCTGCCAGGTCGAGCGGTGTGGGGTGGTCGAAGACCAAGGTGGCGGGCAGCGCCACACCCGTCGCGGCGGTGAGCCGGTTGCGGAGTTCGACCGAGGTCAGCGAATCGAAGCCGAGGTCCTTGAACGCCCGGCCGGCGTCGACCGCCTGGCCGCCGTCGTGGCCGAGAACGGCGGCGACGGCATCCCGTACCAGGTCGAAGAGGGCGGCCTCACGTTCGGCCGCGGGCAGGGTGCGAAGCCGTTCGGCGGGGCCGTCTCCGGTCTCCTCCACCGGCGCGTCCGCTCCCGATGCCCCGGCGTTCAGCGCCTTCTGCACGGCGGGAAGCTCATCGAGCAGCGGTCGGCGGCGGGCGGCGGTGAAGCCGGGAGCGAACCGCTCCCAGTCGACGTCGGCGACGGCGAGCACGGTCTCGTCCTGCTCCAAGGCCTGCTGCAGCGCGGCGAGGGCTCGTTCCGGCGGCATCGTGAGGACGCCACGACGGCGCAGGTGCTCCTCGGCGTCCGGGTCGGACGCCATGCCGCTGCCGCTCCAGGCGCCCCAGGCGACGGAGGTGGCGGTCCGTCCGCCCTGCCTGCGGTGCTGGGCGAGGGAGTCCAGGTAGGCGTTGGCGGCGGCGTAGGCGGCCTGACCGCCGCTGCCCCAGACCCCGGCGTTGGACGAGAACAGCACGAAAGCGTCCAGCGGGGTGTCGCCCAGCAGCTCGTCCAGGTGGGCGGCGCCGAGGGCCTTGGCGGACAGCACCTCGTTCACCTCGCCGAGGGTCATCTCACGCAGTGCGGTGGCCTGCACGACCCCGGCGGCGTGCACCACGGTGCGTGGCGTGTCACCGTCCGCCCGCAGTCCGTCGAGCAGCGAGGCGAGAGCGTCGCGGTCGGCGACGTCGCAGGCGGCGAGGGTCACGCGGGCGCCGGCGGCCTCCAGTTCCTCGCGGAGTTCCCCGGCCCCGGGTGCGTCGGCACCACGACGGCTCGTGAGCACCAGATGTCCGGTGCCGGCGGCAGCGAGCCAACGGGCGACCCGGGCGCCGAGGCCGCCGGTGCCGCCGGTGACCAGTGCCGTGCCGGAGGGCGTCCAGTCGCGCTGCGGCGGCAGGTCCCCGACCGGTGCGTGCACCAGCCGCCGGGCGTAGGTGCCGTTGCGGCGTACGGCGACCTGGTCCTCGCCGCCGGTGACGGCGAGGA
>KI547041.1:128970-129851 GCA_000497405.1 Streptomycetaceae bacterium MP113-05 | reverse complement strand
CCCCGGTCCCGCCGGTGATCAGGACGGTGCCGGAAGGTGTCCAGGCGGGGGCGGAGACGTCCGTGCGGGCCGGGACCAGGCGGCGGCCGAGGACGGCGGAGCCGCGTACGGCCAGCTGGTCCTCGCCGCCCGCACCACCGGCCAGCGCCTCGGTGAGGAGGGCGGCGGTGCGCGGCCCGGGCGATTCCGGCACGTCGACCAGTCCGCCCCAGCGGGCGGGGTCTTCGAGCGCGACCACCCGGCCCAGGCCCCACACGCCCGCACGTACGGGGTGAGCCGCCGCGTCGGCGGGCCCGGTCGAGACGGCCCCCGAGGTCACGGCCCAGACCGTGGCCTGCGCGAGGTCCGCGTCGGTGAGCGCCTGAAGGAGAACGGTGGTGGCGGCGAGACCGGTGGCGAGGCCGGGGAACGCCGGGTGGTCGGAGTCATCCTGCCCGAGGAACGACACCACGCGGGTGCAGGACGCGAACGGCCGGAGACGTGCGGCCAGGGCCGGGCGGTCCAGGTCGTCCGGGGCCAGGGTCAGGCGGTGTACGGGTACGCCGCGTGCGGTGAGTTCGGCGGCGAGGGCGGACGGCCAGGCGCCGTCGTCGGTTCCGGCGGAGTCGACGATCAGCCACTCACCGGTGACGGGCACTGCGGCGAGCGGACCCGTGGGCGTCCAGGAGATCCGGTAGCTGAGGCCGTCGGCGGTGGCGAGCGCGTCCTGCCGCCGCTGCCATCCCTCGAGCGCGGTGAGGACGACGGCGAGCGGGGCGTCGGCCTCGATGCCGAGGGTGGCCCGGAAGGCGTCCAGGTCGCCGTCCGCGACGACGTCCCAGAACGCGGAGTCCGGGGCGCCTTCGCCCATGCCCGGAGTGAGGGCGCGGTGCTGGGCGCGA
>KI547041.1:126118-128449 GCA_000497405.1 Streptomycetaceae bacterium MP113-05 | reverse complement strand
CGCGTCATCCGGCAGGCGCTGGCCAGCGCCCGACTGACCGGTGCGGATGTCGACGTCGTCGAGGCGCACGGCACGGGCACGTCGCTCGGCGACCCGATCGAGGCGCAGGCGCTGCTCGCGACCTACGGGCAGGACCGCGAGGCCGACCGTCCGCTGTGGCTGGGGTCGATCAAGTCCAACATCGGTCACACACAGGCCGCGGCGGGCGTCGCGGGCGTGATCAAGATGGTGCAGGCGATGCGCCACGGCGTCATGCCGCAAACCCTGCACGCGGGCACCCCCTCCACGCACGTCGACTGGACTCAGGGCGCCGTCGAACTGCTCGCCGCGGAGCGTCCCTGGGCCGCCGAGGGCGATCGACCGATGCGGGCGGGTGTCTCGGCGTTCGGCGTCAGCGGCACCAACGCCCACGTGATCGTGGAGCAGGCCCCCGCGCCGTCAGAGGAGGACGCGGACGGTGAGGCAGGCACGGGTGCGGGCGGCGAGCGGGTCGCCCTGCCAGTCGTTCCGTGGGTCGTCTCCGGCAAGACCGAGGGCGCCCTGACCGCGCAGTCAGGCCGGATCAGGGGCGCGGTGGCCGGGATGCCGTCGACCAGCGTCGGCCTGTCCCTGGCGACGACCCGCGCCGGGCTGGAGCAGCGCGCCGTGATCCTCGGCGCGGGCGAAACCGAACTGACCGCCGGCCTGGCGTCGCTGGCCGCCGGTGAGCAGACGCCTCAGGTCGTCCGCGGCGTGGTGGACGGCGGCCGTTCGGCGTTCGTGTTTTCGGGGCAGGGTGGTCAGCGGGCCGGTATGGGCCGGGAGCTGGCTGAGGTGTTCCCGGTGTTCGCGGAGGCTCTGGGGGAGGTGTGTGGGCACTTCGAGGGTCTGCGTGAGGTGGTGTTCGCGGATCCGGAGGGTGTGCTGGGGCGGACGGGGTGGGCGCAGCCTGCTCTGTTCGCGGTCGAGGTGGCGTTGTTCCGGCTGGTGGAGTCGTGGGGTGTGAAGCCCGACTATCTGGTCGGGCATTCGGTGGGTGAGCTGGCGGCTGCGCATGTGGCGGGGGTGTTGTCGCTGGCGGATGCCTGCACTTTGGTGAAGGCGCGGGCGTCGTTGATGCAGGCGCTTCCCGCTGGTGGTGCGATGTGGGCGGTGCGCGCCACCCCGGACGAGGTCGCAGCGCACCTCGTGGAGGGCGTGTCGATCGCCGCGGGCAACGCGCCGGGGCAGGTCGTCGTGAGCGGTGCGCGTGAGCGTGTGGAGCAGGTCGCGGCTGCGCTGCCGGATCGGCAGTCGCGGTGGCTGGAGGTCAGCCACGCGTTCCACTCGGTGCTGATGGACCCGATGCTGGAGGACTTCGAACGAGTCGCCCGTCAGGTCGAATACGCACGCCCCCGGATACCCGTCGTCTCGACCCTCACCGGCCGTCTCGTCGAGGAGTTCACGGCCGGCTACTGGGTGGACCAGGTGCGCGGCACCGTCCGCTTCGCGGACGCGGTGACCCGCGTGCAGTCGTTGGGTGTGTCGCGGTTCGTGGAACTGGGCCCGGACGCCACTCTGGTCGCCGCGGTCGAGGAGACCTGCGACGACGAGACGCTCACCGCGGCAGTGCTCCGGCGGGAGAAGCCGGAGCCGTGGACGGCCGTCACTGCGCTGGCCCGTTTCTGGGCGTGTGGCGGCACAGTCGACTGGGCGGCGTTCTTCGCCCCCACCGGCGCCCGAACCGTGGACCTGCCGACGTACGCCTTCCAGCGGGAGCGCTACTGGCCGCAGCGGCGGCCCGCAGCCCAGACCGGTACCGCGATGGACGCCGCGCTCTGGGACGCCATCGAGCGCGGTGACGCTCAGACCTTCGCCACGGAGCTGGGTCTCGGAGCCGAGACGCCCCTCGCCGACGCGCTGCCCGCCCTCTCGGCGTGGCGCAGTCGCCGTGAGGCGAGCGCAGCTGTGGACGGGCTCCGGTACGAGGTGTCGTGGTCGCCGGTCGGCGTGGCGGCGGGCACGGTCGTCTCGGGTGGTTGGCTGATCGTGGAGCCGGAGGGTTCCGAGGAGCCGTGGGCGGGTGCGCTCGCGGGGGAGTTGGCGAGCCGTGGCGCTGCGGTGAGCCGGCTGGCGGTGGATTCTGCCGGACTGGAGCGTGGTGCGCTGGCGGAGCGGTTGCGGGAGTTCGCGGGCTGCACGCGGGTGGTGTCCTTCCTCGGGCAGGAGGACTCCGAGCACGGTGCGCTGCCGGTCGGTGTGTCCGCGACGGCGGTTCTGGTGCAGGCGCTCACCGACGCCGATCTGGACGGGCGTCTCTGGACGGTCACCTCCGGTGCCGTCTCCGCGGGCGGCGGCGATGTGCTCACCCGC
>KI547041.1:124613-125902 GCA_000497405.1 Streptomycetaceae bacterium MP113-05 | reverse complement strand
CGCTGCGGCCCCGTCCGCGCCGCCCGCCTCGCCCGGCTCGCCGGGGACGGCGCGCTGCTGCCGCCCGCCGACACCTCCGCCTGGCGCCTGGACACCACCGGCCGCGGCTCCCTCGCCAACCTCACTCTCGCCCCGGACGCCGAGCTGCTCGAACCGCTCGCGCCCGAACAGGTGCGGGTGTCCGTGAGGGCCGCCGGACTCAACTTCCGCGACGTCCTCAACGCACTCGACATGTACCCCGGCAAACCCGGCCCGATGGGCGTCGAGGGAGCCGGCGTCATCACCGAGGTCGGCTCGGACGTCACCGGGTTCCGTCCCGGCGACCGCGTCCTGGGCATGTTCGGGAAGGCTTTCGGGCCGCAGTCCGTCGCCGACCACCGCATGATCGCCGTCATGCCGGACGACTGGACGTACCAGCAGGCCGCGTCCGCCCCCATCGTGTTCCTCACCGCCTACTACGGCCTGGTCGAGCTCGCCAAGCTGCGCCCCGGCGAGTCGGTGCTGGTGCATGCCGCCGCGGGCGGCGTCGGTATGGCCGCCACCCAGATCGCCCGCCACCTCGGCGCCGAGGTGTTCGGCACCGCCGGCGCACCCAAGCAGGACACCCTGCGCGCCCGGGGCATCGCAGACGACCACATCGCCTCCTCCCGCGACCTCGCATTCGAGGAGCGGTTCCGGGCGGTCGCCGAAGGCGGCCACGTGGACGTCGTCCTCAACTCCCTCGCCGGGGACTTCGTGGACGCCTCGCTGCGTCTCCTCACCACGGGCGGCCGGTTCCTGGAGATGGGCAAGACCGACGTCCGCACCCCCGAAGCGGTCGAGGAAGCGCACCCCGGCGTCGGCTACCAGGCCTTCGACCTCGTCGAGGCCGGAGCCGAACGCATCGGCGAGATGCTCACCGAAGTGCTCCGCCTCATCGAGGACGGCGCCCTCACCCCGCTGCCCACCACGACATGGGACGTCCGCCGCGCCCCCGAGGCCTACCGGTACGTCCAGCAGGCCAAGCACATCGGCAAGGTCGTGCTGACCATGCCGAAGCCGGTAGACCCGGACGGCACGGTGCTGATCACGGGCGGCACCGGCGGACTCGGCCGCTACGTCGCCCGGCACCTCGTCGAGCAGCACGGCGCTCGCCACCTGCTGCTCACCAGCCGCCGCGGCGAGGCCGCCGACGGCGCCACCGAACTCAGGGCCGATCTCGCCGCGCTCGGCGCCACCGTGACGATCGACGCGTGCGACGCCGCCGACCGGGACGCGCTCCGCGCCACCCTGGACGGCGTCCCGGCCGC
>KI547041.1:122252-124517 GCA_000497405.1 Streptomycetaceae bacterium MP113-05 | reverse complement strand
GCCACCGCCGGTGACGGCCCCGTGCCGCCGCTGCTGCGCGCCCTCGCCGGCGCAGCCGACTCCCGCAGGGCGAAGGCCGCCCCGGCGTCGCACGCGCAACCGGAGACCGCCGACCTCGGCCGCACGCTCCGCGAACTGCCCGCCGACGAGCGCGTCGACCACCTCACGGACCTGGTCTGCGCGCAGGCCGCAGCCGTCCTCGGTCACGGATCGGCGGACGAAGTCGAACCCGAGCAGGCCTTCAACGACGCGGGATTCGACTCCCTCACCGCGATCGAGCTGCGCAACCGGATGAACACCCTCACCGGAAGCCGGCTCCCGGCCACGCTGATCTTCGACTATCCGACACCCGCCTCGCTCGCCGAGCACCTGATCGCCGAACTCGCCCCCGGCGACGGCGAAGGAGACGATGCACCGGCCGTCCCGGCAGGGGGAGCGGCGGACGCCACGGACACCGGTGCGCTCGACGAGATCGAGCGGCTGGACCAGCTCCTCGGCCGTCTGGCCGCAGGTGGTGGCGGAGCTGTGGACGGAGCCGTCGGACAGCGTCTGCACGCGCTGGCGGCCAAGTGGGCCACCGACGCGGCCGGGACCGCGGCCACGTCGGTGGCGGACGGCGACGAGGACGACGAACTGGAGTCGGCGACGGCCGACGAGCTCTTCAGGATGATCGACGGCGAATTTGGTGGCACGTCTTGAGCGAGGACAGGGTTGTGGGTAACTCCGACGGCGAGAAGAAGCTGCTCGACTACCTGAAGAAGGTCACCGGCGACCTGCGTCAGGCCCACCGGCGGGTGCGCGACCTGGAGGCGGCGCACGACGAGCCCATCGCCGTCATCGGCATGAGCTGCCGCTTCCCCGGCGACGTCAGCACGCCGGAGGAGCTGTGGCAGCTGCTCGCCGACGGCGGGGACGGCATGGGCGCCTTCCCCGTCGACCGCGGCTGGGACCTGGAACGCCTCTACAACCCCGACCACACCCAGGTCGGCACCAGCTACACCCGGGTCGGCGGTTTCGTCCACGACGCCACCACCTTCGATGCCGGGTTCTTCGGCATGAGCCCGCGGGAGGCCCTCGCCATGGACCCGCAGCAGCGCATGCTGCTGCAGACGTCCTGGGAGGCGTTCGAGCATGCGGGCATCGACCCGCACGGACTGAAGAACAGTGACACCGGCGTGTTCGTCGGCGCCGCCTCCACCGGCTACGGCACGCACCTCACCGCCCTCCCCGAAGGCGTCGAGGGCTACATGCTGACCGGCAACTCGATGGCCGTCGCCTCCGGACGCATCGCCTACACGCTCGGCCTGAAGGGCCCGGCCGCGACCATCGACACCGCCTGCTCGTCGTCGCTCGTCGCTCTGCACATGGCGGTGCAGGCACTGCGTTCCGGCGACTGCTCCCTCGCCCTCGTCGGGGGCGTGACGGTCATGTCGACGCCCGGCATGTTCCTGGAGTTCAGCCGGCAGCAGGGACTGGCCACCGACGGCCGGTGCAAGGCCTTCTCCGACGATGCGGACGGCACCGGCTGGAGTGAGGGCGTCGGCCTCATCGTGCTCGGCAAGCTCTCGGAGGCACGCAAGCACGGCCACCGGGTGCTGGCCGTCGTCCGCGGGTCGGCCGTCAACCAGGACGGCGCCTCCAACGGCCTCACCGTCCCCAACGGCCCCGCCCAGCAGGGCGTGATCAAGCAGGCACTGGCCGGATCCGGACTCCGGGCCTCCGAGGTGGACGCCGTTGAGGCGCACGGCACGGGCACGTCGCTCGGTGACCCGATCGAGGCGCACGCCCTGCTCGCGACGTACGGACAGGACCGCGAGGCCGGCCGTCCGCTGCGGCTGGGGTCGATCAAGTCGAACATCGGTCACACACAGGCCGCGGCGGGCGTCGCGGGCGTGATGAAGATGATCCTCGCCATGCAGCACGAGACCCTGCCGAAGTCGCTGTACGTGGGCACGCCGTCCACGCACGTCGACTGGTCGGCGGGCGCCGTGGAGCTGCTGGCCGACGCCCGCCCCTGGGAGCGTACGGACGGCCGGCCGCGCCGGGCGGGCGTGTCCTCGTTCGGCATCAGCGGCACCAACGCCCACGTGATCATCGAGGAACCCCCGGTGGAGGTGGTCCCGCCGGAGACAGCGGCCCAGGCCGGGACCCCGGCGCCCTCGCTACCGGTCGTGCCGTGGCTGCTCTCCACCCGGCAGCCCGAAGCCCTGCCCCGGCTCGCCGCCCGTCTCCGCACCGCCCTCGCCACCCGGCCGGAGACCCCCG
>KI547041.1:119178-122242 GCA_000497405.1 Streptomycetaceae bacterium MP113-05 | reverse complement strand
CGTCGGCCGGACCTTGGCCACCGGCCGCGCCGTGTTCGAGCAGCGCGCCGTCGTGCTCGCGAGGGACGTGGACTCGGCGCTCGCCGAACTCGACGCGGTGGCGGCCGACAAGTCCTCACCGAACGTCCTGCGGGGCACTGCCGCCCGGGGCCGCGCGCGGGGTCGTACGGCGTTCGTGTTTTCGGGTCAGGGTGGTCAGCGGGCCGGTATGGGCCGGGAGCTGGCTGAGGTGTTCCCGGTGTTCGCGGAGGCGTTGGAGGAGGTGTGTGCGCACTTCGAGGGTCTGCGTGAGGTGGTGTTCGCGGATCCGGAGGGTGTGCTGGGGCGGACGGGGTGGGCGCAGCCTGCTCTGTTCGCGGTCGAGGTGGCGTTGTTCCGGCTGGTGGAGTCGTGGGGTGTGAAGCCCGACTATCTGGTCGGGCATTCGGTGGGTGAGTTGGCTGCTGCGCATGTGGCGGGTGTCCTCTCGCTGGCGGACGCGTGCAAGCTGGTTTCCGCGCGGGCGTCGTTGATGCAGGCGCTTCCCGCTGGTGGTGCGATGTGGGCGGTGCGGGCCACCCCGGAGGAGGTCGAACCGCACCTCGTGGAGGGTGTGTCGATCGCGGCGGTGAACGCTCCGGGGCAGGTCGTCGTGAGCGGTGCGCGTGAGCGTGTGGAGCAGGTCGCTGCCGCGCTGCCGGATCGGCAGTCGCGGTGGCTGGAGGTCAGCCACGCCTTCCACTCGTCGCTGATGGACCCGATGCTGGACGACTTCCGCAAGGCCGCCTCCGGGGTCACGTATCGGCGTCCGAAGACGCCCCTCGTCTCCACACTCACTGCCGAGCGCGTTCAGGAGTTCACGGCCGGCTACTGGGTGGACCAGGTGCGCGGCACCGTCCGCTTCGCCGACGCCGTGACCCGGCTCAAGGCCGACGGCGTCACCCGCTGCATCGAGCTCGGCCCGGACTCCAGCCTGGTCGGTGCCATCGGCGAGACCTGCGAGGACGACATCGCCGTCGTCCCGGCACTGCACCGTGACAAGCCCGAGGCGCATTCCGTCGTCGGCGCTGTGTCCCGGCTTTGGGCCGTCGGCATGCGCGTGGACTGGGACGCGTTCTTCGCTCCGGCGAGCGACGCGAACCTCACCGACCTGCCCACCTACCCGTTCGCCCGTGACCGCTACTGGATGGAGAACCCCGAGGGCGCAGTGAACACTGCCCGTGCGTTCGGCGACCCGCCAGCGGACGCCGAGCTGTGGCGGGCGCTCGAGACTGCGGATGCCGAGTCCTTCGCGGCGGAGCTGGGCCTGGGCGTCGACTCCTCCCTGCGCGACACTCTCCCTGCCCTGTCGACGTGGCAGCGGGAGCGCCGCGAGCGCGCCGAGGTCGACAGGCTGCGGTACGAGGTCACCTGGTCCTCACTGGTCACGGAGGAGGTCGGGGACCTCTCGGGCGGTTGGTTGATCGTGGAGCGTGAGGGCGCGGACGATCCGTGGGCCGCCGAGCTGGCGACCGAACTGGCGAGCCGTGGGGCCGCGGTGAGCCGTCTGGTGGTGGCTTCTGCCGGGCTGGAGCGTGGTGTGCTGGCGGAGCGGTTGGGGGAGTTTGCGGGTTGTGCGCGGGTGGTGTCGTTCCTCGGTCAGGAGGCGTCGGAGGAGGGTGGTCCGGCGTCGACGATGGTTCTGGTGCAGGCGCTTGCTGATGCTGATGTGGACGGGCTTCTGTGGTCGGTGACTTCGGGTGCGGTGTGTGCCGGTCCGGGTGATGCCGTGTCGCATCCGGTGCGTGCGGGTGTGTGGGGTCTGGGGCGTGTGGTGGGTTTGGAGGAGCCGGGTCGTTGGGGTGGGTTGGTGGATGTGCCTGCCGTGCCGGAGCGGGGTGCTCTGGGTCGGTTGGTGGAGGTGTTGGCGGGTGGTGCGGCTGGTGAGGATCAGCTTGCGGTGCGGGGTAGCGCGGTGCTGGGGCGCCGGTTGACGCCTGCGCGGCAGGCGGAGCGGGTGTGGTCTCCGTCGGGGACGGTGTTGGTGACGGGTGGTACGGGTGCGTTGGGTGCGCGGGTGGCGCGGTGGGTGCTGGAGCGTGGCGCGGAGGGTGTGGTGCTGGTGTCGCGTCGGGGTCTGGAGGCTCCGGGTGCGGCCGGGTTGCGTGATGAGCTGGCTGAGCTTGGCCGGGTGGACGTCGTCGCGTGTGACGTGGGTGTTCTTGCGCAGGTGGAGGATCTTCTGGGCCGTCACGAGGTGTCGGCGGTGGTGCACTGTGCGGGGGCGTTGGATGACGGTGTGGTGGATGGTCTGACGGTGGAGCGTCTGGCGGGTGTGTGGTCGGGTAAGGCGGGTGCGGCGTGGAATCTGCATCGGGCTACCGAGGGCCGGGAGTTGGATGCGTTTGTCCTGTTCTCGTCGGCTGCTGGTGTGTGGGGTGGTGCGGGTCAGGGCTCGTACGCGGCGGCGAATGCTGCGTTGGATGCTTTGGCGGAGTACCGGCGTGGGCGTGGGCTCACCGCTGCTTCGGTGGCGTGGGGTCCGTGGGCGGAGGGTGGTATGGCCGCCGACGACCTCGTGCAGGCCCGGGTCGCACGTGGCGGCCTGACCCCGCTGGACCCGAAGGTCGCTGTCGGCCTGCTGGACTCCGTGTCCGGCAGCGTGACCGTCGCCGACGTCGACTGGGTGACGTTCGTCCCCGCCGTCACGGCCCTCCGCCCCAACGCCCTCTGGCACGAACTGGCACCCGTCGGTTCACAGAGCGTCGCCGCGCCGGCAACCGCGGCCGACGGCCTCCGCGAACGCCTCTCGGCCGCCTCCGCAGCCGTACGCCGCTCCACCGTCACGGAAGCCGTACGGGGCCAGGTCGCCGCCGTCCTCGGCTTCGGCGACGCCTCCGCCGTCGGTCTGTCGACCGCCTTCCGTGACCTCGGCGTGGACTCGCTGATGGCTGTCGAACTGCGCAACGGCCTCACCGTGGTCACCGGCCTCAAGCTGCCCGCCACCGTCGTGTTCGACTACCCGTCGGCGGACGCACTGGCGGACTTCGTCCTCGACCGGCTCTTCGACGACGCACCGGACAAGGCGGACACCGCCGTACCGACT
>KI547041.1:117594-118817 GCA_000497405.1 Streptomycetaceae bacterium MP113-05 | reverse complement strand
GTCGGGGTCTGGAGGCTCCGGGGGCGGCGGAGTTGCGTGATGAGCTCGGCGCGTTCGGCCGGGTGGACGTCGTGGCGTGTGACGTGGGTGTTCTTGCGCAGGTGGAGGATCTTCTGGGCCGTCACGAGGTGTCGGCGGTGGTGCACTGTGCGGGGGCGTTGGATGACGGTGTGGTGGATGGTCTGACGGCGGAGCGTCTGGCGGGTGTGTGGTCGGGTAAGGCGGGTGCGGCGTGGAATCTGCATCGGGCTACCGAGGGCCGGGAGTTGGATGCGTTTGTCCTGTTCTCGTCGGCTGCTGGTGTGTGGGGTGGTGCGGGTCAGGGCTCGTACGCGGCGGCGAATGCTGCGTTGGATGCTTTGGCGGAGTACCGGCGTGGGCGTGGGCTCACCGCTGCTTCGGTGGCGTGGGGTCCGTGGGCGGAGGGTGGTATGGCCGCCGACGACCTCGTGCAGGCCCGGGTCGCACGTGGCGGCCTGACCCCGCTGGACCCGAAGGTCGCTGTCGGCCTGCTGGACTCCGTGTCCGGCAGCGTGACCGTCGCCGACGTCGACTGGGCGACGTTCGTCCCCGCCGTCACGGCCCTCCGCCCCAACGCCCTCTGGCACGAACTGGCACCCTCCGCCACGCAGACGGCCGCGGCCACACACCCGGCGGGCGGGGGACTGGCCGGACGACTTGCCGGGGGCTCCGCAACCGCACGCCGCTCGACGGTCACGGAGGTCGTACGCGGTCAGGTCGCCGCCGTCCTCGGCTTCGCCGACGCCTCCGCCGTCGACTTGGGCGTGGCCTTCCGCGACCTGGGCTTCGACTCGCTGACGGCCGTCGAGCTGCGCAACGCGCTCACCGCCGAGACCGGCCTGAAGCTGCCCTCCACCCTCGTCTTCGACTACCCGACCGTGGAAGCCCTCGCCGGACACCTTCTCGGTGAGCTGTCCGGAGAGGTTGCCGAGGCCGGCGACGCCCTCGCGCCCGCCGCCGCGACCGTCACGTCCGACGACCCGGTGGTCGTCGTGGGCATGGGCTGCCGCTTCCCCGGCGGCGTGGACTCCCCGGACGCGCTGTGGACCCTGCTGGCCGACGGCGTCGACGCCATGGGTCCCTTCCCGCTCGACCGCAGCTGGGAAATCGACCCTCACCCGGGCTCCGACTTCACCCCCGTCGGCGGCTTCATCGACGGAGCCCCCGACTTCGACGCCGGACTGTTCGGAATCTCCCCGCGG
>KI547041.1:111812-114847 GCA_000497405.1 Streptomycetaceae bacterium MP113-05 | reverse complement strand
GCCCGCGTCGCCCGCTGGGCCGCGTCCCACGGCGCGGAGCACATCGCACTGCTGAGCCGCCGGGGCGCCGACGCGCCCGGCGCCGCCGAACTGCGCTCCGAACTGGAAGCCCGGGGTGCCGCCGTCACCCTCACGGCGTGCGACATCGCCGACCGCTCCGCCCTCGCCGAGGCGCTGGAACGCATCGAGGCCGACAACCCGCAGGTCCGGTCCGTCTTCCACACCGCCGGGCTCACCCAGTCCGTCGCGCTGCACGAGGCGCGGGCCGAGGACCTGGCCGCCATGGCACACGCCAAGACGGCCGGCGCCGTCCACCTGGACGCGCTGCTCGCCGACCGCGAACTCGACGCCTTCGTCCTCTACTCCTCCATCGCCGCCACCTGGGGAAGCGGCACACAGAGCGGGTACGCGGCGGCCAACGCGGTCCTCGACGCGCTCGCCGAACACCGCCGTGCGCGCGGTCAGGCCGCGACGTCCGTCGCCTGGGGCCCGTGGGGCGGCGGAGGCATGGCGGCCCGGGAGGGCGCCGAAGCCGACCTCCGCAGGCGTGGACTGCCCGTACTCGACCCCGACCAGGCCATGGCCGCCCTGCACCGGGCCGTGTCCGGCGCCGAGGCGAGCGTCGCGGTCGCGGATGTCGACTGGGACCGGTTCCTGCCGACGTTCACCGTCCGCCGCCCCAGCCCGCTCTTCGACGAGTTCGCCGCACCGGCCGACGCCCCGGCCGCCGACGGCGACCGCGGGACCGGCGCGGAAGCACTCCGCACCCGCCTGGAGCCCCTGAACGACCAGGACCGCCGCCGGCAGCTCCTCGAACTCGTGCGGACCGAGGCCGCCGCCGCCCTCGGGCACACCGGCACAGCCGCCATCGAACCCGAACGAGCCTTCCGCGACCTCGGATTCGACTCCCTCACCGCCGTCGAGTTCCGTGACCGCCTGCGCACGGCCACCGGTCTGCCCCTCGCCGCGACCCTGGTCTTCGACCAGCCGACCGCGCATGTACTCGCCGACTTCCTGCTCGACGAGGCGATGGGCACCGACCGGCTGCCCGAACGGCCCGAGCGCACCCGTGAACCGCTGGACGAACCGGTCGCCGTCGTCGCCATGAGCTGCCGGTTCCCCGGGGCCGCAACCGACCCGGAGGCGCTGTGGCGCCTCCTCGCGGACGGCTCCGACGCCGTCACCCCGTTCCCCGATGACCGGGGCTGGCAGCTCTACGGACTCGACCCCGCAGAGACCGGCGGCCTGGGCACCAGGTTCGCGCAGGAAGGCGGCTTCCTCGACGGCGCCGCCGACTTCGACGCGGGCTTCTTCGGCATCTCGCCGCGTGAGGCCCTGGCGATGGACCCCCAGCAGCGCCTGCTGCTGGAGACGGCCTGGGAGGCGCTGGAGCGCGGCGGCATCGCCCCGATGTCGCTCAAGGGCGACCGGGTCGGCGTCTTCGTCGGCGCCGGCAGCTCCGGCTACCTCAGCAACGTGCACGACGTGCCCGAAGGCGTCGGCGGCCACCTCATCACCGGCAACTCCGGCAGCGTCCTCTCCGGCCGGGTGGCGTACACGCTCGGTCTGGAAGGGCCGGCCGTCACCGTCGACACCGCCTGCTCCTCGTCCCTGGTGGCGCTGCACCTCGCTGCCAAGTCGCTGCAGTCCGGGGAGTGCTCGCTCGCCCTGGCCGGCGGAGTCACCGTCATCGCCAGCCCGGACGCGTTCGTGGACTTCGCCCGGCAGGGCGGCCTGGCCGGCGACGGACGCTGCAAGCCGTTCTCCGACGACGCCGACGGCACCGGCTGGAGCGAAGGCGCCGGTCTTCTCGTCGTGGAACGGCTCTCGGACGCCCGCCGCAACGGACACCCGGTACTCGCCGTGATCCGTGGCTCCGCCGTCAACCAGGACGGCGCCTCCAACGGCCTCACCGTACCCAACGGGCCCTCCCAGCAACGCGTCATCCGCCAGGCCCTCGCCGAGGCCGGCCTGGCACCGGCAGAGGTCGACGCCGTCGAGGGCAGGCCCTGCTGGCCACCTACGGTCGTGACCGGGACGCGGAGAAGCCGCTGTGGCTCGGTTCCGTCAAGTCGAACATCGGGCACACCCAGGCCGCGGCGGGCGTCGCCGGCCTGATGAAGATGGTGCTCGCCCTCCAGCACGAGACGTTGCCGAAGTCGCTGCACGTCGGTGAGCCGTCCACCCACGTGGACTGGTCGGCCGGAGCCGTCCGGCTGCTCGCCGACGCACGGGAATGGCCGCGCACCCACACCGCGCGGCGCGCTGGCGTCTCCGCGTTCGGCGTCAGCGGCACCAACGCGCACGTCATCGTCGAGGAAGCACCGCAGCTCGTGGCCGAGGATGCGGCGGTCCCGGAAGACGTACCGGACGCGACCCCGCTTCCGGTGGTGCCGTGGCTGCTGTCCGCCCGCGCCCCGGAGGCCCTGGCCGCCCAGGCCGAGCAGTTGCTCAACGCCGCGGACGACCTCTCCCCGGCCGACGTCGGCCTCTCCCTGGCCACCACCCGCACGCCGCTCGAGCAGCGCGCGGTGGTGCTGGGCGCAGACCCGGCCGCGCTGCGCGACGGCCTCACGGCCCTCGCGACCGGCGAGCGTGCACCCGGCCTGGTCCAGGGCGTCCGGGACGGCGGTCTGACCGCGTTCGTGTTCTCGGGCCAGGGTGGTCAGCGGGCCGGTATGGGTCGTGAACTGGCCGAGGCCTTCCCTGTGTTCGCCTCGGCGTTGGAGGAGGTGTGCGCCCACTTCGACGCCGTCCTCGAACTCCCGCTGCGTGAGGTGATGTACGACGATCCGGACGGTGTGCTGCGGCGGACCGGCTGGGCGCAGCCCGCGTTGTTCGCGGTCGAGGTGGCGCTGTTCCGCCTGCTGGAGTCCTGGGGCGTACGGCCGGACTACCTGGTCGGGCACTCGATCGGGGAGCTGGCCGCCGCCCACGTGGCGGGGGTGCTCAGCCTCGAGGACGCCTGCCGGCTCGTCACCGCCCGTGCGTCGTTGATGGAGGCGCTGCCCGGTGGCGGTGTGATGTGGGCGGTT
>KI547041.1:99965-111330 GCA_000497405.1 Streptomycetaceae bacterium MP113-05 | reverse complement strand
ACGACCACGCGGGTTTCCGTCCCGCGCGCCTCGTCGAGCCGGAGCCGCACGGTGTCGGCCACCCGCCGCACGGCGTCGGCCGGCGCGAGGGCGGCGTCCGGCGGGCAGGGCAGCACGAGCACCTCGGGTCCCGGACCGGCCGTGCCGGCCCCGTCCCGTTCGCTGGCAGGGTCCGCCGTGCCGTCCAGCAGAACCACCCTGATCTGCGCACCGGTCCCCGTGTCCGCCGGGAGCGGCACCGGTCTCCACTCGGTGCGGAAGAGTCCGTCGTGGAAGCGGTCCGTGCCGCGCCGCAGCCGGGCCGGCAGGTCGAGCAGGGCCTGCCGCCGCACCTTGCCGATCCCGGTGCGCGGGATCGCGTCGACCTCGTACACCTCGGCGGGGACCTTGAAGTACGACAGGTGATCGCGGCAGCGGGCGAGTAGCTGTTCGGGGTCGACGCCGTCCGGGCCGGGCACCACGAACGCGACCGGTACCTCGCCGAGCAGCTGGTCGGGGGCTCCGACGACGGCGGCCTCGGTGACCCCGGGCGTCTGGGCGACGACGTCCTCGACCTCGCGGGGGTGGATGTTCTCGCCGCCGCGGATGATGAGTTCCTTGATGCGACCGGTGATCGTGACATGTCCGGACCCGTCGCTGCGGGCCAGGTCGCCGGTGCGGTACCAGCCGTCCGCCAGCACCTCGGCGGTGGCCTCGGGTCTGCCGTGGTACCCCAGCATGTTCGCGGGGCTGCCCACCCAGATCTCGCCCTCCTCGCCCTGCGGCACCTCGGCGCCGGTACGCGGGTCGGACAGGCGCAGCGTCAGGCCGGGGACCGGCAGGCCGCAGGACCCCGGAACCCACGGTCCGTCGGGGGTGTTGGTCGTGATCGGCCCGCCGGTCTCGGTGCTGCCGTAACTGTCCAGCAGCCGGATGCCGAGCGCGGTTTCGAAGTCCCGGTGCAGCGCCGTGGGGCAGGCGGAACCGGCCACCATGCACAGCCGCAGGTCCGGGGCGTCGAGGCCGTCGTCCCCCGCGACGTCGAGCATCTGCCGGTAGAGCGTCGGCACGCCGCAGAGGAAGGTGAGTCGTTCCTCGCGCAGCGCGGTGAGGACGTCGGCGACGGCCATCCCGTCCATGATGCGCGCGGTCGCGCCGACGGCGACCACACCGAGCACACCGAGGTTGTGGGCGACCATGTGGGTGAGGGGCAGCGGCCACAGCACCCGGTCCTCCTCGCACAGCCCGAGGACGGGGGCGTAACAGGCGGCCACCCCCCACATCGACTTGCGGTGCGTGGACAGCACGCCCTTGGGCGCCGGTGGTGCCGGAGGTGTAGAGCATCCAGGCCGGATCGTCCAGTCCGGCGTCGTCCCGGGCGGGCTGCGCAGGCTCGGTGGCGACCAGCTCGTCGAACGCCGTGGCACCCGCCGGCAACGGCCCGTCGCCGGTGACGACCAGCCGCAGGTCGGGGTGGTCCGGCAGGAGCCGCAGCACCTGCTCCAGGTGCGGCCGGTCGGTGACCAGCACGGCCGCGCCGCTGTCGGTGAGCAGATGCTCCAGCTCGACGTCGGTGGCGTGCGGGTTGAACGGCACCCCGACGGCACTCGCCCGCGCCACGGCGAGGTAACTCTCCACCGTCTCCACGCGGTTGCCGAGACAGATACCGACGCGTCCGCCGCGCTCCAGTCCGAGTGCGGCGAACTGCCCGGCGAGCCGGCGGGTGCGTTCCTCGAGCCCGGCGTAGCTCACCGCCCGGTGCTCGTCCCGGAAGGCGGTCTTGGTCCCGAGGCGGTCGGCGTGCGCCCGCAGCAGCTCATGCAGCGGCCTGATCAACTCGGTGCGCAACATTCCGCCATGCCTCTCGAAGGAGTGTCGAGGTGATACGGGAACGGCCGCCGGGCAGCGCCGACGGCCGGAGGGTGCGACGCGGCCGGCCCCGGTGCGGGCCGGCCGAGCGGCGGCGGCGGCGTCAGTACAGGCCCTCGGGCTTGTCTGCGGACACCTGGAGCGGCTGCACGTTGGCCACTCCGTCGCAGGGCCAGTCGTCCCCGGTGTCGAAACGGACGGCCTGGTCGCGCTCCAGGACGTTGGGCAGGAACAGGTCCTCGTGCAGGACCATCAGCCGCACCCGGCCCACCTGGCCGTACTCCACGACCCGGGTCTCCTCGGTTCGGTCGACGACGGTCATGGTGGTGTGCGGGAAGTTCGGCACGTACGGAAGCGTCGCCCCGCCGTCGGGCGACGGCATGCCGTTGGCGTTGCCGAAGGTGTTTCCGTAGGTCATGCCGATGACGCCGTCCGGCATCGCCTCGGCGAACTTCCGGTACGCGTCCGGGGTGAACTGGGTGCCGCCCAGGTAGACCCCGGACAGCTTCGCCATCAGCTCCGGCCGCTGGTTCACCAGTGCCTGCACGGTCGCGGGCGTGGTGCGCAGGTAGTCCACCGGACGGGTCTCGAGGACGTCGACGATCTGCTCGACGACGTGGTCGACGTACTCCTGCATCTCGGCCAGCCGGCCGCCCCGGATCAGCGTCTTGATCCAGCGCGGGTCGAGGTCGATCGAGTAGACCGTCGACCCGTACATGTCGGCGAGGTGGTCGGCCTCCTCGCCCACCAGGTGCGGGCCGCTGGGGCAGGCGTCGATCCACACCCCACCGGTCCTGAACCCGGCCATCCTGCGCCCCAGGTGCCGCCACGCGGCCCAGTGGTCGGCCATCGCCTGGGTGTAGAAAGCGCGGCACGGCTTGCCGGTGGTACCGCCCGACTCCCACACCCGTCCGGCAAGCGGACGCGGCACACTCTGCGGCACGAAGTCGGCGGGGTCGGAGTCACGGAGCACCGCGAGGTCGAAGTTCTCGAATGCGGAGAGCTCGTCGTACCGCGTGATCTCCAGCGGGTCGAAGTCCAACTCGGCACGCTTCTTCAGCCAGTGCACGGAGCCGTTCTCCGGATCGAAGTGGCGCCGCAGCACGTGCCGCGTCCACGCGTCGAGGTCCTCGCGGAGCCAACCGTCGGTCAGCCCCTCCAGTGTTTCCCTGCTCACCTTCACCGACATGTGTGGAGTATCCGTGTGAACGGGGTGGGGAGGTCCCTAGGTATTGACCGGAAACCGCATGATGAGCCGAGGTCCGCGCCGCTCCCACCGATCCACGAGGCGGCACGCCGCGGACGGCTCGGCCGACCCGCCGCACCGTAGGCCTTCGGCCCTTCGCCGCGTGTCTCCGTTACGTCACGGGACACCCGGGAGGATCATGGAGTGATGGGTTGGCACCTCCGCACCCGGGCTTCCCGGCGGCGCCTCGCACTGCCGGAGGGCGCCGCCTTCTGGTCGGTGGCCGCGGCTTTCATCGTGATGATGCTCGGGACGACTCTCCCCACCCCGCTGTACGTGCTCTACCAGGCGGACTTCGGGTTCTCCACCCTCATGGTCACCGTCGTCTTCGCGACCTACGCCGTCGGGGTGGTGGCCGCGCTGCTGTTCTACGGCGACGTCTCCGACGTCGTCGGCCGCCGCCGGGTGCTTCTTGGGGGCTGTGCGCTGTCCCTGACCGGTTCCGCGGTGTTCCTGCTGGCGCAGGACCTGGGGATGCTGTTCCTCGGGCGTGTGCTGTCCGGACTGTCCGCCGGCCTGGTCACGGGCACCGCCACAGCGGCGATCGTGGACCTGCGTGGCACCCGGCGGACGAGCCGGGCCAGCCTGGTGGCGACCGTGGCCCAGATGGGCGGACTGGGCGCGGGTCCCCTGCTCGCCGGGGTACTCGCCGCGTCGGCGCCCGAGCCGCTGCGGCTTCCGTACGCCGTCCATCTCACGCTTCTGCTGCTGACCGGGCTCGGGGTGTGGTTCATGCCGGAGCCGGTGGCACCGGTACGTCGGTGGGCACCTCCGAGGCGGACCCGGCCCACCGTCCCCCGGGCGATGCGGGGGGTGTTCGTCAGGTCCGCCGTCGCCGGATTCGCGGGCTTCGCGGTGCTGGGCCTGTTCACGGCGGTGGCGCCGACCTTCCTGCGCGAACTGCTGGGCGTGCGGAGTCCCTCCGTCGTCGGGGGCGTGGTCTGCGCGGTGTTCGCCGCATCCACGGTCGGACAGGTCGGCCTCGTGCCGGTGCTGGGGAGGCGCGCCGTCCCCGTGGGCTGCGGCGGGCTCATCGTCGGCATGGCCGTGCTGACCGGCGGCTTCCTCGCGGAGTCGCTCGGGGCGCTCCTGGCCGGCGGTCTGCTCGCCGGACTCGGGCAGGGGGTGAGCTTCCGGGCCGGGCTGGCGGACGTCAACGCCGCGGCTCCGGCGGCTCACCGGGCCGACGTCGCGTCGTCCTTCTTCACGGTGCTCTACGTGGCGCTGGCCGTCCCCGTCGTGGGCGTGGGACTGCTGGCCGGCCTGGTGGGAATCCGTACCGCGGGTGTCGCCTTCTCCCTCGCGGTGGCCCTCCTCGCCGGATGGGCACTGGTGGCCGTCCTCCGTTCCCGGGCACCCGGCCCGGACGGTGCCTGAGCGACCCTCCCCGAAGGGCCGGGGCACCCGCCCGGAGTGCCCCGGGGTGCCCGGCGGCGCGCGGAGCGGCCTCGGACTGCCGGGGCCGTCACGCGGTGACGGCCCCGGCGGCGACACGGGGTCAGCTACCGAACGGCCAGTGGACCTCCGGGGTCCGGTAATAGTTGACACCGGCCTGACGGAGCCGGGGGCCCTGGACCGCCACCCGTCGGGCGAAGGAGTCCCAGTCCTTGGCCGCCGCGGGCGACCAGCCGATCTCCGCCACCGCGAGCAGCCGGGGGAAGGCGAGCAGTTCGGCCTGGTCGATACCGAAGACGACTTCCGTCCAGAGCGCCGCCTCGACGCCCATGATCGACTTGGCGGGGAGTCCTTCGAGCAGGCTCTCCGGCCGCCATTCGTAGGACTTGCGCAGGTTCACGGTGCCGGCCCAGGTGGTGCCGACGGGGTACTCCGGCTTCTCCGGCGTGTAGCGCATGTCGAGATAGGCGTGCTCGCAGGGCGCGACGATGATCTTGGTACCGCCCTCCGCCGCAGCGATCACCTGCTCGTCGTTCCGGCCGGGAACCCAGTACTCGGTGATCGTGTCGCCGGGCTCCAGGTACGGCACGGACTCCTGCCAGCCGAGCAGTTGCTTGCCGTGCTTGCGGACGAGTTCCGCGATCCGGCCGAAGTAATGGGCCAGGTCCTCGGACGTGTGGTTGCTGGTCTCGTCCCCGCCGATGTGCAGGTAGGGGCCGGGAGTCAGCGCGGCGACCTCCCGGATGACGTCGTCGTAGAGCGCGTAGGTCTCCTCGACCCGTACTGCGAGACCCTGCTGGCTCGGCCCGTAGTCCGCGTGAACCGGCGGGGCCTCCCCCTCCTCGGTCAGCTCGCCGTAGGAGGCCAGCGCCGCGTGCACGTGACTGGGGCCCTCGATCTCCGGGACGACGGTGATGCCCCGCGCCCAGGCGTAGGAGACCAGTTCCCGGTACTCGTCCTGGGTGTAGTGGCCCTGGCTGATGCCGCCGGCGCCGGTACTGCTCCCGGTCTTCGTCAGCTCCGGCCGCGAAGTGATCTCGATGCGCCAGCCCTGGTCGTCGGTCAGGTGCAGGTGCAGGTGGTTGATCTTGTAGCGGGCGAGGGAGTCGACGTACCGCTTCACGTTGGCCGCCGGCATGAAGTTGCGCGCCACGTCGAGCATGGCGCCGCGGTAGGCGTAGCGGGGCCGGTCGATGATGCTGCCGCCGGGAACGCGCCACGGCCCGTCGGCCGGTTCGGATGCGTCCACCAGGACCGGGAGGAGTTGCCGCAGCGTGGCGACGCCGTTGAAGAAGCCCTCCCGCTCCCCCGCACGGATGGTCACCGCCTCGGGCGTGACGTTGAGCGAGTAACTGCCCGGATCGTCGCCGGCGTCCGCGTCGTCGAGGACCAGCGCGATGCCGCGCCCCTCCGGCTCCACGCCGTAGTCCTCGGAGACCTCTGCGGGCAGTTCCTCGACCGGCAGCGGATAGCCGGTGGGCACCCGCAGCAGGCCGGCGAGGAAGCCGGCGGCGTCGCGGGCGTCCTCCGAGCCGGCGCTGATCCGCACGGCGTCGCCGGGAGCGAGTTCGTACGTCGCCGACGGATCGGGGCGGACGCTCACCGGAGCGGGCACCACCTGGATCTGCGGCAGCGCGACGCCACCGTCCGACGGACTGCCCGCGCCCTGCGTCGTCACACTCATCTGGGACCGGCTCTCCTTTGCGAAGGCGTCTGGGGGGCTGTGTGTCTCTCCGGGTGTTTCACCGGCTGTAGTGGTGCGATCAGCTTCACGGGTGCTCTCTAGCGAGAGCCCTAGTCTTGGCCGCGAGGCCCGGGGGCGCCCGCCGGGGGCCCCCATACTCACCGCGTGGACGGAATACCCGCAGCCAGCAGCGCCCCCGCACGCCGCCCCCACGTGGCCGTGTTCACCTTCCCGGCCTACGCCCACATCGCCCCGGCTCTGCCGACGTTGACCGAACTGGTCCGGCGCGGACACCGGGTGACGTGCTTCGTCGTGGAACGCTTCGCGGACAAGGTCCGTGCCGCCGGAGTGGACGTGGTCGTCTACGAGTCGACGTTCCCGTGGGCGGACGGCCCGGACGGCACTCTGCTGGAGAACATGCTGGCCTTCTTCGAGGAGGCCCTCGCCCCTCTGCCCGCCGCGGCGGCCCACCTCGGGGACGACCGGCCGGATCTGATCGCACACGACCTGGCGGCCTCGGAGTCGGCCCGGCTGCTGGCCCGCAACTGGGACCTGCCGGTGGTGCAGCTCTGCCCCACGATCGCCGACAGCCCGGACTTCTCGATGACCGAACGCCAAGCGCAGGAGGCCACCGGAGAGGCTCCCGCCGAACCGGTCGACCCGCAGGATCCGATGATCACCGAGTTCGTCGAGCGGCGGGGCCGACTGCTCGCCGAGGCGGGTCTGGAGGACCTGCCGCTGGAGGGTTTCGGAGCGGAGCACGGCGACAACCTCGTGTTCATCCCGAAGGCCTTCCAGATCGCCCACGAGACGTTCGACGACGACCGGTTCTCCTTCGTCGGGCCCTGCCTGCAGTACTCCGACGACGGGCACCCGGAGCCGTCCTGGACGCCCCCCGGCGACGGTCGCGAGGTGGTGCTCCTCTCCCTGGGCAGCTCCTACACCCCCGACCAGGCAGAGTTCCTGCGCTCCTGCGTGACGGAACTCGCCGACTCGCCGCGGCAGGTGGTGGTGACCCTGGGCCACCGGGTGTCAGCCGGTGAACTGGGCCCGCTGCCCGGCAACGTCGAAGTCCATCAGTGGCTGCGTTACGCCGACGTGCTGCGGCACGCCGCCGCCTTCGTGACCCACGCCGGCATGGGGAGCCTGATGGAGGCGCTCCACCACAGGGTGCCCGTCGTGCTGGTGCCCTACCACGTCGACCAGCGGGTGATCGCCGGCCGTGCCGTCGAGCTGGGAGTCGGCAGGGCTCTGTACCGCGAGGACACCCGCCCGGGAGACCTGCGGACCGCCCTGGACGAAGTGACCGGGGACGTCCGGGTGCGGGCGGCCGTGGACGCCCTGCACGACCACATCGAAGCAGCGGGCGGCGCCGCGCGCGGCGCGGACGTCGTCGAAGCACTGCTGTCCCGACGGCACGGGCGGACCGGCAGAGCATCGGCCCTCCCCCACTCCGCGGGCGCCTCGCGCCCGTAGTCCACCGGACCGATCACGCACACCCCCTGGGAAGTGACGCAATGAAGGGCATCATCCTCGCGGGAGGAGCCGGAACGAGGCTGCATCCCGTGACGCTGGCAGTGTCCAAGCAACTGCTCCCCGTCTACGACAAGCCGATGATCTACTACCCGCTGTCCGTGCTGATGCTCGCGGACATCCGGGACATCCTGATCATCTCCACCGCCGAGGACCAGCCGCTCTTCCAGCGCCTCCTGGGCGACGGGTCCGAGCTCGGGCTGCGGCTGGAGTACGCGGTCCAGGACGAGCCCAACGGGCTGCCGGAAGCGTTCCTCATCGGCGCGGACTACGTCGGCGACGACGACATCGCACTGATCCTCGGGGACAACATCTTCCACGGCCCCGGCATGTCCGACTTCCTCCGGGAGAGCCGGCGCGACCTGGACGGCTGCGTGCTGTTCGGCTACGACGTGTCCGACCCGGAGCGGTACGGCGTCGGCGAGGTGGACGAGAACGGCCTGCTGATCGCCATCGAGGAGAAGCCGGCCCGGCCGAAGACGAACCGTGCGATCACCGGCCTGTACCTGTTCGACAACCGGGTTCTGGATATCGCGAAGAACCTGACGCCCTCGGCGCGCGGAGAGCTGGAGATCACCGACGTGATCCGGCGGTACCAGGCCGAGGGCAAGGCGAAGGTGATCGACCTCGGGCGCGGTTTCGCCTGGCTCGACACCGGGACCCACGACTCGCTGCTGGATGCCGGGCAGTACGTGCAGGTGCTGGAGCGGCGCCAGGGCGTACGCATCGCCTGCATCGAGGAGATCGCCCTGCGGCGCGGATTCATCGACGCCGACGCCTGCTACCGGCGGGGCGCGGCACTGCCCAAGTCGGGCTACGGAGAGTACGTCATGGAGACGGCACGGAAGGAAAGTGAGACCCGATGACCGGCGGCCGGCACATCGCCTTCTTCAACTACGCGGCCCACGGCCACGTCAACCCGACGCTGCCGGTGGCGGCCGAGCTGGTCAGCCGTGGCCACCGGGTGACCTACACGGTCGCCTCCCAGTTCGCCGACGTGGTGGCCGCCACCGGGGCCGAGGTGATCGCGTACGACTCGGTGGTTCCCAAGTCGTGGAACACCGTCGCGATCCCCTCGAAGATCACCGGTGACGACATGGCCGAGGCCTCCGTGGCGCACCTCTCCGAGGGCTTCGCCCCGCTGGACATGACGGAGCAGCGACTCGGCGACGACCGTCCCGACCTGATGGTCTACGACTCCTTCGGCTTCGCCACCGGACGTCTGCTGGCCCGGAAGTGGGACGTCCCGGCGATGCTCACCGCCACCACCTTCGTGGTCGGCGAGAAGGTCAACCCGTACGCCGAACTGGCCGCGACCATGACTCCGCCGGACCCGGAGCACCCGGCGCTGAAGAAGCACCAGGAGCTGATGCGCCGGACACTCGACGCGCACGGGCTGTCCGGCCTGTCGAACGAGGAGTTCGCCGCGGGGGGCGACGAGAAGCAGACGATGGTGTTCGTACCGCCGGAGTTCCAGCCCGGCGCGGACACCTTCGACGACCGGCACGTGTTCGTCGGCCCGTGCATCGGGGACCGCGCGCACCAGGGCGACTGGCAGCCGCCCGCCGACGGCAGGCCCGTGGTGCTGGTCGCGCTGGGCAGCTTCGGCTACGAGAACCAGGCGGAGTTCTACCGGCACGCGCTGGGAGCGCTGGCCGAACTGCCCTGGCACGTGGTGATGTCGCTCGGCGGCCTGGTCACCGCCGACGACCTGGGCACGCTGCCGCCGAACGTGGAGGCGCGCCCCTGGGTGCCCCAGCTCTCCGTGCTGGAGCACGCCTCGGCGTTCGTGTCGCACGCCGGCATGGGCAGCGCCATGGAGTCGCTGTACTACGGGGTGACGCCGGTGGTGGTGCCGCGCACCGGGGAGCAGGATCTGGTGGCCGACCGGCTGGTCGAACTGGGGCTGGGACGGTCCATCAAGCCTGCCGACCTGACCGCGGACGGCCTGCGGTCCGCGGTACTGGGCCTCCACGAGGACGCCGCCGCGCAGCAGCGGGCGAAGGACATGGCAGCGGGCATCACCGGCCGGAAGGGACCCCAGCTCGCCGCAGACGCAGTCGAGGCGCAGCTGGCCGCGTCGTGACGGAGGGGCAGACCCGCTCCGGGCCGCGCCGGCACCTCGCCTTCCTGCCTTATCCGGCGTACGGACACACCATGCCGGTACTGCCCGTGCTGGCGGAACTGGTCGCCCGGGGGCACCGGGTGACGTGCTTCGCCACCGAGGAGTTCGAGGAGCGGGTACGGGCCACCGGCGCCACGGTGCACCGGTACGAGCCGCCCCTCTCCTCCGATCCGCCACCGGAGACCATCGACGCCGACGAGTGCGCCCGCGCGCCGCTGAAACTGCTGGAGTCCAGCACCGCGGTGATGCCCTCCGTCGAGGCCGCGTTCGCGGACGGGCCGCCGGACGCCGTGGTGTACGACACCACGCTGTGGCTCACCGGACGGCTGCTGGCGGCCCGCTGGGGACGGCCCAGCGTCCAGCTCTCCCCCACCTTCATCTCCAACGAGCACTTCAACCTCTCCGAGCAGAACCAGGAGTTCGCGGGCGAGATCGACCCGGCGCACCCGGCGCTGGCCCGCTTCGCCGAACGGCTCACGGAACTCGTCACCGGCAGCGGCCTGCCCGAGCAGAAGCAGGCCGAACTGTTCTACGGCCACGAGGAGTTCACCGTCGCCTTCCTCCCGAAGGAGTTCCAGTTCGAGGGCGGGACGTTCGACGAACGGCACGCCTTCGTCGGACCGACGGTCGGCGACCGGCGGGAAACGCAGACCTGGGAGCCGCCCGCCGGCGACCGGCCGGTGCTGCTGATCTCCCTCGGCACCACCATCCACGGCCGCCCGGACTTCTTCCGCGACTGCGCCCGGGCGTTCGCGGACGCGCCCTGGCACGTGGTGATGGCACTCGGCAGCCGGGTCGACCCGGACGAGCTGGGCGCCCTGCCACCGAACGTAGAGGCGCACCCGTGGGTGCCGCTCGACGCGGTTCTCCGCCACACCGCTGTGTTCCTGTGCCAGGCGGGGATGGGAAGCCTCATGGAGTCCCTGCACGCCGGGGTGCCCACCGTGGTCGTTCCGCACCACCCCGAGCAGCAGATCAACGGCAAACGGCTCGCACAACTGGGCCTGGGCGAGGTGGTACGACCTGAGGACGCCTCCGTGGCGAACCTGCGTGCCGCCGTCGCCCGGGTCGCGGCGGACGAGGACATGCAGCGCCGCGTGCGGGAGATGCAGCGGCACGTCCGGGAGGCCGGTGGCGCCGCCCGGGCCGCAGACGTGATCGAGAACCGGCTGTCCGCCCTCATAACGGAGACCTCTTGACTGACGCCGACTCCCCCGCCCCCGCCGACGCCCGTACCGAGCCGGTGAGCCTCCCGGTGGAGCCCCGCTGCCCGTTCGACCCACCGGCCGAGTACGCCGGGCTGCGCGAGACGTGCCCGGTGGCGCCGCTGGAACTGCCCCTGGGCCCCGGTGACGGCTCGGGCTGGCTGGTCACCGGGCTGGCAGAGGCGCGGGCGGTGCTCAGCGACCGGCGCTTCAGCCACCGCAACGAACTGATCGGGCTGCCCATCCGGCCGCCCTTCCCGATGACGGAGTACCAGCCGCCGCCTGCGTCGCCCGGCGCGTTCATCAAGATGGACCAGCCGGACCACTCA
>KI547041.1:84968-99955 GCA_000497405.1 Streptomycetaceae bacterium MP113-05 | reverse complement strand
GGCGGCTGATCACCCGCCGCTTCACCATGCGCGGGGTGGCCGAGCTCACCCCGATGATCACCCGGCTGACCACCGAGCACCTGGACGCCATGGCGCGCACCCCCCGAGAGGAGCGGCCCGTCGACCTCGTGAGCGCGTTCTCCGAGCCGCTCCCGGTCCGCGTCATGTGCGAGATGCTCGGCGTCCCGGACTCGGTCCGCGAACCGCTGAGCGAGCACCTCGCCCTGCTCTCCCGGATGACCTACACGGTCGAGGAGCTCATCGAGGCGTGCACCGTCATCGCCGAGGCGCTCCAGAAGCTCGTCGCCGCCAAGCACGCCGACCCGGGCGACGACCTGCTCAGCGACCTGGCCGCCGGGGGAAAGGTCACCGACGAGGAGCTGGTGAACATCGCCTGGGCGCTGCTCGGCGGCGGCTTCGACACCACCGCCAACATGCTGGCGCTGGGGACTTTCGCACTGCTGGAGCACCCCGACCAGCTCGCGCTGCTGCGCTCACGCCCGGAGCTCACCGACAACGCGGTCGAGGAGCTGCTGCGGCACCTCACCATCTCGCACCTCGGAGCCAGCCGGGCGGCGCTGGAGGACGTCGACCTGAACGGCACCACCGTCGAGGCAGGAGACACCGTGGTGGTGGCCCTGCCCGCGGCCAACCGGGACCCGGCACACTTCCCCGACCCGGACCGGCTGGACATCACCCGCTCCGCCCAGGGGCACCTGGCCTTCGGCCACGGCGAGCACCAGTGCATCGGCCAGCACCTGGCCCGCAGCATCATGCGCATCGCCTACCCGGCTCTGTTCGCCCGGTTCCCCTCACTCCGTCTCGCCTCGGCCGCCGCGGACGTCCCACTCCGCACCGACATGCTCCACTACGGTGTCCACTCCCTCCCCGTCACCTGGGACGACGCGTAGGCAGCCGCGGCGTCACTTCGCCAGGGGCTGGTTGAAGCGCAACAGATTGCCGGCGGGGTCCCGGAACGCGCAGTCCCGGACGCCGTAGAACTGGTCCATCGGCTCCTGCAGCACCTCGCCTCCCGCGGCGCTGATCCGCTCGAAGGTGGCGTCGCAGTCGTCCGTCGCGAAGATGACCCCGCGCAGCAGCCCCTTGGCCATCAGCTCGGCCATGGCATCCCGGTCTGCGGGTGAGGCGTTCGGATCGGCGGCCGGGGGCTCCAGGACGATGTTCACGTCCGGCTGCGAGGGGGAGCCCACGGTCACCCAGCGCATCCCCTCGTACCCGACGTCGTTGCGGACCTCGAGGCCGAGTACGTCGCGGTAGAAGGCGAGCGCCTTGTCGTGGTCGTCGACGGCGATGAAGCAGTTCGAAAGGCTGATGTTCATGCCTTCCAAGCTACGGCTGAGCGGCTGGACGCGCTTCTCCGTTCCTGACCGGCCGGGTGTGGATTTTGGCCATGCACGCCGGGATGACTGCGGCGTGGTCGTGGCTCCTGGCCCGGTAGGCGCTCGGGCTTTCGCCGACCAGCAGGGTGAAGCGCGAGCTGAACGACCCCAGCGACGTACAACCGACGGCGACGCAGACCTCGGTCACCGTGAGGTCTCCGCGCCTCAGCAGCGCCTTGGCGCGCTCGATGCGGCGGGTCATCAGGTGGCTGTACGGCGTCTCACCGAAGGCGGCGCGGAAGCTCCTGGAGAAGTGACCCGCCGACATCAGGGCCTCCCGGGCCAGCGTCGGCACGTCGAGCGGCTCGGCGTAGTCGCGGTCCATCCGGTCCCGCGCCCGCCGCAGCCGGACGAGGTCGTCGAGCTCCTGCCGTCTCACCGCTCCAGGTTCCCACATCTGACGCAGCGCCCCGGGGCGGGACGGATACCGGGCCGGTCAGGAACGGAGAAGCGCCGGTCACGCACCCGCGTCTAGCCTGACCGCCGGGGCCGGGACGAGCCGGTGCCCGGTGCTCCGCACCGCACGACACCCGCAAAGAACCAGACGTTACGCTCGAATCCGGTCAGACCCGCCCGGGGGCCACGGCAGCGGTGCAGACCGCCGAGGACGGTCCCGGCCCGACAGAGGGAGACGCCATGAGCAAGGCCACCAGGACGGGTGAGCGGCCCCCCGCACCCCACCGCCCCGCCGACCGCCGGGACGACCGCCACGACGTGATCCGCGTGCACGGCGCGCGCGAGAACAACCTCAGGGACGTCAGCGTCGAGATCCCGAAACGGCAGCTGACGGTGTTCACCGGCGTCTCCGGCTCGGGCAAGAGCTCGCTGGTGTTCGCCACCATCGCCGCCGAGTCGCAGCGGCTGATCAACGAGACGTACAGCGCATTCGTCCAGGGCTTCATGCCGACGCAGGCACGGCCCGAGGTCGACGTGCTCGAAGGCCTGACGACGGCGATCATCGTCGACCAGCAGCCGATGGGGGCCGACCCCCGCTCCACCGTCGGCACGGCCACCGACGCGAACGCGATGCTCCGCATCCTCTTCAGCCGGCTCGGGCAACCCCACGCCGGTTCGCCCAACGCGTTCTCCTTCAACGTCGCCTCGGTCCGGGCGAGCGGGGCGATCACGGTCGAACGCGGGACGAAGAAGACCGTGAAGGCCACCTTCCAGCGCACCGGCGGCATGTGCACCCGGTGCGAGGGCCGGGGCGCGGTCTCCGACATCGACCTCACACAGCTCTACGACGACTCCAAGTCGATCGCCGACGGCGCGTTCACCATCCCGGGCTGGAAGTCGGACAGCTGGTGGACGGTCCGGGTCTACGCCGAGTCCGGGTTCCTCGACCCGGACAAGCCGATCCGCAGGTTCACCGAGAAGGAGATGCAGGACTTCCTCCACCGGGAACCGACGAAGGTGAAGGTCGAGGGCGTGAACCTCACCTTCGAGGGGCTGATCCCCAAGATCCGGAAGTCGTTCCTGTCCAAGGACCGCGAGGCGATGCAGCCGCACATCCGGGACTTCGTGGACCGGGCGGTCACCTTCACCACCTGCCCCGAGTGCGACGGCACCCGGCTGAGTGAGGCGGCCCGGTCCTCGCGCATCGGAGGGACCAGCATCGCCGACGCGTGCGCGATGCAGCTCAACGACCTGGCGGGATGGGTACGCGGTCTCGACGAGCCCTCGGTGGCGCCCCTGCTCACCGCACTGCGGCGGACCCTCGACTCGTTCGTCGAGATCGGCCTGGGCTACCTCTCGCTCGACCGGGCGTCGGGCACGCTCTCCGGTGGCGAGGCGCAGCGCGTCAAGATGATCCGCCATCTCGGGTCGTCACTCACCGATGTCACCTACGTCTTCGACGAGCCGACCATCGGCCTGCACCCGCACGACGTCCAGCGGATGAACGACCTGCTGCTGCGGCTGCGGGACAAGGGCAACACGGTGCTCGTCGTGGAGCACAAACCGGAGACGATCGCGATCGCCGACCACGTCGTGGACCTCGGCCCCGGTGCCGGACGGTCGGGCGGCACCGTCTGCTTCGAGGGTTCCCTGGAGGGGCTGCGGACGGGCGGCACCGTCACCGGCCGGCACCTCGACGACCGGGCCGCTCTCAAGGACACCGTGCGGAAGCCCACCGGCGCCCTTCCGGTCCGGGGTGCCGGGACGCACAACCTGCGGGACGTCGACGTCGACATCCCGCTCGGGGTGCTCGTCGTCGTCACCGGCGTGGCCGGCTCCGGCAAGAGCTCCCTCGTCCACGGGTCGATGGTCAAGGGCCCGGAGGCCGCCGACGCGGGCGTGGTGGCGATCGACCAGGGGGCGATCCGCGGCTCGCGGCGCAGTAACCCGGCCACGTACACCGGGCTGCTCGAACCGGTCCGCAAGGCCTTCGCGAAGGCCAACGGCGTCAAGCCGGCACTGTTCAGCGCCAACTCGGAAGGGGCCTGCCCCGACTGCAAGGGAGCCGGCGTCGTCTACACCGACCTCGCGATGATGGCCGACGTCGCCACGACCTGCGAGGAGTGCGAGGGAAAGAGGTTTCACCCCTCGGTGCTGGAGTACCGGCTCGGTGGCCGCGACATCAGCGAAGTGCTGGCGATGTCGGTGGCCGAGGCCGGTGAGTTCTTCGGCGAGGGCGAGGCCCGCACCCCGGCCGCGCACCGCGTCCTGGGCCGGCTCGACGACGTCGGACTCGGCTACCTCAGCCTCGGCCAGCCGCTGACCACGCTGTCCGGCGGCGAGCGGCAGCGGCTCAAACTGGCCACGCACATGGGCGAGAAGGGCGGCGTCTACGTCCTCGACGAGCCGACCGCAGGCCTCCACCTCGCGGACGTCCAGCAGTTGCTCGGGCTGCTCGACCGGCTTGTCGAATCCGGCAAGTCCGTCATCGTCGTCGAGCACCACCAGGCGGTCATGGCGCACGCCGACTGGATCGTCGACCTCGGGCCGGGCGCCGGCCACGACGGCGGCCGGGTCGTCTTCGAGGGCACGCCCGCCGACCTGGTCGCCGGCCGGTCCACCCTCACCGGCGAGTACCTCGCGTCCTACGTGGGCGCCTGACCGGGGCGGGCGGCGCGCCCACGACGACGGCACCGCCCGCTCGGCGGAGAGCCGGGCGGGCGGTGCCGGAAGGCGGACCGGAGAGGCCGGAGAGACGACGAGCAGACGGTCAGCTCTCCGGCGACCACCAGGAGGGGTTGTCGCGGTACCACTCCACCGTGGACCTCAGGCCGTCCGTGAAGTCGACGGCGGGGCTGAAGCCGAGCTTCGTCAGCTTCCCGAAGTCCAGCGAGTACCGCAGGTCGTGGCCCTTGCGGTCCTCGACGTACCGGATGAGGCCGGGGTCGGCGTCACACAGCTCGACCAGCTTGTCCGTGATCTCCTTGTTGGTGACCTCGACTCCGCTGCCGATGTTGTAGACCTCGCCCGGCTCGCCGTCCGTGAGCACCAGTTGCAGTGCCGCGCAGTGGTCCGCGACGTGCAGCCACTCCCGGACGTTGCCCCCGTCGCCGTACAGTCCGACCGGCTTGCCGCCCATCAGGTTGGTGATGAACAGCGGGATGAGCTTCTCGACGTTCTGGTACGGCCCGTAGTTGTTGGAGCAGCGCGTGATCCGCACGTCCATACCGTGGGTGCGCCAGAAGGCCCTGGCGATGAGGTCGCTGCCCGCCTTGGAAGCCGAGTACGGCGAGTTGGGCAGCAGCGGCTCGTTCTCGTCCCACGACCCCGACTCGATCGAGCCGTACACCTCGTCGGTGGACACGCACAGCACGGTGCTCACCCGGGCCCGCAGGCTCGCGTCCAGCAACTGCTGGGTGCCCAGCACGTTGGTGGAGACGAACGGCTCCGCGCCGGCCACCGAGCGGTCCACGTGCGACTCGGCAGCGAAGTGGACGACCACGTCGTGCCCGGGCAGCACCCGGTCCAGCGCGGCGCCGTCGCGAATGTCGCCCTGGACGAACGTCAGCCGCTCGTGGTCCATGGGCAGGTTCGCCGTGTTGCCCGCGTAGGTGAGCAGGTCGAAGACGGTGACCTCGGCGTCCTCGTAGCCGGCGTACTCGCCGGCCAGCATGGCGCGGACGTACTGCGAGCCGATGAACCCCGCACCGCCCGTGACGAATACCTTCATCGCTTGCGTCGCCTCTCAGCCGGCCGTCGGGAGGACCTTGAGCGACCGGCGCTTGCGGATGCCCTCACCGGAGTCGACGGTGGACGACAGGTGCGAGACGACGTTGTCGTCGACCGGGTCGTTCGCCGGGTCGTCGTGCACCCGGAGGATCTCGTAGGTGGTACTGCGCTGCGCCGGCACCCGGTCCGAACCGCGGATCAGCTCGATCAGCTCGGGGAGGTTGGAACGGTGCTTGGCGCCGGCGGAGGAGACGACGTTCTCCTCCAGCATCACCGAGCCGAGGTCGTCGGCACCGTAGTGCATGGTGAGCTGGCCCAGTTCCTTGCCGGTGGTGAGCCAGGAGCCCTGGATGTGCGCGACGTTGTCCAGGAAGATCCGCGCGAGGGCGATCAGTCGCAGGTACTCGAAGAGCGTGGCCTGCGTCTGCCCCTTCAGCGCGTTGTTCTCCGGCTGGTAGGTGTACGGAATGAACGCGCGGAAGCCGCCGGTGCGGTCCTGCACGTCGCGGATCATCCGCAGGTGCTCGATCCGCTCGGCGTTGGTCTCGCCGGTGCCCATCAGCATGGTGGAGGTGGACTCCACACCGAGACCGTGGGCGATCTCCATGATCTCCAGCCAGCGCTCGCCCGACTCCTTCAGCGGAGCGATCGCCTTCCGCGGGCGCTCCGGCAGCAGCTCGGCTCCCGCACCGGCGAACGAGTCCAGGCCGGCGGCGTGGATGCGGCGGATCGCCTCCTCGGGCGTGACCTCGGAGACCTTCGACATGTGCGCGACCTCGGAGGCGCCCAGGGAGTGGATGACCAGCTCCGGGTACGCCTTCTTGATCTCGCCGAACATGCGCTCGTAGTACTCGACGCCGTGGTCCGGGTGGTGGCCGCCCTGGAACATGATCTGCGTACCGCCGAGTTCGACGGTCTCGCCGCAGCGGCGCAGGATCTCGTCCAGGTCGCGCTCCCAGCCCGCCTCCGACTTCGGGGGTGCGTAGAACGCGCAGAACTTGCACGCCGTCACGCAGGCGTTGGTGTAGTTGATGTTCCGCTCGATGATGTACGTCGCCAGGTTCTCGCGGTCAGCGTACCGACGGCGGCGTACCGCGTCCGCGGCGGAGCCCAGCGCGTGCAGCGGAGCGTCGCGGTAGAGCTCCAGCGCCTCCTCGGGCGTGATGCGGCCCCCCTCGGCGGCGCGTTCCAGAGCAGCGGTGATACGACTGGTCGGGTTGGCCACTTCGGGCCGCCTTTCTCTCTCGGGTGGGGTTCGCGGGACCGGCGGCGTCAGGACGCCTGTCCGGTCTCCAACAGGTGAATCCGTACGTCCGGCGGGAAGCCCGCCCCGGCGCCGCCGACCCGGCGGGCGAACTCTTTGAGGCCGGTGAGCTGCCGTTCACCGAGGCTGAAGTCGAGGGCGGAGAGGTAGTACCGCTTCAGCGTCGCGGCATCGAAGTCCTCCCACCGTGCCGCCTTGGTGCACACCTCGTCGATCTCGTCGAGGAAGAGCTTGCGGGAGGCGAGGAATCCGGAGTGCACCTCACGGACGGTCTCCGGCCGTTCTTCGAGGAACGACCGCCGCGCCGCGAACACCGCGAAGACGAAGGGCAGGCCGGTCCACTTCTGCCACATCTCGGCCAGGTCGTACACCTCGAAACCGAAGGTGCCGGCGTCGAGCAGCGAGGCGCGCAGCGCGGCGTCGCCGATGACCACGGCCGCGGGTGCGCCGGCCATCATGGTCGGCAGGTCGGGCGGGCACTTGAAGTACTTCGGCTGCACGCCCACCGAGTCGGCGAGCAGCAGCTCGGCGAGTCGCACCGAGGTGCGGCTGGTGGTGGTGCAGGCGAGCGGCACGTCATCCAGCTCGTCCAGCGGCACCCTGCTCAGCAGCAGGCAGGACATCACCGGGCCGTCGGCGCCGACGGCGATGTCCGGCAGCAGCACCAGGTCGTCCGCGTTGCGCAGGTACTCCATGACGCTGATCGGGCCGATGTCCAGATCCCCGGCGACCAAGGCGTCACTGAGCTGCTCCGGGGACTCCCTGCGCAGGTCGAGGTCGAGGAGGTGGCCCGTGCGGGCCAGGCCCCAGAACAGCGGGAGGCAGTTGAGGAAGTCGATGTGCCCGACCCGGGGGCGGCGTTCCGTCTCCCGGGCCCCCTCTCCGGCGGACGGCCGGCCCGCGACGACCGGCATCAGTCGTCTTCTGCGTTCGGCCCGTACACCTCGACGCCGTCGCTCTGCCGGCGCACGTGGATGCAGTCGCCCGGGCACTCCTTCGCGGAGTCGCGGACGTCACGGACGGCGATGGTGGGCACGAACACGGAGTCGCCCTCCTTCTGGAGGAGTTCGCCGTCCTTGTCCTTGACGTAGGCGAGTCCGTCGATGTCCAGCTCGAAGATGTCCGGAGCGTACTGGCAGCAGATGCCGTCGCCCGTGCACAGGTCCTGGTCGATCCAGACCTCGAGCTTCTCGTCCTGGTCAGTCATGAAGTACCTACCGATCGGTGTGGTCGTCTCCGGGCCGCTGCGTTACGAGGGCCGGCTCACACGCGCATGGGCTGCGGGGTGTCGCGGCGCGCGGCGTCCGGGCCGTCGAACTCGCCGAGGATCTCGTAGCGCGTGTTCCGCTCCACGGGCTGGAAACCGGCGTCCCGGATGAGGTCGAGCAGGCTCTCGCGGGTCATCTTGTCGGGGGTGCCGTAGGCGTCGGCGTCGTGCGTGATCTTGTACTCGACGACCGAGCCGTCGATGTCGTCCGCGCCGTGCGAAAGGGCGAGTTCGGCGGTACGCAGGCCGTGCATGACCCAGAAGACCTTCACGTGCGGCACGTTGTCGAACAGCAGCCGGGAGACCGCGAAGGTCTTCAGCGCCTCGGCCGGGGAGGCCATCCTGGTCCGCTCCATCAGGCGGTTGCGGACCTTGCCGTCCATCGAGTCGTGGAAGTCGTGCTGGTAGCGCAGCGGGATGAAGACCTGGAACCCGCCGGTCTCGTCCTGGAGCTCGCGCAGGCGCAGTACGTGGTCCACCCGGTGCCGGGGCTCCTCGATGTGCCCGTACAGCATGGTGCACGGGGTCTTGATGCCCTTTTCGTGCGCGAGGCGGTGGATACGCGACCAGTCCTCCCAGTGGGTGTCGTGGTCGACGATGTGCTGCCGCACGTCCCAGTCGAAGATCTCGGCGCCACCGCCGGTCAGCGACTCCAGGCCGGCGTCGATGAGTTCGTCGAGGATCTCGCTCGCGCTGAGGCCGGAGATCTTTTCGAACCAGTGGATCTCGGTGGCGGTGAACGCCTTCAGCGCGACGGTGTCCGGCAGCGCCTCCTTCAGCGCCCGGATGGACCGGGGGTAGTAGCGCCAGGGCAGCGTCGGGTGCAGGCCGTTGACCACGTGCAGCTCGGTCAGCTGCTCGCGCTCCATCGCCTTGGCGAGCTTGACGGCCTCCTCGATGCGCATGGTGTACGCGTCCTTCTCCCCCGGCTTGCGCTGGAAGGAGCAGTACGCGCAGGACGCGGTGCACACGTTGGTCATGTTGAGGTGGCGGTTGACGTTGAAGTGGACGACCTCGCCGTTCTTCCGCGTCCGCACCTCGTGGGCGAGCCCGCCGAGCCAGGCAAGGTCGTCGCACTCGTACAGCGCGATGCCGTCCTCGCGGCTGAGCCGTTCACCGGCCGCGACCTTCTGCTCGACCTCGCGCTTGATCCCTGCGTCCACCCGTGCCATCTCCTCAGGTATGTGTTCGGCATGAGTACAGTCCGGTCGGCACCGCACGGGTCTCCGCGCCGGTTTCCCGCGACCGCCCCGCCACGACACGCTCCCCCGCCCGTCACGTGCGGGTCCGGGTGTTCGGGGCGTACGGAGGAACGGCTTCGCGGGAAGCGGTCGGATCGCGGTCGCCGTGGGCCGGCCGGCCGAGCGAGCACACCACCCCAAGCAAGTGCCGCTCCAGCGTGGACGAAAGGCCCCTAAGGGAATCCCTACAGGCCAGCACGGGCGGGACGCACAACCCCCGCGGCGGGTGCCGCTGCCGTTACCGTCAGCCGCGCCGAGCACCGGGACTTCAGGCGGAGCCGGCCCACTTCCACCCCCACACAGGAGGCTGACGCCATGACCAGTACGAACGCCGCGAGCGGCCTGACCCCGGCGAAGCAGAGCGCCAACGGCCCACGGATCATCACCGTGATCGTGGCCACCCTGGTGACGGCGGCGGTGTGGTTCGTCGCCCGCGTCGGCTTCGACGTGGAGGTGATCGCCAAGACCGGCGCCTCGGAGACCAAGGTGCAGCTTCCCTCGGTCATCATCGCCACCGTCGTCTCCGGTCTGCTCGGCTGGGGCCTGCTGGAGCTGTTGGAGCGGAAGGCGTCCTCGCCGCGCACCGTGTGGACGATCGTCGCGGTGGTCGTGCTGGTGCTGTCGGTGTTCGGCGGTCCGCTCGGCGGCCTCACGACCGGCGCGAAGGTCACGCTCGGCCTGCTGCACCTCGCCGCCGGTCTGGTACTGATCCCGGGCCTCGCCCGCACCGCCCGAACCGCCCGGAAGCCCTGAACCACCCCGCGCGGGCCACCCGTCCGGACGTGGTGGTGACGGCGCGTGCAGGCCTCACCGCGGGGGGCCGGGGCCGTGACCTGCATCACCGGACTGTCGGGCCGGGCAGGCTCTAGTACAACCACTACCGTCTGCGCGCGACCGTGGCCCGCGCCGAACGGCGGTCCATACGCTTCCGGCCTGTCCCGACCCGCTCCCTCCGGTCCGGCCTCGTCCGCACGAAGCCCCTCTGTGGAGCCGGGTCACCGGTTCCACAGGGAGGCCCCATGCACAGCGGTGGTCCGCGCGTAGCCGACTACCTGGTGGATTCCCTCGCCGCGCTGGGGATCGAGCACGTCTTCGGCGTCGGCGGCGCGAACATCGAGGATCTGTACGACGCCGCGCATCACTCGGGCCGCGTCACACCGGTCGTGGCCAAGCACGAGTTCGCCGCCGCCTGCATGGCCGAAGGCAACCACCGCACGGGCGGCGGCCCGGGCGTGGTGATGACCACCTCCGGCGCCGGAGCGATGAACCTGGTGCCTGGCGTCTCCGAGGCCTACGCGGCACGGGTGCCGCTGATCGCACTGGTCGGCCAGCCGCCCCGCGCGCTCGACGGCCGGGGCGCGTTCCAGGACTCCAGCGGACGCTCCGGAGCGCTGGACGCCGCCGAACTGTTCGGCTCCATCAGCCGCTTCTGCGCCCGGGTGGACAACCCGGGCGACACCGACGAACTGCTCGCCGCGGCCGTCGACGCCACCCGGGGTCCGCGCGGCGGACCGGCCGTGCTGCTGCTGCCGAAGGACGTCCAGCAGGCACCCGCCGAAGGGCTGCGTCCGCTTCTGGACCTGCTGCCGGCCCGCGACACCCCTGCCGCCGCGCAGCGGGGAGCCGCCGCCGCACTGCTCACGGCGGAGGCCGCCGGTGGTGCCGACATCGTGCTCATCGCCGGGGACGGCGTGGCGCACCAGGGTGCTCGCGGCGAACTCGCCCGTCTCGCCGGGCTGCTCGACGCCACGGTCGCCGTCACCCCGGAGGGCAAGGACGCCTTCGACAACCACGACCCGCGGTACATCGGCGTCACCGGAGCGATCGGGCACCCGACGGTGCTGCGCGGTATCGAGAAGGCCGCGGTCTGCGTGCTGGTGGGCACCCGCCTGGGGGTCATGGCCCGCGCCGGACTCGACCTGGCTCTCGCCGACACCCCGCTGGTGGCGTTCGACCCCGAGCCGCCGTTCCCCGAGCCGCGGGAGGGCGGACGTCCCGCCCTGCACGTCGACGGCGATCTGGGGATCGAACTGCACGCCCTCAACGAGGAGCTGGCCGCCCTCCCCGGCCGTTCCGGGAAACCCCGGTACGCCTCCGAGGGCCCCGAGTACCTGATGCTGCCGCCGGCCGACACCACCGGCGTGCGGCTGGTGGACGCGGTGCGCGCCATCGAGACCGCCGTTCCCGAGGACGCCACCGTGGTCTCCGACGCGGGCAACGCCAGCGCAGCGGCCATCCACTACCTGCCCACCCCGCGACGCGGGAACTACGTCATCGCGATGGGCATGGGCGGCATGGGCCACAGCTTCGGCGCGGGGATCGGGGCGGCGTTCGCCACGGGCCGCCGCGTCTACGTGCTCTCCGGCGACGGCGGCTTCTACGCGCACGGGATGGAGCTGCACACCGCCGTCGAGTACGGCCTGCCGGTGACGTTCGTGATCTTCGACAACAGTGCCCACGGCATGTGCGTCACCCGCGAACAGCTCTTCTACGACGGCAGCTACTCGTACAACTCCTTCAAGCCCGCGGACATCACGGCCGGTGCCAGAGCCATGTTCCCGTCACTCACGGCGGTGGAGGCCACGACTGCGGAGCAGCTCCGCGACACGCTGCTCTCGACCAACGCGACCGCAGGGCCCGCTCTCGTCGGCGTCCGGTGCGACCCGGACGACATGCCGCCGTTCACACCCTTCCTCCAACTTCTCGACTCCCGTTCCACCCACACTTCAGGAGCTCCTCATGTCCACCCTGCCGCCCCAGTTGGCTGACATTCCCGGCATCGTCCACTGCGAGATCACTCCCCCCGAGCAGCTCATCGAGGACGCCCGGGCGATGCAGAAGGACGCCTACCCGCACGACGAGATGTTCGGCGACTTCTGCCCGATCCAGAGCTACATCGACTGCCCGCCCGAGGACGTCTTCGACTACCTCTGCAACGTCAAGAGCCTCGAGGAGTACACGGTCAGCACCCGTGACTTCGAGCCCACCGACACCCCGGGGCTCTACCTCGGCCGGGACATCATCGTTCCGGACACCAAGATCTACATGCGTCTGGTGGCGAACCGCGAGGCCATGACGCTCGACTACCACTGCGCCTGGGACCAGGGCGACGAGCTGTGGATGCGCTACTTCTTCCGCGTGCTGCCCGCCGAGGAGGTGCTGGGCAAGCCCGGCTCGGTGGTGACGTGGATCAACTGCCACCACAAGAACTACGACAAGAACCCCTACCCGGAGCTGGCCCCGAACGCGGACCGCCCCTGGGTCGGCGACCTGTGGTCGATGTTCTACGCCGGGCACCTGATCGAGCTGACCAACCTCAAGCGGATCCTCGAGTACCGGCACGCGAACGGGCTTCCGATCTCGGTCCTGCCGGACCCCGAGGCCGCCGAATGATCCCGGTCAGCCTGGTCGACGTGGACGCGTTCCTCCCAGAACGCCGCGTCGGCACGGAGTTCTACCTGGCCCCGGACGCGGAGGAGGCCGACTCGGACAACCTGTTCCTGCGGGCGCCCACGTCGCGGCGGCACATCGACCCGCAGGAGACGGCCTCCCTGCTGATGGAGCGGGCCGTCGCCCCCATGCTCGAACGGATACGGGCCCGGGGCGAGGACGCCCACGTGGACATGGTGCTGACCAACGTCACCATCCCGGACCGGATCATCAACGGCTCCGGGGCGGAACTCGTCAACCGGCTGAAGCTCAAGCCCGCGCCCGAGTGGATCATCGACGTCCACAACAGCGGCTGCATCTCGTTCGTGCACATGGTCAAGATCGCCCGGCAGATCATCTCGAGCGGCGGCGCCCGCAGCGCCCTGATCTGCAACGTGGCGAACATGGCCGGCCAGGTCTTCGCCCGTCCGGAGATGCGGCACCGCCGGCACGCACCGATCCCCGGCGACGGCTGCGGCGTCGCGTTCCTGCGGGCCGGGGACGAGTCCCCGGTCCTGGACGCGGTGACGCTCCACGAACCGAAGTACACCCACGACATGAACCTCTACGCCGACACCCGCAAGTACTGGGAACCGGGCGAGGACGAGGTCGACTTCGGGTTCACCAACTCCGGCGTGCAGGACATCGTCGAGCGCGGCAACCGCATGGTCCCCCGGGTCACCACCGAGCTGTGCGAACGCCTGGAGGTACCCACCTCCGACATCGACCTGCTGGTCACCAACCAGCCGAACCGGATGTTCCTCAGCAACTGGCGGGAGTCGCTGGGGGTCAAGCCCGAACGGCACCCGGACACCTTCGACGAGTACGGCAACCTCTTCGGTGCCGGCGTCCCGGTGACCCTGGCCAGGGCCCGCGACGACGGACTGCTGCGCAAGGGCGACCTCGTCGTGCTCTCCGGTTTCGCCTACGCCGGCGACTTCGCCGCCGCCACCGCCGTCCGCTGGTGACCTCCGCCGGTCGTCGCCCGTACTTCACTCCCCCGGCCTTCTCCTGGAGCCTCCGCCGATGAACGACATCCCCTCCACCGCACCAGCGTCGCCGAGCGGCGACAAGCTCGCAGAGCTGGACCGCCGGCACCTGCTGCATCCCTGGACCCCGCACGGGATCTCCGAGCAGCTGGTCATCGTCTCCGGACAGGGCTGCGAGGTGACGGACTCACACGGCCGCACGTACCTGGACGGCCGCAGCGGCCAGTTCAACGCGACACTGGGCTACGGGAACAAGCGGGTGCTGGACGCCCTCTCGGAGCAGGCCGGCAAGCTCATGACGTACGCGCTGCTGGGCGCGTCCAACGAGCCTGCCGTGCTGCTGGGCGCCCGCCTGGCGGAGCTGCTGGGCGAGCCGCTGACCCGCACCTTGTTCTGCAACTCCGGCTCGGAGTCGACCGAGGCGGCGCTGCGCATCGTCCGCATGTACCACGCGCTGAACGGGCGTCCGGAACGCAGCACGATCATCTCGCTGGCCGACTGCTACCACGGCACCACCACCGCGGCCGCCGCGATGATGGCCAACCCCATGGCCTGGACCGGCTGCGGCCCCCGGCTCGAGGGCTTCGTGCAGATCCCCTCGCCGACGCACTGCGGCGCGTGCGCGTCGGGCGCCGAGCACGAGACGTGCGTGGTGCCGGGACCGGAGGCGTTGGAGGAGGCCATCGTCGCGCAGGGTGCCGACACCGTCGCCGCCTTCTTCGTCGAACCGCTGCTCGGCGTGGGCGGCATCCGCCCGCTGCCGGAGGGCTACCTGCGCGCCGTGCGGGAGATCTGTGACCGGCACGGTGTGCTGCTGGTGATCGACGAGGTGACCACCGGGCTGGGCCGTACCGGCGCCTGGTTCGCGCACCAGCGGGAGGGCGTCCGGCCTGATGTCATCACCCTGGCGAAGGGGCTGACCAGCGGATACGCGCCACTGGCCGCCGTCACCATGACCGAGCAGGTCGCCGACGTCTTCGCCGGCGACCCGATGCTGGGCGGGCTGCGCCACGGCCACACCACCAGCGGCCACGGCCTCGGCACCGCAGTGGCGCTGGCCGTGCTGCGGGTCATCGAGGAGGACGGGCTCATCGAGCACGCCGCGACCGTCGGCGATCTGCTGCAGAACGGGCTGAGAGACCAGGTCGGCTCCCTGGACGGCGTCCGGGACGTGCGCGGACTCGGGCTGATGGCCGGCATCGAGTTCGACACCATGGCGCGCGGCTTCCAGGTGCAGGCGGCCTGCATGGCAGCCGGCCTGATCGTCCGCTG
>KI547041.1:82510-84958 GCA_000497405.1 Streptomycetaceae bacterium MP113-05 | reverse complement strand
CTCTGCCCGCCCCCGCCGATCAGGTCGACCGAATCGTCGGCACGCTGCGCGACGCCGTCGCGGGAAGCTCCGCGGAGCCCACCGCCTGACCCGCACGACGTACGCGCCGGTGGCGGCGCCGGTGGCGGCGCCCCCGTCCGGGGGCGCCGCCACCGGCGCGTACGGGCGGGGATACGGCGGAATACCGACCGGTGACGGTCAGGCGTACACCTCGTCCGCCGCGCGGCTGTCGGCCCATCGGAGCTCCGTGGTTGCTCCGGCCGCGGCCGGGAAGGCTATGGCGGTGGCCAGCAGTCCACGGGTGGCTACCCACCGGCCCGTGAATTCCTGTGGCGCACCGGGAATTCCGCGGAAACCGTGCGGAAGAAGCCGCGCGGTGAACTCGTCGCCGTCCGCATCGAAGGTGATGACGGCATCCTCGAATCCCAGCTCGCGGCGCATCATGGGATACCAGGTCTTGTAGACGCTCTCCTTCGCGCTGAAGAGCAGTTTGTCCCAGCGCACGGTGGGAACGTCCCCGAGTAGTTCCTTGACCATGACCTGCTCTTCCGGCAGGGCGACGGCCTCCAGAACACCCTCGGGCAACGGCACGTCCGGCTCGGCGTCTATGCCGACGGAGGCCGCATCGGCCAGGTCGGCGACGGCGGCAGCCCGGTAGCCGCGGCAGTGCGTGATGGCGCCGGTGACTCCCTGCGGCCAGGTCACGACTCCACGCCGACCGCGCGGGAGAGGAAGCGCGGTGGGTGCGCCGAGCCGGGCGAGGGCCTGCCGTGCACAGTGGCGTCCGGTGGTGAACTCACGTCTTCGGGACTCCACGGAGTCACGTATCAGCGCGCGCTCCTCGGGGAAGAGAAAGGCATCCGGTGAGTCCCGGAACGTGTCGAAAACGGCGACGTGCGCCGGCAGAATCTGTTCAATCATCAGCTTTCCCTCGTCTCGGGACCATGACCGTCAGACAGCGCTCTCCCGACTTCTCACGGGCTTCCCGGGCTCATCCGGAGCCTATTTCCGGACCGGGTTCGACGGCACCCCTGTCCACCCCCTAGTGTCTCGTGATCCTGTTTATGTCAGTTCGCGTTGTTATTGACGAGTTTCTTCGCGTTAGTCGCGACGAGGCGAACCTTTGCGAGGACGTCGCCGGCGGTCGCGGTCCAGGTGAACGGTTTCGCAGTCGTGTTCCAGGTGTTGATGTAGTCACGGATCTGTTTGATCAAGACGTTGACGCTGGCGAACGTTCCGCGCCGGATGGACTGACGGGTCAGGAGTCCGAACCAGATCTCGATCTGGTTCAGCCACGAGGAGCCGACGGGGGTGAAGTGGAAGTGGACGTGTGGGTTCTTCGCCAGCCACTCCTTGACTTCGGGGGTGGTGTGCGTCGAGAGGTTGTCGAGGACAACATGGATGTCCTTCCCCGCGTGCGGTTTCACCGCCTTCTTGAGGAAGGCCAGGAAGTCCTTGCCGTTCCGGGACGGCTTGCACTCACCGAGCACTTCACCGGTGGTCACGTTCAGGGCGGCGAACAGGTTCGTGGTGCCGTGCCGCACGTAGTCGGCGGTGCGCTTCTCGCTCGCCCCGAAGGCGACCGGCAGCACCGGCTGCGTCCGGTCCAGCGCCTGGATCTGCGTCTTCTCGTCGATCGAGAGGACCACCGCGCCACCCGGCGGGTCCAGATACAGGCCGATCACATCAGTCACCTTCTCCGCGAAGGCCGGATCCTTCGAAATCTTGAAGGTGCCGGACCGGTGCGGCTTCAGACCCTCCTCCCGCCAGATCCGCGCGATGTAGTGCCAGGACACCGTGATGTTCTCGACCCGCTTCAGGTACTTCGCCAACTCGCGTGTGGACCAGTGCGAAAGCCCCGTGCCGTCCGGCGGCGTCATGCGCGTCAGCGCGATCACCCGGGCCCGCACCCGCGCCGGCACCTGTTCCCGTGCGCCGCCGGGCCGGTCGCCTTCCAGGCCCGCCAGTCCGAGCTCGGCATAACGCCGCTTCCAGCGGTCCACCGTCGGAAGCGATACACCAAGCAGCTCGGCAATGTCCTTACGCCGACGGCCTTCGCCCGACCACAGCACGATCCGGCCCCGCGTCGCCATGTCGGCGGGTGCGTCCCGGCTGTTCACCAACTCCCGCAACTCGGCGGTCTGTTCCACGGAGAGCTCCACACCAAGAGACCCTGCCACAGAGAATCAAATAACGCTAACGGAATCACGCGACACTAGAAGCGGCGATGGTCAGGGGGTGTCATCACCGCATGGAAGGCGGCGCGAGTTCGAGTTCGAACTCCAGCTCCACGGGAAGATCCGTCCGGCTCTTGACCTTGAGCTTGCGGAAGACCTTCGTCAGGTGCTGTTCCACGGTGCTGACCGTGATGAAGAGTTTCGCGGAGATCTCCCGGTTGGTGTATCCGAGAGAGGCGAGGGCGGCCACCTTGCGTTCCGAGAGTGTCAG
>KI547041.1:69829-82500 GCA_000497405.1 Streptomycetaceae bacterium MP113-05 | reverse complement strand
GCGCGGCGCAGCCGTCCGGCCCGACCTCTCCCAGGGGACGTCTCCCGGAGGGGAGCTGCCGGTGCGTGGAACCCGTCACACAACGGGCGAGAGGGGTGGATTCGGGCGAGGGGCGCCGCGCATGGTGGGGCGGACACGACTCACACCGGCCGCAGCCGACCGTACCGAAGGACCGCGCACGATGACCCACTCTGCCGCAGCAGCACTGACAGCCCCGGCCCGCGCCCGTACGGGCGGCACCGGCGACGAGGACGGGAGGTTCACCGAGCAGGTCCTCGGCTGGGTCCTGGCCGTGCTCGTGGCCGTGCTGGCCGCACGGCTCGGGCTGGTCTGACCCCCCACCCGGGGCGGCGCGACCACCGCCCCGGGCCTGCTCAGCCCGTGCGCGCCTCGGCCTCGGCCTCGCGCAGCAGGCGTACCGCTTCGGCGACGAGCTCCCCGGGCTTCGCGGCGACGTCCAGCAGGGCCCCGCTCTCGGTCCGCTCCAGCGGCTCCAGCGCGGCGAACTGGGAGTCGAGGAGGGCGTCGGGCATGAAGTGGTCGCGCCGCTCGGAGAGGCGGCCGGCGATCAGGTCACGCGCCCCGTTCAGGTGCAGGAAGAAGAGCCTGGGGGCGGCGGCGCGCAGCCGGTCGCGGTAGGCGCGTTTGAGGGCGGAGCAGCTGACGACGCCCTGGAGGCCGGGACCGTTGCCGGTGCGGGTCAGGGCCCAGGCGCCGATCGCGTCGAGCCAGGGCTCGCGGTCGGTGTCGTCCAGGGGCGTTCCGGCGGACATCTTCTCGATGTTGGCCGGGGGGTGGAACGCGTCGGCCTCGGCGTAGGGGACGCCGAGCTCCTCCGCGAGCAGTGTGCCGACCGTGGACTTGCCTGTTCCGGACACGCCCATGACGACCACGACCCGTGGTGCGGACATCAGTACCTCGCTCTTCTTGGTGCCTCGCACAGCCAAGCCGAAAAGTAAGACCAATTCAAGCACGCATGACTTAAAAGTCATACATATTTCCCCGACCAGCACCGTAACCTGAGGACATGGAAAATCAGCGGCAAGGGCTGCATGCACAGGTGTTGGCTGCCCTGGGGCCGGCCATCACCGGTGGCGACTACCCCCCCGGCAGTGTGCTGCGCACCGATGAGCTCGAACGGCGGTTCGAGGTCTCCCGCACGGTGGTGCGCGAGGCGATACGGGTCCTGGAGTCCATGCACCTGGTGCAGTCGCGCCGCAGGGTCGGCGTCACGGTACTGCCCACGGAGTCGTGGGACATGTTCGACCCGCAGGTGATCACCTGGCGGCTGCAGGGCGCCGACCGGGGCCGACAGCTCCGCTCGCTGACGATACTGCGGTCCGCGGTGGAGCCGTCCGCCGCGCGGCTCGCGGCCCAGCACGCCACCCCGCAGGAGTGCGCGGAGCTCACCGAGCGTGCCATGGGCATGGTCGCCACCTCACGCGGTCAGCAGCTGGACGGATACCTGGTGCACGACATCGCGTTCCACCGAGTGGTACTGCGTGCCTCACGGAACGAGATGTTCGCCCGGCTCGGCGACGTGGTCGCCGCCGTACTGACCGGGCGCACCGAGCACGACGTGATGTTCACCGACCCCGACCCGGCGGCGGTCACCCTGCACGTCCAGGTCGCGGAGGCCGTACGGACGGGCGACCCGGACCGGGCGGAGCAGCTCACCAAGGAGATCACCGTCGGGGCCATGGCCGAGCTGGACGTGCTCGCGCCGTAGCCGTGCCCGGCGACGGGCTCGGCGCTCACACGAGAGCCCGGGCCGTCCCAGGGGGGATGGGACGGCCCGGGGGTTCGTCGGCACGGCCGTCAGACGACCGCCCACAGCCCGAGGGAGATGACGAAGGCCGACAGGCCCAGCGTCGTCTCCATCACGGTCCAGGTCTTCAGGGTGGTCTTCTCGTCCATCCCGAAGAACCGGCTGACCAGCCAGAAGCCGGAGTCGTTGACGTGCGAGAGCACGGTCGCACCGGCGGCGATCGCGACGACCAGCAGGGCGATCTGGAAGTCCCCGAGGTTCGCGTCGTTCACGGTACTGGCGATCAGGCCGCCGGTCGTGGTGAGCGCGACGGTGGCCGACCCCTGCGCGACACGCAGCAGCGTGGCGATGATGAACGCCTGCAGAATCAGCGAGATGCCCAGGTCCGACAGTGAGGAGCTGAGCGCGTCACCGATGCCGCTGAGTTCCAGGACACCGCCGAACATGCCGCCGGCGCCGGTGATCAGGATGATCGCGCAGATCGGTCCCAGCGCCTCGTCGACGAGGGTGCGCACACCGGTCATCGAGGTGCGGGTCCGGCCCAGCATCAGGATCGCGACGACCACCGTGATCAGCAGGGCGACCGTGGTGTTGCCGAGCAGGCCGAGGAACGCGGCGACCCCGGAGTCGGGGTCGAGCACGTCGGCGGCGCCGAGCGTGTCCAGCACGGTGTCGAAGGAGATCAGCACCAGCGGGATGAGCAGCAGGAGCAGCACGGAGCCGAACGACGGCGGCCGGTGGCCGAGCTGGACGGTGCCGGCCGAGGCCTTCTCCCCCTGCGCCCCGTCCTTGTCCCGGCCCTTCGGGGCGTCGCGCTCGGCGGCGTCCTCCTGCTCACGCTGCTCGGCGGTACGGCCGTGCGCGTCGCGCGCCTGGCCGAAGACCACGTCGGAGACGGAGACGTAGACGCGCTTGCCCAGGAACTGGGACACCAGGTAGACGCCGACGTACCAGGCGACCACTGCGACCGGGATGCCGACGAGAAGGGTGACGCCGATGTCGCCACCGAGCTGCTCGGTCGCGGCGACCGGGCCGGGGTGCGGCGGCACGATGGCGTGCATCGCGGCGAAGGCACCTGCGGCGGGGAGCGCGTAGAACAGCAGCGAGCCGCCGAAGCGGCGGGCGACGGTGAGAATGATCGGCAGGAAGACGACCAGTCCGGCGTCGAAGAAGATCGGGAACCCGAAGAGCAGCGCGGCGACGCCGAGTGCCAACGGCGCTCGCTGCTCCCCGAAGCGGCTGATGAGGGTGTCGGCGAGCACCTGGGCGCCACCCGTCACCTCCAGCAACCGGCCGAGCATCACACCGAACGCCACCAGGATGGCGACCGAGCCGATGGTGTCGGCGAAGCCGAACATCAGCACGTCAGGGATGTCGGCCATCGGGAAGCCGACGGCGATGGCGGTCACCACACTCACGCCGACGAGGGCGACGAAGGCGTGCAGCTTCACCTTCATGATCAGGAAAAGCAGCAGGGCGACCGCGCTCGCTGCGATGAGCAGCAGTGCGGCGGTGCCGTATGCCGGCTCCATTGCTTCCATGACGTCTCTCCGTACTCAGAACTCCTTGGCCAAGACCACCCAGACCGGAACGGGAAGTTACGCCGTAGGTAGTACTTATTCAAGGGGTGGGGCAGAAAAGTCATACGAAAGAGCCCTGCGGGTGTCCTGCACGTCCCTGAGCTGCACGTCTGTCCCTTCTGCGCAGGCTTCCCGGGCAGCCCCACGAAGACGTCCGGTCAGTCCCACTCCCAGCGCAGCGAGTGGAATCCGGGCGCCGCGTCCTGGACGACCATGTGCGCGCGCCCGGCAGGGCTGATCCAGACCGGGCCGAGGACCGGCAGCGAACCGGTGGCGGCGGTCCCGGCGCACCGGTAGCAGCGGACCGGCACCCGGTCGGGGTGGAAGGACACCTCGAGGGTGTAGAGGGCGGCGGGCGTGCGGAAGCCGCGCCCGCACTCGTCGGTGGCGCGCCCACTGGTCGGGTACTGCGTGGTGTATTCGACCACGGCCGTCTCCCCCCTGGACAGCACACGGTCCAGCAGCAGCTCGGTGACGGTGATCGGCACGTCCGGGTCACTGCGCACCCGCCCCGGGCGGGCGTTGCGCACGTCGACGAGGTCGGGCAGCGCACGGGCGGGCTCGTCGCCGCGGCTGATCACCACGCACCGGTCCACCTCGTCCCGCTCGGCGCGCAGCACCAGACAGGCGGTCCAGCGGGACTCGGCGCCCCACGCGTCGATCTCGAAGCGTTCGTGCACCGCGACACGGGACAGTCCGTCATCGGTGTTGCCCACGTCGTCGAGCAGACCGGAGAGCGACTGGTAGCCCTGCCAGAGACGGGTGGGGGCGAGGCTGGTGTCGGTCGAACGGCCCGCCCAGCGGCCCCGTGGACGCTGCGGGCCGAGCAGTGCGACCAGCGAGTCGGCCGGGAGTCTCAACAGTTCCTCGAGAAGGCGCACGGCCCGCCGGGACTGCGGGCGCTCGGGGCGGCTGCGTCCGCGCCGCCAGTAGCTCAGTGCCGTGACGCTGACCTCGACGCCCCGGTCGGCGAGCCGACGCTGGATGCGTTCCATACTGAGACCGCTGGCGCGGATGGCGGTGTCCAGGGCAGCCTCGAACGGGCCGTCGCGCAGGGCAGTGTGCAGAGCGCCGTGCGGACGCCCCGGCTGCCCGGCGGCCGGAGTCCCGGACGCCCCGGGGCTCGGGCTCGGTGTCTCGTCGGTGGGGAGCATGTGGTGCCTCCATCGGACGTGAGACGTGCGGACGTGAGGGGTGGCCGCATGTTACCGCCGAGTGCGGCGGAGGCCCGCGAGCCCGGTCACCACGTGAACAGTTTTGTCCCCGAGGTGTCTCCTCTCCGCGCGTCCGGCCGCGCCGGGCGCCGTTCACAGCGGTTCTCATTTAACAGAGTGTCCACATCGTTGACCCGGTGATCGCCGAAGCGGCAGGCTCCCGCCATGGAACCCGAGCGCTACCGCGCGACCGCCGGGGACGAGCAGGACGGACCGGTCGCACAGTGAGGCTCGGCCGGCCAGGTGGTGTGCCGCGGCGCACGGCGGTCATCCCCACCACCACCTGACCGGCCGTCACGACGACGGCTCGGGAGTGATGCCAGCGAACTCCCTCCCGGGCCGTCACGCCTACGGGGGCGGCCGGAACGGACCAGGAGGGGACCGCTCCGGCCGCACCCGCACGTCACGGGGCAGACCGCGCTCCCGCGGTCCCCTCCCCCGCAGCCCGGCCCCTGTCCGGCGCTCAGAACACCTCGCTGGGGACGTACGCGCCCCACACCTCGCGCAGCAGGTTGCACACCTCACCGACCGTCGCACGGGCGCGCAGCGCCTCCCGCATGGGGTACAGCACGTTGTCGCTGCCCTCGGCGGCCTTCCGCAGCTCCGTCAGCGCCGCGTCGACGGCGCCCTGGTCACGTCCTGCGCGCAGCCTCGCCAACCGGTCGGCCTGCTGCCGCTCGATCGCCGGGTCGACCCGCATCGGTTCGTACGGCTCCTCCGCCGCGCTGACGAAACGGTTGACACCCACGACGACGCGTTCGCCCGACTCCTGCTCCTGCGCGATGGCGTACGCGCTGCGCTCGATCTCGTTCTTCTGGTAGCCCTGCTCGATCGCGTCGACCGCGCCGCCGCGCTGCTCGACCTGTTCCATCAGATCCAGCGCCGCGGCCTCCACGTCGTCCGTCATGGACTCCACGACAAAGGAGCCCGCGAACGGGTCGACGGTGGCCGTGACGTCCGTCTCGTAGGCGAGGACCTGCTGGGTGCGCAGCGCCAGCCGGGCGGACTTGTCGGTGGGCAGCGCGATCGCCTCGTCGAAGGAGTTGGTGTGCAGCGACTGGGTGCCGCCGAGCACGGCTGCGAGCCCCTGCACGGTGACCCGGGCGAGGTTCACCTCCGGCTGCTGCGCGGTGAGCGCCACGCCCGCCGTCTGGGTGTGGAAGCGGAGCATCAACGACTTCGGGTTCCGCGCCCCGAACTCCTCCTTCATCACCCGCGCCCAGATCCGGCGTGCGGCGCGGAACTTGGCGACCTCCTCCAGGATGGTCGTACGGGCGACGAAGAAGAACGAGAGCCGCGGCGCGAAGTCGTCCACGTCCATGCCGGCGGCGACGGCGGTGCGCACGTACTGGATGCCGTCGGCGAGGGTGAACGCGATCTCCTGCGCGGGCGTCGCCCCGGCCTCGGCCATGTGGTAGCCGGAGATCGAGATGGTGTTCCACCTGGGGATCTCGGCCCGGCAGTACTTGAAGATGTCCGCGATCAGCCGGAGGCTCGGCTTCGGCGGGAAGATGTAGGTGCCACGGGCGATGTATTCCTTGAGCACGTCGTTCTGGATGGTGCCGGTCAGCTTCGCCGGGTCGATGCCCTGCTCCTCGGCGACGAGTTGGTAGAGCAGGAGCAGCAGCGCGGCAGGGGCGTTGATGGTCATCGACGTGGACACCTTGTCCAGCGGGATGCCGTCGAACAGCACCCTCATGTCCTCGACGGAGTCGATGGCGACGCCCACCTTGCCGACCTCGCCGTGCGCGATCGGCGCGTCGGAGTCGTGGCCCATCTGGGTCGGCAGGTCGAAGGCGACCGACAGGCCCATGGTGCCGTTCTCGATGAGCTGCTTGTACCGCGCGTTCGACTCGGTCGCGGTGCCGAAACCGGCGTACTGGCGCATCGTCCACGGGCGGCCGGTGTACATCGTCGGGTAGACGCCGCGGGTGAACGGGTACGACCCGGGCTCCCCCAACTTCGCGTCGGCGTCCCACTCCCGCAGCGCATCCGGGCCGTACACCGGGTCGATCGGCCGGCCGGATTCTGAGTGGCGTGGCATGGACTGTGCCTCCGTACTGCGTCGCGACAGGAAGGGGGAAGGTAGACACGGACTGTAGCGGCGAGCGTGCGAGCCGTGGGAGACCCACAGGCTAGGACCTTCCTCACAGCATGCGCGGTATGGGCCGCCTGCGGCGACCCGGCCGCACGGCCGCGGGCCCCGTACGGCCCACCCGCACGGCCCACCCGCACGGCCCACGCGCCACGGAGGGCGGCGGCGAGAGCCTGGGAAGAAACTAGGGAAAGGCGGCCGCCCGGCAGAGGCTGAGGGACGCAGAAGCCCCGGAGAGGAAGGAGAGGGCGCGGGTGGGGCCGGGGGAACGTGCCCCACCCGCGCCGATTCGCGATCCCGGAGGTACGGGGGGAACCTCGGGGGCTCGCGCAGCCGATGACCAGTCGGCTCATTCCTTACTGCGCCGTAGCGCGGAAAAGTGTCACACCCTGCGTTCAGCGGGCGGACACTTCGGCGTCGCCGGTCGTCGGGGACGCCGAGGTGGGCTCGGGCGTCGCGTCGGGCGTGGGTGAAGCCGTGGGGGTAGCCGTGGGGGTAGCCGTGGGCGTCGCCTCGGGCGTGGGCGTAGGCGTGGGCGTTGGCGTGGATTCACCGGCTCCTCCGGTCACCTCACCGCCGTCACCACCCTCGGTGCCGCCGTCCCCGCCACCTCCGACACCACCGGCGCCTCCGGTGGCGCCGCCGCCGGGACGGCCGACGTCGCCCTCACCCGACTCGCCGTCACCCGACTCTCCACCGCCCGTGTCGCCGTCCCCGGAACCGACCGCGACACCACCGTCGCCCGGGTCGCCCTCCGGGACGAGCCCGTCGTCGGTCTCTCCGCCGCCGAGGCCGGCACACAGCGCACGCACCGGTGCGGCGCCCCCCGCCGCCTTCTCCAACTTCCGGCGTTCGCCGGGATCGAGTGCGTCCTTCTCGTAGAGCTCGCACAGGGCGAGGGCACGTGCCCTCTGCTCCGCACCGGTGAGGTCACCGTCGCCGAACATGCCGTCCAGGCCGGACAGGGCACCGGGCGCGGGAGGGGCCTTGGGCTTGCCGGGCACCGGGTTGCCGCCGCCGGACGGACCGCTCGGCGACCCGTCGCCGGACGGGCTCGCGCCGGGGCTCGCCGGGCCGTGTCCGCCGGGCCCCTCTTCCGCGGTACCCGTGGGCGAGGCGCTCACTGCAGGTGACGGCGTTCCCCCGCCGCCGGCACCGAACGGAGCAGGCAGGACACCCGTCCCCGCCGCGACGGCGACGCCGCCCAGCGCGCAGGCAGCGAGGGCGGCAGCGAGACCGGCGCCGACCGGGCGACCGGTGAGGCCGGACATGAGGCTGCGTACACGGCCGGAGCGAGCGGCGGTGGCAGTGCTCACCGAGCCGCTGCGCAACACCCCCGTCTGCGCGGCGCGGAACGCGGCGACCGCGGCATCCTCCCCGGTCATGGGCGTGTCGGGAGCGGTACGTGCCGTAGCGCCGACGGTCTGGACGGCCAGCGCTCCCAGAGCCTCAGCGATCTCGGCCGCCGTCGTCTCGCCCGGCTCCGCGTGCGGGCCGCAGGGCTCCGCGTCGCTGTACGGGGATCGCCCGTCGGCCGGCAGACCGCGCAGCAGTCGCTCCGCGGTCTCCTCATCCAGCCACTGGTACCGATCGTCGGGCATCACGTTTCCCTCAGCGTTCCCGCGGCCCCGTGCGTCACACCGCGTGTCGTCTCGCGTTGCGGCGAACGGCGCGGCTCGGGCGGCATTCCACGCCCGCTTCCTCCCGCCCGGGCCCGACTCATCCCCCCGTGGATGTCGTCCACCCCGTGGGGTTCGTCGGCGCCTTCCGGGCCGTCCGCACCACCGGGGCCGCCCAGGGGCACCGCACCGTTCAGCCCGTCCGCTTCGAGGAGTTCGGCGAGTTTACGCAGGCCTCGGTGGGCGGCCGTGCGCACGGCACCCGACCGCTTGCCCAACACCTGCGCCGCGCTCTTGGCGTCGAGGCCCATCACCACGCGTAGAACGACCGCCTCGGCCTGGTCGCGCGGGAGGCGGGAGATGAACCGTATGGCCCGTCCGGTGCCGAGCGACTCCATCGCCTCGTCGGCGGTGTCTGCGGCACCGGGCATCGCGACGAGTTCACTCTCGTCACCTCCGACGGCTGGACGCCGGGCCCGCATCCGGACGTGATCGAGTGCCCGGTTCCGGGCGATACGGGCCGTCCAGCCCCGGAAACGGTCGGCGTCTCCGGAGAAGCCGGCCATGTCACGGGCGATTTGCAGCCACGCTTCGGAGGCGATGTCCTCGGCGTCGGGGTCCGGGACGAGCGTGCGCACGTACCCGAGCAGACGTGGCTGTACAGCCCGGTACACGGTGCGGAAGGCGCACTCGTCGCCCTCCTGCGCCGCGCGCACCGCAGCCGTCAGCTCCGCGTCATCCCCCTGCACGCCCTAAGTCCTCGCCCACTCCGCGACGTCGCGATGCACCTGCTCGGCACCTCTGGTCCGGCGCCGTCGTACCGGTCTCCGGCACTCCGCACCGGTCGGCGCCGGCGCGATGGTGGAACGCTACGGCCAAGTCAGTGTCCGCGTCCATGCCGGACCGGCGAGTAGACCTCCCGCGAGAGAGGTAACACCTGCGGGCCGGGCGGCGCTGAGTGGAATGCGGGCCGCTGCTGGTAGGTGCGTCCGTGATCACGACGACGGCCGGGGTCTCTCCTGTGGGGGGTGGCGACCTCGGCCGTCTTCGTTGTTCACTGCGCTGACTTGCAGCGATGCGCGGCATCGGCGACCGGTGCGGCCACCGCCTGACCGACCAGTCAGGCGCGGGTCTGCCGGCTGCCCACATCGCCTGTGTCGCCGGCCCGGCGAAGACGGCCCGCCCGCGTCGCAGCCCAGCAGGTCAGCGATCGCCTGCCGGGCCTCGGCCACCACCCTCCCGCGTACACGGCGTCGGCCGCCGCCTGGGCGACCTGGCGCGGGACCGGGGGTACCACCCGGCCCGTCGAAGTACGCCACACCCTGCGCGAGCGCGGGGAAGTCCTTACGGATCGCGAACACGTCGACGTTCCCGGACTCCTCCAATTGACCAGGCCTCTGCTGACTGCAGCCTGCGAGCAGTTCCCCTCGATCGGAAACGGGAGGACTGATCCTCCCTGCTCGGTAGGCTGGTAGGCACAAGAGCAAAGACCCTTCAGGAGGTCGGGGCCGTGGAGTACGAACGGATGCGCGAGTACGCCGAGGAGCTGGCGCGGCACGCTCCCGACCCCTTCCGGGGCTACGAGATCAGCGGCGACGAGATCGTCATGATGATGTCGCCGTCGCGGCCGCACGAATACATCGCGCTCCGCGTGCGTCAGCAGCTCGACCGCCGGAGTCCGGCCGAGCTGGTCGCCCATACCGGAGGCGAAGTGGAGGACCCGTCACTCGGCAGGCTCCGCCGCCCCGACCTCATCGTGGTCCCGGAGGCGGTCTTCGCCGAGAACACGATGGCGCCGTTCCACCCGCGCGACGTCGCACTCGTCGGTGAGATCGTCTCTCCGTCGAACCACTCCACCGACTACGTGGAGAAGATGCACGACTACCCCGCCATGGGCATCCCGCTCTACCTGCTGATCGATCCCAGGAAGGGCACCATCGCCGCCCTCTCCGACCCCGGCCCCACACCGGAAGGCGACGGCCCCCGCTACCGCACCCGCAGCGACTACGCCTTCGGCGACACCGTCGCCATCGGCGACTGGCTGATCGAGACCGGCGATCTGCACACCTACCCGTCGGACTGATCCTTGCAGCGGAACGTCGATGCGTGCATTGCGCCAGCGGACGTAGGCGGCGATGGCGGCGTTCTGCTCGGTGTGGCTGCGGTGCCGTCGCCGGGTGCGCCCGCGGCGGGGGGGCAGCGGGTCGTCGGGGACGGTCCACAGCTCGTGGTTGCCCGGCGTCCACACCACCTTGGCGAAGCGGCGGGCCAGCGTGCGCAGCGTCCACTCCACGTCGGACGCCCGCTCACCGACGTCTCCGGCCACGATGAGCCAGTCCTCTTCCGACCGGGGCCTGATGTCGTCGACGATCCGCCGGTTCTCGGCGTAGCGGACGTGCAGATCGCTCACGGCGAAGAGCGTTCCCGGCCGGTTCTCAGACACAGCCCTACTTCACCGCAGGCGTCGCGGGGCGACAACCCCTAACCTCCCGGCGCCCACCCCCTGCCCCGGGAACGCCGCAGCCGACGGCAGCCGACCGCAGGCACCGACGACGGCCGGTGCGCTGCTGACTTCTGTCGCCTGTCGCATGACATCGGTCATGGACCCGCCCGCCACCGGTCGCCTCCGGGGCCCGCGGCACGCATGCTGACGCCATCGCAGTGACGCACCGGCGGCGTCCGGTTTTTCGGGCGTGCGTCCCGGCGTGTGCTGGTGACGGGTGCCGTCCCCGGGCGGCGCCCGCCACCACATCAGGCCTGGAGCCGGGGAGAGTCGGGAGGAGGAGGTGATGGCCGGTCAGAGCCAGCCACGGCTGTGCGCTATCCGCGCGGCGTCGAACCGGTTGCGCCCCTCCAGCTTCTTGATGGCACTGGAGGTGACGTTGCGGACCGTTCCCGGGGACAGGTAGAGCTCTGCGGCGATTTCCTTGATCGGCGCTCCGCCGGCCGTCAGTCTCAGCACCTCTCGCTCGCGGTCGTTCAACTGGCGACTGTTCCGGGAGGGGGGACGGAGCAGGGACGGATCGATGGTCGGGCAGCCCGCGACGACGCCCCGGATGGCATGAACCAGGTGAGTCAGCCGGGCGTGGTTCGGGATCACACTGAAGACTCCCGCCACGGCCCGGTCCAGGAAGGCTCGGGTGGGTTCGGCCGCGATGACGGCGATACCGCATTCCGGCGCGGCGGCACGGAGCTCGTCGGCGAGGTGGAGTTCGTCCCGTCCCGCGGCGGTCGCGCCGAGGACGGCGACGGTGGGGCGTACGCGCAACACCGTCGGGATGACCTGCTGACTGTCGTTGACGGTCTCCACGACGTCGAAGTCCCGCACCTGCTTGAGCGTCTCGGCGATGGTCTCCGAGATCAGGCGACGTTCGTCGGCCACTAGGATGCGAATTGTCACTGCTTGAACTCCCCGCGTGGACCCCGGCCGGCCCGGACGAATCCACGCACGCCGAAGCCCCGGCTTGAATGTGAACATGCACTGGCCCGTACCGCGAAACGCCCCGGGAGAGTGCGAACCCTCCCACCCCAGTGTCGGCACAAATTCAATGAGCAGCAGATCCCCGTTCGGACGTTCTGCCGTGCTGATCCACCCTTACCCACTCACCCCCGTTCGGCCATGATCCAGGGTGGACCTGAGGCGATCGACCACACCGCCTGCGTTCCGTAGAGTTACAGACCGGCTTGAGGCCGGTCAATGACCCTTCACCAAGATGAGACGCCCAGGATGGGGCGCTATCTCCCGTTGTGCCGGGTAAGCCGTCGGCGATTTGAGCTGGACCTGAGCTTTCCCCATGTGCTACTGACACGTACGCCACGCGCGACCCCGGGAAGTAACGACCGGGCCGCCGCCGCGGAGCCGCGACGGTTCAAGAAGGGAACGCGCGCCGGGTTCCGTGACAGCCCGACGACGACACCGCGTCAGCCGGGAGTGTTTGCGGGCGCGTTCGGCCTCCCTCCAGAGGAGTGACTCCCGGACTGTCGTGTCGCGTGCCGACACACCGTCACCACCTGCGGGATCACCGGTTCGGAGCAGCATCGGCGCACCCCCGCGCCCTGTATGTCGGTTTTTGAACACTCCGGTGCGATGTGCTTACCGTCGCACTGCTCGTCACCTGGCGAGCACCTCGGTCGTCACGCCGAATCCTGCCGGCGGCCGGGGGCACTCCGTCGCGTCAGCGCCGTAGGCAGGAGCGGGGGACCCAGGTAAGCCGCCGCACCCGAAGGAGGGAGCGGCTCGGGGCGTATCCGCCCGCGGCAGCGGACGGACGGGCACTCTCCGGCCCGAGCCCGACAGCTCACCCCGCAGGCGTCGGTGAGGAGACAGACATGCTGTTCACTGGCAAGTACCGGAGTCATCTCTCGAGCACGCGCGCCCGCATCGCCGCCCTGGCA
>KI547041.1:69081-69819 GCA_000497405.1 Streptomycetaceae bacterium MP113-05 | reverse complement strand
CGGCCACGCGGCCACGGGAGTCTGCCCGCGGGGCGGCTGCGGGCGGGGTGTCCGCGGTGCGCTCGTGCAGGACGGTCATGTCACACCACTCCGGTTCTTCGACGTTCCGGGACGGGTCGGGTTCAGGAAGGGGGCAGCGCAGGCTCGGTCTCCCCGAGCACCGGTACCAGCCGGCCCGGGGCGCCCTGCCGACGCTGCCACTCCCGCGGGTACCCCAGGGAGACCTCGCGGTGCGGCACTCCGTCGCAGGTGATGGTCCGCGGGATGTGCAGGTGGCCGTAGACGACGGAGCGGGCCCGGAAGCGACGGTGCCAGTCGGCGGTGGCGGTCGTGCCGCACCAGAGGGCGAACTCCGGGTACCACAGGACCCGTGTCGGCTCACGGACCAGCGGCCAGTGATTGATCAGCACGGTGGCCCGGTCGGCCGGCAGTTCCGCGAGGCGCGCCTCGGTGGCCCTGACTCGGGCACGACACCACGCCTCCCGGCTCGGATACGGGTCGGGGTGGAGCATGAACTCGTCACTGCAGATCACCCCTGCCTCGTCGGCCACCCGCAGGGCGGTGGCCTTGTCCCCGGTTCCGTGCGGACGGAAGGTGTAGTCGTAGAGCAGGAAGAGCGGTGCCACCACGACAGGGCCGCCACGCCCCTCCCACAGCGGGTACGGGTCCTCGGGGGTGGTCACGCCCAGCGAGCGGCACATCTCGACGAGATGCAGGTAGCGTCGCTCGCCGCGGAGC
>KI547041.1:65931-69071 GCA_000497405.1 Streptomycetaceae bacterium MP113-05 | reverse complement strand
CGGTGACGCGGGCGCCGAGCCGTCAGGCGGGCTGGACGGTGATGGTGCAGAGGCGCTTGGTGGCCCGGGTCAGGGCTACGTACAAGTCCCTTTCCCCACCCGGGCGGGCCGCGATGATCTCCTCGGGTTTCATGACGACGACCCCGTCGAATTCCAGGCCGCGTGCTTCGGATGCCGGCACGATGCGTGCGTGTTGAGCGATGCCCTGCGATGTCAGCTCACTCGCCCTGGTGTCCGCGCAGATTACTCCCAGAAGGTCGCCGGGGTGCGCGGTGGCCTGGGCGCGGAGTTCTTCAACGACGGTAGCGACCAACTCGTCCGGAGGTGCGGTCACGGTGCGCGGGCTCTTGCCGCTGCGCAGTGACCGCGTGGGCTTCTGGTCCGGAGCGATCCGCGTGAGCAGGTCGCGGACGCTGTCCAGAATCTGCTGTGTGGTGCGGTAGCTGACGGTCAGGTTGTACAGTGTGAACCGCGGCCCGACGTGGGGGCTCAGTGCTTCCTTCCAGTCGCGTGCTGTCGCGAGCGGGCCTGCCTGGGCGAAATCGCCCACCAGCGTCATCGCCTTTGCCGGGCAGCGGCGGACGATCATCCGCCACTGCATGGCCGTCAGCTCCTGCGCCTCGTCGACGACCACGTACCCGTACGTCCGCTCCGGGGGGCCGTCGACCAGGCTCGCCACCTCGTCCAGCAACGGCACGTCGGCATCGGTCCACGGGTCGTCCGGACCGCGCAGCAGAAGGGACCGCTCCTGCGCGGTCAAGCGGGGCAGGTGCTCGGCGAGAGCGCCGGAGTCCGCCAAGAGCGCTTTCACGAGGTCACCGGGTACCAGCCGCGGCCACAACACCTCGACCCCTCGGTCGACGTCGGCGTCGCCCAGGAGATCGGCCCGGACGACGTCCAGGTCCAGCTCGTGGACCGGCCCCGCATCGGCCGCACCTTCGGCACGACGCTGGGCGGCTCCCGTGAACCGGTCGAGGTTGATGCCCGTCATCCTTTCGGAATCGGCATCGATCTGCTCCAGGAGGTCGCCCATGTCTCGTTGCATCGCGTCGGTGACGGCATCGACCAAAAGCTCTTTGAACACCTGGCGCGCGGGGTTGTGCCCCGATGCGGCTGCCAGGGCGGCAGCGCGTGCCGTGGCGACCTCCTCGTCGGAGAGGCGAACCCGTTCCTGCCCGACCCGCACGGTGAAGTCACCAGCGGGGGCTTGGTGGACTCGAAGCAGGTCGGCCAGAGCGTCAGCGAAGTCGGAGCTGCCCTTCAGACGCGCCGTTTCGAATGAGCCGACCGTGTCCGTGGGCACTCCGGCCAGTTCCCGAAGGGTCGCCAGAACGACGTCGTTCTCTCCGAGCGAGGGAAGGACCTGCGAGATGTAGTCGAGGAACCGTGCGTTCGGGCCCACCACCAAAACGCCCCCTTCCGCGGTGCGCGGGAACGCGTACAGGACATAGGCCGCCCGGTGCAGAGCGACGACCGTCTTGCCGGTTCCGGGCCCGCCCTGCACCACGGTCACCCCGCGGTGGGCGGAGCGGACGATCGCGTCCTGCTCGGCCTGCAGCGTCGCGACGGCCGCGTACATCCTGCCCGTACGGCGTGCCGACAGGGCCTCGGCCAACGGGCCGTCCCCCACGACGTCCTCGTCGGTCGGGGCGGTCCCGTCCAGCAGTTCGTCGCTCACCGAAGTGACCGTGCGCTCCTCGATGCGCAGGTGCCGGCGCCGCCGCAGGCCCATCGGGTGTACCGGTGTCGCCTCGTAGAAGGGCCGCGCCGCGTTCGCGCGCCAGTCCACGAGCAGAGGCAGATCGTCCTCCTCCGTCTGCAGTCCGATCCGCCCGATGCGCAGCGCCGTGCCGTCCGTCCAGTCGATGCGTCCGAAGATCAGCCCCTTTTCGGCGCCCTCCAGCCGGCCGATTTCCCTGGTCAGACGCTCGGCGGCGATTTCCCTCTCGTACGCCTCAGCGGGGCTGCCTGCCCGGGCCTTCAGCACACTTGCTCGCTGTACTCGCGCCACGGAAAGCCGCCCAGTGAGCAATGCATACAAGGAGGAAACATAATCCTGCTCCGATTCAACCGCACGCATCAAGGGACCATTCATTCTCGACAATCGCCGCCTGGATTTCGGGAACACTGGAGGCGCAACCATGAACACCTACGAATTTCGGTCGACAGGAACCTGAACGCCAGGCACTATAAACAGACCCGACGACACCGTCAAGCTAATAATCTGCGTCAATATTGTTGCGGCCGAACGACCTGTATGCCTCTACTGGATTTGCAAACTGAACAATTTTGTGGCTCTGCCAGATGTGCGAGTTGAAGAATTCTCCCTGCAGAGCGACGTTGCGAGCGAGCTGATTTTCTGCCTTCACCTCGATTCCTCAGGCCGCACCCGCTCACGGGACCGCTTCAGCCCCCGGAACGGTGGGGGGGGGAGGCGGCCCCGTGGCATGCTGCCGTGATGAGCGATGCGCCACCCGAACAGGACGGGTCCGGAGGCGGGACCGGGAACGGGCACCCCGCCTACGAGATATCCACCGATCCCGCCCGCCTGGACGTCGACCGCCTTCACCGCTGGTTGTCCACCGACGCCTACTGGGCGCTGGGCCGCTCGCGCGACGCCCTCGAACGGGCCCTCGCCGGTTCGCTCAACTTCGGTGTCTACGAAATCGGTTCCGGTTCGGCCGACGGCGGAGGTGCGCAGCTCGCCTACGCCCGCGTGATCACCGACGGGGCGACGTTCGCCTGGCTCTGCGACGTGTACGTGGACCGCGCCGCTCGCGGCCGGGGGATCGGTTCGGCACTGGTCGCCGCCGTTCGCGCCCACCTGGCGCCGTACGGGCTGCGCCGCATCGCCCTGGTGACGGCCGACGCCCACGAGGTGTACGGGAAACACGGCTTCACGCTGCTGACCGACCCCGCCCTGTGGATGACCTGGGAGGCGGACTGATCACGCTCGGCGCGGCGATCGGTCCGTCCAGGCGCACACCGCGAGGGACGTGAGCAGGAAGACGACCGTCGCGACGAGCAGCGCGGCCTCGTAGTAGCTGCCGGCCAGCGGCATCGCGGCGACCGGTGCGGCGACCGCACCGGCAACCACCGCTGCGGTCAGCGACCGGACGAGCGGCGGCCACCGTACGGGC
>KI547041.1:61018-65921 GCA_000497405.1 Streptomycetaceae bacterium MP113-05 | reverse complement strand
ACGGCGGGCGCGGCCGTAGCGCTGCCCCTCATGTCGGCGTCGAACGCCAGAGCCGCCTCGGTCGACACCTGGGAACAGGTCGCGGCCTGCGAGTCCAGCGGGAACTGGGCCATCAACACCGGCAACGGCTACTTCGGAGGCCTGCAGTTCTCGCAGTCCAGCTGGGAGGCGGCCGGCGGTGGATCGTACGCACCGCGCGCCGACCTGGCCACCAAGCAGGAGCAGATCGCCGTGGCCGACGAACTTCTGTCCATGCAGGGCCCGGGCGCCTGGCCGGTCTGCGGAAGCGAGGGCGGGCTCACCGCCGGAGCACCGGCGCACGACGCCGCCCCCGACACCGGACCCCCCCGACAGCAGGCACCGGAACAACACTCCGCCCCGCCGCCCCAGCAGCAGACCCAGCCGGCGCAACCCGTACAGCCGGTGCAGCCGACCGGATCGACGTACACCGTCCAGCCGGGTGACACTCTCGGCGCCATCGCCGTCGCGTACGGCACGACCTGGCAGCAGATCTACGACGACAACCGCTCGGTGGTCGGCGGCGACCCCGACCTCATCCTGCCCGGCCAGCAACTCGTGATCCGCTGACCCGACCGGCGGCGGCCCTCACCGGCCCTGTCCCGTTTCGCGGTCCGCGCCTGCGGCTCCCGTTTCCCCGCCGCAGGCGCGGACCGCTCCCCTCCTTCACCCCGAGACAGAACCAGGCAACCAGCACCCAGCGCCGCCCCTCCCCCGACCAGCGCGCCGAGTCACCTCGGCGCCGTCCGTTCAGCGGGCCCCAGGCGGCTCCGGCGTACCGGCGCCGATATCCCCACCCCCGTGGAGGGTATCGGCGCCTACGCCTTCCCACCTGCGCAGACAACCGGTGCCCGGCCCCCTCCTACGGGCGGAACCCGACCGGGCCCGGCAACGAGCTCTGCTGCGTGAGCACCTGAGCCCCTCGCCGTACCCCCGTACCGGCTGCCTTGCGGGTCTCATCGTGACACAGCTCACCGGACTTGCACATTGCCAGAAACCGGCAACCTTTACAGTGAGTTGACGTCCGACTCCACTGCAGCCGACGAGTGCCCACCACGGACGAAGGCCTCCTTGAGCCGTTCCCAGCGGGCGTTCTGTGCCGGCGTCAGGCGTCCCCGCAGCTCGCCCAGTTTGAGCAGCGCTGCCTCCGCACCGGAGGCCAGCGCTCTGGCCTCGGCGGCGTAGTGGTCGTCCAGCAGACGTTCCATCTCCTCGTCGTTCATCACCCCGGCCAGGCGGCCGACGAGGCGGTTGGTGTCCCGGTAGGACCCCTGCAGCAGGAACGGCGGCTCGGTGCGTCCCTCGTCCGCCTGCCCCGCGGAGGCGATGTAGGCGGCGTTGACCGTCAGGACCGTCTTCCGGACCTTGAGCACGCTCCGCAGCACCGCGACGATGCGCTCACGCTCGTCCGCCGGATACGGGTGCACCAGACGGTCGGGACGGGCCGCGGGGTCCTCGGCGGCCATCCGGAGCAGCAGGTCGAGGTCGGACCGCTCACGGGACGCCAGCGGCGCCAAATCCGGATGCGCGGTCAGGGCGTTCTCGACATGACTGAGAGCGAACAGGTCTCCCCGGCCGTCCACGACGTCCCCCAGGTTCCAGACGTCGGCACGGTTCGCCAGCATGTCGGGCACTCGGAAGCGCCGCCCGGACTCGGTGAACGGGTTACCCGCCATACACACGGCGAACCGCTTGCCACGGAGGTCGTGTCGCCGGTCGGCGCCCTCCACGCGGCGCTGCGCGTCGCACAGCGGGATGAACTTCTGCAACAGCTCGGGTGAGGTGTGCTGGATGTCGTCGAAGTGAAGCAGGACGTTGTCGCCCAGACGCAGCGCCAGGTCGATCTTCTCGAGCTCGCGGCGGGCCGCACCGTCGGGCGCGGCCGCCGGATCCAGGGACGTAGTGCGGTGCCCGAGCGACGGCCCGTCGACCGCCACGAAGAGCATGCCGAGCCGGGAGGCGACGTACTCCATGAGAGTCGTCTTGCCGTACCCCGGCGGGGACAGGAGCAGCAGCAGTCCCTGTCCCGCTGCGCGGCGATCTCCCCCCGCCACCCCGATCTGGCGCGCCAGGGCGTCGCCGACGAGCGGCAGGTAGACGTCGTCCAGGAGCCGGTTCCGGACGAAGCCGGCCTGCGCCCGAGGGCGGAAGCGCTCCAGGTCCAGCCTCTCCCGCGCATCCGTCAGCAGGCTCTCGCGCTGCGCGCGGTATGCGCGGTGCGCGGGGACCCGGACGGCACGGAAGGCCTCGGTGCGGGCAAGGAACTCGTCGATGCGGAGTGCCAGCGTCCCGTTGCGTACCCGCGGGTGGGTGCCCAGCAGACCGGCGACCTGCGTGCTCGGCGGCGTCTCGGCCTCCCGCCGGGGCAGCGCACTGCCGCACACCTCGATTGCGACGGCTTCGACCAGCGCGGCCCGGTCGGCGCCGTGCGCCCTGGCATAGGCCGCCAGCCAGGCATGGGCCAACTCGTACCGGGACCGCAGGTCGTCGGCCACGGCCTCCAGCTCCTCCCCGTACTCCTTCATCGCAGGGGAATCCGCTCCCCCCATCACCTCCCGGAACCCGGCCGACAGGGCCCGTGCGTCGCCACCGGTGACGAAGGCCGGTGACTCGGGGCCGACTGCGGGCGCGGCGAGCTCTTCGAAGAGGTAGGCACCCGCTCCGACCGGGCCGTTCGCCACACCGTCCGCCGTGGCCGACGGCAGGTCCGACGACAGGAAGGCGTCGACGGCCGCCGCCAGCTCGCCGGCCAGTCCGGTAGCGGCTCGCACCGCGCCGAACCGGGCGCGGGCCCGTCCCAGCGAGCGGGCCCGGGCCGTCCACCCGGCCCGGGACGCGTCGTCGGTGCCGAAGGTCCAGAAGAGCTGCGCCGCAGCACGTGCCCCGGGTGGGAAGCGGAGCAGGCCGGCCGCGCTGCGCTGCCCGAGCAGACAGTCCAGCAGCAGGGCCGCGTCGTGGTCGTGGACGCCCCTGTCGTAGCCCTCGTCGTGTGCCTCCTCGGCCACCTCGCGTACGGCGGCGAGCAGCCGGTCGTGTGCGTCGGCCGCGTCTTCGCCCTCAGCCGGAAACCCGGACCCGTCGGGCCGGTAGGAGGCCCCGTCGATGTGGTGCAGGACGGCTGCGGCCAGGTACTCGGCGCGGTACACCTCGGGAGACTCGGACACCAGTGGCTGGTCCCAGAACTCCTCGGTGCCCGCCAGTGCCCCTTCCGGGACCGGTTCCCGGAAGCCGGTTCCCGTCACCGCGAGGGTCATCCGACCCGCCCGGGGTGCCAGCGTGAGCTCGACCGGCGCGTCCTGAACGACGAACCGGTGGCGCCCCAGCCGCACGGTCCCCGGTTCGTCCTGGAGTTCGGTCCGGTCGCGCAGGACGCGGGCCGCCTCCTGCCGGGTTTCCTGCAGACGTCCCTCGAACTCGGCCGCACGCACGGCGTCGCCGTCGGCACGCAGTTCACCGATGGTGGCCCGGACCCGGGTCACCATCGGGTCGGCGGCGAAGTAGGCACGGAGGTCCTCGGCTGCATCGAGCGCCGCGGCGCGGCGGGCGACCGTCTCCAACCCGCGTTCCACCGACGCGGCGAGCCGGTCGGCGCGCCGGGTGCGCTCGTCGGACAGCGTCTGCCGGCGCGCGGCGAAGGCCTCCTCGATGCCGGAGCGACGCGCGTCCAGCGTCCGCACCCGCTCCTCCAGGCCGCCGAAGCGGCCGGTGAGGCCTTCCACTCGGACCAGCAGAGTACTCAGCTGATCGTCGCACTCCTCGGGTGTGGACGCGCCGGAGATCGCCCCACTGGCTGCCTGACCCAGCAGGGCGAGTTCCGCTTCGAACTCGTCCCGGTCCTCCTGCTCCGCCAGTTCACGTCGGCGTCCGTCGGCCACCGCCCGTGCCCGGTTGAGCGCGGCCGCAACCTCACCGAAACGGCTCAGCAGCGCGGTACGCACCGTGGCGTCCCCGGTGTCGAGGCTCTCGAAGACCTCCGTGAGGGTGCGCAGCCGCTCGGTGTGGCCGGCGAGCGCCTCGATCGGACCGGCCGCGGCGGAAGCGGTGGCCACCGCTGCGGCCTCCGCCTCGAGTCCCGCGATCTCAGCCACCGTGGCGGCGAAGGCATCCGGCCGGGCAAGCCGGGTGACGGCACGCCGGCCGGTGTCCGCGAGGGCGTCGTCGAGGGCCGTCTCCAGCGCCGCGACACGGTCGGGATCCACGTGGCGCAGCTCGTGGAGCCCCTCGGCCTCGCCGCGTGCGTGCCGCAACCCGGTCAGCACCTCCATCCACGGGCCGGCGCCGGCGGGCGATTCACCACGGGCCCGGCGCACGAGGCCCGCGACCCGTTCCTCGGCGGCGGCGAGTTCGGCCGCGCTCCGGGCCCGAGCCTCCTCCTCCCGGACGTGTTCGGACATGATCAGTTCGGCTGCGGCCCGCAGCTTTCCGAGCGGCTCGTCCAGACCTCCGAGCTCCTGGTCCCCGAGCCAGGGATAGCGGTCGGCGGCCCGACGGCAGGCGGCGGCGATAGAGGTGAAGAGCTCGGCTCCCGGATCCAGGTCGGATGCCATCCGTGAAACGGTGAGGCAGTCGGCGACGCACCTGACCAGTTCGGCGTTCCCGACCCGCGCGAGCGGGCCGGTGGCGGGCGGACTGCGGAGCGCGTCCTCCTCCGAGGTGAACGGGGTGCGCCACCACTGGACCTCGTGGGCGCGGGCGCCCTCCGCACCGGCATCTGCGGCCGGGGGGAGGACGGCGAGACCGCCGTCGTCGAAGAGCGCCCACGACCGCACCGCCAGAGCAGGGCCGGCCTCCTGGCGCACCCGGTTGTACGGCACGAGCAGCGTTCCGCCGCCGTGGGCGTCCCGGAACACGTGCAGCGCGTCCTCGCCGTTCGGTGCGGGGACGG
>KI547041.1:16422-61008 GCA_000497405.1 Streptomycetaceae bacterium MP113-05 | reverse complement strand
CCTCGGCGGTCCACCGCCCCGGGCCGCTCGGGAAGGTGCGGAGGGCCTCACCGGCGGGCGCGGAGGCCAGGTAGCAGCCACCGGGGAAGAGCACCCCCTGCTCGTCGGGCAGCAGACGGAACGCGTCCCCTCCCGCGGGAAGGCGCACGACCTCCTTGTTGCGTTCGTTGACCACCAGGTGCCGGTGGGCGTCCTCGTTGTAGGGGCGGATCCGCAGCAGTACCAGCGGGCCGACCCTCGCCCACCGGATGTCGGCGTCGGCCAGCGACTGCAGCGGGTCCTCCACCGGCTCCGACCAGACTCCCTCGGCGGTCTCGGTGTCGTTCTCCGTCTTGACTGTGAGGCGCCCGCCCTCGTTGCTGACGAACACGGCTCCGTCCACACCGATGTGCGGGTGCCGGCCGGGCACCTGCGCGTCGCGTCCGACGACCGTCCAGTCGAGGTCGGCCGGGACCGCGCCGCCCGCCGCGCCACCCGCCGCGCCCAGGTACTCCGGTGCCCCGCCGTCGGCCGGACATCTCCAGCGCAGCACGCGCACGTCCCCGGCGCCGTCCCCCGTCCGGAAGGCCGCCAGCAGGAACGCACCGGACCGGTGGAGCCGCAGCAGACGCGCTCCACGGAAGAACCGGTGCAGTTCGGCGAAGTCCCGCCGGAAGCGCGGGGCGTCCAGCAGGCCGGGCGACACCGTGGACGGAACGGCTCCGAGCCCTTCGGCGGTGGGGCGGTACAGGGTGAAGACGTCCTCTGCCCGGACCTCCGCCCCGGTCCCTGACCCGCCCCTCGCCCCGGCACCGGAGCCGCCCGCGCCCGCGGGTGCCCCGCCGGCCAGCAGCAGCCCGCCGACCTGGACCACGTCGCGCAGCACGCAGGGAACCGCGGTTTCGAGCCGGAGAGTGGCCTCGATCGTGAGGCGGCCCGCGCCGAAGGTCTCCGTGCGCCGGGCGTTGAGCTCCGACGTACGCCCTGACAGCTGCTCAGCGGCTGCGGCCATCCGTCTCCGGAGTACCGCGTAGGTCGTGTCGTCCCCAGTCCCCGGCGGGGCCGGGCGGCCGTCCGTCTGCTCCTGTGCGACCTGCGCCTGACTGTCCATCCGTGGGTCTCCCTCCCCGTCCTGCCGCCACACCGGGCAGGTCCCGAAACGCTGCGTGCCGACGGTGGTGCCCCGGGCCCCCGGGGCACCACCGCTTCAGGCGGCGAGTGCCGACACCGGTACGTTCCCGGCGTCGGTCCGGCGCACCGCGTCCAGCAGTGACGTCAACTGCGCGGTGTGCGGGCCCTCGTCCGCGATCAGCTTGCTCAGCAGGCCCGCCACCGTCAGGTCACGCACGCCCCCGGCGCCCAGGCCGGCGACCATCCGTGTCATGTCGCGGGTAAACGTCGACCCCTCGCCGTCGGCGTCCAGCCACGGTCCGGCCATCGCCTGCACGGACTTGCTGCCGTCGACGAACGCGTCGACGCTGCGGCCTGCGGTGATCGCCCCGACCAGCTTGTCGAAGAAGACCGAGTCGCCGCCGACGATGTCGATGTTCGCCTTCTCCAGCCCGGCGCCGACCAGCGTGGCCTGCGCCTCGGCGATCTGCCGGTGGACGTCGATCCCGGCGATGCGGATCTCCTTCTCCGCATCGAGGCGCAGCCGGTACTCCTCGTGCTCCCGGCTCGCCTCGTCCAGCGCGGCCATGGCGGCGGCCTTTTCGTTGATGCCGTCGGCCTCGGCCTTGAGGAGTTCGCGCCTGGCCTCCGCCTCCGCGAGACCCATGTCCTTGGCCGCCTGGGCCTCCACCTGCCGGGTCCGGGCCAGGGCGTCGGCCATCCGCTCCTGCACCTCCGCCTCGGCCAGGCCGCCGGCCGCAGCCTCCGCCCGCCTGCCTTCGGACAGCCGTACGGCCGCCTGCGCCTCCATGTCGGCGGACTTGCGCCGCGCCTCGGCGATGGTGAGTTCCTCGGCCGCCCGGTGCTGCGCCGCCTGCTCGGCGGCCTCTGCCGCCTTGATGTCCTTCACCAGGCGCTCCTGCGCTTCGGCCTCGGCCGCGATGATCAGCGCCTGACGCTCGCGCTCGGCCTCCTCCACCGTGCGCAGCTTCTTGATCTCCTCCTCCTGCTGGGCGACGGTCTTCTCCACCGCGATGCGCTCGCGGACGACGTCTGCGATGTCGCGCTTCTCGGCCTCCACCTCCTTGTCCGCGGAGATGCGGCGGAGCTGGGTCTCCCGGTCGCGGGCGATGACCTCCAGCAGGCGGTCCTTCTCGATGCGCTCGTTCTCGATGGCGACGACGCGGTCCCGGTTGAGCTTCGCGACGGCGATCTCCCGCTCGCGGTTCTCGTTCTGGATGCCCAGGGACTCCTCGGTCTTCAGCTGCGCGCTGTGCGCCCGGAGCTGCTCCTCCGCCTGGACCCGGGCCGTCTCGGCCTCCTCGCGCGCACGTACCGTGTCGACCTCACGCCGTTGCCGGATCTCCGCGTCGGCCTGCCGCCGTTCGAGCTCCAGCACGGACTCGCGGGCGTCGACGTTCTGGCGGGTGATCTCCTTCTCCTCGTTGCGCTGCCACTCGTTGGTACGGATGTGCTCGGCCGCGGTGAGCTCGGTGATCTTGCGAATGCCCTGGGCGTCCAGGATGTTGTCGCGGTCCAACTGCCCGAGCGGCGTCTGCTCCAGGTAGTCGATGGCGGCGTCCTCGAGGCTGTAGCCGTTGAGGTCGGTGCCGATGACGGCGATGATCCGGTCCCGGAACTCGTCCCGTTTGGTGTAGAGGTCGGCGAAGTCGAGCTGTTTGCCGACGGTCTTCAGCGCCTCCGAGAACTTGGCGTTGAACAGGTCCTGGAGGGTGGCCCGGTCGCTGGCACGCTCGGTGCCGATGGCCTGCGCGACCTTGACGACGTCCTCCTGCGTCTTGTTGACGCGCACGAAGAACGAGATGCGGATGTCGGCGCGGATGTTGTCCTGGCAGATCAGGCCCTCGTGCCCGGTGCGGCCGATCTCGATGGTCTTCACCGAGATGTCCATGACCTCGGCCCGGTGCAGGACCGGCAGCACGACCGCGCCGGTGAAGGTGACGTCCACCTTCCTCATCCGGGAGACGATCAGCGCCTTTCCCTGTGGCACCTTGCGGAACAACCGCCCGACCGCGAACAGCAGGGCGATGCCCATGAGCAGGACGACGGCGATGAGCACGCCGAGTCCGGTGGAGATGGCGTCCATACGGACCTTCCTTCGAGTCAGAGAGCGTCGTAGGGGGCGACGAGGAAGTGGCCGCCCTCGGCTTCGTACGCGTAGATCAGGGCCTTCGCTCCGGCGGTGAGGCCGGAGGGCAGCGGGTCGTCCGTGCGGACCTGGACGAGCGCGACCGCGCCGTCCGGCGCCGCGACCTCGGCCTGGCCGAAGTGCGCGTCCACCCGTCCGGTGCGGACCACGCACACCCGGCCCACGAAATCCGGGTGTGAGATGCACTCCTCGGGCCGGGCGAGGCTGCGCAGCGGGTGGAGCGACAGCCGTGTCAGAGCCAGGGCCACGAGGAGCGCCGGCGGGAGAGCGGCAAGCCGAAGCAGCGTCCCGGGCACCAGTACGGTCACTACGAGAGACAACAACCATGCAATCGCCGTCAGCAGGGAGACGGTCACTGCGACGGGTGCTCCACGAAGCCCCGGCAGCACCAGCCCCGTCCTCGGTGCGGTCTGCGCGGAGTCCGCACCGACGTCCTCACCACCCGGGAAGGCGTCGAGACCCGTAGCCCCCACCAGCACGAACAGCCAATACCCGACGACCACCAGCAGAGCGAAGCCGAACAGCACAGCGGGGAAATCCAGCGCTGCCCGCAGGAACTCCCCCATCACCGCACCCCCGTGCCCCTTGTCGTGTGGCCTCAGGTTGACACGGGACGCACCGACAGCACATTGCCAGAAACCGGCAATCTTCACACCGAGTTCACGTCCGCACCGGAGGGGCTCGAACGGCGGTCGTGCGGGAGACCGGCAGGCTCAGAGGTCCTCAGCCGGCCAGTTCAGCAGGCGGGCGCCCATGGCCGCGGTCTCCAGGGTGTAGCGGTGGAGGGCGTCGCCGGGGTCGTAGCCGGTGAGGCTGCGGATGCGTTCCAGCCGGTAGGACAGCGTCCGCACGCTGACGCCGAGGCGGCGCGCCGCCTCGGCGTTGACGTATCCCGCAGCGGCGCACTCAGCGAGCGTGTCCAGCAGCGGCACCGCGCCGCCGCGTGCCTCGGTGAGCGGCCCGAGCACGGTGCGGACCAAGTCCGCCATCGCCTCCCGGTCACGCAGCAGCACCGGAAAGACCAGCAGCTCGGAGGCGTTCAACCGGACCGTGTCCAGGCCCAGACGGTCGGCGAGGTCGAGGGAGTTCAGCGCCTCCTCGTAACTGCGGACGACGCCACTCGCCCCGCTGTGCCGACGGCCGAACGCCACCCGGCGGGCCGGGGTGTAACCGGGCCCCGGTGCCTCTGCGTGCTGCGCGAAGGATTCCAGCACGGTGGCCTCGGTGCTGGGTGCGATGCACACCAGCCGGCCGTCCTTGGTGAACAGCAGCACGTCACGCTCACCGAAGCGGCCGAGCAGTTCACGCTCGATCCAGCGGACCTTCGGGTGTACGTCGTCGTACTTCTCCGGGCCACTCGCCACCGCCACCGCGTGCGCCCCCGCCAGGCGGAGACCGAAACGCTGCGCACGTTCCGCGAGCCGGCCCAGGTCGCTGCGGCCGTAGAGCAGGTCGTCGATGAACTCGCGCCGCTCGCCCTCCTCCTGTCGCATCGCGATGCGCAGCGCCCGCTCGTGCCCGTCACCGAGCGCGGCGACCGCGGCGTCGAGTGCGGCCAGCAGCGCGTCACCGGTACGGGCACGCTCCGCGGCGGTGGCCGATCGCGCGATGCCGGGCAGCGTGCCCCAGACGCTGCGGGTGCTCCGGATGTAGAGGCTCGCCAGTCGGCGCAGTCCGTGGCCGCACTCGGCGGCGCTCTCGCCCAGCGCACGGAAGGCCTCGAGCTCGTCCCGGCGCGGCAGGCGACCGGTCTCGGATACCTCGGCCAGCAGCGCCGGGTAGGAGCCGAGGAACTCGTCGGAGATCGCGTCGTCGTGCACCCTGTACGTCCGCCCCCTTGGCGTGGGTCCGGTCTTGCCCCGTCCCCTGTCCGGAGGCTCAGCGTAGGCGAGCCCGGCCGACCGCGGCCACGGGCGGTCCCGCCGGCCCGCAAGGTGTGACGCCCGCCACTCCGTCTTCGCGGCGAGATGCATATACGGTGGAGGGACAACATCAAGATCGCACACAGGTGAGCCGGGAAGTCTGGTCGGCAGCGTTCCGTCCTGCCCAGACACACCCGGAGTCTTCATGCACCTCTTCTCGGACAAGCAGCCGACAGCCCTCTTCGGGCTTCCCTCGGCCCGCGAGCGGAAGCTCCTCACCGACGCGCTGCGTACCGAGACCGCCGGCGGCCTGCTGTTGCTGTTGGCCGCTGTGGTCGCGCTGGTCTGGGCGAACAGTCCCCTCAGCGACGTCTACCAGACCGTCCGCGAATTCCACTTCGGTATCCCCGCGCTGGGGCTGGATCTGTCCGTGGGCCACTGGGCGTCGGACGGCGTCCTGACGATCTTCTTCTTCGCCGCCGGCATCGAGTTGAAGCGCGAACTGGTCGTCGGCGAACTGCGCAAGCCGGCTGCCGCTGCACTGCCCATCGTCGCCGCGGTCTGCGGCATGGCGGTACCAGCCCTGTTCTACGTGGGTGTGAACGTCGCCGGCGGTGGCGAACTGCACGGCTGGGCGGTGCCGATGGCCACGGACATCGCCTTCGCCCTGGGGGTGCTGGCCGTGATCGGCACCAACCTGCCGTCCGGCATCCGCGCGTTCCTGCTGACCCTGGCCATCGCCGACGACCTCGGCGCGATCATGGTCATCGCCGTCTTCTACACCTCCACGCTGAACTGGGCGGCCTTCGGCGGTGCCCTCGCCTGCCTGGCCCTCTACTGGCTGCTCCACCACCGGCTGCGAGTGCACGGCTGGTACGTGTACGTCCCGCTGGGCCTGGTGATCTGGGCACTGATGTACAACAGCGGCGTCCACGCCACCATCGCCGGTGTCGCGATGGGCATGCTGCTGCGCTGCGCGCCGCGAGGGGACGAGGAGCACTCGCCGGCCGAACGCATCGAGCATCTGGTGCGTCCGCTGTCCGCCGGTTTCGCCGTGCCGTTCTTCGCCCTCTTCGCGGCCGGGGTGAGCGTGTCCGGCTCCGCCCTCGCGGAGACGTTCCGGCAGCCGGAACCGCTGGGCGTCATCCTGGGACTGGTCGCGGGCAAGTTCCTGGGCATCTTCGGCGGCACCTACGTCGCGGCACGCTTCACCCGGGCCCGGCTGAGTCCCGGGCTCTCCTGGACGGACGTGGCCGGCCTCTCGATGCTGGCCGGTATCGGCTTCACCGTGTCGCTGCTGGTCACCGAGTTGGCCTTCACCGACGCCGGGACCCGGGAGCATGTGAAGGCGGCCGTACTGATCGGCTCGCTGATCTCCGCCGTACTGGCGTGCGTCCTGCTGAAGCTGCGCGACGCGAAGTACGCGAAGCTGTGGGAGGACGAGATCCGCGACGAGGACCTCGACGGCATCCCGGACATCGACCAGCCCGAGGACCTCGCCCACCGGCCGACCGAGTACAAGCGGCGCGCCATGTCCGCGGCCAAAACGCGCATCGAGTCCGAGGCCCTGCGCCGTGCCGAGCGCGAGGACGAGAACGAGGGCGAGAACGAGGGCGAGGGCGAGGACCGGAACCCGGGATAGCCGCCCTGCCCGGCCGTGCTCCCCCGGAAGGACGGCCGGACGGCCGTCGGCGACGTGCGTGCCGTCGGCCGCGCCCCGGGGCGTTCTCCTCCGCCCGTCACAGGTGCCGGCGCCGCTCCACCGCCCTGCGGTCGTACTCCGCCCGCGCCTTCACCGCCGCCGGCCTGGTCGCCGTCTCGGCCACGGGGACGTCCCACCACGCCTGTGGCGCCAGCACCTCGCCCACGTGCGGCGGCCGGTCCGGGCCGGGGGCCCGGGTCACCACGTGCACGCAGGTGGGGCGGCCCGAATCGCGCGCCGCCCGCAGCGCGTCACGCAGTTCGTCGACCGTCCCGGCCCGCAGCACCTCCATGCCGAGTGACGCGGCGTTGGCCGCGAGGTCCACCGGTAGCGGGTCGCCGGTGAAACCGCCGTCGGCCGCGCGGAAGCGGTAGGCGGTGCCGAAGCCTTCACCGCCTGTGGCCTCGGACAGGCCGCCGATGGAGGCGTATCCGTGGTTCTGCAGCAGGACGACGTTGATGTCGAGGCCCTGCTGCACGGCGGTCACCAGCTCGGTGGGCATCATCAGGTAGGTGCCGTCGCCGACCAGCGCCCACACCGTGCGATCGGGGGCGGCGAGGCGGACGCCGATCGCGGCGGGGATCTCGTAGCCCATGCAGGAGTAGCCGTACTCCACGTGGTACTGCCGCCGGGACCGGGTGCGCCACAACTTGTGCAGGTCACCGGGCAGGGAGCCGGCGGCGTTGATCACCACGTCCACGTCGCCGACGACGGAGTCGAGCACGCCGAGGACCTGTGTCTGCGTCGGCCGCACACCACCGTCCTCCGCCTCGTAGGCGGAGTCCACGTTCCGCTCCCAACGGGCTTTGGCTCCGGTGTACTTCGCCTCGTAGCACGGGTCGACCCGGTAGCCGCGCAGCGCCTCCGTGAGGACCTCGAGGCCCGCACGCGCGTCGGCGACCAGCGGCAGTCCACTCATCCGGCCGGTGTCGGGCGGCGCGATGTTGAGGTTGACGAAACGGACCCCCGGGTTTCGGAACAGGGTCATCGAGGCGGTGGTGAAGTCGGTCCAGCGGGTGCCGACGCCGAGCACCAGGTCGGCCGCACGGGCCCGGTCGTCGGCGTTCGGCGTACCCGTGTGTCCGATGCCGCCGAGGTCGCACGGATGGTCGTACCGCAGCGCGCCCTTGCCGGACTGGGTCGAGGCCACCGGGATGCCGGTGGCCTCCACGAGAGTGGCCAGCGCCTCCTCCGCCCCGCTGTGGTGGACGCCGCCGCCCGCGACGATCAGTGGGCACTCCGCCGCCCACAGGGCTGCCGCCGCCTCGGCGAGCGCGTCGGGGTCGGGGAGCGGGCGGCGTACCTTCCAGACGCGTTCGGCGAACAGGTCCGCCGGCCAGTCGTACGCCTCGGCCTGCACGTCCTGAGGGAGTGCGAGGGTGACGGCCCCCGTCTCGGCGGGGTCGGTGAGGACCCGCATCGCCTCCAGTGCGGCGGGAATCAGCGCCTCGGGCCGGGTGACCCGGTCGAAGTAGCGGGAGACGGGGCGCAGCGCGTCGTTGACGGACACGTCGCCCGCGTAGGGGACTTCGAGCTGCTGCAGCACCGGATCGGCCGGGCGGCCGGCGAACACGTCGCCGGGCAGCAGCAGAACCGGCAGCCGGTTGATCGTGGCGAGGGCGGCGCCGGTGACCAGATTGGTGGCCCCGGGGCCGATGGAGGTGGTCACGGCATGGGCGCGCAGCCGGTCACTCTGCCGGGCGTAGCCGACGGCGGCGTGCACCATGGCCTGTTCGTTGCGGCCCTGGAGGTAGGGCAGCTCCCCGCCGCTCTCCAGCAGCGCCTGCCCCACACCGGCGACGTTGCCGTGGCCGAAGATCCCCCAGCAGGCGGTGATCAGGCGTTGCCGGCAACCGTCCCGTTCGGTGTGCTGTGCGGCGAGGAAACGGAGCAGGGCCTGGGCAACGGTGAGGCGCAGCGTGGCGGTCACGACGGCTCCTCCTGCTCGCCGGCGGGGACGGCGGTCATGGGAAGCCGCGGATCGGTGGACTGCGCGGCCCAGCTCTCCCGGATCCAGGCGTGGTCGGGATGGTCGCGGATCAGCCAGACGCGTTCGGCGCCGGGACCGGCCATCACATTGAGGTAGTACATCGGGTGGCCGGGGGATGCCATGGACGGCCCGTGCCAGCCGTCGGGGATCAGTACCACATCGCCGGTGCGGACTTCGGCGAGCACGTCCGTGCCGCTCCCGGACCCCGAGGGCGTGACGCGCTGGTAGCCGACTCCTTCGGTGCCCTCGTGGGGTGCGATCTCGAAGTAGTAGATCTCCTCCAGTTCGCTCTCCTCGCCGGGCCGGTGCTCGTCGTGCTTGTGCGGCGGGTAGGACGACCAGTTGCCGCCCGGGGTGAGCACCTCGACGGCGATCAGCCGGTCCGCCTCGAACACTCCGGCTGCGGCGAAGTTGTTGACCTGCCGCGAGCAGCTCCCGGCGCCCCGCAGCTCGACGGGGACGCCCGAGGCCGGTCCGTAGCGAGCGGGCAGGCGTGCGGTGCAGCGCGCGCCGGCGAGGGCGAAGCGCCCGCCGCCGGAGCTGTCGATGCGGACGTGAGCGTCCCGGGGCACGTACGCGAAGTCCGTGACGGAGGTGAACACGGACTCCCGGCCGTCGAGGACGAACGTCTCCCCGTCGGCGTTCACACCGCAGCCCCCCGACAGCGGCAGCACGATCCACTCGCTGTCGCCGGTGTCGAAGCGGTGGCTGCCGCGTGGCGGGAGTTCCAGCACGCGCAGCGCGGAGTGCCGCCATCCGGCGTCGGAGGGGGTGACGTCCGGACGGTACGGTCCGCGTGCGGTGTCGGCCGGGGTGCGGTGGTGGCCGTAGTGCGGTGTCATGGTCCCAGCCTCCCCCGTACGGCTCGTTCCGACGACGGTTTGCGCGCGGGTCGTGGCGACACGCGGGGCCCCCGTCAGCCGGTCGGCGTGCCGGCGGAGCGGGCCGTCTGGGCCGCGCCGAAAAAGTCGTCCAGTTCGCCGGTCGTCGGCATCGCGGTGGAGCAGGCGAGGCGGGAGGCGACGAGGGCTCCGGCCGCGTTGGCGCGGTGCACGGTCCGTTCCACGTCCCAGCCGGCGAGCAGGCCGTGGCAGAGCGAGCCACCGAACGCGTCCCCGGCTCCGAGGCCGTTGAGCACGTCCACGGGACGCGGCGGCACCCGCACCCGTGTGCCGTCGCGGTGGGCGGCGAGCACACCGTCCGGCCCGAGCTTGACCACGGCGAGTTCGACACCGCCGTCCAGCAGGGCGTCGGCACAGGCGGCGGGATCGCGTACGCCGGTCGCGACTTCGCACTCCTCGAGGTTGCCGACGGCCACGGTGGCGTGTTCCAGAGCCGCCCGGTAGACCGGACGGGCGGCGCGCGGGCCGTCGGACCAGAACATCGGGCGCCAGTCGAGGTCGAGGACGGTGGCCACGGTGTCGCGGGGCGCAGCGCGGGCGGCCAGGGCGGCGAGGGTCGCCTCGCGGCTGGGCTCCTCGCACAGGCCGGTGCCGGTGACCCAGAGGACGCGGGCGGCACGGAGGGCCGTGAGGTCGAGTTCGGCGGCGCGGATCTGGAGGTCGGGGGCGGTGGGCTGCCGGTAGAAGTACAGCGGGAAGTCGTCCGGCGGGAAGATCTCGCAGAAGGTCACCGGCGTGGGGAGGCCCGGCACCGGCGTCACCCAGCGGTCGTCGACGCCGAAGTCCGTCAGCGCGCGTCGGCAGTACTCGCCGAACGGGTCCTGCCCGGTGCGGGAGACGACCGCGGTGCGGCGGCCCAGCCGGGACGCGGCGACGGCCACGTTCGTCGGGGAGCCGCCGAGGAACTTGCCGAAGGTCTCGACGTCGGCCAGCGACACCCCGGTCTGGAGGGGGTAGACGTCCACTCCGATCCGTCCCATGGTGACGACGTCGAAAGCGCCGTCGAGGGTGCCGGCGTCGAAGCCGTCGGCGGGTGGGGTGGTCATCGATCGGCCCTTCTGTCGGGGCGGGAGGGGCAGCCGTGGCGAGTGCGGCGGGTGTGGCCGGGCACGACTCGGTGTCCCATTGTGGACCTGAGCCCTGCTCACGTGGGTAGCTTGTCCCGAAAGCGACGTGAGGAGCCCACTCCATGGCCGTCACCCTCGACCATCTGCGCATCGGCTCGGCGCCCGACTCGTGGGGCGTCTGGTTCCCCGACGATCCGTGGCAGGTCCCCTGGCCGCGCTTCCTGGACGAGGTCGCCGCCTCCGGCTACGAGTGGATCGAGCTCGGCCCGTACGGTTACCTGCCGGTCGATCCGGACCGGCTCGCCGACGAGGTCGGCCTGCGCGGGCTGCGTGTCTCGGCGGGCACCGTCTTCACCGCCCTGCACCGCGGCCCGGCCGTGTGGGAGGAGACGTGGGAGCACGTGGCGCGGGTCGCCCGGCTCACCCGGGCCATGGGCGCGCGGCACGTGGTGGTCATCCCGTCGTTCTGGCGGGACGACAGGACCGCGCGGCGGATCGAACCGCCGGAGCTCACCGCGGAGCAGTGGCGGCATCTGGCCTCCGGAACGGAACGGCTCGGACGTGAACTGCGGGACGTGTACGGTCTGCAGATCGTGGTGCACCCGCACGCCGACACCCACATCGACACGCAGGAGCACGTCGAGATGTTCCTCGACGCGACCGACCCGGACCTGGTGGGGCTGTGCCTGGACACCGGGCACTACGCCTACTGCGGCGGCGACAGCGTCAGGCTGATCGAGACCTACGGCGAGCGCCTCGGCTATCTCCACCTGAAGCAGGTGAACCCGGAGGTTCTGGCCGACGTGCGTGCCGGCGGAACGCCGTTCGGGCCGGCCGTACGGCAGGGCGTGATGTGCGAGCCGCCCGGCGGGGTGCCCGCGCTGGAGCCGGTGCTGGCGGCGGCGCAGAAGCTGGGCGTCGACATGTTCGCGATCGTCGAGCAGGACATGTACCCGTGTCCGCCGGAGCAGCCGATGCCGATCGCCGTCCGGACGCGGCGCTACCTGCGGGGCTGCGGGGCCTGAGCGCCCCGCAGCGGCCCGTTGCCGGCTTCCGGTGAGCGGCCCGTCGGCGCGGGCCCCTCATTTCCCGCGTCGCCCACGTCCCCTCCCGCGTTCCCTCGCTTCCTCGTGTCCCGCGCGTTTCTTCCGCGTCACGGGGGTCACCGTTTCGCGTGTTCCGCGTCACAGCGCGGCGACAGGGCGATCCGTCGTCACCTTTCGTCGCCGACCGGTCACAGGGTGGTCCGAGCACACGGCCACCCCGCGGGAGGTGCAGGAACATTGACGGACCGTCGGCTCTGGTCCTACAAGGAGATCGCCGCGCACATCAGCGTCCAGCCGGACACGGTGCGCTCGTACCGCAAGCACGGGCTGCTGCCGTCCCCGGATCTGGTGGAGGGAGGTAGGCCGTACTGGTACGCGGACACGGTGCGGGAGTGGGTGGCCCGCCGACCGGGGAACCGGGGAGGGAGACGATGAAGCCCGCCGGCCTTCCGGCGGGCGGCCAGGCGTGGGTCCGTGGCCGGAAACCGTTGCTGCGATACCCTTGGGGGGTATCACCACGAAACCGGTACGGCCCAGAGTGAGGAGCACCGCGATGAGCACCGTCACGACCACCTACAAGGTCATCGGGATGACCTGCGGTCACTGCGAGAAGGCGGTCAAGGAGGAGGTGTCCGGGCTCACCGGCGTGACCGGCGTCCAGGCCGACGCCGGGACCGGAACGGTGACGGTGACCGGCTCCGCCGAGCCGGACGACGCGGCGATCGGCGCGGCCGTCGACGAGGCCGGATACGAGCTGGTCGGCCGCACCTGACGCGACCCCGCACTCCGGCGGCACCACCGGACCCGAACGCGGAAAACGCCCCGACCGGCAGGTCCCCCCACGGGCCCACCGGCGGGGCGTTTCCACTTCCCGGTCATGGATTCCCCCCACGGGATCCTGGCCGGGTGTCTTCGGGTGCGTCCGGGCCGGGAGGGCCGCTCAAAGCTCTCCGGTCTGGAGCACCGTGCACCGACTCCGCCGGGTGTCGATGCACACCCCTTAGACACACGATCCCCGCAAAAGGTTGGGCTCCGTGACGTGTGACCTGCGTCACACCTTCGCACCCTCTTCGTCGCAGTCTCCGGATACGCACACCACGCACGAGCCGAGGCCCCGGTCGAAGGACCGGGGCCTCGGCTCGCATGCTTCGGGACCGGATGCGTCCCGCCCGTACGCCCCGGGGCCGACCCGGGGCGCGGCGGTCAGCGGGACTCGACCGGGACGTATTCGCGCTCGACGACGCCGGTGTAGATCTGCCGGGGACGACCGATGCGGGAGCCGGGCTCCTTGATCATCTCGTGCCACTGGGCGATCCAACCGGGCAGCCGGCCGATGGCGAACAGCACGGTGAACATGCTGGTCGGGAAGCCCATGGCGCGATAGATCAGCCCGGTGTAGAAGTCCACGTTCGGGTAGAGCTTGCGCTCGACGAAGTAGTCGTCGGCCAGCGCGTGCTCCTCCAGCTTGAGAGCGATGTCCAGGAGTTCGTCGCTCTTGCCCAGCGCGGAGAGCACGTCGTGCGCGGCTTCCTTGATGATCTTGGCGCGGGGGTCGAAGTTCTTGTAGACCCGGTGGCCGAAGCCCATCAGCTTGACGCCGTCCTCCTTGTCCTTCACCCGGCGGATGAAGGAGTCCACGTCGCCGCCGTCACGCCGGATACCCTCCAGCATCTCCAGGACGCTCTGGTTCGCACCGCCGTGCAGAGGGCCCCACAGGGCGTTGATGCCGGCCGAGATGGAGGCGAACATGTTGGCCTGCGAGGAGCCGACCAGGCGGACCGTCGAGGTCGAGCAGTTCTGCTCGTGGTCCGCGTGCAGGATGAACAGCTTGTCCAGAGCACTGACCACGACCGGGTCCAGGTCGTACGTGGCTGCGGGGACGGAGAACGTCATCCGCAGGAAGTTCTCCACATAGCCGAGGTCGTTGCTCGGGTAGGCCACCGGGTGCCCGATGGCCTTCTTGTACGCGTACGCAGCGATCGTCGGCAACTTCGCCAGCAGACGGATCGTCGAGAGGTGCCGCTGCTCCTGGTCGAACGGGTTGTGGCTGTCCTGGTAGAACGTCGACAGCGCACTGACCACGGAGGACAGCATGGCCATCGGGTGCGCGTCCCGCGGGAAGCCGTCGTAGAAGCGCTTGACGTCCTCGTGCAGCAGGGTGTGCTGGGTGATCTCGTTCTTGAAGTTCGCGAGCTCGTCGACGGTCGGCAGCTCACCGTTGATCAGCAGGTAGGCCGTCTCGATGAAGGAGCCACGCTCGGCGAGCTGCTCGATCGGGTACCCGCGGTAGCGCAGGATGCCCTGCTCGCCGTCCAGGTAGGTGATGGCGGACTTGTACGCCGCCGTGTTGCCGTAACCGGAGTCCAGGGTCACCAGACCGGTCTGAGCGCGCAGCTTGCCGATGTCGACGCCACGGTCGCCCACCGTGCTGTCGACCAGCGGGTAGCTGTACTCGCCGTCCCCGTACCTCAGTACTACGGCGTTGTCATCGCGGTTCTCGCTCACGTCTTTCCTCACCGACGTCGTGCCTCTTCTTCGAGGTGCCCTGACTCACTCCACTGTCCCCCACCTGGTGCCGTGCCGTGCACTCGGGGTCGGCCAGAGGGCCCCACGGTGGCACGGAGTGCCGCCGTCAGGACCATCCTGCACCCTCCGGGGGTCGTCGGTCACCCCCGCCGACGCCGGCACCCGCGCGGGGCGGCACCGCTCCACGCAGCCTGTGGTCCAGCCCGGTACACCGGCGACCGGCCGACACCGTGCGTACCGCCTGCCCGATCGCCCTGCGGGAACCCACCAGGACCACAAGTTTCTTCGCCCGCGTGACCGCCGTGTAGAGCAGGTTCCGCTGGAGCATCATCCAGGCGCTGGTGGTGACCGGGATCACCACCGCCGGGTACTCGCTGCCCTGCGAACGATGAATGGTGACGGCATAGGCGTGGGCCAACTCGTCCAGCTCGTCGAAGTCGTACCCGACCTCCTCGTCCTCGTCGGTGCGCACGGTGAGGCGCTGGTCGTCCACGTCCAGTGCCGTCACCACGCCGACGGTGCCGTTGAAGACACCGTTCTCCCCCTTATCGTAATTGTTCCTGATCTGCGTTACCTTGTCACCGACGCGGAAGACCCGGCCGCCGAACCGCCTCTCCGGAAGGTCCGGGCGAGCCGGGGTGACGGCCTGCTGGAGCAGTCCGTTCAGCGTCCCCGCACCGGCCGGTCCGCGGTGCATCGGGGCGAGCACCTGCACGTCCCAGCGCGGGTCCAGGCCGAACTTCGCGGGGATGCGCCGGGAGACCACGTCCACCGTCAGCCGGCCGGTCTCCTCCGTGTCGTCCTCGACGAAGTGGAAGAAGTCCGGCAGGCCCTGCGTCAGCGGCGGCACACCGGAGTTGATGCGGTGCGCGTTGGTCACCACGCCGGACTGCTGCGCCTGCCGGAAGATCCGCGTGAGCCGTACGGCCGGGACCGGGCCGCCGTCCGCCAGCAGATCCCGCAGCACCTCCCCCGCCCCGACCGACGGAAGCTGGTCCACATCGCCGACGAGCAACAGGTGGGCACCGGGCGGGACCGCTTTGACCAGCTTGTTCGCCACCAGCAGGTCGAGCATCGACGCCTCGTCGACCACCACCAGGTCAGCCTCCAGGGGACGCTCCCGGTCGTAGGCCGCGTCACCGCCCGGCCTGAGCTCCAGTAGCCGGTGCACGGTGGACGCCTCGGCTCCCGTCAGCTCGGACAGCCGCTTCGCGGCCCTCCCCGTCGGAGCGGCCAGCACCACCCGGGCCTTCTTCGCCCGCGCCAGCTCGACCACCGAGCGGACGGTGAAGGACTTGCCACACCCCGGCCCGCCGGTGAGCACCGCGACCTTCTCGGTCAGCGCGAGCCGCACCGCCTGCGTCTGTTCGGGCGCGAGATCCGCGCCGGTACGCCGCGCGAGCCAGCTCAGCGCGGCCTTCCAGTCCACGTCGTGGAAGGCCGGCAGCCGGTCCTCGTCGGTGCGGAGCAGCCTCAGCAACTGGGCGGCCAGGGAGATCTCGGCGCGATGGAAGGGCACCAGGTAGACCGCGGTCACCGGCTCCCCGTCCTCCCCCGGCACCTGCTCCCTGACCACACCCTCCTCGTCCCGGGCGAGCTCTCCCAGGCACTCGATGACCAGCCCCGTGTCGACCTGGAGCAGCTTGACCGCGTCCGAGATCAACTGCTCCTCGGGAAGGAAGCAGTGTCCCTGGTCGGCGGACTGGGAAAGGGCGTGCTGCAGTCCGGCCCCGACCCGCTCGGGACTGTCGTGCGGGATGCCCAGTGCCTGCGCCAGCCGGTCCGCAGTGAGGAAGCCGATCCCCCACACGTCGGCCGCGAGCCGGTAGGGCTGGTTCTTCACCACGGAAATGGAGGAGTCGCCGTACTTCTTGTAGATGCGGACCGCGAGCGAGGTGGAGACGCCGACGCCCTGGAGGAAGACCATCACCTCCTTGATGGCCTTCTGCTCCTCCCACGCGGCCGCGATCTTCTTCGTCCGCTTGGGGCCGAGGCCCGGCACTTCGACCAGGCGCTCCGGATGCTCCTCGATGACGTCGAGCGTCTCCGCCCCGAAGTGGTCCACGATGCGTTCGGCGATCCGCGGCCCGATGCCCTTGATCAGGCCAGAGCCGAGGTAGCGGCGGATGCCCTGCAGGGTGGCCGGGAGCACCGTCGTGTAGTTCTCCACGGTGAACTGCCTGCCGTACTGCGGGTGCGAGCCCCAGCGGCCCTCCATCCGCAGCGACTCACCCACCTGGGCGCCCAGCAACGACCCGACGACGGTGAGCAGTTCACCGCCGCCGGTACCGGTGTCCACCCGGGCGACGGTGTACCCGTTGTCCTCGTTGGCGTAGGTGATCCGCTCGAGGGCACCCTCGAGCACGGCGGTCTGGAACGACATGTCACAGAAGGTAGCGCCCGCCACCCACAGTCCGCACTTGCACCGTCGCACCTCCGTCCCCGTGGCCGGAAGGCAGGCGTTGCCGGGAGCAGAAGGCGTTGGTCCCGCGGCTGGGCGAGCCGGTCGACAAGAGCCTCCGGGCCCGGGTCGAGGTGGTGACGAAGGAGAGCGTGGCGCGCTTCGTCCAGGGCGGCGAGCAGGGGCGGTCCGCAGGGGTCCGGACCCGACGCAGTTCCGTCACTCTCCGGAGCGAGAAAGGGGCCGGGTCTTCCCCCGGGGCACTCCACGGGTCTACCTTTGACTCAGTCAAGTGTTGTCGGCGCGCCCGTGCCGCGAGCCGAGTGAGCCCAGGGGGCATGTCGTGACCGTCCAGGAAGTACGCGCCTTCAACCGCTTCTACACCAACCTGATCGGCGCCCTCGACTACAGCCGGCACCTCTACACGCCGTACACGCTCACCGAGGCGCGCATCCTCTACGAACTGGCGCACAGTACCCCGCTGGACGCCGCCGACCTCCGCACCTCGCTGCACCTGGACGCCGGGCACCTGAGCCGGCTGCTGCTGAAGTTCGAGAAGGACGGCCTGCTCACCCGTGAGCCGTCCGCCCAGGATGCCCGGCGTCAGCGCATCACCCTCACCGAGGACGGCGAGGAAGCGGCGACGCTGCTCGAGGAGCGGTCGCTGGAATCGGTCGGGGCACTGCTGGACCGGGTACGCACCGACGACCGCCCCCGGCTGACCGAGGCGATGGGCACCATCAGGACCGTGCTCGGCGAGGAGCGGCCCCCGTCCCGGCAGGCGCCGCGCATACGGCTGCACGAGCCGGAGCCCGGCGATCTCGGCTGGATCGTCCAGCGGCACGGTGAGCTCTACGCCCGCGAGTACGGCTGGGACACCGACTTCGAGGCTCTGGTCGCCCGTATCGTCGGCGCGTTCGCAACGGGACGGGATCCGGAGCGGGAGCGCGCGTGGATCGCCGAACTGGACGGCGAGCGGGCCGGGTCGGTGATGTGCGTGCAGGACTCGGACGCCCCGGAGACCGCCCGGCTACGGCTGCTGCTGGTCGAGCCCGGCGCACGCGGCCACGGCCTGGGCGACCGCATGGTGCGCGAGTGTGTCGGATTCGCCCGGCAGCGGGGGTATTCCGAGATGGTCCTGTGGACCAACTCCGTGCTGGACTTCGCCCGGCGCATCTACCGGCGCGCAGGATTCACGCTCACCGGGGAGAAGCCTCACCACAGCTACGGCCAGGACCTCGTGGGCCAGGACTGGCACCTGGCGCTCTGAGCACATACGGCTGGTGTCCGCCGCCCGGCGGGGCGACGGGCTCCGCAGCACCCGACGAATCGCGGGGCAACCTGGTCATGCGCGGGACACCGACGTCCGCTCAGCCGGCTTGTCCAGCTTCTTGTCGGGCTCGGTCAAAGTCACCCGCGAGCCTGTCACCGGTCCGCCCACCTCGCCAGATCCGTTCAAGAGACTCCAGCCGAACCGGTCTTCCGGCTGCCCGCGCAGGTTCCCCGCCCGTCGCCGGAGGTCTACGCTCGGAACATGGATGACGCCGAGGTGACCGGCCCACCGGCGACCGGCCCGCTGGCGACCGGGCCGCTGGGTATGGAGTTGCTCTCCTTCCACCAGGAGCCGGAGAACACGCAGTTCGACGATGCACGCATCGGATACGCCCTCGTCGTGCTGTGGCACGAGGCGCGGGTCCTGATGGTGCTGGAGCGCGACCGCGACTGCTGGGAGGTCCCCGGCGGCGGCATCGACCCGGGTGAGACGCCGCGCCAGGCCGCCGTACGGGAGCTCCACGAGGAAACGGGCCAGCACATCGACCCGGCAGACCTGCGCTTCGTCGGCTTCGCCTGCACGAGACTGCCGAACCGGAACGTGCTCTACGGCGCGTTGTACACCGGGGGCGTGGTTGCTCGGCAGCCGTTCACACCCAACGCCGAGATCTCGCGGCTGTGCTGGCGCGCCGAGGGCGAGGCGCTCCCCGGAGGGCGGGTACAGACCGTCGACGAATATCTCATCACGCTCTGCGAGCCGTGAGTCGTAGGGTCCGCACATGCCGAAACCTCACGGGTTCCAGTACGAGCAGCGCGGTGACGGGAGCGTCATCGTCTCGCATCACGGCCGCATCGCGGCGACGTTCCGCGGGAGCCGCTCCGAGCGGTTCCTCGCCGAGGTGACGGCGAGCGACGGACAACTGGTGGCGGCCCGCTGGACCGGCGCCTGCAAGCACGGAAACGAACGCACCGCACGCCACCACCCCCGCAACGGGGGCCACCGGTGAGTGGCGACCTCACCGGTGGCCGTGTGCCTTCGCGGTGCAGACTGAGCACCCCGCGACGTCCGGGACGGGACGCCCCCGCACCGAGCCTCCGGGCTTCTCTCCTTCACACCGCGGGCGTCGTCTCCGCCTCCTCCGGCTCCTCCTGCTCCTCCCCCGCGTAGACGCGCCACAACTCCGCGTACCTGCCGTCCCGGGCGAGGAGCTCCTCGTGAGTGCCGGCCTCGGCGACGCGACCGTGATCCAGCACGACGATTCGGTCCGCCCGCGCGGCGGTGGAGAGCCGGTGCGCCACCACCAGGGTCGTGCGCCGCCGGGCGAGCCTGTCCGTCGCACGGTTGACCAGCGACTCGGTGGCCAGGTCGAGGGCGGCGGTCGCCTCGTCCAGCAGGAGTACGTCCGGGTCGACGAGCTGGGCGCGGGCCAGCGCGATCAGCTGCCGCTGCCCCGCCGACAGGTTGCGGCCTCGTTCGGAGACGGCGTGCAGGTAGCCGTCGGACAGCGAGGCCACCATGTCGTGGGCGCCCACGGCCCGGGCCGCCGCCTCGACTTCGGCATCGGTCGCCTCGGGCCGTCCGTAGGCGATGGCCTCGCGGACCGTGCCGGGGAAGAGGTACGGCTCCTGCGGCACCACGCCGAGCCGGTGCCGGTAACCGGTCAGGTCCAGCTCGCGCAGGTCGGTGCCGTCCGCCCGCACCACACCGCGGGTGGGGTCGTAGTACCGGGCGACCAGCTTGACCAACGTGGACTTCCCGGCGCCGGTCTCCCCCACGAAGGCCACGGTGCTGCCCGCCTCGACGGTCAGGTCGATGCCGGCCAGCGCGGCCTCCCCCGCCTCTCCGGACCGTTCGGCCGCCGCGGCCCCTCCGTCGCCTTCTCCATTCGAGCCCGCGTAGTGGAAGTGCACGTCCTCGAACGAGATCTCGCCACGCAGCTCCCGTACCGCACGCGGGTCCCCGGCGGCGGGAGTGGTGGTCTCCTCTCTGAGCAGTTCCTGGATACGTCCCAGCGCCACGGCTGCCTGCTGGTAGCCGTCGAAGACCTGCGAAAGCTGCTGTACCGGGGCGAAGAACAGCTCGATGTACAGCAGGTAGGCCACCAGAGCCCCGGCCGTCAGCGTGCCGTCGTCGACCCGGCCGGCGCCGACCACCAGCACCGCGGCGACGGCGAGAGCCGCCAGCAACTGCACGAAGGGGAAGTAGACGGAGATCAGCCACTGGCCGCGAATCCGCGCCCGCCGGTACGCGCCGCTGCGCGCCGCGAACCGCTCCGCTCCGCCGTCCTCCCGGCGGAACGCCTGCACCATGCGCAGCCCGGCCACGCTCTCCTGGAGGTCGGCGTTCACCACGCTGACCCGTTCCCGGGCCAGTTCGTACGCCTTCAGGCTCTGCCGCCGGAAGAAGACGGTACCGACGATCAGCAGCGGCAGGGCGGTGAAGACGACCAGGGCCAGTTGGAGGTCGATGACCAGCAACGCGACCAGGATGCCGAAGAAGGTGAGCAGCGCGACGAGCGCAGTGACGAGTCCGGTCTGCAGGAAGGTGGACAGCGCGTCCACGTCGGTGGTCATGCGGGTCATCACCGAGCCGGCCAGGTGCCGTTCGTAGAAGTCCAGACCGAGCCGCTGGAGCTGCGCGAAGATCTTCACGCGCAACGCGTACAGCACGCGTTCGCCGGCGCGGCCGGTGAACCGCATGGCGGCGAACTGCGCGGCCCACTGGCCGACGACGACCAGCAGTGCGAGCCCCGCCGCCCACCACACCGCGTCCAGTGCGCGCTGTGACACGCCCTCGTCGATGCCGTGCCGGATCAGGACCGGCAGCATCAGCCCGGCGAGGGCGTCCAGGGCCACGAAACCGAAGGCGAGCGCGAGCGGACGTCCGAAACCGTGCAGCAGGCGGCGCAGACCGTACGAGGGCTCGGGACGCTCGGCGCGCTGCTCGTCGACCTCCGGCACGTCGTCGGCGGGGGGCAGTGCGGCGACTCGGGCGAGGAGTTCGGGGCTGCCGGGCATGGCGGCGAGTTCGGCGGCGAAGCTGCCGGGCCGGCCGGCCTGCGCGGGTGCGGTGGCGGACGGGTCGTCACCGGAACCGGTCCGCCGGCCCGCCCCGTCGGAGCGGACCCAGAGCCCGGGCGTCACACCGTCCACCCGGTGGTGGGCGTCGTGGGCGGCGAGACCGGCCGGATCGCGTTCGACGTCGGCGAGTTCGTCGGGGTCGGTGAGCAGGCGACGGTAGAGCGTGCAGCGCCCGGTCAGTTCGTCGTGGGTCCCGACGTCGGCCAGGCGGCCCCCGTCCAGGACGGCGATGCGGTCGGCGAGCGCCAGCGTCGACAGCCGGTGCGCGATCAGCAACGTCGTACGGCCGGCTATCACGCTGCGCAGAGCCCCGTGGATCTCGTGCTCGACCCGGGCGTCGACGGCGGAGGTCGCGTCGTCCAGGACGAGCAGCCGGGGGTCGGTGAGGATGGCGCGGGCGAGCGCCACCCGCTGTCGCTGACCGCCGGAGAGGGTGAGGCCCTGTTCGCCGACCGTGGTGTCGTAGCCGTCGGGCATCCTGGAGATGAAGCCGTCGGCCTGGGCGGCACGGGCGGCGGTGCGGATCTGCTCGTCGGTGGCCTCCGGGGCACCGTAGGCGATGTTGTCCCGCAACGATTCGGAGAACAGGAAGCTGTTCTCCGGGACGAGGCCGATGGCGGCCCGCAGCGAGCTGGTGGTGAGAGCGCGGACGTCGTGACCGCCCACCCGGACGGCTCCTCCGGTGACGTCGTAGTAGCGCGGCAGCAGCAGCGAGACGGTGGACTTGCCGGACCCGCTGGCGCCGACGACGGCGACCGTCTCGCCGGGCTCGATGCGCAGGTTCAGCCCGTCGAGCACGGGCGGGCCGTCGCCGTAGCGGAAGGAGACGTCGTCGAACTCGACGGAGGCCTCGGCGTCGGCGGGCAGTTCGTGCGCACCGGGGCGTTCGGTCATCTTCGGCTCGGTGTCGATGAGGTCGAAGACGCGTTCCACGCCGGCGCGGGCCTGCTGCCCGACGGTGAGCATCATGGCCAGCATGCGGACCGGGCCGACCAGTTGCGCGAGGTAGGTGGAGAAGGCCACGAACGTCCCGAGGGTGATCCGCCCCTCGGTGGCGAGCCAGCCGCCGAGTGCCAGCATGGCGACCTGCCCCAGCGAGGGGACGGCCTGCAGCGCGGGAGTGTACCGGGCGTTGAGCTTGACGGTGCGGAGCCGGGCCGCGAACAGCGTGCGGCTGATGTCCCGCAGTTTGCCGGTCTCCTGCTGCTCCTGCCCGAAGCCTTTCACCACGCGGACGCCGGTGACCGAGCCGTCGACCACCGAGGCGACGACCCCGGCCTGCTGCTGGGCGTACCAGGTGGCCGGAAACAGCCGGGCCCGGCTGCGGTTGGCGATGATCCAGAGCAGTGGTGCGACAGCCAGCGAGACCAGGGTGAGCACGGGCGACAGCACCAGCATGACGACCAGTGCGACCACGAAGAGCAGGATGTTGCCGATCATCATGGGGAGCATGAAGAGCAGGCTCTGCACGAGCTGCAGGTCGCTGGTGCCGCGCCCGACGACCTGGCCGGTGCTGAGCTCGTCCTGCCGGTGACCGTCGAGGCGTACGACGGCTTCGTACATCTCGGTCCGCAGGTCGTGCTGGACGTCGAGCGCGAGGCGCCCGCCGTAGAAGCGGCGGACGTAGGTGAGGCCGTAGACCGCCACGGCGCTGACGACGAGCAGACCGACCCAGATCTCCAGGCCGCCCTCGTCACCGACCACGACGTCGTCGATGACCACCTTGATGAGGAGCGGGACGAGAGCCATGAGGCCCATGCCCAGGAGCGAGGCTCCGAGCGCCAGCAGGACATTGCGCCGGTAGTGCCAGCAGTACGCGCTCAGCCGGCGGGCCCATCCCCGACGGGTCCCGGCCCCGTCGTCCCGCTGCTCCGTCGTCGCGGTCTGCCCCACGTTCCACGCTCCCGTCCCGGTGGATCACTGCCGAGACGTGCCAACGCCGGCGGCGACGGATTTCATCCCGGCCCGAGGAGGAACAGGGCCGGACCGGGCCCCGGAGGAGCCGCATACTCTCCGGGGCCGGACCGGCTGGGGCGTCCGTCCCGGTGGTTCTCCGGTGGACCGGGCACCCCCCCCACAGGGCCGGCCCTCCGTCCGAGGCGACGGCACCCCGTCCCGCGGGGCAGCGATCCGGATCGTGTCGGAAACTCCCACTTCGCGCACGTCGACCGCATGAATTCAGTAACCTTGTGCAGTGGATCACTTCCACAGTGTCATGCTTCTCGTCGGGGACTCGCCTGCCGTACCGGGCGCACCGACCAGCGGGGTTTCGTGACCGGTCTCCACCTGGAGGCGTGCAGCACGCCACGCGCGCACCACGGGGCGTCGCCGAACGGTCGGGCAGGTTGTCCGGAAAGGGCCCCTCAGCCGGGCGGGCCGGCCCTGCCGGACCCACTCTCCGGACCGCTCCGTTCCCGCGCCTCTGCGATCTGCCGCGTCATCAGTGTGGTGAGTTCGTACGCCGTGTGCGAAGCGGCCACCGAGGTGATGTCCGCATGGTCGTACGCCGGCGCCACCTCCACCAGATCCGCAGAGACCAGGTGGCAGCCCGCCAGGCCGCGCAGGATCTCCAGCAGCTCGCGCGAGGTGAGACCCCCCGCCTCTGGGGTGCCGGTGCCCGGCGCGTGGGCCGGGTCGAGCACGTCGATGTCGACGGAGACGTAGAGCGGCCGGTCACCGATGCGCTCACGCAACTGCTGGGCGACCTCGTCCACACCCCGCCGCATCACGTCCGCGGAGGTGACGATGCCGAAGCCCATCTTCTCGTCGTCCGTCAGGTCCTTCCGGCCGTACAGCGGGCCGCGGGTACCGACGTGGCTGAGCGCCGACGTGTCGAGGATGCCCTCCTCCACCGCGCGCCGGAACGGCGTGCCGTGTGTGTAGGCGGCCCCGAAGTAGGTGTCCCAGGTGTCCAGGTGCGCATCGAAGTGCAGCAGGGCGACCGGTCCGTGCTTGCGGGCGACGGAGCGCAGGAGTGGCAGGGCGACGGTGTGGTCGCCGCCGAGCGTCATCATCCGGGCACCGGAGTCCAGTATCCCGTCGGCCGCCGCCTGCACCGTCTCCACCGCCTCACCGATGTCGAACGGGTTGGCCGCGATGTCCCCGGCGTCCGCGACCTGCGCCAGTGCGAACGGCGAGGCGTCCTGCGCCGGGTTGTACGGCCGCAGCAGACGCGAGGCCTCGCGTATCGCGTTGCCGCCGAACCGGGCGCCCGGCCGGTACGAGACGCCGCTGTCGAACGGCACGCCCACCACCGCCACGTCGGTCTTCCCGCCCACCTCGTCCAGCCGGGGCAGCCGGGCGAAGGTCGCGGGGCCGGCGTAGCGGGGGATGCGGGACGAGTCGAGGGGGCCGACGGGCTGCGGACGCTCTGCGTACTGCTCGGAGGGGGTGCTCATGCAGGGAAGGGTAGGCAGCCGCCGGAAGCTGCCACATGGACGGATGAGTGGATCGCGGGCCGCCCTTTTGGACACTCCGTCCATCGACCTGACGTACGAGACACAATGGCGTCATGTCTTCGTCGCTTCCGCTGCCCCCCGCTCCCAGCCGCACCGAGCTCCTCGAGCATCTGGTGCACACCCGGATCGCCGGGCACGTGGCCACTCCTCGCGAGAACAACCTCTCCCACTACCGCGAGCTGGCCAACGGCAACCGGCACTACTGGCTCGGTCTGGAACTGGGCGACCGCTGGTCGGACGAGCAGGACGTGCTCGCAGTGATGGCCGAGCGGGTGGGCGTGAGCGACGACCCCGACCACCGGCACGGCCAGGACACCATCGACCCGGAGCTGACCGTCGGCGCGCTGGACCGGGCGGCGGCGGAGCTGCGGAAGGCGGCGGAGGACCGCAAGCGGGTGCTGTTCGCCACCGGGCACCCGGGCGGCCTGTTGGACGTGCACGGCACCATGGCCCGAGCGCTGCGGGCGGCCGGCTGCGACATCGCGCGCGTGCCGCTGGGGCTGTACGCCGACGAGGGTGTGGTCGTGCAGTTCGCCGGGGTCGCGGTCCACGAGCGGGGGGCCTCGCTGTGGCACACGCATTCGCCGGAGCCGATGCGGCAGATCCTCGACGCCTACGAGCGGGCCGGGCACGGCATGCCCGACCTGGTGATGGCCGACCACGGCTGGGCGGGTTGCGCGGCACAGCGCGGCCTCCACACGGTCGGCTTCGCGGACTGCAACGACCCTGCGCTGTTCCTCGGCGAGGCGGAGGACACCCTCTCGGTCGCGGTGCCGCTGGACGACCATGTCGCCGACCCGCGGTTCTACGAACCCCTGACCGCCTACCTGCTGGACGCGGCCGGGCTCACCGACGGCTGACGACCGTCCGGAAGCCGCCTCGGCACCGGTCAGCGTGGGACGCGGACGACACCCTCCTGGATCACCGACGCGACGAGCCGCCCGTCCCGGGTGAAGATGCGTCCTCGCGCCAGCCCCCGGCCGCCCTGGGCCGTGGGCGACTCCTGGTCGTAGAGCAGCCACTCGTCGGCACGGAACGGCCGGTGGAACCACATCGCGTGGTCCAGGCTGGCGCCCACCACGTCGCCGACCGCCCAGCCGCCGCGGCCGTGCGCGAGCAGCACCGAGTCCAGCAGTGTCATGTCGGAGACGTAGGTGGCCAGGCAGATGTGCAGCATGGGATCGTCCCGGACGCCGTCCAGCTTGCCGTTGGTGCGGAACCACACCTGCGAACGCGCCTCCCGCGGCTCGCCGGCGCTGGCGAACGGCGGCGCCTCGACGTACCGCAGGTCGACCGCGGCGCGGGCCTTGAGGAGTTTCGCGGGCACTCGTGGGTCGCTGAAGAGGTGCGTGTAGCGCGGCATCATCTCCTCGGCCCGTGGCAGCGTCTCCGGGTCCGGTGTCCGCGGCATCGCCTCCTGGTGCTCCAGCCCCTCCTCCAGCGCCTGGCAGGACGCGGAGAGGTGGAAGACCGGCTGCCCGTGCTGCACGGCCACCACCCGGCGGGTGGTGAACGAGCGGCCGTCACGGATGCGGTCCACCGTGTAGACGATCGGCGCTCCCGGGTCGCCGGGACGCAGGAAGTACGCGTGCAGGGAGTGCGGCAGCCGCCCTTCGGGGACGGTGCGGCAGGCGGCTACCAGCGCCTGTGCCGCCACCTGCCCGCCGAAGACCCGGGGGATCGGGGACGGACGGCTCGCGCCGCGGAAGATGTCCTGCTCGACCCGCTCCAGGTCGAGCAGATCCACCAGGTCCTGAAGGTCCTGCGGATCCGAGTCCTGGGAGTCGGGGTGGTTCAACACCCCTCACAACCCCATGGACTTGGCAATGATGGAGCGCATGACCTCGCTGGTGCCGCCGTAGATCCGGGTGACGCGCGTGTCGGCGTACAGCCGGGAGATGGGGTACTCGGTCATGTAGCCGTAGCCGCCGTGCAGCTGGAGGCACTTGTCGATGACACCGGCCGCGGTCTCGGTGGTGAAGAGTTTCGCGGAAGCGGCGTCGGCCGCGGTCAGCTCACGGGCGTCGTGGGCCTCCAGCGCCCGGTCGACGACGGCCTGCATGGCGTCCACGTCGGCCTTGCAGTCGGCGAGCACGAACTTGGTGTTCTGGAAGGACGCCACCTCCTTGCCGAACACCGTGCGCTCCTTGACGTACGCGCGGGCGAACCCGACGGCGGCTGCGGCCTGCGCGTAGGCACCCACGGCGATACCGAGACGCTCCTGCGGCAGGTTGTGCGCCAGATAGCCGAAGGCCTTGCCCTCCTCGCCGAGCAGGTCCGCCACGGGGACCTCGACGTCGTTGAAGGACAGCTCCGCGGTGTCGGAGGACTTCAGGCCGAGCTTGTCCAGGGTGCGGCCCACCGCGTAGCCCTTCGACGCGGTGTCCACGACCAGGATGGATATGCCCGCTCGACGGTCGTCCGGGTCGGCCGGGGCGGTACGGCAGCAGACCAGCACCCGGTCGGCCTGGACACCCCCGGTGATGAAGGTCTTGGCGCCGTTGAGAACGTAGTGCGTGCCGTCCTCGGAGAGTTTCGCGGTGGTGCGCATGCCGGCCAGGTCCGAGCCGGTGCCTGGCTCGGTCATGGCGATGGCGGTCATCATCTCGCCGGAGACGAACGACGGCAGCCAGCGCTGCTTCTGCTCCTCGGTGCCGTAGGTCAGGAGATAGGGCAGGCAGAGCGCGGTGTGCACGCTGGACCCGCCGAAACTCACTCCGGCGCGGGCGCACTCCTCACTGATGACGGCGTTGTACTTGAAGCTCGTCTCACCGGCGCCGCCGTACTCCTCGGGCACCTCGATGCCGAAGACGCCCAGTTCGCCGAGCTTCTTGTAGAAGTCGCGCGGGACGTATCCCTGCCCCGACCACTCGGGGTAGGACGGCACGACCTCGGCTTCGACGAAGTCGCGGATGATCCGCCGGAACGCCTCATGGTCGTCACCGAAAACCGTACGTCGCACTGCGCCACCTCCACCTGTCTAAGCGCTTGCTCAGACAAGTTACCGGGCAGTCAGTCACCCTGTCCAGAGCCTCCACCCCCGGGAGCCGCGGACAGCGCCCCCCGCGCCAGCCGGTGCAACAGGGCCGCCGTCGTGGCGCGATCCGGCAGCGAGGAGACGCCGGGGAGGTGAGGGGTGGAGTTGAGCAGGCCGAAGACGGTGTGCACGGAGACCCGGGACTCGAGCTCCGTGAGCCCCGGGTAGACCGCCCGCACGGCACCCACCCAGAGCTCCACGTACTGCCGCTGAAGCTTGCGGACCTGCTTGCGGTCACCGTCCCGCAGCCGGTCCAGCTCGCGATCGTGCAGGGTGATCAGCGAACGGTCGTCGAGCGCGAAGTCGATGTGGCCGGCGATCAGCGCGTCCAGAACAGCCTCCGGCGCGAGCCCGGCGGCGGCCGACTCCGCGACCCGGGCCCGGCCACCCTCGTGCAGCCGCTCACTGATACCCACCAGCAGCTCCGCGAGCATCGCGTCCTTCCCGGCGAAGTGCCGGTAGAGGCCGGGGCCGCTGATCCCGACGGCCGCGCCTATCTCGTCGACGCCGACCCCGTGGAAGCCGCGCTCGGCGAAGAGCCGCGCGGCCTCCCGCAGAATCTGCTCGCGCCGGGTCGGGGCGGCTCGGCTACCTGTCGCAGTGGTGGTCATGTCGCCCATTCTAGACAGGCGCGTTAATGAGCGTTAACCTGTGGTCGCAGAAGTTAACGCTCATTAACGCACGCACGGAGCAAGGGGGCTCAGCGGCATGGAGCAGGCAACGGCGCTGGTCAGCGGCGTCGATCCGGCATCGGACAGCTGCCGGGCGAACGAGGCCACGCACCGCGAGCTGGCGGCGCGGCTGCGCGAGAAGCTGGCCACGGCCCGGCTCGGCGGCGGCGAGAAGGCACGCGCCCGGCACACTGCGCGCGGCAAGCTGCTGCCCCGCGACCGGGTGGACGCACTGCTGGACCCGGGCTCGCCGTTCCTGGAGATCGCTCCGCTGGCCGCCGACGGGATGTACGGCGGAGCCGCTCCCGCCGCCGGAGTGATCGCCGGCATCGGCAGGGTCTCGGGGCGCGAGGTGGTGATCGTCGCCAACGACGCCACCGTCAAGGGCGGCACGTACTACCCGATGACGGTGAAGAAGCACCTGCGCGCCCAGGAGATCGCCCTGGAGAACCGCCTGCCGTGCGTCTACCTGGTCGACTCGGGCGGCGCCTTCCTGCCCATGCAGGACGAGGTGTTCCCGGACCGTGAACACTTCGGCCGGATCTTCTACAACCAGGCGCGCATGTCCGGCGCGGGCATCCCGCAGATCGCCGCGGTACTCGGCTCCTGCACCGCCGGCGGCGCATACGTACCGGCGATGAGCGACGAGGCGGTCATCGTGCGCGAGCAGGGCACGATCTTCCTCGGGGGTCCGCCGCTGGTGAAGGCCGCGACCGGCGCGGTGGTCACCGCCGAGGAGCTGGGCGGCGGCGAGGTGCACTCGCGCACCTCCGGCGTCACCGACCATCTCGCGGAGGACGACCCGCACGCGCTGCGCATCGTGCGGAACATCGTCGGCACGCTGCCGGGCCGTTCCGCGCTGCCGTGGACCGTCGCCGCACCGGAGCAGCCCGCGGTCGCCCCGGACGGGCTCTACTCCGCCGTCCCGGCCGACTCCCGCACGCCGTACGACGTGCGGGAGGTGATCGCCCGGGTGGTGGACGGCTCGCGCTTCCAGGAGTTCAAGTCCGAGTACGGCACCACGCTGGTGACCGGCTTCGCCCACATCCACGGTCATCCGGTCGGCATCGTGGCGAACAACGGCATCCTGTTCTCGGAGTCCGCCCAGAAGGGCGCGCACTTCATCGAGCTGTGCGACCAACGCGGCATTCCGCTGCTCTTCCTGCAGAACATCTCCGGGTTCATGGTCGGCAAGGACTACGAGGCGGGCGGCATCGCCAAGCACGGCGCGAAGATGGTGACCGCCGTCGCCTGCACCCGAGTGCCCAAGCTGACCGTCGTCGTCGGCGGGTCGTACGGAGCGGGCAACTACTCGATGTGCGGCCGGGCGTACGGGCCCCGCTTCCTGTGGATGTGGCCCAACGCCAAGATCTCCGTGATGGGCGGGGAGCAGGCGGCGTCCGTGCTGGCCACCGTCAAACGCGACCAGATCGAGGGCCGCGGTGAGGAGTGGAGCGGGGACGAGGAGGAGGCCTTCCGGGCCCCCGTCCGCGCCCAGTACGACGAGCAGGGCAACGCGTACTACGCCACAGCCCGGCTGTGGGACGACGGCGTGATCGACCCGATGGAGACCCGCCAGGTGCTGGGCCTCGCGCTCACGGCCTGCGCCAACGCACCGCTGCCGGAGAAGGATCCGAACGCGCCCGCCTTCGGCGTGTTCCGGATGTGAGGGGGACGACGATGACGATGTTCGACACCGTGCTGGTGGCCAACCGCGGCGAGATCGCTGTCCGGGTCATCCGCACCCTGCGCGCGGAGGGCGTCCGTTCGGTCGCCGTCCACAGTGACGCCGACGCCGACGCCCGCCACGTGCGGGAGGCCGACACCGCCGTACGCATCGGCCCGGCCGCCGCCGCCGAGAGCTACCTGTCGGTGGAACGCCTGCTGGACGCGGCCCGCCGTACCGGCGCGCAGGCGGTCCACCCCGGCTACGGCTTCCTCGCGGAGAACGCCGCGTTCGCAGCCGCCTGCACCGGGGCCGGCCTCACCTTCGTCGGTCCGCCCACCGCGGCCATCGAGCTGATGGGTGACAAGATCCGCGCCAAGGAGACCGTCGCGGCGGCCGGGGTGCCGGTCGTGCCCGGTTCCTCCGGCTCCGGCCTTTCCGACGCCGAGCTGGATGCCGCCGCCCGGGAGATCGGCATGCCGGTGCTGCTCAAACCCTCTGCGGGCGGTGGTGGCAAGGGCATGCGGCTGGTGCGGGACGCGGCGCTGCTCGCGGACGAGATCGCCGCCGCCCGCCGGGAGGCCCGCAGTTCGTTCGGCGACGACACGCTGCTGGTGGAGCGCTGGATCGACCGGCCACGGCACATCGAGATCCAGGTGCTGGCCGACGGCCACGGAAACGTGGTGCATCTGGGAGAGCGCGAGTGCTCCCTGCAACGCCGCCACCAGAAGATCATCGAGGAGGCGCCCAGCCCGCTGCTGGACGAGGCCACCCGCACCGCGATGGGTGAGGCGGCGGTGAACGCCGCCCGCTCCTGCGGCTACCGGGGAGCGGGCACCGTGGAGTTCATCGTGCCCGGCGGCGCACCGGCCGCCGGCGCCCCGCGCGACTACTTCTTCATGGAGATGAACACCCGCCTCCAGGTCGAGCACCCGGTCACCGAGCTGGTGACCGGGCTGGACCTGGTCCAGTGGCAACTGCGGGTAGCCGCCGGCGAACCGCTGGACTTCGGGCAGGACGACGTCACCCTCACCGGCCATGCAGTGGAGGCCCGGGTCTGTGCCGAGACCGCCCGGGTCTCCGGGGACCGGGTCGACTTCCTGCCTTCCGCAGGCACGGTCCGTCTGCTGCGCGAACCGCAGGGCCCGCGGGTGCGCACCGACTCCGGTCTCTCGGAGGGAACCGAGGTCGGCACCTCCTACGACCCGATGCTCTCCAAGGTCGTCGCGTACGGCCCGGACCGGGCCGCCGCGTTGCGCGGCCTGCGCGCCGCCCTGGCCGGAACCACCGTGCTGGGCGTGGACACCAACGTGGCGTTCCTGCGCGCCTTGCTGGCCCACCCGGACGTGGTCTCCGGCGAGCTGGACACCGGCCTGGTCGACCGCGACGCGGCGAGCCTGGTGCCGACCGGCGTGCCCCACGAGGTATGCGCGGCCGCCGCACTGCTGCGGCACACCGCGCTGGAACCGTCCCCGGTCCCGGGCGACTGGACGAACCCCTTCGAGGTGCCCTCCGGCTTCCGCATGGGCGGCGAACCGGCGTGGACGGTGCACCACGTTCGGGTACCCGGCCACGAGCCGGTCGCCGTGCGGGTGCGCGGCCTGGCCCACGACGCCCTGGTCCGGGTCGGGGACGCGGACCCCGTCACCGCCCGGCTCGTCTCCACCGGCCCCGCGCACGTCCAGCTCGGCTGGGGCGGCGTCACGCACCACTTCACCCGGGTGGTGGACGAAGGCGGTGCCTGGCTGGGCCGGGACGGACAGACCTGGCACGCGCAGGTCCACGACCCCGTCGAAGCCGCACTCCGCGGCGGAGCCGGTGCCCACGGCGCGGACGCGCTCACCGCACCGATGCCGGGCACGGTGACCGTGGTCAAGGCAGAGGTCGGCGAGGAGGTCGTGACGGGGCAGAGCCTGCTGGTCGTCGAGGCGATGAAGATGGAACACGTCATCGCCTCTCCCTACGACGGCGTGGTCACCGAGCTGGACGTGTCCGCCGGCAGCACCGTCGCCATGGACCAGGTGCTCGCCGTCGTCGAGCCCAAGGAGTCCGAGCAGCCGGAGCCGAAGGAGGGCGACGTCCCATGACCGGATCGCACACCGCACCGGGCGTCGAAGGGCTGCCGACGGCCCATCCGGCGCCGGGGCTCCCCTCCCGGGTTCGCATCCACGAGGTCGGGCCGCGGGACGGGCTGCAGAACGAGCAGGCGGTCGTACCCGTGGAGGTGAAGGCCGAGTTCGTCCACCGGCTCGCCGCCGCGGGCCTGGAGACCGTCGAGGCCACCAGCTTCGTGCATCCCAAGTGGGTTCCGCAGCTCGCCGACGCCGAAGAGCTGTACCCGAGGCTCTCCGGCCTGGGCGACGGCGTGCGTCTCCCGGTCCTGGTGCCCAACATCCGCGGCCTGGACCGCGCGCTCGCGTTGGGCGCCCGCGACATCGCGGTGTTCGCCAGCGCCACCGAGTCCTTCGCCCAGGCCAACCTCAACCGCACCGTCGACGAGGCGCTCGCGATGTTCGAGCCGGTGGTCTCCGGAGCCAGGGCGGCCGGCGCCGGTGTCCGGGGCTACCTCTCCATGTGTTTCGGCGACCCGTGGGAGGGCCCGGTCCCCGTCGAGCAGGTGGTGCGGGTCTGCCGCCGTCTGATCGACATGGGCTGCGACGAACTGAGCCTCGGCGACACCATCGGTGTCGCCACCCCCGGCCACGTCGGCGCCCTCCTGACCGCGCTGGGCGCCGAGGGCATCGGCACGGACCGGGTCGCTGTCCACTTCCACGACACCTACGGCCAGGCACTGGCCAACACCCTCGCCGCGCTCCAGCACGGCGTGCACACGGTGGACGCCTCCGCCGGCGGCCTCGGCGGCTGCCCGTACGCGAAGAGCGCCACCGGCAACCTCGCCACCGAAGACCTCGTGTGGATGTTGCACGGCCTCGGCATCGAGACCGGGGTCGACCTCGGCCGGCTCACCGCCACCAGCGTGTGGATGGCCGAGCGGCTGGGCCGCCCCAGCCCCTCCCGTACCGTCTCAGCGCTCTCCCACAAGGAGCAGTAGTCATGCCTCTCGACCACCGTCTCGCCCCCGAACACGAGGAACTGCGCCGCACCGTCGAGGAGTTCGCGCACGACGTCGTGGCTCCGAAGATCGGCGAGTTCTACGAGAACCACGAGTTCCCCTACGACATCGTCCGCCAGATGGGCGAGATGGGCCTCTTCGGCCTGCCGTTCCCCGAGGAGTACGGCGGCATGGGCGGCGACTACCTCGCCCTGGGCCTGGCCCTGGAGGAGCTGGCCCGGGTCGACTCCTCGGTGGCCATCACCCTGGAGGCGGGGGTCTCCCTCGGCGCCATGCCGGTCTTCCGCTTCGGCACCGAGGAGCAGAGGCGCGAGTGGTTGCCGAAGCTGTGCTCCGGCGAGATGCTCGGCGCCTTCGGCCTCACCGAGCCCGAGTGCGGCTCGGACGCGGGCGGCACGCGTACCACCGCGGTCCGGGACGAGAAGACCGGCGAGTGGGTGATCAACGGCTCGAAGTGCTTCATCACCAATTCCGGCACCGACATCACCGGTCTGGTCACGGTGACCGCCGTCACCGGGCGCAAGCCCGACGGTGCCCCGCTGATCTCCAGCATCATCGTGCCGTCCGGCACGCCGGGCTTCACGGTGGCCGCGCCCTACTCCAAGGTCGGCTGGAACGCGTCGGACACCCGCGAGCTCTCCTTCTCCGACGTCCGCGTGCCGGGCGAGAACCTCCTCGGCGAGGAGGGCCGCGGTTACGCGCAGTTCCTCCGCATCCTGGACGAGGGCCGCGTCGCCATCGCGGCGCTCGCGACCGGGCTGGCACAGGGCTGCGTCGACGAGTCCGTGGCGTACGCCCGGACGCGCAAGGCGTTCGGCAAGGCCATCGGTGAGAACCAGGCCATCCAGTTCAAGCTGGCCGACATGGAGATGCGCTCCCACACCGCACGGCTCGCCTGGCGGGATGCCGCGTCCCGGCTGGTGGCCGGCGAGAAGTTCAAGAAGGAGGCGGCCCTCGCCAAGCTCTACAGCTCCGAGATCGCCGTGACCAACGCCCGGGAGGCCACCCAGATCCACGGCGGATACGGCTTCATGAACGAGTACCCGGTGGCACGGATGTGGCGGGACTCGAAGATCCTGGAGATCGGGGAGGGCACCAGCGAGGTGCAGCGCATGCTGATCGCCCGCGAGCTGGGGTTCTGACCCTCATCCGTCGCCCGCTCACCGCGCCGGAGCGTGGTGAGCGGATCACTCCCGCCATGGCCCCCGTTCCGACCCGTGGTCCAGCGGGCGAACCACCCGGCGGGCAGCCGTCTCGTCGGGCCGAGCGGCCAGGACGTCGATCCGGAGAGCGCGCAGCCGTTCCGGGTCGGCGATCACGTCGATGGCGGTGATCCGGTCGTCGTCACCGAGGGCGAACGCCAGCACCAGGGAGAGGCGTCCGCGAACGGCCATCACGAGGCCGACCCTGCCGTCCACCAGCGCCGGCTGCACCTCGCGGGCGGCCCCAAGGGCGACGACGCGGCGACCCGCAACCTGGTGGTCGCCGCGGCGCGGGCGCACGTGCGGCACCTGGTGTACGTCTCCGTCATCGGCGCCGACCGGGTGCCGCTCGCCTGGCTGCGCTCCAAGTTGGCGGCCGAGCGCGCCGTCGCGGACTCCGGGGTGCCGTGGACGACGCTGCGCGCCGCACAGTTCCACGACCTGACGCTGGTCATGGTGGAGAAGCTGGCGAAGCTGCCGGTGATGCCGGCGCCCGGCGGCCTCCGACTGCAGCCGGTCGACTCGCGCGAGGTCGCCCAGCGGCTGGTGCAGTTGGCCCTCGGGGAGCCGTCCGGGCTGGTCCCCGACCTGGCCGGTCCCCGGGTGTACGACCTCGCAGAGCTGAGCCGCAGCTACCTGCGGGCCCGCGGCAGGCGCCGCCCCAGGATGCCGTTCCGCATCCCGGGCAAAGCGGGGGCGCGCGTACCGCGCGGGCGACAACCTGACCCTGGAGGGGGCGTCGGTGGGAGAGCGGACCTGGGAGGAGTTCCTGGCCGGACGGGTGGCGTGAGCGCGGTGCCCGTGCGCAAGAATCTGCCCTATGGCGGAGATCATTCAACGCACGGGCACATGGACGTTCGACGGGGACACGCTGCGGATCGTGCCGGGGAGCGGCAAGGCCGTTCATCAGCTCCGGCGGGACCTCGGCGAGGTGGCCGTACCTCTGGGGGCGGTCGCCGGGATCGCGTACGAGGCGGGGCACGGCCGGAAGCCGGGGCGCCTGCGGCTGCGGTTGCGCGCGGGCGCGGACCCGCTCGCCCAGGTCGCGAACGGCCGACTCGCGGACGCGGCCGACCCGTACCAGCTTGCGGTCGACGCGGACCGGTCGGGAGTGGCCCGGTACTTCGTCGATGAGGTGCGCCACGCACTGCTGCTGGAGCAGGTGCCGGACGGTCCGTGCGACCGGTACCTGCTGGCCGGCCCGTCCGTGCCACGGACCGCTCCCGGCTCGGACGGCACAGCCGTCTTCGACGGCGAACGCGTGCAGTTGGAGTGGAGCTGGACGGCCGAGGAGAGCAAATCCTCCGGCGGCGCCAGGACGTTGATGCTCGACGAGCTCAGCGGGGTGGAGTGGGCCCCCGCGGTGGGCTTGAAGAACGGCAGCCTGCGCTTCCGGCCGCGGGGTACGCATGCGAGCCAGAAGCCCGAGCACGACCCCCACTGCGTGTCCCTGTGGGGCGTGCGACAGGCCCGGGAGACGAGCGGGGCGGTTCTGCTGGCGGCGGCGGTCACGGCACGCCTGCCGCACGCCGGTGCACCCACTGCGCTCTCGGAGGGCGTCCCCGGCGCTCCGCCAGCCCTCGTGGAGTCCGCCCCTGAAGGGGCGGACCACGATGCCCTGCTGCGCAGGCTGAGGGAGTTGAGCGAGCTTCACCGCGAGGGCGTCCTGACGGACGAGGAGTTCGCCGCGACGAAGCGCGCGGTGCTGGACCGCTTCTGACGGCCCGGCCGGAGGCGGGGCACGGGCCCGGCGCCCGTGCGTGCAGGGGTGTAGACAGTCCTTCCGTGGAGGGACCTCTATCGACCCCACTTCGGAGCTTTCCTGCCCGGTTTCGGGCAGGAAAGTTGCGAGAGACACCATGGCAGCGCACTATCGACGAGTGCTGGAGCGCCGGACACCGGTCCACGAGGACCTGATCGACCACCTGACCCGCACCACCGCGCTGCCGCGCGGCGAGGCGGCACGGGTGGTCCTCGACGTCCTGGCCTACTTCGACGAGACGATCGAGGACTACGTGCGCCGCCGCCACCGGGAGCTGAGGTCCGGCGGGCTGGTGAACGCGAGCATCTTCGAGCGGATCGCGGCCGAACTGCCCCACCGCGCGGTGGCGCCGCCCGAGCTGTCCCTGCGGCAGCTGCGCCGCATCGTCTACGGCTGACCGTCCGCGACCCGGCGGGCGCACAGGAAGCCGGCACCCCGACCGACTGTTCGAAGGAGAAGCGCCCATGTGCGGAATCGTGGGATACATCGGTAAGCGCGACGTCGCGCCCCTGCTGCTGGAGGGGCTGCAGCGCCTGGAGTACCGGGGCTACGACTCCGCCGGCATCGCCGTCCAGACCCGGAGCTCCGGGCTGAAGGCCGTCAAGGCCAAGGGCCGGGTACGGGAGCTGGAGGCGAAGCTGCCCAAGCGCTTCGCCGGCACCGCGGGCATCGCCCACACCCGCTGGGCCACCCACGGCGTCCCCAACGACGTGAACGCGCACCCGCACCTCGACCCCGAGGGCAAAGTCGCCGTCGTGCACAACGGCATCATCGACAACGCCGCAGACGTGCGCGCCAAACTCGCCGCCGACGGCGTGGAGCCGGTCTCCGACACCGACACCGAGGTACTCGCCCACCTGGTCGCCCGCGCCCGGGCCGACACCCTCGAAGGCCGTGTGCAGGAAGCGCTGCGGCACATCGACGGCACCTATGGCATCGCGGTGCTGCATGCCGACTTCCCCGACCGCATCGTGGTCGCCCGCAACGGCTCTCCGGTCGTACTCGGCATCGGTGAGCACGAGATGCTGGTGGCCTCCGACGTCGCGGCACTCGTGTCGCACACCCGTCAGGTCGTCACCCTGAACGACGGCGAGATGGCAACGATCAAGGCCGACGACTACCGCACCTACACCACCGAGGGCTCCCGGACCGCCACCTCTCCGGAGACCGTGGAGTGGGCCGCCGAGTCCTACGACATGGGCGGCCACGACACCTACATGCACAAGGAGATCTCGGAGCAGGCGGACGCGGTGGACCGCGTGCTGCGCGGCCGGATCGACGACCGGTTCGCCACCGTCCACCTCGGCGGCCTCAACCTGGACGCCCGCGAGGCACGCGGCGTGCGCCGGGTGAAGATCCTCGGCTGCGGCTCGGCGTACCACGCGGGCCTGATCGGCGCGCAGCTCATCGAGGAGGTCGCGCGCATCCCGGCGGACGCCGAACCGGCCAGCGAATTCCGCTACCGCAACGCCGTCGTCGACCCCGACTGCCTCTACATCGCCGTCAGCCAGTCCGGCGAGACCTACGACACCCTCGCCGCCGTGCAGGAGCTCAAGCGCAAGGGCGCGCGGGTGCTGGGGGTGGTGAACGTCGTCGGTTCGGCGATCGCCCGCGAGACGGACGGCGGAGTTTACGTCCATGCCGGGCCTGAGGTGTGCGTCGTCTCGACCAAGTGCTTCACCAACACGGCGGTGGCGTTCGCGCTGCTGGCCCTGCACCTCGGCCGGATCCGCGACCTGTCCGTCGCGGACGGCAAGCGGCTCATCGCCGGACTGCGCAGGCTGCCCGAGCAGATCGCCGGGATCCTCGACTCCGAGGACGAGATCAAGCGGCTCGCCGCAGAGTACGCCGAGGCCCGCAGCATGATGTTCGTGGGACGAGTGCGGGGCCACCCGGTCGCACGTGAGGCCTCGTTGAAGCTCAAGGAGGTCTCCTACATCCACGCCGAGGCGTACCCCGCCTCCGAGCTGAAGCACGGTCCGCTCGCGCTGATCGAGCCCGCCGTGCCGACGGTGGCGATCCTGCCGGACGACGAACTGCTGGAGAAGAACCGCGCCACCCTGGAGGAGATCAAGGCCCGGCACGGCCGGATCCTCGCCGTCGCCCACGCTCAGCAGGAGAAGGCCGACCACACTCTCCTGGTCCCGCGGAACGAGGTCGAGCTCGACCCGATCCTGATGGGAATCCCGCTGCAACTCCTCGCCTACCACACGGCGCTGCACCTGGGCCGGGACATCGACAAGCCGCGCAATCTGGCGAAGTCGGTCACGGTGGAGTAGACGGACCGTCCCGCACCGGGCGGCCCGCACGGAGCCTTCGTCCTGCACGGACCGGGCACGAAGGGGCGAAGAAGGGGACGGGGGCGGACTTCCGCGCGGGCCACCACCGCGCGGGAGTCCGCCCCCGAGGGTGCCGGCGTCGTCCATCACGCCGGCTGGTGCTGCCGCTCCCGGGGCCGTCACCTCCCGGCGGGCAGCATGTCGTTCTTCTCTCTATGCCCCTCACCGAGGCATCATGCACATCCTGGCGCCGACGGATTTCGGCCCCCGCTGGACGGTTCTCACCCCGTTCCCGGGTCCGCCGGACAGATGAGGCAGCGTCAGGGGATGGTGACGACGGGGCGCTCGGCACGGCGCGCGAGACGACCGGCGACGGAGCCGAACAGGCGGCCGACGAGGCCGTGTGTGGAGCCGACGACGATGGCGTCGGCCTCGTACTCCTGGCCGACCTCCTCCAGTTCGTGGCAGATGTCGCCACCTCGCTCCACCAGCACCCACGGCACCTCGGCCAGATGATCCGCGCAGGCCAGCTCGAGACCGAGCACCTCGGTACGGTGGTCGGGAACGTCCACGAAGACCGGCGGCTCGCACCCTGCCCACACCGTGGTCGGCAACCGGTTGGCGACATGCACGATGATCAGCCCGGAACCCGACCGTCGGGCCATGCCGATGGCGTACGCCAGCGCACGTTCACTGGACATGGAGCCGTCGAAGCCGACGACCACACCATGACGGAACACCGGGTCGCAGGAGGACTGCCGCGCCTCCCCCGGTGCGGGCACCACCGGCACCGCATCCGGCATCGCCTGGGGGTCGGCGAACTGTCTGCGGTCCGCGGGTTCGGGGATCTCGTGTCCAGCCATGTCGGTCTCTGAGCTGTGAGTCCTCTGCGGGGGAACGGTTGTGAGAAGGAGCGGGGTCCTGGAAGGGAGGGCCTCGTGACGACCTGCCCCCTCACTGTCACCTACCCCAAGGGTACGGCGGCACTCCCCGTGACCCTGCCGTGCAGGAGCGGGTCGCGAGGGGCGCGCTGACCCCGGAGCATGCACGAGCGGGGCCGTTTGCGCAACGTGCCCCTGCACTCCTTACACCCCCCGCGGCCTGTGCTGTCCCGCTCCTGTTGGCGCTGCTGCACCCTGCACGCTTTTCAGCCAACTTCTCCGCCGGCTTGTCCCGGCGGCACCGTCCAGCACCGGCACGGCCCCCACCAGGGCAGAAACGGGTACTCGGGGTGTGTGGACGGCTCTACTGAGGGGCAGTGAGGTTATGCGTACTACCCAACGAGGCCGGTCGGTGGAACGCTAAGTGATCGATTGCTTCACGCCACGTGGCCAAGTCGACATAGCGTCGCGTGCTGAAGTTGGTTCGCCGAGGTCACGGGACGCAGTAGATTCGATCTTGGCTATCGCCGCGGGGGAGAGAAGTGCAGGATCTTGAGGACGCGACGATGAGGGGGGCTTGACAGTCCGATGAGCGTTCCCACGAGCCAGGAGGACTCCCGGGAAGGTCCGGCATCGGCCACCGCCCGCAAGCTGGTCGCACGCCGGCGGCGCGAAGTCGTCGCCGTGCTGCTGTTCAGCGGCGGCCCGATATTCGAGAGCTCGATCCCGTTGTCGGTATTCGGCATCGACCGCCAGGACGCCGGCGTCCCCCGCTACAGGCTGCTGGCCTGCGCGGGCGAGGACGGCCCGCTCCGCACCACCGGCGGCCTGCAGCTCACCGCGCCGCACGGGCTCGAGGCACTGTCCCGGGCCGGCACCGTCGTGGTCCCCGCGTGGCGTTCCATAACCCAGCCACCGCCCGCCGCCGCCCTGGAGGCCCTCCGCCAGGCGCACGAGGAGGGGGCGCGGGTGCTCGGTCTGTGCACGGGCGCATTCGTCCTGGCGGCGGCCGGACTGCTGGACAGCCGTCCGGCGACCACGCACTGGATGTACGCGCCTACATTGGCCAAGCGGTATCCGGCCGTCCACGTCGACCCGCGCGAGCTGTTCGTGGACGACGGCGACATCCTCACCTCGGCCGGCACCGCGGCCGGAATCGACCTCTGCCTGCACGTCGTCCGCTCGGATCACGGCGCGGACGCGGCCGGCGCCCTCGCCCGACGGCTGGTCGTCCCGCCCCGTCGCCCCGTCGGCGGCGACGGCGGACACCCCCGGCACCTGGACAGGTCGTTACCGGAGGAGATCGGAGCCGACCCGCTCGCCGAGGTCGTCGCCTGGGCCCTGGAACACCTCCACGAGCAGTTCGACGTGGAGACCCTTGCCGCGCGCGCTTACATGAGCCGCCGGACCTTCGACCGGAGGTTCCGCACTCTCACCGGCAGCGCACCGCTGCAGTGGCTGATCACCCAGCGCGTCCTGCAGGCGCAGCGTCTGCTGGAGACCTCCGACTACTCGGTGGACGAGGTCGCGGGCCGCTGCGGTTTCCGCTCGCCGGTCGCCCTGCGCGGGCACTTCCGGCGGCAGCTGGGCGCCTCCCCCGCCTCGTACCGGGCGGCCTACCGGGCGCGCCGCCCGGACGGCGGCGGAGCCGACGACCCCCGGGTACCGCACGCCCGCCGGGGACCGGGAGCGCCGGACGGCGGCAGGCACCAGGACGGTGTCACGAGCCGCCGGAACGACGAGGGCGGGGCCGGCCGGGTCGGCTCCCGCGCCGACGTGCCCCCGGAGCCCCTCAGCGAGGCGAAAGGGCACACCGACGGGGGCGGCAAGCCGCTGTCGGACGCCTGGTCTCACCAGCTGCCCCGACAGCGTGGACGCGGCCGGTGACGGGCGACGTAGGGTAAAGCGCATGAATGATCGCATGGTGTGGATCGACTGCGAGATGACCGGCCTCTCACTGACCGGCGACGCGCTGGTGGAGGTGGCAGCCCTGGTCACGGACTCGGAGCTGAACGTTCTGGGCGAGGGCGTGGACGTCGTGATCCGTCCGCCGGCCGAGGCGCTGGCGAACATGCCAGGAGTCGTGCGCCAGATGCACACGTCGTCCGGTCTGCTCGACGAGCTGGAATCGGGCACCACCCTCGCCGACGCCGAGCAGCAGGTCCTCTCCTACGTGCAGAAGCACGCCCCGGAGGCCGGCCGGGCGCCGCTGTGCGGAAACTCCGTGGGCACCGACCGCGGCTTCCTCGCCCGGGACATGCCGAGCCTGGAGTCGCACCTGCACTACCGGATCGTGGACGTCTCCTCGGTGAAGGAGCTGGCCCGCCGCTGGTACCCGCGCGCGTACTTCAACAGCCCGGAGAAGAACGGCAACCACCGGGCACTGGCCGACATCCGGGATTCCATCGCGGAACTGCGGTACTACCGTGAAGCAGTCTTCGTGCCGCACCCCGGTCCGGACTCCGACACCGCGAAGGAGATCGCGTCCCGGCACGTGCTCCCCAAGGACGACGACGGGACAGCAGGCGGCGCGGCTGAGAAACCCGTGCGCGAGCACCCCTGAGGACCCTGTACACTCGTTCTCGGCCGGTGGGAAACGCCGCCGGTCATGGTGGATGTAGCTCAGTTGGTAGAGCACCTGGTTGTGGTCCAGGAAGTCGCGGGTTCAAGTCCCGTCATTCACCCCAAGCAGGAAGGCCCCCGACCAGCGGAAACGCTGTCGGGGGCCTTTCGCGTTTCCAGCGTGGGAACAACACGGGCCCAACGGACGGCGGGCTGAGCGCGTTCTCGCCCGCCGCCGGCGATGGACAGTGCTCGGTTGCACCCCAGTGGTCCTGACCCCCGGCCGGCGGAGTGCTGTCGTCCCTGTCGCAGGTGCGTCAGGCGCAGGCGGTGAAGCCGCCCGCACCGTGGATTGCGCAGCGCAGAACAGACTCACCTGTGCCGGGCCGCTGCGCGCGGCCCGAGGTCGGCACGGTCCGCCCCGAGAGCGTCGGCCACAGTCCGGGCCCTGATCGTCTCGTGGCGGAGTCCGGTCACGCGATGCGGACGCCGTTCCTCTCCAGGTAGGCGACCGGATTGATGTCCGTGCCGTACTCACGCCCCTCCCTGACCTCGAAGTGCAGGTGCGGGCCCGTACTGCGACCGGTGTTGCCGGACTCCCCCAGCAGGGTGCCGGCCTGCACCCGGTCGCCCTCGTCCACGTAGATCTTCGACAGGTGGGCGAAGAGTGTGTAGTTGCCGTCCTCCATCCGTATCGTCACGGCCTTGCCGTAGTCGCCGGACCGGCCCGCCAGGACGACCTCGCCGGAACCGACCGAACGGACGGGGGTTCCCACGGGAACCGGGAAGTCGACGCCGGTGTGGTGACCGGCCGCCCAGTCTCCCCGGATGCCGTACCGCGCGGAGACCCGGGACGTCGTCACGGGGCTGGTCCACGCCTCCGGGGTTCCGGCCGTCCAGTACCAGGGGAAGTCCGCCAGGTCGGCCCCCCAGGACCCGCCGACGGTGTACGGCTCCGCGTCCGGGGGATCGTCGTGGGCGCGCAGCGGTATCCCCGCCGCGGCCGGAGAGGCGAGTCCGGCGCTGCCGGCGGTGAGCAGAGCCGCAGTCAGCACGCCGAGGGCGGCCCGGCGCAGTACGGGTGTCGGATGTCGGGTTGCTGCACTCATGCCAGCGAGCAAACGGGAGCCGGACGACGACCGCACCCGGTGCGTGTCCACAGGGGTGACGGCCCGCCAGGTGCACCCGGTATCCGTGCTGGTGACGCCGGCCCCCGGGCCACGTGTTCGCAGCCGGTGACATGTCGTGCCGCGCAACGGGGTGCCACACCTGGACGTGACGGGCCGTCGGGGCTCTCCCAGGGGCATCCCGCCCCGACGGCTGGACGTGTGCCAGGTGCGCCCCTGCGCGACCCCGAGACCGCCCAACGACACGCGGCGTCTCGTTGCCGGGAGAGCCCGCCGCATGTCTTGACAGCCCGGGCGCACTCCGCAACCCTTCAACTCATCACATCTGGGAGCGCTCCCAACGGCCTGATCCCCTTCAGGTTCCGTACACGTTCGGGAGGATGCGATGCACAGCCAGTACCGACGCACTACCCGCACCACAGGCAGATCGGCCCGGCGGCTGACGTCGCTCGGAATCGCCGCGGCCCTGGGCGCAGGGCTGCTCTCCGGCTGCGCCGGCGACGGCGGCAGCACGTCAGAGGACGGCAAGGTCACGGTATCCGTGGGGCTTTTCGGCACGTTCGGCTTCAAGGAGGCCGGACTCTACGACGAGTACGAACGCCTCAACCCCGACATCGTGATCCAGGAGAACGTCACCGCGGAGAACGCCGACTACTACCCGGCACTGCTCAACCATCTGACGGCCGGCGCCGGACTCCAGGACGTCCAGGCGGTGGAGGTCGGCAACATCAAGGAGGTCGCCACCCTCCAGGCCGACAAGTTCGTCGACCTCGCCGAAGCCCCGGGCGTACGGAAGAACCACTGGCTGGACTGGAAGTGGGAGCAGGCGAAGACCGAGGACGGCAAGGTCATCGGGCTCGGCACGGACACCGGCCCGATGGCCGTCTGCTACCGCAAGGACCTCTTCGAGAAGGCCGGCCTGCCCACCGGCCGGGAGGAGGTCTCGAAGCTGTGGGCCGACGACTGGGGCAGGTACATCGACGCAGGCGAGATCTACGCGGAGAACGCCCCGTCCGGCACCAGCTTCATGGACAGCGCCTCCGGCCTCTACAACGGCGCCGTCTCCAGTTACGCCGAGCGCTACTACGACGAGGACGGCGAGGTGATCTACCAGGACAGCGAGGCCGTCCGGACATCGTGGGATTTGGCCATGCGGGCGGCTGAGGGCAAGTTGACCGCCAGGCTGCAGCAGTTCACCCCGGAGTGGGACCAGGCGTACGCCAACGGCGACTTCGCCACCGTGGTGTGCCCCGCTTGGATGCTCGGCTACATCGAGAGCAAGGCGGGGGCGAAGAACGCCGACAGGTGGGACGTCGCCGACGCGCCCCGGCCCGGCAACTGGGGCGGATCCTTCCTGGCCGTGCCGGAGAACGCGAAGAACCGCGAGGAGGCGATCAAGCTCGCCACCTGGCTGACCGCTCCGGAGCAGCAGGCCACGCTCTTCCAGAAGCGAGGCAGCTTCCCCAGTTCCGGCACCGCGTTCGGCCTGCCCGAAGTCGAGGACGCCACTCACGCGTACTACGGCGACGCTCCCACCGGGAAGATCTTCACCGAGGCGGCCGAGGGCATTCCGGTCCAGGTCCTCGGCCCGAAGGACCAGATCATCGCCGAGACCCTCGCCAAGGGCATCCGGCAGGTGGAGAAGCAGGGCAAGTCACCCGACGAGGGCTGGGACTCCGCGGTCAAGTCCATCGACAACGCCATCGGCTGACCGGAGCTGTTCGCATGACCTCGGAACGTCTCGACACCGCGCCCCCCGC
>KI547041.1:10230-16412 GCA_000497405.1 Streptomycetaceae bacterium MP113-05 | reverse complement strand
AAGGGCCGCCGCGGACCCGCTCCCGGCGGCGAGGGGGCCTCCCCCGGAGGGCGGGCGGCCCGGCGGCGCAGCAGGCGCTACCAGCGCGATGCGCGCTGGGGCCCGTACGCCCTCATCGCACCGTTCTTCCTCTTCTTCGCGGCCTTCGGGCTGTTCCCTCTCCTGTACACGGGCTGGGCCGCGCTGCACAACGTCTCGCTGCACGCGCCTACGGAGATGGAGTGGGCGGGTCTGGACAACTTCACCCGCCTGGTCCAGGACGACTTCTTCTGGAACGCCCTGGGCAACACCTTCGTCATCGGTGTCGTCTCCACCGTCCCGCAGTTGCTGATGGCGCTCGGACTGGCGCACCTGCTCAACTACAGGCTGCGCAGCTCGATGTTCTTCCGGGTCGCGCTGCTCACTCCGTACGCCACGTCGGTGGCCGCGGCGACCCTGGTCTTCGCGATGCTCTACGGTCGCGACTACGGGCTGATCAACTGGGTTCTGGGCGCCTTCGGAGTGGAGAACGTCGCCTGGGAGTCCGGGACCTGGACCTCACAGATCGCCGTCGCCACCATCGTCGTCTGGCGGTGGACGGGGTACAACACGTTGATCTACCTGGCCGCCATGCAGGCGGTGTCGCACGACCTGTACGAGTCGGCGGCGCTGGACGGCGCCTCCCGCTGGCAGCAGTTCCGCCATGTCACGATCCCGTCCCTGCGTCCGACGATCCTGTTCACGATCGTCGTCTCGACGATCGGGTCGACCCAGCTCTTCGGTGAGCCCCTGCTCTTCGGCGGGACGGCGTCGGGCGGCGACGCGCACCAGTACCAGACACTCGGCCTCTATCTGTACGAGCAGGGCTGGGTCACCTTCCATCTCGGCCGGGCCTCCGCCATCGCCTGGGCCATGTTCATGATCCTGGTGGTGATCGGCCTGCTCAACTGGCTGTTCGCCCGTCGGCTCGGCAAGAGCCAGTGAGGAGGCGCATCATGGCCCGACGGGCCGGCAGACAACTGCACGGCGGCTGGTTCGCGTACACGGTGTTGATCATCTTCACTCTCGGTTCGCTGTTCCCCCTGGTGTGGACGGCGATCGCCGCCTCCCGCAGCAACGAACGGCTCGCCGAGACGCCGCCGCCCTTCTGGTTCGGCCAGAACCTGTTCGCCAACCTCCAGACCGCCTGGGTGGACGCCAACATGGGGCTGGCGCTCTTCAATACGATCGTCGTGGCGGGCTCGGTCACCGTCGCCACCGTGCTGTTCGGGACCCTGGCCGGCTTCGCCTTCGCCAAGCTGCGGTTCCGCGCCAAGAACCTGCTGCTGCTGCTCGTGATCGGCACCATGATGGTGCCGCCGCAGCTCAGCGTGGTGCCGCTGTTCATGGCCGTCGCCGAACTGGAGTGGACCAATCAGTTGCAGGCCGTGATCCTGCCGATGATGGTCAGCGCCTTCGGCGTCTTCTTCATGCGGCAGTACCTGGTGGGCGCCCTGCCGACGGAGTTGATCGAGGCGGCCCGGGTGGACGGCGCGCACACCCTGCGCGTCGTGTGGCACGTGGTCTTCCCCGTGGCCCGGCCGGCGATGGCCGTGCTCGGCATGCTGACCTTCGTGCTCGCGTGGAACGAGTTCTTCTGGCCGATCATCGCCCTGACCCAGGAGAACCCGACCGTCCAGGTGGCGCTCACCGGGCTCGGCCGGGGCTACATACCGGACCAATCGGTGATCATGGCCGGGTCGCTGCTGGGCACGCTGCCGCTGCTGCTCGCGTTCGCTCTGTTCGGCAGGCAGATCGTCGGCGGCATCATGCAGGGCGCCGTGAAGGGCTGAACGGCACGGCGGACACGGGCGCGCGGCGCACCGGGCGAACGAACGGACGAACGGACTGCCGGCCGGATCGCTGTGCGAACGGACCGACCTCGGCAGACGACCTCTTACCACGACTGGGAGCGCTTCCATGACTGCAACGACTCCGGCACCCTCGACGACGGACCGCGGACCGCACCGGTTTCCGCCAGGATTCGTGTGGGGTGCGTCGACCGCCGCCTACCAGGTGGAAGGTGCCGTGCGGGAGGGCGGACGGACCCCGTCGATCTGGGACACCTTCTCCCACACTCCTGGGAGAACCCTGAACGGCGACACCGGCGACGTCGCCTGCGACCACTTCCACCGCTACCGGGACGACGTCGCGCTGATGTCCCGGCTCGGGCTGGGCGCCTACCGCTTCTCCGTCTCCTGGTCCCGGGTGCAGCCCACCGGGCGCGGCCCCGCCGTCCAGCAGGGGCTGGACTTCTACCGCGCACTGACCGACGAACTGCTCGGCGCCGGAATCACGCCGGTGCTGACGCTCTACCACTGGGACCTCCCGCAGGAACTGGAGGACGCAGGCGGCTGGCCGGTGCGCGAGACGGCGTACCGCTTCGCCGACTACGCCGCCCTCGTCGGGGAGGCACTCGGCGACCGCGTCGAGCTGTGGACCACGCTGAACGAGCCCTGGTGCAGCGCCTTTCTGGGGTACGGCTCCGGGGTGCACGCACCCGGCCGCACCGACCCGGCCGCCGCCCTGCACGCCGCGCACCACCTGAATCTGGCGCACGGTCTGGGCACGCAGGCGCTGCGGTCGGCGCTGCCCGCCCGCGCGCAGCTGACCGTCAGCCTCAACCCGGCGGCCGTACGGGCCCGCTCGGCCGACGCGGCGGACCAGGACGCCGCCCGGCGTATCGACGCGCTGGCCAACCGGGTCTTCACCGGGCCGATGCTGCACGGGCGGTACGACGAGGATCTGCTCGCCGACACCTCGCACCTCACCGACTGGACCTGCGTGCGGGACGGCGACCTGGAACAGATCCACCAGCCGCTGGATGCGCTGTGCGTCAACTACTACACGCCCGCCCTGGTCTCCGCAGTCGGTGGCGGCGGGGCCGCCGAACGCAGCGACGGCCACGGCGCCAGCGTGCACTCGCCGTGGCCGGGCGCCGAGCGGGTCGCCTTCCACCAGCCTCCGGGCGAACAGACCGACATGGGCTGGAGCATCGACCCCACCGGGCTCCGCGACCTGCTGCTCGACTTCACCCGGGAGGCTCCGGGACTTCCGCTCTACGTCACCGAGAACGGCGCGGCGTGCACGGACGAACCCGGTGAGGACGGCCGGGTGGACGACCCGGAACGCGTCGCCTACCTGCAGGGCCACCTCGCAGCGGTGCACGAGGCGATGGCCCGGGGCGCGGACGTCCGCGGCTACTTCCTGTGGTCGCTGCTGGACAACTTCGAGTGGGCGTACGGATACACGAAACGGTTCGGCGCCGTGCACGTCGACTACGCCACGCAGCGCCGCACCCCGAAGTCCAGCGCGGGCTGGTACGCCGAAGTCTGCCGCACGGGCGAACTCCCGGCGGCGTAAGCCTAGTCGCCACGCCACTGCCGGAAGAGCCGACCGCAGGCCCTCCCGGCGGTGGCGCCGGGCGGAAGCGGAACCTGGAGACTCAGGAGAAGGAGCCGGACGGCGGAGCGGGCGACGGCGCGGCAGTGGTGTCGGTGACGGGCTTCGCCGCTGCTGCGAAGGCGGCCAGCGCGGGCCCGTTCTCGACGCGTCCGGGGTGCGGGTCGCCCGCGACCCGCCGCGTCAGCTCCGCCACAGGCAGGCCCACGTCGCACGCCGCCAGCACCACGTTCCCGAACCGCCGTCCGCGCAGCACCACCGGGGCCGCCGCCACACACACCTCGCCGAAGACCTCCCCGGCCGTCGCGACCTGCGCCCGCAGGTGCGTCAGTCCGGCGCCGTCCGCGAGGTTCGCGGTCCACAGCCCCCCGGCCCGCAGCACGCGACGCCCCTCGGCGTGGAACTCCACGCTCGTCAGGTGCGCCGGCGTGCGCGCGCCGTGGAACACGTCGCACACGACCACGTCCGCCCACTCGTCCGGCATGCGGGTGAGGACGTCGCGGGCGTCCCCGGACCGGACGCGTATCCGCCAACCGCCTTCCAGCGGCAGTTCACGCCGCACGAAGGCGGTGAGCGCGGTGTCCAGCTCGACGACCTGCTGCGTGGACCGGGGCCGGGTGGCGGCGACGTACCGGGCGAGGGTCAGTGCGCCGCCGCCGAGGTGCAGCACGCGCAGAGGTCGGCCGGGGGGTGCGGCGAGGTCCAGCACATGGCCGAGGCGCCGCTGGTACTCGAAGTCCAGACGCGTGGGATCGTCCAGGTCGACGTACGACTGCGGCGCGTCGTCCACGGTGAGCGTCCACGCCCGGGGCCGGTCCGGGTCCGGGTGCAACCGGGCCAGCCCGCTGTGTACCCGCTCACCCGGGTCGCGCGTCCGCCGTGCGCTTCGCCGGTCGGCGCGGTCCCGTCGTCTGCCTGCCACACACCCAGTATCGCCGGGCGGACGGGCACCGGGCCGGGCGGGGCGGGATCAGCGGCAGCGGTCGACGGCCTCGATGGTGCGTGCCGCCTCACCGAGCGCTGCCCGCAACCGGGCCGGTTCGGTCGTACGCAGCTGCGCGCCGACCGGTGGCACCAGCCAGCCGGTGCCGTTGACCGACGGCTCGTTCGCGGTACTCGACCCGGGGGCGTAGGTCTGGGTGCAGGCGCTGCCCGGCAGGTCCCAGGCCGCGGCCGTGCCGGGCGGGACCAGGAAGCCGAGGGTGGCGCAGGACCCGTCGTGCAGCACCTGCCCCACACCCTCCCGCAGCCGCAGGAGATCGACGGCGTCCAGACCTTGCCGGGCCGGGACGGTGACCAGGTCGCACGGCTCGTCGGGCCCGCGGGCCGCGCCGGCAGTCGCACTGTTCGCCTTCACTCCGCTGTCCCGCACGTCGGCCTCCTTCGCTGTTCGCTGTGCCGAGTCCAACGCGCGACGGCGTCAACGGCTACGGCGGCGGAACACTGCAAAGGGTGGCAGTTCATGGCAGATCACGGGGAAGATCTCCCTTTTGTGACCAAACCGAGCGTGGTGCCGCCCTCACAGCCGGTACCGTCCGGCCATGGCGTCGTCACCATCCACGTCACCGGTCCCGCATGGCGGACCGAACACGACCTTCCGAAGACTGCGGGGCCTGCTTTCCCCGGGAGAGTTCGCGGCAGCCGTGCGCAGGTCGGCGCGGGAGATCGGCGAACAGGTAGCGTGCGACGCCCGTTACGTGGGCCGAGTGGAGACCGGAGAGATCCGGTGCCCCAACTACGCCTACGAACGGGTGTTCCTCCACATGTTCCCCGGTCGCACGCTCACCGACATGGGCTTCGCGCCACGGGAGTCCGTTCGCGGGCGGGCCGCACACCCGCGAGGGGCGCGCGGAGGTGAGGAAGCGCCCCTGCCCGCTTCGCTGCGCCGGGCGGAACACGCCGGAGCCGTCGTCGACCACGACCGGCTCGCACACCACCACAGTCCAGAGCACGAGTACCAGAACAACGAGGAGAGCGACGTGCTACGTCGCGCTTTCATGACGGGCGGCCCGGCCGCCCTCGCGATGGCCTCCCTGACCGGTGACGGCCGGACCGACGGCACCCGGGCAGGCACCGTACGCCGCGCGGGTGAGACGGAGGCCGCGGCGGTCGAGGACGCCGTCCACCGCATCCGACTACTGGACGACCGCCACGGCGCCGACGGTCTCTACGGCCACGCCGGGAAGGCGCTGACGGCCGCCTACGCCTTCCTCGACGCGGGCACCTCACGACGCGGGGTCGAGGAGCGCCTGCACGCCGGAGCCGGCGAACTGGCCATCTCCGTGGGCTGGCTCGCCCACGACTCGGGCCGCTTCGCCGACGCCCGCTCGCACTACACGGAGGCGCTCGCCACCGCGCGCGTCTCCGGGGACCCGGCACTGGAGGCGCACGCCTTCTGCAACACCGCCTTCCTCGCGCGGGACGCGAACCGCCCGCGAGAGGCCGTACGCGCCGCCCAGGCCGGACGGCAGGCCGCGCAACGTCTGGGCTCCTCCCGGCTGCTGTCGCTGCTGACCCTGCGTGAGGCCGGCGGGTGGGCCGGGCTCGGCGACCGCTCCGCCTGCGAGGAGGCGCTGGCCCGCGCCCACAGCCTCTTCGAGCGGGAACCGTCGGACGACGACCCACCGTGGATGACGTTCTTCGGCGAGGCCGAGATGGCAGGCCTGGAGTCGCAGTGCTGGTCGGCGCTGGGAGCCTGGGAAGCCGCCACGCGGCACGCCCGCCGGGCGGTCGCCCTGCAGGAGCCGCACTTCGTGCGCAAC
>KI547041.1:7483-9708 GCA_000497405.1 Streptomycetaceae bacterium MP113-05 | reverse complement strand
CTTTCCCCCGCCGAACTCGCCGGCGACCTGGCTGCCGCAGGCCGCCCGGACGAGGCGGCGGCAGCCGCCACCCACGTGCTGGAGCTGCTGGGGCCGGTGAACTCGACGCGCATCCGGGGCATGCTCGGCGTCACAGCGCAGCGGCTGGCCCCCCACCGCCGCGACCCCGCCGTCGCCAAGCTCCTCCCCCACTTCCCCGCGCCCCGCGCGTAGCGCCCCCGGACGGCGAGCAGGAGCTCCCGGTCGTCCACTGCTCCACTCCTACTCCGAACAGGCCCAGAACTCCCACCGCTTCACGAGGCTGAGTAGGAACGATCGCTACAGGCTGGACGGTCGGCTGAAAGCCCGCTCCGGGCGCGCGGACGGCTCACCCGGGTAGGGCGCTAGTCGAGGTGCCCGGTGTCGTTCCAGCGGGAGAGGGCGGGGGCGTCATAGGCCCAGCCGAGGACGGAGAGGCCGACGGGGTCCAGGACCAGGCGGGCGCCGTGGCCGACGGGTTCGCCGAGCCAGCGGGCGCCGAGCGCACGGAGCAGATGTCCGTGCGCGAAGACAAGCACGTCGCGGTCCGCCGACCGTGCCCAGGCCACGATCTCGTCGGCGCGCCGCGACAGCTCGGCCAGCGACTCGCCGTCCTTCACTCCGTCGCGCCATGCCTGCCAGTCGCCACCGAGCTGCGCGCGGATCTCCCCGGAGGTGAGCCCCTCGTAGGCGCCGTAGTCCCACTCGCGCAGCGCGTCCCACTCGGTGGCGCGGTCGCCGAATCCGGCCAGTTCGCAGGTGTCGCGGGCGCGGGCGAGCGGGCTGGTGCGCACCTCCGCGTCCGGCAGACCGCTCCAGGGCGCGCGGTGCAGGCGCTCGCCGAGCCGCTCGGCCATCCGGCGCCCTTCGTCGAGGAGCGGCAGGTCGGTACGTCCGGTGTGCCGGCCGTTGCGGGACCATTCGGTCTCGCCGTGCCGTACCAGCAGGATGCGGGGTGCTGCCATGACCGGGAAGCCGCCTCTCGCCGAGTGATCGCTGTGCGTTCGCTGCGTGCGCCCCCATCATCACCCGGCGGCACGGGCGTTCCGTGGACCCCCGGTCGACGGGTGTTGTCCGTGCCGGATGCGAGACTGCGGCCTCATACGGAAAGACCCACGACGCCCGAGGCGTGAGCCCATGACGACTTCCCCCGGCACCTCCTCCGGGCCGGCCCAGCACCCCGCCCTCCACCGGCGGCTCGCCGAACTGCGGGGCGGTCCGGACGTACCGCCCCGCCCGCTGGACGCACGGGCGCTGTCCGCCCTCTCGGCGAACCCCGGATGCCACCGCCGCGCCCTCCTCGACGGCGCGGGCGTCGACAAGGGCGCCCTGGCCCACGCGTTGGGGGCGCCCGCGGCCTTCGGCCAGTCCCAGTTCGCCTTCGTCCGCGGAAACGCGTTCGAGGCGCGGGCCAAGGCGGACGGCGGCGCCGCAATGGTTCGGCTGCTGTGCGGGTGTACCGGGGAGGCCGCGCCGTCGGAATCGGGCGAGGTGGCGGTGCCAGACGTGGCCGCGGCCGGTCCGGCCGGACGTGCGGAACGCACCCGGCTGGCGCTCGCGGAGGCGACCGCGGCAGGGGGATGGGCGCTGCTGGACCATCCGATGCTGACATTGCAGGTCGCGGGCTCGCCGGTGTACCTGGAACCGGACGCGGTGGCCGTGCATCCGGACGGCAGCCTGACCATCGTGGAGATCAAGTCCTTCCCCGTGCTGGACGGCTCGGCCGATCCGGCGAAGGTGGGTGCGGCGGCGCGGCAGGCCGCCGTGTACGCGCTGGCCCTGGAGCGGGTGCGCCTGTCCGGCGGGGAGGACGGCGGACACGCGGACGCAGGCAGCGACACGGAGCCGGTCGTACGGCCGGAGGCGCTGCTGGTGTGCCCGAAGGACTTCTCCAACCTGCCCACCGCCGCACTCGTCGACCTGCGCAAGCAGGTGGCCGGCACTCGTCGCCAACTCGCACGGCTGACGAGGCTGGACGAAATCGCCGCCGAGGTACCCGAGGGCACCAGCCTCGCGCCGACACTCCCGGCGGACCGGCTCGCCTCCGCTGTGGCCGAGGTGCCGGCGCAGTACGCCCCCGAGTGCCTGGCCGGCTGCGAGCTGGCGTTCCACTGCCGGGACTCCGCACGGCAGGCGGGCGCGGTCACCGCTCTGGGGCGGTCGGTGCGCGGTGAACTCGGCGGCCTGACCACCGTGCAGGCCGTGCT
>KI547041.1:3471-7245 GCA_000497405.1 Streptomycetaceae bacterium MP113-05 | reverse complement strand
GGCGTTGGCCGCCGGGCACGCACAGCCGACGGCCACCGTGCGGCACCGGCACCTGACCGAACGGCCCATGGTGCTGGTGCCGTTGACCACGGCTGGTGAGGCCGGGGCGCCGCTCGGCGCGCTCGTCGGCACCGACCGGGACGCCCCGCGGCTGCTGGTGGTTCCCCAGCCGCGCGACCGCGACCTGCGGTTCGCGTTCCTGGCGGAGCTGGCGGGGCTCATACTGCCGCACCTGGAGTCCGCACAGGACGTGGTGGAGACCGAGGTCAGGGGCGGCGAGGAGATTGAGCTGTGCGCGGACGCACCGCAGCTCATCGTGCCCAACGGGCCCGGCACCGACTTCGTACGGCTGCTGGGCCGGTCGACACGGTTCCGGCGGACCGCGGAGCAGGATCCGGAGACGCCCCACCCCGCCCCGGCCCACGTGCCACTGCTCGGCCGCTGGCTGACGCACTACGGCGAACGGGCCCGGATGCCCGGCTGCTCGATGCTCCCTGCGATGACCGAGCTGCTCACCCGGCACTGGGCCACCGGCCAGAGCCACCTGGAGGACCAGCATCTGGGTGCCCTGCTGGCCTGGATCGACGCCGCGGAGGAAGGCCGGGACGACGGCGCAGCCTGCGCGCTGCGCGTGGAGACCGCACGGGACGCCGAGGGCGTGCTGCTGACCCCGCCCGCCGGGCCGGCGACGGACCCGGCGTTCGACAACACACTGCTCGCGCCGGCCGTCCAGCGCTACGACGCCGGACTGACCGGCGCGGAAAAGGAAGTCCGGGGCCTGATCGAAGGGCAGCTGCTGCCGACCTGGCGGTCCGTGTGGCACGGCGTGGACCTGCTGCGCGCGCTGCCCGAGGGGGCGAGCGTGGCGGACCGGTGGCGTCGCGACCGCTTCTCCTTCACCCATCACCGGGACCGGCTGCGGGCCGGTGAACCACCGCAGCCCAAGCGGGACGACGCGGTGACCGCGGCGAACAAGCTGGCCTCGCGCGAGCAGGCGCAAGCGCGTCTGGAGGCGCAGGAGGCTCTGGACGACCCGCTGGTGATGGCCGCCCGCCGGCTGGCCGGCGAGGCGTTCGCCGGGGTCGTGGTCGGTGTCGAGCCGGCCTGGTCGGAGGGCAAACGGCCACGACCGCGCCCGCTGGTCACCGTGTGTACGGACGACCGGCCGCATCTCGCCGAACGCAGCACCGTGCACCGGGTACTCGGCGACGGCACCACCAAGCAGAAGGCCGAACTGGCCGACGTGCCGGGCGAGGGCCTGCTCGTGCTGCGGCTGACGAACGGGATGGGGCGCGGCAGGGAGCCCGCGCCGGGCTCCGTCCCGGAGGCGGGCGACCACCTGCTGTGGACGCTGTTCGAACACAGCCCGCGCGGCGGCCCCGCGCTGCCGGAGCCGGAGGACACCCCGTGGACACATGGCGGCCCGCCGGACGGACTCACCGCTCCCGCCACCGCTCCCGACGCCACGGGCGAGGCCGTGGTCGAAGCGACCGTGAAGCCAATGCGCCCGGCCGATCCCCCCGACCCCGAGACCGCGGAGGACCTCCTGTGACGGTGACCGGCGACGCGGATGCGGCGAGCGACGCGGGTGTGGTGAGCATCGCGCGGGCACGGCAGGGCTTGCCGCCCGGAGAGGCGGCGGCCCGGGCGACGGCGGCGATCCTGCGGGACACGCTGCACGGCGACCGCCCCGGCGTCGTGGTGGACTCCCCGCCGGGAGCGGGCAAGTCGACACTGGTGGTGCGGGCGGCGAGGGAGCTGGCGGCAGCCGGGCGGCGGCTGATGGTGGTGGCGCAGACCAACGCCCAGGTCGACGACCTCGTCGACCGCCTCGCGCGGGAGGACCCCGAACTGCCCGTGGGCCGCCTGCACAGCAACGACCCCGACCCGTACGACCCGGTGCTGGACGGGCATCCGTCGGTCGTGAAGTCCGCCAGGGCGGCCGACCTGGCGGAGCTGGAGGTCGTGGTCTCCACGGCGGCCAAGTGGGCCTGGGTGAAGACGGACACGCGCTGGGAGCACGCGATCGTCGACGAGGCGTACCAGATGCGCTCGGACGCGTTGCTTGCGGTGGCCGGCCTGTTCGACCGGGCGTTGTTCGTCGGCGACCCCGGGCAGCTCGACCCCTTCAGCCAGGTGGGCGCCGAACAGTGGGCGGGGCTCTCGTACGACCCCTCGGCGAGCGCGGTGAGCACACTGCTCGCACACAATCCGGACCTGCCGCAGCACAGGCTCCCGGTGTCCTGGCGCCTGCCGGCGTCGGCGGCGCCGCTGGTCTCCCGCGCCTTCTACCCGTTCACGCCGTTCACCAGCGGCACGGGGCCGGGTGACCGGACTCTCTCGTTCGGCGGACACCCGGACGGTTCGGCCGTGGACCGCGTGATCGACGAGGCTGCCACCTCCGGTTGGGGCCTGCTGGAACTCCCCGCCCGGCACACGCCCCGGACCGACCCGGAAGGCGTCGCAGCGGTCGCCGACGTGGTCCGCCGGCTGCTGACGAGAGACGGCGGGACCCGGAGCGAGCGGGTGGAGGGCGTGGTGCCGCTCTCCGCGGACCGCGTCGCGGTGGGCACGGCACACCGCGACCAGGCGGCGGCGGTACGTGCCGAACTGGCCGCGCGCGGCGTGGCAGACGTGGTCGTGGACACGGCCAATCGCCTGCAGGGGCGGGAGTTCGACGTCACGGTGGTGCTGCATCCGCTGTCCGGACGTCCGGACGCGACCTCGTTCCATCTGGAGACGGGACGGCTGTGCGTGCTCGCCTCCCGTCACCGCCACGCATGCATCGTGGTGTGCCGGGCGGGGGTGCCCGAGCTGCTCGACGCCCACCCGTCGACCGAGCCGGTGCCGCTCGGGGTGACCGTGAAGTTCCCGGACGGCTGGGAGGCCAACCACGCGGTGCTGGCTCACCTTGCGGAGCACCGGGTACGGACGGACGGGTAGGGCCGTCCACAGCCGCCCGGCCCGGAGGGAGAGCGCAGGCCGGGGACGGGTGCGCGGCACGAACGGACCCGGGCGAGGGGCCGGGTTGCGCCGCTGGGGGAGAATGGTGGACGGCAGTCGATCTGGAGGTGTCCGCATGCCCGAGCCGCACCCGGCTCCCGACCGCTCTTCAGACGGCGGCAGCGCCCGCTTCCGCCGTCCGGCCGCGCTGCTCTTCGAGCCCGCAGCGGCCCCCGGGGACGGCGAGCACTTCTTCGATCTCGACGCCATGGAGGACCCGCGTGAGCTGCTGTCCCGGGCCACCGAGCTGACGCTCGCCTTCCGGTCGGCGGCGGACCGGGCCATGGAGTTCCAGGCGGTGGCTGCGGCGCAGCTCGCCGACCCCAGGCGGTTCGACCGGCTGCCCGCCGCCGTGATCGCGGAACGGGCGGACTGGACCGAGGACTACGCCCACAAGATGATCGAGTTCGGCCGGGAACTGCTGGCCGAAGGTGTTCACGACTGACTGCACGGGCCCGCTGGGCCGTCCCCGCCCGGGTGCCCGGCGGACGAAAGGTACCGGACGCCTGCCCGCCCCGTGCGGGTTTCCGGCGATTCCACTTTCCGTGCCGGTATCGTCGCCCACTGTGTACGCCATGAGCGCTCCCGCCGATCCGGCCCCACACCCCGCCGCCCGTGTCACCGCCGACGGCGCCGACTGGCTCGCCTCCGCCAGCTGTTTCCCCCGCAGCGTGCACGCCCTGTGGTCGCTGCATCCCGCCGCGCCCAGCGTGCTGCCCTGCGGGGCCGCGTTCGACGTGGTGTCCACCTCACTCGTCGACGGGCGGCGGC
>KI547041.1:0-3461 GCA_000497405.1 Streptomycetaceae bacterium MP113-05 | reverse complement strand
GCTTCCCGGCCCGGAGGTGTTGCTGTGGGCCTGCCTGCGGGCCGGCGTACGGCCTGGTCGGACGTCCTTCGAGCCGGTGTCCCACCGCTCGGGACGTGCTCCTGGCAGGAGCGGAGTATCGATTTTCTTTCCGCAGGACCGTGATGCTAGGGTCTACGACGTCAGCAGGCGCCGCTAGCTCAGTTGGTTAGAGCAGCTGACTCTTAATCAGCGGGTCCGGGGTTCGAGTCCCTGGCGGCGCACAGACGGTGGAAGGCCTCTCGCATCAGCGGGGGGCCTTTCGCGTGTGCCATCGGCCCTGTCGGGGCGCGGTCATTCCAGCGCCGTGGAGCCGCGAGTGATCTGCACCGACCAGCCACCACCCGCGGCACCCCCGTCACCGACCCGGATGCGGACGCCGCCGCCGTCCTCCAGCACGAGCTCCTCACCCGCGCCGAGGGGGGCGTCCGCCAGCGGCGGGTAGACCGAGCTGCGCCGGCAGGCGGTGGTCTCCGGGTGACCGTCGACCACCTCCACCGGCCCTTCCGCCGAATCCGCGTCGGAGCGGACCCGGTAGACGAGCACGCCACTCGTGCACATGCCGGTGTCGTTGCCGACCGGGGCACGGGCCTCGATCGCGAGCGCCTCGTACGGCCCGGTCCGCACCACCAGCAGCCGGGTGTCGGGGCGCCCGCCCGAGCGGGGGCCGAGGGGCGCGCCGAGCGCGCGCAGGGTGTGCCCGGACGTCCCGGTACTGCTGGTACGGACGCATTCGACGTGGCGGTCCGCCAGCCAGCCGAGCTTCCGCTTGTGCCATCCGAGGAGGTCGGGGGCGAGGCCGAACTGACTGCCCATGACGTCCCAGTCGCCCACGTAGGTGTCCCAGTCCGCGCTGCCCTCCGCCGGCCGGTGGTAGAGGTCGGGCAGGTCGAAGAGGTGTCCGGTCTCGTGGGCGAGTACGTACCGGTCGGGCGGGTGGCGTTCGAAGACGGTGACCACGCGCTGCACCTCGCGGCCGTCCAGTACGGTCGGCTGCTCGAAGTTGACGACCTTGGTGGCGTCGGAGTTCACGCCCGGCGCATCGGGGTCGGCGACGAGATAGACCACGTCGTAGTCAGAGAAGTCGACGTGCGGATCGGCCGCGGTCAGCGCGTCGTGCAGATAGGCGCCGCGCAGCGCAGGGTCCCAGTCGCGCTGTATCCCGTAGGAGGTGGAGTCGGCGGGCATCTCGATCCACTGCCTCCTCGGATGGACGGCCAGCGAGAAGCTGCCGTACGAAGCCCGGGAGAAGAAGTCCGAGGTAGCGGGGAAGTGGTCACGCACCAGGGATCCAGTAGTCACCATCGGCTCCCATTCGGGGAAGGACAGGAAGAGCATCAGCGCGTCGACCTCGTGGTCGGGGCGCGGATAGGAGGGGTCCCAGGAGTTCACGCCCTCCGAGTGGTGCGCTTCGGTGCGCGGGAGTGCGCACACGCCGCGGGCGGCGACCGCCGTGGCGGGGCCGGCTACCAGCGCCGTGGTGACGATGGCCGCCAGCGAGGTGAGGACAGACGCCGTCCGGCGCAACGGAAGCCGCCCCTCCGCCCGCTTCCGCTTCCGCTTCCGCGCAACCGCCACGTACGACCTCCTGGACGAGCCATTACGGTCTCGCCCAGCATGTCCCGCTTCACCCCGTACGTCGCCTGCCGTTAGCCCGATCGGGTTATCCCCGTGTCGACTACCCGGAGTGACGTTCTGCCCTTCCCCGGTCCGCCGGACGGAAGGACCGCTGGTGCGCAGTGCAGGGGCCCGCCGCGCCCGCGGGAGTGCGCCGGTGGAGCGCGCGCCGTACTGAATGCGCCCCGGCGCCGCTACTGGCTCGGCCCGTCGGGCAGCCTCTATGATCGGCACATTTCCAGCGCGGCCCGGCCGCCAGGTGGACTACGGCAGTCACCCGACCGGTGCCGCACGCGACGAGCCCCGTGGGGAGCCATCGGTGAACGGACCCTCCGGCGGACCAGGTGAAGACGCCGCGACCACCTCGGCGACTCACCCGACTCCACCGCAGAGCATCACCCCCGGTGAGCAGGAGGCAGGGGCGGGCTCTCGCTGCGAGAGCGACTTCCGCGCCGCCTTCAACGCCGCGCACCTCGCCATGGCGGTGGTCGACGGAGAAGGCCGGGTACGTGCCGCGAACCGGGCGCTCGGCGCTTTCCTGGGAACCGATCCGGACGGCCTGGTCGCCACTCCGATCGCCGACCTGACCGGCCTCGGCACCGACCACCGCACCCACGCCGCCTACCACGCGGTGCTGCGCGGGCGAACCGACCGGATGTCGTGCACCCGGCGCCTCAAGCACTCCGACGGGCGCTCGCTGTGGGCGGAGATCACCGTCACGCCCACCACACACGGCACCGGCACCCGGGAGTCCCAAGCCCTGCTCACCATCGTGGACGTCAGCGAACGCCGCACGCTGCAGAAGCGGCTGCGGCACCTCCAGATGCACGACCCGGTGACCCGGCTACCCAACCGCACCCTGTTCTTCGAGCGGCTCTCGGCCGCTCTCGCCGAGACCGCCACCGGCCGGGTCGGCCTGTGCTACCTGGATCTGGACGGTTTCAAGGCGGTGAACGACACCCTCGGCCACCGGGTCGGCGACCAGCTGCTGAAGGCCGTCGCCCGCCGGCTCTCCGCCTGCGCCCAGGACGGGGGACACCTGGTGGCGCGCCTCGGCGGTGACGAGTTCGCCGTGGTGGTGGAGAGCGCCACCGACACGGCGCAGCTCACCGCCCTGGCCAGGTCGGTGCTGCGAGCACTCCAGAAGCCCTTCGAACTGGCCGGGCAGCGGCTCGCACTCTCAGCCAGCATCGGCGTGGTGGAACGTGCCGCCGCCGGAACGACGGCCACCTGCCTGATGCAGGCCGCGGACACCACGCTGTACTGGGCGAAGGCCGACGGAAAAGGCCGCTGGACCCTCTTCGACCCGGAGCGAAACGCCCACCGCATCACCCGGCAGGCCCTCTCCAGCACGCTCAGACCCGCCCTCGAACGGGGTGAGTTCACGCTCGAGTACCAGCCGATCGTCGGCCTCGACGACGAGACGCTGCACGGTGTCGAGGCGCTCGTACGATGGCGGCATCCCCGGTTCGGCACCCTCGGACCGGACCGGTTCATCGGCCTCGCGGAGGAGAACGGCTCGATCGTGCCGCTGGGCCGCTGGGTGCTGGACACCTCCTGCCGACAGGCCCGCCGCTGGCTGGACGAGCATCCCGACAACCCGGTGTACGTCAGTGTCAACGTCGCCGTGCGGCAGGTGTGGGACTCCGACCTGGTCGCCGACGTCGAACGCATCCTCACCGAGACGGGTCTCCCCCCGGGGCTCCTGCAGCTGGAGCTCACCGAGTCGGCGGTCATGGGCTCTGCCGGACGGCCGCTCCAGGCGCTGCAGGCGCTCAGCGACATGGGTGTGCGGATCGCCATCGACGACTTCGGCACCGGCTACT
>KI547040.1:428228-430701 GCA_000497405.1 Streptomycetaceae bacterium MP113-05 | reverse complement strand
TGGGCGCCCCCGGCCGGTTCGTCCCGCCCGCCGCCATCTACGCCGCCTACAACCTCGGCATCATCACCACCGTGCTGGTGCTCCACTCCCTGTGGGGGGTCCGGGCCGCGGCCGTCGGCGTGGCCGTCGGCGGGGTGCTCATGGTGCTCGTCCAGCTTCCCTTCTTCCTGCGGGTGATGCCGCGCCGCACGGACGGGCGGCGTGCGGCGCGGCATCACCCCGGACCGGCGCGGGCGGCAGCAGGACGGGCGACGATACTCGTCGGCACCGGAGTGCTGCTGCCCATCGCCCTGTTCACCGTCGGCAGGCAGTCCCAGGTGCTCGTGGAGCGCTATCTCGCCTCCTCGCTTCCCGCGGGTGCCATCTCGCACCTCAACTATGCGCAGAAGGTGGCGCAGATCCCGATGGTGCTGTCCCTGATGATCTGCACGGTCACCTTCCCGCTGGTCGCCCGCGCCCTGGCGGACGGCGACGTCGAGAAGGTCCGCCGCCGGGTGGAACGCGATCTGGCGGGAGCCGCCCTCGTGGTCCTGCTCGGTGCCGCCTATGTCTTCGCGTGCGCGCCGCAGATCATCGAACTCCTCTTCCAACGCGGAGCGTTCACCCCTCAGGACACCGAGGCGACGGCATCGGTGATGCGCGTCTACGCCATCGGACTCCTCGGCCACAGCATGGTGGGCGCCGTGGTCCGCCCGTTCTTCTCCACCGGGCGCCCCACGTGGTATCCCGCGGTCACCATGGTCGCCGGCCTGCTGGTCACCGTTGCCGGTGGCGTCCTGTTCAGCCGCATGTGGGGCACGCACGGCATCGCTGCGGCCAACGCGGCCGGCATCACACTGACCGCGGTGCTGCTGCTGGTCGGCACCGGCCGCCGGCGTCCTCGGCACGACGCCGTCTCCGTCGACCTGCCGCGGGTCCTCGGCGGGCTGCTCCGCCTGCTGACGGCCGCCGCACTCGCCGCCGCCGCGGGCCTTTTGGTGGTGCCGCTGTGCGGGCCCGCTCTGCTCGCCGCGGCCGTCGGTGCCGTGCTCGTCCCCGCCGTCTTCCTCACCACCGGCTACGTCCTCGGTGCGGGGGAGGTCCCGCAGCTCGTGTCCGCCGTCGAACGGAGGCTCCGCCATGACCGCTGAACCCACGGACACCGCACGGCCGGACACCCCGGCCACCGATCCCGCGCCCTCACCCCCGCCCGTGCGCGTGGGTGCGAGGCGCCGCTCCGCCCCCTGGCTGCTGATGTACCACTCGGTCGCCGACGGCACCGAGGACCCCTACCGCGTGACCGTCTCCCCGCACCGGCTGCGCCGCCAGCTGGAGTGGCTCACCGCCCGCGGGCTGCGCGGTGTCGGCATCGCCGAACTCCTCCGGGAACGGGCCGCCGGACGCGGCCGGGACCTGGTAGGTCTCACCTTCGACGACGGCTACCAGGACTTCCTCGACGAGGCCGTCCCCCTGCTCCACCGGCACGGTTGCACCGCCACCGTCTTCGTCCTCCCCGGCCGGTTCGGCGGCAGCAACGTCTGGGATCCTCTCGGTCCCCGGAAGCCGCTGCTCACCCCCGAGGGCGTGCGCGCCGCCTCCGACGCCGGCATGGAGGTCGGCTCGCACGGCATGCTGCACCGGGAACTGACCGCTCTCGGCCCCGATGCGCTCCATGAGGAGACCGCCGGCAGCCGGGAGGCGCTGGCCCGGATCACCGGACGCCTCCCGGCCGGCTTCTGCTACCCCCACGGCACGCTCGACTCCCGCGCCGTCGCCGCCGTACGCGCTGCCGGGTACGACTACGCCTGCGCCATCGCCCCGGGCCGGATGACCGGCAGGCACGCACTGCCCCGCGTCCACATCGGGGAGGCGGACAACGGCCTGAGACTTCGCCTGAAGCGCCGTCTCCACCCGTGGCGCCGCAGGCCGCTGCCGGAGGAGGCGACGACGAAGTGAGCCTGCCCTCCCGGGTCCTCCACGTCATCACCGGCCTCGGCGTGGGCGGCGCCGAGCAGCAGTTGCGGCTCATGCTCCGTCATCTTCCGGTGAAGGGTGACGTGGTCGCCCTCACCAACCCCGGCGCGGTCGCCGACGGGCTGCGCGCCGACGGGGCACGGGTGCGGCACCTGGGCATGCGCGGCAACCGCGACGTTGCGGCGCTGCCACGACTGGTCCGCCTGATCCGAGACGGCCGGTACGACCTGGTCCACACCCACCTCTACCGCGCCTGCGTGTACGGCCGCATGGCCGCCCGACTGGCCGGTGTGCGGTACGTCGTCGCCACCGAACACTCCCTGGGCGAGGCCGCCATCGAGGGCCGCCCCCTCACCGCCGGCACGCGGGGCCTCTACCTGGCGACCGAACGGCTGGGCGCCGCTACCGTGGCCGTGTCCGCCACCGTCGCGGACCGGCTCCGCGCCTGGGGCGTGCCCGCCGAACGCATCCACGTGGTGCCCAACGGCATCGACGCCTCCCGTTTCCGCCACGACCCGGT
>KI547040.1:427649-428218 GCA_000497405.1 Streptomycetaceae bacterium MP113-05 | reverse complement strand
ACGGCGCGCCCCCCCGCCGCGCTCCGCGTGCACCTCGCTGCAGACCACGGCCGGTTGCCGCCGCCGCCGGTGGTGCGGCGGTACGACATCGCCCACAGCGCCAGGCGGCTGTCCGAGGTGTACGCGGGGCTCGCCGGAGCCGGACCGGCCGGGCCCGCCGCCTGCGCCGGGCGCACCGAGACCGGCCGCTTCACCGCATGGATCCCCGGCGCGTCGGTCCCGCCGCACGCGTCCGGTGTGAACCGAGGACGCGGCGTCGTGTGACGCCCACGGCGTGCTGCCGCACCCGCTGCCCGTATCGACCGCCACGACGAGGAGTCACCATGACGGAAACCGTCGGCAAGGCCCCGCGACAGAACAACCGCAAGCGCCGGGGACGCACGGAATCCCGCCGGCGCCCGCAGTCCCGCAATCCCTCAGCCCCGATGGCTCCGGAGCCGTCCACGGCCGCCGCCGAGACGGCGCCTGCGGCTGAGAAGGCGTCCGCCGCCGGGACGGTGCCCGGCACCGCCGGGCACCGCGAAAGCAGGGGAGCGGCCGGGCCACCCGAAGAGTCCCCCACCGTGAGT
>KI547040.1:423157-426869 GCA_000497405.1 Streptomycetaceae bacterium MP113-05 | reverse complement strand
GGGCGCCGGCGCCGGGGTGACCCGCACCTCCCGGGCGTGGCGCCGACTGCCACGCGGTAGCGCCCCGGTGGCGGCGTGCGTGCTGACCGGCCTGCTCGCCGGCGGCGCGTACGGGATGTTCACACCCGCCCGGTACACCGCGACCAGCTACGTCGCCGTCGTCCCCGGCAAGAACGGCGACTCGGTCACCGCGCTCGGCTTCGCTCAGGCCTACGGCCGCATCGCCACCGACACGGCCGTGCTCGCCGGGGCTCAGCAGGAGGCCGGTGTGCCCGTCGCCACGCTGCAGAGCGGGGTGGAGGCCGCGACCTCCCCCGATGCTCCGATGATCGAGATCACCGGTAGCGCGTCCGGCGCCGATAAGGCGGCGGAGATGGCCAACGCGGTCGCGCGTTCACTCGCCCGGGTCGCGGGGGACTCGGCGAAGGACACCGGTGTCGAGCTCACCGCATTCTCCCGGGCCCGCGCGCCGCGTGAGCCGGGCAGCCCCTCGCCGGCGCTGTCCACGGCTGTCGGCGGCAGCGCAGGCGTGCTGCTCGGCGCACTGGCCCTGCTGGTGCGCCCTCGACGTGAGGAAGCGGCCGTGGCCGGAGAGGGGACTGCTCGATGACCGCCGCCACCCCCACCTCCGCCCTGTCCCGGACGGCGTCCGGCGGGCGGATCGGCCTCTCGGTGACGCTGTGCCGGGACCCCGAGCAGTTCGCACGCCTGGCACCCGAGTGGGACGCGCTGTTCGAACGCTGTCCCCACGCCACTCCGTTCCAGACGCACGCCTGGCTGCACTCCTGGTGGCTGTCCTACGGCGTCCCCGGCCGGCTACGCCTCGTGATCGTGCGGCGCGGTGGAGCACTTGTGGGTGCGGCTCCGCTCACGCTCGTGCACCGGCCGTTCCCCGCACTCGTGCCGCTCGGGGGCCACATCTCCGACTTCTTCGACGTGCTCGTGGACGCGGCCCACGTCCCGGAGGTCACCACCGCGCTCGCCCGCGGTCTGCACCGGGCCGCTCGCGGCAGGGTGATCGATCTGCGCGAGGTGCGGCCGGGCGCCTCCGCCGAACGGCTCTTCGCCCAGTGGGAGGGCGCGCGCCGGCATCTCACTGACTCGGTCTGCCTGGATCTCCCGGGCGTGCCCATCGAGGACCTCTTCCGCCGGATGCCCGCGACCAGCGCCAAACGCCGCCGGGCCAAGTTGCGCAAGCTGGACGCGCTCGGCGTGGCGCACCGGGACGTGGCGCCGGACGCCGTCCCCGAGGCGATCGCGACGATGCTCCGCCTGCACGGCCTCCAGTGGGAGGGCCGCGGAGTGACGCCCGAACACGCCCGGTCGCGTTTCGCCGAGCACCTGACCCGCGCCGTCACCCGGATGGTCCGCACCGGGCACGCCCGGATCTGCGAGTACCGGGTCGGCGGTGAGGTGATGGCCTCCGACATGACGTTGCTCTCCGGAGGCCTGGCCGGGGGATATCTGGACGGCGTCCACCCGGACCTGCGGGCGAAGACCGACATCACGTCGATGCTGCTGCGGGAGAGCGCCCGCCACGCGGCGGCGACCGGACGCGGCACCTTCAGCATGCTGCGCGGCGCGGAGCCGTACAAGTTGCGGTGGCGTCCCCTGGAAGTCGGCAACCAGCGACTGCTGATGGCACGCCGCGAACACCGCCCCGTCCTCGCCGCGTACGTGGCGATGCGTGCGGCGCGTGCCGTGGCCGTGCGGGAGGCGCGGAGGCGCGCTCCCGGCGTGCTGGAGTGGCGGTCGCGTCTGCACGAGGCGCGCAACGCCGGTCTCCGTGCCTCGTGCAGACCGGCACTGCGCGCAGTGCTGCACGGGGGCCGGGCGGGGGAGCGGGGCTGATGCCCCGCCGTGCCCCCGCCCGGCCACCCGGCCGACGTCGGTCCGCCCTACAGCAGGTCCCCGTCGAACTTGAAGCACAGCGGGTCGCGGTCCAGCAGGTCCTGCAGCCAGTCGCCGAGGTCCACGCAGAACTCGATGGGCTTCGGCCTCCACCACGGGATGTCCGGCATCTCGTCCGCGGGCGAGGTCGGCTGCGGTGCGGGCTGCTCCGCGTCCGTCATCACCTCGCGGAACACGTCGGAGGACGCCGGGTTCGCATCACACTGCATCACACCGTGCGGACAGTAGTCCGTGATGGTGTGGTAGGCAGGCTCCTGGCGGTGGATCCAGTCCAGCATGTTCCGTACGTACTCCGGGTTGTCCCCGTCCCGGAAGAGGCCCCACTCGGGGTAGGAGATCTGCTTGTCGTGCTTCTTCGCGAACTCGACCTGCTTCTTCAGTCCGTACGGCTGGTTGACCTGTTCGCGGAAGGTGCTCCCGGGCGGCTGGTCGTACGAGTCCATGCCGATGATGTCCACGTACCGGTCGCCCGGGTAGCACTCGGTCCACGCGATGGCGTCCTTGCCGCGGGCTGGAGCGAAGTCGAACTCGAAGTCCTGCCCCGGCACCGAGCGCATGGCGCGGACGATGCCGCGCCAGTACTTCTTCCACGCCTTCGGGTTGGGCTCGCACCGGTGGGTGTAAGTGGTGCCGTTCATCTCCCAGCCCAGCACCACGACGGCGTCCTCCACTCCGAGGTCCACCAGCCGCTCGGCGAGCCGGCGGTAGTGGTGGTCGAAGTGGCCCCGGGCGCCGGCCTGCAACAGGTGGTCGACGGCCACGTCGGGAAGGTCGTCCTCGTTCCGCTCCAGCATCGGGACGTTGAGAACGAACCTCCGTTCACTCTTCGCCTTCGTCCACTTCGCCCAGGGCTCCAGGAACCGCTGCTTGCCCTCGATGTTCACCCACAGGTCGCCCGGCAGGTAGGTGTGGCCGACCGTGGGCTCGCGGCCGTCCAGCCAGCGCTGCAACTTCTTGATGCGCCGCACGCCCTCGGGTCCGGAACCGAGAAATGCGCCGAAGTCCGGCGGACCGGAGTCGCGGTCCTCCCCGCCCGGCCCTTCCGCCCGGACAGGACCGGGTGCCGGTGCCGGGTCCGGTGCTCTCTGCGCGGCGCCGAGTGCCTGAGGGGTGCGGGTCACGGTCTCCGCGCTGCTGGTGGCTGTGGTGGTGGCCAGCAGCCCCGCGGTGACCGCGCCGATGCAGGTGCCCGTGAGCACCAGCCGTCGGTGGGACATGGTGACTCCAATCCGGGGGGGTGCCCCGATGTGTGCCTCAGAGCGACCGTAATCAGATGATTCGTCACATGGCCTACCGAGATGCTTTCTGATGGACCGAACGTGCGGCCGGTCCCCCGCACGGCGCAGCGTGCCGGCCGCGTCGCCCGGCTCCGAACCTTCCCGGGCAGAGGCGAACTGACGGCCCGACGGAGACACCGCTTCGCCGCTCGCTGCGCGGGGGAGGTGGGGACGCCGATGCGGTTACGGTGCGCCGGGCCCGGCCCGTACGTGCAGGCGTTCGCCCTGGCTGCCGAAGAGTGACAGCACCTCGACGGGGCCGCCGCCCGTCGACCCGAACCAGTGCGGCAGCCGGGTGTCGAACTCGGCAGCCTCGCCTGACCCCAGCACCAGGTCGTGCTCGGCCAGCACCAGGCGCAGCCTGCCGGCGGCCCATCTGAGGCGTCTGCGGGACCACCTGGGCGACCGTGTCGACGCGGACGACTGCGCGACGCTGGACCGGCTCCTCGACCCGGAGTCCGGCGCCGGCATCCTCCAGCGCCCCGACGCGTTCTTCCTCACCGCGACGACCCTGTACACGGCCG
>KI547040.1:419400-421942 GCA_000497405.1 Streptomycetaceae bacterium MP113-05 | reverse complement strand
AGCCGGTCGCCGGTGAGGGCCGCCGCGCCCGCCGGCTCCGTGCCGCCGCGCAGGCCGAGGCCGGCGGCGAACCTGCCGAAGGCGGTTCCGAACCGGCTCCGGACGAGCCCGGATTCACCGATGAGCCCGGATTCTCGGAGACCCCCCCGGGCGGCGAAGCGCCCGTAGCGCCGATGCCCGAGCAGGTGCCCTACGGCCAGTACGCCGACCAGTACGCGAACGACTACACCGACCCGTACGGTCAGGCCCACGTTCCCGCCGAGGGCGGCGGCTACGGCGGTGCCCCGCACCCGGGCCACGACCCCGCCGACCCGTACGGTCAGCAGCAGTACGAGACCCCGCAGCCCTCCGTGCCGGAGCAGCAGTACGGCGACTGGGACCAGCACCAGCCGTACCAGCAGTACGGCTACGACCCGGACGCCGGTGGGGGAACCTCCCAGACCGGAGGTTCCGGGGGAGGCAACCCGTACGGCGACAGGAGCGAGAACCAGTGAACCGCACCACCCTCTCCCTGATCGGCGTGACGGCTGCGCTGGCGGCAGTCACCGGGTTCGCCGCACTGACCGCGCCGGATCCGCAGACCCCCGGGCAGGCGCCGGCCGCTGAACGGCTACCGGTGCAGCGGTCCACCCTGGTGTGCCCCCAGCCGGCCTCCTCCGATCTCGCCGAGACCCGGTACACGGCCTTCACCCCGCCCAACGAGGCGGGGGGTGACGGCAGGGCCCGGTTGCTGCCCCTCCCGGAGAAGGACACCGGACTGTCCGACGAGGACGGCAAGGACGGCAAGGGCGGCAAGGGCGACGAGGACCGGGAGCAGGACAAGGCCGAGAAGGACGGCGAAGGCGAGGACGGGAAGCAGCCCGCCCCCGTGGTTCCGCTGGAGCAGGCCGGTACCCCCGTCTCCGGCACCGCCGACGGGTCCGACGCACCCGCGCTGGCCGGTTCCGCGGACGGCCCGTTCGCGCCCGGATGGACGGTCCAGCAGACCACCGCCGTCAGTGCCGGCACCGGCCGCGGTTTGTACGGCACCGCGTGTTCGGCGCCGGACACCGACTTCTGGTTCCCCGGTGCCGGGTCCACCGAGGAGCGTCAGGACTTCGTCCATCTGACCAACCCCGACGACACGGCCGCTGTCGTCGACCTGGAGCTGTACGGCAAGGACGGTGCGATCGAGAGCGAGACCGGCCGGGGCCTGACGGTGCCGCCGCGCTCCACGCTTCCGGTGCTGCTGTCCACCCTCACCGACGAGCCGGTCGGCGACCTCGCCGTGCATGCGGTGGTCCGCACCGGCCGGGTATCCGCCCAGGTGCAGGTCCTCGACGAGAAGCTCGGCGGCGACTGGCTGCCGCCCGCCGGTGTGCCGCGGCCCACCGCCGTGCTGCCCGGCCTTCCGGTCGACGCCGACTCCGTGCACCTGGTGGTACACGCCCCCGGCGACAGCGACGCCGACCTGAAGGTCCAGGTCGCCACCGGCAACGGCACCATCACCCCCGCCGGGCTGGAGACGCTGCACGTCAAGGCAGGCATGACCACCGCCGTCGATCTCGACGACCTCACGCGAGGCGCCGCCGCGTCGCTGGTCCTCACCCCGACGGAGAGCGGGGCCGGGACACCGATCGTGGCCGCCGCACGCGTCACCCAGGGCGAGGACGGTGAGCGGGAGACCGCATTCATCCCCGCCACCACGCCCCTGGAGCAGCGGGCCACAGCCGCTGACAACCGCAAGGAGGGTTCCACTCTCTCCCTGTTCGCCCGCGGCACCGCGGCGGAGGTCCGCGTCACGGCCTCCGCAGGCAGCGGGGGCGGAAGCCCGCAGAGCAAGACGTACACGCTGAAGGCGGGTACCACGACCGAGGTCGAACCGCCGCAGCCGAAGGACGTGAAGGGCGTCTTCGCGCTGACCGTGGAACACCTCTCCGGCGGAGAGGTGTATGCCGCGCGGACCCTCGCCGAGGAGGACGGCGGCGTTCCCGCGTTCACGGTGCAGACGCTGCCGGACGACCGCGGCAGGGTCGCCGTACCGCAGGCCGGGCAGGACCTGTCGGTCCTCACCCGCTGACGGCAGCGGCCCGCGGCACCGGGTTACCCACGCGACCGGGGGGCCGACCCGTGCCGCACGCCGGTCCCGGTCGGGCCCGGGAGTGTGCGGCGTCAGTCCTGGCCGTACCGCGGGTCGACGGACTCGGGGGAGAGGCCGAGCAGTTCGGCGACCTGCTCCACCACGACCTCGTGCACCAGCAGCGCCCGCTCGTCACGGTTCCTGGCGCGCAGCTCCACCGGCCGCCGGTAGACGACGACACAGTCTGGACGCCGCCCGTGGGCCGGGACCAGCCTGCCCAGCGGCACGGTGACACCGTCGGCGGGGTCGACGTCCGCGCGCGGCACCTCCTGCACGGCGAAGTCCACCCCGGCGAGCTGCGGCCAGTGCCGCTCCAGCCGGTGCGCAGAGTCGCGCACGAGATCGTCGAAGACTTCCGACCGGCTGACGGCCAGCGGCACCTGCGGCGGCGCGACCGGGCCGCGCATCCCGCGGCCGTGCCGG
>KI547040.1:412916-419390 GCA_000497405.1 Streptomycetaceae bacterium MP113-05 | reverse complement strand
GCCGACGCCCCGCCCGCGCGCCCGCCCGAGCCGCGCGGCCGACACACCGACCCGATGGAGGTCGCCCGGCGCGGCCACCTCCGGGTACTGCGCTCGCCCGACCCCTGAACCGGCTTCCGGTGCCGCCGTGTCCCGGTCTCCGGGAGCCGGTCCTGAACCGGTCCCCGGGCCCCACCGCGGGAGCGGACCCGTGGCCGGCCGTCCACAGCCGGGTAGATTTGGCGCTCCGCCGTCGACCTCGGGAGTACAGGGTGGCCGTGACAGACCTGTCGCAGATCGTGAAGGCGTACGACGTGCGCGGCGTCGTACCGGACCAGTGGGACGAGCACCTGGCCGGACTGTTCGGCGCCGCGTTCGTGCAGGTGACCGGGGCGGCGGCGATCGTCGTCGGCCACGACATGCGGCCGTCCTCGCCCGGCCTGTCCGGCGCTTTCGCGCGTGGCGCCGCCGGCCAGGGCGTAGACGTCACCGAAATCGGTCTCTGCTCGACCGACCAGCTCTACTTCGCCAGCGGCCACCTCGACGTGCCGGGCGCGATGTTCACCGCCTCCCACAACCCCGCGCAGTACAACGGCATCAAGATGTGCCGCGCCGGCGCAGCACCGGTCGGCCAGAACTCCGGTCTGGCCTACGTCCGCGCCCTCGTCGAGACCTGGGCCGAGTCCGGTCCTCCCGCCACCGGCGCCGAGCCCGGTGCGATCACCCGTCGCGACGTGCTCGCCGCGTACGCCCGTCACCTGCGCTCGCTGGTCGACCTGACCGGCATCCGCCCGCTGAAGGTCGTCGTGGACGCCGGCAACGGCATGGGCGGCCACACCGTTCCGACGGTCTTCGAGGGCCTGCCCCTCGAACTCGACGCGATGTACTTCGCACTGGACGGCACGTTCCCGAACCACGAGGCCAACCCGCTCGATCCGAAGAACATCGTCGACCTCCAGGCCCGCGTGCGCGAGACCGGAGCCGACATCGGGCTCGCCTTCGACGGCGACGCCGACCGCTGCTTCGTCGTCGACGGCAGCGGCGATCCGGTTCCGCCGTCCGCCATCACCGCGCTGGTCGCCGAGCGGGAACTGGCGAAGGACCCCGGTGCCACGGTGATCCACAACTGCATCACCTCGTGGTCCGTGCCCGAGATCGTGCGGGAGGCTGGCGGAACACCGGTGCGTACCCGCGTCGGGCACTCCTTCATCAAGGAGCAGATGGCCCGCACGGGCGCGGTGTTCGGCGGCGAGCACTCCGCCCACTACTACTTCCGCGACTTCTGGAACGCCGACACCGGCATGCTCGCCGCCCTGCACGTCCTCGCAGCCCTCGGCGAGCAGGACGGACCGCTGTCCGGACTGGTGGACCGCTACGACCGCTACGCGGCCTCCGGCGAGATCAACAGCACCGTGGCGGATCAGACGGCCAGCATGGCCGCCGTCCGCGCGGCCTACTCCGGGCGCGAGGGCGTCACCCTCGACGAGCTGGACGGTCTCACGGTCACCACGGAGGACTGGTGGTTCAACCTCCGCCCCTCCAACACCGAGCCGCTCCTGCGGCTCAATGTCGAAGCCCGCGATGCCGAAACCGTCACCCGGGTCCGCGACGAAGCACTCACCCTCATCCGCGCCTGAGGACCGGCCGGGGCCTGCGGGGGGGACCACGGTTGCCGCAGGCCCGTCCGGCCGCCCGCCCGACGGCGGTACCCTGGCTCCACAGCCGAGCCCGCCTCGCGAAGGGACCGTCCATGCCGCTCGAAGCCGGCCTCCTGCAGATCCTCGCCTGCCCGGCGTGCCACGCCCCGCTCCGCGAGGAGGAGCTGCCCACCGCGGCGGAGGCGGAGACCACAGTGGGAGCCGACACGGCCGGTGCCGTCGCCGAGCTCGTCTGCACCGGACCTGCCTGCGGCCTGGCCTACCCGGTGCGGGACGGCATCCCGGTCCTGCTGGTCGACGAGGCACGCACCCCCGGCTGACCTGTCACCCCGCCCGCAGGCGCCCTGCAGCGGGGCGCGTGCCCCCGGGCCGCCGGCGCAAGCGCAGGGCGCCGACGCCACAACGGCCACGGCGCCAGCAGGGTGCCGGCCCACCAGGTGAGCCCGGTGCCCCGATAGGAGGCTCCGCACGATGCTCGACGAGTCACAACTCGACACCCCGGACGTCCTCACCCGTGCCGACACCGGGGGGCTGCTGCGCGGTGCCGCCGAAGCCGGCGCCCGCGTCCGCACTGCAGCACGGCAGGCGCACGACGTGGGAATCGACGCACTCGAACCGGACGGCCGCCCCCGGTCGGTGCTGGTCGCCGGCCACGGGTCGGTCACCGCCTGCGCTGCGGACCTGCTCGAAGCCCTCGGCAACGGCACCGTGACGGTCAACCTGCTGCAGCCCACGGGTGCCCTCCCGGTGCCGGGAGCCCTGCGCTGGACGCTGCCGGGCTGGGCCGGACCGCTGGACCTGCTGCTCCTCGCTTCCCAGACCGGTGACGAGCCCGGACTGACCGCACTGACCGACCAGGCGTACCGCCGTGGCTGCACGGTCGTCACCGTCGCCCCGCCCCGCACTCCCGTCGCCGAGGCGGTCACGGACACCCACGGTCTGGCCGTCCCGCTCGCACCCGGCCCCTCGGCCCCCGCCCGGCCGGACGGCCCGCTCGAGACCTCCGTCCACCGGACGCCGGCCACGCCCGGCACCCTGTGGGCCTTCCTCACGCCTTTCCTCGCCCTCACCGAGCGGCTCGGACTCCTCTCGGCCCCCCGGGACGCACTCGACGCGCTGGCGGACCGGCTGGACGCCGTCGCCGAGCGCTGCGGGCCGGTCGTGGAGACGCACAGCAACCCCGCGAAGACCCTGGCGACCGAGCTGTCCGGAGCGCTGCCGCTGCTGTGGAGCGAGGGCCCGGTGGCAGGCGCCGCAGCACGGCACTGCGCCGGCGTGCTGGCAGCCCGGGCGGGCCGGCCCGCGTTGACGTCTCCCCTCCCCGAAGCCATCGATGCGCACGGGCGGCTGCTCGCCGACACCTTCGCGGCCGGAGGCGCGGAGGACGACTTCTTCCGCGACCGCGTGGAGACGTCGGAGTCCCTCCACACCCGGATCGTGCTGCTCCGCGAGCGCCCGCCCGGTGCGAACTCCGCCGTGGTCGCGGCCCGGGATCTCGCCCACACCCGGGACACGCCGCTCAGCGAACTGGAACCGGCCGAGGGCAGCGGGCCCCTGGAGGTCGCCGCAGAACTGATCGCCACGCTGGATTTCGCCTCCGTCTACCTCGCTCTCTCCGCCCGCGACGCCTCCTGAACGGATCGCCGTCGCCGGCGAGGCCCCGGCAGGACGGCGCCGCGCCGACGGCGGGTGTTCCGTGGCGGGGCCCGATCCACCGCGCGCCCGCACCGACACGCAAGAAAGCCGCACCACCCCATGGACCGACTGCAGAACACCGTGCGCCCCTACGCCTGGGGTTCGACCACCGCACTGCCCGAACTGCTCGGCGAGCCCGCCTCGGGCGAACCGCAGGCGGAGCTGTGGATAGGCGCCCACCCGGGTGCACCGTCCCGCATCGACCGCGGCCGCGGACCGGTGGCACTCTCCGAGGTGATCGCGGCCGATCCGGAGGGCGAACTCGGAACGGCAGCCGTCGCCGCTCACGGGCCACGGCTGCCGTTTCTCCTCAAGATCCTGGCCGCAGACCGGCCGCTGTCGCTGCAGGTGCATCCGGACCTGACGCAGGCCGCCACCGGGTTCGCCGAGGAAGAGGCCCGGGGCGTCCCACGCGACGCACCCCACCGCAACTACCGGGACGACCAGCACAAGCCCGAACTCCTCACCGCACTGACGCCGTTCGAAGGGCTGTGCGGCTTTCGGCCCGCCGAAGAGACCGCCGGCCTCCTGTCCGCCCTGGAGGTCGACGGGCTCGAGCCCTACGCCGACATCCTGCGGGCCGCACCCGAGGAGGCGGCGCTGCGCGAGGTCCTCACCGCAGTGCTGTCCGCCGACCGCGAGGAGATCGCGGGCACCGTCGCGCAGACGGCTGCGGCCGTCCACAGGCTGGCGCAGGGGCCCGGGGGGCCCGGGGGGCCCGCGGGCCCGGAAACCGGACGCTACGCCGCGGACTACGCCGCCTACGCCGGCATCGCGGATCACTACCCCGGCGATCCCGGCCTGTTGGCGGCCATGCTGCTCAACCACGTCCGGCTGCAGCAGGGGGAGGCGCTGTACCTCGATGCCGGCGTACCGCACGCCTACCTCTCCGGACTCGGTGTGGAGATCATGGCGAACTCGGACAACGTCCTCCGCTGCGGACTCACGCCGAAGCACGTCGACGTCCCCGAACTGCTGCGTGTGGTCCGCTTCGAGGCGGGCGGCCCGGGTGTCCTGACGCCCCAGGCGGACTCCGACGGCGCGGAGGTGTACCGAACGCCGGCCGGCGAGTTCCGTCTCTCCCGGTACGTCCTGCTCCCGGGCGGCGCACCCCGGCGACTGGACGTACCGGCCGCGCAGATCGTGCTGTGCACCGACGGGCGGGTCGATCTCGTCGATCTTGCCGACCAGGCGTCCGCAGGGGAGGCGGGTACTGCGGGGGAGGGCCTGGACGGCGCGGGCGGTTCCGGTGTCGGACTCGTGCTGACCCCGGGACGGTCCGTGTACCTTCCGGTGGACGCCCGGCCGCGCGCCCATGGTGAAGGTACGATCTTCCGCGCCACGGTGGCCCTCTGAGACGGACGGCCGGGCCTCCACCAGAAAGGGACCCCTCGCACATGAGTGCATCCGGCGGAACGAAGGCGATCGTTGCCGCACTTGGCGCCAACCTGTCCATCGCGGTGGCCAAGTTCGCGGCGTTCGTCTTCAGCGGCTCGTCCTCGATGCTTGCCGAAGGGGTGCACTCCCTGGCCGACTCCGGCAACCAGGCACTGCTGTTGCTCGGCGGCAAGAAGGCGAAGAAGGAGGCGACCGACGAGCACCCCTTCGGCTACGGCCGGGAACGGTACATCTACAGCTTCCTCGTCTCCATCGTGCTTTTCTCCGTCGGAGGCGTCTTCGCGCTCTACGAGGGCTACGAGAAGATCAAGCACCCGCACGAGCTCAGCCACTGGTGGTGGCCGGTCGGCGTGCTGGTCTTCGCGATCATCGCGGAGACGTTCTCCTTCCGCACCGCGATCAAGGAGTCGAACGAGGTCCGGGGCTCGCTGACCTGGACCCAGTTCGTGCGCCGCGCCAAGGCTCCGGAGCTCCCGGTGGTTCTCCTCGAGGACCTGGGGGCACTCGTCGGACTCGTCCTGGCCCTCTTCGGCGTGGGCTTCGCGGTGCTGACCGGAAACTCCCTCTGGGACGGCATCGGCACCATGTGCATCGGCGCCCTGCTCGTACTCATCGCCGTCGTGCTGGCGGCCGAGACGAAGTCCCTGCTGCTGGGTGAAGCGGCCGACGTGAGCCAGATCCGCAGGATCCGCCAGGTGCTGGTCGACGGGGAGACCGTCACCGGCCTGATCCACATGCGGACCCTGCACCTCGGCCCGGAGGAGCTGCTCGTCGCCGCCAAGATCGCAGTCCGGCACGACGACACGGCCGAGGACGTCGCTCGCGCGATCGACGCCGCGGAGTCCCGTATCCGCGGGGCGGTGCCGATCGCACGGGTGATCTACCTAGAACCCGACATCCACCAGCCCTCCGCGGAGACGGCCGACACTCGACCCTGACCTGCGAGGACGACGCGGAACGGCCGGGGGGACGCCCGAGCCGCCCTTGCGTTCCCCCCTTCCCATCCGTTCGACTGGGTGGGCGGTGTAGATTCGTAGGACACAGTCGTCGCTGCTGATGGCGGTCGGGCGGCCCGGACGGAACGGGCCTCCGAGGGAGAGAGGGCCTCCGACGGACTGGGTTGCGAGCAGGGGACACGTGTGTCCGTGCGCAGCACATGCGCACGTGTGCCACGTGCCCCCATGAACGCCGCGGCACAGACCTGTCAAGCCACACCTCGACATCCCCGAGGAGATGCACTTCGCATGACGACCGCCACCACGTCGACCGACGACTTCAAGGTCGCAGACCTCTCTCTGGCCGCCTTCGGCCGCAAGGAGATCGTCCTCGCCGAGCACGAGATGCCCGGTCTGATGGCGATCCGCGAGGAGTTCGCCGCACAGCAGCCCCTCACCGGCGCACGTATCACCGGCTCCCTGCACATGACGGTGCAGACCGCCGTGCTCATCGAGACCCTCACCGCGCTCGGCGCGCAGGTCCGCTGGGCGTCCTGCAACATCTTCTCCACCCAGGACCACGCCGCTGCGGCCGTCGCCGTCGGCAGGGACGGCACTCCTGAAAGCCCGCAGGGCGTCCCGGTCTTCGCCTGGAAGGGCGAGACGCTGGAGGAGTACTGGTGGTGCACGGAGCAGGCGCTGACCTGGCCCGGCACCGAGACCGGCGGGCCGAACATGATCCTCGACGACGGCGGTGACGCCACCCTGCTGATCCACAAGGGCGTCGAGTACGAGAAGGCGGGCGCAGC
>KI547040.1:408956-412906 GCA_000497405.1 Streptomycetaceae bacterium MP113-05 | reverse complement strand
GGCGGTGGGCCCCGCCGAGAACGACGAGCACCGGGTCATCCTCGAACTGCTCAACCGCACACTGGCCGACACCCCGCAGAAGTGGACCCAGCTCTCGTCCGAGATCCGCGGTGTCACCGAGGAGACCACCACGGGCGTGCACCGCCTCTACGAGATGCAGCAGGCGGGCACGCTGCTGTTCCCCGCCATCAACGTCAACGACGCGGTGACCAAGTCGAAGTTCGACAACAAGTACGGCTGCCGCCACTCACTGGTGGACGGCATCAACCGGGCCACGGACGTGCTCATCGGCGGCAAGGTCGCCGTCGTCTGCGGCTACGGCGACGTCGGCAAGGGCTGTGCCGAGTCGCTGCGCGGCCAGGGCGCCCGCGTCATCGTCACCGAGATCGACCCGATCTGCGCGCTGCAGGCCGTCATGGACGGTTACCAGGTCGCTCGGCTCGACGACGTCGTCGGGACCGCCGACATCTTCATCACCACGACCGGCAACAAGGACATCATCATGGCCGGCGACATGGCCCGGATGAAGCACCAGGCCATCGTGGGCAACATCGGCCACTTCGACAACGAGATCGACATTGCCGGCCTCGCCGCCTTCGACGGCATCGTCAAGGACGAGGTCAAGCCCCAGGTCCACACCTGGACCTTCGCCGACGGGAAGAAGATCATCGTCCTGTCCGAGGGCCGACTGCTGAACCTCGGCAACGCCACCGGTCACCCGTCGTTCGTGATGTCCAACTCCTTCGCGAACCAGACCATCGCCCAGATCGAGCTCTTCACCAAGCCGGAGGCCTATCCGACCGGCGTGTACGTGCTCCCCAAGCAGCTCGACGAGAAGGTCGCCCGCCTCCACCTGGAGGCGCTCGGCGCCGACCTCACCGAGCTCCGCCAGGAGCAGGCCGACTACATCGGTGTCCCCGTCGAGGGCCCGTACAAGCCGGAGCACTACCGGTACTGACAGGCAGCACACCGCACCCCCGCAGGCCCCCGACCTCCCGGTCGGGGGCCTGCGGCCGCTCGCAGGGCGATGCACCGCGCGGCGCCCGTAGAGTCGTTCGTATGCCCCGCGGCCGATATGCCCTCCACGACCCGTACGACCACGCCCCGCTCGGCGAGGAGCACTTCCACTGCGCCACCGGCCCCTCGGGCTGGCGCTACGTATCCCAGACGACCACCCCCGCCGGCGATCCCGCCGGTTCCGTCGACCTCACCCTCGACGCCCTCGGCCGCACCATCCGCCTCGAACTGCGCTCCGGTGGCTGGCGGATCCGCGGCGCCCAGATGGACGGCGTCACGTGGGTACGTGCCGATCCGAACGGTGCCCACGCGCAGGAGGGCACTGCCGAGGCCCACGGCTTCACCGGCACCTCCCCCGCCTTCCTCGTCGCGACCGCCCGCCTGTTGCGACTCAGGCAGGGCGCACGCGCCACCCGCACACGCCTCGTCTCCTTCGCTCCCCCCGTCCTCGCCCCCCGCACCCTCGACCAGTCCTGGCGACTGGCCTCCACGGAAGCACACGCCACCGACAGCGACCCCCTCACAGTGTGGAATCATCTGGTCACAGATATGGATACGGGTGAGGAGCACCCCGTGCACCTGGCCGGCGACGTGGTCCTCGCCGCTCCCGGCGTCGAGCTGGAGGACCTGGAATCGCCCCCGTCGGACTTCCCCGACCTCCCCGACCCCCCACAACCGCCGGACGAGCGGTAGCCGCCCGCGGTCGGCTCGGACTCAGAACGGCGGCACGAAACCGCCCGCCGCGCGCGGTGGCGCATCCCCGGTGGACGGTGTGCTCGGCGCCGCGTCCGTCTCTGGTGCCGTGGGCCACGCCCCTGCCGGAACCCCTGCCGGGGCAGGTGCCTCGCCGGTCTGCGGACCGAACGCCCGCCGTGCGTCCCGGGCCTGGCGCTCCGCCAGCACCCCCGCCAGATAGGCCGGAGGTACCACGCCGGCGGGTGGCGGGGCACCGGTGTACGCGACCAGGTCCGTCGCCAGCCTCTCCGCCATCGCTCTGCCCACCGCCTCGTCCAACTGCTCCGCCCGCATCAGGTACTGCCGGACGGCGAGCCACAGCCCCTCAGGCACGCCGCTGAGGTCCAGCTCCCCAAACCGCCCCGCCAGCCAGGGCGGAGGCGCGGCGGCCCGCCCGGTGTGCCCGGCAGGCACCCGCTCCCGCACCACCAGCGTGCCTGCGAACACGTCGCCGAGCCGGCGTCCCCGCGCGGACACCAGAGACGCGACGCACGCCACGACCCCCGACGTCAGCAGAATCTCGGCCACGCCGAAAGCGCCGCGCACCAGTGCGTGCCGGAAGCGGATGGGACCGCCGTCCTCCCGCACCACACGCAATCCGAACGCCAGCTTCCCCACCGAGCGTCCGTGACTGAGCGTCTCCACCGCGATCGGCACGCCGACCGGAATCAGCAGGAACAACGCCACCTGGACCGCAGCCACGGCTGCCGTGTCCAGGGAAGAGACGGATGTGAGCAGCAGAAGTGCCAGGGCGACGTAGAGGGACCACACGAGCACCAGGTCGATCAGCAGGGCGCAGGCCCGGCTGGGCAGGCGCGCGGGCCGTAGCCCCAGCACCACTGCGTCCCCCGTCACGAGTTCGCTCACCCGGCAGTCCTCCTCCGCGCGCTCGCCGCACGCCGCACACGAGCCCGGTAGGCCCGGGATCTCTGATCCTCCGACGGGTACAGTCTGCCGCGTTCGCCGCGAAGTCTGCCAAGCTCTCCCGCATGGACCTGGACGTCTACGTCTCCGCACACCGGGCCGACTGGGAGCGGTTGGAGACGCTGCTGCGCCGGCGTCGGCGGCTCACCGGAGCAGAGGCCGACGAACTCGTCGACCTCTATCAGCGCACCTCGACACACCTGTCCCAAGTCTCCTCCGCATCCCCCGACCCGGAACTGACGGGCCGGCTGACGAGCCTGGTCGCGCGGGGCCGGACCGCGGTGACCGGCGCCCGCAGGTCGTCCTGGCGGGACGTGGGGCGCTTCTTCACCGCCGGTTTCCCCGCCGCCGTCTACCGTGCCCGTCACTGGTGGGTGCCCACCGCGCTGCTCTCCACGGTCGTCGCCGCCGCCCTCGGCTGGTGGATCGGCACCCATCCGGCCGTCCAGGCCGCCATCGGTGCGCCCGACGAACTGCGGGAACTGACCCGGCCGGGGGGCGGGTACGAGGCCTACTACTCCAGTCACCCGGCGACGTCGTTCGCCGCCCAGGTATGGACGAACAACGCCCGCGCCGCCGCCATCTGCCTGGTCTTCGGCGCACTGCTCGGCATCCCGGTGCTGTGGGTGCTGTTCCAGAACATGCTCAACCTGGGCCTCGGCATCGGCCTGATGTCGTCGGCGGGGCGGCTCGACACCTTTCTCGGATTGGTGCTCCCGCACGGTTTGCTGGAGCTGACCGCGGTGTTCGTCGCCGCGGGCACCGGGCTGAAGCTGGGCTGGACCGTCGTCGACCCCGGCCCCCGGACCCGTCGGGTCGCCCTCGCCGAAGAGGGCAGGGCCGCTCTCGGCATGGCCATCGGACTGGCGGCGGTTCTCCTCGTCGCCGGCGCCATCGAGGGTTTCGTGACCCCGTCGGGGCTGCCTACATGGGCGCGGATCGCCATCGGTGTCGCAGCGGAGGCGGCGTTCCTGACGTACGTCTACGTGGTGGGGCGACGGGCGGCGACGGCGGGGGAGACGGGTGACGTGGAAGTGGCGGACCGCACGGCGCAAGGCCCCGTCTCCGCGTGATGTGCATCGGCGCCTGTGCACCTGCTAGTCTCTTCGAGCCCCCGGGGAACCGTTGACGCGGTACTACGTGGGTAGTAGGTTGGTGAAGTTGCCCCGAACGCGGTGAGCGTGGGAGCATCATCCCGAACTTCTGAAACTTCGATGCGCCGCTCGTTTTATGGGTGGTCGCGGGGAAGTACTTCGAAATTCCAGTGAAATTCT
>KI547040.1:396763-408946 GCA_000497405.1 Streptomycetaceae bacterium MP113-05 | reverse complement strand
CCCCCCCCCCCCCCTGCCGCTGATGCGCGACGACGTCGACCTGTGCTGGCGTGCCAACGCCGCCGGGCACCGTGTGCTCGTGGTGCCGGAGTCGCACCTGCGGCACGCCGAGGCCGCCTCCCGCGAACGCCGCCCGGTCGACTGCGCCGGCCGCGGCGGCGGCGCCAGCCCGCACAAGGTCGACAAGGCCGGCGCGGTCTACACGATGCTGGCCAACGCCCCCGGCCGCGCGCTGCCGTGGGTGCTCCTGCGCCTGATCCTCGGCACCCTGCTGCGCACCCTCGCCTACCTCGTCGGGAAGGTCCCCGGACAGGCACTCGACGAGGTGTCCGGCCTCGCCGGCACCCTTTTGCGCCCGTTGCGCATCCTCGGCGCCCGCAGGCACCGGGGCAGGGCGATCGTCGACCACCGCGACCTGCGCCCGCTGTTCCCCCCGCCCGGAGCGACCGTCCGGGCCACCGTCGAGCAGGTCGCCAGCAACCTCTCGGGACGTGCCGAGCCCGACCGCTCCTCGGGCGGGAGGCACGGAGCCGTCGAGTCCGGACCCGGCGACGACGACGCGGACTTCTTCGAGGTCGAGCAGTTCGCCCAGGTCAAGCGCTTCGCCCAGAAACCCGGACCGGTGCTCTTCGCCGTCCTGCTGCTCGTCTCCCTGATCGCGTGCCGTTCGCTGCTGGCCGGCGGCTCGCTCGCCGGCGGCGCGCTACTGCCCGCACCGGAGAGCGTGTCGGATCTGGGGGCCCGCTACACCGACGCCTGGCATCCCGTCGGCATCGGCGGCGTCCAGACGGCGCCCCCGTACCTCGCGGCGCTCGCACTCGTCGCCACCCTCCTGTTCGGCAGCACCGGCCTCGCCCTGACCCTGCTGCTGGTCTGTTCCGTGCCGCTGGCCGGGCTCACCGCGTACTTCGCGTCCCGGCCGCTCGTCGACTCCCGTCTGGTACGCGCCTGGGCGGCGGTCGCGTACGCCTTCCTGCCCGCCGCCACCGGCGCGCTGGCGGGAGGCCGGATCGGCACCGCGGTGCTGGCCGTCGTGCTGCCGCTGCTGGCCCGTGCGGCCCTCGCGTCGAGCGGCCTGCGTGGCAGGCCCACCTGGCGGTCGGTGTGGGCGTACGCGCTGCTGCTCACCCTCACCACCGCCTTCACGCCGGTCACCTGGGCCATGGCGGTGTTCCTCGCCGTCGTCACCGTGGTGCTCGCCCAGCGCCGTGGGGACGGGCTCGCGGGAGCCGCCCTCCGTGCCGCCGTTGTCGCGGGCACCCCGGTCCTGCTCCTCGCGCCCTGGTCCCTGTCCCTCCTGAACAGCCCGTCCCGGCTGTTCACCGAAGCGGGGCTGCCGTACGGCAAGGGGGCGGCCGACGCTCTGGACCTGCTCACCCTCTCCCCGGGCGGCCCCGGAACGTCCGGGGGTCTGCTGTCGGCCGGCATCGTGCTGGCGGCTCTGGCCGCGCTGCTGCGCGCCGACCGCCAGACGCCCGTACGCGTCGCCTGGGCCGTGGCCCTCACCGGGCTGGTCTTCGCTGTGCTCGCCGATGCCCAGGGCTGGGCCGGACCGGCCACCCTGGTCTACGGCATCGCCCTGTTGAGCGCGGCGGCTGTCGGCGCCGAGGGCGCCCGGGAGCGGGTGGCTTCGCAGAACTTCGGCTGGAAGCAGCCGGTCGCCGGTCTGATCGCCGCCGCGGCGGTCGCGGCCCCGTTGCTGTCCGCCGTCGGCTGGATGATCGGTGGCGCCGACGGGCCGCTGACCCGCCGAAGCCCGGTGCAGGTACCGGCGTTCGTCGCTGAGGAGAGCACCACCCAGGACCAGGCCCGCACCCTCGTCCTGGACGGCGAGGAAGGCACCTCCCCGAACACCACCGGCCGGATCTCGCACGCCGTGGTCCGCGGCTCCGGCGCCCGCCTCGGTGACGCCGACCTCGCCGCCGCAGCGGGCAGCGACACTCGGCTCGACGAGGTCGTCGCCCACCTCGCCGCCGGGTCCGGAGCCGAACAGACCGACCGCCTCGGCAGCTACGCCGTCGCGTACGTGCTGGTCAGGGAGGGTGCACCACGACAACTGAGCCGCACGCTGGACGCGACCCCCGGCCTCACCCGGCTCAGCCAGGAGGACGGCAGCGCGCTGTGGCGCATCGACACCGAGGTCTCCCGTCTCTCCGTCGTGCCCGGCGGCGCACAGAAGCCGGACGACGGCAGCCCGGCTCCCGCGCCCGTCGTCGTGCCGGCCGGGCCCGTCGAGGCGCACACCGACCTCCCCGCCGGCGGGGACGGACGCGTGCTCCGCTTCGCCGACCGCGCCGACCCGGGCTGGCATGCCACTCTGGACGGTCGCGAGTTGACGCCCGTGACCATCGACGACTGGGCGCAGGGGTTCGAACTCCCCGCCGAGGGCGGTCGGCTGGACGTCACCTACGAGACCCCGCTGACGCACACCGTGTGGTTGTGGACGCAGGCGATCCTGGTCCTCGTCGTTCTGGTGCTCGCCCTCCCGGGCCGGCGCCGCGACGTGGACGACGACCTCCCTGAAGCCGATACCGTTCCCGCGCAGCCGGTCGCCGGTGAGGGCCGTGCCCGGCACCACCAGCACCAGCTCCGCGCGGTGCCGCAGCGCGGCCTCCAGCACCGCCGCGCCGTCGTCGGGGGCGTCGACAGGCGCACCCGACGACGGCCCGTCCGGCAGCCGCCCGGCCTCCGGAACGCCGCTGCTGAGCGAAGTGCCGCCGCCGGCACCCACCGTCACGGCTCCGATCACCACATAGGCGTGGTCGGTACCGGCCGCGAGCTGTTCCACCACCCGGTCCACCGGGCCTACTTCGCCGACGATCAGTGCGCGGCGCACCGCGTGCGCCTCACGGCGCTCGGCCTTGAGGTGCCAGTGGGTGAGCCCACGGCACAGGCCGGTGAGCACCGGGGCGGGAGCGAGCGCCAGCAGGGCGACGCCGGGAGGGGAGCCCTCGCCGATGAGCACCCGGAGCACGGCCAGCAGGCCGAGCAGGTGGAGCCAGTCGTGCAGGGTGGCCAGCGAGCCGCGGGACTCTCCGAGAGACTCCTGCCCGTAGCGCCGATACACGGTCCGTACGCCCACCCACACGGCGGTCGCGGTGAACGCGGCCGCGAGGGGACGGGGCCGACCTGCGGCACCGAACACGAAGAGGACCGGCAGCGCGGTCCCCATGACATCCGTCGTCAGGGCGGCGGGCACGTACCAGGGTGCCTTCTGCCGCCCGTTGTCGCCCGTTCTTCGGCGCCCGGCACCCGTCGTCGCCGGACCCGTCACGGGCCGTCCGCCACCGGACAGACCCACGGCGTTTCGCTGCATGAACCCCCCACCTGGAACCGAAGTCAGCAAGGCGGGCCGCCCACTCCCCAGGGGGCGGCGCGCCGACACGGCACATCGGCTGAGACTTTAAGTCATATCAGCGCCGTTTCTCCGTCGTTCGCTCAATTTTCTCTTTCATGTCCGAAATCGCTCGCCTCTGCTCGTCACGTGATCGTCTTCCCGGGAGTCCTGCCCGGATCTGTGCAGGAGTGGGCCGGGGCCTGACGGGGAAAGAGGACCCTCATGCTCAGATTCGCCCTGTCCGGACTGCTGGTCCTCGTCGCACTCGCGCTCTCCGCACTCGCCGCGGTCGCGTCGCCCTGGTGGTGGCTGCCCGCCGCACCGCTGCTCGCACTGGCCGCCGTCGCCGTGTACGACCTGCTGCAGCGCAGGCACTCCGTACTCCGCAACTATCCGGTGATCGGGCACCTGCGGTACCTCATGGAAAGCATCCGCCCGGAGATCCAGCAGTACTTCATCGAGCACGACTACAACGGGCGCCCCTTCGACCGTGACATCCGCAGCCTCGTGTACCAGCGGGCCAAGGGCACCTCGGCGGAGGACCCGTTCGGCACCGAACTGGCGATGTACGACCAGGGCTACGAGTACCTGGTCCCGTCGATGGCCCCGCGACCCGTGCCGCAGAGCCCGCCCACGGTCCGCATCGGCGGCCCCGACTGCACCCGGCCCTACGACATGTCGCTGCTCAACGTCTCGGCGATGAGTTTCGGTTCGCTGTCGGCCCCCGCGATCCGCGCGCTGAACAAGGGCGCCGCCGCCGGCGGATTCGCGCACGACACCGGTGAGGGCGCCATCTCGGCCCACCACCTCGAGTACGGCGGCGACCTGGTCTGGGAGATAGGAACCGGCTACTTCGGCTGCCGGACCGAAGACGGCGAATTCGACCCGGAGCAGTTCCGGGAGAAGGCCGCCCTGGACAACGTCAAGTGTGTGCTGCTGAAGATCTCGCAGGGTGCCAAGCCCGGAATCGGCGGCGTGCTCCCGGGAGAGAAGGTCAACGCCGAGATCGCCCGCGTGCGCGGCGTGCCCGAGGGCGAGACGGTGATCTCCCCGCCCTACCACCCGGTCTTCTCCACGCCGCGTGAACTGGTCCGCTTCATCGGGCGGATGCGCGAACTGGACGGCGGCAAACCGACCGGCTTCAAGCTCTGCGTCGGGTCCCGGCGCGAGTTCCTGGCCGTCTGCAAGGCCATGAAGGAGGAGGGCGTCACCCCGGACTTCATCGTGGTGGACGGCGCCGAAGGAGGAACCGGCGCCGCGCCGCCCGAGTTCGCCGACCACGTCGGTTACCCGCTCACCGAGGGCTTGCTGACCGTGCACAACGCGCTGGTCGGGACCGGTCTGCGGGACCGGATCCGGATCGGGGCCTCCGGCAAGGTCGCCACCGGCGCGGACATCGTCAAACGGATGGTGCACGGCGCCGACTACACCAACGCGGCTCGCGCCATGATGTTCGCCGTCGGATGTATCCAGGCTCAGGCCTGCCACACCAACAAGTGCCCGGTGGGCGTCGCCACGCAGGACCCGAAGCGGTCCCGTGCCCTCGACGTCACCGACAAGGCGGAACGGGTGCACCGCTTCCACCGGGCGACGGTGCACAGCGCCCAGCGCATCATGGCGGCCATGGGAGTCCAGGACCCGCGGGAGCTGCGCCCGGACATGCTGCACCGGCGGGTGGACCCGGTGACCATCCGCTCCAGTGCGGAGGTCTACGCTCGCCTCGCCACGGGGGAGTTGCTGGAGAGCGCCCCCGAGGAGTGGGCGGCGGACTGGAAGGCCGCCGACCCCGACAGCTTCCGTTCCTGAGCGCCGGGAGGCCGTCTCGCGCGGGACGCGGAAACGCCGGCCCGGCCACCCGGGGGACGCAGCCGGACCGGCGGGTGCGGGGGTTCCGGGAGAGCTCCCGGTGTGGGGGCTGGTGCTAGTAGGTGAACCCGCTGGAGCTGAGGACCGAGATCGCGACGATGGCGATGATGAGGTCCACCACCCCGAGGACCAGGGCGATCGGCCCCAGAATGAGGCTGCCGATGAACACGCCCACGATGCCGCAGACCAGACCGCCTTCTTTGCCCCTGAACCGGCGGGCTACTCGTGCAATGTGCGGCATCGGGGGACGAGTCGGGCGGCCCGGCAGACGCACGCCGGGCAGGGGTGCGGCGACGAACGGTCAGAGGAAGCGGCGCAGCGGCCTGACGGCGGCCTCTTTGGCGCGCTGGCCCAACGACCGGCGCTGCCAGCGCCATTCGTGGATGCGCGTGCTGGCCGTGAGGTCGTCGTCGAAGTGCTGGTCGAGGGTTCCGGTCAGTTCGGAGTCGAGGACGGCGAGCATGACCTCCTCGTCGTGGTCGAGGGAGCGCCGGTTGAAGTTGGTGGAGCCGAGGAGAGACGCGAAGCCGTCGATCGTGACGGTCTTGGCGTGCATCATGGTGCGCTGGTACTGGTAGATCCGCACTCCGCAGGCGAGCAGGTCGCCGTAGAGGTTCTGGCCAGCCAGCAGGCAGACCCGCTTGTCGGTGTGCGGTCCGGGAAGCAGGATCTCCACTTCGACGCCGCGGCGGGCGGCCGCGCACAGGAGTTCCACGAAGTACTCGTCCGGGGCGAAGTAGGCGGTGCACAGCCGTATGCGTCTCTCCGCGGACTCCAGCACCACGCGCATCAGAGTCTGCATGTCCTGCCAGCCGAAGCCGGCCGATCCGCGCACCACCTGTACCACGGCGTCGCCCGCCGGAGCGACGGCGACGAAGCGGTCACGTTCGTCGAACAGGTCGTCGTGAGACTCGGCCCAGTTCTGCGCGAACGCCGCCGCGATGCCGTCCACGGCGGGCCCGCGGATCTCCGCGTGGGTGTCGCGCCACTCCGTCTCGTCGCGGGCGTCGCCGCACCACTCCTCGGCGATGCCCACTCCGCCGGTGTACGCCACCACCTCGTCGACCACCAGTACCTTCCGGTGGCAGCGGTGGTTCTGCTTGAGCGGTGAGATCCACAGCGGTTTGCGGAACCAGACGACCTCGACGCCGCTCTCCTGCATCAGCTGCAGTTGGCCCTTCTCGATCAGCCGGCTGCCGAACCCGTCGAGCAGCAGGCGGACGCGCACGCCGTTCCGGGCGCGGTCGGCGAGCGCCTCGGCGAACCGGTCGGCGATCTCGCCCTTCCAGTAGACGAAGGTCATCATGTCCACGGTGTGCCGGGCGGACGAGATGGCTCCCAGCATGGCCGGGAAGATCTGGTCGCCGTTGAGCAGCGGACGGACGGAGTTTCCCTCCGTGGCAGCGATACCGATCAGACGTTCCAGACGGCGCCGGAAGCGTTCCTGCCCCTGCGGCTCGCGCTCCACCGTCGTCTCCGGGTCGGTCGTGGTCAAGAGGGTCTCCTGGTGGGTGGCGGGATGGCCGGCGCGGTGTGCACCACGGCACGCATGTCCGTCTGCCCAGTCCTGCAACGAGGATGCCGTGCGGGGCGTGTGGTCCGCGTCGCACTCGCCCGGCCGGGCGAGTGCGACCCGAGATCGGCTGATATGGCCCCACCTTTCGGTGGTCCGCGGCACTACAGTTGGGTGCTGGGGCGGGAAAGCGCCCGCCCCGAGCGGCTCGGGGGGAAGGGTGTGCGGTGAGCGATCTCAGCAGCGGTCTGGACAAGGGACTCGGCACGGTCGAGGTGCGGTTGCGGTGGGATCCGAGTCCGTCGGGGGAGCCGGACAATGATCTCGACCTGGTCGCCGCCGTCTACGACCCGGGGGGAGGACCCGCCTACGTCGTGCACTTCGACAGCCGCGCCCCGGACGGGACGATCACCCTGAACCGCGACAGCCGGACGGGACAGGGATTCGGCACGGACGAGGCGATGACGCTCGAACTCGAGCGGCTGGCGCCGGAATACACGCGAGTCGTGGTGGGTGTCGCCATTCAGCAGAACGACGGCCGTAAGCCCTTCGGCAGGGTGGAGAACGCCGAAGTCGGCGTCTTCCACGGCTACGACGAACTCGCCGTCCTCCAGCTGGGGGACCTCGCCTCGTACACGGCGGCGACCGTGGCCGAGTTCGTCCGCCCGGAGGGGGCGAGCGGCTGGGCGTTCCGTCATCGGGTGAGGGGGTTCGACGCCACTCCCACGGAGTTCGCCGGGGTGATGGGCACGGCCTGACCGGGCTTCCCGTGACGCCCCGCAAGGGGAGAACGAAGGGTCCTCGCTTGAGGCGGGGGCCCTTCCGTGCGTATATTGAGGGTTTCTGTTCTGACAACAGAAAAGGCCCACAAAGGGGCCTTACAGGAATGAGCTTAGCGCGCAAGGAGTCGAATTGTCAAACGGGGCCAGCGAAAACCCGGCGGACACCGAACTGCAGAAGGAACAGGAATTCGTCGCCCGGCTCTACGACCGCGTCGACGCCCTGCGCGGCCGGACCGAGACGGCCGTGCACGGCGCGCTCGCCGACGCGGGCACCGGGCGGCAGGCACGACTGGAACGCGATATCAGCGTGCACGAGCAGACCCACCTCCTGGCCGCTCTCGAGGCGGTCGACTCGGGTCTGTGCTTCGGGCGCATCGACCACGCGGACGGCGGCCACCACCACATCGGCCGGGTCGGCATCCGTGAGGACGACGACGACCGCACGCCGTTGCTGATCGACTGGCGCGCTCCGGTCGCCCGCCCCTTCTACCTGGCCACCGGCCACACCCCGATGGGCGTGCGCCGGCGCCGCCACCTGACCACGTCCGGCCGCGAGGTCACGAGCCTGCACGACGAGATCCTCGACCTGCGGGACGCCGAGCGCACCGGACACGAGTCGCACGACGCGGACGCCGTGCTGCTCGCCGCGCTCGATACGGCCCGCACCGGGCGGATGCACGACATCGTGCAGACCATCCAGGCCGAGCAGGACGAGATCATCCGCGCCCCGCACCGCGGTATACGCGTCGTCGAGGGCGGTCCCGGCACCGGCAAGACGGCCGTCGCCCTCCACCGGGCCGCCTACCTGCTGTACGAGTACCGCAAGCTGCTGGCCCGCCGCGCGGTGCTGATCGTCGGCCCCAACCCGGCCTTCCTCGGCTACATCGGCGAGGTGCTGCCGTCACTCGGCGAGACCGGAGTGCTGCTGGCCACCGTGTCCGAACTCTTCCCGGGCGTCACGGTGTCCGGCACCGACACCGAGGAGGCCGCCGAGGTCAAGGGCCGCGCCGATACGGCGGACGTGATCGCACGGGCCGTACGCGACCGGCAGAAGCTGCCCGACCCGGCCGTCGAGATCGACCACGACGGCGACGTCCTGACCCTGGACCGCGAGACCGTGCGCGCCGCCCGCGACAAGGCGCGGGCCACCGGCCTCACCCACAACGTTGCCCGCGAACACTTCGAAGCCCACCTCCTGGGCGCCCTCACCGACCAGCGGGCCGATCGGCTCGGCGCCGACCCCTTCGGCGGACCCCACCTCCTCGACGATGCCGACGTCTCGCAGATCCGCAGCGAACTGGACGCCGACCCCGCCGTGCACGCCGCTGTCGACGCGTTCTGGCCCGACATCACGCCGCAGCGCCTGGTCTCCGAGCTGCTCGCCGAACCCGGGGGCTATTTCACCGAGGCCGACGCCCGCACGGTACGGAGACCGGTGACCGCCGAGTGGACCCCGGCGGACGTGCCGCTGCTCGACGAGGCCGCCGAGCTGCTCGGCGAGGACGAACGCGTCGCGCAGGCCACCGCTGCCGCCGAACGGCGCCGGCAGGTCGCCTACGCGCAGGGTGTGCTCGACGTCGCGTATGCCTCCCGCACCTACGAGTTCGAGGACATCGCCGACGACGACTCCGAGGTGCTCGGCGTCCAGGACGTCCTGGACGCCGAGGCGATGGCCGAACGGCAGGAGGAGACCGACCACCGCACCGCGGCCGAGCGGGCGGCGGCGGACCGCACCTGGGCCTTCGGCCACATCGTCGTCGACGAGGCGCAGGAACTGTCACCCATGGCGTGGCGGTTGCTGATGCGGCGCTGCCCCACGCGTTCGATGACACTCGTGGGCGACCCTGCCCAGAGTTCCGCGGGAAACCGGGGCTGGGAGCAGGTGCTGCAGCCGCACGTGGGCGACCGGTGGGAGCACCTCCGCCTCGGTCTCAACTACCGCACACCTGCCGAGATCATGGAGTACGCGGCGGAGCAGCGGCGCGTGGACGACCCGGAGTTCGAACCGCCGCGGTCGGTCCGCTCCACCGGGGTCGGTCCCTGGGAGCGTACGGTCACGGCCGACGCCCTGCCGGACGCCGTCGCCGAGGCCGTCGCAGACCGGGAGGCCCCGGACGAGGGGCGGCTCGCGGTGATCGCGCCGCGGGAACGTCACGCCGCTCTGGCGTCGGTGCTCCCGGAGGCGGCGCACGGCGACGGGCTGGACCTCACGCGGGCTGTCGTACTCCTGGACGCGCGGCAGGCGAAGGGGCTGGAGTTCGACACGGTGCTCGTCGTCGAGCCGGAGCGCTTCACGGTCAACGACCGTTACGTCGCGCTGACGCGGGCCACCCAGCGCCTGGGAGTCCTCCGCGTGCGCGGGTGACTCCCCGCCGATGCGGTGCGCGTCGCCTGCCGGCCGTCGGCAGGCGACGCGCGGTGTCGATCACGGCAGGGTGAGGATGTCCGCCCCGTTTTCGGTGACCACCAGGGTCTCCTCGAACTGCGCGGTTCGCCGACGGTCCCGGGTGACGACCGTCCAGCCGTCCTCCCACATGTCCCACTCGTGCGTGCCGAGGGTCAGCATCGGCTCGATGGTGAACGTCATGCCGGGCTTCATCACGGTCGTCGCCTTCTCGTCGTCGTAGTGCGGAACGATCAGACCGGAGTGGAACGAGGTGTTGATGCCGTGGCCGGTGAAGTCGCGCACCACGCCGTAGCCGAAGCGGCGGGCGTACGACTCAATGACCCGTCCGATGATGTTGATCTGCCGACCTGGGCGCACCGCCTTGATCGCGCGGGCCAGAGCCTCCCGGGTGCGGTCCACCAGCAGCCGGGACTCCTCGTCGACGTCCCCGACCAGGTACGTCGCGTTGTTGTCGCCGTGCACGCCGCCGATGAAGGCCGTGACGTCCAGGTTCACAATGTCGCCGTCCCTCAGGACGGTCGAGTCCGGGATGCCGTGGCAGATGACCTCGTTGACCGAGGTGCACAGCGACTTGGGGAACCTCCGGTAGCCGAGCGTCGACGGGTACGCCCCGTGGTCGCACATGTAGGTGTGCGCGACCTCGTCCAGCTTGTCGGTGGTCACGCCGGGAGCGATGTGCCGGGCCGCCTCCTCCATGGCCCGCGCGGCGATGCGTCCGGCGACGCGCATCCGCTCGACCGTCTCGGCGTCCTGCGCCTCGGGGCCGCTGTACGGGGTGGGCGACGGTTTGCCCACGTACTCGGGGCGGGGGATCGACGGGGGCACGGCCCGCTGCGGGGAGAGCGTGCCGGGTACGAGGAGAGGCTGGCCAGACATGTGCGCGAGTCTAACCAGCCCGCTCGTGGTGGACCGCCCGCGACTGGGGCAGCATGGCCCCATGGCACTCTTCAAGAAGAAGTCCGCGGGTCGGCCCGGCGAGTGGTTCTACTGCCTGGAGCACGGAAAGGTCGAGGAGGGTCCCGACTGTCCGGGCAAGGACCGCATGGGCCCGTACACCAGCCGTGAGGAGGCCGCCCACGCGATGGAGACGGCCCGCGAGCGCAACGTGGAGTGGGAGAACGATCCGCGCTGGCAGGACCGCTCCGGCGCCGGTGACGACCAGGGGCCGGACGGCGCCGACTCCTGAGGCGGTTTCCTGGTTTCCCGGCGCACCGGTGTGCCGAAACCTCGCGGCTCAGGGGGCCGCCGGCTCCGCCGCGTCCCGGCCGTCGATCTGCGCTGCGGACGCCGACTCGCGCTTCGCGCGGGCGTGCGGATCGGTGCGCGCGTCGTATGCCATCAGCTTGGGCAGTGCCACCGTCAGTACGCCCACCGCCGCCACGCACATCAGACCGCCGCCCCACACCGAGGTGCGCACGGAGGTGAGCGCGGCCATTCCGCCGGACCGGAGCTGCCCCAGCTGCGGCCCGGCGGAGAACGACAGCAGCTCGATCCCGGCCAGCCGCCCGCGCAGTCCATCAGGGACGGTCTGGTTCCACAGGGTCGACCGGAAGATGCCGCTCACCATGTCGAACGCGCCGGCCGTTGTGAGGAAGAACAGCACCAGCCATACGTTGTCCATCGCGCCGGCCGCGGCCATCGCCGCACCCCACAGCAGCGCGGCGTACGCCACCATACGGCCGTGCCGGTGGACGCGCCGGGTCCAGCCGCTGCTCGCGCTGACCAGCATGCCGCCCAGCGGAAGGGTCGCGTACATCAGTCCCAGTGCCCACTCGGCGTCCAGCCGGTCGGCGAGGAACGGGAAGAGCGCGAGCGGAAAGGCGAAAAACATAGCCACCACGTCCACCGTGTAGGTGCCCAGCAGTTCCTTCCTGCTCCACGCGTAGCGCGCGCCCTCGAGGATGCCGCGCAGCGACGGCATCTCCGCCTCGCGGCCGGCGGGGGAGGGGCGCAACCGCAGTCCGAGCAGGAAGGACACCGCGAAGCTGGCCGCGTCCAGGGCGTACGCGGTCTCGACGCCCGAGTAGGCGATCAGCAGGCCGGCCAGGGTGGGCCCGGCGACGCCGCCGATCTGCCAGCGCAGCGAGTTGAGGGCCGCTGCGGCGCTGAGCTGGTCGTGGGGCACGATGCGCGGGATGATCGCGTCCAGGGCCGGCCGCTGCAGGCCGACCAGTGAGCTGGTCAGCGCGCCCGCCGCGTACAGCGGCCAGGTCATCGGCTCCGGCAGCAGCGAGTTGAGCAGCAGCGCGAGTGCCACCAGGCCGAGCGCGAGCTCGCT
>KI547040.1:396253-396753 GCA_000497405.1 Streptomycetaceae bacterium MP113-05 | reverse complement strand
CGCCCCCCCCGCCGTACAGGCCGAAGACGATCAGCGGCACCAGTTCGACCACGCCGAGGGCGCCCACCGCGACCGGGGAACCGGTCAACTCCTTGAGCTGGAACGGCAGCGCCACGAAGGAGAGGAAGCTGCCGAAGACGGTGACGGCCCCCGAGCACCACAGCACGCGGTAGTCCCGTGAGGAACGCCAGGGCGAGAGGTCGGGGAGCAGCGCGCGCAGATCGGGAGACACGAAGGATCATCTTCCGTCGTCCGACCACCTCGCACAAACGTTTTCCGGCCGCGGCTGCCCGCTCCGGCGTTCCCGGCCCGTCCTCCGCGCGCTACCAGTGGGGTGGTGGCGGTGACGTCAGCTGGTCCGCGGCCCGGGAGAGCCGGTCGCGGAGCCGGCGGGCCCGGCGTGCAGCAGGCAGCCGGGGTGGGCCCAAGCCGCCGCCCGGACCGGGAGCGGCTTCGCCCGCGGCGGCGCTGACCAGGTGCTGGAGGGTGTCCAGGTCCAG
>KI547040.1:388948-396152 GCA_000497405.1 Streptomycetaceae bacterium MP113-05 | reverse complement strand
CTCGTCGGGGTCGGCGGTCAGCGCGTCGTGGGCCAGGCGGCCCAGTTCGGAGCCCCGTGACGGGCCGCCCTCCAGGGCCAGCACCGTCGCGCCGGCCCGTCGGGCGTCGTGCAGCCGCTCCAGCAGACCGCTGCCCGGCTCGCGGGGTGCCACGACCAGCAGCGTCTCTCTGCGCCCGGCCGCTTCCAGCCGGGGCAGTCCGAAGGAGAGGTGTTCGGGGGCGGCGGGCGGCACCCGGTGGCGTACCAGGGTGGGGGACAGCTCGGGGAGGCCGGACCAGGCGGCCTCGTCGTCCAGGTGGGCGGCGAGATGCCAGGGCTCGTCCTCCTCGGTGCCCACCAGCAGCAGCCCCCCGCCGCGTCGGGGCGCGACAGAGGTCCGCAGCGACCCGGCGAAACGTCGCGCCGACGGCAACCACTCGGTTCCGGCGAGTACTTCACGCAGCAGGGCGACCCGTACGGCATCCATGGCGCCTCATGCTTCCGTACGGCGGCGGCCGTGTCGGGCGCTTGCCCCGGATGTCGCCCGAACGGGGCACGGCCTCGGCGGTTGACTGGCGGATGCCTGACAGCCAAGAGCTACTGGCGAGTAGGAAAGGGTGTGTGCGCACCGTAGGATCGCCCCATGACTTCCTCTGCTGCACCCTCGCCCAAGAAGGACCCCTGGGACCTGCCGGACGTCTCCGGCCTGACCGTCGGTGTACTCGGTGGCACCGGCGACCAGGGCCGCGGGCTCGCCTACCGGCTGGCCCGCAGCGGGCAGAAGGTGATCATCGGTTCCCGTAAGGCCGAACGGGCCCGCGACGCGGCCGGCGAGATCGGCCAGGGAGTCGAGGGCGCGGATAACGCCGCGTGCGCGCGCCGTTCCGACGTGCTGATCATCGCCGTGCCGTGGGACGGCCACGCCGCCACCCTCGAAGGCCTCCGCGAGGAGCTGAGCGGCAAGCTGGTCGTCGACTGCGTCAACCCGCTGGGCTTCGACAAGAAGGGCGCCTACGCCCTCGTGCCGGAAGCGGGCAGCGCCGCCGAGCAGGCAGCCGCACTGCTCCCGGACTCCCGCGTCACGGCAGCATTCCACCATCTCTCCGCGGTGCTGCTCTCCGACCCGGAGATCGAGGAGATCGAGACCGATGTGATGGTGCTCGGCGAGGTGCGCGCGGACTGCGAGATCGTCCAGGCGCTGGCCGGCCGCATCCCGGGTATGCGCGGTGTCTTCGCCGGACGGCTGCGCAACGCCCACCAGGTCGAGTCGCTGGTGGCCAACCTGATCTCGGTCAACCGCCGCTACCAGGCCCACGCGGGCGTCCGCCTCACCGACATCTGAGTCCGTCCGGCCGGCGCGGTGTGCGGGGCGGTGGTGGGGGAGAATGGAGCGGTATCCACATCGCCCTCGTCCCGACGGGAGTCCCAGCCGCCATGCCCCCGCGCACCCCGCCCCGGCCGTCGACGTCCATCGCCCTGGCCGCCACCGCACTGTGCCTGCTCGCCGTCGTCGCGGCGGTGGTCGCCTTCGTGAACGGGGACTGGTTCGGGATCGCCTGGGTGCTGCTCGCGGGCGTCACCTCGAACATGGCCTGGTACCACTGGCGCAGGCGGCGCAACGCCCGCGGCGGTGACGTCAGGGAGTGACGCCCGCCCCTGTCCCTTTCGGCGGCAGGCGCACTACCGCGGGTCGCCGTCCCAGAAGCGGAAGTACTCCAGCCCGAAGTACGTTTCGCCCGGCGACACGCCGAGGACCCCCAGTACGGAGTCGACCACGTCCCAGAAGACGGACGCGACTCCGGGGATCCACAGGCAGGCGAAGACGACCAGCAGGCCGAAGGGTGCGAACGGCTCCGCCTGCCGCCGGGCGGACCGGGACAGCCACGGCTCGATCACGCCGTACCCGTCCAGGCCGGGGACCGGCAGGAAGTTCAGGATCGCCGCCGTCACCTGCAGCAGGGCGAGGAACGCCAGGGCGAAGCGGAAGGCGATGGGCAGGGAGTCGTTCGCGCCCAGCCACCACGGCGCGGTGAGTGCCAGCGCGAACGCCACGTTGGTCAGCGGGCCGGCCGCCGAGATGAGACTGTGCCGCCACCGTCCCCGGATGCGGTGCCGCTCCACGAACACCGCGCCGCCCGGCAGCCCGATGCCGCCCAGGATCACGAAGAGCACCGGGAGCACGATGCTGAGCAGCGCGTGCGTGTACTTGAGCGGGTTGAGCGTGAGGTACCCCTTGGCGGCGACCGAGTGGTCGCCGCCGTGCAGCGCGGTGCGCGCGTGGGCGTACTCGTGCAGGCACAGCGAGACGATCCACCCGGAGACCACGAACAGGAACACCGCGAAGCCGGTGGCCTGCGCGAAGTCCGTCCACACCGCCCAGCCGGACACCGCGAGCACCGCCACCAGCCCCAGGAAGACGGGGCTCGGACGGCGGTGCTCGCGTTTCGGCGCGACGACGGAGGTCATGGGGCCCGACACTACCGGGCGGCGGCGCGGCCCCGGGTCAGGTCTTCTTGCGGAAGGTGTTGATCGCCAGCGGTGCGGTGACCGCGGTCAGGCCGACGGACCACACCAGGGTCCACAGCAGCGGGCCGCTCACGTCGCCGGTGCCACTCATCAGTGCACGGGACACGTTCGCCACGTGGGTGAGTGGGTTGACGTCGGTGAAGGCCTTCAGCCAGCCCGGCATGGTGCCCGTCGGCACGAACACCGAGGAGCCGAACTGCAGCGGCATCAGCACCAGGAAGGACACGCCCTGCACCGCCTGCGCGGTGCGCATCGTCAGACCCAGCAGCATGAAGATCCACACCAGCGAGGCGCCGAAGAGGGCGGTCAGGCCGATCGCGGCGATCATGCCCGCGACGCTGCCCTGGAGGTCGTAACCCACCAGGAAGCCGACGGCCAGCAGCACGATGATGGCGATCAGCATCCGGCCGATCTCTACCACGACCTTGGCGACCAGCACCGAGGACCGGGCGATGGGCATCGACCGGAAGCGGTCCATCACGCCCTTGCGGAAGTCCTCGTTGATGCCGGTACCCACCGCCATGGCGATGTTCATGCCCATCATCGCCATCATGCCGGGGATCAGGTACGAGGTGTAGAGGTCCCGGTCGGCCTCCCCCGAGATGGCGCCGCCGAAGACGTACACGAAGAGCAGGGTGAAGATGACGGGCATCAGGAGCGCGTCCATCATCGACTCGGGATCCTGCTTGATCTGCAGCGCGTTGCGGCGGACCAGCGCGCCGATGTGCCGCAGGTTGGCGCGGAGTCCTATGCGGCCCTCGCCCGAGAGGGGCTTCGCGGGGCGGCTGACGGGTTTCGGGCCCGGCCCGGACGCCTCGGGGGAAACGGTGGCGGTGCTCACGCCGCGACCTCCTCGGTCTCGCTCTCGGTTTCCTGGTGGGTGGCCCTCTGGCCGGTGATGGCCAGGAACACCTCGTCCAGGCTGGGCAGGTGGGTGGCGATGTCGGCTATCGCGAAGCCGCGCGCGCCGAGCAGCGCGACCACCGCGGTCAGCTGTTCGTCGCTGATGATCGGGACGCTGACCACGCCCCGTTCCGCGTCGGCCGTGGCGCCGGAGATGCCGTCCAGCCCGGCTTCGGCCAGCGCGGCGACGAAGGCGTGCAGTTCGCCGCGGTCCACCGGGCGGATCTCCAGGGTGCGACCACCCACCTTCGCCTTGAGTTCGGGTACCCGGCCCTCGGCGATGACCTTTCCCTGGTCGATGACGGTCAGCTCGCTCGCCAACTGCTCCGCCTCCTCCATGTACTGGGTGGTCAGCAGCACCGTGTTGCCGTCGGCGACGATCCGCTTGACCTCTTCCCACACCTCGTTCCGGGTGCGCGGGTCCAGACCGGTGGTGGGCTCGTCCAGGTACAGCACCCGGGGCCGGCCGATCATGGAGGCGGCCAGGTCGAGGCGGCGGCGCATGCCGCCGGAGTACTTGCCCACCGGCTTGCGGGCGGCGGCTGTCAGGGAGAAGCGCTCCAGCATCTCGTCCGCCCGGCGGCGTGCGTCGGCGCGGGGGAGATCGAGCAGCCGCCCGATCATGTAGAGGTTCTCCCAGCCGACCAGCTTCTCGTCCACCGAGGCGTACTGGCCGGTGAGGCCTATGGTGCGGCGCAACTGGCGCGGCTGGCGCACCACGTCGTAGCCGGCCACCGTGGCGGTGCCTGCGTCCGGCGCCAGCAGCGTGGACAGCATCCGGACCAGGGTCGTCTTTCCCGAGCCGTTCGGGCCGAGGACGCCCCGCACGGTGCCCTCGCGCACATCGAGGTCGATGCCGTCGACCGCCCTCGTCTCCCCGAAGTGCTTCACCAGTCCGCGGACCTCGACGGCGTTGGGTCCGTGGCCGGTGGCTTCCTGTCGCGTCATGGGCCTCACAGTGACAGGTGCCACCGACAAACGGCCGACATCCCGCCGACAGCGGGACGCCGGCCGTTCGCCGACCGGTCGTTCACCGGTTTCCGGCGCCGGGGGAACGGTCAGGAGAAGCTGTGCTCCTGTTGCGGAAAGGCACCGCCTGTGACGTCCTCGGCGAACGCCTTCGCGGCGCCGCCCAGCGTCTCCCGCAGCTGTGCGTACTGCTTCACGAAACGCGGCAGCCTGCCGGGGGTCAGGCCCGCCATGTCCGTCCACACCAGGACCTGGGCGTCGGTCCCGGACCCCGCGCCGATCCCGACGGTCGGAACCTGCAGGCTGCGGGTGACCTCGGCGGCCAGCTCGGCCGGCACCAGCTCCAGGACGACGGCGAACGCGCCCGCGTCCTGCGCTGCCTTCGCGTCCCGGAGCAGCCGGTGCGCGTCCTCGTCGGAGCGGCCCTGCACGCGGTATCCCATGGCGTTCACGGACTGCGGAGTCAGGCCCAGGTGGGACATGACCGGGATGCCGGCGGAGACGAGCAGCTCGGTCTGGCGCAGCGAACGTTCGCCGCCTTCCAGCTTCACCGCCCCGACGCCGGCCTCCTTCACCAGCCGGGTCGCGTTGCGCAGGGCCTGCTCGGGGCCCTCCTGGTAGGAGCCGAACGGGAGGTCGCCGACGACCAGGGCGCGCCGGGTGCCCCGTACGACGGCGGCCGCGAGGAGGGCGGTCTCGTCCATGGTGACGGGTACGGTCGTCTCGTACCCCAGGTGGCAGTTGCCCATCGAGTCGCCGACGAGCAGCACGGGGATGCCGGCCTCGTCGAAGACGGAGGCGGTCATCGCGTCGTACGCGGTGAGCATCGGCCACTTCTGGCCGCGCTCCTTGGCCGCGGCCAGGTCGCGGACGGTGATGCGGCGGCTCTGCGTGCCGCCGTAGAGCGACTTGGGGTTCTGTGCGGGCTGGACCGGCTGGTCGGGCTGTGCCGACTGTTCAGGCTGGGCAGGCGTCATCGCACGTGCTCCTGTGTCTCGTCGTCTCGAGGCGCCCTCACGGCGTCCCCGGATTCGCATCCATGCTGGCACGGTTCCGGTGGCCGTGGAAACCCCTGGCGTCCACGGGCCGCCCCGGCGCACCTTTGCCGCGATTTTGCGATACGAGACGGTGCCGTATCGAAAAGAGCTTTACGCTGAACCGCATGAGCACAACCACCCCGCCGCAGGCGGCCACGGTCCCCGGCCACGTACACCGGCGTCGCTGGGCCATCCTGGGCGTCCTGATGTTCAGCGTGCTGATCGTGGTGCTGGACAACTCCATCCTCAACGTCGCGATGAAGACGATCGCCCAGCCCGCACCCACCGGCCTCGGAGCCCGGCAGAGCGAGCTGGAGTGGGCCATCAACTCCTACACCCTGGTCTTCGCCGGGCTCCTCTTCACCGCCGGACTGCTGGGCGACCGTTTCGGCCGCAAGAAGATGCTCCTCGCCGGCATGCTCGTGTTCGGCGTCGGCTCCGTGCTGGCGGCGTTCTCCGGCTCCCCGGACGAACTCATCGCCTTCCGCGCCGTCATGGGCCTCGGCGGCGCCTTCGTGATGCCCGCCACCCTCGCGATCCTCATGAACGTCTTCGAACGGCACGAACAGCCCAAGGCCATCGGCATCTGGGCCGGCGCGGTCGGCATCGCCATCGCCGTCGGCCCGATCACCGGCGGCCTGCTCCTGGAGCACTTCTGGTGGGGTTCGGTCTTCCTGATCAACGTACCCGTCGTGGCCGTCGCCGTGCTCGCCATGGCCGTGCTCGTACCGGACTCCCGCGACCCCGCCCCCGGCCGCGTCGACCCGGTCGGTGTCCTGCTGTCCGTCGTCGGTCTGGTGCTGCTCGTCTACGGCATCATCAAGGGCGGCCAGCTCGCCGACTTCGCCGACTCCGAGGTGCTGCTCGCCGTCGGCGGGGGCCTGCTGCTGCTCGCCGTGTTCGTCCTGCACGAGCGGCGCAGCAGCCACCCCGCGCTGGACATGGGCTACTTCCGCGACCCCGCCTTCTCCGCCGCCGTCGCCGCCGTCGCGCTGGTCTTCTTCGCGCTGATGGGGGTGACCTTCTTCTCCGTCTTCTACATGCAGAGCGTCCGCGGCTACTCGCCACTCGGTGCGGGCCTGCTGATGATCCCGCTCGCCGTCGCGCAGATGATCTTCGCGCCGCGCGCCAGGCTGGTCGTCGAGCGCTTCGGGCCCAAGGCGGTGTGCACCACCGGGATGCTGCTCGTGGCACTGTCCCTCGCCGGCATGCTGCTGCTCGACCAGGACTCGCCCATCTGGGTGCTGGAAGCCCTGTACTTCCTGATGGGCACGGCCATGGCCCACATCATGCCCCCGGCCACCGTCTCCATCATGCAGGCGCTGCCCCGTGAGAAGGCCGGTTCCGGGTCCGCGGTCAACAACACGTTCCGGCAGGTCGGCGGCTCGCTCGGCGTCGCCGTACTCGGTTCGCTGCTCTCCGCCGCCTACCGGAGCGGTATCCAGGACGACCTGTCGGTCCTGCCCGCCGGAGCCCGGCACGTGGCGGGCGAGTCCATCGAGGGCACGCTCACGGCGGCCGAACGCCTCGGTGCGGCGGGACGGGTGCTGATCGACCCGGCAAAGGGCGCCTACGTCGACGCCATGCACGTCACCGCACTCGTCGCGGCGGCGGTGGCACTGCTGGGCGCACTGGTCGTCGCGGTCTGGCTACCGGGAAAACCCGGCCCCGAAGGTGGCAGCGGGCCTTCCGCCGGGCAGCGTAAGGACGAGGAGAGGGCACCAGCTCCCGCCGGAGGCGACCGACCATGACCCCCGACGCCGCGGCGCACGCCGGCCGGCAGGCCGA
>KI547040.1:373936-388938 GCA_000497405.1 Streptomycetaceae bacterium MP113-05 | reverse complement strand
GAGGCGGTCCTGCGCCTCATCGAGGACGGCGAGAACCTCGACGGACTGTCCATGGAGGGGATCGCCCGCACAGCCGGCGTCGGCAAGGCCACGGTCTACCGCCGCTGGCCCGGAAAGGACGCCCTGCTCCTCGACGTCATGCGCACCCTCGACGAACACGGCTCCGGACCCCGCGGCCTCTCCGTACGGGACGACCTGGTCGAGATCCTGGAACGGCTGCGGCAACGAGGTCTCGCCAAACGGAACTCGGCCGTGCTGCGGGCCGTGACGGGGCACTTCACGTCCCACCCGCACCTGTGGCGGCAGTACCACGACACGGTGATCCGCGCGCGGCGGGAGATTCTGCACGACGTGCTGCGCCGGGGTGTGGCCGCCGGGGAGCTCCGCGACGACATCGACGTCGAGCTGCTCGGGGAGCTCTTCGTCGGACCGATGCTCTCCCGCGCGATGATGCACGAATGGACGGAGGTCCCCGAGGGGCTTCCGGAGCAGATCGTCGACGGCGTGCTGGAGGGCGCCCGGCCCCGCCTCTGACCGGTGGGCCCTGCGTCGGCCCGTCAGCCGGCCGCCCGGGAACGTCCGCATTCTGTGACAGGCGACCGAAGACGGCGATCTCCCGGAACCCGGCGGACGGTCGTGATCGTCCTGCACGCAGGATCAGGTGCACCGCCGGGTCCACGACCACGACCAGCACCCGTCCCCGAGGCGGGTGCCCACGCTCCCGGTACGGGAGTTCCGGGCGGTCCACGACCGGCGGGACACCGGCGATCACCTATCGTTTCCCCGGACAGGCAGGGCGAGTGAGGACGGGCATGGCACGGGCGTTCATGACGGAGGCCGAGCGGACCGACGACGCAGAGCGTGGAGGTCCGGGCCGCACCGTCCGGCTGCGGCTCGGGCTGTTGCAGGAACGCGGGCGCTGGAGTGGGCCGGGCACGTGGCGTCGCGGCGTCGTGCTCACCTGGTCAGCCCTCGGACTGGCCGCCGCGCTCCTGCTGCACTCCCGGGTGCCGAACGCCATCGGCAACCTCGGCTCGCTGTGGGAGACCTTTCTGCCCTGGGGCGGTCTGCTGATCCCCGTGCTGCTGGCCGGGGCTCTGATACGGCGCTCCGCGACCGCGCTGGTCGCCCTCCTGGTGCCGGCCCTGATCTGGTGGAGCCTGTTCGGGGGGCTGATGAGTGACAAGTCCGGCTCCGGTGGGGAACTCACGGTCGTGACCCACAACGTGAGTGCCGCCAACCCCGACCCGGTCGCCGCCGCCGGACGGCTGGCCGCCTCCGGCGCCGACGTACTGGCGCTCCAGGAGATCGCCGGTGACCGTGTCCCGGTCTACGAACGCGAACTCGCCGACGCCTTCCCGTACCACGTCGTCATCGGGACCGTCGGCCTGTGGAGCACCTCCCCCCTGGACGACACCCGGCACGTCGACACCGGCATCGGATGGAAGCGCGCGCTGCGCGCCACCGTGCAGACCCGGCACGGTGACGTCGCCGTGTACGTCGCCCACCTGCCCTCGGTGCGGGTGGAGTTCCGCTCCGGCTTCACCGCGGGGCAGCGCGACGAGGCGGCCCGCCTGCTCGGCCAGGCGATCGTCGACGATCCGGTGGACGAGGTGCTGCTGCTCGGCGACCTCAACGGCACCATGAACGACCGGGCGCTGGCGCCGGTGACCGCCCAGATGCGCTCCACCCAGGGTGCGGCGGGAGACGGTATGGGCTTCAGCTGGCCGGCGGACTTCCCCATGGCACGCATCGACCAGATCATGGTCAAGAACCTCGACCCGGTCTCGTCCTGGACCCTTCCGGGCACCGGCAGCGACCATCTTCCCGTCGCGGCCTCCGTCGAGGTGGGCTAGAGCCAAGGCCGTGAAGTTTGCGGTTGGGGCGCGTCGTCAAGGGCCTGCAGCTGTGACGATGTTGATGCTGGTGGTGGCCTTGTAGCTGGCCCGGTCGATGCGGGGGCCGCGGGCTTGGTACTTGGAGATGGCGCGTTTGACGATGCGGGGGCTGACGCGTAGCCGCCGCTGGGGCAGCAGGTCGGCCAGGACGTGCCGGCCGATGGTGCCAACGAGATCGATGACGGTGTCGGCGATGACGCCCGCGGCCTGGATGACCTGGTCGCGGGCGGTCTGCCACGCGATGCTGAAGCTGGCGCGGTCGTGACCAGTGCCGCATAGGGTGCTGGTGGCGTCCGTCATGGCGGTCCGTAGCAGTTGGTAGACGATCAGCAGGGCGTAGATCTCCTGGTCGATGCCTTCGGGAGTGCGGGCCCGCAGGACCCGGCCGCCCAGGATGGTCGACTTCAGTTCCAGGTAGGCCGTTTCGATCTCCCAGCGCTGGTGATACAGCGTGGTCAGTTCGGCCGCCGGGTGACGGTGGTGGTCGAGCAGAGTGGTGGCCAGCCGGTAGAGGCCGGTGTGTTTCCCGGCGGTGGTGGTGACGGTGATCTCGCAGTCGATGACGCGGACCCGCAGGCCGCCCAGCGCCGAGAGATAGGAGCCGTCCCGGTAGCGGGCCAGGACGGGCAGGCGGCGGCCGTTCTTGAGCCGGACCAGGACCTCGGCTCCGGTGGCCGCGATGCCGGACACGAGGTTTTGAGCGCCGAAGTTGCGGTCGGCCAGCAGGATCATCCCGGGCCGCAGGCTGGGCAGCAGACGCGGGGCGTAGGTGGTCTCGCCTGAGGTGGCGGGGCCGAACACCGCGTCGATGACGGTGCGGGTGCCGCAGGCGACCAGGGCGAGCAGACGGACCTGCGGGTATCCGGTCCCGCCGTGGTTGCCGGCCTGCTTGGTGAACCGGGTCATGACGGCGGGGGTGTCGGGGACCGTCAGGATGGTGCCGTCCAGCGCGGCCACCAGCAGACCGTGCCAGCGGACCCCCTGCCCGTGCCCGGTCGCGGCCGGGCCCCGCAGCAGGTCGAACAGCCACCGCAGCGGCTTGCCGCCGACACGGCGGCGGGCCTGAGCCAGCGCACTCGCCGACGGCGATACCACCGGCAGACCGGCCAGCGCCCCGGTGAGCTTGCGCCACACACCGAGGTAGCCCGTCTCCGGGAACAAGCACCCGGCCAGGACCAGGTACACCACGACCCGGGATGGCAGATCCCGCAGCCGCGACTGCACGGCCCTGGTCGCACTCAACGCCGCATCAACCATCTCGAACGGCACCAGCTGAGTGAGTTCACCGAGATGACCGGGCGCAAACCGGCCTCCGGCCACCGTGACGGTACGCGTGATGGCACACTGTTCGGACAGCGGAGCCTCCGGATTTCGTGAACGGCTTATCTTCGTCGACTGCCAGTTCTACCGGGGCTCCGCTCCTCATGTCCGACGAAACCGCACATCAAGGCCCCTGGACAACCCCACCCGAGCCATAACTTCACGGCCTTGGGGCTAGAGCCGGACCATTGCCCACCGGGGCAGGCGGGCGGGTGAGCGAGCGGGCTCAGCCCGCCGTGGTGCCGGTCTCGCGCCAGCGGCTGGTGACAGGGAGGCGGCGGTCCTTGCCGAAGCCCTTGGCGGAGATCTTGGTGCCCGGCGGGTACTGCCGACGCTTGTACTCGGCGGTGTCCGTCATGCGCAGCACGCGGGTGACGGTCTCCGCGTCGAAGCCGTGGGCGATGATCTCCTCGCGGCCCTTGTCCTGGTCGACGTAGAGGGCGAGGATTCCGTCCAGCACGTCGTAGTCGGGCAGCGAGTCGGTGTCGACCTGGTCCGGGCGCAGTTCGGCGCTCGGCGGCTTGCTGATGGAGTTCTCCGGGATCGGCGGCGTTTCACCGGCTGCCTCCGCGGCCCGGTTGCGCCAGCGGGCCAGCGCGAAGACGGTGCTCTTGTACACGTCCTTGATGGGCCCGTACGCGCCGACCGAGTCGCCGTACAGCGTCGAGTAGCCGACGGCCAGTTCGGACTTGTTACCGGGGGCCAGTACGAGAGGGCCCTCCTGGTTGGACAGCCCCATCAGCAGGGTGCCGCGCAGCCGGGACTGCAGGTTCTCCTCCGCGAGACCCGTCAGCTCCAGGGACTCCATGTAGGCGTCGAACATCGGCGCGATGGGCACGGTGCGGAAGTGGAGGCCGGTGCGGCGGGCCAGCTCTGCCGCGTCGGTGACGGAGTGCTCGGAGGAGTAGCGGGAGGGCATCGCCACGCCGTACACGTGTTCCGCCCCGATCGCGTCGCAGGCCAGGGCTGCGGTCAGGGCGGAGTCGATGCCGCCGGACAGGCCGATCAGCACCGTACGGAAACCGTTCTTCGTCACGTACGCACGCAGGCCGGTCACCAGCGCGGTGTACACCTCCTCCGGGTCCTCCATGCGCGGTGCCTCGGCGCCGGTGACCTCCGGCTGTGCGGCCGGCAGCGGCTCCGCCGTCAGCGTCAGGTGCTCGATGCGCAGCCCGTCGTCCACGGTCCCCCGTGTCGCGTCGCCGGCGGCCGGCAGTTCCAGATCGAGTACCACGCAGCCCTCTTCGAACTGCGGCGCACGTGCCAGTACGCGCCCGTCCGTGCCGACGACGATGGAGTCGCCGTCGAAGACCAGTTCGTCCTGCCCGCCCACCGTCGCCAGGTACGCGATGGTGCAGCCGGCCTCCTGGGCCCGCTTGCGGACCAGTTCCAGCCGGGTGTCGTCCTTCTCCCGCTCGTAGGGGGAGGCGTTGATGGACAGCAGCAGCCCGGCTCCGGCCGTGCGGGCCGCCGGGACACGGCCGCCGTCCTGCCACAGGTCCTCGCAGATCGCCAGCGCGACGTCCACGCCGTGCACCCGCAGCACCGGCAGCGTTTCGCCGGGGACGAAGTACCGGAACTCGTCGAACACCCCGTAGTTGGGGAGGTGGTGCTTGGCGTAGGTGAGCACCACCCTGCCGCCGTGGAGCACGGCGCCCGCGTTCTGCGGGGCGCCGGCGGGCTGCCCGTAGCGCGGCTGCGCCTGTTCGCAGCGGTCGAGGTAGCCGACCACGACCGGCACCTCACCCATGCCTTCGGCGGCGAGCCGCCGTGCCAGCGAACCCAGCGCGTCCCGGCTGGCCTCGACGAACGAGGACCGCAGAGCGAGATCTTCGACCGGGTAGCCGGTCAGCATCATCTCGGGGAACGCCACGAGATGCGCTCCCTGATCGAGGGAGTGCCGCGTCCAGCGCAGTACGGCGTCGGCGTTCCCCTCGAGGTCGCCGACGGTGGAGTCGATCTGATTCAGGGCGATGCGAAGTCGGTGCACGACCCCATGTTAATCGTCCTTCTGACGCGATGGGCGGGCGGCAGGGCGGACGCGACGCCACCCGCCCTGCCGCCCGGTGCCGACCGCTCGGTGGTGCCCGCCGCCTGCTCAACCGGTCCGGGAGGGCCACAGGCGGCGCAGACGGCGCAGACGGCGCAGACGGCGCAGACGGAGGAGCAGCGCGAACCGGCTGCGGCGTTCGTGGCGCTCGCGGGCGTGCCGGTCCAGTTCCTCCGCAAGGCGCAAGGACCTCTTCTCGACCGCGAGTTCTTCCAGGATGCGGTCGAACTCGGCCAGCAGCGCGCCGTGCAGCTGCCATTGGCCGGGATGCTCCCGAACGCGGGCGAGCAGCAGCTGCGCCACCTGCTCGCGTACGGCCCCGCAGGCGGCCAGCTCGGTCTGCAGCTGGGTCTCCGCCTCCTCCGCGCTGCTGCTGACCGGGCTGGTGACGAGTACGGCGAAGCTGTGGACCGCTTCACCGAGGTGGCGCAGCAGCTCCTGGACGGCGGTGACCGTCTCGGGCGGGAAGAGAGGTTCGTCGGGCCGTTCTCGGGCCAGGTCGGTGAGCGTCCGGGACGTCGTACGCACCACCACGGCGCAGATCTCCAAGGTGTCCAGCCCGGTGCGGAGCACGATGCGGGAGAGCGCCGCCTCCTTGACCCGCGGGTTGAACCGCATGCTCTCCTCGGCCCGCGTGAGGGCGGCGTCCACCAGGCCGACGTCGTGGTCCAGGCGCCGTGCCTCGTGCAGTTGGGTCCTGATGCGCTCCACCGGCGTCCGGTCGCCGAGTTCGTCGCCGACATGCCTCAGCAGCCACCACATGCGGCGGGCGAGCTGGAGGATCTCGTCCTCCGCCGGCTCCGTCCACACGGGCGGCACGAAGAGGAAGTTGAACAGGAGGCCGACGCCTGCGCCGATCAGTGTCTCCACGATGCGGACCAGGGCGAGGTCGGTGTGCTGGGTAACGCCGAGCACCAGCATGGCGCTGATCGCGACCTCGGGCACGAACTGGTGTGCGCGCACCAGATGGCCTGTGGCCAGCGAGGCGAAGATCAGCAACGCCAGGCTCCACCAGCTCAGCCCCACGATGTTGCTGAAGCCCACCGCGATGGTCACGCCGGCCACCACGGCGTTGACCCGGCGAATGCCGCTGGTCAGGGTGGCGTAGAGAGTCACCTGCACGACCAGCAGGGCGGTGAGCGGCGCCAGCAGCGGCGCCGGCGAGTCGGTGAGCAGCAGGGCGACGACGAACGCAAGGCTGGCGGCTGCGGTGGACCGGATCGTCTGCACCACGTCCGGGTTCTTACGCAGGCGCGGTACTGCGGCGAGGACGTTCTGCACGGGCTTACGGGACACGGACCTCAGAGTCGCGGACAGTGCGGGCACGCTGTGGTTCGTTCCCCCTCAGACCGGCCCCAGACACCCGGACGGCCGTATAGTCCCCGCTCCGGTTGCAGTCGGCGTTCCCGGCCTGGTGCCCGCGTCCGCGAGCGGTGCGCGAGGGCCGTACCGTCGGCGGCGCCGTGGCTGGATGTGAACGGCCGAGCGGCACCTGCCGCCCGGAGCAGGGCGCCCCGCCACCATGGGACGCGTACCGCGCGTGGCGGGAAACACGACGGAAACCGAGTGGTGGCATGATCCTGTGACGCGGTGTGCCCGACGGCGTCGGAGAGGGCTTCTGAACAGCGAGGATGGGTGGATATGGACAAGCAGCAGGAATTCGTGCTCCGCACGCTCGAGGAGCGTGACATCCGGTTCGTCCGCCTCTGGTTCACGGACGTCCTCGGCTTCCTGAAATCCGTCGCGGTCGCGCCCGCCGAGCTGGAGGCCGCCTTCGACGAGGGCATCGGCTTCGACGGCTCGGCGATCGAGGGCTTCGCGCGGGTCTACGAGTCCGACATGATCGCCAAGCCCGATCCGAGTACCTTCCAGATCCTTCCGTGGCGGGCGGAGGCACCGGGCACGGCGCGGATGTTCTGCGACATCCTGATGCCGGACGGCTCCGCCTCGTACGCCGACCCGCGGTACGTGCTGAAGCGGACCCTGGCCCGCGCCTCCGACCTGGGCTTCACCTTCTACACGCACCCGGAGATCGAGTTCTTCCTGCTCAAGGACAAGCCGGTGGACGGGCGCCGCCCCACCCCGGCCGACTCCTCCGGCTACTTCGACCACACTCCGCAGCACGTCGGTCAGGACTTCCGCCGCCAGGCCATCACCATGCTGGAGAACATGGGCATCTCGGTGGAGTTCTCCCACCACGAGGGCGCCCCCGGCCAGCAGGAGATCGACCTACGGTACGCGGACGCGCTGTCCACCGCCGACAACATCATGACGTTCCGCCTGGTGATGAAGCAGGTCGCGCTGGAGCAGGGCGTGCAGGCGACGTTCATGCCGAAGCCGTTCTCGGAGTACCCCGGCTCCGGCATGCACACCCATCTCTCCCTCTTCGAGGGCGACCGCAACGCGTTCTACGAGTCCGGTGCGCCCTACCAACTGTCCAAGGTCGGCCGGTCCTTCATCGCCGGGCTGCTCCGGCACGCGGGAGAGATCTCCGCCGTCACCAACCAGTGGGTCAACTCCTACAAGCGCATCTGGGGCGGCTCGCAGCGCACGGCCGGGGAGGGCGGCGAGTCCCCGTCGTACATCTGCTGGGGTCACAACAACCGCTCGGCGCTGATCCGGGTGCCGATGTACAAGCCCGGCAAGACCGGGTCCACCCGCATCGAGGTCCGTTCGCTGGACTCCGGCGCCAACCCCTACCTTTCCTACGCCGTGCTGCTGGCAGCCGGCCTCAAGGGCGTCGAGGAGGGCTACGAACTGCCCGAGGGCGCCGACGACGACGTGTGGGCGCTGTCCGACGCCGAACGGCGCGCGATGGGCATCGAGCCGCTGCCGCAGAACCTCGGCGAGGCGATCACCCTGATGGAGCGCAGCGAGCTGGTCGCGGAGTGCCTGGGCGAGCACGTCTACGACTTCTTCCTGCGGAACAAGAAGCAGGAGTGGGAGGAGTACCGCTCCGAGGTCACCGCCTTCGAACTCCGCAAGTCGCTGCCGGTGCTCTGACCCACCGGTTCTCCATCGCCCCGGACGTGGTCTCGGGAGCCGGATCCCCGCCCGGTGGGGAGCGTTCGGCCGCAGACCGTGCACGGACCCGGGGGTCCGCAGGATTGGTTGGGGACGGAGCGGGGGAGGGGATCACCCCGCACAGCAGGGCGACGCCGAGAAGGCACCGGTAACCGGCGAGAGGTGGAACGCAGTGGGCACGCAGGGCGGCCGACGTGAGAGCAGGTTCGGACGGCTGTTGCGTCGCGGCTTCACCGACCCGGCTGCCGCGGGGCGCTTCCTCGACGTACCGGAGCTGGCCTCCGTGCGCGACGACACCCTCTTCCTGGACGCCCTCGGCGCCACCGCCGACCCGGACCTCGCGCTGCGTGGCCTCGTCCACGTCGTCGAGGCGCTGACCGTGCGCGACGACCGCGACACGGACCAGGGCGACGGTGCGCACGGGGGCAACGGTGCCCAGACCCTCCTCGACACCCTGCTCACCGCCAAGCCGCTGCGCGACCGGCTGCTGGGCGTGCTCGGAGCCTCCGAGGCGCTCGGCGACCACCTGGCCCGTCACCCGCAGGACTGGAAGGCGCTGGCCACCTACGAGGCCGCCGACCTGCACCCCGGGCTGCCCGAGTTCGAGGACGCGCTCGGCGGGGCGACCGACCCGGACGGGCTGCGCGTCGCCTACCGCCGCTGCCTGCTCTCCCTCGCCGCGCGGGACGTGTGCGGCACCACCGGGCTCGCCGAGACCGCCGCCGAACTCGCCGACCTCGCCACCGCCACCCTCCGCGCCGCGCTTGCCATGGCCCAGAGCGAGGGGCCTGCGGACGCCGCAGCCTGCAAACTCGCCGTCGTCGCCATGGGTAAGGCCGGTGGACGGGAGCTGAACTACGTCTCCGACGTCGACGTGATCTTCGTCGGCGAGCCCGCCGGCGGGGCGGACGAGGACAAGGGACTGCAGGCCGCAACCCGGCTGGCCGCCCACCTGATGCGGATCTGCTCGGACGTCACCGCCGAGGGCACCATCTGGCCCGTGGACGCCAACCTGCGGCCCGAGGGGCGCAACGGCCCCCTGGTGCGTACGCTCTCCAGCCACGTCGCGTACTACCAGCGATGGGCCAAGACGTGGGAGTTCCAGGCACTGCTCAAGGCCCGGCCGGTGGCCGGCGACCCCGAGCTCGGGCAGGAGTACTGCGAGGCGGTCCACCCCATGGTGTGGCAGGTGGCCGAGCGCGAGAACTTCGTGCCCGACGTGCAGCGGATGCGCCGCCGGGTGGAGGCCAACATCCCGGCCGCGCACCTGGACCGGGAGCTGAAGCTGGGTCCGGGAGGGCTGCGCGACGTCGAGTTCGCCGTACAGCTCCTCCAGTTGGTGCACGGCCGCTCCGACAGCACATTGCGCAGCTCCACCACCCTGGACGCCCTGGAGGCGCTGGCCGCCGGCGGCTACATCGGACGGCAGGACGCCGCGGCACTCGACGCCTCGTACCGCTTCCTGCGCACCATGGAGCACCGCATCCAGCTGTACCGGATGCGGCGCACCCACCTGATGCCCGAGGACGAGGTCGACCAGCGTCGCCTGGGCCGTTCGATGGGATTCCGCGTGGATCCCGTGCCGGAGCTGCGAAAGGCCTGGCGCCGGCACGCCGCCTCGGTGCGACGCCTGCACGAGAAGCTCTTCTACCGCCCGCTGCTGGACGCCGTCGCCCAGCTCGCACCCGGCGAGACCCGGCTGTCCACCCGCGCCGCCACCCAGCGTCTGGAGGCCCTGGGCTACGCCGACCCGGCTGCCGCACTGCGCCACCTGGAGGCGCTGGCCAGCGGCGTGAGCCGGAAGGCGGCCATCCAGCGCACGCTGTTGCCGGTGCTCCTGGGCTGGTTCGCCGACTCCGCCGACCCGGACGCCGGACTGCTCGGCTTCCGACAGGTCTCCGACGCGCTCGGCAAGACTCCCTGGTACCTGCGGCTGCTGCGCGACGAGGGCGCGGCCGCGGAGAACCTCGCGCGCGTACTGTCCGCGGGCCGCATGGCACCCGACCTGCTGCTGCGCGCCCCGGAGGCCGTCGCGCTGCTGGGCACCGCCCAGCGCCTCGAACCGCGCAGCCGTGACGCTCTCACCCAGGAGATCCTGGCCGCCGTCAACCGGGCCGACGACCCCGAACAGGCCGTGGCCGCAGCCCGCGGCGTGCGGCGGAGGGAACTCTTCCGTACGGCCGCCGCGGACATCGTCGGCGCGTACGGCACCGAGGAGGCGCCCGTACCCGAGGACCCGGGGCCGGGCGTGGACCGGGTCGGCAGCGCACTGTCCGACATCAACGCCGCGACCATGGCGGGCGCGCTGCGCGCCGCCGTCCGCGGAAAGTGGGGCGAGGAATTCCCCACCCGCTTCGCCGTCATCGGCATGGGACGCTTCGGCGGCCGGGAACTGGGCTACGGCTCGGACGCCGACGTGCTGTTCGTGCACGAGCCGCGGGAGGGCGTGAGCGAGGAGGAGGCGTCGAAGGCGGCTTTCGCCGTCGCCAACGAGATGCGGCGGCTGCTACAGCTGCCCTCGGCGGACCCTCCGCTGCCCGTCGACGCCGACCTGCGGCCGGAGGGCAAGTCCGGCCCGCTGGTGCGCACCCTCGCCTCGTACGCCGCCTACTACCGGCGCTGGTCGCTGGTCTGGGAGAGCCAGGCGCTGCTGCGCGCCGACCCGGTCGCCGGCGACGCCGACCTCGGCCGACGCTTCGTCGAGCTGGTCGACCCGCTGCGCTACCCCACCGAGGGGCCGGGAGAGGACGCCGAACGCGAGATCCGGCGGCTCAAGGCCCGCATGGAGGGCGAGCGGCTGCCGCGTGGCGCCGACCCCACCACGCACACCAAGCTGGGGCGCGGCGGCCTGTCCGACGTCGAATGGACGGTGCAGCTCCTCCAGATGCGGCATGCCCGGGCCGAGCCCGGCCTGCGAACCACCCGCACCCGGGAGGCGCTGGCCGCCGCCCACGCGGCCGGACTGCTGGCGGCCGAGGAGGCGCAGACGCTGGACGAGGCGTGGCTGCTGGCCACCCGCGTCCGCAACGCCGTGATGCTGGTGCGCGGCCGGCCGGGCGACACCTTCCCCGCCGAGCCGCGCGAGCTCGCGGCCGTCGCCCGCTACCTCGGCTACGAGGGCGGCACGGGCGAGATGGTCGACGACTACCGCCGCACGACACGCCGCGCCCGCGCCGTCATGGAGCGCCTCTTCTACGGGGCGTGAGCCCGTTCCCGCCGGGCGGCGGGCCGGGACAGGGCCACGTGCCGGGGCAGTCGGTGCGGCATCCGCCCGTACCACGCGTACGCGAGCCCGTAGCCGAAGCCGAGGCACAGCACACCCCCGACCGCGTCCAGCCAGAAGTGGTTGGCCGTCGCCACGATGACCACCAGCGTCGTCACCGGGTAGAGCACGCCCAGCGCCCGCACCCACAGCGGCTTCGCCAGCAGGGCCAGGGTGATGCCGCACCATACCGACCAGCCGATGTGCATCGACGGCATCGCGGCGTACTGATTGGACATGTCGGCGAGGTTGCCGGAGGCCATCGACCCCCAGGTGCCGTGCACCCGCACGGTGTCGACGAAGCCGCCGCCCGCCATCAGCCGGGGCGGCGCCAGGGGGAACAGGTAGTAGCCGACGAGCGCCACACCGGTGGTGGCGAAGATGACGGTGCGCGTCGCGCCGTACCGGCCGGGATGGCGGCGGAACAGCCACACCAGCACACCGATGGTCACCACGAAGTGCAGCGTCGCGTAGTAGTAGTTCATCGAGACGACCAGCCACGTCACGCCGTTCACGGCCTGGTTCACCGAGCGTTCCACCGCGATGCCGGACAGGTGCTCGACGCGCCAGAGCCAGTCCGCGTTGTCCATCGCGGCGGCACGCTGCTCGGGTACCGCGTTACGGATCAGCGAGTACGTCCAGTAGCTGACGGCGACGAGTGCGATCTCGAACCAGATCCGCGGCCTGCGCACCGGGCCCCGGCGGGTGACGGCGACACGCCTGTCCGCCGTCCGGCCGGTCGCGCGGGTCTCCGGGGAAGGTGCCGCGGCCGACGGGCGGGTGACGCTGACCTTCGCTGCCGATGCCCCCATGGGACGACAGTCTGCCAGATTTCGTACCCGCGCCGATCATCCTCCGGTCTGGTCTTCGGCTCTCTTCTCCCCCGTGCGGAGTAGGGGAGAGACGGCCCGGACGGTCCCGTCGGGCACTCCCGCCGTCGAGCCGCGAACCACCAGCTCCGGCAGGAAGACGAACTCGCTGTGCGGGGCAGGCGTGCCTGAGACCTCCTCGAGCAGTGCCCGCACCGCTGCCTGCCCCATGGCCTGCACCGGCTGCCGGATCGTCGTCAGCGGGGGATCGGTGAACGCGATCAGCGGCGAGTCGTCGAAACCGATGACCGATACCTGCGACGGCACCCCGAGGCCGCGTTCCCGCGCGGCTCGTACGGCCCCCAGAGCCATCATGTCGCTCGCGCACACCACGGCCGTGCAGCCCTGGTCCAGCAGGGTGGATGCCGCGGCTTGCCCGCCCTCCAGCGTGTAGAGCGACTGCGCGATCATCCGCTCGGCCGCGGCTCCCGAGAGGCCCAGTTGTTCCTCCACGGCGCGCAGGAAGCCGTCCGTCTTGCGCTGCACGGGAACGAAACGGTGCGGCCCGACGGCCAGCCCGACCGAACGGTGGCCGAGTGCGACCAGATGGGTGACGGCGAGCCGCATCGCGGCCCGGTCGTCCGGTGAGACGAACGGCGCGCGCACCGTGGGCGAGAAGCCGTTGATGAGGACGAACGGCACGCCCTGACCGCGCAGGCGCTCGTACCGCTGCGGGTCGGCGGTGGTGTCGGCGTGCAGGCCGGAGACGAAGATGATGCCGGCGACCCCCCGGTCCACCAGCATCTCGGTCAACTCGTCCTCGGTGGAGCCGCCGGGCGTCTGGGTCGCCAGCACCGGGGTGAAGCCCTGCCGGGTCAGCGCCTGCGAGATCACCTGCGCGAACGCGGGGAAGATCGGGTTCTCCAGCTCCGGGGTGATCAGCCCGACCAGGCCGGCGCTGCGCTGCCGCAGCCGCACCGGACGTTCGTACCCGAGCACGTCGAGAGCGGCGAGAACGGACTCGCGGGTGGCTGCGGAGACCCCCGGCTTGCCGTTGAGCACCCGGCTGACCGTGGCCTCGCTGACTCCCGCCTGGACTGCGATGTCAGCTAGTCGTGCGGTCACGCTCCGGAACTGTACCGGCAGCGTCCCGGGGATCCCAGGACGGCTCCCGCCGCCCCTGCGTACACAACGCCCGCATCACGGGTTTGCGGAAAACGCCCGCAAGGTCTTTCGCAAGTTCTTGCACACTGTTACGTTCCTCCGCAGCCGGGCGCCCAGGGAGGTGACCGGGGGTATCCACCATGGGAGGAACGAGATGCGGCGTGGCATAGGGGCCACTGCGCTGGTCGCGGTGCTCGCGCTTGCGGCAACGGCTTGCGGCAGCGACGGCAGTGACAGCGCGAAGGGTTCGGACGGGGAGATCACCGGCACCGTCACCTACTGGGACACCTCGAACGACGCCGAGAAGGGCACCTACAAGAAGATCGCCGAGGACTTCGAGAAGAAGCACCCCGAGGTCGACGTGAAGTACGTGCACGTCAACTTCGGCGACGCCAACGCCAAGTTCAAGAACGCGGCGGGCGGCAACTCCGGCGCCCCCGACGTGATGCGCACAGAGGTGGCCTGGGTCGCCGACTTCGCCAACCTCGGGTACCTCGCGCCGCTCGACGGCACCCCGGCGCTCGCGAACACCGACGACTACCTCGACGCCCCCATGGGCAGCACGAGGTTCGAGGGCAAGACGTACGCCCTGCCGCAGGTCACCGACACGCTCGGCCTCTTCTACAACAGGGAGCTGCTGGAGAAGGCCGGCGTCGAGGTGCCCAAGACCTTCGACGAGCTGAAGAAGGTCTCCGGGACCATCGAGCAGAAGACCGAGGCCAAGGGCTTCTACCTGCGCGGCGACGACCCCTACTGGTTCCTGCCCTACCTCTACGGCGAGGGCGGCGACCTGGTCGACGCGAAGAACAAGAAGATCACCATCGACGACGGCGCCGGTGCCCGCGCCCTCGCCACCATGAAGGACCTGATCGACTCCGGTGCCGCCGTCAGCGACGCCACCGGCGGCCAGGAGAACGGCCTCAAGGCCTTCCAGGACGGCGACGTCGCCATGATGATCGACGGACCGTGGGACATCGCGGGCGCTCTGGAGGGCAAGGCGTTCGAGGACTCCGCGAACCTCGGCGTCGCCGCCGTCCCGGCCGGCAGCAAGGCCCAGGGCGTCCCGCAGGGCGGCTGGAACCTCTCCGTCTACGCCGGCTCCGCCAACCTCGACGCCGCTCACGAGTTCGCCAGGTACATGTCCTCCGCCGAGGTGCAGAAGCGCACCACCGAGGAGCTCAGCCTGCTGCCCACCCGCGCCTCCGTCTACGAGGAGCCGTCGGTGCAGGACGACAAGATGGTGCAGTTCTTCAAGCCGGCCGTCGACAAGGCCCATCAGCGCCCGTGGATCCCGGAGGCCAACTCGCTCTTCGAGCCCGTTCGCGTGCACATGAACGAGGTGCTCTTCGGAGACACCAGCCCGAAGAACGCCGCGCAGGAGACCGGCGACGCGTTCGCCGAGCTGCTCGAGGACTACAAGTAGAGGCTGAGCAGACCCATGGCTGTGGACACCGGCCGGTCGGCGGTCACGGCCG
>KI547040.1:355400-373797 GCA_000497405.1 Streptomycetaceae bacterium MP113-05 | reverse complement strand
CTCCCGCCCGCGGCCGTGACCGCACGCCGGCGAAGCACACGTCGAAAGCGACCGGCGGCAGGGCCCCGGGGCCGCTGCGCCGGGCCGTGGCCCGTCACTGGTACGCCTGGACGATGGTCGCCCCCGTGGTCACCGTCATCGCGGTGATCGTCGGCTACCCGCTCGGGCGCGGCCTCTACCTCTCGCTCACCGACGCCGACGAGGCCAACGTCGAACGGCACATCGGCGTCAACGTCATCCCCGCGACGTACGAGTTCGTCGGCCTCGACAACTACGTCGACATCGTCACCGGCCCCGTCTTCTGGAGCCGCCTGGGCTGGACGCTGCTGTGGACCGTCGGGTGCGTCAGCGTCACCTTCCTGCTCGGCCTGACCCTCGCCAACATGCTCAACCGGCAGATCAGGGGCCGCACCTTCTACCGTATCGCGATGATCGTCCCCTGGGGCGTGCCGGCGTTCGTCTCCGTCTTCGCCTGGCGGATGCTCTACAACGAGAAGTACGGCATCCTCAACAAGATCATCGAAGGCGGCGGCATCGACGCCGTGCCCTGGCTGAGCGACCCCACCTGGGCCAAGCTCGCCGTCATCGCCGTCAACGTCTGGCTCGGCGTCCCCTTCATGATCGTCGCCATGCTGGGTGCCCTGCAGTCCATCCCCGGCGAACTGTACGAGGCCGCCGAGATGGACGGGGCCTCCCCGTGGCAGCGGTTCACCCACATCACGTTGCCCGGCGTCCGTTCGGTGAGCAGCACGGTGATCCTGCTCAGCACCATCTGGACGTTCAACATGTTCCCGGTCATCTTCCTGCTCACCCGCGGCGGGCCGGGCGACTCCACCGAGATCCTCGTGACGTACGCCTACCGGTTGTCGTTCATGAACAGCCCGCGCGACTTCGCGACCTCCGCCGCCTGGGGCGTGCTGATCCTGCTGCTGCTCTCGGTCTTCACCGTCTTCTACCGCCGAACGCTGCGCAAACAGGGAGAGGTGTGGTGACCGTGCGCACCCACAAGAGGAGCCCGCTGGCCTCCGCCGGCCTCCACGCGGGCCTGCTGCTCGGCACGGCGATCGCGCTGTTCCCGCCGCTGTGGCTGCTGGTGACGTCCTTCAAGCCGAAGAACCAGGCCTTCAGCACCGCTCTGGTGCAGGACTTCACCGTGCAGAACTACGACCACGTCCTGGTCGACACCCACTTCCTGGACTGGTTCGGCAACTCGCTGGTCGTCGTCCTCGGCACCACCGTGATCGGCGTGTTCATCGCCTCCACCACCGGCTACGCGCTCAGCCGCTTCCGCTTTCCCGGCATGCGGCCGCTGCTCTGGACCCTGCTCGTCACGCAGATGTTCCCCATGGCGGTGCTGATCGTGCCGCTGTACAACACCATGGCCACGCTCGGCCTGCTCAACCAGCCGGCCGGCCTGATCATCACCTACCTGACCATCGCCGTGCCGTTCTGCGCCTGGATGATGAAGGGCTTCTTCGACACCGTTCCCGTCTCCATCGACGAAAGCGGACGGGTCGACGGCCTCTCGCCGTTCGGCACCTTCTGGCGGCTCATCCTGCCGCTGGCCAAGCCCGGCCTCGCCGTCACCGGCTTCTACACCTTCGTCACCGCCTGGGCCGAGGTCGCCTACGCCACCGCGTTCATGACCGGCGAACCCAACATGACGCTCGCCGGCGGCCTGCAGACCTTCGTCAACCAGTACGGCGCCGACTGGGGCTCGATGACCGCAGCCGCCGTCATCATCGCCGTCCCCGCGGCCGTCGTCTTCGGATTCGCACAGCGCTACCTCGTCTCCGGCGTGACCGCAGGCGCGGTCAAGTCCTGACGCACGGCTCCTGATACGGCTGCACCCGACCCCACGACGGTCCACTCCTCACCACAGGGAAGAAATGACCCAGCTCTCACCGGCCACGACCACCGACCCCACCGGCCGTGCACCGGGCGGCGCCGAGAGCCGCCCGGGCTGGTGGCGCGACGCCGTCATCTACCAGGTCTATCCGCGCTCGTTCGCCGACGGCAACGCCGACGGCATGGGCGACCTCGCCGGCGTCCGGCAACGGCTGCCCTACCTCGCCCGCCTGGGCGTCGACGCCGTCTGGCTCAGCCCCTTCTACGCCTCCCCGCAGGCCGACGCCGGCTACGACGTCGCCGACTACCGCGTCATCGACCCGATGTTCGGCGACCTCGCCGACGCCGAGGCGCTCATCCGCGACGCCCACGACCTGAATCTCCGGGTCATCGTCGACCTGGTCCCCAACCATTCGTCCGACCAGCACGAGTGGTTCCAGCGCGCCCTGCGCGAGGGCCCCGGCACGCCCGCACGCGCCCGCTACCACTTCCGCCCCGGCAAGGGCGCGCACGGCGAAGAGCCCCCGAACGACTGGGAGTCCCTCTTCGGCGGCCCCGCCTGGACCCGCACGAAGAACCCCGACGGCAGCCACGGCGAGTGGTACCTGCACCTCTTCGCACCCGAGCAGCCCGACTTCAACTGGGACTGCCCGGCCGTGCGCGACGAGTTCCGCACCGTGCTGCGCTTCTGGCTCGACCTTGGCGTCGACGGCTTCCGCATCGACGTGGCGCACGGCATGGTCAAGGCCGACGGCCTCCCCGACATGGGCCACGGCGAACAGCTCAAGCTCCTCGGCAACCAGGTACTGCCGTTCTTCGACCAGGACGGCGTGCACGAGATCTACCGCGACTGGCGGAAGATCCTCGACGAGTACGGCGGCGACCGCATCGGCGTCGCCGAGGCATGGACGCCCAGCGCCGACCGCACCGCCCTCTACCTGCGCGCCGACGAGCTCCACCAGGCGTTCAACTTCCACTACCTCGACGCCGGCTGGGACGCGACCGCGCTGCGCCGCGTCATCGACGAGTCCCTCGACTCCATGCGGCCGGTGGGCGCCGCCACCACCTGGGTGCTGTCCAACCACGACGTCGTCCGCCACCGCACCCGTCTCGGCGGCGACCTGGACCGTGCCCGAGCCGCCACCCTGCTGATGCTGGCCCTCCCCGGCTCCGCGTACGTCTACCAGGGCGAGGAACTCGGCCTCCCCGAGGTCACCGACCTCCCGGACGAGGCGCGGCAGGACCCGTCGTTCTTCAAGTCCGACGGCCAGGACGGGCTGCGCGACGGCTGCCGCGTCCCGATGCCGTGGTCCGCGGGCGGCACCTCGTACGGATTCGGCGACGGTGGTGCCTGGCTGCCGCAGCCGCGCAACTGGGGCGGCCTGAGCGTCGAGGCCCAGACCGGTGACCCGGCCTCCACGCTGGAGCTGTACCGCACGGCGCTGCACATTCGCCGCGACCACCCCGGCCTGGGCGCCGGCGACGCGGTTCAGTGGCTGCCCGCCCCCGACGGCGTCCTCGCCCTCCGTCGCGGCGACTTCGTCTGCACCGCCAACACTTCGGCCGCGCCCGTCGAGCTGCCCGCACTTCCCGGGCGGCAGCTCCTCTCCAGCCGCCCCGGCACGCCCGCCGACGTCACGACCCTCCCCGCCGACACGACCGTGTGGTGGTCCGCCGCATGACGAGGCTGCCGACCGCCGCACGCCTCGCCGACCTTGCCCTCCAGGCCGAGGTCAGCGAGGCGACGGTCAGCCGGGTCCTCAACGGCAGGTCCGGCGTCGCCGCCGCCACCCGGCAGAAGGTGCTGGCCGCACTGGACGTCCTCGGCTACGAACGCCCGGTGCGGCTGCGGCGGCGCAGCGCCGGGCTCGTCGGGCTGGTCATCCCGGAGCTGACCAACCCGATCTTTCCGGCCTTCGCACAGGTCATCGAGCAGGCGCTGAGCGGCTACGGCTACACGCCGGTGCTCGGCACGCAGACGCCGGGCGGCGCCACGGAGGACGAACTGGTCGACCAGCTCGTCGAACGCGGCGTCACCGGCATCATCTTCCTCTCCGGCCTGCACGCAGACCTCTCCGCCGACCCCGAGCGGTACGCGCGCCTCACCGGACGCGGTGTGCCGTACGTGCTGATCAACGGCTACAACGAGCGGGTCCACGCGCCGTTCGTCTCACCCGACGACCGGGCGGCGGCGAGAATGGCCGTCCGGCACCTGGCCGACCTGGGCCACCGCCGCCTCGGCCTAGCCGTCGGCCCCGCTCGTTTCGTGCCCTCCCTGCGCAAGGCCGAGGGCTTCACCGCCGCCCTCGCCTCGACCGAGGGGGTGACCGGGGCAGTCCAGCACACCCTCTTCACCGTCGAGGGCGGCCACGCGGCAGCCGGCGCCTTGCTGGACGACGGCTGCACCGGCATCGTCTGCGGCAGCGACCTGATGGCCCTCGGCGCGATCCGCGCCGCCCGTCAGCGCGGCCTGTCCGTGCCGGGGTCCGTCTCCGTCGTCGGCTACGACGACTCCCGCCTCAACGCCTTCACCGACCCGCCCCTGACCACGGTCCGCCAACCCGTGCGCGCCATGTCGAACGCCGCCGTCCACGCCCTCCTGGAGGAGATCGGCGCCAGCCCCGTGCCCCGCACCGAGTTCGTCTTCCAGCCGGAACTGGTCGTCCGGGGCTCCACGGGCGCGGCGCCGGACGCCCCGTGACCCGCACCCTCCACACCCGTGTCCCGCCCGCCCCGGGGCCTCCGGGGCGGGCGTCCCGACAACCTCAACCGAACAGTCGCCGCCTGGCATGGCGGGCGAGCGCTGAACGAGGTCCCGGCCCGAGCGTTCAGGGCGTGGGCAGCGACTTCAGCCTGGTCACCCGGCCCTCTCCGTCGAAACTCAGGTCGAACCCGAGGAGCTGGCGGGGGGAGTCCGACCGGGCCGTCAGCCGGCTGACGAACTCGGCCTGGGAGTAGGACGCGGCGCGCTGCTCGTCGCCGAGCGGCACCGACAGGAGCACCTTGACGTCCTCGGCCATGGGCACCTCGGTGTAGGGCCCCTCGCCCGGGGTGATCACCCACGCGTCGAACCGGGGGTGGGGATTCTTCTCGGCGGTCCGCACCGACAGGTACGTCCGTCCGTCGTCGGTCCGGGCGTCGTCGATCTGCACGAACTGCTTGGTGCCGGCCCAGGGGGCCGCACCCGCCGACGACGCGGTGCCGTCCGGGTCCGCACCGCCGTCCGGCGCGGTGGTCGGGGCCGCCTCGTCGGCCGACGCGGAAGACGTCGCCGATGTCGCGGGTGCGGTGGCGTCCGCCTGCCCGTCGCCCGCACTGCTGCAACCGGTCAGGGCCACAAGGCTGAAGGAGAGAGCGGTGAGGCAGCACACGGTGGCACGGCGGTGTGAGACGCGCATGGTCAAGGTCCCCCAAGGATCGGGTGTGTTCTGGGTACATGGCCTCTACGCGCCACCCCACCCCTCGGGTTGCATCCCGGCCCGTCTTCTTTGCCGCCCCGGCCGGCCGGGGCGGGTCTCTCCTCGCCGCTCACTCGGAGAGCCAGTACGCCTCCCGCAGCGAGTGCACCCGGCCCTCGCCGTCGTAGTCGATCGCGAAGACCCACTGCGGCCCGGCAGCCAGTTCGCCCACCAGCCGGCCCAGTTGCACGTCCGACGGGTTCCCGCCGGTCAGCTGCCGTGCTTCGACCAGCGTCCTCCGCGGCAGGGTCAGCTTGTGCACGACGCCCACGGGTGTCGCGGCTCCCCGCACGGTGCGGAGCTGCTCGACGGTGACCCGCACCGTGTCGCCTTTCGCCACCGCGCCGTAGACGTAGCCCAGCTCGCTGGCGTACTCCTCGCCCGGAGCGGGTGCCGGCGGCACGAACAGCGAAGCGGTCGGCGTCGGAACGACAGCGGGCGGCTCGGGCCCCAGGTTGGTCCGGGACAGGGACAGACCGCCCACGGCCAGAGCCGCGGCCAGCAGCACGCCGCCGGACGCCAGGGCGGCCCGCTTGCGGCGCCGACGCTGCTCACCGCGGGCCCGGATCCGCTCTGCGGCAAGCGGCGCCGCGTGCCGCCGACCTGACTCGGCAAGTTCGGACAGGTAGTCCTCCAGCCCGGTTCGGTCAGCCATGACGCACCTCCGGCAGTGGGGTCGTCCGCGGATCCAGCTCGGTCTCGGCCAGCAGCCGTGCCAATGCCGCCCGACCCCGGCTCAGTCGTGCCTTGACCGTACCGACGGGGCAGTCGGCCTCGGCAGCCACCTGTTCGACCGTCAGATCGCAGAGATGGTGGAGCACCACGGCCCGTCGTTGGGCCTCAGGGATCTGCCGCAGCGCCTGGACCAGCAGCACATGATGTGGTTCGGGTGGCGGAACCGTGATCGGCGGGCCCTGCCGCCGGGCGAAGGCGAGCGCGGTGCGCACCCGTCGCCACCGGCTGACAGCCAGCCGCCAGGCCACCGTACGCACCCACGCCTCGGGGGCACCGTTCAAGTCCAGTTCGGCCCGGCGTTCCCAGGCCCGGACGAAGGCTTCCTGGACCACATCCTGCGCCTCGGCGAGGTCGCCCGTCATCGCGTACAACTGGCCGATGAGCCGGCCGACGCTCGCGGCGTAGAAGGCGTCGAACCCGTGCTCGTCCGCACCGCGGCCGCCGCGCGGTTCCTCTGGTGGTTGCATGCCTCGCTCCCCGTCACGCTGCACGGTGCCATTCGGCTCCCTCGGACCACAAGGAGTCAGCGATCCGTGCGCCACCCCGGGCCCCGGCGTCGAGCCCTCCGACCACCTACGACACCTTATGGGCATCGTCCAGGTCCATGCCGCCGGGACGGCCCTTCCACCGCCCACGTCCCCTCGACAGAGTCCTGTTGAAGCTCCGACAGAGAGGTGCCTCCACGTGCAGTCGTCCCGGAGCAGTGGACGCCCGCCCGGCTCAGAGACCCGCGCGGGTGAACGTCAGGTGGGTGACTCCGCCGGGTGAAGAGGTCATTTCGATCTCGTAGTCCTTCTCGAGCCCTTCGAGGCCGTCCCAGAGGCGTACGCCGCGGCCGAGCAGGATCGGAACCATCACCATGTGCATGTGGTCGACAAGACCGGCGGCGAGGAAGGCGCGGAGCATGGTGGGTCCCCCGCCGAGGCGTACGTCCCGGCCTCCTGCGGCCTCGCGCGCCGTCGCGAGTGCCTCGGCAGGCGAAGCGTCGAGGAAGTGGAAGGTCGTGCCACCCTCCATCCCGATCGACGGGCGAGGGTGGTGGGTGAGGACGAAGACCGGTGTGTGGAAGGGCGGGTCCGCCCCCCACCAGCCCTTCCACTCCGGGTCGTCCTGCCAGCCGGGCGGGCCGAACTTCCCGGCCCCCATGATCTCGGCACCGATCCCGTCGGTGAACAGCCGTGAGAAGGCGTCGTCGACGCCCCGGGTCCCACCCGTCCGGCCGAACATCGCGCCGCCCCACCGGGTGGCGAACATCCACTCGTGCAGCCGCTCGCCGGCATGGCCGAACGGTGCCTCAAGGCTTTGGCCCTCGCCGGTGGCGAATCCGTCGAGCGAGACGGAGAAGTTCTGCACGCGAGCGAGGGACATGGCCCGTACTCCCTTCCTGGCGGTGGCCGGCGGCACGCGCTCCTGTCGCCGTGTGCATCCGGTCGGTCTGTCGACAGGTAGACCGATGCCACGGCGCGGAATCATCGGGAACCCGTGTGCCCTTTCATGGCCGCCGCCGACTGAGGATCCCGCCCACTCGAACAGCTCTGGAGCCGGCTACCGGCTCCGGCGGCCCGTGGCGGAGGCAAACCCCAGCCAGGTGTGGCGGTTGCCCCACCAGCACCAGCCGACCTTCGGGGCGTCGCGTCGCTCCCGGCCGTCCCGCCCGGTGCCGTTGCTGATCCAGAGTGCCGGGGTGCGGGCGTCCAGGGCGCCGTTCGCCTTCCGCAGTCTGGAGCCGATGGTCATGAAGCAGTGGTTGCGCTCGAGGGCCGCCGGCTGCTGGAGCACCCAGTGGATGCCTTCGGCGAGCAGCAGAGGCGTGCGGTCCTCCTCGAGGAGGGCGGGCAGTGCCTCGTCGGGACTCCAGTCGGCCATGTGGTCGCCGCGGTCGAGGCCGTTGAGGAGGTAGAGGGGGGATTCGGGCACGTCGACCGTGTGGGGGGCGAAGTCGTCGACGTCCGTCATGTCGGTGACGACGAAGCCGGGCTTGCCGGCGCGGCGGAGCAGTGGCGCGAGGGCGGAGGCGGGAGCGCGGTCCGGATGGACGGCGAGCAGGGCGTCGCCGTCTCCTCGGCCGGCGTGCTCGGCGAAGGTGCGCAGGTCGTCGGCGGGTATCCGCGCGAGCCGGTGCACCCCGAGCTCGATCAGGCGTTCTGCCTGGGTGGCGAACGGCGGGAGAGGGGGCGAGGCGACGGTGGACGAGGTGTCGGGCAAGGTACTCCCTCGATTCACGGCTCGGAGCAGGGACCTGAAGTGGAACGAGACCGCCCACCGGAGTGTTCCCCGCGTGGAGCGGTGGCCGGGGCCGGGGCGGCGACGCGTGCGCCGGCGGATTGATAGGCAAGTGGGTACTTGCATATGGTGGGGGCATGGCGGAGGATGTCTTCAAGGCGCTGGCCGACCCCACGCGTCGGCGCATCCTTGACGAGCTGGTGGAACGGGACGGCCAGACGCTGTTCGAGATCTGCACACGGCTGGTGACGAAGCACGGCCTGGGGCTGTCCCGCCAGGCGATCAGTCAGCACCTGGCCGTACTTGAAGCCGCCGGCCTCGTCCGGTCGCGGCGCCAGGGCCGTTACAAGTTCCACGACCTGAACACCGAACCCCTGCAGCACATCGTCACTCGATGGCTCAGGCCCGATACACCGGAGGCCACCCCGTGAAGATCCATCCCTCTCTTCGGAGGGAATCCCCGCCTTCAGGCGGGGAGGGAATCCGATCTCAGGACTGCTCTGACCCGCAGGCTACGACGGGTGTTTCTGCTGCTCGATGTAGTGGCGGACGATCGACAGCGGTGCCCCGCCGCATGATCCGGCGAAGTAGGAGCCGGACCAGAACCGGCCGTGCATGATGAAGCGGTTGACGCGGCCGGTGAACTCCTTCCGCAGGTAGCGGGAGGACACGCCCTTGAGTGAGTTCACCAGGGCCGACAGGGCGACCTTCGGCGGGTAGTGCACCAGGAGGTGTACGTGATCCTCTTCGCCGTTGAACTCGATCAGCTCGGCACCGAAATCGGTGCAGACGTTCCGCATGATCTCTTCGCAGCGCGTCAGCATGTCGTCGTCGAAGACTCCACGCCGGTACTTGGTCACGAATACCAAATGCGCATGCAGGTCGTAGACGACGTGACGACCCCGGCGGATATCGGTATTTGGTTCCCAACGTGGTGACATACACCAAATGCAGTAGGATCGAGGAACTCGACCCGAAGGGGGTGGGCTGGATGATCCGTGCATACAAGTTCCTCATGCGGCCCACCGTGGGCCAGCAAGCCGCGCTGGGCGAGATGCTGCGCGATCACTGCTCCCTCTACAACGGGGCCTTGCAGGAACGCCGCGAAGCCTGGCGGCACCCCTCGAAGACGAGCGTGAAGTACGGGCAGCAGTCCGGACAGCTCAAGGACATCCGGGCCTTCGACCCCGAACGGCAGGGCCGCTGGTCCTTCTCCAGCCAGCAGGCCACGCTTAGGCGGCTGGACAAGGCGTTTCAGGCATTCTTCCGACGGGTCAAGGCCGGTGAGGCTCCGGGCTACCCGAGGTTTCGGGGGGTGAACTGGTTCGACACGGTGAACTTCCCGAAAGACGGCGACGGCTGCCGGTGGGACTCCACCCCTCACGACCCTGTCACCCGTGTCCGCTTCCAGGGTGTCGGGCACGTCAAGGTCAACCAGCACCGCGCCGTGGTCGGCAAGGTCAAGACTGTCTCGGTGAAGCGCGAGGGCCGCAAGTGGTTCGTCGTGCTGACCGCCGAGCAGACCCAGCCCGAGCCGCTACCCAAGGCGGGCAGCGTGGTCGGTGTCGACCTCGGCATCGCTTCGTTCCTCACCACCTCGGGCGGTGAGCACGTCCCCAACCCGCGCCGCGCCCGCAGGGCCGCCGCGAAACTCGAGGCCGCGCAACGGGCGCTGAGCCGCTACCCGCGCCGCAAGGCCAAGAACCGCACCGCCAATCATCAGCGGGCCGTGGAACGGGTCGCGGCTCTGCACGGCAAGGTGCGGCGTCAGCGGCTCGACCACGCGCACAAGACCGCGCTCACCCTGGTCCGCAGGCACGACGTCATCGCACACGAAGATCTCAAGATCCGCAACATGAGCAAGGCCCCCGCGCCCAAGCCGGACCCCGAGCAGCCGGGCAGCTTCTTGCCCAACGGGGCCGCGAGTAAGGCCGGGCTGAACCGTTCGATCGCCGACGCCGGTTGGGGGGTGTTCCTCGCGATCCTGAACTCCAAGGCTGAAAGCGCCGGGCGGGAAGTGATCGCCGTGGACCCCCGCAACACCTCCCGCACCTGCCCCGAATGCGGGCACACTGCGAAGGAGAACCGGCCCACCCAGGAGAAGTTCAGATGTACGGCGTGCGGCCTCGTTGCACACGCCGACGTCGTTGGAGCAACCAACGTTCTACGGGCCGGGCTGGTCCGTCGCGACGCCAACCAGGCATAGCGAGAAGCCACCCCGTTTACGGGGTGGAGGAGTCACACCGAGGTGCTGGGTTTCGTGAAGAAGCACGATGTGCCGCTCGGCGACGACCGCTGGCTGACCGTGGTCTCACCCGAAGAGCCCGACGGGACCGAACTGCTGCTGGAGCCCTCCGGCCACCCCGCGGTGCAGCCGTTCAAGACCGCGCTGGTCCAGGACGGCATCCCGGCCACCTCCTTCGCCGTGGACGACGTACCGGCGGAAGCCGACCGGCTGCGCGAGCTCGGAGTGCAGTTCACCCAGGAACCGCTGGAGATGGGTCCCGTCACCACCGCCATCTTCGACGACACCTGCGGCAACCTGATCCAGATCGTGCACAGCAGGTAGACCGTGGACGGACGCAGCCGCTCGTGTGGCTGCGGCACACTGCACCGCCGCGCGTTCACGCAGGTCATCCCCAGCTGAGTTCGCCGGTGGGGGTGGCGTGGGGCCGGTCGAACGGGGGCGGGTCCGGCATGCGGCCGGTGGTCAGCACGTCGGCGAACGCCTCCAGGTAGGTGCCGAGCGACGGCCAGGCCGAGGAACCGTCGAAGTTTGCGGGAGCGTCGTGCGGCACCACGCCCATGCGGCCCTGGCCGGGACCGGGTCGCATGTCGAGACACTCAAGGTCACCTTGGAAGATCGTGACGGGCACCCACAGGCGGTGCCAGTGGCGCTGGCCGGCGATCATTCCCCACGGTTCCTCGCCCTCGTCGAACTCGGTGGAGACCGCGTTCCACAGCTCCCACTGCTCGGCGAGCCCCTCGGCCGACAGCAGGTCCACGCGGAACGGCAGCACGCCGGACCCCGGGTCGCTGCCGTCGTGGCAGGCGAGCGAGGCAGCGAGGTCGGCGGGCAGCGGCATGCCGAGGGCCTGCTCGGCGGCGGCCAGGGCGGCGGGTTCCGCGCCGGGACGGAGCCGGGCCATGCTGGCCGGCGCGTTGGCCGCGAGCCACGCGTCGATGCGGGCCCAGGACTCGAATGCCGGGGCAGGCGGCGACGTCATCCCGCCTGCGCGGTGAGGAGGAGGAAGGAGCGCCAGGCGCTGGGGGAGAGGGCGAGCTGAGGACCACCGGGGTGCTTGGAGTCGCGTACGTGAACAGCGCCGGGGCACGTCGCCACCTCGACACAGTCGCCGTCGCCACCGCTGCTGTGACTGGACTTGCGCCAGATGAGGGCCACTTCGGTGCCGTCGCCACTGCTGCTGTAGCTGCTCTTTGCCGACTGCAGTTCGGACGCATTCATAGCTCTCCTCGCATCTGCTGCAGCAGACCCCGGGAGTCATCGAGCGGCAGGGCCTGCGACCGCATCCTGGCATACCTGCTCTGCAGAATGCTGACCTCCCGGGAGTCAGAGTGCAGGATCCCGCCACGCTGGCCTTCGCCGTAGGAATACCAGCGGTTGTCCGGCGCTTCGAGGAGTTGGATGGGGCCGTCGAGGCCTGCGTGTGTTTCACGGACGTCGGGCATGACCTGCATCTCGACGTTGCGCAGATGCGAGGCGTCGAGCACGTGGTCGATGGCGGCACGCGTGACATCCGCGCCACCCGTCCTGCGTGTGAATACCTGCTGCTCGAGGATGAAGCTGAACGTCGTGTTGGGGCGCTCCCACAACAATCGTTGCCGTTCCGTTCGAGCGGTCAACTGCGCTTCGATCTGGGCATCCCCAAGTGGTGGCAACTGGTGAGTGAACAGCGTGCGCGCGTATGCCTCGGTCTGGAGGAGGCCCGGGATCAGGCGGCACTCGTAGGTGTAGAGGCTGACGGCCTCCGCCTCCAGGCGGGCCCACTGGCGGAACCAGCTGGCCAGGCCGGACTGGCGGGAGAGGTGCCGGGCTGCCTTGCGGAGCACCCCCGTGTTGCCCAACGCCTCCTCCGCGCACTCGACGAACGACGCATCCGGCATCCGGCGGCCCTGCTCGACGGACGCCACCGTGTGCCGTGAGTACTGCACCAGGGGTGCGAACTCGTCGCGGCTCAGCCCCGCATGCTCGCGGAGTGCCTGGACGACGGCACCGAAGGTGCGGAGGCTGTCGGATGCCTCCGGTTCGCCGCCCGCGCTCTCCCTGCCGTTCCTGCCCTCGCCCATTCCGGCCACCTCCCGCAGCACGCCAACCATCCTGACGGATCGTCACGGTGTTCAACGCGTACCGCCGCTCCTGGTGCGCGTACGCTCCCGGCGCGTACGCGCACGTGGTGGGGCGGCCGGCCGGGGGAGCAGGACGAGTGGAATGCTCTGCGCATGGCCGTCTTCCGCGACTTCAACTTCAAACTGCTGGTGGTCGAACAGCTCATGTACGGGAGCGGGTTGCTCACCCCGCAGTTTCGTATCGCCGACCGCATGCGGGAGCGCGGGGTCATGGACGTGCAGGGCTGGGTGTTCGACAACGACCTTGCGTTCACCGTGCTGGACGAGTCGAGGGCGTACTTCGCGGCGCTGCGGATACCGGACGACCTGCTGGCGAAGGTCGAGGCGTTGTGCGTCGACGGTGGTCTGCAGGTCTACCAGGAGTGCGCGCCCGTCTGGGACGGCGAGGACGACGTGTTCGACGTCCGTTCGCTGGACGACCTGGACCTGCTGCCGAACCTTCGGCGTATCGACGGCGTCTGCGACTCCGCGGTCCTGGCGGTGCCGGATGCGGTCGAACTCCTCGCGGCGCGGGGGATCGTGGCCTACTGAAGGGCGGCGCGTACGTGCCGCCCCGGGCCTGCGTACGGCGGCCCGGCGTACGCAGGCGCAGGCTGGAAATCAGGCGTCCGTGCAGGTCAGAGTGGGTCCATGCGATCGACTTCCGCCCCCGAGGGCGCCGGCGCCGTGCGCCTGTTCACGCAGCGGTTCAGCTCCACGCGGCTCGGGGCGCGCCTCGCGCGGCACCTGGCGCTGCATCAACTGGAGCGCTGGGGCCACCCGCACGGCACCGCGGTGTCCGACGCCGCCGCGCTCGTCGTCGCGGAGCTGGCGGTGAACGCCGTCACCCACGGGCGCGTGCCCGGCCGGGACTTCGAGCTGCGGCTCGTCCTCGCCTGCGGCACGCTCCGCGTCGAGATGACGGATGCCCGCGACGAACGCCGACCGCCGCAGCCGGGTGGACTCCCCGCCCCGGACCCGTACGCCGAGAGCGGGCGCGGCCTGCACCTGGTCGAGGCGCTGGCCGACCGGTGGGAGGTTCTGGACCGGCTGCCGGTCGGCAAGACGGTCGCCGCCGAGCTGGACCTGACCCGCTGAGCGGGGCCGCTCCTGCGGGTCACTCCTCCTTGGCGCGTGCGGCAGCCTGCTTGCGGTCGTAGTAGACCCCGTAGAGCAGCCCCGCGAACCCCATGCCGATGCCGCTCAGCGCACCCTTGGCCGCCGTGCTGTTCAGCTCCGTGGTGAGCAGCACCGCAACGGTCATTGCGACCAGCAGCACCCCCACCGCGACCTGCATCGGGACCTTCCACCGCTGCATCCCGTGCCGCCTTCCTGTTCTGCGGAACGGTTTGTTCCGTCCCTTGTGCCGTACTGCATGGTGGAGCCCACGCCCTTCGCCCCGACACCGGTGCGGGCCGGTTCCAGGAGTTCGGCCAGCTTGATCGGCGGAGTGCGGGTGAGCAGCGGGGAAGTGGGTAGTCGCTCCGGCCGGTTTCGCTGCGCCGCCGCTCAGCCCAGGATGCCGGCACGACGGCGGGCGTTCTCGTGGTCCTCGCTCGGCACGTCCTCCGGGCGGGCACTCTCCTCGCGGGGGCCATCGACGGCTTCGCCTCAGGACACCCGTACGCACCTGACGGCCCGATCCCGGCATCGCTCACGCAAGGACTTCCGCAAGTTTCAGCAAGCTGTTACGTTCCTTCGCGTCCGGTCCGGTCGGCCGGGGTCCGCCGCATCGGGCCCACGCGCTCGGCCGGCCGGGCCGGTTCACCGGAACCGGAGTGCAACCGCCTTGCGGGCAACGGCGCGTGGTCTCTGAGGCGGCTCCCACCCTTCTCGGCGTTCGGCCCGGGAGGGACCCCCCCGATCCAGGAGGCATCGTGGCCATCAGAAGGACCACAGGGGCCGCACTCGCGACGGTCGCAACCGTCGCGGGACTGCTGACCGTCTCGTCCGCCCCCACCGCACAGGCAGCCCCGCCCGGAGGCAAGGACGTCACAGCCGTCCTCTTCGAGTGGGACTTCGACTCCATCGCTCGTGAGTGCACGAACACCCTCGGCCCGGCCGGCTACGGGTACGTGCAGGTCTCGCCGCCGCAGGAGCACATCCAGGGCGGTCAGTGGTGGACGTCGTACCAGCCGGTCAGCTATCGGATCGCCGGGCGGCTCGGCGACCGGGCGCAGTTCCGGAACATGGTGGACGCCTGCCACGGCGCGGGCGTCAAGGTCGTCGTGGACGCGGTCGTGAACCACATGACGGCCGGCTCCGGAACCGGCACCGGCGGCTCGTCGTACACGCACTACGACTACCCCGGCACGTACTCCGGTGCGGACATGGACGACTGCCGGGACGACATCAGCGACTACGGCGACCGCTACCAGGTGCAGCACTGCGAGCTGCTGGGCCTCGCCGACCTGGACACCGGTGAGGACTATGTGCGGGGCCGGATCGCCGGCTACCTGAACGACCTGCTGTCGCTGGGCGTGGACGGTTTCCGCGTCGATGCCGCGAAGCACATTCCTGCCGCCGACCTGGCGAACATCACCTCCCGCCTGAGCAATCCGGGGGTGTACGTCAAGCAGGAGGTCATCCGGGGCGCGGGTGAGCCGGTCACGCCCGAGGAGTACCTCGGCATCGGCGACGTGCAGGAGTTCCAGTACGGCCGGGACCTCAAACGGGTCTTCGAGAACGAGAAGCTCGCCTACCTGAACAACTTCGGCGAGGGCTGGGGCTACCTGGGCAGCGGCAGGGCCGGGGTGTTCGTGGACAACCACGACACCGAGCGCAACGGTGAGACGCTGAACTACAAGAGCGGCGCGGACTACACCCTCGCCAACGTCTTCATGCTGGCCTGGCCGTACGGCTCCCCGGACGTCAACTCCGGTTACGAGTGGTCCAGCAAGGACGCGGGGCCGCCCAACGGCGGGCGTGTGGACGCCTGCTGGCAGGGAGGGTGGAAGTGCCAGCACGCCTGGCCGGAGATCGAGTCGATGGTCGCCTTCCGCAACACCACCCGCGGTGAGCCCGTCACCGGCTGGTGGGACGACGGCAACGACCTGATCGCCTTCGGCCGCGGCAGCAAGGGCTACGTCGTGATCAACCACGAGGGCTCGCCGGTGACCCGCACCTACGACAGCGCACTGCCCGGCGGCACCTACTGCGACGTGCAGAGCGGGAACCGGGTGACGGTCGACGACGACGGCTGGTTCAGCGCCACGCTCGGCCCGGACACGGCCCTCGCCCTGCACGCCGGCGCCCGCAACTGCTGAGTTCGGCCGCGGGTACCGCAGGACCCGGGCCGCCCGGCGCAGTCGGAGACCCTGCTGCCGGGCGGCCCGTCCCGCCCTCGGTCACGGCGCTCCAGGGAGGAGCCCGCCGATCGCCCGGTTCGCCACCGGCCCCGAATGCGTCATCGGCCGGTGCGCGCATCTCTCAGAAGAAGTGCTTGCGCCCGCCGACCGCGCGGCCCGTCCTGCCGAGAAGCAGCAGAACCGCGCCGACCACGAGGAGGACCCCGCCGACCGTCGTCAGCAGAGGTATGCCCACCAGCGCGCCGATGAGCAGCAGAATGGCACCGAGTATGATCACGTTTTCCCCAGGTTCTCGTTCGTGTGCTGCGACTCCGTCCCTCTGACGGGGCCGCGTCCCTGCCGGTTCTGTCTCCGGACTCGGAAGACACGACGGGGGCGGCCGGTCGAGCTACCGAAGCGACCGGTTCCTGTCGTGTCCGACGCCCGTGTACCCGGTCCTCGCACATGAATGCGCCCGCCGCCCGGTCAGGTGCCTCAGCCCTCGCGGGGGGCTTCCGTGGGGTGGGGGAGGAGGGCGAGCAGCCCGGTGACGAGGTCGGACAGCGGGCCGTCGTGCGGCTCCTGGCCGACGATGCGCTTCACCACCGACGCCGTCTCCTCGTCGTGGACCGCCGTGACCGCGGCCAGCGCCATGAAGTCGTGGACCAACTGCACCTCGAGCTCCCGGCGTGGCACCGCACGGCCGTCCAGCCAGGTCAGTGCAGTGGTCTCGGCGAGCCCGACCCAGGAACGGACCACCAGCGCCAGGCGGGTCCCGGGCGCGTCCACGCCCAGGTGCGACAACACCTGTTCGTACGCGGCCTGCCGCACCTCGTCGATCACGGCACCCGCCTGTGGCGAGCCCACCGCCGTACCGCCGCGCAACAGGGCGGAGAACCCCGGCCCGTGGTCGGCCACGAAGTCGAAGTACCGGTGCATCACCCGGAGCAGCCGTCCGCTGAGCGGGCCCTCGTAGGGCTCGTCGAACCGCGTCGCGAGCTCGTCGGCCGCGATCCGGACCGCGGCCTGGTAGAGGCTCTGCTTGCCCGGGAAGTAGTGGTAGACGAGCGGCCGTGAGATGCCGGCGGCGTTCGCGATGTCGTCGATGGACACGTCCTCCGGCGCCCGGCTGCTGAACAGCTCCAGTGCGACGGCGATCAGTTGCTGCCGTCGCTCCTCGACGGCCATCCTGCGGCGCGCACCGGAGGTCGGTGTGGTGGTCATGGCCCCAGCCTAAGTGCTGTCCCGAGGGAGGTCTGACAGGGCGTCAGAGTGGCGGAAGGCGAGAACTCGGTCGCGGTCCGGGGTCTTGCCGCGGTACAGCTGGGCGAGGACGGCGAGCACCCCGGCAGGCCCGGGTGGCCGGGTCGCACAGCAGCAGCGTGCACCGCTCGGCCCGTCCGGCCGGCCCCCGTCCCCCGCCCTGCGGAGCCGCGGGACTCCTTCTCCGGTCGCTGACCTCACCCCGCCGCACGGTCTGCTGTCGGTGCCGTCTCGGCGCCGGTGTAGTCCATTACTCAACCTTTTCTGGTGATATCTACCCATTGCGCTTCGCGGCGCGCACAATGAAGGAGCGACAGGTAACTGCCGCACGGCTGAACAACACGCGGTCGGACTCGCGACAGGAAAGAGGAGGCGAGTGGGATGGCCGATGTGTCTCACCGGGGAGACCTGGCAGGTCACCCTGACGCGACGGAGATGCGGGAGAGGTACTCCCGCGTACTCCACGGCAGGGATGTGGCGTTCGTCGACGGGCCGGTGTTCCTCGTCGGTCTGTACTTCGCCGTCTCCCCCTGGGTGGTGCACTACTCCGGCAGCCAGCCCGCACTGACCACGCACGCCCTGATCATGGGCATCGCGATCGGCCTGCTGGCACTCGGATTCACCGTGACACCGGAGCGGATGTACGGACTGAGCTGGGCCATGTGCGCGATGGGCGCATGGATCGTCGTTTCGTCCTGGGTGGTCGGAGACGGTCCCGACGCGGGCATCATCTGGAACAACAGCATCGTCGGAGGTCTCGCGTTCCTGCTGGGGCTGGCCTGCGTCGGAGTGGCCGCCAGGAGTAACCGCGACAGGTGACGTCACCGACCGATGCCGGTGACACGGACCGTGGACCGGCGCGACCGGCGACGCAACATCCGACAGCCGATGAACCCGGGGTGAAGGAGCCCGGTCATGTGCGGCGTGCCGCTGTCTGCCCGGGCAGCGGCACGCCGCAAGTGTGACGGGCCCCGGGCGGGGGTGGGGGCAACCCCCTCATCCCGTCTCGGGGCGGGAGGCCGGCCTCGTGCCGCGTCAGCCGAGGTCGTCCCGCTTTGCTGCCCCCGTCGTTGCCCGAAAGCCCAGGTAGGACGATTCCGTGCGGCTTCCGGGCGCCGCGACCGCACCGGCCCGATACCCCGCCACCGGGCGACCCCCGGCTGACGCGGCACTGCAGCACCTAGGCTTGGCGGCATGCCGATGACGCTGCCGCACGACGACCTGCCCGGCACCGGA
>KI547040.1:354620-355390 GCA_000497405.1 Streptomycetaceae bacterium MP113-05 | reverse complement strand
CAGGCGCCGTTGGCCGTACGCGCCGCCGAGGCCGGCTGCCACCTGCTGCTGGACAAGCCCGTCGCGACCACGCCGGCGCTCGCCGCCGAGGTCGACGCGGCGGCGTCGCGGGCCGGCGTCGCCTCCGTCGTCTTCTTCACGCTGCGGTTCAGCCCCACCACCGCCGACTGGATCGACGCGCAGGCCGCGACCGGTGACTGGCTGCTGGGCCGTGCCGACTGGCTCTCCCCGGTCTTCGGCGGAGCCGACTCCCCGTACGCGGCGTCGCCATGGCGGAAGGAGAGGGGAGCACTGTGGGACGTCGGCCCGCACGCACTGTCCGTGCTGCTTCCGGTGCTGGGCGACGTCGTCGATGTCGCTGCCGTGGCCGGCCCGGGGGACACCGTGCATCTGACGCTGCGCCATCACGGCGGGAGTTCCAGCGCGGTGACCGTCAGCCACACCGTGCCACCGGCCGCCGCCGGTGTCACCGCCGAGGTGCGCGGGCCCTCCGGCGTCGCCACGCTGCCGGAACGTGAGGAGCCGCCCGTGGAGGCGTTCGGCCGCGCCGTGGACGCTCTGCTCCACGCGCGGCGCACGGGGCTCCCGCACGCCTGTGACCTGCGCTTCGCCCGCCGGGTCACGGAGATCCTCGCCGCTGCGGAAGCCGCCCTCGGTGCCGTCCCCGACGTCGGCGGGGCGTCGCCCACCGTGCGCTGAGGGCGCGGGGCGGCCGCTCAGCGGGAGAGCGCGTCCCGGACGGCGTCGTCGGTGCGGCCCACCACGGCCGT
>KI547040.1:352084-354610 GCA_000497405.1 Streptomycetaceae bacterium MP113-05 | reverse complement strand
CGTGCCGTCATCGGCCGTGAGGATCGGCCGCTGGATCAGCTTCGGGTGTGCCGCCAGAGCGGCGATCCAGCGACCGCGGGACGCCGCGTCCCGCGGCCACGACTGCACCCCCAGCTCCTTGGCCGCCGCCTCCTGGGTCCGGGTGATGTCCCACGGCTCCAGGCCGAGCCGGTCCAGCACGGCACGCAGCTCGTCCTCGCCCGGCGGGTCGTCCAGGTAACGGCGGACGGTGTACTCCGCCCCCGCGTCGTCCAGCAGCCGCACCGCGCTGCGGCACTTCGAACAGGCCGGGTTGATCCAGATCTCCATGCCGGCAACGGTAGCCGCAGCGGGCCCGGCAGATCAGGCGTGCTCCCGCACGCCCCCGTGCTCCGTGACGCGGGCGTGGGCCGGGGCGGTCTCTGCGGGCAGGTGTTCCGGAAGGCCGAAGGTCTGGAACAGGCGCAGGTCGAAGAAGGCCGTGACATGCGAGACCCGGTCGCCCTCCAGTGAGAGCACCATCGTGCTGAACGGCAGGAACCGGCCATCCTCGCTACGCATGTACATGGCGAACGCCGGCTGGCCGTTCAGAGCTGTCGGGATCAGGCGCAGCTCGTCCGGGCCCGCCGGACAGTTGACGTCGATGAGCGTGCCGATGTTCTCCGGGCCCCGGTACCAGCCGGTGAACGGAGGCATCTCCCAGACTGCCTCCTCGGTGAACAGCCCGACGATGGCCTGCATGTCCTTCTTCTCGAAGGCCGTCACGTAGCGGTCCAGAAGCTCGCGCTGCTCCGCGGTCACCGGTTCCGTCGTCCCGCTCTCGCTCGGGGTCACCTTTCCGAGCTGTGCGCGGGCTCGCTGGAGCGCACTGTTCACCGACGCCGTACTGGTGCCCAGCAGGTCGGCGACCTCGGCCGCCTTCCACCTCAGCACCTCGCACAGCAGCAGCACCGCACGCTGCCGGGGCGGAAGGTGCTGCAGTGCGGCGACGAACGCCAACCGGACGCTCTCCCGCGAGGTTACGATCGCCGCGGGGTCGGCGCCGTCCGCCCCCACCATCGCGTCCGGAACAGGCTCCAGCCACGGCACCTCGCGCTGCTCCACCAAGTCGTCCGCCGGGTCGGTGCTGGGAGCCCCCAGGCCGGTGGGCAGCGGGCGTTTGCCCCGGCTCTCCAGCGCGTCCAGGCAGGTGTTCGTGGCGATCCGGTGCAGCCACGTGCGCATCGAGGACCGCCCCTCGAACTTCCCGTACGCCCGCCAGGCGCGCAGATACGTCTCCTGCACCAGGTCCTCCGCGTCGTGCACGGAGCCGAGCATCCGGTAGCAGTGGGCGAGCAGCTCACGCCGGAACGGGTCGGCAAGCTTCGGGAAGTCCTCGCTGACCTGGTTATCCGGCATGGTCCACGCCTTCTCTCGCAGGAGCTCTGTTGCGGATGGGTCCCATCCTGGCACCGGGGTCCGACAATCACCCCTACCGGTCGGAACCGGCTCCTTCCGTACCTGCCGCGAGCCTCGCCGTCGTGACCTCCGGGTGGCGCCCGGCCCCGCCGGGTGTGCGCCCGCCGCGGGGACGAGACCCTCCACCTTCACCTTCGGCGCCGCACCCGGCGGCCGCAAGGCGAGGGCCGCACCGGCTCCACGGCTCACCGGCCCTTCCACACGGCGGCTCTACGCCCGGGCGGTGACGCCACGCCGCGCGTACCGCCTGACGGCCCTGGAACTCAGGGCTATCGAGTGACCCGTGGGCGGGCCGGACCGCCCTCCCGCCCGCCCACGGGTCATGATCGCCGCGGATCCCGCCCGGGCCCGGGCGCGGCGTCGGACGACCGGGAGGTCTTGTTGCTCATCCTGCTGGTGGCCACCGCGTTCAACTCGCTCACCCAGCGGGTCCACGCCGAGCTGGCCGAACGTCACCACGACATCGCCGTGGCGACCGTCGCGAACGGCGAGGAGATCCGTGCGGCCGTGCAGCGGCACCGTCCCGGTCTCGTGCTGGCCCCCATGCTCAAGGCCGCGATCCCCCGCGAGGTGTGGACCGCCCGCACCTGCCTGGTGGTGCACCCCGGACCGCCCGGCGACCGTGGCCCGTCCTCCCTGGACCGGGCCGTCGCCGAAGGGGAGGAGACCTGGGGGGTGACCGTCCTCCAGGCCGAGGAGGAGATGGACGCCGGAAAAGTGTGGGCCTGGGCGCCGTGCCCGCTGCCGCCGCGCGGGAAGAGCGACCTCTACCGCGGAGAGGTGGCCGACGCGGCCCTCACCGCCGTGCTGCACGCAGTGGAGCGCTTCACCGGCGGTTCCTACACCCCGTCCCGGCAGGACGATCCCGCGCTGGCCGCGCGCGTCCGGGTCCGGCCACCGATGCGGCAGGCCGACCGGCGCATCGACTGGCACCGCGACACCACGGAGGGTGTGCTGCGTACGCTGCGCGCCGCCGACTCCCAGCCTGGCGTACGCGATGCGCTGCTGGGCGGCGAGTGGTTCCTGCACGGCGGCCACGCGGAGCACCGGCTGCGCGGCCGTCCCGGCGACCTGCTGGCCACCCGGTCC
>KI547040.1:347111-352074 GCA_000497405.1 Streptomycetaceae bacterium MP113-05 | reverse complement strand
TCCGCGAGCGGCGGGCCGACGGGCGGCGCGGCATCACGTTGCCCGCCGTCACCGCGCTGGGTGACCGGTTGCCCGCCCTGCCGGACGTGCCGGTCGCCCTGGACCCCGAGGCCGGCCCAGCCCCGGATGCGGGACCGGGCCCGGACGTGTGTACGCCCTGGTCGGACATCCGCTACCGGGAGCAGGGGGCTGTCGGGCTGCTGACGTTCTCCTTCCCGGGCGGGGCGATGAGCACCGGGCTCTGCCGACGGCTGCTCGACGCCTACCGTCATGCCTGCACCCGTCCCACCCGCGTGCTCGTCCTCGGCTCGGACCGGGACTTCTTCTCCAACGGCATCCACCTCGGCGTCATCGAGGCCGCCGCCGACCCGGCCGCAGAGTCCTGGGCCAACATCACGGCGATGGACGACCTCGTCGAAGCCGTCCTCACGACCACCGACCGGCTGACCGTCGCCGCCGTCGGCGGCAACGCGGCGGCCGGCGGCGCGATGCTGGCGATCGCCGCCGACGAGGTGTGGTGCCGGCGCGGCGCGGTGCTCAATCCGCACTACCGGCTGATGGGGCTGCCCGGCTCCGAGTACTGGACCGCGACCCTGCCCCGCAGGGTCGGCGAGCGCACCGCCCGCGACCTGACGGAGCGGGCGCTGCCCGTCGGCACCGCGACCGCCCACCGGCTCGGTCTGGTGGACCGCGTCCTGGACGCCGTGCCGCAGCGCTTCGCGGCGGAGACCGCCGCGCTGGCCGCCCGCACGGTTGCCTCCGCCGAGACCGAACGGCGTATCGGCGCGAAGAAGCCGGCGCTGGAGGAGTGGGAGGCAGGCACACCCCTGGCCGCCTACCGGAAAACGGAACTCACCGCGATGCGGGCGGTGTTCGACGATCCGCGGGCTCCGTACCACGCGTTGCGTGCGGCATTCGTCCGCAAGGAGCCACCTCCTCCCGACGCCCCGCAGCCCTGCTTCACCAGCACCTGACCGGCGACCTGCACCTGCGTGAGCCCCCGGCGGACCACCGAGCGAAAGGCACCCTCCATGGCGAGCAGCACCGGACCGGCGGCCGACGAGACGCCCTGGTGGCACCCCGAGGCCGAGGCGGCCGTCGACCCCTCCCGTGACCGTGCCCCGGTGTGCGGCACATCCGTCGGCGCCGGCGACCGCGTCGTGCTGCGCCCGGGCCGCCGACGCAGCGACGCCCAGGACGTCTTCCTCGACGGCCGCGCCGCCCTGGTAGAGGAGGTGCTGCACGACGTCGACGGCTCCGTGCACCTCGCGGTGACCGTCGAAGGAGACCCGGCCACCGAGCTTCGCCGGGCGCAGCGCCGCTTCTGGTACTTCCAGCCCGACGAACTCGCCCTTCCGGAGGACGTATGAGCAGCCCGCATCCGCCCGCCCGCATCCTCGTCGCCGGTATCGGCAACATCTTCCTCGGCGACGACGGGTTCGGTGTCGAGACGGCGCGCCGGCTGGCGGACCGGCCGATGCCGCCCGGAGTGGAGGTCCAGGAGACCGGTGTCCGCGGCGTACACCTCGCCTACCAGCTGCTCGACGGCTACGCAGGCCTCGTACTGATCGACGCGGTACCCGGCGACGACCCGCCCGGTACCCTCCGGGTCCTGCAACCGGAACCCGGCGCCGAAGGCGGCGGTCCCGTCGCCGTCGTCGACGGGCACCGCATGACGCCGGACGCCGTGCTGGGCCTGCTGGGAACCCTGGCGGAGGGCACCGGAGAACGCGGACCGGAGCACGTCCGGGTGGTCGGCTGCGTACCCGGGTCGGTGGCGGAGGGGATGGGCCTCACCGGGCCGGTCGCCGCCGCGGTGGAGGACGCCGTGCTGCTGGTCTGCGAGGTGGTCGGGGAACTGGCCGCCACCGTCGGGTCCGGACCGGTGGACGCTGCCCCGCTTCCCCCTGCTGCTCCTCCTGCGGCTTCGGCCGCCGAACCGGAGCCCGCGCCGGACCGCCCCGGCATGAGCCGAACGGGCCAGGCTCCACGCCCGGGGCGGCGTGTCAGCGAAGGAGGTTCCCGGGGCGGCCCTCTAATGAGCGGACGGGCAGCCGGAGGTGGCGCACCCGCTGACGTCCACGCGAGAAGAGACCCGGATGCATGAGATGTCCATCGCCATGGCGGTGGTCCAGCAGGTCGAGGAGGCACCGCCCGAGGACGTCACCGGGGCTGTCGAGACGGTACGGCTCCAGGTCGGCGAACTCGCCGGCGTCGTGCCCGAGGCGCTGCGCTTCAGCTTCTCCCTGGCCTGCGAGGGCACCGTGCTCGAGGGCGCCGAACTGCTGATCGACCCCGTGCCGGGGCGGGCCCGCTGCCGGGACTGCGGCGACGAGTGGGCGACCGGCATGCCTCCCCGCCTGAGCTGCCCTCGCTGCGAGAGCGCCGCCACCGAACTGCTCGGCGGCCGCGAGCTGCGGATCACCGCCCTCCGCTGCTCCGGCGCCCGCCGTGGCCCCGTATCCGTCCAGGCGCCCGAGGAGGGCTGACCATGTGCCGTGCAGTCGATCTGCAGCAGGCCGTACTCGCCAAGAACGACGACAGCGCCCGCGCGCTCCGCACCGAGCTCGCCGCGCGCGGCACCACCGTGGTCAACCTGCTCTCCAGCCCGGGCAGCGGCAAGACCGCGCTGCTCGAGACCGAGCTCGGCCACGCACGGCGCCGCGGGGTGCCGGTCGCCGCGCTGACGGCTGACCTGGCAACCGAGAACGACGCGGTACGCCTCGCCCGTTCCGGAGTCCCCGTCAAGCAGGTGTGCACCGACGGGTTGTGCCATCTGGAGGCGGACATGCTTCGCGGCCACCTGGCAGGCTGGCTGCCCGAGGGCACTCGGCTGCTGTTCGTGGAGAACGTCGGCAACCTTGTCTGCCCCGCTTCCTACGACCTGGGGGAGTCGCTGCGCGTCGCCCTCGCCTCCGTCACCGAGGGCGAGGACAAGCCGCTGAAGTACCCGACCGCCTTCGGGCTCGCGAACCTGGTGGTCGTCACCAAGAACGACATCGCCGCCGCGGTCAGTTTCGACCGGACCGCGTTCCTGGCCAACGTCCAGCAGGTCAACCCCGGGGTCGAGGTGGTGTTCACCTCCGCCCGGTCGGGGGAGGGCAGCGGCGCACTCCTCGACCGTGCGCTTGCGGTGCACGACGGGGCCGTCGTGCACCAGCCGGTGCTGGCCCGTGGCCAGGACGCACCCGGGCACGCGCACACGCACACGCATGGTGAGGGCGGCGCTCACGTACACGGCCACGCCCACGTCGACGAGCACGCCCACTGACGTGAGCACCGACGCCCCGCTGCACGCTGTCGTGGAGCCCGCCGACCCGGCACCGGACCCCCGCCGGTGCCGGGTCACCGTGCGAGGCGTGGTGCAGGGCGTCGGCTTCCGCCCGTTCGTCCACGCCCTCGCCACCGAACTCGGCCTGCACGGCCACGTCGCCAACACACCCGAAGGCGTCGTCGCCGAGGCCGAGGGCGACGACGCGGCCGTGACCGCGTTCCTCGAACGGCTGGTCACCGACGCCCCGCCGCTCGCCGTCGTGGAGTCCGCCACCTCCGAGACGCTCCCCGCAACCGGCCCCGGCGACCCGTCCGGGTTCGCCATCCACCTCTCACGCGCAGGCGGGGCGGCCCGCACCCTCGTCGCCCCCGACACGGCCACCTGCGCCGACTGCCTGGCCGAGCTGCGCGACCCCGCCGACCGGCGCCACCGGCATCCGTTCATCACCTGCACCCACTGCGGTCCGCGCTACACCATCGTCACCGCGCTGCCGTACGACCGCGCCCACACCACCATGGCCGACTTCGCCCTGTGTGCCGACTGCGCTCGCGAGTACGCCGATCCGGTCGACCGGCGCTTCCACGCCCAGCCCGTCGCCTGCCACGCCTGCGGGCCCCGGGCGCGTCTGCTCCTCCCGGCCGAGCAGGGCGGCCACACCGAGTACCCGGGCGAACCCGTCGCCCACGCGCGGGAATTGCTGGCCGGCGGTGCGATCGTGGCTGTGAAGGGTCTGGGCGGGTACCACCTTGCCTGCGACGCCGCGAACCCCGAAGCCGTTGCGCTGCTGCGCCGGCGCAAGGCGCGTGGCGACAAGCCGTTCGCGCTGATGGCCCGCGACCTCGCCGACGTCGCGCCCAGGGTGTACCTCGGTACCGCCGAGCGCGAACTGCTCACCGGGCCGGTCCGGCCCATCGTGCTGCTCCGCCGCCGCCCCGCCTCCCAGGTGCCGGCCGACGCCGTCCCGCTCGCCGAGTCCGTCGCCCCGCGCAGCGCCGACCTCGGCGTGATGCTGCCCTACACGCCGCTCCACCACCTGCTGCTGGGCCTGCCCGGCGACCCGCCCGGCCCGCGGCTGCTGGTGATGACCAGCGGCAACCTCGCCGGTGAACCCCTCGTCATCGACGACGACGAGGCTCTGGGCCGCCTCGCAGGGCTCGCCGACGCCTGGCTCGCACACGACAGGCCCATCCACGTTCCGTGCGACGACTCCGTCGTCCGCGTCGTGGACGGTGCGCCGCTGCCGGTGCGCCGCTCACGCGGCCACGCGCCCTTCCCTGTCACCCTCCCCCTGCCCGTACGTCCCGCACTGGCGGTGGGCGGCGACCTCAAGAACGCCTTCTGCCTCGGCGACGGACGGCGCGCCTGGCTCTCCGCCCACGTCGGCGACATGGACGACCTGGCCACCCTCACCGCCTTCACGGCCGCCGAGTCCGCACTGGAACGCCTCACCGGCGTCGTCCCCGAAGTGCTCGCCGCCGACCGGCACCCCGGTTACCGCAGCACCGGCTGGGCGCACCGGCACGCCGCCGGGCGGCCCGTGCGGCAGGTGCAGCACCACCACGCGCACATCGCCTCCGTGATGGCCGAGGCCGGCCACGACGGCACCCGGTCGGTGCTCGGGGTCGCCTTCGACGGCACCGGCTACGGCGACGACCGGACGGTGTGGGGCGGCGAGTTCCTGATCGCCGA
>KI547040.1:343723-347101 GCA_000497405.1 Streptomycetaceae bacterium MP113-05 | reverse complement strand
CCCCCCCCCCCGCCGCTTCGCCCACCTGGGGCACGTGCCGTTGCCCGGCGGCGACGCGGCCGTCCGGCACACCCGCCGGATGGCGCTGGCACACCTGCACGCGGCCGGCATCCCGTGGCAGGTGGACCTACCGCCGGTCGCCGCCTGCGCCCCGGACGAACGGCGTCTGCTGGCACGCCAACTGGAGCGCGGACTGAACTGCGCGCCCACCTCCAGCATGGGCCGGTTGTTCGACGCGGTGTCGTCCCTCGTGGGGCTCTGCCACCACGCAGGCTACGAGGCCCAGGCCGCAATCGAGCTCGAAGCCGCGGCGCACGCCCACCTTGCCGGGCACGCTGCTGTGGAGGACGCCGACGGCGCTGACTTCGCACTGGTCCCGGCTCCCGGCACCGACGACGGGCCGCTGGTCGCCGATCCGTCGCCCGTCGTCCGGTCCGTCGCCGAGGCGGTGCGCAGATCCGACCCGCCTGGACTGGTCGCCGTCCGTTTCCACGCGGCCGTCGTCCGCCTGGTGCGGCGGGTCTGCGCGACCGTCCGCGAGCGGCACGGGCTGGAGACGGTGGCGCTCAGCGGCGGTGTGTTCGCCAACGCACTGCTCGCCCGGGACTGCGCCCGGGGCCTGCGGGCGGACGGCTTCACCGTGCTGACCCACCGTCTGGTGCCGCCGAACGACGGCGGTCTGGCGCTCGGGCAGCTGATGATCGCCGCCCGTGACGACGCGTTCCCCCCACCCGGCCCTCCGGGGCCGGCCGACAACCCACGGAGGACCCATGTGTCTGGCGGTACCCGGCAGGGTGCTCACCATCGAGGAGCGTGACGGAACCCGCATGGCCGAGGTCGACTTCGGCGGTGTGGTCAAGGAGGTGTGCCTGGAGTACGTACCCGACCTCCGCGTCGGCGAGTACACGATCGTGCACGTCGGCTTCGCCCTGCAGCGCCTCGACGAGGAGTCGGCACGGCAGACGCTCGAACTCTTCGCCGGTCTCGGCCTGATCGAGGAGGAGTTCGGCGACGCCTGGCTGCAGGCCTCCCGCGAGAGCGGTGAGCCCGTGCCCGCGGGTCTGCCCGCAGCCGCAGGTGACCCCACGCCCGACGGAGGGCCCGCGTCCGTCGCGGGCCGCGCGGAGGAGGAGGCCCGGTGAAGTACATGGACGAATTCCAGGACCCGGAGTTGGCCCAGCGGCTGCTGGACGACATCCGCGCCACCGTCACGCGCCCCTGGTCGCTGATGGAGGTCTGCGGCGGGCAGACCCACACCATCATCCGGCACGGCATCGACCAGCTGCTCCCCGAGCAGGTACGGCTCATCCACGGCCCCGGCTGCCCGGTGTGCGTCACACCGCTGGAGGTCATCGACAAGGCGCTCGCCATCGCGGCCCGCCCCGGAGTGATCTTCTGCTCCTTCGGCGACATGCTGCGGGTGCCCGGCACCGACCGCGACCTGTTCCGGGTCCGCAGCGAGGGCGGCGACGTGCGCGTCGTCTACTCGCCACTGGACGCGCTGCGCGTCGCGCAGCAGAACCCCGACCGTGAGGTGGTGTTCTTCGGCATCGGCTTCGAGACCACCGCGCCGCCCAACGCCATGACCGTGTACCAGGCGCACAGGCTCGGCATCCGCAACTTCAGCCTGCTCGTCTCGCACGTCCGGGTGCCGCCGGCCATCGAGGCCATCATGACCTCCCCCGACTGCCAGGTGCAGGGCTTCCTCGCAGCCGGCCACGTGTGCAGCGTGATGGGCGTCGAGGAGTACCCGGAGCTGGCCGAACGGCACCGGGTGCCGATCGTCGTCACCGGCTTCGAACCGCTCGACATCCTGGAGGGAGTCCGCCGTACCGTGCGGCAGCTGGAGCGCGGCGAACACACGGTGGACAACGCCTACGCCCGCGCGGTGCGGCCCGAGGGCAACCCGGCGGCGCGCACCATGCTGGCCGACGTCTTCGAGGTCACGGACCGGGCCTGGCGGGGCATCGGCGTGATCCCCGACAGCGGCTGGCGGCTCTCCGAGCGCTATCGCGCGTACGACGCCGAGGAGCGCTTCTCCGTCCGCGGCATCCGCACCGCCGAGCCGGCCGCCTGCCGCAGCGGCGAGGTGCTGCAGGGGCTGATCAAGCCGAACCAGTGCGAGGAGTTCGGTGCCACCTGCACCCCGCGCACGCCGCTGGGCGCCACCATGGTCTCCAGCGAGGGTGCCTGCGCCGCGTACTACCTCTACCGCCGGCTCGGCGGACCCGTACACACCGACGCTTCGCAGGAGGCGAGCACCGTTGGCTGAGAGCACCGCGGAACGCACCCGCGCCGCAGACCGATCCGTCCCCGACTTCTCCGGCTGGACCTGCCCCGCGCCCCTGCGGGACCAGCCACGCATCGTCATGGGCCACGGCGGCGGCGGTGCACTCTCCGCCGAGCTGGTCCAGCACGTCTTCGCGCCCGCATTCGGCGGCGCGACACTCGCGGCGATGGCCGACTCCGCCGCCGTCACCCTCGGCGGGGCCCGGATCGCCTTCTCCACCGACACCTTCGTCGTGCGGCCACTGTTCTTCCCCGGCGGGAGCATCGGCGACCTGGCCGTCAACGGCACCGTCAACGACCTCGCCATGAGCGGCGCCCGGGCGGCGTACCTGTCCTGCGGCTTCGTGCTGGAGGAGGGCGTGGGGATGCCGGTGGTGGCGCGTGTCGCCGAAGCGCTCGGTGCGGCCGCCCGTGCGGCAGGGGCGGAGGTCGTCACCGGCGACACCAAGGTCGTCGAGGCCGGCCACGGCGACGGGATCTACCTCAACACCGCCGGCATCGGCCTGATCCCCGACGGGGTCGACATCCGCCCGCAGCGCGCCGAACCGGGCGACGTGGTGATCGTCAGCGGCCAGATCGGCCTGCACGGCATCGCGGTCATGAGCCTGCGCGAAGGACTGGAGTTCGAGGTCCAGGTGGAGAGCGACTGCGCCGCGCTGGGCGGCCTGGTCGAGCAGATGCTCACCGTGACCCCCGACCTGCACGTGCTGCGCGACCCCACCCGTGGCGGCGTCGCCGCAGCGCTCGGTGAGATCGCAACCGCCGCCGGCGTGGGCGTCGCCGTCGACGAGCGCAGCCTTCCGGTGCCCGCGCCGGTCGCCGGGGCCTGCGCCATGCTCGGTCTCGACCCGATGTACGTCGCGAACGAGGGCAAGCTGGTCGCCTTCGTCCCCCGCGACCGGGCCGACGCCGTGCTGGAAGCGATGCGCGCCCACCCCCTGGGCGCCGACGCGGCGGTCATCGGCGAGTGCGTCGAGGACCACCCCGGCATGGTCGTCGCCCGCACCGGGCTCGGCGGCACCCGCGTCGTCGACCTGCCCCTCGGCGAACAGCTGCCCCGCATCTGCTGACCACGGTCACCCGGCCCGC
>KI547040.1:340726-343202 GCA_000497405.1 Streptomycetaceae bacterium MP113-05 | reverse complement strand
CCCGCCACTCCCGCCCGCCGCCCCGCCGACCCCGCTCCCACTCCCGCTCCGAGGGGCGTGACCGGCGGCGCGGCGGGGTACCCGGCGCTGGACCCCGGCACACCACCCGACCGTCGGGCCGGGAGCACGAAAGCGTGAACGCGGAGGTGAACGGCTATGAAGACAGCGGTATGGCACGGCAAGGGGGACGTCAGGGTCGAGGAGGCCGCGGACCCGGCCGTCACCGAGCCCACGGATGCCGTCACCCGGGTCACCTCCGGCGGGCTGTGCGACTCGGACCCGCACCTCTACGAAGTCCTGACCCCGACGATGACACCCGGTGACCTCCTCGGCCACCGAGTGGAACCGTAGCGACGGGTCGCGGGCGGAGGTGAGCGTGCCGAGCCACGACCGGGGCGGCAGGAGGAGTCCGGAACGGATCTGGGGAGCCCTCAGTGCACTCGCGGCCCTCATGGTCACCGGGTACTTCCTGCTGCCCCTCGACGCCCTCGGGACCGAGCGTCCCGTCATCGGATGGTCGGCCTTCGTCTTCACGCTCCTCCTGATCGCCGTCCTGCTGCTCAAGCAGATGCGGGACGTCCTGCTGAACCGGACCGGAGTGCACCCCGGATTCGTGATCCCGCTCCTGGTCTGCCTCACCGTGCTCGCGTTCGCTGCCGCGTACTACACGCTTGCCAAGGAGCCGGGCCAGTTCGTCGCGTTGCGGACCAAGCTGGACGCGCTCTACTTCACCGTCGTCACGCTGGCGACGGTCGGATACGGCGACATCCACCCGCGCGGGCAGACGGCCCGGATGGTGGCGGTGGTGCAGATCATCTACAACCTCGTGTTCCTCACGGCGGCAGCCACCACGCTGTCCCACCGCTTCCGGCGGCACGTCGGTCTCCACTGGGGGGAACGCCGCGACCACGACCAGGGGACCGGCCCGCCGGACGAGGGCCCGCCGGACGAGGAGGGGCCGGACGAGGAGGGGCCACGGATCCGACTCTAGCTAGGAGGAGGGGAGAAGGCGGAGGAACCGTGCCACGCCGTCCGCGACGTCCTCGGCCGACCAGTCCAGCGCCGACGCGGACACCGTCACCTCGGTCATCGAGAGACCTGGCAGCGAGGTCTCACGCCACGCGCCGAAGACCGCTCTCTTCGTCTCCTCCGCCTGCCGCAGTCCGGCGTCGTTCAGCACCTCGGCCGGATACGGAAGCCACACCTGGAACTGGTGCGTGCAGGGCTTCGCCGGGTGCACCCGGAAGAACGACGCCCGCTCCGCCAGCGCCTCGCGCAGCGCCGCCGCGACGGTCGCCGCGTGCGCCACGTAGCCCGGCAGGCGCGGCAGCTCGTGGTCCAGACCCCACAGCGCGGCCAGCACCGTCGGCCACTGCTGGAACGGCAGCCCGCCGTACCGGTGCCGCCACGTCTTCGCCTCCGCGACCAGATCCGCGGACCCCGCGAGCGCCGCTCCGGAGATGCCGGCCAGCGACTTGTAGAACGACACGTACACGCTGTCCGCCAGGTCGGCGATCTCCGGCAGCGACCTCGCGAAGTGCGGCGTGCACTCCCACAACCGCGCGCCGTCGAAGTGCACCACCGCGTCCCGTTCCCGCGCCGCAGCGACCGTCGCCGTCAGTTCGTCCCACCCCGGCAGCACGAATCCCGCATCGCGCAGGGGCAGTTCGAGCATCAGCGTGCCGAACGGCTCGGTGACGGCGTGCACCTCCGCGGCGTCCGGGAGGCGTTCCTCCCGCGTGGGGTGGACGGTGCGCAGCCCGGCCACCAGACTCAGCGCGCCGCTCTCGTGCACCTCCGGATGCGCCTTCGGATGCAGTGCGACCGTCGTGTTCCCGGTCCTGCCCGCCCAGCAGCGCAACGCCACCTGCTGCGCCATCGTCCCCGTGGGGAAGAACGCTGCGTCCTCGGTACCCAGCAGCTCCGCGACACGCTGCTCCAGACCGGCCACCGGACCGTCGCCGTACCTGTCCGGCGGCCCGTCCAGGTCGTAGGTCTCCCACCGCGCCAGCAGGTCGCGCATCGCCGGACGCCTGCCCTGCGACAGCACCCGGTCACAGCCGTTCACCGCCGCGGCCCGCCGTGTCACGTCTCTCTCCTCCGCCATCCGCTGATTCTCGCACCGGCCCGGTAACGACCGCCGGGCAGTTCGTGCCCGGTACCGGAAGTGGGCGAAGGGGGCGCCGACTGGCAGGATGATGCCTCGGGCCGCCGCTCGGCCCGTCACACTCGTCCGCGTCCCCCGGGGGTCCACCAGCCATGTCCGAACCGAACGAGAACCCGTACGCGAAGCCGCAGCAGCCGCCCGGCGGTTACGGCTACCCTCCCCCCGGGCCGGTCGGCCCGGGCGGTGCCCCGGCGGGGCCGACCGGCTGGCCGGCAGACGCCCCTCCGCCGTACGGCGCCCAGCCCGGCATGCCCCCGTACGGCACGCAGCCCCCGTACGGGGGCGACCCGCAGTACGGCGCCCCGCCCG
>KI547040.1:339211-340716 GCA_000497405.1 Streptomycetaceae bacterium MP113-05 | reverse complement strand
GGCGGGTGCGCCCGGGGCCCGGGCCGCACCCGGTGAACCGGGGCGGGCACCCCGCCCGGGTTCACCGCCGTGGTGCCGGGCCGGTGACCCGAGCGTCGCCAGCGCGGCCTTCGCCGCCTCCGCGGGTGCGATTCCGGCCGAGGTCAGACGGCACATCTCCGTCAGCACCGCGATGTCGTGCGGCGCCCACCTCCGGTGCCTGCGCTCCTCCCGGCGTGACGGCCCGACGCCGTACCGCCGGTCCCACGAGCGCAGCGTCGTCGGGGACACGCCCATCCGGCGGGCCACGGTGCCGGTGGTCAGGCCTGCGGTGTGCTCCGGACGGGAAGCAGCTTCCATGTCCCCAGAATACGACGCAGAATCAATGCAAGTTGTCCCCGGTGCGGCGTTTCCCGAGACTCACCAGAACCGGCCGGCGGACGCGGTGAGACCCACCCGGGCTCGGCGGCCGGTACACCGGATACGGCCGTTCGGCGGGAGGAACGTCCATGAGTCTCAGCCCCACGCCCATCGCCGGTACCGGCCGCGCACCCGCGACCGGGCAGCATGCCCGGCCCGTCGGAAGCGAGGAGGAGCATGCACGGGACCGGGGGGTGGGTGACGCACCGCCCCCCCGGGGACGAGACGCAGGCCGACCTGGAACTCGCCACCCGGTTCGTCCAGGGCGACGAACTCGCCCTGGACGCCGTCCACCGTCGCTGGTCGCCCCTCGTGCACACGCTCGCCCTGCGCGCACTGGGGGACCGCGGGGAGGCGGAGGACGTCACGCAGCAGGTGTTCATCGCCGCCTGGCGCGGCAGGCAGGGGTACCGGACCGAACGCGGACCGCTGGCCGCTTGGCTGGTGGGAATCACCCGCCGGAAGATCGCCGACGGCCTCGCCGCCCGGACTCGCCGTCGCGCACTGGCCGACCGGGCGGCCAGCCGGGCGGCCCCGGGCGAGGACCGCGGACCGGCCGAGGCGGACCTCGCGCTGGACCGCGTCCTGGTGGCGCACGAACTCGCCACCCTGCCGGCCGCGCAGCAGCGCGTGCTGCGGCTCGCGTTCTTCGACGACCTCACGCAGGTACAGATCGCGCAGCGCACCGGGCTCGCCCTCGGTACGGTGAAGAGCCATACCCGCCGCGGCCTTCACCGGCTCCGCCACCACCTGACGCAGGGGTGAATTCGGAAGCCACGCCCTGCGGCCGGACCGCGGTTCAGCTCATCCGCAGTGCGAGGAAGAAGTCCAGCTTGTCCTCCAGCCGGGCCAGGTCGCGCCCGGTGAGCTGCTCGATCCGGCCCACCCGGTAGCGCAGGGTGTTCACGTGCAGGTGGAGCCGGGAAGCGCACCGCGTCCAGGACCCGTCCGCCGCGAGGAACGACTCCAGCGTCGGGACCAGTTCCGCCCGGTGTCGCCGGTCGTACTCCCGCAGGGGGTCCAGCAGGCGGGCGGTGAACGCCCGCCGGACGTCGTCCGGCACGAAGGGCAGCAGCAGGACGTGCGAGGCCAGCTCCGCGTGGCCT
>KI547040.1:338260-338907 GCA_000497405.1 Streptomycetaceae bacterium MP113-05 | reverse complement strand
CGGCCGCGCCGCCGCGACTCGCCGCGCGTGCCGGGCCTCCTCAAGGGCCCCGCGCAGCCCGTCCGCCGACTGCACCGCGGCGCTGACGCCCAGCGTGAGCCGCCCGTCGCCGGCCAGTCCCCGTTCTATCGGTGTCCGGCCCGCCGCGCACAGCGCCTCCGCCTCCAGCTCGCCGGGAGCGTCCGTCCCGACGGGTCCCCCGGGCAGCGGTACGAGCGCCACCGCCTCATCGCCGGTGTGCGCGACGGCGACGCGGTCGGCGCCCTCGGTATCCGGCGGCGTGCCCGCGCCGTCGAGCAGTTCCTCCAGCAGCGCTTGTGCCACCGGTCCGCTCTCGATGTCGGCTCCGCCCTCTCCCGCCCAGTCCACGGCGGCCGTGACGACCTGCCAGTGCGGGGCCGAACCCGGTCCGGGCGGCGGAACGGGCGCAGCCAGCCGCAGCCGGGCGGCGAGTTCTGCGGACGCCGCGCCGGAGAGCACCAGTTCCAGCACCTCCTGTGCCAGCCGGCGCCGTACGGCCCGGGCCGCGTCGCGTCGCTCCCGCTCGACGGCGATGAGCTGCGTGACCCCGTCCAGCAGTTCGAGCCGCTCGGCCGGCCAGTCGGCGGTGTCCGCCTCGACCGCGAGCAGCCAGTCGGACAGCACCG
>KI547040.1:333040-338250 GCA_000497405.1 Streptomycetaceae bacterium MP113-05 | reverse complement strand
GGCGGTCATCAGCCGACGGTGCCGGTCCACCACCGCGGTGAGGTCGCCTGCCCGGCCCGCCGACACCTGCCGCACCACGTGTTCGGTGATCGTCGCGAAGGCGACGTCCTCGTCGACGGCGAACAGGGGCAGCCGGTGCCGCTCGCAGGCGGCGACCAGATCGTCCGGGACGGAGCCCAGCTCCGCCTCTCCCGCGGCCAGCCCGGCGACACCCGCACCGGAGAGGAGCCGTGCGAAGGGCTCGGAGTCCTCCGGGGCGTGCCGCCAGGCCAGACCGGTCAGCACGAGTTCACCACCGGCGAGATAGCGACTGGGGTCCCGCAGGTCCGTGGTCATCACCCCGCGCACCGTCCGGTCGAGCTCGCCCTCGCCGCACAGCAGCCGGAGCCCGAGCGAATCGGTCTCGAGGAGCGTGTGAAGCCTCATGTCGTCGTCCGCCCTTCCGTCGGGATCGAGGTGCCCGGAGGGGCCTGCCCGGTGGCCGCTGCTCGTGGCTGCACGGCGAACGCCACGGCACGGGGACGGACGCGCCTGACTTGTTCGAATCTACAAGAGTGCCGCGCCACCCAGCCAGTCGGTTCATGGTTTCGGTGACTGCACCCGCCCGCCGCGCGTCGGTGTACTGGGTGACACGACAGACGGACGGAAGATGACCCCTCCGGCCCCGCTCCCCGGAGACGGTCCGCCACAGCCGCGCAAGCGACCTGAGAAGAGACACCCATGGAGTTCCTGCGCCCCGTCAGCTGGGAGGAGGCGCTCGCCGCGAAAGCCGAGCACCCGGCCGCGCTACCCATCGCGGGCGGCACCGACGTGATGGTCGAACTCAACTTCGACCACCGCCGGCCCGACTACCTGCTCGACCTCACCCGGGTCGCCGACCTGTACGAGTGGGAGGTCGGCGAGGACACAGTGCGGCTCGGCGCGTCCGTGCCCTACACCCGCATCATCGAGCAGCTGCGCACCGAACTGCCCGGCCTGGCACTGGCCGGGCACACCGTCGGCTCGCCGCAGATCCGCAACCGCGGCAGCGTCGGCGGCAACCTGGGCGCGGCCTCACCGGCGGGCGACGCGCACCCCGCGCTGCTCGCCGCCGGTGCCGAGGTGGAGGCCGAGTCGGTGCGCGGCACCCGTCGCATTCCGGTGGAGGAGTTCTTCACCGGCGTGAAGCGGAACGCTCTGGCCGAGGACGAGCTGATCCGCGCCGTGCACATCGACAAGGCGGACGGTCCCCAGCAGTTCTCCAAGGTCGGTACCCGGAACGCCATGGTCATCGCGGTCTGCGCGTTCGGTCTGGCGCTGCACCCTCGGACTCGCACGGTCCGCACCGGTATCGGATCCGCCGCGCCGACCCCGGTCCGTGCCCGCGTCGCGGAGGACTTCCTGAACGCCGCCCTCGACGAAGGCGGGTTCTGGGACAGCGGCGCGACGCTCACGCCGTCCGTCGCCCGCCGGTTCGCAGACCTGGCCGCCGGCGCCTGCAACCCCATCGACGACGTACGCGGCAGTGCGAAGTACCGCCGGCACGCGGTCGGTGTGATGGCCCGCCGCACACTCGGCTGGACCTGGGAGTCGTACCGCAAGGACCACTCGGGCCGCGGCACCACCGAAGGAGGCGCACAGTGCGCGTGAAGTTCACGGTCAACGGCCGCCCGCAGACCGCCGACGACGTGTGGGAAGGCGAGTCGCTGCTCTACGTGCTGCGTGAGCGGATGGGCCTGCCCGGCTCCAAGAACGCCTGCGAACAGGGAGAGTGCGGTTCCTGCACGGTGCGGCTGGACGGTGATCCGGTGTGCGCGTGTCTGGTCGCCGCCGGCCAGGTCGAGGGCCGTGAGGTGGTCACCGTCGAGGGCCTCGCCGACCACGCGAAGCAGCGCGCCGCAGGCGGCTGTGCCACCTCCGGTTCCTGCGGCGCCTCCGGGCGGGGCACCTCCGTCGACGAGGCGCAGCGCTGGGAGGCCCGCCCCTCCGACGGGCGGACCGGCGAGGCCGCACCGCTGGCCCCGGTGCAGCAGGCGTTCATCGACGCCGGCGCCGTCCAGTGCGGCTTCTGCACGCCCGGTCTGCTGGTCGCCGCGGACGAGCTGATCGAACGCAACCCGGAGCCGTCCGACGCCGACATCCGGGAGGCGCTGTCCGGCAACCTGTGCCGCTGCACGGGCTACGAGAAGATCCTCGACGCGGTGCGTCTCGCGGCCGCCCGCTCCGGGGCCGAGACCGCCGGAACGGGGGCCTGACCACGATGGGCGTCACCCGTACCCCCACCTCACTCAGCCAGGGCAGCCGGACCCGGGGCGGCATCGGCGAGTCCACCCTCCGCCCCGACGGCACCCTCAAGGTCAACGGCGAGTTCGCGTACTCGTCCGACATGTGGCACGAGGACATGCTGTGGGGCTTCACCCTCCGCAGCCCGCACGCGCACGCCGAGATCCGCTCCGTCGACACTTCCGCGGCGCTGGCGCAGGCCGGGGTGTACGCCGTCCTCACCCACGACGACCTGCCCACCGGGGTCAAGAACTACGGACTGGAGATCCAGGACACCCCCGTCCTGGCCCACGGCCGGGTCCGCCACCACGGCGAACCCGTCGCGATCGTCGCCGCCGACCACCCGGAGACCGCCCGCCGCGCCGCCGCCAAGATCGTCGTGGACTACGCGCCGCTGCCCGTCGTCCACGACGAGGCGACCGCCACCGCCGCCGACGCACCGCTGCTGCATCCGGGCCGCGACGACCACCACGCCGGTCATGTCCCGCACCCGAACATCGTGCACCGGCAGCCCATCGTCCGCGGCGACGCGGAGGCCGCCCGCGCCCGCGCCGACGTCGTCGTGTCCGGCGCGTACGAGGTCGGCATGCAGGATCAGGCCTTCCTCGGCCCCGAGTCCGGTCTCGCCGTGCCGTCCGAGGACGGCGGGCTCGACCTCTACGTCGCCACCCAGTGGCTGCACTCCGACCTGCGGCAGATCGCGCCCGTGCTGGGCCTGCCGGAAAAGAAGGTCCGCATGACGCTGTCCGGCGTCGGCGGCGCGTTCGGCGGCCGTGAGGACCTGTCCATGCAGATCCACGCCTGCCTGCTGGCACTCCGCACCGGCAAACCCGTCAAGATCGTCTACAACCGGTTCGAGTCGTTCTTCGGCCACGTGCACCGGCACCCGGCCAAGCTCTGGTACGAGCACGGCGCCACCCGGGACGGCAGGATCACGCACATGAAGTGCCGTATCGTGCTGGACGGCGGAGCCTACGCGTCCGCCTCCCCGGCCGTCGTCGGCAACGCCTCGTCGCTCTCGGTGGGACCGTACGTCGTCGACGACGTCGACATCGAGGCGGTCGCGCTCTACACCAACAACCCGCCGTGCGGCGCGATGCGCGGCTTCGGCGCGGTCCAGGCGTGCTTCGCCTACGAGGCGCAGATGGACAAGCTCGCCGCCGAACTCGGCATGGACCCCGTCGAGTTCCGGCAGCTCAACGCCATGTCGCAGGGCACCGTCATGCCCACCGGCCAGGAGGTCGACTCGCCGGCGCCGGTCGCGGAGATCCTGCGCCGTGTGAAGGCCATGCCGCTGCCGCCCGAGCGGCAGTGGGAGTCCGCGGAGGGAACCGGAGCGGTCGCCGGTACCGGTATCGACGTCCGGGCGCTGCCCGGTGGGCTGTCCAACACCACCCACGGCGAGGGCGTCGTACGCGGCATCGGCTACGCCGTAGGCATCAAGAACGTCGGATTCTCGGAGGGCTTCGACGACTACTCCACCGCGCGGGTGCGGCTCCAGGTCGTCGGCGGCAAGCCGGTCGCCATGGTGCACACCGCGATGGCGGAGGTCGGGCAGGGCGGCGTCACGGTGCACGCGCAGATCGCCCGCACCGAGCTGGGCGTCAGCGACGTCACCATCCACCCCGCCGACACGCGGGTCGGCTCCGCCGGCTCGACCTCGGCCTCCCGCCAGACCTACGTCACGGGCGGCGCGGTGAAGAACGCGTGTGAACTGGTCCGGGAGAAGGTCCTGGAGCGGGGCCGTGCCAGATTCGGCGCCCACCACCCGGCGTGGGCCACGGCCGAGCTGCTGCTGGAGGGCGGCAAGGTCGTCACCGACGGCGGCGAGGTGCTCGCTCCGCTCACCGACGTCCTGGAGGACGAGGCCGTCGACATCGAGAGTGAGTGGCGGCACCGGCCCACCGAACCGTTCGACCTGCGCACCGGGCAGGGCTTCGGTCACGTCCAGTACTCCTTCGCCGCGCACCGGGCGGTCGTCGAGGTCGACACGGAGCTGGGCCTGGTCAAGGTCGTCGAGCTCGCCTGCGCGCAGGACGTGGGCAAGGCGCTCAACCCGCAGTCGGTGATCGGCCAGATCCAGGGCGGCACCACACAGGGTCTTGGCCTCGCGGTGATGGAGGAGATCGTGGTGGGAGAGGACGGCAAGGTCCGCAACCCCTCCTTCACGGACTACCTCATCCCGACGATCCTGGACACACCGACGATCCCCGTCGACGTTCTGGAACTGGCCGACGAACACGCGCCGTACGGCCTGCGGGGCGCGGGGGAGGCACCGACCCTCTCCTCCACCCCCGCGGTCCTGGCCGCGATTCGTGCCGCGACGGGCCTGGCGCTCAACCGGGTGCCGGTCCGTCCCGAGCACCTCACGGGTACGTAGGCACGGCGGGGCCCGACCGGGCATGGCGCGTGCCGTGCGTCTCCTGACGCCGGCCCTCCGGGTCTGCGGCTCCCGCCGGCCGGAACCGGCCCGGTGCGAAGCAGCCCGCTGCACGACCCACGCCGCGCGCGCACGAACGAGGAGGTTCCCCGATGCTGGACATCGCCGCCGAACTGCACCAGTGGTGCACGCGGGACCGCGACTTCGCCGTGGCCACCGTGGTGGCCGTGAGCGGCAGCGCGCCCCGGCAGCCCGGTGCGGCGCTCGCCGTCGACGCCGACGGGGTCGCGGTCGGCAGTGTGTCCGGTGGGTGCGTCGAGGGCGCGGTGTACGAGCTGTGCGTCGAGGCGCTCCGGAACGGCCGGGCCGTCACGGAACGCTTCGGCTACGGCGACGAGGACGCCTTCGCCGCTGGCCTGACCTGCGGCGGTGTCATCGACGTCCTGGTCACCCCGGTCCGGGCGGACGCGCCGTGGCGGGACGCCTACGCGGAGGCCGTCGCCACGGCGGCCCGCGGGGGGCCCGCAGCCCTCGCCCGCGTGGTGTCCGGTCCGCCGGGGCTCCTCGG
>KI547040.1:328893-333030 GCA_000497405.1 Streptomycetaceae bacterium MP113-05 | reverse complement strand
CACCGCCGGCCCGGTCGGCACCCTCGGTGGGCCGCCCGGTCTGGACCGTACGGCCGCCGTTGAGGCACGGGCGATGATGGACGCCGGACGTACCGGAACCGTCGGCATCGGCGCGGAGGGCGGTCGCTGCGGCGAACCGCTCACGCTGCTGGTGGAGTCCAGCGTGCCGCCGCCGCGCATGCTGGTGTTCGGCGCCGTCGACTTCGCGGCGGCGCTGGTCGGGGCGGGGAGGTTCCTCGGCTACCGGGTGACCGTCTGCGACGCGCGGCCGGTGTTCGCCACGGCGGCGCGCTTCCCGGAAGCCGACGAGGTCGTCGTCGACTGGCCGCACGACTACCTGGATGCCACCCACGTCGACTCCCGCACTGCGGTGTGCGTCCTCACCCACGACGCGAAGTTCGACGTACCGCTGCTGGAGAGGGCGCTGCGCCTGCCGGTCGCCTACGTCGGGGCGATGGGGTCCCGGCGCACGCACGAGGACCGGCTTGCCCTGCTGCGCGCGGCAGGCGTCACCGACCCCGAACTGGCCCGGCTGCGCTCACCCATCGGACTGGACCTGGGCGCGCGGACTCCCGAGGAGACGGCCGTCTCCATCGCGGCGGAGATCGTCGCCACCCGTCGCGGCGGCTCCGGCGCGCCGCTGGCAGGCGCGCACACGCCGATCCACCATGACGCCCCCGGCGGCGCACGTCCACCCGTCCCGGCCCACCGGTTCGTCGCCTGAACGCCTCGTGCGGGTGCGGGGCGGCCGTCGGGCGACACGACGAAGCCGCCTCCCACCCGCACGCTGGTGGAAGGCGGCTTCGTCGTGACCCGGAACGTCAGGCTCAGTACGGGCCGTTGACGTTGTCGATGCTGCCGTAGCGGTCCGCCGCGTAGTTGCAGGCGGCGACGATGTTGGCGACCGGGTCGTACTGGTCGTAGGCCGTGCCCTCGACGTGGTACGCGTCGAAGGTCGGCTTGATGACCTGCAGCAGGCCGATGGACGGGGTGCCGTTCTGGGCGTTGATGTCCCAGTTGTTGATGGCGCTCGGGTCGCCGGCCGACTCCCGGATGATGTTGCGGTGGATGCCGTCGTAGCTGCCCGGGATGCCGTGCTGCTGCATGATGGCCATCGCCTCGCGGATCCAGCCGTCCAGGTTGTCCGGGTAGGTGGCCTGGTCGGCGGAGTCGGAGGTCTCGGAGGAGGACTGCTGGGCCTTGTCGCTCTGCTGGGCCTCGGCGGCCTTCAGAGTGAGCTCCTGGCCCGGGTAGATCAGGTTCGGATTGTCACCGACCGTCTCCTCGTTGGCGGCGTAGACGGTCTCCCAGCCGCCCTTCACGTCGTGCGCGTTGGCGATCTTGAAGAGCGTGTCGCCGGAGACGACGGTGTAGGTCTCGGCGGCGGCGGTCTGTTCCGCCTTGGCGCCGGCCTTGACGGTCTTCACGTGTGCGGCGACCTGGTGGGCGGATGTGGGGGCGGCCTGCGCGGTACCCGCGGCGGCGAGCGGCGCGGCGACGACGCCGCCGGCGGCGAGTGCCACGGAAATGCGCGAGACCTTGGGGGAATTGAGCAGAAAACGCGGGCGGCGGTGGCGACCACGGGACATGGTGGTGAATCCTCTCCTGCGCCTGCGAGGTGAGCTGTCGGATTCGGGCGAGAAGACTTGCCCGGTCATGTCCCGTCGCGCTTTGGACGCGATGAGGCATGACTTCACCCCAAGCCGGCCGCCGTGCGGCGCGGCACTTACCTGGTTCCCCCGCTCCTGCCGCTGCTGACTGCTGCGGTTTCCCTTGCTGCCGGGCGGCAGGATTCGGCGTCCCGGCTCGGGAACCTCCGCCATGAGGTGCGGAAGCGAGCACATAGGAACACAGGCGAATTGACGGAGACAAGCTGCGCGAATGGGTGACCTTCCGCTATTCGATCTCTGCTCTTCGCCTTCTTCGACGCTATGCGATGAAGCCTTTTCCGAGCGTGAGAGTGGCGGAAGACGCAATAATCGCTAATTGGCAGGCGTTGCAAGAGGTTTGGCGCGCCGACGCATCCAGCGGCCTCCCGGTTCCTAAGATCGCCGTGAACGGGATGTGACTCCGGCCACAGGGTACTTGGTGAACTCCTTATATCGCCCTATATCCAGCCGTCCCGCCCTCGGGGGGTGTTGGAGGTGAGGGGGAACTGTGGAGGCCGCTCATGTCGGACTTGCGCGTCTTCGGCATGGTTTCGCACGTGAGTGGCCTGTGCAGGGTCGGGCGGCACCGCCGTTCGGCTCCCTCTCCGCCCCTCCGTACCCCTTTCGGCGCGAGTGTCCCAGGCGCCGGGCCCCGGACCGGGGATAATGGGCGGTGACACGCCCGTCACGCGGACGGGACCCTTTCCCGGAAGTCGTCCGGGATTCTTTCCCGGGGACGTCGAGAAAGCCCGCACCGCCCCGACGTCTCCGGTGAGAGGCGCCCGGAAGGGGCGCCGTGAAGAAGGAGTAGGACCATGAAGTACATGCTCATGCTGATGGGGGCGCAGAAGCACTACGACGCCATGAGCGGCACGGCCTCTCCCGGTACCCCCGCCTGGACGGAGGACCAGCTCCAGGCGATGTTCCAGCACATGGAGGCCATCAACGACGACCTCTCCGCAGCCGGAGAGCTGGTCGACGCCCGGGGCCTCTCCGAGCCCTCCCAGGCCCGGCTGGTCACCGCCGGAGCCGACGGCCGCCCGGTCGTCTCCGACGGCCCCTACGGCGAGACCAAGGAGGTTCTCGCCGGGTACTGGATCGTGGACGTCGAGACCCCGGAGCGGGTCTACGAGATCGCCGCCCGCGCGTACAGCAGCCCTGCTCCGGAGTGCTCCGACCCCGAGCCCCCGGTCATCGTCCGGCCCATCCCGGACGGACCGCCGGACCGGGCGTGACCACGGACCCCCGCGTCGAGGACCTGCTGCGCAGCAACGCGCCGCAGGTCCTCGTCGCGCTGGTCCGCCGCTACGGCCACTTCGACGCGGCAGAGGACGCCGTGCAGGAGGCGCTGCTGGCAGGGGCCGTGCAGTGGCCCCTGGACGGCCTCCCGGACAACCCCCGCGGCTGGCTGATCCGCGTCGCCTCCCGCCGCCTCACCGACCAGCTGCGCAGCGACGCGGCCCGTCGCCGTCGGGAGGAGAAGGACGCCGCCCTGGCCCCGGCCGACGCCTTCGTCGCCCCACCGCCCGGAGAGGGGCACGACTCCTCCGGCGACGACACCCTGACCCTGCTCTTCCTCTGCTGCCACCCGGCCCTGACGCCGTCCGCCCAGGTCGCGCTGACCCTGCGGGCCGTAGGGGGCCTGTCGACCGTCGAGATCGCCCGCGCCCACCTGGTGCCGGAGGCGACCATGGCGCAGCGCATCAGCCGGGCCAAGCAGCGCGTCAGGGAAACCGGGGCGCACTTCCGCACCCCGCCCGAGGCCGAACGTGCGGACCGGCTGGGCGCCGTCCTCCAGGTCCTCTACCTGATCTTCAACGAGGGCTACACCGCCTCCTCCGGCCCCAGCCTCCAGCGCGCCGACCTGGCCGCCGAGGCGATCCGGCTGACCCGGCTGCTGCGCAGCCTGCTCCCCGAGGACGGCGAGGTCGCCGGACTCCTCGCGCTGATGCTGCTCACCGACGCCCGACGGACCGCCCGCACCGGTCCGTCGGGCGAGCTCGTACCGCTGGCAGAGCAGGACCGCACCCGCTGGGACGCCGCACAGATCGCGGAGGGCACCGCTCTGACCGAGTACGCCCTGACGCACACCCCACCCGGCCCCTACCAGGTGCAGGCCGCCGTAGCAGCCCTGCACGACGAGGCCGCCGACGCCGAGCACACCGACTGGCCGCAGATCCTCGCCCTCTACGACGTACTCGACCGCACCTGGCCGAGCCCCGTGGTGCGGCTCAACCACGCCGTCGCCGTGGCGATGGTGCGTGGCCCCGAGTTCGGCCTGGCCCTGCTGGACCAGCTCCGCGGCGACCCGTACCTGGCCCGTGGCCACCGGCTCGCCGCCGCCCGCGGCCACCTCCTAGACATGGCCGGCGACCGCGACGCGGCCCGTGCCGCCTACCGCGAAGCCGCGCGCCGCACCCTCAGCGAACCGGAACGCCGCTACCTCCTGATGCGCGCCGCCCGCCTGGCGTGATCCCCCACGCCCCGC
>KI547040.1:327540-328883 GCA_000497405.1 Streptomycetaceae bacterium MP113-05 | reverse complement strand
CCCCGCGACTGGCGGCCGGCCGTGGAGAGGGAGCACGATGGAGACAGGCCACGCAGCGGGGGAACGACCCGGAGGTGCATCACGATGGCCAGGTTCATGGACGTCCACGAGGACATGATGGGCATCACCGCCGACGAACTCAGGGCGGCCCACTCGGCCGACCTGGCCATCGAGGGTGAGGAGAACGTCCACTTCGAAAGGGCGTGGGCCGACCCGGAGTCCGGAGTCGTGTACTGCCTCTCCGAAGCCCCGTCCCGGGAGGCGGTGCAGCGCGTCCACGAGCGCACCGGCCATCCCGCCGCCCACATCCACGAGGTCCCGCTGACCGTCTGACCGGGCCCGTGCACCCCTCCCGGGCGTCGCTTCCATGGTGGAGGTCCGCGCAGTTCTGATCGCCTCGCGCGGCAGCCGCCCGCGGTTCCTGCTCAGCGGACGGCGATGTCCGCGAGGACCGCCCGGTGGTCCGACCTCGGCAGGTCGAAGAACGTCACCCCGTGCGTGTCGAAGTCCTCGCTGACCAGCACGTGGTCGATCTGTGCACCCAGCGGGGGAGCCGTCTGCGTCGGCCAGGTCGGCGTCCTCGACCGCCCTTCGAGTCGCGCCACGTCCTGCAGGCCGGTGTCCAGCACGGCGCGGAACGCCGCATGGTCCTGCGTGGCGTTGAAGTCGCCCGCGATGACCAGCGGCCCGTTACCGTGCCCGGCCGCGTAGTCGGCCAACCGGCCCAACTCCCGCTCCCACGGGCCGATGGTCCGCAGCAGCGGCGGCATCGGATGGGCGAGCTGGAACCGCAGTGACCGTTTCCCGACGTCCACCACGGCTCCCGGCATGGCCAGTTCGCCCGGCACGGGCGGGGTGCTGCGCAGCGGGTACGCGCTGAGCAGCGCCGAGCCCTCCGCGGAGCCGCCCTCCACGACCACCCGATGCGGGTACGCGTCCCGCACCTCGTTCGCGCCCAACGCCTGCACGCACCGCGTGTCGCACTCCTGTACGGCCACGAGCTGCGGCCGTTCGTCGCGCAGCAGTTCCCGCAGTGCCTCGACGGCGTCTCCGTGGTGCAGGTTCGCGGTCAGTACGCGGAACCGGCTGCCCGGGGCGTCCGCCGCCTCGACCGGGGCGTCCGGCCCGTACGGCTGGAGGAACCAGCCGGTCGCCACCAGCACCGCCACGGCCCACAGCACCAGCAGTGCCCGCCGGGCGAGCACCGCGAAGACCAGCCCCACCCATGCAGGAGCCAGGAACCACGGGAGGAACGCCAGTATCTGAGGCACGGGTGACGGGCCGTCGGCGCCCAGCCCGCGGAATACCAGCGGCACCGAGAACGGCAGCAGGAACAGCACGGC
>KI547040.1:325821-327530 GCA_000497405.1 Streptomycetaceae bacterium MP113-05 | reverse complement strand
CGCCCCCCCCCCCCGCCGTCGCCTGGCGGCACGCCGCGCCGCCGCGTGGGCGCCCCGCGGCGCGGGCGGATCCGGCTCCCCACGGAGCTCGGGCGGCGGCTCGCCCCGGTACTCGTAGTCGTCTGAGCCGGGCTGCACGCTCCGATGGTGCCGCATCACGGGGCCGAGGTGCGGATATCCGCCCTTCCGCCGCATGTCGTCCCCTTGCGGACGGGAACCGTCCGCAAGGGGACATGCTGTGAAGCCCTGTCCCCGCCGAGGTCGTGTCCCACTTCGTCGGCCTCCGGACCCAGGTGCCGCCGCTCCCGGCGTTCCGAGGAGCGCGAGTTCGTGCGGCTGCCGGTGATGCGCTGTCTCCTGCCTCGCCTTCCACCTCCCCGGGGCAGAGCACGACGTTCACTGCGCGGACTGACGGGGTGATGGCACACTCCCGGCCATGACTCTCGAGACGATCACCGCTTCCGCAGCCGGAACACGGACCCTCGGCGACCGCACCGTCAACCGCCTCGGCTACGGCGCGCTCCGCCTCTGCGGAGGTTTCGACGGGCCGCCGACCGACCGGGACGAGATGATCGCTCTGCTGCGCCGCGCCGTCGAGCTGGGCGTCAACCACATCGACACCGCCGCCTTCTACTTCTCGTCGCCCGACTGCTCCGCCAACGCGCTGATCCGCGACGCCCTGGCGCCCTACCCGGAGGAGCTGGTCATCACCACCAAGGTGTGGCCGGGGCGTGACGCGGCGGGGGAGTGGTGGTGGGCGGAACCGGCGCAGCTGCGCGGCCAGGTGGAGGACAATCTGCGGCAACTCGGCCGCGACCACCTCGACGTGGTGAACCTCCGGCTGCCGGGCAGTGCACGGGAGGGTTCGCTCGCCGACCACTTCGGGGTCCTGGCGGAACTGCGGGAGGCCGGACTGATACGCCACCTCGGCGTCTCGAACGTCACGCCGGCCCTTCTCGCCGAGGCCCGCGCCATCGCCCCGGTCGTCTGCGTGCAGAACGCCTTCGGTCTCGGCTCCACTCCCGACCAGCACGAGGTGCTGCGTGTCTGCGGCGAGCAGGACATCGCGTTCGTCCCCTACTTCGCCATCGCCCGGGAGGGCCGCGAAGCCGGTGTGACCGGTGACTTCGACGACGCGCTCCTCGACGTCGCCCGAACCTACGACGTCAGCCCCGCCCAGATCCGCCTCGCCTGGACGCTGAGCCAGGGCGAGCACGTCCTCGCCATCCCGGGGACGGCCGACCCCCGGCACCTGATCGCCAACATCGCGGCCGGTGCGATCCGCCTCACCGAAGCGGACCTGGCCCACCTCGAGACGGACTGAAACAACCGCGGCGTCAGCGCCGGCGCCGCGGTGCCCGTGGTCCCCCACAGCACCGACGCCGCCAGCACGCACAGCGTCCCGGGGGCCACCGTGCGTGCCCTCGCACCTTCCAGCAGGAACGCGAGCTGCTCCGCTGCCGCGCGTGCCGCGCTGATCACCGTGCGGGCCGGGGTCGGCGCATGAGACCGATGTGCCCCAGCACCGAGCGCACCGCGTCCCGCACGGACCCGCGGGCCTCCTCGGTGTGGTCGATCGTCTCGAAGCCGTGGCGCCCGCCCGGCACGTCGACCACCTCCACGTCCGCCGCGCACTTCTCCGCAGCGGCGAGGAACGCCGCGACCGTCGCGGCGATCTCGGCGCGTTCGCGTTCCACCCGGGTCAGTAC
>KI547040.1:324337-325811 GCA_000497405.1 Streptomycetaceae bacterium MP113-05 | reverse complement strand
ACCGGCAGTCGCCCGGCGCCGCGTACCGCCTCGGCCGGACGGAACCGGGGGCCGTCGCCCATGCCCCAGCCGGGCATCGGCGCCAGCACCGGATACGTCGCCGCCACGCAGCGCAGCCAGTGCGGGGGAGCGGCCAGCCAGTCCGCCGCCAGCAGCCCGCCCCCGGAGAAGAACCACAGGGCGATTCGGTCCCCGTCCACGCGTGGGTCCGCCCGTACGCGCTCCACCGCCGCGGCGACGTCGTCGGCGGCACCCGCGTAGTCCGCGACGTCGTGGAGCCCGTGATCGACCGTCGCGGCGACGGCGCCCAGGCTCGCCACGTACCGGCCGTAGCCGACGAAGGCGGGCCAGTTGCGCGGCGTGGGCCCCACTCCCTCGGGCACCGGCCCGCCGTGGACGAACAGCACGGCCGGACGCGGCCCCTCCGCGTCCGGCGGATACAGGTCCAGCCGACCCGTCCGCTCCCGCGGCCGTTCCGGCACGTCCAGCAGGAACGGTCGCAGGTGCGGGGGCCGTTCACCGCCCGGGGGTGTCAACCGGTGGCCTTCGCCGCGCGCTGCGCGCAGCAGTACCTCCGCCAGTTCCCCGGGCGCGGAGAGCATCGGCCAGTGGCCGGTGTCCAGTTCGAAGAACTCCACGCCCGCCTCCGCGAGCGATCCCAGCCGCGGGTCGCCCATGTCTACCAGAGCCTGGACGGTGGCGATGCCCGCGCCGTTCGCCGTGCACAGCACGCCTGTCGCGGGCGCCTTCCACGGCGCACCGGCCAGACTCAGCGGACGCGTCAGCGTGGCCGGCGGCTGCGCGGCGGCCAGCCGGTTCAGGCGGGCCAGCAACTCGTCCGGCACGCCGACGGTGCTGCCGTAGCGCCGCCACCCCTCCGGCGCGGGCACCGGTACCGGACCGCCGTTCCCCGGCACGCACACCCCGGGCAGCAGCCCCGCCGCCGTGGCGCCGTCCTCCGGCGGCGGGGTGTCCACGTACACGACGCGGGCGATCCGCCCCGCGCACCGTACGGCTGCTCCCAGCGCGGGGAACACGCCGTAGCCGTGCCCGACCAGGACCACTTCGCCGTCGCCCACCTCGTCGATCAGCCCCGCCACGTCCGCCACGTGGGTGTCGAGGTCCGCGTCCGCTGCCGGTTCGCCGCCCATCCCGGTGAGCGTCACCGGGTACGTCTCCGCGCCCGCCCTCCGCAGCCGCGCACACACCTCGTCCCACACCCAGCCACCGGTGTGCATGTCCGCCACCAGTACGAACGCCGTCATCGCCCCGCCTCCTCCTCGTCGTTCCGTTGCCGGTAACGCGTACCGTAGGAACTCCCCCTGAGGGAGGTTCAACACGTGTTCCGGGACGACACGGCCACCGACGGCGTCTCCCACGACGCCCTCCACACGATCGGTGAACTTGCCGCGCGGGCGGGTGTCACGGTCAAGACCGTCCGCTTCTACTCCGACCGCGGGCTGCTTCCCGAGGT
>KI547040.1:297402-324327 GCA_000497405.1 Streptomycetaceae bacterium MP113-05 | reverse complement strand
CCCCCCCCCCCGCCGGTACGGCCCCGAGGCGCTCGACCGGCTGCGCCTGATCCGCTCGATGCGAGCCCTGGACCTGCCCGTTCCCGACGTGAAACGCGTACTGGACAGCGAAGCCGCACTGGAGGACGTCGTCGCCGAACGGCTGCGGGAGGTCGGCACCCGGCTCACCGCCTTGCGCTGGCGGGAGGCTGCGCTGCAACTGCTCCACGACTGCCCGCCCGCAGAGCGCGCCGGAAGGCTGCGACTCGTCGGCTCCATCACCACCCCTCCCGACACGACCGCACTCGCCCGCTTCTGGCGGCTGTGGCTGCCGCCGAGGCTCCCCGCCCGGCTGCGGTCCACCATCGTCGACCGGTCCGTCCCGCAGCCGCCCGCCGACCCCACTCCGCAACAGGTGCTGGCCTTCACCCGGCTGGACGCCCTCGTCCGTGACGCACTCCCAGGAAAGCCGTCCGCCCAGCCGGAGGTGCACCGGCCCGGCAACGGCCGTCCTGCTGCTCTCTACGAAGGCCTGGTCGAGGCGTTCGACCTGGCCGCACCGTCACTGCGTGACGGTCTGGCGCCAGGCGACAGCGAGGCGCTCGACCGCTTCGTCGCCGCCCACGCCGACTCCCAGGGCGTCCGTGACACGCCGGCCTTCCGGCGCGGCCTGCGCCACCGCCTTGCCGCGGAGCCACGCATCGACCGCTACTGGCAGCTCGCCGCCGAATTCCAGAGCCCCTCCGAACCGACCCCGGGAGCCTGCGACATGTGGCTCCGCACTGCGCTCGCCCGCCACCTCCAGGCGACGAAAACCTGATGCGCGGCGCCGGGGCCCCTGACAGCATCCCGTCATGTCGATCCGTTTCCCTCGCTCCCTCGCCCCCGGTGACCGCGTAGGTGTCACCGCCCCTTCCAGCGGTGTGCAGAAGGAACTGCGTGCCCGCTTCGACGTCGCGGTGCGCACCATCGAGTCGTGCGGTTACGAGGTCGTCGTCGGCGACTGCCTCGACGGCACCACCCACCTCAGCGCGCCCGCGGCCGACCGCGCCCGTGAACTGACGGAGATGCTGCTCGACCCGAGCATCCGGGCGATCGTGCCGCCGTGGGGAGGGGAGACCGCCATCGACCTGGTGCCGCTGATCGACTGGGAGGCGCTGCGGGAGGTCGAACCGACCTGGGTGGTCGGCTTCTCCGACATCTCGACCCTGCTCACGCCGCTCACCCTCCTCTCCGGCATGGCGACCGTGCACGGCAACAACCTGATGGACACGCCGTACCGGGCGCCCGAAGGGCTGCTCACCTGGCTGGACCTCGTCACGCTCACCCCCGGCAGCAGCTTCACCCAGACCCCACCGAACCGGTACCGCGCCACGGGCTGGGACGACTACGCCGCCGACCCCGAGGTCAGCGAGTACACCCTCGACACACCCGGTCGCTGGCAGCGGCTCGACTCCGACGGCGACCTCGCCGTCTCGGGCCGCCTCTTCGGCGGCTGCGTCGAAACGCTGTGCAACCTCGCCGGCACCCCGTACGGCGACACCTCCGCCTTCGCCCGCGCAGCCTCCGCCGACGGGCTGCTGGTGTACGTCGAGGCATGCGAGGACAACGCGTTCACCATCTGCCGCAACCTGCACGGCATGCGGCTCGCCGGGTTCTTCGACGGCGCCAACGCCGTCCTCGTCGGCCGCACCCGGGCCCCCGACGGCGGCACGCTCACCCAGCACCGGGCCGTGCTGGACGCGCTCGGCCCGCTCGGCGTGCCGATCCTCGCCGACGTCGAGTGCGGCCACGTCCCGCCGTTCCTCTCCCTGGTCAACGGCGCCCTCGGCCGTGTCGTCCACACGGCCGCCCGCAGCGAGATCACCCAGACGCTGTAGGGAGGCGGCCGGCAGACGGAGGCCCACGGTGGCCTCACCGTGACACCCGCGCTCGGAGGACTGCTCATGGCCGAGTACCCGCAACTCCTGCAGACCGTGCTGGACACCACCCGGCCGAGGGAGCTGGCCGAGTTCTACCGGCAGCTGCTCGGCATGACGTACCGCCCCGGCGACGAACCACCGGCGGACGGGGCGCCGGACGCGGCCGACTGGCTCGTGCTTCGGGACGCGCACGGAGCGAACCGGCTGGCCTTCGCGGAGTTCACAGGTCCGCGGGAAGCAGGCGAAAGCTCCCGTGGCCTGTGAGCGGTCTGACCACACGGAAGTCGCGGGCGTCGACGGTGAGCAGACACTCCGTTCGGTACTCTTCCGCAAGCGCCACGCACGTGGCGTCCGTGAGGTCGAGTGCCAGATCCGCGTAGCGCGCCATCACACCGGTCGCCGTGCGGAAAACAGCCTCGTCGATCGTCGGGATGACCATGCGTGTGAGAGAGACCTGGCGCAGGACCCAGTCCAGCGTGCGGCGGGACTCCTCAGCTCCGAGCCGCCGCACTTCGCCCGGTCGGCGCCCGCCGCTGCGCGCCTTCACGGCCCTGCGGATCATGTGGTCGAGTTCGGTGAGCACGGTCGGCGGGACTACGACGAGCCCGGCTTCGGCGATCGTCCGCTGAATCCGATGCTGGTCGGGGTGTGCGCGGTCCAGGGCACCGAGCATTGCCCCGGTGTCCGCGATGAGGATCACGCAGCGTTGTCCTGGTGCGTCTCCCCGTACAGGGTTTCGCGTACGCGATGCGCCAGTGCCGGGTCACCGCTGTCGAATGTCGGCATGTCCAGCGGTTCCTCCCAGCGCCGTTCTCCCATGGCGGCCAAGTGGATACCGCGCCGGATGATCTCGGCCTCGGGCACGCCGCGTCGAGAGGCTGCCTCTTTGATGATGGCCAGATCCTGCTCGTCCACGTGTACCGTCGTGCGCCTTAGCGTCATATGCGTATGCTAGCGCACGCATACCTTGGTGTCGCCATAGTTCACCGCCGCCAGGATGGGTAGCGGCCGGCGAGGCCTACGGCCCGGTCGAGCGGTGGCGCGTTCTCGGGGACGGGGACGACCGGGCCGAACAGGCCCGGCGTGCCCTGGCCGCCGGACTCCTCCGCCGACAGGCGCAGGAACACCAGGACCGCCTCCACGGTCTCCGGCCCGCACACGTACGTCCGGCCGGTCGCGCGGGCGACGTCCCAGCCGTGGATGACCAGCTCGTTCATCGCGACCAGGCCCATGACCTCGGCCGGCATGACCACGCCGCCGGCCTTCGCCTCGCCCTCCCACGCCGCCGGGTCCCGCCACGCGGTGACCAGCGCGTCGAGCCGGGCGGGTAGCTCGGTGCGCCACGCCGGGTCCAGGTTCTCGGCGGACGGCTCGCCGGGTCCCGTCTGCGGCGCCGGGGTCTTCTCCGCAGCCCAGCGAAACGCCAGCGTCAGCCCCATCAGATGGTCCAGCATCGCGCCCACACTCATGGCCTCGCACGGTGTGCGGCCGGTCAGCTCGTCGTCACCGATCTCCTTGACCAGCGCGGCCACCCTGTCGGCAGCATCGGCCAGGTCGGGGCGAGCGGCGGCGGTGTCGGCGGTGTCTTCGGACATGGCGGTCCCTCCTCGCGGTCTCGCCCGTACCGACTCCGCGGGCCCGCGAAACTCATCGCCCGGTGCCCGGCAGGCTCAGGCGGCGAGGCGTTGCCGCAGCTCGTCGAAGTCCGGGACGAACCAGGTGTGGCGTCCCCGGTTGCACTCACGGACGAAGTCCCGGAGAGCTTCGCCGGCCTCCGTCCAGGCGGAGACGTCCCCCAGCACGACCAGCCCCATGCCGTACTGGACGAACTTCTGCACGACGTCCCCGGCCACCTTGGTCCGCAGGCGGAAGAACGCCTCGTCGAACCTCTCGACCGGGACGACCACCCAGCGGGCGCCCTGGTAGCCGGCGTCGCCGATCAGATCCAGCGCGTCCTGCACACACGCGATCCGCCCGCCCTCGGCGTCGTACATCAGTACGGGTACGTCGTGAATCTTCTCCAGGCCGGTCATGCCCGCACGCTAGCCCGGACGCCGCCGCCCGTGCGACGGGATTTCGCGTGCGGGGGACGGTCCGTCCACAGCGGAACACGCGCCGCTCGCCGCCCGGACGGGCACGCTCCCGCGTCGACGGGCCCCGTCGCACTGGCCCACCCGGGCGCGGCGGTCACAGCAGGCGGCGGATGTCGCCGCGAGCGCGGTAGAAGCCGCCGCGGCCGGACTCGTGGACCTCGGTGACGACGTAACGGGCGCCGGGGACGCGTATCTCCTTGGGGAACTGCACCCGCCACGCCGGGTCATAGCCGGGCGACACCACGCGAACGTGGGTCCGCGCGCCCTCCTGGACGCATTCCACGACCACGCCGTCCGCCGCACCGGCGGCGGACACCGCGACCGTCTCCACGGCCGCCCGCGGTGTGACCCGTTCCACGCTCCCAGCCTTGACGTCCGCGGTCTGCGGCAGCAGTCCGCCCACCGCGTCGCGCACCGCGCTCTCGCTCGCGTCGAGGCAGGCCAGTGAACCGTCGGTCGTGACCAGGTAGAGCCGCTCGTTGCGGTACTGCATGGAGAACGCGGACCCGCAGCCGGTGCCCAGCTTCCACAGCCGGGTGCCGTCGGCAGCGAAGCAGTAGACGGAGGAATGGTTGTCCCCGGCGAAGACGTACCGGCCGTCCGGCGAGGTGGCGCACGAGAAGACGGCCGCGTCGCAGCGGTAGCGTGCCCGCTGCACGCCGTCCGCCTTGGCCAGCCGGTACACCCAGCCCCGGCTCGTGCCCGCGAACACCTCGTCCGACTCCTGCCACCCGAACAGCACTGATCCCTCGGTACGCGCCGACCAGGCGGGCGCGCCGTCGTCCGCGCCGTACATGGCGACGCCGGCCGAGTCGCCGTGGAAGACTCCCGTGTCGTCGCAGCGCACCATCCAGGCGCTGCTGCCGCGCCCGGAGCGGCGCCACTGGTACTCGTCCTCGTGGTCGATGAGGGTGATGCCGCCCTGCGCGTCGGAGACGCCCAGCACGCCGTCGTGGATGTCGAGCCAGTAGATGTCGACGTCGTCGGCTATCTCGTACGCCACGTGCGGCACCTTGCCGCTGAGGTCGTAGACCCGTCCGTCGTCGCAGCCGGCGTAGATCCAGAAGTCGTCGGCGACGATGCTCTTCACGCCGTCCGGCAGGCCGAAGCGGCCGGTGACCTCGCCGTCCGGGGTGAGGGTGTAGACGTCGCCGGCCTGGTTGCCGACCCAGGCGTGGTCCTCGCCGACGAAGATGCCGAAGGCGGGGGCACCCGAGCGGAACCGCCACAGCACCGGGGCCTGGTGCGCGGTGGAGCGGCTGCTGACGATCTCCCGGCGGGTGACCGGCCGCCGTCCTCGCACCCCCCGCACCGCCGGTGCGTAGCCCTTGCGCACCTTCTCCGCGACCTTGCGCGAAGCGGCCGTCGCCGCCTTCTGCGGCGTGGCGAAGTGCGTGGCGCGCGTCTGGCCCCGCTCGCCGATACGCCCATAGGTGGTCGTCACCTCGGTGCCCGTGTGCCGCACCTCGTAGTACTTGTGCGCGCCGCCGCCCTCTTCGGACAGCTCCAGGTACGTGGTCGACTCGGAGGCAGCAGGCATGGCTCACCCTTCTCGTAAGGCAGGCAGGGGGGATCGGTCGCGTTCAACGGGCCCGATGTGCACGGCCCTTGACGACGAGAACGACACTAGGCACCGGCACTGACAGTCCGGCCTGGCCCGGTGCGGAGGCTGGCGTACCGCCCGGCCCCGTGATGATGATGCTCGCGACGGTTCACACCACAGGCAAGCAGACCGAGGCAGGGGAGAGAAGCCATGACGCAGACCGGCGCCACCGAAGCCTTCCGCAACGCCAGGGACGTGCTCCTGCGGCACCGGGAGGACTACGACGCGGCGCGGGCGGAGTTCGCCTGGCCGCGCCCGGAGCACTTCAACTGGGCGCTGGACTGGTTCGACGTGATCGCTGACGGAAACGACCGCACGGCCCTGCACATCGTCGAGGAGGACGGCGCCGAGACGAAGGTGACCTTCGCCGGCATGCGGGAACGCTCCGACCGGGTCGCGAACTGGCTGCGGCACACCGTCGGCGTGCGGGCCGGGGACCGCATCCTGCTGATGCTCGGGAACCAGGTCGAGTTGTGGGAGACGCTGCTCGCCGCGATGAAGCTGCGCGCCGTCGTCATTCCGGCGACGCCGCTGCTCGGTCCCGCCGACCTCCAGGACCGCATCAGCCGCGGGCAGGCGCGGCACGTGATCGTACGGGCGCAGGACACGGCGAAGTTCACCGACGTGCCGGGCGACTACACCCGCATCGCGGTCGGCGGCGGCGACCGGGAGTGGCTGGACTACGCCGAGGCGTACGACGCCTCGCCCGTCTTCGAGCCGGACGGTCCCACGCGGGCGGACGAGACGCTCCTGTTGTACTTCACCTCCGGCACCACCGCGCAGCCCAAGCTGGTCGAGCACAGTCACCTGTCGTACCCGGCCGGGCACCTGGCCACCATGTACTGGATCGGCCTGCGTCCCGGTGACGTGCACCTCAACATCTCCTCGCCCGGCTGGGCGAAGCATGCGTGGTCCAACTTCTTCGCCCCGTGGAACGCCGAGGCGACGATCTTCATCCACAACTACACGCGCTTCGACGCCGGGCGCCTGCTCGCCGGGATGGACCGAGCCGGAGTGACCAGCTTCTGCGCCCCGCCCACGGTGTGGCGCATGCTCATCCAGGCCGACCTGAGCACGCTGCGCCGGATTCCGCGCGAGGTGGTCGCCGCCGGTGAGCCGCTGAACCCCGAGGTCATCGAGCACGTGCGCCGCGCGTGGAAGGTCACGATCCGGGACGGTTTCGGTCAGACCGAGACGGCCGTGCAGGTCGCCAACACGCCCGGCCAGCCGTTGAAGACCGGTTCCATGGGCCGCCCGACGCCCGGCTATGACGTGGTGCTCCTCGACCCGGCGACCGGTGAACCGGCCGACGAGGGCGAGATCTGCCTGAGCCTCGACGGCCCGGCCGGCCGTCCGGTCGGCCTGCTGACCGCGTACCGCGGCGACCCGGAACGCACCGCGGAGGCCATGGCCGGCGGCTTCTACCGGACCGGCGACATCGCCTCCCGCGACGAGGACGGATACCTGACCTACGTCGGCCGCAGTGACGACGTGTTCAAGGCCAGCGACTACAAGATCAGCCCGTTCGAGCTGGAGAGCGCGCTGCTGGAGCACGACGCCGTCGCCGAGGCCGCCGTGGTGCCGTCGCCGGACCCGGTGCGGCTGTCGGTGCCCAAGGCGTACGTGGTGCTCGCGGAGGGCTGGGAGCCGGGGGAGGACACTGCCGAGGCGCTGTTCGAACACTCCCGCGCCACCCTGGCGCCGTACAAGCGGATCCGGGTCCTGGAGTTCGCAGAGCTGCCGAAGACGATCTCCGGCAAGATCCGCCGCGTCGAGCTGCGCGCTCACGCGGCGGGGAACCCGGGGGAGGAGCACCGGGAATGACGGGATATCCTCCCGCCCCTCCCGGTGCGGCGAGTATCAGCCCTCGGCCCGCCAGGTGCGCTGCCCGGTCAGGTCCTCACGCAGCGCCGGGTCGCGTACGGCGTCGGTGACGACGGTGGCGCGGGCGCGCAGCCGGTGCCGTCCGCCGCCGTCGGCGTCCGCGAGCGCGCGTGCGACCTTCACCGTGGTCTCGCCGCGCAGCTTCCGCAGCTCCTCGCCGTTCAGGTACCAGCGCACGTCGACCGACGCCCCGCCGGTCAGCTCGGGTACCCGTACGGACACCTCGTCCCCGCGGCTCAGGGCGCCCGTGCGGGCGGTGCCGGTGGCGAGTACGGAGGCGTGCCGGTAGAAGCCGGCGACCATCGCCTCGCGGCCGACGAGGTTGAAGTCCCGGCTGCTCAGAGACCGCATCAGCGAGTTCTCACTGGGCCGGTTGATGCCCCGGGTGTGGTAGGCGGCGCCCTCGAAGGTGCCGAGGACACCGCCGTCCGGGGTGGGCTCGCCCAGCCAGTGGTGCCACTTGGTCTGCCGGCTCGCCATCTCGGCGGCGGTGTACACGCTGGTGTTGGCCTCGGCCGTCTCCGGGCCGGTGTACTCGCTGTCGGTGTAGGCGTACTCGTCGGCCAGCTTGCCCAGCGAGTGGCCGGTCTCGTGCACGGCGACCAGGCCCGACTGGGCGTTGTCGCCGGAGTGGGTGGCGATGCCGTCGTAGCCGAGGCCGGAGCTCACGTGGTTGTAGCCAGCGCCGCCGTACTTGCTGCTGTTGGCGATGACGACGACCAGGTCCGCCTCGGGCGCGAACGCGGCGTAGTCCTCCACCTTGTCGGTGTCGACACACAGCAGTCGTTCGGTGCCGTCACACCAGAAGTACGAGTCCAGGGCGGTGTCGCGGACGACGGCCTGACCGGGGTCGCCGGAAACCCCGGACTCCGCGGAGACGGCGTCGACGGCCCAGACGTTGAACAGGTCGGCGTGCGCGGTGTACGGCTCGACGCCGCGCAGCGCGTCCCAGCTCTCCCTGGCGTCGGTGTGGAAGTGGTCGAGGTCGGCGGCGGTGTAGCCGTCGCCGATGACGGCGATGTCGAGCTTCTCCGTGGTCGGCCCGTTCTGCACGATCGTAGTGACGTCGCCGTCGCCGGCTATCGCCCCGGGGGCGTGGGAGCCGTCGCGGGCGAGCCGGTCGGGTGTGGCGGTGGGAACCTCGGTGTGGTGCGGGTGGCCGTCGGCGCCGAAGTACTCGACGTGATGGGTCCTCGTGGGTGACGGCGTCTCCCCGGCCGTGGGGGCGGCCTGGCCGGGAGCGGCGAGGGTGAGGGCTGCTGCGGCGGCCGCGATGACGGCTGCGGCGGTTCTTGCTGTGCGCACCGGTGGTCCTCTCGTGGGGTCGGGGTTCCGGTGCACCCGCGGGGGCGCGGGTCCCGGCTCACGGTGCGAGCCCTCCGTTCCGCCGCCGGCGCGTCGTCACGCTATGAACATGCGATGCACCTGTCAATGACGGGTTTCCGGGTCGGTTCCGTGCCCCTGCCTCGGTCCCACCTGTTGCACTGGGCCGATCAGGTGTCCGGGGAAGCAGACGAGCGCGCCGCGAGTGCCGGCCTGTTTCCCTGCACCGTGGCGGGTCACTCCGGACGGATGACCGAGACGACAGATGTGCACCGGCGGCGCGGCGTCAGCGCCGCGCTGCGGGCAGCGGCACCCAACCGGCCCGGGCCGGGCGCGGTCATGCGCGCCGTGGGCCGACTGGAACACACCGAGGCCATGGACGGGCTGCTGGCGGCCGTCCGCAACGTCGTTCGGGCGGTGCCGCTGGGACCTCTCCGGGACGGGCTGCACGGCCGCTGGCTGGGCCACCCCGTGCACCCCATGTCGGCGCAGGTGCCGATCGGCGCCTGGACCTCCGCGGCCCTGCTCGACCTGTTCGGCGGGCAGCGCCGCGCGGCCCGCACCCTGGTCGGCGTCGGTCTGCTGGGGGCGGCGCCCACCGCACTGGCCGGCTGGGTCGACTGGGGTGAGCTGAAGAAGCCGCAGCTGCGCGTCGGTCTGGTGCACTCGGCGCTGAACATCACCGCCGTCGGCCTGTACGCGGGATCGTTCGCGGCCCGGATGCGCGGGCGGGAGACCGCGGGGCGGATGCTGGGGTTCGCCGGGCTCGCCTCGGCGTCGGCGGGCGGAGCGCTCGGCGCCCACCTGGCGTACCGGCAGGGTGCCGGGGTGAATCACGCCGAGGAGGCGGAGAGCCGGGTCGGGACGGACTGGCACCCGGCAGGCCCGGTGGACGGCCTTCCGGTCGGCGAACCGGTCCGGCGCCGGCTGGAGGACGCCGACACCGACCTGATCGTGGTCCGTGACGCCGAGGGACAGGTGCACGCCCTGGCCGAGAAGTGCTGCCACCTGGGCGGACCGCTGGCGGACGGCGACCTCGTCGACGGCTGCGTGGTCTGCCCGTGGCACGGCAGTACCTTCCGCCTCTCCGACGGCTGGAACGCCACCGGCCCGGCGACCGGTCCGCAGCCCGCCTTCGAAACCCGCTCCGCGGACGGCGTGCTGGAGGTAAGGCTGCGGCGGCCGGAGTGACCCTGCCCGCGTCGTCGCGCCGGAGAACGAGGGGCCGGGCGCGCGGCCGGGTCTCCTGTGCGCGACACGCGTCAGCCCGTGGACCGGATCAGGTCGTCGGCGGCGTCGTTGACGGCCTGCGGCGTGCCCGTGAGATCGAGGACGAACAGCGGCAGCGACAGCTCGTCCGCGCGGGTGCGGGCATCGTGCGAGTAGCCCGCGAGGGAGAAGCAGGCGGCGGTGGCGGACTCGTTGAGGCCGTTCAGCCACAGGGTCTCGATCTCCCGCAGCGGCGTCGGCGTCGTCGTCGGGTCCACGTGGGCCACCAGCGCCGGTCCGCGCAGGTCCACCCCGGAGGCGGGCCGGTTGCCGGCCACCCGCACATCGTGGAAGCCCAGCCAGCGCAGGTAGTGGGCGGCAGCTGTCTTGGCGTCCTGCGCGGTGCGGATGGTCACTGGCCGGAACGCGGGCCGCCGAGTCGGTGGCCGGCCGGGACGGGCACGCGGAGGGCGCTGCCGTACGGCTGACGCCGGCTCGTCCGGGGCGTCCAGTCCGTCCCCGGACGGAAGCGGCCCGAGGCCCGTCGGAAGCGCCGGCGGAGGTGCGGTGGGCAGCCGCACGGTCGTGCCGCAGGGGCAGCCGAACTCCGGCTGCGGCCACTCGTCGCTACGCCCGCACGCGCCGCACCGCACCGTCACCCACGAGCCCGCCCAGGTCCGGTGCTCGACCCGGACCGGAATGCCGCCGCTCAGCAGCGGCAGGGGCACGGGCTGGCCGCAGGCGCACGGATAGTTCGGTGGGGCGTACGCGTGCTCACGACGGCAGTCGGGGCAGCGTACGGTCACGCTTTCGGCCACTCGGCGGCTCCAGCGGGGGGATGACGTGGCAACGGCGGTGGTGGTTCGGGCGCCCGTGCCTGGGTACGGCCGGGTCCGCACCCATCGTCCCTGATCGGTGCCGTTCCGCGAAGAGTTTTCCGCCGCGAGATCGGGAGAGGGGCCCGGGTACGCCGCCCCGTCCGGCGGCGCACCCGGAGCCGATGCCCCCTGAGCACCCGTGCCTCCGGCCCGGGAGCCCGGGGAGGATGTCAAGCTTGTCCCGTGCGATTGAAAGTGGAGTTCACGACGGAGCCGTTCGATCTCGACGAACCGCCGCGGCACGCGGTCGTGGCGCGCGAGACGATCCAGTCCGCGAGCCTCGATGCGGTCGACGTCGGCCCGTTCGGGAACACCGCCGAGGGCGGTGGTGAGGAGGTGCTCACGGCGGTCGGCGAGATGCTCCGCCGCAGCCTGGACGCCGGGGCGACCCGGGTGTCCCTCCAGGTCAACGTCGTGAGCGCGGCGGACGAGGCCGGCCCGGAGAGCGGTGGCACCCGGTGACCGCATCCCCGGACCACCCCTTCGTGGCAGCGGTGAAGCCGCTCGTCGACGCCATGGGCGGCGAGCTGGTCGGCCCCGACGAGGCCGAGGGCGACGACGTGGTGCTCGCCTGGGAAGGGCAGGACGTGCTGGCAGTACGGCTGCCGCACCTGTCCGATTCGCTGGACCACATCCTCACCGAGCTGGAGCGCCGGCACGGGATGCCGCTCGCCGAGCTGGACCGCAGGACGAAGCAGTCCGTCGTCCGCCGCCTGGAGATCCGGGGGGCCTTCTCCGTGCGGCACGGCGTCGAGACGGTGGCGACCGCGCTCGGCGTGAGTCGTTTCACCGTCTACAACTACCTGAACAGGGAGAATGCGGGTCGCAGGGGAAAGTAGCAGCGGCACCTTCAACAAAGTGTTGACGTCCGGTGTCGCGGGGGTTTAGCTGTAACTCAGCCCGAACAGCACCACGGCCCCGGAGGCCCTCGTGACGTCGAGTCCGAAACCAGGTCTGACCTGGTTGAACACCACCGAGGAAGGTGCGGTACGGACCGTGCTGGCCGAGGTGTGCGCCTCGGACGCCTGGGTGGGCGGCCTGCTCGCCGGGCGCCCGTACGCCGACTCCGCAGCCCTGTTCGCCGCCAGTGACGCCGCCATGGCCGAGCTGACCGCGGCGGACCTGGCCGAGGCGATGGCGGGCCACCCGCCCATCGGCCGCCCCGAACCGGGCGACCCGGCCTCCGCCCGCGAGCAGCGCGGCATGGCCGGCGCCCCGGAGGAACTCAGGGAGCAGATGCTCGGACTCAATCTGGAGTACCAGGAGAAGTACGGGCACGTCTTCCTCATCTGCGCCACCGGCCTGACCGGTGAGCAGATGCGGGACGCGGTGCGCGAGCGCCTCCGCAACACGCCGGAGCGCGAACGGGAGAACGTCCGCACCGAGCTGGTGAAGATCAATCGCATCCGTCTCACCCGCCTCGCGCACGAAGGAGACGACCAGCGATGAGCGCAGCCTCCCCAGCCCCACCCGGCCTCACCTCGGTGTCCACCCACATCCTGGACACCAGCGCGGGGCGTCCCGCCGAGGGCGTCGCCGTCCAGCTGTCCGTACGCCACGACGAAGGCGCCGAGTGGACCGCGCACGGCGCGTCGCGGACCGACGCGGACGGGCGCTGCAAGAACCTGCCGGACCTCCCGGAGGGCACCGCGCGGGTACGCCTCCACTTCGAGGTCGAGCCGTACCTCGCAGACCGCGCCGACCACACTTCCGACGACGCCGAGGAACAGCAGGACGCCCCCCGCGCAAAGGACGGCGACCCCGGCCCCGGGAACCGTGGCGCGTTCTTTCCCGAGGTCGTGGTCACGTTCACGGTGAACCCGGGCGAGCACTACCACGTACCGCTGCTGCTCAACCCGTTCGGCTATTCCGTGTACCGAGGGAGCTGACTCATGTCCGCATCGTCCCGCCCGGCGGTTCTCGGCCAGAACCAGTACGGCAAGGCGGAGAACCGCGTCGTCAAGATCACCCGCGACGGGGACACCCACCACATCAAGGACCTCAACGTCTCCGTGGCGCTCTCCGGCGACATGGACGACGTGCACTACTCCGGCTCCAACGCGCACGTCCTGCCCACGGACACCACTAAGAACACGGTGTTCGCCTTCGCCAAGGAGTACGGGATCTCCTCCGCGGAGCAGTTCGGCGTCCACCTGGCCCGGCACTTCGTCACCGGCCAGGAACCGATACACCGGGCGCGCATACGCATCGAGGAGTACACCTGGGAGCGCATCGCCGGCTCCGGCGCCGACGAGGTACGGCACTCCTTCGTCCGCCGGGGCCAGGAGACCCGCACCGCCCAGATCACCTTCGACGGCGAGCGCTTCGAGGTGCTGTCCGGCCTCAAGGGACTGACCGTCATGAATTCGACGAACAGCGAGTTCTGGGGCTATCTCAAGGACGGCTACACCACGCTCGAAGAGGACCACGACCGCATTCTCGCCACCGAGGTCACCGCTGTGTGGCGGCACACCTGGAGCGGCGAGGACCAGCCGATGCCGAAGTGGGACAGGTCCTACGCACAGACGAAGGAGCACCTGCTGCAGGCCTTCGCCGAGACCTACTCCCTCTCCCTCCAGCAGACGCTGTACCAGATGGGCGCACGCGTGATCGACAGTCCGGCGGAGGTCGAGGAGATCCGCTTCTCCATGCCCAACAGCCACCACTTCCGGGTGGACCTGGAGCCCTTCGGCCTCAGGAACGCGGCCGCCGACGGCGCCGTCTACCATGCGGCGGACCGCCCGTACGGCCTCATCGAGGCCACCGTGCTGCGGGACGGCGCCGAACCGCGCATCCCGGTCGACGTGACGAACCTCTGACACCTCTGACCGCACCCGCCGCCGCCGACTCCGGCGGACGTGGCGGAGACACTTGGACCGGCACCCGGAGCGGGAACGGCGGACGGCAGCTGTCGGCCGCCGACCGGCTCCGGCACTCAAACCAGGGCCCCTGCCGCGCCCCCCGCCGAGAAGATGACGAGGAACACCGCATGACGGAGCGACCAGCGAGCGCGGAGCGCACGGTCATCGAGAAGTGCGCGATCGCGACTGTCGACGGCGACGAGACCGAGTACGCCTCCGGGCACGTCGTCGTCGCCGGCAGTCTCATCGAGTCCGTCGGACCCGGCCCCGCACCCCGGGGACTGGCGAACGTCGTCCGGCGTGTCGACGGGACCGGTCACCTGGCGACACCGGGCCTGGTCAACACCCACCACCACTTCTACCAGTGGATCACCCGGGGCCTGGCCCAGGACTGCAACCTCTTCGACTGGCTGGTCGCGCTCTACCCCACCTGGGCGCGCATCGACGAACCGATGGTGCACGCCGCCGCCCAGGGCTCGCTGGCGATGATGGCCCGCGGTGGCGTCACCACTGCGATGGACCACCACTATGTCTTTCCGCGCGGCTCCGGCGACCTGCTCGGCGCCGAGATCCGCGCCGCCCGTGACATGGGAGTCCGGTTCACCGCGGCCCGGGGCTCCATGGACCGCGGCGCGTCGGACGGCGGCCTGCCGCCGGACTTCGCCGTCGAGACCACCGAGGACGCGCTGCGCGCCACCGAGGAGGCCGTCGACACTCACCACGACCCCTCCTTCGGCTCGATGCTGCACATCGCAGTGGCTCCCTGCTCTCCCTTCTCCGTCTCCACCGATCTGCTCAGGCAGGCCGCCGACCTGGCCCGCCGGAAGGGCGTCCGGCTGCACACGCACGGCTCGGAGACCGTGGAGGAGGAGAAGTTCTGCCACGAACTCTTCGGGAAGGGCCCCACCGACTATCTGGAGTCCGCCGGATGGCTCGGTGACGACGTGTGGATGGCGCACTGCGTCCACATGAACGACTCCGACATCGCCGCCTTCGCCCGCACCGGCACCGGCGTCGCCCACTGCCCCTCCTCCAACGCCCGACTCGGCGCCGGAATCGCCCGGGTGCCCGACATGCTCGCCGCCGGCGTGCCCGTAGGGCTGGGTGTCGACGGCACCGCCTCCAACGAGTCCGGCGAACTCCACACCGAGCTGCGCAACGCCCTGCTGGTCAACCGCCTCGGCCACCACGGGGAGAAGGCGTTGAACGCCCGTCAGGCGCTGCGGATGGGCACCCGCGGTGGAGCCGAGGTCCTCGGCCGTGGCACCGAGATCGGCTCCCTGGAGGCCGGCAAGCTCGCCGACCTGGTGCTGTGGAAACTCGACGGCCTCGGCCACGCTTCGATCGCCGACCCGGTGGCCGCGCTGGTACTGGGCGCCGCCGCTCCGGTGACGCTGTCCCTGATCGACGGCCGGCCGGTCGTCGAGAAAGGCCGCCTCACCACGGTCGACGAGGACGCAGTCGCCCGCAGCACCCGCGACGAGGCACGCCGCCTCGCGCGCATCGCCGCCGACGCGGGCTGACCGCCTCCCCGCCCGGCCGGGGGCTCACCGCACATCACGGCCCCCGGCCGGGAGGGACGGCTTCCGGCCGGGGCAGAGCAGCCGAGCGGGGCCCGGGCGCGACAGCCGGGTGCAGACCGCACGAACGAGCACCCGCAGACCCCGGAACTGGCGACACGCGTTCCCCCTGTTGGGCCCGCATCGGTGCCTGGCCGTCCCCCGTCCCCGACCGCCACCACCTGCGGCGCACCGTCGCGCTGCGCCATGCTCACCGGCCTGCACGTGGGGTACTCCGCCGTCCGTACCAACCCGCTCGGCGGTCCACAGGGTCTCTCGGCGACGACGACACCACCTTCGCCGAACTCCTGCGCGACCAGGGCTACCGCACCGCGTGCATCGGCAAGTGGGGCTTCGGACCGGAGGAACCCGACCAGCCCAGCCACCCCAACCACCGCGGCTTCGACGAGTTCTACGGCTACATCGGCCACCACATGCTCACGACTTCCACCCTGCGGCGCTCTGGGAGAACGACAGGCGCGTCCCGCTCCCCGGACCGCGGCCCGTCTGGTGGGCCTGATGCACCGCTCCTGGACGGAGCCCGAGCCGCTGCGTGCCTGAGACCGCCGGCGGACCGTCACGACTCGCCGGGGAGGAACTCGCACCACACGGACTTGCCCGTGCCGCGCGCCTCCACCCCCCACGCATCCGCGAGGTGGTCCACCAGCAGCAGGCCGCGCCCGGAGACGCTGGAGTCGGCCGGGTGCACGACTTGAGGCTCCGCGCTGGAACTGTCTGTCACCTCGACCCGGATGCGTCCCTCGGGCCCGGCGACCGGGTGCACCGTCACCACCGCTCCGTCGCCGGCGTGCAGCAGCGCGTTGGTGACCATTTCGTCGGCGACCAGCGACAGGTCGTCGGCCCTGCCGTCGGCGCCCCAGGTCCTGGCCGCCGCGTGCACCATGTCCCGCACCGAGGCCAGTGAGGCCGGATCGCGTGGCGCCACATGCTGGTGCAGCCTCCGGGCCGGCGGCGTCCCGGCGGTCTGCTCGCGGTGCAGCAGTACCAGCGCGAGGTCGTCGGTGCCGCCCCACGCCTCGGGGACCTCGCACAATCGGTCGGCGAGCTTCGCGATCTCCGACGGCCCCGTCCGCACCGCGTCGGCCAGGGCTTCGATCCCCTGGTCCAGGTCGCCGCCCGGCTGCTCCACCAGCCCGTCCGTGTACAGCACCAGCGTCTCGCCGGGCTCCAGTTCCATCGTCGTCACCGGGTACTTCGGCTGGTCGAACTGGGTGGACAGGCCGAGCGGCAGCCCGCCCATGACCGGGAAGGCACGGCAGCCGCCGTCGCCGCGGCGCAGCAGCGGGACCGGGTGACCGGCGCGTACGATCCGCAGCCAGCCGGTCGTCGGATCGGCCTCGACGTAGAGGCAGGTGGCGAACCGGTCGGACTCCAGGTCGTGCAGGAAGGCGGAGGCCCGGGCCATCACCGTCGGCGCGGAGTGCCCCTCGGCGGCGTATGCGCGCAGCACGATCCGCAGCTGCCCCATCACCGCCGCCGCGTCGGTGTCGTGGCCCTGGACGTCGCCGACGACCGCGGCCACCTTGCCCCCGGGGAGCGGGATGACGTCGTACCAGTCGCCGCCGATGTCGCGGCCCTGCTCCGCCGAGCGGTACCGCACCTCGGCGTGCACGCCGGGGATGCTGGGCAGCGAGTGGGGCAGCATCGCGCGCTGCAGCCCCTCCGCCAGTTCGTGCTCCTGCTCGAAGAGCCGTGCGCGCTGCAGGCTCTGCGCGATGCTGCTGGTCAGCGCCGTCAGCAGGGTCCGCTCCTCGCTGGGGAAGGAGGACTTGTCGCGGTAGACCAGCCCGATCGCGCCCAGCGCCTCGCCCTGGGCGATCAGAGGCAGGAAGGCTGCCGCGCTCCATCCCAGTTCCTTCGCCCAGGGCCACAGCGTGGGGTAGAGCCGGCCGAACTCCTCCCGGGAGACGATGTAGCGGGGCGTCAGGGTGCGCACCGCCTCCGGCAGTGGCAGGGGTTCCTCCACCCGGCGCCGGTTCATCGGCAGCACGCCGCTCAGCTCACCCTCGCCGTGCAGTTCCATCCGGCCCTCCCGCACCAGCCCCACCACGACGCTGATCACGCCGAGCTGTTCGAGGCCGCGTGAGCTGCCCAGGGCGTCCAGCACCTCGCCGACCGTGCGGGCGTGCGCGAGGCCGGCCGTGGTCGCGTCCACCACGTCCGTGTGCAGGGAGCGCTCGGCGTCCAGGGTGAGCCGTTCGGTGGATTCGCTGAGCTCCTCGGTGGCGTCCCGCAGGATGCCCACGATCCGGAACGGACGGCCGTCCACGTGCCGCAGGATCGCCCCCTGGGTGTGGGTCCAGCGCAGGTCCCCACCTGGGGAGCGCATCCGGAAGAAGGCGCCGTACGAGGACCGGCCGTCCTTCAGCGCCTGCGCGACCAGCAGGTCCAGGCGCGATGCCTCCGCCGCCGGGACCCGCGCGGTGAGGAGCGTCGGGTCGCCGTCGAAGTCCTCCGGCGCCATCCCGAACAGCGCCAGTGCCGAGGGGCCATGTGCACCACGCCCCGGTCCAGGTCCCAGTCGAAGGACCCGGTCGGATTCAGGGCAAGCGCCTCCTCGGCGTCTGCCGGCCATGGCACGGGCGACGGCCCGCCACTCGGTGGCGCCCCTCGAGCGTCCATGCGGCCAAGGGTGTCACTGACCGGCCCGCCACGCGACCAGGGCACTTCCGCCGGCGCGGGCGCCGCGCCGGGCGACCGTGCGGGGTGTGCGCGGGCCCGGCCGTAGGCAGGGCCCGGTGTCAGTCCAGCAGCTCATAGGCCGGGAGGGTGAGGAAGGTCGTGTACTCCTCGTCGAGGGCGACACGGAGCAGCAGGTCGTGGGCCTCCTGCCAGCGGCCGGCCGCGAACGCCTCCGCACCGGCCTCCTCCCGGATCGCGGCGAGGTCCCCCGCGGCGATCTCCCGGACCAGCTCGGGCGTCACCCGCAGACCGTCCTCCAGCACGACGTCCGCGTTCACCCACTGCCAGATCTGGGACCGGGAGATCTCCGCGGTGGCCGCGTCCTCCATCAGTCCGAAGATCGCCACGGCACCCAGGCCGCGCAGCCAGGCCTCGATGTAGCGGATGCCGACCTGCACGGCGTTGCGCAGGCCCTCCCCGGTAGGGCGGGCGTCCAGCGAGTCGATGGCGATCAGGTCGGCGGCCTTGACGTTGACGTCCTCCCGGAGCCGGTCCTTCTGGTGCGGCCGGTCGCCGAGTACCGCGTCGAAGGAAGCCTGCGCGACGGGCACCAGATCGGGGTGGGCCACCCACGAACCGTCGAATCCGTCGGCGGCCTCCCGGTCCTTGTCGGCCCGGACCTTGTCCAGCGCCGTCTCGTTGGCCTCGGGGTCGCGGCGGTTCGGGATGAACGCGGCCATGCCGCCGACGGCGTGGGCACCGCGCTTGTGGCAGGTGCGCACCAGCAGCTCGGTGTACGCCCGCATGAAGGGCGCGGTCATGGTCACGGCGTTGCGGTCGGGCAGGACGAAGCGCTCACCGCCGTCACGGAAGTTCTTCACGAGGGAGAACAGGTAGTCCCAGCGGCCGGCGTTCAGCCCGGAGGCGTGGTCGCGCAGCTCGTAGAGGATCTCCTCCATCTCGTACGCGGCCGTGATGGTCTCGATCAGCACCGTGGCGCGGATCGAGCCCTGCGGGACTCCGCACCACTCCTGGGCGAAGACGAAGACGTCGTTCCACAGCCGTGCCTCGAGGTGCGACTCGGTCTTCGCCAGGTAGAAGTACGGTCCCCTGCCGAGGTCGAGCAGCAGCCGCGCGTTGCGCAGGAAGTACAGACCGAAGTCGACGAGTGCGCCGGGCACCGCGCGGCCGTCGACGGTCAGATGCCGCTCGTCCAGGTGCCAGCCGCGAGGACGCATTACCACTGTCGCCGTCTCCTCGGCCGGCCGCAGGGCGTAGGACTTGCCCCGGTCGTCGGTGAAGTCGATGCGGCGCTGGTAGGCATCGGTGAGGTTGAGCTGCCCCGCGATCACGTTCTCCCAGGTGGGAGCAGAGGCGTCTTCGAAGTCGGCGAGCCAGACCCGGGCTCCCGAGTTGAGGGCGTTGACCGTCATCCTGCGGTCCGTCGGGCCGGTGATCTCCACCCGCCGGTCCATCAGGGCGGGCGGGCACGGGGCGACCTGCCAGTCACCGTCGCGGACACCGGCGGTCTGCGGCAGGAAGTCCAGCGTGGCCGTACGGGCGATCTCGGCCCGTCGCCCGGCGCGCGCCGCCAGCAGTTCGTCCCGGCGCGGGGTGAACCGGCGGTGCAGCTCGGCCACGAAGGCGAGGGCCTCGCCGGTCAGGACCTCGTCCTGACGGGCGACGGGCTCGGCGTCGACACGGACCGGCTGGGACGGCGCTGGTGCGGACATGCTGGGTCACTCCTTGCGGATGGTGCGCGGTCTGTCGTGTCGGAGGAGGCCACGCGGAGGCACTTCTGAGTAGTGGAGGGTAGTTTCCTTATCGTGGAACTTCAATGGTTTGTTGACGTCGAGATGCTTCTCGCCGTCCACCTGGCCGGCCTGGCTCACGGTGAGAGCCGCCCCAGGTCTGCCGGGGTGTCGATGTCGGCGGGGTCTGCGACGTCGCCGCACTCCACGAGCAGGAGGTCCGTGGCGTGCCGGGCCAGGTATCCGCGGGCGCCCCGGTCGCCCGAGGCCCCCGCCGTGACGCCCGCCCAGTGGTCCGCGCCGAGGAGTACCGGATGGCCGCGCCCGCCGTCGTACGCTGCGGCGGCGAGCGTGGCGGGGGAGCGGTAGGCGGTCCGGACCCGGCTGACGGCCGCCGGGCCCACGCCGGGCTGATCCACCAGGAAGACCAGCGCCGCGTGTGCGCCCGTGCCCGCCAGGGCGCCGAGTCCGGCGTGCAGTGACGATCCCATGCCCTCCTTCCAGTCCGGGTTCTCCAGCAGTACGCAGCCGGAGAGTTCCGCCTGCCGTCGCACGTCGTCCGCAGCCGCGCCTAGGACGACGTGCACGTCGGGCGCGCAGCCGCCCGCACGCAGGGTCCGCACGGCATGTTCGACCAGGGGCCGGCCGTGGTGCGAGAGGAGTGCTTTGGGGCGTCCGCCCAGCCGCCGCCCGCCCCCGGCGGCCAGCAGAAGTGCGGCGACCCGGGTCTCCTGGTCTGGGGGGTGGTCCATCGTGTCCCTCGGGCGAGTCGGGCTCCCGGTTTCATGGTGCGCCGGTGGGCTCGGGTCGTGACTCTATGGCACAGGCCGATAACAATACCGGCCTGTGTTTCGCCCTCCGTGTAGCGCGCTGTGCGGAGCGTGGCGTTTACTGTGTGAACCTTTCGGGCTCGACCGGGTGAGAAGGGGACAGACGGCGCTGCCCGTGGGGGAGAGGAGCATGGTGCGAACTGAAACCGTGACACAGTCGACCACTCCGGCCGCCGGCGAGCTCCGTTCTGCTGTCGACCGGGTGTGCAGGGAACTCGCCGCCCACCCCGCGCACCTGCGTGACCGAGCCGCAGCCGAGGACGAACTGGCGCGCCTGCGCACCCAAGCACTCGACGGGCCGCCCGACGTCGCCCGGTTGCGCGGATCGCTGCTCCTCGTCGCCGCAGCGCTCGGCTCGGTCAGCGCCCTCGGTGCCGCTCTCGGTGAACTCCGTGGCGCCGTCGACGCCTTCGGCTCCCTCCCGCCCCACACCTGACGTCGGCCGTGCCTGTCGTGCGTCGGGTGGTCGGCTACGCGGAGCCGGTCCCCGTCGTCGCCAGTGCGGTGGACACGTCGCGCGCGACCTCCCGCAGCAGCGGCACGAACGTGTCCGTCGCCGCGTCCGTCAGGCGTCCCGCCGGTCCGGAGATGGAGATCGCCGCGGGCGTCGGCGCGTCGGGCACCGGTACTGCGATGCAGCGCACGCCGATCTCCTGCTCATTGTCGTCCGTCGCGTAGCCGGCCTTCCGTACGGACACCAGTGCGTCGAGGAACGCATCAGGTGTGGTCAGTGTCCTGTCCGTCGCCGCGGGCATGCCGGTGCGTGCGAGCAGCGCCCGCACCTCGTCCGCCGGAGCCCAGGCGAGCAGTGCCTTGCCGACACCTGTGGAGTGCGGCAGGACGCGCCTGCCGACCTCGGTGAACATCCGCATCGAGTGCCGGGACGGCACCTGTGCGACATAGACCACCTCGTCGCCGTCGAGCAGGGCCATGTTCGCCGTCTCGCCCGTCTCCTCGACCAAGCGGGCGAGGTGCGGACGCGCCCAGGTGCCGAGCAGGCGGGACGCGCTCTCCCCGAGGCGGATCAGCCGGGGACCCAGGGCGTACCGGCGATCGGGCTGCTGGCGCACGGAGCCGCAGGCGACCAGGGTGCGCATCAGTCGGTGGATCGTCGGCAGCGGCAGGCCGCTGCTGCCGGACAACTCGCTCAGCCCCACCTCGCCGCCGGCGTCGGCCATCCGCTCCAGCAGGTCGAAGGCACGCTCCAGGGACTGCACCCCGCCGCTCGCAGTGGGAGCGGACGATGCGGTGGGCTTGCGCTCGGCGGACGGCGGCACGTCACGCTCCTCTCCTGTGGATGACGGGCATGCTACCGGCCCCTTCACCCGTCGACCCCTGACGCGTGCCTCCGTTCGGCGCCGGTCATGCGGGTCGCTACCGGGGTGCTGCGGGGTGTCCCGTGCCCCTGGACGACAGGTCACACATGCCGCTATACGGCAGGAGGATTTCATGTTGTGGAAAGCTGGCAGCTCAGGGTTCGGGGAAGGCTTGACTGGTCACCCCGCCGCGGGCAAGACTTCTCAACAGAATGTTGATTTCCCTCCCGTGGTGGGGACTCGCCCCCGCCACGCGGAAGGCCAGAGGAGGAACCGAGGTGGCCGACGTCCGGCTCGTGCTGCGTTCGACCCGCGTGCTCACACCGGAAGGGCCCCGTGCCGCCGCCGTCGCGGTGGCGGACGGACTCATCGACGCCGTCCTGCCCCACGATGCGCCGGTACCCGCCCGCGCCCGACTGGTGGAGTTGGGTGACGACGCCCTGCTCCCCGGGCTCGTCGACACGCACGTGCACGTCAACGACCCCGGCCGCAGCGCCTGGGAGGGATTCCGCACAGCGACCCGCGCCGCCGCCGCAGGCGGCATCACCACGCTGCTCGACATGCCACTCAACTCGCTGCCGCCGACCACCACCGTCGACCACCTGCGCACCAAGCAGGACGTCGCCCGCGACAAGGCGCACATCGACACCGGCTTCTGGGGCGGCGCCGTACCCGGCAACGTCAGGCAGCTGCGGCCGCTGCATGAGGCAGGCGTGTTCGGCTTCAAGTGCTTCCTCTCCCCGTCCGGCGTCGAGGAGTTCCCCGAACTCGGTCCGAAGCGCCTTCGGGCCGCGCTCACCGAGATCGCGTCCTTCGACGGGCTGCTCATCGTGCACGCCGAGGACCCGGGCCGGCTCACCGCCGCACCGCAGCAGAAGGGCCGCCGGTACGCCGACTTCCTCGCCTCCCGCCCCCGCGAGGCCGAGCTCGACGCCATCGCCCACCTCATCGGCCTGGCGCGCAGCCTGGACGCCCGCGTCCACGTGCTGCACCTGTCCTCCGCCGACGCGCTCCCGGCCATCGCCGACGCCCGCCGCGACGGCGTGCGGCTCACCGTGGAGACCTGCCCCCACTTCCTCACCCTCACCGCGGAGGAGGTCCCCGACGGCGCCACCGAGTTCAAGTGCTGCCCTCCCATCCGGGAACGGGCCAACCAGGACGCCCTCTGGGAAGGGCTGGCGGACGGACTCCTGGACTGCGTGGTCTCCGACCACTCGCCCTGCACCGCCGACCTCAAGACCGCGGACTTCGCGGACGCCTGGGGCGGTATCTCCTCGCTCCAGCTCGGACTGCCCGCGGTGTGGACCGAGGCCCGCCGCCGCGGCCACCCGCTGCACGACGTGGTGCGCTGGATGTCCGCCGGACCCGCGAGGCTCGCCGGGCTGTCCCGCAAGGGCGCCATCGCCCCCGGCCGCGACGCCGACTTCGCCGTCATGGCCCCCGAGGAGACGTTCACCGTCGACCCCGCGGCGCTCCACCACCGCAACCGGGTCACCGCCTACGCCGGCCGCACCCTGCACGGCGTGGTGAAGTCGACCTGGCTGCGCGGCGTGCAGATCGCCGACCACTCCCAGATCCTCCACCGGACCGGCCGGCTGCTCGAGCGGCCGACCGGTGAAAGGAAGGCCCCATGAGCGCGGCGACCCCCGCGATCCCCCGCCACACCGGCGACGCCGACCCGTACCCCGGCGGCGACCCGTACGCCGACTACCGCAGCGCCGCGCTGCCCTTCACCCACCTCGCAGACCTCGCCGACCGGCGGCTGGGCGCCGGCGTCGTCGCCGCCAACGACGAGTTCTTCGCCCAGCGCGAGAACCTCCTCACACCCGAACCGGCCGAGTTCGACCCCGAGCGCTTCGGCCACAAGGGCAAGATCATGGACGGCTGGGAGACCCGCCGCCGCCGCGGTACCGGAGCGGACACACCTCACCCGGACACCGACGACCACGACTGGGCCCTCGTGCGCCTGGGCGCTCCCGGCCTCATCCGGGGTGTCGTCGTCGACACAGCGCACTTCCGCGGCAACCACCCCCGTGCCGTGTCCCTCCACGCCGCCTCCGTGCCGGGCGCGCCCAGCCCGGAGGAGCTGCACAGCCCGGACGTGGAGTGGACCGAGATCGTGCCGCGCACGGAGATCGGCGGCCATGCCGCGAACGGCTTCGAGGTATGCGCCGAGCAGCGCTTCACCCACGTCCGGCTGGTGCTGCACCCGGACGGCGGCGTCGCCCGGCTGCGCGTCCACGGCGAGGCCGCACCCGACCCCGCGTGGCTCGCCGCGCTCGGCACCTTCGACGTGGTGGCACTGGAGAACGGCGGTGCCGTCGAGGACGCCTCGGACCGCTTCTACTCGCCGCCCGCCCACACCATCCACCCCGGCCGTTCCCGCAAGATGGACGACGGCTGGGAGACCCGCCGCCGCCGCGACCGGGGGAACGACTGGATCCGGTACGCCCTCGCCGGGCAGGCCGTCCTCCGCGCCGTCGAGATCGACACCGGCTACCTCAAGGGCAACGCCGCAGGCTGGGCGGCACTCGTCGGCCGCGACGGCGGCGCGGGGGAGTGGCGGGAGCTGCTGCCCCGGACCCGGTTGCAGCCCGACACCGTGCACCGCTTCCTCCTGGAGGACGCCCCGCCCGTCACGCACGTGCGGCTGGACATCTTCCCCGACGGGGGCATCGCCCGGCTGCGGCTGCACGGCTCGCTCACCGCGGAGGGCGCCCGGCGGCTCGGCGCCCGGTACCGCGAACTCGGCGGCTGACAACGGTCGGTCGGCGGGACGCGTCGCGCAGCGGCCCGCCGCCGTTCCTCTCCGCGGCGATCCGGACGGGGACGCCCTGGGGCGACCCGGGACGCACCGGGTAACCTCGCCCGGACAGGACAGCAGGTGGACAGGCGGGAGAGCAGCGTGGCGACCGTACCGGAGGCCGTGACATGCGGTGAGGCGATGCTGCTCCTTCTCGCCGAGCCAGGCGTCCCGCTGGACCGAGCAGTGAACTTCCGACGCTCCGTGGCCGGCGCCGAGTCCACCGTCGCTGCGGCGCTCGCCCGGCTCGGCCACACCACCCGCTGGCTCGGCCGGGTCGGCGCCGACGCGGCCGGCGAGGCCGTGCTGCGCGAACTGCGTGCCGACGGCGTGGACGTCTCCTGGGCCGTGACCGACCCGGGCGCCCCCACCGGCCTGCTCCTCAGGGACAGTCACCCGCAGCGAGCCGTCGAGGCCCTCTCCTACCGTGCCGGCTCCGCGGGCTCCCGCCTCGCCGCCGCCGACCTCACCCCGGAGGTGGTGGCCGGAGCCCGCCTGGTGCATATCTCCGGCGTCACCCCCATGCTGGCGCCCGGCGCGGCGCAGGCCGTGCACCGGCTGGTCGAACTCGCCCGGCAGTCCGGAGCCGCCGTCAGCTTCGACCCGCATGTGCACCACACCCTGGGAACCGACCACGAGTGGATGCGCATCGCCGGGCCGCTGCTGCGCGAGGCCGACCTCGTCGTCGCCGGCGAGGACGAACTGGAGATGCTGCTCGGCGGCGGTGCCGAACAGGCCGCGAAGGCCCTGCTCGAACTCGGCCGTGCCCGGTCGGTCGTCGTCAAGCGACAGGACCATTCGACGCTCGCCCTCGCGCGCGACGGCCGGTGGACGCACGATCCCTTCGGCGTCCAGGTCACCGATCCCGGTGGCGCCGGAGAGGCGTTCACGGCAGGTTGGCTCTCGGCGTGGCTCCGGGGGCTGGAACCGGAACGCGCACTGGCCGAGGCCGCGTGTGTCGCGGCGCTCGCGGTCCAGGCGCCCGGCGACACCGACGGCCTCCCCACCCCGTCGGCCCGCGCCCGCGCCCTCTCGTTCTACGCCTGATTACCCGAGCCACCGCCACGTGCCGCCCCGGGCCCGCGCGGCCCGGGCGGCAGGTGGCTGAAACGGCCCCCTCGCCCCGACGGGTCCGGCCGTTCTAGGCTCGGCGAGCGTCAGGGGGACGTGCTACCAGAGGGGGACACATGGTCACGCACGCACAGCAGACCGCCGGGCCGGCCGACGGCGACATCGTCGACCTCGGCGCGCTGGGCGAGGGATTCACCCGCGACCCGTATCCGGTGTACGCGGAACTCCGCGCACAGGGACCCGTGCACCGGGTCCGCATGCCGGAAGGGTACGAAGCCTGGCTCGTCGTCGGCCACGACGCCGCGCGCGCCGTGCTGAACGACCCCCGGCTGTCGAAGGACCGGGAGAGTGTGTCGCCGCGCCTGGGTATGCGCACCGTGGCCTCCGGCAGGCACATGCTGTCCTCCGACCCGCCCGACCACACGCGGCTGCGCAAGCTGGTGGCACGGGAGTTCACCTCCCGCCGGGTCGAGGCGCTCGCCCCCCGCGTGCAGCAGATGACCGACGAACTCCTCGACGCCATGCTCGCCGGGCCGGACGGCCGCGCCGACCTCGTCGAGGCCCTGTCGTTCCCGCTGCCCATCGGCGTCATCTGCGAGCTGCTGGGCGTCCCCGGACTGGAACGGGAGACGTTCCGCCGCTGGTCGAACATCCTGGCCGGGGTCGCCCCCGAGGAGGAGACGGCGGCGACGGTCCGGGCACTGACCGGCTACCTGGAGCAGCTCGTCGACCGAAAGCGCGCACATCCGGGCCCCGATCTACTCAGCGCCCTGATCCGCACCACCGACGAGAACGGCGACCGGCTGGCCTCCGACGAACTGCTGGGCATGACCTGGCTGCTGCTCGTCGCAGGCCACGAGACCACCGTCAACCTCATCTCCAACGGAGTGCTCGCCCTGCTCCGCCACCCGGACCAGCTCGCGGCCCTCCGCGCCGACATGTCGCTGCTCGACGGCGCGGTGGAGGAGATGCTGCGCTACGACGGGCCGGTGGAGACCTCCACCTACCGGTTCACCGTCGATCCCGTGGAGATCGCGGGTGTACCGGTCCCCGGTGGCGGCGAACTGGTGCTGCCGGTCCTCGCCGACGCGGGCCGCGACCCTGCCCGCTACCCCGACCCGGGCCGTTTCGACATCCGCCGGGGCGAAGGCGGCGCAGCGGGTTCCTCGTCCGGCGCCGCAGCCGCCGGCCGGACTGCCG
>KI547040.1:288396-297392 GCA_000497405.1 Streptomycetaceae bacterium MP113-05 | reverse complement strand
GTGCGCGCGGCGGCCACCTCGCCTTCGGCCACGGTGTGCACCACTGCCTGGGCGCGCCTCTCGCCAGGCTGGAGGCGCGCATCGCCATCCGCAGCCTGCTGGAGCGGACCCCCGAACTGTCCCTGGATGCGGACCCGGACACTCTGCGGTGGCGCACCGGCCTGCTGATCCGCGGCCCGGTGAGCCTGCCCGTGCGCTTCGGGTCGCCCGCCTGAGCCGGTTGTCCGGGCCGGGCGGGTCCGGTTGTCCGGGCCGGGCGGGACCCGCCCGGCCCGGACAACCGGCTCACAGTCGGTGGGTGCTCAGGGCTTGCGCGCCACTCCCGCGTACAGCGACACCTCCGCGTCGGTGAGGTCGGCGACGGACGTGTCGCCGTCGGGGTGCCAGCGGTGGGGGACGACGACGCCCGGTTCCAGTAGTTCGAGGCCGTCGAAGAAGCGGGTCACCTCCGCGTGGCTGCGCGCCTGCCCCGTGATGTCGCTGCGCGCCGCGGCAAGCTGGGCGAGGCGCTCCCACGCCGGCGGGTCCAGCTCGGGCGTGCAGTGCGACAGCATGAGGTAGCTGCCCGACGGCAGCGCCGCCATGAGGTCGCGGACGAGGTCGTACGGTCGGCCCTCGTCGGTGACGAAGTGCAGCAGGGCCATCATCGACAGCCCCACCGGCCGGGTGAGGTCGAGTGTCCCGCTCAGCGCCGGCGCGCCCAGGATGCTCACCGGATCGGTCACGTCGGCGTGCACGTACACCGTCCTGCCCTCCGGGCTGCTCTCCAGCAGCGCCTCGGAGTACGTCAGCACGATCGGGTCGTTGTCCGCGTAGACCACGCGGCACTCCGGTGCGATCGCCTGCGTGACCTGGTGCAGGTTGGGTGTGGTGGGAATGCCCGCGCCGACGTCCAGGAACTGGCGTATCCCGGCCTTCTCGGTCAGCCAGCGCGCTGCCCGCCGCATGAACCAGCGGTTCACCCGGGCACCGGTACGCACACCCGGCCACATCGCCATCACGGCTTCGGCGGCCTCCGCGTCGGCCTCGTAGTGCGTCTTGCCTCCGAGCCAGTAGTCGTACATTCGGGCCGAGTGCGGAGCACTGGTGTCGATGCGGTCGGCGGGGTAGCGGTTGCCGGTCATGGTGGCCTCTCAGGTCTTCTAGGTGGGCAGCAGGAAGTCAGCTTCGCCGTTCTTGGTGCCCGAGATGAAGCTCTCGATCTCGTGAGGGGCGTAGATGAGCGCCGGGCCGTCCGGGTCGCTGGACTGCCGCAGCGCGACCCGGCCGTCGCGCAGTTTCAGTGCCTCCACGCAGTTGCCGCCGTTCGGTCCGCTCCACGGCTTGCGCCAGCCGACGCTGCCCAGCTCCCTCGCGGGCATCCCGTTGTAGACGTGTTCGCTGTGATTCATGGGGGGTGTTCAGAGCTCCTTGCGCATGTCACCGAGAATCCGCCCGGTGTCCGCCAGCGGCGCTGCCTGTGCGCCCATCCGGTCCAGCGCCTCCAGATAGGCCACCGTGTCCGCGCGCTCGTCGTGGTAGACGGCGCCGGTGAGGCTCTCCGTGTAGACGATGTCCGGGAGTTCGGGTATGTCGAAGCGGAAGAGCTGGAACGGGCCGAACATGCCGGGGTGCGGTCCGGCGGCGTAGGGAAGGATCTGCAGGGAGACGTTCGGCGCGGCGGATGCCTGGACGAGGCGGTCCAGCTGTTCCCGCATGACCGCGGGGCCGCCCACCGGCCTGCGCAGCACCGTCTCGTCGAGGACCGCCCACAGCCGGACGTCACTGCGGCGGTCCAGCAGTGACTGGCGGGCCATCCGCAGCGCGACCCTGCGGTCCAGTTCTTCGTCGGGGGCGCCGGGGAAGCCGACCCGGAACAGTGCCCGTGCGTAGTCCTCGGTCTGCAGCAGGCCGGGCACGCAGTGCGGTTCGTAGGCGCGGATGACCGACGCCGACTCCTCCAGGCTCACGTACAGGCTGAACCAGCCCGGCAGCACGTCGCGGAAGCGGTGCCACCAGCCGGGGTTGTTGGCCTCCTCGACGAGGGAGAGGAAGGCGAGGCCCTCGGCCTGTCCGACGCCGTAGACCTGGAGCAGCTTTTCCACGTACAGCGGTTTGAGGCCTACCTCCGCCTTCTCCATGCGGCGCACGGTGGTCGGGTTGACCCGTAGCGCCTCGGCAGCCCGGTCGAAGGTGACGTCGGCTCCTTCGCGCAGATCGCGCAGTCGGAGTCCGAGAACGATCTGGCCCACCGTGGGGGCCGAACGTGCGTCCGGCACAGCGGAACCCTCCCCTTCCCTCGACCGTACGGCCGGGGGTGCGGCGTCCCCCACGCCCTCAACTGCCCCGGCTCCCGCAAAGTGTGACACGCCGTCCGAGGAACGAACAGACTGCCGTGGCTATTCTGCAAATCGCAGAACGGGTCTTGCCACGGCGGCTCCCGGGAATGGATAGTGAGAAGCGACGGCCCGGCGCGCCAGCGCCGTGCGCGCACTGCGGACGGAAGGCGGACGTGTCGTGCCCTTGTCTCGCGGCGCAACGGTACTGACGCTTCCGGGCGACGTTCCGGGGTTCCTCTCCGCGAACTTCGAACTCACCGCGGAGGGAACGGCGGTGGCGGACGCTCGCCGTCGGGTACGGCGCCAGCTGCGCCGCTGGGCCTTCCCCGCCGGTATCTGCGACACAGCCCAACTACTGGTCTCCGAGCTCTTCACCAACGCCGTGCTGCACACGCACAGTTCACATGTGAGTTGTGCGCTGCGCGCAGGCGGCAGCCGCCTGCGGGTGGAGGTGCGCGACGACGGCAGCGGCATCGGCACCCCGTTGCCCTGCTGGGCGACGCCCGAGGACGAGCACGGGCGCGGACTGCTCCTCGTCGACACCTTCGCCGAGGAGTGGGGTGTCGACCGGGTCGGGCAGCGGGGGGCCGGCTGCGTCGTGTGGTTCGAGCTCGGCCCGATCGGCACCTGAGACCCGGCGACGGCGGTATCGGGACTGTCCGGAGCCATTGACGCAGCAGTCAGGTGCCGCTGGAGTGTACGGGCGCGGGACCCGGTGTCCGCCGGGCGGGCACCGGTGGCCGATACTTGCCGGGAAGCCCGAGGCCCGCCCCACAAGCGCCGCGGGCCGGGTCACAGGAGGTGGATCTACGCGTGTCCAGGGTGGATACAGGCCGCGGCAGGCGCGCCGGATGGGTGCGGTTCGCCGGAGCCGTCATGGCGGCCGTCGTCGCCGCGGGGCTGGCCGGGTGCAGCAGCACCGGCGGCAAACGTGCCGAGGAACGACGGGAACAGGCCCTGGAAGGCGGCGGGTCCGCCGTGAACACGCCACGCTGGAAGGTCGCCATGGTGACCCACTCCGGGGACGGCGACACCTTCTGGGACATCGTGCAGAACGGCGCCGAGATGGCGGCACGCAAGGACAACATCGAGTTCCTCTACGCCCATGACAAGGACGCCGGCCGCCAGGCACAGCTGGTCAGGTCCATGGTCGACAAGGAGGTCGACGGCCTGATCGTGACGCTGGCCAAGCCGGAGGCGATGAAGGAGGTCGTCGGCCGTGCCGAGAAGGCCGGAATCCCCGTGATCACGGTCAACTCCGGTCAGGACCGGTACAAGGAGTTCGGCGCCCTCACCCACATCGGCCAGGACGAGGTCGTCGCAGGTGAGGCGGTCGGGGAGGAACTGAACGAGCGGGGTCGTGAGCAAGCCCTGTGCGTGGTCCACGAGCAGGGCAACGTCGGTCTCGACCAGCGCTGCACCGGTGTGGAGAACACCTTCGACGGCGAGATCGACCGCCTCTACGTGGACGGCACCAACATGCCGTCCGTGGAGTCGTCGATCTCCGCCAAGCTCCAGTCCGACACCGGTATCGACTCCGTGGTCACCCTCGGCGCCCCGTTCGCCGCCACCGCCGCGAAGTCCGTCGACCGGACCGGCAGCGACGCCAGGGTCGCGACCTTCGATCTCAACGCCCAGGTCGTCGACGGTCTCAAGGACGGGTCGGTCCGCTTCGCCGTCGACCAGCAGCCGTATCTCCAGGGCTACCAGGCCGTCGACCTGATGTGGCTCCGCCTGTACAACGGCGACGTACTGGGCGGCGGCCGTCCGGTGCTCACCGGCCCGCAGATCGTCAGCCCCGAGGACGCCGCGGAACTGGAGAAGTACACCAAGCGGGGGACCAGGTGACCGCGGCTCCCTTCCCGGTGCACGACGAGCAGGACGACGGTCGGCTGCGGCCCCGTTCCCTGCCGCGACGGCTGCTGAACCGCCCGGAACTGGGCGCCCTGATGGGCGCCGTCGCGGTCTTCGTGTTCTTCGCCCTCATCGCTGACAGCTTTCTGCGGGCCGCCAGCCTGTCCACCGTTCTGTACGCCTCGTCCACCATCGGCATCATGGCGGTGCCGGTGGCACTGCTGATGATCGGCGGCGAGTTCGACCTGTCGGCGGGGGTCATGGTCGCCAGCTCGGCTCTGGTGTCCTCCCAGGTCAGCTATCAGATGACTGCGAACGCCTGGGTCGGCGTCGGCGTGTCACTGCTGGTCACCCTGGCCTTCGGAGCGTTCAACGGTGTGATGCTGACGCGCACGAAGCTCCCGAGCTTCATCATCACGCTCGGCACCTTCCTGATGCTGACCGGCCTCAATCTCGGTCTGACCAAGCTGATCAGCGGCACGGTTTCCACCAAGAGCATCGCCGACATGGAGGGCTTCCCCTCCGCGCACGCCGTCTTCGCCTCCCAGCTCTCAGTATTCGGCGTCGACTTCCGCATCACCATCCTCTGGTGGTTCGTGCTGGTGGCCGTCGCCACCTGGATCCTGTTGCGCACCCGCACGGGCAACTGGGTCTTCGCCGTCGGCGGCAACGCGGCGGCCGCCCGTGCGGTGGGTGTCCCCGTGACGCGGACGAAGATCGGCCTCTACCTGGGAGTCGCGTTCGCCGCGTGGATCTCCGGCCAGCACCTGCTGTTCAACTACGACGTCGTCCAGTCCGCCGAGGGTGTCGGGAACGAGCTGATCTACATCGCCGCGGCGGTCATCGGCGGCTGCCTGCTCACCGGCGGCTACGGCTCGGCCGTGGGCGCGGCGGTCGGCGCGTTCATCTTCGGCATGACCAGCAAGGGCATCGTCTACGCCCAGTGGGACCCGGACTGGTTCAAGTTCTTCCTGGGGGCGATGCTGCTGCTCGCCACCCTGCTCAACGCATGGATCCGCAAGCGGGCGGAGGCGAGCTGAATGAGTCCTGTGACCAAGTCCGAGCACCCTGGTTCCCCGCACCCCGAACCCCTGGTCGAGCTGCGTGACGTGGACAAGTCCTACGGCAACGTCACCGCCCTGACCGGCGTCTCGCTCCCGGTCCACGCGGGTGAGATCACCTGCGTGCTCGGCGACAACGGGGCCGGAAAGTCCACCCTGATCAAGATCGTCTCCGGGCTCCACCGGCACGACTCCGGGTCTCTGCTGGTGGAGGGTGAGGAGACGCGGTTCTCCTCGCCCCGCGAGGCACTGAACCGTGGCATCGCCACCGTCTACCAGGATCTGGCCGTCGTCCCGCTGATGCCGGTGTGGCGCAACTTCTTCCTCGGCTCCGAGCCGCGCCGGGGCAGGGGCCCGCTCGCCCGCCTCGACGTGACGCAGATGCGGCGCACCACCCACGAAGCGCTGTCCCGCCTGGGCATCCACCTGCGGGACGTGGACCAGCCCATCGGTACCCTGTCCGGTGGCGAGCGGCAGTGCGTCGCCATCGCCCGTGCCGTGCATTTCGGTGCCCGCGTCCTCGTCCTGGACGAACCCACCGCCGCCCTCGGCGTGAAGCAGTCCGGAATGGTACTCAAACGCGTCACGACCGCCCGTGAAGAGGGGCTCGGCGTGGTGCTCATCACCCACAACCCGCATCACGCGTACCTGGTCGGGGACCGGTTCGTGCTGCTCAAACGGGGTGAGATGGCCGGCAGCCACGCCAGGGACGCGATCAGCCTGGACGAGCTGACCCGCCAGATGGCCGGCGGCAGTGAACTCGAGCAGCTCAGCCACGAACTGCGGCGCTCGTGACACAATCGGGTCCCGCGGGCACCGCGGGACCCGGTCGCCCGCACGTCCGCGGAGGCCCGCCGCCGGAGTGGTCGGCCCTCCTGCGCCGGGCATTCCACCACGACCGTGACCAGGCAGAGACGAGACGAGAAGTTGCGCGCAACCAGGCCGCGTCCGGCCCGCAGCCGCCCTCGCCCCCGCACCGCCGCCGGCGAGCGCCCCGGCCCCGGGAAGGAGGGCACGTCGTGAGCACCAGCGGTGACCGGGTCTACCGGCGCTCCACCACCGGCACCAGCGCACTGCGCGCGGTCAGCACCCGTGAGCGGCGCTCCCATCTGTCCGCCCCTCGGGTGCCCACCGTCGGCATCGACATCGGCGGCACCAAGGTGATGGCCGGGGTCGTGGACGCGGACGGCCAGATCCTGGAGCGCGTGCGCACCGAGACGCCCGACAAGTCCAAGAGCCCCAAGGTCGTCGAGGACACCATCGCGGAGATCGTGCTGGACCTCTCCGACCGGCACGACGTGCACGCCGTCGGTATCGGCGCCGCCGGCTGGGTGGACGCCGACCGCTCCCGGGTCCTCTTCGCCCCGCACCTCGCCTGGCGCGACGAGCCGCTCAAGGACGCTCTCACCTCCCGCCTCGCCGTCCCCGTGATGGTCGACAACGACGCGAACACCGCCGCCTGGGGAGAGTGGCGCTTCGGCGCCGGCCGGGGCGAGGACCACCTCGTCATGATCACCCTCGGCACCGGAATCGGCGGCGCCATCCTGGAGGACGGCCGGGTCAAACGGGGCAGGTACGGCGTCGCAGGCGAGTTCGGCCACATGCAGGTCGTGCCTGCCGGGCACCGCTGCCCCTGCGGGAACCGCGGCTGCTGGGAGCAGTACAGCTCCGGCAACGCGCTGGTGCGCGAAGCCCGCGAACTGGCTGCCGCTGAATCCCCCGTCGCGTACGGCATTCTCGATGCGGTCGACGGCCGGATCGAGGAGATCACCGGCCCGCTGATCACCGACCTGGCCCGGAGCGGTGACGCCATGTGCGTCGAGCTGCTCCAGGAGATCGGGAACTGGCTCGGGATCGGCATCGCCAACCTGGCCGCCGCCCTCGATCCGTCCTGCTTCGTCATCGGCGGCGGCGTCAGCGCCGCCGACGACCTGCTGATCACCCCTGCCCGGGACGCCTTCCGCCGCCACCTGACCGGTCGCGGCTACCGGCCGGAGGCACGCCTGACCAAGGCCCAGCTCGGCCCGGAGGCCGGTATGGTCGGCGCCGCCGACCTCGCCCGGCTGGTGGCCCGCCGCTTCCGCCGGGCCAACCGCCGCCGCCTCGAGCGCTACGAGCGCTACGAGCGCGCCGCCGACAACATCCGCCGGGCGGTGGGCCAGTGACCGTGCCGCCCGCCGACCGCCCACCGCACCGCCCCAAGCACCGGGTGCTGGCCCTGTGCGTCGTGGTGCTGCTCATCGCGGTCCCCGCCGGCTACCTGGTGCAGTCCGCGTTCGTCAGCCGCGACAGCGGCGAGACCAAACAGCGCGAGGCGTCCCTGAGCGACCTGCACTACGAGTGGCCCAGCAAGGTGCAGCGCCGCGTCTACGAGGTGCCCATCCCCAAGGGCTCCAGTTACGTGGCCTACTACGAGTCCAACGCGTGGGAGAGGAACACCCTGCACGTGCAGTTCCGTACCTCGCAGGAGAACGTCCAGCGGTTTCTCCATGAGATCGGGGCCGACCGCTCCGCTCTGCGCCAGGGCGAGGTCACCATCAGCCCGGAGCAGGCCGCGAAGGTCGGCTGGGACCTGCGGGGCAGCCCTCGCGCATACGCCGGGCTGGTGCACGAACAGCCGGATCCCGCGCCCGACCTGCGCGTCACCGTGGACACCACGCCGGAGGAGCGCCCCCGCGTGTACGTCGTCTCCACCGTCGGCTTCTGACTGCTCCCACCTTTCGTTTCGTTCCGCTACCTGGTGGACGCGGTGCGCGCGTCGTTCGTCGGGTACACCGACGGTCACACTCGGCGCGGGCGTCGCCGTCGCATTCTGCGTGGTCGACATGACACCCGGCACGCACCTGTCCCGGAAGGCCGGTTCCTGACCGGGAGCCGCACCGGAACCGGTGTCGGACGGATCCGCCGTCGGCAGGCCCTTGTGAGGTGTGGGAGCGTGAGCGGGTGAGCGAGACCCAGACCCAGACCCTGCAATACCGCGTTGACGGGCCGGAACACGCCCCGACGCTCGTCCTCGGCCCCGCCCTCGGTTCCACATGGCACATGTGGGACCGGCAGATCCCCGAACTGAGTCAGCACCGGCGGGTGCTGCGCTTCGACCTCCCCGGCCACGGTGGTGCCCCCGCGCACCCGGGCTGGTCGGTGGCCGAGCTCGCCGAACGGCTGCTGGCCACTCTCGACGCTCTCGGCGTCGAACGCTTCGCCTACGCCGGCTGTTCGCTCGGTGGTGCCGTCGGCGCCGAGCTGGCGCTGAACCACCCCGGTCGCGTCTCCTCGCTGGCGCTGCTCTCCTCCGCTCCCCGCTACGGCACCCCCGACGCGTGGCGCCAACGCGGCGTGGTGATCCGCACCAACGGACTGGACCCGGTAGCCCGCAGCACCCCTGAACGCTGGTTCACGCCCGGTTTCGCCACCGCACAGCCGGCGATCGTCGACTGGGCCGTGCAGATGGTCCGTACCACCGACCCCGGCTGCTATATCGCGGCCTGCGAGGCATTGGCCGCTTTCGACATACGAGCCGCGCTGCCCCGCATCGCCGTGCCGGCGCTCGTGGTCGCGGGCGCCGACGACCAGACCACGCCGCCGTCCGACGCCCGGGCGCTGGTCGCCGGAATCCGGGACGCCCGTCTCGCCCTGGTGCCCGGAGCCGCGCATCTGGTACCCGTCGAGCAGCCCGCCGCCGTCACCGACCTGCTGGTCACCCACCTGGGAACCGAGTCGCCCGCAGAGGGGCACGGACCGACCGGCCGTCCCCAGCCGATGG
>KI547040.1:283273-288386 GCA_000497405.1 Streptomycetaceae bacterium MP113-05 | reverse complement strand
GGGCCGGCCCCCCGCCGCCGGTGGCCGTCGCCGAACTGGAGGCCGGCCCGTCCGCGGCCGGGCGCCGCGACCCGTACGACGCCGGGATGAAGGTGCGCCGCGAGGTCCTCGGCGACGGCCACGTGGACCAGGCCCTGGCGGAGGCTGACGACTTCACCCGGGACTTCCAGGACTTCGTCACCCGCTTCGCGTGGGGCGAGGTCTGGGACCGGCCCGGCATCGACCGCCGCACCCGCTCCGTCGTCACCCTGACCGCGCTCACCGCCGGCGGTCACCTCGACGAACTGGCTCTGCACGTGCGCGCCGCACTGCGCAACGGGCTGACCCCGGCGGAGATCGAGGAGGTGCTGCTGCACACCGGCGTCTACTGCGGCCTGCCCGCGGCCCGCTCCGCCTTCACCGTCGCCCAGCGCGTCGTCCGCGAGGAGACCACGCCCGAGGACGCCTGACACCGCCCTCAGGGACACCGTCGGCGTCCGGCACCGGCACCACCCGCACCACCGGCAGCAGCCAACGGAGACAATGCCAGGATGGAGCTCACCAAGAAGGGCCACGCCTGCGTACGCCTGACCAAGGAAGGGCGCACCCTCGTCATCGATCCGGGCGGCTTCTCCGAGGAGGATGCCGCGGTCGGCGCCGATGCCGTCCTGGTCACCCACGAACACCCCGACCATTTCGACCCGAACCGTCTGCGCGCTGCGATGGAGGCCAATCCGGCGGCCGAGATCTGGACGCTCCGCAGTGTCGCCGAACAGCTCACCGGTGCCTTTCCCGGCCGGGTGCACACGGTCGGCCGCGGAGATCTGGTCGACGCCGCCGGGTTCGAGGTGGAGGTGCACGGCGAGCTGCACGCCGTCATCCACCCCGACATGCCCCGGGTCACCAACGTCGGCTATGTCGTCGACGGCGCCGTCTTCCACCCCGGTGACGCCCTGACCGTGCCGGACAGGCCCGTGGACACCCTGTTGCTCCCCGTGCACGCGCCGTGGAGCAAGGTCTCCGAGGTGATCGACTACCTGCGAGCGGTGCGGCCCCGGCTGGCGTACGACGTGCACGACGGGCTGCTGTCCGAGAACGCGCACGGGGTCTACGGCCGGATGCTGGGTCCTGACGGGCCCGGTGCCGGCGGCGCCGAGCACGTCCGGCTGGAACCGGGATCCGCGGTCGTTGTCGGTGACGCGCGGTAGGTTTGCCGACATGCGTATCGCGACCTGGAACGTGAACTCCGTCGGGGCCCGGCTGCCGCGACTGCTGGGCTGGCTCGAGTCCGCCGCGCCGGACGTGGTGTGCCTGCAGGAGCTGAAGTGCGACACGGACGCCTTCCCCGGGGAGGAGCTGCGTGAGCAGGGTTACGAGTCCGCCACCCTGTGCTCGGGCCGGTGGAACGGTGTGGCCGTGCTGTCCCGCGTGGGGCTGGCCGACCCCGTGCCCGGGCTGCCGGGCGGCCCGGAGTACGACGGTGTCCAGGAGGCCCGTGCCCTCACCGCCACCTGTGACGGTGTACGCGTGACCTCGGTGTACGTGCCGAACGGGCGTGAGGTGGGCCATGCGCACTTCGACTACAAGCTGGAGTGGCTCCAGGCGCTGCGCAAGACCGCCGAGCCGGAGGCCGCCGGGCAGCGGCCGTACGCCGTCCTGGGCGACTTCAACGTCGCGCCGACCGACGCCGACGTGTACGACGTCGGCGCCTTCGACGGCTCCACCCACGTCACCGAGGCCGAGCGGGCGGCGCTGACCGCGTTGCGTGACACGGGACTGTCCGACGTCGTCCCGAGGCCGTTGAAGTACGACCACCCGTTCACGTACTGGGACTACCGGCAGCTCTCCTTCCCCAAGAACCGGGGCATGCGCATCGACCTGGTCTACGGCAACGCACCTTTCGCCGAGGCGGTGCGGGACGCCTACGTCGACCGGGAGGCGCGCAAGGGGAAGGGGCCGTCCGACCACGCGCCGGTCGTCGTCGATCTGCAGGTCTGAGTTCCGGACTTCACCCACCCCCCGGGCAGGGCGGACCGCGCGCCTGTGGTGCACACCGCACGGGGAATGACACGCTGGCGGTATGCAGATTCCCTTCCTCGAGCACTGGCGCAGGCGTCACGGCGAGACCCCCGAGAAGGCCGGCTTCGAGGGAGCGTTCTCCGGCGACCCCGAGGGCGTGGCCGAGTTGCTCTCGGAGTGCGAGCTGCTGCGCGATCACGCCGAACGCGAGGGCGTCGAACTGGATGACTCCGCCGAGTCGCTGGCCGCGCTGGACGGGCTCTTGCCGTTGTGGCGCGACGACTCCGAGGACGCGACCTGGCTCGGCAGCGACGCCGGGCTCTACCTGGGGACCGTTCTGGTGCGCACCGTTCCCGGCGCCTCCTGGCAGCTGTGGAGGACCGGCCAGCCGGTGATCCGGCTGCCTTCCGGGCTGGAGATCGACGTGCTGGAGGAGGGACGCGCCTGGGCTGTCACCGGCACCCCCGAGCTCGCGCAGCTCTACGCCGAACTCTCCGACGACTGAGTGTCCATCCCGGACCGTGCCCCGGATTCCGGCTCCCCGTCCTCCGCGTCGCCCGTACGCGGGGGGCGCGTGGTCGCGGCCCGCGTCACGTCGCCCACCAGTTCCACGACGTCCGGTCCGTACGCGGCCGAGTTGAGTACCTTCAGCAGCAGGCAGAACGTGCCCTTGCGACCGTACCGGCGGATCAGCCTCGACTGGTGCCGCGCCAGGTAGCGCGCCGCGGCCTGGTTGGTGATGCCGCTCTGGCCGGCGATCAGGAACACCGGCCGGGTCTCCACGCCACCGCCCGCGGTGAGCCGGGCCAGCAGCACGTACTCTGCGGCGCCCTTCTCCATCAGGTGACGCTCGCCACCGATGGTGAACGCCGCCCGGCCGGGGCCGGGTTCGGCCGAGAGGTCCACCACGACCCCGGGAAGCAGGGACTGCAGATGCGCCGCAGTCCGCACGTTGGACGCCGGGCCGCCGACACAGAATTCGGTGCGCTCCCCGAAGCCCTGCAGTGCGGTGTCGTGGGTGACGATGTCCGCGTTCGCCCCGCAGTCCTTGATCAGTGCGGACAGTTCCAGCAGTGCGAACACGTCGCGTCGCGCCACCGACCAGTCGGCGGCGGCCGGATCACGGTTCACCACCAGCAGGCAGTCCGCGTGCGGCAGCAGGCCGAAGAAGCGCTGTCTGCGGCGGAGTCCGCGTCGCCAGAGATACGTCCGGGCGAACCAGCCGAGGGCGGCAGTGATCCCCGCGGCCAGTATCCCGAGCAGGACCTCGCGCATGTCATCTGTCATGAGGCCGGAGCGTACATGTCACGAGTTCCGGCGATCCCGACTCCGGATGCTGACGGCGGCGCCGGGCCGGGTCTACGCTGCGCGCACGCACGTCACAGGAGGTTCCCCGGATGAGCCGTCGTTCCGTCCGCCTGCCGGCCCTGATCACCGCGGTGGCGGTCATGGGCTCTCTCACTGCAGCTGCAGCGCCCGCCGCACAGACGTCCCCAGCGCACCGGACTCCGCCCAAGGAGCCGGTCGCCGTCGGCTACGGCGGAGCCGTGGCCAGTGTCGACCCCAGCGCCTCGGCCATCGGCGTCGACGTGCTGAGACGAGGCGGCAACGCCGTCGACGCCGCCGTCGCCACCGCCGCCGCGCTCGGCGTCACCGAGCCGTTCTCCTCCGGCCTCGGCGGCGGCGGCTACTTCGTCTACTTCGACGCCGACAGCGGCCGCGTCCACACCGTCGACGGTCGTGAACGCGCCCCGCTCACCGCCGACGAGACCCTCTTCCTGGAGGACGGCGAGCCGCTCCCCTTCTACGACGCCGTCACCAGCGGACTCAGCGTCGGCACCCCCGGCACCCCGGCCACCTGGGCCGAAGCCCTCGACGCATGGGGCACCACTTCGCTGCGCAAGGCACTCAAGCCCGCCACCACGCTCGCCCGACGCGGGTTCACCGTCGACGAGACCTTCCGCACCCAGGTCGCCGACAACGAGGAACGGTTCCGCGACTTCCCGGCCACCGCGGAGCAGTACCTCCCCGGCGGGAAGCTCCCGGAGGTCGGCTCCACCCTGAAGAACAAGGACCTGGCCCGCACGTACAGGAAGCTGGGCAAGGAAGGCGTGGGAGCCTTCTACAACGGCCCGATCGCGCGGGACATCGCCGACACCGTCCAGGACCCCCAGGTCGCCGATGGCTCCGAACGCGTCGTGCGCCCCGGCGACATGACGGTCCGCGACCTGCACGAGTACAAGGCGAAATTCCAGGACCCGACCCACGTGGACTACCGCGGCCTGGACGTGTACGGCATGGCGCCCTCCTCCTCCGGCGGCACCACCGTCGGCGAGGCACTCAACATCATGGAGGACCAGGACCTCTCCGACGCGTCCGAGAAGGACTTCCTGCACCACTACCTCGAGGCGAGCAAGCTCGCCTACGCGGACCGTGGCCGGTGGCTCGGCGACGCCGCCTACGAGGACGTGCCGGTGGAGGGCCTGCTGTCGCAGGAGTTCGCCGACGCCCGTTCCTGCCTCGTCCAGGACGACAAGGCACTCATCAGCCCCGTCGCCTTCGGCGATCCGCGTGACCCGGCAAGCTGTGAACGCGGGGACCAGGTCGCACCGCTGACGTACGAGGGAACCAGCACCACGCACCTGACCACCGCCGACCGGTGGGGCAACGTGGTCTCCTACACCCTCACCATCGAGCAGATCGGCGGCAGCGCGATGACCGTGCCCGGCCGCGGCTTCCTGCTGAACAACGAACTCACCGACTTCTCCTTCGCCCCTGCGACGGAGGACGTGCCCGACCCGAACCTGCCCGGCCCCGGCAAGCGGCCGCGCTCGTCGATGTCGCCCACCGTCGTTCTGGAGGACGGCAGGGCCGCGTTCGCCCTCGGCTCTCCCGGTGGCTCCACCATCATCACCACGGTGCTGCAGACCCTGGTCAACCGTGTCGACCGCGGCATGAGCCTCCCCGAAGCCATCGCCGCGCCGCGCGCCACCCAGCGCAACACCGAGAAGACGCTGATGGAGGACGCGCTGTACGACAGCGCGGTGCGGGGTGAACTCGAAGCCACGGGCCACCTGTTCGAGCGCACCGGTGAGATCGGTGCGGCCACCGGTAT
>KI547040.1:271207-282990 GCA_000497405.1 Streptomycetaceae bacterium MP113-05 | reverse complement strand
AAGTGGCTCGCCGCCGCCGAACCCGAGCGCCGCGGCGCCGGCTCCGCCATGGTTCCGTACCCGGTGCGCCACCACCGGTGAAGCACCGGCACCCGTAGGCAACCGGTCCCCGTAGCGGACGGGACCCTCCAGGGGTGTGCCACCCGAGCCGATCAGGGCGCGGGCGGCACACCCCTGCCGTGTTTCTCCACCTGTCCGAAGCCCTTCGGAGGCGGGTGCCCGTCCCCTGCCGAACGCCCGGCGGCGGAGGCACCCCACCAGCGGCGGGAGGTTCCGCTGCGCTGCTCCGTCCGCCGTACCCGGCAAGATCGTTCCGGCGACCTTGCGTCGATGCCCTTGCCACGGTCGGTGACGGGATCTACGGTCGCATCCTCACGCCGATCTACGCGGGTCGATGCGTGAAACCGAACTGCGAGCTGTACCGCGAGGCCACCGCCTACGCACGGACTTGAGGAGCTGCTCATGCCCGACATCGTGCGCGCCGCACTCGTTCAGGCCACCTGGACCGGCGACACCGAGTCGATGATCGACAAGCACGAGCAGCACGCCCGGGAGGCCGCCCGGCAGGGTGCGAGAGTGATCGGCTTCCAGGAGGTCTTCAACGCGCCGTACTTCTGTCAGGTGCAGGACCCCGAGCACTACCGGTGGGCCGAGCCGGTGCCCGACGGGCCGACCGTGCGGCGGATGCAGGACCTCGCCCGCGAGCTGGGGATGGTGATGGTGGTCCCGGTCTTCGAGGTCGAACAGGCCGGCTTCTACTACAACACCGCGGCCGTCATCGACGCCGACGGCACCGTGCTGGGCACCTACCGGAAGCATCACATCCCACAGGTCAAGGGCTTCTGGGAGAAGTACTACTTCAAGCCCGGCAACCTCGGCTGGCCCGTCTTCGACACCGCGGTCGGCAAGGTCGGCGTCTACATCTGCTACGACCGTCACTTCCCGGAGGGCTGGCGCGCACTCGGTCTGGCCGGCGCCCAGCTCGTCTACAACCCCTCCGCCACCTCCCGCGGACTCTCCGGCTACCTGTGGCAGCTCGAACAGCCTGCCGCCGCCGTCGCCAACGAGTACTTCATCGCCGCCATCAACCGGGTCGGCACCGAGGAGTACGGGGACAACGACTTCTACGGCACCAGCTACTTCGTCGATCCGCGCGGCCAGTTCGTCGGCGAGGTCGCCAGCGACAAGGAGGAGGAGCTCGTCGTCCGCGACCTCGACCTGTCGATGATCGACGAGGTGCGACAGCAGTGGGCGTTCTACCGGGACCGTCGCCCGGACGCCTACGACGGGCTGGTGCAGCCTTGAGTGACGGATGCGGGGCCACCCGGCCGCAGCCGAAGACGAGCCGCCGCCGCTGCGCTGCGCGGCCGGAGGCGGGGGCACCCCCGGGCCGGAGGCTCTGGGGGAGAACGAAAGGGGCACCGTGAGCGACCTCCATCACCGGCACCGGGCGGTACTGCCCGACTGGCTGTCCCTCTACTACGACCGCCCGCTGGAGATCACGCACGGCGAGGGCCGGCACGTCTGGGACGCCGACGGCAACCGCTACCTCGACTTCTTCGGCGGCATCCTCACCACCATGACCGCCCACGCCCTGCCCGAGGTCACCAAGGCGGTGGCCGAACAGGCCGGGCGCATCCTGCACACGTCCACCCTCTACCTCGACCGGCACATGGTGGAGCTGGCCGAACGGATCGCCGCTCTCTCCGGCATCCCCGACGCACGCGTGTTCTTCACCACCTCGGGCACCGAGGCCAACGACGCCGCCCTGCTGCTCGCGACCACCTACCGCCGCTCCAACCAGGTGCTCGCGCTGCGCAACAGCTACCACGGCCGGTCCTTCTCGGCCGTCGGCATCACCGGCAACCGCGCCTGGTCGCCCACCAGTCTCTCCCCGCTGCAGACCCTGTACGTGCACGGCGGGGTCCGCAGTCGCGGCCCGTACGCGCACCTGGACGACACGGCGTTCACCGCCGCGTGCGTGGCCGACCTGCGCGACATGCTCGGCCAGACGCACGGGGGAGTGGCGGCCCTGATCGCCGAACCCGTGCAGGGGGTCGGCGGCTTCACCTCCGGCCCGGACGGACTGCTCGCCGCCTTCCGTGAGGTGCTGGACGAGCACGGCATCCTGTGGGTCTCCGACGAGGTCCAGACCGGATGGGGCCGTACCGGCGACCACCTCTGGGGCTGGCAGGCCCACGAGGGGGCCGGGCCGCCCGACATGCTGACGTTCGCCAAAGGCATCGGCAACGGCATGTCCGTCGGCGGCGTCGTCGCCCGTGCCGAGGTGATGAACTGCCTGGAGGCCAACTCCATCTCGACCTTCGGCGGCAGCCCGGTCACCATGGCCGCAGCGGGCGCCAACCTCAACCACCTCCTCGAACACGACCTGCAGGGCAACGCCCGCCGCGTCGGCGGCCTGCTGCTGGAACGGCTGCGGGCAGCGCGTGCCGGTGCGGACCTGGTCCGCGAGATCCGTGGTCGCGGGCTGATGATCGGCCTGGAGCTGGTCCGCCCCGGAACCGACCATCCCTCGCCCGAGGCTGCCTCCCTCGTCCTGGAAGCGGCCCGCGAGGGCGGACTGCTCATCGGCAAGGGCGGCAGCCACCTCGGCAGCGTCCTCCGCATCGCCCCGCCGCTGTCCCTGACCATCGCCGAGGCGGAGGAGGGCGCGGAGATCCTCCAGCACGCCCTGGCCACGGCGCAGACCCGACTCGAAGGGAACGCACCCGCATGAGCAGCGGCAACCGCACAGTCATCCGGGGCGGGCTGGTCGTCACCGCCGCCGACGAACTCCACGCCGACGTACTGATCGAGGACGGCCGCGTCGTCGCCCTGGCCGCGCACGGCAGCGAGGTCGCCGCCGGCTGGACCGCCGGGCACGTCCTCGACGCGACAGGCCGGTACGTGCTGCCCGGCGGCGTGGACGTGCACACCCACATGGAGCTGCCCTTCGGCGGCACGTTCGCCTCCGACACCTTCGAGACCGGCACCCGCGCCGCCGCATGGGGCGGCACCACCACCCTCGTCGACTTCGCCGTCCAGACCCAGGGCCACGCGCTGCGCGAGGGCCTGGACCAGTGGCACGCCAAGGCCGACGCCAAGTGCGCCATCGACTACGCGTTCCACATGATCGTCTCGGACGTCAACGACGCCACCCTCAAGGAGATGGACCTCCTCGTCGAGGAGGGCATCACCTCGTTCAAGCTGTTCATGGCCTACCCCGGCGTCTTCTACAGCGACGACGGCCAGATCCTGCGCGCCATGCAGCGCGGCGCCGACAACGGCGCACTGACGATGATCCATGCCGAGAACGGGATCGCGATCGACGTGCTCGTCCAGCAGGCGCTGGACGCCGGCCGCACCGACCCGCGCCACCACGGGGAGGTGCGCAAGGTGCTGCTGGAGGCCGAGGCCACCCACCGCGCCGTCCAGCTCGCCCGCGTCGCCGGCGCACCCCTGTACGTGGTGCACGTCTCCGCGGAGGAGGCCCTCGCCGAACTCGCCGCCGCCCGCGACAAAGACCTACCCGTGTTCGGCGAGACCTGCCCGCAGTACCTCTTCCTGTCCACCGACAACCTCGCCGAACCGGACTTCGAGGGTGCCAAGTACGTGTGCAGCACCCCGCTGAGGCCCCGCGAGCACCAGGCAGCACTGTGGAAGGGGCTGCGCACCAACGACCTCCAGGTCGTCTCCACCGACCACTGCCCGTTCTGCTTCAACGGCCAGAAGGAGTTGGGCCGCGGCGACTTCTCCAAGATCCCCAACGGCATGCCGGGCGTCGAGCACCGGATGGACCTGCTCCACCAGGCCGTCCTGGACGGGCACATCACCCGCCGCCGCTGGATCGACATCGCCTGCGCCACCCCGGCCCGGATGTTCGGCCTCTACCCGAAGAAGGGGACCATCGCGCCCGGCGCGGACGCCGACATCGTCCTCTACGACCCCGCTGCCGAACAGACCCTCTCGGCGAAGACCCACCACATGAACGTCGACTACTCCGCGTACGAGGGCAAGCGGCTCACCGGCCGGGTCGAGACCGTCCTCTCCCGCGGCCACACGGTCATCGACCGTCGCGAGTACACCGGCCACGCCGGACACGGCCGCTACACCCCGCGCGGCACCTGCCAGTTCCTCGGCTGAACGGACCCCGGACCCCGCCACCCGCCCGCAGGGCGGCCCGGCACCCGACAGGAGACCACCGACCATGGACTTCGGCCTCGTCCTGCAGACCGACCCGCCCGGCGCTGCCACCGTCGGCCTGATGCGCCGCGCCGAACGCAACGGCTTCCGCTACGGCTGGACGTTCGACTCCGCCGTACTGTGGCAGGAGCCGTACGTCATCCACAGCCGCGTGCTGGCCGAGACCGAGCGGCTGATCGTCGGCCCCATGGTGACCAACCCCGGCACCCGCACCTGGGAGGTGACGGCCTCCACTTTCGCCACCCTCAACGAGATGTACGGCAACCGCACCGTGTGCGGCATCGGCCGCGGCGACTCCGCGATGCGCGTCGCCGGACGCAGACCCAACACCCTCGCCCGGCTCAGCGAAGCCATGTCCGTCATCCGCGACCTCGCCGAGGGCCGCGAGACCGTCGTGGACGGCACACCGCTGCGGCTGCCCTGGGTGCGCGACGGTCACCTTCCGGTCTGGATGGCCGCCTACGGCCCCAAGGCCCTCGCGATGGCCGGACATGAAGCCGACGGCTTCATCCTGCAGCTCGCAGACCCCTACCTCACCGAGTGGATGATCAAGGCCGTACGGCAGGCCGCCGCAGACGCCGGACGCGACCCCGACGCGATCACCGTGTGCGTCGCCGCACCCGCCTACGTCACCGAGGACGACAGCGAAGCCGCCCTCGCCCATGCCCGCGAGCAGTGCCGCTGGTTCGGAGGAATGGTCGGCAACCACGTCGCCGACCTCGTCAGCCGTTACGGTGAGGACTCCTCCCTCGTCCCCACCGCGCTGACCTCCTACATCAAGGCCCGGAACGGCTACGACTACGCACATCACGGGCGTGCGGGGAACCCGGACACGCAGTTCGTCCCGGACGAGATCGTTGAGCGCTTCTGCCTCCTCGGCCCGGTCGAGACCCACCTGGAACGGCTGCGCGCGCTGCGCGAACTCGGCGTCGACCAGTTCGCCGTCTACGCCATGCACGACGCCAAGGAGGCCGTCATCGATGCCTACGGCAAGCACGTCGTCCCCGCTCTGCACGGCTGAACCGCGACCCTGGTGAGGTGAGCTGATGACCGGGACCGTCCCAGCGAAGTCCGGCCCGCCCGGGGCCTCCCCACCGGGGAGCCGGGAGGAGGTCCCGCCCGGCGCGATACCGGAGGACAGCCGCTACGCCAACGCCGACCTGCGGCCCGTGCCGGTGGCCGAACGCCGCTGGACGACGTACAACTTCGCCGCGCTGTGGGTCGGCATGGCGGTCAACATCCCCTCCTGGACGCTCGCCTCCGGCCTGGTCGCGCTCGGCATGGACTGGAAGCAGGCCGTGCTGACCATCGCACTGGCCAACGTGATCGTGCTGCTGCCGATGCTGCTCACCGGACACGCAGGTCCGAAGTACGGCATCCCGTTCCCCGTCCTGGCCCGCGCCTCCTTCGGGGTGGTCGGCGCCAACCTGCCGGCACTGCTCCGCGGCCTGGTCGCCTGTGCCTGGTTCGGAATCCAGACCTGGATCGGCGGCCAGTCCATCTTCTTCCTCGCCGGGAAGATCTTCGGCGGCGGCAGTTGGTGGGTCCTGGCCGGCGAGACGCTGGGCTACCCGTGGACGCAGTGGCTGTCGTTCCTTGCGTTCTTCCTCATCGAGATCGTCGTCATCCTCCGTGGCATGGAAGCAGTACGGCACCTGGAGAACTGGGCGGCACCGATGATGCTGCTCGGCGCGCTCGCCCTGCTGTGGTGGATCGCCGACAAGGCCGGCGGCCTCGGGCCGCTGCTCGACCAGCCCTCGCAGCTCGGCTGGGGCGCCGACTTCTGGCCGGTGTTCCTCCCCGCTCTGATGGGCATGATCGGCTTCTGGTCCACCCTGTCGCTGAACATCCCGGACTTCACCCGGTTCGGCGCCGGCCAGCGCTCCCAGGTGTGGGGCCAGACCCTCGGCCTGCCCACCACCATGGCTGCCTTCGCGCTGCTGTCCGTGCTGGTCACCTCCGGTTCGCAGGCCGTCTACGGCGAACCCGTCTGGGACCCGAGCCGGCTGGCCGCCCGGATGGACAGCACCGTCGGGGTGCTGTTCGCTCTGCTGGTGGTGCTGATGGCCACTCTCAGCACCAACATCGCCGCCAACCTGGTCAGTCCGGCCTACGACCTGTCCAACCTCGCGCCGCGGCTGATCACCTTCCGCACCGGCGCACTGCTGGCGTGCGTCATCGGCGTCCTCATCTTCCCCTGGAAACTGATCGAGAACCCGTCCGTCTACATCTTCACCTGGCTGGGTACCGTCGGCGGTCTGCTCGGCACGGTCGCCGGCATCCTCATCGCCGACTACTGGCTGCTGCGCCGCACCCGGCTGGAGCTCGCCGACCTCTACCGGCCGGGCGGCGCGTACTGGTACGCGGGCGGATGGAACTGGCGGGCCCTCGCCGCTTTCGCGACGGGCGGGCTGCTCGCCGCGGGCGGCTCCTACTCCGCTGCGGGCTCCGGGCCCTTCCCCGCCGGCGGACTGATCCCGTTCCTGAGGCCGCTCGCGGACTACGGCTGGGCGGTGGGCCTCTCGAGCGCAGCCGTGGTCTACCTGACCCTCACTGCCGTCTTCCGCCCCCGTACCCGCTGACAGCCCGGCCGTCAGGCCGTGCCCAGGGAGTCCAGCAGGGAGGGCAGCGCGACCCCGATGGGGTCGCGGACGACCGCGGAGGCCAGGGTGTCGTAGGGGGTGGGCTCGGCGTTGACGATAATCAGCCGGGCGCCGTGTTCCGCAGCGAGTCCGGCCAGCGAGGCGGCGGGCTGGACCTGCAGGCTCGTGCCGACCGCGACGAACACGTCGCACGCCTTCGCGACGGTCAGCGCCTGCCCGAGCACCTGCGGGTCCAGGGACTGGCCGAACATCACCGTCGCCGACTTCAGGACGCCGCCGCAGCGCTCGCAGGCCGGGTCGTCCTCGCCCGCCTCGACGCGGGCCAGGGCGTCGGCCATCGTGCCGCGCGCGTCGCATCCGGTGCACACCACGCTCCGCGACGTGCCGTGCAGTTCCAGGATCTTGCGCTCGGGCACCCCGGCCGCCTGATGCAGCCCGTCGACGTTCTGCGTGATGACGCGCACCGGCATCCCGGACCGCTCCAGCCGGGCGACCGCTTCGTGCGCACCGTTGGGCCTCGCGGCCCACAGCGGACTGTCCCGTCGCATGCGCCAGGACCGGCGGCGGATGTCCGGGTCGGTCATGTACGCCTCGTAGGTGACGAGCTTCTCCGCCTCGGGGTCCCGCTTCCACAGCCCCTGCGGGCCGCGGTAGTCGGGGATACCGGAGTCCGTGGAGATCCCCGCGCCGCTCAGGATCGCCACCAGCGGCCGTTTCCCCCGGTCCGTGCCGTCGTCCGCGCTCATGCTGGAAGCCTACGCTCCGGGCACGTTCATCACCCGGCCCCGCCCGGGGCTGGGTGCCGGCCGATGAAGGAGAGGCCAGCGGGGCGGGACGCCCCCGTCCGTGCGGGCGTGCTTCCATGGAGACTTGACTTCTCTCCCCTGTAAGCGAGGGAGATTCCTACGGCTCGCGCCGTGGGGGTTTCTGCTTCGTCGCCGGCTGCCCGCTCGGAGTTCTCCGTCGGGGTCCGGCACCAGCTCCACAGACAGACACCGCCAGCCGGGCGGCCAGAAGGTTGCGTGCCGCGTTCACGTTCCGGCCGCGGGTCGTCCCGCAGTTCTCGCACGTCCAGGTGCGGACGTTGAGCGGCGTCCTGCTGCGCAGGGCGCCGCAAGCGGAGCACGGCTTGGAGGAGGGGAACCACCTGTCGACGGCGATCACCTCACGTCCGTACCAGTCCGCCTTGTACTCCGGCATGCTCCGGAACTCGCTCCAGGCCGCATCCGAGAGGGCGTCTTCTTCCCGGCAGTCAGCATCGCCGAGGTCCGGTTGTCGTTGACCCGCTTCTGCCGCGCCCACGCCTCCGTACGGGCGGCGGCGCCATGGTGTAGACCTTCCGCACGCAACCGAACGTGCGCGACAGCCCTGGCTTCGCCAGGGGCAACAACCCCCCACCCCGGTCGGCCGGGGTATCCACGGAAGGATCCCGATGATCGACGATGCCCTCGTGTCCGGAGCCGAAGAGGCGGTTCGCAAAGCGGTGGCTGAGGAGGTCATGCCGCGCTGGCGGCAGCTCGCCACGCACGAGGTGCTGCAGAAGACCGGCCCGCACGATCTGGTGACCGTCGCCGACAGGCGGGCCGAGGAGCATCTCACCCGCGCCCTCACCCGCCTGCTGCCCGGGTCCGTGGTCGTCGGCGAGGAGGCGGTCCACGACGAGCCCGTGCGTTACGAGGCGCTGCGCGGCACGGACCCGGTGTGGATCATCGACCCGGTCGACGGTACCCGTCAGTTCGTTCGCGGCGAGGACGGCTTCTGCACCCTGCTCGCCCTGGCCCAGCACGGTGAACTCCTCGCCTCCTGGACGTACGTGCCCGCCCGCGGTGACATGGCGATCGCCCGCCGTCGCGGTGGCGCTCTGCTCAACGGGGAGGCGCTGACGGCTGGTTCGCCCGGCCCGGACAAGGTCCTCGAAGTCGCCACCTCTCACCCGGACTTCACCACCGACGAGCAGAAGCGCGCGCTGCTCGGGCTGCGTACGGACGGTGTGGCGCCCCGGGCCTGCGGGTCGGCAGGCATGGAGTACCTGCGCGTCGCGCGGGGGGACCTGGATGCCGTGGCGTTCTCCTGGGAGAGCGCCTGGGACCATGCGGCCGGCCTGCTGCTGGTCGCGGAGGCGGGCGGTGCGAGCACCACTGTTGCTGGGGAGTCTTTCAAACTTGCGGGCGGGAACGCGCTCCCGTTCACCGCAGCGCGCGACGCGGCGACCGCGCGGCGTATCGTCGAGCTGCTGCGGACCGGCAGCTGACGCGAAGAGGCGAGGGGAGAGCAGAGATGCCGTCGATCCGGGACGCGGTGGTGGTGGGCGCGGGCCCGAACGGGTTGACCGCGGCCGTGGAACTGGCCCGCCGCGGTTTCTCGGTGGAGCTGTTCGAGGCGCTGGACACCGTCGGGGGTGGTGCACGGACCGAGGAGCTGACGTTGCCCGGCTTCCGGCACGACCCGTGCTCGGCGGTGCATCCGCTGGGTGCCAACTCCCCGGCGTTCCGTGCGATGCCGCTCGCCCGGTACGGGCTCGAGTGGCTGGAGTCCGAGCTGTCCATGGCGCACCCCTTCCCGGACGGCACGGCTGCGGTGCTGGCCCGTTCGGTGGGGGAGACCGCCGCGTCGTTGGGGGCCCGCGACGCCGGGGCGTACCGCAGGCTGGTCGAACCGCTGCTGTCCCGCTGGGACACCCTCGCCGAGGATTTCCTCGGCCTGGGCTCCGTCCTCAACGGCCGGCTGCCGAACGCCCCGTTCGGCCTCGCCCGCTTCGGGCTGGCAGGTCTGCAGCCCGCGGCCTGGGTGAACCGCCGCTTCCGTGAGGAGAAGGCCCGCGCGCTGGTCGCCGGCATGGCCGGGCACGTCATCGCGCCCTCGACCACGTTTGCGACCGGCGGCATCGCGCTGGTCTTCGCGCTTGCCGCACACGCCCGCGGCTGGCCCGTCCCGCGCGGCGGGTCGCAGTCCGTCTCCGACGCCCTCGCGGCCTATCTGCGGGAGCTCGGGGGCGTGATCCACACCGGGTCCGAGGTGAAGCGGCTGGACGAGCTGCCGCCTGCCCGCGCGTACGTCTTCGACACGTCGCCGACGTCCCTGGCGCGCATCGCCGGCCTCGGCCGGGCCTACGCCGGCTACCGGTACGGCGCCGGTGCTTTCAAGATCGACTATGCCCTGGACGGGCCGGTGCCCTGGGTGTCGCCCGAAGCCCGCAGGGCCACGACGGTGCATGTCGGCCACACAGCGGGGCTGATCGACGACGCGCTGCGCCGGGCGGTCCGGGGGCAGGACCCGCAGCGGCCGTTCCTCATCACCGCTCAGCCGAGCCTCGTCGATGCCTCGCGGGCCCCGGAGGGCAAACACGTCTTCTGGGTCTACGGTCACGTTCCGAACGGCTGGGACGGGGACGCGACGGAGGTCGTCGAGGAACAGCTGGAGCGCTTCGCGCCCGGGTTCCGTGACCGGGTCCTGGCTCGCGCCACGGCCGGGCCGCCGCAGCTCGCCGCGCGTAACCCCAACTACGTCGGCGGCGACATCGGGTGCGGCGCGGCGGCGGGCCTGCAGTTGCTGGTGCGGCCGAAGCTCGCCCGCGTTCCGTACGCCACCGCGCATCCGGCGGTCTACCTCTGCTCCTCCGCCGCCCCTCCCGGCCCCGGCGTCCACGGCATGTCGGGTCACCACGCCGCCCGCGCCGTCTGGCGCCGCCTCACCCTCGGCCGCTGAGGGCTGCGCCTGGCTCAGCCGACGGCGGCCCGCAGCTTCCGGGCGTAGCGGTGCATGTGGGGGTCGAGCTCACAGGGGGTTCGGACAGGACGTCCTCCGGCGTCAGCCACCTGATCGCCGTGAACTCGCCCACGTCGTAGGAGCGACCGTGTCCCACGGGTCTTCGTACGGCTCGACGTAACCGCCGCTGGGTGGCCAGAGGCCGGCTTGTCGGTGTGCAACGAGTCGCAGTTCGCCGCGGGGCTGGTCGAACGCGACGAAGTAGCTGACCAGATGCTGGGGCGGGTGGTCCGGCTTGCGGATCCGGTACAGCGGTGCGCCGTCCGCGATCCATGACTTCGCCTCGGCGAGCTGTGTGTGCGTTCCTGCGTGTCCCAGGGGCAAACCGCTTCGACTGCGGGACCACGTGACCCGCACATCCCCGATCTTCGGCAGCGACAGGTCCCCACCCGTGGTGATCCTCCACCGGGCGTTCGCGGTGAACCTGACGGCCTGCCGGTTGTCCTTCCGGGATTTGAATCCGAGCGCGCCCATACGCGGACGCTTCTTTGCCTCAGTGATCAGCAGCTTCGACAGCTCCCCGGTCTTCGGGAACGCCTCACCGCCCGCGCGGGCTGTCTCGCGAGCCCGCAGCGCGTCGTTGTGGACCACTCGCGAGCACCCGAACGCCCTCGCCAGCGCGGAACGCTGAGACCCGTTCGGGTACAGACGGGAGGAGTACCGAAGCTGCATGATTAGCACCGTGCGACATTCAACGCATATCCGGAATGTAGTACATCCGTACAGGTAGATACCGCACGTTCACGCTCCATGCCCACCTGGGGATCGAACCCGTCCGGTCGTGCCTCCTCTCAGGCCGCCCGGCGCAGGTCCGCGAGTACCAGGTCGCGCACCGGGTCCGGGTCCACACCCAGCCGTTCGAAGAGCTCGCGGGTGAGGCGGTCGTCGGACCGCAGTAGGCCCAGCAGTACGTGCTCGACGCCGATGTGCCGGTCCTTCACGGCGAGGGCCTCCCGGAGGGAGAGTTCCAGCGCCTTCTTGGCGCGGGGTGTGAACCGGATGCGCCCCGCGGGACGCGCCGAGCGGTCCCTGCCGAACACGAACCCACGCCGTGGCCGCCCCCCGTCCGGCTCGGACGGCCGGTCCAGCGCACCCTCTCCGAAAGCCGCGTCCGTGCGCCGCCGGACGTCCAGGTCGATGCCCAGTGTCCGCAGCGCCTCCGCGTCCCCAGGCCCCAGGGTGTCGGTGTCGCGCACCACCAGCGCCCGTACG
>KI547040.1:270232-271197 GCA_000497405.1 Streptomycetaceae bacterium MP113-05 | reverse complement strand
GCGGTGCGGCGACCGCCCGCAGTCCGACGCGCGGGTCACGGTCGGCCGCCGCCTGGGCGGCGTCGAGCGCGCTGCGGGCGTCCTGCGCTTCGGGCGCGTTCCGCGCCTCCGTTCCCTCGGGCATGACGTCAACCTAGGATGACATCCGGGTTTGTGTCAATCACAGTTGACCGCCCTGGTCGGGCAGGTGCGTGCCGGATAGGGTCGGGGCGGCGCGACGGTCCGGTTCGAAAGGTAAGGGACACGCAAATGGCTCAGACAGGGCGCGTGCTGATCGCCGCAGACAAGTTCAAGGGTTCGCTGTCCGCCGTGCAGGTCGCCGAGCACGTCACCGCGGGACTGCGCCGGGCCCGTCCCGGCGTCGAGGTCGAGGCGCTCCCCGTCGCGGACGGCGGCGACGGCACCGTGGCCGCGGCGGTCGCCGGCGGCTTCGAACGGCGCGAGGTACGGGTGACCGGGCCGCTCGGTTCGCAGGTCACCGCCGCCTACGCGCTGCGCGACGGCACCGCCGTGGTCGAGATGGCCGAGGCGTCCGGGCTGCAACGGCTGCCGGAAGGCGTTTTCGCGCCGCTCACCGCCACCACGTTCGGCACCGGTGAGATCCTTCTCGCCGCGATCGGAGCGGGCGCACGGACCGTGGTCCTCGGCGTCGGCGGATCCGCCACCGTGGACGGCGGCGCGGGCATGCTCGAAGCGCTCGGTGCGCGGTTCCTGGACCTGGACGGCAACCCCCTCCCGCACGGTGGCGGACCGCTGCGCCAACTGGACACCGCGGACCTGACCGGGCTCGACCCGAGGCTGCGCGGCGTCGAGGTGGTGCTCGCCGGCGACGTCGACAACCCCCTGACCGGACCGAAGGGCGCCGCCGCCGTGTACGGGCCGCAGAAGGGCGCGTCGGGAACCGACGTGGCAGCTCTGGACACCGGACTCACCCGGTTCGCCCAGGTGGTGGCGGCGGCCGTCGG
>KI547040.1:264462-269751 GCA_000497405.1 Streptomycetaceae bacterium MP113-05 | reverse complement strand
GGAGCGGAGGCCGCCGCGGCGGTGGAGGCCCCCGGTGCCGGCGCCGCCGGTGGCGCCGGCTTCGGCGCACTGGCCGGACTGGGCGCCACCTTCCGGCCCGGCATCGAGGTGCTGATGGACGTGCTCGGCTTCGCCCCCGCACTGGAGCGGGCCGACCTGGTGATCACGGGGGAGGGGACACTGGACGCGCAGACGCTGCACGGCAAGGCGCCCGCAGGGGTGGCGGCAGCGGCGCGGGCGGCAGGGAAGCCGGTCGTCGCGGTGTGCGGGCGCCTCGCCCTCGACGAGTCGGCACTGGCCGGTGCGGGCATCGAGGCCGCGTATCCCCTCACCGCGATCGAGCCCGACCCCGCCCGCTGCATGACCGGGGCGGGCCCCCTGCTCGAACGCGTCGCCGAAAGCCTGGCCGCCGAACGTCTCTAGCGGCTCTGGCTAGTGCCCTCCAGAACTCTCCAGGTTCCTCAGGGTTCGGTCCGGTCGGTCCGGTCGGGCGGGCCCGCCCGGTTCCCGCGCTCTCTGGTCGCGGGCCGAGGCGGCAGTGAGGGCACGGGTCCCCGGCGCGCAGCTGTCCCGCAGCGCCTCCTGCGCCGCCGTCGGCGGAGCAGCACGGTCTGCGGGCCGCCCGGCGTCCAGCAGCAGGCCGGCCGCGCGCAGCCAATCCGGCTCCGCGCGGACGCCGATGTGTTCGGCCAGCCGGGTCAGTTCACGTTCCGGATCGGCGAGCACGTCCTCGAACGCCACGGACATCCTGAGGTCCGCGGGGAGGGCGTCCAGGTGCGCCACCCCCTCCGTGATCATCCGGGACCACAGGGTGCCGAACCGCTCCAGCGGCAACGGGTGCCGAAGTGCCGCGGACACGTCGAAGTCGTCGTCGGCGAGCCGCCGGCCGAGCTCCGCCGCCTTCTCCCCGTTCTCCCCGTCCTCCTCCGCGAGTTGGGACGTCATGGCGAGCAACCGGTATCCGGGATGGCGGCTCATGGACAGCGCGCAGTCCGGGCCGTTCCGATGGAGGTGCACGAAGCGCGCCTCCGGGAAGTGCTGCCGCAGACGCGGCACCAAGGACAGCGAGAACCCCGACCGCTCGATGACGGCGTGCCCGCCGCACCGGGCCGAGAGCGCGTCGAAGAGGGCGCGGTAGTGCCCGGCCACAGGGCCGGAGGGCCGCCTGCTGAGCTCCGGTCGCAGTACGTCGAACAACGCGTCGGGGTCGTCGGTGAGATGCGGCAGGGTGGTCAGGCAGAGGGCGGGGACGCCCGCGGTACCGGTGAAGCGGCCCGGGCGCTGTGCGTAGAGGTGCTCGGGGACGGGAGTGCCCTCGCGGATCATGCGGTCGGCGAACGGTCGTGAGGAAGCGAGGAGCTTCCAGAACTCCGCGCCGTCGACCGGGCCGTCGGGGAGCGCGCCCGGCTCGAGGGTGGTGAGCAGTTCACTCAGGCTGAGCACCGACGGATGAAGCCGGAGCACGTCGGAAAGGGCCGTGGACCCGCAGCGGCCGGTGCCCACGATGAAGGTCAGCGGTGGTCGCGACACGATGGAACCCTCCTCAGTAACCGAAACGGGCGTTGACCCGTCGCGGGTAGTAGCGCTCATCGCCGTGCGGGCGGTGAGCCGGGCGGCGCGGGGTGTCCCCGGCCGGGTGGTCGCCGAGGACGGTGACGCGGCGGCCGAGACGGTAGTCCTGGTAGTCGTTGACCGCCATGTGCTGGGTCGCGCGGTTGTCCCACAGGGCGACGGTCTGCGGGTCCCAGCGGTACCGGCAGGTGAGAGCCGGCTGCTCGGAGTGCTCGAACAGCAACTGGAGCACGGCGTCGCTCTCATGCCTGCTGAGCTGCGGTATGTGCGACGTCCACATGCGGGTGACGTACAGCGAACGGCGTCCCGTCTCCGGGTGTATGCGGACCACGGGGTGTTCGGCCGACATCTCACCGACCTGCGGGGCCCGGAGTAGATGGACGGCGGTGAGTCCGTCGAGCAGCTCCCGGAAGGGTGCGGAGAGCCGTTCGTAGGCGAGGTACTGGTTGCTCCACATCGTGTCGCCGCCCGCCGGAGGGCAGGTGACGAGGTGGAGGATCGAGGCCACGGGCGGCTTGGGACTGAACGTGACGTCGATGTGCCACTCGTCGGCCTTGCCCCCCTGGTCGGACTCGATGAGAGTGACCTCCGGGTGGTCCTCCAGCTTGGGCAGGAACGGGTGCACCTCGACCTCGCCGAAGCGGCGGCCGAGCGCGACGTGTGCCTCCGGCGTCAGGTTCTCCTGGCCGGGGAAGAACAGCACGAGGTGTTCCAGCAGCAGAGCATGGATACGTGCGTACTGGGCGTCGGTGATCTCGGCCAGATCGACGCCGCGCACCTCGGCGCCGAGCGCTCCCGAGACGGGACGTATGGCGAATTCGGGCGTCACGGCGGACCGGGACGGTTCGTCGGTGGTCTGGGGCACGTCGTTCTCCTCCGGTGGGACGGTCACAGGTCGTGGGCGGGTGGGGAACAGCGGGCGGTCCGGGAGGGCGGGCCGTCAGCCGGGGTCGGTGGTTCGGCGGTTCGGTGTTCACCTGTCGGCGGGCACCCGGTCCGCACGGGGGTCCGGGAGCAGGCCGACCTGCTGGAGCCGGTCCAGCGCGGTCAGCCGGCGAGGGCCGAGTCCGGCCATGTTGTGGGTCACTGCGTGCAGCAGGCGGGGGTTCGCACCGGTACAGCGCACGGCCCGCCGTCCCAGCACGCGTCCGGGCCAGCCCAGGTCGGTGACCATGCGTGCCGCGTTGGCGCTGGTCCGCGCGGCCGAGGCGAGGAACGGACCGCGCTCGGCCTGGTAGGCGCGCAGAGCGGCGTCCACCGTGACGGCGTCCAGCGGGGGAGGGGCACCCGCCGCGGCCGGCGGGAGCAGCCGCGCGAGTTGTCCCGCCAGGGAGGCGGCACTGGTGATCGCGGCGTTCATGCCCTGCGCGGCCATCGGGTGCACCGCGTAGCCGGCCTCACCGATGAGGGCGAGCCCCGGTCCGGTGAGCCGGTCGGCGAGGTGGCGGCGGACGGTGAAGAGCTGACGGGTCGTCCCGGCGTCGGGGAGGACGGGGAGCATCCGTTCCAACGCCGGAACTCCGGCGACGGCCCGGGCGAGCCAGGCGGCGAAACGGTCACCGCCGAGGCCCCGCAACTCGTCCGGTTCCGTCTGCAGGTACAGCCGGACGCGACCGCCGGGCAGTGGATAGGCGAGCCGCAGTCCGCGGCCGGTGAGGTAGGCGGAGAAGTCCTCGGGGCCGCCCTGCGGGGCGGGCACCTCGATCGAGACCAGGCGGTGCGGGTATGCGGCGGGACGTCCGCCGATGCCCGCCTCGTGGCGCAGCCGGGAGGAGATGCCGTCGGCGGCGACGACCAGCGGCGCGCGGATCGTGCGGTCACCGCCGGGGTCACGGACGACCAGCCCGGCCGCTCTGCCGTCCGCGTCACGTGCCATGCCCCGCACGGGCGTGCCGCGGCGGATCTCCACACCGGGTGCCATACCCTCGGTCAGCGCGCGGAGGATCTCCAGATGGTCGTGCGCGAGCAGGCTGCGGTCGTCCGGGGGGAGCCGGCGGTAGTCCAGGGTCATCAGGGGCGTGCCCCGCAGGCTGCGCACGACCAGCCGGTCCAGCGTCACGCCGCCGCGTTCCCGCAGCAGGGTCTCGGTTCCCCAGCGTCGCAGCACGCGCAGCGCGCCGGGCTGCAGCACTTCGCCCTTCGCCACGGAGCGCGGCACGGCCTGCTTGTCCAGGACCAGGACGCGCAGGCCGACTTCGCCGAGTGCGCGCGCCGCGGCCAGCCCGGCGACGCCGGCCCCGCAGACCAGGACGTCGTAGTCGTAGGCGTGGCCAGGTGTCGGTGTCATGCCGTTCCCCTCTCCGGTGACGTGCCGGTGCGGCCGCCGGTGTGCAGCCGGGCGAGTGCTTTGACCGCGAGGGAGGTGGCCAGCACCGGGTCGCTGTAGCGGTAGCAGTGCCGCACGTATTCGTTGACGGGCGAGTCCGGCCAGGTGCCGTCGCACTTCTGCCTGTCCAGCAGCCATCGCGCGGCGGCGAGGGCGGGCGGCCCGTCCGGCGCCTCACCCGCCTCGAGCAGGGCGTGGAGCGCCCAGGCGGTGTCCTCCACCGTGCCGTGGGCTTCGACGAGACCCGGGACGGCGCCGGGGTCGTCGCCCCCGGCGCCGAAGGAGCCGTCAGGCCGCCGGGCGCGGAGCAGGAAGTCCCGCGCGCGACGAGCGGGGCCCTCGTGCCCCTGTCCGGCGCGCGAGAATGCGACGAGCGCCGCGGAGGTGCCTGCCGTGAGACCGCGGTACCACATGGACTCCAGGGCGCCGTCGGGGCGCTGCATCCGTCCGAGGCTGCGCAGGCCCTTCCGCACCGTAGGAGCAACCGGGCGGGCACCGCAGTCCAGCAGGGCGACGACGCATTTGGCGGTCATCTGCGGGCAGGGGCCGAACCCGCCGGGGCGGCTGTTGCGCACGGCCAGACTCCAGGAACCGGAACGGTCCTGCATCGCCGTCAGCCAGCCGACGCCTCGCCGGACGTGTGGGCCGGAGGCGTCGCCGGGCATGCGGTGCAGCAGCGCGGAGACCTCAGCCGTCTCCAGGGCCATCGGCCAGCTCCGGTCGGTGGAGAACCCCCAGAAGCCCTCGGGGCAGTCGAGCGCGGGGAACGGCACGTCCTGCTGGCGGCGCCGGAACATGTCCCGTACGCGGGACAGCCGGGGGTCGTCGGCGTAGCCCGCTTCGAGGAGGGCCGCCACGGCGAAGCTCGACCAGGTGAGGTCGAGCGGCATCAGGCTCCAGCCGCCGCCGGGCAGCTCGTGGTCCAGCAACCAGTCCGCGGACGCGCCGGAGACGGCGGGGGCCAGCCCGGAACGGGCGACGCCGACGGTGATGAGACCGGTGAGCCACGGGTCTCCGCTGAACGATCCGGTGCTCCGTTCGCGTGCGTGGGCCTCCTGGACGGTCCGCATCGCGCGGGCACCGGCGCGGGCGTCCAGCCTGCCGCGGGCCCCGCCCCGGGGGCGGTGCACCGACTGCGCCAACGCCATGGCCGAGAAGATCGGCAGCCGCAGGCTCAGCACGCGCCGGGCGAGGCCGGGCACGAGGAGCAGTCCCAGGGGCAGCCGGGGCAGCGTGGCCGGGTCTCTTTCGCCCGCGAGGGAGGCGAACTGCCGGGCGAGGCCCGCCATGGCGGGTTCGGGGAGGCTGCCGACGCCTCCGCGCCGCTCCACCAGCTCCTGAGCGGCGGCGACCTCTTCCCTGGTGCCGTCCGGCGCGGTCAGGATCAGCGC
>KI547040.1:262152-264452 GCA_000497405.1 Streptomycetaceae bacterium MP113-05 | reverse complement strand
GCGGTCGCCGGCGGTGGGGGCCGGTGGGAACTCGTGCCGGGCCCGCATGTGTCGCTGCGTCAGGATGCTCAGGGCCAGCGCCGGGAGCAGCAGTCCCAGGGCTGCGGTCGCTCCCCAGCCGCCGGCGAGGACGGCTGCCGCGAGCACCAGCCGCTCCGCGACGAGCACCTCGTGCGAGCGCAGCGCGAGGCGGCTGCCTGGCGACGGGCTGCGCAGCAACGGGACGAGCGCCCACCCTCCGGCGCCGGCCGCCGCGGTGCACAGGGCGACGGCTGCGGTGGAGTGAGTGCTGAGCGCCGTGTGCACGAGAGCCGTGGCGAGGGCGGCGGTGTACAGCAGTGCGGCGACGCGTGCCCCGGTGCGCGTGCCGCGCGCCACCGGCAGCGTACGGTAGCCGCCGGCGCGGTCGCCGTCCACGTCGCGAAGGGTGCCCACCAGGTTGGACGCGGTGTCGTGCAGCAGGAAGGCCAGTGCCGCCGGCAGCACACCCGTCCACGACACCCCGCCGTTCGGAGCGGAGACCGCTGCGCCGAACAGCACGGCGAGCGCGGTCAGCAGGCCGCGCACGGCGTTGCCGAGCACCCCACGCCCCTTCAGCAACCGGCTGTAGGCGACCACTCCGGCCAGCGCCAGGGCGACGCCGACGACGACGGGCCACCTGACGGCGAGCGTCACCCCCGCCGCGAGCAGCACGGCGGCCAGTCCGCAGGCCCGCGCAGTGCGGGCGCCGAGTCGCCCGGACGGGATGGGGCGCTGCGGCTTGCTCACCGCGTCAAGGTCGCGGTCGAAGTAGTCCCCGAGGTAGTGGCCACCGAGCCAGCCGAGAGTGCAGCACAGCCAGGCCGCCGCAGCGCCCGCCGATGTGTGGCCGCCGGGGTCGGCCGCCACTCCCGCGAGGCCCACCAGGCCCGGGTAGGCGAGGGTGTACGGCCGCCAGGTCTCCAGGTGGGCGCGGGCGACGGCCCGGGCCGTCGCGCTCACCGGTCCCGGTCCACGGCGAGTTCGGTCACCGCTGACAGGACGTCCCGCGCACCGGACTCCGGCAGGTCGCGCAGGGCCGCCCTGGCGCGTGCGCTCTCGGCTCGTGTCTCCTGCGAGGCCGCGTCGAGGGCCCCGGTCGACTGCAGCAGTGTGCGGACCGTGTCCAGGGCGGCGTCGGCGGGGACCTTTCCGCCGAGCACGTCCGAGAGGCTCCTGCGGCCGTCCTCGTCGGCCTCCCGCCAGCACAGCAGGATGGGGAACGTGGGGCGGGCGTTGAGCAGGTCACTGAGTACCGACTTGCCGCAGCTCTCGGTGTCGCTGGTGTGCGGCAGCAGGTCGTCGGCCATCTGGAAGGCGCGTCCGAGGTGCTCCGCGTACCGGGTGAGCGCGCCCTGGACGCCCGGTGTGGCGCCCGCCAGTTGCGCGCCGCCCAGGCAGGCGGCCCGGAACAGCGCCCCGGTCTTGAGCGCGATCATCGTGAGGTAGCGGTCCAGACCGGAGCCGGGGTCGGCGCGCAGTTCCTCCTCCATGGCCTGGCCCCGGCACAGGTCGACGCCCGCCTGGGCGAGTGTGCGGACCACGGCGAGGCGGCGTTCGTCGGGCACCCGGCCGTCGTCGCGCCCGGCCACCGCACGGAACGCGCCGATGAGCAGGGCGTCGCCGGTGACCAGGGCGTTCGGCATGCCGTGGCGGGCCACGACAGTGGGCCTGCCGCGGCGCAGGCTGTCGCCGTCGATCACGTCGTCGTGGACGAGCGAGCCGACGTGGAGGCGTTCGATGCCGAGAGCCGCGGACAGTGCGTCCTCGCGCCGCATGCCGGCGGCGGCTGCGGACTCGAGGAAGAGCACCGGCCGCAGCAGTTTGCCGGGCGGGTGCAGGGCCGCATGCCCCATCGCCTCGACACCGCGTTCGTCGGCGGGACGGCTGCGCGCCAGTTCCTCCCGCAGCATCCGCAGCGTGGGCTCCAGCAGTTCCGGCCGGGACCGGCTCGGCAGCGTGGCGGGGTCCGCGACGCGGCCGGCGCTCACGCCGGGCCACCGTGGGCCGCGCGGAACCCGCCGGCCAGCGCAGCGAACGCGTCGTTGGCCTCCCGGTCGGCGACCGTGACACGGATGCCCTCACCCGGTTTGCCGCAGACGATCACGCCGTGGTCGGCGCAGTGCTGGGTCAGCTCCTCCACGCCCTTCTCCATCGGCAGCCAGACGAAGTTGGCCCGACTGTCGGCACACCGCCATCCCTGGTCGGCGAGGATGCGGTGCAGCCGGTCGCGTTCGGCCGCCGTGTCCCGGCAGCGCCTGCGTATCTCGGTCTCCTCCCCG
>KI547040.1:260670-262142 GCA_000497405.1 Streptomycetaceae bacterium MP113-05 | reverse complement strand
CCGAGTGCGGTTACGGCAGCCGCCTGTGCCCCGGCCGAGACCCGCTGGAAGAGCTGGTGTCCGCGCAAGGGTCCGAGCACCGAGGGCCGGCCCACGAGGTAGCCGACCCGCAGGCTCAGCAGGCCGTAGGACTTGGAGAAGGTGCGGGCGACGCAGACCCGGTCGTCCGCTCGGTACAGTCCGATCCCGTGGTCGGTGCTGTCCGGGTCGGCGAAGTCGAGGTAGGCCTCGTCGAGGACGACGACGACATGGTCGGGCAGCCGGTCCAGGAACGGTGCGAGTGCGCCGCGCCCGACCACGGTGCCGGTGGGGTTGTTCGGGTTGCAGACGACGACCATACGGGTCTGCTCGGTGACGGCGTCCGCCATCGCGTCCAGGTCGTGCCGGTCATCGGTCAGGGGAACGCGTACCACCGAGGACCCGGCGTTCTCCGCCATCATCGGGTAGGCCTCCCACGACGGCCAGGCGTGCACGGTGTGGACGCCCGGCCCGGTGTGGCAACTGAAGAGCAGTTGGAGCAGCGCCCCGGAGCCCGGCCCCACCAGGACGTCCTCCGGTGGGATCCCGCAGTGCGCGCCGATAGCCGAGGCCAGGCCGACACCGAGAGCGTCGAGGGTCCGGTGCGACCGGGTGACCGTCGCGCGTACGGCTTCCAGCACGGCGGGGGGTGGTGGCCGGTGCGTTTCGTTCAGGGACATCTGGTGGACGATCGAACCGGCCTCCACGACCGGCTGCATGCGATTCCATCCGCTCTTCTCTGGCACCGGGCCTCCGGGAAGGAGATCTCTGCCGTGCCGGAGTTCCGGCGCGGCCATCGGTTGAGCGGCGCACGGCCGCCTTCGTAGGGAAAGGCCGTTCGAGGCGGTTCCCGGTGCAGGACCCTAGCCCCTGGATCTCCCGAAGAACAGGGCTACTTCTCGGTTGTCCGGTCCTGCGGGAAAACGAAGGGCATTCATTCCCGGTGAGTCGTGGGAAATAAGCGCTTGGGCGGGGGTTGTGCGGGCCGGTCAGGTATCAGTGCAGGTGAGAGATGTTGTGTGTGGGGGACGGTGCTCGGGGTGATCCGCCGGAATGCCCTGGAACGGTGCGCCTTTCTTGTTTCTGTGAAGTGCGGGGCGGAAGTCGCCGAACAGTGGTGGCGTTCATTGAAGTCGGGGTGATCGCACGAATTGCCGTGCCCGTGAATGCCCGTATGGCGAGAGCGGATGTGCGCTGGGCAGGGAAGTGTGAAAAACAATGCGGACCGTTTGTCCCGCATGCGTGCCCGTTCGGTGCCCGGTTTCTGTCCGGCCACGGACCGCTGAGGTGTGAGTTCCGACACCCGGGTCCCGGGGCTTCACCCTGCGCCGACAGCCCGGGGTGTGGCACGGAGCCGGACGGTCGGCGCCGGCGGGTGGAGGCGAGCGCCGGCATGGAGGGCCCCCAGGGGGAGGGGCCACGTCGGCCGTGGGGCCGGGCCGGGGGCCCGCTGA
>KI547040.1:241289-260660 GCA_000497405.1 Streptomycetaceae bacterium MP113-05 | reverse complement strand
CGCAGCAGCTCTCAGACGCCTGACTGCGCCTGAGAGGGATCTCGAGAGGGAGGGGTCGCACTCGGAGGCCCGGGCCGGGGGCCGCATGCCTCCGGGTGCCTCCGGCGCGTCAACGCCACCCCGAAGACCACGGGAACACGAAGGACCCCGCCATGGCCCGGGCCCTGTGGAGTGTGCCGCTCGCCGCCGTAGCCGGCGGTCACCGGAAGCGAGGCGTCCTGGTGCATGCGGGCGGCAAGGCGCCCGGAAGCCGCATGGAGTCGTCCTACCCGGGGTTCCGGCTGGACGCGGCGTATGGGCGTACCGGGGCGCCGAGCGGGCCGGACATCGGCTGATGCGGCAGCTAGCCCTGCGCGGCGGCTCGCGCCTCGCGGCGGTTGTCGCGGAAGGTGTGCACCCGGCGCGCCGTCGCGAACAGCGGGATCACCGCGGCGAGTACGACCTGGAGCGCGCAGCCGGTCTGGAGCAGCAGCTCGCCACCGGGGGCCTCGAACGCCCACGCGGCCAGTAGCCCCATGCTGAGCACGATCCAGCTGAGCATCGCCACCGCGAGCCGACCGCGCGGCTTCGGGTACTCCACGCGGCTCACCATCAGCCACGCGACGCCGAAGATGGCCAGCAGCGTCGGGATGAACGGCAGGCCGAGCAGCACGATGGACACGACGGTCAGCGCCCCGAAGGGGCCGGGCATGCCCTGGAAGATGCCGTCCCGCACGGTGGTGCACGAGAAGCGGGCGAGCCTCAGCACCACGGCCAGCAGGACGACGACTGCGGCGACGACGGAGACCCGCTGGTGGGCGTCGGAGGCGATCATGCCCCAGACGGCCACGAAGTACGCCGGGGCGAGCCCGAAGCTGATCAGGTCGGAGAGGTTGTCCAGCTCCGCGCCCATCGCCGAGCTGCGCAGCTTGCGTGCGACGAGGCCGTCGAAGAGGTCGAAGACCGAGGCCAGCAGCATCAGGATGACGGCGGTCGCCGCCGAGTGGCGGGCCATGCCGCCGTCGTCGTTCCCCATCAGGTGGGGGATCAGTACGCCGGTGGTGGTGAAGTACACCGCCAGGAAGCCGCAGGTGGCGTTGCCCAGCGTCAGTGTGTCCGCTATCGACAGTCGCGTGGACAGCGGCATCTCGTCATCGTCCTCGTCGGCCTCGGGCACCCAGGCTGCCTGGGTGTCGGGATCAGTCACGGTCAAGACGTGTCACCCCCGCGGTAGTCGCCTGTCCGACCTCGACTGCGGGCTCGACGCCTTCCGGGAGGTAGACGTCCACCCGTGAGCCGAATCGGATCAGGCCGATGCGCTCGCCCTGCTCCACCTTCGTGCCCTCCGGCACGTAGGGGATGATGCGGCGCGCGACCGTTCCGGCGATCTGGATCATCTCGATGTCGCCGAGCTCGGTGTCGAAGTGCCAGACGACCCGCTCGTTGTGCTCGCTCTCCTTGTTGAACGCCGGCACGAAGCCGCCGGGCACGTGTTCGACGGACGTCACGGTGCCGGCCAGCGGAGCGCGGTTGACGTGCACGTTGAGCGGGCTCATGAAGACAGCGACTCTGGTGCGGCCGTCCTTCCACGGCATGATGCTCTGCACCACGCCGTCGGCCGGGGAGATCACCCGCCCATGGGCGATCTCGCGCTCCGGGTCGCGGAAGAACCACAGCATCCCGGCGGCGAGCGCGGTGGCCGGCACGGCCACCGCGGCGGCGCGGCCGGAGCGTCGGGCGCGGGCGAGGCTGACCGCTGCCGTGGCCACGGTGGGGAGGAGCCACGGCGACGCTCCGCGCGCGAGGCGGACTCGACTGCTGGATGCAGAGGACGGGCTGTGGGGCATGGAAGACCTTCGTAGCTTCAGGGGGCCGCGTATCGGGTTCGGGGGACGGCGGCTTTCCGGGATGCTACCGGTTACTGGTGGCAACTGGGCAAGCCAGAGCGCCAGTCAGCGTCGGAACCCCTGGTCCGGATGCTTCCCCGGGCGTGCCGGGCACAACCCCGAGGACACCCGGACCAGCGGATCGTCCGGGTGTGTCAGCCCTGGAGGCCGTACTCCTCCAGTAGCCGGCGTCCGACGATCATCTTCTGGATCTCGGCGGTTCCTTCACCGATGAGGAGCATCGGAGCCTCCCGGTACAGGCGCTCGATCTCGTACTCCTTGGAGAAACCGTACCCGCCGTGGATGCGGAAGGCGTCCTCCACTACCTCCTTGCAGTACTCGGAGGCGAGATATTTGGCCATCCCCGCTTCGAGGTCGTTGCGCGCGCCGGAGTCCTTCTTGCGGGCCGCACCGACCATCAGGGCGTGCGCCGCCTCCACCTTGGTAGCCATTTCGGCCAGCTTGAACTGGATGGCCTGATGCTGGGCGATCGGCTTGCCGAAGGTGTGCCGTTGCTGCGCGTAGTCGATACCCAATTCGAAAGCACGCTGTGCGACGCCGCAGCCACGTGCGGCGACATTGACCCGTCCGACCTCGACGCCGTCCATCATCTGGTAAAAGCCGCGCCCGGTCTCGCCGCCGAGTACGCGGTCAGCCGGGATGCGCAGGCCGTCCATGATCAGCTCGGTGGTGTCGACGCCCTTGTACCCCATCTTGTCGATCTTGCCGGGGATGGTGAGGCCCGGGCGGACCTCACCGAACCCCGGTTCCTTCTCCACCAGGAAGGTGGTCATCGACCTGTGCCGCGCCGTCCCCTCCGGGTGGCCCTCGTCGGTCCGGCAGAGCACCGCGACCAGGGTGGACGATCCGCCGTTGGTCAGCCACATCTTCTGCCCGGTCAGCACGTACTCCTCGCCGTCCCGGACGCCCTTGGAGGTGATCGCGGAGACGTCCGAGCCGAGCCCCGGCTCGGACATGGAGAAGGCGCCGCGCACCTCGCCGGCGGCCATTCTCGGCAGGAAGTGGTCCTTCTGCTCCTGCGTGCCGTGCTGCTGGAGCATGTACGCCACGATGAAGTGCGTGTTGATGATGCCGGAGACGCTCATCCAGCCGCGCGCGATCTCCTCCACACACAGCGCGTAGGTCAGCAGCGACTCACCCAGCCCGCCGTACTCCTCCGGAATCATGAGGCCGAAGAGGCCCAGGTCCTTGAGCCCCTCGACGATCTCAGTGGGGTACTCGTCCCGGTGCTCCAGTTCGGTGGCGACCGGGAGGATCTCTTTGTCGACGAACCCTCGGACCGTGGAGACGATCTCCCGCTGGATCTCGGTCAGTCCGTCGGTCTGCGCGAGCCTGCCCATCTCACTTCGCCCCCTTCGGCGCCGGCTCCCGCAGCTCGGGACGTCCGGGCTGCTCCCCGCCGCGTTCCTTGACGTGGGTCGCGGTCGGCACCATCACCTTCCGCCGGAAGACACAGACGAGCGTGCCGTCCTGGTTGTACCCCTTGGTTTCGACCTGCACGATGCCGCGGTCGCTCTTCGACCGCGACGGCGTCCGCTCCAGTACGGTCGTCTCGCCGTAGAGCGTGTCGCCGTGAAAGGTCGGGGCGACGTGCCGCAGCGACTCGACCTCCAGGTTGGCGATCGCCTTGCCCGACACATCCGGCACCGACATGCCCAGCAGCAGGGAGTACACGTAGTTTCCGACGACGACGTTCCTGCCGAACTCGGTGGTGCTCTCCGCGTAGTTCGCGTCCATGTGGAGCGGGTGGTGGTTCATCGTCAGCAGGCAGAAGAGATGGTCGTCGTACTCGGTGACCGTCTTCCCCGGCCAGTGCCGGTAGACGTCGCCGACCTCGAACTCCTCGTAACAACGGCCGAACTGCATGATCAGACCTCCGGGGGCTGGAAGGCGGACGTTCGGGTCATGCCGGCGGCCCGGCCCTTGCCGGCGACGACCAGCGCCATCTTGCGGCTGGCCTCGTCGATCATCTCGTCGCCGAGCATCGCCGAGCCCTTCCTGCCGCCCTCCTCGGAGGTGAAGTACTCGTATGCGTCGAGGATCAGTTCCGCGTGGTCGTAGTCGTCCTGCGAGGGGGAGAAGATCTCGTTCGACGCCTCTACCTGGCCCGGGTGCAGGACCCATTTGCCGTCGAAACCGAGGGCGGCCGCCCTCTGGGCCACCTCGCGGTAGCCGTCCACGTTCTTGATCTGCAGGTAGGGGCCGTCGACCGCCTGGAGGTCGTTGGCGCGGGCGGCCATCAGGATGCGCATCAGGATGTAGTGGTAGGCGTCCGCCGGGTAGCCGGGCGGCTGTTCACCGACGACCAGCGACTTCATGTTGATGGAGGCCATGAAGTCGGCGGGGCCGAAGATGATGGTCTCCAGCCGCGGGGAGGCGGCGGCGATCTCATCGACGTTCACCAGACCGCGGGCGTTCTCGATCTGCGCCTCGATCCCGATCCGGCCCGTCTCGAGGCCGACGGTCTTCTCGATCTGGGTGAGGAGCATGTCCAGCGCGTGCACCTGCTGCGCGTCCTGCACCTTCGGCAGCATGATGCAGTCCAGGTTGGAGCCGGCGCCCTCGACGACGGTGATGACGTCCCGGTAGGTCCAGTGCGTCGTCCAGTCGTTGACCCGCACGACCCGGGTCTTCCCGGTCCAGTCGCCCTCGTTGAGGAACTTCACGATGGTGTGCCGGGCGTCCGGCTTGGCCAGCGGCGCGCACGCGTCCTCCAGATCCAGGAACACCTGGTCCGCGGGGAGGCCCTGGGCCTTCTCCAGGAAGCGCGGGTTCGAGCCCGGCACCGCGAGGCATGAGCGGCGCGGGCGCAGCGGCTTAGCCCGCGTTTCGGGGGAGCCGGCAGGGCGTGTCATGTGGGAACCTCCAGTGGTTCGAGCGTGTTCGCGGACCGGATCGTTTCGACGATACGGCCGATGATCTCCGTGATCCCGAAATCCCTGGGCGTGAAGACGGCCGCCACTCCGGCGGCCCGCAGGGCGGCGGCGTCGGCGGGCGGGATGATGCCGCCGACGATGACGGGCACGTCGTCGGCACCGGCCTCGCGCATCCGCTCCAGCACATCCGGTACCAGTTCGGTGTGCGAGCCGGACAGGATGGACAGGCCGACGCAGTGCACGTCCTCGGCCACGGCCGCCGACACGATCTGCTCCGGGGTGAGCCGGATGCCCTGGTAGACGACCTCGAAGCCCGCGTCGCGGGCGCGTACGGCGATCTGCTCGGCGCCGTTGCTGTGGCCGTCCAGCCCGGGCTTCCCGACCAGCAGCCGGAGCCGCCCGCCGCCCAGCTCGTCGGCGGTGCGGGCCACCCTGCGCCGCACCTCGGCGAGCCCGGAACCCTCCTCGGCGGGGACCGCCACCGGGGCGCCGGACACGCCTGTCGGCGCGCGGAACTCGCCGAACACCTCGCGCAGTGCCCCCGCCCACTCGCCGGTCGTCACCCCGGCGCGGGCGCACTCCAGAGTCGCCTCCATCAGATTGGCGTCGATTGCGGCCGCCTTCTTCAGCAGCTCCAGAGCCTTCGCCGACGGCGGCCACACGTAGGGCTCGTCGCGCGTGCGGCGCCAGTCCTTCACCGCCTGCACGGTGCGGGCCTCGGTCGCCGGGTCGATGGTGAGGATCGCGGCGTCCAGGTCCGCGGTGAGCGGGCTCGGCTCGGTGCTCTCGTAGCAGTTGACGCCGACGATCCTCTCCTCGCCGGACTCGATCCGCGCCCGCCGTTCGGCGTGCGAGGAGACCAGCTGCGACTTCAGGTAGCCGGACTCGACGGCCGCCATCACCCCGCCCATCTCCTCGATGCGCTCCATCTCCTTCAGCGCGTCGGTGGCCAGCGACTCGACCTTCGCCTCCACCACGTGCGAGCCGGTGAAGAGGTCGCCGTACTCGAGCAGGTCGCTCTCGTGGGCGAGTACCTGCTGGATGCGCAGCGACCACTGCTGGTCCCACGGCCGGGGGAGACCCAGCGCCTCGTTCCAGGCCGGCAGCTGCACGGCACGGGCACGAGCGTCCTTGGAGAGCGTGACGGCCAGCATCTCCAGCACGATCCGCTGGACGTTGTTCTCCGGCTGCGCCTCGGTCAGCCCGAGTGAGTTGACCTGCACGCCGTACCGGAACCGGCGCTGCCTGGAATCGTCGATGCCGTACCGCTCCCGGGTGATGCGGTCCCAGAGGCGGGTGAAGGCCCGCATCTTGCACATCTCCTCGACGAAGCGGACACCCGCGTTGACGAAGAACGAGATGCGGCCGACGACGTCGCCGAACCGTTCGGCTGGGATCTGCCCGGAGTCGCGCACGGAGTCCAGCACGGCGACGGCCGTGCTCAGCGCGTACGCCACCTCCTGCACCGGCGTGGCCCCGGCCTCCTGCAGGTGGTAGCTGCAGATGTTGATCGGGTTCCACCTCGGCATGTGGTTGACCGTGTAGGCGATCATGTCGGTGGTCAGCCGCAGACTCGGTACCGGCGGGAACACGTGCGTCCCCCGAGACAGGTACTCCTTCACGATGTCGTTCTGCGTCGTGCCGGACAGCTGCGCGATGTCCTCCTTGCCGAGACCTTGCTCCTCCGCAACGACCTGGTACAGCGCCAGCAGCCACATGGCGGTGGCGTTGATGGTCATGGAGGTGTTCATCTGCTCCAGCGGGATGTCCTGGAACAGCCGCCGCATGTCACCGACGTGGGAGACCGGTACGCCGACCCGGCCGACCTCGCCGCGGGCGAGGACGTGGTCCGGGTCGTAGCCGGTCTGCGTCGGCAGGTCGAACGCCACCGACAGGCCGGTCTGGCCCTTGGCCAGGTTGCGGCGGTACAGCTCGTTGGACGCCTCCGCCGTGGAGTGACCGGCGTACGTGCGCATCAGCCACGGCCGGTCCTTGTTCCGTTCCGTCATGGAGAGCTCGCCTCACACGTTCCGGCTGTGTCGGTCGGTCCGCTCGCCTTCGGCATCCCGGCTGTGTCGGTCGGTCCGCTCGCCTTCGGCATCCCGGAACAGATTGATCGCCCTCTCGTGCTGCGCCCGCTTCTCCTTGTCGCGGACGCCCATGCCCTCCTCGGGTGCCAGGCACAGCACGCCGACCTTGCCCTGGTGCAGGTTGCGGTGCACGTCGTAGGCCGCCTGGCCGGTGTCCTTCAAGGAGTACGTCCGGGAGAGCGTCGGGTGGATCCTGCCCTTCGCGATCAGCCGGTTGGCCTCCCACGCCTCGCGGTAGTTGGCGAAGTGCGAGCCGACGATCCGCTTCAGCGACATCCACAGATAGCGGTTGTCGTAGGTGTGCTCGTAGCCCGAGGTGGAGGCGCAGGTGACGATCGTCCCGCCTTTGCGGGTGACGTACACGCTCGCGCCGAAGGTCTCGCGGCCCGGGTGCTCGAAGACGATGTCCACGTCCTCGCCCCCGGTCAGCTCGCGGATGCGTTTGCCGAAGCGCTTCCACTCCTTCGGGTCCTGGTGGTGCTCGTCCTTCCAGAACCGGTAGTCCTCGGCCTTGCGGTCGATGACGGCTTCGGCGCCCATCCTCCGGCAGATCTCCGCCTTGTCCTCACTGGAGACCACGCAGATCGGGTTGGCGCCGCCGGCCAGCGCGAACTGCGTGGCGTAGGAGCCGAGGCCGCCGCTGGCGCCCCAGATCAGCACGTTGTCGCCCTGCTTCATCGCGGCGCCGTTCCGGGAGACCAGCTGGCGGTAGGCCGTGGAGTTCACCAGGCCCGGTGACGCGGCCTCCTCCCAGGTCAGGTGGTCCGGCTTGGGCATCAGCTGGTTCGTCTTGACCATCGCGATCTCGGCGAGGCCGCCGAAGTTGGTCTCGAAGCCCCAGATGCGCTGCTCGGGGTCGAGCATCGTGTCGTTGTGGCCGTCCGCGCTCTCCAGCTCGACGGAGAGGCAGTGCGCCACGACCTCGTCGCCCGGTTGCCACTTGTTGACGCCGGCGCCGGTGCGCAGCACCACGCCGGCCAGGTCGGATCCGATGATGTGGTAAGGCAGGTCGTGCCGCTTGGCCAGCGGGGACATACGGCCGTAGCGCTCGAGAAAGCCGAAGGTGGGTAGTGGTTCGAAGATCGAGGTCCACACCGAGTTGTAGTTGACCGAGGACGCCATCACGGCGACGAGCGCCTCGCCCGGGCCCAGCTCCGGCACGGGCACGTCGTCCAGGTGCAGTGATGTGCGGGGGTCCTTGTCCCGGCTGGCCAGGCCCTCGAACATCCCGGCGTCGTCCTTGTGCACGGTGACCGCGCGGTAGGACTCCGGGAGTTCGAGCGCGGCGAAGTCTTCGGCCGTCGAGTCGGACGCGAGAATCGCGTCGAGGATCTTGTTCACGGTAATGCCTCCGGCGGCGCGTAGCGGGGAAACGCTTGAGAGAACGTCGGTGGTGAGGCAGTGCCGTCGGTTCGGCGGGGTACTTCGGCGGTGCGCCGTGGTGGGCGCGGGGTGCCTGTGACGCAGGCGTCCGGGCGCGTGTGGCAGGTGTGCGCCGTTGGGACAGCGCGTCCGGACGACTTCACTGTATGACACCCAGTGCCATCACGCAAGGCACTACGTGCCACTCGTTTTCCTCAAGTGTCGCCCCCGGTGCACACCGGGGCAACACGGCTGCCGGAGGCCCGGGCGGTAGGGGCCGGGAACCCTCGACGCGACCCGCACTCCCGGCGATGGGGCCGGACCGGCCCTCAGCGCTCGCGCAACGCGGTTTCGATCGAGGTCATGATCTCCGCGAGGGGTGCGTCCGTTCGGGCGACGGTGACGAGCACCGCACCCTCGCGCGAGGTCTCCGTGGCGGCGGACCGCACCGCCGCCGGACGGTCCGCCGCGAACCCCGTGCCGAACGTGCGCCGTACGATCGCGAAGGCGTGATCCAGCTGCCCCTCCACGTCGCCGACCGCGCCGCCCCGAAGCCACCGTCGTAGCACGTGGTTGTGGGCCGTGACGACCGCGGATGCGGCCACCTCGGCGAGCAGTGGCTCGTCGAAACCGGTCGTTCCCTCGCCCGCATCACGGTGCGCGGCCTCGTCGAAGTGACCGAGCAGGTACCGGGTGAAGAGCCGCTCGTACCGTGCCACGGAGGCGATCTCCCGCTCACGCAGCGCCGGGACTTCACGGGTGAGCTTGTACCGCTCCACGCTGCCCTTCGGAGAGGCGGCGTACATTTTCATGACCTCTTTGATGCCACGGCACACGGTGTCCAGCGGGTGCTCGTGCGCGGGTGCGGCCTCCAGCACCGCCTGGGCCCGGACGAGGGTGTCGTCGTGGTCCGGGAAGATCGCCTCTTCCTTGGAACGGAAGTGCCGGAAGAAGGTCCGCCGGGCGACGCCGGCCGTGGCGGCGATCTCGTCGACCGTGGTGGCCTCATAACCCTTCGTGGCGAACAGCTCGGTCGCCGCCGCGGCGAGCTCGCGTCGGATCTTCAGCCGCTGCGTCGACGCGGCGGGGGTGCGGGCAGGCTTCACGGACTCCGGCATGTGGTGCACGTTACACGGTGTGACCTGCAGGGAAGGGCGGCCTCCTGGAGGTTCCAGGAGGCCGCCCCAGTCCGGGCTCACCGCGAGGCGTACTCACGGAATCCGCGCCCCGACTTCCGCCCGAGGCAACCGGCCGCGACCAGGTGTTCCAGGAGTGGCGCGGGTGCCAGCCCAGGGTCGCGGAACTCGCGGTGCAGCACCTGCTCGATCGCCAGGGAGACGTCCAGCCCGACGACGTCGAGCAGCTCGAACGGGCCCATCGGGTAGCCGCCTCCGAGCCTCATCGCGGCGTCGATGTCGTCCAGCGTGGCGTAGTGCGCCTCGAGCATCTTCACCGCGTTGTTCAGGTACGGGAACAGCAGCGCGTTCACGATGAAGCCGGCCCGGTCGCCGCAGTGCACGGGGTGTTTGCGGACCTTCGCGCACACCTCCCGCACGGTGGCGTGGACCTCGTCCGAGGTGAGGACGGTGCGCACCACCTCGACCAGCTTCATGGCGGGCGCGGGGTTGAAGAAGTGCATTCCGACCACGTCCTGCGGCCGGCTGGTGGCGCGGGCGCAGGCCACGACCGGCAGCGAGGAGGTGGTCGTGGCGAGCACCGCCCCCGGCCTGCAGACCTTGTCCAGCGTGCCGAACAGTTCCCGTTTGACGTCCAGGTCCTCCGCGACGGCTTCCACCACCAGGTCCACATCGGACAGTGCGTCCAGCGTGCCCGCCGGTGTGAGACGTGCCAGTGCCGCGTCCCGGTCCGCCGCGCTCATCCTGCCCTTGCTCACCGATCGTTCCAGGGATTTCGCGACGCGCTCCTGGGCTCGCTGGGCCTTCTCCGTGCTGCGGGCCGCCAGCACCGTCGCGTACCCCGCCTTGACGAACACCTCGGCGATACCGGCGGCCATCGTGCCGGACCCCACCACGCCCACGGCGTTCACCGGCCGCCCCGCGACCGCGTCGGCGTCGGCGTCTGGCGTACGGGCGTCGGAGACGACGGCGGCCGATCCGGGGGAGGCGTAGGTGTAGAAGCCGGCCCCCGACTTACGGCCGTTCAGGCCCGCGTCGCTGAGCTGGCGCAGGATCGGAGCGGGCGCGTGGAGGCGGTCACGGGACTGGGCGTACATGGCCTCCAGAACGGTGCGCGCGGTGTCCACGCCGATGAGGTCCAGCAGCGCCAGCGGACCCATGGGCAGCCCGCAGCCCAGGCGCATCGCCGAGTCGATGTCCTCGCGGCTGGCGTAGTGCGACTCGTACATGGCCGCCGCCTGGTTGAGGTAGCCGAACAGGAGTCCGTCGGCGACGAACCCGGGACGGTCGCCGACGGCGATGGGGTCCTTCCCCAGGTCGCCGGCGAGCCGGGTGACCGCCGTGACGGCAGCGGGAGAGGTCAGTACGGAGGAGACCACCTCGACCAGCCTCATGGCCTGCGCCGGGTTGAAGAAGTGCAGCCCGAGGACGCGCTCGGGCCGGTCGGAATCGGCCGCCAGCCGCGTCACGGACAGTGCGTTGGTGCCGGTGGCCAGGATCGTGTCGGGCCGCACGACGGTTTCGAGTGCGGCGAAGACCTGGCACTTGGTGTCGTAGTCCTCCGGGACGACCTCGATCACCAGGTCCGCGTCGGCGGCGGCCTGCAGGTCGGAGAAGGTGCGGAAGCGGGCGAGCGCCTCGCGTCGCTCCTCCTCCGTCATGCGCCCGCGCTCGACGGCGTGGGCGGTGGAGGACTCCAGTGCGGCCACGGCACGGCGGGCGGCGGCCTCGTCGGTGTCGATACCGACGACCTCGCGGCCGGACCGGGTCAGCACGTCGGAGATGCCGGTGCCCATGGTTCCCAGGCCGACGACGGCGATGGTGTGCAGAGGTGGACGGTCCATGACGGACTCCCAAGTGACGACTGAGGCGGGTGGAGCCGCGCAGGCACGCGCGCGGCGGGGGAGATGCGGGAGCCGGCGGGCCTGTCCCGGGCCGCACCGGCTGGATGGTCGCCAAACCGACTGCACTCTGGGCGGCTGCGTCACCAGGCCGCCTGAGCGGGAGTACCGCTCTGATGAGCAGGCTAACTCGCCGGTAACAAGAACACCAGTGGGTCCGGGGAAAATCTTGGCACTCAGTGCCACCCTGAATTCGTCCGGTTCCTGAGGGTTGCCGAAGCCGCCGTCCGTCAAGGCTCACCACGGCCCCGCAGGGCCGCAGCTCCTACTACCGGCAGGAGGAACACCCGCAGTGACACGTCTTCGGGACGACGCCCGTTTCACCGACCTCGAACGGCGGGCCACGGCGGAGACGCGGGGAACCGATGCGGCCGGCGAGTGCGACCGACTGCTGCGGCTGGCCCGCGACGGCGGGACGGAGGCGCGGGAAGCCCTGGCAGGGTTCCTCGCCGAGTCCGGACGCCCGTTGTGGGCGCTGGAGATCGCCTCCTTCGCCCTCGGTTGCTCCGGCGACCGCCGGGCCTTCGAGACACTGGTCTTCCTGCTCAACTACCGCGACCCGGTGCGCGGTGCGACCGCCGCCCATGCGCTGAGCAGGCTCGGCGATCCACGAACGGCTCGCGCTGCCGCGGCGCTCGCGACGAATGAGCTGCGCACGGCGTACGCACTGCATCCCGTTCGCCTCTTGGTGACACTGCGTGCCCCAGAGTCGGTCCCGACGCTTGTGGCCGTACTGTCGCGGCTGCTGACGTCCCCCGGCCCGCACGGGACGGTGGCGCTGGCCTGCGTGGAGGGGCTCGGGTGCCTCGGGGATGCCCGCGCCTGCGAGGTCCTCGCCCGCGCAGCCCGGCAGCAACGCCTCCGCCCCGCCGCCGAAGCCGCCCTCGCCCGCACCGGCGGATGAGCCCTGTTGGTGCCTGGAGGGGCGGGGCGGCCGGGCCGGAGCCGGTCACAGAACGCATACCCCGGTGACAGCGGATCCGTGGACCGGACACACTGTCGACATGGCTGATCATGATCGACACCCTCCGGTACCCGTGTTCCGTTTCAAGCCCACGCTGGACGGTGAGCAGGTCATGCTGCGACCGGTCGCCGGTGACGATGTGGCCGCGCTGATGCCCATGTTCGAGGACGAGCAGACGATGCGGCTCACTGGCAGCCACGGCGGGGAGGAGCTCGATGAAGCGCGGCTACGGGCGTGGTACGGCACGCGTACTGACCAGGACGACCGCTTGGACCTCGCTGTGGTGGAGAAGGCAACCGGGGACGTCGTGGGGGAGGCGGTACTCAACGAGTGGGACGCGGACAACGAAAGCTGCAATTTCCGCATCGCCTTCGTGCCCGGCGCCCACGGACGTGGGCTGGGCACCGAGGCAACCCGGCTGAGCGTCGGTTACGGCTTCGAGGAGCTGGGGCTGCACCGCATCTCACTGGAGGTGTACGCGTTCAATCCCAGGGCCCGCCGCGTCTACGAGAAGGTGGGCTTCGTCTCCGAGGGAGTCCTGCGGGACGCGCTGCTCTGGGACGGCAAGCGGGTGGACGCCGTCGTCATGTCCATCCTCGGACCGGAGTGGCTCGAAAACCGCGGGCAGCCTGCGCAGGCCGCCCGCTCGTGCTAGGTACTGTCTGGAGGTCCCGCCTGCGCCGCGACGCCTGGCACGCTCTCGCTGCGCCGTCCGAAGGGGAAACAGCGGCAGGCGTCGGGTGAGAGACCCCGGCAGGTGCACTGTGCCGCTTCCGACGCCTGATCGTCAGCCGGGGCGCCTGGCCATGACGACCAGACCCGGCCCGGTGTACTCCTGCGGAGGGAGGCGGAGTTCGGCGACCGGGTGCAGGCCGGCCTGCTCGACCAGGTCCATCGTTCTCGTGTTCTCAGTACGCGTTCCACTCGTGGCGCTGGTACTCCAGGACCGTGGGGTCCATCAGGGTGCTGGCGCGGACGTCGCGGGAGCGGCGGTCCAGCGGGAAGACCTCAGCCGCCCTCAGTACTCTCTCGTCGATGAACCGCAGATCCGGGGCGTCCGGCGCCAGCCGCAGCCGCGGCGTGGCTCCGTCCGTCTCGGAGGCCGGGCGGGCCAGTTCGAAGCCCCAGTTCCCGAAGCTCGGTACGTCCACGTTGTACGGCGTGGTGGCGAACCCCGCCTCGCGCAGGGTGGCGTCGATCGCCCAGAACGTCTTCGGCGCGAAGAAGGGGGAGCCGCTCTGCACCACCAGGTTGCCGTGCGGGGTGAGGGCACCGGAGACCATGCTGTAGAACTCCACCGAGTACAGCTTGGCGAGGGCTGCGGTGTCGGGATCGGGGAAGTCGATGATGACGGAGTCGAACCGCCTCCGGTTGTCCCGCAGCCAGTTGAACGCGTCCGCGTTGACCGCAGTGACCCGCGGATCGGACAACGCGTCGTCGTTGAGGTCGCGCAACGGCTCGAAATCCCGGGCCAGGTCGGTCATCGCCGGGTCGAGGTCGACCAGGGTGACCTGCTCGACGTCGTCGTAGCGCAGCACCTCGCGCAACGCGAGCGCGTCACCGCCGCCGAGGATCAGCACCGACGACCGCTTCCCTGACAGCGCGGGATGCACCAGAGCCTCGTGGTAGCGGTATTCGTCGACGGAGGAGAACTGCAGGTCGCCGTTGAGGAACAGCCGCATGTCCCCGTCGCCGGTGAGGGTGGGCGACTCGGTGACCACGATCTGCTGGTACGGCGTCCTCTCGGCGTGGACGACGGGATCGCGGTAGAGCTGCTGCCGGGCGCTGACCTCGATGTCGTCGGCCAGCACGTAGGCCCCGCCGAGGACCGTCAGCACGGCGGCCATGCCGGCGAGCAGCCCGGTCTGAACGATCCGCCGGGTCTGCTTTCGGAAGATCCACAGGACCACCACCATGCCGGCGAGCGCGTTGACGCAGCCCACCACCAGAGCGCCCTTGATCTGACCGAACGTCGGCAGGAGCAACAGGGGGAAGCAGAGCCCGCCGATGAGCGCCCCGATGTAGTCGACGGCGAACATGTCCGCGACTGCGCTGCCCGCCTCCTGCTTGCGGATCCGCTGAAGGAGCGTCATCAACAGCGGGATCTCGGCGCCGATCAGGACGCCGAGCAGGCAGGCGAGGACCACCACCCCGGGTGTGTAGATCCGCAACCAGGCGTACGCGGCGTAAAGGATCAGTACGGACAGCCCGCCGAACAGCGCCAGCAGACCTTCCACCAGGGCGAACGCGCCCGCGGCCCGGTGCCGCAGCGGCTTCGCCGCGAGGGATCCCAGGCCCATGGCGAAGACCATGACCGACAGTACGATCGAGGTCTGCAGGACCGAGTTGCCGATCAGGTAGCTGCCGAGCGCTGTCAGCGCCAGTTCGTACACCAGCCCGCAGGCGGCGCAGAGGAAGACCGCGAACAGCAGCAGGAAGCGCGGCAGGCGGGAGGTCACGACGGGAGGATGTGCGTTCACGGGCTTCGCATCACTCGTACGGATCGTAGGGGGCCGGTTCTCGCGCGTCTCGTCAGGTGAGTGCCGCGCCGACCATCAGCGCGGTGCCGAGGTACATCGTGGCCTGCACCCACGCCGCGGGGTGCGGGCGACCGCCGTCCTCCTCGAACACCGTCGAGCCGAGCCTGCCCGGCGTGAGAACGGCGACCATGACGAACACCAGGGTCATCATGACGACGCCCGCGAATCCGTAGAGGAACGTGCTGAACAGGCCTTCCGCGAGGCCAGCCTCGGACTCGCTGGCGCCTATCGCCTTCGCGATCACCCAGCCGAGGCCGAGCATCTGGCCGCCGAGTACGACGGCCGCGCCCTTGTTGCGCTCGGTCCACACCACGGTGGCGAGCTTGCCGGGCGTCAGCAGGTCGAGGACCACGAAGCCCGCGATCAGGACGACGAAGCCCACCAGGCCGTACAGCAACGCGATGCCGGCCGACTCGAAGATGTATCCCACTGTTCTGCTTTCCTTCCGGACGTTCTACCGGGTGTTGACGGGTGGAGCTGAGGTCACACGAGGGGAGGGGTCACTTGCCGAAGCCGGGACCGCCGCCGCGGAAGCTGCTGCTGCCCGGGGCCGGCCAACGGCTGCGCACGTGGCTGCTGTAGCGGTCGTAGCCGTCGTCGTAGTCGTCGATGTCGATGGCGCTTCCGGAGCCGGACGTGCGCGGGGAGATGGCGACCATGTCGTCTTCGTAGCGGAGGAAGACCATGCCGTCGTCGCTGAGCCGGTCGGCGGCCTTGGTGTGCCCGTCGATCTCGTCGGCGACCCTGGTGGGCGAGTCGGTGGAGTCGATGTAGTCGCCCAGTTCGTACTCGTAGGTGCTGGAGATCCAGCTCTGCGGCACATCGTTCGGGGAGCCGGAGCATCCCGTCGCGAGAATGCCGACGGCCGCCGTCATCGCCACCGAGGCCGGCCCGATCCGCTTCATCTCTTCTCCATCCGGGTGTGCGTGGCCACGACGTGGCCGGTCTGGGGGTACGTGTGCCAGGTACGCCAGCCGACTCCGGGGCCCTGGTCCATCGCCAGTGCCGTCACCGCGTCCGCGTCGCCCGGGAAGAGGCCGTAGAGCGCGTCCGGCCGGTTCTGGGCCGCGGCGCGCACGTCGTCCACGCGGCGGGTGAACTCCGACCCGGAGTGGTGTTCGACGTGTGCGGTGAAGCGGTAGTCCCAGTCGGCGAATTCCTCGCTCACCCGGGAGGGGAGCGACTGCGAGCCGCCCGGGAGGCAGGCCACGGTCTCCCGCACCGGCCCGGCGAAGACCTGGTGCGAGGCGCCGAGCAGCCGCAGCTGCACCGTGAGCCCCTCGGCCGTCTCGACTTCGGTGACGGCGAGCGCGTCGTGTGCGGGAAGGCCCAGCGCGAAGGAGAGTTCGTCGGCGCCGGTGTCGAGGTAGGGAGCCGCGAGGCGTATGCCGCTCATGGGTGGCAGCCCTCGCGAGGTATCGGTACCGCCTCGTCCCCCATGGCTGCGTGTCCCCGTTCCCTGTCCGCAGGTTCGCCGTCCGGCGCAGGCGGCGCGGGCGCCACCCTGTCAGACGTGCGGGGAGTATGGCACAGCCCGCCGCGGGACGGGTGGTGCGGGGGGTTATGCACGCAGTGGGATGCGTGAACAGGCGGTGTCAGGGGACGTGTTGCGCCGGTCGGCGCGGACCCCGGGTAGGGGGCTCCGCGCCGACCGGCGCAGGGTGGTGCAGGTGAGGCGCCGGGCGGGAGAGCCCGCCGCGGGTCAGCCGAACGGCAGGTGCACCACCGAACGGTCACCGGTGCCCAGCGTGGCGGTGCCGTTGCCGATGGCGCTCCACACCTCCACGCGGACCGTGCCGCCGTCCATGTCGCCGTAGGTGCCGGTGGAGGACTTCAGGCCCCGGTCCTCGGTGTAGTGCTCGAATCCGGGGACCGGGTCGGTTGCGAAATAGTGGTAGGTCTCGGTGCGTTCCCAGCTGCCGTCGCCCGTCCGGTCGTAGGAGACCCGGACCTGCTGGCCGTTGCCGACGGAGTCGCCCGCGTCCACGAACAGGTCGAATCCGGTCCCCCCACCGTCGTAAGGTCCGTCCACGCCCTCGATGGTGAAGGTCTGCGGCTGGTTCGGCGAGCCGTCGTGATTGGCGCCGCCCGCGGAGGCGACGGTGACGCTGCCGGGCGTGGAGCCGGCTGAGCCCAGGCCGCCGTCGGCGCCCAGGTACAGGGTCGAGGAGTCACCGCCGGGCGGGTCCGTCGGGTCGCCGGGGTCACCGCCGTCGCCGCCCGCGGTCCACACCGCGACGTAGTCCACCAGCATCGAGTGCCCGGGCTCGGTGGCGGCGGTCGGAGTGGCGTGGCCGGCGACTCCGTCGGGGAAGGCCCCGCCCATCGCGACGTTCAGGAGGATGAAGTACCCGGCGTGATCGGTCATGTCGGCCCAGGCGGAGGCTCCGACCTGGCTCTCCGTCACACTGTGGAACTCCTCGCCGTCCACGTACCACCGCAGCACCTCGTCGGAGCCGCTGCGGTCCCACTCGAAGCGGTAGGTGTGGAAATCGGCCTGGCAGGCCGGACCGGGGCAGGGGCGGCTGGCGCCCAGGCCGCTGGTCTCGTTGCACGGGCCGCCGGGGTTCACCCCGCAGTGCAGCACGCCCCACACGCGGTTGAGGCCGTTGACGTTCTCCATCACGTCGAACTCGCCGGTCGACGGCCAGTTCCAGTAGTTCCCGCGGTAGGGCGCGCCCAGCGCCCAGAACGCCGGCCAGTACCCCAGGGCCTGCTCACCGGTCACGTCCGGCATCCGCACCCGCCCCTCGATGCGGAGGGTGCCGCCCTCCGGTGCCTTGAAGTCGGCGCGCTTCGTCTCGAGGCGGGCCGATGTCCAGTCGCCCGCGCCGTCGCGCAGCGGGGTGATGCGCAGGTTGCCGCCGCCGTCCAGGCCGATGTTGTCCGTGGAGTCCGTGTAGTTCTGGATCTCACCGGTGCCCCAGTTGGCCGGCCCTCCGGGGTATCCGTGGCCGGTGTCGATCTGCCAGTCCTCCGACGAAGGCAGGGCACCCGCGGCGCCGTCGAAGTCGTCGCTCCACTTCAGATCCCACCCGGGCGCTCCCGGCACGTCGCCGCGTGCCGGTTGCGCGCCGAACGAGGAGGCCACCAGGGCGCACACCAGCGCCACGGCGCCGAACACCGCGTACAGAGCGGCCTTGTGTCGTCGTGCACCGGGTCTTGCGGAGAGGGGCGGGGCGGTACTGCTGGTCGTGCTCATGCGGGAGCACCTCCTGCGGAGTGAGGGACAAGGGAACGTGAGAGCGCTCTCACGTTCTTATAGATGGAGCCGGAAGGGCCGTCAATGCCCCCGCCACCTCTCTTTCTTGAATGCCGGCGGCAACGATGCGCACCCTGCGGCGTGACGCCTGATGCCGTGTCCGAGGGGTGCCAGCACGTACCGCAGGTCGGTCAGGGTCCGACCGCCCGCGTCGAACTCCTCCCGCGCGCCGTCCGCTGCGAAGCCCGCCCTCTCGTAGAAGCGGCAGGCCCGGGCGTTCCCCTCCACGACCCACACGTACAGACCCGGCGCCTCAGACATCCGGACGCGCTCGTGCACCCCGGCGGTCAGTTCCCGGCCGATACCCGTACCGATCACGTCCGGTCGCACGTACAGGGTGTAGATCTCCGCGTCCGCTGTACGCCGCTCGCCGTCCCTGTACGGTCCGCCGGCAGTCCAGCCGATCACTTCTCCGCGTTCGTTCTCAGCGACCAGATCCCAGGTGTCCGCCCCGGGGGACGCCAGCCGGGCGCGGTGCCGGGCGGCGTCCGCCGCTGGGTCCATGGCGTTCAGGTACGGCTGCGGCATGAGCCCTTCGTACGCGTGCCGCCAGCCGGCGATCCGCAACTCCGCCACCGCCTCGGCGTCGGTCTCCGTCGTCTTCCGTATCCGCATCGCGCCATGCTCGCACCGGACGCAGGCGACGTCGTGGGGATTGCTCGGCGTGCACGATGTCTGAACGGGTGCGGTCTCAGCGCACCGTTCGCAGCGTGGCCCCGTTCTCCAGACGTGCCGTCACGCGCGTCCCTGCAGCCGTGTCCTCGCGGTCCATCGGTACGGCGAGGTAGCGGTCGTTGCGCTCGGCGTGCACGTCACCCGTCACGCGGAGTCCGGCGACCTCCCGGCTTCCCGCCACGAGCAGGTACCGACGGCCTTCCGGCGACTGCCACGCGGTCCGGGCCACGAGGTGCTGGCCGAAGCGGCTACAGAGGGCCGTGTCGCGGTCTGCGGCGACCTCCCGGCCCGGGGTGTCCGCGTCGCCCGCGGGTGGGAGGAAACGCACCGACACCGATCCCCGCCCGGCCCAGCTGTCCGCGCGGCGGCACACCCACGCCGAACGGCCCGCCCCGCCGGGGAGGTCCTGTCGCCCGAACTCCCAGTTGTTGACGGTCCGCACACCGCGTCCACGCAGGCCCTGCAGCGTGCACGCGCCACGTGCCCACACCCGCCGTGCCGCTGCGCCGACCGCCTCGCGCGGCGCGCGGGCCGGCCTGCCGCTCTCCGGCGGCGGCGTGTAGGTGAGGTGGCCGGGCGTCACCTCACCGAGGTCGGCCAAGAGGAACGCGTGCGACTCGACGATCCGCTCCGAGGACCGCAGCCACAGCACGGGCCGCCGTGCGCACTCCCCGGCCCC
>KI547040.1:240149-241096 GCA_000497405.1 Streptomycetaceae bacterium MP113-05 | reverse complement strand
GGCACCGGGAGGGAGTCGGTCACGCCGGCGTCCGTACGCCCCAGCGGCTCCGGGCGGCTGTCCGGGTCGAGCAGATCGAGTGTCGCGGTCTGTGCGATCCACGGGGCGGTGAGGTAGCGCAGCGAGGTCGCCGTGCGGTGCACGACGACGGCCGCGGCGGTCGTGACGTCCGCGTCGTCGGCACGGGCGACGGTCAGTATCGGCCGGGACGCGTCCGGGCCCTCGGTGTAGCGCGCCAGGCGCCGGCCGTCGTGCAACAGGACGACCGCCGCGCCCTCGACGTCCCCGGCGAAGAGCAGCTGCGGCGGATCCGACGGTGCGGTGGCGGACGTGCCCGGGGTGACGGAGACGCGTGCGTCCCCGCCGGTTCCGCTCCACGCCTCCAGCGCCCTGCCCAGCAGCGCGGAGTCACCGGCGCGGTCGCCGCGCGCAGGCCAGGAGCCGAAGTCCACGCGGCCGGTGTCCGCCCAGCGCTCCGCCGGAGTCCGGTGGAGCGCCGCGGGGTCGATCCGGCCCACGCCCCGCCCATCCGGAGCAGCGGCTCCCCCAGCCTGCGCCGTCTGCGGTCCGGAGTCCCCCACTCCTGCCAGCGGCACGGCCACGAGGCCGAGCAGCAGCGCCGCGGCGAGTGATGTCGCCGTACGGACCAGCGCACGTCGGCGCAGCAGGTCCGTCGGACGCGCCTGCACCGCGTGCGAGTCGAACTCAGCCGACAACAGCAGGGCGGCCGAGGCCCCGACACCTTCCCGGCCTGGGCGGCGTGCTGCGGCGCAGGCCGCCTGCGGATCGGCGACTCCGGCGCCGTGCAGCAGCCACCGCACGTCCTCTTCCGGCAGTGCTTCCAGGTTCCGCAGCACGAAGGCCGCCCGGGCGTCCGGGGCCAGGCCCGCCAGTTCGCGGTCCAGTGCGGCCTCCTCGGGTCCGGCGGCCGAGGGGAAGAGCCGCAG
>KI547040.1:224804-240139 GCA_000497405.1 Streptomycetaceae bacterium MP113-05 | reverse complement strand
GCGGTGGCGGCCCATGGCGGCCGGCAGGACGAGGTACGCGAACCGGACCAGGTGCGGGTAGTGCTCGACGAGTGCCGCCTCAGCGGCGGCCACCCCGACGGCGTGCGTTGCGGCACCTCCGTCCGGTGCGGGCTCGTCGTGGTCGTGGAGCTGCATCGCGGGACCGTCCCCTCGCCTCTGTGTGGCGGCCTGCTGACGTCGTCGCCACGTCAAACGAGTGAATCCTGCGACGGTCACCGTGTGCTCTGCGGCCGGACCGGGACAGCCGTTGCCGGATCACCCGCGCGCGGTCCCGGCGGTCCCGGCTCCGGCGTTCGACCGGGGCTACCGTGACGCCGTGAACGATCTTCGCCGCCTCACGCGGCTGCGGCTGTCGTGGACCGTCGCGGTGCCGCTGCTCGCGCTCGTCGTGCTGGCACTGGCCTGGGGGCGCGCCTTACCGGTGCCGTGGGTGACGGTCGTCGCCGTGATCCTCGCGGGCGCGGTGCTGGCGGCGGTGCACCACGCGGAGGTTGTTGCCCACCGCGTCGGCGAACCGTACGGATCGCTGGTCCTGGCCGTCGCCGTCACCGTGATCGAGGTCGCGCTGATCGTCACCCTCATGGTCTCCGGCGGCTCCGAGACGGAGACCCTGGCGCGCGACACCGTCTTCGCGGCGGTGATGATCACCACCAACGGCATCGCAGGTCTGTCGTTCCTGCTGGGGTCGCTGCGGCACGGGCTCGCGCATTTCAACCCCGAGGGCAGCGGCGCCGCGCTCGCGACCGTCGCCACTCTGGCCACGCTCAGCCTGGTGCTGCCCACGTTCACCAGCGAGCCCGGCCCGAAGTTCTCCCCCGCCCAGCTGGGATTCGCCGCCGCCGCATCGCTCGTCCTGTACGTGCTGTTCGTCTTTACCCAGACCCGCCGCCACCGGGACTTCTTCCTTCCCGTCACCTCCGGTGGGCACACGGCCGACGAGGCCGACCACGCCCCACCACCCGCCCGCCGGGCGGCGCTGACCAGCCTCGCCCTGCTGCTGGTCGCCCTCGTGGCCGTGGTCGGGCTGGCCAAGGTCGAGTCCCCGGCGATCGAGTCCGGTGTCGAGGCAGCCGGTTTCCCGCACTCCTTCGTCGGCGTGGTCATCGCCCTGCTGGTGCTGCTCCCGGAAACCCTCGCCGCGGGGCGGGCCGCCCTCCTGGGACGCATCCAGATCAGCCTCAACCTCGCCTACGGCTCGGCGATGGCCAGCATCGGCCTGACGATCCCCGCCATCGCCATCGCCTCCGTCTGGCTCGACGGCCCGCTGCTGCTCGGTCTCGGCAACACCCAGCTCGTCCTGCTCCTGCTGACCGCCTTCGTCAGCGGCCTCACCGTCGTCCCCGGCCGCGCCACCCGTCTCCAGGGCGGCATCCACCTCGCCCTCCTCGCCGCCTTCCTCTTCCTCGCAGTCAATCCCTGACACCGCGTTCGGCCGGCACGGATCGGGGCGGTGGCGCAAGCAGCGCCGTGCGCGCCGCCCTCCCGGCCGGGTCAGCGGGGGAGGAGATGTGGCGCGTGTTCGCGGACTGCGGCGAGGACGCGGCGTTTCGACGGGTTGACCATCGGACGGTCCGCGACGGTGACGGTCGGGACCGTCTCGTTGCCGTCGGCGACGGAACGGACGAAGGCCGCCGCGTCAGGGTCCTTCCAGATGTTCACCTCGCGGTACGTCAGCCGTGTGAGCCGCAGCTGCAGCCGCAAGCTGATGCAGAACGGGCATCCGGGCCGCCAGTAGACGACCATTTCACTGTCTGTCGTGGTCACCGCTCCCGGATATCAGATGCGAGTGTCCGGTGAACAGTCCCTGCGGCGACGGCGGCCGATGAGTTTCGGCGGCGGGAGCGGTCTACCCGGACGACAGCGTCCGCACGGGAAGGCGGGGAACCCTCATGCAGAAGATCACCACGTTCCTCTGGTTCGACGATCAGGCGGAAGAAGCCGCGCAGCACTACGTGTCGGTTTTCGGAAACGGTTCGCGCATCGTGGAGGTGCAGCACTACACCGAGGCGGGGCCGCGGGAGCCCGGGACGGTCATGACCGTCACCTTCGAGCTCGCGGGCCAGCGGTTCACCGCCCTCAACGGCGGCCCGGAGTTCCACTTCACCGAAGCGGTCTCGCTCCAGATCGACTGTGACACGCAGGAGGAGGTCGACCACTACTGGTACCGGCTGAGCGACGGCGGTGAGGAGGTCCAGTGCGGCTGGCTCAAGGACCGCTACGGGCTGTCCTGGCAGGTCGTGCCCCGGCAGCTGCTGGACTTCTCGAACGATCCCGACCCGGCGAAGGCCAAGGCCGTGTTCGCGGCGATGCTCCGGATGAGGAAACTCGACATCAAGGAGCTCGAGGAGGCCTACGACGCCGCGACCTGAAGCGACAGGAGCGCCTTCCGCCCGGCCTGCTGGGGGCGGTCAGCCGGTCAGCCGGTCAGCGGGGATTCGCTCCTGGCCGGAGCGGGGGACGTGCACGACGCCGGGACGTGCCGGCAGATCACGGCACAGGGCCGGGCCCCAGATCGAGGGTCTCCTCGTGCAGGGCCTCGAGCGCCAGCTCGATCAGCGGGTGGGCGCGGCTGCCGCGCCGCACGGCCGCGAACACGCGGCGGGTCGGCCGGTCGCCTTCCAGCGGCCGGATCACCGCGCCGCCCAGCTCGATGCCACGCAGTGCCGTGCGGGGTACCAGCGCGACTCCCGCACCGTTCGCGACGAGGGCGCTCACTGCCCGGAAATCGTCCGTCAGTGAGTCGACCCGTGGCCGGAAACCGGCCTGCACACAGGCGTGCAGGACCACGTCGTGCACGGGGTTGCCCGGCCACGGGGTGATCCACGGGTCGTCCGACAGGTCGGTGAGCGGCACCCGACGGGCCCCGACCATCCGGTGTCCGGGCGGTAGTACGGCGTCGAAGGGCTCGGCGTACAGCGCCTCCCGCAGCAGCAGTCCGTCGCGGGACGCCGGGCCGTCGCTGAGCGTCTCGCGGTGCTCCACGGCCACCGCGACGTCCGCGTCGCCGTCGCTGAGCAGCCGCAGGCTCGCATGGCCCTCGGCGTCCTTGACCTGGAACGCGACCTGCGGGGCCCGTGCGCGCAGTGCGGCGACCGCGGGCGCGACGACTTCGGTGATCGCCGTCGGATAGGCGGCGATCACCACCTCGCCCACCAGCCCGGCGGCGCACGCGGCCAGGTCTGCCTCCGCCCGTTCCAGCTGGACGGCGATCTTCGCGGCGTGGCCGACGAGCACGGTGCCCGGGGCGGTGAACCGGACGTTGCGCCCGTGTCGTTCGAGCAGCGGACGTCCGGCTTCCGCCTCCAGCGCGGCGAGCTGCTGGGAGACGGCGGAGGGGGAGAGGTACAGGGCGTGCGCGGCGGCGGTGACCGTACCGTGGTCGGCCAGCGCCCGCAGTACGCGCAGCCTGCGCGGATCGATCGGCACGGGGCCAGTGTGGCACATTGTGAAGTACATCTTCACGGTCGTCCGTCGAAAACACTGATGGACTGCACAGGCGGTGAGGAGGGACAGTATTCGGCCATGAGGGCATTGGCGAAAACGGCCGCCGCACCCGGCCTGGAACTGACCGACGTGCCGACCCCCCGGGAGGGGGACGGACAAGTGCTGATCAAGGTGCTGCGCACCGGCATCTGCGGCACTGACCTGCACATCGACGGCTGGGACGAGTGGGCGTCCCGCTCGGTGCAGCCGCCACGCGTACTGGGCCACGAGTTCGTCGGGGAGATCGCCGCGCTCGGCGCAGGCGTGACCGGCGTGCAGGTCGGCGACCTGGTCAGCGGCGAAGGTCACCTGGTGTGCGGCACCTGCCGCAACTGCATGGCCGGCCGCCGCCACCTGTGCATCCGTACCGTCGGACTCGGCGTGCACACCGACGGCGCGTTCGCCGAGTACGTGGTGCTGCCCGAGGAGAACGTCTGGGTGCACCGCCACGAGGTGGACCTCGACATCGCCGCGATCTTCGACCCGTTCGGCAACGCGGTGCACACCGCCCTCGCGTTCCCCGTACTCGGCGAGGACGTACTGATCACCGGTGCCGGGCCGATCGGCATCATGGCCGCCGCCGTCGCCAAGCACGCCGGTGCGCGCAGCGTCGTGATCACCGACGTCAGTGAGTACCGCCTGCAGTTGGCCCGGAAGATCGGCGCCACTCTCGCCCTCGATGTGAGCACTGCCTCCATCAAGGACGTGATGCCGGAACTGTCCATGAACGAGGGCTTCGACATCGGCCTGGAGATGTCCGGCCGGACCGAGGCGCTGCGCGACATGATCGCCGCCATGCGGCCCGGTGGCAACATCGCCGTGCTGGGGCTGCCCACCGGCAGCGGCGACGTGCCCGTGGACATGGCCACCATCGTGCAGCGCATGCTGACGCTGCGTGGTATCTACGGCCGAGAGATGTACGAGACCTGGTACTCCATGTCCGTGCTGCTGCAGGGCGGACTGGACATCGGCCCGGTCGTCACCCACCGGTTCGGCTACCAGGAGCACGCCGAGGCGTTCGCCGCAGCCCGGTCCGGCCAGTGCGGCAAGGTCGTCATCGACTGGACGCGGCCGACCGCAGCCCGCTGACCCGCCACGAACCTCCAGGAGGACCCCTCGTGTTCCACACCATGCGCGACGACGTGCGCACCACGCTGGACGAGATCCGCGCCGCCGGGCTCCACAAGTCGGAGCGGGTCATCGCGAGCCCGCAGTCGTCCGGCATCCGCGTCGGTGACGAGCAGGTCGTCAACTTCTGCTCCAACAACTACCTCGACCTCGCCGACCACCCCGAGGTGATCGCCGCCGCCAAGCAGGCGCTGGACGACTGGGGCTTCGGCATGGCGTCCGTCCGGTTCATCTGCGGTACGCAGGAGCCGCACAAGGTGCTGGAGCGCCGCATCTCCGCATTCCTCGGTACCGAGGACACCATCCTCTACAGCTCCTGCTTCGACGCCAACGGCGGCGTGTTCGAGACGCTGTTGTCGGCCGAGGACGCGGTCATCTCGGACGAGCTGAACCACGCCAGCATCATCGACGGCATCCGCCTGTCCAAGGCCGCACGCCACCGGTACAAGAACCGTGACATGGCCGACCTCGAACGGTGCCTGAAGGAGTCGGCGGGCGCCCGGCACCGGCTCGTCGTCACCGACGGCGTGTTCTCCATGGACGGGTACGTCGCGCCGCTGGACGAGATCTGCGACCTGGCCGAGCGCTACGACGCGGTCGTCATGGTCGACGACTCGCACGCGGTGGGCTTCCTGGGCGACGGCGGACGCGGCACTCCCGAACTCTTCGGTGTGACCGAGCGGGTGGACATCGTCACCGGGACTCTCGGCAAGGCTCTGGGCGGCGCCAGCGGCGGCTACGTCGCCGCACGCGCCGAGATCGTGGAGTTGCTGCGGCAGCGCTCCCGCCCGTACCTGTTCTCCAACTCCCTCGCGCCGTCCATCGTCGGGGCGTCGCTGCGCATCCTGGACCTGCTGGAGACGTCCGGCGACCGGCGGCGCAAGCTGCGCGAGAACACGGCGCTGTTCCGCTCCGAGATGGCCGCGGCAGGGTTCGACATCCTGTCCGGCGACCACCCCATCACCCCGGTCATGGTCGGCGACGCGGCGCTCGCCGGAGAGATGGCGGCGGCGCTGCTGGAGAAGGGGATCTACGTGATCGCGTTCTCCTACCCCGTGGTGCCCCAGGGCAAGGCCCGCATCCGGGTCCAGCTCTCCGCGGCGCACTCCACCGAGGACGTGCTGCGCGCGGTCCGTGCCTTCACCGAGGTCCGGGACGCCCGGGCGCAGCGTTAGGAACGGTCGACCACCCGTCGGCGCACTTCCCCTCCTGCCCGGCGGTCACAGCAGCGTGAGCTGTGTGGCCTCCGGGCCGGGTGCCGGCGGGTCCTCCTCGGTGTGCTCCGGCGGCAGCCGGTGTGCGCCGGGGGAGGAGGGGCCGATGCCGTACTCGGCGGCCAGCTCGTGTACCTGGCCGGTGATGCGGCGCTGGTACCACGTGGGCGCGTACGCGCCGGACGCGTAGAGCGACTCGTAGCGCCGCACCAGCTGCGGGTGGTGGGCCCGCAGCCACTGGAGGAACCACTCGCGGGCGCCCGGACGCAGGTGCAGCGTGAGTGGTGTGACCGAGGTGGCTCCCGCTGTGGCGACGGCCCGCACCGTCGAGCGGAGCTGGGCCGGCGAGTCGCCGAGGAAGGGGATCACCGGCGCCATCAGCACGCCGCACGGAATGCCGTGCTCGGTCAGGGTGCGCACCACGTCCAGCCGGCGTTGCGGCGCGGGAGCGCCCGGCTCGACCGTGCGCCACAACTCCTCGTCGGTGAACCCGACCGACACCGAGACCCCCACGTCGGACACGGCGGCCGCGGACCGTAGCAGGTGCAGGTCGCGCAGGATCAGCGTGCCCTTGGTGAGGAGGGAGAACGGGTTCGCGTAGTCGCGCAGGGCGGTGAGGATGCCCGGCATCAGCTGGTAGCGGCCCTCCGCCCGCTGGTAGCAGTCGACGTTCGTGCCCATGGCGATGTGCTCGCCCCGCCAGCGGCGCCCGCCCAGCTCACGGCGCAGCAGCTCCGGCGCGTTGATCTTGACGACGATCTGGCTGTCGAAGCCGGTACCGGTGTCCAGATCCAGGTAGCTGTGCGTCTTGCGGGCGAAGCAGTAGACGCAGGCGTGGGTGCAGCCGCGGTAGGGGTTGACCGTCCATTCGAACGGCATGCGGGACGCGCCGGGAACCCGGTTCACGAGCGACCGCGCCTGCACCTCGTGGAACGTCACACCCCGGAATTCGGGAGTGTCGAACGTCCTGGTCACGACGTCGTTTCCGAAGAGGGCGGCCGCCGGGCCGTCCCCGCTCTGCCTCTCCCATCGCATGAAGCCCTCCTCCGTCGTGCCGTCCGTTGCTGCCGCGAGCGTGCGTCGGCCATAAATAGAACACCTGTTCCCATCTGTTCTGTCAACCTGGATTTGGGCGCCCGGCACCGGGGTGGTTGGGTTGCCGTGGAGCGCGCCGCGGACACCCGTGAGCGGCTCCCTCAGCGACCCGAAGTGCACATCACAGGAGGATCCATGGCGCAGGTCGAGGCCGCGACGCAGCGCGAGATCGCAGCGAAGCCGGACGACGTGTTCGACGCGCTCGCCGACTACAGCGGGACCCGGCGCAAGTTGCTGCCCGAGCAGTTCAGCGAGTACGAGGTCCGCGAAGGCGGGGACGGCGAGGGCACCCTGGTCCACTGGAAGCTCCAGGCCACCAGCAGGCGGGTGCGGGACTGCCTGCTCGAGGTGACCGAGCCGGCCGACGACGAGCTGGTCGAGAAGGACCGCAACTCCTCCATGGTCACCACCTGGAAGGTCACCCCGGGCGGCCGGGAGGGTACGGCCCGGGTCGTGGTGCGCACGGTGTGGAACGGCGCTGGCGGTATCGGCGGGTTCTTCGAGAGGACCTTCGCCCCCAAGGGGCTGGCCCGCATCCACGACGCGACGCTCGCCAACCTCGCCGCCGAGACGGAGAAGTAGCCCGGCGAACTCTCACCGGAACGAGTGGACTTCGCGGCCCGTCGGCGTGTGCCCGGCGGGCCGCGGGTATGTCACCGACAGGTGAAAGCCCCTGCTGAGCGCCCGGCGGGCGCCCGGGGTGAGGGGGGTGCGCCGTGTCGCCGCGCGGTGCGGGGCCTCGCACCGACTTGATCCGCCTTGTCGCTGAATGCGCAGAATGGCCCCCGACGGGACGTCCGGGGCGCACGGTGTGTCCGGGGCCCGCGCGTCGCCCGTTACGTCCGGTGCGTGCGAGGCGTGCGGGATGTGCGGGGCGAGAGGTGAGCGGGATGAGCGGGACGATGGTGAGCGGCACCAGCCGGGACGCTGCACCGAGCGGCGGCGTTGAAGTCACCGTCGAGATCCCCGAGTTCACGGCTGCTCCGGTGCCGCGGCGGCCGCCACCCGGAGCGGACGGCGGCCCCCCGTCCGGGGTCCTGCCACGCGCTCCGGAGAACCCCGACGGCGCAGCGGCGCCTCTCAGCCCCGCGCGCGTGCGCCTGGTCTTCGTCGGTCTGATGCTGGCACTGCTGCTCGCCGCCCTCGAACAGACCATCGTCGCCACCGCACTGCCCGAGATCGTCGGTGACCTGCACGGCCTGGACCGGATGGCCTGGGCCGTGACGTCCTACCTCCTCGCCGCCACCGTCGGCCTGCCGGTGTACGGCAAGCTCGGCGACCTCTACGGCCGCAAGGGCGTCTTCCTCTTCGCCATCGTCGTGTTCGTCGCCGGTTCCGCACTCGCCGGCTGGTCGCGGTCCATGGACGAGCTCATCGCGTTCCGGGCACTCCAGGGCCTCGGTGCGGGCGGGCTGATGATCGGGGTCCAGGCGATCATCGCCGACATCGTCCCGGCCCGGGAACGCGGCCGGTACATGGGCCTGATCGGCGCCTCGTTCGGACTCGCCTCGGTCGCCGGTCCGCTGCTCGGCGGCTGGTTCACCGACGAGTTGTCCTGGCGCTGGTGCTTCTGGATCAACGTCCCGTTCGGGCTGCTCACGCTGCTGGTCACCGCACTGGTGCTGCGCCTGCCCGCACCGGCGCGCAGCCGGCGCCGACTGGACGTGCTCGGGGCCCTGCTGCTCACCGCTTTCTCTGTCTGCCTGGTGCTGCTCACCACCTGGGGCGGCACCGAGTACGCCTGGCGGGACCCGGTCATCCTGGCGCTCGGGGCGGGGTCGGTGGTCTCCGCGGCGGCCTTCCTCGTGGTGGAACGCCTGGCGACCGAGCCGCTGATGCCGCTGCGCCTCTTCCGTGACTCGGTCTTCAACGTCACCGGGCTGGTCGGCGCCGTCGTCGGTGTCGCCCTCTTCGGTGCCGCCAGTTACCTTCCGAGCTTCCTGCAGATGGTGGACGGTGCCAGCGCCACGGAGTCCGGGCTGCTGATGCTGCCGATGATGGGTGGCGTCGTCGTGTCGTCCGTCCTCTCCGGGCAGTTGATCTCCCGGACCGGAAGGTACAAGGCGTTCCCGGTGCTCGGCTGCCTGCTCGCAGCCGTCGGGATGGGGCTGCTGTCCCTGCTGGACGCGGACACCACCCGGCAGGCGTACAGCGTCTCGATGGGCGTGCTCGGACTCGGCGTCGGCCTGGTGCTGCCGGTGCTGGTCCTCGCCGTGCAGAATTCCGTGCTCCCCGCCGACCTCGGCACCGCCACCAGCGCCAACAACTACTTCCGGCAGATCGGCGGGAGTGTCGGCGCCGCCGTCTTCGGCACCCTCTTCACTCACCGGCTCGCCGACGCACTGGCCCGTGAACTGCCCGAACCACCTCCCGGCGTACGGCTGCCGCCGCCCGACGCGATCACTCCCGACGCCGTGTACGCCCTGCCCGACGCGCTCCGCGACGGATACGTGGCGGCGTACGCCGAGGCCATGCCGCGGATCTTCCTCTTCCTGACGCCGGTGCTGGTGCTCGGGTTCCTGCTCGCCTTCCTGCTCAAGGAGAAACCCCTGGTGACCCAGAACCCCTCCGTCCCCGAAGCCCGGACCGCAGCCGAGGCGCCCTTGCACGGTTCACCCCGCGCGGACACCGCTCCGTGCGCGGCTGGAGTGCCCGTGTGCGGCAGCGTGCGCCACCACGACGGCAGCACCGTGCCGCGGGCGGCACTCACCCTCATCGATGCCACCGGGGGCCAGGTGGGGCGCGGTGCGACCGGCGACGACGGACGGTACGCGTTGAGTACGCCCGGAGCCGGGTCGTTCGTGCTGATCGCCGCCGCCGGAGGGCACCAGCCGCAGGCGGTCAGCGTCTCGGTGGACGAACGGGCCGTGGAGCTCGACGTGGTGCTCGGCGGTGCGGGACGCCTGACCGGTTCGGTCGCCACCGCCGACGGCACACCGGTGCGGGACGCGGCGGTGACGCTGACCGACGTGCGCGGCGAGGTGGTCGCCGCGTGCCGCAGTGACCGGGGCGGCGGCTACCTGTTGCCGGATCTCGTCGCGGGCGAGTACACCCTCGCCGTCAGCGCCCCGGCGTACCGGCCGGCGGCGCTGCCGCTCACCGTCCAGGCCTCACGTGAGACCCGCCAGGACGTCGAACTCGCGGGCGGCGCGGTGCTCCGCGGCACTGTCCGGGCAGGCGGCGGGCGCGCCGTCGAGGACGCCAGGGTGACCCTGATGGACGCTGCCGGGAACGTCGCCGACACCGCGATCACCGGCCCGGACGGCGTCTTCCGCTTCCTCGACCTCGCGTCGGGCGAGTACACCGTCGTCGCTGCGGGTTACCCACCCGTGGCGACGGTGCTGCAGGTAGCGGCCGGGGGCCGGACCGACCGCGATCTCCACCTGGGACACGGAGACTGAACAGCTCGGGAGGCGGCGACGGTTCCCGGGGCGACCGGGGGCCCCGGCGGATTGCGGCTCAGGACGCGCGGAAGGTGCGCAGCCGGAGGCTGTTGGCGACCACGAAGACCGACGAGGAAGCCATGGCGGCCCCCGCGATCATGGGGCTGAGCATCCCGGCCGCGGCGAGCGGCAGCGCCGCCACGTTGTAGGCGAAGGCCCAGAACAGGTTGCCCTTGATGGTGCGCAGGGTGCGGCGGGAGAGCCGGATCGCGTCTGCCGCGACCCGCAGGTCGCCGCGCACCAGGGTCAGGTCGCCCGCCTCGATCGCCGCGTCCGTGCCGGTGCCCATGGCCAGGCCGAGGTCGGCCTGCGCCAGTGCCGCCGCGTCGTTCACGCCGTCTCCGACCATCGCCACCGTGCGGCCCTCGGTCTGCAGCCGCCTGACCACGTCCACCTTGCCCTCGGGCATGACCTCCGCGACGACCTCGTCGATGCCGACCTCGGCGGCTACGGCGCGGGCGACCGCGCTGTTGTCGCCGGTGAGCAGTACAGGGGTCAGCCCCAGCTCCCTCAGCCGGCGGACCGCCTCCGCGCTGGAGTCCCTGACCGCGTCGGCGACCTCCAGGACCGCTCGCGCCTCGCCGTCCCACGCGACGGCGACGACGGTGCGGCCGGACGCCTCGGCCTCCTGTTTCGCGGCGGCCAGTGGGCCGGGCAGTGGCATGGCACCGTCGTCGAGGAGCTGCGTGCGGCCGACGAGGAGGGTGTGGCCGTCCACGACGCCCCGCACGCCCAGCCCGGGCACGTTCGCGAAATCCTCGGGTCGGGGCAGCGGCCCGGTCTGCTCGGCGGCACCGGCGGCGACGGCTCGGGCGACGGGGTGTTCGGAGGCGTGTTCCAGCGCACCCGCGAGGCGCAGCACCCGCGCCTCGTCCTCGCCGTCGGCGGTGTGGACGGCGAGCAGGGTCATCCTCCCGGTGGTGACGGTGCCGGTCTTGTCCAGGACGACGGTGTCGGCCCGGCGGGTGTTCTCCAGGACCTCGGGTCCCTTGATGAGGATGCCGAGCTGGGCGCCGCGTCCCGTGCCGACCAGCAGCGCGGTCGGTGTCGCAAGGCCGAGAGCGCAGGGGCAGGCGATGATGAGGACGGCCACCGCGGCGGTGAAGGCGGCGGTCGCCGTGCCGCCGGCGACCAGCCAGAAGCCCAGAGTGGCGAGGGCCAGGGCGATCACCACGGGTACGAAGACGGCGGAGATGCGGTCCGCGAGCCGCTGCGCGGCGGCCTTGCCGTTCTGCGCGTCCTCCACCAGCTTCGCCATTCTGGCCAGCTGCGTGCCGGAACCGACGCGGGAGGCCTCCACCACCAGCCGTCCGCCCGCGTTCAGCGTCCCTCCGGTCACCGGGTCACCCACGGTGACCTCCACCGGCACCGACTCGCCGGTCAGCATCGAGGCGTCCACGGCCGAGGAACCCTCCAGGACGCGGCCGTCGGTGGCGATCTTCTCACCGGGACGCACCACGAAGCGGTCCCCGACGGCCAGTTCGGCGGTCGGGACGCGCCGTTCGCGGCCGTCGCGGAGGACGGTCGCCTCCTTGGCCCCCAGCTCCAGCAGTGTCCGGAGCGCCGCGCCGGCACGGCGCTTGGCGCGCGCTTCGAAGTAGCGGCCGGCCAGGACGAACGCGGTGACCCCCGCCGCGGCCTCCAGGTAGATGTCGCCGGCGCCGTCCGAGCGGGAGACGGAGAACCCGAAGGGGTGCGTCATGCCCGGCATTCCGGCGGTGCCGAAGAACAGGGCCCACAGCGACCAGGTGAACGCGGCCGTGGTGCCGACGGAGACCAGGGTGTCCATGGTGGCGGCGCCGTGCCGCAGGTTCGTCCAGGCGGCCCGGTGGAACGGCCAGCCCGCGTAGGTCACCACGGGTGCGGTCAGTGTGAGCGAGAGCCACTGCCAGGAGGTGAACTGCAGGGCCGGGACCATGGCCATGGCGATCACCGGGACGGCCAGGACCACGGCTGCGGTGAGCCGCTGCCGCAACGGGCGCAGCCCGTCGTGCTCCCCCGCGTCCGGCGCCGGGGAGTCCCGGGGGGCGCGGGGCGGGGGCGGCTGTGCGGTGTAGCCGGTCGCCTCGACCGTGGTGATCAGGTCCGCCACGTCCAGGTCGCCGCCGAAGGAGACCTTCGCTTTCGCCGTGGCGTAGTTGACCGTCGCCCGGACGCCGTCCATGCGGTTGAGCTTCTTCTCGACCCGGGCGGCGCACGAGGCACAGGTCATCCCGCCGATGGCGAACTCTACCTCGGTCGTTCCCGGTGCGGTGGTCGTCATGCCTGCTCCTCGAGCTGATGGTATCGGGCTGGCCCGACAGACTGCGGGTCGATACCTGCGGGGGGTATCCCGACGTCTTCGTTTATACCCCTATGGGGTACTGGAGGCAAACAGCTCGGATCGCCGGGCAGGGCCCGGTCGAGTGGAGTAGACCACTGGTCGTCCACAGGGCTTTTGCCGCCGTGGGCGACGGCGTAACGTGATGCCTCATGAAGATCTTGATCAGCGCCGACATGGAGGGAGCAACCGGTGTCACCTGGCCCGGCGACGTGCTCCCGGGGACGGATCAGTGGGAGCGCTGCCGTCCGATGTTCACTTCGGACGTGAACGCCGCGGTCACCGGGTTCCTCGAGGGAGGCGCCGACGAAGTCCTCGTCAACGAGGCCCACTGGTCGATGCGCAACCTGCTGCTCGAACGACTCGACGACCGCGCCCAGATGCTCACCGGTCGGCACAAGGCGCTCAGCATGGTCGAAGGGGTGCAGCACGGCGACGTCGACGGCATCGCGTTCGTCGGCTACCACACCGGTGCCGGCACCGAGGGCGTCCTCGCCCATACCTACCTGCCCAACTCCCTCACCGGCGTCTGGGTCGACGGGACCCGTGCGAGCGAGGGCCTGCTCAACGCGCTCGTCGTCGCCGAGTACGGGGTGCCGGTCGTGCTGGTCACGGGCGACGACCGCACCTGCGAGGACGCCAGGGGGTACGCCCCCCGGGCCCGTTCGGTCGCCGTGAAGGACTACGTCTCCCGGTACGCGGCCGTCTGCCGCACCCCGGCGCGCACCGCTCGCGACATCCACGCCGCGGCTCGTGAAGCGGCGGTGCTGGCCGTACGCCGTGAACCGGCCGTCGCCGGACCGCACGAAGTGGCGCTGGAGTTCGACGCCGAACACCTCGCGGGTGCCGCGACCGTCGTCCCCGGCGTGGAACGCACCGGCGAACGCCGCGTCGCCTACACCGCACCGACCATGTACGAGGGCATCCGCTGCTTCAAAGCGGTCACCACCCTCGTCTCGTCCGCAGTGGAGGAGCAGTATGGCTGACACGCCGGTCGACCAGAGAGCGCTCGACGAGGCGGTCACCTTCACCTCGCAGCTCATCCGCATCGACACCACCAACCACGGCGGGGGAGACGGCGTCGAACGCCCCGCCGCCGAGTACGTCGGCGAGCGGCTCGCCGAGGCCGGGCTCGAACCGGTCTTCCTGGAGAAGGCCCCCGACCGTACGAACGTCGTCGCCCGGATCGAGGGCACCGACCCCTCCGCCGACGCGCTGCTGGTGCACGGTCACCTCGACGTCGTCCCCGCACAGCCCGACGACTGGACCGTGCACCCCTTCTCCGGCGAGGTGCGCGACGGCGTGGTCTGGGGCCGCGGCGCCATCGACATGAAGAACATGGACGCGATGGTGCTCGCCGTCGTCCGGGCGTGGGCGCGGGCCGGCGTCCGGCCACGGCGTGACATCGTGCTGGCCTTCACCGCGGACGAGGAGGACACCGCGGAGTTCGGCGCCGACTACCTCACCGCGAAGCACGCGGAGCTCTTCGACGGCTGTACCGAAGGCATAAGCGAGTCCGGGGCCTTCACCTACCACGCCGGGAACGGACTGCGGCTGTACCCGGTGGCAGCGGGGGAACGCGGAACCGCCTGGCTCGAACTCACCGCACGGGGCCGTGCCGGCCACGGCTCGAAGGTGAACCACGAGAACGCGGTCAGCCGGCTTGCCGCCGCCGTCCACCGCATCGACGCCTACGAATGGCCGGTGCGACTGTCCCCGACGGTGCGGGCGGCGCTGGTGGAACTGTCGCTCGCGGCCGGGCTCGAAGCGCCGGACCTGGACGCCGACGGGTTCGACGCCGACACCCTGATGGAACGTCTCGGACGGTCCGCCTCCCTGGTCGCCCCCACGGTGCGCAACAGCGCGAACCCCACCGTGCTGGACGCCGGATACAAGGTGAACGTCATCCCCGGCACGGCCACCGCCCGTGTCGACGGCCGGATGGTGCCCGGCGCTGAGGACGAGTTCACCGCGACGATGGACCAGCTCACCGGACCGGACGTCGACTGGAGGTTCCAGCATCGGGAGGTCCCGCTGCAGGCACCGGTCGACGCGTCTGCGTTCGCCACCATGCGGGAGGCGCTGGAGTACTTCGACCCGACCGCCCGGGTGGTGCCGTACTGCATGTCCGGAGGGTCGGACGCCAAGCAGTTCTCCCGGTTGGGCATCGAGGGCTACGGCTTCTCGCCGCTGAAACTGCCGGAGGGGTTCGACTACCAGGCGATGTTCCACGGCGTCGACGAGCGGGTGCCCGTGGAGGCGCTGCATTTCGGCGTCCACGTCCTGGACCGCGCGCTGCGCGCGCTCTGACCGACGGACGTCTCCGCCGACGCTCACGACGAACGAATGAGGCCCGTATGCCCGACGCCCGAACCACCGGTACCGCACCCGCCGGAGCACCCGTCGGCGCCGTGACCACGGCGCCCTACGGCACGTGGCCGTCCGCCGTGGACGCGGGCCTCGTCGCCGCCCACGACGGTCGCCCCGAGTACCTCGGCGCCGTCGGCGACGAGCTGTGGTGGACCGCGCCCCGCCCCCAGGAGGGCGGCCGGCGCGCACTGATGCGGCAGCGTCCCGGGAACCGGCCGGAATCCGTACTGCCCGCCCCCTGGAACGTCCGCAACCGGGTGA
>KI547040.1:216573-224794 GCA_000497405.1 Streptomycetaceae bacterium MP113-05 | reverse complement strand
GACGGGCCCGTCGTGGTCTTCACCCACTTCGCCGACCAGCGCCTCTACCTGCTGAGCCCCGGCACCGGTGCCGAACCCGCACCCCTGACGCCCACCTCCGCCACCGGCGGCGGACTGCGCTGGTGCGACCCCGTCGTACGCCCCGCACACCGCGACGTCGTCTGCGTCCTGGAGGAGTTCACCGGCGACGCGCCGACCGACGTGCGCCGCGTGCTGGCCTCCGTCCCGCTGGACGGCTCCGCCGCCGACGACCGGTCCGCTGTCCGTGAGCTGGCCGGCCCCACGCACCGTTTCCTCACCGGTGCGCGCTTCTCGCCGGACGGCTGCCGGGTGGCGTGGCTCGCCTGGGACCACCCGGCCATGCCGTGGGACGGCACCCTCGTCCGCGTCGCCGACGTCATGTCCGACGGCGTCTTCGCGGGCGCCCGCACCCTCCTCGGAGGAGCCGACGAGTCCGTCTCGCAGGTCGAGTGGACAGGGGACGGCGACGCGCTGCTCGTGGCCACCGACCGCACCGGCTGGTGGAACCTGCACCGCGTGGACCCCGCCACCGGCGAGGCGGAGGGCCTCTGCCCGCGGGAGGAGGAGTTCGGAGGCGCCCTGTGGAAGATCGGGCTCCGCTGGTTCGCCCCGCTGCCCGGCGGCCTCGTCGCCGTCCTGCACGGCCGCGGCGCACAGACGCTCGGCGTCCTCGACACCGCCACCGGCGAACTCGCCGATGCTCCGGGGCACTGGACGGAGTGGAGCCCCGCACTCGCCGTCGCCGGCACCCGCGTCGCGGGCGTGGCCGCGGGCCCGCACAGCGCCTACGAGATCGTCGAACTCGACGCAGGAAGCGGCCACAGCCGCGTCGTCGCCGAGGAGCACCGGCCGGCGGTCGACCCCGCGTACCTCCCCCAGCCGCAGGCCCGGACCTTCCGGGGCACCGGCGGCCGGGACGTGCACGCGCACGTCTACCCGCCGCACCACCCCGACCACCGCGGGCCGGACGGCGAGCTGCCGCCCTACGTGATCTGGGTGCACGGCGGGCCCACCGGCCGCGCACCCATGGTGCTGGACCTGGAGATCGCCTACTTCACCTCGCGCGGCATCGGTGTCGCCGAGGTCAACTACGGGGGCTCCACCGGCTACGGCCGCGAGTACCGGAACCGGCTCCGCGGCCAGTGGGGTGTCGTGGACGTGGAGGACTGCGCATCCGTCGCCCGGGCACTGGCCGAGGAGGGCACCGCCGACCCGGCACGCCTGGCCATCCGCGGCGGCAGCGCAGGTGGCTGGACCAGCGCGGCGTCCCTCACTTCGCCCGCCGGAGACGTCTACGCCTGCGGCACCGTCACCTATCCGATCCTCGACCTCGAGGGCTGGGCGGCGGACGAGACACACGACTTCGAGTCGCAGTACCTGCGGTCACTCGTCGGCGACCCGCAGGCTGACGCCGACCGCTACCGCGACCGCTCCCCCGTGCGGCACGCCGACCGCGTGGACCGGCCCTTCCTGCTCCTCCAGGGCCTGGACGACGTGATCTGTCCCCCCGTGCAGTGTGAGCGGTTCCTGGGCCGCATCGGGCCCGGCGTCCCGCACGCCTACCTCGCGTTCGAAGGCGAGGGGCACGGCTTCCGCCGCGCGGACACCATCGTTCGGGCCGTGGAGGCGGAAGTCTCCCTCTACGTCCAGGCGTTCGGCATCACCCGGCACGACGTGCCGGTTCTCGACCTCAAGGAGGACGCGTGACGCACACCCTCGACGACCGCGCCGAACCGTCGCACCTGGTCGCAGACCCGGGCGAACTGCTCGCCGGGCAGCTGGACTACTACCGGGCCACACTGCTGCAGAAACTCGACGGCATGCCGGAAGCGGAGCTGCGCACGAGCCAGCTCCCCTCCGGCTGGACGCCTCTGGAGCTGCTGCACCACCTCAGACACGTCGAACGGCGCTGGCTGTGCTGGGGCTTCCTCGCGGAACAGGTCCCCGACCCGTGGGCCGACGACGGGCCGGGCGGTCGCTGGTACGTGCCCGACGACGTCACCGCCGGGCAGGTGCGCGCGGAGTTCACCGACCAGTGCGAGCAGTCGCGGGCCGCCGCCGCCGGTGGGCGGCTGGAGGACCGGGCAGCCGTCGGCGGGCGCTTCCCCACGTCCGGGGACGCACCCACGCTCGGGTGGATCCTGCTCCACCTGCTCCAGGAGTACGCGCGCCACGTCGGCCAGTTGGACATCGTCCGTGAACTGGCCGACGGCGCTGTGGGGGAGTGAAGGGCCGGGGCGGTCAGGTCGTCGAGCAGACGCTCTCCACGAACGTCGCCATCTGGTCGTCCGTCAGGTGATGCGAGAGGTCCGCCTCGCTGATCATGCCGACGAGGCGCTTGTCCCGGACCACCGGGAGCCGGCGGATCCGGTGGCTCTGCATCTCCTGCAGAACGTCCGAGACGTCGGCGCCCGAGTCGATCCAGCGCGGAGTGCCGTGCGCCATGTCGCCCGCCGTCATGTGAGACGGGTCGTGGCCCGCCGCCACGCAGCCGACGACGATGTCCCGGTCGGTCAGGATGCCGCACATGCGTTCCTCAGCGTCGCTGATGGGCAGCGCCCCGACGTCGAACCGGCGCATCAGTTGCGCCGCACGGTCCAGGGTCTCGGTGGCGGGAATCCACTCTGCGCCGGGGTGCATGATCTCTGCAGCCGTAGTCATAGCCGAACCTCCTGGGACATGTGGGGCCATGGTCGTCCGCCATGGCGGGTCACCCGCCATCCACGACCGGAAACCCCCCCCGTCCCGGCCGGTTCCTGCCGCGCGGAGAGTCGCAGGTCGAAGGTGTTCAAAGGGTGCGGACACTCTCCGCCGCCCCGCCGATGCAACACACGCCCGACGGCCCTCCGCGGACCGTACTCACGGGTCCGCGTGGGCCGTGAGTACGGTCCGCTGGGGGATGGCGGCCCGAACGGGCAGCGAACGGGCGCCCCGGTACCCGAAACGGGCGCCACACGGGCGGCCCCTGCAGCGTCCTCCCCGGCGGAGCGGTGTCCGCGCCATCCGCGGGCGGGCGAAAACGGGCAGCATCCCTACCGCGTCGAACCTGGTTGTGCCCCGCGTCGCCCGGTAGAACTCTTCCCACAGGCCCGAACGGTCACCCTGGTGCCCGTTCGGTAACTCTCACGGGAGAGGACCCGGAGTGCGATGAGCGCGGAGGAACGGCAGCGGGAGATCGTCGGTGCGGCCCGCCGCGCCGGTTCGGTCGAGGTCGGGACACTCGCCGCCACCCTCGGCGTGGCCCGCGAGACCGTACGCCGCGACCTCCGGGTCCTGGAGTCCCACGGTCTCCTGAGGCGCACGCACGGCGGCGCGTACCCGGTGGAGAGCGCCGGCTTCGAAACCACCCTGGCGTTCCGCGGCACCCTGCACGTGCCGGAGAAGCGGCGGATCGCCGCGGCTGCGGCCGACCTGCTCGGCGACGCCGAGACGGTCTTCGTGGACGAGGGCTTCACCCCCCAGCTCCTCGCCGAGGCACTGCCCCGTGACCGGCAGTTGACCGTCGTCACCGCGTCCCTCGCCGCCGCCGGAGCCCTCGCCGACGTGGACACCTTCACCGTGCTCCTCCTCGGCGGCCGGCTGCGCGGCGGCACTCTCGCGACGGTCGACCACTGGACCACCGCCATGCTCTCCCGGTTCGTCATCGACCTGGCGTTCATCGGAGCGAACGGCATCTCCCGCGAGCACGGTCTGACCACCCCCGACCCGGCTGTCAGCGAGGTGAAGGCCCAGGCGATCCGCAGTGCACGGCGGAGGATCTTCGTCGGCGTGCACACCAAGTTCGGCGCGGTGAGCTTCTGCCGCTTCGCGCAGATCGGCGACTTCGAGTCCGTCGTCACGTCCACCGGTCTGCCGGCACACGAAGCACACCGCTACTCGCTCCTCGGACCGCAGGTCATCCGGGTCTGACCCGAGCGCCCACCACCCGCACATCTGGCACGACCAACCGGAGCCCCGCATGCGCACAGACATACCGACCTCCCACGTCACCGCCCCCGGCCGGGCCCGGCACAGAGCGACCCGCGCGGCCGTCGCCGCGGCCGCTGCCTCCGCTCTCCTCGCGGGGTGTGCAGGTGCCGGTGGAGGGGGCGGAGACGACCGTTCCATCAACGTCCTGATGGTGAACAACCCCCCGATGAAGACTCTGCAGAAGCTGACCGCCGAGCACTTCACAGAGGAGACCGGTATCGAGGTCACCTTCACGGTGCTGCCGGAGAACCAGGTCCGCGACAAGATCAGCCAGGACTTCGCCAGCCAGTCCGGCCAGTACGACGTCGCCACGATCAGCAACTACGAGACGCCCATCTACGCCGAACGCGGCTGGCTCTACGACCTCGGACCGTTCGTGACGAAGGACGAGAAGTACGACCAGCAGGACGTGCTGAAGCCCATCCGGCAGTCCCTGAAGGGGGCGGACGGCAAGACCTATGCCGAGCCGTTCTACGGCGAGTCGTCGTTCCTGATGTACCGCAAGGACGTCTTCGCGGAGCAGGGTCTGGAGATGCCCGGGAAGCCGACCTGGGACCAGGTGGCCGACCTCGCGGCGAAGGTCGACGGTGAACGGTCCGACATGGCCGGCATCTGCCTGCGCGGCCTGCCGGGCTGGGGGCAGGTCATCGCCCCGCTCACCACCGTCGTGAACACCTACGGCGGCACCTGGTTCGACGAGAACTGGGACGCACAGCTGGACTCCCCGGAGTTCACCGAGGCCGCGGAGTTCTACGTGGACCTCGTCCGCGAGCACGGAGAGGCCGGCCCGGCGCAGGCCGGCTTCGCCGAGTGCCTGAACAGCATGACGCAGGGCAAGACGGCCATGTGGTACGACGCCACCGCCGGGGCCGGTGAACTGGAGCGGGACGGGTCGCCCGTCCAGGGCAAGATCGGCTACGCTCCGGCGCCGGTGAACGAGACGGACGGCTCCGGCTGGCTCTACACCTGGGCCTTCGGCATGCAGAAGGCCTCCACCCACTCCGAGGACGCCTGGGAGTTCATGTCCTGGGCGACCGGCAAGGAGTACGAGAAGCTCGTCGGCGACGAGGCCGGATGGCCCAGCGTCCCCGCCGGGAAGCGCGCGTCCACCTACGACGTCCCCGAGTACGAGAAGGCCGCCCCCTTCGGTGACGAGGTCCTGACGGCCATCGACTCCGCGAAGCCGGGTGACCCGGGTGTGCAGAAGCGCCCCTACTCCGGCATCCAGTTCGTGGGCATCCCCGAGTTCACCTCGCTCGGCACGGAGGTCTCGCAGGAGATCAGCGCGGCCATCGCCGGACGGCAGTCGGTGAAGCAGGCTCTCGCGAAGTCGCAGAAGCTGGCCGAGAAGGTCGGCGAGGAGTACCGGAACCGATGACCGTCACCCAGGCGACCACTACCGCACCGGTGTCCGTCTCCGGCGACCCCCGGCCGGCCGGCAGGCCGGCCGGGGGAGCCCGGCGGTTGCGTGACTGGGCGACGCGCGCACCGTTGATGCCCGCGCTCGTCTTCCTGATCCTCGTCACCCAGCTGCCGTTCGCCGCGACCCTGGTGATCTCCCTCTTCGACTGGAACTCCCTCTATCCTCAGGCCCGGGAGTTCACCGGCCTCTCCAACTTCGGGACCGTGCTCGGCACCCCCGCGCTGCGCGAAGCCGTGCTCACCACGGCCCTGCTCACAGCGGCGGTCGTCCTCATCTCGCTGGTGCTGGGGCTCGGCATCGCCCTGCTCCTGGACCGCAGATTCCGTGGGCGTGCCCTGGTACGCACCATGCTGATCGCGCCGTTCCTGCTGATGCCGGTCGCCGCGGCGCTGCTGTGGAAACACATGCTGCTCAACCCCGAATACGGTCTGGTCAACGGTGTCATCCACGCCTTCGCCGGCCTGGTGGGCGTCGACCACCCGGTGCAGCCGGAGTGGATCTCCGAGATGCCCCTGGTGGCCGTGGAAGCGGCACTCATCTGGCAGTGGACGCCGTTCATGATGCTGATCCTGCTCGCAGGACTGCAGAGCCGGCCCCTCGACGTCATCGAGGCCGCACGGATCGACGGCGCCGGGAACTGGCAGATCTTCCGCTACATCACGCTGCCGCACCTGCGCCGCTACCTGGAGCTCGGGGCGTTGCTCGGGTCCATCTTCATCGTGCAGAACTTCGATGCCGTCTACATGATGACCTCCGGCGGGCTCGGCACCGCGAACCTTCCGTATGCGATCTACCAGACGTTCTACAAGTCCCACGAGTACGGCCTGGCCTCGGCGGGCGGCGTCCTGGTCGTGATCGGGTCGATCATCATCGCGACCTTCGCCCTGCGTGTCGTGTCGTCTCTCTTCAGCGAGGAGGTGTCCCGCGGATGAGTACCCTGACGGCACCCGCCGGCGAGTCGCGGACGCGCCTGAAGGCCGCCGTGCCCGCGCCCCTGCGCCGTGCCCGGCGCCGCAGTTCGGCCCTCGGCCTGGCCGCATGGCTGGTCGGTCTCCTGTTCTTCCTGCCGGTCGCGTGGCTGGTGATCACCTCTTTCCACTCCGAGCCGGATGCGGCGACCAACCCGCCTTCGCTCGCGGCACCGCTGACGCTCGACGCCTACCGCACCTTCTTCTCCGCCGGTGGAGCCGACGGCCCCTGGCCCCCGCTGATCAACTCCATGACGGCGGCGGTGTCCTCGACGCTCCTGGTGCTGTTGCTGGCGCTGCCCGCCGCGTACGCGCTCTCCATCCGGCCGGTGCGCAAGTGGCGGGACGTGATGTTCTTCTTCCTGTCCACCAAGATGCTGCCGCTCGTCGCGGGCCTGCTGCCGGTGTACCTCTTCGCGAGCAACGCCGGCCTGCTGGACAACATCTGGCTGCTGGTCGTGCTCTACACCGCGATGAACCTTCCCATCGCGGTGTGGATGCTCCAGTCCTTCCTCGCCGAGATCCCGGTATCGGTGATCGAGGCCGCCCAGATCGACGGCGCCCGGCTGCCCACCGTTCTGCGGCGGATCATCGCGCCGATCGCCGGACCGGGCATGGCCGCGACCGCGCTGATCTGCTTCATCTTCAGCTGGAACGAACTGCTGTTCGCGCTGGTACTCACTGGGGTCCGGGCGGAGACCGCACCGGTCTTCCTCACCAGCTTCATCACCAGCCAGGGCCTGTTCCTGGCCAAGGTGTCCGCCGCCTCGATCGTCATCTCCCTCCCGGTGCTCGTCGCCGGGTTCGCCGCCCAGGACAAGCTGGTCCAGGGCCTGTCGCTAGGAGCCGTCAAATGAAGGCCGCCCTCGTCGAAGCACCCGGCAAGGTCTCCCTGACGACGGTGCCGGACCCCACGCCGGGGCCGCGCCAGGTCGTCGTCGACGTCGCCGCGTGCGGCCTGTGCGGCACCGACCTGCACATCCTCCAGGGTGAGTTCGCGCCGACCCTGCCGGTGATCCCCGGGCACGAGTTCGCCGGAGAGGTCGTCGGCGTCGGCAGCGAGGTCACCGAGCTGTCCGCGGGTGACCGCGTCGCCGTGGACCCGTCGCTGTACTGCCACGAGTGCCGCTACTGCCGCAACGGGCACAACAACCTGTGCGACCGCTGGGCCGCTATCGGCGTCACCACCGCGGGTGGCGCCGCCGAATACGCCGTCGCCCCGGTCGCCAACTGCGTGAAGCTGCCCGATCACGTCCGCACCCAGGATGCCGCGCTGATCGAGCCGCTGTCCTGTGCCGTGCGCGGCTACGACGTGCTGCGCAGCCGGCTGGGCGCCCACGTGCTGATCTACGGCTCCGGCACCATGGGCCTCATGATGCTCGAGCTCGCCAAGCGCACCGGGGCGGCGACCGTCGACGTCCTCGACCTCAATCCGGAGCGGCTCGACGCCGCGAAGCTGCTGGGGTGCTCGGGGACGGCCGCCCGCGCCGACGAACTGGACCGCCCGCAGGGCTGGGACCTCGTCATCGATGCGACGGGGAACGCCGCCGCCATCCAGGACGGTCTCGGCCGTGTCGCCAAGGCCGGCACCTTCCTCCAGTTCGGCGTCGCCGACTACGGGACGACCGCGACCATCGACCCCTACCGGATCTACAACCAGGAGATCACCATCACCGGCTCCATGGCCGTCCTGCACAGTTACGAACGGGCGGCGGAACTCTTCGCCGGCGGCGTCCTCGACCCGGACGTCTTCATCTCCGACCGCATGCCCCTGGCCGACTACCCCGCTGCTCTCGACCGCTTCGCGGCCGGTCAGGGCCGCAAGATCCTCGTCGTGCCG
>KI547040.1:214083-216563 GCA_000497405.1 Streptomycetaceae bacterium MP113-05 | reverse complement strand
CGGGACGCCCCACCGCCGGGAGGGGGCAGGGAGAGGCCCCGTGGCGGCCCTCCCCGGCGGTGAAGCGGGCGGCGCCCGCGGAGTTCGCCCACGGCGAGTAGTTCGCCCACGGCGAGTACGGTACTCGCCGTGGGCGAACTCGCGGGCCAGAGCGGCGTCCTCGACGTCGAGGAGGGAGCTCCGGTCGCTGCGCAGGCACGCCTGGGGGAGGGCGGCAAGCTCACGGGCGAGACGTTCCGCCGCGGTGCGTGCCCCGCCAGGTGGGACCAGCCGGTCGGCGAGGCCGATGGCATACGCCTCCCCGGCCGCCACCGGGCGTCCGGTGAGCACCATGTCCCGCGCCCGGCCCGCGCCCACGACGGCGGCAGCCGCACGGTGCCGCCGTCGATGAGTGGCACCCCCAGCGGCGGCAGAACACGCCGAACCCCGTCCCGTTCGACGCGGACGCTCACACTCACACCCGTACCCGTGTCCGTGCCAGCACGCCGTCCAGGTCGGTGCGGGGCGGCAGCGTGCCGTACGCATGGCCCCACTCGCCACCCAGCCGGGAGGCGCAGAAGGCGTCCGCGACCGCCGGAGCTCCGTGCCGGACCAGCAGCGAGCCCTGGAGCACCAGGGTGAGGCGTTCCGCCAGCCGCCTGGCGGTGAGTTGCGCGGCGGCCGGTTCGGTGAGGACCGCCAGGTCCTTCCGCAGCGACGCGACGGCTCCGTCCAAGTGCCGGTCGGCGCCTGCCGCCGCGTCCACCTCCGACAGCAGCGCGTCCAGCGTGGCTGGGTCCTTCGCCACGGCGCGGAGCACGTCCAGCGCGGCGACGTTTCCCGAGCCCTCCCAGATGGAGAGCAGCGGCGCCTCCCGGTACAGCCGCGGCATGCCCGACTCCTCGACGTAGCCGTTGCCGCCCAGGCATTCCAGCGACTCCCCGACATGTGCCGGACCACGCTTGCAGACCCAGTACTTGCCCGCGGCCAGCCCCAGCCGCCGCAGCGCCCCCTCGCGTTCGTCGCCCGCCAGCGACCGGTCCAGCGCGGCGGCCAGCCGCAGGCCGAGCATCGTCGCGGCCTCCGACTCGACGGCCAGGTCGGCCAGCACGTTGCGCATCAGCGGCTGCCGCACCAGCGGGGTGCCGAACGCCGACCGGTGTTCGGCGTGGTGCAGCGCCTGCCTCAGGCCCGCGCGCATGCCGGCTGCCGAACCGAGCACGCAGTCCAGCCGCGTCACGTTGACCATCTCCACGATGGTCCGCACGCCTCGGCCCGGTTCGCCGACGGCCCATCCCACGGCGTCCTCGTACTCGACTTCCGCAGAGGCGTTGGAGCGGTTGCCCAGCTTTTCCTTGAGCCGTTGCAGTCTCAGCGCGTTGCGCGTCCCGTCGGGCAGCACCCGGGGGAGGAGGAAGCAGGTCGGGCCCTCGTCGGTCTGCGCCAGCGTCAGGAAGACGTCGCTCATCGGCGCCGAGGTGAACCACTTGTGCCCGGTGATCCGGTACGTGCCGTCGCCGCGCGGCACCGCGCGCGTGGTGTTGGCGCGTACGTCCGAGCCGCCCTGCTTCTCGGTCATCGACATACCGGCGATCAGCCCCGCCTTGCTCAGCGGCGGCCGGAGACCGAAGTCGTATGTGTGCGAGGTGAGCAGCGGTTCGTACACGGCCGCCAGTTCCGGCTCTGCTCGCAGCGCCGGCACCGCCGCGTACGTCATGGAGACCGGGCAGCCGTGCCCCGCCTCCGCCTGCGACCAGGCGTAGAACTTGGCCGCCCGCAGCAGGTGCGCACCCGCGCGGGGCTCCGCCCAGGGGGCGGCGTGCAGTCCGTGCCGGACGGCCGTCGTCATCAGACTGTGCCATGCCGGGTGGAACTCGACCTCGTCGATCCGGTGGCCGTACCGGTCATGGGTGTGCAGCCGCGGCGGGTGTTCCTCGGCCTGCCGCGCCTGCTCCTGCACCGGGGCGGAACCGGCGAGCTCCCCGAGTGCCCGCAGTTCCGCCTCGCCCCAGTCCGCTCCGTCCCGCCTCACAGCCTCCAGCAGGGCCGGCTCGTCCGCTGTGCTGAAGCCGGTCAGCGGCGGCACCTGGTTGAGGACCTCATGGGTAGCCATACCGTGGATATTACGCCTCGCATACGTGTGGCAAGAAGAAGTAATCCAGCGAGGTGCAGATAGACTGCCCGATCCGATGAACGACACCGCACCGATCACTCCCGCCCTCGGGCTGCGCCCGCTGACGGCTCGCTCGATCGTGCTCAGCACCCTTCTCGGCCACCACCCGCCCCGGCTGCCCGTCCGCGAGCTGGTGCGCGTCGGCGCACTCTTCGGCGTCGCCGAGGGCACCGTGCGCGTCGCACTGTCCCGCATGGTCGCCGCCGGCGACCTCGACCAGGACCCCCAGGGCTACGGCCTCACCGCACGGCTGCTGGACCGCCAGGCGCGGCAGGACGACAGCCGCGCACCCCGCCTCCGGCAGTGGGACGGCGGCTGGGAGATCGCG
>KI547040.1:209715-214073 GCA_000497405.1 Streptomycetaceae bacterium MP113-05 | reverse complement strand
CCGCCGAACGCAGGCCCGCCAACGAACGGGCCGCACTGCGGCGCACCATGGCCCGGCTGCGGCTCGCCGAGCTGCGCGAGGGCACCTGGGTGCGGCCCGCGAACCTGGACCGTCCGCTCGGCGCCGCCCTCCGGACCGACTGCACGGTCTTCACCGGCGCCGCCCCCGACGGCGAGGAGGCATCCGCCCTCGCCGCCCGTCTGTGGGACCTGTCCGGCTGGGACGGCCGGGCCCGCGCGTTCGCCGCATGTCTGGACCGCACCGAGGACCTCGCCGGGCGGTTCACCGTCTCGGCAGCCGTTCTGCGCCACCTGCTCGCCGACCCGGTCCTTCCGGACGCCCTGCTCCCACCGGACTGGCCGGGAGCCGGCCTGCGCAGGCGCTACGACGCCTTCGCACGCCACCTCTGCGAGGTGCTGCGCCACCACATCGCGTCACCCTCCGACAGCGGGGAATGATCGCCGCCGCCCAGGTCGTTACCCGACCATGAAGGCAATCGTGACAGACGGCTACGACGGACCCGACGGACTCCGACTGGCGGAACAGCCCGACCCGAAGGTCGCCCCGGACCAGGTACTCGTCCGGGTGAGGGCGGCAGGAGTCAACCCGGTGGACTGGAAGTCCGCCTCCGGCGGACTCGACCCGGTCTTCGAGGCCCGCTTCCCCCTGATTCCCGGCTGGGACGTCGCGGGCACGGTGGAGGCGGCCGGCCTGGACGCCACCGAGTTCGCGGCCGGCGACGAGGTCGTCGGTTACTTGCGCAAGGACGAGATCTGCCACGGCACCTACGCGGAACTGGTCGCGGCCCCGGTGCGGGGGCTGGCCCGCAAACCCGCCTCGCTGAGCTGGGAGGAGGCCGCGGGCCTGCCCCTCGCCGGCCTGACCGCCCAACAGGCGTTGCACCGGCTCGGTGTCACCGGCGACGACACGGTGCTCGTGCACGCCGCCGCCGGCGGTGTGGGCTCGATGGCGGTGCAGATCGCCGTCGCGCTGGGCGCCCGCGTCCTCGGCACCGCGAGCGAGCGGAACCATGACTACCTGCGGGAACTCGGGGCCGAACCGGTGCGCTACGGAGCGGGGCTCGCCGACCGGGTGCGCGCCCTGGCCCCTGACGGCGTCGACGCGGCGGTCGACTTCGTCGGCGGCGACGCCGTGGAGATTTCGCAGCAGGTGTTGAAGAAGGCGGAACGCGTGCTGTCCGTCGTCGACCACGAAGTGCAGGCCAAGGGCGGGCAGTACCTCTTCGTGCGGCCCGACGCTGCCGGTCTCGCCGCGCTGGGTGACCTCGCCGACGCCGGCCGCCTCACGGTCAACGTCGACCGCGTGCTGCCCCTCGCCCAGGCCGCCGACGCCTGGCGCGCGGGCCAGGAGGGCCGCACCCGCGGAAAGATCGTCCTCAGCGTCCCCTGAGCCGTCGGCCGGACATGCCTGCGTGCCTGCTCCGGCCTGTCGGACGGGTCGGAGCGCCCGACCCGTCCGGCACGGGGTCTCAGACCCTGACGATGTGCCAGGAGGTGTTGAAGTGGCACTGGCCCGACATCGGGTTCGTCTGGTCCATGACGAAACCGGTCAGCGCGTCTCCGTTCCACCCGCAGATCCACTGGCCGCTTTCCGGGGCGGCGACCAGGTGCCCCGGGTAGTTCCCGCCGCACCGGTACGGGTCGATCTGCAGTGAGACGTATCCCGCCGGGATTCCGCTGCAGGACCAGGTGGCCATCGTGCCGACGGTCTCCGGTGCCGCCGTCGGGGCGGCCTGCGCGGCGCTCCCCGGTAGGAACGCCGCCAGTGCGGCCACCGCAGTCGCCACGAGTGCCCGGGTACCGATTCGTGCCATGGTCCATTCCTCCAAAGTTGGCGTGTACGCGACCGACGCTAGGCCCGGGCGGGCACCGTGTGGAGTGCGCGGCTGTCTCACACCGCTCTCATCCGGTCGCAGCGAGATGCTCGGCCAGTCGCCCGACCGCTTCGGTGAGCCGCCGGAAGTACGTGGCCTTGCTGATCGCCAGCGAGCGCGCGATCGCCGCCGACGTCGCGCCGGGCTCCAGGTATCGCTGCGACAGGACGGACCTGAGCTGCTGTTCGCGCGCCCCGGCGCCGAACGCCGCCGCGACACCACTCCGCAGGGCCGTCCGCACCGACTCGGCACGCGTGTCCACGCCGACACCGGCGGCCATCGGGTGCCGGGCCAGTTCGGTCGCCACGGGGAAGGACTCCAGTGCCGTCCGCACGTCGTCGACGTTCAGTGCCGAAGACCGGGTGGGCAGTCGGCCGAGCTCGCGGAGGACCAGGTCGTGCTGGTGGGCGTGCAGGCCGCCCGGTCCGTAGTCGATCAAGTAGGCGCACACCGGCCTGCCGTCCACGACGGTGTCCAGTTCGGGCACCACCGTGCCGCCCGCAGCGAGACAGAACTCGTGCAGCCGCTGGTTGTGCTGGAACAACGGCACGATCGCGTGCCGGGGGTTCGGCACGTCGGCACGCAAGGCGACCGCGACGTTCAGCATCGCGAGTGCACTACCGTCCGCAGGCGTTCCTCCGGTCAGATCCACGCTGTCCCGCCACACCACCACCTCACCCGACCCGCAGGCTCGCTCGGCCACCCGGAGGCACTCCCTCCCGAACGGGTCGCCAGCGAGCACCGAGGACGGCGCTGAACCGGGAGTCAGCCAGATCGCGTACCCGACGGGTGCACCCACGCCGTCCCGCGCGACCACCACGTGACGTGGCGCAAGCCGGTGGTAGGGCTCGCTCGCCGACCACCACTCCCCGTAGCCCCGCCCCGCGAGAGCCGTGCCGAGGACGGCCGTGTCGCCGGAACGGATCCGGTCCGCGTGGTAGCGCGCGCTGCCGTCCCAGCAGTACGCCCACCGCAGCTCCGGGCTGCGCAACAGGTGCGCGAGGTCGGTGATGATCGACCGGTCCCCCAGCAGGGATCGCCGGTACAGGTGGTCGGCCACCCGGCCCCGGAGCTCGCGCTCACGCGCGGGACGGGAGCCCGAGAGGCTCTCCCGCACGGGCTCGCGAACCGCGTCGTGCAGGGTGACCGTAGTCCCGACCCGGTCGACCCAGGGCAGCCCGGCCAGCCACCCGAAGGCACCCTCGGCATCGCTCCCCGGTTCCAGAGCACCGTCGAGCAGGTCCGGGGTCGTGCGCCTCGCTACGGCGCACACCGCGAGCGCGTCGAACTGCGTGTCGTCCCACTCGACGGCGGTCGTCAGGCGGACGAGGGTGGTCAGGATCCCCGGCTCGGGTGCGACACGTCCGTGCCGGTGAAAGGCGCCGGCCGCCAGCACGAGCGCGAGCGGGGACCCCGCGGTCCACTGCGTGATCTCCCGGGCCGGCCCGTCCGGGACGCCGTGCTCGGCGAGCAGCTCGACCGAGGACTTCTCGCTCAGCTCGGCCAGCTCCACCGTGAAGGCGACCTGCGCCCAGCCACCGCTGAACCACCCGGGGTCCGGTCTGCTGCGCCCGGCGATCACCACGACGACGTCGCCGGGTAGCCGCGGCAGCACCTCCTCGCGCAGCTCCCTCGCTCCGGCGGCGATCCGTTCGAACCCGTCGAGGAACACCACCGTGCGGGGGCCGACGCCTTCGAGTGCGGCAGCCAGCGCAGCGGGGATCGGGTCGATCGTCCTCGCGTCGATCCACCGGGTCGTCCGCCCGGCCCTCCGGGCTGCCGCGGCCGAAGCACGCAGCAGCCCGGTCTTGCCGATGCCGCCGGGGCCATGCACCAGCAGCACGTTGCGGTCGAGCGTGCCGGCCAGGATCCGGTCGAACAGTTCCAGCTCGCGGCTCCGCCCCACGAGGCGGTCGTCTCGCTCGGCCAGACGGTCCCCGATCGTCGCAGCGTTCGACGCCGCCGCCCGTCTCGCCGGAATCCCTCCCGCAGATATCGTCATCCGGTCGCCGAGGATCGGGGTCGCCTACGCGCGGTCGACGTACTCGAAGACCGCGCCGTCGGGGTGGCGGGCGACGACGTTGCGGCCTGCGGGTGTGGACTGGGGCCCGGCGATGATCTCCGCGCCCACGGCGGTGAGGTCGGCCATCGCCTCGTCCACGTTCGCGACGGCGATGGTGGCGGCGATCTTCCGCAGCACCTCCAGGTGCCCCTCGGGCCCGCTCATCAGGAAGAAAGGGCCGACGGCGGCGACCGACACCGGTCCGGTGGTGAAGCGGTGGGCTTCGGCTCCTGTGAGCTTCTCGTACACCAGAATGGCGGCGTCCAGGTCGTCGACGCAGATCCGTAGCGAGGTCCCGTGAATCTCCATGACCGGCAGCCTAGATGATCGTTGCCAAGAGCTGTCTGCGACGGCTGCATGAGGCTGCGTGAGGTGGCCCGAGCGCACGGTGTGACGCCCGGC
>KI547040.1:208630-209240 GCA_000497405.1 Streptomycetaceae bacterium MP113-05 | reverse complement strand
GCGTCTGCGCGGGGGCCCGGGACGCGAGCCGTGCAGCCGCCGCCTTTGCTCCGGCGCCGAACGGGTACTCGGACCACCGGAGGACGGCCTGGAACCGGTGCGTTTCGAGGAGGGTGCCATGGGGATCGACCCGCGGGAGCTGTCGGACACCCAGCTGCTGAAGGAGCTGGCGACGATCCACCGGACCCGCCACGACACGCTGCTGCACGGCTCCCCGGATGCGCTCAGCGCGCACAATGCGCGGATGGCCGAGCTGGAGGGTGAGTATCTGCGCCGCAACCCGCAGCGGCCGGTGGCCGCGGGCCGTACACGCAGGGGCGCCCGAGAGCGGGGGCGTGAGGACTGCTGACACGACGGACGGAGCGGACGTGGCCGTTCGTCCGCCGTTCGCTCCGTCCATCCGTGTCAGCCCGCGCCGCCCGGACTGCGCGCGTCCGGTCCGGCCCGGTCCGCCTAGGAGGTCCGGGTCGAGCGCGATGCGGAGCGCGGACCGCAGATCTTGTTGTCCAGCACCCGGCTGGGCAGGCATCTTCAGGCTGCTCGACAAGAACGGTGAGGTGCCCTGACGGAACGAGCAGACCAGCAGGCCCGAGCAGACAGGGGACACCGG
>KI547040.1:207801-208509 GCA_000497405.1 Streptomycetaceae bacterium MP113-05 | reverse complement strand
CCCGCCCGGGGGCAGCGTCGCCCGGCTTCTGTGACAGTGGAGGCATGGGGCACACCCGCGGGAGGCACAGTCACCCCGAGCACCTGGCCCCGCTGAAGGACGCCGCATGCGCGTACTGGCAGCGGCGCGGTCTCCGTACCGGGCCCGGCCAGGTCGTGGTCGCCCCCGGGGCGCCGCTGCTGCTGCTCGCCGTGTTGGCAGCGGGCGATCCGGCGGGCGGCAGCGTGCTCCTGCCGAGACCGTGCGCGGACTGGTACGACGCACCGGTCCGGCTGCTGGGCCGCACCGCGCACCGGGTGCCCGTCCCCGCGGACTACGGGGGTGCCCCGGACCCGTTCGTGCTGCTGGAGACCGTCCGGCGGGCCGGAGTGGGGGGCGACGACCCCAGGGTGTTGCTGCTGTCCGTCGTCGACGACCCCACGGGTACGGCACCGCCGCCCGAACTACTCCGCGAGGTGTGCGAGGCCGCAGCGCAGGAGAGACTGCTCGTCATCAGTGACGAGAGCGGGCGCGGCACCTCCCACGACCCGCACGGCACGGTGATCGTCAGTCCGGCGGAGATGCTGGGACCCGACCACGCCGACTCCGTGGTGGTGCTCACCGCGACCCCGTCCGCCGCACTCGCCCGGTTCCCCGGCACCGCCCGTGGTCATGGCCACGCACGGGAGGCGCGGGCGGTCCTCGCCGCGTTGCACGCCCGTTTGGGCA
>KI547040.1:203369-207791 GCA_000497405.1 Streptomycetaceae bacterium MP113-05 | reverse complement strand
TGCCCGGGAGCGGCGGGCGGCCGAGACGACACGTCAGGGTGTGCTGGCCCGGGCGCTGCACGAGGCGGTGACGGAAGCCGGAGGGCTGTGCCGTCCGCCACAGGCCGGGCGGCACGTCTACGCGGACCTGGAGCCGCTCCGCGGGGAGCTGGCCGCCCACGGTGTGGAGGACGCGGCCACGTTGGAGGCGGAGCTGGTACGGCGGCTGGGGACCGGCGCCGAGGGAGGGCATCGCTTCGGCGACGAGCCGGGCGCACTGCGGGTGCGGTTGTCGACGCTGCTGCTGACGGGGCCGGACGACCCCGAGGCCCCGGACCCCCTGCGAGCCCCGCACACCGCCCACGCCCGCAGCCTCCTCCGCGCCACCCTCGCCACTCTCACCGCTCCCCCCTGACGCCCCGCAGCGGTACGGATCGGCAACGGCGTGGGCCGTCGCGCCGCAGGACCGGTGGCTGACCCCGGGAGGCTATGCGTCGCGCACGCGGAGGTTGCGCAGGCGGCGCCACACCACCGGTACGAGGCTGGCCAGCAGCGCCAGCCCGACCGCCGCCGCCACGCCCTCCCACGGCTGGGGGAACAGCGATCCGCCCGCCACACCCACCAGTTGGTAAGTCGCCGCCCAGGCGAGGCATGCCGGCAGGTTTCCGCGCACGAACGTCCGGGTCCGCATCCGTGCCAACAGGCACGCCAGCATCACCGGTATCCGCCCTGCCGGCACCAGCCGGGAGACGACCAGCACCGCCACACCGTGGCGTTCCAGGCCGCGCCGGGCCTTCTCCAGTCGGTCCGGCGGAGCCTTCTGCCGCAGCCGTTCGAGCCACTTCGAGCCACCGTCGGAGTCCAGGCCGCGCCTGCCCAGCGAGTAGAGCGAGACGTCGCCCGCGAAGGCCCCCGCAGACGCCACCGCGAAGATGAAGAACAGCGGCACGACCGGTGTCCCCTGGTGGAAGGCGACGACCGCGGCGCTGCTGACCAGCGCCCCCGTCGGCACCACCGGTACCAGTGAGCCGAAAGCGATCAGCACGAAGAGCGTCGGATAGGCGATCACCCGCTGGGTGTCCAGGGGTACCGCTTCCGCAGCCGCCGAGAGCGGTGCGAAGGCTTCGTCGATCATCCGCACGCCTCCAGCCGGGCCGACTCGCCGTGCCGCAGACGGTGCACGGCGACCCGGGGAGCCAGCCGACCGGCCAGCCGTACGAACTCGTCACCCGGAGCGTGGAACTCGTGCGGCCGAACGGCGTCCATGCCGATCGGCCAGTACGTGCCGTAGTGCACCGGCACCGCACTCGTCGGCTTCAGCCGGGCCAGCGCCTGCGCCGCGCGACGGGCGTCGAGGTGCCCGTCGCCCAGGAACGGCCCCCAGCCGCCGACCGGCAGCAGCGCCACGTCCACCGGGCCGACCACGTCGGCCATGCCGGCGAACAGTCCGGTGTCACCGGCGAAGTACGTGCGGGCCTCGCCTTCCACGACGTAGCCCAGCGGACGGACCTGCTGCGGCCCGTACGGCAGCCGCCTGCCGTCGTGCGCAGCCGGTACCGCGCGGACCCGTACCTTCCCGGCCCGCACCTCGTCCCCCGCGCGGACCTCGACCAGGTCCAGCCACGCGCCGAGCTTGCGGAGTCCGGGCACCGCGGAGGCCGCGCCCCCCGGCACCACTACCCGTGTTCCGGCCGGGAGCCGGGAGAGCGAACCGAGATGCAGGTGGTCGGCGTGCAGATGGGACACCAGCACCATGTCCACCGTCGTCACCGAGGGCGGCGGCAGGGCACCGCGGCGCCGCCGCAGGTGTGCGAACCGCTGGACCAGCACCGGGTCGGTGAGAACCGAGACCCCGGAGTCCCGCACCGTTGCCGTGGCGTGCCCCCACCACGTCACATCGACCGGCACAGGAACTCCTCTCGCTCGTCTGACCCGCCGCAGTCGCGGGTACCCGGCACGGCGGCGCCGCACCCCTCCGAGCGTAGGGCCGGAACGGCCTTCGGCGCCCGACCGTGGGCGGGGTGTGAAAAAGTGGAGAACGTCGTGCACGTGCGGGGGGCGGTGTGTGACGGGGACGTAAGGAGGGGACGGCGTGCGACTTCTGTTGCCTCCGTGGCGCGGACTCGGTGCCGCCGCGCTGCGGGTGCTCGCGGTGTGGGTGGTCAGCACCGTCACCATGCTCGTCCTCGCGGGCGCTCTCCCCGACTTCCGCATCCAGCAGCCGGGTGGCGACAGCGCCACCCGCACTGCCGTCACCGCCGCGCTGGGTGCGGGGGTGTTCGGCCTTCTCAGCGCACTGGTGTGGCCCGTGCTGGTGCGCGCGCTGCTGATGGTGCCGGCGTTGGTGCTGGGCATGCTCGTCTTCTTCCTCAACGGGTCGCTCCTGTGGCTCGCGTTGGTCCTCATTCCCGAGCGGGGAGACGCCGACCCGGAGACGGCGGTTGTCGTCGCCGCGGCGATGTCCGCGGCCTCCTCCGCCACCAGCGGATTCCTCGCGGTCCGGGACGACGGCGCCTACCGGCGCAGGCTCGCGCGCCTCGCCGACCGCAGGCGCCGCCGGGAGGGCGCCCGGCCGCCCGGCACTTCCGGAGTCGTCTTCGTCCAGCTCGACGGTCTGGGCCACGAGCTGCTGCGGGAGGCCGTGTCCGGCGAGGCCCCGCTGATGCCGACGGTCGCCTCCCTGGCACGCACCAGCCACCGGCTCACTCCCTGGCGGACCGACTGGTCCAGTCAGACCGGTGCCAGCCAGCTCGGCATCCTGCACGGCAGCAACGACGACGTCCCCGCCTTCCGCTGGTACGAGAAGGAGACCGGCGAGGTGATGGTCAGCAACCGGCCGACCAGCGCCGCCGAACTCCAGCGGCGGGCCGTCGAGCGCACCGGCGACCACGGCCTGCTCGCTTCCGACGGGGCCAGCCGCGGCAACCTGTTCAGCGGTGGCGCCCGGCAGCTCGCCCTGGTCCTGTCCGTAGCCGCCCGCCGGGGCCGGGAGACCCGCTCCCGCGCCGGGTACTTCGCCTACTTCTCCGACCCGGCCAACGCCACCCGGACCGCTGTGTCGTTCGTCGCCGAGCTGTTCCGGGAGGTCGCGCAGTCCCTGTACGCCCGGCTGCGCGGCGAACGTCCCCGGGTGCGGCGCGGCGGCCTCTACCCGTTCATCCGGGCCTTCGCCACCGTCGTCGAACGGGACGTCGTGGTCGCCGCGGTGGTCGGCGACGTCCTCAACGGCCGCGCCGCCGTCTACGCCGACCTGGTCGCCTATGACGAGGTGGCCCACCACAGCGGGCCGCGCGGCCGGGACACCCGCCAGGTGCTCCGGAGCCTGGACCGGGCGGTGGCCCTGATCGCCAAGGCGGCAGAGCACGCGCCGCGCCCGTACCGGCTGGTGCTGCTCTCCGACCACGGGCAGAGCGGTGGCGAGCCCTTCCGCAGCGCCTACGGACTCACCCTGGAGGACCTCGTGCGTGCGGGCTGCGGGCTGCCGGTGTCCCGCAGCGCCCGCGCCACCCGCAGTGGTGCCGAGGCCCGCGCCGCCGCGCGCGCGGCGCTGCACCGTCCGGAGAACGACCACCTCGTCGAGGCCGCGCCTCCGCACAAGGCGGCTGAACCGGTCGTCCTGGCTTCCGGCAATCTGGGACTGGTCTCCTTTCCGGACGTGCCGGGACGTATGACCCGCGAAGCGATCGACGAACGGCACCCGGCGCTGCTCCGCGCGCTCGCCGACCACCCCGGCATCGGTTTCCTGCTGGTCCGCAGCGAGCAGCACGGTTCGGTGGTGATCGGTGCCGGAGCCTGCGAGCATCGCCTCGACAGCGGTGAGATCATCGGCGGACGGGATCCGCTGGCGCCCTTCGGCCCGCGCGCGGCCGACGTGGTACGGCGTACCTCGTGCTTCCCGCACGCGGCCGACGTCATGGTCAACTCCAGTGTCGACACGGAGACCGGCCGCGTCCACGCCTTCGAGGAGCAGATCGGTTCGCACGGCGGACTCGGAGGGGAGCAGAACCGTGCGTTCCTGCTCTCCCCGCTGACCCTGTCCGCTCCCGTGGTCTCGGACGAACTCGTCGGTGCCGAGCAGATACATCTCGTGCTGCGGCGCTGGCTGCGTGAGACGCGTACCGACGACGACCGGTGGGCGGCGGGACGGGCGGCGACGGGGACCGGTACCGCCGGGGTCGTGGATGGCGGGGGCGCTTCGGGTGGCCCCGGCGCCCGCGATCCGGAGGCCGGGGAACCGGTGGCGGGCTCCTCCGCCTGACGTCGCGGAGGCACCCACCGCTTTCGCCCGTCAGCCGTTCTCGTGGGCCCGCCCGCGCAGCGGTGACACCGGCGTCCCGAAGGCTGCTGGACAGCCGGCGAGACACGTGACGAGCGCGCGGTCCCGGCTCCCGCCCCGACCCGCCGTCCGGTCCATGGTCGCCGCGCCGGTGCGGCCGGCCGTGG
>KI547040.1:201178-203359 GCA_000497405.1 Streptomycetaceae bacterium MP113-05 | reverse complement strand
GCGGCGGCGACCGCCGTCGACGAGACCGACGAAGGGAGTGCCGGCATGGCACCCGAGGCACTCTCCCGGCAGCAGATCGACGATGCGCTGGACGGCCTCCCCGGCTGGCAGGCGGACGGTGACACCCTCATCCGTCGTTTCACGTTCTCCGGGCACCTGCCGGCCGCGGCCATGGTGGTGCACGTCGCGGCGATCCAGGAGGAGCTGAACCACCACGCGGAGCAGACGTTGGGCTACAACAGCCTGCGCGTCGCCGTGAACACGCACAGCGCCGGCGGGCGTATCACCGCACTCGACATCGCACTGGCCCGCCGGATCACGGAGATCGCGGCGGGCCACGGTGCGAGCTGAGCCGGCCCGACAGGGCCGGCCGGACCATCACATCTTCGGCATCAGCACGCTGTCGATGATGTAGACGGTCGCGTTCGCGGTCTGCACGTTGCCGCACACCACGTTGGCGCTGTCGTTGACGGTGTACTCCTCGCCGGAGCCGGAGACGGTGAGCTTCTCCTTGGCGAGGGTCTCGTAGCTGCCGTCCTCCAGGTCAGCCGGGGTCAGCTTCTCGCCGACCACGTGGTAGGTGAGGACCTTGGTCAGCGCCTCCTTGTCGTTGAGCAGGGCGTTGAGGTCCTCCTCCGGCACCTTCTCGAAGGCGGAGTTGGCCGGGGCGAAGACGGTGATGTCCTCGGCGGTGTTCAGGGTGTCGACGAGACCCGCCTTCTTCACCGCGGTGACCAGCGTGGACAGTGCCGGGTTGTTGGAGGCGGCGGTGGCGACCGGGTCCTGGGCCATGCCGTCGAACGAGCCGGCGCCTTCCTTCGGCACGGACTGGCAGGCGGAGCCGAAGGGACCGTCGGCCTGGGTGGCGTCCTCGGTCTCCTCCATGTCCTTCTGCTCCTTGTCCTGCTTCTCCTCGGACGAGGAGGAGCCCGAGCCGGATCCGGAGTCGCTGTCCCCGCCGTCGCTGCCGCAGGCGGTGACGGTCAGCGGCAGGACGAAGGCGGCGACGGCGGCGATGGCGGCACGGCGCATACGGGTGGCGTTCATGAGGGGTCTCCTTCGAGAGAGGCGCATATCTGTACACAGTGGGATGAAAGGTTTGGTGGAAGGCGCACGGGAGTACGGTGCGCGGGCGTCGAGGCCGGTCGGCTGGCAGGTGCCGGGGCCTCGGTCAGCTCACGTCGACCACCACCGAGTGCCAGCCGGTTGCGCCGTCCGGGACCGTCCCGGCGCGCTCACCGTTCTGCAGGCGGCCCTCGCCGTCCGTGGCACGGACTTCGAGGGTGTGCGAACCGGAGGTGGCGGGCCATTCCCAGACCCACTGCCGCCAGGTGTCCACGCCGGCCTCCGCAGCCAGCCGCGCCTCCTGCCACTCCCCGCCGTCGACCCGCACCTCCACGCGGCTGATACCGCGGTGCTGGGCCCACGCGACTCCGGCGACCGGGACGGTCCCGGCTTTCGGAGACGCCAACGGCTTGGGTGTGTCGATGCGCGACTGCGTCTTGATCGGCGCCCGGTTCGACCAGTTGCGGCGAACCCAGTAGGCGTCGTACGCGTCGAAAGTGGTGAGTTCGATGTCCTCGATCCACTTGCAGGCCGAGACGTAGCCGTACAGCCCGGGGACGAGCATCCGCACCGGGAAGCCGTGGTCGAAGGGCAGCGGCTGCCCGTTCATGCCGATCGCGAGCATCGCGTCCCGCCCGTCCATCACGGCCTCCACCGGCGTGCCGATGGTCATGCCGTCCACCGAGCGTGCGACCAACTGGTCCGCCCGCCCTCCCTCGGACGGCGGCCGTACGCCGGCCTCGCGCAGCAACGGGGCGAGCGGCACACCGATCCACCGGGCGGTGCCGACGTAGTCGCCACCCACCGGGTTGGAGACGCAGGTCATGGTGATGTCCCGCTCGATCAGTCGCCGTTTCAGGAGGTCCCTGAACCGGAGGGTGACGGGGCTGGACACACCCTCGCCGTGCACCTGCAGACTCCACGTGGTGGCATCTACCTTCGGCACCACCAGAGCGGTGTCGACCCGGTAGAACTCCCCGTTCGGTGTGGTGAAGGGACTGAGTCCCGGCACGTCCAGGTCCGCACCGGAGGGGATCCGAGCCGCCGCGTCGTCCGGACGGGGGAGGCGCACCTTCCGCCGGGAAGCCGTTGCCGAGGAACTGCCGGAGAGCTCCA
>KI547040.1:200246-201168 GCA_000497405.1 Streptomycetaceae bacterium MP113-05 | reverse complement strand
CCCCCACCGCCGCGGTGGTCGCGGCGATCACGAAACCGCGACGGTCGAAGTCGCGCCGGGCGGGCCCGGTCGGCCGCATCACGGCCGGCTGCCCGTCCGCGCCCGGCGTCTCCTGGCTCGCGGTGGGCCCGGCAGTCGGGGCCGTACCCGTGGCGAGCCGTCCACCGAGCAGGTACAGCACCCCCGCTCCGGCGAGTGCGCCCAGCAGCGACGGCAGGGCGTCGGGAGCCGAGGCGTCCGTGCGGCTGAGCGCCGCGGCCACCCCCACCACGCCGAAGAGCAGTACTCCCGCGGACGCGAGACGCCGGCGCCGCAGCGCCAGCAGGCCCAGCCCCAGCGCAAACAGTGCGACCACGGTGAGGGTGCCGATCTCCAGCACCAGCTTGTTGTTGGAGCGGAACGTGTCCACACCGAACTGGGTCACCGCCGGCGGGGACAGTTCGATGACCGCGTCGCCCACCGCGTTCAAGGGCGCCGCCTCGGGGCGGACGAAAACGGCGACGAGCTGCGCCACGGCCAGCGCGGCGCATCCCGCCAGGAGGCCGCTCAGTGCGCCCAGCGCGGGACGGATGGTCCGCGTCGTGTCTCGGTCTTCGCTCACGTCCGCCATTCGGTGCGGAGCCGCCCGGCGGATTGGTCCCGCATTCGAAAGAGTGAAATCCGATCGCGGACACCCTGTCCTGCCGTCGCCGACCAATCCGCCGGCCCTTCGGTACCGAACGCATCCAAGGACGGTTCGAGCGCCGAACCGTAGTGAGGGCGCCCACCGCCCGACCCGGAGGAAGGAGCCAGATGGCGGAGCAACGACGACGGACTGCCGTGGTCGGCAGCGGGGTGGCGGGACTCACCGCCGCGTACGTGCTCCGGCGGGAACACGCGGTGACCCTCTACGAGGCCGACGACCGGCTCGGCGGCCACGCCC
>KI547040.1:196626-200236 GCA_000497405.1 Streptomycetaceae bacterium MP113-05 | reverse complement strand
ACTGGCGGGCGACGACGGCCGTCTCCACCGCGTCGACTCGGGGTTCATCGTCCACAACCGGAACACCTATCCGCACCTGCTCCGGCTCTTCGCCGAACTCGACGTGCCCACGCAGGAGTCGGAGATGAGCATGTCGGTGCGGTGCGAGGGCTGCGGCCTCGAGTACGCCGGAGCGCGCGGCGTCCGCGGCGTCTTCGCGCAGCCGCGGAACCTGCTGCGGCCCGCGTACCTGCGCATGCTCGCAGAGGTGCGCCGCTTCCACGGCCGCGCCCGGGCCCTGCTGGCCCGCGAGGACCGAACCGACGAAGCGCGGGCCCCGCAGACGCTGGGCGCGTTCCTCCGCGAAGGCCGCTTCTCCTCCTACTTCGTGGCCCACTTCATGACCCCCGTCGTCTCCTGCGTGTGGTCCTGCGCGCCCGAGACGGCGCTGCGCTACCCCGCCCGCTACCTCTTCCGCTTCCTCGCCCACCACGGGATGCTGACCGTCTCCGGTTCGCCGGTCTGGCGCACGGTGAGCGGGGGTTCCCGGACGTACGTGGAGCGCGTCGCCAAGCAACTCGACTCCGTGCACACCTCGACCCCCGTGCGGGCCGTGCGCCGGCACCCGGACGGCGTCCGGATCACCAGCGAGGACGGCCGCACCGCCGACTACGACTCGGTGGTGCTCGCCACTCACCCCGACCAGGCGCTGAGACTCCTCGCCGACCCGACGGACGACGAGCGCGGCACCCTCGGGGCCTTCCGCTACTCGCGCAACGAGACGGTGCTGCACACCGACGCCGGGCTGCTGCCACGCAGCAGCGGCGCCCGCGCCTCCTGGAACTACCTCATGCCGTCCTGTCACACTCCGGCCGACCGGGTGCAGGTCAGTTACCACATGAACCGCCTGCAACGCCTGGACGCCACCGACGACTACGTCGTCACCCTCGGCGCCGACGACCGGGCCGACCCCAGCCGGGTGCTGGCCCGCATGGTCTACGAACACCCCGTCTACACCCCGGAGTCCGTCACCGCGCAGGCCGGCCTGCCCGCCCTCAGCGGGCCCGTCACCGCATACGCCGGCGCGTACCACGGGTGGGGCTTCCACGAGGACGGCTGCCGTTCCGGGGTGGAGGCCGCCCGGGCACTGGGGGTGAGGTGGTGACGGCTCCCGTCCCCCAGATCGTCCCCGCGCTGTACCCGTGCACGGTGGCGCACACGCGCACCGAGCCGTTCCACCATGCCTTCCGTCACCGCACCTACATGTGGCTGACGGACGTCGACGCGCCGCCACGGCTGCCGCGTGCGCTGCGCCCGCTCGCGCGCTTCGACCCCCGTGACCATTTCGCCGGAACCGCCCACGACATCCGCGCCGGCCTGGAGCGCTTCGTGACCGGGCAGGGCATGTCGCCGCCCGCCGGGCGAGTGCTGATGCTGGCCCACGCCCGCGTGCTGGGCTGGGTATTCAACCCGCTCACTCTGTACTGGTGCCACGACGCCGACGGCGGCCTGCAGTACGTCGTCGCCGAGGTCCACAACACCTACGGCGAACGCCACGGTTACGTACTCCTCCCGGACGCGACCGGCGCGGCGCGGGTGCCCAAGGAGTTCTATGTCTCGCCGTTCTTCCCGGTGGACGGCGCCTACCGGATGCGGCTGCCCGAACCGGGGGCGGCACTCGACCTGACCGTCCAGTTGGAACGGGAGGGCGGGCGGCCGTTCACCGCGACCGTACGCGGTGTGCGCCGTTCCGCGAGCCCCGTGGCCCTGCTGCGCGCCGCCGTCCGGCACCGCTGGTCCACCCTGGCCGTCTCGGCGGCCATCCGGATGCACGGCATCCGGCTGTTCCTGCGCGGGCTGCCGGTGCAGCCCCGCCCCCGACACCGTCCCCAGGAGGGCGTGGAGTGAGCGTGTCCACCTCGAGCCCAACCCCGATCGTCGACCCGGAGCGATGGCCCGATGTGGCGTCGGCACCGCTGACGTCCGGCGTGCGTACCGCCGTCGCCACCCGCATCATCCGGCGGGCACTGTCCCGGCTGCCGCTGCGCGTGTGCCTCCCCGACGGCGACTCGATCGGTCTCGGCGGCCCTCTGCTGAACCTGAACGCCCCGGAAGCCTTCCACGCCCGCATCGGCCGCAGCGGCCTGATCGGGTTCGGCGAGTCCTACATGGCGGGGGAGTGGGACGCACCCGATCTCGTCGGGGTACTGAACGTACTGGCCGGCAACGTCCAGACGCTGATTCCGCCCCGGCTGCAGCGGTTGCGTCGCGTGTGGGAGCTCCGCCGCCCTTCGGCGCAACGCAACACCCCCGAGGGGTCCCGCGAGAACATCCACCGGCACTACGACCTGTCCAACGACCTGTTCGCCCTCTTCCTCGACGACACCATGTCCTACTCCTCCGGTGTCTTCGAGGGCTTCCCCTCCGCGTGGCCGCAACTCCCTGCCGCCCAGCACCGCAAGATCGAACGGCTGCTGGACCTGGCCGGCGTCGGACCCGGCACCCGGTTGCTGGAGATCGGTACCGGCTGGGGCGAACTCGCCCTGCGCGCTGCCGAACGCGGCGCCCTGGTCGACAGCGTCACCCTCTCCCGCGAGCAGCGGGACCTGGCCCGTGAACGGATACGCGACGCCGGCCACGACGGCCGCGTGCAGGTCCGGCTCTGTGACTACCGCGAGGTCGAGGGCACCTACGACGCCATCGTCAGCGTGGAGATGATCGAGGCCGTCGGTGCGGAGTTCTGGCCGCAGTTCTTCACCACGCTGGACGACCGGCTGGAGCCCGGCGGCCGGGTCGCGCTGCAGGCCATCACCATGCCGCACGACCGGATGCTGGCCACCCGCAACTCCTACAGCTGGATTCACAAGTACATCTTCCCCGGTGGCATGCTGCCCTCCGTCGAAGCAGTCTCCCGCATCACCGACTCCCGCACGGCGATGCGTCTCACCCGCGACGACGGCTTCGGCCCGCACTACGCCGAGACGCTCCGACTGTGGCGTGAACGTTTCACCTCACGTGCCGACGAGGTCGATGCCCTGGGTTTCGACGGGATCTTCCGCCGCATGTGGACCTTCTACCTCGCCTACTCCGAGGCCGGCTTCCGCTCCGGCTATCTCGACGTACGGCAACTGCTGCTCACCAAGGACGGCGGGCGGCACCGCACCACCGACAAGGAGACCGCGCACATGGACACCGGGCACACCGGAACCGGGAATTCGGGAGCTGCGCACCGGGAGGTACGGTCGTGAACAGTGCCGGACAGGCCGCACACCAGCTGACCGACCTGGCCACCGACCTGCTGGGCGGCCCCCCGCCGGTGCGACTGCGCGCCTGGGACGGCAGCCTCGCCGGCCCCGACAGCGCACCCGTGGTCCACCTGCGCTCCCGTCGCGCACTGCGCCGACTGCTGTGGCAGCCGGACGAACTCGGCCTCGCCCAGGCGTACATCAGCGGCGAGCTGGAGATCGAGGGCGACCTCACCGACTCACTGCGCACCGTGTGGCAGGCCGCCCGCGACACCGGCATCCGCCCGCCCAGGCTCAGCCTCGCCGCCCGGGCGCGCGCCGCAGCCGTCCTGGTCAAGCTCGGTGCCGTCGGGCCGCGTCCGCCGGAACCCTCAGCGCCTGCCGCC
>KI547040.1:186801-196274 GCA_000497405.1 Streptomycetaceae bacterium MP113-05 | reverse complement strand
GGGACCGGGCCGCCATCAGCCACCACTACGACCTGTCCAACGACTTCTACGAGCTACTGCTTGACGATTCCATGGCCTACTCGTGCGGCGTGTGGACCCGCCCGGACGACCCGGAGTACGGTCTGGCCGACGCGCAGCACGACAAGCTGGAGATCGTCTGCCGCAAGCTGGCGCTGCGCCCCGGAGCCCGCCACCTGGACATCGGCTGCGGCTGGGGCTCCCTGACCCTGCACGCCGCGGAGCACTTCAAGGCCCGGGTCACCGCGGTCACCCTGGCCCGCCGCCAGGCCGAGTTCGTCCGCGCGCGGGTCAAGGAGCGCGGCCTGGAGGACCTCGTCGAGGTCCGGCTGTGCGACTACCGTGACATCGAGGACGGGGGGTTCGACGCCGTGTCCACCATCGAGATGGGTGAACACGTCGGCGACGCCGAGTACCCCGCGTTCGCCAAGACCCTGTACGGAAAGCTGCGCCCCGGCGGCCGGGTGCTGGTGCAGCAGATGTCCCGCGGTGCCAACGCCCCCGGAGGCGGTGCGTTCATCGAGTCCTACATCGCCCCCGACATGCACATGCGCCCACTCGGCCGGACGCTGGCGCTGCTGGAGGAGGCCGGCCTCGAGGTGCGCGGCACCGAGTCGATCCGCGAGCACTACGTGCGCACCATCCGTGCCTGGCACGACACCCTCGAGGCGCGATGGAACGACTTCACCGACCTGGTCGGCGAACACACCGCGCGGGTGTGGCGCCTGTACCTGGTGGGAGGGGCACTCGCCTTCGAGGAGCGCCGGATGGGCGTCGACCAACTGCTCGCCGTCCGGCCGTCAGCGGAAGGCACGGCGGACCTGCCGCCCACCCCCGGTGCCTGGTACGCGGCCGAAGGACTGAGGTGACGCAGTGGTGAACGGTTTTCCCTGGGACGCGTTCGGGGCGAACCTCGCGATCGCCGCGGGGGCGTCCCTCGCCGTCCTCCTCACCACTTTCGGCCTGGCCCTGGTCAAGGGCGTCCACCGGATCGTGGACGTGGCCTGGGGTGCCGCGTTCGCAGCCGTTGCTCTCGCCTCCTTCGCGACGGCCGCAGCAGGCGGGCACGGAAACGGGACACGGCAGGTGCTGCTGACCGCGCTGACCGTGGTCTGGGGCCTGAGGCTGGCTGTGCACATCGGACGCCGTGGTGCCGGCCACGGCGAGGACCCGCGCTACGCGAAGATGCTGGCGAAGGCCCGCGGCAACCCCTCGCTGTACGCCCTGCGCATGGTCTACCTGCTGCAGGCCGCCCTGGTGTGGCTGGTGTCACTGCCCATCCAGGCCGGACAGTACGTGTCCGCCGCTCCCGGTGCGCTCACCTATCTGGGGGTGCTGCTCTGGGGGACCGGTGTCCTCTTCGAGTCGGTGGGCGACCTGCAGCTGCACCGCTTCACGTCCGACCCCGCGAACAAGGGTCGTGTGATGGACCGCGGCCTGTGGTCCTGGACCCGGCACCCGAACTACTTCGGCGACTTCTGCGTCTGGTGGGGACTCTTCCTCGTCGCCGCGGGTGACTGGGCGGTGGCAGCGCTCTGCGTGGTCAGCCCGCTGGTGATGAGCTACCTGCTCATCTGGGGCAGCGGCAAGCGGCTCCTCGAGCGCCACATGGCCGGCCGGCCCGGCTACGCGGAGTATGCCCGACGCGTCAGCGGATTTCTCCCCCGCCCGCCCCGCGGCTAGGACGGCCCCGTCTCACACACGAAGCCCTCCCCGACACGCCAGTGCGTGCCGGGGAGGGCTTCTGCCGGTCTGCCGGTCTGCCGGGATGTCCGTGGCACACGGCGGTGGGGCGGACGGCTCCCCCGAAGAGGTCGTCCGCCCCACCGGGTCGGAGCAGAACCGTACCGGTTACGCGGGCAGCTCCATCAGCGCGACCGGGTCGGTCGTCGGCTGCTCGGACCCTCCTGCGGGCTCCACCGTGATGCCCATCGCCGAGGCGTCCCCCACCGGGCCCTCCATGACCAGGGCGTCGGCCTGACCGCCGCCCTGCATGAGACCCGCCGGGCGCATCGTCCCGTGGTCGCTGAACCACAGCTGGTAGGTCTTGTCCGCGGGCGCCTCGGGCATGCCGGCGGAGAAGAACGCCGCCCGGTCCTCGCTCCTCGAGACCACGACCGTGCCGCTGGCGCCGTCCGGCAGCCCGCCCACCGTGACCTTCGCGTCCGGCGCGGCGAGCAGCTGCGCCATCGTCGCGCCGCGCTGCTCGGCCTGTTCGGCCCGCTCCCGGGCGTCCTGGGCGATCTGGTACTGCCACACGGTGACGCCGCCCAGCGCCGCGGCGGCGGCCAGCGAAGCGGCCAGTGCGAACTTCGGCAGCCGCCGTACCCGTCCGGCGGCACTTCCACCGTTGCGCCGGTGCGTGCGCGGAACCTGCGGTGGCTCTTGCCGGACGTTGGCGATCTCGGCGAACACTCGCTCGCGCATCGCCGGCGGTGGTGTGAGGGAGGACGCGAGCCCCAGTTTCGTGGCGGTCGCGGTCAGCTCACGCACCTCCTGCGCACAGGAGGCGCAGGCACCGAGGTGCCGTTCGAACTCCTCCCGCTCGGCTTCCGGCAGTGCGTGGATGCTGTAGGCACCCGTCAGCGTGTGCAGATCGGCCGTGGTCATGCGTTCACCCCCAAGCAGTCGCGCAGGCGGATCAGCCCGTCCCGCAGCCGTGTCTTCACCGTTCCCAGCGGCAGTGCCAGCAGTTCGGCCACCTCGCGGTAGGTGTGACCGCGGTAGTAGGCCAGCGTCACCGACTCGCGCTGCACCTCGGTCAGGGTCCGGATGCAGCGGCGTACCTGTTCGCGTTCCAGCCGGGCCTCCACCTGCTCGGTGACCTCGTCGAACGCGGGTGTGCGGTCCAGCAGGGCCGCTCTGTTCTCCCGGTCGGTGGCCGCCTGCGCGGACCGGACGCGGTCCACGGCGCGGCGGTGTGCCAGCGTCATCACCCAGGACATGGCGTTGCCGCGTTCGGGCTGGTAGCGGGCGGCGCAGCGCCACACCTCGACCAGCACCTCCTGCGCGACCTCCTCGGACTGCGCAGGGTCGCGCAGGATGCTCCGGACGAGCCCGAGAACGGGGCCGGCCACGGCTTCGTACACCGTGGCGAAGGCGTCCTGGTCGCCGCGCGCGACATGGCCGAGGAGTTCCGGGAGATCCGGTCCGGGTTCCGGCGGCGTGCCGGCGAGCTGCACGGGTTGCCTCATGATCGCTCGCCTGTCGGCAGCGCGGGTCGTGGCGGGCGGGGTGGGGAGGCAGATCCCATGTGATCCTCCGGGTAGCCGACAGCCCCGGGAGGGGCGCCGTGTCCTGCGCGGGTGACGTCTGTGCTTCGTCGCCGACGCCTGCGCGGATTGGTCCGGTCGGCACCAGGCCCGGCGCGACCGTCCAGGATATCGACGGTCGCACCGGGGCAGGGGGTCAGCCCATCCAGTTCATGGTGTCCGGATCCGGGCCCAGCCGGCTGCCGGTGTCCAGGGCGCCGATCTCGGCGATGTCCCGCGCGTCCAGCTCGAAGCCGAACACGTCGATGTTCTCCCGGATGCGGGACGGGGTGACCGACTTGGGGATCACGACGTTCCCGGTCTGCAGGTGCCAGCGCAGCACGACCTGCGCCACGCTCCTGCCGTGCTTCCCTGCGATCCCGGAGAGCACGGGGTCCTGGAGCAGGTCCTTGCCCTGCCCCAGCGGCGACCAGGCCTCCGTGGCGATGCCGTGGTCGGCATGGTAAGCGCGGGGGACCGGCTGCTGGAGCCGTGGGTGCAGCTCGATCTGGTTGAGTGCCGGCACGGTGCCCGTCTCGTCGATCAGGCGCTGGAGATGCGCCGGGTGGAAGTTGGACACGCCGATCGCCCGGGCGCGGCCGTCGGCGAGGATCCGCTCGAGCGCCTTCCAGGTGTCCACGTAGCGGTCCTGCTCGGGCACCGGCCAGTGGATGAGGTAGAGGTCGACGTGGTCCAGGCCCAGCCGGGCCAGGGAGGCGTCGAAGGCGCGGAGCGCGGCGTCGTGGCCCTGCTCGCTGTTCCACAGCTTGGTGGTGACGAACAACTCCTCGCGGGGGATTCCGGAGGAGGCGAGCGCGTGCCCGGTGCCCTTCTCGTTCTCGTAGATCGCGGCGGTGTCGATGCTGCGGTAACCGGCCTCCAGGGCCGTGCCTACCGCGTCGGCCGCCTCGTTGTCGGGCACCTGCCAGACGCCGAAGCCGAGCTGCGGCATCGCGACGCCGTTGTTCAAGGTGATGGTGGGGACGGTGGGGGTGGTGGTCACCGTTTGCGTCCTAACGAGTCGGCTGCGCGTACACCTCGCGTCAACGTTCGGAGGGGGCCGGCCATTCCCGCTCCGCGGGTCGGCGTCCCGTTCGCGCCGGTCACCCCGGGTGTCCGGCGCCGGCCGGGCGAGGGTGGGAGGTCAGCGCTGGTAGAGGGCCTCGATCTCCACTGCGTACGCCTTCTCGATGGCGTTGCGCTTCAGCTTGAGAGAGGGCGTGAGCATGCCGTCCTCCTCGCTGAACTGCGCGGCCAGAATGCGGAAGGTACGAATCGACTCGGCTTTGGACACCTGGGTGTTCGCCGCCACCACGGCCCGCCGGATCTCCGTCTCCAGGTCGGGGTCGCGCACCAGTTCCGACGCGTCCATCCTCGGCTTGTGCCGCATGTTCAGCCAGTGCTCCACGGCGTCGGCGTCCAGCGTTACCAGCGCCGACACGTACGGGCGGTCGTTGCCCACCACGATGCACTGCGCGACCAGCGGGTGCGCCCGCACCCGGTCCTCCAGGCCCACCGGCGACACGGTCTTGCCGCCGGACGTCACCAGCACCTCCTTCTTGCGTCCGGTGATGGTCAGATAGCCGTCCTCGTCGAGGTGGCCGAGATCACCGGTGGACAGCCAGCCGTCGTACAGCGACGTCGCAGTGGCCCGGGGGCTGTTCAGGTAGCCGGAGAAGACCTGGCCGCCGCGCAACCACACCTCGCCGTCGTCCGCGATGTGCACGGAGGTGCCGGGAACGGGGCGGCCGACGGTGCCGAACCGGGTCTGCTCGGGCGGGTTGGCGGTCGCAGCCGCAGTGGTCTCGGTGAGGCCGTACCCCTCGAAGATCCGCACCCCCGCCCCGTCGAAGAACAGGCCGAGTCGCCGCTCCATCGCGCTGCCGCCCGACATCGCGTAGACGCAGCGGCCGCCGAGCGCGGCCCGCAGCTTCGCGTACACGACCTTGTCGAAGAACTGGTGCTGCATGCGCAACCCCGTCCCGGGGCCCGGGCCCCGGCCGAACGCGCGTTGTTCGGACGCTTCCGCGTACCGCACGGCCACGTCGACGGCCCTGTCGAACGGCCCGGCCCTGCCCTCCAGTTCCGCCTTGCGCCGCGCCGCACCGAAGACCCTTTCGAAGATGTAGGGGACGGCGAGAATGAACGTCGGCCGGAACGCCTGCAGGTCGGGCAGCAACGCCGCCGCATTCAGGTTCGGCTGGTGGCCGAGCCGTACCCGCCCGCGGATCGCGGCCACCTCGACCATTCGGCCGAAGACGTGCGCGAGCGGCAGGAACAGCAGGGTCGCGGCCTCGACGCCGGGCCGGGAGCGGAAGACCGGCTGGTACCGGAGGAGGACGTTGTCCGTCTCCGCCATGAAGTTGGCGTGCGTCAGCACGCAGCCCTTGGGACGTCCCGTGGTGCCGGAGGTGTAGATGACCGTGGCCACCGTGTCCGGGGTCAGCGCCAGCCGGTGACGGTGGACCACCTCGTCGTCGAGGTGCGCGCCGGCCGCCGTCAGCTCGCGCTCGGCGCCCGCGTCCAACTGCCAGAGCCGGCCCAGCCCCGGCAGCCGGTCGACCACCGAACCGATCGTCATGGCGTGGTCCTCGTGCTCCACGACCGCCGCCGACACCCCCGAGTCGTGCAGCATCCAGTACACCTGCTCGGCGGACGAGGTGGGGTACACCGGCACCGGCTGGGCGCCCACGGTCCACAGCGCGAAGTCGAAGAGGGTCCACTCATAGCGCGTGCGCGACATGACCGCGACCCGGTCGCCGAACCGCACTCCTTGCGCGAGCAGCCCCTTGGCCAGTGCCAGTACCTGATCCCGGAACTCGCCCGCCGTCACGTCGCGCCAGTTCCCGTCCGCGTCCTTACGCGCCAGCGCGATGCGGTCGGGGTCGGCCGCGGCGTTGTCGAAGACGGCGTCCGCCAGTCCGCCGACCTGTGGCTCCGTCACCACGGCGGGGACGGTGATCTCGCGCAATGGGTCCGCTCCTCGGTGGCAGGGCAGCACAGGCGTGGCGACCGTATCCGATTCCGTACCCTTCGGGGCAGGCCCTGAGCGACGGGTCGACGGGGCAATTCTGGTCCTTTCGGCATCCCGCTGTCAGACCGTCGCCGTTCGCCGACCACATCTGCACCGAACCTCCCCGACGCGGTCCGGTCCAGCGATCAGTCCAGGCCACGGGCCGACGGTGGCGCACGGCCGCCTCGGGCGACTGCGACACGGCCCGGACGGCTCCCGGACGCCGTCCCGCCGTCCCCCGGACACCGGCTGTTCGCCCCGGTGCCGTGGAATGGCCTGCCGGGGCTCCGAGGCCCGAACGGCCGAAGAGCGGGACACCGCGCATCGGCCGAGGCACGCCCCGGGACACGCGCACCGCCACAGAAGGAAGGCGCCGACGAAGATGCCCGACCCGCGCAACCGGACCGTCAGCAAGGGGATACGGCGCCGTGGCCGGCTGCTGGCCGAGGCACTGCGGCCCCCTGGCGGCGCTCCCGGGCGGACTCGACCCGCGGCACCCGCCCGTACGGACTCCGCGGACCGTGCCGACCGTGTCGGCGACGGCTATGTCGCACCGCGTGCTACCCGACTGGTGGAATCACCGGTCTTCCTGCTGTCATCGGTGCGCTCAGGCTCGACGCTGCTCAGGGTCCTGCTCAACAGCCACTCGCAGATCCGAGCGCCGCACGAGATGCACCTGCGCACCGTGCACGTCCGGATGGGCCGAGACTTCACACCGGGCGCCATGCGGGAGCTGCGCCTGGACAAGGACGAGTTGGAGCACCTGCTGTGGGACCGGGTCCTCCATCTCGAGCTGGAGCGGAGTGGGAAGGGCCAGATCGTCGACAAGACTCCCCCCAACACGCTGATCTGGCCACGGCTGGACCGCTGCTGGCCGCACGCCCGCTACCTGTTCCTGCTGCGGCACCCGGCGGCGATCGTCAGCTCGCTCGTCGACCGGCGCACGGACCCCGACCTGGAGCAGATCCACGCCGAGGTGCTGAAGTACGCCGAGCGGCTCGAGGAGGCGCGGCGACACCTCACCGGCCTGACCGTGCGCTACGAGGAGCTGACCGCGGAACCCGAGAAGGTCACCCGGGAGGTCTGCCGCCACCTCGGCGTGGAGTGGGAGGAGGACATGCTCGACTACGGCAGCAAGGACCACGGCACGTTCCGCCCGCACATCGGCGACTGGAGCAGCACCATCCGCTCCGGCCGTGTCCAGCCCGCCCGCCTCCCGGCCGGGACCGGTGCGCTGCCACCACACCTGGCCCGCATCGCGGAGAGCTGGGGCTACGAAACGGAGGGCTGAGGCCCGATCCCCTCCAGCCGCTCGGCACCCGCGTAGACGTTCATCGAGGTGCCGCGCAGGAAGCCGACGAGCGTCATCCCCGCCTCGCTCGCCAGATCCACCGCCAGGGACGACGGCGCGGACACCGCGGCCAGCGCCGGGATGCCGGCCATGACGGCCTTCTGCACCAGTTCGAACGAGGCACGGCCCGACACCATCAGCACCGCGCCGTGCAGCGGCAGCAGCCCCTCGCGCAGCGCCCGCCCCACCAGCTTGTCGACCGCGTTGTGGCGGCCCACGTCCTCCCGCAGGTCCAGCAGCTCACCGCGGGGGGAGAAGAGCGCAGCAGCGTGCAGCCCACCGGTGCGGTCGAAGACGCGCTGCGCGGCACGCAGGGAGTCGGGCATCCCGCTCAGCACCTCCCTGCCGATCCGCAGCGGCGCCGCCGAACCCTCCTCCGGCCGCCAGCGCGCGGTGGTGCGTACGGCGTCCAGGCTGGCCTTTCCGCACAGACCGCAGGAGGACGTGGTGTAGACGTTCCGTTCCAGCGATATGTCCGGCACGGGCACACCTTCGGCCAGGCGCACGTCGACGACGTTGTACGTGTTCCCGCCGTCGTCGACCGCCCCCGCGCAGTACGCGATGTGCGCCACCTCGTCCTTCGTTGCGACGACGCCCTCACTGACCAGGAAGCCGGCGGCCAGTGCGAAGTCGTCGCCGGGGGTGCGCATGGTCACCGCCAGCCGCCGGCCGTTCACCCTGATCTCCAGCGGCTCCTCCACCACCAGGGTGTCCGGGCGGGCGGAGACGACGCCGTCCCGGATCCGGACAACGCGGCGGCGTGCGGTGACCCGTCCCATGGCGGCGACTCCCTCTTGTGGGTTGCGTGCCCCCAGTCTCCCGTAAGGACCTCCGGTGCCCGTCCCCGGCCGCTGGGTAGGCTGGGCGGATGACGGAGAAACGCCCCCTCGCGGTGTTCGACCTGGACGGAACGCTGTCGGACACCCGGCACCGGCTGCACCACGTCGCGTCCGCGCCGCGCGACTGGGACGCGTTCTTCCGGGCCGCCGTGCACGACCCGCCGCTCCCCGCCGGCGTCTCCCTCGCCCTGGACCGGGCGGAACGCTGCGACCTCGGGTACGTCACCGGTCGCCCCGAACGCTGCCGCCGGGACACCGAGGTCTGGCTCGCCGCGCAGGGGCTGCCCACCGGTGACCTGTGGATGCGCGACGACACCGACCGCCGCCCGGCCCGCGTCACGAAACCGCGTCTGCTTCAGCGAGTGGCCCGCAGCCGCACCGTCGAGGTCGTCGTGGACGACGACCGGCAGGTCTGCGACGCTTACCGGCGCGCCGGCTTCACCGTCCTCCACGCCGACTGGATGCCGCCCTCCGAAGCGCTCGAGAAGGCGCAGGAGAACAAGGGCCGCACCTGACCTTCCGGGTCGGGAAGCCGAGACAGGAGCTCCTTGAAGATGACCGTCCGCCGAGCCGTACCCGACATCGCCTCCCGCGACCTCGAACGCAGCCGCTCCTTCTACACGCTGCTCGGCTTCGAGGAGGTGATGCGTCTCGACGGCGTGCTGGGGCTCGCCTCGCCGGACAACCCGACCGCACAGGTGCTGCTGATGGACGCCGGAGTGCCGGAGGCGGTGCGGCCGGACATGAGCGTCGAGGTCGAGGACGTCGACGCGGTGCACGCCGCAGTGGTCTCCTCCGGTGCTGAGATCGTCTACGCCCTCCGCGACGAACCGTGGGGGGTGCGCCGGTTCTTCACCCGTGACCCCGACGGCACCGTCGTCAACGTCCTCACACATCGGCCGACGCCCCCGGCCCCCGGTGCGCCGGAGGGCTGACGCCCGCCCGCGGCGGGCGTCAGCCCTCTCAGGCCGCCGTCGCCACCTCTGCAGGGTGCCCCGCCC
>KI547040.1:182384-183162 GCA_000497405.1 Streptomycetaceae bacterium MP113-05 | reverse complement strand
GGCCCCCCCCCGCCGCGAGGCGGTCCTCCGCGTGCCGCGCGCCCAGCCCGTACGCCACCGCCAGGTGCAACGCGAGCCCCGCCGTGCCGTCCGGGGCCGCCTCGGCCTCGGCGAGTGCCGGCAGGTCCCGGGCCGTGGAACGGATGTCGCTGTCGGCACACGCGGCCAGCGCGGCGAGGCGCCGTGCTGCGACGGCCTCGCGCTGCCACGGCAGGACACCGAGCCACCTCTCCGCCCCGGCCCCGTGGCCGTAGCGGCCCTCGTCCGAGGGGACCGCCGCACCGACCCGGTGGAAGACCTCATGGAAGCCGTCACCGGGACCGGTGGGCAGACCGGCGTCGCGGGCCAGGACCCGGCGCGGGCTCACCTCCGTGTACCACCGGCCGTGCTCACGCACTCGCTCCGGCACTTCGACGCGTCCGCTCACGGGCGCCGGGAGCCCGCCCCGCGTCAGCCAGGTGGCCAGCCGTTCTCCCACCGGCCCGCCCAGCTCCGCGGCGGGCGCCGCCCACCGGGCGTCCGGTCGCACCCGCAGCAGTGCCTGGTCGAAGTCCACGACGCCCGGCCGAAGGCCCTGGGTACGGTACGTCCGCAACCGCTCCACCAGGGTCTCCGGCTCCAGGATCCCGTTCTCCCAGTCCGGGGTGGCCAGCAGTAGCGGGAGGCGCCCCGCGCAGAGGCCGAGTGCGGCCTCACGTACCCGCACGATCCGCACCACGCCCGGAGCGTCGTGCCACTCGGCGCTCGCGTCGAGTGACCGCAGGTCGCGGCGGGAGAT
>KI547040.1:179122-182374 GCA_000497405.1 Streptomycetaceae bacterium MP113-05 | reverse complement strand
GACCACCTCCGCAGTCCCTCAGCCGCCGGGATGCCGCAGCAGCCGCTCGCGGGTGACGGGTCGCCGTGCCCAGACCGGGCGGAGGGCGTCCGCCAGTGTGGCCCGGTCGCGGTGGGCGTGGCGCACCAGCCCGTCCAGCAGGCGCTCGAACGCGGGGACGGACGGCGGCTGCCAGTTACGGTTCGAGGCCGCCGCCACCTCCTCGACCAGTTCGCCGAGCGTCTCCGGCGCGGGGGCCGCCCGCACGGGTTCCGGTGTGGGAGGCAACAGTTCTTCGTACGGCTCCTCCGCGGGCAGGCCGGGGTTCGCGCCGAGCTGCTCCGCCGCGCGGCGGCGCAGAGAGGGACCCAGCAGCCCGGTGGCGGCCATCACTTCGGCACGCACGCCGGTGTCCGTCTTTTTCCCATGCCGGTTGGCCAGCGCGAGGGCGCGTTCCTGCACCTCGGCGTCCGGGTGCCCGAACGCCTCCGCGGCGACCGGCAGCAGTACCGTCACCGACTCCGGATCACGGCTCATAGCCTTGCCCAGCAGCACCAACTGTGAGCGCACCAGTTTCCGTTCGGTGCGGAACAGCACCCCGCGGGAAGCCTCCGCGAGCTGCTCGGTGCCGAGCCGTCCGGCCTGCCACAGGCTGCGCAGCGTCAGCTGCGCGTCGCCCGCCACCGCCGCCGGGGCGTCGGCCGCGATCCGTACCCAGTCCCGGCTGTGCGCGGCCAGTTCCTCCTCGTCCGGTGCCAGTGCGGTGAGCAGGTCGCGGAAGAACCTCAGACTGCCCGGCCGGTCGCCGCGCAGCAGCCGTGCCACGGCGCCGTCGATCAGTGCCGCACGGTCCAGTGTGCCCTCGGCCGCCAGCTCGGCGAGCGGTTCGGCCCAGCCGAACTGGGCCAGCACCGCGCCCGCGTCCTCCGCTTCGAACAGGCGGGGCACCAGCGCGGTCAGGAACGGGTCCTGCCGCAGCCGTTCCGTCAGGGTCTCTCCGCGGTTGCGGCGGGGCCGGTCAGACCACTGCCCCCGTACCCAGCCCCTGACGAAGCCGTCGGACGTGGGAGGCGGCCCGGCGGACAACCGTGTGAGCCCCGCGATGAGCCCGAACAGCTCCTCGGCCCGCGAGGGGCGGTCGGCCAGCCGGTGTGCCACACCCCCGTACCAGGCCGGCTCGCGGCCCCGCATCGCCGACAGGAGCTGTGGGACGCATCCCCGCATGTCCCACACGAAGTCGCGCGACAGCAGCCATGCCGCGGCCCCGGACGGCGCCGAATGACAGCCCGCACCGACGAGGTGCACGGCCGTACGGCACTGTCGCCGCTGGAAGTCCCTGCGCACCTCGTTGCGCAGGGACTTCAGCTCCGGAAGGCACGCCCGCCGCTCCGCGTCGTCCAGCGGCTCCAGCAGCGCGAGCACCTCGTCGACAGGACGTCCGTTCCGCACGGCGTCGAGCAGCTTCTCCGCAGTCATCGCGCACCCCCGCTCGTTGCTGTGGCCGCGGTGCGAGCGCCGCGGCGCACCATGCGCACGGCCAGGGCGTGCTTGCACGGCCCGCGCCCACCCCGGTACTTCGCCCACCAGGGGCACGTGCAGCCGGTTACGCCGGCCGCCTGCCGCACCCGGTACGGGTGCCCGTCGGACAGGACCGTCGCCGCCTCCCGGTCTCCCGCGTCCACGGTGACCGCCCCGCCCTCCACCAGTGCCCGTGCCGCACGCAGCCGCGGGTTGTGCCGTTCGGCGCGATCCGCGTCGTAGGGCAGCTCGCGGTGGAAGTAGGCGGCCTCGGCGGTGTCGTAGCCGACCCGGCCGGCGGTGCCGAGCCGGGTCAGCGCGGCCCGTATCCGTTCGGGCGGCAGCCCTGCCTGGTCCGCGAGGTCGGCCGTGTCGATGCGGGGCTCCCACGCCAGCAGGACGGCCACCAGCTCCGCGTCGGCCGCCGCGTCGTCGCTGGACAGCGCGTCCAGTACCGAGCCCTCGCCGGAGAAACCGCGTGAGGCGTCGGGGGAGAGTGTGAGCGTCAGCCGCATGCCCGGCAGGACGACCTCCCAGGCGCCGGCCAGCGGTCCGCTCCCGGATGTGACCGGAGGCCCGTACACCCGCAGCGCCTCGGCGTGCCGCAGTACCCGCTGCAGGGCGACCAGCCGCTCCGGTCCGGGCAGGCACACCGCGCCCGGTACCGGCCGGGTGGTCGGGCGCAGCGCGCGCCCGGCCGGGACGACCCAGCGTGCCGGGGCCGTCCGTCCCCCGCTGCGCGGCAGCGTCCGCAGGAACCGCACGGCCTCCGCAGCGGACAGCTCCGCCCGCAGGTCGAACCCGGCGGCGATCACCTGTGTCTCGGCGAAGCCGCGCAGCCAGCGCTCCGGCAGGGGCACCTTCTTCTCCAGTACCGGGCCGTCCAGGGTGGTGACGGCCAGCTCCTCAGGTCCGACGCGCAGGTGCAGCGGGTCGCCGGAGCCCGTACGGGACAGCGCCTCACGCAGCGGGTTGTTGACGTCCACATTGGTCGTGCCGCGGCCTGTCTCCCCGCCGTCCAGGCCCTCGCGCAGCACGTCGAGCCGCGCGTACACGCCGCAGCAGCCGGAGAAGGACTCGAAACGCAGCCGGTCCCCGTTCCCCGTCACCACCGGGTCGAGGGAGGCCGGCCGCAGGCGCTGGTAGTACCGGGCGGCGGCGACGTCCGCCACCGACAGCAGGGCGGCGGAGGCGGCCTGCGGGTGGGTCAGGAAGCCGTGGAGAAACCCGGGTGGGCCTCAGCTCCGCGGGGGGTGTGCCCGCCGGACGTCTCCAGCCCCAACAGGCCCCCGGCCGGGCCGGGTCGTACGGAGGAAGCTCGAAGGTAGGCGTACGCCTGGGTCGTTCGCGTCATGGTCGGGAAGCTAACCCCCGCCACTGACAGCCGCACTTTGTCCCGTTGCCGGGGAAAGTTTGAAGGATTCCTGCACGACTTCTTCCCTCTCCGGGGAAGCCGCTGCTACGTTTCCCGTGAAATCCGGCCCGCAGCACCACCGTGAAGGGCCGGCAGGGTACGAGCGACCGGGGTGTTCCCCATGCCGGAGACCAGGGGAGGGAGGGGCCACGTGAGGCGCATGACGGCTCGACCGGGCAACGCCCACCAGGCGCGGCTGCTCCGTCTGCTGCGCGACGGCGGGCCCAGCTCCCGTGCCCAGCTCGGCGACGAGGTCGCGCTCTCCCGATCCAAACTGGCAGTCGAGGTCGACCGGCTGCTGGAGACGGGCCTGGTGGTAGCCGACGGACTGGCCGCCTCCC
>KI547040.1:178408-179112 GCA_000497405.1 Streptomycetaceae bacterium MP113-05 | reverse complement strand
CCCGGGGCGCCCGCCGGTCGCACAGCATCCGCCTCTCACCCGGGCTCCGGTTTCTCGGCATCGACATCGGCGCCACGTCCGTCGACGTCGCCGTGACCAACCCGGAGCTGGAGGTCCTCGGCCACCTCAACCACCCGACGGACGTGCGCGAGGGGCCGGTAGCGGTCTTCGAGCAGGTCCTGACGATGGTCGGCCAGCTCAGGGACTCCGGTGTCGCGGAGGGATTCGACGGCGCCGGAATCGGCGTCCCGGGCCCCGTCCGCTTCCCCGACGGCGTCCCCGTCGCACCGCCGATCATGCCCGGCTGGGACGGGTTCCCCGTGCGGGAGGCGCTCAGCCAGGAACTCGGCTGCCCCGTCATGGTCGACAACGACGTGAACCTGATGGCCATGGGGGAGCAGCAGGCCGGAGTGGCCCGCCACGTACCGGACTTCATCTGCGTGAAGATCGGCACCGGCATCGGCTGCGGCATCGTCACCGGCGGCGTCGTCCACCGCGGCTCCACCGGCAGCGCCGGGGACATCGGCCACATCCAGGTCGAGCCCCGCGGACGCCAGTGCGCCTGCGGCAACCGGGGCTGCCTGGAGGCGTACTTCGGCGGCTCGGCGCTCGCCCGCGACGCGGAGTCGGCGGCCCGGGAGGGCCGTTCGGCGGAACTCGCCAGCCGACTGGAGACCGCGGGCCGGCTCACCGGCGCCGACGTG
>KI547040.1:174235-178398 GCA_000497405.1 Streptomycetaceae bacterium MP113-05 | reverse complement strand
CGGCGGCGGTGTGACCGGCCTCGGCCACACCCTGCTCGCCAGCATCCGCACCCAGGTCTACCACCGGTCGCTCCCCCTGGCGACCGGCAACCTTCCCCTCGTCCTCGGCGAACTCGGCCAGGTCGCCGGCGTCACCGGGGCGGTCCGGCTCATCAGCGACCACCTCTTCTCACCGGCCTGACGGCCGACCGCACGTACAGCGCGACCCGCACCCGCCCCCACCCGGCACACAGGCCCCTTCGCACCGGGGCACCAGGCGTCTCCGCGACCCGTGGAAGCGCGCGCACCACGCCCTGCGGCGTCCCACCGCCGCGCCCCTACCGCACGCCCGTTCGTTCGGCTCCCCTGTCCGCACGCACCTAAGGCCCGCGCATGGCACCTCTGCTGACGATGTCCGGTATCACCAAGACCTTCCCCGGCGTCCGCGCCCTGGACGGAGTCGACCTCGACGTCGAGGCCGGGGAGGTGCACTGCCTCCTGGGCCAGAACGGCGCCGGGAAGTCCACCCTGATCAAGATCCTCGCCGGCGCGCACCAGCCCGACGCGGGCCGGATCACCTGGCGGGGCGAGACCGTGCGGCTGCCCACCCCGGTGACCGCGATGCGCCTGGGGATCGCCACCATCTACCAGGAACTCGACCTGGTGGAGCACCTGTCCGTCGCCGAGAACGTCTACCTGGGCCACGAGGTCGCCCGGCGCGGCGTGGTGCGGCCGCGCGAGGCACGCGCCCGCACCGCCGACCTCCTCACCCGCCTCGGCCACCCGGAGATCGACCCCGGCACCCTTGTCGGCGAACTACCAGCCGCCGGGCAGCAGATAGCCTCCATGGCTCGTGCGCTCTCCCACAAGGTGCGGCTGATCGTGATGGACGAGCCGTCCGCCGCCCTCGATCCGGACGAGGTGGACAATCTCTTCCGCATCGTCGGATCGCTCACCGCGGAAGGCGTCGCCGTCGTCTACATCTCCCACCGACTGGAGGAGATCCGCCGCATCGGCGACCGGCTCACCGTCCTCAAGGACGGCTCCACCGTCGCCCGCGACCTGCCGGCCCGGACCACCGAAACGGACAGGGTGGTCTCCCTGATGACCGGCCGCGACATCGAGTACGCCTTCCCCGCCCGGCCCCCTGCGGTCCTCACCAAGGAGGAACCGCCGCCTCCGCTGCTGCGCGTCGAGGGCCTCGCCCGCGCAGGCGAGTTCGCCCCCCTGGACCTGGACGTACGCCCCGGCGAGATCGTCGGACTCGCGGGGCTCGTCGGCTCCGGCCGCTCCGAGGTCCTCGAGACCGTCTACGGCGCCCGCCGCGCCACCTCCGGCCGGGTCCTCGTGAACGGCCGGCCGGTGCGCCCGGGGTCCGTCCGCGCTGCCGTCCGCGCCGGGATCGGCCTGGCGCCGGAGGAACGCAAGGCACAGGCGCTGCTGATGCTGGAGTCCGTCACCCGCAACGTCTCCGTCTCCGCGCTCTCCCGATTCGCTCGCGGCGGCTGGCTCGACCGCGCCGGCGAACGTGAGGCGGCCCGCGCCCGGACCCGTGAGCTCTCCCTCACGCCCGACGACCCGGACCGCCCGGTACGCACCCTGTCCGGCGGCAACCAGCAGAAGGTCGTCCTCGCCCGCTGGATGCTCCGCGAGTGCCGGGTGTTGCTGCTGGACGAGCCGACGCGGGGCGTCGACGTCGGCGCCCGGTCCGAGCTGTACGCCCTCGTCCGGCGGCTCGCCGACCAGGGCGTGGCCGTCCTGCTGGTCTCCAGCGAGGTGCCCGAAGTCCTCGGCCTGGCCGACCGCGTCCTCGTACTCCGCGAGGGCCGCGTCGTCCACGCTGCGCCCGCGCGAGAGCTCGACGAGCACCGCGTCCTCGACCTCGTGATGGAAGGAAGCCCGACGTGCTGACCACCGTGACCAAAGGGGGACCGGCCCCCGCGTCCCCGGCGACGGCCCCGGCCCGGTCCGCGGCCGGACGCATCGACATGCTGCACGTGTCCCTGCTCGCCGTCCTCGGTGTGCTCGCTCTCGTCGGCGGCGTCACCCGGCCCGAGCAGTTCCTCAGCCTGGACAACCTGGAACTGATCCTCACCCAGGCGTCGGTGATCGGTGTGGTGACGGTCGGCGTCACCTTCGTCATCATCGGCGGTGGCATCGACCTCTCGGTCGGCGCCGTCGTCGCCCTCGCATCGGTGTGGGCGACCACCCTCGCCACCCAGGAGTACGGTCTCGGCGGGATCCTGTTCTGCGCCGTCGCCGTCGGGGTCGGCTGCGGCCTGGTCAACGGCCTGCTGATCGCGTACGGGCCGATGGTGCCGTTCATCGCCACCCTCGCGATGCTCGCCTCCGCCCGCGGACTCGCCCTGCAGATAACCGACGGCCGCACCCAGATCGTCGAGGTGCAGGCTGTTCTGGACCTCGGCCTGCCCGGCAGCAAGGTGCTCGGCGCCCCGCCGCTGGTGCTCATCTTCCTCGCCGTCGCCGTCCTCGGTCTGCTGGTCCTCGGCCGCACCACCTTCGGCCGCCGCACCGTCGCAGTGGGTGGCAATCCCGAGGCATCCCGGCTCGCCGGCATCGACGTCAAACGCCAGCGGCTGATGCTCTACCTGCTGTCAGGCCTCTGCTGCGGCATCGCCGCCTTCATGCTCATCGTGCTCACCGGCTCCGGCCAGAACACCAACGGCAACCTCTACGAACTCGACGCCATCGCCGCGGCGATCATCGGCGGCACGCTGCTCAGCGGCGGACGGGGCACGATCACCGGCTCCGTCCTCGGCGTCCTCGTCTTCACCACCATCACCAACCTGTTCGCTCTCAACAATCTTCAGAGCGACGTCCAGCAGATCGCCAAGGGCGCCATCATCGTCGCCGCAGTCCTGGTCCAGAAGGGTCGGTCCACCCCATGAGAAAGCTCCCGTTCACCCCCGCCACCCCCGCCGTGCCGAAACTCGCGTCCCGTCGCGGCGTTCTGCTCGGTACCGCCGCTGCAGGCGCACTGCTCGCCACCGGTTGCACCAGCAACCAGAACAACGAGGACCCCGACACCGGACGGCAGCCCGCCGGCTCGGCCGACGACGAGCCGGGCCGCGAGGTGACGATCGGCTTCGCCGGCCCACAGGCCGACCACGGCTGGCTGAACGCCATCAACGAGCAGGCAAAGAGCCGCGCCGAGGGGTACGAGGACGTCACTCTCGTCACCACCGAGGGCTCCAACGACATCGCCCAGCAGAGCGGCCAGATCGAGACCCTCATCAACAAGAAGGTCGACGTCCTGGTCATCCTCCCCGCCGACGGCAAAGCACTCACCCGTACCGGGCTCAAGGCGATGCGTCGGGGCATCCCGGTGGTCAACCTGGACCGTGTCTTCAACACCCCGCAGGCGTACCGCTGCTGGGTGGGCGGCGACAACTACGGCATGGGGCTCAACGCCGGCCGATTCATCGGCGAACGGCTCAAGGGCACCAAGAACGCCAAGGTCGTGGAACTGGCCGGGCTCGACAACCTCGAACTCACCCAGGACCGCACCCGCGGCTTCGACGACGCACTGAAGAACTACCCGAACGTCGAGAAGGTCGCCCGGCAGGCCGCAGAGTTCACCGTCGAGTCCGGTCAGCGGAAGATGTCCGCGCTGCTCCAGGCCGTACCCGAGTTCGACGCACTGTGGAACCACGACGACGACCAGGGCGTCGGAGCCGAACGCGCCATCGCCCAGGCCGGCCGCGACGAGTTCCTCATGGTCGGCGGCGCCGGGTCGAAGCACGCCATGGAGGCCATCGCGGCGGACGATTCGGTGCTGAGAGCCACCGTGCTCTACCCGCCGTCGATGGCGGCCTCCGCCATCGACCTCGCCAGGGCACTCGGCCAGGGACGCGGCGTCAGCGGAATGGCTGGCCTGGAGGTCCCGGCCTCGGTCACCTGCTACTCGGCGGTGGTCACCAAGGAGAACGTCGAGGAGTACCTGCCCACCGGCTTCAACTGACCCCTCGCCCCACTCCGAGCAGCACCCCGCCAGGAGGGGATCCATGCCGAACGACACCGCCGCGCCCGACGCCGCCCCGCACACCGCCGCCGCCCCCGATCCGACCTCCCCGCCACCGCAGGCCGCCCGCCCCGTGCCCACGCTCGGCGTGGGCATGGTCGGCTACGCCTTCATGGGCGCCGCCCACTCCCAGGGCTGGCGC
>KI547040.1:169144-174225 GCA_000497405.1 Streptomycetaceae bacterium MP113-05 | reverse complement strand
GACGCGACCCGGCGGCCGTGGAAGCCGCGGCCCGGCGGCTGGGATGGGGCGCGGCCGAGACCGACTGGCGGGCGCTGCTCGCCCGCGACGACGTCCAGCTCGTCGACATCTGCACACCGGGCGCCAGCCACGCCGAGATCGCGATCGCCGCCCTGGAGGCCGGCAAGCACGTGCTGTGCGAGAAGCCGCTCGCCAACACCGTGGCCGAGGCGGAGGCCATGGTCCGGGCGGCCCGGGACGCCCGCGCCAGGGGTCAGGTCGCCATGGTCGGCTTCAACTACCGCCGCACCCCGGCCCTGGCACTGGCCCGCGACCTGATCGCCCGCGGCCGGCTCGGCGAGTTGCGCCACGTCCGCGTGGCCTACCTGCAGGACTGGCTGGTCGATCCCGCCTTCCCGCTGGCGTGGCGGCTACGCCGGGACCAGGCCGGCTCCGGCGCGCTGGGCGACCTGGGCGCGCACGCCGTGGACCTCGCGCAGCACCTGTCGGGAGAGCTGCTGACCCGGGTCTCCGCCCAGACGGAGACGTTCACCACGCGGCGTCCGGTGCCCGGGGAGGGGCCGGACGTGCTCGGCGAGGTCACCGTCGACGACGCCGCCCTGTTCAGCGGGCGGCTCGCCTCCGGAGCGCTGGCCTCGTTCGAGGTCAGCCGGGTCGCGGCGGGTCGCAAGAACGCGTTGCGGGTGGAGGTCAACGGAAGTCTCGGCTCCCTCACGTTCGACCTGGAACGCCTCAACGAACTGCAGTTCCACGACCACACCCAGGACGCCGCGGAGGCGGGCTTCCGGCGCATACTCGTCACCGAGGACACCCACCCCTACCTGGAGGCCTGGTGGCCGCCGGGCCACGGCCTGGGATACGAGCACACCTTCGTGCACCAGGCCGGCGACCTGCTGCGTGCCATCGCCGCGGGCGCCGACCCCGCCCCGTCCTTCGCGGACGGCCTCCAGGTGCAGCGCGTCCTCGCGGCGGTCGAGGAGAGCGCCGGCCAGAACAGTGTGCTCACCGCCGTGCCCCAGTCCTGAGCCTTCCCTTCACGCCCCACCGAGGAGTGCACGATGCCGCGATCCTTCACCCTCTTCACCGGGCAGTGGGCCGACCTGCCGCTCGAGGAGGTCTGCCGACTCGCACGCGACTTCGGCTACGACGGTCTGGAACTCGCCTGCTGGGGGGACCACTTCGAGGTCAGCCGGGCCCTGAACGAGCCCGGTTACCTGGACGGCCGCCATCAACTGCTGGACGAGTACGGCTTGAAGTGCTGGGCGATCTCCAACCACCTCGTCGGCCAGGCCGTGTGTGACGCCCCCATCGACGAGCGTCACCAGGCCATCCTGCCCGCCCGGATCTGGGGCGACGGTGAGGCGGAGGGCGTACGCCGGCGGGCCGCGGAGGAGATGGCGGACACCGCGCGTGCCGCCGCGGCCTTCGGGGTGCGGACGGTGGTCGGCTTCACGGGTTCCTCGATCTGGCACCTGGTCGCCATGTTCCCGCCCGTTCCGCAGCACATGGTCGATCGCGGCTACCAGGACTTCGCGGACCGCTGGAATCCGGTCCTGGACGTCTTCGACGCGGAGGGGGTCCGGTTCGCCCACGAGGTGCACCCCAGCGAGATCGCGTACGACTACTGGACGACTCACCGCGCGCTGGAGGCGATCGGCCACCGTCCCGCTTTCGGGCTGAACTTCGACCCCAGCCACTTCGTGTGGCAGGACCTCGACCCGGTCGGCTTCCTCTACGACTTCCGCGACCGCATCTACCACGTGGACTGCAAGGAGGCCCGGCGCCGGCTGGACGGCCGCAACGGCCGCCTCGGCTCCCACCTCCCCTGGGGCGACCCGCGCCGGGGCTGGGACTTCGTCTCGGCCGGTCACGGCGACGTCGTCTGGGAGGACGTGTTCCGCATGCTGCGCTCCATCGGCTACGACGGGCCGGTCTCCGTGGAGTGGGAGGACGCCGGGATGGACCGGCTGCAGGGCGCGCCCGAGGCGCTGCGCCGGCTCAAGGCCTACGACTACGAGCCGCCGCAGGCGTCCTTCGACGCCGCCTTCGGCGGAGGCGACGACAACTGACACGTCACGTCGAGAGTCGTCCCCGGAGGAGAGAAGCCGCACGGGCTTCCCTCCTCCGGGGGGTTTACCCAGGTGAGAACCATCCCCGATCCTTGATATGGTGTTCCACGTCGACGCGGCGCAGGCCCGGCGACGACCCTGTCCGGGTGGCGGAATGGCAGACGCGCTAGCTTGAGGTGCTAGTGCCCTTTACAGGGCGTGGGGGTTCAAGTCCCCCCTCGGACACCACTTCCTGAGGTCTCTGACCTGCGGGTTCATGACTAGGCGATGGTGCTCGTGACCAACGGCGTGACCAACGCGCTAGCGATCTTGATTCAGGCCCCGTTTGTGACCCACGAACGGGGCCTGTCTTCATGTCTGTCCGCCCTTGCAGCTGCCGCGTGACTCCTGCGGCAGCCCAGCAGCTTCCGCGTCCCAGCACGAAAGACGCCGGCGGACGGGCCGGGGCGAGGTGCGGCTGCGGGCTGGCGGTGGGCGGCCACCGTACGGACCCGCCTTCCGGGGGCTCTGGCGCCTCTGGCGCCCAGCCCCACACGATGCTTCCCGGCGGCGAGGCTGGTCGCATGCGGTGCTGCAGGGCTACCGCGCGGCCGCCCCGGGTATGCACCGACTGCATCGACCCGTGCGCCGCCGTGCGCGACGGGCCGCCCTCCACCCGCTGACCGCATCTCCGCCTGCGTCGGCCCGCGCCGGGCGCCCGGTCGTGTCGACTCCACGGGCTCCTGCCCGTCGCGCGAGCCCGTCCTCCGCACGTCGCCTCACCGTTCAGCCGACACGACGATGCGTGCCGATCCGAACCTCGACCCGTTGGCCCGTGTGGGCCGAGTGTGGTGTCGGGAGGGGGATCGGACCCACAACCCCACGTGATCACACTCGGCGGTGAGTTGCAGTTGGGGCGGTGATGCAGCGATCGGGTCATCTGTTCCCGATGACCCACCACATGGAGTGCGTCGCCATCCTCAAACCCGCCCCGAAGGCCGCCTGACCTGCCGTTTTACCGATGTGCATTATGTGCACTGTGGGCGTTACGGGCGATATCTCGACGCTGATTTGACGCTCGTGACGCTCATTTGACGCTCGTTGATCATGGTTCTGGTCAGCGGTTGGCGGCCCGCTGACGGGTTGGCCGACTCCCGCAAGGAGGGAGTCGGGCCGATGCTTGGTGATCTTGCGATAGTTCCGTCGGCCGTCCTGCCGGAAGGCGATCCTCAGCACGTCTATGCCGTGATGCGGAATCGAACATTGGCCACCATGATCGGTCTTGAGGGTGAGCGCTGGGCGGAAGCCGAGTCCGCGCCGTGTGCCCTGATCCTCCCCTGTACGAGTCACCACCACAGGGAGATCACGATCAACGTTGCGTCCGGGAGGGTCGTGATGTCGCAGAAGACAGTTGCTGCTCCAAAACCCGCGCGGTACGCCGTTGTAGAGGGGCGGACGACCTGGTGGCAGGGGTACTCAGTGCGGTGTTTCTCGGCCCCGCCATGCACCATACGAATCGTAGGAGGGGCGGCCCGCCCACCGGATCGTGGAACTCGTGCCGCCCCCTTTCGGCCCAATGAGTCCCCATCTTGGTTCTGCCAGGACGCCGCGGCGGCCTCGGCCGGTTGCCCCAGCTCCGGAGTCTCGGTGCAATCCCGCTGTGGTGCGCGCATGGCTGGGGTCTCGTCGTGACCTCTTCTACGAGCCGTCCGGTCGAGAATGACGGAAAGCCCCCTGAGGCCGCCACGGACCCGCTCTCACTCGTCCGCAGCCGTGGCTACGTGGTTCTCCTCCTGATCGCGGCGGTTCTCGGCGTCCCGATCTCGGCGGCGGCCTTCGGTTTTCTCGCGCTCGTCAACAAGCTCCAGTCGCTCACCTACACGGACCTGCCCCAAGCCCTGGGCTTCCATGGCACGCCAAGCTGGTGGCCGGTGCCGCTGCTGGCCGTGGCCGGACTCCTGGTGGGCCCGATCGTCCGATACCTCCCCGGTAACGGCGGACACGAGCCGGCCCACGGGTTCGTGGCCTCGGGCCCGACCCCGCCAGTCAACCTGCCTGGCGTGGCACTCGCCGCGCTGGCCTCCCTCGGCCTCGGGGCAGTCATCGGGCCGGAAGCCCCGCTCATCGCCCTGGGCAGCGGCCTCGCCGTGGCCGCGCTGCGCCTGACACGGAAGCCGTTCCCGAAGCAGGCGACCGCCGTCGTGGGAGCTTCCGGAAGTTTCGCCGCGATCAGCACCCTGCTCGGTTCACCGCTGCTCGGAGCATTCCTACTGATGGAAATATCCGGTTTCGGTGGAGCCATGCTCGGCGCTGTTCTGCTGCCCGGGTTGCTCGCCTCCGGCATTGGTGCGCTCATCTTCACCGGCCTCGGCTCGTGGACCGGCCTGGGCATCTACTCGCTGACCTTGCCGAACGTCCCCCATGCCGCCACGCCGGATGCCGCCGGCTTCGGCTGGGCAGTCCTGATCGGTGGAGCGGCGGCTCTGCTCGGCGTCGGGATCCGGTGGCTGGCCCTGCGCCTGCTGAAACTGGTCGAACCGCGACGGCTGACGGCCACCGTGCTCGCGGGTGTAGTCGTCGGTGTGATCGCCCTGCTCTACGCGGAGTGGACGGGCCACCCGGCATCGGGAGTCCTGTACTCGGGACAGAGCGGCCTCGGGCCGCTTCTCACTGCGAGCGCGCGGTATTCGGCAGGCGCCCTGGTGGTGCTCGTCGCCTGCAAGGCAGTGGCCTACTGCGTGTCCATGGCAGCTTTCCGTGGTGGCCCGGTGTTCCCCGCCATGTTCGTGGGCGCAGCCGGAGGCATCGCACTCTCCCATCTGCCCGGACTCGGCGTGACCGCTGGGCTCGCGATGGGCGTGGGTGCGATGTCGGCGGCGATGCTCAAGTTGCCCATGACCTCCTTGTTGCTGGCCACCCTGCTGCTGGGCCGAGAGGGGCTTACCGTCATGCCGCTGGTGATTGTGGCGGTCGTGGTTTCCTATGTCCTCACCCTCAGGTTGACCCCACCCCCGACTGCCGCACCCGCCACCG
>KI547040.1:153733-169134 GCA_000497405.1 Streptomycetaceae bacterium MP113-05 | reverse complement strand
CCCGCCCTCCGGCGCCCACCACAGCGCGGCCCGCTCGGTAACGACGAAGAGCGTGTCGTGGTCGGCGGGCACCGGAGTGGAGGCGGATTGGACGAGGAAGCGGGCTCCGGCCTCGTAACGCGCTGCCAGGGCGTGCCGGACGAGCGAACTTCCGAAGAGGATGGCGCCGCCGGTGTAGGGAGCGACGACGCCGTGGCTTTCGTGGGGCGGGCCGACTCGGTAGACGGGGCCCTCGACGTTGTCCTGCATCACGACCGAGGAGAGTGCGTTGAAGTCGTCGTCGTCGGTGGCCAGGTACACAGCTGTCACCCCTCCAGCCGTGCCCCGGGGTTGGTAGCCGTGGCCAGCAGATCGCCCCTGGCCAACTGGATTCCCGCATCCTTGATCCTTTGCCGCTCCTCGTCGCGACCTGCCCACATCAGCACGTCGAGTCCGGCGGTGCGCAGGGACCGCCCCATGTCGACCACTCACGGCTCGCCGCCCACCAGGAGGAGGCGGGTGCCCGAGGGCTTGACGACGGCCAGCCGTCGGGCCACCGGGGCTGCGGTCAGCGCGTACAGCAGGACGGTTCCCACGATCACCGGGAAAGTGACCGGGAGGATCCTCGAAGCCCCGCTCACCCCCCGGTCGACGAAGCTGGCGGAGAACGCCGACGCCGTGGCGGCGGCAACGATGCCGCGCGGAGCCATCCACCCGATAAAAGCCCGTTCTCCCCGGGCCAAGCCCGAATGCGCCGTTGCGGCGAAGGCGACCAGAGGACGCACCACCAGCACGAGGATCGCGATGAGGGCGAGGGCGGGGAGCAGTACGGGGACCAGGGAGGACGGCGTGACGGTCGTGGAGATGGAGACGAACAGCAAGCCGATGATCAGCTGAACCAGGGTCTCGAAGAAGGGCCGGCGAGCGGGCATGTCGAAGCCGCGGAGGTTGGTGACGGCCAGTCCCGTGACGATCGCGGCGATGAGTCCCGTGTCGTCCCGGACAATGTCGCAACCGGCGGAAACGACGATGACCGTCGCGAGCTGCGCCAGAGTGCCCAGCGTTTCCCCGAGCCGCAGGACGCGCAGCGTCCACCACAGCAGCGCCGCTCCCACTGCCCCGCCGATCAGACCGACGGCAAGGCTGATGCCGAACTGGCCCAGCTGGTAGCCCCGGCCGATGTCGACCTGGTGGGATGTTGCGATGGCGTGGAAGGTCGGAGCGCCGAGAATGCCGCCGATCGGGTCGGTCAGTGTTCCTTCCCAGATGAGGATGCGTCGGACTTTGTCATTTGGCCGCACGTAGTCGAGCAGTGGACCGACGACCGTCGGTCCGGAGACGACGAGGATCATGCCGAGCATCGCGGCCACCCGCAGCGGCATGTCGAACATGGCGGGTCCCACCGCGCCGGTGACAAGGAACGTCACCAGCACGCCGAACACCAGCAGTCTGCCCACGATCCACCGCGTGCGACCGGTCAGGTTCCGCAGGTTGAGGCCCAGACCGGCGTCGTAGAGGATCACCGCCACGGCCAGGGACACCAGGGCGGAGAAGCTCGACCCCATCAGCTTGTCGGGGTGGACGACATCCGTGAGGGCGCCAGCGGTGAGTCCGGCGGGCAGCAGCACGATCAGGGCGGGAACGCGCAGCTTGCTCGCCAGGACCTGTGAGCCGGTGGCGAGCACCACGGTCAGCGCGAGCCCGAACAGGATCTCGTCGTCGGTCACAGCTGCTTCCTCCGTCGGAGTCCGGGCGCCATGTGGGATTGGCCGCGGTCTGAGCGGTCAGCCGTTGTCTGCAGCCCGTCACCGCCCGTGCCACTTCTTCGCAGATCGGCGCCGGTGAATACTTCCGTCCCGCCCGGGCTGTCCACCCAGTACGGCGAGACAAGCCGACGGCCGGTATGACGATCACCAACGCCGGCCGCGTGACGAATGCCGGTCAGGCCGGCATGGCGAGTGCGCGCCTGGTCCGTCGGGCATGGTCAGCGAGACGCCAACGAAGGCGGCAGGTGTGTCAGTAGCCGGTGCCGCGCTTGACCTGAGCCCGCTCGACGTCGTGGGCCGCGCCCTTGTCGTCCAGGGTGCGACACGCGTCCTCGATATCCTGGCTCAGGCGATCGACCTGTTCGCGGCTCAGGGTCTCCTTGACTAGGGCACGCAGGATCTTCACCCTCTCCGCGTTGGGCGGGAGCGTGTATGCTGGCACCATCCAGCCCCGCTCGGCCGAGAGCTGCCAGGCGACGTCGGACTCGTCGTAGGCGTGCTTGCCGGCAAGACGGAAAGTGACCAGCGGCAGCTGCTCGAGGTCGCTCCCGATCACTTCGAAGCGGCCGCTGCTCGTCAGGTTTTCCGCCAACGCACGGGCGTTCTCCTGCATGATCTTCATGACGTAGGTGTAGCCCTGGCGACCGAGCCGTACGAAGTTGTAGTACTGCGCGAGCACCATCGACGCACCGGTGGAGAAGTTCAGCGTGAACGTCGCGTCGGTCTTGCCCAGGTAGTTCTCGTAGAACACGAGGTCCTCGGCCAGGTCGGACTCCTCGCGGAAGACCAGCCATCCGATGCCGGGGTAGACCAGGCCGTACTTGTGTCCCGAGACGTTGATCGAACGGACCTGCTCGAGCCGGAAGTCCCATTTGGAGTCCGGGTAGAGGAAGGGCCACACGAAGGCGCCGCTGGCACCGTCGACGTGGACCGGGATGTCGAGGTCCCGCTCCCTTCGGACGTCCCGCAGGAGCTTGTCGATCCCGACGACATCGTCCTTGTGGCCGGTGAACGTGGTGCCGAGGACGGCGACGACGCCGATCGTGTTCTCATCGAGGTGGGGCTCCACGTCTTCGGGGCCGATCGTGTACTTGCTCTCGGCAAGCGGCACGATTCGCGGCTCGACGTCGAAGTAGCGGCAGAACTTCTCCCACACGACGTGGACGTCTCCTCCGAAAACCAGGTTGGGCCGGTCGGTCGACAGGCCGGCCGCCTGGCGGCGCTCGCGCCACTTCCACTTCAGCGACAGCGCGCCGAGCATGATCGCCTCGGACGAGCCCTGGGTCCGGCATCCGGTCGTCCTGCCCGGCGCGTGGAAGAGGTCGGCGAGCATGCGCACGCAACGCTGCTCGATCTCTGCGGAAATGGGGTACTCCGCATGGTCGATGAAGTTGCGGTGGAGGTTCTCGGCGATGAGCCGTTGCGCCTCTGGCTCCATCCACGTGGTGACGAATGTGGCGAGGTTGCGCTGTGGGTCGCCCTCTATGGCGAGATCCACATCCACGAGCCTCATGGCGTCCGTCGCGGTCATGCCTTCCTCGGGGAAAGTCTCCGAGGGAGCGGGCACGGTCAGGAATCGGTTACCGAACAGGGTTGCGTCGCTACTTCCAGTCATGCGCCGAATCAAACAGCGCCGCCGTCTGCTTGAGCAACGGACACGCCGAGGTACAACAGCCAGGCACCCTTCGTGGATGAGACGGGACCGCCAGCCGTTAAGGCCGCGGGGTAGGCCGGAATTGCATCGAGGCTGTGGCACGATGCCGCAACGTGCCGAGGGACGCTCCCCGGCCGTCACTGTGCCTCAGTCGTCCCGTCGTTGCGCCCCTCGGCTGCTGGCTGGGCCTGCCGCGTTCTGCCTTCTCGACCGCTGGAAACAGGAAACCGGGCCGCGACTCCGATGCCTGTGGCCATCAGCCGTGCAGGTTCGCTGCGTGGCTGATGTCGCCGAAGGCGACGGTCATCTCCCTCCTTCTTGTGGTGTAGGCGATCAGTCGTTTGATGCAGCCGGTAGGACCGGGGGCGTCGTCGGTGTAGAGGGCCTCCATGCTTTGGTTGGAGAGGTATTGATCAGAAACTCAAATGGTTCTCGTCGAGGACGTAGTGGACGTGTGGGCCGCCGAAGTAGCCGCGGACGATGCGGTTGGCGCTGGCGTCTGCGGAAGAAGCGGCGGGTCTCGGCGGCGAGTTCGGCCTGGTTGCGGGCCCGGTGCTGCCTGGGCAGGCTGTGTTTGAGGTCGGAGTTGACGAGTTCGTCGGGGTTCAGCTCGGGCGAGTACGGGGGCAGGAAGTGCAGCTCGACGTCGTCGGGGTGTGCAGTGATCCAGTCCCGGACCCTCTTCGAACGGTGGGCGGAGTGCCCGTCGACCACGAGGTGGACCTTGCGGTCGAAGTGGCCGGCGAGCCGGTCCAGGAAGCGGCACATCACCTCGGCGGTGAAGCTCTCGGTGAAGACCATGAAGTGCATGCGGCCCTTGGTGCTGATCGCCGACATCGCGTTCACCGAGAACCGGTTCCCGGTCCGTCGCACCACCGGCGTCTTGCCCTTCTCGCCCCAGGTGCGGCCGGTGACCTGGTCGGATCGGATGCCGACCTGGTCGGCGAAGAGGACCTCGCCGCCGTCCTTCTTCGCCTTCGCGCGGATCGTCGGCCAGGTATCGGCGTGCCACCGCCGCACCGCCTCCGGGTCCTGCTCGATGGCCCGCTTGTCCGGACGCTGGAAGGACAGTCCCCACCGGGCCAGGTACTTGCCCACCCCGGGCTCGGTCAGCCGCACCCGGTACAGCTTCGCGATCAGCTCGCCCACCAGCCGCCGCGTCCACAACTGCCCGGAAAGCCCCACATCACAGGGCCGATGATCGAGAACAGCCTGCCGCACCGCGGCCTGCTCGGCTTCCCCCAGCACCTGGTGCACCCCCACCGGCTTCCCACGCGGCCGCATGACCAGCGCCTCCCGGCCGCCGGCCTGCCACCTCGCCCACCACGTGCTGACTGCCTTCAACGACACCCCGAAGACCGCCGCCACGTCCTCAGGGGCCCGCCCCGCCGCCAACGCCGCCACCGCCCGCAGCCGCAGGGCCTCCTGCGCCGACGGCGACAGACTCCGCGCGTCCCCACTCAAATCGCTCACACACCATCAACGACCCGAAACTCGAACCGTTTCGGATCAATAGCGGCGGGGGAAAGCGATCAATTCGTCGTGGAGTTCGGCGAGGACCGCGGTGGCCGGGCGGAGGAGGGCGGGCGGGTCGGGAAGCCTGAACGACGTCGGTGCGGCGTTTGCAGTGAGTCGGCCGGTTACTCGAAGGAGCCCCCCTGCCCCTTCCGCCATCAGCGCCTGGCCGAGTTCGGCTCGCGAGCGCAGTTCGGCCAGGGCGGTGACGGCGAGGTTGACGGCGCTCGTCCGGGCGGTGGTGAGGGAGGGGCTGTCGGCCGTGACGCTCTGGGCACCCGCGCGCAGGGCGATCTGTCAATAAAGGGCCTCTTGCCTGGGGCTTCCCGAAGATCAGGCCGACATCTTTCCCATCATGGTTCTGTTCAGCGGTTGGCGGCCCGCTGACGGGTTGGCCGACTCCCGCAAGACGGGGGTCGGTCGATGGCCTTGGTGATCTTGCGATGGTTCCGTCCGCTCCAGAGGGAAGGAGAGGCGAGACTCGGCTCAGACGTCGCGGAAGAGACCACACCACTTTGCGACCGTCGCGGCGGCGGACACGTACCCGCAGTCGACCAGGCAGGACAGGTGGTCCGATCCCATCGGCTGAGAGATCGCTGCGTGGACACATTCGGCTGAGGTGCGCTCGCCGCCGAGGATCGCGGCGCGCCGGAACCGCCGGGTGGCCGGCTCGAGAGTCTGCCTGTCGGCACGCGCATGGCCGTAGTGCCTGACCACGGGGCATCGATCACCGCGGTGTGCTTTCACCCGCGTCACCGGCAAGAACGGAAAGGGAATGTGGGCCGGGGCCGTCGGGGTTTCCGTGCTGTGGAACAGAGAGCCGCACGTCCGGACCCGTACGCGGACCAGGAGCGCCAGCGGGCCTTCGCCCGGTATGTCCTGCCGGAGGTGGAGGTCCTGCTGCGGGTGGCGATGACCCTGACGGCACAGCAGGCCGATGCTGAGGATCTGGTGCAGGAAACACTGCTGCGGGCCTACAAGTCGGTCGAACGTTTCGACGGCCGGCACCCGCGGGCGTGGCTACTGACGATCATGCGGCGGGCCGAGATCAACCGGAACCGCAGGCGACGGCCTCATTTGCTGGATGATCCGGACGCCGATCTGGACCGCCTGGCCGAGGCCCCGTCGGGGCCGGAGGAGACGCCCGAGCAGGTGGTGGTCGGCGAGGTCTTTGACGAGGTCGTCGAGGCCGCGTTTGCCGCTCTGCCGCTCAAACACCAGCAGGTCGTACGTCTGGTGGACATCGACGGCCTGAGCTACGAGGAGGCCGCGCAGTTGCTGGACGTCCCGGAAGGCACCGTGATGAGCAGGCTGCACCGGGCACGCAAGCGGATAAGGGTGCGCCTGGCGGGCGCCGGTCTGGCTCCGAAGCGAGGTATGCGATGAACCCCCGGTTGTGGCAATGGCGTGATCCCGCACAGCGCCGGATGAACTGCCTGCAGGTCACCCGGGTCCTCCAGGCTTACCTGGACGGCGAAGCCGACGAGGTCACCGCCCGCCGGGTGGCCCGCCATCTGGAGGACTGCCGCCGGTGCGGACTGGAGGCGGCCACCTACCACGAGATCAAGAGGGCGCTGGCCCGCCGGGGAACCCCGGACGCAGAGGCGCTCGAGCGCCTGCGCGGATTCGGTGCCTCGCTGCTGCGCGATGGGCAGAAGCCGGGTGAGGGAGGAGAGGCAACCCGAGGAGCCGAAGGCTGACGCCCCTCCCCCTCCGGCCGCTGAACTGGCGAACTGCATGCCGCAACCGGTCGGGCGGAGGGAGCGCCGTGACGAGGTGGCTCGACGGCCTGCCTCCTACGGCGATCCCGGCGGCCGTGGGTGCGCTCATCCTGCTCGGTGTGGCCGTGTGGGTCACAGCACGCCGCCGCGATCCACACAGCGGCGACGACGTCCGCCCGCTCAAGACGGAACCCGGACGCCGGCGCTGACGGAGGAGGAGTAGGAGGATTGTGCTGCGGCGGCTCAGTGACGGGGAGCGACACCGCGTGCCGGCTGGCGCGGCACGCGAACGGGGCCTTCGGCTCAGCCGTTGGGCATGGCGTTGAGGGCGTCTTCCACCGCGCGGTGGAAGGTGGGGTAGGCGTACATCATGTGCCGCAGGCCGTCGACCGGGACCTCGGCCTGTACGGCGACGGCGAGGCCGTAGAGGACCTCGCCTCCGGCGGGCCCCACGGAGGTGGCGCCGACCAGGACGCCACGGTCGGCGTCCTCGACGAGTTTGATCAGGCCCTGGTTGCCCGCCTTGTGGATCCAGCCCCGCGTGGAGGACAGCAGCTGCGCGACGCCGGCCCTAACGCGCAGGCCCTGTTCCCGGGCCTGATGTTCGGTCAGGCCCACGGAGCCGACTTCGGGATCGGTGAAGGTGGCCCGGGGCAGGGCGCGGTAGTCGGCGTCCGGGCCCCCTTCGCCGAGGATGTCGCGCGCTGCGATCTCTCCCTGGTACATCGCCACATGGGTGAACAGTCCGCGTCCGGTGAGGTCGCCCACGCCCCATACCCCAGGTGCGGCCCGCTGCCGACCGTCGACGTCCAGGGCGCGGGCGTCGGGGTCGAGGCCGACGGTCTCAAGGCCGAGGCCCTTCAGCCGCGGGCGCCGGCCGGTGGCCACCAGCAGGCGCTGGCCGCTCACCTCCTCGCCGTCCTCGAGGGAGAGGTGGAAGGCGGCACCGGAATGGCGTGCCCCGGTGGCCGTCGCCCCGGTCCGGACCGTGACTCCCTCCGCACGCAGCACGTCGGCGAGCAGGTCACCGACCTCGGGTTCCTCCGCGGGAGCCAGTCGCTGCACGGCTTCGACGAGGGTGACCCTGGTGCCGAAGCGAGCGAAGACCTGGGCGAGCTCGAGACCGACGGCGCCGCCGCCCAGGACGAGCAGCGACGCGGGCGGTTCTTTGACCGATACAGCGTCGCGGTTGGTCCAGAAGGGCACGTCCGCCAGGCCGGGAACCGGCGGGACCTGCGGGGCGCTACCGGTGGCGAGCACCACCCCGCGCCGGGCTGCGAACTCCTGTCCGTCGACCTCGACCCGGCCGGGGCCGGTCAGCCGTCCGTGCCCCCGCACGAAGGTTCCGCCCTTGTCGGTGAACCGGTCGACGGCGATCTGGTCGTCCCAGTCGGTGGTCGCTTCGTCGCGGATGCGTGCCGCGACCGGACCGAAGTCCGGCGCGACGGTGGCCTGTCCGGCCATGCCGGGAACGCGGCGGGTCTCGGCGAGCAGGTTCCCGCCTCGGATCATCATCTTGCTGGGGATGCACGCCCAGTACGGGCACTCACCGCCGAGGAGCTCCGCCTCCACGGCGACGACGTCCAGCCCCGCGTCGGTCAGCCGCCCGGCGACGTGCTCGCCGCCCACTCCCATGCCGATCACCACGACATCGGTGTCCTGTGCCATTGCGCCACTCCTTCTCGCTCATCATGGGTATTCCCCACGCGTACCCCGGACCCTGGTTTCGCCCCCCGCGGCGAACGGGTTCACACCAGGGCGGCGCAGACCAGGGCGACCACTACGCCGTAGAGCAGGTGGCCGACCAGCAGGCCCACCGGCGTGCCTTTGCCCGTACCCGCCACCCATGAAGCCCGGTGCGTCCAGCCGGAAACCCCCCTCCGGTCCCGCTCGTCCGCGGGTGGACCGCGTCCATCACGGGCATCGCCATCACGCCCACCGCGAGACCGTGGACGAGCCCGATCACCTGTCCCGCAAGCCAGGTGGCCGGGTCGGTCCCGTGGAAGCGTGCCGCGTAAAGCAGCCCGAACACGACGGTGCCCATGACCACGAGGTGGACGACCATGCCCAGGATCCGGGCGCGGCGTTCGTCGCCGGTCATCATCCCGCCACTGATCAGCGCGATCTCCATCGATGTCATGCCCATCATCCGGCCCATCACCATCACCACCGTCATGGCCACGGTCCCGCCAGACCTGCCAGAAGTGCCGGCAGCAGGCACACTCCACCGTTCTCACTTGCCTTTCAGGGAACGGGACCCACCGCTTCCTGTGCTGGTAACCCGGTGCGATCCACGGCGGCTTCCCTCAGCGGGCCAGAGCGGGCGCGGTCGCACTCTGCACCCCTCCCCGGGTGCGAGCGACGGTGGAAGATGTTCTGCTGGACGTGCAGCCGTCACAGAAACGGCGCTGCCCTCTCGAATGAGCTGGTGGGCGCCCACTTCCTCTGAGGAGAAGGTGAGAGCCGTGGCTGTTCGAGAGAGCAGGGCGACGCATACGCATACGTCCCACATGCCGCACGCGAGCCGGAGCCCCCGCGCTCCGCCCGCTCGGTGTGGGCGGCCTGCCGGCCGTGGAGCGATCGCCGGCCTTGCACCCGGCCTGGGGATTCCTGCCGGCCAAACATGTCGGAAGCCGTCAGCCAGCGCATGCCCGGTACCTCCCTACTCCGAGCGGCATCGTGGACATGGCCACGGCGCCGGCCCAGTCCGGACCAACCGTGCAGCGCGATCTTAAGCGGGTGGCGCCACCCATGTACGCCATGGCCCGGCTGATGGGCATGATCCAGTACCGGCGGTCACACGCGTCGACGACCGCCGAACTGACGTATGCGGTGCGCCGCTCACCACAACGCTCCCGCGGACGGTGAGGTGTATGGCGCCAACCCCCATCGCAGACTACGGGCTGCTGTCCGACCGCCACAGCGCCGCGTTGGTCAGCAAGGAAGGGGCGGTCGACTGGCTGTGCTTCCCACGATTCGACAGCCCCGCCGTCTTCGCCGCCTTGCTCGACGGGCAGGCAACTGGACGATCTGACCCGCAGGGCAGGCCCGGACCTCTCGCGGATACCTGGACGGCACGATGGTGCTGCGTACGGAGTTCCGCACGGCCGCCGGCGTTCTCACGGTCACCGATGCGCTCGCCACCGGCCCGTGGGACGACCCGCACCGGCTCGGTGCCTCCGCCCCGCACCTGCTGATCCGGCACGTGGCCTGAACTCGTGCACCACTCGGGCCGGGTCCTGCAGGCGCTGTCCTACCAGCCCACCGGAGCGATCATCGCCGCCGCCACCACCTCACTGCCCGAGGAGGCCGGTGGTGAGCGGAACTGGGACTACCGATACGCCTGGGTGCGGGATGCCGCCTTCACCATGGATGCCCTGTGGGTCGCGGCCTGCCCGGACGAGGCCGACGAGTTCCTCTCGTTCATGACCACCGCGTCCGCCACCAGCTGGACACGCTCCCGGCTGCAGATCATGTACGGCATCGGTGGTGAACACGACCTGACGGAGCGTGAGCTCCCGCACCTGTCGGGTCATGGCGGCAGCAGGCCGGTACGGATCGGCAACGGCGCTTGGAATCAGCCCCAACTGGACGTGTACGGCGAGCTCGTGGACACGGCCGTCCGCTTCGAGGACCAGCTGGATGCCGTCGGCCCCGAGTTGCCGGCCTTCCTCGCGGGCCTGGCCGACGCCGCTGCTCAGGTGTGGACCGAGCCGGACCACGGGATCTGGGAGATACGCGCCGAGCCACGGCACTTTCTCTACTCCAAGCTCATGTGCTGGGTTGCACTGGACCGGGCGCTGCGGCTCGCCGACCGCATCGACGCCGCCGGCTGTGCTCAGGAGTGGCGCCGGGTGCGCGCGGAGATCCGCGAGACGATTCTGGACCGGGGCTGGAGCGATGCGGCAGGCGCCTTCACCCAGTCCTTCGACAGCACCGCATTGGACGCCTCCGCCCTGATGCTGCCGATCACCGGCTTCCTGCCCGCTGACGACCCACGCGTTCTCGCCACCATCGACACCATCGCCCAACACCTGACCGACGGTTACGGACTGGTCCACCGGTACCTCACCACCACAGCAGTCGACGGGCTCGCCGGAGGCGAAGGCAGCTTTCTGCTGTGCACGTTCTGGCTCGCACACGCCCAGGCGCTGGCCGGCCGCCTGGACGCCGCGCGTGCCACCTTCGAACGCGCCGCCGCGTGCGCCAACGAGCTGGGCCTGCTCGCCGAGCAGGCCGACCCCGCCTCTGGCGGGATGCTGGGCAACTTTCCGCAGGCGTTCAGCCATATCGGCCTGGTCAACGCCGCCTGGGCCATCGCGCAAGCAGACACGGGCAGGCCGTAGCGCGTCCGGCAAGCCCGCCGTGTCGGCACCCGAAACTGCGGGCACCCGTGCCGCAGCCCAGTCGTGTGAAGGCGAAGGAGAGAGGCGGGCAGCCAACCACGCGGCGTCTCCGCCATTCGGGCATGCCCGGGGCGAAAGGGCATCGGACGCCTTTCCTCTCCGGCAGCCGAGCGAGCCGGCGACGACCTGCGCCTGACCGGCGGATCTGGTCCCGGTGCACCGCAGCAGCGGCGCTCAACCTCGCGGCCGTCCCTCCCGCCCTCGCGGAACGGCGCGCCGCGCTATCCACCCCCCACGCGACGAGGCAGGCCACCGGCTACCAGGTGACCGAGGCAGCCGCCGCAGGACGGGCGAGCGCCGCAACCCCGTGGAATGTGCCGCGTCTCATGACGGGTTCCGGATGTATGAAGGCGACGAGCTTGCGGCGATCGCGGCAGAACTGGGCCGAGTGCCGGGAGGCGCTGCGCCATCTGCGGCTGCGTGGCCTCGTTGAACCCTACGTCGACGATCAGCTGGCCGGCACGCGCCGCGCCCATTTCGTCGCGCACCTGGCACGCTGCTGGACATGCAGTGAGCAGGCCGAAACGCTGCACCTGATCAAGCAGTCCCTGCGGACGGGCCTCCAGCGCGGCCCCGTCCAGCTGGCCGAAGTCCGGCTGCGCCGCTTCGCCGACCGCCTCACCGCCCCACCGACCACGGCCAGGAGTGATGGCCCCCGCCCCTGACCGTGCCCGAAGGTCCGCCCTTCGCGGACCGCCCAACCCCCGATGGATGAGGAGCTCCGTGCCATGATGCGCGCGATCTGGAACGGCGCAGTGATCGCCGAGACACCCCGCACCAAAGTGATCGAAGGAAGCCACTACTTCCCCCCGGAATCACTGCACCGCGAGTACTTCAGTGACAGCCCCACCCGGTCCCTGTGCCCATGGAAGGGCGTCGCCCGCTACTACACCGTCAGCACCGGCGGCCAACCGAACCCCGACGCCGCCTGGTACTACCCGCACCCTTCACCCTTCGCCCGCCGCATCAAGAACCATGTGGCGTTCTGGAACGGCGTGACCGTCGAAGGTACACGGGAGAAGAAGCCGGCCAACAAGCGGTGACGCCTGCCGGCGAGTCCCCCGGCCCGCTCAGAAGGTGATGAGATGACCTGGTAGCCCTCGGACACCAGGCTGCGCATGCTGGGGTGCCCCTCGCACTCGTCGAGCACATGGACCTGGGCGCTCGTCACACCGCACTCGGCCTCGAACACCCTGGCGCAGTAGCCGCAGGCGCCCGCGACCACGTCCGGCACCGCCTGATGCACGTTGTGCGCGAGACGCTTGCGCCTGGCGAGAGTCCCCGGCCACTTGGTTCCAGCGGCGTCGAAGATGACCCGGACTCCATCTCCGGACTTCTTGAACTCCTTTGCCGACGTACCAAGGCCGCTACCCCGGACTGGCCGCATCACTCCCGTCGCCGCCTGGCGGCGTTGCCAAGCAGCGGCAGCCCGCCCGCCGGTAGACGGCCCGCACCACACGGCGACTACCGGCGGGGCACGTCGACAACACTGTTCGGAACAACGGCACCGAAGCGGAATACAGCCATCCGCCCACTGGGTTCCCCGGCGACAACCACACGACCACGCTCCAGAAGGAGACTCGCATGCCCCGGATTCCCGTGCACACCGTCGATACCGCCCCCGAGACGAGCCAGGAGACGCTTCGTCTGCTGGAGAAGAAGTTCGGCAAGGTGCTGAACATACACGGGGAGATGGCGCACTCGCCGGTCGTCTTGGCGGCATACGCGGCGATAAACGCCGCGCTCGATGAGCACGGCACCTTCGACTCCCGGACCCGGGAGGCGATCGCACTGGCAGTAGGAGCAGTGGACGACTGCTCCTACTGCCAGGCTGCACACACCATGGGCGGCAAGGCGGCCGGGCTCACCGACGAGCAGGCGGTGGCGATCCGCCGAGGCGACGACTTCGACCCGGAACTGGGCGCGCTGCTCGCCGTCGTCCGCGAGATCGCCGGTGACGTCGGTGAGGTCTCCGACACCACCTGGGACGCCGCCGTCGCGATGGGCTGGACTCCGGAGCAGCTCACCGAGGCTTTCGCGCACGTCGCCGTGAACCTCTACACCAACTACTTCAACCACTACGTCCGCACCGACCTCGACGTCCCCGCCGCCCCGCCGCTCGAAAGCTGACGCCCAGGCGTCCTCCCGGACGCCGTCGGCTCGATCGCACACAGTACGCCGCCGGTCCAAGGCCCGGAACCGTCCACCGAGTTGCTGCCCGCGTGACACTGTGCCCGCGGGCAGCAGTCGCCTCGGACGTCCCGGTGGCTGGGGAGGGTGCAGCTCGGTGGCTCACGTGCTCCTGTCTTCAGCTGTGTTCAGGTGGGCCGAGGGTCGGCGAGCTCGGCGACGACCCGGCGCAGGGGCAGCTGCAGCCGCCGTCCCGGGCGCGCCCAGTAGGCGAGAAAACGCTGGGCGGCCTCCGTCCGCTCGGGCGTGACGTGCGGCAGGTAGAGGGCGTCGATCAGGAGGGCCGCGGCGTGATCTGTTTCGATGCGGAGGGCGAAGACCCGGCGTTCGTCGGAGCGGACGCGGAAGCCCGACTCACCCAGCAGTGCGGAGAGTCCGTCGCGGGCCTGCGGATTGGGCCACGGCTGGTGCAGCGTCCGCAGGGGGAGCATCACCCGGCCCCAGCCGAGCAGCCCGGAGAGGGACAGGCCCGACTGGGCGGGGACCAGTGCAGCCAGCGTGCCGCCTGGCTGAAGAACACGTCGGATCTCTTCCAGGACACGCGACAGCGGGGTGAGGACGGGCAGACACATCGCCGCACTGACGGCTCCGATGCTTCCGGAGGCGATGGGCAGGGCGTCGGCAGTGGCGCGCAACAGCGGCCCGCGCTGCCGCACGGCGGCTTCGGCGAGTTCTTCCTCGGAGGAGTCGACGCCGATCCAGTTGGCGTCCGGCAGCAGTGGGCGGGTGGGCGCCGTACCGCAGGCGAGGTCGAGCACCGTGCCTCGCGCCGGCAGAAGAGATTCGGCCAGCCATGCGTGCGGGTCGGAGTCGGCCTGCTGGAATAACCGTTCGGTGATGCCCGGCCGGGCGCCGTGATAGGCGGCGATGTAGCACCGCCATTGCTGCTCGTCCATCGCGGTCTTCCTCTTTCTCTGCTGACCTTCGGTGTCTGCACGGTTCCGGCGGGCGACCGCGGGGGTGTGAGCAGGGTGACCCGAGGGGAGGGCTCTCCGTACGGGGGAAGCCCCGCCGATCTTCTCCCACCGAGTCGCCACGGCGGAAACCCGCATCGACAGATGTGGCATTCCCCGGGACGCGCCGAGGGTGTGGAGCCGGGCCGGTTCAGTGACGGGCGCTCTTGGCCCGAAGCCGGTTGGATGGAAGGCGGAGGCCGCGCACGGGGGTTCCCCGTGCGTACCGATCGGGTCGCACGTGTCGGCGTCCCGAACCCTGGACCGGAGGAATGCCCGCATCATGAGCGCATACGACCTGGTGGTCATCGGCGGCGGCAGCGCCGGACTGACGGCGGCACGTACCGCCGGACGATTCGGCGCGCGCACCCTCCTGGTGGAGCGGGACCGGCTGGGCGGTGACTGCCTGTGGACGGGGTGTGTGCCCAGTAAGGCGCTGCTGCATGCGGCGGCGGAGGTCCAGGCCGGCCGCCGCGTCGGCGCTTATGGGTTCCCGGCCGTCTCCGGAGCCGCCGACCTCCCGGCGACCATGATCCACGTCAGGCAGGCGATCGCGGCGATCGAACCGCACGATTCGCCCGAGGCACTCCGCCCGCTCGGTGTGGAAGTCGCCTATGGTCCGGCCGAGTTCACGGGGCCGCGCACCCTCGCCGTGGGCGACCGGCAGGTCTCCTTCCGGTACGCGGTGATCGCCACCGGCTCGTCCCCGGCCCTGGTGCCGATCCCCGGCCTGGCCGAGGCCAATCCGCTGACCAGCGACACCGTATGGCAGCAGGCCGAACTTCCTGGACGATTGGTGGTGCTGGGAGGTGGACCCATCGGATGCGAACTGGGCCAGGCATTCGCCCGGCTCGGTGCGAAGGTGACCGTGGCCGAAGCGATGGACCGGCTGCTGCCACGAGAGGAGCCCTGCGCTTCACAGGCCGTACGCGAGCGACTGGAGGAAGAGGGCGCCACCGTGCTGACGGGCTATCGGGCCGAAAAGGTCGACGATGGCGCCCTGTACGGGCCGGGAGGCCCCGTTCCCTACGACGCCCTGCTCGCCGTCACCGGGCGTCGTGCCGACACCGCGGGACTCGGCGTGGAGGTGGCCGGCGTGGCACTGACCGACCGCGGCGACGTCCAGGTCGATACCCGGCTGCGCACGAGCAACTCGCACATCTATGCGGCCGGGGACGTCACCGGTCGGTCCGCCTTCACCCACCTGGGGGGCGTGC
>KI547040.1:152170-153723 GCA_000497405.1 Streptomycetaceae bacterium MP113-05 | reverse complement strand
GAAAGGGGGGGCCGCCGCCACGGACGCGCTGCTCGGCGTGCGGCGCCGGATCGATGACGACGCGGTGCCCGCGGTCACCTATACGGACCCTGAGGTCGCCCGGGTCGGGCCGACCGCCGACGAGGCACGCGCCCGGCGGGGCGAGAAGGTGCGAGTCGTCTCCCTGCAACACGACCGGGTCGACCGCGCAGTCGCCGACGGCCGCACGGCGGGCTTCACCACCCTGGTGCTCAGCCCGCGTGGGAAGATCATCGGCGCGACGGTCGTGGCGCCACGGGCCGGGGAGACCATCGCGCACCTGGCGACGGCGGTACGGCTCGGCTGGACGCCCTCGCAGTACGCCAGGACCGTCCACCCGTACCCCACGTACGCCGATGGCCCCTGGCACGCCGCGCTGACCGACGTCTACGCCCGGCTTGCGCGCCGGCAGGGCACCATCGGCGCCCTGCTGGCACTGCGGAGGAAGCTCCGGCGCTGACCCCCGGCCGGCACACGCGCTGTCCGGCTGTCCACGCAGTAGGTGCTGCACGGTCGGAGTGGAAGAACCGCTGCCGTCGCCCGGGTTTCCCGTGCAGGCATCCGCGAAGGACCGGGACGGTGCGCCATGGAACAGCAACCTCGCACGAGCAAGGGGCCGGACCGGCGGCAGGTACTCAAAGGCGCCGGAGTGATCGGGGGCCTGGCGGTGCTGGCAGCAGGAGGCGGGGCCTACGGCCTGCGTGCCCTGCTCGGCGGCACGGGAGACGAAGCGGGCCCGAAGGCTTCGGGGGAACCACCGTCGCTGGAACGGCTCGCCGCGAACGTCGTCTCTGCAGGGCCCGGAAAGGACGGCATCCCCGCCATCGACGAACCGCGGTTCGTCCCCGCCGGGCAGGTGGACTTCCTCTCCGACGACCAGCCCGTCTTCTGCCTGGACCGGCCGGGAGACCCCCGTGCCTATCCGCAGCTGGTGCTCGTGTGGCACGAGATCGTCAACGACACGGTGGGCGGTGCGCCGCTGATCGTCACCTACTGCCCGCTGACCGGGACCGCCATCGCCTTCACCGGCCCGCCCGACGGCAGTGCCCTCACCTTCGGCACGACCGGCGGCCTGGTCAACTCCAACCTGGTGATGTACGACCGGCAGACCGACTCCCGCTGGCCCCAGATCACCGGCACCGCCATCGACGGCAGGCGCAAGGGGCAGCGGCTCGCCACCACCCCGCTGGTATGGAGCACCTGGAAGGACTGGCGCAGAGCACGTCCCGGCACACGGGTCCTGTCGATCGACACCGGCCATGTGCGGGACTACGGCAGCGACCCGTACGGCTCCTACACCCCACCCGGCGGCTACTACGTGGACAGCGGCACGTTGTTCCCCGTGCTGGAGCGCGACCCGCGCGCACGCTTCGGCGACAAGGACGTGGTGGTCGCCGTCCGGGCAGGCGGGCACCGCTTGGCGATCTCCAAGGACCGTATCGAGCGGTCAGGCAGCGTACGGGCCGAGCTGGGCGGCACCGCGGTGACCGCCCGGTGGGACCGAAGGCTGGGCACGGCCCGCGTCGATACCGGCG
>KI547040.1:149476-152160 GCA_000497405.1 Streptomycetaceae bacterium MP113-05 | reverse complement strand
GCCGTGGCAGCAGCGCGACGACCGCCTTCGACGCGATGTGGTTCGCCTGGTATGCGTTCTACCCGGACACCGAGGTACTCGAGTGAACCGTGCGGCGTCCGCCCTCGCGCGGGTCGGCGACGGCTGGGACGGCGCAGTCCGCGCCCTCGCGGCCACCCCGCGGCAGCTCCGTTTCGCCCTTGCGGTGCGGCGACGGCGCCGGGCCGGAGCGATCGTGGCCGCTGTTCTGCTGGTCGGCTACCTGGCCGCGATCGGGGATCTGGTGTTCTCGGCGTCCGGACGCTGGGCCGGCACCCCGTTCCTCACCACCGCGTGGGAGCAGCTGTGGAGCGTACGCGCCCCCTACCTGTTCGAGCCGGTGCTGGCATTGCGCACCCCGTACGCCGCGCTGTTCCTCAGCCCCCTCAATGTGCTGCTCGGTGCCCTGGTGGCCGTGGTCGCAGGCGCGAACGTCGCAGTGGCGCTGACGGCGCGGGACGAGGCTGCCTGCCGCGTTCCGCGTGCCCGTGGCTTGGCCCGGCTGTGGGGGGTGCTGCCCGTGTTCCTGTTGGGGTTCGCGTGCTGTGTGCCGGCCTTCCTGCTCGCCGTGGGCACGGGTGTGGCGGCCGCGGCGCTGCCTTTCGTGCTGCCGCTGCGACCGGTTTTCTATCCGCTCACGCTGGTGCTGCTCACGGTGTCGCTGGTGCTGGGATGCCGGGCTGTGCGTATGCCGTGACCACCTCGTCGACCTGGGCGTATCCCGCGCGCAGCAGGAAGGTGTTCAGGCGGCCGTAGGACTTGGCGCCGAGGACGAAGAAGTGCGGTTCCGGGCTGCGGAGGGCGTCCAGTCCGGCCGGCGGCTGGGCCAGGCAGTCGCCGCCTGCAGAGCCGAGCAGGGTCGCGGAGAGGTTCATGGGTGCTCCGGTCGCGTAGCACTCGTGGACCTGCAGTTGCCGGTAGAGAGCCGGGTCGCCGGTGTACCCGGTCAGGGCGAGCACGTGGTCGGCCTGAAGCGTGACCGGGCCGGTGGTGGTGTGGAGGGTGACCCGTACCCCGTCGCCACCGGGGTGCAGCGTGTCGACGCGTGCGCCGGCACGCACCGTCACGCGGTCGTGCGTGCCCGAGGCAAGAGCGCGGGACGTGTCGACCAGATGCTGTCGTCCGGGCAGCGAGTCGTCGGCGACCTCCCCCCAGCCGGGGTGCGGATCGCGCACGATCCATTCCAGGCGGGTGCGGGGGAGCGCGGCGAGGTCACGGGCGGCGGTCTGGGCGGACTTTCCGGCGCCGACCAGGAGCACGGTGCCGGCCCAGCGGTTCGCGGCATCGGGCCGGCCCAGGTCGGGCAGGGTGCGCACGATGCGGTGGTCGAGGGCCCTTTCGCCCGGGGCGGGGACCCCGCCGTCGCCGAGAGTGTTGGGGTGGGAGTACGTGCCGGTGCAGTCGAGTACGAGGTCCGCGTGGGCGGTGTGTTCGCCGTCGGGGCCGTCGAGTAGCAGCCGGAAGGGGGCGGCCTTCCGGGTTCCGGAGCCGATGTGTTCGTGCTTGAGCAGCCCGCTGCGGGCCACGCCGAGGACGCGGGTGCGCAGCCGGATGCGGCCGGTGAGAGCGGGCAGCTGAGCGATGGCGTCCAGCAGATGCGTGGCCAGTTCGTGGCCCGTCGGCGGCTCTGCGCCGGAGGGGACGGGTCGGCCTGCGGCCTCGAGGTGGTGCGCCATCCGGCGGGAGACGTTGAGGTCCCACGGGGTGAACAGGTGCACGTGGCCCCAGGACCGTACGTGCCGAGCCACGGAGGACCCGGCTTCGTAGACGGTGAACGGCAGGCCGGCTGCGGCGCAGGCGAGCGCGGCGTCGAGGCCGACCGGACCGGCGCCCAGGACCGCGACGTGCGGTGCATCGCTCATGGCGTGTGCCCTTCTGCAGACGAGGTGGACGTGAGGGGCGGGTGGTGCGGAATGGTCAGACGGCGCAGTGCACGGGGCGGGGGAGGCTGCCGTCGGTGAGGCGGGCGGCGAAGAAGCGTTCGGTCACCAGCTGCTTGCCGCGTTCCAGCGGGGTTCCGGCGGCAGCCAGGTACAGGTCGGGGCTGGTGCCCAGGTCGGCGCCGGCGGGGTGCCAGTGCAGCCCGTCGGCGGTGACGGTGAGTTCGGGGATGCTGCTGTCCTCGCCGATCTCCTCACCCTGGTCGGAGAAGCCGCGGCGTAGCAGCGGGCGTACGGCGAAGTGGTCGGCCGGTAGTCCGAGTCCGTTCAGGAGCTCGGCGACGGCGGGGATCTCGGCTGAGTTTTCCCGTGTTTCGGTGAGGGCGACGCGTGGCGGCAGTCCGAGGTCGATGAGGTGGCGGATGCCGTCCATGGTGCGCTGCCAGGACCCGGCTCCTCGGTGGAGGTCGTGGGTGGCGGCCGTGGCGCCGTCCAGGGAGGTCTGGAGGGTGAGCTTGCGTCCGGCGAGGTCGGTGAGACCTTCGGCCCGGCGCCCGCGCAGCAGCATGGCGTTGGTCATGACGACGGTGGGCAGCTGGGCAGCGGCGTGGTCGAGGAGTTCGACGATGTCGGGGTGGAGGAAGGGCTCGCCGCCGGTGAGGTAGAGCTCGGTGAATCCTGCGGCGACGGCCTCGTCGACCAGGGCGTGGAGGGTGTCGGCGGGCAGGCTGCGCGGTACTGCTCGGGGTGAGGAGGCCACGGCGCAGTAGTCGCAGGCGAGGTTGC
>KI547040.1:129078-149181 GCA_000497405.1 Streptomycetaceae bacterium MP113-05 | reverse complement strand
CAGCCGGGTCGGGAAGTACGGGCTGCCGAACAGGGGAATGACGGGCCGGTCGTCCGCCTTGTCCTGCGGGGCGGAGCCCACGGGGCCCCAGCCGTCGTCCGTGGGCTGGAATCCGTTCGGGAGCGTGCTGCGGTAGAGGTGGAAACGGCCCCGGGAGCGTTCGGCGGGCGGCAGGATCTCCAGACAGGTGGTCCACCAGCCGGTCTCGATGGTCTCGGCGAAGATGGCGGGAAGCCCGGCTTCGCGCATCGAGCGGGCCTGGGCGCGCCAGTCGTAGGCGAGCGGGACGAGTTCGGCCCGGGCGTGTCCGGCTTCGAGGTCGAGGATCGCGTACCAGACGTCGCGGCGTCCGTCGTTGGCCGGTTTGCCGACGACGCCGACGTTCACCACGAGTGCGTCGCCGACGCGGCGCTGCCAGGGCAGCCCGCTGTGCGTGCACAGCACCACATCCGCGCCACTGACCTCGGTGCGCTGCCGGTGCTGGTCCTCGGGCAGGGATTCCCACCAGAAGTCGTTGAGCGCCAGGGTGGAGCCGTGCACCATGTGCACGTCGGTGCCGTCGAGGGTCTCCCGATGCTCGGTGGGCAACATGCCCATCCAGGCCGCGAAGTCGCGGCCGGTGGTGGCGAGGGTGTGGTCGTAGACGAGCTGGGCGTACTCGTTGTCCTTCGGGTCGCGGTAACCGCAGCCGCAGTCGGTGTCGCCACGGGCGAGAGCCACGTCGTAGTTCCCGGCGATGCACTCCACGCCGTTGTCGGTGAGGATCGGCCACAGGGCGTCGACCTCGGCGCCGAATCCTCCGAGGTCGCCCAGGCAGTACAGCCGTTCGGCGCCATGGGTACGGGCGTCGTCGACGAATGCCTGCAGGGCGTACGGGTTGCCGTAGGGGCCGCCGCATACTGCGATCCGCATGAGGGTTCTCCAAGAGGGTGCGGGAGTTCGGTTCACTGGCTCAGGTAGGGGTGGCGGTCAGCGACTCCAGAGGACGAGTGGCGGCTTCGACGCCGCCTCGCAGCGCGAAGACGCCAATCGCCACGACTCCGGCCAACCAGCAGGCGACCACCAGCAGGTAGGAGGCGGTGGCGCCGATCTGGGCTGCCAAGCCCGGCAACAGGAGCGTGCCGACGATGGCGCCCACGCGGCCGACGGCTACGGAGAAGCCGACACCGGCGCCGCGCAGATGGGTGGGGAAGAGTTCGGTGAAGGTCGGGTAGGCGGTGGTCCAAGCGGCGGTGGCGAAGCCGTTCGCGGCGACGAAGGCGAGCGTCACCCACAGTGCGCTCCCGCTCGCGGTGGCCCAGGCGAGCAGGCCGACACCGGCTGCGGCGAGTGTGTAGGAGACCGCCACGGTCCAGTGGCGGCCGAGCCGGTCGAAGACCAGGGACATCGCCAGGCCGCCGGCGAGCGCGCCGACGTTGCCGACGATGAAGAAGAACGGCACTTGGGCGTGGCCGATATGCACTTCCTCGAGGACGACCACCGACAGCAGCGCGAAGATGCCGTAGTAGCCGAAGGCTTCAGCCAGGTCGAGCACCGAACCGAGGGCAAGCCGGCCACGGTGGTGGCGCAGCAGTTCCGCAAGCGCCCGCCGACCGCCGGGAGACGCGGCAGCGGGGGCGTGCTCCGCATCTCCCCTTCCACCGGCGAAGTTCGGACCTTTACCCGGGTCCAGTCCGGAACGCGCCTCCATGCGGGCGACGATCGTCTCTGCCTCCTCGTACCTGCCCTGTGAGGCCAGCCAGCGGGGTGACTCGGGGATACGGCGACGGAAGACGAGGACGACCAGTGCCGTCAGCCCGCCGATCACGAACAAATAGCGCCAGGAGACCGCATCGTTCAGCGCGAGCGCGTCGAGCAGAAGGTAGGCGAGCAGCCCGGCAAGGATCGCGCCGGCAGACCAGAAGTTCATCACCACGGCCCCCGCCTTGCCGCGTACGCGGGCAGGCATCAGCTCCGCGATGGCCGTGTTGACGATGGCGTACTCGGCGCCTACCCCGAGCGCCGCCAGGAACCGGAAGCCGTAGACGAAGTCCAGTGTGGGGCTGAACCCGGTCAGCGCGGTGAATCCCGCGTACCAGAGGAGCGTGAGGACGAACATCCTGCGCCGCCCGTACCGGTCGGCGAGGTGACCTCCGGCCAGGGCTCCGAGAAGAATGCCGGTGAGCCAGACCGCCAGGACTGCGTTCTGCTGGAAGACGGAGGCATTGAAGTGATCGCCGAGCGGGCCCACCGCGCTGCCGAACAACTGGACTTCGAAGGAGTCGAAGAGCCAGCCGGCGCCGAGTGCCGTGAGGATGGTGGTATGCAGGCCGTTCCACGGCAGGCGGTCCAGGCGTGCAGCGAGTTCCGTTGGTGCGGGGGAGTGCGCGGAAGCTTCGTCGACGGTCATGGTTGAGAAACCCCCCGAGGGGCGGTCGACTTCCGTCTGCGCCGCGGGAGCCGGGGTGGGCCGGCCGCGTACCGGCGGCGGATGCGTTCGGGGTCGACTCCGGCGAAGTAGAGCAGTTTCAGGTACTGCATGAAGGCGATCATGCGCCAGGTGCCATGCTGCAGGAGGCGGCGAGCGGAGGCGGTCGAGGTGGCAGGCAACACGCACAGGCGCCCGCGCCGGTGCAGCCGTCGGGACATCTCCAGGTCTTCCATGAGGGGCAGCGCAGGGAAGCCGCCCAGTTCCTCGAAGACGGTGCGGCGGACGAACATCGCCTGGTCGCCGAAGATGTGGTGCAGGCGGCGGGCCCGAGCGTTGGAGGTCCGGGCGAGATAGTTCAGTGCCGTCGTGCGGCGGTCGAAGCGGAGCGTCAGACCGCCGCCCACGACCCGGGGATCGGCGAGGCAGGCGCGGATCTGCTCCAGCGCGTCCGGGTCCACCACCGTGTCGGCGTGTACGAACCACAGCACCTCTCCACTGCTCAGCTTGGCGCCGGCATTCATCTGGGCGGCTCGTCCGCGCGGCGCCTGCACCACGCTCGCCCAGGGGCGGGCCAGTTCTGTCGTGCCGTCCTCGCTGCCGCCGTCCACGACGACCAGTTCGCAGTCAGGGAAGTGCCGGCGCAGCCGCCGCAGCGTGGACTCGATGGCCGCCGCCTCGTTGAGTACCGGGACGACGAGGGACACGCTCAGCTTCTCGACGGAGGACCGGTTCAAGGCCGCTCCACGGGCCGGAGCATGGCGGCGACACGGGCAGGGAGCTCACCGTCGGCCCCGGCGGAGAACGCGTCGAGGTGTGCGGCGGCGTCCTCGGGCGTGTCGAGGTCCCGTAGTTCGGGTAGCGCAGCGATGGTCAGCCCCTCGTCCTCGGCGAGGGCGCGAGTGGCGGCGAAGACCCGGTCTCCGCCCCACAGGTCCGGTTCCAGAGCGAAGAGCCCGGTGTGCGGACGGTTCATGCCGATGAGGTAGTAGCCGCCGTCGCGCGCCGGGCCCAGGACGACGTCGCTGCTTTCCAGGGCCTGCAGGGCGGCGGTGAGATGACCGGCGGTCAGGGTGGGTGCGTCCGTGCCCATGACCAGCAGCGGCCTGGCGCCAGAAGCGAACACGTCCTCGACTGCGGCTGCGAGCCGCAGTCCCAGGTCTCCTCCGCGCTGCGGCCGGAGTTCGACGTTCGCAGGCACCAGCGCGGCCAGCGCGTCGCGCGCGTCGGCCGGGGCGTGGGCCACATGGCTGCGGAGCCCGTGCCCGGTGGTCAACGCGAGCGTGTGGCGCATCAGTTCGGCCTGCAGAGCGGCACACCCCTCCGGGCCCAGCAGCGGATGCAGTCGGGTCTTGACCGTTCCCGGCCGCGGCGCCTTCGCCATCACCAGAGCCGACGGAACACCGGCCGGCCTCATGAGCCGAAGCGGTAGACGAATCCGGCGGGCGTGACCGTCTCCAGTGCAGGGAGGGCCTGCTCGGCGAGCGTCGCGAAGATCTCGGTGCTCGCCGTCATGCGCTCCAGCAGCGCCTCCACCGGTTCGGGTTCCGGTGCCACACCGTTGGCGTAGTCGGTGACATAGCCGACGAGTGCCATCGGCAGTTCCGCTTCACCGGCCAGTACCGCCTCCGGACCCGCGGTCTGGCTCACCGCCGTCACGCCGGCCTGGGCCAGGGCGCGAATTTCGCTGCGGCTGTTGAACCGGGGCCCGTCCACATGCCCGTACGTGCCCCCATCCAGGACCGGGGCGCTGGTGTGCGTCGCTGCCGCGGTCAGCTCCTGGCGCAGCGGCTCGCTGAACGGCCGGTCGAAGATCCAGTGGCCGCGGCCCGCTGCGCCGGGTGCGTCGTACCAGGTACACGTGCTGCCGTCGGGCAGCCGGTTGGCGGGGAAGTACAGGTCGTCGAAGACGATCAGCGATCCGGGCTGCGCGGCCGGGTCCGTGCCTCCGCAGACAGTGAAGGACACCAGGGCGTCCACCTCGCAGGCGAGCAGAGCGGCGAGGTTCGCCTTGTGCCGCACCTGGTGGGACAGCTGGTGGTGCCCGGTGCCGTGGCGGGACAGGTACACCACTTCGGTGTCCTTGAGATGGCCTTCGGTCACGGTGACGGCGCCGTGGTCCGTGGTCACCGTCCGCTCGGTCCGGTCGGACTCGTGCGGCCAGGTGTAGCTGCCGGATCCGGTGATGACTCCTATGCGCATGTGCTCCCCTTCGGTTGTTCCTGTGGTCACTGCGGGTGGGGTGGATCGGCCGGTGCCCGTTTCGGGGTGCGGACCTCGACGAGCGGGAGGAGTGTGCGCAGCTCCGCGTTCTCGGCCGGGTCCAGCACGGCGTGCTGCACGCAGGCGGGCACCAGACTGCCGTCCTCCGGGTGCGCCATGGCGTAATGGCAGGCGGTCAGCCGCTCCTGTGTCTCGCGCAGCCTGGGGTCGTCCGCCTGCTCCCCTCGCTGCATCATCTCCCATGCGGGCGCGACGTCTTCGGCGTCCATGAACTGGTGCATGACGAAGGTGACCGGCCGGACGCGGAGGCGGTTCCGCAGCAGTCGCCCCACGCCCACCCGGCGCACCGTACGGCCGAGCCAGCGCACCGCGAGCGGCACCGCGGCCGGGTGCCGGGCCACGGCCCTGACCAGGCGGACAGCGAGGACAGCGGGCGGGGTGCCGCTGAAGACCGTGTTGCCGAAGTAGCGGAAAAAGGCGTCGCGCACCGCGAGGTCCCGCCGGTCGCCGCCGTCGAGGACGGGATACCAGCGCCTCCCCACGTAGAAACCGTAGGCGGTACGGTTGCAGCGCACGTCTCCGTTCTCGAACACGCGGTAGTCCAGTGGGGTGCCGGCGCCGCGTTCGATCTCGGCCCACACCGCGTCCGGCGTGGCCTCACGGTAGGACTCCTTCCAGCGCCGTTCGTCGCCGAGGAAGGCGGCGGGCTGGAAGGAGAACATGCCGTAGCCCATGGAGTGGCAGTCCCGGACCACGTCGGCGACCTCGTCCAGATTACCCGGGGTGACCGTCATGTTGTGGGCCAGGAAAAACCGCACCCCGTGCTCCCGGCGCAGCCGGACGAACATGTCGGCGAACCGCCTGCGGTAGAGGTTCAGCGCCTGCTCGCTCTCCGGCCGTTCGATGCCCCGCCGTCCGTACATGAACTTGTCGAAGTGCGCGGCGAAGGACAGCCGGTTGACGCGCCGCCTGCCGTCAGGACCGAGTGCCAGGGCGGTGAGGTACTCCTCGTCGAAGTCGCCGTGGGTGAAGCTCATCGGCTCCCGGCCGTGCTCGCGCATCACCTCCAGGGCCGCGGCATGGTCGTCGGGTTGCAGCAGGCTGACCTCGCCGCCGATGAGCTGGGCGTGCGCCCGGGGCCCGCGAAGCCTGCGCAGCAGCGCCATCTGCGCTCTCACCTGCTCCAGGGTGTGCGGGCCGTCCACCCGCACCCGGTTGGCGTCCCGCGAGTGGTAGCACGGGGTGCACTTGAGGTTGCACTTCGGGAAGACCCCGTGGGTCCCCTCACAGCCGACCGCCTTGCGCCCCAGCACCTGCCCCGGCGTTCTCGCCACATCGGGGAGCTCCGCCCACCGACGCTCGAGGACGTCCGCAAGCTCGGGATCGGTCGGGCGCGTGGCACGTTCCAGCGCCCGCAACGTGGTCAGTATTCCCATCCTGTACTCGCTCACCTTCCTGTACGCAGGGACGGCCGGTGGTGCTTCCCCGGCGGTGCCGATTCCTGGACGTCCGCCTGGTGCCGACGGGCTCCGCGCAGCAGCACGGCTGCGTACAGCAGCATCAGCGCGTCCTCCACCAGCACAAACCACCGCAGTTGCTGGGACAGGTACACGCCGAAGTAGCCACAGTTGTCGAGGTCCAGCCCGCGTGCGTACGCCTGCACCGCCAGCGCCGCCCACAACACGGACACGCCGGTGTAGATCCACACCGGCGTGAGAGCCGTGGACCGCGGCCGGACCAGGAACCAGACACCGCCCACCGACTCGGCCGCGATGAGAGCCACCGCCAACGCGGTCGACGCTGCCCCACCGGTCACGCCGTAGCTGCTGAGGATGTCCGGCATCGTGCCGAAGGAGAACAGCTGGCCGAGAGCCATCACCACCAGAAGTACGCCCAGAACGAGCCGGAGAATCACCGCCCGGCACCTCCCGGACGGCGCAGGGTGCCATCTGCGGCGGTCCCAGCGGCCCTGCTTCGCCCTGTCACCCTCGGGTCGTCCGTGTTCATCAGCTCGTATCCTCACCCGTCGCCGAGCCGACGGACGTGCTCCACCGGCGTTGCCACAAGGAGGAACCCGATGGGACCGCCACAGCCTTCCCTTCTGGCTACACCAGTCCCGTCAGTGGGTCACCGCGACCCGCCGTCCAAGGGAAGGCCCGACACTGGACCGGGCTCCCGTTCCCCGAAGCCGGGACCACCACGTACGGCCTCGGCCGAGGAACTACGACGGTCTGAAGTTCTGCGCAGACCTGGCACCTCGGCCTGCCGCCCAGCCGATGCATCGCCACCGCACGTTGCTGCGGGCGCTGACGAACGTGCACGACGAGGCCAAGGACCGCTTCTACGACTGTGACTCACCGGTGCCGCCGGCACTCGAGGGCAGCACCGTCCTGGACCTGGGCTGCGGCCCGCTCTGGCTGCGCCGATGCCCGTAACGGTCTCCAGCGCGCCGCTGACACTCAGCGATCCGGAGGTCGAACGCAAGGCCGGTTTCGCGACCTTCTCGTCCCGCACCATGCGAGCCTTCAAACTGCGGATGGAGGACCGCTGTGAGGCTACGGACAGGTCGCCGTCTACCGCGGCTCACTGAGAGGGCGTTAAGTCCGTTTCTTGTAGCGGCCGCGCGAGGGCTGCTCGAGGGTTCCTTGTCGGACGAGACGTCCCAGGCGGGATCGGGTGACGTTGACCGAGGGCTCGTCCGTGGGTAGGCCGAGGTGTTCGTGCAGTTCACGGACACGGAATACCTTCTCGGGGTACTCGTTGAAGGCGGTCACGATGCGCTGGTAGACCGTGACGGTCGTGGCGGGGGCCGCTTCCCGCTCTTCGGTGGTGAGGCCATCGATGATCTTGCGGGGAGTTCGGGTCTGTCCAGTCGTCCGTGTAACTGGATTGGTGGGTGGGTTAGCGGCGGGCTGCCGCGAGTCGTCCTTCGAAGGTGATCTCGAAGGCGTTGAGGGCGGCTTTCCAGCGCTGGGTCCAGCGTTTGCGGCCGGTGCCCTTGGGGTCGAGGCTCATCACGGCCAGGTAGACGCACTTCAGCGCGGCTTGCTCGTTGGGGAAGTGGCCGCGTGAGCGGACGGCCTTGCGGATGCGGGCGTTGACGGACTCGATGGCGTTCGTGGAGCACACCACGCGCCGGATCTCGGCATCGAACTGCAGGAAGGGCACGAACTCGGCCCAGGCGTCCGACCACAGCTTGATGATCGCCGGGTACTTCTTCCCCCACGTCTCGGTGAACTCCAGGAAGCGCTCTTCGGCGGCTTCTTGCGTGGGGGCGGTGTAGACCGGTTTGAGAGCCTTGGCGATCTTCTCTCAGTGCTGACGGGCTGCGTAGCGGAAGCTGCCCCGCAGCAGGTGAATCACGCACGTCTGCGTGATCGTCTGGGGCCAGACGGTGCCGATGGCGTCGGGCAGGCCCTTCAGCCCGTCGCAGACGACCATGCAGGCGTCCGCCACTCCGCGGTTCTTGACCTCGGTGAGGACCTGGAGCCAGTACTTCGCGCCCTCGCCGCCGTCGCCGGCCCACAGCCCGAGGATCTCCCGGGTGCCCTCGACCGTGACCGCCATGACGACATAGATGGGCCGGTTCGCCACGTGCCCGTCGCGGATCTTCACATGCACAGCGTCGATGAAGATCACCGGGTAGACCGGGTCAAGTGGCCGGTTCTGCCATTCGTGCATGCCCTCGATCACGCTGTCGGTGATCGTGGAGATGGTCTGCTTCGACACGCTTGCTCCGTAGACCTCGGCCAGGTGGGCGGAGATCTCCCCGTGCGTCAGCCCGCGGGCGGACAGTGACAGCACCATCTCGTTCACGCCGCCCATGTGGCGCTGCCGCTTGCGGACCAGCTTCGGTTCGAAGGTCCCGGCCCGATCCCGCGGCACCTCGATCTGCACAGGTCCGGTCTCGGTGGTGACCGTTTTGCTGCCGTGGCCATTGCGGGAATTCCCCGACCCGGCGCCGGCCGGATCGTGCTTGTCATAGCCCAGGTGATCGGTCATCTCGCCCTCGAGAGCAGACTCGATCACCGTCTTCGTCAACTGCTGCAGCAGACCACCTTCACCGGTCAGCGTGATCCCCTCTGCGCGGGCCCGCTCGACCAGCTGACCGATCAACTGCTCGTCCGGCGAACGGCCCTGCTTCCCCGTGGCCGGCTCCGACTCCTCGACCGCTGTGACGTCAGTACTCAACCGATGCCTCTGGTGGGAGTTACACGATTGACCGTACAGACCCACTCCCGGGAAGCGAGGGCACCTTCGCGCTGTGCTCGTTCTGGCTCGCCTCCGCTCTCGCCCAGGCCGGCCGCCCCGACCGGGCGAAGGTCCTCTTCGACCGTGTCACCGGCTTCGCCAACGACCTCGGGCTGCTCGCGGAGGAGATCGACCCGCGGACCGGTGAACTGCTCGGCAACTTCCCGCAGGCGTTCAGCCACGTCGGGCTGATCAACGCGGCTGCGGCCCTCGACCGGTCCGACGGCGCATCGGCCCGCCACGGCGCCGCCCCCGTCGCCAAGAAGCGCGCACGAGGGTGAAGGAGGCATTCGACGGTGACGTCATGTTGCTTCGGTGGCGCCATGACGCGTGACGACCGTGGCGCGTCGGCGCATCACCGCAGCCGAGGAGCAGTCCGGAACGCCTGCACCCCGTCACAACCGCAGGGCCAGCGCGGCGCGGTGGCCCTGCGGGACGGTGACGTCGGCCGTCAGCCAGCCGGGGGGCGCGGCCGGCACGGGGCCGGAGCCGACGTACTCGGCAGCGGGATCGGCCCCCAGCCCGACGCCGATGCCCTTCAGATACGCCTCCTTCCTGGTCCACACGCGGGTGAACGCGGCGGGCCGCCGGCCGGGGGGCAGACTGGCGATCTCCGCCGCCTCGGCCGGGTGGAGGACCTCTGCGGCCTCCGAGACGGTGTGCGGTGCCGGTACCGGTTCGATGTCCACGCCCACCGGAGTGGCGGCGACGGCTATCAGGCTCAGCCCTTCGCAGTGGGAGAGTGAGAAGTGAAGCCGCCCATCAGGCAGTACGGGACGGCCGTGGGGTGCGCCGCAGCAGGGACACGGCGCGCGGGCCATCGACACGGTGCGTGGTGGGACGTCCAGGTGGGCGCCGAGAAGGCGGCGCAGCCCGACGTGCGCGCACAGGTAGGTGGCACGGTCGCCGGGCCGCCGGAACTCCGCGGCCCGGGACAGTTCGGCCGGGTCGAGGACGAGGTCCGCGTACCGGGCCGCGGTCTCCTGGTGCGCGACGGTGGTCACGAGCCACAGTCGTGGTCGTGCCGGGCTGGGCCACGGCAGACCGGGCAGGGTCGCGGTCAGGGGTGGGAGGGGGGCGGGGAGCAGGACGGCGCCCGCCGGGGACTCGGGCCGGGGGCGGGAGACCAGTGCGGTCATGTCTGCCTCACAGGGGAGTAGGAGCGGCGGGCTCGGGTGCGGTGCGGCCCGCGGCCCGGGGGGTGTCCGGCTTCGTCATCGGAGCGCGGAGGGCGCGGGTCGCGGCGACGGGGGAGAGGGAGGCCAGCCCCGCGCAGAGCAGCCAGGTCCCGGTCACCCCGAGGTGGAGGGAAACGGTGCTGAACAGGGCCAGGGACAGGGGGGCGGCGCCGATCGTGGAGAGGGTGAAGACGGACATCGCGGCGCCCATCCGGCCGTCCGGGACGGCCTGCTGGTAGGCGGTGACGAGGGCCGGTCCGTTGAGGCCGGAGAAGACGCCGACGGCGCAGGCCACGCCGGCCAGCGCGACGGGTGAGGGAACGAGCGCCATGCCGGCCATGCCGACCGCGAGCCCGGCCCCGGTCACCACCTGCTTGACGAAGGCGGGGATGCGGTGCGCGAGAGCCGCGCCGGCCGCGGCGGACACCAGGGCGCCCACACTGAAGGCGGCCAGCACCACGGCGACGCTTCCGACGCCCCAGCCCTTGTCGTGGGCCTGCAGGGGCAGGGCGACCTCGGCTGGCCACACGAACGTGAGGTCCAGGCAGAAGCAGGCGACGAACATCCACAACAGCCGCGGGTGTGCGGCGAGGAGCCGGAAGCCGTCGCCCGAGCGGTGCAGCAGGGAGGGGCCACCGCGGGTGCGTTCGGGTCGCCCCATGCCGTGGGTGACGTGCGCGGCGCAGACCAACCAGACGGTGCACCCGACAGCGGCGACGACCATCACGCTGGACAGGCCGCCGAAGGTGACCAGCCACGCCCCGAACGGCGCTCCGGCGATGGGAGCCAGTCGCAGCACCATGGAGAAGAGCGAGTTGGCGCGTCCGAGGTGCTCGTCCGGTGCGAGACGGGTCAGCAGGACTCCGGAGGCAGGTCCGGTGAGGCCGAGGAGCGTGCCTTCGACGAGGGCGATGGCGATCAGAGGCCACAGCGTGTCGGTGGTCGCGGTGATCAGTGCTCCCGCTGCGAGGACGGCGACACGGGTGGTGGTCGCGCGCAGGAGGAGGGCCCGGGGGCCGAGCGCGTCGGTGAGTGCGCCCCCGAAGAGGAGCATCAGGGCCCGGGGGAGGGTGGCGGCGAGGATGACGAAGGTGACGGCGCCGCGTCCGCCGAGCTCGACGGCGGTCCAGTTCATGGCGATGAGGAGGGCGAAGCTTCCTCCCTGTACCGCGGCCTGACCGGCGACGAGGCTGCTGACGCGGCGCCAGTCGACGCCGGGTCCGGCGTCAGCCGGCGCGCTGGTGGTGGAGGTTGATTCCATGGGGCGGCCTTCTGTGGAGTCGGGTGACTGGCGGGGCGGGTGTTGTGGGTCAGGCGTGAGGACGGACGGGAACCCGGACGCCGGTGGTGTCGCCGCGCAGGGTGGCCGTGACGGCGAGGGCGACGGCGCGGTCGGCGGCTCGGAGTACGGCGCGGCGGCGGAGGGTGTGGCCGTGGGTGCGGAGTTCGACCCGGCCGCCGAGATGGCCGCGGCCGGACTCGGCGAGTGTCCGTACGGCGACAGCCCGGACCGAGCTGATGTCGCCGGTGGTGGTGGCCACGCTGACCCGGGGGATGTCGGAGAGGGAGAAGCAGGCGTGGACGGTGCAGCCCGTGGTGAGCCGTCGAAAAGCGGTCACGGCATGGCTCCGAAGAGGTCGGAGGTGTGCTGGGGCTGCCCTGCCGGGTGGGAGTCGGGCCACCACAGGTCCTCGGGGCCGAGGGCGGTGACGGTGTACTTGCCGAGTGCACTGATGAGCAGGCGCAGTTCGAGGGCGATGCTGTCCACGAGGCGTTCCAGGCCGTGTTCGGGGTCTTCGTCGACGGCGATCAGGGCGGCGCGGCCGAGGCCGACCGCGGTGGCGCCGGCGGCGAGGGAGCGCAGGGCTCGTCCGCCCTCCCACATGCGGCTGCTGGCGAGGAGGCAGCCGTCGGGGCGGCCGATGCGGCGCAGGCACTCGGCGAGGGGGAGGCCGACCTGGTCCAGGAAGACGCGTGGGGCCCAACCGGTGCCGCCTTCTGCTCCGTCGACGGTGACGGCCTCGGCCCCGGCGGTCCAGGCGGTACGGGCGGCATGCGCGATGTCGCGGCCCGGGGGGAACTTCACCCAGGCGAGGGCCCTGGGGAAGTTGTTCCGCATGAAGCGGAGTTGCTGGCGGAGGATCTCGTCAGTGAAGGTTCCGGGAGTGGCGCAGCGCAGCTGGCGTTTCCCCTGCTCGTCGAAGACCTTGCGGACGGTGAAGCGACGGGCGAGTTGCTCGGCCTCGGCCTGTTCGACGACGGTCATGCCGCCGAGTCCGGGTTTCGCGCCCTGACCGGTCTTCAGTTCGAACGCGAGGCGGCCGGTCTCCAGCAGAGGACGGATGCCGGGGTCGCTGTACAGGAGGTTCCACACTTCGCAGTCGGCGTCCTCGGTGGACTGCTGGACGACGATGCCGCCGGCACCGTCGGGCGCGGCGTCGAGGTACGCCTCGACGCGGGCGAGGAGGGCGGAGCGGGCGGCGTCGCCTGAGCGGCGGTAGCCGTGGACCGGAATCATGTTCTCCCCGATGACCATGGGGATGCCGAGCCCGGCCGCCTGCCGGCTGGCGTGCACGGCCAGGTCACCGCTGCCTGCGCGGGTGGAGCCGAAGGCTGACAGGTACAGGGGGAGCTGTGCGGTGAAGCCTCCGATGCGGGTGGTGAGGTCGACGTCGGTGAACTCCGGTTCACGGGCGAGGTCGATGAGCTTCTCGAGGCGTTCGGGTGTGAAGACGGGTGGGGCGATGCGTGCACGGTCGAGGCCGTCGCCGACGTCACAGGTGCCCGAGCCGAGCAGTTGCGTGCCGTAGGCGGCGGGGTCGGGGAAGATCTCGGCGGTGCCGTTGCGAGCGCGGGCACGGATCTGCTGTTCGGGGAGGCCGGGTGCGTCGAGTGCGGTCACGGTGCCACCACCCCGGGGAGCTTCGGGTAGGCGCTGACCTGCCAGGCGGCGTCGAGGCCGGTGAGGAACCGCACGAGGCGCTGGAGCCCCATGCCGAAGCCGGCACTGGCGGGGATGCCTTCGCGGGCCTCCTTGAGGTACCAGGCGTACTTGGCCGGGTTCTCGCCGCTCTCCCGCATGCGGGTGACGATGGTGGCGTACTCGGACTCACGTTCGCTGCCGGAGACGAGTTCGCCGTAGCCGTGGGGGGCGATCAGGTCGAAGTTGCGCAGGACGCCGGGGTTGTCGGGGTCCTCGCGGTCGTAGAAGCCGCGGGAGCCCTTGGGGTAGTCGTTGATGAAGAACGGGCGGTCGCTCTCCAGGGAGAGGAGGCGTTCGCCGGTCCAGTCGATCTCGCTGTCCGGGCTCTGCGGGTGACCGGCGGTCCGGAGCCGGGTGACGGCCTCGTGGTGGGTGCACACGTCGTACTTGCCGCTGCGGACGTCGGCGAAGTCGCCCTCCTCGCGGCCGAGTCCGGCGAGAACGCCGGGGACGGCCGTCCACACGTGCTCGGTGACGTGGTGCAGGAGGCCGGCGGCGATCTCCTGGGCCTCCTCGCGGCTCGCGTCGGCGATCTCGACGTCGATCTGGTGGAACTCGACGAGATGACGGCCGGTGGTCGCGGTCTCCTCGGGTTCCACGCGGACGTTGGGGGCGATGTAGAACAGCTTGGGGAAGCCCCGCAGGGACGCCTGCTTGTAGAGGATGGCGCTGGTCATCAGCTTGTAGGGGTGGCCGTAGTAGTCGACGTCCAGGGCCTTGGCGCCCCGGCCGCCGGGGTCGGTGACGGGGCCGACGAGCGGAGGCAGCAGCTCGACGAAACCCTGCTCTCTCAGGTAGGCGCGGGCGGCGTGGAGGGCTTCCTGCTGGACGAGCATGGCGGCGCGCAGCTGGGGCGAGCGGAGGTGTTCGCCGAGTGGGGGCGGTGTCGCCGCTTCGTGGGTTCGCGCGGTCCGGTCCATGGCAGGTCTCCTGTTCGGTGTGGTGAATCGTGCGGTGTGCTCGGATGTGCCGGGTGTCCGCGGACGCGATCGGGCCGTCCCGGTCAGCCGACGCCCTGGAGCGCCGGAGCGCGGTCGTGACGGTCGGCCACGTGGTGGAGGGCGGCGAGCAGGCCGGAGGCGGTGAGCGGGGCCGCGTCGGCCGGGGCGTCGCGGCGGATCGGCATCCCGCCGGTGTGTGACCAGCGGAGTCGGCCGGTGGGCGTGATGACGCTGCGGGAGCCGCCCGCGTTGTCGGGGTGCAGACAGAACGGGACGTCCAGCAGGCCGCGTTCGAACGCGGTGAGCAGGGCGCTGGACAGGTCGGAGTGGAGGCCGAGGACGGCCTCCACCAGGGTGCGGGCCTCCTGGTACACCTCGCCGTCGGCCGCGTGGGGTGCGGTCGGCGAGGGGCTGGTGAGCGCGGCCGTCGCGGCGGCGGTCTCCAGGGCCCGGACGTTCTCCTCGATGGTGGGGATGCGGTAGGCCTCAGCGGTGGTCTTGACGAGCAGCCGATGGGCTCCCGCACGCACCGCGAGCCGGGCGGACGCCTCCAGAAGGCGGGTCGCGCCGTGTTCGGTGCGGGGGTAGACGCCCATGTAGGTGTAGAGGACGACGTGGTGGTCGACGTCCGCCGGGAGGAATTCGGCGGCAAGCCGGCGCAGTGCGAGGACTGCCTCCTCGTCCTGGGCCGGGTGGGTCTGCTGGGCGTAGCTGAGAGAAACGCTCTGCACGCCGTGCTGGGCGAAGAACAGGCACTCCAGAACGCTCATCGCGACGAGCAGGCCCGGGGGGCAGAGCTGGCCGAGCAGGCAGCCACCGAAGCTCTCCAGGTGCGGGACGCTGCCCGGCCGGGCGCTTTCGGCGAGGATTTCGCAGCCGCGGGCCCAGGCGGTGACGGATTCGCGCAGGGGGGTGCGGCCGTAGGGCAGGCAGTAGGAGACGGGGCCGCCTTCGGTGGCGTCCAGACCTGCGCTGGTGAGGGCGCGGATGATGGCCTGGGGGCGGGAGGAGCCGTGGCGTACCTGGACGGGGAAGCGGGAGTCGAGCACCCCGTCGAGAAGAGCCCGGGTGGTGGCCGACGAGTGGGTGGCGATCGGATAGCCGTTGAGGTCGGCGCCTTCGTCGATCGCGGTGCGGGCTCCGGCGAGGTCGCCGACGCGGGTGTAGCTGTCGATCGTGAGGGTGCCGACGGGGGTGGCGACGGCTTGCCTGGTCCGCTCGAGGCCGGTCCGCATCGAGTGGGGGTGGCTGAAGCCCATACGGGGCTGGACGACGAGTCGGCCGGCGGCGGCGCAGCCCGCGACGAACGAGCCGAACGGGGGCGGGGCGGCGGTCATGCCGGCACCTGGCCGTGCGCGCGGGCGGCCAGGAACGCGCGCAGGGCGTCGAGGTCGTCGTCGCCGAAGACGGCGTCACAGCCGGCCTGGAGCAGCCGGTCGACGTCGGCCTCCTGCCGGCGTCCGGTGGTGCCGAGCTTGCCGCCGATCACCACGGGCAGCACGGACGGCGCGGTCCCGCTGCGCAGCCGGCGGACGGCGGTGAGGCCGTCCCGGTAGCCGTGGCCGTTGACACTGCTGAGCACCACCACGTCGGGGGAATGCCGGCGGCAGGCTGCCGTCAGCAGTTCCGGGCTCACACAGGGCCCCAGGGCGACGACGTCGTGCCCCAGCTCCTCCAGGAAGAGCTCCACGTACACGAGATTCCAGGTGTGGGAATCCGAAGCGGTTCCGCTCAGGAGTATTTTCATGCCCTGAGAATATGTGGATGCGGCATCCCGGAGGGGAAGTCCCGGCGGCATCACGGAGCGGCAGTTTCACTCGTTGTGAACAGGCATGAAAAACGTGCCGTGCCCCTCGGGAGATGAGGGGCACGGCACGCTCACCGTTCTTCCGGGTGTGTCAGGAATACTGGGCGACGAGGCTCCGGGGGCGGATGTCGGTCCAGTTCGCTGTGACGTACTCCAAGGCGTCCGCGCGGCTTCCCGCGCCCCAAACGCTGCTCCAGCCGTCAGGTATGTCCGCGAAGGCGGGCCACAGGGAGTGCTGGTTCTCGTCGTTCACGACCACGTGGAAGACGCCGTCGGTGTCGTCGAAGGGGTTGACGTTGTCGCTCATGAATGACTCCTCAGCTCGTTTTCCTGCAGGGCGGAGAGTTTTCCGGAAATGATTCGTCCGATGTGCGCAAGAGGTTCTTGCTCGGCCATCAGGAGGTGGCCGGATTCCACGGTGTGGTTTTCGATGATTCCCTCCAGGAACGGGGTCCATGTGGCTGCGAGGGTGCCTTCCGGTTCTCCCCGTCTACGGGCGGTGAAAAAGACAGCGCCGCTCTCGGCCACGCCTGGCACGTGTCGGGCCATGAGCGCGGCGTGGGTTTCGGAGGCCCGGAGTACGGAGCGGATCTCCGAGCTGGTGAACCCGCCGAGGACGGGGTCCTCGTGGCGGATGCGTTCGACCGCGGCGCCGATGTCCCCGGTGTCCGCCGGGGCGGTCTCCTCCGGCGGCAGCACGGACACACTGCCGGGGCCGGTCTGGTGGACGTCCATCAGCGCGAGCAGTTCGACCTGCTCGCCCGTTTCGCGCAGCCGGACAGCCATGGCGTGCGCGACGATGCCGCCGAAGGACCAGCCGAGCAGCCGGTACGGACCCCAGGGCTGGACCTGCCGGATGCGCTCCAGATAGTCGTCGGCCATCTCCTCGACGCTCCCCGGCCGGTGCGCGGGCTCGCTCAGCACCCTGGCCTGCAGGGCGTACAGCGGCTGGTCGTCGCCCAGGTGCCGGGCCAGGCCGGCGTAGGCCCACCCGACGCCGGTACCGGGATGGACGCAGAACAGCGGGCGGCGAGCTCCCCGGGCGCTCAGCGGCATCAGGACGCCCATGGCGCCGGCCGAGCCGTCGTCGGGTGCACCGAGCAGCCCGGCGGGGGAGGGCGAGCGGAACAGGTCGCGGACGCTGCGTTCGATCCCCAGGACGGTGCGGACACGGCTGACCAGGCGGATACCGAGCAGCGAATGCCCGCCCAGAGTGAAGAAGTTGTCGTCGATGCCGACACGGGGCACGCCGAGGATCTCGGCGAACAGTCCGCACAGCACCTCTTCCCGGGCGTTGCGGGGCCGTCGGCCCTCGCCCGGCCGGCCGGGTCGGTGGGGCGCGGGCAGGGCCGCGCGGTCCGGTTTGCCGTTGACGGTCAGCGGCAGGGAGTCGAGGAGGACGACCGTGGACGGCACGAGGTGCTCGGGCAGTGCGGCCCGCGCCGTTGCGAGCAGTTCCGCCTCGGTGACGGACTCGCCCGTGCGCGGCACGACGTAGCAGACGAGCCGTTTGTCGCCGGGCAGGTCCTCGCGGAGCACCGCGACGACCTGCCCGGCCGCGGGGTGTGCGGCCAGCGCCTGCTCGACCTCGCCGGGTTCGATCCGCACCCCGCGCAGCTTGACCTGGCCGTCCGCGCGTCCGAGGAAGCGCAGCTCCCCCGCGGGCGTCCAGAGCACGCGGTCGCCCGTGCGGTACATGCGGCTGCCGTCCGCGGCGAACGGGTCGGGGACGAACCGTCCTGCGGTCAGGTCGGGACGGCCCGCGTAGCCGCGGGCCACGTGGGCGCCGGCGACGTACAGCTCTCCCGGCACGCCCGGCGGCACCGGCCGCAGCGCGTCGTCGAGGACGTGGCTGCGGGTGTTGTCCATGGGGCGGCCGAGATGCGTCCCCGTGCCCTGCAGCGTGCGCTCCCGGGTGGTGAACCACTGGTTGTGGGAGGCGAAGGTGGTCTCGGTCGGTCCGTAGGAATGGACGAGGACGGTTTCCGGGCAGTGGGTGAGGACCCGCTGGACGGCGGAGGGGGAGGCCACGTCCCCGCCGGTCCACACCTCCCGCAGCAACTGCAACGTGTCCAGGCCCTCGTCGGCCATGACGTGGAACAGCCCCATCGTGAAGTAGGCGGCGGTGACGCCGTGTGCGCGGACGGCCCGGCCGGTCTCGGCGAGGTCCGTGCCGTCCCCGCGCATGAGCACGAGGCTGCCGCCGTTCAGCAGCGGCACCCAGATCTCGAAGACCGAGGCGTCGAAACCGGTCGCGGAATGGACCAGCATCCGCTGTGCTCCACCGGCGGCGACGTCACGGTCGGCGGCGAGGGCGGTCACGTTGCGGTGGGTGACTCCGACCCCCTTGGGGCGGCCGGTCGACCCGGACGTGAACATCACGTACATCAGGTCGTCCCCGGTGGCGCCGGCGTCACCGGGGACGGGATGCGTCACCGGCCCGGTGACGTCCGCGGGAGCGTCCACGACGAGCACCGGCAGGACGTTGCGGTCCGGTTGCGGCACGGACTGCGCCCGCCGCGCCTCGGTGACCACGAGCCGGGACCGCGTGTCCGCCAGCATCAGCCGGATGCGGGCCTCCGGTAGCCGCGGGTCCAACGGCAGGTAGGCGGCACCGCACTTGAGAGCGGCGAGCGCCGACACCACCAGCGGAACGCCCCGGTCCAGCAGCACGCCCACGGTGTCACCGCGGCACACGCCGGCTGACCGGAACCGGGAGGCCAGTGCCTCCGCCCGGGCGTCCAGTTCGCCGTAGCCGACGGTCCCCTCGTCGGTGATCAGGGCGGGCGCGGCCGGTTGGGAGGCCGCCCGTCGGGCGATCAGCTCGTGGACCGTGCACGGCCCGGGAACCACGGTCGCGGTGTCGTTGTACTCGGTGACCAGCCGGCACCGGTCGGCCGGCGTCAGCAGATCGACAGCGCCGATCCGTACCGACGGGTCGTCGGCGGCCGCCTGCAGCACCCGTTCGACGTGGGCGGCGAGCAGCTCGGCGGTGGCGGCGTCGAAGAGGTCGGTGGCGTACTCCAGCCCGCCGTACAGCCCGGCCACCGCCCCGTCGTCGTCCTGCCGCTCCCACATCGCGAACGTGAGGTCGAACTTGGTGGAGCCGCTGCCTCCCGGCGTGACCGGTACGGCCTGCCAGAAGGGGGCGTCCGCGCCGGGGGCGTCACGGGTATAGGCGTGGTGGAGCTGGACGACTGCCTGCGTCAGCGGGTGGTGGGCGGTGCTGCGGACCGGGTTGACGTGTTCGACGAGGCGGTCGAAGGGGAGTTCCTGGTGTGCGTAGGCCGCCAGGTCGGTCTCCCGGGCCCGCGCGAGGAGTTCTTCGAACGTGGGGTCGCCGGAGGTGTCGGTGCGCAGCACCAGGGTGTTGACGAAGAAGCCGACGAGATCGGTGAGTGCTTCGTCGTCGCGTCCGGCCGTCATGGTGGCGAGCGGAAGGTCTGTGCCCGCGCCGTGCCGGGTGAGGACGGCGGCCAACGCGGACTGGAGCACCATGAACAGGGTCGCCCCGCTGCGGCGGGCAAGGGCCTCCAGGGCCCGGTGGGTGGCGGCGTCGACGGCGACGGCGGCGTGTCCGCCGCGGTGGGACGCCTCGGCGGGGCGGGGACGGGCGGCGGGCAGTTCGAGAACGGGGGGAGCACCGGCGAGTGTCTTCTCCCAGAATGCGAGGTGGGCCTCGGCGGCCGGGCCGGTGCTCAGCTCCCGCTGCCACAGGGCGTAGTCGGCGTACTGGACGGGCAGCGGTCCCCATCCGGGCTCGCGCCCCTCGGCGCGGGCTGTGCAGGCGTGGGCCAGATCGGCGAGGAGGGGGCCGGTGGACCAGCCGTCCGCGGCGATGTGGTGGACGAGCAGGACCAGGACCTGCCCGCTCCCGTCGTCCGGTTCGACGAGCGCGGCCCGCAGGGGAGTCTCCTCCGCCAGGTCGAAAACGTGCCCGGCGGACGCGGTCACGGTCGCCGCGAGTCGACCCGCCGGGACGGCGAGCACGTCGAGGACGGGGCTGACGGTCGGCAGGATCTCCTGGTGGGGTTCGCCGTCGACGGCCCGGTAGCGGGTGCGGAGGGCTTCGTGGCGATCGGCGAGGTCGGTGAGGGCCTGAGCGAGAACGGCCGCGTCGAGAGGCGCGGCCGGCCGTAGGACGAGGGGGATGTTGTAGGAGGTGCCGGGGCCCTCGAACGCGTCGATGAACCACAGCCGGCGCTGGGCGTAGGACAGGGGGATGCGCTCGGGCCGGTCCGTCCGGGGTGCGAGCCGCGGTCCTGCGGCAGGGTGCCGGCCGTCGGCGGCGGCGCCGGCGGCGATACGGCGGG
>KI547040.1:128496-129068 GCA_000497405.1 Streptomycetaceae bacterium MP113-05 | reverse complement strand
GAGGATGCCGGCCGTGTCCTCGTCGATCACGTCGTGTGCGTACTCGAGACCGATGCGCAGGCCGGCGGGAGTGCCGTCGGTGTCGTGGAACTCCTGGCAGGCGGCGGTGAGGTCGAACTTGGTGGTGGCAGGACCGCCGCCCGTGAAGCGCCCGTCGATCGGGCCGAAGCGGAAGGCGTCCTCGGCGGGGCCGGCCGCCGTCAGGGTGAGCATCACCTGGAACAGCGGGTGGACGCCGGGTGACCGGGGCGGGTTGAGGTGTTCGACGAGCAGGTCGAAGGGGACCCGTTGGTGGGCGAAGGCTGCGAGGTCGGTGTCCCGGACACGATCCAGCAGGTCGGCGAAGGCGGGATTTCCGGAGGTGTCGGTGGGCAGGACGAGCGTATTGACGAAGAAGCCGACCACGGCGTCGAGAGCCTCGTCGTCGCGACCGGCAACGGGGGTGCCGAGAGCCACGCGTTCACCGGCGCCCGCTGCCCGCAGGGCGAGAGCCAGCGCGGCCTGGAGCACCATCAGCAGACTGGCGTCGTGATCGGCTGCCAGCCGTGCCAGCCGTGCGTGCACGCCGGCCT
>KI547040.1:126003-128102 GCA_000497405.1 Streptomycetaceae bacterium MP113-05 | reverse complement strand
ACCTGACCGCCGCTGCGGCTCGGTGCGACGGGGCGGGGCCGGTCGAGCGGCAGGTCCGTCACGGCGGGCAGGTGCGCCAGGGCGTCGCACCAGTGGGCGAGCCCTCGGGAGATCACGGAGTCCGGGTCGTCGGTGTCGCCGAGGAGGTCGTTCTGCCAGAGCGTGTAGTCGGCGTACTGGACGGGCAGCGGCTCCCAGCCGGGCGCGTGCCCGCCGAGGCGGGAGCGGTATGCGCGGGACAGGTCGGTCATCAGCGGAGCGAGGGACCAGCCGTCACCCGCGACATGGTGGAGCAGCACGGCGAGGGTGGCCCCCGGGCCGTCCTCGGGCAGGAAGAGAGCGACGCGCAGGGGGAGGTCGCGGGACAGGTCGAATGCCTCCGCGGTGAAGTGGGCGACCCGGCCGGCGAGTTCCGCGGGCGGACACGTGACGAGTCGCGGTCGGAGGGCCGACGGGGGCAGGACGTGCTGGTACGGCTCGTCGTCGGGGGCGAGGAACACGGTACGCAGCACCTCGTGGCGTTCGGCGAGGTCGCCGACGGCGGCGGTCAGTGCGGCGATGTCGGGTGCGGCGTCGAGGTCGAGGACGAGGGGCATGTTGTAGGCGGCGGAGGGGCCGTCGAGCTGGTTGACCAGCCACAGGCGCCGCTGCGCGTGGGAGAGCGGCACCCGGTCCTCGGCGGGCAGCGGTTCCTCGTCGACGACCGGCAGGCGCGGGTCGGTGGTGCGCAGGGACTTGCGGTCGATCTTCCCTGAGCTGGTACGGGGAAGGGCGACGACGATGCTGACGGCGGCGGGGACCGCGGCGGCCGGCATGCGGGCGCGCACCCAGGCGCGGAGCTCGTCGGTGCAGGTGCCGCCCTCGGTGACGACGAAGGCGACGAGGCGTTTCACGCCGTCACCGTCCTGCTGGGCGACGACGGCGGCCTCCCGGATCCCGGGGTGGCCGGCGAGGACGGAGTCGACGGCGGCGGGGTCGATGCGCTGGCCGCCGATCTTCACCTCGTCGTCGATGCGGCCGTGGTAGACGATCTGGCGGTCCGCCCCGATCGTGACCAGGTCGCCGGTGCGGTAGGCGCGCTCGCCGTCGAGCTGGATGAAGCGCGAGGAGTTCAGCTCGGGACGGCCGAGGTAACCGCGAGTCAGACCACCCCCCAGCAGCAGCAGCTCGCCGCCCACGATTGCGGCCCGGACTCCGGGCAGCGGGCGGCCGATGGGGACCGGTCCGTCGCCGTGGCGGGTGAGGTCGGCGACGGTCGCCACCACGGTGGTCTCGGTGGGACCGTAGGCGTTGAGGAGGCGAACCCGCTCACCGACCAGCTCCACCCACTGGGCGACCCGTTCCGGCAGGGCGGCCTCACCGTAGATGATCACGGTGCGCAGGGAATCCGGGAGACGCACCGGGCCGGTGGCCATGACGTGGACCAATTCGTGCCAGTAGGCGGCGGGCAGATCGAGCAGGGTGATGCCGTGGCGGGCGCAGCCGGCGAGGAGTTCCCCGACGTCGAGCATGTCGTCGGTGCGCAGCACCAGCGTGCCGCCCGCGCCGAGCGTCGCGAAGATCTCCTGCACGCTGGCGTCGAAGTGCAGCGGGCTGAACTGGAGGACCCGGTCGTCGGCACCGATGCCGTAGACGGGGGTGGCGCCTGCCACGAAGTGGGCGAGGGAGTCGTGGGCGACCACCACGCCGTTGGGGGTACCGGTCGAACCGGAGGTGTAGATGACGTATGCGGCGTCCTCACCGGTTCCGGGGCCGGCGAGGACGAGTTCACCGTGTCCGGCGACGTCGGCGGGGGCGGGCGCCAGGGCCCCGCAGCTGTCCTTGAGGATCGCCTCGTTGCGGGCGTCCGGTGCCTCGACGTCGAGGGGAAGGTAGGCGGCGCCGGTACTGAGAACGGCGAGGAGTCCCACGATCGCGTCGACGCCGCGGGGCCGGTGGAGAGCGACGAGGCGACCGGGGGCGGCACCGGCCTCGGCGAGTCGGCGGGCGCGGTCCGCCACCGCCTCGGCGAGCTGAGCGTAGGTCAGGCGCTCATCGGCGTGTACGAGGGCGCAGGCGTCGGGGCGGGTGCGCACCTGCTGGGCGACGAGGTCCAGCAC
>KI547040.1:120767-125993 GCA_000497405.1 Streptomycetaceae bacterium MP113-05 | reverse complement strand
CGACGGGGGCGAGCCGCCGGGCGAGGGACGTCGCCGTCGGGTTGCGGAACACGTCCCGCAGAGTGAGGTCCTGGCCGAACTCGGCCCGTATCCGGTTGAGTAGCCGTATCGCCAGCAGGGAGTGACCGCCCGACTTGAAGAAGTTGTCTCCAGAACCGATGTCACGGCCCCCGAGAACGGCGCTGAAGATCCTCAGCAGGCGTTCCTCCGTGTCTGCCGGTGCCGTCGCGGACGGCGCCTCCTCGTCGGGGAGGGCGGCGACCTCGCCCGGCGCCGGCAGCTGCTGCACCGTGACCACACGGGCCGGCGCCAGGTACTCAGGAAGCCGCTCGGCGGCCCAGCCGCGCAGTTCGGCCTCGGCCTCGGCAGCACCGGCGTCCGGTGCGCAGGTGACGTACGCGAGCAGCCGGTCGTCGTGGACGGCGACAGCGACACCGGACACCGCGGGGTGCTGCACGAGGACCTCCTCCACACGGCCGGGCTCGACCGGGTAGCCGCCCGCAGTCTGCGTCGCGACGGGCCGCAGAGCACCGTCGGCGCAGAGGAAGGCACGTCGCCCGGTGGCGCGCAGCACGCCCTCCGGTGTCCGCGTGTGGACATCGCCGGGCACCCGCACGGGCACCGGACGCCCCTGCTCGTCGAGAACCAGGTGCCGGCCGCCGGAAGCCGGGGGGCCGTACCGCGGTACGGACAGCGGCGCACCGGGTTCGGCGGCGAACGCGTCGAGCGTCTCGGTCAGACGGCCGGCCAGGAGGACGGCGGTGGCCTCGTCGTAGAGGCCGGTGGCGTACTCGAGGACGCCCCGCAGACCGGTCGGGGTACCGTCCGCCTCCGTCGTCTCGGTGAGTGCGAAGGTGAGGTCCGTCTTGGCCCCGGTGCCGCCGAATCCGACCGGCTCGCCCGCCAGGGCGGACCGCGGGTCGGTTCCCGCGCCGGCGGCGTGAACCTGGAGCATCACCTGGACGAGCGGGGCGTGGGCGGCGGAGCGGTGCGGACTCAGATGTTCGACGAGTCGGTCGAACGGCAGGTCCTGATTGCTGTAGGCGGCGAGATCGGCGTCGCGTACCCGGCTCAGAAGCTCCGTGAAGGTCGGGTCGCCGGAGGTGTCGGTGCGCAGCACGAGGGTGTTGACGAAGAATCCGACGAGCGGGTGCAGGGCGTCGTCGGCGCGGCCCGCCACAGTGGTGCCCACCGCCACGTCGGTCCCGGCCCCGTGCCGGGTCAGGAGGGAGGCGAGAGCGGCCTGCACCACCATGAACAGCGTGGCGCCGTTACGGCGGGCGCAGCGCAGCAGACCCAGGTGGGCGGCGGCGCCGACCTCGAACCCGGTGAGGGCACCGGCCCCGTCGGGTTCCGCGGGCCTCGGCCGGTCGGTGGGCAGGGCGAGCAGCGGCGGGAGCCCGGCCAGGGCCTTGCGCCAATGCGTCAGTTGTTCGCCGGCGATGCCGTGTTCTCCGTCGAGCAGTTGGTGCTGCCAGAGGGTGTAGTCCGCGTACTGGACGGGCAGTGGTGTCCAGTCCGGTGTGCGGTTCTGGCTGCGGGCGCGGTAGGCGGTGTCGAGGTCGGCGAGGAGGCAGCCGGTGGACCAGCCGTCGCTCGCGATGTGATGCATCAGCAGCACCAACACCTGGTTGCCGGCGGCGTCCTCCACGAGCTGCGCGCGGAACGGAATCTCGGCGGCGAGGTCGAAGACGTGCCCTGCGGCTGTGTCGACGGCCGAACGCAGTTCGTCCGGGCCGTTCGTCCGCACTGTTTCCAGCACGGGTGACGCCTCCAGCACCTCCTGATAGGGCTCGCCGTCCGCCGACCGGTACACGGTGCGCAGCACCTCGTGCCGCTCGGCGACGTCGCAGAGGGCGGCGGCGAACGCGGCGGGCTCGACGCGGTGGTGCAGCCGGGTGACCACGGGGATGTTGTACGTGGCGCTGGGGCCTTCGAGTTGGCTGGTGAACCAGAGGCGTTGTTGGGCGGCGGAGAGGGGGATTCGTGTGGGGCGTGCGGTGTGTGGCGTGGGTTGTAGTGGCGGTCGGGTGGTGTCGGTGTGGTGTGCGTCGAGGCGGTGGAGGAGTTGGCGGGGTGTGGGGGCGAGGAAGATGTCGCGGACGCCGGCTTGGAGGTTGAGGGTGCGGCGGATGCGGTTGGTGAGTTTTCCGGCGAGGAGGGAGTGTCCGCCGAGTTTGAAGAAGTTGTCGGAGGGCTGCACTGCGTCGCGGTCGAGGATCTCCGCGAACAGGCCGCGCAGGATCTCTTCGCGGGGGTCGATGGTGTGGTTCGGGCCGGGCCGGTCGCTGTTCCGGTGGTTGTTGCGTTGTGCTTCGGCGTGGGTGAGGGCCTGGTGGCGGTGTTCCAGTGTCTGGTGTTCGTTGTCGGTGAGGAGGTTGATGCGGTGGAGGGGGGTGTCTGCGGGGTGTTCGGCGAGGGCGGTCAGTGCGCGGTGGAAGAGGGTGAGGAGGAGTCGGGCGGTGTGTTCGTCGTAGAGGTCGGTGGCGTATTGGAGCAGGAGGCGTACTCCGTCGGGGCTGCCGTCGGGGTGGTGTGTTTCGGCGCAGTGGAAGCTGAGGTCGAACTTTGCGGTGGCGAGGTCGGTGGTGTCGGGGGTGGCGGGTATGGCGCCGAGGTGGTGGGTGGTGTCCTGGGTGGTCTCGGCGGTGAGCATGACCTGGAAGAAGGGGTGGCGGCCGAGGGCGCGTTCGGGGTTGAGGTCCTCGACGAGGACGTCGAACGGCAGTTCTTGATTGCTGTAGGCGGCGAGATCGGCGTCGCGTACCCGGCTCAGAAGCTCCGTGAAGGTCGGGTCGTCGGAGAGGTCGGTGCGTAGGGCGAGGGTGTTGACGAAGAAGCCGACGAGGTCGTGGAGGTCTTCTTCGGGGCGGCCGGCTACGGGGGTGCCGACGACGATGTCCGGTCCGGCGCCTGCTGCGTGGAGTGCGAGGGACAGCGCGGTGCGGGCGATCATGAACCAGGTGGCGCGGTGGGTGCGGGCGATGCGGGTGAGTGCCTGGTGGGTGGTGGTGTCGAGGGAGCCGGTGATCACGGCTCCGTGGTGGGTGGGCTCTGTGGGCCGGGGCCGGTCGGCGGGTAGCCGCGTCACGGCCGGGGCGCCCGCCAGGGCCTTGCGCCAGAAGGCGAGCTGCTCGTGGGACGTGCTCTCGGGGTCCTCGGGGTCTCCGAGCATGTCTCGCTGCCAGAGGGTGTAGTCCGCGTACTGGACGGGCAGTGGTGTCCAGTCCGGTGTGCGGTTCTGGCTGCGGGCGCGGTAGGCGGTGTCGAGGTCGGCGAGGAGGCAGCCGACCGACCAGCCGTCGGTGGCGATGTGATGGATGAGCAGCACGAGTACCGTGCGGTCTGGTGCGGCGGTGAACAGCCGGGCCCGCAGCGGTAGTTCCCGCGTGATGTCGAGGGGGGTGCGCGCGAAGCCGGTGACCAGGGTGTTCACGTCGTCGTCGGCCGTGCACTGGTGCACTTCCAGTCGGACGTCGGCGTCGTCGACGATGTGCTGGTGCGGTTCGCCGTCGTGGGCCGGGTAGATCGTGCGGAGGACCTCGTGCCGCTCGACCACGTCCCGCACCGCCGTCTCCAGCACGCCGCAGTCCGGCACGCCGTCCAGACGAAGCACCAACGGAGCGTTGTAAGCCGGGGACGAGCCCTCGAGCCGGTTCAGGAACCACAGCCTGCGCTGTGCGTAGGAGAGGGGGATCACGGTTGCTGCTCCTCGAGAGTGGCGGGGGCGTGGCGAGAACGGGCTGACGGCGGGGTGTGCTGCGGCGCGACAGGAGGTCAGGCATCCCTGGCGGCCAGCAGCTCCTCGATGTGCGTGGCGAGGTCACGCAGCCGCGGGTGGGCGTACACGGCCTTCACCGGCAGTGCCAGGGACAGCTCGGCCCGTACCCGGGAGACCAGCTTGATGGCGAGCAGGGAGTGGCCGCCGAGCTTGAAGAAGTTGTCATCGGGGCCGATCGACGAACGGCCCAGGACCTGCGCCCACACCCGGGCGATCAGCGTCGCCGCACGGCTGTCGAGACCGCCGCCGTTCTCCGGGGCGTCCGGTGCCGCCCCCGGGGCTGCGGCGAGGCGGGTGGACAGCGCCGAACGGTCCAGTTTGCCACTGGGGGTCGTCGCGAAACGGTCCACCGCGACGAAGGCCGACGGAACCATGTACGACGGCAGGGCGGCGGTCAGCGCAGCACGCAGCGCTTCGGCGTCTCCGCCGCGGTGGTAGGCGATCAGGCAGGTGGTGCCGCCCGCGTCCTCGCCGAGGAGCACGGCTGCCTCCGCCACCCCGTCAGCCCGGGTGAGTGCCGTCTCGATCTCCGGCAGCTCGATGCGGTGACCGCGCAACTTCACCTGGCCGTCGGCGCGGCCCAGGTGGACGAGCCGGCCGTCGGGCAGCAGACGGCAGCGGTCGCCGGTGCGGTACGCGCGCTCACCGGAAACGCCGGACGGGTCGGCGACGAACCGCTCCGCCGTGAGGCCGGGACGACCCCGGTAGCCGCGGCCCACCCGTGGGCCCGACAGGTAGAGTTCGCCGGCCTCCCCCGGGGCGACCGGTGCCAGCTTCTCGTCCAGCACGCACGCCCGCAGTCCGGGCAGGGCCTTGCCGATGTGCGGCTCCTCCGGCCGGTCGATCCAGCCGGCAGTGGCGTCGACGGTGCACTCGGTCGGTCCGTACACGTTGAGCGCGCGTAGCAGGCAGGAGCGGTGGGCGGCAGCCAGACGGTCCCACAGCGCCGGGCTGATCGGCTCCCCGCCTACCAGCAGGGTCAGCGGGCGGGGGCCTCCGTCCGCAGTGAGCAGGTCGAGGAGCGGATCGGCGTGCGAGGGGGTGATGTCGAGATCGGTGAGTGCCTGCGTGTCGACGAAGGCGGCGAGGAGCGCGGGGTCCCGGCGGGTCTCCTCGTCGATCATGACGAGGGTGTCGCCGCGGCACAGCCGCACCCACTGCTGCACGGACGCGTCGAACGACGGGGAGGCGTTCCAGCCGACCCTGCGGTCCTCGCCGGTGGCGGCGCCCGAGCTCTCCAGCTCCTTCAGCAGCAGGGAGGCCGCGCCGCGGCCGATCTCCACGCCCTTGGGCCGGCCGGTGGAACCCGACGTGTAGATGACGTAGGCGAGGGTGGACACATTGACCCGCGCGGCTCTGAACACGGCCTGGGCGTCCGCCGTGGGAGTCGTCAGATCGGCCACGGTGAGCGCCGGAGTGCCGGAGGCCGGGGGTGGCGATGCCGA
>KI547040.1:118156-120490 GCA_000497405.1 Streptomycetaceae bacterium MP113-05 | reverse complement strand
CGGTCGCCGGCGACGACGGCGGTGCGGGCACCGGGGACGGCGGACAGCCGGGCCATCAGGTCGGTCGCGCAGGCGCCGGCCGCGCACTGGCAGCACGAGCGGTGCTCCGCGTCGTCGGCGTGGACGGAGCGGGTACCGCAGCTCACGCAGGGGCAGGCAGCATCGGGGCGCAGGGTGGAGGGGCGCTCGGGGAGGACGAGTGTCATGTCGGACTCACTCTCCGTACGGGGCGTTGGCGGGGGCGGTGGTCGGGGAGCAGTCGGCCAGCGGCACCGGTTCGCCCATGGCGACGAGGATCCTGCGGTTCCCGGAGAAGGCCTCCCGGCCGTGCGCACAGAGGATGTTGTCGACGAGCATCAGGTCGCCGCACTGCCAGCTCTCCCGTACGGTGACCGCCTCGTACACGTCGTTGACGGCGTCCACCTCGGCATCGGTGAGGGCGGTGCCGTCGCCCAGATAGGTGTGGAACGGCAGTCCGTCCTCACCGAAGTTCTCGATGAGGACGTCGCGGACGTCCTCATCGAGGCTGCGGGCGTTCCAGAAGGCGAAGTGGTTGAACCAGGTACGCTCGCCGGTCGCCGGGTGGGCGATGATCGCGGAGCGGAGCTGGCGGGTGCGCAGGGTGTCCTCGTCGAGCCACTCGTAGCCGATGGCATGGGCGTCGCAGTACTCCTCGGCGCCCGTCGGGTCGTCGGACGAGAACGCCTTGCGCCACGGCATGCCGGCGAGGTCGGAGTAGTTGCGCACCAGCAGCCAGCCGGCTTCGGCGAACCGGGCCGTCAGTTGGGGCGGCAGCAGGGCGAGCGCCTTGCGCATGTCGCCGACGGTGGTCGCGCCGCCGGTCACGGGTGCGGTGATGCAGCCGAACAGCAGAACGCCGGGGAAGTCCAGGGTGTAGCTGTTCTCGTTGTGCAGCCGGATCGGCTGGGCGGCCGGCAGGTCAGTGGAGGAGAACACGCCCTCCCCGAAGTCGGTGCGCGGAGTGGCCTTCTCCTTGTACCCGGCTCGTTCGGCGATGAGCGCGTCCCGTGCTGCGGCGAACGTCGCCGAGTCCTCGACCGGCAGTCCGCGCAGCATGACCGCGCCGGAGCGGTGCAGTTCGGCCTGGATCGCGGCGCGGTGGGTGGACAGCCACGCGGTGGCCTCCGCCATGCTGCCGAAACTTGGGGTGTGGACGATCACCGGCTTGCCGGGTTTCCGGATCGGGGCGACGTCGGCGTCGGCGGCCTGGGCGAGTGCGGTCACGGTAGGTCCTCGTCTTTCGGTGAAGTGGTTGTCGGGGGAGTCAGCCGGCCGTGGCCGGGGTGTCGCACAGGGTGCCGAGGACCGGATTGAGGCGGTCGAAGAAGCCCGGAAGGTCCTGCTGGAAGTAGAAGTGGTCGCCCGGGAGCACCTCGGGCACGACACTGCTCCCGGCCACCTGGGACCAGCCGGCCAGCATTCCGGCGGGGACGATCGGGTCGGTGTCACCGCCGAACACGGTGACGGGGCAGTCGAGCCGTACGTCCGGGACGGTGCACCGGTAGGCGTCGTCGATGGCGAAGTCGGCCCGGATGGACGGCAGGACGATTTCGCGGAGTTCCGGGTCGTCGAGGATGCCGTCGTCGGTGCCGCCGCGTTCCTTGATGGCGGCTACCAGTTGGTCGTCGTCGAGCCGCTCCGGGTACACCGGGCACTGGTTGGGCAGTACGGGTGCCCGGCACGCGGAGGCGATCAGCCCGCGGGGAGTGCGGCCTGCCGCCTGCAGGGCACGGGTCACTTCGAAGGCGACCAGGGAGCCCATGCTGTGTCCGAGGACGACCAGGTCTCCTGTGTCCTCGGGCAGGGAGGCGACGACCGGCAGCGCCAGGTCGTCGATCGACGCGGGCAGGTCCTCGCAGTAGCGGGCCCCCCGGCCGGGGTACTGGCCGATCAGTAGCCGTACGTCGGCCGGCAGGTGCTCGCGCCAGACGCCGTAGGCGTGGGCGTTGCCGCCGGCGTGCGGCAGCACCAGCAGCGAGAGGCGGTGCGGGGCGTCACCCGGGACGTCCCAGACGACATCCTCGGCGGCGGGGGTGGGCGAGGTGTTCAAGAGCTCATCCGTTCTGTCCGGGTGCGGCGGCGGAGGGCGGGCCGGGCCTTCTTGGTGGGAGCGGTCCTGAGGGACTCGACGTGTTCGGCGAGCCGGGCGGGGGTGGGGTGCTGGAAGAGGTCACGGACGGTCAGCCGGACGTCGAGGGAGCCGGCGACGTGGTTCGTGAGGCGGGCGCCCAGGAGCGAGTGGCCCCCGTGGTGGAAGAAGTCGTCGTCGACGCTGAGCGCGGCAGATGTGCCGAGGGTCTTGGCGAAGAGGTC
>KI547040.1:114613-117750 GCA_000497405.1 Streptomycetaceae bacterium MP113-05 | reverse complement strand
GGAGGCGTTCGTCGGGGAAGTCCGGATCGAGCAGGACATGGGCGGCTCCGGTCTTCAGAACCGCGAGGAGAGCGGTGGCGAAGCGGACGCCGCGCTCGAAGAGCACACCTGCCATGGCGCCGCGGCCCAGGCCGCGGGAACGCAGGTGGTGTGCCCACCGGTTCGCGGTCGCGTTCAGTTCTGCGTAGGTGATCTCGCGGTCGCCGTCGATCAGCGCGGTCCGGTCCGGGTGGAGTGCCGCCTGTTCCTCGAACCGCTCCACCAGGGTGGCGTCACCCGTGTCGACTGTCGTCCCGGCCCACCGGCCTGTCAGCAGCTCACGCTCCTCCCCCGAAAGCACCTCCAGCTCGGCCAGGCGCTGGTCCGGGTCGGCCAGGACCTGGTGGAGGACCGTGCCGAAGACCTCGGCCGTGCGCCGCGCCGTCGTCGCGTCGAACAGGTCCCTGGCGAAGAGGAGTGTGCCGTGCAGGCGCTCGCCGTCGTCGGAGCGCAGCAGGAACTCCAGGTCGAACTTGGCCGAGCCGTTGGAGAACGTCTCGACCGGGGCCGACCGTGCTCCGGACAGATCGAGGACGGGGACACCCCCCGTCTCAAGAGCCAGGCAGATCTGGAAGAGGGGGTGCCGGGACAGGGTGCGGGTGGGGTTGAGGGCGTCGAGGACCAGGTCGAAGGGGGCTTCCTGATGGGCGAAGGCATCGAGGTCCGTGCTGCGTACGTGGTCGAGGAGTTCGCGGAAGGTGAGGTTGCCGGCCGTGTTCGTGCGCAGGACGAGGGTGTTGACGAAGAACCCGACCAGGTCGCGCAGGCCTTCGTCGTTGCGTCCTGCGACGGGTGAACCGATCGCCAGGTCGGTCCCGGCGCCGAGGCGGGTCAGGGCCGCCACCAGTGCCGCGTGCACGACCATGAAAGGTGTGCATCCCTGAGCCCGTGACAGCGCGCCGATCCGCTCGAAGAGGTCGGATCCGAGGTCGAGCGGGACCTGTCCGCCCCGGTGGGAGGCGGTTGCCGGCCGCGGCCGGTCCAGGTTCAGGCTGTGTTCCTGTGGCAGCCCGGTGAGCTTCTCCCGCCAGTAGCCCAGTTCCCGGGCGAGGACGCCGGCCGGGTCGTCGGCGGACCCCAGTACCTTCTGCTGCCAGAGTGCGTAGTCGGAGTACTGCACCGGCAGCGGATCCAGCACCCGCCCCGAATCTCCCGTCAGCCGGGCTTCGTAGGCGTGGGCGAGGTCGGTGAAGAGCGCACGGTTCGAGGCGCCGTCTGTCGCGATGTGATGCAGCAGCAGCAACAGCACGCGGGAGTCCCGGCCCAGGTCGAAGAGCGTCGCTCGGACGGGCACCTCTACTCGCAGGTCGAAGACGTGGCGCGCGGCGGCGGCCATCTCGCGGTCCAGGGCGTCGGCCTCGACCCGGTGGTGGGTGAGGCTGAGCAGGGCCGTGCCCGGGGGCAGCACGCGCTGGTGCGGTCGGCCGTCGACCGTCTCGAACACCGTTCTCAGCGGGGCGTGTCGCTCCATCACGTCGTTCAGCGCTGTCTGCAGAGCCTCCGCCTCCACACCGCCCTCGATACGGACCACGAGGGGCACGTTGTAGGCGGCACTGTCACCGTCGAGGTCGGCCAGCATCCACAAACGTCGTTGAGCGAACGAGGCCGGGGGCAGGCCCTCCTGTTCCTGGGAGGGGGCCAGCGCCGGGAGCGCCGGCGATCCCTTCCGCGCGTCGATGTGCTCGGCGAGCCGGGCCGCTGTCGGGTGCTGGAAGACATCCCGGATCGTCAGCCGGACCCCGAGGAGGTCGGCGATCAGGTTCGTGAGACGGGCGGCGAGCAGGGAATGCCCACCGAGGGCGAAGAAACCGTCGTCGATGCCGACCGGACCGGTCTTCTCCAGAACCCTGACGATCAGCGTGACCAGGGTTTTTTCGAGGGGGGTGCGGGGTGGGCGTCCGCTGGTGGGGGTGGTTTGGGGTGTGGGGAGGGCTTGGGTGTCGATTTTGCCGTTGGGGGTGAGGGGGAGTTTGTCGAGTGGGGTGAGGTGGGTGGGGATGAGGTGTTGGGGGAGGAGGTTGGTGAGGTGGCGGCGGATTTCTTGGGGGTCGAGGGGCTGGTCGGAGACGGTGTAGGCGGCGAGGTGTTGGTGGTGGGTGGTGAGGGTGGCTTGGGTGATGTGGGGGTGGGTGAGGAGGGCGTTTTCGATTTCGGCGGGTTCGATGCGGAAGCCGCGGATTTTGATCTGGTTGTCGGCTCTGCCGTCGTAGTGGAGGTTGCCGTGGTGGTCGAAGTGGGCGAGGTCGCCGGTGCGGTAGAGGCGGCTTCCTCGGGGGCCGTGGGGGTTGGGGATGAAGCGGGTGGCGGTGGTGTCGGGGCGGTGGTGGTAGCCGTGGGCGAGGCCGTGGCCGGCGAGGTAGAGGTCGCCGGTGACGCCGGGTGGGGTGAGTTGGAGGTGTGGGTCGAGGATGTGGGCGGTTTTGTTGGTGAGGGGTGATCCGATGGGGACCTGGGTGTGGGGTTCGGGGGTGGGGGTGATGGTGTGGGTGGTGGTGAAGCCCATGGATTCGGCTGGGCCGTAGCCGTTGGTGATGGTGATGCCGGGGTGGGTTCGGTGGAGGGTGTGGATGTGGGTGGGGGAGGCGGCTTCGCCGCCGGTGTAGGCGGTGGTGACGGTGGTGAAGGCTTCGGGGTGTTCGTCGGTGAGGTAGTTGAAGAGGCTGGCGGACAGTTGGAGCATCGTCACGTGGTGGCGTTGGGCGAGTTCTGTGATGAGTGCGGGTTCGGGTTTCTGGCCGGGTTGGAGGACGGTGGTGCCGCCGTGGAGGAGTGCGCCCCAGAATTCGAGGCTGAAGGCGTCCCAGGAGACGGGTGAGCACTGGAGGTGGACCTGGTCGGGTCCGAAGGTGCCGTAGGACTGTGCGGTGAGGGTGGAGACCAGGTTCCGGTGGGAGGAGAGGATGCCTTTGGGGCGTCCGGTCGAGCCCGAGGTGAACATCAGACACGCCACGTCATCACCGGTCAGCGGCAGGTGCAGGTTCTCGCTGGAGCCTTCCGGCGGATCCTCGCGGGACCGGCGGACCGGTTCCCACGGCCCCTCCAGCCGGCCGGCGAGCGACGGGTCGGTGACCAGATGGCCGATGCCGGCGTCCTCCGCC
>KI547040.1:102074-113919 GCA_000497405.1 Streptomycetaceae bacterium MP113-05 | reverse complement strand
GACACGCCACGTCATCACCGGTGAGGTGAACGCCGAGATTCCCGGTGGCGTGAGGCGGGAGCGCCTCCGGGCCTTCGGTATGGGTCTCCCAGGCGCCGCGGATCCGGTGAGCGAGGGACGGGTGGGTGACGAGGTGGCTGATGTCTGCCTCGTCTGCGGCCGAACGGAGGCGTTCGTCGGGGAAGTCGGGATCAAGCAGCGTGTAACCGGCTCCGGTCTTCACCACTGAGATGACCGCTGCAGCGAAGTCGGCACCCCGTTCCATCAGCACACCTGCCATGGCGCCGCGGCCCAGGCCGCGGGAACGCAGGTGGTGTGCCCACCGGTTCGCGGTCGCGTTCAGTTCTGCGTAGGTGATCTCGCGGTCGCCGTCGATCAGCGCGGTCCGGTCCGGGTGGAGTGCCGCCTGTTCCTCGAACCGCTCCACCAGGGTGCCGTCACCCGTGTCGAGCGTCGTCCCGGCCCACCGGCCGGTCAGCAGCTCACGCTCCTCCCCCGAAAGCACCTCCAGCTCGGCACTCCTGAGGGCGGTCGGCGTCTCGGAGGCGAGGGCAGTGGCGAGGAAACCGGCGAACCTGTCCTGGTGAGCGGCTACCGCGTCGACGTCGACCCCGTCGAGCGGAGTGTCGAAGTCGATCCGCAGTCCGCTCGCGGCTCCCAGGTCGTACGCCGTGATGCAGAGGTCGTCGACCGGGCCGTTGCTCACGTTGTGGTTGACGGTCGGACGGCCGCACACGGTCAGTTCGGAGTTGAAGCCCATGATGTTGACGATGGGTGTGGCGAGCCTGCGCGCGCCGTCGATGACGCCGGCGTCCCGGCACAGGTCCTCATAGCGGGTCATCTGGTGGCGCAGGCCGTGCTTGACCTCGGCGGAAACCGACGTGACCAGTGCGCCGAGCGACTCTTCCGGCCGCACCCGCAGTCGCAGGGGCACCACGTTCGACAACATGCCGGGAGTGCTCCGCGCGGTCTTGGATTTCCGGCCCGACACCGGCAGGGCGATCACCCGTTCGTCCTGACCCGAGACGCGGTGCAGGTAGACGGCGAGCAGCGCCACCAGCAGGACGGACCAGGAGACGCGTTCACTACGGGCCACCGACCGGAGCCGGTCGGCGTCCACCGGGGAGACCGTCACGGTCCGCCGGGCGAAGGGCAGACCGCCGTGTGCGGCGGTGGCCCGGCCGGCTCCCCGGATGAGGCTGGGCGCGTCAGGTGCCCCGGCCAGGTGGTCCCGCCAGCCTGCCCGCTGGGCGGCCGCCTCTTCGGACAGCCGGTACTCCGTGTCCTCGGCCACGAGGTCGGCCAGCCGCCCGAAGGGAGAGGGGGACCATGCCTCACCCGCGACCGCCTGCTCGTACAGCTCGACGAGACGGGCCAGCAGCATGGACACGCCCACGCCGTCCACGACCACGTGGTGGAAACCGTAGAAGTAGAAGAACCGCTCCTCGCCCAGCTTGAACAGCATGCAGCGGACCGGCGCCCGACGGACCAGGTCGTACGGTTCGCCGACCAGCTCGTCGATCCGGCGCCAGGCCTCCGCCTCCGGGTCGGCCGCCCAACTCACGTCGGTGAACGGCAGTCGGCGGGCTCCCGGATCAGGGTCGACCACTTGCCACACCCGCTCACCGTCGTCCTCGAAGCGGCAGACACGCATGAGGTCCGCCTCCTCGACGAGCCGGCGCCAGGAGGCCGCCATCAGCTCCGGATCGACGGGGCCGAGGATCTCCCTGCACTCGCCGACGCTGTACTTCAGGCCGGTGAGATCCAGGGTGTGGGCTGTCCAGATGTCACGCTGGGCCGCCGAGAGCGGCAACCGGACGGCGGCCGGGACAGGTGCGACGGGCGCATCGGACAGCATGGGGGCTCCTGTGGAAGTCGCGGCAGAGGCGGACGGGGCAGAGCCATACAACCCGCCGACGAATCCGTGCAGCGGCAGTTGACCCGGCGGTGAGCCAGCAGTTCGGCGGCTGGGCGGCAGTCAGGCGGCAGCCTCGGCGGCAGCGGGCCGGGAGAGGGCGCGCACCACCCACAGCACGCGGAATGCGGAGCGCCCGGTGTCCGTGCTGGAGCGGATGACGCCGCTGACCAGCAAGTCCCGCACCATGCGACCGCAGTCTGGTAGGGGCCGGCCGGTCAGGCGTACGACGTCGTTCAGGTCGAACTCCGTGTCGCCGGTTCCGCTCAGTGCGGATATCAGTTCCCGATGCTCGGCGGGCAGCCGGTTCAGGGTGTGGCCGGCTCGCTCCTGAAGGCGTGAGCCGCCGGGGCCGCCCGACAGGTGGTCGAGCAGGGGCGCCGGATCGGACTCCACGATGTCGCGCAGGGTGGGCACGTCGCAGACGGCCAGCCAGGAGGCGGCGGCGACCAGGGCCATGGGGTGGCCGTCGAGACGGTGGCAGATCCGTGCGATGTCCGCCGAACACTGCGCGTCGGGCCTGATGTCGGGGCGGACGCGCCGGAGCCGGCTGAGGAAGAACCGCGTGGCGGGAGCTTCGGTGCCGCCGGACGGGGCGGGAGCTTCCAGCGGAGAGAGGAGGAAGAGACGTTCGCAGGGAACGTTCCAGGGCTTCTCCGCTGTGACGAGCACGCGCAGTCCGGGGAAGCCGCGCAGCAGTCGGCTCAGCCGGCGGAAGTCGAGCAGGCCGGTGTCGGCGCCGTCGAGCACCAGCAGCACACCGCGGCCGTCGAGAAGGTCCGCGAGACGCGGCGGCAGACCGTTGGCCTGGCCGTCGCCGTGCAGGAAGTCGGCGCAGTCCGCCGTCAGGGCGGCGAACGGATCGTCGCCGGCGGGCAGGACGTCCGCCACGGCGTCCGGGGCGGCGTGCCACAGTACAGGGAAACCACCTTCGTACAGCCGGGAGGCGACCTCCAGAGCGAGCCGCGTCTTCCCCACGCCGCTCAGTCCCACCATCGTCACCAGCCGCTCGGTTCCCGAGACGAGCTCTTCCACGACGACCTCGGTCTCCGCGTCCCGTCCGATCAGGAGGTGCAGGGGCATCGGGGGTGCCGGACACTCCAGGGCGAGGCGTCTGCTGTCGGTGCTGCGGTGTCCGCGCTGAGCAGCCTCCTCCAGAGCGGCGCGGGCCCGGGGACCCAGCCGCAGGCCGTCGGCGATCAGCCGGATCGTGTCGGTTCTCGGCCGCTGGGCCTTCCCCTTCTCCAGGTCGCGGATTGCACGGACACTGATGGTTGAGAAGTCCGCCAGTTCACGCTGAGTCAGCCCGATACGGAGCCGGTGGCCGCGTATCAGAGAACCGAGTGCCTCGGAGTCCGTGGCGGTTTCCTGCGGGGGGAGGCTGGTGGTCATGGGACGCTCCTGGTCAGCTCGGGGCAAGACCCCTCGGCAGCGGCTGTGGGCCGGGCTGCTGGGACGTGACGCCTCGCCGGTTCTTCCTGCCAGGGTGGGATCGCGGACTATCCAGGGGGCATCGCGCCATTAACCCCGCCTGGTACTCCGCTCCTGGCGAGGTCCGCGGTGGCGGCAAGAGCTGCATCGACGTGTCGACGCTGCCACGACGCTTCGTCGGTCCGGCCCAGGGGAAGCCGGGACGTGACCCCGTGCTCAGTTGAGGAACGTCACAGCGACGGCGGACTCGTGCCGGAGGGAGTCGACGCGCCGGCAGGGCGTCACTCGACACGTCCGCAGCGGGATTCGCCACCGTGATAGGGGGATCGGCGCCGTGATAATGGGGTGATAGGGCAGCGAACGGCTGCGTGAATCCGTTCTTTCCTAGCTTGGTGGTCAGAAGGAAACGGACCCACCGAGAGGAACTCCGATGATGAACGTCACCACCGCCCGCGCCACCCTCCGCACCGTCCTCGCCGCGGCACTGCTCGTGGTCGTGACGGGCTTGGGCGCCCAGGTGAGCTGGGCCGCCGGGGCCGGCGACACCATCGGTTCGACCGTCACCACTGCGACCACCGAGGACGCCACCGGCCCGGGTAACGCCAACAACCCCTGGGACTGACCGCAGCGCCGGCCCGGGCCGGCCGGAGGGGGCAGGCCTGCGTGCGGACAGGATCCCCCGAGCTCTCAGCCGGCGTCGAGTAGCCGCTTCGCCTCGCTCAGCTCCTGCCCCATGCCCTGCTCTCGGAACACATCCACCGCAGGAGTCAGCAGTTCACGGGAACGCGCCGGGTCCCCGTCCGCAAGCCGCGCCAGATCCAGGCGGGCCAGAGCACCACCGCTGAAATCCATGATGCCCTCCCGGGCCGCGATGGCCCGGTCGTAGAAGTCCACGGCCCGGTCGGGACGGCCCCTCAGGGTGAACGCGTGTCCCAGGTCGCGCAGCAGGTGCCCTTCACCTATCACGTCGCCGGAGTCCCGGCAGAGTTCCAGCACCTCCGTGAAGGTCAGCACCGCGAGATCGTGCTCGCCCCGCTCGAGCAGTAACTGGCCGACCCGACGCAGGGTTCTCGCCCGGCCCCCGGCGTAGCCGACTTCCTCGTAGATCGCCAGCGCCTCGTCCAACTGCGTCTGTGCCGCCGCGCTCTCTCCCTGGCGCATCCGGATGTGAGCGCTCTGCGTCAGGATGATCGCGCGCCCCACCACGTCACCGGCCCGGTCGAAGTCGGCGAGGGACTGGCGGTACAGCTCCAGCGCCCCGGCGTCGTCGCCGTTCATCCTCGCGACGAGCCCCAGGTCGCGCCGGCACAGTGCCTCTCCCTCCGGTTCGTCGAGTGCCTGGAACACGCTCAGCGCCGAACTCAGCGCCTGGCGCGCCCGGTCGTACTGGTTCCGGCTCACGTACAGCGAACCGAGCGAGGCCCGCACGGCGGCCGTGCCCCGGAGGTTGCCGGCCTCGCGGACCGCCCCCAGCGCCTTCAGATGGGTCTGCTCCCACAGGTCGTAGTGGCCCCGCACCTCGAACAGGGTGACCAGGGTCGTCGCGAGGTCCCAGCTGACGTCGTGCAGTCCCTCGTCGGCGGTGTGCTCCACCATCCGGCACAGCGCGGCCTGCTCGGCGTCGAGCCAGGCCAGCGGATCGACAAGCAGCCCGTCCGTGTAGCCGGTGGGCGGCTCCCAGCGTGGAGCGGTGCCGTGCAGCACCGTGTAGTCCCCGCCGTACACCTTCCGGTGGGCCTCCTCGGCCAGATGCATCCAGCCGCCGGCCATGCGTGTGAGTGCGGCCTTCCGCTCCTCCGGCGAGTCGTGCGCCGCCAGCTGCTCCCTCGCGTAGACCCGGATGATCTCGTGGAAGCGGTACCGGTAGCCCCCGGTGCTCTCCACTCCCACCACGTCCAGCATCTGTACGTCGACCAGCGGCTCCATCAGGTCTGACGGGAAGGGGCGGTCGTCGTCGAGCAGCGCTCCTGCCAGCCAGCTCGGAAGGGTCGGTGTCTGAGCCATGCTCAGCAGACGCAGCAGCCGGCTGTCCTCCTGGGCCAGGCCGTCGTAGGTCAGGGACAGGCTGGCCCGCATGGTCATCTCACCGTGCGCAAGTTCGTCCAGGCGGTGCCTCTCGTTGCCCAGGCGGTGCACCATCGACGCGAGGGTCCAGTGGGGGCGCGCGGCGAGCCGGGCCGCGACGATGCGCAGGGCCAGTGGCAGCCGCCCGACCGTCCGGACGAGAGCCTCCGCCGCCGCGGACTCACGTCGCACCCGGCCCTCGCCGACGATCCGGGACAGCAGCTCCAGCGCCCGGCCCTCCTCGAGCACGTCCAGTTCGACGCGGTGCGCGCCGGGCAGGGCGGTCAACCGTGCCCGGCTGGTGACGAGGACCGCGCAGTCGCGGCTGCCGGGCAGCAGCGGCCGGATCTGGCCCTCGCTGACCGCGTCGTCCAGCACGACCAGCACCCTGCCGGAGGCGAGTCTCGTCCGGTACATCTCCGCGCGTTCGTCCAGTGAGTCCGGGATGAGCTGACCGGGAATCCCGAAGGCCCGCAGGAACCTCCCCAGCACCTCCGATGAGGTGGCCGGGGCTCCTGTCGTCCCCCGGAGGTCGCAGTAGAGCTGGCCGTCCGGGAATGCGGTTTCCGCCAGCAGGTGGGCCACATGGACGGCCAGGGTCGACTTGCCGGTGCCCGGCCTTCCGGTGATCGCGGCGAGACCCACCGTGCGGCGCCTCGGCCCTCCGGTCAGCACCTGCTCCAGTTCCGCGAGCTGGTCCGTGTCGGCAACGAAGTCCGCAGTCGCGGCGGGCATCTGGTGCGGGACCCCGTCCTGCCGCTCGGACGTCGGTGGGACTGGCGCGCCGTCGTCCGCATCAGGGACGCCGCCCGCAGCTTTCGTACCAGGCTCCGCCCCGGCCGGTATCCGTACGGATTCGGGCCCGGCAGGCGGGGGCAGTTCGTCCGCGAAGATCGCCGACTCCAGCTCTCTCAGCTCCCGGCCCGGCTCCAGTCCCAGTTCCTCGGCGAGCAGAATCCGCCCTTCCCGGAAGGCCTCCAGCGCCTCCGCCTGCCTGCCCGACCAGTACAGGGCCTGCATGAGCTGTCCGCGCAGTTTCTCGCGCAGGGGGTGTTCGTGGGTGAGCATCTGCAGTTCGCCGACCAGCCGGTCGTGGCGTCCGAGCCCGAGCTCCATCTGGATGCGCAGTTCGCAGGCGGTCAGCCGTTCCTCGTTGAGCTGACGGGCTCTGTTCGCCAAGGGGCCACTGTCCATCCCGGACAGACAGTCGCCCTGCCAGAGCGTCATCGCCGACTTCAGCAGTTCCACGGCTTCTTCCTGCGTGCCCTGCTCCCCCAGCCGGCGCGCGCGTGAGACGAGACCGGTGAACAACGCGGAGTCCACGTTGGCCGCGTCGGTGTGGAGGACGTAACCCGGCGGCCGGGTGGTGATCGAGACCTGGCCGTCCGCATCCGCCAGGAGTTTCCGCAGCCTCGACACGCAGATCTGCACCTGGGTGCGGGCGGTCTCCGGAGGGTCGTTCTGCCAGATGAGATCGACCAGGTAGTTCGTGCCCACCACTCGGCCGGTCTCGAGGAGCAGAGCCGCCAGGATCAGCTCCTGCCGCCCGGGAGGAACCTTGAGCGGCCCGTGCGTGCCACGGATCTGCAGCGGTCCCAGGACACGGAAGGGCGCGGGCGATGTGTCCGGGGAGTGAAGGATCTTCTCCGTCATGCCGTCACCACTGAACCCCCGAGCGCGGTAAGTGAGTTGACGTCAGGTGGTCAACTTCGCACAGTCTCCACAGTCACGTGGTTCGTGTCCATGCGATGTAGACGTCAAGAGGTGATAACCCGGCGATAGGCGGAAGTTGCGCCGTCCTTGCAGGATGCTGCACGGAAAGGGATGGGGATGAACAGCAACCATCATGTGTGCACCGGGCCTCAGGGGCCGACCGATCTGATCACCGCCGCCGGCATCGATCACGTCCGCCTCGTCTACGACTACCTCAACGCCGGCGACCTCGACGCCTGCGCCTCCTTGCTTCATGACGACGTCGAGTACGAACTTCCCGGCCGGCCCCCCGTCCGGGGGCGGCCGGCCGTCCTGCATGTCCACCGCGAGGACGCCACCTTCACCACCCGCCATGAGATCGACCGCGTCGTCGCCCACGACCACAGTGTCGTCGCCGTCGGCCGCCGTGTTCTTCCCGCCTCGGACGAGGAGCCCCTGCGCTTCGTCGACTTCTTCAGCATTGCCGACGACGCCCTGGTGCGTGCCTGCACCCGCTACTACCACACGGCTCCGTGAAGGAGCCGCACGTGCCGTCCGTGCCACGTGGCCGCGGAGCCGGGAGAGGGCCGTACCAGGGCGGGACACGTCCCGGTCCCTGAGCTGAGACGCTGTCGCTCCCTCCACTGTTTCGTCGCGGGGGACGTCGAGCGCCAGGTCCTGTCTGGACCTGGCGGCGGCGTCCCGTTGCCCGTGTGGTCAGCGGGGTACCGACCTTTCCGGCCTCCCGTCCGGGGGCGCGTGCGGGACGGGGGCCGTGTGGAGGAACCGGTGGCCGGGAAGACGTACACTGCTGAGCATGGGTCGAACACGTGCTGTGAGGGAGTGCCTGCCGCAGGCCCCCGCCGCGGTGCGTCGGGAGCCCAGGTCGGTTCCGACTGACTCCGGCCCGGCGACCGCCGTCGATTCCGAAGCGCGGGTGACCGGTCGCGGCGCCCTGCACGGCCACGGTTAGCGATGTCCGTCGGCCCCGACGGGGCCTGAGCCGGCCCGCTTTCCACTCGTCTTCTTCCTCCCCCCCGGGGGCTTTCCGTTCGGGTCCGTCTCGGCGGCCCCTCCGGGCATCCGTGCCCTGACGCACGCGATCCGTGCGCCCACCGCAGCAGTCCGGCCTGCCGCCGTTGCTGCCGCCTGGCGACGGCCCGAACCGGCCGAGCCTCTCTCGAAGGGACCACTGTGAACCTGAACGAACTGCTGGCCGGACACCACCACCACGTTCTCCAGGGCGATCCGGAGACGCCGATCACTGCGGGCGTCTGCCTCGACGCGGACCGGGTGGCGCCGGGAGCGCTTTTCATGGCGGTACCCGGACACCGCGAAGGCGGTCCCGAGCTCATCGGTCCCGCGCTGTCCCGCGGAGCGGTGGCCGTTCTCGTCGACGGTGCAGCCGGGGGGCCGCCGGCACTGCCGTCATGGGCGCCGGAGCTCGCGCCCACCGGAGCGCAGGTTAAGGAAGCGTGCGTGGTCCAGGTGTCCGACACCCGTGTCGCCGCTGCCCGCATCGCCTCGCGCTACTACGGCGAACCCGGCCGTGAGATGGACATGATCGCGATCACCGGCACCAACGGGAAGACCTCGGTCTCCTGCATGGTCGAATCGGTGCTGCGCATCGCCGAGGGCGCCGAAGTGGGAGTTATCGGGACGGGCGGCAGCCGGATCGGCGACGACCCGATCCCGATGCCGATGTCCGTGCTGACCACACCGGAGTCGCCGGACTTCCAGTACCTGCTCGGCTGCATGCGCGACCGGGGAACAGGCAGTGTGGTGCTGGAGGCGACATCGATGGGCCTGCTGACCCACCGCATCGACCACGCGTTCATCGACGTCGGCGTCTTCACCAACCTGACCCAGGACCACCTCGACGACCACGGGACGATGGAGAACTACCGTGACGCGAAGCTGCGCCTCTTCCAGGGGCTGTGTCGGCACGCGGTGGTGAACGCCGACGACCCGGTCGGTGCCCGTATTCAGGCGGACATGCCGGGCGCGGTGACCACCTACGCGCTCGACGCCGAGGCGGACTACCGGGCGACCGACCTCGTCACGGATGCCTCGGGGACCCGTTTCACCCTGCAGCACGGCGGTGGCAAGTATCCGGCGGCGGTTTCCACCCCCGGCAGGTTCTCCGTGGCGAACGCGCTGGCCACGGTGGCGGCCTGCCACCACCTGGGGCACGACCTGGACGACCTGGTGGCCGCGCTCGACCGGATGCCCCCGGTGCCGGGCCGCTTCGAACGCTTCACCACCCCATCCGGTACTTCGGTGATCGTCGACTTCGCGCACTCACCCGACTCGTTGGAGAAGGTCCTCAGTACCGTCCGGGAATTCGCCGCGGGCCGGGTGATCACCGTCTTCGGCTGCGGCGGCGACCGTGACACCACCAAGCGTGCCGAGATGGGCGACATCGCCGGGAGGCACAGCGACCTGTGCGTCCTCACTTCGGACAACCCGCGCACCGAGGACCCGGAGACGATTCTGGACCACGTCGCCCACGGACTCGCCCCGACCGGCACCCCGTTCGAGCGCCGTGCCGACCGCAGGGATGCCATCGCCTTCGCGCTGTCCGCTGCACGCCCCGAGGACCTCGTTCTCGTCGCGGGGAAGGGCAGTGAGCCGTACCAGATCGTCGGAGAACAGCTGATTCCCTTCAGCGACATGGCCACCGTGCGCGAACTCACCCGTCCGTAGGCGAGCCCGGCCACCCACGCACCGCCCGACGCTGAGACCGGTTTCGCCGGCCCTCCGTCTCGGAGCCGTGCTCCGGAGCCAGGCCCCCTGAGAATCGTCCTGCTCCCGAAAACTGGGCCAGTCGGGTGATTCAGGCTGAATGGGTGGAACTTGTTCCTGCTTCTCAAGTCTCACCCGCATTACGCCGATTCTTCTCTTGTCTGATCGTGGGCTGACACGGCCCGTGAGAGTTCTCGGAGAATCAGGAGCACCACATGCGCAAGATCCGCACCGCTGCCGCCGTCGCGGCCATGGTCGTCGGCCTGGGCACCGTCGGCACCACCACCGCTGCCGCCTTCGAGGGTGGCGGCGGGTCGCCGGTCACCTTCGGCCAGGAGAACAACGCCGCCTGCAACCAGGCCGTCGAGCAGAATTCCGCGTCGCTGCTCGGTGACGTCAACCTGGGCCTGGGCCTCGGCCTCCTCGGCCAGGGCGAGGGCAGTGCGAGCTCCGACCGTTCCGTGACCCTGGGCTGCGAGATCGGCCAGGAGAACGAGATCGACTAATTCTGTGCACGTGTGGCCCTGCAAGTCGGTCCTGCTGGGCCGGGCCCGGACTCGGGGCGGGCCCGCCCGGTCAGGGTCTGGTTCCTGACCTTTCGCGGGTCTGCACCGTAGAGGGCTGTCCTCTGCCGGCTTGCAGGGTCCACCCTTCTCCCGGGTCACCGGGAGACTGACTGCGCACAGCGACAGGAGCACGGTTTCACTCCCCCCCCTTGGCCACGACACGCCGCCGCTCGGCAGCGAGTCAGCGCCGTGATCGCGGGTGACGTGAGCTGAACCGGCTCCGGGCTCACCCGGCGTGTGGTGCGCCGCATCTGGGGCGGCGCACCACACGCCGGCTCCATGCCACCCGCCGGACGGGGCACAGTCGTCGCGAGCCTTCCGTGCTCTTTCGCCGACCTCGCCCTTGCCGAGGGAGGCACGGTCACCGCATGGGACGCTGCGGGGCCGTCCTCCGGATGTGCGACCACCGGGTGGCCCTTCCATCAGGACAAGGACGTCGCGAGAACTCCGCATCCGTGACGCCTCGGCCGGGGAATCGAGGGTCCGTTCCGGACTGCGCCCAACCCGCCGCTTCCTCGTATCCCTTCGGCCCTCGCCCCTACGGCCGGCCTGACGCGACACCGTTGTCCACGGTGCCGCCGACGCCCCATGTCGGGGCTTCGCCCACCTCTCCACGAGCCCTGCGCAGCCCCGCAAGGCTCCCCCTGCAAGCGGCACTCCTGCGTATTCACGACGCGCCGAGCCGCAACGGGTGCGGCGGCCACCGAAGGGAACCGATGCGGGGAGCCGTTTGTGGGCGACCGTTGAGCGACCGTCGAACCGAGCGCCACGTCCTGCCCCTGGTCATTGCCCGAACAGCTGCACCTGCGCGCCCTCGTCCGGTGCGGGGACGTTGCGCTGCACAGGTGTAAATCGGGTCAAATTGGCGCGTAAGCCCAAAAAACGAATCCAGGTCACTACTCTCCGATGCATTCCTCGTCACAGCCACCGGTCCCGTGACCGGGACTCGAAGAAGGAAAGGAAGACACTCATGCACCGACCGAGACGATTCCTCGCGCTGGCCGGCCTCCTGAGCGGCATCGTCCTGCTGCAGTCGCCCGTGGCCCAGGCCGACGATGCCCCCGAGCCGGTCTGCGGACAGACGGAGCGCGGATACCTGTGCTCCGAGCAGACCGAGCGGACCTACCGGATGCCGGACGGGCACCAGGTCCGCTCGCAGACCAGGACGACCGTGACCTGCACCGCCGGGGGGCAGGCGCCGCAGGCGGATCAGAACCGTGAGGACCGCCAGGAAACGGTGACCGAGTGCGCGGGCAGCTCAGCCCGCTGACCGCTGCAGGCGTGCCCGGGCGGTATCAGGCGAACACACTGCGCGTCCTGCCCGGGCTGCCCCTGCCGCAGGCCACACCCCTGCGCCTGGCGTCCGGCGCTGAACCGGAAGGCACCCCTGCCCCGACGTCCCACCGGGCCCGGTCACCCGCAGGTCCGAAGT
>KI547040.1:94292-102064 GCA_000497405.1 Streptomycetaceae bacterium MP113-05 | reverse complement strand
CTTGTGCGGCCGCCGTCACCGGTGGCCCCGGTGACCGAGTCCGACCCGGAAGTCCGCTCCCGGTCGGTCGCCGAATCTCTCCTCCGGCCGTGCTCATGAGGGGAACCCGTCGCTGGTCGGTTCTCTACAGCGACACCGGCCGCCTCGCACTCGCTTCCGCCACTCCCGAAGAACGTTCCGCCGTCATCGACTTCGAGGCGTCCCTCGCCGCTCACCCCCACGTCGGTGAGGAGTACGCCGATCGCGCGGGCGGGATTCGCGTCGCCCGGTGTGATGTCGCCGGCCGACCGGCGTGGACATCCGTGCTGTACCGGGTCGACGAGGCGGAGACCGAGGAGGTCTCCATCGTCGCCATCATCTCCGGGCCCTGACCCCCCGCCACGCTGCGGTACACGGCCGGTGGACCCACCGCGCTCGCGGGGGCCCACCGGCCGTGTGCCGTTCAGGGAGGCCCGGTGGTGCGTGTCCGCGCCGTCGCGGGTGACCTCCGTGCGGCGCGCACAGCGGGGGAGTGCCCCGCACGTGTGCACGGCAGGCGCTCACGACGTAGTCTCCCGCCATGTCCACCACCAGCGATGTATACGACGTGCAGATCGATGCTCTCGGCGGGGGCGCCGCCGAGCTGGGCCAGTACCGGGGCAAAGCCGTTCTGATCGTGAACGTGGCCTCGCAGTGCGGGCTGACGCCGCAGTACAAGGGCTTGGAGCGGCTGCACGAGCAGTACGCCGCCCAGGGGTTCACCGTCCTCGGCGTTCCGTGCAACCAGTTCATGGGCCAGGAGCCCGGAGGCGCCGAGGAGATCGCCGAGTTCTGCTCGACGACGTACGGCGTCACCTTCCCCATGACGGAGAAGGTCGACGTCAACGGGCCGGGACGGCACCCGCTGTACGAGAGGCTCGTTCGCTGCGCCGACACCGAAGGGCACAGCGGCGACGTCCGCTGGAACTTCGAGAAGTTCCTCATCGGTCCGGACGGCACCGTTGCGGCGCGGTTCGCGCCGCAGACCGAGCCGGAGGCCGAGGAGCTGCTCGCCGCAGTGCAGCGGAACCTGCCGAGCCGGTAGCGGCGGGGAGGAGCACCGGTGACGAAGGAATCGGCTGCGGGGAACGGGCTCGTCTACGGCTGTATGGGCTTCGGCGGCGACTGGCGGCCCGGGCCGTACCGGCCGGAGGACGTCGACGCGGCCGAGGAGGCGATCGCCGCCGCCCTGGACATCGGCATCGACGTGTTCGACCACGCCGACATCTACCGGTACGGCAAGGCCGAAGCGGTCTTCGGTGAGGTCCTCGCCCGGAGTTCGGGGCTGCGGGCGCGTATCACCCTGCAGACCAAGTGCGGCATCCGTCTCCCTGAGGGAGACCGTCCGGGCCACTACGACCTGCGCGGGAAGTCCGTCCTCCAGCGCGTCGAGGAGAGCCTCGGCCGCCTGCGGACCGACGTGGTCGACGTCCTGCTGCTGCACCGGCCCGACCCGCTGGCCGATCCGGACGACGTCGCGGACGCACTCGTCTCGCTGCACCGGCAGGGCCTGGTACGACGGTTCGGCGTCTCCAACATGAGCGCCGTGCAGATCGCAGCTCTCCAGGAACGCCTGCCGTTCCCGCTGACGGTGAACCAGCTCGAGATGAGCCTGCACCACCGGAACTGGGTGGAGGCCGGCGTCCTGGTCAACACCCCCGAGGCGGCCGGCAACGGATTCCCCCTGGGCACTCTGGAGCACTGCCGCACCCACGGCATCGCGCTGCAGGCCTGGGGTTCCCTCGCCCGGGGCCGCTACACCGGCCGCCCGCTCGCCCCACACGACGAGGCCACGGCGGCCGTCGTCCGACGCCTCGCCGAGGAGAAGGGCACCACACCGGAGACGGTCGTGCTCTGGTGGTTGCAGCACCATCCCGCGGGGATCGTCCCCGTCATCGGCTCCACCCGCCCCGAACGCATCCGCGCCTGCCGGGATGCGGCGAGCGCCGCTCCCCGTCTCGGCCACCGGGATTGGTACGAGTTGTGGGTCGCCGCTCGCGGCGCGCCGCTGCCCTGAGTGGACGGACGCCGTTCGCCGCCACCCGCAGGTGAGCCGCCGTTCGTCGGCAGCGCACGCGGAATGCCGTCGTGCGGGAAGCACCGGTCACGCTGGCAGTGGTGCCGTGTGCAGCGGCGACAGCTCGGGCGACGGGACCAGCCCGGCCGTTGCCGGCCGCGACGGGCCGTCCCGTTCCGCCGCGGCCGATCCGGCGAACCGGCTCACCTCCGCCGGCGCAGGGCGGCGGCGAGCTCGGCGCCGAGCGGCTGGGGGAGCTTCGTGCGGCCGTGTGCGGTCGCGACCAGTGCCGCCGCCACCTCACGCAGCTTGGTATTGGTGTGCTGCGAGACCTCCACCAGCACCTCCCACGCGACCTGCGGGGGGCAGCGGGCCATCACCATCACCATGCCGCGCGCCTGGTCGTTGACCGACCGGCTCGCCATCGCCTGCCGCAACTGCGTCACCTCGGTGCGCAGCCGGTCTATCTCGGCCTCCAACTCGGCCACACCCGGGCCGTCCTCGGCCTGCCCGTCGGCTGCAACCCGCGCCGGTGAGGCCGCCTCGCGGTCAGCGGGTTCGATCGTGCTCATTCCTCATCCCTCAGGAGTGGTGGTGGGCGGAGGTGTCTCCGGTTCGAGGTGGTGTCGCCTGCAGGCCGGGCCGGCACCACCCGCGCCTGGACATACGGGGGTGAGCGAGGGCGTGCGGGCGCGTGAAGGAGCGCGGGGTGAAGGATGAGCGCGCCGGTGAGGCGAGAGGAAGGGGCACCGGAGGCTCTGGTTTCCCACTTCCGGTGCCGGCACCGTGCAACCGGTTGCGCACAGGCGTCTCGACGTTCCGTCGCCGCTGCGGGGCGGCTCGAACCCTCCGGGCGCGCCCGCTCAGGCGGGCGCCGTCCGCCTCCCGCAGCCCCGGAGACCGGGGCACGGGCAGGGCTCGGTGCGGGGAAGCCGCGTGCGGGCGGCCGGTCGAGCCGGTGTAATGATCACGGCGGGGTCCTCTCCCATCCAGCTGTCCGGAAAAGCAGACAGCGCGGGAGACGACACACCCGGCCACGACGACCCGCAGATCAACGGGTGGTGTCCTGGCCTCGCACGGGGCCCCTCGGCTCCCGCGCTGTGTGCCTCTCGATCTGAAGCACTGAGAATGTCACCACCCCACCGTGACCTGTGCAGAATCCGTTCCTGCGAAGTGCCGGGGAAGCAGCGACAAGCGGGGTGAACTTTACACCACCCGGCAGGAGAGCCCCCGGCCCAGTTCCGGGACGGGGGCCACCGACGCGAGGAGAACGGCTACTTCGTTTCCTCGTCGAACCAGACGTCGAGTACGGCGTCCAGGTCCTCGGTCCACTGCTGGATCGTCCTGCGCGTCGGGGCGATCACCTCGGCGTCGAAGCGGCGATGGTCCGTCGTACCGACGGCTACCTCGAACCGCTTGCCGAAGCGGGACGCGCCGATCTCCACCGAGCCGATGTCGGGCCACCGGAACCGCGCCTCGGTGTCGTCCAGCCGGAAGACCACGCCGCGCCCGTCGGCGACGATCGAACTGCGATGGTCCGACACGTCGAAAGCCGGGCCTTCCGGCGGCTCGTCCGGGTCCGGGGCCGTGTCCTCGTCTGTGGCCTCTTCGAGGTCCGTCTCCGTGCGCGCCTCGCCGTCCTGTGTCGCATCGTCCCGCGCCTCAGCCTTCGCGGCCGGACCTTCCGCTGCGCCGTCAGCCGTGTCCTGTGGCTGAGACGGTTCTGTCACGACGGTGTCGAGCCCGGGGAGTCCGGGGATGTGCGTCGGGTCCGTGCCGGCGCTGAGCACGGCCGGTTCTGGGGATTCAGGTCGTTGCTCCACGGGGGACAGTATGGACGTCCCGTCGCCCCCGGGGTCCAGCCACCCCGTCACTTGTGCGTATCCGCCGCGAACGGCGGGTGCTGACGGTGCGGGGTGTCCTCCTCTCGCGGCCTCAGGACGGCCGCCCGCTGCGGGACGCCGGCGGCTGACTCGCCGTGTCCGGGGTGCCACAGCGCCGTGCCACGGGGGACCCGTCACCCGAGCAGATCGGCGTGGTCGGCCATGGCGCGTAGCCGGTTCTCCGGGTCTGCCAAGAGTTTCCGGGTGGCGAGGTCGAGGATGCCGACCAGGGCGGTCACCTCGGCAGCGAGCGCACCGTCCAGCGTGCGGATCTCCTGCCGGACGCGGAACGTCCGCCCGTCGGCGAAATCGAACCGGCAGCTGACGGTCACCTCGTCGCCCCCGCGCAGTTCCCGCCGGAACTTGACGGTGGTCTCCAGCGCCACCGGTCCGACTCCGCCGGCCAGCAGCTTCTCCTGCGGCAGTCCTGCCGCCCGCAGCAGCTCCCACCGCGCGTGCTCCGCGTACTGCAGGTACACGGCCTGGTTGAGGTGGCCCTGGGTGTCGAGTTCGTAGCCACGCACGGTGACCGGCACGGAGAACGTCATGCGCACGCGAACGTCCGCCCGGCTTACCGCTATTCCCGCAGCCGTGAGTCCTGCCCGGATCCCGGAGTGACGGGGTGCCGGCGGCCCCCGCCGGACGGGGAGCCGCCGGCGGTGTCGCGTCAGGCCGCCGCGGCTGTACGGTCGAGGGCGAGCCGGGCGTAGAGGGCCGCACCGTCGGCCAGCACCGCGTCGTCGAAGACGGCGAGCGGCGAGTGGTTGTTCGCCGTGGTCTCCGGGTCGGCCCCCGCCGGCGGCGAACCGAGCATCGTCATCGCCCCCGGCACCTCGTCCAGCACCCGGGAGAAGTCCTCCGCCCCGGCCAGCGGCTGCGCCATCGGGTGGAAGCGCTCCTCCCCGTGCAGCTCGGCCACGGTCCGGGAGACGAACTCCGCCTCCCGCCCGTCGTTGACGGTCATCGGGTACAGCTCGGTGAACTCGGCGTCGGCCCGCAGCCCGTGTGCCGCGGCGATGCCCCGGCACAGCTCGACCGTGCCGTCCTTCACCCGCGCCTGCGCGGCGGGGGAGAAGGACCGGACGGTGGCCTCGAAGGTGGCGGAGTCCGGGATCACGTTCTGCTTGGTGCCCGCGTGGAAGGTGCCGACGGTGAGGACCACCGGGTCGAAGACGTCGAACGTGCGGCTGATCCAGGTCTGCAGCGCGGTCACCATCTCGCACGCGGCCGGAACCGGGTCGGCGGCACGGTGCGGCATCGAACCGTGCCCGCCGGCGCCCCGGACGGTGACCGTCAGCACGTTCGACGCCGCCATCGCCGGGCCGCCGCGCGTGGCGAACCGGCCGGAGACGTGCCCGGCCGACAGGACGTGCACCGCGTAGGCGGCTGCCGCGCGTTTTCCGGAGGCGTCCAGAACTCCCTCCTCGACCATCAGCCGCGCCCCGTCGTAGCCTTCCTCCCCCGGCTGGAACATGAAGACGACGTCACCGGCGAGCCGGTCGCGGTGATGGGTGAGGAGCTGCGCCGCACCGGTCAGCATGGCGGTGTGCAGGTCGTGCCCGCAGGCGTGCATGGTGCCCGTCGTGGAGGCGTAGTCCAGACCGGTGCGCTCCGCGACCGGCAGCGCGTCCATGTCCCCGCGCAACAGCACCGTGGGTCCGGGCCGTGCGCCGCGCAGCACTGCCGTGACAGAGCTGAGGCGTTCGCCCGTCGACACTTCCAGTCCCAGCCCGTCGATCTCGGCGAGCACCGTCTCCTGCGTGCGGGGCAGGTCGAGCCCGGTCTCCGGGTGACGGTGCAGGGTGCGTCGCAGCCGGACCAGGTCGTCCTGGACGGCGTGGGCGTCTTCGAGCAGGTTCATCGTGTCCCTCCGGTCTGTGCGGACGGTGCGGTGAGTTCGGTCAGGACTGCGCCGGGCGCCGGATGAGGAAGGTCGCTCCGAAGGATACGACGCACGCCGCCGCGGCGAGCCAGGGCACCAGCGCGATGTGCCCGGCCCCGGCGAGTGCCTCCGCGACCATCGGGAAGGTGCCGCCGAAGAGCCCGACCGCCGCTGTGAACGGCAGTCCCATCGCAACCACCCGGATCTGCACCGGGAAGAGCCGGGCGAAGAAGACGTTGAACAGTGCCAGCGGCGCGGCCAGGCAGAACAGGTGCAGGATCGTCGCCAGCCACACCGGCAGCACCCCGGCCTCCATCGCCTGGAAGACCGGCACGGTGCAGACGGCGAGGAGTCCCAGCCCGGTGCGGACGGTCCGCGTCGAGCCCACACGGTCTGCCAGAACGCCGAAAGCGGCCATCGCGACGATCAGCAGCGCGAGCGGCACCAGCATGGCGGCTGTGCCTTCCGCGCCCGAGCTGAGGCCGAGCCGCTCCGCGTACTGCGGCATGTAGGTGGTGCCGAAGTAGTAGCTGACGGTGATGCCCAGCGTCGTCAGGAAGACCGCGACCATGTTGCGCGCCGAGGCGCGGAAGAGCGAGCGCCGCTCCGCCGCTGCCGCCGCCGCGGACGTGGAGTCCTCCGACCCGGCCGTGAACTCCTCTGACTCCTGCGCGGTGCGCCGCACCCACAGCGACAGCAGGCCCATGAGCCCCGCCACCACGAAGCCGATGCGCCAGCCGCCGTCGGCCACCCCGTCCTCGCCGAGGACCGTCAGCATCACGGTCAGCGCACCGAAGCAGAGGATGTTGCCCAGGATGATCCCGCTGTAGCTGATGCCGCTGTAGAGGAACCGGAGCCGCTTCGGTGCCGTCTCGGTGACGTACGCCGCCACGCTCGGGTTCTCACCGCCCATCGACAGACCCTGGACCATCCTGATGGCGACCAGCAGGACAGGTGCCAGCACCCCGATCTGCCCCGCGGTGGGGAGCGCGGCGAGGAGGAACGACGCCGCGGAGATCAGGCCCATCGACAGCATCAGTCCGAAGCGGCGCCCGCGCCGGTCGCTGATCCGGCCGATGACGTAGGAACCGAAGGGGCGGACCAGGAAACCGACGGCGAAGCCCAGGTAGGCGCCCAGCAGCTTGGCCACCGGGTCGTCGCCCGGGAACATCTCCGAGGCGAAGTAGGGGGCGAGGACGGCGTAGATCGTCCAGTCGAACGACTCGACGACACCGCCGACCGTGGCGGCCAGCAGCTCTCGTCTGCCGTTACCGCCGCCCCCTCCCGCCTCCTTCGTCCCGGGTGGTGCGGCGCTCGCCTGTGCGGACACCGAGCCGACGTCGGCCATGGGTGTGTCCCTCCCTGTCGGTGGGGTGCGGCGCGCCGGCCGGGGCGGTGGGCCCCGGGGCACGTGGGTTGCAGGAAAAGGTGAGTGCCTGCGACGGAAACGGGAAGGCCTACGCTGCACATCGCAGGAATCCCGCAGAATCAACGTCGGAATGCAGGATATGGACACTCCCGCGCACCTTTCCGTGTCGGCTGCCGGCCCGCTGAACGCCCACGACGAAGCGCTGATCCACGCCCTGCAGATGGCACCCCGGGCGTCCTGGAGCCTGCTCGGGGAAGTCCTCGGGGCGGATCCGGTGACCGTCGCCCGCCGGTGGGAGCGGTTGCACACCACCGGTCGTGCGTGGATCACCGCCTATCCCGGGCTTTCCCTGCGCAAGAGCCTCGAAGTGGCGCTGGTGGAGGTCGACTGCCGGGCCGAACAGGTCGAGGCCGTCGCCGACGCCCTCGCACGGGAACCGCAGATCGTCACGGTCGAGCACATGGCGGGCGGCCGGGACCTGCTGGTCACCGTCTTCGCACCCGGCCTCACCGGCATGTCCCGGCTCATTCTGGAACGCGTGTCCCGGCTGCCGGGCGTCGTCGGCACCCGGGCCCAGCTCGCCACCAACGTGTTCGGCGACGG
>KI547040.1:87356-93485 GCA_000497405.1 Streptomycetaceae bacterium MP113-05 | reverse complement strand
CGGGGGCCCGCCGCCCCGGCGCTCAGCCCCGCGTCCGGCCAGCCGCCGCTCCGCCCGGACACCGTGAACCGTGCGCTGATCCCCGCCGTCGCCGCCGACGGACGCCGCTCCGCGTCGGAGCTGGCCGCCGTGGCCGGCGTGAGCGCGGCGACGGTACGGCGCCGACTCAACCAGCTGATCGAGGCCCGCGACCTCGTACTCCGCTGCGAGGTCGCCCGCGAGCTCACCGAGTGGCCGGTGTCGGCCACCCTGTGGGCCCGGGTGCCGGCCGACCGGGTCGCAGCCACGGCCCGCGGCCTGCTGTCCATGGCGGAGGTCCGCCTCTGCGCCTCCGTCACCGGACCGCAGAACCTCCTCTTCACCGTCTGGCTGCGCTCCGTCGCCGACGTGCAGCGCCTGGAGGCCCAGCTCGCCGAACACCTGCCGGAACTGACCCTGGTGGACCGCGCCATCGCGCTGCGGCAGACCAAACTGATGGGCCGCCTGATCAGCCCCGCCGGACGCGCCGTGGACGTCGTCCCGATGGACATCTGGTCCTCCGGCTGACCGCCGCCCCTCCTCGAGCCTGCTCGGGATCCGGCGGCATTGGAGGAGACATCTACGTAGCCAGCATCTACCATGATGCTGGCTACGTGAAGTGGGCTACTGTCGAGAGGACGGGGATGACGGGGTTCATCGGGCGCCGGCGCGAGCTGACTCTCCTCCGCAAGCGGCTCACCCGGGTGACCACCACCGGTGAGGGATCCGCCGTGGCGTTGCGCGGCAGGCGTCAGGTCGGGAAATCACGACTGGTCCAGGAGTTCTGCGACCGCGCGGGCGCACGCTACGTCTACTTCACGGCGACCAAGGGCGCCTCCGCCGGCGAAGCCGTCGCCTCGTTCCTGCGCGACCTTCGCGAGTCAGGGCTGCCCGCGGACCACGAGACCGTCCCCGAGGCCGCTCCGGGCGGTTGGCCCGACGCCTTCCGCCTGCTCGCCGGAGCGCTGCCCGACCGGCCCGCAGTCGTCGTCCTCGACGAGGTGCCCTGGCTGGCGGAGCAGGACCCGGTGTTCGACGGCGCGCTGCAGACCGCGTGGGACCGGCTGCTCTCCCGCCGTCCGGTGCTGCTCCTTCTGCTCGGCAGCGACCTGCACATGATGGAGCGCATGACGGCGTACGACCGCCCCTTCTACGGGCGTGCCGACACCATGGTTCTCGGCCCCCTGAACCCAGCGGAATCAGGCGACGCACTCGGCCTCACAGGGGCGGAGGCACTGGACGCTCACCTCATCGCCGGCGGACTCCCCGGCGTGCTGCGATCCTGGCCGCACGGCATGCCGCCGCTCCGCTTCCTCGAGGACGAGTGCGCCGACCCCGCCTCGCCCCTTTTCGGCGTCCCTGAATCGGCACTCCTCGCCGAGTTCCCCGCTCCGGACCTGACGCGCCGGGTGCTGGAGGCCGTGGGCAGCGGCGACCGTACGCACGCAAACATCGCGGCGACTGCCGGCAGCAGAGAGGGAGCGGTGCCGTCCGGCTCGCTGTCACCCGTGCTCGGCCGGCTGGTCGAGGAGAAGCGGGTACTGAGCGTCGACCAGCCGCTCTCCACCCGCCCCGGCAAGCCCGCGCTGTACCACGTGGCCGACAGCAACCTCCGCCTCTACCTCGCCGCCCTGCGCGCCGCCCAGGAGCAGGCCCGCCGAGGCCGCCCCGGAGCTGCCTTCCGGCTGGTGGAACGCCGCTGGACCACCTGGCGCGGTCGCGCCGTCGAGCCGCTCATCCGCGAGGCCCTCGAGCTAGCCGCCATTCAAGGCGCGTTGCCCTGGGACGGCGTCGAAACCGTCGGCGGCTGGTGGAACCGCAGGTTCGATCCCGAGATCGACCTGATCGGCGCCGACCGGGCCCCGGTCGCCCGCCATCTCCACTTCGCCGGCTCGGTCAAGTGGCTCGGCACCCCTTTCGACCGCCACGACCTGACGGCCCTGCGCCGAGGTGCCGACCAGGTCCCCGGCTTCACCGAGGCCGCCCCGGGCCTCGTCGCCGTTACTCTCTCCGGTCTCGCTCCCGACCTCGACCCCCGCGACCTCGCCCTTGTGTGGGGCCCGGACGACGTCCTCGCCGCCTGGCGGCCGGAGGCGTGATCGAACGGTTCGGTCGGGCGGTCCTGGCCCAGACAGATCGTGGCTCTTGTAGTTCGCCGATCGGTGTCGGGCTGATGGACACGAGGGGGCCGTGATGATGCCCGTCAGCCCGACACCGATGGGTCCGGCACGGAACGGCCGGCCGCCGGCCGTTCGTCCCGTGCGTCGGTTGTGAACCCGGACGCAGTGGCTGCGCCCGGTGCCGCGGCGTACGGTCGGATTTGTGGAGGGACCGAAGCGGCTCGACGTCGACGACGCCCGGCTCCTGGAACTCGAGTCGGCGGCGATCGCCGGTCACACGCTGAAGATGGTGGTGCTCGAGCCCGGCGACGCTCCGATCGACGTCGGCCGGCTGCGTGCACACGTCGACGAGAGGCTCGGTCCTGGGTCGCGCGGCCGTCAGCGGGTGGCGCTCCCGGAACCGCACTGGGTCACCGACGGTGCGTTCGACGTCGCCGCGCACGTCCGGCGCCGCGTCGGCACGGCCGGTATCGGTCAGCGTGACGCGTGGACGGTGGCAGGTCAGCTGATGTCCGAGCGCCTCGACCACCGGCGCCCGCTGTGGGCCTTCGACCTGGTCGGCCCGCTCGCCGACGGCCGCGAGGTGGTCGTCGCGCGTATCCACCACGCCATGGCCGACGGGATCAGCTGCCTGCGCTTCCTCGACGAGGCTCTGTGGGAGCGGTCGGCCGGGGCGTCGTCGTCCTCACGCCGGGCCACCGGAGCGCTGGGGCCGGGGCGAGGCGGAGGAGTGGAGGGTCACGAGTTGCGTCGGCTCCCGGCGACGCTCTTGCGCGAGCTCGGTCACCGGGCGCGGGACTCGGCGCTCGACCGCGAGATCGGTGCCGCGCGCGAGCTCGCCGTCACCACCGCGCCGCTTGCCGAACTGAAGGCGATCGGTGCTTCGCGACCCGGGCGCGCCACGGTCAACGACGTCCTGCTCGCGGCCGTCTGCGGTGGCCTGTGCGCCTGGCTGGCCGCCGCCGGTGAGCGCGTCGGCAGGCTACGGGCCCAGGTGCCGGTCAGCCTCCATCACCGCGACGAGAGTCCGGCCGCGCTCGGCAACCGCGACTCGTTCCTGAACGTCGACCTGCCGCTCGCCGAGCCCGATCCCCTGGCCCGCCTGGACCGGATCAGCGGCGAGACCGCCGTCGGCAAGGCTGCGGGCGACGCCCAGGAGCTCTACGACCTCTTTCACGCGCTCGCCCGCTGCCCGCCCCTCGCGCGTGCCGTCGGACGCATCGCCGCAGGCCCGCACGGGTTCAGCCTCGCGATCTCCAACGTTCCCGGCCCGCGCACAGCGCTCACGGTGGCCGGGCGGCCTGTCGAAGGCCTGTACTCGGTCGCCGAACCGGCGCAGCGGCACGCGCTCCGGATCTCGGCGATCTCCTACGCCGGAACGGTCGCCGTCGGGGTCTGCACCGATCCCCGTGTGCTGCCGGGAGTCGCCGGGCTGGCCGACGCGATCGGCGGCACTATGGCTGAGCTGCGCCGGGCCGCGATCGGGTGACCTCCGCGCCGCTCGTCGTCCCCGGGCAGCGTTGCCCGACTGTCTGTCCCGTCCCGGTGACACGGCTGCGCCGTTGCGGTGTCGATCGCTGCCGGTTCGGGCGGCCGACGCACCCCTCAGCCGCCCCCGTTCGTCCTGCCCGGGACGGGTCAGGCCGGCCGGCGGACCGGCCGGAAGCGTGCCTGGAGGTCTGCCGGCGCGAGGCGGTCTACGAACGCCGGGGTGGCCGATGAGGCGTTCGGCGACTCGATGGTGAAGCGCTGAGCCAGTCTGGAGGCGGCCAGCGTGAGCTGGCGCATGGCCAGTGCCGACCCGAGGCAGACCCGTGGGCCGGCGCCGAACGGAAGGTATGCCGTGCCCCGCGTCGGTCCCCCGGTCGACCAGCGGGCCGGGTCGAACTCGTCCGGCCGCGGCCACCATCGTGGATCCCGATGGATCAGGTACGGGTTGAGTAGCACGTCGTCACCGGGGTGGAGCGACCACTCTCCCAGGGTGGTGGCCCTGCGGGCGGTGCGGGTCATCAGCCACGCGGGAGGGTGGAGCCGCAGTGTTTCCCGGACCACGGCATCGGCCATCGGGAGCCGTGCCGACGGGGTGCCACCGTCAGCCGAACCGTCGGCCTCGCCTCGGAGGCCGGCGGCGAGTCGCGGGCGAAGTGCGAGTTCCCGTACGACGGATGCGAGCGCGGCGGCGGGCACACCGTGGCCGCCCATGAGGACACTGCGGAGCGTCGAAGTCACGGTGTCGTCGGACATTGCCGGATCGGCATCGAATAGCGAGTCGAGCAGGTCGTTCCGGGGCCGGGACGACCGGGAGCGTGCCGCGCGTCGCTGCCGGACGATCCCGGTCAGTGCTGCGGTGAGGCGCTGGTGCGTGCGGGAGAAGCGGCGGTTGCGGGGGAGCGGAAGCCACGCAGGGAACTCGTAGGACGCCGTGGCGAACGGCTGGGTGGCCCGGACGTTCTCGGAGAGGAGGTCGGGGATACCCTCGGAGTCTGGGCCGAAGCAGTATGCAGCGATCGCCTGGGCGGTGAACGTGCTCATCATGGAGAGTACGTCGACGTCACGGCCCGCGGTGGATTCCGTGACCACATCGAGGATCTCGACGATCCGGATGTCCGTCGCGGCGGATGCCGAGCGGCCGAGCCCCGGCCACGCGGCACGGCGTACGGGCATCCAGGTGGTGGCCTGTGCGGTGGCCCGTTCGAGGCTCCGCCGGGTGTCCAGGGGGGGCAGTTCCGTCACGAAGTCGGTGCCCGTGCGGGTGAGCGCTCGGTGGGTCAGCTCCGGGTCGATCACGAAAATCGTTCGGTCGTCGAACGAGAAGACATCACCGTACTGGTCGTGGCTGCGGCGGAGGAATCCGATGCGGTCGACCTCGTATTCAGCGGTGTTGCCCGTCAGCCAGCGTCCGCGTGGGCCTGGTGGCCATCTGCGCTCCGTGGCGCGTGCCATCCTGCCTCCCGGCTGATTGCGGATCGCCGACTGGAGATCCGCAATCAGTGCTGTCTTCCCACTGTTCCCGGTGGATGTGACTCTTGGAGGAGGAGGCCGGTTTACCGGTGGTGATAGGGCCAGTAGGAGTAGCGTCCGCTGACACGCTTTCTACCGAGAAGACGGGCTGCCAGGTGCCGTGTCCGTTTCATGAACACCCCATTGTCGCCAGAGGGAGGAACCTTGTTGCGATGGTGGCACAGCCGATTGCGGGCCCGCAATATGCCGTCGGGAAGAACCACCGCCCGGCGTGCGGGCTCTTAGCGTTCCTTCAAGCCGCGCTTCTTGAGTCATCTTCAGCAGGTGAGGCCGCCGCAGACATTCGGGGCTTGCTGAGTGCCGCACCAGATCTTGCGTACGAGCTGTCAGACCGGCCGCACCGGCGAGAGGCCCAGGTGCTGGTGGGCTGCTGAACTCCCGCTACCGTAGGGGCCTCGGGACGGACGGGCCACGCCGTTCGGAAGGCACTCGCGGAGACCGGTCCGCCGACCGGCCCGTCGTCACCCTCACGGTGACGCGGTAGGGACGGCCCAGCGCAGGTCCGCCCCTACCGCGTCACGTGCCCGTCCTCAGGACTGGGGGCGGCTGCCGTGGTTGGCGCCGTTCTTGCGGCGGGCCTTCTTCTTGCGACGACGCTTCGAGGACATCGCAACCTCCTGTTCCACTGGGTACTCGGTGCTCCACCAGGGGTATCACGTGCCCCCTCCGATGCGCGAAATGCGGTCCGCCGGGGTCCTACTCGCGTTCCAGGGCAGCCTCCTCCAGATCGAGTTCGCGCATGACGCGGCGCATGACCTCCTCGTCGATGCGGCGTTCGTCGCGCAGCCGGACGAAGACCTCGCGTTCGGCGGCGAGCATCTCGCGGCGCAGGCGGCGGTGGACCACGCTGGGCCGTTCGACGCCGCCGGGGTCGGGGCGGCCGAGGCGTTCCCAGGCGGCGTTGCTGCGGGACTCGGCGTGGCGGCGCAGCGCCTCCAGGACGGGCTGGTGGGCGGGTGCGTCGCTGGCG
>KI547040.1:81339-87346 GCA_000497405.1 Streptomycetaceae bacterium MP113-05 | reverse complement strand
CCCGTCCGAGGGGGGTGGCCGCCACGGCGTCGGGAGGGGAGAGCACCGCCCCCAGCACGAGTGCCGGGCCGAGCGGCATGCCGGGGACGAACCACCAGGCCGCCGCGCCGACGGTCAGGGTGGTGAACAGCACCAGGCCCACGGCGAGCAGCCCGATGGGTCGTAACTCGTCGCGGAACCGCAGGTAGGAGCTGTCCAGCGCCGCCGAGTACAGCAGCGGTGGCAGCACCAGCAGCAGCACCAGCTCGGGATGGATGCGGTAGTCGGGGATGCCCGGCACGAACGAGACGGCGAGCCCGGTCGCCAGCAGCAGCAGCGGAGCGGACACGCCGAGGCGCCGCGCCAGCGCGGTCACCGCCAGCGCTCCGGCCAGCAGTGAGATCAGCGCGAGGCCTTCCACGGTACGTTCCTCCCGGCGGCGCTTCGGTCGTCCACGTTCCCGGTATCGGTCGTACCGTTACAGCATGGCTGCCTGTCACGATCTCGCCGACGCGCCGGAGGACGTCACCCCGGCGCCGCCCACCGACGGCTGCGCGGACTGCCTCGCCGAGGGGCGCCGCGACTGGGTGCACCTGAGGCTCTGCCTCGCCTGCGGGCGCATCGGGTGCTGTGACAGTTCACCGGGCCGGCACGCCTCGGCGCACTACCGTCTCGCCGACCATCCGGTCGTTCGGTCCTACGAGCCGGGTGAGGCGTGGCGCTGGTGCTTCACCCACGCGGCGATGGGGTGAGCCGAGCCGAGCCCGGTGGAGGAGGCGCGAGCTCCACCCCGGCTCACCCGTCCGTCCGTTTCGCGTGAAAGGCGGGTGTATCTCCCGGTGAGGAGGGGGTACCCGGCGACCGGCGGGCCGGCTCCGCGGCCTCGCCCCCGGCTACTGGGCCGGGCGGCGGCCGCCCAGGGGGCGGGGGACGGTGAGCGAGCCACGGCAGCGGGCCGCATCGAGTCTCATCGCGGGAGGTGTGCCATGAAAGCAGTCGTCTACAAGGAACCGTTCGACGTCACCGTGGAGGACGTTCCGGACGCGAGGATCGAAGCGCCGACCGACGTACTGGTCAAGGTCACCACGTCGTGCATCTGCGGCTCCGACCTGCACATGTACGAGGGTCGGACGGGGGCCGAGCCGGGCATCGTGTTCGGCCACGAGAACATGGGCGTCGTCGAGGATGTGGGGACCGGTGTCGCCACCGTCCGCAAGGGCGACCGAGTGGTGATGCCGTTCAACGTCGCCTGCGGTTTCTGCAAGAACTGCCTGTCCGGGCGGACCGCGTTCTGCCTCACCGTGAACGAGGGGTTCGCGGGCGGTGCTTACGGTTACGTCTCCATGGGCCCGTACCCGGGCGGACAGGCCGAGTACCTGCGCGTGCCGTTCGCGGATTTCAACTGCCTGCAACTGCCCAGGGGCGAGGAGCACGAGAACGACTTCGCACTGCTGGCCGACATCTTCCCCACCGGGTATCACGCCACGGAGCTGGCGCAGGTCTCGCCGGGGGAGTCGGTGAGCGTGTTCGGTGCCGGCCCCGTCGGCCTGATGGCCGCGTACTCGGCGATGCTCCGCGGTGCCTCCCGGGTGTTCGTCGTCGACAGGGAGCCGGACCGGCTGCGGCTCGCCGAGCGCATCGGTGCCACGCCGATCGACTACGCCAAGGCCGGTGCGGCCGGGCAGATCAAGGAGGAGACCGGCGGCGAAGGCACCGACAAGGGCATCGACGCGGTGGGCTACCAGGCCACCGTCGCCGGTGGCGAGGAGCAGCCCGCCGTGGTGCTGAACACCCTCGTCGAATCCGTGCGGCCCACCGGCATGCTCGGCGTGGTCGGTCTGTACGTCCCCGCCGATCCCGGAGGGCCCGACGAGGCCGCACGGAACGGCAAGCTGCTCTTTGACGTCGGTCGCTTCTTCGAGAAGGGGCTGCGCATGGGCACCGGTCAGGCCAACGTCAAGGCCTACAACCGGCAGCTACGGGACATGATCATCAGTGGCCGTGCGGAGCCGGGTTTCGTTGTCTCCCATCGGGTGCCGCTGGCGGAGGCGCCGGGTGCCTACCGGCACTTCGACAAGCGCGACGACGGCTGGACGAAGGTGCTCCTCGCGCCGGGCACCAACGGCGCGAAGGCCGCCTGAGTGCTTCGCCGCGCCACGGCCGGGACGGTCCAGCGTGCACACTCCCGTACGGGAGTGTGCACCCGCCCGTTCGGTCGCGCCGCGGCGCCACCGGCTCTACAGTGAATGGCGCATATCACATAAATCGGGCGCCACTCGGTCGTGCCGCGCCTCGCTCGTCCCCCAGGGAGGGCCCATGAACCACATCTCGGTGAAGGTGGACGGCACCACGTACGAGGACGAGGTCGAGCCGCGGCTGCTGTTCGTGCACTACCTGCGCGACCACCTCGGCCTGACCGGCACCCCGATCGGGTGCGACACCGGCAACTGCGGGGTCTGCACGGTGGAGGTCGACGGTGAGAGCGTCAAGAGCTGCTCGATCCTCGCCGTCCAGACCGACGGATCCACCGTGACGACCGTCCAGGGCCTGGCCTCCGACGGCGAACGACACCCCCTTCAGGACGCCTTCCACGAGCAGCACGCACTCCAGTGCGGCTACTGCACCCCCGGCATGATCATGGCGTCGCGGGACCTGCTCGCCGAGAACCCCGACCCCTCGCCGGACGAGGTGCGGGACGCGCTGGAGGGCAACCTGTGCCGGTGCACCGGCTACCAGAACATCGTCCGCGCCGTGCTCGCCGCGGCCGCCGAACTGCGGCGGCGGAAGGCGCCCCCCGCTCCCGAGGACGGCGCGTCCCGCGAGGTCGCACCGGCCGGCACCGCGGCGACCGCCGCCCAGAGCGACACACGTGGGAAGAAGGCATCGGTATGACCACCCAGGAACGCCCCGCCGGGGCCCCGGAACGCGAGGTCGGCCGCGCCCGGGCACGCCGCGAGGACGCACGTCTGGTCACCGGGCAGACCACCTGGACGGACAACATCACCCTCCCGGGCATGCTGTACATGACGCTGCTGCGCAGCCCCATGGCGCACGCGCGCATCGACCACATCGACGTCGCACCCGCCCGGGAGATGCCGGGCGTGGTGGCCGCCTACAGCGGCCGGGACCTGGCCGGGGAGCTGGGGTCGCTGCCCTGCGCCTGGCCGGTCACCGAGGACATGGTGCTGCCCGACCACCCGCCACTCGCGGTGGAGGAGGTGCGGCACGTCGGCGACCCGGTCGCCGTCGTCATCGCCCGCGGCCGCTACGAGGCGGCCGACGCGCTGGAGGCCGTGGAGGTCGACTACACTCCCCTGCCGCCCGTACTGGACATGGAGGCGGCGCTGGCCGAGGGCGCCGATCTGGTCCACTCCGGCAAGGGCACCAACCGCTGCTACGACTGGCCGCTGACCGCCGGCGACTACGACGAGGCGCGCGACCGCGCCGATGTCGTCGTCCGGCGCCGCTTCCGCCAGCAGCGCCTCATCCCCAACGCCATGGAGCCCCGGGCGGTCGTGGTCGCACCGCTGTCCGCCTCCGGGGAGTACACCGTCTACTCCGCCACCCAGGTGCCGCACATCCTGCGCGTCATGCTCGCCACCGTGACCGGCGTCCCGGAGCACAAACTGCGTGTCGTCGCCCCCGACGTCGGCGGCGGGTTCGGCTCGAAACTCCAGGTGTACGGCGAGGAGGCGCTGGCGCTTGTCCTTGCCCGGCGCCTCGGCCGTCCCGTGAAGTGGACCGAGTCCCGCTCCGAGGGCTACCAGGCCACCCACCACGGCCGTGACCAGATCCAGGACGTCGAGATCGCGGCGACCTCCGAGGGCAAGCTGCTCGGCCTCAAGGTCGACCTACTCGCCGACATGGGTGCCTACCTGATGCTCGTCACTCCCGGCATCCCGATCCTCGGCGCGTTCATGTACCCGGCCATCTACAAGATGGACAGCTACGCCTTCCACTGCACCGGCGTGTTCACCACCAAGACCCCCACCGACGCCTACCGCGGCGCCGGACGGCCCGAGGCGACGTACGCCATCGAGCGGATCATGGACGAACTCGCCGCCGAGCTCGGTCTCGACCCCGTCGAGCTTCGCCGACTCAACTGGATCGGCCGTGAGGAGTTCCCCTACACCGGCATCGCCGGCCTCACCTACGACAGCGGCGACTACGAGGCCGCCACCGACAAGGCCCTCGGTCTCTTCGACTACCCCCGTTGGCGCGCCGAGCAGCGCGCCCGCAACGAACGACACGACCCGGTGCGCGTCGGCGTCGGGGTGTCGACGTACACCGAGATGTGCGGGCTCGCGCCCAGCCGGGTGCTGCGGGACCTGAGGTACTCCGCCGGCGGCTGGGAGGCGGCGAGCATCCGCATGCTGCCCACCGGCAAGGTCGAAGTGATCACCGGCACCAGTCCGCACGGTCAGGGACACGTCACCTCCTGGAGCCAGATCGCCGCCGACGTACTCGGCGTGCCCTTCGACGACGTCGAAGTGGCCCACGGCGACACCCGGATCGCCCCGCAGGGCATGGACACCTACGGCTCCCGCTCCCTGGTCGTCGGCGGCGTCGCCGTGCACCACGCGGCGCAGAAGGTCGTGGAGAAGGCCCGCAGGATCGCCGCCCACCTCCTCGAGGCGAGCGAGGACGACCTGGAGTTCTGCGACGGCGCCTTCGCCGTGCGCGGCTCCCCGGAGGCGCGGAAGACCATCCAGGAGGTCGCCTTCGAGGCGTTCTCCTCGCACGACCTCCCGGACGGCATGGAACCCACCATCAACGCCGAACACGTCCTCGACCCGGAGAACTTCTCCTACCCGCACGGCACCCACCTGTGCGCCGTGGAGGTCGACACCGAGACCGGCCGGGTCCGCATCCGTTCCTACGTGTGCGTCGACGACGTCGGCAAGGTCGTCAACCCGATGATCGTCGAGGGCCAGGTGCACGGCGGACTCGCCCAGGGCATCGCCCAGGCGCTGTACGAGGAGGCCGTCTACGACACCGACGGCAACCTGGTCTCCGGCACCCTCGCCGACTACCTGGTCCCCGCGCCGCCCGATCTGCCGGACTTCGTCACCGACCGTACCGAGACCCCGGCGACCTCCAACCCGCTGGGCGTCAAGGGCGTCGGCGAGGCCGGCACGATCGCCTCCACCCCGGCCGTCGTCAACGCCGTGATGGACGCGCTCCGCCCGCTCGGCGTCACCGGCATCGACATGCCCTGCACACCGCGACGCGTCTGGCAGGCGGTGCGGGACGCCCGCGAGAGCGCCCGCACGAAGGAGGGAACGGCATGATCCCCGCCGCGTTCGACTACGCACGGCCCGAAACCCTCGACGAAGCCGTCACCACGCTCGCCGAGGGCGGCGACGACGCCAAGGCCCTTGCCGGGGGCCAGAGCCTGCTGCCGATGCTGCGGCTGCGTCTCGCCTTCCCGGAACTGATGGTCGACCTGTGCCGGGTGCCCGGCCTGCGCGGCGTCCGTGACGAGGGCGACCACCTGGCCATCGGTGCCATGACCACCCATCACGACGTGCTGTGGGATCCGCTGGTGCGCCGCCACGCGGCGCTGCTCGCCCAGGCCACCGCCACCGTCGCCGACCCGGCTGTGCGGCACCGTGGCACCCTCGGCGGCTCCCTCGCACACGCCGACCCCGCCGGCGACCTCCCCTCGGTGGCCCTCACCATGGACGCCGAACTGGTCGCCGCCGGGCCACGTGGCCGCCGGACCGTCCCCGCCCGCGAATTCTTCGACGACTACCTGCAGACCGCGCTCGAACCGGACGAACTCCTCGTCGAGATCCGGGTGCCGAAAACGGACGGCTGGGGCTTCCACTACGAGAAGTTCAACCTCTCCGCACAGGCCTGGGCCGTCGTCGCGGTCGCCGCCCTGGTGCGGCGCGACGACGGGCACATCGCCGAGGCCCGGGTGGGGCTGGCCAACATGGGCCCCACACCGCTGCGGGCCGCCGCCACCGAAACGGCACTGGCCGGCGCCGACGCCACGGCCGAAGCAGTCGCCCGGGCAGCGGAC
>KI547040.1:79652-80905 GCA_000497405.1 Streptomycetaceae bacterium MP113-05 | reverse complement strand
CGGCGCGCGGCTCCGCCGGGTCCGGGGCACCGCCCCCCGGACCGGACGAGCCGTCGGCACGCCGAGTGGGTGCGCACACGCCCCGCACGTCCGCATTCCCCGCCGGCCCCGAGGAGGTGCGGACCCGGCTGGCGGAGACCGGCTACCTCGTCGACGAGGGGCTCGCCATCGCCTGCCACCTCGCCCTCACCCTGCACCGACCACTGTTCTGCGAGGGCGACGCGGGCGTCGGCAAGACCGCACTCGCCGGCGCGCTCGCCCGGGCCCTGGACGCCGAACTGATCCGCCTCCAGTGCTACGAGGGCATCGACGTCTCCCAGGCCCTCTACGACTGGGACTTCCCCCGCCAGCTCCTCCACCTCCGCGCCGCCGAAGCGGTCGGCGCCACCGACGCCGAACGGCTGGAGAACGAGCTCTACGACGAGCGGTTCCTCGTCGCCCGCCCCCTGCTGCGGGCGATCCGGACCCATCCGGCAGTGCTGCTCATCGACGAAGTCGACCGGGCCGACGACGAGTTCGAAGCGTTCCTGCTGGAGCTCCTCTCCGACTACGCCGTCACCGTCCCCGAACTGGGCACGCTGCGCGCGCAGACCCCGCCGGTGGTCGTGCTCACCTCCAACCGCACCCGTGAGGTGCACGACGCGCTCAAACGCCGCTGCCTGTACCACTGGTTCGACCACCCCGGATTCCGCCGCGAACTGGCCATCGTCCGCAGCCGCCTGCCGCAGGTCACCGAACACCTCGCCGCCCAGGTCACCGCCGCGGTGCAGACCCTGCGCAGGGAGGACCTGCTGAAACCTCCCGGCGTCGCCGAGACCATCGACTGGGTCGAGGCACTCGACGCCCTCGGCGCAGACGAACTCGACGCCGAACTCGCGGTCACCACCCTCGGATCGGTGCTCAAACACCGTGAGGACATCGACCGGGCGCGTACGCTCGACCTCACCGCAGTCCTCGCCGCACCCGGGGGAGCGTGAGCGTCGTGCACCGCGAACAGGCAGCCCTCGCAGCCGACGCCCCCACCGTTCTGGTCGGCTTCGCCCGCGCCCTGCGCGCTGCAGGGGTGGACGCCGGACCCGACCGGGTCCAGACCTTCCTCACCGCCACCGCACGCCTCAGCCCCGACCGGCGCAGCCACCTCTACTGGTCCGGACGCCTCACCCTGTGCGGCACCCAGGACGACCTCGAACGCTACGACCGGGTCTTCGACGCCTACTTCACCCCCCGCCGGGACCTGCCAGGCCCCGCCCGAC
>KI547040.1:78837-79642 GCA_000497405.1 Streptomycetaceae bacterium MP113-05 | reverse complement strand
GGCACGCCGGACCCGGCGGTCGCCGAACGGCCCGCGGGCGGGCACGCACCGAAGTGTTCACCCTCGGCACCCGGCTGACCCGCGTCAGCCGCGAGATGACTCATCGCGACCCGGACACCGCGCTGAAAGCCGTCGGTGCGGCCGTTCCCGACTGGAGCGGCGGAACCCGCCTCGGTGAGATGCTCCGGGCCTTCCTCGACCGGTGGGGGCAGCGCGGTATGGCGCGAGGTGCGGTCGTCGTGGTGCTCTCCGACGGCTGGGAACGCGACGACCCCACGCTGCTCGCCGGCCAGATGCGCCGCCTGCACCGGCTCGCGCACCGGGTGGTGTGGGCCAACCCCCGCAAGGCCAGGCCCGGTTACGCGCCTATGGCCGGCGGCATGGCCGCCGCCCTGCCGCACGTCGACGCGTTCGTCGAGGGGCACAGCCTGGCGGCTCTGGAACACCTCGCGGCCGTGGTGAGGGGAGCCGTCGATGCGTGAGATCCTCCCCGCCCTCCACCGCTGGTACGCGGCAGGCGAACCGTTCGGCCTGGCCACCGTCGTGGACGTCAGCCGCAGCGCGCCCCGTGAGCCGGGCGCCGCCATGGCTGTCGGCCCGGGCGACGAAGTGGTCGGCTCCGTCTCCGGCGGCTGCGTCGAGGGCGCCGTCTTCGAGATCGCCAAGGAGGTCGTCGAGACCGGCGAGCCGCAGCTGCAGACGTTCGGATACAGCGACGACGACGCCTTCGCCGTCGGGCTCACCTGCGGCGGCGAGATCACCTTGCTGGTGCGCCGGGTGACCACCGTGGACGATCCGGTGCTGG
>KI547040.1:77555-78827 GCA_000497405.1 Streptomycetaceae bacterium MP113-05 | reverse complement strand
GGGCGACGGGCCCCCCGCCGTCGCCGCGCACGAACCGGTCGCCGTCGCCACCGTCCTCGACGGCCCTGCACGACGCGGCGCCACCCTGGCCGTGTGGCCGGACCGGAGGGCCGGCACGCTCGGCGCCGAAGGGCTCGACGCCGCCGTCACCGCCGACGCCCGCGGCGAACTCGCACAGGGGGCCACCGGCCGCCGCCACTACGGTCCGAACGGCGAACGCCGCCGGGACGACGTCGCCGTCTTCCTCCACTCCTTCTCCCCACCGCCCCGCATGCTGGTCTTCGGCGCCATCGACTTCGCCGCCGCCGTCGCCCGTGTCGGCGTCTTCCTCGGCTACCGCGTCACCGTGTGCGACGCGCGGCCGGTGTTCGCCACACCCCGCCGTTTCCCCGACGGTGTGGAAGTCGTCGTCGACTGGCCGCACCGGTATCTGGCACGAACCGGGACCGACGACCGGACGGTCCTCTGCGTCCTCACCCACGACCCGAAGTTCGACGTGCCGCTGCTGGACGTCGCGCTGCGCGCACCGGCCGCCTACATCGGAGCCATGGGCAGTCGCCGCACGCACGACGACCGCACGGCCCGGCTGCACGAGGCCGGGCTGGGCCCCGCCGAACTGGGACGGTTGCGCTCGCCCATCGGCCTGGACCTGGGAGCCCGCACACCCGAGGAGGTCGCCGTGTCCGTCGCTGCCGAGATCGTCGCCCTGCGATGGAACGGCAGCGGCATGCCGTTGACCCGGACCGGCGGCGCCATTCACGACAACCACGACACCCGCGAGACGAGGAGCTGAGGACACGATGCAACTGCGGCACGAGTTCACCGTCCCGGTGCCGGCGGAGGAGGCCTGGCGCGTGCTGCTCGACATCGAGCGCGTGGCGCCCTGCATGCCGGGCGCCACGGTGACCAGCTTCGACGGCGAGACGATCGAAGGCTCGGTGAAGGTCAAGGTCGGACCCATGTCCGTGACCTACCGGGGGACCGCGGCCTTCGAGGAGCGCGACGAGACGCGGCGCCGGATCGTGCTGGCCGCCAACGGCAAGGAGGCACGCGGACAGGGCACCGCGCGCGCCACGGTCACCGGCACCCTCCACCAGGACGGCACCGGCACCGCCGCAGTCACCACGGTCACCGTGACGACGGACCTGACGGTGACGGGACGCCCCGCCCAGTTCGGGCGCGGCGTGATGGCGGAGGTGGGGGAGAAGCTCATCGGGCGCTTCGCCGACTGCCTGGCCCGCGAACTCACCGGCGCGCGCGCACCGGAGGAGA
>KI547040.1:75599-77545 GCA_000497405.1 Streptomycetaceae bacterium MP113-05 | reverse complement strand
CTCGCGGCACTGCTCTCCTGGCTGCGCAGGCATCGCAGGCCGCACCGCCTCGCCCGCGCCCGCCGCTGAGCGCCCGGAGCTCGCGCCCGCGGTGACCTGCGCCGGCCGGATGGTCCTCACCGCACGGTGAGGACCACCTTGCCCCGGGCACGGCGTTCGTCGAGTTCCCCCAGGGCCCGCGCCGCTTCGGCCAGCGGATACACGGAGCCGAGTACCGGGTCGAGGCGTCCCGCCTCGAGGTGCGGCAGCAACTCGTCCCACTGCTCCCGCAGGTACGCGGGGTGCTGCAGCCAGTAGGCACCCCACCCGACGCCCACCACGTCGATGTTGTTCAGCAACAGCCGGTTCACCTTCACCGTCGGGATCTCCCCTCCGGTGAAGCCGATCACCAGCAGCCGCCCTTCGGGGGCCAGACTGCGCAGCGAGTCCGTGAACCGGTCACCGCCGACGGGGTCGACGACCAGGTCGACACCCCGGCCGTCCGTCAGCGCGGACACCTCGGCACGGAACCCTTCCGCGGGAACGGTCTCGTGCGCACCCGCCTTCCTGGCGGTCTCCGCCTTGGCGGCGGAGGACACCACAGCGATGACCCGCGCGCCGAGCGCTCGCGCCAGCTGCACCGCGGCCGTGCCGACTCCGCCCGCCGCGCCGTGCACGAGCACCGTCTCGCCGGAACGCAGCCGTCCGCGACGCACCAGGCCGAAGTGCACCGTCGGATAGTTCATCGGCAGCCCGGCCCCGGCCTCGTAGGAGACGGCTTCCGGAAGGGGGAAGACCATCGCCGGGTCGAGGACGACCTGCTCGGCGAATCCGCCGAGGGCGCAGAAGGCGGCCACCCGGTCGCCCGGCGCGAATCCGGAGCCGTCCGGCGCGCTGTGCACTGTTCCCGCCACCTCAGAACCCGGTGTGAACGGCGGTTCGGGCTTGATCTGGTACAGCCCGCGTGTCTGCAGCACGTCCGGGAAGGTCACCCCCGCGACGTGCACGTCGACGACCACCTGTCCCGCCTGCGGTTTCGGGAAGTCGATGTCCGCGACCCGTACGTCGTTCGGACCGGTCAGCGTGGTCACCTGTACTGCGCGCATCCGTGGTTCCTCTCAAGCGCTCGTGTACCCGTCCCGTTCGTTCGCGGAGCATCCCCCACGCCGACGAGGCTAGCGCCCGTTCCGAGCACGGCTCATGAGGGCGACTGCGTCTGCCGGCGTCGCGGGTTGCGGAACCGCGGGGAGGGCCGGGGCATGGTCGAGGGGCAGCTTCACGGTGGGGTCAGACCCGCTCGAGCGGGCGGTGCTCGCCGGCCGGGAGCTCGACCTCCAGCGAGTCGCCGGGGCGTACGACGCCGCCGGAGCGGACGACACCCATGATCCCCGACTTGCGGACCGGTGCACCCGACGCGTCCCTGCCGAGTACCTGCTTGAGCAGTCCGCTGTGGAAGTGGTCGATCTGCAGGCACGGGTTACGCAGCCCGGTCACCTCCACGACCGCGTCCGAACCCAGACGCAGCAGGGTGCCCACCGGAAGCGCGAGCAGGTCCACGCCGGCGGTCGTGACGTTCTCACCCAGGTCTCCGGGACCGACCTCGAAACCCTCGGCGGCGACCTCGGCGAACAGCTCCTCGTGGATCAGGTGCACCTGCCGCAGGTTCGGCTGGGTCGGGTCCTTCGCCATCCGGGAGCGGTGCTTGACGGTCCTGCCCGCGTGCACGTCGCCCTCCACGCCCAGACCCGTGAGCAGGGTGATGCTCTCCCGCTTCGGCTTGGTGAACGAGTACTCCGCGTTGCGGCTGACCGCCCTGACCGTTCCACCCGTCACGATGCCCCCTCCACGCACACGGCTCACGATCCGTTCCCGATCCTATGCCACGCCCCGGCCCGGGGTGTCGCCTTCGAAGGAGGCGCAGCCCGCCATCGGACCTCGCCGTCGTGCAGGCCCTCGGTGGGGCCGAG
>KI547040.1:72492-75589 GCA_000497405.1 Streptomycetaceae bacterium MP113-05 | reverse complement strand
AGACCGGCTGCTGCGGCGACGGCCGCGGACGCGGCGTGCCCGGGGTGGACGTGGGCGGTGATCGCGACGACGGGCCGGTCGTGGAGCCAGTCGGCCAGCGCCCGGGCGGCCTCCTTGGCGATACCGCGGCCCTGCCACGGGGTGCCCACGACCCAGGCGATCTCGGCCGACCGTCCGTCGCCGTCCTCGGCTGGGACGACCGTGACCTGTACGTAGCCGGTGAGGCGGCCGGAGACACGGTCGCGGACGACCCAGTTGCACCAGGAGACCGCTGGGTCGGGGGAGCCGGCCACCAGGCGCCGGTAGCGGTGGCGCAGCGCGTCGGCGGGTTCCGGCGAGCCGCCGACGAACGTGTGCAGTGTGGGGTCGTCGAGTACCTCGGCCATCTCCGCGGCGTGCTCCACGCGCAGCGGCAGCAGCGTCAGCCGGGGGGTCCGGATGGTCTCGGCACGGACGGGCTCCAGGGGTGACTGCGGGTGCGCCATGGAAGCAGCGTAGAACGATCGTTGAACGTTCACGCGTTGTCATTGTCTTGCTACAGTCGGATAACGTGCGGAATCGCGACACCGGGCCCGGGGGTGGGGAAGCAGCGTGAGCATGGACAGGGAGATGCGGCGGCAGTGCGACACGGTCCTGCGGCTGTCCCGGATCGACCGGTTGCCGGACCCCGTCTCCTCGCCGGAACTGTTCGGCGCCCTCTGCGAGGGCATGAGCGCGCAGCGCGGACGTCCGGTGCGCTTCAGGCTGGTCCCGTTCCCGGCCGGCACGGCGAGCGGTCTGTGGCTCGCCACGGACGAGCGGGACCTGGTCGTGGTCGAGGAATGCACCGACCCGGATCACCAACTGCTGATACTCGCGCACGAGTTCGGCCACATGGTGCGCGGCCACAGCGGCCACCGCTTCGACGGTGCCGCTGTCGCCGCCCGGCTGCCGCCGGGGGCGGCCGACCTGCGGGACACCATCGCCACGGTGGCCGCCCGCACACACCTCGGCGAGCAGGAGGAACGGGAGGCGGAGGCGTTCGGCCTGCTGCTCAGCACCCGCTGCCGGGCGGCGCTCCGGACACGCGGCGGCCGTCGCGACGTCGTCGGCGGACGGATCGGGATGTCCCTCGGCTATCGCGGCCGGCCGGGCTGACCGGGGTGGAGGCTCTCGCGTTCTATGCGCCCGCCGCCGTCGCGGCCACGGCCTTCCTCTGCCGGCTCCCCGGCCTGGCGCGCAGCCGCCGCGACCCCCTGACGCTCTCGGCGGGAGGCCTGCTGCTGATCGCGGCCGGTGTGTTCTTCTTCGCCGCGCCCTCGACGATCGCCGCCGTCAACGACCTCACCGGAGTGCCCAACTTCTCCGCCCCGCTGGTGTACTCGGTCCTGACGGCCTTCTGCGCCTGCTGCCTGATCCTGGTCATCAACTGGCGCGGCGGCGACCCGAGGACGGTTCGCCGTGCGACCCGCTGCTGCCTCGTGTCCTACACCGCCGTGATCGTGGCGCTCGTGGTGCTGTTCGCGCTGGCCGACGCACCCGTGGAGCGGCTGCGTGACCTGGACACGTACTACGCCAACACGCCCTGCATGCGCGAGATGATCGTGCTGTACCTCACCGCGCACAGCATCGCCGTCGTCGCCACCTCGGTGCTGTGCTGGCGGTGGGTGCGGCAGATCCACGGCTGGCTCCGGGCGGGCGTCGTCCTGATGGTCGCCGGCTATCTGCTCAACATCGTCTACGACGCCGTCAAGTTCGCAGCCGTCTCCGCCCGCTGGTCGGGGCGTGACTGGGACTGGCTCAGCACCGACGTCGCCCCGCCGGTGGCCTCGCTCTCCGGGATGGTCATCGGTATCGGGTTCCTGCTGCCGATGGCGGGTGAACGCGCCTCCTCCCGGTGGCAGGCGCACCGCACCTACCGCCGGCTCGAACCGCTCTGGCGCGAACTGCGGATCGCCGCCCCCGGCACCGGGACCGTACGCATGCGCCCCTGGGCGCCGCCCGAACTGCTGCTCACCCAGCGCCGGGCGGACATCCACGACGGTCTGCTGCTCCTCACCCCGCACTTCGACGCCGACGTACGGCGGCGGGCGCACGAGGCGGCCCTGCGTCAGGGGGCCACTCGGCAGGGGGCCGCAGCGATAGCCGACGCGGCGCTGGCCGTGGCCGCCGTCCGTGCCAAGACCGGCCGCCGTCCGTCCCCGGGAAGGGGGAGCGGCGGCCGTCCGTCCCGGACCTTCGTGAGGGACGACCCCTTCGACCTCGTCGAGGTTTCCGGGGCGCTGCACCACCCCGTCGTCGCGGACGTCCTCGGCCACCCGGAACCGGCGGGAGGTGCCGACGCCCCGTGAACGGACCTCCGCGTCCCGGCCCGGGCCGCCCCGAGGCCTCGGGAGGAAGAGTCGTCGTGGCCGGCGGCGGCCTCGCCGGGATGCTGGCCGCCGCCGCGCTCGCCCCGCACGCCCGCGAGGTCGTCGTCGCGGAACGGGACACCCTGCCCCGGTACCCGCGGCCGCGCAGGGGGCTGCCGCAGGCCCGGCACGTACACCTGTTCATGTCCGGCGGCGTGCGGGCCATGGAACGGCTCCTGCCGGGGGTGACGGACCGGCTGGAGGCCGCCGGAGCCCGTCGGCTCGCCGCACCCGCCGACATGGTCGTCTGCTCGCCGCAGGGCTGGTTTCCGCGCTGGCCGTGCACCCACCGGATCCTGCTGTGCAGCCGCGACCTGCTGGACGGGGTCGTACGCAGCGAGGTGGCACGCCACCCGCACGTGAGGGTGCTGGAGGGCGCGGAGGTGCTCGGACCGGCCGGAGACGCAGAGCGGGTCACCGGCGCCCGTGTGCGTTCCGCCGGCGGTGAGCGCGTCCTCCCCACCGACCTGCTCGTGGACGCCTCCGGCCGCGGCTCGCGGGCCGGTGCCTGGCTCATCGGGCTGGGTGCCGAAGCCCCACGCGAGACCCGGGTGGACACCGGGCTGGTGTACGCCAGCCGTTACTACCGGGCGCCGCCGGGAGCGGGGTTCCCGGTCGTCGCCGTGCAGGCCGACCCGCGTGCCGGGACACCCGGACGCGGCGCCGTGCTGGAGCCCGTGGAGGGCGGGCGCTGGCTGGTGACGCTG
>KI547040.1:52381-72482 GCA_000497405.1 Streptomycetaceae bacterium MP113-05 | reverse complement strand
GGACGCCTTCGTCGGCTTCGCCCGGTCGCTCCGTGACCCCGTCGTGGGAGAGCTGATCGCCCGGGCCGAACCGCTGTCGGACGTGTCCCTCACCCGCACCACCGTCAACCGGCGCCTGCACTTCGAGCGACTCGCCTCCTGGCCCGAGGGTTTTGTCGCGGTCGGGGACGCGGTCGCCGCGTACAACCCCGTGTACGGACACGGCATGACCGTCGCCGCGCAGGGAGCGGCCTCCCTCGGCGACACGATCGCCGAGCGGGGCCTGGCCGCCCCCGGGGCGGGCCGGCGCGCCCAGCACGCTGTCGCCCTCCACGCCGCCGTCGCCTGGGACCTCGCCGTCGGCCAGGACGTCTTCTACCCCGGTGCGACGGGCAGGGCCCCCACTTTCCGGGACCGTTGCGCGGCCCGTTTCGTCGGTCGCCTCATGTACGTCTCCACCGGCTCCGGGAAGGTGGCGGAAGCCGTCAACGACGTGATGATGCTGGAGAGACCGCCGATCAGTCTGCTGCGACCGGGGGTGCTGGCCGCCGTCGTACGGGGCCCGCGCCGCCCGGCGCCGTCCGGCCCACCGCTGACCGGGACGGAGCTCGCCGCAGCACGGCTCACTCCGCCCTCGGGGTCCGTGCCCTGAGCAGCCGTGAAGCCTCGGTGGACGCCCCTGTGCACGCCTAGTGTCGCGTGATTCCGTTAGCGTTATTTGATTCTCTGTGGCAGGGTCTCTTGGTGTGGAGCTCTCCGTGGAACAGACCGCCGAGTTGCGGGAGTTGGTGACCAGCCGGGACGCCCCCGCCGACATGGCGACGCGGGGCCGGATCGTGCTGTGGTCGGGCGAAGGCCGTCGGCGTAAGGACATTGCCGAGCTGCTTGGTGTATCGCTTCCGACGGTGGACCGCTGGAAGCGGCGTTATGCCGAGCTCGGACTGGCGGGCCTGGAAGGCGACCGGCCCGGCGGCGCACGGGAACAGGTGCCGGCGCGGGTGCGGGCCCGGGTGATCGCGCTGACGCGCATGACGCCGCCGGACGGCACGGGGCTTTCGCACTGGTCCACACGCGAGTTGGCGAAGTACCTGAAGCGGGTCGAGAACATCACGGTGTCCTGGCACTACATCGCGCGGATCTGGCGGGAGGAGGGTCTGAAGCCGCACCGGTCCGGCACCTTCAAGATTTCGAAGGATCCGGCCTTCGCGGAGAAGGTGACTGATGTGATCGGCCTGTATCTGGACCCGCCGGGTGGCGCGGTGGTCCTCTCGATCGACGAGAAGACGCAGATCCAGGCGCTGGACCGGACCCAGCCGGTGCTGCCGGTCGCCTTCGGGGCGAGCGAGAAGCGCACCGCCGACTACGTGCGGCACGGCACCACGAACCTGTTCGCCGCCCTGAACGTGACCACCGGTGAAGTGCTCGGTGAGTGCAAGCCGTCCCGGAACGGCAAGGACTTCCTGGCCTTCCTCAAGAAGGCGGTGAAACCGCACGCGGGGAAGGACATCCATGTTGTCCTCGACAACCTCTCGACGCACACCACCCCCGAAGTCAAGGAGTGGCTGGCGAAGAACCCACACGTCCACTTCCACTTCACCCCCGTCGGCTCCTCGTGGCTGAACCAGATCGAGATCTGGTTCGGACTCCTGACCCGTCAGTCCATCCGGCGCGGAACGTTCGCCAGCGTCAACGTCTTGATCAAACAGATCCGTGACTACATCAACACCTGGAACACGACTGCGAAACCGTTCACCTGGACCGCGACCGCCGGCGACGTCCTCGCAAAGGTTCGCCTCGTCGCGACTAACGCGAAGAAACTCGTCAATAACAACGCGAACTGACATAAACAGGATCACGAGACACTAGGTGGACCCCTCCGGCGGATCTGCTCCCGGGGCCCCCTCCAGCACGTGCTCGACGATCCGGGTCACCGCGGCCAGGCCCTCGGGCGACAACTCCAGTGCACGCAGAGCCAGATGACGGACACCCAGGTTGTGCGCGACCTGGGCGAGCTGGATCTCGGCGTTCCCGTGTGCGTCCGGAGCCTCCTGCAGGAGGTAGGTGACCGGCACGCCGAAGAAGCGGGCCAGCGCGCTGAGCAGCTCGGTGGACGGGTTCCGCTTGGTGCCCTTGCGCAGGGCGGAGAGGTACGCGCCGCCCACCCGGATACCCGGCTCGGCCGCGCGGATCGCCGTGGCGACCTCCTCGTTGGTGTAACGGCGGCCCCCGGCGCCATGCGGTCGAATGTCCTCGAACAGCTGGTCCAGGTGCCCGGCCAGCGTCGGTCGCCCCTCCTGCTCGGGCACCGCTCCCTCACCTCCACGACGCACTGCTCGGTCTTCTGACGATCTGAAGTCGCCGTTTTCAACCAGTGGTTGACATGAGCGGTCGTCTCAAGTCTAGACTCACACAGTGCGACTACTCAACTACAAGTTGAGTGGAAGGGTTTCACAGCAGACCGGAACAAGTTGCCGTTCACGGGGCGACGCGCAGCGGGACGCGCTTCCCTCACGTCGGAGAGGCCATCCATGACCACCGCTCACCGGGCGGCCGAGGAGCACGCGACGCCGCCACCCACCGACAACCACCTCTCCGTGACCTCCTGGGCCCCGGCCGACGAAGCGGCGGTGCAGACGTACTGCCGGACCTGCCGCAAACCTCTCGTCGACGGCCTCACCGGCGTGCTCGGCCGGCACGAGTGGGACCGTCGCGCGACCGCGGCGGTCGCCGACGCGCGGGAACGTGGCCTGCCGGTCGCGCTCATCCTGATCGACCTCGACTCCTTCAAGAGCGTCAACGACACCTACGGTCACCTCGCGGGCGACGCGGTGCTCCGTGCCGTGGCGGGTGTGCTCGCAGGAGTCGCACGCGGCATCGTCGGCCGCTACGGCGGCCACGCCGGGGACGAGTTCCTGGTGCTGCTCCCCGGCGCGACCGGGGCCGAGGCGTCGGAGGTCGCCCGCCGCACACAAACGGCCGTGCGCGCTCTGTCCGTGCCCGCACGGGCCAGCCGCAGCGCGACCGTCACCATCGACGGGCAGACCGCCTCGATGGGCGTCGCAGCGGAGACCGCCGACGCCATGGCGTCACGGGCGGACGTGCTTTCCGACCTGCTGCTGGACGCCGACGTGGGACTGCGGGCCGCGAAACGGGGCGGAGGCGACCTGGTGTGCGGCGTCGACGCCGGGGCGGACACGTCCGGCGTGTCCGGCTCATCGGGCGAGGTGACCGGGACCGCCGTGCCACGGCCCCGACGCCCCCGCGGGAGCGGACCCGTCCGCCCCCCACACGGAGGCGAAGTGCGGATACCGCTGGCCACGTTCGGGCACGCCTCCGCGGAGGGTCCGGACGAGCTCGTGCTCTCCTCCGCCGCAGCCGAGCACCTGCACACGGTGCTCGGCCACATGCTGGGCCGAGGGGGTCTCGCCGCAGAAGAGGGCGCAGTGAAGTGAACGGCGGGGCACCGGCGAGCACCCTGCACGAGTACTCCGGGCACCAGCACCCGACCGCGTCGACCCGCGCTGAGGGCCGGAGTGCTGACCCGTGCACACATTCGGGGCCGGACAGGTTTCGGACCCCTCCACCGCCGGGATGATCCCGACGCACCGAGAAGGGATCCGGTAGCGTACGGGGCCGCCCACCCACGGAGGAGACGTGGCAGCACCCACCACCCGATCGGCGGGCCGGCTCGCAGGGCTGCTGGCGGGCGCCGGAGTCCTGCACTTCGCCTGTCCCCGGCCGTTCGACGCCATTGTTCCGCGTGTCCTGCCGGGTCCGCCGCGCACGTGGACGCAGGCTGCTGGCGTGGCGGAGCTTCTCATCGCAGTCGCAGTGGCACATCCGCGGACCCGGCGGCTCGGAGGTCTCGCCGCGGCGGCGCTGTTCGTCGCCGTCCTCCCGGCGAACGTACGGATGGCGAAGGACTGGCGCGATCGGCCGGCCTCGTTGCGGGTCGCCGCCCGCGCACGCCTGCCCCTCCAGGCCCCGCTCGTTCTGTGGGCCCTCCGCGTCGCACGCCACGCGGACCACCGCCGGGACCGCTGACGGCCGTGGCCGTTGCGTCGCGGACCCCGAGCGGTGCCACCCGGGCGCGCCATGGTCACGACCGGTGGGTCTCCGCCCGGTGCGCGTCAGGCACGCGCGTACCGCGCGGCCGGGGGCGCCGACACTACGCGTCGACGTAGAGGCAGAACGGGTGACCCGCCGGGTCGAGCAGGACCCGCAGGGTGGGCTGGGGCTGGTGGGAGGCCTCCTGGGCGCCGAGTTCGAGAGCGTGGGCGACCGCCGGGCCGAGGTCCGACACCTCGAAGTCGAGGTGCATCGTGATGCGCGGTGCGCCCTCCCGCGCCGGCCACGCGGGCCGCACGAACCCGGGCGCGTACTGGAAGCCGAGATAGGCGACCCCGTCCGGCGGAAGGAGGGCCGCGCCGGCGTCGTCCTCCTTGGCGATCTCCCAGCCGAGCAACTCCGCGTAGAAGCGCGCGAGCGCGAGCGGGTCGGGGCACTCCAGCACCGGCCCCCAGTAGTCGGACCGTGCTGCACGCGGCGCACCCGGAGCGGCCGTCCGTCGTCCCCGCACGCCGCTCACCCGCCGTCCGCGTCGGGGGGATCGCCGCCCGAGCCGGGCGGCTGCCCCGCCCCCGCGCGCACCACCAGCGCGTACGATCCCAGCCCCGTCATGGTGTCCGCGTCGAGCGTCCGCCCCGCCACGAGCACGCTCAGCAACGCGCCGGATCCGGGGTCGAACTCCGCGTCGGTCACCTCGCCCACATCCTCGCCCAGGTCGGTCAGGACCCGCTTGCCCAGCACCTCGCCGTGTCTGACGGCGTGCCGGCTCAGGCCGGGCCCGCCGGCCTCCTCCACCGCATCACCCGACGTCTTCCCGGCAGCCTCCGGGGACAGCACCATCACCGCGTCAGCGCCGACCGTGCGAACCCGGGCCCAGGACAGTACGCTGCTGCGCCCACCGGGGCGACGCAGCCGCAGTGCGGCCAGTTGCGGCCCGTCGGGGCGCACCACGAAGCCGGACACCGTTCCCAGTGTCGAGGCGTCGTCGACGGCCACGACCCTGCGGCCCAGCGCCTGCGTCAACAGCATCACGACGTCCCCTTCCGCAGCCGGTCGCGGAACGCTTGCACCGTCTCGGCGAAACCCGGCAGGTCCTCCGACACGAACTCGGCGGCCACCGTCGGAACCACCAGTGACTCGCCGGACACCGCGAGCGTGTCGGGCAGCGACAGGTACACCCGCCGCTCCTGGTGCCCCAGCGCCGCCGTGGAGGCGATCTCGTAGCCCACGGCCTTCGCCGTCGTCCGGCGCACCTCGAGCACCACATCGACCACCTCGCCCAGGTCCGTACCGTCGTCGGTGAGCACCCGGGCACCCAGCACGTCCCTGTCGCGGGACTCGGACCGGGCCACGACCTCGCCCCGGCCCAGGAACACCTCCTCGTCGCGGATCATCACCGCGTCCCGGCCCAGGGCATGCACCCCGGACCACGGCAGACTCCTGCGCTTCGGGCCGGAGAACATGCCGCGCCCGCTCAGAGTGAAGCCGGCGACCTCCCCGACCGCGCCGTCGAAGACGGTGTCCTTGATCTGGGCCACAGCCTCGCCCCCCAGCGTCACTACCGGGCGCTGCGTGAGCTCACCTGCCAGCAGAAGGGCGCTCACCTCGGTCGCCTCCTGCCTCCGCGGCCCCGCCCGACCGCGATCACACCACCCGAACGCCGGCGCGCCTGCACCCACAGCAACGACGCGGCGAGAACCGCCGCGACCACCACGACCAGCACTACCCAGAGCCACCAGTCCATCGTTCGTCCCTCCACGTACGTGGTGTGGTCCGTACGGGCCCGCGCACGTGCCCATCCCAGGATCGGACGCCGAAGCCACCCTGTCCACGGGACACGGCGCGCGACAGCAGGCGGGGCATGCCTGTGGGTGCTGGATCCCATCGGTGTCGGGCTCGTGGACAGCATCACGGCCTGTTCGTGTCCACGAGCCCGACACCGATGGCCGGGAGCGGGGATTGCGGTGGGTCGGTGGCAGCGCCGGGACCCGGAACGGCCCGCAGCCGGACCGCGCGCCGCACCGGGACCACGTTCCCGCTGCGAGCGAGGTGGCGGCCGCAGTGGGGGGCTGAGCGACGGATCGGAGAACGTCGACCGCGGCGGTGTCGCCGCCCCGGCACCTCCCGGGACGGCGGCGCGGAGGTCCTCGACGTAGTCGAAACGCGGCCCGCGGCTCACTTCAACAGGCGCGACATCCGCCGGTCCGCCAGCGGCCGGCCGCCGGTCTGACAGGTGGGGCAGTACTGCAGCGACGAATCGCTGAACGACACATCGAGCACGGTGTCCCCGCACACCGGGCACGGCAGGCCGGTACGGCCGTGGACCCGCATGCCGGTCCTCTTCTCCGATTTCAGGTCCCCCGCGGCCAGCCCGCGGGATCGCTCCACCGCGTCCCGCAGAGTGCCGAGCACGGCCCCGTGCAGCCGGTCCGCGTCCTCCTCGTTCAGGTCGGCGGCCAGCCGGAACGGCGACATCCGTGCGACGTGCAGAATCTCGTCCGAGTACGCGTTCCCGATTCCGGCGACCGTGGCCTGGTCCCGCAACAGTCCCTTCACCTGCCGCCGTTCACCGCGCAGCAGCTGCGCGAACGCCTCCCGCGTGAAGTCTGCGCCGAGAGGATCCGGCCCCAGCCGGGCCACCCCGGGGACCTCCTGCGGGTCCCGCACCACGTACACGGAGAGGCCCTTTCTGGTACCGGCCTCGGTCAGGTCGAAGCCGTCGCCCCCGCCCGCCTCCTCCACCAGGGCCAGGCGCAACGCCAGTGGACCCCGGCCGGGGCGGGGCGGCGCGGTCGGCAGCCTCTCCTGCCACCGCAACCACCCGGCCCGGGCCAGGTGCACCACAAGACGGAGGTCCGCACCGTCCCCTTCCCAGACCAGATCCAGGAACTTACCGTGCCGCCGCGCCGCGCCGAACGTCCTGCCGTGCAGCGCCGTCAGCGGCGGGTCGTACGTCTTCAGCACGCTGACCGCAACCGGCAGCACCCGTTCGACCGCGCGGCCCGCCAGCCGTTCGGCGAGGAAACCGCGCAGCGCCTCGACTTCGGGCAATTCCGGCACGGGGGACCTCCGGTGGTGCGCCGGCCTGTCAGGCCAGCTTGGCCGACAGCGTGATCTCGGTGCCGGTCAGCGCCTGGCTGACCGGGCAGTTCTTCTTGGCGCCCTCGGCCGCTTCGACGAAGTCACTCTCTTCGATGCCGGGCACATCGCCCTCGACGGTCAGATGGACACCGGTGATGCCCGTGCCCGGCTGCAAGGTCACCTCGGCCTGCGTGGTGAGCCGGACCGGCGGCGTGCCCGCCTTGCCCAGCCCCGCCGACAGCGCCATCGAGAAGCAGCTCGAGTGTGCCGCCGCGATCAGCTCCTCCGGGCTGGTCCTCCCATTCGGCTCCTCCGCGCGCGAGGGCCAGGTGACCGGCTGCGAGCCGATGCCGGACGAGTCGAAGGTGACGGTTCCCTCACCGTCCTGCAGTGCGCCGTTCCATACCGTGTGGGCGGTGCGCGTGGTGGCCACGATCAGTCCTTCCGTTCTCTTCCTGTCCGGTCGGCGGGTGCTGCTCCAGGGCTGCTACGTCCCGCCACCCCCGATCCTCTGCCCCGCCGGACCGTAAGTCGAGTGCGGCACGCACCGAAAGGCCGTTGAACGTGACCAGAGTGGGCGGGGTGAGGGGGCGGGGCGGGTCACTCTCGGTGGGCCCGGTGGGGTGCCGGGCCTACCCCTCGTTCTGCGGCGCTGTCAGTACAGGGCGAGGCCGAGCGACGAGAGCACCTCGTTCAGGGGCTGGAAGAAGCTCGTGCCGCCGGAGGGGCACGACCCCGAGCCGCTGGAGGCGATGCCGAGCGCCTGGTTGTTGGGGCCGAACAGCGGAGTGCCGCCCCTGGCGCTGAACGGAAGGCAGAGGTTCGTCTGGATGAGGCCGTAGACGATGCCGTCGGGGCCGTAGTTGACGGTGGCGTTGAGACCGGTGAGGGTGCCGCTGTTGATGCCGGTCTCCGGTGTGATGATGTACACCTGCTGACCCACGTGCGGGGACCCGAGGCTGTATCCCCCGTCGGGGATCAGGTCGGGATTGTCGTAGCGGATGAGACCGTAGTTGTTGCCCGGGAACGACGAGGAGACCGTGGGCCCGATCGGAACGGTGTGCTGCGGGTCCGCGTACCAGTTGGAGCCCGCCGAGGTGCAGTGGCCCGCGGTCACGATGAAAACGTCCGTGCCGTTGGTGACGTTGAAGCCGACTGTGCAGCGGACGCCGTCGCTGAAGATCGGGTCACCCGGGGAGACGGTCTGCAACGACGCGTCCCGGCCCCGGTCGTTCCGCGGGGTTGCCGCGTCGGCAGTCGTCGTCTCGGTGGTCCGGCCGCCGGTGAGTACGGGGCCGGTCTCCGCGACGGCGCCGGGAGCCCACGCCGTGAGCGCGGTCAGCAGGCCTGCGAGGAGGGCGACCAGCCGGTCCCTTCGTGACAGGTTTCTTCGTGCGGATGTGCGCGAGGTGGTCATCGTCGTTCTCCTTCGTCTCCGGTTCCTCCGGCCGCAAGCAAATGGCATGGCCCTGACATCTGACCCTCACGCTTGAGCATGGACAGTGCACGGCCCGTGCACAAGAGGACCCGTCTGTGGTGCCAATGCCCGTCATCGAGGACGAGCCCGTGTACGGGCATGGGTGACCTTGTGCGCTTCCGCTTCTCTTCGCGCCGGGTGATCGCCGCACAGCGGGTTCGTGGCCCGAGTCCCGACCCTGCCGCCAAGGCGGCCCGGCCGATCACGGGAACCTCCCGGCCGACCGACCCGGACCGGCACCCGTCGGGGCGGCCGGACGGGCGATCACCCGGACGGGTAACCTCCCCTTCCCGGACCACCGCACGGGGGTCGGGGGAAGGGGAAGGTGGAATTCGGCGATGACGGCGCACGGGGACGACGAGGTCGACGGCTCGGAGGAACTCCTGAGGGAGGGCGGTTCCGGAAGTGAGCCCGAGAGCGTCGGCGCAGCGCCCGATCTCTCCCCGGCGCCAGGGAAGTCCGCGGCGGTCATCGCCGCGGACCCCGCCACCCGGGACGATGCGAACCGGGCCGCGGACCCGGCCCGGGACGCCGAGGACCCGGACCCTCTCGGCGAAGGCGAAGGCGAAGGCGACGGCGCGGCGGGTGAGCCGCGCACGGGGATGACCCCGCGTCAGGCACGCCGCGTGCGTGCGGTCGTCTCCGGCGTGGTGATGGCCGTCGTGGCAGTCGCGCTGGTGCTGCGCCTCGGCAGCGCGCCGTCCCTGCTGACGGTCGGGGGCTACGGCCTGGCGCTGATACTGTCCGGCACCGCGATAGTCCTCAGCCGGCGTGGCCGTACCCGCGTTGCGACCGCCGTCCTGGCCTGCGGTTTCCTCACCATCATCCTCGCCGAACGCGCACTGGCCGGCGCCTGAGTGACTGCGCCCCCGCAGCGGGGCCGCGCTCCCCGACCACCCGCCGGGTCGCACCGGAGCTGCCCGCGACACTCTTCCCAGCCCCCCCCGGACGTCCGCATTCGAGCGCGTAGCCGAGCCGAACGCGTACCTCGGCATCGGGGGGCCGTCCGGGGGACACTGGAGGCATGGATGAAGCGGCCGTGGCGGCATACCTGGAACGGATCGGAGCACGGCGCCCGCCGGGTGCCACGGCGGAAGCGTTGCGTGACCTGCACCGCCGGCACTTGACGGCAGTGCCCTTCGAGAATCTGTCGATCCACCTGCGCGAGGAGATCGTCCTTACCGACGAGGCGTTGGTGACGAAGATCGTCGGCGTCCGCCGGGGCGGGTTCTGCTACGAACTCAACGGCGCTTTCGCCGCGTTGCTCGAGGCCCTCGGCTACCGGGTGGCCCGGCTCGGCGCCCGGGTGTTCTCCGGCGGCCGTCCCGGCATTCCCTACGACCACCTCGCGCTGCGCGTCGAGGCCGAGGACGGCTCCCTGTGGCTCGCGGACGTCGGATTCGGCAAGCACAGTCATCATCCGCTCGACCTGACGGAGATCGGCGAACAGCACGAGCCGGGTGGGACGTTCCACCTGGTGCCGACAGCCGAGGGCGACCTGGACGTGCTGCACGGTGGCGGCCCGCAGTACCGGCTGGAGCAACGGGCCCGCGAACTGGGCGACTTCGAGGCCGGCTGCTGGTACAACCGGACCTCTCCCCGGTCCCACTTCACCCGGTCGCTGGTGTGTTCGCGCCTCACGGAGGAGGGCGGCAGGGTCACCCTCGGCGGACGCACCCTGGTGTTCAGCGCGCCGAACGGCGAACGGGAGGAGCGGAACCTGACAGGCCGGGGGGACGTGCTGGCCGCCTACCGCGACCACTTCGGGATCGTCCTGGACCGCGAGCCGCTACTGTTGACCGGCTCACCACCGTGAACCCGCCGGGGGTCACGGACACCTTCACGTCCGGCCCCTGCGTCGCCGGTGACCGGTCAGCACGCGCCGGACTGCGCGGTCGTCGTCGGCGGCCTCGACGTATGCCGACAGGCCGAGTAGCGCCTCGCCGGTGGCGTCGGCGCCGTCCGCGATCAGCCAGGCCGGAACTCGTCGCCCGTCAGCCTGCTCGTACTCGCCGTAGTGCGGAGCGAGGGTCCGGCTCCGCGTAGGTCCACAGCACGCCGACCGGCTCGTCCGCCGGTCCGTACATGGAATGACCGGTTGTGCGGGGGAGTGACCGCGTCCTCCAGGAAGGCGAGGTGTGCGAGGTTGGCGAGCTGCGCGCCGTCTCCGTGCCCCGCGCGTCCCGCCGCGCTTTCGCACGGCGCTCGTCGTACGTACCCGCATGCCCGGCCTGCGCAGTCCTCGGGGCAGATCGTGTCGAGGTAGTTCCTATGTTCAAACCGGTTTGAAAACAAGTGGCGGAACGTCTTGACAGGGAAACGTCCAAACCGGTTTGGTAACCCCCGAGCAGCACCCAGCGTGACGGCCGGCCCGGCCGTCCCCCGCGGTGCGACCGGACCCGCCCGCCGTCCCGGCCGACTGGAGACCACGTGCGCAGAAGCCCGACCATCGCCGACGTCGCCCGCGCCGCGGGCGTCTCCAAGGGCACGGTCTCCTTCGCGCTGAACGACCGGCCGGGCGTCGCTCCCGCCACCAAGGCCCGCATCCTGGCCACCGCCGAGGAGTTGGGCTTCCGTCCCAGCCACCGTGCCCGGGCGCTGTCCCACTCACGTGCCTTCGCGCTCGGCCTGGTCATGGCCAGGCCACCCGAACTGCTGGGCGCCGACCCGTTCTTCCCCGCCTTCATCGCAGGTGTCGAAACCGAACTGGCCAAGGCCGGCCACGCCCTGCTGCTGCGCGTCGTGACCGGCGGCTGGGCGGAGGAGGCCGAGGGCTACCGGCGACTCGCCGAGGACGGCCGGGTCGACGGAGTGTTCCTCACCGACCTGCGCGTCGGCACCGATCCGCGGCTGGAGCTGCTGACCGACCTGCGACTGCCCGCCGTCACGCTGCAACTCCCCGACGGCGACACGCCGTTCCCCGCGGTCACCCTCGACGAGAGCAGTGGAGTCGCCGCCGCTGTCGCGCACCTCGCCGGGCTCGGACACCGCCGCATCGCGCACGTCGCCGGGCCCCAGGAGTTCGTGCACGGCTGTGGTCGCCGCACGGCATGGTGCGAGGCGCTGGACGCGCTCGGCCTGCCGCCCGGACCCGAGGTCGTCGGCGACTTCACCGCCGCAGGCGGGGCCATCGCAACCCGTCGGCTTCTCGGGGAACCCGAACCGCCCACCGCCATCGTCTACGCCAACGACCTGATGGCCATCGCCGGCGTCACCGTCGCCCAGGAGCTCGGCCTGCGCATCCCCGACGACCTCTCCGTCACCGGCTTCGACGACACCGAACTCTCCGGTCACGTCAACCCGCCGCTGACGACGGTCCGGGTGGACGCGCTCGGCCTGGGACGTGCCGCTGCCGGTCTGCTGCTCCGCCACGTCGACCAGTCGGACGCCGCTGCCACCGGCAACGTCGGCCTGCCGCCGGCCGAACTCGTTCTCCGGAAGTCCACCGCGCCTCCGCCGGCAGAACCACGGAACACCTGACTGACCCTCACCGCCCCACTCGGTTCTCAGATCCCACAGCCCTCCGCGCCCACCGCACACGAACCAGGGAGTCCGCATGAAACGCGCCCGCGCCCTTCCCCTCGCCGCCGCCCTGCTGGTGCTGCCACTGGCGGCCTGCGGCACCGGGGGTTCCGGAAAGAGCAGTGACGAGGCCGCGAAGACCCGGGGCCCGATCAAGATCTGGTACGCCAACAACCCGGAGGAGATCGCCTGGGCCGAGCAGATGGTCATGGCGTGGAACGCAGACCACCCGGACGAGAAGGTCACCGCGCAGGAGATCCCGGCCGGCAAGTCGTCCGAAGAGGTCATCGGGGCCGCCATCACCGCGGGCAACGCACCCTGCCTGGTCTTCAACACGGCACCGGCGGCCGTGCCGAAGTTCCACAAGCAGGGCGGGCTGGTGCCGCTGAACGACTTCCCGGGCGCCGCCGAGTACATCGAGAAGCGCTCCGGCTCACTCGCCGGCCAGTACACGTCCGAGGACGGCAAGTACTACCAGCTGCCGTGGAAGTCCAATCCGGTGATGATCTCCTACAACAAGGAGGTCTTCGCCAAGGCGGGCCTCGACCCGGAGAACCCGCAGCTCGCCACCTATGACGACTTCCACGCCGCCTCGAAGAAGCTGGTGGAGGACGGTGGCGTCAAGGCCGCCATCTGGCCGGCGCCCAGCTCCGAGTTCTTCCAGCCCTGGTTCGACTTCTACCCGCTCTTCGCCGCGGAGAGCGGCGGCAAACAGCTCATCGAGGACGGCGAGGCCACCTTCGACTCGCCCGCGGGACAGCGCGTCGCCGACTTCTGGCGGACCATGTACGCGAAGGGATGGTCGCAGAAGGAGAAGTACAACGGCGACTCGTTCGCCGACGGCAAGGCGGCGATGACCATCGCCGGCCCGTGGGCCCTCAAGGTCTACGACGAGAAGATCGACTTCGGCACCGTGCCGGTCCCCACGTCGCAGGGGGTTCCGGCCGGGCAGACCCGCACCTTCAGCGACGCCAAGTCGGTCGGGATGTACACCTCCTGCCAGAACCGGGGCACCGCCTGGGACGTGCTGAAGTCCGCCACCAGCGAGCAGCAGGACGGGGAACTGCTGAACACGACCGGCCAGATGCCCGTCCGCGACGATCTCACCTCCGCCTACGCCGGCTTCTTCGAGGAGAACCCGCAGTACACCGCGTACGCCGAGGCCGCCTCCCGCACCGTCGAGGTGCCCAGCGTGCCCAACTCGATCACGGTCTGGCAGAACTTCCGTGACGCCTACTCCCGTTCGGTGATCTTCGGTAACGAGGACCCGGCCGGTGCGCTGAAGAAGGCCGCGGGCGAGGCCGAGAAGCTGGCGGCGCAGCAGTGACCCGCGACGGAGCCCGGTCCCGAGGAGCACGGTCCCCGGGGCGCGCCCTGGGCCGTAACCTCCTCGGGCTGGGGTTCGTCGGTCCCTACCTGGCCTTCGTCGCGGTGGTGTTCGCCTATCCGTTCGGGTTTGCGGTGTGGATGTCCTTCCACGACTACTTCTTCGCCGCGCCGACCGCGATCGTCGAGCACCCCTTCGTCGGCCTGGAGAACTACGCGACGGTGCTGGCGGACCCGGACGTGCGGCAGGCGTTCGGCAATGTGATCGTCTTCCTGCTCATCAACGTGCCGCTGACGGTCGGCCTCTCCCTGGTGCTGGCCGCCGCGCTGAACGCGAAACTGCCGCTGCGCGGCTTCTTCCGTGCCGCGTACTACGTCCCCTACATCACGGCGTCCGTCGCGGTGGTGGGCGTCTGGCTGTGGCTGTTCAGCGGCGGCGGTCTGGTCAACAAGGTGTTGGGCCCGCTCGCGCCCGATCCGTCATGGCTGGTCAGCAGCACCCTTGCGATGCCGCTGATCGCGGTGTTCGTCGCCTGGAAGCAGCTCGGCTTCTTCATCATGCTCTACCTCGCCGCGCTGCAGAACGTGCCGAAGGAACTGTACGAGTCCGCCGCCATCGACGGGGCCTCGAAGCCGCGCACGTTCCGGGCGGTGACGGTCCCCGGCGTGCGGCCGGCCACGACGCTGGTCGTCATCGTCGCCACGATCACCGGAGCCAACCTCTTCACCGAGCCCTACCTGCTCACCGGAGGTGGCGGCCCGGACGGTGCGTCCGCGTCGCCGGTGCTGCTGATGTACCAGCGCGGCATCGAGCAGGGGCAGCCGGACGTCGCAGCCGCGATCGGCGTGCTGCTGGTGCTGTTCGTGCTGCTGGTGTCGCTGGTCAACCGCAAGCTTCTGGAGAGGGGTTGACGACGCATGTCCGCCACCACCGCCGGGGGCACCCGGCCGCACGGGAGGAGCCGGACCGTGCGGCTGCTGGTGCTGACCGCCGGCGCCGCCGCGTTCCTCTTCCCCTTCTACTACATGGTGGTCGGCTCGCTGCAGCCCGAACCCAGCTCCGACCCGTCGGCCGCGCTGCCCGACCCGTCCACGCTGACGTTCGGCAACTACGCGGCCATCAACGACCGGGTGCCGCTGCTGCGTGCCCTGGCCAACTCCGGGATCTTCACCGGGGGAGTGCTGCTGTGCACCGTGATCTTCGGCCTGATGGCCGGGTACGCCCTGGCGCAGATGCACTTCCGCGGTCGGGGAGCCGTGTTCGGCACGGTGCTGCTGGTGCAGTTGGTGCCGTTCCATCTGCTCATGATCCCGCTGTACGTGCTGATCGTGCGCGGCTACGGTCTGGCCGACACCTACCTCGGGATGGTCCTGCCGTTCGCGATCAACTCCACGGCCGTTTTCGTCTTCCGGCAGTTCTTCCTCCAGCTCCCGCGCGAGCTGTTCGAGGCCGCACGGATCGACGGCGCGAGCGAGCTGAAGATCATGCTGCGGGTCGCTGTGCCGCTGTGCAAGCCGGCGCTGCTGACGACCGTGCTGTTGACGTTCATCGGCCCGTGGAACGAGTTCCTGTGGCCGTTCCTCGTTACCAAGAACCCGGACATGCAGCCCCTCGCGGTGGCTCTGGCCAACTACATCTCCAACGTCGCCGGACGGGCCGCCAACCCGTACGGCGCGATCCTGGCCGGCGCGTGCGTACTCGCCGGTCCAGCCGTGGCGCTGTTCCTCGCGTTCCAGCGCCGCTTCCTGTCCACCGACCTCGGCTCAGGCGTGAAGGGTTGACCTCTTGAGTACCGAATCCCCCACCCGCACCGACATCCCCTACACCCTCACCAGGCTCGGCGTCGTCATGGCGCCCGACCCGGACGACCCGAACGAGGCCGAAGGGGTCCTCAACCCGGCCAGCGGACACACCCCCGACGGACGCCTCCACCTGCTGCCCCGCATCGTCGCCGAGGGCAATGTCTCCCGCGTCGGTCTCGCCGAGGTCACGCTGACCGGCGGCGTGCCCGCCGGTGTGGAACGGCGTGGAGTCGTCCTCGCCCCCGAGGAGGGCTGGGAGCGCGGCCTCAACAACGCGGGCACCGAGGACCCCCGTGTCACCTGGGTGCCGCGGCTGGGCCTGCACGTGATGACATACGTCGCCTACGGCCCCCTCGGGCCGCGGTTGGCCTTCGCGGTCTCCGAGGACCTGCGCGACTGGCAGCGTCTGGGGCCCATGCACTTCGCCTACCAGGCGGACCTGGACACCGACCTCAACCTCTTCCCCAACAAGGACGCCGTGCTCTTTCCCGAGCCGGTGCCCGGCCCGGACGGCGAACCCGCGTACGCGATGCTGCACCGCCCGATGTGGGACCTGGGCTGGTTCCGCGAGGGCGAGGGCGTCCACCTCCCCGCCGGGGTCACGGACGAACGTCCGGGTATCTGGGTGTCGTACGTGCCCGCTGCGGAGGTCGAGCGGGACGTCACCGCACTGGTGCGACTGCGCGACCACCGCCTCGTGGCTCTGGCCGAGCACCCCTGGGAGGAGCTGAAGATCGGCGCCGGCCCGGCCCCCGTGCGGGTGGACGAGGGGTGGCTGCTCATCCACCACGGGGTATCCGGCTCGATGGTGGAGAGCCACGATCCACAGGCCCAGCAGCGGCTCACGTACTCCGCCGGCGCGATGATCCTCGACCCGGAGGACGTCAGCCGTGTCCTGGCCCGGAGCGACGCGCCGATGCTCGCCCCGGAGACCGAGGAGGAGCGGTCCGGCACCGTGCCGAACGTCGTCTTCCCCACGGCCGTCGAGGAGGTCGAGGGTGTCCGGTACGTCTTCTACGGCATGGCCGACGCGCACATCGGCGTCGCCCGTCTGGACCGCGTGCAGGACTGACGCGGAGCCGCCGGGACGTGTCCGGCAGAACCGTCTGCGGGAGGGCGCCATGCACGCCGACTGCGTGGGCGGGGCTCGGCGGAGCACTCGGCGCTCCCGCCCCTCCGCCCTGTCCTCGCACGCACCCGGCGCCCGCCCGGAAGGCTCCCGCCCCACGGACGCACCCGCTGCGCCGCCGCGCGGTCCCGTAACGTGCCGGGGTGCCGTTGTGCGGTACTGAGGGGTATCTGAGCGGCATGATCCCGTACCGTCGCGGAGAAGACCGATCGGCCCTCCTCCGGGGCCGTTCGGACTCTGCCGACGCGGGCTACCGGACCGGACAATGATCTCCGGGACACGCACACGCGGAGTGCTCGGCAGGATCGAGTCTCGCCCCCACCGCTCAGCCGTCCGACGGCGGGGCCCGGTGGCCACAGCGCAGTCCCTCGTGTCTCCGCCGCCCGGGTGCGTGCCCGGCGGTCGTATGGGAGGAGAAGACGATGCAGGAACTGCTGGCGTACGACTACCCGGTCCTGGGCGCTTTCTGGACCGTGATGTGGATCTTCCTCTGGGTGATGTGGTTGATCCTGCTCTTCCGGGTGATCACCGACCTGTTCCGCGATCACGCGTTGGGTGGATGGGCCAAGGCCGGGTGGCTCGTCTTCCTCATCGTTGTCCCGTTCATCGGGGTGGTCGTCTACGTCGTCGCGCGCGGCACGGATATGGCCCGCCGCGAACGCCGCCGTACCGAGGAGCAGATGGAGTCTCTGAACGCGTCCCTCAGGGATGCCGCGTACGACGACTCGAACCGGGCCGAGGTGGACCGGCTGACCAGGCTCGCCGATCTGCGGAAGCGTGGTGACCTCACCGAGTCCGAGTTCCAGACGGCCAAGGAGAAGATCCTTCACTGAGCCGCTCCGGGCCGGAGCGCGTACCGTGAACGCGTGAGTCCGAAAAAGGAAACGCCCGGCCCGCCGTCCGAGGCGGCGCTCCGTGCGCGGGACAGGGTGCGGGACTTCGCACTCGCCCTCCCCGAAGCGGTCGAGGAGTTTCCGTGGGAGGACGACGCCGTCGTCAAGGTGCGGAAGAAGATCTTCGTCTTCCTCGGCGGCGACGGTGGCGGCCACCCCTTGGGCGTCACGCTCAAGCTCCGGGAACCCGACCTCCACGAGCATGCGCTCTCCTTCCCTGGAGCCGCACCCGCCGGTTACGGTCTGGGCCGGTCCGGTTGGGTCTCCGTACCGCTGGAGGAGGAGGGCGCGCCCGCCGCAGAGCTGCTCTGCGAGTGGGCGGAGGAGAGCTATCGCGTCATCGCGCCCAAGAGACTGGTGGCTCTACTCGACTCCAGGTGACGCGAGGGCCGAAAACCAGCCCCGCGGCTTAATCTGTGCGCCCCCACAGCTCGATCAGGGAGGCGTAAGTGACGGACGGCCAGAGCCCCGGCGGCGGGGTCGCCGTCGTACTGGGCGGGAGCATCGCGGGCCTGTTGGCCGCGCAGGCACTCACCGAGGCGTACGAACGGGTGATCGTTTTCGACCGGGACGAGCTCCGGGAGGAGGCGAGTTCCGAGCCGCGCCGCGGTGTCCCGCAGGGAAGACACGCGCACGGCCTGCTCGCGGCGGGCAAGGACGCCATCGAGGAGCTGCTTCCCGGAGCCACCGACGATCTGACCGCGGCAGGCGTCCCCACCGGAGACGTCCTCGGCGACCTGCGCTTCTTCACCATGGGCCGCCGTCTGAAGCAGACGCCGATCGGGCTCACGGGCATCGCCGCGAGCCGCCCCTACCTGGAGAGTTACGTACGGGGTCGCCTCGCCGCGAATCCGCGCGTCCGCCTGCGCGACCGCACCGAGGTGGCGGGGCTGGAGGCGTCCGCGGACCGCGCGCGGGTGACCGGTGCACGGGTGCGGCCCCTCGCCCACGGCCCTGCGGAGGAATCTGTCGCCGCCGACCTGGTGGTGGATGCGACCGGTCGTGGTTCGCGCACCCCCCACCGGCTGTCGGAGCTGGGTTACGAGGCGCCCGCCGAGGAGCGGGTGGGCGTGGACCTGGCATACGTGACCCGCCACTACCGGCGGGAGCCGGGCATGCTCGACGGTGACGTGGCGGTGATCCTCGGGCCGACGCAGGAGAGTCTGCGTGGCGCGTTCGTGCAGGTCGTCGAGGGGGACCGGTTCGTGGTCACCCTGTTCGGGCTGCTGGGCGACCACCCGCCGACCGACGATCAGGGTTACCGCGACTTCGCCGAGTCGCTGTCCCGGCCGGACGTGCACGAGGTGGTGGAGGCGGCAGAGCCGCTCGACGAGCCCGTGCTGCACCGTTTCCCGCACAGCGTCCGCCGCCGGTACGAGCGGCTTCGCCGCTTCCCGGCCGGGCTGCTGGTGACGGGTGACGCCGTGTGCAGCTTCAACCCGCTCTACGGGCAGGGCATGAGCGTCGCGGCCCTCCAGGCGTGTGCGCTGCGCCGGCAGCTCGCCGGAGGCGGGACGCCCGATTCCAAACGCTTCTTCTCGGCCATTCGGCCGGTTGTGGACGCGCCCTGGCAGATCGCGGTCGGCGCAGACCTCTCCTTCCCCGGGGTCGAGGGACGGCGCACCGCGGCGAACAGCCTGGTGAACCGCTACATCGGACGGTTGCAGGTGGCGGCAGAACACGACGTGGAGCTGGCCAGGACCTTCACCCGGGTGTCCAACCTTCTCGACCCGCCCGGGCGGCTCATGCGGCCCGACATCGCCTTCCGTGCGCTGGTGGGAAGCCGATCGAGGACGTGACCTGAAACACACCTTGCCTCTGCTTTGCCATTCCGTGATGCTGGCCAACGACCGACGCGAACATGTCAATGTAAGCGCTGGTCGCGGTCGTCCCCACCGGCCGTTCCCCCACAGCACCGGAGGAATTCCGTGAGCATCAGATTCGCAGGACGTGCGCGCACCATGGCCGTGGCCACCGGACTCCTGGCGGTCGGCGCGCTCGTCACCCCCACCGCGACGGCAGCCGAAATCGACGCACCGAAGGCCACGTCGGCCCAGCTCAAGGCAGTCGACGGCGCCGTGCTGAAGTCGGACGTCGCCGGGACCGCGTGGTACACCGACGCGAAGTCCGGCAAGGTCGTCGTCACCGTCGACAGCACGGTGAGCAAGGCCGAGATCGCCAAGATCAAGCAGACCGTCAAGACCGACTCCGCGCTGGAGATCAACCGGACCCCGGGCACGTTCAGCAAGCTCATCGCCGGCGGCGAGGCCATCACCACCGGTGGCGCCCGCTGCTCGCTCGGCTTCAACGTGCAGAGCAGCAGTGGCACCAAGTACGCCATCACCGCCGGGCACTGCACCAACATCGGCAGCTCGTGGTCGATAGGTACCCGCGCGGGAACCAGCTTCCCCGGCAACGACTACGGCATCATCCAGCACTCCAACCCGGGGGCGGCCGAGGGCAGCGTCTACCTGTACAACGGCAGCTACCAGGACATCACGACGGCGGGCAACGCCTATGTCGGTCAGTCCGTCCAGCGCAGCGGCAGCACCACCGGCGTGCACGGAGGTTCGGTCACCGGCCTGAACGCCACGGTCAACTACGGGGCCGACGGCGTGGTCTACGGCATGATCCAGACCAACGTGTGCGCCGAGCCCGGCGACAGCGGCGGCTCTCTCTTCGCCGGGAGCACGGCCCTCGGCATCACCTCCGGTGGCAGTGGCAACTGCTCCTCCGGCGGTACGACCTTCTTCCAGCCCATCACCGAGGCGCTCAACGCCTACGGCGTGAACGTCTTCTGACGGCAACGGCAACGGCATGACC
>KI547040.1:45381-52371 GCA_000497405.1 Streptomycetaceae bacterium MP113-05 | reverse complement strand
CCCGCCTCCGTCGTGCCCGGCGGACTTGTGCGGCGGCGAGCGGGTGCTTAGCATCACCGGTGTGACATCATCGGTGTCACACCGATGACCGGTGGAGGTCCCGCGACCGAGCGGGCGGCTTGGGGGCTCGATGGCTGCGGAGCACGACACGGCGAAGAGGGTGCGGGAGAACGACGGGCCGCTGGCCGGAGTGCGGGTGGTGGAGCTGGCCGGAATCGGCCCCGGCCCGTTCGCCGCCATGCTGCTGGCCGATCTCGGCGCCGACGTGGTCCGTGTCGACCGTCCGGGCGGTTCGGCCCTCGGCGTCGATCCGGACGCGGATCTGACCAACCGCAACAAGCGCTCCGTCGTCCTCGACCTCAAGACCTCCGAGGGCGCTGCCGCCGTGCTCGACCTGGCCGAGCGGGCCGACATGCTCATCGAGGCCAACCGGCCGGGCGTCGCCGAACGCCTCGGCGTGGGCCCCGAGGCGTGCCTCGCCCGCAACCCGCGCCTGGTCTACGGCCGGATGACCGGCTGGGGCCAGGACGGCCCGCTCGCGCCGCGCGCCGGACACGACCTCGGCTACATCGCCGTCACCGGCGCACTCGGGATCGCCGGACCGGCAGCCGGTCCGCCGTACGCCCCGGCAAACCTGCTCGGCGACTACGCCGGCGGCTCCCTCTATCTGGTGGTCGGCCTGCTTGCCGCACTCCACCACGCCCGCTCGCCCGGCGGCACCGGACAGGTCGTCGACGCAGCCATCGTCGACGGCACCAGTCACCTCACCACCATGATCCACGCCATGCTCGGTGCCGGGAGCTGGCAGGACCGGCGCGAAGCCAACCTGCTGGACGGAGCGGCGCCGTTCTACGGAACCTATGCCACCGCCGACGGCGGCCACATGGCCGTCGGCGCGCTCGAACCCGCCTTCTACACCGAACTCCTGGAGCGCCTCGGCCTCGCCCCTCACGACGTCCCGCCGCGCGACGACCCCACTCGCTGGGCGGAGCTGCGCGACCGGATCGCCGAATGCTTCCGCAGCCGCAGCCGGGCCGAATGGACCGAGGTGTTCGCCGAGTCCGACGCCTGTGTGGCACCCGTCCTGTCCCTCACCGAGGCTCCGCAGCACCCGCACCTCGCGGCTCGGAAGACCTTCGTCGAGCACCGGGGCCTGGTCCAGCCCGCCCCGGCGCCCCGCTTTTCCGCCACGCCGGGGGCCGTACGCACCTCGCCCGCCCGGCCCGGTGTGCACGCCGTCGAGGTGGCCCGCGACTGGGAGCTGCCCACACCCGCCACCTCGTGGAAGGACGCCACCGCCTGATGCAGCGACAGATCTTCACCCCGGATCACGAGGCCTTCCGCCACACCGTCCGCACCTTCCTCGCCAAGGAGGTCGAGCCGGACTACACCCAGTGGGAGAAGGACGGCATCGTCTCCCGCACGGCATGGCTCGCTGCCGGACGGCAGGGCCTTCTCGGCATCGCCGTCCCCGAGGAGTACGGGGGCGGGGGAGAGCCCGACTTCCGTTACGCCGCCGTGCTCGCCGAGGAGTTCGCCCGCGCAGGCGCGCCCGGCATCGCGATCGGGCTGCACAACGACGTCATCGGCCCGTACCTGACGTCGCTGGCCACCGAGGAGCAGAAGCGTCGCTGGCTTCCCGGTTTCTGCACGGGCGAGACCGTCACCGCGATCGCCATGACCGAGCCCGGTGCCGGTTCCGACCTCCAGGGCATCCGCACCACTGCCGAAGACCGAGGCGACCACTGGCTGCTCAACGGCGCGAAGACCTTCATCTCCAACGGCATCCTCGCCGACCTGGTGGTCGTCGTCGCGAAGACCGCCCCGGAGGGCGGCGCCAAGGGGCTCAGCCTGCTCGTCGTCGAACGCGGCGCGGAGGGCTTCACACGCGGACGCAACCTGGACAAGGTCGGCCAGAAGTCCCAGGACACCGCCGAACTCTTCTTCCACGACGTGAAGCTGCCCAAAGAGAACCTGCTCGGCGACCGGGACGGCGCCTTCGGTCACCTGATGACCAACCTGGCACAGGAGCGGATGACCATCGCGGTGGCCGCCGCCACCGCAGCCGAACATGTGCTGGACTACACCACGGCCTACGTCAAGGAGCGGCAGGCGTTCGGTCGCCCGCTGGCGAAATTCCAGCACATCCGCTTCCAGATCGCCGAACTGGCCACCGAATGCGCAGTGACCCGTGCCTTCGTGGACCGCTGCATCGCCGACCACGCGGTCGGCGCGCTGGACGCGGCACATGCCTCCATGGCCAAGTACTGGGCCACCGAGCAGCAGGTGCGGGTCACTGACCGCTGCCTCCAGCTGCACGGCGGATACGGCTATATGAACGAACAACCCATCGCCCGTGCGTACGCCGACGCGCGCGTCCAGACCATTTACGGCGGCACCACGGAGATCATGAAGGAGATCATCGGCCGCTCCCTGCTCGACTGACCCGCCCCTGCCCCGAGCCGGCAGGACCTCTCTCCGCCAAGCACGCACGAAAGGCTGCTGACCTTGAGCACCGAAGCGTACGTCTACGACGCGATCCGCACCCCGCGCGGGCGCGGCAAGGCGAACGGCGCACTCCACGGCACCAAGCCCATCGACCTGGTCGTCGGCCTCATGCACGAGATGCGGCACCGCAACCCCGACCTGGACCCGGCTGCCATCGACGACGTCGTGCTCGGTGTGGTCGGGCCCGTCGGCGACCAGGGATCCGACATCGCGAAGATCGCCGCGATCGCGGCCGGGCTGCCCGACACCGTGGCCGGAGTGCAGGAGAACCGCTTCTGCGCGTCCGGTCTGGAAGCCGTCAACCTCGCGGCGGCCAAGGTCCGCTCCGGCTGGGAGGACCTGGTCCTCGCCGGCGGAGTGGAGTCCATGTCGCGCGTGCCGCTGGGGACCGACGGCGGCGCGTGGGCCATGGACCCGATGACCAGCTTCGAGACCGGCTTCGTCCCGCAGGGCATCGGCGCCGACCTCATCGCCACCGTCGAGGGCTTCACCCGCCGTGACGTGGACGAGTTCGCCGCGCTCTCCCAGGAGCGCGCCGTCGACGCCTGGAAGGAGGGCCGCTTCGAGAAGTCCGTCATCCCGGTGAAGGACCGCAACGGGCTGGTGATCCTGGACCGCGACGAGCACATCCGCCCCGGCACCACCGCCGACACCCTCGCCGCCCTCAAGCCGTCCTTCGCTCACATCGGCGACCTCGGCGGGTTCGACGCCGTCGCCCTGCAGAAGTACCACTGGGTGGAGAAGATCGACCACGTCCACCACGCCGGCAACTCCTCCGGCATCGTCGACGGCTCGTCCCTGGTCGCCATCGGCAACGCCGAGGTCGGCGAGCGGTACGGCCTGCGCCCCCGCGCCCGCATCGTCTCCGCCGCCGTCTCCGGGGCCGATCCGACGATCATGCTCACCGGCCCCGCCCCGGCGTCGCAGAAGGCCCTTGCGAAGGCCGGGCTCGGCATCGACGACATCGACCTGGTCGAGATCAACGAGGCGTTCGCCGCGGTGGTGCTGCGCTTCGTCCGCGACATGGGCCTGACGCTGGACAAGGTGAACGTCAACGGCGGCGCCATCGCCATGGGCCACCCGCTCGGCGCCACCGGGGCGATGATCCTCGGCACCCTGGTCGACGAGCTCGAACGGCGCGGGAAACGGTACGGCCTCGCCACGCTGTGCGTGGGCGGCGGCATGGGCTGCGCCACCGTCGTCGAACGCCTCTGACCGGCACGTCCCACCCTAACGGAGCACTCATCGCCATGGCAGAAACCGCCGCATCCACCACCATCCGCTGGGAGCAGGACGACACCGGGATCGTCACCCTCGTGCTCGACGACCCCGGCCAGTCCGCCAACACGATGAACGAGGCGTTCAAAGCCTCGCTCGCCGCGACCGCCGACCGGCTGGAGGCCGAAAAGGACTCCGTCCGCGGCGTCATCGTCACCTCTGCCAAGAAGACCTTCTTCGCCGGGGGCGACCTGAAGGACCTGATCCGGGCCCGCCCCGAGGACGCCGAACGCGTCTTCGCTGCCGGCATGGGCATCAAGCGCGATCTGCGCCGCATCGAGACCCTCGGCAAACCCGTCGTCGCCGCGATCAACGGCGCGGCGCTCGGCGGCGGCTTGGAGATCGCCCTCGCCTGCCATCACCGGGTCGCCCTCGACGCGGCCGGTTCGAAGATCGGCTGCCCCGAGGCCACGCTCGGCCTGCTGCCCGGAGGCGGCGGTGTGGTCCGCACCGTCCGGCTGCTCGGCATCGCCGACGCGCTGCTCAACGTCCTCCTCCAGGGGCCGCAGCACCGCCCGGAGAGGGCCAGGAAGCTCGGCCTGGTCCACGAGGTGGTGCAGAGCGAGGAGGAGATGCTGGCCGCCGCCCGCACCTTCATCGACGCCCATCCCGATTCGGCCCAGCCCTGGGACACGCCCGGCTACAAGATCCCCGGCGGCACCCCCTCGAACCCGAGATTCGCCGCCGACCTCCCCGCCTTTCCCGCCAATCTCAGGAAGCAGACCAGCGGCGCCCCCTACCCCGCGCAGCGCAACATCCTCGCCGCCGCCGTCGAGGGCGCACAGGTCGACTTCGGGACCGCGCAGGTCATCGAGAGCCGGTACTTCACCGAACTGGTCACCGGCCAGATCTCCAAGAACATGATCCAGGCGTTCTTCTTCGACCTCCAGGCGATCAACTCCGGCCGCAGTCGCCCCGACGGCGTGGAGAAGCGGCAGGTGCGCAAGGTGGCAGTGCTGGGCGCCGGCATGATGGGTGCCGGCATCGCCTACACCTGCGCCAAGGCCGGCCTCGACGTCGTCCTCAAGGACGTCTCCCAGGAGGCCGCCGAGACGGGCAAGGGCTATGCGGTGAAGCTGGAGGACAAGGCCCTTTCCCGCGGGCGCACCACCGAGGAGAAGCGGGAGGCACTGCTCGCCCGCATCACCGCGACCGCCGACCCGCAGGACCTGGCCGGCTGCGACGCCGTGATCGAGGCGGTGTTCGAGGACCCGGCGCTCAAGCACAAGGTCTTCCAGGAGATCGAGGACGTCGTCGAGCCCGACGCGCTGTTGTGCTCCAACACCTCCACACTGCCCATCACCGCGCTCGCCGAAGGGGTGCAGCGGCAGGAGGACTTCATCGGCCTGCACTTCTTCTCGCCCGTCGACAAGATGCCGCTGGTGGAGATCGTCAACGGCGCCCGCACCGGTGAGACCGCGCTCGCCCGTGCTTTCGACCTGGTGCGGCAGATCCGGAAGACGCCGATCGTCGTCAACGACTCGCGAGGCTTCTTCACCTCCCGCGTCATCGGCCACTTCATCACCGAGGGCGTGGCGATGCTGGGGGAGGGGATCGAGCCCGCCACCGTCGAACAGGCCGCGGCACAGGCCGGCTATCCCGCCAAGGTGCTCTCGCTGGTGGACGAGCTGACCCTGACTCTGCCCCGGAAGATCCGCGACGAGACCCGGCAGGCGCTCGAAGCCGAGGGCAAGGCGTTGCCGGAGCACCCGGCGGACGCTGTGATCGACCGCATGGTCGACGATTTCGGGCGCACCGGTCGCAGCGGTGGCGCCGGTTTCTACGACTACGACGAGGACGGCAGGCGCCTCGGCCTGTGGCCTGGTCTGCGGGAGCATTTCGGTGCCGGAGTCCGCGAAGGCGCCGAGACGGACCTGACCGAGCTCCAGGAGCGGATGCTGTTCGTGGAGGCGCTGGACACCGTCCGCTGTGTGGAGGAGGGCGTCCTCACCTCCGTCGCCGACGCCAACATCGGCTCCGTCATGGGCATCGGCTTCCCGCCGTGGACAGGCGGCGTCCTGCAGTACGTCAACGGCTACGAGGGGGGACTGCCGAGCTTCGTCGCCCGCGCGCGTGCGCTGGAGGCACGGTACGGCGAGCGGTTCGCCGTACCGGCGCTGCTCGCGCAGAAGGCCGAGCAGGGCGAGACGTTCACCGACGTGCCGTAGGCGGAACGCCGGTACCGGGTTCAGCCGTTCCGGGCGGCGTCCCGTGCGACGCGGCCCCGCCGCGTCGCACGGGACGCTCCGCCTCCGGGCGCGGCCTCACCCGGGAAGACCTCCCGCAGCTCCTCGTTCATCGACCGCTGGAACGCGGTCACCAGCGCCTGCACCACCATCGGCTGCATGTGCGCGGACAGCGACTTCATCCGCGCCACCTGCTCCGGCCCGTCCTCCCGGTCCCGGGAGGACGGCCACACCTCGTCGCGGAAGAGCCTGCTCAGTGCACGGGCCGCCGACCGGGTGTGCTCCAGCATGACGTCCCGCGCCGCGAGGATGGCCTGCTGCGAGATCGGCACGTCCAGCAGGCGCACGCCCAGGTGCAGCATGCCCGGGTCGACCCGGAAGAGGTGCGGGTCGCCGGTCGTCTCCAGCACGCCCAGCGCCTCCAGCCGCCGCAGGTCGTCGTCCGTCAGCGCGCGTCCCACCCGGCTCTCCAGCTGTCCGCGGGTCGCCTCGTCGACGGTGTCCGGCATCCAGGAGGCGACCATCGCCCGGTGGAGGGCCAGTTCGTGCGGGCTGATGTCCTCGACGAGCCGTCGGAGATAGCGTTCGATCGCCGCCAGCGTCATGCCCTGCGCCTGCAACTCCTCGATGAGCGCCAGCCGGGACAGGTGGTCCGGTCCGTAGCGGCCGACTCTGCGGGGTCCGATGGCGGGAGGCGGGAGCAGGCCCCGGGTGCTGTAGAAGCGGATGGTGCGGACGGTGACACCGGCCCGTGCCGCCAGTTGGTCGACGGTGAGCGCGTCCGCGTCCGGTATCGCCCCGGGCACGTCGTCCTGAACGTCCCGGCTCTCCGCGTGCTCGTCCATTGCCGGCGCCTCTCCGTCCCTCGCTGACCGCCCGTGGTGCAACAGTACGGCTGTCTCACCATCGCCGTAAAAGACAGGGCGGTGGTTCGCGGAACGCCGGTGCCTCCCCGGCCCCGCGCGCAGCATCGCGCGGGGCCGTCCGCCGGCCGACGCCCGGTCGTCCGCCGGTGCGG
>KI547040.1:32590-44445 GCA_000497405.1 Streptomycetaceae bacterium MP113-05 | reverse complement strand
GGACCGGACCGGCTGCGGTCAGCGGTGGCCGTGGCCCCCCTCGTGGGACTTCTGGATCTTCGCCCACGACTTCGGGCGCTCCGGCACCGCCGCGGACGCCGCGCTGCGCTCCGTACTCCCGTCCTCGCCGTTCGGGCCGACGGCAGGCTTGGACGGCTGGAACAGCCAGGTGTCGAACAGCCCGCCGAGCCCTTCGCCGGACTTCCGCTCGGCGTAGGCGACGAAGTCGTCGATGGACGCGTCGCCGCCTGCGTGCTCGCGCTGCCAGCCCTTCAGCACGGCGAAGAAGTCCCGGTCCCCGATCTCGGTGCGCAGTGCCTGGAGCGCCATCGCCCCACGGTCGTAGACCGCTCCGTGGAACTGGTCATCCGGTCCCGGGTCGCCTGGCTTCACCGTCCAGAAGTCGTCGTCGGCCGGGACGGAGGCGTAGGCGTAGGCCGCCAGTTCCTCGACCGTGCCCTCGCCGGCGTGTTCCGACCAGAGCCACTCGGCGTAGCTCGCGAAACCCTCGTTGAGCCAGATGTCGCTCCAGCGCCTCAGTGACACGTTGTTCCCGTACCACTGGTGCGCCATCTCGTGCACGACGACGGAGACGTTGGCGCCGTTCTCGAACTTCCGCGGACTGTAGAACGGCCGGGTCTGGGTCTCCAGCGCGTAACCGGTGTCGGTGTGGGGCACGTAGCCGCCGAGGGAGTGGAACGGGTATCCACCGAAGTACTGCTCCAGCCACTCCGTGACCTCGCCGGTGCGCTCGATGCTGGCGCGCGCGGCCCCCTCGGTCGCGCCCAGGTCCGGACTGTAGGCGTTGAGGACCGGCAGGCCGTCGGCGGTCGTGTCGGTGGTGACGTCGAACCTCCCCACCGCGAGCGTCGCCAGGTAGGTCGCCTGGGGTTCGCTCGACCTCCAGTTCCAGCGCGTCCATCCCGCGGTGGAGCGCTGCGACGTGAGCACGCCGTTGCTGAGGGCCCGAGAGCCGTCCGGGACGGCGACGCTGACGTCGTACGTGGCCTTGTCGGTCGGGTGGTCGTTGCTGGGGAACCACCACCAGGCGGCCTCGGGCTCGTTGGCCGCGACACCGCCGTCCGGGGTGCGGTGCCACGAGGTGAAGCCGTTCACCTGCACCTTCGACGGTGTGCCGGCGTAGCGCACCACGACGGTGGCGCGCTGCCCCTCCGTCAGCGACCGGTCCGGCGTCACCTCCAGCTCGTGCGCGCCGGTGGCGGCGAACATCGCCGGGCGGCCGTTCACCCGCACCTCGCTCACGTCGAGGGCGAAGTCGAGGTTGAAGCGGGAGAGGTCCTGGCGGGCGGTCAGCAGCAGGGTGGCGGTGCCCCGCAGGCGGTCGTTCCTGGGCTGGTAGCGCAGCCGGAGGTCGTAGTGCGAGACGTCGTAGCCGCCGTTGCCGTAGTCGGGGTAGTAGGGGTCGCCCGCCCCGGGAGCCCCTGGGGTGGGCTCGGCCGCCGACGCCGGGACCGTCAGCAGCAGGGTGGCCGCGACCGTGGCCGGGAGGAGGAATCTTCTGCGCACGAGCACTCCAACTCGGTGGGGATTGCGAAGACGTGAGGTGTCTACCGGCGCTACACGCGTCATGTCCATGGCGCCGGGCGGCCGTCAGGCAGGCGTCGGCCCGACGGGCTTCGCCGGGTCACCCCGGGAGCGCCTCCCGGGCCGCATGCGCCGCCTCCCGGGCGGACCCCCAGGAAGCGGTGACGCCCCCGCCGCCGTGGCCGTAGTGGTGCACGCACACGCCACCGCCGGGCAGCGGTACGCGCTCCAGACGCACCCCCGCGGCGCGGGACGGGCGCAGCCCGACCCGGTGGTCCAGCACCGGTGCGTCGGCCACCGCCGGATGGACGCGGGCACAGCGTTCGCGTATCGCGTCCGCCGTCGCCGGGTCCGGGGTGAGGTCCTCGACGCCCTCCTCGGCCGTACCGCCGAGGATCAGCCCGTACGGCTGCGGTAGCAGGTAGACGGACGACGACGCGCCCGGCTCCGAGGACACGTGCCATCGCTCCACGCCGGGGTTCTCCACGATCAGCAGCTGGCCGCGCACCGCCGTCATGGAGTCGTCGCCGGCCAGCTCGCGGGCGCCGAGCCCGCTGCAGTTGACCAGTACGGGTGCCTCCTCGCCGGCTTCGGCGAGCGAGGAGGCACCCCTTTCCTCGTACCGTCCGGACGCGGACTCCAGCCTGCGGCGCAGGTATGGCAGGTATGTCGTCATGTCGATGAGAGGGGTGAGGCAGCGGTCGCCCACCAGCGCCGACCAGCGCGGCGGCGTGTCGTCCATGGTCATGCTCCCCGGTACGAGCCGCACACCGGTCTCGGCCGGACGTTCGGCCAGCCAGCTGAACGTGCGGAACGAGCGCATCGCCCATCCGACCGCCCGCTCGACCGGCTCGATGCGGTACGGCCAGCACAGGCCGCCCGCCACCGCGGACGTCGAGCGTTCGGCCGGCTCCCGGCTCCACACCCGCACCCGCACGCCCTCCTCGGCCAGTACGACCGCAGTCGTCAGGCCGATCACTCCACCACCGATGACCAGCACCTCTCGCATGCGCGCACGATACGTCACCCTTCCCATGGTTCCTCGGGACCGACCTCCGCAAGTCCACCGTCCAGCCGCAGCCACCGGGTGGGCTCCAGCGACCGGAGGAACGGCACGTCGTGGCCGGCCACGATCAGCGCCCCCTCGTACGCCAGCAGAGCAGCCGTCAGCTGCCGGACGCTCGCCATGTCGAGGTTGTTCGTCGGCTCGTCCAGCATCATCAGCTGCGGCGCCGGCTCCGCCAGCATCACCGCGGCGAGGGTGGCCCGGAACCGTTCGCCACCGGACAGCGTGCCCACCACCTGGTCCGCCCGCGCCCCCTTGAACAGGAAGCGCGCCAGCTGCGCCCGGATGCGGTTGTCCGTCGCCCGCGGGGCCATCCGGGCCACGTTCTGTGCGAGGGTCAGCGACTCGTCCAGCAGGTCGAGCCGCTGCGGCAGGTAGCGCAGCGGGACGTGCGTGCTGAGTTCGCCCCCCTCGGGCGGGATCTGGCCCGCGACGGTGCGCAGCAGAGTCGACTTTCCCGCCCCGTTCCGCCCGGTCAGCGCGACGCGTTCCGGGCCGTGCAGGTCGAGATGCGCACGGGCGCCGTACCGCAACTCCACCTCGCGTGCGGTGAGTACCTGCCGGCCGGGCGGGACGGCGGTGAACGGCAGGTCGACGCGGATCTCATCGTCCTCCCGCACCGCCGATGCCGCCTCGTCCACACGGCCCCGGGCCTCCTCCATCCGCTGCTCGTGCATGATCCGGTGCTTGCCGGCCGACTCCTGTGCGGCGCGTTTCCGCAGTTTCATCACGGCCCGCGGTTCCCGCTTGTCGGCGTACTGCTTGTTGCCGTAACTCACCCGCTTGGCCAGCTTGTTGTGCGCCTCGGCCAGTTCGCGCTTCTGCCGGCGCAGGTCGCCCTCGGCCACCCGCACCATCCGCTCCGCCGCCTCCTGCTCGGTGGCCACCGCCTCCTCGTACGCCGACAGGTTGCCGCCGTACCAGCGGACTTCGCCGTCACGCAGGTCGGCGATCCGGTCGACCAGATCGAGCAGTTCGCGGTCGTGGCTGACCACCACCAGTACGCCGTTCCACGACGCGACGGCTTCGTACAGCCGCCGGCGTGCGCGGAGGTCCAGGTTGTTGGTGGGCTCGTCCAGCAGCAGTACGTCCGGCCGCGCGAGCAGCAGCGTCGCAAGCCGCAGCAGTACGGACTCGCCGCCCGACACCTCGCCGATGGTGCGGTCCAGAGTGATGTGCGCCAGACCGAGCTGGTCCAGCGTCGCCCGGGCGCGTTCCTCCACGTCCCAGTCGTCGCCGACGGCGGTGAAGTGGACCTCGCGCGCGTCACCCGCCTCGATCGCGTGCAGTGCCGAACGGGTCCCGGCGACGCCCAGCGCCTCGTCGACCCGCAGCCGGGTGTCCAGGGTCAGGTCCTGCGGCAGGTAGCCCACCTCCCCGGCCACCCGGACGGAGCCCTCCTGGGGCGTCAGCTCCCCGGCGATGAGCTTGAGCAACGTCGACTTGCCGGTTCCGTTGACGCCGATCAGCCCGGTACGGCCGGGGCCCACAGCCAGCCCGAAGCCGTCCAGCACGGATGTGCCGTCCGGCCAGGCGAAGGTCAGTCGGTTGCAGGTGATGGAAGTGGCGGGTGCGGACATGCGGATCTCCCGTCGCGTCGTCCTGAAGGGTGAGCAGCGCGTGGAGACACCGGGCACCTGCGGACAGGTTGCGGAGGAGGAGACGGGCCGGCCGGGGCCGCTCGCTTCCGAGGTCGCACTCGTGGCACCCACGCCTCACGGCGGTGCACACGGCGTCTCAGACCTCAGACGAGCAACGGCCTCTCCAATCGACGGCGACAGGGCCGATGAGAACGCTACGGATCCGGACCCGGCCGCGCAACGGAATAATTCGCGTGTCGCCGTCCGCCTCGCTGTGCCAGGGTTGCCGCCGCAGCGGAGGGAGAAGGTCGTGCGAGAGCTGTATCCGGAGATTGAGCCGTACGAACACGGAATGCTCGATGTGGGCGACGGGAACCGGGTGTACTGGGAGGCGTGCGGCAACCCGGACGGGAAGCCCGCGCTGGTGGTGCACGGCGGACCCGGTTCCGGATGTGGCACGCGTCACCGCCGCTACTTCGACCCGGAGCGGTACCGGGTGGTCCTCTTCGACCAGCGCGGCTGCGGACGCAGCACCCCCCCACGCGAGCGACCCGTCGACCGACATGCGGCACAACACCACCGATCACCTGATCGCCGACATGGAGCGGCTGCGCAGGCACCTCGGCATCGAGCGGTGGCTGCTGGAGGGCGGCTCGTGGGGCTCCACGCTGATCCTCGCCTACACGCAGGCGCACCCGGACCGGGTCTCGGAGATCGTCGTCCCCGCCGTCACCACGACCCGCCGTTCCGAGATCGACTGGCTGTACCGGGGGGTGGGCAGGTTCTTCCCCCGCGAGTGGGAACGCTTCCTCGCCGGGGCTCCCGGTACGCCCCGTGACGGTGATGTGGTCGGCGCCTACGCGGCCCTGATGGAGCATCCCGACCCGGCCTTGCGGGAGAGGGCGGTGCAGGACTGGTGTGCATGGGAGGACGCCGTGTTGTCGGGGGAGACGAAAGGCGCCCCCGGTCCCTACGGCAACCGCCCGCCCGCCGACCGGGCCGCACTCGTGCGCATCTGCGCGCACTACTTCTCCCACGGCGCCTGGCTGGAGGAGGGTGTGCTGCTGCGTGACGCGCACCGCCTGACCGGCGTTCCCGGCGTCCTGATCCACGGCCGGCTCGACATCGGCAGCCCTCTCGAGACCGCGTGGGAGCTGGCACGCGGCTGGCCGGAGGCGCAGTTGCTGGTGGTGGAGGACGCCGGTCATCTGGGTGGCGGGACGACTCGCGACCATCTACTCGCCGCCCTCGACCGTTTCGCCGCCTGAGACGGCCGCCCGGGCCCCGGATCAGCGGGTGACGAGGCGCCCGCCCGCCATCACCATGCGGACCGCGCGGAGTGCCTCGAGGTCGGCGTACGGATCGCCGTCCACCAGCAGCAGGTCCGCGCGGCGGCCGGGGAGGACGTGTCCGGTGTCGTCGCCCACGCCGATGGCGTCGGCGGCGTCGGCGGTCGCCATCGCGATCACGCGCGACGGCGGCAGCCCCAGGTGGACGAAGAACCCCAGGCTGGACACCAGGTCGTCGAAGACCGCTCCCGGCACTCCGGCATCCGTGCCCGAGACCAGCCGTACGCCCTGCTCGTGCATCCAGCGCACACGGGAGAACATCTCCTCCGCCCGCTCCGGCCCGAACCGCTCCGCGAACGCCCGCCAGCCGGGACTGGCCGCCGGGCACACCGCGATGCCGCGCTCGACGATCCGGGCGACCACGTCCTCGCGTACGTCGAAGCTGCCGCGGCCCATCCACGTGCAGTGCTCCACGGTGTCGACACCCGCGGCCACGGCCGCCGCGATGCCGTCGGCACCGTGCGCGTGGGCCGCCACCGGCAGTCCGTGCGCGTGGGCCTCCCCGACCACCGCCCGCAGTTCGCCGGCGGAGAACTGCGCCTCCCAGATGGCCGGTCCGTCCTTGGTGAGACCGCCTCCGGTGGCCATCACCTTGATGACGTCCGCGCCGTCCTTCGCGTTGCGCCGCACCGCCTCGCGGATCGCCTCCTCGCCGGAGACCTCGCCTCCGAGGAACCAGCAGTGGCCACCCGGAACGGTGAGCGGCGCTCCTGCGGCGAGGATGCGCGGGCCGCTTACGGCGCCGGAGGTGACGGCCTCCCGCAGCCGCAGGGCCATCCCGCCCCGGTCACCCAGGTCGCGCACCGTCGTCACGCCGGTGGCCAGCATCCGCGCGGCCCGGTCCGCCATGGCGAGCAGCAGCCCGGCGTCGTCCGCTTCGCGCAGCGACGTCACCGGGTCGGGCCCGGCGTCGAAGCACAGGTGCACGTGCGTGTCGATGAGGCCGGGCAGCAGGGTGCCGTGCGGGAGCGCGATCCGCACGGCCTCGCCCGAGGCCTGCGGCTCCACCTCGCTGCGCGGTCCGGTGCTCACGATGCGGTCACCGCGTACCAGTACCGCGCCGTCAGGCGTGCGGGCACCGTCCGGGCCGGTAAGTACCTGTCCGGCCGACATCAGGAATTCCATGGGCTCCACGGGTGGTGCTTCCCCTTTTCTCGCGGCGCTGCGCGGGTGTTCTGTCCGAACGGTCGGTGGTGCGGGACGTCGTACGGCCTCAGTGTGCGGAGGGGACGGAGTGGAAGGCGTCCGCGAGGGTCACGAGCTGTCGTGCGTCGCCATCGAGGGTGTCTTCGGCGGGCATCGGCAGCAGCACGGCCTTCGAGGGAGCCGCCCGGGACGGCGCGGGCTCCCCGGCAGCGTGGTCACGCAGTGCGGCGCGAAGGCGTCCGGCCAGGTCGGGAGCCCATCCGCCGGACGGCTCCGGCCCCGGTGGGGGAGGAGCGGACCGGTCGCCGTCCGCGTCGGGCGGTGCCAGGTAGGGGCTGATCCGCACCAGGCCGTCGCGGCACTCGATCACGCGCCGGTAGTAGCGGCGGTGCACGCCGCGCAGCAGCAGTCGGTCACCCCACGGCCGGGTCGGTACCCGCGTCAGCTCGTCCTCGGGGAACGCCTGGTGCAGCGCGGACCACAGCGGCCGCAGCCGCTGGTACGCCCGCCGGTGCCGCCACCACAGGCGCAGCGCCGCGACGCGGGTAGCGGCCCCCGGGTAGCTCACGCCGACGACGAACACCGGAACGGCGATCGACAGCGTCAGGTTCGCGCCCACCAGCAGGGGCGACTCGTCCGGGCCGCCCGCCCACCGCACGACGACGAACACCTGCCGCACCAGGTCGGCCAGGACCATGGCCGCCATCGACACGGCCGTCAGCCGCAGCCCGGTGGCCAGCGAACCCCGCGAGAGGCGGATGTACCGAAACGTCCACCACAGTGCCATCGCCAGCGCGTACCCGAGGTACAGACCGGCGGCGAGGTAGAAGCCGGCGACGCCGGGGATCTGCATGTCCGCCGTGTCGTAGGTCCCGCCGCGTTCGCCGGGCGGGGTGGCGGCCGTCGACACGGTCGCCAGGCACGCCGCCACGGCCAGCGGGATCAGTTCGAGCCGGGCCCGCCTGCGCCCGCGTACCGGGTCCAGGGCGGCCGAGTGCAGGTAGAAGCACATGAGGAAGTACACGCAGCACAGCAGCAGCACGTTCTGCAGCAGCTCCGCGGCTCCCGCCCCCGTCAGTCCGTCAGCCGCCCGGGTACCCGGACCGGTGCCGAAGGGGAAGGCGAGCGCCGCAGACGCCAGGCACAACGTCACCGAGCGCAGCGGCAGGTCGGACGGGGCGCGGGAGAGCTGGTACCCCTTCCACAGCACGGCCACCGCCAGCAGCACGCCGAGCAGCGCGCTCACCTACAACCACCCCTGACGGTCGCCCAGGGCCGTCTGCACGCGCTGCAGCGCGGGGTTCTTCGAGGCCCTCGGCGTCACGTGGTCCAGCACTGACGCCCATTCCAGAATGATCGTGGCCACCAGTTCGGCCTCGCGCTCGTGCTCCTCGTCGTACGACGTCCGCCGCAGTGCCCGCCGGACGGCTCCCAGGGACAGAATCCCGGGTGCGGAGCGCCAGAACTCCGGATCGTCGTCGTCACTGCGGTGATCCGCCAGGATATGGCCCACCTCATGCAGGATGATGTGGTCCTGGTGTGCCTTGCTCGTCTCCTTCTGGTACAGGATGTGGTCGGTGGTGTCCGTCGCCACCCACAGTCCGAACGGGCCCGGAGCCGGCAATGCGTAGGGGAGAAGCCGGATCGGCCGACCGCGCTTCGCCCCCAGCAGGCGGCACAGCTCCTCCACCCGCAGGGGCGGCTGCACCCCCAGGGACCGCAGCTCCCGCCTGCACCGTCGCCGTAGCTCTCGCTCCTTCACCCCGCTGCTCCCCACCCGGTCGAGTCTGAGCCCCCGGGCGAAAATACACCTTCCCCACCTGCCCGGACCACGGTGGTCGCGCACCCCGCCGTCGCGAGCGGGAGCGGAAAACCGTTGGCGGCGCGGGCCGACCGTGGCATAGCGTGCCGAACGGCCGGGCCGGACACGTGCCGTGGACCGATCGCCGTCACACGCGCCGAGGGGGAGAAATGACTCCGCAGGACATCGTGGGGCTGCTGGCCGAGCCCGGACGGCTGCGAGTGTTCTCCGCAGTGGTGCTCGGGGCCGGGACGCCGTCGGAGGTGACCCGGTCGGCCGGGGTGCCGGTCAAGGAGGCCCGTGCCGCCCTGCGGCGGCTCCAGGACGGCGGCCTCGTGGATGTCGCGGACGGCGCACTGCGAGCACGGACCGCGCATCTGAAGGACGCGGCCAGGCGGGCGGCGCGGAATGAGGACTCCCCTCGGCCGACCGTCGACCACGGTACCGGCGACGAGCGTGTGGAGACGCTGCTGCGCACCTTCCTGCGGGACGACGGTGAACGCATCCGCAGGCTGCCCCGCCAGTTCGGGCGGCAGCGGATCGTGCTGCACCACCTCGCCCACCGTTCCTTCGACGCGGCCACGGAATACCCGGAGCGTGAGGTGAACGACATTCTGCGCGGCTGGTGCGAGGGCGCAGAGATCGACCACGTGACCGTCCGCCGCCACCTCGTCGACCACTGCCTGCTGGCGCGCGAGGACGGCGTCTACCGGCTCCGGGAGGACGCCCGGGCCGTGCTGTGACCGGTACTGCACGGCCCGGAGAGGGCCGTGCAGTACCGGGTAGCGGCTCAGGCGTTCTGCCGGGCGGCCTTCCGGGCTGCGCGGGCGGCCAGACGCTCGTCGAACTTGCGGGCCTCGCTGTCCAGGCCGTTCATGTACAGGCCCAGCTCATCCTGCGCCTTGAGCCCGTCCGGGCCGAGGCCGTCGATCTCCAGCACCTTCAGAAAGCGCAGGACGGGCTGGAGTACGTCGTCGTGGTGGATGCGCATGTTGTAGATGCCCCCGAGCGCCATCTGTGCGGCCGCGCGCTCGAAGCCCGGCATGCCGTGTCCGGGCATCCGGAAGTTCACCACGACGTCGCGGACGGCTTCCATGGTGAGGTCCGGCGCGATCTCGAAGGCCGCACGCAGCAGGTTGCGGTAGAAGACCATGTGCAGGTTCTCGTCCGTCGCGATACGGGACAGCATCCGGTCACACAGCGGGTCGCCGGACTGGTGGCCGGTGTTGCGGTGCGAGATCCGCGTGGCCAGCTCCTGGAAGGAGACGTAGGCGACGGAGTGGAGCATGCTGTGCCGGTTGTCGGACTCGAAGCCCTCCGACATGTGCGCCATCCGGAAGTTCTCCAGCTGCACCGGGTCCACCGCACGGGAGGTGAGCAGGTAGTCCCGCATCACGATGCCGTGCCGGCCCTCCTCGGCCGTCCAGCGGTGCACCCAGGTGCCCCAGGCGCCGTCCCGGCCGAACAGAGACGCTATTTCGTGGTGGTAGGAGGGGAGGTTGTCCTCGGTGAGCAGGTTCACCACCAGCGCGATGCGGCCGATGTCGCTGACCTTGGACTGCTCGGGTGCCCACGGCTCGCCGTCCAGCGGTCCGTCGAAGTTCCGCCCGTCGCTCCAGGGCACGTACTCGTGGGGCATCCAGTCCTTGGCCACGGCCAGGTGGCGGTCGAGCTCCTTCTCCACCACCTCCTCCAGGGCGTACAGGAGCCGAGCGTCGGTCCAGTCGCCGGTACCGGAGTGCTGGTGGGTGGTGACGGTCACGGATGCTCCTGACGGGCGGGGACGGTGCGGTGAGGGTAACGCTTCCTACGGTACCGTAGGTTACGACACCGTAGGTTGCTACCGCCGGAAGAGGCAAGGGCGGATCGGCCACCAGGTACTACGCTCGAATCTGTGGGATTCCGCCTTGCGCGCGACGGCGCGCCACTGTTCGTCTACGGGACGCTGTGCTTCGAGGGGGTGCTGCGGGCCCAGCTGGGTCGGGTGCCGCGGGGTGAGCCGGCCTCCGTCGTCGGCTGGCGGGCCGCATCGCTGGCGCAGCGGCTCTACCCCGGGCTCGTTCCGGCGCCGGGTGCTGTGGCGCGCGGGCGCCTGCTGTGCGGGCTGACCCCCGGCGAGTGGTGTGCGCTCGACGAGTTCGAAGGGGCCGAGTACGCCCTGCGCGACATCACACTGGTGGACGGGCGTGTCGCGCGGACGTACGTGTGGCGAGGTGGGGGCGTTCTCGCGGAGGAATGGGTCGCGGAGTCCTGTGCGGCGCGCGTACTCGCGGCGTACGGTGCCTGAGGCTCCCCGGCCCCGCGGTGTCGGTGCCGGATCGCCCGGGGCCGTGCCGAGGTCGACGAACCGGTACTCAGCGGTCACGTGCCGGCCGGGCCCGGCCTAGGCCGACGGCGGTGGCGGTGCGCAGCGCCTGGGGAGCGTCACCGTGCCGGGCTCGTGCTCGAACGTGTCCATCACGAGCCACTCGTCCAGCTCCGGGTCGTAGAGATTCTGCACGCCGAACTGCAGGACCTGCCAGAAGGTACTCCGGTCTTCCTGGTCGACGTAGATGTCTCCGAGTGCGAGCGGGAACCGCAGGTACTTCCCGGGCGGCGCCTCCGGCAGGACGACCCCGACCCTCCAGTGGTCCACGTGCCGGTCCGTGCCTCGCTGGAGGATCTCCCGTCCGACGAACCGTGCACCCTGGAACGCCTCGTTCAGGTCGTCCAGGGTGAAGCCCGGGATCTGCGAGCACGGATGTTCGCTCAGGCCGGGCCACTTGTAGGTCAGCGTGTAGAGCGTACCGCGGTAGATCAGGTTGGTGAACCAGATCGGGTACCCCGGGCCGCCCGCGGTCATCTGGCTGTCGCCGTCCCTTCCCTCCCAGGTGAACGGGACCGTGATCCCCAGGTCCCGCACGATCCACTCGCCCTTCCCGCGGAAGTCCTCCGGGAGGCGAGGGGGGCGCGGCGTGGACGGACCGGGCCGATCTGCCGACACGGTCGCGGGCGATGCCGCGGCCACCGGCGACGTTCCGTCCGCTGCCGGCGACGGCACCGCCAGGACGAGGGCGATCGTTCCGGCGAGAGCGCCGGACGCCACCGCCCGGCGTGTGAGTGTCCAGACCATCGATTCCCTCGACTGTGTGTCAGGCGCCGTCATGGCGCGGGCTTCGAACGGAGCGATGCCTCCCGGGTACCGACTCCGGGACAGGGAGCATCAAATCGGGACACTGTGTATCAGATGATGGTGCAGGTGCCGCGGAGGCCGAACCGCGTGCCCCGGCGAGCCCTCTCCTCATTCGCCTGCACAGCGGGCCTCAGTGGGGAGCGGGGCCCGGTTCCGCGTCGGTCAGGGTCGCCCCGCTTCCGGGCCGACCCTGACC
>KI547040.1:30247-32580 GCA_000497405.1 Streptomycetaceae bacterium MP113-05 | reverse complement strand
CGCCTCCGCTCCGGCGGCTCTCGCCGCCTTCCGCGGAGCTCTTCGCCCCGCCCGCCGGGTCCTCCAGCCGCAGTGTCAGCGAGATGCGCTTCCGGGGGACGTCCACCTCCACGACCTTCACCCGTACGATGTCGCCGGGCTTCACCACGTCGCGCGGGTCCTTCACGAACGACCGGGACATGGCCGAGACGTGTACCAGACCGTCCTGGTGGACGCCCACGTCCACGAACGCGCCGAACGCCGCGACGTTGGTGACGACGCCCTCGAGGATCATCCCGGGGGCCAGGTCGCCGATCTTCTCCACGCCCTCCTTGAAGGTCGCGGTCCTGAAGGCGGGGCGGGGGTCACGGCCCGGCTTCTCCAGTTCCCCGAGGATGTCCGTCACGGTCGGCAGGCCGAACTCGTCGCTCACGAAGTCCGACGGCTTCAGCGCGCGCAGTGCGCGGGCGTTGCCGATCAGGGACGGCACGTCGGCGCCGGCGGTCTTCACCATGGTGCGGACGACGGGGTACGCCTCCGGGTGCACCGAGGAGGCGTCCAGCGGGTCGTCGCCACCGCGGATGCGGAGGAACCCGGCACACTGCTCGAACGCCTTCGGGCCCAGCCGGGAGACGTCCTTGAGGGCCTTGCGGTTGCGGAAGGGGCCCTCGGAGTCGCGGTGGGCGACGATGTTCTCGGCGAGGCCGCCGCCGATGCCGGAGACCCGGGACAGCAGCGGGACCGAGGCGGTGTTGACGTCCACACCCACGCCGTTCACACAGTCCTCCACGACCGCGTCCAGCGAGCGGGACAATTTCACCTCGGACAGGTCGTGCTGGTACTGGCCCACGCCGATCGACTTCGGGTCGATCTTGACCAGTTCGGCGAGCGGGTCCTGGAGACGGCGCGCGATGGAGACGGCACCCCGCAGCGACACGTCGAGGTCAGGCAGTTCCTGCGAGGCGTACGCGGAGGCGGAGTACACCGAAGCGCCGGCCTCGGAGACCATCACCTTGGTCAGCTTCAGCTCCGGGCGTTTGTCGAGGAGTTCCCCGGCCAGCTTGTCGGTCTCGCGGGACGCGGTGCCGTTGCCGATGGCGATCAGGTCCACGTCGTGCTGCTCCGCCAGCGAGGACAGCCGCTCCAGTGCCGCGTCCCACTGCTTCTGCGGGGCGTGCGGGTAGACCGTGTCGGTCGCGGCGACCTTGCCCGTGGCGTCCACGACGGCGACCTTCACTCCCGTGCGCAGGCCGGGGTCCAGGCCCATCGTGAAGCGGGTGCCCGCCGGGGCGGCCAGCAGCAGGTCGCGCAGGTTGGCGGCGAAGACCCGGACGGCCTCGTCCTCGGCGGCCGTGCGCAGCCGCAGTCGCAGGTCGATTCCCAGATGCACCTGGATGCGGGTGCGCCAGGCCCAGCGGACCGTGTCCGTCAGCCACTTGTCGGCGGGACGGCCCTGGTCGCGAATGCCGAAGCGGCTCGCGATGCTCCGTTCGTACGCGCTCGGGGTGCCGGCGGCGGACGCGTCCGACGCCTCCGAGGGTGCCTCGGGCTCCAGTGCGAGGTCGAGGACCTCTTCCTTCTCGCCGCGCAGCAGCGCCAGCACCCGATGGGAGGGCAGCTTGGTGAAGCCCTCGGCGAAGTCGAAGTAGTCCTTGAACTTCGAGCCCTGCTCCTCCTTGCCCGGGCGGACGGTGGCGGCCACCCGGCCCCGCTCCCACATGCGCTCGCGCAGCTCGCCGATCAGGTCGGCGTCCTCCCCGAACCGCTCGGTGAGGATCGCCCGGGCGCCCTCGAGCGCCGCTGCGGAGTCGGCCACGCCCTTGTCGTCGTCGACGAACGCGGCAGCTGCCGCCTGCGGTTCGCTTGCGGGGTCGTTCAGGAGGCCGTCGGCCAGTGGTTCCAGGCCGGCCTCGCGGGCGGTCTGCGCCTTGGTGCGCCGCTTGGGCTTGAAGGGGAGGTAGACGTCCTCCAGCCTGGCCTTGGACTCGGCACCGCGGATGCGTGTCTCGAGGGCGTCGTCGAGCTTGCCCTGGGACCGTACGGACTCCAGGATCGCCTCGCGCCGCTCCTCGAGCTCGCGGAGGTAGCGCAGCCGTTCCTCGAGGGTGCGCAGCTGCGCGTCGTCCAGTACCTCGGTGGCTTCCTTGCGGTACCGGGCGATGAAGGGCACGGTCGAACCGCCGTCGAGCAGCTCGACCGCGGCCCTCACCTGCCGCTCCCGTACACCGAGCTCCTCGGCGATCCTGGCTTCGATGGTGGTCGTCACGTTGATCCGTTCCGCCGTCCCGTTGCTGTTCCTCGCCCGGGGTCCTCCGGGCGAGGTAGGCATTCTGGCAGGTGCGGGAGCCGGAGCG
>KI547040.1:23924-30017 GCA_000497405.1 Streptomycetaceae bacterium MP113-05 | reverse complement strand
TCGGACGCGCTCGACCGCCCGGTCGGCCGCTCTGCGAAGCGGCCGACCGGGCGGTCCGGGAAACGGGACGGGTGTCAGCCCCGGCGGCCCCGGGACATGCCGCCGAACAGCCGCGCCACCGCGCGGAACGGAAGAGTCACGATCGAGGCGAGGGCGCCGCCGATCATGCGGAAGATGTCAGCTATCGCACGCATGGGCCCTGGGTGCCCTGCGCCGGGACGGCCAAACCGCGCCCCGGCCGGGCACGTCGGCGACGGGCTCAGCCCTTGCCGAACACCCCTTCGGGGAAGGCGCCGTTGCTGACGGCCGTGGCGGCGAGGCCCCCGGCGATCTCCGTGAGCCGCGCGGTGCCCTCCGCGCCCAGGTGCTCGTACGGGCGGCGGTCCAGCCGGTCGGTCTCGTTCTCCAGCCGTTTGCGCAGGGCCAGTCCGGACTCGTTGAGCTCGCCCTCGGCGTCGAGGAGCCCACGTTCCCGCAACCTGTCCTGGGCGGCCCGCCAGTCCTGCTCGTTGTAGCCGCGGCTGGTCAGCAGAAACGACGGCACCATCCCGCGTCCGGATGCGGAGTGGCTTACCAGCGCCTCCAGCGGGTCGAGTTCGGCCTGCTGGAGCACGGCGATGTGCGCGTCGCCGCGGTGTTCGCGCAGCAGGGTGGCGGCATGCCAGAGGGCCAGGTGGGCGTCGTCTGGTACCGGCAGGTCCGCGTGCGCCGCGTAGAGCGGCCGGCCGGGACGGGTGCAGCCCTCGGCGGCGCGCAGGGCCAGTTCGGCGGCCTCCCCGACCTGAGCGGAGGCGACGGTCTCGTCGCCCAGTAGCCGTCGCAGCATGGCGTCCACCGCCCGTAGCCGGGCTGCGAGGACTGTCTGCGGGGAGGCGAAGTCCCAGACGTCGGGGAGGAAGCGGGAGGTCAGGCAGTGACTGAAGTTGTAGAACGCGGCGGTGACGGTCCCGGCCGACACTGCGCCCATGGCTGCGGAACGACCGGCGAGGTACACCGCGCTGCGGTCCTCGATGCCGTAAGGAGCCAGCTCCTTCGCCAGCTCGGGGGCGAAGTAGACGGCGGAATGCAGCGGGTTGAGCGCATGGTGGCAGTGGCGTCCGGCGCGGTCGTCGAGTGTCGTCGTCATGCCCGCACGTTACCGACTGGTAATCCCTTCGGGGAAGGGACGACCGTTGCGGAGCCGAGCAGATCGTGCCCGGGTGAGCTCGGGCAGACACGATGCCCTCCCGTCCTCCGGGCGGTCACGGGCTCCAGGTGAAGCGCGGTGTGCGCCGTTCGAGGAACGCGTCGACACCTTCGGCGGCGTCGGAACTCGCGGCCGCCTCCCGGGCCCAGTGCGCCACCCGGTGCCGGTCGCCGCGACCGTCGGCGAACTCCTTGGCGGCGGCCTGCGTCAGCTGGGAGCTGGAGACGAGCAGCCGGGTGAACGCCGTGGTGCGTGCGTCCAGCTCGGCGTCCGGATGTACCTCGTCGACCAGTCCGCAGCGCAGCGCGCGCTCCGCGCCGATCAGTTCGGCGGAGAACAGCAGATGCTTCGCTGCCGAGGGTCCGACCAGTCGGACCAGCCGCTCGGTGGAGGAGGCGGGGTACACGATGCCGAGCCGGGCGGGTGTGATGCCGAAGAGTGCGTCCTCCGCGGCGATCCGCAGGTCGCAGGCGGCGGCGAGTTGGGCTCCGCCTCCCACGCAGTGCCCCCGGATCACAGCCAGGCTGGGCTTGGGAAAAGCGGCGAGAGCCTCCTCGGCCGCGCCGGCCAGGTTCTGCGCCGTCCGGGCCGAGGTCGCCCGGAGCGTGCCGATGTCCGCCCCGGCGCAGAAGGTGCCCTGTGCGCCGGTCAGGACGAGCACCCGCACGGCTGCGTCCGCGGCCAGCCGTTCCAGCAGCGGTGGCAGCGCGCGCCACATCTGCTCGGTCATCGCGTTGCGCTTGGCCGGGTGGTCGATGGTGACGGTGGCGACGCCGGCGGCGCATTCGGTGCCCAGCAGCATGGCCCCGATCGTATCCGGCGAGCTGTCAGGCGTCCTCGGAGAGCTGGTGCCTAACCGGCCACATCTCGTCGTTGCGTGAAAGCAGAGTGTCAAATATCGCCGATAAGTGACGACTTGCGGTCAGCTGGTCGGTTCGGAGGTGTGAGCTCTCAACACTCGACGCAAGAACGGATGCAAGCACACACGACGGATGGGAGCGGGGTGCGGCAGATGGACATGCGCGGGAGTGAGCCGCCGCCGGTAGGTGGCGGAGCCCTGGTCGCGACGCCTGTGCAGGAGCGGGCGCGGCCGACGGGCCACGAGGGGACCTGGCGCCTCACCGCTCCCGCCGTGGACTCCTCCGTGCCGCAGCTGCGGCACGCGGTGCGCGACCTGATGCGGCGCCAGCAGACGCCGGTCACCGACGACATGCTGCAGGGTCTGCTGCTCATCCTGTCGGAGCTGGTCACGAACTCCGTACGGCACGCGGCCCTGCTGTCGCCGGAGATCGGCGTGGAGATCTCGCTCGGCTCCGGCTGGGTCCGGGTCGCGGTCGAGGACGCGCACCCGTACCGGCCCAAGGCGCTGCAGGCCGACCCCGACCAGCAGCACACGGGTGGGCGCGGCCTGCTACTGGTGAAGACCCTCACCGCCGAGGCAGGGGGACTGTGCGACGTGGAGCAGACCGGGGCGGGAGGGAAGGTCATCTGGGCCGCGCTGCCGCTGCCTCCCGCCACCTGACACCCGCAGCTTCGCCGGCCGGCAGCGCGGGCGGGGGCGCCGACGGGTTGTCGGGCCCCCGGGACTCACCAGCCGGCGGCGTCTCCCGTCACCTCGCGGATCGCCGGACGTGCCGCGTCCAGCACCGTCATGAACCACGCCGAGAAGGGGCCCTCGGCGTGCCGTTTCTCCAGCTCCGTGGGCGTGACGAAGGCGGTCTCCGCGATCTCCTCCGCGTCCGGCCGCAGCTCGTCCCGCACCGTCCCGGCGAACAGGTGGTTGAACTCCTGCTCGACCAGGCCGGATGCGGGGTCGGGGTGGTGGTACCGCACCGTGCCGCCCTCGCGCATCAGGTGCGGAGCCACTCCGAGCTCCTCGCCCACACGCCGTGCCGCGGCGGCGAAAGGCTGTTCCCCCGGGTACGGGTGCCCGCAGCAGGTGTTGGACCACACGCCGGGGGAGTGGTACTTGCCCAGGGCCCGCCGCTGCAGCAGCAGTCGTCCCGTGCCGTCGAAGAGGAAGACGGAGAAGGCCCGGTGCAGCCGTCCGGGCGGGACGTGAGCAGAGAGCTTCTCAGCGGTGCCGGTCGTCCTGCCGTTCTCGTCGACCAGTTCGAGCATGATGGGTGCCACTGGGCTGTTCGCCATGTTCGTCCTTCTCCTGAGGCTGTCCGGCTGCCCGCCCAGTGTGCCGCACCTCAGTGGCACAGCCGGGCTTCATGCGCCGCATGTCCGTGCGGCTCCAGCTGGAAGGTGCAGTGCCCGACATCGAAATGTTCGCCCAGGCAGCCCTGCAGTTCCTGGAGCACCTGCTCGTGGCCCATCGCGTCCAGGACACGCCGGCTGACCACCACGTGTGCGGACAGCACCGGCATCCCGGAGGTGATCGTCCACACGTGCAGGTCGTGCAGGTCCTCCACGCCGTGCACGGACAGAATGTGTGCCCGCACCTCGGCCAGGTCGACGTCCCTGGGAGCCGCCTCCAGCAGTACGTCCAGCGCCTCCCGGGCCAGGCGCACCGTGCGTGGCACGATCATCAGCCCGATCAGCAGTGAGGCGATCGGGTCGGCGGCCTCCCAGCCGGTCAGCGTCACGGCGACGGCGGAGACGATCACGGCCAGCGAGCCGAGCGTGTCCGCCGTCACCTCCAGAAACGCGCCGCGTACGTTCAGGCTCTCCCGGCGGCCGCGCAGCAGCAGCGCCAGCGAGACGGAGTTCGCCGCGAGCCCGACCACGCCGAACACCAGAGTGAGGCCGCCGTCGGTCCCGGCCGGCGTGAGAAAGCGGTGCACGGCCTCGTAGAGGATGTAGCCGCCGACGCCGAGCAGCAGCACGCAGTTGGCCAGCGCGGCCAGGATCTCCGCCCGGGCGAGTCCGTAGGTGCGCCGTTCGGTGGCCGGACGGTTGGCGAAGTGGATGGCCAGCAGCGCCATGCCCAGTCCCAGGGCGTCGGTGGCCATGTGGCCCGCGTCGGCCAGCAGGGCGAGGGAGTCGGCGACGAGTCCGCCGACGATCTGCACCGCCGTCATCGTCAGCGTGATGGCCAGGGCCATCCGCAGCCGCTTGCGGTGTGCCGCCGAGACGGTGCCTCCGCCGCCGAGCCCCCCGTGGTCGTGCCCCGCGCCCATGCGCCGCCTCCCGTTCCTCACTCCGCGATGTCTGCCTGGCGGTCCCCAGTCAACTACGGGAGGGGGGTATGGGCAACGCGACGCTGAACACCGTTGTCATGTGCTCTGACCTGGAGGTTTCCCCTTCCAGGTCAGAGCAGTTCACTGCCTCCCGGGAGTCGCGTTCCCCGGGTGCGGCGTTCCCGGGACCTCAGGGGTGGCGCAGCCGCCAGCCCTCCCAGGCCGACGTGACCATGTCGCGCACGTCGTGCCGCGGCGCCCAGCCCAGCTCCCGGCCGATCCGGTCGGCCGAGGCGACCACCCGTGCGGGGTCACCCCGCCTGCGGGCCACCACATGCGGGGCAGGTTTCCGCAGGCCGGTGACCTCGGCCACCAGATCGGCGATCTCCCGTACCGACACGCCCGTGCCGGTGCCGATGTTCGCGGTCAGGTCGCCCGGCTCCACGCCCGCCACCCGGGCGGCGTCCAGGTACCGGGCCGCGGCCACGTGGGCCTCCGCCAGGTCCTCCACGTGCACGTAGTCGCGGATGCAGGTGCCGTCCGGCGTCGGGTAGTCGTCGCCGTAGATACGTGGCGCCTCGCCGCGGGTCAGCGCCTCGAAGAACATCGGGACGACGTTGGCGATCCCGGTGTCCGAGAGTTCCGGTTCCGCCGCGCCCGCGACGTTGAAGTAACGCAGGCAGGAGGTCGCCAGGCCGTACCGGTTCCCGGCCGAACGCACCAGCCACTCACCGGCCAGCTTCGTCTCCCCGTACGGGTTCATCGGCACGCACGGCGTCTCCTCGGTGACCAGCTCCACGTCCGGCATCCCGTACACCGCGGCGGAGGAGGAGAAGACGAAACGGTCGACCCCCGCGGCCACCACGGCCTCGAGGAGCACGGTCAGACCGTGCACGTTCTCCCGGTAGTAGCGCAGCGGCTGCTCCACCGACTCCCCGACCTGCTTGCGGGCAGCCAGATGCACCACGCCGCGCACCCCGTGCCCGGCCAGCGTACGGTCCAGCAGCTCCCGGTCCAGTACGGAGCCCTCGACGACCGGCACGTCGGCGGGAAGTCGTTCCGGGAGACCTGCGGAGAGGTCGTCCAGGACGGCCACCCGCTCGCCGGCGGCGCGCATCGCGCGGACGACGTGCGCACCGATGTATCCGGCCCCACCTGTGATCAACCACGTCATACCCGGCACCCTATCCGGCCGTCTGCGGTGGAACCGCCGGCCCGGCTCCGTCGTCCTGGAAGGGTGAGGGTGGACTGGGGCGGTCCGTCCGCAGCACCCCGCCCACTCCACCCACCGCGTGGTCGGTGGCGGCGCCCGAAACGGCGCGCACGAGGAAGGCGCCGCGGCGGTCGCCGCAGGCCGAACCGGGTGGTCCGAAGAGTGCGCCCACCCGTCGCCGGCGGGCAGGCGCCCGGACGTGTGCGATGAACGGCGTCGGCGGTCGATCCGATAGCCTCATGGCCGATGCCGCCCGCCGCGTCCCCCGGGCACAGCCGTGTCCTGCCGCCGCCCGGCGCCCGCCGCCCGGAGCGGCGAACTGCCGCACCCCCAAGGAGTGAGTTCCGCTGCCGACCGCCATCCTCACCGGCCCACCGGTCGCCGGGTCCTCTCTCGAGGACGGCCTGCGGACGCTGGGTTTCGACGTACGGACGGTCCACGACGCAGCCGGTGCGGCAGCCGAACTCGACCGCGTCCCGGCAAACGAACGGGTCGCGCTGGTCGACGCGCGCTTCGTCGGTCACCTGCACAGCTTGCGCCTCGCTCTGACCGACCCCCGCTTCCCC
>KI547040.1:22771-23775 GCA_000497405.1 Streptomycetaceae bacterium MP113-05 | reverse complement strand
GCACCCCGGCCGCGGCCTCGGCCGGGAACGGCGTCCCGGCCGACGGCACCGTGCCGGACGCCGTCGCCTCCGCCCTCGATGCGGCCGGCGTCGCCCTGCAGCGCCCCGAACTCGGTGTACTGGTCGCCGAGGTGCCCGCCGCACCGGACGGACGTCGCGCCGCCGAGGCCGCCGTCGCCGGCGTGGACGAGGAGGCCGTTCGGCTGCGCACCGCGGTCAAGTCCCGCGACGGCTTCTTCACCACCTTCGCCGTCAGTCCGTACTCCCGCTACCTCGCCCGCTGGTGTGCGCGCCGCGGCCTGACGCCCAATCAGGTCACCACCGCCTCCCTGGTCACCGCCCTGATCGCTGCCGCCTGCGCCGCCTCCGGAACCCGGGCCGGGTTCGTCGCGGCAGGCGTGCTGCTGCTCGGCTCGTTCGTTCTGGACTGCACCGACGGCCAGCTCGCCCGCTACTCCCTCCAGTACTCCACGCTCGGAGCCTGGCTCGACGCCACCTTCGACCGGGCCAAGGAGTACGCCTACTACGCCGGGCTCGCCCTGGGCGCCGCCCGCGCCGGTGACGACGTGTGGGCGCTCGCCCTCGGCGCCATGGTGCTGCAGACCGCACGGCACGTCGTGGACTTCTCCTTCACCGAGGCCAACCACGATGCCGCGGCCAACACAAGCCCCACCGCCGCCCTTTCCGGACGGCTGGACAGCGTCGGCTGGACGGTCTGGGCGCGCCGCATGGTGGTGCTGCCGATCGGTGAACGCTGGGCTCTGATCGCCGTGCTGACCGCGTTCACCACCCCGCGCACCACGCTGACGGTGCTGATCGCCGGATGCGCGCTGGCCGCCTGCTACACGACCGCGGGACGGGTGCTGAGGTCCGTCACCCGCCGGGCGCACCGCACCGACCGCGCGGTCCGTGCACTGGCCGATCTGGCAGACACCGGTCCGCTGTCCGGTGCGGTGGCCCGACTGGCCCGCTCCGTCGCCGTGCGGGGCCCGATGGCGCCGGTG
>KI547040.1:11753-22616 GCA_000497405.1 Streptomycetaceae bacterium MP113-05 | reverse complement strand
GGTGCCGCCGCTCTTCCGTGCAGCGGAGTACGTCACGGTGCTGGTGCTCGCCGCCCGCGCGGAGGCGGAGGGGGCCCTGCCCGCCGCGTTCGGGCTGGTGGCCGCGGTCGCCTACCATCACTACGACACGGTGTACCGCATCCGCGGCGGCACCGGGGCGCCGCCGGCCTGGCTGGTGCGCGTGGCGGGGGGACACGACGGGAGGACGCTGGCGATCACGGTCGCCGCGGCGCTCCTCCTCGGGGGACAGGGCCAAGGCTTCACGCTTGCGCTGACCGCGTTCACCGTGGTCATCGCCGTGGCAGTGCTTTTCGAGAGCATCCGCTTCTGGGTGTCCGCCTCCAAGGACGGAGCGCCCGCCGTACACGACGAAACAGGAGAACCCGCATGATCGGCCTCGTGCTGGCCGCCGGCGCCGGACGGCGTCTGCGTCCCTACACCGACACCCTCCCGAAGGCCCTGGTGCCGGTCGACGGCGACACCACCATCCTCGACCTCACCCTCGGCAACTTCGCCGAGATCGGTCTGACCGAGGTGGGGATCATCGTGGGCTACCGCAAGGAGGTCGTGTACGAGCGCAAGGAGGCCCTCGAGCAGAAGTACGGCCTCAAGCTCACCCTCATCGACAACGACAAGGCCGAGGAGTGGAACAACGCCTACTCGCTCTGGTGCGGCCGGGACGCGGTCAAGCAGGACGTGATCCTCGCCAACGGTGACACGGTGCACCCGGTGTCTGTCGAGAAGACGCTGCTGGCCGCGCGCGGCGACGACCGGAAGATCATTCTCGCCCTGGACACGGTGAAGCAGCTCGCCGACGAGGAGATGAAAGTCGTCGTCGACCCCGCCGAGGGCATGCAGCGGATCACCAAGCTGATGGACCCGTCCGAGGCCACCGGCGAGTACATCGGAGTCACTCTCATCGAGGGCTCGGCGGCCGACGAGCTGGCCGACGCGCTGAAGGCCACCTTCGAGCGCGACCCCGACCTCTACTACGAGGACGGCTACCAGGAGCTGGTCAACCGCGGCTTCAGGGTGGACGTCGCGCCCATCGGCGACGTGGCCTGGGTCGAGATCGACAACCACGACGACCTCGCCAAGGGCAGGGAGATCGCATGCCGGTACTGACGAGGCTCATCCCCTCGCCAGTCGTCGTCGACATCCGGCCGGGAGCGCTGGACGACCTGGCCGGCGTCCTCGCCGACCAGCGGATCTCCTCCTCGGGCAAGCTGGCGATCGCCATCAGCGGCGGTTCCGGTGCCAAGCTGCGCGAGCGACTGGCCCCGGCCCTGCCCGGCGCCAGTTGGTACGAGGTCGGCGGCGGCACGCTGGACGACGCGATCAAGCTTGCCGACGCCATGAAGTCCGGGCACTACGACGCTGTCGTCGGTCTGGGCGGCGGGAAGATCATCGACTGTGCGAAGTTCGCGGCGGCGCGCATCGGCCTGCCGCTGGTGGCCGTCGCCACCAACCTCGCGCACGACGGCCTGTGCTCGCCGGTCGCCACCCTCGACAACGACGCGGGCCGCGGTTCCTACGGAGTGCCCAACCCGATCGCGGTCGTCATCGACCTCGACGTGGTTCGTGAGGCGCCGGTGCGTTTCGTGCGTTCCGGCATCGGCGACGCGGTCTCCAACATCTCCTGCATCGCCGACTGGGAACTGTCCCATCGCGAGACGGGCGAGAACATCGACGGTCTGGCCGCCGCCATGGCGCGGCAGGCCGGCGAGGCGGTGCTCCGCCACCCGGGTGGCGTCGGCGACGACGCCTTCCTTCAGGTGCTCGCCGAGGGCCTCGTCCTCACCGGCATCTCGATGTCCGTGGCCGGCGACAGCCGCCCCGCCTCCGGGGCCTGTCACGAGATCAACCACGCGTTCGACCTGCTGTTCCCCAAGCGGGCAGCCAGCCACGGCGAGCAGGTCGGCCTCGGGGCGGCCTTCGCCATGCACCTGCGCGGTGCACACGGGGATTCCGTTCACATGGCCGAGGTGCTGCGCCGGCACGGGCTGCCCGTGCTCCCGGAGGAGATCGGCTTCAGCGTCGACGAGTTCGTCGAGGCGGTCGCTTTCGCCCCGAAGACACGACCCGGCCGTTACACGGTCCTCGAGCACCTCGACCTGTCCACCGACCAGATCAAGGACGCGTACGCCGACTATGCCAAGGCCCTCGGTAGCTGAACTCCGCCCGGTCGTGCACCCCGAGGGGGTGAAGGACCGGCGCAGCGGCGAGCACTGGGCGGGGCGCCTCTACATGCGTGAGGTGTCCTTGCGTGTCGACCGGCTGCTGGTCGGCACGCAGGTCACGCCGAACCAGCTCACCTACGTGATGACCTTCGCCGGCGTCCTCGCCGCCCCCGCCCTGCTGATCCCGGGCATACCCGGGGCCGTGCTCGGCGTGGTGATGGTCCAGCTCTACCTGCTGCTCGACTGCGTGGACGGCGAGGTCGCCCGCTGGAAGCAGCAGTTCTCGCTCGGCGGGGTCTACCTCGACCGGGTCGGCGCCTACCTGTGCGACGCCGCGGTGCTGGTGGGGCTCGGCCTGCGGGCCGCCGACCTGTGGGGCGACGGCCGGGCCGAATGGCTCTGGGCCTTCCTCGGCACCCTCGCCGCCCTGGGCGCCGTCCTGATCAAGGCGGAGACCGACCTCGTCGGCGTCGCCCGCCACCAGGGCGGCCTCCCGCCGGTCAAGGAGGCGGCGTCCGAGCCGCGCTCGTCGGGGCTGGCTCTGGCTCGCCGGGCGGCCGCCGCGCTGAAGTTCCACCGGCTGATTCTCGGGATCGAGGCGTCGCTGCTGATCCTCCTCGTGGCGATCCTCGACGCGGTACGCGGTGACCTGTTCCTGACCCGGCTCACGGTCGCCGTCCTCGCGGGCATCGCGCTGCTGCAGACACTGCTGCACCTCGTGTCCGTCCTCGTCTCGAGCAGGCTCAAGTGAGTGCGGGGGAGAGGGCTCCGACGTCCGGCGTACGGATCGGCGCGGTGGTCCTGACGATGGGCAACCGTCCCGACGAGCTGCGGGCGCTACTCGACTCGGTCGCCGCGCAGGAGGGCCCGGCGGTCGAGGTCGCGGTGGTCGTCAACGGCGCGCCGTCGCCGGAGTTGCCGGCAGGCGTACGGACGGTCGAGCTCCCGGAGAACCTCGGCATCCCCGGTGGCCGCAACGTCGGCATCGAGGCCTTCGGGCCCGGGGGGCGGGACGTCGACGTGCTGCTGTTCCTCGACGACGACGGGCTTCTGCCCCGCAAGGACACCGCGGAGCTGTGCCGGGAGGCGTTCGCCGGGGATCCTGAACTGGGAATCGTCAGCTTCCGTATCGCCGACCCCGACACCGGGGCCACCCAGCGCCGCCACGTCCCCCGTCTGCGGGCCTCCGATCCCCTGCACGCGTCCCGCGTCACCACCTTCCTGGGAGGTGCCAACGCGGTGCGCACCGCGGTGTTCCAGCAGGTCGGCGGCCTGCCCGCGGAGTTCTTCTACGCCCACGAGGAGACCGACCTGGCCTGGCGCGCGCAGGACGCGGGCTGGGCCATCGACTACCGGCCGGACATGGTGCTCCATCACCCGACGACGCTGCCCAGCAGGCACGCCGTCTACCACCGGATGGTGGCCCGTAACCGCGTGTGGCTGGCCCGGCGTAACCTGCCCGCCCCGCTGGTGCCCGTCTACCTGGGCGTGTGGCTTCTGCTGACTCTGGCCAGACGCCCCTCCGGGCCCGCGCTCAAGGCGTGGCTGGGCGGCTTCCGGGAGGGATGGACCACGTCGTGCGGGCCGCGCCGCCCCATGAAGTGGCGCACGGTGTGGCGCATGACACGACTGGGCCGACCGCCGGTGATCTGACAAGCTCGGATCTGAGAGCATCGGGTCCCCCAGTCACTGGCACAGTGTGAGGACGAAAGTTTCAACGTGAGCGAGACAACGCATGACGGTGCGGTCGCCGTGACCCCCCCGCCATCACCGGACGACGGCTTGCCCCCGGCCGAGCTGGCGGCGAAATACGGCCTGACGGTGAGCGGCAAGCGGCCTTCCCTCCCGGAGTACGTCCGGCAGCTCTGGGACCGGCGCCACTTCATCCTCACCTTCTCCCGGGCGAAGCTGCACGCGCAGTACGCGCACGCGAAGCTGGGCCAGCTGTGGCAGGTGACCACGCCGCTGCTGAACGCGGGGGTCTACTTTCTGATCTTCGGCCTGTTGCTGGGCGGACGCGAGGGGGTACCGGGCGGAAAGCACAACTACGTGCCGTTCCTCGTGATCGGTGTCTTCCTGTTCACCTTCACCCAGACCTCATTGCTCAGCGGAGTCCGGGCCATCGCCAACAACCTCGGGCTCGTGCGGGCACTGCACTTCCCGCGGGCGGCGCTCCCCATCTCCTTCTCGCTTCAGCAGCTTCAGCAGCTCCTGTATTCGATGATCGTGCTGGGCGTGATCCTCGTGGGTTTCGGCGAGTTCCCCGACTGGTCGTGGTTCCTGGTCCTCCCTGTGCTGGTTCTCCAACTGGTGTTCAACACGGGTCTCGCCTTGATCTTCGCCCGGCTCGGCAGCAACACCCCGGACCTTGCGCAGTTGATGCCATTCGTGCTGCGCACCTGGATGTACGGCTCCGGAGTGCTCTTCCCCTTGCACCATGTGGTGGTCGAGCGTGCCCACGGGCCGGTCTGGCTGGCCGAGCTGCTGCAGTACAACCCCATCGCTGTCTACATGGACCTGATGCGCCGTGCACTGATCGACGACTACACCATGGGCAATGTGGCGCCCAACGGATGGTGGGTCGCACTGGGCTGGGCGGCCGTCGTCGGCATCTTCGGATTTGTGTTCTTCTGGAAGGCGGAGGAGCGTTATGGCCGTGGCTGAGAAGCCCAGGGAGACGCAGAAGCAGAAGCCGGCCGGACCGCGGGCGCCGACGGTTATCGCCGAGGACCTGCACATCGTGTACCGCGTGAACGGACCCGCCAGAGGGAAGGGGAGTGCGACCGCAGCGCTCAGCCGCATGCTGCGCCGCAGCCCCGACCGGGGTGTCCGCGAGGTGCACGCCGTGCGAGGGGTGAGCTTCACCGCCCACCACGGCGAGGCCATCGGCCTCATCGGCTCCAACGGTTCCGGTAAATCCACCCTGCTCAAGGCCATCGCAGGCCTGATCCCCGCCGAGAGCGGCAAGGTCTACAGCGACGGCCAGCCTTCGCTGATCGGTGTGAACGCCGCGCTGATGAACGACCTCACGGGTGAGCGGAACGTCATACTCGGCGGACTCGCGATGGGTATGACGCGCGAGCAGGTCAGGGCGCGCTACCAGAGCATCGTCGACTTCTCCGGGATCAACGAGAAGGGCGACTTCATCACCCTGCCGATGCGCACCTACTCGTCCGGCATGTCGGCCCGGTTGCGCTTCTCCATCGCCGCCGCGAAGGACCACGAGGTCCTGATGATCGACGAGGCGCTGGCCACCGGCGACCCGCGTTTCCGCAAGCGCTCCGAGCGCCGTATCGCGGAGATGCGGAAGAAGGCGGGAACGGTGTTCCTGGTCAGTCACAACAACCGGTCGATCCGGGCCACCTGCGACCGGGTGCTCTGGCTGGAGCACGGCGAGTTGCGCATGGACGGGCCGACCGACGAGGTCATCGAGGCGTACGAGGAGTTCAACGGCAAGTAGGCGCCGAACGCGCCGGGCCCCGCACACCACAGGAGTGCGGGGCCCGGCGCGTTCCCGCTGAGCCGGTGAGCGGCCGCGCCGCTCAGACGCCGGCCGGCGTCCGCTCCCGCGCCGTCGCGGGCTCCGCTGAGCCGCCGCCCTCGTCGAGCCCGACCTTGGCGTGCACTCTCCGCAGCCATCGGGGCGCGTACCAGGCGTGGCGGCCCAGCACCCGCATCGCCGCCGGTACCAGGACGCCGCGTACCGCGACCGCGTCGATGAGGATGGCCAGCCCGCTGCCCAGGCCGAACATCTGCAGGAAGCTCACCTCACCGCTGACGAAGGCGAAGAAGCTCACCGCCAGCAGTCCGGCCGCCATGGTCACGATGCGTCCGGTCCTCGACAGCCCCTTCGTCACCGCGGTGGTGTCGTCGGCGCCCGCGTCATGCAGCTCCTTGATACGGCTGGTGACGAAGACCTCGTAGTCCATGGACAGTCCGAAGACGATGCAGAACAGCAGCACCGTCATCGACGTGTCCATCGGCATCGGGGTGAAGCCGAGCAGGCCCGACAGGTGGCCGTCCTGGAAGACCCACACCATGGCGCCGATCGCCGCCGTCAGACTGACGGTGTTGAGCACCAGGGCGCGAAGCGGCTGCACGATGCTCCCGGTGAAGAGGAACAGCAGGACGAAGGTGGTCCCGACCACCATGCCGACGGCGGCCGGTAGCCGGTCGGCGATGGCCTGCCTGGAGTCGACCAGTTGCGCGTCCGTGCCGCCGACCAGAGTGTTCACGCCGCTCGGGCTCTGCACCGCCCGCACCTCGCGCACCAGGTCCTGGGCCGCCGCCGATTTGAGCTCCGGCGCGCTGACCACGGTCAACCGCTGTGCGTCGGGTCGTGTCAGTGCCGCGTTCGCCGGTCCGGGCGGGGTGGCCCGTCCGTTCCTGTACACGCCGGTGCCGGCGTGGACCCGCTGTACGCCGTCCAGGCGGGACAGCCTCTCGGCGTAGGGTGCCAGCTCTCCGGGAGGTACCGGTCCCTCGGTCACGATCTGGATCGCGGCGGCGTCGTTCCCGGGAAAGCCCTCGGCGAGGGCTGCGGAGACCTGGCGGCTCTCCGCCCGCTCCGGCAGCACCCGCTCGTCGGGGGTGCCGAACGTCGCGCCGAGCAGTGGGCTCGCGGCCAGCAGCAGCACGGCGAGCACCGGCAGCGCGGTCAGCGCCGGACGCCGCATCACCCCGTGCGCGACCCGCCCCCACACCGGGGCGTCGGAGCGTCGCACGGCCCCGGCCCACGGCACTCGGCCCTTGTTCACCCGGTGGCCGAGCATCGCCAGCAGCGCGGGCACGACGGTCAGGGCGGCCAGTGCCGCGATCGTCACCACTCCGACGCCGGCGTAGGCGAAGCTTCGCAGGAAGAACTGCGGGAAGAGCATCAGCGCGGCCAGCGCCGCGATCACCGTGGCGGCGGAGAAGGCGATCGTGCGGCCGGCCGTGGTCACCGTCGTGCGCAGCGCCGCAGGGACCTCGTCGCCTTCGGCGAGACGTTCCCGGAATCGGCTGACCAGCAGAAGGCCGTAGTCGATGCCCAGGCCCAGGCCCAGCGCGGTGGTCAGGTTGACCGAGAAGACCGAGACGTCGGTCAGCGACCCGAGGACGTAGAGCTCGGCGAAGGTCCCGAGGACCGCGATCAGTCCGATGGCCAGGGGCAGCAGCGCGGCGATCACGCTTCCGAAGGCGAGGACCAGCAGGACCAGGGTGAGCGGTACGGCTATGGCCTCGGCCAGTGCGAGGTCCTCGGAGACCTGGGTGGTGACGTCGTTGTTGAGCGCGGCGAACCCCCCGGCCTGCACGGTGACGGCGCCGCGGTCGCCGGCCCAGGCATCGGTGAGGGTTTTCGCCCGGTCGGCGAGCGTGGTGGGGTCGCCCTCGACGTGGGCCAGTACCAGCGCGCGCTCGCCGTCCCCGGAGACGAGCGCAGGGTCGTCGGTGGTGAACCAGGAGACGACGCGTGAGACGTGCGGCGCCTCCCGTACGCCCTCGGTGAGCTCGTGTCCGGCTGCCATGGCGGCGGGGGAGTCGAGTCCGGTCCCGGCCCGTACCAGCAGCACCAGGTTGGTGTCGCCGCCGAACTTCTCCTCGATCACACGCTGAGCGCGGCTCGACGGGGCGTCCGGGTCGTCGAACCCGCCGCCCTGCAGTTTCCCGAAGGCGCCGAAGCCCACGGCTCCCATGGCCAGTACGGCGACCAGGCTGAGGAGCAGGAGTGTGCGGGCCCGGCGCAGTGTCAGCGCGGCGATGCGGTGCAGCACGGTGGTGTCCCCCTTCATGTTTACAGCGTCAACATACTGAAGCAGTGAATGTTTATGCTGTCAACATTGGGCAGGATGAGGGTATGGGAGACACCTCGGCGAAGAGCGGCAATCGGGCCGCGTACCACCACGGAGACCTGCGCAACGCCCTCATCGACGCCGCCACCGATCTGGCGCGGGAGGGTGGCCCCGAGGCCGTCGTTCTGCGCGCGGCGGCCCGGCGGGTGGGTGTGTCGCCCACCGCCGCCTACCGTCACTTCGCCGGCCAGGGTGACCTGCTGTTCGCCGTCAAGGTGTGCGGGCAGCAGTACCTTGCTGAATCCATGGCGGTGGCGGGCGACCTCCCTCCCGGCGCCTCCGGGGCCGACGTCGAGGCGGCCGTGATGGCCATGGGGCGGGGATACGTCTCCTTCGCCCTCAGGGAGCCGGGACTGTTCCGCTCCGCTTTCTGCAGCACCCCGGACCTGGCGATCGAAGTGAACGCGGACGGCATCCCCCGGCCCGTCGCCGGTGCGTGGCAGTTCCGTTCGTTCGAGATGCTGGTGGAGGTCCTCGACCGGCTCGTCGCCTGTGGCCGGATGCCGGCCCATCGGCGGCTGGGGGCCGAGGTGTCCGCCTGGTCGATGGTCCACGGCCTGTCCGTGCTGCTGCTCGACGGCCCGTTCGCCCTGCTTCCGGAGGACCAGCGGGAGGCGGCGGTCGACCGTGCGCTGCTCACCCTGCTGGCCGGGTTCACCGCTCCGTGACCGCTTTCGCGCGGTGATGGTCACGGGTGGGTCGGTAGCACGTCCCTGCACGCCGGAGGGCACCCTGATGGGCGTGTCCAAAATGGGGCAATCTGTAATGAGGGTGTAGAAACGGTCATGTGACGGTTCCGGATCATGGCAGCCCGCAGTGACCGGGCAAGCGGACGTGTACACGCGCGCCGTTCTCGACAAGGCCGCGCACGAGAACTTCCCGGTGGCCCCGGTGATGCTGCCGCGGGCATGGCGGCGTGACCTCCTGGCCGTCTACGGCTACGCCCGGCTGGTGGACGACATCGGCGACGGCGACCTGGTGCCCGGTGGGCACGACGCGGCGTTGCTGGGCGTCGGCCCTGAGCAGGCCGGGGACAAGATCGCCCTGCTCGAAGCGTTCGAGGCCGACCTCCACCGTGTGTTCCACGTGCCCTTCCGGCCCTCCGGCGGCGCTCGCGACCGGCCCCCCGGCCACCCGCTTCTCGCCGCCCTCGTCCCGGCGGTGCGCGCCCACGGACTCGGCCCGGAGCCCTTCCTCGACCTGATCGAGGCCAACCGGCAGGACCAGAAGGTCCGCCGCTACGAGACGTTCGCCGATCTGGAACGCTACTGCGAGCTGTCAGCCAACCCGGTCGGCCGCCTGGTTCTCGCCGTCACCGGCACGTCCACCCCCGAGCGCGTGCGCCTCTCCGACGCGGTGTGCACCGGACTCCAGATCGTCGAGCACCTCCAGGACGTGGCCGAGGACCTGCGCCGCGACCGCGTCTACCTCCCCGCCCGCGACATGCGCCGTTTCGGTGTGACCGAGACCGACCTCGCGGCCCCCCCCGCCCCCCCCCGCCGGCGCCCCCCTGCGGGCACTGATCGACCACGAGTGCGAGCGGGCCCACCGGCTGCTCGCCCGGGGCAACCCCCTGGTCCGCGGCGTCCACGGACGCCTCCGCCTGCTGCTCGCCGGATACGTGGGCGGCGGACTGGCGGCACTGGCCGCGATCCGGCGGGCCGGTCACGACGTGCTGCCCGGACCGCCCGCACCCACCAAGGCCGGCCTGCTGCGCGGCATGCGCGCGGCCCTGCGAAGAAAGGGGTGACCCGACCACCGTGGTCACAGCCCAGTGCGAATTCCGGCTCTCCCCGTCCGTCCTCGCCGCCTACACCTACTGCGAGGCCGTCACCGGCAGTCAGGCCCGCAACTTCTCGTACGGCATCCGCCTGCTGCCGCCCGGGAAACGACGCGCCATGTCCGCGCTCTACGCCTTCTCACGCCGGGTCGACGACATCGGCGACGGGCCGCTCGCCACGGCCGAGAAGGAGGAGAGGCTCGCCGACGCGCGTGCCCTGCTCGTGCGCGTACGCGAAGACCGCGTGGCCGAGGGCGACACCGACCCCGTAGCCGTGGCCCTCGGACACGCCGCCCGCAGCCGTCCCATCCCGCTCGGCGCGCTGGACGAGCTCATCGACGGGGTGCTGATGGACGTCCGGGGCCGCCGCTACGAGACGTGGGACGAGCTGGAGGAGTACTGCCGCTGCGTGGCCGGTGCGGTCGGACGGCTCTCCCTGGGCATCTTCGGCACGGCAGCCGGCCCGGGCCTCCCGGCACCGGGCGACGGAGAATCCGGCGACGGCGCATCAAGGGGCGCACGCGAGTCGGCCCGCGCCGCCCGGTACGCCGATACCCTCGGCCTCGCCCTCCAGCTCACCAATATTCTCCGCGATGTGCGGGAAGACGCACTGAGCGGACGCACATACCTGCCCACCGAGGACCTCGACAAGTTCGGCTGCTCCGGCGGCTTCCCCACCGACTCGCCCCCTCCCGGCGCCGACTTCGCCGGGCTGGTCCACTTCGAGGTGCGGCGTGCCCGCACCCTCTTCGACGAGGGGTACAGCCTGCTCCCCCTGCTCGACCGCCGTTCCGGCGCCTGCGTCGCCGCCATGGCCGGCATCTACCAGCGACTCCTGGACCGCATCGCCCACGACCCCCTCGCCGTCCTGAGCGGCCGTGTCTCGCTGCCCTCCCACGAGAAGGCGTACGTCGCCCTGCGCGGCCTGGCCGGCAGCGACGCCCGGCAGGCGGCCCGCGCGGTCCGCCGCGGCACCGTACCGCGGAGCGTCACATGACCGGCGGTCCACGCCCGGGCGCCACGGATCCGCCTCCGCCCGCCCGGCACGCCCGCCTCGGCCGCGGCGGGCCCG
>KI547040.1:6507-10605 GCA_000497405.1 Streptomycetaceae bacterium MP113-05 | reverse complement strand
ACTCCTGGACCGCATCGGCGGAGCCGGCCTCGCGCCCGTCCAGCGCCGCCTGGACGTGCCTGTGCTGGACGCCGCGAACCGCCGTCTGGGACGTCTGCGCCGTACCGCGCTCCCCGTGCCGCTGCACCTGGCGCCCTGCCTCGCCCGCTACCCCCACCTCGGCCCCGCCGAACGGGCCGGCGCCGCGCGCGCCGCCCTCGCCCTGCGGTCCCTCGACCCGGCCGACCCCGATCTGGACCGCACGGACTTCGCCTCCTGGCTGCGCCGCCATGGCCAGACCCCCCGCTCGGTGGCGGCGCTGTGGGACCTGGTCGGCCTCGCCACGCTCAACGCCCGGGCCCCGCACGCCTCTTTGGCGCTCGCAGCCAAAGTGTTCCGCACCGGGCTGCTCTCCGCCCCCGGCGCTGCCGACATCGGCGTCGCGGGGGTGCCGCTCGGCGACCTCCACGACACGCTCGCACGCACCGCCCTCGACCGCGCCGGGGTGCGGACGCGGCTCCGTACCCGGGTCCGCGGAATCGCACCCGCCCCCCTCCCGGACGGAGGTCGCCCTCCGTGGAAGGTCACCGCCGCCTGCGGCACGGGCGCCGCGGAGGAACTCACCGCCGGCACCGTCGTCCTCGCGGTGCCGCCCCGGGAGGCATACCGGCTGCTGCCCGCCGGCGCCCTGCCCGAGCCACGCCGCCTGCTCGCGTTGGGGGCTTCGCCGATCCTCAACGTCCACGTGGTCTACGACCGCCCGGTGCTGCGCCGGCCCTTCTTCGCCGCGCTCGGCAGTCACGTCCAGTGGGTCTTCGACCGCACCGGCCCGTCCGGGCTCACCGGACCCGGCCAGTACCTGGCCCTTTCCCAGTCCGCGGCCCACGACGACATCGACCGCCCGCTGAAGGATCTCCGGACCCGGTACCTGCCCGCACTCGAAGAGCTCCTGCCCGCCGCGCGCGGCGCCCACGTCCGGGACTTCTTCGTCACCCGGGAGCGCACCGCCACCTTCGCGCCCGCCCCGGGCACCGCACGGCTGCGGCCGGGAAGCGCCACCCGCCTGCCCGGTGTTCAGCTCGCCGGAGCTTGGACCGATACTGGCTGGCCGGCGACGATGGAGAGCGCCGTACGGAGCGGCCTCACGGCCGCACGTGCGGCCCTCGACGCCGCAGGCCACCCGCACGACGCAGAACCGTCGCACCGCACCGAGAGAAGGGCCGTGGCATGAGCGCCACCACCGAACGCGCAGACGAGGCCGCCGTGCAGGCGGACCCGGAGGGCCGGACGGACCGCGGAGGGCCTACCGGTGGACCGAGCGCGCCGGACACCGCCAAGGTCACGGCCCTGCTCGAACGCGGTCGGGCCATGTCCGCGCCCGTGCTGCGGGCGGCCGTGAACCGGCTCGCCGCCCCGATGGACACCGTCGCCGCCTACCACTTCGGGTGGATCGATGCCCAGGGCGACCCGTCCGACGGCGACGGCGGCAAGGCCGTACGTCCCGCCCTGGTCCTGCTGTCCGCCGAGGCTGTGGGCGCCGACCCGGAGACCGCCCTTCCCGGGGCCGCCGCCGTGGAGCTGGTGCACAACTTCTCGTTGCTTCACGACGACCTGATGGACGGCGACGAGCAGCGCCGCCACCGCGACACGGTATGGAAGGTGCACGGCCCCGCCCAGGCCATCCTGGTCGGCGACGCCCTGTTCGCCCTGGCCGGTGAAATACTGCTGGAACTGGGCACACCGGAGGCCGGCCGGGCCACTCGGCGGCTCACCGAGGCCACCCGAAAGCTCATCGACGGGCAGGCCCAGGACATCTCCTACGAGCACCGGGAGCGGGTCACCGTCCAGGAGTGCCTGGAGATGGAGGGCAACAAGACTGCTGCGCTGCTGGCCTGCGCCACCTCCATCGGCGCCGTCCTCGGCGGAGCCGACGAGCCCACCGCGAGCGCCCTGGAGGAGTACGGCTTCCACCTCGGCCTGGCCTTCCAGGCCGTCGACGATCTGCTGGGCATCTGGGGCGACCCGGACGCCACCGGCAAGAAGGCATGGAGCGACCTCCGGCAGCGTAAGAAGTCGCTTCCCGTCTCCGCAGCACTCGCCGCGCCCGGCGCGGCCTCGGCCCAGCTCGCAGGGCTGATGACCGCCGACGCCGAGAAGAGCCAGGCCGAGTTCGAGGACTTCGACGAGGCGGAGTTCGCCGCCCGCGCCGCTCTCGTCGAACAGGCCGGCGGACGGACGTGGACGGAACAGGAGGCCCGCCGCCAGCACGCCGGGGCACTCGCCGCGCTCGACCGGGTCGACATGCCCGGCCCCGTGCGTGAGCAGTTCACGGCGCTGGCGGACTTCGTGGTCGTCAGGAAACGGTGAGGAAGAGGTAGGTATGACCACCACAGCCGGGAGCGGCAGCGCGGCCGTCCCCACCCGCACGATCATGCAGGCGCACGGCACCCCGCTGGACGAGGCGGTGGAGAAGGCGGCCGCCGGAGCCGTGGAGCACCTGCTGGCCCGTCAGGACACGGCCGGGTGGTGGAAGGGCGACCTGGAGACCAACGTCACCATGGATGCCGAGGACCTCATGATGCGGGAGTTCCTCGGCATCCGGGACGAGGCCGTCACCGCAGCCGCTGCCCGCTGGATCCGCTCGCAGCAGCGGAACGACGGTGCCTGGGCGACCTTCCACGGCGGACCCGGCGACCTCTCCACCACCGTCGAGGCCTACGTGGCGCTGCGCCTGGCCGGCGACGACAGGGACGACCCGCACATGGCGCGGGCCGCGGCCTGGGTGCGCAGGCGGGGCGGCGTCGCCGCCGCCCGGGTCTTCACCCGCATCTGGCTCGCGCTCTTCGGCTGGTGGCGCTGGGAGGACCTGCCGGAACTGCCGCCGGAACTGATCCACCTGCCGCGCTGGTTCCCCCTGAACATCTACGACTTCGGCTGTTGGGCGCGGCAGACCATCGTGCCGCTCACCGTCGTGTCCGCACACCGTCCCGCCCGGCCCGCCCCCTTCGTGCTGGACGAGCTGCACCGGGACCCCGCCTGGCCCTGCCCGCCAGGCGGCCGGCCCACCTCGGTACTGACCTGGGACGGCGTGTTCCAGCGGATCGACCGGGCCCTGCACGCCTACCGGGGCTTCGCGTTGCGTCCGCTGCGCCGGTCCGCCCTGCGGGACGCCGGCCGCTGGATCGTCGAACGCCAGGAGAACGACGGCTGCTGGGGCGGCATCCAGCCCCCCGCGGTGTACTCCGTCATCGCGCTGCGCCTGCTCGGCTACGAACTCGACCACCCGGTGCTGCGCGCCGGACTGGAGTCCCTGGACCGGTTCGCCGTGTGGCGGGACACCCCAGAGGGACCGGTCCGCATGGTCGAGGCCTGCCAGTCCCCGGTGTGGGACACGTGCCTCGCCACGCTCGCCCTGTCCGACGCCGGACTCCCCGCAGACCACCCCGCGCTGCTCAGGGCCGGCGACTGGATGCTCGGCGAGGAGATCACCCGCCCCGGCGACTGGTCCGTACGGCGGCCCGGCCTTCCGCCCGGCGGCTGGGCGTTCGAATTCCACAACGTCACCTATCCCGATCTGGACGACACCGCCGAAGTGGCCCTCGCGCTGCGCCGCCTCCGGTACCCCGACCCGTCCCGGGTGGACGCCGCCGTGGGCAGGGCGGTGCGCTGGGCCCTGGGCATGCAGTGCCGGGACGGCGCCTGGGGCGCGTTCGACGCCGACAACACCAGCAGCCTCCCCAACCGCCTGCCGTTCTGCGACTTCGGCGAGGTCATCGACCCGCCGTCCGCCGACGTCACCGCCCACGTGGTGGAGATGCTGGCCGCCGAGGGACGCGCCGACGAGCCCGCCACGCGGCGCGCGGTGCGCTGGCTGATCGCCGAACAGGAGGCGAGCGGCGCCTGGTTCGGCCGCTGGGGTGTCAACCACGTGTACGGCACCGGCGCCGTCGTCCCCGCGCTGGTCGCCGCAGGCGTCCCCGACGGGCACCCCGCGATCCGCAGCGCGGTCGACTGGCTGGAGAAGGTGCAGAACGACGACGGCGGCTGGGGCGAGGACCTGCGCTCCTATCCCGAGCCCGACTGGGTCGGCCGGGGAGCGTCCACGGCCTCCCAGACCGG
>KI547040.1:2734-6497 GCA_000497405.1 Streptomycetaceae bacterium MP113-05 | reverse complement strand
GCCGTGGTCGCCACCGGCTTCTGCGCAGGGCTGCTGCCCGGCATGCGCCCCGGCGACCTGGTCCTCGCCGACGAGACCCGCGACGCTCCCCCTCACGGAACCGGATGCACGGCCTGCACAGGCAACGCACCGTTGGCAGGTGCCCTCGCGGCGCTGGGAACCGTGTACACCGGCCCCATCGCGGGTTCCGCCCGCGTAGTACGCGGCCCGGCCCGGGACGCGCTACGCGGCACCGGCGCGATCGCCGTCGACATGGAGTCCGCCGCCACCCTCGCCGCCGCCGTGCACGGCGCCCCGCACCGTCCGGTGACCGCCGTACGGGTGGTGGTGGACGCTCCCGGGCACGAACTGCTGCGGATCGGGACGGTCAGGGGAGGAGTATCGGCGTTCCGTGTCCTTCGTACCCTGCTGCCTGCGCTCCTCGCCTGGCACCGATCCCTGCCGCTCTCCCGGAGGTAGCCGCCATGGCCATGCCGCTCCGCCAGACCGTCCGCATCGGCACCTATCTCGCCCAGCAGAAGCTCCGCCGGCGGGAGAAGTTTCCGCTGATCGTCGAACTCGAGCCGCTGTACGCCTGCAACCTGGCCTGCGAGGGCTGCGGGAAGATCCAGCACCCGGCCGGCGTGCTGAAGCAGCGCATGCCGGTGGCGCAGGCGGTCGGAGCCGTTCTGGAGTCCGGGGCGCCGATGGTGTCCATCGCCGGCGGCGAACCGCTGATGCATCCGCAGATCGGTGAGATCGTGCGGCAGCTGGTCGCCCGCCGCAAATACGTCTTCCTGTGCACCAACGCGATGCTGCTGCGCAAGAAGATGGACGACTTCACGCCCTCGCCGTACTTCGCCTTCGCCGTGCACATCGACGGGCTGCGGGAGCGCCACGACGAGTCGGTCGCGAAGGAGGGCGTCTTCGACGAGGCGGTGGCCGCTGTCAGGGAGGCCCAGCGTCGCGGCTTCCGGGTCACCACGAACTCGACGTTCTTCAACACCGACACCCCGCAAACCATCGTCGACGTGCTCGACTACCTCAACGACGACCTGCGGGTGGACGAGATGATGATCTCGCCCGCCTACGCCTACGAGAAGGCACCCGACCAGGAGCACTTCCTCGGTGTGGAGCAGACCCGCGAGCTGTTCCGCAAGGCCTTCGCGGGCGGCAACCGGCGTCGCTGGCGGCTCAACCACAGTCCGCTGTTCCTCGACTTCCTCGAGGGCCGGGTCGACTTCCCGTGCACCGCATGGGCGATCCCGAACTACTGCCTCTTCGGCTGGCAGCGGCCCTGTTACCTGATGAGCGACGGCTATGTGGCGACCTACCGGGAGTTGGTCGAGGAGACCGACTGGGAGGCGTACGGGCGTGGCAGGGACGAGCGGTGCGCCAACTGCATGGCGCACTGCGGCTACGAGCCCACGGCCGTGCTCGCCACCATGGGATCGCTCAAGGAGTCACTGCGCGCAGTGCGGGAGACCGTCGGCGGCACCAGGCCGTGACCGTCCCGACGGGACCCGGGCGCCGGGCGCCTGCGGATCAGGCCTCGAGCAGGCGTTCCCGCAGGCGTTCCCGCGTCGCCCGGGTCAGTCCCAGCCCCCGGCTCAGGTAGCTGCCGACGCCGCCCCAGGTCTCCTCGATGGTGTCGTAGGCGGCCGCCAGGTAGCCGGGACGGGCGTCGAAGAGCGGCGCCAGCAGCTCCATCACCTCGGGCGACAGCCCGCCCTCGGCGCCCTGGGAACGATGCACCTTGTACCGCCGGTGCGGTGAGTTGGACGTGAGGTAGTCCTCCTCGATCGCCTCCCTTTCCACGCCCACCGCCAGCAGCGTCACCACGATGGACAGGCCGGCGCGGTCCTTGCCCGCCGCGCAGTGCATCAGTGCGGGCAGGCTGTCCCCGGCCATGGCGTGCAGCACCCGGCTGTGCTCGGCCGTCCGGTTGCGGATGATCGACCGGTAGGAGGCCGTCATCCGGCCGGCGGCCTGCCCGTCCGAGAGCGCCCGGCGCAGCTGGGCCATGTTGCCGTCGCGGACCATGCGCCAGAACTCCGCGCCGTCCGCCGGGTCGGTCAGCGGTATGTTCACGTTGCGGACGCCGGGCAGCCGGGCGTCGGGGCCCTCCAGCGCCTGGTCCGCCGCGTTGCGGAAGTCGAAGACGGTGTGCAACCCGAGGCCGCCCAGGAACGCGACGTCCTCTGCCGTCGCATGCGCCAGGTGACCGCTGCGGAACAGCACACCCGGCCGGACGCGCCGCCCGTCCGATGCAGGCAGCCCGCCGACGTCGCGGAAGTTGCGCACGCCGGTCAGTTCGGGTTCCGCGGACTGCTGGGTCACATGCGCTCCTGACGTCGGCTTCCGGGTTCCCGGGCGGCTTCTCCCCGGCCATGCCGACCATACGACACGCGCACGGGGTTCACGTTCCGTGGCGAGGCATATACCGTACGGGCATGCGAACCGAGTCTGACATCGCGGGCTTATCCGCCGTCGTTCGCCGTCCGGATCCCCGTTCGCGCGGCCGGGCCTCGTCGGCGCTTTCGCCGGCAGCACGGCGATCGTTCGTCGAACCGGCGGCGGGCCGGTCAACTCCTTCGCCCCGCAGTGACGTTGCGTGCTCCGTGTCGCGGACCGGGGCCCCGGCGGTCACTCGATCGGGTCTGGCGAGGGTGGCGAATGACATGAAGGCGACTCTGTGTGGTCACGGAGGCGTATAGCGTGACAGTTCCTCTCTGTCCCGTCTCACCGCTTGTCCCGAAGGACGTTACCCATGCCCGATGTTGCCGACGCCCCGAGCCTCCTCGGCGGGGCGGCGCTGGTGTGCGCGGTGGCCGTACTCGCCCTGCGACGGAGGACCGTGCGCAGGTTGAGGAACGAACTCGCATCCGCCCGCGCCGCGTCACAGACACGGCAGGACGAGCTCGCCCGGCACCGGGCCGAGGTGCTCCCCGCCGCGCTCGAAGAAGCCCACCAGCAGGCCGAGGACGCCATACAGGGGTTGTTGCGGTCGGTGGCCCGCACCGTTCAGGGGCTGGCCAACAGCCAGCAGAAGAAAATCACGGACATGATGCGGCGGCACGACGACCCCGATTTCGTGGAGGACCTTCTCGTCGTCGACCACACCAACGCGCAGATTCTCCGCCGCTCGGCCGGCATCACCGTGGTCTGCGGCTCCTGGCCGGGCCGCCAGCACGACGCCACACCGCTGGTCGACGTGGTACGCGGTGCGGTGAGCCGCATCCTGGACTACCGCCGCGTCCGGTTGGTGCGGCTCGAGGACGGCAGGGCCGTGGTCGGCAGAGTGGTCGAAGGCCTCGTGCTCACCCTGGCGGAACTGCTGGAGAACGCCACCCGGTACTCCAACCCCAGCACCCTCGTCCAGGTGCACGTTCACCTCACCCACCACGGGCTGGCCGTCGTCGTCGAGGACGCCGGAATCGGCCTCAACCCCGCGGAACGGGAGCGCGTCGCCCGCACTCTCGACCCCGACGGGCCCGCCCCGGACCTCACCGGGCTCGGCAACCCGCCGCACTTCGGCCTCGTCGTCTGCGCGCTGCTGGCCAGACGCTACGGCTTCACCGTGCACGTCGACGGCGGGTCCGCGTTCGGCGGCGTCCGGGCCGTGGTGAACCTGCCCAGCGACCTGCTCACCGACGCCGTCCCCCCACCCGGCGGCAGTGCAGCCGCGTGGAGTGCCGCCCCACCGGCCGGGGCCGTCGCCCCCACCGGCCCTGTACCTCCCGGCCGGCTGGCGCCGTCCCCCGGGCCACCCGCGCAGCGCACC
>KI547040.1:0-2724 GCA_000497405.1 Streptomycetaceae bacterium MP113-05 | reverse complement strand
TGCCACGGCGGGTGGCCTGCCCCGCCGCGTCCGCCCACGGGACACCGCCGACGAACCTCCGGCTCCCGCGTACGACCCGGCCGCGAAAGCGGAACCGGGGGAGGCCGCCGCGCAATTCGGCGGCTTCCTGCGCGGCAGCCGGGCCGGAAGCCACCGCCGACCGAACGCCGAAGGGAATCAAGAGCCATGACCGACAACCGTGACGCCTGGATGCTCCGCCAGGTACTCGACCAGCCCGGTGTGCTCGACGCGATCCTGGTCTCCGCCGACGGCCTGCTCCGCGCCTTCTCACCCGGCCTCGACCGGGACGAAGCGGAGACCGTCGCCGCCGCCCTGGCCGGAGTGCAGGCCACCAGTCGCGCCACCGCCGTCTTCTGCCGGGCGGGAGAGGACTCCTGGGAGCAGTCTCTGGTCCAGTTCGGCGGCGGTTTCGTGCTCACCATCCGGGCGGCGGAGGGGATGTTCCTGTCGGTGGCGACCGAAGGGGACGCCGACATCGAGCAGGTCGCGTACCGGATGCACGAGGTCGTCGGACAGATGGGCCGCGAACTGACCGGCCCGCCACGGCAGAGTGCCGGCAGTCCACGGTGAGCCGGCCGCGCCGCCGTGCGGACCTCGTCCGCGCCTACGTCATCACCGGCGGCCGGGCCCGGCCCACCCGACACACCCATGTGCTGGACGTCGTCACCATGGTGACGGCGACGCCCGACCGGACCACGGCCGGGCTGGCGCCCGAGCAGCGCGCGGCGGTGGAGATGGTGCGCGGCGGCTTCCTCTCGGTCGTCGAGCTCGCCAGTCACCTCGGTCAGCCGCTCACCGTCACCCGCGTGCTGCTCTCCGACCTGCTGGACACCGGACACCTGGCGACCCGGCTGCCCGAGGCCCGGCCACCGGAACACCTCACCGAAGTGCAGGTCCTGGAAAGGGTGCTGCAGGGACTGCACGCCCTCTGAGCCGTCACGGCACCCCCGACACCCGCCCCCGGCGCCGGTATCCACGGCCGCGCCCCGCAGCCGTACCCAGGAGCATCCGGTGACCACTCCCCGCCACTCCGCGACCGCACCGCAGGCCGACGCCCTCTGCCCGGTCGCCGCCACGGCCCTCCACGGCCACCGCTTCGCCACCGACCCGGACTCCGCCTACGCCGCGCTCCGGGCTCGGGGGCCGGCCCACTGGGTCGAACTCGCCCCCGGCGTGGAAGCCGTTCTCGTCACCGACTACGACGTGGCCCTGTACGTCCTGCGCAGCCCCTACTTCAGCCGGGACGCCCGCCGCTGGGCCGCCATGGCCGAGGGAAGGGTGCCCGTCGACAACCAGGTGGTGCCGATGATGGGGTGGCGGCCCAGCCTGCTCTTCGCCGACGGCGAGCGCCATCTGCGGCTGCGCACCTCCGTGGACGACACCCTGGCACGGGTCAACCCGCACCGGCTGCGCCGCTACGTTCAGCGCAGCGCCTCCGCACTCATCGACTCCTTCGGGCCGGAAGGCGCCGCCGACCTGGTGCGGGGTTATGCGGACCGCCTGCCGGTGCTGGTCTTCGCCCAGCTCTTCGGTTGCCCCGACGAGATCGCCGGCCGGATGGCTGCGGCGTTCGGCCGGATGATCGACGCCGAACCCGCAGCCGCCCAGCAGGGCAGCGCCGACCTGGCCCGCTGCCTGGGTGAACTCGTGACGTCCAAGCGCCGCACCCCGGGCGCCGATGTCACGTCCTGGCTGCTCAACCACTCCGCCGCACTCAGCGACGAGGAGACCATTCACCAGCTGGTCGCCCTGCTCGGTGCGGGCACCGCACCGCAGTCGGCCTGGATCTCCACCTCGGTGATGCTGCTGCTCACCGACGACCGGTTCGGCCACGACCTCTCCGGCGGAAGTCTCACCGTCGTGGACGCCCTCAACGAGGTGCTGTGGACCCGCCCGCCGATGTCGAACTTCTGCTTCCACTACGCCGTCGCCGACCATCCGCTGCGGGACGCGCGCGGACGGGAGTTCGCGGTCCCGTCGGGTGTGCCCGTGCTGGTCTCGCACGCCGCAGCCAACACCGACCCCGCAGTCGCCGGCGGCGGTGAACTCGCCGCCAACCACTCCCACCTCGCCTTCAGCGCCGGGCCGCACCTGTGCCCCGCGAGGGACACCGCAGGTGTCATCGCCGAGGCCGCGATCGAGTCGCTGCTCGACCGGTTGCCCGACATGGAGCTGGACGTCCCGCCCGAGCGCCTCGCGTGGCGCCCGGGGCCGTTCCACCGCAGCCTCACCGCGCTCCCGGTCCGCTTTCCCGCCACTCCGGCGCGGTGACCCCCGCTGAGGGGGATGTGTACCGTGCCGGAACCGTACGGCCTCCGCGACGGTGGACCCGCCGCGGACGGCCCGTCCCTGGAGCCCCGCACCTGACTGCCCCGTGGACGGGCGGTCGGATCCTCAGGCGGTGGTCGCCCAGTTCGCCACGATGTCCTCCGGCGCCGCGGGCCGGGCATAGTACCAGCCCTGGGCGGTGTCGCAACCCAGTTCGCGCAGTTGAGCGGCCTGCGCCTCGGTCTCCACGCCCTCGACGGTGACCCGCAGACCCAGGGCGTGCGCCAGTGAGATGATGCCGCCGACGAAGGTGACGTCCACCGGATTCGCCGGGTGCTGCTGCAGGCCCTGGGTGAAGGAGCGGTCGAGCTTGAGAGTGGTGGCGGGCAGCCGCCGCAGGTTGGCCAGGTTGGAGTAGCCGGTGCCGAAGTCGTC
>KI547039.1:437419-449036 GCA_000497405.1 Streptomycetaceae bacterium MP113-05 | reverse complement strand
CCCACTAAATTCGAAGACCCACCATGCCTGGCATGAGGACGACAGAACTCGGCGACCTGCACGTCAGGCCCGGTGCCGAGGTGATCCTTCCGGGGTTCGGCGGCATCGAAGTGGCCGAGCAGGTGCGACGACTGGGAGCAGTGCCCGTCATCGTGGACGTCGACCCCCGGAGCTACTGCATCGATCCGATCTCCGTCGACGCCGCGGTGACACCACGCACCGAGGCGGTGGTCGCCGTCCCTCTCTTCGGGCACCCTGCGCCGACCGCCGCACTGGTGTCGGTCACCGGCCGCCATGGCGTCCGACTCGAGGAAGTCGGTCCCTGCCTGGGCCCCTGCACGGAGCCGGCACCGCTCGAGGTGGCCGCGCGGAGGCGCAACGCCGCCTATGTGAACACGCGCCTGCGCGGAGTCGTCCCGCCGGCAGCCGCAGGGAGGGATCCGGGCGGCCACATGTACTCCGCATACGTCGTACGGGTCCCCGGGAACGGGCGACCGGACCGCGACGCCTATCTCCACGCGCTCCGGGCCAAGGGCGTGAACTGCCGCGTCCCGGTGAGAACTGCGGTGCACCGCGCGCCTGGCTTTCGTACCGGTACACGCCTGCCGGAGGCCGAGCGGGCCGTGGACGAATGCCTGGCCCTTTCCCTGGGCCCGTCGCTGACGAAACGTGAGCTGCACCGGGTGGTGTCCGCCTGCAATTCACTGGGTGGGTTGGTGCTGGATTCCGCGTGCTGACCACCATGGTTCGAAGCACGGTCCCCCGTCGGGTATGATCGACGACGTCGGCGCGCCCCAATAGCTCAGTCGGCAGAGCGTCTCCATGGTAAGGAGAAGGTCAACGGTTCGATTCCGTTTTGGGGCTCAGCGAGAGAGGCCCCCACCGCACGAGGTGGGGGCCTCTCTGCCGTTCCGGATCCCGTCAGGCTGCGGACGGCCGGGGGACCCGCATCGTCAGGATCGCCATGTCGTCCGACAGCGGCACGCTGGCGAAGTGCTCGACCGTGCGCATGATGCGTGCCGCCACCGCGCCGGCGGTCAGCCCCGTGCAGGTGGAGAGAGCGTCGGCCAGGCCGTCGTCGCCGAGCATGCGCGTTCCCTCCCGACGCTCCGTCACGCCGTCGGTGACGCAGAGCATGACGTCGCCCGGTTCCAGGACCACGTGCTGTGCGTACAGTTCCAGGTCCTCCATCACGCCCAGCAGCGGCTGCGGCTCGGCCGCCGGCTCCACCGTGCCGTCCGGGCGGAGACGGAGCGGCAACGGATGGCCGGCGCACACCACCTTGAGATCCGCACCGCCGTCGGGCCGGGGCCGCAACTCGCCGTACAGCAGGGTCAGGAACCGGCTGCGGGTCCCCTCGTCGAGGATCGCGGCGTTGAGCCGCTCCAGTACTGCCGGGCCACCGAAGCCCTCCCTGGCGAGCAGTCGCAGCGCGTGCCGTGCGAGGCCCGTGACGGCTGCCGCCTCCGGGCCGGTGCCGCACACGTCGCCGATGGCGAAGCCGTAGACGCCGTCGCGGATCTCGAAGAGGTCGTAGAAGTCGCCGCCGACCTCGTTGCCCTCGCCCGCCGCCCGGTAGATGACCTCGACCTCCATGCCCGGTACCTCGGGCAGCCCCGGAGGCAGCAGACTGCGCTGCAGGGACTGGCTGATGGCCGTGCGTTCGGAGTACAGGCGGGCGTTGTCCAGCGCGAGGGCCGCCCGGCGGGAGAGGTCCTCGGCCAGCTCGATGATCTCCTGGCGGAACCGTTCGTCCGTCGGCTTGCCCAGGATCAGCATGCCGATGACGCGGTTCCGGGCCACGAGCGGCATGACCACGGTCTCGCCGCCCACCGCTGCGGCGGTGGCAAGCCCTGAGCCCGGAGCAGAGCTCTCGTCCTCGCCCAGGGTCGCGTTGCGCAGCGAGGTGCGCAACGCGGCGCTGTGCGCGGTCTCGGTCGGAGCCGTCCAGACGCGCGCCCCCGGCGCGGGCACTGGATCTGGCGGTTCGATCTTGAAGAGTAGCGCCTTGAGGCTGTCGATGCGGTCCTCGTCCTCATGCAGCACATACGCCAGGGCCGGCTCCGAGCCCGGTTCGGCCACCGTGTAGACGGCGCACCAGGACGCCAGCGTGGGAACCGTCATCTGAGCCATCAGCGCCAGGGTCTGGTTCCGGTCGAGGGTGCCGGCGAGCAGGTCGGATGCCTCGACGAGGAAGGACAGTGAGCCCCTGCGCAGCCGCTCCAGCTCGGTCAGGCGGGCGCGTTCCACCGCGAGGGCGATGCGGTCCGCGGCGAACTGGAGGCGCAGGGCCTCCTCGTTGGTGTAGCGCCCCGGCGATTCGGTGGCGACCCCGAGCGAGCCGGTCAGCCGGCCCTCGACCTTGAGCGGGACGACGACCACCGACCGCATGCCGGTGCCCTCCAGCAGCGGCACCGCGCCGGACACGACCGACAGGTCCTCGTGCACGGACGGCATCCGGGCCGAGCCGTACCGGCCGCTGCCCGTCTCGACGGGCACCCTGGCGAACCGCTGCCGTGCCGAGGGCAGACCGGTGGAGGCGCGCACCTCGAGCTCCGTCTCGTCGTCGGTGGCCAGCAGCAGGTACGCGGCGTCGCCGTCGAGCATGTCCCGGGCACGTTCGACGGTGCGCTGGAGTAGACCGTCCAGGTCGTCGGGGGCGGGAGAGCCGATGAAGACCTCGAACGGGTCCGCAGTCCGGCCCTTGCCGCCGTCCTGGTTCTCGCTGTCCCCGCCGCGGCTGCGGGGCGGGGACTGGAGCACTGCGCGTTCGTGGTCCCGCACCAGCAGGCAGACGGTGGACGGTTCACCGTTGCTGTCCCGTACCCGGACGTGGGAGGCGTAGACGGGGACAGTGCGGCCCTCGGCGTCGCGCATGCCGTAGGAGCCCTCCCAGCGGGAGAGCTGCAGAGCCTCGGCGATGCCGGTGCCCGTGCCGGGAGTGTGCGGCCAGGCGGCGAGGTCCGTGAGCGGCTTGCCGAGGACCTGTTCGGCGCTGTGACCGAAGACCTCCCGTGCGTCGTGGTTCCAGGCGCTGACGGCGCCGTTCCGGTCGACCTTGATCACCGCCACGTGGATGTGGGACGCGGCTACCGGCAGGGCGGTGTCGGGAAGGGCGGGGCCGGCCGACCGGGTGCCGACGGGACGCTGGGGGAGTTCGAGCCGGAACCAGACCCGTTTGTCGGCGGCCGTGTAGTCCACGCCCCAGCGGGCGGCCAGCGCGGCGCAGAGCAGCAGGCCGCGTCCGCCTTCGCGATCCGGGCTGCCCGGTGGCTGTCCGGCGTCGTGGAGCGGAAGTTCCCTTTCCGGATAGTGGTCGACGACCTCGACCCGGATGGTGTCGTCCTCGCGGAGGCAGATCACTTCCGCCGAGGTGCCCGCGTGGATCACCGCGTTCGTGACCAGTTCGCTGGTGAGGACGACGGCGTCGTCGACGATCTCTCCGAGTCCCCAGCCCTGCAGGGTGTCCCGAACGAAACCCCGGGCCACCGCGACGGAGCGGCCCACCGGCTCGAAGGTGGCCGCGGCTCGTGCGGTGATCACTTCTCTCCCTGCAGGTTTCTGTTCGCTGTCCGTGTCCGCGGGTGTGCGCTGCGCACCGATCGCCGTCGCCCGCCCCCGCTCGGCGCTCTGCTCTGGCATTCCCCGGGGCCCCTCCGTTGCCTTCAACTCACTCCACCGTCCCCGTCCGGTTGCTGCGGGGCGTTGGACAGCCGGATGCCAGGTTACTTACGTTCGCAGGGTGCGCGGGTGCCGGTCGGGGGTGTTTCCCCCCTACCCGGGCCCCGGGCCCCCGTGGTGTGCCATGCTGCCGAACTGTTATCGCCTCGTTCCGGCAGGGTGAAACACTGGGAGGTTCGGAGTACGAGCCCCTATCTGACGGTCGACCCTTCGGGAGGGACACGGTGGAGTCTGGCGCAGCGGCGCGTGGCACCGGCACGCGCGCGAAGAGCGGACGCTCCCGGAAGAACGGGACACTGGAAGTGGACGCGGCGGCCGTCAACAGGTTGCTCACGGCACTGACGGCCATGCGGGACGGAAACTTCCGCAAGCGTCTCACCGTGACCGGGGACGGTCCGATGGCTGAGATCGCCGCCGTCTTCAACGAGGTGGCGGACCGCAATCTGCATCTGACCAGTGAGCTGGCCCGGGTGCGGCGTGTGGTGGGTCGTGACGGCAAGTTGACCGAGCGGCTCGAGAGCGGCGCGTTCGAGGGCGCGTGGGCGTCCGCCGTCGACGCGTCGAACGCACTCGTCGAGGACCTGGTGCGGCCGGTCTCCGAGGTGGGCCGGGTGTTGACGGCGGTCGCCGAGGGCGACCTGGAGCAGCGCATGGATCTGCGGGTTCAGGGGGCAGACGACACCTCCCAGCCGTTGCGGGGGGAGTTCCTCAAGGTCGGCAAGACCGTCAACGGGCTGGTCGACCAGCTCTCCGCGTTCACGGACGAAGTCACGCGCGTCGCCAGCGAGGTCGGTACCGAGGGCAAGCTGGGCGGTCAGGCGAAGGTTCGTGGCATGGCGGGCTCGTGGAAGGACCTGACCGACTCGGTCAACACGATGGCGTCCCGGCTCACCGCGCAGGTGCGGGACATCGCACTGGTGACGACGGCGGTGGCCAAGGGTGACCTCTCGCGGAAGGTCACCGTGCACGTGGCCGGCGAGATGCTGGAGCTGAAGAACACCGTCAACACCATGGTGGACCAGCTCTCCTCGTTCCAGTCCGAGGTGACGCGGGTGGCCCGTGAGGTGGGCACCGAGGGCGAGCTGGGTGGACAGGCCCAGGTACAGGGCGTGGCCGGAGTCTGGAAGGACCTCACCGACTCGGTCAACCTGATGGCGGGGAACCTGACCTCGCAGGTGCGCGAGATCGCGCAGGTCACCACCGCGGTGGCGAACGGTGACCTGTCGCAGAAGATCACCGTCAGCGCACGTGGTGAGGTGGCGCAGCTGGCCGAGACGATCAATGCGATGACCGAGACCCTGCGTACCTTCGCGGACGAGGTCACCCGTGCGGCGAGCGAGGTCGGCACGGAGGGTGTGCTGGGCGGCCAGGCGCAGGTCCCGGGTGCGGCGGGTATCTGGAAGGACCTGACCGACTCGGTCAACAGCGCTTTCCGCAACCTGACGGCGCAGGTGCGGGACATCGCGCAGGTGACGACGGCGGTGGCGAACGGTGACCTGTCGCAGAAGGTGACGGTCGACGTCTCCGGCGAGATGCAGGAGCTGAAGAACACCGTCAACACGATGGTGGATCAGCTGCGCTCGTTCGGTGACGAGGTGACCCGGGTCGCCCGGGAGATCGGCGTCGAGGGCGAACTGGGCGGTCAGGCCAGGGTGCCGGGTGCGGCGGGTACGTGGAAGGACCTGACCGACTCGGTGAACACCGCGTTCCGGAACCTCACCGGTCAGGTCCGGAACATCGCGCAGGTGACGACTGCGGTGGCGAACGGTGACCTGTCGCAGAAGGTGACGGTCGACGTCTCCGGCGAGATGCTTCAGCTGAAGAACACCGTGAACACGATGGTGGACCAGTTGTCGTCGTTCGCGGAGCAGGTCACCCGGATGGCTCGGGACGTGGGCACGGAGGGACGGCTGGGCGGTCAGGCCCGGGTGGACGGAGTCTCGGGCACCTGGAAGGACCTGACGGACTCCGTCAACTTCATGGCGGGGAACCTGACCTCCCAGGTGCGGCAGATTGCGCAGGTCACCACTGCGGTGGCGCGTGGTGACCTGTCGCAGAAGATCGAGGTGGACGCGCGTGGCGAGATCCTGGAGCTGAAGAGCACCATCAACACGATGGTCGACCAGCTCTCGGCCTTCGCCGACCAGGTGACCCGGGTGGCGCGCGAGGTCGGTACGGAAGGCCGGCTCGGCGGTCAGGCGCAGGTGCCGGGCGTGGCTGGTGTGTGGCGTGACCTGACGGACTCCGTGAACGGTATGGCGTCCAACCTGACCGGTCAGGTCCGCAACATCTCCCAGGTGGCCACCGCGGTGGCGCGTGGTGACCTGTCGCAGAAGATCGAGGTGGACGCGCGTGGCGAGATCCTGGAGCTGAAGACGACCATCAACACGATGGTGGATCAGCTGTCGTCGTTCGCGGAGCAGGTGACGCGGGTGGCACGTGAGGTGGGTACCGAGGGCATCCTCGGCGGTCAGGCCGAGGTCAAGGGAGTCTCGGGCACCTGGAAGGACCTCACCCAGTCCGTGAACTTCATGGCGAACAACCTGACCTCCCAGGTCCGGAACATCGCCGAGGTGACCACGGCGGTGGCGCAGGGCGACCTGTCCAAGAAGATCACTGTCGACGCCAAGGGCGAGATCCTTGCCCTGGTCACGACCGTGAACACGATGGTGGATCAGCTGTCGTCGTTCGCGGAGCAGGTGACGCGGGTGGCACGTGAGGTGGGTACCGAGGGCATCCTCGGCGGCCAGGCGCGGGTGCGGGACGTCTCCGGCATCTGGAAGGACCTGACGGACAACGTCAACCTGATGGCCAACAACCTGACGGGCCAGGTGCGGAACATCTCGCAGGTCGCCACCGCGGTCGCGAACGGCGACCTGACCAAGAAGGTCACCGTCGAGGCGAGCGGGGAGGTCGCGCAGCTCGCCGACACCGTGAACACCATGGTGACGACGCTGTCGTCGTTCGCCGACCAGGTGACGCGGGTGGCGCGCGAGGTGGGCACGGACGGTGTGCTCGGCGGACAGGCCCGGGTGGCCGGTGTGGCCGGCACCTGGAAGGACCTCACCGAGTCGGTGAACTCGATGGCGTCGAACCTGACCGGTCAGGTCCGCAACATCGCCATGGTCACCACCGCGATCGCCAAGGGCGACCTGACGAAGAAGATCGACATCGAGGCGAACGGCGAGATCCTGGAGCTGAAGACGACCATCAACACGATGGTGGACCAGCTGTCGCTGTTCGCCGCTCAGGTGACGCGAGTGGCGCGCGAGGTGGGTACCGAGGGCATGCTCGGCGGTCAGGCGCGGGTTCGCGACGTGGCCGGTACGTGGCAGGATCTCACCGAGTCGGTGAACGAGATGGCGGGCAACCTGACCCGGCAGGTGCGCGCGATCGCCGAGGTCGCGACCGCGGTGACCCGCGGTGACCACAACGTGCGCATCGACGTGGACGCCGCCGGGGAGATCCTGGAGCTCCAGGGCTACATCAACACCATGATCACCAACCTGCGCGAGACCACCCTGGCCAACACCGACCAGGACTGGCTGAAGGGCAACCTGGCCCGGATCTCCGCATTGATGCAGGGCCGTCGCGACCTCAAGGACGTCGCCGGGCTGATCATGTCCGAGCTGACGCCGGTGGTCTCCGCGCAGCACGGTGCGTTCTTCGTCGCGGTGCCCGGCGGCGAGACCGAGGACGGCCGGATCGGCGCCGACCGCATCGGTGCGGGCGACATCGGCGCTGCCGAGGACGGGCAGGCCTCGTACGAGCTGCGGATGCTGGGAGGCTACGGCTACTCGATGGGGGGCGTGCCCACCACCTTCGGCCCCGGCGAGTCGCTGATCGGCACCGCAGCCGAGGAGAAGCGCACGATTCTGGTGGAGAACGCGCCGACCGGCTACCTCAAGATCTCCTCCGGGCTCGGTGAGGCGCCACCCGCCCATGTGATCGTGCTGCCGGTGATCTTCGAAGGCCTGGTGCTCGGCGTCGTGGAACTTGCCGCCTTCCAGCCGTTCACACAGATTCAGAAGGACTTCCTCAGCCAGATCGCCGAGGTCATCGCCACCAGCGTCAACACCATCAGCGTCAACACCAAGACCGAGGTGCTGCTGCGACAGTCGCAGGAACTGACCGAGCAGCTCAAGGAGCGTTCGGCGGAACTGGAGAACCGGCAGAAGGCGCTGGAGGAGTCGAACGGGCAGCTGGAGGAGAAAGCGGCACAGCTCGCCCAGACCAACAGCGACATCGAGATCAAGAACCGTGAGATCGAGGAGGCCCGGCAAGTCCTCGAGGAGCGCGCCGAGCAGCTCTCGGTCTCCATGCGGTACAAGTCGGAGTTCCTGGCGAACATGTCACACGAGCTGCGGACGCCGCTGAACTCGCTGCTGATTCTCGCCAAGCTGCTCGCCGACAACGCGGAGGGCAACCTCTCGCCCAAGCAGGTCGAGTTCGCGGAGACCATCCACGGAGCCGGGTCCGATCTGCTGCAGCTGATCAACGACATCCTCGACCTGTCGAAGGTCGAGGCGGGCAAGATGGACGTCAGCCCCACGCGTATCGCGCTCGTCCAGCTCGTCGACTACGTCGAGGCCACTTTCCGCCCGCTGACCGCCGAGAAGGGACTCGACTTCTCCGTGCGGGTGTCCCCGGAGCTGCCCGCGACGTTGAACACCGACGAGCAGCGGCTGCTCCAGGTGTTGCGGAACCTGTTGTCCAACGCGGTGAAGTTCACCGACTCCGGAGCGGTGGAGCTGGTCATCCGCTCCGCCAGGGCGGACGTCCCGGACGCGATCCGGGAGCAGATGCTGGAACACGGCGCGCTGCGCGACGCGGACGCCGAGCTGATCGCCTTCTCGGTGACCGACACCGGAATCGGCATTGCGGCCGGCAAGATGCGAGTGATCTTCGAGGCGTTCAAGCAGGCGGACGGCACGACCAGCCGCAAGTACGGCGGCACCGGCCTGGGACTGTCCATCAGCCGCGAGATCGCCCGGTTGCTGGGCGGAGAGATCTACGCCGCCAGCGAGTCCGGTCGGGGCTCCACCTTCACCCTCTATCTGCCGCTGCACCCCATGGAGCTGCCTCCGCAGGGCTACGCGCAGATCGACGCGGCGCTGGCGCTGACCGCTGCGCCCGAGCCGGTCTCCATGGAGCTCCCACCCCCCGCGGGCGCCGTGACCGCCGGGGACGAGGAGCCCGGGGAGAGTGCCGGGATCAGGGAGTACACCGAGCCGGAAGCCGGTGCAGAGGTGGAGGTGCCCGGCCGCGGTCCCGCCGCGGGGGGCTCCTCGCGGTCGGCGGAGGACGCGGCAGCGGTCGAGGCGGAGCGGGCCGCCGCCTCGCTGGTGCGACGCCGGAGGGAGGCTGCCGCAGCCAAGGCGGCCCCTCGTGCGCTGCCGGCCGGTGCGGAAGGGCCCGCGGACGGACCCGCGGACGGGTCCGCAGAAGACGGGCCCGGGGAGGATGGTACGTCGGAGGAGGACCGGCTTCCCCACGAACGGAGCCTCGTCGCATCGCGCAGCAGGGCAGACTTCCACGGTGAGAAGGTGCTGATCGTCGACGACGACATCCGCAACGTCTTCGCCCTCACCAGCGTGCTGGAGCAGTACGGGCTCCAGGTGTTGTACGCGGAGAACGGGCGGGAGGGCATCGAGGTGCTCGAACAGCACGACGACGTCACGCTGGTGCTGATGGACATCATGATGCCGGAGATGGACGGCTACGCGACCACGGCCGCGATCCGGCGGATGCCGCAGTTCGCCGGGCTGCCGATCATCGCCCTCACCGCGAAGGCGATGAAGGGCGACCGGGAGAAGAGCATCGAGTCCGGTGCGTCCGACTATGTCACCAAGCCGGTGGACACCGACCACCTGCTGCAGGTCATGACGCAGTGGATGAACGCCCGTTGATGTGACACGGTGCGGGGGCGGGTCCGCCGGCGGGCGCGCCCCCGACGGCTCCGCGCGGTGCCCCGGCGGAGCCGGACCCGCCCGGCCGGGCTCGTTGTAAAGCGGTCGGTCATGTGTGGGAACGTGTAAAGGTGGGGAACCTTCCGGTCCCCCGGCGCGTTCTTTCTGACGTGCACAGTGACATCACAGTGACAGGGTGTGGCGGTCGCCCGGCTGCGGCTACGATGACCGGCACAGGGACGGGCGGCAGAACCGAGCCGCTCCGAGGGGCGGAGACCGGTGGGCTGCCGGGACGAGGAGGACGGGCCATGGTGCAGAAGGCCAAGATCCTCCTGGTCGATGACCGGCCGGAGAATCTGCTGGCGCTGGAGGCGATCCTCTCGGCGCTCGATCAGACACTGGTCCGGGCATCGTCAGGGGAGGAAGCACTCAAGGCGCTGCTGACGGACGACTTCGCGGTCATCCTGCTGGACGTGCAGATGCCGGGCATGGACGGATTCGAGACGGCGGCGCACATCAAGCGGCGCGAGCGGACCCGGGACATCCCGATCATCTTCCTCACCGCCATCAACCACGGCCCGCACCACACCTTCCGCGGCTACGCCGCCGGGGCCGTCGACTACATCTCCAAGCCCTTCGACCCGTGGGTGCTGCGCGCCAAGGTCTCGGTGTTCGTCGAGCTCTACATGAAGAACGTCCAGCTACGGGAGCAGGCTTCCCTGCTCCGGCTGCAGCTCGACAACGGGGCTCATGCCGCGGCCAACGGCGGGGGCGGCGTCCGCGAGAACGGTCAGACCGGCCTGCTCACCGAACTCTCAGCTCGGCTTGCCTCCGTGGAGGAGCATGCCGAGGCGCTGTCCAAGCAGCTGGACGACTCGGCCGATGCAGCCGCGGTGGCCACCGCGGCCCACCTCGAGCGGAAGCTCAGCGGCCTGCGCCGGGCACTCGACGCCCTGGAGCCGGGCTCCGGCGGCTCCGGGGCCCAGCTCCCCTCGCAGAACTAGACCCGATCCCGTGGCGGTGGGTGGCCGGAGGTCGGCTGAGGCCCCGTCACCCACCGCACGGGCGGCCCGGTTCGGTCGTCGTCACCGCCTCCTCCGGCGTCCGTGCCCCGCACCCGCAACTTCTGTAACCTCACCACCATGGCCTCACGTACGCCCGGCAAGGCTGCTGCCGGAAAGGCGCCCGCGAAGAAGACCGCGGCCAGGAAGGCTCCGGTCGCGGGGAAGAAGGCCGCCCCTCGTAAGGCTCCGGCGAAGAAGACGGCCGCCAGGAAGCCCGCGCCGAAACCTGTCCCGTCACCGACCGGCGGCGTCTACCGTCTGGTGCGCGCCTGCTGGCTGGGCGTCGCCCACACCCTGGGGGCCGTGTTGAGAGGCATAGGGCGTGGCGCCCGGGGGCTGGACCCGGCGCACCGCAAGGACGGCCTGGCTCTGCTGCTGTTCGGCATGGCGCTGGTCGTCGCCGCCGGCACCTGGTCCAACCTGCGGGGGCCGGTCGGTGAGCTGGTGGAGATGCTCGTCACCGGGGCGTTCGGCCGCCTCGACCTGCTGGTGCCGCTGCTCGTCGGCGGCATGGCCGTGAGGCTGATCCGCCATCCGGAACGGCCCGAGGCCAACGGGCGTATCGTCATCGGACTCTCGGCCCTGGTGGCTGGGGTCCTCGGTCTGGTGCACGCCGCATGCGGCGCCCCCGTCCGCGGTGACGGGTCCGAGTCGCTCCGGGACGCCGGCGGCCTCATCGGATGGAGCACGTTCACCCCGCTCGGATTCACCGTCGGCGGGGTGCTCGCGGTTCCGCTGCTGGCGCTGCTCACCGTTTTCGGGCTACTGGTGGTCACCGCGACGCCGGTCAACGCCATCCCGCAGCGGCTGCGCGCGCTGGGTGTCCGACTGGGTGTCGTGACCCCCGGCCCGGACGAAGCGGTGCAGGAGGACGAACGCGACAGCCGGCGTCCCGCAGCCCCGGTGCGCCCGGCCGGCCTGACGAAGGACCTGCCTCCCGACCTCGCGGAGCAGGAGGCGCTG
>KI547039.1:434059-437313 GCA_000497405.1 Streptomycetaceae bacterium MP113-05 | reverse complement strand
CCGCGGCGGCCGCCGCCTCCCTGGACGGTGCGGTGCTTCACGGAGTGCAGCCGTCACCACTGGTCGCCGATCTCAGCCACGAGGTGTCGGACAGGCGGCGCCGGAGACGGGGAGAGGACGGTGTCGCCGCCGACACGCCGGAACCGCGGGATGCCGCCGTGCCCGGTGCGCGGGGTGAGCGCGCCCCGCGTGGGGGGACGACGGACCGCACTCCTGTCCCCGACCTCACCAAGGACGGCGGGCCGCCCCGCTCGGAACCGCTGCCGTCCCGAGCCGAACAGCTGCAGCTCGCCGGTGACATCACCTACTCCCTTCCCTCGCTGGACGTCCTGGAACGCGGCGGCCCGGGCCGCACCCGCAGCGCCGCCAACGATCGGGTGGTGGAGTCGCTCACCACGGTCTTCAGCGAGTTCAAGGTCGACGCCGCTGTCACCGGTTTCACGCGGGGCCCGACCGTCACCCGCTATGTCATCGAGCTGGGCCCGGCGGTCAAGGTCGAGAAGATCACTGCGCTGACGAAGAACATCGCCTACGCGGTCGCCAGCCCCGATGTCCGGATCATCTCCCCGATCCCGGGGAAGTCCGCGGTCGGCATCGAGATCCCGAACAGCGACCGGGAGATGGTCAACCTCGGCGACGTGCTGCGCTCCGCAGAGTCCAGCGGCGAGGAGGCACCGCTGCTGGTCGCACTCGGCAAGGACGTCGAGGGCGGCTACGTCACCCACGATCTCACCACCATGCCCCACGTGCTGGTGGCCGGCGCCACCGGTTCCGGCAAGTCGTCCTGCATCAACTGCCTCATCTCCTCCGTCCTGGCCCGGGCCACTCCCGAGGACGTGAGGATGGTGCTCATCGACCCCAAGCGGGTCGAGCTGACTGCTTACGAGGGCATCCCGCATCTGATCACGCCGATCATCACGAACCCCAAGAAGGCTTCCGAGGCGCTGCAGTGGGTCGTGCGGGAGATGGACCTGCGCTACGACGACCTGGCCGCGTTCGGCTACCGGCACATCGACGACTTCAACGCAGGGGTGCGGAACGGCAAGGCGAAGGCCCCGGAGGGCAGTGAGCGCGAGCTGACGCCGTATCCGTACCTGATGGTCATCGTGGACGAGCTGGCCGACCTGATGATGGTGGCACCGCGTGACGTGGAGGACGCGATCGTGCGGATCACCCAGCTGGCCCGCGCGGCGGGGATCCACCTGGTGCTCGCCACCCAGCGCCCTTCCGTCGACGTGGTCACCGGCCTGATCAAGGCGAACGTGCCGTCGCGGCTCGCGTTCTCCACCTCCTCCCTCGCCGACAGCCGCGTCATCCTGGACCAGGCCGGCGCGGAGAAGCTCATCGGCAAGGGTGACGGCCTGTTCCTGCCGATGGGAGCCAGTAAGCCGACGCGCATGCAGGGTGCCTTCGTCACCGAGGACGAGATCCACGCGCTGGTCGACCACTGCAAGTCCCAGATGGCTCCGGTCTTCCGCGACGACGTGATGGTGGGGCCCTCGAAGAAGAAGGAGATCGACGAGGAGATCGGCGGCGACCTGGACCTGCTCTGTCAGGCTGCGGAGCTGGTCGTCTCCACCCAGTTCGGCTCCACCTCGATGCTCCAGCGGAAGCTGCGCGTCGGCTTCGCCAAGGCGGGCAGGCTGATGGACCTCATGGAGTCGCGTGGCGTGGTGGGACCTAGTGAAGGCGCCAAGGCCCGGGATGTTCTGGTAAAACCTGATGAGATGGACGGAGTGCTGGCCCTCATCCGCGGGGAGACTGACTCGTAAGGGTGATTCGGGCAACCGTTTCCCGCGTTGATACGTCAAAGCGGAAAGAGGGACGGCTGCATGTTCCACCATCGGGTGGTATGGCGATCCTGATGGCGGACACGTTCCGCCCGCCCGCTTGCCCGACCCGATTGCAGCACCCCTAGACTGAACCTCCAGCAGGTGGCTACACGCTCGAAAGGCGCCCCCGTGTCCATCGGCAACGCTCCCGAAGCCCCAGAAGAGGACCGGCCCTCGGTCGGCCGAGCCCTCCAGCAGGCCCGTATCGACGCCCGGCTGACCGTCGAAGAGGTCAGTACATCCACCCGAGTGCGGGTTCCCATCGTCCATGCGATCGAGGACGACGACTTCTCCCGCTGCGGCGGCGACGTCTACGCCCGTGGCCACGTCCGAACGCTCGCCCGTGCAGTCGGACTGGATGCCGACGAGCTGGTGGCGCGGTACGACGCCGGCCACGGGGGTCGTCCCGAGCCGACCCCTGCCGCAACCCTGTTCGAGGCCGAACGCATCCGGCCCGAACCCCGGCGCCCCAACTGGACCGCGGCGATGGTCGCCGCCATCGTGGCCGTCGTGGGTTTCGTCGGCTTCACCCTGTTCACCGGAGACGAGGGCGACTCCGGGAACCAGGTCGCCCAGGAGGAGCCGGCCGAGAAGCCGGCAGGCGAGAAGCCCGACGACAAGGCCGACCAGAACAAGCCCGCCGAGCCCGAGCCCGAACCTTCCGACAGCGCGATCGCCGGCGTCCCCGCCGACAAGGTGACGGTGCACATGGAAGCGGACATCGACCACTGCTGGATCTCCGCCACGGACCACAGCGGCAAAGTGATCTACGAGGGTGACCTCAAGGAAGGCGACACCAAGACCTTCACCGACGACGAGCGGCTCGACCTGGTCTTCGGCAATGCCGGAGCCGTCAAGCTCTGGGTCAACGGCAAGGAGATCGACCGGCTCGGCGAGATCAACACGGTGGAGCGTGTCACCTACACCCGCGGCGACCCCGAGCAGGGCTGACGCGCCGCGGACGACCGCACCCTCGCGGTCGTCCGCTCACCGCCGGAGGGCGCGGCCGGGGGCGCCGACCGGACGACGTAGGCTGACTCCATGCCCGATCGCCGTACCGTCGCCCTTGTCACGCTCGGATGTGCCCGGAACGAGGTGGACTCTGAGGAACTCGCCGGCCGCCTGGAGGCGGACGGCTGGGACCTGGTGGAGGAAGCCGGGGACGCGGACGTCGCCGTGGTCAACACCTGTGGCTTCGTCGAGGCCGCCAAGAAGGACAGCGTGGACGCGCTGCTGGAGGCCAACGACCTCAAGGACCACGGCCGTACGCAGGCCGTCGTCGCCGTCGGATGCATGGCGGAACGGTATGGCAAGGACCTCGCAGAAGCCCTCCCGGAGGCGGACGGCGTCCTGGGGTTCGACGACTACACCGACATCTCCGACCGGCTGCGCACCATCCTCTCCGGCGGAGTCCACGCCCCC
>KI547039.1:430807-433834 GCA_000497405.1 Streptomycetaceae bacterium MP113-05 | reverse complement strand
ACGCGGCTGCCGCAGCCCCCGCCGACCTGCCGGACGGCGTCGCGCCGGCGTCCGGCCCACGAGCGCCGCTGCGCCGGCGTCTGGGTACCAGCCCCGTCGCCTCGGTGAAGCTCGCCTCCGGCTGTGACCGGCGCTGCTCGTTCTGCGCCATCCCCTCCTTCCGCGGTTCGTTCATCTCCCGCCGTCCCTCCGATGTGCTCTCCGAGACCCGCTGGCTCGCCGAGCAGGGGGTGCGCGAGGTCATGCTCGTCTCCGAGAACAACACCTCCTACGGCAAGGACCTGGGCGACATCCGCCTGCTGGAGACGCTGCTGCCTGAGCTCGCCGCCGTCGACGGCATCGAACGTGTCCGGGTGAGCTATCTGCAGCCCGCTGAAATGCGGCCCGACCTCATCGAGGTGCTCACCGGGACCGAGAAGGTCGCCCCCTACTTCGACCTGTCCTTCCAGCACTCGGCTCCCGGGGTGCTGCGCGCCATGCGCCGCTTCGGCGACACCGACAGCTTCCTCGCGCTGCTGGACTCCGTCCGGGCCAAGGCACCCGCGGCGGGTGCTCGGTCCAACTTCATCGTCGGCTTCCCCGGCGAGACCGAGGAGGACGTGGCCGAGCTGGAACGCTTCCTGTCCGCCGCACGGCTCGACGCCGTCGGCGTGTTCGGCTACTCCGACGAGGACGGCACCGAAGCCGCCGGCTACGAGGCCAAGCACGACCCTGATGTGGTCGCCGAACGGCTGGAGCGGATCTCCCGTCTCGCGGAGGAACTCACCGCACAGCGTGCCGAGGAGCGACTCGGCGAAACGGTGCGGGTGCTCGTAGAGGATCTTGGTGAGGAAGAGGGCTCCGACGGGCCGACCGGCCGTGCCGCCCACCAGGCACCGGAGACCGACGGGCAGGTGTTGCTCACCGGTACGTCGGGCCGTGGTCCGGCCGTCGGACGTATGGTCGAGGCGAAGGTGGTGGCGACCGAGGGCGTGGATCTCGTCGCCGAGCCGCTGGGTACCGAGAGCGAGGAGGCGACCGGATGACCGGAGTGCCGGCCTCCGCAGCCGGTGGCAGTCCCCCGGCGAAGCCGGAACCGGCGGCGCCCGCACCCGTGGTCAGCCTGTGGAACATCGCCAACATCCTCACCATGCTCCGCCTGGTGCTGGTGCCGGCTTTCGTGCTGCTCATGCTCGCCGACGGCGGCCACGACCCCGCATGGCGCTCGATCGCGTGGGCCGCCTTCACCGTGGCCATGATCACCGACCTGTTCGACGGTGAACTGGCTCGCCGCCACAACCTCATCACCGACTTCGGCAAGCTCGCCGACCCGATCGCCGACAAGGCGATCATGGGCGCGGCGCTGGTGTGTCTCTCCGCGCTGAGTGATCTCCCCTGGTGGGTGACCGCGGTGATCCTCGCCCGCGAGCTCGGCATCACGCTGATGCGCTTCCTTGTCATCCGGCACGGGATCATCCCCGCCAGCCGCGGCGGCAAGATGAAGACCCTCGCACAGGGCGTGGCCGTCGGTATGTACGTGCTGGAGCTGACAGGGCCACTGGCTTCACTGCGCTGGTGGGTGATGGCCCTGGCGGTGCTGCTCACCGTCGGCACCGGACTGGACTACGTGCGGCAGGCCGTCGTGCTGCGCCGGGCGAGTATCGAGGCGGAGAAGGCCGGCCAGTCGACTCCTCCTGCCCGTCCTGCCCGTCCTGCCCGGACCGGGCGGCCGGACCGGGCAGGACGCGGTCCGGCCGGGCAGGAGGACAGCCGGTGACAGCGCCGAAGGAGGCGGATTCGGGACCGGCTGTCGCAGCGTGGCTGCTGGAGGAGCTGGCCCGGCGCGGTGAGACCGTCGCCGTCGCCGAGTCGCTCACCGGCGGCCTGGTCGCGGGCGCCCTCACCGCGGCGCAGGGCTCCTCACGTGCCTTTCGCGGCGGGATCGTCGCCTACGCGACGGACATCAAGCACGGTGTGCTGGGCGTGGCGGGCCCTCTCCTCGACGAGCGCGGTGCGGTGGACCCGGAGGTGGCATGCGGGATGGCCCACGGCGTGCGCCGAGTCATGCATGCGGACTGGGGCATCGCCACCACCGGTGTGGCCGGACCGGACCGGCAGGACGGCAAACCGGTCGGACTGGTGTACGTGGCGGTGGCCGGACCCGGACTGGATGCGGATTCCGGCGAGGTCTCCACACCGGCCTCCGGGACGGCCACAAGCCGTGCCCGTGCTTCGGAGCTGCGGTTCGCCGGGGGCCGGGCCGCCGTCCGCAAGGGTGCGGTGCTGGCCGCGCTGAACCTGCTCCGGGACGAGATGGGCGGTGTCTGAACCGGGCGATGCCCGAACGGCGGTACCCTCGCCCCCGGGCCGGCTCCGGAACACCCACGGGATGAACCGGCGTGCACGAAGTGGGGGCAGGGTACGGAACATCGGGGAGCCATGGGATGTTTGCAGCCCTGAGTGAACACGACATCGCTCCCCGCACGGCCACAGCTCAAGGGGGTACGGTGGAGGCTGAAGGGTGTGGGCCGCCCGGCCGGAGAGACGGCAGCAGGACGGCCCCCGTCATGGGGAACGCAGAAGACGGCACGCGTTGTAGAGGGAGGAGCACCGATGATTCTGCTCCGTCGCCTGTTGGGTGACGTGCTGCGTCGGCAGCGCCAACGCCAGGGCCGTACCCTGCGCGAGGTCTCGTCGTCCGCCCGGGTGTCGCTCGGTTACCTCTCCGAGGTGGAGCGAGGCCAGAAGGAAGCGTCCTCCGAGCTGTTGTCGTCGATCTGCGACGCGCTGGAGCTGCGGATGTCCGAGGTCATGCGTGCGGTCAGCGATGAGCTGGCACTCGCCGAGCTGGCCGAGTCCGCCGCCAGCGACACCGTTCCGGCACCGATGCGGCCGATGCTCAACCGGGTCGAGCGCATGACCTCCGTCACCTCGGTGACGGGCGTGCCGGAGGACCGTGTGAGGATCAAGGCGCCCGCCGAGGCCGTGGACGTCGTCGCCGCCTGACCACGTGGCCCCTTTCCGCAGGACGAACCGCGAGGCCACCGA
>KI547039.1:429534-430797 GCA_000497405.1 Streptomycetaceae bacterium MP113-05 | reverse complement strand
GGGGCCGGTGCGCGCCTCACGTCGTCAGGGCCCGAGTGGTGTTCCCCCGGGCGCGCGCACCAAGCGGTCGCACCTCCGTCGCGAGGGCCCTTCCTGTGGTCGCGCGGCCGCCCGTGGTGAGCGACGATCGATGGCGGCGGCCTCCGATCGCCGGATGGCCGTGAGCCGCGGGGAAAGCGGGTGCGCATGGGCATACGGGTGTCGCACCTGCTCCGCTGCCTGTGGTGGCTGGCCTGTGGAACGTGCGCGCTCGTGTGGGGATACGCCGTGTGGCGGCTCGCCGTGCGACCGGGGGACTGCGGCTCGCTCGAGGCGTCCGTGGCGGCGGGCGGCTGGGGGCTGAGCGTGATCCCCGTGCACGTCACCGAGCGGCGGCCGGGGCGGCGGTTCACCGCTCGCTTCGGCCGCCGCGGTCGACGGGTTCAGGAGGAGGGCTCCGGTTGGCACCGGGGGCACCAGTAGGCGAGACGTCTCCCTTCCGGCGGGCCGAGTTCTCCGGCGCGCACGGCGGCGCCGCAGCGGCGGCACGGTTCCCCCATGCGGCCGTACACGTACAGCAGTCTTCCCCGGCCGCGCTCGCCGGTGGTGCTGCGGGCGGCGTGCGTCTTGTTCGCTTCCAGCAGCCGGTGGGCTACCTCCGCCAACCGGTGCGGGTCGGGGCCGCGACGCACCGGCGCCCACGGGGGCGTACGGGCTATGAAACACAGCTCCGAGCGGTACACGTTGCCGATGCCGGCGAGGTTGCGCTGGTCGAGCAGAGCCTCGCCGAGCGGGCGCTCCGGATCGGCCAGCAGGCGGCGCGCCGCCTCGTGCGGGTTCCAGTCCGGTCCGAGCAGGTCCGGCCCCAGGTGGCCGACAGCCTGCGCTTCGGCGTCCGTACGGAGCAGTTCGAGCAGCGGCAGTGCATAGCCCACGACCGTGTCCGACTCGGTACCCAGTACGGCGCGGATCCGGTGGTTCGGCCCACCGGTCCACCGGGCCCCGGCCGGGAAAGTCCTCCACGAACCGTCCATGCCGAGATGGGAGTGCAGAGTGAGGCCGCCCTCCAGACGGGTGAGGAGGTGCTTGCCGCGTGCGGTGACGTCCAGGACGCGACGGCCGGTCAGGTCCACGGTGGCCAGACGAGGAACGCGCAGGTCGCTGCGCACGACGGTGACGCCGGCCAGTACGGCGTGCAGCGTCCGTGCGGTGCGCCACACCGTGTCTCCCTCGGGCATGCATTCATCCTCGCAGGGCAGAGAGTGCGCCTCCATGCGTCGGGTC
>KI547039.1:414624-428975 GCA_000497405.1 Streptomycetaceae bacterium MP113-05 | reverse complement strand
CCGCCGTACCGTCCGCGTGGCACCGCCCGCTTGGCGCGGTGCGCCGTCGCGCCCGCCGTGCGGCCGGAGCCGAGACGGGCGCGCAGCGGGGCGAGGGTGTCGTTGGTGAGCTGCCCGGACCAGGCCAGTTCCCAGACGGCGTCGACCAGTTCCGTCTCGCCGCAGTCGGGCTGCACGGCCCGTACTTGTTCGGCGATCTGACGGTGGAACAGGCCGAAGCCGCCGCGCAGGGCGTCCAGAACGGCCTGGTGTACCGGTGACAGTTCCAGCGGCAGCGGCGGGCGGAGCAGCAGGGGCGCCGTCTCCGCGAGATGCAGGGAGACCCAGCCGTCCTTCCCGGGCAGCGCGCCGGCGCCCGCCCACAGCACCTCGCCGGAGGTGGTGAGCTGATCCAGCATGGCCGGGGAGTAGTCCCGCACTCGGCTCGGCAGCACCAGCTTCTCCAGCGCGGAGGCCGGAACCGGCGCTCCCTGGAGCTGCTCCACAGCGCGAACCAGACCGTCGACCCCGCGCAGATCGCCGCCCGCCACGTGCTGCCAGCGGGGCAGGAAGGCGCCGAGTGCGGCGGGCGGCACCGGCTCCAGTTCCTCGCGCAGCGCGGCCAGCGAGCGGCGCCGCAGCCTGCGCAGCACTGTGGGGTCGCACCACTCCTGCCCGATGCCGGAGGGGTGGAACTCGCCCTGCACCAGTCGCCCTGAGGCGGCGAGCCGGTGCAGCGCCCCGTCGGAGACGGCCGTGCCGAGACCGAAGCGCCCGGCGGCCGCGGAGGAGGTGAACGGCCCGTGCGTGCGGGCGTAACGGGTGAGAAGGTCGCCGAGCGGGTCGGCCACCGGTTCGGTGAAGGCCCCGGGGACACCCACGGGCAGTGCGGCACCGAGCGCGTCCCGCAGTCGTCCGGCGTCCTCGACGGCCGCCCAATGCTCCCGCCCGGCGATGCGCACCCGGATGGCGCGGCGGGAACGGCCCAGCTCGTCGGCCCAGCCCGGCTCGGCGCCGCGTTCCGTCAACTCCTCACCGGTGACCGGGCCGAGCACACGGAGTGCGTCTGCGACGGCTTCGGCGTCCTTGAGGCGGCGCTCCGGGGTGCGCCACTGGAGCTCCTCCTCCAGCCCGGCGAGCACCTCCGGGTCGAGCAGCTCACGCAACTCGGCCTGGCCCAGCAGCTCGGACAACAGCCTGGAGTCCAGGGCCAGCGCCGCGGCCCGGCGTTCGGCGAGCGGCGAGTCGCCTTCGTAGAGATACTGCGCGACGTAACCGAAGAGCAGTGAGCGCGCGAACGGCGACGGCTCCTGGGTGGTGACTTCGACGACGCGGACCCGGCGTGCCTCCACGTCCCCCATCAGTGTGCCGAGGCCGGGGACGTCGAAGACGTCCTGCAAGCATTCCCGGACGGCCTCGAGCACGATCGGGAAGGAGCCGAACTCGCTCGCGACCTGGAGCAGTTGGGAGGCACGTTGCCGCTGCTGCCAGAGCGGAGTGCGCTTGCCGGGGCTGCGCCGGGGGAGCAGCAGAGCCCGGGCCGCGCACTCGCGGAACCGAGCCGCGAACAGGGCGGATCCACCGACCTGATCGGTGACGAGTTGCTCCACCTCGCCCTTGTCGAAGAGCACGTCGGCCGTACCGAGCGGGGGCTGCTCGGGGTCGTGCGAGGGGTCCGGGACGGGGCTCTCCCCGATCATGTCGAGGTCCATCAGACCGGCGTCCGGCAGGCGCAGCACGATGCCGTCGTCGGCGTGCATGACCTGTGCGTCCATGCCGTACCGCTCGGTGAGGCGGGCGCCCAGGGCCAGCGCCCACGGCGCGTGCACCTGGGCGCCGAAGGGGGAGTGGACCACGACCCGCCAGCCGCCCAGCTCGTCCCGGAACCGTTCGACGACGATCGTCCGGTCATCCGGCACATGTCCGCATGCGGTCCGTTGTTCCTCCAGGTACGCCAGCACGTTGGCCGACGCCGACCCGTCCAGCCCGGCCACCGTCAACCTGGTCCGCGCGTCCTCGGCGGAGAGGCCGCCGACCTCGCGCAGGAAGGCGCCGAGGGCCCGGCCGAGCTCCAGCGGCCTGCCCAGCTGGTCGCCCTTCCAGAAGGGAAGTCGTCCGGCCTGGCCCGGTGCCGGGGTGACCAGCACCCGGTCGCGGGTGATGTCCTCGATGCGCCAGGTCGTGGTGCCGAGCGTGAAGACGTCGCCGACCCGCGACTCGTAGACCATCTCCTCGTCGAGCTCGCCGACCCGGCCACCGCCTTTCTTCGGGTCGGCTCCGGCCAGGAACACGCCGAACAGTCCGCGGTCCGGAATGGTGCCTCCGGAGGTCACGGCGAGCCGCTGCGCCCCCGGCCGCCCGGTCACCGTGCCGGCGACCCGGTCCCACACCAGGCGGGGGCGCAACTCCGCGAACGCGTCGGACGGATACCGGCCGGCGAGCATGTCCAGCACCCCGGTGTACGCGGATTCGGGCAGCGAGGCGAACGGGGCCGCCCGACGCACCACGGCGAGGAGCTCGTCCACGTCCCAGGCGTCGACGGCCGTGATGGCGACGATCTGCTGGGCCAGCACGTCCAGCGGGTTCGTGGGGACGTGCAGCGACTCGATGGCCCCCTCCCGCATCCGCTCGGTGACCACCGCCGCCTGCACCAGATCCCCCCGGTACTTGGGGAAGACGACACCGGCCGAGACGGCGCCCACCTGATGGCCGGCCCGCCCGACGCGCTGCAGGCCCGAGGCCACCGAGGGAGGCGACTCGACCTGGATCACCAGATCGACGGCCCCCATGTCGATGCCGAGCTCGAGACTGGAGGTGGCGACCACGGCGGGCAGCCGTCCGGCCTTGAGGTCCTCCTCCACCTGGGCGCGCTGCTCCTTCGAGACGGAGCCGTGGTGTGCGCGGGCCAGGAGCGGCGGCGCGCCGCGGGCGGCACCGGACTCGGCCATGATCTCGGCGGGGGACTGGTGCTCCGGCAGCGGTTCACCGGTGGCGCGCTCATGGGCGATCTCGTTCAGTCGGTTGCACAGCCGCTCGGCCAGGCGCCGCGAGTTGGCGAAGACGATGGTGGAGCGGTGCGCCTGCACCAGGTCGGCGATGCGCTCTTCGACCGACGGCCAGATGGACGGCTTCTCCCCGCCGCCCGGGCCGGAGCCGCCCGAGGCGTCCTGAACGGGGGAGCCGCCCAGCTCGCCCATGTCCTCGACGGGCACCACGACCGACAGATCGAATCGCTTCTCCGACGGCGGCTGCACGATCGTCGCGCTGCGCCGGGGGGAGAGGAACCGGGCCACCTCGTCCACCGGCCGCACGGTGGCCGACAGGCCGATCCGGCGCGCGGGACGGTCCAGCAGCTCGTCGAGCCGCTCCAGGGAGAGCGCGAGATGGGCACCGCGCTTGGTGCCGGCCACGGCGTGCACCTCGTCCACGATCACCGTCTCCACGCCGGACAGGGCTTCCCGGGCGGATGAGGTGAGCATGAGGAAGAGCGACTCGGGCGTGGTGATGAGGATGTCCGGTGGACGGCGGGCGAGCGCACGCCGCTCGGCCGCCGGGGTGTCGCCGGAACGGATGGCGACGTGCACCTCGGGCTCGGGCAGTCCTCGCCGTGCCGACTCCTGCCGGATGCCGGTGAGCGGGCTGCGCAGGTTGCGTTCGACGTCCACGGCGAGCGCCTTCAGCGGGGAGACGTACAGCACCCGGCAGCGTTTGAGAGGCTCGGCCGGCGGCGGGACGGACGCCAGCCGGTCCAGGGAGGCCAGGAACGCGGCCAGTGTCTTGCCCGAGCCGGTGGGGGCCACCACCAGCGCGTCGGACTCCTCTGCCAGCGCACGCCAGGCGCCCTCCTGCGCCGCCGTGGGCGCACGGAACGCCCCGGCGAACCACGCGCGGGTCGCGGGGGAGAACGAGTCCAGGACGGAGGACTTTCCCTGAGCCATGCCACCCATCGTGCACCCCGGGTCGGACAGCGGCGTCCGCCCGGACCGGGGTGCGGGATACTCGCGGTATGCGCTTGACGGAATTCTGGCAGCGGATGGCGGACCACTTCGGTGCGGCGTACGCCGACTCCTTCGCACACGATCACGTGATGGCGGGCCTGGGCGGGCGTACCGTCCACCAGGCACTCGATGCGGGGTGGAACGCGAAGGACGTGTGGCGGGTGGTGTGCCGGACGATGGAGGTACCGGCAGAGAAGAGGTGACCGAGTTCTTGGGCGCGGGCCCCGTCCTTCAGGGCGGGGTTAGCCCATCCCTGTGTCGGAGCCGCGCAGCGGCGGAGTTCGCTCCGCTTCCTTCTGCACCTCGGCGGCTCGACGTACCACGGCGACCAGCCAGGAGTTCAGGGACCGGTCGTCGACGGCTGCGGCGGCTACGGCCGCGCGGTGGACGTCGTCCGGGAAGCGCACGTTCACATTCTTCGTCATGGCTCCATCATGAAGCCAGCTATAAAACGATGCTAGAGTGTAGCCATGCAGCTTCGGTACAACTTCCGCCTCAACCCCGCGCCGGGCCAGCGCATCGCGCTTGCCCAGGCGTTCGGGTGCGCGCGGGTCGTCTTCAACGACGGCCTCCGCGTCCGGCAGGAAGCCCACGCGGCGGGGCTGCCGTACATCAAGGACACCGACTTGCAGAAGCAGGTCATCACCGCCGCGAAGCGCACCCCCGAGCGGGAGTGGCTGGGCGAGGTGTCTTCGGTGGTGCTGGTGCAGGCGCTCTGCGACCTGCACACCGCCTACCGGAACTTCTTCGCCTCGACCACCGGCAGGCGGAAGGGCCCGAAGGTGGCCGCTCCCCGCTTCCGGTCACGGAAGGACAACCGGCAGGCGATCCGCCTCACCCGCAACGGCTTCTCGCTCCGGCCGAACGGCCGCCTGTACGTGGCGAAGGTCGGCGAGATCCCCGTGCGCTGGTCCCGGCAACTGCCCTCGGACCCGTCCTCGGTCACCGTCGTCAAGGACGCGGCCGGGCGGTACTTCGCCTCGTTTGTCGTCCAGACCTACCCGTCCGAGGTACTGCCCGAGACGACCGGCGAGGTCGGCATCGACCTCGGCCTCACACACTTCGCGGTCTTCTCCGACGGCCGGAAGGTGTCCTCCCCGAAGTTCCTGCGCCGAGCCGAACGCAAGCTCCGCAAGGCGCAACAGGCCCTCTCCCGCAAGGCGAAGGGCTCCAACAACCGCAAGAAGGCCGTCGCCCGCGTGGCGCGGCTGCACGCACGCGTCGCCGACACCAGGCGGGACCATCACCACAAGCTGTCCACGACCATCATCCGCGAGAACCAAGCGGTGTACGTCGAGGACCTGTGCGTGAAGGGCCTCGGCCGCACCCGGCTCGCGAAGTCCGTCCACGACGCCGGATGGGCCCGGTTCGTCGGAATGCTGGAATACAAGGCCGCCCGCTACGGGCGCACCTTCGGCAAGGTCGACCGCTGGCTCCCGTCCTCGCAGACCTGCCACGTGTGCATGGTCATCGACGGGCCCAAGCCCCTCAACGTCCGCGAATGGGTGTGCGGGGCATGCCAGACCACCCACGACCGGGACGTGAACGCGGCCCGAATCGTCCTCGCCGCCGGACGGGCGGAGAGCCAAAACGCCTGCGGAGGGACCGTAAGCCCCTCCGCCTAGCGGAAGGCAGGACCCGATGAAACAGGAACCCGACTCAAGGCGAGCCGCTACAGCGGACGTCAGGGAGGGAATCCCGGTTCTTCAGGGCCTGGAGGACGTCAACCGTACGGGGTGACTTCCGCTCCGCTTCCCCGAGCTACTACGACTCCCCGATTCTGCTGCATAGACCCCCTCTGAACTGCCGTTTCTCGGTTATCCACAGGTTGAGGGCGACACTTGACACAAAAATCGAACAACCATTCTCATGGAGTGGCCGGGCTGCTGCGACAGGTGGTCGGGGCGGATTGTCAGTGGCAGGCGCTAGCGTCATCGACGTGAAGCGATCGACTCAAACGAACAACCGGGTGGCACCGATGGCTGGTACGGACCGCGAGAAGGCGCTCGACGCCGCACTCGCGCAGATTGAACGCCAATTCGGCAAGGGTGCCGTGATGCGGCTCGGCGAGCGGCCGAACGAGCCGATCGAGGTGATCTCCACCGGGTCCACCGCGCTCGACGTCGCCCTGGGCGTCGGCGGGCTGCCCCGGGGGCGGGTGGTCGAGGTGTTCGGCCCGGAGTCCTCCGGCAAGACGACGCTGACGCTGCACGCGGTCGCCAGCGCGCAGCGCACCGGGGGCACCGTCGCGTTCGTCGACGCCGAGCACGCGCTGGACCCGGAGTACGCCAAGAAGCTGGGCGTGGACGTCGACTCCCTCATCCTCTCCCAGCCGGACAACGGCGAGCAGGCCCTCGAGATCACCGACATGCTGGTCCGCTCCGGCGCGCTCGACCTGATCGTGATCGACTCGGTTGCCGCGCTGGTGCCCCGTGCGGAGATCGAGGGCGAGATGGGCGACTCGCACGTCGGCCTCCAGGCCCGGCTGATGAGCCAGGCGCTGCGAAAGATCACCGGTGCGCTCCACCAGTCGAAGACCACGGCGATCTTCATCAACCAGCTCCGCGAGAAGGTAGGTGTCATGTTCGGGTCACCTGAGACGACCACCGGTGGCAAGGCGCTCAAGTTCTACTCCTCGGTGCGGCTCGACATCCGTCGCATCGAGACCCTCAAGGACGGCACCGACGCGGTCGGCAACCGCACGCGCGTCAAGGTCGTCAAGAACAAGGTCGCGCCGCCCTTCAAGCAGGCCGAGTTCGACATCCTCTACGGCGTGGGCATCAGCCGAGAGGGCGGCCTGATCGACATGGGCGTGGAGCACGGCTTCATCCGCAAGTCGGGCGCCTGGTACACCTACGAGGGCGATCAGCTGGGCCAGGGCAAGGAGAACGCCCGCACCTTCCTCCGCGACAACCCCGACCTCGCCAACGAGATCGAGAAGAAGATCAAGGAGAAGCTGGGAGTGGGCGTGAAGCTTCCGGAGCCGGCCACCGATCCGGGAGCGGACGCGGTCGCCCCCACGGCAGGCGCGGTGCCGGAGGCCAAGACGGCCCCTGCTCCGACGGGAAAGGCCAAGTCGGCCAAGGCCGCGACGGCCAAGAGCTAGTCCATGACACGGCGCAGCCACTGGCCGGAGTCCGCAGACAGCGAGGGCTCCGCCCCGTCGAGGGCCGGAGCGGAGCCCTCGCGTCGGCCCGGTGAACCCAGGGACCCGGCCGAGCAGGCGCGTGCCATCTGCCTCCGCCTGCTCACCGGCACCCCCCGCACCCGCCACCAACTCGCCGACGCGCTCCGGAAGAAGGAGATCCCGGACGAGGTCGCAGAACAGGTGCTGACCCGTTTCGAGGAGGTCGGGCTGATCGACGACGCGGCGTTCGCCGACGCCTGGGTCGACTCCCGGCACCACAGCCGGGGCCTGGCCCGGCGCGCACTCGCCCGCGAGCTGCGGACGAAGGGCGTGGACTCCGCCACCGTCGGTGACGCACTCGGCCGCCTCGACGCCGACCAGGAAGCGGAGACCGCCCGCGCGCTGGTCGAACGCCGACTCCGGGCGACCCGCGGTCTGCCGAGGGAGAAACGACTCCGTCGCCTCGCCGGCATGCTCGCCCGAAAGGGCTACTCCGAGGGCGTCACCCTGCGGGTGGTCCGCCAGGTGCTGGAGGAGGAAGGGGAAAACCCGGAGCTGCTGGAGGGGTACCTGCCCGACGTCTGAGCCGGAGGACTGCCGGGTGGGTAGCGGCTGCCGGCGCCACCCACCGGCCGTGCAGGTTCAGCACGGCGCATCCCGTTCCGGCCGGACTCGGACGGCATCGGGTTCGCAAGGCGCCAAGGTCGGACGGCATCGGGGTCGAGCGGTTCAGGGGGGCTCGGGCCGGTCGCGGGGCACGGTGACGGTCACCCGAAGACCGTGCGGCCGGTTGGCGGCGTAGGCGATGTCTGCGCCCCCCGCCGCCAGCAGGGCACGGGTGATCGACAGTCCGAGTCCGGACCCGGCGACGTTCTGGTGCCTGCTGCTCCGCCAGAACCGGTCCCCGATCCGGTTGAACTCCTCCCCTGTCAGCCCCGGCCCCTCGTCGGCGATCTCCAGCCGGACCTCCTTTCCCTCCCGCCAGGCGTGGACCGCGACGGTGCCGCCCTCGGGGGAGAACTTGACGGCGTTGTCCACCACGGCGTCCAGGGCACTGGACAGCGTCACCGGATCCGCCCAGCCGGTCAGGGCCCCCGCGCCCGTCAGCCGTACGACCACTCCGCGCCGCTGGGCCACCGGCCCCCACGCGGCGACCCGTTCGGCCGTCAGCTCCGCCACATCCGTCAGTCGCAGGTCCGCCGGTGAGTGCTCCGCGGAGGCCAGATCCAGCAGCCCGTCCAGTACTTCGGCCAGCCGTTTGCCCTCCGCCCGCACCGACACGAACTCCTCGTTGCCCTCCGGCAGCTCCAGACCGAGCAGGTCGATGCGCAGCAGTAGTGCCGACAGCGGATTCCGCAGTTGGTGCGAAGCGTCGGCCACGAAGGCGCGCTGCTGTTCCAGGACCTCCTCGACGTGGTTCGCCATCTCGTTGAAGGAGCGGGTGAGACGCTGGAGTTCCGGCGGCCCCCAGGAGGCCGCGACCCGTGACTTGAGCTTCCCGGTGGCGATCTCGTGTGTCGCGCGGTCCAGGATCCCCACCGGTCGCAGTACCCATCGCGTCAGCACCAGCGCGGCGGCGACGGCCAGCAGCATCAACGCCCCCTCACCGACCGCGAGGGGCACCCAGCCCTGCAGGATGCGGGAACGAAGCGGTCCGGTGGGAGAGTCGATGTAGACGACGGCTGCCACGTCTCCGTCCCGGATCACCGGTGAGGCCACCGCGATGCGGCCGTGCTGCCACGGCCACACCTGGGCGGGGTCGTGGCTGCGGCGCCCGGCGAGGGCCTCGCGAAACGCGTCCCGCCCTGGCCCGGACACCGGAACCTGCCAGCCCTCGGGTGCGGTCGCCATCGCCTGGCCGTCCCGGAAGAAGACGCCCGCCTCGATGCCGTACAGATCGTGGTACCGGTTCAGCTCGCTGCGCAGCGTCCCCAGACGTTCGCCGGGAGTGCTGCGCGCGGTGACAAACTGGGCCAGTGATGCGAACCGGGCCGTGTCGTCGATCCGGTCCACCACCAGCCGCTGCTGCTCCGCGGCGGCCAGGCTCGCTGCGAGCGGGAAGCCGAGAGCCAGCAGAACACCGGTGAACAGCACGATGAGCAGGGGGAGCAGGCGGGTGCGCATCAGGTGGAGTCCGTGAGGTCTTCGGTGCGTGGAGCCGTCAGCCGGTCCAGTCGCCGGGCACCACGAGCCGGTAGCCGACGCCGCGCACCGTCTCGATCAGTGTGGGCAGCTTGAGTTTCGACCGCAGGGAGGCCACGTGAACCTCCAGGGTCCGTCCGGTCCCCTCCCAGTTCGTGCGCCAGACCTCGCTGATGATCTGTTCCCGGCGGAAGACGACGCCGGGTCGTTGCGCCAGCAGCGCCAGGAGGTCGAACTCCTTGCGGGTCAGGGACACCGGGTTGCCTTCTACGCACACCTGCCGGGTGGGCAGCTCGACGGTCACTCCGCCGAGCCGCAGCAGGTCCTCGGTCTCCTCGGTGTCGGTTGCCGGCTCCTCCACGGCGCTGCGCCGGGCGACGGCATGGATGCGGGCCAGCAGTTCCCCGGTGTCGTACGGCTTCACCACGTAGTCGTCCGCGCCAAGGTTCAGCCCGTGGATGCGGGACCGTACGTCTGAACGCGCCGTCACCATGATCACCGGGGTGGTGGTGAGTTTCCGGATCCGGCCGCAGACCTCGAACCCGTCCAGGCCGGGCAGGCCGAGGTCCAGCAGCACGACCGCGAACGGCGCCGAACCGGGGCCCGGTACCAGTGTGCGCAGTGCCTCGTCGCCGTCCCGGGTGTGCACGACGGTGAACCCGTGCCGCCGCAGCACGGCGGAGAGCGCGGCGGCGACGTGGTCGTCGTCCTCGACGAGCAGCAGTCTCATCGGCCCTCCCTTCTTCCCGTCTCGGTTCTGTGCCTGCCCCGGCGGCCCGCCGGGGCGTGGTCCGGCACTGCATCCACGCGGATTCGCGCAGGTGAGTCAAGGGCCGGTCCGCTGTCGCGGATGTCCGTTATCCAGTCGGTACGCCACTGGAATGTCCGCTGTCACGTGCTTCACGTAGAGTGCTGAAAAGTGGCCTGATCGTTATGCTCAATTTCCCCTCAGATGTAATGACGCTGGTGGCGGTGGGTCATTAGGGTCCTCGCAACCGACGAGGACGGAGCTACACGCCGATGAGCAAAGTATCGGTGACCAAGGACGGAGACGGCGGACCCCCGGAGCCGGCGCCGAACGACCTGGTCGTGCTGGACAACGTCAACAAGCACTTCGGTGCCCTGCACGTGCTCCAGGACATCGACCTGACCATCGAGCGCGGCGAGGTCGTCGTCGTCATCGGTCCCTCTGGTTCCGGCAAGTCCACGCTGTGCCGAACGATCAACCGTCTGGAGACCATCGACTCGGGCTACATCGCCATCGACGGCAAGCCCCTGCCCGAGGAGGGCAAGGAGCTGGCCGGCCTGCGTGCCGACGTGGGCATGGTGTTCCAGTCCTTCAACCTCTTCGCGCACAAGACGGTGCTGGAGAACGTGACTCTGGGCCAGATCAAGGTCCGTAAGGCGGACAAGAAGACGGCCGAGGAGACGGCGCGCCGGCTGCTGGACCGTGTCGGTGTCGGCAACCAGGCCGACAAGTACCCGGCGCAGCTGTCCGGCGGCCAGCAGCAGCGTGTGGCGATCGCCCGCGCCCTGGCCATGGACCCCAAGGTGATGCTCTTCGACGAGCCCACCTCCGCGCTCGACCCCGAGATGATCAACGAGGTCCTCGAGGTCATGCAGCAGCTCGCCCGTGACGGGATGACGATGGTCGTCGTCACCCACGAGATGGGCTTCGCGCGTTCCGCGGCGAACCGGGTGGTCTTCATGGCCGACGGCAAGATCGTCGAGGAGACCACCCCGGACCAGTTCTTCAGCAACCCGCGCAGCGAGCGGGCCAAGGACTTCCTGTCGAAGATCCTGCACCACTGAGCGGCGGCGCTCACCGCACCATCCACCGCAACGACGCACACTCAAGGATGTTCACCATGACACTCCGCAAGACCAGCATCGCGGCTGCCGCCGCAGTCGTCCTGGCCCTCACCGCCACCGCATGCGGGGGCGGCGACAGCGGCTCCGACGACGGCATCACCATCGGCGTCAAGGTCGACCAGCCCGGTCTGGGCCTGAAGACCCCGGACGGCGAGTACGTCGGTTTCGACGTCGACGTCGCGACCTACGTGGCCAAGGAGCTCGGCTACAAGGAGAGCGACATCACCTGGAAGGAGGCTCCCAGCGCCGACCGGGAGAACCTGATCGCCAACGGTGACGTCGACCTGATCGCCGCCACCTACTCCATCACCCCGGAGCGCAAGGAGCGGGTCTCCTTCGCCGGTCCGTACATGCTCGCGCACCAGGACCTGCTGGTTCGCAAGGACTACACCGACGTCAAGAAGCAGTCCGACCTGGACGACTCCTCGCTCAAGCTCTGCTCCGTCACCGGCTCCACCTCCGCCGCGAACGTGCAGAAGGACTTCGCCCCCAAGGCCGACCTGCAGGAGTACGGCACCTACTCGCAGTGCCTGACCGGACTGCAGAACGAGAACGTCGACGCGCTCACCACCGACGACTCCATTCTCGCCGGCTACGCCGCGCAGAAGGAGCACCAGGGCAAGTTCAAGCTGCTGGGCCTCAACCTGAGCGACGAGCCGTACGGCATCGGCCTCAAGAAGGGCGACACCGAGCTCCAGAAGAAGGTCAACAAGGCCATCGAGAAGATGGTCGACGACGGTTCCTGGAAGAAGTTCGCCGACAAGCACTTCGGTCCGGCCGACTACGACTACGGCAAGGCGCCGGAGATCACCGAAGGCAGCTGAGCAAGTACGCGGCAAGGTGGCGCGCCGTCCTGATCGGGGCGGCGCGCCACGTCCGCCACGGCGAGAGCGCGGGAGAACGTGTTCGACTTTCTGAATGACTATGACGTGTTGGGAGCGTTCTGGGTCACCGTCCAGCTGACCCTCTGGTCGGCGATAGGCTCCCTCGTCTGGGGAACCGTCCTCGCCGCGATGCGGGTGAGCCCGGTCCCGATGATGCGGGCCTTCGGCACCGTGTACATCAACACGGTGCGGAACACCCCTCTCACCCTGATCATCCTGTCCACGTCGCTGGGGCTGTACCAGACCCTGGGCGTCGAGCTGGGCGGAGGCACCTCGAAGGAGATCAGCTTCAAGCTGGCCATCCTCGGTCTGATCGTCTACCACGCGGCATTCGTCTGCGAGTCCCTGCGCGCCGGCATCAACACGGTGCCCGTGGGCCAGGCGGAGGCCGCACGGGCGCTGGGCCTGAACTTCGGCCAGGTCCTCACCGAGATCGTCATGCCGCAGGCGTTCCGATCGGTTGTGGCCCCGCTGGCGAACGTGCTGATCGCACTGACCAAGAACACCACGGTGGCCTCGGCCATCGGTGTCGCCGAAGCCGCCTACCTGATGGCGAACATGATCGAGTTCGAGAGTGACGTGCTGTTCCTGGTCTTCGCCGTGTTCGCGTTCGGGTTCGTGGTCCTCACCCTCCCGACCGGCCTGCTGCTCGGCTGGGTGGGCAAGCGTGTGGCGGTGAAGCGATGAGTGACCTGTCCGTTCTGTACGATGCTCCCGGCCCCAGGGCGAAGGTGCGCAACGTCGCGTACGCCGTGCTGTTCCTCGCGGCCATCGCCCTGGTGGGCTGGTGGGTCATCGACACCCTTGCGGCCAAGAACCAGCTCACGCAGGCCAAGTGGGGGCCTTTCGTCACAGACTCCCGGGTGTGGAGCACCTACATCCTTCCGGGCCTCGGTAACACCCTGAAGGCCGCGGCGCTGTCCATCGCGCTGGCGCTGCCGATCGGTGCACTGTTGGGCATCGCGCGGCTTTCCGACCACGGGTGGGTCAGGAAGCCCAACGGCTTCGTGGTGGAGATCTTCCGCGCCATTCCGGTCCTGCTGATGATGGTGTTCGCCAACCAGGCGTACGCCATGTACACCGACATCGACTCCGAGGTACGTCCGCTGTACGCGGTCGTCACCGGCCTGGTGCTCTACAACGGCTCGGTCATCGCGGAGATCGTCCGGGCCGGCATCCTCTCGTTGCCGAACGGCCAGACCGACGCCGCCAAGGCGGTCGGTATGCGCAAGTGGCAGCTGATGGTCTACGTGCTGCTGCCGCAGGCGGTGACCGCGATGCTGCCGGCCCTGGTCAGCCAGCTCGTGGTGATCGTCAAGGACACCGCGCTCGGAGGTGCCATCCTCGGGTTCGGTGACCTGATGAACCAGGTCAGCACCATCTCCGCCAACTACGGGGCGAACACCATCGCCACGTTCACCGTGGTCGCGCTGATCTACATCGCCCTCAACTTCATACTCACCCAGTTCGCCGGCCGGCTGGAGGCGCGCATCCGCCGCGGCAAGCGCACCACCGGTGCCGTGGTGCACGGCGGGGCGACGGAGGACATGGAGTACGAGGAGCCCACTCCCGGCAAGGAGTAGCAACCCGCGTGAACCGTGCGTTCACGCCCGCGGACGTGGCCCACTGCCCGTTTCCCCGCTTGACGGGGGGACGGGCAGTGGGTTGCATACCTCAGGTGATCGTGCACCGGGTTCTGCCAGCGTCAACTCCTCTCTCCACCCAGGACCGTGAGGGCCGCACGCTGTGGAACCGGTGATCGTCGTCGGCGCGGGTCCGGTCGGGCTGGCGCTGGCGCTGGCGCTCGCGCGGCGCTGCGTACCGTCCGTCGTGCTCGACTCCGGCGACGGCGCGGTCGTACGCCGGGCCGCCCGCACGTGCGTGCTGCGCCCGCAGACGGCGGCGCTGCTGCCGCCGGTGGAGGCCGCGCGGTGGCGTACATGGCGCACCGAACGGCGACGCCAGTGCCTGGAACGGGTCGAACTGGACGACGAGACGTCACCCCTGCACGTGGAGCAATACCGCCTGGAACACGCGCTGCGTGGCGCACTGGCCGACGAGAAGCTGGTCCGGATCGACACCGGAAGCCGTCTCGACACCCTCGAACAGGACGCGGACGGTGTCACCGCGCACACCCGCGGCCCGGCCGGCACCTGGTGGCGGGGCAGTTACCTGGTCGGCTGCGACGGCGCCCGCTCCACCGTGCGCAAGCTTCTCGGCATCGGCTTCGCCGGCCGGACGTCCGTCGAGCGGCACGCCGTCGCCGCGCTGCGCACCCGGCTGCCCTGGACGGACGAGGCGCTGCTGCACCGCGAGCCCGGCGGACGGCCGGGCGAGGTGACCGCCCGG
>KI547039.1:412362-414614 GCA_000497405.1 Streptomycetaceae bacterium MP113-05 | reverse complement strand
CTCGCCCGCCGGTGGCGCCTCGGGCGCGCCTTCCTCGCCGGGGATGCGGCACACCTCACGGGTGCGCTCGGCGTACGGGCCCTCGACGAGGGCCTGCAGGACGCCGCGAACCTCGCCTGGAAGCTGGCTCTCGCCTGGCATCACGGTGCGCGCGACACGGATTCCGACGCCAGGCTGCTTGGCAGCTACGAGACGGAACGCCGCACCGCCGTCGGTGCCCGGCTGCGGGCGGTCGACCAGGCACAGCCCTTCGTACGCCGGTCCGGGTCCGGCCTGCGGACCCTGCTCCCGGGCGGGGTGAGCGGCCCCATGGGCCTGCTGACGGACGGTCACCTCGGTCGGGGCATGCTCGGCGGGCGGACGGCGTACGGACGGTCGCCGCTCTCGCCTTCCCCGGAGGCTCTCGACGGCGCCCGGGTCGCTGCCGGCACTCAGCCGGGCGAGTTGGTCCGGGATGTGCCGGTGACACTCCTGGACGGTTCCGGCTCGTGGCTCAGGGAGCGACTGGGCGGCCGGGGCGGGGACCTGGTGGTGGTGCTCGTCGCACCCGGTACGGGGGTGTGGGACAGCCGGCACTGGCTGCGGGCCGGTCTGATGCCGGAGTTGGCCGCCGCCGTGACGAGGCTGCCACTGGAGGCCGAGCTGGTGGTCGCGGAGGAATACGCCGGGGCGGCGGCCCACACCGTACTGGCGGTGCGGCCCGACGGGCACCTGGTGGCGGCGTTCCACGGGGCGCGCACGGGGGCGTTGCAGGCTTGTGCGCGCGCCCTCACCGGCGCGTAGGTGCCGGGCCGGGGGCCGTGATCCACGGTCTCGGTCGCCGGACAGGCTTGGAGGGGAGCCCGTCCGGCGACGAACGGTGCACTACGCCGGGGTCAGGCGGAGCGTGACGATCTGGAACGGACGCAGCGTCAGCGAGACGGTTCCCTCGGACGTGAGGTCGCCGAGGCGCGCGAGGGGCGAGTCCATCGGGCGCTCCAGCAGGTCGGTCTCCGCCACCGACCGCACCGGGAAGCCCGCGGCCAGGGTGGCACGCCCCCGCCCGCCGTGCGCCTCGTAGAGCCGCACGATCACATCGCCGCTGCGGTCCTCCGCCAGCTTCAACGCCTCCACCACGACCTGGTCGCCGTCGAGGGCGACCAGCGGCGGTACCGTCGCGCCGGAGCCCCGGACCACCCGCTCCGGCAGGTTGATCCAGTGCCCCTCGCGCACTGCGGCGGGCTCGTCCGCGCCGACCGCGAGGGCGTAGCGCAGCCGGTGTTCGCCCTGGTCGGTCTCCGGGTCGGGGTAGCGGGGCGCGCGCAGGAGCGACAGACGTACCGTCGTCGTGTGCCCGCCGTCGTCCCGGACGTCGCGGGTGACGTCGTGGCCGTAGGTCGAGTCGTTGACCAGGGCCACGCCCCACACCGGTTCGGCCACATGGATCCAGCGGTGTGCGCAGATCTCGAACTTGGCCGCCTCCCACGAGGTGTTGGTGTGCGTGGGTCGGTAGACGTGCCCGAACTGGGTCTCGGCGGCGGACCGGTCGGCTTTCACGTCCAGGGGGAAGGCCGCCTTGAGGAACGTCTCCGACTCGTGCCAGTCCACCGCCGTGTCGATGTCGAGTCGCCGCTCGCCGGCCCGCAGCGTGAGCTGCTGCACCACCGACGAGCCGTTCCCGAAGCTGCGCGTCACCCGCACCGTCGCCTCGCCGGGGTGGCCGGCGGACAGCGTCACCTCGTCGGTCTCGGTCAGGTCGGTGACGTTGTTGCGGTAGTAGGAGTCGACGTCCCAGGCGTCCCAGGCGGTGGGGAAGTCGGGGTGGAGCTGGAGCAGGTTCGCTGCCTGCCCCGGGGGCACGGCGTCCCGCAGCGCGGCCAGGTAGTCGGCCGCGGAGACCACCAGTCCGCGCGCGTCGACCTCGATCCGCAGCAGCCCGTTGTCGAGTACCCAGCCGCCGCCGTCGCGCTCCCGTGCGGTGACCGGTTCACCGGCGTCCACAGGCAGGGCCGCTCCGCCGCCGGGCACGCCGTTCCTGGCGTGCGGAGCGCCGTTGAAGACGACCTCCTGCGCGCCCTCGCCGGCCAGCGCCCGCTGCGCCGCGTCGATCAGCGTCTCCAGCTCGGCCCGCACCCGCGCGTACGTCTCGCGCGCCTCGCGGTGCACCCAGGCGATCGACGACCCGGGCAGGATGTCGTGGAACTGGTGCAGCAGCACCGTTTTCCAGAGCTGTTCCAGGGCCTCGTACGGGTAGGGGAAGCCCGGTGCGCGCA
>KI547039.1:411390-412352 GCA_000497405.1 Streptomycetaceae bacterium MP113-05 | reverse complement strand
CCCGGTGCGCGCAGCGCGGCGGTGGCCGACCACAGTTCGGCCTCCCGCAGCAGCGACTCGCTGTGCCGGTTGCCCTGTTTGGTCTTGGCCTGCGAGGTATAGGTGCCGCGGTGCGACTCCAGGTACAGCTCGCCCGCCCAGACCGGTGCGTCCGGGTACTCCTCGTGCGCCTTCTCGAAGAACGCCGACGGCCGCTCGACGGTGACCTGCGGCGATCCCTCCAGGTCTGCGAGCCTGGCTGCGCGGGCCAGCATCTCGCGGGTCGCGCCGCCCCCGCCGTCGCCGAAGCCGAAGGGCACCAGCGAGCGGGTGCCGCCGCCCTTGTCACGGTAGTTGCGCGCCGCATGCGCCATCTCCTGTCCGCCCAGGTCGGAGTTGTAGGTGTCGACCGGCGGGAAGTGGGTGAAGACCCGGGTCCCGTCGATGCCCTCCCACCAGAACGTGTGGTGCGGGAACGCGTTGGTGCGACTCCAGGAGATCTTCTGCGTCAGGAACCAGCGGCAGCCGGCCAGTTTCACGATCTGCGGCATGGCCGCCGTGTAGCCGAACGAGTCCGGCAGCCACACCTCCCTGGTCTCCACTCCGAACTCCTCCAGGAAGAACCTTTTCCCGTAGAGGAACTGTCGGGCCATCGCCTCGCCGCCGACCATGTTGGTGTCGGACTCCACCCACATCCCGCCGACCGGCACGAACTGTCCGTCCGCCACCTTCGTACGCACCCGCGCGTACACCTCCGGCCGGTGCTCCTTGAGCCACGCGTACTGCTGCGCCTGCGACATGGCGAACACGTACTCCGGGTGGTCCTCCATCAGCGCCACCGTGTTCGAGGTGGTCCGTGCGACCTTCCGTACGGTCTCCCGCAGCGGCCACAACCACGCCGAGTCGATGTGCGCGTGCCCCACCGCGCTGATCCGGTGCGCCGAGGGCCGGGCGGGCGTGGCCAGCGCCCCGGCGAGCCGTGC
>KI547039.1:407914-411380 GCA_000497405.1 Streptomycetaceae bacterium MP113-05 | reverse complement strand
CCGGCCCCGACCGGCGGTGCCCGGCACGTCCGTGAGGTCCACTGCGTCCAGAGCCTCGCCCACCGCCCGGAGGAGTTCCCAGCGGCGGGCGTCCTCCAGGGGGAGCTCCAGCATCAGCGAGCCGGCCACCTCCAGGTCGTGGACCAGTTCCCACACCTCCGGGCGGAACACCGCCAGGTCCATCCGCCCCAGCCGGTAGAGGGGCCCGCGGCCCGAGGTGAGCCGGTCACCCTCGTAGGTGGGCGTCTGCGGGGTGTTGAGGATCGGGTTGGACGCCGCCTCGACGTACAGCTCCACCTTCTCGCCACCGTCGGCGCTCGCTGTGACGGGCGCCCAGGCGTTGCGCGGACTGAGCCCCTTCACCACCTCGCCGTGCGCGCGATGCACCAGGCCCTCGCACTGGAAGCCGGGCATGTTCCGGTCGAAACCGAGGTCCAGCAGCGCTTCGACCCGCTGTCCGGCCCATTCCCCGGGCACCCGCCCGGTCACCCGGAACCAGGTGGTGCCCCACGCCGGCCCCCACTCCTCGCCCACTTCGGCCGGGCGGTACGGCGCGCCCAGCCCCTCGGCCACCGGTACCGGTTCGCCGGGTGCCTCCCAGCGTTCCACCGTGAGCGGTAGCGGCGACCCGTGCACGGCGGGCCTGATCCGCTCCTCCAGCACGCGACGCAGACGGGCTTCGAGGGTGCTGCGTTCGTCGTGCATGGCGGGGCTCCTTCGCTCGGGCCGGTACGGGCGTGTGTGCGGGGCGCGCCGGGCGGCGGGTCCCGGGCCATCCGTACCCGCCGTCGGCCGGGGCCGGAACACCGGGGCCCGTCGTCAGGGTTTGACGGCCCGGTAGTACCGCTGGGCGCCGTCGTGCAGGGGCAGCGGTCCGGTGTAGATGGCGGTGCGCAGGTCGACCTTCTGGGCCGCGTGCACCTGCCGGCCGATGTCGTCCCGGCTCCTGATCAGCGAGCGGGTCAGGGCCTCGGTGACCGCGGGGTCCGCCTGCTCGGTCGTCACCAGCAGATTCGCCACCGCGATGGTGTTCACCGGCTCGCCCTGCTGCACGCTCGGGTAGGCGTCGCCCGGCATCACCGCGGCCCGGTAGTGGCGGGTCTCCGGCTCCATCCGGTGCAGTCGTGGCATCAGGTCGCCCAGCGGCACGAGCCGGATGTGGTCGCGGACCGCCAGGTTCTCGACGGCGCCGGTGGGCAGCCCGCCGGACCAGAAGAAGGCGTCCAGTTCGCCGCGCCGCAGCATGCGGGGCATCTCGTCGATGCCCGCCGGGACGGCTTCGATGTCCTCCGCGCGCTCCAGGCCCGCCGCCTCCAGCAGCCGCCCGGCCACGAGGCTGACGCCGGAGCGTTCCTCGCCCATGCCGACCCGCAGTCCCCGCAGGTCGCGTGCCCGGCGCACCGGTGACTCGGCGGGCACGACCAGTTGCATGTAGTCGTCGTAGAGCCGGGCGACGGCCCGCAGTTCGTCCGTGCCCTCGCCGCCGCTCTTCAGGTGCGCGGCGACCGCGTCGGACTGGGCGAGGGTGAAGTCCGCCTTCCCCGAGATCAGCATGTCGAGGTTCTGCACCGAGCCCTGGCTGGGCTCCAGCTTCATGGTCAGTCCTGGCACGTCCCGCTCGACGCGCTGTTGCAGCAGCAGGCCGTACTGCTGGTACACCCCGGTGGGCACTCCGGTGGCGAAGGTGATCGTGCCGCGCGGCGGCGGAGGGCCGCCGGGTATCAGCCACCACGCCAGGAGGCCGAACACGACGGTGAGGACGGCGGCACCCTGGAAGAGGCGGCTTCCCCCGCAGCGCTTCGCGCGCGGGAGGTGCCCCCAGGGTCTGCCGGGCGCACGGGAATCTGTCATGACGGGTGGCATCCTGTCATCGCGGGCCGTCGCAGGGGGAGTGCCGGACGGGAGGAGGTGTGTCACAGCGGACGGCGTATCCTGTCGACTGAGATGACTGCGAAGACTTATGAGCTGAAGACGTTCGGCTGCCAGATGAACGTTCACGACAGCGAGCGGATGGCGGGACTGCTGGAGGGCGCCGGTTACGTGCGCGCAGCGGACGGCGCGGACGGCGCCGACGTGGTGGTGTTCAACACCTGCGCGGTGCGCGAGAACGCCGACAACCGGCTGTACGGCAATCTCGGGCAGCTGGCGCCGAAGAAGGCCGCCCGCCCCGGCATGCAGATCGCCGTGGGAGGCTGCCTGGCGCAGAAGGACCGGGACACCATCGTCAAGCGTGCCCCGTGGGTGGACGTGGTCTTCGGCACGCACAACGTCGGTAAGCTGCCGGTGCTGCTGGAGCGCGCGCGCGTCGAGCAGGAGGCGCAGGTCGAGATCGCGGAGTCGCTGGAGGCGTTCCCCTCCACGCTGCCGACCCGCCGGGAGAGCCCGTACGCCGCCTGGGTCTCGGTCTCCGTCGGTTGCAACAACACCTGCACCTTCTGCATCGTGCCGCAGTTGCGCGGCAAGGAGAAGGACCGCCGGCCCGGCGACATCCTCGCCGAGGTGGAGGCGCTGGTGGCCGAGGGCGTCAGCGAGATCACCCTGCTCGGGCAGAACGTCAACGCTTACGGCAGTGACATCGGCGACCGTGAGGCGTTCGGAAAACTGCTGCGCGCCTGCGGGAGGATCGACGGCCTGGAGCGTGTCCGCTTCACCTCGCCGCACCCGCGCGACTTCACCGACGACGTGATCGCCGCCATGGCCGAGACGCCGAACGTGATGCCGCAGCTGCACATGCCCCTGCAGTCCGGGTCGTCCCGGGTACTCAAGGCGATGCGCCGCAGCTACCGGCAGGAGCGGTTCCTCGGCATCATCGAGAAGGTGCGGGCGGCGATGCCCGAGGCGGCGATCTCCACCGACGTCATCGTGGGCTTCCCCGGCGAGACCGAGGAGGACTTCGAGCAGACGTTGCACGTGGTGCGCGAATCCCGCTTCGCGCAGGCGTTCACCTTCCAGTACAGCAAGCGCCCCGGGACCCCTGCCGCCGAGATGGACGGCCAGATCCCCAAGGCCGTCGTCCAGCAGCGCTACGAGCGGCTGGTCGCACTCCAGGAGGAGATCTCCTGGGCGGAGAACCTCAAGCAGGTCGGCCGCACCCTCGAGGTCATGGTCGCCGAGGGCGAGGGCCGTAAGGACGGCGCCACCCGGAGGCTCTCCGGCCGGGCCCGGGACAACCGGCTCGTGCACTTCGCGCGTCCCGACGAGCCGGTGCGTCCCGGTGACGTGGTGCAGGTCGACGTGACCTACGCGGCCCCACACCACCTGCTCGCCGAGAGTCCGGCGAGGTCGGTGCGCCGTACCCGAGCCGGCGACGCCTGGGAGCGGCGGAACGCCGAGCCGGAGCCCGGCGGCGGCGTGCTGCTGGGCCTGCCCACGGTCGGCGCTCCCGCCTCGCAGCCCGAGCCCTCCGGGGGCGGGTGCTCCGCCTGCTGAACGGGACGCGCGGCCGTACGCCCCCACTGCGGGTGCC
>KI547039.1:405770-407779 GCA_000497405.1 Streptomycetaceae bacterium MP113-05 | reverse complement strand
GTACGGCCGCGTCCTGTCAGCCGCGGGCGGCCGGTCCGGCGACGGACTCCGCGCCGGGCCCCAGCGGGAGGTGGCAGGCCACCCTGTGCTCCGGGCCGCCGCCGTGCCGCGCCTCCGCGAGTTCCGGCGGCACGTTCGCACAGACCTCCTCCGCCCGCGGGCAGCGGGTGCGGAACCGGCAGCCGGACGGCGGGTCCAGCGGCGAGGGGATCTCGCCGGACAGCACGATCCGCTCCCGCCGCCCCTCCGCAGCCCGCAGCGGTGACGGCGCCGCGGACAGCAGCGCCGCCGTGTACGGGTGCTGCGGTGCGCCGAACACCCGCTCGGTGGGGCCGTACTCCGCGAGGCGACCCAGGTACATCACGGCCACCTCGTCCGCGACGTGCCGCACCACGGACAGGTCGTGCGAGATGAACAGGTAGGAGACGCCGAGCTCGGCCTGCAGGTCGGTGAGCAGATTGAGTACCTGCGCCTGCACCGACAGGTCCAGCGCCGACACCGGCTCGTCGCACACGATCAGGTCCGGTTCCAGCGCCAGCGCGCGGGCGATGCCGATGCGCTGCCGCTGCCCGCCGGAGAACTCCTGCGGGTACTTGCGGGCGTCTCCCGCCCGCAGCCCCACCATTTCCAGGAGTTCCCGCACGCGCGCCTCGCGCCGCCCCGGCGGTACCAGGTCGCGGTGCGTCCGCCACGGCTCGGCGACGATCTCCGCCGCGCTCAGCCTCGGGTTCAGCGAGGCGAACGGATCCTGGAAGACCATCTGCACGCGCCGCCGCCATGCCAGCAGCTGCTTGCCGCGCAGCGCGAACGGGTCGGTCCCGGAGAAGTGCACCGATCCGGCGTCGGGGCGGTCCAGCATCAGCAGGACCCGGGCCAGTGTGGACTTTCCGCAGCCGGACTCGCCCACCAGCCCGAGCGTCCGTCCGCGCTCCAGCCGCAGGTCCACGCCGTCCAGCGCCCGCAGCCGGGTGCTTCCGGAGGGCCCGCGCGGTACCCGGAAGGTCTTGGTCAGGCCGCGCGTCTCCAGCAGCGGCGCCACGGCGGGGGTGACGGCCTCAGACATCGCTCGGCTCCTTCGCGTAGTGGCAGGCGGCCCGTCGGCCCGGACCCACCTCGACGAGTGCCGGGGATTCGTCGGCACACAGTTCGGTGGCCAGCGGACAGCGGGTGCGGAACGCGCAGCCCGAGGGCAGCCGGCCCAGTTCCGGGGGACTGCCCTCGATGGAGAACAGTCGCCCGCCGCGAGGGCCGTCCGCGGGCACCGAGTCCAGCAGGCCGCGGGTGTAGGGGTGGCGCGGGTGGGCGAACACCTCCGCCGTCGGTCCCTCCTCCACGACCGTGCCCGCGTACATCACGGCGACGTCGTCCGCGTGGTCGGCGACCACCCCGAGGTCGTGGGTGATCAGCACCAGTGCCATCCGGTGCTCCGCGCGCAGCTCCGCCAGCAGCTCCATGATCTGCGCCTGCACGGTGACGTCCAGTGCCGTCGTCGGTTCGTCGGCCAGCAGTACCGTGGGCTCCAGCGCGACGGCCATCGCGATCAGCAGACGCTGCCGCATGCCACCGGAGAACTGGTGCGGGTAGGCCCCGAGCCGCGACCGTGCGTCCGGGATGCCGACGCGTTCCATCAGCTCCGCCGCCCGCTCCCGTGCCTTCCTGCGGGACATCCCCCGGTGGATGCGGAACGGCTCGGCGAGCTGCCAGCCGACGGTGAACACCGGGTTCAGGGCAGTGAGCGCGTCCTGGAAGACCACGGCGAGGCCGGGGCCGGCCAGACGCCGCCGCTCGGCGCGGCCCAGCTGCAGCACGTCCTGGCCGTGCAGGTCCACCCGGCCGCCGGACACCTCCGCCACCGGGTCCAGCAGCCCCGCGACGGCCTGGGCGGTCATGCTCTTGCCGCAGCCGGACTCGCCGAGCAGCGCCAGGGTCCGCCCGGCAGCCACCCGGAACGCCACGTCCCGGACCACCGGGGCCCGCCCGGACGGCGTGCGGAGCTCGACGGACAGGCC
>KI547039.1:398392-405372 GCA_000497405.1 Streptomycetaceae bacterium MP113-05 | reverse complement strand
GCCTGCCGCGGGGCAGCGCGAGCCGCCACCGCTGCGCCGGGTCGGTGGCGAGCCGCGCCCACCCGGCCAGCACGGTCGCCGAGACGGTGGTGATCATGATTGCCAGGCCGGGGAAGACCGCCGTCCACCAGGCCGTCTGCAACTCCTGCCGGCCCTGCGCGACCATCAGCCCCCAGGAGACGTCCGGCGGCTGGATACCGATGCCCAGGAAGCTGAGTGACGATTCGGTCAGCATCACGAAGCAGAAGTCGACCGCCGCGACCGTGCCCAGCGTCGGCAGCACGATCGGTGCCACGTGCCGCCAGATGATCGTCCGGTTCGGAGTGCCGAAGGTGCGGGCCGCGTCCACGAACAGGCGGCTGCGCAGTTCGGCCGACTCGGCCCGGGCGGTGCGCAGGTACACGGGGATACGGGCGATCGCCAGCACCGCGACGATGTTCGCCGCACTCGGGCTGAAGACGTACAGCACCACCACGGCCAGCAGCAGCGACGGGAAGCTGAGGATCACATCGGCGATCCGCATCGACAGGGTCTCCCGCCAGCCGCGGTGGTAGCCGGCCCACATGCCCCACACCGAACCGACCACCAGCGACAGCAGCACCGCCGGCACGGCCACCGACAGCGTGGTGCCCGCCGCGACGACCAGCCGCGCCGCGAGGCTGCGCCCCAGCGAGTCGCTGCCCAGTACGAACGCCCAGCCGTGCTCCAGGCTGAACGGTGGCCGGTTGGTCGCCCGTACGTGCTGCTCGACGGCCAGGTCGCCGAGCAGTGGGGCGCCGACCAGCGCGCACACCGCCACCAGGGCCAGCACGACGGCAGCCGCCGTCGCGAACGGGTCCCGCAGCAGCAGGGTGGGCGTCGAGCCGGCGCCGCGGCGCCCAGTCCCGGATTCCTTCGTCGTCATGCCGTAGCTCCCTGCCGCACGCGTGCGTCGAGCAGTGCGTAGCCGATGTCGATCGCGATGTTCAGGACGAAGATGGTCACCGCGGTGAGCAGCACCGCCGCCTGGAGCAGGGCGAAGTCCCGCTGCAGGATGGAGTCGATCATCAGCTTGCCGATGCCCGGCCAGCCGAAGATCGTCTCCACCACCACCGCGCCGTTGACCAGGCCGACCGTGAGGTCGCCGGCCACCGTCAGGGCCGGGGCGGCGGCGTTGCGCAGTGCGTGCGTGAACACCACCCGCCGCTCCCCGGCGCCCTTGCTGCGCGCCACCTTCACGTACGGCGCCGACAGCGCGGAGACCATCGCCGCCCGTACCACCTGCACCAGCACGCCGAACGGGCGGATCAGCAGCGTCGCCACCGGCAGTACCCAGGCTCCGGGGCCCAGCGTCCCCGACGTGGGCAGCCAGCCGAGGGTGACCGCGAACACCAGGACGCCCATGATGGCGAACCAGAAGTCCGGCATACTGGCCGCGGTCGAGGAGAGGAAGCCGGCGACCCGGTCGACCGGCGAGTTCGGTCGGTAGGCGGCCACGCTGCCGACGACGACGGCTCCCGCCACCGCCAGCAGCATGGTCACGCCCGCGAGCTGCAGCGTGGCCGGGAAGGCCTGGAGCACCGCCTCGGCCGCCGGCTGCGTGGTGCGCAGCGACTCGCCGAAGTCGAGATGTGCCAGCTGCACCAGGTAGTCGCCGAACTGCACGATCACCGGCTGGTCGAACCCGTGGCGGGCGGAGAACGCCTCCCGCATCTCCTGGGTCGCGCTGAGCGGCAGGTACAGGTTCGCCGGGTCCCCGGTGAGGCGCGCGAGGAAGAACACCCCGAGGATCACCACGAGCAGGGGAAGGGCGCTGGAGGTGATGCGCCTGCGCAGTAGCCTGACCATCCCGGATCAGCCCGCGGGGTGCATCTCTGCCAGATGCATCTCGTCGTTGGACGCCGAGTTCGGCTTGTACTCGACCTTCTGGGAGAGAGCCATGATGCCGGTCATGTGGGCCATGACGGCGTCCCGGACGACTTCCTCGCTCTGGTGGGTGAGTGCCTCGGCGAACAGTCGCTGCCGGTCCTCGCCCGTGCTCTGCTCGGCCTCGTCGATCATCCGGTCCAGCTCTGCGGTGCCGTAGCTGCTCTGCGCGCCCTTGCTGCCGTAGATCTGGCCCATCGTGAAGGCTGCGTCACCGGCCTGGTTGCCGTGCTGGGCCTGGAGCAGGGTGGGGCCGAGGTCCTTGGGGAAGGGCCGCAGCAGGTACTCCAGCCACGCGTTGACGTCCAGCATCTTGATCTTCACGTTCAGGCCCGCCTTGTTCAGCGAGTTCTGCGCGACCTCCATGGCCTCGGCGGCGTTGGGATAGATGCCGTTGCGTCCGATGATGGTGATCGTCGTGTCGACCGGGACGCCGTCGGCCTTCGCCTCGGCGACGAGTTTCTTGGCCTCGGCCATGTCGTACGGCCAGGGTTCGATGTCGGGGTCGTGGCCGGTCACACCGGACGGGACGACCTGTCCGGCCGCTTCGCCGAGCTCGCGGAAGACCGACGCGACCAGGCCCTCCTTGTCCAGCGCGTAGTTGATCGCCTCACGCACCCGGATGTCGTCCAGCGGCGCCTCGGTGGCGTCGATGCGCAGGTAGGAGGTCTCGTTGTTGGGGTACTCCACGGCGAAGTCGCCGGCCCCGTCGGTCGGTGCGAGGCCGACTGCGACCTCCGCCTCGCCGCTGGAGATCATCGCGGCGCGGATGCTGCCCTCGGCGCGCCAGGAGTACGTCGCGGCGGCGTAGTCGGGCTTCTCGCCCCAGTAGTCCTCGTTGCGGGCCAGCTTGAGGCTCACTCCCTTGTCCCAGCCGTCGATGCGGTACGGGCCGGTGCCGAGGGGGTCGCGCACCTTGGCGTCGGCGGCCGTGCTGTCGGGCACCACCTCGACGAAGGAGAGCCGCAGCGGGAGGATCGGGTCCGGCTTCGCCGTGGTCACCTTCAGTGTGGTGGCGTCGACGGCGGTCGCCTTCAGGTCGCTGTCACCGAAGACGTAACCGTCCACGTTGCAGCCGATCTCGGAGTTGACGGCGCGTTCGACGGAGAACGCCGCGTCCTCGGCGGTGAAATCGGACCCGTCATGGAACGTCACCTTCTTGCGCAGGTCGAACGTCCAGGTGGTGGGGTCGGTCTGCTTCCAGCCGGTGGCCAGTTTCGGCTCCAGGTCGCCCGTCTCCGGTACGCGTTCGGTGAGGGGCTCAGTGATGTTGGACCGGGTCACGCGGCCGGTTGCGGTGAGCGAGGCGTCGCAGGGCTCCAGCGTCGGTGGCTCCTCGGGGAGCACGATCCGTACGGTGTCGCCGGAAGCCGCCTGATCGTCCGATGCGTCGACGGAGCAGGCACTGGTGACCAGCACGGTCCCGGCGGCGAGGACGGCGGCTGTTCTCGGTATGCGGCGGGTGTTCGTCGTCGGCTGGCGCCGGTTGTCGGTCATGACGGCTCCTTGGCAGCGGAAGAGGGGGCGGGCGTGGCCGTCGGGGAGGACGGGGTGACGAGCAGCGGGGGGAGCAGGGCGGGCGGCACGTCCTGGAAGGTCACCGGCCGCTGGAACCGGCGTACGGCGGTCCAGCCCACCGAGGTGTGGCCGCTGTGGCTGGACGCGGGGTAGGGGCCGGTGTGGGTCTGAGCGCCGCTCACGGCGACGCCGGTGGGGTAGGCGTTGTGCACGACCCGGCCGGCCGTCTCCATCAGCCGTGCCATCAGTGGGCCGAGGCGCGCGTGCTCCTCGGGTTCGCAGTGCAGGGTGGCGGTGAGCGAGCCTGGGGTCAGCCGGGCCGCTTCGACCAGGTCGTCGTCCGAGTCGACGTCGACCACGACTGCGAACGGGCCGAAGTGTTCCTCCAGCAGCGCGGGTTCCCGCCGCAGGTCGTCCGGCCGTGCCAGCAGCAGGACGGGGGCGGCACGGAAGCCGGGCTCACCGTTCTCGCGTGGATCGGTGACGGTCTCCACGCCGGGGATGCGCCCCGCGGCCTCGAAGGCGTCACGGGTGCCGGCGTTGAGCAGTGTGCCGGGATCGGTCGCGTCCAGCAGCGCGGCGGCCCGGCGGGCGAACTCCCGCCCCGCCGTGGTGAAGACGAGACCCGGTTTGGTGCAGAGCTGTCCGGAGCCGGTGGTCAGAGAGGTGACGAATCCTTTCACCACCTCGTCCAGCCGGTGCTCCGCGGCGCCGGAGGTGAGGAACAGCGGGTTGATGCTGCCCATTTCGGCATAGACGGGGATCGGATGGGGACGGCCCGCCGCGAGTGCGGTCAGCGCGGTTCCGCCCGCGTGCGAGCCGGTGAAGCCGACCGCCCGCACCTGCGGTGCCGTGACCAGCGCTGCGCCTGTGTCGTGGCCGGCGCCCTGCAACAGGGCGAAGGTGCCGGGGTGGGCGCCGCAGTCGGCGACTGCGGCCGCCACCGCCCGGCCTGCGATCTCGCTGGTCGCCGGGTGGCTCGGGTGAGCCCGCACCAGTACCGGGCAGCCCGCGGCGAGGGCGGAGGCGGTGTCGCCGCCGGCCACGCTGAAAGCGAGCGGGAAGTTGGAGGCACCGAAGACCGACACCGGACCGACCGGCAGCAGGAGACGCCTCAGTTCCGGACGCGGCGGGGTGGCCGAGGGGTCCGCCGGGTCGTGCACCGGCTCGCCGAAACCGTCGGCCTCCACCGCCTCCGCGAATCCGGTGAGCTGGCCGCAGGTGCGGGCGAACTCGCCCTCCAGCCGAGCGGCCGGGACACCGGTCTCCTCGTGTGCGGTGCGCAGCAGGTCCTCGCGTACCTCCTCCAGGCGCTCGGCGACGCCACGCAGCAGGCGTGCCTGCCAGCGCGGTGGCAGCGAGCGGTTCGCCTCGTGGGCCGCCGCGGCCAGCTCGGCGGCCCACGCGACCTCCTCGGCGGTGTAGCCGGTGAACTCCGGCCCGGTCTCCTCACCGGTGGCGGGAGCGACCGCGCGGAAGGGGGCGCCGTCGCCGCGGTGCGGCCGTCCCGCCAGGAAGCCGGTGCCCTGCGCGGCCGTCATGCCGTCACCGCCGAGGCCACCGCGGCGTGTCCGCGTTCGATGATGCGTGCCAGTTCGTCCCGGTGCTGCGGCGAGGCGTCGACCAGGGGCGGCCGTACCGGACCGGCGGAGCGGCCCTGGATGTCCAGTCCCGCCTTCACCAGCGCCACGGCGTAGCCGTGTGTGGTGTGCCGCAGCCCGGTGAGCGGCACGTAGAACTCGCGGAGCAGCAGATCCATGGTCTGCTCGTCGCCGCTGGTGAAAGCGTCGTGGAAGGCCCGCGCGATAGCCGGGGCGAAGGCCAGCGTGGCGGAGGAGTAGGAGCGGACCCCGATGCCCGCATACGCTCCGGCTGCGGTCTCGGCGGTCGGCATCCCGTTGAGCAGCGGGAGTCTCCCCTCGGTGGCGGCCCGGATGCGCTGGAGCAACTCGACGTCGCCGTGACCGTCCTTGAACGCGACGACCTGGGGGAGAGCGGCGAGTTCCCGCACCGACTCCGGTGTGAAGACCGCGGTGGCGCGCTGGTAGGGAACGACGCCGAGCTCGGTGGCGGTGGCGATCCGGCGGTAGTGCTCGACCAGCCCGGCCTGCGGGCCGACCTGGAGGTACGGCGGCAGGACGAGGATGCCGTCGGCACCTGACCGGGCCGCGGAGTCGGTGAACTCCAGCGCCATGTGTGTGCCGCCGCCGACACCGGCCAGTACCGGCACGGCGCCGTCGACGTGGGCGACGGCGGCTTCGACCAGCCTGCGGTGCTCGTCCAGAGTGAGGGAGGCGAACTCGCCTGTCCCGCAAGCGACGAACAGCGCACTGGGCCTCGCCTCGAGCATGTCGGTGAGGTGGCTCTGGAAACGCTCGAGGTCGAGTCCGCCGTCCGCCGTGAACGGGGTGACCGGGAAGCCGAGCAATCCGGAGAGGTGCTCGGGAAGTTGGGAGCGTGGGATGGGCATCGCGACCTCTTGTCTACAAGGGGAGACTGCATCTATTCTTGTAGACAGGAATACAGTCACGCCGATCGGTGCCGAGTCAAGAGTGTGAACGGGAGGAATCTGTGGCCGGGAGTCAGTCAGGGGAGGAGGGCGGCGGTGTCCGGAGCGTCAAGTCCGCCGAGCGGACGACCGCGTTGCTGGAGTACCTGAGCGACGCGGAGCAGCCGCGCACCTTGCGTGAGGTCACCGTCGATCTGGGCCTGCCGCGGGCCAGCGCCTACGCGCTGCTCATGACACTGGTCCGGACCGGATGGGTGGAGGCCGACGACGGCGTCGGTTTCCGGGTGGGCATCAAGGCGCTGCGTGCCGGCGCCGCGTACGTCGAGCAGGACGACGTGGTGCAGCGGGCACAGCCCGTGATGGACGACCTGTCCGAGGAGGTGGGGGAGACGATCCACCTGGCCCGCCTGGACGGCCACGACATCGTGTACCTGGCCACCTGTATGTCGCGTCAGCACTCGCTGACCATCGTCTCCCGGCCCGGCCGCCGGCTGCCGTCCTGGGCCACGGGTCTGGGCAAGGCCATCCTGGCCACCCGGCCCTGGGCCGAGACCGAGGCGCTGCTGCCGGAGGAGCTGGCACCGCGCACCGTGTACACCCTCACCGGCCGGGAGGCCTTCCGCGCCGAGCTGACCGCGGTGGCGGCGCGCGGGCACGCCCTGGACGAGCAGGAGTCCACGCTGGGCACCCGGTGCTTCGCCGTGCCGCTGCGCTTCGGCGGCGTGGTGACGGAGGCGCTGAGCTGTTCCGTGCCCACGGTCCGGCTCACCGCCGAACGGGAACCGCACGTCCTCGCCGCCCTGTTGCGGGCGCGGGAGCAGATCGAGAAGGGGTGACACCGGGTGACACCTGCGCCGTCACCGGGTCCGCTGCGCCGTATCCGCCGCGGGCTGCGGCGGGGGCCGTAAGCTGCGGCCCATGCTTGTCGCCGCAGCCGTCTGTCCGTGCCCGCCGCTGCTGTTGCCGGAGGTAGCCGGGGGTGCCGCCCACGAGATGGACGACGCCCGCGCCGCGTGCAGCGACGTGCTGGCGTCGTTGGCCGCGGCCC
>KI547039.1:397530-398382 GCA_000497405.1 Streptomycetaceae bacterium MP113-05 | reverse complement strand
GGCTGCCGACGTGGCGGGGCTGCTCGCACTCGACGAGGAGCGGGCACACGAACTCGGTGCCTCCGGTCGTGCCGTCTGGCAGATCTTCGCGGGGGCGGCGCAGGGAGCCGGCCTGCGCGGCCGTCTGTCGTACGACGCGGCGCCGTACGGTGTCGGGTACCTGGTGGCCTGCTGGTCGTGACGCACGGCGGTGAGTGCGGCCGGTCGTGCCGCACCCCCGCCGTTGCGGTGCGCGTCAGGCGGCGCTGCCGCCCGACCGGCCACCTCCTTCGCCCTGGCCGCCTTCCTGCGTCCAGCGGTCCATCGACTCCTGGCCCTTCTCCGTCCCGGTGTCGATCTTGTCGCTGTGCTTGCCGCCGGTGCGCTCGTCCAGGGTGTTCCCGGACTTCTCCATGCCCCGGTCGGCCTTGTCGCCGTGCTGGCCGAGCATGCCCTTGACCTTGTCCATGAAGCTCATGGCGGTCACCTTTCCTGTGGACTGCTGAGTGTGGGGCGTCCGAGTGCGGGCGTACTTGTCAAAAACAGTCGAAATCGCCCATGTCCACCCTGGGTCATATCCGGGCATGTGACAACTCGCCCGCCGTGAGGAGGCCGGTTGTCGTTTGCGAGACTGGCGCTGTGACAGCCGTATCCCGCACCCTCGAACCGTCGCCGTCGTACCAGGTCGTGGCCGTCGTGGGCGCCACCGCCGCCGGCAAGTCGGACCTCGCCGTCGACCTGGCCCGGGCGCTGGGAGGCGAGGTCGTCAACGCCGATTCCATGCAGCTCTACCGCGGCATGGACATCGGCACCGCCAAACTGGCCGAGGCGGAACGGCGCGGCGTCCCGCACCACCTGCTGGACGTATGGGAC
>KI547039.1:393504-397520 GCA_000497405.1 Streptomycetaceae bacterium MP113-05 | reverse complement strand
ACCCCGCCAGCGTCGCCGAGTACCAGCGGCTCGCGCGGGCCGAGATCGACCGGCTGCTCGCCGCGGGCCGGGTCCCGGTGCTGGTCGGGGGCTCGGGCCTGTACGTACGCGGTGCCATCGACGTGATGGAGTTCCCCGGCACCGACCCCGGGGTGCGCGCGCGGCTGGAGGCCGACCTCGCCGACCACGGCTCCGGACCCCTGCACGCCCGCCTGGCCGCGGCGGACCCGGCCGCCGCCCGCGCCATCCTGCCCAGCAACGGCCGCCGCGTGGTACGGGCGCTGGAGGTCATCGAGATTACCGGCCGCCCGTTCACGGCGAACCTTCCCGGCCACGAGTCCGTCTACGGCACCCTGCAGATCGGCGTCGGGGTCCCCCGGCCCGAGTTGGACGCACGCATCGCCCTCCGGGTCGACCGCATGTGGGAAGCCGGGCTGGTCGACGAGGTGCGCGAGCTGGCCGGAGCCGGGCTGCGGCAGGGGCGTACGGCCTCCCGGGCGCTCGGCTACCAGCAGGTGCTGGCGGCTCTCGCGGGCGACTGCGGTGAGGACGACGCGAGGGCGGAGACCGTACGGGCCACCAAGCGCTTCGCCCGCCGCCAGGACTCCTGGTTCCGTCGTGATCCGCGGGTGCACTGGCTCAGCGGTGCGGACGGCGAGCGCGACGGCCTGACCGGTCGTGCGCTGGCCCTCCTCGAACGACCGGTCACAGCCTGATCACGTGATGGCATCGGGACGTCCTGAGCGCACTGGACGACCCCTGCGGCGTGCCATCATCGACCATCGTTCGAGTCGTTCGGCAGGAGTGGAGGGTACGTGGCGATGGCGGCCGGCCCTCGTGACGAAGAAGAGTCCAGAGTGGAGTACGGGGCCTACCTGGACTACGCCTCGGGTCCCACGGGAGACGAGGTGTCCGACGAGGTCCCATCCGACCAGGACTCGCCGGTCGAACCGCACGAGCTACGGCCTCAGCGGCGCCTGCGGCTGTGGCAGCTCGCCCCCGTCGTGATCCTCGGCGCCCTCGGTTCGCTGATGTTCGCCTTCCCGTTGGCCTTCGAGCCCGGAGGCCGCTCCGGCGCCGTGGTGGCCATGCTCGGCCTGCTGATCTGCGGATGCGCCGCGGGCTGGGGAGTCGTCGCCGCACGCCGTGTCGGCCACGTCTGGCCCGGTCTGCCCGCCCCCGGTTCCGGCACACGTGCCGACTGGAGAGCCGTACTCGCCTACGCCGGGGTGGTCGGCACCCTCGCCGCACTCGCCCTCTGGCGCGTGGCCCGGCTCTCCGGCTGACGGATTACGGGCCGGAGGTCCCCACGGCGCGGGTTCGCCGGCGGATACGATCGCTGCGTGAGTACTCCGCACCACGTGCCGTTCCTCAAGGGGCACGGCACCGAGAACGACTTCGTGATCCTCCCCGACGCGGACGCCGACCTGAGCCTGACCGCAGCCGACGTGCAGCGGCTCTGCGACCGCCGGGTCGGTGTCGGCGCGGACGGGCTGCTCCGCGTGGTCCGCTCGGCCGCGCACCCCGAGGGACGCGCCATGGCCACCGAGGCCGAGTGGTTCATGGACTACCGCAACTCCGACGGCAGCGTCGCCGAGATGTGCGGCAACGGCGTCCGCGTCTTCGCCCGCTACCTGCACCGCGCCGGTCTCGTGACACCCGGCGACCTGGCCGTCGCCACCCGCGCGGGGCTGCGGCGCGTGCATCTCGCCGAGGCCGCACCCGCCTCTCCCGGCTCTCCGGCTGCCGAGCCGGCGGAGAGCCCGCAGATCACGGTCACGATGGGACGTGCAGGTCTCCCCGACGGCGGCGACGACGGCGTCACCGTCACCGTCGGCGACCGTGACTGGCCCGCCCTGCACGTCGACATGGGCAATCCGCACGCCGTCGTCTTCGTTGACGACCTCGCGCACGCCGGGCGCCTCCTCGATGCCCCGCTCGTCACACCCGCCGGTACCTACCCCGCGGGCGTCAACGTCGAGTTCGTCGTCGACCGCGGCCCCCGGCACGTCGCCCTCCGGGTGCACGAGCGCGGCTCCGGTGAGACCCGGTCCTGCGGCACGGGCGCCTGCGCGGTCATGATCGCCGCAGCACGCCGTGACGGTGCCGACCCGGCCACCGACGGCGTGCCCGTGACCTACACCGTGGACGTGCCCGGCGGCCGGCTGCTCATCACCGAACGAACCGACGGCCAGATCGAGATGACCGGCCCGGCGGTCATCGTGGCGGAGGGGGTCCTCGACCCGGCGTGGTTCGCCGCCACCTGACGCCGCGCACGCGCTCCGGGCCCGACGCGGTCCTACGTCCCTGCCTCCGGCTGATGCCCGAACGGCGGTATCCAGGCGTTCACTTCCACACAAACGTCGCTCGACCGGGTGATCCCGCTCACTGACGGCGGGAGCCGGCGAGCAGTACGTGATGGGCTCGGTAGAGTCACACTCGAGACGGGACCCGGGGTCCACGAGCGGGAGGTGCCCATGGACGCGGTGCGAAATCTGCGGAAGCTCAGCCGTGCCGCCCTCCTGAGATCCGCCACCCGCGGCGCCCTGCCGGACGCCATCGAGCACATGGCGCAGGTGCACCGCGCCCAGCACCCCCGTGCCGACCTGGACGCCCTGCGCCGGGCGTACGTCCTCGCCGAGTCCTCACACCGCGGCCAGACCCGCAAGAGCGGCGACCCGTACATCACCCACCCGCTGGCCGTCACCCTGATCCTCGCCCAACTCGGCGCCGAGACCACCACCCTGACCGCCTCTCTGCTGCACGACACCGTCGAGGACACCGAGGTGACGCTGGGCCAGGTGCGGGCCGGCTTCGGCGACGAGGTCGCCCACCTGGTGGACGGCGTCACCAAACTGGAGAAGGTCGACTACGGCGCCGCCGCGGAGCCCGAGACGTTCCGCAAGATGCTCGTCGCCACCGGCAGCGACGTGCGCGTGATGTCGATCAAACTCGCCGACCGGCTGCACAACATGCGCACCCTCGGCGTGATGCGGCCGGAGAAGCAGGACCGGATCGCACGCGTCACCCGCGACGTGCTCATCCCGCTCGCCGAACGACTCGGCGTGCAGGCGCTCAAAAGGGAACTGGAGGATCTGGCCTTCGCCGTCCTCCACCCGGAGGAGCACCGGACGGCTCAGCACCTGGTACGCGAGCACACCGCCCGCCCCGACCCCCTCACGGAGGTCGCCGCCCGTGTGCGGCAGGTACTGCGCGAGGCATCGATCGACGCCCAGGTGCTGATCCGCCCGCGCCACCTGCTGTCCGTGCACCGGCTGCGGCTCAAGCGCGGCACGCTGGGCCCCTCGGACTTCAGCCGGCTGCTGGTGCTGGTCGAGGACGATGCAGAGTGCTACGCGACACTGGGGGAGCTGCACACCTGTTTCGTACCGGTGATGTCGGAGTTCAAGGACTTCATCGCGGTACCCAAGTTCAACCTCTACCAGTCGCTTCACACCGCCTTCGCCGACGCCGAGGGCCGAGTCGCCGAGACGCTGGTGCGCACCCGGCGGATGCACCGGGTGGCCGAGGCCGGCGTGATCGCCCTGGGCGACCCGCACACCTCGGCTTCGGCACCGGCCACCGCCGCGGTGTCCGACGGCAACGCCGAGACCGAACGCGCCGACCCCACGCGTCCCGGCTGGCTCTCCCGCCTCCTGGACTGGCAGAGCCAGGCCGCCGACCCGGACACCTTCTGGACCGAACTGCGCGACGAACTGTCCGAGGACCGCGAGATCACCGTGTACCCGGCCGGCGACGTCACCGCAACCTGCCCCGCACTTCCCCTTCCCGCCGGGGCGAGCTGCGTGGACGCCGCCTACGGGTTGCACGCCGAAGCCGCGCACCGCTGCATCGGCGCACGGGTCAACGGCCGCCTCGCCGCGCTGAGCACCGTTCTGCTGGACGGCGACACCGTGCAGCTCTTCCTCGCTCCCCCCGGTGCGCCCGGCACACACGCCCCCGACCGCGAGTGGCTCACGCACGCGCGGACGCCCGCGGCCCGCATCGCCATCCGC
>KI547039.1:388202-393494 GCA_000497405.1 Streptomycetaceae bacterium MP113-05 | reverse complement strand
CCGACAGCCCCACCGTGGTCACCGGCCGCCCCGAGGCGCCGGTGCGCCTCGCGGGCTGCTGCACGCCCGTCCCGCCGGACGCGGTCACCGGCTTCCCGGTACGCGGCGGGGCCGTCACCGTGCACCGGGACAGCTGCCAGACCGTCGTACGGATGGCCGCCGCCGGGCGCCGTCCCGTGCCGGTCCGCTGGGACAAGCGTGTCACCGGCTGCCGCGTCACTCTCCTGGCGGAGGCGTTCGGCCGCCCGCAGCTCCTCGCCGACCTCACCGAGACCATCGCCGCCCAGGGCGCCGCCGTGATGTCTGCCGAGGTCGAGCCGCCGCGCGAACAGCGCGTACGCCACACGTACACGCTGCACCTCCCCGACGCCGCCGGGCTGCCGGGGCTGATGCGCGCCATGCGTCGTGTCGCGGGGGTCTACGACGTCTCGCGCTCCGTGCGCCGGGTCCCGGCGGGCTGAGCAGCATCCGCTGCCCGTCGCACGCTGCGCATCCGGGACGACGGGCGCATCCGGGACGACGGTCGCGTCCGGGGCGGGCGCCGCGACGGTAATCCTGGTGACGGCGGGGCCGCGGCATGTCACCATCGAGGTCGACGGGCGGTGGCCCGGTTTCCGGGGAATCATCCCGGTGGCGCGGGCGTTGCACCGAACAGCGCGCAGGCGAAGTACCCGTCGCGTACTCACCTCGACCTAAGGATCCAATGACCCCCTCTTCCTCCCTTCCTGACCCCGGCCAGCGCCTCTCCGAACCGAACCGCCGCGCCGACGCCCTGATGGAAGAGGACGTCGCCTGGGGTGGCGGTACGGATGCCGCACGTGACGGAGAGCAGCTCGACCGTTCCGAACGTGCCGCACTCCGCCGGATCGCCGGCCTCTCCACCGAGCTCGAGGACGTCACCGAGGTCGAGTACCGGCAGCTCCGCCTGGAGCGCGTGGTGCTCGTCGGAGTGTGGACCTCCGGCACGTCCCAGGACGCCGACAACTCACTCGCGGAGCTCGCTGCGCTCGCCGAGACAGCCGGTGCCATGGTCCTGGACGGCGTCGTCCAGCGCCGGGACAAACCGGATCCGGCCACCTACATCGGCTCCGGCAAGGCCGAGGAGCTGCGCGACATCGTGCTCGCCACGGGCGCCGACACCGTCGTCTGTGACGGTGAGCTCAGCCCCGGCCAGCTCATCCACCTCGAGGACATCGTGAAGGTCAAGGTGGTGGACCGGACCGCCCTGATCCTGGACATCTTCGCTCAGCACGCCAAGTCCAGGGAGGGCAAGGCCCAGGTCGCGCTGGCCCAGATGCAGTACATGCTGCCGAGGCTACGCGGCTGGGGCCAGTCGCTGTCCCGGCAGATGGGCGGCGGCGGCTCCGGCTCGGCCGGCGGCGGCATGGCCACGCGTGGTCCCGGTGAGACCAAGATCGAAACCGACCGGCGCCGCATCCGCGAGAAGATGGCCAAGGCGCGCCGGGAGATCGCGGAGATGAAGACCAGCCGCGACGTCCAGCGGCAGGACCGCCGGCGGCACAAGGTGCCCTCGGTCGCCATCGCCGGATACACCAACGCCGGCAAGTCGTCGCTCCTCAACCGCCTCACCGGGGCAGGAGTCCTGGTGCAGAACTCGCTGTTCGCCACCCTGGACCCGACCGTGCGGCGGGCCGAGACGCCCAGCGGCCGGCTCTACACCCTGGCCGACACCGTGGGGTTCGTCCGCCACCTGCCGCATCACCTGATCGAGGCGTTCCGGTCCACCATGGAGGAGGTCGCCGACTCCGATCTCGTCCTGCACGTGGTCGACGGCTCGCACCCGGCCCCGGAGGAGCAGCTCGCCTCGGTTCGCGAGGTGATCCGCGACGTCGGAGCCACCGACGTGCCGGAGATCGTCGTGGTGAACAAGGCGGACGCGGCCGACCCGCTCGTCCTGCAGCGCCTGCTCCGCACGGAGCGGCGCGCCCTGGTGGTGTCCGCGCGGACCGGGCAGGGCGTCGACGAGCTGCTGGCCCTGATCGACGAAGAGCTGCCGCGCCCCTCGGTCGAACTGGAGGTGGTGGTGCCGTACACGCAAGGGGCACTGGTCGCCCGCGCCTATGCCGAGGGGGAGGTCGTCTCCGAGAGCCACACCGAGCAGGGCACCCTGCTCAAGGTGCGGGTGCACGAGGAACTGGCCGCGGAGCTGCGCGGGTTCGAGCCCGCCGGACAGGCCTGAGCACGTACCGGAACGACGAGGGCCCGGTGGCGGGGGGCGATTCGCCTCCCGCCACCGGGCCCTCGGTCTGCCGGCGTCCCGGCGAGCGCCGGACCGGACGACCGTGTCAGTCGAGTGAGCCGACTGCTTCGAACACTGCCTCGGCCTCGTCGCCCAGGCGCGGACCGGCGAGCCAGCCGTGCGTGACCGGGCCGATCGAGGTGACCGAGAGCAGCCGCTTCCCGTCCGCACTCAGCCAGCCGCCACCGGACGAACCCCCGGTCATCGTGCAGCCGATCCGGTACATCGTGGGCTGCGACGGGTCCAGCGTGAGCCGGCCGGGCTCGTCCTCGCAGCGGTACATGCGCTCACCGGTGAACGGGGGCGCGGCCGGGTAGCCGTTGGCCGTCAGGCTGGGAATCCCCTGCACGCCCGGTGTACCGAAGTCGACCTCGACGGCACCGCCGACGGTCTCCTCCAGGCTCTTGGTGCTCTTGGCGTTCTTGTCCTCCGGCTGGACCTTCAGCACGGCGAAATCCTGCGGGGCGCCGGTGCCGCCGCTGCTCGCGCCGTTCTCGATCCAGTGCGTCGTGGTGCGGGCGTGCTTGGCCCACCACACGCCGTTCGGAGCGACCTGCTCCTGGGTGGCCTCCCGGAGTTCGGCCGGAGTGAGACCGGAGCTGTTGTAGTGCGGCACGAAAACCACGTTGCGGAACCAGCCGCCCTTCTGGCCGGCGTGCACGCAGTGACCCGCGGTCGCCACCAGGTTGGACCGGCCCGGGTTCTCCGGGTCCTTCACCACCGTTCCGGAGCAGACCATCGGGCCCTGGGGGGTTTCCATCAGGACCTTCCCGACCGGCGGTGCCTTCTCGGTGTACGGCAGCGGAACCTCCTCGGCCTCGACCGGTGCGGGCTCCGGGTCGGTGACGCCCTCGTCGATCTCGGACTCGTCGACGTCCCGCTCGTTCTCCTCGGCGTCCTCCATCCGGTCCGGGTCCCAGTAGTCCTCGATGATCGGGTTGACGAACTCCCGCGCCTCGCGCAGCCAGTCCTCCCGGTCCCAGTTCTTCCAGGCCCCGCCGCGCCACTTGTCCAGGTCCTTGAGCGCGGCCGGCAGGTCCTCGGGCAGCTTGTCCGGCAGCCCCAGCTCCTCGCGCAGGTCCTGCGCGGACTTCTCCGACGACGCGCTGGGCTTCGGATCGGCGTCGTTCTCCTCCGGACCGCACGCGGTGGCGGCCAGCGCCAGTGCGGCGACGGCCGCCGCACCGGCGAGCGCGCGCCGCTGGCGGCGTGCCCGACTACCCGTGGATGACATGCGTGAACTCCCCCTGAGATATGGCTTCTTCTACGTCGTGACACACCGTCGCGCACGTGTCATGGCCTCGCCGGGGCGGGGCCGCCCCCACTATGCCCGGTCACCCGGTGGACGGCCGACCCAGGGTGCCCGGTTCCACCGGAAGGTGAGCGCGCCCATTCCTCCGTCCGGCGACGATCTCTCCTCGGGCCGTGATCCGGAGTCGCCCCGTTCGTTGAGATCCGGGGGACCAGGGGCTCGCTCGCGGCGGGCCGAAGCCACAGCACGGGAGAGACCAGTGAACGCGAGCTCCGTACCCGAGCCCGGCACCGGCGATGGCGGGCCGGCTCCCGATGGGCGACTCGCCGGACCCGACCGCCCCGAAGTGCCACGCCAGCCGAGACGGTTCGCCGAGGACGCCGCCGGCTCCGAGAGGCCCCGCCGGGCGCCGTCCGACCCGCTGGAACAGGCCGACCCCGCCGCCGTCGCCGATGCTGCGGGGGCGGAGAGCCTGTTGCGCTGCTGGGTCCGTGAGAACGACCTGCCCGAACCTGCGGACGGCACGCTGCTGATCGCTCTGGAGGCCACCGGCACCGCTCTCGCCGTGCCCGTGCTCCACTGGTCCGCCACCGGATGGCACCGCTTCGGCCGTGCCCGGCTGGAGGGTGTGCCGACGGACGCCGACCCGGTCGACGCGGTACTGCTCGCCGCCCTGCTCGGCCGAGAGGCCGCTCACCGCGCCGGCGGCGCCACCGTCCCGACCGGTGAGAGCGCCGCCCTGGTGGCCCGCGTCGCCGACTCGGTGCGGCGCAGCACGGACTTCCTCGCGGGCCGCCGCGCGGAACCCGGCCCCGCTCCGGACGGGGACCTCTTCCTGGAGGGTGAGCAGTCCCTGGTCCTCGGCCACCCGGTGCATCCCGCGCCGAAGAGCAGGGAGGGACTCTCGGACGCCGAGTCGCAGAAGTACTCGCCCGAACTGCGCGGCTCCTTCGCGTTGCACTGGATGGCCGTCGACAGCTCTCTGCTCGCTTCCGACTCGGCCTGGTACGAGGACGGAGCCCCCGACCCGGACCGCGGCGGATTCGCGCCCGTCCCCGCCTCCACCCTGGTCCGGCAGCTTGCCGGGAACGAGGTGTCGGCGATCCTCCCGGACGGATACGCGCTCCTGCCGCTCCACCCCTGGCAGGCCGGCGAGCTGCGTCACCGGCCCGAGGCGGCCCGTCTGCTGGACGAGGGGCTGCTCCGCGACCTCGGGCCGGCCGGTGAACCGTGGTACCCCACGTCCTCCGTGCGCACCGTGCACCGGCCCGGCGCAGACGCGATGCTCAAGCTCTCCCTCGGGCTGCGCATCACCAACTCCCGGCGGGAGAACCTTCGCAAGGAGCTGCTGCGCGGGGTCGAGATCCACCGTCTGTTGCGGACCGGACTGGCTGCCCGTTGGCAGAAGGCGCACCCGGGCTTCGACATCGTCCGCGATCCCGCATGGCTCGGTGTGAACGACCGTGCCGGGCGGGCCGTGCCCGGTCTGGACATCGTCGTCCGGCACAACCCCTTCGGGCCGCACGACGACGCCGTCTGCATCGCCGCCCTCACCTCGCCCCGACCCTGGCCAGGACTGCCCGGCGACCGGCTGCGCTCCCGGCTGGCCGACGTGGTGGAGAACCTGGCGGCACACACCGGACGACCGGTGGCGGCCGTGGCCACCGAATGGTTCCTGCGCTACCTGGACCGTGTGGTGGGACCCGTGCTGTGGCTCGACGCGCACGGCGGGATCGCGCTGGAGGCACACCAGCAGAACACCCTGGTGCTGCTGGACGAG
>KI547039.1:336699-388192 GCA_000497405.1 Streptomycetaceae bacterium MP113-05 | reverse complement strand
CCTCCCGCGACAACCAGGGCTACTACTTCCGCGAGTCCCGTCGTGCGGAGATCCAGCGTCGGCTGCCGGGCGCCGGAGTGGCCAGCGACTCCTTCGTCGCTGACGACGTCGTCAACGAACGCTTCGCCTACTACCTCGGCATCAACAACGTGCTCGGGCTGATCGGCGCCTTCGGCTCCCAGGGCCTTGCCGGTGAACCACTGCTGCTCGCGGCCTTCCGCCAGTTCCTCGAGAGCGGGTCCGCCACTTCGTCCGGCACCGTGGTGTCGCCGCTGCCCGGTCTGCTGCTGGGCACGGCGACGTTGCGCTGCAAGGCCAACCTTCTCACCCGGCTGCACGGCATGGACGAACTGGTGGGGCCGGTGGACACCCAGTCCGTCTACGTCACCGTCGCCAATCCGCTCGCGCTCTGATCGCTCGTCCCCGACTCCCCGCCCCGACCGTCCGGACTCGTGAGGAACGCATGGAACTTCCAGCTCCGCAACAGCCGCCGCAGCGGCATGAGGGTCCCGCGCGTGACGAGAGCGCAGCCCCGGAGTCCGACACCGTGGACGTCGATCTGGCCGGCCGGTTCGCCACGCTGCTGGCCGAACGCCACGCGTGGGCGGAGGCTGAAGAACCGACGCCGTACCGGGCCCGCACCGGAGCGGCCCGCCTGTTCGGCGACGCGGACCTGCTCGACGGTGTCGCCGACTGGGGGCCCGTCGGCACGCCGTTCGGGGCGTTCCAACTGGTTCCCGCCCGGCTCGAGCGGGACCTCCCCCTCCTCACGGCCTGGATGAACGATCCGGCGGTGGCCGCCTTCTGGGAGCTGGCGGGGCCGGAGGAGACCACAGCCGCGCACCTGCGGGACCAACTCGGTGGGGACGGCCGCAGCCTGCCCTGCCTGGGCGTGCTGGACGGCACTCCGATGAGCTACTGGGAGATCTACCGCGCCGACCTGGATCCGCTGGCACGCCACTATCCGGCCCGTCCCCACGACACCGGGATCCACCTGCTCGTCGGCGGCGTCGCCGACCGTGGCCGCGGCCTGGGCACCGCACTGCTGCGAGCAGTCGCCGACCTGATCCTGACGCACCGGCCCGCCTGCCGGCGCGTCCTCGCGGAGCCCGACCTGCGCAACGTCCCCTCCGTGGCCGCGTTCCTCGGCGCGGGGTTCCGACTCTCCGCCGAAGTGGACCTGCCCGGCAAACGGGCCGCGTTGATGATCCGTGACCGCTGACCGTCCGACGTCACCTTTCGACAAGGAGACCCTCCGGTGCCCCAGCACCCATCCGCTCTGCGACTGCCCCACGGCCTCGACCGGGACACGTGGGAGCGTGCCGCACGGCGGCTGCTGACCAAGATGCTCGCCGAGTTCGCCTACGAGCGCATCATCCGCCCGCGTGAGGAGGGCGACGGGGGCTACAGCCTCCCCGTCGATTCCCGGCTCACGCTCCGTTTCCACGCTCGCAGGGGTGCGTACGGTCACTGGACCATCGCCCCGGAGAGCGTCACCCCGCCCCTCGACCCGATCGACTTCGTCGCCCGTGCCCATGGTGGTCTGCTCGGCCTCTCCCCGGACACCACCGGGCACCTGATCCGCGAACTCACCGCGACCCTCGCCGCGGACGCCCGTCTCGACGCCACCGCGCTGACCGCGGCGGAACTGGCCGAACTCGGGTACGCGGAGCTGGAGGGCCACCAGACGGGCCATCCGTGGCTGGTCGCCAACAAGGGACGGCTGGGCTTCTCCGCCTCGGACGCGGCCGACTGGTCGCCGGAAGCCCGCACCCCGCGGCGTCTGCCCTGGATCGCCGTGCACCGGTCGCTCGCCGTCTACCGCGGCTCGGGGCCGCTGGCCGACCCGTCCCGTCTGTATGCCGACGAGCTGGGCGCCGCCACCCGCGGCCGGTTCGACGCCGTTCTCCGCGGCCGAGGCCTGGACCCCGGCGACCACCTGCTGCTGCCCGTCCACCCGTGGCAGTGGGAGGAGACCGTCGCGCCGCTCTTCGCCGCGGAGATCGCCCGCGGAGCGATCGTGCCGCTGGAGACGGACGACGACGTACGGCTGCCGCAGCAGTCCGTCCGCACCTTCCTCAACGTCGGGCGCCCCGAGCGGCACACGGTCAAGTTGCCGCTCTCGATCCTCAACACCCTCGTCTGGCGCGGGCTGCCCACCGAACGGACCCTGGCCGCTCCCGCCGTGACCGGCTGGGTGCACTCGCTGCGGGACGAGGACCCCTTCCTGCGCGACGAATGCAGGGTGATCCTTCTCGGCGAGGTCGCGTCCGTGACGGTCCCGCATCCCGTGTACGACGGACTGCCCCGGGTGCCGTACCAGTACCGGGAGTTGCTCGGCTGCATCTGGCGGGAGCCGCTCACCCCCCGACTCGACCCCGGTGAACGTGCGCGCACCCTTGCGGCGCTGCTGCACACCGACCCCGCCGGGCGGTCATTCACCGCGGAACTCGTCGAACGCTCCGGCCTCGATCCGGCAGTCTGGCTGCGTCATCTGTTCGAGGCGCTCCTGCCGCCGCTGCTGCACTTCCTCTACCGCTACGGCACGGTGTTCTCCCCGCACGGTGAGAACGCCATCGTGGTCTTCGACGACGGGGACGTCCCGGTGCGGCTGGCCGTTAAGGACTTCGTCGACGACGTCAACGTCAGTGCTCTCCGGTTGCCCGAGCACGCCACCATGCCGGCGGACGTGCGGAAGGTGCTGCTCACCGAAGAGCCCGCGTTCCTTCCGCAGTTCATCCATTCCGGGCTGTTCGTGGGCGTCTTCCGCTTTCTGGTGCCGCTCTGCGAGGAGCAGCTCGGTGTGCCGCAGCACCGCTTCTGGACACTGGTCCGGGAGGAGGTGAGGCGGTACCACCGCCGGTTCCCCGAGCTGAAGGAGCGCTTCGAGACGTTCGACCTGCTCACGCCGCGCGTCGAGCGCCTGTGCCTGAACCGCAACCGTCTGCACGCGGACGGCTACCGGGACCGGGCCGAACGCCCGCACGCCGCAGTGCACGGCACGGTGCCGAACCCGCTGCACGGCCCGTGAGGCCGGACCGGTGACCGGTTACCCCGGAGCCGGCGGCGCACGGTCAGGAGCGGTGTGGGTGGCCGGGGGTGTCAGTGGGGACGCGTAGGCTGTCGGACCTATGAGCAAGCCTGTTCTCGCCGACCTCCTGCACACCGCCGTCGAAGCCGTCGGGGGCACCGAACGCCCTGGTCAGGTCGCGATGGCGCAAGCCGTGGCCGAAGCGGTCGAGGACGGCAGCCACCTTCTGGTCCAGGCCGGGACGGGCACCGGGAAGTCCCTGGGCTACCTCGTGCCCGTGCTGGCACAGGGCGACCGCGCGGTAATCGCGACGGCCACTCTGGCGCTCCAACGGCAGCTCGTCGAACGCGACCTGCCGCGCACCGTGGAGGCGCTGCACCCGGAGCTGCGGCGGCGCCCGGAGTTCGCCATGCTCAAGGGACGGTCCAACTACCTCTGCCTGCACCGCCTGCACGAGGGTGTGCCGCAGGACGAGGAAGAGGGCCTCTTCGACCCTTTCGAGGCCGCCGCGCCCACCAGCAGGCTCGGCAAGGACCTGCTCCGGTTGCGCGACTGGTCGGACGAGACCGAGACGGGTGACCGCGACGACCTCACGCCCGGGGTCTCCGACCGGGCCTGGGGGCAGGTCTCGGTGTCCGCGCGTGAATGCCTCGGCGCGAGCCGTTGCCCGTACGGTGCGGAGTGCTTCGCCGAGGCCGCGCGGGAGCGGGCCAAGCTCGCCGACCTGGTGGTCACCAACCACGCGCTGCTGGCCATCGACGCCATCGAGGGCGCCCCGGTCCTGCCGAGCCACGACGTGCTGGTGGTCGACGAGGCGCACGAGCTGGTCTCCCGCGTCACCGGCGTGGCCACCGGCGAGCTGTCGCCCGGCGGCGTGAATCGCGCGTTCCGCCGCGTCGCGAAGCTGGTCGACGAGAAGGCCGCCGACCGCCTGCAGACCGCGTCCGAGGGCTTCGAGCGGCTGATGGAGCTGGCGCTTCCCGGCCGTCTGGAAGAGATCCCCGAGGACCTCGGGTACGTGCTGGCCGCCCTCCGGGACGCGGCAAGGCTGTGCATCACGGCGCTGGGCGGCACCCGGGACCGTTCCGCGCAGGACGAGGACGCGGTGCGCAAGCAGGCCACCGCGGCCATCGAGAACGTGCACGAGGTGGCCGAACGCCTCGTGCAGGGCTCGGAGTACGACGTGATCTGGTGCGAGCGGCACGACCGGTGGGGTGCGTCCCTGCGGGTGGCGCCGCTGTCGGTCTCCGGACTCCTGCGGGAGAAGCTCTTCGAGGACCGCTCCGTAGTGCTCACCTCCGCCACGCTGAAGCTGGGCGGCGACTTCGACGGCGTCGGCGCGTCGCTCGGCCTGGTCCCGGGGGACCGTCAGGCCCGGCGGGCGCAGGAGGCACAGGAGAGCGACGAGGAGTCCGTGACGGACGCCGAGCTGCCGCGCTGGCGCGGACTGGACGTGGGCTCCCCGTTCGACTATCGCAGGCAGGGGATCCTCTACGTCGCCAAGCACCTTTCGCCACCCGGCCGTGAGAGCTCCCGTGGTGACATGCTCGACGAGCTCACCGAGCTGGTGGAGGCAGCAGGCGGCCGTACGCTCGGACTCTTCTCCTCGATGCGGGCGGCGCAGGCTGCTGCCGAAGAACTGCGCGGGCGCCTGGACACGCCGATCCTGCTGCAGGGCGAGGAGACTCTCGGCGAGCTGATCCGGACCTTCGCAGAGGACGCGGAGACCTGCCTGTTCGGCACTCTGTCACTGTGGCAGGGCGTGGACGTGCCGGGAGCCAACTGCCAGTTGGTGGTGATGGACCGGGTGCCGTTCCCCCGCCCGGACGACCCGCTGATGAGCGCCCGTCAGAAGGCGGTCGAGGAGGGCGGCGGCAACGGCTTCATGGCCGTCGCGGCCACCCATGCCGCGTTGCTGATGGCGCAGGGTGCCGGCCGGTTGGTCCGAGCCGTGGGCGACCGCGGCGTGGTGGCCGTTCTGGATCCGCGGTTGGAAAGGGCCCGGTACGGGTCCTTCCTCCGTGCTTCCATGCCGGACTTCTGGTACACCACCGACCGGAACCAGGTGCGCAGGTCGCTGGCCGCCATCGACCGTGCGGCCCGTGGGGGTGGCTGACCGCCCGCCGCCGTGCACGTTCATCGGTGCTCGTCACGGCAGCCGTTCGCTCGCGCAGCAGAGCCCCGGAACCGGCGCAATGGCCCCGGGGCTCGTTCAGGGAGTCGTGCTGCGAACGCCTCAGACGCGGCGCAGGACCGCGACGACCTTGCCGAGGATGGTCGCCTCGTCGCCGGGGATCGGCTGGTAGGAGGCGTTGTGCGGGAGCAGCCAGACATGGCCGTCCTCGCGCTTGAAACGCTTGACGGTGGCCTCGCCATCCAGCATCGCGGCGACGATGTCGCCGTTCTCCGCGACCGGTTGGCGGCGCACGGTGACCCAGTCGCCGTCGCAGATGGCCGCTTCGATCATCGAGTCGCCGACCACCTTCAGTAGGAACAGCTCGCCGTCGCCGACGAGTTGACGCGGAAGAGGGAAGACGTCCTCGACGGACTCCTCGGCGAGGATCGGTCCGCCGGCCGCGATGCGGCCGACCAGTGGCACGTAGGAGGCCGACGGCTTGCCGGTGGTGTCCGCGGTCTGGTTGCTCGGCGTGTCGGAGCCGCGAACCTCGTACGCGCGGGGCCGGTGCGGGTCGCGGCGGAGGAAGCCCTTGCGCTCCAGAGCCATCAGCTGGTGGGCCACGGACGACGTGCTGGAGAGGCCGACCGCTTGTCCGATCTCGCGCATCGACGGTGGGTAGCCGCGTCGCTGCACGGAGTCGCGGATCACCTCGATCACCCGTCGCTGCCGGTCGGTGAGGCCGGAGCTGTCGGCCCTGATGCCGGGTGGCCTGCCGGGCAACGAGCGGGTGGCCGCGGGGGTTTGCCGCGCGGCATCCGGGTTTGTGCGGTCGTCTGGCGCGTCCTCGCCGGTGCCGCGCGTGGTGCGGTCTTCGGCGGTGATGGTCGCGGTCTCTGTGGTCGTCATGGCGGCCCCTCTCGAGCGGTTCTCCCTGTGGCTCAACGGTAGTTGGTTTCGAAAGGTTGCGCCAAACACACGTTCGAGTGAATTATCGCGATTCACCTTCCGTGGTCATGTGTCTACGTGTATGCGGCGGGGTGGTGCCTGTGGGTCGGGCCGTCGTGTCGGGGTGCTCCGGTTGTGGGATCTCCCCACCCGGGACGGGTCCGGTGGGCGGGTCCGGCCCGGGCGCCCCGCCGGAGTCGGAGGGGCCTCCCCGGCGACGGCCGGGGTGCTGGGGCAGCGTACGCTCGACGCCGTCATGCGCCACGACACGCAACGTGCCGGGTGTGCATCCGGCACCAGATCTAGTGGTTAGATTGGCGGCAGCCACCACAAGTTGTGGTCCCGGTGTCTCCCAAGAGGCGTGGTTGGACTATGCTGGTGGCATACCCCGGGGGGCCCGTTCGGTTCCTGGCCGGGGTGTTCAGGCGTACAGGTCGAGGGATCGCAGGAGGGCGGGAAAGCGATGCACTGTCCCTTCTGCAAGCACCCGGACAGTCGTGTGGTGGACAGTCGTACGACGGATGACGGCACCGCGATCCGGCGCCGGCGCCAGTGTCCCGACTGTTCCCGCCGGTTCACCACGGTGGAGAACGCATCACTGATGGTGATCAAGCGAAGCGGTGTCACTGAGCCGTTCAGCAGGGACAAGGTCATCGCCGGGGTGCGCAAGGCGTGCCAGGGGCGGCCCGTCACCGAGGATGCGCTCGCCCAGCTCGGCCAGTGTGTCGAGGAGGCGGTCAGGGCAACCGGCAGTGCGGAGCTTTCCACGCACGACGTGGGCCTCGCCATACTGGGTCCGCTCCGGGATCTGGACCTTGTCGCCTATCTGCGATTCGCGTCCGTCTACCGGGCGTTCGAGTCGCTCGAGGACTTCGAGGCCGCCATCGTGGAACTCCGTGAAGTGAGGCCTCCCGCAGAGAGGGCCGGACCCGGCCAGGGCCACGAAGACCTCGGCGTGCCCGCGCCCGCCGCCGACTGAGCGGTACGGCGTCCAGACCTGACCGGTGGCCCGTTGAGCCGTCCGGTCGATGATCAACACATCCTGCCCCGGGAAGAAACCGGGGCACACGGGGCGTTATGCCCGTACAGGGAGGCGGAATGACAGAGACGACGAGCGGCCCGGCACGCGGCTCCCGCGCCAAGGGCGGCAAGGCGAACAAGGGGCTGCGCATCGAGCGCATCCACACCACTCCCGGCGTACACCCGTACGACGAGGTGGACTGGGAGAGCCGGGACGTCGTCATGACCAACTGGCGCGACGGCTCGGTGAACTTCGAGCAGCGTGGCGTCGAGTTCCCCGGTTTCTGGTCGGTGAACGCGGTCAACATCGTCACCAGCAAGTACTTCCGCGGTGCCGTCGGCACCCCGCAGCGGGAGACCAGCCTCAAGCAGCTCATCGACCGCGTGGTGAAGACCTATCGCGCGGCCGGTGAGGAGCATGGTTACTTCGCCTCGCCCGCGGATGCGGACATCTTCGAGCACGAGCTCGCGTATGCCGTGCTGCACCAGGTCTTCGCCTTCAACTCCCCGGTCTGGTTCAACGTCGGTACCAAGCAGCCGCAGCAGGTCAGCGCCTGCTTCATCCTTTCCGTGGACGACTCGATGGAGTCGATCCTCGACTGGTATAAGGAAGAGGGAATGATCTTCAAGGGCGGCTCCGGTGCCGGCCTGAACCTCTCCCGCATCCGCTCCTCGAAGGAACTCCTCTCCTCCGGGGGCAACGCCTCCGGCCCGGTGTCCTTCATGCGCGGCGCCGACGCCTCGGCCGGCACCATCAAGTCGGGCGGCGCCACCCGCCGCGCCGCGAAGATGGTCGTGCTGGACGTCGACCACCCGGATGTCGAGGACTTCATCGAGACCAAGGTGAAGGAGGAGGAGAAGATCCGCGCGCTGCGCGACGCGGGCTTCGACATGGACCTGGGCGGGGACGACATCGCCTCCGTCCAGTACCAGAACGCCAACAACTCGGTGCGCGTCACCGATGAGTTCATGAAGGCCGTCGAGAGCGGCGAGCAGTTCCCGCTCCGCGCCCGGATGACCGGCGAGGTCGTGGAGAACGTCGATGCCAAGGCGCTCTTCCGCAAGATGGCCGAGGCCGCGCACGTCTGCGCCGACCCGGGCATCCAGTATGACGACACCATCAACCACTGGCACACCTCACCGGAGTCGGGCCGCATCACCGCCTCCAACCCGTGCAGCGAGTACATGCACCTGGACAACTCCTCGTGCAACCTGGCCTCGCTCAACCTCATGAAGTTCCTCAGGGACGACGACGCGGGCCGCCAGACCTTCGACGCGGAACGGTTCGGCTCGGTCGTCGAGCTGGTCATCACCGCGATGGACATCTCGATCTGCTTCGCCGACTTCCCGACCGAGAAGATCGGCGAGACGACCCGCGCCTTCCGCCAGCTGGGCATCGGCTACGCCAACCTGGGCGCCCTGCTGATGGCGACCGGCCACGCGTACGACAGCGACGGCGGCCGCGCGCTCGCAGGTGCCGTCACCTCGCTGATGACCGGCACCTCGTACCGGCGCAGCGCCGAACTGGCCGGCGCCGTCGCTCCGTACGAGGGCTACGCCCGAAATGCGGACGCCCACCTTCGCGTGATGAAGCAGCACGCCGACGCCAACGGTGCGGTCACCCGGGTCGACGACCTGGACACCCCGGTGTGGGCCGCGGCCACCGAGGCATGGCAGGACGTCGTCCGCCTCGGCAAGAAGAACGGCTACCGCAACGCCCAGGCCTCCGTGCTGGCGCCGACCGGGACCATCGGCCTGATGATGGACTGCGACACCACCGGTGTGGAGCCCGACCTGGCCCTGGTCAAGTTCAAGAAGCTGGTCGGCGGCGGCTCCATGCAGATCGTCAACAACACGGTGCCCAAGGCACTCAAGCGGCTCGGCTACCAGCCGGAGCAGGTCGAGGCGATCGTCGAGCACATCGCCGAGCACGGCAACGTCCTCGACGCCCCCGGCCTCAGGCCGGCCCACTACGGGGTGTTCGACTGCGCCATGGGCGAGCGGTCCATCTCGCCGATGGGGCACGTGCGGATGATGGCCGCTGCGCAGCCCTTCATTTCCGGCGCCATCTCCAAGACCGTCAACATGCCGGCCTCCAGCACCGCCGAGGATGTCGAGGAGATCTACCTGCAGGGCTGGAAGCTCGGCACCAAAGCACTCGCCGTCTACGTCGAGAACAGCAAGGTCGGTCAGCCGCTCTCCGCCAAGCAGAAGGAGGAGAAGGGGAAGGCCGAGAACGAGCCCGCGACGGTCGTCGAGTACCGACCCGTCCGCAACCGTCTTCCCAAGGGCCGTCCCGGTATCACCACGTCCTTCACCGTCGGTGGAGCCGAGGGCTACATGACGGCCAACTCCTACCCGGACGACGGTCTCGGCGAGGTCTTCCTGAAGATGTCCAAGCAGGGTTCGACCCTCGCGGGCATGATGGACGCCTTCTCCATCGCCGTCTCGGTCGGCCTGCAGTACGGCGTCCCGCTGGAGACCTACGTCTCGAAGTTCACCAACATGCGCTTCGAGCCGGCCGGCATGACGGACGACCAAGACGTACGGATGGCGCAGTCGATCGTCGACTACATCTTCCGTCGGCTCGCCCTGGACTTCCTGCCCTTCGAGACGCGCTCGGCGCTCGGCATCCACTCCGCCGAGGAGCGTCAGCGGCACCTCGACACCGGCTCCTACGAGCCCGGTGAGGACGGGGCGGACCCGGAGGGCCTGGCTCAGTCCGCGGCCGGGGCGGCGGCGGACGGGCCGGAGGCCCGGACGGCCCCGGCAACCCGGGAGGCGCACAACTCCACCGAACTGGTGGAGATGCAGCTCGGTCTGAACGCCGACGCTCCGCTGTGCTTCTCCTGCGGAACCAAGATGCGCCGCGCGGGCAGCTGTTACCTCTGCGAGGGCTGCGGCTCCACCAGCGGTTGCAGCTGAGTTACTCCAGGGGCGTGGGAGACCGGTGCGTGCGCCGGTCTCCCACGCTCTTGCGTAGTCCTCGCCACGTGGCACGCGGATGTCCGCGGACGCTCACCCACTTGGCCGTACCATGGCGCGGTGCTGGTCAAGTGGATGTGCTGCACCGTGGTGGACCGTCGCGGATTCGAGCGGGGACAGCGGAAGTGGGCGGGACTGCTCGGCGAACCCGGCTTCCGCGGGCAGGGCGGCGGCTGGAGCCGTGCCCGCCCAGGAGTCGCCCACCTCATCGGCTTCTGGGAGAGCAGGGCCTTCTACGACTCCTTCATGGCGCGTTCCCACGACCGGCTGCACGCTTCCCAGGTCGGCACGTACAAGGACATGCGGGTCCGGCTCTTCGAGTACCGCTTCGACGTGAAGACCGGCTTCTCGCCCGTGTTCACCGACGCCGACCTGCTGCGCGTCGCGCACAGCCGGGTGCGTGAGGACCGAGTCGAGCACTTCACCCTGATGCAGGAGAAAGTGTGGAACCCGGCGATGGCCGGCTCGCCCGGCATGGTCCGCGGTCTCTTCGCGCAGGCCGACCCGCCGAACGAGTTCCTGGTCCTGTCCATGTGGAACTCGGCAGCAGAACACGGAAAGTACCGGACGGAGCGGGTCGAGAGGCTCGCTCTGCGTGCACAACTCGGCGCCGACGTGACAGCCCTCGCCGGTGACGTCATCGACCTCGAGCCCTCCTGGACCGTGTGAGACAGCTCTGCCGAAAGGCCCATGAGATCCTGCCCGCGCCTCGTGGCCATGGGCCGGGAAGACCGGGCTCTGCCGCGCCGGATGCGTGGGCCGTCCCGAAGGTTGTAGCGCCGCACGTCACCGTGCTGTCACGAGTCGCCTGCTGATCCGGGGCCCGCGTCACCGGCTCGTCACGGACCAGAGCCCCGCTGCCTCGACCCGACCCCACGCGACTAGCGTTGCCGCCCTGACGGCCTCGTTGATCGTTTGCGTGGCCGAGGGGAGGAGAGGCATGACGGAGCAGCCGCGTGAAGAGTCCGCCGAGGCACGTACCCGAAGCGCCGCATCGGATACGGCGGCCGACCAGGGCGCCCGAGACGGGCGGGCTGATGGCGGGAGCGCCGGCGAGGAGAGGGCCGGTGATGAGGAGGCCGGCAGAGCGGAGCCGGGTGCCGCCGTGCCGGAACAGTCCCGGAACGAGCGGACCGGTCTCCCGGCGCACGGCCCCTCTCTGCAGAAGAGCGAGCACCACGGTGGACCCGGCAATCACGCGCAGGGCGCGCCACGGAACGCGCCGTACGGCGGGCCGCCGCCGCACAGGCACCCCCAGCGACCCGAGCCGGTGCCCCCGCCGACCTGGGGCACCGCGTCCAGCCCGGGACAGCCGCCACCGATGCGCGCCGCCACCGGATGGGCGGCGCTGGGCGCTGGGCTGGCTGCCTCACTCCTTCTCGGCGAAGGACTCGGCGGCAACCTGCTGCTGGTCGCACTGCCCACCGCGCTCGCCGCCCACTTCGCGGCACGTACGGCCGGACGGCGCCCCCGACCGTGGACGCTGCTCTGGGCCGCCGGCTGCCTGGCACTGCTGACGGTGCCCGCGGTACGCGACGCGGGCTGGCCCAGCACACTCGCCGTGCTCGCAGCTCTCGCCGCCGGGTCGTTCGCCCTGCAGGGCGGCCGTACCTGGGCGGCCGCCCTGCTCGGGCCCTTCGGTCTGCCTGCCGCCGCACCCGCAGGCGTCGCCTGGGCCTGGCAGGACGCCAGGGAACGGGCACACGGCACCAGGCACCGCTGGGGCCCGGTCGTCCGCACCGGCCTGATCGCCGCAGGCCTCCTGGGCGTGTTCGGTGCGCTGTTCGCCGGCGCGGACGCCGCCTTCGCAGATCTGTTGAGCAGCCTCGCCCCGGAAACGTCCGTCGAGGACAGCCCGCTGCGCTCGCTGTTCTTCCTCCTCGGTGTGGTGGCGGCACTCGCAGCTGCACGTACCGCTGCCGCGCCCCGGCGCTGGGACCGGATCGAGATCTCTCCGGGCAAGGCGCGCGGTCGCGCCGAGTGGGCGCTGCCGCTCATCGTGCTCATCGCGCTCTTCGCCGTCTTCAACGCGGTGCAGCTCGCCGTGCTCCTCGGCGGCTATGACAGGGTGCTCGCGGAAACCGGGCTGACCTACGCCGCGTACGCGCGGCAGGGCTTCTGGCAGCTCCTGTGGGCGACCCTGCTCACCCTGGTCGTCATCGCCTTCGCACTGCGCTGGGCACCACGGGGACGCCGACGCGACCTCACCCTGGTCCGGACGGTGCTGGGGACGCTCTGTGTCCTGACGCTCCTCGTGGTGCTCTCCGCCCTGCGGCGGATGGACCTCTACGTGGACGCGTACGGACTGACCCGGCTGCGGATCTCGGTCGCCGGGGCCGAAATGTGGCTCGGACTCGTGATCGTGCTCCTCATGCTGGCCTGCGCTGCCGGTGTCGCCGGACACCGCAGCGCCACCTGGCTGCCGCGTGCGGTCACCGCGTCGGCCGCGCTCGGTGTGCTCGTGTTCGGCCTGATCTCCCCGGACGGGCTGGTCGCGGAGCAGAACGTCGCCCGCTACGAGCGCACGGGAAAGATCGACCTGCGGTACCTGCGCCGTCTCTCCGCCGACGCCGTACCCGCCCTGGACCGCCTGCCCGGTCCGCTGCGTTCCTGCGCTCTCGGCGGGATCGCTGAGAGTCTCGAAGCGGACGGAGGCGAACCCTGGTACGCCACCAGCCTCGGCGAGGCCAGGGCCAGGGAGGTGCTGGCGAAGCGGCCGGCCGACGAGGGAGGGCGTGGCTGCGCCCCGGCGGGCGTCTACGACCACGACTACCGGGGCGACTGAAGCCGTTCTGCCTCGCCCGCTCCGCCGACCGGTCACCGGCGGGGCGGGCCCTGCGCGACAATGGTGGCGACGGCGCTCATCGTGTCGCCGCCACGTCCCCGTCGCGAGGGCCCGCACGTGTACTGTCCGGAGCCGGTCGAACCCCTGGCGGAGCAGGCGGATACGCTTGCCCCCGCCATGCCGTACGAACCTCCCACCCACCGCGTCGAGCGGTCCCTCCGTGCCACCACCGGAGCCAAGGTGGTCGCCGGCGTGGACGAGGTCGGCCGGGGAGCCTGGGCCGGACCGGTCACGGTGTGCGCAGCGGTTACCGGCCTGCGCCGTCCGCCCGATGGACTCACCGACTCCAAACTCCTCACCCCCCGCCGCCGCCGGGAGTTGGTCGGCGAACTCCGCGGTTGGGTCACCGCACACAGCCTCGGGCACTCCTCTCCCGAGGAGATCGACGCGTGGGGCATGACCGCCGCCCTGAGGACTGCGGCCGTACGCGCGCTCGAGGGCCTGCCGGTCCGTCCCGACGCCGTCATACTCGACGGCAAGCACGACTACCTCGGACGGCCCTGGCGCGTCCGCACGGTGATCAAGGGTGACCAGTCCTGCGTCGCTGTCGCCGCGGCCTCCGTTCTGGCGAAGGTGCAGCGCGATGCGCTGATGGCCGAAATCGGCGCCGGGCACGCAGACTTCGCCTTCGCTGACAACGCGGGCTACCCCTCTCCGGTGCACCGCGCAGCGCTGGCCGACCTCGGGCCGACGCCTCACCACCGGCTGTCCTGGGCGTACATGGACGGTCTGCCGCGCTGGCGGCACCTGAAGAAGGTGCGGGAGGAACCGGTCGAGCAGGTCGGTCTGTTCTGACCGTTCCGCAGGAGCAGTGGCCTCCCGGAAACGGCCCCACCGGGATCTCGGTCGTCCTGGCAGTGAGCAGGTCGTCGACGAGGTGGGTCAGGCGCTGTGACTCGCTGCCGATGCGTTCCGGTGCGTGGCGGGCTTCGGCGGGGACGGGGCCGCCTCCACACAGCGGTACACCTGCCTACGTGCCTCCCTCACGCGCGTCGGGCCCTGCCTGACGCTGACCGACACGAGCCTCAGGAATCAGTAGCTATGGGTCATGAGGTGCGACGCAGAGCGCACCCGGGAGCCGTCGAAGCAGGAGGACGATGCCGCCGGGGCCGACGAACTCGCGTGAAGTGATGACGGTGCGACTCTGAGTGAAGTGGCCTACGTGCCTCCTCGTCGGGTTGCATGGGGGTATGGAGAACCTCGAGCTACGCGCTGAAGCTGACGGCATCCTTGCCGACCTGGTCGGTGACTCCGGAGGATCAGCTCGTTTGCGGGAGGATCAGTGGCGGGCGGTAGCGTCTCTGGTGGAGGAGCGTCGGCGCGCGTTGGTGGTGCAGCGGACAGGGTGGGGCAAGTCGGCGGTGTACTTCGTGGCCACGGCGTTGCTGCGTCGGCGTGGTTCCGGCCCCACGGTGATCGTCTCGCCGCTTCTTGCCCTGATGCGGAACCAGGTTGACTCGGCGGCACGTGCTGGCATCCGGGCTCGGACGATCAATTCTGCCAATCCTGAGGAATGGAGCACCATCTATGAGGAGGCGGAGAGTGGTGAGATCGATGTCCTTCTCGTGAGTCCGGAGCGCCTCAACTCGGTGGATTTTCGTGATCTGATGCTGCCTAAACTGGCAGCCACGACCGGATTGCTTGTGGTGGACGAAGCGCATTGTATTTCGGACTGGGGTCATGATTTCCGTCCGGATTACCGGCGGCTGCGGGCTATGCTTGCGGATCTGCATGTTGGTGTGCCGGTCCTGGCCACGACTGCTACTGCGAATGCGCGAGTTACTGCTGACGTGGCGGAGCAGTTGGGTACCGGAGCGGGGGAGGCACTGGTGTTGCGCGGCCCGCTTGATCGCGAGAGTTTGCGCCTGGGTGTGGTGGAGTTGCCGGATGCGGCGCATCGACTGGCTTGGTTGGCGGAGCATCTGGATGAGTTGCCTGGTTCCGGCATCATTTACGCGCTGACGGTTGCGGCGGCCGAGGAGGCCACCGCGTACATGCGGCAGCGTGGATTTCGAGTATCTTCATACTCTGGGCGTACGGAGAATGCTGAGCGGCTGCAGGCCGAGGTCGATCTGTTGGAGAACCGGGTGAAGGCGTTGGTGGCGACGTCGGCGCTGGGCATGGGGTTCGACAAGCCTGATTTGGGATTTGTAGTGCATCTTGGTTCGCCGTCGTCGCCGATTGCGTACTATCAGCAAGTGGGACGGGCGGGTCGTGGTGTGGCTCATGCTGATGTGTTGCTGTTGCCGGGCAAGGAGGACGAGGCGATCTGGCGCTACTTTGCGGATACTGCGTTCCCGGCCGAGGCGCAGGTGCGCGGGACTCTGTCGGCGTTGGCCGATGCGGAGAGGCCCTTGTCCGTGCCGGCCTTGGAGTCGCTGGTCGACCTTCGGCGTACTCGTCTGGAGATCATGTTGAAGGTGCTCGACGTGGACGGTGCGGTGAGGCGCGTGAAGGGGGGCTGGGTCTCCACGGGCCAGCCGTGGGTGTATGACGCAGAGCGGTACGCGTGGGTGGCCCGGCAGCGAGCAGCTGAGCAGCAGGCTATGCGGGACTACGTGCGTACATCCGAGTGCCGAATGGAGTTCCTGCGTCGGCAACTCGATGACGAAGAGGCTGCTCCGTGTGGTCGCTGTGACAACTGTGCTGGTTCGTGGGCACCCGTTTCTGTCTCGGCGGCGTCGGTTTCGGGGGCGGTGAAGGAGCTGGACCGGCCCGGAGTGGAGGTCGCGCCGCGCCGCATGTGGCCGACGGGTATGCCTGCTGTGGGAATCGATCTCAAGGGCCGTATTCCGGTAGGCGAGCAGTGCTCCACCGGACGGGCTCTGGGAAGGTTGTCGAACATCGGTTGGGGCAACCGCCTGCGGCCCCTCTTGGCTGAGAATGCTTCTGATGAGCCTGTGCCGGATGATGTGCTCCGGGCCGCGGTGGCGGTCCTGGCCGATTGGGCGCGCTCGCCCGGCGGCTGGGGCTCGGACGCCCCGGACGCCATCGCTCGGCCGGCGGGTGTTGTTGCTGTTCCTTCCAGGGCCCGCCCGGAACTGGTCAGGTCCCTCGCCCAGGGAATCGCCGCCGTCGGTCATCTGCCGTTCCTGGGCACCCTGGAGTACGTTCGGACGAACGGTGCGCAGATGGCACATCGCAGTAACTCCGCTCAGCGCCTGCGAGCGTTGTCCGATGCCTTCGCCGTCCCCGGTGAACTGGCCGACGCGCTGACGCGCACTCAAGGCCCCGTACTGCTCGTGGACGACTACACCGACTCCGGCTGGACCCTCGCCGTTGCTGCTCGTCTCCTCCGCCAGGCTTGCAGCGGGCAGGTGCTGCCCTTGGTCCTCGCTGCAAGCTGAGCTACCGGGACTCATCGCAGTGCATCGGGTTTCAGCTCGGTGGTGAGGTGATTCTGGGAACTGCTCTGATGCGCAGGTCACAGCGGGCGGTTCTGCTGCTCGATGCACTGGCGGACGGTCGACAGCGGAGCCCCGCCTACCGAACCGGCGAAATGCGAGCCGGACCGTAGTGTGTCCGCTCGCCAGTAATGGCGTACGAGGTCGGGTGACTTCTGGCGTATCCGGCGCGAGGCCACGCCCTGAGTGCGTGTCCCCTGATCGTGTCCGAGACGGACTTCGAGCGGGGGCTTCCTGGGCAGGGACGGTCGCCGGGCACCGCCCGCCGGGCGGGACTTCGGGTTCACCCGTCTCAGGGCGATAGTGGCGCAACGCGACCGCTGTCGGTCTGCTGCGACGGCCGGTTCGGGTCCGAGCTCCGTCGCTGGCGGCATCGACGATCCGCAGCGGATGCCCCGGGAGCACGCTCGCCCCCCCCGGCCGGAACCAATACCTCCGGGCATGTCCAACCGTGCAGGACGTGCGGAACCGGGCGGAGTGGGGAGAAAGGGGCGGGATGTGGTGGGGGAGCCCCTGTGCATGGTGATGCCACATGCGGGGCTGGTGTCCGGATCGGCGCCGGCGACAGAGAGATGAGTGTCCGATCACTGTGGGACACCGCCAGCGCGTGTGCCGATGCACCTGGGCCCTGTGCGAGTCGACTGCTTACCGTTCCGAGATGCCGCTCGGACGTCAGTGCGGATGACACGTCAGTGACCACGCCTGGGAGGACCTCCATGAACAGCAGCACCCCGGCCGTGCCTCGTGAGCCGCACGGGCCGGACGCCGTGGGCCAAGCCCACGAGGTCGTCCTCGAGGAGCTGACATCCGCCCTGTTCGCTTCGCTGCCCCGCAGCGACCAGCGCCGCAGGGGGATTCAGTACATTCAGGGCCTGCTCCGCGCCCAGGGCCGCAAGTCGATCCGCAACATCGCGACGCTGATCGATGGTGCCGCCTCCGAGCAGGGTCTGCACCACTTCGTCTCCAGTTCCACCTGGGACTGGAGACCGGTGCGGCAGGAACTCTGCCGCTATCTGGACCGACTTGCCGCGCCGTGTGCCTGGGTGGTGCGCCCCGTGCTGATTCCGAAGGCGGGTACGCACAGCGTGGGAGTGGGCAGACGTTTCGTACCTGCCCTCGGTCAGGTGCTCAACGCCCAGCAGGCGGTGAGTGTCTGGGCGGTGTCGCCGCGGCTGAGCGCTCCCGTCAATTGGCGGTTGCATCTGCCCGGGGCGGCGGCGGACGGCTCCCGGGTGCCTTCACCCCCGGGTCCCGGCGGCGGGACGCTGAGTGATTGCGTGGCCGAGACGTTCCTGGAGGTGGCCCCCGGCTGGCAGCGATCGGCGTGTCCGGTGGTCCTGGACGCGCGCGAACTCGCCGTCCCCGGGCTGCTGGACCGCTTACGCTCGGTGGGTGGCCCGATGATGCTCCGGGCGCGCCGCACCCTCCCGCTGACACCGGTGGGCGCTGGGCGCACGGGACAGCGCGACAGTACACTGCCGGCCCACCGGATCCTCCGCATGTTCGGGCAACCACACCGCCTGAATCCGGCTGCAGAGGGAGTCGGTCAGGATGCCCGCACCCTGGTCGCAGGTGTCCGGGTTGTCCTGCCCCAGCGTGCGTCCGCTACGGCCGCCCACCGGGAAGGCGATGAATTAGTCCTCGTCGGCGCCGGGCCGAAGGGTCGGCGCTGGCCGACCGAGGTGTGGCTGAGCGATCTGGTGCACCAACTTCCCGCCGCTCTCTTCCGGCTCAGCCGGTCGGTCGCGCGGGTGGAACGCGACTTCGCCGACATCGCCGACCGAGTCGGCGTCCGGGACTTTGCCGGACGCTCCTACAACGGCTGGCACCGTCATGTGACGCTCGCCTCGGCCGCCCACACGGTGGCGGTGCTCGCCAGGAGTTCGGCTCCGCTCCTACCCGGGCCGTCCGGCCCCCTCGTCCCGCTCGCCGGTGCGCCGCTCGATCAGGGACTGCCGGATCCCGTGCAAACGGAGGGCGAGCTGGATCTTCAGCCTGTGGTCGGGCTGTTGCCAGTCGGGGCCGAGCAGGCTCCCGATTCGCGCCAGCCGGCGGCAGACGGTGTTCGGGTGGACGAAGAGCTCCTGGGCGGCGTAGGTCGGGCTGCTGCCGGAACGGAAGTAGGCCTCCAGAGTCTTGGTCAGCTCGGTGAACCGCTGCCGGTCGTAGTCGAGGACGGGGCCTATCGCCGAGTGGACGAAGGTGGTGACATCGCGGCTGCCGGACAGCAGTGCCCCGAAGAAGCCGAGGTCGCGGGCGGAGGCGGCACAGCCGGTGGCGCCGAGGGCGATCATCGCGTCGAGGCACTGGCGGGCCTCCTCGAACGCTGCCGACGTGGCGGCCTGGTGGGTCACCGGGCCTGCTCCGGCGATCGTCACGGCGCCGTCCAGCAGCGGTACCAGTTCGTCCATGACGGCGCGGGCGGCGCGGCCCGGGTCGGTGCCGGGCAGGACCAGAACCAGCAGACTGCTTCGCTCGCCCGCCAGACCACCGGTGCGGCGGGCGTGGAGTGTTGCCCAGGCGACTGCCTCGCCCAGCTGATCGGTTTTCGGCAGGGCCGCCAGGACGACGTGCGGTCGTCCGGGGCCCGGGAGGTACCGTCCGGTCTGCTCAACCAGCCGAGAGGAGCCGGTGAGCAGGTCGTCCAAGTGGCCGTCACGGCGCTGGACCGGGGCTGTGGACGGCCCGGCCCCACCTCCGAGGAGCAGGACGGCCAGCGCCTCGGCAAGGATGGCCAGCACCTGTACGTCGGTGTCGGTGACCGGGCGGTTCTGTCGCAGCAGGACCGTGCCGAGGCCAGTGCCCCTGGCCCTGACCGGGGCGGCCCACCTGCCCTCGCCCAGGGCGACGGGGCGACCTGCGGTGTGGGCGGCCGCCGCGGCAGGCCCGTCACTCTCGTCGTCGCCCCAGGTGGAGGCGCCGCCGGTGGCGTCGAGTACCGAGCCGTCGGTGGCGAGGATCCGCAGCACACCGCCCGTCCGGGCAGCGGCGGCCTCGGCCAACGCGGACGGGGCCACCCCGTCGAGGGCCCGCCCGATGAGGCGATGGTGCAGGTCCCGCAGATCGGCGGTGGTCCGCAGTTTCCCCTCCGACTGTTCGTACCGGGTGTCGAGTGCGGACAGCTCGGTGCGCGCCCGTTCCAGTGCCGTGACCTTCTCCACTGCGGTGCCGACGAGTTCGCCGAGCAGTCCCGTCAGGAAGATTTCCTCGTGTGTGAAGTGACGGGGGCTGCGATCGGCGAGGTAGAGGGCGCCGGTCGATCCGTCGCGTCCCAGCGGCGCCACCAGCGCCGCACGAACTCCCTCAGCCGCGACCGCCGAATCGAGCTCGGCACTGTGCCGGAGGCGGTCGTCGTGCAGGTAGTCCGGGGTCCAGACCGGGATCGCGCCGGTGACCGCGGCGTTGCCGATGTCGGCGACGGTGGGCAGGGCGAGGCCGATGGTGAACGCAGACACGTGGCCGTCCGCAGCGCGGACGACCGACGGGCTGCCTTCCGCGCCGGGGAGTCCTACGCAGGCCAGGTCGGTCCTGAGCAGCAGGCGTGCCCGGCGGGTGATGACGCCGAGGAGGGAGCACAGGTCGACGGGCGACGTGAGTTCCAGTGCGATGCTGACGAGGGCGGACAGCCCGGCCTCACGCTGGCGCCGCAGTTCGTGCCGTTCGTGGAGGGCCCGACCGAGCCGTACTCCCTCCTCGACGACCGTCAGGCTCCGCACGTCGCTGTTGCCGCGGGCACGGGCAGCGAAGGTCTCGAGCCGTTCGGCTGGAGCACCTTCGGCCAGCAGTTCCAGGATGGTGAGGATGCTGCGTTCCATCCCGGTGATCTCCCCCTCCTCCCGGCTCTCCCGTCCTCCTCCTGAGAACTGTCAGATGCGCCGGGATCATGACAAGAGCATGTAACTGTCGGAAGGGGGCCGCGGTCCGTGCCTTTTCGGCCACGTCTGGTGCCGCCCGGTGCTGTAGGCGCCGATCACGATGCGGAGCGGTAAGCCGGGAGCTGTCGGCCCCTGTCCGCCGCGCCGGACATCTCGGCCCTCGTTCGCCCTTCCGTTCCGTCTCATCGAAGTTGTCCGATTCTGTGAGTCCGGACGGCCTCGTCGCCGTGCCGGTACGGACGGTCCCGTCTCCGTGGCCCTTCAGAAGCCGGGGCGTCGTGAAGGGCCGGCCGCTGTTTCCCTCGGCGGCCGCAGGACAGCAGGTCCCGCACCTCGGAGTCCGGCTCCCCGCGAAACTCGAATCATTCCACCCAGCTTGGAGATGCTCATGCAGAACAAGGTTGCTCTGGTCACCGGTGCGGCAGGCGGTATCGGCGGCGCCGTCGTCGAGGTACTGGCCGACCGGGGGGTTCGCGTGGCGGCCGTCGACCGGGACGCCGGGCGGCTGCGCGAGACGGTCGACGCACTGACTGCAGAAGGGCGTCGGATCGAGCCGTTTCCCGCGAATGTCGCCGACAGCACCGAGGTGGATGCGGTGGTGGCCGCTGCGGAGACCAGCCTCGGACCGCTGGACTACCTGGTCAACGTCGCCGGGGTGATGCGCTTCAAACCGGTCTTCGACCTCACGGACGAGGACTGGCGGACGACCTTCGGTGTGAACGCCGACGGCGTCTTCCATGTGTCCCGGGCCGTGGTCCGCGCCATGGTCGCGCGCGGGGGCGGGGGGGCCATCGTCACGGTGGCCTCCAACGCGGCCCTGGTGGCCCGGACCGGGATGGCGGCCTACTGCGCCTCCAAGGCAGCTGCCACGCTGTTCACCAAGAGCCTGGGCCTGGAGGTGGCCCGGTACGGGATCCGCTGCAACGTCGTAGCGCCCGGTTCAACCGACACCCCGATGCTCACCGGGATGTGGGAGGGCGAGGACGAGAGCAGTTGGAAAGCCACGGTCGAGGGATCTCTCGAAACGTACAAGGGGGGTATTCCGCTGGGCAAGGTGGCCGTCCCCCGGGATGTCGCGAACGCCGTCCTGTTCCTGCTGTCCGACGAGGCCGGCCACATCACCCTGCACGAGCTCACGGTCGACGGCGGTGCCACGCTCGGCGTCTGACGCCCGGACGGCGGGCCGCCCGTCAGGCCCTCGGCCCGCCGTCGCTGGAATGCTGGCCTGCGAAACGCTCAGAGCTCCAGGTCGACGTCATGGGTGCGCAGCCAGAAGTCCAGCGCGAGGACCAGCTCGGTGCCGGTCCGATAGCCCGGCTGCGGGTCGTCGGCAGTGGCAGCGGCGAGCGCCTCCTCGTCCAGCAGTTCGCGCACCGGCGCGGCGGGGCCGTCCGTCACGCGCTTGAGGGCGGTCCGCAGCCCTTCGAGGTACAGCGGGTCCCGGGTGATCGGGTACGGCGCTTTGACCCGGTCGGAGATCTCCGTCGGTAGCAGGTCACGCGTGGCAGCGCGCAGTAGGCTCTTCTCCCGGCCGTCGAAGGACTTCATGGCCCAAGGGGTGTTGAAGACGTACTCCACCAGACGATGGTCGCAGAACGGCACCCTGACTTCCAGGCTGGCCGCCATGCTGGCCCGGTCCTTGCGGTCGAGCATCCATGGCAGGAAGCGCGTCAGATGGAGGTAGCCGATCTCCCGCATCCGCCGGTCGGAAGTGGACTCGCCGGGCAGGTGGGGCACTTCGGCGAGGGCCTCGTGGTAGCGCTGGCTGCGGTATCCCTTGAGGTCGATCTTTGTCAGCAGGCCGCGGCTGATGAGGGACTCACCCGCGCCGCTGCCGGGTCCGGCGATGCCCGTACCGAACGGCGGCGCGAGCCAGGGAAAGGTGTCCGCTGCGACTGTTTCGGGATGGTTGAACCACCGGTAGCCGCCGAACACCTCGTCGGCGGACTCGCCGGACAGGGCCACGGTGCAGTGCTTGCGCGCCTCCTTGAAGAGCAGGTAGAGCGAGGTGTCGCCGTCCCCGAGGTCGAACGGCAGATCGCGGGCGCGCATGACCGCCTCGCGGGCCGTGGTGTCCAGCAGCGCCTGGGACCGGAGGGAGACCACCTGGTGGTCGGAGCCGACGTGCCGGGCCATGAGTTCCGCGAACGGGGCGTCGGGTGTGCCGCGCCAGTCATCGGCCCGGAAGTCGTCGGCGTGCCGGGCGAAGTCGAGGGCGAAGGACTTGACCGGGGCGGTCCTGCGGCGGGCGGCCAGCGCGGTGATGATGCTGGAGTCCAGCCCGCCGGAGAGTAGGGTCCCCACGGGTACGTCGGCCACCATCTGGCGGTCAACGATGTCCTCCAGCAGTTCCCTTACCCGGGCGATCGTGGTGTCCAGGTCGTCGGTGTGCTCGTACGCTTCTACCGCCCAGTAGCGGCGCACCGAGATGCCGCCGCGGCCGATCCGCAGGGTGTGGCCGGGGCGCAGTTCGTACATCCCCTTGTAGAGGGCGTGGCCGGGGGTCTTGGTGAAGCCGAGGAGTTCGGCGAAGCCCTCGGCGTCGATCGCGGGCCGTACCCGGGGATGGGCCAGGATCGCCTTGGGCTCCGAACCGAAGAGCAAGCCGCCGGGAAGTGGCTGGTAGTAGAGCGGCTTGACGCCCATGCGGTCACGGACCAGGAACAGTTCCTCGGTCCGGGTGTCCCACAGAGCGAAGGCGTACATGCCGTTGAGGTGCTCGGCGACGCCCTCGCCCCACTCGAGGTAGGCGCGCAGGACGACCTCGGTGTCACTGGCGGTACGGAAGGTGTGACCACGTCCGAGCAGTTCCTGGCGCAACTCGCGGTAGTTGAACACCTCGCCGCTGTAGCTGAGGCCGACCACCACCTCGCCGTCGCGTTCGAAGAACATCGGCTGGCTGCCGCCGGCCGGGTCGACGACGGCCAGGCGTCGGTGGCCGAGAGCCACTGACGGGGTGGTCCACAGGCCCTCGGCGTCCGGCCCGCGGCAGATCATGGTCGCGGTCATCGCCTGTGCGACGTCAGCCGTGACGGGTACGTCCGGGTCGAAGGAGACCCATCCTGCTATGCCACACATACGTGTCATCTCTCGGAGTGGGGAGGGAGCCGGGACGGGTCGCCCCGTCCCGGCGAGGTCAGGTGCGGGAGGGCGCCGGGCTGAAGCGCTTGAACGTCCAGGTCGTCGCCATCACTACGAGGACGAGTAGCAAGCTCACACCGGTCGCCCAGGCCATCGCGACCGACCAGTCGCGACCCGTGGCGTTCCCGCCCGCCATGGCGAAGAACAGGGCGCCGATGGCCGCGACACCGGCGGCACTGGCGAACTGCTGGCTGGTGGTGAGGATGCCTGAGGCCGTGCCGGCGTCCTGCGGACGGACCGTGGTGAGGGCCGCGCCGAACAGTGCGGGCAGTACCACCCCGTTGCCGCCGCCGATCAGGCACAGGCAGAGAACCACCCACGGCAGGCCGGTGTCGGTGTCGATCGCTACCAGGCGCAGGGCCAGCATCGACAGGCCGAGCGCGGTCACCCCGCCGGAGACCACCAGCGCGTTCATGCCCCACCGTGCGATGAGCCGGCCGCCCACCATCGAGGTGGCCGTGAACATCACACCCATGGGCGAGAACACCAGGCCCGCCTCCAGCGGGTCAAGTCCCAACCCGGACTGCAGCAGTAGCGTCAGCGTGAACATGAAGCTGCCGAAGTAGACCATGAAGGCCACACTGGCGATCACGCCGCCGCGGAAGGAATCACTGCGGAACAGGGACATGACGAGCACCGGGTTGCCGCCGCGGGCTGCGAGAGCCCGCTCCCACCACAGGGTGACGGCGCCCACCGGGATCGCCAGCGCCATGCTGATCCAGGTCCAGGCCGGCCAGCCGGAGGCGTGACCCGTGGTCAGCGGGACCAGGAGCAGGGCCAGGGCGAGCGAGACGCCGACGGCGCCGACCGGGTCCAGGCCGACCCTCTCGCGGCGGGTGTGGGCAGGCAGCACCTTCATCGCGGCGAACGCGATGACCAGACAGAACGGCACGTTGATCAGGAAGATGGTGCGCCAGCCGAGACCGGCGAAGTCGGAAGCCACCAGCCCGCCGCCGAATACCTGGCCGGCGATGGAGCCCAGACCGGCGGCGACGCCATACCAGGCCATCGCGCGGGGCTTCTTCTCGTCCGGGAAATAGGCCGTGACGACGGCGAGCACCGGTGGAACCATGAACGCTCCGGCGAGCCCCTGGGCGAGCCGGGCGGCGATCAGCTGCCCGGGGGCATTCGCCATCCCGCACAGCAGCGAGGTCAGCCCGAAGGCGAGTGTGCCGATGACGAACATGCGGCGGTGGCCGTATCCGTCACCGAGCCGGCCGCCGGTGATCATCCCCGCCGCGTACGCGAACGCATAACCGCCGACCACGAGTTCGAGCGCGGCGGGACTGGCGTGGATGCTTCTCTCCAGGGAGGGCGCGGCCACGTTCACGACGAAGAAGTCGAACTGGGCGAAGAACATGGCTGATAACAGCACCAGGAGCACCGGTCCGGTGCGCAGTACGGGCTGCGCCCCGGTCAGTGTCTCGTGAGGCTCGTGAGGGTCGTGGAGGGTGGTCATGGGGCTATTCCTCGGGAGTCTGTGCGGCCCGATGGCGTGTCAGGCTGCTGGTTCGGAGGCCGTGTTCCCTGGCAGGACCGGGAGCGTGAGAACAGTCTCATCGGCTCCGGTCGCATAGTGCCCCGTAGGCATGCCTTTGCGTCAATCGCGCCTACGCCCGCCGTGCAGGGCACAGGTGATTCGCGCCGTGCAGACCCGGCGGCCCGCCTCGTCGGAGATGACGACCTCGTAGCTGGCGGAGGAATCGCCGAGGTGCAGTGCCGTTGCCACACCCGTCACCGTGCCCGAGCGTACGGGCCGGTGGTGGGTCGCGTTGAGGTCCACCCCGAGGGCCATGCGCCCCTCACCGGCGTGAAGGGCCGCACCCAGTGATCCCAGGGACTCCGCGAAGGCCGCCGAAGCCCCGCCGTGCAGTATTCGCTGCAACTGTGTGTTGCCGGCCACCGGCATGGTCGCAACGACCCGTTGGGGGGTGGCCTCCAGGAAAGCCACGCCCATCCGGCCGGCGAGGGTCTCGGCTCCGGCTTCGTTGATCCAGGCCACGGTCGACTCGGAGGGGCCGGTCGGCATGATCCCCGCCGGGGCCCCCGGCCCGGGAACCGCGGCGGAGGGGGCGGTCATGCGTTCGCCGCCTTCGTGCCGTTGGCGACGGCCACCGTCCCCGGGCCGGCCGGCTGGTAGTCCTCCAGTGCGCAGTACTTCTCGCGCAGCTGGCGCTTGAGCACCTTGCCGGTGGGGCCGAGAGGGACGTCTTCGGGGGAGGGAGCGATCTCCAGCAGGGCAAGCGAGGGCTGGCCGGCACTCTCCAGGACGGCGTTCGCCCGCTGCAGCAGGTCTGCGGCTGCGACCTCCTGGCGGAGCGTCACCAGAGCCACCGGCACGGTGCGCCCGCGCTCCTGCCCGGCTATCACCGAGCAGTCAGCCAACTCCTCTATTCCGAGCAGGAGTTCCTCTTCCATCAGAGCCGAGTAGCCGTCACCCGTGTCGGTGCGGATCCGGTCGACGGCCCGGTCCACGTGGAAATACTCACCCTCGGCTGAGCGACGAACCAGGTCTCCGGAGAGCCAGTAACCGGAGAGCATCGACCGGTAGGTGGTGTCGGAGTCGTTCCAGTAGCCGTGAGCCACCGACTCGCTGCGCACACCGAGCAGGCCGACCTCGTCCGGACCCGCCTCGGAGCCGTCCACGTTCAGCACCGCCACCTCGGCGATCGGCACGCGGGTGCCCAGGTGGCGGGCGCGGGCCGGGGAGTCCTTGGTCAGGACCCTGCGCAGCGCGGCCCAGCCCAGCTCGGAGGAGCCCAGGCCGTCGTCGATGATCGACCCGGCCACGCACGTGTCACCGGACCTGGTGCGCCCCAGCGCCATGAGCCGGCGCATGTGCGCGTCGTGGCCGCAGTCCCCGAGGTTCACCCACACCTCGACGGATTCGAAGTCCGCCGGTTCGGGATCGTGCGTCGCAAGGTGTGAGAGGGCCTCGTTGAAGGCCAGGACGACGGTCGGGCGGTGGGTGGCGCAGCCCTGGGCGATGCCTGGGCCGGTCGGGTCGGACCAGCCGATTGTGGGCACCCCGGCGAGCAGCGAGTAATAGGTGAAAGCGATGGCGCTGGAGTGCGACTGCGGTGCGCCGGCGAGCACTCGGACGTCCTCCGGCTCCGGGTGGTTGACGAGCCGGTAGCAAGCGCCCGAGACGCTCTGGCGGTGGGTCCAGATCACCGGCTTGGGAGCACCGGTGGTCCCGGACGAGTGGCAGATGACGACGGCATCGTCGTCGTCGTGCCGGAACAGGTCCGAGGACCGCGGGGCGCGGGCGCCCAGCACACCCACCTCCTCGTCCAGGGCGGTCCAGTGCAGCTCGGGCAGCTCGCGCTCGCGACCGGCGAGCAGGGCGAAGCGCTCCCGGTCGGTGAACAGACCGACGGCACCGGTGCGCCGGAGCAGCCCGAGGGCGAGTTCGGGCAGCATGCGGCCGTTGATCAGCACGCCGATCGCGCCGATCCGGGCCAACGCCGTGAGGTGCACCTGGTACGCGAACGTGTCCGCCAGGAACACGCCGACCCGGTCGCGCGGCCCCACGCTCCGATCCAGGTACCAGGCAGACCACGCGTCGGCCAGGGCGTCGAGCTCGCGGAGGCTGAACTCCGACCGCAACGCCCCGTCCGGGTCGACGAGCGGCTTGTCTGCGAGCAGCACCGGCAGGTCCGCAGCTGTATTCGTCTCGACGGCGATCCGCCAGGCATTGCCGCCGCCGAGACCTGGAAGTTCCGCGAGACGTTGGCGCGCTTCCGTGGACAGCATCGTTCTGGGCGTGAGCGGGATGAGATCACCTGGCTTCGATCGGAGAAATCTTTCGGTGGACGTCAGAACTCGGCCAGCCATGCGCGCGGCACCGGACAGCTCGTCCACGGCAAGTTATGGGTGTGCACCCGGCCGCTGCCAGCGCAGTGCGGAAAGTGCGTCAGGTCGGCGCAGGTACGCCACGACGCGGCGTCGGAGCCCGGAGCTACCCCCGCCCCGGCGCGAACGGACTCCCTCTGAAGCGGACTTGACGGACTCCGACGTAGTCGCTGACGTGCCGAATGCGTGTCGGCTACGGTCCTGACGGCTCTCCGGAACTCCCCGGGGAGCCGTGCAACCGGCCGTCCTACAGCCCGACAAGGAGCGCGCCCGTGCCGCCTGAGCGGATAGCTGATGCTGTGGAGCGGTTGCGCCACATCGTGGCGACCCTTCTCGAAATCGACCTTGCCGAGGTAGCCGCCGACGCCTCCTTCCAGCAAGACTTGAAGCTGGACTCCCTGGAGAAGGTCGAGATCGCCGCGCGTATCGAGCGGACCTTCGGCATCATGCTCGCCGACGAGGAGTTCGCCGCCGTCGACAGCATCCTCGACGCCGCCGGCCTGCTCGCCGACGGCCCGCTCGTCCCGGCGCCACCGGGGAAGGAGCTCCCGGACGCCCACCGCGTCCCGAGCGCGCACCCGGTCGCCCTCCCCCCTGCGGACCTCGCCCCTTCGCAGCGAGCCGCAGGGACCCCGGTCGGCACCGGTCCAGGCGTGGCCCCTGGCGGTACCGACCTGGTGCGGCGGCTGGTCGGTCGTCACCTCACGGCTGGTCACGGCGACCGGATCGCTTACGCTGATCCCGATCTCGGTGAGATCAGCTACCGCGACCTGTACGAGGCGGCCCGGGGGTACGCCGGAGCACTGAAGGCACTCGGGGTGCTTTCCGGCACGCGGGCCGTAGTCGTCGCCGGGGACTCGGTGGCCACCGTTGCCGCGATCCTCGGACTCTGGTGGCACGGCTGTGTGCCCGTCCCGGTCAGCCCCATGCTGGGCGAGGCCGACCGGGAGCTCATCGCCGCCGACTGCGTCGCCGGGGTCCTCCACCTGGACACCGCCCCGGCCCGGATACCCGAGGGCCGCGTCCTGCTCACCGGCGACGAGGTCCGCGCCGGCCTGCGCGGCGGCGGCCCCACCACTGCCCACCGTCCCGACCTCGCCGAGGTGCCCGCAGTGCACCGCGCCGACCGGGCCGCTCTCATCCAGTACACCTCCGGCAGTACGGGCATGCCCAAGGGCGTTCAGCACTCCGCCGCCGGAATCACCGCCATGCTCGACGGCTTCGGTGGCCAGATCGCCCTGCGTGCCGACGACATTGTGCTGTCCACCGCCCGGATGTCCTTCGGCTACGGCTTCGGCAGCTCCGTCCTGTGCACTCTCGACGCCGGCGCAACCGCCGTCCTGATCAGCGGGGCGGTCGACGTGCGCGTCGTCGGTGCCGCCCTGCGCCGCCACCGCCCGACGGTCCTGTGCTCCGTACCGCGCCTCTACGCGGCCCTGCCCGATGTTCTGCGCCCCGGCGACGAGGCCGTGGCCGCGCTGCGTCTGTGCCTGACCGCGGGCGAGAACTGCCCGGCCGACCTCTATCTCCGGATTCAGGACACCTTCGGCGCACCCGTGGTGAACTGCTTCGGCGCCACCGAACTCATGCACGTCGTCGTCGCCACCCCGCCGGACCGCCCGATGCCCGGACGCATGGGAAGGCCCGTTCCCGGTGTCACCGCCACCGTTCGCGACGAAGACGGCCAACCGGTGCCCGACGGTATCGAGGGCCGCCTGCACATCGCGGGTCCCTCCGTCTCGCTGGGCTACCTCAACCGTCCCGACGCCGATCGGCTCACGTTCGCGGACGGGGGCGCCTACACCGGCGACCTGGTCCGCCGGGACACCGACGGCGGTCTCACCCATCTGTGCCGCGTCGACGACGTCCTCAACCTGGGCGGATACAAGGTGGCCCCTGCCGAGATCGAGACCGTGGTGCGTGAAGTCGAGGGGGTCCGCAACTGCGCTGTGGTCGCCTCCCGCGACGCCGACGGATTGGAGTGCGCTGTGGCATTCCTCGTCACGGATGACGCCGACCACGACACCGTCCGCCGCGCGGTGCGGTCCCGTATCCGCGTCGGCCTCGCGTCCTACAAACGTCCGGAGCGGATGGAATTCGTCGACGCGCTGCCCACCACGACCACCGGCAAGGTGGCCGCTCACCTACTTCGGGAGCAGGCAAAATGACGTGGGACATCACCGGGATGGGAGCCGTTGCCTGTGTGGGCGACACCCCGTCCGGGATCTTCGACTCGCTGTGCGCCGGTCGCGACGGACTGGGCGCTCTCCAGGCCTTCGACCATGACAAGTACCGCGCACGGCAGGCGTACGAGATCACCGACCGCGCTCGTCCCGGCATCGACGAGCCGGGGCGGGCCACCCGCTGGCTCGTCGCGGCGATCGACCAGGCCCTAGCCGACGCCGGCCACTCCGGCGACCTCACCGACGTTCCCGTTCTGGTCGGCACCACTCTCCAGGAGCAGCGCAGCGCCGAACTGTGGTGGCGTCACGGTGCAGCCCTGGACCCCCGCGCGCTCCACTTCGGCACCGCCCTGCGCGAGCGCTACGGCGCTACCCGCACGTACACCTTCGCCAACGCCTGCGCCGCCACGCTCTACGCGCTGGCCATGGCCACCGACCTGCTCGAGCTGGGCGAGGCCGACACCGTGGTGGTGGCGGGGACGGACTCCATCGGGGAGAGCGCATTCGGTACCCTCGACCGGGTCCAGAACGAGGTGCCCGAGGCTCTGCGCCCGTTCGACCGTTCGCACTGCGGCATGCTGATGGGCGAGGGCTCCGTCGCGGTGGTACTCACTCGTGTTGCCGGTCCCGGCAGCCGGGTCCACGCGCGGCTGCGCGCGGTCGGCGTGAACTGCGACGCTCACCACTCCACGGCCCCCGACCCGCAGGGCATCACCCGCGTGCTGCGTGAGACACACCGGCGGGCACAGGTCGGACCGCAGGACCTCGACCTCGTCATGCTGCACGGCAGCGGTACCCCGAAGAACGACTCCACCGAGGCCACGGTGCTGTCCCGGATGTTCCCCGCCCGGAGCGGACCGCTGATGACCGCCATCAAGTCGATGACCGGACACACCCTCGGTGGCTCCGGTCTGCTGAGTCTGGCCATGGCGGCGATCGCCCTGCAGCGCGGCCAGGTGCCGCCTGTACTCGGTCTCGTCGACCCCATCGAGGAGGCCACCGGGCTGCGGCTGGTGCGCGACGAGGCCGCCACCGCGGACCTGACGCTCGCCCAGATCGACGCGTTCGGCTTCGGTGGGATCAACGCCGCCGCAATCCTGGAGGCAGCAAGATGACCACCGCATACCCCCCGTCGTCGGCGCCCGCCCACCGCGAGGCCGTCGTCACCGGCGTGGGCCTGGCCGTACCAGGACTCACTCTGCCCGATGAGCTGCTGGGCACCATCCGCGAGGGCGGTTTCGATCCTCGTACCGGACTCCTCGGGCGTGACCTGCGGCACAAGGACCGCGCCTCCCGGCTCGCACTGCGTGCCGCCGCGCCCGCCCTGCGGGACGCGGGACTGCTCGGCGACGATGGCTACACCGGCCACGGCGACTCCACGGCCGTCGTCGTCAGCAGTAACTTCGGCATCTTGGACAGCGTCTGCTCCTTTGCCGACATCATCGCCCGGGACACCGTGCTCGGTCTCGGCCCGCTCGGGCTGCCGCAGACCTCAAGCAACGTGACCGCCGGATCGGTCGCCATGGCCCACGGGCTGCGCGGTCCGAACGTCACCCTGTGCAACGGCCCCACCAGCGGACTGGACGCCCTCTACTGGGCTCGGGCCCTCATCGTCGCAGGGCGCGCCGAGACGGCCGTGGTGATCGGCGTGGAGCCCGACGGCGACGCCGTCGCCAAGCTCCTCGGCGCAGCGGCCCTGGACGGCGCGGTCGCGCTCGTGATCGAGTCGGCCTCCCGTGCAGCCGAACGCGGGGCCCGGGTGCGTGCCACCGTGGCCGGCTGCGCGCGCAGGGAGAGCCTGATCGCGGCCGTCACCGCCGCCCGGGTCGGCGGACCCGGCCAGGCCCGGGCGGACGAGGATGGCCCCGGGCCCGCCGTCGACCTGTGGCTGGTCGACCGTCAGGTCGCCGAGGAGACCGTGGGGGACGACGCGACCGCCCGGTCTTCCGTCCGGGCCGACTCCGTCCTCGACCCGACCGAGTCGCTCGGCCTCTGCTCCGGCGCGCTCGGGCTGCTCCAGGCTGCTGCCGCCGTCGCGTACTTCGACGAGCATGCCGGCCATACGGCACTCGCCACCTGCGGGGGTCCCGAGGACGACGCCGTCGCCGCGGTGTTCCTCAGCGGCCCCCGGCGTACTACCTGATCCTGCCCCACCCAACCAGATGAGGAGTCACCGCATGGCCGACCACACCGACAGGCCGCTCGACGTCGAAGAGTTGCGCGCTGTCGTCGCAGGGGCACTGGAACTGCCCGTCGAGGAAGTGACCGACGAGGCGCGCTTCAAGGAGGACCTCGAGGTCGACTCGCTGATATCGCTGGAGATCGCCGTGCGGATCGAGGAGCGCTACGGCGTGAAGATTGACGAGTCGCAGCTGACCGAGATGGGCTATTTCCGGCTCGTACGCGAACTTGTCAAGGCCGGTCTGGGCACCGAGTCCGCGACGTGAACGGCACCGACACGGGCCGGCAGTCCGCCGGAGCCGCCCGCCCGGTGGCGCTGGTGACCGGAGGATCCCGGGGCATCGGGCGCGCCGTCGTCGTCCGGCTCGCCGAGGACGGCTACGACATCGCGTTCTGCTATCGCTCCGATTCCGTCGCCGCCGAGGCCGCGGCCAAGGCTGCCGAGGCGGTGGGTGCCCGCGTCCATCATCGGCAGGTCGACGTCGCCGAGTTCGCGCAGGTGAAGGAGTTCGTCACCGGGGTCGAGAAGGAGGTCGGCCCGCTGTCGGCCGTCATCACCTCGGCCGGAATCACCCGGGACCGGCCGCTTGCCCTGATGACCGAGGAAGAGTGGCACGGGGTGGTGGACACGAATCTCAACGGCACCTATAACGTCTGCCGGGCAACCGTGTTCGCGCTGATGAAGCGCCGCTGCGGTGCGATCGTCACGCTGTCCTCAATCGCCGGAGTGCACGGCAGTGCCACGCAGACCAACTACTCGGCCTCGAAGGCAGGGATCATCGGTCTCACCCGGTCACTGGCCAAAGAGTGCGGCCGTTACGGAATCCGGGCCAATACCGTGGCCCCCGGCCTGATCGACACCGACATGACGGCCGGCCTGTCCGCGGAGGTCACCGAGCGCCACCTCGCCAACATCCCGCTTGGCCGGACCGGTACGCCGCAGGAGGTCGCCGACCTGGTCTCGTTCCTGGTCTCTGCCCGGGCGGCCTACCTCACCGGTCAGGTCGTCGAGATCAACGGCGGTCTCTCCGGCTGACCCGGTCGCACCGCCCGGGTGCCGCACGTCCGGCGCTGTGCGGCCACTCGGCGCACCGGGACGTGGTCGCATCCGTGGCCGCAGACGGAGCCGGACGCCCGTGGGGCCCTGGTCACCCACGGTGCGTCCGTTCCTCAGGTGCCCGGATGTCGCCGGCCGAAGCGCTACGGCCACGGCGGCGACTGCCCCTGCCACCTTGAGCGACCCGTAGCCCAACCCAGGAAGGGCCGTCGCGGTGGTCTCCGCCAGGAACGGGCGCCGCTGTGAGGCCCACGAGCCATTCGAGACAGGAACCGGAAGCGAAGCCATGCCTGGAATACCCCCTATCGAGCCCTACCCGATGCCCACCACGGGCGGACTGCCCGCCAATACTGCCCGGTGGACGCCCGAACCGGCCCGCGCGGTGCTGCTCGTTCACGATATGCAGCGGTACTTTCTGGCGCCCTTCCCTGCGAGCGTCCGCTCCTGGCTGGTGCACAACGCGGCGGCGGTGCGCGACCGCTGTGCCACTCTCGGCGTTCCGGTGGCCTATACGGCCCAGCCCGGCAGCATGACGGCCGAGCAGCGGGGTCTGCTCGCGGACTTCTGGGGCTCGGGGATGCGTGCGGAGCCGACCGACCGCGAGGTGATCGACGAGCTGGCACGCGCGGACGGCGACTGGGAGCTGACCAAGTGGCGCTACAGCGCGTTCTTCAACTCGCCACTGCTGGAACGCATGCGGGCGAGCGGCCGGGATCAGCTGATCCTCTGTGGCGTGTACGCCCACGTCGGGGTCCTCATGACTGCCGTCGAGGCGTTCACCAACGATATTCAGCCGTTCCTCGTCGCCGACGCTGTCGCCGACTTCTCCGCGCAGTACCACCGCATGGCGATGGACTACGCCGCCGAACGGTGCGCAGTGGTCCTCACCGCGAAGGAGATTTTTGCATGAGCGCATCCACATCGGCCACCACAGCAGACGAAGGCGACCTGCTGACCCGGGTCCTCGCCGACCCGCCGGGCGCGTACGCTCTGCTGTACCGTCCTGAGGCTGCGGGCGCCGGTAACCTGGACGTAGTCGTCGGAGAGGTCACCGAACCCGCGATCCTCGCCGACCTCCCGCTGCCGGACGGGTCGGTGCACGAGGGCCGTGCGCACCACGAGCTCCTCGTGGTCATTCCCTACCGGCAGATCGCCGAGCGCGGCTTCGTCGTCCCCGACGACGGCGCCCCGCTGATCGCGCTGGACATCACGGAGCAGCAGCAGGTGAGCCTGCCCGACGCGCTGGCCCGGATGCCGCAGGTACCGATCACCCTGAGCGGCGGCCACTTCGACGTGGACGACGAGTCCTACCAGGAGATCGTCCGTGTCGTCGTCGGCCGGGAGATCGGTACGGGTGAGGGCGCGAACTTCGTCATCAAGCGCTCGTTCGTCGCGGACATCACCGACTACGGTCCGTACAGCGCGCTGACCTTCTTCTCCAGGCTGCTGCAACGGGAGGCGGGTGCCTATTGGACGTTCCTCATTCACACCGGCGAGCGCACCTTCGTCGGCGCCACACCCGAGCGGCACATCAGCGTGGAGAAGGGCAAGGCCGTGATGAACCCCATCAGCGGTACGTATCCCTATCCGCCCCAAGGACCCACCCTGGCGGGCGTCATGGACTTCCTCGCCGACCGCAAGGAGGCCGATGAGCTCTACATGGTCGTTGACGAGGAACTGAAGATGATGGCCCGGATCTGCGAGAAGGGCGGCCGTGTGGTCGGCCCCTATCTCAAGGAGATGGCCCGTCTCGCACACACCGAGTACCTCATCGAGGGGCACACCACACGGAGCGCTGCGGACATCCTGCGCGAGACCATGTTCGCGCCGACCGTGACCGGATCTCCCCTGGAGAGCGCCTGCCGGGTGATCAACAGGTACGAGCCGCAGGGGCGCGGCTACTACAGCGGTGTGGCCGCCCTCATCGGACGCGACGGGGCGGGCCAGCCGGCGTTGGATTCGGCCATCCTCATCCGCACCGCCGCCATCAGCGAGGCGGGTCGTCTGGGGATCGGCGTCGGCTCGACCCTGGTGCGTCACTCGGACCCGGGCGCCGAGACAGCCGAGACCCGCGCCAAGACGGACGGCCTGGTGGCAGCCTTGGACCCCGGCCGTAGCGCCAGCTTCGCCGAGCATCCTCAGGTCAGAGCGGCTCTGGAGCACCGCAACGCCTCCCTCGCCGACTTCTGGCTCCGTGACGAAGCTGACCGGGTGGCGAAGGAGAGTGAGTCCCTGCTCGCCGGTCTGCGGGTTCTTGTGGTGGACGCCGAGGACACCTTCACTTCCATGATCAAGCATCAACTCCAGGCCACGGGACTGGTGGTGACGGTCCGGCGCTTCGACGAGGAGTACTCCTTGGACGACTGGGACCTGGTCGTCCTCGGTCCTGGACCCGGCGATCCGGGGGAGAGGGGCAACTCGAGGATGCGGCACCTGCACGCAGCAGTGCACACACTGCTGGCGCGGCACGCGCCGTTCGTCGCCGTGTGCCTGAGCCACCAGGCGCTCAGTCTCGCTCTCGGACTCGAGGTCCTCCCGCTGGAGACCCCCAACCAGGGGGTCCAGAAGCTGATCGACCTGTTCGGTTCACCCGAACGCGTAGGCTTTTACAACACCTTCGCCGCCTGGAGCAGGGAGGACAAACGAGAGGTGCCTGGTGTCGGGCTCGTCGAGGTGAGCCACAACCCGGCCGACGGTGAGGTGTACGCCCTGCGTGGCCCCCACTTCGCCTCCGTACAGTTCCATGCCGAGTCGGTCCTCACCCAGAACGGTCCCCGCATCCTCACCACTGCCGTGCGGGACGTTCTCGGCCTGTGACCCGGCCTCTGGACCGGGCCCTCCCCTCAGCCGCGAACAGGGGTCACCACCCGCATGAACCCGCGCTGACTGCGGCCGATACCGCGATCCCCGGTACCGGCTGGTCCCCGATCCTCTACGTCACAGGCGTTCGTCGACGAAGGCTCCGACGAGACGGTCCCCGTCTTGTCGGAGTCAACCCTGATCCCTTGATCGTATGAGATCCCGTGCCTGTGGACGACGCAGAGCAGAGGCCGGGGCCTCTCGGGCACAGTCAGGGCATGACACATCACAGCGGGGGATCCGCACCCGACAGTCCGCCCACCGACCCGGTCGCGCAGGTCTCCCTGCGCGGTCCCGCGCAGCTTGCCGACGCGCTGCCCTACCTTCTCGGCTTCCATCCCGACGACTCCGTGGTGCTGGTCGCGGTACACGGTGAGGAGAGCCGGTTCGGCGGTCGTATCCGGCTCGAGATTCCTGCCGACCCCGGGGAGTGGCAGACGGTCGCCGCCCACCTTGCGCAGTGCCTCGATGAGGGCTCCGCCGCTCGCGGGGGGCGCCCCGACGGCGCGGTGCTCTACCTCTGTCAGGACCCCGAGGAGAACGGGACGGAGCGTGCGGTCGCCGATCGGCTCCGGCCACTCGCCCAGCTGCTGAGGACGGCCTGCGGCGCGCGTGATATGCCCGTGTACGAGGCGCTCTGCCTTTCCGGCGGCAGGTACTTCTCCTACTGCTGCCCCAGTCCCGGATGCTGTCCTCCCGAGGGCGTACCGATGGAGGCTTCGGCCGCCTCTCCGATGGCAGCGGCCGCCGTCTACGCCGGTATCCGCGTGCAGGGCTCCCTGAAGGAGATGGAGGCGCGGATCGCTCCGCTGGGGAAGCCGTCCTCCGCGGCCCAGGAGCGCGCCCTGGATGCCGCCGCAGCGGAGCTGGTGCCGCGCATGCTCGCTGCGGAAGGGGCCACCGTCGTGCGGGCGCGGACGATCGTGTTGGCGCGGAGGCTCATCGACCGCTTCCGCGCGGCGGTTCCCCCTCCCGGGGCGGAGGTGACGGAACGGGACTCGGCCGACGACGCACTGATCACTCCGGAGGAGGCCGCCACCCTGATTCTGGGGCTGCAGGACCGCGGCACCCGGGACCATGCGGCGGAGTGGATGGAGGGGCGTGACGCAGAGCCCGCGCTGAGGCTGTGGCGTGCACTCTCCCGGCGCTGCCCGGGGCCGTACGCCGAGCATGCGCCGGCGCCGCTGACGCTGGCGGGATGGGTGGCCTGGTCGACGGGGGACCAGACCGCCGCACGGGTCGCTTTCGTCCGTGCGCTGGATGCCGACCCGGACTACGTTTTCGCGCAGTTGTTGCACCGGGCATGCAACGAGGGTCTCGACCCGGAGCCGTTGCGTCGCTGCATGCGGGAGGAGCGGGTGTCGCGCCGGCGCCGGCCCGGGGGGATTGTGAGCGGCCGGGAGGCGAGAGTCCGGGCGGTGCGGAGAGCGGGACGTCGGTGAGGGGCGCAGTGCGGTGGGGCCGGCAAGCGCCGTTTTTATCGTCAGGGAGACGACTATGATCATGCCATGCCCTATGACCCGTCGGCCTTCCCTCCGTTCGCCGTCACAGTCGACCTGGTCGTGCTCACCGTGCGCAGGCATGCGTTGTGCGCGCTGGCGGTCCGGCGGGGCGAGCCTCCGTTCCAGGGGCGCTGGGCGCTGCCGGGCGGGTTCGTCCGGGCCGACGAGGATCTTGCCGGGGCGGCGGCCCGCGAGCTCACCGAGGAGACCGGCCTGCGGGCCCAGGACCCAGGCGACCGTACGGCCGAAGCCCATCTGGAGCAGCTCGCGACCTACGGGGCCCCGGAACGCGATCCCCGGATGCGGGTGGTCAGCGTGGCTCACCTGGTGCTGGCGCCGGACCTGCCGTCCCCGACCCCCGGAGGCGACGCCGACAGTGTCCGCTGGGCGCCGGTCGGCTCGCTGCTCCAGCACCACGGCGCACCGGGCGAAGGGGAGGCGGAGCCGTTGGCGTTCGACCACAGTCGCATCCTCTCTGACGGTGTGGAACGCGCGAGGTCGAAGATCGAGTACAGCTCGCTCGCCACCGCGTTCTGCCCGCCCGAGTTCACCGTCGGCGAGCTGCGCCGGGTGTACGAGGCGGTGTGGGGTGTGGTGCTGGACCCGAGGAACTTCCACCGCAAGGTGACCGGTACCCCCGGGTTCCTCGTGCCTGCGGGAGGGACCACATCCCGGCAGGGCGGGCGTCCGGCGCAGCTCTTCCGGGCCGGCGGTGCGACGCTGCTGAACCCGCCGATGCTGCGACCGGACGTCTGAGCCACGCCTGGGGGACCCCACAGCGTCAATACCGGCAAAACGGGCATTTCATCGCTATCTTGCTTGGGTCCACTCAAGTGCCCTGCGGGAGCAGTGATGATCCAGGCCATCGGACTGACCAGCGTCCCCCGCCGCGAGCAGCGTCCCGCTGTCGACGATCTGACCTTCGAGGCGGTGCCCGGCCGGGTGACGGCCCTTCTGGGGCCGCGCGGTGCCGGCAAGTCGACCGCCCTGCGGCTCCTGCTGCAACTCGAGGCGGGGCGTGGCGTGGCGCTCTTCGACGGACGGCCGTTGCACCGCATCGAGCAGCCCGCACAGGAGGTCGGTGTCCTGCTCGGCGATGTGCCGGGGCATCCGGCCAGGACTGCACGGAACCACCTGCGGATGCTCGCGGCCGCAGCCGGCGTTCCGGCCGACCGGGCCGACGAGATGCTTGCGATCGTCGGGCTCGACATGCTCGCCGGGGAGCAAGTCGGCGTGTTCTCGCTCGGCATGGACCGCCGCCTCGGCATGGCCGCCGCGCTGCTGGGCGATCCGCACACGCTGGTGCTCGACGAACCGACCCAGGGACTCTCGGCTCGCGAAGCCGCCTGGCTCCACCGCCTGCTCCGCGAATACGCGGGGCAGGGCGGTTCGGTGCTCAGCACCTTCCGCGACCCCAAGGAGGCCCTCCGCGTCGCCGACCGGATCGTCAGTGTGGAGGAGGGGCGGCTGCTCGCCGACCAGGAGGCCGACGACTTCGCCCGCACCCGCCTGCGCCCACGCGTGGCCGTCTCCACTCCGCACGCGGGTCGCCTTGCAGACCTGCTGGTTCAGCAGGCGCGGAGTGTGCCACGCACCGGGCCGGACGGCAGGGGGTGTGAGGAGATGGAGGTGGTCGCAGAGTCCGGCACCCGCCTCTGCGTCTACAACAGCGACTGCGCCTCCGTCGGTGAGACGGCCTACCGCAACGGCATCCTCGTGCACCGCCTCGCCGAGGAGAGCGGTGACGAGGGCGCCGGTTTCGGCGGCACCGTCCGGACGTCACTCCCCGACCTCCGTGCACCGTGGTCTCGGCCTGGTTCCGCTACGGCCCCGGAGCCGGCTGTTCTCGCGCCGCCGAGGCAGCGGACCGGCGGGCCGCGGAGGAGCGAGGCTCCGCGCCTGCACCGTGTCGCGCCCGCCGGACCGGCCGCGCCGCTGCGCTACGAGGTCCGCCGTCTGCTGAGCATCCGCACCCCCTGGTACATCCTCGGCTGCACGCTCGCGGTCGCTCTGGCGGCCGGTGTCGCTCTCGCCCTCGCTGGTCCCGAGCCTGACACCGATGAGGCGCTGCTGCGCCTGCTGGCCGGATGGCCCGCCGCCTCGCTGGTTCCGCTGCCGCCCGCTGCTGCGGCGGCCGGCCTGCTCGGCGCACTCGCATACGGCCAGGAGTGCCGCTACCCCTCGCTCGTCCCGGCCGGGGCGTCGGTGCCGCGCAGGCTCGGTCTGCTGGTCGCCAAACTCTCGGTCACCGCGCTGAGTTCCGTGGTGCTGTGCCTCGCCGTGCTCGGACTGAACGCGGCGGTGCTCCTGTTGTTCTTCGGCGGCGACGTCCTGGGGTCGTCGGACGGACCGCGCGATCTGCTCGCGGCCGTCGCCGTCTCGGCCGTCTCGGCCGTCGGGTGCGGTTGGGCCGGACTGTTGGCCGCCGGGGCGGCCCGGTCCACAGCGGTGGGTCTGGCCGCGGTACTCGCAGTGCCCCTGCTGGTGGTGCCGATGGCGAAGCGGCTGTTCCCGGGCAGCGACGGACCGGTACTGGAAGGGCTCTCCGGTCGGCTGGAGTCTGCGCTGCTCTCGCCGTGGCCCTCCGGCGCGGACGGGCTGGTGCCCGTCGCGGTGCGGCTGGTCTCCCAGCCCGTCGGCCAGGCCCTCGCGATGTCCCTGACCGTTCTGTTCGCCGCCTACCTCCTTCTCGGTCTGCGGGGCAGGACACGTTGATCCCCCGGCCCGTCTTCGTCCGCGTGCTCGAACGCGACACTGGTAAGCCTCTTTCTTTCCGATAAGGCGTCAATTGTGCGGAAGTCAGCGATCACCCTTTCGTGTGCTTTTCACCAAAGCCCTCAAGGAGCCTTCCGCCCAGGCCGACAAAGGGTTCGTGACTACCCTTGCGCACACCACGATGACCTCTTCCCTTCCCGCCGGCTCCGGCCTCGCCGGCCCGGGTGAGCCGGACCGACTGGACCGATACGCCTACGCCGAGACCTCTGGCGCGGCCCGTACCACCAACGCCACTGCATGGGAGGGGCCCGAGGCCGACCTGGGCCGGATGGGCCGCCGCTCGCCCGGCAGCCGCGGTCGTGGCCTGCACGGTCAACTCGTCCAGCAGCTCGGTCAGATGATCGTCTCCGGCGACCTGGGCGCCGACCGCCCGCTGGTCCCGGAGGAGATCGGCCAGCGGTTCGAGGTCTCCCGCACCGTCGTCCGCGAGTCGCTCCGTGTCCTCGAGGCGAAGGGCCTCGTCAGCGCCCGCCCCAACGTCGGCACCCGCATCCGTCCGGTCAGTGACTGGAACCTGCTGGACCCCGACATCATCGAATGGCGGGCGTTCGGACCACAGCGCGAGGACCAGCGTCGCGAACTGTGCGAACTCCGCGCCTCGATCGAGCCGCTGGCAGCCCGGCTCGCCGCCGGGCGCAACCGGGGGGAGGTGCAGCAGCGGGCCGCCGACATGGTGGTGATCATGGGCCAAGCCTTCGCCCAGGGCGACTCGCTCACGTTCTCGCGCGCGGACGCCGAGTTCCACGGGCTGTTGCTCCAGTCCGCCGGAAACCGCATGTTGGAACACCTGACCGGCATCGTCTCCTCCGCCCTCCAGGTTTCGGGTGGCCCGTCGACCGGTTGTGTGCACCCCAGTGAGACAGCGGTGGCGCTGCACCAGCAGATCGCCGACGCGCTGGCTGCGGGGGACGAGGCGGCTGCCGAAGCTGCCATGCAGGGGCTTTTCTGCGGGCGGCCGGAGACGGCGGAGGCCGCGGTCCAGCAGGCTCCCGGCGCCGATCACGTGGTTCCCGCTCCACGCGAACACTGAGCGGCCCGGCGCCGGTCGCCGCATCCACGTGCGGCAGCGCCGCCGGTCTTCCGGCGGCGCTGCCGCACGTGGATGCGCCACCGCCGGGTGCCGCCGGCCGGTTCGGCGTGCTTCTGCCGGAACACTGTGCTCGCGCCGGGAACACGGTGTGACTCGCACCACGTACGGGGTACGTAACGCTTCCCGCCGCCGTGCGATGACTCAAGAGGTGGCAGCCGAAGGGAGCAGGTGACGCGCGTCGCGTCCTCCGTCCCCGGCTCACCACGCGCCGTCGGTGCATTCCCGCCGGCGGTCCGCCGTTTCCATCGTTCCGAGAGGTTGTTCGTGTCGGCCAGCACATCCCGTACGCTCCCCGCGGAGATCGCCGAGTCCGAGTCCGTGTCGGCACTCATCGAGCGGGGAAAGGCCGAGGGGCAGATCGCCGGAGATGACGTCCGTCGGGCCTTCGAGGCTGATCAGATTCCGCCGACCCAGTGGAAGAACGTTCTGCGAAGCCTCAACCAGATCCTGGACGAGGAAGGTGTGACGCTGATGGTGAGCGCCGCCGAGTCACCCAAGCGCACCCGTAAGAGCGTGGCGGCCAAGGCGCCGGCCAAGAAGGCCGCTACCAAGTCGGTCCGTGCCAAGGCCGATGCTCCGAAGGGCGCAACCAAGACCGACGCGGGGCAGATCGCCGGGGCCCCCGTCCCACCCGAGACGGCCGCCACCGACGACGTGGGCGTATCCGCGCCGGTCAAGAAGGCGGTGGCGAAGAAGGCCGTCGCCAAGAAGACCGCGGCGAAGAAGGCTCCGGCGAAGAAGGCCGTCGCCAAGAAGACCGCGGCGAAGAAGTCCGTTGTCGACGAACTGCTCGAGGCGCCGGACGCCGAGGTGGAGGAACCGGCGGCGAAGCCGGCCAAGAGCACTCCGCAGGACGGTCCGGCGGTCGAGACGAAGACCGAGAACGAGGGCTTCGTCCTGTCCGACGACGACGAGGACGACGCTCCGGCGCAGCAGGTCGCGGCGGCCGGCGCCACCGCCGACCCGGTCAAGGACTACCTCAAGCAGATCGGCAAGGTGCCGCTGCTCAACGCCGAACAGGAGGTCGAGCTCGCCAAGCGCATCGAGGCCGGTCTGTTCGGTGAAGACAAGCTCGCGTCCGAGGAGAAGATCGCTCCCAAGCTCAAGCGTGAGCTGGAGATCATCGCCGAGGACGGCCGCCGGGCCAAGAACCACCTGCTGGAGGCGAACCTTCGTCTGGTCGTCTCACTGGCGAAGCGCTACACCGGCCGCGGCATGCTCTTCCTGGACCTGATCCAGGAGGGCAACCTCGGTCTGATCCGTGCGGTCGAGAAGTTCGACTACACCAAGGGATACAAGTTCTCCACCTATGCGACGTGGTGGATCCGCCAGGCCATCACCCGCGCCATGGCCGACCAGGCCCGCACCATCCGTATCCCGGTGCACATGGTCGAGGTCATCAACAAGCTCGCCCGTGTGCAGCGCCAGATGCTCCAGGACCTGGGCCGCGAGCCCACCCCGGAGGAGCTGGCCAAGGAACTCGACATGACGCCGGAGAAGGTCGTCGAGGTCCAGAAGTACGGCCGCGAGCCGATCTCCCTGCACACCCCGCTCGGCGAGGACGGAGACAGCGAGTTCGGCGACCTCATCGAGGATTCCGAGGCCGTCGTCCCCGCGGATGCGGTCAGTTTCACCCTGCTGCAGGAACAGTTGCACTCCGTCCTCGACACCCTGAGCGAGCGCGAGGCCGGTGTGGTCTCCATGCGGTTCGGTCTCACCGACGGCCAGCCCAAGACACTGGACGAGATCGGCAAGGTCTACGGCGTCACCCGCGAGCGCATCCGCCAGATCGAGTCGAAGACGATGTCCAAGTTGCGGCACCCGTCCCGGTCGCAGGTCCTCCGCGACTACCTGGACTGACGTGCTGCCGCACACGGGGTCCTGACGGATTCGACGGGCCGGTGTTCCCCCGAACGGGGGGCGCCGGCCCGTCGCTGTTGCTCCGGATGCGGACGGTGCGCCAAGGGTCGACCCTGGGTGGTCACGGACGCCACCGACGTGGGGAGGCCGCGTGCGACATCGTCTGCTGCGCCCGCTCATATGCCCGCTCCTGCTGCTGGCCTGCACGGTGCCGGCGGCCTCGGCACACTTCCGGGATGCCGACGCCGACGCCGTACCCGGGGTGCGAGAGGCAGGGGTGGCGCTCGATGCGAAGAACCCCGCCTCCGTCCGGGACGGGACGGTCGTGGGTGGCCGTCACGTGGGCGTCGCGGAGCACTCCTGGACGGTGGCGCTGGCGAGTCGGACGCGCTTCGGGGAAGAGCGCTCCGGCCAGTTCTGCGGCGGAGCCCTCGTGGGGCCCCGTACGGTCCTCACGGCCGCGCACTGCCTGAGCACCGCTGTACTGGGCGTGGACCGGAGGCAGGTCACGGACCTGCGGGTGATATCCGGCCGTGACGACCTCACGAGCGACGTGGGCCGGGAGACGTCGGTGACCGCGGTGTGGGTCAACCCGGAGCACGACCGCGAGACCAATGCCGGGGACTTCGCCGTACTGACCCTGGCCGATCCGGTCACCGGGGCGCAGTCGATCGAAACGGCCGAGGCGGGGGACGAGGCCTACCGGCCAGGTGCCGAGGCCGTCGTCTACGGCTGGGGGGACGTGCACGGCGACGGGAGCTACGCCGATACCCTCCACGCGGCCCGGGTGTGGCTGCTGCCCGATCAGGCCTGTGCCGAGGCCTACCCGGGGGGAGCGGCGGTTACCTTTCAGGCCGCATCGATGCTGTGTGCGGGCCTGACGGGCGGCGGGCGGGACGCCTGCCAGGGGGACAGCGGCGGGCCACTGGTGGCGTCCGGCAGGCTGGTGGGGCTGGTCTCCTGGGGGATCGGGTGCGGCGAGCGGAGCAGCCCGGGGGTCTACACGCGGATCTCGGCGGTGCTCGCAGCCCTTCGTGCCCGGGCCCCGGGCGTCCGGGCACGCGCCGTCCCCGGGCCCGGCGAGACCGGGACGCCGGGAACTCCGCAGCCCTGAACGTGCTCCGGACATGCCGACGGGCGGCTCCCCGGCCTGTGCCGGGGAGCCGCCCGTCCTGTCCGGCCCTCGAGCCGGCCCGAGCTTGTCTCGCGCGCTGGACGCCGGTGTTCTCCGGCGCTTTTCACGCCCGAGACGGGACGTCAGCGCTCGTCGTCGCCTGTGGTCGCCGGATCAGCGGTGAGCTTCTCCGTCTCGTCCTGTATTTCCGCGGCGATCTTCTTCAGCTCCGGCTCGAACTTGCGGCCGTGGTGCGCGCAGAACAGCAGCTCTCCGCCACTGAGCAGTACGACGCGCAGGTAGGCCTGTGCGTTGCAGCGGTCGCAGCGGTCAGCGGCCGTCAGCGGGGTCGCAGGTGTCAGAACAGTAGTCACGTCGCCTCTTCTCTAGCTCGACGAGCTGTCGTACCAGGGTCAACATCCAACCAGCCCGAAAACGTTCCCGCTCCGGGACTTCCAGGAGAATCTCTCTCCGTAACGGCCGGAATGCTGCCGGTTGGCGGCGAATGAGCCGTGGTGCGTCGGTTGCTGGCTGTGCTCGGGTAGTGATGGAGATGTCGGAGGGTGGGAGTCGGTGTCGGTTGCGGCTACGAGCCGAATCTACGGTTCGTGTCTGAGGACGTGCCCGGAGCCTAAAGGGTTCATGCCTGTGAGGGAACGTGATGTACACGTCACCCATACGTGTTATCGAACGTACATGCGACGCTGCGTTAGCATGGACGCCCTGCACAAAGGCTCAACGGGGCCTCGGTACCCTCTGTTCCGGCACCACCGCCACACCAGAAGAATTCAGCGAGGAGCGAACCGCGTGACCGCCGAGACGTCAGTATCGTCTTCCACCGCACTGCTGTCCGGAGCGGACCGGGACGGCGGGTCCAATTACACCGCGCGGCACCTGCTCGTTCTCGAGGGCCTGGAAGCCGTCCGTAAACGCCCGGGCATGTACATCGGCTCCACCGACAGTCGCGGCCTGATGCACTGCCTGTGGGAGATCATCGACAACTCCGTCGACGAGGCGCTCGGTGGCCACTGTGACCACATCGAGATCCTCCTCCACGACGACGGCTCGGTGGAGGTCCGGGACAACGGCCGCGGCATCCCCGTCGACGTCGAGCCGAAGACGAAGCTGTCGGGCGTCGAGGTCGTGATGACCAAGCTGCACGCCGGCGGCAAGTTCGGCGGCGGCTCCTACGCCGCCTCGGGCGGCCTGCACGGCGTGGGCGCCTCCGTGGTGAACGCGCTGTCCTCCCGGCTCGACGTCGAGGTCGACCGCAACGGCCGCACGCACGGGATCAGCTTCCGCCGTGGGGTCCCCGGCATCTTCACCGAATCCGGTCCGGACGCCCCCTTCGACCCCGCCCCCGGCCTGCTGAAGGGCAAGAAGATCCCGAAGGCGGCCACCGGCACCAGGGTGCGCTACTGGGCCGACCGCCAGATCTTCCTCAGGGACGCCCGGCTCGCGCTGGAGACGCTGTACGCCCGGGCCCGGCAGACCGCCTTCCTGGTCCCCGGCCTGACGCTCGTCGTCAGGGATGAGCGTGGCCTGGACGACGGAGAGGCCACCGAGGAGGTGTTCCGCTACGACGGCGGCATCAGCGAGTTCTGCGAGTACCTTGCGCAGGACCGCGCGGTGTGTGACGTGGTGCGGTTGCAGGGGCAGGGTAGCTTCAAGGAGACCGTTCCGGTTCTCGACGACCGCGGCCACATGATCCCCACCGAGGTGCAGCGGGAACTCGGCGTCGACATCGCACTCCGCTGGGGCACCGGCTACGACACCGCGGTCAAGTCCTTCGTCAACATCATCGCCACCCCCAAGGGGGGAACCCACGTCTCCGGCTTCGAGCGGTCGCTGACCCGCACGGTCAACGAGTCGCTCCGGACGGCCAAGCTGCTGCGGGTGGCGGAGGACGACGTCGTCAAGGACGACGCGATGGAGGGTCTCACCGCGGTGGTGACCGTCCGGCTCGCGGAGCCGCAGTTCGAGGGCCAGACCAAGGAGGTGCTGGGCACCTCGGCCGCCTCCCGGATCGTCGCCCAGGTGGTGGCCAAGGAGCTCAAGACCTTCCTGACGTCCACCGGTCGGGACGCCAGGCATCAGGCCCGTTCGGTGCTGGAGAAGGTCGTGGCGGCCGCCCGCACCCGTATCGCCGCTCGTCAGCACAAGGAGGCACAGCGCCGGAAGACCGCGCTGGAGTCGTCCTCACTGCCGGCGAAGCTGGCCGACTGCCGGAGCGACGACGTCGATCGCTCGGAGTTGTTCATCGTCGAGGGAGACTCCGCGCTGGGCACCGCAAAGCTCGCGCGGAACTCCGAGTTTCAGGCCCTGCTGCCGATCCGGGGGAAGATCCTCAACGTCCAGAAGTCCTCGGTCTCGGACATGCTGAAGAACGCCGAGTGCGGCGCGATCATCCAGGTGATAGGAGCCGGGTCCGGCCGGACCTTCGACATCGACCAGGCTCGCTACGGCAAAGTGATCTTCCTTGCCGACGCGGACGTCGACGGCGCGCACATCCGCTGCCTGCTGCTGACGCTCTTCCAGCGCTACATGCGGCCGATGGTGGAGGAGGGGCGGGTCTTCTCCGCCGTGCCGCCGCTGCACCGGATCGAGCTGATCAACCCGAAGAAGGGCCAGGACAAGTACGTCTACACGTACTCCGACAACGAGCTGCGTCAGACCCTGCTGGACCTGGAGCGCCGGAACGTGCGTTACAAGGACTCCATCCAGCGCTACAAGGGCCTGGGGGAGATGGACGCCGACCAGCTCGCCGAGACCACCATGGACCCGCGGTACCGCACGCTGCGGCGCATCAACATCAGCGACCTGGAGGCGGCCGAGGAGGCGTTCAGCCTGCTGATGGGCAACGAGGTCGCACCCCGACGGGAGTTCATCACCACCTCGGCGGCGACGCTGGACCGGTCCCGCATCGACGTCTGACACCTGCCGTCGGGCAGCTCGGGAGGCGGCACGGGGAGACCGGTGGCCCGTGCGTCCCGCCGGTGCCAGCCTCAGGTGATGCGGTCCGCCGCCTCCGGATCCGGCGCGAGCGCGTCCGGCAGTGCAATGGTGAACTCCGCGCCGCCGCCCCGTGCTTCGCCCACCCGGATGGTGCCGCCGTGCCGTTCCACCAGCCGCTTGACCAGGGCCAGACCCAGCCCCCGCCTGCCGTGCGCGGGTGGCGGCTTGGTGGACCAGCCCTCGGCGAAGACTTGTTCGCGCCGGGTCGCCGGAACGCCCGGACCGCTGTCCGTCACCCGCAGACGCACTCCGGTTTCGCCCTCCGGCAGCAGCTCCACGCCGACCTCCGCCCGGTGGGTGCCGGCCGCCGCGTCCAGCGCGTTGTCCACCACGTTGCCCACCACCGTGACCAGCTCCCGGGAGTCGACCAGCCGGTCGGGCAGCAGCGTCCCGGGAGAGACCCGAAGCAGCACGTCCCGTTCCGCGGCAACCGTCGCCTTGCCCACGAGCAGTGCGGCCAGCTGCGGGTCCCGGACCTGCCCGGTGATCTGCTCCGCGGTGGCCCGGTGCACGCCGACCACCTCAGCCAGGTACTCCGCCGCCTCGTCGTGGAGTCGCAGCTCCAGAAGCCCCATCAGGACGTGCAGCCGATTGGCGTGTTCGTGGTCCTGGGCCCGCAGGGCGTCGACCAGGCCCCGGGAGCTGTCCAGTTCGCGGCCGAGCTGCTCCAGCTCCGTCCGGTCCCGGAGCGTGACCACGGCGCCGCCGTCGTCGGTGGGCATCCGGTTGACGACCAGCACCCGGCCGCCTCGGACGGTCAGCAGGTCCCACCCGGTGACCCGGCCGGTGAGCACCTCCGCCGTACGCCCGGCGCCGAGGGCGTCCTGAAGGGCACGTCCCGAGTCCTGGGGCCGGAGGTCCAGCAGCCGCTGTGCCTCGTCGTTGACCAGCCGGATCCGCCCCTCTCCGTCGAGTGCGACGACCCCTTCGCGGATGCCGTGCAGCATCGCCTCACGCTCGGCGAGCAGCGCCGAGATGTCGGAGAAGGCGAGGTCGTGCGTCTGCCGTTGCAGCCGTCGCGAGACCAGCAGTGCGGCGAGCACGCCTACGCCGAGCGCACCCCCGGCGTGGGCGAGGAGTTCCGGTACGGCGCCCAGCAGCCTTTCCCGGACACTGTCGTAGGCGATGCCGACGGACACCGCGCCGACGATCCGGCCGGTCTCGTCCCGCAAGGGCACCTTTCCGCGTGCCGAACGGCCCAGTGTTCCCACATCGATGTGCCGCACCTCGTGTCCGGCCAACGCACGGGCCGGGTCGGTGGAGACGCGCCGTCCGATGCGCCGCCGCTCCGGGTGCGACCAGCGGATGCCTCGGGTGTCCATCACGACCACGTAGCTGGCGCCGGTCGCCTGCCGCACCCTCTCTGCTCTGTGCTGCACCGGCCCGTCCGCCGACGGGCCGGTGGGGGAGCGCAGCAGCTCCGGCAGACCGGGCTGGACCGTGGTCGACCGGGCGATGGCCAGGGCCCGCTGGGTGGCACGGTCGTCGAACTCGGCGCTCAGTGGCGCCAGGAACATCCCGGTGACCAGGGCGGTCACGCCGGTGATGATCGCCAACTGCATCAGCAGTACCTGGGAGAAGACGCGGCGGGGCAGACCGATGCGCCCCGGCACGCCCCAGCGCCTCGTGCGGCGCGGCCCGGTCGGCCGGTCCGGCACGAACGTCACAGGGTGGAAGGCCCCGCTGCTGCCCGGCCTTCCGGGAGGGGAGCGGCCGGGAGCTCGTCGAGAGTGTCCACGTGCATCCGGGGCGGCAGCCCGAGGTCGGCTCCACAGCTCGGTGGCGCGGATGCGGCGTCGTCCGCCACCGCCAGGACGCCCACCCGCCAGCGCCGTCCGTCACGGTGTGCCACGGTGACCGCCCACCGGTCCGTCCCACCCCCGCCCACAGGCTCGGTGGCGACGACGTCCAGCGCGTCCGCATACTGCTCACCGGTCGCCTCCCGTACGGCCAGGTCGGCGGCCTGTCCGGGGCGTCCCCAGGTCGACCGGCCGCGGCAGCCCTCGGTCACCACACGGCCGTTGCGAACCGCCTCCACCACGGCCTTGACGTGGTGCGAAGCTGCCCGCGCGTAGGCGTAGCCGTACGGCAGCACGAGCAGGGTGGGGGCGAAGCGATGGCCGCCGATGTGGGTCGTCTCCCAGACGTCGGCGTGCGCGGACGCGGCGAGTTCGGCGGCCAGTGGCCGGCCCAGGAGTGCGCAGCAGCGGTCCCGCTTGCCGTTGGTGCACACCAGTGTGAGCGGTGCTCCCCGGTGGTCCAGCCACCCCGTACCCGTGCCCGCACGGTGGCCGCCGGCGAGCGCGGCGAAGTCCATGCCCAGCAGTGCGGGGGCGGGGTCGGCGCCGTCCGTCGTCCCGCGAGTCAGCACCCAGGAGGCGCCGGGCGCCGTGTGGGCGACGAAGACGCGGCGGTCGTGCGGCTCACCGAGGTCGGGGTGCGGCCCGGGGCGCCGGATGAGGGCGACGCGCACCCCGTGCGGTGCCGCTGCACGGTCGAGGGCGTCGCCCAGTGCGGGGTCGAGATGGCTCTGTGCCAGCGCTTTCGCGCCCCACGGACCGGGCTGTTCGATCAGCAGCCAGGTGCGGGCGGTGGCAGCCGTGGCCGCCGGGGGTTCGTCCTGCACTCGGGATGCTGTGGCGCACGTTCTCACACAGGCGAGCCTAACTTCTGTGGCTTGTTCATGACGGTCCGCGCACCAGGAGAGACAGGACGGGCGGCAGCGGCCTCCATCCCGGAGGTCCCGGTCCCTGGACTACGATCGGGGCCGCCAGATCCCCCGACACGCTGGAGGGCCGCCGTGGTCACCCGCCGGATTCCGGTCGTCGTCCTCGCCGGATTCCTCGGATCCGGCAAAACCACCCTGCTCAACCATCTGCTGCGGCACAGCGGCGGCACCCGTATCGGAGCGGTCGTCAACGACTTCGGCAGCATCGAGATCGACGCCATGACGGTCGCCGGGCAGGTGGACTCCATGGTGTCGCTCGGCGACGGATGCCTCTGCTGTGCGGTCGACACCGAGGACCTGGACGGCGTACTGGACGTGCTCGCCCGCCCCTCGGCACGGATGGACGTCCTCGTGGTCGAGGCCAGTGGGCTGGCCGAACCCGAGACGGTGATCCGGATGATCCTCGCCAGCCGCAACCCGCACATCGTCTACGGCGGGCTGGTCGAGGTCGTGGACGCCGCCGAGTACCCCGCCACCCGGGAGCGCCACCCGGAACTCGACCGCCACCTGCGGGCCGCCGACCTGGTGGTGCTCAACAAGACGGACCGCGCCGGCCCCGCGGCGCTGGCGGCGCTCGAGGAGAGCCTCCGGGTGCTCAGCCCCGGTGGACCCGTGGTGCGGGCGGAGTACGGTTGCATCGACCCCGGGCTGCTCTTCGACCGGCCCCGACGGGAACGCCCGGCCGTCGAGCAGCTCTCCTTCGACGTCCTCCAGGAGGCGGAACCGCACAGCGGCGAGGGCACCTGCGGCCACCTGCACGCCGGCTACGAGAGTGTCGAGTTCACCGCGACCGCCCCCATGGAGCCGCGGCGGCTCCTGGATTTCCTCGACGGCCGTCCGGACGGCGTCTACCGGATCAAGGGTTTCGTCGACTTCGGCGCGGCCGACCCCGTGCACCGCTATGCGGTCCACGCGGTCGGCGGTTTCCTGCGCTTCGCACCCGTGGACCGCACCCGCGGCGCGGAGGCGGGCACCGAGCTGGTTCTCATCGGGACCGGTGCGGACCCACAGGTGCTGCGTGCCGGCCTCGACGCCTGCATCGCAGACGGAGACACGGCCGATCCGCGGAGGATGTGGGGCGTCCTGCGCTACGTCGACGCGGCGGAGGGGGAGCCTGCGGGAGGCGGGTGGGACGGTTTGGACGAGACGGAGATCGCCCACCTCTGAACCGCCCCACCCGCGTCAGCGGCCTGGGGTCTACACGGGCCCCGCGACGGCCGCGACCCGTTCACCCAGCGGCAGGCCGGAGCCGTCCCGGCGGGGGTCCGGCTCCGGAAGCCCGGCGGGGGCTCCGGTGGCCGTCGCGGCCTTGGCGGGCGCGGGCACCGCCCAGGCCATGGTCAGGAAGTCCTCGCCCTTCAGAAACCGCTGGCAGCGTACGCCTCCCGTCGCCCGTCCCTTCCGTGGGAACTGGTCGAACGGGGTCAGTTTGGCGGTCGCCGCCGAGTCGTCCAGAGTGTCGTGCGAGCCGGCGACGGTGAACACCACGGCGTCGACCGACGGATCGACCGCCGTGAACGTGACGACGCGGGCGCCTTCCACCAGCTTGATTCCCGCCATGCCGCCTGCCGCTCTGCCCTGCGGGCGCACCTGTCCGGCCGGGTAGCGCAACAGCTGCGCCTCGCTGGAAATGAAGACCAGGTCCTCCTCGCCGGTGCGGAGTTCGACACCGCCGACGATGCGGTCGCCCTCCTTGAGGGTGATGACCTCCAGCTCCTCCTTGTGCCCGGGATAGTCCGGCACGACGCGCTTGACGACGCCCTGCTCGGTACCGAGCGCCAGCCCGGGGGAGGACTCGTCCAGTGTGGTCAGGCAGACGAGCTTCTCGTCGCCCTCCAGCGTCAGGAACTCGGAGACCTGGGCGCCGCCGGAGAGGTTCGGCGCCGCGCCGGTGTCGGGCAACTGCGGC
>KI547039.1:328793-336689 GCA_000497405.1 Streptomycetaceae bacterium MP113-05 | reverse complement strand
CCACGGGCAGCCGCAGCAGCCGGCCGGTGGAGGTGACGGCACCGATCTCGCTGCGTGTCGTGGCCGGAACGGCCGAGACGATCACATCGTGCTTGACCCGTGTGGCGTCCGTCCCCGCGCCGGTTCCCGCCGCGCCGTTCTCGGCGCGGGCCAGCAGGCCGGTGGAGGACAACAGGACCCGGCACGGGTCGTCGGAGACCTCCAGCGGTACGGCCGCGACCGGTGCGTCGGCCGAGTCCAGCAGCTCGGTACGGCGCTTCGTGCCGTACTTCTTCGCCACGGCGCCGAGCTCGGTGGACACCAGCTTGCGCAGCTCGGTGTCGGAGTCGAGGATCCTGGTCAGTTCCGTGATCTCCCCCTGCAGCCGGTCCCGTTCGCTCTCCAGCTCGATGCGGTCGAAGCGGGTCAGCCGGCGCAGCGGGGTGTCCAGGATGTACTGCGTCTGGATCTCCGAGAGCGAGAAACGCTCCCTCAGCGACTCCTTGGCCGCCGCGGCGTTCTCGCTGGCGCGGATGAGGCGGATGACCTCGTCGATGTCGAGCAGCGCGACGAGGAGGCCTTCGACCAGGTGCAGCCGGTCACGTCGCTTCCGCCGCCGGAACTCGCTGCGCCGTCGCACCACGTCGAAGCGGTGGTCGACATAGACCTCGAGCAGCTCCTTGAGGCCCAGCGTCAGTGGCTGCCCGTCGACGAGGGCGACATTGTTGATGCCGAAGGACTCCTCCATCGGCGTCAGCTTGTACAGGTGGGTGAGGACGGCCTCGGGGTTGAAGCCGTTCTTGACCTCGATGACCAGCCGCAGCCCGTGCTCGCGGTCGGTGAGGTCCTTGACGTCCGCGATGCCCTGCAGCTTCTTCGCGTTGACCAGGTCCTTGATCTTCGAGACGACCTTCTCCGGGCCGACCGCGAACGGCAGCTCGGTGACGACCAGGCCTTTCCGCCGGGCGGTGACCTGCTCCACGGTGACCGTGGCGCGCATCCGGAACGAGCCGCGGCCCTTCGCGTACGCGTCCTTGATCCCGTCCAGGCCGACGATCCTCCCACCGGTGGGCAGGTCGGGACCGGGAACGAAGCGCATCAGCGTTTCGAGGTCCGCGCCCGGGTGTTTGATCAGGTGCCGGGCCGCGGCGATGACCTCGCCGAGGTTGTGCGGCGCCATGTTGGTCGCCATGCCCACGGCGATTCCCGAGGAACCGTTGACCAGGAGGTTCGGATACGCCGACGGGAGGGCGACCGGTTCCTGCTCGCTGCCGTCGTAGTTCGCGGCGAAATCGACGGTGTCCTCGTCGATCGACTCGGCCATCAGCCCGGCCGCGGGGGTCGACCGGCACTCGGTGTACCGCATGGCCGCCGGCGGGTCGTCATTGCCGAGCGAGCCGAAGTTGCCGTGTCCGTCGACCAGCGGGACACGCATCGAGAACGACTGCGCCATGCGCACCATCGCGTCGTAGATGGCGCTGTCGCCGTGCGGATGGAGCTTGCCCATCACCTCGCCCACGACACGGGCGCACTTGACGTGGCTGCGTTCCGGGCGCAGGCCCATCTCGTGCATCTGGTACATGATCCGGCGCTGTACCGGCTTCAGCCCGTCGCGGGCGTCCGGCAGGGCGCGCGAGTAGATGACCGAGTAGGCGTACTCCAGGAAGGAGCCCTGCATCTCGTCGACGACGTCGATGTCGAGGATGCGCTCCTCGAAGTCGTCCGGCGGCGGGGTCTTCGTACTGCGGCGGGCCATCGAGGCGAGCGCTCCTTCGTCCGGGTGGTCTGGCGAACAGGTCAGGGTGAGCTGGATCTGACGCGGACCATTGTGGCGCGCGGGTCGGACAACGCCTCGCGCGGGGAAGGTCCTGGGCACGTACCGTACGGGAACTTCGCGCGCTGTCGGAGCGCTTGCATACAGTGACGGGAGGAAACACCTCTCGCGAACGAAGGGAATGAGCGGCCCATGGGTCACACGGCCACGCCCCCGCCCTCCACCGGCGGGCTCACCGCGACCGAGCACCGGCTGGCCAACGGCCTCCGCGTGGTGCTCTCCGAAGACCATCTGACACCGGTCGCCGCCGTCTGCGTCTGGTACGACGTGGGTTCCCGGCACGAGGTGAAGGGCCGCACCGGGCTGGCGCACCTCTTCGAACACCTGATGTTCCAGGGGTCGAAGCAGGTCCCGGGCAACGGCCACTTCGAGCTGGTCCAGGGCGCCGGCGGCTCCCTCAACGGCACCACCAGCTTCGAGCGCACCAACTACTTCGAGACCATGCCGGCCCACGAGCTCGAGCTCGCGCTCTGGCTGGAGGCCGACCGGATGGGCTCGCTGCTGTCCGCCCTGGACGAGGAGTCCATGGAGAACCAGCGCGACGTGGTCAAGAACGAGCGCCGCCAGCGGTACGACAACGTGCCCTACGGCACGGCCTTCGAGCGCCTCACCGCCATGGCGTACCCGGAGGGACACCCCTACCACCACACTCCGATCGGCTCCATGGCAGACCTGGACGCCGCCTCCCTGGAGGACGCCCGCAGTTTCTTCCGCACCTACTACGCACCCAACAACGCGGTCATCTCCGTGGTCGGCGACATCGACCCGGGGGCCACGCTGGGCTGGATCGAGAAGTACTTCGGCTCCATCCCGGGGCACGACGGCAAGCAGCCGCCGCGTGACGGCGCCCTTGCGGCGACCATGGGCCGGCAGCAGCGGCAGGTGCTCCAGGAGGAGGTGCCCGCCCGTGCCCTGATGGCCGCCTACCGCCTGCCGGAGGACGGCCTCCGCGAGTGCGACGCCGCCGACCTCGCGCTCACCGTCCTCGGCGGCGGCGAGTCCTCCCGGATGAACAACCGCCTGGTGCGCCGCGACCAGTCCGCCGTCAGCGCCGGGTTCGGCCTGCTGCGGCTGGCCGGGGCCCCCTCCCTCGGCTGGCTGGACGTGAAGGCCTCCGCCGGAGTCGAGGTGGCCGACATCGAGGCGGCCGTCGACGACGAGCTGGCCCGGTTCGCCGCCGACGGGCCCACCGAGGAGGAGATGGAGCGCGCACAGGCTCAGCTGGAGCGCGAGTGGCTCGACCGGCTGGCCACCGTCGGCGACCGTGCCGACGAACTGTGCCGCTACGCCGTGCTGTTCGGTGATCCCCAGCTCGCGCTGACCGCCGTGCCGCGACTGCTGGAGGTCACCGCCGAGGAGGTGCGCGAGGTCGCCGCGGCACGGCTGCGTCCGGACAACCGCGCAGTCCTGGTGTACGAGCCGACCACGCCCGAGACCGCGTCCGAGGACGGGGACCAGACCGCAGCCGAGGAGACCGGCCAGTGAGCGACGCCGACAACACCCCAGGCATGACGATGGACTTCCACCCCCGCCCGCGGGGCGGCGAGCCCAAGCCGTGGGCGTTCCCCGCACCCGAACGCGGCACGCTGCCCAACGGGCTGACGGTGCTCCGCTGCCACCGCCCCGGCCAGAAGGTCGTGGCAGTCGAGGTCAACCTGCCGGCCCCGTTGGAGGCCGAACCGGAGGGCCTGGACGGCGTTTCCAACATCATGGGCAGGGCACTGGCCGAGGGCACCGACAAGCTGGACGCCGAGGCGTTCAACGCCGAGCTGGAACGCTGCGGCGCCACCCTGGACACGCACGCCGACCACCCGGGTGTACGGGTCTCCCTGGAGGTCCCGGCCTCCCGCCTCGACAAGGCGCTGGGTCTGCTGGCCGACGCACTGCGCGCTCCCGCGTTCCGTGACGACGAGGTGGCGCGTCTGGTCCGGAACCGGTTGGACGAGATCCCGCACGAGCTGGCGAACCCGGCCCGCCGCGCCGCCAAGGAGCTGTCCCGGCAGCTGTTCCCGGCCGACTCCCGGATCGCACGCCCCAGGCTGGGCACCGAGGACACCGTGCAGCGGATCGACGCCGCCGCGGTGCGCGCGTTCTACGAGGCGCACGTGCGTCCCGCGACCGCGACCGCGGTCGTCGTCGGCGACCTCACCGGCATCGACCTGGACCAGGTGCTCGCCGACACCGTCGGGGCCTGGACGGGTTCCACGGCCGAGCCGCGCCCCGTCCCGGCGGTGACAGCCGACGACACCGGCCGGGTGGTGATCGTGGACCGGCCCGGCGCGGTCCAGACCCAGCTGCTCATCGGCCGCATCGGCGCCGACCGGCACGACCGCGTCTGGCCCGCCCAGGTGCTCGGCACCTACTGTCTCGGCGGCACCCTGACGTCCCGCCTGGACCGTGTGCTGCGTGAGGAGAAGGGCTACACCTACGGCGTCCGGGCGTTCGGCCAGGTGCTCCGTTCTGCTCCCGACGGATCCGGCGCGGCGATACTGGCCATCAGCGGTTCGGTGGCCACCGACGTCACCGGCCCGGCCCTCGGGGACCTGTGGCAGGTGCTGCGGACACTGGCCGCCGACGGACTCACCGACGAGGAGCGGGACGTCGCCGTGCAGAACCTGGTCGGGGTCGCACCTCTGAGGTACGAGACGGCCGCCGCCGTCGCCTCGACCCTGGCCGACCAGGTCGAACAGCACCTTCCGGACGACTACCAGGCTCAGCTGTACACGCGTCTCGCCGAGACCGGCACCGTCGAGGCCACGGCGGCGGTCGTCAACGCGTTCCCCGGAGACCGTCTGGTCTGCGTCCTCGTCGGCGACGCCGACCAGATCGGCGACCCGGTGCGCGCGCTCGGCATCGGCGAGGTGACGGTGGTGTCGGGCACCTGACACGTTCCATCCCGCACGTCTGACGCGGCCCCGGCGCCCGGCGCGGTGCGCCGGGGCCGCGCCTCACTCGCGTCGTCGGTGCGCCGCCCCCTGGCCTGTCACGTGCAGGTGGCAGCCGGGCCTCCGCACGGGGCCGAGGGTGGCACGGCACCCGGAGGTGCCACAGCCCTGCACGGAGCTCGGCACAGGGGTGCTGCTCCAGGGCGGTACGCCGTACCCCGCCGTACGCTGGCACTCATGCAGACTCCGGCGGAACCTGCCTATCCCGCTCACTGGGAGGCCGACGTCGTGCTGCGCGACGGCGGCACGGCCCGGGTCAGGCCCATCACGCCCGAGGACGCCGACCGGCTCGTGGCCTTCTACGAACAGGTCTCCGACGAGTCCAAGTACTACCGGTTCTTCGCCCCCTACCCGCGGCTGTCCGACCGCGACGTCCGGCGCTTCACGCACCACGACTACGTCGACCGCGTCGGTCTCGCCGCGACGGTGCGCGGCGAGATCATCGCCACGGTCCGGTACGACCGGATCGACGACGACGGCCGCCCGGCCCACGCGACGCAGGAACCCGGCCAGGCCGAGGTCGCCTTCCTCGTTCAGGACTCCCACCAGGGGCGGGGGCTGGCCTCCGCCCTCCTCGAACACATCGGTGCGGTCGCCCGGGAACGCGGCATCCGGCGCTTCCTCGCCGAGGTGCTGCCCGCCAACAACAAGATGATCAAGGTGTTCACGGACGCCGGCTACTCGCAGCGCCGCAGCTTCGAGGACGGCTCCGTCCATCTCACCCTCGACATCGAGCCCACCGAGGCCTCCCTCGCCGTGATGCACGCCCGGGAGCAGCGTGCCGAGAGCCGCTCGGTGCAGCGGCTGCTCGCACCGGCCTCGGTCGCCGTGGTCGGCGTCAGCCGCACCTCCGGCGGCGCCGGCCGCACCGTGCTGGAGAGCCTGCGGTCGGCCGGGTTCACCGGGCGGACCTATGCGGTGAACCACGCGCTCGACGGGGCCCTCGACCTCGGTGGGGCCGCCGCCTTCCGCTCGGTGCGCGACGTGCCGGAAACCGTCGACCTCGCGGTCGTCGCCGTACCGGCCGGCCAGGTCGCCTCCGTCGTCGACGCCTGCGGCGAACACGGAGTACAGGGCCTGGTCGTGCTCTCCGCCGCATTCACCCGCGAGGGTCAGCGCGAGCTCGTGCGCCACGCCCGCTCGTACGGCATGCGGGTGATCGGGCCGAACGCCCTCGGCGTCATCAACACGGCACCCGCCGTGCGCCTCAACGCCACGCCGTCCCCGCACATGCCGCGGCACGGCCGGGTGGGGCTGTTCACGCAGTCCGGGGCCATCGGCATCGCACTGCTGGAGGGCCTGCACCGGCGCGGCGCCGGCCTGTCCACGTTCGTCTCCGCAGGCAACCGCGCGGACGTGTCCGGCAACGACGTCCTCCAGTTCTGGGACGAGGACCCCGGCACCGACGTCGCCCTGATGTACCTGGAGTCCATCGGCAACCCCCGCAAGTTCACCCGCCTCGCCAAGCGGATCTCCGTCCGCAAGCCCGTCGTGGTGGTCAAGGGTGCCCGGCACAGTGGCAGCGCCCCGCCACCCGGACACGCTGCCCCCGCCTCCCGGACGCCCGCCGCCACCGTCTCCGCGCTGCTGCGGCAGGCCGGGGTGATCACCGTCGACACCGTCACCGAACAGGTCGACGCGGGCGCCCTGCTGGCCTTCCAGCCGCTGCCCGCAGGACCTCGCGTGGCGCTGCTCGGCAACACCGAGTCCCTGACCCTTCTCACACACGACGCCTGCCTCACCGACGGGTTGCGCCCGTTGCCCACACACGACCTGACCACGGCTGCCACGGCCGACGACTTCCACGACGCGGTCCGCGAGGTGCTCGCCGACTCGCAGACCGACGCGGTCCTCGTCACCGCCGTCCCCGGCGTCGGCGAGATGTCGGTCGACGCGCTCGCCGACGCCCTCGCCGGATCAGCGGCCGGTTCGGGGAAGCCACTGGCGGTGGTGCACCTGGCCATTCCGGGTCTCGACGAGGCGTTGGCGGAACGGTCGGTCCCCGGCTACCCGGCGCCCGAACGAGCGGTGCGCGCCCTCGCCCACGCCGTCCGGCACGCGGGGTGGCGCCGGGAGGCGCAGCAGCCGGGAAGGGTTCCGCAGCTCGCCGTGGACGAGGCCGCCGCCGCCCGCCTGATGGAGCACGCCACCCACGGTGACCACGCGCCCACAGGCGCCCCCCGTGACCCCGCGGCTCAGGTCGCGGGGCGTGGGGAACGTCCGTCCCCGGCGGTCGTCACCGAGCCGGAACGCCACCGCAGCCTGCCGCTCGGCCCGGCTCGGACGGCCGAGCTGCTCGGCCACTACGGCATCCCGGTGCAGCCGGCCCTCCCCGCCCGCTCCGCGGACGACGCCGTGGCGGCGGCACGCCGGCTCGGCTACCCGGTGGCGCTCAAGACCACCGCCCCGCACCTGCGGCACCGTGCCGATCTGGGCGGCGTACGTCTGGACGTGGCGAGCAAGCACCAGTTGCGGCGCGCGTACACGGAGCTGACCGACAGCCTGGGCGGGGCCGCGGAGCTGCGCCCCGTCGTGCAGGCCATGGCGCCGCGCGGCGTGGACACCGTGATACGTGCCGCGGTGGACCCCTCGGTCGGTGCGGTGCTGTCCTTCGGCCTGGCCGGTGCGCCGTCCGAACTCCTCGGAGACACGGCGCACCGGCTGGTCCCGGCCACCGACCGTGAGGTGCAGGAGCTGGTCCGGTCGTTGAGGGCCGCGCCGCTGCTCTTCGGCTGGCGCGGTGCGCAGCCCGTGGACACCGCGGCGCTCGAGAACCTGCTGCTACGGGTCTCCCGGCTGCTGGACGACCATCCGCAGATCGTCGCGGTGGACCTGGAACCGGTGGTGGTGGCCCCGCTGGGGCTCACCGTGCTGGGCGCCGCGGTACGGGTCGCCGAAGGGCTGCCGCGTGGCGACCTCGGGCGGCGCACCCTCCCCGCGTACTGACCGCGTACTCCCTGCGTACCGACCGGGTGCCGCGCCCCCAGACGGCACCGCGTGGGCCCCGCCCACCGGCCCTCGCGCACGACAGGCGGAACCGCTCCGGGCAGGGCCTAGGATGGTCCGCATGGCGAAGACCGGTACGACGACCCAGGGACTGCGCTCCGCGATCGAGCGCAGCGGCTACTACCCCGCCCT
>KI547039.1:326371-328783 GCA_000497405.1 Streptomycetaceae bacterium MP113-05 | reverse complement strand
ACTGGCAGCCACGGCGGGGAGGGGGTCGAGGCCGCTGTCGGCGGTGAACCCGTGGCGTCGTACCTGGTGCACCAGGAGACCACCTTCGACTCCAACGAGATCCGTCGTCACGTCACCGTCCTCGTCCTCACCGGCACCCGCTTCCTGGTCAGCCACACCGACGAGCAGCCGGCCGACGGTACCTCCGCCTCTCCGTACGCCACCACCTCCACCGAGTCGGTGAAGCTGGAGCGGATCGCCTCCGTGGTGCTCTCCCGCGTCGTCGCCGACCCGGAGTCGTATACGCCAGGCACCCTGCCGCGCGAGGTGGTGCTGACCATCGGATGGGGCGCCGTCTCCCGCATCGACCTGGAGCCGGCAACCTGCGGCGACCCCAACTGCGAGGCCGACCACGGTTACACCGGCTCCACGACGGCAGACGACCTCTCCCTGCGGGTGAGCGAGGCAGGCGACGGGCCGGAGACGGTGCGGCAGGCGCTGGCGTTCGCCCAGGCGCTCTCCGAAGCGACGGCGGCGGCCCGCCCTGGTGCCCACCGGTGACACCGCCGAACACGGCCAGGCCCGCTCCGGAAGACCCCTGCCCGGCCGACGAGACCCCGCCCCTCGACCCACGCACCGCGCCCGTCCCCCGCTACGGCGACGGCTCGCTGGCCGACCTGTTGCCGACCGTCGCGGCCGGTCTGGGCGTGCCGGGGCTCCGGGCGGGGCTCGCGCTGGAGCCCGCCGACCGGGTGTGCGTGTTCCTGGTCGACGGCATGGGCTGGGAGGCCCTGGCGGCACACCCCGAAGAGGCCCCGTTCCTCACGTCGTTGCTGCCGGGTTCGCTGGGCGGCTCCGGCAGACCGCTCACCAGCGGATTCCCCTCGACCACTGCCACCTCGCTGGCCTCCGTGGGCACCGGCCTGCCACCCGGCCTGCACGGTCTCCCCGGCTACACCGTCCGCAATCCCGACAGCGGCGAGCTGATGAACCAGCTCCGCTGGCGTCCATGGACCGACCCGCACCTGTGGCAGCCGCACCCGACCGTCTTCCGGCTCGCGCACGCCGCGGGCGTGGAGACCTGTCAGGTCACCGCTCCCCATTTCGAGCACACCCCGCTGACCACGGTGGCGCTCTCCGGCGGTACCTTCTACGGCCGTCTGGCCGCCGAGGAGCGGATGGACACCGCCGCCGAGCGCCTCGGAGCCGCCGACCGCACGCTGGTGTACACCTACTACGCCGAGCTGGACGGCCATGGCCACCGCTACGGGATGGACTCCGACGCCTGGCGCGGTCAGCTCCAGTACGTCGACCGGCTGGCCCAGCGGCTCGCCGACCGGCTTCCGCCCCGCGCCGCCCTCTACGTCACCGCCGACCACGGCATGGTGGACGTTCCCGGAACGCCCCGGGCCCGCTTCGACTTCGACGAGGACTGGGAGCTGAGCGCCGGGGTCGCCGTCCTCGGCGGGGAGGGCCGGATGCGCCACCTGTACGCGGTGCCCGGCGCCGCCGGAGCCGTCGCCGACGTCTGGCGCGAGGTACTCGCCGGCCAGGCGTGGGTCGCCACCCGTGAGGAGGCCGTGGAGCTCGGCTGGTTCGGGCCGCGGGTGGAGGACCGCGTCCGCGAACGGATCGGCGACGTCGTCGTGGCGATGACCGGGAACTCCGCGGTCGTCGCGACCCGCCGCGAGCCCAACGAGTCTGCGCTGATCGGCATGCACGGCTCCGCCACTTCCGCCGAGCAGCTCGTCCCGCTGCTCGAGGTCCGTACCTGACGCGCCCCTGAAGGCCGCGTCCGACAGCGATGTCCCCGACCCCGAAAGGTCCGTCTTCTCCATGCCCGAGCTGGTCTTCTTCTCCGGCACGATGGACTGCGGCAAGAGCACCCTCGCCCTCCAGATCGAGCACAACCGATCGGCACGTGGACTGCAGGGCATGATCTTCACGCGGAACGACCGAGCGGGGGAGGGGTTGCTCTCCTCCCGCCTCGGACTGGTCACCGAGGCCGTCGAGGCGGACGGGGAGTTCGACTTCCATCTGCACCTGGTCCGGCACCTGACGGCCGGTGGGCGCAGCGACTACGTCATCGCGGACGAAGCGCAGTTCCTCTCCCCGGAACAGGTCGACCAGCTCGCCCGGATCGTCGACGACCTGGGCATAGACGTGTACGCGTTCGGTATCACCACAGACTTCCGCACCAAGCTCTTTCCCGGTTCCCAGCGGCTGATGGAACTCGCCGACAGGATCGAGGTGTTGCAGGTGGAGGCACTGTGCTGGTGCGGCGCCCGCGCCACGCACAACGCACGTACGGTCGGTGGACGCATGGTGGTCGAAGGTGCGCAGGTGGTCGTCGGCGACATCGGAGTGCGGGGCGGCCCGGCGGCGGAGGTCGGGTACGAGGTGCTGTGCCGACGGCACCACCGCCGGAGGCTC
>KI547039.1:320351-326361 GCA_000497405.1 Streptomycetaceae bacterium MP113-05 | reverse complement strand
GCGGGGGGCCCCCGGCCGTGACCGCCGGGGCTGCGACGCTGTCGCCGGATGTCCTCCCGGTGGACGCCGTCTCCGCGGCGTCCGGACGAGTGGTGCCGCCCCGGGCCGACCCCGCACCCGGGGCCTCCGGGACCTCCGGGACGCACGGTGCGCCGGCCACCGGACCCGGCCGCTGAGGCCCACGCCTGCAGGACAGCACACCCCCCGCGGGCGACTCGGGCAGGAGTGGTCCGGGGTAGGAGGGCTCCGTCAGCCGGCTCGGTCCGTCTGCAGCACGCTGAACTCGGCGCCTTCGGGGTCCGACACGGTGGCGCGTACGCCGTACGGCGTACGGTGCGGCTCGCGCACCAGGCGGCCGCCGAGATCCACCGCCCGCTGTGCCGCGATCTCCGTGTCGTCGACGGCGAAACAGGTCTTCCAGTGCGGTCCGTGAGCCGAGGGCCGCGTTCCGTCCGTGCCCCGTACCGTCGCCACCGGCCGGTCTTCCAGGAGCAGCGTCAGCCGGCCCCCCTCGTCGGGGGCGGGCGCGGACGTCGTCCCGTAGCCGAAGACCGACGGGTAGAAGGCGGCAGGTCCGGTGGTCGTACGGGTCACCAGTTCGAACCAGACGGGTGTGCCCGCTGCCGCGGCCTCCAGCGGCCTCCGCTCGCTGTGGCCGTCGCCCTGCCACACGCCGAACGTCGCCCCGCCCGGGTCGGCCGCCACGACCAGCCGCCCCGCGTCGCCGAACTCCAGCGGGCCCACGGCGACGGTGCCGCCGCACTGCCGGATCCGGTCCGCGGTCGTGTCGGCGTCGTCGCTGGACAGGTAGGGCATCCAGGCGGCCGGAAAGTCCCGGCCGACAGGTGTCTCGCCGAGCCCGGCGACCTCGTGGCCGTGCACCACAGCCCTGACGTACGGTCCGAGTTGCTGCGGGCCGGCGGTGAACTCCCAGCCGAAGAGCTCCCGGTAGAAGCGGCGGCTGCCCGCCAGGTCGCGCACCATCAGGCTCGCCCAGCAAGGCGTCCCGGGCGCGTGTGTCGCCTGTTGATCGGCTGTCTGCGTCAACTGTTCTCCCGTGACCATCGTCGGTGCGGTCCACACGTGTACCCGTGCGGAGATTGTGCCATCCGCTCCGTGCAGGGACGCGGGTGCGGCACGCGGATGCGGGACCGCCCGGTGCGGGAGGATGGGTGCCATGACCGCACTCATCTCCGCTCCCGCGCTCGCGGCCGAACTTGCCGGTTCCCGGCCGCCGGTGCTGCTCGACGTCCGCTACGTCCCCGGCGGTCCGCCCGGCCGGCCCGCGTACGTCGAAGGCCACCTGCCCGGCGCCGTGTACGTCGACCTGGACACCGAACTCGCGGCTCCCGTCGGTCCCGGAACGGGCCGGCACCCCCTACCCGGGGCCGGGGCCTTCGGCGACGCCATGCGCCGGGCGGGTGTGTCCGGCGGCCGTCCCGTGGTGGCGTACGACGGAGGCCTCGGATGGGCGGCCGCCCGGGCGTGGTGGCTGCTGCGCTGGGCCGGGCACCGGGACGTGCGGGTGCTCGACGGGGGCCTGGCGGCCTGGACCGGCCCGCTGACCAAGGACGTACCGACGCCCGAGGAGGGCGACTTCGTCCCCGAGCCCGGAGCACTGCGGACGCTCAGCGCCGACGCGGCGGCGGAACTGGCCCGTCGCGGGGTGCTGCTGGACGCGCGCGCCGCCGAGCGGTACCGCGGCGAGGTGGAGCCGCTCGACCCGGTCGCCGGGCACATCCCGGGATCCCTCTCCGCGCCGACCACCGGGGCGGTCACTCCCGAGGGTGTCTTCCGGTCCGCCGCTGAACTCGCCGAGCACTTCGCCGCCCTGGGCGTCGGCGCGGACACGGAGGTCGGCGTGTACTGCGGCTCCGGAGTCTCGGCCGCGCACGAAGTACTGGCGCTCGCCGAAGTGGGAGTGGACGCTGCGCTCTACCCGGGATCGTGGAGCGAGTGGACCGCTGACCCCGCACGCCCGGTGGCCACCGGGCCCGAGCCCGGCTGAACCGCGGCACGACGCCGTCCCGTACGCCTGCCCGCCGCCGGGCGGGCACGGGACGGCGTGAGCCGCCGGCCGGTCATTCCTTCTTGCGCCGGGTGCCGAAGACGATCTCGTCCCAGCTCGGGACCGCCGCGCGGCGGCCGGGCCGGACACCGTCCGCTTCGGCCTGGCGGTCGGTGTTCCCCGTCAGCCGGTCGCGGTGGGCCTTCACCGAACGCGGCATCAGCACGTCCGCGTAGGCCGAACCCGCGCTGGCCGCCGGTGCCGGCGGCTCGACCTGTTCCCGGTCCTCGTCGGACTCCGTGTCGGCGACGGCGGAGCTGTCCTCGTCCGCTCCGGCCACCTGCACCGCCGACGGCCGCTCGGGCACCACCAGGTCGCCCCGGAAACTCGGTACCGCCTCCAGCAGGCTGGTCAGCGAGTCGGCGGCCTCCGCCGGGCCGGTGTCGGCCGACGCCGGCGGAAGTGCGGACGGTTCCAGTTCGCCCCGGTCCCCCCGGTCCCGCGGCAGCCGTGCGATGCGCGGAACGAACGGGAAGCTGGGCTCCGGGGTGTCGTCCGTCTCCCCGATCAGTGAGCGCGCCTCGTCGTCCACCGCCTGTACCAGCCGGCGCGGCGGGTCGTACGTCCAGCCGGCCGAGTGGGGTTCGCCCGCCACCCGGTAGGAGAGCACGACCTCCCAGGTGCCGTCGTCCCGGCGCCAGGAGTCCCACAGTGAGGTGTCCCTGTCGGCACCGCGCAGCAGCAGCCGCTCGGACACCACGTCGCCGAGCTGCGGACCGGCGTTCTCCCCCGGGCGCCGCACGGGTGTCTTCCGCGCCCGTTCCGCCATGAACGCGCGCTCGGCCAGGACGGGGCCCTCGAACCTGCGGACCCGCTCCACGGGAATGCCGGCCATCTGCGCGACCTCTTCGGCGGTGGCGCCGGCTCGTATCCGGGCCTGGATGTCCCGGGGCCGCAGGTGGTTCTCCACCTCGATCTCGATCTGGCCCAGCCGTGCACGGTCGTTGCGTACGGCGGCGCGCAGCCGCTCGTCGATCGGAAGGGTGTACTCCGTGCTGTCGGCAGCCTTGAGCACCAGCCGTGTGCCGTCGTTGCTGACGGCCACGACACGCAGTTCGGGCATGAGGACCTCCCCGGTGGTGCCTGCCGACGTCACGTGCGCCGCTGCTCCCGCTTGGACGAGTGTGGCCTGCCCGGGTGCAGCCTGCCACAACCTTGCCGACCCGCCCGGCGTGTCGAGCCCCGGTCCTGATCCGCCGTCATGACACGGTGTCACGCTGACCACGCAACGTGACGATTGGTCACGCTGGGCGGCGGAGCCGGGTTCGGGGCCCAGGCCAGGGCTGGTCACACTACTCCATTCGGACCATCCGGGGACGGGTGACGCGCCGTCGGCTCGGGCGGGAGAGAGGTGCCGCACGTCTCCGGGGCTCCCGGAGGGACAGGGGAGTGTCGGGATGTTCACCAGATCGACTCATGCGGAACGTTGGAGTCCGTCGGTGGCGTCACGCCGGTGCCGTCGGTCAGTCCCCGAGTACCCGGCGCAGGTAGTCGTTGCCGAACACCCGGCCCGGGTCGAGCCGTTCACGCAGCGCCCGGAACTCACCGAATCGCGGGTACGCCCCGTCGAGCCACGCCGCGTCCCGCGAGTGCAGCTTCCCCCAGTGCGGACGTCCGCCGTATGCCGTCATGATGCGCTCCGCAGCGGTGAAGTACGCCTCGTGCGGTGTGCCCCGGTACATGTGTACGGCGATGTAGACGCTGTCCCGCGCGCTTGCCGTCGACAGGGCGACGTCGTCCGCCGGTGCGGTCCGCACCTCCACGGGAAAGCTCACCCGGAAGCGGGAACGCTCCACCATGGCCTTGACCTCGCTCAGCGCCGCCATACCTGCTTCCCGGGGCAGCGCGTACTCCATCTCCAGGAACCGCACCCGCCGAGGCGTGGTGAACACCCGGTACGGGATGTCGGTGTAGGTGCGGGCGGACAGCGCCCGCCCGGCGACCCGCGCGATCCCCGGCACCGTGCCCGGTACGGCCCGGCCCAGTGCGCAGGCGGCGCCGAACACGCCGTTGGACAACAGTTCGTCGTCCACCCAGCCGCGGATCCGGGGAAGTGGCCGCGGCGGACCGTCACTGCGGTTGTTCCGCTTGGTGTGGCAGCCGTCGGTGTGCGGAAACCAGTAGAACTCGAAGTGTTCGTTCTCCGCGGCCAGCCGGTCGAACTCCGCGCAGACCCGGCTGAGGGGCATCGGCTCCTCCCGGGCGGTCAGCAGGAACAACGGCTCGACGGCGAAGGTGAGTTCGCTGATCACGCCCAGTGCGCCGAGACCGACCCGTGCGGCGGCGAACACTTCCGGGTTCTCGCCGGCGGAACACCGCAGCACCGAACCGTCGGCGAGCACCAGCTCCATCGCCACCACCTGCGCCGCCAGCCCGGCCGTGTCGCGGCCCGTGCCGTGCGTTCCGGTGCTCACCGCTCCGGCGGCGGTCTGCTCCATGATGTCGCCCATGTTGGCCGCCGACAGGCCCTCGCTCGCCAGGGTCTCGTTGAGCTGCCACAGCGGCGTGCCGGCGCCCACCGTGACGGTGCCGGCCGTCCGGTCGATCCGCCGGACCCCGCAGAGCCGGTCCGGCCGCACCAGCACGCCGTCCGTCGCGGCCGCAGCGGTGAAGGAGTGGCCGGTGCCCGCCGCCTTCACGCTCAGCCCGTCCTCCGCGGCCCGTCGTACGGCCTCGGCCAGCGCCGCGGTCGACGACGGCGACACGGTGCGGGCGGGGCGCATCCCCACGTTCCCGGCCCAGTTCCGCCACGTCGGCGTGCCGCCCCTCCTCGATGCGCGCATAACCGACCCCCTCCTCGTACCCGCTCCCGCTGCGGGGCGTGTGCACGAACCGCCGCCCACCGGCGGCCGGAGGGGATCATACGCACGGGCCCTGCGCCGTGGTGGAAGATCCGGGTGGCAGGATCGGGGATATGTCCGAAGCGCTCGATGCACGCCCCTACGACGCCCTGCTCCTCCTGTCCTTCGGCGGCCCCGAGGGGCCGGAGGACGTCGTCCCCTTTCTGGAGAACGTCACCCGGGGCCGGGGGATCCCCCGGGAACGTCTCGAGGAGGTCGGCAAGCACTACCACCTGTTCGGCGGCGTCAGCCCGATCAACGCGCAGAACCGGGCGCTGCGCGCGAGGCTGCGTGAGGACTTCGCCGCGCACGGACTGGACCTTCCCGTCTACTGGGGCAACCGCAACTGGGCGCCCTACCTCACCGACACCCTGCGCCGGGCCGCCCGGGACGGCCGCCGCCGCATCCTGGTGCTCGCCACCAGCGCCTACGCCTCCTACTCCGGCTGTCGGCAGTACCGCGAGAACCTCGCCGAGTCGCTGTCCACCCTGGAGGCGGAGAACGTACCCCTGCCCCGTGTCGACAAGCTGCGGCACTACTTCAACCATCCGGGTTTCCTGGATCCGGTGGCCGATGGGGTGCTGACCGCCCTGGAGACCCTCCCGCAGGCCGTACGCGACGGCGCGCACCTCGCGTTCTGCACCCACTCCGTCCCCACCGCCGCGGCGGAGACGTCCGGCCCGCAGGGCGGCGCGTACGTCGCCCAGCACCTGGACGCGGCCCGCGTGATCGCCGGGGCCGTACGCGACGCCACCGGCGTGGACCGCCCCTGGCAGCTCGTCTACCAGTCGCGCAGTGGCCCCCCGCAGGTTCCCTGGCTCGAACCGGACATCTGCGACCACCTGGAGGACCTGCACCGCCGGGGAGCCCCGGCGGTGGTCATGGTTCCCGTCGGTTTCGTCTCCGACCACATGGAGGTGCTGTACGACCTCGACACCGAAGCCATGGCCAAGGCCGGCGAACTGGGACTTCCGGCGGCCCGCTCGGCCACCGTCGGCACGGACTCCCGGTTCGCCGCCGCCGTCCGTGAACTGGTCCTGGAACGGGCAGCCGCCGAACGCGGTGAGCGGCCCGAGCGGTGCGCTCTCGGGGCGCTCGGGCC
>KI547039.1:314694-320073 GCA_000497405.1 Streptomycetaceae bacterium MP113-05 | reverse complement strand
CGCCTCCGTACACCTGACATGCAGGCGACCCCACGAGGAGCACAGTGCCCCACGAGACAGGACCCACCGACCCCGCTCGCCGGACCGCCCGGCCCGAGCCGGCCGGCCGGCTCGACCAGCTGAAGGCCGAGCTGCTGGAGATCGCGCTGGAGGCCGCCGCGCGGGCCGGCGCACTGCTGCGCGACGGGAGGCCGGACGACCTCGAGGTAGCGGGGACCAAGAGCAGCCCCATCGACGTCGTGACCGAGATGGACCTGGCCGCCGAGAAGCTGATCGCAGACCACCTCGCCGAGCACCGCCCCGATGACGGCATCCTCGGCGAGGAGGGCGCCTCCGTCGACGGCACCAGCGGCGTGCGCTGGGTGGTGGACCCGGTCGACGGCACCGTGAACTACCTCTACGGCCTGCCTGCCTGGGCGGTGTCGATCGCCGCCGAGTACAGGGGGGAGACGGTGGTGGGCGTCGTGGAGGTCCCCTCCCGGGGTGAGACCTTCCGGGCGGTCCTGGGGCACGGCGCCTTCCGCAACGCGCAGCCGGTGCGCTGCCGCCCGGCGCCCTCGCTGGACCAGGCACTCATCGGTACCGGATTCAACTACGTTCAGAGGACGCGCACCGCCCAGGCGGAGGTGGCGCGCCGGCTGATCCCGCGCCTCCGCGACATCCGACGTTCCGGATCGGCGGCCGTCGACCTGTGCGACGTCGCCGCCGGCCGGCTCGACGGCTTCTACGAGCGCGGGCTGCATCGCTGGGACTGGGCGGCGGGTGACCTGATCGCCCGCGAGGCGGGCGCACTGACCGGTGGCCGGCCGGGTGAACCGGTCGGGGAGGACCTGACCGTCGTCGCCTCCCCGGGCGTATTCCGCGCCCTCCAGCCCCTGCTCGACGACCTCGGGGCGTGGCACGACCGTGTGCCGGAGGGGTAGCGGCTTCCCGTGTCTCCCGGGCCCCGGGCGAGGGGAGACCGGCGCCGGGTGCGGACACGGGTGAGCCCCGGACCCACAGGGTCCGGGGCTCACCCGTGCGTGCTGCGCCGGGAACCGGGCGTTGACGACGGACGTCAGCAGGGGGAGGCGCTGGTCTCCCTGCCGACGTGGTCCACGTCCACGCCGTGATCGGCGGCGATCCGCCGCAGATCCTCGAGCTCGGCCTGCTCGACGTCCGCGAGGAAGTCGTCGCCCGACTCGCGGGCGGCGTGCAGGTCGGACTGGGTGCTCTGTATCCGCTGCATAATGCCTGCGGTGAACGCGTCCATGTGCGCCCCCTCGTCATGGTCGGCGGCACGGGGGTGTGCCGGGGGTGGTGGGCACGATCACGTCTGCTGCCCGCCGGAGCGACGGCCCGGGTGGGTCGGGCATGACGCCGGCAAGGCGTGATCGTTGGGTGTTCAATCGTCCTCCCCACCTGGAGGTCGGAGAAAACCTCACCGGCGGTGAAAAATTCCGCGTACTTCCCGCAGCCCGCCCGGGAGTGCCGCGAGCCCGTTCCCGGACTGCCTCCGGCCCTACCGTCGGTCCGCCTGGCAGCCGGAGCCGCCGATCCGCGCTTACCGCCGGTTTACCGCCGCTGCAGGCAGGATGAGGAGGGCGTCCCCGCAGGAGGACGCCTGCCTCGCCGGCTTGTCCGCCCGCGCAGGCACCGTGGAGGAAGGGAAGGGAACCCGACGTGCGCGTACTCGTCGTCGAGGACGAGCAGCTGCTCGCCGATGCCGTGGCGACAGGTCTCCGGCGCGAGGCCATGGCCGTCGACGTCGTCTACGACGGAGCCGCCGCCGAGGAGCGGGTGGGCGTCAACGACTACGACGTCGTGGTCCTCGACCGCGACCTGCCACTGGTGCACGGCGACGACGTGTGCCGCCGGATCGTCGAGGCCGGGCTGCCCACCCGGGTGCTGATGCTCACCGCGTCCGGGGACGTCAGCGACCGTGTCGAGGGCCTGGAGATCGGCGCCGACGACTACCTCCCCAAACCGTTCGCGTTCAGTGAGCTGATCGCCCGAGTGCGTGCGCTGGGCCGCCGCACGACCGCGGCGCTGCCGCCGGTGCTGGAACGCGCCGGCATCAGGCTCGACCCCAACCGCCGCGAGGTCTTCCGGGGCGAGCGGCAGGTGCAGCTCGCCCCGAAGGAGTTCGCCGTCCTCGAGGTCCTGATGCGCGGCGAGGGCAACGTCGTCTCGGCGGAGCAGTTGCTGGAGAAGGCGTGGGACGAGAATACCGACCCGTTCACCAACGTCGTACGCGTCACCGTGATGACCTTGCGCCGCAAGCTGGGTGAGCCGGCGGTCATCATCACCGTCCCCGGCGCCGGATACCGGATCTGACCCATGGCCGAACCCGCCGCCTCCCCGCCACCGAACCCGTCCGCCGTGTCGCCGGACACGCCGACGGGTGCGCCGCCGAGCACACCGCCGAAACCCGCGTGGGACCCGCGTGACCCGTCCCGTCAGTACCCGTGGCTGCGGCCGACCATCCGGATACGGCTCACCATGCTCTACGGCGGGATGTTCCTGATCGCCGGGATGGTGCTGCTCGCGATCATCTACCTGCTCGCCGCGCAGGCGCTGTACGAGATCAACGAGCTCCCCTTCAAGATCATCGGCGTGCAGGCCCGGCTGACCTCCAACACCTGTCCGGACCTGGCCGGCACGATGCCCGCCGACGAGCTGATGCGGCGGCTGGCCCAGTGCAACGACGTGCAGCGCGCCCGTGCTCTGGACGAGCTCCTGCGCAGTTCGCTGCTGGCTCTGATGGGCCTGGCCGTGGCCGCCTTCGCGTTCGGTTACGTGATGGCCGGACGGGTGCTCTCCCCGCTGGGCCGTATCACCCGCACCGCCCGCCAGGTGGCCGGCTCGGACCTGCACAAGCGCATCGAGCTGGAAGGCCCGGACGACGAGCTCAAGGAGCTCTCCGACACGTTCGACGAGATGCTGGACCGGCTCGACCGGGCGTTCACCGCCCAGCAGCGTTTCGTCGCCAACGCGTCGCACGAGCTGCGCACGCCGCTCGCGATCAACCGCACGCTTCTGGAGGTCCAGCTCTCGGACCCGGAGGCATCCGCGGAGGTGCAGCAGCTCGGCCGGACCCTGCTCGCCACCAACGAGCGCAGCGAACAGCTCGTGGAGGGGTTGCTGCTGCTCGCGCGCAGCGAGAACGAGATCGTCGACCGCAAGCCCGTCGACCTCGCCGAGGTGGCGTCCCGGGCGGTCGAGCAGGTGCGTGGCGACGCCGACGCGAAGGGCGTCGAACTGGGGGGCCTGCGCCCGCCCGCGTACGTCCAGGGCAACGGTGTGCTGCTGGAGCGGGTTGCGCTGAACCTGGTGCAGAACGCCGTCCGGTACAACCGGGAGCAGGGCGGCTGGGTCGCCGTGACCACCGAGGCGCGGCCCGGTCACGCGTTGCTCGTCGTGGAGAACACCGGACCTGCCGTGCCGGCGTACGAGGTGGACAACCTCTTCGAACCGTTCCGGCGTCTTCGCTCGGAGCGGACGGGGAGCGACAAGGGTGTCGGCCTCGGTCTGTCCATCGTCCGGTCCGTGGTCCGGGCGCACGGAGGCACTGTTCAGGCCCGGCCGCGGGAGGACGGTGGGCTGGTGGTCTGGGCGGTGCTGCCGGTCTGAGCCAACGGTCCGGGCAACCGCCGCGAATCCGCTGCCGGGCCGACCGCCACGGTGGTCACGGAGGATGTGAGGAGGAGCACATGTGTGGGAACAGGGGCACGGATGCCGTCGGCACCGCCCCGGGGAGCGGTTGTGACGGATGACACAGGCGATTTTCATCGCATCGACGCTGTGTGATCATCGCGCGGGAAGAAATGGCGGAACGTCCGGGTTTTGCCGGATGCGGATCGTGGGCACACCACGGAGTGTCGTGCCTGCAGTGCGACTTTCGGACCGTCTGCGGTCCCGATCGACAGGCCACCCGATCACCTCTTCGGGGTCGGTTCGGGTGTCGATTGAGTAACAGGCCTTGATGTGAGGCAAAATCTCCGCCTCAGGTCGGGCACAAGCCCGGCCTCTCACGCGTTACGTGCGCTGAGACACCACATACACCCAGAGGGGGAGAGCGACGATGGCTACGGATTACGACACCCCACGCAAGACCGATGACGATGTCAACGAGGACAGCATCGAGGAGCTGAAGGCCCGGCGGAACGACAAGTCCGCCTCCAACGTCGACGTGGACGAGTTCGAGCAGGCCGAAGGCCTGGAACTGCCCGGCGCCGACCTGTCCAACGAAGAGCTGTCCGTCCGGGTCCTGCCGCGGCAGGCGGACGAGTTCACCTGCATGAGCTGCTTCCTGGTGCACCACCGTTCGCAGTTGGCCGCGGAGAAGAACGGGCACCCGATCTGCCGCGACTGCGCGGCCTGATCCGGCGCCCCCGCCGTGGTGGCAGAGGACGCACGTGATGCCGGGCGAGGAGCCCCCGACGAGGGCGCCTCGCCCGCACGGGTGCCTGCCCGCCGCCGTCTTCCGCGCGTGCCCTGGGGGCGCCGGAGCGACGACGCACGGGCCGCGAGTGAAGACGTGCCGGACGTGACCCCCCTCGATCCGGACATCCCCGACGACCCTGCCCGTCGCGGCCGGGTCCGGGCCTTCCTCGGCGTCGTGTCCGACCGCCTCGTGCAGGTCGCACCGCGCATTCCGGTCCGGGATCTGGAGACCCTGCGTCGTCAGTTCCCCGGCTTCGGCCCCGAGGAGATCGCCGACCGGCTCGTCTCCGGAGCGCTCAAGGGCTCGGCGACGGTGGGTGCCGGGGTCGGCGCGGCGGCGATGATGCCGGTGCCGCCCGCGATGCCCACCGAACTGGCCGCGGAGATCGTCGGCGTCGCCTCCCTCGAGCTGAAGCTGATCGCCGAGCTCCACGAGGTGTACGGCCGCCGCGCCCCCGGAAACCTCCAGCAGCGCACCACCGCCTACCTCCAGGCATGGACGTCGCAACGGCGGATCGACGTCACCAAACCGTCCTCACTGAACGCCGCCCTCGGCGTTCAGATGCGGCGCGAGCTGCGCCAGCAGCTCCTGAAGCGGACCGTGCGGAACCTGCCGAGCCTGACCCCGTTCATGGTCGGCGCCGCGGTCGGTGCGGTGATGAACCGGCGCGACACGGCGAAGCTCGCCGAGCGGGTGCGTACGGATCTGAGAGGCGTCGCCGTCCCCTGGCCCCAGCTCCCCCCGCAGGGGCCGACGGAGCTCCCGCCGGGCCCGCCCGGCCCCCGGGGTGCCCGGGACGTCTGACGGCGCCCGCACGGTCCTGGTGCGACCCGCGTGCGCCGCCGGAGGTCAGGCCCCGAGGTCAGCGCGCCGCATCGAGCGCGGCGACCAGCTCCGTGGGCCGGCGGGTCGAGATGTACAGGTACGGCGTCGGATCGTCCGGGTCCGACACC
>KI547039.1:282066-314684 GCA_000497405.1 Streptomycetaceae bacterium MP113-05 | reverse complement strand
CCCCCCCCCGCCAGCGCGGCGACCAGCCACCACGTGCGCGGCGGGGTCAGCCGCTCGTCGAACGCCGCCCCCGCGCCCGGCGCGCCGGAACGGGGGGAAGGGGCTGAGGGCGGCGGCGACGGTGCGGGGGGCTGCATGGCTCCAGCTTGGCACGGCCCCTACGGGCCGCGGCCCGCCCCGGCGGTAAGGTCTGCACACGTGAGTGCTGACCGACCCGCGAGAACCTCCCTGACGCCGCCGGACGACGCCGTGGCCCCGGTGCGTCACCCCGACGCGCCCGCCCCCGGCGAACCGCTCGGCTCCCACTACGACCAGTGCTTCGGCTGCGGCTCCGGGCAGCCGCACGGCCTGCACCTGGACGCCCGGGCCGGCGAGGGGGTGACCGTGACGGCCGAGTTCACCGTGCAGGGCGCCCACCAGGGCGCACCCGGCCTCGCCCACGGCGGCGTGCTGACCAGTGCGCTGGACGAGACCCTCGGCTCCCTCAACTGGCTGATGCACGTCATCTCCGTGACCGGCCGGCTGGAGACCGACTTCGTGCGCCCTGTCCCCGTGGACACGGTGCTGCACCTGGACGCCCGGGCCACCGCCCGCCACGGACGCAAGATCTACTGCACCGCCACCGGCCGCATCGGCGGCCCGGACGGCCCGGTCGCCGTGCGTGCCGACGCCGTCTTCGTCGAGGTCAAGGTCGAGCACTTCGTCGACCACGGCCGCGAGGAGGAGATCAAGGCCGCCATGGCCGATCCGGACCAGGTCCGCAGGGCCCGGGCCTTCGAGGTCAACCCGTGACCCGCCCGCCCGTCGACGTGCTGATCCGCCGGCTCGACCCCGAGGTGCCGCTGCCGGCGTACGCCCACCCCGGAGACGCCGGCCTGGACCTGACCACCACCCTGCCTGCGGCGCTCGCGCCCGGCGAGCGCACTCTGCTGCCCACCGGGGTTTCCCTGGCGCTGCCCGACGGGTACGCCGCCTTCGTGTACCCTCGCTCCGGCCTCGCCGCCCGCTGCGGCGTCTCGCTGCTCAATGCCCCCGGAACGGTGGACGCCGGGTACCGTGGAGAGATCAAGGTGATCGTGGCCAACCTGGACCCGCACGAGACGGTGCGGTTCGAACGGTTCGACCGCATCGCCCAACTCGTCGTTCAGCAGGTGGAGAAGGTGCGCTTCCACGAGGTGGAGGAGCTGCCCGGCTCGGCACGGGCCGCAGGGGGCTTCGGATCGACCGGGGGGCACGGCACCGGTACAGCTGGACGCCAAGAAGATTTCGTTGTGGTCGAATCCGACCTGGACGCCGACCTGAGAGGACAGTGACGTGTTCGGACGTCGTCGTAAGAAGAGCGAAAAGCCTGAGAAGGGCGCCTCGGACGAGTTCGAGACCGAACAGTCCGGCGACTCCGGGAACGACGCGGCCGGCGCCGACGGCGTCACCGACGCCGAGGCGCAGCGCGTCAAACTGCCGCCCGCCCCGCGCCCCGACGGTCCCTGGGACCTCGACGAGGTTGCCGACCCCGGCAAGGGCCGCGTCAACCTCGGCGGGCTGTACGTGCCCGGCGTGGAGGGCATGGAACTGAGGGTCGAGGTCGCCGGTGACGCCATCGTCGCCGCCACCGTCGTGCTGCGGGACAGCGCCGTCCAGCTCCAGGGCTTCGCAGCCCCCAAGCGTGAGGGGATCTGGGAGGAGGTCCGCGAGGAGATCGCCTCCGGGATCACCAAGCAGGGCGGCGTCATCGACGAGAAGGAGGGCCCGCTCGGCTGGGAACTCCGCGCCCAGGTCCCGGTCCAACTCCCCGACGGCAAGCACGGCGTCCAGGTCGTGCGCTTCATCGGGGTGGACGGACCGCGCTGGTTCCTGCGCGGCGTGATCTCCGGCCAGGGCGCTGTCCAGCCCGAGCAGGCCGGACTCCTGGAGTCGATCTTCCGCGACACCGTCGTGGTGCGGGGCGAGTCGCCCATGGCCCCGCGCGACCCGATCGTGCTGAAGCTCCCCGAGGATGCCGAGATGGTCCCCGAAGGCGTGCGCCAGGAGACCGTCGAGGAAGGCTCCCGCTTCGCCGGCGGCATCGACAAGCTCCAGCGCGGCCCGGAGGTCACCGAGGTCCGCTGACCCCTGCACACGCCCCGGACACGGGGGTACGGTCTTCCCGGCCCCGCACCCGCACGCCACAGGCGCCTCGGGTACGGGGCCGGAGGTCTGCGAGCGTCGAGGGGGAAGATGAGCGACACGGCTCCACAGGACACGCCGCCACACGATGCGGGCCCGCGCGGTTCCCGCGCGACCACGGCCGTCACCGGGGAGCCCGGCAGCTCCATGGTCGTGGTGGACGGACTTCACCGCACGTACGGCAGTGGCTCAACCGCCGTACGTGCGCTGCGCGGTGTGTCCCTCACCGTCCCCCGGGGACGCCTCGTCGCCGTACGCGGACGGTCGGGATCGGGCAAGACCACCCTCCTCAACCTCGTCGGCGGCCTCGACACTCCCGACGAGGGACGGGTCACCGTCGACGGAACAGACCTCACCGCCCTTTCCGAGAGCCGTCTGCTGGAGCTGCGCCGCGACCGCATCGGCTTCGTCTTCCAGGGCTTCGGGCTTCTGCCCGTGCTCACCGCGGCCGAGAACGTCGGCGTTCCGCTGCGCCTGCGGCGGGCCCCCGTCGCCGAGCGCGAGGAGCGGGTCGCGCTGCTGCTCTCCCTCGTCGGCCTTGCCGACCACGCCGGGCAGCGCCCCGGCGAACTCTCCGGAGGCCAGCAGCAGCGCGTGGCCGTCGCCCGCGCCCTCGCCAACCGTCCGCGGCTGCTCATCGCGGACGAGCCCACCGGCCAGCTCGACACCGAGACGGGGCTGGCGGTGATGGAACTGCTCCGCGCGGTGGTCCGCAGCGAGCAGGTCACAGCCCTGGTGGCCACGCACGACGAGGCGCTTCTCGGCCTCGCCGACGAGGTACTCGAACTCACCGACGGGCGGCTCCGGCGGGGCTGAGGAACCTTGTGTCACGCGGGTACGCTGACGGTTATGAAAGGTGTCACCCGCGACGAGCACGCCCGTGGGCGTTTCCGGCGCTTCCTGGAGAGGCTCTCCTCCTCGGAGGAGGACCTGCGTTCCGCCGAGCTGCGCGAGGACACCACCACCAACGGTTGCACCCGGATCAGCGAATGCGGCGACCGGCAGTTCGTCCGGGTGACCGGTACACTGCGCACCGTGACGCTTCGGCCCCGTGCCGGTGTGCCCACGCTCGAGGCCGAACTCTTCGACGGGTCGGCCGCACTGGATGTGGTCTGGCTGGGCAGGCGGGCGATCACCGGCATCGAGCCCGGGCGCAAGGTGATCGCCTGGGGCAGGATCGCCCTGCACCGAGGCCGCCCCGTCCTCTTCAACCCCAAATACGAACTGCGACCCCTCGGACAGGAGTAGCGGGTGTCCTCACTCGACAGGGAGACCGCCGACCAGACCCAGGACGGGGCCGCTGACACGCCCCCGGACGGGGTGGCGCCACCCGGTGGGGCGGCGGATCATGCCGAGACCCAGGCGGCGCTTCTCGAGGCGTTCGGAGGGCTGCGCGGGTTCGTCGAGACGACGGTTCCCGGTCTCGTCTTCATCCTGATCTACACGATCAACCAGGACGTCCACGCCGCGGCCGTCGCGGCGCTCGTCCTCTCCGGCGGCATGGGCATCGCCCGCCTCGTGGGTCGCAGCACCGTCAAGCACGCTTTCAGCGGCGTGTTCGGTGTCGCGGTGGGTGTGGCCTTCGCGGTCTTCACCGGTGACGCGAAGGACTTCTACCTGCCGGGAATGCTGTACGGCCTGGGTTTGTCGCTCGCCTATCTGATCAGCGCCGTCACCGGCTTCCCGCTGCTCGGCATCATCCTGGGGCCGATCTTCAAGGAGAACCTCTCCTGGCGCACCCGCAACCCCGGGCGCAAGCGCGCCTACGTCAAGGCCAGCTACGCATGGGGGTTCATCTTCCTGGCCAAGTCGGCCGTCCTCTTCCCGCTGTACTTCTTCGCCGACCCGACCCGGTTCGGTTGGGTGACCGTCGCCCTGAAGATCCCACCGCTGCTGCTGGCCGTCTACCTGACGTGGATCTTCCTGGCCAAGGCCCCGCCCCCGATCAACGTGATCGCCGAGATGGAGGCCGAGGAGACGGCGGAGGCCGCAGCGAAGAAGGCCGCTGCGGGGGAGACCGACGCGGAGAACGCCGACGACCGCGGCGCACCCGGCGACCGCGGTCGCCACCGCAGGTGACCCCTCCCGGCACCCCGGACCCCGCCCCCGGAGTCGGGCGAACCCGGCCGTCAGGCCGAGCCGCGGACCGAGAGCAGATCCTCCAGCTGTGCCTCCCGCGCCGGTGCCGCCACGAACAGCAGCTCGTCTCCCGCCTCCAGCGCATCGTTCGGGTCCGGTGTCAGCACCCGCTTGCCCCGGATGATCGTGACCAGTGCCGTGTCCTGCGGCCAGGTCACATCCCCGACCCGCGTGCCGGCCAGCGCCGCCTCCGGCGCGAGAGTCAACTCGACGAGGTTCGCGTCGCCCTGCGAGAAGCGCAGCAGCCGCACCAGGTCCCCGACGCTGACGGCCTCCTCCACCAGCGCCGACATCAGGCGCGGCGTCGACACCGCCACGTCCACCCCCCACGACTCGTTGAACAGCCACTCGTTCTTCGGGTTGTTGACGCGCGCCACCACCCGCGGCACCCCGTACTCGGTCTTCGCCAGCAGCGAGACCACGAGATTCACCTTGTCGTCACCGGTGGCCGCGATCACCACGTCACAGCGCTCCAGCGCCGCTTCGTCCAGCGAGGTGATCTCGCAGGCGTCGGCCAGCAGCCACTCCGCCTGCGGCACACGTTCGACCGAGATCGCCGTCGGCGTCTTGTCGATGAGCAGCACCTCGTGGCCGTTCTCGAGCAGTTCGCCCGCGATGGAGCGGCCGACGGCTCCGGCCCCCGCAATCGCCACTCTCATCGCTGCTGCGCCTCCTCCGGGCCCTTCGAGAAGGCCGCCTCCGTCTCGGCGACCTGGTCGGTGCGCATCATCACATGCACCAGGTCGCCCTCCTGCAGCACGGTGCGGGACGTGGGCAGCATGGCCTCGCCCAGCCGGGTGAGGAAGGCGACGCGGACTCCGGTCTCCTCCTGGAGCCGGCTGACCCGGTGTCCTACCCATCCCGCCGAGGCGTGCACCTCGGCGAGCTGCACCCCTCCGCTCGGATCGCGCCACAGCGGCTCGGAGCCGGACGGCAGCAGCCTGCGCAGCATCTGGTCGGCCGTCCAGCGCACCGTCGCGACCGTGGGGATGCCGAGGCGCTGGTAGACCTCGGCGCGCCGCGGATCGTAGATGCGGGCGGCGACGTTCTCCACGCCGAAGTTCTCCCGCGCCACCCGCGCCGCGATGATGTTGGAGTTGTCGCCGCTGCTGACCGCCGCGAAGGCGCCCGCCTCGTCGATGCCGGCCTCGCGGAGCGTGTCCTGGTCGAAGCCGAGCCCGGTCACCCGGCGTCCGCCGAAGCCGGAGCCCAGCCGTCGGAACGCCGTCGGGTCCCGGTCGACCACGGCTACCGTGTGGCCCTGCTGTTCCAGGGCCTGTGCGAGCTCTGCGCCTACGCGGCCACAGCCCATGATCACAATATGCACGCCCGTCCCTCTCATCGCCTGCAGCGGGCCGTATCAGCATCGCACGAGTGCCCGCGTACGATCCTCCCCGTGCCGAAGATGACCGACCTGCCGAAGCGGATTCTGATCGGGCGGGCGCTGCGCAGCGACCGCCTGGGGGAGACGCTCCTACCCAAGCGCATCGCCCTGCCCGTCTTCGCCTCCGACCCGCTGTCCTCCGTGGCGTACGCGCCCGGCGAAGTGCTGATCATGCTGTCCCTCGCCGGCGTGACCGCGTACCACTTCTCGCCGTGGATCACGGTGGCGGTGATCGTGCTGATGTTCACCGTCGTGGCGTCGTACCGGCAGAACGTGCGGGCCTATCCGTCCGGCGGCGGTGACTACGAGGTGGCGAACACCAACCTGGGCCGCCGTTCCGGTCTGACCGTCGCCAGCGCGCTGCTGGTCGACTACGTGCTGACCGTCGCGGTGTCGATCTCCTCGGGCGTGGAGAACCTGGGATCGGCGATTCCCTTCATCGTCGAGCACAAGACCGCCTCCGCGGTACTGATCATCGCACTGCTCACGGTGATGAACCTGCGGGGCGTGAAGGAGTCGGGAAAGCTCTTCGCGATCCCCACCTACTGCTTCGTGTTCGGCGTGTTCTGCCTGATCGCCTGGGGCGCGGTACGGCACTGGCTGTTCGGCGACGACCTGCGCGCGCCCAGTGCCGACTTCGAGATCCACACCGAGCACCCGGGCGGCCTCACCGGCATCGCCCTCGCATTCCTGCTGCTGCGCGCCTTCTCCTCCGGCTGCGCCGCGCTCACCGGTGTGGAGGCCATCAGCAACGGCGTGCCAGCCTTCCGCAAGCCCAAATCGAAGAACGCCGCCAACACCTTGTCGCTGATGGGCGTCATCTCGGTCACCATGTTCTGCGGCATCATCGTCCTGGCCCTCGGGACCGACGTCAGGATGGCGGAGAAGCCGGCGACCCAGATCCTCATCGACGGGCAGCCCGCCGGCGCCGACTACACCCAGGACCCGGTGATCACCCAAGTCGCCGCAGGTGTCTTCGGCGACGGGTCGTTCGCCTTCGTCTTCCTCGCCGCCGCCACCGCCCTGGTCCTCTTCCTCGCCGCGAACACCGCATACAACGGCTTCCCGCTGCTCGGCTCGATCCTCGCCCAGGACCGCTACCTGCCGCGTCAGCTGCACACCCGCGGTGACCGGCTTGCCTTCTCCAACGGCATCGTGCTGCTGGCGGGCGCCGCGGCCATACTCGTGGCCGTCTACGACGCCGACTCCACCCGGCTCATCCAGCTCTACATCGTCGGCGTGTTCGTCTCCTTCACCATCAGCCAGACCGGCATGGTCCGGCACTGGAACCGGCTGCTCGCCGCGGGCCCGTCCGCCGCCGCAGCACGCCGGATGAAGCGCTCCCGTGTCATCAACGCCTTCGGCGCCTTCTTCACCGGCGTGGTGCTCGTCGTCGTCCTGATCACCAAGTTCACCCACGGCGCCTGGGTGTCGCTCGTGGGCATGGCGATCTTCTACGCGGTGATGACCGCCATCCGCCGCCACTACGACAACGTCGCCGAGGAACTCCTCATGGAGGAGACCGACGAGGAGCCCGTGCGTCCCTCCCGCGTGCACTCCATCGTCCTCGTCTCCAAGATCCACAAGCCGACGCTGCGCGCCCTGGCGTACGCGCGGCTCGTCCGCTCGGACACCATGGAAGCCGTCACCATCAGCGTCGACGAGGAGGAGACGCGCGAACTGCGCGCCGCCTGGGACCGGCGCGGCATCGACGTACCGCTGAAGATCCTCGAGTCGCCGTACCGCGAGGTGACCCGGCCGGTCATCGAGTACGTGAAGCGGCTGCGGCGCGAGTCGCCGCGGGACGTGGTGGCCGTCTACATCCCCGAATACGTCGTCGGCCACTGGTACGAGCAACTCCTGCACAACCAGAGCGCGCTGCGCCTGAAGGGCCGGCTTCTCTTCACGCCCGGCGTGATGGTCACCTCGGTGCCCTGGCAGCTGGAGTCGTCCGAGATCGCGAAGCGACGGGCCCGCAAGTACGCAGACTGGAACGCGCCCGGCGCCGTGCGCCGCGGGCCCGTCCGCCCGCCCGGGGACACCGGCCGCCGCCCGGGCAGCTGACCCGGCCCTGTCCGGAGCAGCACCGATCCGCCCGGGCGGGAAGAACCCCGCCCGCCCGGCACTAGACTGAACGGCTGCCGCCCCGGCAACCCCCCGACGCAGTGGAGCCACCCCCTCATGCCCGACCCCTCGGACGCCCCCGGCACCGACCGCCCCGTCGACGCCGCCCCCACCGGTGAGGCGTCCCTCGTCGGCGAGGAGCACACCGTGACCGTCGGCCCGGTCGCCCACGGCGGCCACTGCGTCGCCCGCACCGACGAGGGCCGGGTCCTCTTCGTCCGGCACACCCTCCCCGGCGAAGTGGTCCGCGTCCGCGTCACCGAGGGCCACAGCGGCTCCCGCTTCCTCCGCGCCGACGCCGTCGAGGTGCTGGAAGCCTCCAAGGACCGCGTCCCGGCGCCCTGCCCGTTCTCCGGGCCCGGCCGCTGCGGCGGCTGCGACTGGCAGCACGCCAAGCCGGGTGCCCAGCGCCGCCTCAAGGCCGACGTGCTCGCCGAACAGCTCCAGCACCTCGCCGGCCTCACGGCCGAAGACGTCAAGTGGGACGGCACCGTCGAGCCCGCACCCGGCGACAAGGTCCCTGCGGGCGAGGTCCCCGCCTGGCGCACCCGCGTCCAGTACGCGGTGGACGCCGACGGGCACGCAGGGCTGCGCAAGCACCGCTCGCACGACGTCGAGCAGATCGACCGGTGCCTGATCGCCGCGCCCGGCGTCGCCGAACTCGGCGTCGAGAAGCACCTGTGGCCGCAGATCGCCACCGTCGAGGCCACGGCCGCCACCGGCTCGAACGACCGTCAGGTCCTCCTCACCCCCCGCCCCGGCGGGCGCATGCCGCTCGTCGAACTCGACCGGCCCGTCTCCGTCTTGCGCGTGGGCGAGAAGGACAAGAACGTCCACCGCGTGCACGGCCGCCCGTACGTCCGTGAGCGCGCCGACGACCACACCTGGCGCGTCTCGGCCGGCGGCTTCTGGCAGATCCACCCGCAGTCCGCCGAACTCCTCGTCGACACCGTGATGCGCGGACTCACCCCGCGCAAGGGCGAGATGGCACTCGACCTCTACTGCGGCGCGGGCCTCTTCGCCGGCGCGCTCGCCGACCGCCTCGGCGAGGAGGGCGCCGTCCTCGGCATCGAGTCCGGCAAGCAGGCCGCCGAGGACGCCCGCCACAACCTCGCCGACTTCCCCCGCGTCCGCATCGAGCAGGGCAAGGTCGAATCCGTCCTGCCGCGCACCGGCATCACCGAGGCCGACCTCGTCGTCCTCGACCCGCCCCGCGCCGGTGCGGGCAAGAAGACCGTCCTGCAGATCGCCGGGCTCCGCCCCCGCCGCATCGCCTACGTCGCCTGCGACCCCGCCGCCCTCGCCCGTGACCTCGCCTACTTCCGCGACGCCGACTACGTCCCCCACTTCCTCCGCGCCTTCGACCTCTTCCCGATGACCCACCACATGGAAGCCGTCGCCATCCTCAAGCCCGCCCCGCAGGGCGACTGACCTGCGGTTTTGCTGATGCGCATTATGTGCGTTGTGCGCGCTACGGGCGACTTCTTGACGCTGAAATGACGCTCGTGACGCTCATTTGACGCTCGTTGATCATGGTTCTGGTCAGCGGTTGGCGGCCCGCTGACGGGTTGCCCGACTCCCGCAAGAAGGGAGTCGGCCCGGTGCTTGGTGATCTTGCGATGCTTCCGTCGGTCCCAGGGGGAAGGAGAGGCGACACTCTCGGCTCAGATGTCGCGGAAGAGATCAGGCGGCCCTGTGACCTGGCACGCTGGGCGGATTCGCGCCGCTGACCTGCGCAGATGGCCTTTCGGCTGTTTCACGCTTGTGCCTCTTGATGCTGCCGGAAGTCCCAGAAAAGTCCCAGGGGACTCCCACGGGCTGACTGCCACTCTTTCGACTATGTGCAGGTATGCAGGGCGAGGGGGGCGGTCTGGGCCCGTGTATCGGTGGTGCGGGTTGAAGAACGGCAGCCCGCTTGTGCAGTGGCTCGCGGCCGGTGAGGAGCTTGGGCGCCGGGGTGGCGCTCGGCCTACGCCTTGCGCGCTCCCGTGGTCTTGGCCGGCGGTTTCGCAGCAGCGCTGGTGAGGACCTCTCGTCTCGGGGGAACTCACGGAGGTGAAGGGCCCGGGGGTGAGTCGGCTCGTCCTGCGGACTCATGGCCAACGGCCGATCCAGACTGGCTGCTACGGCCCGACTGCCCTGCCAACGACGTAGCCGGGACGATCGAAGCAGCGCAGCCGTGGTCGGGGAAACCCGACCAGTAGGTGTCGACTTGGCCGTCATGACGAAGTCGGTGTGCCGGACTGGAATGGATGAGTGCTTACTCATCAGGCTCATCAGGCGCGGAAGTGCAGGTTGTTGTACGGCGGGGGCTGGCTCATCGCTGCCGCGTGGGCGGCCGGGTTCCCGCTGATCTCCACACCGGAGCCTCACCGTCTCTGGGGTATCAGTGCCGGTTTCGGTTACCTGTGCGCCGCGATAGCTGCCTTCTGGCCGTCACGCCTGGGCGCCCGGAGCTTCCCCGTCGCGCTCGCCCTCACGGGTGCCGTCGTACTGCCTCTTCTGTACTTCGTGCTGACCGGTAGCGGACAGAGCGAGGTTGGAGTGATCGAGCGTTCCGGGATGCTGACGGCTCAGCAGGGCACTCCGTATCTCGCCGATCCCCGCACGGTGGGCGAGGTTACCCCCTACCTGCCCGGAATGGCGCTCTTCGGACTGCCTCGGGCGGTGTTGGGCGAGGAAGTCTGGCTGCTCCGACTGCTTGGTGATGCCCGCATCTGGTGCGCGGCTGCGTTCCTCGCATGCTTGTGGGGCGGCCATAAGGTGATGCGGCGGTCTGCCGCCCGCGAGCCGGGCCGCGCCGAGCGGGACTACCCCTACGGACTGGTCGTCGCCGTGCTGATCGCCTCGCCGGTCGTCGCGATGCCGCTCTGTGTCAGCGGTGTGGATCTTCCGTTGGTCGGCCTGTTCTGCCTTGCGCTTGCGTTCGCCTCACGTGGGCTACCCGTCCCCGCGGGGCTCGCACTTGCCGCAGCCTGCTCCCTGAAGTGGACGGCCCTGCCCGCCGTCGCGGTCGCTGTCTGCCTGCTCGCCTGCGTCGCAGGGCGGCGGGCCGCCGTGCGCTGCGCCGGCGCCACGCTGGCCGGCGCGGTCACGCTCGTTCTGCCGAGTGTGCTGCTGTCGCCTGGGCCCATGGTTCAGCAGGTGTTGGCCTTCCCCACCGGACGTGGCGAGTTCCAGACCCCGGCAGGCAGCCCGTTGCCGGGCAAGCTCCTGGCCGACCTGGGGCCGGTCGGGTGGTGCGCAGCGGTCACGTTGCTGCTGGCCGGGGGGTTAGCCGTCGCAGTCTCCCTCGTCGTGCGACCGCCCTACGATCTCGTGTCCGCTGCCGACCGGCTCGCTGTCGGTCTCTGTCTGGCGTTTCTACTGGCTCCCGCCGGGCGGTTCGGGTACCTCGCTTTGCCGGTCGTTCTCGTGGTGTGGGCCCGACTGGCCAGCGGTTCCCGCCGGTCGGCCCTGGGTGGCAGTCGCCTCGTACGAAGTTCCGTACCGGCCAAGCCGATTCCGGCGGGAGCAGCCCGATGAACTCCCTGCCCTCCTGCGCCGCGGAGGTCCACCGGGCCGTGCGGCCCGAAGCAGTCGATGTACCCACCATCAAACTCACCAGGCGCACAGCCACGGTCGCCGCAGTTCTGCGCGCGGGAGCGTCCAGGCTGCCGTTCATCGAGGACGAGATAGCGGGCCTCGGCGAACTTGTGCGGCCGGGAGCTACCTGCGTGGACATCGGAGCCGAGTACGGGCTCTACACCTGGGTGCTCTCCGCGCTCACAACTCCGTCCGGTCAGGTGCACAGCGTGGAGCCGCTTCCCGGCCCCGCGCGCTGGCTGCATGGGGTCTCGAGGCTGCTCGGGGCCCGCAACGTGACCGTGCACCGCACCGCCCTCGGTGCATGGGCCGGGCACGGGACGCTCAGCCTGCCGTGGCGGCGCGGAATGCCGGTACACGGGCGTGCCTATCTCACCGAGGGCGCTGACGGACCGGGTCCGAACGAAGAGTTCCCTACGGCTCGGCTCGTGGCAACCCCGATCCGAACCCTCGACCAACTGGTGTGCGAGGAAGGGCTGGACCGGATCGCCTTGGTCAAGGCCGACGTGGAGGGCTGCGAATTCGCAGTACTGCAAGGCGGATCCGTGACGCTGCGGCACCACCGCCCCGCGCTCCTGCTGGAGATCGAAAGCAGGCATCTGGAGAAGTACGGCACCAAACCTGAGGAGGTTCTGGGCCACCTGCGGGACTACGGCTACACCGCACATCGGCGACAGCGCGGCCGCTGGACAGGTGTCTCACAGATCAGTGAGGACTGCCGCAACTACCTCTTCACCGCCTGACCAGATTCCCTTCATGACGTGAGGAAAGCGACTACCCATGGGCACCACGCTGATCGTGACCAATGACTTCCCTCCCCGGCAGGGCGGCATCGAGACCTTCGTCCACGCCATGGCGACCCGCCTTCCGGGTGACGATGTCGTCGTCTACACCTCGAGTGAACCGGGCGCGGCCGAGTACGACGCCACCTTGCCCTTCCCGGTGATCAGAGACCCCAGCCGCATGCTGCTGCCCACTCCTCGCGTCACACGACGAACACTCGAGATAGCCCACGCGCATGGATGCGACCGGGTCTGGTTCGGGGCAGCCGCGCCGCTGGCCGCCATGGCACCCGCGTTGCGGCGAGGTGGCATCAGGCGGATGGTCGCCACCACGCACGGCCACGAGATCTGGTGGGCACGCACGCCGGGGGCGCGGCGGTTGCTACGCCGGATCGGTGACCACGTCGACGTGGTCACATACCTGGGCGAGTACACGCGGCGCCGCATCGCTCCCGCGCTGGGGCCTCGGGCACGGATGTTACGACTGGTGCCGGGCGTGGACGCTGCCGCTTTTCAGCCCGCGTCGTCGAACCCGAACAAAGTCCGCGACCAGCACGGCATCGCGCGCAATCGAGTCATCCTGTGTGTCTCGCGGTTGGTCGCCCGGAAGGGTCAGGACACGCTTATCCGGGCGCTGCCGCTGGTCCGGCGGACAGTCCCCGACGCCGTACTGGTGATCGTGGGACAGGGCCCGGACGAGACGCGGCTGCGCAAGCTCGCACGTAAACACGCCGACGGACATGTGTTGTTCGCGGGCGGCCAGGACCACGCGTCGACCGCCGAGTACTATGCGGCAGCCGATATGTTCGCGATGCCGTGCCGTACCCGGAAGGCGGGACTGGAGGCGGAGGGCTTGGGCATCGTGTTCCTGGAGGCGGCGGCCAGCGGCCTGCCCGTCGTCGTGGGCGACTCCGGCGGAGCTCCGGACACGGTACTCGACGGGGAGACGGGCACGGTGGTCGACGGCGGCGACGTAAAGGCAGTCGCCGATGCGGTCTCCGAGAGCCTGCTCCACCCCGAGCGGGCGGCGGAGATGGGCAAGGCCGGCCGGGAATGGGTGGAGAAGCAGTGGTCGTGGGACGCGTCGGCGGGCCGGCTCACACAGTTGCTCACCCCCGCGTCGACTGGATGATGCCCCTGACCTTCTTCAAGTCCGTCAGTCAGCCGAGTTCTCGCGGCGCAGGTGGGCGAGCACAGCCAGAACTCGGCGGTTGCCCTCTGCCGGATCGATGTCCAGCTTCATGAAGATGTTGCTGGAGTGTTTGACCACCGATGCCTCGGTGATGGTGAGCCGCTGGGCGAGGGCCTGGTTGTTGAGACCTTCCGCCATCAGGGCGAGCACCTCCCGCTCACGAGGAGTGAGCCGCTGAAGCGGCTTGTCCGCGGTCTGTTGCGTCAGCAGGACACGGACGACCTCCGGGTCGATGACGGTCTGACCGCCGGCGACCCGGTCCAGAGCGTCGAGAAAATCCGAGACCTCTCCGACCCGGTCCTTCAGTAGGTAGCCAAGACCTCCTTCGGCCGAAGAGCAGCCGCTCAACAGCCGGGTGGCGTAGGCGGTGGCGACGTACTGGGACAGCACCAGCACGGGCAGGCTTTCGTGGCGTGCCCGCAGGTCGAGGGCGGCCTTCAAACCCTCGTCGCTGAAGCCCGGTGGCATCCGCACATCGGTGATGACCACGTCAGGGCGGTCGGTGTCCACGGCGCGGGCGAGTTCCTCGGCGTCGCCGACAGCGGCGATCACCTTGTGTCCGACCCGGGAGAGCAACTCCACCAGGCCGGCGCGTAGCAGCACGGCGTCTTCGGCAAGCACTACGCGGAGCACGGAACCTCCATGCGCAGCTGGGTGGGCCCGCCGGCGGGGCTGGTCACGATGAGCCTGCCTTTCAGAATGGCGACGCGGTCCGCCAATCCTTGCAGACCGGCTCCGCTGTCGGGGTCGGCTCCGCCGTGCCCGTTGTCGGTGATGAGCAGGACGAGCTTGTCATCCTTGAGACGGCCGACGACGCCGACCTCGTCGGCGCCGCTGTGCTTGGATGCGTTGGCCAGAGCTTCGGTGATGGTGAAGTACGCCGTGGTCTCGACGGGCCTGGGGAGCCGATGCGGCAGGTCCATGGTGACGGTGACCGGAATAGGGTTTCGCAGGGCGAGTTCGGCGACTGCCGCAGGCAGTCCGTGGTCGGTGAGTACCTGGGGATGAATGCCGCGCACGAGAGCCCGAAGCTGGTCCAGGGCTTGATGGGCTTCGCCCCGGGCCCGGCTGACGAGAGGGTAGGCGGGCGAGTCCTGGCCGCGCAGCTCCAGCTCGGCCAGCCCCAGGGTCATGCTGAGGGCGACGAGTTGTTGCTGTGCACCGTCGTGCAGATCGTGTTCGATGCGGCGACGCTCGGCCTCGAATGCGTCGATCAGTCGAGCCCGGGAGCGGGTGAGCTCGATGACCCGGCTGCTGAGGTCCTCATCCCGCGCCGAGAGCAGGAAGTACGCTACCCCGACCTGCGCGCCGGCCAGCAGGCCACCCGCGTACGCGGAGACCAGCAGCCCCAGCAGTCCAACGGCACTGCCGGGTAGTGCGGCGAGGGGGTCGGAGATCGCCTGACCGGGAATCAGCATCACCGTGTCCGGGGAGATGGCCCAGACGATGACGGGTGTGGCCACCAGGATCACCGAGAGCCCGAGCAGCGCGGTGAAACCGATCCCCGTGGCGGTGAAGACGACTCCGTGGATCAGCGCGTACGCGAGTTCACGCCACGTGGCGCGCTCCCGCAGCCGGGTGCGCAGCCAGGGCAGGGTGCTCGTACCGGGCAGTGAGCCGTGTGGATCGAGCAGGGGCTCCGGTTCGATGATGCGCAGGCGCTGCCGCTCCAGGGTGGCTAAGGGAATCCCGGAAACCGCCACCGCGAGGAGAATCACCAGGCCGACGCCGACGACGGACAGCGCGACACCAACGAAGAGCAGGACGGCGTAGACCACCAGCACCAAAAAGCCCATGACGGTGCCACTGAGCAGGAACGCCCAGGAGCGTAGCGGCCAGACTGAGAAGGCGAAGCTGAGAGGGCGCTGCCGAAGGGCCTCCCAGACTGCGGCGGTCATGGTCGTGCCCTCCCCGTGGCCGTAGCTGCATGAGGGCACCGACTCTATCTGCCCGGTGCGCAGCTGATGGTAGGGAAAACCCCCCTTGCACAGCTCCTCACAAACCCACTGCGTCAGTGGGGTCGCCTCTGCTGAACTGGGGATATGTCACTGCTCACCGATGTTCACCTGCCAGCCGTCAACCTGGCTTCCGTGTCCAAGAGCTACTCGAGTGCCGCGGGCCCCGTCCCCGTGCTCCGCGATGTCAGCGTGGGCTTCCCCGCGCGGGCCCTGACGGCGGTGATGGGTCCTTCCGGTTCCGGCAAGACAACCCTGCTGAACTGTGCCGCGGGTCTGGACAAGCCCGACAGCGGCAAGGTTCTTCTCGGCGACACCGACCTCGCGGCCTGCGACGAACGGCAGCTGACCAAGGTGCGACGCAACCGGATCGGTTTTGTCTTTCAGCAGTTCAACCTGCTGCCGATGCTTACCGCGTACGAGAACGTGGCCTTGCCTCTGCGCCTGCAGGGCGGCCGGGTCAAGCGGGCGCGGGTCATGGAGGCTCTGCGTCAGGTGGGTCTGGAAGGCAAGGCAGACCGACGGTCGGCGCAACTTTCCGGCGGCCAGCAGCAGCGGGTCGCGATCGCGCGGACTCTGGTGGCCGAGCCGGAGATGGTTTTCGCTGACGAGCCGACCGGCTCTCTGGACCGCCGGACCGGCAGGCAGATCCTGGAGCTGCTGCGGGACACCGTGGACCGGGCTGGCCGTACGGTCGCGATGGTTACGCACGATCCGGCGGCCGCTGCCTGCGCGGACCGCGTGATCTTCCTGTCCGACGGCAAGGTCCAAGGAAAGCTCGACCACCCCACGACCGACGCGGTCGCCCACCAGCTGAGCCTGTGGGAGCGATGATGTGGCGGATCTCGGTGCAGTCTGTGCGGTACTACTGGGCACTGTTCGTCGGTACCTTTGTGGCGCTCGCCTTGGGTGTGGCGCTCATCGGCGTCTCGGCTTCGGCGATGGCCGCTACCTGGACGGTGTCCGAGCGTACGGCCTCCGGCAACGCCTCAGTGACGCTCACAGACGGCACAGGCACGGCCCGCACCCTTTCCAGCGGTGACCTGGACATGGGTGGGGTGCAGAGCGTGCTTGCGATGGCTGGAGTGGTCTCGGCGTTCGTCACGGTCTTCGTCATCGCGGGGACTTTCGCCTTTGGTGTCGCGCTGCGCCGTCGCGACATGGGGCTGTTGCGCCTCGTCGGCGCGGGTGGCCCGCAGGTGCGCCGGATGGTTCTGTGTGAGTCCCTCGTGGTGGCCGTGCCCGCCGCGGGATTCGGCTGTGTCGTCGCGGCCTTGGCCGCGCCTTTCGCGGTGGAGGCTCTCAACGGGACCGGCCTGTCGCCGGTTGATTTGCGACCGGGACCACTGTTCTGGCCGCTCGTGTTCGCGTCGGTCAGCGGCTTGACCCTATCTCTGCTCGGGATGCTGGCCGCATCGAAGCGAGCGGCCAGGGCGCGGCCCACCGAGGCACTGCGCGAGGCGGACCTGGATTCCCGGACCATGACAGTCGGACGCTCCGTGATGGGCGCGTTGACGCTGATCGCGGGCGCGGTGATGGTGGCGCTGGCTCCCGGTGCCGGGGCGGAGGCGGCCACTCCGTTGGCACTCTTCGGCACGATGGCGCTGGCCGTTGCGGCCAGCCTTCTGGGACCGCTGTATCTCCCGCCGTTGCTACGGCTGTTGTCGCTGCCGCTGCGTTGGATCGACCCAGTTGCGGGGCGCCTCGCGGCGAAGGCCGTCGGCACCTCACGGCGCCGGACGGCCTCGCTGGTGGGGCCTGTCCTGGCCATCCTCGCAATCGTCGGTGTGTTCACCACGGTGCTCTCCACCACGGGTGCGGCTACCAAGGCGGATGATCGGGCGCGTACGGTCGCGCAGCTCGTCGTCGAGCCCGTTGCGGACGGCGGGTTGACCCGAAGCGAACTGGCGACACTGCGCGCCGACGCGCGGGTGGCGGCGGTCTCGGCGCATGCGCCTCTGGAAGTCGCGGTTGCCGGACCCCATTCGGTGTGGAAGGAGCAAGCGGCGCTGGCTGACCCGGTCGCGCTCGCACGTACCCATCGCATGAGTGTGGCTGAAGGGTCACTCGGGCCGCTCGAACCGGGGACGATCGCGATCTCCAAAGAGTTCGCCGACTGGTACGGGTACCACGCGGACAGCGAGATCACATTCGGAGTCTTCGGCGGCGAGCCGATCAAGGCCCGAGTGGCCGCCGTGCTGGATGGAGGGTCCGCCGTCCCGCACTTGCTGCTACCCGCTGGTGTCGCGGGGGCGGCCGCGGCCCCGGAACGCGCGAGCATTCTCCTGGACAGGGCCTCGGCGGGTTCCGCCGAAGCGGTGGCCGCGGAGCTGAACGAGCGGCTGGGTGCGGATCGGGTGCAGGTCACACCGACCGCGCGCTGGTTCGCTCATGCGGCCACCGACCAGGACCGGCTCAATCGGCTCGTGCTCCTTGTGTTGACCGGACCCGCATCCCTGTATGCGCTGATCGCCGTGGCGAGCACATTGGTCATGTCGTACAGCCGGCGTGGTAAGGAGATCACGGGGATGCGCATGCTCGGTGTGAGTGGAGGACAGGTGCGCCGGATGGCGTTGTGGGAGACGCTCTCCACGACCCTGCTAGGGGTGATGGTCGCGGCTGTGGTGGTCGCCCTGGGTGCAGTGGCCTACCGGCGGGCGCTGACAGTGTTCGGCGGTGAGACGCCGCTGAGTGTGCCGTGGGGGCTACTGGGAACGCTGGCAGCGGCCCTCCTTCTCGTTGGTGTGACGGTGAGCCTTGCCGCGACTGGGCGTTTGCTCCGGCAAGTGGGCGTGGCGTCGGTGACTTCGCGTCAGTAGGTGTTCGAAGCAGTGGGCGGCACGGCGGTCAACGTAGCGGTACCCGTCGTGCCTTGCCTATGCTGAGGCCCCCCACATGCTTGACTCACCTTCACGGTCGCCGTGCGACGGCGCATGTCGTCGACTGGCACGATCCCTAACGAGCAGGAGTCTCCATGCGTGTCGCGATCGCAGAGGATTCCGCGCTCTTGCGAGCCGGAATTGCGAGACTGCTGGCGGACGAAGGAATTGAGGTCGTGGCGTCGATGGGTGACGCCACGAATATGCTGGAAGCCGTCCGCAGCACCCGGCCGCATGTGGTGATCATGGATGTCCGCATGCCGCCCACGTACACAGACGAAGGCATACGCGCGGCCATCGAGATCCAGAGGCTCCGCACCGACACCGCCGTCTTGCTGCTGTCCCAGTACGTGGAGTACACCTATGCGCAGGAGCTGGTGCGTGACGCCCCCGCGGGGGTGGGCTATCTGTTGAAGCAGCGCGTCGGGGACTTCGAAGAGTTCCATTCGGCCCTGTGTCGGATCCGGGGCGGGGAAACCGTTCTGGACTCCGACATATTCAGGCAGTTTGTCGGCAGCCCGCGCGAGAAACGCGCCACGGAGTTGTTGACCCCGAGGGAACGCCAAGTGCTGGAACTCATGGCTACTGGGCTTACGAACTGCGGCATCGTCAATCGCCTCGGAATATCCGAACGCGCCGTAGAAAAGCATGTTACCTCGATCTTGGGGAAGTTGAAGATCCCCAATTCGGACGAGAATAACCGGCGGGTATTGGCGGTACTCGGCTATCTGCGGGGCATGGAACGGATGCAGGGCAGAGTCGAATGAAGCGTAGTGGGTTCTAGTTCTGTGGAAATTCCGATGCCTTACCGTGTGGCAGTCGGCCTCATCTACCTCTCCGTCGGCAGTCTCGTAGGTCTTCTGGTGGCCCCGCTCGTCGTCATCTCTCTGGTGCTGCGCGCCGTCTCCTGGCTCGTGCTCGTCGGTCTGCCGATGGCAGTTGTCCTGTGCGTGCGTGCCGTCGCGGCGGCCGGGTTGACCGCCGCGGGGGAGAGGCTGTCGCCTGGTCCGGACCGTGCCTTCCGTGAGGCGCTTCGCGAAGTGCCTGCAAGGATGACTCTCCTGCGCGACGGCCTCTCGCTCAGCCTGCCACTGCTTCGGGCCGTCGCCGACCTGGAGCGGCTTCTGGCTCACTCCGTCGTCGGCGACTCGAGGCAGGAGGGCTCGCCACCGCGCCCCCCCGCCCCGCATCAGGAGGAGCGCCAGTCGCCACGGGCGCGCTGGGACGACATGGGCTACCTGGGTCTTCTGCTGCTCGGTTCGGTCTGGCTGGTGCCGCTGGCGGCGCTCGCCGTTCCCATCATCACGTTCGTCGTGGCACTCCCGATCGGGCCTCCCGAGCAGCTGGCATTCGGCCCCGGCAACATGATCCTGGTGGCTGATCCCGTTGTCCGCCTTTCGGTTGCCGGCTCCTCCGTGCTGGTCTTCGCCGCGCTGCTCTGTGTGTTGTTCTGGATGGGGAAGCTCCGTGCTCGGATGGTGCGCCGTATCCTGAGCCGTATTGACGAGGCAGAAGCACAGCGACGGGAAGAGGCGGCCGACCGTCAGCGCATAGCAGCGCTGCGCGTGAATGATGCCGACTACCGCCGACTCGAACGCGATCTGCATGACGGAGCGCAGGCCCGACTGGCCGTTCTGTTGATGCACCTTTCGTATGCCAGCCGTCGCAAGGGTGATGATGCAGAGTATCTTTCGGCGCTCGTTGAGGAGACTCGTCACGGGATTCACAAGGCGCTCGATGAAATTCGCGACCTGGTGCGAGGAATTCAGCCGCCCATACTGAGCGATCGGGGTCTCGATGCCGCCGTCACGGCGCTGACCGAGAGGTTCTACGTGCCTGTCGTGGTGTCCGGAAATCTCGATCGGCGCCCAGACGTCAGCGTGGAGTCCACGGCCTACTACATAATCGCGGAGTGCCTAGCCAACGCAGTCAAGCACGCCTCGGCGACGAGCATCCACGTCAGCCTGGAGCAGCACGAAAGCCTTCTGGTCGTCTCCGTGACGGACGACGGCACCGGGGGCGCCTCCCAGAAGTTCGGAACTGGCCTGCGCGGACTGGAAGATCGGGCAGCCGCCCTCCACGGGCGGCTGGACGTCAACAGTCCTCCGGGGGGCCCCACTACCGTCCAGGCCACCCTCCCTTGGGTCGTGCACCCAGCCTGAAGTGCGTCGTTTCCTCAGGCGGAAAACTCTTGCAGCGCATCGGACAAGTGATCGAAGATGGTGGGGTACGGGTAGCCGCACCCCACCGGGTACGGGTAGCCGTACCGATTACGGTCCATGAGGGGGAAACGTGGAAGCGTACCAAGTAGCGAAACGACTGCGAGCACTCGCGCACGACCACTCGGTTCCCGGAGCGCAGGTGACGGTTCATCGGGCAGGGGAAAGTCTGTCCGTGGTCACCGGCGTGACGCGGTCTGGTTCCGCCGACCCGGTGACCACGGGTACGGCCTTCGCCTTCGGTTCCGTGACCAAGGCGTTGACTGCGACAGTTGTGGCCCAGCTCGCATCCGAGGGTGATCTGGACTTGGATGATCCGGTCGGCGAGTACCTGGCTGAGTTCGACGGAGCGACGGATAAGGCGATATCGTCCATCACTCTGCGGAATCTACTCAGCCACACTGCGGGCTTAGTTGCGGATTACGAGCTCGACAATGTCAACGAAGCTTCTCTGGCCCGGTATGCTGCGAGCGTCGCAGCCACGGGGTCACTGCACGAACCCGGCAGTTGTTTTTCGTACTCGAACTCCGGATACAACATCCTGGGTAGGGTAATCGAGTCCGTCACCGGCATGAAGTACCAGGCGGTGATGGAGAATTTCCTCCTGCGACCCCTCGGAATTGATCCGCTGTTCCTGAGCGGTGCCGCGTCCGCCGCCCGCACCTTGGGCACCTGCCACGTCGTTCAGCCCGGGCAACGCACTGCCCGCCCGGTCGGACTGTTCCTCCCTGCCAGCTGGGCGCCGGCAAGCGGGCTCGCGGGCAGCGCGGAAGACCTGATCGCCTTCGCCCGGCTACACCTGGGCACTCACTCCGGCTCCGGCGCCCTGCTGGACGAGAAGCAGCGCACGGAGATGTGTGCGCGAGTGCCCGCCGCCGACGCCTTCGGTATGGCCGACGGCTGGTGTCTGGGGCTGGCCCGATACGGCTCGTCCGACGGTGACTGGCTGGGGCACGACGGCACTGTCGACGGTGGCACCGCCCATCTGCGGTTCCACCAGCAGAGCGGTACGGCCGTCGCCCTCACCACCAACGCAACCACCGGCACTCTGATGTGGGCCGACCTCGTGGACGCGCTACACGAACTCGGTGTGCCCGTCGGCGACTACCGGCCTCACGTACCTGCGACCGCCGCGGTATCCGATGCGGATCGCTTCGTGGGCGACTATCGCAACGGCGACACTTACTTCTCCGTCCGAGGACACGACAACGGCTCCCGTCTGCGTCTCTCCGACGGCGCCGGCCTCATTGCGGACATGACCCTGCACGACGAGTTGGTCTTCACCGCCCGGCGAGTGGATGCCGATGAAGCTCCCTACACGGGCCGGTTCGTCCCCGACCCCAGCACCGGGCGAGCGGCTCTCATGCAGCTCGGTGGCCGCTCTGCCCGTCTGGCCACGGCCGCATAGCAACACCCCGCGACCGGCGGCCCGACCGCGAATGATCCCCCTCCGTCGGGCCGCCACCACTTTCTCGCTTCACTTCCCGCACTCCCCTGTCGGCTTCCGGCTTTCTCAGCCCTGACCCCCTGCCCGGAGGCCACCCCTTCTGGAGGTACACCGTGTCTCGCGCCGACGCGTCGGTAAACCGAGCGGCCTCAGACCCAGCTCCCCACCACGTGGAGTTCTGGCGGGGCCGGTTGGAGGGCGTCGCCCCCCTGGACCTGCCGGTCGACCGACCGCGCCCGGTCGTCCGCTCGACCAGCACCGCAGCCTACGAGTGTGTACTCCCGGCCTCCGCTGCGGAAAGTCTGACAGAGCTGGCACGTTGCTACGCCGCCAGTCCATCGGCTGTCCTGGCGGCAGCCGTCCTCGCGGTGCTCACCCGCTACTCCGGCCAGGAGGATGTCGCCGTGGGTACGGTCTCCCCAGGCACTGGCGACGCCGTCGTCCTGCGTGCGGGAGTCGACGCGGCCGCCTCCTTCGAGACACTGCTGCGTCAGACCGTGCGCAGCCTGAACGACGCCCTCGCCCACGACGACGTGCCTCTCGCGGACCTCGTCGAGGTGCTCGCCCCGCAGCGCGACACCAGCACTACTCCGCTGATCCAGGCGATGGTCACCGTGCTTGACGAACTCGCCGTCACTCAAAAGGAGTTCGATCCACTGGATCTGTCCGTCGAGATCGCCGCTGCCAGGCTCCGCGTCCGAATCCGCTACAGCCCCGCACTCTTCGACGAGGCCACAATCGCTCGGCTGTCCGGCAACCTCATCGTCCTGCTCACTGGAGCCGGCTCCGACCCGGGCCGGCCCATTTCATCGCTACCGATGCTCACGCAGGGCGAGTTCGAGCAGGTCGTCCGCGCCTGGAACGACACCGTGCGCGAGGTGCCCACGGACACCTTCCCGGAACTGTACGCCGTGCGGGCCGCCGACCGCCCGACCGCGACCGCCGTGATTGACGAGCGGGGCCCCGTCAGTTACCGCGAGCTGGACGAGCAGGCCAACAGGATCGCCCACCACCTCATCGGACTGGGTGCGTGCCGTGACCAGTTGATCGGCCTGTGTGTGGAGCGCGGAGCCGCCATGGCTGCCGGTCTTCTCGGCATCATGAAGGCCGGCGCGGCCTACTTGCCGCTCGATCCCGACTACCCAGCTGACCGGCTCTCCTACATGCTGCGGGATTCCGGCGCCCGGATCGTCGTCACTCAGTGCGAACTGCGCGACAGGCTGCCTGCCACCGACGCCGTCCTCGTGGACCTCACTGACGACCGTGCCGCTCTGGAGGCCCAGCCGGTTACCGTCCCAGATGTAGCGCTCGAGCCAGAGGACCTCGCGTACGCCATCTACACCTCGGGCTCCACCGGCCGCCCCAAGGGCGTGCTGGTCTCCCACGCCGGTATCGGGAACCTCGCCGCCGTGCAGGCTGAAGCTTTCGGCGTCACGCCCGAAAGCCGGGTCCTCCAGTTCGCGTCCGCCAGCTTTGATGCGGCGTTCTGGGAGGTGTGTATGGGCCTCTTGACGGGCGCAACCCTGGTGATGGGCTCCAAGGAAACCCTCGCACCGGGCGAGCCGCTCGCTGCCTACGCAGCGGAGCACGGCGTCACACACGCCACCCTGACCCCGGCGACCGTCGCCGTTCTCCCTGAAGGCCGAGGTTTGCCCGAGGACGCCACGCTGGTCGTCGCCGGCGAAGCCAGCACGGGGGACCTGGTGGCTCGCTGGTCCAGGGGACGCCGGATGATCAATGCGTACGGCCCGACCGAGAGCACGGTCTGCGCAACCATGAGTGCTCCGCTCAGCGGCGCGACCGTACCGCCCATCGGCACCCCGATCGCGAACTTCCGGATCTACGTCCTCGACGACGTTCTGCAGCCGGTCCCAGCGGGTGTGCTCGGTGAGCTGTACATCGCCGGTATCGGCCTGGCTCGCGGTTACCACGGTCGTCCCGGCCTTACGGCGGAGCGATTCATCGCCAACCCGTATGGTTCCCCCGGCGAGCGCATGTACCGCTCCGGCGACGTGGCTCGCTGGAACGCCGACGGAACCCTGGAGTACGTGGGTCGCGCCGACGATCAGGTCAAGGTCCGAGGCTTCCGCATCGAACTCGGCGAGGTCGAGAGCGCGCTCGCGCTCCACCCGGACGTGGCCCAGGCTGTGGCCGTCACCCACAACACGAACCTGCTGGCCTACGTCTCACTCGCCGGTGAGCAACGCCCCAGCGCGGACGAGTTGCGCGCACACCTCGCCGTCGGCCTTCCCGACTACATGGTCCCCTCGACCCTCGTCGTACTCGACAACCTGCCGCTGACACCGAACGGCAAGGTGGACCGCAAAGCCCTGCCCGAGCCCAGCACGATCCAGGAGGGTGCCGGTGCCGACTACACCGCCCCGCGTAATGCAGTCGAGACGACGATCGCAGGAGTCTGGTCCGAGGCATTGGGCGTCGAACACATCGGTGTTCACGACGACTTCTTCGAGCTGGGCGGCAACTCGATCCTCTCCGTCCGCACCGTTTCGCGCATGCGGACCGCACTCGGCATCCACCTGGCCCCGCGAGTTCTGTTCGACACCCCCACCATCGCTGGACTTGCCGCCTCCGTGGCGTCCGTGGCGTCCTTCGAGGACTCCTCGATCCCAGTGGCCCCCCGTGAGGGCGTGCTGCCGATGTCCTTCGGCCAGCAGCGCCTGTGGTTTTTGGAGGACTTCGACCCGGGTAGCGCCGAGTACCACACAGCGGTGGGCCTGCGGCTGACCGGCGAGCTGGACACCGAGGCGCTGCGTGGAGCCGCCATGGACCTCTCGGCCCGGCACGAGTCGCTCCGTACCACCTTCGGCGTCGTCGGGGGCCGCGGAGTGCAGGTAGGCCACCGGGAGCTCGCGCCCGAGTGGAAGACGGAGGACCTGACCGGCGTCGCCGAAGGGTTGCGCGAAGATCGGCTGCGGGAACTCGTACGGGCGGAGACGGCTCGTGCCTACGATCTGAAGACCGGCCCGCTGGCTCGCGTGCTGCTCGTGCGACTCAACGAGGGCGAGCACGTGTGCGTGCTCGGCATGCACCACATCATCACCGATGGCTGGTCCATGGGCATCGTCACTCGGGAACTCGGCGAGCTGTATGCCGCCCGCATCGAGGGTCGTGAGGCGCGCCTGACCGACACCGCAGTGCAGTATCCGGACTTCGCCGCCTGGCAGCGTGGCCGTCTCGATGGCGGCGGCCTGCTCGACAGACGTCTCGACTGGTGGCGCAGGCGTCTCGACGGCATCGCCCCGCTGGAGCTGCCCACTGACCGGCCGCGTCCGGCCGTGCGGTCCTCCGCCGGAGCGATGTACGGATTCCACATCCCCCACGCCACCAGCACCATGCTCAAAGACCTTGCGCAGGAGCAAGGCGCCAGCCTCTTCATGGCGCTTACCGCAGCGGTCAAGACGGTCTTCGCCCGCTACTCCGGCCAGCAGGACATCGCGGTGGGCACTGCTTCGTCGGGTCGCAATCATGCTGACCTGGAGAACCTCATCGGCTTCCTGGTCAACACTGTCGTGCTGCGCTCCCACATCGAGCCGGACATGTCGTTCGGGCAGCTGCTGGGGCATGTCAGGGAGACGGTTCTCGAGGCGTTCGACCACGAGGACGTTCCCTTCGAGCACCTGGTCGACGCCGTTCGAGCTGAACGTGACACCAGCCGCACGCCGCTCATCCAGGTCATGATCGCTCTCCAGAACGCCCCCAACGACCAGGTCCGGCTGCCGGGCGTACAGACCGAGTCCTACCCCGTGCACCGCGAGGCCGCACCTTTCGACCTGACCGTCGAGTTCTTCGCGACCGATGAGGGTCTTACGGCCCAGGTCGGCTACAGCACCGCCCTGTTCGACGAGGCCACCATCGTCCGCTTCGCAGGGCACCTGTCCACCTTGATGCTCGCGGCCGCCACCGATCCTGACCGCGACCTGGCCACCCTGCCGATGCTGACGGACGGCGAGTTCCGGCAGGTCGTACGAGACTGGGGCGGGACCAGCACCGAGGCACTGCCCGGCACCTTCCCGCAGCTTGTGGAAGCACAGGCGCGCCGCCGCCCTGACGCACCTGCCGTAGAGGACAAGCACACCGTCCTGAGTTACCAAGAGCTGGACGACCGTGCCAACCGGCTCGCCCATCACCTCGTCGAACTCGGCGCGGGGCCGGGTACATTCGTTGGCCTGTGCCTCGAACGCGGCGTCGAGACGATCGTCGGCCTGCTCGGGATAATGAAGGCTGGCGCCGCCTACCTGCCGCTGGACCCGGGATACCCGGCGGACCGGCTTGCCTTCATGCTCCAGGACTCGGGTGCCGGGATTGTCGTCTCCCGGACGGAGCACTTGCGGGCGCTGCCGAGGACCGACGCTGTCGTCGTGGACCTTGCACGGGACCACGAACTGCTCGACGCACAGCCAGGCACGGTGCCTGGGGTGGCGCTACGGCCCGCCGACCTGGCGTACGTGATCTACACCTCGGGGTCCACCGGTGCTCCCAAGGGGGTGCTCGTCCCCCACTCCGGGATCGGCAACCTCGCCAGCGCCGAGATTGAGCGACTGGAGGTCACCGAGGAGAGTCGCGTTCTGCAGTTTGCCTCCTCCTCGTTCGACGGCGCGGTCATGGAAGTCCTGATGGCTCTGGCCGCCGGTGCGACGCTCGTCCTGCCGCCACACGGGCCGGTCGTAGGCGAGGCACTGCAGACGTTCCTGCGCGAGCGTCGGATCACCCATGCCCTGCTGGCGCCTTCCGCAGTGGCCACCCTCACGCCCGAGGGACTGGAAGGGCTGCGCACGCTTGTCGTCGGTGGGGAAGCGAGCACGGGCGACCTCGTGGCCCGCTGGTCGGCCGGCCGGCGGATGATCAACGCGTACGGGCCGACCGAGAGCACGGTCGTCGCCACGATGAGTGACCCGCTCACTGGTGGGGCCGTGCCGCCAATCGGCATCCCCCTCCCGAACACCCAGATCCACCTTCTCGACGCGGCGCTTCAGCCAGTCCCGGTCGGGGTTCCGGGCGAGCTCTACATAGCCGGCCCGCACCTTGCCCGTGGCTACCACAGCCGGCCAGGCTTGACCGCCGAGCGGTTCACCGCCGACCCGTTCGGTGAGCCAGGTCAGCGCATGTACCGATCGGGTGACGTGGCCCGTTGGCGGGCCGACGGAAACCTCGAGTACCTGGGTCGCGCCGACGACCAGGTCAAGGTCCGCGGCTTCCGTATCGAGCTGGGCGAGATCGAGACGGCCATGGGCCGCCACCCGGAGGTGCGAGACGCCGTCGCCGTGGTCCACCAGGACGAGTCGGGCCGCAACCGACTGGTCGCGTACTTCGTTGCCGATCGTGAGCCGACCACAGGTGAGCTCCGCTCGCATCTGGCCGGCTCACTGCCGGACTACATGGTGCCCGCATTGTTCGTGCCGTTGGACCGGCTGCCCCTGACGCCCAGCGGGAAGGCCGACCGGCGAGCGCTGCCATTGCCCGAGAAGCAGGCCCGAGCCCTGGACTCCGACTACACCGCACCACGTGATGGGACCGAGGAGATCCTGGCCACCGTCTGGGCCGGCGTGCTCGGCGTCGAGCGGGTTGGCGTCCACGACAACTTCTTCGACCTGGGCGGCGATTCGATCCTTTCCATCCAGGTCGTCTCCCGTGCCCGGCAAGCAGGGCTACGTCTCACCTCGAAGCTCTTGTTCACCCACCAGAGCATCGCGGCCCTCGCGGGTGCGGTCGGAATGGTTGACCAGAGCCCCGACCGCAGTTCGGCACCCGTCGTCGGACAAGTCGAACTGGCACCCATCCAGCGATGGTTCTTCGCCGAGCACACCGTCAATCCTGGCCACTACGGCATGTCCCTGCAGGTCGAGTTGGCCCCCGAGACCGACATCGCGCTCCTGGAGCGGGCTTTGGGCGCAGTAGTCGGCCACCACGACGCTCTGCGCATGCAGTACACGCATGACGGATCCGGCACGTGGCTCCAGGAGTACGGCGACCGGAGCTCCGGACTGCTCTCCGTTCGGGATCTGTCCTCTCTCATGGACGGGCAGTGGGAAGACGCCCTGCACGAGGCCGCACTGTCAGCACAACGCTCCCTCGATCTGGCGACCGGGGCTCTGGTCAAGGCTGTGTTCTTCCGGCTCGGCCCGGCCCGGCTGCCGCGGCTGTTCCTCGTCGTGCACCACCTTGTGATGGACGGGGTGTCCTGGCGCGTGGTCCTGGAGGACCTGGCCACCGCGTACGGTCAGCTGTCCGAGGGGGCGCCCGGCGACCTCGGTACCAAATCCAGCAGCTACCAGCAGTGGTCACGGCGGCTCACCGACGACGTACGCTCCGGCGGCCTCGACCACGAGATCGACTACTGGCAGAACGTGTCCTCCGCCGTGGGCCCCCTACCCTGTGACTCCCAGGGTGCTGCCGAGGCCAACACTTTCGGAGCCACGGCCACTGCCTCCGTACGGCTGAGCCACACCGAAACCGAGGCACTGCTCCAGCGCGTCCCAGCCGCCTACCGCACGCAGATCAACGATGTGCTGCTGACCGCGCTCGGCCGCGTCCTGCGGGACTGGGCAGGCAACCCCGTCACCATCGCCCTCGAAGGGCATGGCCGGCAGGAGTTGTTCGCAGACATCGACTTGTCCCGCACGGTCGGCTGGTTCACCACCATCCACCCCGTCAACCTGGACGTACCGGACGGCGACTGGGGGGACGCGCTGAAATCCCTCAAGGAGCACCTGAGGGCCACCCCGGGCAGCGGCCTCGGCTACGGCGCCCTGCGCCACCTGTCCGAGCCCGGCACCCTTGCGCACACGGCCCTGGCCGCCGTGCCGCAACCACAGATCAGCTTCAACTACCTGGGGCAGTGGGACGGGACCACCAGCGACAGCGGGTTGGTGCGCTCCCGCCTGTCGCCGCTCGGCGCCGACCAGGCACCCGAGCAGCCCCGCCCCCACCTCATCGACATCGTTGCCGCAGTCAGCGACGGAGAGTTGCGCATCGACTGGATCCATGCCCCCGCCACTCACAGCACCGAGACTGTCCAGCGACTTGCGGACGAATTCCTGGCCTCCCTGCGAAGCGTGGTGGAACACTGCCTGCGCCCGGAGAGCGGCGGGGCCACCCCGTCCGACTTCCCGCTGGCCCGGCTCGACCCGGCGGCCGTGAACCGTATCACCGGCGACGGCCGGGAGATTGAGGACATCTACCCGCTCACACCCATGCAGAGCGGCATGCTCTTCCACAGCCTGGCCGAGCCGGGCGCCTATTTCGAGCAGATGACCTTCGTGCTCGACGGGGTCCGCGATCCCCAGTTGCTGGCCCGTGCCTGGCAGCTGATTGCCGATCACACCGAGGTGCTGCGCAGCTCACTCGTATGGAAGGACACCGAGCGTCCGCTGATGATGGTCGGCCGCCAGGTCGAGATGCCCATCACGCACCTGGACTGGCGAGGACTGACAGCCGACAAGCAAGAGGAGGCGGTGCGCGAGTTCCTGGCTGAGGACCGTCTGCGCTCCGTGGACCTGTCCGTCGCCCCCTTGATGCGGCTGGCATTGATCCAACTGTCGGACTCGTCCGTCAGGCTGGTGTGCGCCTTCCATCACGTGCTGCTCGATGGATGGTCGACGTTCGACCTGCTGACCCAGACCTACAGCGCCTATGCGGCCCTGGCCGCCGGCCAGGAACCGGTGCTGCCCGCCCGTCGGCCCTTCAGGGCATACGTGGACTGGTTGGAGCGACAGGACCTGAGTGAGGCGGGGGCGTACTGGCGGGAGATGCTCGCCGGTTTCGAAGTTCCGACCGCGCTGCCGTACGCACGCCATCACGAATCCGCTCAGAAAACGGGGTCGAACGGGCGGCGTTTCCGGCGCCTGTCCCCGCAGGTCTCGCAGGAGCTGTTCGCCTTCGCCCGCAGGCACCGGCTCACGGTCAACACCGTGCTGCAGGGCGCCTGGGCACTGCTGCTCGCTCGACACGCGGGGGAGCAGGACGTGGTCTTCGGCGCGACGGTCTCCGGCCGCCCGGCCGAGCTGGCCGGCGCCGAATCGATGGTCGGCATGCTGATCAACACGTTGCCGCTGCGCATCGAGATCGACGGTGACGCACCGGTCGGTGAGTGGCTTTCCCAGATTCAGCAGACTCAGGTCGAGGCGCGCCAATACGAGTACGTGCCGTTGCCGCAGATCCATGCATGGAGCGCCCTCGAGCCTGGCGTCAACCTGTTCCGGAGCCTGGTCGTCTTTGAGAACTACCCCATGGATGACGAGGCAGCCGCCGCCCACGGGCTGCGGCTGCGGGGCCTGGAGGGCACCGAGGCCACCAACTATCCGCTCAACCTGATCGCCTACGCGGGCGACGAGTTGGCGTACACCTTGGCCTACGACGCCGAGTTGTACGACGAGTTGACCGTCACTCGCCTTTGCGGCCATTTGGACACACTGCTCACGGGTATTGCGACCTCCGGCGACGAAGCACTGGTTTCGTCGGTTCCGATGCTGACGGCCGCTGAGGCCGAACTGACCCTCCGAGACTGGAACGACACCCATCAGGAGCTGCCGCACGCCTCGCTGCCAGAGCTGTTCGAGGCTCGGGTCGTCGAGCACCCGGATGCCGTGGCGCTCACGTACGCGGGTGAGGAGCTGACGTACCGGGAGCTGGACGAGGGGGCCAACCGCCTCGCCCACCATCTGATCGCCCTCGGTGCCGGTCCGGAGCAGTTGGTCGGCCTGTGCCTCGAGCGCGGCGCTCACACCGTCACGGCACTGCTCGCCGTCCTGAAGTCGGGAGCAGCGTACGTCCCGCTGGACCCGGACTACCCGCGGGACCGACTCGCTTACATGATCGGTGACGCCGGGGTACGACTGTTGATCACGGAAGGGAAACTGCGCGAGCGGTTGCCCGCCTCGGGGACCGAGGTTGTCGACCTGGACCGGGACGACGTGGAGATCGCCGCACGTCCGCGCTCCGCCGCCACCCCGGCCCTGTCACAGGACCACCTCGCGTACGTCGTCTACACCTCCGGCTCGACCGGCACCCCCAAGGGCGTGCTCACGACGCACCGGGCCGTCGTACGACTCGTTTACGAAGCGGCGTACACGGACATCGCGCCTGGGGACGCGGTCGCGCAGTTTGCTTCCCTCTCCTTCGACGCGTCCACCTTCGAGGTGTGGGCAGCTCTCCTGCGTGGTGCGCGGCTCGCCGTCCACCCGCCCCGGCTGCCGACGGCGGCTGAAATGGGCCAGTTTCTCAAGGAGCACGAGGTCACCCACCTCTGGCTCACCGCCGGATTGTTCCACCAGGTGGCAGACGACGAGAGCAGCGCGTTCGACGGACTACGCCAGCTGATCGCCGGCGGCGACCGGCTCTCCCCGGATCACTGCGCCCGGGTGCTGGACGCCCATCCCGGTCTGCGCCTGACCAACGGCTATGGCCCAACCGAGGCCACCACCTTCACCACCACGCACGATCTGCTTGGGGCACCAGGCGCCGGCTCGGTGCCGCTGGGTGCTCCCCTCGCCAACACTCGGGTGTACGTCCTGACCGAGGCCCTGGACCCCGCACCTGTCGGTGTGGCGGGTGAGCTGTACATAGCCGGCGAAGGGCTGGCCCGCGGTTACCTCGGTCGGCCCGGCCTGACGGCCGAGCGGTTCGTCGCCGACCCGTTCGGCCCCTCGGGAACGCGAATGTACCGCTCCGGGGACCTGGTGCCGTGGCGCGCCGACGGCACTCTGGAGTTCATCGGCCGTACCGACGGGCAGGTCAAGATCCGCGGCTTCCGCATTGAGACCGGCGAGATCGAATCGGTTCTCGTGGCCCACCCGGCGGTCGGTGACGCGGCCGTCGTCCCCCACCGCAAGGGAGGCCGCACGGTCCTCGTGGGACATGTGGTGCCGGTCGGCGGCAATCCGGCCCCCGACACCGCCGAGCTGCGCGCACACCTGGCGGCCGCGCTCCCGGACCACATGCTCCCGGCGGTCTTCTCCCCCTTGACCGCGCTGCCTCTCACCGCCAACGGCAAGGTCGACCGTGGGGCCCTGCCCGCCCCGGCAGAGCATGTCGCCACGGACACGGCCTACGAGCCCCCGGCTACAGCCACCGAGGAGCTGATCGCCCAGACCTGGCAGGAGCTGCTGGGTGTAGAGCGGGTCGGCGTCCACGACAACTTCTTCGAACTGGGCGGCGATTCGTTGCTCGCGCTGCGCACGGCGTCGCGGATCAACGCCCTCTTCGGCACGGACCTGTCCCCACGTGCGCTCTTCGACCGACCCACGATCGCCGAGACCGCGTCCGGTGTCGAGGAACTGGTCCTGGCCGAACTGGAGGAGGCTGCCGGGACGCACTGAACCTCACCCACCTTCTCCTCACCAACCATCGCTCCGAAAGGCACCACCGTGTCCAACCCCTTCGAGAAGTCCGACCGCCCGTACAGCGTTCTCGTCAACGATGAGGGCCAGCACTCGCTGTGGCCCGCGGGTGCTGCCGTCCCGGCCGGTTGGCGCACCGCCCTCGCCGACCGTCCCCGCGAGGAGTGCCTCGCCTACGTCGAAGCCAACTGGACCGACATGCGGCCGCAGAGCCTGAGCGTCACCACCAGCTGACGCCGGGCCCGCCAGTCTCCTCGACCCACTGACCCGCACTTCCCTGGGGGGAACCTTCCAATGGACACGCCGTCTTCTCGCGCGGATCGGATAGCTGCTCTTCCTGACCGACTGCGCGAGGCACTCGCCCAGCGCCTCTCCGGCCAGGCGCAGACCGCCG
>KI547039.1:273678-282056 GCA_000497405.1 Streptomycetaceae bacterium MP113-05 | reverse complement strand
CCGCCGAGCCGCTCATCCCCGCAGTTCCGCGCGACGGTGAGCTGCCCATGTCCTCCGGGCAGCAGCGCCTTTGGTTCCTAGAGGATTTCGAGCCGGAGAGCGCCGACTACCACTCGGCGCTGCCTGTACGGATCACTGGAGAGCTCGACGCAGACGCACTGAGGGCGGCCGTCAGTAGTCTGGTGACGCGCCACGATTCGTTGCGGACGACCTTCGAGGTGCGGGACGGGCGGGGCGTCCAGGTCGTTCACGACGAACTCGACCCCGGCTGGTCGGCGGTAGAGGCGGACAGCGAGGCGACCGCGCGGGCACTCGTACGGGCGGAGATGGCGCGCCCGTACGACCTGAAGGGCGGCCCACTGGTCCGCGTGCTCCTCGTACGGATGGCGCGAGACGAGCACATCTGTGTCATCGGGATGCACCACATCGTCACGGACGGCTGGTCCATGGGCGTCATCGCCCGTGAGTTGGGCGAGCTGTACACGGCGCACACGCAGGGGCTGCCGGCCGGGCTGCCCGACGTCTCTGCGCAGTACCCGGACTTCGCGGCCTGGCAGCGTGGACGACTAGAGAGCGGTGGGCTGCTCGACAGCCAGCTCGATTGGTGGTCTGAGCAGCTGAAGGGCATCGCACCGCTGGATCTGCCCACCGACCGGCCGCGCCCGAACGTGCGGTCCTCCGCCGGAGCCGTGTACGACTTCGAACTCTCGGCGGAGACCCTCGCCGGCCTCAAAGAGCTCGCTCGCGAGCGGGGAGCGACCCTCTTCATGGCGCTGACGGCGGCAGTCAAAGCCGTCTTCGCCCGCTGGTCCGGCCAGGAGGACATAGCGGTAGGCACCTCATCCGCCGCCCGCGGCCACGAGGAGCTGGAGCAGCTCGTCGGCTTCCTGGTCAACAACGTCGTGCTGCGCACCCAGATCGAGACGCAACTGTCCTTCGCGCAACTGACGGCCCGGGTCAAGGACACCGTGCTCGACGCGTTCGCCCATGACGACATTCCCTTCGACAAGCTCGTCGAGGTCGTCCAGCCGGAACGCGACCCCAGCCGCACCGCTCTCGTCCAAGCCATGGTCGTACTTCAGAACGCCCCCGCCGACGCCCTCACCTTGCCCGGCGCCACGACCTCGCCGTACCCGCTCGACAGGGAGGCATCCCTCTTCGATCTCACCCTCGAGTTCGAGGAACGGGACGGACGACTGCTGGGTCTCGTCGAATACAGCACCGAGCTCTTCGACGAGCACACGATCGCCCGGATGACCGGTCACTTGGGCGTTCTACTCGCCGGCGCGATCGCCGAACCGGACCGGCCCGTGGGCGGGCTTCAGCTACTCACCGATGACGAGTACCGCCGGATCGTGGGCGAGTGGAACGAGACTGAGCTGCCCCCGGGCGACGGCGCACTTATCCACGAGCGACTCGCCGAGCAGGCCATCCGCACCCCCGACGCCGTCGCACTCGTCGCCGAGGACGCCACCCTCACCCACAGGGAACTGGACGAGCGCGCCAACCAGCAAGCGCATCACCTCGTGTCGTTGGGCGCCGGGCCTGGCTCTCTGGTCGGTCTGAGCGTCGAGCGCGGGTCCGCCATGGCGGTCGGCCTGCTCGGCATCCTCAAGGCAGGCGCCGCCTACGTACCGCTCGACCCCGCATTCCCCGCCGACCGCATCGCGTACATGCTTGAGGACTCCGGTGCCGGAATCGTGGTCGCACAGGCCACGGTCCACGATCGTCTGCCTACCGCCGGCATCCACTTGGTGGACCTGGACGCGGACCGGGAGGCTGTCGGACGGCTGCCCGTATCCGCCCCGCGGAGCGCCGTCGCCGCGGACGATCTCGCGTATGTCATCTACACCTCGGGCTCGACTGGAAACCCGAAGGGCGTCGCCATCGAGCACCGCAACGTTCGGCATATCTGCTCTGCATGGGACGAACAGTACGGACTGGACGCCTTGAAGCTGCGTTTCCTGTCCGTCTCCAGTCTCTCCGTCGACCTATTCTTCGCCGACCTCATCCGCTCCGTTCCTTTCGGTGGAGCGTTGATCATCGCGTCGAAAGATGTCACCACTGAACCGTCCGCGCTCCTCGACCTGATCGCAGAGACCGGCGCCACCGGCCTGGAAATCGTCCCGTCGCTGCTCAACGCAGTGCTGCAGGAGGTCGAGCGCCGGGGCGACGGCTTCCCACCGCTCCGCTTGATCTCCGTCGGTTCCGAGGGCTGGCGCGTTGAAGACTGTCGCGTCCTCCTGCGCCAGATCCGGCACGACGCCGTAGTAGTCAACGCGTACGGCGGCACCGAGGCCACCGTCGACTCGACCGTCTTCGTTCCGACCGAGGACGCGCTGCGCGGCAGCGTGTACGTCCCGATCGGACGCCCGCTGCCGGACACGCGGGTCTACGTCGTCGACGCAGGCATGAACGTCGCCCCGGCCGGGGTACCTGGTGAGATCTGGATCGGCGGCGCGGGCATCGGCCGCGGATACCACGGTCGCGAGGACTTGACCGCCGAGCGGTTCGTACCGAGCCCCTTCGTGCCCGGTGACCGGATCTACCGGACCGGCGACCGGGCCCGGTGGCTGGCATCCGGAGACCTTGAGTTCCTCGGGCGCGCCGATGACCAGGTGAAGATCCGCGGCTTCCGCATCGAGCTGGGCGAGGTCGAGAGCGTATTGCTCGGGCATCCCGACGTACGGGACGCAGTGGTCATGGCCTGGCAGGAGGAGTCCGGTCGCCGCCGCCTGGCGGCATATGTCGTGACAGATGGGGAGGAGAACATCTCCGAGCTGCGCACCCACCTGTCCGGGCTGTTGCCGGACTACATGGTCCCCGCCGTCTTCGTACCCCTGGAGCGGATGCCGCTCACGCCGAGCGGCAAGGTGGACCGGCGCTCGCTGCCAGAGCCAGAGATCCAATCTGGGCGGCGGGGCACGGAGTACACCGCACCGCGCGACGAGATCGAGGAGATCCTGGCCGCAGTCTGGGCCGGCGTGCTCGGTGTGGAGCGGGTGGGCGTCCACGACAACTTCTTCGACCTGGGCGGCGACTCGATCCTGTCCATCCAGGTCGTCTCGCGGGCCCGACAAGCCGGCCTGCGCCTTACCTCGAAGCTGCTCTTCCTGCACCAGAGCATCGCGGCCCTCGCGGGCGTGGTGGGCACGACCGAAGAACCGGAACAGACGGAGCCGGTCGAAGTCTCAGGGCGGGTCGAACTCACGCCTATTCAGCGATGGTTCCTCGATGAGCACACCGTCAACCCCGACCACTATGCGATGTCCGTCCACGTCGAGCTCGCCTCCGGCACGGACGCCGCGCTGCTGGAGCGCGCCCTTCAAGCGGTCGTGGCCCATCACGACGCCCTGCGCATGCGTTACACGCCGGAGGGCTCCGAGTGGATCCAGGAGTACGGCGACCAGCCCACCGGAGTCCTCTCCGTCCGCGACCTCACCAATAGAGAGGACCTCGAACAGCTTCTGAACGCGGCCGCCTTGGAGGCGCAGCGTGCCTTGAACCTGTCGGCCGGCGCACTCGTCAAGGGCGTCTTCTTCCGAATCGACGACGGCATGTCACTCCGGCTGTTTCTCGCTGCGCACCACATCGTCATGGACGGGGTGTCCTGGCGGATCCTCCTGGAGGACCTGGCTACCGTCTACCAGCAAATCGTGGAGGGACGCCCGGTCGAGCTGGGTGCCAAGTCCAGCAGCTACAAGCAGTGGTCGCGACGCCTGACCGACCACGTACGCTCCGGCGGGCTCGACCACGAGATCGAGCACTGGCGTGCTCTCGATCTGGACAACGCCCCTGCCCTGCCCGCCGACCACCCGTCCGGCGGGAACTTCACGGCGCACGAGCAGACGGTAGAGGTCAGCCTCAGTCGCCACGAGACCGAGGCACTGCTCCAGCGAGTCCCGTCCGTGTATCGCACCCAGGTCAACGATGTGCTCATCAGCGCCCTCGGTCGCACCCTCGCAGACTGGACCGGGGCGGACCGCCTGGTCCTTGGCCTGGAGGGACACGGCCGCGAAGAACTCTTCGACGACCTCGACCTCTCCCGCACCGTCGGTTGGTACACCACACACTTCCCCGTGGCGCTGGAACTTCCAAGCGGACGCGCCTGGGCAGAGACGATCAAGTCCGTCAAGGAGCAACTGCGCTGAACCGCCCCGGGTTTGATGGAGACATCGAAGACCCGGAAGGATGCCGTCATGGCTGCTCCCCGTAAGTACCCCGACGAGTTGCGCGAACGTGCGATCCGTCTGGCGGTCGAGGCCCGTAAGGACCCCGCTGGTCGGGCCGGTGCGATCCGCCGGATCGCCGACCAGCTCGACATCCACCCCGAGGCCCTGCGGACCTGGGTCAAGCGGGCCGAGACCGACGAGGGCCTTCGCCCCGGTACCGCCAGCAGCGAGGCCGCGCGTATCGCCGAGCTGGAACGGGAGGTGAAGGAACTGCGCCGGGCGAACTCGATCCTGAAGTCCGCGTCGGCTTTCTTCGCCGCGGAGCTGGACCGTCCACTGCGATGAAGGTCGGCTACATCGACCAGTACAAGGAGAAGTTCGGCGTCCAGCCGATCTGCGACGCGCTCCAGGAGACCGCCGCCGAGATCGCGCCGAGCACCTACTACGCCGCCCACACCCGCCAACCCTCGGCCCGCAGCCTGCGCGATGCGGAACTGACCCAGGAGATCAGCCGGATCCACCAGGACAACTACGGCGTCTACGGCGCCCGCAAGGTCCACGCCACCCTCCAGCGCGAAGGGCACCAGGTGGCCCGCTGCACGGTCGAACGCCTCATGCGCACGGCGGGACTGCGCGGGGTGATCCGGGCCAAGAGCCCACGCACCACCCGCCCCGCCCCGGAGACCGGACGGCCCGCCGACCTGGTCGAGCGGCAGTTCACCGCCACCGCCCCCAACCAGCTATGGGTCGCCGACATCACCTACGTCCGCACCTTCTCCGGCTGGGTCTACGCCGCCTTCGTCATCGACGTCTACTCCCGCATGATCGTCGGCTGGCAGGTCGCCACCAGCCTCTACACCGACCTCGCACTCGACGCCCTGGAGATGGCCATATGGCGACGCCGGCACACCGGCGCCGACCTGACCGGCCTCACCCACCACAGCGACCGCGGAGTCCAGTACCGGGCCCTTCGCTACACCGAACGCCTCGAGCAGGAGGCCGCGGTGGCCTCGGTCGGCTCCCGAGGAGACTCCTACGACAACGCCCTCGCCGAAGCATTCAACAGCCTCTTCAAAGCCGAACTGATCCGCAACAACGGCCCCTGGACCAGCATCAACGACGTCGAGATCGCCGTCGCCGAGTACGTCGACTGGTTCAACCAGCGCCGCCTCCACGGCGAACTCGGCCACATCACCCCCGCCGAACACGAAGCCGCCCACCTCGCGGCCCAACCCCCAGCCTCACTCCAAGAAACCAGCTGACCGACTCTCCATCAAACCCGGTACTTGACACGCACCGTCCCGAGCCGTGGTCTGGGATACGACGCCCTGCGCTTCCTCTCGTTGCCGGGTACCCCCGGCCACGCCCTACGCGCCGACCGGCTACCGCAGGTCAGCTTCAACTATCTGGGTCAGTGGGACGGCACCACCAGCTAGGACGGCTTGGTCCGCGACCGTCTGCCGGCCCTGGGCCTCGACCACGAACAGGACGAGCCCCGCCCGTACCTTCTCGATGTCGTCGGCATGGTCGAATCCGGCAGCCTCGGCTTCACCTGGATCTTCTCCAGCGAGGTCTTCGACCCGTCGACCGTAGCCAAAGTGGCCCAGGAATACCTGGCCGCGCTGCGCGGCCTGCTGGAGCACTGCCTGCTCCCAGACAGTGGCGGCGCAACCCCGTCCGACTTCCCGCTCGCCGGCCTGGACCAGGCTGCCGTGGACCGGATCGCGGGCGACGCACGGGACATTCAGGACGTCTATCCGCTCACGCACATGCAGAGCGGCATGCTCTTCCACACCCTCGCTGAGCGAGGCTCGGGCGCCTACTTCGAGCAGATGAACTTCCGCATCGACGGAGTCGGCGACCCCGGGCTGATGGAGCAGGCGTGGCAGCACGTCACCGACCATCTGGAGATCCTGCGTAGCGCAGTGGCGTGGGAGCAGGTGGACCGTCCCTTGCTGGTGGTGCGCAAACGCGCCGAGACGCCGGTCGTCCACCTGGACTGGCGTGGGCTGTCATCCGGCGAGCAGGAGCAGGGACTGGAACGCTACTTGGCGGAGGACCGGGCGCGAGGTATCGACCTTTCGGTCGCACCGCTGATGAGGATGGCCCTCATACGCGTCTCTGACACCTCCGTACAAGTTGTGCGGACCTCGCACCATGTGCTGCTGGATGGCTGGAGCACCTTCCAGATGCTCGATGAGCTGACCACGGCCTACCGAGCGCTGGCGGCCGGTGAGCAACCCGTGCTCCCGACGCGACGTCCGTTCAGCGCCTACGTGGAGTGGCTGGAGCGCCAGGACCTGACCGGGGCAGAGGCGTACTGGCGAGAGCTGCTGGGCGGGTTCGACGAGCCGACGGCGTTGCCGTTCGACCGCCGCCCAACCGAGAGCCACCGGTCGCAGTCCGCCAAGCGGCTGGTGACCCGGTTGTCCGCGCACGACTCGCAGCGGCTCTTTGACTTCGCACGCGCCAATCGGCTGACCGTAAACGCCGTGCTGCAGGGGGCATGGGCTCTGCTTCTCTCGCGCTACTCGGGCGAACGGGATGTCGTGTTCGGCGCAACCGTGTCGGGTCGGCCAGCCGATCTGGCCGGGGTCGACTCAATAGTCGGCATGCTGATCAACACGTTGCCCGTGCGCGTCGAGGTCGATGAGGCGGCGCCGGTCGGCGAGTGGCTGGCGCAGTTGCAGCAGGCACAGGCAGAAGCACGGCAGTACGAGTATGTGCCGCTGCCTCGAATCCAGAGCTGGAGCGGAGTCGAGCGTGGCACCAACCTGTTTGAGAGCTTGGTGGCCTTCGAGAACTTCCCGGCGGACCGTGAGTCCGAACAGGACAGTGATCAGGTCCGGCTACACAGCCTGGAGGGCGCGGACGTCACCAACTTCCCACTGAACCTGGTCGCCTACGCGGGTGAGGAGTTGGCGTACGCGCTGGCCTACGACCCGGAGCTGTTCGACGGGGACACGATCGAGCGGATGGCGCAGCATCTCAGCGCCCTGCTGCGGGGGATAGTCGCCGATCCGAGCCAGGCGCTGTCGGCCGTGTCGCTTCTTGGGGTGGGTGAGTTTGAGCGTGTGGTGCATGAGTGGGGTGTGACGGGTGGTGTTGAGGGTCCGGCGGGCACTGTTCATGAGTGTGTGGCTGAGCGGGCGGTTCTGACGCCGGATGTGGTTGCGGTCACGTATGCCGGTGAGTCCCTCACTTATCGGGAGCTGGATGAGCGGGCGAATCAGCTGGCGCGTCATCTGGTGTCGTTGGGGGCTGGGCCGGACCGGCTGGTGGCGTTGTCCGTGGAGCGCAGCCTGCAGATGGCGGTGGGGCTGCTCGGCATCATGAAGGCGGGTGCGGCGTATCTTCCGTTGGACCCGGCTTATCCGACGGACCGTTTGACGTACATGCTGGAGGATTCCGGTGCCGGGTTGTTGGTCACGCATCGTGGTCTGAATAGGAATCTGCCTGTCACGGGTGTGCGGGTGGTGGACCTGGATGCGGACTGGGCCGGCATCAGTGGCCTGGAGAAGTCTGCGCCTGAGACCGGTGTCGCCGGTTCTCACCTGGCTTATGTGATCTACACGTCGGGTTCGACGGGTCGTCCGAAGGGTGTGGCCGTCGAGCACCACTCGGTGTTGAATCTGTTGGCCAACTGCCAGCCGATGTACGGCTTCGGAGTGGACGATGTGTGGACCGTTTTCCACTCCTATGCCTTCGACTTCTCCGTGTGGGAGTTGTGGGGTGCGCTGATCACCGGTGGCCGCGCGGTCATCGTCCCGCATGACACGGCACGCAGCCCGGAAGCCATGTGGCAGCTGTTGCGGGAGGAACGGGTCACGGTCCTCAACCAGACGCCGTCGATGTTCCGTGAGTTGGTCGAACACGCCGCGGAAGTCGGGGCTGAGGTTCTGCCGGAGCTCCATTGGGTGATCTTCGGTGGTGAGGCGCTGGAGCCGAAGCATCTGCTGACCTGGTTCAACCAGTACGGATCAAGCGCGGCGCAGCTGGTGAACATGTACGGCATCACCGAGACCACCGTCCACGTCACCTACCAGGAGATCAACGCTGAGCACCTGGCTGCGGGTGGTCGCCTGCCTGCCGGCCGTCCGCTCCCGAGTTATCGGGTGCTGCTTCTGGACGGTGACGGGAACCCGACTCCCATCGGTGTCCCGGGCGAGATCTATGTCGCCGGCGCCGGTCTGGCCCGTGGTTACC
>KI547039.1:253580-271881 GCA_000497405.1 Streptomycetaceae bacterium MP113-05 | reverse complement strand
CCCACTAAATTCGAAGACCCGGTTACCTGCACCGTCCCGAGCTGACGGCGGAGCGTTTTCCGCTCAACCCCTACGGCGAGCCGGGGGAGCGGATGTATCGCTCCGGCGACGTTGCCCGTTGGAAGGCCGACGGAACCCTAGAGCACCTGGGCCGCGCGGACGACCAGGTCAAGATCCGCGGGTTCCGCATCGAACTCGGCGAGATCGAAACCGCACTGGTGAAACATCCGCAGGTCCGGGAAGCGGTTGTCGTCACCCACCAGGGCGCCGACGGCCACCCCCGCCTTGCCGCCTTTCTTGTCTCCGATGGCGACCTTCTCACCGGCGATCTGCGCGCCCACTTGGGGCAGACACTCCCGGATTACATGATTCCGGCAGTGTTCACCGCGCTTGAGCGCCTGCCGCTTACGCCCAGCGGCAAGGTCGACCGGCGTTCCCTACCCGAGCCGGAGGCCCCGGCCGAGCAACTCGGGTCGCAGTACGCAGCTCCCCGCAACGAGACGGAGGAGGCGCTGGCCGCGGTGTGGGCCGAGGTGCTCGGCGTGGAGAAGGTCGGCATCCACGACAACTTCTTCGACCTGTCCACGACAACTTCTTCGACCTCGGCGGCGACTCCATCCTCTCCATTCAGGTCATCTCACGTGCCCGCCAGGCGGGTCAGCAACTGACGTCGAAGCTGCTGTTCGTCCACCAGACCGTGGCGGAACTTGCCTCCGTGGTGACGAGCATCGAGGACAGTACGGCGGCCCCGGAGTCGGCCGAAGCGTCCGGTCCAGTCGAGCTCACTCCGATCCAACGGTGGTTCTTCGACGAGCACACTGGCCACCCCGACCACCACGCGATGTCGGTCCAAGTAGCTCTGGCCCCGGGCACCGACCCCGTGCTTCTGAAGCGGGCCCTGACCGCGGTCGTGGACCATCATGATGCCCTGCGCATGCGGTACGCGCGTGACGGTTCCGACACCTGGACCCAGGAGTATGGCGAGGGGCACGAGGGTCTGCTCGCCGTACGGGACATCGGGGACGGCGACATGGAACCGGCGCTGCACCAGGCTGCGTTGGAGGCTCAGCGTGCCCTGGACCTGCGGACCGGAGCGCTGGTGAAGGGTGTCTTCCTGCGCCTGTCCGCTGACGCTGCGCCCCGGCTGTTCCTCGCCGTGCACCATCTGGTGATGGACGGGGTGTCCTGGCGGATCGTGCTCGAGGACCTGGCGGTCGTTTACGGGCAACTCGCCGCGGGAGTTGCCGCCGACCTTGGCGCCAAGTCCAGCAGCTACCAACTGTGGTCGCGACGGCTCGCCGAGCTAGTGCGCTCCGGCGGCCTCGACCACGAGACCGCGTACTGGCAGAAGACGTCCGGCGCCGGGGACATCCCGTGCGACGGTGCGGGATCGGGTACGTATCGTGATCTTGCGGTGGAGTCCGTACAGCTGGGCCACGCCGAGACCCAGGCGCTTCTGCACCGGGTGCCGGCGGTCTTCCGCACCCAGATCAACGACGTACTGCTGGCCGCTCTGGGCCGCGTACTCGCAGGCTGGGCCGGTACCCCGGTCACGATCGCACTAGAAGGCCACGGTCGCGAGGAGCTCTTCGACGACGTGGACCTGTCTCGGACAGTCGGCTGGTTCACCACGCTCTACCCCGTCACCCTTGACGTACCGACGGGCGACTGGGGACAGGCGCTGAAGACCGTCAAGAAGGGCCTGCGCAAGCTGCCCGGACGCGGTCTCGGGTACGGCGCTCTGCGCTACCTGTCCGAGCCGGGCAGCCCTGCGCAAACTGCCCTCACCGTGGCCCCGCACCCGCGGATCAGCTTCAACTACCTGGGCCAGTGGGGCGACACCACGAGCGAGACAGGTCTGATACGGGACCGCCTCGACGGTCTCGGTGCCGATCAGGCGCCCGACCAGCCCCGCCCGCATCTCATCGACATCGTCGCCGCCGTCAGCGACGGCGAACTGCGGATCGACTGGATGCACTCCCCAACCACCCACACCCCCGCCACCGTCCGCCGACTCGCGGAGGAGTACCTCACCGCGCTGCGACAGATCATCGCAACTGCCGGCAACTGACTGATCGGAAAGACATTCCTGTGGCCCGTTACGTACTGAACGACGTAGAGAAGAACGACATAGCGGAGATGGCCGACGCGTTTCTCGCTGGCCGACCGGCTTGGGCGCCGATGGACTACGTGGACGAGATCCGAGCAGAGGCCGAGCGGCTGCCGGTGGGCGTGCGCCAGTTCCTCGTCACCTCCCGTGCCGCGGAGGACGCGGTCATCGCGGTGGCAAACCTGCCGGTGGACGAAGAGCTCGTCCCGACCCCGCCGAACTGGCAGGTCGCGGAGAAGGAGGGAGCTGCGATCCGCGAGGAACTGGTGCTGCTCCTCATCGCGTCCGTGCTCGGCGACCCGTTCGCCTGGTCCAACCAGCAGAACGGCCGACTCGTACACGACGTGTGTCCGTCCAAGGGCCAGGAGAAGTCCCTGACCAGCGCCAGCAGCAAGCAGCAGCTGACCCTGCACACGGAGGACGTGTTCCACGCTTGCCGCGGCGACTACGTGGCGCTGATGTGCCTGCGTAACCCGGACCGGGTGGGTACCACCGTGGCGATCGTGGACTCGGTGGAGTTCGCGGAGCCGCTGCGCGACGTGCTGCACCAGAACCGGTTCCGGTTCTACCCGGATGATGCGCACGACGTCGTGCCGCTGCACAGCGCCGAGCACCCCGCCGCCCTGGAAGAGCGCCCGCACGAGGTGGCGTCGGTGCTCTTCGGCCCGCAGGACTCGCCCTACCTGAGGATCGACGGCGACTTCACCAGCGCATTGCCCGGAGACGCGGAGGCGGCGAGCGCCATCAACGAGGCAGCCGCGCGGCTGGCCGCAGCCGCCGAGAGCGTCGTACTCAGCCCGGGCGAGGCCGCGTTCGTCGACAACTACCGGGTCATCCACGGCAGGGACACGTTCACGCCCCGTTACGACGGCACGGACCGGTGGCTCAAGCGCACGAGTATGGTGCGCGACCTGCGCCGTACGTACGTGCATACGAAGTCACGTTCGCGGCTGCTCGCCTGATGCCGGACGCAGCCGAGAAGAGGGGCGGCGGGCGCGGATTCACCCTTCTGTGGACGAGTCAGGCGTTCAGCGAGTTCGCTTACAGCACTTCGTTGATCGTCCTGCCCCTGCTCGTTCTGGGGATCACCGGCTCGCCGTCCCAAGCTGGGATCGTCGGATTCGTCGACGCGGCGGCCATGCTCCTGGCGGGACTCCCCGCCGGTGCGGTGGCCGACCGGTACGACCGGCGGACCGTGATGTTGTGGTGCGAGGCCGCGCTGGTCGCGGTGTTCGGCGGGCTAGCCCCAAGGCCGTGAAGTTATGGCTCGGGTGGGGTTGTCCAGGGGCCTTGATGTGCGGTTTCGTCGGACATGAGGAGCGGAGCCCCGGTAGAACTGGCAGTCGACGAAGATAAGCCGTTCACGAAATCCGGAGGCTCCGCTGTCCGAACAGTGTGCCATCACGCGTACCGTCACGGTGGCCGGAGGCCGGTTTGCGCCCGGTCATCTCGGTGAACTCACTCAGCTGGTGCCGTTCGAGATGGTTGATGCGGCGTTGAGTGCGACCAGGGCCGTGCAGTCGCGGCTGCGGGATCTGCCATCCCGGGTCGTGGTGTACCTGGTCCTGGCCGGGTGCTTGTTCCCGGAGACGGGCTACCTCGGTGTGTGGCGCAAGCTCACCGGGGCGCTGGCCGGTCTGCCGGTGGTATCGCCGTCGGCGAGTGCGCTGGCTCAGGCCCGCCGCCGTGTCGGCGGCAAGCCGCTGCGGTGGCTGTTCGACCTGCTGCGGGGCCCGGCCGCGACCGGGCACGGGCAGGGGGTCCGCTGGCACGGTCTGCTGGTGGCCGCGCTGGACGGCACCATCCTGACGGTCCCCGACACCCCCGCCGTCATGACCCGGTTCACCAAGCAGGCCGGCAACCACGGCGGGACCGGATACCCGCAGGTCCGTCTGCTCGCCCTGGTCGCCTGCGGCACCCGCACCGTCATCGACGCGGTGTTCGGCCCCGCCACCTCAGGCGAGACCACCTACGCCCCGCGTCTGCTGCCCAGCCTGCGGCCCGGGATGATCCTGCTGGCCGACCGCAACTTCGGCGCTCAAAACCTCGTGTCCGGCATCGCGGCCACCGGAGCCGAGGTCCTGGTCCGGCTCAAGAACGGCCGCCGCCTGCCCGTCCTGGCCCGCTACCGGGACGGCTCCTATCTCTCGGCGCTGGGCGGCCTGCGGGTCCGCGTCATCGACTGCGAGATCACCGTCACCACCCCCGCCGGGAAACACACCGGCCTCTACCGGCTGGCCACCACTCTGCTCGACCACCACCGTCACCCGGCGGCCGAACTGACCACGCTGTATCACCAGCGCTGGGAGATCGAAACGGCCTACCTGGAACTGAAGTCGACCATCCTGGGCGGCCGGGTCCTGCGGGCCCGCACTCCCGAAGGCATCGACCAGGAGATCTACGCCCTGCTGATCGTCTACCAACTGCTACGGACCGCCATGACGGACGCCACCAGCACCCTATGCGGCACTGGTCACGACCGCGCCAGCTTCAGCATCGCGTGGCAGACCGCCCGCGACCAGGTCATCCAGGCCGCGGGCGTCATCGCCGACACCGTCATCGATCTCGTTGGCACCATCGGCCGGCACGTCCTGGCCGACCTGCTGCCCCAGCGGCGGCTACGCGTCAGCCCCCGCATCGTCAAACGCGCCATCTCCAAGTACCAAGCCCGCGGCCCCCGCATCGACCGGGCCAGCTACAAGGCCACCACCAGCATCAACATCGTCACAGCTGCAGGCCCTTGACGACGCGCCCCAACCGCAAACTTCACGGCCTTGGGGCTAGCCCCAAGGCCGTGAAGTTATGGCTCGGGTGGGGTTGTCCAGGGGCCTTGATGTGCGGTTTCGTCGGACATGAGGAGCGGAGCCCCGGTAGAACTGGCAGTCGACGAAGATAAGCCGTTCACGAAATCCGGAGGCTCCGCTGTCCGAACAGTGTGCCATCACGCGTACCGTCACGGTGGCCGGAGGCCGGTTTGCGCCCGGTCATCTCGGTGAACTCACTCAGCTGGTGCCGTTCGAGATGGTTGATGCGGCGTTGAGTGCGACCAGGGCCGTGCAGTCGCGGCTGCGGGATCTGCCATCCCGGGTCGTGGTGTACCTGGTCCTGGCCGGGTGCTTGTTCCCGGAGACGGGCTACCTCGGTGTGTGGCGCAAGCTCACCGGGGCGCTGGCCGGTCTGCCGGTGGTATCGCCGTCGGCGAGTGCGCTGGCTCAGGCCCGCCGCCGTGTCGGCGGCAAGCCGCTGCGGTGGCTGTTCGACCTGCTGCGGGGCCCGGCCGCGACCGGGCACGGGCAGGGGGTCCGCTGGCACGGTCTGCTGGTGGCCGCGCTGGACGGCACCATCCTGACGGTCCCCGACACCCCCGCCGTCATGACCCGGTTCACCAAGCAGGCCGGCAACCACGGCGGGACCGGATACCCGCAGGTCCGTCTGCTCGCCCTGGTCGCCTGCGGCACCCGCACCGTCATCGACGCGGTGTTCGGCCCCGCCACCTCAGGCGAGACCACCTACGCCCCGCGTCTGCTGCCCAGCCTGCGGCCCGGGATGATCCTGCTGGCCGACCGCAACTTCGGCGCTCAAAACCTCGTGTCCGGCATCGCGGCCACCGGAGCCGAGGTCCTGGTCCGGCTCAAGAACGGCCGCCGCCTGCCCGTCCTGGCCCGCTACCGGGACGGCTCCTATCTCTCGGCGCTGGGCGGCCTGCGGGTCCGCGTCATCGACTGCGAGATCACCGTCACCACCACCGCCGGGAAACACACCGGCCTCTACCGGCTGGCCACCACTCTGCTCGACCACCACCGTCACCCGGCGGCCGAACTGACCACGCTGTATCACCAGCGCTGGGAGATCGAAACGGCCTACCTGGAACTGAAGTCGACCATCCTGGGCGGCCGGGTCCTGCGGGCCCGCACTCCCGAAGGCATCGACCAGGAGATCTACGCCCTGCTGATCGTCTACCAACTGCTACGGACCGCCATGACGGACGCCACCAGCACCCTATGCGGCACTGGTCACGACCGCGCCAGCTTCAGCATCGCGTGGCAGACCGCCCGCGACCAGGTCATCCAGGCCGCGGGCGTCATCGCCGACACCGTCATCGATCTCGTTGGCACCATCGGCCGGCACGTCCTGGCCGACCTGCTGCCCCAGCGGCGGCTACGCGTCAGCCCCCGCATCGTCAAACGCGCCATCTCCAAGTACCAAGCCCGCGGCCCCCGCATCGACCGGGCCAGCTACAAGGCCACCACCAGCATCAACATCGTCACAGCTGCAGGCCCTTGACGACGCGCCCCAACCGCAAACTTCACGGCCTTGGGGCTAGCCCTGTTGCTGTGGGTGGGGGAGGTCTCCCTTCCCACGCTCCTGGCGCTTGCCCTCGTTAACGGCGCCGCCACGGCCATGATGACGGCTGCCGGCGACGCCATGGTTCCGAGCCTGGTCCCGCAGGCGCGGCTTTCCCAGGCGGTCGCGATGAACTCGGCGCGTACGTACGCAGGACAGCTCGCGGGTACCTCATCCGGCGGGTTTCTGTTGGCGCTTAAGAACGCGTTTCCGTTCGTGGTGGGCTGTGCGGCGCATCTGACCGGGCTGGTTCTGTTGCTGCTACTCAAGCGACAGCCACCGGCCGGCCCGTCTCCTGACGCTGCGGCTGTCGCCGGCCCCGGAGGGAAGCGGGAGCTGCTGGAAGGCGTCCGCTGGATCGCTCGCCACCCCTTCCTGCGCTTGGGCCTTTGCTATGCGACGGCGACGAACTTCTTCTTCGGTGCCCTCTACTTCATCGTGATCGCCTCGGCCCAGAGCAGCGGCATGAACTCCGGGCTCATCGGCGTCATGGCAGGTCTGCTGGGCGTCGGAGGTCTGTTGGGCGCCCTGGCAGCACCGCTGCTGGGGCGAGTACTGACCGGATCGCGACCCATCTTCGTCGTGCTGTGGCTGTTCGTACTGCTCACGGCCGGGATCGCGGTGCTCCCCGGCAGCTACACCCCAGGGATCCTGCTCGGCGCGATCGCGTTCGCCGCGCCGACGGCGAACGCGTACTTCACGACATACCAGCTGCTGCTGACGCCTGATAGCCACCGGGGCCGTGTCATGAGCGTCGCGGCTATTTGCAGCGGGGCCGGCGGCGCGATCGCCCCGCTGGCGGGCGGTCTGCTGCTGGACTTCGTGGGCCGGTTTGCCGGCTTGATGTCCTGCGCGGTCGTGATGGCGGCCATCGCCCTGTCGGCGGTGGTGAGCCCCGTGATGCGCAACGTCCCGGAGCCCGCACAGGAGCCTGAGCAGGACCCGCGAAAGCCCGAGCCGGAGAAGACCCCGGCGTGACATCCACCCTCTTCTTACAGACAGGCAAAGACAGGGACATGACCATCGATTTGGCAAACCCCGACCTCTACACCACCGACGACCGCTTCGAGATGTGGCGGGAGTACGTCACCTCGGATGCGAAGGTCTGGAGTGGACCGGGCGTCTCGCCGAGCGGCTTCTGGTCGGTGTTCTCACACCGCGACGTATCCACCGTACTTTCTCCCAAGTCTCCCTTTACCTCTGAACACGGGATGATGATCGGATTCGACGCCGAGCACGCCGACAACTCTGGCGGCCGAATGCTCGTGGTGAGCGACGGCGCCTGGCATTCCGTACTCAAGCGACTCATTGGACCTTTCCTTTCCCGGCTGCGCGCTCCTGAATTCGAATCCGTACTGCGGCATGAAGTCAAGGAGATCGTCGAACGGTTGAAGTCCGAGGACTCCACAGATATCGCCCTGGAAGTCGGGCCACGGTTGCCCGCCGCGATCGTGTGCGAGGTGATCGGTGTACCGCTCAGTGAGCGCGAGCGGCTGATCGAGCTGACGAACCACGCCTTCGGTGGTGAAGAAAGCACATTCGACAAGATGACACCCGCTGAGGCGCACACGGAGATCCTCTTCTACTTCCACGACCTGATCGAGCGGCGGCAACAGAACCCAGGCTCGGACCTGGTGAGTGCGCTACTCGCGGACGGCCGGCTGAGAACCGAAGACGTGTTGATCAACTGCGACAACGTTCTGATCGGGGGCAACGAGACCACCCGGCATTCGATCACCGGTGCCTTCCACGTCTTCCAAAGGTTTCCCGGCGCGCTCGACACGCTCCACGCGGACCCGGAGCTGACTGACCGGGCTGTGGAAGAGCTGGTCCGCTGGACCTCCCCGGCTACGCACGTCCTCCGGGTGGCCACCGAGGACACTGAGGTCGGTGGCCAGGAGATACGCAAAGGCCAGGCCGTCGTGGCGTGGCTGTCTGCGGCCAACCGCGACGAGCGGATCTTCCCCGACCCACACGGATTCGTACCGGGCCGGACGCCGAATCGGCACTTGGGCTTCGGTACGGGCCCGCACCACTGCCTGGGCGCTGCCCTGGCCCGGGTCGAGCTGCGGGAGCTGCTGTTCCGGCTTGCAGCCGAAGCACGGGCCATGCATCTGCGAGGCGAGGTGCAATGGATGCGCTCGAACCTGGTGCAGGGGTACAGCAGCCTTCAGATCTCGGTGGAGTGGCGCTAAGACTCCCAAGATCATATGATCACGAAGGGATCACTGGGGGGTGGCTCGTCTTGCCGGAACTGTGCCTCAACGTTGAGGACTTGGCCCGCATCCGCATTGTCGACACTCTGGGCATGGCGTTCGAAGCGCATCTCGCCTGGGGGCGGGTAGCGGACCAACAACGTGATGCCCTCTCGGAATGGCGCCGGAGGACCCGCCTCAGGATGCGTAGACCGTCAGCCAGGTACACGGCTTCAGGCCCATTCCTTTCCCTTGTGGAAACGCTCACGCTACCTCTCTCGCGTGAGGCGGATGCGTTCCGGGCGGCGGCTGTCGAACCGTTCTGGGACCGGATTCATCGCTTCCTGAAGCTGGAACGCGACGCCGCCGGCCGGGGGATGTCGGTCGGCGGAATGGAGCATGTACTCAACAGCAGACACGATGCCATCCGCTGGGATGCCCCGATACTCACGGTCGATAACGCCCAACCGGCCCGGCGGACGGCGCTCACGGGGCAGGGCATGACACTCGTACCCTCGCTGTTCGCATCGCGACCGTTTCTGATCGACTCCCACGTCGGCTGGCAGGGCCTGCCGATCTTAGTCTACAATATCACGCCAAGCCCGGAGACCGCCCCAGCGATGTGGGGGAGCCACGAAGGCGAGTCAGCCCTGAGAGCCCTGCTGGGCCGGACCCGGGCCGACATCCTGGACACCCTGCGGGAGACCCGGTCGACCGGCCAGGTAGCCGACCGCCTCCGGATATCCAGCCCGTCCGCCAGCAAACACATCACAGTCCTGCGCCGCGCCGGCTTCGTGACCACAGCACGCCAACAGAACTCCGCTGTCCACAGCCTCACCCCGCTCGGCGAGGCGATCCTCGGCTGATGAATCGAGCTCCACATGTCCTACCTGATCCGCCAGACATCCCCGGCAGACCCTGCCGTGCGCCTCGTGTGCTTCCCGCATGCGGGCGGCAGCGCAAGCTTCTTCCGTAGCTGGTCCCGGCACCTGCCCCCGACCGTCGAACTCCTCTCCGTGCAGTACCCGGGCCGCGAAAGTCGCTTCAGCGAGACGCTGATCCCCTCGATGGCCCCCTTGTCGTCGGCCGTCGCCCAGCAACTTCTGACCCTGGCTCCTGTGCGCACCGTGCTCTTCGGGCACAGCATGGGCGCTGCGGTGGCCTACGAGACTCTCCTCCGCCTGGAGGACGCGGGCGCTGCTCACTTCACCCGCTTGTGCGTCTCCGGCCGCAGTCTCACCGGTGCTCCGGGGAAAGCGGTACGCACGGATGAGGAAGTGATCGAAGCAGTCAGGTCTCTGGGCGGTACGAACGGATTGGTATTCGACGACCCGGACTTGCGGGACATGCTCCTCCCGATCATCCGTAACGACTACCAACTGATCGACACGTATCGCCGTTCCGAGGACGCCCCCATTTTGCGTGCAGGGATCATCGCCATGACGGGCGACAAGGACCCCCAGGTCGCACCCCGCGAAGCAGAGGAATGGTCCACGACGACCATCGGCTCCTTCTCCCTCAGCGTCTTCGACGGGGACCACTTCTATCTGGTTTCTGCCGCGGAGCGAGTGGCGCGACTCGCCGTGGCCCCGTGAGGCTCGGGTCCGGTCGCCGCGAACCTTCCGGTTTCAGTGGGATATGGGGGTGGGGTCATCCCTGCGAGTGACGTGGGGTGCGTCGGATGGTCGTGACGTCCGTCGGAGGTGGAACCTTGGCGCATGGCACGACACCGGTTGGTACCCATGCTGGTACTACTACTGCTCTCCATGGGAGCGCTCGCCCCAGCCGCGCTGCCCCCACCAGAGCAGCGGGCGCTTCTGGCTGTCGAACGCAGTGCTCACCCGCTGCGCACGACCGATCCTTACGGGGATCTGGACGACCTGCGACCCTTCGGGCGGATAGTGGGCAACGCGCAAGTGGTGGGAATGGGCGAGGCAACGCACAGCTCACACGAGTTCTTCACCATGAAGCACCGGGTCATGCGCTACCTGGTCGAGAACAAGGGATTCCGGACCTTCGCGTTGGAGGCGAGCTGGAGCAGTGGACTGCGGCTCGACGAGTACCTGTTGACCGGTGAGGGCGATCTGCGGAAGATCATGCGGGAGGAATTCCAGGGGGCCTACGCGTGGTGGAACACTGAGGAGTACCTAGTGTCTCGTGATCCTGTTTATGTCAGTTCGCGTTGTTATTGACGAGTTTCTTCGCGTTAGTCGCGACGAGGCGAACCTTTGCGAGGACGTCGCCGGCGGTCGCGGTCCAGGTGAACGGTTTCGCAGTCGTGTTCCAGGTGTTGATGTAGTCACGGATCTGTTTGATCAAGACGTTGACGCTGGCGAACGTTCCGCGCCGGATGGACTGACGGGTCAGGAGTCCGAACCAGATCTCGATCTGGTTCAGCCACGAGGAGCCGACGGGGGTGAAGTGGAAGTGGACGTGTGGGTTCTTCGCCAGCCACTCCTTGACTTCGGGGGTGGTGTGCGTCGAGAGGTTGTCGAGGACAACATGGATGTCCTTCCCCGCGTGCGGTTTCACCGCCTTCTTGAGGAAGGCCAGGAAGTCCTTGCCGTTCCGGGACGGCTTGCACTCACCGAGCACTTCACCGGTGGTCACGTTCAGGGCGGCGAACAGGTTCGTGGTGCCGTGCCGCACGTAGTCGGCGGTGCGCTTCTCGCTCGCCCCGAAGGCGACCGGCAGCACCGGCTGCGTCCGGTCCAGCGCCTGGATCTGCGTCTTCTCGTCGATCGAGAGGACCACCGCGCCACCCGGCGGGTCCAGATACAGGCCGATCACATCAGTCACCTTCTCCGCGAAGGCCGGATCCTTCGAAATCTTGAAGGTGCCGGACCGGTGCGGCTTCAGACCCTCCTCCCGCCAGATCCGCGCGATGTAGTGCCAGGACACCGTGATGTTCTCGACCCGCTTCAGGTACTTCGCCAACTCGCGTGTGGACCAGTGCGAAAGCCCCGTGCCGTCCGGCGGCGTCATGCGCGTCAGCGCGATCACCCGGGCCCGCACCCGCGCCGGCACCTGTTCCCGTGCGCCGCCGGGCCGGTCGCCTTCCAGGCCCGCCAGTCCGAGCTCGGCATAACGCCGCTTCCAGCGGTCCACCGTCGGAAGCGATACACCAAGCAGCTCGGCAATGTCCTTACGCCGACGGCCTTCGCCCGACCACAGCACGATCCGGCCCCGCGTCGCCATGTCGGCGGGTGCGTCCCGGCTGTTCACCAACTCCCGCAACTCGGCGGTCTGTTCCACGGAGAGCTCCACACCAAGAGACCCTGCCACAGAGAATCAAATAACGCTAACGGAATCACGCGACACTAGCGCTTTTTGAGTGGATGCGAGCCTACAATGTCGGCCACCCGCACGACCCGCTGCGCTTCATGGGCGACGACTTCGCTTACGCTGGGCCGGAGCTTTACGACAAGGTACTCGAGTACGTGGCCCGAGCTCGCCCGACGCTGCTGCCCCGGGTTGCCGAGCTGTACCGCGGCCTACGGCCGACCACCGAAGCCGGCACGTACATGAAGGAGTACCTGACCCGCCCGCTGGCCGAACGCCGGGACATGGCCACCAGGGCCGAACGTGCCCTCGCCCTGCTCAAACACCACCCTGCGCGCTCGGAACCGCGGAAGGAAGCGTACGCATGGGCCGAGCAGAACGCGACTGCCATCGCTCAGACCGCCCGAGGGTACGCGTTCGACTTCAAGGACCAGAAGCAGCTCAAGAAATCTATGCGCTTCCGCGACAAGATCATGGCGGACAATATCGCTTGGTGGCGCGCGCACACCGGACAGAAGATCCTGCTGTCAGCCCACAACGCCCACGTCTCCTACCGGACATCCGATCCGCGCTATCCAAAAATGCAAGGGGCGTTCCTGCACGATCGGCTCGGAAAAAGCTACGTGAGTGTCGGCATGACCTTCGGCCGCGGCTCGTTCAACGCGACCGGCCCCGACGGCGAAACTCGGGTCTACACCCTCGGGCCCACAGCCCAGGGGAGCAATGAGCACTTCTTCGACCGAGTGAGACGAAGCGACTACGTCGTGGACCTGCGTACGATCCCGAAGGCCGCGCAAACGTGGCTGGCGACACCCCGCCCCACTCGGAGCATCGGCACGGCTTACCCGGAGCCTGCGGACCGCATCGCGCCAGTACGGTCGCACGACATCATCATCCACCTGCACGTGGTCCGCCCGGCCAAGCTGTTCGACGCGATCTTCGAGTAGCGACAGCTGGACGGTACTCCTCTGGCGCCCGGCATAGGCCCCCAAGTCCCAGAGAAGTCCCACGGGTGCCGTTACTCCTCCTCATGGTCCGCTTCACCGCAGGTCAGACGGGGTGCGGCGGCGTCGACGTGAAGTCCGGTCAGATGTCGCGGAAGAGACCACGCGGCTCCGCGACAGCCACGCTGGGTGGCTGCGCGGCTCGTGGTGCGGGCCGATGACAAGAGTCTGTTCGGGCATGCGGGTGTGGTGCTGCTGCGGAAGGTCGCCGACCGGGTGGGGCTCACCGCTGCGCTGACCGCCGCGCTTCCGCGGGGAGTGGGGCCGGGCTGGCGGGATCGAGGCATGGCGCTGGTCCAGCTGGCGTGCGCGATCGTGATCGGTGCTCGCACCGTCCTTGAGGCCGAGCAACTCCAGCACCACTGGAAGGGTCTGTTCGGCCGGCCGCTCTCGGACAGCACCCTGCGGCGGACGCTGGAGGCGGTCGACCCGGCCGTCGCCGCGCGGCTGGAACGTGTCCGCGCCGTGATACGGCGTGTGGTGTGGACACTGCTGGCCCTGCGACCCGGCGGCTTCCCCTGGTTCCGCGTGTGCGGCCGGGTTCTGACGGGCTGGTATGTACTGGACCTGGACGCCACCATCGTGCCCTGCACCAGCCGCAAAGACGGCGCGGCGGGCACCTTCAAAGGTGGTTTCGGGCATCATCCGCTGGGGGCGGTCAGTTTCTGCGGGCGGCCGGTGTTCGGGGTGCCGAGCCAGGTCCTGGGCGATGGCGGTGGCGGTGTGGTGGCAGGTGGTCGCGCACGCTTCGAGTTGGCGAGCGGGCGGAGGTGCTGCCACGATGCGGACCTTTTCGGCGCGTTCGGCGCGGCCGGTCAGGCCCCGTAGTTGGGGAGATTTGAGTGCTCCGCCGACAGAGGGCCTCCTCGCCTCTACTCTGGTGTCGACGCGACGGTGCACCGGAAGGCGGTCGAAGGTGGAGCCTGCGGCTCTGGGGATGGCGGCGCGGGTCGCCTCAACACTGATCAAGCCGCTCGTCGCGAAGCTGTTCGTGAGGGAGGAGAGCGGCGCCGACCTCGTCAGCAAGCCGGTCCGTGTCTCCCAATTAGTGAGCTGGCATGGCCAGAAGCGCACTCTGGACGAGCGAGACGTACGCAAGATCAGCGAGAAGCTGATCAGCCGGACCCTCGCCGCGAACCCGTACGAGCCGACGGTGCGCGACGGTGACCGGATAGCCGTGGTCGACGCGCTGACCAAGACCTTGCTCTCGCTCGGTGACCTGGAGATGGAGGATGTCCAGGCCGTCCGCCTCGGACACGTCGAGCTGGCGCGAGAGCTGTCGGCCGCGGCGGAGGACTCGACGCGGAACCTGAGCGCCGACGCGACGAACCTCTTCCGTTCCCTTCTCGACGTCTGCTGCCTGCACATCCTGCAGTTCTTCACGCAGCGCTCGACCTTCATCCCGGCCACGCTGATCGCGCAGACCCGCATGATCGACGAGACCATGCGCCGCATGGAGGTGCTGACAGCGCGGCTTCCCCCTCCGTGGAGCCAGGACGCCGAGTTCGAGCAGCGCTACCTGGAGCACCTCGGGCTCAAGTACGGCAAGCTCGCCATCTTCGGGCTCGACCTCAGCGCTCCCGGTCAGGCTCGATGGCCGCTCGACACGGCCTACTTGAGCCTGGAACTCTCCGCACAGAGCCGTGACGGAGGTGTCTCGGCCACCCACCGGCTCCGGGTCGAAGGGGCCCTGACCGGGAAGCACCGTGTGGTGCTGCGGGGCCCCGCCGGTTCAGGCAAGACGACCCTGGCCCAGTGGGTCGCCGTCAGCGCCGCACAGAACGACTTCGACGACGAGCTCGCCTTCCTCCGCGGCCGCGTCCCGTTCATCCTCCCGCTCCGCAGCCTGGCGCAGGAGTCCACGCTCCCGACTGCTCACAAGTTCCTCGCCATGGCCGGCAGCATGCTGGACGACGCGCAACCGAAGGGCTGGGCCGACCGGGTCCTGCACAGTGGGCGCGGCATCGTGCTCGTCGACGGCCTCGACGAGATCTCGGAGTCGAAGAGGCTGCTGACCAAGCGGTGGCTCACGGAACTGACCGAGCTCTACCCGCGCACGTTCTTCCTCGTGACCACGCGACCCTCCGCCGTCCCGATCGGCTGGGCAGCGGACCTCGGGTTCGTCGAGTTCGACCTGCTGCCCCTCAACCAGCGTGACATCGACAAATTCGTCAACCGCTGGCACGACGCGGCCCTGTCGACTCTCGAGGACGCCGAGGAGCGTACCGAGGCGGAGCGGTACCGGACCGCCCTGCACGTCACCTTGCGCCGCAAGCCCGACCTGTACCAGCTCGCCACCAATCCCCTGATGTGCTCGGTGATCTGCGCTTTGCACCGCGACCGTCACTCGCAGCTGCCCGAGGGGCGCATGGACCTGTACGCGGCTGCGCTGCGGATGCTCCTGGTCCGCCGCGACAGGGAGCGGGAGGTCATCGCTCCGGAGGGCTTGCAGCTGACCGAGGAGCAGCAGGTCCAGCTCCTCCAGCGGCTCGCGTACTGGCTCATCCGCAACGGGCGCTCCGAGGCGACCCAGGCGCTGGCCGTGCGCATCATCCGGGAACGGCTGCCCTCCATGCCGCACGTCGTCCCGCTGGACGGCGCGCACCAGGTGTTCCGTCATCTGCTGCTGCGCAGCGGGCTGTTACGGGAACCCACGCCGGACACGGTCGACTTCATCCACCGGACTTTTCAGGACTACCTTGGCGCGAAGGCGGCCGTCGAGACCTCGGACCTGGATCTGCTCGCCAAGAACGCTGGCGACGACCAGTGGGAGGACGTCATCCGCATGGCCGTCGGCCACGCCCGCGAACGCGAGCGCGCCGAACTGCTTCGCAAACTGGTGGACATCGGCGATCAGCGTCCCTCCCAGCGGCGCCGCTATCACCTCCTGGCCGCGGCGAGCTTGGAGAACGCCACGACGCTCGACCCGGCGGTCAGGGCGGAGGTGATCAGCCGTGCCGCCTTCCTCATCCCGCCGAACACCCGAGAGGAGGCGGAGAACCTGGCACAGGCGGGCGCTGTGGTCCTCGACGTGCTGTCGGGGCCGGCCGACATGACGGAGGAGCAGACCGTTGCGAGCGTGCGCACGATCGGGCTGATCGGGGGCCCGGCCGCCCTGCAGCGGATGCGGGCGTACAAGGACGAACCGGAGCGCGCTGTCCGGCAGGAGGTCGTCAACGCGTGGCCGCGGTTCGACACGGTCGAGTTCACCGAGTCGATCCTGGGCGGCTGCCGCTGCGACGACATCGAGATCCCGGTGACGGACGCTGAGCAGGTGGCGTGTCTGCGCCAGCTCCCCGAGGTGCCGAATCTGTCGTTCCCCCGGCCGTCGCTGATCCACGAGCTCTCAGCCGTCCTCGACCGGGAGTCCGTGGTGTCCATGGCGCTGGGCACGGTCGACCACCGCACATCGGAGCTTCCTGCCCTCGGTGGTCTGACTGGGCTGCGGCGTCTGCACGTACGCAATCCGACGTCTACGTTGTCCCTGAAACCACTCGCCGACAGCGGCATCCGGGAACTCGTGCTCGACTGCGTGCCGGTCGGCCTGGACCTTTCCGCGCTCCAGGCGGTCCCGCTGCTGAACACGCTGAGCCTCGGCTTCGCCGACCGCATCGCCCTCCCGGAGGTCGCGCTGCCCTCGATCACGTCCCTGCGGCTCAAGGGGGTGGCGGACACGGCGAGGTTGCCCGACTTCGCCGCTCTCTTTCCCGGCCTCACCCGGCTGCACCTGAATCTGTACCGCAGGCCGCGGCGGGCGCCCCTCGACCTGTCCCGGGTGCGGGAGATCGACTCCGTCACCGTCCGCGTCCGGAACACGACGAAGGTCATCGGCCTCGACGGGCTCGACCCGGGGCGGGTGTCGGTCACCGTGGAGGGTCGCCGCACAGGCGGTCTCCTCACACGGTTCCGCGACCAGCGCCCCTGACCCGAGTGGCCGCCGGAAGAGCGCACCGCGCCCACCGCGGCCAGCCCATCCCCCGTCCCAACAGCAGTGAAGGGCCCGGAGACCCCGTGCGCGCAGCACGGTCGTGCCGGATCACGGCGGCATATCCGCGCCGTGGAATGGGCAGCCCAGACAGCTCGACCGCGGGGTGTTGGCGAGGCGGCGGAGCTGGTCTTGTACTCGCCGGTGCTTCTCCGCACTTCACCCGGAAGAGCAATGCGAGCCGCTGCGACGGCCGGAGCTGGGCCAAAACAAGGTGCGCTGGGCAACGTGGTGTCGGCAGGATGCGCGGCGTGACTGAACTGTCGAGCAAGGCTGTCCCGCCCCGTTCCGTCCTTGAGCTTGACGTTTAACCTCGCCTGTCACTCGACCTGCTGATCTGCGGTTCTTCCAGTGTCAGTGGGGGCGGCCGTTCTCCACGCTTCCCTCTCTGACAGTCTCGTTTGAGAAGTCCCTCGCTGCCACAGCTCCCGAGGATGTCGCGAAGGCAGTGGACCGCTGGTCGGCCATCGCCCCGCACTGCGCCCTGACCCTGGGGTGGCAAGACCTGTTCCCGACGGCTCACGGCTGGCACTCCTGCCGAACCCCGGCTGACCAACAGATTGACTTCCCTAACCGACCGGCGACGCCGGTGAGTCGGGTCGTTCTCCCCATCCCTGAGACTCACTGGTGCACGTGCGCGCGCTGCCCCTCGCGATCGAAAACCATGATCAATTCGGCGGGACCGTCCAGGGCTGTGATCGCGTGCGGGACCATCGTCGCGAACTCCGCCGCCTCCCCCGCGTCGACGTCGATCTGCCGCTCGCCCAGCCATAGCCGCACGCGCCCCTCGAGCACGAGGAACCAGTCGTGGCCCGGGTGTACCCGTTGGTCGGGCAACGCGTCGGACGGCTCGAGACGCATCTTTATCGCGACCGTGCGCCCGTCCGGACGGTTCAGCGGCCACGTCGTCCGCCTGCCGCTGCTGTGCGCGACCGGACGGATGACGACGTCGTCGTCGGTGGGCACCTCGAAGAGCACGTCGAGACTCACCTGGAGGGCGTGGGCCAGCGGCACGAGCACGTCGAGGCTCAGCGTGCGCTTGCCCGTCTCGACGCGGCTGATGGTCGACGGGCTGAGGTTGGTGCGCTCGGCCAGCTCGCCGAGGGAGTACCCGAGGGTGGTGCGCATGCTGCGCAGGCGCGACCGCGCCAGGGCTTCGATGTCGGCGACTCCACTCACGCTCCTATCCTGGCATCTCTTGCGAATTGTGCAAGTTCCTATGCGAAGAACGCCAGTCGCCGTACCGTCGGACCCATGAGCGACCTCCCCGCACAGAGTCGGCACTCGGCCCGTTCCGAGCCCGCCGAGAACGCCGAGCACGTCAGCCACGAACACGTCAGTCACGCCCAGGACTCTCTGGAGCGACACTGCGATGTCGCCG
>KI547039.1:240679-253145 GCA_000497405.1 Streptomycetaceae bacterium MP113-05 | reverse complement strand
CCCGCCGGCCTCGCCGCCGCCCTGCAGATCTCCCGCCAGCGGCGCAGCGTCGTCGTGGTCGACGACGGCACCCCGCGCAACGCCCCGGCCGCGCACATGCACGGCTACCTGGGGCACGAGGGAGTCGCGCCCGACGAGCTGACGGAGGTCGGGCGCGCAGAGGTACGCACGTACGGCGGGGAGGTGCTCTCCGGTCGAGTCGTGGGGGTGGGCCGTCGCGACGACGGCCGGTTCAGGCTCGACCTCACCGGTGGGCACGCGCTGACGGCTCGCCGCGTCCTCGCCGCCACCGGACTGACCGACGAGCTCCCCGCGATCGACGGCGTCGCCGACGGCTGGGGTCGCGGCGTGATCCACTGTCCGTTCTGCCACGGCTTCGAGGTGCGCGACAAGCGCCTGGTGCAGATCGTCACTCACCCGATGGGTCTCCATCCGACCCCGCTGTTCCGGCACCTGACCGACCGGCTGACCGTCGTGCTGCACGATCCGACCGGGCTCGACGAGGAGGCCGTCGAAGCCCTCACCGCCTCCGGCGTCATCGTCGAGCACAGCGAGGTCTCCCGGGTCCTCAGCGGGCCGGACCGCGAGGTGTCCGGGGTCGAGCTCGGCGACGGTCGCATCCTCGAGGCCGACGCCGTCGTGGTCGGTCCGCGGTTCCGAGCACGCGCCGACATGCTGGTCGGGGTCGGGCTCACCACCACTCCACACGCGACCGGCGCCGGCGACGTCCTCGCGGTCGACCCACGCGGCGAGACGGCCGTGCCGGGGATCTACGCGGCGGGCAACGTCACCGACCCCAGCCTGCAGGTGCTGCCGTCGGCCGCCCAGGGCAGCCAGGTCGGCGCCATGATCGCCTTCAGCCTCGCCGAAGAGGATCTGTGCGCTGCCGTCCGGCGCTCGGGCGAAGAGGCCGACTGGGACCACCGCTACGGGGGCCGTGACCGAGCGTGGAGCGTCAACCCCAACGGCACGCTCGTCCACGAGGTCACCGACCTGGCCCCCGGCCGGGCACTCGACGTCGGAACCGGCGAGGGTGCCGACGCCCTCTGGCTGGCCGAGCACGGCTGGAAGGTGACGGCCACCGACATCTCCGGTAACGCGCTCGCCCGGGTGCACGCCGAAGCCGGCCGGCGCGGGCTCACCGTCAACCTCCGGCGCAGCGACGCCAACGACCCCGCACCCTTCGGCACCGAGACCTTCGACCTGGTCTCGCTGCAGTACGGCTCGTTCAAGCGCACGCCCGACCAGCGCGGCCTGCGCAGCCTGCTCGCCGCAGTCGCTCCGGGCGGCACGCTTCTGGTCGTGCACCACGACCTCACTCCCCTGCATGCCCCGGCGGACGTGGAGACCCAGACCCGGATGTACGACCCGGAGGCGTTCGTCGGGGTCGACGAGGTCGCCGCCGCGCTCACCGCCGACCCCGACACCTGGCATGTCGAGATCCACGAAACCCGACCACGGCCCCCCGGCGCGGCCAGCACCCACCACGTCGACGACGTCGTACTGCGCGCAACCCGACGAGCGGGCTGATCGCGCTGCCGCATCAGTGAGCGCGGCAGCGCGTGCACCCGCGCCAAGGACGCAGTGTGCCGCCGTACGCACACCGAGCCCCGGCCACGCTGCCACGTCTCGACTGGACGCCACGAGACCTCAAGGACGTGGTGCGCGCCCGCTTCGCCTACCCGGACCGCGTACTGCCCGGCTGCTCCTCGGACGTGAACGGCGGACTCGTCGATGCCCAGTGGTGAGTGGCCTCGTGTTCGGTGGGGGAGTGTTCAGGTTCTGCCGTGCCGCCTGCGTTCGGTGCGCAGGGTATGGGCGGTGTCCAGAAGTTGGGCGGCGGACCGGCGCCCGGGAGCCGGGGCGGGTGCGTCGGCGCCGCGAAGACGATGCAGGAGTTCGGTTCGCAACCCGGGCTCCGGGCCGAGGGCGAGCCGCAGCAGCAGACTGTCCTTCTCCTTCTGGGACATGTCGGCGATCAGCGGAGCGAGTTCCTTCTTCGTGGGCCTGGCTGGTTTCCTGGGCGCGGTGGGGCTGGCCTGGGCCGCGGCTGTCAACAGGTCATCGTCAATGCGCAGAAAGTCCGCGAGCGTGCGCTGCGGGCCGGTCAGTTCGTCGAGCCCGGACGGGACAGGAGGCTCCGGGCATGTCTGGTACTCCTCTTCTTCGTCGTCCTCGAGTTCCCAGGCTGCGAGTGCGGAGAGCCAGGCGAGGTAGAGGGGGCGCAGGTCACCGGAGGCGAGTTCGTCGCGCAGGCCGATCAGGGCCGTCAGGGAGTCTTCGGCGCCCTCGACCCAGTCGCCGCCTTCGTCGTCGCTGGTGAGGTCGAGCAGGACGTGTGTGCGGGTGGCCCAAGCGTCGACATGGTGGTCGAGGCAGTACGGCTTCACCGTGGGCAGGGCCAGCGCCCGCTTGGGCAGCCGGAGTATCAGCCGGTGGGTGCCCCAGTTGGTGACGTACAGGTGCGCGTCGAAGTAACGCTCGGTCATGCGGCGCGGATTCCCGCTCAGGTCACCCCAGTGGTAGGTGTTGGTGAAACTGGTGGCGGTGATGCGGGCCCGGGTGGAGATCGCCCGTAGCCGTTCCTGCTCCTCCCGGTTGAGTGGACGGTCGAGGGCCTGGAACTCGTAGTACTGATACACGCTCACCTCGCGGACGTTATCGCTACCGGACGGGTCCGGTGGATCGAGCCGTCCCGAGGGTGAGCCGACCCGTCCGCCAGGAGCGGCGATGCTCGCGCGGTTGGTGGAATGTCAGCGAGCCGGACGGGTCCGCTTCAGTGCGCCGGTGGGAGTGGTTGAGGGGCACGCCCGGGTGCTGGATGATCGTCCGTCCAGCGGAACGCAGTCGCTCACGGACTGATGTCGAGAACCCGCACCGGTGTGTCCTTCCACGCGTTCGGGTCGGCGGTGGCGATCATCGCACCGGAGGGGCGGTCGGGGGTCGGCTGTGCGGAGTGCCGCGCATGTGCGGAGGCCCAGGTGGCCTCGCGGGCCACGGCCAGAGCGGCCGGAAGGTCGAGCTCGAGGATGAGCACGCCGGGGAGGGCTGCGAGGTGCGCGGCGGTTCCTGGCCGTGAACGGTCGGCTGCGATCAGGGCGCAGGTCGGGGCATACAGGAACCAGCCGGGTTGCGAGCTCGCGCGGTGAATGAGCGAGGAGGCCAGGAGGCTTCCCTTTCCGGCGGCCACCATGGCCGTGTCGTCGAGGACGACGTGCACGTCGTTCCTCATACCGGGCCTGCCTCCCGGAGGCGCTCGTCCAGCTCGGCGTCCAGTGCCGCGGCTTCGGCGGGGCTGGGGTCGTACCCGTTCCAGGTCCGCAGCATCGAGCGCGTCTGCGCGGCCTGCCGTGCGCGCTCGCCGGGCGTGAGCAGTGTGTCAGCGAGCTGGGCGAGGTAGGCGCGCAGCGAGAGGCCCTCGGCGGCGGCCACTTCGGCGAGCCGGTCGCGTGCTTCTGCGGGGATGCGGATGTTCGCGTCGGCCACGGTGAGACTCCTTCCACGAGGATCTTCATGGTACGGGTACGTACCCGTACCCGTCGTCGACGGTGGTGCGGCGGTGCTGGAGCGCCGCGGCAGGGGGCGGAGGGCCATGGGTTCTCCGGGATCGGTAGGTCGGGGTCGGTGGCTACCTCGTCCGGCCCGCTTGGCGCTTGGCTTCGCGGGCGGAGAGGAAGGCCGTGAAGCCGGGGGCGTCCAGCGGCTCCGGGTCATCTCCGGGGGCTCCGGTGGCGGTGCGGCAGTTGGGGCAGAGGTCGTCGTCGCTGCCTGGGGTCGGGGTGAACAGGCGTGGCTGTGTGTGGCGGGTGCGGCACTCGCGCATGCCGGAAAGACGCGGTTGTGGGCGCGGGCCGGACGGCGGCGGGGGAGGAGCGTCGGGGAGGGCGTTCGCGAGGCGCCAGCGGAGGAGGGCGACTGTCGAACGGGCGTCTGCGAGGCCTTGGGTGAGGGTGTGCCGCAGTTGGTCGCGGGGCAGTCCGGTGTCCAGCCAGTCGACGGCCAGGGGAGCGAGGCGACGGGCGGTGTGCCGGGGGAGGCTGAGTCGCGCGTCGTCGCGTCCGAGTGAGTGCAGGAACGCCTCCGCGTCCAGCAGGCGGGTGGACGACTCCCCGGAGCGCTGCGCGCCGTCGCTCGTCGTTCCCGGCTCCGCCTGGTCCTGAGGCGGCTCTGCCGCCACTTCCGCTGCACGCTCTGGTGCGGACGGGGCGGGTTGGTGGGTGTTCTTCTCTGTGTTCTCTTGTGGTTGACGGCCGACGGCCTGGTCGGTCGGTTCACCGGCGGCCGGTTTCCGGTCACTCGGCGGCGCGTCTGCCTTCGTGGCCAGGTGCGCCGCGCCGGGCGTTGGCTGGAGCCCGTCGCGTACGGCGAGCGCTTCCTTCGCGGAGAGCGGGGTGTTGGAGATGAGCTGGATGGTGGCGAAGAGGCCGCCGTCCTTCTGCACCGTCCACTGGTGCAGGAAGCCCTCGTCGAGGAGCTGTCGTTTGGCTTTCTGGAAGGCGCACTTCCTGATCCCGGCCTGCCGGGCGGTGTCGCTCAGGCACTGCTTCTCGTCGCGCGGGAGCGAGAGCTGCCAGTTGAGCAGGTTCTTCGCGTCCGAGGACAGGCGTGGGTGGCGGAGGATGACGTTGGGGATCTGCGCGAACGCATGCGCAGGCGCGATAACATGCCGGAGCATCTCGGGGACTCCTTGCAGGTCCTCTGGGTGTAGGCCTCCGGGTGGTGCGCTAACACCTCCGGGGGCCGCCTCATGTTCGGAATGGGGCAACCCGTTCAGACGGCAGCGTACACCGCAAGTGACGGTGTGACGACCACTCATTGCTTAGTGTGATGATCGCCTTGGGTCGACCACGCTCGGCACAGCAAACGGCCCCCGGTGTACACCGGGAGCCGATCGCCTGTGTCGTCCTCAGAGCGAGGACACGAATGCCTGCCACGTCGTGTCGGAGAAGCACAGGGCGGGCTGCTCCGGGTCCTTGGAGTCCCGCACCGGAACGAGCCCGGGGAAGCCGGGCGAGACCTCGACGCAGTTGCCGCCCGACTCGTTGCTGTAACTGCTGCGTCGCCACTCGGCGGCGCTCAGGTCGACGCGCATGAGTACGTCTCCTCCATCACCTTGCTGATCAGTTCCGCGGACTTGCCCGGGTCCAGCGCGTTCGCGGTGAGACGGTCGAAAACGACCGTGTGGCGCAGCACGTCCTCCGCGTCCTCGCTGAGAGCGCCGCTGCGGATGCCCTCCAGATAGACGGAACGGGACCCGTCGCGCCCGGTCAAGGTTGTCATGGACCCGGACATCGCGGCAGGGTCCACGCGACCACGAGGGCAGATCCTGAGACAGATCCTGTCTCTCTCGGCCATCTTGACCAGGTGAGCAAGCTGTTCTCGCATGGTCGTTCGTTTACCCACCGTGCGATACAGGGCGGCTTCGTCCAGAATCGTCCACAGCCAGGGTGCGTCGTCCCTGTCGAGTATGGCTTGCCGGTCGACGCGAGCCGCCACGCTCTCCTCCAGGTCCCAGTCGCCGTATACCTGGCCGGCGCGAAGCATGGCGCGGGCGTACGCCTCCGTCTGTAGTAGACCGGGGACGACCTGGCAGAACTCGTGGATCGTACTGGCCGATGCTTGCAAGGCCATGAAGCGCTGGCTGAAATCCGGATACGGACTGTGTGAGAGGTGCGGCCACAACTCGTTGAGCGCGCTCCCGGCGTTGAGCGCTTCGTCCAGTTGCTCCGTGAGCCGACGCCCGGGCGGGTCGGTGGCCAGCTCCACCTTCGCGATGCGGGTGTGGGAGACGAACACCCGGTCACCCAACTCCTGCTGGGTCAGGCCGGCGGCTTCGCGCAGCCGCCGGACCTTCGTTCCGAGCAGTGCGGCGACGCTGGCACTCGGATCCAACTTCTTCGCTGGCACAGATCCGTCCCCACTTTCGGGAAGCGCAATTCAAGTCGGAAGTGCTTACCGAGACTACCTCCCCGCGTTCACTCTGTGACAGCAGGTAACGACGATGGAAGGTCCTGATCATGAGCGAAACACCCGCGCTCGCACTCCGGGCGGTACGCACGGCACGGGACGAGGCCCCGGGAGGAGAGGTGGACGCTGACGACGCGGTGGGGGCGCTGCGGATGGCGCTGCACACCGCGAGGATCACGCTGCCGGACCTGCGGGCCGAGGACTGCACGTGCGGCATGACCCGGCGGGCCCCTCTGGTCGAACTGGGGGCCGCCACGGCGGAGACGGTGCTGGCGCTGGCGGAGATGATCTCGCAGGGCGCGATGCGATCGGCGGTGCAGGCGGCCAACGCGCGCAGTCGCGGGGAGCGCCTGTGAGCTGCCCGACGTGCGAACGGCTGCTGGCGGACATGAGGCGAGCCGAGAGCGAGCGGGACCTCAGCGCGGTCGTCGACTGCCGAGTCCTGCTGGTCCGGCACCGACTCGGCGAACACCCGCAGAAAGCGGAGTGACGGTGCACCGCTGCGAGCGGTCGGCCCGCTCCGCCCGCCCTTCCGCCGAGCCGGCCTCGGCCCAAGCGTGCCCACGGCCGTCGCCCCGCCCGAGCAGGTCGGGCGGGGCGTGCACGCGGCAACCGTCGGGTCAGGCTGCCAGGGCGGCCTTGACCTGGGCGAGCGACGGGTTGGACATCGTCGTCTCCGTGCCCTCGGTACCGACGACGAGCAGTGTCGGCACGGTCTGGTTGCCGTCGTTCGCCTTCTCGACGAAGGCGGCCGACTCCGGGTCGTGCTCGATGTTGACTTCGGTGTAGGCGATCCCCTCACGCTCCATCTGGCCCTTGAGGCGGCGGCAGTAGCCGCACCAGGTGGTGCTGTACATCGTCACGGTGCCCATCATGGGATTCGGGTCTCCTTCGTCTGCGGACGGTGCCTGCCCGTCGGCCGTGTGCGGTGATCGCGAGCGCCGGGAGGGGAACGCGCGAGCGCCACCCGGACATTCCCGGCCACGCACGGCGATCCCGGCGGCGTTCGTCACACCGCACGGTCGGGGCTGTGGACAACGTACCGAGGGCGGCGCGCGGAGCTGGCAGCATGGGTCGGGTGAGTGCAGCAAGCGAGGCCACCCTGTTCCCCTCCGGCCCGGGTCGTTCCGCCCCCGACGTCACCGGTCGCCCGGCTCCGGGCGGGCCCGGCGCGCCCGGGGGGCCGGAGCACGTGGAGCCCCCGCGTGACGCCGACGCCGTCCTGGAGGGGCTCGACCCCGAGCAGCGCGAGGTGGCGACGACGCTCCAGGGGCCCATGTGCGTCCTGGCCGGCGCCGGGACGGGGAAGACGCGGGCCATCACGCACCGGATCGCGTACGGGGTGCGGGCCGGGATCCTGCCGCCCGCCGGCGTCCTCGCAGTCACGTTCACCAACCGCGCGGCCGGCGAGATGCGCGGCCGACTGCGCCAGCTCGGCGCCACCGGGGTACAGGCACGCACCTTCCACTCGGCTGCCCTGCGGCAGCTGCAGTACTTCTGGCCGCGTGCCGTGGGCGGGGAGCTTCCCCGGCTGCTGGAGCGCAAGATTCAACTGGTGGCGGAGGCCGCCGCCCGCTGCCGCATCAGGCTGGACCGCAACGAACTGCGGGACGTCACCGGCGAGATCGAGTGGTCCAAGGTGACGCGCACCGTCCCGGAGGACTACCCCGCGATGATCGCGAAGTCCGGCCGGGAAGCGCCCCGGGACCCTGCCGAGACCGCCCGGGTCTTCTCGGTCTACGAGCAGCTCAAGCGCGACCGCTCGGTGATCGACTTCGAGGACGTGCTGCTGCTCACCGTCGGCGTCCTCCAAGACCGTCCGGACATCGCCGAGACCGTCCGCGGCCAGTACCAGCACTTCGTGGTGGACGAGTACCAGGACGTCAGTCCGCTCCAACAGCGGCTCCTGGAGCTGTGGATGGGAGACCGGGAGAGCCTGTGCGTCGTCGGCGACGCCAGCCAGACGATCTACTCCTTCACCGGTGCCACGCCCGATCACCTGCTCGACTTCCGCACCCGGCACCCCGATGCCACCGTGGTCAAGCTGGTCCGCGACTACCGCTCCACACCCCAGGTGGTGCACCTGGCCAACGGCCTGCTCGCGCAGGCCCGCGGCAGGGCTGCCGAACACCGTCTGGAGCTGGTCTCCCAGCGGGAGGCCGGCCCCGAACCGGTCTACACCGAATACGCGGACGAGCCGGCCGAGGCCGAGGGAACCGCCCGCCGCATCCGGGAACTGGTCGACGCCGGCGTCCCGCCGAGCGGCATCGCCGTGCTCTACCGCATCAACGCGCAGTCCGAGGTGTACGAGCAGGCTCTCGGCGACGTCGGCGTGCCCTACCAGCTCCGTGGTGCCGAGCGCTTCTTCGAACGGCCCGAGGTGCGTGAGGCGGGCATCGCCCTGCGCGGAGCCGCCCGCGCGGGCGGCAACGACCCGCTGATCGAGGACGCCGTCTCCCTCCCCGCGCAGGTGCGCGCGGTGCTCACGTCCCGCGGCTGGACCACCGAACCGCCTGCGGGCTCCGGCGCCGTGCGCGACCGCTGGGAGTCCCTCGCCGCGCTGGTCCGCCTCGCGGAGGACTTCGCCCGTGCCCGGCCGCAGAGCACCCTGGCCGACCTCGTGGCCGAACTGGACGAGCGGGCCAACGCCCAGCACGCTCCCACAGTCCAGGGCGTCACCCTTGCCTCGCTGCACTCCGCCAAAGGCCTGGAGTGGGATGCGGTCTTCCTGGTCGGGCTCACCGAGGGCATGATGCCGATCACCTACGCCAAGACTGACGAGCAGGTCGAGGAGGAGCGGCGCCTGCTGTACGTCGGCGTCACCCGCGCCCGCCGTCACCTCGCGCTCTCGTGGGCGCTGTCCCGGTCGCCGGGCGGCCGGGCCAACCGTCGGCCCAGCCGCTTCCTGGCCGGGCTCCGCCCCGGCTCCTCCTCCGCCGGAGCCCGCACGTCCGGCGGCGGAGGAGGCGTGGAACGCGGCCGGTCCCGCAAGCGCCGAGGACCGGTGCGCTGCCGTGTCTGCGGGCGCACGCTCACCGATCCGGGTGAACTCAAGCTGATGCGCTGCGAAGGGTGCCCCTCGGACCTGGACGAGGAGCTGTACGAGCGGCTCCGCGAGTGGCGCTCGGGGCAGGCCAAGAAACTCGGGCAGCCCGCCTACTGCGTCTTCACCGACAAGACCCTCCTGGCCATCGCCGAGGCGGTGCCGGACGAAGAGTCGGCGCTGGCCGTGATCTCCGGGGTCGGGGCCCGCAAGCTCCAGCGTTTCGGCGCCGACGTCCTCGCCCTCTGCGCCGGCGAGGAGCTCCCCTCCGAAGACGGCGGGGAGAGCGGTGACCAGAGCGTCTCGGAAGCTGTTACAGAAGAAGAGGAAAAATAGTTTGCGCAGCCGCACCGCGGCCTCATAGCCTTCCAGACGTGGACAGGGCGGGGGCTTCTCGCTTCACCCCATTCATGCTGTACTGAACCCTGAACATCTTCGGACCAGCTCCGGCCTGCGGCCGGATTGCGCGGTCCCCGAGACGCCGAGAGGAGGCGAGCCCAGTGATCAGCTTCATCGACACCACCACGAACGACCGCTCGGCCGTCTCCACGTGCCTGCTCGGATCCCGCCTGCGTGGCACCGGCCTGTCCGGCGCCTCCCTGCTCGACGTCGCCCCGTTCGGTCCGGGCGGCATCGAGTGCACCGGCAGCAACGAGCGGTTCGGCGACAAGCGACCGACCAAGGCACCCGCGGCAGTAGCAGTGGCACAGGCAGTCGCCTATGCCGCCGGCTTCGCGGCCAACGGTGCCGGCGAAGGTCGCCAGAAGAAGCAGCACCTGATGTGGGCCTTCCGTGGCCACGAACCCTGGAGAGATCCAGCCTGATCGGCATTGATCAGGTCGGCACCTTCCAGGGCCGCGGAACCCGTACCGGGATCCGCGGCCCTTCTGTTTGCCCCAGCCGCCCCGGCCACCAGCCGGGCCGAACAGACAACAGACACCACCGACGAGGAAGACACCGACAGTGCATCTCGAAGCGCACGCGCCGACATCCACCACCGACCTGATCCCACCCGGTTCCACGGAGGACCCCTTGACCGCCCCGCTCATCACCCTCACCGAGCTCGACGACGCCATCGACCGGCTCGGCGTCGCCGTACCCTGCCGTTCCTACGACCCCGAGGTCTTCTTCGCCGAGGCCCCGGCCGACGTCGAGTACGCCAAGTCGCTCTGCCAGACCTGCCCGCTGCGCGAGGCATGCCTGACCGGCGCCAAGGACCGCCGCGAGCCGTGGGGCGTCTGGGGCGGCGAGCTCTTCGTGCAAGGCGTCGTCGTTCCCCGCAAGCGGCCCCGTGGCCGACCGCGGAAGAACCCGGTCGTGGCATGAACGCCCAGGGAACGCTCAACCAACCGTCGACGCGCGATCCGCAGCTGCGTCACCTTCCGAAGCTGGACCCCGAGATGAACACCTCCCCCCACGACGACGCATTCCGCCGGCCCGAGGCCGGTGTCCCGCACTTGACCAAGAACAGGACCCGACAGATGCAACTCATGTCTGAATCCCTGGCCAGAGCCCAACTCCAGACACGCCTCTACGAGGCCGAGTCGGAACGGGCGGCGCTGCGGGTGCTCCGTGCCCGACGCCTGCAGCGCCGTGCCGAACGCGCCTCGCTGCGCGCCCGCCGCGCCGTCGCGATGGCCGTGATGCAGTGACCTGACAACCGAGGGCCGGGGCGGTCACGCCCCGGCCCCCGTCGCATGTGGGCGTTATCGTCGAACGGTGGACGACACCGGGCAGGACGGGACCGGCTGCGCCGGCTGCGGCGTGGTCTGCACCGGCGCGCCCCCGCTCACCTGGACGTGCTCGGTGGAGCAGGGGGAGGTGCGGTACTTCTGCGGCGGCTGCTCACGCACCCATATCCGTGCCATCGAGGGGCGTCTCGATTCCGTCTGGTGGTGACGGCGCGAACCCCGGCACCCAGTCGGCCATCTCGTCCCTCAGCCGCACCGTCGCCCCGAGCTGGCACAGCACCCCGATGGTGCTCAGCGTGACGCGGTGGATCAGCAGGTAGGAAGGCGGCAGATTCAGCTGCTTCCCCAGCTGGTGTGCCGGCGACCGGGGGTCGCCGATCCGCGCGGCCTGCTCCCGCATCCAGGCACGGCTGAAGGCGAACGACTCCGCCCGGGCCGGCTCGATGATCGGGACCAGGTAGTCCAGAACCGCGTCCGACTCCAGATCGATGGAGTCCTTGACGAAGCCCTCCTCCCGCAGCATCGCGTACACGCCGTCCCCGTCGCCCTCCAGCGCGAGCCGCAGCGCGGTACCGATGGTCGGGGGCAGTCCGTCGGGGAGCCGGTCCACGGTGCCGAAGTCCAGAACCCCCAGCCTCCACTCGGCCACGGGGGTGTCCGGGTCGTCGCCCGGTATCAGCCGGAAGTTACCCGGGTGCGGGTCGGCGTGCAGCAGGCCGGTGCGGGCGGTGCCCGAGAAGAGGAACCGCGCCAGCAGCTGCCCGGCCCGGTCGCGCTCCTCCTCGCTCCCCCCGGAGATCACCTCCGACAGCGGCACCCCGGTCATCCACTCGGTCACCAGCACCCGCTCGCCCTGATGGACCACCCCAGGGATCCGCACGTCCGGATCGTCCGCGAACTGCTCGGCGTAACCGCGCTGCGCCTCCGCCTCCAGCTCGTAGTCGAGCTCCTCGGCCACCCGGTCCCGGAGCTCGTTGATCAGCGGCTTGATGTCCATGCCGGGCACCAGGGGCCCGAGCAGCCGGGCGAACCGGCCGAGCTGGGCGAGGTCCGAGATCAGCGCGTCCCCGGCACCCGGATACTGCACCTTCACCGCGACCTCGCGCCCGTCGTGCCACACCCCGCGGTGCACCTGGCCGATGGAGGCGGCGGCCGACGGCCTGTCCTCGAACTCCGCGAAGTACTCCCGCCAGTCCTCACCGAGGCTCTCCGTCAGCACACCGTGGACGGTGCCCGTCGGCATCGGGGGCGCCGCCTCCTGGAGCTTGGTCAGCGTCGCGCGGTAAGGGCCGGCGATGTCTTCGGGGAGCGCCGACTCGAAGACCGAGAGGGCCTGGCCGAACTTCATGGCGCCCCCCTTCAGCTCGCCGAGCACGCGGAACAGCTGCTCCGCGGTGCGCTGCTGCAGTTCGTTGCCGACGAGCTCCGCGGAGTAACCCCCGATCCGCTTGCCAAGGCCCCAGGTCGCGCGGCCGGCGAACCCCAGGGGCAGCGCGGCCAGCTTCGCGGTGCGGGTGACCGCCCTGCGGGGAAGATCAGACATGCGCCCTCCAACTCGCGGACTCTCCAGCCCTACCGGCCCATTGTGGACTGTGCCGGTACTCGTGCCGAGGGCGGAGGGTCACCCGGTGCCGAAGCCGCCCCGCAGGGGCAGTCCCGGTGCGGCGCCAAGGGCTCGGTCTCCGGGCAGAGATGGGGCAGCACCCACCGGGTGCGGAACCCGGCGGCCGGACGGCCGTCGCCGTCCAGGAAGCTCAGCGCGTAC
>KI547039.1:238142-239865 GCA_000497405.1 Streptomycetaceae bacterium MP113-05 | reverse complement strand
CAGCGATGCGAGGTCGGCCCGCATGCGCTCCCCGATCCGGCCCGCCGGCCTCCGGTACGTCTCGGCGTCGTCGAGCAGCCCGGCCGCCGCCAGCCGCGCCACCAGCCTGTCGGCGGCGCCGGGTGGCAGCCCGGCGCGGCCCGCCTCCAGGCGGAGCAGGTCCATGCTCCGGGTGCCGTCCAGCAGGTCGAGGAACGCTCCCGAGGCGTCGTCCACCGGGCCCAGCAGCACCGCGTGCGCGGGCGTCACCCCGAATTGGAGGGTCCTGCTGTCGCGCCAGCCGCGGCGCAGCGCCGGCTTGATCATGGGATGCATGAGGCAAGGATGCGCGCTGCGCGCAATCTGCGGAGCGCGTTGTCCACAGCCTGTGGCTGATGGTCCTACTGGGCCCCGGGCTCCGGGGGGAGGCCCTGCGAGCGGCGTGACACGCATCGCGGAGCGCCGGCGGGGTAACTTTCTCACGTGAGCGTCGAGCCACTGAACAGCGACAGAACCGGCCGGGGCGCGGTCGAGGTGCGCCGGAGCACCCGTCGTCGGCGAACGGTCTCCGCCTACCGCGACGGCGGCCGCACGGTCGTGCTCATCCCCGACCGGATGACCGCCGCCGAGGAGGAGCGCTGGATCGATGTCATGCTGGACCGGCTGGCGGCTCAGGAGAGCCGGAGGACGCTCGACGCAGGCGCGCTGGCCGGCCGCGCGCGGGAGCTTTCCGACCAGTACCTCGGGGGCCGCGCCTGCCCGGTTTCCGTACGCTGGGTGACGAACCAGAACAACCGGTGGGGCTCCTGCACTCCCGCAGAAGGCAGCATCCGGCTCTCCCACCGCCTCCAGGGCATGCCGTCGTTCGTCGTCGACTACGTGCTGCTCCACGAGCTCGCCCATCTGCTGGTGCCGGGGCACGGACCGGAGTTCTGGCGGCTGTTGGACCCCTTCCCGCTCACCGAGCGGGCCCGCGGATTCCTGGAGGGTGTCGCCACGGCCGGGCGGCTGCCCCATCTTCCTCCCGCACGGGGTGAGTGATGCTCCGCGTTCACCGGTTAGCCTGGCGCGAGGCACCACTCGCCACCGGATGGGGGACGGTCGTTACGTATGTCCAGGCAATTCCAACGCGGCCACAAGGCCAAGATCAGTGACCTGACGGCCGGTACGGATCTGTACGTCGGCGTGCAGATATCCGGGGCGGGCCTCGGGTTCGACATCAGCTGTTTCGGACTCGACGCGGAGGAGCGGCTCTCCGACGAGCGCTACTTCGTCTTCTTCAACCAACCGAAGTCGCCCGAGGAGTCCGTGCAGCTGCTCGGTGGCCAGGCGGGGGACACGGAGTCGTTCCGGGTGACGCTGGATTCGGTTCCGGAGCAGATCCAGAAGCTCTCGTTCACGGCGACCGTCGACGGCGCCGGGCAGATGTCCCAGGTCGGCCCCGGCTACCTGCGCATCGTCGCAGGGGGCGAGGAGGTCGCCCGCTACGCCTTCGACGGTTCGGAGTTCACCACCGAACGCGCGGTCATGCTCGGTGACTTCTATCTCAAGGACGTGTGGCGGTTCGCCGCCGTCGGCCAGGGCTTCGACGGCGGTCTCGACGCACTGCTGCGGCACTTCGGTGGTGAGGTTCTCGAGGAGGAGGCCCCTGCCGCGGCCGGGCAGAGCAGCGCACCGGGCTTCGCGCCTCCGGCCGCACCGTCGCAGGCCGCACCGGGCTTCGCACCTCCGGCGGCCCCGCAGC
>KI547039.1:234887-238132 GCA_000497405.1 Streptomycetaceae bacterium MP113-05 | reverse complement strand
CGGCGGCACCGCCCCCGGCGCCCGGTCCGCAGGGGGCACCGGTTCCTGCCCAGCCGCAGTTCGGCCAGCAGCCGCCCGGTCCGCCCGGCCAGCCCATGGGCAATCCGTTCGCCCCGGCGCACCCGCCGGCTGCCGCCCAACCCGTGCCGCAGACACCGCCGGCCGGTCTCGGCGTGGCGCTGGAGAAGTACCGCGAGGCTGCGACCGGGCAGCGCTGGACTCTGCAGAACGAGGAACTCGCCCGCGTCGACCTCGGGGTCGACGGACAGCCGGTGCTGGCCCGGCAGGGCAGCATGGTGCTGTACCAGGGAAAGGTCGACTTCTCCTACAAGGGTGCGGGCTTCAAGGGGCGCGTCGTCGGTAACGCCACCGGCCAGGAGATGCAGTTGATGCGCTGCACCGGCGGCGGACAGGTCTTCTTCGCCGAGTCCGCCTCCCACCTGCACCCCATCGAGCTCCAGGGTGACGCGATCTGCGTGTCCGCCGAGAACGTGCTCGCCTTCGACGAGTCGCTGCACCACGAGGTGCGGCGCATCGAGGGGCACGGAATCCCCGGTGGTGCGCTGTTCACCATGCAGTTCCAGGGCACCGGCACCGTCGTGGTCAGGACCCAGGGCACCCCCGTGGTGCTGCCGGTCACTCCGACGACCTTCGCTGACGCCGACGCCGTCGTCGCGTGGTCGGCGGGCGCCCAGGTGATCGTCTCCAGCCAGGTCCGGCTGCGCCGCCAGACGTACGGCGGCCAGAGTGGCGAGACCGTCAACCTCCAGTTCCGGGGAGCCCCCGGCAACTTCATCGTCGTTCAGCCGTGCGAGGTCTGAGGGAGCCCGTCATGGATCAGCAACTCGTCTCGGGCCATGCCCCGACCCGCCCCGCCGCACGCATGGAGAACCACGGCCGCAGCATGCTGAAGGTAGCCATGCAGTCCGGCCAGGACCTCCTCGCCCGCACCGGCTCGATGATCGCCTATGAGGGTTTTGTCCAGTATGAACCCAACCCGCCGGCCGTACGCCAGATGGCGTCCCAGTGGCTGACGGGTGAGGGCGCGCCACTGATGCGCTGCCACGGCGACGGTCTGCTCTACCTCGCCGACTACGGCGCCGACGTCGTCGTGATCGGTCTCAACGACGACAACCTGTCCGTCAACGGAAGCAACATCCTCGCCTTCGACGCGCACCTGAACTGGGGCGTCCAGCGGGTCAAGGGGATGGCGAAGTTCTCCGGTCAGGGTCTGTTCAACGTCGAGATCTCCGGCACCGGCTGGGTCGCGCTCACCACCCGCGGCACACCTGTCGTGGTCGACTGCGGCAGGGGCGCGGACGAGACCTACGTCGACCCGGACGCGCTCGTCGCCTGGTCGACCCACCTGAAGATGAAAGGCAAGCGCAGCTTCAAGGCGTCGTCGATGATCGGCCGCGGCAGCGGGGAGGCCTACCAGATGGGCTTCTCCGGCCAGGGCTTCGTCGTCGTGCAGCCCAGCGAGGACAGCGCCGACCGCCTGCGGGTCCGGGGCTGAGGGGGAGCGAGGAGAAATGCAGAGTCCGCTTTTCGGTTGCACCGAGGTCCAGTCCACGGACCGCTACGCGTTGCAGAACCCGAGCCTGTTGAGGGTCGGCCTCACCGGCCATGACGACGTGCTCGCCCGCCAGGGCAGCATGGTCGCCTACCAGGGCATGCTGGAGTTCGACGGCGAGTACCAGTCGCAGGGGCAGCGCCGCGCCAGGCGCCGCACCGGCGAGGGCCTGGACCTGATGCGCGTCTCCGGCCAGGGCACGGTGTTCCTCGCCAACCTCGCCCAGTACGTGCACGTACTCGACGTCGGGCACGAGGGACTGACCGTGGACAGCCGGTACGTGCTGGCGCTCGACTCCCAGCTGCACTGGGAGGTCGTCTCCGTCGACAGCCAGTACGGGGTGTCCGGTTCGGGCAAGTACAACCTGGTCATCACCGGGCAGGGCAGGATCGCGCTGATGACCTCCGGGCAGCCGCTGATGCTCGCCGTCACGCCGGACGCCTATGCGAACGCCGACTCCGACGCGGTGGTCGCGTGGTCCTCCTCGCTGAGGGTGCAGATGCAGGCGCAGACCAGCGCGTCCAGCGTGTGGCGCCGTCGGGGGAACACCGGCGAGGGCTGGGAGCTCAGCTTCATGGGCGAGGGCCACGCGCTGGTGCAGCCCGCGGAGCTCCTGCCTCCGCAGAACGCGAACCTGGGGCAGGGTCTCGCCGCGCAGTACGGCGTGGGCCAGCACGGGGCCCATGGCGCCGGCCAGGGCAGCATCTGGGGCTGACCGCCCGCGTTCACCGGTCGACCGGTGAAGAGGTGAGGGCGGGGCCGGGCTTACCCGGCCCCGCCCTCCCGCGTCGGCCTGCTGGCCGAACCCGGCCGGGTCGCGGTCAGCGAGCAGCCTCGCGCGTCGCGGTGGCGAGCCGCTGCACGGAAGCGTCGGCGATGCCGGCGACCTCCCCGAAGTGGACCCAGCGCAGGTCCAGCGACTCTTCGCTCACCACGGGCACCGCCCCCTGCGGAGCCCGCACCGCGTACTGCACGTCCAGATGCCACGCACACGGCGTGAGGTGACGGTCCAGTCGTACCGGGTCGTGGCTGAGCAGCGACAACCCCTCGATTCCGGACTCCTCCGTCGCTTCCCGGAGCGCCGCGTCGGCCAGTGTCGAGTCCCCCGGCTCGCAGTGGCCGCCGGTCTGCAGCCACATCCGCAGCTTGCGGTGCAGCGTCAGCAGCACCTGCTCGCCCTCGGCGTCCACGATCAGCGAGCTCGCCGTCACGTGGCCCTCCTCGCAGGCCTTCCACATCCCGTCCGGGCGGGCGGCGAGGTGATCCAGGTACGCCATCCGCAGCCGGTCCTGTTCGGCGTCCGGCGCGGGCCATTCCTTCAGTACGCGGCTCGCATCCGCGTGCAGACTCACTTCTCCTCGTCCGGTCCGTCGGTCTTGGCTCCGTCGTTCCCGGTGCCCTCGTCACGGCGGTCCGCCGCGTCGCCCAGCATCTTGTCCAGTTCCGAGAAGTCCATGTGCTCGCGGTGCACGAAGCCGTCGGGATCGTCCAGGTCGTCGGCGGTCGGCAGCATGTCCGGGTGCGCCCACAGCCCGTCGCGGCCCTCGGTGCCCCGCGCGTCGGCGAGGGAGGCCCACAGCCGGGCGGCGTCCCGCAGGCGTCGGGGGCGCAGCTCCAGTCCGATCAGCGTGGCGAACGTCTGCTCCGCCGGCCCGCCGGACGCCCGGCGGCG
>KI547039.1:232453-234559 GCA_000497405.1 Streptomycetaceae bacterium MP113-05 | reverse complement strand
GGACGGCAGATGCGGCTCGGCCGCGGCGTGCACGACCGCGTCGACCCAGCCCTCGACCAGGGCCAGCGCGGTCTCCAGCCGTGCCAGGGCGGCCTTCTGCTCCGGGGTGTCCTCGGGCTGGAACATGCCCTGCTGGAGCGCCTGCTGCAGCTCCTCCGGGTTCTGCGGGTCGAACTGGCCGACCACGTCCTCCAGCTTGCCGGTGTCCACCTTGATGCCGCGGGCGTATCCCTCCACCGCCCCGAAGAGATGCGAACGCAGCCACGGCACGTGCTGGAAGAGGCGCTGATGGGCGGTCTCCCGCAGGGCCAGGTAGAGCCGCACCTCCTCCAACGGGACGCCCAGGCCCTCACCGAACTTGTCGATGTTGTGCGGCAGCAGCGCGGCCTTGCCGGCCGGACCGAGCGCGAGGCCGATGTCGGTCGACCCGACGACCTCCCCGGCCAGCACGCCGACCGCCTGGCCGATCTGGGTGCCGAACATCGCACCGCCCATGGAGCGCATCATGCCGAGCAGCGGCCCGGCCATGGCCTGCATCTCCTCCGGCAGGACGTCGCCCATCGCCGCGCCGACCCGCTCGGCTACCGGGTCGACCAGGTCCTTCCAGACCGGAAGGGTCGCCTCCACCCACTCGGCGCGGCTCCATGCCACCGCCGAGCCGGAGCCGGACGGCAGTGATGTCGCGCCGTCCAGCCACAGGTCCGCGAGCCGCACGGCCTCCTCGACCGCGCCGCGCTCGGTGGGGCCGATGCTGACGTCCTTGTCGTCGGAGTTCACGCCGCCGGCGGCGACCGTCTGGCGGGCGATGTCCTTGGCCATGTCCCAGTTCACCGGACCGCCCTCGTGGGAGAGCATCTGGCCGAGCCGCTGGAACGCCGCGCCCAGGTCGTTGGGGTCGAAGCCGCCCGGTCCGCCGGCACCCCCGCCGAGCGAGCCGAACATGGCCGCCAGGGGATTGTCGGCAGCGCCCTGCCCGCCGAACCCGAACGGGTCGGGGGTCGGCCGGTCGCCCCGGCCGGCGTCGCCGCCCTGCTTCTTCCTGTCCTCGTCCCCGTCCTCGGGCTCCTCGGGAGGTACGCCGAATCCGAACGGAATGTCACTCACGGTTTCCTCGGCTCTGTGTCGTCGGACGGTTCGCTGCTGCGTGCGCTCTGCGTGTGGCGTGCACGGCCTGCCCCACACCCCGCGTACCGTCGCGGGTGGATCTGACCGATCCGGTGGGCTCTGCCTCCAGCCTAGACACCCGTCAGGCAGGATGGGTCCAGCCCACCTCGTACCAGAAACAACCGCTGGAGACGCCCGGTGAGTTCCTCCGAGTCCGACGTTCGCGCAGCGCGAACCCCCGTCGTCGCCGTCACCGGCGCGGCTTCGGGAGTGGGTGCCCTGCTCGCCGAGCGGCTCGCCGCCTCGCCGGACGTCAAGCAGGTCATCGGTCTGGACGAGCGGCACGGGCAGGTCGACGGGGTCGAGTGGCACGCACTCGACGTGCGTGACCCGGCCATTGCCGACCGGCTGCGCGGCGACGTGCAGCCCGTCGACGTCGTGGTGCACCTCGCGCTGGACCTCGACCTGGAGGCGGACCCGGCGGCCCGTACCGCCTACAACGTGCGGGGCGCGCAGACCGTGCTCACCGCGGCAGCCGCCGCCGGAGTGCCGCGGGTGGTGCTGTGCACGTCAGCGATGGTCTACGGAGCGCTCCCGGAGAACGACGTCCCCCTGGCCGAGGACGCGGAGCTGCGGGCCACCGAGGAGGCCACCGGCCTGGGCGACCTGATGGAGATCGAACGCCTCGCGCACCGCGCCCCGCGGTCGCACCCCGGGCTGAACGTCACCGTGCTCCGGCCGGCCGTGCTGGTCGGTGGCACGGACACCGCGCTGACCCGCTACTTCGAGTCGCCGCGCCTGCTGGTGGTGGCCGGTTCCCGGCCGTGCTGGCAGTTCTGTCACGTTCAGGACCTGGTCAGCGCCCTGGAGTACGCGGTGCTCGGCAAGGTCGAAGGCGAGCTCGCGGTGGGCTGCGACGGCTGGCTGGAGCAGGAGGAGGTCGAGGAGCTGACCGGCATCCGCCGCATGGAGCTGCCCTCCTCGGTCGCTCTCGGAGCCGCC
>KI547039.1:208091-232443 GCA_000497405.1 Streptomycetaceae bacterium MP113-05 | reverse complement strand
CAACACGCTCCGGAGCGTGTTGGGGCAGCATGAGCGGCATGGCACAGACGAACGACCACCCCGGCGAGCAGCCCTCCTCCGATCCCGTCCGGCTGCTGGGCGTCCGTGACACCCCACTGTCGATCGACGAGGTGTTCGCCGCCGTCGGTGACACCTCCGCCGGCGGGACGGCCCTCTTCGTCGGGACCGTCCGCGATCACGACGGTGGCGCGGATGTCGCCCGACTGGGCTATTCCTCGCATCCGACTGCGGAGGCGGAGCTGCGCCGGGTCGCGGAGAAGGTCGCCGCGGACTTCCCGGTCCGGGCGGTCGCCGCCCTGCACCGGGTCGGGGCTCTCGATGTCGGCGACCTCGCGGTCGTCGTCGCCGTCTCCTGCCCGCACCGGGCGGAGGCCTTCGCGGCCTGCCGCCGCCTCATCGACGACCTGAAGTCCGAGGTCCCCCTCTGGAAACACCAGACCTTCTCCAACGGCACCGAAGAATGGGTCGGCGCGTAGCGCCGTCCTTGAGGGGCGGTGGTCGGGAGACGGGTGGGAGGGTCGGCGCGTAGCGCCGTCCTTGAGGGGCGGTGGTCGGGTGGGGTTCAAACCCCTCGATGACGCCGTGCGTGTCGGCGTTGCGTAACCTCGCACCCGACCTGAGCGTTGGAATCGCCGAGAGCTAATCTGCTCATCAGCCGACCGGAAGCCCGGTCGGCCAGCGCGTTTCGATGGTCGGGAGGTCTCGATGGCGGCTCTCCTCTGGTTGCTCATCCCGGTCGCCGCCGGAGTGGTGGCGAGCGTCTGGGGCGGTTGGGCCGGCCGGCGCAAGTCGGTCATCCCGGACGCCGTGGGTGTGGCGGGGTACGAACGTTTCCGGGCCGCGATGGCCCACACGCACGGCGGCCCCGCAGAGCCGGCGGCTCCGGCCGCCTCGACACCCCGGGTACCGGCGCATCAGGGCAGCGGTGCGCCCACGTCCGGCCCCACGGGCCGGGAAGCGCACTGACACCCCCGTCCCGTACTGTCGTACGCATGCCACGCCGCACTGCCACCATGCTTGCGTCCACGCTGCTCCTGATAGCCCTGCTGTGCGGAGCCGTACTGATCAAGGTGCCGTACGCGGAGATGTCGCCGGGGCCGACGTACAACACGCTGGGCGAGGTCGACGGCGAGCAGGTGCTGAGCTTCCCGGGCAAGGACATCCCGAAGAGCGCGTACGGCGGCAACCTGAACATGACGACCGTCCGCGTCACCGGCTCCGAGTACCGGATGGACCTCTTCACGGCGCTGCACGGCTGGCTGAGCGACGACGACGCGGTGGTGCCGCACGAGGTCCTCTACCCGGACGACAAGTCGGCCGAGGAGGTCGACCAGCTGAACGCCGAGGAGTTCAGCCAGTCACAGGAGAGCGCCAAGGCAGCGGCGCTCAAGGCACTCGGCGAGCCGGTCACCGCGCGGGTCGTGGTGCAGTCTGTCGTCGACGGCGGCCCGTCGCAGGGCACGTTGCACGCGGGCGACGTCATCCGGTCGGTGGACGGGGAGCGGGTGCGCAAGCCGATGCAGGTCGCCGACATCGTCACCCGTCACGAGCCCGGCGAGAAGGTGCGGTTCGCCGTCGTTCCGGCGGACGAGGTGGAGGCCGCGCAGAAGGACGGCCGGGACATCGGTGAGGTCGAGGACGAACAGGTCACCGTACGGACGAAGAAGGCGCCGGACGACGGCCGCGCCATCGTGGGCGTCCAGCCCGGCACCACGCACACCCTGCCGTTCGAGATCGACATCTCACTCGCGGACGTCGGCGGCCCGAGCGCGGGCCTGATGTTCGCGCTGGGCATCATCGACAAGCTCACGCCGGAGAACAAGCTGACCGGCGGCGCGTTCGTGGCGGGCACCGGAACGATAGACGCCTCGGGCCAGGTCGGCCCGATCGGCGGCATCGGGATGAAGACCGTCGCCGCCCACGACAAGGGCGCGGAGTACTTCCTGACGCCGGCCGAGAACTGTTCGTCGGCGCTCGCCCACAAGCCCGACGGCCTCACCCTCGTCGAGGTGGAGACTCTCGACGACGCGCTGGGCGCGCTCGGGAAGATCCGCGACGGCGGGACCGCGGACCTCCCCCGCTGCGACTCCTGACCCCTAAGGGGTCAGTCCGTCTCGTCGAAGGTCGACGCCAGCGCATCCGCCAGTCCCGGCACGAGAGTGGCCCCGGTCAGCACCTCCGTCGTGGCGTCCTGGTCCCGCAGTCGCACGGCCGACTCACGCGTCCCGTCGCGGAGCACGCCCACCGTCATCCGGATCTCCTGGCGCTGGGGGTGTTCGGCGACCCAGCGGGACAGCTGTTCCTCGGTCAGGTCCTCAGGCACGGCCTCCTCCGCGGACGGCGGCAGCATCAGCCGTTCTATGGCCAGCGCGCAGCCGACCACCGCGTCCGGCCAGCCGATGGTGCCGAGGAACTCGTCGAGTGGGGTGCCCGGCGGCAGCTCGTCCTGCTCGACAGGAGTGAGCGAGAGCTGGTCCGGCTGCTCCGTCCCGTCCGACCCCACACCGAGCCGGTCGGCCAGGCCGGGCTCCTCCGCGCGCAGTTTCACGGTGTCGACCAGGGCGAAGAGTCGTGCGGGCTGGTCCCAGCCGAGGCCCGCAGCGTATTCGTCGATCTCGAGGACAGCCCTGGTCAGGGAGCTTGCGGCCATGGGTGTGCCGGTGGGTGCGTTGCTGTTCATCGCTCCATCCTGCCTGCGGACCCCCCGGAACCGGGAACCGGGTAAAGCTTCGGTAAGTTGCCTAGGTGAGCCTACGATGCGGGCTCTGCATCATCCACTGCGAATCTTCGAGGTGCGCACCTTGGCTTTCCAGATGCCGGACCGGGGCTCCGGAGGTCCCTCCGGGCCACGGATCAGAGTGGGCCGGCCCTCGCGGCGTGCCCGGACACTGCTCATGACCGCGGGCGTGCTCGCGGTGCTTGTCATGGTCTTCGTCATGTTCGCCGGCTTCTGGACGGACTGGCTGTGGTACCGCTCGCTCGACTACAGCTCCGTGTTCACCACGACCATGGTGACGAAGGTCGGTCTGTTCGCCGTCTTCGGCCTGCTGATGGCCGGTCTGGTCGGGCTGAACATCTGGCTCGCACACCGGCTGAGGCCGCCGCTCAGCGCCATGTCGCTGGAGCAGCAGAGCCTCGACCGGTACCGGATGGGTATCGCGCCGTACAAGAAGTGGATCCTGTCGGGCGTCACGGCGCTGGTCGGGCTGGTGTCCGGCGCCTCTGCCGCCGGGCAGTGGCGCACGTGGCTGCTGTGGGTGAACGGCGTCGACTTCGGGACGACCGATCCGCAGTTCGGGATGGACGTCTCGTTCTACGCCTTCGACCTCCCCTGGTACCGCTTCCTGCTCGGCTTCGGCTTCGCCGCGACGGTGCTGTCGCTGATCGCCGCCGGCCTGGTGCACTACCTGTACGGCGGGCTGCGCGTCACCAGTCCCGGTGCCCGTGCCACCGCGCAGGCCACCGGCCACCTCTCGGTGCTGCTCGGCGTGTTCGTCGCCCTCAAGGCCGTGGCCTACTGGCTGGACCGCTACGGACTGGCGGTCAAGGGCAGCGACTTCAAGGCCACCGAGAACTGGACCGGTCTGAAGTACGTCGACGCCAACGCCTACCTGCCGGCCAAGACCATCCTGTTCATCATCGCGATCATCTGCGCGCTGTTGTTCTTCGCGACGCTGTGGCGCCGCACCTGGCAGCTGCCCGTGATCGGCTTCGGTCTGATGGTGCTCTCCGCGATCCTGATCGGCGGTCTCTACCCCGCGATCGTGCAGAAGTTCCAGGTCGAGCCGAACGAGCAGGCCAAGGAGACGCCGTACATCAAGAAGAACATCAAGGCGACGCGGGACGCGTACCACATCGGTGACGCGAAGGTGAACGACTACTCGGGCACCAGTGACGCGGGCAAACAGGCGCTGCGGAACGCGTCGGACACCACCGCCGCCCTCCGGCTGCTCGACCCGAACGTCGTCTCCCCGACCTTCCAGCAGAAGCAGCAGGTGCGCGGCTACTACGAGTTCCCGGCGACGCTGGACGTGGACCGCTACACCACCGAGAACGGTGAGGAGGTCGACTCGGTCGTCGGTCTCCGTGAGATCGACCCCCAGGGCCTGCCCAAGCAGGGGTGGATCAACGAGCACTTCAAGTACACCCACGGCTACGGGATGGTGGCCGCCAAGGGCACCGAGGTCGACAAGGACGGCGAGCCGGTCTTCATCGAGAAGAACCTGCCGCCGCGGGGCGAGCTGGGCACGTACCAGCCGCGGGTCTACTACGGCGAGGGGACGACGGCGTACTCGATCGTCGACGGCCCGCAGAAGGAGATCGACTACGTCGGCGACGGCGAGGAGCGTACCTACTCCTACACCGGGGAGGGCGGCGTCGAGCTGTCGAACCCGATCAACCGGGCCGCGTACGCGGCGAGCTTCGGCGAGCCGCGCATTCTCTACTCCGGGGCGATCGGCGAGGGCTCGCAGATCCTCTACAACCGGACGCCGAAGGAGCGGGTCGAGGCGGTCGCCCCGTGGCTGACGATCGACGGCGACCCGTACCCGGCGATCGTCGGCGACCGGGTGCAGTGGATCGTCGACGCCTACACGACGACCAACAACTACCCGTACTCCTCGCGTACCACGCTGGGGGACACCACCACGGACGCGCTCACCGACAGTCAGCGGGCGGTGGTCGCCCAGCAGAACCGCGTCAACTACATCCGCAACTCGGTGAAGGCCACCGTCGACGCCTACAGCGGCAAGGTGAAGCTCTACGAGTGGGACACCGAGGACCCGGTGCTCAAGACGTGGATGAAGGCGTTCCCGGACACGGTCGAGCCCAAGAGCGAGATCAGCAAGAGCCTGAAGCAGCATCTGCGCTACCCGCAGGACCTGTTCAAGGTTCAGCGGGAATTGCTCACCCGCTACCACGTCACCTCGCCCTCGCAGTTCTACAGCGGCAGTGAGCGCTGGCAGATCCCGGACGACCCGACGCGCGAGGGGGACACGGCCGTCCCGCCGTACTACCTGAGCATGAAGATGCCGGGCGAGAAGGAGCAGGCGTTCTCGCTCACCACCACCTTCAACCCGGTGGAACGCGAGACGCTGGGCGCCTTCATGGCGGTGAACGCGAACGCCAGCAGTGATTCCTACGGTCGGATCGACCTGCTGAGACTGCCGTCCAACACCACGGTGGCAGGTCCGCAGCAGGTACAGAGCAAGATCAACTCGGATCCGGAGATCGCCGACGACCTGAACATCCTCAAGCGAGGCGACTCCGAGGTCGAGTACGGCAACCTGCTGACCGTTCCGCTCAAGGGCGGCCTGCTGTACGTCGAACCCGTCTACATCGAGGGAGCGAACACCAGTTATCCGCGAATGCGGAAGGTGGTCGCGGTCTTCGGCGAACGGGTCGCCTTCGAGAACACCCTGGAGGAGGCGTTGAACGACGTCTTCCAGACGCAGGGCGACGGTTCCGGCGACACCGGCGGCGACACGGGTGGCAACACCGGTGGCGACACCGGTCAGGATCAGGGCGGCCAGGACGGTGGCGGCGACACGGGAGGCGGCCCGACCCTGCAGGAGGCGCTGCAGGACGTCCAGGACGCCTACGAGCGCAGCGAACAGGCCTTCCGTGACGGCGACTGGGGCGCGTACGGCAGGGCGCAGGAGGATCTGAAGGAAGCCATCCAGGACGCGGCCGACGCGCGCGGGAGTTCCGGCTCCTGACGGACGAGGAGGACGAAGGGCCCGGGGTCAACACTCCCGGGCCCTTCGCTTGTGCGGGGGAAGTTGCACGCTCGGTGTTTGAGTGGTCGCTCTGTCGGGAAGTCGACAAAACGCTGAAGTGACCTCAAGGCCACCGGTATTGAGGTGTACGCGGGTTGCGGGTGATGCGACGATGAGGCTTATGGGGGACAACGTCAGACTTGCCGATCGGGATGTTCGGGACGGCACACCGGACATCGGCACGATGAGTGTGCTGGGGGCGCAGCTGCTGCGCCGGGGGGATCTGGACGCGGCCGAGCCGAAGCTGCGCGCCGCGACGGCGGCGGGCGATCGCGCCGCGGCCAACAACCTGGGGGTGCTGCTGCACCAGCGGGGCTACGCCGACGAGGCGGCAGGCTGGTGGCGGGTCGCCGCCGTGGCCGGTTCGGCCGCAGCGGCCCACGCGCTCGGTCGCCACCACCGGGAACGGGGTGACGAGCCGGCCGCGCACTACTGGCTGCTCCAGTCCGCGGAGTCCGGGCATGCGCTCGGCGCCTACGCGCTCGCCGACCTGCTCGCCCATCGCGGTGAGGAGGGCGCCGAGGACTGGCTGCACGCCGCGGCCGAACAGGGCCACCGCGAGGCCGCGTACCGGCTCGCGCAGGTCGCCGAGAAGCGCCCGACGGAGGCCGGTCGCAGGGAGGCCGAGCAGTGGTACCGCCAGGCCGCAGCGCGTGGCCACCGGCGGGCCGCGCTGCGCCTCGGTGCGATCCTGGAGGGCCGTGGCGAGCGGAAGGAGGCCGGCCGCTGGTACCTCACCTCCGCCAAGGACGGTGAGGCACGGGCGGCCTGCGCGCTGGGTTTCCTGCTCCGCGACGCGGGCGACGAGGCGAGTGCCGCCGAGTGGTGGCGCCGCGCCGCCGAGGGAGGCGACGGCAATGCCGCCAACGCGCTCGGCGCCCTGCACGCCTCGCGGGGAGAGCGGCAGACCGCCGAGCGCTGGTACCGCGCCGCCCTCGACGCGGGTGACGACAACGGTGCCTTCAACCTCGGCCTGCTGTGCGCCGCACAGGGGCGCACGGCGCAGGCCGAGCAGTGGTACCGGCGCGCTGCGTACGCCGGCCACCACGAGGCGGCGAACGCGCTCGCGGTGCTGCTGCTGCAGCGCGGTGACGCGGACGGCGCGGAGCCGTGGTTCTCCAAGGCCGCGGAGGCGGGCAGCGTGGACGCCGCCTTCAACCTCGGCATCCTCTACGTGGGCCGCGGGGACGACAGCGGCGCACACGCCTGGTACGCACGGGCCGCGGACGCCGGGCACTCCGAGGCGGCGCTGCAGGTCGGCATCGCACTCCAGGGTGAGGGCGACGAGCATGCCGCGGAGCAGCACCTTCGCCGCGCCGCGGGCGCGGGCAGCGTCGAGGGGGCCTTCCGGCTCGGCGCGCTGCTGGAGCAGCAGGCGCAGCTGCCGGGCGAGAGCCTCGACGTGCTGCCCGGTCGGGCCGAGCACGAGGAGTGGTACGAGCGCGCGGCCGAACAGGGTCACCGGCGGGCGCAGGTGCGGCTGGGCATGTGCGCCTCGGGGCGCGGTGACGTCGTGGAAGCGGCCCGGTGGTACCGGGCGGCGGCCGAGGCGGGCAGCCCGAACGGTGCGTTCAACCTGGGGCTGCTGCTCGCTCGTGAGGGCGGCGAGCCGGAGGCGGCCCTGTGGTGGACCCGTGCCGCCGAGGCAGGACACGGTCGCGCGGCGCTGCGGCTGGCTCTGGTGGCGGCGCGGCGCGGTGAGCTGGCAGAGGGCCGGCGCTGGTGTGCGCGGGCCGTCGAGCTGGGGCCGGCGGAGGTGGCGGAGCGCGCCTCGCGCCTCGCCGACGCCCTCACCGACGAGCTCACCGCCTGACGCGGTCCCGTTCCGGCGGGGGGCCGGGAGTTCTCCCCGGCCCCCGCCGGAGGGCGGCGTTCCAGCGGGCTACCGGGTGCAGGGCGGGAGAGGGAAGTGATTTGCCTCGGCGCGAGGCGGTCCGCTACAGTGATCACACAACGGCGCGGGGTGGAGCAGCTCGGTAGCTCGCTGGGCTCATAACCCAGAGGTCGCAGGTTCAAATCCTGTCCCCGCTACTGAATACGAAGGGCCCGGATCTTCGATCCGGGCCCTTCGTCATGCTCCGGGTCGTCAAGCGGTGGGGGTCCGGGGAGATGGCCTGCCCGGCACGTGCGGTATCCCCACGTGCGGACCTTGCGGGGGTCAGGTGGAGGCGCAGGCGGGGCACAGGCCCCGATAGGTGATCGTCGCGTCCGCCACCGTGAAGCCGAACCGCTCGCCGTCCGGCAGTGACGCCAGCGGGTCGCCCGTCGGGTGGACGTCACGAATCGTTCCGCATCCGGCGCACACCAGGTGCTGGTGGGTGTGGCGGGTGTTCGGGTCGTAGCGCTTGGCGCGGCCGTCGGTGCTGACCTCTCTCACCTCGCCGAGTGTCACCAGTTCGCTCAGCGTGTTGTACACGGTGGCCCGCGCGATCTCCGGAAGCCGGTCGGTCGCCAGCGTGTGCACCTCGTCCGCGGTGTAGTGCACATGGTCGCCGTCGAGCACTTCGGCGACGACGCGCCGCTGTGCTGTGAGCCGCCAGCCGCGCTTTCTGAGTCGTTGCAGAAGGTCACTCATGGCGCCCAGCCTAGCAGCCGGGCGTTCCATGGCCGGAACAGGTACGGGATTCGGTGGCATCTTGACTTGGACTATGTCCAAGGTAGGATCTGGTGCAGTTCTCGACGTACCAGGAGGCGGAGTGACGACGCAGTACGAGACCACCGGCCCGCTCACGACGGAGTCCGGAGCACCCGTCGCGGACAACCAGAACAGTCAGACCGCCGGTGCGGGCGGTCCGGTGCTGGTCCAGGACCAGCTTCTGCTGGAGAAGCTCGCGCACTTCAACCGCGAGCGCATCCCGGAGCGGATCGTGCACGCCCGCGGGGCGGGTGCGTACGGCACCTTCACCGTCACCCGCGACGTCACGGCGTACACCCGGGCAGACTTCCTCTCCGAGGTAGGCAAGCAGACCGAGATGTTCGCCCGCTTCTCCACGGTGGCCGGCAACCTCGGGGCGCCCGACGCCGTCCGGGACCCCCGCGGCTTCGCGCTCAAGTTCTACACCGCGGAGGGCAACTACGACCTCGTCGGCAACAACACGCCGGTGTTCTTCATCAAGGACGCTGTCAAGTTCCCGGACTTCATCCACACCCAGAAGCGTGACCCGTACACCGGCTCGCAGGAGGCGGACAACGTCTTCGACTTCTGGGGCCTGTCACCGGAGTCCACGCACCAGGTGACCTGGCTGTTCGGCGACCGCGGAATTCCCGCTTCCTACCGTCACATGCACGGTTTCGGCTCGCACACCTTTCAGTGGAGCAACGCCGAGGGGGAGGCCTTCTGGGTCAAGTACCACTTCACGACGGACCAGGGGATCGAGACCCTCACCACCGCCGAGGCGGAGGAACTGGCCGGCCGTGACCCGGACAGTCACCAGCGTGACCTGCGCGAGTCCATCGAGCGTGGCGAGTTCCCGAGCTGGACGGTCTCCGTGCAGATCATGCCGGTCGCGGACGCGGCGGAGTACCGCTTCAACCCCTTCGACCTCACCAAGGTCTGGCCGCACGCGGACTACCCGCTGCAGGAGATCGGCCGGATGGAGCTCCACCGCAACCCGGAGAACATCTTCGCCGAGGTCGAGCAGTCGGTCTTCTCGCCGCACCACTTCGTGCCGGGCATCGGCCCGTCCCCGGACAAGATGCTGCAGGGGCGCCTCTTCGCCTACGGCGACGCACACCGCTACCGCGTCGGTGTCAATGCCGACCACCTGCCGGTGAACCGGCCGCACGCCGCCCAGGCCCGCACCCACGGCAGGGACGGCCTCCTGTACGACGGCCGCCACGGTGGGCGGAAGAACTACGAACCCAACAGCTTCGGGGGCCCGCACCAGACGGACCGTGCGCTGTGGGAGCCGATCGCCGTCGCCGGGCGCACCGGGGACACCGAGGCCCCCGCGCACGCCGAGGACGACGATTTCGTCCAGGCGGGCAACCTCTACCGGCTGATGACCGAGGAGGAGAAGGAACGCCTCGTCGACAACCTGGCCGGTGCGATGGCGGGCATCACCCACGACCACATCGCCGAGCGCGCCGTCGAGAACTTCCGCAAGGCGGACCCGGATTACGGCAAGCGGCTCGAGGCCGCCGTGCAGGCCCTCCGCGGCTGAGGGGACGTGGGAGCGGCTCCTGGTCACGCGTTCCCTTCACCGGGTTCCCCGCGACCCCGGTGGCTGCTCTGCTGTACGGCTCGGAGGAGGCCGGAGCACTTGGTGTCCGGTCCCTCTGGGGCTGTGCGAGGTGGCGGGTCGGCCCGGGTCAGTCCGCGGCCATCTTCGCGCCGTACGCGTGGGGATGCCACGCCCTAGGGGAATCGTCCTCGTCGGACCACCACTTGACCGGCCGGGCCCGTCGGTGGTGCGCGAACCGCGTCATGGGTTCGTAGTCGGGTCAAAGGGTCTTCCGTCCGCGGTGAGGCGTTCGTTTCGTCGGCTGATCGGCGCCCCGGGACGGGGGACTGTCGCCGGTGCCGAGTGGCAAGCCGTTCGACCGGTTTCCCTTGACGTACCGTTCGACCGGTTTTTAGGGTGACGGAGTGTCGCCCGGCGCATGTCGTGGTGTTTCCGAGGGTGCGCGCCGAGTGAAGAGGGGGCTCCGGTGAGTGGTGATCTCGTGAGCGGACGAGGGGTGCGCGTCGTGGTGGCCGTGGTGGCGGGGGAGTCGCCTCCGGCGGCGGCGGAGGGCTTCCTCCTCTCCATGCGGCTGAGCTGCCGCGGAGTGCGGGTGGTGAACCTGGGTGCGGGGATGACGTTGGAGGAGGCGGTGGCTCAGCTGGGCCGTCACCGAGGGGTGCAGGCGCTGCTTCTGGTGTGCGCTGAGGGAGGGGCGGCGGTGGAGCGGCGGTTGCACGACCTTCCACGGCTGCGGGCTGACGGCGCCGTGACCTGTCCGGTGTTCGCGGGGGGTGTCGGGGCAGGGGTTCGGCGGGATCTTCGGAGGATGGCTCCGGCGCTGAGGCGGTTGGGTGTGGCGCAGGTACTGAACGACTTGGCGGATACCGCGTACCTGCTCCCTGCGGTTTCGGCAAACCCGGCAGCGAGTGCGTGTCTTGTGCCGGGGGGACCGGCCTGAGCCGGCGCAGGGCCGGCACTTCAGTCTGAGTACCAGACGGCCGGTTTCTTCTGAGAGAGGGTGCGAGGTTCACCGGTTATGGCCAAACAGGCACGGTCGGAGCGGACGGTGGAGCGGCTGATGGTGTCAGCGGCCGGCGCCTTCGCCGTGCAGGGCTTCGCGCGGGCGACACTGGCGGAGGTGAGTAGCGCGGCGGGAGTGACGAAGGGAGCGCTGTTCTTTCACTTCTCCACCAAGGACGAGCTCGCCGATGCGGTGCAGGCCCGCGCGCGGGATGTGCTGGAGAGCGTGGTGGAGGACATGCGGGGTGCCGATCAGGGCTTCTTGCAGACGGCCGTCGACCTTACACATGTGCTGCATCGCCTGCTTCGGGAGGACACCTGTGTGCAGGCGAGCGTGCGCATCACCCGGGAGCGGCGCGGGCCGGCCGGTGCGACGCTGGGTTTCTACCCACTGTGGTGGGGGCGGTTGGGGAAGCTGCTGGGGGAAGCGCGGAGGAACGGTGAGCTGGCCCCGTCGGTCACTGACCTCTCGGCGCGGACGCTGGTCACGGCGGCCGTGACCGGGGTGGAGGCCCTTGTGTGGATGGAGACGTCTCCCGAGGAAGCGCAGCGGTGGCTGAAGGACCTGTGGGCACTGGTGCTGCCCCTGCTGGCCGCGCCGGGGGCCGATATTCGTACCGCTCCGCCCTCCGTCATGCTCACACCGCCCCGGACGGCTTGCTGAGCGTGACCGTGCGACCCGTCCGTCACCTCGCCGCAGTGACCGGCGGGGACGGCGCGGCCGCCTTCATCCGGCCGCCACGATGTGCCGGCTCCCGTCGCCCAGGCCGAGTGCGTCACGCACGCGCGGGGAGCCGGCCGGGTCGAACCGCGGCATGCGGCGCGGCGGCACGATCCCCGGCAGCAGCCAGGTCCACATGTCGGTGACGCGCTCGTGCAGGTCCGCACGGCCGGTGCGGACCTGGGAGGTGATCTGCACGCCGGTGAACGCCCCGACCACGTAGGCGGCCACGTCCCTCACGTTGATCTCGGCCTTCATGTCCCCGCGCCCCTGTGCAGGGGTCAGGTAGTTCCCGAGCGTGTCGATCCAGGTGTTGTACAGCGTCGGACTCGGGTCCGTGAACGAACCGAGTTCGATCGCCAGGCGTATGCCGGCCCGGACGCGAACGCTGTTGCGCAGTGCGTCGGCCATCTGATGGGTCAGGTCCACGGCCGTCTGCACACCCGGCTGCTCCGTGGTCGCCAGCAGTGAGGTGACGTCGAACTGATCTGCCATAAGGGCCTGCGCCAACGCGCTCTTGGACGGGAAGTGGAAGTACAGGGCACCCTTGGTCACGCTGGCGTTCTGGGCGATGTCACTCAGACTGGTACTGCCGAATCCCGCGCTGTCGAAGGCCTCTGCGGCACCATCGAGAATCGACTGCCGGGTGACCTCTGCTCGCTCTTGCCGCGCCCTTGCCACTGTCATGTCTCCTGGCCGCCCGCGGTGCGGATGGTGGTTTTCGTTCCTTCTGGTGATCCTTGTAGTCCTTACCCTGCAGCAATGTACTCTCCCCTTGTCAAAAAAAACCAGTCGCCTAGTATTCTTACGGCTGCGGGAACCTTGCTGTGGCACACCCGCAATCCCGCCGTGCAGCCTGCACGAATCGCGTATCGCATCAACCGAAGCGCACGCCAGGAGGCCTGGGATGACTGCAGCTCTGCAAGCCGACCGCCCGGATTCAGTGACGCCGGGTGTGGCCGATACGGAGACTTTCGAGCAGGCCGTGCCTCGTACCCTGGTGCACCGGTCTGCGATATCGGAAGTTCTGCTGACCGGCATCAGACACAGCGGAGGGGCCCGCTACCGCATCGGTGCGCAGTGGCCCCGCAGTCACAGCTACTACGGAGTGATCGCGCGGCGTTGGCACGACCCCATGGTCTTCGCCGAGAGCATCCGTCAGGCCGGTCTCCTCCTCGCCCACCAGGCGTTGCACATTCGAATGGGCAGCCACTTTCTCACCGAAAGCCTCTCCTTCGGCATCACCGAGTCAGGCGCCCGGCTCTCACGCGGGCCGGCCAACGTCGTCCTCGATGTGGTGCTCTCCCACGTGGAGCGGCGCAGGAACGTCGTGTCCGCCTTCACCTACCAGGTGACCGCCTACCGGGAGGGCGAGCGCATCGGTTCTGGCAGCACCACCGCCCGCTGCGTGAGTCCTGCCGTCTACTCCCGCCTGCGCGGTCACCGCGCCTCGTCGGTCCCGTCCGGTTACCTCCCCGTGGCGCTCGCCCCGCAGGCGGTCGGCAGAAGCGTCGACGCCGACGTGGTACTGGGCGCTGCCACCTGGGACGGCGCACGCATCCTGCGCGCCGATCCGGATCACCCCGTCCTGTTCGACCACCCCGTCGACCACATTCCCGGCATGGTGGTCATGGAAGCCGCCCGTCAGGCTGCTCTCGTCACGCTCGGCCTGCCCGCCGGCCTCCTCCTGGGATGCCACGCCGAATTCCGCTCCTACATCGAGTTCGACCCACCCTGCCTGGTGTCGGTGCCGCCACCACAGCCCGGCGCGGCGCCACACTTAACCCGCCCTGTCGAGTTCGTCCAGGCAGGGTCCGTGGCCGCCACCTGCACGGTGACCGTCCACGACGGCTCGGGGGCGTGAGTAGCGGTGCCCGCGCTCTCCGTGCCCCCGGGCTATGGCGCCTCCGAGGGCACCGGCACCGTGCTCCTGACCGGAGGAACAGGCTTCATCGGTGGCGCAATCGCACGAGAGCTGACAGCCGCTCACCCTCCTGGCCACAGCGCACCCGAGTTGCGTCTCCTCTCACGCCGCCCGCCCCCCTGCGCCCCTCCAACCCGGGTACGGCACCTCCCCGCCGACCTGTCCGACCCAGCAACGGTGCATGGCGTGTGCTCCGGAGTGGACACCCTCGTCCACGCCGCCAGCTATGTCGGACGTGATGCGCGCACCTGCCACGAGGTCAACTACCTCGGCACACAGGCACTGCTCCGAGAGGCACACCGGGCCGGAACACGGCGCATCATCTACATCAGTACTGCGTCCGTATACGGCAGGGGCCCTCATCAGGGCCCCTGCGAGGGAGAGGTGGTCCCTGCGCCCGCATCCGCGGCAAGCCGGTCACGACTGCGTGCCGAAGAGGCGGTACTCCGGGCCCAGGGAACTGTTCTGCGCCCCCACTTGATCCACGGCGCCGGCGACCGCTGGTTCCTCCCCGCCGTGGCACGACTGCTCCGTGCTGTTCCCGCCTGGCCGGATACCACCTCCTACAGCTCCGTGATCGCTGTCGAGGACTTGGCGCGCCTGGTCGCCGCCCTCGCCGGCGACCAGGCGCCGGGCCCGGTGGGACGCGTCTACCATGCCACCCACCCCAGGCCGGTCCGCATGACGGACCTGCTGGAGGCGCTGACGACGCTGCTCACGCTGCCCGCCCCCCGCCGCGTCCCCCGTGCCGAACACGGCGCGCGCGTGGCGCGGGACGTTTCCTGGCTGACCAGCCATCAGTACGCCCTGCTCACCGAGGACCACTGGTACGACAGCAGCGCAGTCTGGGACCGGACCGGGCTGGTTCCGGGGCCGGGCTTCGCTGAGCGGTTCGCCGCCGCCGCGCCGTGGTACCGGCGCCACCTGACTGGGCCGCCGCCCGCACCACAGTGACCCTGCCGTTCCTGGCCCGGCAGGGTCGAAGGCGTGGCGATGTCGTACTCGCTCGGGCGGCGAGGTCGTGGGAGATCTTGTCGGATGGCTCTCGGTAGCGACTCCGTAGTGAACCTCCGAGAGGCATGCGGTACTCCCCTGCTCCGAAAGACGTACGACACTCCCGCCTCCTTCGGCGTATGTGCAGGTCAAAGCAGGTTCAGAGAAGAATTCACAGTCCTACGGTCGATGCGTGCGGCGAGGCTGCGAACCCTCTCCTCCGTCACAGCAATAGTAGAACGGCTAGTACGTGCTAGTCGTTCAGTGTATTCTGAACTCGCGAGAGGGGGTGAGTGCATGACCGGGAAGACAGCGACGGTGCAGGAACTGCAGTTCGTCGAGTCCGTGGCCATGCAGTTGGAACAACAGGGACTGATCCGCATGTCGGGCAGGGCCGTGGGCTGGCTGCTGATCTGCGAGCCGGCCGAACAGACACTCGGGCAGATCGCCGGAGCCCTGTCCGTCAGCGTCGGGTCCATCAGCACCGCTCTGCGACATCTGGTGCCCGGCCGCATGGTGGAGCGGGTCCGGCGCCCCGGCGAACGAGGAGACCGCTTCCGCGTCAACCCCCACGCCTGGACCGAACACGCGATGACACAGGCCACCAGATACGGCGAGTTCAAGCGGGTGACCGCGCAGGGGCTTGCGTTGCTGGCCGACGATCCGCCGGTACGGAGCCGGCGTCTACAGGAGATGCACGACTTCTACGAGTGGCTCGAACGCGAAATGCCTCTCGTATGGAGTCGCTGGGAGCAAGAGAAGAAGGAGCGGATGCGGCATGACCCCTGTGGTGATGGCCGAGGGACTGAGTAAGTCCTACGGGAAACACAAGGCCCTGGATCAGCTGTCGCTGAGCATCAGCCAGGGGGAAGTGTTCGGTTACCTCGGGCCCAACGGTGCAGGCAAGACCACGACCATCCGGCTCCTGCTGGATCTCATCCGGCCCACAGCCGGCCGGGTCGAGCTGTTCGGCAAGGACCCACGCACAGGTGGCGGGGCGCTCCGCGAGCGGGTTGGCTACCTGCCCGGAGAGCTCCCGCTCGCCGGGCGCAGCAGCGGCCTGGAACTCCTGCAGTTCCTTGCCAGGGCGCGCGGCGGTGTGCAGCCTGCCACCATCACCGCCCTCGCCGATCGGCTCAACGTCGACCTCAAGCGGCCGGTCCACAACCTGTCGAAGGGGAACAAGCAGAAGGTCGGCATCATCCAGGCCTTCATGCACGCTCCCGACCTGCTCATCCTCGACGAACCGACGACGGGCCTGGACCCCCTGGTGCAGCAGGAGTTCCTGGCCATGGTGCGTGAGGCCAGGAACAACGGGCAGACCGTGCTGATGTCCTCCCACATCCTCTCGGAGGTGCAGCACGTCGGCGACCGGGTGGCCATCATCCGCAGCGGCGAGCTCGTCTCCGTCTCGGACATCGACACCCTGCTCGAACAGGCGCAGCGACAAGTGGAGATCCGGTTCGCGGATCCTGTGGACCCGCGCCCCTTCTCCGCCCTCCCGGGGGTCCGGGACGTCACCGTCCAGTCCACCACCCTCAGCTGCACACTCGACGGCGCGGCAGACGCGCTGGTGAAGGCCGCTGCTCAGCACACCGTCGTCAGCCTGGTGTGCGAGGAGCCCGACCTGGAAGAGATCTTCCTGCACGCCTACGCGCAGGAGTCCAAGGAGGAGATGCACGGTGTCCGCTGAACCACGCGCCGTCTTCGGGAAGGCCCTGCGCGATCAGCGCCGCGGTCTGACGTTCTGGGCGGTCGGACTGGCTCTGGTCACCCTGATGTACACCTCGAGCTTCGATCCGGACAAGGCCACCCCGGACTCCAGTGGCTTCCAGAAGGCACTGTCCTTCGACGACCTGGCGACCGGGCCCGGATTCCTGCGGGCCACGATCCTCGGCATGATCGTGCCCTTGCTGCTCCTGGTCTACGTCACCATCACCGGAGCCAAGTACACCGCGGCCGAGGAGGAGACCGGGCTGCTCGACCTGTACCTGGCCCAGCCCATCGAGCGAGGGCAGCTACTGCTGCAGCGATTCACCGCAACCTGCGTGGTGATCGCCGGCTTCTCCGTACTGGTGCTGCTCGAACTCGCCGTACTCAACGCTGCGCTCGACATGAAGGTCGAGTTCGGCAACCTGCTCGTTGCGGTACTCGGCCTCGCCCTGCTGGTGATCACTTTTGCATCCGTGGCCTTCGCCGCCGGTGCCGTCACCGGACGCCGCTCGCTCACGCTCGCCTTGACCGCCGGCTACGGGGCCTTCGCCTTCGTGGTGAATGCCCTCGCCACACAGTCCGAGGTGCTCGAGCCGCTGAAGTACCTGTCCGCGTTCCACTACTACCTGGGTGGCAGCCCGCTGCGCGAGGGGTTCGATCCGGCCATGCTCGTCCTGGTCGTCGCTCCCGTCGTACTCGTCGCCCTGGGCCTGACCCGGTTCAAGAGCCGGGACCTGAACGTCTGACCACCGTTGTCACACCCACTCGGCCGCTCTCCTGCTCCCCCGAAGGAGGGCGGCCGACCACATCCGGGGGCGTGCCTCCCGTCACCGATGCACCCTCTTCACCCCGGAGCCCGCCCGTCTCCTGTCATGGACGGCCTGCACGCAGAAAGGCCGGTAGACGGCTGTGCCGCTTCTGCACGCCAACTCCGGATCACGCCGTGGGCCACACGGCCGGGCCGCCCGCAACCAGTCCGATTCGCACCTGTGCTCGCAGCTCAGGGAGGGGTGGAGCGGCCATCGCAACGCGACGCCTGCACCCGCCTGTGGGCGAGCGCCGCTCCCGCACCCGGACCACGCGCGTCGTCACGGCGCACCCGACAGCTCCCGTGGACGTCGAGGCGATGACACCCTCAGCTGCATCGGCATGGGCAGGTCCGGGGATACGCCGACCCCGCACAGGTGAACAACAACGCCGCCCCGTGACCGGCCGGGGCGCCGACCCGTTGCCCCTACCGAAGACGAAATCGCACCGCAAACCGGGAGCGTCGTGGACATCCTCTCCGACTTCCTCCAGTGGGCCTGGGCCCGCCACGCCAACCCTCTGAGCTGGTACATCCGGCCGTTGTTCTTTCTGCCGCTTGCCTACTCCTCCTGGCACAGGAGCCGACTGGGCCTGACTGCTACTCTCATCGCTCTGCTGACCAGTTTCTTCTGGTTTCCCGCACCCGACATCCCGGACCCACGGATCCAGGCGGTTCTGGAGATGGAACACCGTTTCCTCACTCACCCCAGCTTCTTCCAGACCGTGATGCTCACCCTCGCGCCTCTGCTGCTCGCCGGATTCTGCACTGCGCTGTGGCGTCGCTCGCTCGGCTGGGGAATCGTCGTCTTCGACGCCGCGGCTCTGGGCAAAATTCTCTGGACGGTTGCGGAGACGGGTCACAACGGAGCGGCCACATACCTGCCCGTGGGTGGCGGAGCTCTCGCCGTGACCGTGCTGCTGTTCGTGGTGGCACGACGGCGTGGGCTGCCGTTGTCCTTGCGCCGGGCCAGACCGGCTGCCTGACCGGCTCTGCCGCGACACGGTTGGCCGTGGTTCCAGCCGCAGCCGACAACGGTCCTCTCACCTGGCGCACGGCGGCCGCAGCGAGCACCGAGCCTTCTTGCCGGGTTCGCGGCGGCACGGGATCACCGCGGGGAGGAGGCGCACCGTCCGGTGTCAACGCACCGCTTTCGCATCGACCAAGGCGGCAGCCGGAACCGTCAGCCGGTATCCGACCCCCCGTACTGTCTCGATCCAGTCGGCGCTGCCCAGCTTGCTGCGCAGTGACCCCACATGAACGTCGAGGGTGCGGGTGGAGCCGAACCAGTTCTCGTCCCACACCTGCGACATGATGGCTTGGCGCCGCATCACGGTGCCCGGCTCCTCCATCAGCATCGCCAGCAAGTCGAATTCCTTGCGGGTGACGCGCACTTCCTCCCTGTCCAGGAACACTTTGCGGGTCCGCGGATCCAGATGGAGCGGACCGGTCTGCGTCCGGGGCCGGTCGGCATGCCCTCCGCTCCCGTGTGCCACCGCGGGGGCCGCTGCCTGCGGCGGCACGAGGGGTGCTGCGACAAGGCGTGCCGGGGTGTGTCCCGGGCATGCCCGGGCTCGCCGGAACAGGGCCTGAATCCGCGCCATCAGCTCATGACGACTGAAGGGCTTCAGTACGAAGTCGTCTGCGCCCAGGTGCAGCACCATCACCCGCTCCAGCTCTTCGCTGCGGCCGCTCAGTGCGATCACCGGAACGCACGAACGTTCCCGGATGCGCCGGCAGACCTCATGCCCGTCCAGGTCCGGCAGACCGAGATCGAGCAGCACCAGATCCATGTCGTGTATCCGGCCCACCGCTTCGCCGCCGGTGGCGGCGCGGCTCGTGCGATAGCCGTGCGCTCCAAGGGCCTGCTCCAAGGCGGTCGCCACTCCGTCGTCGTTTTCGATGATCAGAATGTGCATGGACTCGATGCCTCCCCGTCGGCGAGCCGGACGACGTTCTCGGGCGCCGGTCGAACGTGTGCCGAAGCTCTGTCTACCAAGCCGGTCGACCGGTTCCAATGCTGGCGGAAGCGCCCTGGCAAAGAGGGGCAGTGCCGTATGTGTCTTTCGGGGTACCGGCAGCGCTCTTCGTTCCGGCGTGATTCTGCCCCGGCACCTTCATTCTTGACGGCTTCTTAACGCCGCCCGTCGGGAACCCCGCGGTAGCCTCCGGAACTCGAAGACCCGCAGACAGCAGTGATGCGCCTGGTCACAAGGGGGATGTGAACATGGTGACGATGAGGGACGCCCGCAGTACGGCCTCGGCCGTACTCGAACGTCGCATGCCCGAAATCCTCACAGCCTACGAAGCCGCCCTGCACAGCGCCGACAGCTCCCTGCTCCGGGAGAAGCACAACTCACGTGGCTACCTGACCGAAGCCCGGCAGATCCTGGCCCACACGATCGCCGAGCTGCGCCGCGGAACGTACCTGCCGCACGGTACGGAAGACCTTAGCGGTGACGGCCCCGCGCCCGGCCTGCCCCGCACTCATCCTGTGGAGTCAGGGCGCGCTGCCGCTGCCCTCTTCGACGCCGTCGTCGTCGTCCTGCTCGACGAACCCGCGCAGGTGCGGCCGACAGCGGCCGAATCAGCGGTGCTCTTCTCCCTTCTCCACCGGCAGATCGTCGCTCGGCACACGGCCCGTTCCGTCACGCACATCGGCTACCTGCTGGAACGGATCCGCAACGCCCACAACGACGAACGTCTGCGCATCGCCCGTGAACTGCACGACGAGGTCGCCGGCCACCTCGGCTCGGCGCTCAACGGTTTCGAACTGTACGATGTCTATCACCAGGACAAACCAAAGCTGGCCGGCCGCAAGCTCCGTGCCGCACGTGAGACCGTCCGCGACTCGCTCAGCAGTCTGCGCGAGGTCATGACCGGACTGCGCCGCAGAGTCGACAACGGGCCACTGCGCGCCGCTCTCCTGCGCGACCTGACCGACACCGGCAGCCAGGGAGCAGAGGTACGGGTCCTCGTCACCGGCGACGAGTCCTGGCTCCCACACGGAGCAGCCGAAGAACTCTTCCTGATCATCCGCGAAGCGCAGCGCAACGCGGTGCGCCACGCTCGTGCCAGACAGATCACCGTCGAGGTGCACATCGCCCCCGGCGAGGTCCGCGCAGCGATCGAGGATGACGGAGTCGGCTTCGCACAGCACCGCACCGCGCGGCGCGGGCACAGCGGCATGCTCTCCATGCGCGAGCGAGCCGAACTACTCGGCGGCAGCGTCACCGTCGAGACCGAGCAAGGGTGCGGAGCACGCATCCTGGTCTTCGTACCACTCAAGGGGGAATCACATGGCGAGTCCGGGCAAGCCCCTCAGGCTCCTGATCGCCGATGATCACACGCTTTTCCGGGAGGGAGTCACCGAGATCCTCACTGCGGGCGGCGGCATGGAGGTCGTCGGCGAAGCCCGCAACGGTCAGGAGGCCCGTGACAAGGCCGCCGAGCTGCTACCTGATGTGGTCGTGCTCGATGTGGAGATGCCAGGTCAGGGTGCGCGCACCACTATCCCGCAGCTGTGCCGGGTCTCGCCGCGGTCCCGGATCGTCGTGCTGACCATGCACGACGACGTCGTTCTGGCCCGCGAGCTTCTCGGCCTGGGAGCCGGCGCCTATCTGGTGAAGGGTTCCACCCGCCACGAGCTGGTAGCGGCAATCCACAGCGTGGTCGTCGACCGTGGGCCCGGCCATGTCATCCTGTCCGTGTCCCAGCAGGGATTGGACCGTGTCGAGCAGTCCTCCGGGAATCTGCTGTCCGTCCGGGAGCGCGAGGTCCTCGCGCTGACTGCCCAAGCTCTGAGCAACTCCCAGATCGCCCGTCGGCTGTCCATTGCCGAAGGAACCGTCAAACGCCACCTGCGCAACATATACGGCAAGCTGGGCGCGGTCTCGCGCCTGGACGCGGTCAACAAGGCGGTCTCCGCTTCCCTGGTGCCCCCGTCGCAGCACAACGACGAGGCATGACGGCTCCCGCACCTCACGGGTACACGGGAGGAGGCGCCAGCACTCCGCCCGTGTGTGCAGAGCGCCGTCCCGTGCACGGGACTTCCACAGCAGGACTGAGAGCCTAGGGGACCATCGCGCCGTACAGGTCTTCGACCAGGTCTGCGAGCAGTTCCCCGCGCTCGCCGTTCAGGAAGAAGTGGCCCCCGGGGAAGGTTCGCATCCGGAAGGAAGAGGCTGTGTGCTGCGCCCACCCCTCCAGCTCACCCGGGCCGAACTCCGGGTCCGCCCGGCCGTTGTATGCGGTGACCGGGCAGGACAGCGGCAGGTCCGGGGTGTGGGCGTAGGTCTCCAGCAAAGTGACGTCCGCGCGCAGCACCGGAAGATACAGGGCCCGCATCCGGGCGTCGTCGCGGATAGCCGGCGGGATGGCCTGGAACCGCTGGTCGAGTGCCTCCAGCAGAAGGTCGTCCGGGAGCTGGTGGACCACCGAGTGGCGTAGCGGCAGGTGCGGGGCGGAACGGGCGGAGACGGTCAGGTGTTCAGGTTCCCGGCCGTGTGAGCGTCGCAGTTCCCGGGCGAGTTCGAAGGCGATCAGTGCACCGAGACTGTGGCCGAACAGCGCGAATGGGCCGTTCAGGGCGGGCCCCAGGGCTGCCGTCGCCTCCTTCACCAGTACGGAGAGGTCGATGTGCGGCTCCTCCCGGAAACGTGTCTCCCGGCCGGGGAGCCTGAGCAGCCAGGGCTCCACGGTCTCCGGCAGCAGTTCGCTCCAGCCCTGGAACGCGGCGGCACCCGCGCCCGCGTACGGGACGCAGATCAGGCGGAGCAGCGGCGCGGTGCGTGGCACCGGGCGCAGGACCCAGCGGTCGAAGTCGGACGAGGTCGTGGTCATCGAAATGCTCCTGGAAAGGAGGGAAGGCCGCGTTGCCGGGCGCTGACGGGACGCCGGCAGCGCGGCTGCGCGACGGGTTCAGGTGCGGGCGTAGTACCAGGACATGTCGCCGCCGGCCGTGCCGGCCGGAGCCGACGTCGCGCCGGCGGTGCTCTGCCGCGGCCCTGAGGGCGCGGCGAACTGCTGCCGCAACTCGTTGAGCTTCGGCAGCATGCCCAGGACCGTCCCGAAGGGAACCCCGAAGTCCACCAGACAGGCGATCTCGCTCACACCGATACCGGCGAGCCGTTCCACGACCCTGCCGCACTTGTCCGGCGTGCCCAGCAGCGATCGCCGCTGATAGAAGTCCTCCGCCGCGACATCGACGAGCGCCCTGTGCTCTGCGTCGCTCATCGAGGAAGAACCGCCTTCGACGGCCGCGTCGTTGCGCTTCTGCGCCACGAAAGCCGACAGGTAGTTGCGCACCGGCTCGTGCACGATCTCCTTCACCTGCGCCTCGTCCTCGCCCACGAAGGTGTGCAGCCCGACGGTCACGATGCCGGACCGAGGGTCGAGCCCGGCCTGGGCCCTCGCTGAACGGTAGGCCTTGATGTTGTCCTCCAGCCGCTCCCAACTGTCCAGCAGGGTCAGGACGTTCAGCCCGGACCGCCCCGCCTGGACCCAGGTCTGCGGGTTGGACGTGTGTACCAGCCACAGCGGTAGTTCCGGCTGGATCGGACGTGGATAGGTGCTCACAGTCAACGTCTGGCCGTCCGGTCCCGGGAACTGCGCCTGCTCGCCCCGCCACAGTGCGCGCAGTGTCTCGATGTGCCCGAAGGTGTACTCGCGGCGTGAGTCGTACCGGTCGGGGTGGAAGACGAAGTCGCCCTTGTGCCAGCCGGTGGCCAGGCAAATCCCCGTGCGGCCGCCGGACAGCTGGTCGACCAGGGCCCACTCCTCGGCCACCCGCACCGGGTGGTGGTGCGGCAGGACCACACTGCCGGCGCGCAGGTGCAGGTTCTTCGTGACCGTGGCGAGGGCGGCGCTGAGCACGGAGGGGTTGGGGAAGCTGCCGCCGAACTCCTGGAAATGACGTTCCGGGGTCCAGATCGCCGCAAAGCCCTTGTCGTCGAGGTAGCGGGCCACGTCGAGGATGAAGCGATAGCGGTCCGAAAACCCGTTGCGGTCGTTAGAGGAGAAGAAGTAGACGCTGAAGTCGGTCATGAGCGGGCTCCGTTCGGGGCGAGAGCGGGCAGCGTGCGGGTTACCACGTCGGCGATGGCGCGCAAGTTCTCCTCCAGCACGATGGTGAAGTGGTCGGCGTCCAGATCGTGCACGTCCACTTCCTCCCCGGCGAAGTCCCCGAGGCCGTTGGTGACGTCAGATCCGTCGCGCCCGATGGCCGGCATGCCGTAGGGATTGTCGGCAGCCGAGAAGCCCTGCGTGGCACGGAAGACGGTGGTGGGGACGGGCTGTGCGAAGGGCCGGGCCTCATAGTCGAGGAGCAGCTTGCCGTTCAGGTCCAGCAGAGCGAAGCGGGTGCTTACCAGGCGGTGTACCTCAGTGGCGGACAGCTGCGCGGGGGATCCGTCGATCACATGCCGGGTGACATGACGGATCGCCTCCTCGGAGGATTTCCCGGACAGTTCGTCGATGGTCAGCGACGGGTCCGCGCCCCACAACTGCGAGGCCGAGTTCCCGATCAGCATCAGCGTCACTGCGTCCTGGTTGTCCTCGGTGATCACGGTGCTGTCGACGCCGTCCCACGCGCCGGTTCCTGGCAGCAACGCGTCGACCAGGTACAGGTGGGACACGGACTCCCCCGCTTCGACGAGCTGACGCGCCATCTCGAAGGCCAGGATGCCGCCGAAAGAGGCACCGCCCAACACGTACGGTCCCTGCGGGTGCTCCCGGCGGATCTCGGCGACGTAGCGGGATGCCATCGCCTCGATCGACGGGAACTCGGTGAACCGCAGGTCAGCATCCAGCTGTTCCACTCCGTACAGCGGGTGGTCCATTCCCAGGTAGCGGGAGAGGTAGATGCAGTAGCTGACGTCACCGAAGAGGTGGTGGACCCAGAAGGACGGCGTCTTGCTGCCGCTGCGGTTGATCGGCACCACGAAGCGGCGGTCGTCCGCCGACACGGTGCGGATCTCGGCGTCGGCGATCTCCAGCGGGACGGAGGCGGCGGGCGAGGGTGAGGAAGCCGGGCGGGAGCCGAGTTCCGCCGCCCCCCGGCGGGAAACCGTCCCCGCGGGCACGGACACCGGCTCCAGGATCGCCGGCGGAGGCACCAGTGCCCGGTCCCAAGAGGTGGCAGCGGCAGCCGGCAACACGGCGGTCCGCCCGGCCAGGGCCAGTGGCCGCACCGCGGTGTCGCCCGCCGCGCGC
>KI547039.1:201762-208081 GCA_000497405.1 Streptomycetaceae bacterium MP113-05 | reverse complement strand
CAGCCGCTCGGACAGTTCCACACCTCGCAGCGGCACACCGGGACGCGATGACAGCAGCCCGGCTGCAGAACGCAGCGCCTCCTCCCGGTCGTCCCCCGCGCTGTCGGCGGCAAGCGGTTCGCCGGTCCACACCAGCGCGAACTGCTCGGCTACGGCCAACACGTCGGCGACCACGTCCTCGACATGGGCGGCGTCCGGCTCCGGAGCGTCCAGCAGCACCAGTTCCTCCACCTCATGGCCGGCTTCGCTGAGCACCCGGGCGGTCTCCACCGCCAGGCGCGCGGCGACCGAGTGCCCGGCCAGGCGGTACGGGCCCTGCGGGCGGTCCGAAAGGACGGCTCGGGCGCAGCACTGCGCCAGTTCGGCCAGTCCGTGGCCGTCGTTGGTGTTCTGCGGTGCAGCGGCTGTGGTGAACTCCACACCGAGCACCGGCCCCTCGACCCCGAGCCAGGTGTGCAGGTGCAGCAGCCAGGTCAGCTCTCCGGTGGCGCCGGGCAGCGCATACAGGGGAGTGCCGGTGCCGTCACCGCCGAAGGGAACGGTGACCGCTTCCGGTAGGGCGGGCTCGGCCCGGTCTCCCCCGGCCGGTGCCGTGGGTACCCCAACCGGTGAGCAGGTGCCCTCGGGAGAGATACCGTACTCGTCGATCAGATGCCCGACGAGGCTGTTGAGCGTGGTGCACTCGAAGATCGCCGCCATCGGGATGTGGTCACCGAACGCGGCCTGCAGCCGCTGCATGATCCGCAGCGCAGAGATCGAGTCCACGCCGTACGCGGTCAGGTCTCGCTGTGGGTCGACGGCGTCGGGCGCCAGGCCGATGCCGTCCGCCAGTAGGACGCGGACCTGGTCGGCCAACTGCCCGGCCGGCGCTCCCTCCCAGGCAGGACCGGGAACCGCAGGTGCCGATTGCGGCGCACCGCCGTCCGGGGCGTCATCGGTCGCACTGCTCGCGGGGGAGCCGAGTGGTCTCTCCGCCCCGGACGGCGCTGCGGCTGCTTGCCCGGGACCGGCAGCGACCGGTGGCGGCACCGGCGCGGCGGGTGCGGGCGCCGGCGTCAGGGCGCGTTCGGCGCCGGTCTCCCGCGGCGCAGCCGCCGCGGTCGGTGCCGCTGGTGTCGCCGACGCGGCAGGTGGCAGCCAGTGCCGCTCGCGGGCGAAGGGATAGGTGGGCAGGCCCGCGGCGCGCCGCAGCGGCGCGCCCTGGTGGAGTGCCGCCCAGTCGATGTCGGTGCCGCGTACCCACAGCGAAGCGGCCTTGTCCAGATGACCGCTGCGGGCCAGCTCCACCACCCGCATCCGGTCGTCCTCGTCCAGCAGTCCAGCGGCGGCACGGTCCTTCGCGGAGGCGGTGGTGAACAACGGGAGACGGGACTGCTCGCCAGCGGCGTAGGCGCGTAGCGCCTCGGCAGCCTCGGCGGCCGATTCCGCCACGACGGCCAGCCGCCGTTCCAGGGCGACGCGGCCGGTTTGCAGCGTGCGGGCGAGCGAGACGGCGTCGATGTGCCGGTCGGCGCCACGTACGGCCGCCCGGTCGAGGTGGTCGGCGAGCAGCCCCGCGTAGGCACCGAGCCGCTCATCGGTGCGGGCGCTGAGGACGAAGAGTTGCGGTGGGCACTCCGCCGGCTGAGGAACAGCGGGGGCCGGGGTACAGAATTCCTGGAGTACCACGTGCGCGTTCACCCCACCGAAGCCGAAGGAACTCACTCCGGCCAGCCGGGGAAGTTCCGTCCCCGACTCATGCAGCGGGCGGTCCCACGGCTGGGCGGAGTCGACGAGGTGAAACGGGCTGTCGGCCAGGTCCAGCAGCGGGTTGGGTCGCTGAACGTGCAGAGTCGGCGGCAGCATTCGGTGACGCATCGACAGCACGATTTTGATCAGCCCGGCGATGCCGGCCGCCGTCTCCAGGTGGCCGACGTTCGTCTTGACGCTGCCCAGCCCGGCGAACTGACGCTTTTCTGCGGGCACTCCAAGCTCGCGGAACGCTTGTGTCAGACCGTTCAGCTCCACCGGGTCGCCCAGGGCAGTGCCGGTTCCGTGGGCCTCGACATAGCCGACCTGCGCGGCGTCGGTGCCTCCGCGCCGGTGCGCCTCGGCGATGACGGCAGCCTGGGACTCGGAGTTGGGGGCAGTCAGCGAAGCGGCGCGACCGCCGTGGTTGACGGCCGTACCCCGCACCAGCGCGTAGACGGTGTCGCCGTCCCGGAGTGCCGTGGACAACGGCTTGAGCAGGACGGCTCCGACGCCTTCCCCGCGCACGTACCCGTCGGCCCGGTGATCAAAGGTCTTGCAGCGGCCGTCTGCGGCGAGCATCCCCGATTTCCCGAACGCCAGGTAGCCCGTCGGCGTCAGCGTCAGGTTGACCCCGCCGGCCAGGGCAGCCGAGCACTCGCCGCCCTGGATGGCCCGCACCGCGCGGTGCACGGCGACCAGGCTGGAGGAACAGGCGGTGTCCACCGGCTCACTGGGGCCGCGCAGGTCCAGCAGGAACGAAACACGGTTGGCCAGGATGCTGTGGGCACTTCCGGTGGCCAGCTGGCCGTCGACCTCGGTGCCGGACTGCAGCAGCAGCGTGGCGTACTCGGTGGAACCACAGCCGACGAACACGCCAGTGTCGCTGCCGGCCAGCGAGTCCGGGTCGTGGCCGGCGTCCTCGATGGTGCGCCACGCCGTCTCCAGGAAGAGCCGGTGCTGGGGGTCCATCAGTTTCGCTTCACGTGGGGAGATGCGGAAGAAGTCCGGATCGAACAGGTCGGCTCCCTGCACGAAGCCGCCCCAGCGGGACGGCACCTTCTGCGGGTCGGCCCCCGGATCGCCATAGATCTCGCGCCAGTCGAAGCGTTCGGCCGGGATCTCCTCGATCAGGTCGCGGCCCGCCAGCAGGTTCGCCCAGTACGCGGGAAGGTCCGGTGAACCGGGGAAGGTACCGGCCATGCCGACGATCGCGATGGGATCATCCTCGGTGGCCGTATGCCTCACCGGGTCCGCCGGGTCCGCCGGGTCCGCCGGGTCCGCAGCGGTCACAACGGGGCCGGCTACGGGCCGTACCGGGTGTGCCCCCTCGGCAGCAGGGACGGGCCGGGCGGCCGCCTCAGGGGCCGGAGCCCCGGCCGCCGACAGGGATTCCACGAGCGCTGCCACGTTGCGGAAGCCGTACAGGTCGGCCGGGCTCAGCCCGCTTCCCAAGACGGCATTGACGCGGTCGGCCAGCTCGATGACCGTCACAGAGTCGAAGCCGAAATCGCTGAGGTGTTCGTCCAGGCCGATGTCGTCCGGCTGGACCCCCAGCACGGCAGCCACGGACTCCACCACAGTGGTGCGTATGTGTCCCAGGGCCGGTGCCTCGGGCGGGTCGTACGTGGATGACACGTCGTTCTCCTTGGAGTCGGAAGGCTTCCCGAGTTGTTCTTCGGGCGCCGGTTCGGCCGCGGGGAGGACTGCCTCCGCCGGGTTGGCAGAGGAGGCCGGCGCCCCCTGCGCACCGGAGTCGGCCGGCAGCCGGTGCGGGGTGCGGGCGAAGGGATAGCCCGGCAGCGTGACGATGCGTCCGTCTGTCAGACCCAGCGCGGCGTCCGCTCCGGCCAGCGTCGCGCCGTGCGTCCAGGCCGAGCCCGCCTCGACCAGGGTTGCGCTGTCGGCGTCGGCAGGCAGGCTGTGCGTCCTCTCCTCGCCGGCGTCGGCGCGGGCTGCGCGGACGGTGGCGGGGGAGTCGCCCGTCAGGTGCCCCGCAAGTGCTCCCACCAGTTCCGCCACGTCGTGGGCGACGATGGCCAGCCGCCAAGGCAGCGGTTCCCGTCCGGCAGCCAGAGTGCGGGCCACGTCCGCCAGCGGGGGAGCAGAGGCTCCAAGGCCGTTCAGGTGGTCCAGCAGCTGGGCCGTGTGGCGCCGCAGCTGTTCCTCCCTACGGGCAGAGAGCAGCACCAGCCGCGGTCCGGGCCGGGTCGGCTGCGGGCGGGCCGGCCCGGGCGGGCCGGTGACGACCACGTGCGCGTTGGCGCCCCCGGCGCCGTAGGAGCTGATCGCAGCGGTCCGTTCGGCCGCCGGCACCTCTGCAGGCCAAGGCCCGGCTTCACGGACCAGGCGCAGAGCCGCGCCTTCGAACTCGGGCAGCGGATGGTCGCAGTCGAGTGTCCGCACCAGTTCGCCGTGCCGCAGCTGCAGCAGCACCTTGGCCAGTTGAGCCATGCCCGAGGCGGCCTCGAGATGTCCCAGAGAGGGTTTGACGGAGCCGACCGCCGTGCCCAGCCCGCCGAAGACGCGTGCCAGCGCCTCGGCCTCGACCGGATCGGCCAGCGGGGAGCCGGTGGCCTGTGCTTCGACGTAGTGCACGTCGCCGGCCCCGATGCCGGCGCGCGCCATGGCCCGGCAGATCAGCTCTTCCTGGGCGGTGACGCTGGGAGTGACCATGCTGGTGGTCGCGCCGTTGGCATTGACCGCGGAACCCCGCAGCAGCCCGTGGATCCGGTCACCGTCACGCAGAGCGGTGGACAGCGGCTTGAGAACGACGGCGCTTGCGCACTCCCCGGGCACCATGCCATCGGCGTCCGTGGCGAAGGCACGAGTGCGTCCGTCCGGCGACAGCATGTTCATCGCCGACAGCGCGGCATGGTGCGACGGCTCGAGGATCAGGTTCACTCCGCCGGCCACCGCGGCGCCGCAGTCTCCGCGCCGGATGGCCTCGCACGCCAGATGCAGTGCTGTCAGCGACGAGGAACACGCCGTTTCCACCGCCATGCTCGGGCCGGTGAACCCGAAGGTGTACGACGCCCGGTTCGCTGTGGACCAGTGCGAGGAGTGGGCGTGCGCGTCGCGTCCCGCGCCGCGCAGCTCGGCCGCCAGCACCTGGTAGGGGCTGTGCATGAGGCCGACGAACACCCCGACGCCCGTCCCGGTCGAGGACCGGGCCGTCCGCTCCAGGCCCGTGCGCACCGTCCCGGCGTCCTCCAGAGCCGTCCACACGGCTTCCAGGAACAGTCTCTCCTGCGGGTCGGTGCGTTCGGCGTCGCGCGGCGACATCCGGAACACCAGCGGATCGAAGCACTCCACGTCATCGAGGAAGCTGCCCCAGCGTCCTTCGCGTGTCCCGCCCTCCGGGTCCCAGCGCTCGCCGGGAATCTCGGTGACAGCGCGCTGTCCTTCCTTCAACAGTTGCCACAGGCCGTCGACTGTTCCAGCTCCGGGGAATCGGCCGGAGATGCCCACGATCGCGATCGGCTCGTCGTGTTCCAGCGTCTTCGGCGGCTCGGCCGCGGGCACCACCCGCGGCCTCTCAGCTGCCGTCGCGCGCGGTGCTGGGCCCGATGCGGTGGCGTCAGCAGGCCGTTCCGGCGAAGCACGCCGTACCGGCACGGTCGGTGTGCCGGTGTCCACCAGACGCATCAGCGGCTGGGCCGGGTGTGCCAGGAATGCTTCGACGACGCCTGCCAGGGAGGCGGACTCCAGGGGCACGTCGCGTGGCACCAGCCCGAGGTCGGCCTCGATCCGGTCGATGACCTCCATGCTGATCAGGGAGTCGGTGCCGTAAGACGCCAGGGGGGTGTGCGGGTCCAGTTCGTCTTCGTCGAGTTTGAGTACGGCGCAGAAGACGCGCCTCAGATACCCCGTGGCCATTTCTCGCACGTCGTCTGCTGGGGCGGGGCTTTCCGGCACGGGGTGCTCAGTGGCCGATCCCGCGGCCGCTGGAGGGGGCGCCGCAACAACCGGCGCCTCACGCCCGGTGGCCTCGGGTACCGGCCAGCGGTCCCGTTCGGCCAGCAGCACGTGCTGCCCGGCCGCCGCGTCGTCGTCCTCGCCGGCTCCGATGCTGCGCACCCCGCGCAGGCTCGAGTCCACCAGCACCGATCGCCAGGTGCCGGGAGTCAGCAGCGGGGAGTGCGGCTGTCGCAGCTCCGCGTCTTCGTACGCCCACCAGCCGTCGGTCAGCCCGAAGATCATGGTCACCGCGTCCAGGACGCGGGTGCCCTCGTTGATCAGCAGCAGGCCGCCGGGCCGCAACAGACGGGCGGCTGCCCGGACGTTGTGCCGCACATCCGGCGTGGCGTGCAGCACGTTCGCTGCCAGGACCACGTCGTGGGCGCCCTCGGCGAAACCCTGCTCGGCCGGGTCGCGTGCGATGTCCAGCACCGAGAACCCGGCTTGTGGGTAGGCGGGGGAGAACCGCTCACGAGCCTTGCGCACCAGTCCGGGAGACAGGTCCGTGAAGGAGTAGTCGAAGCGGTCACCGAACGGCTGAAGAGCCTCGAGAACCGGCTTGCTGGTGCCACCGGTGCCCGCGCCGATCTCCAGAATCCGAAGCTTCTCGGCGCCTTCCGACAGACGCTGC
>KI547039.1:191536-201752 GCA_000497405.1 Streptomycetaceae bacterium MP113-05 | reverse complement strand
CCCCCGCCGCCGCGCACACGGAGTTGAAGTGCTCCGAGCGCGGGTCGTCGTGATACAGGGGCGTCAGCTTGTGGTCGCTGCCGCCGGGGAAGAGCACACTGAGACCGTTGCGGCGGCCGCACAGGATGTCCGGCAGTGCTTCGGTGCACTCGCGCAGCAGGTCGGCGAGACCGGCGGCGTGAGGGTGGGCGTCTATGAGGCGGTCGCGTAGCGCCGCGGTCGCCGCCGGGTCCGGGAGCTCCGGCTCCCCGGCAGGCACGGTCAGCATCCCGTCCCGGCCCACCTCCAGATGCCTCCCGCGCTCGAGCGCGTAGATCACCGCGGCCCAGAGCCGTTCCTGGCTCGGCAGCACTCCCACCTGCTTGCCCAGCTTCCCGCGGCTGACGGTGCTCCCCGGAGCGGGCCACGAGCCGTGGCCGAGGAAGGCGTCGCGCAGCAGTTGCCGCGCATACGGCTCCAGGTCGTCGAAGAAGCCGGCATCAACCAGTCCCGGGCCCTCGGCGGTGGCTTTCCGGGCGGCTGCCTCCGCCACCCGGGAGGCGGTCGACGGCTGTGCCGCCCCGGTCAGAACCCGGGCGGCCGGTTCCCGCCCGGCCCCGGTCAGCCGCACCGGCGCCACCTGAACGGCCGGTCCGGACAGAACTCGCCCGAAGGCTTCCAGGCCCGCGGCATCGCTGATCGGCTCGACACCGAGCCGGGCGGTCACCTGGCTGCGGTAGTCGTCAGTGGCCACCGAGCCGCTCTCACCCCACAGGCCCCAGTTGAAGACCTTCACAGGGCGCTGAAGCAGGGCCGCCAGGAACCGTCCGTAGGCATCCTGCAACGTGGACGCGGCCGCATAGTTGGCCTGCCCCGCATTGCCGTTGTGCGAGATCGCCGAGGAGAAGAGGGCGAAGAAGTCCAGCGGCTGGTCTGCGAGGACTCGCTGCAGCATCACGGTGCCGTACGCCTTCGGACCGAAGGACGACCGCAGCGTCTGTTCGTCCATCCGCGCCAGCGTGCGGTCATTGAGAACGAACGCGGAGTGTACGACCCCGTCGACGCCGCCCCACTCTCCGTGCATCCACGAGACCGCTGCGCGCAGCCCGGCCTCGTCGGTGACATCCGCCGACACGTACGCGACCTTGTCCGGCTGTGCGTCCAGCAGGGACCGCACCTTCTGCGGCACGTCCTGCTTCGGCCGGCGGCCCACCAGCAGCACCTGGGCGTCCCACACGCGTGCCAGATATTCGCCGACGACCCTGCCCAGACCTCCCCCGCCACCGGTGATCAGATAGCGGCCGCCCTCACGCAGCGGCAGCTCCCGCGCAACGTCGGGCACTTCGATCCGCTCCAGGCTGCGCGCATGGCGTATGCCGCCGGCCAACGCCACCGCATGTGCGGGACGGGAAGCGGGCTCGGCCGCCAACTGTCCGATCAGAGCGCCCCAGTCGTCCCGGCGGGCACACCACAGCAGGTCCTCACGTGCGACGTCGGTGCAGCTGAAGGAGAGCGACCGTAGCTCCCGGGAAGCGGAGGCGACGAGCCCGGGCACGCCTCCGGCGAAGGGATTGCGAGCGGTGGTTCCCTCGTCCGTCTGCTGTACGCCGGAGGTGACCACGCGCAGCCGCACCTCCCGCTCGGAGCGCCGCGCTGCCAGGGCCTGCAGCAGATGGAACAGCGCCACCGGGCCGCGCGTCACGGCGAGGTCGAGCTGCTCGAGGTCGTCGGCCGCATACAACCGTTCCTCCACGCCGCCCAGGAACCACACCGTGCCCGGCCACCCGGTCTGCTCCAGCAGTCCTTCGAAGCCTTCCGCGCTGATGGGCACATCGTCCAACAGGGCGTGCCGGACCGTGGAACCGGCCGCGCGGTGGTGAGCGGCCAGCACAGCCCCCAGCCCGTGGTCGCCCCGGGGCGTGAGTACCAGCACCGGAGTGTCGCGGTCGTCGGCCGCGACGGCCGGCTCCAGCGGTGCCGGCCGCCACACCGACCGGTACAGGGGCACGCCCTCCTCACGACGGGTGCCGCCTTCGCTGTCGGCGGGACGGACGACGCGCAGGCCCTCGAAACGGACCAGAAGCGTGCCCTCGGCGTCAGCCAGGGACACATCGACCCGTGCCATCCCGCGGGCGCCGTCCAGTGCGACCAGTTCCGCGTGGGCGTAGCGGGCCTGCCGGGCCGGGCCTTTCACGGTGATCCGGGAAACTGAGGCGGGCAGTGCGGGCTGTGTCTGTCCCTCGGGCAGAACGCCCTGCACCGCGTGCAGGGCGCTGTCCGTCATCGCGGCTTCCAACGCCCACCGTGGAACATCGAGGTCGGGCTCGCTCAGCTCGGCCAGCGCTTCCCCCTCGCCACGGTGTAGAGCGACCAGTCCGCGGAAGAGCGGCCCGTACTGCAGACCTGCGTCCAGGGCCCTGCCGTACACCTCTGCTGCCTCCGTGCGGCGCGTACAACGGCCGCGCACGGCATCGATGTCGACGTCGCCCAGCACCTCCGCGCCGCCGGCGGTCAGTGTCCCGGTGGAGTGCACGGTGCCCGTCTGCCGGTTGCGCACCTCGTACGCCGAGCCGTCGAAGGAGACATCGACCTGCAGCGCGTCGTCCTCGACCTGTAGCGGCACCCGCCACCGGACGTCCTCGAACACCACGGCAGACTCCTGCGCAGGGAAGGGTGCCGCTGCCCGCGCCAGCCCGAGCTGCACCACACCGGCGATCACCGCCTGCCCCTGCACCAGGTGGTCGGCGACCACCGCATCGGTGCGGCGCAGCAACTGCGTCTCGTGCCCCTCCGGCTGGTGTCGGGCCACAGCGGCCTCGTCGACGATGTCGACCCAGTACCGCTTGCCACCGAAGGGGTAGGAGGGCAGCGGCACGGGCTGCGGCCGGGGCCCGTCGGCGAAGGCGTCGTGCCACGCGACGCGTGCGCCGGCCACCCAGAGCCGGGCCAGCTCCTCCCAGCGCCCTGCCCGCAGCGCTGCCGGCGCCTCCTGACCGTGGTCCGACCGGTCGGCGCGCCCGGTACACACGGGCGCAGCCGGACTGCCGTTCAGATGGGCGCGCAGTGCGTCGAGCAGCCCAGCCCTGGAGGTGGTGACGACGGCAAGCCGGTGCTCCCACTCCTCCCGCCCGGTCAGCAGAGTGAATGCGATCTCACGCAGGCAGCGGGAGGGGTCTGTGGCAAGATCGGTGGCCAGCCGTTCTGCGGATTGCTGTAGCTGTCCGGGCGTGCGTGCGGACAGACCCACCACATACGGCCGTCCGTCTTCCGCGGTAGTCGTCGGCGCGCACCACTCCTCGAGCACCACGTGGCCGTTGGCACCCCCGGCTCCGAACGAACTCACCGCGGCCCTGCGTGGCGTGCCGTCCCGACCCGGCCACGGCTGTGTCGTCTGCTGGGGCGAGAAAGGTGTCGATTCGAGTTTCAGGTTGGGGTTGACCGGGTCGCTGTGCAGGGTCGGCACCAATGTGCGATGGGCGAACTGCAGCACGACCTTGGTGATGCCGCACACCCCGGCGGCGGCCTCTAGGTGCCCCAGGTTGGACTTCACCGAACCGATGGAGCAGAAGCCGGTGTCGCGGGTCTGCCGGGCGAAGGCACGGGTGAGGCCCTCGACTTCGACCGGGTCGCCCAAGGCGGTGCCGGTGCCGTGTGCTTCGACGTAGGACACCGTTCGCGCGTCCACCCGGGCGGCGCGGAGCGCGTCGGTGACGACGGCCCCCTGTGCCCGGGGCGTCGGCACGGTATAGCCGTTGCTGCGGCCACCATGGTTGACGGCGGTGCCGCGCACCACCGCGTGGATCCGGTCGCCGTCGGCGATCGCGTCGCAGAGCCGTTTGAGGACCAGTGCTCCCGCGCCCTCCCCGGGTACGAAACCGTCCCCGTCCGCGCCGAAGGCGCGGCAACGGCCGTCGGAGGACAGCAGCCGCATGTCGGTGAGCGTCGCGTACTTGATGGGATGGATGTTGACGTTCACACCGCCGGCGAAAGCTGTCCGCGTCTCACCCGAGAGCAGGCTGCGGCAGGCCAGATGGAGCGCTGTCAGCGAACCGGAACATGCCGTGTCCAGCACCATGCTGGGGCCGTGCGCATCCAGGAAGTGGGAGAGGCGGTTGGCGATGGAGTAGTCCATCGAGTGCGCGAACACCTTGTTCCCGCGCCCCCACTGTTCGGCGCCGACCAGACCGTACTGTGACCCGGTCACGCCGACGAAGACACCGACCGAGTGGGTGCCGTCCTCGGTACGCGTGGTCTGGTGCAGCTTGCGCCGCGAGTAGCCAGCATGCTCCAGCGCGGACCACGCTACCTCGAGGAAGATCCGCTCGTTGGGGTCGAGCTTGGCGGCCTCGCCGGGGGAGATGGCGAAGAACAACGGATCGAACCGTGACACGTCGTCGAGGAACCCGCCCCAGCGGCCGGTGATGGCGCCCGGGGTACCGCGCTCGGCACCGAGGTGCCGGGAGTTGTCCCAGCGGTCACCGGGGATCTCCCGGATCAGGTCGGCGCCCGATGCCAGTGACTGCCAGAACTGCTGCAGATCGGCGCCCCCGGGATAGCGCCCGCCCAGACCCACGACTGCGACGGCCTGATCGTAGGGCAGGCCGCCCTCCAGCACGTCGTCGCGGGGTTCCGCTGCCGGGGCGGGCAGCACAGCGGCCACCGGGAGGGCACGGCCGGTCTTCTCCGGCGCAGGTGCCGGCGCCTGCGGCCCGTCCCTTCCGTCACCGCGCCCCAGGGCTGCACACAAGGCATCCGGGTACTGCTCGGCGAGGAAGCCGGCGAGCTCCTGAACCGTCCGGTACTCGAAGAAAAGCGTCACGGGCAGCTTGCCCAGGCGGTCCTCCAGGGCGGCGGTGAGTTTCTTGATGAGAATGGAGTCCACACCGAGTGTGGAGAACTCCTGATCGCCCCGCAGCTGCCCCGGGGGCAGTTTCGCCGTGGCGGCGACCAGATCGAGCAGGTACGTCTCCGCCCGTGCAGCCAGGCCGCCGTCCGGCTCGCCCGCACCGGGCGGCGGGCCACCGGGCGCGGCGCGTTCACCGCCGGGGTGGACCTCGGTGCAGCAGCGCCCGACCCATGCGTCGATGCGAGGGGCGTCTCCGTAGACGACCATGGTCTCGGCGTTGCCGCCGGTGACGCTGTCCGACAGCGCCCGCATCCCCACCTTCGTGGGCATGGGCCGCATGCCCTGCATCTCCTCCAGCACCGAGCGGTTCTCCGCGGAGATCTCCATACCGCCCTCCGCCCACAACGGCCACGCCACCGATACGGAGGTGCCGCACCTGGAGCCGGCCGCCACCCTGTCGGCCCGTGCAGCGGCGAAGACGCCCAGCGCGCGGTTGGCGGCCGCGTAGTCGGACTGGCCGGCCGCGCCGAAATACGCCGAGGTGGAAGAGAACAGGGCGAAGAAGTCCAGCGGCATTCCGCCTGTGGCACGGTCCAGATGGGCCGCACCGTCCAACTTCACCGACAGTACCCGCCGGGCCGACTCGACTCCCTTGTTGACCAGGTAGGCGTCCTCGTTCAGACCTGCGCAGTGCAGCACCCCGTCCAGACCGCCGAACTCGCGTTCGGCGACGGCGACGGCCTCCACCACGTCTTCGTAGCGGGTGACGTCGCCCCGCGTGTACAGCACGCGGGCACCGCCGTTCTCGAGGCGACGGATTTCCTTCGACTGCCGGGCGTCCGGGGCGGAGCGCCCGGTGAGCACCAGCCGGGCCTGCCGGTCACCAGCCAGCAGCGCCGCGATCCGCAGACCTACTCCCTTGCCACCGCCGGTGATCAGGTAGCGCCCGCCGTCGCGGAACGGCGACGCCGAGCCCGGCCCGCCGCTCCTCGGGTGGCAGGGACGCAGGGTGCGCACTTCCCTTCCCGCCGCTCCATGACGGACTTCTGCCAGACCGGGGTGCGTGGCCGACAGCTCGGCGAGCGCCACCTCGTGTGGATCCGGCGCTCCGTCAGGCGACTGCTCCACCTGAACCGAAACCGCTCGCAACCGCCGGTCCTCCGCTCCGGCGACCTGCGCGAACGCCCCCAGCGCAGCCCTCAGCTCCGCTCCGCCCCGGTTCGCTACCAGGAAGACCACCGACAGCGGTCCGCCCGCCCGGTCGGACACCACAGCGCTCAGCAGGGGCAGAGCCCACTCCACGGCCTCTCGTGAGGTGCACTCCGCGGGCAGTTCGAAGATGAGGCCGCGCGGGCCCGCACCCTGTCCGCGCAGCTGCTCCAGGTGCGCGGCCCACGAGCCGGTTCTGCCCGCAGGGCCCTGCCCCAGCCGCACCACTGGAACCCCGCAACACGCGCAGGTCGAGGCGCCCTCGGTGCCGACCGCCACGAGCAGCGCCTCATCGGCAGTGATGCCGGCCTGGATGCGCCGCTGCGGAGCCGGCTCCCAGACGGGTGTGTAGGTGACGACCTCACCGTTCGTCACTGCAGCGTCGGCGGAAGCGCCGGCGCGGATGAGCAGCGCGGCGGCCGCAGCCGGATCGAGCCGACCGCTGCGGACACGCTCCAGCACAAGCCGGCGGGCGGTTTCGCTGTTCGACGTCATGAGTTCATCCCCTCGTTGCGAACCAGTCGCAGGTCCACGTCCTCCACGGTCAGCTCGCCTCGACTCAGCGCGTCGAGCAGCGCGGTCAGCTCCCGGATTTCTTCGTTCTCCGAGCCGTCCGTCGAGGTGCCCACCTCCCGCCGGACCGGTCCGTCGTCGTCTTCGGCAGTCACGGCCCAGAAGGAGTCAGGCGCGAACGGGTAGCCCGGCAGCGACACCCGCTGTTCGGGACGCGGAGCTGTTTCCAGGACTGTTTGACCCGCGACCCACTGCCGGGCCAGGCCGTGCAAGTCCTCAGCAGCCGCCGCGGCCGTCCCGCCCCCCAGGGCCCGCCCGGTGAACACCCCGTCGGCGGCTTCCTCGGCAAGGTGGCGGCGCAGCGCCGTCACCAGCTGCGGCAGGCCGTCGGCGATCACGGCCAGCCGCCACTCCATCTCCTCACGTCCTGAACGCAGGGTGTGCGCCACCTCAGCCGCGGTAGCCGTCGTGTCTGCGTCGAGGTGGTCGGCCAGGGAGCGGGCAGCCACGGCGAGCCGCTCGCGGCTGCGTGCGGAGAGCACGAACAACTCGTTGCGCGCTGCTGCGGCCGTGGATGCGGGCCGCGGAGCGTGGTCCGGATATTCCTCGAGGATCACATGGGCGTTGGAGCCACCGAACCCCATGGCGCTCACCGCTGCCCGCCGCGGCAGGGCCGCGCCGTGTCTGTCAGTGGGGTGTGGCCAGTCCTGTCGGTGGTCAGCGATGCGGAAGGGGCTGCCTTCAAGTTCCAGCAATGGGTTGACGTGGCGGAAGTTGATACTCGGAGGGATCACGCGGTGGCGCAGCGCGAGGACGGCTTTGGCCACTCCGGCAAGGCCGGCGGCAGCTTCCAGGTGGCCCATGTTGGACTTGATGGAGCCGACCGCACACCACGCCTCCGTCGGCCGCCCTGCATCCTCGGTGTGCTCGGCGAACGCCGTCCGCAGCCCTCGCATTTCGATCGGGTCGCCCACCTCGGTGCCCGTGCCGTGCGCCTCGACGTAGCCGATGGTGCGCGGGTCGGTCTCCGAACGGCGCAGCACTCGCGAGATGAGCGAGGCCTGGGCCGCCGGGTTGGGGACGGGTAGGGACTGGGACCGGCCGCCGTGGTTGACGCCGCTTCCCCGCACCAGGGCATGCACGGTGTCGCCGTCGGCCAGCGCATGTGACAGCGGCTTGAGGTAGACGGCGATGGCTCCCTCGCCCCGGCTGAATCCGTTGGCCGCACGGTCGAAGGGACGGCACTTGCCGTCCGGTGACAGCGCGCCCATCTGGCCCAGCGCGACGTACATGTCGGCCGTCAGCAACAGGTGCACCCCGCCGACGATGGCGCCGGAACATTCGCCGTCCTCGACGGCGCGCACCGCACGGTGGAGCGCGGTCAGTGAACTCGAACAAGCCGTGTCCACGGCCTCACTCGGCCCGTGCAGCCCGAGTTCGAAGGAGATGCGGTTGGCCAGTACCGTCTTGGCGTTTCCGTTCACGGCGTACGGTTCGCGGTAGCGGCCGACGCGGGCAAGGTGCGCCGTGTAGTCGTGCGAGGTCGCCCCGACGAACACCGCGGTGTCGCTGCCGTGCAGTGACGAGGGAGCGTGCCCGGCGTCCTCGACCGCGTGCCAGGCGGTCTGCAGCATCAGGCGCTGCTGCGGATCCATCGCCTCAGCCTCACGCGGTGAGATGCCGAAGAACTCGGCGTCGAATTCGGTGACCCCGTCGACGAAGGCGCCCCATTTGCTGTTGGTCCGGCCTTCCTCGCGGTGCGGGTCGCCGGCCAGCGGCCGCCAGTCCCAGCGGTCGAGGGGGATCTCGGTCATGTGGTCGGTGCCGGCCAGCAGGTTCCGCCACAGGCCCCCGGTCGTGCGGGCGCCGGGCAGGCGGACCGCCATGCCCACGATGGCGACCCGGTCCCGGGAGGCCCCCTCCCCGCCGGACCGGGCGCGCTCGACCGGTGCGCTCCCGGCCGTGACCCTCGCTGCAGCTTCGAGGGGCGTCGCCTCACGGGCTATACGCGCACACGCTTCGGGAGCGAGCCCTGCCAGTTCCCGCGCGAGCGCGGCGACAGTGCCTGCCTCGTAGAGCAGGACCTTCGGCAGCTTGCCGAAGTCCGTCTCCAACTCGCGTACGAGCTGGATGGCCCCGAGGGAGTCCACGCCCAGAGCGGTGAAGGACGTCTCCTCCCCCACGGCGTCCTCGGGGACGGCCAGGAAGGCAGCTACCACCTCACGCAGACGACCTCGCAGGGCCGCGTCGGCGCCGGCCGGGTTCTGTCCCGCGGACGGATCGGCCGCGGGCGCCGGCTGCACGGCCGCCCGTCCGGGCGCAGGCACGGCCGGAGGCTCAGACGCTTCAGCGCCCGGAGCACGTGCGACGATCACACTCTGGTCGTCCTCGCTGGGAACGCCGTTGTCGTGGGCGTGCACCCAGCTGTCGGCGAAGCCCCCGCGTTCCAGGACGCGCTGCCAGCGGTCGGGAGCCAACAGCGGCGTACCGGGGAGCCGTTCGGCGTCCCGGCACGCCCACCAGCTGGGAATCATCCCGAACAGCAGGAACGGGTAGTCGAGGTTCGAGGTGATCTCGTTCAGCAGCAGCAGTCCGCCGTCGACCAGTAGCTGACGCAGGCGAACCGTGGCGGACTCGATGTTCTCCGTTGCGTGCACCACGTTCGACGCGATCACAAGGTCGTAGGAGCCGAGGCCGACGTTCTGCTCTGCCGGGTCCTGCTCCAGGTCGAACGCGGTGAACTCCACGGACACGTCCGTGCTCGCAAACCGCCGCCTCGCCTGCCGGAAATAGGAAGAGGAGATGTCGGTGAAGGTGTACTGAACCCGTCGGCCCAGGCCGGTGAGTCGTTCGAGTACCGGGCCGGTGGTTCCGCCGGTGCCCGCCCCCACCTCGAGGACCCGCACCGGGCGGTCCGGTTGCTCGGTCACCCGGCTGTGCACGTAGTTCTCGGTGACATGGGCGACCATGGTGTTGTAGTGGTCGGCGACGGCGTTGCCCGCGTAGATCCGGCTCAGCAGTTCATCGACTTCTCCGCCGAAGTACAGCTCGAGAGCTGCCAGGCGACCAGTGACGACCTGCGGGATGCTGGGAATCACAGCCCTGGCAAGGGCCACGTGTGACGCCAGTTCGGGGTGCTCCGCGGCAAGGTCCGCGCACTCGCGGTCGATCAGCGCCCGTTCTGCCGCCTTGTCCGGCAGCGGCTGGTGCGGGGTGCGAGTCACGATGTCGGTGAGCCGCCGGGAGTACCGGTCGTAGGGCTCCACCGAGGGCAGCCCTCGCAGCAGCTCCGCGCTCGAGAGCGGCCCTGTCACGCCCAGGTGTTCCCGTACGGTAAGGGCCGCCATCCGTCCGCCGAGCGCACTCAGCCGCTCCAGCCCACGCCGCACACGGACAGCGTCATAGGGGGAGGAGTCCATGAAGGCCCGGGCGGACCGCAACGCGGCGTCGACGGCGTTCGGCCTCTTCGTAGCCGTCGAGGCGGACGGAGAGGACCCGGCAGCGGCGGTCGTGTTCTGCCGCCCGGCTTCACGAAGCCAGAAGCGTTCGCCGTGGAAGGGCAGGCCCGGCAGATTCAGCCGCGGTGCCCTCGCGCCGCCGCTGTGCGGCTCCCACGCTGTGGTGCCGCCGTTCGCCCAGCGGCGCGCCGCGGCGGCCGCCCCGGGGGCC
>KI547039.1:182043-191417 GCA_000497405.1 Streptomycetaceae bacterium MP113-05 | reverse complement strand
GCTGCCGCGGGGTCCGCGCCGGGCGCGGAACGCACCGTCCCCGTCTCGACCTCCTCGCCGAGTAGCGTGTCCAGCTCAGCGGTGAGCTCCCCGACGCTGCGTGCGACGACGGCGACCCGGGCCGGCAGCGCCTCACGCCCGTGCTGCATGGTGGCCGCCACCGCCGCGAGATCGTGGACCTGCGCCAGCGCGGCACGCTGGCGGCGCAGCACCTCCGGCAGCCGTGCAGCGGAAGGGGCGGAGAACGGCAACACCAGGCTGCGGCCGGTCTCCAGCGCGCGAGGCCGCTGCGGTGCTTCCTCCAGGGCCACGTGGGCCCCGGACCCGCCGAACCCGAAGGAACTCACCCCTGCCCGCCGGGGCGTGCCCGGGTGGGCGGGCCAGGGAGCAGGCGCCTCCGGTACGATCAGCCCGCTGCCGTCCAGATCCAGGTACGGGTTGGCACGCTGGAAATGCGGCATGGCAGGGACCTGGCCGTTCTCCAGCGACAGGACCGCCTTGACGACCCCGACGATGCCCGCGGCGCCCTCGGCGTGACCCAGGTGCGCTTTCGCGGACCCTACGAGGACCGGCGGGGCGTCGGAGGAGCGTCCGGCCAGCGCTCCGCGCAATCCGTCGATCTCGATCGGGTCGCCGAGCCTGGTGCCGGTACCGTGCGCCTCCAGGTGTCCCATGGACTGCACTGCCACACCGGCGTCGCGCCAGGCCCGCCGGATGAGTTCGGTCTGCCGCTGAGGGCTCGGCGCGGTCACCGCGCCGGCATGGCCGTTGTGGCCGACCGCGACGCCCTTGATCACGGCCCGTACCGGGTCACCGTCGGCCAGAGCGGCCTCGAGTGGCTTGAGCAGGACCGCGCTCACGGCCTCGGCCGGGACGTAGCCGTCTGCGTCCTCGTCGAAGGCGTGGCAGCGGCCGCTGGGGGAGAGTGCTCCGGTGCCGGACAGCGACAGGTAGTGGCGAGGGCTGAGTATCAGGTTGGCGCCCGCGGCGAAGGCCATGGAGCATTCACCGCGGCGCAACGACTCCACCGCCAGCTGCAGTGCGTGCAGCGACGAGGAGCAGGCGGTGTCCACGGTCAGGCTCGGCCCGGACAGGTCGAAGTAGTACGAGGGCCGGTTGGCCGCCATCGTGGTGGCGATGCCGGTCGCGTCGTACGGGCCCGGTTTGCGGCTCAGAGCGATCATCTCGCCCTCGTAGTCGCGGAAGCACTCGCCGACGAAGACCCCGGTGTCCGAGCCGCGCAACCGCGGCAGCACCGCCGCGTCCTCCGCTGTCTCGTACAGCACTTCCAGAAGCAACCTCAGCTGCGGATCCATTGCCTCCGCCTCGGCGTGCGGAATGCCGAAGAAGGCCGCGTCGAAGCGTGAGATGTCGTCGAGGAAACCGCCTGCCGGACATTCGGTGCTACCGGCCGCCCCGTCCGGGTCCAGATACCGCGAGTGGTCCCAGCGTTCGCGCGGCACCTCACGCACCGGATCCCGTCCGGAGATCAGCGCCTCCCACAGCTCCCGGGGGTTCCCCGCCCCCGGGAAGCGGCCGCCCAGCCCGATCACGGCGACATCTCGACCCGCCGTGGCCCGTCGGGCGATGGCCGGGACATCGCTGGACGGCGTCCCGGACTCCGGCGCGCCGGTGACGGAGCCGGCCTGCGCGGCGGCTTCCTCGGGCCGGTCACCCCTTGCCGTCATGGTCTCCCGGAACGAGGCGTACCACGCGTGAACCGCAGCCGCGTGCTCACGGCACAGGTGCGCGGACAGTTCCGGAACGTGTGTGCAGCGGAAGAAGACCGTGGGGGAGAGGTCGATGCACAGCTGCTCGCCGAGCCGTCTGCTGAGCCCGACCACGTCCACCGAGGACAGGCCCAGTTCCATGAACGTCCACGACATCAGCTCCTCGGACAGGCCGGCCGTCTGCGGGAGCAGCCCGGTGACCGTCTCAGCGATCATCGCCTCGAGTTCGGAGGCCATTTCGACGTCAGCGACGCCGGACTCCGCACCGTCGGCTTCCCCGCCGGCGCCGTCGTGTTGCGTCTTGACCGGTCGATGCGGCGCGTAGCCGTCAGCGCGCACCCGCTGCGGCCAGATGACCGCCAGCATCCTCTCCACTTTGGTCCGGTCGCCTTCGAACACCGCCAGTTGCGGCCCGTCATGTGCCAGCCCCGCTTCGAGCGCGGCCAGCCCGTGCGCGGTCTCCAACGGCACCAGCCCGGTGGTCTCCAGGACCTGGGCCTCTACCGCCGGGTTGATCCGCATGCCGCCCTCGCTCCACAGCGGCCAGTTGACGGCGACGCTGCGGCCGCTGCGCTCGCCGCGGGCGACCAGGTCCTGGCGCCAGTCGGTGAAGGCGTCCATGTAGGCGTTGGCGGCGGTGTAGTCGGTGGTACCGATGGACCCCAGCACGGCGGAGGTGGAGGAGAACAGAACCAGGTAGTCCAGTGCGCGGTCGGCGGTGGCCAGGTCCAGGTTGCGGGCCCCGTCGAACTTGGGTGCCAGAACGCGGCGTACGGAGTCCGGTTTCTTGTTGATCAGTAGCCCGTCCTCCACCACCCCGGCTGTGTGGATCACACCGGTAACCGGCCCGAACCTGTTCTCGGCCTCGGCCACCAGCCGCTCCACGTCGTCCAGCCGGGTCACGTCGGCCTGGAGATATGCCGCTCGGGCACCCAGCCGGGCCAGCTCCGCCACGAACGCCCGCTGGCCCTCCCCTTCGGAGGACCGGCCGAAGAGCACGATGTTCGGTTGTGCTGCGCGGGCCATGTGTCTGGCCACGTGCCGGGCGATGCCTCCGGTGCCGCCGCTGAGCAGGTAGGTGCCGCCGGCCCGGGCCAGCGGTGTTCCGGAGGGCGTCGGAGCGACAGGGGCGAAGCCGCGCACCTCCCGCACGCCGGCGGAGGTGTACCGCACCTCCAGATCGCCCGGGCTGCCGGTCTCACCGAGGACTGCCTCGGCGGCTGCTGCGGCATCGGCGGACGGGGCGGCGAACCGGACAGTGCTCAGTGGCAGTTTGGGCTGTTCCAGCCGGAGCCCGCGCGCCAGGCCCCCCACGGAAGCATCCGGCGGGGACTCGCCTCGGCTGTGGTAGGCGTGCACCACGGGCAGCGCGGTGCGTCGTCCCACCGCCCAGGCCTGACACAGTGCATACACCGACAGCAGCCCCGTCGGTTTGTGAGCCGGCCCGGCCGGATCCGACCCGTCGAGGTGCCACAGGTGCACGATGGCGCTGGGCGCGAGGCCGTCGCCCTCCAGGGCCGCCCGTAGCTCCTTGTGGTCCTCCAACGAGTCCGGCGAGACCGTGAAGTGCTCGGCGGACAGTCGCGCGAAACCACTGCCCGGAGTGACCAGGACTGCGGCGTTGTGGGCCCGTATCGCCTGCACGCGGTCCTGGGAGGTGTCGAGCACCAGGACCGGGCCGCAGGCGAGGTCCACGCTCGGCGCGGGGGCGGCCCGCGGCGCCCACGCCGGCTCGTACAGCATGACGTGCTGCAGGTCGGTGAGGGGCACCACGCCGGTTCCGAAAGCCGGTTCTCTCCCGTTCGAGCCGACCGGGCCGGGCGCCGGTGGCAGAGACACCGAGTCGGCCCTGAGGGAGGGGGCGACCCAGTGTCGCCCGCCGGCGAAGGGGTAGCTGGGCAGCGCGACGCGGCGTCCGCCCGGAACCCCGGTGAGGGCGCCGAGAGCACCCTCCGCCCATGCCTGCGCGGTGGATTCCGGCGCGTCCGCCGCAGTCGGCGGTACTCCTCGCGCTGCGGCGCCGCGCACTGCCGCGCGGAAGTGCGGTACAGCGAGAGCTCGCCCGGAGACGAAGGAATCCAGCGCATCGGTGACGTCCGCGGTCGAGGTGACCACGAGCGCGAGCCGTTCCCGCAGGTGACGGCGACCCACGGCCAGAGTGTGCGCCACGTCGGCGACCCGCGCCGACGGCGTGGCGCGCAGCGCCCCGGCCAGATCGCTCGCTCGCTGCGTCAGTTCCGCTTCGGTGCGGGCGGAGAGTGCTACGACGTGGGGGGGCGGCGCGGGGTCTGCGGCAGGACGGGCCGGGGCGGGCACGTACTCCTCCAGGACGACATGGGCGTTGGCCCCGCCGAAGCCGAAGGCGCTGACCGCCGCTCGACGCGGAAGGGGGCGCCCGCTCGCCGGGTCGCTGACCGTCGGCCACGCCTCCTCGGCACGAAGAAGGCGGAAGGGTGAGGAGGCGAAGTCGATCGCCGCATTGGGCCGGTCGGAGTGCGGCGCGGGAACCAGCGTGCGGTGGCGCAGACACAGAAGGATCTTCGTGAGCGAAGCGAGACCAGCTGCCGCCTCGGTGTGACCGATGTTCGCCTTCACCGACCCGATGGCGCAGAAGCCGCACGCGGCGGTGTCCTGACGGAAGGTCTTCGTCAGCGCGTTGATCTCCATCTGGTCGCCCATGGAGGTCGCCGCCCCGTGGGCCTCCAGCAGCGTCACCGTCGACGCCGGCACTCCTGCGCGGGTCAGAGCCTCCTCGACCACGCGGGTCTGCGCGTCCGGACTGGTTATCGTGTAACCGGCGGTCCGGCCTGTGTGGTTCACCGCAGAGCCGCGTACGACCGCGAGAATGCGGTCTCCGTCGGCCTCGGCGTCCGCGAGCGGTCGCACCACGACGGCTCCGACGCCGTCCGCCGGCACGTAGCCGGAGGCTCCTTCGCCGAAGGGCCGGCTGGTGCCGTCCTTCGACAGCAGCCCGTTGGCGGCTGAACGCACGTACTTGTACGGGTGCAGCGACAAACTCACTCCGCCGACGAGCGCCGCCCCGCACTCACCGCTGCGTATCGACTCGCACGCCTGGTGCAGCGCGGTCAACGAGGACGAGCAGGCAGTGTCCACCAAGACGCTGGGACCGCGGAAGTCGAAGGCGTGGCTGACGCGGTTGGGGATGCCGCCCAGCCAGCTCAGCGCCACGTCCGCGGTGCCGCTGCGCACGCTGTCCAGGCCGTGCAGGTGGTAGTCGGCCCACATGGAACCGGCGAACACCCCGACCGTGCCGCGGGCCGCAGCCGTCAGCGACTCCGGAGTGAAGCCTCCATCCTCCAGAGCCGACCAGGCGACCTCCAGGAACTGCCGCTCGTGCGGGTCCATCAGCTTCGCCTGCTGCGGCGGGATATTGAAGAACAGCGTGTCGAACCGATCGACGTCCTCGATGAATCCGCCACGGCGCAGATAGCTGCGACCCGGGGTGCCCGGCTCCGGCGCGTACCAGTCCTCCACCTCCCACCGGTCGGCGGGAATCTCCCCCAGACAGTCGCGCCCGTTGCGGAGCACTTCCCAGAACTCCTCCAGGTCACGCGCCCCCGGATAGCGGCCGGCGACACCCACGATCGCCATCGGCGTAACCGAAACGGCAGGCCCGCCGACGACCCCCTCCTCGTTGGTGGAGGGGGTCGGGGGTGGGGCTGGTGGTTCGGTGCCGGGTGTCGTGTCCGGAGTGGTGGCGTGGGGGGTGTTGTGGCCTTCGGCTTCGAGGTGGGCGGCGAGTTGGCTGATGGTGGGGTGTTCGAAGAGGAGGGTGGGGTAGAGGTCGGTGTTCAGGGTGGTTTCGAGTTTCCCGGCGATGGTGAGCAGGTCGACTGAGGTGAGGCCGAGTTCGTAGAAGCCCTGGTCGTTGTCGGCGGGGGTGATGGGGTGGCCGAGTTGTTCCGTCACCAGCCGTGCGATCAGCCCCACCCCGCCCCCGCTCGGCGTCGCCGCACTCGCCGGTGCCGTCCCGGCGGTCACCGGCGCACCGGCGGCGCTCACAGCCGACTGCGTCGGCGCACCTGCGGTCCGGGCGAGCCGCCGGCCCTCCTCGGCGTGCTTGCGGATGTCTTCCGTCGACCGCACCCGCTTCGCGCGGTATCCGCCGAGCCGCACCGCCACCTCACCGTCCGGGGTGCAGATATCGATGTCGGCGACCACGGCCTGGGTGCTTTCGTCCACCCTCAGGTTCGCCAGCTGCGGCGAGTGCACCAGGCTGCGCGCCTGCAACGACCTTCGGGCACGGAAGGAGTCGACGTAGATCGGGATGAACGGCTGCACGATGCCTCGGCGCACCTCTTTCGGGAACTGGAGGAAGGGCACCAGCACCGAAAAGTCCATGAAGACGGGGTGGACGAAGAAGTGACCGAGCTGTTCTGCCGCGCTCGGATCGAGGTGCACGTCGGCGACGGAGAAGTCCGCGCCCGCCCCGACCCTGCCCTGGACCTTCATGAAAGGGCCATGCTCGATGTCGAGTTGACGAGCCAGCCCGTATAGGTCGTCGGCATCCAGCGAACCCGCGCCGGAAGCGGTCTCGAGCCGCCCCGGCGGGACCGGGGCGGGCGCCCATGGCCCCGTCGGGTGAATCTCGGCCTGGAAATTGGTCTGCCACTCCTCGGCGGCGACCTCTCCGCTCACCACGGGCCGACTGCGCACCGTCACCGGCAGGCCGCCTCGCGCGTCGCGCTCGGCGACGGTGACCCGAAGCTGACGGTCCAGGTCACCGACTGCGATGAGAGGCCGGATGAACACGCAGCGTCTGAGCTCGACATCGCCGGGATCGACCCCCAGGTGGCGGACCAGCCGCAGAACCAGGTCGAGGTGGAACACGCCCGGCAGCACCGGCGTGTCGTGCACGAGGTGGTCACGTACCGCCGCGTCGCCGGCAGTGACACGAGTGGCGAAGCGCCTGCCGCCGAGAGTGCGGAGCGCGGCCTCCGCATCGAAGGGCCGAAGGGTCTCGGACATCGTCAGTTCAGCTCCTCGAGCGGCAGGACCGGACCGGCGGTGGGCCGGGCGGCGGCAGAGGGGGATACGGAGGCCTGGGCGGGTACTGCGGAGAGGTGGCCCTGCTCTCGGTCCACCCAGTGGCGAGTGCGGGAGAATTCGGTCGGCGGTAGACCGGCTCGTTCGGCCGGGCGTGTGGCGAGCTCTGCCGCCGTCGGCTCCCGGAGCAGCGCGTGGCAGTTGACCCCGCCGAAACCGAAGGCGCTGACGCCGGCTCGCCGCACTCCGCCGATCGGTGCGAAGGGACGCAGTTCGGTGTTCGGGAAGAACGGCGATTCGGCGAAGTCGAAGCGTGGGTTGGGCGTTTCACAATGCAGCGTGGGTGGAATTTCGCGGTGTCGCAGAGCCAGGACCACCTTGTGGAGTCCGGCCATTCCCGCGGCCATCAGGGCGTGCCCGATGTTGGACTTCACGCTGCCCACCGCGCAGTAGCCCGCCACGTCGCCGGCTCCTTCGAACGCCCGGCTCAGTGCGCGCAGTTCCATCGGATCACCGATCAAGTTCCATCGGATCACCGATCACTTCGATGGGGTCACCGAGCCTGCGCCTCGATCGGGTCGCCCAGCGACGTGCCGGTGCCGTGCGCCTCGATGTAGCCGACGGTCGAGGGGTCGGCGCCGGCCAGCTGCTGCGCCCGGCGCACCACTTCTTCCTGCGCGTTCGGGTTCGGCGTGGTCAGGCCCATCGTGCGGCCGTCGTTGTTGATCGCGACGGACTCGAGGACGGCGTGGACCCGGTCGCCGTCGGCGAGCGCCGCGTCCAGCGGCTTGAGCAGCACGGCGCCCGCGCCCTCTCCGAGAACCAGCCCCGCTGCCCGTGCATCGAAGACCCGGCAGACCGGGTCGCCGGACAGTGCACCGGAGGCACTGAGCTTCAGGAACGGCATCTCGTCGAGCAGCAGGTCGGCGGCTGCGACCAGCGCCGTTTCACACTCGCCGAGCCGCAGCGCCTGCTCGGCCATGCCGAGCGCCGCCAGTGACGACGAACAGGCCGTGTCCACCACGAAGTGCGGGCCGCGCAGGTCATAGATCTGGGCCAGGTGCGCGGCGACGAAGTTCTGGTTCAGGCCGGTGACCGTGTTGCGGTGCGGGGTGCGGATCCTGGCCGCGTAGGCCCCTGTGTGCGCAGCCGCGAACACACCGGTGCGGGAACCGGCGAGCTCCGCCCGCTCGTACCCAGCGTCCCGAAAGGTCTGTTCGGCGCACTCGAGCACCAGCCGGATGAGCGGGTCGACGTGTGCGGCGTCCGAGGCGGCGATACCGAACGGCCCCGGGTCGAAGTCCTCAATACCTTCCAGGAACCCTCCCCACCGTGAACAGGAGTGGCCGGACCGCTTCTCCGGCGCGTACAGGGCCGTGACGTCCCATCGGGATGCGGGCACCTCGCTGATCGCGCTGCGCCCCTCGGAGAGCAGGCTCCAGTAGGCTTCGCTGTCCGGGGCGCCGGGGAAGCGGCCCGCCATACCGATGACGGCGACCGGCCGGGGTCCGGGCGCTGCGCCGGGCCGGGATGCCCGCGACCGGGCGGACACCACACGGTTGCCGGTCTCGACCGGCAGCCCGACGCCCTGAGCAGTTGCCCACCGCTCGACGCCCTGCGCATACGTACTCGTCAGCGACTCTGCCAGCCGCCCGGCCGTGGGATTCTCCAGAATCACCGAGGCGTCCAGCGGGCAGTCCGTCACTTCTTCGAGTCTGCCGATCATTCCGGCGATCAGGATGGAGTCCACCCCCAGCTCCGCGAAGGAGGCGTCGGGCGTCACCGTGTCCTCGGCGAGCATCAGTTCCCGTGCCATGAGGTCGAGGACGAACTCCTCGACTGCAGTTTCGACGGCGGCGCGCCGGGCATCGTCCGAAGTCTCCACCTGGTGTTCCTCCTCGTCCGTCCGGGCCGGCCCGGATCGCGGGACCTCGTGGGGGCTGTGCTGGGTGGTCGAGGTGCCGGACGGCCAGGTGTCCGAGCCGTCCGCCGACGGCGGGGGGAAGGCCCCCGGCCGGACCGCTGCCGCGACCACCTGCGGCACCCGGCTTTCGATCGCCTGTTCCAGCAGGTCCAGGCCCGTCTCCCGGGTCAGCGTCCCGAAACCTTCGGCCCGGTAGGGCTCGGCCGTGACCTCGCCCATGCCCAATCCGCTCCAGCTGCCCCAGGCCACCGAGAGGTAGCGGGTGCCTGTGTCACCTTCAGCGGCGTTGCGCTCTGCCGCGTATGCGTCCAGATAGGCGTTGGCCCCCGCGTAGTCGCCGAGCCCGACACCCAGGTGCGGCAGCACCCCGGCGACGGAGGAGTACAGGACGAAGAAGTCGGGCCGATCACCGCGCACCAGCTCGTCCAGTACCCGCACACCCGTGACCTTGGGTTCCCAGGTCGCGGCGATCGCGCCGAGGGAGCGGCGCACGAACGCCGGATGCCTCCGGTCGACGGCCCCGGCACAGTGCAGCACCCCGCCCACCGGGCCCAGCTCGCTCCGCACCCGGTCCAGGAAGGCGCCCACCGTGGCCCTGTCGGTCAGAGAGCCGGTGTGGACCGCCACCTGCACACCCGAGGCCTCCAGTTCGGTGACCGCGAGAGCCAGTTCGACGGCTCGAACGTCGCCTGCGTCGCCTGCGGTGTCCGTGG
>KI547039.1:159045-181938 GCA_000497405.1 Streptomycetaceae bacterium MP113-05 | reverse complement strand
GGCCAGGCCCAGTCCGGCGGTGCCGCCGCTCACCACATACGTGCGGTCGCCGTCCAGCTGCGGCCGCGTGGCCGGGCTCGCCACCGGCCGCAGCGGGCCGGGCACATACCTGTGGGTTCCGCGCAGGCACACCTCCGCCGGTGTGCCGCTCACTGCTGTCAGCTCACTGGCGACTGCGGCGAGCACGTCCGGCACCGCCGTGGTGTGTGGGTCCAGGTCGACCGAGGAGGCCCGAACAGCCTTGTACTCGGCGCCGACGGCCCGCACCAGACCGGCCATGGCGGCGCCCCGAGCGAGGGGAGACGGGTGCTGCAACTCGTGCCGCCCCCGCGTGACATGCAGCGCGGCCAGTTCGCCTCCGGCTGCGGTGGAGCGGCGCACCAGTTCCTGCAGAAGGCCGATCCGTGCGGCCTCCCGGGCCAGCGGTGCCGACTGCCCACCGGTCGGTGGACCGGACAGGTCCGCCAGGTCCACCACGACGTCGAGCTGCCCGTACCGTTCGCACAACCGCTCGGCCAGGGCGAGCCCACCGGCGTGGTCCGCAAAGTCGATGTCATACTCGTCCGGCCCCAGATGCGGAAGGAGGCTGTGCTCGCGCACCACGATCCAGCCGCCCTTCTCCACGCCGGCCGCGTGCGCCGCGGCTTCGGCGAAGTCGAGAGCATCACGGGCCCCGACGAGCAGTACACCCGGGCGTCGGTGTGCCTGCGCCAGCCCGGCCGGCACCGGCGAGGGCTCCCAATCGCGGCGCAGCAGTGCGGGTACCGCTTCACGTTCGCCCTCTGCCGCAGCTCCCCCGGCCGCCGTCGCTCGAGCCGGCATGCCCGCCCCGGCCTCCGCGGCGATGGCGGGCATGCCGCTGGGCCCGAACTCGGTGCTGTGATCGAACGGGTAGCCAGGGAACGGGATTCGGCGACGCGGCGTGGTGTGGAGCGAGTCCCAGCCGATCCTCTCCCCAGCCGCCCACCGGGTTGCCGCGTCCGCCGCGTCCGCCGGGCAGACGACTTCAGCGGCGGCCACACCCGGGTGGGGCCCACCGACGTGCACCCCGGGACAGCCTGCCTCCCGGGCGTCGCTCAGGTAGGCCTCCAACCGCACGCGCAGCTCAGGCAGAGAAGAGACCACCACCGCCAGACGCTCCGCCAGGGCCGCCCGCCCAGTCTGGGAGGTCCACGCGAGGTCGAGAAGTGACACTTCACTCGTCGCGGCGAAGTCACGCAACCGTCGCGCGTACTCCCGAAGCTGACTGCGGGTCCGGGCCGAGAGCACCACCACCTGGGGGCTGGACTCGGCCACCGAGGCCGGCGCCGCCGGCGCGGCGGGCGGCTCCTCCAGGACGACGTGGGCGTTGACACCGCCGAAACCGAAGGAACTCACCCCCGCCCGTAGCGGAGTGCCGCCCCCTCGTCTCCACGACTGCGCCTCCCACAGCACCCGGAACGGTGAACCGTCCAGCTCGAGGTAGGGGTTGAGGTCGCGCAGGCCCGCCACGGGAGGCAGGACACGGTCCCGCAGAGCGTGCACCGCACAGATCAGTCCGGCGACACCGGCGGCGCTCTCCAGGTGGCCGACCGACGCCTTCAGCGCACCGAGCACGGTGTGGCCCTCGGGCACCTTGTCGGCACCGGCCCGTTCGAACGCCTGCTTCAGCCCCTGAACCTCGATGGGATCGCCCAGTTTCGTGCCGGTGCCGTGGGACTCGACGTATCCCACCGAGGCGGGATCGACACCGGCGTTGCGCAGCGCCGTGGCGATGGTGTCGGCCTGGCCGCGCGGTGTGGGCGCGGTCAGCGAGTGCGCCCGACCGCCGTGCCCTACCGCGGAGCCGCGCACGACCGCGTGGACGGTGTCCCCGTCGGCAACCGCACGGGAGAGTGGTTTGAGCAGTACGGCTCCGACACCTTCTGCTCGCACGTAGCCGTCCGCCCGGCTGTCGAAGGTGTGGCAGCGGCCGCCCGGAGAGAGCATCCCTCCGCGGCTGAGCGACACGTACCAGGTCGGTGTCATCACGACGTTCACCCCGCCGACGAGCGCGGTGTCGCACTCGTCGGCGCGCAGGGCAGCCACGGCCCGGTGCAGGGCCACCAGCGAACTCGAGCATGCGGTGTCCACGGTCTCGCTCGGCCCACGCAGGTCGAGCAGGTGGGATACGCGGTTCGCGACGATGGCGTGCACGTTTCCGGTGACAGTGTGTCCGGACACGTCCGTGCCGTGTTCGCCGAGCACTTCCAGGTAGTCGTGCAGGGTGGCCCCGGCGAACACCCCGGTGCGGGTTCCGGTGAACGACAACGGGTCGTACCCGGCGTGCTCCAGGGCGTGCCAGCACGTTTCCAGAAACAGCCGTTGCTGCGGATCCATCTGCGACGCCTCGCGCGGCGAGAGTGAGAAATGCGCTGCGTCGAAGGCCGTCACCGAGTCGAGGAATCCGCCGGACCTGCAGTCGGTGGTCCCCGGCTGGCGACGTGGATCACCCTGGTAGGCCTGCCAGTTCCACCGCTCGCCCGGGACCTGGGTGACCATGTCACGGCCGGCGAGGAGGTTCTGCCAGAAGGTCTCGGCGTCCGGTGCGCCGGGGAAGCGACCCGAGAGACCTACCACGGCGACGAACTCGCCCCCGTCCTGCCCTTCCGCGGGCCGGTTTTCGGGGCGCGCGGCGTCCACCGACGGCGCGCACCTCTCCGTGATGGCGGCCGTCGTGGTGGCCGTTTCACGAACCGGGGTGTTCCACGACGCGTGCTCTTCGGCGGTGCCGGCGCTCACGGCCGCCTGCACGGAGGCCGTGTGCTGCTCGAGCAGGTGAGCCGAGATCTCCCGCGCGGTGGGGCAGTCGTAGAAGACCACGGGGGTCAGGGCGGTTCCGAAGGTCTCGTTGAGTCGGTTGGCCAACGTGGTCAGCAGTACGGAATTGAATCCGTAGGAGCCGAGCTCGGTGTCCGCGTCGATCCGCTCCGAGGCGGTTCCAGCGACCTCGGCTATTCGGGAGGTCACCGTGTCGCGCACCGACGACGGGCTGAGAGGGCCGGAGTCCCCGCCGTCCTGCTGCGCCGGCGGCCGTGGCTCGTCTTCCGCCCAGCCCAGTCCGGCCCGGGCAAGGACCGCCCGTGTCCGGTCCGCCCCCGCGCAGGATACGTACAGATGGGGGGCATCGGAGCGCACCGCGTCCTCCAGTACCCGCAGCGCCTCCGACGTGGGGAGGGGCACCAGGCCGATGGCGGTGACGGCCATCTCGGCGGCCGCCGCCTCCAGCTGCATGCCGCCGTCCTCCCACAGCGGCCAGGCCACCGACACGGTGCGGCCGCTCCGGCGGCCCTCGGCCACCTGACGGTTCCGAGCTGCGGCGAAGGCGTCGAGGTAGGCGTTTGCCGCGGCGTAATCGCTCTGACCGGCGTTGCCGACCGTACCCACGACGGAGGAGAACAGCACGAAGACATCAAGGTGGTCCTGGGCCGTCAACGCGTCCAGCAGCGCTGTCGCGGTGGTCTTGGGCGCCAGCACCCTGGCAATTGAGGCGTCCGGCTTGTCCTGCAGCAGCGCGTCCTCGACCAGCCCTGCAGCATGCAGCACCCCCGCCGGCGGCCCGAAACGGGCCCGGGCGGTGTCCAGGGCCGTCCCGAGCGCGGACCGGTCGGTGACGTCCGCGCACAGGTAGAGGCCCTCACCTCCCGCAGAACGCAACCGGGCACAGAATCGCTCGTGCTCGGCGTCCGACGGCGACCTGCCCAGCAGCGTGACGTGCGCGCCGTACTGTTCGGCGAGATGCACTGCGAGAAGCCGGCCGACTCCGCCGAACCCGCCGGTGACCACGTAGTGGCCGCCGGGAGTTAAGCTCTGGCCGCCGGGACCGTCCCCGGGCGTCGCCCGGGCGAACCGCAGCACCTGACGTCCGCCTTCTCCCAGTCGCACCTCCGCGTCGCCACCGACCGCCTCTGCGACGAGATCAGCCAGTGACGGAGCGGCACCCGCAGCCAGATCCACGCGCACATGCCGGTAGCGGTTGGTCTCCCGAGCCACAGCCCGGCCGAACCCGGCCACGGCCGATTCCACCGGATCCGCCGGGCCAGTCGCGGTGACCTGCACGTATCTCAGCTCAGGGAGTGCACCGACGCTGACGGCACGTCCGACGTCCGCAGGCAGACGCTCGGCGACGACCGCAGCCGCCTCCTCCGCACGGCCCGCGGAGACAGGGGCCAGACCACGGCGGTCCACCAGCACCACAGGGCCTTCGGCGCCCGCCTGTTCCAGGAGCGCTCGCAGATCGTCCGCGTCGCCCCGCCGCACCGCCGACCGCTGCGGCACATCCGGCACCACCTCACCAGGTCCGTACTCCACCGCGTACAGGGTCAGCCACGGCCCGGTGGGTTCGTCCGTGGGCGCCTGGCGGGCCAGGGTGTCCGCCGTATCGAGCACGACGACCGCACCCGGCTTCGCCGTCCGCAACCGGTCCCTCCCGGCGCAGGCCGCCCAGCGAGGAGTCCACACTTCGGCCTGGGATCTCTCTCCCGACGGCGCGGCCGGCCCGTCGGCCGCCGGACCGGTCTCGCTGAGGGCAGGGCCCAGCGCCCCGGCTGTGGGCAGCCGGTAGGGCACCCCCTCGAAGGGATACGTCGGCAGCGTCACGCGGAAGGCGGTCGGCAGCAAGGACTCCCAGTCCAGGTGGGCGCCTTGCACCCACAGCCGTCCCAAGGTGCTCAGCTCACCTCGCGCGACCAGCGACGCCAGAACGTCCTGACCGCTGGTGAGATCATCGAACAGGCCGGCGAGCGGCCCGCCCCGGACCAGGCGGCCAAAGTAGGCACACGTCTCGTCGCCGTTCGCGATCCTGTCCAGGGCGTCGAGCAGTTCCTCACGGCCGGCCGCAGCGAAGGCGGCACGCACCTCCAGCGGCTCTCGCCCGGAGCGCAGCGTGTGCGCCACGTCGGCGAGCCTTGCCTGCCGCCCGGGGCCGTCCAAGTGCATGGCCAGCCGCCGAGCTGTCTCGTGCAGTTGCACACTGGTGCGGGCGGACAGCACATACAGCTCGGTTCCGCCACCGGATCCTCTCTCTTCCACCACCGGCATCCGGTATTCCTCGACGACCAGGTGGGCGTTGACGCCGCCGGCGCCGAACGAGCTCACTCCTGCCCGCAGCGGTGGCGCACCGCCGTCGAGTTCGGTTCCCACCGGCTCCCAGCGGGAGGCCTCGGTCTGCAGACGGAAAGGGCCGTCTTCGAGCTCCACGAACGGATTCGGCGTCTCCGCGTACGGGGTGGGCGGCACGATCCGGTGCTTCATCTGCAGCAGCACCTTGGTCAGCCCCGCGATGCCCGCGGCCGGCTCGAGGTGGCCGATGTTGGCCTTCACACTGCCCAGGGCGCAGTCACCCGCCACCTGCTGCTCCCCGAAGGCACGCGTCAGTGCGCGCACCTCCACCGGGTCACCGAGCGAGGTCCCGCTGCCGTGCGCCTCCACGTAGCCGACGGTCGCCGGCTCGACGCCCGCGCTGCGCAGCGCCGAGGACACCAGCGCAGTCTGCGCTTCCGGGCTGGGAACGGTGAAACCGCTGGTGCGGCCGCCGGAGTTCACTGCCGTGCCGCGGACGAGCCCGTAGACGTGATCGCCGTCGGCCACTGCCCTGGACAGCGGTTTGAGGAGCACCGCGCCGGCGCCCTCGCCCATCACGAAACCGTCGGCGCCCTCGGCGAACGGGCGGCACACCCCGGCCCGGGACAGCATGCCCATCTGGGCGTACTGGATGTGTCTCACCGGGTGCAGCACCAGATTCACGCCGCCGGCGAGGGCGGCCGAAACCTCTCCGTGCCGGATTGCCTCACACGCCAGGTGCAGGGCCACACCGGACGCGGAGCACGCGGTGTCCACCACCATGCTCGGCCCGGCCAGGTCCAGGAAGTACGAGACCCGATTGGCGATGGCGTAGTTGTCGGCGTACGGGTAGGGAGAGTGGCCACCGAACGCGCCGTTGGCGCTGACCGTGCGGTAGTCGTCTGCCATGGCGCCGACGTACACGCCCACGTCCCGGCCCAGCGTGTGCCGGTCGTACCCGGCATCCTGCACGGCTTCGACGGCTGTTCGCAGGAAAAGCCGCTGCTGCGGGTCCATCTGTTCCGCGTCCCGCGGTGCGATGCCGAAGTACAGCGCATCGAAGTCGCACACACCGTCCAAGAACGCGCCGATGCCACTGTAGGACCGGCCCTCACCCCCGTCGGGGTCATGGACGGCGCCGTGGTCCCAGCGGTCGGAGGGTACCGGGCCTGCGGCGCTGTGGCCGTGCAGCACGTTCTGCCACAACTCCTCCAGGCTGTCGGCGCCCGGATAGTGCCCGGCCAGGCCCACAATGGCCACCGGGTCCGCGCCGGCCGCAGGGGCGGCAGCAGAAGGGGTGGGTGCCGGCTTTCCCGGTTCCGCGCCGCGCCGCGCCGCGGGCTCCTTTCCGTCTGCGGCCCCCGCAACGGCGCCCTCCGAGGCACCGGACCCTTGCGCTAACGGGCCGACGGCGTCCGCAGTCCCGCCGGCCAGCGTCGCTGCGATGTCGCCGAGTGTGCGGTGCTCGAAGAACAACGTCTTGGGCAGCGGCCCGTACCGGCTTTCGAGCCTGATGGTGGCGTCCACCAGCGACAGAGACGTCATCCGGACGGATTCCAGCGGCGTGTGCGGGCCGAGATCGGCCGGAGGCAGGCCCAGAACGTCAGCGACGATCGAGCACACCGTTTCCTGCGCTTCGGCGAGCGTCCCCACCGCGGGTCCGCCCGAAGCGGCTGACCACTGCGGTGCCCCAACGACCGTGCCGCTCCCGGCAGGCCGCGCGGTGGGCCGTGTGGCCCGCAGCACCGTCCTCAGCGGATCGCCGTCCTGAGCCAGGTCGGTCAGCGACCGGATCCGTACTGCTTCCCGCCCGCCCGTCTCCGGCTGCTTGACCGGTGCGGAACGGGCGGACCCGGCCCGTTCCGCAGCGGCTCCTTCGGCCTCCTCCGGCCGGAAGGTCACGTTCGCTGCCGTAGAGGTGGGAGCCCGGTAGCAGGCCCGGCCGTCCCGGTCCGGCTTGCCGTGTGCGCCGAACACGGAGTCGAAGAACTTCCGCACCGGCGTATTGCGTTCACTGGGCATGTACGGGGCGATGAGCTCGACAGCCCCCGTCGCGTTCAGTTCCCGGGCGAGCGTCGCGAGGAACGCGTGCTCGACACCGCGCCCCAGCACCCGACAGCTCAGCAAGAACGTGTCGAGGACCGCCGTTTCACCACCGTTTTTCTCGCGGACGACGGCGAGACCCACCAGGCCGTAGTCGCCGAAGCGGTCCTTCACATGAGCGGTGCGCACCCGGACCGTTGGGTCTTCGAGCAGCGCCTGCATCTCCCGCTCGCTGCGTCGGACGGTGGACAGGTTGAACTGATTGGTGCGGTAGGTCAGCTGCGACGCCCGCGGATACTGCTCCGGCGTCGGCGGCGCGACGTCGACGGTCAACTGAAGGCTGTCGATGAACTCGCCGAAGGAGGCAGACGTGCGGCGCAGCGAGTCCCGATCGCCGCGCGCCCGGTAGAAGTCGGTGCGCCCACGGTCCTCGTCGGTGACGGTGAGCCGGTCCAGCGACCAGATGCGGTCCAGGAAGTCCGGCACCGCCTCGGCGTCTTCGGGAAGCTGAAGAGACAGCACTTCTGGGTGCGCCGCCCGCAGGGCCGCCACTTCGACCGGGTTGTCGTCGATGAAGACGAAAGCGTCCGTCCCGAGGTCCAGTTCCGCGGCCAGCGAAGTGATGTTGACCGGCTTGGGTTCCCAGTTCACGCGCTGCGCGGTCAGGTGCTCTGCACACAGTGGCATGTCCTCCCGTGCAGCCAGTACCTCGCTGACGTCCGCCGCCTCGTTCTTGCTGGCCAGGCAGAGCAGTACACCTTCCTGCTGCCGGGCGACCGCCCACTCCTGCACCGCCCGGTGCGCCGTGCCCATGCGCACCCCGTGAGGGCCTTCCTCGCCGACGACGCCGCCCCACAAGGTGTTGTCACAGTCGAGCACGATCACCTTCGACCGGGGCGTCAGTATCGTGTGCGCGGCGCGGGCCAAACCGGCGGCCATGGCGACGCAGCCCTCTTGTGTGAAGGGGATGTGCGCAGCCTCCTCGCGCGCCCCGTCATGGTGACTCTCACCAGGTGCCGCCAGGCCGCCTGCCCAGCGTTCCCGGGCCAGCACCTGCACTCCGGAGACACCGCTCAGCGACCGGATGAGCGTCTTCTCAGCGGCGAGCAGTTCTTCGTCACGCCCCTGGCCGTCGCTGTGCGCAGGCGATGGGGGGCACAGCATCACCAACAACGGAACCGCACTGCGCTGCGCGTGGGAACGCACTGCCTCGGCGCAGTCCTCCGCAGTACGCACGCTCTGCCCGGCAGGCCAGTCCTCCAGACGCAGCAGCACCGCTTTGACCCCTGCGTCGAACGAAGCGAACACGCCGTCGGGCGAGAGGAGCTCCTGGAAGACCTGCCCGTAGTCCGCGGGTCTGACCTTCAGCCCGAGCCCGAGGCGGTCACACCAGTGCTGCAGCGGCTCCACCAACGGGTCGAGCGTGAACGTCGCCGTGACACCGAGGGTGAGCGGGTGGTCCTCCCCGGTATCGGCGGCGGCGCTCACCGGCGACGCGGGCTCCGGCGCGGCGCGTGATCCCGCCCCTGCCGCTGCATCCGTTGGGGAACCGGGCAGGCCGAGGGCCTGACCATCCTCGGTGAAGGACAGCACCTGCACCTCGTCGCCCGCGACCGGTGAAGCCATGGCACCGGTCAGCGCCGCAGCCACCGGTTCGACAGCGGCGCCACGGTCGCCACCCAGCGGTGTGGCGGTCATGGCCGTACGCAGCCGCGGCGGACGTGCGATGGTCCAGGACGCGCCCGGATGCTCCAACGAAGCCGTACGGATCAGGCCTTCCACAGCGGACTTCGCCGTCACATACGCCGACCAGCCCGGCTGCGGGTCGGCCACCCATGCGCTGGAGACCGCTACGACACGGCCGCCGCGGCCGGCGACCTCCTCCGCCAGTACGGTCAGCGGCTTGTGGACCAGCGCGAGAGCATCGGCCACATACCCGGCGGCTCGCTGCGAGGTGGCCGGTTCCAGCGGCAACTGCGACGGCGGCGGGCAGGCGTTGAGAACCAGCAGGTCCAGGCCTCCGTGCTCACGACGTATCCGCTCCAGGACATCCACCGCCCAGGCCGGATCGGCGGCATCTCCGGGTACGGGACGGACCGCCGCCCCCGCCATGCCGAGCTGCTCGGCCATGGCGGTCGCATCACCGGTACTGCGATGGAACCCGGCATACACCTCGGCTCCCTGCAGAGCCAGGGCCTGCGCGACTGCGGCTCCCAGACCGCGGCTCGCCCCGACCACCAAGGCCGTGCGGCCTGCGAGCGGTTCGCCCGCAGGTAGAAGTGCGGTGAGCGCATCGATGTCGCCTGGCGGTACGTCGGCCCGGTGGAAGGCGCGGATGCGTGCCTTCGCGCGCATGCCGAGTGCCCTCGCCGTCCCGTCCACGCGGAGCATCCGGAACTGCTCGCGTACCTCGCTGATTTCGGCGTGGGTGGCGAAGGGACCCTCCGGCTCGGCGTCGTCCTCGAAGTCGATGTCGAAGTCGGACAGCAACGCGGCGCGTCCCGGAGCTTCCATCCCGGTCAGGTAGCTGACCCAGGCCAGCACTCCCACGGAAAACGGGGTCAGGCCGCGTTCCCGGAGTCCGAGCCTCTCGAGGAGGCGCTCAATGCTCTCCCACCGCGGTGCGTAGGATTCCGCCACACGCTCGCCGACGGCGAAGTCCGACAGCTCGGCGACACGTGGTTCCTGGCGCACGCCTCCGTCGCCGCCCGTCGGCGAACCGGATTCGGCGCTTTCCCCGTCACGGAACTGCGCAGTCACCTCCAGCAGGGTGCGGCGGCCGTCGCGGAGTCGGACCACAGCACGTCCCGCCGAGTCCTCGGTCACCTCACTGGTGTAGTCCTGCTCCGCGTACAAGGGAGCCTGGAAACGGGCCGAGATTCGTGACGGCCGTCGGCCGGGCCGCGACGCGAGCTGAGACAACGCGAGGAGAGTGCCGAGCACCCCGTAGATGATGGGTTCACCGAAAGCGGTGCGCCGGGCGTAGCACGCGTCGACGTGCAGCGGGTTGTCGTCGGCACTGCCGTGCCGGAACGTCTCGACCAGGGCGGCGGTGGCCCGCACTCGGGTCGGCGTCGTCTGGTCTTCCATGATCGCCTCTCGACTCACTCGCTCGTGGGACTCATGCCGTGTGGGACAGCGACCGGTGCCGGGTCCGGATCTGCGAGACCAGTCCGGTCAGCACCTGGCCGGGACCGATCTCGCGGAATTCCGGCTCCGGTCGCTGCAGCAGGTGCTCGACGGTTTCGACCCACCGCACCGGAGAGGTGATTTGCCGGGTAAGCAACTCCGCGGGGTCGTCGGTGCCGTACGGCCGGGCCGTGACGTTGGAGATGACTTCCAGGCGAGGGGAGGCAAGCCGGTACTGGGTCAGGAACTTCCCGAATTCTTCGGCGGCCCGGGCCATGTAGCGTGAGTGGAAGGCTCCGCCCACAGGCAGGGACACGACTGCCTTCGCCTCGCCCCCGAAGACCTCTTTCAGCTTTGCTACGGCCGGCCGGGGCCCGGAGACGACCGTCTGCTCGGGTGCGTTGAGATTGGCGACGTCCACCTCGGGAAGTTCTTCGGCCAGCACCTCGCGAACCCGGTCGTGACCGACTCCCATCACGGCCGCCAGGCTGCCCTCGGGAGCCCGGGACATCAGCTCGCCGCGGCGCACGACGATCTCCAGGCCGGTGAGGAAGTCGAAGGTGCCGGCAGCGAACAGTGCCGCGTACTCCCCCAGACTGTGCCCGGCGACCACATCGGGTACCTCACCGGTCTCCCTCACCGCGTCGAGGTAGGACAGAGCGTCCACCACGTACATCGCGGTCTGGGTGTTGCGGGTATCGCTCAGCTCTTCGGCGGACGCGCTCAGACACAGCTGCGTGACGGAGTGGCCCAGTACGGAGTCGGCCTGGCGAACCAGGTGAGGGAACTTCGGGAACAGGTCCCGTCCGATTCCGGGGCGGTGTGAGCCCTGGCCGGGGAACACGTGAATGAGCGTCATGTTCAGGTCTCCCAATGAGAAGTGATCGGCTAGGGCAGGGCCACCGGCAGGGACGGGTGAGCCGGTGAGGTACCCCTGGTGCGGGAAAGCAGGTCCGCGGCGCCGCTCATGATCAGACGGGCGAGATCGTCGGCGTGGCGGTTGCGCCAGTGCTCCCGATGTGTCCCTCGTAGCTGCTCGTTGAGGGCCCCCAGCGCGGGCCCGCACGGAATCTGGAAGTCCACGCGTCTGCCGGTGTCCCCCTCCAGAGCGACGCGCGTGGCCTGGGCGAAGTACCAGGTGAAGGTGAGTGCCATCCGTCGCTTGGGATCCTGCGCTGCCCGCTGGAGGACTTCGGGACGACTCGCGTAGCGCTTCTCGATCTCCTGCCACACCTCGCCGAACGAGCGACCGAGAATGCGACGCTGCACGTGGTCGGCCGTGTCGCGATCCAGTTCCTCCAGCGAACCGTGCCGCAGCCACAGCTCGTACAACTTGTTCGCACGCGCCGGGAAGAACAGACCCCGGCGCAGAACCTGTGCCTTGGTGCCCATCTCGAACATGTCGCCGGCCGGGACCAGCGCGGTGTCCTGCACCTGTGCACGCTGCAGCAGATCCTTCGCCGAGTCGGACGTGCCCGCCTCGGCAGTGCACTGGTTGATGCTGCCGGTGACCACGAAATCCGCGCCCATCACGAATGCGGCGGCAGCCGCCTCCGGTGTGCCGATACCGCCGGCAACGCCGACGCGTACCCGTGGGACCGCTGTGTGACTCCGGACTGCGCGATCACGCAGTGTGAGGATCGCTGGCAACAGGGCGATCATCGGGCGCTGGTCGGTGTGCCCGCCGGAGTCCGCCTCGGCACACAGGTCGTCGCACATGGCCACGGATTCCGCCAGCGCCGCCTCCTGCGGCGTGATGCGTCCTGCGGCAGCCAGATCACGGACGATCCCCGCGGGGGGCGGCCCCAGGAATGCCTCTGCGACCTCCTGCCGCGAGACCTTGGCCATGATCCTGTTGGGCACCTGGATGCGCCCGTCGACTCCCCGTCGAGCCCCCGTCAGGCGATAGCGCACGAGTGCGGGGCTGATCTGCACGAAGGAGGCCGCCTCGATACGCCGCACCCCGTGCGAGAGAAACGCATCGACGCTGCGTTCCTCCCGCTCCGGTCGGGAGGCGAGCAGGTTGACGCCGAAGGCCCGGTGGTCGCCGAGCCCTGTGCGGATCCGACGCAGGGACGCGTCCAGTTCGTCCTCGCTCAGCCCTCCGGCTCCGAAGTACCCCAGCAGGCCGGCCCGCCCCATGCGGATCACCAGTTCCACGGAGGCGATGGCCTTGTACATGGATCCGGTGGCATACGCGTAGGCGACGCCGTGGTCGGCGCGGAAGTCGGCGCTTCCCAGGTCTTCTGGGCGCATCACCGAGGCAGGCGTCGCACCGGCCCGGGTGGCTGATCTACCGTCGGGCGAAAGCACGGGGTCCTCCAGGACGTGTGTGGATGCTTACGGCTGAGCCGGCTCGCGTACGACCAGGCGCAGTTCCTCGCCACGGCGGCGGCCGATGCACACGGCGGCGTGGAAGGCGCCGGGAACCTCCACGAAGTCGCAGAGCCAGTTCTCGGGCCGGTCTCCGAGAGAGGGTTTGAGGACCAGTCGCGGTGTGCGGCCGCTGGGGAAGAGGAAGGAGATGTCCCGCAGCGGAAGGGATATACCCTGGCCACGGGCCTTTGTATAGGCCTCTTTGCACACCCACAGGTCCATGAAGCGACTCTTCCACGCACGAGAGGGAAGCCCGCGCAGCTCCTCCACTTCTGTTTCCGACATCACCTTGTGGATCAGGTCGGGCAACGAGATCCGCGCATCGCGCTGTTCCACGTCCACTCCTATGGGACGCTCCCGGGCGATGCCCAGCATGCACATCCCCTGCGAGTGCGAGAGGTTGAAGTCGAGGTCTAGGCCGAGTCGGCGATGCACCGTCGGCTTGCCGAAGTCGTTGAACTCGAACTCCCACTCCGACGGTGCGATCCCGGCGTACCTCGACAAGCAACGCCGCAGCAGCGACCGGGCCGTCACGAACTGGGCCCGGTCTTCAGCGAAGTAGAACTGGTCCGCCCGATGGCGCTCCTCCGCGGAGAGAACCGACTCGTGCTCGCGCAGGCTGCGCCGCTCGCCGCCGTCCTTCGAGGAGGAGGCGAACCACAGGTGCACGTCGGTCCTGGTCAGCGTGACGTCGGGTTCCCTGGTCATTGCACCTCGGTGCTCTGAGGACAGTGGTGTGAGAGACGACCGCGGTCCTGAAGTGTGGGGCCAGGCGCAGGACGTGGGCTCCCCTGTCCGGTGTCCCGGGACACCGGGGAGGGGAGCTCGATGGGCTGCGTTCAGGAGCCGCCAGTGGCCGACTGCTGCCTGTGGGCCTCGAAGACGTCGAAGACGCCGTCGAGCTTGCGGGAGAGGACGCCGTAGAGATCCTCCATGCGCTTCAGGCGCTCCAGCCGCTCTTCCGGCTGGTCCTTGAGGACCTCCAGACCGTGCTGGACGGCTTCGTGGAACTCCGGGATCCGGCGGAAGGAGTGCTCGACGGCGTTCGGCCAGGCGGAGTCGTTGAGGGTGATGTAGTAGTCGTCCGTTCCGGGGATCTCCTCGCGGGTGTAGACACCGGGCGGGGTAAGCAGGTCGGCGATCCAGTCCACCGGCTCCCGCGGGATGTCGAGCGCCTTGGCGATCTCGTCGGCGCTCTGCTTCGCGGGGGAGTTGATGATCATCCAGCCGATGACGTAGCCGCGCGCCCACTCCATGCCGTCGGTGATGTGGTAGTGCTCGGCGATCTTGTGGACGAAACTCTTCTCCGCCTCGGTGAGGGACGAGCGGTCGGAAATGGTGCCCTCAATATTTTCGGTCATGGTCTCAAGTATTGATGCCGTCGAGTATTCGTCAACGCTTTCACGTTCTCCGGGGGGAAGGGTGTATCTGCATTCGTGTTCCCGCTTCACGGGGTTTTGGTGTGGTCCTTGGGCTGGGACTTTTCGCTCTCTTTACATTCCCCTGCAATATATTTGACTTCGTGCTTTACCGGCCTCTTCAGGTGTCCTGCCCATGATTTTCCCGGAGGCTTCCCAAGATTTTCGTGTGCTTGTGAGGCCGGACGAAGTGCCGGGGTGCCCTGGGCACTCTCACTCTCGGTGAGTGCGCAATGTGGTGTCTGGCTGCGGCCCGGAGTCCTGCCCGCGGCTTGCCGGCCCGGCCCCGTGACTCTCCATCGGCAGGACGGCGGCAGGGCTTGATCAAGTTCCGGAGACGTGGCGCTGGTCTGGTGGTGACCGGTTGGGGTGCATAGCAGAGCAGGCACGGGCTTCGTGATCATTGTGGTGTCTTAAGCCCGATGATCATGAGGTGGCCCGTGCCTGCCGCTGTATCTTCTCCCATCCCGCCGGTGTTGGTGAGGCTGGGTCCGCTGGACATCGGTCAAGTCGCTGACCTGCGGACGTTCCTGGACCAGGTGCCCGACCCGCGTGCGAGGCGGGGCCGCTGGTACTCGCTGACCGCGATCCTCCTCGTCTGTGCCTGCGCGGCCGTCTCGGGAGCGAGGACCGTCGACGAGATCGCCGAGTGGACGGCGCGGGCCTCGGAGACCGTGCTGATGGCCGTCGGCGTCCGACGGCATCCGCTGCAGTGGCGCCGTGCCCCTTCGCGGACCACGATCGGCCGTGTGCTGGCGGCCGTCGACGGTGACGCCCTGGACAAGGCGATCGGCGCCTACCTCGCCGGCCGGAACGCCGCGGGACCGGAGCCGGAGCAACGGCGGGTGATCGCCGTCGACGGCAAGTCGCTGAGGGGATCGGCCCGCCTGACCGCCGGCCGCAGGCACCTGCTCTCCGCCGTCACCCACCACCGGGCCCTGACCCTCGCCCAGGCCGAGGTCGGAGCGAAGACGAACGAGACCGCGCACTTCCGGCCCCTGCTCGAAGGGCTGGACCTGGACGGAGCTCTCGTCACCTTCGACGCCCTGCACTCGGTCCAAGCGAACGTCACCTGGCTGGTCGAGACCAAGAACGCCCACTACATCGCCGTGATCAAGCGCAATCAGCCGACCGCCCACCGGCAGCTCGCCGCCCTGCCCTGGTCCGACGTCCCCGTCCAGCACACCACATCCTCCACCGGACACGGCCGCCACGAATCCCGCTCCATCAAGACCTGCGGCATCGCCGACGAACTCGGCGGAATCGCCTTCCCCCACGCCCACCTCGCCCTCCGCGTCCACCGCCGTCGCCTGCAGACCGGCCGACGCGAGAGTCGTGAGACGGTCTACGCCGTCACCAGCCTCGACGCCCACCAGACCACCCCCGCCGAACTGGCCGCCGCCGTCCGCGGCCACTGGAGCATCGAAGCCCTCCACCACGTCAGAGACGTCACCTACGCAGAGGACGCCTCCACCCTCCACACCGGCACCGCACCACGCGCCATGGCCACCCTCCGCAACCTCGCCATCGGCCTGCTCAAAACCCTCGGAGCCGCCAACATCGCCAAGACCACCCGCGCAATCCGCGACCAGCCCGAACGAGCCCTCCCACTCCTGGGCATCCTCAACAACCCCGACCCTCACGGAACTTGATCAAGCCCTGGGACGGCGGTGACGACCCGTAGATGTACAGGGGCACGGCTGCCGTCGGTGCGTGCAGGGGGCTGGGTCATGACGGATCTGTCAGTTGGTAGCCGCAGGTCGTTCGTGCTGCCGCACGGAAAGCGGGTGACGAACGGTGACGCCACCGGCAGGCACTCGTTCCACGGGGGGCAACACGGCGATGCAGATGACGGCGATACCGTCCTGGGCGATACCGATGGTCACGGGTACGGGCGCGCTCGGGTCAAGAGTCACAGCAGGCAGTCGGTGGGACAAGCGCAAGGGTGGCGTGCGTGTCGAGGGTGCTGCCTCTGCCGTTCTCCGAGGCGTGCCCGGTTCCGAGAGTTCGGTGTATGCTGAACGGATGGAACAGGGTGTACAGGGTAGGACCATGGCCACCGCGGATGAACTCGCCTTCGTGGAGGACGCCGCCATCAGTCTCGAGCGCCAAGGGCTGTTCCGTATGGCCGGGCGTGTTCTCGCCTGGCTGCTGATCTGTGACCCGGTGGAGCAGACTGCCGGCGACATGGTCGAGGTTCTCCAGGCCAGTAAAGGCTCGGTCAGTGCTGCTACCCGGTTCCTCGTGCCGAGCGGCATGGTCGACAAGATCTCACGCCCGGGCGAGCGCCGGGACTACTACCGCATCAAAGAAGGTGTATGGCCTGCCCTGGCCAAGAGTCAGGCGGAGCACTACCAGTCGTTCGTCGACATCACCGAGCAGGGCCTGGCCATCATCGAGGACTCCCCGCCACAGCGCAAAGAGCGCCTGCAGAGCATGCACGACTTCTACGCCTGGCTTGCCAGGGAGATGCCGGTGCTGTGGAAGAGGTGGGAGAGCGAGCAGGCCGACGGCCGCAATGCCTGAACCCGCGCCACGGCGCGTTTTCCTCCTCCGGGGGCGGACCATGGGTGCAGCCGCCCGACCGCATTGCCGGTGCCCGGCCTCCGGGTCTGGTGCCGGCGACCACGGACTGCGGTCGGCCGTCACAGGTCTGCCGATGCAGCTGCGACCTGTCCGTCACCGTGCCCCGCCGGTGCATTCGGGCACTTCGACGCCCCGACCGTGAGGCCGCCCCGGTGGGGTGGCATTCTCGCTCCTGCTGTCGGCCGAGGTCTGCCGGGGCCGCGCCACGGCTGCCACGCCGCAGCCCGCCGACCAGGCAGGTGCTGATCGCCAGGGCCGCGCAGACGGAGACTGCGAAACTCACCCCCTGTTCCTCCAGCCAGAGGCTGTTGAGGACACCGAGGCCTACCAGGTAGCCGGCCCACAGCAGGCTTCCCAGCGCAGACCATCGCAGGTACCTGGCCCGTGTGGCGGCGGAACCGCCCAAGGTCATTCTCAGCGCCGTCCGCCCGGCCGGCACGAACCGTGCCAATACCGTGGCCGGTCCCATCCGCCTGCCGGAGCGGTCCACCAGTAGCCGGCTGGCCGAGGCGAGTGCGGAATGTCGGGCCAGGCCTGCCTGGATCCGGCCGAAGCCTTTGCGGGCGAGGGCGACGACCGTCAGGTCGCCGAGGAAGGAGGCCACCGCGACGCCCATCACCAGGAAGCCGACGGCCGGCGGGTGTCCCGCGGTGAACAGGGAGGCCGCAACGACCAGGCTGCCACTCGGCAGGACGGGAACCAGCCCGTCGAGCGCCACGGCAGCGAGCGCGACGACGACCAGGCCAGGGTCCGGGAACACCGCACTCACGTCGATCTGCATGGATCGATCGTATCGAACGTGCAGTAATTAATGAACACTCCGCGCCGCCCGCACGGCCAGAGGCTATGGCTCGAAGCGATATCCCATGCCGGGTTCGGTGACGAAGTGACGCGGACGGGACGGATCGGCTTCCAGCTTGCGGCGCAGCTGGGCCATGTAGACACGCAGGTAGTGCGTCTCCGCCTCGTAGGCGGGCCCCCAGACCTCCTGCAGGAGGTCTTTCTGGCTTACCAGCCTGCCCGGCCGACGGGTCAGCACCTCCACGACATGCCACTCGGTCGGGGTCAGCCGTACGCTCTCCCCGGCGCGGCTGGCCTTCTTGGCCGCGAGGTCGATACGGAAACTCTCCGTCTCGACGGCGGCTTCCTCGGTGCCCGCGGCCTTGGTTCGGCGGACAGCCGCCCGCAGCCGGGCGAGGAGCTCGTCCATCCCGAAGGGTTTGGTGACATAGTCGTCGGCTCCGGCGTCCAGGGCGTCGACCTTCTCCTTGGATGCATGGCGAGCCGAGAGGACGATGATCGGCACTTGGCTCCGGCCACGCAGACACCGGATGATCTCGACGCCGTCCGTGTCGGGCAGTCCGAGGTCGAGGACGACTACGTCGGGAGAGTGGCCGGTGGCCATGTCCAGGGCCGTCGCCCCGTCCCGGGCGGTGTCGACGTGATAGGCGCGGGCCCGCAAACTGACCGTGAGCGTGCGCACAAGGTGCGGATCGTCGTCCACGATCAGTACACGCGGTGCGGTTCCCTCGGCTGCCGTGAGCTGTGAGCGTTCCGGAGACCGGGTCACGAGGTCGCCTTCGTCGAATGACCGGTGCCAACGGGCCGCCTTCCGGGCGGTGTCCGTAAGGTCAGCACCATGGTCAGCCCTCCGCCGGGGGTGCCCTCTGCGGTGAGTGTGCCGCCCTGGGCCTCGGCGAAACCGCGGGCGACGGCCAGCCCCAGCCCCACGCCGTTACCGCGCGTCGCGTCGGCGTCCCGCTGGAAAGGCTCGAAGATCTCTTCCTTCAGGGAGTCGGGAACGCCGGGACCCCGGTCGACGGTACGCAGTTCGACACAGTCGTCCAGAACGCTCGCAGACAGCAGGACCGCTTGTCCGGGCGGACTGTGCTTCACTGCGTTCTCGACGACATTCGCCACGACGCGTTCCAGGAGCCCGACGTCGGCGGCGACCATCGGAAGCCCCTCGGGAATGTCGAGTATGACGGCGTCCTCGGGAACGCCCTTGAGTGCCGGCGGCACCACTTCGTCGAGATCGATCTCGACGATGAGCGGCACCACGGTTCCGGTGTGTAGCCGGCTCATGTCCAGGAGGTTGCCGACCAGGTGGGCGAGCCGGTCGGCGCCCTCTTCCACGGCGGCGAGTAACTCTGCCTCGTCCTCCTCCGACCAGGCGATGTCGTCGGCCCGCAAGGAAGTCACCGAGGCCTTGATCGCCGCCAGAGGGGTACGCACATCATGTGAGACCGCGGCAAGCAGAGCGGTACGCAGACGGTTCGCCTCCTCCAGACGACGCGCTTGTTCGGCCTCAGCTCGCAGACGCCGGCGTTCCAGTGCCACGGCTGCCTGGGCTGCGTACGCGCCGAGGACTCGACGGTCCCCGGAGGGGAGGGTGCGGCCACGCAACGTCAGGACCAGCCCCTCACCTGCGGGCACCTCCATGTCGGCATCCTCCGGGCGGGCCGCCGGCACAGGTCCCACTGCGTCGGCACATACCCAGCGCTTTCGGCCCTCACTCCGTTCCAGTAAGGCAACGGACTCGATCGCGAAAGTCTCACGAACGTGCTCCAGCAGCGCAGGCAGTTCCGCCTCACCGCGCGCCAGACTGCTGGCAAGAAAGCTCAACGTGTCGGCCTCCGCATGCAGCCGGGCGGCCTGTTGTGTGCGGCGGGCGGCCGCATCCACCAGCGCCGCCACCGACAGGCCCACCTTGACGAAGACGACGAGGGTCAGAACGTCCACCGGCTCGGCGACGGCCCATGCGCGCAGCGGAGGAGCAAAGAAGTAGTTCAGGAGCACAGAACCCACAACCGCGGAGGCCAGCGCGGGCAGAAACCCGCCGAGGAGTGCAGCGGCCACCGTCAGACTCAGGAACAACAGCGCCTCATTGGCGAGTCCCAGCCCGGAACCGGTCCCTATCAGCACCGCCGCGAGCAGTACCGGCCCCACCGTGCCCGTGAGCCACCCCGCCACCATGCGGGGCCGGCCCAGATGCGCGGTCCGGAAAAACCGTACGTTCCGGTAACTCCTGGCAAGCTCGTGCGAGACGACCTGCACATCCAAGCCCAGCCGAGCCACAGTCGCCCCTCACACTCGTCGTCACAGCGCCGTGCAGCGATCCTCGCCGCACGGCGGATCGTGAGCGACAGACGTTCTCGAAACCCCTACAAAAGCCAGCTGGAGTACTCGGGCGCCGGGAAGACACAGCTTCTGACCTGTGCCAGGTGGTACCGGCGAAGGACCGGTGGAGGACGGGGGCGGCACCCGGCCCAACCGAAACAGTACGGGAGGAGGCGGTGATGCCGGACCACGCGGCTGCCCCTCTAGACGAGTAGTTCCGAATGCTGACGGTGCGTTCGGGAGTGCAGAGAGGGCGTCCAAGATCGTTGTGTGACGAACGAAGACTTGGACGCCCTCATCACTGGACTGTACGTGAAGATCGACGATGGGATCGGAGGGACCCGATGGCTGGGCAGGCCACCGCAGCTGAGCGACTCCGAGCTGGTTTGTCTGGCGGTCGTCCAGGCTCTGCTGGGCTTCTCCTCCGAGGCGCGCTGGCTGCGTTTCGCCCGCAACAACCTCAGCGCGATGTTCCCATACCTGCCCGGGCGGCCGGGATACAACAAGCGGCTGCGGGCCGCGTTGCCCCTGGTCAAACAGGCGATACGACTGCTGGCGACAGACACCGACTTCTGGTTCGACAACCACTGGATCGTCGATTCCACGCCGGTGCCGTGCGGGATGTCGCGGCCGACGGTGAAGCGGTCGGAGCTGGCCGGCTGGGCCGGGTACGGGTACTGCGCTTCCCACTCCCGGTTCTACTGGGGCCTGCGGTTGTTCCTGGTCTGCACCCCGACGGGCATGCCGATCACCTGGGCCCTGGCCAGCCCGAAAATCGACGAGCGGGAAGTACTGGCCGCGATGCTGGACCGCGAGCCACATCTGGCCGCCGACCGCCGCGGCCTCCTCATGATCGCCGACAAGGGCTTCGCCTCCAAAGAGTTCGAGACCGACCTCGCCTTCCGCGACATCGAGCTGCTCCGTCCGTCCTTCAAACGGGAGAAGTCCCGCAAGGGCGAGTCCCTGCTGAAGTCGGTGCGTCAGCTGATCGAGTCGGTCAACGACACCCTCAAAGGGCAGCTCGACCTGGAACAGCACGGCGGGCGGACTTTCGAGGGCGTCGCCGTCCGCGTCGCCCAGCGGATCCTCGCGATGGCCTCGGCCATCTGGCACAACCACAAGACCGGGGCCACAGTGCTGCGGTCGCTGACCGCATTCGATCACTGAGCACATCGGAACTACTCGTCTAGGGCATCACCGCCTCCCACGCCGGGGCGAACCCGGTGCCCCGTCCCTCGGGGTCCGCCATCGGTCCGCGACGGCGCTCTCTTCCGCGGGCGTCCCGCAGGTGGCTGCTGCGGCGTCGAGCGCTCCGGGCGCGACACCTCTCGTACGGCTCCCCTGCACCACGCGGGCGGTCAGCCGGACCGGTCAGCTCGCGGCCACCGTCGCGTCGTACGTGTCGGGGATTCCGGACCAGCAGCGGACGACGTCGCGCACGGACACGACGCCGACCGGCTCCTGGTCGTCCAGCACGATCAGGTGGCGGAATCCGCCGTGCGCCATCGCCTGTGCCGCCTCGTGCAGCGTCCACCGGGGCGCGGCGAAGACGACGTCGGTGGTGGTGTGGGCCTGCGCGGTCTCCCGTGAGGGATCCTGGCCGGCGCCCACCGAGTTGAGGATGTCCCGCTCGGTGAGGATGCCGATGCCGCTGCCGTCGGGGTCGAGGACCACCGCGGCGCCGACCCGTCGGGCCGACATCAGCCCTGCAGCCTGCTGCAGTGAGTGGGTGGGGCCGATGGTGAGGACCACGGTGCTCATGGCGTCCTGTACGAGGGTGGGCATGATGGGAGCCCTTCTTGGCCGGTGGCACCTTGCGAAGGATTTCACAAGGTCACAAGCATTCGAGTCTTCATGCTCACACGCCGCTCCCGGCACCACAAGAGGGCGCCCGCCCGCAGGCGCACGCCCTCCGGCCGGGCCCCTCCCGGCGGCTGTCCCCGCGACCGGCCCTCAGACCGTCAGCCGGGCCAGCAGGTCGTCGTGCAGCAGGCCGTTCGACGCCGCCGCGTTCCCGCTGTGCGGTCCGGGTTTCCCGTCCAGGCCGCTGAACCGGCCCCCCGCCTCCTTGACGATCACGGCGCTGGCCGCCATGTCCCAGAGCGCCAGTTCCGGTTCCGCGCACATGTCCACCGAACCTTCCGCGACCATCATGTACGGCCAGAAGTCGCCGTACGCGCGGGTGCGCCAGCAGGACCGGGTCAGTTCGAGAAAGCCGCCCAGCATTCCGCGTTCCTCCCAGCCCGAGAGCGAGGAGTAGGCGAACGACGCGTCCGCGACCCTGCCGACGCGGGACACGTGCAACCGGGTGGCCTGCGACAGGCTGCGCCCCGTGTAGGCGCCACCGCCCTGTACGGCCCACCACCTGCGGTGCAGCGCCGGGGCGGAGATCAGGCCCACCACCGGATGGTCGCCCTCCTCCGTCAACTCGGTGAGCGCGATCAGCGTCGCCCACACGGGTACACCGCGCACGTAGTTCTTGGTGCCGTCGATCGGGTCGATGACCCACCGCCGGGGACCGTGCCCCTCGGTGCCGAACTCCTCACCCAGCACCGCGTCCCGCGGCCTCGCCCGCCGCAGCGACGTGCGGATCAGCTCCTCCGCGGCCTTGTCCGCCTCGCTCACCGGAGTCATGTCCGGCTTCGTCTCGACCTTCAGGTCGAGGGCCTTGAACCGTTCCATGGTCGTGGCGTCGGCGGAGTCGGCCAGGACGTGGGCGAGGCGTAGGTCATCGTGGTAGTCCGGCATGTGCGAACAGTATCGACCACCCCGGAGGGCGGCCACACGAGCGTGGCCATCCGCGTGCGTCCGCGGCACATGTTGACAGTCCCCGCGGGCCCGTCGATTCTGTGCCCGCCACACACCGCACTGCCGCACGGAGGTGGGCATGCCGACCGCACGGGAGAGCCTGCTCGCCGCCGCGCATGCGGCCGTCGTCACCCGGCCGTGGGCGGGCGTACGGATGGTGGACCTCGCGGCGAGCGCCCAGGTCTCACGGCAGACCCTCTACAACGAGTTCGGCAACAAGGACGGGCTCGGCCGGGTGATGGTCGAGCGTCGGGTGGAGGCCTTCCTGCACGCCGTCGTCGCCGTCGCGGCGCACGCGGCCCGCGCAGGAGCGGACCCGTCGGCCGGGCTCGCG
>KI547039.1:150932-158835 GCA_000497405.1 Streptomycetaceae bacterium MP113-05 | reverse complement strand
CCCCCCCCCCCGCCGCACGCGGGCGGCCGGACACGCCTACGCAGCTCACGGCGCAGCTCTCACGGCGGATCGCCGTCGCGCTGACGGCCGGCCCGGCGGAGGCCGGCAGCGGCCCGGTGGGAGTCGGCCCCCGCCGTGACGCCGGGACCGGGGCCGGAGGTGCGTCCGCCACGGCGGACGCCGAGCAGCTGTACCTCGCCTGTGAGGCGGGGCTGCGCCTGACCCTGTCCTACCTGGTCGCTCCCGTCACCCCCGGCGCGGAGGACGAAGCCTGCCGTCGCGTCCGTCAGGTCACGCGCGCCCTGCTGTGACCGCGGGCCGCCGTCGTCCTCAGGGGGCGTGCCGTGGTGTGACGTCCCGCGGGCCGTGTCAGTCGCCCTCGCGCAGCTCGCGGGTGGCGAGCAGACGGCGCAGGGAGTAGAGGCGGGCGGGTTCCGCACGGCCGTCGGCGACCCATGCGTCGAGCGCGCACTCCGGCTCGTCGTGGCTGCACGCCCGGGGGCATCCTTCCGTACCGGGCTCCAGGTCGGGGAAGGCCTGCATGACGCGCCCCGCGTCCACATGGTGCAGGCCGAAGGAACGGACCCCCGGCGTGTCGATCACCCAGCCGCGCCCGCCGGGCAGCGGCAACGCCAGGGCGGAGGTGGTGGTGTGCCGCCCGCGTCCGGTCACCGCGTTGACGTGGCCGGTGGCCCGCCGGCGGTCCGGTACGAGTGCGTTGACCAGCGTGGTCTTGCCGACACCGCTGTGGCCGACGAACACCGTGCTCCGCCCGTACAGCAGGTCGCGCACCCGCTCGGCGGCGTCGTGTCCCGTCAGTTCGTCGCGGTTGCAGACCACGTAGCGCACGCCCAGCGGGGCGTAGGTCTCCAACAGCGGGCCGGCGGGTTCCAGGTCGGACTTGGTGAGCACGAGCAGCGGGTCGAGTCCCGCGTCGAACGCGGCGACCAGACAGCGGTCGATGAGGCGGGGCCGCGGCTCCGGATCCGCGAGTGCCGTGACGATCGCCAGTTGGTCGGCGTTGGCGACGATGACCCGCTCGTACGGGTCGTCGTCGTCCGCGGTGCGCCGCAGTACCGAAGCACGCTTCTCGACCCGCACGATGCGGGCGAGGGTGTCCTTGGCCCCGGAGAGGTCGCCCACGACCGCCACCCGGTCACCCACGACCACGCCCTTGCGGCCCAGCTCGCGGGCCTTCATCGCCGTGAGGGTGCGGTCGTCGACGAGGCAGGTCAGCCGCCCGCGGTCGACGGTGAGGACGAGGCCCTCGGAGGCGTCCTCGTGCTTGGGACGCAGATGGGTGCGCGGCCGGCTGCCGCGCCGGTCGGGGCGGATCCGGATGTCGTCCTCGTCGGTGTGCTTGCCGTAGCGGCGCATTCCGGTCGTCCTCTACACCTTCGCCGCAGGGTCGGCCGGAGCACCGGCGGATCCCGGCGCCGCCCGCCCGAGCATGCCGTGCCACAGCTCGGGGAAGTCGGGGAGCGTCTTCGCCGTCGTCGCGACGTTCTCCACCTCGACGCCGGGCACCGCCAGGCCCAGGACGGCGCCGGCCGTCGCCAGCCGGTGGTCGTCGTAGGTGTGGAAGACCCCGCCGTGCAGCGGACGCGGGCGGATGCGGAGACCGTCCTCGGTCTCGGTGACGTCGCCGCCGAGACCGTTGATCTCCTTGGCGAGCGCGGCCAGCCGGTCCGTCTCGTGCAGCCGCAGGTGTGCGACGCCGCGCAGCACCGACTCGCCGTCGGCGAGAGCGGCCACGGCGGCGATGCCGGGAGTCAGTTCGCCGACCTCGCCGAGGTCGATGTCGATGCCGTGCACCCGGGCGCCGCCGGTGAGGGTCAGGCCGCCGTCGTCCAGAGCGCACGCGCCGCCCATGGCGGTGAGGATCTCCCGCAGCGCGTCGCCTGCCTGCGTGGTGCGGCGCGGCCAGTCGGGGACCGTGACCCGGCCGCCGGTGATCAGCGCCGCGGCGAGGAACGGCTGTGCGTTGGAGAGGTCCGGCTCGACCGTGACGTCGCGGCCGAGCAGAGCTCCCGGCGTCACCCGCCATACGTTCGGCGCGCCGCCGTCCTCGGGTGCGTCGACCTGTGCGCCGGCCGCGCGCACCATCTCCACCGTCATCCGGATGTGCGGCACGGACGGCAGCCGCCCGCCGATGTGCCGGACCTCGACCCCCTGGTTGAAGCGCGCCCCGGACAGCAGCAGTGCGCTGACGAACTGGCTCGAGGAGGAGGCGTCGACGTCCACGCCGCCGCCGACCAGGGAGCCCGCGCCGTGCACGGTCAACGGGAGCGCGCCCCGGCGGTCGTCGTCGATCCGCGCGCCCAGCGTGCGCAGCGCGTCGATCACGCCGTGCAGCGGTCGTTCGTACGACCGCGGGTCGCCGTCGAAGCGCACCGGACCGTCGGCGAGGGACGCGACGGGCGGCAGGAAGCGCATCACGGTGCCGGCGTTGCCCACGTCGACGGTGGCCGGGCCGTGCAGCCCTGCCGGGACGACCCGCCACACCTCGCCGCTGCTCGCGGGCCCGCTCACCGGCGCGGTGCTGGAGGAGGCGGTCTCCTCGATCTCGGTTCCCATGGCGCGCAGTGCGTCCGCCATCAGCAGGGTGTCGCGGGACCTCAGCGGGCGGCGCAGCCAGCCCGGTTCGGAGGCCAGTGCGGCGAGCACCAGGGCCCGGTTGGTGACCGACTTGGAGCCGGGCACGGTCACGGTCGCGTCCACGGGGTCCGCGGCGAGCGGGGCGGGCCAGAGGGCGGGGTCCGCGACGGGGCGGCCGGTGGTCTCGGTCATGGCCCCAACTCTAGACGAGTAGTTCCGATGTGCTCAGTGATCGAATGCGGTCAGCGACCGCAGCACTGTGGCCCCGGTCTTGTGGTTGTGCCAGATGGCCGAGGCCATCGCGAGGATCCGCTGGGCGACGCGGACGGCGACGCCCTCGAAAGTCCGCCCGCCGTGCTGTTCCAGGTCGAGCTGCCCTTTGAGGGTGTCGTTGACCGACTCGATCAGCTGACGCACCGACTTCAGCAGGGACTCGCCCTTGCGGGACTTCTCCCGTTTGAAGGACGGACGGAGCAGCTCGATGTCGCGGAAGGCGAGGTCGGTCTCGAACTCTTTGGAGGCGAAGCCCTTGTCGGCGATCATGAGGAGGCCGCGGCGGTCGGCGGCCAGATGTGGCTCGCGGTCCAGCATCGCGGCCAGTACTTCCCGCTCGTCGATTTTCGGGCTGGCCAGGGCCCAGGTGATGGGCATGCCCGTCGGGGTGCAGACCAGGAACAGCCGCAGGCCCCAGTAGAACCGGGAGTGGGAAGCGCAGTACCCGTATCCGGCCCAGCCGGCCAGCTCCGACCGCTTCACCGTCGGCCGCGACATCCCGCACGGCACCGGCGTGGAATCGACGATCCAGTGGTTGTCGAACCAGAAGTCGGTGTCTGTCGCCAGCAGTCGTATCGCCTGTTTGACCAGGGGCAACGCGGCCCGCAGCCGCTTGTTGTATCCCGGCCGCCCGGGCAGGTATGGGAACATCGCGCTGAGGTTGTTGCGGGCGAAACGCAGCCAGCGCGCCTCGGAGGAGAAGCCCAGCAGAGCCTGGACGACCGCCAGACAAACCAGCTCGGAGTCGCTCAGCTGCGGTGGCCTGCCCAGCCATCGGGTCCCTCCGATCCCATCGTCGATCTTCACGTACAGTCCAGTGATGAGGGCGTCCAAGTCTTCGTTCGTCACACAACGATCTTGGACGCCCTCTCTGCACTCCCGAACGCACCGTCAGCATTCGGAACTACTCGTCTAGAGGCTGGGCACGAGGTGCGGACGAGCCCAGGGGCTCCTTCCCCCTGCACGGCGCGGTGGCTGCTGGATCTCTGAACCGGCGGGCCCTCGACCCCGCCGGTTCAGAGATCCAGCAGCCACCGCCCGCCGCCCGCGAGGGAGCACAGCGACACGGCGTGGAAGAGCAGCAGCCACAGCACCGGGGGCACGTGGGTCAGCCGGGACAGCTGGTCGACGTCGGAGTCCGGGGCACCGCCCGTCCGCCGTTTCGACTGCAGTTCGAAGACCGGCCGTACGCCGCCCAGCAGCAGGAACCAGACCACCCCGTAGGCGAACGCCGCCTGCACCTGCGGCCCGGTCAGCCACGACACCAGCAGGAACGCACCGCCCGCGAGGACGACGGTGAGCACGCCGTACGCGTTGCGGACCATCACCAGCATGGCGACGAGCAGCAGCGTGGCGCCCCAGAGCAGCAACGTGATGTGGTCCGCGGCGAGCAGCCAGGCGCCGCCCAGGCCGAGCAGCGGGGGAGCGGTGTAGCCCGCGGAGGCGGTGAGCACCATGCCGATGCCGTGCGGCCTGCCGCGCGAGACGGTGAGACCGGAGGTGTCCGAGTGCAGCCGGATGCCGTCCAGGCGGCGGCCCGTGAGCAGCGCGGTCAGCCCGTGCCCGCCCTCGTGGGCGATGGTCACCGCGTTCCGCGACAGCCGCCATATCCGGTGCGGCGCGACCGCGGCGAGGGCGACGGCCGCCGTGACGAGAACCACCCACAGGTCCGGATCGGGCTGGGTGCCCACGACCTGGTCCCACAGGTCGGTGATGCTGTCCGTGCTGCGAGCGGTGTCCATGCTGTGACGTGCCTCCCCTGGCCCCTCGGGCGTGCGTGCGGTCCCCGCCGACGCGCACGGCCCCGTTGTCGGCGTGCCGTGGCAGTCTTGCACTCATGTGCGGACGGTACGCGGCCAGCAGGAGGCCCGAGGATCTCGTCGGGCTTTTCGACGTGCAGAAGTGGGAGCCGGAGGAGGCTCTGCAACCGGACTGGAACGTGGCGCCGACCAAGGACGTGTACGCGGTGCTGGACCGGCCCGAGAGGGGGTCGGACGACCCCGGCCCGGTCCGGCAGCTGCGGGCGCTGCGCTGGGGACTGGTGCCCGGGTGGGCGAAGTCACCGGACGTGGGCGCGAAGATGATCAATGCCCGGTCGGAGACGGTGCACGAGAAGTCCGCCTACCGGAAGCCCTTCGCCGTGCGCCGCTGCCTGCTGCCCGCCGACGGATACTTCGAGTGGCTGACCGGGGACAAGGAGCTGGACCTGGAGCAGGAGGGGAAGCGGAAGCGGCCCCGCAAGCAGCCCTACTTCGTCACGCCCGCCGACGGCGCCGTGATGGCGATGGCTGGCCTGTACGAGTTCTGGCGTGACCGCACGCGGAGTGACGACGACCCTCGCGCCTGGTGGGTGACGTGCACGGTGGTGACCACCGCTGCCGAGACGGGCCTGCTGGCAGGCGCCACCGGAGAGGTGGACGCCGGGCCGCAGTCGCTCGCCGACATTCACCCGCGGATGCCGCTGGTGCTGACACCGGACAGGTGGGACGCCTGGCTGGACCCGTCGCGGACGGATCCGGACGACGTGCGCGGCCTGCTCACGCCCCCGCTCGCGGGGATGCTGCGGGCCCACCCGGTGTCGACGGACGTGAGCAACGTGCGGAACAACGGGCCCGAGCTGGTGGAGGAGGTCGAGGCGCCCACCGAGCCGACGCTGTTCTGACCCGTTTCGGCCCGTGGCCCGGGCCGCGTGGCGGGGAGAATGGCGCCATGTCCGCACGTGAAACCGTCACCACCCCCGCCGGGGACGCCCGCATCACCTGGTACCGCGCCGCCGAACCGCTTCGCGTCCTCGCCCTCGGCCATGGAGCGGGAGGCGGCATCGAGGCCCGGGACCTCCAGGCGCTCGCCGGGGAGCTGCCGCCGCACGGCACAAGCGTCGCGCTGGTCGAGCAGCCCTGGCGGGTCGCCGGCAAGAAGGTGGCACCTGCACCGAAGGCGCTGGACACCGTCTGGACCGCGCTCTGGCCGACGCTGCGAACGAGGGCGGAGGGGCTGCCGCTGGTCGCGGGCGGGCGCAGCGCGGGCGCCCGGGTCGCCTGCCGTACGGCCGCCGGACTGGGTGCTGCGGCGGCGCTCGCGTTGTCCTTCCCGCTGCACCCGCCCGGCAGGCCGGAGAAGTCCCGGGCAGAGGAGCTGACCGGCGCGGGTGTGCCCGTCCTGGTCGTGCAGGGCGAACGCGACCCCTTCGGTCGGCCTGACGAGTTCCCCGCCGGTGTGCGACCGGTCCCGGTCCCCGCCGGCGACCACGGCTTCGCCGTGCCCAAGAAGGCCTCCGTCTCCCAGCAGGAGGCACTCGGCGGGATCACCGCGGCCGTTAACGAGTGGCTCGCACGGGGAATGCCGGGCGAGGTCTGACTGTTGTTCCGCCTGCGGTGGTGAACGCCGCGTACGAAGGGTGCACGCCACATTCGAAAGGAAGCCGCCCACATGGGTTCTGTCGCTTGCCCGCAGCGTCCCCAGGCCGCTGACCTGGACTGGGCCACGCTTGCGCTGGCCGGTGGCGCCGGAGATCCGGCGACAGGGGCAGCGGGCCGTCGTCTATTCTCCGGTTCAGACGGGTACTCGGTCGTGCCCGCAGGAGCAACGGAGGAGGTGGGTCCGGTCACCGACACCGGCAACGGCACGGACGACAGCACGCCCGGCGCGGAGCAGCAGGAGTCGGCGGCGGAGCGCAGCGCGCGCTTCGAGCGTGACGCACTGCAGTTCCTGGACCAGATGTACTCCGCCGGCCTCCGTATGACGCGGAACCCGGCCGACGCCGAGGACCTGGTGCAGGAGACCTACGCCAAGGCGTACGCGTCGTTCCACCAGTTCCGGGAGGGCACCAACCTCAAGGCGTGGCTCTACCGGATCCTCACCAACACCTTCATCAACTCCTACCGCAAGAAGCAGCGTGAACCGCAGCGCAGCGCGGCGGAGGAGATCGAGGACTGGCAGCTCGCCAAGGCCGAGTCGCACATGTCGACGGGGCTCCGTTCCGCGGAGGCCCAGGCGCTGGACCACCTGCCGGACTCGGACGTGAAGCGGGCCCTCCAGGACATCCCCGAGGAGTTCCGGATCGCCGTCTACCTCGCGGACGTCGAGGGCTTTGCCTACAAGGAGATCGCGGACATCATGGGGACACCCATCGGCACCGTGATGTCCCGGCTGCACCGTGGCCGGCGCCAGCTCCGGGACATGCTCGAGGACTACGCGCGAGAGCGCGGACTCGTTCCGGCCGGTGCCGGTACGGACGCGTCGCACGACGGGAAAGGCTCGGGCTCATGAGTTGCGGAGAGCCGCACGAGACGGACTGCTCCGAGATCCTGGACCATCTCTACGAGTATCTCGACAAGGAGATGCCCGAGAATGACTGCGCCAAGTTCCAGGTGCACTTCGACGAGTGCTCGCCCTGCCTGGAGAAGTACGGACTGGAGCAGGAGGTCAAGAAGCTCGTCAAGCGCTGCTGCGGGCACGACGACGTGCCGGCCGACCTGCGGTCCAAGGTGATGGGGCGGATCGAGAGGATCCGGGCCGGCGAGTGCGGCCCCGAAACCGGGTCGGCCGCCTCCACCGGCAGCGGCCACGACGGCGGCACCGCGGCTCGCTGAGTACGCTGCGGGCCGTTGCGCAGCACGTGCGCACGGCGAACCTCTGTCCGCGCGAAGTGCACTCGGACGAGTGATGCTCGTCCCTCCGCCCGGGGGAAAACCCGGCACTCCCCGTACACGTCCGCCCGCCGCGCCTATCGTCCCTGGCCTGTGACGCACGGGGAGGAGGGGCCATGGGCGAACGGGCTGCCGGGCTCTCCGGGGGTGCACGGGTGCTCGTCGCAGCCGCCGGGATCGCCGCCCTCGGCTGTGCCTCACCCGCGCTGCTGCATTCCGGCCGTACCGACTGGTCGGCGCTGTGCCTGCTGGCCGCCCTCCACACCGCCGCGGAGACCGTGCCGCACCAGGCCGTGCCCGGCCGGTGGTGGCCGCGCACGGGTCCGGCGCACACCCGGGAGCGCGGCGCACCGCCCGAGCTGTGCGGCCCGCTGCTGCTCACG
>KI547039.1:149701-150832 GCA_000497405.1 Streptomycetaceae bacterium MP113-05 | reverse complement strand
GTCGCTGGCCGCATACGCCGCCGCCACGGTGCCGGTACTGCTCCCCGGGGCGACCCCGGGACTCGCCCCCGGCGAGCCGCTCGCCGCAGCCGGACTGCCCGCCGCGCTGCTCCCCGCGGCCGTCTCCGTGCTCGTCCACTGCGGGATGCTCACCGCTCTCGACGGCGCAATCCTGGTCGCCGCCGAGAAGTGCCCACCGCGCACGGCGTGGCGCGGTCGCCTCGTCCCCACCCTCCTCCCGCAGGGCGTGTACGTGTCGGCCGCGCTGTCGGCGGCCGTCCTGTGGCGCAGCCCGTACGGTCCGGCCGCTGCCCTGTTCACGCTGCTGCCGATGGCGCTGTACTGCTGGGTCTTCGCCGCCTACGAGCGCGAGCGCGCCGCCCACCGGGCGACCGTACGGGCGTTGGTGCAGGCGGTGGACATCAAGGACCGCTACACGCGCGGCCACAGCGAACGGGTGGGCCGTGCGTCCGCCTTGATCGCCCGGGAACTCGGCATGAACGACGACCGGACGGAGACCCTGCGCCTCGCGGGCATCCTGCATGACGTGGGAAAGCTCGGTGTCCCCACCAGGCTGCTGCGCAAGGCCGGTCCGCTGAGCCCGCTGGAGCGCAGCGTGCTGGAGCTGCACCCCGAGTACGGGCACGAGATGGTCCGCGGAATCCGGTTCCTGGGCGAGGCCCGGTCGGCGATCCTGCACCACCACGAGCGCCTGGACGGCACCGGCTATCCGTACGGGCTCGCGGGCCACCGGATTCCGGAACCGGCCCGGCTGGTCGCGGTGGCCGACGCGTTCGACGCGATGACCTCGCACCGCAGCTACCGGCGGGCGCGGCCGGTAGCCGAGGCCGTGGCCGAGCTCGTCCGCTGCTCCGGCTCGCACTTCGACCCGCGTATGGTCGACGCGTTCGTCCGGGCGCTGGACCGGCACGGCTGGTCCCCGGTGGTCACGGCCGACCCTTCCGGGGACGGCGCGCGGGGGGAACCGGATCCCGGGCCCGTCGCCCGGCACGCACCCGCCCGTCACTCCGCGGGGGGCCGGCACCGCGGGGAAGGTTCTGCGGGCTCCGTGGCCCGCCTGCTCGCCCGGCACCCGGAGGCGGCTCTGCCCGCCCGAGGCGGGGCCGTCGC
>KI547039.1:148530-149691 GCA_000497405.1 Streptomycetaceae bacterium MP113-05 | reverse complement strand
GAGCCAGCCGTCGGTCGCGTTCGCGTTCGCCGTGCTTGTCGCCGCGGGCGAGGCGGTACGCGTCCGGCCGCCGGGCGGCGACCACCCGGTCGGGCCGCTCGCCACCGCTGCGGCGCTCGGCTACGCGCTGCTGGGGGAGATCGACGGCCGCCCGGCCGTGCACAACGTGCTCCAGACGGTGGCCGTCGTCGCCGCGGGAACCCTCGTCGGCCTGGTGCCGCACGCGGCCCGTGGGACGGGGGCGCTGCGGCTGGACCCCCAGGCCCGGCGTCTGCTGACCGTCGCGTTTGCCGCCGTCTGCTATCAGCCGCTGCACGCCTGGGCGGAGGCGACGGCACGTCCCGGACCGTGGCACGCCGCGCTCCTTCTCGTCGTCCTGCCGCTGAGCGCCTGCGGTGACGCACTGGTCGCCGCCGCGCTCCGTTCCGGCCGCCGGCGCCGGCTGTTCCAGCCGGAGCTGAGCGACGCGTTGCGGGCCGCCTTCGGCATCGTGCCCGCCCTGGCCGGTACCGGGGCCGTGCTGGCCCTTGCGGTGGGCGCGGGCGGCCTGTGGGCGCTTCCCGTGTGCTGGGTACCACTGCTGCTGGTGCAGTTCGCCGTACACCGGCATGCCGCCGTGCGCGCCACGTACCGGCAGACCATCGCCTCCCTGGCGCGGGCCACCGAAGTGGCGGGCTACACCCCGAAGGGGCACGCTCGCCGGGTGGCAGCTCTGAGCCGTGCCGTGGCACGCGAACTGCGGCTGACCGAACCGCAGCTCACCGTGCTGGAGTACGCCGCGCTGATGCACGATATCGGCCAGCTCTCGCTGGTCGACCCGGTCGCCGGTGGGGCGACGGAACCCCTGGCGGAGTCCGAGCGGCGCCGCATCGCACTGCTGGGCGGCGCCGTGGTGCGGCAGACCGGCGTGTCACCGGACGTCGCCCTGGTGGTCGAACGGCAGGCCGATCCGTGGCGTGAACAGCCCCTCACCGCACGTGTCGTGCGGGTGGCCAACGCATACGACGACCTGGCCGCCGCCCAGGACGCGGTGACCGGTCCACTCCGGGTACTCGAACGGCTCCGGCTGGGCGCCGCCCGCGACTACGACCCCCGTGTGGTCGAGGCCCTCGCCCGCGTGGTCGCAGCCCAGGGCCCTGGCACCGCCGGCGCGGGCCCGGG
>KI547039.1:120965-148520 GCA_000497405.1 Streptomycetaceae bacterium MP113-05 | reverse complement strand
GGGCCACCGGCCCGCCGGGACGGAGGCCCCCGGGTCCGCCCGTCGGGTAGTGAGCGCGCACCCGAGTGGGCATGGTTGGATGCGAGAGGGAAACCGTCCCGGAAGCGGGCGGGCCTCACCCTCGAAGAGGCGAACACGCAGCGACAGGCGGGAGTCAGGCGGCACATCGTGAGGATCTTCGGCAAGGTGCGGCACCGTCCCTCCGCCTCGTGGCGGCAGGCGACCGACCGCGCTTTCACGCTCATCGGCGACGGGCGCTACGAGGACGCGGGCGCTCTGCTCACCCGTGCCGCGGACCTCGAGCCGTGGCTGTCCGAGTCCTGGTTCAACCTCGCACTGCTGCACAAGTTCCGGCACGACTGGGAACAGGCCCGCGGCGCGGGCCTGCGGGCCGTCGCACTGCTGGACCGGGACGCCGGCGCGCCCGACTGGTGGAACGTCGGCATCGCCGCCACCGCGCTCCAGGACTGGCCGCTGGCACGACGCGCCTGGCAGGCGTACGGCCTCCGGGTGCCCGGCGAGGCACACTCCTCCGTAGCCGCCGGTGAGCCCACCGGTATGCAGCTGGGCAGCGCCGCCCTACGGCTCTCCCCCGAGGGGGAGGCCGAAGTCGTGTGGGGCCGCCGCATCGACCCCGCCCGGCTGGAGGTCCAGAGCATCCCGTTGCCGTCGTCCGGGCGCCGCTGGGGCGAGGTGGTCCTGCATGACGGCGTTCCGCACGGCGAACGGACCACCTCCACCGGAGCGGCGTATCCGGTCTTCGACGAGATCGAGCTGTGGGCGCCCTCCCCCGTCCCCACCTGGGTGGTGCTGCTGGACGCCGCCGCGGAGGACGACCGGGACGCCCTGGAACGGCTCGCGGCCGACGCCGGTTTCGCCGCCGAGGACTGGTCCTCGTCCGTTCGGCTGCTGTGCCGGTCGTGTTCGGAGAGCAGTATGCCGAGCGACGAGGGTGACGGCTCCGTGCATCAGGACCCGCACGACCACAGTTCACCCGGCCACCCGGGGCCTCTCGGCCACATGACCGCCGGTGGAGGGGGCGATCTGTGGGTTCCGGAACGCGAGTGCGGAATCGCCGCGCCCTCCGGCCTGGTGCGCGGGCTGCTGGACGGCTGGGTCGCGGACAGCCCGGACACCCGCCAGTGGCGCGACCTGGAAGAGGTCTGCTGACCGGGAGAGGACCGTCGGCCGGGAGGTGACGGCGCTCGGGGCGCGGCCCCCGTACCCTGTAGGGCGTATCCCGCGCGGGACGCGCGGTGTGGCCCAGGCGGATGGTCCCGGGGCGGGGTCCCCGAGGACGTGAGGAAGGCGTACGGCGGCATGTCGCAGCAGCATCAGACCCGGTCGGAGCCGGCTGAGGAGTTCGTGGTCGACACCGAGGACTGCGAGGAGCGTGAGCAGGCGTACCGGGAGCGGGGCACCGCCCGACCGATCACGGTCGTCGGCAACCCGGTCCTCCACACGGAGTGCCGGGACGTCACCGATTTCGGCGACGACCTGGCGCAACTGATCGACGACATGTTCGCCAGCCAGCGGGCAGCCGAGGGCGTCGGCCTCGCCGCGAACCAGATCGGCGTCGACGCCAAGGTCTTCGTCTACGACTGCCCCGACGACGACGGCGTCCGCCATGTCGGCGTCGTCGTCAACCCCGTGCTGGAGGAGCTGCCGGCCGACCAGCGGTCGCTGGACGACTCCAACGAGGGCTGCCTCTCGGTGCCGACGGCGTACGCCGAACTGGCCCGTCCGGACGTCGCGGTCGTCCGCGGCCAGGACGCCGACGGTAAGCCGATCCGGGTGCGCGGCACCGGGTACCTCGCCCGCTGCCTCCAGCACGAGACCGACCACCTGCACGGGTATCTGTACATCGACCGGCTGTCCAAGCGGGAGCGCAGGGACGCCCTCGAGCAGATGGCCGAGGGCACCCCGCGCTACGAGACCGTCCCCAACGACTGACGTCCGGGAACCGGCTGATCAGAAGTCGTCGTCGAAGGACACCGAGCCTTCGACGGCGACCTGGTACGCCGAGGCGCGCCGCTCGAAGAAGTTCGTCAGCTCCTGGACGTTCTGCAGTTCCATGAAGGAGAACGGGTTCCGCGAGCCGTACCGGGCGGGGAAGCCCAGCCGCACCAGACGCTGGTCCGCGACGGCCTGCAGGTACTCCCGCATCGAGCCGGTGTTCATGCCCGGCAGCCCTTCGCCGCACAGGTCGCGGGCGAACTGCAACTCGGCCTCCACCGCCTCCTCCAGCATCGCCGTGACCTGCTTCTCCAGTACGTCGTCGAAGAGTTCCGGCTCCTCCCGGCGCACGGTGTCGACCACGTCGAACGCGAAGGACATGTGCATCGACTCGTCACGGAACACCCAGTTGGTGCCCGTGGCCAGGCCGTGCAGCAGGCCGCGCGAGCGGAACCAGTACACGTAGGCGAAGGCGCCGTAGAAGAACAGTCCCTCGATGCAGGCCGCGAAGCAGATCAGGTTCAGCAGGAAGCACCGGCGGTCCGCCTGCGTCTCCAGCCGGTCGGTCTCCTCGACGGCGTCCATCCAGCGGAAGCAGAACTGCGCCTTCTCCCGGATGGACGGGATGCTCTCCACCGCCGCGAACGCCTCGGTGCGCTCGTCCGGATCGGGCAGGTAGGTGTCCAGCAGCGTCAGGTAGAACTGGACGTGCACCGCCTCCTCGAAGAGCTGCCGCGAGAGGTACAGGCGCGCTTCCGGCGAGTTGATGTGCTTGTACAGCGTGAGTACCAGGTTGTTAGCCACGATGGAGTCGCCGGTGGCGAAGAACGCCACCAAGCGGCCGATCATGTGCTGTTCGCCGGGGGAGAGGGTGGCGAGGTCGGCGACGTCGGAGTGCAGGTCGACCTCCTCCACCGTCCAGGTGTTCTTGATCGCGTCGCGGTACCGGTCGTAGAACTCCGGGTACCGCATGGGCCGCAGGGTGAGTTCGAAGCCCGGGTCGAGCAGGTTCTTCGAACGGGCCGGGTCGGCCGTGGTGTCGGTCACTGGCATGCCTCGCAGCTTTCGGGGTTCTCCAGGGAGCAGGCGGCGGCCTCGTCCGGGGCGTCGCCGGGCTGGGCGGGTACGGCGGTTCGTGCCGCCGTCGAGCCCGCTGCCCGTGCGATCCGGGTGGCCGGTCGCGACCGCAGGTAGTAGGTGGTCTTGATGCCGCGCTGCCACGCGTAGGCGTACATCGAGCTGAGCTTGCCGATGGTCGGCGCGGCCATGAACAGGTTGAGCGACTGGCTCTGGTCCAGGTACGGCGTACGGTCCGCGGCCATGTCGATCAGCGCCCGCTGCGGGATCTCCCAGGCGGTGCGGTACAGGTGCCGCACGTCCGCCGGGATCCCGGGCAGCTCCTGCACGGAGCCGTTCCCCTCACGCAGCGCCTCCCGGGTGGTCTCGTCCCACCGGCCCAGTCGCTTCAGTTCGTCCACCAGGTAGGTGTTGACCTGCAGGAACTCACCGCTCAGGGTCTCGCGCTTGAACAGGTTCGACACCTGCGGCTCGATGCACTCGTAGCAACCGGCGATGGAGGCGATGGTCGCCGTCGGCGCGACGGCCAGCAGCAGGGAGTTGCGCAGCCCCGTGGCGGCGATCCGGGTCCGCAGCGCCGACCAGCGCTCCGGCCAACTCTGTTCGGCCCGAGGGTAGTGGTCCGGGTGCAGCACACCGCGGGCGGTGCGGGTCGACTGCCAGGCGGGCAGCGGGCCGTGCCGTTCGGCGAGGTCGGCGGAGACCTCGTAGGCAGCCAGCATGATGCGCTCGGAGATGCGGGTGGACAGCTCCCGTGCCGCCGGACCGTCGAAGGGCAGCCGCAGGCGGAAGAAGACGTCCTGCAGTCCCATCATCCCCAGACCGACCGGGCGCCAGCGGGAGTTGGAGCCCCCGGCCTGCCGGGTCGGATAGAAGTTGACGTCCACCACCCGGTCCAGGAACGTCACGGCGGTGCGGACGGTGGCGTCCAGCCGTTCCCAGTCCATCTCACCGTCCTCGCCCAGGTGGGCCGCGACGTTGACGGAACCCAGATTGCACACGGCGGTCTCGTCGTCGTCGGTCACCTCCAGGATCTCGGTGCACAGGTTGGAGGAGTGCACCACGCGTCCCCGCTCGGCGGTCTGGTTCGCGGTGCGGTTGGCGGCGTCCTTGAACGTCATCCAACCGTTGCCGGTCTGTGCGAGCGTGCGCATCATCCGGGCGTACAACTGCCGGGCCGGGAGGGACTTCAGCGCCTTTCCCTCACGCTCGGCACGGCGGTAGGCGGCGTCGAACTCCTCGCCCCACAGGTCCACCAGTTCCGGTACGTCCACGGGGGAGAACAGCGACCAGTCTGCGTCCGCTGCGACCCGGCGCATGAACTCGTCCGGGATCCAGTGCGCGAGGTTGAGGTTGTGGGTGCGGCGGGCCTCCTCGCCGGTGTTGTCCCGCAGCTCCAGGAACTCCTCCAGGTCGGCGTGCCAGGTCTCCAGGTAGACGCAGGCCGCGCCCTTGCGCCTGCCGCCCTGATTCACCGCCGCGACCGAGGCGTCCAGGGTGCGCAGGAACGGCACGATGCCGTTGCTGTGGCCGTTGGTGTCGCGGATCAGCGACCCCCGGGCCCGGATGCGGGACCAGGACAGCCCGATGCCGCCGGCGTGCTTGGAGAGCCGGGCCACCTGGTGGTAGCGCTCGTAGATCGAGTCCAGTTCGTCCCGGGGGGAGTCCAGCAGGTAGCAGGAGGACATCTGCGGGTGCCGGGTGCCGGAGTTGAACAGAGTGGGGGAGGAGGGCAGGTAGGACAGCGAACTGGTCAGTCGGTACAGCTCCGCGACCTCGTCCACGGCGTGTTCGCCGAGGTCCGACGCCAGGCCGCAGGCGACGCGCAGGAGGAAGTACTGGGGCGTCTCCACGACCTGGCGGGTCGTCGGGTGGCGCAGCAGGTAGCGGGAGTGCACGGTGCGCAGGCCGAAGTAGCCGAACCGGTCGTCGGCGCCGTCCGCGAGGGCGGTTTCGACCAGCCCGTCCAGCCGTGCGGCGTGCAGGGCGACGAACTCGGCGGTGTCGTCCGCGATCAGCCCCTCGCGGTGACCGAGCGCCACCGACGCGGAGAACGAGGTGGCACCCTGGCCGGACGCCTCCTCCCGCACGGTGAGCGTCAGCAGCCGGGCGGCGAGTCTGCCGTACGCCGGTTCCTCGCCGACGAGTCCGGCCGCCGCCTCCGTCGCCAGCGACCGGAGGTCCGCGGCGGTGGCGGCGGGTGCTCGGCCGCGCCGTACGGCTTCGGCGATCCGGGTGCCGTCCGCGGCGGGCAGGTCGGTGGTCAGCTCGGTGAGGAGCCGGTCCAGCGCGGTGCTGCCTCCGTTCGGCCCGGGGGCGGCTGAAACGGGCTCCGGGCCGGCTGCGGCCACGGTTGCGATGGTCACGGTGTCGTGCTCTCCCTCGCTCGGCGGGGGCCGGTGGGAGAGGACGACGGAGCGAAGGGCGACGGCGGCCCGCAGGCGTGCGTTCCCTCGCGTCCGCCGGCCCATCCCACGGGGCCCGGACGTGTACGACGCCGTCGGCAGGTGCTCGGACTCGCGGCGCGCCCACAGCCGTTGCCGGCTCCCGGCAGAGCGGGGCGGGGCACCGCACACCGTTGCGGGACAGTCCCGGGTTCGCACCGGGTTCCCCTGCGGCGACAGCGAGCACGAGCATACATGTTGTGGTGCTGTGAGCGAGCACCCCAACATCTAGTGTCGGTGGTAGGGTTCGGGTGGCCCGGCGGCCCCTTGCCGAGGCCTCGGCAAGGGGCCCGGCCCGTCAGCCCGTCAGGTCCAGCTCGAACGTCCTCAGGGTCAGGCCCGGAACAGGCTCCCAGTCGCGATCCGGGGTGCGCACGAACTGCAGTCGCCGGTACAGCCGGTGGGCCGTGGTCATGTCCGACGAGCTGGAGAGCACCACGGTGCGGCGGCCGAGGGAGCGCGCCCGGGACAGGCACGCGCGGACCAGCGCCTCGCCCACACCGCGCCCGCGCCCGGCGGGCCGGACGGCGAGCATGCGGAACTCGGCCTCGCCGGCCCGGGCGATGTTCGCGTACTCCCCGCCCCCGCCGACGAAGGTCACCGTGCCGAGCAACTCGTCGGTGCCGGCGTCCACGGCGACGAGCACCTGCGAGTGCTGCGCGCGGTGCGGCACGTCGCGCAGCTTCTCCAGGTACGGGTCCTGCTCGCCGTAGGTCAGCAGCCGGTCGTCCAGGTACGCGCGGGCCGTCAGCTCACCGACCGCGTCGTACTCGTCCTCACGCGCTGTCCTGATCGTCACATCCATGTCCTCCAGCATGCCGCACCCCACCGGCGTGCGGCCCCGCATCCCAGGTGGAGCGGGAGGCGGGGCCGCCGGTGGGGTGCTCGGTCCGGGCCGAGGAGTCGCGCGGCGGGTCAGGGCGCCGCAGTGGGAGCGGGCACCTCCTTCTTCACGCCCGCGTCGCCGGCGTCCGCACGGTAGTCGGACGGCTGGGTCTCGTCGTGGCCGTCGGGAGCCCTGGTGGCCCGCAGCACGAGTGTCAGCACCACCGTGACCAGAGCGTTCAGGACGAAGGCGGTCAGCCCGATGTAGCCGATCTCGCCGATCATCGGGATGTCGGCGGTGCTGCCGCCGAAGTGATCCTGCTTCGCACTGGCTACGTTGTATGCCGCGATCGTGCCGTAGAGCATGCCGGCCCCCCAGCCGGCGAGCAGCGCCCAGCGGTGGAACCAGCGCGTGAACAGGCCGCCGACCAGGGCCGGGAAGGTCTGCGCGATCCAGATACCGCCCAGCAGTTGAAAGTTGAGTGCCGCGGTCTTGTCCAGGGTGAGGACGAAGACCAGTGCGCCCACCTTCACCAGCAGCGAGGTGATCTTGGAGACCTTGGTCTCCTGCTCCGGCGTGGCGTCGGGCTTGAGGAAGTCGCGGTAGATGTTCCGGGTGAACAGGTTCGCCGCGGCGATGGACATGATGGCCGCCGGCACCAGGGCGCCGATGCCGATGGCTGCGAAGGCCACCCCCGCGAACCAGGCCGGGAACATGTTCTCGAACAGCTGCGGAACCACCAGCTGCGGGTTGTCCAGCGAGATGCCGGCCGCTATGCCCATGAAGCCGAGCAGCGCCAGCAGGCCCAGCATCAGCGAGTACATCGGCAGGATGGTGGTGTTGCGGCGGATCACCTCACGACTGCGACTGGACAGCGTCGCCGTGATCGCGTGCGGGTACATGAACAGTGCTAGAGCCGAGCCCAGCGCCAGCGTGGCGTACGCCCAGTGGCCGTCCGCGCTGGTCACCAGGGCGCCGCCGCTCTCGGAGAGCTTCTCCCCGGCGCTGGAGAAGATGTCGTCGAAGCCGCCGAGCTTGATCGGAATGTAGATGATGGCCACGGCGATGACGAGGTAGATCAGCGCGTCCTTGACGAACGCGATCAGCGCGGGCGCCCGCAGTCCCGAGGAGTAGGTGTACGCGGCCAGCACGCCGAAGGCGATGAGCAGCGGCAGGTCCTTGATGAACCAGTGGGTCGACGCGCCGCCGCCGACGCCCATCACGTCCAGTACCGCCTGGATGCCGACGAGCTGCAGCGCGATGTACGGCATGGTCGCGAGGATGCCGGTCAGTGCGACGGCCAGGGACAGGCCGCGCGAGCCGAAGCGGCCCTTCACGAAGTCGGAGGTGGTCACGTACCCGTGCCGGTGCGAGACCGACCACAGGCGGGGCAGGAAGAGGAAGATCAGCGGATATACCAGGATCGTGTAGGGCACCGCGAAGAAGCCCACCGCGCCCGCCGAGTAGATCAGCGCGGGAACGGCCACGAAGGTGTAAGCGGTGTAGAGGTCGCCGCCGAGCAGGAACCAGGTGACCCAGGTCCCGAAGCTGCGGCCTCCCAGGCCCCATTCGTCGAGATTGTCGGTATGCGCCGCCCTGCGCCAGCGTGCTGCGAGGAAGCCCATCACCGTCACCAGGACGAAGAAGAAGACGAAGACGCCCAGCGTCACGATGTTGATCTCGTCGTTCATGCCTTCTCGCTCCCCTCGGCTCCCGTGTGCTGCCGGCGGCGGGCCGCGTTGTCCTTGCGCACCAGCAGGTAGGCGGACACGGTCAGGACGGTGGACAGCGGCACCCACAGCATCTGGTACCAGTAGAAGAACGGGATGCCGATGAACGTGGGCTCCACCGAGTCGTAACTGCCGACCCAGAGCATCGCGACGAACGGTATGAAAAGGCACACGGCGGCTGTCGCGCGCGCGGGCGTGACGGTGGGGATCTCCCCGGCGCTCGAGGGTGGTGACATGGGTGGTGCTCCCGTCCGTGACTGAAGTGATCTCGTGGTCGGTGCACGGGAATCTAGCCATCCGGGCGGGTCCGCGTCACCCCCTCCCGCATAACGGACGGACAACACGCCGCCCGGCCGGGCCGCGTCACACCAGGTCGGCGGCTTCGGTGACGGAAAGCGGCCTGCGGTGACGGCCGTCGGGTCGGATCGTGACGGTCAGCGGCCGGGGCGGTGGAGGTTGGCGACGAACTTGTAGCGGTCGCCGCGGTAGACCGAGCGCACCCACTCCACCGGCTCGCCGTCGCTGTCCCTGGAGTGACGGGAGAGCATCAGCATCGGCAGGCCCACGTCGGTGGCCAGCAGTCCGGCCTCGCGTGGGGTGGCGAGCGAGGTCTCGATGGTCTCCTCCGCCTCGGCCAGGTGCACGTCGTACACCTCGGCGAGTGCGGTGTAGAGCGAGGAGTACTTCACCAGGCTGCGGCGCAGGGCGGGGAAGCGCTTCTGCGACAGGTGGGTGGTCTCGATCGCCATCGGTTCGCCGCTGGCCAGTCGCAGCCGTTCGATCCGCAGTACCCGTCCGCCGGCGGTGATGTCGAGGAGCGCGGCGAGGCGGTCGTCGGCGGTGACGTAGCCGATGTCCAGCAACTGGGACGTGGGTTCGAGGCCCTGGGCGCGCATGTCCTCCGTGTACGAGGTCAGTTGCAGGGCTTGCGACACCTTGGGCTTGGCGACGAAGGTTCCCTTGCCCTGGATGCGCTCCAGCCGCCCCTCGACGACGAGTTCCTGGAGCGCCTGGCGCACGGTGGTGCGTGAGGTGTCGAACTCACCGGCGAGCGTGCGCTCCGGGGGGACGGCCGTGCCGGGCGGCAGCGTCTCGGTCATCTCCAGCAGGTGGCGCTTCAGTCGGTAGTACTTCGGCACGCGCGCGGTGCGGGTGCTTCCGTTCCCGCCGTTCCCGCCGTTCCCGTTCTTCGCGGGGTTCGTCACCGGCTCCTCCGTCTCGCTTGCGGATCACATCGTGGCACGTGCCCGGCCCGGTGGGACGTACCGGGCCAGGTGTCGTTCCGGTAACGGAACGCACGGCTGCTCCACGGGCCGTTGACACCCTTATAGGTCTAGGCCAAGCTGCGGGGCACTGGTCTACACCATTGAGTACACCATTGAGGAGGACGGCGTGAGGCGCAAGCTCATAGCGGCGGTGGGGGCCGCTGCACTGGTGGCCGGCGCCACCGCCTGCGGCACCGAGGGTGGCAGTGCGGGGGACGGCGGGAAGCAGACCCTGACAGTGTGGGTCATGGACGGATCGGCGCCCGAGGCGTGGTCCAAGGAGCTGAACAAGGCGTTCGAGGCCGAGCACGAGGGCGTCGAGGTCGAGATGAAGGTTCAGCAGTGGAACGGCGTCCAGGAGCGGATCACCACCGCTCTCTCCGAGGACTCCCCACCGGACGTGCTGGAACTGGGCAACACCCAGACCGCCGGGTACGCGGTTACCGGCGGCCTCGCCGACCTGACTTCAGCGAAGGGCGAGCTCGGCTACGACACCTGGAACAAGGGCATGCTGAGCTCCGCCGAGCTCGACGGCAAGCTCTTCGCAGCCCCCTGGTACGCCGCCAACCGGGCCGTGATCTACGACAAGAGCGTCTTCGAAGAAGCCGGAGTCACGCCGCCGGAGACCCGCGAGGAGTGGATCGACGGTCTCGAGAAGATCGGCGAGAAGACCGACAAGCAGCCCCTCTACCTGCCCGGTCAGAGCTGGTACGTCTTCGCCGGCCTCCTGTGGGACGAGGGCGGCAACCTCGCGGCGGAGAGGGGCGACGGGTGGGAGGGCGCCCTTTCGAGCCCCGAGGCCGCCGCCGCGATGGAGTTCTACGAAAAGCTCCAGACGTACTCCACCGCTCCCAAGGACGCCGACGAGGCCACTCCGCAGCAGTCCACCGACGTGGTGCCCAAGGGCGACGTGGCCTCGTGGATCGGACTCGGCTGGGAGGCCGGCGGCGCCGTCGCAGCCATCGAGGAGGCGGGCGGCGAGGCCGACTTCGGTTACTTCCCGATTCCCGGCAAGACCGCGGAGCAGCCCGGTCACGTATTCTTCGGCGGCTCCAACCTGGCCGTCTCCGAGCGCTCCCCGCGCAAGGAACTCGCCCAGGAGTGGCTGAAGGCGGCCACCTCCACCGAGTGGATGAAGAAGTACGCCGAGGCCACCGAGGGTGGCCTGCTGCCCAACAGCCCCGCCGCACAGGTGGAGCCGGCTGAGGGCTCCTTCGCCGAAGCGATGGTCGCCTCCGCCGAGGTCGGCCGCATCACCCCGGTCACCCCGGGATGGGCCAACGTCGAGACGGACCCCAACCCGATCAAGACGTACATGACCAAGGTGCTCGAGGGGACCGACCCGGCCAAGGCGGGCAAGGACGCAGACGAGGTCATCACCGAACGCATCAACGGCTAGGGCGTGTCCGGTGGCCGGCCTTCCCCGGCCACCGGGTCGGGCCACCCGTCCGGACAGGGCGCAGGGGTCTCTTCGGCACCCGTGTCGGAGAGACCCTCCCGCTCGCCCCTCACACCGAGGCAGGAAGACATGACCGTGCACGCCCGGGGGGCGCCGCCCCCGGCGGCGCCCCGCGTCGACACGCCCCCGCCCGAGGTTCCCGAACCCACCGTGGAGGCCGGCCGCAGTACTGCGCCGGGGCCGCGCCGTTCGCTGCCCACCGGCTGGGTGCCGTACGCACTGATCGCGCCCGCGGTGCTCTCCTTGCTGGTCTTCCTCGGCTATCCGCTGGTCCGCAACATCCTGATCTCGCTGCAGCAACTCGGCCGCATCGAGATGATCTCGCGCAGGACGGTGTGGACCGGTCTGAGCAACTACACCGAGCTGCTCGCCGACGACATGTTCTGGACCGTGGTGGTCCGTACGTTCGTGTTCACGGCTGTCAACGTGGTGCTGATCATGGCCTTCGGCACCCTGGTCGGGCTGTTGCTGAACCGGCTCGGGAAGAAGATGCGGCTGGTGCTCTCGCTCGCCCTGGTGATGGCCTGGGCGATGCCCATCGTCGCCTCCGCGACCGTCTTCCGCTGGCTCTTCGACACCCAGTTCGGCGTGATGAACTGGGCGATGCGCGGCCTCGGCTTCGCCGGATACGAGCAGCACAACTGGTTCGGCTCCGGCTTCTCCACCCTCGCGATCGTCACCCTGCTGATCGTCTGGGCCTCGGTCCCCTTCGTCGCCCTCAACCTGTACGCCGGCCTGACCACCATCAGTGGTGAGCTGTACGAGGCGGCCCGGATGGACGGAGCCTCCAACACCCGCATCTTCCGGTCCGTCGTTCTGCCGATCATGAAGCCGTTCTTCCTGATCACGACGTTCCTGGAGATCATCTGGGTCTTCAAGGCGTTCGCGCAGATCGTCGCGCTGAACGCCGGTGGCCCTGACCGCGCGTCCGAGACGCTGCCGGTCTTCGCCTACGTCGAGGGCATGTCGCAGATGAACTTCGGCCTGGCGGCGGCGGCCTCCGTGCTGACCATCCTCATCCTGCTGGTCGCGATGTCCTTCTACTTCCGCCTGATCCTCAAGCAGGAGGAGGAGCAGTGAGCGCACTCACCGCCGTCACCGACCGCCGCGCGGAACGCGCCCGGCGACGCAAGGCGTTCGGCCGGATCTGGCCCAACCTGGTCGCCCTGCCGCTGGCGCTGTTCTTCGTCTTCCCCGTCTACTGGATGTTCGCCACGTCCTTCAAACCGGCGTCCGAGGTGCTCACCAAGGAGCCGACGTTCGTCTTCACGCCGACTTTCCAGCACTACTCGACGGCCGCCGGTGTGGACCTGTTCTGGACGTACGTCGTCAACAGCCTCACCGTGACGATCGGTGCCGTCCTGCTGGCGCTGCTGGTGGCGCTCGCGGCGAGCTTCGCGATCGTGCGGATGCGTTTCCGCGGACGCAAGGGCTTGGTGCTCGCGGTGATGACGGCGCAGATGGCCCCGTGGGAGGTCATGGTCATCGTGATGTACCTGATCGCCCGCGACGCGCAGATGCTCAACAGCATCGGCACCCTCACGCTGATCTACTTCGTCATGGTGCTGCCCTTCACCATCTGGACGCTGCGCGGTTTCATCGCCGCCGTGCCGAAGGAACTGGAGGAGGCGGCGCTGATCGACGGCTGCGGCCGTGCCCAGGCGTTCTTCCGGGTGATCTTTCCGCTGCTGGCGCCCGGCCTGATGTCGACCTCGCTCTTCGGCTTCATCACCGCGTGGAACGAATTTGCCATGGTGCTGGTGCTGAACAAGGAGTCCGAGGCGTACACCCTGCCGCTCTGGCTCACCCGGTTCCAGTCGGCGTTCGGCAACGACTGGGGGGCGACCATGGCCGCGTCCTCGCTCTTCGCCATCCCCGTTCTGCTGCTCTTCCTGTTCCTGCAACGACGCGCAGTCGGCGGCCTGAGCGCCGGCGCCGTGAAGGGATGACGCGCCCATGACGACCCTCGTTCGGGACGCTGCCGCGGTGACCAGGGACGCCCTCGCCGTCCTGCAACCCGGCTTCACCGGCACCACCGCGCCGGGCTGGCTGTTGCACCGGATCCGAGAGGGACTCGGCTCCGTCGGCCTGTTCGGCCGGAACGTCACCTCGCCCGACCAGCTCGCCGCGCTCACCGCGGAGCTGCGCGAGGCCCGCCCGGACGTGCTGGTCGCCATTGACGAGGAGGGCGGCGACGTCACGCGCCTCGAGGCGCGTGACGGCTCCTCCTTCCCCGGAAACCTCGCCCTCGGTGCCGTCGACGACCCCGACCTGACCCGCGCCGTCGCCCGCGAACTCGGCCGCCGGCTGAACTTCTGCGGCGTCAACCTCAACTGGGCGCCGTCCGCGGACGTCAATTCCAACCCCGACAACCCGGTCATCGGAGTGCGGTCGTTCGGCGACGACCCGCACCTCGTCGCCCGACACACCGTCGCCTACGTCGAAGGCCTGCAGTCCGCCGGTGTCGCCGCCTGTGTCAAGCACTTCCCCGGGCACGGCGACACCGCCGTCGACTCCCATCTCGCGCTTCCGCGCATCGACGCCGACCTGGGCACCCTCCACGAACGAGAACTGGTGCCGTTCCGGGCCGCCGTCGCCGCGGGCAGCAAGTGCGTCATGAGCGCCCACATCCTCCTCCCCGCCCTGGACGCCGCCCTCCCCGGCACCCTCAGTCCCGCCGCGCTCACCGGACTGCTGCGCGCCCCCGCCGAGCGTGGCGGCCTCGGCCACCAGGGCCTGATCGTCACGGACGGCATGGAGATGGAGGCCATCTCCTCCTCGTACGGCATCGAACGCGGCAGCGTGCTGGCGATCGCCGCCGGTGCCGACGCCATCTGCGTCGGCGGCGGACTGGCCGACGAGGACACGGTGCTGCGGCTGCGTGACGCCCTGCTGCGTGCCGTACGGGACGGCGGCCTGTCGCCCGCCCGGCTCGCGGACGCCGCCGCACGGGTACGCGCCCTCGCCGGCTGGACCGCCGAGCGGGCAAGGGAGCGGGCAGGGGAGCAGACGGCTGGAGCAGGCGTCCACGGCGAGCGCGGGGGGAGCGCGCCCGGCCCCGCCCGGGCCCCCGCGTGTGACGAGGGCGTGGGCCTGCGGGCCGCACGCCGGGCACTCCGGGTCACCGGCGCGGAACACCATCGCCCGTTGACCGAACCGCCCTTCGTCGCGGCCCTCACCCCGGTCGCCAACATCGCCGTCGGCAGCGGGACCCCCTGGGGCGTCGGCGCCGAGCTCGCCAGGCAGCTCCCCGGCACCACCACGGCCACGTACGGACGCGACCGGATCGAAGCGGACGGCGTCGACGCCCTGCTCGGGGAGGTGCTCGGCGCCGCGGCGGACCGTAGGATCGTGGCCGTGGTGCGCGACATCCACCGCCACGTGTGGATGGCCGAGACCCTGGACGCCCTGCTCGCCGCCCGACCCGACACCGTCGTGGTGGAGATGGGCGTTCCGCAGGCCCCTCCGGTCGGCGCCCTGCACATCGCCACCCACGGCGCCGCCCGCGTCTGCGCCCGTGCAGCCGCGGAGGTTCTGACCGGCGACGAGGCCGGCCGCTGACCACCGAGGACCGAAACGCAACACCCCTGGAGGCCCCCAGCATGTCCGCCCCGACGCCGTCCTCGTCCGCCGCACAGCCGACCGCGCCGGGACGACTGATGGCCGCCGAGATGGCCGAGCAGCCCGACGTACTGCGCCGGCTGCTCGCCAGGGAACGCGGCGCGGACGGCGCGCCCACCATCCGGGAGACCGCCGAGCGCATCGCCGCCCGCGCCCCGCGCTTCGTGCTGCTCACCGCGCGCGGCACCTCGGACAATGCGGCGCTCTACGCCAAGTACCTCTTCGAGGTGCTGCTGGGGAAGCCGTGCGGGCTCACCTCGATGTCCACCACCACCGCCTACGAGGCCCGGGCGGACCTGACGGACTGCCTGGTCGTCACGGTCAGCCAGTCAGGCGGCTCCCCGGACCTGGTGGCCTCCACCCGCGCCGCCCGGGACGCCGGAGCGATCACCCTGTCGGTGACCAACAACGCCGCCTCGGCGCTGGCCGAGGTCAGCGAGTTCCACATCGACGTGCTGGCCGGCCCCGAGGAGGCGCTGCCCGCCACCAAGACCTACACCGCCGAACTGCTCGCCCTGTATCTGCTGGTGGCGGGCATGCGGAGCGGCGACGGCCCCGAGCACGCGGCGGCGCTGCCCGACCTGGCCGAGTCGGTACTCGCCCGGCGCGAGGAGGTGCGGGCGCTGGCCGGGCGCTACCGCTTCGCGGACCGCATGGTCATCACCTCGCGCGGCTACGGGTACCCCACGGCCAAGGAGGCGGCGCTGAAGCTGATGGAGACCAGCTACATCCCCGCTCTGTCCTACTCCGGTGCCGACCTGCTGCACGGCCCGCTGGCCATGGTCGACAACATCTCGCCGGTGATCGCCGTGGTGACCGAAGGCCGCGGCGGCCAGGCGCTCCAGCCGGTGCTGGACCGGCTTCGTGACCGCGGTGCCGATCTGGTGGTGATCGGCCCGAAGTCGCAGGTGGACGCGGCCTCAGCGGGTTTCGTACTGCCGGTCGGGGGGCTGGTGGAGGAGCTGCAGCCGGTCCTGGAGATCATGCCGCTGCAGATGCTGGCCTACGAGGTGACCCTCGCCCGCGGACAGGACCCGGACGCGCCCCGGGCCCTCGCGAAGGTCACGCAGACGCACTGACCGCGCCGCGGTCGGTGCGAGCGATCGCCCTGCCGCGTAACCATGGACATCCCGTAAAGGTCTAGTCCACAATGGTCACGCCACAGGCTTCCGTTCTCCCCGCACAGGAGGCGGAACGAGGACTCGTGGCGTGATCTGCCCTGACCGCGCCGGAGTCCTGGAGCTCCGGGCTGCGGTGCCGGACGGGCCGAGGGTCCCGATCCGGTGCCGTGGCCCGAAGCGTCGCCGCGCACCTGTGGCGCCGGGATCGCGGCGTCCGCGGCGCGGGGCGGTACTCCGCGCCCGGCGGTGCGAGGTCGGCCGGGCCCCGCCGGTAGGCTCGCCCCGTGCCCTCCATGAACGACCTCGTCCGCCAGCACACCGCTCTCGGGTCCGCCGACCTCGAGTGGCTGCACCTGCTGGTGTCCGAGTGGCAGCTGCTCTCCGACCTGTCCTTCGCCGACCTGGTGCTGTGGGTCCCCACCCTGGACGGCAGCCGGTACGTCTCCGTGGCACAGATGCGGCCCAACACCGGACCCACCTCCTACCAGGACGACATGGTCGGCCATCTGGTGCCGCGCGGGCGCAGGCCGCTCCTGGACGCCGCGCTCGACGAGGGACGGATCGTGCGGGAGGGCGACCCGGAGTGGCGGGAGGAGGTCCCGGTGCGTGTCGAGTCCATCCCGGTCCGCCGCGAGGGCCGGGTACTCGGCGTCATCGCGCGGAACACCAACCTGCTCACCGTCCGCACCCCGAGCCGGCTGGAACTCACCTACCTGCAGAGCGCGTCGGACATGGCGCAGATGATCGCAGCCGGAACGTTTCCCTACCCCGGGCAGAAGGGTGAGTCGGACCTCTCACCACGGGTCGGTGACGGGCTGCTCCGTCTGGACGCGGACGGCCTGGTCCAGTACGCCAGTCCCAACGCCCTCTCCGCCTATCACCGGCTCGGACTCTCCGCAGACCTGGTCGGTCTGCACCTCGGCGAGGCGACCGCCGAACTCGCGCCCTCCCACGCCCCCGTGGACGAAGCGATGGTGAAGCTGGCCAGCGGCTGGGCGCCGCGCGCCGCCGAGATCGAGGGCAACGACTGCGTGGTCCAGCTGCGTGCCATTCCGCTCAAGCCCAAAGGCACCCGGATCGGCTCGCTGGTGCTGCTGCGCGACATCACGGAGGTCCGGCACCGGGAGCGCGAACTGCTCACCAAGGACGCCACCATCCGGGAGATCCACCATCGGGTGAAGAACAACCTCCAGACGGTCGCCGCGCTGCTGCGTCTGCAGGCCCGCCGGATGGACTCCGACCGCGGCCGGGACGCCCTGAACGAGGCGGTGCGCAGGGTCGGCTCCATCGCCATCGTGCATGAGACGCTCTCGCAGAACCTGGACGAGCGGGTGGAGTTCGACGAGATCGCGGACCGGGTGCTGGCGATGGTCGCGGAGCTGTCGCCGGGCCGGGTCACCGGGCACACCACCGGCCGGTTCGGCATTCTGGACGCCGACGTCGCCACCCCGCTGTCGATGGTGCTCACCGAGGTGCTGCAGAACGCGCTGGAGCACGCCTTCGGGCCGGGGGAGCACGGCACGGTCGAGGTGGGCGCCACCCGCACCCCCGGCGCCGGCCGCGAGGCGGGCCGACTACGGGTCACCGTATGTGACGACGGGTGCGGCCTGCCTGACGAATTCGACCCGCAGCGCTCCGGAAACCTGGGACTGCAGATCGTCCGCACCCTCGTGGAGGGCGAGTTGGCCGGCACCTTCGACATGGTGCCGGCGCCGGGGCGGGGAACCCGGGTGATTCTCGACCTGCCGGTCGCGCCGGAGAAGCAGTGATCCGGTGCAGCGGTGCGGGGGTGCTCCGTCCACAGCACGGTGCACAGCACAGAGCCCCGGAGGGCGACGGATGTCGTCGTCCTCCGGGGCTCGTAGCCATGCGTGGTGCGGTGCTTGACGGGAGCACTGCGCCGCTGCGGCTCGGGATTGCAGCCGGTGGGTGGTGACCGTCAGGCGGACGCGGCGTTGTTCCGCGCCCGGTTGCGAGCGGCGCGGCGCTTCATCGCGCGGCGCTCGTCCTCGCTGAGGCCACCCCAGACACCGGAGTCCTGACCGGACTCCAGGGCCCACTGCAGGCACTGCTCCATGACGGGGCAGCGGCGGCAGACGGCCTTGGCTTCCTCGATCTGCAGCAGCGCAGGACCGGTGTTGCCGATGGGGAAGAACAGCTCGGGGTCTTCCTCGCGGCAAACGGCGTTGTGACGCCAGTCCATGGCTGCTACCTCTCCTCGTGATACGGGCTGAGTTTGCTTGTGAATGTGAACGCTTTCACGAATCCCTGGACGGCGGAAGGGGTTACCACGTCGATGTGATGCGGGTCCCACCGGACCGGAGAAGGGGATTCGCGGCTCTCAAGGGGGCCCCGGTGAGGGGCTGTCCCGATCGCCATGAAGAGACTCGCAAACCTCGGCGGCGGATACAACCCCTTCAGGAAAGTTTTTTTTGATTCCTTGGTGTCGCTTGACTCACAGCCGTACTTCCAGGGGGTGGAAGCCTGCTTAAACGTTCGAGTGGAAGGAGTTTCGACCCTTCGACTTACACAATCACACGCAGTGCTTGTCGTACGCCTGCGAACCCCACGCTCGTACGGAGTCCCAGGTGGTCGCCGTCCATCTGGAAGGGGAGCGGAACCTGCGAATGCAAGGTGAAGGATGTCAGATCGTGCAACGACAACGCGTGCTTGCCGTGGGGGCCGCGCCGTGGCGTGGAGGTGAGGAGCTGGGTGCCGTACCGGCCCACCGCGGCGGAGGTCAGCCGGGAGAGTCCCAGCAGGTCGAGGCCGGTGTCGAAGGAAGCCTGCGGGGCCGCGTACACCGCCCTGGTGCCCAGATACGTCCATGGCGCGGTATTGCAGACTATGGACAGCACCATCCGTTCGACGGGCTCCTCGCCAGGACGTTCGAGGGTGATGGTTCCGTGACGGCGGTGTGGTTCCCGGAGGAACTGCCGGAACACCTGCCGCACGTACAGGGGATGCGTCGAACGCCTGCCCCGTTCCCGATGCCGCTCCACCCGGCCCACGACGCCCGCGTCGAAACCGAAGCCGGCGCAGAAGGTGAACCAGCGCGACGGGGCCCCGGCGTCGTCCGTGCCCGGCACTCCGTCGGCGCGTCCCAGACCGACCGTGCGCTCGCCGCCGGTGTGCAGGGCGTCCAGCAGTGCACCGGTGGCCTCCACCGCGTCGTTGGGCAGCCCCAGGGCACGTGCGAAGACGTTGGTCGACCCGCCGGGGACCACGGCCAGCCGGGGCAGGCCCTCCAGGTCGGGGCCGTTGTGCAGCAGCCCGTTCACCACCTCGTTGACCGTGCCGTCGCCGCCGAGGACGATCACCAGCTCGGTCTCGCCGTCCTCACCGGCCGCACGCCCGAGGTCCCGGGCGTGGCCCCGGTACTCGGTCGAGGCGACCTCCAGCTTCAGGTCGCTGGCGAGAGCGTGGGTGAGGACGTCCCGGGTCCGCGCGCTGGTGAGAGTGGCTGCCGGGTTGACCACGAGAAGTGCGCGCATGGGGTGCAGCGTACCCAGAGGGGAGCGGCCGGGGCAGCACGGTCCGCCCACCGGGAGGCAGGGGCCGTGGTCCGTCCGGGAGGCGGGCACCGGAAGGGCGCTGAGGGTACGGGCGCCGGGGTGCGGCGCCCGCCGGGCTACCCTGCGGGATGTGAGTGATGAAGCCCCCGCCGACTTCCGTCCGGCCCGTCTCACCGCGGCAGCCGCGCTGACCGCGCTCGAAGGCGCAGTGGTCGCCTGCCTCGGACTGGTGTCCCTGGTGCTGCTCTTCGCGGGCGACCCGGACGGCTTCGTGCAGGCCCTGACCATGGCGCTGACCGTGCTCGCGCTGGCCGTCCTGCCGCTGGCCGCCGCCCGTGGCCTGTGGCTGCTGCGCCGCTGGAGCCGCGGGCCCGCCCTGATCACCCAGCTGCTGGCGCTGCCGGTCGGCTGGCAGATGGCACAGAACGGCGGCGTGTGGGCCGTCGGCGGCGCGATGATCGCCCTCGCAGCCCTCGTCACCCTGTGGTGCCTGGTGACGCCCACCTCGGCTGCCGCCCTGGGTGTCGGCCCACGCGACGCGTGACGAAGGGGATCACGAGGCACCTTCCCCCGGTTCTTCCTCTCCTGGTGCCTCGCCCCCGCTGTCCGGAGCATTCCCCGCTCCGGCGGAGGCAGGCACCGTCACTCCTCGACGAGCAGCCTGTCGCGCAGCTGCGCAAGGGTGCGCGCCAGCAGACGGGAGACGTGCATCTGTGAGATGCCGACCTCCTGTGCGATCTGGGACTGCGTCATGTTCCCGAAGAAGCGCAGGAGCAGGATCTTCTTCTCCCGCGGCGGCAGCTCCTCCAGCAGCGGCTTGAGGGACTCGCGGTACTCCACGCCCACCAGGGCGTCGTCCTCGGAGCCGAGGGTGTCCGCGACCGCCGGCGACTCGTCGTCCGTGTCCGGCACGTCCAGCGACAGCGTGCTGTAGGCGTTCGCCGACTCGAGCCCTTCGAGGACCTCCTCTTCGGAGATCTTCAACCGCTGCGCCAGCTCGTGCACCGTCGGCGCGCGGCCGTACTGCTGGGACAGTTCCGCGGTGGCCGAGGTCAGCGAGAGGCGCAGCTCCTGGAGCCGACGCGGCACCCGGACCGCCCAGCCCTTGTCACGGAAGTGCCGCTTGATCTCGCCGACCACGGTGGGCGTGGCGTAGGTGGAGAACTCCACGCCCCGGTCCGGGTCGAACCGGTCCACCGACTTGATCAGGCCGATCGTCGCCACCTGGGTCAGGTCGTCCAGCGGCTCACCGCGGTTGCGGAAGCGGCGGGCGAGGTGCTCCACCAGCGGCAGGTGCATCCGCACCAGCCGGTTGCGCAGCTCCGAGTACTCCGGGGAACCGTTCTGCAGTGCACGCAGTTCGACGAAGAGGGCGCGGGCGGCACTGCGGTCCTCGGGGCTGTGGCCGCGACCACCGGTGGCGCCGCCGGTGCGTCCTTGCCGCTCCTGCCGTTGCTCTTCCATCGACTCCGCCCGCTCCACCTGCTCCGATCGCGGATGCTCCGCTCGCCCGCCGGCCGGCCCGCCGCTCCCCTCGGGGTGCGGGCGCGCGTGCTGCCCGGGAATGCCCGGGCCGGCCGTCTGGTGGCCCGCGCATGCTTCGCGTGCCTCGTGTTCCGTCACGACGGATCCGGGCCCGTACCGCGCTGCTTGCGCAGGCTGATGCTGACCGCCCGGTCCTCCGACACCGACGAGTCGACCTCGCCCGCCAGCGCGGCGAGCACCGTCCAGGCGAAGGTGTCGCGCTCGGGGGCGCGGCCGTCGGTGGTCGGGGCTGAGACCGTCACCCGCAGCGAATCGTCGATCAGCTCGAACACGCAGCTGAGTACCGAGCCGGGCACGGCCTGCTGGAGCAGGATCGCGCATGCCTCGTCGACGGCGATCCGCAGGTCTTCGATCTCGTCGAGAGTGAAGTCCAAGCGGGCCGCGAGACCGGCCGTGGCCGTCCGCAGCACGGACAGGTAGGCGCCCGCGGCGGGCAGCCGGACCTCGACGAAGTCCTTGTCTCCGGGCTCGCCTGCGATCTGGGACACCCTCACCTCCAAGGTGGCGCAAGCCGGTTGGCTCGTTGACTGTGACCAGGGCGGCGGTCCGGTTCGCCCGGCGTCGGAAGCCGGGTGCCGAGCGGAACGGGCCGACGTACTGGATCGTTCGACTGCGACGCTATCGCGATCCACTGCGGGATGTCGCCCGGACGATTCTCTCGGCACCGGAACACCCCGTACCGGCGTGTCACTTGTAGTAAACACTTGTGTACGATGGGTGGGTAGGGGGTGCGGCCGTCAAATACCGGATCGTGACACTGCGTTGGTGCTGTGGGGTGCGCATCGGAGGGAGGGGTGTCCCCCTCGGCGGAAGCCGCCACTCTGTGTGAAGGTCGGGCCTCCGCCAGGGTTGCCCGACCCGACGGTGCCCCTGCCTGTTCCGGCCGATGCGTTCACCCTGCGTGGTCGTTCCCGGCCCGGTCACGGCCGGGAAGCCGGTCACCGGATCCCTCCCCGGTACCGAACGCCGTCGCCGTGAGCACCGCCGTGACGGTGCTGCCTGACGCGAAGGCCCCCTCCTCCGCCAGCGCGCAGAGGCCGAAGAGCAGTTTGGCGACGTAGACGCGGTCCAGGGCCGGCAAACCGTGCCGGCCCGCGAAGTCCTCGGCGAAGTCGTCCAGCTCTGCGGAGGTACGGGCGAAGCCGCCGAAGTGGAACCGGTCCGCCGTCCGCCACACACCGCGCGGGCCGCCGAACGCGGCGACCTGCAGGCGCCGCACCTCCTCGGGCAGGAAGCCGCCGCGCAGCACGGGCACGCCGAGTGCCCGAGCACCGCCCCCGGTCTCCCCACCGCCTCCGGCGAGGCCCGCCGCGAGGCCCGCCAACGTGCCGCCGGTGCCGCAGGCCACGGCCGCGATGTCGGTACGGCCCCGCAGCTCGCGACCCAGCTCGGTGCAGCCCCGCACGGCCGCCGCGTTGCTGCCGCCCTCGGGGACGGTCATCAGGTCCCCGAGGGCGAGGCGTTCGCGCACGGCCTCGGTCCATTCCGGGTCGGCCCGCCGCCGGTAGTCGGCCCGCGACACGAAGTGCAGCCGCATCCCGTCCGCCACGCAGCGGGCGAGGGACGGGTTCAGGGGCCGGTCGGCCAGCTCCTCGCCGCGCACCACGCCCACGGTCTGCATACCGAGGAGGCGGCCGGCGGCGGCGGTGGCCCGCAGGTGGTTGGAGTACGCGCCCCCGAAGGTGAGGAGCCCGCGGTGCCCGCCCTCGGCGGCGGCCTCCAGGTTGGGCAGCAGCTTGCGCCACTTGTTGCCGGGAAGGTCCGGATGGATCAGGTCGTCCCGCTTCAGTGCGAGGCGGACGCCGCGCCGGCTGAACCTGTCGTCCTCGATCTCGGTGAGCGGCGAGGGCAGGGCGACGTCTGCGCGCAGACCGGCCGGGGGAGAGGTGTGGAAGTGCACGCCCCCGATTCTCGCCCCACCCCACCCCACCCCACCCCACTCCGCCCCGCCGGCGGCTGGCGCGTCGTACGCTGCCCGGCGGGAACGGGCCGGCTCGGGGCGGTGGAGGCCCGCGGCGTCAGCGGAGGGCGGACTCGCCGTGCTGGGAGACGTGCTGCTCCAGCGTTGCGAGAGCCCGTTGCACCTCTTCCGGCGATCCCGTCCCGTGCTGCTGACGGTAGTACGCCGTCCCCAGCTTCCGCGCCAGGTCCTGCCCGGCCCGCTGTGCCTGGACCTCCTCCATCTTCTCCTTGCCCTGGGAGAGCCCGCGCTGCGCCTGCTCCTTGGCCCGGTCGAGGAATCCTGCCATTCGTCTGCCTCCTGCTCCGGAAAGTCCGACCCGGCGGGCGGCCGCCCGCCACCGGTGAACGTATGCCGGATCGGTCCGGTTCCTCCGGCGACGCACCGTCCCCTCCCGCACGCCACCCGGCCGCCGTCCCCGCGCGCCGCCGGACTGAATCCCGGATCACCGTCAGGGCCGGGCGGATGCCAAGGTGGAGCCATGAGCCACGACGACCCGGGAACGCCCGCGGCCACGATCACCGGGCCCGCGGCACCCGACGCGCAGCCGTCCCCGGCCGCCACCGAGCGCCGGTCGTCGGCCGGCGAGCTCGGCGCGGTGGGTCTGGTGTGTGCGAGTGCTCTCTCCCTGCAGTTCGGCTCGGCGGTGGCCGCGTTGCTCTTCCCACGAGCGGGGGCGCTCGGCGTGGTGGCGCTGCGGCTGGTGTTCTCCGCCGTCCTCATGCTCGTGGTGTGCCGTCCGCGACTGCGCGGGCACTCCCGTGCGGACTGGACGGCGGTCGTCGGCCTGGGCGTCGCGCTCGGCACCATGAACACCCTCTTCTACCAGGCGATCGAACGGATCCCGCTCGGCGCCGCGGTCACGCTGGAGCTGCTCGGCCCGCTCGTCCTCTCCGTGGTCGCGTCCCGACGCGCGCTGAGCCTGCTGTGGGCCGCGCTGGCGCTCGCCGGCGTGTACCTGCTGGGGGCCAGCGGGTTCGCCGAACTGGATTTCGCCGGAGTCGGGTACGCGCTCGCAGCGGGCGGGATGTGGGCGGCGTACATCGTCTACAACGCGCGCACCGGCGCGCGTTTCCCGAAGGCCGACGGACTGGCCATCGCGATGGCCGTGGCCGCCTGCGTCAGCGCGCCGCTGGGTGTGGTCAGCGCGGGCGGCGCCCTTCTGGACCCGGTGGTCCTGGCGCTGGGCGCCGGGGTGGCGGTGCTCTCGTCCGGGATTCCGTACACGCTGGAGCTGTTCGCGTTGCGGACGTTGCCGAAGTCGACGTTCGCGGTCCTGATGAGCCTGATGCCGGTGGCCGCGTCGGCGGCCGGATTCCTCGTACTCGACCAGCGGATGGGGCCGGTGCAGTTGCTGGCCGTCGCGCTGGTGATCTGCGCCAGCGCGGGGGCGGTCCGCACCTCGCGCGCCGGGCAGCGTCCGGGCAGCCGTAACCTGGGCCCGTGAACGAACGTCAGACCGTCCGCTGGACCGAGGACGGCCGCGACCGATCCGCCCGCTGGCGTTCCGAGAGCGGCGCCCGCCCCCCGAGGCACCTGGTCGTGGCCGACGACCGGACCAAGGCCGACGCCGCCTACCGGTTCGCGTGCGAGGGCACCGCGCTGTTGTGGCGCGGCGACTTCCACAACGCCCGCCAGCTCCTCACCGCACTCACCCGTCGCGTCGACCGGCCGCCCCGGGGCCGCCCCGAGGAGGCGGACGGCCCGGCTGCCGCCTTTCACCGGCACCGCGCCCGGCAGGCGCAGCGCGCCCGCATTCTGGGCATGCTGCTCGTGCCGCTGGACGTCGACGACGGCCGTTACGCCGTGCCGCTGCGCCGCGCGCCCGAGGTCGACGCCGCATGCCGCGACGCGTACGGCCCGCCCGGTGACGACGGGCCCACCCTCCTCTCGCTGCGCGAACTCCTCGGTCTGACCGGGGCGTACGAGTGGCACCGCAAGGGCGTGCCGGTATCCGCTCTCGGAGGCGACCGGGTGCACCCGTGCTTCGGCGTGTTCTCGCCGGTGCGCGGCGAGTACGTGGATCTGGTCGCCGAGGCCCCGCTGCCGCCCGGTGCCACCCGGCTCGCCTACGACGTGGGCACCGGCACCGGGGTGCTGTCGGCCGTGCTCGCCCGGCGGGGGGTGAGGCGCGTCGTGGCCACCGACCAGGACCCGCGGGCGCTGGCCTGCGCCCGCGAGAACGTGCGAAGACTCGTCCCGGCGGGCGGCGTCGAGGTGGTCGAGGCGGACCTGTTCCCCGAACGGCCGGCCGCTCCGCCCTCGCTGGTCGTCTGCAACCCTCCCTGGCTGCCCGCCAAACCTGCCTCCGCGGTCGAGCGGGCCGTCTACGACCCCGGCAGCGCGATGCTCCGTGCGTTCCTGCGCGCCCTGCCCGGACACCTGACACCGGACGGCGGCGAGGGCTGGCTGATCCTCTCCGACCTCGCGGAGATCCTCGGTCTGCGCACCCGCGACGAACTCCTCGGCCTGATCGGGGACGCCGGGCTCCGGGTCGTCGGCCGGCTCGACACCCGGCCCGTACACCGGCGTGCGACGACCCCGGACCCCGACGACCCGCTGCGCGCCGCGCGGGCAGCGGAGGTCACCTCCCTCTGGCGTCTCGGCCGCGCCTGAGGCTGCAGGCCGGGACCGGCTTCACACGCACGTGTGCCCGCCCCGCCGGAGCGGGACGGGCACACCGTCAGACGTTTACCGGAGTCGGGCCGTACCGCTGTGTCAGCGGACGGTGGTGAACTTCGGGGCGCCCTTGTCGGCCGAGGCGAAACCGTTCGCCCACAGCGAGTCGACCTGCGAGCTCTCGGTGGAGTTCGGGTAGGCGTTGGTGCAGGAGGTGCCCGGACCGCCACCGGACATCAGCTCGCTGCAGGGGCCGCTGTAGTGGTCCGGCAGGCCGAGCACGTGGCCGGTCTCGTGCGCGGTGACGCGCAGCGAGTCGTACTGCTCGTTCTGCGCGTAGTCCAGGAAGATGTAGCCGGAGCCGTGGCCGTTGGTCGAGGCGTAGCTGCCGCGGGAGTCGTTGCCCTCGTAGTAGTCGAAGTCGCCGCTGCCGGAGGTCTCGGCCAGGGTGACGTTGCTGACCGAGGAGTTCCAGATGGAGGCGCTCGACGCGATCTCGCTCTGGAACGAGGGGGCTCCGGAGTCGTTGTAGTACACGGTGACGGCCTGGAAGCCGGGCTCGGCGTCCTGGCGCTCCTGCGCCTTCTCCCAGACGGCCTCGAAGAACGCGCGGGAGTCGGCCTGTTCCGACTTGCTGGCGCCCTCGTAGGCGGCGACGACGGAGCCGGAGTCCGAAGCGGCGGAGACGGAGGCGGGCGCCGCGGCGAGACCGGCGACTGCCATGCCGACGGCCAGAGCGGCGGAGAGGGTGGTCCGGATGCTTCTCATGGGGGGTCCTCCAGGTCGTCCGCAGAGCCCGTTCGACGTACGCGTGGGGCGTGTGGGGACGCCGCCCGTGAACTGCGGATGAACGTTCGGTCCCGGAGAGTGTGTGCCGGATCACCTGCCCTGCGGATGATGGCACCAGGTGATAGAACCGGCGCATCGTCTCTGAACAGGGGCGATCGGCTTGTCATGTCTCTGGCGCCGAGGGTGGGGGCACGGATATGCTCCGGCCGTGGAGCTCGAGGTGAGACATCTTCGCGCGTTGTGCGCCATCGCCGACCACGGGAGCGTGCACAAGGCGGCCCGGCAACTCGGGGTCACGCAGCCGTCGTTGACGACCCAGCTGAGTCGCATCGAACGTGCCCTCGGCGGACGGCTGTTCGCCCGGGAACGGACGGGGAGCCGCCCCACGCCGTTCGGCCTCACGGTGCTGAGCCGGGCGCGGCCGATCGTCGCCGAGATGAGTGCCCTGGTCAGCGAGGCCCGGGACGCGCTCGGCGTGGGCGGCGGCAGCCGACTCCGGCTCGGCAGCACCGGAAACCGGGCGGTGCCCGGCTGGCTGCGCCGCCTGCACGCGCGTCTCCCGGAGACGGACACCACCATACGTATCGACGTGTCTCCCAACGCCCTGCTGCAGATGGTCGCAGAACGCCAGTTGGACGTGGCCTTCGTGCACGAGGTGGCGGGCTGCCCGCTGTACGTGCCCGAAGGGCTGGAGCAGCGCGTGCTGATGGATCGAGAGCCCCAGTTCGTGGCGCTCCCCGTGACACATCCCGCGGCACGGCAGGAGGAGGTGGCGCTGTCCGACCTGGCCGACGACCGCTGGATGGTGGACCCCAACGTCGATGGTGAATGGGCGGGGCTCCGCCGGGTGTTCGAGGCGGAGGGACTGAAACTGCAGGTCGCCCACGGCGACTACCTGGCCGGTGCCGACCTGGTCGCGGCCGGCGAGGTGGTCACCCCCGCCCAGCCGACCTCGCGAGTCCGCCCCGGACTGGTGGTCCGCCCGCTGGCCGGGGACCCGCTGACGGTCCGGCTGGTGATGGCCAGCCGTGCCTCCCTGCCGGACGTCCCCGAGGGTGGTACCGACTTCGACGCGGTGTTCGCCGACCTGCAGGACGCCTACCGCGAGGTCGCGTGGGGCTCTCCGGCCTACCGCCAGTGGCTCGCCCACCACGAAAGCCCCCTGCTGCAGGTGCCCGCGGCCTGACGCCTGCCGCTCCTGCACCTTGTCCGAACTGCCCGTCGAACGGGAGTCACCCGAGGGCCCGTACGATGCTGCCGAGATCCGCTGGTCGACGCCCCACCGTCGACGTGGAGCGTACGGTTCCCCCCTCGGTCGGCCCTGCCGCCCGCCGCAACCTCCCGCCCGGAGCGGGCCGGCGACGCACGTAGCAAGACCGAAGTGGAGCAGTGCCGTATGTCTTCCCAGGGACCTTCCGAGAGACCTTCCGATCCGGGCGACGCGTCCGGATCGGGCACAGACGGGACGGAGCCCGTTTCGGACGCCGCATGGGAGGCGTTCCAGCGGGACGCGGAGGACTCCGTGCGCCGGCCGTCGCAGACCGGGTCCGGGCCGCGGGAACCGTCCGCGCGGGCGCGGATGGTCGCCGCCCGACTGCGCGAGCAGGACGAGGCCGCAGCGGCGCAGC
>KI547039.1:115615-120955 GCA_000497405.1 Streptomycetaceae bacterium MP113-05 | reverse complement strand
GCTGCCACGGCCTGGCAGGAGATGCAGGGCGGACGCGCCGGACGCTGGCGTCGGTCGCGCCGGGTCGGAGCGGCTTTCACCGTGCTGGCGGTGTTCGCGGGCGGCCTGTGGTTCGCCGACGACCGTGGCTACGTCGACCTCGGCGCGGTACGTGCGGGCAGCTCGGGGGGCACGGACACCGAGCCGCTCGCGGCCGGGACGCCCCGTCCGACCGCCGCCCCGTCCGATCCGGCCTTCGCCGCCCTTCCCACGCTGACGAGCCCCTGGAAAGGCTCGCCGGCCCGTCGCTGGGCCGAGGGCGCCGACGCCATCGACCTGCCCGAGGCGGAGCAGACCGGGCGGATACCCGCCGAGCGGATGGCCCGGGCGATGAAGGCGGTCGGGAGCTTTCTGGCCGCCGCGCACCTGGACCGTGACGTCCTCCACGGTGCGATGCCGGACCGCGCGCTGGATCTTGTCGACCCGTTGCAGAAGAAGCTCCTCAGCGAGGCCCGGCACCACCTGCGGAATCCCTCCCGGAAGGGCGACGGTTCCCAGTTCGCCACCCGCTTCGACGGGGGGAGGGTGCGCCTCGTCGGCGATGCGGTGAAGGTCCGCGGCCGGATGACGGCTGAGGAGGGAGAGGGTGGCCGGGCCCTGGTCGCAGCCGACTACACGTTCGTCTACGCGCTCCGGCATGCCGACGACCGCGCGAACGACCGTGCGGAGGTCACCCGGGTCGTCGTCCGGCGCCGGCTGACGACCGAGGTCCTCCCGCAGGGCTGGGACTTCACCCCCGGCACACTCTGGATCACCGAGTCGGGGTACGAAGTGTCGGGCGTGGCCTGCGAGCGGGGAGCGGACGGCTACTTCCATCCCGAGTTCCCGTCCGAGCGCACCGGAGACCGGGACGGACCGACGGTCGACCCCTACGACCGCAGCCGGAAGCTGAGGAGTGAGGACCCCGCACAGGGCTGCGGCGTCGCCACCCGGGTGTGACGACCCCTGCCCCGCGGGGCCGCCGGGCAGGGGTCGTGCCGCGAGGACAGTCACCGGAGGTGACCACCGGCTACCGGGGCAGAGCAGATAGCGGGGAGCCCCTCACATGCCCGCGACCTGCGGGTTCACGCTGCAGTTGCTCCCCCGGCAACCGTCACGACCCATGGTTGCGCAAGAGGCTCACAGGCTCGTGGGGCCTTCGAGGGCTTGCAGCGTCCCCGCAGGGAGCCGGTCGTTGCCCCAGCTGCGCTCGATGTAGCCGATGATCCGCGCGACGTCCTCGGCGGGAACCCGCTCAGGTTCGCCGCGCTCGAGCGGGTCGACGTGGAAGATGTAGAGCCGCGAGGCGAACTGGTCGAACGGCAGTGAGGCCTCGCCGAACCGCTCGCCGTTGCCCGCGGTGGAGACGACGACGCCGTCGCCCCAGTCCTGGCCGCTGTCGTTGTTCGGGTTGAAGAAGTAGACCCGCATGACGTCCTGTGGGTCCGGTGCGGCCCGCAGGATCGTGATCGCGTGCCAGCCGACGTAGCGGGCAGCGCTGTCGGTGACGGCGACGCCGGCCGGCTGCGGATGGATCAGCGGCTGCCCGCCGTTGTAGGACGGGTGGTAGCCGGCGTGGAACTGCCGCAGGAACCCGTCGAGGTCGATCAGGTTTCCGGTGGCGACGTCGACGTTGATGTGGAACCCGCGGGCCGCCCACCAGCCGTGGAACTCGGGATTGACCCACCGGTGCGGGTCTCCCGGCCGCGCGGTGCAGCGCCGCCCCATCTCGGCGTAGATCCGGTCCAGGTGGGGGACCACCAGCAGCGACACGGGGTCGAGGTCCATCGGCAGCGTGCTCGCGACTCCGGTCGCGCTGTCCTTCGACGAGATCGGCTGACCTTCGAAGTGCATGAGGATCTCGTCGTCGCGGGCCGCCCAGACGACCATCTCCAGCAGGTAGTCCGGGTCGTTGTAGGACCACATCGACAGCGCGCGGGCCGACTGGCAGGTCGGATTGTCGCCCTGACCGACGCCGAGCGGCTGGCCCAGCATCGAGAGCACCCCCGCGACCAGCCGGGCCTGCGGCCCCGGCACGTCGCCGAAAACCGTCGTCAACCGGTCCCGTGCGACCGGGGAGAGCTCGAGCGACAGCTGGCGCCACAACGCGGGCACGATCGGCGGTTCGTAAAGGATGCCGCGGTCGAGTAGCAGCGCCAGCCCGTAGACGCACTGGGCGGTCTGCGGGTGCACGGCCACCTCGATCAGCCGGTGCACCAGCTCGCTGTAGCGCAGCAGGCAGTTCCGGCCGGTGTCGGACAGCCCGAGCGCCTCACCGACGAGGTAGTCGCTCTCGCGCAGGAGGAACCGGAGCAGTTCCGCGTGGTACGGCGACACCAGGCCGGTGTCGTGCATCGCCCGCGCGAACCCCGTCGCCTCGTACTGCAGGCCGCCGGTGTCCATCGCCTCGAGCCGGGAGCGGAAGACGTCGATGCCCGGGTCCTCCCGGCACGCTTCGGTGGTCCCGAACAGGCTCGTGATGAGCCGGTCGATGCCCTGCCCCGACGACACGCCGAGAGCGACGTCCGGGTCCTCGCGGTAGATCGCGATCCGGGTGATCAGCGACTGCACCGCCTCGACCTGGATCGGACGCTGGCGCAGGATCCGCCAGATCTCGTCGACCAGATTGTCCAGGACGCTGTCGTAACCGACCTCGTCGGCGAGGTGGCGGAACAGGTCCCGGGTGAGCTGTGCCGTCCGGCCCTGCTGAGTGCGCTCCGCCTCGCTGGGCGGGGTGAACAGCAGCTCCAGATTCATCGCCAGTACCTGGGACAGGAACTGGCGGGCGTCTTCGGCGGGCAGCGTCGGGTGCGCGAAGTCGCCGCGGGCGACGGCGAGCATCCGCAGCTCGCTGGTCGCCTCCATCACCACGGTGTCCGCGTCCCCACTCTGCAGGCCAGGCCTGACCAGCGCCGGGATGAGGATCTCCGGTGACGCCCAGTCCGTCTCCTGGAAGAGTCCGGCTTCCTCGATGGCCTGCGCCCTGGCCTGGATCGCCGCGGCGCCGCCCGGCTGCAGGAGCACCCGCCGCAATGCCTCCAGGACCCGCCGCAGCTTCGTGTGCTTGCCGAAGTCGCGAGTTTCGGCCATGGCCTGGATGGCGTCGTCGAGCGAGGTCACGCGCTTGTCCAGCGTCGTGGCCTCACCGCTGACGTCGACGGTCGGTTTCAAAGGATTTCCCTCTGGTTGGTCTCCTGCGTCCACGGGGGGTCGTCAGACGTAGAAGTCGAACTCTTCCTGCTTCTTCAACAGGTCGCGCATCCGGTAGGGGTCGTCACCGAAGAAGTACACCAGGCCCCAGTGGGTGCCGAACGCGGTCCTCTTGGTGACGGTCTCCTCGAGCGGCGTCGAGAGGTCGTGCGACTCGTAGTAGTCGTCGTCCTCGGTCTCCGCCGGGATCTCCAGGTCGCTGACGACGCGGCGGCGCGGGTAGACACCGAAGCAGCCGGCAACCCCGGACGCGTCGACGACCTCGCGGGGGAAGAAGGCGTCGATCTCCTCCTCGGTCGTCTTCGGGTCGAACGCCAGCACCAGCCCATGGTAGGCGTTGAACCCGTATGCCCGCTCCAGCAGCTCGAAAACCTTGAAGCCCGGCGGCCGGTAGGCGACCTCGCCGAAGTACATCTCGCCGTCACTGGTGACGAAGTACTCCGGGTGCACGAAGCCGAACTCGATGTCGAACGTCTTGATGAGTTTCTCGATCTGCGCCGTGATCTGCGGGCGGTACCGCTCCAGTTCCGGGGTCGCCGGCGCGAAGACCGAATATCCCAGCGTGACGTATTCGGAGATGTTGAGGAACTTGATCTTCCCGTTGTGCACCCACGCCTCGACCGCGAACTCCCAGCCGTCGAGGTGGGATTCCATGAGGACCGGGAACTCCTCCTCCGGAATGGAGTCGACATCGTCCGGGGTGCGGATGACGCGGTGCCCGAGGCATCCTGCCTTGTCGAACGCCTTGAGATGGATCGGGTCGTTCGGGTCGCCGTCCAGCTTGAGCAGGGTCTGATTGACGCGCTTGAGGAAGCGGGTCACGTCGTCCCGGTCGTGAGCTTCCTCGAAAATCCCGACCCGGATGCCGCCGAGCTGCGCGCGGCGCTTCATCAGCGCCTTGTCCCGCAGCAGCATCGCCTGTCCGAACAGACGTGGGTTGTCCAGCAGAACGGAGTTGATCGCCCCAGCCCATTCGACCGTTTCCTCGAACAGCGGGATCGCGACGTCGACACCCTCCTTCTGAAGGATCTCGGCGATCTCCATGGAGCGGTCGTTGAGCCGTTCGAAATTCCACGGCACGTAGGGTATGTCGTGTTCGACGCAGTACTCCTCGGCCCACTCCGGCGCCACGACGACGTAGCGCCGGTCGAAGCGGTCGATGGCTTCCACTGCATTGAGGCTCCAGCCAAGAAGCGCGACATAGCCTCTGTCTGGATTTCTGGTGGCCGATTCACGCTGTGGCATAGACCGATTCTCCTTGGGCGCATGCACTGCGCTCATCGAGGGTGTGGCTGGGCCCCACCGTACCTGGCGATCCGCCCCGCAAGCCCCACTCCCGAACCCGAGGACGGCGACGGCCCGTGCGCGGGCGTATCCCCGACATCACGGCAGTCATCACGGTCATCACGCTGCGGATCCACGCACTCGAAGAAGACCGCACCCGGTCCGTCTGGGACGCCGTTCTCGGCGGCCTGCGGACCGGGTGCGGACAGGATGACCAGGCGATCAAGGAAATCGCAGGTCAAAGGGCTTGAATCAAGATCAGCCCTTCTTGGTCTCCCAGAAGATCTTGTCGATCTGGGCGATGTGGTCCAGCGCCTTCTGGCCGGTGGCCGGGTCGGTGGACCCCTTGGCGGCGCTGAGAGCCTTCAGCGTGTCGTTGACCAGCTGGTGAAGCTCCGGGTACTTCTCGAAGTGCGGCGGCTTGAAGTAGTCGCTCCACAGCACGGAGACGTGGTGCTTGGCCAGTTCCGCGCGCTCCTCCTTGATGGTGGTCGCGCGGGCGCGGTAGTGCGGGTCCTCGTTGGCCTGGTACTTCTCCTGGACGGCCTTGACGGACTCCGCCTCGATACGGGCCTGAGCGGGGTCGTAGACGCCGCAGGGCAGGTCGCAGTGGGCGCTGACCTGCACCTTGGGGGCGAACAGGCGGGAGAGCATGGAGCTGTCCTTCCTCGTGATCGTCTTCTCAGGTGCGAGGTTACTCGCTGAGGTAGGTGTTTTCCCGGGTGCCCCTGGATGCTTGGGTCAAAAGTCCCAGAAGGGTGGGCCGGGTGGACGATCTTCACGGAGCGGAGGCGGCGCATGCAGGGACGGGCGAAGTCGGGCGGGCGG
>KI547039.1:111223-115605 GCA_000497405.1 Streptomycetaceae bacterium MP113-05 | reverse complement strand
GGCTGTCCGGCCAGGGACTGTTGCGACGGTTCGGGCTCGCGGAGGTGTACAACCCGTCGATGCAGCCCACCCTGTATGCCGGAGACCAACTGGTCGTGCACTACGGCGGCCGGGTGCGGGCGGGTGACGTGGTGGTGCTGCGGCACCCGTTCCAGCACGACCTGCTGATCGTCAAGCGCCTGGTCCGTCGGGGGGGTGCCACGGGGTGGTGGGTGCAGGGCGACAATCCGGCGGTGCACAACGACAGCCGGGAGTTCGGGGTCGTTCCGGACGAACTGCTGGTGGCCCGGGCACTACTGCGGGTGCGGCCCCGGGTCCGCCCGGGGCGCGGCCCGGGTCAGGCGCCCCTGCTCTCGCTGCTGGGCTGGGCACTGTCGTCGGTACGCTCCCTGACGCCGCCGCCCGCCAGCCGTTTGCGGGCGCGGTAGGCGGCGACGTTGGCCCGGGTCGCACAGCGGTCCGAGCAGTAGCGGCGTGACCGGTTCGTCGATGTGTCCAGGTAGGCGTTGCGGCACGGGTCCGCCTGGCAGACGCCGAGCCGTTCCACGCCCAGGTCGGTGAGGTGGAACGCCAGGCCCATGCAGGCGGTGGCGGCGTAGGCGGCCGTCGCGGTGGCCGCGTGGTCGGCGAGGTGCATGTGCCAGTCGGGCCGGCCGTCCTTCCCGCGTTCACCGTGTCCGGAGATCTGCGGGCTGGTCGGGAACTCCATGAGCAGGGAGTTGAGCAGGTCCACCGCCCGGACCTCGTCACCCTCGGCCGCGGCGCCGAAGACCGCGCGCAGCCGGGTGCGTACCGCCCGGAGCCGTGCGACGTCGCCGTCAGTGGCCCGGCGCGCCATCTGCCTGCTGGGGCCGAACAGCTCCCGCACGGCCTCCACGGAGGTGAGTGCGTCCTCGCCGCGTTCGGGCTGCTCGGTGTTCACCAGGCGTACCGCGAAGTCCGAGTAATAGTTGAGTTCCACTTGTGGTCCTTACGGCGGCGGTCTAAGGTCGGGTGAGGGCTCAGTAATAGCTGAACTGCTCTCCAGGGTATTACTCAGGGAGGATGGATGGCGACCGGAACGACTGGCCGTACGGACTGGCGGGCATGGCAGGACAGTTGGGACCGCCAGCAGCAGTGGTATCTACCCGATCGCGAGGAGCGGTTCCGGGTGATGCTCGACATGGTGGAGGCGCTGGTCGGCCCCGAGCCGCGCGTGCTGGACCTGGCGTGCGGCACCGGCAGCATCTCGGACCGGGTACTGCGACGCTTTCCGAACGCCCGCACCACCGGTGTCGACCTCGATCCCGCGCTGCTCACCGTCGCCCGCGGCCACTTCGCGGACGAGCAGCGGGCCGAGTTCGTCACCGCCGACCTCAACGACCCGGACTGGAGGGCGCGGCTGCCGCACCGCGAGTACGACGCGGTGCTCACCGCCACCGCGCTGCACTGGCTGCGCACCGAAGTGCTGCGCGACCTCTACGGACAGCTCGCCGGCGTGGTACGGGAGGGCGGCGTGTTCATGAACGCCGACCACATGCCGGACGAGGACACGCCCCGGCTGAACGAGGCCGTGCAGGCACACGACCGCGCACGCAGGGACCGGGAGAAGGCGGCCGGGGTCCAGGACTGGGGCGACTGGTGGTCCACCGTCGCCGCCGAACCGCTGCTCGCCGAACCTGCGGCCGAACGCTTCCGCATCTTCGGCGACCCGAGAACCGGCGACCACCACAGTGATCAGGTCCAGTCGCCGAAGTGGCACGCGCGTACCCTCCGCGAGGCCGGTTTCGCCGAGGCCAGGCCGGTGTGGTCCTCGCCCTCCGACGCGCTGGTCCTCGCCCTGCGCTGAACGCCGCGGCCCTGCCGACGGCGTCCGGCCGTCGGCAGGGGGGCCCGGGCGGGAGCCCGGTTGCCCGGTCCGGGCGCCGGCGCATCGGACCCGAAGCCGGACGGCCCGTTCCGCCCTCGGTGTCAGTCCCGGCGGTAGTGCGCGTGCGTGTCGCTGGTGCCCGGGTCCTCGTAGGCACCCGCCTTGCCCCGGTCCACGTGCCACTTCGTCAGCGTCGAGACGGGCGACCTCGGTTCGTGGCGGGAGCCGACCACCCGCATGTGGGTGGTCCAGCGCTCCGGGGTGACCTCGTACAGGTCGTACCCGTAGGAGCCGGCCTGGAAGTACTGCAGGTGCGGGTTGGCCTTCCCCATCAGGGGGCCGTGCTCGGTGTTCCAGTCCGGCCGGTAGGCGCCCGAGCTGACCGAGTGCGAGGTGAACTCCGCGCCCACCACGGGGGAGTCGGTGTCGTCGAAGTCGGTGCGGATCTCATCGACGAACGCCGAGTGCCAGTCGCCGGTGATCACCACCAGGTCCTCGAGCTGTGAGCGGTTCACGTGTTCGAGCACGTCCGCCCGCTCGCTCCGGAAGCCGTCCCACTGGTCCGGGAACATGATGTCGCTGCCGGGCTGGGCCCGGAGCTGGCTCAGCATGATTGAGTTGGCCCAGCAGTGCCAGGCGTCCGGAGCATCGGTCACGCCCTTCTTCAGCCAGTCGCGCTGCCGTGCGCCCAGGATGCTGCCGCCCGGCACGTCGGTGGCGGTGCGGTACGACCGCAGGTCCAGCACCGTCAGTTCCACCAGACCGCCGATGTCGCGGCGCCGGTGCAGCACCGGCGCCGGGAGCGCGGCCTCGAAGCCGGGGTCGCCGTCGCGGTGCGGCTGGTGTTCGTACCACGCCTGGTACGCGGCTTGCTGCCGCTGCAGGAACGGCGCGCCGCCGACCGCCGGGCTGTAGTTGTTCCGCACCTCGTGGTCGTCCCAGGTGAGGAACCACGGGTGGTTGGCGTGCGCGGCGCGCAGCGAGGAGTCGCCCTTGTAGAGGGCGTAGCGCTTGCGGTAGTCGGCGAGGGTCAGGCACTCACCGGTGTCGTGGTTGCGGTCCCGGTCACCCGCGGCGGGACCGTACTCGTAGATGTAGTCGCCGAGGTGGACGACGAAGTCCAGCTCCTCGGCCGCGATGCCGCGCAGCGCGGCGTAGTAGCCGTCGTAGAACTTCTGGCAGTTGGCGCTCGCGAACCGCACGCGTCCGGCGCCCGGCGCGGGCGACGTCTTCGTCCGCCCGGTGCGGCTCGTCCTGCCGCGGGCGGTGAAGGCGTAGTAGTAGTGCCGCCCCGCATGCAGGCCCCCGACCGGCACGTGCACACTGTGGCCCAGGGTTGCCGAGGTGTGAACGGTGCCGTGGGCCACGATCGCCCGCATGGCACGGTCTTCGGCGACCGCCCAGCCCACCTCGACCGTCTCCGGCAGGTCCTGCTCCACCGCGAACGGGTCCGGCACCAGCCGCGTCCACAGCACGACACCGTCCGGCAGCGGGTCGCCGGAGGCCACGCCGAGCGTGAACGGCGCCGGGTCGTACGAGGCACCCAGTGCCTCGGCCGCCGCCCGGGCCTGAGCGGGGGAGTGGCCCGCCGCCAGCGGCCATGCGACGTTCAGCGCACCGGCCGCGGCGGCGGCCCTGAGTAGGCCGCGTCTGCCGAGCATCACGCGCTCTCCTCCCGGAGGCCGGCCGACGGTCGCCGGGTGCGGGCCCGCGGCCTGCGAGCCGAGGTCCGGCGGCCCCGCCCCGGTCGGTCGGTGGTCCTCGCCGTCCCGGCCTGCAGGGTGAGCGAGAGGGCGTCCGCATAGCCGTCGTTGGCGTCCCCGCCGTCCTGCGTCAGAGCCAGCACCAGCCGGGCCGAGCGGGCACCCGGGGGTACGGCCGCCTCCGCCGACCGCTCGAACGTCCCGGTGCGGCCGTCGCGTTCGACCGAGGTGACCGGGCCCAGTACCGCCAGGGCGAGAGGGGTCCCCGCGTCGTTCCGGAACTCGACGGACAGCCGGGCACCGTCCTCCTGGTCGCCGAAGCCGCCCAGCCAGGCGGTGGCCCGGAACCGGATGCCGCCGGCGTCCACGGCCGTGCGACCGGTGGCACCCTCCGCCGGCAGCGTGACGTCCTGGAGGAGCGTGGTGCGCGGTGACGTGCCGCCGGAGAAGAAGCGGATGCCCCGGTGTGCCGGGCCCGGGTCGCGCGGGCCGGGGTGGCCCTCGCCGAAGTCGTAGCGGATGAGGGCCGGTGCCCCCTCGGTGATCTTCCAGCCCGTCACGGTGGTGACGGGCGTGTCCGCGCCGCCGGGCCCCTCCTCGGCGTCGCCGTTCCGCACGAGGTTGTCAGCGATGACGCCTCCCGATGTGTCTGACGGGCGGCGCCGGATGCGTCACCCGGAGGGATGATCACATTGACGTATGGCTCGGTTCGGGGTGCGCCGCTGCGCCTTCCCCCGACCGGCCCCCCGCTTTCCCCCCGTCAGCGCATCCCCTCGCCGGCGGTGCGGGCGGGCGTGCGGCCCCGGCGCAGACCGCGCGAAGGCCTGGCC
>KI547039.1:92297-111213 GCA_000497405.1 Streptomycetaceae bacterium MP113-05 | reverse complement strand
GCGCCTGCCGCCACCGCGGCCGTCACGGCAGGGGCGACCCGTTCGTCGAACGGCGACGGGATGACCCGGTCCGCGCTCAACTCGTCGGCGACCACGGCGGCCAGCGCCTCCGCAGCCGCGATCTTCATGCCCTCGGTGATCTCCGAGGCCCGCACCTGGAGCGCACCGGCGAAGACGCCGGGGAACGCCAACACGTTGTTGATCTGGTTCGGGTAGTCGCTCCGGCCGGTGGCCACGACGGCGGCGTATCTGCGGGCCACGTCCGGGTGGATCTCAGGGTTGGGGTTGGCCATGGCGAAGATGAACGAGCCGTCCGCCATGGTGGCGACAGCGGATTCCGGCACCGTGCCGCCGCTGACGCCGATGAACACGTCGGCGCCGTCGAGCGCGCTCTCCAACGAGCCGGTGAGCTTCGCCTTGTTGGTGAACCCTGCCAGAGCCTGCTTGGCCGAGTTGAGGCCGTCGCGCTCCTCGGAGACGACGCCCTTGCGGTCGCAGACCACGACATCGCCGATGCCGGCCTCCACCAGGATCTTGGCGATCGCGACGCCGGCGGCGCCTGCGCCGGAGATCACCACACGCAGGTCGCCGAGCGTCTTGCCGACGAGTCGGCAGGAGTTCCGCAGAGCGGCCAGCGTGACGATAGCGGTGCCGTGCTGGTCGTCGTGGAAGACCGGGATGTCCAGCCGCTTCTTGAGCTGCTCCTCGATCTCGAAGCAGCGAGGTGCCGAGATGTCCTCCAGGTTGATGCCGCCGAAGGACGGGGACAGCCTGGCCACGGTCTCCACGATGTCGTCCACCTCGCGGCAGTCGAGCGCGATCGGCACCGCGTCCACGCCGCCGAACTGCTTGAAGAGGATGGCCTTCCCCTCCATGACGGGGAGGGAGGCCGAGGGGCCGATATCACCGAGGCCGAGGACTGCGCTGCCGTCGGTCACCACGGCGACGACCTGGGAGCGCCAGGTGTAGTCGTGCACGAGCTCCGGCTGCTCGGCGATCGCGCTGCAGACCTTGGCGACGCCCGGCGTGTACGCGAGGGACAGGTCGTCCGCGTCACGCACCGGCACCGTCGCCTGCACCGCCATCTTGCCGCCGCGATGAAGCGCGAAAGCCGGGTCGATCATGTCCTCGTCCAGCCCGTCCTTGGGATTGACGATCTCCGCTGCCACTGTGTGGACCCCTTGTCCGTGTATCTGCTGAGGGTGGCCGCTCCCTGGTCGAGGGGCGGGCGGGCACCACGTTCGTGACCGGGCCGGCGGGTGACCGCCGACTGGGGGAGACACGAACGCCGGGCACGCCGCACACGCGCCCTGGTCCCCGGGTGAGGGGTGTAATCGTCCTTTGTACCCGACACAGGTGTGCGGGGACGAACCTCTTTCTACGGTGGGTGAGGAACCTCTCACGGCGCTGACACGCGGCTGACACGGGGTCCGCACGACAACGCTCTGTGTCGTCGTGCCGTCGGGCTGCCTCCTTCCTCGTCACCCCTTCGGCGGAGCCGCCACGGAACGGGTCCGCCGCCGTCGAAGGATGATCCGCGGGGTGCGCAGGCCGACCGCCCCGCCGCCGTCATTCAGGCATCCCGCCGGTTGTCCGTCCAGCTGTCCGCAGGGACCGGTCCGGCGCGGTGGATGCCCGTTCCGGGACGCGCCCACGGCACCCGTTCGAGTGTCCTTTGTTCAAGCTTCCGTCTCTTCGTCCGATTTTGCCCTCACTGCATCCCGGCGATGGCGACCCCGAGTGGCAGTATTTCTCCTATCAGACATGGTCAAACCGGCATATTCGCTCACCGGGTCGTGACCATCGGTGCACCCTCACTCGCAGGAGGACCTGGCAATGACCGTTCGCATCACCCCACGTTCCGCAACCGTCCGATCCCGGATCGGGGCGGCAGGAGCCGTCGCGGTCGTCGGCGCACTGGTGCTCACCGGCTGCGGGGACCAGACGGACGAGGGTGGCGACGGCGGAGGGAGCAAGGAGACCGCCAACGCGGACGCCCCGCTCCACGACCGGCTGCCGAAGAAGATCCGGAAGGCGGGCACCATCAAGGTCGGCTCGGACATCGCCTACGCGCCGGTGGAGTTCGTCGACGAGAAGGGCGACCCGGCGGGTATCGACCCGGACCTGGCGAGGGCCATGGGCAAGGTTCTGGGAGTGGACTTCGCGTTCCAGAACGGCACCTTCGACCAGCTCATCCTCGGTATGAACTCCGGCCGCTACGACATCGTCATGTCGGCCGTCACCGACACCAAGGAGCGCCAGGAGGGCGTGAGCGACGACGCGGAGGGCGGTGCCGACTTCGTCAACTACTTCAAGGCGGGTTCCTCCTTCCTGGTCGAGAAGGGCAACCCGGAGAACATCGAGACCCTCGACGACCTCTGCGGCGAGACGGTCGCCGCCCAGCGGGGCACCGCCAACGAAGCCCTGGTGCGTGAGCAGAACAAGAAGTGCGACGACAAGATCGACCCGTTCTTCTCGGACAAGGACACCGACTCGATCACCCAGCTCCAGAACGGACGCGCCACCGTCGTCGTCACCGACTTCCCGGTGGCGGCGTACAACGCCAAGACCTTCGGCAACGGCGAGCAGTTCGAGGTCGCGGGCAGTCAGATCGACGCCGCTCCCTACGGCATCGCCGTGAACAAGAAGAACACCGAACTGCGTGACGCGATCGAGGCCGCCATGAAAAGGATCATGAAGAACGGCGAGTACGAGAAGGTCATGAAGAAGTGGGACGTGACCAACGGTGCGCTGGACGAGGTGACCGTCAACGCCGGCACGTGAGCCTCGGCCGGAACCACCGTCCGGGCGATCGAACCACCACTCGTGACCCGAAGGTAATGCGCCGTGTCTGAATCCCCAGACCCCACCCGAGACGATCCGGGCCAGCCCTCCCCGTCGGGGGGAGGCTCCCGCCCGGACGGCCCCGGAGCGATGGCGACCGACAAGGTCCCGCCGGAGGCCGTCAAGGCCATTCCCGTGAAGCACTACGGGCGTTGGATCGGTGCCGTAGCCGTCCTCGCCCTGCTCGCCCTGCTGGTCCTCGCCTTCGCGCAGGCCCAGATCGACTGGGGTGTCGTCGGCGACATGCTCGACGACGAGACGTTCGTGAAGGGCGCCTGGGAGACGCTGAAGATCACCGTCTTCGCCATGATCCTCGGCGTGGTCCTGGGCATGCTGCTCGCGGTGATGCGCATGTCGTCCAACAAGGTGCTGAGTTACGTCGCCTGGGTCTACATCTGGTTCTTCCGCGGCACACCCGTCCTGGTGCAGATCTTCCTCTGGTTCAACCTCTCGATCGTCTTCCAGACGATCAGTCTGGGGCCGATCTACCAGGAGGAGATGAACGACTTCATGACCCCGTTCATGGCCGCACTGCTCGGTCTCGGCCTCAACGAGGCCGCGTACATGGCGGAAATCAGCCGAGCCGGCATCCAGTCCGTGGACACCGGCCAGACCGAGGCAGCCCAGGCCCTCGGCATGCGGAGCACCAGGACCATGCGGCGCATCGTCCTGCCGCAGGCCATGCGGGTGATCATCCCGCCGACCGGCAACGAGTTCATCAACATGCTGAAGACGTCGTCGCTGGCCTACGCCATCGGCTACAACGAGCTCTTCCTCGCCAGCCGGAACTTCGGTTCCCGCACCCTGGCGGTCATGGAGGCTCTCATTGTGGCGACGGTCTGGTACCTCGTTCTCACCACGATCTTCAGCGTCTTCCAGTACTACATCGAGAGGCACTTCGCGCGCGGTACGTCCCGTCAGATGCCGGACACGCTCGTGCAGCGGGCCTGGAAGAACCTCACCACCTTCCGTCACGGAACGGGATCAGGGGGGCAGGGCGTATGAGCAACACCACGAGCAGGACTGCGAACGGCGCCCCGGGAGGCGGTGGCAGCGAGCCGGTGGTCCGGTCCGAGGCGGTGCACAAGTCCTTCGGGCACAACCTGGTGCTCAAGGGCATCGACCTGGAAGTGCAGCCGCAGGAGGTCTGCTGCCTGGTCGGCCCGTCCGGCTCCGGCAAGTCGACCTTCCTGCGCTGCATCAACCACCTCGAGAAGATCAACGCCGGGCGCCTGTACGTGGACGGCCGGCTGGTGGGTTACCGCCAGCGGGGTGACAAGATCTACGAGCTCAAGGAGCGCGAGGTCGCCGACCAGCGCAAGGACATCGGCATGGTGTTCCAGCGCTTCAACCTCTTCCCGCACATGACCGCGGTGGAGAACGTGATGGAGGCCCCGGTCCAGGTCCGCGGCATCGGGAAGGCGGAGGCCCGTGAGCGGGCGATGCGACTGCTCGAACGGGTCGGCCTGGGAGAGAAGGCCAAGCAGTACCCGTCCCGACTCTCCGGCGGTCAGCAGCAGCGCGTGGCCATCGCCCGGGCGCTCGCCATGGATCCGAAGCTGATGCTCTTCGACGAGCCGACCTCCGCGCTCGACCCCGAGCTGGTCGGGGAGGTCCTGGACGTCATGCGGGACCTGGCCGAGTCCGGGATGACGATGATCGTCGTCACCCACGAGATGGGCTTCGCCAAGCAGGTCGGCGACTCCCTGGTGTTCATGGACGACGGTGTGGTCGTCGAGTCCGGCCGCCCGAGGGACGTGCTGGACGACCCGAAGCACGAGCGCACGAGGACCTTCCTGTCGAAGGTTCTCTGAGCGTCCGGTCGGGGCTCGCCGCGACGGCAACCGCGTGGTTCCGGCGACAGCGCAGGGGTGGCCCGGAGCCGTCGCGCCCGCGCATAGGCTGGGAGCGTAAGCCCCGTCCGACCTGGGAGTCGCTTTGTATTTCACCGATCGCGGCATCGAGGAGCTGGAGAAGCGGCGCGGCGAGGAGGAGGTCACCTTCGCGTGGGTCGCCGAGCAGCTCCGCACGTTCGTCGATCTCCACCCGGACTTCGAGGTCCCGGTGGAGCGCCTCGCGACCTGGCTCGCCCGCCTCGACGACGAGGACGAGGACGAGGACGAGGGATAGGCGAGGACGAGAGACAGGGCGACGGCGGGAGTAGTCCCGCGGCGGGTACCGCGAACCCTTGCCCGGAGGTTACACGCGACATATCGTGTCTCCAGGAGAACGCGATATGTCGTCCTCGCCTACCCAGGGGGTCATCCCGTGCCCGACATCTCGGAACCGCAGAATCTGGAGTTCGACGACCCGGTGACCGAACTCGACGTGCGCGTCGTGGCCGGCGCCGTGAACGTCGTGGGTGCCGACGCACCCGGCGCCCGGGTCGAGATCGCAGAGATCCACGGCCCGCCACTGACCGTCCGCAAGGAGGGCGGACGTCTCGTCATCGCGTACGACGATCTGCCGTGGAAGGGCTTCCTCAAGCTGCTCGACCGCAACGGATCGCAGCGGTCGGCCGTCGTCACGGTCTCCGTCCCCACCGGTACCCGCCTCACCGTCGGCTGCGTCAGCGCGCGCGCCGTCGTCTCAGGCGTCCACGGAGGCACCACCGTCCGCGGCGTCTCCGGCGGTACGACGCTCGTCGGCCTCGGGGGCGAGGTCCGGGCCGACACGGTCTCCGGTGCCGTCGAGACCCAGGCGCTGCGCGGCCCGCTGCGGATGAACTCCGTCTCCGGTGACCTCACGGTCATCGACGGCGACGGCTCCCCCGTCCGTGCCGACACCGTCAGTGGCGACATGATCCTCGACCTCGCGCACGTCGTCGACGGCACGAACGTCGCACTGTCCACCGTCTCCGGTGAGATCGCCGTCCGCCTGCCGGACGCCGCCGACGCCGCCGTGCAGGCCGCCACCGCCGGCGGTGCGCTCTCCAGCGCCTTCGGCGAACTCCGGGTCGCGGGCCAGTGGGGCGCGCGGAGCCTCTCCGGCACGCTCGGTGCCGGTTCCGGGCGCGTCCGCGTCAACACCGTCTCCGGCTCCCTCGCGCTCCTGCGCCGGCCCGTCCCGGAGGACGCGGTCCCCGCCGGGGCGGCCCACGACCTCAGGAAGGAGTTCTGACATGCCTCCTGTCTTCGCCCACGGGCGTCTGCGCCTCTATCTGCTGCGGTTGCTGGACGAGAACCCGCGCCACGGCTACGAGGTGATCCGTCTCCTGGAGGAACGGTTCCAGGGCCTCTACGCGCCCTCCGCCGGCACCGTCTACCCGCGTCTGGCCAAGCTGGAGGCCGAAGGTCTGGTCACGCACAGCACCGAGGGCGGTCGCAAGACGTACTCGATCACCGACGCCGGGCGGGCGGAGCTGGCCGAGCGTCAGGACGAGCTCGCCGAGCTCGAGCTGGAGATCCGCGAGTCGCTGGCCTCCCTCGCCGCCGACATCCGCGAGGACGTCAGCGGCTCCGCACGCGACCTCCGCCGAGAGATGCGCGAGCAGGCGAGGAGCACCGCCGGCGGCGGACGTGCGCCGCGCGGTGCACAGGGGCCCGGCGGGCCCTACGGGGGCGACGCGGATGCCTGGCGCGAGGCCAAGGAGCAGATGAAGCGCGCCAAGCAGGAGTGGAAGGCGCAGGCCCGGCGTGCCCAGGAGGACGCGCGCAAGGCCCGCCACCAGGCGCACAAGGAGCGCGAGGCGCACGCCGAGGCACGGGAGGAGATGCGGCGGATCGCCCGCCAGGTTCAGGAGCAGGTCCGCGACCAGGCCAAGGCAGGGGACTGGCAGGGTGCCGTCCAGTCCGGACTTTCCGAACTGGGCCGGCACGTCGGTGACCTGGGACGTTTCACCGGCCACACCACGCCCTGGCCCCCGTACGCCCGGCCGGAACCACCCCGGCCGCAGGGCGGGCCCGCTGCCGAGGACCTGCCGGACTGGGCGGAGGACGAACCCTCCACCGATCCGGTACGGGACCTGGAACGACTCCTGGACCGTCTCCGCGACGACGTCCGTGACGCCGCCCGCGACCACGGCGTCACCTCCGACCAACTCGGTGAGGCGCGCCGTCACCTCTCGACCGCGGCGGCCCACCTGACGGCGCTCCTGCGCCACCCGCCGGACGCGTGACGGCTCCCGGTTCCGTTGCGCCCGACCCGCCGACGGGGCGAAGGCCGCGGAGCGGTGCCGCACCCGTTCGCGCGCTGTCGGTCGCGCCCTGCCGTCAGGTGGAGGGCTCGCGCCACATGGGGTACATGGGTGGGCCGTCCGGGAGATGGACGACGGGGTCGAGGACCGCGAAGCCGTGGCGTTCGTACAGTCGGCGGCTGTCGGAGTTACTGGCCTCCAGGTAGGCGGGGAGGCCGTCGCGGTCGCACTGTTGCAGGACGGGCGCGAGCAGGGCCGTGCCGACGCCGGTGCCCTGGCGGTCCGCCGCGACCGCGATGGCCTGGAGGTAGGCGTGGTCGCGGTCCACCGGGTGCACCGCCTCCGTGAGTTCGCCGAGGGCCGGAAGCCGGTCGTTGCCGGGGTCGACCTTCTCCAGCCGCGCGCCCAGGTCGTCGCCGCCCCGCAGCTCGCCCCCGGCCACCGCGAACCACACCGCGGCGCCGGTGCCGGTGCCGTCCGCCGTGACGTGGACGGTGCCGTGCTCCAGGCCGTGATCGAGGAACGCGCCGAACAGGCGCGGGTGGGCGTCCTCGCGGTGCGCCGCGTCGGGGAAGACCCACCGGCTCACCGGGTCGTCCCGGAACACCTCGTGCAGCAGCGCCGCGATCGCGTCGCGCTCGCGGTCGCCCGCCACGCGTATGCCCAGGTCCGCCACGGCGGGTCCCCCTCGAGAAGTCGTCAGACGGTCAGGACGACCTTGCCGAACAGATCGCCGCCGGCCATCTTCTCGAACCCCTCGCGGGCGCGGTCAAGAGGCAGGGTGGAATCGATGACGGGCCGCACGCCCTTCGCCGCGCAGAACTTCAGCAGCGAGTCCAGCTCCTCCTTGCTGCCCATGGTCGACCCGACGACTTTCAGCTCCAGGAAGAAGATCCGGTTGAGCTCGGCGGCCGGCGGGTTCGGGCCGCTGGTGGCGCCCGAGATGACCAGGGTGCCGCCCGGCTTCAGCGACTTGACCGAGTGCGACCAGGTCGCGGCGCCGACGGTCTCGAGCACCGCGTCCACGCGGTGCGGGAGGCGGGCGCCGGTCTCGAACGCGCCCTCCGCGCCGAGTTCCTCCGCCCGGTGGCGCTTGGCCTCGTCGCGGCTGGTGGCGAAGACGCGCAGACCGGCCGCCGCGCCGAGGACGATCGCCGCGGTCGCTACGCCGCCGCCCGCGCCCTGCACCAGCACGCTGTCGCCGGGCCGGACACCCGCATTGGTGAACAGCATCCGGTACGCGGTCAGCCACGCCGTCGGCAGGCAGGCGGCCTCCTCGAAGGACAGCTCCTTCGGTTTGGGCAGGACGTTCCACTGCGGTACGGCGACGCGTTCGGCGAAGGTTCCCTGGTACCGCTCGGTGAGGATGGAACGCGGCTCGCGCGGCCCGACACCGTGTCCGGTCGCACCGACCACCGAGTAGAGCACCACCTCGTTGCCGTCGGCGTCGACGCCCGCGGCGTCGCAGCCGAGGATCATCGGCAACAGGTCCTCGCCCAGTCCGACGCCGCGCAGCGACCACAGGTCGTGGTGGTTGAGCGACGCCGCCTTCACGTCGATCGCCGTCCAGCCCGGCGGGGTCTCCGGCTCCGGGCGCTCACCCAGCTCCAGCCCGTTCAGCGGCTGGTCCTTGTCGATCCGCGCAGCATAGGCAGCAAACATGATCCGTACGCTAACGCCGTGGGGGCGGAGGCCGACAGCCTCCGCCCCGCTAAGCGACGTACATCACCCGGACGTACCGGACGGTGGACGCATCAGAGCTCGAACGCCTCTTCCACGAGCGCCTTCTGCTCCTCCTGATGCCGCTTGCCGGAACCGACCGCGGGGGAGGACGAGGACGAACGCGAGACCCGGCGCAGCCGGTCCGCATTGTCCGGCGCCGCACCGATGATCAGGTCGAGGTGGTCGACCAGGTTGAGGGCGATGAACGGCCACGCCCCCTGGTTGGCCGGCTCGTCCTGCGCCCAGACGAACTTCTGCGCCTTGGTGTACGGCGCCAGCGCGTCCTGGATCTCCTTGCCGGGCAGCGGGTACAGCCGCTCGATGCGGATCAGCGCCGTCTCGGTGTCGCCCCGCTTCTGCCGTTCCGCGTCCAGATCGTAGAAGACCTTGCCGGAGCAGAAGACGACCTTGCGGACGTCGCCGGGCCGGACGGTGTCGTCGCCGATGACCGGACGGAAGCCGCCGCTGGTGAACTCCTCCGCCTTCGACGTCGCCGCCTTGAGCCGCAGCATCGACTTCGGCGTGAAGATGATCAACGGCTTGTGGTGCGGGTTGTGCACCTGCCAGCGCAGAAGGTGGAAGTAGTTCGACGGCAGGGTCGGCACGGCGACCGTCATGTTGTTCTGCGCGCACAGTTGGAGGAACCGCTCGATGCGGGCCGAGGAGTGGTCCGGGCCCTGGCCCTCGTAGCCGTGCGGCAGCAGCAGGGTCACACCGGAAGTCTGGCTCCACTTCTGCTCGGCGGAGGAGATGAACTCGTCCACCACGGTCTGCGCGCCGTTGACGAAGTCGCCGAACTGGGCCTCCCACATCACCAGCGCCTCGGGGCGGGCGAGGGAGTAGCCGTACTCGAAGCCCATCGCCGCGTACTCGCTGAGCAGCGAGTCGTAGACGTTGTAGCGTGCCTGGTCGTCGGAGAGGTACAGCAGCGGAGTGAAGTCGTCGCCGGTGTTCTGGTCGAGGAGCACCGCGTGGCGCTGGCCGAAGGTGCCGCGTCGGGAGTCCTGGCCGGCGAGCCGGACCGGGGTTCCCTCCATCAGCAGTGAGCCCACGGCGAGTGCCTCGCCCGTCGCCCAGTCGATCTTGCCTTCTTCGATCTGGGAGGCGCGTCGCTGCAGCTGTGGCATCAGCCGCGGGTGGACCTTGACCCGGTCCGGGATGTTGACCTGCGACTCGGCGATCCGCTTGACGACCTCCTGGCTGATTCCGGTGTCGATGTGCACCGGGAACTCGGCCTGAGGGTGCGGCACCTCGGCCGGGGCCGGATGCGTGGTCGCCTCACGGACCTCGGTGAAGACCTTCTCCAGCTGGCCCTGGAAGTCCTGGAGCGCCTGCTCCGCCTCCTCCATGGTGATGTCGCCCCGGCCGATCAGCGACTCGGTGTACAGCTTGCGCACCGAGCGCTTCTTGTCGATCAGGTTGTACATCAGCGGCTGGGTGAACGACGGGTTGTCGGTCTCGTTGTGACCGCGGCGGCGGTAACAGATGAGGTCGATCACGACGTCCTTGTTGAACGCCTGCCGGTACTCGAACGCCAGCCGCGCCGTGCGGACCACGGCCTCCGGGTCGTCGCCGTTCACGTGGAAGATCGGCGCCTCGATCATCCGCGCCACGTCGGTGCAGTACATCGACGAGCGAGCGGACTCCGGGGCGGCGGTGAAGCCGACCTGGTTGTTGATGATGACGTGCACGGTGCCGCCGGTGCGGTAGCCGCGCAGCTGCGACATGTTCAGCGTCTCGGCGACGACGCCCTGACCGGCGAACGCCGCGTCACCGTGCACCTGGATGGGCAGCACGGTGAAGTCGGTACCGCCCTTGCCGATGATGTCCTGCTTGGCGCGCGAGACACCCTCGACGACCGGGTCGACGGCCTCCAGGTGGGACGGGTTGGCGGTGAGCGAGACCTTGATCTGCTCGCCGTCCAGGCCTGTGAAGGTGCCCTCCGCGCCCAGGTGGTACTTCACGTCGCCGGACCCGTGCATCGACTTCGGGTCGAGGTTGCCCTCGAACTCGCGGAAGATCTGCGCGTAGGACTTGCCGACGATGTTGGCCAGCACGTTCAGCCGCCCGCGGTGGGCCATGCCGATGACGGCCTCGTCCAGTCGCGACTCCGCGGCGGCGTCGATCACGGCGTCGAGCAGCGGGATGACGGACTCGCCGCCCTCCAGTGAGAACCGCTTCTGTCCCACGTACTTGGTCTGCAGGAACGTCTCGAACGCCTCGGCGGCGTTGAGCCGGCGCAGGATCCGCAGCTGCTCCTCACGCTCCGGTGAGGAGTGCGAGCGCTCGACGCGGTCCTGGATCCACTTGCGTTCCTTCGGCGACTGGATGTGCATGTACTCGATGCCGGTGGTGCGGCAGTACGAGTCGCGCAGCACGCCCAGGATGTCGCGCAGCTTGGCCATGGTGCGGCCGGCGAAGCCGCCGACCGCGAACTCCCGCTCCAGGTCCCACAGCGTGAGGCCGTGCTCGGTGATGTCCAGGTCAGGGTGCTTGCGCTGCTTGTACTCCAGCGGGTCGGTGTCGGCCATGACGTGGCCGCGCACCCGGTAGGAGTGGATCAGGTCGAAGACGCGAGCAGCTTTGGTGACGTCGTCGTCGTGGGAGACGTCGATGTCCTGGTTCCACCGCACCGGTTCGTACGGGATGCGCAGGGCTTCGAAGATCTCGTCGTAGAAGTCGCTCTGCCCGAGCAGCAGCTGGTGCATGATCCGCAGGAACTCGCCGGAGGCGGCGCCCTGGATCACACGGTGGTCGTAGGTGGAGGTCAGGGTCATGACCTTGGAGACGCCCAGCTTGTTGAGCGCGTCCTGGGAGGTGCCCTGGAACTCGGCCGGGTACTCCATCGCGCCGACACCGACGATCAGGCCCTGTCCGGGCATCAGCCGCGGCACCGAGTGCACGGTGCCGATGCCGCCGGGGTTCGTCAGCGACGAGGTGACGCCGGTGAAGTCGTCCATGGTCAGCTTGTTGTTGCGGGCCCGGCGGACGATGTCCTCGTACGCCTGCCAGAACTCGAAGAAGGAGAGAGTCTCCGCCTTCTTGATGCCGGCGACGACCAGCTGACGGTCTCCGTTCGGCTTCACCAGGTCGATGGCCAGGCCCAGGTTCACGTGGTCCGGCTTGACCAGGGTGGGCTTGCCGTCCTTCTCGGTGAAGGAGTGGTTCATCGACGGCATCGCCTTCAGCGCCTGCACCATGGCGTAGCCGATCAGGTGCGTGAAGGACACCTTGCCGCCACGGGCGCGCTTGAGGTGGTTGTTGATGACGATGCGGTTGTCGATGAGCAGCTTCACCGGGATGGCGCGCACGGACGTGGCCGTGGGCAGTTCCAGCGAGGCGTTCATGTTCCTCGCCACCGCGGCGGACGGGCCGCGCAGGGTGACGTACTCCGGCCCTGCGGGCGCCTCGGCGTCCCCGTCGGAGACGGCAGTCTTCGGCGCGGGCTTGTCCGCGGGCTTCGTGGGCTGCGGTTTCGCGGGGGCGGCCGTCGCGGCCTTCGTGGGCTGCGGCTCGGCGGCGGGAGCCTTCGTGGCCTCTCCGTCGGACGTGCCCGCAGGGGCGGCCGGGGCCGGCTGGACGGGTCCGCCCGCCTCGGCCGGGCTCAGGCCCGCGCCCGTGGCGCTCTCGCCCCCCTGCGCGCCCTTGCCCTGACTGCCGGCGCCTGCCGGTCCGGGCTTGTAATCCGCGAAGAAGTCCCACCAGGCCCGGTCAACCGAGTTCGGGTCCTGGAGGTACTGCTGGTAGATCTCGTCGACGAGCCACTCGTTGGCACCGAAGGCGACGGGTGACTTCTTCCCGTCTCCGTCCGGCTCGGTCGAGACGCTCGAGGTTTCGGGGGACTGTGACGACACGGCGGCAACCGCCCTCTTCCGCTTCCTAAAGGTGGTGGACAGCGGAAACAAAGGCTACGCCTCTTCCGCGGGTGAGTGCAGTCCGCACGCCCCCGTCGTCAGGTACGTCACACCGGAAAGCTCGTTTCAGCCCCGGAAATGGCGGGAAACACACCTGGTTCGGGTCGGCGACGGAACCGCGGACGCTTTCGGCGGCGTCTACGGCGCGCACTCACCAGCGACCGTAACAACCTCCGGGCCCGGGTGGGCACCCCGGTGGGCCCGACCACACCCTCGGTGACCTGCGGTGCACGCAGTGGAAGAAGCCCTGCCGGCAGCTCACGGGCCGTTCACCGGCAGTGCGGGGCCGATGGCCCGCGAGCCGTGTGGGGGAGGCCACCGGCCGCGCGGGACGCCCTGCGGGAGTCAACCCGATGCAGGGCGCGGTCCCGGGAGAGTGACCCGGATGCGGCAGCCGCGCGAGGATTCGGCCACTCTGATCCAGCCGCCGTGCAGATCCACCGCCCAGCGGGCGATCGCCAGCCCGAGCCCGGTGCCGCCGTCGGTGCCGCCGCTCTGCGGGCCGCTTCCGGAGCCGTTCGCCCGGTTGAACCGCTCGAACACCTGCAGCCGTTCGGTCTCCGGAATTCCCGGCCCCTCGTCCTGCACCTCGATCTCCAGGCTCCCCGGCCGCTCCCCGCCTCGCGCCCGCACGGTGACCCGGCCCAGTGGCGGACTGTGCTTGACGGCGTTGTCGATCAGGTTGGCGACCACCTGGTGCAGCCGCTCCTGGTCCGCGTACGCCGCGAGCTCGGGCGGGTCCACGTCCAGGTGCAGGTGCACGTCGGTGCGGGCGTGCCCCTGCCGCTTGCTCATGTTCGACTCCTTGAGCACCCCCGCGAGGTACGGCCACACCTCGAAGCGGTGTGCGTGCAGCGCCACGGCGCCGCTGTCCAGCCGTGACAGGTCCAGCAGCTGGTCGACGAGCCGACCCAGCCGCTGGGTCTGCGCCAGGGCCGTCCGCATCGTCTCCGGGTCGGCGTCGGACACCCCGTCGACCACGTTCTCCAGCACGGCCCGCAGTGCGGCGATCGGTGTGCGCAGCTCGTGCGACACGTTCGCCACCAGCTCCTTGCGGTGCCGGTCCACGGCCTCCAGGTCGCCGGCCATCCGGTTGAACGTCTGCGCGAGCTCACCGAACTCGTCCCGGCGACCGCCGCGCACCCGGCGCCGGTAGTCGCCCCGCGCCATGGCCCGCGCCGCGTGGGTCATCTCGTCCAGCGGGCGGGTCAGTGTCTGCGCCACGAACTGCGTGATGAACAGCGAGACGATGATCGACAGGATGGTGATCACCCGCAGCTCGGTGGCCGAGTTGATGGCGAACACCACCAGCAGGGTGGTGATCGCCACCGAGACGATCACCAGCCAGCCGAGTGCCGCCTTGACCGAGCGGTAGGGGTCGATCGGCCGCAGCCCCGCCCACGCCCGTCGCCAGGTGTGGTTCCAGGCCCCACGAAGGGCCCCGCGCACAGCTCCGCGCAGCCCTCCGGCCACGTCAGCAGGCGCCGTCGGCCGCCGGCGTGGCGGGCGACGGGGTCTCCAGCGCGTACCCGACGCCGTGCACGGTGCGGATGCGCTCGGGGCCGATCTTCCGGCGCAGCGCCTTGATGTGGCTGTCCACGGTCCGGGTGCCGGAGGCGTCCGCCCAGTCCCACACCTCCGCCAGCAGTTGCTCGCGGGAGAGCACCGCGCGCGGCGAGTGCGCCAGGCACACCAGCAGGTCGAATTCGGTCGGCGTGAGGTGCACGTCCTCCGCGGCGACCCGCACCCGGCGCTGGGCGTGGTCGATCTCGAGCTCGCCCAGCCGGAGCGTCCCGCTGCGCGGCGTGTGCGCGGCCAGCGTGGCCCGCTCCACTCGTCGGAGCAGCACGTGCACCCGTGCCGCCAGTTCGCGCATCGAGAACGGTTTGGTCATGTAGTCGTCCGCGCCGACACCCAGCCCGACCAGCATGTCGGTCTCGTCGTCCCGCGCTGTGAGCATCATCACCGGCACCGGACGCTGCGCCTGCACGCGTCGGCAGACCTCCAACCCGTCGAAGCCGGGAAGCATCACGTCGAGGATCAGCATGTCCGGCTGCCACGCCTCGGCCGTGTCGACGGCGGCCGGGCCGTCGCAGGCGGTCTGCACCTGGAAGCCCTCGGCCCGCAGCCGTACGGCGATCGCGTCCACGATCGTCGGATCGTCCTCGACGACCAGGATGCGGCGCTGGGCGCCGGGGGTGGTCGCCGGTGAGGTACCGCCGCCGTGCGTCTGTGGAGTGTTCATCTGGTCCATTCGCCCGCCCAGTGCCTTGCCCCGTGGCTTGTGAGTCTGTGTGCTGGACAGCAGCGTACGGGCCTCGAACGAGCTGCCGCTACGAGGGACCGACTGCGAGGTGCACCACGTCGGGGACGCCTCGGGCGACTGCTACCTGATCGGTGCGGACCTGGGTGAATCCGGAATTTCGCAAGGTTTCTTCGAAAGTCTCCGATGGTTGCGCGGACCATACGGCCAGCACCCCGCCGGGTGTCAGCCGCTCCCGGCAGGCGGCCAGACCGGCGGGCGAGTAGAGCGAGTCGTTGTCGGCGGTGACGGTCCAGCCGGGGCCGTTGTCGATGTCGAGGCAGAGCGCGTCGTAGCGCGTTGTGGAGGTGCGCAGGTGCACGTTCAGGTCAGCGGCGACGAGGGAGGTGCGCCCGTCGGCGCGGGCGCCGGCGGACAGCGGCCCGAGCGGGCCGTCCTCGGCCGTGTGCCAGTCGATGACCGCCTGTTCCCGCTCGACGACGGTGATGCCGCCCCAGCGGGGCTCGGCCGCCGCCTCGGCCAGTGAGTAGCCGACGCCCAGGCCGCCGATCAGCACACTCGGGTGCTCCCGGCCGTCCAGTGCGGCGAGTGCGGCCCGCACCAGCAGGCGCTCCGACCGGCCGTCGGAGGTGTCCATCAGGAAGCAGCCGTTGGCGATGATCTGCAGCAGTCCGTCCTGTCGGCGCAGCACCACCTCGCCGTGCGGGCCCTCGCGACGGTCCAGGACGACGGACTCCGGCGGCTGGGGGCCGGGTTGGGTGAGACGCATGACGCCATCCTCCCGGAAGCCGAGCCGGAAGCCCGGGGGGAGAGCGGAAGGAAGGGGGGGAGAGGGGGCTCAGGGGTGGGGGAGGAGGTCCCTGAGCCGGCGCAGCGGCACGCCGAGGGTGGTGTCGTCCCGGTGCACCACGTGACCGGCGTGGGCGATGCGGTAGTGGAAGCCGTCCCGCAGGTGCGGGTCGATGCCGCGTTCCGGTTGCGAGCCCAGCCGGGCCTCGGCCAGCAGCGCTCGGACCTGCGTCATATCGCGCGCGCGGAGGCGTTCGCCGCGCGTGGGGGCGCCGCGTGGGGTGACGGTGAAGGTCCCGTCGTCGTGCAGCAGGGTCCGGCTGTGCACTCCGGCATACCCGCCCGTGACCAGCCAGTCCAGCAGTAGCTCTGCGGGCATACGGGGAGCGGTGGTGGGTGTTGCACCGGTGGCGGGTGCGGGACCGGAGGTCCCCGGGCCACCGCCCGTCGGGCCGGTCTCCCCGGCGCCCTGCGTGCAGGCGGTGGTGGCCAGTGCGGCGAACAGTCCGGCGACGATGCTCCGCCGGCGTGGGGACGGTCTCGGCATAACGGAAGTATCCGCCCTCGCCGGCCGCCGCGCTCCGGCTGCCCGGCCCGGATATCGCTGTGAGCGAACACGGCGCGACTGCCGGAACAACCCCGCCGCCCCGTGCATTGAGTGGGGATAGCTCAACTTCTGTGACAAGGGAGAGGTCATGGCTTCGACGTCTGCAACGCTCACCCTGCCCGTTCTGCCCCTTGAGGACGAAGTGGTGCTCCCCGGCATGGTGGTGCCGTTGGAGCTCTCCGCGCCCGAGGTGCGGGCCGCGGTGGAGGCGGCCCGGGCCGTCGCCCGGGACACCGACGGGAACGACAAGCCGCAGGTGCTGCTCGTCCCGCGCATCCGGCGGCCCCGCCCGCCGAGAACGGGGGGAGGCAGCTACGCCGCGGTCGGAGTGCTCGGCCGCGTGGAGCAGGTGGGGCGGCTGTCCGACGGCGACCCCGGCGCGCTGGTCCGGGGCCTGCACCGGGTGCGCATCGGCACCGGCACGACCGGGCCCGGCGCCGCCCTGTGGGTGGAGGGCACCTCTGTGGAGGAGTCGTCCGCCGAGCCCGCCGCAGCCCCCGGTGAGGAGGCACCCGTCCCGGGCGCCGTCGCCGAGCTCGTGAAGGAGTACAAGGCCCTGGCCACCAGCCGGCTGCGCAGGCGCGGCGCCTGGGAGGCCGTGGACCGGGTGCAGCAGATCGACGACGTCGGGCGGCTCGCCGATCACGCCGGCTACGCGCCGTTCCTCGGCACCGAGCAGAAGGTCCGCCTGCTGGAGACCATCGACCCCGTGGAGCGGCTGAGGTACGCACTGGAGACCCTGCGTGAGCACCTCGCCGAGCAGGACGTCGCCGAGTCCATCGCCAAGGACGTCCAGGAGGGCGTCGACAGGCAGCAGCGCGAGTTCCTGCTCCGCCGCCAACTGGAGGCCGTCCGCAAGGAGCTGGCCGAGCTCAGCGGGGACCCGGAGGACGAGGGCGAGGACTACCGTGCCCGCGTCGAGTCGGCAGACCTCCCCGCAGACGTCCGCAGGGCGGCGGTGAAGGAGGTCGACAAGCTGGAGCGGTCCTCAGAGCAGAGCCCCGAGGGCGGCTGGATCCGCACCTGGCTCGACACCGTGCTGGAGATGCCGTGGAACGAGCGGACCGACGACGCGTACGACGTCCCGGGCGCCCAGCAGGTGCTCGACGCCGACCATGCCGGCCTCCAGGACGTCAAGGAGCGCATCACCGAGTACCTCGCGGTGCGCAGGCGGCGCACCGACCGCGGACTGGGGGTCGTCGGCGGACGGCGTGGCGGCGCGGTGCTGGCTCTGGTCGGCCCTCCCGGGGTCGGAAAGACCTCGCTCGGCGCGTCGGTCGCCCGCGCCATGGGGCGGAAGTTCGTCCGGGTGGCACTCGGCGGGGTTCGGGACGAGGCGGAGATCCGCGGCCACCGGCGTACGTACGTCGGGGCGCTGCCCGGCCGCATCGTCCGGGCGGTCAGGGAGGCCGGTTCGATGAATCCGGTGGTGCTGCTCGACGAGATCGACAAGGTCGGCTCCGACTTCCGCGGCGACCCGGCGGCGGCGCTGCTGGAGGTCCTGGACCCGGCGCAGAACCACACCTTCCGTGACCACTACCTGGAGGTCGAACTCGACCTGTCCGACGTGGTCTTCCTCGCCACGGCCAATGTCGCCGAGGCCATCCCGGAGGCGCTGCTGGACCGGATGGAGGTGGTCCGGCTGGACGGCTACACGGAGGAGGAGAAGGTCGTCATCGCCCGTGACCACCTGCTGCCGAGGCAGCTGGAGCTCACCGGGCTCCGAGCCGAGGAGGTCGCCCTCGACGATCCGGCGCTGCGGAAGCTGGCCGGCGAGTACACCCGCGAAGCAGGTGTACGGGATCTGGAGCGGTCCGTGTCCCGGGTGCTGCGGAAGGTCGCCGCCGAGCACGAAACGGGACGTCGGGAACTGCCGGTCACCGTCGGCGTGGAAGCCCTGCAGGAGCTGATCGGACGTCCGCACCACACGCCCGAGTCCGCGCTGGACCCGGCTCGGAGGCGCACGGCCGCTCCCGGGGTGGCCACCGGGCTGGCCGTCACCGGAGCGGGTGGCGACGTCCTGCACGTCGAGGCCTCGCTCGCCGACCCCGAGACGGGCGGCGACGGGCTGACTCTCACCGGCCAGCTCGGCGACGTGATGAAGGAGTCCGCGCACATCGCGCTCTCCTACCTGCGCTCGCGCGGCGCCGAACTGGAACTCCCGGTCGGCGATCTGAAGGATCGCGGCGTCCACCTGCACGTGCCGGCCGGTGCCGTGCCGAAGGACGGGCCCAGTGCGGGCGTCACCATGACGACCGCGCTGGCCTCGCTGCTCAGCGGGCGGCAGGTGCGCCCCGACGTGGCGATGACCGGGGAGGTCTCCCTGACCGGACGGGTGCTGCCGGTCGGCGGAGTGAAGCAGAAGCTGCTGGCGGCCCACCGGGCGGCAACGACCACGGTGATCATCCCGCTGCGGAACGAGCCGGACCTGGACGACCTGCCGGCCGAGGTCCTCGCCGGGCTGGACGTCCGCCCGGTGTCCGACGTCCGCCAGGTGCTGGACCTGGCGCTGACCCCGGCGTCGGCAGACGCGGAGCCGGCGCTGGCGGCGTGAGCGGTGTGCGTCACGGCGCACACCCGGCCGCCTTCCCGTCCGGGCACCGAGGGCACGGGGGAGCGTCCTTCCGGAGTGCGTCCGCCGT
>KI547039.1:86996-91018 GCA_000497405.1 Streptomycetaceae bacterium MP113-05 | reverse complement strand
CTTGATCAAGCCCTGCCGCCGTGGGGCACCACGTGAACCCGGGGCGGCCGTGCCGTCGGTCCTGCCCTGCGAAATACTGAGGGAGAGCTGCGACGATCCCGCCACCGGCGGAGAACATTCCCTGTGAAGGAACCGGTATATGGACGACTTCGCCCCCGAGTACCTCGACCTCGAGCGGGAAGTGGCCGTCTTCCTCCGCCGGGCCCGCTCCGCGTCCGGGGAGATGGCCCGGGAGGTCCACCCGGAGCTGGAGCCCGCCGCGTACGGGCTCCTGCTCCGGCTGGACACCGTGGGCCCGCAACGGGCCACCGCGCTGGCCGCGTACTTCGGCGTGGGCAAGGGCACGATGAGCCGTCAGCTCCGGGCGCTGGAGAAGTTGCGGCTCGTCAGCCGTTCCCCCGATCCGGAGGACGGCCGCGCCTCGCTGGTCCAGCTCACTCCGGACGGCCGCGATCGCTTCACCCGTGTGCGCCAGGCGCGCCGGGCGGCGTACGCCCGTCGCCTGTCGGCCTGGCAGGGGGACGAGGTCGCCGAACTCGCCCGCCTCCTGCACCGTTTCAACGACGTCCAGGCCGACTCGTCCTAGACGAGTAGTTCCGATGTGCTCAGTGATCGAATGCGGTCAGCGACCGCAGCACTGTGGCCCCGGTCTTGTGGTTGTGCCAGATGGCCGAGGCCATCGCGAGGATCCGCTGGGCGACGCGGACGGCGACGCCTTCGAAAGACCGTCCGCCGTGTTCTTCGAGGTCGAGCTGGCCCTTGAGCGTGTCGTTGACCGACTCGATCAGCTGACGCACCGACTTCAGCAGCGACTCGCCCCTGCGGGGTTTCTCTCGTTTGAAGGATGGACGAAGCAACTCGATGCCCTGGAAGGCGAGGTCGGTCTCGAACTCCTTGGAGGCGAAACCTTTGTCGGCGATCATCAGCAGCCCGGGCCGGTCGACGGCCAGGTGCGGTTCGCGATCCAGCATCGCGGCCAGCACCTCCCGCTCGTCGATCTTCGGGCTGGCCAGGGCCCAGGTGATGGGCATGCCCGTCGGGGTGCAGACCAGGAACAACCGCAGGCCCCAGTAGAACCGTGAGTGGGAGGCGCAGTACCCGTATCCGGCCCAGCCGGCCAGCTCCGACCGCTTCACCGTCGGCCGCGACATCCCGCACGGCACCGGCGTGGAATCGACGATCCAGTGGTTGTCGAACCAGAAGTCGGTGTCCGTCGCCAGCAGTCGTATCGCCTGTTTGACCAGGGGCAACGCGGCCCGCAGCCGCTTGTTGTACCCGGGTCGTTTGGGCAGGTACGGGAACATCGGGCTCAGGTTCTTGCGGGCGAAGCGCAGCCAGCGTGCCTCGGAGGTGAACCCCAGCAGTGCCTGAGCAACAGCCAGACACACCAGCTCGGAGTCGCTCAGCCGAGGTGGCCTGCCCAGCCATCGCATACCTCCGATCTCGTCGTCGACCTTCACGTACAGTCCGGTGATGAGGGTGTCCAGGTCGGTCGTCACAAACTGATCTTGGACACCCTCGCCCCGTTCACGGGCCGGAACATCGGAACTACTCGTCTAGTGTCGCGTGATTCCGTTAGCGTTATTTGATTCTCTGTGGCAGGGTCTCTTGGTGTGGAGCTCTCCGTGGAACAGACCGCCGAGTTGCGGGAGTTGGTGACCAGCCGGGACGCCCCCGCCGACATGGCGACGCGGGGCCGGATCGTGCTGTGGTCGGGCGAAGGCCGTCGGCGTAAGGACATTGCCGAGCTGCTTGGTGTATCGCTTCCGACGGTGGACCGCTGGAAGCGGCGTTATGCCGAGCTCGGACTGGCGGGCCTGGAAGGCGACCGGCCCGGCGGCGCACGGGAACAGGTGCCGGCGCGGGTGCGGGCCCGGGTGATCGCGCTGACGCGCATGACGCCGCCGGACGGCACGGGGCTTTCGCACTGGTCCACACGCGAGTTGGCGAAGTACCTGAAGCGGGTCGAGAACATCACGGTGTCCTGGCACTACATCGCGCGGATCTGGCGGGAGGAGGGTCTGAAGCCGCACCGGTCCGGCACCTTCAAGATTTCGAAGGATCCGGCCTTCGCGGAGAAGGTGACTGATGTGATCGGCCTGTATCTGGACCCGCCGGGTGGCGCGGTGGTCCTCTCGATCGACGAGAAGACGCAGATCCAGGCGCTGGACCGGACCCAGCCGGTGCTGCCGGTCGCCTTCGGGGCGAGCGAGAAGCGCACCGCCGACTACGTGCGGCACGGCACCACGAACCTGTTCGCCGCCCTGAACGTGACCACCGGTGAAGTGCTCGGTGAGTGCAAGCCGTCCCGGAACGGCAAGGACTTCCTGGCCTTCCTCAAGAAGGCGGTGAAACCGCACGCGGGGAAGGACATCCATGTTGTCCTCGACAACCTCTCGACGCACACCACCCCCGAAGTCAAGGAGTGGCTGGCGAAGAACCCACACGTCCACTTCCACTTCACCCCCGTCGGCTCCTCGTGGCTGAACCAGATCGAGATCTGGTTCGGACTCCTGACCCGTCAGTCCATCCGGCGCGGAACGTTCGCCAGCGTCAACGTCTTGATCAAACAGATCCGTGACTACATCAACACCTGGAACACGACTGCGAAACCGTTCACCTGGACCGCGACCGCCGGCGACGTCCTCGCAAAGGTTCGCCTCGTCGCGACTAACGCGAAGAAACTCGTCAATAACAACGCGAACTGACATAAACAGGATCACGAGACACTAGGTCCTGACCGGGGTTTCGCGTCGTTCGCCCGGAGGGCGGGCGCCGCGGCATCCGGTGCCGTCGATCGCAAGGCGGAGGATCGTCCTTGTACTGGACGTACTGGGGCGACTCCGACAACGCAGCGAGGGGTGGTGCCATGCGTCGCGGCGCAGGCGGGAAACTCCGTACCGGACCTAGACGAGTAGTTCCGAATGCTGACGGTGCGTTCGGGAGTGCAGAGAGGGCGTCCAAGATCGTTGTGTGACGAACGAAGACTTGGACGCCCTCATCACTGGACTGTACGTGAAGATCGACGATGGGATCGGAGGGACCCGATGGCTGGGCAGGCCACCGCAGCTGAGCGACTCCGAGCTGGTTTGTCTGGCGGTCGTCCAGGCTCTGCTGGGCTTCTCCTCCGAGGCGCGCTGGCTGCGTTTCGCCCGCAACAACCTCAGCGCGATGTTCCCATACCTGCCCGGGCGGCCGGGATACAACAAGCGGCTGCGGGCCGCGTTGCCCCTGGTCAAACAGGCGATACGACTGCTGGCGACAGACACCGACTTCTGGTTCGACAACCACTGGATCGTCGATTCCACGCCGGTGCCGTGCGGGATGTCGCGGCCGACGGTGAAGCGGTCGGAGCTGGCCGGCTGGGCCGGATACGGGTACTGCGCCTCCCACTCACGGTTCTACTGGGGCCTGCGGTTGTTCCTGGTCTGCACCCCGACGGGCATGCCGATCACCTGGGCCCTGGCCAGCCCGAAAATCGACGAGCGGGAAGTACTGGCCGCGATGCTGGACCGCGAGCCACATCTGGCCGCCGACCGCCGCGGCCTCCTCATGATCGCCGACAAGGGCTTCGCCTCCAAAGAGTTCGAGACCGACCTCGCCTTCCGCGACATCGAGCTGCTCCGTCCGTCCTTCAAACGGGAGAAGTCCCGCAAGGGCGAGTCCCTGCTGAAGTCGGTGCGTCAGCTGATCGAGTCGGTCAACGACACCCTCAAAGGGCAGCTCGACCTGGAACAGCACGGCGGGCGGACTTTCGAGGGCGTCGCCGTCCGCGTCGCCCAGCGGATCCTCGCGATGGCCTCGGCCATCTGGCACAACCACAAGACCGGGGCCACAGTGCTGCGGTCGCTGACCGCATTCGATCACTGAGCACATCGGAACTACTCGTCTAGAACTCCACCAGGACGGCGGTGGCGTCGTCGTGGGGCTTGCCGCGGGGGAAGGCCGAGCCGTCCGGGTCGGCTTCCTCCGCCCCCCGGACCTCGGAGATCAGCCCTTCCGGCCCCTGGTCGCGAACCAGG
>KI547039.1:80216-86986 GCA_000497405.1 Streptomycetaceae bacterium MP113-05 | reverse complement strand
GCGGCCGCCCCCCCCGCCGGGTCGGCGGCGGCGGTGTGGAACCCAGCTCCGTCCGGGGCGTTCCGCAGCGCCTCCACGGCCGCGACGTACTCCGCCGCCGCCCGCGAGCGCGCCGGTGAGCCGGCAGGCAGCGCCCGTACGCCCTCGCGCAGTTCCGTCACCGACGGCGGCAGCTCGGCGAGCCGGGTGTCCAGCACCGCGCGCACCGAGCCGTCTGTCTGCTCGGCCAGCAGGACCGAGTCCGACAGCACGAGGTACTCCACCGAGGTGGCGTCCCAGCGGGTCGCGACCACCGTCGCCTGCGGAGTGCGCGGGTGAGAAAGATCACAGGTTGAACGGTGTTCTCGCGCGGTACGCGAGACGGCTTCGGCGAGACATTCCGCCAGCGTCATGTCCCTTTGTGAGCCGAGTAGTTCGAGCAACGCACCACCGAGCCGAGTGACGAACCACGGCACCCCGTGCACGCATCCACAGTCGTCCTCCGGTGGTGTCACACCGTCCAGGACGACGAACGCACCGCCCCGTCCGGAGGCCGGAAGGATCAGGGAAACATGGTCCTCGTTGGGCCGGTCCCGGGTGCCGGGTTCGGTGGCCGTCTCCACGCGCATGCCGTCAGTCTGCCCGAGTGGCGGACGGGTGCGCGGAGGCACCCGTCCGCCACTCGGTGCCCTCCGCGCCGGCCGGACACGGCTGCCGGCTCTGCTGACGGAACGGCCGGAATCCATCGTTCCGCAGACGTGCGGGCGGGCATGTTGCCAGGCACCGGCCGCGATTTCCAACCCGTGCGTCAGCACCGGGCTATGGGTCGCCGGGGCCGGAGTTGTTTGGTCCTGAGGACTGATGTTCACTCCTTCGGGTGGCGCGGCAGGGGGAAACCACACCCACCCCGGATCGACCTTGAAAGGGTCGTCACGTCGTGGACCGGGGCGGGACCCTACCCGTGCCCCCCATGAGTTGGACTGTCGCCTCCCGGGCCCCCCGGGCCGGGCAGGACGAGATTGCGAGCACGGGTGCGGACGAAGCGACTGCGGGAGCCTGGCCACTCCGAGACCGGCCGACCGGCACATCCCCCACGCCGGACGCGGGTGCGCAACCGGCTGGTGGTGTCCGTCGCCCTCTGTTCGGCCGCCGTTCTCGGCGCCGGGACCCCCGGCATCGTCGGGGCCTCCCAGACACTGACGGAGTCCCAGGAACTCGTCACACAGGCCACGTTGCACCAGCGGGCCATTGCCCTCAGCCACTCGCTGTCCGACGAACGCGGCGACATGGTCGAGTACGTCGCCTCCGGCCGCACCGGCGAGGACGGTGCCGGAGCCGGGGCCGCCACCGACTCCCAGCGTGCCCGTGTCGACCGGCAGACCGCCGAACTGCTCGCCGCCGACGGAGTCGCCCCGCCCCTGCGGCAGAGCCTCCAACAGCTCCCGGAGGCCCGGCAGGAGGCGCTCACCTCGGACGGCACGGCGTACGACGCCTTCCAGGCGTACACCGCCGTCATCCAGCAGCTGCAGGGCATCTCCCGCAGCGTGGCCCGAGGCCTGCCCGGTGACCACACCCCCGGGTCGACGGCCGCCGCCGCCGTCGCCACCACCGAGTCGCTTCCCCATCTCGGCCGTGCCGTGGCACAGGCCTCGGCCACCCGCGGACTGCTGCGCGGCGCGTTCGCCGGGGACGGCCCGGCCCGCACCCTCACGGAGGCTGCCCGGCTCGCCCACGTGCGGGAGCAGGGGGCGCTCGCCGACTTCGAGCAGACCGCCGGCTCGACGGCCTCCGAGACGTATGGCAAAACGGTCACCGGCACCGACGTCGGTCTCGCCGAGCGGTACATCGAACAGCTCACCGCTGACCCCGTCCTGGACCCCAAGGACCGGGCGCTGAACACCGGGCGGGTCATGGCCGCCCTCTCCGCACGCATCGACCGGATGCGCAGCGTGCAGGCCTCACTGGCCACCGCCGAGGTCGCCCGGCTGGAGCAGCAGCGGGACGACGACGTCGTCGCGCTGGAGCTGGCGATCGGCCTGGTCGGCGTCTGCCTGCTGCTCGCCGTCGGCGTCAGCGTGTACACCGCGAGGTCGCTGTCGCGTCCGCTGTCCGTGCTGCGACGCGGTTCGAAGCGGCTGGCTTCCGCCGACCAGCCGGACATCGAGGAGCCGGTGCGCTTCCACGGCCGCAACGACGAGTTCGCGGAGGTCGTCGGCTCTCTCAACGAACTGCGAGAGACGGCCGCAGACCTGCACAGCCGGGCACGGGAGGCGGAGGCGGACAACACCCACCTGACCGCGGCCAGGGACGACCTCACCGCCGAACGGGCGCAGCTCCAGGAGGAGGGCGACCGACTCCGCGCGCGCCTGGAGGCGGCGCAGGTCGCCACTCACGGCACTTTCGTCCACCTGGGGCTGCGCACCCTCGGCCTCGTCGAGCGTCAGCTCGCGATCCTGGAGGTCATGGAGGCGGAGGAGTCCGACCCGGAAGACCTCGCGACCCTCTTCAAACTCGACCACCTCGCGACCCGGACACGCCGTGCGGGGGAGAACCTGCTGCTGCTCGCCGGTGCGGAACACGCGGTGACGCACCACGCAGGACCGGTCCCGCTGCTGGACGTGCTGCGGGCCGCAGTCAGCGAGATCGAGCGCTACGAGCGGGTGCAGATCGCGTCGCTGCCGCCGCACGCGCAGGTCTCCGGCTTCGCGGCCGACGACCTCAGTCACCTCGTCGCAGAACTCCTCGACAACGCCACCGCGTTCTCCGCGCCGGACGCCGAGGTCACGCTCAGCGCCTGGATGCTGGAGAACGGCGACATCATGCTGTCCGTCCAGGACGAGGGGATCGGTGTCGCTCCCGACCGGCTGGCCGAGCTCAACGCCCGGCTCGGCGACCCCGCCGCCCAGGAGGCACCGGGCTCCCTGGGCGAGGAGGAACCGGAGCTCGAGGGCCTCGGCAACGGCCTGTACGTCGTCGCTCGCCTCGCGGCGCGCCACGGGCTGCGCGTGCAGTTGCGCGAGCAGCGGCAGGGGGGTGTCGCCGTCGTCGTCGTGGTGCCCCGTGCACTGCTGCCGGACCGACCGGTGCCCGGCGTCGCCGGTGTCTGGGCCGCCTCCGGCGGCGGGCAGAGCCTTCCGGGATCCGTGGCGGAGGCCAATTCGAACGCGCTGCCGATGCGGCGGACGCCGGTGACGGCAGGTGCACCGGACTCCGACACCCCCGCGCCCACGCCGGACTTCTCGGACGAGGCACCGACGTCCCGTGCGGGCGACACCGTCGAAGCCGCCGACGCCGCCGACTCTGCCGACGAAGCGGCCGTTCCCTCGGACGAGACCACTCACGGTGAGCTGTCCCCGTCTTCCGTCACACCGCAGGCCGACGAGGTGACGGAGCCGGCCGCCGGGGCCGCCGAGGAGGACGCAGGGCGTGTCGAGGACCGGCCGCAGAAGCTCGACCGGGAGTCGTCCGGCGCGACCGGCCACCCCTTCGGGGGACCGGCCGTCGTGCCGGAGCCGCGTGAACCGGTGGACGGCACCGGGGCGACGGACGACGCCGGGGTACACGAGCGAGCCGCCTCACGCAGCGAGGACGACACCGAGGGCGACACCGAGGGCGACACCGAGCACGACACCGAGCCGGATACCGAGCCGGATACCGAGCACGACACCGGACAAGGGGCCCGTGAGCACCCTTCGGCCGACGACGGCCGCCGGGACGTGCCCGTGGTCACCGACAAGGGGCTGCCGAAGCGCAACCCCAGGGTCGTGGTCGCCGAGCCGCAGGTCCGCCCGGCGAACAGCGGCGGCACGAACGCCGAGGAACTGAGACGGCGCCTCGGCGGATTCCAGCGGGGGGCACGGGACGGGCACCGCGACGCTGCGGCCGAGGTCACCGCACAGGGTGCCGCCGACGCGGACGGCACGGACGAGGAGGCACAGCAGTGAACGCCCCCATCACCCACGGCGCGGCCGGCAGCCGCGCAGCACGGAATCTCCGCTGGCTGCTCGCGAACCTCGTGGACGAGGTGCCGGGAGTCCAGTCCGTTGCCGTCGTCTCCTCCGACGGCCTGCTACTGCTGTCCTCCGACCCGGAGGCCGCCGGGGGGTCCCGCGTCCCGGAAGGCGTCCCGGACGACGCCTCGTCCGGCGGAAACGCGTCGGCCGAGGACAACGGTGACGGACGGGAGGGCCCACGAGGTGCCGCGGCGGACCTCGCCACCATCGTGTCGGGGGTCGGGTCGCTGACCGTCGGTGCGTCGAAGTTGATGGACGCCGGCAGCGTGAAGCAGACCATGGTCTCCATGGAGAGCGGGTCGCTCTTCGTGATGTCCATCAGCGACGGATCGCTGCTCGGCGTACACGCCGCCCCCGACTGCGACATGAGTGTGGTTGCCTATCACATGGCGCTGTTCGTGGGCCGGGCCGGACACGTCCTCACCCCCGAACTCCGTACGGAGCTGCGAAACTCGATGGAGCTGGAGTCGAAGAAGTGACCGCCCAACCCTCGTTGCCGAGGCGCTCGCCGGCGCGTGTGCGCCCGTACGCCCTCACCGGCGGCCGGACCCGATACGGGCACGTGCTGCTGGTCGAGACGTTCGTGGCCGCCATCGAAGCGCCCCCCGAGCGTCCCGAACTCGTATCCGGCGGGCTGCGCGACCGCGTGATGCCCGAGATGCAGGCCATCGTCGAGCTGTGCCGCCGGATGCGGACCGTCGCGGAGATCTCCGCGCTGCTGAAGATGCCGCTGGGCGTCGTGCGCGTGCTCCTGAGCGATCTCGCCGACCAGGGGCGGATCCGGGTGCACGGCACCGGTCACGGCACGGAAAGGCCCAATCGGGCCCTGCTGGAAAGGGTGCTCGGTGGCCTCCGCAAACTCTGAACACGACACGGGCATCGCACGGGACGTCGCCGAAGGCGCCGGCCAGGCCTGGGAGACGGATCTCAGCAGAGCACCGATCGCGACGAAGATCGTCGTCGCGGGCGGCTTCGGCGTCGGCAAGACCACGCTCGTCGGCTGCATCTCGGAGATCGAGCCGCTGCGTACCGAGGCGGTGATGACGGAGGCCAGCGAAGGCACCGACGACCTGACGTCCACGCCGGACAAGGTCACCACCACCGTGGCGATGGACTTCGGCCGTATCACCCTCGACGCCGACCTGGTGCTCTACCTCTTCGGCACACCCGGCCAGCAGCGCTTCTGGTTCATGTGGGACGACCTGGTGCGTGGCGCCATCGGTGCCGTGGTGATGGCCGACACCCGCCGTCTGGACGACTGCTTCCCGGCGCTGGACTACTTCGAGAGCTGCGGCCTGCCCTATGTCGTGGCCGTGAACCGCTTCCCGGACACCACGGCCTACGACGTCGCGGACGTACGCGAGGCGCTGACCGTGCCCGAACGGGTCCCGGTGGTGATCATGGACGCCCGTGAACGGGAGACCGTGCAGGAGACGCTGCTCGCGCTCGTCGGCCACGCCCTGGAACTCACCCCGGCCTGACATCCCGTCCTTCCGTCACCCACACCGCCACACAGACCCCGCCCTTACCCGCAACAGCAGCACGCAGGGAGATCCGCGATGCGGAAGATACTCGTCGTCGGAGCCGGACAGGCCGGCCTCCAGCTCGCGCTCGGCCTCCAGTCCCAGGGCTATGAGGTCACCGTGATGTCCAACCGTACGGCGGACGAGATCCGCGGTGGACGCGTGATGTCCACCCAGTGCATGTTCCACACCGCTCTCCAGCACGAGCGCGACATCGAGGCCAACTTCTGGGAGAGCCAGGCCCCGCGGGTCCAGGGCCTCGGCGTCTCCGTCGCCGGCCCGGACGGTTCCCGGGTCATCGACTGGCTCGGCATGCTCGCGGACGGCCACGCCCAGTCCGTCGACCAACGGGTCAAGATGGCCGGCTGGATGGAGACGTTCGCGCAGCGCGGCGGTCAGCTCGTCATCCACGGTGCAGCCGTCTCCGACCTGGACTTCTTCGCCCGGCGGTACGATCTGGTGCTGGTCGCCGCGGGCAAGGGCGAACTGGTGTCCATGTTCGAGCGGGACGTCGAACGCTCGCCCTTCGACGCGCCGCAGCGCGCCCTGGCCGTCTCCTACGTGACCGGGGTAGGACCCCGCCCGGAGCATCCGGAGACCGAGGCCGTCCGCTGCAATCTGGTGCCGGGGGTGGGCGAACTGTTCGTCATGCCGTGTCTCACGACCTCCGGCCGCTGCGACATCCTCTTCTGGGAAGGCGTGCCCGGCGGCCCGCTGGACGTGTTCCAGGGCGTCAAGGACCCGAACGAGCACCTGGCGAAGACGCTGGAGCTGATGGAGCGCTACACGCCCTGGGAGTACGCCCGGGCGACGAAGGTGGAGCTGACCGACGCGGGCGGCACGCTCGCCGGACGGTACGCCCCGACCGTGCGCAAGCCGGTGGGCCGTCTGCCCGGCGGCGGCGCCGTCCTGGGCGTGGCGGACGTGGTGGTCGCCAACGACCCGATCACGGGGCAGGGATCGAACTCGGCTTCCAAGTGCGCCGCAGCCTACCTCTCCGCGATCGTCGAGCACGGTGACAAGCCGTTCGACGAGGACTGGATGCAGGCCACCTTCGACCGCTACTGGGAGACGGCGCAGCACGTCACCAAGTGGACGAACGCGATGCTCGGCCCGCCGCCCGAGCACGTACTGAATCTGTTCGGCGCGGCCGGGCAGGCCCAGCCGATCGCCGACCGGTTCGCCAACGGGTTCAACGACCCGTCCGACTTCGAGAACTGGTTCTACGAGCCCGCCAAGGCGGAGGCGTTCCTCG
>KI547039.1:79464-80206 GCA_000497405.1 Streptomycetaceae bacterium MP113-05 | reverse complement strand
CCGAGGCGACCGGCGGCCGAGCCGAGCCCCCGCCCTCCTCGTAGCGGTGGAGGGCCGTCAGTTCGGCGGGCGTCAGCGAGGTGAGCATCCGCTCCACCTCGTGCATCGCGCGGCGGGCGCCCTGCCGCTTCCGCTCCTTCCGGTCGGCGAGTCGCTGCTGGCGTTGCAGGGCCTCGTGGGCCCGGGCCGCGGCGGCCCCCCGGTGCCGCTCGCCGCTGGCCAGCGCCCGTACGGTGGCCTGCTGCCGGGCCGAGGCCCGCTCCAGGACGTGGCCATGGTGCAGGGCGACCACCGGATCGTCGGCCAACAGCACCTGCACCGCCGTCGGCAGGCCGGGAGCACCTGCGCGGTACTGGGCCCGGGCGATCCGGGCGGCCGTCCGCCGCTCCTCGGAGAGCCGGTGACGGGTGCGGACGAGTCGTCGCTCCAGCTTGTCCGTCCGTTGCTGCTGGTCACGCAGCGCGCCGGCGGCCCTGCGGTAGGCGTCGGAGGCCCGGTCGCGTTCGCCGTACAGGGCCTTCAGCGCTGCCAGCAGTTCCGCGACGGACCGCTCGCCCGGCCGGGAGACGGGCTCCTCGCCGGACAGGAGACCGGGGGCGGCGTCCGGGCCGGCGGTATCGTCCGGAACCGGTGTGCGTACCGACCCCGGTGTGCGAACCGGAACCTGCAGTGTGCCGGGTGCACGGGCCACGGCGGGCGCACCGGCCCCAACGGTGGCCGGGTGCGCGGGGGACGACGACAG
>KI547039.1:44005-79454 GCA_000497405.1 Streptomycetaceae bacterium MP113-05 | reverse complement strand
GCGGGGGGTGGCCATCGCCGCTGCGGCGAACCGTACGGGCCGTGCTGGGGTCACGCTCACTCACCTCCGGTGTCTGTAAGCGATGGTGAACATCCGTCAGCCGGCCGCGCGCGCTGGGTTGCGCGCATTGCGCGCCCGGCTCACTCGAAGGTGTTCACACGTCCGCGTCCTCCGGCGCGCCCCCTTGCCCGGGTGGCGACGGAGGTTCACCGCCGGAGCAGGCCGCGGCCGCCGAGCCGGTCCGCCGTCGCGGCGACCTCGCGCGTCCACGGACCGGGCAGACGGTTCCCGGAGGGGCGAGGCCTCGTCGGCCGGGTCGAGTGTGCGGGACAGCGGGCCCGGTTGCGGCGGGTCGGCGAAGGGCAGCGGTACGGACGCCGCGTAGGTGAGGACCACGCCGGGCGCTGAAAGCGTCGTCAGGGGGAAGCGGGTCCCGTCCGTCCTCCAGGTCCGGCCGTCGCGTGCCCATCCCGTAGTCGACGACCCGGGGGCGGTCGGCGGCCGGCAGCACGTCTCCCGGCCGCAGGCCACCGTCGACGCCACCGACCGCCAGACCTGCGTGATGTCTTCGCAAGCCCCTCGTGCCGGGGATTCCGGAGCTCGGCCGGCGCTAACTCCGGGAGGAGCGCCAAGGCCACTTCGGCCGGTTCTCACCCGCGCGTGCCTCCGGCGCGTGCACGTACTTCCATCCGCGCGGCAGCCCCAGCCGACGCGTGACGGATGCCGGTTCCAGCCGGTACCCGTACACCGTCCTGCCGCCGCCGTCCTCCTCCGGACGCGGCACCGGCACTTCGTACGTCTTCGGCGGCCGGCCGGTCATCCCGGTCAGCACGGGGAGTATCCGCCCGTCCAGCGGACCGCCCACGAACACCGTGTTTTCGCTGCGCACGCGGCTCAGCACCCCCCGCCCGGGCAAGCAGGCGGCTGCGCGAGGCGACGGGCGCCCGGGCCCTCGTCGCCGAGCCGGTCGTACGGATTGGCCAGCGCGCAGACGCCGATGGACAGGCATCCGCAGCCGATGCAGTCGGTGAGGTCGTCCCGCAGCTGCTGCATCAGCCGGATGCGTTCGTCGAGGTCCTGGCGCCAGCACGCGGAGACCCGCGCCCAATCCTCCCGCGTCGGCGTGCGGTTGTCCGGCAGTAGACCGAGCACCTCGCGGACGGCGGCCAGTGGCATGCCCAGCCGCTGCGAGGCGCGGATGAACGCCACTCGCCGAAGGGTGTCGCGGCCGTACCGGCGCTGGTTGCCGGTGGTCCGCCGGCTCTGGATGAGCCCTTCGCGTTCGTAGAAGCGCAGCGCCGAGGTGGCGACCCCGGCGCGTTCGGCGAGTTCGCCGACCGTGGCCTCCTTGGCCTTCCAGGACAGATGCGTGGACATGCGACCAGCCTAGCCGCCGGGCCGCCGCGATGTTCAAGAGCGGTTCAGCTATCTGCTGACCCCGGGCCCGCAGGCCCGGGCCTGCGGTCAGCCCGCTTCAGGCGAGGAGGCCGGAGCTCCGCCACAGGCGTCGGCCCACGCCCCGCATCACCCCGATCTCGTCGAGGAAGTCCGTCAGTCGCTTCGCGCCCTGCTGCATCACCTCGCGACGGTGAGGGCTCGCCTTCACCTGGGCGACGGCTTCCCGGCGGTCCAGTCCGACATCCGTGTACACCTGCGGGTTGACGAAGGAGACGGAGAAGATGCGTGCGGCCTCGCCGGAGCTGATGCGGGTGAGTCCGGCCTCCCAGCGCGGGCAGCTCACCATCTGGCGGCGCAGCTCCTCCCGCGCGTACCGGACGTGGCGGGCCTCCTCCACGACGTGGATCCGGGTCACGCCGCGGACCAGCGGCTGGACCCGCTCGTCCGGAAAGGTCAGCCGCTGCATCCAGTCCAGGATCTCCTCGCCCAGCAGGGTGGCGGTGAACGAGCCCGGAGTGGTGGAGACCGTCTTGAGCACCCTCGCCATGTTGTGGTGCAGCCTGCTGACGGGGTACGCGGGGACGCCGCCCTTGGTGATCAGACGGGCGAACATCATGGAATGCCGGCACTCGTCGGCGATCTCCGTCAGTGCGTATCGGACGTGCGCGCTGGTCAGGGGCTTGTCGTAGATGTGCCGGGCCAGCAGCTGCATGAGGATGACCTCGAACCAGATGCCGAGCGACGCGAGCGACGCCGCCTCGTGACGTGCCAGCGCGTGCCGCTGGTCGCCGGACATCCGCCGCCACATCGGGGTGTCGTAGAGCGACACCAGCTCCGGTGGCCAGAACCACTTGCCGTCCTCGAACGGTGCGTCCCAGTCGAGCTCCTCGTCCGGGTCGAACGAGTGCCGGCGGGAAGAGTCCAGGAGTCTCTCGGCCACGTGTTCGCGGTCCTTGAGCCGCCCGAGAGCGTCGCGGAGCAGCGCGGTCCCGGTCTCGCCGGGGGTCGGAGTCGTCATGGCGAAGGGGTCACCTCACAGGGGTTACCGACGGTCACACACCGCGGTCGCCTCTTATGAGACTGCGTGTCAGTAAGCTCGTCAATCCCCTGTGCCGGACTTTCACGTCGACCCTGTACGGCACGGTCCGGGGCCGGACATCACCGTGCCCCCAGGCCGCTCGGGCAGCTGGGGGCACGGTGGGCTCGGTGGGGTCGGTGCCGGTCGCCTCGACGGCCGGGTTCGCCCGCCGGGTCAGTGGTTGCAGAAGTGCGGGGCCGGGCCGACGTTCTCGATGTAGCGGGCGGACGCCCACATGTAGTTGCCGTCGTACAGCTTGTACCAGCGCGGGTTGCCGTCGATCCACTGGCCGTTGACCTTGCAGCGGATCTTGACCTTCTCGCCGTAGTGCAGGGTGCCGACCCACTTGTAGTTCTGGCTGGGGCCGGTGCGGACCTTCAGGCCGGTGCGGGCGATGACCTTGCCCCAGTAGACCCGGCTCTGGGTGCCGAGCTGCGGCAGCGGGCTCTCCAGGGTGGACTTGGCCGGCGCGGCCGGGGGTGACGACTCGACGGCGGTAGCGGGACCTGCCGCGGTCATCGCGGCGACGGCGCCGCCGGCGGCGACCATGGCGACCTTGCTGATCGTGGACTGAAGCACTGTGCCCTCCTGTGGAGGTCGGGGCCCCTGGACACTCGGGGCCGCGGGATGGGACGCGATCACGAACCGTGCAATGGCGGTCACGTTCGCACATCAAAGACGCTAAATGCCCCACTTTGTGGTCGCAACTCGTCACTGTCCGCAACACCACCCGACCGGGTGGGCGCCGAGCGGCCCGCCTCCGGGGCCCACGAGTGTCCGACGGGCCTAGCGAAGAAGCGTTTCCGGGCTCCCGGGCGGCGGTACGTGGTCCCGGGTCAGAGCTCGCGCGGCCATGTCCGGCAGCGGCCCGTGGCCGAGGAGCCCTCGTACGGATTCCGCTGTTCGGGTGTGCCAGAGGCCGGCCCGCCGAATCATCGCGTGGTCCCCGCCGGCAACAGTCAGGTGGCAACTGCGCGCGCCCGCAGCCCGCGCCCGCACCGCCAGGTCCCACGACCCGCGCGGATCGGTCATGCGGTCGCGGTCACCGTGCAGCAGCACCAGGCGCCGGTCCCGCAGGTGCTCCACCGGCTCGCCCGGCGGGCACCACGGTGCCAGACCCACGACCCCCGTCACCAGGTCGTCCCCGGCGACCCGTAGCGCCGCCCGCCCGCCCATCGAGTGGCCCACCAGCACCACGGGCACCGCGCCTGCCAGCAGGTGCAGTTCCTGGAGCGCCCGCTCCGCATCCCGCGCTGCGTCTCCGCGCGGCCCGTTCCAGCCACGGTGCCGGTAGCGCACGGCGCCCACCACCACGTTCCGGCCTTCGGTGGCCCGGGCCACGGCACGCAGGTAGGGGCGCATCCGGGCCCCGGGCAGATTCCACGGCGGGGGAGCGTCCAGTCCGTCCGCCCGTCCGCCGTGCAGCACCAGCACCGCGGCCTCCGGCGAGGCCGCGGAGCGGTGGAGTATCAGCGCGTCCGGGTGTACCGCGGTCTCATCCACGGTCACGGTCACCACGTTCCTCGGACCGGCCGCCGAGCAATCCGTAGGCGGAGAGCGCGCCCCAGCCCACGGACACCGCAACCGCCTTCAGCCGCTTGTCGGGCTCCGGGAGGGTCAGGCCCAGCAGTAGTGCGTCGCCCCAGTCGGCCGCGAGGCGCACCAGTGCGGCGGTGCGCAGCGCGGCCCCCTCCGGTGCTGCGGCCAGGGCGAGGCCGCTCGCCGCGTCCCGCCAGCCCAGCGGGCGCAGCGACACCCGTGTGTCCGTGGCCGGTCTGCCGTCTTCGCCCACCAGCCCGGAGGGGCGGGCCAGTAGATCCGGCCAGGCCGCCACCGCAGCCCCGTACACCGCGGTCGCCGCTCCCACGGTCCGCAACAGCCCGACGCGCATCCGCCACCTCTTCCCTGGACAGGTCCCGAGGACCCTTCGCTCCACGATGCCCCTTCGGATGCACTTCGGAGCGGGTCCCCCTCCGGATGGCCCAGTCGGGGAAGGCGCCGGGGCGCAGGGGCCCGCGGGCCGCGTCGTGAGAGAGGAACGTCGTCGGCGGCTGCGGGGGCGTCCGGTTCAGGTGGCGGCAGTGATGCGTTCCCGGGCCAGGGTCAGCGCCTGCTCCACGGACCGGGTGCCGGTGGACACGCACAGCGTGTACGAGACGTCCTCGAGCTCCCGCTGGTGCTGGTGCCGTGGCGCCGTGGCGCCCTCGCTCGTCAGCGCCTCGTAGCGCTGCACCAGTTCCCGTAGAAACGCCGGGTGTGCCATCAGCATGGTTCCGCTCCTCGTGCAGGCGAACGCCGTGGGTGTCGTGTGGTGCCGGCGGTCGACGGGACGCGCCGTGACGCCGAGGGGGTCTCCACCCGCACGCGTCTCACTCCGCATAATGGGGCAAACATCCCGCAAGGACTCGTTGATCTCTACCGGGACTCGTCGGGCTCCCCGGCGCTCTCGCCCGCCCCCTCGTCCAGTTCGGCGGCGTGCCGAGGGCCGGCGAGGCGCTCGGCGACCTGGCGTCCGTACGTCGCGGAGGCACGGAAGTCGACGCTGTCCCGGTAGAACCACCGGCTGAGCAGTACCCGGACGTGTGCACCGCGCCCCGCCTTCCGGCCGGACGGGGTGACGTCCTCGATCCGCAGTGGTACCGGGGTCTCCCGCACCAGCAGTACGTGCGCCTCCTTGCCCGGCAACGGCCGGTGACCCGGCTCCATGCCGCCCTCCACGCCCTGCCGCACCTGCCCGGTCTCCACGCCCTCGGCGAGCCGGGCGCGGTCCTGGTCCTGCAGCGCCAGGCACATCCGCTTCGTCAGCAGGTGAGCCAGCACCGGCGCGGCCACCAGAGACACCCGGAACACCCAGGTCAGCAGGTTCAGGGAGACGTCGAACTCCAGCGCCAGCACGTCGTTGCCGCCCGCCAGCAGCAGCACCGCGTAGAACACGATGCCCGCGACTCCCAGCCCCGTACGGGTGGGGCGGTTGCGCGGTCGGTCGCACAGGTGGTGCTCCCCGTCGTCTCCCGTCACCCACCGTTCGAGGAACGGGTAGGCGTACAGCACCAGGAAGAAGAGCCCGGGAAGCGCCACCGCCGGCACGAACACGTTCCACATCACGGTGACGCCCCAGAACGTGGTCTCGAACGGCGGCATCAGCCGCAGCGAACCCTCCAGGAAACCGACGTACCAGTCGGGCTGGGAGGCGGTGGACACCTGCGACGGGTCGTACGGGCCGTAGCCGTAGACCGGATTGACCTGCGCGGCCCCCGCCATCGCCGTGAGCGTGCCGGCGATCAGGAAGAACAGGCCGGTCGACCGGGCGGCGAAGTGCGGCACCATCGGCAGCCCGACGGCGTTCCGGTTCGTCCTGCGCGGCCCGGCCCACTGGGTGTGCTTGAGGTAGACGACCAGAGCGAGGTGTACGACGACCAGTGCCACCAGGATGCCCGGCACCAGCAGCACGTGGGTGACGTACAGGCGCGGGATGATGTCGTGCCCCGGATACTGGCCGCCGAAGGCGAAGAAGGCCAGGTAGGTGCCGATCACGGGAATGGAGGTGATGATGCCCTGGGCGATGCGCAGTCCGGTGCCGGAGAGCAGGTCGTCCGGCAGCGAGTAGCCGCAGAAGCCCTCCAGCAGCGCCAGCATGAACAGGGTCACGCCGATCACCCAGTTGCCCTCGCGGGGCTTCCGGAAGGCGCCGGTGAAGAAGATCCGCAGCAGGTGCGTGCCGATCGCGCCGACGAACACCAGGGCCGCCCAGTGGTGCAGTTGCCGGGTGAGCAGTCCGCCCCGTACGTCGAAACTGATGTCCACGGTGGAGGCGTAGGCCTGCGACATGCGCACGCCCCGGAGCGGCTCGTAGGAGCCGTCGTAGACGACCTCGGTCATACTCGGGTCGAAGAACAGGGTCAGGTAGACGCCGGTCAGCAGCAGGACGACGAGGCTGTACAGCGCGATCTCGCCGAGCAGGAAAGACCAGTGGTCGGGGAATGCCTTGCGCAGTAGCCCGCCGGCCTCGGACACCGGCAGACGCCCGTCGAGGTAGCGGTAGCCGTCCTCGGCCGCGCGGGCGGTCTTCGAGGGCGACGAGGGCGACCGGCGCCTTCTGCCCGGGAACAACGTCACCACTCTCCTCCGCACGCTCGTCCGCGCCGGCTCAGGCCGCGCGGTCGTTGTTCTCGAACACGAACCCCGCCACGCCCGGTGCCAGCACGCCGACGCCGATGAGGGCGAGCCAGACGCCGTACACGATCCCGGCGCCCAGCACCGTCGCGCCGAGCGCGGTGACCACGGGGGCGTAGCTGTGGGCGGGGAAGAAGTCCAGCGGTCCGGCGCCCTCGTGGATCTCTGCGCACCTTTGGTCCTGCAGCCGCCGACCCTTGACCCGGTACTGGCGCCCGCAGAAGAAGGCGACCAGCGAGGACATCAGGAACGCCACCGCCAGCGCGGTCGTCCCCACGGGTTCGAAGGTGCTCCAGAACGCGTAGCCGAGCCCGGTGACGGCGAAGAACGCCGCAACACCCGTGAACAGGTACGCCTCCGCCTTCACCGGTCGTCCCTCCGTGCGTCGTCGCGTTCGGGCGCGTCGTGTTCCTGGTCGGCGATGCGCGCCACCGTCGGTACCGCGTCCGGCGAGCGGCCGCCCGTCAGCACGCCCCACGGGCCGACCTCCGGATGGTGCAGGTCGAAAGCGGGCGACTCGGAGCGGATGCGCGGCAGCGCGAGGAAGTTGTGCCGCGGCGGTGGGCAGCTCGTCGCCCACTCCAGTGAACGCCCCCACCCCCACGGGTCGTCGACGGTCACCTTGCGGCCGGAGCGCGAGGTCTTCCACACGTTGTAGAGGAACGGCAGCGTGGACAGCCCCAGCAGGAACGCGCCGATGCTGGAGACCGTGTTGAGCGCCGTGAAGCCGTCGGCCGCCAAATAGTCCGCGTACCGTCGCGGCATGCCCTGCGCTCCCAGCCAGTGATGCACCAGGAACGTGGTGTGGAACCCGGCGAACAACGTCCAGAAGTGGATCTTCCCCAGCCGTTCGTCCAGCAGCCGGCCGGTGAACTTCGGCCACCAGAAGTAGAAGCCGGCGAACGTCGCGAACACGATCGTCCCGAACAGCACGTAGTGCAGGTGCGCCACGACGAAGTAGGTGTCCGTGACGTGGAAGTCGATCGGCGGTGAGGCCAGCAGCACGCCCGTCAGACCGCCGAAGAGGAAGGTGACGAGGAATCCGACCGTCCACAGCATCGGCGTCTCGAACGACAGCGAACCGCGCAGCATGGTGCCGGTCCAGTTGAAGAACTTCACCCCCGTCGGCACGGCGATCAGGAACGACAGCAGCGAGAAGAACGGCAGCAGCACCGCGCCCGTGGCGAACATGTGGTGTGCCCACACCGTCGCCGACAGTCCGGTGATGGCGATGGTCGCCCCGATCAGGCTGACGTACCCGAACAGCGGTTTACGGCTGAACACCGGGATGATCTCGGTGACGATCCCGAAGAACGGCAGCGCCACGATGTAGACCTCGGGGTGCCCGAAGAACCAGAACAGGTGCTGCCACAGGATCGCGCCGCCGTTCGCCGAGTCGTAGATGTGTGCGCCGAACTCGCGGTCGGCGATCATCGCGAACAGCGCCGCGCTCAGCACCGGGAACGCCAGCAGCGCCAGGATCGAGGTGAACAGCACGTTCCAGGTGAACATCGGCATCCGGAACAGCGTCATCCCCGGGCAGCGCAGGCAGATGATCGTGGTGATGAAGTTGACCGATCCCAGGATGGTGGACAGGCCGGCGACGATCAGGCCCATCGCCCACAGGCTGCCGCCCGCACCGGGAGAGTACGTCGCGTTGTGCAGCGGCGCGTACGCGAACCAGCCGAACGGCGCGGAGCCGCCCGTCGTCAGGAAGCCACCGACCACCATCAGGCCGCCGAACAGGAACAGCCAGTAGGTGAGCGCGTTCAGCCGGGGGAACGCCACATCCGGTGCGCCGATCTGCAGCGGCATGATCGCGTTGGCGAAACCGGCGAAGGTCGGCGTCGCGAACAGCAGCATCATGATCGTGCCGTGGATGGTGAACAGCTGGTCGTACCGGCCGTGGTCCATCACCTGCATGCCGGGCCGCGCCAGTTCGGCGCGCATCAGCATCGCCATGAGCCCGGCGGCCAGGAAGAAGGCGAACGAGGTCACCAGGTACAGGTTGCCGATCACCTTGTGGTCGGTGGTCCCGGTCCAGCCGAGGACCCGGCGGCCGGGACGCGGCCTCCGCTCCGGGTTCGCGGGAGTCGCTTCCGGGGCCGATACCTCCTCCCGGCTTGCGTCCATGCAGATCCTCCGAGCCGCCGAAACCGGCCGGGACGCCGCCGCACCGTGCGGCGCGCCGCCACCGCGATGGTGACCAGCGGGTGGGGCGTGCGGGCGGCAGCCACGCCGACGAGGCACCCGACTGGCTTCCGCCGCCGCCACCCCACTCGGGAGTGGCTCCCCCCCGCGGGTCCGCCGCTGGTGACGGTGTTCCCCCGGTCGGCCCCCGCCGTGTGGTCCGGCCCGCGGGCCGGCACCAGGCTGGGCGGGAGCAGCAGCCACCGGAGGGAAGGTCACGTGCCCGAACTATTCATCGACGGGGAGTGGGTCCCGGCGGTGGCCGGCGGACGGCGCGACGTCGTCAACCCGTTCGACGCCACCGTGCTGACCACGGTGGACGACGCCGACGGGACGGACGTCGACCGCGCCGTGCGCGCCGCCCGCCGCGCCTTCGACTCCGGCGAGTGGTCCGGCCTCCCCACCCGCGCCAGGGCCGACGTCCTCTACCGGGTGCACCGCTACCTGCTGCGGGACAAGGAGGAGATCGCCCGCACCGAGACCCTCGACACCGGCAAGACCCTCGCCGAGGCCCGCATCGACGTCGAGGACGTCGCGAACGCCTTCCGCTACTTCGCCGAGATCGCCGACAAGGACGGCGGCCGGGTGCTGGACGTCGGCAACGAGGTCCTCAGCCGTGTGGTGCACGAACCCGTGGGCGTCTGCGCGCTCATCGCGCCCTGGAACTATCCGCTGCTCCAGGCGTCGTGGAAGGTCGCGCCGGCGCTCGCCGCGGGCAACACCTTCGTCCTCAAGCCCAGCGAGACCACCCCGCTGAGTACCGTCCGCATGATCCGGCTCATCGTCGAGGCCGGCGCGCCGCCCGGAGTGGCCAACCTCGTACTCGGACCCGGCGACGTCGTCGGCGCCGCCATGACCGCCCACCCCGAGGTCGACCTGGTCTCCTTCACTGGTGGCCTGGCCACCGGCCGCCGCATCATGGCCTCCGCCGCCGACGGTGTGAAGACCGTGGCGTTGGAGCTCGGCGGCAAGAACCCCAACGTCGTCTTCGACGACTGCGACGCCGACGCGGCTCTCGACTACGCCCTGGACGGCGCGTTCCTGCACTCCGGCCAGGTCTGCTCGGCCGGGTCGCGACTCCTCGTCCAGGACACCATCCACGACCGGTTCGTGAAGCGCCTCGCCGAGCGTGCCTCTCGCATCCGCCTCGGCGACGGCCTGCTGCCGGAGACCGAGAGCGGGCCGCTGAGCTCAGCCGCACACCGGGCGAAGGTCGAGGAGTACCTGCAGACCGGCCGGTCCGAGGGCGCCAAGCTCGTCACCGGTGGACGCCGGCCCGACGCGCCCGAACTGAGCCGCGGCTTCTTCCTCCAGCCGGCCGTCTTCGCCGGCTGCGACCGGTCGATGCGCATCGTGCAGGAGGAGATCTTCGGGCCCGTCGTCACCGTTGAGCGGTTCCGCACCGAGGCGGAGGCCGTCGAACTCGCCAACGACACCCGCTACGGCCTCGCCGGTGGCGTGTGGACGTCCGAGGCGAGCCGCGCGCAGCGGGTCGCGAACGCGCTGCGGCACGGCACGGTCTGGATCAACGACTTCCACCCCTATGTGCCGCAGGCCGAATGGGGTGGCTTCGGCCGCTCCGGAGTCGGCCGCGAGCTCGGCGCCGCCGGGCTCCGCGAGTACCAGGAGACCAAGCACATCTACCAGAACCTCGCCCCGGCCCCGTCCCGCTGGTTCAAGGGGTGAGCGCCGTGAGCGGCCCGGCCACCCCCGGCGGCGCCTTCGACTACGTGATCGTCGGCGGCGGCACCGCCGGCTCGGTCCTCGCCGCCCGCCTCACCGAGGACCCCGACGTGACCGTGTGCGTCGTCGAGGGCGGCCCCAGCGACGTCGGCGACGACCGCATCCTCAAGCTGCGGAACTGGATCAACCTGCTCGGAGGCGAGTTCGACTACGGCTACACCACCGAGGAACAGCCCCGCGGCAACTCGCACATCCTGCACTCGCGCGCCCGCGTCCTCGGCGGCTGCTCCTCGCACAACACCCTGATCAGCTTCCTTCCGCTGCCGCAGGATCTCGACGAATGGGTGGCGCGCGGCTGCGCCGGATGGGGCCCGGACACCCTGCTGCCCTACCGCGACCGGCTGCGCAACACCATCGTCCCCGTGGCCGAAGCGGACCGGAACCCCGCCGCGAAGGACTTCGTCACCGCCGCGGCCGAGGCCCTGGGCGTGCCGGTCGTCGACGACTTCAACGCGCAGCCGTTCACCGAGGGCGCCGGCTTCTTCTCCGTCGCCTACGACCCGGCTACCGGCAACCGGTCCTCCGCCTCGGTGGCGTACCTGCACCCCGTCCTCGACCGGCCCAACCTGCACCTGATGCTGGAGACCTGGGCGTACCGCCTGCTGCCCGACGCCGCCGGGCGGCTCACCCGGGTCCGCGTGCGGCACGACGACGGCACCACCGAGGTGCTGCGAGCCGAACGGGAGCTCCTGCTGTGCGCCGGTGCGATCGACACCCCGCGGCTCCTGATGCTCTCGGGCGTCGGACCTGCGCAGGAACTGCGACGGCACGGCATCGATGTCGTCGCCGACCTGCCCGGGGTGGGGGAGAACCTGCTCGACCATCCCGAGTCGGTGATCATCTGGGAGACCCGGGGTCCGCTGCCGCCCAACTCGGCGATGGACTCGGACGCCGGACTCTTCCTGCGCCGCGAGCCCGGCGCCGACCGGCCGGACCTGATGTTCCACTTCTACCAGGTGCCGTTCACCGTCAACACCGAACGCCTCGGCTACCCCGTTCCCCCGTACGGCGTGTGCATGACGCCCAACGTGCCCCGCGCCCGTTCCGTCGGCCGCTTGTGGCTGCGCAGTTCCGACCCCGGAGACAAACCCGCCTTGGACTTCCGCTACTTCACCGATCCCGAGGGCTACGACGAGCGCACCATCGTGGACGGGCTGCGCCTCGCCCGGCGCGTCGCCGCCACCGAACCGCTCAAGTCCTGGCTGGTCCGCGAGGTCGCGCCCGGAACGGAGGCAGAGACCGACCGGGAGTTGTCCGACTACGGCAGGCGCGCAGCGCACACCGTCTATCACCCCGCCGGAACCTGCCGGATGGGCGCCCCGGACGACCCCCTCGCCGTCCTCGACCCGCAACTGCGGGTCCGTGGCATCGGCGGGCTGCGTGTGGTGGATGCCTCGGTGTTCCCCACCATGCCCACGGCCAACCCGATGGTGACGGTACTGCTGGTCGCCGAACGTGCGGCGGACCTGGTCATCTCCGCCGCAGCGGAAGGAGCCGGCCGGTGAGCGAGGCGACCGCACCCGCACCACGGCCGGGGGAGGGGGGCGCTGAGGACGGCTCGGAGTTCCGCAAGGACATGGGCCCGTGGGCGAACTTCGCCCTCGGCTTCACCTACCTCTCGCCCGTGGTCAGCACCTACACCCTCTTCGGCGCCGCCCTCGCCGAAGGCGGACCGCCGATGATCTGGGCGTTCCTGCTGGCCGGCGCGGGTCAGTTCCTGGTCGCCCTCGTCTTCGGCGAGGTCGTCGCCCAGTACCCGGTCGCCGGCGGCGTCTACCCGTGGGCACGACGGCTGTGGGGCAAGCGCTGGGCCTGGATGACCGGGTGGGTCTACATGTGGGCCCTGCTGGTCACCATCACCGCCGTCGCCTACGGCGCGGGCCCGTACATCGCGATCCTCTTCGGCTTCGAACCCACCGTGCACACGACCGTGGCCTGCACCGTCGTCCTCATCATCGTCGCCGTACTCATCAACTACCTGGGCACCGCGGCCCTCTCGCAGGCGGCGCTCATCGGATTCAGCGCCGAGCTGATCGGGGCGCTCGTCGTCGGCGTCATCCTGCTGACCACCGAACGCCACCACGGACTCGGCGTCCTCTTCGACGACTTCGGCGCCGGGTCGGGCGACGGCCCGTACATCTGGGTCTTCCTCGCCGCCGCCATCATCGGCTTCTACCAGTACTACGGCTTCGAGGCGTGCGGTGACACCGCCGAGGAGGTCAAGCACCCGGGCCTCGTCATCCCGCGCGCCATGCGCCGCACCATCTACGTCGGCGGCGCCGCCGCCACCTTCACCTGCCTCACCCTCCTGCTCGCCGTCGTCGACTACCGCGCCGTCATCGCCGGCGAGGTCGCCGACCCCGTGGTCGAGACCCTGTACCGGGCCCTCGGCGAGACCGGCGCCCGCGTGGTGATGGGTGTCGTACTCATCTCCTTCCTCTCCTGCACCATCAGCCTCCAGGCCGCAGCGGGACGCCTCATCTACTCCTACGGCCGCGACGAGATGATCGTCGGCCACCGGTACCTGCGCCGCTTCGCCCACTCCCGCGCCGTCCCCGTCCACGCCCTGATGGTCTCCGCCGTCGTCCCGGCGCTGATCGCGGTCGCCTCGCTGCTGTCCACCGGGGCCCTCACCAAAATCGTCTCCTTCGCGATCATCGGCATCTACGGCTGCTTCCAGATGGTCGTCCTCGCCGCCCTGCGGGCCCGGCTGAAGGGCTGGAAACCGGCCGGCGAGTACCGCCTCGGCCGCTGGGGGCTGCTGGTGAACGCCGGGGCGCTCGCCTACGGGATCTTCGCCATCGTCAACATCTCCTGGCCGCGCACTCCCGAGGCGCCCTGGTACGACAACTACGTGGTGTTGCTCGGTGCGGGCATCGTGGTGGGCACGGGACTGCTCTACATGTTCACCACCCACCACTACGGCCGCAGCGACGCACCGGCCGGCGTCGCCGTACCGGTGAAACCGTCCGCCGACGTGCCGCCCCGGCCCTCGCCGGGGGGAAGCGAGTGACCGCACCCGACCGCCCGGACGGATCCGCCGGACCTCCGGCCGAACCCGTGCACATCGAAGTGGGCGACGGCGCCGTCCTCACCGGTGACCTCGTCCTGCCCGGGCAGGCACAGAGCGTCGTCGTCTTCGCGCACGGCAGCGGAAGCTCGCGGCACAGCCCCCGCAACCGTGCCGTGGCCCGCGTCCTCCAGTGCGCGGGCCACGGCACCCTGCTGTTCGACCTGCTCACCGAGGACGAGGAACGAGTCGACGCGGTCACCACGGAACTCCGCTTCGACGTTCCGTTCCTGACCCGGCGGCTGATCGCCGCCGTGGACCTCCTCACCGGACGTCCGGACACCGCCCGGCTCCCCCTCGGGCTGTTCGGCGCCAGCACGGGCGCCGCAGCAGCGCTGGCCGCCGCCGCCGAACGGCCCGACGAGGTCTGCGCCGTGGTCTCCCGGGGCGGACGCCCCGACCTCGCAGGAGAGGCGCTGAGGGAGGTCCGCGCCCCGGTGCTGCTTGTCGTCGGAGGCCTCGACCACCAGGTGCTGCACCTCAACGAACAGGCCGCGGACGCGCTGGCCGCGCCCTGCACCCTGCACGTCGTGCCCGGTGCCGGCCACCTCTTCGAGGAGCCCGGAACCCTGGAGGACGCCGCCGCGTCGGCCCGCGACTTCTTCGCCCGCCACCGGAGGACAGGACCGTGACCTCGTCCGGGCCGTCCGGAGCCGGAGGACGTGCGGGCGAAGCCCCGGCCCCGGCGGACACGGCCGGGTGCCCCTAGACGGCGCGCCCGAACAGTGGGCTCTCGCCCAGCTTCGCCAGGAGATCCGCCGGCCCCTCATACACCGCCGCGGCCCCGGCGCCGAGGAGTTCCTCCCGGGAGATCCCTCCCGACAGCACCGCGACCCCCACCACGCCGGCCCTGCTGCACGCCTTCATGTCCCAGACGGTGTCCCCGACGAACACCGCCTCGTCCGCACCCGTCTCCGCCCGCCGCAGCGCCTGCTCGACCAGATCCGCGGCGGGCTTCGTCGCGTCGACGTCGTCCGCGCTCGTCGCGGCGTGGATCGCGTCGTCCGCGTCCAGCGCGGCCCGCATCGCGGTGAGCTCCTCGTCGCCCGCAGAACTGGCCAGCACCGAACGCCTTCCGGCACGGTCCACCGCCCGGAGCAGGTCCGCCGCACCGGGGAGTGCCGCCAGCTTGGGGAAGTACTCGGCGTACAGCACCTTGTGCGCGGTGCTGATCCCCTCGTCCCGCGAGCGGTCCCGTCCGTCGCCGAGCAGGTGTCCGATCAGCCGGTCCCCTCCCATCCCCACCGCCCGGTGGATGTCCGGCATCGGCACGGCGTGCCCCGCCTGCCGGAAGGCCTCCCACCACGTCACGGCATGCAGATAGTTGGTGTCCACGAGGGTGCCGTCCACGTCGAACAGCACCGCCTGCGGACCGGCTCCCCCCGCTGCGCTCATCGCACTCCCTTTCTCCGGGCTCGTGCGGCGACTCGGGGCCGCCGCGGACCGCACGGGTACCCGGACCGCCGCAAGGCACCCGGACCGGAGCCGGTGAAGCAGGACCTAGTGTCTCGTGATCCTGTTTATGTCAGTTCGCGTTGTTATTGACGAGTTTCTTCGCGTTAGTCGCGACGAGGCGAACCTTTGCGAGGACGTCGCCGGCGGTCGCGGTCCAGGTGAACGGTTTCGCAGTCGTGTTCCAGGTGTTGATGTAGTCACGGATCTGTTTGATCAAGACGTTGACGCTGGCGAACGTTCCGCGCCGGATGGACTGACGGGTCAGGAGTCCGAACCAGATCTCGATCTGGTTCAGCCACGAGGAGCCGACGGGGGTGAAGTGGAAGTGGACGTGTGGGTTCTTCGCCAGCCACTCCTTGACTTCGGGGGTGGTGTGCGTCGAGAGGTTGTCGAGGACAACATGGATGTCCTTCCCCGCGTGCGGTTTCACCGCCTTCTTGAGGAAGGCCAGGAAGTCCTTGCCGTTCCGGGACGGCTTGCACTCACCGAGCACTTCACCGGTGGTCACGTTCAGGGCGGCGAACAGGTTCGTGGTGCCGTGCCGCACGTAGTCGGCGGTGCGCTTCTCGCTCGCCCCGAAGGCGACCGGCAGCACCGGCTGCGTCCGGTCCAGCGCCTGGATCTGCGTCTTCTCGTCGATCGAGAGGACCACCGCGCCACCCGGCGGGTCCAGATACAGGCCGATCACATCAGTCACCTTCTCCGCGAAGGCCGGATCCTTCGAAATCTTGAAGGTGCCGGACCGGTGCGGCTTCAGACCCTCCTCCCGCCAGATCCGCGCGATGTAGTGCCAGGACACCGTGATGTTCTCGACCCGCTTCAGGTACTTCGCCAACTCGCGTGTGGACCAGTGCGAAAGCCCCGTGCCGTCCGGCGGCGTCATGCGCGTCAGCGCGATCACCCGGGCCCGCACCCGCGCCGGCACCTGTTCCCGTGCGCCGCCGGGCCGGTCGCCTTCCAGGCCCGCCAGTCCGAGCTCGGCATAACGCCGCTTCCAGCGGTCCACCGTCGGAAGCGATACACCAAGCAGCTCGGCAATGTCCTTACGCCGACGGCCTTCGCCCGACCACAGCACGATCCGGCCCCGCGTCGCCATGTCGGCGGGTGCGTCCCGGCTGTTCACCAACTCCCGCAACTCGGCGGTCTGTTCCACGGAGAGCTCCACACCAAGAGACCCTGCCACAGAGAATCAAATAACGCTAACGGAATCACGCGACACTAGACGAGTAGTTCCGATGTGCTCAGTGATCGAATGCGGTCAGCGACCGCAGCACTGTGGCCCCGGTCTTGTGGTTGTGCCAGATGGCCGAGGCCATCGCGAGGATCCGCTGGGCGACGCGGACGGCGACGCCTTCGAAAGACCGTCCGCCGTGTTCTTCGAGGTCGAGCTGGCCCTTGAGCGTGTCGTTGACCGACTCGATCAGCTGACGCACCGACTTCAGCAGCGACTCGCCCCTGCGGGGTTTCTCTCGTTTGAAGGATGGACGAAGCAACTCGATGCCCTGGAAGGCGAGGTCGGTCTCGAACTCCTTGGAGGCGAAACCTTTGTCGGCGATCATCAGCAGCCCGGGCCGGTCGACGGCCAGGTGCGGTTCGCGATCCAGCATCGCGGCCAGCACCTCCCGCTCGTCGATCTTCGGGCTGGCCAGGGCCCAGGTGATGGGCATGCCCGTCGGGGTGCAGACCAGGAACAACCGCAGGCCCCAGTAGAACCGTGAGTGGGAGGCGCAGTACCCGTATCCGGCCCAGCCGGCCAGCTCCGACCGCTTCACCGTCGGCCGCGACATCCCGCACGGCACCGGCGTGGAATCGACGATCCAGTGGTTGTCGAACCAGAAGTCGGTGTCCGTCGCCAGCAGTCGTATCGCCTGTTTGACCAGGGGCAACGCGGCCCGCAGCCGCTTGTTGTACCCGGGTCGTTTGGGCAGGTACGGGAACATCGGGCTCAGGTTCTTGCGGGCGAAGCGCAGCCAGCGTGCCTCGGAGGTGAACCCCAGCAGTGCCTGAGCAACAGCCAGACACACCAGCTCGGAGTCGCTCAGCCGAGGTGGCCTGCCCAGCCATCGCATACCTCCGATCTCGTCGTCGACCTTCACGTACAGTCCGGTGATGAGGGTGTCCAGGTCGGTCGTCACAAACTGATCTTGGACACCCTCGCCCCGTTCACGGGCCGGAACATCGGAACTACTCGTCTAGTCGCGCCGCCGTTCCGCTTCGTCGCGAATCGCGGGGAGTTTCGCCTGCAGCGCGTCCCCGGGGCAGTCCGTCTCGAAGCCGGCCCGGTGCCCGGAGATCACCTCGAAGGTCGCGGTCGTCCCCTTCGGATAGCGGCTCGCGTCGTTCGTCGAGGTGAGACGCACCCGCCCGTGCGGGTCGGATCCGGGGGTGAGCTGCCAGGCGGCCACCGCCGCGATCGCGTCCAGCATGGCCCGCGGCACGTACGTGCCCGCGTCGAAGGTGCCGAGCGCCGCGATGCCGACACTCTGCTTGTTGAACCCCCTGGTGTGGGCCCCGCGCACGGCGTGCACGCCGTCACCGCCGCGGCCCTCGTAGATGGTGCCGCAGCGGTCCACGACGTAGTTGTAGCCGACGTCGTCCCATCCCTCGGCGAGGACGTGGTCCCGCTGGAGGCCCCGCAGCATCGTCGGGACGTCGGCACAGTCGTAGCCGTTGGCGTGGTCGGTATGGTGCACGAAGACAGCACGCACCCGGTCCACCCGTACGGGGGCCTCTCGCACCATCTCCTCGTCCGCGCCCCACACCCCGCGCGGGACCACGTACGGTCGGGGCGCCGCCGGCCTCCCCGCGGGATCGGCCGCCCGGGAGGCCGCCCCGGGGTCTCCCGCCGGGGAGCTCCACTTCATCAGCGCCGCCAGCGGTAGACACACCACGGCGAGCACGAGCCTGGGCCGCCACATACGCCCCAAGGTGCTCCTCCCGGAGCAACCGCGCACGGATTGGCGCGCCCGTTCGGGTGACGCCCCGGGGCGCTGCCCCGATGCGCAACGGTCCGGTACGGCAGTCGTCCGGGGGGTACTCGGGGGGCCGCCCCGTGGCGGGAGCCGCGCGGACAGGTGTCCCTCTGCCGCCTGTGAGGAGGCTCGGTGCCGTGACGGAACAGCCGGGACAGCCGGAAGAGCAGCGCCAGCCGCCGGTACGGGACGCCCGGCCCCCACGCCCTCGGGGGACCGTCGCCGTCGGACTCGACGGCTCGCCCGCCGCCTCGGCGGCGTTGCACTGGGCGGCGGCGGAGGCCGAGCTGCGGGGTGCGCCGCTGCGCCTGGTCCACGCCAGGGAACCGATGCCTGCGCCGGACCACGCGGACGGGGTGGAGGAGCAGCAGATCCTGACCGGCCGGCGGATCGTGGATGCCGCGCGCGAGGACGTGCTGCTCCGCCGCCCCGGACTGCGGGTGGACGCGGAGGTGATCGCCGGGGACCCCGAGGAGGCGTTGCTGGAGGTATCCGCCCAGTCGCAGATGCTGGTGCTCGGCTCGTACGGCATCCGGCGGCTGCCCAGCTTCTTCCTGGGCAGCGTCAGTCTCGCCACGGTGGCCCGCGCCGAGCAACCGGTGGTACTGGTGCGTGCCGAGGAGGACCCCGAGGCTCGGGAGGCGGGCACGGCCGACGAGCCGGAGCAGGCGGAGGTGCACCCCCACGGACCGCGGGTGGTGGTGGCGCTCGGCCTGGACCACGCCTACGAGAACCTGCTGCGTTTCGCCTTCGACACCGCCCAGGCCAACGGTCTGCCGCTGCACGCGGTGCATGCGATCAAGCTTCCCTCCCATGTGTACGTGCCCGGCGGCCCGGTGGTGCCGCACATCGCCGCCCAGCACCGCAGAGAGGTGGAGGAGGAGGTACGGGAGATGGTGCGGCCGTGGGCCGAGCGCTACCCGGACGTCGAGCTGCGTGCCGCGCTGCGGCTGGAGGGCACGGCAGAGGCGGTCGTACACGAAGCCGAGGGGTCGGACCTGCTGGTGGTCGGCCGCTGTCGCAGGCACCGCACGGGGCTGGGCCCGCGCATCGGGCCGGTGGCACATGCCGCCGTCCACCACGCGGCCTGCCCCGTCGCGGTCGTCCCGCACGACTAGCGGCCCCCGGACGGGGTGGCGGCGCCGGACCGGGCCGACGAGCGGGTACGCGAAGGCCCGCCCGGTGCGACGGGGGATGCACACCGGGCGGGCCGTGAATCCGATCTTGCCCTATCCGCGAGCCGAACGCCAGGGGGTGGCCGGATTCTGACTACGGGAGGGCGGAAATCCCTCAGCCGGGCGCGTCGGGCCCCACTTCCCCGGCTCCGCCCCGGTGGGTCTCGCCTGCGTGGGCACCCCGACTGCCGGCGCCGGACGGCCCGTCGTGCTGCCGTGACTCTGCGAGCACGTCGTTCATGAAGGCCATCAGTTCGTGGCTCAGACCCTCTTCGCCCAGTCCTCGTCCGGCGATGCCGGTGATGTCGCCGTTGTGCACCGAGCGCAGGAAGCGCAGTGACTCCACGACCTGGCCCACGACCTCGTTGCGGGACTTGAAGAACCTCGGGTCGACGTCGAAGAAGGCGGCGATGCCCTCCAGCATGTCCTCGGAGGCGGTGCAGGCGGTCCCGGTCTCCGGGTTGATCTTTCCCGTGCGCAGCTTCCAGAAGGTGGTGTGGCCGATGACGTGGCGGCCTGCGCGTTCATTGACGGCGCGTACCACCTGGCGGTCGGACGGCACGCCGTCGGCCGGACTCCCGTCGGAGGGGAAGGCGTTGTGCAGCAGCCAGGTGATCTTCTGCGCGAGGGTCTGCAGCTGCTCCTCGCCGGGTATGCCCGCGCCACTCATCCGCAGCCCCCAGTCCGCCGTATGCCTGCATGTACCACCGTATCCAAAGCTTCACGGCCCACACACCCACGTGACGCCGAACCGTGCCTTGCGCATACACTCTGCGTCACTGTTTACTCGGGAAAACAGGTCCAGGGGTCTGACACGGGGGTGCAGACCCCTGGACTGGAACTGCGTGCACCGCGGGTCTCCCGCGGGGTGCCCGCCGCCGTCCCCAGCTCCGGCGCTCCGCTCCTACCGCGCCGCGGGGCCCCCCGAAAGGGACGTCATCCGGCTGAAGTCCAGCACCTCGGAGACCTCCCGCTGGGCCTGCTCGGCGACTCGCCGGGCCTCGCTGAGTACGTCGCCGTGTTCCCGGACGAGACTGGCGTAGATCGGCGCGTCCGCGCGTTCCGCGATGCTCATCGTGCAGCGTTCCTTCAGGTCAGGGACTTCCGGCCACCACCCCCGGGTCGCCGTGGGCGGCACTGGAGTCTACGTGTCCACGACGAGTTCATCGCCTCCGCACGGAACAGCCGTGCGCTTCCTCCCGTTCGGCGGTGCTTCGTCGTGCCTGGTGCGCACAGGTCTGGGGGCCCGGAATCCACAGGGAGTTCACCCACCAGCCGTGCGCCGACCCTTGCTATGGCATGCGCATGCCGTCACTCTGTTGCGCGAGGCAAGCAGCCGGAAGGTGGAGCTCCGGTAACTCCCGGAGCTGCGCCGTCTCCTTCCGTTCCCCCCAACTCGCCATCCGGGAGTGCCATGTCCACCACGCGCATACCCCTCGCGCGCCGTGTGTTCAACGCGCGTCGACACGTTGCCACGCTCGCAGCCCTCGTCGGACTGCTGACGTTCGCGAACCTCCTCGTCGGCCCGCCCGCCCACGCCTATCCCCCCGCCCCGCCCAGCGCCGCCACCGCCCGCAGCTACCTCGCCGGCCTCACCGTGAGCAGCGAAGGCTCGATGAGCGGCTACGACCGCGACAAGTTCCCGCACTGGTCGAGCCAGGGCAACAACTGCAACACCCGCGAGACCGTCCTCAAGCGCGACGGCTCGGGCGTCAGCACCGGCAGCGACTGCTACCCCACGAGCGGCAGCTGGTACTCCGTCTACGACGGTGTCTGGTCCTACGCCCCCAGCGACATCGACATCGACCACGTGGTGCCGCTCGCCGAGGCCTGGCGCTCCGGGGCAAGCGGCTGGTCCGACTCCACCCGCGAAGCGCTGGCCAACGACCTCTCCATCTCCCAGCTGATCGCCGTCACGGACAACTCCAACCAGTCCAAGAGCGACCGGGACCCCGCCGAGTGGCTGCCGCCGCGCAGCAGCTACCACTGCATGTACGCGCGCATGTGGGTATGGGTGAAGCACGACTGGAACATGACGGTCGACAGCGCCGAGAAGAGCGCCCTCAGCGGCATCCTCAACGGCTGCTGAGCCGCTCGGACTTCCCCGCACGTCACGCAGCACCGGCCCGGCATCCAGGGCCGGTGCTGCGGTGCGATGATCGGGCAGTGACCGTTCCTCGTGCTGCCCGCCGCGTCGCCCGTCCCGCTGCCCGTCCCGCCGTCGCGGTTCTCCTCCTCGCCGCCCTCACCACCGGCTGCGGCCTCGGCGCCGAACTCGAACGCGAGGCGAACCCCGCGCGCACCCCCGGACCCGGCGCGACCACGACCGTGCCGGGCCCCGGCCCGTCCACGGCGCCCTCCCTCGCGCCGCCCCCGCAGGCCCTTCCGACGGCCTGTCCCGAGTCCGGGCTGCGCGCCACCACGGGCTTCGTCTCTGCCGCGATGGGCCAGCGTGCCACCAGTGTGACTCTCACCAACTGCGGCGACACACCGCAGAAACTGAACGGCTATCCCTCTCTCACCGTCCTCGACGAGGACCATCGGCCGCTGGACGTCGAGGTCCTCCAGGGCACCAAGGGCATCACCGCCGGCCTCAGCGGCCCCAAGAAGCCCGTACCGGTCACCCTGGCTCCCGGCGAAGCCGCCGAGACCGGCATCGCCTGGCGCAACACCGTCACCCTGTCCGTCGCCCCGGCACCCGGCGAGCCCGCGCAGGTGGTCGAGATCGACGGCGGCCTCGACCTCGGCAACACGGGTCGGCTCGGCACCACGCCCTGGCACCGTACCGAAAGGTAACAAGCCTTAGGCTGCCCCCGGAAGCCGAGCCACCCACCCAGGGAGCAGCCGCCGTGCCCGACAACCGCCATCCCGAACGCCCCCACGACCTCGTCCTGTTCGGCGCCACCGGCTTCGCGGGGCGCCTCACCGCCCGTTACCTCGCCGCGCACGCACCCACCGACTGCCGCGTGGCCCTCGCCGGCCGCAACCGCGACAAGCTCGCAGCCGTACGCGCCGAACTCGCCGTCATCCGACCGGCGTGGACCGAACTCCCCCTCCTGGACGCCGACATCGAGGACCCGGCCTCCCTGCACCGCCTCGCTGCCTCCACCCGCGTCGTTGTCACCACCGTCGGCCCCTACCTGCGCTACGGCGAGGAACTCGTCGCCGCCTGCGCCGAGGCCGGCACCGACTACACCGACCTCACCGGTGAGCCCGAGTTCGTCGACCGCACCTACGTCCGCCACCACGCCACCGCCCGCCGCACCGGAGCCCGCCTCGTCCACGCCTGCGGATTCGACTCCGTCCCGCACGACCTCGGTGTCCAGTACACCGTCGGCCTGCTCCCCGAAGGCGCGCCCCTGCGCATCGACGGCCACGTGACCACCGACGCCCGCTTCTCCGGCGGCACCCTCGCCTCCGCCCTCGACGCCTTCGCCCGCGCCCCGCAGATGCTCCACGCTGCCCGCGAACGCCGCCGCGTCGAGCCGTGGCCCGCCGACCGCCGCGTGTCCACCCCGACCGGCGGCATCCGCCGCGTCCCCCTTCTCGACTGCTGGGCCGTGCCGTTGCCCACCATCGACCCGCAGGTCGTCGCCCGTTCCGCCGCCGCGCTGGACCGCTACGGCCCCGACTTCCGCTACCGCCACGCCGCCGCCGTCCGCCACCTCCCTGTCGCCTTCGGCGGCGTGGCCGGGATGGCCGGCCTGGTGGCCGCCGCCCAACTCCCCGCCTTCCGCCGTGCTCTGACCTCCCGCCTCAGCTCCGGGGAGGGCCCCTCCGAAGAGCGCCGTGCCCGCAGCACCTTCTCTCTCCGCTTCCTCGCCGAGGCGCTCACCGACCGGGGGCCGCGCCGCGTCGCCACCGAGGTCTCCGGCGGCGACCCCGGCTACGACGAGACCGCCAAGATGCTCGCCGAGTCCGCCCTGTGCCTCGCCCACGACGAACTGCCCGCACTCTCCGGCCAGCTGACCACCGCCGTCGCCATGGGCCCCGCCCTCACCGACCGCCTCACCCGCGCCGGCCTCCGCTTCCGTGTGACGCACACCGGCCGTTGACGACGCCGTGTTTACCCTCCGGCGAGCCGGGCACCTGAACTTCTGTCAAGGAAACGGCTCACGAACTCAGGGAGCGCGACCCATGGCACCGCACAGCAAGCTTTCGGCCAAGGCGCACAAGGCGCGGGGTCTGCTGGAGAGCACCCTGCGCCAGGCCCGCACCGCCCGCGGCAGCGGACGTACGACCACCCCCCGGGGCGTCCGCACCCGGACGTCGGCGGCAGGCGACGTACGCCGCGTCGCCCTCCGGGCCCGGGAGGCGTTCCGCAAGTGACGCCCCACGCCTTGGATCCCGGCAGAGGAGCACCCCCCATCAGAGTCTGAGCGGTGGCCCGGCGGAACCCCTTCCGCCGGGCCACCGCTCAGACTGCTCCCGCTTCGACGAGGAAGCGGCTCGGAGAGCCGTACCAGGAGACCTGCAACGCATCGCGGGCCCGGGTACAGGCGACGAACAGCAGGCTGAGCTCGCTCAGTACGTCCTCGCGATACTGCTGGGCGTCCACCTCTTCCGCCGTCACCGCGCCGGGCATCGGCACCACTCCCTCGCCGGCGCCGACGACGGCCACGCAGCGGAACTCCAGTCCCTTCATGCGGTGCATGGTCCCGATGCGGACACCGGCCTCGGGGGCCGAGGCTCCACCGAGCGCGACGGCAGGCAGCCCCGCCTGACGCAGCGCGTGCGCGGCGTCCTTGCCCAGCTGGACGAAGCGCACGGCCACGCCGATTTCCTGTGGTGCGACGCCTGAAGCGATCCACTCTCCTACTTGGGTGACGAGGCCGGAGAGCTCTTCGGCCTTGCTTGTGAAGCCCTGAGTCTGCGGCTGCCCGCCGCGAAGAGCGGAGCGATAGCCGGTGAGCGAGTCGTTCCCACCGTTCATGTCGTCGACCTGCTCCCCGGTCAGGAGTCGGGTGGACCAAACAAGGATCTCCTTGGTCGTCCGGTAGTTGATGCGGAGTCTGGTGGATCGCCCCGTTACCGTGATGCCGAGACTCCGCAGGGAAACCTTGTTCCCGTAGATCCTCTGGTATGTGTCGCCCGCGATGAAGAGATCGTCGGGCCCCGATGTCACCAGGGCTCGCAGCAGCCGCCACTGAGCCGGGTGGAGGTCCTGTGCCTCGTCGATCACCACATGCCGGTAGGGCCGCTGTTCCCTGCCTTCCAGGAGTCGGGTGGCTTCCGCGCACACCTGGAGGAAGGTCCACTCCTCGTTCTTGCGCAGTTCCTTCGTGAACGCTTCGACGGCCCGCCATATCTGTGCCCGCTTCAACGGCCCCAGCGACGTGCCGCGCCCGGCACGTGAGGCCTTGAGGTACTCCTCGGGAGATCGCAGGTCCTGGGCGAGGACGACCTGCCTCCACTCCTGGTCGAGGAACACATCGCTGAACTCGATCTCCAGGCGTTCTGCGATGCGTCCCCAGCGTGAGGTGATGTCCTTGTGCCTGGTCAGGAGGGACAGCACCGAGCCACGGTCATCGCGCACGATTTGGTTGGCGAGTGCATCGACGTTGACGACGCGGATCTTGCCGCGCAGCTGCGGGTCCGGAATGAGGAGTTCGAGGTTGCGCCCGAGGTCGGTGGCCAGGTCCCGGGTGAAGGTGGTGAGGAGGATCGACTCGGGGGGTGCGTCGACGGGGAGCTGTCTGGCCAGATGGAGCGCCCGATGGAGGGCGACGACCGTCTTCCCGGTCCCCGGGCCTCCGGAGACACGGGCGGGGCCCTTGTAGGAGGTCCGGTAGGCGACCCAGCGCTGGCTGGGGTGGAGGAACACGCGCCAGACGTCGAAGGGACGTTCGAGAATCTCTGTGAGCTCCTCGGGACCGGAGACCAACGCGATGCGGCCCTGTGAACGGGCCATGGCGGCGGAGAGCGGGTCGGTCAATGCCGGCTCGTCCGCATCGACGGCTGTCGGGCTCGGCGGAGCGCTGGTCGCCGGGCTCTGGTCGAGTTGCAGTTGGACGACCTCGCGCCAGACGTCCTCCGGTTCCATTCCAGCGGCCAGCCCGGCCAGGACGTCGTACTGCTGCTCAGGGAGGACGGTGTGCAGGGCGTCGAGGTGTGCTTCGTCGCTGAGATGGCGCACGAGCGGGAGCAGGTCGGCTTCCACGCCCAGCCGCACCAGATCCTTGTCGGAGACGTGTGCGAACAGTCGCCGGGTGTCCGTCGTTGCGAGCTGCCGAACACCCGCTGTCGCACGTTCCAGGGCGACATCGTTCCGCAACTCGATCCCCTGCGTGGCGGAGTTGACGGTGGCCCGGTGTTTGCCCGCCCAGGCTATCGCGTCGTCGTGGGGGAGGACCTTGAGCAGCAGAAAGCTGTCCCCGGACTCCGGAGCCAGCACGACGCCGCGCATGAACTGGTTGATCCGGATGGTGCGGATGCGAGGGTCCCGCGCGTTCGCGAGCTTCTCCAGGTGCAGGCCCGCATGCCGGTGCTCCCGGAACTTGTCGAACACCTCCTGCACGCGCTTCTGGACCGGTTTCTCCAGCTTGGCGAACTCCATCAGGAAGTCCTTGTGGATTCCCAGGTTCGCCATCCGTGCCCTCACCCTCACAGTCGGTCGGTTCTGCTGATCACCGTACCCGGATGAGGAACAATGTCGTGCCGTTCCGGAAACACCGTCGGAGAGGACGCGCGTGCACGCTCAGGAGACCACGTTCAGCCAACTCGTGCAGGGCGAGAAGCAGTTCCAAGTGCCGCTCTACCAACGAACGTACAGCTGGGAACGGCCGGAGTTGCAGCAGCTCTGGGACGACGTCGTGGAGTTGGTCGAGGACAAGCTGGAGGGGAGGCCGCTGAACGCGCACTTCCTGGGCTCCGTCGTGCTGGCGCCGGGCAGGATCAGTGCGGGCGGCATGCAGCGCTGGCTCGTCGTCGACGGCCAGCAGCGACTCACGACGCTGATGCTCGCCTTCACAGCACTTCGAGAGCGCCACCAAGAACGCGGTTCCGACATGAAGGCAGCTCGGATCCGCGACCTGCACCTGGTGAACACCTATCGGGAGGGCGACGACCGGTACCGTCTGCTGCCGACGCAGGCGGACCGGGACGCCTTCACCTCCTGCGTCGAGGGCTCGCCCAAGGCGGGCGGCTCCGGCAATGTGGGAGCCGCCTACCGCTTCTTCCTGAGCAAGCTGACGGAGGGCGAACAGACCGTCGGCGAAACTTGGACGGACGCCGTGGAGACGGTGCTCGGCGGGCTGTTGTCCATCGTAGAGATCACCGCTGCGGAAGGCGACAACGTCTACCGGATCTTCGAGTCGATCAACAACACGGGCGTCGGCCTCAGCCAGAGCGACCTGCTCCGGAACTACCTCTTCATGTGCCTCCCCACCCGCGGCGAGGCCGTGTACCGCACGTTGTGGCTCCCGATGCAGGACCTGCTCGGCCCCGCCAACCTCGAACTCCTCGTATGGCTCGACCTGGTAGTGAACGGCAACAACAGGGCCAAGCAGAGCGAGATCTACCGCGATCAGAAGAGGCGTCTCGAGCCGTTGAGCGGGGACGAGGCGGTGCTCGAGGCGGAGATCGCCCTGCTCGCCGAACAGGCCGACCGTCTGATGCGCATCCTGGAGCCCGGGCGCGAGACGGACCCCGACCTGCGCGAGGTCCTTGCCAGGCTGTCGCGCTGGGGCGGCCAGACCCACTACCCGCTCGCGCTCCACCTGCTCAACCTGGTTGACGGCGGCCAGACGTCCGCGCGCGACGCCGCAACGGCGCTCTCCTACGCCGAGAGTTACATGGTGCGCCGACTCCTGGCCGGACTGTCCACGACGGGCAACAACCGGGTCTTCATGGAGCTGCCCAGAGAGCTGGCGAAGGAGGAATCGCCGGCGGAGGCCGTACGCCGCCTCCTATCACGGAACAAGACGGGTGCGCGGGTCTGGCCCGGCGACGACGATATCCGTGAGGCGATCCGCACCCGTCCCTTCTACAAGACCGGCCGGAGCACGCAGCGGTTGCAGGTGCTGCGCAGGCTGGAGGAGAGCTACCGCGCGAGCGAACCTGTCGACTACGCCAGGGCCCGCCTGACCGTGGAGCATGTGCTGCCGCAGCGTCCCGCGCAGCAGTGGTTCGATCTCCTGGCGGAAGAGGCGGACGACGGTCAGGGCCCCGACGAGCTGCACGCGATGCTCGTGCACACCCTGGGCAACCTCACTCTGTCCGCGGACAACGCACGGCTTTCGAATCACCCCTTCCGGCGCAAGCAGGAGATCCTCGACTCCAGCGCCCTCCGGATGAACCAGCAGATCGCCGGCCAACAGCGTTGGGGGCGGGCGGAGATCCTTGCACGGGCCGACGACCTTGGGGAGCGAGCCGTCGAGTTGTGGCCCGGGCCGGTCGACGGCTTGCTGCGCGCCGACGAGTGGGTCGGCTGGCAGGAGCTGCGCGCGGCCCTCATGGCCCTACCAACGGGAACATGGACCACCTACGGTGACATCGCGGCCCTCATCGGCACTCATGCCGTTGCCGTGGGCGCGCACCTCGCGTCGAACCCCGGCCTGCACGGTGCGTATCGTGTCTTGACGGCGGACGGGCGCATCTCGGACCATTTCCAGTGGCCTGATGGCGGTCAGTGCCGCGAATCCCCACAGGCTCTGCTCACGGCAGAAGGCGTGCCGTTCGACGGCACGAGGGCGCGCCGCTCCCACCGGCTCACCACCGCCGATCTGGCGACGCTTCTGGGCAAGGACGCGGCCGAAGACGTCCTTATGCCAGAGCGTCAGGCCGATGAGCAGCCCTCAGCCGGTGCGCGCTTCGAAACGCTCCTGCGGGAGAACCAGACCTCCGAGACCGTCGAGGGGGTGCTGGCCGCGCGGCGCTTCTGGGAGCACCAGGGCGGCGGACAGGTATACGGCGGGGCTACTGAGACGAGCTGGTCTCCCATCCTCCACCTGGGCAGCGTTCTGCGGCCGCGTTCTGTGTGGCCGATCGCGGTCTACCCGGCATCCGGCACGGTCGAAGTCGTCTTCCAGTACCTCAAGCGCCGGCCGCCCTTCGACGATGAACCGCTGCGCCGTGAGCTGATGTCCAGGCTCAACGAGATCGACGGCCTCGAGCTCGCCGAGGCCAAGCTGGACCTGCGTCCGTCCTTCCCCGTGGAAGTCTTCTCCGGGCATGGCGAGGAGATCTGCGCGGTCCTGGAGTGGTTCGTCCACACGGTCGCCCTCGCAGAAGCCCGGCGTCCGGAAGACGAAGCTCAGGCCGAAGCGAGTCGCGAAGCTGGCTGAATCCCGATCTTCAAGGAAGATCTTCCCTTGGGTAGCCTGCGCGCACAGCGATCGAGACGTCACTCCGGGCCCGAGTGCTGGCGGGTGACCCGCGACCGGGGCACGGGGGCGCATGGAGCACAACAACCACCAGGGCTGGTACGGGGAGACCTTCGTTGCCGCCATCGCTGCGGCTGCGGGTTTTCAGGTCTCCGTGCCGTCCGGACACCGGCAAGGACCTGATCCTGGGCCGGGTCCATCCCTCTCTTCGGAGGGAATCCCCGCCTTCAGGCGGGGAGGGAATCCGATCTCAGGACTGCTCTGACCCGCAGGCTACGACGGGTGTTTCTGCTGCTCGATGTAGTGGCGGACGATCGACAGCGGTGCCCCGCCGCATGATCCGGCGAAGTAGGAGCCGGACCAGAACCGGCCGTGCATGATGAAGCGGTTGACGCGGCCGGTGAACTCCTTCCGCAGGTAGCGGGAGGACACGCCCTTCACCAGGGCCGACAGGGCGACCTTCGGCGGGTAGTGCACCAGGAGGTGTACGTGATCCTCTTCGCCGTTGAACTCGATCAGCTCGGCACCGAAATCGGTGCAGACGTTCCGCATGATCTCTTCGCAGCGCGTCAGCATGTCGTCGTCGAAGACTCCACGCCGGTACTTGGTCACGAATACCAAATGCGCATGCAGGTCGTAGACGACGTGACGACCCCGGCGGATATCGGTATTTGGTTCCCAACGTGGTGACATACACCAAATGCAGTAGGATCGAGGAACTCGACCCGAAGGGGGTGGGCTGGATGATCCGTGCATACAAGTTCCTCATGCGGCCCACCGTGGGCCAGCAAGCCGCGCTGGGCGAGATGCTGCGCGATCACTGCTCCCTCTACAACGGGGCCTTGCAGGAACGCCGCGAAGCCTGGCGGCACCCCTCGAAGACGAGCGTGAAGTACGGGCAGCAGTCCGGACAGCTCAAGGACATCCGGGCCTTCGACCCCGAACGGCAGGGCCGCTGGTCCTTCTCCAGCCAGCAGGCCACGCTTAGGCGGCTGGACAAGGCGTTTCAGGCATTCTTCCGACGGGTCAAGGCCGGTGAGGCTCCGGGCTACCCGAGGTTTCGGGGGGTGAACTGGTTCGACACGGTGAACTTCCCGAAAGACGGCGACGGCTGCCGGTGGGACTCCACCCCTCACGACCCTGTCACCCGTGTCCGCTTCCAGGGTGTCGGGCACGTCAAGGTCAACCAGCACCGCGCCGTGGTCGGCAAGGTCAAGACTGTCTCGGTGAAGCGCGAGGGCCGCAAGTGGTTCGTCGTGCTGACCGCCGAGCAGACCCAGCCCGAGCCGCTACCCAAGGCGGGCAGCGTGGTCGGTGTCGACCTCGGCATCGCTTCGTTCCTCACCACCTCGGGCGGTGAGCACGTCCCCAACCCGCGCCGCGCCCGCAGGGCCGCCGCGAAACTCGAGGCCGCGCAACGGGCGCTGAGCCGCTACCCGCGCCGCAAGGCCAAGAACCGCACCGCCAATCATCAGCGGGCCGTGGAACGGGTCGCGGCTCTGCACGGCAAGGTGCGGCGTCAGCGGCTCGACCACGCGCACAAGACCGCGCTCACCCTGGTCCGCAGGCACGACGTCATCGCACACGAAGATCTCAAGATCCGCAACATGAGCAAGGCCCCCGCGCCCAAGCCGGACCCCGAGCAGCCGGGCAGCTTCTTGCCCAACGGGGCCGCGAGTAAGGCCGGGCTGAACCGTTCGATCGCCGACGCCGGTTGGGGGGTGTTCCTCGCGATCCTGAACTCCAAGGCTGAAAGCGCCGGGCGGGAAGTGATCGCCGTGGACCCCCGCAACACCTCCCGCACCTGCCCCGAATGCGGGCACACTGCGAAGGAGAACCGGCCCACCCAGGAGAAGTTCAGATGTACGGCGTGCGGCCTCGTTGCACACGCCGACGTCGTTGGAGCAACCAACGTTCTACGGGCCGGGCTGGTCCGTCGCGACGCCAACCAGGCATAGCGAGAAGCCACCCCGTTTACGGGGTGGAGGAGTCACGAGGTGCCGGAGCTCGACGTGCAGATCTCGCTCCAGGTGAAGTCCCGCCGGGTGGATAACCCGAGCGCCACCGGCGCGGGCTTCCCGGTCTCGCTGTCGGTCGAGCAGTACCGGCGACTGCGTGGCCGGCGCCAGGTGCCGTGCTACCTGGTGATGGTGGTGGTGCCGCCGGACCCGAGGGACTTCGCCCGAGTCGAGGAGCAGGCCCTGATTCTGCGCCACTCGGCGTACTGGCTGTCGCTGGAGCAGCACGTGCCGGTCCAGCAGGGGCAGAAGAGCGTGACTGTCACTGTGCCACGGGACAATCTGCTCACGATCGACGTTCTGCACAAGCTCTTCGGTCGAGCGTGTGAGGAAGTGCCCGCATGACGACCACAGTCGGTATCGCCGAGCACGAACTGGAGCGGCTGCGCCCGCGTGACGTGGCGCAGTACCTTCACAGCAGGGGGTGGGAGCCGGGTCGCCGGGTCCGCTACAGCGTTCGTTGGGAGCGGGAGTGGGAGGGGCAGCATCGTCGCGTGCTGCTACCCCTGGACAGCGGACTCGCGGACTATGCGGACCGGATGGCCGACCTGCTCGCCGCCCTTGCCGAGATCGAGGGGCGTCCCCCGGCGGCGGTCCACCGGGATCTGACGTTGGCCGGCCTCGACGTGCAGCACATTCGCACGAAGCCCCGCACGCCGTCAGGTTCCATCCCGGTGGAGGACGGGGTGCTCGCGGTGACGAGTGCGCGTGACCTGCTCATGGCCGCGGCGTGTGACACCGTGGCCGGTGAGACCCGGCTGGTGCAGCCACGTCGCAAGCCTCAACGCGCGAAGGACTTCGTCGGCAGTGCCCGCTTTGGTCCCACCGAGCCGGGCAGCTACGTGTTCACAGTGCAGGTGCCGCTGCCTCAGGCCTCCTCGGACGGCTCGCTCTTCGAGGAGACCCCCGAACTGGACATGGCTCCGGAGCCGTTCGAGCGGAAAGTGTCGCGAAGGTTGTACGAAGCGGTTTCGGAGGCGCGTGAGGTCGCCGGGAGGGTTGCGGCCACCGACGATTCCACTGTCCTGAACCGATCCGCCGCTCACGGTGTCTCTGCAGATCTGTGTGAGGCACTGGCCGGGATCGGCGGACATGACGGCAGTGACGGCCGGGATCGGAGAACGGGCCATGGCTTCTCCGTCGGCTTCGCGTGGTCGCCGCGGTGGCCCGTGCCGTACCGGAGCGCGGTCGCGAGTTTTCCCCACGGACTGGTTCCGGTGCTGAGGGAAGTGGCACAGGAACTGCGGAGCAACGAACCGGATAGGGGCGTGACGGTGGTCGGGCGCCTGGTCAGGCTCCAGCGGGCGGCCGATGTCGGCCCCGGGAAGGTGACGGTCGAAGCCCGGCTGATGAAGGAGAACGGGGACCTGACCGGCCAGCAGCGTCAGATCCACCTCTACCTGACCGAGGAGGACTATGACCGGGCGACCGATGCTCACCGGACGCGGCGCGACGTCAGATTCGAAGGGGACCTCGCCCGACGCGGCAATTATCACGAGCTGACCAGGCTGACAGGTTTTGACGTGCTGTGACCAAACCTGCACTAGCCGCGCCGACCGGTGCCAGAGTGGGTGCGGTGGCATGGGTGCATCATGTGCGGGACATGTGGTTTACGCGTGGAGTACGGGGATTGTTCGGCCTCGTTTCGCGCATGTTTGAATAGCTGGGTTTGACGGATTCGCCTTGACCGGGGCGGTGTGAGGAGTGCGGAGAGCCGATGACATCGCCGACCACCGACCTCGCCCGTCTGCGCCTAGCCGACCCCGGCTCCTGCTCTCAGCCCGCGACATCGCGCGCCTCTCGCCGTCCGTCGACACCTGGCTGTCGCGATCCGCGACCCCCGAACAGGTCACCCGCACCTCGACCGCGAACCTGCCGTCCGAGCTCGTGCCGATCCACCACCCAGCCCGCTTTCTCGAGCACCGCCTCACCACCCACCTCCCGCCCCGCTGTCTGTCGCAGCGGAACCGGCCGCCCACGCCCGCGTCCCGTCTCGGTGCCGCTCGTCTCGTGCCGCCGCTGCGAGCGCGCCGTCCGCACCCGCGAGCCGGAAGGGAAGGTCCTGTGTGCCGACTGCCAGGTCGAGGAGGCCGAGGAATTGGAGGCCGCCGGAGGAGTGGCCGATCGTTCGGGCCCCAGACCGGGCCCGAACAGTCCGGACCCTGGCGCATTCGCTGGGGTAACTTGGCTGGTGTGACTGCCCCGGCCATCGCAGAGGTCCGCCTGACCGCGTTCAAGAGCTTCCGCGGCGAGGCGTTCCGCCTCGCTCCGCTGACGGTGCTCATCGGCCGCAACAGCAGTGGGAAGTCCAACGCGCTGGACGGCCTGGAGGTGTTGTCCCGGCTCGCGCGAGGTGAGGACATTGCCGAGGCGCTGGAATCCCGGCGCGGCCCGGACGGGCCCGTACGCGGAGGGCTCGCCGGCTGCGTGCCGCACGGCTCCGACCGGTTCGCCCTCGGGTGCACCGTGCAGTCGGAGGACGGGCCGATCCATCTCGACGTGACGGTCCAGGTGGAGCCCGAGGTGCAGATCGTCGAGGAACGCCTGACCGGGCCCACAGTCGCAGGGCAACGGGACATTCTCGTCAGCGGCGAGCCCAGCGCGGGCATGGGCGATATCCAGGCCGCCTGGCACAACGGCAGGCCCGGCCGCAACCCGCGCGGCGCGTTCCGCAGCACGCGGCTGCTCACGTCCCAGCTGCCGCTGCGCGTCAGCGGTGACACCGAGGGCGAGACGGAGAGCGTCTGGTGCGCGGAGACGCTGCTCTCCGCGCTGGCCGGCGCCTTTCACCTCGATCCGGTGCCGCACCTGATGCGGCAGTACGTGCCCTCCCGGGACACCCACCTCCGGCGCACCGCCGAGAATCTCTCCGCCGCGATCGGAAGTCTTCAGCGCACCGACCCAGCCCTCTTCGACCGCCTCGTCTCGCTGCTGCGAGGTCTCGCCGACCACGACATCGAGACGCTCGCGGTCACCAGCTCCGAACTCGGCGACGTGATGCTTGCTCTCGACGAAGGCTCCCTGGGGCTCACCCCGGCCCGCGAGATGAGCGACGGCATGCTGCGGTTCCTCGCGGTCACCACGTCACTCCTCACCGGCGGAGGCGGCCTCGACCTCGGGACGTCGAGCATGCGGCCCACCGAGCGTTCGCTGATGCTGGTGGTGGAGGAACTGGAGAACGGCCTGCACCCCTCGCAGGCGTCCGAAGTCCTCCAACTCGTCAGGGAGGCGGGCGCGGAGAACCGTACACAGGTGTTGATCACCACTCACAGCCCGGCGCTGCTCTCCGCTCTCGACAGTGCGGACCACGAAGGCGTCGTCGTCTGCTGGCGGGACCGAGCATCCGGAGCGAGCCGACTCACCCGCCTCACCGAACTCGACGGTTACCCGGCGGCCATGGCCGCCGGAACACTCGGCGAGGTGATCACGCAGGGGCGCCTCTCCGACCGGGCTCGACGGGACCGTGACTACTCGGAGTTCGACCGCATGCTGGGAATCGGGTGACACGTGGCGCGCAGGGTTGAATTCGTCGACACGTCGATCCTCTGTAACCTGCTGGCGGTGCCCGGCAAGTGCCAGGACCGCGAGCGGGTGGTCAGGGAATTGCAGGAGAAGCGCGAAGCCTGGGACTGCCACCTCCTGCTGCCCGTGACGGCGGTCATCGAGACGGGCAACCACATCGCGCAGCTCCCCAACGGGCACTACCGGCGTAAGTGCGCCGGGCAGTTCGCCGGGATTCTGCGCATGGTGGTGGAGGGCAAGGCGCCCTGGGTGCTCAACGAAGTGGAATGGAACGCGGCGCACCTCCGCACGCTGATAGCGGGTGGCGAGACCGGTAGCAGCCTCGTCGAACACGCGAGTAATCAGCTGGGCTGCGGGGACCTGAACATCCTCGTCGAACGCGACCGCTACCTGGCACGCACGTCCGGCGTCGCGGCGACGGTGTGGACACTGGATGGTCCCCTGGCGGCGTATGCGTAGCGGAGCCCTGATCGGGTGGGTGCGACAGGCAGCGGTTCCGGTCCTGCGGGTCGGGCCGCTGCTTCCGCCGCGTGACGGTTCTGGTTGAGCTCCAGCAGCCGGTCGAGTATCTCCTGACGGACGGCCGGACCCACGGTGTAGCGGCGGCCCTGGCGAGTGTCGTGGAACCCGTGGTCGAGACCGCCGGGCTGAGCGAGTAGGTCGTCCCAGCCGTAGGCGCGGTTGTAGGTCGTGGTGAGCCCACCGCCCCGCTCCAGCGTGATCTCGCGGCGTCGCCGATCGAGGAGTTCGCCCAGTTGCTGGAGCGCTGGCGTGAGGCTAGGGCGGGCGAACGTCTCGAACACGTCGGATGGTGAGTAGTTGAGGTTGAATCAGGTTTCCCGGTAGGCCTCGCCAAGATTCCGGCAAGCTTCTGGCCGCCCAGGAACGGCGGGTTGCCGATGACCGTGTCGAAGCCGCCCTGTTGCCACACCTCCGGGAAGCGGTAGGGCCAGTTGATGGGCTTGTACTGCTCGACGCCCTTTCCGAGCGCGGAGCGCGCGCTACGACGGGCGGCCTCCCGACCACGGGGTCCCCGTCGCTGGCCACCCGTTCGCGGACATTGAGGAGCTGCAGAGGACCGGTGTACTGCAGCGCTACTGGTGAGCGGCGCGCCCAGTGGGTGTGAGGTGGGTCACATCGACCGGGTCGGCGGGCGCGGACCGGGGATACGATCCGCGCGTGGTGCCTCCTACCAGCCGTCCACCCCGCACGGACCGTGCCCCGGCGCCGTCCGGCGCGGCGGCCCGGGCGGCGTGGAGCGGGGGGCCGTCCCGGCGCGCGCTCCTCGCGGGGCTCGCACTCCCGCCGGTCCTGGGGACTGCGGGATGCATC
>KI547039.1:36431-43995 GCA_000497405.1 Streptomycetaceae bacterium MP113-05 | reverse complement strand
TGCATCGAGCGCGACTGGCGGTCGTTCTCCCGGATCGGCCTGACCATCGGTACGGGCAACCCCGGTGGTGTGTTCGCCAGCTACGGCGAAGCCCTCGGCACCGTCTGCGAGGGCCGGCTGTCCGGGGTCCGTTGTGCCGCGGAGCCGACGGATGCGTCGGTGGAGAACCTGCGCAGGGTGAGCGACGGCTCGTGCGACCTCGGCTTCTCGTTGGGCGACACGGCGTCGGACGCGGTTCGTGGGGAGGGCCCCTTCTCCGCGCCACTGGACGTGGTCGCCCTGGCGAGGACCTACGACAGCTTCGTGCATCTCGTCGTCCGCAGCGACTCGCCGGTCAGGACGGTGGCCGGTCTCCGCGGCCGGCGCGTCGGTGTGGGCTCGGACGCCTCCGGCACCCGGGTCGTCGCGGAGCGGGTGCTGCTGCACAGCGGGCTGAGCCGGTCCGACATCACGGCGTCCTCGGTGCCCCTGCAGGCGTGCGCCGACGCACTGTTGGACGGCAGCCTGGACGCGTTCTTCTTCGTGAGCGGTTTTCCCAGCCGGGCTGTGCGGTCGCTGAGCCGCCGCACCCCGATCCGGCTGGTGAGTCTGCGGAAGGTGGCCGGCCCGATGATCGAGACGTACGGGTCGGTGTACGTGGCGGGCCCGGTCCCGGCGTCGGCGTACGACCTGACCGAGGCCGTGGACACGATCAGTGTCCGGAACTACCTCGTCGCGGGCCGGCGGATGCCCGAGCGCCTGGCCTACGCGGTGACGCGCGTGATGTTCGACGCCCAGGGCGAGATCGGTCGTCTGGCGCCTCAGGTGCGGCAGTCCAGCATAGGTGCCGCGGTGTTCACGTCCCCGCTCGATCTGCACCCGGGAGCCGCACGCTTCTTCCGGGAGCGGCGGGGGTGAACCGCGGCAGTCGGACCTCCGTCTGCAGCCCGCCGCCCGGTGCCGTGGAGACGGTGAGGCCGCCGCCGATCTCCTGCACCCGTGCCCGCACGATGGCGAGGCCCAGGCCGGTGCCCGCGATGTTCTGGTGCGCCCGGCCGCGGAAGAACCGCGCCCCCACCTTCTCGACGTCCGCGTCGTCCAGGCCGGGGCCGTGGTCGCGCACGGTCAGCAGGAGGTCCCCTGCCGTGCCGCCGTCCCGGTCGTCCTCCGCGGTGACGGTGACGTCCACGGCGGAGCCCTCCGCGAACTTCGCCGCGTTGTCCAGGAGCGCGTCCAGGACGAGGTCCACGAGCCCGTCGCCGACCAGTGCGGCCGGTGCCGGGGGCGCGTCGACGGTCAGCTGCGCGAACATCGGGTCCCACATGTCGCAGCGGTGCCGTACCGCCGCGGAGACGTCGGTGGGGTGGGTTGCGACGTCGTGCGCGCCCACCCGGCTGAGGTCGAGCAGTGACTCGACGATGCCGTTCAGACGGTCCGTCTCCTCCAGCACGCGTTCGATCTCGGCCGGTTCGTACGGGGCGGTGCCGAGGTTCTCCACCCGCAGTTGGAGGGCGGTCAGCGGGTTGCCGAGTTGGTGGGCGGCGTCCGCGATGAGGTCGCGTTGCTGGCGTTGCGAGGTCTCCACGTTGTCGGCCATGTCGTTGAAGGAGGTGGCCAGGTCCCGCAGTTCCGGCGGTCCGGTGCTGCTGGGCACCCGGCTGGTGAGGTCACCGCCTGCCAGCCGTCGGGCCGTGCGGTCCAGGTCGTGCACCGGTCTGATGATCCAGCCGACGAACGGGCTCACGATGCCGACGGCGGTCGCCACGAGGGTCGCCAGGCCCGCGGCCACCAGCCAGAAGAGCCAGCGGGCGACGCTGCTGCGCACCGAGCCGGTTTCGGAGATCATCACCACCGAGCCGATGATCTGCGCGTCCCTGCCGACCGGCGCGGCGATGACGAACGGATCCTCGTCCCAGGGCCACACGGTGCCCGGCGGTGCGGAACCGCTGCCGGTCAGCGCCTCGTCGACGGCGGCCGACACCTGTGGGCCCGTGACGTCCGCCTGGTCGTCCGAGGCGGCGATCACCTGGTGGTTCGCGTCGGTGACGACGACCGCACCGCCGTAGACGTCCGTGTACCGGCTCAGATCGTCGGTCAGGGACCCGAGTTCACCGCCCTCGAGCGGCTCCTCCGCCACGACCGCGAACCGGGTCACGTCGACGAGGCGCTTGACGAACAGGTCCTGGGTGCGGTCCGCGGCGTAGGAGTTGATGAGCGGGCCGATCAGAGCGGTCAGCAGCACACCGACGAGGGCCATCGTGACGACGAGCAGGCGGCGGCGCACGGTCAGTCCTGTACGCCGGCCGTGTCCGTCGCGATCCGGTATCCCACGCCGCGGACCGTCTCGATCAGCCCCGGCCTGCCCAGCTTGGAGCGCAAGGTGGCGACGTGCACGTCGAGGGTGCGCGAGGCGCCGACCCAGCAGGTCTCCCAGATGGCCTCCATCAGCGCCTCGCGGGTGAGGAGGTCGCCGTCGGCCTGCATCAGCATGCTCAGCAGATCGAACTCCTTGCGCGCGAGCGGGACCGCCTGCCCGGCCACGTACGCCTGGCGGGCCCCCCGGTCGACGAGCAGGTCCCCGACCTGCGAGGTCGGCTCGACCGGCTGCCTGCCGAAGCGGCGCATCACGGCGTCGATCCTCGCCATGAGCTCTGCCAGCCGGTAGGGCTTGGTCACGTAGTCGTCCACGCCGGCGCGCAGCGCGGAGACCACCGAGGATTCCTCACGGCGCGCGGTGACCGCGATGATGGGCACGTCACTCTGCGCCCGGATCTGACGGCACAGCGCGAAGCCGTCCTTGTCCGGCAGGCCCATGTCGAGCAGGATCAGGTCGGCCTCCTGATACAGCTCCCACGCCTCGGCACCTGTCCGCGCACGTGTGACCTGCGGATTCATCCGCTGCAGTGCAGCGGTGAGCGCGGCGACGACCCGGTCGTCGTCCTCGACGAGAAGAATGCGCATGTCGCCTCGCGCCTGGTCGGTGCTGGGGCCGACTGTGGGTGCTGGGTGAACCCTAAGGCTGTGTAAAGTCTCCCGGGCGAAACCTTGATGTGACGTGGTTCACGCCTACGTTACCGGGCATGCCCACGCAGACCCCCGTCTCCGACCGGCCCGAACGCATCGATCCCGAGGCACTGGCCGCCGACTACGACGAAGAGCGCCCGTCGCGGCGCCTGTCGCCGCGCACGAACAGGTTCGTCAACCTGTGGTGCTTCGGTGTGGCGCTGTTCGTACTGCGCCAGGTCTTCCGGCCGCTCGAACTCGGCAGCCAGTACTACCTCGTCTACTTCCTCGCTCTCACCCTTCCGATGGCCTTCCTGTGCTACCGGGCGCGGGTGAGACGCAAGCGCCCCGCAGACGCCGCAACCGGCTCCGCCGCCGGCGGTGCGGACGGCGCGCAGGCAGGAGAGGCGCACGCAGGACAGGCGAAGGCAGGAGAGACGAAGGCGGGGGAGGCGAAAGCCGTCGCCCGGAAGGACGACCCCGGCGTCGTGAACTGGGTCCTCGCGGGCCTCGCCCTGGTCATCGGCCTGTACCCGGTCCTCCCCCTGCCCGAGTTCGCCTTCGGCGGCGGCGGCTACGAGGGCTTCCTGGACCGGCAGGGCTCGCTCCTGATACTCGACGTGATCAGCGGCCTCGTGCTCCTGTTGCTGGTCCTCGAGGCAACCCGCCGGACCACCGGCCTGGTGCTGCCCGCGGTGTGCCTGATGTTCCTCGGCTACATGTACTACGGCGGCTACCTCCCGCTCTCGTGGAAGATCTCCCACCCGGGCATCGACATCGACCAGATCGTCAACGCCCTCTACAACGAGGCCAGCGGGTTCTTCGGCGTACCGCTCGACGTCGCCGCCACCTACATCGTGCTGTTCACCATCTACGGGGCGGTCCTGGACCGGATGGGCGCCGGCCGTTTCTTCGTCGAGTTCAGCTTCTCGCTGTTCCGCAAGTCCGGCTCCGCGCCGGGCCGCACGGTCGCCACGTCCGGCTTCCTGCTCGGCAGCGTGTCCGGCTCCGGCACGGCGACGGCGGTCACGCTCGGCTCCTTCGCCTGGCCCATCCTCAAGCGGGCCGGCTACCCGAAGGAGGCGGCCGGTGGCATGCTCGCCGCTTCCGGCATCGGCGCCATCCTCTCGCCGCCGACCATGGGAGCGGCCGCCTTCATCATCGCCGAGTACCTCCAGGTCTCCTACCTGCAGGTGCTGGGCTGGGCGATCATCCCCACCCTCCTCTACTACCTGGGCATCTTCCTGGCCGTGGAGATCGACGCACGCCGCTTCGGTGCCCGCCGGGTCGACCTCGACATCGGCAGCCCGCTGCGCCTGCTGCTGCAGGGCGGTTACCACTTCATCAGCCTCGGCGTGATCGTCTTCTTCCTGGCCATCGACGTCCCGCCGTTCAACGCGGTCGTCTACGCGATGGGAGTGGCGGCCTTCTTCGGCCTGGTGGAGGCCCTGCTCGGCCGCAGTCCCGCTGACGGCGCACCGGGCTCCACCTCCGCCCCGGAAGACGGCACGGCCGGCTCGGAGCCCGGCCGGAAGGAACTGCTGAACGGGTTCGGCAAGCGGCTCTACGCGGCCCTCGCCGCAGGCGTGCGGTCCGGCGTACCGGTCATCGCGGTCTGCGCCGCGGCCGGCGTCATCACCTCGACCATCGCCAAGACGGGCCTCGGTCAGACCCTCGCCGACGCACTGGTGCAGATGGCCGCCGCCCTGGCACCCACCGAGGGCTCGGTGCTCGTCCTCACCACGCTGTTCTGCGCGGCGGGCATCCTCGTCCTGGGACTGGCGGTCCCGGTGACCGCCTCGTTCATCCTGAGCTGGGTGATCATCGGCCCGGCACTGATCACGCTGGGCGCAGGCGGGCCCGAGGTCGCGATGTTCATCTTCTACTACGCCGTGCTCTCGGAGGTGTCGCCGCCGACGGCGCTCGCCGCGGTCGCCTCGGCCGCGATCACCGGCGGCAGGGTCATCCCCACCATGGGACAGGCCTGCAAGTACACCCTTCCGGCGTTCCTCGCGCCGCTGGCGTTCGTCGTCTCCGACAACGGGTCCCTGCTCCTCACCCGCGGGTCGTTCGTCGACGTCCTGGGGGCCACCGTGGTCTGCGCGGGAGCCGTCGCCGCCCTGGCCGTGGTCACGACGGGCTGGATGTTCGGCCCCACCGGCCGCGTCGAGCGCGTGCTGTGCGTCCCGGCTGCGCTGCTCCTGCTCTACCTCGAACCGCTCTCCATCGCGATCGGAGTGGGGCTGCTCGTCCTGGCCGTCGTGATCCACCTGGGCGCCCGGCGAAGGAACTCCCGCCCGGACGTCGCCCAAGCCGGCGCCGTCTGACGCACACCACCGTGAACCGAGTCGTGAACCGAAAGGGAACACCCATGAACCACCGGAAGACCGCTGCCGCCCTTGCCCTGGCGTCCGCCCTCACGCTGTCCGCCTGCGGCGGGCAGCAGGCGGACAGCGACGCGGGCAAGGGCGCCGACGCGGACAGCTGCGACGCCGGCAAGGGCCGGGTCACCATCGCCACCGGCAACTCGACCGGTGTCTACTACGTCGTCGGCGGCGGCCTCGCCAAGCTGATCAACTCCGAGACCGACCTGCAGGCGAGCGCCGCCGAGACCGGTGCGTCGGTGCAGAACATCCAGCAGCTCTCCTCCGGCGACTACGACATCGCGTTCTCCCTCGCCGACACCGCCGCGGACGCCGTCAACGGCGAAGGCACCTTCGACGGCAGGAAGGACGTGTCGACGATCGGCCGGATCTACCCCAACTACACGCAGGTCGTGGTCCGTTCCGACTCGGGCATCGATTCGGTCGAGGACTTCGAGGGCAAGCGCATCTCCACCGGTTCACCCAAGTCCGGCACGGAGGTCATCGCCAACCGGCTGATCGAGGCCGCAGGCCTGAAGGACGGCCAGGTCAAGAAGCAGCGGCTGGACCTCACCAAGACCATCGACGGAATGAAGGACGGCTCGATCGACGGGTTCGTCTGGTCCGGCGGCCTGCCCACCCCGGCCCTGACCGACCTTTTCACCTCACGCGGCGACGCGGTGGAGTTCCTCGACTCCACGCCGCTGCTGCCGAAGCTGAAGGAGATCAGCCCGGTCTACGACACGGCGACCATCCCCGCGGAGACCTACGGCCTGAAGGAGGACAAGCCCTCCATCGTGGTGCCCAACACCCTGATGGTGCGCAACGACATGCCCGACAACCTGGCCTGCGCACTCAGCACCCTGGTGTACGACAAGACCGGGGAACTCGAGAAGGTGCACCCCGCCGCGCAGGACATCGACCTCGAGCTCGCCGACAAGACCGACCCGATCCCGGTCCACCCTGGCGCCCAGCGGGCGCTGAAGGACCTCCGGAAGTGAGCCCGCGCGTGGGGCCGGCGCGGCACGACGTGCACACGCCGGCCCCACGCGGCCAGCGCCCCCCGTCTGCAGCCACGCGCCAGGAGCGTCATGACCGACCAGCCTGCCCCCGCCCCCCTCGACGGCGTGCGTATCGCGGACTTCGGCCGGGTCCTCGCCGCGCCCTACGCCACGATGCTCCTCGCCGACATGGGAGCCGAGGTCGTCAAGATCGAACGTCCCGACGGTGGCGACGAGACCCGCGGCTGGGGGCCGCCCTGGTCCCAGGGGGAGTCGACGTACTTCCTGTCTGTCAACAGGAACAAGTCCTCCCGGATCATCGACCTCGGCACACCGCAGGGCCGCCGGGAAGCCGCAGACCTCGCCGCCTCCTGCGACGTCGTCGTCGAGAACTTCCGCACCGGAACCATGGAGCGGTTCGGGCTGGGCTACGAGCAGCTCGCCGAGGCCCGCCCCGGTCTCGTCTACTGCTCCGTCACCGGCTTCGGCCCGGGCCGCGGAGCGGACCTCCCCGGCTACGACCTGGTCATCCAGGCCGTGGGCGGCCTGATGTCGGTCACGGGCCCGGACGGGGACCACCCCACGAAGACGGGCGTTGCGCTGGTGGACGTGATCACCGGTCTGCACGCCGCCCTCGGCATCCTCGCCGCGCTGCGCCACCGCGACCGTACGGGCGAAGGGCAGCGCGTCGAGGTGAACCTGCTGACCTCGCTGCTCTCCGCGCTGGCCAACCAGGCGTCGGCGTACCTCTCCACCGGCACGGTGCCCTCCCCGATGGGCAACCGGCACCCGAGCATCGCCCCCTACGAGGTGTTCCGCACCGCGGACCGCCCCCTGGCCGTCGCCGCTGCCAACGACCGGCTGTTCCGCCGCCTCGCCGAGGGCCTCGGCCGCGGGGACCTCGCGGCCGATCCGCGCTTCGCGACCAACGCCGACCGTGTCGCGCACCGCGAGGCTCTGGCCGCGGAGCTCGAGCCGGCCCTGCGCCGGGAGTCCGCCGATCACTGGTTCACCACGCTCTCCGCACTCGGCGTTCCCTGCGGTCCGATCAACGACCTCCGGCAGGCCGTCGCCCTCGCGGAGCAGCTCGGCCTCGACCCCGTCACCGAGATCCCGGCGAACGACGACCGGACCGCTCCCGTCCGGCAGGTCTCCCACCCCATCCACCTGTCGCGCACCCCGGCGACCTACCGCACCGCCCCGCCGCGCCTCCCCGCC
>KI547039.1:35206-36421 GCA_000497405.1 Streptomycetaceae bacterium MP113-05 | reverse complement strand
CCCGGATCGGCCCCGTGACCCCGCCGGCTTCGGCTGGGGTCACGGGGCCGATCCGGGCGGGTGCTCCGTGCGTCCAGCACGCCGTGCTGCACCCTTCACGTTCTACCGCTCCTCGCCGGCGCGGCCCTCCTCCTGCCCCTCGCCCGCGGCGAGACGGCTCTTGAGGACCGGGGAGATGATCAGGTCGTAGACCAGTGCGCCGACGATGCCGCCGATGAGCGGGCCGACGATCGGGATCCACCAGTAGTTGCTGAACCAGTCGAACGTGCCCGGCAGGGCGACCGCTCCCCATCCCTCGAAGTAGGTGAAGAGCCGCGGACCGAAGTCGCGGGCCGGGTTGATGGCGTACCCGGCGTTGGTGCCGAAGGTCAGGCCGATCACCACGACGATCAGGCCGGTGATGAACGGCCCGAGGTTCGAAGCGGGCGCCAGGTTGCGGGTGTCGATCAGCGCGCAGATCAACAGCAGCAGGATGCCGGTGCCGACGATCTGGTCCAGCAGCGGCCCCCAGATCCCTCCGCCGAAGTACTCGGCGGGGAACGTGGCGAAGATGGAGTACGTACTCAACGACTCCTCTCGTGTCATCCCCTCCGCCGCGTTGGCCGCGTCGATCGCCCAGCGGTAGGTGGAGTACGTGACGGCGGCGCCGCAGAACGCGCCGACCAGCTGGGCCGCCCAGTAGGGCAGCACCTTCTTCACGGGGAAGGTCCGGCGGGCTGCGAAGGCGAGCGTCACCGCCGGGTTGATGTGCGCGCCGCTGATACCGCCGGCGACGTACACGCCGAAGACCACGGCCAGTCCCCAGCCCCAGCTGATGATCAGCCAGTTGGCCGGACCGAAGTCGGACGTCTGGCGCCCGGAACCCGGCAGACCCACCACGGCCACCGCGACCGAGGCGGTCCCCAGCAGAAGCAGGACGAACGTACCGAGGAACTCGGCGAGCATCTCGCCGCCGATTCCCGCACGGTAGCCGCGTCGCCGGGGAGCGCGTACCGCGGCGGTGTGCTCAGACATGGGCCCTCCTGAAGTCGGCACGCCCACCGTCGCAAGCGGCGACGGGCGTGTCCTGCGGGAAAGGCCTGTTCGGGTGAGCACGCACGGTGGCCACCGGAAGGGGTGAGGTGCCCCGATTCCGGTCCGCGCCGCTCTGGGAGTGGCCTACGCTCCTCGTATGCGAGCACGGAACGCCCTGAAAGACCGGCTGACGCAGCTGCC
>KI547039.1:34585-35196 GCA_000497405.1 Streptomycetaceae bacterium MP113-05 | reverse complement strand
GGCGGCGCCTGCCGCAGGCAGCGGGGTACGTGCAGCTCGCCTCGTTCGACGACCTGGCAGGACACCTGCTGACCGACCTGTCCGTGGCGCACGGGCTGAACGCGTCGACCATCGGCGAACTGCAACTCCTCGACGCCATGGCGGAGCTTGCGCTGGAACGGCATGGACCGGTGCCCTCTCCGCCGTTCTCCGCCTTCAGCGGAGGGAGCAGGCCGGTACCCGAAGTGGAGCCCTTCGACCGCCTGGTGCCCGTCGCGCAGATGCTGGAGCGGTTCGAGAAGGCGGACGGTGTCACGCGGCAGCGGATCGAGGCGGCGATCGACCGACTGGAGCAGCGGGCGCTGCTGCTTCGGGCTCCGGATGGAGGGGCGGCGCTCCCCTCCGCGTTCCATGCCCAGGCCGCCGAGCTCGCCGGCTACGGCCGTCCGGTGGAGACCCTGCTGTCGCGGGCCTTCCACGCGCCGGAGGTCAGGCAGGTCGCCGCCATGCTCGGGGCCGGCGCCGTGCGCACGCGTGAGGAGGCGCAGGAGCACGTCTGCCGGGTGCTGTCCCACCCGCAGGGAGTGCGGGAGCTGGTCGCCGGAGCACCGCTGGCCGCGAGCGCCCTGCTG
>KI547039.1:32760-34575 GCA_000497405.1 Streptomycetaceae bacterium MP113-05 | reverse complement strand
GAACGGCTCGTTCAGGGACCGCCGCAGATGTTGACGCACTGCTTCGTGCGGCAGCGCAGTGGGGGATACGGCGGGTCCGGGGCCAAGTTCACCTTCCGCGCAGAGGGCAGCGGCGATGAGGGCACCGACTGGTTGGCGGCGCACGGCATGGTGGTGCCGGTCGGCGAGGACCTGGTCGAGATGCCGTACGAGGTGAGCCGGGCACTCCGGGGGGAGACCGCGCCGGAGCTGCACCTCGAGCCGGAGCCGCCGAGCCGTACCGAGCCGCTTCCCCGCGGCTGGGAGGGGCAGGGAGCGGTCGCGGCGGGTGCAGCCGCATGGCGTGCGGAACTGGTGCTCCGGGAGCTGGCGGCCCGGCCCCTGACCGTCCGCAAAGCCGGCGGCATCGCCGTGCGCGACACCCGCCGGCTGGCCAAGGCGGTCGGCGCCGAGGAGGTGCACGTCCGGCTCTGGCTGGACCTCGCGGTGAACGCCGGCCTCGCAGCACCGAAGACACCTGCGGAGAAGGCGCCCGGCTCCCGGGGCGGCCGGGCGAGGCGGAGCGCCGGCCACCGCGGGCCGCAGCCCGCCGCGGTGGTTCTGCCCACCGACCGGTACGACGCGTGGGCGACGGCCCTGCCCGCCGACAAGCTGCTCGGGCTGATCGCGGCCTGGGCAGTGGTGCCGGAGACCTTCACCTACTGGCCGGACGAGGAGGAGACGCCCGTGGCGCTCATCACCCCCCAGGATCCGGTCGCCGCCCCCCTCCGGCACGGAGCCCTCCAGGCCCTGGCCACCCTGCCCGACGGCCACGGTCTCGCCCAGGACGCGGATGCCCTCGCGGAACTGCTGGACCGTGCGGCCTGGTTCCAGCCCGCACTCGCACCACTGCTCCACGGAGACCCCTTCGACGACGACCTCTTCGACGACCTCGAGGTGGACCTCGACCTCGACCACGATGCCGTCGAGCTCTCAGGTGGCCCCGACCCGTGCCGCCAACTGCGGGCCACCCTCGCGGAAGCGGAACTGCTGGGCCTGACGGCCCACGGGGCGCTCACCGGGACTGGACGGGCGCTGATCAGGCTCCTCGACGCCGGTGCAGCCCGCCACTACCCGGCGGTGCCCGGTGCGCAGTCCGACTTCTCCCCCGCCGAGGCGGACGGCACCCGCGGCCTGGGCGCGGACCTCGCCGCCCATCCCGAACTGACCGCGGGCCTCGCCGGTCTGCGCTCCGCCCTGCATGCCGCACTGCCCGCCCCGGCCACCACCGCACGTTTCCAGGCCGACTCCACCGCCACCGTCACCGGCACCCCGGCTCCCGAACTGGCCGAACTCCTCTCCGCCGTTGGCGACATCGAGTCCGAGGGCCACGCAGTGGTCTGGCGCATCACCCCGGCGACGCTGCGCCGGGCCTATGACGCCGGGTGGGACGCCGAGAGCGTCCACGCCCGCCTGGGGCAGGTGGCGGAAGGCGGGGGAGAACTGCCGCAGCCACTCGCGTACACCATCAAGGACACCGCACGCGGTCACGGGAGGCTACGGGTGGTCCGCTCCCGGTGCTGTGTGCGCTCCGACGACACCGGACTGATCGAAGAGGTCGCCAGGGCAAAAGGGTTGGCGAAGCTGCGGCTGCGTCGCATCGCCCCCACGGTGCTGATCTCCACGGAGGACGAGCAGGAGACCCTCACCGCCCTGCGCGCGGCCGGGTACGCACCCGCGCTGGAGGCCGAGACCGGCGTCACCGTCCTGGAGCGGGCGCCCGCCGACCGGGCCCGCAGCAGGGTCCCCGCGCTGGGCGAACGCCACCCGGCGTACGACGGTTCCGCCCGGGGCGCA
>KI547039.1:21369-32750 GCA_000497405.1 Streptomycetaceae bacterium MP113-05 | reverse complement strand
GCGCTGACGCGCAGCGGCTGCTGCCCGGCCGGCGCCCGTCGGCGCACCGGGTGCCGGTCGTCAGGGCTCCCGGATGCGAACAGCAGCGCGGGGGAGCAGCCTGGGACGGGCGGTCGGCCCGAGCTCTGTGGAGGCGATGCACATGCGACGCTTCATCGTGGCGGTGCCGCTACTGACTGTGCTCGCCGTCGCCGGATGCACCGGTGGTCCCACCGGCGCTGACGGCGGAGCCACCCCGTCCGGGTCCGGGTCCGTACCGGCCCAGACCCGGACGGTGACCGAACGTCCCTCTGCCACGGTCACCGGAAAGGCTCCGGCTCCCGCGACCAGCACGCCTGCTGCCCGCACCCCCGCCCCCGCGACGACCACCGCGCCCCCGCCGCCCGACATAGCACCGCAGGGGCAGGCCGGGACGTGCCTGACCACCGCCGCGCAGCCCCTGCTCCGGGAGGGCTCATCCGGCCCGGCCGTCCAGAAGGCGCAGTGCTCTCTAAACCTTGCCCTGACCGGTGCGCCGATCCCCGAGGACGGCGATTTCGGCCCGGTCACCGATGAGGCCACCCGCCGGTTCCAGGGCTGCGCCGGCCTCACCGTCGACGGCGTCATCGGCCCCCAGACCTGGCCCGAACTGATCTTCCGGGCCGACACCGGCACTCCGGTCTGCTGACACGGCCCGGCTGAGGAGTGAGGAACGCCCCATGGACTACACGATCGAGGTCATCGTCGTGCCCGTCACGGATGTCGACCGTGCGAAGCGCTTCTACGCGGAGGGGTGCGGCTTCCACGTCGACCTCGACACCGAGGTGGCGCCGGGCATCCGCATCGTCCAGATCACGCCGCCGGGCTCACGCTGCTCCCTCGCGCTCTCCCAGGGCATGCCCCTCCCGCCCGGGCAGTCGGAGAGGGAACCGGGTACTCTCCGCGGCGTCCAGATCTGCGTCACCGACCTCGCTGCAGCCCATGCCGAACTCACCGCCCGCGGTGTCGACATCGGCCCCGTCCAGCACGTCGGACCGAACGGCTGGGAGGAGGGGGGAGGCGAACCCTGGAACTCCTTCGCCTTCTTCGACGACCCCGACGGAAACGGCTGGCTCCTCCAGGAGGCGCCCGCACCGCTCTCTCACCGCTGAACCGACGGGTCAGGGCCCGAACGCGCCACCTCCAGGATGACGTCGGTCATGGCCTCCTCGGCCGGTGCGGGGACGCGGGAGGCGAGCCTGGCGAGCAGGATCCGCCGGCGCGGGGCGTAGCCGTCGAGTCGCAGCACCCGCACGTCCGTACGCAGGTTCGCCAGGGCGAGGCGCGGGGCGAGGGCGATTCCGAGCCCGACTGCGACCATGGCCTGCGCCTCCTGGTAGTCGTTGGCCTCGAAGGAGACGGAGGGTTCGAACCCGGCTGCCTCCGCCGTGCGGGAGAGCACCTCGGCGACGGGGTGGTCGTCGCCGCGGATGATCCAGCTCTCCTCGGCGAGTTCGCCCACGTCGACCGAGGTCCGTTCGGCGAGCCGGTGCGAAGCGGCGACCACCAGAGCGGTGGGGTCCTCGGTCACCACCCGCAGGTCGAGGCTCTCGCTCTCGATGCGTGACCACTCGTACTCCCACAGGAAGGCGAGTTCGACCCGGCGGCGCTCCAGCATGTCGAGGAGCTGCGCGAGCCGGGCACTGTGGACGGACAGGCGGATCCCCGGGTGCGCGTCGCGGAAGGCCGTGACGGCGAGCGGCAGGAGCGACGAGCCCAGAGTCGGGAACGCACCGAGGCGCAGGGAGCCCTCCCGCAGGCCGGCCAGGTCGCTCAACCGCCCCTGGAGCACCTCCAGATTGCGTTCGATCGCGGTGACGTGCTCGACGATCGCCCGGCCCGCCTCGGTCGGACGCACACCGCGTGCGTGCCGGTCGAGCAGCGGTTGCCCGACGTCGGCCTCCAGCCGGCGGATCTGCTGCGAGATCGCCGACGGCGTGTACGTGAGGGCGGCTGCGGCCGACGTCATCGAGCCGTGCCGGACCACCTCGGCGAGCACGCGCAACCGTGCCACGTCCAGATAAGCGTGAAGCATGGCTTCATTCTGCCTGAACAAATCAGCGCTTGTGCTTACTCCTCGGTCGGGACAACCATGAGCACCCAACAGGCGTACAGATTGCATGCAATGTGAGGTGACTGCGGTGCGCGTTCCGGCAGTGCTGATGCGCGGGGGGACCAGCCGCGGCTTGTTCTTCCACGCCCGGGATCTTCCCGCCGACCATGCCCTTCGCGAGGCGTTCATCCTCGCCTCCTACGGGTCCCCGGACGCCGCGCGGCGTCAGGTGGACGGGGTCGGCGGCGCCACGTCCAGCACCAGCAAGGTGGCCGTCATCTCCGACGGCAGCGAGCAGGGCGTCGACGTGCTCTACGAGTTCGGCCAGGTGGCCATCGACCGTCCGCTGATCGACCGCCGCGGCAACTGCGGCAACCTGTCCTCAGGAGTCGGGCCGTTCGCGGTCGACGAGGGACTGGTCGCGGCGACGGATCCGGTCACGCGGGTGCGGCTGCTCAACGTCAACACAGGCAAGGTCATCGTCGCGCACGTCCCCACCCGCGACGGGAGGTTCGACCCGACCGGGGACTACGCGCTGCCGGGGGTTCCCGGCACCGGGTCACGGATCCGCCTGGACTACGTCGATCCCGGGGGCGCCGTCACCGGCTCGGTGCTGCCCACCGGCAACCCGGTCGACGACCTGACCGTCCCCGGGCTGGGCACGATTCCGGTGAGCGTGGTGGATGCTGCCAACCCGCTGCTGTTCGTGCAGTGGGAGGCGCTCGGACTGAACGGGACGGAGCCCCCGGACGAGATCGACTCCCATCCCGAGCTGCTCCGGCGACTGGAGGCGGTGCGCGCACACGGCGCCGTCCTCGCGGGCATCGCCGACACGCCGGAGAAGGCGACGGCCGAGACCCCCTCGGTGCCCAAACTGACACTCGTCGGGACGTCGCGTGACTATCTGACCACCGACGGCAGCGTGCAGAAGGGCAGCGGGACGACCGTGCGGGCGGCGATGATGTCGATGGGCCGGGTGCACCGCTCCTACGCTCTCACCGGCGGCATCGCCACAGCCGTAGCCGCAGCCATTCCCGGCACCCTGGTGGCCGACGCCGCGGCGCAGGCAGAGACGTGGGGGGACGAGGACGAGTGCCGCATCGGCCACCCGGCCGGCGTGCTTCCGCTGCGCGCCGACGTGCGCCGGGAGGGCGGCACCTGGCGGGTGGCCAGCGTGACCGCGTACCGCACCGCCCGCCGCCTGATGGAAGGCCGAGTCCTGGTGCCCGGCCAGTGGCTGAAGAATCGTTCCACCATGATCGTCGGCTGAGGAGACGAGCACCATGAGGCAGAAGAGAAAGTCCGTGTACCGCGTCGGGGCCGCGATGGCAGTGACGGCCGCGCTGGGCCTGGCCGGGTGCGCGAACCCGCAGGGACTCGACTCCGGCGAGGACGGGGCCTCCGCGAAGATGCCCGACCGCACGGAGATGGTCATCCCCTATTCCGAGGGCGGCGGGACCGACACCTGGGCCCGTTTCATGGCCCCTTACCTGGAAAAACACATCAAGGGCCACCCGACGTTCACGCCCAAGAACGTGCCCGGCGGCGAGAGCATCACCGGCTCGAACCAGTTCGTGTCCTCCGGTGGCACGAACGGCGACGAGATCCTGGTGACCTCCGGCACCACCTACTTCCAGGCGCTGCTGGGCCGCTCGCAGGTGAAGTTCGACTTCGAGAAGATGCGACCGCTCATGCTGAACGGCACCGGAGGGGTCATCTACACCTCGCCGAGTACCGGCATCGGCTCGGGGGCGGACCTCGCCGACGTGAAGAAGAAGCTGACCTACGGCGGCATCAGCGCCACCGGACTCGACCTGACCATGCTGCAGGCCTTCGACGTGCTCGGCGTCGATCTGGACGCGACCTTCGGCTTCGAGGGCCGCGGCCCGGCCCGCCTGGCGTTCGAACGCGGCGAGGTCAACGTCGGCTACCAGACCACCTCCGCCTACCTGACCCAGGTCAAGCCGCTGGTGGACGAGGGCAAGGCGGTGCCGCTGATGTCGTTCGGCATGCTGAAGGACGGCGAGATCGTCCGCGACCCGAACGTGCCCGACGTGCCCACGGTCGAGGAGGTCTACCGGGAGATCCACGGCAAGGCGCCCAGCGGCCGGGCCTACGACGCCTACCGGGCGTTCCTGATCCCGGGCTACGTGTACCAGAAGGGCATCTGGGCCAACGAGGGCACGCCCGACCACGTGGTGGAGGCCTACTGGGACTCCGTCGACAAGATCAGCGGGGACTCCGAGTTCCGCACCGCCAGCGAGGACGTGCTCGGCGGCTACCCGCTGTATTCCGGGAAGGAGGCCGAAGCGGAGCTGAAGAAGGCGTTCGCGATCAAGCCGGCGACCCGCTCCTACACCCTGGACATGCTCGAATCCCAGTACGACGTCACGCTCGAAGGACAGTGAGGCTCCCGGCCCCGCGCGGGTGAGCGCGGGCCGGACTCCGGCCCGCGCACCGCCCCATCGCCTCCCGTTTCCGCTGCACCACCCGGCCCGGCCCGCCGACGGGGCGGTCGCCGCGGCTCCCGGGTGCGCACCCTCTCCCCGTCCGCGGTCTCCCCACCCGCGGTCTCCCGTCCCACCCATGCTGGTCCCTCCGGACGGCGATCCCGGCAGAAGGAGCCGAACCCCGATGTTCGACGCGGCTTTGAGCGCACTCGGAGCGCTGCTCGACCCCGCCACCCTCGTCTTCCTGGTCGCCGGGGTCCTCGCCGGGCTCGTCGTCGGCATCATCCCGGGCCTGGGCGGTACGGGGGCCGTCGCCATCCTGCTGCCCTTCATCTTCGTGGTGGAGCCGCACCAGGCACTGGCCCTGATCACCGGTGCCGTGGCCGTCGTGCACACCTCCGACACCATCTCCACCGTGCTCATCGGCATTCCGGGCTCGGCGTCGGCGACGGTACTCATGCTCGACGGCCATGCGATGGCCCGGCAGGGCCAGGCTGCACGGGCGCTGAGTATCGCCTTCCTCGCGTCCATGGCGGGCGGACTGCTCGGGGCCGTCGGTCTGACGATGTCCATCCCGCTGGCCCGGCCGCTGGTGCTCAACTTCGGGTCACCGGAGTTGTTCATGCTCACCGTGCTGGGCATCTCCCTGGCGGCCGTGCTCTCCCGCGGCAACATGCTCAAAGGCCTCATCGCCGGAGTCTTCGGCCTGCTGCTCGGCCAGGTCGGCGCCGCTCCGGCGGCGGCGGACTACAGGTTCACCTTCGGTTCGCTGTTCCTCAACGAGGGGCTCGACCTCGTCGCGGTGGCCCTCGCCGTCTTCGGGCTCGCGGAGATCGTCTCCCAGATCGCCCGCCGGACCAGCGTCGCCTCCGGCTCCGGCATCGGCTCCGGATGGGGCGAGGGGTTCAAGGACGTCGTCCGCCACTGGACACACGTCCTGCGCGGGTCCCTCATAGGCATCTGGGCCGGCGTGCTCCCCGGTGTCGGTGCGACCGCCGGGACTTGGATGGCGTACGGCCAGGCCCGGGCGACCGCCGGCCGCAAGGGGAAGGGGAAGTTCGGGAAGGGCGACCCCCGGGGCATCATCGCCCCGGAGAGCGCGAACAACAGCGTCGAGGCCGGCGACCTCATCCCGACTCTGCTGTTCGGCATCCCCGGTGGCGCCCCGGCCGCCCTCCTTCTCGGCGCCCTGCTCGTCTTCGGCATCGAGCCCGGCCCGCGCATGATCACCGACCACCTGGACGTCATCTACACGATCGTCTGGTCCTTCGCGCTGGCGAGCGTGGCGGGAGCGGCCCTGTGCTTCCTGCTCAGCAAGCCGCTGGCCAAGCTGAGCTTCGTACGCTTCCCCGTCCTCGCCGCCGGCCTCGTCGTGATCCTGTTCACCGCCGGATACCAGGAGTCCCAGCAGGTCTCCGTCCTGCAGGTGATGCTCCTGCTCGGCGCCGTCGGCTGGCTGATGAAGGTCACCGGCTTCCCCCGTGCACCGTTCCTCATCGGCTTCGTGCTGAGCGTGCCGCTGGAGCGCTACTACTACCTCACCGCGAACCTGTACTCGTTCTCCGAGTGGGCGCTGCGACCGGGCGTGCTGGTGATGGCCGCGGTGCTCGTCGCGCCTCTCGGGTTCGCCCTCGTACGCCGACTGCGTGCGCGCCGCGCCGACACCGGTCCCGGCCTGCCCGAGGCCTCGGTCGCCGCAGGGGCGCGCGACGGGCGGACCGACACGGCCACGGGCAGGAGCACGGGCACCGGTACGAGCACGGACCGCGAGACCGACCGCGAGACCGAGACCGACCCCGACCCCGGCACCAGCTCCGAAACCGCCCCCCAGCCGGAAGCCGACACGGACGACGACGAGGTCGACGGCGCGGTCGCGCCCGGCCGGTGGACGGTGGGCGTGGGCGCCGCGTTCCTCGTGCTCTTCCTCTGTGCCCTGGTGGCGGCACAGGGCTACAGCGAGAAGGCCCGGCTGGTGCCGACCCTGGTCTGCGTACTCGGTGCCCTGCTCAGTGCGGTGCTGCTCGCAGCCCAGGCCCACGCGTGGCGGCGCTCCGCCCGGAACCGCGCCGACCGCGCACCCGGCGCTCCGGATGATACGGACGTACGAGGGGACGCATGGCGGCAGGAGGTGCGGTGGGTCGCGCACGCCTTCGGTTGGTTGATCACCTTCGTCGTCCTGTGCTACGTCCTCGGGGCCGCGCTCGCCGCGGTGGTCTTCGTGCCGGTCTTCCTGTGGAGGGTGGCCGAGATGCGCGGACGTTCCGTCGTCCTCTACACGGTGGGCGTGCTTGCCGCACTGCTGCTGCTCCAGCACTTCGCGGACATCGGGCTTCCGGTGGGCTACCTGACCCCGCCGCTGCTGATGGCGTAGACGGGGGGTAAGGGTGACGGAGAACCACCGATGGCTTCCGGACGCGGGTCGCGTCGCGCGGCTGCTGGCCGGTGCGCTCACCGGAGCACTGGTGCTCGGCCTGCTGCGGGTTCCCGCCGCGACCGTCGTCGGCGCCGTGGTCGGCAGCGCACTGGTCAACCGCTGGCGCCCGGCCGCCTTCGACCACGTGCTGCCGGTCCGGGCGCTGCGCACGGTCGGCATGGTGCTCCTGGGCTGCGTCGCCGGGGCACGGCTCGACGCGGAGACGCTGTGGACCATCGCCGGGCTGGCGGTGCCGCTGCTCACCGGCGTCGCCCTGCTGCTGCTCCTGGAGATGCTGCTCGCCGCACTGCTGATCACCCGCTACGGCATCGACGCGGTCACCGCGGTCCTGGCGTTCGCGCCCGGCGGCCTCAGCGAGATCACCCTCACCGCACGCGAGATGGGGGCCCGGATGAGTCTGGTCCTCGCCGTGCACGTGGCCCGGGTACTGGCGGTGGTGCTGCTTCTCCTCCCGATCCTGGTGGCCTGGGTGGGGGCGTCGTGACTGCGGGCGCGGTGTGGCTGCTGCTCGGCGGCGCCGCCGGAGCGGCGCTGGCCAAACCCCTGCGGCTGCCGTTCTGGCCGCTGATCGGGGCGATCGCCGGCGCTGCTGCGGTGCGCCTGGCCTCCGGCGGGCACATGGCGATACCGGCGGGGTTGCAGACCGTCGCGCAGGTCCTGGTCGGCACGGTGGTCGGACTGGCCGTCGCGCCCGGCGTACTGCGGGACTTCCGGACGGTCCTGCTCCCGGGGCTGCTGGCCGTGGTCGCGATCCTCGGCTTCGGTGTCGGCTGGGGACTGTTCGTGGGCCGCACCGGCGCCGCCGCGGTGCCGGCCGCCGTCTTCGGCATGGTGCCGGGCGGCGTCGGCGAGATGATGGCGGCGGCCACCGCCGTGCGGACGGACACCGCCGTTGTCGCCGCCATGCATCTGGCGCGGCTCGTCGTCGTGCTGTCGTGCCTGCCGCTGCTCGTGCGCGGCGCGCGTGTGTTCGAAAGGTGGTGGGGCGAACGTGGACGGGACCGTTGAGCGGAGGCGCGCGTTCCCGCGTCTACTCGCCCAGCATCACGGTGAGCCGGATCTCGCGGGCACGGCGCATGTGCGCCCTCGCCGCGCGCTCGGCCGCCTCGCCGTCGCGCGCCTCGATCGCGCGCACCACGGCCTCGTGCTCCGCGAGCGCCTCCTCCGCCCGGTCCTTGTAGCCGAGCGTCGAGGCCGGCAGCCGGCGTACGGCGTGCTCGACCTGGCCGAGGAAGCGGCCCAGGTAGCTGTTCCCGGTGGCGTCGCGCAGCGCGCCGTGCCAGGCGAGGTTCAGCCGCGAGAGGGCGGTCGTGTCGGCCGCCGCAGCCGCCTCCTTCATCTGCGCGTCGATCCCGTCGAGCGTGTCGACGAGGCCGGGCGGGCAGCGGCCGGCGGCCAGCCGGGCCGCGAGGCCCTCCAGGTCCTCGCGCACCACGTAGAGGGCGAGGACGTCCTCCAGCGACAGCGGGGCGACGGTCGTGCCGTGGTGGGCGGTTTTGACGACCAGTCCCTCGTCCGCGAGCCGTCGCAGTGCCTCCCGCACCGGAGTGCGGCTCACCCGGAAGGCGCCGGCGATCTGGTCCTCACGCAGCCACGCGGTGGGGGGCAGCGCACCGTCGAGGATCGCCTCGCGCAGCGCATCGGTCACCGCGTCCGTCGTCCGCCCCCGTTGCGTCCCCGGCACGAGGTAACGGCGTAGGTCCTTGTCCCGGTCATCTTCCGCAGCCACGCGGCAACGATACGGGACGCCGGGGCAGTCGGGTACACAGTGGATACGATGCCCCCTCTATTGAATGCAATCTGGATACGAGAAGGAGTACGCAAATGACCGCACGAAAGGTGATCGTCGTCGGAGCGGGCAACGCAGCCCTGTGCGCGGCGCTCTCGGCACGCGAACAGGGAGCGGAGGTCGTCGTGCTGGAACGGGCTCCCCAAGGTCTGCGAGGCGGCAACACCGCCTTCACCGCGGGGGCGATGCGCGTGGCCTACGACGGTGTCGACGACCTTCGCCGCCTGATGCCGGACCTCACCGAGGAGGAGGTCGCCACCACCGACTTCGGCTCCTACACGGAGGAGGCCTTCCTCGACGACCTCGCCCGGGTCACCGAGTACCGGACGGACCCCGAACTCGCCGGCCTCCTCGTCGAACGAAGCCTGCCCACGATGCTGTGGATGGCGGACAAGGGCGTCCGCTTCATGCCGATCTACGGTCGCCAGGCGTTCAAGGTGAACGGCCGGTTCACCTTCTGGGGCGGGCTGACGGTCGAGGTCTCCGGCGGCGGTCCCGGTCTCGTCGACGCCCTCGTCAAGTCCGCCGCACGCGAAGGTGTCCGCGTCGAGTACGGCGCCCGCGCACTCTCGCTGCTGCACGACGACGACGGCGTGCACGGCGTCCTCGTCCGCCAGAACGGCACCACCCGTGAGGAGCGGGCCGACGCCGTCGTGCTGGCCAGCGGCGGCTTCCAGGCCGACGCGGCGATGCGCGCCCAGTACCTCGGCCCCGCCTGGGACCTGGCCAAGGTGCGCGGCACCCGCTTCAACACCGGCGACGGCATCCGCATGGCGCTGGAGGCCGGCGCGAGCCCGGTGGGCAACTGGTCCGGCTGTCACGCCGTCGGCTGGGAGCTGAACGCCCCGGAGTTCGGCGACCTCGCCGTCGGCGACTCCTTCCAGAAGCACAGCTACCCCTGGGGCGTCATGGTCAACGCCCACGGCCGGCGCTTCGTCGACGAGGGCGCCGACTTCCGCAACTACACCTACGCCAAGTACGGTCGGCGCATCCTGGAACAGCCCGGGCACTTCGCCTGGCAGATCTTCGATCAGCAGGTCAGCAGCCTGCTGCGGGACGAGTACCGCATCAAGCAGGTCACCAGGGTCACCGCCCCCACCCTCGAACAGCTCGCCCGCAAACTCGACGGCGTCGACCCCGAAGGATTCCTGACGGAGATGGCCGCCTACAACGCCGCCGTCGACTCCGCCACCCCCTTCGACCCGAACGTGAAGGACGGCCGCGGCACCAGCGGGCTCGCCGTGGACAAGACCAACTGGGCCAACCGCATCGAGCAAGGACCGTTCGAGGCGTACGCCGTCACCTGCGGCATCACCTTCACCTTCGGCGGGGTGCGCATCAACACCGACGCCCAGGTCCTCGACACCGACATGCAGACCATCCCCGGCCTCTACGCGGCCGGCGAGCTCGTCGGCGGCGTCTTCTATTTCAACTACCCCGGCGGCAGTGGCCTCACCAACGGCTCGGTCTTCGGCCGCATCGCCGGCACGCAGGCGGGAGTGCCCCGTGGAGCGTGACATTCCGGCGCCCCTCACCCTCGCCGTCATCCCCGGCGACGGAATCGGCCCCGAACTCACGGAGAGCGCCCTGACCGTCCTCCACACCCTCGCGGACCGGAAGGGACTCCCCCTCGACATCCGGGAGGAGCCCGCCGGCGCCGACCACTACCGGCGGACGGGACGCCCCGTCGAACCCGGCGCCCTCGAACGCCTCGCCGCAGCCGACGGGGTACTCAAAGGCCCCGTCGGCCTCCCGGACGTCCGGCTCCCGGACGGAACCGAGGCCGGACTCCTCGGCGGCGTGCTCCGCACCGGCCTGGACACCTTCGCCAACGTCCGCCCGATGCGGCTGCTCCCGGGAGTCGAGGGCGCGACACGGCACCGGGCGGGCGAGATCGACTACGTCATCGTGCGGGAGAACACCGAGGGCCTCTACCTCTCCCGCGGCGCGGGCGTGGCCACCCGCGACGCAGCGACCGACCAGCTCATGATCACCCGCGCCGGCACGCAACGCATCGTGCGCTACGCCTTCGACCTGGCCCGTACCCGCGCAGCCACCCGCAGCACCGCCTCGACCCGTGGGCCCGAGGTCGTGTGCGTCGACAAGAGCAACGTGCTGCGCAGCTTCGCGCTCTTCCGCTCCGTCTTCGACGAGGTCGCGGCGGAGTACCCCGACGTCCGCACCGACCACCTCTACGCCGACGCCGCCGCCCACGCCCTCGTCGCCCACCCCGAACGCTTCGACGTCCTCGTCATGGAGAACTTCCTCGGCGACATACTCAGCGACCTCGGAGCCGCCACCGTCGGCGGACTCGGCATGTGCGGCTCCGGCAACATCGGCACCTGGGCCGCCTACTTCGAACCCCTTCACGGCAGCGCCCCCACCCTCGCGGGGCGCGGCCTCGCCAACCCCACCTCGCAGATCCTCAGCCTGGCCCTGCTGCTGGAGCATGCCGGTCACGCCGCTGCCGCCGGCTCGGTGCACACTGCCGTCGAACGCGCCTCCGCAGACGGCGCCCTCCGCCTCACTTCCCGAGGCACCCCCCGGGGTGGTACCTCCGCCGCGACGCAGGCGATCCTCGCCCGCCTCGACTGACGCGCCCGGGCCCGGACGGCTCCGCTCCGCCTCGGGCGGCGC
>KI547039.1:18286-21359 GCA_000497405.1 Streptomycetaceae bacterium MP113-05 | reverse complement strand
GCGCCCCCCGAGGCCCGGGCCCCGAGCCGTGCTGTGTGAAGCCGCAGGCTGATGTCCCCTGCGGTTCTCAGGAGACCCGGCCGGCCCGGTCTCAGGCGTCGATGATGACGGGGATCACCAGGGGCTTGCGGCGGTGGGTGCGGAACGCCCAGTTGGCCACGGCCCGGGCGATGAGCTGCTCGAGCTGGTGTGCGTCGCCGACGCCTTCGTCGGCGGCCTTGGCCAGCGTCTTCTCGATGACGGGGACGACGGGTTCGAAGGTGGCGTCGTCGTGGACGAACCCGCGGGCCAGGAAGTCGGGCGCTTCGGCGAGGGCCCCGGTGTCGGCGTCGACGATCGCCACCACCGTCACCACGCCTTCCTCGGCGAGTGTGACGCGGTCCTTGAGGGACGCCTCCGTGGCGCCGCCGACCGTCATGCCGTCCACGTAGACGTTCCCTGCGGGAACCTTGCCCGTGATGGACGCCCGCCCGTCGACGAGGTCGACGACGACACCGTCCTCGGCGACGACGACCCGCTCGGGTGCGACACCGGTGCGGACGGCGAGGTCGGCGTTGGCCCGCAGGTGACGGAACTCGCCGTGGACGGGCATCACGTTGCGGGGCTTGACGATGTTGTAGCAGTAGACGAGTTCGCCCGCGCTCGCGTGGCCGGAGACGTGCACCTTGGCGTTGCCCTTGTGGACGACGTTCGCGCCCCACCGGGTCAGGCCGTTGATCACCCGGTAGATGGCGTTCTCGTTACCCGGGATCAGGGAGCTGGCGAGTAGGACCGTGTCGCCCTCGCCGACGCGGATCATGTGGTCGCGGTTCGCCATCCGGGACAGGGCCGCCATCGGCTCGCCCTGGGAGCCCGTGCACACGAGAGTGACCCGGTGGTCGGGCAGCTTCTCGAGTTCCTTCGTGCTCACGACCAGACCGGAGGGGATCTTCAGGTAGCCCAGGTCGCGGGCGATGCCCATGTTGCGAACCATCGACCGGCCCACGAAGGCGACCTTGCGCCCGTGCTGGTGGGCGGCGTCCAGCACCTGCTGGATGCGGTGGACGTGACTGGCGAAGCTGGAGACGATGACCCGCCGGGGGGCGGTGCGCATGACCTGCTCGATGGCCGGGTTCAGCTCGCGTTCGGAGGTGGTGAACCCGGGCACCTCGGAATTGGTCGAGTCGGTGAGGAACAGATCCACACCCTCCTCGCCCAGCCGGGCGAAGGCCCGCAGGTCGGTGATGCGTTCGTCGAGAGGGAACTGGTCCATCTTGAAGTCACCGGTGTGCAGCACCAGCCCGGCCCCGGTACGGATCGCCACGGCGAGCCCGTCCGGGATGGAGTGGTTGACGGCGGCGAACTCGCACTCGAAGGGTCCGAAGCTCCGCCGCTCGCCTTCGCGGACCCGTACCGTCCGCGGCCGGATGCCGTGTTCCTTGAGCTTGGCCTCCAGGAAGGCCAGCGTCAGCTTCGAGCCGACGACGGGAATGTCCCTGCGCTCGCGCAGCAGATACGGCACCCCGCCGATGTGGTCCTCGTGCCCGTGGGTCAGCACCACGGCGACGACGTCGTCCAGGCGGTCCCGGATCGAGGTGAAGTCCGGCAGAATCACGTCCACGCCGGGCTGGGTCTCCTCGGGGAAGAGGACACCGCAGTCGACGATCAGCAGCTTGCCCGCGTACTCGAACACGGTCATGTTGCGGCCGATCTCGCCCAGGCCACCGAGGGCGACGACCCTCAGGCCTCCGTCGGGCAACGGCGGGGGGGATTTCAGCTCTGGATGGGGATGGCTCATACCTTGACGTTACTGGAGGGTCCCCGGCGTGATGCACCGCCCTGGCCCGACCACTCCGACAGGAGCCTGGCAGACGACGACAGGTTGCTGCCGGTCACCCCGGGAGCTGTGGTGGAGAGTCCGGGCTCGGCTCGGCGGGGGAGGAGCTCTGACCTGAAGGGTGCGAGGAGGGAATGTCGGACGTGTCCGGGATCGGGTCGTGCGGAGTGGGTGCAGGGCCGGAGGGCTGCGGAACGGTGCTGGACGTGCGGGGTGTCGGCGTCGGTGAAGTCGACCCGGCCGTACCCGGCGTCCTGCTGGAGGCGGTGGGTGTGGGCGTGGCAGCGGCATTCTCGGGAGGTGGTTCCGGCGCGGACTGCTCCACTTTTCGTCCCTCCGTGGCTGTATCGCCGTCCGCGGCCACGGATCCGATTGCCGGCGCGCGCTCGGCAGCCGGCGTTCCGTCGTCCGCAGTGGCGGAAGTCTCCGGATCCACGCCTGCGACCGGTCTCCCTTCCGGCGGGAGCGGCGGTCCCTGTGATGTGGCCCGCGACGGAGAGCCGGTATGAGCCGTCAGTCCGTCCGCGCCGCGAACCTTCCGGCGAGGCAGTGTGACTCACCGTGCGTGATGCTGGCATTTCCGGGTTCCGGCAGTTGCCGGGATTTCCTGGTTGCCGGATTCGCGAGAGAGGCGTGGTGACCGCGTCGTGGGTGCCGGAGGTAGCGATCAGTCGCCGTGCTCGTCACCTCGGGCCCACCTCTTCCCGAATCGATGGTTGTCTATGTTGGGATTCGTCGAATCAGATGGCATGCTGGTGCCTACCATATCGACAGTAGCCGAATCATCTGGAGAGTCGCTGTGAACGCGTCCACCGAAAGTGACCCGAATCTGTCTGACCTGCCCGTCGTGGTGATCGGCGCTGGTCCCGTCGGGCTGGCAGCCGCCGCGCACCTTCTGGAGCGGGGGATCGAACCGCTGGTCCTGGAGGCCGGTGACCGGCCGGGAGCGGCCGTGTGCGAGTGGGCGCACGTACGGCTGTTCTCGCCGTGGTCGGAGGTGACCGACCCGGTGGCGGAGAAGCTGCTCGCGCCTACCGGCTGGGTGCGGCCAGACGGGGACTCCTACCCCACCGGCGGCGACTGGGCGGAGCGGTACCTGCAGCCGCTGGCCGAAGCCCTCGACGACCGGGTACGCCCGCGCGCGCGGGTCACCGGCGTGTCGCGGGTGGGCCGGGACCGGGTCGTCGACGCGGCCCGCGAGACACAGCCGTTCACCGTGCACGTGCGCACCGCCGACGGCGGTGAGGAGCGGCTGAC
>KI547039.1:13633-18276 GCA_000497405.1 Streptomycetaceae bacterium MP113-05 | reverse complement strand
GGTACCTGCAGCCGCTGGCCGACGCCCTCGGCGACCGCGTTCGCCTCGGCGCACGGGTCACCGGCGTCTCCCGCGCGGGGCGGGACCGGGTCGTGGACGCCGACCGCGAGGCGCAGCCGTTCACCGTCCACCTGCAGACCGCCGACGGCGGCGAGGAGCGCATGCTCGCCCGCGCGGTGATCGACGCCTCCGGCACTTGGAGCACCCCCGGCCCGCTGGGCGGGGACGGCCTTCCCGCTCCCGGAGAACTTGCGGCGGCCGACCGTATCGCCTACCGCGTGCCCGACTTCACGGACCCCGACGTGCGGGGCCGGTATGCCGGGAAGCGTGTTGTAGTCCTCGGCTCCGGCGCTTCCGCCTTTACAACTCTCGCCCAGTTCGCCGAGCTGGCGGAGGAGGTGCCCGGCAGTCACGCAGTGTGGGTACTGCGGCGCGGCATCGGCGCCGACACCTTCGGCGGCGGCAAAGCCGACCAGCTCCCGGAACGCGGTGCGCTGGGTCTCCGGGCCAAGGCCGCGGTGGAGGCCGGTTACGCCACTGCGGTCACAGGCTTCCGTGCCGAGGTCGTCGAGCAGGACGGGGACGGCCGTCTCGTTCTTACCGGGGAGGATGGCCGGCGACTGGAGCCGGTCGACGAGCTGATCGCGCTGACCGGTTTCCGGCCGGACCTGTCCTTTCTGAGCGAACTGCGGCTCGGGCTCGACGAACGTCTCCAGGCGCCGGCGGAGCTGGCGCCGCTGATCGATCCGAATGTCCACTCCTGCGGCACCGTCTACCCGCACGGGGCGAGGGAACTGACGCATCCGGAGCAGGGCGTGTACCTGGTCGGTATGAAGAGCTACGGCCGCGCGCCGACCTTCCTCGCGCTGACCGGCTACGAGCAGGTCCGTTCCATCGCCGCCGCCCTGGCCGGTGACCACGAGGCCGCCGCCCGGGTCGAGTTGACTCTCCCCGAGACCGGCGTGTGCAAGGGCTCCGGCTTCGCGGAGGTGCCACAGGTTGAGGACAGCGCTGCGGGCGGCGGCTGCTGTGGTGCTCAGGAAGAGCCGCAGAGCGGTGAGCAGGCTGCTCCTGCCGGAGGTTGCTGAGCGACTGTGACGTCCCTCGACGCTGACGAGGCTGTGCCTGGAGAGGGGAGCCGGTCGCAGCCTCGCGCGGTGCTGCCCGCATTGTGCTTGACACAGACTGTCAGCTGGGGCGTTCTCTATTACGCCTTCCCCGTCCTGCTTCCCGAGATCACCGCCGCCACCGGATGGTCCGGCGCTGCAGCCACCGGAGCGTTCTCCAGCGCCCTGCTGGTCTCCGCCTTCACCGGTCTTCCCATCGGTCGCATCCTGGACCGGCGCGGGCCGCATGCGGTGATGACTACCGGCTCTGTTCTGGGTGTGGGCGCTGTCCTCATCATCTCTGTCGCGCCCAGCTTCGCTGTCTTCACGACGGGATGGCTGCTCGCCGGGGTCGCCATGGGGGCCACCCTCTACCCCCCCGCGTTCGCCGCTGTCACGCGCTGGTGGGGTCCCAGCCGAGTCCGTGCGCTCACGGTGGTTACCCTTGCGGGAGGGCTTGCCAGCACCGTCTTCGCCCCGCTCACAGCGGTGCTGGCTGAGCACCTGTCGTGGCGCGTCACGTACCTCGTTCTGGCAGCGGTCCTCGCCGGCCTCACGGTTCCCGCCCATGCGCTCGCCCTGCGCGCGCCGTGGCCGCCTGCTCCACCGGTCGTCACCAATGCCGGAAGCAGCCCGCGGAGCGTCGTGCGAGGCCGGTCCTTCCTGCTGTTGTCCGCCACTCTGACCCTCTCCGGTTTCACGATGTACGCCGTCGTCATCGGGCTGGTGCCGCTGATGCTCGAACGCGGCGCAAGTGCGACCACCGCCGCATGGGCGCTCGGGCTCTGCGGCGCTGGACAGACGCTCGGCCGCACCGTGTACGCCTCCCTCGCCCGCCACACGGGCACCACCGCCCGTACCGTCGCCCTCATCGGCTCCGGCAGCATCACCACCGCCGCCCTCTCCGTCGTCCCCGGCCCCATTCCGGTTCTCGTCGCCCTCGCCGTCCTGACCGGCATGGTCCGCGGCAACCTCACCCTCCTCCAGGCCACTGCCGTCACCGATCGTTGGGGCACCACCCACTACGGACGCCTCTCCGCGCTCCTCGCCGCTCCTGTCACCCTCGCCGGCGCGCTTGCCCCCTGGGCCGGCGCCGCGCTGGCAGGGCCGCTCGGAGGCTATCCACAGGTGTTCGGCGCCTTGGCGGTGGCTGCTGTTGCCGCGACGCTTCTGGCACTGGGCACCCGGGTTCCCGCCGCGCCGGACCGGGAGTAGATGTCGCGGGACATACCGGGTAAGCGCCCCTGGGGAAAACAGTGCTGTGCATGGTTCGGCGGATGAGGTAGCCGGCGTAGTGCGCGTCTCAGGCGGCCGACCCGTAGCCGGCGTGGCCCAGAAGCGCCGATGACATGTCGAGAAGCCTCAGCCAAAGCTTCCAGTGATGTCGGCGACAGCCTCCCGCGCGGGGCGGCCGACACCGATCAGGGTGGCGGAGGCGGGGCCGGTCCAGTCGCCGTAGCCGAGGAGGTGCAGGCGCGGTTCGGTGATGGTACGGGTGCCATCGGTGGCGACGTGGCCGTGTGGTCCACGTACGCCGAGCGGGGCGAGGTGGGCCAGTGCAGGGCGGAAGCCGGTACACCAGACGATTGCGTCCGCTTGGGTGGTTGTGCCATCCGGCCACACCAATCCGTCTTGGGTGAGGCGGGCGAACATCTCGCGTGCGTGCAGGAATCCGCGGTCGCGGGCCTCGCGTACAGGCGGTACGGCGACGATGTCGCCGAGGGAGGCGACGCCGCTGGTGTCCGCCTCTCCCTGCTCGAGGGCGCGGCGTCGGGCGGTGGCGGCGTCGAAGAGTGCCCGCCCGTCGATGTTGTCGGCGAGGTAGCGCGGAGGGTGCCGGGTGGCCCACGTGAGTTCGACGTCGTCGTGAGCGGCGAGATCGGCGGCTATCTGGGCGCCGGAGTTGCCGCCGCCCACTACCGCAACGCGCTGCCCCGCGAACTCATCGGGGCTGCGGTAGCCGACGGTGTGCAGTTGCCTGCCGCGAAACGAAGTTGCGCCTGGGACGGCTGGGACAAAGGGCCGCCACCAGGTGCCGGTGGCGCTGATGACCGCACGAGCCCGCCACGTACCGGTGTCCGTCTCGACTCGCAGCCACGTGCCGTCGCGGCTCACGGCCTGAACGGGCGCGCTGCGCTGAATGGGCAGTTCGTAACGCTTCTCGTAATCAGCGAGATACTCCACCACATGCCCGGCGCCCGGGTAGAGCTCGCCGGGCTGGGCGGGCATGAGGCGGCCGGGCAGCGAGGAGTAGGCGGCGGGGCTGAACAGACGCAGCGATTCCCAGGCGTGCTGCCAGGCGCCGCCAGGGGCGGACTGGGCGTCCAGAATGACGAAGTCCAGGCCCTGGCGGCGCAGGTAGTAGCCGGCCGCGAGCCCGGCCTGGCCGCCGCCGATCACCACCACATCGGTCCGGACGCCTCCCGCCGTCATCGGCCGTCCGTGGCAGGTGAAGGCTGGGAGAACTTGCGCCGCCAAGCGAGTGACACATAAACGAGTGCGACCAGGACCGGTACCTCGATGAGCGGTCCGACGACGCCGGAAAGGGCTTGCCCGGAGGTGACGCCGAAGGTGGCGATGGCGACGGCGATGGCCAGTTCGAAGTTGTTTCCGGCGGCGGTGAACGCGAGTGTCGCGGTGCGGTCGTAGGCCATGCCGAGGGCCTTGCCGAGGGCGAAGGTGCCGAACCACATCAGCGCGAAGTACACCAGCAGCGGGAGCGCGATGCGGACCACGTCGAGTGGCTGCGAGGTGATGGTGCCGCCCTGGAGTGCGAAGAGGATGACGATGGTGAACAGCAGCCCATACAGGGCGAAGGGGCCGATGCGCGGCAGGAAGCGGTTCTCGTAGCTCTCGCGGCCCATCTTCTTCTCGCCGAGGCGGCGGGTGAGGAAGCCGGCCAGCAGCGGGATGCCGAGGAAGATGACGACGTTGAGGGCGATCTGCCACATGGAGATGTCCAGGTCCTGGCCGTTGCCGAGGCCGAGCCAGCCGGGCAGGAGCTCGAGGTAGAACCACCCGAGCAGGCCGAACGCGATGACCTGGAAGACGGAGTTGAGCGCGACCAGTACAGCGGCCGCCTCACGGTGCCCGCAGGCGAGGTCGTTCCAGATGATGACCATGGCGATGCAGCGGGCGAGCCCGACGATGATCAGACCGGTGCGGTACTCCGGCAGGTCCGGCAGAAAAATCCAGGCGAGCGCGAACATCACGGCCGGCCCGAGGACCCAGTTGACGATCAGCGAGGAGGCCATCAGCCTGCGGTCGCCGGTGACGGCATCGAGTTTGTCGTAGCGGACCTTCGCGAGGACCGGGTACATCATGATCAGCAGGCCGAGGGCGATGGGCAGCGAGATCCCGCCGACCTCCACCTTCGACAGCACGTCGTTCAGTCCGGGGATCAGCCGGCCGAATCCGAGGCCGACGGCCATGGCGGCGAGGATCCACACCGCGAGGAAGCGGTCGAGCTTGGAGAGCTTGCCGACCACGTCGTCGCCGCCGGGATCCGGCGGCGACGACGTGGGGGCGGGGGTGGAG
>KI547039.1:0-13623 GCA_000497405.1 Streptomycetaceae bacterium MP113-05 | reverse complement strand
TACGGGCGGTCTCGGCCAGCTCGCCCAGGGAGGCGGCCAGCGCGTCGAGCACGTCGGGCCTGAGCTTGTAGTAGGTGAAACGGCCGCACGGTTCCGTTTCCACCACGCCTGCCTCCCGCAACACCCGCAGGTGGTTGGACAGGTTCGTTTGCCGCGCACCCGTTTCCTCGACGAGGTGTGTGGTGCAGAGCGTTTCCCGGGCGAGGAGCTGCACGATCCGGGACCGGAGCGGATCCGCGAGCACCCGGAGCAGGTCACCTCGCGGCGGGCTCAACTCAGCATTGGCTGACGTCATCATGAGCTGATACTCTCACATCAGCCACCACTGACGCCAGTCGGTCTGGCGGACAGCGCAAAGCATGTAAACCCCATCGAGAGAGACACCACCGCATGTCTGAGAAGCCCTCCGTTCTGTTCGTCTGTGTCCACAACGCGGGCCGTTCCCAGATGGCCGCCGCCTGGTTCAGCCACCTGGCCGGTGACCGGGTGGAGGTCCGCTCCGCCGGTTCCGCCCCGGCCGATGAGGTCAACCCGGCCGCCGTCGAGGCCATGCGCGAGGTGGGCATCGACATCACCGCGCAGGTCCCGAAGGTGCTCACCGTCGACGCCGTCCAGGCATCCGACGTGTGCATCACCATGGGCTGCGGCGACGCCTGCCCCGTCTTCCCCGGCAAGCGCTACCTCGACTGGAAGCTGGGGGACCCGGCCGGTCAGGGCGTGGAGGCCGTGCGGCCCATCCGGGACGAGATCAAGAACCGCGTTGAGAAGCTCATCGCCGAGATCGCCCCGGAGTCCACGAAGTGACCGGTGACGTCCGTAACGTGATCATCATCGGCTCGGGTCCCGCGGGCTACACGGCCGCGCTCTACACCGCCCGCGCGTCGCTGAACCCGCTGGTCTTCGAGGGCTCGGTCACCGCCGGTGGCGCGCTCATGACCACCACCGAGGTCGAGAACTATCCCGGCTTCAGCGAAGGGATCACGGGCCCTGACCTGATGGACCAGATGCGAGCCCAGTCCGAGCGCTTCGGCGCCGAGCTGATCCCCGACGACGTCGCTTCCGTGGACCTCTCCGGCGAGATCAAGACGGTCACCGACTCGGCCGGCACCGTGCACCAGGCCCGCACGGTGATCGTCGCCACCGGGTCACAGCACCGGAAGCTCGGCCTCCCCGGCGAGGACGAGCTGTCCGGCCGCGGAGTGTCCTACTGCGCCACCTGTGACGGCTTCTTCTTCCGCGAGCAGGACATCGCGGTCGTCGGCGGCGGTGACACCGCGATGGAGGAAGCCACCTTCCTCTCCCGGTTCGCCAAGTCGGTCACCATCGTGCACCGTCGCGACACCCTGCGCGCCTCCAAGGCCATGCAGGAGCGTGCCTTCGCCGACGAAAAGATCCGCTTCGCCTGGGACAGCGAGGTCGCCGAGATCCACGGCCCAGAAGGCAAGCTCTCCGGCCTCACCCTGCGTAACACCCGGACAGGCGAGACCTCCGAGCTGCCCGTCACCGGACTGTTCGTCGCCATCGGCCACGACCCCCGCACCGAACTCTTCCGGGGCGTCCTCGAATTCGACGAGGACGGCTACCTCAAGGTGGACTCCCCCTCGACCCGCACCAAGGTCCCAGGGGTCTTCGCCGCCGGCGACGTCGTCGACCACACCTACCGGCAGGCCATCACCGCCGCCGGCACCGGCTGCGCCGCCGCGCTGGACGCCGAGCGCTACCTCGCCGCGATGACCACCGCACTCGAGGGGGCCGCCGAGCCCGAGAAGACCGCCGTGACGGCGTAGCAAGACCGCCGGCCGCGCTTTTTGCGTGCGGCCACGGCTCGGAAATCCGACTGATGTCATGCTCGAGCCTTCCCCTGACACGTGCGGGGAAGCTGAGCGAATTGGAGATGCAGATGTCTGCTGTCGAGATCTACGACCCGGCGATGTGCTGTCCGACGGGTGTCTGCGGCCCGTCGGTCGACCCGGCGCTGACACAGTTCGCCGCCGACCTCGAGTGGCTCGGTGCCGCCGGCGTTGAGGTGAGCCGGTTCGCCCTGTCCTCCGACCCCGGCCGGTTCGCCGAAAACTCTCAGGTGAAGACGCTCCTTGAGGAGAAGGGCGACGATGCGCTGCCGGCCGTCCTGGTCGACGGGGCGCTACGTTGCTCCGGCCGTTACCCGACCCGCCTGGAACTGGCTGAGTGGACCGGCGTCCGCACCGAACGTCCGACCCTGGAAATGGCCCAGGACTCGGGTGACGAGGGCTGCGGCTGCGGCCCCGAAGGGTGCTGAGCAACTGTGACAGGTAGTCGACCATCGGACGTCCTTTCCGGCCTGCGCGCCGCCGCGACGCCGTACCTCTTCTTCACCGGCAAGGGCGGCGTGGGCAAGACCTCGACCGCTTCGGCGCTCGCGATCGCCCTGGCCGATGACGGACGGCGCGTACTGCTGGTCAGTACCGACCCGGCGTCCAACCTCGACGAGGTCCTGGGCGTCCGAGCTGGCCAGGAGCCCTCGGCCGTCACCGACGCGCCGGGCCTGCACGTCATGAACGTCGACCCTGCCGCCGCGGCGGCTCTCTACCGCGAGAAGGTCGTCGGCCCCTACCGGGGCGTGCTGCCCGACTCCGCCATCAGCCAGATCGAGGAACAGCTCTCCGGCGCCTGCACCGTGGAGATCGCGGCCTTCAACGAGTTCGTCGCCCTGCTGACCGATCCGCAGGTCACCGAACGGTTCGACCACGTCGTCTTCGACACCGCGCCCACCGGGCACACGCTGCGGCTTCTCAGCCTGCCCGGCGCCTGGTCGGCCTTCCTGGTCACCAACCCGGGCGGTGCCTCCTGTATCGGTTCCCTGGCCGACCTGGGAGCACAGCAGGACCGCTATGCCCAGGCCATGCACGTATTGGCCGACCCGGCCCGCACCACCGTCGTGCTGGTCACCCGCCCCGACGACGGCCCCCTCGCCGAGGCCGGCCGCACCGCCGTGGAACTGCGGGCCCTGGGCATCAGCCGGCAGCGACTCGTCCTCAACGGCGTCTTCACCGCCACCGATTCGAACGATGCTCTGGCTGCCGCCTGGCAGCACCGAGGGCAGACGGCGCTGGAGAACATGCCCGCCGAACTGGCCGACATCGCAGAGGTCGACCGCGTCCCACTGCTCCCGGTACCGCCCGTCGGTGTCGCCGCACTGCGAGGCATGCTCGACCCGCAACCGCCGGCCGGACCGCCCGCGCCCGAAAGCGACGCTCCCGTCGACTCTCCGGCGACGGGGCTCGGATCTCTCGTGGACGAGATCGCCGAAAACGGCCGCGGTCTGGTGATGACGATGGGCAAGGGCGGAGTCGGCAAGACCACCGTCGCGGCCGCAGTCGCCGTCGCTCTGGCCCACCGCGGGCTTCCTGTCACGTTGACCACCACCGACCCCGCCGCTCACGTCGACACCGTCGCCAGCGATGAAGCACCGGCGAACCTGCGGGTGACGCGTATCGACCCCGCCGGTGAGACCGCCGCATACCGGGAGTCGGTGTCGGCGACGGCAGGGGCAGAACTGGATGAGGATGCGCGCAAGCTGCTGGCCGAGGACCTGGAGTCCCCGTGCACGGAGGAGATCGCGGTCTTCTACGCGTTCGCCCGCACGGTGGCCGAGGCCGGTGACAGGTTCGTCGTCGTCGACACGGCGCCGACCGGACACACCCTCCTGCTCCTCGACGCCTCCCGGAACTACCAGCGCCAACTGGCCCGCCAGAGCGGGCAAGCCCCGCCCGAGGAAGCGCTGGAGCTGCTGAGCCGGCTGACAGACCCCGACTACACCCGGGTACTGCTGGTGACACTCCCCGAGGCGACACCGGTCCACGAGGCCGCGGCACTCCAGGATGACCTGACCCGTGCGGGCATCACACCCTTCGCCTGGGTCGTCAACCAGAGCCTGACCGCCGCCGCACCAGTCGACCCCCTCCTTGCAGCCAAGGCGGGAGCGGAGCGCCCCTACCTCGCTGAGGTCACCGATGAGCACGCCGAACGCATCGCCGTGCTGCCGTGGACCGCGGCCCCGCCCATCGGGTCGGAGCGGCTGGCCGCGCTGGCCTACGCCTCGCCGGGCTCTGGAGACTCGGATCGAGGGCCCACGCTTTTGCCGAGGGTCTGACCCCTCGAGGCCGGACATCGGAGTCGGCCGCCCGCACGCGACGCATCCGCGAGATCGCCGACTGATCGGGTCGTCCGGGATGTGACCCAGGGCAGCTACTCATCCGGCCGCAGCGGCCGGATACCCGTCCTCAGTGCAGGTCCGCGCGAGTGATGCGAATCTCTACGCCGGCAGGAGTCACACGGCGATGAGCAGACGACCCATGGCGGCGAGCACGGACGGCTCGACGCGGTAGTAGACCCATGTGCCGCGGCGCTCGAAGGTCAGCAGTCCGGCCTCCTTGAGCTTCTTCAGGTGATGGGAGACGGTCGGCTGGGAGACGCCGACATCGGAGATCTCACACACGCACGCCTCCCCGCCCTCGTGGGACGCCACTGCGGAGAACAGGCGCAGGCGCACCGGGTCGCTGAGCGCCTTGAACATCCGCGCCGCGGTCTTCGCCTCCGTCGCCGTCATCGGACGCTCGGCCAGCGGCGGGCAGCACGGCGCCACACCCTCGGCTTCGAGGAAGGGCTGCGCCTTCGCATTCGACATACGTCTATGTTGTCACACATCGAACCGCGCGGGCGAGAGTCACCGGCGCCCCAGATGCGCGGCCAAGGCACGGGCGACGCGGGCGGCGTCCCGGCCTACGCCCCGCAGCGAGTTGGAGGACAGGGAACGTTGCCACTCCAGCCCCACGAACGCCAGACCCGGCACCGACAGCGCGGCGCCGCCGCGGTGGCGGGGGCGGCCCGCGGAATCGAGGACACCGTCAAGGCCGTCGAGGTAGGGCAGGTCGGGACGGTAGCCCGTGGCCAGCACGATCGTGTCTACCTCCTCCCGGCTCCCGTCCGCCCAGAGTGCCTCGGTGCCCGTGAGGCTGATGAACACCGGCCTCCGGTCCGGCGCGCCCTGGGTCAGGGCGGTGCGGTAGCGGCCGTCGTCGATGACCGGCTGTGGCGGAATCTCCCGCAGCAGGCCGCCGATCGGTGCGGCGTCCAGGCCGGTGTGCTTCGTCCAGTAGTGCAGGTCCCGGCCGGCGATCTTTTGGCGGGCGAACTTCACCGGTGCGCGGCTGGCGAGCGTGACCCGGGCGGTCTTTACCAGTTCGGCGGCGATCTGTACCGCGGAGTTGCCCGCGCCCACCACCACGACACGTTGCCCGGCGAAAGGTGCGGGGTGGCGGTACTGCGCGGCGTGCAGCACCGTGCCGGTGAACTCTCCCAGATCGAGCAGAGCGGGCCGGTACGGATGGCTGAACGATCCCGAGGTTGCGACCACCGCTCGCGCCGTCACCTGCCCGCCGCTCTCCAGCTCCACCTTGAATCCGCCCTCGCCGCGCCGGACCGCGCCCACCCGGCAGCCGGTGCGGACCTCGGCGTCCAGCCGGTCTGCGTACGTGCTCAGGTAGGCCACGACCTCGTCCCGGTGCGGGTAGCGGTCTCGATCGGCACCGGGGAAGGGCATGCCGGGCAGGGAGCTGTAGCGGGCGGGGGAGAAGAGGGTGAGGCTGTCGTAGTACCGCGCCCAGGACCCCGCCGCCCGGTCGGAGGCTTCCAGCAGCACCGGCCGAAGCCTCCGGCCGAGCAAGGCGTGGGCGGCGGCGAGCCCGGACTGGCCGCCACCGATCACAACGACATCGACGTGCTCCACAGATGACTCCCTGGTTCGATGAATGCCTATGTCGATATTTATCGATACAGGTTCCATGTTGGGCCGCGCAAGTCATCGACAGATGTCGAAGTGTGCTAGCTAGGGGTCGCCGTCAATGCGCCGCAGTACCTCCGACCGCTCGCCGACATCCTTGCCGCCCGGGGTGGCCGAGCTTCTGGGGGAGGTGGGGTGCCGGACACCAGCGCCACGGCTGATTCCCGTTGACGAGCAGTGAGCTGTGTGCATCCTAAAGTTGCAGGTCACAGGTCTGGCGTGTGCTGGCTTAGTCGTACTCGTGCTGGTCGTGAGCGGCAGTCTGGCTTGTAGATCGTCTGACGGGGTGAGTTTGCGGATTCCCGCCCGCCGTCGCGGGTTTCGTCCCTACGCTCCGGCGTATGACGGACCCCGAGATGCTGGAGCGGCTCTCCGCGCGCCGTTCGGAGCTGGACGGACTCGAAGAACATCTGGTCAAGCAGCTGTCAGAGGTGCGGGCCGAGCGGGACGAACTTGCCGTGGCCGAGCGGGTGTGGCAGCGGATGAGCGAACAGCTCGCCGACGAGTGTGGGGTGGCCGGGTCGCCGGTCGTGCAGGTCGCGGGCCGGGCGGTGCGGCTGGTCCCGGACCGTGGACGGGGGTGGCGGAGTCCGCGCTACCTGCGGAGTACCAGCGCATCCTTACGACCGTGCGGCAGGCCGCCGGCCCAGTCTCCACCCGGGCTATCGGCGAGGCACTGGGCCTGGAGACGGAAGTGCGGGGCAAGCTGGAGCCGCTGCGCGGGAAACTGACGAAGCTGGCCGATCGCGGCTGGCTGCACAAGCGGCCCGACGGGAAGTTCACCGTCCGCCCGTAACTGCTCAGAAGGAAGGCGCGGTCGGGCCATAACCAGCGGGCCCCCGACGGCAGTTGAGTTGGTGTGAAGAACAACAACCAGCCCGTCGAGGGCCCTGACGGCCTTGTCTACACCGCCCGTCTGCCGCTGTCGAGCGCCACCTTGAACTACCTCGCCGACCTGATCCGCGGCCACTGCAAGAAGATCTGCTTGCCGTGGCGGGCGCTGCCCGCCGGAAAGATCGCCGGCATCGTGCTCGCGGTGCTGCGCTGTGACCAGCGGCCCGGCGATCTGGCCGGCGGCAACGGGGTCCACCGCACCACCGTTTCCCGCTGGGTGCGCGAGGTCGTCGGCCTACTCGCAGCCCGCGCCCCGCGCCTGGACCGCGCCCTGAAGAAGATCGCCCGAACGGGCGGCGGCATCGTACTGCTGGACGGGTCCCTGATCCGCACCCGACGCCGCACCGGGAAGGAGAACCGCAAGAACTACTCCGGCAAGAACAAATGCCACAGCCTGCTCGTAATCGCCCTCACCGACGACCGCGGCCGCCTGCTGTGGGTCTCCGCAGCCCGGCCCGGACGCAGCTCGGAGATCACCGCCTGTCGGCACGACAAACTCACCGCCCACCTCCGGGCCGCCGGCCTCGGCGCCATCGCCGACCTGGGCTTCATCGGCCTCGACGACACCAGCGATCCCGACGCCGACCCAACAGTGATCACCGGCTACAAAGCCGCCCGCAACCGGCCCCTCACCCCAGGCCAGAAGCTGTCCAACACGGTACTGGCCGCCGTACGCGCCCCGGTCGAGCACGGCTTCGCACACCTCAAAAACTGGCGCGTGCTGACCAAGGTCCGCACCGACCCGACATGGGCAACCACCCTCGTCAGGGCCCTGCTGGTCCTCACGAACCACGAAGTCGCCCGCTGACCGATGATCTTGTTGGTGGACTACCGCCCACGACCAGCACGAGCACCCCGAACCCCATGCACGCCAGCCCCGTGACCAGCAACGTCACGATGCACACTGCTCAGTGTGATGCCATCACGCACTCCGTGACGGTCCACGACCATGCGGCCGGAGCGGGCAGCCCCGGTGCTGTGCGGGAGCCCGAACTGAGCCGTTACCCATGGGTCAGGGACGGCGAAGCCGACTGTCCCGCCCGGAGACGGCAACGGTGCTTTCTGGACATTGAGGCACCCCGCCGCCAGCCACCAGCTGGTTGGGCCGGCCGACCACTCGACTGGCGGGGCGGCCGGGCCTTCACCAACCGGGGAACGTCAGGAGAAGGCGGCGGCCTGCTGGACCGCCATGGGGTGTTCTAGGTGGACCGTGGAGTCGCACAGGCGCTCGACTTGTGACGAGTCGTGAGAGACGAGCATGACTGTGCGGCGTCCTCGCAAGGCGGCGACGGACCCCTCGACCGTGTCGCGGCTGCGTTCGTCCAAGGCACTGGTCGGTTCGTCGAGCAGTAGTGCGGCCGGGTCCAAGGCGAGAGCTCTGGCCAGGCACAGTCGCTGCCGCTGGCCTGCGGAGAGTGTCTGGGCCGAGGAGCCGAGGCGGTCCCGCACCTCCTCCCACAGTCCTGCTTCCTGTAAGGCGAGCTCAGCTCGCTCACGAAGCAGCTGGCGGGGGGCATCGACCACGTGCCGGATACCGAAGAGAGCGTTGTCGAGAATGCTGCCGCCGAAGACGACGGGAGTCTGCGGCACGAGTACGACCTTGGATCTCAATGCGGCGTCGGCTCTGCCGTATCGAACCGGAACGCCCAGCACGCTCAGCTCACCGGTCCGGGTCAGACCCCGGGGGAGAAGGTCGACCAAGGCCCGCAGGACAGTGGACTTTCCTACGCCGGACGGGCCGCACAGGCCGGTGGTCGTCCCGTGAGCCAGTTCGAATCCGACCGGACCCACGAGGGTCCTGCCGCCGCTGCTCACTCGCAGGTCGTGCACGGCTATCACGCTGTCCATCGTTCTCCTTCCCGGCGGTTGCGCAGCGCGACCGCTACGCAAAGGAGTACCGCCGTGATCAGTACCAGTGCCAGTGCGCTCGACCAGGCTTGCGCCATGCTCTGGGGGTTCCCGGAATCCTGCGACAGGGTGAAGATGTGCGTCGGGAGAGCTTGGATGGGGGAGTCCACCACGCCACCGGGAAGAGCCGGAGCGCCGAAGAAGACAGTGGCGGTGAACAAGAGGGGCGCCGTCTCACCGGCTGCCCGGGCCAGTCCGAGGAGGAGGCCGGTGTTGGTGGCGGGCCAGGTATAAGGGATGACGACGGAGCGGATGTACTGGGAACGGGAGAGTCCCAGGGTCATCGCGCTCTCGGTGAGTTCGTGAGGCATAGCCTTGATGCGGGCTGAAGTCGCCAAGGCCACCACAGGTATGACGACGGGGACCAGCACCAATACGCCTGCCAACCAGGAGCGGCCCCACCCCAGAGCGCTGGAGAGGAGAACGAATCCGGCCAGCCCCAGGAGGATGGTCGGTGCTCCTCCGACGACCACGGTCATCGTCTGCAGCAGGCGGGCCGTACGTGCGGATGCCCACACGCCGATCAGGATACCGGCCCCGAGACCGAGGGGGAGGGAGACCAGCCCGGTGGTGACCACCAGGAGCAGGGTGCCAAGGACCTGGTCGCGGACGCCGCCGGTCGAACTGCCCGATGCGGCTGTAAGCCAGAAGGACGGGTCGAGAGCCCCGCTTCCCTTCGTCACCAGGATGATGAGTATCCCGAACAGCAGGAGAGCGGGGAGTACGAGAGCAGCCAGGCGCAGCGTGGTGGTGATCCGGTCCTGCTGTATACGCATGGAAGGTGCGGACCGCTTGAGGCGCAGCCGCTGAGCGGTCTGTCGCTTTCCGCCGACGCGTGTGCTCCACACTGTCGCGGCGGCGACCAGCGTCAGGACCAGGACGCCCAGGCTGCACAGAGCCGCGAAGTGCGCCCCCGATGTGCCGGCCAACACCGGTTCGGGGCCGGCGAGTTTGGTGGTCAGTGTCTGGCCGGGACGTACGAGGGATGCGAAGAATCCGCCGATACTTTCTGGTAGGCGGCCGTCTGCTCGGCCGACTACCAGGTAGACGGCGATGGCCTCTCCCAGTGCTCGGGCCAGGCCGAGAAGGACTGCGGCGCGCATACCGGTGCGGGCCAGCGGGAGAACAGCGGAACGAATCACCTCGCGGCGGGTGAGCCCGAGGGAGTAGCCGGCCTCACGGCAGCGTTGGGGGACCGCAGCGAGCGCGTCCACACTCACGGCCACCACGGTGGGCACGATCATGACGGCCAGGACGATTCCGGCGGCCATCAGACTGTCACCGCCGGGTACATGGGCGATCGACGCGATGAAGGGGCGGATGATCATGATGCCCAGCAGGCCGTAGACAATGGAGGGAACGGCAGCGAGCAGTTCGACGCACGTGCGCAGCGGTCCGGCCAGGCGTGGTGGCACGTACTCGGTCAGGGCGATGGCGGCGGCCCAGCCGACGGGCACGGCCAGGGCCAGGGCCAGCACGCCGACGACTGCTGTACCGAAGATCATGGCCAGCGCGCCGAAGGAGCCATGAGCGGGGCTCCACCTGGCTGAGGCCAGCAGTTCGAGCCAGTCGACCGTCCCGTGGAAGATGCCCGTGAGCAGGTAGCCGCCCACGAGGAGCAGGACGGTTGCCACGGACGCTGCCCCGGTGAGAGCCGGGACCCAGACCCAGCGTGGTGGTCGTGGGCGAGGCGGTGTGGCTGCCGCAGCTGGGGGCCGTGCCGGCAGGGTGGTGACCATCGGCTACTTCCCGAGCCGTTCGAGGGTCAGGTACCCGTGCTCGGTGAGAAGTTTCTGCCCGCTGTCGGAGAGGACGTAGTCGATGAACTTTTTGACTTGTCCTTGGGGCTCGCCGTCGGTGAGGAAGAACAAGGGGCGAGCCATCGGGTACTCGCCGGAGGCCACATGCGCGCTGGCGGAGGACACCCCGTCCAAGGTCACGGCAAAGAGGTCGTCGTGGCCTTCGATGAATCCGGTGGACAGCGGGGCGACGCTGCCCGGTGTCGACTTCAGCTTGCTGCGCGTTTCCAGATTGCCGCCGACGATGGCGAAGTTGTCGGTCTCGGGCGGCGGCGGCGGCGTGGTATTTCCGTAAAGGTAGGTGTCCAGGACCTCGCGTGTGCCTCGGCCTGGTTCCTTGTCATAGACGAAGACTTCGAGGTCGGGCCCACCCACCTCCGACCAGTTGGTGATCTTGCCTTCGAACAGGCCACGCACCTGTTCTTTTGTGAGATCGTCGACGCCGGCGTCAGCCACTTCCTTGCTGATAATTACTCCGACCGCGTCAGTGCCGACCTGCGTGGCTTGAAAGTCGGTGTCCGGGTAAGCCACCCGGTCGGCCTGCAGCAAGGGCTTGGAACTCATGGCGATGTCTATCTGATCTGCGCCGAGTTGCGAGATGCCGCCGGCAGATCCACCCTGGGTGGCGACGGTCGCCTCAAGTCCGCGGCCGCGGAGAGCCGCTGCGGCTTCTGCGGCCACAGGGGCCACTGTGGTCGAGCCGCTGACGCTCATCGCCCTGGTCTGTGCGTCGCTGTTGGCGCAGGCGGTCGCGAGCGAGCCGATCAAGAGCAGGGCGAGGAGCAGGGATTTGCGCCGTCGTCCAGCTTGAGTACCTGGTTCGGCGGCGAGGCCGGGCGCCAGGTTCGTGGCCGTCCGGGCGGTGAGAAGTTCCAGGGCTGACACTCTGCGGGACATGCGCGGTCCTCCTGGGGCAACGGGGCGTCGACCCAGGGATATTAAACAAATGATGATTGATATGAGAACCCTCGGTGGGTGCCCAGTTTCGCGTCGTCGAGTCCCGGGTTGGCGCTTTCAAGCCGAATTCTCGTTCTTTGCAGAGTGGCGGGTTTACTGCCGGTCGAGTGGGCCTGGCCTCGCCGCGACCACGCTCGGCTCCGACGCCTTCCTCGGAGCGAACCGAAAGGCCGGTCGAGGTGGTCGTAAAGGAGGACCGTGCGGCAGGCGCCGGGCGTGGCGGGCGGTCACCAGGTTGCGCCTGATCAGGGGCGGGACCGCCCCACTCGACGGATGAGGAGCTCGTTCGCTCTCCAGGGGGCGCCGTAGCGGATCATCCCCAGATGCAAGCCTCGCCTGGGCCCCTGAGGGCCGAGGAAGGGCAATACGGGCGTCGTTCACGCCCAGGGGACGCGGAACCCACTCTCCCGAGTCGGTCAGGGGCCGACTGTCCGAGGCGGACGGTGGGGCGCTGGTGTGCCATGACCACACCACAGGCCGGTGAGCGTTATGGCTGAAAGGCAACGCCTTTCGGGGGGCACCTTTAGGCGAGCGATCACGTCAGCCGGCCATCCTCGGCCTCGATTCGTCAGCGGTGATTGCCTGGTGGCGAGGTGATCGGTTCATCCCGTTTGTTCCGGCTGGTGTCGGGTGGGATCTTCGCGTGTCGCTGCGGCCGCGCCGGGGTTCCACGTCTCCCGGGGTGTGCTGCGCGGTTCCTTCCTGGTGTTGTCGGGTTGGTGGCCGACCGTCAGATGAGGGCCGGGAGTTCGGTGAGCCGTCACCATGCGGTGGTGAACGCTGTGGCCCAGGGCCAGCCCAGGGCCAGGTGGTCTCGATCCTCAGCCATCGGCGGCGGGCGTGCTGTGCGAGGCGGGCCGGGAGGTGGTAGAGCCGGAAGCGCATGGTGTCCGGCTCGGCGTCGGCCAGATCGTCCTGGTCGTGCAGAGTCAGCAGCCGCAGCCAGGAGTGCAGGTCGGCGGCAAGATTGCAGGTGAGCATCCACGCCTGGTTCACGGTCCAGGACTTCGAGGGCAGGTTGTGCAGGCCCATCGCCTTGTTCGTGCGCACGTGGTCCTCGACGACGGCGTGGTGGCGGTGCAGGGCGTCCAGCCACTGTGCCTGGTGGGAGTCGGCGATGCGGGTCATCCTGGAGATGTTCGTGGCGATGAGGAGTACTTCCACCCAGTCTTCTTCTCGAACGCTGTGAGGTCCCGGGTGTGCCGGCCGGACGGTCTGACGCGGCGGACGATGAGCCGCATGCCCTTGATCCAGCCCTCCCGTCGGTTCAGGCCGGTCAGTTCGGCGACGAAGTAGCCCGGCTGGAGGCTGCCGTCCTGCTGGATCGAGGGCTCCCATGCAGTCTCGGGGAGGCGGGCGATGGCCTTCTCGTCCTCGTCGGTGATCTTCCAGCCGGTGGTGAAGCGGACGGTGCGGCGCATGGTGTTCAGGTCCCGCAGGTGCTCGTGCAGGCCGTGGGTGGCCCCGGCGCCGTCGACCCGGACCAGGATCTTCGCGCTCGAGGCTCCGGGGATCTGGGCGAGGGCCTCGCGCAGGACCCGGATGTGGTCGGCGACCGTGTTACTCCCCGCGTTGCCGGTGCGTAGCAGCATGGCCAGGCACTCGCCGGTGTTCGCGCACCAGGCGGCCAGCGGGTGGAAACCGAAGGTCTTCTTCCAGGTCGCCGATGCGTCTTCCTTCTTCGAGGCGGCGGTGATGATGGTGGCGTCCATGTCGATCACCACCCAGCGGTGCAGCCGCTTCCCGGGGATCGTCAGCCAGGGGAAACCGCCCGGCCGCAGCACGAGCTGCGACCACACATGGCGGCGTACCCGCGCCCGTACCCGCGCGATCCTGGCGAGGGCTTCCTCGTCGATCGCTGTAAGTGTGCGGCGGGTCGTGGAGTCCGAGACCGGCGGCCCGAACAGGCCCTGGTGGTGGGCCTGCATCTGCTCGGCGTCGGACAGGTTCACCGACCCCGAAGCGATCGCGAGGGCGAGTTGCACGACCACGGCCGCGCGATCCCGCCAGCCCGCCCCGGCTCCGGCGGGCAGTACCCCCGCCAGCGCGGTCGTCAGCCCCGTACGGTCGGCCAGCTTCCGCAGCAGTACCGCCCCAGCATGTCCGATCAGCCCCTTGCCGTCGGCAACCACGGACAACCGCCGGTCCCACCCTGTAAGCTCGCTCACCAGAAAGGTGCCCTGACTCTCGCAGCGGATACGACTTCGACACTGACGTTTTCTGTGACTGTTTTCGACCATGTGT
>KI547038.1:543620-561807 GCA_000497405.1 Streptomycetaceae bacterium MP113-05 | reverse complement strand
GCTGCCGACCGCCGAGGTCGGTTTCCTGGGCATGATCCGTGACGAGGAAACCCTGCAGCCGTCGACGTACGCCACCCGGATGCCGGAGGACCTGTCCGGCCGGCAGGTCTACGTGCTGGACCCGATGCTCGCGACCGGAGGCACGCTGATCGCCGCCATCCAGGAGCTGATCCACCGGGGGGCGGACGACGTCACGGCGCTGTGCCTGCTGGCCGCGCCGGAGGGCATCGACCTGATGGAGCGGGAGCTGGCCGGGACGCCGGTGCGGGTCGTCACCGCGGCGATCGACAGCCGGCTGAACGAGGACGGCTACATCGTGCCGGGCCTCGGTGACGCCGGGGACCGCATGTACGGCACGGCGCACTGACACCGGCGCTCGCCCCGGCGCCGGGGCGAGCGTGGGGCTCCGGGGGCTCCGTCAGCAGTTCTGCGAGGGCTTCGGGGACGGCTCGGCCAACGCCTCGACGGCGCGGGCGGCGTCCTTCGCGTCCGTCAGCCCCGTGAAGTCGTTGCCGATCACCAGGTCGACGTCGTCGCTCTTGCGCTCGTCGTGGCGGGTCTTCGCGCCGTCGAGCTGGGGGCCGAGCACCTTCATCCGGGTGAGGGTCTCAGCGCCGGTGGCGCCGATGAACAGGCCCGCGGCGTCGACCTTGTGGTCCAGGCGCGCGGGGGCGTTCGCCACCTCCCCGAGGGCGAAGCCCCGCTTCTTCAGTTCTTTCGCCGTCTTGGCGGCCAGACCGCCGCGCGAGGTGGCGTTGAGCACGTTGACGGTGATCTTCTGCGGCTTCGGAAGAGCCGTGGACGACCCGCCCGTCCTGTCGGCCTTCCCCGTCTTCCCCGCCGTGCCGGAAGAGGCGGCGGTCTGCTCGTCGGCGGGTGCCTTTCCGTCCTCGGCACGGCAACGGTCCCCGGGGCGGCCCGCCGCCTGCGCGGAGTCGACGTTCCCGGCGAAGACCCCGACGATCTGCAGCGAGCCCCAGCCGATCAGGCCGAGGACCATCGCCGTCGCCAGTCCGGCGAGCACGAGCTTGCGGCGGTTCCGCGGGCGCCGCATGCGCGGGTAGCGATCACCCTTGATGCGGTACTGGCCGCCCATGCCGGGGGGAGTGAGCATGCTCATGAACGCAGCGTAGTGCGCGCCGAGTGCATTGCCTATTGGATGATCAACGGTGTGCCGTAACGAATCGGCCGTACGGCGCACCACATCCGCCCGTACGGCTCTCGCAGCCGTTGGTGCGTGCGGGTGGTGCGGGCCGGGGGAGCTGGGCGGGCGCGGGCTCGTGCAGCGGTGCGGGGTTCCCGTGGGGCCCGCATCCGCCGAACGGGTTCAGCCGAGTTCGAGCACCCGGGCGTGCAGGATCTGCCGCTGCTGCAGGGCGGCGCGTACGGCGCGGTGCAGGCCGTCCTCGAGGTAGAGGTCGCCCCGCCACTTGACCACGTGTGCGAAGAGGTCGCCGTAGAACGTGGAGTCCTCGGCGAGCAGGGTCTCCAGGTCGAGTTGGCCCTTGGTGGTGACGAGCTGGTCAAGACGGACCGGACGTGGGGCGACGTCCGCCCACTGGCGGGTGCTTTCCCGGCCGTGGTCCGGGTACGGTCGCCCGTTTCCGATTCGCTTGAAGATCACACGGAAAGCCTACCGGGCCATCGGCGCCTCACGCAGCCTCGGTGCGCCGGTGAGATGGAGGAGGAGCGCGTGCGAGCCACACGTCCCGGGGCGCGCAGTGGCGCCCGGACGCGCACGGCGCGGGCGTACGAGCCCCCGCCGCGCGCGTCCGTCGACTGCGATCGGACTATTCGGTGACCTGTCCGCAGCCCGCGTGCGCTCCGTGGGCGTGGCCGCTCTCGCCGTTCCGGCCGGGTGCCGTGGACGTCAGGGGCTTCGGCGCCCGCGAGCCCGCGCCCTTCGCCGCAGCGGCGTCGACGGCGCCGGTGTCCCAGGCGTAGGTGCCGACCGCATCCGCGATGACGTCGATGTTGGCATCGAAGGCCGCCATGTCGACGTTGTCCAGGTCGTCGCACGCCGAGTGGTAGCACGGGTCGTACGCGACGCCCGCCTCGCCGCCCCACAGTTCGGCCTCCTCGGGGGTCTTGACCCCCTCGGCACCGGTGAAGGTGCCTCCGGACGGGATCCCGACCTCGATGAACGGGCCGTAGTCGCTGCGGCCGGTGAAGTCGGTACCCCGCGGTTCGTAACCGGCGGACTCCATGAATCCGTTGATGCCCGCCTCGATCTCGCCCGACCCGGCCGGGCCCGGGCCGGCGCCGACGCCGTCCGAGTCGTCACCGTCGTAGACGAACAGGCCGTGGTTCGGCGAGGCGATCATGTCGAAGTTGAGGTAGAGCGCCACCTCCTGCCGCTGCGCCTCCGACAGCTCGGCGACGTAGTGCTCGGAGCCGAGCAGGCCGAGCTCCTCCGCCGACCAGAAGGCGAACCGCACCTTGTTCTCGTGCCTGCCCCGATGGTCGGCGCGGGACAGTTCCAGCGCCGCCTCCAGCAGACCGGCCGAGCCGGAACCGTTGTCGTTGATGCCGGGGCCCTCCGAGACGCCGTCCAGGTGGGCGCCGAGCATCACCGTGTCGTCCGCGTCGCCACCGCGTGTCTCGGCGATCACGTTGGAGGTGGTGCGCTCCTCCTGGAACTCGCGGACCTCGAGGTTCACCACGACCTCGCCGTCCGCGGCGGCTGCCGCCAGCGCCGCACCGTCGGCCTGGCTGATGCCCCCGGTCGGGATGCGTGCCGCGTCCGGGCCACCGAGGGTGCCGTTGAGCTCGCCCTCGGTGTTGTTGGAGACGATCGCTCCGGCCGCGCCGGCGTCGGCGGCGTTCTGCTGCTTCTGCGCGAACGTGCAGGCACCGCGCTGGATGAGGGCGATCTTCCCCGCGTAGTCGCCGCCGGCGAAGTCGGAGGCCTCGCAGCCGGTGCTGCCGTCCTGCGGCACGACGCTGACCGGGGCCTCGATACCGCCCTCGGGTGTGCTCGTGGTGTACGTCATCAGCCGAACGGGCACCTCCCGGGCGTCGGGCGATACCACGCTCAGCTTCTCGGCGAGCGTCTCGACGTAGGTGAAGTCGAAGTCCTGGTACGTCACGGCATAGCCGGCGCCGCGCAGCAGCGTCCCCACGTACCAGGCGGACAGCTCGTGACCCTGCGAACCCGCCGCCCGGTTGTCGTCGCTGACGTCGGCGATGGCCTGGAAGACCCGCAGGTGCCACTTCGCGTCGTCGGCGTCCGCACGCTTGACGAGCTTGCGTGCGAGCCGCTCCCCGTTCTTCGCGGGGTCGGGGGAGGCGCTGGCCGTGGTGGACGAGACGAGCATCAGCGGTGCGGCGAGGGCTGCTGCGGCGAGCGCTGCGACACCGCGGCGTCTGAACGAGAGCGGAACGTGAACGTGCACAGTCAGGGTCCTTTCGTGGGTGGCGAAACCGGGACGACTGTTCGACGTAGGGACTGCCCGTCCGTGATATGGACGCGATGGAGGAGACCGTAGCCATCACCCGGCCCGCTGGGAACGCCTGCGGCACACTTCGGCCCGGCCTGGGCCCGCCGCCCGACTGCGGTCGGGAGGCGCTCTGTTCACCGCCCAGGCGGGCACGGACGTCGCCCTGAGGGGCTCTGCCACGGCCCGGCCGCCGCCGGGACCTCGCGCCGGGGGCGCCTCACCAGCGGTTCGGGTCGTCGTAGTAGCGGTCGTCGGCCGGCGGGTCGTAGGGCGGGTTCCGTTCGGCCCCGTGCCGTCGCCTGCTCCAGGTGAGGAACAGGCCGATGAGCAGGCCGGCGGCTCCGCCCCAGATGAGAATCGTCCCGAGGATCTGAAGGTCGATGCCCTCCGGGTTCCAGGTGATGGCGTACTTCAGGATCGCGCCGATGATGATCAGTGCGAGCCCGCCGGCTGCGGTCATGGCGGAGGTCCTCCTCGACTCTGACTCCGGCCGCCGTACGCCTGCCGCAGGCGACCGCTTGTCCCCAGTCGAGTTCACCGGGGGCGACCCCGCGACCGCTGCTGGCGCCGCGTCAGCCGAGGGCCGTCCGGTGACGAGGCATCGGGCCGATGCGGACGTGAGGCGCCCGGAAGCTCCGCGGAGTCGTCCTACCTGGGCTTTCGGGCGACGTCGGGGGCACCTCCCATGGCGCGGGCCCGTGGGGGAGAGCGTGCGTGCCGGGGCGGCGAGTGGGGCGAACCGTGGCTGACGCGGCACTAGCGCCAAGGCCGTGAAGTTTGCGGTTGGGGCGCGTCGTCAAGGGCCTGCAGCTGTGACGATGTTGATGCTGGTGGTGGCCTTGTAGCTGGCCCGGTCGATGCGGGGGCCGCGGGCTTGGTACTTGGAGATGGCGCGTTTGACGATGCGGGGGCTGACGCGTAGCCGCCGCTGGGGCAGCAGGTCGGCCAGGACGTGCCGGCCGATGGTGCCAACGAGATCGATGACGGTGTCGGCGATGACGCCCGCGGCCTGGATGACCTGGTCGCGGGCGGTCTGCCACGCGATGCTGAAGCTGGCGCGGTCGTGACCAGTGCCGCATAGGGTGCTGGTGGCGTCCGTCATGGCGGTCCGTAGCAGTTGGTAGACGATCAGCAGGGCGTAGATCTCCTGGTCGATGCCTTCGGGAGTGCGGGCCCGCAGGACCCGGCCGCCCAGGATGGTCGACTTCAGTTCCAGGTAGGCCGTTTCGATCTCCCAGCGCTGGTGATACAGCGTGGTCAGTTCGGCCGCCGGGTGACGGTGGTGGTCGAGCAGAGTGGTGGCCAGCCGGTAGAGGCCGGTGTGTTTCCCGGCGGTGGTGGTGACGGTGATCTCGCAGTCGATGACGCGGACCCGCAGGCCGCCCAGCGCCGAGAGATAGGAGCCGTCCCGGTAGCGGGCCAGGACGGGCAGGCGGCGGCCGTTCTTGAGCCGGACCAGGACCTCGGCTCCGGTGGCCGCGATGCCGGACACGAGGTTTTGAGCGCCGAAGTTGCGGTCGGCCAGCAGGATCATCCCGGGCCGCAGGCTGGGCAGCAGACGCGGGGCGTAGGTGGTCTCGCCTGAGGTGGCGGGGCCGAACACCGCGTCGATGACGGTGCGGGTGCCGCAGGCGACCAGGGCGAGCAGACGGACCTGCGGGTATCCGGTCCCGCCGTGGTTGCCGGCCTGCTTGGTGAACCGGGTCATGACGGCGGGGGTGTCGGGGACCGTCAGGATGGTGCCGTCCAGCGCGGCCACCAGCAGACCGTGCCAGCGGACCCCCTGCCCGTGCCCGGTCGCGGCCGGGCCCCGCAGCAGGTCGAACAGCCACCGCAGCGGCTTGCCGCCGACACGGCGGCGGGCCTGAGCCAGCGCACTCGCCGACGGCGATACCACCGGCAGACCGGCCAGCGCCCCGGTGAGCTTGCGCCACACACCGAGGTAGCCCGTCTCCGGGAACAAGCACCCGGCCAGGACCAGGTACACCACGACCCGGGATGGCAGATCCCGCAGCCGCGACTGCACGGCCCTGGTCGCACTCAACGCCGCATCAACCATCTCGAACGGCACCAGCTGAGTGAGTTCACCGAGATGACCGGGCGCAAACCGGCCTCCGGCCACCGTGACGGTACGCGTGATGGCACACTGTTCGGACAGCGGAGCCTCCGGATTTCGTGAACGGCTTATCTTCGTCGACTGCCAGTTCTACCGGGGCTCCGCTCCTCATGTCCGACGAAACCGCACATCAAGGCCCCTGGACAACCCCACCCGAGCCATAACTTCACGGCCTTGGCACTAGTGCACGGGGGTGACGCCGCGTCGGCCGCCGGGGCCGAGGCGGATGAGGCGTCAGGCCCTCTTCGCCTTCGCGGCGCGCTTGGCCTCCTGCTTGGTGGCGCGGACGAGGTCCAGCGACTCGGGACCGGTGACATCGGCGATCGAACGGTAGGAGTCCTCTTCGCCGTACGCCCCCGCCGCCTCGCGCCAGCCCGGCGGTGCGACACCGTAGCGCTTGCCCAGCATGGCGACGCAGATCCTCGCCTTCTGGTCACCGTAGCCGGGCAGCGCCTTGAGGCGTTTCAGCAGCTCCGCACCGTCGGCCGCGCCGGTCCAGACGGCTTCGGCGTCGCCGTCGTAGTGCTCGACCAGGTACGTGCAGAGCTGCTGTACACGTTTGGCCATCGAGCCGGGGTAGCGGTGCACGGCCGGCTTCTCGGAGAGCAGCGCCGCGAAACCGTCCGGGTCCCGGGCGGCGATGCGGTGGGCGTCCAGGTCGTCGTCGCCGAGGCGCTGCGCGATCGTCAAGGGGCCCTTGAACGCCCACTCCATCGGCACCTGCTGGTCCAGCAGGAGTCCCACGAGGGCGGCGAGCGGGCTGCGGGAGAGCAGGGCGTCGGCGTCGGGGTCCTGGGCGAGGTGTACGGGGTGGTCCATGCCCCCATGATCCCCGCCGGGCAGCGCCGGGGCGACCCGGGGCTTCCGGTGCGTCGGGGCCCTGCGGGTGGTGTCGGGTGCCGTCCGGGTGCGCGACTCGGCGGGCCCCGCACACGCGGCATTCGCACGGGTGTCCCAAACCCGCTCGTACGGCGGCGGCACCGGACGGATGCCGGGCCTCCGTTCGCGGGTAGCTCTCGGCAGGCCGCATCCGCACGCGGCCGTTCCGTCACGCCGCCGAGGAGTGAGTGGGTCCCGTGGAACAGCCTTTCGACCTTCCCGACTTCTACCTTCCGTATCCCGCACGGTTGAACCCGCACCTCGGTACGGCGAGAGAGCACTCCACCGGCTGGGCCCGCGAGATGGGCATGCTGGAGGGCTCCGGCGTCTGGGACGAGGCCGACCTGCTCGCCCACGACTACGCCTTGCTGTGCGCCTACACCCACCCCGACGCCACCGGTCCGGACCTGTCCCTGGTGACCGACTGGTACGTGTGGGTCTTCTTCTTCGACGACCACTTCCTCGAGCTGTACAAGCGCCCGCAGGATCGCGAGGCGGGCCGCCGGCACCTCGACCGGCTGGCGCTGTTCATGCCCACCCGTGCCGCCGACCCTGCCGCCGGGATGCCCGAGCCGCGCAATCCGGTCGAGGCCGGTCTCGCCGATCTGTGGGCGCGGACGGTACCCGCGATGTCGGCCGACTGGCGCGAGCGCTTCGCACTGAGCACCGAGAACCTGTTGCGCGAGTCGCTCTGGGAGCTGTCCAACATCAACGCCGGACGTGTCCCCAACCCGGTCGAGTACATCGAGATGCGCCGCAAGGTGGGCGGTGCCCCGTGGTCGGCGGGGCTGATCGAGTTCGCGGTGCGCGCCGAGGTACCCGCAGCTCTGGCCGACACCCGGCCGCTGTGCGTGCTGCGGGACAGTTTCTCCGACGCCGTGCACCTGCGCAACGACCTGTTCTCCTATGAGCGGGAGACGCGGGAGGAGGGCGAGCTGAGCAACGGCGTGCTCGTACTGGAGACGTTCCTCGGCTGCTCCACCCAGGAGGCCGCGGACGCGGTCAACGACCTGCTCACCTCGCGACTCCAGCAGTTCGAGTCCACCGCTCTGACCGAACTGGGCCCCCTGCTCGCGGAGAAGGGCGTACCGCCGGACCGGAGTGCCGCGGTTCCGGCGTACGTGAAGGGGCTGCAGGACTGGCAGTCCGGCGGGCACGAGTGGCACATGCGCTCCAGTCGCTACATGAACGGCGGCGGCGCGGCGGCCTCCTCCCCCGCGGGCGGTCCGCCGTCCCTCCTCAACGCCGTCGGACTCGCCGGCCTCGGCGGCCTGGGGACCTCCGCGGCCGCACTGCCGACCACCACGCGCCGTGCCGAGGAGGCGCGGGCCCGTTCACGCCGCCACGTTCCGCACCGGCGAGTGGGGCCCTCGCAGATCCCCGAGCTGGAGATGCCGTTCACCACACGTCTCAGCCCCCACCTGGAGAGCGCCCGGGAGCGCCTCGTCGGCTGGGCGCACCGGACGGGACTGCTGCAGCCGCAGCCGGGCGCCCCGCACTCGCACGTCTGGGACGAGCCGCTCCTGCGCGACATCGACCTGCCGCTGTGCGCGGCGGGCATCCATCCCGACGCCGACGAGGACGGCCTCGACCTGTCGTCCGGCTGGCTGGCCTGGGGGACGTACGGCGACGACTACTACCCCGTGGTGTTCGGCCGCACCCGCGACCTGGCGGGGGCCAAGGCGGCAACCGACCGGCTGCCTGCGTTCATGCCGGTGGAGAACGACCTGATGCCGCCGCCCGCGAACGCGCTGGAACGGGGTCTCGCGGACCTGTGGCTGCGGACCACGGCGGGCATGGCCGCCGATGGACGGCGCACGTTCCGCCGGGCGGTCGAGGTGATGACGCAGAGCTGGCTGTGGGAGCTGGACAACCAGTTCCACCACCGCATCCCGGACCCGGTCGACTACATCGAGATGCGGCGGATGACGTTCGGCTCCGACCTCACCATGAGCCTGTCCCGGCTCGGGCACGGACCCGGGATCCCGCCGGAGGTCTACCGCAGCAGACCGATGCGTTCGCTGGAGAACTCCGCGGCCGACTACGCCGCCCTGGTCAACGACGTCTTCTCGTACCAGAAGGAGATCGAGTTCGAGGGCGAGGTGCACAACCTGGTGCTGGTGGTGCAGGACTTCTTCGACTGCGACCGGCAGCAGGCGGTGGCCGTCACCGGCGACCTGATCAACTCCCGGATGCGGCAGTTCCAGCATGTCGCCTCGCACGAACTCCCCGTCCTGTATGACGACTTCGCGCTGTCCGAGGATGCGCGGAAGGTGCTTGACGGCTATGTGGCCGATCTGGAGCACTGGCTGTCCGGGATCCTCACCTGGCACGAGGGCTGCCGCCGCTACCGCGAGGAGGACCTGTTCCGGCACGCCGCCCACCTGCCCGGAGCGACAGCCCTGCCGGGGGTTCCCACGGGTCTGGGCACCTCGGCGGTGCGCCTGGCCCGTACGGCCGCCGCTGCGCGGGGGTAGCCCGGTCCGCCGGCCGTTCCTGCCCGGGCGGCCGGCCCCCGCCGTGCGCTCCGCCCGGGCAGGACCGCCTAGGCCACCGTGGCCCCGACGGCGGGGTCCTTGGCCGGCAGCCAGTAACCCAGTGCGTCGACGCGCTGTTTGGGCACACCGAGTTCCTTCCGGGCGTAGGAGCCCAGCGCGCGGGTGGTGCGCGAGCGGATGATGCGCTGGGACCGGCGGATGGACGCGCACAGTGAGGACGCCGGGACCTACGCCGACCTGCGTGCGGCAGTCGTACGACGGGTGGCCGCACACCCGAGGCTCGTCCGTCCCCGGCGTCCACCTTCTCGTCGGCCCGTCCGCCGCCCGGGAACCGGACTTCACCGCCCGCCTGCTGGCCGCCCTCACCGCATTCGTCCTCGCCGACGCCGCGCGCCGCCGCATCGTCGTCGAGCCGGACGCCCTCAACGGCACGGCCCTCGCCCGCCTCACCCGCGCCGGCTTCACCCTCGGCCCGGAGGTGGCCCTCCCCGCCGTGGAGGGCCCCCGGCCGAACACTCCCGCCTCGCCTTCCTCCCTCTCCCCACCCGGCTGTGTGGGAGGTGGTGGGGCCCAGGCCCTCCTTTCTGCGGAATGACGGCACGAAGTGCGACTTGCGCCGTTTAGGGTTCCCCTGTGCGTCGCAATGGTGCGGTGCGCTGTAGCAGCCGCGTTCCTGGGGGCCACATGCGCGAGATGTCCAAGGGTGCCAACGTCGGGCTGGCGACGCTGATGGACGACCCCGGCCCGGTGACGGTGAGCCTGAGCTGGAGCAGCGACGACGGGCGGGGGGACGCGGATGTGTCCGTGCTCCTGCTGGACGTCGCCGGAAAGGTTCGCAGCGACACCGACTTCTTCTTCTACAACCATCCCGCCGCCACAGACGGGAGCGTGCAGCTGCTGGGCAAGACACCTACGGCCACCGGTATGGAGGACCGCATCAGTGTCGATCTCACGGCCATCCCTTCGGACGTGGACAGAGTCGTGGTCGCAGCCAGCCGGTACGGCGGCGCACGGTTCGGCGACCTCGGGGACCTGCGTCTGGACCTCGCTGACAGCACTGGCCAGGCACTGCTCGGATTCTCCATGGAGGCCGGTCCGGAGAGCGGCTTCGTCTTCGGAGAGCTGTACCGACGGACCGGGGAGTGGAAGTTCCGTGCCGTGGGCCAGGGGTACGACACCGGTCTGGCAGGTCTGGCCACGGACTTCGGGATCGACGTGGACGACGCGGAGGAAGCGCCCGACGGGGAGCGGGAAAGCCTTCTGAACGACGAGGCCGAGGCACCTCAGCCTGAGGCCCCGGCCGGTCAGCCTGAGGCCCCGGCCGGTATCCGCCCGGTGACGTCTGCTGCGGTGCCCGCTCAACGGAGCGAACCCACGGATTCCGGTCCCGGCCGGCCCCGGCGTCCCCGTACGGCTCGGAGGAGAGTCACTCTGCCCAGAGCTGTCCGCAGGAGCCTCGCAGAGAACGAGACATGGCGGTCTGCCCGGCTCTTCCCCGTACCGTCGCTGAAGAGCGACAGGGAACGTGAGACGCGTGCCACCTCGGTACTGCTCGCGGTTATGGCTCAGGTGCCCGAGTTCGGTCGTCGACTCACCGCCGCCTTCGGCGCCCCAGCCGGGCACACGGAGACCTTCACCGAGGTGTCGCTGCCCCATGGCGAGTCGCCGAAGCGACCGGACGGGGTCATCCGGATCGAGCGGGCAGGAAAGCTGTGGACCGCCCTGGTCGAGACGAAGACGAACGGCAACGGGCTGAGGTCCGATCAGGTACAGGGCTATGTGGACATCGCCGCCAGGCGTGGCTACGAGGCGGTCATCACCATCTCCAACGACGTCGCCCTCGACGGCCGACCGATGGTCGACGTCCGCATCGACGGCAGGCGCAAGAACAAGGTGGGCCTGTGGCACCTGTCGTGGGCCGACATCGCGCACCAGGCGCAGATGCTGATCCGCCACGAGGGGGTGGGGAACGCGGGACACGCCTGGCTGCTCCAGGAACTGCTGCTGTACCTCCAGCACGAGAACTCGGGGTGTCACGGCTTCCAGAACATGGGGCCGGCCTGGGTGCCGGTGCGGAACGCGATCGACACCGAAACGCTCTGCCAGGGCGACCGCAGGACGGTGGAGGTGGTGGAGAGCTGGGAGCGTCTTATTCGTCAGGTGTGCCTGCGAATGGGAGGTGAACTGGGTCAGAAGGTGATGCCTGTTCAGCGCACGAAGCGTGGTGCGGACGCGGTTGCCCGCAGAGCGGCACTCGCCGACTGCCTGTGCGAGGAGGGACGACCGCACGCCGCGCTCCGGCTGGAGGGGGCACCGGGGAACCTGGCCGTCACCGCGGACCTCCGCACCGGCAAGCTGCGCACCTCTGTGACTCCTCCACCCCGTAAACGGGGTGGCTTCTCGCTATGCCTGGTTGGCGTCGCGACGGACCAGCCCGGCCCGTAGAACGTTGGTTGCTCCAACGACGTCGGCGTGTGCAACGAGGCCGCACGCCGTACATCTGAACTTCTCCTGGGTGGGCCGGTTCTCCTTCGCAGTGTGCCCGCATTCGGGGCAGGTGCGGGAGGTGTTGCGGGGGTCCACGGCGATCACTTCCCGCCCGGCGCTTTCAGCCTTGGAGTTCAGGATCGCGAGGAACACCCCCCAACCGGCGTCGGCGATCGAACGGTTCAGCCCGGCCTTACTCGCGGCCCCGTTGGGCAAGAAGCTGCCCGGCTGCTCGGGGTCCGGCTTGGGCGCGGGGGCCTTGCTCATGTTGCGGATCTTGAGATCTTCGTGTGCGATGACGTCGTGCCTGCGGACCAGGGTGAGCGCGGTCTTGTGCGCGTGGTCGAGCCGCTGACGCCGCACCTTGCCGTGCAGAGCCGCGACCCGTTCCACGGCCCGCTGATGATTGGCGGTGCGGTTCTTGGCCTTGCGGCGCGGGTAGCGGCTCAGCGCCCGTTGCGCGGCCTCGAGTTTCGCGGCGGCCCTGCGGGCGCGGCGCGGGTTGGGGACGTGCTCACCGCCCGAGGTGGTGAGGAACGAAGCGATGCCGAGGTCGACACCGACCACGCTGCCCGCCTTGGGTAGCGGCTCGGGCTGGGTCTGCTCGGCGGTCAGCACGACGAACCACTTGCGGCCCTCGCGCTTCACCGAGACAGTCTTGACCTTGCCGACCACGGCGCGGTGCTGGTTGACCTTGACGTGCCCGACACCCTGGAAGCGGACACGGGTGACAGGGTCGTGAGGGGTGGAGTCCCACCGGCAGCCGTCGCCGTCTTTCGGGAAGTTCACCGTGTCGAACCAGTTCACCCCCCGAAACCTCGGGTAGCCCGGAGCCTCACCGGCCTTGACCCGTCGGAAGAATGCCTGAAACGCCTTGTCCAGCCGCCTAAGCGTGGCCTGCTGGCTGGAGAAGGACCAGCGGCCCTGCCGTTCGGGGTCGAAGGCCCGGATGTCCTTGAGCTGTCCGGACTGCTGCCCGTACTTCACGCTCGTCTTCGAGGGGTGCCGCCAGGCTTCGCGGCGTTCCTGCAAGGCCCCGTTGTAGAGGGAGCAGTGATCGCGCAGCATCTCGCCCAGCGCGGCTTGCTGGCCCACGGTGGGCCGCATGAGGAACTTGTATGCACGGATCATCCAGCCCACCCCCTTCGGGTCGAGTTCCTCGATCCTACTGCATTTGGTGTATGTCACCACGTTGGGAACCAAATACCGATATCCGCCGGGGTCGTCACGTCGTCTACGACCTGCATGCGCATTTGGTATTCGTGACCAAGTACCGGCGTGGGGTGTTCGACGACGACATGCTGACGCGCTGCGAAGAGATCATGCGGAACGTCTGCACCGATTTCGGTGCCGAGCTGATCGAGTTCAACGGCGAAGAGGATCACGTCCACCTCCTGGTGCACTACCCGCCGAAGGTCGCCCTGTCGGCCCTGGTGAACTCACTCAAGGGCGTGTCCTCCCGCTACCTGCGGAAGGAGTTCACCGGCCGCGTCAACCGCTTCATCATGCACGGCCGGTTCTGGTCCGGCTCCTACTTCGCCGGATCATGCGGCGGGGCACCGCTGTCGATCGTCCGCCACTACATCGAGCAGCAGAAACACCCGTCGTAGCCTGCGGGTCAGAGCAGTCCTGAGATCGGATTCCCTCCCCGCCTGAAGGCGGGGATTCCCTCCGAAGAGAGGGATGGACTCCGTGCCCGGGGAGCGGCTACCCGCTCACCTGGGCCAAGAGACTGCTGCGGCGGTTGGAGGAGGCTCCCGCCGACCTCCATGTGGAGACGCTCGTCAGTGGCCCTGGCACCGGACCACGGGGGACATTGGAACGACTGCGGCCCGAGCCGGCAGACCTCCTGCCCCGCAACGATGTCGCAATCACCGGCTTCCGGCTGTCCCTGTTCAAAGGCATGGGCAACACGAGGGGCAACGGGGAGTCAGGGTTCATCCGCAGCGTCGACCAGGCCGTGGACCGCTTCCACGGCATGGTGGTCGCGCGCCTCTGACAGGTGGGCGTGAGACCGGCCACAGGGATCGGGTGAGGGGACGAGGCGGGGCCAGAGTCGGCGTGTTCGCTGGTCGTCGGCGGGCGAGCTGTCCGTGGATGTGACCGTTGTCGGGATCGGGGCCGACGGGTGGGGTGGTCTGCCCGGGCCCTCGCGCGACGCGCACCCGAGTGCGGCGCCGAGTGGATGCGCACCCACCCCGATGTCGAGCCGTCACCGTTGAGCGCGACCCGGTCCGGGGCGCAGCGTCACCCGCAACACCGGCATGCTGGGCGTCCCCGCTCTGCGGGTGGTCACCGGCGCAGGGCCGGAAAGGTGATCCTGCGCGGCACTCTCGGCCGCATCGCCGGCCAGGTGCGGGAGGCGGGCGTCCGCCGCACTGCGGTGACCCTCGTCGGTCGCACCCTCGCTGCCCGGAACCTCCCCGACAACCACCTCTGTTCACCCGGCCGCGAGCGCGACGTCTGCCGACCGGAGCGGCCCGGCGAAACGGCCTGGCCACTGATGGCCGCCGGGCCCTCACCCGTCCGGAGGCGCAAAAAGGGCAGCGGTGTGCGCGGGCTGCGTGAATGACGGTGCGAGGCCACTCCGCTTCGCTCCCGTACAAGGAGGTTCTGATGTCCGTTCGTACCGTTGCCGCTGCCGCGGCCCTCGCCGCGACCGCTCTCCTCGCCGGTGCCGGCTCCGCCGCCGCCTGCGCGAACGGCGGCCCGGAGGAGATCGACGTCACCGTGGCCTGCAACCAGTGGCTGGAGCAGGGGGAGGGCATCAACACCTCCTTCGCCGGTCCGGTCTGCATCGACTTCTGACGCAACCGACTCGGCCCCTCTGCATCGTGGCCGTCCGGGTTTCCCCCGGGCGGCCACGCCTTGCGTCCGCCCGGGTCCAGCCCACCGCCCAGCGGCACACCACCGGCAGTGCAGAGCTGAAGGGCCGCCACCCCGTGTTCGCCGTCCTCAGGCTGCCGGGCCCTCCGCGTCGTGGCTGGGTGCTGGTGCGGCGGTGCACGGCCGGCCGCATCGAGGCGACACCACTCCACGGGTGCCCGGCAGCCCGTCGACTGCCGCGACGACAGCGTTCGGCTGGACGCCGAACGGGCGTCAACGCAGGTACATGCCGTTCGGTCCGCCGTGCTGCTGCGTCCAGCCGTCGCCGGCGCCGAACTGTGCGAGCTGCTGGGTGAACTCGGCCGCGACCTGCTGGGGATCCTCCGTCGCCGGGCGCGAGGTGACGTTCATCGCGACCGTGAGGATGCCGCTGACCGGCGCGTTGGGGGAGAGGCGTACCGGGGTGCAGGTGAAGGAGTACGTCTGCGGTGTGTCGGCGTCCCGTGTGATGAGCCGGGCTTCCCCCAGCGTGGTGGTCTGGCCGGTGCGGTACGCGTCGTCCATCGCTTTGAAGACGCCGACGGTGTCCAGGCCGGGCAGCACCGTACGGCCCTCACTGAGCCGCTGGACACGGCCGAAGGCGTCACCCTGGCGGCCGTTGGCATAGCGCAGGATGTGCTGGGGGCCTTCGGTGAGCATGATGGGCCAGGGTGCGCCGTCGAAGACGCCGAACATCTCCTCCTGCTGGGTGAGCAGGCTGTCGCGCAGGCGGAACTCGGAGAGCAGCGTCTCGGCGAGCTGCTGCATGCTCTCCTTCACGCCGCGGTCCCACTCGCGCGGCCGCATGTCGGCGACGCACACGGTGCCGAGGATGGTGCCGGTGTGGTCGCGCAGCGGTGTGCCCAGGTAGGCGCGCACTCCCATCTCGTTGACAAGCGGGTTGCCCTTGAACCGCGGATAGTCGAACACGTCGTCGAGGGCGAGCTGTGCGCCCTGCGCGACGACGTGCGGGCAGAAGCCGTAGTCCGTCGGGGCGCTGCGGGGTATGTCCGGTATATCGCTGAGGTCGAACGAGACGGCGCGGCGTTCCTGGCCCTCGTCGTCGCCGGACCGGGGGGCGTACATACCCCGGAACATCTGCTGCTTGTCGTTGATGAAGTTGACCATGGCGAGGGGGGCCTGGGTCAGGCTTGCGGCGATCCGTGCCGTGCGGTCGAATTCGGCCTCGGGGTCCGGAGTGTTGAGGCCGAGGCGCTGCAGGCGTCGCCGACGCCGTTCGGCGTCTTCAGGCTGATCGGGGGTCAGGGGGTCCATGGCCGCCCATGAAACCAGAATATCGTCTTTCGCACCGCCCCCCGGGCAACATCCGCATGCAGACGGGTTGCTGCCGGAGGCACATGCCGCTATCAGTTGCCCTGTGGGCAATCTCTCATACTGTCCGGAGTCCTGCGTGTTTAACCGACGACTGGTGATTTTGCGCCAGTTGGCTTCATGTCGATGGGCCAGATTCGTCCTTGCGTAGGACAATCGGCCCGCCAGGCAAAAAACCGAGTGTGTGGTTCAGCTCGTGTCGTCCGGGTTCACGTATGCGCTTCCGTCATTGATCATTGGCGGGTTCGTCTCGTTGACGGCCGGTCAAGTGCCGAGCACACAAAGCAGTGAAGGAGAGTTCGGATGGGTGGCAGGTCCGCAGGAGATGTCGATGCGCGCTCCGTGGCTGTCATAGGCCTGGCCTGCCGGTTCCCGGGAGCGGCGGACGCCGATCGACTCTGGGACCTGCTCGAGGCCGGGGTGGACGCCACGAGTGACACACCGGCCGACCGGTTCGACGTCGACTCCCTCTACTCCTCCGGCTCCGAGCCGGGCACGCTGGCCACCCGCCGGGCCGGCTACCTGGAGGGAGCGGGCGAGTTCGACGCCGAGTTCTTCGGCATGTCCCCCACGGAGGCCGCCGAACTCGACCCGCAGGCACGTCTGCTGCTCATGACGTCCTGGGAGGCGCTGGAGGACGCCGGGCAGCTCCCCGACGAAATCGCCGGCAGCCGTACCGGCGTCTACGTCGGCAACACCCGCGCCGACTACCTCGAGCTGCAGTTCCGCCAGGGCCTGCAGTCGGTCACGCCCTCGTACTTCCACAACTTCCGCCCGCTGCTGCCCGGTCGGGTCTCCCGCGCCTTCGACTTCCGCGGGCCCAGCATCCTGGTGGACACCGCCTGCTCCTCATCCCTGTCCGCCGTCCACTCCGCAGTCCAGGCGATGCGTGCCGGGGAGACGCGGCTGGCGCTGGCCGCAGGGGTGAACATCCCGCTGCGTCCGGACGAAGGCGTCATGATGACGCAGGCCGGCACCCTCGCGCGGGACGGACGTAGCAAGTTCGGCGACGCGGGCGCGGACGGCTACTCGCCCAGCGACGGCGTCGGTGTCGTCGTCCTCAAGCCGCTCGCCGACGCCCTGGCGGACGGCGACCGCATCCGTGCCGTCATACGCGGCACCGCCGTCGGCAACGACGGGCGCACCGGCGACTCGCTGCTCGCCCCCTCGCTGGAGGGTCAGCTCGACGTGCTCCGCTGGGCGTACGAGGACGCCGGTGTCGCCCCGGCCGACATCGACTTCGTGGAGGCGCACGGAACCGGCTCGCCCACGCTGGACCCGCTTGAACTCGGTGCGCTCGGCGAGGTGCTCGGCGAGGGCAGGCCCTCCGGGCGGCCCTGCCTGGTCGGATCGGTCAAGACCAATATCGGGCACGCTGAGGCGGCCGGAAGTATCGCCGGCCTCGTCAAGGCGGTGCTCTGCCTGGAGCACGAGCAGTACCCCGGCAGTCTGCACTTCGACAATCCAAACCCGAAGGTCGCCTGGGACGAACTGCCGCTGGAGCTGCCCGCCAAGCCGCAGGACCTCTCCGGACGTGACCGGCCGTTGCTGGCCGGCGTCTCCGGGCAGGGCGCCTCCTGCCTCAACGCCCATCTGGTGCTCAGTCAGGGACAGACCCGCGCCGTCCGTCCGGCGTCGGCGAGCGCGCCCGAACAGGGCGTCGAGCCGTACCTGCTGGCCCTGTCCGCGAGGTCGCCGCAGGCACTCGCCGACCTCGCCGAGGCGTACGCCGCCTACCTCTCGCCCGGTGGCCGGGGCTCCGTGCTCCCGCTGACGGACGTCTGTCACAGCGCCGCGCACCGCAGACAGCACCACGAACACCGGCTGGCCGTCATCGGAGAATCCCACGAGGAACTGGCCGAGGCGCTGCAGGCAGCCGCCGCCCCCGACGCGATCCCGCCGGCCGAGCCGCCTGCGACGTCCCAGGAGCGGCGCAAGGGAACCCTCGCGACGATGGCGGAGCGCTACCTCGGACTGCGGTCCGCCGACGACAAGCGCCGGGAGGTCCTGGAGGAGAGCGCCGAACACTACCGCTCGGGCGGAAGCCCGGACTGGGCAGAGGTGTTCCCGCAGGGCGGACGGTTCGTTCCCCTCCCGCACTACGCCTGGCAGACCCGCCGCTACTGGGCCGGCGAGACGCCGCAGACGGACGACGACGAAACGGCCGACCTCGCCGTGCGGGTGCTGCGCGAGCACGCGCGCACCACGTACACGGACGAGTCCCAGCTCGCGGAGATCGGCATCGACTCGCTCGCCCGCCTCGGCATCGTGCTCCAGCTCCAGGAACAGCACGGGCTGCAGGGCGACATCGAGGACCTGGCCGAACTCCGCACCGTGCGGGCCTTCCGCGAGTGGATAGGCGGTATGGAGGCGAAGGCCGCGTGACCACGGCGGAGACCACCGTGCCCCGGACCCTGTACGAGTTCTTCTCCCGGGCGGCGGCGGCGCACCCCGACGCCACGGCCCTGGAGGTCGGCGAGGACCGGCTGACCTACGCCGAACTCCGGCACCTCGCCGAACGCGTCGCCGAGCGCCTGACCGGTGCGGGCGGCCCGGCCGGTGCGGGCGGC
>KI547038.1:540040-543610 GCA_000497405.1 Streptomycetaceae bacterium MP113-05 | reverse complement strand
GTGGCGGCCGTACGGCCGCCACCTACGTCGGCTATCTCGCGATTCTGCGGGCCGGTGCCACCGTGGTGCCGCTCAACCCGGCCTTCCCGCCGGGCCGCAACTCCGCCATCGCGGGCGCGGCCGGACTGGACCTGACGGTCGCCGAGGACCCCGAGGCCGGGAAGGAGGTGGGCGTACCCCTGCTGCTGCTGGACCAGGACGACGTGCGCCCGGACGCCGGAACGACGTCCACCTTCCCGGCCGGACCCGTCGAGGCGGGGCCCGCCGGACCGAACGACGTCGCGTACCTCATCTTCACCTCCGGTTCCACCGGCACACCCAAGGGTGTGCCGGTCCTGCACCGGAACATCTGCACCCACCTGGCGCACATCGCCCCGCGGTACGGGATCGGACCGGGCTCCCGGCTCTCCCAGTCCTTCGAACTGACCTTCGACGGCTCGGTGCACGACCTGTTCGTCGCCTGGGCCTCCGGCGGCACCCTGGTCGTGCCCACGCACGCCCAGTTGATGGCGCCGGTGAAGTTCGTCAACGCACGTCAACTCACCCACTGGTTCTCGGTGCCGTCCATCGCGTCCTTCGCCTCCAGGCTGGGGACGCTGCTCCCGGACAGCATGCCCACCCTGCGCTGGAGCGTCTTCGGAGGCGAGGCACTCCCCGCACCGCTGGCCCGTGCGTGGCAGGCCGCCGCACCCGGCTCCACCCTCGAGGTGCTCTACGGTCCGACCGAGACCACCATCTCCTGCACCCAGTACCGCCCCGGCGGTGAGGTCGGGGAATGGCCGGAAACCCCGAACGGCACGATGCCGATCGGCGAGCCGTACCCCACCACGGAGATGGTGGTGCTGAACGAGCACGGCAGACCCGACACCAGCGGGGAACTGTGCGTCCGCGGCCCGCAGCGTTTCCCCGGCTACCTGGACGCCGCCGACAACGCCGGACGCTTCCTGTCCGTCGACGACGACGGCACCGTCCACCCGTACGACGGCACCTCGCCGCTCACCGACCGGCACTGGTACCGCACCGGGGACCGCGTCGCCCGCGAGGACTTCGGGCTCGTGCACCTGGGCCGCACCGACCACCAGGTCAAAGTCCGCGGATACCGCATCGAACTCGGCGAGGTCGAGGGCCCGCTGCGCACCGTCCCGGGTGTCACCGAGGCAGCGGTGCTCGCGGTGCCCGGGCCGGACAGCCGGCAGGAACTGGTCGCCGCCGTCACCGGGAGCGGTCTCGACCCGGACACGCTGTTCGCCGGACTACGGGGCCGGCTGCCCGACTACATGCTGCCGCGTCGTATCGAGGTGCTGGAAGAGATGCCGCACAACACGAACGGGAAGATCGACCGGCGCGTCGTACTGGCCCGGCTCGAGGGGCGGTCGCCGACGTCCGGATGAGCCGCAGCCCGTGCCCTCCCCCGGACCCTGAGCCGTCGGAGACCGCACGCACATCACCCCGAAGACCTGTGAGGACGAAGATGTTCGACGCCATCGTGGTCGGAGCCCGATGCGCCGGTTCCCCCACGGCCATGCTTCTCGCCCGGGCCGGCTACCGGGTGCTGCTCGTGGACCGGGCGGCGTTCCCGTCCGACACCCTCTCCACGCACCTCATCCACCAGCCGGGCGTCGCCACGCTCGCCCGCTGGGGACTGCTCGACCGGCTGCGGGCGACCGGCTGCCCGCCACTGGAACGCGCCGTCTACGAGGTGGAGGACATCCGGCTGGAGGGCTGCGGGAACGGTGTGGACGGACAGCACGCCGGCTACGCACCGCGTCGGCGGGTGCTGGACGCGCTGCTGGTCGAGGCCGCCGCGGAAGCCGGCGTCGAAGTCCGGGAGCGCTACTCGATCGCGGCGCTGCTGCACGACGAGTCGGGCCGGGTGGTGGGCGTGGAAGGCACCCACCGCGGCGTCCGGTTCACCGAGCACGCCCCACTCGTGATCGGCGCGGACGGCATGCGCTCCACCGTCGCCCGGCTGGTCGGGGCCCCCTTCACCGTGCAGGACGCCCGGCTCACCTGTGCCTACTACTCCTACTGGGACGACGTACCGGCCTGCTTCGAGTTGTACGAGCGCCCCGGCGCCTGGGTCGCCGCCGTACCCACCAACGACGACGCGACGCTGGTGCTCGCCTATTTCCCGCAGTCCGCCTTCGACGAGGTCCGCACGGACGCCCAGCGCGCCTACCTCCGACAGATAAGCTCCACCGCTCCCGCGCTCGCCGACCGGCTGCGCGGGAGACTGCCGATGGAGCGGCTGCGCGGTACGGGCGACCAGCAGAACTTCTTCCGCCGGCCGACCGGCCGCGGCTGGGCGCTGGTCGGCGACGCCGCACACCACAAGGACTCCATCACCGCCCGAGGCATCAGCGACGCCTTCTTCCAAGCCGAGTGCCTCGTCCGGCACATCGGAACGGACCTGCACGACCCGGCACGCCTCGACGGTGCTCTCGCCGACTACACGCGGGAACGTGACGAAGCGTTGCGCGAGGGTTATCAGGGCACGCTGTCCGCCGCCCGGCTCGAGGTGCACGACCAGCGGCTGTCGCTGCTCCGTGCCGTCGCCAAGGATCCGGAGCTCACCGCCACCTACTTCGACATCGTCGCGGGCGCCGCCACCACCAAAGCCCTTTACACCCCGCAACTGCTGGCCGCGCTGTGAACGGAAAGTGAGAGAAAGGGCTTCACGAGCACACGTGCGTCACCGATGGTGTCCCTACGGCATCGCTATCCGGGCGAATGGGACCGCCGTCCACCGAGCTCTTCTCTTACTGTCGAAGGCGCAGTACGACCCTGATACGGTTCGGCAGTCAGTCGGTACTCCACGATGACCGGTCAACCGACGCTGCGCGAAAGGCGCTTGGCGTGGGTGGAACCCACTGAAAATCCTTGCTGACACCTTCGCACGAGGACCAAGATGCCAGGTTTGTCAAGTAGGCCTACGGCACACAGAGCCGTGCACGGTAAGTCCCTGACACACTCGCTCGTCCTGCTGACAGTGACACCTGTCATCATTCTCGTCGGGTTGTGGGCGTTCGCGGCGACCGCGCTGGTCGTCGAGCGCCAGGCTGAGGACGATCCGGCGCGTGCGGACAAGCTGGTGCTGTGGGTCGCATCGGGCAGCATCGTTGCGGGCGCGGTGCTCATCACCACCTGCCTGCTGGTCTGGCGCTACTCCCGTTCACTGACCGGGCGGCTGCACCGGCTGCACCGGCAGACCGTCGACCTGGCGGGCAGCGGGCTGCCGCAGCTCGTACGGCAGCTCACCACCGGCGACAAGAAGCTTCCGGAGGCGCCCCCGCCGGACGACAGTTACGGCGACGACGAGATCGGGGCCGTGGCCTACGGCGTGCACCAGTTGCGCAAGGCCGTCGGCGACACCCTCACCGAACAGGCCCGCGGCCGGGAGGGCTCCGAGCAGGTGTTCCTCGGCCTGGCCCGCCGCACCCAGGTGCTGATCTCCCGGCTCATCCCCAAGCTGGACGAACTGGAGCGCAAGCACCACGACTCCGACCTGCTCAAGGACATCTTCGCGGTCGACCACCTGGCCACCCGCGTCCGCCGGCACACGGAGAACCT
>KI547038.1:527985-540030 GCA_000497405.1 Streptomycetaceae bacterium MP113-05 | reverse complement strand
CCCCCCCCCGCCGGTGCGCCGCTGGAGCAGGGCCGTCCCCATATACGAGGTGCTGCGCAGCGCCATCTCCGAGACCGAGGACTACCGTCGCGTCGACGCCCAGCCCGCCCCGCAGGTCTCCCTGGTCGGCCCGGCCGTCGCCGACGTGGTCCATCTGCTGGCGGAGCTCATCGAGAACGGCACGGCCTTCTCCCCGCCGGAGACCAAGGTCGCCGTCAGCGCTTCCCATGTCGCCAACGGCCTCGCCCTCGAGGTCGAGGACCGCGGTCTGGGTATGCCGGAGGCGAAGTACGCGCACATCAACCGGCTGCTGTCCGAGCCGCCCCGGCTGGACATGATGGCGCTGGGCGAGACCCCGCGCCTCGGTCTCTTCGTGGTCGCCCGCCTCGCCCGCCGGCACCACCTGGAAGTCTCCCTGCGGCGCTCCCACTACGGCGGCACGCTCGCCATCGTCCTGCTGCCGAACGAACTGCTGGAGGAGACCAAGTCGCTGCTGTCCAGCATCGTGGACCGGCGGCAGGAGTCCGCCGAGCGCCGGCCGCAGAGCAGTGCGGGTCTCATGGGCCCGGCGTCCTCTGTGAGTGAGACGGCGCTGCCCGCCGAACCGGCCGCCGCATCGGCCCTCCCGGCCGCGGCTGCTGCCACCGCGACACCCGTCACCGCGGGCGCTCCGGGTGGTGCGACCATGGCAGCGGTGCCGTCCGCGAGCGACGACCTCGACGGCTTCCCCTCGTACGGAGGTGCAGGTCTTCTGCCAAGCACACCCGATGAACAGGCCACGGCCGCGGGCATACCGCAGGCGCCCGTGCGCTCCGAACAGCGCCCGGCCGCCGACCCCGGCTACGCACCACCTCCGTCCCACCCGCCGTACGGGGCCGGGCAGGGACTCGAACCCGCCTACACCCAGCCCGCCGGGCCGTTCACCGGATCCGGCCCCGTGGCGCAGTCACCCGGCCACTCCTCCGCCCAGCCGTCCGGTCCCGTCCCGAGCCTGGGCCACGACCGCGGCTACGGCGCCGGCCACCAGGGCTACGGCAACGACTTCGGCGGCGGCAACGGCCATCCCGCCCCCTACGACCGCGGCGCGGGCCGTTCCTCCGGCGGCCAGGGCCTCTACGAGGGCCCCGGGGCCGGAGAGCCCTCCGTCGAAGCGCTTCCGCCCCTCCCACAGCGGACCTCCGCCGCACCTCCGGCCGAGCGGATGGCCGAGCCCGCCGCACCGGTCGATCCCCCGCCAGGACCGGACGGGATCGCCACCCCGAAGACCCTTCCGACCCGGGTCAGGGGTGAGAACCTCGCCGCACCGCTGCGCCGTTCGGCCGACGAGCCGTCCGCGAAGGCGGGCCCGCCGCCCCCCGACCGGGCGGGCGCGGCGATCGGTGCCATCCAGTCGGCAAACCGCCGAGCGCGCAACACGCGTCCCACGTCCCCCCCTTCGTCCACGTCCCCCCTTTCGCCCCCTTCGCTGCCTTCGCCCTCTCCGTCGGCCACGCGCTCGACGCCGGCACCCCCCGCCGACGGCCACGAGTCGCTGACGGACAGGTCGGAGTACGGCGCCGGTTCCCAGGAATCTTGAGGAAGAACACACGACGATGACCCAGCCCACCGCCAGCGGCGATCTGAATTGGCTTCTCAACAATCTGGTGGCCGGAGTTCCCGAAGTTCACCACGCGATCCTGCTCTCCCAGGACGGCTTGACGCTGGCCTGGTCCGAGGGAATGCCCCGGGACGACGCCGAGCATCTCTCCGCCGTGGCAAGCGGCCTGCAGAGCCTCTCGCACGGCGTCGCCCGCCATTTCACGGGTGGCCAGGTCCGGCAGACCGTGATCGAGATGGACAGCGCCTTCCTCTTCGTCACCAATGCGGGATACGGTGCCCGACTGGCCGTTCTGGCGTCCGATCAGGTGGATGCCGGGATAGCCGCCTACGAGATGGCGATGATCGTTCAGAAGGTCGGGGAATACCTCAGTGCCGCACCACGCACGGAGGTCGCCTCGCACGGGCACAGCAAGGGGATGTGAGCATTCCGAAGGACAGGCCGTGGTTCGACGAGGGAGCCGGCTACCTCGTCCGGCCCTACACGGTCACCCAGGGACGCACCAGCCATGACCGGTCCGACTTCACCCTGATCACTCTGGTCAGGGCTACGGGCCCGTCGACGCTGCCGCCCGGGTACGTGGACCAGTCGGAGTCCGCTGCCATCCTCGACCTGTGTCGGGAGCGGCCCCTGGCGGTCGCCGAGGTCGCCGCGCGCCTGGACCTCCCCCCGAGCGTGGTCAAGGTGCTCTGCGGCGACCTGCTCGACAGATCGATGATCACCATCAAGGTGCCCGGCACGGAGTCCGGCGCACCGAGCGTGGAACTACTGGAAAGGGTCATTCGTGGCATACGCGAACTCTGACCGGATGAATGGCCCCGTCGCGATGCCGACGGCACTGAAGATCCTCATAGCGGGCGGCTTCGGCGTCGGAAAGACCACCATGATCGGCTCGGTGAGCGAGGTGGCGCCGCTGGAGACCGAGGAGTACATGACCACGGCGAGCCTCGGCGTCGACGACCTCGCCGGAACGCCGGACAAGAAGACCACCACCGTGGCCATGGACTTCGGCCGCATCACCCTGGACGCCGATCACGTCCTCTACCTGTTCGGCACCCCCGGCCAGGACCGGTTCTGGTTCATGTGGGACGACCTCGCCCTCGGTGCCATCGGTGCGATCGTCCTCGCCGACCCGCGCAGGATGAGCGACTGCTTCGCCTCCGTCGACTTCTTCGAGCAGCGCGGCATTCCCTTCGCCGTCGGGGTCAACTGCTTCTACGGGCGGCGCGAGTTCAGCGCCGACCAGATCCGCACGGCGCTCAACCTGCGGTCCCCGGCACCGGTCATCATGTGCGACGTCCGGCATCGCAGCTCCAGCAAGAACGTCCTCCTCGCCCTGCTCGAGTCGGCGAAGGCCGCCGCGGCCAACCGCCTCGTCCCCGGCGCCTGACCTGACCCGGCACCCGGTCCGCGTGTCCCGACTGCCGGGGCGCGCGCCTCGTGCTGGTGAACCTTTCCGGTCACAGCACTAGCGGGCGACGAACTGCGTGAGGACCGCCTGCACCTCGTAGATGTCGACGCCCTTGGTGAAGGTCTTCTGGACCGGCGTCGGGTTGCTGGAGATCCAGATCTTCAGCTCGGCCTCCAGGTCGAACGTGCCGGCGGTCTCCACGGCGAAGTGCGTGATGCTGCGGTAGGGGACGGAGTGGTACTCCACCTTCTTGCCGGTCAGGCCCTGCTTGTCGACCAGGACCAGTCGCCGGTCGGTGAACAGGATGACGTCGCGTATCAACTGGTAAGCGGCGTATATCCGTTCGCCCTGACCCAGTAGTCGTGCGTAGTCCCTCTCGGCGTTGCCCGCGTCGATGGTGTGCGCGTTCCCGAACAGTGCCATTCCCGTCCCCGTCCGCCGAAGTCGTCAGCTGCCCACATCGTACCGACAGGCCTCCCCGGGCGGGCCCCTCCGCGGCCGGCGCACGGGCCCCTCGCCATCAGGTCGACGTCCTTGACGGCGGCCTGCGGTGACGTTAGCTTCTCACTATAGTTAGTGGCTAACATGTGGAGTCGCGATGTCGACCACGACGATCGTGGTGGCTGGTGCAGGCCCGACCGGGCTCGCCCTGGCATGCGGGCTGCGGGGGGCCGGGCAGGCCGTCCGCGTGGTGGACAAGGCCGAGGGGCCGTCGGCGACCTCCAGGGCGCTCGGGCTGCAGCCCCGAGGCTCGGAGGTCCTCGACCGCCTCGGTGCCCTGGCGGACCTGCCGCAACAGTCGGTGCACATCGGGCAGGTGATCACCCATGTCAACGGTGAGCTGATGGCGCGGCTGGAGGTCGGCCGACGCACCGAGCTGGTGACCAGGCCCGGCCTGATCATCTCCCAGGCCGAAGTGGAAGCCCGCCTCCGGCACCGGCTCAGAGACCTGGGAGCCGCCGATAAATAACTTGTCGATCTTGATGGGCGTTACTCGGGTCTGAGGTCGTGTCCGGCGATGGCGGCGAGTTGTTCGGCCGTGGTCACGGTGAGAGGACCGGTGGGGCACGTGTGGCCGAGGGCAGCGAGAACGGGTGTGGTTTCCCGGAGGGTGGCACCGATCCTGCTCTTGGACATGCCGGTCGCCTCGGCGAGAGGGGCCTGTGTCATGGACCAGCGGTTCTTCAGGAGGTGGATGACAAGTTGGTCGGCGGCGGACAGGCGCCGGCCGCCGGCGCCGGGGCCGCCGTCGGGGCGTTTGCCGGGAAGCAGGACCGGGGGGTGTTCGGCGAGGTAGGCGCGGTAGCGGAGGACGAGGTCGTCGAAGGCCGCGGGTTCCAGGCCGGTGAGGCTGGGGTGCCGGAGCCAGGCGGGCGTCTTGTCCCCGGGTGGGAACCGGCCGAACGAGGTATCGCGGGGCGGTGGCGGAACGGGTGGGGCGAGGGGCTCGGGACGCAGTGTGTAGTTCCAGGTGCCGTGCCACTCGTGGGGGGTGAACGGGAGGCGTCCCATGACGTCGTCGGGCACGGTGACGCCGGTGGGGTATGGGCCGGGGTCGAACTCGGCGTGGACGGTCAGCCCCGTGCTTGTGGTGACCGCGCCAATGGTGTTGACGACGACCTCATGGCTGGTCAGCGGGCGTCCGCGCCAGTTCGTGCTGATGCGCGAGAAGAGCCGGTGCTCTATTTTGTTCCACTTCGATGTGCCGGGCGGGAAGTGGCAGACCGTCACGGCCAAGCCCGTCTCGAGGGCGAAGTCCGCGAGTTCCTTCTTCCACGCTTTCACCCGGTAGCCGTTCGAGCCGCCGGCATCGGCGGTGATCAGCAGACGCCTCGCGTGCGGGTAGCGGTGCCGGCCTTCGCCGTCCCACCAGCGCCGGAGGGTGGCCACCGCGAAAGCGGAGGTGTCGCCGTCACAGCCCACCGACACCCAGCCGGTGTCCGCGGACAGGTCGTAGACCCCGTACGGGACGGCCTTCTGCGCGTTCTTCTCGGGGTAATCATGGGCCCGCACCCTCACCGGCTCACCGCTGCGGTGCCACTCTCGCCCGATGACCGCGTAGTCGCCCAGCACTTCCTTCTTCTTCGCGTCCACACTGATCACGGGGTCACCGGACCCGGTGAACTCCCGGATCTGACCGTTGATGTAGTGGAACTGGGCATCCCGGTCGGGATGACGGACTCCCTCGGTCGTCCGGCTGGTGCCCTGCAAGGAGAAGCCCTCCTCTTTGAGTAGGGCCGCCACCGTGTCCGACCCCACCCGGAAGCCCTGGGCGCTCAACTCAGCGGCCAGCTTCCGCGTCGACTTCGTCGTCCACAGCAGTGGCGACTCCGGATCACCCCGCTGATCCGGCTCGACCAGCGCCAGCAGAGCCGGCACCAGGCCCGGATACTTCTCACGCAGACGTCTACGACCCCCGCCCTCCCGCCTCACCCGGTCCGAGGGCCCGGACCCGCCAGACAGTTCCGCCACCCCGCGCGAGACCGTCTCCTCCGACACCTTGGCCGCCCGCGCCACCCGGCGGATGCCGCCATGCCCCAGCATCCTCGCGTCTGCCCCAAGGACCAGCCGCCTTCGCCGCTCGTCCAGATGCGGCAACAACAGGTCGAACTTCTCCGCCAACGCCACATCCATCCCCTCCATCACGCAAAGATCCTACGACTCAACACCCCCTCAAAACACCGAAGTTATTAATCGACGGCTCCCTGGGCGTCGACGTGGAGTGGGGACGCGAAGTATGTGCCGTCGACCAGGACGGTCGGGGCGTGACCGTTCGGTGTGCGGACGGGCAGATACGCGCCGAATGGCTGGTGGGGTGCGACGGCGCACACAGCCGGGTGCGCAAGGCGGCGGGGATCGGGTTCCCCGGGGTCGCCGTCATCGAGCGCTTCCTGCTCGCGGACGTGCGCGCAGAGCTGCCTCTGCCCCACGACGCCGTCTCGGTGTGGCTGCGCGGCGACCGCATGATCGGAGCCTTCCCGCTGCCCGGAACCGACATGTGGCGCCTGATGGCCCCCGCCCCCGCCGGCACCGCGGAGGAGCTGGGACCCGACGCGTCGCTGGCCGTGCTCGCCGGAGCGCTCGAGGACCAGGCCGGTGTCCCGGCCACCGCGGTGCGCGAGGCGCTGTGGACCTCCACGTTCCGTATCCACCGCCGCCTGGCGTCCGGTTACCGGCACGGCCGGATCCTGCTCGGAGGGGACGCGGCGCACATCCACAGCCCGTTCGGGGGCCAGGGCATGAACACCGGCCTGGGCGACGCCGAGAACCTGGCCTGGAAACTCGCCCTCGTCGCCACCGGCCGGGCCGGGACCGCGCTGCTGGACACGTACCAGGCCGAGCGCCGGCCCATCGCGGAGGAGGTACTGGAATCCACCAGCGCCATGACCCGCATGATCGTCGGCGAGACACCGCTCGCTCGCGCGGTGCGTGACCGCGTCTTCGTCCCGTTGATGAACCGGCCGTCGGTGCAGCGGCTGATCTGGGAGAAGTCGTCCCAGCTGAAGGTCACCTACCGCAACGGTCCGCTGGCACCCCGCTCCCTCGTCGGCCGGCCCGCCGGCGGCCCGCACGCCGGAGACCGGGTGCCCGACCTCGAATGCCTCAGGGAGGACGGGTGCCCGACGCGGCTGCACGCGGAACTGCGCTCACGCTGGGCGCTCCTCCTGCCCACCATGAGCGAGAATCCCTGTACGTCCACCGCCCGCCGGTACCTCGGCGGGTCCGACACGGTGACCGTGCTGACCCCCACCAACTCCGGACGTCGGCAGGTCATGCTGGTGCGGCCGGACGGTCACCTGGCCTGGCGCGGCACGTCGCCGGCCGGACTGAGCCGGTGGCTGACGCGCATGCTCGGCCACGACCACACCCGGCGACCGCGCCGGGGCCCCTGACCGGACCATGCCGGTGAGAGAAGGAAGTACGGCCGTGAACCCGCCCCCGACCGCGCCGACAGGCCTGCGCGCACGCAAGAAGGCCCAGACCCGCCGCACCCTTCAGGAACAGGCCCTGCGGCTCTTCCTCAGCCAGGGATACGAGAACACCACCGTCGAGGAGATCGCGGCCGCCGCCGGGGTCTCCCACATGACGTTCTTCCGTCACTTCCCCACGAAGGAAGCCGTCGTCGAAAGCGACGACTACGACCCGATGATCGTCCGCCTCATCGGACAACGCCCCACGGACGAGGACCCGCTCACCGCCCTGCACCGGGCTCTGTCCCACGGCCTGGCCACCGTGTACGCCACCGACAGGCAAGCACTCCTGGTCCGTACCCGCCTGGTCCTCAGGACACCGGCGCTGCGTGCCCGTGTCTGGGAGAACCAGTACGCCACCGAGCAGTTGTTCGCCGACGCCCTCGCTGCCCGTCTCCAGGAGGAAGCCACGCTGAGCACCCGCGTTCTCGCCGCAGCTTCCCTGGCCGCCCTCACCACCGCCCTCACCTGCTGGGTGGACGGCGACGGCGCCGACGACCTGCCGTCGCTGGTGGACGAGGCGTTCCTCACTCTGCGCGGGGCGGGCGGCCCCAGCCGTTGACAGGACGGTGAAGTGAGGCCGGGTCGACGGCGCTCGGGCCGGCCCCGGCTGTTGTCTCCCCCCGGCCCACGGCCCTCTTCCGGTGTGCCGGCGTTCCGGTATTCCGTCCGGGGGGATGCATGCGATCCGCGCCCGGGGGATACCCGGCAGACCGGCCGTCGAAGAGGCGGACCGGACAGCAAAGACAGCAGAGCAAGCAGTGAGTGAGGTAGTTCTTCTTGCGTGACGACGAGTTCCTGGCACATGTCCGCGACCACGGGGAGTACCAGGACCAGGACCAGGCGCACACGGTGACGCGGGCCGTTCTGACCGTGCTCGCCGCCCGTGTCACCGCTGACGAGGCCGGTGACGTCGCCGCTCAGCTCCCGCCGCCCCTCGACGAGCCGCTGCGCAACGGTGAAGGCGGAGAGCGATTCGACTTGGGCGAGTTCTACCGTCGGGTGGACGCCGTCCTCGGGCCGCGCCCCCGGACTGCGGAGTGGGACGCCACCGCCGTGCTCTCCACGCTGCCGCAGGCGATCTCCTCCGGAGCAGTCCGGCACCTGGTCACCCAGCTGCCCGACGACTTCGCACCGCTCTTCAACCGACAGGCGTGACCGTCGGCGCACCCCGCGAACGGTTCGACGACACGGCCGGCGGCAGGCCGTCCCCTTCTGCGCGGACCGGTGCGCACCACAGTCCACCCCCCAAGGAGACACCAGCATGGAACTCAGCCGACTCGCCTCGCTGTACACGCAGGAGGAGACCTCCTTCGCCACCGTCTACCTGGAAGGACGCTCGCCCGGCGAGGACGCGGCGGATCAGGTACGGCTGCGGTGGCACGACCTCCGCGAGCGGCTCACGAACGAAGGCGCCGAAGAGACCGCTCTCAGCTCCGTCGAAGCGGCACTTTCCCAGGACAAGGCCGGTGAGGAGCAGGCCGACGGGCGGGTGCTCGTCGCCTCCGGCGGCGGTCGTCTCGCACTGGACCAGCCCTGGGACGCATCCCTGGGCACGGGCGACCAGGCGCACTGGAGCCCTCTCCCCGAACTGGGCTCCTACGTGCGGCACTCCGCCGGTGCGGTCCGGGTGCTGCTCGCCGTCGCGGACCAGCAGGAGGCCAGGCTCACCACGCTGACCGTCGCCACGGACGTCGGTTCGACGGAGGACTCCGGCCCTCCGCAGGAAGGCGGGTCGGCGCCCCACCGGCGTGTCCGGCACCGCTCCGTCAAGGTGGTGGACCAGGACGCCAAGGACTTCGGGACCACCGTCACCGAGGCCCTCGACGGCTGCTCTCCCGACCTGGTGGTCGTCGCCGGAGAGGTGCAGGGGCGCGCGGCGTTGCGCAGCCGCTTGCCCGAGCCGCTCCCCGCTCTCCTGGTCGAGACCGACCGGAGAGGAGCGACCGACTCCCGCGCACGGCAGGCCCTGGACGAGGAACTGCTCCAGCTCGCGACCCGGCACATCGAGCAGCAACAGCAGGACGGTGCTTCCCGGTTCCACGAGGCGCAGGGTCACCGGAACACCGTGGAGAATAGCGACCAGGTACTCGAGGCGGCCGAATCCGGTGCGCTGGACACCCTGTTCATGGAAGTCGGCACGGCCGCCGAGAAGGAGGCCCGGCTCATCGGGGCCGCCGCGCGTTCCGGTGCCGGCTTCGCCCTCGTGCCTCACGGGACCGGTCTGACCGGCGGGGCTGCCGGAATCCTCCGCTTCTCCCCCGACGGCTGAGCGGGTCCCGTCTCGGCCCCGGGACCGTGAGGTGGCGTGGCCGCACGGTGCCGGGGCTGCCTCGTGCGCCGACCGCCCCGTCCGCCTTCCGGGCAGGGCGGCCGGTGTCAGTCGTCCGGTCCTGCGCCGAGGAACGTCAGGACTGCCGTCGCGGGCGGCCCGCTCCGCCCTGCCGCCGCCCAGTGCAGGTCCCGCACGGTTCGGGCCGCTGCCCGCGTCACCGTGTCGACCCCGGACCTGCTTTCGAACCAGCTCCAGTCCCCGTGCGCGTTCATCTCCAGGAAGACCGGTTCTCCCCGGTCCACGAGGAAGTCGAACGCGCCGTAGCGCAGGCCCCATGCGCGGGCCAGTCTGCGGACCGCAGCGGTGACGGCGGGCGGGGCGGCGGAGGGGCGGACCCGGACGCGCTCCGGGTGGCGCCAGACGTCCCCCGGGTCGTCCTTGGCCACTTCGAAGGCGATGACGTCGGTGCCGACGACGTAGACCCGGAACTCCGTGTCGTGCTCGACGTACTCCTGAACCATCACAGGTGTTCCGTCGGGCAGTCCGAGTGACCTGAGCGGCAGCGGCGCGTCCACCACGTGCGGCAGGAACCACGTGAACCTGCCGGGCTCGGGTTCCACATAGTGGCGGTCGAGGACCTTGACGACGTAACGGCGGGAGGTGGGCAGCCGTGCAGCAGCCGTGACCGGATCGGTGGTGACCAGGCCGTCCGGGATGCGGACGCCGAGGGCGGACGCCTGTGCGCGCTGCCACATCTGGCCCGGGTCGTCGTCGCCGAGCGTGACGCCCGAGATCAGTGGCAGGTGCTCTGCCAGGGTCGTCCAGGAGTCCTGGTGGAGCAGTTGCTCGCCGTCCGGGCGGGTGCGTGGCGCGGCCCGCAGTGAGAAGTGGCGCACCCAGGTCACGGTGGGCGCGAACACCGCATCGTTCACCGCCACTTCGGGACCCGGCCCGAGGAAGATCTCAGCGTGTTCCAGGCCGTCCGCGTCGAGGCGTCTCACCGGGACCCCGACGCGCCTCAGCAGGAGGGCGAGCCCGGTCGCCTCCCGGTCGCCGCGCCGGGTCAGGAGCAGCACGCAGGGATCAGTCACGGACGTCGGCCAGCAGCGATTCGGTCATCGTCAGCAGCCGCAGTGCCTTGTCGGACCGCACGTCGGGCGGTGCCGCGGAGCGCAGCCGAGTGAGCAGCTCGAGGCTCAGCGCGGCCTGGTCGGCGAGCAGGTCGAGCAGTGCCACGTCGGCCATCTCGCGTACGCCGTCTGCCCCCCGGTCCAGTACCTCGAGCACCCCGATGCACCTGTCGTCGCTGAACAGCGGAGCCGCCATGATGCTGTCCGGCACATAGCCGGTGGAGGCCGCGGCCGGACCGGAGAAGTGCTCGGACTCGCGCAGGTCGTCGATGAGCATCGACTGTCCCGAGGCGGCGACCCAGCCCGCGATGCCCGTTCCCGCGGGGAAGCGGGAGCCGACGAGCGTGTCGTCCCCCTTGCCGGAGACCGCTTCGAAGACCAGCTCACGGGTTCCCGTGTCGACGAGGAAGATCGAGGAGGCCGCGGCTCCGAACGCGTGCCGGGCCACGCGGACGACGGACTGCAGGAGTTGCCGCTCGGTGGACGCCGCGACCTCACCGGACAGGCTCATGGGTACCTCCGAATCGGCCGGCCACGTTGCCGGCGCACAGGAACAGGACCGTCTTCAGCTGGAAGGGCGTGAGCCACCGGTGCTTGGCCAGCACCAGCGCGCACAGGCCCGAGATGTGGGGTGCCGCGAAGCTGTTGCCCGTGGAGCGGAGGGTTCCGCCACCGGGCCAGGCGACCGGGACCCGCACCCCGCGGGCGTGGAACTCCACGGGTGGCGCCGGGTTGTAGTAGTAGGCCATCGGGTCGTCCTCGTCGTGACTTGCGACCGAGACGACAGAAGCGAAGGACCAGGGAAAGCTGTGCACGGGCCGGTTGTGCGCGGAGACCACGAGTGTGCAGCGCCTGAAGTAGGCGCGGTCGGCCAGCTCGTGCAGTCGGGCGGACAACGCCGGGCGCGTCGTGGCGAGACTGAGGTTGATCACGTCGAAACCCTCGTCGATCGCCCAGGCCAAGCCGGCGATCAGGGCTTCACCGCTGCCCGCCTTCCCGTCGGTGAGTACCTGCACGGACGACACCGAGGCATTGGGGGCCAGCGAGCGGATCACCCCGGCGCAGGCCGTGCCGTGGCCGGCGCGGTCCTCCGCGTCGCAGGCGATCACGTCCACCCCGCCGGCGCCGTTGTCCACCGTGGTCAGCGACTGCTCGACGTCGCCGACCAGCGGATGGCCCGCCTGCACACCGCTGTCGACCACGCAGACGCGCACGCCCCCGCCGTCCGATCCGCCCCACGCCCATTCGCGGGACACGCCCTCCATCGCGACGGCCGCGAAATCCTCCTGCGTTCCGGTGCTGGTCGCCGCTCCCCAGGCAGGGAGGCCCCGGGTATAGCTCTGCGTGGGACTTCGCCAGGGCGGAGTGGTCATCGCGGATCCTCTCGTCCGGGCCTGCGGCCGTGTGCCTCCGGCAGGGCGGCGGGTTCCCCGGAGGCGGTTTCCGGTGCGGCGGGGTGCTCGGTCTCCGATGCGGTGGCGGCCAGCCAGGTCCGGACCGTGGCGGCGGGCAGCAGTGCACCCTTGGCCGTCAGTGCGGCCAGGGCTCGGTGCGCGGCCTGCCGGCCGGAAGGTCGGTGCCCTGCGGTGTGCAGCGCGCGGGCCGCCTCGAACCAGACGTCGCCCGCCAGGAACGGGTCGTCGGTGCGTTCCAGCGCCGCC
>KI547038.1:508607-527975 GCA_000497405.1 Streptomycetaceae bacterium MP113-05 | reverse complement strand
GGCGGCGTGGTCGACGGCCGTGGCGGCGCCTCCCCGGTCGCCCGCGCGGGCGGCGACGTGGGCGAGCAGGGCGTGCCGGACCGCGAGTGCGTGCGTCTCCAGGACGGCGTCCGCGGTGACGCGAATCCCGGCCGCGTACCGAGGGTCGGAGGCCCGGAAGTGCTCGCGGGCCGCATACACCGTCAGGGTGGCGGCGGTCGTGGTCTGGCCGAGCTCGCCCAGACGCCGCGCCGCAGCCGTGTACCGACGGGCGGCCGTCCGGTGGGCGCCCCGCAGCGACTCCACCAGGCCGGCGGTCTGGTCGGCGGCGACGGCGCCCAGCACCAGGCCGAGGTCGGCGCAGTGCCGTCGCGCCCGGACGATGTCCGCGAGGGCTTCGTCGAGGTCGCCGGCCAGTGCGAGATGCCGGGCCCGAGTGAGCAGGATCGGGACGAGCAGCGACCGGTCCGCGTCGAACCGTGCGGCAAGTTCCTCGCAGAGCGCGATGGCCCGGGGGAGAGGGGTGGGCGACCACTGCGTCAGTTCGCACAGGGAGGCCAGCAACCGGTTCTCCTCGTAGGTGTCGCCGAGTGTCCGGGCGCGCTCCAGGGCGTCGCGTACGGCGTCCTCCGCTGCTCCGATCCGTCCTGCGGCGAAGTGCCTCAAGGAGGAGAGCTGGTGGGACCGGCACCAGCCCAGGTGGTCGTCCTCGGAGGGCGGTGTGTCCACGCAAGCGCTTCCCAGGTCCTCACCGGTTCGCAGTGCGATCGTCCGGCGGAGGATGGCGCAGGTGCGCAAGGTGGACGGCTCGCCGCCGCATCGGAGTTCGGCTACGGCGACGGCTTTCCGCGCCTCGTCCCAGCGGCCCAGTGCCGCGCAGGCGTCCACGATCCGCACCGCGAGCACACGGTGTTCCGGTTGTCCGTCCGGTACCAGGGTCCGGCCGCGTTCCATCAGGCCCACCGCGCTGGGCAGGTCGCGACGTTCGAGAGCCAGGTAGCCCTCGGCCACCAGCGCCCGGGAGGCACGCAGGGTCAGTGCGGGCAGCGCGGCGTCGCCCGGATGCACTTCGACGAGCAGCCGGCAGGCCGACTCCAGGTGGTGAGCGAGGTCGGTTCCGGCGGTCGTGCCGCCGTGCGCAGCCTCGATCCGGTCCGCGAGCAGGGCGTGCCAGGTCGCACGCCGCGCCTTGGACGTCATCTCGTAGAGGGTGTCGCGGGCCAGCAGGCGGGTGAAGCGGTACCGGTCCGGGTGCCCGGCGGGCCGGATCGCGCCCGAGGCCAGCAGCCGGCCCACGGCGGTGTGCACGACGTGGGAAGTGAGGCCGGGCGAATCGGCCGCCAGCGCCCGCACGTCCTCGGACGTGAAGGAACCGCCCGCCCCTGCGGCGCGTTCCAGGACGGCACGGTCGGTTTCGGGGAGCCGGTCCAGCCAGACGGTCAGCAGCACCCGGATCGAGGTCGGCAGGCCGCGGGCCGCCGAACGCCCGTCGGCCAGGTCTTCCAGCAGCAGCTCGGCGAACAGCGGGTTGCCGTCACACTCCCGGACCACCCAGGCGAGGGTCTCCTCGCTGGTGTGGGCCAACTGCGGGGTGACCTCGGAACGGTCGGCCAGCCGCGCCACGAGTTCGGCGGTCTGCTCGGAGGACAGTGGGCCGAGTGTCAGCTCGGCGGACCGGTCCGGCACCGGGTACGGGGCGGAGGTGGTGTTCCGCCGGCCGGAGGCGGTGCCGGGTGGGCCGCCCGGAGCCTCGTCGGGACGTCGCAGGCACACCACCAGGACGTCGGCGTCGCGGACCCCCTCGGCGGTCTCCCGGATCATGTCGAGCAGGGTCGGCCCGGCCCAGTGGACGTCCTCCAGCACCAGGACGAGCGGGCTGCGCCGGCCCAGCACCTCCAGCAGGCAGCGGAAGGCCCAGCCGATCTCGGTCACGCTGACCGGCAGGCTGTTCTCCTCCCGCGCTCCGAGCGCCACCCCCAGCGCGGTGACCGCCCTGGCGGCGTTCACATGGTGTTCCTCCAGAAGGGCTACGGCCTGTTCCCAGCCGCCCGGGAGCGACCGGACGGCTTCGGCGAGCGGCCGGTGCACGAGTCCGGATCCGTACGGCTGGCAGGCTCCGCTCAGAACGGTCGCCTGCCCCGCGGGCGGGCCGCGCAGGAACTCCCGGACCAGGCGCGACTTGCCGACCCCGGCCGAGCCAGACACGGTCACCAACCGTCCGCGGTGGGTGCGGCAGGCGACGGTGAACGCGTCGTTCAGGCGGGCGAGTTCGTCCTCCCGCCCGATCATGGCAGTCAGGTCCTCCTGGTCGGGGGCGTCGAGCAGTCCGACGACGCGCCACGCCGTGACCGGTTCGCGCTTGCCCTTGAGGTGGAGCGGACCGACCGCCTCCCGTCGGACCCATGCGCCGACCAGACGCGCCGTCTCGTCGCTGATGAGAATCTCGTGCGGCCGGGCCTGGGACTGCAGGCGGGCAGCGGTGTGGACCACGTCGCCCACGACCCGCGCACCGCCGTTCGCCGCACCGGAGACCACAGCCTCGCCGGTGGCGATGCCGCAGTGGATGTCGATCCGCACGCCGACCGCCTGCTCCAGACCGGCGTTGAGCTCGGCCAGGGCCTCTCGGATGGTGCATGCGGCCTGTACGGCCCGCAGAGCGTCGTCGTCGTGGCTGACGAAGGCACCGAAGACGGCCATCACCGCGTCGCCGATGAACTTCTCGACGACACCGCCATGTTCGGCGACCGCGGTGGTGCACGTCGCGTAGTACCGGTCCATCGTGCGGCGCAGCGCCTCGGGGTCGAGGGACTCGGCGAGCACGGTGGAACTGACCAGGTCGACGAAGACGGCGGTGACGAGTCTCCGGCTCTCCGCGGTCGGGGCTCGGCCGGCCAGCGGGGCGCCGCACTCCGGGCAGAAGCGTGCCCGGTCGGGTGTGGGCGCGCGGCACGCCCCGCACCGCGCAGGGGTGTTCACAGGAGCTTGAGATCCTGTCCCTCGACCTCTCCGGCGGCGGATTCGAGGCGCTCCTTCACCGTGTTGAGCACCTGGACCTCCAGTTCGCTCAGCTCCGAGAGGACGGAGCGTTGATCAGTTGCGAGCAGGTCCACGGGGTGGCCTGCCTCTCGCAGGGCTTGCAAGGCATCGAAGGACATGGGTACCTGCACCTCGTTCCCGTGGTGCGGCCGGCCGGATGCGATGGGCACCGGACTGGCCGTGCTGACTGAAACCACCGACCCGGCCGACGCGGCCGGGACGGCGGACGGGACCGGACCGGCTCCGTCCGGCTTCTGTTCGCCCTGCGTGTTCGCCTGCCCGGCCCGCCGCTGCGCCTCGTCCACGGGGACGGGAGGCCAGGCTCCCTGGAGCAGCAGTCCCCGCGCGTAGAGTCGCGCGATCAGTTCCGTGCGGTTGGCCGTGCCCGTCCGCCTGAGCATGTTGCACAGGTGCGCGGCGACCGTGTGCGGGCTGATGCTGAGTTCTTTGGCGATTCGACGGTTGGACGCACCGGAAGCCACGAGGGCGGCTATCCGAATTTCACGTCCGGTCAAATCCTTCACTTCGGAACAGATACGTGAAGTGGTGAGTTGTGTGCGTAATTCGTCACCCACGGGGCCCAGAGTAGCTGCGTGCCATGTCCTCGACAACAGGGCGCTCTGCACAAGATGTTCGCAACTCTGCCCGCCCACGAACGTCCGATACCGACCTGTTTATGGTTTTTTGTTGGGCTGTCCACGAGCACCGACCCTCTCGGCGGAACCCGCATGTGAAGAAGGAGCGACGCGTGGCCGCGAGTCGATGGACACGGAGCTGACAAGGATCGCGAGGCCGGCCGGGAGCGGGATGCCGGGGCCCGTGAATTCGTAGTCGATTGAGGGATAGGAAGCATCCGGCGGGCGAGCGCAGCCTTTCGGTACACCAACTCGGTGACCGTCTCCCGAAGGAGTCAGGCATGTCTCACGAGCCCCTGGAAACCCTCCGCAGCGCCGGTACCCCCGTCGACCTGCTCTCCGAACCCGAGCGTGAGGTCTTCGCGTCCCTCAGCCCGGACGAGGTCTCCGTCCTCGGTTCGATCCAGACCCGGCTGAACGCCGTGTCCGCTGCGGTCGAAGGCCAGGTGGCGGACTCGAACACCAACGTCGTCTGCTGACCTCGCCCTCCGACGACACCGCTCGCCCTCCCGCGGGGACGGATCGCCTCGTCCCCGTTCCGGCTCGCCGGCCGTGGGAGGACGACGACCGGTTCCCGGCCCGGTGGCACACCTGCCCCGGGCCGGGCCCGGCCCGATCGCCGCAGTCGTGCCGCCAGGCAGCGGCTCCGCAAGGCTGAAGGGACCCCGGATGGACCGTGTCATGGAGCCCGTGACGGAACAGGTGAGCCGTTACCTGGTGCTGAGCGACCACACGTACGTCGAGAAGTCCGGCGTCCGTGTGCGGCTTGCCTACGGCACCCGGACGGCGACCCTCCTCGCCGTCGACCCGGACACCGCAAGGGCCCTGGAGTCCGGCGACCCCGGCGCGATGACACCGGGCTGGCGGAAGGTGCTGCGCGACGCCGAAGTGCTCGTCCCGCGGGGCGAGACCGAACTGTCCGCCGTGCTCGACCGCAACCGGGCGGCGTCCCGGGACCGTTCGGCAGTCCAGATCGCTCTGCTGCCGACCTCCTACTGCAACATGGGCTGCACCTACTGCGGCCAGCAGCACACCCGTGGCGGCCTGCCGTCCAACCACCGTGACCGGATCCGCGACCGCGTACTGCGCGCGATCTCCGCCCCGGCCACCCGCAGCATGCGGATCGACTGGTTCGGCGCCGAGCCGATGGTCGGTTACCCCGTCATCCGCGACCTGGCCCCTCAGTTCGTGGCGGCGGCGGCCGAACGCGACGTCACGTACAGCTCGGTCCTGGTCACCAACGGGTCGCTGCTCACCGCGCGAAACGTCGACCACCTGATCCGGGTCTGCGGCGTGACCCACTTCGAGATCACCGTCGACGGGCCACCGGCCGTCCACGACGCGCACCGCCCGCTGAAGAACGGCCGCGGTTCCTTCTGGCGCATCGTCGACACGGTCCGCGCCACCCTCGACGTCCCCGAACTGCGCGGCGCGCACTTCACCTTCCGCACGAACGTGGACACCCACAACCAGGACGCCGTCCCCCGCTACATCGAGCTCATGGCGGAGCTCGGCTTCGCCCGTCCGAACGTCACCTTCTCGATCGTTCCCGTGCATTCCTGGGGCAACGACGTGTCGGCCGTCGAGGTGTCCAAGAGGAACTTCGCCGAACGCGAAGCGGGCTGGCTGCGACTGCTGCTCCAGCACGGCCTCGGCGTGCGGCTGTTGCCCACCAGCGCCAAGAAGGTGGTATGTCCGGCCACCACCAGGTCCTCGGAGATCATCAGCAGCACCGGCAACATCTTCTCCTGCAGCGAGCATCCGCTCGTTCCGGAAGCCGAACGCACCCAGGCTCTGGTGCACATCGAGAACGCGGGCACCGGGACCGGCCGCCCCCTCGGCGCCTTCGACCGGTGGAACGACGACATCGAACAGGGCGGCAGCTGGTGCACGGGCTGCGTCTTCATGCCCACCTGCGGAGGCTCCTGCCCCAAGGCGTGGGGTGAAGGCCACCCACCGTGCCCCAGCTACAAGTTCAACGTCCAGGAACGTCTCGACCTGTTGGCCGCCGGCGGTGGCCTGAGTCCCGCGGCCGACGACGCCGTCATCGCCCGATGAGCGCCGACCCCCCTGTCGGCACGGCTGCCGAATCCCTGGCCACGGCACCGAGGCACGACGCCTCCCGACCGCGCATCCTGCTCGGGGTGTGCGGCTCGGGCAATGTGCTGGCGCTGCCGCAGTACCTGCTGGGCCTGAGCGGAGGCATGGACGCCGAGATCCGTGTGATCATGACCCGTTCGGCGGCAGCCCTGCTGCCGGCCTCGACGGTACGGCTGGTGTGCGAGCAGGTGTACTGCGACGGGGAGGACGAACTGACAGCCGGCCACGTCGCACTCGCCACCTGGGCCGACCGGGTCGTGGTTCTCCCCGCGACCGCCAACATGCTGGGCCAGGCCGCGCACGGACTGGCCTCCGGGCTGCTCAGCTCGGTGCTGCTCGCCCACGAGCGGTCCGTTCTCTTCTTCCCCAGCATGAACCGGCGCATGTGGGAGCGCCCACCGGTACGCCGCAACGTGGCCCGGCTGCGTACCGACGGGCACGTGGTGGCCGAGCCGGTACCGGTCAAGGCCTGGCAGATCGCCACCAGGGACATGCAGGAGAGCTGCGGCCTGCCCCCGCCGTCCACAGTGGCCGCGATGGTGGGTGAGTTCTGCCGACTCCCACTGGACGGGGACGGCACCTAGCGCCTTCGCCGAGGCCCCGGGCTCCCGTACGGCGCACGCCCCGCCTGAACCGCCGTCGCAGCACCGGGGGCCACCGCCCCGGCCGACCGTCGAGCCGGCCGGAAACCCGGAACCCGCCCGAGCACACACCACCGCGCACGCACCCGAGGAGGACAGGTGGCAGCTGCCGCAGCACGATTGCGTACGGCCTTCGCCGACGGACCGCTCGCGGTACGCGGCTTCCGGCTGCTGCTCGCCGGCCAGGCGGCATCGACCTTCGGCGACTTCTGCTACGCGGTCGCCCTGCCCTGGCTGATCCTCTCCGGCGACGGGGGCACCGTGCTGCTCGGCACGGTGCTCGCCTGCTACGGCATCCCCCGCGTACTGACCATCCCCCTCGGCGGCATGGCCGCGGACCGGTTCGGCGGCAGGCGGGTGATGCTGGTCGCCGACGCCGCACGGGCGGCGGCAGTCGGCACCCTGGCCGTCCTCGCCTTCGCCGGTACGCCTACCCTCGCCCAACTCGCCCCCATCGCCGTGGTGCTGGGAGTGGGATCCGGGATCTTCATCCCCTGCTCCTACACCGTGCTGCCCTCCCTGCTGAAGAAGGACGACCTCGCGCGCGGCAACGCCCTGTCCACCATGGTCAACCAGTGCGGCGGGCTGATCGGCCCGGCCGCGGGAGGCGCCCTGGTCGCGACGTTCGGGGCGTGGCCCGCGCTCGCTGCCGACGCCACGTCCTTCGTGGTCTCGGCCGTGGTCCTCTTCCGGATGGGGTCGCGCACGGAGCCCGCGGAGGGCACCGAGCCCGCGGCGTCCGACGCCGCCCCCGCCGTACCCAGCGGCCCCACCTTCGGTGAACTCCTGCGCAAGGGACGGCTGCTGCACGTCGTCATGGTGGTGGCGCTGATCAGCAACCTGGCCTTCTACGGCACCATCGAGGTCGCGCTGCCCGACCTCGCCCACGACCGGATGGGAGCTGCGGGATACGGCACGTTGCTCACCTGCCTGAGCCTCGGCGGTCTCGGCGGTTCCCTGCTTGCCGCGCGCGCCCGGACCGCACAGTCGCCCGCCTACCTCTTCGGCACGCTCGCCCTCGTCATGGGGGCGGCGCTCGCCGCGACGCCGTACGCGGGCGGCCTGGTGGGCGCGGCGCTCTGCCTGTGCGTCTACGGCGCCGCGAGCGGATGGCAGAACATCGTGGCGGTGACCATGCTCCAGGTGTGGGCGCCCAGCGCCCTCATCGGCCGGGTGATGAGCCTGGTGATGCTGGCCGTGATGGGTACCTTCCCGGTCTCCGTGGCCGTCGCCGGCCTCGGAGTACGTCACCTCGGCTCGTCACCCTTCTTCCCGACCGCCGGAGCCGCGATCGCCCTCGCGGTACTGGCGGCCCTCACCCAGAGGGCGTTCCGGGAGTACCGGGCCGGCGACGAGTACGCGGCGAACGGTCCGGCGCCGACGGCGGTCGCACCTGACCGGGCCCCTCTCCGAACGGCGGTCGCGTCCGCTTCGCTCCATCCGGCGGGACCGGCGGCCCCCACTCCCGTGAGCCGCGCCGCACCGCGGCTCGCCGACTCGTCCGGAAGCCGTCAACCGAAGGCGGTCACCGAGACGGCTCGGGTGCGCTCCGGCGGCCCGCCGGGCCAGCACACGGCACCGGACCTTCCGCATACCCGCTCCACCAACCCGTGGCACGACAGCAGTCAGGAGTCGCAGGGATGAGTGTGTTCGTTCCCGTGGAACTATTGCAGCCGGCCAGGTCCGGAGGCCGCGGAGGGCGGGAGACGGGAGACGTCTCCTATCTGCTGGTCAACCCGCCCGTGACCGATCCGACCACGCCCTACCACTCCATTCCGTACCTGGTGGGCGCAGCGCGGGAAGCCGGACACACCGCGTACGCCTGCGTGGACGCCAATCTCGACGCGTTCGAGTACCTGGCGCGCCCCGAGGTGTTCGGTGCCGCCATCGAAGCGGCGCGCAAGCTCCGGGCCGAGGTGGAGAGCGGCCCGGTGCCGCCCACCCGGCGCCAGGAGATCCGGTACCGGCTCGCGCTGGCCGCCGAAGGCCTGACCGAGACCTCCGCCCGCGACGCCGTCGCCGTCTTCAAGGACCCCGAGCTCTTCTACCACCCGCCCACCTACGCGCAGGCCGTCGCCGTGATGACCCGGTGGTGGGACCTCATCTCCCTCGGTATGCCACCCGGCACACTCGACGGGTTCTCGATGCGGCCCAAGGCCACGGTCAACCTGTGCAGCACCGCCGACCTGTCCGACCCCGAGGCCGTCGCAGCGGTCGCCGCGCCCTTCGACGGCTACCTCACCGAGGAGTTCTGCGCACGACTGCGTGAGCGGCCCTGGAGCGTCGTAGGCCTGTCCGTCAACTACACCTCCCAACTGCCTGTCGCCCTGCGGATGGCGCGGCTGATCCGCGAGACGCTGCCCGGCACCGTCATCGTCTTCGGCGGCACCGAGGTCGGTGACGTGGTGAAGTACACCGAGGACCGGGAGGCGATGTGGCGGGTCTTCCAGGACGCCGACCTCGTCGTTCCCGGTGAGGGGGAGGCCCCGTTCGTCGGCATCCTCGACGCGCTCCGGGACGGCACCGGCTTCGACCGGATCGGCGGCGTCATGACCCGCGGCCGGCCCGATCCGCGGATCACGTACGGCAGCGTCGCCACGCTCGCCGGTCCCGCGTACGACGTGTGGGACTGGGACCGGTACTGGTCCCCCGAGCCCGTGGTGCTCTACAGCCCCACCCGCGGCTGCTACTGGAACAAGTGCACCTTCTGCGACTACGGCCTCAATACCGACCGCCCCACCTCGCCCTCGCGGGAACGCCCCGTGGAGGCCGTGCTGGAGGACCTCCGGAACATCACCCGGTTCGGCCGCACGGTCTACTTCGCGGTGGACGCGATGTCGCCGCGCTACCTGCGCACCCTCGCGGCCGCGCTCGCCGAGTCGCCGACCGAGGTGCGGTGGGCAGCCGAACTGCGCCTGGAACGCACCTTCCCCAAGCGGGGGGTCGGTGAACTCCTCGCCTCGTCGGGCTGTGTGGCGGTCTCCTTCGGCTACGAGTCCGGCACCCAGCGCATCCTCGGACTCATCGACAAGGGGGTGGGCATCGCCCATGTCCCGGGCGTGCTGGCCGAGCTGGCGCGCAACGGTATCGCCGCCCAGATGATGGGCTTCACCGGCTTCCCGACCGAGACCACCGAGGAGGCGCTGGCCACCTACGACTTCCTCCGTGATCACGAGGAACTCTGGACGACCGCCGGAATAGGGGTCTTCAGCCTGACGCCGGGATCCATCGTGGCCAAGGACCCGTCCCGCTTCGGCATCGAGCTGCTGCCGCCGTCCCCCTCCGACGACATCCGGCGGTACGTGCCCTGGCGGGAGGCGGGTACGGACGACGTGTGCTGGCCGGAGGCGACCGATCCCCGCATCCCGCACGAACAGATCGCCGGCGTCCGCCGGTTCAGTTTCGACCGGCCCTTCGTCGGCGGCATCGACTCCGCCCACAGCCTGCTGTACTACGCGCGCCACGGACGCGGTCTCCTGCCCGGCACCCCGCCGAACGAGCCGCCGCGGGTCCGCCTGGTCGAGGAGCCCGTCCTCACCGTTCCGTTCGCCGGCATCGAGGGCCTGACCGGGGTGGACGACGTGATGTCCGAAGTCGGCCGCCGTACCCGGGGGAACGAGGAGACCACCGCCGGCGCCTACCGCGCGTGGTTCTCCGCTCCCGGCGGCGCCGAGTCCGGCAGCTGCGACGTCCTGCTGCTGGCCCACGGCGACCTCGTCCAACTGCCCCCGGGCGTCGACTTCACCCAGGACACGCCCCTCACCCGCGCCCTGCGGGCGATGGTGGCCTCCCAGGCCCGCGTCTGAACGCCCGCCCGGGCGGCTGCACTTCGCAGGACGCCCTCGGCGAGGGTCCCGTTCAGTCGACGAGGGCACAGAGGTCGGTGGTAGTAGCCTGGGCGATCTCGACGCGCTTGTAGCCGTCGGCGCCGATGTCGATGACGTAGGCCCCGTCCACGATGTACAGGCCGCGCGGCATGTTGCCCTTGTGCGGTGCGAACCCCACCAGGACGGGGCCGAGCACGTGCCAGAACTGGGAGCCGTCCAAGCGGTACTCCACCAGGGCCGCGCCGCCGGCATCGGCGTCGTGGTACGCGCCCGTCGCGATGTTGGTGACGCGAACGACCAGGGCGCCCTGGTAGGCGACGAGCTTCGGCGAACCGTCGGGGTGCGTCTGCAGCACGCGTTGCACGACCTCGTCGACGACTGCTTCGCCGTGTACGGCGAAGTCGCAACGAGCACCGGCCGGCATGTTCCACGGCGCCGAAGGCGCGGGCTCCCAGCCCCCGCCGGAGCGGCCCCCGTTCCGCAGACCGGTGTCGGCGTACACGGCCCCGGGAGCGGTGCCCGAGGCGCCGGCCGGTGATGCCGACGCGGGTACCGTCACAAGCAGGACGGCGGACAGAGCGAGAGCGAGGACGGCTGTTCGGCGCAACGACTTCTCCTTTTCCCGAGCCCGGATCGGGCGTGGTCTGGTCCCCCTCGCCTCCTGCCGGTCCCGTTCGGTGTCGCTCCGGGACCGGCGAGGGGTGGACGAAGGCCGCAGCGCGTACCGCCCCCACCCCGGCGCGCGCTGCAGCCCTTCATCGCCCACGATCCACCGGCCCGCTCACCAGATTCTGACCACCCGCACCCGTACCGCGGGCGGTTAGGCTGCCGCAGCTATGCACTTCCAACTTCTCGGCCCGTTCCGCGCCTCACACGAGGGGCGTCAGGTCCTGGTGGACAGCCGCCGCCAGGAACGGTGTCTGTTGTCCATCCTGTTGCTGCACGCACCGCGGGCCGTGACCACAGCCCGCCTCATCGACCTGTTGTGGAGCGACGCTGCGCCCGCGTCCGCCCGCGGTACCGTCCACACCTACGTCGGTCGGCTGCGCGCCCGGCTGTCCCCGCTCGGCGTACGCGTCGAGACGCGGCACGACGGGTACGCCGTCGAGCCGGCGGATCACGTCGTCGACGCCGGGGAGTTCGTACGCCTGGCGGCCCGCGCAGAGATCGCCCAGGACCGGACGGAGCAGGTGCGCCGCTACGACGAGGCGCTGGCCCTGTGGCAGGGGCAGCTGCTCGCGGATCTCGCCGACGACCTGCTGCGCGAACGGATCGGCGGCCACCTCACGGAGCTGCGGATGCGGGTGCTGGAGCAGCGGGCGGAGGCGCAGCTCGCGCTCGGCGTGCATGACCGGGTGGTGGCCGAGCTGCGCGATGCGACCCGTCGGCACCCGGAACGCGAGCGGCTGGTCGCCGCCCGCATGACCGCCCTCTACCGCAGCGACCGGCAGGCCGACGCCCTCGCGCTCTACCGGGAGACCCGTGGCGCGCTGGTGACGGAGTTCGGGGTCGAGCCCGGACCGGAGCTGCAACGGCTGCACGACCGGGTGCTGTCCGGCGACCCGGGTCTGGAGCGCCGGGCGGCACCCGTTCACGCCGTGCGGGTCCGCGGCGAGTTCCTGCCGTGGCCCACGAGTGGACACCCGGCGCTCGAGTTCTGCAACACCCACGCGGGCTGGGGCGGCCCGCCGCTGCCCGGCTCGGAGTGGCTGCGGACCTACACGACCCTCGCCGTGTGGACGGGTCACCTGGGTCTCGCCGACGAGGCTGCCGTCAGCCGTCTACTCGAGCAGGCCGAGGAGAGCCCGGACGGGGCCGCCGCCGTACTGCGCGAGACCCGGCAGTTCCGCGGGAGTCTGTACACGTGCCTCACGCGCCCCGGGGACGGTGCCGCCTTCGCGGCGGTGTCCCGAGCCGTCGAGGAAGCTTCCGCGGGCGCGCGGTTCGGGCTCGGGCCGGACGGCCTGGCCCGCTGGCGTTCGTCCCCGGCCCAGGGGTTGCGCCTCCCGCTCGGCGCGGTCGCGCTGAGCGCTGCCGAACTGCTCGCCGACCCGCGTCGTTTCACCCTCCGCGCGTGCCCGGGGGCGGACTGCGGCTGGCTGTTCCTCGATGAGAGCGGGCGCCGTCGCTGGTGCAGCGTCGCCGGTTGCGAAGGCTCCTCCAGCGAGGAGTCGCGATCAACCCCAGGCTCCGAGACTTCTTTGGATGCGCAACCCAAGGCTGAGTGAGTGATGCCCAGCACAGGGCTCCTGCGTGAGATCACCTGTGATGCGCAGCTCGATGGTCACACTCGTCCTTCACGTCAGGGTAGTGTCTGTTGAAGGGGAAGACGCACCGCCTCCCTCGCGAGGAGCGCCCTGACCGGGCTCGGTGTTCCCACAGACTTCCGGGCGATGAGGTCCGACCGGGGGCCCTCGGAGGTATCCGGCCTCTCGGCCCTGCCCCGTCCCTGCGCGACGGGGCGGCCTGCCTTCGCCCGCCGCGTGGCCCACCGGGTCAACGACCCCAGCGTCACCGACCCCAGCGTCACCGACCCCGACAGCACCCAGGTCGTCTACGCCGTCACGGTGAGCTGTTCTTCGCGTCCTCCAACGATCTGGTCCACCAGTTCGACTACGCGGGCGACCCCGACGACGTGGTCGTCGACCTGTCCGAGGCGCACATCTGGGACGCCTCCTCCGTCGCCGCCCTGGACGCGGTGGAGACCAAGTACGCCTCGCGCGGGAAGAAGGTAGACCAAAACTGAGGCCACGAACGACGTAGGGCCCCACCGCCGGAGCGGTGGGGCCCTACGTTCAGCCCGGTGAGGCTGGGCGGAGGATACGAGATTCGAACTCGTGAGGGGTTGCCCCCAACACGCTTTCCAAATGTTCGCATGGGGGTTCGGCGGGGGCCATGGGTGTCCTGACCTGTGGCGGAATTGAGGGCGGCGGCGCCTTCGAACGGCGTCGGACGGGGGCGAACGAGACCAGAACTGAGACCATCCAAGCGAAGCCCCCGTCGGTACACGGCCCAGGCGTAGTTCCCTCATGAGGTGTTCTGTTCCGGTTTGAGGGGTCCGGTTGCAGAACGAGCGCGACTTCTGATGATCTTCCAGGTCTTGAGGCCAAAAGATCGTCACAGGAGTCGCGCTCGTGCCCGTATCTTCGCTGATCCTTCCCGCTGTTGGCCAACTCGCGAGCTTCGCCTCGTGGGAGGCCGAACTCACGGCGGACCCCGCGGAGGCAGAATCCGCGCTGGTCAGCAGGTTGCGGCAGGTCCCGGACCGGCGCGCGAAGCGTGGGCGACGCCATGCCCTCGCAGTGGTCCTGGCACTGACCGCGTGCGCGACGCTCGTCATCGGCGGCGACTCGATCGCGGCGATCTGGCAGTGGTGCACCCGAGCGCCGCAGGCGAAACTGGGCCGGATCGGCGCCCGCTACGACCCACTGACCAGCCGCTACCTCGTACCCAGCGAGAGGACCTTCCGGCGGGTCCTCGCCGGCTTGGACGCCACCGCCCTGGACACCGTGACCTGCGCATACACCACAGACCTGGCGCGTGGCGCCGTTCGCGTGCCCGAGATCCCCGCCACCCCGGGGCCGGTGGAACGCGAACAGCGCCGCGTGGCCCGGTGTGCGGCGAAGCACCCCGTCCCCGACGGGCTACTGCCCGCCGCCGCAGTGGACGGCAAGGCCCTGACCGGTGCCCGCACCCAGAACGGGCGGGTCTTCCTGGTCGGCGCGGTCAACCATGCCAGCGGCGCGGTCCTGGGTCAGGCCCAGGTCCCCGACAAGCGTGGCGAGGGCGAGGCCGCCCGCACCCTCCTCACTCAACTCGACCTGACCGGCTGGGTGTTCACCATGGACGCCCTGCACACGACCACGAAGACCGCCCGCCTGATCACCGGCCCGTTGAACAGCCACTACGTCCTCATCCTCAAAGGCAACCAACCGCTCGCCCAGGCCGCCGCCCACAGACTGCTGACCGGCGCGGACGCCGACTTCACCCAGACCACCGCGAGCGAGGAAAGCCGCGGGCACAGCCGCACCGAACGCCGCACCATCCGCACCGCGCCCGCCGACGACACCCTCTTCCCCGGTGCCACTCAGGTCTTCCGGCTCCGCCGCGACACCGGCAACCTCGACGATGAATGGACAGCCAAAGAGATCGTCTTCGGCGTCACCAGCCTGCCGCCCGACCTCGCCGGCCCCGCTCATCTCAACCATTACGAGAGGGCCCACTGAGCGGTGTGCATCGTGAAGTTGCTGGTCATGGGGGTGGTGTGACGGGCAGGGAGGGTACTCGTGCTGGTCGTGGGCGTGTGACTTCGGCGGAGATCATCGGTCACCGGGTGACTTCGCGGTTGGTGAGGACGAGCAGGGCTCTGACCAGGGCGGTGGCCCATTTCGGGTCGGTGCGGACTTTCCCGAGGACGCGCCAGTTCTTCAGGTGGGCGAAGCCGTGCTCGACCGGGGCGCGAACGGCTGCCAGTGCCTTGTTGGCCAGCTTCTGTCCTCGTGTGAGGGGCCGGTTCCGGGCGGCCTTGTAGCCGGTGATCACCGCCGGATCGGAGTCGGGGCCACTGTCATCCAGTCCGACGAATCCCAGGTCGGCGATCGCTCCGAGGTCGGCCGCCCGCAGCTTGGCGGTGAGCTTGTCGTGGCGGCAGGCGGTGATCTCGGAGGTCTGTCCGGGGCGGGCCGCCGAGACCCACAGCAGCCGGCCCTTGTCGTCGGTGAGCGCGATGACGAGCAGGCCATGGCACTTGTTCTTGCCGGAATAGTTCTTCCGGTTCTCCTTTCCGGTGCGCCGCCGGGTACGGATTACCGAGCCGTCCAGGAGTACGACCCCGCCACCGGATCGGGTGATCTTCTTCAGGGCGCGGTCCAGGCGTGGGGCGCGGGCGGCCAGCAGGCCGACGACTTCCCGCACCCAGCGGGTGACGGTGGTGCGGTGCACCCGGTTGCCGCCGGCCAGGTCGCCGGGCCGCTGGTCACAGCGCAGCACCGCCAGCACGATCCCCGCGATCTTCCCCGCGGGTAGCGCCCGCCACCGTGAACCGATTCTCTTCATGTGGCCGCGGATCACCTCGGCGAGGTAGTTCAAGGTGGCGCTCGACAGCGGCAGACGGGCGGTGTAGACAAGGCCGTCAGGGCCCTCGACGGTGTGTTTGTTGTTCTTCACACCAACCTCAACCGCCGCCGGGGGCCCGCTGGTTACGCCCCGACGGTCACCGGTGCGATTACCGGCGTGGGGTGAACTTCCCGTCGGGTCGTTTGTGCAGCCAGCCGCGGTCGGCGAGCTTGGTCAGCTTCGCCCGCAGCGGCTCCAGCCTGCCACGCACTGCCACCTCCAGGCCCAGTTCCTCGCCCACTGCCTTGACCTGGACCGGGCCGTCGGCGGCCCGCACGATCGCCAGGATCTTGCGGTAACCACCGGGGAGTGCGGCCTCGTCGGGCTTCTCGCTGCGGTGAGGGACCAGCAGTACCGTCCGCCCCGCCACCCGGCCGGGAACAGGGACGACGGCCACGGCCGCGTCCTCGGCGGCCCGGTCTTCCTCGACCAGCCGGGTCAGCACCCGCTCGGCGATCACCAGCTCCTCCCGCTCGGCCTGGACCTCCTGCAGCTGCTTGGTCAACTCCTCAGCGAGCGTGTCCAGTTCATTCCGGCAAGTCGTGATCCGCTCCAGTTCCCGCATACCAGGCCCTCCCCACGCGATCCCAGCGCGCCGATCTCGTCACGGATCGTAGAAGCGGCAGGGCGGCGAACGCAGCAGAACCCGAGAACAGCCACGGCCGGCATGTCAGACGATCTTCACCAAGGACAACCGCCCACGACCAGCACGAGCACCCCGAACCCCATGCACGCCAGCCCCGTGACCAGCAACGTCACGATGCACACTGCTCAATGAGCTACCACTCTGCGATCATGATGCTGGGCAGCGTGGCCATCGCCCCCGTAGGCGGCTGGATCGCCGACGACTACGGATGGCGCGCAGTCTTCCTCGTCCGCGTTCCGCTGCTGCTCCTCGCCGCTGTCCTGGGCAGGCTGACCGTCCCCTCCACTCCGGCGCGGCCACGCGGACCCAGGCTGCCGCGCCCCGACCGGCCGCTGATTGTGGACGTGCTGCTGATCGGGACCACGGTCACCGCCGGCTTGCTGGCCCTCGAACACAGCGGAGAGCGAGCTGCCCTCGCCATCGGTCTAGCCGCCCTTGCGGTGGGTCTGGGCGTGTACTGGGCGCGGCGTCCAGCATCCCGCGTCTACACCGATCTGGTGCGCCGCCGCGTTCTGGGGCTGCCGGCTCTGGCGCTACTGTGCAACGCCTCGCTCGTCGGGCTGCTCTCGTTCTCGCTGCCCTTCTTCATCAGCGACGTCCTGCAGCGCAGCCCGGAGATGCTGGGCACGGCGATCGCCTGCTTCGTCGCCGCCGGCACGCTGTTCTCCCTGGTGGCCGGGATCCTGGCCGACCGCTACCGCGCGCTGCCGGTGGCCACAGCAGGGGCCGTGCTCATCGTGCTCGCCCTGCTGCCCTTCCTCACCTTGGACGCGCAGGCCGGAGTGTCCGATCTGGCCTGGCGCATGTTCCTGCTCGGCGCGGCGATGCCCCTGTTCAACTCCCCGAACGTGACGGCGATCCTGAGCGCCACCCCCGGCGGTCGCGCCGGCTCCACCGGCGGCATCACCAACCTCGCCCGCACCCTGGGCAACACCATCGGCCCGGCCGTGGCCGCCCTCGCCTGGACCGCCAGCGCCGGCGGCCTGCCTGGCTACCGTGCCGGTGTCCTGGCCATGATGACACTCTGCCTCGCCGCCGTCGTCGCCCTCCTGGTCGCCCGCTCCCGGCAGGCCGACCTGCCGACCGGCGACGCGGACGCAACAGAACGAGCCTCCTGCGAAGCGATCTGCCCGCAAGAGGCCGTATCGGCCGACGAACCGAAGCGAACCGGCAGGTAAGCGGATGGGCATGGAGCTGGCCGCGTGCCGGCCCTGTCCTTGCGCACCGCTTTGTCGGATCGGCAGCCGATGCGCCCCTTTTCCGGGACGCACCCTGGCTCGGCTGGAGGTGCCGAGCAGTTGGTAGGCCATGCTGGCGCTGCTGACGTTCGCCGGCGCCGCTGGGCTGCTGATCGGCATCTTCTACCGGCCCTTGGGCATCGCCGCCGCCCTCGGTGTGGTGCTGTTCTTCATCGGTGCGGTCACGGCCCACCTGCGTGCCAAGGATGTAAAGGGCCTGCCGATGCCCTTGGTTCTCGTGCTGGTGTCGACCGCCCCGCTGGTACTGGGCTTCACCACGTTGTAGCGACGTTCGCCGGAGGGTGTCCGCCCGATCTCTCGCTGCTGCCGTCACTGACGCCGAGCATCGTACGGACGGCATGTAACCGCAGCTGGCATGAGCTCGTTGACTTGCCCTGGTCGAGGACCTCAATCGCAACCAAAACTGCAACCACGTACGACGAAGCCCCCGACCAGTTTCCCGGTCGGGGGCTTCGTTCAGCCCGGTGAGGCTGGGCGGAGGATACGAGATTCGAACTCGTGAGGGGTTGCCCCCAACACGCTTTCCAAGCGTGCGCCCTAGGCCACTAGGCGAATCCTCCGCGGCAAACCATACAAGACACCGGGGGGTGCTCGCGAACCCGATCCCCGGGGTCGGTCGCCGGCGGGTGCGGGTTCGTTCGCAGGTCGGGGTATCGGGTAGGCTGTGCGCAGCCCCTCACGTGGCGCTATCTCTCTGAACTCCCCCAGGGCCGGAAGGCAGCAAGGGTAGGGGGGCTCTGGCGGGTGCGTGGGGGGCGCTCTGCGTTCCGGGCCGCATGGGACGGCGCCGACCGGCTGGAGCCCGGCGCCGGGTCCCGGCTCCGGCCTCGGGGTTCCGGGGATGTCGGCGGGGACGGATATCGTCGGGGGCGTGTCGTCCCTCGCTCTGTACCGCCGCTACCGCCCGGAGACCTTCACCGAGGTCATCGGGCAGGAGCATGTCACCGACCCGTTGCAGCAGGCGCTGCGCAACAACCGCGTCAACCACGCGTATCTGTTCAGCGGTCCGCGCGGCTGCGGCAAGACGACCAGTGCGCGCATCCTCGCCCGCTGTCTGAACTGCGAGCAGGGACCGACCCCGACACCGTGCGGGGAGTGTCTGTCCTGCCGCGACCTGGCGCGGAACGGGCCCGGCTCGATCGACGTGATCGAGATCGACGCCGCCTCGCACGGTGGTGTGGACGACGCGCGCGAGTTGCGTGAGAAGGCTTTCTTCGGGCCCGCCTCCAGCCGGTACAAGATCTACATCATCGACGAGGCGCACATGGTCACCCCGGCGGGCTTCAACGCCCTGCTGAAGGTGGTCGAGGAGCCTCCCGCGCACCTGAAGTTCATCTTCGCGACGACCGAGCCCGAGAAGGTCATCGGGACGATCCGTTCGCGTACGCACCACTATCCGTTCCGGCTGGTGCCGCCAGGAACGCTGCGCGACTATCTCGCGGCGGTGTGCGAACGGGAGGCGATCCCGGTGGACGAGGCGGTGCTGCCGCTCGCCGTGCGTGCCGGCGCCGGCTCCGTACGTGACTCGATGTCCGTGATGGACCAACTGCTCGCCGGTGCCGCCTCGGACGGCGTGACGTATGCGATGGCCACCGCGCTGCTGGGTTACACGGACGCGGCGCTGCTCGACGAGGTCGTCGACGCGTTCGCGGCGGGCGACGGCGCCGCGGTGTTCGAGCTGGTGGACCGGGTGGTCGAGGGCGGGCACGATCCGCGCCGTTTCGTCGCGGACCTGCTGGAACGGCTTCGTGACCTGGTGATTCTCGCCGCGGTTCCGGACGCGGCGGGGAAGGGCCTGATCGACGCGCCGGCAGACGTGGTGGAGCGGATGCTCGGCCAGGCGCGGACGTTCGGTGCGGCGGAGCTGAGCCGTGCGGCGGACCTGGCGAACAGCGGACTGACCGAGATGCGCGGGGCGACGTCGCCCCGGCTCCAGCTGGAGTTGATCTGCGCACGGGTGCTGCTGCCGGCCACGTACGCGGACGAGCAGTCGGTGCAGGCGCGGCTCGACCGGCTGGAGCGCAGTGGTCCGGTGGGCGGGCCGGTGAGCGGTCTGCCTTCGGCAGGGCCCGTCGTGGGCGCCGCCCCGACAGGTGGGGGGCCCCAGGTTTCCGGCCCGGCCGCGGCGCG
>KI547038.1:507975-508597 GCA_000497405.1 Streptomycetaceae bacterium MP113-05 | reverse complement strand
AGGGCGCGGGTGAGGCGCCGCCGGCGCATCGCCCGGGTGCCTGGCCTGCAGGTACCGGGGCCGGTCCGGGGGACGGGTCCGGGACGACCGCCCAGGTCGCTCAGGGCGCCCGGTCGCAGCGGACGGAACGGCGGCCGGGCGAGTGGCCGGGATCCGGTGCCGGCACCGCGGAGGTGTCGGCACGGGCCGGTGACACGGCCGAGAGCTCCCCGTCGCGGGGCACCACGCCCTCCCGGCCGCAGCAGGCGGCCCCCTCGCAGTCACAGGGGCAGTCACAGGGACAACCGCAGCAGCCGCAGGGGCAGGACAGTGCACAGGGCGCGGCGCAGGTCCGGCAGCTCTGGCCGCAGATCCTCGACGCGGTGAAGAACCGCCGCCGTTTCACCTGGATTCTGCTCAGCCAGAACGCCCAGGTCGTCGGGTTCGACGGGACGACCCTCCAGGTCGGCTTCTCCACCGCCGGGGCCCGGGACAGTTTCGTCAACAGCGGCAGCGTGGACGTGCTGGTGCAGGCGCTGCACGACGCGGCGGGTGTGCAGTGGAAGGTCGAGGCGGTCGTCGATCCGTCCGGCGGGTCGGGAGCGGGCCCGCTCCCGGGCTCGGGCCCGGCCGGTGGCGGACG
>KI547038.1:502565-507965 GCA_000497405.1 Streptomycetaceae bacterium MP113-05 | reverse complement strand
ACCGGCCGTCGCAGGAGGCGAAGCCGTCGTTGTCGCCCTCCATCGAGGACGACATGCCGGCCGACGACGACGCCGACCTGGATGAGAGCGTCCTCTCGGGGTACGACCTGATCGTCCGCGAGCTGGGGGCGACCGTGGTCGAGGAGATTCCGCACGACTGACCTCCGGCCACCCGCCGCGCGGCGGGTGGCCGGGCCGCCCGCGAACGCCGCGCCGAACACGTAGGCTCGGGCGCGTACACACGTCGTCGACGAGCCAGGAGCCAGTCGTGATCCCCGGTGGTGGCCAGCCCGACATGCAGCAGTTGCTGCAGCAGGCGCAGAAGATGCAGCAGGACCTCGCGGCGGCTCAGGAGGAGCTTGCGCAGACCCAGGTCGAGGGGTCGGCGGGCGGCGGCCTGGTCAAGGCGACGGTCAACGGTTCCGGCGAGCTGCAGGGACTGGTGATCGACCCGAAGGCCGCGGACCCGGAGGACACCGAGACCCTCGCGGACCTCGTGATCGCGGCGGTGCGGGATGCCAACCACACGGCGCAGGAGCTGGCGCAGCAGAAGCTGGGCCCGCTGGCACAGGGCCTCGGCGGCATGCCGGGCATGCCTTTCTAAGCCGCGCTTGTAGGCCCTGACCGGAGTTTCGCGTCGTTCGCGCGGGAAGCGGGCGCCGCGGCCGGACGCCCGGCGGGTATCTCCGCACGCCCCGCGCAGGCCCCGCGCACGCTTGTGCGCGGGGCTGCGGTGCGTTCGGACGGCCCGCCCGGCGCGCTACGTGCGAGGAAGACGCCCGACCCGGTACGACAATCGCTCGTGCGGTAGCAGTCGCGCACTGCGGGCGACTACCGTACGGCGTACGACAGATCCGGGCCGGTCCCCGGGGAGTGAGAGCAGGCATCCGTGTACGAAGGCGTGGTTCAGGACCTCATCGACGAGTTGGGCAGGCTGCCCGGCGTCGGTCCCAAGAGCGCGCAGCGGATCGCCTTCCACATCCTGCAGGCGGAGCCGGCGGACGTGCGGCGCCTCGCGGCGGCTCTCTCCGAGGTGAAGGAGAAGGTTCGCTTCTGCGCGGTGTGCGGGAACGTCGCGCAGGCCGAGCAGTGCCGTGTCTGCCAGGATCCGCGCCGCGACCCCGCGCTGATCTGCGTGGTCGAGGAGCCGAAGGACGTCGTCGCGATCGAGCGGACCCGGGAGTTCCGTGGGCGTTACCACGTGCTGGGCGGGGCGATCAGCCCGATCGAGGGCGTGGGCCCGGACGATCTGCGTATCCGTGAGCTGATGACCAGGCTCGCGGACGGTTCGGTGACGGAGCTGATCCTGGCCACCGATCCGAACCTGGAGGGCGAGGCCACGGCCACGTATCTCGCGCGTCTGGTCTCCGCGATGGGCCTCAAGGTCACCCGCCTGGCCAGCGGCCTCCCCGTCGGGGGGGATCTCGAATACGCCGACGAGGTCACGCTGGGGCGGGCCTTCGAGGGGAGGCGAACGCTGGATGTCTGACGCCACGCTCAACTCGATCAAGGACGATCCCAACGACTTCGCCGTGCAGATCTCCGACCAGGTCGAGAGTTTCCTCGTCTCGGTCGTGGAGGTCGCGAAGGGCGACGAGCCGGACAGTGCCGTCCCGTACCTGCTGCTGGAGCTGTCGCAAGTGCTCCTCGCGGGCGGACGGTTGGGTGCGCACGAGGACATCGTTCCCGAGGAGCGGTACGAGCCGGACATCGGGCCTGAGCCGGATGTGGACGATCTGCGCGAGCGCCTCGCCGGTCTGCTGGAGCCGGTGGACGTCTACACCGAGGTGTTCGACCCGTACGAGCCGCGCAAATCGCCGGTGGCCTGCCGTATCTCCGACGATCTGGCGAACGTGGTGACCGACCTGCGGCACGGCATGGCGCACTACCGCGAGGGGCGGGTCAGCGAGGCGCTGTGGTGGTGGCAGTTCTCCTATCTGACGAACTGGGGGACGGCCGCCTCGGCGTCGCTGCGGGCCCTGCAGTCGCTGGTGGCGCACGTGCGGCTGAACCAGCCGCTCGGCGCGCTCGACGGGCTGGACACCGACAGCGACGAAGGTGACGACGGAGTACTGGAGGCGGAAGCCGGCGCGGTGATGGCCGCGGAGATCGGCGAACCGCTCGGTGTCAGGCCGAACGGCAGCCCGGCCTGACGCACGTCCGGTCCGGGACGGCAGGCCCGGCAGGCCGTCCCGGACCCGACGGGCTTCAGCCGGGGGTGGGCTCGCCCCGGTAGACCCCGAAGCACCAGAGGTTGCCCTCGGGGTCGATGACGGTGAAGTCGCGGTTGCCGTAGTCCTGGTCGGCGAGGCCGCGCTGGATCGTCACGCCGGCCGCCTTCACCCGCTCGTAGAGGGCGTCGACGTCGGCGGTGACGACGTAGGCGCCGAAGGTGCCTGGCTCCCTGCTCCATTCGCCGTCGGGTTTGTGGGAGCCGAGCATCACGCCGCCGCCCTCGGGCCAGCTGAGCTGGGCGTGGGCGACCCTGTCGCCGTCGGTGTAGACGGCGGTGCGGTGGAACCCGATCTTGTCGACCAGGAAGTCGATCAGTCCGAGCGCGTCATGCGCCTGGAGGGTGGGCCAGACGGTCGGCGCGGGGGTCCGGTCTGCGGGCTGTCCGGTGTGCCGGGTGCCGGCTTCGGGGCCGGTGGTGTGTGTGTTCATGTGTCCCACTCTTCGCCGTTCCGGTGCCCCCCGGCTTGGATATTCCGGCGCTCCTCCGCGATCCACCCGCTCGGGCTCAGCCCGGTGTACTGCCGGAAGTCCCGCACCAGGTGCGAATGGTCGTAGTAGCCGCAGTGGGCCGCGATCCGCGACAGGTCCGGGACCGCGTTCGCCGTCACGGCCCCGGTGATTGCGCGCTGCGCCCGCTCGAACCGCATCAGCCGGCTGACCTGCTTGGGGCCGGCGCCGAGCTCGCGCTGGAAGAGGGCCGTGAGCTGGCGGCGGCTGAGCGCGACGTGCCGTGCCATGCCGTCCAGCGAACCCGCGCCCCGGTGCCAGGCCATCCAGCGCCATGCCTCGGCGACCTCCGGCCGGACCTCTCCGCGCCGTCCGGCGTCCTCCGCACGCTGTCGCAGGTACGTGGTGAGCGTCGCGAAGCGTTCCTCCCAGTCCGGCAGCTCGCCCAGCCGTTCGCGGATCTCCGTCGCTCGCGCGCCCAGCACGTCGGCGCCGTCGCCCGCGAGCAGGGTGAGGTCGGCCGCCGGCACCCCCAGCAGCGCCCGCGCCGCCAGTGGGTGGACGGCCAGTTGTACGCCCTCCTCGTGGGAGGGCTGAGCGATGTACGCCGGACGCTGGTGCAGCCCGCCGAGGACGATCTCGCTGCGGTACGCGTCCGGTGCGCGCACGTGCTCCGGGGTCTCGCCGCCGACGATGGGGCCGTCGAGGGAGAAGATCAGCGTGAGGTACGGGGAGGGCAGCCCACGGTGCAGCTGCGGCGTCGCCCCCCAGGAGCGGTAGCCGGTGACGGAGGCGACCATGCCGCCGAGTGTCCGCGGTGCACGGACGAACTCGTGGGCTCCCCCCGGCGGCGGGTCCGCCGGGGGCGCAGTCGGTGCGGCGGCAGCCCGGAGGCGGGTGCTGCGACGGCCGGAGCCCATGGAGCCAGTATGCGCGCCGGCACCGACAGCGGCCGGTCGGCCGGCCGCCGCGTGGGTTCCGGCGACAGTGAGGGCTCAGGCTGTCGCCGGCGTCGCCGGTCCCGTACGGTCGCTGCCGTCCTCCGGGACATCGGGGAGTATCGCGTGCACCGCCGTACGGATGCTCGGCAGCGGGTCGAAGTCGTCCTCCGGCAGTGTGACCTGCTGGAACATCAGACCTTCGAGCAGCGCGGCGAGCGTCCGGATGTGCTCCGCGGGGGTCGGGGAGCCCAGTTCCGCAAGGATGCCGGCACCCCAGTCGAGCAGTGAGGCGTGGCCCCGGCGCAGCGGCTCGCCGACGGCGGGGCGCGCGACGGCCTCCAGGCTGAGGGCGTACCGGGCGGTGGTGCGTGGTCGGCCGGGGCCGACCAGGCGCCGCACCATGCCTGCCAGGGCCACGGCGAGGTCGTCCGGCCCGGACGGCACGGAGGGCCCGGGGGGCCGATCCGGCTCCGGTGGCCGGGGTTGCACCTGCGGGAGGCCTCCGACACCGCGTTCCCAGTCCGCGCGGTCGAGGGCCTCCAGGTGCGCCACGATGCCGTCGAGCAGTGCGTTCCGGTTCCGGAAGTGGTTGGACGTGGTTCCCGGCGGGACGCCCGCCGTGCTGTCGACCGCCTGATAGGTGAGCCGGCGCAATCCCCCGTTGGCCAGCACCTCCACGGCTGCATCCAGGACTTCGCGCCTACGGCCGCCGCCCATCGGGTCGTCTCCTTCCGCATCCTGATCTGCTCCGGGAACGAACTCTACGGGTGTGCGATCAGCCTTTCCCTTGATACTACAAACACAGTAGCGTGGGGTTCATGACGAGGAGTGCACTGATCATCGGCGGCGGCATCGGCGGACTGGCCTGCGCGGCACGCCTCGTGCGGGACGGCTGGGACGTCGAGGTGCGGGAACGCGCCGCCGTCCTGCCCCGGACCGGCACAGTGCTGGGTATGTGGCCCAGTGCGCTGAAGGCCCTCGACGCCCTCGGCGTCGGCGACGAGGTCCGCGCGCTCGGCCACACGCAGGGCGGCGCCGAGCTGCTGCGTGCGGACGGCCGCCGCATCGCGTCGGTCGACGTGTCCGAGCGGCGGCGCGGCAGCAGCGACCAGGTCCGCCTCATCGCCCGGCCGACGCTGCTCCGTACGCTCGCCGGCCTGCTGCCGGACGGTGTCGTCCGCTTCGGTACGGACGTTCCGGACGTCCGCACGGTCGGCCGTGACCATGCCGTGGTGATCGCCGCCGACGGGCTCAACAGCTGTGCGAGGGAGACCCTGTTCGGCGAGGCGTACGGCGTGCGGTACACCGGTGTCACCTCCTGGCGCGGAACCGTCGACGGTGGGACGGAGCGGGCCTCCGAGACCTGGGGCCACGCCTCCCGCTTCGGCATCACGCCGCACGAGGACGGCCGCACCAACTGGTTCGCGTGTGTCCGGGCACCCTGGCGGGCCGTCGCGAAGTGCGGCGACGTCACGGCGCTCCGCACCGCCTTCGGCGGGTGGCACGCCGAGGTGCGGCGCGTGCTCGACGCCGTGGAGCGGACGGGCGGCGCGGATGTGCTCCGGCATGACCTGTGCGATCTGGCACGGCCGTTGCCGAGTTACCTGCGTGGGCGGGTGGCGCTGATCGGTGACGCCGCGCACGCGATGACCCCCGACCTCGGACGCGGGGCGTGCGAGGCGTTGGTCGACGGCGTCACGCTGGCCCGCGAACTCGTCGCCCGCCCGGCGGTCGAGGACGCCCTCCGGGCGTACGACGAGGCACGCCGCCGCCCGAC
>KI547038.1:487562-502555 GCA_000497405.1 Streptomycetaceae bacterium MP113-05 | reverse complement strand
ACGCAGCGGCTCGCCCGCGCCGCAGCGGCCACGAACCGGGCCGTCCACACCCCGGGCGTCGCCCCTTTCCGTAACCCAGCCGTCCGCCTCCTCCTCGCCGTCGGCCCCTCGGCGTAGGACCCGCCACCCGGGACCAGCGACGCCCCACCGCGTGGAACGGATTCCCCACCCCGACGGTCCGACCACCGTGTCGTGCTACCGGAGATTCCGAGCGGTGGGAGCCGGCGATGCTGTCGCAGTTCCCGTGCGACTCCGAGTACCTGACCACCGGAAGGCCGGTGTTCTCCGGGCCCGTCACGTCGTCCCCGGGCGGGTAATTGGCGCGGGTTATGGCCGCGTGACATCTCCCGTCGCCGCTGTGACCGGACGCACACTCAGCGGGACCGCACGTTCCTGCGCGAGGCACGGCCACCGCCCCACATGCCCCACACGTTCGGTGGTCGCGGCTCGCGCTCGACGAGAGGACCCCCGCATGAGCCGCTCCAGACGCACTGCCCGCACCGCGAAGGCACTGTCCGCCGCGCTCGGACTGGGTCTGGCCGCCGCGACGATGGCCGCCGTCCCCGCCACCACCGTCGCCGCAGCGCCCGCCCCGCAGGGTGACGCCGCTTTCGCCGCCTACACCGGCGAGGGCATGAGCGCCGAACAGCGCGCTGACAGCAAGGCGTTCTTCGACTCCATCATGGCGAAGGCCGAGGAGCGCCAGGCCGAGCAGCCCGGCTTTCAGGCCGTCACCGTCACCTATGACGACGACCAGGCTCCGTCGTTCAACTACGAGATCGACCAGAGCGCCGCGATCTGGAATGCGGCGGTCAGCAACGTGACGCTCGTCGAGGTCTCCTCCGGCGCCGACTTCGACTATTACGAGGGCAACGACTCGCGCGGCAGCTACGCGTACAGCGACGGCCGCGGCCACGGGTACGTCTTCCTCGACTACCAGCAGAACCAGGTCTACAACCCGCTCCGCGTCGTCGCCCACGAGACGGGGCACATCCTCGGCCTGCCGGACCACTACTCCGGCCCGTGCAGCGAGCTGATGTCCGGCGGTGGCCCCGGACCGTCGTGCACGAACCCGTACCCGAACTCCTACGAGGCGAGCCAGGTCGACTGGAACTTCGGCTTCGCGCCGGTAGCCGACAAGGGCTTCGTCAAGGTCCGCTGACCGACGTCCACCGACGTGGGTTCCTGACCTGACCGGACGAGTCCGGCCCCGGGCCCGTGGTGCGCGCAACGCGCGCCACGGGCCCGACTCGCGGGCGGACGGTGCCCCTGGCCCGTCCGAGGAGTCACCCGCCGTACGGGCGGGTGATGATCTCCATGCTGTGCCGGTCCGGGTCCTCCCAGTACACGCCGCGTCCGCCGTCGTTGTGGTTGATCTCGTTCACCTCGCGGTGGAACGGGTCGCCGTAGTACGTGATGCCGGCGTCTTTGATGCGCGCGAAGATCGCGTCGAAGTCGTCCTCGGACACGAGGAACGCGTAGTGCTGCGGCGTGATCGGACGGCCCCCGGCGTCGGCGTAGTCCAGCGCGACGCCGTTCTCCATGATGACGGGCAGGAACGGCCCGTACTGCGGCCGGACCTCCAGCCCGAGCAGGTCCGCGAGGAACCGCGCGGACCGCTCCTTGTCGGTGGCGGCGACGATCGTGTGGTTGAGCTGCACGGACATGGCGTGTCCTCCGTGGACCGGGCGACGGTGTACGCCTCCAGCCTTCCGTTTCACCCTCTCCCGGACAATCCGCCGCATTGCGTGTCGCCCTCCCCTGCTGGACCTACGCCCCCGGGCCGGGCCTCGCGCCGGTCCGCCGTCAGGGCCGGTTGAAGATCGCGTGGGCGCCGAAACGACGCCAGACGAGGCCGGCCCCCGTCGTTCACCGGTTTCCGTCCTCATCCGTCGGCACGGCGCTCGATCTCACCACTTCCATGCCTGCCTCGTCCGAAAGTGACTGGATGAAGGAGGCCCCGTCCTCATGGACCTGGCCGCGCTCGCCCGCGGCCAGGGCTTCGTCCGCCTCGCGCTCCTTCTCCTGCCACTCCGGGCTCCAGAACCACCCCTGGTCGTCCGGGACGGCCGAGGCAGAGGTGTGAGCGGTGCGGCTCTCGTCGGCGGGGGCCGGGCGGCTTGCGTCGCCGTGCAGGTGGCGGGCGCGGTGGCCGACCAGGGCGATGAGCGCGGCGCTCAGGATCAGGCAGAGCAGGGCCCGGCGCAGCCCGGCCACCGCGGAGAGGGAGCCGATCACGGCCGGGGCGGCGACGAAGGAGACGTAGCCGAAGGCGGTGACCAGCGAGGCAGCGGCCCCGCTGCGGGCGCCACTGCGGCGGGCCGCGAGCGAGTAGGCGATCGGCACGAGCGGTGCCGCGCCCAGACCCGCGATGAGGAGTCCTGCCACGACCAGCGGGGCGTGGCTGGTGCTCAGAGCGAGGGTGAAACCGCCCGCCGCGACCAGGCCGCCGCCGGTCACCACCCGCCCTTCCCCGAACGCGCCGATCACACGGTCCGCGATGAGGCGCCCGGTCATCGTCGCGAGGTGGAAGGCCGCGATACCGACGCCGCCCACGAGCGCCCCGGATGCGAGGACCTGGCGCAGGTAGAGGGAGCTGTAGCCCTCGATCGCCCCGTCGTTGAAGAACTGCAGGCCGACGAGCGCGGCGGCGAGCCCGACGCCGGGCAGCGCGAGGACCGCGAGGGGCCCCCGGCGTGCCGGTCGTTCCGCCTGCTCGGTGGCTTCGGCGTCGTCCGGTGCTGGCGGGGGCGGCAGCGGAACGACGGCCCCGGCGAGGCCGAGCAGAACCAGCAGTACGCCGGTGGCGACGAAGGCGCCCCTGTGTCCTCCGCCCAGACTCAGCACCGCCGCCACGCCGAGCGCCCCGGCAGCCCCGGCGCCGCTGAACACCGCGTGCAGACGCGGCATCATCGTGCGTCCGGTACGGCGCTCGTAGTCGCCGCCCAGCACGTTGACCACCACGTCGTACAGGCTGCACAGGACGCCGAAGACCAGGAACAGGCCGACCATCGCGCCGTACGAGTCGACGGTACTGAGCGCCGCGAAGGCGATTCCGGAGCCGGTGCATCCCACGATCACGCCCGTACGCCGCCCCAGGCGGTCGATGACGCGCCCGGCCACCAGGACGGACGGCACCGCGACGCACGCCAGCGCGGTCAGCGCGGCGCCGAGGTGGGGCGCGTCGGTGCCGGTCACCCGCGCGAGGTCGGCGAGCAGCACCGCCCACACCCCGGCCTGCGTGCCCAGCAGCGCGAACGCCGCGACGGCGAGCCGCAGCAGCCACCGGTCGGCGGGGTCGACGTGTCCGCTTCGCTTCACCCTGTGGCCTCCGAGCGCCCGTGTCCGTGTACGGGCGGCACCCTCTCAGCGGGGTGGGGCCGGGAGCCAGGGGTTTTCGGCTCGCGACGGACCCCGATTGACGCCCTCGCCTCCGGCGAGCCCGTCTGAGCCGAAGACGATCTTCGGCAGACGTAAAGGGAGACCATCGGCAGATGTAAAGTGTCCCCATCGGCAGATGTAAAGCCATGCCGTCGGCAGATGTAAAAAACCGCAGTTGGAGGCGTTGTGCGCGAAGGATTCGAGTACCTTGCCCGGCGGGCTTCCGGACTCGTCCGGGAAGCGCTCGATGACACCCGTGTCGTGGTCGTCAATGGTGCGCGCCAGACAGGCAAGAGCACCCTGGCCGAGGTCGTGCTACGCGGCGTCGACGGAGGCCAGGCACGTTTCCTCGACCGGCCTGGTACGCGAGCAGCCGCGACGGGGGATCCTGAGGGCTTCCTCCGCCATGACGGTCTGCTGCTGATCGACGAGGTCCAGCGGGTCCCCGATCTGTGGCTCGCGATCAAGCACGTGGTGGATCGCGATCCACGACCGGGACAGTTCCTCCTCACCGGCTCCGCCCGGTTGCTCGGGCTGCGCGATCTTCCCGACGCGCTCCCGGGGCGCTCCGAGACCATCGAGCTGTGGCCACTGTCCCAGGGGGAGATCGACGGTGAGCCGGACGGTTTCGTGGACGCCGCCTTCGTGCTCGGCCCGGAGCTCCGGGCGAAAGCCACCGGACTGACCAAGAGGGACTACCTGGCCAGGGCTGCGCGCGGCGGCTACCCCGAGGCCGTACGGAGGGAGGCACCAAGGAGGCGGTCCCGCTTCTTCGCGGGGTACGTCGATGATCTGATGGGACGGGACGTGCGCCAGGTCGCCGAGATCACCAAGTCCGCCGACATGCGCCGTCTCCTCTCCCTGCTGGCGGCACAGACCTCCGGACTGCTCAACATGAGCAGGCTGGCCTCCGAGCTGGGTGTGAGCGCGCCCACCGTACGCAGTTACATCGACATCCTCGAGACCGTCTATCTCATTCGACTGGTCCCGGCCTGGTCGACCAACCTCACCACCCGCGCCGTAGCCACGCCGAAGATGATGTTCGTGGACAGCGGGCTGGCCGCACACCTGGGCGGGGACGGGGCCAGACCGGAAACCGTCGGCCCTCTCATCGAGAACTTCGTCCTCGGTGAGCTGGCCCGGCAGCTCACCTGGTCGCAGGCCAGCGCGAGGCTGCATCACTACCGTGACCGCGACCAATACGAGGTAGACGCCATACTGGAGAGCAACGCAGGTGACGTGGTGGCTGTCGAGGTGAAAGCGGCAGAGAGCGTACGCGGCGACGACTTCCGCGGCCTCCGCCACGTCCAGCGCCGCCTCGGCGACAGGTTCCTCGCCGGCTTCGTCCTCTACTGCGGTACCGAGTCCCTGCCCTTCGGCGACGGTCTTGCGGCACTCCCGATGTCGGCGCTCTGGACCAGCGGGCCCGAGGCGCCCGGCACTCAGGTCTCCTGACCGGCGGATGCGTCGAGGGCCTTGGCGATGGCAAGGGCGATCCGCTGTATCCAGTCGACGGCGTCGGTCGTCTCGGACTCGGTGATCGGGCGTCGGCGCTTCAGATGGCCGTCCTCGAGGTCCGCGTAGTGGGCGATCTTGTGCCGGCGCTCGACGATCGAGCGGAACCTCGTCTTGAGCTGATCACCGTTGTAGTCGGTCCGGTGGTGATGCCAGGTGTTGAGCTGGTGGGCCGCCTTCCGCCACACGTTGTGGTCGGTGACGAGCCCGAGGGCGGCCGAGATCTGGTCCGGGTTGTGGAGCGGGAGCATCTCCCAACGCCGTCGCACCTGCGTGCTGATGGCGTCGGCGAACGTCATCTCCTGCTCGTGCACACGTTCGACGAGTGAGACGGGCAGCTCCAGCTTCCGCAGCTTCTGCGGGAGGGGCTTCCCCGGCTCGGCCAGTAGCTCCGCCACCCGCCGGTACAGCTCCTCATGTAACCAGTGCTCGATCGCGCTGACCGACTGCACCCACGCAGCGCGGTACAGATCCCCGATATCCAGCGCGCCCGGCTGAAGGCCAGTCAGGCTCTTGCCGGCATTGATCATCTGCCGGGCGTAGTCCAGGTTTGTGATGAACGCCTGGAACTGCCGCGTCGGCGGGTGCGCGATGGCCATGCCTTGCCCCTGTGTCCCCTGTGTGCGTGTGGAGTTGTCAGCCACCGTCGGGCAGCCGGATCGGGGATCAGCCTCCCGGCCGTGATCGCTGTGCGTCAAGTGGGGCGACCTCCACGTCACCGCCGAGGTCGGCCGGGTGGCTGGTGCATCCACGCCCGCCACGGGCGGGCGATGAGTTCGCGGTAGGTGTGGTGGGACGGGTTGCGGCCCACGTGGCGAAGGGTCCAGTCCTGGATGGGGCCGAAGTCCACGCCGGACGGTGACCGTTCGCCGCACACCGCGCACTCCATCGCGAACGTCACCGGCTCGGCGTCCGGCTCGCGGTCGGGTTCGAGTGTCCAGTTCTCGAAACGCATGACGCGCCTCACGGCAACAGCCGCCGGGTGCGGTTGAACTCATTCACCTTCGCGCTGAGTTCCTCCAGCGTGCCGGCGGTGCGGAGGGACTCCGGCGGTACGTCCCACTCACGGCCGCCGCTCAGCGGGCGCAGTTGCACGTACGGCCCCTCGTGCCCCATCACTTCGCCGAGGATGCCGGTCCGGACGTCCACGGCGTACGAGCCGGGGGTGGGTGTCTCACTGTTCATGGACACAGCGTGTCCGTGGACGGTTACTCTGAGGAGTGACCAGGGGGTTACATGCGCCGATGTCACCGTTCGGCCGGTGCGCTGTCACCCCTGTGTACCCAGCACGAGCGGGACGGTGTGATGGCGGGACCGAACGGCAGCCCGGCGCCGATGGCCTGGCGCTACTGCGGAAACCAGGTGAAGCTCTGGCGCACGGACGCGGGCGTCACCCGCGAGGCGCTGGCTGAGGCCGCGCGCTACTCGGCCGACACGGTCAAGGCCATGGAGCAGGGCGTCCGCATGCCGACCCGGCAACTGTTGGACGCCGCCGACGAGCTGTGCAGCGCTGGCGGGAAGCTGGTTGCTGCTTCGCAGTACTTGAGACGCGAGAAGTTCCCTGCGCGCTCGCAGGACTTCTTTGCCCATGAGGCGGGGGCGATCAGCCTGTGGTCCTACGAGGTGGCGCTCGTGCCGGGCCTCTTGCAGACGGAGGCAACCGTGAGGGCGCTGCTCCGTGCACATCGCCCGCCTCTCGATGACGATGTGATCGAGGAGCGCTTGGCTGCCCGGCTGGACAGGCAAAGCGTGATCTTCCGGCGACCTCCCGCCGAGTGCAGCTTCGTGATCTACGAAGCAGTAGTGCGGTGTCCTGTAGGTGGCATCGGTGCGCACCGTCAGCAGCTTGCCCATCTCCTCGACATCGGTCGAAGGCATCACGTTTCCATCCAGGTGTTGCCGTTTGAGCGTGGGGGACATGCGGGGCTCAACGGCCCGATGGTGTTGCTGGAGACCGTGGAGCACGAGGCTTGGGTCTCGTGGAAGGGCAGTCCCTCAGCCATTTCACGGCGGAGCCCCAAGCGGTGAGTGCCGCACGGCAGCGTCATGGCATGATCCGCTCACAGGCGTTGAGCGTCGGGGAGTCGGCAGCTTTCATCGAGCGGATGGTTGACGAGCTATGACCAGCGAACGGCACTGGTTCAAGTCGAGTTACAGCGACACCGAGGGAAGCAACTGCGTCGAAGTCGCCATGGACTGGCGGAAGTCGAGCCACAGCGGGGACTTCCAGGACGCCTGCGTCGAGGTCGCGGCTTGCCCGCGCAGCGTGCACGTGCGGGACTCGAAGCTCGGGGCTCGGAGTCCAGAGCTCGCCGTCAGCACGGGCGCGTGGTCCGCCTTCGTCCGCCGTGCGGCGGCTCGTTGAGCTTCGAGCGGCGGGCTGCGAGATCCGAGCGCTGCTTGTAAGGAATGGCTGGAAGGCTCTCTTCCCGCCCACCCACCCTGCCGCGTCAAGCAGCCCTGTATTACTAATCGTTGATGCTTTGACACGCTGGGTCATCTGTGTCTAGGTTCGCCGCAGACAGAAAACGGCCCCCGCGAGGTGCTCACAACACCTCGACGGGAGCCTCACCGACAAGATCGAGAGAAAGTCGATCCCGTGGTTGACACCGACCTTAGCTGTGCCCTGCCCGCCCCCGCACACCCGATGGCCAAAGCGGGCTACGGCAAGCGTTCCGCGCCCGAACAATCGCCCCGTGGCGCCGACGACTTCGCACACCTGCCCGCTCGCGAGGCGTCGATCGCCGCGCTGATCGACCGGCTGCCGGAAGGTGCGGCGATGAGCGCCAAGGCGCTGGCCGCCGCACACCCCCGACACGGACAGGCCGCCTGCCTCCCCGCCCTGCGTCGCCTCTCGGAGGCCGGTCACCTGCGGCGTACCCGCGAGCACGTCGTGCTCCCCGACGGCTCCCGCTGGGTGACCCGTACTTACTTCTCCCGCACGCCACGCGCTGACGCCTGGTGGGATGCCGCGCTGCGCGGCGACGTGCCGCCTTCCGGCAGCGAGCCGCCACCTTCCCCGCCGCCGCCCCGCGAGGAGCCCGCCCGTCGACGCCCCGCGCGCTCGCCCGCGTACGAGGCCCTCGCCGCTCTCTGTGAGCGGGACCCGCGCCTCACGCTCTCCGCTGCCGACTGCGAGGCCCTCGAAGCACTCGCCGCCGAGTGGTTGGACCGTGACGCCTCCCCGTTCCGTTTCACCCGCGCCCTGGTCGCCGGGCTGCCGACCGAGGTACACAGCGCACGCGGCCTGCTCCAGCGCCGCCTCCGCGACAAGATGCCCCCCGAACGCCACTCGGTGCCCGCGCCGCCCGCATGCGCACCGCTCCGCATCATGGAGTGCACCGCCTGTGGCACTCCCGGCCGCCCGCACCACCTCCCCGGCGGCCTCTGCGCGGACTGCGACAGAAGCGGCCGGGTGGCGCCCACCCCGTCAGTGCACGCGCCCACGGATGCCGCGATCGATGCACGCGTGAGCGAGATGCGTCGCGCAGTCCAAGACAGCGCGATCCGCGCCCATAGGGCGAAACCCGGAAGGAAGGCAGATGTTCGTGCTCGGTGAGAAGCAAAGAATGTCCCAGCTCCGCTCCGTGGCGCGTACAGCGCACCCGCTGTACGGTGACTCCATGTCGAAACATGTCACGATCCGCCTGGACGAAGAGTTCCACGAGCGCCTCAAGGCGCGAGCGGCAGCGCAGGGCACGACCGTCACCGCGCTGATCACCGAGGCGACGAAGCGGGAGCTGGACGAAGGGCGAGAGCAGTTCCTCGCCGGTGTCGACGAGTTCGCCGAGCAGTGGGACTACTTCCAGGAGCGTTTCGGCAAGTGAAGATCACCATGGAATGGGCGTGGACCGCGTTGGCCCACCACCTTCCGTTCGACCCGGCCGTGTGGGACCCCTCAGGTATCGTCGCGGCGGTCGCCAGACACCAGAACGACCTCGTTCTCGTGGCTGACCAACCACAGCCGGACACGGCTTGGCGCGCTGCGGCGTTGCTGCACACCCTCGCGGTCTGCCCGCCGCTGGCGTCGCCGATGAACGAGTTCTACGCCGTCGCGATCACCCGCTCGTACCTCAACGTCGCTGGTGCGAAGACGTTGCCCGGCACGGAGTCACTCGCGGACCTCGTAGAGCAGGCCAAGACCGGGGCTGCGGACGTTTCCGCCGTCGCAGAGGAGATCCGTGCGCACATCGAGCCCTGAGCGCCCACGGGCGCAGGTGCACGTGGAGGACTTCGACGAGCTGGAGGCCAGGGCACCTGCCGGAATGTGGCTGGAGCTCGTCGCCGGGCGACTGGAGTTCAAACCGCAACTCGTCGGCGACCACAGCTCCATCATGAACCGGCTGTCTCACGAACTCGTCGCGCAGCGCGGTGACCTACGTTTCCATCCGAACAGGCGGCTGCAATCAGGGAAACAGGGGCAGGATCGGGTGCGGGCAGACGGCGTCCTGACGTCACGGGATTTCAGCAGCGTCACCTGTGGTGCGAACACCGAACCGACGCCGCCCGCTCCCGAGCCGGGGGCGCTCAGACTGCAGTAGGCCGGCTGGATCGCGGACGGCGTGACGGTGATCAGCCCCGTGTCGGGCTGACGCCCGGCGGGAATCCGGTCAGTGGGCCGTGGCGGCGCGTTCCAGGATGAAGAGGGGGATCTCGCGGTCCGTCTTCTCCTGGTACTCGGCGTAGGGCGGGAACGCCTCGACCGCGCGCTGCCACCAGGCGGCCTTCTCCTCGCCCGTGGCCTCGCGGGCGGTCATGTCCTGCAGGACGGCTCCGTCCTGCAGTTCGACCCGCGGGTCGGCGACGATGTTGTGGAACCAGCGCGGGTGGTCGGGGGCGCCACCGACGGAGGCGACGGCGGCGTACGCGCCCTCGTGCTCGACCTTCATCAGCGGGGTCTTGCGGATCTTGCCGCTCTTCGCACCGCGGGTGGTCAGGACGATGACCGGGAGGCCCTTCATCGTGGTGCCCTTGGTACCGCCCGAGCTCTCATACAGCTCGACCTGGTCCCGCACCCATTGCGCCGGGCTCGGCTCGTACTCACCCTGCAGGGGCATGCCGTCCGTCCTCTCGTCGAATCCTCGAAGGTTCGCCGTCGTGTCCAACGTGCGACTCGGTGTCACTGTTCCCCGCCTGGAGGTTACGGAACGTGCGTGCCGTGGGCGGGTTCCGGCGGGGTCCGCGCGCTTCACTCGTTCGGGGCGACGTCTTCGCATGTGAAGTGGCGCACGTTTCCGTGTGCGGGAGGAGGCAGCGGGCATGTGACTCCCCGCTGGGCGAGTCAGACACGAGCACTCGCCCACTTCGCTGTGCGCCCGGGGGGCCCGCCACCGGCGGGTCCGACGTGGTCTCACAGCGTGAGAGCAGACGGTGTGATCCCGGATGCTCGGTAAAATGGGCCGAACGCGGGGCTCCGGCCGAAATGGGCCCCGGTGAGATACTCGAGGAGCGAGCACACGTGGGCCTTGTCGTGCAGAAGTACGGCGGCTCCTCCGTTGCCGACGCCGAGGGCGTCAAGCGCGTCGCCAAGCGGATCGTCGAAGCCAAGAAGAACGGCAACCAGGTTGTCGTGGTGGTTTCGGCGATGGGCGATACGACGGACGAGCTGATCGATCTCGCTGGAGAGGTGTCCCCGGTAGCGGACGGGCGCGAGTTCGACATGCTGCTGACCGCCGGAGAGCGCATCTCCATGGCTCTGCTGGCCATGGCGATCAAATCCCTCGGCCACGAGGCACAGTCCTTCACCGGTAGCCAGGCCGGCCTGATCACGGACTCCGCGCACAACAAGGCGCGGATCCTCGATGTGACCCCGGGACGCATCCAGGCGTCCGTCGACGAGGGCAACATCGCGATCGTCGCGGGCTTCCAGGGCGTGTCCCAGGAGAGCAAGGACATCACCACCCTGGGCCGCGGCGGATCGGACACCACCGCGGTGGCGCTGGCCGCCGCGCTGGAGGCCGAGGTCTGTGAGATCTACACCGACGTGGACGGCGTCTTCACCGCCGACCCGCGGGTCGTGAAGTCGGCGCAGAAGATCGACTGGATCAGCTACGAGGACATGCTGGAGCTCGCGAGCTCCGGTTCCAAGGTCCTGCTGCACCGTTGCGTGGAGTACGCGCGGCGCTACAACATCCCGATCCATGTACGGTCGTCCTTCTCCGGGCTGCAGGGCACATGGGTCAGCAGCGAGCCGCAGGGCGGCTACAGCGGACAAGGGGAGATGCCAGTGGAACAGGCGCTCATTTCCGGTGTCGCACACGACACCTCGGAGGCGAAGGTCACCGTCGTCGGTGTACCCGACAAGCCGGGCGAGGCCGCGGCCATCTTCAAGGTGATCGCGCAGGCCGAGATCAATGTCGACATGGTGGTGCAGAACGTCTCCGCGGCGACCACCGGTCTGACCGACATCTCCTTCACCCTGCCCAAGTCCGACGGCAAGAAGGCCATCTCCGCGCTGGAGAAGGCCAAGAGCAGCATCGGCTACGCGTCGCTGCGCTACGACGACCAGGTCGCCAAGATCTCGCTCGTCGGTGCCGGCATGAAGACCAACCCGGGTGTCACGGCGACCTTCTTCGAGGCACTGGCCAACGCCGGCGTCAACATCGAGCTGATCTCCACCTCGGAGATCCGCATCTCGGTGGTGACCCGCGAGGACGACGTCAACAACTCGGTCGTCGCGGTGCACACCGCCTTCGGGCTCGACAGCGAGAACGACGAGGCCGTGGTCTACGGAGGCACCGGCCGCTGACCCGGCACGGCACGGCTACCGGGAGGCCCCGGTGAGGACAGGCGGAGAACCGACCCTGGCGGTCGTCGGCGCGACCGGCACCGTCGGGGCGGTGCTGCGTGGACTGCTGTCCGAACGGCGGGACGTGTGGGGCGAGATCAGGCTCCTCGCATCCCCGGGGTCCGCCGGTGGCAAACTCCCCGTGCGCGGCGAGGAGACGGAGATCCTGCCGCTGCACGAAGAGAACCTCGACGGCGTCGACGTGGCCCTGTTCCACCTGCCCGACGATGCCGCGGCCCAGTGGGTGCCGGTCGCGGTGGCCAGGGGGGCCGTGGTCATCGACTCCTCCTCGGTGTTCCGCACCGAGGACGACGTGCCGCTGGTGGTGCCCGAGATCAACCCCCACTCCGCCCGCGTCCGTCCGCGCGGCATCGTCGCCTCGCCGGACTGCACCACTCTGGCGATGATCGGCGCGGTGGGCGCGCTGCACTCCGAGTGGGGCCTGGAGTCGCTGGTCCTCGCCACCTACCAGGCGGTATCCGGCTCCGGCCGGGGCGGGGTGGACACCCTGCGTTCCCAGCTCGCCGAGGTCGCCGGTACCGACCTGGGCACCATGCCGGGTGATGTGCGGCGGGCCGTGTCCGGCACCGGCCCGTACCCCGCGCCGATCGCGCTGAACGTCGTCCCGTTCGCCGGCACCGGAGCGGCCGACGGCTGGACCACCGACGAACTGGCCGTCCGGGCCGAGACGCGCAAGGTCCTCGGGCTACCGCACCTGCCGGTGAGCGCCACCTGCGTGCGCGTACCGGTGGTCACCGGGCACTCGGTCGCGGTGCACGCGCGGTTCGAGAACGAGGTGACCGTCCCGCAGGCGCACGAGATCCTCGCCGCCGCACCGGGAGTGGTGCTCTGCGACGCCCCGGGTGACGGGGAGTTCCCCACTCCGGCCGACGCCGTCGGTACCGACCCGATCTGGGCGGGCCGGGTGCGCCGGTCGCTGGACGATCCCCGGTCGCTGGAGTTCTTCGTCTGCGGCGACAACCTGCGCAAGGGCGTGGCACTCAACTCCGTGCAGACGGCTGAGATCGTGGCATCCGGGTAGCGAGCCGACAAAAGGAGCTGACGGTGCCTGGCGGACTCGTCGGACCGAAAGCCCCGAACGCGCCCGAACAGCCCCGAACATCCCCCGAGCCTCCCCTTTCGGGCGCTGTTTCAGGTCGCGGTGAACTGTCGCGCGCTCCTCGTTGATTTCTGTGAAGAGATTGTGATCGGTTGAAGGTTCAGGCCACTAGCTAGCCACCCGTTTGTTGAAAGAGAATCGAACTCCTCGCCCCGCAACCGACCGTGGGCGAGGGGCGTCTCTGTGTGCACAGCGGGTCCGGGTGACCGGGTGCCGGGCACGGGCCGCCGAGAACCGGGACGACCGCGGACTGCAGGAACGGGGCTGGGACGCATGACCTGTCGAAGAGCGTGCACACATCAGCTCGACTTCCCGGGATCCGCGTACAACCCTGACGGGGGGATGCGTGTCCAACCAGCGTGGCAGAGGCACTCGGAATCGCGACAGCACCAGGCTCCGGCGTCCGCGGCATGCGGCGCCCCGGGACGGCGGGCGGGCCTGTGATGGCGCCGTGGCCGGCGTCGCAGACGGCAGCGTCCCCCGCGCGGGTGGCGGCCGGTCGCGGGGGCGTTGACGACGCGATGACTGTGGGCGCCACCGTCGACCAGCTCACCGAGACCTACCGGACCCACTACCGTTCGCTGCTCGGCCTCGCCGCTCTCCTGCTGGACGACACCGCCTCCTGCGAGGATGTCGTCCAGGAGGCGTTCATACGGGTGCACTCCGCGCGCAAGCGCGTCCGCGAGCCGGAAAAGACCCTCGCCTACCTGCGGCAGACCGTGGTGAACCTCTCCCGTTCCACGCTGCGCCGCCGCATCCTCGGCATGAAGCTGCTGTCCAAGCCCATGCCGGACATGGCCAGCGCCGAAGAGGGCGCCTACGACCGCATGGAGCGCGACGAGTTGAAGCGCGCCCTGCGCGGGCTGCAACGCCGGCAGCGCGAGGTGCTGGTGCTGCGGTACTTCGCCGACATGACGGAGGTGCAGGTCGCCGAGGTCCTCGGCCTCTCGCTCGGTTCGGTGAAGGCCTACGGGTCGCGCGGCATCGCCGCGCTGAGGGTCGCCATGGAGGCGACGGTATGAGCCAGGCGCACGACCCGTTCGAACCGTCCGACGGGCACGAACCCGCGGACGGCGCCGGAAGTGACCCCGCACGCCCCGACGCGGCGGTCGAACCCGGCAGCCGGCCCGGTACCGAGACCGAGACCGAACCGGCAGCCGACGGCGACTCCGGCCTCGACCTCGAGCAGATGGACGAGGTCGCCGTGCGGCGCCTGCTCCGGGACAGCGTGCGCGACATCGAGCCGTCACCCGGCACCCTGGAACATCTTCGGCACGCCGTCCCCGCCCGCCGCGCCCGGCGGCGGAACGCGATGGTGGGCGCCGCCGCCGCGGTCCTCGCCTGCGGGGTGGCCGTGCCGACCGTGCTGCACGCCGACTTCGTGCCCGGCGTCGGCAAGCCCATGCACACCGCAGGTCACGCCGAGGACCACGTCACCCAGGAGGAGCGTGCCGCAGGCGGCGACCAGGGCGACGGCTCGGACGGCCGTGACGCCGCGGAACCAGGATGGCCCGGTGCCGGGGAACGACGTGTCGAGGCCGGCGCCCCCAGCACGGGCTCGTCCTCCGCTCCTCCCGATGCGAGCAGCAGCCTCGGCCCCCTCTCGCCCTCCTGCACCCGTATGCAGCTCGGCGATACGACCGGTAGCCACCGCCCCCCCGACGGGCAGGGCCATGTCTACGGGGCGTTCCGTGTCGTCAACACATCGTCGGACTCCTGCACGGTCGACGGCGACGGACTCGTGCTCGTCACGACGCAGGGCAGCACGGACGACGCGATGATCAACGTCCTCGACCACACCACCGGCGATGTGGCCACCGGCCTGCCCGACCCGTTCGAGGTCGCGGACGAGGTGGTGCTCGAACCGGGCGCGGCGTACCTGGTGCGGTTCGTGTGGGTGCCGGCGGCCGACCAGGGCTGCCCGACGTCCACCTCCCCACCCGGCGGCGAAGGCGGTGACGGCGCCCAGCCCGGGGGCCAGACGCCGATGGGTACCTCCGGCAGCCAGGCCGACCCCGACGCCGGCGGTTCCTCCGGCACGTCCGGCAGCGAGGGCGGCGAAGGCCGGCCGGGCACCGGTCCCACCGAAGGCCCCGCTGACGGCGGCGCGGGTGACGGCGGGGCGGGCACGGGTGAGACGGACGGCGGTGGTTCCACCGCGGGTGGAGCCACCGGCGGCGGCGCCACCGG
>KI547038.1:450986-487552 GCA_000497405.1 Streptomycetaceae bacterium MP113-05 | reverse complement strand
TGGCGGTGAGGAGCCGGCACCCGCCGGCGCGCTGATCTCCCACACTCCCGAAGCCGGCGAGCCCGCCACCGACAGCGTGCTGATCGAGGGCGCCTGCGCGGGCACCCTCTACCGGACCGGGGTGCTTCCCGCCGCGTGACGCCGCGTACCGTTGACGCGTGTACCGGTTCCTGCTGACCCCGCGATGGTGGGGGATCAACCTCTTCGTCGTTCTCGCGATCCCGGTCTGCCTGTTCATGGGCACCTGGCAGCTCGGCCGCTTCGAGGCGCGCGTGGACAGCCACCGGCAGCAGGAGGAGGCCGCCGAGCGTGCCCCCGACGCCACTCCCGAGCCGCTCGCCGACCTGCTGCCGCTCACCAAGGACACCGTCGGCCGTACCGCCGAGGCCACCGGACGTTACGACACCGGCCACCCGCTGCTCGTACCGGACCGGCGGGTCGACGGCGAGCGCGGCTTCTACGTGCTGAACCTGCTGCGCACGGACCCCGGGCCGGCGCTGCCCGTGGTGCGCGGCTGGCTTCCGGGGGACGCCGACCCCTCTCAGGTGCCGGCGCCCCCGCGTGGGGACGTGGCCGTGAGCGGCGCCCTGCAGGTTTCGGAGACCGAGGGCAGCCCCGGCGTCAACCCGGCGGGCGGACTGCCCGAAGGGCAGCTCGGGCTGGTCAGCGCCGCCGCCCTGGTCAACGTGGTGCCGTACGACGTGCGCGACACCTGGATCACCGTGCAGAACACCGAGGCGCCGCTGCGGCCGGTGCCCCCGGTCGCTGCGGCCGGCACCAGCCTGGACCTGAAGGCCTTCCAGAACCTCGGCTACACCGCCGAGTGGTTCGCGTTCGTCGGATTCCTGCTCTTCATGTGGTTCCGCCTCTTCCGGCGCGACGCCGAGCCGGCGCGGGACGCCGCGCTCGGCCTCGCACCGGAAGGCACCGCTCAGTCGGCCGACCCCGTCACGCCGGAACCGGCCGACCCCGTCACGCCGGGGCCGGAGGAAGGCCCGGAAGATGCCGCTGGGCGAACTCGATCTCCAAGCGGAGCTGCTTGATCCGCTCCTCCACCACCAGCGAGCCGTGTCCCGCGTCGTAGCGGTACACCTCGTGCGGATGGCCGCGTGCCGCCAGCCGATCCACGTAGTTCTCCACCTGCCGGATCGGGCAGCGCGGGTCGTTGAGGCCCGCCGAGATGTACACCGGCGCGCGCACGGCATCCACGTACGTCAGCGGCGACGACGCCGCATAGCGTTCCGGGACCTCCTCCGGGGTGCCGCCCAGCAGGGTGCGGTCCAGGGACTTCAACGCATCCATCTCGTCCTGGTAGGCGGTGACGTAGTCCGCCACCGGGACGGCCGCCAGACCGAGCGCCCACTTCTCCGGCCGGGTGCCCAGGCCCAGCAGCGTCAGGTAGCCGCCCCAGGAGCCGCCGGCCAGCACCAGCCGCTCCGGGTCCGCGAGGCCCGACTCCACCGCCCAGTCGCGCACCGCCTCGACGTCCTCCAGTTCGATCAGGCCGACGCGGTGCTTGAGCGCGTCCGTCCACGCCCGGCCGTAGCCCGTGGAGCCGCGGTAGTTGACCCGGACGACGGCGAAGCCGTGGTCCACCCAGGCTGCGGGCTGCCCGGCGAAGGCGTCGCTGTCGTGCCAGGTCGGGCCGCCGTGCACCTCGAACACGGTCGGGAACGGGCCCTCGCCGGGCGGACGCTGCACCAGGGCGTGCACCCGGCCCCCGGGGCTCTCTACCCAGGCGTCCTCCACCGGTACCGATCCGGGCGCCTTCATGCCGGGAGGGTCGAGCACGACCGTGCCGGTCGTGGAGCGCACCTGCGGCGGCTCGGCGGCCGAGGACCACAGGTACTCCACCGTCCCGTCCGGGCGGGCGGTCGCGCCCGACACCGAGCCGGTCGGGGTCCGGACCCGTTCCGGCGTACCGAGCCCGCCGGGAGTGAGCGTGCAGCGCCACATCTCGCTGCGCGCCTGGTGGCTGTGCACCACCAGCAGCGCCGATCCGTCCGGATACCACTCGGCGCTCACGTCGCCGGGCAGGCCCAGGTCCAGGTCGGTGGTCTCGCCGGTCTCCGGGTTCCACACCATGGGCTCCCAGCGACCGCGCCTCTGGTGGCCCACGAGCAGCCGGGCGTCGCCGGCGGCCGGGGCGAAGCCCAGCACCGTCAGACCCAGATCCCTGGTGCCGCCCTCGGTGTCGTCCAGTTCGGCGACCGTGCTGCCGTCGCGGCGCACCACGCGCAGCGCCGAGTGCATGGCGTCGCCGTGCTCGGTGTGCTCGATCGCGATCAGGTCGCCGTCGTGGCTGAGGTCGCCCACGCCCGCGGACTCCTGATGCCGGTAGATCTCCACCGGTTCCGTGCCCGGCCGGGACACGTGCAGCGTGGAGCCCTCCTCGTCGGTGGACCGGCCGATCACCGCGCCGCCGTCCCGGCCCAGGGCGAGACCCGCCGGGTAGGACGGTGCCAGTCCGGGCGCCGCCGGCTCGTCCGGACCGCCGCCGAACGGTTGCCGCAGCCATACGCCGAACTCGTCGCCGTCGGTGTCGGAGAACCACCAGATCCACTCGCCGTCGGGTGTCAGCACACCGTCCGTGGTGCCGTTCGGCCGGTCGGTGGCCTGCCGTTGGGTACCGGTGGCCCGGTCCCAGGCGTAGAGCTCGAAGGTGCCGGTGGCGTTGGAGACGAACAGGGAACGGTCTGGCGCGTCCTCCGCCCATTCCGGCAGCCCCACCCGGGGTGCCCGGAACCGCTTCTCCCAGTCCGGCATGGCGTCGTCCGTGTGCGTCGTCATGCCCCCATTCTGTGCTGTCCGGCCCGGGTCACGGCCTGGGGGGCGAAGATCGTCCATATAGGTGTCCAAACGCGTCCAGACGGGTGAACGGCAACAACCTCCCGGCGACTGGGGAGTTGTCCAGGGTGCTCCGGCACCGGGGCACCCCATGATCCGGAAGGAAAGACTCGTGCTGAAGAAGGTCTTTGCGACCGCTGCTGTCGCTGCCTCCGTCGTCGGCGCCAGCGGTGCTGCGGCCGCCCCCGCCATGGCTGTCGGTGATGGTAACGAGAACGTCACCACGCAGAACGGCAACGGCTCGGACCAGATCTACGGCAACACCACGACCGGTGGTCACATGAGCCCGAACATGGCGCTCGTGAACGGCTCGCTGAACAAGCCGTGCATCGCGGTCCCCGTCACCAAGACCAACGTTCTGAACGGCATCGGCGCTGTCGGCGTCAACGTCAACGACGTTCTGACCAGCCAGAACAACCAGAACTGCACCGAGAACTCGACCCAGGTCGACGGTGACGACCCGCTGTCGCACCTGCTGAGCGACGGCATCCCCGTCCTGTCGCAGAACGGCGCCGGCAACGGCAACGGCGACTGACACACCCCGTCTGTCGGGCATTTCACACACCGGAAGAAGGAACACTCGTGCTCAAGAAGGTTTTCGCCACCGCTGCTGTCGCGGCGTCCGTGGTCGGTGCCACCGGCGTCGCCGCCACCCCGGCCCTGGCCGTCGGTGACCTGAACGAGAACGTCACCACGCAGAACGGCAACGGCTCGGACCAGATCTACGGCAACACCACGACCGGTGGTCACATGAGCCCGAACATGGCGCTCGTGAACGGCTCGCTGAACAAGCCGTGCATCGCCGTCCCGGTCACCAAGACCAACGCGCTGAACGGCCTCGGCCTGGTCACCGGCGTCAACGTCAACGACGTTCTGACCAGCCAGAACAACCAGAACTGCACCGAGAACTCGACCCAGGTCGACGGTGACGACCCGCTGTCGCACCTGCTGAGCGACGGCATCCCCGTCCTGTCGCAGAACGGCGCCGGCAACGGCAACGGCGAGTAATCAGCCTCACGGCTGACCCGGCCCGGGCCCCCTCGGGGGCCCGGGCCGGAACGACCCTCACAAGGCCCCTCCCCGGCGTACGCGGGGGAGGGGCCGCGCGTCGTCCAGGACACTCTCGGTTAACTTGACCGGTAGCACCCCGACCACGGAGAGACGACATGCCGGCACCATTCACCCGCCCGCGCCTGCTGTACGTCACCGACCTGACGTATCCGGCACAGGGCCGTCGTTACGGCGACGAGGACGTCGAACTGTCCGCGCGTCTCCGCGACGAATGGGACGTCGCCCTCTGCCACCCGCTGGACGCCGCCGCACTGCTGGACGCGTTCGACCTGTGCCTGGTGCGCAACAGCGGACCGGTGATCCACTACCAGGACGCGTACGACGCCTTCCGTGAGGTCTCCCTCCGCACCGGCGCACGCATCCACAACCCGCTCACCGGGCGGGCCGACATGGCCGGCAAGCAGTACCTCGTGGACCTGGCCGCCGACGGCTTCCCCGTCATCCCGACCGTGGACCGCCGCACAGACCTCGGCCGGCTGCCCGAGGCCCCCCGGTACGTCGTCAAGCCCAAGGCCGGCGCCGACTCCATCGGCCTGGAGATCCTCGACCGCGCGGACCTGGACACCCTCGCCTTCGACGACGGCACCCTGCTGGTGCAGCCGCACGTCGACTTCCGCTACGAGGTGTCCTTCTACTTCGTCGACCGCGTCCTCCAGTACGCCCTGCACGCCCCGGACCCGGAACGCCGCTGGGAGCTGCGCCCCTACGAAGCCACCGACGCCGACCGCGGGTTCGCCCAGCGCTTCGCCGACTGGAACACCCTCGAGCACGGCATCCAGCGCGTTGACGCCTGCCGCACACGCGACGGGGACCTGCTGCTGGTCGAGTTGGAGGACCTCAACCCCTACCTGTCGCTGAGCCTGGTCCCCGAGGAGACCCGCGACCGCTTCGTCACCGCCCTGCGCGGCTCGCTGCGCGCCGTCCTGGAGAGCTGATCCCGGCGGGGCGGGCTATGTCTCGGGGTGGTGTCGGCCGAGGACGCCCCGGTCGTAGCCCGCGGCGACGGCCGCCGCCCGGTCGTTGACGCCCAGTTTCGCGTACAGGTGCGTGAGGTGCGTCTTGACCGTCGCCTCGCTGATGAACAGCCGCCGAGCGATCTCCCGGTTCGCCGCACCCCCCGCGACCAGCCCCAGCACCTCCCGTTCCCGGGCGCTGAGCGGCGCCCCCGCGCCGCCGTTCGGGGTGCGGACGCGGGACACCAGCCGGGACGCGACCGCCGGGGACAGCACCGTGCGGCCCTCCGCGGCGGCCCGTACGGCGGTGAACAACTCCTCGCGCGGGGCGTCCTTGAGCAGGTAGCCGGTCGCGCCCGCCTCGATCGCGGGCAACGTGTCGGAGTCCGTGTCGTAGGTGGTGAGAACCAGGACTCTGCTGCGGACGCCGCGCCGCGTCAGTTCGGCGATCGCGGCGACCCCGCCGCCACCCGGCATCCGCAGGTCCATCAGCACCACGTCCGGGTCCAGGCGGACCGTCAGTGCGACGGCCTCCTCGCCGCTCGCCGCCTCGCCCAGCACGTCGAAGCCCGCCTCCGCACCCGTGCCGGCGGACGCCTCGAACATGCCGCGCAGCCCGTCGCGCACCACCGGGTGGTCGTCGACGAGGAGTACGGAAACCGGTCGCTCAGCCATGGCGCACCAACGGTACGCGGGCCGACACCGCCGTGCCGTGCCCCGGTTCCGACTCGACGTCCACACGCCCCGCGAGCCGCTCCGCGCGGGCCCGCATACCGCCCAGCCCGAACCCGCCCGAGCCGCTGCGTGGTGCCACGGCCCCCGGGTCGAAGCCGCGACCGTCGTCCCGTACGTCCAGGGTGACCTCGCCGTCCATGAAGGAGAGGGTGACGCCGACGCGGGATGCGGCGGCGTGCCGGGCGGTGTTGGCGAGGCTCTCCTGCGCGATGCGCAGCAGGCTCGCCTCGATCTCGTCGTGCAGCTTCTCCACCGGCCCCGTCACCGTGAAGCCGGTCTGCAGGCCCGTCCGCGCTCCCCACTCCTCGACCGCCGTCTCCAGCGCGGCGGGCAGCGCGTTCCGTGCCAGCGCACCAGGCGCCAGGTCGTGTACCGAACGGCGGGCCTCACCCAGGCTGTGCCGGGCCAGCGACTGAGCACGGGCCAGGTGTTCGCGGGCGACGCCCGGATCGGAGGTGTCCCGGACGACCTGCAGCTGGGTGATGACGCCGGTGAGTCCCTGCGCGAGCGTGTCGTGGATCTCGGCTGCGAGCCGGCGCCGTTCGTCGGCGACGCCCGCCTCCCGCGCCTGGACGAGGAGCTGCGCGTGAAGACCGGCGTTCTCCTGCAACGCCTGTTCCAGGCGGGCGTTGGCGCGTTCCAGTTCGGCGATGGTCACCGCCTTGGCCGCCGCGTCCTCCGCCTCCTTCTCACCGAGGTGGCCGAAGACCAGACCCAGCCCGGCGTTCAACGCGTACAGCGCGCCGAAGAGGAACCACTGCGTCGTCGATCCCGGCGGCAGCCCCCCGGACTGCGAGCCGGCCATCGTCACCGCCGTGGCGAACAGACCCGGCCGCACCCAGCGGGCGGGCAGCAGCTTCGGGGCGTCGAAGTAGCCGATCAGAGCGAAGATCGCGAAGAACGGGTTCAGCCAGGAGAGGGCGAACGCCAGCACGGTGCGCACCGCGTAGTGGACCCCACCCCACCGGTCTCCCTGCCCACCGGCCCACGTCGCCCACAACAGAAGCGCCAGCGCGGCGCCGAGAAGCACGGCGGCGGAGTACACCTCTCCGGGCGTCATGAGGGCGCTCACGGTGGCCGCGGACATTCCCGTGGCGAGCGCCAGCAGACCGTACGGGCCCCAGCGGTAGAACGCCTCCCAGCGCTCGGTGGTGCTCGGCACCCCGTGGACCCGGGCGGTGCCGGACACGCGGGGCACCGCGCCGCCGGTGCGGGGACGGTCGGTCCCGTGGTCCGCGCCCTCCGTCGTCATGCTCCCCAGCATGCCCCGCCTCCCCACTCGCCGTCACCGCTCGCGGAACACGTCACTCCCAGCGGAACCAGCGCACCGCCACCGCGAACAGCGTCACCGCCCACAGCGCGGTCACCAGCAGCAGCCACCACTGCGGCAGCCCCCCGCTCGCCGACTCGTACAACGCCTGCGACGCCGCCCCGAACGGCGTCAGCTCCACGACCCGCTGCAGTGTGTCCGGCATGGTCTGCACGGGAATCCACACACCGGTGCTGAACATCGCCGGGAAGAACACGACGGTGCCGATCGTCTGAGACGTCTTCGCGGTGCGGGAGACGGCCGCGATCGTTCCGCCCATCGCTGTTCCGGCGAACGCCGTGAGCACCACGGTGAGCGCGTAGCCGAAAGGCTGCTCCGGAAGCGGCACACCGAAGGCGAGCCGTGCCACGGCGACCGCCAGGACGATGGAAGCCAGTACCGCCGCGCCGTGCAGGACGAGTTGGGCGCCGATCAGCGCCCTCGGGCCGACGGGCGTGGCGGACAGCCGCCGCAGGATGCCGCGTTCCCGGTAGCCGACGAGCACCGTTGGCAGCGCCTGCACGCCGGCGACCGTCATGGACAGCAGCACGGCCACGTGCACGTACAGGTCGATGACCCGCAGCCCGTCCAGCGAAGCGTCCGGCTCCCGGAAGGCCGGGACCAGCCCGAGGACGGTGAGCAGCAGGGACGGGAACACGACGATCCAGAACAGCGCGCCCGGCTCGCGGCCGAACAGCCGTGCCTCGGAACGCAGCACGGCGCGGGAGGAACCCCGGACGGTCCGGCCGCCGGGGGCCGGCGGGGTCGTCGTCGCCATGATCAGGCCTCCAAGGTGTGGGCGGCGGTGCCGCCGCCGGTGGGGGTGCCGTTCGCGGTCAGGTCGAGGAACGCGTCGTCCAGCGTCGCGTCGGCGACCCGCAGTCGCCCTGCCGTGATGCGCTGCCGGGCCAGCAGCGAGACGACCGCGTTCACCGTCTCGTCGGTCCCGGCCAGCTCCACGCGCCCGCCCTTCATCGTCACCGTGACCGCCGCCGGGAGGGCCGCGAGTTCGTGCTCCCCCAGCGGACGGGAGGGGGTGAAGGAGATGACCGTCGACGCCGCCGCCCGGCCGATCAGACCCGCCGGAGTGTCCAGCGCCGCGACCCGCCCCCCGTCGATGACCGCGACCCGGTCGCAGAGGCGCTGCGCCTCCTCCATGAAGTGGGTGACCAAGAGCACCGTCACCCCGGACGCCCGTACGTCCTCGATCAGCCGCCAGGTGTCGCGGCGGGCCCGCGGGTCCAGACCGGTGGTGAGCTCGTCCAGCACCACCACCCGCGGGTTGCCGATCAGCGCGAGCGCGATGAAGAGCCGCTGTTTCTGTCCGCCGCTCAGCTTCGCGAAGCGGGTGCCCAGTTTCCCGTCCAGGCCCAGCCGTTCGGCCAGCTTCCGCCAGTGAGCCGGACGGTCGTAGAACGCCCCGTACAGCTCCAGCGCCTCCCGTACGGTGAGCTTCGGCTGCAGTTCCGTCTCCTGGAGTTGGGCCCCGAGGATGCGGGTGACGCGGTCGTGGTCCGCGACCGGATCCAGCCCGGCCACGCGCACCGTCCCGGCGTCCGCGACGCGCAGTCCCTCGACGCACTCGACCGTGGTCGTCTTCCCGGCACCGTTCGGGCCGAGCACGCCGAAGATTTCCCCCTCGTCGACGGCGAAACTCACGTCGTCGACGACGCGCCTGCCCCCGTATGCCTTGACCAGGCCGTCCACCTCGATGATCGCCATGCCACGAGCATCGTCGGGAACCCGGCGCGGCACATCACCCGTTCTGCTCGAAGCGACATCAACCGATCGGCCGATGCGGGCGTACGACCGCCGCGCCGCCGACGATGCGGCACTCCGCACGGACGGGGGTACCCGTACCGTCGCCCGCCGCGTCCGACCGACCCCGAGGTGCTCCGTGACAACCGTCTTCCCGGCCGCGTCAGAGACGTCCCCCGGTGGCATCGCAGGCTGGGCCACCGGTCTCGTAGAATCACTCGGCGGCCCGGGTGCGGGCCTCGCCATCGCGCTGGAGAACCTCTTCCCACCCCTCCCCAGCGAAGTCATCCTGCCCCTCACCGGCTTCGCCGCCGCCCAGGGCGTCCTCGGCCTTCCCGCAGCCATCTTCTGGACGACCCTCGGATCCGTCGCCGGTGCGGCCCTCCTCTACTGGCTCGGCGGGCTCCTCGGCCGCGACCGCGTGCACCGCATCTGGGCGAGACTGCCGCTGCTCAAGCAGTCCGACCTGATCCGCACCGAGGAGTGGTTCGCGAAGCACGGCACACCAAGGCCGTCCTCTTCGGACGCATGGTGCCCGTCTTCCGTAGCCTCATCTCCGTCCCGGCCGGCGTCGAACGGATGCCGGTGCGGGTCTTCCTCGGACTCACCGCCCTCGGCAGCGCCCTGTGGAACACCGCCCTGATCCTTGCGGGCTATCTGCTCGGCGACCGCTGGCACCTCGTCGAGCAGTACGCCGGCATCCTCTCCAAAGCCGTTCTGGGCCTCGTCGCCGTCACGCTGGTCGTCTTTGTCGTCACACGCCTCCGCACCCGCAACGACGACCCCACCGGATGACCCCGCCGTGGCTCGGCCTCAGTGGGCGGGCTGAATCAGGTCCCACCGGTTTCCGTTCAGATCGCGGCCGCGGTCGCACCGCCAGTACGTCGGACGCGACCAGGACGGTGGATCGTCGGGGCAGGGCTCGTGCCTTCGGCGCCACAACCGGAAAGCGGTCAGGGCCTGATCCGCGATGCGGATCAGGCCCTGACTGGTGTTCCTCTGTCGGGGTGGCGGGATTTGAACCCACGACCTCTTCGTCCCGAACGAAGCGCGCTACCAAGCTGCGCCACACCCCGAAGCAACGGGCACTACTTTAGCCCAGGTCGGCGCTGACGCGAAATCCGTTCCGGGAGGGGGTGGCCAACCGGGTCGGGGCTGGTCAGGAGGCCGGGGTGAGGGTGAGCAAGGTGGCCTCCGGAGGGCATGCGAAGCGGGCCGGGGTGTACCGGTTGGCGCCGCAGCCTGCGGAGACGTGGAGGTAGGAGGTGCGCCCCCCGGCGCGGTGGGTGGAGAGGCCCTTCACGCGGTCGGTGTCGATGTCGCAGTTGGTGACCAGCGCGCCGTAGAAGGGGACGCAGAGCTGACCGCCGTGGGTGTGACCGGCGAGGATCAACGGGTAGCGGTCGGCGGTGAACGCGTCGAGGACGCGCAGGTAGGGGGCGTGCACGACGGCGAGTGAGAGATCGGCGTCGGCCTGCGGCCCGCCGGCGACCTGACCGTAGCGGTCGTGCTTGATGTGCGGGTCGTCCAGGCCGGTGAGCGCTACCTCCTGGCCGGTGGCCAGCTTGAGACGGCCGCGCGCGTTGGTCAGGTCGACCCAGCCCGCCGTGTCGAACGCGTCCCGGATGTCCTCCCACGGGTTGTGGATCGCGTCCCGGACCGGCGCGTTGCCGTTCAGGCCGTGACGGCCCTGCGTCTTCTCGAGCAGGTAGCGCGCCGGGTTGCGGAAGCGGGGCCCGTAGTAGTCGTTCGATCCGAAGACGTACGCGCCCGGGAAGTCCATCAGCGGCCCCAGTGCGTCCAGCACGTCCGGGACGGCCTCGGTGTCCGAGAGGTTGTCACCCGTGTTGACCACGAAGTCCGGCCGCAGCCCGGCCAGCGAGTGCAGCCAGCGCTGCTTCTTGCGCTGACCGGACACCATGTGGATGTCGGAGACCTGGAGGACACGGAGCGAGGGGGCCCCGGCCGGGAGGACCGGCACGGTCACGCGACGGAGCCGGAAGGCGCGCGGCTCGATCGCCACCGCGTAGGTCAGGGCGGCCGTACCTGCGGCCAGCACACCGGCTGTCACTCCGAGAGGGATTCCGTATCGCGCGCGCATCCGGCCATGGTCGCAGACGCGGCACGCTCCGTGCACGACTGCACGCGTACGCCGGACTCCGAGGGCGTTGTGCGGGGGGCCCGGCGGGAATGAGGTGGGCGGCGGGCCGGTGGTGCTGGCAGACTCCGGTGCCATGACCACGCTCAAGTCCCGGCTGCAGGACGACCTGACCGCAGCGATCAAGGCGCGCGACGAGCTGCGCTCCGCCACCCTCCGGATGACCCTCACCGCGATCACCAAGGAGGAGGTGTCGGGCACCGAGTCCCGGCAGCTCTCCGACGACGAGGTGCAGAAGGTGATCACCCGCGAGGCGAAGAAGCGGCGGGAGGCCGCCGACGCCTTCGAGAAGGGCGGACGCGCCGCCTCCGCCGAGCGGGAGCGGGCGGAGGGCGAGGTGCTCGCCGACTACCTGCCGAAGCAGCTGTCGGACGACGAGCTGGAACAGATCGTCGCCGAGTCCGTGGCGGAGGCGAAGGGCCAGGGCGCGGAGGGGCCGAGGGCGATGGGTGCCGTGATGAAGATCGTGAACCCGAAGGTCGCGGGCCGGGCCGAGGGCGGCCGGGTGGCCGGCCTCGTGAAGAAGCTGCTCGTCGGCTGAGGCGGCCGGACGAACGGCTGAAGGGGCGCTCCCGCCGGGAACGCCCCTTCAGGTGTACGTGGGTCAGTCGCGTCCGCCGCGGCCCCAGCCGCCGCCGTTCTGACCGCCGCCGATGAGGTCCGGCGGGATGGAGATGTCCGGGAACGGGTTCCCGCCGCCGGGACGGCCCCCGTCCTTGTCGCGGTCCTCGCCGCCCCGGCCGTCGCCCTTGGGCTTGTCGGGCTTGGCGCGGGGAACGTCCACGTCGTGGAACGGAGTGGCGGGGACGCCCTGGAGGGTGCCTGCCATGGCGTCCTTCCACAGCGGCGCGGGCAGGCAGCCGCCGCAGACCTTCGAGAAGTACTGGCCGCCGACGGTGACGTCGTACATCTCCACCTGGTGGTTGACGTCGCCGACCCAGACGGCGCCGGAGGCCTCGGGGGTGTAGCCGACGAACCAGGCGCTCTTCATGCCGTCGGTGGTGCCGGTCTTGCCTGCGTTGTCCCGGTCGGACAGCTTCGCGGCGGTTGCCGTTCCGCCGGATACGACTCCGGTGAGCATCTTGTTGACGGTGTCGGCGGTGCGCTCCGACATCGCGCGGGAGCACTCGGTCTTCGGCACGTCGAACTTCTCCCCCTTGGCACCGGTGACGGCCTCGATCGCGACCGGCGTGCAGTGGACGCCGCGGTTGGCGAAGGTCGCGTAGGCGCCCGCCATGGTGAGTGGTGAGGCGCCGTTGGTGCCGAGCGTGAGGGAGGCGACCTGTTCGACGGCCTTGCCGTCAGCGCGATGGAAGCCCGCCTTCTCGGCCATCCTTGTCGTCTCGCAGACGCCGACCTTCTCCTGGAGCAGCACGAAGTAGGTGTTGATCGACTTGGCGAGTGCCGAACTCATGTCCCAGGTGCCCTTTTCACTCTCCAGTTCGTTCTGGGGAGAGTAGACCGAGCTGCCGACGCTGTTGCCCTTGCAGTCGCGGAACCTGTCCTGATTGATCTCGATCTCGCTGCCGGTGCTGAAGGTCTGGGTCGGGCTGATGCCCTTCTCGAGCGCTGCGGCGGTGGTGAACGCCTTGAACGTCGATCCGACCTGATAGCCGTTCTGCGGGCCGCCCATGTCGTGGTCGACCGAGAGGTTGAGCGTCGTCTCGTGCTCGGCGGGCCGCGTGCCGTACGGGCGGGACTGCCCCATACTGAGGATCTTGCCAGTGCCGGGCTCGACCACGGTCATGGCGGAGGCGACCTCGTCGCCCTGGTCCACGCGGGCGGCGATCGCGTCCTGCACCGACGTCTGGGCCTGCGGGTCGAGCGTCGTCCTGATGGTGAGGCCACCCCGGTACCACCGTTCCCGCCGGTCCTGCGGCGTCTTGCCGAAGGCAGGGCTGGAGAGGAACACCTCCTGGACGTAGTCGCAGAAGAAACCGGCACCGTTGACGGCGGTGATGCAGCCCTCCTGGGGCTGGCTCATCTTCAGGCCGAGGTCCTGCTCGGCGGCGGTCTTCGCCTCTTCGCGGGTGACGTCGCCGACGTCGGCCATGCGCTTCAGCACCGAGTTGCGGCGCTGCTCCGCACGGTCCGGGCTGACCGTCGGGTCGTAGTAGCTGGGCGACTGGACGAGGCCGGCGATCAAGGCGGCCTCGTGGAGTTCCAGGTCTTTCGCGGGCTTGGAGAAGAAGCGCTGGGCGGCGGCCTCGACCCCGTATGCGCCCTGCCCGAAGTACGTGATGTTGAGATAGTTCTCGAGAATCTGCTTCTTGGTGAGCTCTTCCTCGATCTGTATGGCGTACTTGAGTTCGCGGATCTTGCGGCCGATGGTCTGCTGCGTGGCGGCGGCGACCGCGTCCTGGTCGTTGCCGGCAGCCTCAATGAAGACGTTCTTCACGTACTGCTGGGTCAGCGTGGAGGCACCCTCGCTGATCTGGCCGGACTGGGCGTTCTCGTTCATGGCCCTGAGCACGCCCTTGAGGTCGACGGCGCCGTGCTCGTAGAAGCGGGAGTCCTCGATGGCGACGATTGCCTGCTGCATGAACCTCGACATCTGCGTGATGTCGACGACGGTGCGGTCGCGCGTATAGATCTTGGCGATCTCACCGCCCTCGTTGTCGAGGATGGTGGTGCGCTGGCTCAGTGGGGGCCGCTTCAGCTTGGCGGGGAGCTCGTCGAAGCCCTCGACGGAACCTTTCGCGGCAAGGCCCATCAGGCCGAAACCGGGAAGTGCGATGCCGGCGGTCACCGCGCCAGCCAGCACGCTGACGCCGATGAATCTCGCGACCTGCTGGGGCATGGAGAGCCCGCCCGCGCGCTTGGAAGCCATAGGGGGCAGCCTAGACGACCGCGGGTAGGGGTCAGGCGGGCGGAGTGGGTGCCGACGGTGCCCCGCCGTCAGAGCGCGCAGCTCTGGCTGTCCACCGGCCCGAGGTTGCCGGTGCTACCGGCTCTGATGTCGGGGCGGACCTCGTCGGCTGTGAGGGCGTACCCGGTGTGCTTGTTCTCCAGGGACTTGGCGAACACCACGCCGTACACCTCGCCCTGCGGGGTGAGCAGCGGGCCGCCGGAATTGCCCTGCCGGATGGTGGTGTAGAGCGAGTGGACCTCGCGGCGTACGGTGCCGCGGTGGTAGATGTCCGGACCGTTGGCCTGGATGGTGCCGCGGACCCGGGCGGCCCGCACGTCGAACGCGCCGTTCTCCGGGAAGCCGGCGACGATCGCGCCGTCGCCGCTGCCGGCATCCTCGTCGGTGAACTCCAGGGCGGGCGCGTCGAGGCCGGGCACGTTGAGGACCGCGATGTCGCGCTCCCAGTCGTAGAGCACGACGGTCGCGTCGTGGAGACGGCCCTCGCCCCCGACCTGCACGGTCGGTTCGTCGACGCCACCGACGACGTGTGCGTTGGTCATCACCCGCTCGTCGTCGAAGACGAAACCGGTTCCCTCCAGCACCTTGTCGCAGCTGGAGGCCGTGCCGACGACCTTCACGATGGACTTCTTGGCGCGGGCGACGACCGGGCTGTTCTTCAGCCTCGGGTCGGGCGGCGGCACGTTCGCGATGGGCTCGTCGGAGAAGGGGGAGAAGACCTGCGGGAGCCCGTTCTGTCCGAGCGCGGTGGAGAAGTCGGCGAACCAGTTGTTGGCGTCCCCCGGGACGACCTGCGAGACGCCGAGCAGCACGCGTGAGTCGCGCACCTCCTTGCTGACGGTGGGCAGGGCCGTACCCGCCAGTGCGGAGCCGATGAGCCAGGCGACCAGCAGCATCGCCAGCACGTTGACCATCGCACCGCCGGTGGCGTCCAGCACACGGGCCGGGGACCAGGTGATGTACCGGCGTAGCCGGTTGCCCAGGTGGGTGGTGCACGCCTGGCCCACGGAAGCGCACACGATCACGACGGCCACGGCCGCCACCGCTCCGGCGGTGCCCGGGGGCGCATCGTCGGACAACTCGCTCCACAGCGGCGGCAGCACCAGGAGCGCCGCGAGTCCGCCACCGAGAAAGCCGATCACGGACAGGACGCCGACGACGAAGCCCTGCCGGTAGCCGACGAAGGCGAACCACAGGGCCGCGAGCACGAGCAGTATGTCCAGCACGTTCACCGCGTCACCGTCTCATGCCTGCCGACCGAGGGGGACGAGGTTGCCCCGGTCCCACGGCAGCTCCCAGCCCGCCAAGTGCAGGAGCCGGTCGATGAGTCCGGCGGTGAACCCCCACACCAGGGCCGAGTCGACGGTGAAGGCGGGGCCGCGGTAACCGCTGGGGTGCACGACCGTGACGCGGTTGGCCGGGTCGGTCAATGCGGAGACCGGAACGGTGAAGACCCGGGCGGTCTCGGCCGGGTCGACCGGCGAGACGGGCGTCGGACGGTGCCACCAACCGAGCACCGGTGTGACGACGAAGCCGCTGACGGGAATGTAGAGCGCGGGCAGCGTGGCGAAGATCTGCACGCCCGCCGGGTCGAGGCCGGTCTCCTCCTCGGCCTCGCGGAGCGCGGCGTACAGAGGGCCGTCGCCGTTCGGGTCGCCGTCCTCCGGATCGAGCGCGCCACCGGGGAAGGACGGTTGTCCCGCGTGGGTGCGCAGGCTCGTGGACCGCTCCATCAGCAGGAGCTCCGGTCCGTGCGCGCCCTCCCCGAAGAGGATGAGAACGGCGGACGGACGCCCACCGGTCTCGGGAGGCAGGAAGCGGCTGAGCTGTTCCGGCTGCACGGTCGTGACCGCGGACAGCACGGGCATCAGCCACCCGGGCAGATCGTCGGAGCGGATCTCCACCTCGAACGGCACGGTTCCCGGCCGGCCGGGCGAAGGTACCGGGCCGGCGCGGCCGTGCGCGTCGGCTACGGGGCGCGGGCCGGGGGAGGGACAGGTCACCGGGCCCCCAGCCCAGGCGCCGGCTCGCCCGGATAGTCGGCCGGTGGCTTCAGCCGCTGGCCGGGCTTGCCGCCCATCTCGTACTTCAGGAGCTTCTTCGCCTTGCCGGGGTCGGTCTCCCCCTCGCCGTAGGAGGGACAGAGGGGGGCGATCGGGCAGGCGCCGCAGGCGGGCTTGCGGGAATGACAGACACGGCGGCCGTGGAAGATCAGCCGGTGCGAGAGCATCGTCCACTCGTTCTTCGGGAAGATCCCCGCGATCTCCGCCTCGACCTTTTCCGGGTCGGTCTGCTCGGTCCAGCCGAAGCGGCGGACGAGACGGCCGAAGTGCGTGTCGACGGTCAGGCCGGGCACGCCGAAGGCGTTGCCGAGTACGACGTTCGCCGTTTTGCGTCCGACGCCGGGAAGGCTGACCAGATCCTTCAGTCGGCCCGGGACCTCGCCGCCGAAGCGGTCCCGCAGAGCGGCGGACAGGCCCAGCACCGAGCGGGTCTTGGCCCGGAAGAAACCGGTCGGGCGGAGCAGCTCCTCCAGCTTCTCGGGGTCGGCCGCGGCCATGGCCTCGGGCGTCGGGTAGGCGGCGAAGAGTGCGGGTGTCGTCTGGTTGACCCGCAGGTCCGTGGTCTGGGCGGAGAGGACGGTGGCGACCAGCAGCTGGAAGGGGTCGTCGAAGTCGAGCTCGGGGTGGGCGTAGGGGTAGACCTCTGCGAGCTCGCGGTCGATGCGGCGGGCGCGTCGCACCAGGGCCACCCGCGACTCGGGCTTCCGCGCAGCCGCCTTCTTCGCCGCAGCAGGCGTCTTCGCCGCGGTGGCCCGCTTCGCCACGCCCTTCTTCGCCGTTCCCTTCGTCACCGGAGTGACCGAGCGTGCAGCACCTGTCGCCCCAGCGTGTCGCCCGGATGCCTGTTCACCCAGAGCGGAATCATCCGACTCCGTCACCCGCCCGGCCCCCTTCCTGTGCGTTCGACCGGCCTGTTGGACACCCGGCCAGACTAAGGGGGGCCACTGACATCCGCCCCGCACGAGCGCAATCCCGGCTCAAACGGCCCCCTGCCGTAGGGCTGGGCGGGCGAGTGCGTCAAACTTGTGACTGATCGCACCGCTTTACCGTCCGGCATCATGGGGCCACAATCCCCATGGGCAGGTCGACAAGGAGAGAACTCGTGGACGACGTTCTGCGGCGCGCCCCGCTCTTCGCGGCGCTCGATGAGGAGCAATCCGCCGAGCTGCGCGCCTCCATGACCGATTCGACGCTCGCCCGCGGCGACGCACTCTTCCACGAAGGGGACCCCGGCGACCGGCTCTACGTGGTCACCGAGGGGAAGGTGAAACTGCACCGGACCAGCCCGGACGGGCGGGAGAACATGCTGGCGGTCCTGGGCCCCGGCGAGCTCATCGGCGAGCTCTCCCTCTTCGACCCCGGGCCCCGCACGGCCACCGCGTCGGCGCTGACCGAGGTCAAGCTGCTCGGCCTGGGCCACAACGACCTCCAGCCCTGGCTGAACGTGCGCCCCGAAGTGGCGTCCGCGCTGCTGCGGGCGATCGCCCGGCGGCTGCGGCGTACCAACGACTCGATGTCGGACCTGGTCTTCTCCGACGTGCCGGGCCGTGTCGCCAAGCAGCTCTTGGACCTGTCGCGCCGCTTCGGTGTGCAGTCCGAGGAGGGCATCCACGTGGTGCACGACCTCACGCAGGAGGAGCTGGCCCAGCTGGTCGGCGCCTCCCGCGAGACGGTCAACAAGGCACTCGCCGACTTCGCCGGGCGCGGCTGGCTCCGTCTGGAGGCGCGTGCGGTGATCCTGCTGGACATCGAGCGGCTGGCCAAGCGCAGCCGCTGACGCCGCAGCGGCCCCCTGCGGGACCGCCTGCGGCGTTCCGGGCGCCGGACGGGCTCCTTCCGGGGAGCGCGTCCGGCGCCCGTCGTTCCGCACCCTGGTTTCCCGCTCCCCGCTCAGACGAGCTTCCGGCTCAGACCGGGCCGCGGCCGGCCAGGTACTCCAGCTGGGCGCGTACGGACAGCTCCGCCGCAGGCCACAGCGCGCGATCCACGTCCGCGTACACGTGAGTCACGACGTCCCGCGCACTGCTGTGCCCCGACTCCACCGCCGCCTCCACCTGCGCGAGCCGCTGCGCACGGTGCGCGAGGTAGTACTCCACAGCGCCCGCCGCGTCCTGAAGCACCGGCCCGTGGCCCGGCAGCACGGACGAGACCCCGTCGTCCACGGTCAGCGACCGCAGCCGGCGGAGCGAGTCCAGGTAGTCGCCGAGCCTGCCGTCCGGGTGCGCGACCATCGTCGTACCGCGGCCGAGCACCGTGTCGCCGGTCAGCACCGCGCCGTCGGCGGGGAGGTGGAACGAGAGCGAGTCCGCGGTGTGACCGGGGGTCGGCACGACGCGCAGCTCCAGGCCTCCGGTGGTGATCACGTCGCCCGCGGCCAGGCCCTCGCCGCCGAGTCGCAGCGCCGGGTCCAGGGCGCGCACCGGCGTGCGGGTCAGTTCCGCGAAGCGGGCGGCGCCCTCGGCGTGGTCCGGGTGCCCGTGCGTGAGCAGCGTGAGGGCGACGCGCCTTCCCGTGCGCTCCACCGTGGCGATCACATGGCGCAGATGGCCGTCGTCGAGCGGTCCGGGGTCGATCACGACGGCCAGGTCGGAGTCCTGCTCGGCCACGATCCAGGTGTTCGTGCCGTCCAGCGTCATCGGCGACGGGTTGGGCGCGAGCACGCAGCGGGCGCGTTCGGTGCCCGTCCCGTCGATCGGACCGCCGAGCGGGCGGCCCGGGAGGGCGGAGGCGTCGGTCACGGGACGACCCGCTTGGTGAACTCGTCGTGGCCCGGCCAGCTCAGTTCGATGCGCCCCTGTTCGTCCAGCCGGGCCCGGGCCAGCACCGGGTCCAGGTCGCGCTCCGCGGAGCCCGCGAGCGCCGCGGCGGGGGAGGCGTACGCCTGGAGCTGCCGCAGGGTGGCGATGGTCGGCGGCATCATCAGCAGCTCGCCCCGGTCGTAGCCGGCCGCGGCGTCCTCGGGACGGATCCACTCGGTGCGGTCGGCCTCCGAGGAGGCGTTGCGGGTGCGCTGCCCCTCCGGCAGGACGGCGACGAAGAACCAGGTGTCGTAGCGCCGCGCCTCGAACTCTGGGGTGATCCAGCGCGTCCAGGCGCCCAGCAGGTCGCTGCGCAGCAGCAGCCCGCGTCGGGCGAGGAAGTCCGCGAACGACAGCTCGCGCGCCACCAGGGCCGCCCGGTCGGCCTCCCAGTCGTCGCCGGTGGTGTCCGCGACGACCGTGTCCGCGTCCGGGCCGGCGAGCAGCACGCCCGCCTCCTCGAACGTCTCCCGCACGGCCGCGCACACGATGCCCTGGGCGGTCGCCTCGTCCGTGCCGAACCGTACGGCCCACACCGAGCGGGCCGGGCCCGCCCAGCCGATCTCCGCGTTCACGGCCTCGTCCCGCGGGTCGACGGATCCGCCGGGGTAGGCGTAGGCGCCACCGGCGAACGCCATGGAGGGGCGACGACGCAGCATGTGGACGTCGAACGCGTCCGCCGCGCCTTCGGCGGCCTCCCGCAGCAGCATCACGGTGGCGGCGCGGCGCGGCGTGACGGGGGCGAGGTCGCCCGCCTGGAGTGCCCGGATGCGCTCCGGCCACTCCGGCGGGTACCACTGGCCGTTCTTGGTGGTCATGGGCGGGATGCTACGGGTCCCCGCCCGGATGTTCGAGTGTGCCGGGCGGCGTGGAGTCGGGTCCGGGTGCTGCGGCTCAGTCCGCCAGCTCGACCTGGATCTCGACCTCGACCGGCGAGTCCAGCGGCAGCACCGCGACGCCCACTGCGCTGCGCGCGTGGACGCCCTTGTCGCCGAGGACCTCTCCCAGCAACTCGCTGGCGCCGTTGATCACACCGGGCTGTGCCGTGAAGTCCGGCGACGAGGCGACGAAGCCGACGACCTTCACGACCCGCGCGATGCGGTCCAGGTCGCCGACGACCGACTTGACCGCGGCGAGCGCGTTCAGCGCGCACACCCCGGCCAGTTCCTTCGCCTTCTCGGCACTCACCTCGGCGCCGACCTTGCCCGCGGCAGGCAGTTCGCCGTCCACGAACGGCACCTGTCCTGCGGTGTACACGTAGGCCCCGGTCCGCACGGCCGGCACGTACGCGCCGGCCGGCGCGGCCACCTCGGGCAGCGTCAGCCCGAGTTCGGCGATCCGAGCCTCGACCGTGCCGCCGGAGCTCACGCCTTCTCCCGCTTCAGGTAGGCCACCAGCTGCTCGGTGTTCGGCCCGGGCACCACCTGGACGAGCTCCCAGCCGTCCTCGCCCCAGGTGTCCAGAATCTGCTTCGTCGCGTGCACGAGGAGCGGCACGGTCGCGTATTCCCACTTCGTCATGGCACGACCCTAGACGAGTCGCCGCGAAGCAGCGTCGCCCGCCCGTCCGGGGTGAGCGCGTATTCGGCTTCCCGTCCGGCCACCGGGGGGATCGGACCGGTCCGGCACGGGGCCGCTGCGCGTGCGGAGAGCGGGTCCTGGTTAGGCTCCGACACGTGAGCAGGTTGCACGTAGTCACCGGCAAGGGCGGGACCGGCAAGACCACGGTCGCCGCCGCACTCGCGCTGGCGCTCGCCGCCGACGGCAAGCGCACGCTGCTCGTCGAAGTGGAGGGACGTCAGGGCATCGCGCAGCTCTTCGAGACGGAGGCGCTGCCGTACGAGGAGCGGAAGATCGCTGTCGCGCACGGCGGCGGGGAGGTGTACGCGCTGGCGATAGACGCCGAACGGGCTTTGCTGGACTACCTCCAGATGTTCTACAGGCTCGGCAGCGCCGGGCGTGCGCTGCGCAAGATGGGAGCCGTCGACTTCGCCACCACCATCGCGCCGGGGCTGCGGGACGTGCTGCTGACCGGCAAGGTGTGCGAGGCGGTGCGGCGCCGCGACAAGCGGGGGCGCTGGGCGTACGACGCCGTGGTGATGGACGCCCCGCCGACCGGACGCATCACGCGTTTCCTCGGTGTCAACGACGAGGTCGCCGGCCTTGCCCGGGTCGGCCCGGTGCACCGCCAGGCGCAGGCGGTGATGGGCGTGCTGAAGTCCGCCGAGACGGCGGTTCACCTGGTGACGCTGCTGGAGGAGATGCCGGTGCAGGAGACCGTGGACGGCGTCGCGGAGCTGCGGTCGGCCGGTCTGCCGGTGGGGGCGGTGGTGGTCAACATGCTGCACCGCAGACTGCTGGACGACGTCGCCACGGAGACGGTGGCAGCGGGGGAGGACGTGGGCTCCGCCGGGCTGGTACGGGCGTTCACCGCGGCCGGGCTGGGTGCGGCGGGACGGGACGGCCGCGCCGACCGGCTCGTGCTTCCCCTGCTGCGGCAGGGACGGGAGCACGTCGAACGGGTTGCGCTGGAACGTGCGGAGCGGGCCGAGGTCGACGGCCTGGGACTGCCGGTCCACGAGCTGGAACTGCTCGACGAGGGAGTCGACCTGGCGGGCCTGTACGGGTTCGCCGCAGACCTCGCGGACCAGGGAGTGCGCAAGTGAGCACGGGCACGGGCAAGGTGACGTCGGTGAAGGGTGCCGGAACGTCAGGTGCCGGCAAGGCGGGGCGAGTCACCGGACTCGGCGCGCTCGAGGACCTGCCGGTACTGGAGGTCGACCCGCTGTTGGACGACCCCGGAACGCGCATCGTGGTCTGCTGCGGCTCGGGGGGCGTCGGCAAGACCACCACGGCCGCGGCACTCGGCCTGCGGGCGGCGGAACGCGGCCGGAAGGTCGTGGTGCTGACCATCGACCCTGCGCGGCGACTGGCCCAGTCCATGGGGCTGACGGAACTCGACAACTCCCCCCGCCGAGTGCCCGGTGTCGCCGAGGACAAGGGCGGCGAACTGCACGCCATGATGCTCGACATGAAGCGCACGTTCGACGAGGTCGTCGAAGCGCACGCGGACGAGGAACGTGCCCGGGCCATCCTGCAGAACCCCTTCTACGCATCCCTCTCCGCCGGGTTCGCCGGAACGCAGGAGTACATGGCGATGGAGAAGCTGGGGCAGCTGAGGGCCCTCGGCGAGTGGGACCTGATCGTCGTCGACACCCCGCCGAGCCGGTCCGCACTGGACTTCCTGGACGCTCCCAAGCGGCTCGGGTCCTTCCTGGACGGGAGGTTCATCAGACTGCTGACTGCTCCTGCGAAGGTCGGTGGCCGAGCCGGGATGAAGTTCGTGAACCTTGGTGTGGCCGGACTGTCGATGTTCACGGGTGCGCTCGACAAGCTGCTGGGCGCTTCACTGCTGCGCGACGTGCAGACGTTCGTCGCCGCCATGGACACCACGTTCGGCGGCTTCCGCACGCGCGCGGACGCGACCTACCGGCTGCTGCAGGGCGGGGACACCGCCTTCCTGGTGGTAGCCGCACCCGAACGGGACGCGTTGCGCGAGGCGGCGTACTTCGTGGACCGGCTGGGGGCCGAACGCATGCCGCTGGCCGGGCTGGTGCTCAACCGTATGCACAGCAGCGGCGCGCCGGGACTCAGCGCGGAACGGGCCCTCGCCGCCGCGGAGAGCCTGGCCGGGGGGATCCCCGGAGGGGAGAGCCTCGCGGGGGAGGCCGGGGAGGCCGGGGAGGCCCGTGAGTCCGGTGAAGCCGGTGAGGCCCGCGGCGCGGAAGAAGGGATCGTGCCGCCGGAAGACGCGGCGCTCGCGGCGGGCCTGCTCCGACTGCACGCCGAGCGGATGCGGGTGATGGCACGGGAACGCCGCCAGCGCGACCGGTTCGTCGCCCGGCACCGTGAGGTGCCGGTCGCGGAGGTCGCCGCACTGCCGGGCGACGTGCACGACCTGGACGGTCTGCGCACCGTGGGCAGCCGGCTGGCCGGCGGCCCGGCCTAGCCCGCAGCAGCCGTGGCGTAGCGCCCGTACCGTACGTCCGCCTCGGAGGCACCGGGGCCGGTCACGACGGTGCCGGTCACCACGGGGCCGGTCACGACGGTGCCGGCGGTGGCAACGAGCGTGCCGGCCACGCCCAGGGGAGCGCTCGCCCCGGCGCCGTCCGTGCCGGTGCGTCCGTCGGCCTCCTCGACGTCCAGCTCGTCGGGCAGCACACCCGTGCTGCGCTCGTACTCCGAGCGCGCCGTCTCCAGCAACCGACGCCAGGACGTGACGGTCGGTCGGCGACGCAGCAGGGCTCTGCGCTCCCGCTCCGTCATGCCGCCCCACACGCCGAACTCGACGCGGTTGTCGAGGGCGTCGGCCAAGCACTCGGTGCGCACCGGGCATCCGGTGCACACCCCCTTGGCGCGGTTCTGCGCCGCTCCCTGTACGAACAGTTCATCCGGATCGGTAGTGCGACAGGCAGCCTGCGCACTCCAGTCGGTAACCCAGCCCATGCCGGTGCCGTCCTCTCCCGAATCGAGGCTCCCCCACGGCGGCAAGCGGCATATTCACCGTTGCCAGTTGAGGACGTTACGGAAGCCTGGCCCCGGTGCAACACCCCCTGCAGGCCCAATCTTGAATGGCCCGATCGGACTATGCGTACGCGGCAGATCACCCAGGGGAGTGAAGGGGTGACAAGCTGCGCCTTTCTGGCGCCGAGGGATGATTCGCCGCATGGAAGAGCGGGTGGCCTGCGGACGAGGTGCGGGTCTGCGGACGTCGGTGCACCGGGTCAAAGCGCCGGGGACGGCAGGGACAGAACCGGTGCAGCGCGCGAAGGGGGCGGCGTGGCGGAGGTGTTGAAGGGGCCCGCGCCGCATCGGGCCCGGGTGACGTGGGGTCGGCCGTTTCGCTGTTCGACGCTCGTCGGGCGTCGTTCAGCTGCGAGGATGCCTCAGCCGTGCGCCGACCCAGCGCGCGCGGCGGCCCAGGATGCGCGGGATGCCCAGAGCGGGATCACGGGGGTCCCGGGGGTTTCTGGAGACGAGTCGGCCGGTGATCCGTACGTGACGTCCCCTCCCCGGACCGTTGTGCCGGCGTGCCGCGTCACGATGGTCGTGCGTCGAGCCCATGCTTCCGACTCTGCCCCGCACGCAGGGTGGGTAACCGTGCACGGTTACCCATTCGGGGCATGTGCAGGGCATATGTGCGAGTGGACTGTGGCGAGGCGTGGGAGTGGGAGGTGGGGTGCGCAGGGGCAGCGTCGGGGATCCGGGGATCCGGGGATCCGGGGATCCGCAGGAGTCCGGTGGGACGTGTGGGCAACGGGGCCTGGGGGTCTGGTGGGCCGTCAGCGGTCGGGTTCCGGGTCACGCAGCCATTCGATGAGCTCCGCCGAGAAGACCTCCGGGTCCTCCTCGTGCGGAAAGTGCCCCAGTCCGTCGAACAGCCGCCACCGGTAGGGCGCCTCGACGTACTCCCCGGAGCCGGCCGCACTGCGGGTGCGGAGCACCGGGTCGAGTGAACCGTGCAGATGCAGCGTCGGCACCCGCACCGGGCGTTTCATGCGGCGGTTGAACTGGAAGCCGTCCGGACGCGCCATCGACCGTACGAGCCAGCGGTACGGCTCGACCGAGCAGTGAGCGGTGGAGGGGATGCACATCGCCCGCTGGAAACGTGCCAGCGCGGCGTCGTCGAGGGCGTCGTGCAGATTCGGGCCGGACCATTCGCGGATCAGCCGGCCCACCAGCGCACCGTCGTCTGCGGTCAGCTGACGTTCCGGCACCCACGGCCGCTGGAAACCCCAGATGTGGCTGCCGGCGCCGGTCTGCCGAACATCGGTCAGCATGGCGGCCCGCCAGCGCCGTGGATGCGGCATGGAGGCGACGGCCAGCCGGCGGACCAACTTGGGGCGCATCACCGCCGCAGTCCACGCCAGGTAGCCGCCCAGGTCGTGGCCGACCAGCGCGGCGTCCGGCTCGCCCAGCGACCGGATCACGCCCGTCACGTCGAGCGCGAGGTTCGCCGGGTCGTAACCGCGGGGCGTACGGTCACTGCCCCCCACACCGCGCAGGTCCATCGCGACGGCACGGTAGCCCGCACCGGCGAGCGCCGTCAGTTGGTGGCGCCAGGTCCACCAGTACTGGGGGAAGCCGTGCAACAGCAGCACCAGCGGCCCCTCGCCGGCCTCGGCGATGTGGAACCGCGCTCCGTTCGCCGCCACGTCCCGATGGGTCCACGGGCCCTCGGGGCGTACGACCGCCGCGGCGCTGTCAGGGTGCGTCATGGCACGAGCGTGTCACACCCCGGACTTCTCCATGGACACCGAGGAAGGCGCGGCGACCCTCCCTGCGGCCGGACGCGGATGCGGCTTGGCATTCTGCAGCACGGCCGCGGATTCCTTCGCCGACGCGATGGTCCGTTTCGGAGGCTCGATGCGCTTCAGCACGGCCTTGGCCACCAGGCCGAGCAGCGCGGCGAGGAGGATGAAGGCGCCACCGACGATCAGGAACGACCAGGCGAGGCCGAGGCCCAGGTTGTGGATGCCGTACGCGGCGGCGAAGCTCAGCACCGGCAGCGAGAAGAGGAGCAGGATCCCGGCCACGATTGCGGCGCCGCTACCGATGGCACCGCGTTTCACGTCCTGGCGGATCTCGGCCTTCGCCAGCGCGATCTCGTCGTGGACAAGGGCGGACAACTCGGTGGTGGCCGAGGCGACCAGTTGGCCCAGGCTCCGGTCGTCTGCGGCTGTGCTCATCGATCTCTCCCTCAGGATCGGGGCAACGGACGGTCGTGACGATGATGCCGGATCATCGTCCCCCTGCGTGTACCCACGCGCGGCGCGGGGGCGCCGGAAGGCAACTCGCCCTCCGGTACCCCCGCATGACGGGCTTCCGCCGTGTGCGTTGTCCGGCGCTCCCCGGTTCACCTCCCTCACGGGCAGGTGACGTGACCGGCCGGCGGGCCCACAGGCTGCGGGGCATCCGGCCGCTCCGGGGTGTCGCCCTATGCGGCGGCTCAGTCCTCGCCGGCCGCGCCGGGCATCTTGGCTTCGATCAGGTCCATCACCGACGAGTCGGTGAGCGTGCTGACGTCACCCCGCTCGCGGTTCTCGGCGACGTCCCGCAGCAGGCGACGCATGATCTTGCCGGAGCGGGTCTTCGGCAGTTCGGCGACGGCAAGGATCTGCCTCGGCTTGGCGATCGGGCCGAGCTGCTTGGCGACGTGCTTCCGCAGCTCCTCGCTGAGCCCCTGGTCCTCGGCTGCCGAACCGCGCAGGATGACGAACGCGACGATGGCCTGGGTCGTCTGCGGGTCGGTGGCGCCCACGACCGCGGCCTCGGCCACCTTCGGGTGCGCGACAAGCGCGGACTCGACCTCCGTGGTGGAGATGTTGTGGCCGGAGACCAGCATCACGTCGTCCACCCGGCCGAGCAGCCAGACGTCGCCGTCGTCGTCCTTCTTGGCGCCGTCGCCCGCGAAGTACTTGTCCTCGAAGCGGGACCAGTACGTGTCGAGGAACCTCTTGTCGTCGCCCCAGATGGTGCGGAGCATGGACGGCCACGGGTCGGTGAGTACCAGGTATCCGCCGCCGCCGTTCGGCACCTCGCCCGCCTCGTCGTCGACGACGGTGGCGGAGACGCCGGGGAGCGGCACCTGTGCGGAGCCGGGCTTGGCCTCCGTCACGCCCGGCAGAGGGCTGATCATCATGCCGCCGGTCTCCGTCTGCCACCAGGTGTCCACCACCGGCGTACGGTCGCCGCCGATGTGGTGCCGGTACCAGACCCACGCCTCGGGGTTGATCGGCTCGCCCACCGAGCCGAGGATCCGCAGGGAGGAGAGGTCGAACTTGGCCGGGATGTCGTCGCCCCACTTCATGCAGGCGCGGATGGCGGTCGGCGCCGTGTAGAGAAGGGTGACGCCGTACTTCTCGACGATCTCCCACCAGCGCCCCTTGTGCGGGGTGTCGGGGGTGCCCTCGTAGAGGACTTCGGTGGCGCCGTTGGCCAGCGGGCCGTAGACGATGTAGGAGTGGCCGGTCACCCAGCCCACGTCCGCGGTGCACCAGAAGACGTCCGTCTCCGGCTTCAGGTCGAAGACGGCGTGGTGGGTGTAGGCGACCTGGGTGAGGTAGCCACCCGTGGTGTGCAGAATGCCTTTCGGCTTACCCGTGGTGCCCGAGGTGTAGAGGATGAACAGCGGGTGCTCGGCGTCGAACTGCTGTGGCGTGTGCTGGTCGGACTGGCCGTCGACGAGGTCGTGCCACCACACGTCCCGGCCCTCGTGCCAGGCGATGTCCTCCTGGCCCGTGCGGCGCACCACCAGCACGGAGCGCACGTTCTCCGTGCCGGGGCGGGTGAGGGCTTCGTCGACGGCTGGTTTCAGCGCGCTGGCGCCGCCCTTGCGGTAGCCGCCGTCGGCGGTGATCACCACCCGGGCGTCGGCGTCCTGGATACGCGTGGCCAGGGCGTCCGCGGAGAACCCGCCGAAGACCACGGAGTGCGGGGCGCCGATGCGGGCACAGGCCAGCATCGCGACCACGGTTTCCGGGATCATGGGCAGGTAGACCGCGACCCGGTCCCCCGCCTCCACTCCCAGCTCGGTCAGCGCGTTCGCTGCCTTGGAGACCTCGCGCTGCAGCTCGGCATAGGTGAGGGTGCGGGTGTCGCCCGGTTCGCCCTCGAAGTGGAAGGCGACCCGGTCTCCGCGCCCCGCCTCCACGTGTCGGTCGACGCAGTTGTACGCGACGTTCAGCTTGCCGTCGGCGAACCACTTGGCGAACGGCGGGTTCGACCAGTCGAGTGTCTCGGTCGGCTCGGTGCCCCAGGAGAGGCGACGTGCCTGCTCGGCCCAGAAGCCCAGCCGGTCGGCCTTCGCCTGCTCGTACGCCGCCGCTGTCACGTTGGCGTGGGCGGCCAACTCAGTGGGCGGAGCGAATCGGCGCTCCTCCTTGAGAAGGTTGGCCAGGCTTTCGTTGCTCACGACATCTCCCTTTCCCGGGGTGTCCGTTGTGTCCCATGGCCTAGCTCATCAGTCCGTGCACCTCCGTGACAAGGGTTGACGCGGCATATTGGTTTAGACCTTTCGGAGGGTGGTGTGGGGGTACGGCTCGTGCACCGGGCCGGCGAGCCGGCCGCCGCCAGGCAACTGTGCGTGCGGTCCGACCGGCAGGAAGGCCGGCGACTCGGGCACGCTGCCGGAAACGGTGGCGGTGCCCGTGCCCGGTGCGCACTCCTTCCCGCCGCTGTGGCGCGGCCGGAGATCCATGACGTAGGTCTGAGCCTCTCCCACGTGGAAGTACATGCCGTGCAACTCGAGACGGCCTTCTGCGACGCGCTGGGCCACGCAGGGGTGTGCGACGAGATGCTCGAGCTGCTGCACCACGTTGGTGAGACACAGGGTCTCCAGGGCGTCCGACTGCCGTCCGGGGATTCGCGGCGCCGAGCCCGGCTGCTCGGTGACGCGGCGCACGCTCGCAGCGCCGTGGCGCAGCCACCGCCCCAGAGCGCTGTCGGCAGCGGTGGATCCGGCGGTGGTCAGCGCTTGCATCGCTCCGCAACCGGAGTGCCCGCAGACGGTGATCGATTCGACTTCCAGTACCTCAACGGCATACTCGATGGCTGCCGCGACGGAGTCGTCCAGGGTTCTCTCCCCGGGGAGTGGCACCAGATTGCCGATATTGCGGACGGTGAACAGGTCTCCCGGGCCGCTGGAGGTGATCATGCTGGTCACCAGGCGCGAATCCGCACAGGTGAGGAACAGCTGCGAGGGCCGCTGCCCTTCGGCGGCCAGCCGGGCCAGTTCCTCCCGCACCAGCGGAGCCGTCGTGCGCTGAAAGTTGCGTAGCCCGCCGAGTAGCTGACCCTGGCGCGTGTGAGCGGGGTGTTCCCCCGGGTGCTGCCTGACGCACTGATGATTGCGCCACGGCGTCCACGGTGAGCAGGTGTGGGAGGAGGCGGGCTCCGCGATCCGCCGGCCTTCCCGACCTCTCACCTCCACACGTCCGCCTCGTGCCTCCTGGGAGGCGCGCCACTCCTGCAGCGTCTCGAAGGCCGCGTGGTCCATGAACGAACCGTCCAGCCCCACCTTGGCGTTCGACCCTTCCGGGACCAGCGCGAGCGCCCGGCTCAGACGGGGAACGGCGAGAAACGTGAGCTGTCCGTGTGCGCGCACCAGGTGCACACCGTCGCCGGATTCATGGGTGATCCGAGTCCGGGTCAGTCTGTTGAGGGAAACCGTCACCGCGACGCCGATGCCGATGCCCGCGCCCTCCAGGACACCGAGAAGCACCACACCGGCGAACGTTCCGGCATACACCAGTGCCTCCCGGTGCCGGGCGACCGTCCGGATGTGGGAGACCTTCACCATCTGAACCCCGACCACCATCACCAGCGCCGCAAGAGCGGCGAGCGGGATGCGCTCCAGGACGGCGACGGCCAGGCATGCGGCGAGCAGCACCCAGACGCCGTGGAGGATCGAGGAGTTCCGGCTGACCGCCCCCGCGGCCACGTTGGCCGAGCTGCGCACGGCCACCCCCGCGGCCACGTTGGCCGAGCTGCGCACGGCCACCCCCGCGACGGGCAGCCCGCCCAATGCGCCGGAGACGACGTTCGATGCGCCCAGGCCGCGCAGTTCGCGGTCGAGGTCCGCGCGGGGCACCTGGTTCTCGCCGGTCCGGGTTGCGGTGAGCTTGTCCATCGCCACAGCGGAGAGGAGTGTCTGCACGCCCGAGACCATCGCGATGGTCAGCAGCCCGGCCAGCAGGCCGAGAAGAGGTCCTTCGGGGAGCCCGGGCAGGGCGTGACTGCGCCATGACGGCAGGTCCACCCGAGTCGCGGTGACCCCCGTGGCAGTGGCGAGGACGGTGGCCAGGCCGACTGCGGCGAGTGGGCCGGGGATCCGTGCCAGCCGGCGGCCCGTGTTTCCCGGTAGCCGGCGCAACCACGGCCAGCCCAGGAGTACGGCCACCGTGACGAAGCTGAGGGCCAGCGCGACCGGGTGGGGGTCCGCCAACTGGCTGGGAAGTGCTGCGATGTTCGCCACTGCGGAGCTCTCCGGGCTGCCGCCGAGGACGATGTGCAGTTGGGCGAGTGCGATGGTGACGCCGATGCCCGCCAGCATTCCGTGCACGATCGCCGGACTCACGACCAGTACGGAACGGGCGACCTTGAGTCGTCCGAGAACGAGTTGGACCACGCCTGCGCCGACCGTGAGCGCGCAGGTGGTGCGCCAGCCATAAACGTTGATCAGATCCGCGGTCACCACGGTGAGCCCGGCGGCCGGCCCGCCGATCTGCAGGGGCGCGCCGCCCAGGCGGCCGCCGACGATGCCGCCGATGGCTGCTGCGACCAGCCCGGCCTGAAGTGGTGCCCCCGCCGTCAACGCGATGCCGAGGGAGAGGGGCAACGCGATGAGAAAGACGGTGATGGACGCGGAGAAGTCGGCCACGCGACGGTTCCGACGGCGAATCCGCTTCTCGTCGTGGGCGTCGCGGCGGCTTGTCCCGACGGTGTCGTCATCGCCGCGAGCGCAGCGTGCCGGAGTGCGTGTGGGCATCGACTGGGCACCTCCTTGCTGTCTCGCTACATGGCTTCACCTGGGAGAAGTCACCTTCGAGGGCACAGATGACTACATTCAGTAGTGGTAAATGAATCGTAATGGAGAGTAAAGAATTGGAGAAGTGGGTCGCGGTGATCACTGCGAATGTTCCGCCTTGCGAGTGAAAAATATGTAAGTCCGCTTGTCGTACCGGTATCCCCTCTGGCGACGTGCCACGTTGGGTCGGCGTCCATCCACGAATCCCTGGACGGCTGTTGTTTCCGACACGTGAGGATGAGGTGTTCCCATGACCGTGTTGCGACGCTGGACTGCGGGCGCAGCTGCGTTGACCGCGTTGACGGTCCTGCTCGGCGGGTGTGCCGGAGGCGCCGGCGAGCAGGGGAAGGAGGGGGACGGGACGGCCCGGGATTCCGATGACGAAGCGCCCGGGGCACCGCCGCGGTTGTTGGGCGACGGGTCGACGGCGTTCACCGGTGCGCAGCCGAATCAGCCGACGCCGGTCAGGCTGGAGCCGGGGCAGAAGCCGCCGCAGTTCGTGGTGCTCTCCTGGGACGGGGCCGGTGAGGACGGTAACCGGCTGTTCTCGCGGTTCCGGAAGCTGGCACAGGACTACGACGCCTCGATGACGTACTTCCTCAGTGGGCTCTACCTGCTGCCCGAGGATGAACGCGAGCGGTACCACCCGCCCGGACACGCGGTGGGCGCCTCCGACATCGGCTATCTCGATGAGGAGAACATCCGTGCCACTCTGGAGCAGTTGCGGCTGGCCTGGCTGGACGGCAGCGAGGTCGGTACCCACTTCAACGGGCACTTCTGCGGCGCGAGCGGGGTCGGCAGTTGGTCGGTGCCCGAATGGAAGAGCGAGATCCGGCAGGCGAAGTACTTCGTCCAGCACTGGAAGACCACGACCGGCTGGAAGAACTCGCCGCCGCTGCCCTTCGACTACGCCAGGGAACTCATCGGCGGTCGTACCCCCTGCCTGGAGGGACGGGAGAACCTGCTGTCCGCCGCTCGCCAGATGGGCTTCCGCTACGACTCCAGCGGCAACGGCACCCAGATCTGGCCCGACAAGGAGGGTGACCTGTGGGACCTGCCGCTGCAGCAGATCCCCATGCCCGGCCACTCCTTCGAGACCCTGTCGATGGACTACAACTTCCTCGCCAACCAGTCCGGCACCGTGAACGGCCCCGTCGCGGAACGCGCCACCTACCAGCGCCAGTGGCACGACGGACTGATGCAGGGCTTTCGGCGCGCCTACCAGGGCAACCGGGCACCCATGATCATCGGCAACCACTTCGAACAGTGGAACGGCGGCATCTACATGGACGGCCTCGCCGACGTCATCAGGACCGTCTGTCCCAAGGAGGACGTGCGCTGCGTCACCTTCAGGCAACTCGTCGACTGGCTCGATGCTCAGGACCCGCGCGTCCTGGCCAGACTCCGCACTCTCGGCGTCGGCGAGAAGCCCCAGCGCGGCTGGCGCACCTTCCTCACCCTGCCGCAGGCCGGGGAGAAGAAGGCGCCGTCCGTCGAGAGGTCCCCGGCGGTGACGCCTCCCGCGACGTAGGTCAGACGGGCTGCGGCGCGCCCCTGTGGAATGAGGGCTCCCGGAGAACGAAGCCGGGGTCGACCTGGGAGGCCAGGTCGACCCCGGTCCGTGCGTTCCCCCAGTTCTCCGCGTTGCGGAGGTGGAAATGGACCATCTGCCGGGTGTACCGCTCCCAGTCCCGGAGCCCGTAGGCGTCGTCCGCCGCGATGTGCAGGGCGGCCAGTGCGGAGGCGTCCGCCTCGCCCAGGTCCGCGAAGCGCTGCGGCCGGCCGCGTTCGGCGGCTCGCACCCACTCGGAGTGCCCGACCGTGGTGAGCAGGTCGTCGCCCACTTCGGCGCGAAGGAACTCCAGGTCCGCCCGGTCCTGCACCTTGTTTCCCACCACCCGCAGCGCGACGTCGTAGTCCCGGGCGTACTCCTTGTACTGCCGGTATACGGCGACGCCTTTCCGGGTCGGCTCCGCCACCAGGAACGTCATGTCGAACCGGGTGAACATCCCCGACGCGAAGGAGTCGCTGCCGGCCGTCATGTCGACGACGACGTACTCGTCGCGCCCGTCCACCAGGTGGTTCAGACACAGTTCCACCGCGCCGACCTTGGAGTGGTAGCAGGCCACGCCCAGGTCGGAGGTGGTGAACGGACCGGTGGCCAGCAGCCGGACCGTACCGTCGTCGAGTTCGGTACGGCGGGCGCAGGCGGCGAAGACGGGGTTGTCCTCGGTCACCCGCAGCAGCCGGGAGCCCTCCCCGGGGGGAGAGGTCTTGATCATGTGATCGGCGGTCGCGATCCGCGGGTTCGAGCCGCGAAGGTAGTCCTTGATGAGGGTGAGGTGTCCCCCCATGGCGGGCAGCGTCGCCGCAACCTCCTCCTCCAGGCCGAGGGCCACGCCGAGATGCTGGTTGATGTCGGCGTCGACGGCGAGGACGGGGAGCCCCACGGCGGCCAGCCGGCGGATGAAAAGTGAGGACAGGGTGGTCTTGCCGCTGCCACCCTTGCCTACGAAAGCGATCTTCATGTTCAACAGCGTATACAGACGGACACGGAGAGTGGTGACAGTGAGTGAAGAAGACCACTCGATCGTGGGGCATCGTGCCTCGTCCTGGTGCGTAGGCTCATACGCATGAGTAACTCCGCTGACCGTCCCAGTCCGGATCCCCTCGCACCGTTGGCCGGTCTCGCCGGCGTTCCCGAGGCTGTGGAGTCCGTACGCAGGTCCGTGGACCGCGTGTACGGGCACCGGGTCATGCGGCGGCGCAGTGCCGAGATCAGCGCGGAGGCGGCCCTGCGCGGAGCACGGGCCTCCGCGGCGGTCGCCGGCGCCGACTGGCCGCTCGAAGAGGTGCGCCGCCGCAGGGACTTCGGTGTCGAGCGCGAAGCCCGTACGGTCGGCGGGGCGTTGCGGGCGACCGCCGAGGCCGGTCAACTCCTCGGAATCTGGCGACAGTCGCCGATGCGTGTACTGGCCCGACTGCACCTGGTGGCGGCGGGCGGAAAGCGGACCGCCGAGACGGGGGCGGACGGAGCGGAGGCGGGCGGAGCGGGGCCCGACGACGGAGTGGGGCGTCCGCGCACCGCGGGTGAGGGAGTCGACCCGACGCTGGACCCAGCCGTCCCGGGCGTGCCGCTCCCCGCCTCGCGCGAGGTCGCGGCCAGGCTTGACGGGCTCGCCGGGCTGGTGGTGGCGGGGTCGTCCGCGCCCGCGCTGGTGACCGCCGCGGTGGTACACGGAGAGATCCTCTCGCTGCGGCCCTTCCCGTCCCACAACGGTCTGGTGGCCCGGGCGGCGGAGCGGATCGTCCTCATCGGCAGTGGGCTGGACCCGAAGGCGGTGTGCCCGGCAGAAGTGGGTCACGCGGAGGTGGGAACCGCCGACTATCTCGGCGCCCTCGCCCGCTACGCCTCCGGCACCCCCGAGGGGATGGCCGAGTGGATCACGCATTGCGGACGGGCTGTCGAGCTGGGCAGCCGCGAGAGCACCGCCGTGTGCGAGGCGCTGCAGCGCGGCGCTGCCTGACGACGGAGGGATGTGCTCCACACGCATGATGCGGCGGTACCGCGTACGGTACCGCCGCTGGCATGCTCACCGAGTTACCAGTGCGTGCTCCACATAGTGTCCATCAGGCCGGGACTTTGCCCGTCTCCTGGTGCGACTGGCCCGAATCGCGGGTCGGCTGCGCGTGGGTGCCCGGTGCTCATGCTTCCGGTCCGTGGGCCATGCTGCGTGAAACGGGATCCTTCCGGATGCCGCCGGTCTCGCGGGCCGTTGCCCCCTTTGTACCGCGACCAGAGATCGAGTGGAACCCCCGCCCGAAGATCTTTACCTTCGTGTTCACACCGTCCCGGGACGCGTACGTCGTTTGCCTGAGTACCAGACGGCCCCCGCGGCTGCGACCCCCGCGAGTAGCGCTGCCGCGGCCACGGCGAGCGTGGGCCGGGAGGGCATCGACAGGGCCGGGAGTCGCTGTTTGAGGCGTACCGGTCGGGAGAAGCTCAGCACCGGCCAGTCGCGAGCGAGGGCCTCCCGGCGCAGGGCGCGGTCAGGGTTGACGGCATGCGGACTGCCGACCGCCTCCAGCATGGGCAGGTCGGTGGCGGAGTCGCTGTAGGCGTAGCAGCGATCGAGGTCGTAGCCCTCCGATGCGGCGAGTTCCGCGACGGCCGCGGCCTTCGTGGGCCCGTACGCGTAATACTCCACCTCGCCGGTGAAACAGCCGTCCTCCACGACCATGCGGGTCGCGACCACCTTGTCGGCGCCGAGCATCTCCCCGATGGGTTCCACCACCTCCGCGCCCGAGGTCGACACGATCACCACGTCGCGGCCGGCGAGGTGGTGCTGCTCGATGAGCGTGGCGGCCTCGTCGTAGATGATCGGGTCGATCCGGTCGTGCAGCGTCTCCGCGACGATCTCGCGCACCTGTTGCACGTTCCAGCCGCGGCAGAGGGCGGACAGGTACTGCCGCATCCGCTCCATCTGCGCGTGGTCGGCGCGGCCCAGGAGAAAGACGAACTGGGTGTACGCCGTGCGGAGCACGGCGCGGCGATTGATCAGGCCGCCCTGGTAGAAGGACCTTCCGAACGTGAGCGTGCTCGACTTGGCAATGACCGTCTTGTCCAGGTCGAAGAAGGCGGCAGTACGGGGCCGCGACTGGATTTCCACGCACTGAGCATAGGGCGCCCGCCATTCGGCGTAAGGTGGGGCGCGTGGGTTTGCCTGAGAAGGCCCTCGGGTACACCATGGAAGTCACGGATCGTTCGCGACCGTGCTAACCCGGCCCGACTCCTCCCCCCCGAGTCGGCCGTGGAGACGACCCCCGCTCTCCCCCCCGGCGGGGGTCGTCGCATGTCCGGAGCCGTTTTTCCGCGTGAGCGCCACGCCCCCTGCCTCGCTCACCTCCGCTCGTTCCCGGCTCCGACCACCAGTAGACCATCACGGTGTGTAATCGGAAAACTTCTCTCCGGAAGTCGCTCGTAAGGGTCGCCGAGTTATTCACAGGCGCCGAGTTGTCCACCGTTTCCTTCCATGATCCACACGATTTACCGGTCCGCGACACCTTGTTTCCCGTCAGCCCGTCCGCAGCTGTTTGCGGACGGTGGGAAACGACGGGTGAAGGGGGCCGCGAGGTGGCCGAAAGAATCTTGATCGTCACGGAGGACGACGGACTGCTCGACGATCTGCTCCGTCTGTGCGCCGCAGCAGGGGCGGAGGCCCAGGTGGCGCACGGGGCACCGGCGGACCGCGCCGGGTGGCCCGGCTGGTCGGCGGCGGACGACTGGGAGCGGGCACCGCTGGTGCTGGTGGGCGACGACTGCGCCGGTGTGTCCACGGCGCTCGGCGGAGCCGGTTCGAGCCCGCCGGGGAGTGCCAGACGGGCCGGCGTTCTGCTGGTGGGCCGGGACATGGACGACCCTGGAGTCTGGGAGCGCGGCGTCCGGATCGGCGCCGAGGGAGTGGTGCTGCTGCCCGACGCGGAAAGCTGGCTGACAGGCCGTATCGCAGATGCCGCCGAGGGCGTGGGGAGCCCTGCGCTGACCCTGGGGGTCGTCGGTGGCCGTGGTGGAGCGGGAGCGTCGACCCTTGCCTGCGGGCTCGCGCTGGCCTCGGCCCGGTCCGGCAGGCGCACCGTGCTGATCGACGGGGACCCGATCGGCGGCGGGCTCGACGTGTTGCTCGGCGGGGAGAGGACGGAGGGACTGCGATGGCCGGCGTTCGCTCAGTCGCGTGGCAGGGTGCGCGGCGCCGCGCTCGAGGAGTCGCTGCCGAGGCTGCACGGCGTGAGCGTGCTCAGCTGGGATCGCGGGGACTCCGTGACGATCTCCGGGGACGCGATGAAGTCCGTCCTCGGAGCAGCCCGGCGGCGTGGTGGAGTGGTCGTCGTCGACCTGCCCCGGCGGATGGACGAGCCCATCACCGAAGTTCTCGCCCAACTCGACCTCGGGCTGCTGGTGGTGCCGGCGGAGCTGCGCGCCGTGGCAGCCGCTCACCGCGTCGCCTCCCAGGCGCGCATGGTGCTGCGCGACCTGCGCGCGGTGGTTCGCCCTCCCGGCGGTCCGCAGGCGGGCGGCTACCGCGGGCTGGACGAGAGGGAGACCGCCCGGTTGCTCGGCCTCCCCCTGGCCGGGGAACTGCCATGGGAGACCGGGCTTTCCGCAGCCGTCGACCGCGGGCTGCCACCCGGCGACGACGAGCGCGGAGCCCTCTCCCGCTTCGCCCGTGACTTCTGGGACCGGGCGCTTCCCGTCGGGACCGACCGCACGGCGCCCGGTGCGAGGGACGGAGACCGGGACGGGGGTGCGGCGACATGAACACGCTCCACACAGCAGAAGGGACCGGGGCGGGCCACCCCGGGCACCGGCGGGAACCGCCGGAGGCGGAGCGGTCGTTGCTGGACGCCGTACGGCTTCGGCT
>KI547038.1:448357-450976 GCA_000497405.1 Streptomycetaceae bacterium MP113-05 | reverse complement strand
CGCCGAAGCCGGTGCGGAACCGACACCCGCACGCGTGGCCGCGGCCCTCCGCTCCCAGGGGCGCCTGCTCGGCGACAGCGCGGTACTCCGCGTGGTGGAGGTGTTGCGGTCGGAGATGGTCGGCACCGGGCCCCTGGAGCCGCTCCTCGCCGACTCCCGGGTGACGGACGTCCTGGTGTCCGGGCCGGACGAGGTGTGGGTCGACCGCGGCTCCGGCCTGGAACGCACCAGGGTCCGCTTCCCCGATGCGGCGGCCGTACGCCGGCTGGCGCAGCGGCTCGCGACCTCTGCCGGCCGCCGCCTCGACGACGCCCGTCCCTGGGTCGACGCCCGGCTCCCGGACGGCACCCGCCTGCACGCCGTGCTGCCGCCTGTCGCAGTCGGGTCGACATGCCTCTCCCTGAGGGTGGTGCGTCCCCGCGCCTTCGATCTGGAAGAGCTGGCCACGGCAGGCACGCTGCCCCCGCACGGCGACCGGCTGCTGCGTGCCATGGTCGATGCCCGGCTGTCCTTTCTGGTCAGCGGCGGTACCGGTACCGGAAAGACCACCCTGCTTTCCTGCCTGCTCGGACTGGCGGGGCCGGGGGAACGCCTCGTGCTGGCAGAGGATTCGGCGGAGTTGCGGCCCAGCCACCCGCACGTGGTCCGGCTGGAGACACGTCCGGCCAACCAGGAGGGCATCGGCCGAGTGGGTCTGCGCGACCTGGTACGCCAGGCGCTGCGCATGCGCCCCGACCGTCTGGTGATCGGTGAGGTGCGGGGTGGCGAGGTGACCGACCTGTTGATGGCACTGAACACCGGCCACGAGGGAGGCTGCGGGACGGTCCACGCCAACGCGGCAGCGGACGTGCCACCACGGCTCGAGGCGCTGGCGGCGACGGCGGGGCTCGACCGGGCAGCGCTGCACAGTCAGCTGGCCGCTGCCCTGGACGCGGTCGTCCACCTGGTCCGGGACCGCGCAGGCACGCGGAGAGTCGCGGAGGTCCATGTCCTGGAACGCGACGACGCGGGCCTCGTCCGGACGGTGCCCGCCGCCCGTTGGGGGCCCGCCGGGTTCATCGCCGGGCCGGGGGCTCCCCGCCTCGACGAGCTGTGCCGAAGAGGAGGTGCGGGGTGAGCGGCGGGGAGAGCTGGTCGGTGCTGGACTCCGCTATGGTCGCCACCGCCCTGTTCTGCGCGGTTTCCGTCGCCTGGGTGCTGTCCGGGCGTGACGGGCCGGGCCAGGCGAGGCTGCTGGCCACCACCGGCGCCGAGCCGGGCCGGCTCCGCGGGGGCGCGCACCGGACGCGGCGATGGGCTGACGGGCACCGATGGCTCCTGCTGGGACGCGTCCTGAGCGCGGTGGTGCGCTCCGGCGGCGGGCGGGCCTGGTGGTGTCTCCCCGCCGGTGCGGCGACCGGGTTGCTGGGTGACTCCTGGCTTCCGGTGGTTCTCGGTGCGGTGTCGGTGCCGCTCGTCGCGCGCCGCGAGCGGAGGGGCCGGGCACGGGGGGCGGCCGAACGGACCCAGAGCGACGTCATCGAACTGTGCGCGGGAGTCGCGGGGGAGTTGCGCTGCGGTCGCCTGCCCGCGGGTGCCCTGCTGGCCGGGGGTGCCGACCGGATGGGGAAGGAGGGAGCGGCACTGCTCGCGGCGGCCCGGTTCGGAGGAGACGTGCCGAACGTGCTGCAGCGTGCAGCACGCCTGCCCGGAGCCCACGGTCTGCGGGGGGCGGCAGCCTGCTGGCAGGTCTCCGCGGACGGCGGCGCCGGACTGGCCGACGGGCTCGACCGGGTGGCCGAGGCGCTGCGTGCCGAACGCGACCAGCGGGACGAGTTGCGTTCCCAGCTCGCCGGTCCGCGCTCCACCGCCGCCGTGCTCGCGCTGCTTCCCGTCTTCGGGATGTTGCTCGGCACGGCGATGGGGGCCCGTCCGCTGCACGTTCTGCTGCACAGCACGGCCGGACTGTGCTGTCTGACAGCAGGCTGCCTGCTCGAGTGGGCCGGACTGGCCTGGGTCGCCCGCCTGGTGCGGGCGGCGGAGGCCGCGTCGTGACGGCGGCAGCGACAGCGGCGGCAGCGGCAGCCGGGGTGGTCGATCCCGCGGTGTGGCGGGTGCTCGCACTGCTGATGACGATCGGCGCCGTTGGCGCGATCCTGCTCGGCTGGCGTGAACGGCGGACTCTGGAACGCAGGACCCGACACCTCACCGGGGTCGGCTCCAGCGGTGTGCCGGACCGGCCGGACCCCCGTACCTCCGCGGGCCGTCCTTCGGTCCGGCCGTGGGCGGGCCATGGCTCTACGGGCCGGTTGTTTCGCCACCGGCTGCTACGGAAGTGCGGGCTCGCGCTGGGGGCCGCTGCCCTCGGTCCGGCTTTCGTCGGCGGTCCGGCCGGCTGGGCTGCCGGGGCGGTGGCCGGCTGGGCGGTGTGGTGGTGGCAGCGGCGTCGCAGCGCCTGCCGTCCGGCTGACGATGCGGCGGTGCAGACCACCCTACGTGCGACGGAACGACAACTGCCTCTGGTGGCCGAGCTGCTGGCGGCGTGTCTCACGGTGGGGTCCGGCCCCGCCCGGGCGGCCGAGGCGGTGGGTGCGGCGACGGGAGGACCACTCGGGGACCGGTTGGCGCGTTCGGCTGCTG
>KI547038.1:430652-448347 GCA_000497405.1 Streptomycetaceae bacterium MP113-05 | reverse complement strand
TCGGCTGCTGAGCTGCGGCTCGGCGCCGAACCGAGCGCCGTCTGGGGCAGATTCGGCGCGCTCCCGGGATGTGACGGGCTGGCCCGGTGCATGGAGCGCGCCGGCACCGCCGGAGTGCCTCCGGTCCAGGCTGTCACCCGAGTTGCCGCCGAGTGCCGGGCACGGCGGGCGCGGGCGGCCTCCGCGCGGGCGAGGCGCGTCGCGGTCCTGGTCACCGGTCCACTGGGGCTCTGTTTCCTGCCGGCGTTCCTCGCGCTGGGCGTCGCCCCCGTGGTGCTCGGCCTGGCTCGCTCGCTGCTCTGACTCTCGCCTGCTCTCACCTGCAGGACGACACGTATACGACCACACGAATACGACGAGGAGACCTCATGAACCTCTCGAACAACGTCGGGACCAGCCACCAGTCCGCCTTCGGACGTCACCCCGTCGGGATGGCGAGGCTCGGGCGGGCAGCAGCCCGGTGCCGCCTCCGCATCCGGCGGACGGCATTGCGCGGGCCCCGTTCCGACGCCGGGATGAGCACGGCGGAGTACGCGGTCGGGACCATCGCTGCCTGTGGATTCGCCGCCGTGCTGTACAAGGTGCTCACGAGTGGCCCGGTGAGCGAGGCGTTGCAGCAACTCGTCGAAAGGGCACTCGATGCGGCGTCCTGATCGAGAGGCAGGCTATGTCACGGCCGAGACGGCGGTCGTGGTGCCGTCGCTGGTGCTGCTCGTCGGGATGCTGTTGTGGGGGCTTTCGGCAGCAGCCGGGACCATTCAGACCGTGGACGGTGCGCGAGCCGGAGCCAGGGCTGCTGCCCGCGGCGAACCGCCCGGGGTCGTCAGGGAGGTGGCCCGCGCCGTCGCGCCGAGAGGTGCGGAGATCGACCTGTCGCGTGACGGCGGCCTGGTGCGGGTGCGTGTGACAGCCCGTACGGCTGGTCCGGGAGCGCTGTCCCTGCCGCTGGAAGCCGAAGCGGTGGCGCTGGACGAGGAGACGTTCGCGGACCCACCCGCCGCGGACCAGGCTGCAGCCGCAGCGGCCGGCGCCGGTTCGGTGACGGCCCAGGTGGGGCAGGGAGGTATCCCGTGAGCCCGGGAAGGCCCGTGAGGCGGCTACGGGACGATCGCGGTTCCGCCTCGGTGTGGGCGGTTGTCTGCAGCATGGTGCTGTGCACCGTGTTCGGTGCGCTGCTGGCGATGGGTCAGGTCACCGCAGCCCGCCACCGGGCCGCCGGAGCAGCCGACCTCGCCGCGCTCGCGGCGGCGGGCCGCGCACTGGGAGGAGCGGACGAGGCCTGTGCCGCCGCGCGGACGGTGGCTGCTGCGCAGGGGGCACGGCTGACGACGTGCGCCCTGCGCGGCGAGGTCGCCGACGTCTCCGCGAGCATCCGCACCGGTCCTTACACGGCGCGGGCGCGGTCCCGCGCGGGACCGGACCGGACCGGGTCGACGCGGCGGGAGACCGGGCGTGGGGCCGCTCGGGCGGTCTGCTCGCCGATGTTCCGGCCCGCGCTGTGGCCGGAGCCTTTCTCAGCCCTCCGGGGTTCCGTCAGCGGTGCCCGAGGGACCGGTGTCGGTGGTCGGCTCCTCGGCCGCTCCGGCCAGCAGTTCGCGGAGCAGACGAACGGCCCCGGCCTTGTGGAGGGGATCGTTCCCGTTGCCGCACTTGGGAGACTGAATGCACGAGGGGCACCCGGACTCGCACTCGCAGGAGGCGATCGCCTCCCCCGTGGCGGTGAGCCACTCCCGAGCCGTGCGGAAGGCGCGTTCGGCGAAGCCGGCTCCGCCGGCGTGACCGTCGTAGACGAACACCGTCGGCAGCAGGGTGTCCGGGTGCAGCGGAACCGACACCCCGCCGATGTCCCAGCGGTCGCAGGTGGCGAAGAGCGGCAGCAGGCCGATCGAGGCGTGCTCCGCCGCGTGCAGCGCGCCCGGAAGGATCTCCGGGCCGACCGTTGCTGCGTCGAGCTGGTCCTCGGTGACCGTCCACCACACGGCGCGGGTGCGCAGTATGCGAGGCGGGAGGTCCAGTTTCGTCTCGCCCAGCACCTCACCCGTAACGATCTTCCGCCGCAGGTAGGAGACGACCTGGTGAGTGACCTCGACCGAACCGAAGTGCAGCCGCCCTCGGCCCCACGGCACCTCGGTCTCCGTCTCCAGGACCGAGACCGAGGTGGTGTCCCGGGCCATGGTCGTCCACGGCGGCGACGACTCCTCGACGAGGGCCACCGAATCCTCAAGGTCCAGGCTCCGCACCACATAGGTGCGTCCCTGGTGGAGGTGGACGGCACCGTCGTGTACGGCCGTGTGGGCGGCGTCCGCGTCCACCGTGCCCAGCAGCCGGCCGGTACCGCTCTCCACGACCTGCACCGGCCTGCCCCCACTGCCGCGGATGTCGGTGAGGTCGACGGCACGCTCGCGTCGCGTCCAGTACCAGGACCGGGCCCTGCGGCGGAGCAGCCTGCGCTGCTCGAGCTGCGCCACCAGGTCGCTGAACTCCGGGCCGAAAAGCTCCGCATCCTTTTCGGTCAGCGGGGTCTCCGCAGCCGCGGCACAGAGGTGAGGCGCCAGCACGTAGGGATTGTCGGGATCCAGCACGGTCGCCTCGACGGGATGACGGAAAATCGACTCCGGGTGGTGGACGAGATAGGTGTCCAGCGGGTCGTCGCGGGCGACGAGGACGGCCAGGGCGCCCTCGCCGGTGCGTCCCGCCCGTCCCGCCTGCTGCCAGAGCGACGCGCGCGTTCCGGGATAGCCGGTGATCAGCACCGCGTCCAGGCCTGCCACGTCCACACCGAGCTCCAGTGCGTTGGTCGCGGCGAGGCCGAGCAGCTCACCGCTGTGCAGGGCACGCTCGAGAGATCGTCGTTCTTCGGGCAGATACCCGCCGCGATAGGCGGCGACCCGGCCGGGCAGCGATCGGTCGACCTGCCCGAGCCGGTCCTGGGCGATGAGCGCGATCAGCTCCGCGCCGCGCCGGGACCTCACGAACGCGACGGTGCGCACCCCCTGCACGGCGAGGTCGGTCAGCAGTTCGGCGGTCTCTGCGGTGGCGGTGCGGCGGACCGGTGCGCCGTGCTCGCCGGCCAGCTCCGTCAGCGGCGGTTCCCAGAGGGCGAACAGGAGTTCACCGCGGGGTGAGGCGTCCTCCGTGACGGCGGTGACCGGCAGTCCGGTCAGGCGGGTGGCCGCTTCGCCGGGGTCGGCGGAAGTGGCGGAGGCCAGGAGGAAGACCGGGTCCGCGCCGTACCTTGCGCAGACCCGCCGCAGGCGCCGCAGTACCTGGGCCACGTGCGAGCCGAAGACGCCTCGGTAGGTGTGGCACTCGTCGACGACCACGTAGCGCAAGGCGCGCAGGAAGGAGGCCCAGCGGCTGTGCTGGGGCAGGATCCCCCGGTGCAGCATGTCGGGGTTGGTGAGGAGGTAGTTGGCGTAGGTCCGGGCCCACTCGCGCTCTTCGGGAGCCGTGTCGCCGTCGTGCACGGCCGGACGCACGGCGTCGCCGAGCGGTGCAGCCAGCGTCGCGACCTTCCGGCGCTGGTCGGCCGCGAGGGCCTTGGTGGGAGCGAGGTACAACGTCGTCGCTCCCCTGCCGTTGGGTGCCTCGGCACCGTCCAGGAGCGCGCTCAGCGTGGGGGCCAGGTAGGCCAGCGACTTGCCCGAGGCGGTGCCCGTCGCCACTACCGCGGACACGCCGTCGAGGGCGAGTGAGGCGATCTGTGCCTGGTGTTGCCAGGGCCGTCCGACACCCGTCTGCCGCACGGACTCCACCACCTCCGCACGGATGCGATCAGGCCAGTCTGCATGACGTCCGGGTCGCGGGGGCATGTGCTCGGTATGAGTGATGCGCGCGGCCCGGTCCGCCCCGGCGGCGAGGCTGCCGAGCACCGTTCGCGGGTGGTGATTGTTGGCCATCGGCACCGAGTGTGTCACTGGCACGACGGACAATGGACGTAAGCCGTCGTGCACGCCTGGCGGTAAGTGATTGAATGCTTCTGCGGCTGCCGATCCGTCCCCTGCGTCGCTCCGCCGCGGCGGGGCTGCAGGACGGGGCTCCTCAACACGGGGGAATCCCGGGGCGGACCGCTCGATAGCAAGGTGCTGGAGGATCAGTGGACCTGTCTCTGTCGACCCGTACTGTTGGCGATCGCACGATCGTCGAGGTCGGTGGCGAGATTGATGTATACACCGCGCCCAAGCTGCGCGAGCAGCTCGTCGAACTCGTGAACGACGGCAGTTACCACCTCGTCGTCGACATGGAGGGCGTCGACTTCCTGGACTCCACCGGTCTCGGAGTGCTCGTCGGAGGGCTCAAGCGCGTCCGGGCCCATGAGGGCTCGCTGCGCCTCGTCTGCAACCAGGAGCGCATTCTCAAGATCTTCCGAATCACGGGTCTGACCAAGGTGTTCCCGATCCACGGGTCGGTCGACGAGGCCGTCGCGGCCACCGACTGACACACCTACGCCCTGTCCGGCCGTGCGCCCCTCGCGCGCACGGTCCGGACTGTCGGATGACGGGGCCCCGCGCGCTGCCGTAAGGCTGCCGCGGTGCCCGAGAACGCACACCTGTCGACCGAGAGGGATGGCATGGCCACCGTCGAACTCCGCTTCAGCGCGCTTCCCGAGCATGTGCGGACAGCGCGTCTGGTGGCCGCCGCCGTCGCGCGGCGCGCCGGGGTCGACGAATCCGTGCTCGACGAGGTGCGGCTCGCTGTCGGCGAGGCCTGCACCCGGGCTGTCGGCCTGCACATGAGCAAGGGCGTGGGCAGCCCGGTACGGGTCGCGCTGATCGAGGACGAGAAGAAGTTCTCGATCGAGGTCGGAGACGACGCGCCCGGAAGCGGTGGCGCCCTGGTGCCGGGAGCACGCGACGAGATTCCGGGCCCCGCCACCGAGGAGGACGAGGCCGAGGGCGACATGGGCCTCGCGGTGATCAGCGGCCTGGTCGACGACGTGGAGATCACGGCCGACGACACGGGTGGGACGATCCGGATGAGCTGGCCCGCCACGGCTGCTCCGCCCGCCCCCGCCGTCCCCTGACGTCTTCCGGGGCGCCGAAACCGGGACTGGGGAGCCACCAGGGGCCCTGGGGGCCACTCCCGCTGCCCCGCAACGCCGGGAAAACCGTGAGCGAAGCCTTCGGCCGGCCCGTACCGGAAGTACGTCCGCCCCGCCCGTGCCGTGTGCTCCCGTCCGGGCCGGTCCGCCCGGTCCGGTCCCGTTCGGCGTTCCGCGCTCTGCCCTCCCGGCCATTCTGGTGCTCTGAGTTGGTCATTCGTCAAGTGAATGTAAACTCTTCTATGATCATACGCTGAGATCATTTTCGGTCATCAGTCAATTCACCCGGGTCCTTCGTGCGGGTGAATTCTCGCGCCGTTTCCATTCGATCTTCGCTGTTGGCGGCGAATTCCTGCTCCCGTGGTCTGTTTCGATGCGTCGTAGCTCTCTAGAATCCGTCCACATCTGTGCAGCAGGACGCCTGAGCGTGCTTGCGCGCGCCCATGTGCCAAACGTCAAGGAGGACGAATGGCGGGGCAACTCTCCCCACTCCAGACTCATCAGCATCAGCACCTCGCTGATGCCGTTCTGACTGCGGGCAACCGTGGTCTCGTGTCCGTGATCGCGCTCATCGCACTGGCCGCCCTCGGCGTCGCAGTGGTGCTGGTGAGGCAAGTACTCGCCGCGGGCGAGGGCACCGAGAGCATGAAGCAGATCGCCGCTGCGGTACAGGAGGGCGCCAACGCCTACCTCGCCCGGCAACTGCGCACCCTCGGTGTTTTCGCCGTGGTGGTGTTCTTCCTGCTGATGCTGCTGCCCGCCGACGAAATGGGCCAGCGCATCGGCCGTTCCCTGTTCTTCCTCGTGGGGGCGGGTTTCTCCGCGGCCACCGGCTACATCGGCATGTGGCTGGCGGTGCGCAGTAACGTACGAGTGGCTGCCGCGGCGCGTGAGGCGACGCCCGGTGAAAGCGAGGAGGGGAAATCCGGTGCGGTGGACCTCACCGCTGTCGCCCACAGGGCCACAAAGATCGCCTTCCGTACCGGCGGCGTGGTCGGCATGTTCACCGTCGGCCTCGGTCTGCTCGGTGCCGCGGTGGTCGTCCTGGTCTACGCGGCCGACGCGCCGAAGGTGCTCGAGGGATTCGGCCTCGGTGCCGCGCTGATCGCCATGTTCATGCGTGTCGGTGGCGGCATCTTCACCAAGGCCGCCGACGTGGGCGCCGACCTCGTCGGCAAGGTCGAGCAGGGCATCCCGGAGGACGACCCGCGCAACGCGGCCACCATCGCCGACAACGTGGGCGACAACGTGGGCGACTGCGCCGGCATGGCCGCGGACCTTTTCGAGTCCTACGCCGTCACCCTGGTCGCCGCCCTCATCCTGGGCACCGCGGTCTTCGGTGACGCCGGTCTCGCGTTCCCGCTGCTGGTCCCCGCCATCGGTGTGATCACCGCTGTCATCGGCGTCTTCACCGTGGCGCCGCGCCGCAGCGACCGCAGCGGCATGACGGCGATCAACAGGGGCTTCTTCATCTCGGCGGTGATCTCTCTGGTCCTGGTGACCGTCGCCGCCTTCCTGTATCTGCCGTCCCGTTACGCCGACCTCGGCAACGTCCCGGCCGCCATCCGTCAGCACGAGGGCAACCCGCAGGTCCTGGCGATCCTGGCGGTGGCGATCGGCATCGTGCTGGCCGCGTTGATCCAGCAGCTCACCGGCTACTTCACCGAAACCAGCCGGAAGCCGGTGCGCGACATCGGCCGGACCTCGCTCACCGGTCCGGCCACCGTGGTGCTGGCGGGCATCTCCCTCGGTCTGGAGTCTGCCGTCTACACCGCGCTGCTGATCGGCCTGAGCGTGTACGGCGCGTTCCTGCTGGGCGGCGGCACACTGCTGCTGGCTCTGTTCGCGGTGGCGTTGGCCGGCACCGGTCTGCTGACCACCGTCGGCGTGATCGTCGCGATGGACACGTTCGGCCCGGTGTCCGACAACGCGCAGGGCATCGCCGAGATGTCCGGCGACGTGAAGGGCGCGGGCGCCCAGGTCCTTACCGACCTCGATGCCGTCGGTAACACCACCAAGGCCATCACCAAGGGCATCGCCATCGCCACCGCGGTTCTCGCGGCGACGGCGCTGTTCGGCTCGTACCGCACCGAAGTGTCCGCCGCCCTCGCCGAGGCCGGAGAGGGCACGGGGGAGATGCTCGCCCAGCTCGACATCGCGCAGCCCAGCACGCTGGTCGGCCTGATGCTCGGCGCGAGCGTGGTGTTCCTCTTCTCCGGCCTGGCGATCAACGCCGTGTCCCGGTCCGCGGGCTCGGTGGTGCACGAGGTGCGGCGCCAGTTCCGGGAGAGGCCCGGGATCATGGACTTCACGGAGAAGCCCGAGTACGGCCGGGTGGTCGACATCTGCACCAGGGACGCGTTGCGCGAGCTGACCACTCCGGGTCTGCTCGCCGTGTTCGCGCCCATCGTCGTCGGATTCACGCTCGGGATCGGCGCGCTCGCCGCGTTCCTGGCGGGCGCGATCGGTGCGGGCACGCTGATGGCGGTCTTCCTGTCGAACTCCGGTGGTGCCTGGGACAACGCCAAGAAACTGGTGGAGGACGGTCATCACGGCGGCAAGGGCAGCGAGGCCCACGAGGCGACCGTGATCGGCGACACCGTCGGAGACCCGTTCAAGGACACCGCCGGTCCGGCGATCAACCCGCTGCTGAAGGTCATGAACCTGGTGGCGCTGCTCATCGGACCTGCCGTGGTGCAGTTCAGCTACGGCGACGACAAGAGCACCGGTGTGCGGGCGGTGATCGCGGTGATCGCACTGGCGGTCATCGTGGGTGCGGTGTACGTCTCCAAACGGCGCGGCATCGCCGTGGGTGAGGAAGGCAACAACGAAAGCCCCGCCACGTCGCAGGACGCAGTCGCCGCTTCCTGACCGCGGTCCGACCCGGACCTGCTGACCTGCTCCAACCGGCGGGCGGACGAGACTCCTCGAGTACTCGCCCGCCCGCCTCGCCGTGTCCGGGCGCCGCACGACCCGGAGGAGCGAAGGTGCGGCAAACGGCTCAATCGCGCACAGAGCGGAAGCCCGGCTCGTCGTGGATGCCACCGCGGCGTGTAAGTTCCGGGCCGGAAGAGCCACGAAGGGACCGATCGGTGAACAAGAAGCTCGCGGCCGCACTGTCCGGAAGTGCGGCGCTCGTACTGACGCTGACCGGTTGCGGCGACGACGGCGCCGACACGGCGGCGTGGGCCAAGAAGGTCTGCGACAAGGTCAAGCCGCAGGTCGGGAAGATCCAGCAGGCCAACGAGTCGATCAACGACGCCTCGGAGCAGAACAAGTCCCCCGAGGAGGTCCAGAAGACCGACTCGGCTGCTTTCCAGGACATCTCTGAGGCGTACCTGGCACTCGCGAAGGCCGTCGGCGACGCAGGCGTCCCACCGGTGGAGAACGGCGAGAAGCTCGAGAAGAACGCAGTCGACGAACTCAAGGGCCTGTCCAAGGCCTACGGCGAGCTGAAGACCACGGTGGACGAGCTGGACACCGGCAGCCAGTCGAAGTTCGCCGAGGGCCTCAAGGGGCTGGCGCAGGAGCTCGGCCGCCTGGGCGAGAGCGGGAACGAGGCGCTGCAGAAACTGCAGTCCGGCGGGCTGGGCGATGCCATGGCGAAGCAGAAGGGCTGCCGCAAGGCCTCGCCGGGCAGCACACCGGCCGCGTGACCCGTGGGCCGTCCGGCCGTCGTCCGGCCGCACCCGGGGCAGTCGCTCAGATGACGCGTGTCCCAGCTGCTCTGCCCGCATGCCGCCACCCGCTGTACGCCCGGACCTCCCGCGCCGGGGCGCCCGGACGTCACAATGGACGCCGTGGTTAACGCTGAAGGGTCTGCCGGCCCTGCCCCCGTCCCCGCGCCCGACTCCGCCGAGCGGATCCGTGACGCACTCCTCTCCGCCCGGTTCACCCCGGACGGCCTGTTCGAGCTGCTCGGCGGCTCCGCCTACGCCGCGCTCGCGCGCAACGAGACCGTCCCCGCACGGCGAGCCCTGCGTACGGACGGCTCGCTGGAGACGCTGGTGCGGCTGTTCCTGCTCCAGCGTCCGGTGCCCGAAGAGCAGGCCCGTGGCGCCCTGCCGCTCGACGCGGCCCTCGCGGACGGCTGGCTGGTGAGGACCGACCCCTCCGCAGTGCCGCCCGGCGGGCCGGCGGTACGCGCGGCCGTCGACATCCGTCCCTACGGCGGGCCGGACGGTGAGGACTGGTGGATCGTCTCCGACCTGGGGTGCGCGGTCGGCGGGGCCACAGGTATCGCCGGGCAGTACGAGGACGTGGTCCTCGGTGTCGGCGGCGCGTCGGCCACACTGGCCGGTCTCACCGTCCGTACCCCCGTCGCGCGGGCCCTGGACCTGGGCACCGGTTCGGGTATCCAGGCGCTGCACGCCACCCGGCACGCGACCCGGGTGACCGCGACCGACGTCAATCCGCGTGCCCTCGCGTTCACCCGGCTCACCCTCGCGCTCTCGGGCGCGCCCGAGGTGGACCTGCGCGAGGGGTCGCTGATGGAGCCGGTGTCCGGTCAGGCCCCGTACGACCTGATCGTCTCCAACCCGCCGCTGGTGATCTCGCCGGACGACCGTTTCGAGTACCGGGACGGCGGGATGCGGGGTGACGACCTGTGCCGCACGCTCGTCCAACAGGCGGCCGGGCACCTTGCCGAGGGCGGGTTCCTTCAGCTCCTCGCCAACTGGGAGCACCGTGAGGGCGAGGACTGGCGTGACCGGCTGAGGGCCTGGGTGCCGTCGGGCTGCGACGCGTGGATCGTGCAGCGCGACGTGCAGGACGTCAGCCAGTACGCCGAGCTGTGGCTGCGCGACGCGGGCGACCACACGGCCGGGCAGTCGGCGTACGAGGCGCGCTACGACGCCTGGCTGGACGAGTTCGAGGAGCGCGGCACCACGGCCGTCGGCTTCGGCTGGATCACGCTGCGGGCCACGAGCGGTGAGAACCTCTCCGTCATCGCCGAGGAGTGGCCGCATCCGGTCGAACAGCCGCTCGGCGACGTGATCCGTGCCCATTTCGAGCGTCAGGACTTCCTGAGCGGGACCGACGACGCCGCCCTGCTCGGCTGCCACTTCACGCTGGCCGACGAGGTCGTCCAGGAACAGGTGGGGCTGCCCGGTGCCGAGGACCCGGAGCATGTGGTGCTGCGGCAGAACCGGGGCATGCGGCGGGCCACGCAGGTCGACACGGTCGGGGCAGGTTTCGCCGGCGTGTGCGACGGCTCGCTGCCCGCCGGGCGGATTCTCGACGCCATCGGCCAACTGCTCGGCGAGGACCCGGTCCGGCTGCGGGACCGTACACCGGGGGCGATCCGGCTGCTGGTCGAGCAGGGTTTTCTGGAGCCGGTCCCCGCGCCCTGATCCCCGCGCCCTGATCCGCGTGCCGCGGGCGCTCCGTGTCGCTTGCCTGCTTGTGACCCCCGTGCGCGGGGACCACGCGCAGGGCTCCGTCTCCACGCCCCTGAGCCCGGGTTCCCGTGCGGGACCGCGGCATCCCGGGTGGGCGTCCTGCGCCATGCGGCCCACCCGCAGGACGCCGTTCGGGCGGTGCCGGTCACCCGGTGTCCGTCGGAGCGTCGTCGTCGGCCGCCAGCGTGCGCACCATGGGCGGTATGGAGAGTGGATCTGCAGCCTTCGCCGGTACGGCCCTGGCGGTCTTCGGCGCCGCGCTGCTGCTGTGGACCTCGACACGCACCCGGCTGCGGGAGCCTGTGGCCGAGGGAGTGCACCCCGTCGCGGCGCTCGCACTCGCTGCCGGGTTCGGCCTGCTCTCCGTGGTGGTGGGGTCCTGGTTGCTGCTGCCGGGCTGACCCGACGCCGGGCCGGGGAGGCCGGTGCGGGCGGCGGGAAACCCGGTTGTCGGGTTACCGTTCGAGTGGCGCTGGAGCATTTTCCCGTTTGACACGGGGGCAGGCGGTACCGTCACACTCCGCAAGCGTCACCGAGACCGATGCCGACCGGAGAGAAGAGCCGAAGTTGTCCCCGACCAGCGAGACCACCGAAGGCGGGCGCCGACTCGTGATCGTCGAGTCGCCCGCCAAAGCCAAGACGATCAAGGGCTATCTCGGCCCGGGCTATGTGGTCGAGGCCAGCGTGGGGCACATTCGTGATCTCCCGAACGGCGCTGCCGAGGTCCCGGCGAAGTACAAGGGCCAGCCCTGGGCGCGCCTCGGCGTCAACGTCGACCACGACTTCGAGCCCCTCTACGTCGTGAACAGCGACAAGAAGGATCAGGTCAGGAAGCTGAAGTCGCTGCTCGCCGAAGCCGACGAGCTCTTCCTCGCCACGGATGAGGACCGCGAGGGCGAGGCCATCGCCTGGCATCTCCAGGAGGTGCTGAAGCCGAAGGTCCCGGTCCGCCGGATGGTCTTCCACGAGATCACCAGGGACGCCATCCGGGAGGCGGTCAACAATCCGCGCGAACTGAACCAGAAGCTCGTCGACGCCCAGGAGACCCGCCGCATCCTCGACCGCCTCTATGGCTACGAGGTCTCGCCGGTGCTGTGGAAGAAGGTCATGCCGCGGTTGTCGGCGGGACGCGTCCAGTCGGTCGCCACCCGGCTCGTCGTCGAGCGGGAGCGCGAGCGTATGGCGTTCCGCTCCGCCGGGTACTGGGACCTGACGGCTGCGTTCGCCACGGGGGGCGGTCCGGGAGACGCCGCCGATCCCGGCACCTTCGGCGCCCGGCTCAGTGCCGTGGACGGCCGCCGCGTCGCCCAGGGCCGCGACTTCGGCGCGGACGGACGGCTCAAGGCCGCCTCGGCGTCCGCGCAGGTGCTCCAGCTCGACGAATCGGCCGCCCGCGGGTTGGCCGAGGGCCTGGCAGACACCGACTTCACGGTCCGCTCCGTCGAGTCCAAGCCGTACCGCCGCTCGCCGTACGCCCCCTTCCGTACGACCACGCTGCAGCAGGAGGCCAGCCGCAAGCTGAGCTTCGGCGCGAAGGTCACCATGCAGGTGGCGCAGAAGCTGTACGAGAACGGCTTCATCACCTACATGCGTACGGACTCCACCACGCTGTCCGACACCGCGGTCGCCGCCGCCCGCGCCCAGGTCACGCAGCTCTACGGCGCCGACTACCTGCCCGACAGGCCGCGTACGTACGCCGGCAAGGTCAAGAACGCGCAGGAGGCGCACGAGGCGATCCGCCCGTCCGGCGACCGCTTCCGCACCCCTGCGGAGACCGGTCTGACCGGTGAGCAGTTCAGGCTCTACGAGCTGATCTGGAAGCGCACCGTCGCCTCCCAGATGAAGGACGCCGTCGGTCACTCCGTCACGGTCAGGGTCGGCGGGAGCAGTGCCGACGGCCGGGACGCCGAGTTCAGCGCCACCGGCAAGATCATCACCTTCCACGGCTTCCTCAAGGCCTACGTCGAGGGCGCCGATGACCCGAACGCCGAGCTCGACGACCGCGAACGCCGCCTCCCGCCGGTGCAGGAGGGGGACGAGCTGAGCGCCGACGAGCTGACGGCCGACGGCCATTCCACCAAGCCTCCGGCCCGCTACACCGAGGCCACGCTGGTCAAGGAGCTGGAGGAGCGGGAGATCGGCCGGCCGTCGACGTACGCATCGATCATCGGCACCATCCTCGACCGGGGCTACGTCTTCAAGAAGGGCACCGCGCTGGTGCCGTCCTTCCTCTCCTTCGCCGTGGTCGGCCTCCTGGAGAAGCACTTCGGGCGGCTGGTCGACTACGACTTCACCGCCAGGATGGAGGACGACCTCGACCGCATCGCCGCCGGCAACGCCGAGGCCGTGCCGTGGCTCCGCCGCTTCTACTTCGGTGCGGACGGCGCGGGCGAGGGCGCGGTCGGGCAGGCCGCCGACTCCGGCAACGGCGACGGCGACCACCTCGGCGGTCTCAAGGAGCTGGTCTCCGACCTCGGTGCCATCGACGCCAAGGGAGTGTCGTCCTTCCCCGTCGGTGACGGGGTGGTGCTGCGTGTCGGCCGCTACGGCCCGTATGTCGAGCGCCTCTCCGAAGACCCGGAGCAGCAGCCGGGCAAGCGTGCCGACGTGCCGGAGAACCTGCCGCCGGACGAGCTGACGGTAGAGCTCGCAGAGGAGCTGCTGGCGAAGCCCAGCGGGGACTTCGAGCTGGGTGAGGACCCGGAGACCGGGCGCCCGGTCGTGGCCCGCGACGGCCGCTACGGCCCGTACGTCACCGAGGTGCTGCCCGAGGGCACGCCGAGGACCGGCAAGAACGCCGTCAAGCCGCGCACTGCCTCGCTGCTGAAGTCCATGTCACTCGAAACGGTGACGTTGGACGATGCCCTCAAGTTGCTGTCGCTGCCGCGCGTGGTGGGCGAGGACCCGGAGTCCGGTGAGAAGATCACCGCGCAGAACGGCCGGTACGGCCCCTACATGCGCAAGGGGACGGACTCGCGTTCGCTGGAGTCGGAGGAGCAGATCTTCTCCATCACGCTCGACGAGGCGCTGGTCGTCTACGCCCAGCCCAAGCAGCGGGGCCGCGCCGCCGCGAAGCCCCCGCTGAAGGAGCTGGGCACCGACCCGACCACCGAGAGGCCGGTCGTGGTCAAGGACGGTCGCTTCGGCCCGTACGTCACCGACGGGGAGACCAACGCGACCCTGCGCACCACCGACGACGTGGCGACGATCACGCCGGAGCGCGGGTACGAACTCCTCATCGAAAAGCGTGCCAAGGGCCCGGCGAAGAAGAAGGCCACGGCGAAGAAGGCCGCCCCGAAGAAGGCGGCGAAGAAGACCGCCCCGAAGAAGACCGCTGCCAAGAAGACCGCCGCCAAGAAGACGGCGGCGAAGTCCACCGACAGGACGGTCGCGGACAAGTAGCCGCCGCGTAGTCCCTGGTCGGCTCGGGGGGCCGCTCGAATGTTCGGGCGGCCCCCCGAGCCGCCGGTGCCGCCCTATACGCTGGCAGAATGACGCGTTCAGAGCAGCAACCTGGCGTGGACACGGAAAGCTCCCCCACGGACAACTCCCCCACGAGCACCCCCGCGACGGGCGACGCGCTCGCCGCGGACTCCCGCGAACGCGCCGTCGGCGCGCTTCTGCGCTACGCACCGCTCCGGCGGCTGTGGAGCGCCCAGTTCACCGGTGGTGTGGCGGACGCCCTCGGGCTGCTCGTCCTGCTGTTGCTCGCGCTCCAGGCGGCCGTGATCGCGCCCGCCGCGGGCGGCGAACCCGTCTTCGGCGGCGGCTACCGCGGGATCGCCCTCGTCGTCGCCGCCGTTCTCGGCGCACGGCTGCTCGCCACCCTGTTGTTCGGCGCGGTACTGCTCGGCCCACTGTCCTCGCTCACCGCCTCCGGCGGTGCGCTGGACCGGCGTTGGACGATGATGGTCGCGGACGGACTGCGCGCCGTCGTGCTGATCGTCGCGCCGCTGTGGAACGACTGGGTCCCGAGGACCGCGTTCCTCTACCTGCTGGCCACCGTGTTCGTCACCGGCGCCGTGGAGCGGGTGTTCGTCGTCGCCAAGGACAGCACCGCGCCCGCCCTGCTGCCGGCTCCGCCGCTGGAGGGAGCGGCCGTACGACCCCTGCCCGACCACCGGGACGCCCTGCACCGGCTGTGGACGCGGACCGCGTTCGTGGCCTTCCCGATCGCCGCCGCCGGACTGGTGGTCATCACGCTGGTCTCCCACCTCCTCGGCTCCGGCATCGGCTGGTTCACCACCCACGAGGCCGCCCTCGCCGGATACGTCGCGGCCGGCCTCTTCGCCGGCTCGCTGTCCGTGCTGGCCTTCCTCGAACTGCCCGACTCCACGACGCCCCGCCCCCGTTCACCCCTGCAGGGCCTGCGCCGACCGCGTACGGACGACGTCCGGGACGAGACGCCGGGCACGAACCGGGACAAGAACCGGGACAAGGGCCGTACGGGCGCAGTGCCGCTGCTGGTGCTGGGCTGTGCCGCGATCGCCGGGGCGATTGCCGCCGCCGTCGCGGTGTCCGTGCTCGAAGCCTCCAGCCTCGGCGGCGGACCGGTCGCGTTCGGGCTGCTGGTGTTGACGCTCACCGGCGGTACCGTGCTGGGCATCCGGCTCGCGCCCCGGGTACTGCCCGGACTGTCCCGGCGACGTGCCTTCGCCGTAGCCGTGGCCGTCACCGGCCTCGCGCTGCTCGCCACCGGTCTCACCCCTGACACCGCCACCGTGCTCGGACTGGCCCTGCTGGCCGGTGCCGCCGCCGGGGTCGCTGCCCACACCGGGCACACCCTGCTGGACCTGGAGACCGAGGAGTTCCGTCGCCCGCGGCTCACCGCACACCTGCAGGCCGTCGTCCGTGTGACCGTGGCGCTGGCCGCCGTCGTCGCGCCCGTGCTGGCCGCGCTGATCGGGCCGCACCGCGTACAGGTCGGCGACCTCGTCTTCGAGTACGACGGCGCCGCGTTCGTGCTGATGCTCGCCGGCGCCCTGCTGCTGCCGGTCGCCGCACTCGTCCTGGGCCGTACCGACGACCGGCAGGGCGTACCGCTGCGACGCGACCTGCGGGAGGCGCTCCGCGGAGCCGAGCCGGCCCAGGCGCCCGCCGCGGACGGCTTCTTCATCGCCGTCGAGGGCGGCGACGGTGCCGGCAAGTCCACCCAGGTCGAGGCCCTGGCGCAATGGATGCGCGGGAAGGGCCACGAGGTCGTGGTGACCCGCGAGCCTGGCGCCACCCCGGTCGGCAAGCGGCTCCGCTCGATCCTGCTGGACGTCTCCTCCGCCGGCCTCTCCGACCGTGCCGAGGCCCTGCTGTACGCGGCCGACCGGGCGGAACACGTCGACACGGTGGTCCGTCCCGCGTTGGAACGCGGCGCCGTCGTCCTCACCGACCGCTACATCGACTCCTCCGTCGCCTACCAGGGCGCCGGCCGGGATCTCTCGCCCACCGAGATCGCCCGCATCTCGCGCTGGGCGACCGACGGACTCGTGCCGCACCTGACCGTGCTGCTCGACATCTCCCCGCAGACCGCGCGGGAACGCTTCACCGAGGCGCCGGACCGGCTCGAGTCCGAGCCCGACGCCTTCCACCAGCGCGTACGTGCCGGCTTCCTGTCGCTGGCCGCCGCCGACCCGGCCCGCTACCTCGTCGTGGACGCCGGTAAGGAAGCCGAGGCCGTCACCACCGTCGTGCGCCACCGGCTGGATCAGGTGCTGCCGCTCTCCGAGCAGGAGGTCACCGCCCGGGAGGAGGCCCGCAGGGCCGCCGAGGAGGAGGCGCGGCGCCGCGCGGAGGAGGAGGCCGCCCGCAAGGCCGAGGAGGAGCGCCGGGAACGCGAGCGGCAGGAGCAGCTGCGCCGTCTCCGCGAGGAGGAGGCGGAGGAGAAGCGCCGCCAGCAGGAGGCGGAACGGCAGCGCGAGGAGGCCCGTCGCGCCGAGGAGGCTCGTAAGCTCGCCGAGGAGCAGCGCCACCGCGAGGCCGAGGAGCGCCGGCTCCGCGCCGAGGAGGAGGCCGCCCGCCGCGCGGAGGAGGATCGCCGTCGCAGGCTGGCCGAGGAGGAGGAGCGCCTCCGCGGCCAGGCCGAGGAGCGTCGTCTCGACAAGCAGCGCAAGGCGGAGGAGGCTCTGCTGCGCGCCGAGCAGGCCCGCACCGCGGAGGCGACCCGCCGCGAGGAGGCGGGAGAGACCGCACCGCTCCCGCGCGTCGACATGCACAAGGGCGCCTCGCCGGGCCACCCCGACAACGAGGAGACGACGCAGCTCCCGCAGCAGGCACCTCCGCGGGGCACCGAGCCCGGGGACGAGACGACGGTTCTGCCGGCCGTCTCGCCCGACGAGGACACGGCAGAGGTGCCGCAGGTCGAGCGCACCCGGGAGATGCCCCGGGTGGCGGAAGGCGCCGACGGCGACGACGCCGGCGACGCGCAGCGTGGTCGGCAGGAGCGCCGTAGGCGCCGGGAGTGGGCGGAGGAGACTCCGCTGGACGACATGCCGACGCTCGCCGACGAGCTGCTCGGATCCCGCGACGAGGACGACGAGCGCCGCCGCGACCGCTGACAGGGGGCGGGGGCCGGAACGCGTTGTCACCGGCGTCCCGCACAATGGGGACGCACGGCCCAGCTCGGACAGCGCGGAGAGGACGGCCCCGGATGCCGGTATGGGACGACGTCGTCGGCCAGGACAGGGTCGTGGACCAACTCGCCGCCGCCGCCCGCGATGCCGACGTCTATGTCAGCACGGCGGCCGGTGACCGGGTCGCCCTGTCCGGATCTGCCATGACGCACGCCTGGCTGTTCACCGGTCCACCCGGCTCCGGCCGATCCACCGCCGCCCGCACCTTCGCCGCAGCCCTGCAGTGCGTCAGCCCCGACCGCGCTCTCGGCGGGCAACCCGGCTGCGGCTTCTGCGACGGCTGCCACACCGCGCTCGTCGGCACCCACGCCGACGTCGAAGTGGTCCGCACCGATCTGCTCAGCATCGGTGTCAAGGAGACCCGTGACCTGGTGCGCCGCGCCCAGCTGTCGCCGGCGGGCGGGCGCTGGCAGGTCATCGTGCTGGAGGACGCCGACCGGCTCACGGAGGGCGCCGGGAACGTGCTCCTGAAGGCCGTGGAGGAGCCTGCCCCCCGGACTGTGTGGCTGCTGTGCGCGCCGTCCGTCGAGGACGTCCTGCCCACCATCCGTTCCCGCTGCCGCACCCTCGGCCTGCGTACGCCGCCGGTGGACGCCGTCGCCGAAGTGCTGGTTCGCCGGGACGGCGTCGAA
>KI547038.1:397187-430642 GCA_000497405.1 Streptomycetaceae bacterium MP113-05 | reverse complement strand
GGCGACCCGGGGGCGGCGGCCGCCGCCGCCCGCGCCACCCAGGGGCACATCGGTCGTGCACGCCGACTCGCCACCGACGAGCGTGCCCGCGCCCGCCGTGCCGCCGTACTGCGGCTGCCGCAGCGGGTCGCCGACATCGGCGGCGCGCTCAAGGCCGCCCAGGAACTGATCGACGCCGCAGCCGAGGACGCCAAGCAGGTGGCGGAGGAGACCGACGCCAAGGAGACCGAGGCGCTGCGGGCAGCGCTGGGAGCCGCAGAGGGCAAGCGGCTGCCGCGCGGTACCGCGGGCGCCATGAAGGAGCTGGAGGATCGGCAGAAGCGCCGGGCCACCCGCACCCAGCGGGACTCCCTCGATCTCGCGCTCACCGACCTCACCGGCTTCTACCGCGATGTGCTGGCCAGGCAGTTCGGCTCCTCGGTGGCTCTCGCCAACGAGGAGGTGGGGGACGCCGTCGAGCAGCTCGTCACGGCTTCCCGACCGGAGCAGACACTGCGCCGGATCGAGGCCGTTCTGGCCTGCCGTGCGGCGCTGGACCGCAATGTCGCACCTCTGCTCGCCGTGGAGGCGCTGGCGATGTCGCTGCGCGCGGGGTGACCACTCGTCCGGATACGCTCCGAAGATCGGCTCCGTATCCGCTGCGGTCCCCGTGGCCTGCCGCTAGCCAAGGAGAAGCACTACATGGACACCAGGCGTGTGCTCCGTTCCTCCGCAGCCGTCGTGGTCGGTGCCGCGCTGCTGGTGTCCGGCTGCTCCTCCGGTGGCGGCGACTCGGACAAGTCCGAGAGTAAGAAGCCGCTCCCCACCAGCACCCGCCCGCCCGGGGGCGACGCCGCCCCGCTGCGGGCGCTGCCGAAGAAGATCCCCGTCGGCCTGCAGACGTACTACGAGCAGGACCTGAAGTGGGGCGAGTGCGGGGTCGTCGGCTTCGAGTGCACCCACCTCACGGTCCCTCTGGACTACCGGAAACCCTCCGCGGACGCCGAACTGCAACTGGCCGTCTCCCGCAGGAAGGCCACGGGTGAGGGCGACCCGATCGGCTCCCTCATGGTCAATCCGGGTGGTCCCGGCGGATCGGCCGTCGACTACCTCCAGCAGGCCGCCGCCGTCGGCTTCCCCGCCGACCTGCGTGAGAAGTACGACATCGTCGGCATGGACCCGCGCGGCGTCGGCCGCAGCGAACCCGTCGAGTGCCTCTCCGACCGTGAGATGGACTCCTACACCCGCACCGATCAGACGCCCGACGACCAGGGCGAGGTCGACGCACTCGTCACCGCCTACGAGAACTTCGCCGAGGGCTGCGAGCAGCGCAGCGGCGGTCTCCTCGCGCACGTCTCCACCCGTGACGTGGCCCGTGACACCGACGTGCTGCGCGCGGCCCTGGGCGACGACAAGCTCTCCTACTACGGCGCCTCCTACGGCACCTACCTCGGCGCCACCTACGCGGGCCTGTTCCCGTACCGCACGTCGCGGCTCGTGCTGGACGGTGCGATGGATCCCTCGCTGGAGGCCGTCGAGATCAACCGTGAGCAGACAGGCGGTTTCGCCACCGCCTTCCGGGCCTTCGTCGCGGACTGTGTGGAGCGGCGCGACTGCCCCCTGGGCAACGGCTCGTTCGAACAGGCGGGGAAGAAGCTCGGCGCACTCTTCTCGAAGACGGACGAGAAGCCCCTGGAAACCGGCGAGTCCCGCACCCTGACCGAGTCGCTGGCCACCACGGGTGTGCTCCAGGCCATGTACACGCAGGCCTACTGGCCGAGTCTGCGGGCCGCCCTCGCCGACGCCATGGACGGTGACGGCGCCGGCCTCCTCTCCCTCGCCGACGCGTACTACGAGCGCGGGCCCGACGGCTCCTACGGCAACATCATGTTCGCCAACCCGGCCGTGAACTGCCTCGACCTGCCGCCCGCCTTCTCCGGCCCGGACGAGGTCGAGGACGCCTTCGCCTCCTTCGACAAGGTCTCCCCGACCTTCGGCCGCACGTTCGCCTGGGCGTCGCTGAACTGCACCTACTGGCCGGTCGAGGCCACCGGGAAGCCGTACAGCATTCCCGCGAAGGGTGCGGCTCCCATGATCGTCGTCGGCACCACCCGCGACCCGGCCACCCCGTACGCCTGGGCCCAGGGCCTCGCCGGGCAGCTGAAATCGGCCGACCTGCTGACGTACGTCGGCGACGGTCACACCGCCTTCATGCAGGGCAGCACGTGCATCGACGACGCCATCACCGACTACTTCCTGAAGGGAGACATGCCGCCGGAGGGCAAGCGCTGTTCCTAGCCCCCGCCCCTCCCGACCGGGGCGTCCCGCCCCGGTCCGGGGCACTCCGGCAAACCCTGTAGACTTCATCCCGCTGCTCGCGCCACCATGGCCCCGAGCACACGCCGCCTTAGCTCAGTCGGCCAGAGCAACGCACTCGTAATGCGTAGGTCAGGGGTTCGACTCCCCTAGGCGGCTCCGATGAACCCCAGGACAGACAGCGTCTGACCTGGGGTTTTCTGTTCCCCTGGGCATGGCGCGTCGCACGGCCGAGGTGCCGCGAGGTTGCTTGCGTGAGCGATGCGTGAGCGGACGGGTCGCGGACCCTACTTCTTGGGCTCCTTCCGCTTGCCGTCGGCCTACGCCTTCGTGGCGAGGCAGTGCTCGGAGGAGGCGCGGCACCGTTGCCGGCGGCTGCGTCCGTGACGACCGGAGTGCTACTCGAAAGGGTGCATGCCTGAATATCAGGTGATAATAGTGGAGAGGGAATCCCTATTGATCAGTGTGGTGATCGCCTATGGCTGCTGGGGCGAAAACCTTTCGTGACAATCTTGCGCTGCTGCTTCGTGCGCGCTTCCCGGTGCTCTATGTCGAATCGTACGAGGAGGCGCGGGTTCTCGCCGAGATCGTCAGTGTCGCGTCGGACCAGAGCCTGATGCGAACGGTGCGGCCGGTGTACGTCTGGAGCGCGACGCGCGGTTTCGTCGGGCCGCAGGGGGCGGCGGTGCCGAAGACCACCGACCCCCGCCAGGCCGTCGAGTGGGTGATGCGCCAGGAGTCCGCCGGGGTTTTCGTCATGCTCGATCTCCATGCGTATCTCGGTGACGATCGGCGGCCGGCCGATCCGCATTTGGTCCGCTTGCTCCGCGATGTCGTGACTGCCCTCCAAGCCGGGGCCATCGGCCGGGTGCTCATCTTGATCGCTCCGCTGCTGCGCATCCCGGGCGAGCTGGAGAAGGACGTCACTCTGGTCGACTTCCCACTGCCGGCTGAGGAGGAGATCCGTGCCGTCCTGGACGGGATGATCGTGTCCAACAGCGAAGGGCGGATCCGGATCGAGGTGGACTCGGTCGGGCGTGAGCGGCTGGCCAAGGCCGCCCTGGGGCTAACGCTGAACGAGGCCACCAACGCGTTCGCCCGGGCGATGGTCGATGACGGTGTCCTGGCGGATGAGGACTGAACCGCCCCGGGTTTGATGGAGACATCGAAGACCCGGAAGGATGCCGTCATGGCTGCTCCCCGTAAGTACCCCGACGAGTTGCGCGAACGTGCGATCCGTCTGGCGGTCGAGGCCCGTAAGGACCCCGCTGGTCGGGCCGGTGCGATCCGCCGGATCGCCGACCAGCTCGACATCCACCCCGAGGCCCTGCGGACCTGGGTCAAGCGGGCCGAGACCGACGAGGGCCTTCGCCCCGGTACCGCCAGCAGCGAGGCCGCGCGTATCGCCGAGCTGGAACGGGAGGTGAAGGAACTGCGCCGGGCGAACTCGATCCTGAAGTCCGCGTCGGCTTTCTTCGCCGCGGAGCTGGACCGTCCACTGCGATGAAGGTCGGCTACATCGACCAGTACAAGGAGAAGTTCGGCGTCCAGCCGATCTGCGACGCGCTCCAGGAGACCGCCGCCGAGATCGCGCCGAGCACCTACTACGCCGCCCACACCCGCCAACCCTCGGCCCGCAGCCTGCGCGATGCGGAACTGACCCAGGAGATCAGCCGGATCCACCAGGACAACTACGGCGTCTACGGCGCCCGCAAGGTCCACGCCACCCTCCAGCGCGAAGGGCACCAGGTGGCCCGCTGCACGGTCGAACGCCTCATGCGCACGGCGGGACTGCGCGGGGTGATCCGGGCCAAGAGCCCACGCACCACCCGCCCCGCCCCGGAGACCGGACGGCCCGCCGACCTGGTCGAGCGGCAGTTCACCGCCACCGCCCCCAACCAGCTATGGGTCGCCGACATCACCTACGTCCGCACCTTCTCCGGCTGGGTCTACGCCGCCTTCGTCATCGACGTCTACTCCCGCATGATCGTCGGCTGGCAGGTCGCCACCAGCCTCTACACCGACCTCGCACTCGACGCCCTGGAGATGGCCATATGGCGACGCCGGCACACCGGCGCCGACCTGACCGGCCTCACCCACCACAGCGACCGCGGAGTCCAGTACCGGGCCCTTCGCTACACCGAACGCCTCGAGCAGGAGGCCGCGGTGGCCTCGGTCGGCTCCCGAGGAGACTCCTACGACAACGCCCTCGCCGAAGCATTCAACAGCCTCTTCAAAGCCGAACTGATCCGCAACAACGGCCCCTGGACCAGCATCAACGACGTCGAGATCGCCGTCGCCGAGTACGTCGACTGGTTCAACCAGCGCCGCCTCCACGGCGAACTCGGCCACATCACCCCCGCCGAACACGAAGCCGCCCACCTCGCGGCCCAACCCCCAGCCTCACTCCAAGAAACCAGCTGACCGACTCTCCATCAAACCCGGTACTTGACAGTTCGCTCGCTACCGCGAGTACCGGCGCACCCTGGACGTATCCGAGGAAGCCATGCAGCGCTTCCTCGCTCCCTACATGGACCAGCTCACCGACAAGAACCTCGGCAACGCCCACCAGCTCATGAACGACGAAGCCCGGGCCGAGTTCGACCGGCTTCTCGGCCGCCTCATGGAACCAGTCCGGCCCTTCACCCCCTACATGTTCTGACGAACCCGCGCCCGGCGACGGTGTGAGGAAGTGGCGGGCGGCCGGGGATCGCCCCGGCCGCCCGCCAGGACTGGCGGAGCGGACGCGGACATCGGGGAGGCCGGTAATCACGGTCGCAGTCTGCTCGCACCGATAGGCTTTGTTCATGGTGACTGCTGATTCGAAGGTGTCGCTCACCGGCATCAAGCCGACGGGGGAACCGCACCTGGGCAACTTCATCGGTGCGATCAAGCCGGCCTTGGAGCTGGCTGGTGGGGCCGAGTCGATCTACTTCATCGCCGACTACCACGCGCTGACGTCGGTGCGGGACCCGGCGTTGCTCGGGCGATGGACCCGATCAGTGGCAGCCACCTGGCTGGCGGCGGGGCTCGACCCCGAGCGCACGATCTTCTACCGCCAGTCCGACGTGCCGGAGATCTTCGAGCTCCACTGGATCCTCTCGTGCTTCACCGCCAAGGGGCTGATGAACCGCGCCCACGCCTATAAGGCCGCGCGGGACCGGAACCGTGAATCGGCTGTGGAAGAGCTCGACGCCGGGATCAACATGGGCCTGTTCAACTACCCCGTGCTGATGGCCGTGGACATCCTGATCATGGAAGCCGACCTCGTACCGGTCGGCAAGGACCAGTTGCAGCACGTCGAGTACGCAGCAGATATCGCCGGGGCGTTCAACGCCGTCTACGGCGACAGCTTCCAGCTGAAGGTCCCCAAGGCGGTTGTACCGACCCAGGACACCGGACGAACGCTGCCCGGCACAGACGGGCGGAAGATGAGCAAGTCCTACAACAACACCATCCAGCTGTTCGCCCCCGAGGCGGAGCTACGGAAGACCGTCCGTCGCATTCCTACGGACAGCACCCCGGTGGAGGCACCGAAGGACCCCGATAGCTCCGCCGTCTTCCAGCTGCTCAGCCACTTCGCCGATCCCGCGACTCTGGCTGACGTCCGCGCTCGGCTGGAGGCTGGCGGCATGGGCTGGGGCGACCTGAAGAACACCCTCCACGCCGTCCTGAGCGAGCAGCTGAGCCCGATGCGCGAGCGCTACGACGCACTGATGCAGCCGGGCAGCGAGCTGGAAGAACTGCTGGCCCTCGGTGCCGCCAAGGCGCGGCGGCGAGCTCAGCCTGTACTGGAGCAGGTGCGCAAGGCGATCGGAATCGGCTGAGGCAAGGGGCTCATCAGTACCTTGCCTCAACCGCTTGAGCAACCTGGTCGGCTGCGTGCCAGGCGGTGGTCCACTTGCCCGGCAGGCAGACGATCAGGTTGGCCACCCGCCCCCAGCCCGACGGTGGGCTGCTGAGGTCGACCACGACCGCTGACGGGTCGGGCTGGGCACCCGACGGTTCTGCGGCGTGGCCCCACTTGAGCCGCAGTCTCTCCGCGGGGACCTCCGGCCAGCGACGCGAGAGCGCCACCGCGAGCCGGTAGCGCTCCCTCGCGGCATCAGTGGGACTGCTCGGCCTGCCGGGAAGCGCCGCCCTGACGCCATCGCCCTGCGGGCTGATGGCGAGCATGTCCCCATCGAGCCAGTAGGTGAGCGGGAGTTGCGGTAGCGGACCTTCCAGCACGCCGTACGGCAGGTTCTCGATGGTCAGCGGGTGCTGGATGCCGAGCACGTTGAGCAGGTGGACTGTACGGTGGCCGGCGGCCAGGACCAGGGTGCGGGGCCGGTAGTACCCCGCGTCAGCGCTCCACAGGAGTACCTCGGCGCCGGAGAACACCGGTGCGCACGACTCTGGTGGGGCGAAGTCGACTCCGTGGACGGCTGCGTGCGCGACGGTCTTGGCGTGCAAGGCGGCCACGTCCACGGAGATGTCGGGCAGGGCGAAGGCCCTTGCGGCGTCGAGGGACGGTTTGGTCTTGTACTCGTCCAGCTCGGAAGCGGACAGTGGCTTCGCGGGGATCCCGAGGTTCCACCATGCGTGCGTGTACCGCTCGACCTCGTTGTCGGAGGAGAAGAGTGCCACGCCCGGCGTGCATTGAATGTCGCTGCCGAGCAGGGAGAACCATCGGGACCTGTGCTGCCAGCAGGCAGCGGCGACCTCGGGGAGCACAGGGGCGTAGACGGCTCCCGAGTGAAGCTGGCCGAAGTTCTCCAGGGACGCTCCAGCGGCGCGGTCGCCGTGGCAGCGGACGCGGTGGCCCTCCTCGGCCAGTCTCACAGCGGCGGTGAGGCCGGCGAAGCCGGTGCCGAGCACGACGGTGTCAGGTGCGCTTTTCATCATGTTCCTCCGGTAGAGCGTGCGGTGCCCCCGCGCTGATGGACCGGACTCGAGAGACGCCCAGCTGCCTGGCGAAGCCGTGGACGAGTCGTTCGGGCGCACCGTGGTGGTCGACCTGGACACGGATATGCGGTGGCAGGATCGCGAGCCCTGCACGGCTTGCCCGGCGATGCGCGGCGGGGTTGTTCCGGCTGACAGTGCGAGAGAGCGCGAGGGCACCGAGAAAGGTGGGCAGCCCCGCGAGACCGCGCTGGGCGTAGGAATGCGGAACGCTGCCCCGAACGACCCAGAGGGAGCGGTCGGCGGGCTCCTGGCTGATGGCCGTCAAGGATGCGGCAGCGGCCCCGTAGGTGCAGGTGGCGCTGCCGGCGCCGCTTGATTCTGCGGCATCGAGCAGTTGGGGCAGCAGCACCAGGTCGATACGGCTCAACCGCGCGTAGCGAAGGGCTTGTGCGCGCTTGGCTCGGCCGTAGGGCGTCTGCAGCATGCGTGGAGCAAGGGTCGCGGTCGTGCTGGCGGCGAGAACCTGGACGGTGAATCCGTTCGTGACCAGCGTGTGCTGGGCCCGGAGCGTGAAGGCGGTAACAGCACCGATCGAGCGCCGCATCGAGGTGACGCTGGTCCGGTCGAGGAGTAGATCAGCTAAGACGACCTCCTTCTCTCCGGCCAGCAGGTGGAAGAGCTGCTTCTGAGCCCGGGGCCACTGCTCCGTCGCCGCCAGGTCTGCCTGGATCCAGTCGACTCTCGTCGCGACCGTGGCGCCAGGCTGGCGGGAGATACCGATGGCCCGGCGCCCTTGCGCGTGCAGTTCCGCCAGAAGGTACCGGCCAAGACGGCCGGTACCCCCGAGCACGACGTACACCGGTCCGGTGGTCATCGCCCGCACTCGCGCCAGATCCTGGCGTAGTTGCTGAACGTCTCGGTGAACCGCTGCTTGGCCAGCTCCCAGGCGGCGGGCTTCTGCCGCCTGTGCTGGAAGGCAGCCCTGGCCTGCTCGATTTCGGGCATGGCCCATCCGCTGCTGAGCTCGATCGCGGAGAGCAAGGCCCGCTGGCTGGCTTCGTCGTGGACGAGGACGCGTCCGGCGATCTCGTCGTCGGCCATGCCGAGGTGGATGCCGGAGGCAGGGATGCTCTTCGACATCTTGGGGTAGCCCCCGAGCCCTTCCAGGACACGGAAGTACAGGGCCCCGAGCTCGACGTTCCAGCCGAGGCTGAGTTCGCCGGCTTCCTTCTGCCGCTGGAGGACGAGCCGGGACAGTTCGGTGAAGTAGCTCTCCTCCAGGCCCGAGAGCATCAGCACGCGCGAGGCGCCCGCCTCGGCGGGCCCCAGGATGTCGGCGACCGTGTAGAGCGCATCTACCGTGACGCCGACCTCGCTGCCAAGCAGCCCGTGGTCCTGGTAGAGCTCGACCAGATCCTCGTGGTGGTTGAGGAAGTCCTGGCGGGTGAGGAACCGAGCGATCCGCCCGCACCGCACGAGATTGCCCGTGTCGAGGTGAGAGCGAAGCTGCACCGGCGCCGAGCCTCTTTGGGAGTCCAGGCCGATTGCCCGCATGAAGCTGAACATCTGGTCGCGGACGGCAACGAGCTGGTCCCATCGCACGTTGCGGGAGTTCCAGGCGCCGAGCTCCGAGACGACGACGGTCATCGGCACCCCCAGGTACCGCTGCAGTTCGATCACTCCGAGCATCACGGACAGAGTGCCGGCGGTCGGAGCATTGGTCGGGCCGAAGCCGGTGACGACGGCGAGCGGTCTGTCGGGGTCGAGGGGCAGGACGTCCTGCACTCGGTCGTGATGGGTGAAGCGGCGGGTCAGCGGGCCGAGTGGCTTGGCGACCCATTCCTCGGTGGCGGGCAGCGGCTGAGGAGTCATCACAGTCCCTTCGTGTCGGCGGTGCGAAGGCGAGAAAGGAGGCGCTGAACTCGGCCATCCAGGCGGGCCTCCCGGACCAACTGGACGGCCTCGTCCTCGCGGACTTCGGGCTGTGAGGCGGCGAGGATGGCCGCGGCGTTGTGCTCGACCAGGTCAGTGGCGGCCGGATCACCGTCCGGACGCAGGGAGTCGATCAGTGCTTCCGCGTTCGCCTGGTGGTCGGGGCGGTGTCGCACTGCCCGCCGCCACCCAGCGGAGGCCAGGCCCCGACGATGGCGCACGAGCTGCACGTCGCCGCGGTCCAGCAGCGCGCTTGTGCTCGTACCGAACGGAGCAAGTTCGTCGATCCGCTGGCACGGTCCGAACCGGGTCGTGACGACCCGGCCGCGGGCGATGTCCGGCCGCGCGGCGTGAATGCCCGTCGCCGCGGTGCGCACGTCGTCGTGGGCCAGCCCGTGCACGAAGGCATCGGCCGTGACGGCCATGGTCGACGTCGGCATGAAGAAGCTCATCGGGCTGAGGAAGTCGAACCTGCCGTCGTACCGGGCCGCGTAACTCGGGCAGAACGAGCTGTAGTTGATGAAGGCGATGCCGTAGCTGGAGAGGAACTCCGGGATACGGGCGGGATCGGTCACCGAAGGCACGTCGAGCGCCGTCAGGACGTCGGATGAGCCCGAGACGGCCGAGACGGAGGCCGAGGTGCCCTTGACGACCTTCGCCCCGCTGGCTGCGGCGAGCAGAGCGGCGGACGTGGAGACGTTGAAGGTCTTGAAGGTCTCCTTCCCGCTGCCCGAGACGATCACGGTGCCGTCCGGAGCTGGCACCGGGCTGGCGAGGTACTCCGCGAGCGTCTCGTCGAAAGCGACGACCTCCGCCCAGATCTGCGCCGCCAGGGTCGGGGTGAAGCTCCCTGTGCTGAGCAGCCGGCGGGCCCAAGCGCGCCAGGCGTCGTCTGTTGCCTCTCCGTCGTCGTGAAGTGCCTCCACGAGCGGCTGGATGTCGACGGAGCGAGGATCGCGGGTGATGCCCGCAGAGGAGACGCATCGCTGCCGGGGCAGCGATGCAGATGCGACGCCGGAGTTTGGTGCGTGATGGAACATCGTGCGGCCTCCAGGTAATTCGTACCGGTGGGCGCTGTTGCCATGGCCATCACAGCGGGCATAGCGTGATCTCTGTATCACTGAGAGTTTCCGAGGCTGCTCGCCGTCCCGCTCAACAGGTCTTCAACATCCGCTTACACATGGGATTCGCGGCCTCGGCTCTACGCTCCGGAATATGCTGACGAACAGCGGGCTGGTGGAGGACTTGGGCAGGGACCGCTCGGGATGGCGTCCCGAGAAACTGCGGGAGATGCGAGAAGCCCACGGCCTCACCCTGGAGGCCACTGGTGAGCGGCTGCGCGAGACCGCGCGCCGTGCAGGGCTCTCCGCGCCTGCTGCGAATTTCCAGACGCTGTGGCAGCACGAGCAGGGAGAGGTCTTCCCAGGTCCGCACTACCGGCGTGCGTACTGCCTGCTGTACCAGGCCACCGAACCCGAACTCGGCTTCCGCAAAGCTCTCCCCGGCGAGGAGGTCGACCACCGGCTGACCGAGTTTCAGGAACGCGTGGACAGCGGCCATGTGCAGGCGGTCGTGCAGGCGCTCAAGCACCTGGTGCCAACATCAGCCGAGGACTGCGGGGAGAACGTCCAGCAGAGAATTCTCGACGCCTGGAGACGACGGCATACCGGGGGCGACCAGCACAGGCCATCACTCCTGCTGATCGGCGGCTTCGCGGGCAGCGGGAAATCGGAGTTCGCCCGGTTCATCTCCCACCTGACCGGTTGGCCGCTCCTCGACAAGGACCCGCTCACCCGGCCCCTGGTGGAACGGCTTCTCACCGCACTCGGGTGCGACCCCAACGACCGTCACTCCGAGACCTACAAGGCCCAGGTACGGCCGCTGGAGTACCAGTGCCTCATGGAGTCCATCCTCGCCAATGTCGAGTGCGGCATCTCCACGGTGGCCACTGCCCCCTTCATCACCGAGATGAGCAACCCCGCGTGGATGCGGAGACTCGCAAATCGCTGCGCGGCCTACCAGGTGGACGTGACGCCCGTCTGGCTGGAGTGCGACGCCGACTCCATGCGCGAGTACATCGCCTTCCGGTCTGCCGCCCGCGACGCCTGGAAGCTCAGCAACTGGACTGAGTACCTCGACGGGCTCGACCTCAGCCTCCGACCGGCCGTCCCTCACCTCGTAGTCGACAACCGCTTCGGTTCTGCCATCGCAGTGACCGACCAAGTCCGATACGCCCTCGGGGTGGCGCACACATGAAGACCGGGATCATCCTCTACGGCCCACCGGCCAGCGGTAAGGACACCATCACCGCCGCCCTCACTGACCAGGACCCCCGACTCGTCCAGTTCACAAGGCTCAAGATCGGCGAAGGGCGCCGCCAGGGCTACCGCATGGGGAACGTCGACCAGCTCGAACAGCTCGAAGCCAGAGGCGATGTCATCTATCGCAACGACCGCTACAACAACATCTACCTGATCGACCGCCCCGGGCTCGACGCCGTCTTCGCCGCAGGGCAGACTCCGGTCGTCCACCTGGGCCAGATCGCCGGCATCGGCGCACTCACGACCGGCTACCCGGCAACCTGGCTCACCGTCCAACTCTCCTGCCCCCGAGAGGTGACTGAACAGCGCTCCACCATGCGCGGAGACACAGACACCAGTGCCCGCCTCGCCGCCTGGGACGCCACCGCTGCCGACCTTGAAGCCAACGCCGGGACCAGCTGGGACCTCCACCTGCGGACCGACCAGCAGCCTGCGACGGAATCAGCCCAGGCCACCCTCAAGGCGCTGGCCCAGATCGGCTAACGGGGGCGATGCAGCCGGGCCAGAGCCTCCTCCAGGCGCAATTCTGCATCCCGCTCACCGTCCCAGCGACTCAGTGCCTCAGCCGCCCCGCGCATAGGTTCACCAGGTAGGCCGCAGGACTCCAACAGCTCAGCAGCCTCCACCAGCTCTGGTCCCCAACGCCACGCTCGGGCAGCCGCCTTGGCGAAATATCCGGTCTCCGCCAGGTAGCTTCCAGGGCGCTCCTCCGCGATCTCCAGCAACTCGCCCTTGACGTCATGGTCGGATGCCAGCGCGTAAGACAGCGCCGCGAGCACTCGGGATGCCTTCTGGTAGCTCGTGTACGCCAACTTGAGGGCACTGGCCTGCCCCAACTCGACACCGAGCCGCCGAGTACGCACGTCGGTACCGGCGAAAAGCTCCTTCACCTGCTCGACCGCTTCGCCCGGACCGGAGAAAAACAACCGAGGCTGCTTGCCGCCGCGCGGCGGCGACCCGATCAACGAACTATCCACCACAGTGGCACGGGGCAGCGCCCCTGCAATCCGGGCGACCCGCTCCGGAGTGACGGCGTTCGCCTCGACATACACCCCCGCGAACTGATGGGCCGCGACCTCACCAGCCACCGACTCAGCAGCCGCCGGAGGACAGATCGAGAGGAGGACCTGGCTACGAACCACCAGGCTCGCCAGGCTGGGCACCTCGGTCAGTCCGCCCTCGGTTGCGCGGCGGCGAGTAGCCGTGCTGCGGCCATCGGAGCACCACAGCACCGTCGTCCCATGGTCACAGAGTTGAGCGGCGACCGCCGCACCCATGCTGCCAGGGTGCAAGAGCCCCACCACAGACCGGTTGCCTGTCATACGCTCGCCTCTTCCACGCCGAGCAGCAGCGTGATGGCATCCGCAGCGCTGGCGACCACATGGTCGGCCTCGGCGCCGACCTCGGTGCCCTCCGTTACCCAGATGGTCTGCAGGCCAGCCGCCCGGCCGCCGCTGACATCGTTCTGTGCGCTGTCGCCGATCATCCAACCACCAAGCCGGCCCTTAACGCCTACCAGTCGGAACGCCTCACGGAAGATGGCCACTCCCGGCTTCCGGCAGCCGACCTCCTCCGAAATGCACACGGCGTCGACCCTCCGGTCGAGCCCAGTGCGGGCCAACTTCGCCCGCTGAATGTCGCCAGCTCCATTCGTCACCACGCCGACCAGCCAACCAGCCTCGCGCAGCTGCTCCAGCCCCGTCAGCACCTCCGGCGCGCAGGTCACCGCCTCAGCCATGCCCCAGGCGTACCGCTGCCACAGCTCCTCCACCGGCAACGAGACAGCGAACCGCTCCCGCAGCCTCTCGAAGTCGCTGCGGTATGCACGCTCGTACATCGCCACCAACAGCCACCCCTCGACGTCCTCAGCGAAGCCGAGATCGGAGCAAAATTTACGGATGCACGACCGAAACCCCCGTGAGCGATCCACGAGGGTGTCATCCAGGTCGAAAAAGGCAAGTCGCCGCACGAGCTTGACTCTACTGTCGGAGCGATGCGTTGAGCCCGACTGGCCATGGACTGGGGCGGCGGCGGGGCGGTTCCAGCGACCTGCTCGTTCGGCGGCTCCGCCCCGCTTCCGTCAGGCGGCGCTGAGTCGGCATCGTCGCCAACCAGGAGTGAAGCATCCATATCCACCTTGCCCGGTGCCAGACCGGGACAGGCATCGATCGGCATGGCATGGTCCGGCCACACCCTAATAGAACGAGTGAGAGCCGTCTTAGGCGTCGGTAGGGTGGTAGGCATGCCCGATGTACTCATCGCTGACTGCCGACCGGAGGTTTCAACGTGGCTGAACCGTGGCTGTCTGCCGACGACATCGCCGCCCATCTCGGCATCACGAAAGAGACGGTCTACGGGTGGATCGCCGAGAAGCGCATGCCAGCCCACAAACTCGGTCGCCTCTGGAAGTTCCAGACCAGTGAAATCGATGAGTGGGTGCGCAGCGGCGGTGCCGCGTCATCGAGCGACCACACAGGGCAGGGCTGATCTGAACGGTTTGCCCACTGACACGACCGGTGTGGGTGGATCGCCGTATCCTGGACGACTTGCCTGATCCCCGAGAGGAGGTGCCCCGTGACGGAAGAAGCCGCCCCCGCGTCGCGCTATGCGCTCTCGTTCACCAGCGGTGCCCTCCTCATGCGCGAGGCACTCATCATCGCGCCGCTGTACCTGCACGAGCATGACTGGGCGAAGACACGCGTGGTGATCGAGCAGGACAACCTGTTGCAAGCCCGTACGGTCGCGTCGGGGCAGCGCTTCGCCCGTGAAGTCACTCAGAGGCTAGCTGCAAGGCCGTGAAGTTATGGCTCGGGTGGGGTTGTCCAGGGGCCTTGATGTGCGGTTTCGTCGGACATGAGGAGCGGAGCCCCGGTAGAACTGGCAGTCGACGAAGATAAGCCGTTCACGAAATCCGGAGGCTCCGCTGTCCGAACAGTGTGCCATCACGCGTACCGTCACGGTGGCCGGAGGCCGGTTTGCGCCCGGTCATCTCGGTGAACTCACTCAGCTGGTGCCGTTCGAGATGGTTGATGCGGCGTTGAGTGCGACCAGGGCCGTGCAGTCGCGGCTGCGGGATCTGCCATCCCGGGTCGTGGTGTACCTGGTCCTGGCCGGGTGCTTGTTCCCGGAGACGGGCTACCTCGGTGTGTGGCGCAAGCTCACCGGGGCGCTGGCCGGTCTGCCGGTGGTATCGCCGTCGGCGAGTGCGCTGGCTCAGGCCCGCCGCCGTGTCGGCGGCAAGCCGCTGCGGTGGCTGTTCGACCTGCTGCGGGGCCCGGCCGCGACCGGGCACGGGCAGGGGGTCCGCTGGCACGGTCTGCTGGTGGCCGCGCTGGACGGCACCATCCTGACGGTCCCCGACACCCCCGCCGTCATGACCCGGTTCACCAAGCAGGCCGGCAACCACGGCGGGACCGGATACCCGCAGGTCCGTCTGCTCGCCCTGGTCGCCTGCGGCACCCGCACCGTCATCGACGCGGTGTTCGGCCCCGCCACCTCAGGCGAGACCACCTACGCCCCGCGTCTGCTGCCCAGCCTGCGGCCCGGGATGATCCTGCTGGCCGACCGCAACTTCGGCGCTCAAAACCTCGTGTCCGGCATCGCGGCCACCGGAGCCGAGGTCCTGGTCCGGCTCAAGAACGGCCGCCGCCTGCCCGTCCTGGCCCGCTACCGGGACGGCTCCTATCTCTCGGCGCTGGGCGGCCTGCGGGTCCGCGTCATCGACTGCGAGATCACCGTCACCACCACCGCCGGGAAACACACCGGCCTCTACCGGCTGGCCACCACTCTGCTCGACCACCACCGTCACCCGGCGGCCGAACTGACCACGCTGTATCACCAGCGCTGGGAGATCGAAACGGCCTACCTGGAACTGAAGTCGACCATCCTGGGCGGCCGGGTCCTGCGGGCCCGCACTCCCGAAGGCATCGACCAGGAGATCTACGCCCTGCTGATCGTCTACCAACTGCTACGGACCGCCATGACGGACGCCACCAGCACCCTATGCGGCACTGGTCACGACCGCGCCAGCTTCAGCATCGCGTGGCAGACCGCCCGCGACCAGGTCATCCAGGCCGCGGGCGTCATCGCCGACACCGTCATCGATCTCGTTGGCACCATCGGCCGGCACGTCCTGGCCGACCTGCTGCCCCAGCGGCGGCTACGCGTCAGCCCCCGCATCGTCAAACGCGCCATCTCCAAGTACCAAGCCCGCGGCCCCCGCATCGACCGGGCCAGCTACAAGGCCACCACCAGCATCAACATCGTCACAGCTGCAGGCCCTTGACGACGCGCCCCAACCGCAAACTTCACGGCCTTGAGGCTAGTGTCTCGTGATCCTGTTTATGTCAGTTCGCGTTGTTATTGACGAGTTTCTTCGCGTTAGTCGCGACGAGGCGAACCTTTGCGAGGACGTCGCCGGCGGTCGCGGTCCAGGTGAACGGTTTCGCAGTCGTGTTCCAGGTGTTGATGTAGTCACGGATCTGTTTGATCAAGACGTTGACGCTGGCGAACGTTCCGCGCCGGATGGACTGACGGGTCAGGAGTCCGAACCAGATCTCGATCTGGTTCAGCCACGAGGAGCCGACGGGGGTGAAGTGGAAGTGGACGTGTGGGTTCTTCGCCAGCCACTCCTTGACTTCGGGGGTGGTGTGCGTCGAGAGGTTGTCGAGGACAACATGGATGTCCTTCCCCGCGTGCGGTTTCACCGCCTTCTTGAGGAAGGCCAGGAAGTCCTTGCCGTTCCGGGACGGCTTGCACTCACCGAGCACTTCACCGGTGGTCACGTTCAGGGCGGCGAACAGGTTCGTGGTGCCGTGCCGCACGTAGTCGGCGGTGCGCTTCTCGCTCGCCCCGAAGGCGACCGGCAGCACCGGCTGCGTCCGGTCCAGCGCCTGGATCTGCGTCTTCTCGTCGATCGAGAGGACCACCGCGCCACCCGGCGGGTCCAGATACAGGCCGATCACATCAGTCACCTTCTCCGCGAAGGCCGGATCCTTCGAAATCTTGAAGGTGCCGGACCGGTGCGGCTTCAGACCCTCCTCCCGCCAGATCCGCGCGATGTAGTGCCAGGACACCGTGATGTTCTCGACCCGCTTCAGGTACTTCGCCAACTCGCGTGTGGACCAGTGCGAAAGCCCCGTGCCGTCCGGCGGCGTCATGCGCGTCAGCGCGATCACCCGGGCCCGCACCCGCGCCGGCACCTGTTCCCGTGCGCCGCCGGGCCGGTCGCCTTCCAGGCCCGCCAGTCCGAGCTCGGCATAACGCCGCTTCCAGCGGTCCACCGTCGGAAGCGATACACCAAGCAGCTCGGCAATGTCCTTACGCCGACGGCCTTCGCCCGACCACAGCACGATCCGGCCCCGCGTCGCCATGTCGGCGGGGGCGTCCCGGCTGTTCACCAACTCCCGCAACTCGGCGGTCTGTTCCACGGAGAGCTCCACACCAAGAGACCCTGCCACAGAGAATCAAATAACGCTAACGGAATCACGCGACACTAGCTGTGCTCACTGACGACGAGATCGAGCTACTCGTGGATGCCACGGCCGCCGAGCGTGGACACCTGCTGTGGGCGGCTGCCTGCCGTCGCTATGACCTGATCGGTGACTTCGCCGAAGAGGTCGTGCGCGAGCGATTTCTTCTGTTGACACCCACGCTCACGTACGAGGACTTCGACAGATTCGTGCGCGGCAAGGTTCTATGGCACACCGAGCTAGCTGAAGTCAAGGAATCGACGCTGCGCAAGCTGCGCTCGAACGTCTTCCGGATGCTCTGCGAGGCCGGCCTGTTCGCTGACCGCGGGTGCCTGTCCCGGGCTGTGCTCTCGCGACGGGTCGCCGCCGCCTTGTCTAAGAGTTCCCCGAGCGATCTGCGGTTCTTCCCGACCAACGTTGACGCTACAGGAAGGCCCGAGCGGTGACGCCCACCGAGCTGTCCAAGCAGGAAGAGCATCTGTTTGAGGTGCTCAGTGGCAAGCGGTTCCTTCAGATGGAGGGCCTGAGTAACGAGGTGCCGTTCTTCATCTACCACTACGCACCCGAGGACGCCCTCGCCATCGCAGGGTCCAAGAAGCGCGTGAAGAATCGACTGGCCAACGAGGGGATCGAGGTCCGCGAGATCAATCTCTACGACCTGTCGGTGGAGATGCTCACAGAGCGCGGGGTCTGGGACCGCCTGCTCGCCCTCGAGCCCGAGCAAGACAAGGCCGACTTCCGCGAGTTGCTCCAGGGAATGCTCGACCCCCAGCTTCACCTGGCACCCGCGATCCGCGCCAAGCTCGTCGAGGGCGACTTCGATGTCTTCTTCCTCACCGGCATCGGCGAGGTGTTCCCGTACATCCGGTCGCACAACGTGCTGAACAACTTGCAGAGCGTTGTGACGGGCAAGCCGATGCTCATGTTCTTCCCTGGCCGCTACGAGCAGTCCGACACGTTGGGGTCCTCGCTCGTGCTGTTCGGGCGACTGAAAGACGACCAGTACTACCGAGCCAAGGACATCTTGGAACAGGAGGCTTGACTCGATGAAGCTGAACGAGATCTTCGCCAAGGACGTCCAGCGTCCGATCGAGGGTGTCATCAAGGCTGATGACACCACGCACCTGGGCACCGAGGTCGATGAGTACGTCCTGACCAACGAGGCGGCCAAGGGCCTCGAACTCCTGCTTGAGGCGTACACGAACTACACCAACGCGAACGGCGTGTGGATCTCTGGCTTCTTCGGCTCTGGTAAATCCCACTTGCTCAAGATGCTCGCCCACCTGCTCGGTGATGTGGACGGGCAGGAGTTCCCGCGCGAGCGCGTCTCCGAGAGCTTCCGCTCCAAAGCGCAGGGAGCATTTCTCCCGGCTTTGTTGACCAAGGCCGACCGTATCCCTGCCAAGAGCCTGTTGTTCAACATCGACCAGAAGGCCACGATCGTTGCGAAGGACCAAACCGACGCACTACTGAAGGTGTTCGTCAAGGTTTTCGATGAGAGCCGCGGCTACTTCGGCAACCAGGGCCACGTGGCTCGATTCGAGCGGGACCTGGACAACCGCGGCCAGTACGAGCAGTTCAAGGCTGCCTACACGCAGATCGCGGGACGCGACTGGGCGCATGGCCGCGAGGAGGGTGTGCTCGAAGAGGCCAATGTGGCCAAAGCGTACGCCATGGTCACTGGTCAGACCGAGGGGACGCCGACTAACATCCTGACGAAGTACCGCAACGAGTACTCGGTGTCGATTGAGGATTTTGCCGGTGAGGTCAAGGCGTGGGTCGAAAAGCAGGAGGAGGGCTTCCGGCTGAACTTCTTCGTGGACGAGGTCGGCCAGTTCATCGGATCGAACACGCATCTGATGCTGAACCTCCAGACGATCGCCGAGTCTCTGAACACCAAGTGCCAAGGGCGGGCGTGGGTGTTCGTCACTTCCCAGGAGGACATGGACAAGGTCGTCGGCGACCGGACCAAGCAACAGGGCAACGACTTCTCCAAGATCCAGGCGCGATTCAGGACCCGAGTGAAGCTCACCAGCGCCGACGTCGAGGAAGTCATCCGCAAGCGGCTGCTGGAGAAGAACGAGGCGGGTGAGTCAGCGCTGGCGACGGTGTACGGCGAGCAGCACGCGAACTTCAAAACGCTGTTTGACTTCGTTGACGGCGCGAAGACCTACCGCAACTACACCGACGAGGCGCACTTTGTCGGTACCTACCCGTTCGTCAGCTACCAGTTCCCGCTCTTCCAGGCGGCGATAGAAGGCATCTCGGACCACAACGTGTTCGAGGGCCGCAACAGTTCGGTCGGCGAGCGTTCCATGCTTGGTGTCGTGCAGCAGGTCGCCAAGGATGTCGGCGATGTCGAGGTCGGCAGGCTCGCGACGTTCGACCACATGTTCGCGGGTATCCGCGCCTCTCTGAAGTCCGCAGCGCAGCGCTCGATCGACGTCGCCGAGCGCAACCTCGAAAACCCGCTTGCAGTGCGCCTACTGAAAGTGCTTTTCCTGGTCAAGTACGTCGAGGGCTTTCACGCGACCCTGCGCAACCTGACCGTGCTGGTGTACGACCGGTTCGGGCTTGATCTGCCCGTGCTGTCCAAGCAGGTACGGGAGGCCCTGACGCTGCTGGAGACGCAGACGTACGTGCAGCGTAACGGCAACGTCTACGAATACTGGGTCTTCGAATTTAGTGGGGGTGTGCCTCCCGTCGGCTTCGCCGGGTGGTTGCACAGTGTGAGCGGAGGCGTTGGTTCGCTCGGTTCCTGAAGCCGAAGGCGTTGCGGGCTTCGAGCTTGATGAGGCGGTTGTTGCCCTCCGAGGCGGCGTTGGTGATGCCGGTGGTCAGGTAGGTCTCGATGCCGTCCCACCACTGCTCGATGGTCTCGGCGAGGGTGACGAGTTCGGGTAGGTGGGAGTGGTCGGCGACGTGGGCGAAGAAGCGGTGGCGGGCGGCGGAGATCGCGGAGTGGTCGGGGGCGACGTGCCTGCGGGTGACGGTCAGGCTCAGGATGTCGCGCAGGAGTTCTTTGCCTTGCCAGGCCGCGTAGATCTGGCGGCCGTAGGTCCCCATGTACTCCAACTCGGTCTTGAGGCGCCGGCGTTGTTCGTGGGTGAGGTCTTCCTTGTTGCGGCGCAGGAGTTTGCGGACGGTGTAGATGCTGTCGCCCTTGCGGGCCCGGCGGCCGTGCTGTTTCCAGGTGAGGCGTCGGCGCAGGTCGGCGAGGTGGCGCTGGGCGAGTTGCACGATGTGGAAGCAGTCGACGACCACGGCTGCGTGGGGCAGGACGCGGTGGATGGCGACGCGGAAGGTGGAGCACAGGTCGATGGCGACGTAGCGGATCTGTTCGCGCCAGGCGGCGGGCCGGGCCGTCAGCCAGTCGGCGACGGAGGCGGAGTTGCGGCCCTCGACCTGTCCGAAGAGGCCGCGCCCGCCGACCGCGTCGACGAAGCCGATGTGCCAGGCGTCGGCGACCAGCTCCCACTTGTGGGTGTCCGGGTTCTGCTTCCACACCGGTTTCCCTCGCCGGGTCTCGTCGATCCCGACTGCCTCGGTCACCGGCGGTTCCTCGGGCAGGACCTTCGCGGCGTAGTCCTCGAAGCAGTGCTGCACGATCGGCCAGGACAGGCCCAGACCCCGGCCGGCCTGCACTACCGATCGTCCGCCGTCGCAGACCGCGGCCCCGGCCGCCCGCCGAAGCGCCCCGGTCGTACGCATCCGCGCGGGTACCTGGCCTATGGACTCGGTGAACGAGCGGCGGTCGCAGTCGAGTTCGGTGCAGTGCCAGCGTGCCTTGCGCCAGCGGATACTCACCGGGCGCCCACCACAGGACAGGTGTCTGGGGGCGGTGGTGCGGTAGTCCTTGAGCCGGGTGGCGAAGACCCCGCAGGAGGGACAGGCCCGCGCGGAAGCCTCACTCGTCACGACGAACACCGTCGATCCACTCGCGCCGTCGTCCTTGACTTGCGTCACATGCACCCCCTCCAGCCCCAGCAGTCGCGTCGCGGCCTCGTTGGTATCGTCGATGCTCAAGCCCGTGGGTTTTCATGATCGGCTGTCTAGTGTCGCGTGATTCCGTTAGCGTTATTTGATTCTCTGTGGCAGGGTCTCTTGGTGTGGAGCTCTCCGTGGAACAGACCGCCGAGTTGCGGGAGTTGGTGAACAGCCGGGACGCACCCGCCGACATGGCGACGCGGGGCCGGATCGTGCTGTGGTCGGGCGAAGGCCGTCGGCGTAAGGACATTGCCGAGCTGCTTGGTGTATCGCTTCCGACGGTGGACCGCTGGAAGCGGCGTTATGCCGAGCTCGGACTGGCGGGCCTGGAAGGCGACCGGCCCGGCGGCGCACGGGAACAGGTGCCGGCGCGGGTGCGGGCCCGGGTGATCGCGCTGACGCGCATGACGCCGCCGGACGGCACGGGGCTTTCGCACTGGTCCACACGCGAGTTGGCGAAGTACCTGAAGCGGGTCGAGAACATCACGGTGTCCTGGCACTACATCGCGCGGATCTGGCGGGAGGAGGGTCTGAAGCCGCACCGGTCCGGCACCTTCAAGATTTCGAAGGATCCGGCCTTCGCGGAGAAGGTGACTGATGTGATCGGCCTGTATCTGGACCCGCCGGGTGGCGCGGTGGTCCTCTCGATCGACGAGAAGACGCAGATCCAGGCGCTGGACCGGACCCAGCCGGTGCTGCCGGTCGCCTTCGGGGCGAGCGAGAAGCGCACCGCCGACTACGTGCGGCACGGCACCACGAACCTGTTCGCCGCCCTGAACGTGACCACCGGTGAAGTGCTCGGTGAGTGCAAGCCGTCCCGGAACGGCAAGGACTTCCTGGCCTTCCTCAAGAAGGCGGTGAAACCGCACGCGGGGAAGGACATCCATGTTGTCCTCGACAACCTCTCGACGCACACCACCCCCGAAGTCAAGGAGTGGCTGGCGAAGAACCCACACGTCCACTTCCACTTCACCCCCGTCGGCTCCTCGTGGCTGAACCAGATCGAGATCTGGTTCGGACTCCTGACCCGTCAGTCCATCCGGCGCGGAACGTTCGCCAGCGTCAACGTCTTGATCAAACAGATCCGTGACTACATCAACACCTGGAACACGACTGCGAAACCGTTCACCTGGACCGCGACCGCCGGCGACGTCCTCGCAAAGGTTCGCCTCGTCGCGACTAACGCGAAGAAACTCGTCAATAACAACGCGAACTGACATAAACAGGATCACGAGACACTAGGCAACAACCATGATCACGAAGACCCGCGGGCTCCTTGCATCCGGGGCACCAGCACCCAACCAGCCTCACGCAGAGTGACGCCGCGGCCCGTCCGACGCCTCCGCACCCCCACTAAGTTCGAAGACCCGACAAGATCACCACTGGTCAGCTGGTCGTCAAACTCTTCCAGACCGAGCCAGTCAGCGAGAAGATCCAGCCACGACCCCTGCGAGCCGGCCTGTATTTCGGCGAGACTCTCATCTCCAACCACGCCCCGCTGGTGTTCAACCAGGCATCGGCCGACCGGCGCGATCGGTATCAGAGCGCCGTCATGCTGCTCAGCCAAGATGCGAACGACTACAACAACCGGGCAGTCGAGTTCCGCCTGGAGGAACTGATCCCCAATACGAACCAGTGGCGCGTCTATGGCAGGGCGATGTACACGCTGAAGCGCTCATTCGCCTCGGACTTCGACTTCTAAGGAAGGGTGCGGCTATGAGCGAAGTGAGTGAGTCCAGTCCGGAGGAATCGGTTGACGCGGACGCGCCAGTCGATGCAGCTCCGGCGCAGAGCGAGCTGGATCTCAAGATCAACCGGCACTTCCCGGGAGCGGTGGTACGCAAGGACTTGGTGAAGGCCGTCAAGGGCAACGCCATCGTGCCCTCCTATGTGCTGGAATACCTACTTGGCCAGTACGCGGCATCCGACGACGAGGCCACGATCCAGGCGGGCATCGATACGGTGCGCAAGATCCTGGCCGACCACTACGTGCTCCGGAACCAGTCCGAGCTGGTGAAGTCCACGATCCGAGAGCGCGGGCGGCACCGCGTCATCGACAAGGTCACGGCCACGCTCAACGAGCAGGACGACGTCTACCAGGCCGAGTTCGCTAACCTCGGTATCAAGAGCGTGCTCGTCGAGCCCGCCACGATCAGGGCGCACCCGAAGCTGCTAGTGTCTCGTGATCCTGTTTATGTCAGTTCGCGTTGTTATTGACGAGTTTCTTCGCGTTAGTCGCGACGAGGCGAACCTTTGCGAGGACGTCGCCGGCGGTCGCGGTCCAGGTGAACGGTTTCGCAGTCGTGTTCCAGGTGTTGATGTAGTCACGGATCTGTTTGATCAAGACGTTGACGCTGGCGAACGTTCCGCGCCGGATGGACTGACGGGTCAGGAGTCCGAACCAGATCTCGATCTGGTTCAGCCACGAGGAGCCGACGGGGGTGAAGTGGAAGTGGACGTGTGGGTTCTTCGCCAGCCACTCCTTGACTTCGGGGGTGGTGTGCGTCGAGAGGTTGTCGAGGACAACATGGATGTCCTTCCCCGCGTGCGGTTTCACCGCCTTCTTGAGGAAGGCCAGGAAGTCCTTGCCGTTCCGGGACGGCTTGCACTCACCGAGCACTTCACCGGTGGTCACGTTCAGGGCGGCGAACAGGTTCGTGGTGCCGTGCCGCACGTAGTCGGCGGTGCGCTTCTCGCTCGCCCCGAAGGCGACCGGCAGCACCGGCTGCGTCCGGTCCAGCGCCTGGATCTGCGTCTTCTCGTCGATCGAGAGGACCACCGCGCCACCCGGCGGGTCCAGATACAGGCCGATCACATCAGTCACCTTCTCCGCGAAGGCCGGATCCTTCGAAATCTTGAAGGTGCCGGACCGGTGCGGCTTCAGACCCTCCTCCCGCCAGATCCGCGCGATGTAGTGCCAGGACACCGTGATGTTCTCGACCCGCTTCAGGTACTTCGCCAACTCGCGTGTGGACCAGTGCGAAAGCCCCGTGCCGTCCGGCGGCGTCATGCGCGTCAGCGCGATCACCCGGGCCCGCACCCGCGCCGGCACCTGTTCCCGTGCGCCGCCGGGCCGGTCGCCTTCCAGGCCCGCCAGTCCGAGCTCGGCATAACGCCGCTTCCAGCGGTCCACCGTCGGAAGCGATACACCAAGCAGCTCGGCAATGTCCTTACGCCGACGGCCTTCGCCCGACCACAGCACGATCCGGCCCCGCGTCGCCATGTCGGCGGGTGCGTCCCGGCTGTTCACCAACTCCCGCAACTCGGCGGTCTGTTCCACGGAGAGCTCCACACCAAGAGACCCTGCCACAGAGAATCAAATAACGCTAACGGAATCACGCGACACTAGTCGGAGGAGTCTGGTGCATCTGCGACATCGAGTACTTCCACAGTGAAGACCCGCGGGTTGTGCCGTGGATACTTGGGTCGATCAAGCCCATCCAGTTGTCGAACTTCGACATCGAGGGCTACCTCACGGCTCGGCGTGCGTTCACCACCGACGAGTGGATTGACCTGCTCGTGCAGTCCATCGGGTTCAACCCCGAGTTGTTCGGGAGGAGGGCCAAGCTCATCCAGCTAGTGCGGCTCATCCCGTTCGTGGAGCGCAACTACAATCTCGTGGAGCTTGGCCCCAAGGGCACCGGCAAGTCCCACATCTTCTCGGAGTTCTCGCCGCATGGCATGCTCATCTCCGGTGGAGAGGTCACCGTGCCGAAGTTGTTCGTCAATAACGCTAACGGGCGAATCGGCCTGGTTGGCTACTGGGATGTCGTCGCATTTGATGAGTTCGCTGGCAAGAAGAAGCGAACCGACAGGGCGCTCGTCGACATCATGAAGAACTACATGGCAAACAGATCGTTTTCCCGGGGGGTCGAGACGCTCGGTGCTGATGCGTCGATGGTATTCGTCGGCAACACCTCGCACACCGTGCCGTACATGCTCAAGCACTCCGACCTATTCGACGAGCTGCCCGAGAGTTACCACGACTCCGCCTACCTCGACCGGCTGCACCACTGCATCCCTGGGTGGGAGGTGGACACTATCCGCGAGGAGATGTTCTCGGATGGTTACGGGTTCGTCGTCGACTACATCGCCGAAGTGCTCAAGTCGATGCGCGCCCAGGACTGCTCAGACCTTTACCAACAGCGCTTCTCGCTCTCGTTGGACATCTCGACGCGTGACCGTGACGGGATCCACAAGACGTTCTCCGGGCTGATGAAGATCCTCTACCCGCACGGAGAGGCAGCACCCGAGGAGATCGAGGAGATCCTGCGGTTCGCGATCGAGGGGCGCAAGCGCGTCAAGGACCAGATCCTGCGAATCGACTCGACGATGGCCGACGTCAAGTTCGGGTACCTGGACAGGATCGGAACCTGGCACACAGTCTCGACTTTGGAGGAGGAAGAATACCCGGCGTACTACCACCGCGAGCGCCGCGAGCGCTCGGAGGCTGCTGATAGCGCGATCGAACCGACAGAGGGCGGGGCGGTCATTGCCGTCCAGGATGGGCCTCAGGGCGAGCACGCGCAGGCCGTGGAGGCTCCGCTGTTCGAGGGGCACCGTGAATTCCAGGAGAACCAGCGCGGCGTCTCATTCGCTACGCTGCTCGTCCCTTACCTACGCGGAGCCGGGGAAATCACGATCACTGACCCCTACATTCGCCTGTTCCACCAAGCCCGCAACCTCATGGAACTCATCGAGGGGGTCGCCGCGGTCAAGGAGGCTGGCGACGAGGTCAAAGTGAAGCTCGTCACTTCTGAGGCCAACAGCGGCGAGGACAAGGTCCGTAGGCAGCGCGAGCTTCTGCTCAAGGTTCAGCAGGGTGCAGCAGTCGGCGGCGTCAACCTCGACGTCTCATTCTCCAACACGATCCACGACCGCTCAATTGTCACCGACACCGGCTGGAAGATACTGCTGGGCCGCGGCCTCGACATTTTCCAGTACGTCACCGGTGACGCATTTGAGCTCTCTACCAGACTCCAGGAATATCGCCAGGTCAAGGGATTTGGGGTGACCTACATTCGCGAGGGCGGATGATCGACGTGTAGCTGCCTGGTCAGCAGCTGTAGCCTTGCGAGCAAGTCGTACCCCCAGTGCGGAGGTAGGGCAGTGGATTCTGACCCAAGCGGTCCGGTGCCCCTTGTCCAAGCATGGCGGGCGGCGTGAGCGGCAGGGAGCCGCCGATAAATAACTTGTCGATCTTGATGGGCGTTACTCGGGTCTGAGGTCGTGTCCGGCGATGGCGGCGAGTTGTTCGGCCGTGGTCACGGTGAGAGGACCGGTGGGGCACGTGTGGCCGAGGGCAGCGAGAACGGGTGTGGTTTCCCGGAGGGTGGCACCGATCCTGCTCTTGGACATGCCGGTCGCCTCGGCGAGAGGGGCCTGTGTCATGGACCAGCGGTTCTTCAGGAGGTGGATGACAAGTTGGTCGGCGGCGGACAGGCGCCGGCCGCCGGCGCCGGGGCCGCCGTCGGGGCGTTTGCCGGGAAGCAGGACCGGGGGGTGTTCGGCGAGGTAGGCGCGGTAGCGGAGGACGAGGTCGTCGAAGGCCGCGGGTTCCAGGCCGGTGAGGCTGGGGTGCCGGAGCCAGGCGGGCGTCTTGTCCCCGGGTGGGAACCGGCCGAACGAGGTATCGCGGGGCGGTGGCGGAACGGGTGGGGCGAGGGGCTCGGGACGCAGTGTGTAGTTCCAGGTGCCGTGCCACTCGTGGGGGGTGAACGGGAGGCGTCCCATGACGTCGTCGGGCACGGTGACGCCGGTGGGGTATGGGCCGGGGTCGAACTCGGCGTGGACGGTCAGCCCCGTGCTTGTGGTGACCGCGCCAATGGTGTTGACGACGACCTCATGGCTGGTCAGCGGGCGTCCGCGCCAGTTCGTGCTGATGCGCGAGAAGAGCCGGTGCTCTATTTTGTTCCACTTCGATGTGCCGGGCGGGAAGTGGCAGACCGTCACGGCCAAGCCCGTCTCGAGGGCGAAGTCCGCGAGTTCCTTCTTCCACGCTTTCACCCGGTAGCCGTTCGAGCCGCCGGCATCGGCGGTGATCAGCAGACGCCTCGCGTGCGGGTAGCGGTGCCGGCCTTCGCCGTCCCACCAGCGCCGGAGGGTGGCCACCGCGAAAGCGGAGGTGTCGCCGTCACAGCCCACCGACACCCAGCCGGTGTCCGCGGACAGGTCGTAGACCCCGTACGGGACGGCCTTCTGCGCGTTCTTCTCGGGGTAATCATGGGCCCGCACCCTCACCGGCTCACCGCTGCGGTGCCACTCTCGCCCGATGACCGCGTAGTCGCCCAGCACTTCCTTCTTCTTCGCGTCCACACTGATCACGGGGTCACCGGACCCGGTGAACTCCCGGATCTGACCGTTGATGTAGTGGAACTGGGCATCCCGGTCGGGATGACGGACTCCCTCGGTCGTCCGGCTGGTGCCCTGCAAGGAGAAGCCCTCCTCTTTGAGTAGGGCCGCCACCGTGTCCGACCCCACCCGGAAGCCCTGGGCGCTCAACTCAGCGGCCAGCTTCCGCGTCGACTTCGTCGTCCACAGCAGTGGCGACTCCGGATCACCCCGCTGATCCGGCTCGACCAGCGCCAGCAGAGCCGGCACCAGGCCCGGATACTTCTCACGCAGACGTCTACGACCCCCGCCCTCCCGCCTCACCCGGTCCGAGGGCCCGGACCCGCCAGACAGTTCCGCCACCCCGCGCGAGACCGTCTCCTCCGACACCTTGGCCGCCCGCGCCACCCGGCGGATGCCGCCATGCCCCAGCATCCTCGCGTCTGCCCCAAGGACCAGCCGCCTTCGCCGCTCGTCCAGATGCGGCAACAACAGGTCGAACTTCTCCGCCAACGCCACATCCATCCCCTCCATCACGCAAAGATCCTACGACTCAACACCCCCTCAAAACACCGAAGTTATTAATCGACGGCTCCCAGGGCTTGATCAAGTTCCGTTGAGGTCTGGGTTGTAGGCGATGCCCAGGATGGGGAGGGCTCGCCTCGGTTGGTCGCGGATGGCTCGGGTGGTCTTGGCGATGTTGGTGGCTCCCAGGGTTTTGAGGGCTCCGATCGCGAGGTTGCGGAGGGTGGCCATGGCGCGGGGTGCGTTGCCGGCGTGGACGGTGGAGGCGTCTTCGGCGAAGGTGCGGTCGCGGATGTGGTGCTGGGCTTCCACGGTCCAGTGTCCGCGCAGGTGGGAGGCGAGTTCGGCCGGTGTCGCCTGGTGGGCGTCGAGGCTGGTGACCGCGTAGAGGGTCTCGCGGGTCTCCTTCCTTCCGGTCTGTTTGCGGCGGCGGTGCATGCGGAGAGCGAGCTTCGCGTGGGGAAAGGCGATGCCACCGAGGTTGTCGGCGATGGCGAGGGTCTTGATCGAGCGGGACTCGCGACGGCCGTGCCCGTTGTTCGAGGCGGTGTGCGCGATGGCCACCGCATGCCAGTCCAGGGCGTCCAGTTGGGTCCAGGCTGTGGGCTGGTTGGGCTTGATCACCGCGATGTAGTGCGCCTTCTTGGTCTCGGCCAGCCAGGTGACGTTGGCCTTGACGGAGTGCAGCGCGTCGAAGGTGATCACGTCTCCTTCCAGGTCGAGCGGTGCGAGCAGGGGCTGGAAGTGCCGTGTTTCGTTGGTCTTGGACCCCACCTCGGCTTGGGCGAGGGTGACCGGGCAGCTGTGGGTGACGGCGGAGATCAGGTGCCGGCGGGGCCGGGCCTGGCGGGCGGAGCCGCGCAGTGCCTTGCCGTCCACGGCAATCACCCGCCGCCCGCCGGAGACCGTCGTGGTCGTGTCGGTGTGGCGGTGAGCCAGCCAGGCGCCCACGGCCGCATCGAGTGCGCCTGTGTCGAGGCGCTCGAGGACTCTTCCGATCGCCGACCTGGACGGTGCATGCCGCCAGCGCAGCAGGTGACGGCGCACGCCGAGCGTGGCGAGGAGCCCTGCGTCGGCGCGGGCGCCCCACTCGGCAAGCTCGTCGATGGTCCGGGCACCCGAGACCGCGGCGGCCGCGCAGACCAGCAGGATCGATGTCAGCGAGTACCAGCGGCCCCGCCGGGAGCGAGGATCGGGCACCTTTTCCAGGAAGAGCCGCAGGTCAGAGGTGTCGTCCGGGTTGAGCGGACCCAACTTGGCCAACACGGCAGGGATCGGGGAAGATGAGACAGCGGACACGGGAACCCTCTTGATCACTTGGCTTAGACACCTGAATGATCACGGATCCCGTGTCCGCTCTGTCATCCGCCCCAACTCGCAGCATCCTCACGCCAGTTGGGCGATCCCGGGAACTTGCGCAAGCCCTGCGTGAGCGGTGCGTGAGCGGACGGGGCGGCACACGCTGGATCGGGCGGCACGTCGCCGAGGCCGATGGTGCCCTGACCAGGAAAGACAGGATCCGGCGTGATCGCCCGGCACCTCTCGTCACGATCTTGCAGGCTCTCGTAATGCGTAGGTCAGGGGTTCGACTCCCCTAGGCGGCTCCGAAGAACCCCAGGTCATATAGCCCATGACCTGGGGTTTTCTGCTGCTCGGGGCATGACGGGACACGCGGCCGGGACCTCGCGAGGTTGCTTGCGTGAGCGGACGGGCCGTGGGCCCTACTTCTTGGACTTCTTCCGCTTGCCCTTCTTCTTGCCCTCGGCCTGCGTCTTCTTGGCGCGTTTGGCCTTCTTGCGGGCCTTCTCCGCCTTGCGCGCGGCTTCCTCCGCCTCCGCCTTCCGCTGGAGGGGGACCAGCTGGGCGGTGGCCTCGGCGGCGTTCTTGCCGACGTGGGGGAGGACGCTCTGGTAGATGTCCCGCGTGATGCGCGTGTCGCTGTGGCCGAGAGTGTCAGAGACGATCTTCACGTCCACGCCTGCGGCGAGCATGAGGGTGGCCGCGCCGTGCCGGAGGTCGTGCAGCCGGATCGGTGGAAGGCCGGAGGCGGTCACGAGCCGGTCGAAGAGGTCGGTGACCTTGCCGGGGTGCAGCCAGGAGCCGTCCTCCTGAGTGAAGACGAGACCGGTGTTCACCCAGGCTGAGCCCCACTCCGCCCGCTCGGCCTCCTGCCGGTCGCGGTGCCGCTTGAGCACGCCGACGGTGTCGTCGTCGAGGGCGACGACACGGAAGCCGCTGTCGGTCTTCGGTTCTGCGGTCTCGACGTCCCAGCCGTCCTGGACGAGCTGCCCGGTGACGGTGAGGGAGCCGCGGTCAAGGTTCGTCTCCGACCAGGGCTGACCGCACGCTTCTCCGCGTCGCAGGCCGCGGAACGCGGTCAGGTGCCACATGGTGTACAGCCGGTCCTCGGCGACGAAGTCGAGGAAGGCGCCGGTCTGCTCCGGCGTCCACACCATGACGGGCGAGGGCTTCTCGCCAGTCTCCCGCCACCGGGCGACCCGCTCGTCAGTCCACACGAGTGCCTTCGGTTTCCGCACGGGGTCGAGCTCGATGTGAGCGGCGGGATTGAATGTGATGATCTGCTGGGCGATGGCGTCGTTGAGCGCCGCCCGCAAGGTCGCCTTGATGCGCTGCCGGGTGGCCGGACCCGTGACACGGCGGAATGGCGGCATGGCGTCGATTGCCACCTTCATGGACTTGCGCCGGGCGCGCGGAGCGGCGCCCTTCCACGGGACGGTCGCCAGCTCCTCGAGCACCGCGCGCCGCTGGGCATTCTGCTCCAGGATCTCCGCGTTGTGGTCGGCGATGGCCGTGAACATCTCGCTGAGGTGACTCACCCGCAGTCGGTCCAAGCGGTGGTGGCCGATGCGCGGCTTGAGATGGATGCGGATGTCCGTGTCGTAGCGGTTCAGTCCGGACCGCCGGATGCGCTTCCCCTCTCTGTCAGTCTTGGTCGAGTCAGTCATACTGGATGATTCATTGAGTCGAGGGCGGAGAAGGAGTAGTGCCCCAGGTGGCCAGCACCAACGACCCCGGGACCCCGGATCCGCAGGTGGAACCCCGCAGCGGCGGGCCGCGCCGGTATTCGGCGGAGTACAAGGCGAGGATCCTCGCGGAGTACGACACGCTCGACAAGCAGGGCAAGGGTGCCCTGCTGCGTAGGGAGGGCCTGTACTCCTCGCTGCTGCATGTGTGGCGGCAGCAGCGCGACAAGGGCGCCGAACAGGCCCTGGCGGCGTCGGCGGGGCGGCCGAAGGCTGATCCGCGGGATAAGGACATCGCCCGTCTGGAGAGGGAGAGCGCCAAGCTCCGCCAGGATCTGGGCAAGGCCCAGTCGGTGATCGAGGTCCAGTCAAAACTCTCCGCGCTGCTCGACCAGTTCGCCACGGACAGCGCCGAGGAGACCGACGGCGAGAAGAAGTGAACACCTCCGAGGTGTCTATGCCCCAGGAGGCCGTCCCGGCCTTCGAGGCAGCCCGGCATGCGGCACTGGAGAGGCTGTCCGCGCTGGTCGGGCGGGTGAAAGCGTGCGCCGCCCTGGGGGTGAGCCGTGCCACCTACTACCGCCACCACCGGCAGAGCCCGGCCCCGGCCAGGCCGGCGCGGCAACGCAGACGGCATCCTCGGGCCCTGTCCGAGACCGAGGAGAGTGAAGTGCTGGCCGTCCTGCACTCACCGGAGTTCGCCGACATGGCACCGGCGGAGATCTACGCGGTCCTGCTGGACCGAGGCCGTTACCTGTGCTCCGAATCGACGATGTACCGGCTGCTGCGCAAGCACGGCGAGGTCCGCGAACGCCGACGGCAGGCCACCCACCCGCCGCGCAGGAAGCCGGAGTTGATCGCCGAGGAGCCGAACCGTGTGTGGTCCTGGGATATCACCAAACTGAAGGGCCCGGTGCCCGGCAGCTACTTCTGCCTCTACACGATCATCGACATCTACAGCCGTTACACCGCCGGCTGGATGGTCGCCGCGTCGGAGAACAAGGGCCTGGCCGAGCAGTTCCTGTCCACCACCATCGCCAAGTACGAGATACCGCCAGGGCAGTTGACCATCCACTCCGACCGCGGGTCACCGATGTTCGCCCACAACGTGGCTCAACTGCTGTCCGGCCTGGGCGTGACCAAGTCGCACTCCAGACCCAAGACCTCCAACGACAACCCCTACTCCGAGGCGCAGTACAAGACGCTGAAGTACCGGCACGACTTCCCCGACCGGTTCGGCTGCATCGAGGACGCCCGCGCCTGGTGCACCGGCTTCTTCGACTGGTACAACCTCGACCACCGACACTCCGGCATCGGGCTCCACACCCCCTTCGACGTGCACTTCGGCCTCGCCGGCCAGCTCCGCGAGATGCGCTCCGACGTCCTCACCCACGCCTACCAGCAGCGGCCCGAACGCTTCGTCCGCAAGCCCCCCCGAACCCCCACGCCTCCCCGACGCCGTCTGGATCAACAAGCCGCCGCCCCGAACGCGCCCGGCCCACAGATCCCGACACAGCGTTAACCCGAACTACCTGCCTTGATCACGTTGACAGGTTCCGTAATGCGTAGGCCGGGGGTTCGACTCCCCCAGGTGGCTCTATGGTGAACCTCAGATTAGTCCTTTGACCTGTGCTTTCCTGTTCCGTCACCCGGAGTGCGGTGAGGTCAGGCCGCCGCCGGGGAGGAGGCGGCGGTGGGCGCCGGGCACCAGCCCAGTTCCGCGCTCATCGCGGCCGCGGTCCGCAGTACCTCCCGGCGGACCCGGTCCCGCGCCACCCGCAGTGCCGGACGGGTCTGTCTGGTGGCCACGGTCACCGAGCCGATCACCTGCCCCGCGCCGCCGCGCACCGAGGCGGACAGGGCCCACGTCCGGCCGTCCCACTCCCCGTGGGCGACGTTGTAACCGTGGGTGCGGGTGAAGGCGACCCGCTCCAGGACCTCCGGCACCCCGCGCGGGGTGCGGGGGGTGTACGGGGTGAACTCGGCGGTGCTCAGGAGCTGTCGGATCTGGTACCTCTCGAGATCGACCATCAGGGCCCGCGCCGAGGCCGTCGCGTGCAGCGGGAGCGGGCTGCCCGCCTGGACGGCGGGGGCCGGCGGGACATCGTGGCCGTCGCCGGATGACCAGGCGCAGACCGCCCGCCCGTCGCGGAGCTCGGCGAAGTGCACCGGCAGGCCCAGCGTTTCGGCCAGCTCGGGCAGCAAGCCCAGGGCTCGTTTCGGCAAGGAGCGGGTGGCAGCGCGGACGTTCCTGCCGATCTCCCAGGCCGCCGGGCCGATGAAGTAGCGGGTGCTGCCTTCCGCCCGGGTCACGAACCGTTCCTCTTGGAGTACGCCGAGCAGACGGTGCATACTCCCGGCGGGGACAGGGAGCCGGTTGCAGAGCTGCTGGAGCGTCAGGCCGTTGGACGCCTGGGCGAGGGCGCAGGCCACGTCGAGTGCCCGGGTCAGTGGTTGCACGGCACGGTCCTTCCGGTCGGCAGGAGCGAATCGGAAGCGGGACAGTGCCCGAGTTCCGCGGAGATGCGGTCGGCCGCCCCCAGCGTCAGGGCCAGCAGACGGTTTCGTTCCGCGGCGGGGGCGTGGTGCCCGCCGGGAACGGTCAGGGTCACGCTCGCCCGCACCTGCCCGGTGGAGACCCGGATCGGCGCGGCCACCGCCCACACGCCGTCGTCCAGTTCCTCCTCGCAGACGTCGTACCCGCGGGCCCGGATCACCGGCAG
>KI547038.1:386043-397177 GCA_000497405.1 Streptomycetaceae bacterium MP113-05 | reverse complement strand
GCGGGCGAGGAGCTCCGACGCGCCGGCCGGGGTCCGCCGCGTGTAGGAGGTGAACGGGCACCCCCGCAGCATGGCGGCGACCACCGTCTCCGGCTGGAAGGCGAGGAAGACCCGGGCGGCGGCCGACGCGTGCAGCGGCATCTCCTGCCCGACCTCGGCGAAGAGCCGACGAGGACGGATACGCTCGGACAGTGCGGTGCACACCAGACGCTCGCCGGACAACTCGGTGAGGAAGGCCGCCGCCTCGCCGGCCCGCGCGACCAGCTCGCCCACAGCCGGATGCGGCTGCACCAGCGTCGTGGCGCCCCACCAGTTGTGGACCTCGGCGAACCTGGTGGCCGTCGGGCCGAGAAAGTACCGCTTGTTAGTGGGCGACCGGCTCAGGAACCGCTGCTCCTCCAGTACCGACAGCAGCCGGTGGACGCTGCCCACGGGGATGCCGGTCAGCGCGGCCAGTTCCCGCTGGCTGTGCCCGTCGTCGGCGGCTGCCACGGTTCTCAGCACACTCAAGGCACGCACGATCAGCTGCATGTTTCCTCCCGGCGCGAAGGCGGCTGACCGGCCGCCGTCCCCGTGTGACGGGCCGGCGCCTACGCGGAAACGATTCTGTGTCGGACGGTGAGGGAGGGGAAGCGGGAACCGGAAGCCAAGGCGGACATGTCCGCAACCGGACACGCGGGCCGGAGTGGGGGCGCCCGCCCGGCGCGTCCACCCCGGCGCGCCTGGGCCGGCGTGCCCGCCCTGGGGCCGGTCAGCGGTCGTCCAGCCGGGCCATCCGGGCCCGGATCACCTCCCCGACACGCCGCAGTGGCTCGGGTCCCGTCATCGTTCCGTGCGTGCAGGGGAGCGCGTACGACTCCACGGAGCCGGTCACATACGGCTCCCAGGCCTGAGCGTCGGGACGGCCCGGGGTGGTGTCCTCGGCAGCTACGAACAGCAGCAGGTCACCGTCGTGTGCCGGTCCGGAGAGCGCGCCGGACAGCGCGGCGTGCGCCGCGAACACCCCGGGCAGCAGCTCCGCCGCCGTCTCCGACAGACCCGCTAGCGGGCCGTGCGTACCCCTGATCGCGGCCGTCACGTCCGCCGGGTTCAGCTCCTCGGGTGAGGCGCCGGGAGGGAGGCCGAGACCGAGGGACGCGAGCAGCTCCCGCAGCAGTTCCGGCCCTTGCGGATTCGGCCCGGCGCTCGCGCCCGTACGGGTGGCCGCGCCCGTGGCGGACCTCGTCTCCACGGTCGTCCCCGCCGGCGTCGCGCCGCGGGGGTAGCCGTCCAGGACCGCCAGGAGGTCCACGGTCTCGCCCTCGGCCCGCAACAGGGTGGCCGTCTCGTGTGCCAGGCCACCGCCGAACGACCAGCCCAGCAGCCGGTACGGCCCGTGCGGACGCACCCTACGTACCCGGGCCACGTACTGGCTGGCCAGCTCCCGCAGCCCGCCTCGGGGAACGGGCCCGCCGGTCAGTCCGGGTGCCTGGAGCACGTACACCGGTACGTCCTGGTCGAGGTGCGGGAGCAGCCCGGTGTACGTCCAGCCGATGCCGGCCGCCGGGTGGACGCAGAACAACGGGACCCGTCCGCCCTCGCCCCGCAGTGTCAGCAGCGGTTCGAGACCCGTCGCCGGGACGGCCGCGCCGTCGGACTCCACGAGGGCGGCCAGGGCGGCGACTGTCGGGGCACGGAGCAGGTCGGGCAGGCCGATTCCCGGTCCCAGCTCCGCCCTGATCCGGCCGGCCAGCCGGGCGGCGAGCAACGAGTGCCCGCCGAGGTCGAAGAAGCTCTCGTCGCGGCCCACCCCGGGAAGCTCTAGCGTCTCGCCGAACAGACGCGCGAGGAGCTCCTCGGTGGGGGAGGCGGGTGCGCGTCCTGCGGCGGCAGGGGAGCGGTCCGCCACCGGGGCCGGCAGAGCTCCCCGGTCGAGCTTCCCGCTGGAGGTGTGGGGAAACTCGTCCATCACCACGACCGCCGAGGGCACCAGGGCGGGCGGGAGGTACTCTGCCGCGTGCGCTGTCATGAGTGCCGGGTCCGGCGCGGCGCCCGCGGCGGGCACCACGTAGCCCGTCAGTCTCCGGTCGCCGGGGACGTCCTCACGGGCGACCACCACGGCCCGTGCGACAGACGGATGCCGGGTGAGCACCGACTCGACCTCGCCGGGCTCGATCCGCACACCGCGGATCTTCATCTGGTGGTCCGTGCGGCCCCGGTACTCCAGGACGCCGTCGGGCAGCCACCGGCAGAGGTCCCCGGTGTGGTACATCCTGCTGCCCGGCTCTCCGAACGGGTCCGCCACGAACCGCTCGGCGGTGAGCGCCGGACGGTTGAGGTAGCGGGACGCGAGCTGGCGGCCCGCCAGGAACAACTCCCCGACCACACCGGGCAGCACCGGCTGGTACGACTCGTCGAGCACGTACACCCTGGTGTTGAAGACCGGGGTGCCGATGGGTACCACCTCCCCGATGTCCTCAGGACGGCACGTCCAGGCCGTCACGTCCACCGCCGCCTCGGTCGGGCCGTACAGGTTGTGCAGCTCCGCCTTCAGCACCGTGTGGAACCGGGCGGCCAGCTCGGCGGAGAGCGCCTCGCCGCTGCAGAACACCCGGCGCAGGCTTGAGCAGTCGGCTGCGGGTCCCGAGTCCAGGAACGCCCCCAGCATCGAGGGCACGAAGTGCACCGTGGTCACCCGCCGCTGACGGATCAGCCTGGCCAGGTGGACGGGGTCCCGGTGGCCGTCCGGACGCACCACCACGAGGGCCGCTCCGGCCGTTAGGGGCCAGAAGAACTCCCAGACAGAGACGTCGAAGGTCGCCGGGGTCTTCTGCAGCACCCGGTCGTCGGCGTCCAGCGGGTGGGCCGACTGCATCCACCGGATGCGGTTGACGATGGCCGCCTGGGAGACCACCACCCCCTTGGGGCGGCCGGTCGAGCCTGAGGTGTAGATCACGTACGCCGGGTCGTCGCCACCCGGGCCCGCACCGGGGGGAGCGGTCTCGGGCCCGACGGGATCGTGACCCTCCGTCAGCGCCGCCCAGTCGCTCTCGTCGACGACCAGGACCGGGGCGGAGTCCGCGAGGACTCTCTCGGTCCGAGCCGGAGGACCGGACGGGTCGAGGGGAAGGTAGGCGCCTCCAGCCCGCTGGACGGCGTGCAGCGCCACAACCAGATCCACCGAGCGGGGCAGCCGCACCGCCACCAGCGAACCGGGGCCGACCCCGTACCGGCGCAGCAGCTCGGCGACATGGCGTACCAGGCCCCGCATCTGGGCGTAGGTCAGCTCCCGGTGCTCGTCGGCCACCGCGAGACGGTCCGGAGTCCGGGCCGCCTGCTCCTCGAACAGCTCGGGAAGGGAGCGGGCGGGTACGTCGCACCTGGTGTCGTTCCACGTCTCCAGGACCGTCCGGCGCTGCTCGGGTGTGAGGACGTCGAGGCGGGAGACCGGCCGCAGTGGGTCTTCGGCGGCCGAGGCGAGGATCTGGCGGAGCGCCAGCGCCAGCCGTTCGACGGTGGCGGGGTCGAAAAGGTCGCGGGCGAACTCGGTACTGCCTTCCAGCCCTGCCGGGCGGCCGTCCTCACCGGCCCGCTCGGTGAGGTAGAAGGCGAGGTCGAACCGGGCGCCCGGTGAACCGGTCGGCGTCTCGCGGACGTCGAGGCCCGGCAGGGAGAAGTCGGCGCGCTGGTTGTTCTGCAGTAGCAGGAACACCTGGAATAGCGGGTGGAGGGACGATGACCGGCGGGGCGCGACGCGCTCCACCACCTTCTGGAACGGCACCCGCTGGTGGGAGAAGGCGGCCAGGTCCACCTCCCGGACCCGGCGCAGGAGTTCCGAGAATGAGGGGTCGCCGCCGGTGTCGGTGCGCAGGATTAGGGTGTTGACGAAGAAGCCCACCAGCTCCTCCAGCGCCGGGTCCTCCCGGCCGGCGACGGCGGAACCGATCGGCAGGTCCTCGCCCGCGCCGGTGCGGGTCAGCAGTACCGCGAGGGCGGCGTGCACCACCATGAACAGGGTGACGTCGTGCCGCCGTGCGAGGTCGAGCAGCCGGGCGTGGAGAGCGGCGTCCACGGTGAACCGCTGGACGCCCCCCTCGCCCGAGGGCACGGCGGGCCGTGGCCGGTCGGCCGGCAGCTCGAGCGCTTCCGGTGCGCCGGTGAGGACACGCTCCCAGTGAGCGAGTTCGAGGGCGCCCGGCCCTGAGGGATCGTCGTCGGCCCCCAGCAGCTCCCGCTGCCACAGGGCGTAGTCGGCGTACTGCACCGGCAGCGGCGACCAGTTGGGCGCCGCCCCGGCTGCCCGTGCCGTCCAGGCCTGCCGCAGGTCACGCAGCAAAGGCGCCACTGACCAGCCGTCCGCGGCGATGTGGTGGCACAGCAGCAACAGCAGGTGATCGTCGGGGCGCACCTGGATCACCTGGCAGCGCAGGGGCAGTTCCGACGTCAGGTCGAAGATGTGCCCGGCGGCGTGACGCAGCTGGGCGGCGAGGTCCTCTTCACCGCGGGCCACCGTCCGTTCCACCACGATGCGGGCCGCCCCCGAGGGCACGACGTGCTGCGCCGGGTCACCGTCCCCGGGCACGACCAGGGTGCGCAGCGCCTCGTGGCGGGCGACTACGTCGCCCAGGGCCGCCTCCAGCAGTTCCATGTCGAGCGGGCCACGCACCCGCAGGGCGCAGGGAACGTTGTAGGCGGCACCCGGGCCCGACAGCTCGCCGGCCAGCCACATGCGTTCCTGCGCGTACGACAGCGGCGTGGGGACCGGCCGGGACCGAGGGCGCAGCGCGGGACGGTCGTCGGGGCTGGGCCGGGGCACGGCCTGGGCCAGGCCCTCGGCGGTGCGGGTCTCGAAGAAGTCCTTGAGTGTCAGGTGGACGCCCAGGGTGGCGCGGGCCCGGCTGACCAGCCGGGCCGCCTGCAGCGAGTTGCCCCCCAGAGCGAAGAAGTCGTCCTCGTCCCCCACCGCCTCCAGGGGCAGCTCCAGCACCTCGGCGATCACTGCCCGTACCTCGTCCACCGGCACTGGTGCGGGAACGGGGGCGAGGCGGGTGGAGACGCCGGACGGGGTGCAGTCGGGAGCGGTGCCGTCCGGCAGGAGAGTGTCGTCGTCCTGGTGGTCCGACCCGCTGTGCTCCCCGCCGCGTTCCACATGGGCCAGGCACGCCTCGCGCGCGGCCGGGCCGTACACGGCGGACCAGCCCTCGGGCACCGCAACGCGTGCGGGCCACAGGCACCGGCGGCCGAGGCTGTCGGCCAGCACCAGATGGACCGCGACCCTCTCGGCCGCGCCGCCGCGCGGCTCACCGGACCGCTTCACGGATCTCCTTCGTCAGCTCCGCGTGGAACTCTTCGAGAAACGTCCTGATCTCCCGTAGGACCGCCGTCCGCGCCTCCTCGCCGGACACGTCACGGCGAATGGTCAGGCCGCACCACAGGCCGCTGTCGTCGTAGCCGGCCTGGAAGTACAGCGGGTAGCGCAGCGGGCGCCCCTCCTCGCGGACCTCGACACGCCAGGCGTCCGGACCCGAACCCTCGGGCGCGGTGGGCACGCCGCCGGAAAGGAAGTTGAAGACTTGGTCGAAGCCCTCGCCCAGGCCGTTGACGCCGTAGGGCCGACCCGCCTCGGTCGCCTCGTCGATGTCGAAGCAGCCGTGCCGGTAGGCGCGCATGGTCCGGGTGTGCACCTGTCGGGTCACCGAGGCGAAGTCGCCGTTGCCGGAGTCGAAGAGCAGCGGGCTGAGCTGGTTGACAGAGCTGACCAGGGTCCGCATGGCCGGGTCTACGCGGTTGCCCGCCATGAGCGCCACCAGCAGCCGGTCCTGGTCCTGGGGGCGGGTCGTACTCCGGCGCGTCGCGGACAAGGTCCGGCAGAACAGGGAGAGCAGAAGGCTCTGGACCGAGACGCCGAGCGAAGCGGCCAGCTGTCCCGCTTCGCCGCGGACGGCGGCAGAGCTCAGGGTCCCGGAGTACATGGAGGCGTCCGGGCCGGGCAGCGGGGCGGGCCGGGGCGCGGCCGCCAGGGTCTTCTCCCAGTAGGCGATCGCCTGGGTCCGCCGGGTCCGCCAGGCGGGCGAGAACTGCGCCGCGGCCAGCTCCCGGCAGGTGGGGGCCGGCTCGGACAGCGGCTTCCCGGAGAGCAGCGCCGTCAGTTCCTCGTGGAGGACCTCCACCGAGGCCCGGTCGGCCGCCATGTGGTGGATGCTCAATACCAGCTGGACCGGACGCCCGTCCTCGGTGAGCAGGGCCAGGCGCCACAGCGGCGCCGACCCGAGGTCGAAGGGGAGCGAGGCGAGTTCCCCGGCCGTCGCCTGCGCCTGGCCAGTCACGTCGCCGGTGACGGGCCGCTGCGGCAGCGTCACCGCCCGGGCGGCGTGGATCACCTGCTCGATACCGCGGGGGCCGGTCAACCGGTAGCTGGTACGGAGCCCTTCGTGCCGCTCCACCAGCCGGTTCCAGGCCGCCTCGACGTCAGACGCCGTACGGCCGGGCGGTATCTCCCAGACACGGGTCAGATTGGCCACCGTCAGACGCTGGGGCGGAAGGTCCTCCATGGACCGCCACAGTGACAGCTGACCGAAGGTCAGTGGCGAAGTGCCGAGAAAGTCCATCGTCTGCCTCTCAGACCTCGTCGAGAATGGCGTGTCGGCGGCTGCTCCGCTCCAGGGCACGCAGCATGAGCAGAGCCACCAGCAGGTAGCCGGCGGCCTTGGCGAGTTCCAGGAGCAGGAGGCCGCCCACCCCCGGGACACCCGCCAGCACGTCACGGGCCGCCTGGATGCCGTGACTCATCGGAAGCACGTCGCCGCACAGCGCGAGCCACCCGGGCAGGTTGCTCTGCGGCACGTTGATGCCGCTGACCAGCAGCATGAAGTACGAGACGAGGTTCCCGGCGATGAGCGCCTCCCGAGTACGCAGGCCGATCGCGCCGATGACCAGGCCGCAGGCGCTGCAGGAGACCGCGGTGACCACCAAGGTGGCGGCCAGGGCCGGTATCTGCCCAGGCTCGATCCTGACGTCGGCCAGCACCGTGCCCAGTGACAGCATCACGGCCGAGGTCAGCGCGCCGAACAGCACGGCGGGCAGCACCCGGCCGAGGAACATCACCTCACGCCGGGCCGGGCTGGCCAGGACGGCGGTCAGCGTGCCGCCGAACCGCTCGCCCTGCACGGACATGGCGGGGGCGAAGAGCCCGACGACGGCGCAGGCGTGCAGGGCGTTGCCGATCGCGTAGTACTCCACCGGGTGTGCGTCGATGTAGTCGCCCAGGTGGACGAACCAGATCAGCTGCACCAGGGGGACGCCAAGCACCGTCGGAATGAACGCGGAGGGCCGCATCCAGCGGAAGAGCGCCATGTGGGCACGCCAGCCCGCTACGAAGAACAGCCGTGCCGTCACTGCAGCGCCAGAGTGCCACTGGAGCGTGCCAGCCACTCGAACCTCCTCAGTAGTACCAGGGTGATCACCGCGTAGACGGCGGAGAGCAGGGCGCAGAGGCCGATGGCGCGCAGCGCGCCGGGGGACCCGTCCGCCGAACTCAGCACGGCCTTGACCCCCCAGGAGGGGGCAAGTAACCGGGAGACCTCCTGAAGCGGTCCGGGGAGGGCAGTGACGGGCACCAGTACCCCGCTGAGCATCCAGACCGGGTACTCCATGACGTTGGCGAGCGACTGCGCGGTCGGGTACAGGATGAACGCCGAGGCGAGCAGCAGTCCGAGGATGCCCAGCGCCGCGACGGTGACGAGGACAGCGAGCACGAAGAGCCCGGGGTCCGCCAGGTGCAGCGGCATGTCGAAGAAGAGCGTGCTCCACAGCAGCGTCGCCAGCAGCGAGTACAGGCCCATGGAGGCGGTCGCCAGCGCGAAGGGCAGGGCGAACACGAAGGTGGAGGTGGGGCTGCCGACCAGAGGTTCCAGCACCTTCATGAACCGCAGCCGGTTGATCGCGTTGCCCGAGCCGAGCAGCGTGCTCGACCACATGCCCATCAGTCCGGCGCTGAGCGCGATCTGCAGCGGGCCCGAGTCCCGGTTGGTCCCCTCGAACATGAAGTGCGCCAGCGAAGCGAGGACCAGCGGGATCAACACCGCCGTGATCAGGTACAGCTTCGAGGTGGTGAGCTGTCGTATCTCCAGACGCCAGGCGCGTCCGATCAGCAGTAGGGTCCGGGAGGGCGGGGCGCTCATGCCGACGCCCCCGAGACCAGCGAGACGTACGCGTCCTCCAGCGTGGGCGCGCGCTTGGACACCTGTAGGACCGTCACGTCGGCCAGCCGGCCCAGGACGGCCTGGGTGACGTCGCCGCTCGTGTCTGACTGGACGGTGATGCTCTGGCGTGCTCCGTCCGCCGTCATGGTCGTCGAGTGGACGCCTTCCACCCGGCGGATCAGCTCCAGATGCGACTCCTGCGCGCCGGCCACGTCGAGGGAGAGCACCGCGCGGCCATCCGTCTGCTTCTTGAGCGACTCGGGGGTGCCCTCGGCGATCTTCCGGCCGCCGCACAGTACAGCGACACGGTCGCAGAGCTCGTCGGCCTCGAACATGTAGTGGGTGGTCATCAGGACGGTGCGGCCTGCCCGGACCGTCTCCTTGACCAGTTCCCGCAGCTCACGGGCGCCCACCGGGTCGATGCCGTTGCTGGGTTCGTCGAGGATCACCACCTCGGGGTCGTGCAGGAGGCCACGGGCGATGTGCAGACGCTGCTTCATGCCCCGGGAGAAGGTCTCCACCCGGGCCCGCTCCTTGCCGGTCAGGCCGACCTTCTCCAGAAGTTCGGGGACGATCCTGCGCTGCTCCCGGTAGGGGATGCCGTACAGGTCCGCGAAGAGGAACAGGTTGTCCCGCGCGGACAGCCGCGCGTACAGACCGGCGTCGCCGCCCAGGATCACCCCCGTGCGGCGGCGCACCTCCTGGGTGTCGGTCACCACGTCGTGCCCCAGCACGCGGGCGCGTCCCGCGGTCGGCAGCAGCACGGTCATCAAGATCTTCACCGTGCTGGTCTTGCCGGCGCCGTTGGGGCCGAGTAGGCCGTACATCTCGCCGGGTTCGATGGCCAGGGACAGGCCGTCAACGGCGCGGAGCTCCCGGCCCCGCCCGGAGCGGTAGGTCCGGGACAGCCCTTCCAGTTCCACTGCGTACGGTTGCGGGGGAGAAGCCATTTTTGCTCCGCTCCTGTTCATCGCGGTCGTGCGTTCGGACGGTGGTGGCCGCGGGCCGCAGCCGGGATCAGCCGGAGGCCGCCGTGGCGATCTCGTGGACCCTCCCGGCGTAGTCGCCGAGCACCGGGTGGTTGAAGATCTCGCCGAGGGACACCTCGGCGCCGAACTCCTGCCGGACCCGGCTGGTCACCCGCGCGGCGAGCAGGGAGTGCCCGCCGATCTCGAAGAAGTTCTCTTCGACGGAGGGTTCGCGTCCGAAGAGGCCGGCCCACACCTGGGCCACGACGCGCAGAGTGGCGGCCTCGGAGCCGTCTTCGGCCGCCGGGACCTCGGCCGGTGTGCCGCTCGGGGCGGGGCCGGGTGGCAGGTCCGTCAGTGCGGCGCGGTCGATCTTCCCGTTGACGTTCAGCGGCAGGGTGTCCAGCCGGTGGAGGGCGGACGGGAGCATGTAGCCGGGGAGGGCGGCGGCCAGGGCGGACCGGGTATCCTCCTCGGCGGCCGGGCCGCAGAAGAAGCCGGCCAGTGAGCCGCCGAGATCGTCCTCACGGAGCGTCACGGCGGCCTGCTCGATCCCGGGAATCCCCAGCATCGCCTTCTCGACCTCGGCCGGCTCGATCCGGTGTCCCCGCACGCTGACCTGGCAGTCCTTGCGCTCCAGGAATTCGAGCGCGCCGTCCTCGGTCCAGCGGCAGACGTCGCCGGACGCATACCAGACGAGACCGTCGTCGTCGCGCGGGAACCCGCGGGAGGTGAGGGACACGTCGCGCCAGTACCCGAGGGCCAGCACGTCGCCCCCGATCATCAGTTCACCGGGTGCGCCTGGATCGCTGACCGGCTGGCCGTCCGCGTCCCGCAGCAGGACCCGGGCGCCCGTGACCGGGCGGCCGATGTCGGGCAGTCCCGTTCCGGCACAGGTCCGCAGGTCATCGCCAGCCGTGGTGACCACGGTGGCCTCGGTGGGCCCGTAGTGGTTGTGGACGGCGGCGGGGAAGTTCTCCGGGGGGCGGACCCTGAGCCGATCGCCGCCGGTGGTCAGCAGCCTCAGCGAGGCGGGCACCCGGGGCAGCGCCAGGAACTGCTCAGCCAGCGGGGTGGCGAGGAACGTGTGGTCGATCCGCCCCTCGTCCAGGAAGTCCCGGACCGCCAGGACGTCGGAGGTCAGCAGACTGGGCTCGGGCAGGACCAGGGTGGCGCCTCCGGTCAGCGTCGACCAGACTTCCCAGACCGTGGCGTCGAACCCGAGGCCCGCAAAGGCGGCGACCCGGGTGCCCGGTCCGGTGCCGTACCGCTCACGGTGCCAGGCCAGCAAGTTGGCCAGGCTGGCGTGCCCCACGGCCACGCCCTTGGGCGTACCGGTGGAACCGGAGGTGTAGACGACATAGGCGGGGTCCACCGGCCCCGCGCCGTCCTCGCTCCGGGCGCCGACCCCCGCACCGTTTTCGACGGCCGGCCGCAGGTCCGCGTCGGCCAGGACGACGGCGCCGCCCGACGGGACACGGTGCTCCCACCCCGGGAGCACCAGCGTGGCGCACGGCCCGGCATCGTCGAGAATGGTCTTCAGCCGTCCCTCCGGGAGCGCCGGATCCAGTGGCAGGTAGCCGCCCCCGGCCCGCCAGACGCCCAGCTGCGCGGCGATCGCGAGCGGGCCACGGGGCAGCAGGACGCCCACCAGGGTGCCGGGTCGGAAGCCGGGCCGCCGCTGCACGAGGGCGGCCACGGCTGCCGACAGGTTCCACAACTCGGCGTACGAATAGGTGAGGTCGCCCTGCTCCAGGGCCGTGGCCCTGGGCGTTTGGCGGACGGCGAGTGCCACGGCGCGGACGGCGTCGGCGGTGTCCGTCGTGATCGGCGTCATGGTTGTGCAACTCCCGTCAGCAGGGTTCGGTAGGCGTCCGCGATGTCCTGGAGCACCGCGCGGGGGCAGCCGCCGGGCGCGGCGGTGAGGACGACGCGCAACCCCCCGTCGGGCAGCGGCCACACCTCGCAGCCCAGCTCCGCCATGGC
>KI547038.1:384371-386033 GCA_000497405.1 Streptomycetaceae bacterium MP113-05 | reverse complement strand
TGGCGGCGGGCGACGGCCGGTCGACGGCCTCCACGGAGCACAGCTCCAGCACCGGGGATGCACCGGCGACGCTCTGTAAGGCGAACAGTGTCTGGTACAGCGGACTGCGGTCCGTGCGGGGAGGCGCGACGGCGGCCACCACCTCGGCGAAGGTGACGTCCTGGTCGGCGAGGGCCTGTCGCACCGCCTCCCGTGCCCGCGCGGTGACGGCAGCAAGGCTCCGCGCCTCGTCCGCCGGGCCCGGCGGGATGCGCACGCACACCACGTCAACGAGGCAGGAGACGGCCCGCTGGGCCAGCGGGCCCCAGCGGCGCGCGACCGGCACGCCGACTGCGAAGTCGGCCTGCCCCAGCACCTGGCGTACGCAGTGGTGGTAGCCGGCCAGCAGCGGCAGGAAGGGGCTGTTCCCCAGCCCGCGCGACCACCGCTCCAACGCGCAGACAGTCTCGGGGGCCACCGGGAACGACACCGTGGCCTGTTCGCCCGCCGGTGGGCCGGAAGTCCGGGGCAGGGACAGTTCCGGCACGCCGTCCAGGACGGCGCGCCACCGCTCCAGCTGTCGTCGCCGCTCCGCGGGGTCGCCGGTGCCGCTCTGTTCGGCCACGACCTGCGCCAGAACCGGGGCCCGGTGGGCGAAGCGCGCGGCCTCGCCGTGCCGGAGCCGGCTGCGGTAGGCGGTGGACAGCTCCTCCGTGAAGACCGCCTCGGCCCAGCCGTCGAAGGCCACATGGTGGACGGTGACACCGAACAGGGCTCGGTCGGGGCCGTCGGGGACGACGGCGGCCCGCCACACCCGGCCGTTCTGGACGCGCAGCGGGCGCAGCAGGTGCGTCTCCAGCGAGGACACGAGGTCCTCCTGGGTCGGCGAGGTCAGCACTTCGAGTTCGATGCGCGCGGGGCCGCGGCCGGGCAGGGCAACGGGGCCGTCAGCGAGGCGGTAGGCCGTGCGCAGCGCCTCGTGGCGTTGGTGGAGGTCGTTCAGCGCGCGGTCCAGCGCCTTGAGGTCGAGGGGGCCGGCGACGCGCCAGATCCGGTGGCAGTGGACGGACGGTGAGCCCGGGTCGAACTCCTCGGCCAGGGTGAAGTGGGCGCGCATACCGGTCAGCGGGAGCCCGGACCCGGCGTCGTCCGGGTCGGCCTGCCCGTGCCCGGTGCCGGCCTCCTGGTCTGCGCCGACGCGTTGGCCTTCGGCGTCGGCCAGTGCCTCGGTCACCAGGGTCGCCAGTCGCGCCGGGGTCGGCTCCTGGAGAAACCGCCCCACGGGCACACGGACGCCGTACGCCGCCGTGACCCGCGCACAGAGCCGCATGGCGTCCAGCGAGGTCCCACCGAGCGCGACGAGTGAGGCCCCGGACACGGTCCCGGCGGCGGACGGCTCTTGCGGGCCGCCCGCGATCCGGCATGCGACCTCGGAGAACATCGTGGCTACCAGCTCCCCGGCCGCCGGCGCGGCCTCGGTGGCCGGCCCGTCGGTCAGCGAGGCGGTCAGCACCCGCCGGTCCACCTTGCCGTTGGCCGTCAGCGGGAACGCGTCGAGCCGCACAGCCCGTTCGGGCACGCAGTAGGACGGCAGGACGGCGCGCAGCTGTCCGGTGAGTTCGCCGGGCGTGAGCGCGGGGTCGGTCGACGCGTAGCACAGTACGAGGCGCAGGCCCTCGCCGT
>KI547038.1:380527-384361 GCA_000497405.1 Streptomycetaceae bacterium MP113-05 | reverse complement strand
GCCCCCCGCCGGTGCGGCGGTGACCACCGCGCGTTCCACCCCGTCCACGGCCTCGCAGCGGACCTCGATCTCCTCTGGTTCGACGCGGTGCCCCCTGATCTTCACCTGCCGGTCCCGGCGTCCGAGGAAGTGGAGTGTCCCCGTGTCGTCGACGCAGCCGAGGTCACCGGTCCGGTACAGCCGCAGGGCGGGCCCGTCGGACGGCGCATCGACGAAGCGGCGGGCGGTCAGCGCGGGGTCACCGAGGTAGCCCTCGGCCAGGCCCTCGCCGGCCACACAGATCTCCCCGTCCCCGCCGGGAGGCACCGGCACCAGCCGGTCGTCCACGACGAGCACCTCGGTGCCCGGTACCGGCCTGCCCAGCGGGACGCCGTGCGGGTGCGCCAGGTCCTCGTGGGTGATGAGGTGCGTGGTGGCGAAGACGCAGCTCTCCACCGGGCCGTACCCATTGATCAGGGCGGTGTCCGGATACCGGTCCAGGAACCGGCGGACGTGCGGCACCGAGAGCCGTTCGCCGCCGGTCAACAGCTGACGCAGCCCCCGGAAGCAGCCGATGTTCTCGTCCACGAACAGATTGAACTGGGAGGCGGTCAGCCAGGCGGTGTCGACGCCGTGGTCACGGATCATGGCGGCGAGGCCATCGGGAAGGAGAAAGTCCTCCTCAGCCGCCACGGCGGTCCCTCCGTTGCACAGGGCGCCCCACAGCTCCAGGCCGAAGGCGTCCCAGGGCAGGGCCGCCGCGACCGACACCACCCGGCCCGGCCCGAAGGCGGCGAAGCCCGGAGAGCGGAAGAGCCGGGTGGTGGCCCGGTGCGGGGACACCACGCCCTTGGGGACACCACTGGTCCCCGAGGTGAAGAAGACGCACGCCGCGCTCCGCCCGTCGCAGGAGGCACGGGACGGTGTACGTCCCCGCCGCAGCGCCTCCTCCACCGGCACGGGTTCGGTGACCGCTACCGGCGACGACAGTCGGCCCCGGAGTACGGCAAGGCGCTCGCCGGGCCATCGCGGGTCCAGGGCCGCGTACGCCGCGCCGAATTTCAGCACGCCGAGCAGCGACACGACCAGCCCCGGCGAGCGGGGCAGCACGACCGGCACCAAGTCGCCGACGGATACTCCGCGGGCCGCGAGCCCGGCCGCGAAGTCGTCTGCGGCACGGTCCAGTTCGGCATAGCTGAGGACGGTGCCGCCGCAGACCAGGGCCGGCGCCCGTGGCGTGCGGCGGGCCCAGCCCGCGACCGCCTCGTGGATTACGTCATCGCTTTGTTGCATTGCCTGCCCGTATCTCGAGGTGCTCGAAGACCATGACGCCGTTGTGCGGCCGGACCACCGGCGGCCGGGGCGCGTGGATCACCGGCCAGCGGGTGTGGAGCTCCGTCAGCGCGATCTCCGCCTCCAGCCGCGCCAGTCCGGCGCCGAGGCAGTAGTGGCGTCCTTGCCCGAACGCCAGGTGGCGGGCGATGGCGCGGTCGGGGAGCAGACGGTCCGGGGTGTCGAAGACCGATGGGTCGCGATCGGCGACACCGAGCATCAGCAGCACCAGGTCACCCGCCTCGACTCGGTGGCCGGAGATGTCCACCGGAGCGGTGGCGACCCGCGCCACCTGCTGCACTGAGGTGTCGAAGCGCAGGACCTCGTCGACCAGCGACGACGCCGGGCGCGTGCCCAGGTCGCCCCATCGGCCGGTATGCAGCAGCGTGCGCACCGCCTTCGCGATGAACGTCGACGTTGTCTCGAAACCCGCGTAGACGAGCAGCCCGGCAGTGGCGGCCACGTCGTGGTCGTCGATGCCGCCGTCGGCCGCAGCGTCGCGGAGCAGGGCGAGCCCACCGTGCCGGGGCGGATCGGCCAGTGCCGCCGAGACGGCCTCGCCGATCTCCCAGAGGGCGCGGGCGCCCCGCTCGGTCACCTCGGGGAGGTAGTCGGCGACCAGCAGCGCCGCGATGTCCTGGGCCCAGGACTCCAGCCGCGGGGCCACGTCCTCGGGCAGGCCCAGGACGTGGCAGACGATCCGGCCGGACAGCGGCACCGCCAGATCGCGGACCACGTCGAGGCCGTCATCCGCCCCCGCCAGGAGTTCGCGGACCGTGTCGAGGGCGTAGGGCCTGATGCGCTCCAGGGCGCGGGCCGAGAACAGGGGCGCCATCAGCCGCCGTAGCCGGGCGTGGTCCGGGCCGTCACGGAACATGAACCAGCGGCGCACGCTGCCCACGGTGCGGGGGGTGCCGGCCTGCTCGCCGTCCGGGCCGTGCAGGCCGGTACGGCCGCGCAAGGGCCAGGCGGAGGACAGCCGGGGGTCCCGCAGCAGGGCGGTGACCTCTTCGAATCCGGTGACCACCCACACGCAGAGAATGTCGTCCCTGCGCACCGGGGCCTCGTCGCGCAGCGAGAGGTAGTCGGCGCACGGATCCGCCGCGGTGTCCCGGGGCATCCGGTACGGGCAGCGGGTCGTCGCCGCCCCGGTCAGCACGAGGGCACCGTCTCGAGCATCCCGGCGAGCAGGTCACGGACGTCCGCAGAGGCGAACAGCCCGGTGACGCTCTCCGGCATCCGGTGCACCGACCGGAAGTCCGCCGCTTCAGGTGTGGCGCCTTCGCTGAGCACCACGTGTGCGGGACGGCGTGGCGCGTTCGCCCGGGCGCGGGCTGCGGAGAGGACGAAGCTGAGCCAGATCCGCCGGTCGGCGGTCAGCTCATCGGCCACCACCGCGTCGAGGTCGGGCGCCACACAGGCCAGTGCCTCCCGAAGGAAGGCGCCGGCCGTCTCGAGCGCCTGCTGGTCCGGGAGTCCGGCGATCGCGGGGACCGGAAGGTTCGGGGCGCCCATCGCGGCCGCGAAGCCGCTGAGCAGTCCTTCGGCGTCCTCAGGACCGGGGAAGGCCGGGTCCAGCACCACGAGGACGGTGTCGTCGCCCGGCAGAGCCGCGGCCAGGTGTTCGGCGAACACGGCCCCCGAGCAGTAGGCGAGCACGGCACGCGGCGGGCCGCCGGACGCCACGAGAGAGGCCGCCCAATGCGTGGCCTGCTCTGGTACCGGCACCACGCGGTCGGCCAGCCCCGACAGGTCCAGGGGGTCGATCCGCAGCCGGTCCTCCAGGAACTGCTCAGGAAGAATCCGGTCGAAGGTCCGCCGCTGCGCCTCCTTGGCGAATTCCACGACCAGTACGGGCCGCCGCCGGTCCCGTGCACGCGCCATGCTCGACAGCATCAGGGCTCTCCGAAATCTTGACCGGTTTGGGGCCACCGCGCCGACCTTAGAAGCAGGGCGGGTCAGGCCGACACACCGTCAGGCCCGGCCGCGCGCCGCGTGGAAGGGATGGCGGGGGCCCTTCCGCGGGGCGGAAACCGAGGCCTCCGCGGCTTGACCCGCTCCTGAGGCGGCCCGTAGTCCATTGCATGTTCCCGCCACCGGTGGACGCCTGTTCCACAGCCGGGTGCATCCGACTGCAGCTCCGTTCGCCCGACCCGCGTCGGGCCGGGCGAATCCGCGGTCTCATGGCAGGACAGGGAGGGATGGCGTGCACGAGCAGATCAGACAGGTACTCAGTGAGCTTCCCCAGCTCCGCGACGTCGCTCCGGACATTCCCGGAGACGCGGACCTGTGGGAGGCGGGCCTCGACTCGCTGGCCAGCGTCCAGCTGCTCCTCCTGCTGGAGGAGCGCTTCGAGATCGAACTTCCGGACGAGGCGCTGACGCTGGACACCTTCCGCAGCGTCCGCTCCCTCGCCGAGGCGGTCCAGGCGCAGACCGACGAGAGGCGGTCGGCCGCCCTGTGACCATCACGACGAGAGACAACGCCGCGGGGTCCGCCACCGGTCACGAGGCCGCCGCCCGC
>KI547038.1:374206-380394 GCA_000497405.1 Streptomycetaceae bacterium MP113-05 | reverse complement strand
GGGGGGGGCCGCCGAGGTGGCGGCGGATGTCGACGCCCGGGCACGCTTTCCCCAGGAGGGCGTCGAGTCGCTGCGGGAGAGCGGGCTGCTCGCCGCTGCCGCCCCCGTCCACCTCGGCGGCCTGGAGCTCGACCTGGCGGAGATGACCTCCGTCGCCGAACGGCTGGCGCACGGATGCGCCGCCACCGCCATGGTGTGGGCCATGCACCAGACCCAGTTGGCCTGTCTGGTGCGCCACCACCCAGACGCGCCCATCACAGAGCAGGCCGTGCGGGAGCAGTGGCTCATCGCCTCCGTCACCAGCGAGGCCGGTGTCGGCGGCGACCTGCGCCGCAGCTGGACGTCGCTGTCCGAGGCGGACGGCGACGGCGAGCTTCTCACCCTGCGCAAGCAGGCGCCGACCGTCTCCTACGGCGAGCACGCGCAGGCCTACCTGGTGACCGCGCGCCGCGCGCCGGACGCTCCGGAGGGCGGCCAGGCTGCCGTGCTGGTCCGGCGTGACCAGGTGCGGCTGACGCGCACCGGGGAGTGGAACACCTTGGGCATGCGGGGCACCTGCAGTCCTCCGTTCGAAATGGACATGACCTTCGGGCGGAGCCAGGTTCTCCCCGTGCCGTTCGGCGACGTCGCCGCCCGCACCATGGTGCCGCTGTCCCACGTCCTGTGGACCGGAGTGTGGACCGGGCTGGCCGCCGAGGCGGTCCGCCGGGCGGCCGCCCTGTGCCGTGCCCGCGGCAGCTCCGACAACCCCTCGCTCGCCCTCGCTCACACCAAGCTGGCGGGACTGCGCGGTCAGCTCGCGGCCGCCGTGGAGACCGCGCGGTCGCTGCTCACCGGAGAGCGATCCCCTGCGATGGCATCGACGGTGGAACTGAACGCCCTGAAGGCGGGCGCCTCCGAGACCTCGGTCGACATCGCCCGGCTCGCGCTGGAGACGTGCGGCATGGCCGGTTTCGCGGAGAGCGGTCCCTACTCGGTCGCCCGCATCGTGCGGGACCTCCACTCGGCTCCCCTGATGATCGCCAACCGCCGGCTGCTGTCCACCAACGCCGCCATGCTCACGGCTCTCCGAGGTGATCGATGAACCGCATCAACGCCCGCCCCCGGCCCCCGCTCGAGAGGAATGCGGCGGCCGCCTGGGGTGTACCCCTCACCACCCACGACGGCGCCCGCGTGCTCGGCACACTGCGGCGCCGCATCGCGCAGCGGTTCGGGGCGGACCGTGCCGAGCACTACACGGCTCCACCGGTCATCGCCCTGGACACCGTGGAACGGGCCGGCTACCCGGTCTCCTTCCCCCATCTGCTCGGAACAGTCCGCGCGTCGCCGGCCGACGGCGCGCCAGGCGCCACCGACCTGGTGCTCACACCGGCCGCCTGCCACCACGTCTACCCCTTGCTGCAGGGCCGCCCCCTCACGGAACCGCTGACCGTCGAGGTCGAGGCCGTCTGCTTCCGAGCGGAGGCCACCGGCGAGACGGGCCGGCTCCGCTCGTTCCGGATGTACGAGATCGTCCGGGTGGCCCGTGCCGAGGAGGCGGCCGCCTGGCGGGACCGCATGCTCCGGGAGGCGGAGGCATTCCTGGGTGAACTGGGGCTGTCCACCGACGTCGTGCCTGCCAACGACCCCTTCTTCGGTCGTTCGGGACGGCTGCGCGCACAGGTGCAGAAGGCCCAGGAACTGAAATGGGAGGTCACCACCGAGGTGACCGACGGCGTCACCCAGGCCGTCGCGTCGGCCAACTGCCACAAGGAGCACTTCGGCGAGGCCTTCGAGATCTCGGACGCCGACGGCGCCCCGGTGCACAGCGCCTGCCTGGCGTTCGGGCTCGACCGGCTCCTGCTGGCCCTGCTGCACCAGCACGGTGAGGACCTGTCCGCATGGCCCTTCGAAGTGGGGGACGGCTCGTGACCGACAGCGACGTCAGAACATCCGTCGCAGCTCATCACCCGCCCGTCGGCGGTGGATGGTCCGGCTCGGACCACCAGGGGCGCCCGGAGCGCTGGACGGTGCCGGTGCCCGCTGAGGTGGCCGCCGAACTCGTGAGCCTGGCGCAGGAGGTCCTCGCCGAGGGCACGGAGTCTGGCCCGCTCGCGCCCGCCGGGGAGGTGAGCGCGCCGGCCCGTGCCCTCGCCGAGGAGGCGAGCCGCAGGCTCGACCGGGGCCCCGGCTTCGTGGTGCTGCGGGGATTCCCAGTCACCGAACCGCCCCAGGTCGTCGAGACGGCATACCAGATCTTCGGGAGGCTGCTCGGGCGTCCGGTGTCGCAGACCCGCGATGGCGAGTTCCTCGCCCGCGTGGAGGACCGCGGCGCCGACATTAGCCGCCCTACCCAGCGCGGCCACCGCAGCGCGAGCGACCTGGCGTTCCACGCCGACCGCACTGACGTGATCGGACTGCTGTGCGTCCGGTCCGCGGCGGAGGGAGGGCTGAGCAGGCTGGTCTCCAGCCGGATACTGCACGACACGATCCAGGCCGAACGCCCCGACCTGTTGGCCGAGCTGTACGGGTGTCTGCCCAATGACCAGCGGGGGGAGGAGCGGCCCGGCACACCCGGCTGGTGTCCACTCCCGGTGTTCAGCCGTGAGGGCGGCGACTTCGCGGCGCGCTACCTGCGCCGCTTCATCGAGGATTCGCAGCGCCACCCCGACGCCCCGCGGCTCACCGTGCGGCAGCGCGAGTCGATGGACCTGCTCGACGAGATCCTCGAACGGCCAGGAGTCTGTCTGGGGATGGAACTGCACCCCGGAGACCTCCAGTTCATCGACAACTACCGCCTGTTGCATGCTCGGACCGCGTTCCGGGACACAGCGGGCGAGGGCGCGGGACGCCTGCTGCTGCGCCTGTGGCTGGCCGTCCCGTACAGCCCGGCGCTGCCCGCCGAGTACGCCGCACTGGTCGGCGACACGGCGGCCGGCGCGTACCGGGGAGGTGTCTGGCCGTCCGGGGAGTTTCCGGCACGAGTGGATCTGGGAGCGGGAGAGTGACCGGTCGAATGGTGCGCGTCATCGACGCGACGCTGCGTGAGGGCATGCAGGCCGAGGGCGGAACGTTCACCGTCGAGCAGAGCGTCGATGTCGCCCGGGGGCTGATCGCCGCCGGGGTGGACATGATCGAGTGCGGGCATCCCGCGATCGGCGAGGCCGAGAAGCGGCGCGTCGCCGCGGTGGTCGAGGCCGTCGACGGGCGGGCCCCGGTGCTGTCGCACGCCCGGGCGGACGTCCTTGACATCTCCGCCGTCGCGGAGACGGGGGCCGACTGGGTCGGCGTCTTCCTCGGCGTCAACGACATTTCCCTGTCCAACAGGACACCGGGCCGGACCCAGGACGAGGTCCTCCAACTGATCGAGGACACCATCGGTCACGCCCGGGCCCTCGGCCTCAAGGTCCGGTTCACCGCGGAGGACAGCAGTCGTACCGACCCCGCGCTGCTGGCCGAGGCATACAGCCGGGCAGTCAAGTCGGGAGCCGAACGGATCTGTCTCGCCGACACGGTCGGGCAGCTCGAGCCCGCCGGCACCGCGCAACTCGTCGAGGGCCTGCGCGCCCAGGAGGCGGACATCGACGTCGAGGTCCACCTGCACGACGACCGCGGGCTGGCGACGGCCAACGCGCTCGCAGCCGTGGACGCCGGCGCGAACTGGATCTCCACCTCGGTCAACGGGCTGGGGGAGCGGGCCGGCATCGTCGACCTGGCGGGCCTCCTGGCCAACCTGGCGCACCGCGGCGTGCGGCCGCTGATCGAGGGGACGCTGCTGCGCGACCTCAGCCGTCGCGTCGGCGCCTACAGCCGCTCGGCGCCCGACGACCGGCGCCCGGTCGTCGGCGCCAACGTCTTCCGCCACGTCTCGCGTCTCCACGTCCTCGCCGTGGAGCGCGACCCCGCCACCTACGAGTGGGCCAGCCCCGACGACTTCGGCGCCCGACGCCACCTCGGCCCCGGCTGCCTGCCGGAGCGGGCCGACGATTGGGTCGTCAAACCGCCGGTGTTGTCCGCCGAGGAACTCCGGTATCACCGGAAGGGGCCCGGCGACCGGTACGTCATGGTGGACGACCGGTTCGTCCCGGGGGCCGGGCAGTACTGCATCGCCCGCCGCATCCCGAAGATGGATGACTATGGCGCCGGGCACGTGGACAGCCATGTGCACTACTGCGACAGCCTGTTCATGTTCCTCGGCGACGAGGCGTCGTACCAGGGCCTGTCCGTCGAGGTGGGCCTGGGCGACGAGACCTTCCAGGTGCGCAGCCCCGCCTCGGTCTTCATCCCGGCGGGCGTGCGGCACAGCTACCGGGTGGTGGACGGCTCGGGCACCTACCTCAACCACGTCCTGGCCGGCGACTACAACTCCAGCCTGCTCGAACCGTTCCGCGCAGAGGGCGAGGCCTGACCGGTGTGCGGTGTGGCAGGCGTCTGCCTGGCCCCTCACGCGCGGGGCGCGGACGCGGTGGCACTTACCACCGGGCTGCTCGGACGGCTGGCGCACCGCGGGCCGGACGGCTCCGGGGTGCTGGGGAGCCAGGGGTCGGCGCTGGGCATGGTGCGGCTTCGGGTGCGCAGCGCCCCCGGCGACAGCGTCCCGTTCACGGGGGGCGGCGCCGACGATGTTCACGCGTTCAACGGGGAGGTCTACCGGTGCGGTGCGGCGACCCCTGACGGCGGGCTGGCGGAGGCCCGCGCCGTGGCCGCCGGGACCGAGTGCCTGGACGGCATGTACGCCCTGGCCACCACCAGCGCCGACGGCTCGCTGCGGCTGACGCGCGATCCGCTGGGCATCAAACCGCTCTACGTACGGCAGGTGCCGGAGGGCGTCGCGGTCGCCTCCGAGACCGCGCCTCTGCTGCACCTCTTCGGCGGCCCGCCCCGCCTCAGGCCCGAGGCCTTCGCACAGTTCCTGCTGACCGGACGGCGCGTGGTCGACGGGGGGACCTTCCACGAGGGCGTCCGCCCGGTCGCCCCCGGCGAGCGGCTCACCCTGTCTGCAGGCCGGATGTCCGGCTCGGAACGGCCACGCACCGCCCCCTGCGGCGGCGAACCCGCCCCCGCCGAAATCCGGGCCGCCCTGGAAGAGGCCGTCGAGCGCGTGCTGCTGACCGACCGGCAGGTCGGCCTGGCGCTCAGCGGCGGAGTGGACTCGACGATCCTGGCCGCGCTGCTGGCCCGGAGGGGCATCCGTGACCTGCCGACGGTCAGCGTCTGCCCGCAGAACACCTCCGACGGCGTCCGCGACCTGGCCGGCCTCGGCCTGCCCCCGGAGGCGCTGGACACCTGGCGGCACCGGTGGACCCCGTTCCGGCCGGACGACCTCCTGGACGGTCTGCCGGCCGCGGTGCGGGCCTTCGGCGAACCCGTCGCCATGACCAGCATCCCGATGTACGCCGCACTCGCGGCCCTGGCCCGGACGTCAGGCATCACCGTGCTGGTCGTCGGGGAGGGGGCGGACGAACTGTTCGCTGGCTACAACCGCTATGTGCCTCTCTTCCAGGGCCGGTACGAGGACCCCCAGGATTTCTACGCCTCCCCGGAGAAGTTGCGGCTGACCCGGGAACTCGTCGGCCCCGACGCGGCCTTGGCCGCGCACGACGCGCTGCGTGACGCGGTGGGCCGGGCGCGCGAGACCGCGGGGCACCGCCGCGGCCGCATTCCGACACCGGTCGACGTGGTCCGCGAGTTCGAACTCGAACACAGCCTGGAGCCGCTGCTGCGCCGGACGGACCACCTGCTGATGGGCGAGGGTATCGAGGGCCGCACCCCGTTCCTCCACGCCGGCCTGCCCGCACTCGCCGCCCGGTGCTCGCCGGGCGCCTTGGTGCGCGGTTCGCGCACCAAGGCGGTGATGCGCGAGGCGTTCGGCGACCTGCTTCCGGAGCGCTACCTCGACCAGCGCAAACAGCCGTTCCGCGCACCTCTCCCGCAGTGGCTCGGCGGCGCGGCGCTGCCCCGGGTGGACCGGTCCTTGGCCGAGGCGACCGGTGAGCTGTATGCCCGGCTCGGCGTCCTGCCGTCCGGCGTGGACCTGGTGCGCGAACGTCTGCGCCGGGGCGACGCCGACGTCTTCGGCACGGCGTTCGCCCTGCTGTCCGGGGCCGCCTGGCTCCGCGAGGCCGACACGGAACCGACCGGGGCGGTGGCCGATGTACACCGCTGAGCCGGACTCCTTCCTGGTCGTCGCGTTGCACGGCTACGGAGGG
>KI547038.1:358078-374196 GCA_000497405.1 Streptomycetaceae bacterium MP113-05 | reverse complement strand
CGTCGCGTATATCGCGCGGGCGCAGCGGCGCCACCGGACGCCGCCGGAGAGGACCTGTCTGGTTGGGTTCTCCCAGGGCGTCTCCGTGGTGGGCGCCGTCCTCGCGCACACCCCGCTGGCCCATCGTGCCGTACTGGTCTGTGGGCGGCTGCTGGAGGAGTCGGCGCCTCCGCCTCAGCCGGCGGAGGATCTCCGGGTGCTGGCGGTGACCGGTGGCCGGGATCGGTTCGTCGCCCACCAGGACCTCGACGCCGACCTCGGCGCCGCCGGCCTGGTGGGACCGCGTGTACGCCATCTCAGGCTGCCCGGCCTGGACCACCGATTGGACACCCGCGTCGCACACTTGGCGATGGCGCACGCGACCCACGACACCACAGAGGTGAATATCGATGACTGAGGAACAGTTCCTGCGGGCGGCGCAGGAATTCCTGGGCGAACGACTGGGCGAGGAGGCGCGGGAGGTGAACGCCGACACCGAGCTGGTGGAGTCCGGGATCATGGACTCCCTGCTGGTCCTGGAGTTCTTCTTTTTCCTGGAGAACCTCACCGGGACGGCGATCAAGCCGGAGGCCGCCACCGTGGAAGGCCTGTCGACCCTGCGCAACGCCTACCAGTTGGTGGTGGCGGCATGAGGTTGACCGTCGAGCAGGCCAGGACCGGCTGCACCTGGCAGCGCGCCCTGTGCGTCAAGAACGCGGCCCCCACCTACGTGGCGCTCATCGACGAGCTGGTGCGCCGGCTCGACGAGGGCGACGCGGTCGCCGAACTTCTCCTCGAGGACGGCCAGGACCCGGTGCAGTCCGCGCTGTGCCTGCGTCTGTTCGGGGCGGTCAACAGGATCGCCATGGCCGAGTCCGCCGACTGGCTGGACGCCTGCTACGCCACCCGGGGCGGCTTCACCGACGTCGAGCGGGTGGTTCCTGCCTTCTTCGGCTTCCTCGAGTCCCACGTGGACGAGGTGCGCGAACAGATGAAGGTCAACGTCCAGACCAACGAAGTGGGCCGGTCCGCTCCGCTGTCCGCGGCGATGAACCACGTCTCCCTGGCCACCGGCCTTCCGCTGCGGCTTCTGGAGGTCGGGGCCAGCGCCGGGCTGAACATGCTGTTCGACGGCTACTTCGTGGACGCCGGCGAGGGGTCCTGGGGCCCTGCCGACTCCCCGCTGCGGTTGACCGGCCACTTCACCTCCGGCCGTCCCGCCGCCGCCGTCCCCTCGATCGACTCCCGCGCGGGTTGCGACCTGAATCCGATCGACGTCCACGACCCGTCCTCCGCGGACCTGCTGCGCTCCTTCGTGTGGCCCGAGCACGTCGACCGGGCCCGGCGGCTGGAGGCGGCGCTGGAGGTGGCCCGCACCGAGCCCCCGCTCGCCATCGAGGCCTCCGACGCGTGCGCCTGGGTGGAGAGCCGGCTCGCGGAACTCCCGAGCGGGGTGATGACCGTCGTTTTCCACTCCGTCGTGGCGACCTACTTCGACCCGGAGGTACGGGACCGTTTCGCCAAGATCATCCGCGCCGCGGGGGAGCGGGCCGGTGACGACAACCCGCTGGCCTGGATCTCGCTGGAACCCAGCAAGGAGGACTCGTCCGTGGTCGAGCTGGTCTGCGAGACCTGGCCCGGTGACCGCCGGGTCCTGCTGGCCCGCACCACCCCGCACGGCACCGACGTCCGCTGGGAGACGTGGGACGGGCAGGAGTGACACCGGTCCTCAGCGGCCTGGGGAGCTCCGTGGGGGCGTGTGTACCCCTGACGGAGCTCCCCGAGGGGACCATGCCCACCGCCGCGGCCCGGCGTCTGACCGAGCGCGGCCAGCGCCTGTGCCCGGTCGCCGACGACGAGATGCCCCTGATCGAGCAGTCGGTCCTGCGGACCCTCACCGCGACCGGACTGAGGCCGGCCGCGGTGAGGCAGGTACTGATCGCCACCGAGACGCTGGGCGCCAGCGGCTCCCGGGACGGTCACGAGTGGACCCGCGGGCGGCTCTACCGCACACTGGCCGGCCTGGGACTCGGCCACGCGCCGGTGACCGCGTTCAGCTTCGGCGGCTGCGGAACCGTCATGACGGCACTGGAGTACGCCGGTCTGGTGGCCGAGCGCGACCCCTCCGCCACCAGCCTGGTGATCGCGGTCGGGCGGATGCGGGAGGGCGACTCCCGGGTGCTCGCGCCCGCCGTGTCGGCGATCGGTGACGGCGCGGCCAGCTGCGTCGTACGGGCTGGCGGCGCGGGTTGGCGTACCCGGTGGCTGCTGCGCCGGGCTTTCCTCGACGTGGCCGCCTTCGACCGGACCAAGGAGGACTTCGGTCCCTCGCTCCTGCTCCTCGGACGCGCGCTGCGCGGGCTGCTTCACGAGGCCCGGGAGCAGGGCCTGCCCGAGAAGCCGGTGCTGCTCTGCAACAACTACGGGCTGCCGACGCTGCAGATGTTCGCCGGGGCGCTGCGGGCGACGGCGGATCAGCTCTTCACGGACAACGTGGCCCGGCTGAGCCACCTCGGCACGCCGGACCTCCTTATCAACCTGGCGGATCTGCCCGCCGCCACCTCGACGGTGCTCGTGCTGGCCACCGGGCCGGCCGACTGCGCCCTCGCGCTGCTGGAAAGGACCGAAGGTGACCCTGCTTGACGTCTACGAGCGGCAGGCCGCGCGCTCGCCGAGTTCACCCGCCCTCCTCTACGAGAGGGCTCCCCACTCCGGCACCGTGACGACCTGGGCGGGTCTGGTGGAGCGGGCCCGAGCGCGCGAGGAGGGCCTGCGTGCCGCGGGCCTCCTCGCGGGAGGCCGGTGCGCGGTCGTCATGACCGACCACCCCGACCTTGTCCCGACGGTGCTCGCCGTCTGGCGGGCCGGGGCGGTGGTGGTTCCAGTGGACAGCCACTGGGGGGAGAAGACCCTTGACTCCGTACTGCGTCTGAGTCGGGCCGGATTCGTCGCCGACCCCGCCCGGGGGGAATGCCTCCCGGTGCCGGAAGTCCCCGCCGAGGGGCCGGAACTCCCGCCGATGACCGCGATGATCAGCTACACCTCGGGTTCCACCTCGGACCCGAAGGGCGTCGTGCTGACGCACGACCAGCTGTTGCACGCCTACACCAGCGCGGCCGAGGCGGTCGTGGGGACCCTGGGGCGGCGGCCGGCTCGGTTCGGCGTCAGCATGCGTATGTCCGGTCTGGGCATTCTCGGCATGAACTACCTCTGGCCGGCGGTCATGGGCATGCCTGTCGTGGTGCTGCCGGAGCTTTCCCTGAGCACCGCGGCGGCGTTCTGGGAGGCGGTCGACACGCACGGGGTCGAACTCACCTACCTCGTGCCGCCCCTCGTCGAACTGCTCAACCGTGTTGCGCCGCCCCGAACCCCAGAGGGCCCCGCCATCGCCTGCCTCAGCGGCGGCGCATCCCTGTCCGACCACGCCCACCTGCTCTTCCAGGGCCGGTTCGGCGCGCTCCTGCTGAATGTGTACGGACTCACCGAGGTCTCCTTCGCCGCTTTCTTCGGCGACCGGGCGGCCGACGGGCGCGGCACGCCCCTCATCGGGCCGCCGGTCACCGTAGAGGCGCGGCTGCGCGGCGCCGACGGCCGGATCGTCGGCGGGGCCGGTGAGGGCGAACTCGAGCTGCGGGGCTCGGCGATGTCGTGCGGCTACTACGACAACCCCGAGGCCAACCGCGAACTGGTCGCGGAGGACGGCTGGCTCCGCTCCGGCGACCTCGCCTTACGGGACCTGGAAGGGCGGTACCGGATCATCGGCCGCCGCAAGAACGTCGTGCTCAAGGGCGGGTTCACCGTCTACCTCCACGAGGTCGAGGAGGCCGCCAACACCCTGCCGGACGTGCTGGAATCGGCGGCCCTCCGCCTGGACCTGCCCTCCGGCGAGGACATCGGCCTGCTGCTGAGACTCGCCCCGTCCGCCGGGCCGGACGTCACCCCCGTCACCCTCCACAAGGCACTGCTGGCCGGGCTAGGGCGGCAGCGTTCGCCCCGCCGCGTGGTTCTGACGGACGCCCCGCTGCCCCGTCTCGGCCAGGAGAAGATCGACCGCCGGGCCGCCCTGGCCGTCTGGAACGCACTGGTCTCTGCCCACGAGCGTAAGGAAAGGCATGTCTGACGTCGATCTTGAGCGGTTCGCTGAGGAAGGCTTCCTGGAACTGGGGCCCCGCCTGGACAACGAGCACCGCGCCGTGGTCCTGCGTCATTTCGACGAACTCGACGCGCGCCCCCGCGTATCACCCGGCTACCAGGCGCAGTACGACGGAGAGGGTGAGGAGCGTCGGTTGCGGAAGCTGCGCCGGCTGGTGTGGAACGACCGTGCGCTCTACGGGCCCATCCTCAACCGCATGGGCGCGGTCGACCTGGCAGAACGGATCATCGGTCCGTCGGCGGTCGTGATCTTCCATGCCGCCTTCCTGAAGCCGGCCCGTGTGGGCACGGCCGTCGCACCCCACCAGGACCAGGCGTTGTGGTCCCAGGACTACCCCGGCGCGTTCAGCATGTGGGTGGCGCTGACCGAGGTGCACCCGGGCAACGGCGGTCTGTGTGGCTACCCGGGTTCGCACACCGGCCGGCTGGAGCACGCCGACGACCCCGACCACCCGTGGCACGAGAGCGTCAGCCCCCTCGTCGGGGAGCTCGGCGAACGGCACCAGTTCGTCCTGGCCCCCGGCGAGGCGGTCGTCTGGGACCGGCGCTTCGTCCACGCCAGCGGCCCCAATACCTCCGACGCCGACCGCCGCGGCATGGTGGTGGTCTTCGCCGACGGCGGCGCGGAGGGTTTCAGGGCGCGGGACGTGACGGGCCTGGACGCACTGCGGGAACTCGCCGGCACCGGATCACCGGCCGCTCAGTCGGGGATGAGCCCTGCCCGGTAGGCGAGCGCCCCGGCCTGGAACCGGCTCTGTGCGCCAAGACGGGACAAAAGGGTGGTGACGGTCCTGCGGACGGTTCGGCTGGTGACGCCGAGGCTCTTGGCGATCGACTCGTCGGTCCGTCCCTCGTTCATCAGCCGCAGGGTTTCCAACTGTTGGACGGTGAAGGGGCCGTACCCCGGTCTGGGGCGGCTCCCGAGCGGGGCGGCGTCCTTCCAGATCCGGTGGAACAGGGAGATCACGAGTGACAGCAGGCCGGGGTTGCTGATCGCCAGGGCACCCAGACTCGTCTCCTCGCTGTCGGTAGCCACCAGGGCGATCCGGCGGTCGCAGACGATCACCCGGTTCGGCAGGAACGGAGCTGTACGCACATCGGCGCCCAGGCTGACCAGCCACTGGGCGTGTTCCACCGTCGCGTGGTCCCGGCGGATGCTCTCCAGGTACACCGTGCGCATCGACACCCCGCGCTCCAGCAGCCGGATGTTGAGCGCCCGGGAGGCACGCATGTTCTCCGGGCTCTGGGGCCCGCCGGGAGCGAGCGTGAGGAACTCCTCCTGCACCTGGCTGTTGATCGTCTCCAGGTAGTCGCGGACGGCGTCCAGGCCGTGCAGGTACTGGATCTGGCCCGAGTCGGGCAGCTCGTGGTGGGTGAACTCCGCCATCAGACGGGCGGCGGCCAACCGGGCGTTCTCCAGCTGCCGCTGCCGCTCGACGACCTCCACCTGCCGACGGGACAGGAGTATCTCGGTGGCCAGTCGCGGACTGATCGCCCGCAGCCCGGGTTCACCGGCGCCGGACTCCCGTACCAGGGCCAGGGCGCTCAGTTCGCCCAGTGCTTCCCGGACCTCGGTCGCGGTGAGGCCGGTCCGCACGGCGAGGGCCGCCACGCCCTCCCGGGGGAACCTCAGCATGGCCCGGTACACCGCGTCCGTCGCCACGCCCAGACCGAGATCTGCCAGCACGTTCTCCCCCTACGAAATCGCGGCCATCCCGTCCGTTCGGGTAGGCGGGGAGCCCCCCTCACCCGGTGAGAGTGAATCACACCCCCATCCACAGGGCCGACGGCGGCGAAAGCAAGCGGCTCCGGTCCACGAGCGGTAAGCAGGGGCCACCGATGTACCTTATGCACTTGCGCCTACGCGGCCCGAAGAACGCGGGCCCTCCTCCAGGGCTGGCTGCACACTTGTGGAGCACAGCTGTGCCTGACGACAAGCTCGAACACGTCGTCGTCCACCCGCAGTCGGCCGGACACTGCGTCGTGGGCGTCTTCCTCACCAGCGCGACCCTCGGTGAGGCAGAGCGCACGGCCGTAGGTCTCTGCTGCCGCACCCTGCTGACAGCCCCCGAACTGCACGGGTGGCGGGAGGCCGGGGCGTCGGTGGCCTTGCCGCGCATCGACGAGCCCCCTCGCCCCGGGGGCACCTCCTCGCCGTAGAGCGTGGCCTCATCGCTCATCGTGTCCGCTTCCGGACATGTCCGCATTGCCTTCCGGTGGCTGCCTTCCTCGTCGTGTGCAGGCATATGAGGATGACCGCACCGGTCACGGAACGGTACCGGGCCGACACACACAGGAGGGGTGCTCGATGAGAACGAGTCCTGGGAGACTGACGGCCGCCATCGCCACCGGAACGCTGCTCACGCTCTCCGGTCCCGCTGCCGTCTCCCACGCCGCCACCCCCGCCTCGCTCCTACAGGCTGACCCCGCGCAGGCGGCGGAGGCGAACGAGACGCCCGGCTTAAACGACTCCGGCTGGCAGTAGAGACCGGATCGTCCGTGACGTCGTCAGAGAACCCATGGGGGGATCGCGACGAGCGAACGCGAAGGCCACCACCCGGCTCGGACTCGGCGTCACCACCCTCGATTCAGTAGTCCGCTGGCCTCGTAAGGGGTCTCGCGAGGTTGTCCAGGGGGCTGTAGGTGAGGGTTTGGCCGGACATGAAGAGCGGAGCCCCGGTAGAACTTGCAGTCAACCAAGACGGTCGTTCACAAAGACCGGAGGCTCTGGTGTGCGGACAGACTGACATCACTCGTGCCGTCACGGTGGCCGGAGGCCGGTTTGTGCCCGGTCATGAGCCTGGACCTCAAGGGCGTCGGCGCAAACGCTGGGCCAGGCGATGGAAGCCGGCCCTGCAGGCATTCGGCATCGCCTTCGACGGCAGGGCTTGATCAAGTTCCTTGAGGGTCGGGGTTGTTGAGGATGCCCAGGAGTGGGAGGGCTCGTTCGGGCTGGTCGCGGATTGCGCGGGTGGTCTTGGCGATGTTGGCGGCTCCGAGGGTTTTGAGCAGGCCGATGGCGAGGTTGCGGAGGGTGGCCATGGCGCGGGGTGCGGTGCCGGTGTGGACGGTTGAGGCGTCCTCGGTATAAGTCACGTCTCTGACGTGGTGCAGGGCTTCGATGCTCCAGTGGCCGCGGACGGCGGCGGCCAGTTCGGCGGGGGTGGTCTGGTGGGCGTCGAGGCTGGTGACGGCGTAGACCGTCTCACGACTCTCGCGTCGGCCGGTCTGCAGGCGACGGCGGTGGACGCGGAGGGCGAGGTGGGCGTGGGGGAAGGCGATTCCGCCGAGTTCGTCGGCGATGCCGCAGGTCTTGATGGAGCGGGATTCGTGGCGGCCGTGTCCGGTGGAGGATGTGGTGTGCTGGACGGGGACGTCGGACCAGGGCAGGGCGGCGAGCTGCCGGTGGGCGGTCGGCTGATTGCGCTTGATCACGGCGATGTAGTGGGCGTTCTTGGTCTCGACCAGCCAGGTGACGTTCGCCTGGACCGAGTGCAGGGCGTCGAAGGTGACGAGAGCTCCGTCCAGGTCCAGCCCTTCGAGCAGGGGCCGGAAGTGCGCGGTCTCGTTCGTCTTCGCTCCGACCTCGGCCTGGGCGAGGGTCAGGGCCCGGTGGTGGGTGACGGCGGAGAGCAGGTGCCTGCGGCCGGCGGTCAGGCGGGCCGATCCCCTCAGCGACTTGCCGTCGACGGCGATCACCCGCCGTTGCTCCGGCTCCGGTCCCGCGGCGTTCCGGCCGGCGAGGTAGGCGCCGATCGCCTTGTCCAGGGCGTCACCGTCGACGGCCGCCAGCACACGGCCGATCGTGGTCCGCGAAGGGGCACGGCGCCACTGCAGCGGATGCCGTCGGACGCCGACGGCCATCAGCACGGTCTCCGAGGCCCGCGCCGTCCACTCGGCGATCTCGTCGACGGTCCTCGCTCCCGAGACGGCCGCGCAGGCACAGACGAGGAGGATCGCGGTCAGCGAGTACCAGCGGCCCCGCCTCGCACGCGGGTCGGGCACCTGGTCCAGGAACGTCCGCAGGTCAGCGACTTGACCGATGTCCAGCGGACCCAGCCTCACCAACACCGGCGGGATGGGAGAAGATACAGCGGCAGGCACGGGCCACCTCATGATCGTTGAGATTCGACACCCCAATGATCACGGATCCCGTGCCTGCACTGCTATGCACCCCAACCGGTCACCACCAGACCAGCGCCACGTCTCCGGAACTTGATCAAGCCCTGGGAGCCGTCGATTAATAACTTCGGTGTTTTGAGGGGGTGTTGAGTCGTAGGATCTTTGCGTGATGGAGGGGATGGATGTGGCGTTGGCGGAGAAGTTCGACCTGTTGTTGCCGCATCTGGACGAGCGGCGAAGGCGGCTGGTCCTTGGGGCAGACGCGAGGATGCTGGGGCATGGCGGCATCCGCCGGGTGGCGCGGGCGGCCAAGGTGTCGGAGGAGACGGTCTCGCGCGGGGTGGCGGAACTGTCTGGCGGGTCCGGGCCCTCGGACCGGGTGAGGCGGGAGGGCGGGGGTCGTAGACGTCTGCGTGAGAAGTATCCGGGCCTGGTGCCGGCTCTGCTGGCGCTGGTCGAGCCGGATCAGCGGGGTGATCCGGAGTCGCCACTGCTGTGGACGACGAAGTCGACGCGGAAGCTGGCCGCTGAGTTGAGCGCCCAGGGCTTCCGGGTGGGGTCGGACACGGTGGCGGCCCTACTCAAAGAGGAGGGCTTCTCCTTGCAGGGCACCAGCCGGACGACCGAGGGAGTCCGTCATCCCGACCGGGATGCCCAGTTCCACTACATCAACGGTCAGATCCGGGAGTTCACCGGGTCCGGTGACCCCGTGATCAGTGTGGACGCGAAGAAGAAGGAAGTGCTGGGCGACTACGCGGTCATCGGGCGAGAGTGGCACCGCAGCGGTGAGCCGGTGAGGGTGCGGGCCCATGATTACCCCGAGAAGAACGCGCAGAAGGCCGTCCCGTACGGGGTCTACGACCTGTCCGCGGACACCGGCTGGGTGTCGGTGGGCTGTGACGGCGACACCTCCGCTTTCGCGGTGGCCACCCTCCGGCGCTGGTGGGACGGCGAAGGCCGGCACCGCTACCCGCACGCGAGGCGTCTGCTGATCACCGCCGATGCCGGCGGCTCGAACGGCTACCGGGTGAAAGCGTGGAAGAAGGAACTCGCGGACTTCGCCCTCGAGACGGGCTTGGCCGTGACGGTCTGCCACTTCCCGCCCGGCACATCGAAGTGGAACAAAATAGAGCACCGGCTCTTCTCGCGCATCAGCACGAACTGGCGCGGACGCCCGCTGACCAGCCATGAGGTCGTCGTCAACACCATTGGCGCGGTCACCACAAGCACGGGGCTGACCGTCCACGCCGAGTTCGACCCCGGCCCATACCCCACCGGCGTCACCGTGCCCGACGACGTCATGGGACGCCTCCCGTTCACCCCCCACGAGTGGCACGGCACCTGGAACTACACACTGCGTCCCGAGCCCCTCGCCCCACCCGTTCCGCCACCGCCCCGCGATACCTCGTTCGGCCGGTTCCCACCCGGGGACAAGACGCCCGCCTGGCTCCGGCACCCCAGCCTCACCGGCCTGGAACCCGCGGCCTTCGACGACCTCGTCCTCCGCTACCGCGCCTACCTCGCCGAACACCCCCCGGTCCTGCTTCCCGGCAAACGCCCCGACGGCGGCCCCGGCGCCGGCGGCCGGCGCCTGTCCGCCGCCGACCAACTTGTCATCCACCTCCTGAAGAACCGCTGGTCCATGACACAGGCCCCTCTCGCCGAGGCGACCGGCATGTCCAAGAGCAGGATCGGTGCCACCCTCCGGGAAACCACACCCGTTCTCGCTGCCCTCGGCCACACGTGCCCCACCGGTCCTCTCACCGTGACCACGGCCGAACAACTCGCCGCCATCGCCGGACACGACCTCAGACCCGAGTAACGCCCATCAAGATCGACAAGTTATTTATCGGCGGCTCCCTGCTTCGACGGCCGCCTCACCGCGGCCAGGCAATAGCATCGCAGAGCTGGGTGCGCACCCCCGCCGGGTGTGCGCCCCGGCATGGCGTAGGGTGTTGTTCACCGACGCGGGGTGGAGCAGCTCGGTAGCTCGCTGGGCTCATAACCCAGAGGTCGCAGGTTCAAATCCTGTCCCCGCTACCAGAATGGCCCGGCGCGAAAGCGCCGGGCCGCATCTTTTGGCCGGACTATGCCAACCTCCTCGTCTTCTTGCGAGTCGAGTCCGTGCGCCTACCGGGTCGTGGCATTTGGGTCTCCGATCCGTCGGGGCATGAGCGCCCCCGTTCCGGGGGTGGCGAGGGCTGCGATCCGGGGGCTCGTCCGCCTCCCTCTGAGCCCGGATTCACCGAGTGACGCCTGTGGACAACTTCTCCGGGAACAAGGAAGAGCCTTGTGAACTGCGATGATGGGAGTTCTTGAGGCTTCCAGCACGCACGATGACAAGGCTCTTCCGAGATGCAATCTTCCCATGCCGCTGTCCATGTCTCCGCACTCTTCGACGAGCCGAACCTGATCGCGGATGCGGGACTGCTTCCGCTGGTCGCTCTCGCCGAACGGGTCGGCCTGCCCGCTCTGGCCGCCCAGGTCCGCATCGAGGCGGCCGACAACAGTGGCGGCGCGCCTCCGGCGGCCAAGGTGATGTCGCTGCTGGGCGCGATGTGCTCGGGGGCCGACTCCATCGAGGACGCCGACCGGCTGCGGCACGGCGCGATGGACCGGGCTTTCGCCGGGATACGCGCCCCGTCCACGCTGGGCACCTTCCTGCGCTCCTTCACCCACGGCCACAACCGGCAACTGGACCGTGTGCACCGTGACCTCCTGGCCCGCCTCGCAGCCCACGCCCCGCTGCTACCCGGCGCCGGGGACCTGATGTTCATCGACATCGACCCCACCCACCGCCGGGTCTACGGACGGGCCAAGCAAGGCGCCGAGCACGGACGCCTGAAGGGGCAGCGCACCCTGCACTCGATCGTGGCCACCCTGTCCACCCCCATCGCCCGTCCGGTGATCGGCGCGGTCCGCCTGCGCCGCGGCAAGGCCGCCGATGTCCGCGGCGCGGAAAGTTTCGTCGCCCAGGCCCTGGCCATCGCGGCCGAGACGGGCGGGACAGGGATCCGGACGGTGCGGGCGGACAGCAAGTTCTACACCGCCGACGTGGCCGCTGCCTGCCGCAGGGCCGGTGCCCACTTCTCCCTGACCACGGGCATGAATCCCTCCATCGCCGCCGCGATCGGGGCCATCGCCGAGGACGCCTGGATTCCGATCCGCTACCCCGAGGCGTTCGTGGATCCCGACACCGGCGAGATGGTCTCCGACGCCGAGGTCGCCGAGACCGAATACACCGCGTTCGCCGGACGCAAGAAGGCCGAGCAGGTCACTGCCCGTCTGATCGTGCGCCGGGTCAGGCGCCTGAACCCGCACGCAGCCACCGGACAGGGGGAGTTGTTCGACTCCTGGCGCTACCACCCCGTCTTCACCAACAGCCCCTTCGACATGCTCCAGACCGAACTGCACCACCGGCAACACGCCATCGTGGAACAGGCGATCGCGGACGGGAAGTCCTCCGCGCTCGCCCACCTGCCCTCGGGAAACTTCCAGGCGAACGCCGCCTGGCTGACCCTGTGGGCCATGTCGCACAACCTGCTGCGGGCCGCCGGTGCCCTCGCCTCGGCCTTCCATGCCAAGGCCACCACCGCCACACTCCGCGCCCACCTGATCCACGTCCCCGCCAGACTCGCCCGCACCGCGAGGATCAAGCTGACCGCCCACCTGCCCGCCAATTGGCCCTGGCAGGGCGCCTGCCGGGACTTGTTCGAAGCCGTCCACCACTCGCCATCGACACCCTGACGGCCTCCGTCCACACCGCACCCTGACGGCCGCACCGGCCACCGGCGACATCGCCACCGCCTCAGCCCCGACTCGAAAGGCACCTCGGACAGGCCGCGACCCGAGCGCGGCGGGCGACGCACGCCCTCGAACCCGTGCCCCACACCACCATCAGCCCTCGGCGAGAAATCGGACCTTGGAAACATCAGCCGGTGGATCCGGGCTGAGGAGTCGATGCCCGATGCCGGTTGTTCCTCCCACTCGAATGTGCACCCGATGCCCGACCAGCCGCGTGTGGTGCTGCTGCGGCCGTTGGCCTCGGAAGATTCTGCGCGTTTGGGGAGGGCGTGCGGTTCCTCATGAACGGTGCCAACCACCGAATGGACGGGCCCTCGACGTTCCCTTTCCCGATCATGGGCGGTTCCTGGGCCGAACACTTCGACCTGCTCACCGGTCTGCCGGGCCGGGGCGACACCGTGATCGTGTCGTAGGGCTGGACGACGACGATGACGCCACGAACGGACCTACGGGTTGCTTGTGTTCACCTCCACGTGCAGGCGGCGCGGTGCCGCGGCCGGGCGGGCGGGGGTGGGGAAGCCGTGGGGGCCCGGGGTGAGGGAGCCGAGGAGACTGGGCCGGCGGGCGCCCGTGCAGGAGGGGAGGGTGCCGGGGAGCCCGTGGGCGGTGAGCCAGCCCAGGACGGCGAAGGCGTAGGCCTCCTTCGCGGCGGAGGGCAGGCCGAGCTCGTCGGACGTGCGCAGGGGTGCGCGTGCGCCGAGTTCGGCACGCAGGGCGTGCATCAGGGCCGGGTTGCGGGTGCCCCCGCCGGAGGCGACGACCTCGGTGCCGTCCACGCCGCGCACCGCGTCGGCGACGGTGCGGGCGGTGAGCGCGGTGAGGGTGGCGGCCAGGTCCGGGATGGGTAGCTCGCGTCCGGCCAGCGCACGCTGCAGGTAGGGGAGGTGGAACAGTTCCTTGCCGGTGGTCTTGGGCGCCGGGCGGGCGTAGTAGGGCTCCTGCAGCAGGGTGTTCAGCAGCGCCGCGTCCACCTGCCCACGGGAGGCGAGCGAGCCGTCGGCGTCGTAGCCGAGGCGGCCGTCCGTGGCATGCGCGACGGCCGCGTCGAGCAGGGCGTTGGCGGGGCCGGTGTCGAACGCCGAAGGGATGCCGTCGCGGACGGCGGTCAGGTTGGCGATGCCGCCGAGGTTCAGCGCCACGGGGCGTCCCGGCCGTCCTTCCAGCCACAGCACGTCGATCAGGCTCACCAGTGGCGCGCCCTGGCCGCCGGCGGCGACGTCGCGGGTGCGCAGGCCGGAGACGACGGGCAGCCCGGTGGCCTCGGCGATCCACGCGGGCTCGCCGAGCTGCAGGGTGCCGTGCACGCGGCCGTCCTCCACCCAGTGGTAGACGGTCTGCCCGTGCGAGACGGCCAGCTCGGCGCACCCGTCGCACAGTTCGGTGTCGGCGCGGCGGGCGACGCGGGCGAAGGCCTCGCCGATACGGGTGTCCAGGCGGCACACGTCGCGCAGCGTCGTGTGCGCCGGCGGCATGGCCTCGGCGAGGTCGGCGCGCAGGGCGTCGCCGTAGCACTCGGTGACCGTGCCCAGCGGTCGCAGCGTCAACGTGTCGCCTTCCTGGCTCAGGTCGCAGGCCGCCGCGTCGATACCGTCGTAGGACGTTCCCGACATGAGGCCGATGACGCGCATCAGGGCGCTGCCTCTGCGGACTTCCCGGACTTCGCGGCGTTTTCGGCGTCCTCGGTGCCTGCGGTCCGGCGGAGGGGGCGCAGGTGGTCGTCGCTGCGCAGCGTCCACAGCGCGAGGGCGCTGACGGCGCAGGTGGCGGCCGCGTAGTAGGCCGGGATGTCGACGTCGCCGGTGCTCTTGACGAGTTCGGTGATGATGAGGCCGGCGCTGCCGGAGAAGACGGCGTTGGACAGCGCGTAGGCGAGCCCGAGGCCGGTGTAGCGCACGGACGTCGGGAACATCTCCGACAGCATGGCGGGGCCGGGCCCGGCCAGCATTCCGACCGCTGCGCCGGCGGCGAAGACGGCCGCGCCGCGTGCGACGGAGCCGGTGTCCGGGTCCTGCAGCAGGTTTAGGAGCGGCAGTGACAGGAGGGTGATGAGAACGGCGCCGGTGAGCATGACGGCGCGGCGGCCGATGCGGTCGCTGAGCCGGCCGGCGGGAAGGATCATCGCGGTGAATCCGGCGTTGGCCAGGACGGTCGCGATGAGTGCCTGCTGGAAGGACGCGTCCAGGGTGGCCTGCAGGTAGGACGGCATCACGACGAGGAAGGTGTAGCCGGCCGCCGACCAGCCCATGAGACGCCCGGCGCCGAGGAGGATCGCTTTAGCCGTCCGCCCGGTGGACGGTTTCACGGGTGGTGCCGGTGTTCCGGGTGTCGTGGGTGGTGACTGTGGTGCGTCACTGGCGCCGGCGGTCGCGTGTTCGCGGACGAACTCCGGGGTCTCGTCCAGCTTCAGTCGCACCCACAGCGCCACGGCGCCCAGCGGTAGCGTGAGCAGGAACGGGAGCCGCCAGCCCCAGTCGTTCAGTGCGCCTTCGCTCATGACGGTCGCCAGCACGGCGGCCATCCCGGCGCCGGCGAGGAGGCCGAGACCGACGGTGAACGACTGCCAGGCCCCGTAGAGGCCGCGCTTGCCGGGTGGTGCGAACTCCGTCATGACGGACACCGCGCCGCCGAACTCGCCTCCGGCGGACAGGCCCTGGAGGGCACGCAGCAGGGTGAGCAGCCACGGGGCGGCGGCACCGACCGTCGCGTAGGTGGGCAGGACGCCGATGAGGGTGGTGGACACGGTCATCATCAGCAGGACGATGATCAGGGTCGGCCGGCGCCCGATGCGGTCGCCGACGCGTCCGAAGAGGGCGGCGCCGAACGGGCGGAAGAAGAAGCCCAACGCGAACGACGCGTACGTCTTGACCAGCGCTTCGAGGTCGCTTCCGCCGTCGGCGCTGAAGAAGTTCGCCGCGATGATCGTCGCGAAGTAGCCGTAGACACCGAACTCGTACCACTCGATGAAGTTGCCGACGGACCCGGCGACGAGCGCGCGGCGCGGTGGTGAGGCGGACTGCGGCTCAGTGGCGGGCGGTGGCGTGGACGACATGGCGGGAACCTCTCCTGTGCCCGCTCAGGGGCGGGTGTGATCGACGGCGCCCCCTTGAGGGTGGAGTAGACCAATCTCCTCCCCGTGCGGTCAAGGGGGACGGACGTACTCTGGGGTCGCCGGGCAGCTGGAGCTGCACCCAGACGTGACGGAAGGACGGCAGCACCCGTGAGCGTTCTCGACTCCCCGATTCCGCGGTTCCACCTGGCCATGCCGGTCGACGACCTGGACGCCGCCCGCCGCTTCTACGGCGGGGTTCTCGGTCTGGAGGAGGGCCGCAGCGCGGACGCCTGGGTGGACTGGAGTCTGCACGGTCACCAGTTCGTCACCCACCTCGCCCCGGATGGTCCGCGCACCATCCACAACCCTGTGGACGGCCACGACGTGCCCGTCCCGCACTTCGGGCTGATCCTGACGGTCGACCGTTTCCAGAACCTCGCCGCACGTCTCCGCGCGGCGGGTACGGAGTTCGTCATCGAGCCCTACGTCCGCTTCGAGGGGCAGCCGGGGGAGCAGTGGACGATGTTCCTCCTCGATCCGGCCGGCAACGCCCTGGAGTTCAAGGCCTTCGCGGACGACTCTCAGGTCTTCGCCACCTGACCTGCGCCTGCTCGCCCGCTCTCCCGACCTCATGCGGGCTCCACGAGCACGCACTCCAGGGTGCGGGGGCCGTGCACGCCCTCGACACGGGTGAGTTCGATGTCACTGGTGGCGGAGGGGCCGGAGATCCAGGTCTGGGGGCGGCGTGGGTCGAGGAGGGGGAGCGCGCGTGGGACGGACGCCACGACCTGGTCCGCGCGGACCACGCAGACGTGGTGGTCCGGGACGAGGGTGAGAGCACGGCGGCCCTGGGCGGGGCCCGCGTCCAGCACCACGGTGCCGGTCTCGGCGACCGCGAGGGCGCAGCCGGACAGCGTGCTGTCGACGGTGTCCAGAAGGGCGGCGGTCAGCGCCGCCGAAGGGGTGTCCGTCAGCAGCTGCACGCCGTGCAGGTGGGCGAGCCACTGCGGCG
>KI547038.1:351440-358068 GCA_000497405.1 Streptomycetaceae bacterium MP113-05 | reverse complement strand
GAGCAGCCGGGTGAGGACGCCGGGGAGTCGGCCCTTCGTGGTGCGGTGCACCTGTGCGCGGTAGTCGGCCAGGTTCGCGGCGAGCAGGTCGAGCAGAGCCGCCGGGTCCTCGGCGGTGTGCGTGGACAGGTAGTCACGGCCGACCGGGTGCCCGGCCGGCGACTCCGAGGCGGGGACGTCGGCGAGCGCGGCACGGATGCGGGCCAGGACGGTCTCGCGGGAGCCGGTCATCGGCCGCCCTCTCCCCGGGGCTCGCCCCGGTGCTTGCGCCACCAGTCGCGGAACGGTTCCGCGGGCAGGCGTGGCAGGTCGCGGGCCTCGCTCCACGCACCGGCCGCTCCCGGCAGGGGCAGCCGGACGGGGTGGAGACGGCGGGTGCGGGAGGCCGTGCGGAGGGCAGCCGCGTACGCGGCGGGATGGTCCAGCAGCCAGGTCGCGGCGCGTACGGCGGCGCGTTCGCCCCGATGGGCGCCCCGGTGACCGCCTCCTTCGGCGACGACCCGCTCCCTCAGGTGCACCAGCACTTCGGGGATGTCGATGGCCACCGGGCAGACCTCGTAGCAGGCGCCGCACAGGGACGAGGCGTACGGCAGGGAGGCGTCCACCTCGCTCTGCAGGCCGCGCAGCTGCGGGGTGAGGATCGCACCGATCGGCCCCGGGTAGGGGGAGCCGTACGCGTGGCCGCCGGCCCGCTCGTACACGGGGCAGACGTTCAGGCAGGCCGAGCAGCGGATGCAGCGCAGCGCCTGACGCCCCACCCGGTCCGCGAGGGTGTCGGTTCGGCCGTTGTCGAGCAGCACCAGGTGGAAGGCGCGGGGGCCGTCGCCCTCCGTGATGCCCGTCCACATCGAAGTGTAGGGGTTCATCCGCTCGGCGGTGGAGGAGCGGGGCAGGAGTTGCAGGAAGACCTCGAGGTCCTGCCAGGTGGGCACGACCTTCTCGACGCCGACGACGGAGATCAGTGTCTCGGGCAGGGTCAGGCACATCCGGCCGTTGCCCTCGGACTCCACGACGACGGCGGTGCCGCTCTCCGCCACCAGGAAGTTCGCTCCGGAGACGGCGACTTTCGCGCGCAGGAACTTCTCGCGCAGGTGCAGCCGTGCCGCCTCTGCGAGGTCTGCCGGACGGTCCGACAGCCCCTCGGGCGCGGGCCGGCCCCACCGGCCCATGGTCTCGCGGAAGATGTCGCGGATCTCGCCGCGGTTGCGGTGGATGGCCGGGACCAGGAGGTGCGAGGGCAGGTCGTCGCCGAGTTGCACGATGAGTTCGGCGAGGTCCGTCTCGTACGCGGCGACGCCCTCGGCCGCCAGTGCTTCGTTGAGCCCGATCTCCTGGGTGGCCATCGACTTGACCTTGACGACCTCGTGTTCGCCGGTGGCCCGGACCAGTTCGGCGACGATGCGGTTGGCCTCGTCGGCGTCGGCCGCCCAGTGGACCTGGCCGCCCGCGGCGGTGACGGCCGCCTCGGCCTGGAGCAGGTAGTGGTCGAGGTGGCGCAGCGTACGGTCCTTGATGTCCTTTCCGGCCTGCCGCAGCCCTGCCCAGTCGTCGAGTTCGGCGACGGCGCCGGCCCGTTTGTCCCGGATGGTGTGCGTGGCGCGGGTGAGGTTGGCGCGCAGCCATGCGTCGCGGGTGGAGGACGTGGCGGCCTTCGGGAAGGCGGGCATGCCGAGGTGGGCGATGTTCACGGTTGTCGCCTCTCGTCCGCTTCCGTGCTTGCGAGGATCTCGGCGAGGTGCACGGGTCGCAGTGGCGCGCCCTGGCGCCTGATGAGGCCGTCGAGGTGCATGAGGCAGGAGTTGTCGGCTCCGCACAGCGTGCCGGCGCCGGTTCCGACGGCGTGGCGCACCTTGTCCCGTCCCATGGCGACGGAGACGGCGTCGTTCTTCACGGCGAACGTGCCGCCGAAGCCGCAGCACTCCTCCGCGCCGGGCAGCTCCACCAGGGTGAGGCCGCGCACCGCGCGCAGCAGCCGCAGCGGACGGTCGCCCAGGGCCAGCGTCCGCAGCCCGTGGCAGGACGGGTGGTAGGTGACGGAGTGCGGGTAGTACGCGCCCACGTCGGTGACGCCGAGCACGTCGACGAGGAACTCGGTGAGTTCGTACACCCGCGGCAACAGCGACTCCGCGGCGGCGGCGAGTGCGTCACCCCGGCCCTCCGCACGCGCCCGGTGGGCGATCCGGGGGTAGTTGTCGCGGATCATGGCGACGCACGAACCGGACGGGACGACCACGTGGTCGTAGCCCGCGAACGCCGCGGCCGTACGCCGCAGCAGCGGCTCGGTCTCCCGGCGGTAGCCGGTGTTGTACTGCGGCTGGCCGCAGCAGGTCTGCGCGGCAGGGAAGTCCACTTCGGCACCGAGCCGTTCCAGCAAGGTCACCGCGGCCCGGCCGGTGTCCGGGTACAGCGCGTCGTTGACGCAGGTGAGGAAGAGAGCGACGCGCAGCCCGGCGCCGGGACCGGCCGGCGTCACGCGTCGTCCCTCTCCGCCATGACCAGCAGTTCCGCGAGGTGTACGGCCCGGGTGCCAGAGCCCGTACGGCGCAGGCCCTGCTGGAGCTGCCGCAGACAGCCCGGGTTGACGGCGACGACGAAGTCGAGACCGGCCTCGGCGAGCGCCGCCAGCTTCGGGTCGAGCACGGCGCGGCTGTCCGCCGGCCGCAGCATCGCGTAGGTGCCGGCGGCGCCGCAGCAGTCGCCGGCGCCCGGCACCTCGACGTAGTCCGCCACGGCGGCGATCAGTTCGCGGGGCTGGCGGGTGACGCCCAGGCCGTGGCGCAGGTGACAGGAGTCCTGGAGTCCGACGCGGGCACGGCGGCCGTCGACGGTGACCTGCCCGGCGGGCGTGTGGCCTTCGCGGTCCAGGTAGTCGCTGAGCTCCTGCACCCGGTCGCGGCCGAGGTGGTGCGCCAAGTGGGCGGCGCAGCCGCCCGCGGTGGTCACGATCGTGCCGGGCAGCCTCCCGCCCAGTTCCTCGGCGAGCCGGCGGCCCTCGGCGGAGTCGCCGTTGTGGGCGTGCAGTGCCCCGCAACAGCCCTGAGCCGGCGGCACGTTCACTTCCGGGCGCAGAGTCCGCACGGCCCGCGAGACCTGCGGGTAGAGGCCGCGTTCGACGCAACCCAGCATGAGTGAGGGCCCCTCGTCGGAGTCCCCCCGGCCCCGTGCGTGGCGGCGCACCAGCCCTTGCAGGCGCAGCAGGAACGGCCGGGAGACCACCGCTGCCAGCAGCCTGGCGATCCACGGCCGCTTCGGGCCGCTCCACTGGTGGTCCCGCCACTGTTCCAGCAGTTGCCCGTACTCGACGCCCGCCGGGCAGACCGTCTCACAGGCGCGGCAGCCCAGGCAGTACGACGACTCCTCCGCCAGCGTCGGGTCGTCCGGGGGGAGTTCGCCGGTCTCCAGCGCGCGCATCAGGGTGATGCGGCCGCGCGGCGAGGACGCCTCGTCGCCGGTCAGGGAGTAGGTGGGGCAGGCGGGGAGGCAGAAGCCGCAGGAGATGCAGCGGTCCAGCAGCTCCTTGTCGAAGATGCCGCGTCGCGCGCCGGCGTCGGAGGGGCCGGGGCGGGTGTCGTCGGTCGTCAAGAGCCCAGCTTTCCGGGGTTGAGGATTCCCGCCGGGTCGAAGGCCTGCTTGATGCGGCGCAGGAGGGCCATCTGGTCGTCGCCGATGCGGTCGGCGAGGTAGGGGAGTTTGGCGGCGCCCACACCGTGTTCGCCGGTGATGGTTCCGTCCAGTTCGATGGCGGCGGCGAAGATCTCGCCGAACGCCTCATGGGCGCGCTGCACGGCGCCGGTGTCGTCCGGGTCGAGCACGCAGGTGGGGTGCAGATTGCCGTCCCCGGCATGTCCGAAGGTGGCGATGAGCAGACCGTGCCGTTCGGCGATCGCGTCGATCCGTCCGACCATCTCGGCGAGCCGGTGCCGGGGCACCGTGGCGTCCTCCAGGATGGTGAGCGAGCCGAGGCGGGACAGCGCGGGCAGCCCGCAGCGCCGGGCGGCGAGCAGCGCGTCGGCGCGCGCCACGTCCTCGGCGAGGGTGACCTCCAGCGCGCCGGACGTCGTGCACACGTCCTGGATGCGGGCGAGGTTCCCGGCCACCACGGAGGGGTCCCCGTCGTCGCCGAACAGCAGCAGAGCACCGGCGTCGGTGCGCAGGCCGAGCCCGGCGTAGGCCTCGACGGCCTCGATGCACTTGCGGTCCAGGAACTCCAGCGTCGCGGGGACGACACCGGCGGCGATGACGGCCGCGACGGCGCGTGAGGCGTCGGTCAGCGAGTCGAAGTAGGCGACGCCGGTGCCGGTGTCGGCGGGTTTCGGCAGCAGCGCCACTGTGACCTCGGTGATCACCGCGAGGGTGCCCTCGGAGCCGGTGAGCAGCCGGGTGAGGTCGTATCCGGCGACGTCCTTCCACAGTCGGCCGCCGGTGCGGATGATCTCGCCGGTGGGCAGCACCGCCTCCAGGCCGAGGACGTAGTTGCGGGTCACGCCGTACTTCAGGCCGCGCAGGCCGCCCGCACAGGTGGCGACGTTGCCGCCGACGGTGGAGACGGTGCGGCTTCCCGGGTCGGGTGCGTGGAGCAGCCCGGCGGCTTCTGCCGCGTCGGCGAGCCGAGCCGTCGTGACGCCGGTCTGCACGCGGGCCAGCAGTTCGTCGGGGCTCACCTCCAGGATGCGGTCGAGGCGGGTCAGGACCAGCATGACGCCGCCCTGCAGCGCGACGGTGCCCGCGCACAGGTTGGATCCGGCACCGCGCGGCACCACGGGGACGCCGCGTTCGGTGGCCAGCCGCAGGATCGCGGCGACCTCCCCGGTGTCACCGGGGAAGACCACCACGTCCGGCGGCGCGTGGAACAGCGGCGTGGCATCGCGGGCGTACGCGGCCAGCTGGCCGGGCTCCACCCGCACGTGCTCCCGGCCGACGATCGCGGCCAGTGCGTCGGCCAGTCCGGCACCGCTGCTCCCGGCGGGACCACCGGTGCCTTCCCGGCGCCGGATGTCCTCGGCGTCTCCGGTGTCTGCGGTGTGCGCTGTGCGCACGGAGTGCGCGGTCATCGATCGGCCCCCGGTCGGCGCGTCCCCATGGTCCCTCCGGTTCTCGTGCGGCGCGTTGCTGCCGGAGCCCAGTGTGCTGCGTGCGCCCGGTTCCGGACACTGCCCCGCCCGGCATGGGAGGAGCGTTTCACGGGGAGGACCGGTCCTACCGGGCCCTCCCGAGTGCCGCGAAGGCCGCGCACCGTCGGTCCTCGGCGGGCCGGGGAACACGGATTTCGTGGAACCGCCCGGATGCCGTACAGTAAAGAACACGACGCGGGGTGGAGCAGCTCGGTAGCTCGCTGGGCTCATAACCCAGAGGTCGCAGGTTCAAATCCTGTCCCCGCTACTGAAGAGGACGAAGGCCCGGCAGATTATCTGCCGGGCCTTCGTGCTGTTCGGAAGCCGGTCGCGAGGGCGCGGCTACCGCGCCGCGGGGCCACGAGGCGGACCGGGCCGCTGCTCGCCCGGTCGGTCGGGGCGGGACGGCGGCGTGCCCGAACGTCCGCCGGGGTGTCGTACCACCGTCCCGGCATACCTCGGAAGGGCCTGCGCTGCGCCGAGCGGCGCGTGTCGGCGGGTGGTGGGACGCTGAGAGGCGAGGTGCTGTCGGACTGCAGAGGGGCACATCATGATCACGACCGACTTCGTCAACGGTTCGCCGTGCTGGCTGGACCTGGGCGCTCCGGACGTCGATGCCGCTGCCGCGTTCTACGGCGCTGTCTTCGGCTGGCAGTACCAGCCCTTCGGGCCGGACACGGGCGGCTACGGCGCGTTCCGTAAGGACGGCAAGGCGGTGGGCGCACTGGGAAGCCTCACCGAGGAGGGAGCCCGGTCCGCATGGATGGTCTACTTCCGCACCGGCGACGCCGAGGCTGCCGCGCAGGAGACCGAACGTGCGGGCGGTGCGGTGCGTGCCGCTCCGGGCGACCCGGGCGAGTGGGGCACCATGGCTCAGCTCACCGATCCGCAGGGCGGCCGGTTCGCCGTCTGGCAGCAGGGAGCGCAGGGCGCCGGTCTGGAGCGTGTCGACGAGTCCGGCTCGCTCGGCTGGGTCGAGCTCTACACCCCGGACGCCTCGGGCGCGAAGGACTTCTACCGCGGTCTGTTCGGATGGCAGTACCAGGACGCGCCGATGCCCGGCGACGACAGCATGACGTACACGATGATCACTCCGGCCGGGAAGCAGCCGGAGCGGATGCACGGCGGGCTGATGCAGATGCCGGCCGACCAGCTTCCGCAGAGCGGCGGAAAAGCGTACTGGCACCCGGTCTTCGGCAGCGACGACTGCGACGCCACGGTGGCGTCGGTACAGGAACACGGGGGGAATCTGCTGATGGGCCCCGAGGACGCCGAGGGTGTCGGACGGATGGCGGTCTGCACCGACCTGAACGGCGCCGAGTTCGTGGTCCTCAAGCCCGCTCCGGCGGCGGGCTGAGGCAACGGCACGACCTGCCGGCGCCGGTCGTCGGCAGGCTGCCTTCGTCGGATCGTCGGATTCACGGAGAGTGCGACCGTACTGCTGACTTCCTGACCGCACGGTGTCTTCACCGCGGCGGGACGCGCGGCCGATCCCGCGTCCCGCCCTTTCCGTCCGC
>KI547038.1:330398-351163 GCA_000497405.1 Streptomycetaceae bacterium MP113-05 | reverse complement strand
GCCGTTTCCCCCCGCCACGTCCTGGCCGCTGGCGCCCGCCGGGCGGTTCCCCCGGACTCCTGCCGGCCAACGAAGCCCGGGCGGCGCTCTTTTCCCGAACTTGACGGCGATAAGATCACGGCGAGGTCAGGGTTTCGTCTAGGTGTGACAAAGAAGGGCAACCCTCGACGGGTGTCGATCATCTGATTGGTGAACGAAGAGGTCTCAGTTTTCGGAGGCGGCGAAGCGCAGGGGGTTCGCCGGGGGTGACGGTCAGCTGCGTGACCAGGCACACAGGTCAACTCTGAGGCGGCCGACAGGCGTCAGGACAGTGAGATGCGGTGGTTCGAGTTCCGCCGCTCGCACAGCCCTGCCGCGAGATGCATGACCAGGCGCGCGTGTGTTCTAGTTCTCCTCGCCGCTTTCCGTTCACGGAGTCTTCACAGCCGAATCGCGAAGGAATCGTAGTGTCACCAACCACCGTGCCCCCGGACGTTCACGGCTCCGAGAGAGTGGCTGGTGCCACGGCGGTCGTGCTCGCGGGCGGGACCGGGCAGCGGGTCGGCCTGTCCATACCGAAGCAACTCCTGAAGATCGCCGGTAAGTCGGTGATCGAGCACACCCTCGCGGTGTTCGAGGAGTCCGACGCGATCGACGACGTGATCGTGCTGATGGCGCCCGGTTACGTCCCCGACGTCGAAGCGATCGTCGCCAAAGCCGGTCTCGCGAAGGTGTCCCGCATCATCGAGGGCGGCTCGACCCGGAACGAGACCACCCGCCGCGCGATCAGCGCCCTCGGCCGGGGCCTGGCCGAGGGTGAGGACCGCAAGGTCCTCTTCCACGACGCCGTCCGGCCGCTGCTCTCCCAACGGGTGATCCGAGACTGCGTCGACGCGCTGGAGCGCTACCGGGCCGTCGACGTCGCCATCCCGTCCGCGGACACGATCATCGTCACCCGCACGCACGGAGCGGACGGCGAGTTCATCACCGACGTACCAGACCGCTCCCGGCTGCGTCGCGGGCAGACCCCGCAGGCGTTCACCCTCTCCACCATCCGCCGGGCCTACGACGTCGCCGAGCGCGACCCGAACTTCCAGGCCACGGACGACTGCTCGGTCGTGCTGAAGTACCTCCCCGACGTGCCCATCCACGTGGTCGCGGGTGACGAGTTCAACATGAAGGTCACCCAGCCCGTCGACGTCTTCATCGCGGACAAGCTCTTCCAGCTCACCTCGACCTCGGCGCCGGCACCCTCGGACGAGGGGGCCTACCGCGAGCTCCTGCACGGCCGGACGCTGGTCGTCTTCGGCGGTTCCTACGGCATCGGTGCCGACATCGCCGCACTGGCCGAGTCGTACGGCGCCCGTGTGTTCGCCCACGGCCGCTCCACCACGGGCACCCACGTCGAGAACCCGGACCACGTCGAGGAGGCGCTGGCAGCCGCCTACGCGGAGACCGGGCGGATCGACCACGTCGTCAACTCCGCCGGGGTGCTGCGCATCGGCAAGCTCGCCGAGACCGACAACGCCACCATCGAGGAGGCGCTTCGGGTCAACTACCTCGCCCCGGTGCAGATAGCCCGCGCCGCGTACAAATACCTGGCCGAGACCGGCGGCCACTATCTGCTCTTCACGTCCAGCAGCTACACCCGCGGCCGCGCCGAGTACAGCCTGTACTCCTCCACCAAGGCCGCGATGGTCAACCTGACCCAGGCGCTGGGCGACGAGTGGGCCGGCGACGGCGTCCGCATCAACTGCATCAACCCCGAGCGCACAGCCACCCCGATGCGTTCCAAGGCATTCGGCAAGGAGCCGGACGGCTCGCTGCTGTCGTCGGAGGTCGTCGCCCGCACCTCCCTGGACGTGCTCCTGTCCGAGATGACCGGCCACGTCATCGACGTGCGCCAGCAGGACCCGACGCGCAGCACCGGCGCGTCGTCCGTGGAGCAGGCACTGGTGGCCGTGCTGGACCGCAGCGAGACGGGGGAGAGCCCGTGAGCAGCAAGCCGATCGACAGAGCGATACGGGCGGCACGCGTCGGTTCGGCCGGCGAGCTGGCCGCCGCCGTCCTGATGCTGGCGTCCTACCCGCTGCTGCTGGTGGCGGCGCTGCTGCCCAGCTGGGGCGCGTACGTCATCCTGTGCGTGGTCAGCTACGCCGCTGACGCCTACCTGCACCACCGGGGCAGCTATCTGGTCGCGGTCCTGAGCCGGGTGCGGGCGGGACTCTCGCTGCGCTTCCTCCTCCGCCAGCTGCTGCTGGTGCTGCTGCTCTCCCGGATGGACCTGGCCGAGGACACGGTCGCTTTCGCGGCGATCGGCTGCTTCATCGTGTTCTACGGGCTGCAGGCCCCGCACAGCGCCCTGACCGCCCGTCAGCGGCTGCGGCGCAAGCTGCCGGTGGCGTCGCGCAACGTCGACCTCTCCGAGCTGGGGATCGCCGACGCGCCGCCCCGTTGGCTCCTCCGACGGGCCACGGAGAAGATGCAGCACCTCGACCTGCCCGCCGTGGCAGGCGTGCTCGTCGCGATACGAACGGACCACGCGTGGTTCGGATACGCCGGCGTGGTCGTCACCCTGACCCTGGCGCTGCTGTACACGACGCTGATCTTCCTCTGGACCCGGAAGCCGAAGCTGCCGCCGAAGCAGGAGGCGGTACTGGAGTGGTTCGACTCCTGGCTGCGCTCGTACCGGCCCACGACGGTGCTCTACTTCTCCGGCTCCAAGGAGTCCGCGTACCAGGTGAACATGTGGCTGGAGACGCTGCACGAGCTGGACGAGCGCCCGCTGGTCCTGCTGCGCGAGCGCCACACCCTGGCCACGCTGGCGCCCACCTCGGTGCCGGTGCTGTGCGTCCCGTCGGCGGTGCACCTCATGAACCTGGACCTGTCGACGGTGAAGGTGGCGCTCTACCCAGCCAACGTCGGCAACAACATCCACCTCCTGCGCTCGCCGACGATGAAGCACGTCTTCATCGGGCACGGCGACAGCGACAAGGTGGCCAGCATCAACCCGTACAGCAAGGTCTACGACGAGGTCTGGACAGCCGGCAGGGCCGGCCGCGACCGCTACGCCCTGGCGAACGTCGGCGTCCGGGACGACAGCATCGTCGAGGTCGGCCGCCCGCAGCTCGCTCCCGTCGACACCGGAGGCCGCACCGAAACCCCCGGGTCCGCCATACCCACCGTCCTCTACGCCCCGACCTGGGAAGGCTGGACGGACGAACCCGGCAACACCTCCCTCATCCTCGCCGGCGTGAACATCGTCCGGCACCTGCTGAACTCCTCCAGACCGGTCCGTGTGCTGTACAAGCCGCACCCGTTCACCGGTATCCGTTCCGCTGCGGCGAAGGCGGCCGACCGCCGCATCACGGCGTTGATCGAACGCGCGAACGCCGAGCGGGCCGCGGACGAGCGGTGGGCCGGGAAGGCAGCGGCCCTCGCGGACGAGCACCGCGCCGCACGCGAGGAACTGAAGCGACTCGACGCGGCGATCGAGCGCATGACGCCGAAGGCCGACAGCGGTGCCGACGAGGCGCAGACCGCCCGCGACGCCGTCGCCGACCACGCGAAGCTGGTGGAGCTGCGGCGCCTGCACACCGCCAGGAACGACGCGTACTGGCGTTCCTCCGGACCGTGGGAGCACCGGGTCGTTGCCGGCCCCCGGCCGCCGATCTACGACTGCTTCAACCGTTCCGACGCGATGGTCTCCGACATCTCCAGCGTCGTCTCCGACTTCCTCGCCAGCGGCAAGCCGTACGCGGTCACCGACTCGGCGGGGCTCGGCGTGGAGGAGTTCAAGCGGCAGAACACCGCCGTGCGCGCGGCGGTGATCCTCGCCAACGACGCCAAGCGGCTCGACGTCCTCCTCGACGCCGTAGCCGATCCTGGCTCCGATCCGCTCGCCGGGGGCCGCGAGGAGCTGAAGCAGTACCTGCTCGGCCCCGACGAGCCACCGTCCATCGTCCGCTTCGGTGACGCCGTCCGCGCACTCGCGGCGGAAGCGGAACAACGCAATCTCGCATGTGCCACGTGGAAGTGAGCCCCATGTCCTACCCGGCCAGCGACCTCCCCGAGGTAACGGTGATCACCGGCGCGTACAACGCCATGCCGTACCTCACCCGCAGCGTCGAATCCGTCGCCGAACAGACGATCGGCCGCGACCGCATCCAGTTCGTCGTCGTCGACGACGGCTCGACCGACGGCACCGGTGCGGAGCTCGACCGGCTCGCCGGCGAGTACAGCTCCCTCATGACCGTGATCCACCAGGAGAACTCGGGTGGCCCCGGAGGCCCCAGGAACGTGGGTCTCGAACACGCCCGCGGGCGCTTCGTGTTCTTCCTCGACGCCGACGACTACCTGGGCCCGGAGGCCCTGGAACGCATGGTGCGCGCAGCCGACGACAACGGCTCCGACGTCGTGCTGGGCAAGATGATCGGCAAGGGCGGCCGCAGGCCCCCGAAGTCGATGTTCAAGAAGAACCAGCCGCGCACCGATGTGTTCAGTTCACGCGTGTACTGGACGCTGAACCCGATGAAGCTCTTCCGCCGGCAGCTCATCGAGCGCCATGGACTGCGGTTCCGGAGCGAGCTCAGGGTGGGACAGGACCAGCCCTTCGTCGCCGCGGCGTACCTCAAGGCCTCGGCGATCTCCGTGATCGCCGACTACGACTGCGTGCACTGGGTGACCCGTGAGGACGGCGGTAACAACACCAAGTCGAACCGAGGCACCGAGAAGCGGCTGAAGTTCCTGGGCGTGATGCTTGAGTTGGTGGGCGACAACGTACCGCCCGGTTCCCGACGCGACCACCTCCTGCACCGCCACTTCTCCATCGAGGTGCCGCATGCACTGACGCACCTGCGCAGGGAGACCAACCGGGAAGAGCAGGAGAAGGCTCTCGCCCGGCTGCGCGAGCTTGTCGGCGCCTGGTACGGCGAGGGCGTGGCCGCCCTGCTGCGCCCCGTCGGACGCCTGATCGTCGACGTCATCCTGCACGGCTCACTCGACGACGTGCTCGAGACGGGCCGGCTGCACAGGGCGAAGCAGGCCTGGCTCGGGAAGGGCTCCGCGAGGTGGGCGCCGGGTGACCCGAGCACCCTGCTCGTCGAGTTCCAGTGCTCGCTCCCGGGAGTCGGCGGCGGTTCTCCGCGCATCGAGCTCACGAACGAGGCGGGCACCACGGTCACCTCCGCAGCCGAACCGCTTCCCGACGCGGGCCCTCACATGTACGTGGCACGTGTTTCCCTGTCCCGGCTGGCGGCCGAGCAGACCTCGTCCGCGAGGCCGTGGACCGTGGCTGTCGGGGTGCAGCTGGGCGAGCACCACTGCCGGGTGGCCTTTCCGGTCGAGTCCGACTCCGGCGCTACGCGCTGGCGGTACCGGGGCAGGCCGTGGCGGGCCAGACTGCTGCCCGGAGCCGCGCTCCGGCTCCGGCTCGAGAAGGTCTCCGTGCCCAGCGCCATCCGCTCCGCGACGCGCGTGGTGTCGCGCGGCGCGAGGTGAGGGCGTCGGACGGTTCCCTACGGCGGCACCAGGCCCCCGCTTCGGGGCAGATGCCCGGCCAGGTGGCCGAGAAGACGCACAGAGACGAGGTGTGCAGCCGACCGGATTCACAGCACACCGCGGGCCCTCGGCGGGGATTCCGCCCCGACGTAGAGGGCATGCGGGCCGTTGCCGTCGGTTCGGTACTGGCCTACCACGCGGGCGTGCCGCTGGTCTCCGGCGGCTACATCGGCGTCGACGTCTTCTTCGTCATCTCCGGCTTCCTCATCACGGGTCTGCTCGTCCGGGAGCTGGAGTCGAGCGGCACGATCTCGCTGACCGGGTTCTACGCGCGGCGCGCGCGCAGGCTGCTGCCGTCGTCGGTCGCCGTTCTCCTTGCGGTCGCACTGCTCGCCGGGTTTCTGATGTCGCCGGTGGAACGCCGGTCAGTCGCCGCAGACCTGGTCGCGGCGGCGCTGTACGTCGTGAACTGGCAGCAGGCATCGCTTGCCGTCGACTACTCGGCGATGGGCGCCGACGCCAGTCCGGTGCAGCACTTCTGGTCGCTGGCGGTGGAGGAGCAGTTCTACCTGGTGTGGCCGCTGGTGCTGCTGGCGGTCGTATGGGGGTGCCGGAAGCGGGGCGGGCGCGCTGTGCGCCCCCGGCTGGCCGCGGCACTGGCCACCATCGCCGTCGTGTCGTTCGCGTACTCGGTACACCTGACGCAGACGGAAGCCGGTGCAGCGTACTTCTCCACGCTCACCCGGGGCTGGGAGCTCGCCGCCGGCGGGCTGCTCGCGCTGGCGCCCGCCACCCGGCTGCGCCGGCTGGTACGTCTGCCCGGCGTGCTCGCCGCGGCGGGGCTGGCCGCCGTGGTGATCTCCGTCGTCCTCTACTCCGACACCACCCCCTTCCCGGGGTCCGCGGCCGCCTTCCCGGTCCTCGGCGCCGTGGCGTTCATCGCCGCGGGCGCCGCTTCGCAGGAGACGGCCGCCGCGCGGCTGCTCGGGACCCGTCCGATGCGGTACGTGGGGCGCATCTCATACTCCTGGTACCTGTGGCACTGGCCCGCCGTGGCCTTCGCCGCGGTCGCCTTCCCCGGCATATCCACGACGCAGATGGTGCTCGTAGTGGCCGCCAGCTGGGTGCCCGCCGCGCTCAGCCACCGTTTCGTCGAGGAGCCGGTGCGGCGCTCCCGCTTCCTGGCACCCGTCCGCCCTGGCCTCGCCCTCGGCGCCGCCTGCACTGCGGTCGGCGTCGCGCTGGGTGCGCTCACCTGGGTGACGGTGCCCACCATGGCCCGCGCCACCCCCGCTCAGGCAGAGGGCGCTGCGGCGCTGCAGGAGTCCACCGGGATTCAGCAGAGCGCGTCCGTGCTGCGTCCGTTGCCGGAGGAGGCGAATGCGGACGAGGGGCGGGTGTACGAGAGCGGCTGCCACGCGGGGCAGAGGGACACCGAGGCGGAAGGGTGCCTCTACGGGAACAAGGACTCCTCCACCACGGTCGTGCTCTTCGGCGACTCCCATGCCGCGCAGTACGCCCCGGCGTTGGTGCCACTCGCCGAGGAGCGCGGATGGCGGCTGCTGGTGCTGACGAAGTCCGCCTGCACACCGGCGCGGACGACCATCTACAACCGGCAGTACGAGCGTGCCTACACCGAGTGCGACGCCTGGCGGAAGAGCGCGCTGGAGCGCATCGCAGCGGCCGAGCCGTCTCTCGTCCTGGTCGGGAACAAGGACGAGCAGGACGTGATGCGGGACGGAGGTCGGCTCGGGGACGCCGAGAGTGCCGCCGCCATGAAGCAGGGCCTCGTCGCCACGCTGGAGGAACTGAAGGGGACCGGAGCCCAGGTGAGGATCTTCGGTGATGTCCCCTACCCGTCCCAGGACACACCCTCCTGCGTGTCCGCGTCGCCCGGCGCGCTGGCCGACTGCGCGTTCCCGTTGGACGAGGGGCTCAGCTACGAGCGAGTGGGCCTCGACGCCGCCGAGAAGGCAGGAGTCGGGGCCGTCGACCCCGTGCCCGTGCTGTGCCCGGAAGGCATCTGCCCGGCAGTCATCGGCAATGTGATCGTCTACCGCCATGACGAGCACATCACCGCGACCTACATGGGGACCCTCACCGACTGGCTCAGCGGTGAACTCCCCGAAGGCTTCTGATGCCGCCTGCGAAGGAAGGACCCCACATGCCGACCCGGAAGCTGACCGTCCCCCCGGGAGGCCGCATCCTCCACATCGGTCCGCACAAGACCGGCACGACGGCTCTCCAGGGGGCCTTCCACACAGCGCGTGAGCGGCTGGCCGCGCACGGCGTGCTGTACCCGGGCACCGCGCGGCAGCCGGTGAGCGCCGCCCTCGCCAAGATCGGAGTGGAATTCCCCGGCCCTTCCGGTACTCCGGTGCGCGAGCACCTGGACGTCTTCCTGCAGCGCGAACGCCCGCGCGCCGAGCGGTGGGAGAAGCTGTGTGCGGAGGTGGCGGCGGCGGAGGAGAAGCGCGTCGTCATCAGCACCGAGTACTTCTCCAACGCCGGCGACGAGGCGGCACACGACGTCGTGCAGGAGCTCGGTGGGGACCGATTGCATGTGGTGGTGACCCTGCGGTCGCTCCTGAAGATCCTTCCTTCGCAGTGGCAGCAGTACGTGCGCAACGGGCTGCACCACTCCTACGAGGAGTGGCTGGACGCCATGTTCCGGCAGGCGCCCTACGTCGACCCGACGCCGAGCTTCTGGCGTCGGCACCGGCACGACGCCCTCGTGCGGCGGTGGGCCCGGGCCGCGGGCCCGGAGAACGTGACGGTCCTGGTGCAGGACGAGACGGACCAGGAGATGCAGCTGCGGGTCTTCGAGGAGCTCGCCGGGTTGCCTGACGGATTTCTGGCCTACGACGGTCGTGACAACCGCTCGCTCACGCGCGCCGAGGTCGAGATGGTCCTCCAGCTCAACAAGGAGGCACACGACCGCGGCTGGTCGCAGGACAGGTATGGCAAGGTCATCCGTGCAGGGGCGCTGCGCCGGATGCGGGATTCCTACCGCCCCGGCAGTGACGAGCCCAGGGTCACCACACCGGAGTGGGCCGTGGCCGAGGCGGCGGCGCTGGGTGAGGAGATGAGCGCCGCCATCGCCGGCCTCGGTGTCCGCGTGATCGGCGATCCGGCCACGCTCGCGAAGCGGCCGAGCGCTCCCAGCGCCGCTGCTCCCGACCGACCCGTGCTTCCCTCCGCGGTCGCCGCGGAAGCGGTGCTCGGCGGGATCCTCGCCGCCGGCGCACAACCCGACGGGCAGCGGAAGCCCACCCCGGCTGCGCGTCAAGGGAAGCAGGGGCCGGTCCTCGACCGACCCGTCCGTGACGTCGATGCCAAGACCCTGCTCCGGATCGTCGCCGGCCGCGGCTTGAGGCGTTTCCGCCGTTAGGCCGCCCCTGCCCTCACCTGCCCATCCAGCACTGAGTACGAAGGACTCGCCCCAATGACGATGAAGATCACGGTGATAGGTACCGGGTACCTCGGTGCGACGCACGCGGCTGCGATGGCGGAGCTCGGATTCGAGGTACTGGGCCTGGATGTGGTACCCGAGAAGGTGGAGTTGTTGGCATCGGGGCGGGTGCCGATGTACGAGCCCGGACTGGAGGAGTTGCTGCGGCAGCACGTCGCAGGTCTGGAGGGATCCTCGGGGCGGCTGCGCTTCACCACCTCCTACGCGGAGGTCGCGGAGTTCGGCGACGTCCACTTCGTGTGCGTGAACACGCCGCAGAAGCAGGGTGAGTACGGCTGCGACATGTCCTACGTGGAGTCCGCCGTCGACTCCCTCGCGGTGCACCTGAAGCGCCCGGCGCTGGTCGTCGGCAAGTCCACCGTGCCGGTGGGTAGTGCCGAACGGCTCGCGGCCCGGCTGGCCGAACTGGCCCCCGCGGGCGAGGAGGCGGAGCTCGCCTGGAACCCGGAGTTCCTGCGGGAGGGCTTCGCAGTGGAGGACACGCTGCGCCCCGACCGGATCGTGGTCGGAGTCGCCAGCGCGGAGGCGGAGAAGACGCTGCGCGAGGTGTATGCGAAGCCGCTGCAGGCCGACACGCCCTTCGTCGTCACCGACTTCCCGACGGCGGAGCTGGTGAAGACCTCCGCCAACGCCTTCCTCGCCACGAAGATCTCCTTCATCAACGCCATGGCGGAGGTCTGCGAGGCGGCCGGCGGTGACGTGGTGCGGCTCGCCGAGGCACTCGGCCACGACGAGCGGATCGGTGGCAAGTTCCTGCGCGCCGGTATCGGCTTCGGCGGCGGCTGCCTGCCCAAGGACATCCGCGCCTACATGGCCCGCGCCGGGGAGTTGGGCGTCGACCAGGCGCTGACGTTCCTTCGTGAGATCGACTCGATCAACATGCGCCGCCGCAGCCAGATGGTCCAGCTAGCCCAGGAGGCGTGCGGCGGTTCCTTCCTCGGCAAGCGCATCGCGGTGCTGGGAGCGGCGTTCAAGCCCGACTCCGACGATGTGCGCGACTCGCCCGCACTGAACGTCGCCGGCCAGCTGCAGCTGCAGGGCGCCCAGGTCACGGTCCACGACCCCAAGGGCATGGACAACGCGCGGCGGCTGTTCCCCACCCTGGGCTACGCCGACTCCGCGCTGGAAGCGGTGCGCGGCGCGCACGTGGTCCTCCACCTCACCGAGTGGCGCGAGTTCCGCGAGCTGGACCCGGCACAGCTGGCGCAGGTCGCCGCCGAGCGCCACATCATCGACGGCCGCAACACCCTCGCCCCCGAGTCCTGGCGGGCCGAGGGCTGGACCTTCCGCGCCATGGGCCGCCCCAGCATCTAGCCCGGACAGGGCGCTCATCCCCGGCCCCTGGCCGCCGAACGACAGGAAGACCGTGAAGCACATACTCATCCGTTCCGGGAAGAGCCCGTTCTACGTGGCCCCTCCCGAGGAGGTCATCCATCGCGACCTCATCGGCACGAACGCCGGAAACCTGCTGTTCAGCGACGCGATGCACAAGATCCTTCTGGCCGACCGCACCACCGTCACCTCCAACGGCATCAGCACCGACTGGTCTGCGAAGCGCGCGGCGCAGATCAATGAGGCGTACGACGCTTTCGTGGTGCCGCTCGCCAACGCCTTCCGCCCGTCCTACGAGGCGTCGCTCAACCGGTTGTCGAAGCTGATCGAGCAGTTGACGATCCCGGTGGTGGTGGTCGGTGTCGGAGCTCAGACCGGCGTCGACTACGACACGGGTCGGTTGAAGGCCATGGAGCCCGCAGTGCGTCGCTTCATGAAGGCCGTCCTCAAGCGCTCCGCCTCGATCGGGGTGCGTGGGGAGCTGACGGCCGATTACCTGAAGCAGCTCGGCTTCACAGACGTCGACGTCATCGGCTGCCCGTCGATGTTCCTGCACGGCGACACCTTCCCGGCGCTGGACAAGAAACCGCAGGGCCTCACGGACGACTCGCGCGTCGCGATCAACCTCTCCTTCGCCGCCTCGAAGGTCGGCCCGCTCGCCGCGATCACCCAGCGGGCGTACGAGCGGTTTCCGGACCTGACGTACTTCGCGCAGAACACGCCGGACGCCGAGCTGCTGTTCTGGGGTGACACCTCGATCGCCGCGAACGCGTCGCCGACGCTCCCCCTGGAGCGTGCGCACGGTCTGCTGCGCGAGAACAAGATGCGCGTGCCCCTCGACCCGTACACCTGGATGCGGGACCTCTCCGGTTTCGACTTCTCCTTCGGCTCGCGCATCCACGGCAACATCGCGGCACTGTTGTCGGGTACCCCTGCGATGGTCCTGTGCCACGATTCGCGCACGCTGGAACTGTGCCGCTACTTCGACATCCCGCACCAGAAGCTCAAGGACCTGCCGGCCGACACCGAACCGGCCGAACTGTATGAGAAAGCCGACTTCTCCGCATTGCACAACGGCCACAAGGAGCGCTTCGACAGATTCATCGCCTTCATGGACAGGAACGGCCTGGAGAACACCTTCAGCCACGGAGACGGTGGTGCGGTCTTCGAGAAGGAGATGGCGGCGCTGGAGCTGCCGCCGTCGATCGAGGTGTGGGACGGAGGCGACGACGGCGCTCTCGGCTACCGCGTCGCCCGGCTGCGTGAGCAGATCGCCCAGACCGGACAGAAGCACAAGGACGCAGAAGGCCGTGCGCGCCGTCTGGAGGCGAAGAACAAGGAGTTGGAGGGGCGCGTCCGCGAACTGGAGAAGCATCTGAACGGCTCGCCCCTGAAACGCGTCACCGGTGCGAAGAAGGGGTTGATGGTGCGACTGGGGCCGGCGATCCGCAGGCGTCTGCGCCGGACTTCTTCGAAGAGCTGACGAACGACGCCACTCCGCCCGCCCGGGCCCCTGCCCGGGTGGAGAGGACGGTGCACGATAATGACGGCATGCGGATCTCGGCCAAGGCGGACTACGCGGTACGTGCCGCGCTCGAACTTGCGGCGGCGGGCGACGCCGGCCCGGTGAAGGCCGAGGCGCTCGCCCAGGCGCAGGGCATTCCGCACAAGTTCCTCGAGGGCATTCTCGGCGACATGCGGCGCGGCGGGCTGGTGGTCAGCCGGCGTGGCGGCAACGGCGGGTACCGGCTGGCCGCGCCCGCTGCGGAGATCACCATCGCGGACGTGATCCGGGTGGTGGAGGGCCCGCTGGTGTCCGTGCGCGGCGCCCGGCCGCCCGAGTTGTCCTACACGGGTCCCGCCGAGTCGCTGCTGCCGCTGTGGATCGCGGTACGCGCCAACGTACGGCAGATCCTCGGCGAGGTGTCGCTCGCCGACGTCGCCGCCGCCCGGCTGCCCGCCCGGGTGCACACCCTGGCCGAGGACCCGGCCGCATGGACGAACCCCTGACCCGCCGGCCGGCCGGCAGCCGCCTCCGGCACCGTTCCTGACCCGGTCGTTCTCGCTCCTTGAGACCCCCGTTTGCGTGAGCGGGGATTCTCGTGGACTCTATTCCTGTCAAGCCGGTAGGGAAACTAGGGAATGATGATCTCCGGCTTCCCGGGGTCGAATGAGTGGGGTGGAGATGCGCACGCTGATCGTGCTGGCGCTGGCCGGCCTGGGGGCCCAACTGGTCGACGGAAGCCTGGGCATGGCCTACGGCGTCACGTCCACGACCCTGCTGCTCGCCGCCGGCACCAATCCGGCTGCCGCCTCGGCCACCGTGCACCTGGCCGAGATCGGCACCACGCTGGCGTCCGGGGTGGCGCACTGGCGCTTCCGCAACGTCGACTGGCGGCTGGTGGTCAGGGTCGGCGTCCCCGGCGCGATCGGCGCCTTCGCGGGTGCCACCGTGCTCTCCGGGCTCGCCGCCGAACTCGCCAGGCCGGTGATGGCGGGGATCCTCATCGCGCTCGGCCTCTATGTGCTCGTCCGGTTCACCCTCGCCGGCCTGCCGACCGGGAACCTCGGCAAGCCGCTGCGCAAGCGGTTCCTCTCCCCGCTGGGTCTGGTCGCCGGGTTCGTCGACGCGACCGGCGGAGGCGGTTGGGGGCCGGTAGCCAACTCCACCATCCTGGCCAGCGGACGCCTGGAACCGCGCAAGGTCATCGGCTCGATCAGCACCAGTGAGTTCGCGGTGACCGTCGCCGCCAGCGCGGGGTTCCTGGTCGGCCTGGGTACCGAGGGGGTCGACCTCTCCTGGGCGGGGGCGCTGCTGGTCGGCGGCGCGATCGCGGCGCCGTTCGCGGCCTGGCTGGTACGGCACGTGCCGCCGAGGGTTCTCGGGTCCGGGGTCGGCGGACTCATCATTGTCACCAACGCCAAGACGCTGCTGGACGGCGGCCTCCTTCCGTTCGGCGGAGCGGGCACGACCGCGGTGTACGTGACGCTGTTCGCCGTCTGGATGTCCGCGCTGGCGTACTCGGTCCGGGCTCACCGGCGCACCCGCGCCCGGGAGAACGAAGTCGCCCGGAGCCGCCTGCGGGACCGCGAGGAACAGTCCGAGGGTGCTGCCACGGGATGAGTGCCCGCTGGTCCCGGCGGGGGTGCGCCGCCGAGGGGCGCTCCGCAGGCGGGTGTACGGGGGCGCGGGAGGCATCCTCGCGAGGACGCACGGGGGACGCCGTCGACTGCGACACCCCGCGCGTCCTCCCGTGGCCCTGACACACCTGAGGGTTACCGTGGGTGACCCCACCTGCACGATCCCCCCAAGGCGCCCCCACCAGGCGCCCCCACCAGGCGCCCCCACCAGGCACCCCCCGACCTGCTCCCGTGAGGAGTCGCCCGTGACACCCCGTCTGTTCCGGGGCGGCAGAGGTCTGCCCCGACGCGCGCTCCCGTTCCTGCTCACCGCCACCACCGCCGCTTCGCTCTCGTTGTGCGCCGCACCGGCCGTGTCGGCTGCGGCGGAGGACCGGCCTCCCTTCTACGAACCGCCGGCCACGCTCCCCGCGCACGACGGCGACGTCATCCGCTCCGAGCCCACGGTCTTCTACCTCGACCCGCTGAAGGTGCTGAAGGCCGACGCCGTGGCTCACCGCGTCATGTACCGCTCGACCGACGGTGACGGCGAACCGATCGCCGTCACCGGCACCGTCCTCACCCCGAAGGCGCCCTGGGCCGGGAGGGGCGAGCGGCCCCTCATCGGGTACGCCCCCGGCACCCAAGGGCTCGCGGACGACTGCGCACCCTCCCGCAGGTTCGCCGACGGAGCAGAGTACGAGGGCCTGTTCGCGAAGGGGCTGCTGGCCCGCGGGTACGCGGTGGCGATGACCGACTACGAGGGCCTGGGCACCCCCGGTGTACACACCTACGTCAACCGCGAGGTCTCCGGCAACGCCGTGCTGGACGTCGTCCGTGCCGCGCAGCGGCTGCCCGCGGCGAAGCTGCCGGACGACGGGCCGGTGGCGGTCACCGGCTACTCGCAGGGTGGCGGTGCCGCCGCGGCGGCGGCCGAACTCGCGCACAGCTACGCACCCGACCTGGACCTGAGGGGCGTGGCGGCCGGTGCCGTACCGGCCGACCTGACCGCCGTCGCCGAGCAGCTGGACGGCTCCCTCTACGCCGGTTTCCTGGGCTATGCGCTGGCCGGCCTCGCCGCCGGTTACGACCTCGACGTGCGCCCGTACCTCAACGGCGAGGGGCAGCGGTTCATCGCCCAGGCGCAGCGGTACTGCACCGCCGAGGCCATCCTGCGCCTCTCGTTCACCCGGTCCGAGACGCTCACCGAGGACGGCCGGCCGCTCACCCGTCTGCTGCGTGAGGAGCCGTTCGCCGCGGTCGTCGCGGAGCAGGAGATCGGTGACGGCACCCGCGCGCCGCAGGTGCCGACGCTGGTCACGCACAGCCTGCTGGACGACGTGATCCCCTTCGACGTGGGCCGGGACATGGCCGCCGGCTGGTGCGCCGCCGGAGCCGAGGACGTGCGGTTCGCGGCGAACCGCGGGCCGACACACGTGGGCGGTGCGGTGGCCGGGTTCCCGGAGGTGTTCGGCTGGCTGGAGGCGCGGTTCGCCGGCCTGCCGGCGAGGTCCGACTGCGGGCGGATGCGGGAGCTGTCCGGCTGAGGTGCCGTCCTCGCATGCTGGGCCGGACGGCCGTGGCCCGTTCAGACCGCACCTCCTGCCGGACCGGGTGCGGCATCCATGGCCGACCGGCCGGAAATCGCCCCCGGAAAGGGCGGAAAACACTGGCCTCCGGCCGTCGCGCCAGGCACCATCGGGGGTGCAACCTCTCGGTCGCCGGGGGTCCTTCCCGGCCGGTAGCAGGAGACCGATCCCCATGCGTGCGTCCTGGACCACCATGCTCCGTCTGTGCAGGGAAGTGGCCTACGGCATCGACTCGATGACCGCCGTCAGGCACGGCAGTCAGCCGGGCGTGCCGCCGTATCCGCCGCCGTCGCTGTTCAGTTCCCCGTCCGTGCCCTTCGGGTCGCATGCTGCGGGCGGCAGCCGGCTGCCGCAGCCGCCGCGCGCCTGACGGCGACCGGAGGTCGGGGCGGCTCCAGCCGTGCCCTGAGCGGTGCACAGCTCAGGAGCGTTCCGTGCTCTCAGGCGCGCGCCGTGTGGGCGAGCGGCCGTACGTGGCCCTCGATCAACGCCGCGAGCCCGCGGACCGCGCATCCGGCCGGGTCCTCCGCGACGTGGACGGCCATGCCCGTGCTGACCCGCAGCCGGCTGTCCAACCCGGGCAGCAACGCGGTGCCGCCGGCCAGGACCATGCCGCGGTCCGCGAGGTCGGCGACCAGGTCGGGCGGGCAGCGGTGCAACACCGAACGAATCGCGTCCACCAGGCCGGTCAGCGGCGCCTGGATGGTGGCACGCACCTCGCCCGGGTCGATCCACACCGTCCGGGAGAGGCCGGTGACCACGTCCCGGCCGTGCACCTCGGTGGGCCCGGGCGAGCCTGACGCTGCTCCGTGCAGCGAGAGGTGCAGCGGCCGTACGGACTGGTTCAGCAGCACGATCTCGTGTTCGTTGCGCAGGTGCTGCACCAGGGTCGTATGGATGGTGTCGCCGCCCATCGGCACGGTGGCCGCAGCCACCACCGCGCCCAGCGACAGCACGGCCACCTCGGTGGTCGTGGCGCCGCAGACCAAGATCATGGTTGCCTCGGGCTGCTCCACCGGGAGGCCGCAGCCGACGCCCGCGGCGGTCGGCGCGTCGACCAGTTCGACGCGCCTTGCACCCACCCCGGCGAGCGTCTCGATGGCCGCGCGCCGGGCGAGCGGCCCCGCGTCGTGCGGGACGCAGGCCGCCGCCCGCAGCGTGGGCCGGAACCGCCAGGCACGCCGCACCTTTTCGCCCACCATGGCCCGCAGCATCCGCTGGGCCATCTCGATGTCGGTCACCGTGCCGCCCGCCACCGGCCGCATCACCCGGATGTGTTCGGGCGTACGGCCCTCCATCCGCTCCGCCGCCGCGCCCACCGCGATCAGTGCACCGGTGAGCGTGTTGACGGCCACCACGGACGGCGCGTCGACGAGCAGGCCGGCGTCCTTGACGTGCACCCGGGTTCTGGCGGCACCCACATCGACGGCCACGGAGCAGCGGCGCAGCTGGTCAAGGCTGAAGGTCACGGCGGATCGGATCCTTCCGGGTGGGTGGTCGGCGGGCGAGGCCGCCCACCCGGCGGCCCACGTGAACACTCTGCGACCGGCCCGGCCGCCTCGCGCGCTGGGAGGGTCCGGACGGGCGAGGCCCGCTTGCGGAACCTGTCCGGACCGTTCCGCGCCTGTTCCGGGTGCCGGTGACGGCGGGTCAGTCGGCCGCGGGTGTGAGCGTCCGGCCGGGCCCGCCGTTCCGCGACGCGTCCGGACCGTCGGCGTGCTTCGTGCCGGCCGGAAGGTCGGGGGCGCCGACCGGGCCCAGGTCCTCCTGGTCGCTGAACTGGGTGCGGTACAGCTCCTCGTACCGCCCGCCGGCGGCCAGCAGCTCGGTGTGGGTGCCGCGTTCCACGACCCGCCCCTCCTCCAGCACGAGGATCTGGTCGGCCGCTCGCACGGTCGACAGCCGGTGCGCGATGACCAGGGACGTGCGGTCGTGCAGGGCCTCGGCCAGCGCCTCCTGCACCGCCGCCTCGGAGGTCGAGTCCAGGTGGGCGGTGGCCTCGTCGAGGATGACCACCCGGGGCCGGGCGAGCAGCAGGCGGGCGATGGTCAGCCGCTGGCGTTCGCCGCCGGACAGCCGGTAGCCGCGTTCGCCGACGACCGTGTCGAGACCGTCTGGCAGGGTGGTGACCAGGTCGTCCAGCCGTGCGCGGTGCAGAGCCTCCCACAGTTCCTCCTCCTCGGCGTCGGGCCGGGGGAGCAGCAGGTTGGCCCGGATGGTCTCGTGGAAGAGGTGACCGTCCTGGGTGACCATGCCGAGGGTCTGCCGCAGCGACTCGGCGCTCAGGTCCCGCACGTCGGTGCCGGCCAGCCGTACGGCGCCGCTGTCCGTGTCGTAGAGCCGCGGTACCAACTGGGCGAGGGTGGACTTGCCTGCGCCGGACGAACCGACCAGGGCGATCATCTGCCCGGGCTCGGCGCGGAACGAGACGCCGTGCAGCACCTCCTCGCCGCCGCGCTGGTCCAGGGTGGCGACCTCCTCCAGTGAGGCGAGGGAGACCTTCTCGGCCGACGGGTACGAGAACCGGACGTCGTCGAACTCGACGGCCACCCCGCCCTCCGGCACGGTCGCCGGGTCGGCGGGCTCGGCGATCAGCGGCTCGAGGTCGAGCACCTCGAAGACCCGCTGGAAGCTCACCACGGCGCTGCTCACCTCGACCCGGGCGCCGGCCAGCGCGGTGAGCGGGGCGTAGAGACGGGTCAGCAGCAGCGCGAGGGCGACCACCGAGCCCGGATCGAGGGTGCCGCGCAGCGCGTAGAAGCCGCCCAGCCCGTAGACCAGGGCGAGGGCGAGTGCGGAGACGAGGGTCAGGGCGGTGATGAAGTAGTGCTGGAGCATCGCGGTGCGCACCCCGATGTCCTGCACCCGCTGCGCACGCGCGGCGAACTCGGCGGACTCCTCCGCCGGGCGCCCGAAGAGCTTCACCAGGGTGGCGCCGGGTGCGGAGAACCGTTCGGTCATCTGGGTGCTCATGGCCGAGTTGTGAGCCGCGCGCTCGTGCTCCATCAGGGCGAGCCGGGTGCCCATCCGCCGTGCGGGCAGAACGAAGACCGGCAGCAGTGCCAGGGCCAGCAGGGTGATCTGCCAGGAGAGGGTCAGCATCACCACCAGTGTCAGGAGCAGGGTGACGAGGTTGCTGACCACGCCGGAGAGAGCACCGCTGAAGGCGCGCTGGGCGCCGATCACGTCGTTGTTGAGGCGGCTGACCAGGGCCCCGGTGCGGGTCCGGGTGAAGAAGGCCACGGGCATCCGCTGCACGTGGTCGTAGACGGCGGTGCGCAGGTCGAGGATCAGGCCCTCGCCTATCCGGGCGGACAGCCGGCGGGTCGCGATGCCGGCGACCGCCTCGGCGACCGCGACCCCTGCGATCACCGCGGCCAGGCCGAACACGGTACCGGTGGCGGCCTGGTGCACGATGGCGTCCACGACCCAGCCGGCGAGCAGCGGCGTCGCCACTGCCAGCCCGGCGACCACACTGCTGAGCACCAGAAAGAGTGCGATCCGGCGATGGTGCGGTCGGGCGAAGCGCACGATGCGGCCGAGCGTCTCCCGGGAGTAGGGCTGCTCGCCGTCCTTGGCGTTGCGCGCGTGGTGCAGGGCGCTCCACGCGGTCATCTCCATGCTCATCGGGGTGAGTCCTCCGTCTGGTCCCGCCGGGTGTGACAGCGCCGAGGCTAGAACTTCAACATCACTTGAAGTCAAGATGGCGGCGTGGCCACGGTATGCCAGGAGGGGGACGTCGGGCTCAGCGCTCCGCGTACACGACCCACACCTGGCCGGTGGCGAACGGCATCCGCTTGCCCCCGGGAAGGGTGAAGGCGGTGCCGTCCGAGGCCGAGGGGCGCCTCCAGCGCGCGTCGTACGCCTTCCCGTCACGGAGCACCTTCGCCCGGCCGGAGCCGACGCTCTCGATGTACGGGGTGACCGCCCCGGCCACGTCACGGAACTGCGACGGCCGCATGGTCACGTACTGGACGACCACCGTGGGTGCGCCGAGCCGGTCGCCGTTCGATCCGCGCGCCGGGACTCCGTCCATCGAGACCAGCCAGCGCTCCTTTCCTGCCGACCAGTCGAAGCCGAAGCTCGCCGCCGGGTAGTGCACGGTGTGCGAGTGGTTCCTCTCGCCCCCGTCCGGGGCCGGCCCGAAGCGGAAGCCGATGTCACGAGGCTTGCTCGCGTCCTTCGCGGCGCGCAGGGCTGCAGCGGGACGCAGGTACAGGTTGTTCGGTGCGGGACGGCCGGAGAGGCGCAGGTACGCGTCCGGGGCCTGTCCTGCGGAGACCGTGCTCAGCGGCGCCTTCCGCAGGTCGTCCTTCAGCGCACTGCGCACGCCCGAGTAGGCGAGCGCCGGGTGGCCGAACTGGCGCAGCAGTTCCAGGTCCGATTCGCGGGCGCTGCGCACCGGGCCGACCCGGGCGGGCGTACGGCCCGCGTAGACACCCATGAGCCGGCTCAGGCCGCCCTCCACCTGCTCCACGTACACGAGGTCGGCGGCCTGCAGGCCGGTGTGCGGCCGGGCTGCGGCGGTGTTGGCGAGCTTGACGGCCAGCACCCCGTGCTGGGGGCCTTCCTTTCCGGTGAAGGGGGAGGTGCGGGGAGCGGTGGTGGACGGCGTCGAGCTGGGCTGCGAGGTGGGCCGGGGCGGTGAGGTGGTGGCGTCCTCCCCGCCCTCGTCCTGCCCGGTGCATGCACCGGCGGCCAGCGTGAGAGCCAGCAGGCAGGCCACCGCGGCCGGGTGCCGGTACCGCAGCCGGTGGCGTCTCGGCCGGATGTCGTCCCCGGTGCGTGTCCCCACGGCAGCCACCTCCCGTACGGGTCGTCCTGGTGTTCGACCCCTGTCGTACTGGTACCCCGCGCGAGGGCGGCAGTACGCGACCGGGCCTGATCGCGCCTGATCACGATGCTGCGCCCCGCGGCGACAGACCGCACCCGGAGATTTTCAGGTGGCTCACGGTAAGTGATTCGCCAATCCCCCATTGCTCCGTAGTTCTGGTGGGGGGCCTGATTTCTACTGGTGATATCGACGTTCCGTCATGCAGTGCATGCACAACGCACCCGTAGCAGGTGAGAGGAATTCCGTTTCTCCGGAACTCGCCCCGCCGGGCCTCTGACCGGCTGTGATGGGCCCACGACCGCGCGTCGTGCATGGATAGAAATGTATGCGACCGGGGCCACAACGTGGTTATGATTCCCGGCAGTTGAACCGTCCGCGCCGTGCGGGCCCCAACCTCCCAGCACCTCACGGAGATGGAAATGCCTCACCCGTACAACGGAATGACCGCCGCAGACCTCCACGATGTCCGATGGCAGAAGAGTCGGTTCAGCAACCAGCAGGGAACCTGCGTGGAATTCGCCAGGCTGCCCGGGGGGGACGTGGCGGTGCGGAATTCCCGCTTCCCCGGCGGCCCGGCGCTGGTCTACACGCCGGCCGAGATGGAGGCCATGCTGCTGGGAGTCAAGGCAGGGGAGTTCGACCATCTGGTGTGCGACTGATCCCGTGGTGCCCGGGCCGTTCCCGTGGGCCGCTGTGAGAACGGCCGAGAGCGGCCGGGCAGAGAAGTGGTGCGTCAGCCTCGGATGCCGGGCGGGAAGCGGAACATGGCCCAGACCACCTTGCCGGGCCGCGTGCCGGTCAGCCGGTGCCAGCCCCAGTCGTCGCTGAACGAGTTCACCAGGTAGAGGCCCCGCCCGGACTCCGCCGCCAGCCCCGGACAGGCCTCCAGGGCGTCGAGGTCGGCGAACTCTGCCAGGTCCCGCAGCTCCTCGCTCAGCCC
>KI547038.1:318721-330321 GCA_000497405.1 Streptomycetaceae bacterium MP113-05 | reverse complement strand
TGGTGACCAGTTCGGAGACCACCAGCGCGATCTCGTCCAGGTCCCGGGCGATCTGCCAGCGTTGAAGGGTCCTACGGGTGAAGTCCCGGGCGCTGCGGACGGCGTCGTGCCGTGGCGGCAGCGCACAGGTGGCGGAGCCGGACAACGTGCCGGAACCGAGCGGTGGTAGGCCGCGCCGTAACGGCTCGATCACGGCAGTCGGTCCTTCGGTCCCCATGACGTGCCACTCCTGGCGTGTGCGTTCGTGAACGACCCTGGTCGATTGCGGTCGTCCGTGGTCTCCGGGCGGTTGCACCGCGCTCGTCGACGTTTCAACTCCCCTGGCTGCGCGTGCACTTGTGCGATGCCATGCTTCCGAATGCGCCGTACAGATGCAAGGGCAGATGCACGTGCATATGAGACTTTCATTTGTGTGTAACCACACGGGCACGCAACGGAGCCCGGAGATGACAGACTGCCCAGCGGTCAGGGGTGGAGGTTGACGAAGATGGACACCAGGACGGTGAACGGCGCCGACGGCGCCGCGCAGCACACGAGCGGCTCGATGGTCCGCCGCATCCTGCTCGGCTCCCAGTTGCGGCGCCTGCGTGAGGCACGCGGAGTGACCCGGGAGGCCGCAGGGTGGTCGATCCGCGCCTCGGAGTCCAAGATCAGCCGTATGGAGCTCGGCCGCGTCGGCTTCAAGGCCCGCGACGTCGAGGACCTGCTGACTCTCTACGGCGTCACCGAGACCGGTGACCGGGAGCCGCTGCTGGACCTGGCCCGGGATGCCAACAAGGCCGGCTGGTGGCACAGTTACAGCGACGTGCTGCCCGGCTGGTTCCAGACCTACGTGGGACTGGAGGGCGCCGCCTCCCACATCAACACCTACGAGGTGCAGTACGTCCACGGTCTGCTGCAGACCGAGGAGTACGCCAGAGCCGTCGTCACCAGTGGCAGGACCGGACTGCCCGACGAGGAGGTCGAACGCAGGGTCGCGCTGCGGATGGAGCGACAGAGACTGCTGCTCGGCGACAGTCCTCCGCAGTTCGTGTGCGTCCTCGACGAGTCCGCGCTGCGCCGGCCCTTCGGCAGCACGGCCGTGATGGAACGCCAGCTGGAGCACCTCGCCGAGCTCTCCGAACGGGACAACGTCACCCTCCGGATCTTCCCCCTCGGCGCCGGCGCGTACTCCGCCGAGAGCGGGGCCTTCACGTTGCTGCGCTTCCCGGAGTCCGACCTCTCCGACATCGTCTACATCGAACAGCTCACCAGCGCCCTCTACCTGGACAAGGCGGACGAGGTCGAACGCTACGACGGCGTCCTCTCCCGCCTGGTGCAGTACGGCCGCCCCGCCGCGGAGACCCGCGACCACCTGCTCCACCTCCGCCGCCTCGTCTGATTCCTGTTCCCCTGCACGACCGTGACCGGTCCCTCGGTACGGCCGCGTCCCGCTCCTTGAGGACCGGATCCGTCCGCAGCGCTGCCTACCGTGACGGGTGACACAGAGAGAAGGCCGCCCCCGGCTCCGGCGTCGAGAAGCCGGCAGGTGGCCCGTACGAGAGGTGGCGAACATGCCGGTCGTGGTGGAGAGCGAAGCCCCGGGGGACGAGCGCGGCGCGCTCCTGGCGTATCTGGAGGCCCAGCGCGGCGGCGTCCGCCGCGCCCTGCACGGCCTCTCCGAGGAGCAGGCCCGCAGCGTTCCCTCCGCCAGCGCCCTCTCCGTGCTGGGCGTGCTCAAGCACCTGGCCCACGGCGAGCGGGGCTGGCTGCGGACGATGCGCGGCGAGGTCCGGGACTTCGATGCGGCGAGCCAGGAGTGGGAGGCCAGTTTCGCCCCGGACGAGGGCGAGACCACGGAAGCCCTGCTGGAGCTGTACGCGGAGGTGGCCCGTGAGACGGAGGCTGCGGTGCGTGCTCTGCCCTCGGTGAACGAGACCTTCCACGTCCCGCCCGCTCCCTGGGACGCGGGCGGCGAGCGCTCGTGGCGCTGGGCGCTGCTGCACCTGATCGAGGAGACCGCGCGGCACGCCGGGCACGCCGACGTGATCCGCGAGTCCATCGACGGCAAGGGGGCGTTCGACCTGGTCTTCGAGACCGGGGCGATGCCGGAGCCGGACTGGGACGCCTTCGGGTAGCTCCCTCGGGGTGTGGCTGACGGGGGCGGATCAGGACGCCCCACACCGGGCCGTCCCGCCCGGTACCATGCCGCGCTGGACGGGCACGGTCGCCGAGTGGAACCCGCTCTCCGCCACCGTGCTCGCCCTGCGCGAGCTGTTCGGCAACCAGGCGCGGGATGTCGGCAGTTCCTTGGCCACCGCCGGCAGCGCCGGCGGCCACGCTCCAGCCAGGAGGAGGACGTGGTCGGCCTGGTGCGCCGGTTCTCCCGGCTCGGTACGTGACATCCCCGACAGGGGGTTTCACTCCTTCTGGGGTATGCGGGGGTATGCGGCATGCCGACCGGGGCTGCGGGATACACATCACCTCGGCATGGTGTTTCCCCCGACGCGCGGCTTGTGACGCATATCGCAGTTTCGAGCGGTGCTTCCCGGGAACGGCGGGGGCCGGATCCGGCGTTCTCCCCCTCGGTGCCCAGGGTGGGCGCCCAGCACCGAAGGAGCAGGAGGACAGTGGCCGGGGAGACCAGGTGGAACGGCGCCGACGCGCAGGCGGAGGACGCGAAACCGCAGTCGGACGAGGCGCGCAGCGCCTTCACCCCGCCGCAGGGGGTGCCGCTGCCGCCGCCTCCCGAAGAGGAGCACCACACTTCGGAGTTCACGATCCCTGAGGGTCTGCGCGCGCAGACGGGGTACGAACCCGGCAGTCACTTCACCCCGCCTGACGGCTTCCCGGCGGTGGGCGTGCTGGACAGGCCCGGTCTGCCCTGGCAGGACCGCATGCGGACGATGGTCCGCATGCCGCTGGCCGAGCGCCCGGCGCCGGAGCGTCCAACCCGCACCGAGGAGGGCGAGAGCGGCCCGTCCGTGCCGCGCGTGCTCGACATGACGCTCCGTATCGGGGAGTTGCTCCTGGCCGGGGGCGAGGGTGCGGAGGACGTCGAGGCGGCGATGTTCGGTGTCGCACACGCGTTCGGGCTCGATCGCTGCGAGCCCACCGTCACGTTCACCCTGCTGTCGGTCGCCCACCAGCCGTCACTCGTCGAGGACCCGGTCACGCTCAGCCGCACGGTGCGCCGGCGCGGCACCGACTACACCCGTCTGGCGGCGGTTTTCGAGCTGGTCACGGACATCTCGCACGGCGAGGTGACGCTGGAGGAGGCGTACCGGCGGCTGGCCCGGATCCGCCGCAACCGGCACCCGTACACCAAGGGCGCGCTCACCGTAGCCAGCGGGCTGCTGGCCGGCGCCGCCTCCCTGCTGGTCGGTGGCGGCTGGCTGGTGTTCCTGCTGGCCGCACTGGGGGCGATGCTCGGCGACCGGCTGGCCTGGTTCTCCTCCGGGCGCGGACTGCCGGAGTTCTACCAGTTCGTTGCCGCGGCGATGCCGCCCGCTGCGATAGGGGTCACCGTCTCGCTGGTGAGTTCCAGCCTCACGGCCGAGATCCGCGCGGGTGCGGTGATCACCGGTGGGCTGTTCGCCCTGATCCCCGGCAGAGCCCTGGTCGCGGCGGTGCACGACGGCCTCACTGGCTTCTACATCACAGCTTCCGCGCGGCTGCTGGAGGTCGTGTACCTGATCGTCGCCATCGTCTGCGGCGTGCTGCTCGTGCTCTACGCGGGCGCCGAGCTGGGCGCGAAGCTCGTCCCCTACGACCAGCGGCACATCGAGCGGCCCGAGGTCCAGCTCGTCGCGGCGATGCTGCTGGTACTGGCGTTCTGCGTACTGCTGCAGCAGGAGCGTCACACCGTGCTGCTCGCCACCCTCAACGGCGGCGTGGCGTGGCTGGTCTACGGCGCCATGCACGACGTGGCCGAGCTGAACGCGGTCGCCTCCACCTTCGCCGCGGCCGGACTGGTCGGCCTCTTCGGACAGCTGGCCTCCCGCTACCAGTTCGCGTCGTCGCTGCCCTACATCACGGCGGCCATCGGTCCGCTGCTGCCGGGTAGTGCGACCTACTTCGGTCTGCTCTTCGTCGCGCAGGGCGACGTCGGTTCGGGGGTGGCGAGCATCGCCCGCGCCATCGCACTCGCCCTGGCCATCGCGATCGGCGTCAACCTGGGTGGTGAACTGGCGCGGTTGTTCATCAAGACCCCGGGCGTCGAAGCGCCGCTCCCGGGCCGCAGAGCCGCGAAGCGGACTCGCGGCTTCTGACGCCGGGACTGACGCCACCCGCCCCCGGCCGGGACGTTCCGGTGGTCTCGGTTCCATCTCCCCTCGCGAGATCGGGGCCGTAACACGGGCTGCGTGACTACCATGGCGTCCCAGCAGGCGAGGTCTCCGGCACGGGGGGCACACTGGAGTCGGCATGGCGTCGATCGGCGCGACGGGAGGCCAGCACGGTGAACGGCGGCAGCCGCGCCCGGCGCCTGACCAGTCGTCTGTCCGCGCAGGGAGCCGCCTTCGGCACGAGCTCCGCAGCCCGGCGTCTCCGTGCCCGCCGCACCCTCTCCGAACGGGACGAGGGGTTCACCACCCGCAGTCGGCTCGGCTGGCTCAACGCTGCGGGCACCCGGATCGGCACCACCCTCGATCTGGAACGGACGGCACAGGAACTCGCCGGGTACGTGGTGCCGAGGCTCGCCGACGCCGCCGCCGTCGACCTGCTGGAATCCGTGCTGCTCGGCGAGGAGGGCGACCACGCCGTCGGCACCGGCGTGCCGGTGACCCGTGCGATCGCGGTGGCGGCCGTCGAGTCGCTGCGCGAGCTGGAGCCGTCACCGGTCGGTGAGATCGTCGACCGGGAGCACCGCCGCGAGACGCTGCTGACCACTCGCTGCCTGGGTGCCCGCGAATCGGTGATGGTCAGCCGGATGACGGACGGGGACCTTGAAAGGGTGGCGCCCACCGACAGCGCCGCCGCCGCGATGCGCCGGCAGGGTGTGCACAGCTACATGGCGGTGCCGCTCATCGCACGCGGTGTGCTGCTCGGCTCCGCCGACTTCGTCCGCGCGGGCGCCAGCCCTCCGTTCACCGGCACCGACCTCGTACTCGCCGAACAGCTTGCCTCCAAGGCTGCCGTCTACATAGACAACGCGCGGCTTTACGGACGTGAACGCGAGCACGTGGTGTCGCTGCAGCGCAGTCTGCTGCCCCGGGCCACCCCCAACACCCCGGGCCTGAGGGTTTCCACGGACTATGCGCCCGCGGTCGACGCGCGGGGCGTCGGCGGGGACTGGTACGACGTCGTCGCCCTGCCCAGCGGCCGTACGGCCCTGGTCGTCGGCGACGTGATGGGCCACGGCCTTCCGGCCGCCGCAACCATGGGCCGGCTCCGTTCCGTGGCGCGCACCCTGATGACCCTGGACATCGCGCCCGACCGCGTCCTGGCCCGGCTCGACCTGGCCACCCGCGATCTGGAGGACGATCAGGTCGCGACCTGCCTGTGCGCCGTCTACGACCCGGCGGACGGCGGTTACACCCTGGCCAGCGCCGGGCATCCGCCGCCGCTGCTGGTCGAATCCCCGGGCGGCGAGCCACGGTTCCTCGACGTGCCGACGGGGGCCCCGCTGGGCACCGGCGTCATCCCGTACGACCCTCTGCGACTGGTGAGCGCCCCCGGCAGTAGTCTGCTGCTCTACACCGACGGCCTGGTGAAGACGCGCACCGAGGACGTCGACGCGCAGTTGGGACGGCTGCGGGCGGCCGTCGCGGAGATGACCCCGGAAGAGTTGGCGGACGGTGGTCTGCTCGCCGCCGCGCCTGCGGGCGACGGCCGCTTCGACGAGGCGGTGCTGCTGGTCGCCGTGGGATGCGGGCCCGCGTCCGGGACCGATCTGCGGATCTGGGACCTCCCTGAGGGGGGCACTGCGGCCTCCTCCGCCAGGCGCCTGATCACCGACCAGCTTCAGGAGTGGGGTCTCGGCGAGCTCGCCGACGTGACGGAACTGGTCGTCAGCGAACTGGTCGGCAACGCGCTGCGGTACGGGGGCGGCCCCGGTCAGCTCCGGTTGCTGCGCAACGAGCGGCTGATGGTCGAGGTGTCCGACACCGGCCCGGACCTGCCGCAGATCCAGCACGCGGACGTCAGCGACGAGGGCGGCCGCGGACTGCAGCTGATCAACATGCTGTGCCGTCGCTGGGGTTCCTGCCGCACGGCGTCCGGCAAGGTGGTCTGGGCCGAACAGAACATACCCCGCGGGTAACCGCCTCCCCGGCAGGCCCGGCAGGCCCGGCAGACCGCCGGGCCGTCGTCAGCGCTTCCGCCGGGTCATCCACACGGCGAACCACGCCCCGACGACGATGGACAGGATGATCACGAGCCAGCCGGCAGTGGTCATGGGGGTTCCCTCCTCTGGTGCCGAACGGTCCGGCCCGCTCACCGGGCCGGTCTCCGCACGGCCGGTGAGCCGTTCGGCACGGCCGTACCGTCCCTGTGCCCGACGGGAGGGGGGGCGAACCTGGGGATTCCCCCAGTGTTTCCGGTCGCACGTCCCCGCACAGCGGAGGAGAGCGGTGGGAGGTGGCCCCGCCGGAGTCAGGACCCGGGGGGACCCAGCCGGTCGGGTCCGGTTCCGGACGGCGACGGTCGATCCGTGCACTACGCTCGGACGGTGCAGTGCGCACGTCCTCCCCGGTGCACCCGCGTCGTCGGCCACCGGGACGCGTGCCCACCCGGTCCCACGGTCGACGCCCCCTGATCACAGGGTCAGGACGAGCCTGGCGATGAAGAAGCTGGCCATCAGCAGGCACAGGACCGCGATCAGGATGAGCGGGCCGGCGGCCCAGCCCCGCACGGGGTTGTGGGTCTCGGGCGGCCCCGCGTCGAGCGTGCTCCCCTCGGCAGGCGGGGTGTCGCCCTGCTGCATCTCTCCCCGGGGCGAGAGCCCGGGGGTGTTCTCGGGGTCGGGGTCGGCGCTCTCGGACCCGTCACTGTGGCTCATTTACCGCGTCCGCCCGGCTCAGGGCTGCCGGTGGGACCGGCGGCCGGCTTGCTCGGCGGCGTGCGCCTCGGTGTCGGCGCCCGCTGTGCTCAGAGTGCCGCCCGCGCTCTCCAGATGCGCGCGCACGAACCACTGGAACAGTTCCAGTTCCCGCAGTTGCTCGATGAGCAGGTCCTGGGTGATCGGGTCGGGTTCGTCGGTGTCGCGCACCACCTGCCGGTGGTCCTCGATGACACCGGTGTAGACGAGGTCGAGTGCGCCCAGATGATCGAGGGCCTCGGCACGGCCGACCGAGTAGTCCTCCCAACCGCGCTCGGCGACCAGTACGCCCGGCGTGCCGGGAGGAGAGCCGCCGAGTGTGGAGATGCGTTCGGCGGTCTTGTCGACCATGTCGCGGACGGCGTCGACCTGCGGGTCGAGCATCTCGTGCACGGCGATGAAGTGCGGTCCGACGACGTTCCAGTGGACGTGCTTGAGTGTCAGAGCCAGATCGTTCAGCGCGTGCAGCCGCCCGCGGAGCAGGGCGATGACCCGGCCGCCCTGGGCTCCGGTCATCCCGGGGACCGTGTACTGGGGAGTGGGAGTCTCGCCTGCCACCGCGCACCTCGTCTCGACTCGGATTCCGGCCGCGGCATCCGCGGCCTCGTACCAGTCGACCACTCCCGGTGGCCGACCGCCCGGTGACGATGCGCCGGTCGAGTGCCACCCCCTCCCGTTGCAGGGGGTGGTGAGGGGACCTGCTCTTCCGTTGTCAAGCAACTCTGCTCGGCGTTTCTCCGGCCGATCGGGTGGGCCGGGTGCTCCTCGCTCAAGGGCCGCGCCTTTCGAGCCGATTCTCCTCGTGTCCGACCACGAGCGATCGGCTCGTGGCGATCGTCTGAGTCAGGAGAAACTCATGCGCAAGATTCGCACTGCTGCCGCCGTCGTCACCCTTGCCGCCGGGCTCGGCATCGCCGGTGCCGGCACCGCCGTCGCCTCCCACGGCCCGTCCCCCGTCGTCGAGTTCGGGCAGGAGAACGGCGCCCTCTGCGCGCAGTCCGTCGAGCAGACGTCGAACTCCCTGATAGGCGACATCAACGTGGGCGTGGGCGTCGGCGTGCTCGGCGAGGGCGAGGGCGAGGCCTCCTCGGACCGCTCGGTGGAGCTGGAGTGCGAGGTCGGCCAGGAGAACGAGATCGACTGACCACGCTGGACGTGAAGTGCCCCGGTTCTGAAGGGCCCACTGGTGCCCGCCCGGATCCGGGGCCTTCACACGTTCCGCGACGACTCCGGTCCGCGGTCGCGAGAGAGGGCGGCACGCGCCGCGCGAAGGGCGCGGTCGCGGTCCACGGGCACCAGTCCGATCCTCGTGCGCCGATCCAGGACGTCCGCTTCGTCCAGCGCCCCCTCGCACCGCACGGCCCATGCCAGCTCCGCCTCCGTGACGCCGGCCGCGACCTCTGTCGCGGCCCCGGAGCCGAGCACGGCGGGTGCCTCCGTCCCGTACCGGGCCACCAGCCGTGCAGGTGCCGGTACCCGCGCCAGCATGGCAGCGGAGCCCGCACCGATCAGCGGGAGCCGGTCCGTGCGGCACGGACCCGCCGTCATGTCGGCGTTTGCGAGGGCTGTGTCGACCGCGTCCTGTCCCATCCGCCGGTACGTGGTCAGCTTGCCGCCCACCACCGTGACCACGCCGTCCGGCGAGGTGAGCACCGCATGCCGGCGGGAGAGGTCGGCGCTCGCCCCGGAACCGCCCCCGGTGTCCAGCAGCGGCCGGAGCCCGGCGTACGCGCCGATCACGTCCTCCCGTCGCAACCGCACGTCGAGTACGCCGCCGACGACGTCGAGCAGGAAGTCGACGTCGCACTCCGGCACCGTGGGCACGTCCGGCACTGGACCGTCCAGCGGCTCGTCCGTGAGACCGACGTACACCCGGTCCCCGTCCTCCTGCGGCAGCACCATCACGAACCGGCCGAGCGCGCCGGGCACCGGGACGGTCAGCGCGGTGCGCAGGCCGCCGAACCGCTGACCTCCGAGCACCAGGTGGCTGCCCCGGCTGGGCCGCAGCCGGACCCCGGGGACCAGCCGGTCCGCCCACACGCCCGCCGCGTTCACCACCGCGCGGGCCCGTACCTCCAGCCTCTCGCCGGTGAGTTCGTCCCGGAGCACGGCGCCGCGTCCGTGCAGCTCCTGCGCCGAGCAGCGGGTGAGCACCGTCGCGCCCTCCCGGGCCGCCGTACGGGCGAGGCCGACGACCAGCCGGGCGTCGTCGACCAGTTGACCGTCGTAGGCCAGCTGCCCGCCGCGCAGCCCGTGCGCCCGGACGGCCGGAGCGAGGTCGAGCACCCTCTCCCGAGAGACCCGACGGGTCCGCGGCAGCACACCGCTGCGCGTCCCCGCGGCGACGCGCAGCGCGTCGCCGAGCACGAAGCCTGCCCGGGTCATCGCCGCCTGTGCGGGGCCGACGTTCTCGTGCAGCGGCAGCAGCATCGGCAGCGCCCGCACCAAGTGGGGCGCGGTGCGGGAGATCAGCACGTGCCTCTCCTGTGCGCTCTCGTAGGCGATGCCGAGCCGCCCCCGTGCGAGGTAGCGCAGACCGCCGTGCACGAGCTTCGAACTCCAGCGACTGGTGCCGAACGCCAGGTCGTGCCGCTCCACCAGCAGTACCGACAGTCCTCGGGCGGCTGCGTCCAGAGCGATGCCGGTGCCGGTGACCCCGCCGCCGACCACCAGCAGGTCCACCTCCGGGCGGTCCGCGATCCGCTCCAGGTCGCGGCGGCGGCGGTGGGCGTTCAGCGAGGCCGCAGCGCTCGGACTCGCGGCGGCGGGCGGGGCTGCGGGCATGACTGATCAGGCCTCCACGGGACGAAGGTACGAATCCAGCAGGTGGCGCAGTTCTCCGGTGAGTCGGTCCAGGGGGAGCACGTCGTCGACGAGCCGCCAGGACTGGGCGGTGGTCTGCACCAGCAGCATCACCATGCGGGCGAGTTCGTCGGGGTTCCCGGGGCGGATGGTGCCGTCTGCCTGACCTGCGGTGATTTGGGGACGGATCAGCTCCAGGGCACCACGCTGGCTGGAGCCGAGTCGCTGGAAGGTGTACGTCACCAGTGCCTCGGGCTCGGTCTCCAGAATCCGGGCCAGCAGCGGGTGGCCACGAAGCGCCCGCAGCAGCTCGGACGACTCACGCACCAGCCGTTCGCGAACGCCGCCCGGTCCGTCGGCCGGTCCGGACTGTTGCGCGGCGGTCAGCAGCGCGGCGCGCATCTCGCGGGTGAGCAGGTCGGCGACCAGTGTGTTGATGTCCCGCCAGCGCCGGTAGACCGTGGGGCGGCTGACGCCCGCATGCCGGGCCACGTCGGTGAGGGTGAGGCGGCGCAGTCCGAAGGCGGCGATGCAGTCGTGAGCGGCGTCGAGCAGAGAGCCGGCGACCGGATCCGATGGCCCGTCACCCGGCTCCGGCTCCGAAAGGCCATTCCTAATTGACATCACGTGTAAGACTGTAACGCATGACGACGCCCAGTACCCCGGCCGGTGAGATGTCCTGGAACGCCTGGGGCGACCCGGACCGTGCCGCCGCCCTCCCCGAGTCCGTGCGCGGCCTGGTCGCCTCCGTCCTCGGCGTGGAACTCCGCGACGCACCCGCCGCCGAGGAGGCCGCGCTCGCCGTTCCGCCCTCCGCCCTGCCCGCCCCGGCCCGCGAAGCCCTCGTCTCCGTCGTCGGCGAGGACCACGTGGACGTCTCGGACGCCTCGCGGGTCCGGCGTGCCGGGGGCAGGAGCACGCCCGACCTGCTGCGCCGCCGTGCGGGCGACGTCGCGGACGCACCCGACGCGGTGGTCCGTCCGCAGTCGCACGACCAGGTACTCGCCGTGCTCGGGGTGTGCGCCGGGCACCGCGTGGCGGTCGTACCCTTCGGAGGCGGCACCAGCGTCGTCGGCGGTGTGGAGCCGCTGCACCCCGGCTTCGACGCGGTGATCTGCCTCGATCTGCGCCGTATGAACCGCCTCCTCGCAGTCGACCCGGTCTCCCGCACCGCCACGTTCCAGCCCGGTCTGCGCACCCCGGAGGCCGAAGAACTCCTCGCCGCCCACGGGCTGACGCTCGGCCACCAGCCGCAGAGCTACGAGTACGCCACCCTCGGCGGGTACGCCGCGACCCGCTCCTCCGGCCAGTCCTCCGCCGGATACGGCCGGTTCGACACCATGGTGCTGAACCTGCGTGCCGCCACTCCGCGCGGAACCCTCGACCTCGGGCGCTCGCCGGGCTCCGCCGCCGGACCCGATCTCAAGCAGTTGCTGCTCGGCTCGGAGGGCGCGTTCGGCGTGATCACCGAGGTGACCCTGCGGGTGCGGCCCGTCCCCGCCGAGCAGTCCGACGAGGCGTGGACCTTCCCCGACTTCGCCACCGGCACCGACGCGGTGCGCTCACTGGCCCAGGACGGAGTGCCGCCCACTCTGGTCCGGCTCTCCGACGAGACGGAGACCTTCGTCAACGCGGCACTGTCCGGCGCGGAGACGGTCGACGGCTGCCTGGCCGTGGTCGCACACGAGGGCACCGCGGTGCAGGTCGCCGCCCGCCGTGCAGAGACCGCCGCCGCGCTGCGAGCCGCGGGTGGCACCTGCCTGGGGGAGGAGCCCGTCGC
>KI547038.1:315758-318711 GCA_000497405.1 Streptomycetaceae bacterium MP113-05 | reverse complement strand
GGGGCCGCCCCAGCCGTTACGCCGGGCCCTACCTGCGCGACGCACTGCTCGGGGCGGGCGTACTTGCCGAAACGCTGGAGACGGCGACCACCTGGAGCCGTCTGGCAGGCCTGCGGGAGGCCGTCGCCGGTGCGCTGAAGCGTTCCCTCGCCGTGGACGGCACGCCCCCGGTGGTCAACTGCCACATCTCGCACATCTATCCGGAAGGCGCATCGCTCTACTTCACGGTCGCGGCGGCCGGCGGCGGCGATCCGGCCGGCCGGTGGCGGCGCGCCAAGCACGCAGCCGGCGACGTGATCACCGCGAACGGCGGCACCATCACCCACCACCACGCCGTCGGCACCGACCACCTGCCGTGGATGGCCGAGGAGGTCGGTGCGCTGGGGGGCGAGGTGCTGCGGGCGGTGAAGCGGGCGCTCGACCCGGACGGCGTACTCAACCCCGGGAAGCTGATACCGCCCGCAGGGTCCGCTCCGTCAGGTGAGGTGTGAGGGCCGCAGCACCCGCACGGGCCACCCCGCCGTCCTCACCCTCGTCGCGGGCCGGCCGGATCGCCACCCCGCGAGGCGGACGTACGCCGACTGCGAGCAGAGGGGGAACCCGGCCGGTCGCCGGAGCCCGAGACCGCCACCTGCGCCCTGTGCGTCCTCGTTCCACTTCACCGAGTCCACCGTCGTCATGCGGGAGCCGGTCGCCCTGGTGAGCCCGGCCGTCCCCGCACAGGGGGCGCAGCGCGTGCACGGCGGAGCACGGGCCGCTCCCGAAGGGAACGGCCCGGGGCGGGGCCGGGGGGAACTCCCGTGGCACGGAACCCTGTGAACGGGAACCGCTCCACCTTCGGCTCACCCCCGGCGGGGGGCCGTCAGTGGCCGCCCTGAGCTTCGAGGCGCTTGACGGAGGCCTCGACCTCGGCCTCGGCGTCGGCACGGCCGACCCAGTCCGCGCCCTCGACCGACTTGCCCGGCTCGAGGTCCTTGTAGACCTCGAAGAAGTGCTGGATCTCCAGCCGGTCGAACTCGCTCACGTGGTGGATGTCCCGCAGGTGCTCCATCCGCGGGTCGGCCGTCGGCACGCACAGCAACTTGTCGTCGCCGCCTGCCTCGTCCGTCATGCGGAACATGCCGATGGCACGGCACTTGATCAGGCACCCGGGGAACGTGGGCTCGTCGAGCAGCACCAACGCGTCGAGGGGGTCGCCGTCCTCGCCGAGGGTGTTGTCGACGAAGCCGTAGTCGGCCGGGTACACGGTCGAGGTGAAGAGATGGCGGTCGAGTCGGATGCGACCGGTCTCATGGTCCACCTCGTACTTGTTCCGCGACCCCTTCGGGATCTCGATGACGACGTCGAACTCCAAGGCAGGCTCCTCCGTGATCAACACATGTTCTGGTGATTAAGTGTCCCTCACGCAGGTCCGTGCTCGCGAAAGGGGCTGGTTTACCGATGCCTGACGGCACGATCCGGGCACGTGCCGCGTCCGCGGGCAGACGTGTGCGCCACGGCGTGGAGCACGTGACCTCGGCGTTCGGGGGGCGGTGGCGGTCCGCCCCGCCGCATCGGCGGCATACCTGGCAGCTCTCCGCGACCGCCGCAGTCGTCGGCCTCGTGGTCGCGTTCACGGCCGTGGCCGTGGCCGGACCGTGGGACTCGGGACAGCGTACGGCCGAGCGGGCGCGGGCAGGGACCGTGCAGGGCGACACCGGTGAGGGTCACCGTCCCGGGGACCTGGTGCTCCCCGAGCCGGCACCCAGCGCGCCGGAGGTGTTGCGGGCGCTCGGCGCCGTACCGGGCGACCCGACGCCCGGCGCCGGTGACGACGCGCCACCGCCCGCCCCTACGCCCACCGCGCTCGCCGACGCACTCGAGCCCATGCTGGACGATCCGGCGCTCGGGCCCGTGGTGACCGCGTCCGTGGTGGACGCGGTCACCGGTCGGCAGCTCTTCGGTTCCGCCGCCGAACGGCCGGCGACCCCGGCTTCGACCATCAAGCTCGCCACGTCGGTCGCCGTGCTGTCCGCGCGAGGTCCGGGGCACCGCATCGAGACGCCGGTCGTACGGACCGGCGACGGCCGGCTCGTGCTGGTCGGTGGGGGTGACCCGACGCTCACCGAGGACGACCTCGACGTGCTCGCCGCCGACACCGCTCGGGCGCTGGAACGCCGCAAGGACGCACCCCCGGTGCGACTCGGCTACGACGTCTCGCTGTACGCCGGCCCGGACCGGCACCCCATCGGCCCCAACGAGAACCTGGCACCGGTCACCCCGCTGATGGTGAACGAGGCGCGGCTCGACGACAGCCACCACGGGCCCGCCCCGCGCGCCGCCGCCCCGGCCCTGGAGGCAGCGCGGGAGTTCGCGCGCCGCCTGGAGAGCCACGGGGTGGAGGTGTCCGGCCGTCCGTCCGGGACGACCGCGGGAGGTGACGCCGAGCGTCTCGCCGTCCACCGTTCGGCGACGGTCTCCCGGCTCGTGGAGCGGACACTGACCCACAGCGACAACGACCTGGCCGAGGCACTCGCCCGGCAGACCGCCCTCGCCGCCGGGGAGCCCGCGAGCTTCGACGGCGCGGGCGGGGCCGTGCGCACGCAACTGGACGAGCTGGGGCTGCCGGTGCGCGGCGCCCGCTTCTCCGACGGCAGCGGCCTGGACCGCAGCGACAGGGTCTCTGCCGGACTGCTCACCGCGCTCCTCGCACGCGCCGCCGGTCCGGCGCGGCCGGAGCTGCGGGTGGTCCTCACCGGGATGCCCGTCGCCCACTTCACCGGAACGCTCGACGGCCGTTACGACGGCGCGCGGGGGGCGGGCGTCGTACGCGCGAAGACGGGGACCCTGACCGGTGTGAACACGCTGGCCGGGACGGTCGTCGACGCCGACGGGCGGATGCTTGCGTTCGCGTTCCTCACGACGGGGACGAAGGACCGGTACGGCGCGCAGGCGGCGCTGGACCGCATGGCCT
>KI547038.1:313994-315748 GCA_000497405.1 Streptomycetaceae bacterium MP113-05 | reverse complement strand
CGGCCGGCGCCTGCCGCTGACCGCCGGCGCCCGGTCCTCCGGCCACGCCCGGGATACGCCGGGGCGCGGGCCCTGTGCTCCGTCGGCTGCCGCACCGCGCGGCGGGCACGTACCGTGAAGGCATGACGAGTGTCGGTGGTGTGCAGATGGTCGACTGGAACCTCGCGGTCACGACCGCGACCCGGCTGGTCCGGCCCGGGCCGGAGATCAGCCGGGAGGAGGCCCGCGAGGTCGTCGCCGAGCTGCGCCGGCACGCCGTCGCCTCCGAGGAGCACGTGCGGCGCTTCACCCGCATGCAGCCGCCCTCGGCGAACGGCGACGCGGCGGACGCGCCCGTCCTGGTCGTGGACCGCGCCAGCTGGGTCCGTGCCAACGTGGCGGGTTTCCGTGAGCTGCTGGCGCCCCTGCTGGTGCGGATGCGTGAGCGCCGGGCGGGCCCCGGTGGCGCGGTGCTGGGTGCGGTCGGCGGCAAGGTGACGGGGGTGGAGGTCGGCATGCTGCTGTCGTTCCTGGCCTCCCGCGTGCTCGGCCAGTTCGAGACGTTCGCGCCGGTCACCCGCAACCTGCCGGGCGCCGCGGACGGCGGAGGGCGGCTGCTGCTCGTCGCACCGAACATCGTGCACGTGGAGCGGGAGCTGGACGTCGCTCCGCACGACTTCCGGCTGTGGGTGTGCCTGCACGAGGAGACACACCGGACTCAGTTCTCCGCCGTGCCCTGGCTGCGTGACCACCTGCGCGGTGAGATCCAGGCGTTCCTGGAGGAGACCGATGTGGACGCCGCCACGCTGCTGGAGCGGCTGCGGGAGGCCGCCCAGTCCCTGACCGGGGCCCGCCCCCAGGGGGAGGACGGTGAGGACAAGGCCGACCACAGCTTCGTGGAGCTGGTGCAGACGCCGGCTCAGCGAGAGATCCTCGGTCGGCTGACTGCCGTGATGTCGCTGCTGGAGGGGCATGCCGACTACGTGATGGACGGCGTCGGCCCACAGGTGGTGCCCTCGGTCGCGGAGATCCGGGAGAAGTTCACCAAGCGCCGGGCGAGTGGTGCGGGAAGGCTGGACCAGGCGCTGCGCAAGCTACTCGGGCTGGACGCGAAGCTGCGCCAGTACCGCGAGGGCGAGCGCTTCGTGCGCACCGTCGTCGACGAGGTGGGCATGGACGGTTTCAACAAGGTGTGGACCTCCCCGAACACCCTGCCGACGAAGGCCGAGATCGCCGAACCTGCGGACTGGGTGGCGAGGGTGCACCGCTAGGCCGTGTCAGGCGGATCTTCTCGGGCCCGCGACTCCCCTGCAGCCCCCGGGGGGCGGAGCCCCCGGGGGGCGGCAGTCGCCGCCCCCCGGGGGCTGCAGGGGGAGGTGACGCCCGCAGGGCACGCACGCTCTCCCTCGGAGCCCTTCGGCCGGAATGTACCCCGGCGACGTCGTCGGCTGATCCTCGACGGTCCGCCGGGCAGGACCTGGGGCGAGCGACCCATTCGTGAGTGACCGGAGGGGGCGGAGGCGCCGCGTAATCACCCGTCCGAGGGACCGCCGGTGCGGGATCGGCGTGCGATGCTCGGGGAACGCCACTCGTCTCTGTCACCATCGGCACACTCACCGTGACCGGAAGAGTGGCCAACCGGTGTGCTCAGACTCTCCTTCGAGGAAGTGAATCGGACATGGGTCCCCATCCCGCGGTCGCCGCAATACGCCTGGCGGTCCGCCGCGTTCTTCACGACGTCCTGCGGGACGCGCTCCAGGGCCGGACGGCACTCG
>KI547038.1:305263-313846 GCA_000497405.1 Streptomycetaceae bacterium MP113-05 | reverse complement strand
GCGCCGATTCCATGGCGCTCGCCTCCGCCCTCGCCTTCGAGGCCCCACGGGCCGGTGTCCGCGCCGGTGCCGTCACGGTCGACCACGGCCTGCAGCCCGGCTCCGCCGGCCGCGCCGCCGAGGTGGTCCAGCGCCTCGGTTCCCTCGGCCTCGGCCACGCCGACGCCCTCACGGTGACCGTGGGCCGGGCCGGCGGCCCGGAGGCCGCAGCACGCGACGCCCGCTACGCCGCCCTCGACGCCGCCGCCGAGCGGCACGGCGCCGCCGTCGTGCTGCTCGGTCACACCCGCGACGACCAGGCCGAGACCGTGCTGCTCGGCCTCGCCCGCGGCTCCGGCACCCGCTCGCTCTCCGGGATGGCCGCGATCTCCGGGCCGGACGGACGCTACCGTCGGCCGTTCCTGAGGCTGGACCGGCAGACCACCCGCAAGGCCTGCGTGATGCAGTCGTTGCCGGTGTGGGACGACCCGCACAACACCGATCCCGCCTTCACCCGCTCCCGGGTCCGGCACGAGGCGCTGCCCATCCTGGAGAAGGCGCTGGGCCGCGGCGTCATCGAGGCGCTGGCCCGCACCGCGCAGCTCTCCCGGGACGACGCCGACGCTCTCGACGCCTGGACGGACGAGGCGGAACGCTCCGTCCGGCCGGAGGACGGGTCTGCGGGCGAACTCGACGTGGCCCGCCTGTTCGCCCTGCCGCCGGCCGTTCGCCGCCGGGTGCTGCGCCGCACGGCCATCGCCGCAGGTGCCCCGGCCGGGTCGCTCTTCGCCCGGCACGTCGAGGAGATGGACCGGCTGGTGACCGCCTGGCGGGGGCAGCGGGCCATCAATCTGCCGGGGCGGGTCGAGGTGCGCAGGCAGGGTGGCAGACTGGTGATCCGGCAGAGCTGAGCCGGGCCGGGGCGCAGGCCGCGCACGCGGTGCGGCAGCGGCCGGCGTACCGACATCGAGCGAGAGCGGCACCGGGTGGACGAGAAAGACATGGGCACCGATCTTCAGCAGGTGCTCCTCAGTAAGGAAGAGATCGACGCGAGGCTGGCCGAACTGGCCGAGCAAATCGATGCCGAGTACGCGGGCAAGGAGGTGCTCCTGGTCGGCGTGCTGAAGGGGGCCGTGATGGTGATGGCCGACCTGGCCCGCGCCGTGCGCACGCCCGCGACCATGGACTGGATGGCGGTGTCGTCGTACGGCGCCGGGACCCAGTCCTCCGGCGTGGTCCGCATCCTCAAGGACCTGGACACCGACATCCAGGACCGGCACGTGCTGATCGTCGAGGACATCATCGACTCCGGTCTGACGCTCTCCTGGCTGCTGTCGAACCTCGGCTCGCGCGGTCCGGCGTCGCTCGAGGTCTGCGCCCTGCTGCGCAAGCCGGACGCCGCGAAGGTGGCGATCGAGACGAAATGGGTCGGCTTCGACATTCCCAACGAGTTCGTGGTCGGCTACGGCCTGGACTACGCGGAGAAGTACCGGAACCTGCCGTTCGTCGGCACCCTGGCACCGCACGTCTACGGCGGCTGACCCGTACGGGGCCGCCCCCCTGGGCGCGCGGGAACGTATGGGCGTCCCCTACCGTTGGTGGGGGAGGGCATCCGATGCCCGTCTGCGGCGGCGCCTCGCGTACATGCTGAGGTACCGTCCGAACGTCAGGCTTTTTCAACTCACTGTGGCAGGAGGGACGGGGTGCGTAGCGCTCCGTGTGGATGGACGTGAAGAGATACTTCCGCGGGCCGGTCATGTGGATCGCGCTGGCCGTCCTCGCCGTAGTCGTGTTGATGAATGTCGTCAGCTCGTCGGGCGGCTACAAGACGGTGGACACGGGCCAGGTCGTCAAGGCGATCAGCGACCAGCGGGTCGCCTCGGCCGAGGTCACGACCGGCGACGAACAGATCGTCAAGATCGCCCTCAAGGACGGCGAGAAGGTCGAGGACGCCAGCAAGGTCAAGGCCAGCTACATCGACGACCAGGGCGTCGACCTGCAGAAGGCGCTCCAGGCGCAGTACCAGAACGGCGATCTGCCGGACGGCTACACCGTGGCCCCGACCGAGCAGAGCATGTTCGTCGGGTTCCTGCTGTCGGTGCTGCCGTTCCTGTTGATCATCGTCGTGTTCCTGTTCCTGATGAACCAGATGCAGGGCGGCGGCTCCCGAGTGATGCAGTTCGGGAAGTCGAAGGCCAAGCTGATCACCAAGGACACGCCCAAGACGACCTTCGCGGACGTCGCGGGCGCGGACGAGGCGTGCGAGGAACTCGAGGAGATCAAGGAGTTCCTCCAGGAGCCCGCCAAGTTCCAGGCGGTCGGCGCCAAGATTCCCAAGGGTGTGCTGCTGTACGGCCCGCCCGGCACCGGTAAGACGCTCCTGGCGCGCGCCGTGGCCGGTGAGGCCGGGGTGCCGTTCTACTCGATCTCCGGCTCCGACTTCGTCGAGATGTTCGTCGGTGTCGGCGCATCCCGGGTCCGGGACCTGTTCGAACAGGCCAAGCAGAACGCTCCGGCCATCGTCTTCGTCGACGAGATCGACGCCGTCGGCCGCCACCGCGGTGCCGGCATGGGCGGCGGTCACGACGAGCGCGAGCAGACGCTGAACCAGCTGCTGGTCGAGATGGACGGCTTCGACGTGAAGGGCGGCGTCATCCTGATCGCCGCCACCAACCGGCCGGACATCCTGGACCCGGCACTGCTGCGGCCCGGCCGCTTCGACCGCCAGGTCGCGGTGGACCGCCCGGACATGCAGGGCCGGCTGGAGATCCTCAAGGTGCACCAGAAGGGCAAGCCCGTCGAGGCGGACGTCGACCTCGGTGCCGTGGCCCGTCGTACACCGGGGTTCACCGGCGCGGACCTGAGCAACGTCCTCAACGAGGCCGCTCTGCTCACCGCCCGCAGCGACAGGAAGCTGATCGACAACCACTTCCTGGACGAGGCGATCGACCGCGTCGTGGCCGGTCCGCAGAAGCGGACCAGGATCATGAGCGACAAGGAGAAGAAGATCACCGCGTACCACGAGGGCGGGCACGCCCTGGTCGCGGCGGCCTCACCGAACTCCGACCCCGTTCACAAGATCACTATTCTCTCCAGAGGCCGTGCCCTCGGTTACACCATGGTCCTCCCGGAAGAGGACAAGTACTCGACCACGCGCAACGAGATGCTCGACCAGCTGGCATACATGCTGGGCGGGCGCGCGGCCGAGGAACTCGTCTTCCACGACCCCACCACGGGTGCGGCCAACGACATCGAGAAGGCGACCGCGACCGCCCGTGCGATGGTCACGCAGTACGGCATGACCGAGCGACTCGGTGCGATCAAGTTCGGCTCCGACAACTCCGAGCCCTTCCTGGGCAAGGAGATGGGCCACCAGCGCGACTACTCCGAGGAGGTCGCCGGACTGGTGGACGAGGAGGTCAAGAGCCTGATCGAGACGGCGCACAACGAGGCGTGGGAGATCCTGGTGGAGAACCGGGACGTGCTCGACAACCTCGTGCTGGCGCTGCTGGAGAAGGAGACGCTGAACAAGGAGGAGATCGCCGAGATCTTCACCCTGATCGTGAAGCGTCCGGCCCGCCCGGCCTGGACCGGTTCCACCCGGCGCACGCCGTCGACCCGTCCGCCGGTCTCCGTGCCGGCCGCCGTTTCGACCAACGGCGGGCACCCGGTGCTGGAGAAGGGCAAGGAGATCGGCCCGACCGACCCCGCCTCCGACACCGTCGAGCTGGTGGAGGATCCTCGCAAGGAGCCGTGACACCAGTGGCGTCGATCACCGTCGGCGCCCCGGAATGCAAAGCCGCGCCCCCGGGGTTCTACCCTGCAGGGGCGCGGCTCTCTGCTGCGGCCGGCACGAGAAACGAGGCACACATGACCGATCCGGTGACGCTGGACGGCGAGGGCACCCTCGGGAAGTTCGACGAGAAGCGGGTCCAGGACGCCGTCCGCGAGCTCCTCACCGCCGTCGGGGAGGACCCCGACCGGGAGGGCCTGCGGGAGACACCGGCCCGGGTCGCCCGCGCCTACCGGGAGATATTCGCCGGCCTGTGGCAGGAACCGGAGGACGTGCTGACCACCACCTTCGACCTCGGCCACGATGAGATGGTGCTGGTCAAGGACATCGAGGTGCTCAGTTCGTGCGAGCACCACCTGGTTCCGTTCGTGGGGTCCGCGCACGTCGGGTACATCCCGTCGGCCAGCGGCAAGATCACCGGCCTGTCCAAGCTGGCCCGTCTGGTGGACGTCTACGCCCGCCGCCCCCAGGTGCAGGAGCGGCTGACCACGCAGATCGCCGACTCGCTGATGGAGATTCTCGAGCCGCGCGGCGCGATCGTCGTCATCGAGTGCGAGCACATGTGCATGACCATGCGGGGGGTGCGCAAGCCCGGAGCGAAGACGCTCACCTCGGCCGTCCGCGGTCAGTTGCGTGACCCGGCGACCCGGTCCGAGGCGATGAGCCTCATCATGGCCCGCTGACGGGAGTCAGGCGCCCAGCCGGACCGGCAGCTCGTACAGCTCGTTCTGTGTGACGGTCGGCTTGTTCCGCAGCTCCGACTCCGGGACCGCCAGCTGAAGGCCGGGGAACCGGTCGAACAGCGCCGGCAGTGCGATCCGTGCCTCCAGCCGCGACAGTCCCGCACCCGGGCAGACGTGCGGTCCGTGCCCGAAGGACAGGTGTCGGTTGGGGGAGCGGGTGACGTCGAACCGGTCCGCGTCGGGGCCGTGTTGCTCCGTATCGTGTCCGATCGCCCCGTACGACATGATCACCGCGTCGCCCTGCGGGACGACGGCGTCCCCGACCGGCACGTCCTCGGTGGCGAACCGGATCAGCACGTGCGAGGTGGGAGCAGACCAGCGCAGCGTCTCCTCGATCACCGCGTCCCAGCCGACCCGTCCGTCCCGCACCATCGCCAACTGTTCGGGGTGGATGAGCAGGGCCGCCACCGCGCTGACGATGAGGCTGATGGTGGTCTCGTGGCCTGCGGTGACCATGACCTGGAGGGTGGAGACGATCTCCGGTTCGCTGAGACGGTCGCCGTCCTCCCCGGCCGCGATCAGCGCGCTGGTCAGGTCGTCGGCAGGGTCGTTCCGCTTGCGGTCCACCACGCCGGTGTAGAAGGTGCGCAGTTCCCCGATGACCTGCTGAACCAGCTCCGGCCGGGTGAGGCTGGAGAAGAAGCTGTCGTACAGCTCCAGCAGCCGTGGGTGGTGGGCATCGTCGATGCCCATCAGTTCGCTGACGACGGCCATCGGCAGCCGGTAGGCGAAGGCTCCCTTGAGGTCCACCGTGCTGCCGCCGTCGCTGGCGCCCGCCTCGGCGACCTGGTCCAGCAGTCCGGCCGTGATCTCCTCGATGCGCGGCCGGAGCTCCTCCACCCGGCGCGGCGTCAACGCCTGGGCGACGAGTGTGCGCAGTCGTCTGTGGTCGGCGCCGTCGAAGGTCAGCATGCTCGGCCCGGGTGCGGCCAGGCCGATCAGCGGCCAGGTCCTCGGTATCTCGCCCCGCTGCCAGGCGGCCCAGTGCGCGATGTTCTTCACCAGCCGGGAGTCCGTGAGCAGCCGGCGCGCCTCGGCGTGGTGCGTCACCGCCCACACCGGTACCCCACCGGGAAGCTCGACGGCCGCCAGCGGCCCGGCATCCCGAAGCCGCGCGGTCTCGGCGGCCAGGTCCCGCACCAGCGGGTCGATGGGGATACGGCCGCCCGCGCCCGGTTGGGCAGGCGTCGTCTCCGAGGTCTGTCCGGTCACTGCGGGCCTCCGGCGATGTGGGTCGGGGTGAAGTGGACGGGCAGGTTGACCAGGCCGCGCAGCCAGGGCGAGGGCCGCCACACCAGGTCCTGCTCCGCGACGGCGAGGTCCACGTCGGGCAGCCGGTCGAGGAGCACCTCGATGCCCTTGCGGGCGATGGTCTCGGCGATCTCCTGCGCCGGATACGGGCACCGGTGGTCGCCGTGGCCGAAGGAGAGGAAAGCGTTGTTGCCGCCGGTCAGGGCGTACTGGTCGGGCCGGATCTGCGGGTCGCCGTTGGCTCCGGCGAAGCTCAGTACCAGCAGGTCGCCGGAACGGATGTGGGTGCCGGCCAGGCGGGTGTCGCGGGTGGCCCACCGGCCGGCGATGTTCTGGGTGGGGGTGTCCTCCCACAGCACCTCGTTCATGGCCTCGGCGACACTGTGCCGCCCGCCGGTCAGCGAGGCGGCGAACCGGTCGTCGGTGAGCATCAGGCGCAGTGAGTTGCCGATCCAGCCGGCGGTGGGCTGGTGTCCGGCGGTCATGATGACCCGCATGTCCTGCACCAGCTCGGCGACGGTGAACTCGTCGGCCTCCGGGTGCGCGAGCATCCGGCCGGCCACGTCGGCTGCGGGTCCGGCCGCCGGCGTGGCACGGCGTGACTCCAGCAGGTTCTGCATCGCCAGGGTGGCGTGCTGCGCACCGAGGATGGCGTCCGGTCCGCCGTTGACCAGCGAGTTCACCGCATGGGCCAGGTTCAGGCCGTCCGCGTCGGGGAAGCCGTACAGCCGGGCGAGGACGAGGGCGGGCAGCATCCTCGCGTAGTCGTCGGCCAGGTCGGCGGCGCCCTTGCCGCAGAAGGCGTCGATCAGATCGTCGGCGAAGCGTTCCACGTGGTCGCGCAGCTCGAACGGGTCGACGCCCGCGAGGGCGTCGCTGAGTACTGCCGAGCGGCGCCGGTGCCGTTCCCCGACGGTGTAGAGGATGGAGGGCTGCTGACCCACCATCGGGAGCATCGGCCAGTCCTCGGGGATGCTGTCCCACATGTTCCACAGGGCGGAGTCCCGGCTGAAGAGCACCGGGTCGGAGGTCACCCGGTGCACTTCGCGGTAGCCGAGCACGAGCCACGCGGGGACGTCCCCGGGCAGCGAGATCGGCGCCACCGGACCGTGGTCGCGGCGCAGTTCGCGGTAGAAGCGCGCAGGGCCGGCCAGGAAGCGCTCGCCGCCGAGCGGCACCGGGCAGCCGACTGTCCGGGTATCCGCGGGGGAGTCGCTCATCGGGCTCCTTCCTCGCCCGCGCCGGCCCGCGCGTAGTGCACGGTCGCCAGGGTGTGCAGGTGGTTCACGAGCGTGAGCAGCACTTCCTTGCTGGAGGTGCGGGACCGAGCATCGCAGTCCACCAGCGGCACGTCTTCGGAGAGGTCGAGCGCCTCGCGGATCTGGTCGTGGGTGTGCGGCGGGCCGCCGAAGTCGTTGTGCGCCACGATGAACGGGGTGCCGTGGTGTTCGAGCCGGTCGATGGCGTACCAGGAGTCCGCCAGCCGGCGGGTGTCGACCAGTACCACGGCACCGAGCGTTCCGGAGAACAGCCGGTCCCACAGGAACCAGAAACGTTCCTGTCCCGGCGCGCCGAACAGGTAGAGCACGGTCCGGTCGTCGATGCCGATCCGGCCGAAGTCGAAGGCGATGGTCGTGGTGGTCTTGCCGGCCACCGCGCTCGGGTCGTCCACGCCCTCGCCGGCCCGGGTCATCGTCTCCTCGGTGTTCAGCGGACGGATGTCGCTCACCGAGCGGACCAGGGTCGTCTTGCCGACGCCGAAGCCGCCCACGATCACGACCTTGAGGCCGTTCTCCGCGCTGTGGCTCAGTGGTGGACGCCAGGACCGCGCCGGTACCTCGGGGAGATCGTCGGGCACCCCGCGGTCCGCGGGGTGCGTGACGGCGAAGCGCGGGGGAGGGTCAGAGGTTGCGGAGGCCAACGAGCACCTGCTTCAGAAGTTCGGGATCGGGCATGCGGTCTGCCGCCGCGGCTGCCGTACGAGGATGACGGGCGGTGATCCGGCCGGCTGTCAGCAGGTCCCCCAACAGGATGCGGGTGATGCCCACCGGCAGACCGAGGTCCGCCGCCACCTCCACCACGGCGGTCGGGTGACGACAGACCCGCAGTATGGCGGCGTGCTCGGACTGCATGGACGGTGTGGGATCGCACTCGGCGACCACCAGGGTCACCAGGTCGAAGGTGAGTGTGTCCGAGTCCGCCGACCGGCTCCGGCCGCGGGTGACGGTGTAGAGCCGGTCCGGATCGTCGTCCCGTCCCGGGCGCATCAGGCCGCGCCGCGGTCCGCGCGGTCGCGCTCTGCCCCGTCCTCGTCCCCGGCTCCGGGCTCCCGGGGCGGGGCGCTCAGGTGCTCGCCGATCTGCTCCACGAGTTCGTTCATGTTGTGGCCGACGAGGCCGACGTCCGCGTCGTCACCGGCCACCACGGCCAGGTGCGCGCCTTCGCCCGCCTCCACCACGAACAGGATGCCGCCGTAGAACTCCGTCATCGCCTGCCGTACGCCGCCGGTGCCGTCTCCGAATTCCACGGAGGCGCCGTGCGACAGGCTCTGGATGCCCGCGGCGATCGCCGCGAGCTGGTCCGCCTGGTCCACGGACAGCTCCGGAGAACGGCACAGCTTCAGTCCGTCGCGGGACAGCACGAGGCCGTGGCGCGCGCCGGGGGTCCGTTCCAGCAGGTTCTCCAGCAGCCAGTCCAGCTTGCCGTCGGTCATCATTCCGGGCGATCCTCCGCGCGCGAATCGGAAAGGGTGGGCGAGGCGGCGGTCTCGGTGTGCGCCTCGGGGGGTGCTGTTCTGGAGACGGGTGCCCCGTCCCG
>KI547038.1:303123-305020 GCA_000497405.1 Streptomycetaceae bacterium MP113-05 | reverse complement strand
CGCTCGGCCCGCTCGGTGTGGTCCGCCGCCGGTGCGACGGGTGTCCCGGGCCGGGGAGCGCTCTCGGGCGCCACCGGCGCATCGTTCCGCACCCTGTTCGGGGCCGCCGGTTTCGGGGTCGTCCCGTCCGTGGCCACCCCGCGAGGGGTGGGGACCGCAGCGGTCCGGCGGGCGGCGGGGTGCGGCAGGCCACGGCCGTGCGTCTCACCGGAGGACGGTGCCGCGTCGGTCACCAGCTCCTGCGGAATCCGCAGGAGCACACCCGTGCCGCCGTGGGCGGAGGGGCGGAAGGCGACGGCCAGACCGTGTTTGTGTGCCAGCCGGCCCACGACGGAAAGCCCCAGGCGGGTGCCGGGGAGGGCGCTGAGGTCGCGGGCGGAGCGCGGCTCCACCGCCTCCTGCGCACGGCGCAGCGCGACCTCGCCCATCACCAGGCCGCCGTCCTCGACGGTCACCACGACTCCCGCCGACACCTCCTCCACGTACACGTGCACCTCCGCCGTGGGCGGGGAGAAGTTGGCCGCGTTGTCCATGATCTCGGCGAGGGCGTGCATCACGCCCTCGGCCGCGTGTCCGGCGACGGCGACCGTGGAGGTCGAGTGCAGCCGCACCCGCTGGTAGCCCTGGATGCGGCCCATCGCGCCGCGGAGGATGCTTTCCATCCGGATCGGTTTCGCCCAGCGCCGCCCCGAACGGGCGCCGGTGAGCACCGCGATGCTGTCCGCGAGCCGCCCGGTCTGCGCGGACCGGTGGTCCAGGTGCAGCAGGTCGCCCAGCACGTCGGGGTCGCTGTGCCGGTGTTCCATCTCGCGCAGGTCGGCGGCCATGGACGTGGTCAGTGCCTGGACGCGGCCCGCGGCGTTGGCGCAGGCCGCCATCGCGGAGGCCCGGCGGCTCTCGCCCCGGTGCACCTCCGTGGCCAGTGTGCCCAGCACCCGGCGGAGCGCGTCGTCCTCGACATGTCCGGTCGCGGCCAGTGCGGTCTCCGCGGAGGCGCCGTCGCGCAGCCGCAGTACCAGCTCGGGCGCCGTCACGTCGGCGAAGTGCTCTGCGGCGGCACGCCGTCGGGCGACTTCGGAGCCCCGCTCGGCCAGTTCTCCCCGCAGCCTGCGGGCCGTCAGGCGCTGGTGTACCGCCACGGCCACGGCTGTGCACAGCACCAGTGCGCACGTGGCGGAAGCCCAGGCGATCTCGCCGCGCAGCGACCGGGGTGCCAGGCGGACCGCCAGCAGGCAGGCGGCCGAGGTCGCCGTCACGGTGCTCAGTACGGCGAGCGCGGTCCCGGTCGCTGTGCCGGTCGCGCCGTTCCCCCGAGGGGTGTTGTCGGTCGTCATCTCTTCTGGTCCTCAGGACTGGTCAGGTCCGGACAGCGTGACCGTGGTCAATAGAGGACCAATATAGAAGAGTTCGCGACAGGATGAGATGCCTGGGAGGTGAACAACCGTAAGAACGGAGGCGGTTCATGACCGATCCAGGCCGATTTGGGTCTCGCGTCCCCCGTGCGGTTCCCGGCGTCCGTCAGCCGCCGAGCTCCTCGTCGCCGTCGTCGCTCTCGCCCTCCACCAGCACCGGGGAGCCGTGGTGCGACCACAGCTTCCAAGTGCCGTCCTCGGCGCGGTGGAAGACGTTCGTGGCCACGACCAGGCCGCCGACCAGCGGGCCCAGGTCGCCGTCCTCCTCCGCCTCACCACCGCTGAGGATGTTCTCGGTGCAGCTCACCATCGCGGTGTCGCCGAGGACGGAGATCTCCACATCGGTCAGGAAGAACTGGATGTACTCGGTGTTGGCCATGATCAGCGCATAACTGCGCATCACCTCGCCGCGACCGGTGAGCACCGGCCAGCCGGGATGCACGACGCTGACCTCCGCCTCCAGCCACATGCCGCCGAGAGTCTCC
>KI547038.1:299638-303113 GCA_000497405.1 Streptomycetaceae bacterium MP113-05 | reverse complement strand
GGGCCGGCGGCGGTGCGTCCTGTGCGCCTGCCAGAACGCGGCCGAGGAACCGTTTGCGCGAGGCCGCCACCAGCACCGGCAACCCCAGCTCCCCGCGGAGCCGCCCCAACGCGGCCACCAGGGCGAGGTCGTGGCCCGCCTGTTTGGCGAAACCCAGTCCCGGGTCGACGATGATCCGTTCCGCCGCGATCCCGCCCGACACCGCGCGGTCCACGGCGGCCCGCAGCTCGCCGATCACCTCGGGAACGACGTCGCCGTAGACCGCGCGGTCGTTCATGTCGAGGGACCTGCCGCGCCAGTGCATCACCACGAACGGCGCGCCCGCCTCGGCCACCACAGGCACCATCGCCGGGTCCGCACGTCCACCGCTGACATCGTTCACCAGTGTGGCGCCCGCCGCCAGCGCCTGCCCGGCCACTGACGCGCGCATGGTGTCGACGCTCACCAGAACGCCCGCCGCGGTCAGCTCCTGCACCACGGGGAGCACCCGGCGCAGCTCCTCCGCCTCGTCCACACGGGTGGCCCCGGGGCGCGTCGACTCCCCGCCGACGTCCACCAGGTCCGCGCCCCGGGTGACCAGATCCAGACCGTGTTCGACCGCCGCCTTCGGGTCGAACCACCGGCCGCCGTCCGAGAAGGAGTCCGGCGTGACGTTCACCACGCCCATCACCGCACAGCGGCTCCACTCCGGCAGGCCGGCGACCCGGCCACGCAACGCACTCATGGCGTCAAGACTAGGCCGTCGCGCCCCCGGCGCACGCGCGCGGTAAGAGGTCGCACGTCTGCCGGCAACGGGCCGGCGCGCTCACTCGTTCGGGCACGACCACGGATGCGCAGGAGTGCACCGGGGCGCTGCGGGGTAGACGCCGCGCACATCGCGAGGGGGCGCCGACCGGCCCCGCGCACGGGCCCCGCCGATGCCCACGGGTAGATTCGACGGGCCGCGCGCCGGACGCGGTGCGTATCCGGACGGACACCCGTCGATGCGGGCGCACCCGTACGAAGCGGGCGACGCCCAGCCCTCACCGGGGCCAGGGAGGAGACACGTGAAGGACCGAGTGGCACTGCACGGACTGCGCGCCCGAGGGCATCACGGCGTCCTCCCCCGGGAAAGGGAAGAAGGACAGACCTTCGTCGTGGACGTCGACATGGGCGTCGACACCCGTGCCGCGGCCGCAGGCGACGACCTGAGCCGTACGGTTCACTACGGTGTCGTGGCCGAGGAGGTCACGGCCGTCGTGACGGGAGAGCCCGTCGACCTGATCGAGACCCTGGCCCAGCGGATCGCCGACGTTTGCCTCGCGCACGAGGCCGTCGCCGAGGTGCGGGTCGTCGTGCACAAGCCCGGCGCACCCATCACCGTGCCGTTCGACGACGTGACCATCACCATCCAGCGGAGCCGCGCATGACGCCGAACAGTGACCCGACCGTGCAGCCGGTGCCCGCCTCCGTGGTGCGCCAGGTGGACGCCGCCGACATCACCCTCAGCAACCCCAAGTGCGCCGTCGTCGCACTCGGCAGCAACCTGGGCAATCGGCTGGAGACGCTGCAGAGCGCCGTCGACGCGCTCGCCGACACGCCGGGCCTCAGCGTCCGGGCCGTCTCACCGGTCTACGAGACCCAACCGTGGGGCGTCGACCCCACGAGCCAGCCGGCGTACTTCAACGCGGTCGTCCTCGTCCGCACGACACTGCCGCCCGGGTCGCTGCTGGAACGCGGACACGCCATCGAGGAGGCGCTGGAGCGCGTCCGCGACGAGCGCTGGGGGCCGCGCACCATCGACGTGGACATCGTCTCCTACCAGGGCGTGGTCTCCGACGACCCGCTGCTGACACTGCCGCACCCGCGGGTACACGAGCGGGCCTTCGTCCTCGCGCCGTGGCACGATGTCGACGCCGAGGCCGAGGTGCCCGGCCGCGGTCAGGTCGCCGACCTGCTGGATGCGGTGGGGCGTGCTGACATCTCGGTGCGCGACGACCTGGAACTGAGCCTGCCCGATTGATCGTTGGTGACCGCGTGAGACAACTGCGAATCAGGATCCTGGCCGGCGTCTTCGGGGGAGCCGCCGTCCTGGCCTGGGCGCTGGCCGGTCTGCTGGACCGCTACGGCGGCCTCCCCAGGGTGCCCGTGGCCGCGCCCGTCGTGCTCGCCGTCATCGCGACAGTGCTCCTCGCGTCGGCCCTCGGCCTGCGGGCACGGCTCAAGGCCCAGCGCGAACGTCGTCCCGGCGCGAAGGGTGTCGACCCGATGGTGGCCGCCCGCGCGGTCGTCTTCGGACAGGCCAGTGCCCTGGTGGCCGCACTCGTCGCCGGCCTGTACGGCGGCACCGGCGTCTTCCTGCTGCTCAGCGACATCGAGGGCCCGGCGCGCCGCGCCGACGCGCTGCACGCGGGGCTCTCCGTCGCCGCAGGCATCGCCGTGGTTGCCGCGGCCTTCCTCCTCCAGCGCGTCTGCCGCCTGCCCGACGACGACAACGACGGCCCCGGCGCGCCCACCCCGGCCTAGCTCCCAGGCGTTGCGGCGCAGGCAGGACCCGCTCCCCGGTACCCCGGGCGTCGCGGTGGAGACCCCTGCCGGCCGGAGGGCACAGACAGAAGGCGGCCACGACGTTCCGGCAGCGCGAACCGCCTGACCGACTCACCCGTTGACCGTGCCTTCGGCTGCGGGCTCACCACCCGGGGAATCGGCACGGCGTCTCGGCGTCGCGTTCGGGTGCCGCGTTTCCGTGCCCGGAAAGGGCCTAAGCGCCGGCCACGGTGTGGAGGTCGACGGCCTCACGGGGAACGTCGCGCTCGTCGGCGTCGACGGAGCGGCGGAGCGCCTCGTGCAGACGCGCCGGTGTGAGGACGCCGGCGAAGCGGGAGCCGTCGCCGTCGAGGACGGCGACCCAGCCGGCGTCGTACTGGAGCATCACGCTGAACGCCTGCTTGAGGGAGGCGCCGAGCGGCAGCCATGCCTTCATGCGCCGGGCGTGGTCGCGCACCGTCCCCTCGCCCCCGCCGGCGACCGCGTCCGCCGGTACCCAACCGTGCAGGCTGCCGTCGTGGTCGAGGACGACCGCCCAGCGCGCCCCCTCGGCACGCATCCGGGCGGCGGCGTCCGGGACTGTGTCGTCGCGTCGCACGACCGGCGGCTGCACCAGGTCGCCCCGTTCGATCGGCGTCACGGAGAGCCGCTTCAGACCCCGGTCCGCGCCGACGAAGTCGGCCACGTAGGGGGTCGCCGGCGCCCCCAGCACCTTCGCGGGCGGATCCAGCTGCTCGATGCGGCCCTCGCCGTAGACGGCCATGCGGTCGCCGAGCCGGACCGCCTCCTCGATGTCGTGGGTGACGAAGAGCACCGTCTTGCGCATCTGCGCCTGGAGCTTGAGGAACTCGTTCTGCAGGTGCTCGCGCACCACCGGGTCGACCGCTCCGAAGGGTTCGTCCATCAGCAGTACCGGTGGGTCGGCGGCGAGGGCCCGGGCGACGCCGAC
>KI547038.1:298075-299628 GCA_000497405.1 Streptomycetaceae bacterium MP113-05 | reverse complement strand
GCGGCGGTCGGCTCGTCGAGGATGACCACCTGCGGCTCGCCGATGAGTGCGCGCGCGATCGCGACGACCTGCCGCTGGCCGCCGGAGAGCTGGTCGGGGTAGCGGGAGCCGAAGACCGACGGGTCCAGCCCGACGAGGTCCAGCAGCTCCGCAGCCCGCTGACGTGCCCGCCCCTTCCGCACCCCGAGCAGGTGCGGCACGGTCGCGGTGTTGTCCAGCACGGTGCGGTGCGGAAAGAGGCCGACCTGCTGAATGACGTAGCCGATGCGCCGCCGCAGTTCGACCGCGTCGCCCTTCGAGATGTCCTCATCGTCGACCATGATGCGGCCGGTGGTCGGCTCGATCAGCCGGTTGACCATCTTCATGGTGGTCGTCTTGCCGCACCCTGAGGGTCCGACGAGCGTCACCAGCTCGCCCTCGGCCACATCGAAGGTCAGATCGTCGACGGCGACGGTGCCGTCGGGGTATCGCTTGCCGACACTCTCGAAACGAATCACACTCTCATACTGACAGGTGATCGTGAGGCGTGTCCGGGGACGTCCGCCCACAGACCGGCAAGCGTGAACCGGCGAACGGCGAACGAATGGGAGCCCTGGTGGCATCGAGGGACTGCCTCACAGACAACGACTGGATATGTGCCGAGTACCTCCGCACCCGCAGCGGGGAGCTCGCCGACGCGACCGTGCAGCACGTCGGCATCGCCTCGGTGTCGGTCGTGCTCGCCGTACTCGTCGCCTTCCCGCTCGCGCTCGTGGCCCGGCGCTGGCGCGCCGCCCGCGAACCCGTGCTGGGGCTGACCACGGTGCTGTACACGGTGCCCTCGCTGGCGATGTTCGCCCTGCTGCTCCCGGTGTTCGGCCTCTCCGTCTCCGTCGTGGTGACCGGCCTGGTGCTGTACTCCCTCACCATCCTGGTGCGGAACATCCTCGCCGGACTCGACTCCGTTCCCGCCGAAGCACAGGAGGCGGCGCGCGGCATGGGGTACGGCACCGTGCGGATGCTGTTCGAAGTCGAGCTGCCGCTCGTGGTGCCCGCGCTGATGGCCGGGGTGCGGATCGCCGCCGTCTCAGCCGTCTCGCTGACCACGGTGGGCGCCATCGTGGACTACGGCGGTCTCGGCAACCTCATCTACGGCGGTCTGCAGACCGTCTTCAAGGCGCAGGTGCTCGCCGCCTCGGTGCTCTGCGTGATCCTCGCCGTCCTCGCCGACCTGCTGTTGCTCTGGCTGCAACGGGCCCTGACACCCTGGGCGCGCCCCCGCACCTCCGCCGGAAAGGTGGGCTGACCCCCATGGGCGTCTTCACCGAAGCCTGGACGTGGCTGACCGACGGCGACAACTGGTCCGGCGACGGCGGCGCACTCGCGCTGCTCGGCGAACACGTCTACCTGACGGCGGTCTGCCTCGGTATCGCCGCCGCCATCGCGCTGCCCACGGCCGTGTGGCTGGGGCACATCGGTCGTGGCGGGCCGCTGGCGGTCAACCTCTCCAACGTCGGCCGCGCCGTCCCCACCTTCGCGGTGCTCGTGCTGCTGATGCTCACCCCGCTCGCCAC
>KI547038.1:295923-298065 GCA_000497405.1 Streptomycetaceae bacterium MP113-05 | reverse complement strand
GCGACCTGCCGACGATCGTCGCCCTGGTGCTGTTCGCGATCCCGCCGCTGCTCACCAACGCGTACGTGGGCATGCGGGAGGCAGACCGTGAGGTAGTGGAGGCGGGGCGCGGGATGGGCATGTCCGGCTGGCAGCTCCTCTTCCGTGTCGAACTGCCGCTGGCCCACCCGCTGCTGATGACGGGTGTACGGTCGGCCGCCGTGCAGGTGGTGGCCACGGCCACCCTGGCCGCGGTGGTCGGGGGCGGCGGCCTCGGCCGCATCATCACCGCGGGCTTCAACACCTACGACACGGCTCAGGTGGTCGCCGGTGCGGTCCTGGTGGCGACGCTGGCGTTGCTGGTGGAGCTGGTGATGGTCGTGCTGGGCAGGGCCCTGGACCCGATGCGCGGACGTCGCAGCGGGAGCCGTGCCACCGGTTCCGGCGGGGAACCGGCCGACGAGGACGGCCACGACCGTACGGACGCCGCAGCGGAACGCGAGTCGCTGGAAGTCCCCGTCTGACACCTGCCCGTGGCATGCTTGCGCCTTCGCGCTTGTCGAACAGATGGACGGTGAAGAACGTGATCGGGACGAGCAACGGGATCCGCGTGCGCCGGAGCGCCCGCGCCGTGCTGGCCGCCGGTGCGGCGGCGCTGCTGGCCGCGGGCCTGACCGCATGCGGTGGCGGCGACAGCCTGGAGGACCAGGGCGGCACTTCGGAGGAGGGCGGTGGCGGCTCGAAGTCACTGGTGATCGGTGCGGCCGGCTTCACCGAGTCGAAGGTGCTGGCGAGCCTTTACGTCCAGGCGCTGGAAGACGCCGGCTTCGAGACCAGCGTCAAGACGGTCGCCAACCGGGAGCTGTACGAACCGGCCCTGGAGAAGGGCCAGATCGACGTGGTGCCCGAATACGCGGCCACGCTCGCCGAGTTCCTCAACGCCAAGGTGAACGGCTCGGACGCCCCGGCGGAGGACCCGGTGGCCTCCAACGACGTGAAGTCCACCGTCGCTGCTCTGGAGAAGCTCGCCGACGAGCGCGGGCTGAAGGTCCTCGACGTCGGGGAGGCCGTGGATCAGAACGCCTTCGCCGTCACGGAGGAATTCGCGAAGAAGAACGACCTCGAGACGCTCTCCGACCTCGGCGAGTCCGGTGTCGAGGTGCGGCTCGCCGCCGGCGACGAGTGCGCCGAGCGCCCGTTCTGCCGGCCCGGCCTGGAGAAGACCTACGGCATCGAGGTCTCCGAGGTCGACCCGAAGGGCGTCGGTACCACGCAGGCCAAGCAGTCCGTGAAGAACGGCACCAACGACATGGTGCTCACCACCACCACGGACGCCACTCTGGAGGACTTCGGACTCGTCCTTCTCGAGGACGACGAAGGCCTGCAGAACGCCGACAACGTCCTCCCCGTCGTCAACGCCCGGGACGCAGGCGGCGAGAAGATCGCTGCGGCACTCGACCGGGTCACCGACGTGCTCACCACGCAGGACCTCGTCGACCTCAACCGGCAGGTGGACGCCGAGCGTCGCAAGCCCGAGGACGTGGCCCGCGCCTACCTGGAGGAGAAGGGTCTCCTCGACGGGTGACCCCGGCCCGCCGCCCGGACCTCGCCGATGCCTACCACCGGGGCACCGGCGACGTCCGGGCCTCCACCGGTGACCGGCCGATAACAATGCCTTCGTGAGGTGTCGCACAGCGGGGCACACAGGGTAAATTTCAGGCCATGCCACGTGGACGTCATCGCCATGAGCAGCCCCTGCACCGCCTCCTGCCCCCGGTCGCAGTCGCGGCGGCCGCTCTGGCATGTGCAGGCGGCGCCTGGCTGGCGGGCCCCGCCGGAATCGGGGACACCGACACGGTGGTGCTGCGCGGCCTGGCTGCCGCGGCGGCCCTCGCGGCTGTGACGGGTGCCGTCCTCACCCGCCGCTGGGACCGCCGGGCCGGCCGCCGTGTCGCCGAGCTCGAAGCGCGGCGGGCGAGCGCCGAGTGGCGGGCCGAGGAACGCCAGGCCGAGCACGAGGCCGAATCGGAAGAGGCACGCGACCTGCGTGCCGCGCTGGAGAAGAAACTCGCCGCGAAGCGCACCGAACTCGGCCGGCTCCGCACCGAGCACGCCGCGCTGCTGCGACGCTACGCCACCGCGGAGACCGAACGGGCCGGCGCG
>KI547038.1:292415-295913 GCA_000497405.1 Streptomycetaceae bacterium MP113-05 | reverse complement strand
CCGCAGCACGTCCGGAGCCCCCACCTCGCTGACGTACCTTCAGGCGGCCGAGGCGCTGCGGCACCTGCGCCGCAGCGCGGAACGGCAGCGGAGGCTGCGCGCGATCGAGGGCGGCGCCGACGTGCCGCCGGCAGCAGCGCATGCCACACCGGTGCTGCCGATGGCGGCACGGCCGGCGCCCCGTCCGCCGCTCGGCGGGTTCGACTTCTTCGGCGCAACCAAGGCGAAGGCCTCCGAACGCGCGTCGAACACGGCTCCACGAAGGAACGTCGCCGCGGCGGACGACCCGGAACCCGAACCGGTCCCGCGACGCCGCCCCGCGAACGGCGCGGCGGGGAACGTGGTCGACCTCGACGCGGACGAGGGGGACCTGACGGGCATCGCAGACGGTGGCTCCCGCGGGAGCGGCACCGCCTCCGCCGGCGCGCTGGACATCGCGGAGCTGCGCGGCGCCATCTCCTGAGCCCCGGGGCGCCCGAGCCCGAAGACCGGCGGTAGTCCGGATCCGGCGCCCTGCGTCAGCGGGACTCGCCGGCCCGGACGAGCCCCGTCTCGTAGGCGTGGACGACGGCCTGCACCCGGTCGCGCACGCCCAGCTTGGCCAGGATCCGTCCCACATGGGTCTTCACCGTCGCCTCCGACAGCACCAGTCGTCCGGCGATCTCGCCGTTCGACAGGCCCTGTGCGATCAGCACCAGCACCTCCCGCTCGCGTCCGGTCAGCCGTTCCAGCTCCCGGGTGAGGGGCCGCTCCCCGGCCGACGGCAGCACCGTCGAGAAGCGGTCGATGAGCCGGCGCGTCGTGCTGGGTGCGACCACGGCGTCGCCGCTGTGCACGGCGCGGATCGCGGACAGCAACTCGTCCGGCGGCACGTCCTTGAGCATGAAGCCGCTGGCGCCCGCCTTGAGGGCGCTGAAGGCGTACTCGTCGAGGTCGAAGGTGGTGAGGATCAGCACCTTCGGTACTCCCTGCCCGCCCTCCCCCGACCCGTCGTCGCACGTCGCGCAGATGCGCCGCGTCGCCTCGACACCGTCCAGGTTCGGCATCCGTACGTCCATCAGGACGACGTCCACGGCATGGGCCCGCAGCACCTCCAGCGCCTCCGCGCCGTCGCCCGCCTCGGCGACCACCTCCATGTCCGGCTGTGCCGCCAGCACCATGCGGAAGCCGGTGCGCAGCAACTCCTGGTCGTCCACCAGCATCACGCGGATGGTCGTCGTCACCGTGTTTCCCTTCCCGTAGTCGTCCCCGTCCCCGGTTCCCGTGGGGCGCACAGCCCCCTCGGTGGTCTCACTGCTCCCCGCCCCGGAGCGGCAGCACGGCGCTGATGCGGAAGCCGCCGTCCGGCCGCGGGCCGGCCCGCAGCCGGCCGCCGACCATGCCCACGCGTTCGCGCATGCCGATGAGCCCCTGGCCGAGACCGTCGGTGCCGCCGTCCTCGTACAGGTCGGCCTGCGCTCCGCGCCCGTCGTCCTCGGCGAGCAGCGCCAGTTCCCCGTCGCCGTAGGTGAGTCGCACGTTAGCGCCCGCACGCGGGCCGCCGTGCTTGCGCGTGTTCGTCAGCGCCTCCTGCACGATGCGGTAGGCGGTCAGCTCCACGCCGCTGGGCAGCGGGCGCGGCGTGCCCTCGATCGCGAACCGCACCGGCACGCCGGTGTCGCGCACCTGGTCCACCAGGTCGGCGAGCTGCTCGACGCCCGGTTGCGGGACGTACTCGTCCCCGTCGCGCTGTTGCTCGCCGTCCCCGGTTCGCAGCACACCCAGCAGCCGGCGCATCTCCGCGAGCGCCTGCCGGCCGGTGCCGGAGATGGTCTGCAGCGCCTGCCGGGCCTGCTCGGGCGTGCTGTCCAGCACGTAGGCGGCACCATCGGCCTGCACCACCATCACGGACACGTTGTGCGCCACGACGTCGTGCAGCTCCCGCGCGATGCGGGCGCGTTCCGCAGCCACGGCGACCTTCGCCTGCGCCTCGCGTTCCTTCTCCAGCCGGGCCGCTCGCTCCTCCAGCTGCTCGTAGTAGGCGCGTCGGGTGCGCAGTGAGTCGCCCATCACCCAGGCCAGGGCGAACGGCACGGTGAGGAAGAACATGCCCAGCGCCGTCTGCGGGACGGACTGGCCCGGCGGCCAGCGAACGGTGGCGATCATCGGCGCCAGCAGACCACCGACCAGCGCCAGCCGGGAGGCCCAGCGCACGTGCCGGGAGGCGACGGTGTAGATGATCACCAGGAAGGCGAAGTCGCCGGGGTTGGTCTCCATTCCGGCGACCAACTGGGCCACCCCGGCACCGATGGCGAGCAGCAGCATCCTCTCCGGCACGCGCCGCCGCAGGGCGATCACCAGTGACAGCGCCAGGACGATGGGCACCGCGGCGATCTGCTTCGCCGGGCTGTCCGCCAGCCCTGACGCCTGCGGGGGCGCGGCGATGCTCGCCACGATCCATGCCGCCGACGGCAGCAGCAGGAGGGCCGCCCACAGACTGTCCACCCACGTCGGGTGGCGGCGGACGAACTCGTAGATGCGGTGCACGTGACCCAGCGTATGCAGGCCCGGTACGTGCCGGGGTCAGCCGTGAAGCTGATCCTCCGGTCGCCTTCTACTCCGCAAGGTGGAGGCGGCGCCCTGCCCGGGCACAAGCCGTCACGCCTACGGTGTCGGTGTCGGACGTCACGCGTACGGTGTCGGACGTGACGCGAGCGGAAGCGGAAGGGCCACGGCGCTGGCGGGAGGCCATGGCGGACAGCCTGTACGGGGACGGGGCGCCCGGCGGCTTCTTCGTGCGGGAGGCGCCCCGCGCGCACTTCCGTACGTCGGTGCACGTCTCCCCACTGTTCGGAACGGCCGTCGCACGGCTGCTGCGCCGCGTGGACGAGGCCCTGGACCGGCCGGGCGAGCTGACGCTCCTGGACATCGGCGCCGGTCGCGGCGAGCTGCTGGAGCAGGTGCGGGAGACCGTGGCGGAGGACGACGGGTACGGTCTCGCCGAACGGTTGCGGCCGGTGGCGGTGGAACGCGCCTCCTGGCCAGGCGAGTTGGACCCGCGAACCGGCTGGACCGCCGAGCTGCCGCCGCCCGGTTCCGTCACCGGCCTGGTGTTCGCGAACGAATGGCTGGACAACGTGCCGCTGGACGTGGCCGAGACCGACGAGGCCGGCGTCCAGCGCTACGTGCTGGTCGACGAGGAGGGCCGGGAGTCGCGGGGCGAACCGGTCACCGGCCCCGACGCCGAGTGGCTGCGCCGCTGGTGGCCGCTCCACGCCCCGCCCGGATCGCAGGCGGACAGCGGCCTGCGAGCGGAGATCGGCCTGCCGCGGGACGCCGCGTGGGCGGCGGCTGTGCGCACTCTGCACCGCGGGGTGGCCGTCGCCGTGGACTACGCGCACACCCGGACCGGAAGGCCGCCGCTGGGCACCCTCACCGGCTATCTCGAGGGCCGCGAGGTGCCGCCCGCGCCGGACGGAGCCAGCGACCTGACCGCGCACGTCGCCGTGGACGCGTGCG
>KI547038.1:288923-292405 GCA_000497405.1 Streptomycetaceae bacterium MP113-05 | reverse complement strand
GTGTGCACGGCGGGCGTCCGCCGCTGTCCTGGGCCTCGACGGACGCACTCGCCTACGTGCGGGGGCTCCGCGACGCCTCGCAGGCCGCCGAACTGACGGATCTCACGGGTCTCGGTGCCTTCACCTGGCTGGTGCACCACGTGGGCGGCGCCCCGGACCCGTTCGCCGGAGTGGAAGGGCCGAAGACCGAGCCCCCGCACCCCACCCGTCCGGATGCTGCCGGGGCCGCGGACACCTGAACCGGGCCGCGACGCCCGCGGGAGTCGGCCCTCAGGTAAGCCAGCGTTCCGGGAGCGCCGTCCGGCGCCCCGTGCGTGACCGCTCCGCCTGGGCGGCGACCAGGGCCCGCGCCTCCTCCACGTCGCGCAGCCGGGCCATCGCCCAGCCGTTCGCCCCGTGGTCCACCGCTACGTCCGCCAGCGCCAGGCGCCGCTGCCACGGCCCCTGCCGGTAACGCACGCTCTGTACCTTCGCGTGCGGAATCAGTTCCGTCACCCGCCGCAGCCGCCCTCGGCGGGTGACGAACAGGGAGCCGGTCACGCCGGACGCGTACCCCCTCCACCGGAACGGCGAGCACCAGCGGGCCCGTGCCGGGACCGGCCGCAGCGACGCCATGACCTCCTCCAGCTCCACACCCGGCACCGCACGGGCCAGCACCCGCGCGGCGTCGCCCCGGGACGCGACCGGGACCAGCGCGCCTCGTTCGCTCCCCGAGCCGGCCACCTCCAGTTCGATGCGCACCCAGCCACGCCGCCGCCACAACACGGGCTCGACCACCCGCACATACTGGATGCGGCCCGGCGGCACCGTCTCGTGCACACGGTCGAGCAGCCCGCGATCGATGCGCAGGCCGTCCGGAGACTCCTGCACGGTCCAGTCGAACTCCTTCAGAACGCGTCCGGCGGTGGTCCGCCACGCCACCCCCGCGAGCGACAGCGTCGCCGCCACCGCCGGCCACAGGTTGCCTGACGCGAGGAAGATCAGGCCGGGGACCACCAGCAGCGCGGCGAGCGCGAGCCAGCCACCGGCCAGCAGCAGAACCGAGACGATCAGTGTGCGAGGGGTGACCCGCAGAAGTTCCCGAGCCGGTGCCTCACCCGCCTCCAGGGCGGCCTCGGGGGCCATCCCGGCAGCTCGGGCGAGCAGCTGCGCGCGCAGCGCCACGGCCTCCCGTTCTCCCAGGAAGGCCAGCTCGTCCTTGGCGTCCGCCCCGACGACGTCCAGCTTCAGCTTGGCGACTTGCGCGATCCGCGCCAGCATCGGACGCCCGACGTCCACACCCTGTATACGGTCCAGGCGGATGTGCGCCGTACGGCGGAAGAGCAGACCGGTGCGGATACGCAGCTCGGTGTCCGTGACCAGGTAACTGGTGTACCACCAGGACAGGAAGCCGTACGCGGCCGCGGCCGGCACCAGCACGGCGAAGGCCGCCAGCAGCCAGCCCACGGTGAGCTGCTCGAACCACTGCCGGGTGCGTTCGAAGTCCTGCAGGGTGAAGGCGACCAGACCGGCGATCGGTGCCCAGGCCCGGCGCCAGGGCGTGACCGGATGCAACCGCTTGCCCTCCGGCACGGCGGTCGCCGGCGCCTCGCGTGGGTCGTCCTCCGCTGCCGGACGGACGGCCGGCGGCTGGGCCCCGGCGCTCACAGGCCCGCCGACCGGGCTTCGCCCAGCTCCGTCAGCCGGTCCCGGAGCCGTTCGGCCTCTGCCGGCACGAGTCCCGGAATCGTCGCGTCGGAAGTGGCCGCAGCGGTGTGCAGCTGGAGCCGGGCCAGTCCGTACCGCCGTTCCAGCGGGCCCGAGGTGACCTCCACCAGCTGCATCCGGCCGTACGGGACCACGGTGGTCTCGCGCCACATCACACCGTGCGAGACCAGCAGGTCGTCCGCGCGCTCGGCGTACCGCCAGGACCGCCAGTTCCGGCCCAGCGCACTTCGCCCCCACACGGCGAGGCCGAGCGGCACCAGCGCGGGCAGTGCCCACTCCGGTCCGGCCAGCAGGCCGGGGAGAGCCGCGGCCACGACGGTGACCGGCAGCAGGATGCACAGGAGCACCAGTCGTCGCAGCCGCAACAGTGCGGGTTCCACGCCGCGCCAGCTTCCCGGGGCCACCGCAGTCTCGACGGGCTGTGCCTTCGTGACCGGACCTGCCTTGCGGATGCCGTCGTCCCCGTGTCCGTCGTCCGTCGCCGTCGTCATGCGCTCACCCTAGATTCCCGCAGCGCCGGCCGGATCCGCCCCGAGGACGACCTGGTGGCCGCCGGTCTCCTCCCCGCCCCCTTTCGGCTGACAGACTGGCGCCATGAACGAGACGACGACGGTCGGCATCGGAGGCGCCGCCGAGAGCACCGACATGGTGCTCAACATCGGCCCGCAGCATCCCTCCACACACGGAGTCCTGCGCCTGAGGCTGGTGCTGGACGGCGAGCGGATCAGTGCGGCCGAACCCGTCGTCGGCTACATGCACCGGGGCGCGGAGAAGCTGTTCGAGGCCCGTGACTACCGTCAGATCATCGTCCTGGCCAACCGGCACGACTGGCTCTCCGCGTTCTCCAGCGAGCTGGGCGTCGTCCTCGGCGTGGAACGGATGCTCGGCATGGAGGTGCCCGAACGCGCCGTATGGCTGCGCACCCTGCTCGCCGAACTGAACCGGGTCCTCAACCACCTGATGTTCCTCGGCTCCTACCCCCTCGAGCTCGGCGGCATCACGCCCGTCTTCCACGCGTTCCGGGAGCGCGAGGAACTGCAGAACGTGATGGAGGAGGTCTCCGGCGGACGCATGCACTACATGTTCAACCGGGTCGGCGGGCTCAAGGAGGACATCCCGGCCGGCTGGCACAGCCGCGCCCGCAGGGCCGTCGCCGCCGTCCGGTCCCGCATGGACGTCTTCGACCGCCTCGTCCTCGGCAACGAGATCTTCCGTGGCCGTACACGTGGCGTCGGGGTGCTGCCGCCGCAGACCGTGCACGCGTACGGCGTCAGCGGTCCGCTCGCACGGGCCTCGGGAGTCGACTTCGACCTCCGTCGCGACGAGCCGTACCTGGCATACGGCGAGCTGGGCGACGTGCTGCGGGTGATCACCCGTGAAGAAGGGGACTGCCTGGCCCGTTTCGAAGTGCTGCTGGGTCAGGCCCACAACTCCCTCGACCTCGCCGACGCCTGTCTCGACCGGCTCGCCGACCTCCCGCCCGGTCCCGTCAACCAGCGGCTGCCGAAGGTCCTCAAGGCACCCGAGGGCGCCACGTACACCTGGACGGAGAACCCGCTCGGTCTGAACGGCTACTACCTCGTCTCCAGGGGCGAGAAGACCCCGTACCGACTGAAACTGCGCTCTGCGTCCTACAACAACATCCAGGCACTCACCGAACTCCTGCCCGGCACCCTTGTCGCCGACATGGTGGCGATCCTCGGGTCGTTCTTCTTCGTCGTGGGTGACATCGACAAGTAGCGGAGTGGGTGGGCGCCCACCCCCGGGGGCCCGCG
>KI547038.1:282776-288330 GCA_000497405.1 Streptomycetaceae bacterium MP113-05 | reverse complement strand
GGGGGCACCCACCCCCTGATCCGCCCACCCCGGGGCCGCCGTCTGGTGCTGTGGCGGGCTTCGTGTGTGGTCACGGCAACCTGGTGGCCCCACCCACGCACACCGTGCGCGGAAGGACCGTGATCATGGGATTTCCCGCCGACGGATCAGGCTCGGGGGTGTGTGCGGGTGCTGGATCCCCTCGGTGTCGGGCTCCTGGACATCATCACGACCTGATCGTGTCCATAAGCCCGACACCGATCGCCGGGAACGCGGATTGCGGTGACAGCACCCGGACCCGGAACGGCCCGCAGACAGACCGCGCGCCACCAAGCACGGGGAACGAGCGAAGCGAGAAGACGACACCCCAGCCACGGGGCGGCAGCAACCCGCCACCGCAACCACGACACACCGAAACGAGACGACCCCGGCGTCACCCCGGAAGACAGGGGTGAACCCCCGCCCCTCGTCGGGGGCCACCCGCACCATGAACCCACCCCACACCCACCACCCCCCTCTCGTAGCCCGGCCGGTCTGAACCCCCACCCCACGGGTCTGAACCCCCACCCCGCAACACCCGCCACCCCGCCCACACCCCACCCCACACCGCCACAGGCCAACCGCCCCACCCACCAACCCGCACCCGCCACCCAGCACCCACCACCCCGCCGTCGTCGCGGACCCGTCGGACCCGTCGGACCCGTCGGACCAGCGGGACCAGCGGGTCAGGCCGTCAGGTTGTGTCTCCCTGCTGGAGGTGCAGTGGGTACAGCGCGGTGACCTCCCGTGCTGCGCGTGCGAGTTCGGCACGGGCGGCAGGCGGGTCGAGGACCTCCACGTCGCCGCCGAACTGGAGGAGCTGGCAGACCGCGCCGAAGGCGGGGTAGGCCATGCGGGCCTCCGCCCACTCCCCGCCACCGGTGGCCTCGGGTGGCGCGTGGCCGGGGTCGAGCATGGTGCCGCAGATGCGCAGGAACAGCGCCAGCCGCTCGCGGCGTACGCGGGCGTGGACGCGGATGACGGTCGGCCGCACCTGGACGGCGTCACGCAGCGCATCCCATGCGTCGGCGAGTTCGATCCCGGCACGGCGCTGCACCGGCGAGTCGAGCACCGTGGCGGAGACCACGCGGTCGGCGCGGAAGAGGCGGGGACGGCTGCGCAGGTCCGCGACGAGGTACCAGACGCCGGCCTTCGCGACCAGGCCGTACGGGTCGACGGTGTAGGTGTGCTGTTCGCCGTTCCCACCGTGCCGGTAGCGCATCCGCAGTCGACGGTCGGCGAACACGGCGGTGTGCAGGACGTCCAGGTCGACGACCGGCCGGTCCCGCCGCTCCCGTTCGGTGGGGCCGAGCTGCCAGCGCTCGGGGTCGATGAGGATGCGGCGGCTGGTCAGCTCGGCGGCCGGGCGGTGCGGCGCCGGAAGCGCAGCCATGATCTTTCGCAGCGCCGACCCCAGCGCTCCCTCCAGCCCGAGTGCCGAGTGCGCGCCCTGCGCGGCCAGTACGAACAGGGCGCGGGCCTCGTCCGAGGTGAGGCCGGTGACGTCGGTGCGGAAACCGGGCAGCAGCGCGATGCCGCCGTGCCGTCCGCGTTCCGCATACACGGGGACGCCGGCGGTGGAGAGCGACTCGATGTCGCGATAGATGGTGCGCACCGACACCTCCAGCCGTTCCGCGAGTTCGGCGGCGGGCACCCGGCCGCGCGTCTGGAGCAGCAGGAGGATGGAGAGGAGCCGGTCCGACTTCATGTCTCCAGCATCGCGCGAAAACCTGGCGGGCGTTGTCAGGTATGGGAGGGAGCCTCCTTCTGCCAGCCGACGAGTGCGGGTATCCGTCCCGGGCTCAGACGAGAGGAATCGCCATGACCAGCACCACTCCGCCCCGCGCCCCAGCCGATCCATGCGCGGGTTATGCGGCCGCCGCCGATCAGATGGCGGCGTTGATCGCCCTGGTGACTCCGGAGCGGCTCGGCGACCCGACGCCCTGCGGGGAGTGGGACGTCCGCGCCCTGATCGGTCACGTTGTCGACGGCACGCTGCGCACCGCCGCCTTGGGCGAGCAGGGTTCCGGGGCACGGATGGCGGAGGAGGCACCGCCTGAGGTAGGGGACGACGGCTGGGAGGAGGCCTACGCGGAGGCAGCTGTTCGTTTTCGTGCCGCATGGGTGGACGATGCCGACCTGGACGGCGTCTACACCGTGCCGTGGGGGGAGGTGCCGGGCCGGGGAGTGGTTGGCGCGGAGGTGCAGGAGACGGTGATGCACGCCTGGGACCTCGCCCGCGCGATCGGTGCCGTCGACCGGCTCGACGACCGGCTCGCCGGGGCGGTCCTGCCGTTCGCCGAGCAGATCCTCCCGGCAGAACCCCGTGGCGGCGCCGTCCCGTTCGGGCCGGTGCGCGCCGCCGCGCCGGATGCGGACGCCTACGTCCGCCTCGCCGCATGGCTCGGCCGCGACGTGGACTGAGGACAGGGCGCCCCGCCCGACGCCCACTCCGGCGGCGCCTTCGCTGACGCACCGTCGCATGCACCGTGTCCGGGGGAGCCGGTGGCACGTACGCTCGCCGGATGGATGTGGCAGGGGGGTTCTGGGTGCTGGGGGCCGCCGGCTACGGCGCGGGGGCCGGGGTGCTGGTTCCGCGGGTGGCCTACCGGCTGGCGGTGGAGCCGGAAGAGGCGTGGCGAGGCGAATGCCCGGCCGGGCATCCGCTGCGCGGCGTGATGCGGGGGTGGCTGGGGCGCGCGCGGTGCGGCGACTGTGGGGGGCGCGCGTACGGAGCGCGGGGGTGGCTCTTCGCTCTGGCCTCGGCGGTGGTGTGCGTCGCGCTCGCGCTGGTCGTGGGGGCCCGGCCCGAACTGGGGGTGTGGTTGCTGGCAACGCCGGTCGCACTGCTGCTTGCCGCGGTGGACCGGGCCGTCAACCGACTGCCCGACGTTCTCACCCTGCCACTGGCGTTCGGTACGGCCGTGCTACTGGGAGTCGCGACTCTGCTACCGGGTGCGGCCGGGAGCTGGTGGCGTGCGCTGCTCGGTGGGGTCGTGATGGGTGCGGCCTTTCTTGTGTTGTTTCTCATTCAACCGAATGGGATGGGCTTCGGCGACGTGAAGCTGGCCCTGGCGCTCGGAGTCGCCCTCGGCTGGTACGGCTGGGGCGCTCTCCTGACCGGCGCGTTTCTCGGCTTCCTCGCCGGTGCGGTCTACGGAACCGCTCTTGTCCTGCGAGGACGCGCCTCACGGCGCACCGCACTGGCCTTCGGGCCCTTCATGGTGCTGGGTGCGCTGGCGGGCCTGCTGCTCGGGGCTTAGCGAGGCCGTGTGGCGGCTGCGCGGGCTGGTCGGCGCCGAGTGCGCCAACCGGGTCGGCTGAGGGAAACGCGGCGAGGGTGCACCGATCACCGCCCTGAAGGGGCTATGGTGGAAACCCCCCCTCGGGCCGGTCCGAATCCCCCCTCGGACCGGCCCGCTTTGTTTTCCGAACCTCCGCGTCCCCTCCGGGGGCCCGGAGGTTCTCCCGTCCTCCTGGGGGAGGCCCCTGCCCCTCGGGCCGGGGCCTCCTTCGTGGCAGGGCCCGCGTGCGCGGGGCTCCGCTCAGCTCTCGCTGCTGCGGGACCAGATGTTCACGCCCGGCTCCGACCTCGCCAGCTCGTCGATCTCCGCCAGCTCGCCGTCGGTGAGGTCCGGTCCGTCCAGCGCCGCCACGTTCGCCTCGAGCTGCGTCACGCTGCTCGCGCCGATCAGGGCCGAGGTCATGCGCGGGTCGCGCAGTACCCACGACAGGGCGAGCTGAGCCAGGGACTGGCCGCGGCGCCCGGCGATGTCGTCCAGTCCGTTCAGGCGGCGCCGTACTTCGTCGGTGAGCCAGTCCGGGTTGAAGGACTTGCCCTGGGTGGCCCGTGAGCCCTCCGGGATACCGCCCAGGTACTTGTCGGTGAGCATGCCCTGTTGCAGCGGTGCGAAGGAGATGCAGCCCATGCCCTCCTCCTCCAGCGTGCCGAGTAGGCCGTCCTCCTCGGTCCACCGGTTGATCATGGAGTACGAGGGCTGATGGATCAGTGGCCGTACGCCCATCTCGCGCAGCAGCCGGGCCGCCTCCCGGGTCCGTGAGGCGTTGTAGGAGGAGACGCCGACGTAGAGGGCCTTGCCCTGGTGCACCGCGGAGGCCAACGCTCCCATGGTCTCCTCGAGCGGGGTGTCCGGGTCGAAGCGGTGCGAGTAGAAGATGTCGACGTAGTCGAGTCCCATCCGCTGCAGGGAGGCGTCCAGGGACGAGAGCAGGTACTTGCGCGAGCCCCACTCGCCGTACGGCCCGGGGTGCATGTCGTAGCCGGCCTTGGTGGAAACCACGAGTTCGTCGCGGTACGGCCGGAAGTCCTGCGCGAAGAGCTTGCCGAAATTGAGCTCGGCGGACCCGGGCGGCGGGCCGTAGTTGTTCGCCAAGTCGAAGTGGGTGACGCCGAGGTCGAAGGCGCGGCGCAAGATCGCCCGTTGGTTCTCCAGGGCGCAGTCGTCGCCGAAGTTGTGCCACAGGCCGAGGGAGACGGCCGGCAGCTTGAGCCCGCTGCGGCCGGAACGCCGGTACTGCATGGTGTCGTATCGGGTGTCCGCGGCGCGGTAGTGAGGTGCGTCGTTCATAAGGGACTGTCCTATCAGTATTCATTCATGGGAGAAGAGGTCGCCAGGCCGGGATCTTCTTCACCCGTCATGCCGACGAGGCGCCGACGTGACGGGCGATGCCGGCGGTGTGCACGCACGGTGGACTCCCCTCGTCAGGATTCGCCCGGACGGGGGACCGGCAGTAGGGTTCTGTGATTCCCGGACTCGGCACGGAGGGCTGGCCATTCCCATGAAGCTTCGCGACCTGGTGTACAGGCTTTACGCGCGGAGGGTGGAGGACCGCCTGGACCTCGCGCGGGTGCCGGAGCACATCGGGGTGATCCTGGACGGCAACCGTCGCTGGGCACGCGCTTCCGGGGGAACCACCGAGCAGGGCCACAAGGCCGGCGCCAGCAAGATCCAGGAGCTGCTGGGCTGGTGCGCCGAGACCGACGTCCAGGTCGTCACGCTGTGGCTGCTCTCCACCGACAACCTCACCCGTCCCGAGCACGAGCTGCTGCCGCTGCTCGGCATCATCGAGGACACCGTGCGGGACCTGGCGGCGGACGGCCGCTGGCGGGTCCACCACGTCGGGCAGCTGGACCTGCTGCCCGACCGTACCCGGCAGGTACTGAAGGAGGCACAGGAGCAGGCCGGCGGAGGGGACGGGATAGTGGTCAACGTCGCCGTGGGCTATGGCGGCCGTCAGGAGATCGCCGACGCCGTGCGTTCGCTGCTCGGCGACCACGCGGGTCGCGGCACCCGCCTGGAGGACCTGGCCGAGAACCTCACGGTCGAGGACATCGCCGAACACCTCTACACCAGCGGCCAGCCCGACCCGGACCTGGTCATCCGCACCAGTGGCGAGCAGCGTCTCTCCGGTTTCATGCTCTGGCAGAGCGCGCACTCCGAGTACCACTTCTGCGACGTTTTCTGGCCGGCCTTCCGCAAGGTCGACTTCCTCCGGGCGATGCGTGACTACGCCG
>KI547038.1:278423-282766 GCA_000497405.1 Streptomycetaceae bacterium MP113-05 | reverse complement strand
CACTGCCGCTCTCCCCGCGCACCGCCGCCATGGCCGGCGCGCCGTCGTACTCCGGCCTCGGGCACGTTCCCCCGGACCGGCGGCCTCCCCGAAACGCAGCCGTTCGCGTGGCGTCGCCCGCCGTTGCATGTCCCCACGCTCCAGCGGGAATATCTCACGTGACCGCGCCGTCCACGGAGCGGTCGCCGGGAGGCCCGTTGAACGATCACGGAAGACCGCGCCACAGGCGCGGCGACCGTCGTGAGAGGGCCGGAGCCGGCCCGCCTCACGCGGGTCGATCCGGTCTCTTCCCCCGCGACGCCGTCGCTTCCGTCCTCATCCGAGGGGGTACGTCCACCCGTGGCGAACAGCAAGAAGCGCATCACACCCGACCGGCGCACCTACGTGATCGACACCAGTGTCCTGCTCGCCGATCCGGCGGCCATGACCCGCTTCGACGAGCACGAGGTCGTGCTCCCGGTGGTCGTGGTGACGGAGCTGGAGGCCAAGCGCCATCACCCGGAGCTGGGCTACTTCGCGCGGCAGGCGCTGCGCCTTCTCGACGAGTACCGGGTCAGGCACGGCAGGCTGGACATGCCGCTGCCGGTCGGCGAACTCGGTGGGACGCTGCGCGTGGAGCTGAACAACACCGACGTCGCCGTGCTCCCCGCAGGCTTCAGGCTGGCGGACAACGACACCCGCATCCTCGCGGTGGCCCGGAACCTCCAGGCCGAGGGCTACGACGTCACGGTCGTGTCCAAGGATCTGCCACTGCGCATCAAGGCGTCCTCGGTGGGGCTGCTCGCGGAGGAGTACCGTGCGGAACTCGCCGTCACCGACTCCGGCTGGACGGGGATGGCGGAGCTGACGCTCCCCGGCGAGGACATCGACGAGCTCTTCGCGAACGATTGGGTTCGCGTGCCGCAGACGGCCGACCTGCCCGTGCACACCGGGCTGGTGCTCCAGTCGGAGAAGGGCAAGGCGCTCGGTCGTGTGATGCCGGACGGCCGGACGAAGCTGGTGCGCGGCGACCGTGAGGTGTTCGGCATCAAGGGGCGCAGCGCCGAGCAGCGCATCGCTCTGGACCTGCTGCTCGATCCGGAGATCGGCATTCTCTCCATGGGAGGCCGGGCCGGTACGGGCAAGAGCGCTCTGGCGCTGTGCGCCGGCCTGGAGGCGGTGCTGGAGAGGCGGCAGCACCGCAAGGTGATGGTCTTCCGTCCGCTGTACGCGGTCGGTGGTCAGGACCTCGGCTACCTCCCCGGTACGCACGACGAGAAGATGAACCCGTGGGCGCAGGCCGTCTTCGACACGCTCTCCGCGGTCACCAGCCGGGACGTCATCGAGGAGGTCGTCGCCCGCGGCATGCTCGAGGTGCTGCCGCTGACGCACATCCGCGGCCGTTCGCTGCACGACGCGTTCGTCATCGTCGACGAGGCGCAGTCCCTGGAACGGAACGTGCTGTTGACGGTGCTGTCCCGGATCGGCCAGGACTCGCGGGTCGTTCTCACCCATGACGTGGCGCAGCGGGACAATCTGCGCGTCGGCCGGTACGACGGCGTGGTCGCCGTCGTCGAGCGGTTGAAGGGGCACCCGCTCTTCTCGCACATCACGCTCACACGTTCGGAGCGTTCGCCGATCGCCGCCCTGGTGACCGAGATGCTGGAGGAAGGTCGGATTTAGCCCCGTTTCAGGGGTGTTGACGGTCGAGTCTCGTACGAGTGGGCGAAGGAGCATACTCATTCGGGGCTCGGCCGCACCTACTTTTCCTTCAAACACACCCGCCAAACCCCCTGTGAACTTTCCCACCCGGTGCAGAATTGCCTCAACCCCGCCGTGTCCGGCAGGCTGTGGTTTCTGTCAGGCCCCGCATACGGCACTCCCGCACCCCTGTGGTGCAGCACCACACAAGTCAACAGCCGTCAGCCGTATGCCGCCCGAGGAACCACGCGGGACCCCGTCACCGGGGGACCGCCCGGGCCCGGTGTCTCCCGCAACGGCGTGGGAGGCCAGTGCCAGGGGCACGATTGCGTCCGCGGGTCCCTCCCGTGGGCGATGTGGGAAGGACACCGTGTGAGCCGGATCTCGGTCCGGGGATTCGCCGTGGCGTCAGCCACCGCGGTCACCACTGTCGGCGCCGTCGTCGGTGTGGCTTCGGGGAGCGAGCAGGCCCCCTCGAACGACATCGAGGCGACTGCCGCCGACGCGACGCTCCTCGCCGACATACCAGCGGGTGGCAACACCCAGGTCCAGACCGTCTCTCTGACGCAGCAGGCGGACGCCCAGTCGACCGCCGCGCAGGCGGCGGACAAGCAGTCAGCCCAGGAGGCCGCGCGCAAGCAGGCCGCCGAGGCCGCCGCTGCGAAGAAGGAGGCCGCCGAGGAAGCGGCCGAGAAGGCCAAGGAGCGTGAAGAGGCCCAGGCCGCGAGTCGCTCGGCCGAGCGGACGAACTTCGCCGTCCAGTCCTCGTACAGCGTCGCCGACGTCCAGGCGATGGCACGGCAGATCGTCGGAGCGGGCCAGTACCAGTGCTTCTCCAACATCGTCGACCACGAGTCGGGCTGGAACTACACGGCCACCAACCCCTCTTCGGGTGCCTACGGTCTGGTGCAGGCGCTGCCCGCATCGAAGATGTCCTCAGCGGGAGCTGATTGGCGGACCAATCCCGGCACTCAGATCAAGTGGGGCCTGAACTACATGAACGACCGCTACGGCAGCCCCTGTGGGGCATGGGACTTCTGGCAGGCCAACAACTACTACTGAGCCCGTCACGGCCCTGAACCGACTGCTCCCGCCCCGGCGCGAGCGACCAGGTGCCCGCAGCGACGCATGAACGCCCCTGACCGGGTTACCGGTCAGGGGCGGCTGCATGTGCGGCAGGTGGTCACCGTGGCGTGTGAGGCGGGAGGCAACCTTCCGCGCCGGTAACGTCGTCCCTCACATGACGGTGCCGACAGGCCGCACGCCGACGGCGTCCACGGATGGACACCGGACACGAACGACACCAGCCATGACGACACCGGGGACGACACCGGGCACGCGGAACCCATGGGGGCGGAGGACGGGATGGATCGGGAACGCCGGGTCGACAGGTTTCTGGGCGGTGTGCAGAAGTGGGCCGCCCGCGCTGCGGACCGCCGGGCGCGCGCCACCATGGAGGACGACCACGGGATGCCGGGCGCCGATGCGCTCCCGGCAACCGAAGGGGACCAGGATCAGCCCCGCATCCCGGCGCCGCCCTCCTACGCCCCCGACGTCGTGGCCAAGCCCGAACCGGCCGCAGCGATTCCGTGGGGCATGCGGGTCGCCGCCGAGGCCGGATGGCGACTGCTGGTCATGGCGGGCCTCATCTGGGTGCTGGCCAAGGTCGTCAGTTCTCTCAGCCTGCTGATCATCGCCTTCTCCGCGGGCCTGCTGATCACCGCGCTGCTCCAGCCCACCGTCGCCCGACTGCGCCGCCTCGGTGTCGCCCGCGGTCTTGCGACCCTGCTCACGTTCATCATGGGCACCATCTTCATGGGGCTGGTCGGCTGGTTCGTGGTCTGGCAGATCATGGAGAACCTGCCGACCCTCACCCAGCGTATCCAGGACGGCATCGAGGAACTCAAGAGCTGGGCCGTCAACGGCCCGTTCCACGTCTCCGAGGACCAGGTCAACAACATCGCCGGCACCGTCAGCGACTGGATCGGCGACAACAGCAAGACCATCACCAGCGCCAGCCTCACCGGCGTCACGGTGGTGCTGGAGTTCTTCTCCGGCGCGCTGCTCGCCATGTTCGTCACGCTGTTCCTGCTGTACGACGGCCGTCGCGTGTGGGAGTGGGCGCTCAACTTCGTGCCCGCCCAGGCCCGCAGGGGCGTCGCCGGCGCCGGCCCGCGCGCCTGGACCACCCTCACCGGGTACGTTCGCGGCACGGTGATCGTCGCCTTCATCGACGGTCTCTTCATCGGCATCGGCCTGTACTTCCTGGACGTGCCGATGGCGGTGCCGCTCGCGGTGCTGATCTTCCTGTTCTCCTTCATCCCCATCGTGGGTGCGGTGACCTCCGGCGCGCTGGCCGTGCTGGTCGCGCTGGTCACCAACGGGGTGGTCACCTCGCTGCTGGTGCTCGCCGTGGTGCTGGCGGTCCAGCAGATCGAGAGTCACATCCTGCAGCCGTTCATCCTCGGCCGGCTGGTGCGGGTGCACCCGCTGGGGGTGGTGCTGTCCGTGGCCGCCGGCGGCCTCATCGCCGGTATCCCCGGCGCGGTCGTCGCGGTGCCGCTGGTCGCGGTGACCAACACCGCCGTCGGCTACCTGCGGGCGTACTCCCTCGATCAAGCGGCGCGGCGCTCGGCAGCCCGGCGCGGACCCGGCCCGCACGG
>KI547038.1:273328-278145 GCA_000497405.1 Streptomycetaceae bacterium MP113-05 | reverse complement strand
TCCGACGGCCGCCCCGACGGGCAAGGGCGCGGTGGCGCCCGTCCAGCCGGAGACGCCGCAGGACATCGTCGAGGACGCCCCGGCCTCGCCGGACACCTCCGGAGACCGTCCCGTCGACGGGGACGACCAGCCCCCACGCCTCTGAGCCCGGCCGGTGGCGGACCGCTGCCGCGCCACGACGGTGGATCGCCGCAGGTCGACCTCGGCGAGGCCGTGCTTCAGGGGGCGGGACAGCGCCTCGGACCGGGGAACGCTACGGATCGACCGGGCGTACCGGCAGTTCGGCCAGCGCCTCCCGCAGGGCGTCCGCGAAGGCGGTGAACTCCTCGCCGCGGGCCGCGCCGTTGCGCATCGCCAGCACGATCCGCCGATTCGGCGCCGGCTCGGCGAAGTCGGCGGTCCCCAGATGCTCGCTGCGTCCGGTCTCCAGGCGCACCGCCGTGCGCGGCAGCAGCGTGACGCCCATGCCGCCGGCGACCAGCTGTACCAGCGTGGACAGCCCGGCGGCGCTGGTGGTCAGCGAGCCGCCGGGCGCACGTCCGGCCTCCCGGCAGACGTCCAGGGTCTGGTCCCGCAGGCAGTGCCCCTCGTCCAGGAGCAGCAGGTCCAGCTCGCGCAGCGCGCTGCGCGGTACGTCACGCTGCCCGGCGTACGGGTGCCCGTGAGGGGCGACCAGCACGAAGTCCTCGTCGAAGAGGGGGATCTCGGTGACGCCCGAGGTGGCCAGGGGAGCAGCCAGCAGCAGCACGTCCAGTCGCCCGCCGACGAGACCGTCGAGCAGGGACGCGGTCTGTTCCTCGTGCACCTGGAGGTCGAGGGCGGGGTACCGCTCGTGGACCAGGTGCAGCACGGTCGGCAGCAGGTACGGCGCGCAGGTGGGGATCACGCCGAGTCGCAGCACACCGGTGAACGGCGCCCGGGCGGCCTCCGCCTCGTCCAGGAGTCCGGCGAAGCACTCCAGTACCTGGTGGGTGCGCGCGGCCAGCCGTTCGCCCGCGGGGGAGAGCAGTACCTTCCGGGTGGTGCGCTCCAGCAGCTGGACGCCCAGCGACTCCTCCAGCGTGGCGACCGCTCCGGAGAGGGCCGGCTGGCTCATGCCGATGGCTGCCGCGGCGTCGCGGAAGTGCAGGTGCTCCGCGACGGCGGCGAACGCGCGGAGCTGGGTCAGGGTGGGTTGGCGGGCGGCGCCGCGTTGGGGTGAAGTGATCACGAGCCTCCGGTCACGGCCTCCGGTCGGTCTCCGCCGATGCTAACCGGGGAGGCCGACCGGAGCGCACGGGCCGGAGCGGCCCGCGGCGTCAGCCGTTGATGCAGACGTTGCCGAGGGTGGGGTTGAGGGCGCCGATCACGTTGAGGCTGTTCCCGCAGACGTTGACCGGCGCGTGGACCGGTACCTGGAAGACGTTGCCGGAGAGAACGCCCGGTGAGTTGACGGCCGTTCCGCGGGCGATGCCGTCGGCGGAGGCGGTGCCCGCGGCGCCCAGGACGCCGACGGTGGCGAGAGCGGCGGCGGCGAGGGAGGTACGAACGCGCATGGGTGCTCCTGTGTGTAGTGATGCGGTCACAAGTGAGCAGAGTCGACATTCGGCCGGTCTGCACGCCGGGGCGCTCCGCCGGAGTGGCGCCTCCGTCCCGCACGTCACGTCGCCGGCCACCTGCCCCTGCTGGCGCACACGCTCCATCAACGGCCGCATCCGGCGCGGAGGGTGACCCGTGAGGCGGCGGATGGCGGGGCGGGTCCGTGAGGGGTGTGGGGAACGCCACGCACCTGTGCCTGCATAGCGTCAGCCACCTGCATTGATAAGTAGATCAGATCAAGTTCTTCGATCGTGTCGATTTAACTGATCAATACGGGCTGTGGCAAGGTGAAGATCGTCCAACCCATGGGAGTCCCGCACGAGGGGCCTCCCGCTGTGCAAGGAGAGTACGTGCTCACTGTCGGTGACAAGTTCCCCACCTTCGACCTGACCGCTTGCGTGTCCCTGGAGAAGGGGCAGGAGTTCCAGCAGATCGACCACAAGACCCACGAGGGCAAGTGGAAGATCGTCTTCTTCTGGCCGAAGGACTTCACCTTCGTCTGCCCGACGGAGATCGCAGCCTTCGGCAAGCTGAACGAGGACTTCGCCGACCGTGACGCGCAGGTCCTGGGTGTCTCCGGCGACAGCGAGTTCGTGCACCACGCATGGCGCAAGGACCACGACGACCTGCGTGACCTGCCCTTCCCGATGCTCGCCGACTCCAAGCACGAGCTGATGCGGGACTGCGGCGTCGAGGGCGAGGACGGCTTCGCCCAGCGTGCCGTCTTCATCGTGGACCAGAACAACGAGATCCAGTTCTCCATGGTGACCGCCGGCTCCGTCGGCCGTAACCCCAAGGAGGTCCTGCGGGTACTCGACGCCCTGCAGACCGACGAGCTGTGCCCCTGCAACTGGACTCAGGGCGAGGACACCCTCGACCCGGTCGAGCTGCTGGCCGGTGAGTGACCCGTATGCCTCTCGCTGACCTCAAGTCGGCCCTGCCCGACTACGCCAAGGACCTCAAGCTCAACCTGGGCTCCGTCATCGGCAACTCCGATCTCCCGCAGCAGCAGCTGTGGGGAACGGTGCTGGCCTGCGCGATCGCTTCCCGCTCGCCGATCGTGCTGCGTGAGCTGGAGCCCGAGGCCAAGGAGAACCTCAGCCCCGAGGCGTACACGGCCGCGAAGTCCGCTGCCGCGGTGATGGCGATGAACAACGTCTTCTACCGCACCCGGCACCTCATCTCCGACCCCGAGTACGGCACGCTGCGCGCGGGCCTGCGGATGAACGTCATCGGCAACCCGGGTGTGGAGAAGACCGATTTCGAGCTGTGGTCGCTGGCCGTCTCCGCGCTCAACGGCTGCGGAATGTGTCTCGACTCGCACGAGCAGGTGCTGCGCAAGGCCGACGTGGACCGGGAGACCGTCCAGGAGGCCTTCAAGATCGCTGCAGTGATCCAGGCCGTCGGCACCACGCTGGACGCCGAGGCCGCGCTGGCCACCGCCTGACGCACGGGCACCCCGGCCGTACGTACCCGAGCCCCGCACACACCGCCGAACGCGGCGTGCGCGGGGCTCGGGTACGTCGCCTCGCGTCAGCCCAGGCCGAGGTCGTGCTCCGGGACCGCGGCCGGCGTCGGCGGTGTGAACTGCCCGCCACCGCTGAGGGACAGCTCGAACCACACCACCTTGCCGGTGGACAGTCGCGTCGCGCCCCATCGCCGCGCGATGCGGTTGACCAGGTACAGGCCACGCCCACCCTCGTCGGTCGCCCGCGCCTGCCGGAGCCGCGGCAGCTGGGGCACGTCGTCGCCGACCTCCACCCGCAGCCGGTCGGTGCGCAGCAGTCGCAGCGTGACCGGTCGTTCGGCGTACCGCACCGCGTTCGTGACCACCTCGCTGACCAGCAGCTCGACCGAGTCCGCCAGTTCGTCCAGACCCCAGCGGGACAGCGCCCGGCGCACCAGGCGACGGGCCTGCCCGGCGGTCTGCGCACGCGGATCCAGATACCAGTACGCCACGTCGCTCGGCGCGATCCCGTCGAAGCGTGCCGCCAGGAGCGCGATGTCGTCGTCCCGGTCGCCCGGGCCCAGGATGTCCAGCACCTCGTCGCACAGCGGCTCCAGTGGCGGCGCCGTGCCCGGCCGGGTCAACCGCGCCGTCTCGGCGAGCTTCTCGCGCAGGAACTCGATACCGGTCCACACGTCCCGCTGCCGCGACTCCACCAGACCGTCGGTGTACAGCAGCAGCGTCGCCCCGGCCGGTGCGTCCAGCTCCACGGCCTCGAAGTCCACCCCGCCCACGCCGATCGGCGCGCCCGCGGGTATCCGCAGCACCTCGGCTCCGCCGCCGCGGTGCAGCAGCACGGGTGGCGGATGCCCCGCGTTGGCCACCACGATCCGGTGCGCCACCGGGTCGTACACCGCGTACAGGCAGGTCGCCATGCGGTCGCTGCCCAGCCGTTGCGCCTGGTCGTCGAGGTGGTGCAGCACCTCCTGCGGCGGCAGGTCGAGCTGGGCCAGGGTCTGCGCGGTCGTGCGCAGCTGGCCCATGATCGCGGCCGACGTCATGGAGTGCCCCATCACGTCGCCCACCACCAGCGCCACGCGGCTGCCGGGCAGCGGGATCGCGTCGTACCAGTCGCCGCCGACCCGCGCCGTCTCGGCGGCCGGCAGGTACCGGCTGGCCAGCGTGCACCCCGTGGGCTGCGGCAGCTCGTCCGGGAGCATGGTGCGCTGCAACTCGTCCGCGATGTACGCCTCGCGGCCGTACAGCACCGCCTTGTCCACGCCCAGCGCCGTGTGCGTGGCCAGTTGCGCGGCGACGAGCAGGTCGTCGACCTCGAACACCGGACGCTCCGGCCGCCGCAGGAACACCGCGGCCCCGATCACCCGCCGTCGGCCGCGAAGCGGCGCCAGGATCGCGCGGTTGCCGTCCGGCACCTCGCAGTCCTCGCCCAGCAGTTCCGGCAGCGCGTCGCCGGCGGTCGGCGAGTTGCCGAACACCGGCCGCACTCCGCGCAGCACCTCGGCCAGCGGCCCGCCGGGCCGGACCTCGGTGTGCTCGGCCGCGCCTTCGCCGCTGCCCTCCGGAACCGCCACCCCCATCAGCGGCAGCTTCGCGCCGGGGTGCTGCTCCTCGGGGATGCGGTCGCTGCGCCGCAGCCGCAGCACCACCGGGCTGGCCGGGCGTTCGTCACCCACCGGAAGCGGGTCGCGGAGGTAGACCAGGATCGCGTCCGAGTACGCCGGAACGCTGGCACGGCACAGCCCCAGCACGGTCTCGTCCAGGTCCACGCCCC
>KI547038.1:266032-273318 GCA_000497405.1 Streptomycetaceae bacterium MP113-05 | reverse complement strand
TGGCTGCCCGCTCGCGGGGGTCCGGCACCTGAGCGTGCGCGTCCTCACGGGCGGCGCGGGGCGCCGTCTCGCTCTCGGACCTGCTCGCCGCAGGCGGTTCGTGCTCCGTCACGCGTTCGGTTTCCATCCGTCGGGGCTGCGCGTCCGTGCCGCCCAGCGCTCCTTGCCCGCGACCGGGCCGGCTCGGTGCCGGTCCGGTCTAGGGACGTCGTCGGCAGTGCAGGAAGATCTGGATCTCTGGTGGCACATCCGTACTGGCAGGGGCGTAGGCATAGGAATCCTCCCCGGCGATCTCGAATCCCGCGTCCGTGACCACCCGGTGCAGGTCCTCCCGCAGATAGCCGGATACCCGGATCGTGTGTCCCAGGAACGGAATCGAGAAGTCGTTGACGTCCGCTTCGACCATCGACAGCACCAGAGGTGCGCCGGGGCGCAGCACGCCGTGCAGCATGCCCAGCGCGACCGGGATCTCGCGGCGGGGCAGCATGAGCAGGGCGAAGAAGGCCGCCGCACCGTCGAACGGGCCGGGGTTCTCGTCCTCCAGGTCCGCGATGTCCAGGGTGTGGAAGTCGGCTCCGGGCACGTTCTCCCGGGCCAGCTCGACCATGCCGGGCGAGAGGTCGATGCCGGTCACCCTCAGTCCGGCCGTGGTCAGCTGCAGGGAGGTGGGCAGGCCGGTACCGCAGGCCAGGTCGAGCACCCGGGCGCCGGCCGGGAGCTTCTCGGCGAGCCACGAGCCCGCCGCCACCTGGCCCTCCTTGTGCGGGAACGCCTCGTCGTAGCGGTCCCCGATGGCGTCGAATGCCTCCGCCTGACCGGACCGGTCGATGCCCGTCCGGTCGAAGGCCGCGTACCCGCCGTAGCCTCCCACCCGGTCACCCGGGGTGCCGTCAGCACCGCTCACCTGCTCGCTCCTCTCCGCCTTGCCGCCAAATCCCCTGCCAACGAGGGAAGTTGCGCGGAAGTGCGCCTGTTACCGGACGCTGATCCTACGGTTGACGCAGGGGGGCGCAGCAAGAGGCTCCGGCAGGTTGTGGCAAGCATGTGATCGACCAGCTCTCACGATCGCGGTCCGCGGAGCGGTGTGCCGGGGCGCCGGGATGTCGTGGGCGGTGCCCCGCCCGGCCCCGGGGGCCGGCCCCAGTCGCCGGGAAGACCGGGCACCGTCCACTCCGGATCCGGCCGCCAGTGCTCCCAGCCGTCGGTGTAGGGCGAACCCCACTCGCGAATCCTTTCCACCGCTGCGAAGCCTGCCGCACGTACCTCTCCGGCCTTCCCCCTGTCCATCAGACCCACCTGCTGCGCCTGGGAGAACTCGTCCTCGTCCCGCCACTCCCAGGTGCGGTCGGGATATACGGCGATGTCCAGGAAGTGATCCTCGGAATCGATCCCGCCGACCCAGCGATGACGTGGCTCTTCAAGGTTCACGTACCAGTTCTTGAAATGCCAGCCCCGCTCCCAGAACAGCCAGACCGACCACGGCTCGCCCGGTGCGGCCAGCTTCAGCACGCCGGTGCCGAACCACCGCGAGAGTGTGGTGGTGCGCGGCTTGGTGTAGCGGGTGGCGAGCGGCTCCCGGTGCACCGGCGTACCGTCGGCGAGCTGGGGCTTCACACACACGGTGCCCGGCGCCATCCACACGGCGAGCAGTTCGTCGTCGTCCCGCACGACCGTCACCGGCCGGCAGATGTGCGGATCGTCCCGCCCGTTCGCGCGGTACCGCCAGAGGATGTGCTCACCGGGGGACCAGCGCTGCCCGGGACCGCGGACGGGACAGGAGTTCGGGTCCTCCGCCCCGCCCGGATGCGGGCCCACCGTGTGCGCTGTCATGGGCAAAGGGTAGTCAACCTCTTACAGGGTGCGCTGTGACCTGTGCCTCACGACACCCGTTCGGCGGTGTCGCCACCGGTGCTCGGAGCCCACTCACCTCACGCTCGGGCCACGCTCCGGTGTTGTTCACACCCCGCTCGGAGGGTGCTCGCGCCCGGCTCGGGGCTTCGTCATCCGCAGCACGTCCAGCGCCTCGTCCAACTGCTCCAGGGACAGTTCCCCCCGGTCCACGTACCCGGCGTCGAGTACCGCCTCCCGGATCGTGATCTCTTCGGCCAGCGCCTTCTTCGCCACCGCAGCGGCGTTCTCGTAGCCGATGTGCCGGTTCAGCGGCGTGACCACGGAGGGCGACGACTCCGCGTACGCACGGGCGCGTTCCGTGTTCGCCGTGATTCCGTCGACGGTGCGGTCCGCCAGGAGGCGTGCGGCACGGGACAACAGGCGCACCGACTCCAGCAGGTTCCTCGCCATCACCGGCAGCATCACGTTGAGCTCGAAGTTCCCCGACGCCCCGGCCGCGGCCACCGTCGCATCGTTCCCGGTGACCTGGGCGCACACCATCAGGACCGCCTCCGGGACCACCGGGTTCACCTTGCCCGGCATGATCGACGAGCCCGGCTGGAGATCCGGGAGCATGATCTCCGCCAGTCCGGTGCGCGGCCCGGACGACATCCACCGCAGGTCGTTGCAGATCTTGGTCAGGCTCACGGCGACCGTACGGAGCTGGCCGGAAGCCTCCACCAGCCCGTCCCGCGCGCCCTGCGCCTCGAAGTGGTCCCGTGCCTCGGTCAGCGGCAGCCGGGTGGCGCGAGCGACCTCGGCGATCACGGCCGGCGCGAAACCGGGCGGCGTGTTGATGCCGGTGCCCACCGCGGTACCGCCCAGCGGCAACTCGGCCAGCCGGGGGAGCGAGGCGTTCAGTCGTTCCACGCCGTGCCGCATCTGCGCCGCGTACCCGTCGAACTCCTGGCCCAGCGTGACGGGCGTCGCGTCCATCAGGTGTGTGCGCCCCGACTTCACCACCTGTGCGAACTCCTCTCCCTTGCGCGACAGCGCTGCTGCGAGGTGTTCCAGCGCGGGCACCAGATCGCGGGTGACGGCGGCGGTCGCGGCGATGTGGAGGGAGGAGGGGAAGACGTCGTTGGAGGACTGGCTGGCGTTGACGTGGTCGTTGGGGTGCACCGAGGTGCCCTCCGGCAGTCGCTCGGTGGCGAGGGTGGCGAGGACCTCGTTCATGTTCATGTTCGAGGAGGTGCCGGAGCCGGTCTGGAAGACGTCCACGGGGAAGTGGTCGTCCCAGCGGCCCTCCGCGACCTCCTCCGCGGCGGTGCGGATGGCGGCGGCCACGTCCTCCGTCAGCACGCCCAGCTCCGCGTTGACAGTCGCGGCGGCGGCCTTGACGCGGGCCAGCGCCTCGATGTGCGCGCGCTCCAGCCCTTGGCCGCTCAGCGGGAAGTTCTCGACCGCGCGCTGCGTCTGCGCCCGCCACTTCGCGTCCGCGGGCACGCGCACCTCGCCCATCGAGTCCCGCTCCACGCGGAACGACCCGTGGTTCTCCTCGTCGTGATCGCTCATGCACCGAACATAACGCCGCCGGGCGCCCACCGACGCGTTCGGCGTGGGTACCCGCTCGCGATTCCGGTCCGCCGTGCCGGGACCGGGCTACCGCGCCGGGCCGCCGACCGGGATCGACGTCACGAACGGCTGCGAGGGCCCGGGATCGGTGAAGAAGTCGTTGCCCTTGTCGTCGACGACGACGAACGCCGGGAAGTCCTCCACCTCGATCCGCCAGATCGCTTCCATGCCCAGCTCCTCGTACTCCAGGACCTCCACCTTCTTGATGCAGTCCTGTGCGAGCCGGGCCGCCGGTCCGCCGATGGAGCCGAGGTAGAAACCGCCGTGTGCCGCGCACGCGTCGGTGACCTGCTTGCTCCGGTTGCCCTTGGCCAGCATCACCAGTGAGCCGCCCGCCGCCTGGAACCGCTCCACGTACGCGTCCATCCGCCCCGCCGTCGTCGGTCCGAACGAACCGGACGCGTAGCCCTCGGGGGTCTTCGCGGGTCCGGCGTAGTAGACGGCGTGGTCACGCAGGTACTGCGGCATGTCCTCGCCGGCGTCCAGCCGCTCCTTGATCTTCGCGTGTGCGATGTCGCGCGCCACGACCAGCGGGCCGGTCAGCGACAGCCGGGTCTTCACCGGGTGCCGGGTGAGCTCGGCGCGGATGTCCGCCATGGGCTGGTTGAGGTCGATCCTCACGACGTCGTCCTCGCCGGCCAGTTCCTCGCCGGTGGTCTCCGGCAGGAACCGTGCCGGGTCGGTCTCCAGCTGCTCCAGGAACACGCCCTCCGCGGTGATCTTCGCGACCGCCTGGCGGTCGGCCGAGCAGGAGACCGCGACGGCCACCGGGCAGGAGGCGCCGTGCCGCGGCAGTCGAACGACCCGCACGTCGTGGCAGAAGTACTTGCCGCCGAACTGGGCGCCGATGCCGATCCGCTGCGTCAGCTCGAACACCTGTCGCTCCAGCTCCTGGTCCCGGAAGCCGTGGCCGGCCGGGGAGCCCTCCGCGGGGATGTCGTCGAGGTAGTGCGCGGAGGCGTACTTCGCCGTCTTCAGGGCGTACTCGGCGCTGGTGCCGCCCACGACCACGGCCAGGTGGTACGGCGGGCACGCCGCCGTACCCAGACCGCGGATCTTCTCTTCGAGGAACGTCATCATCGAAGCCTCGTTCAGCACCGCCTTCGTCTCCTGGAAGAGGAAGGACTTGTTGGCGCTGCCGCCGCCCTTGGCCATGAAGAGGAACTTGTACGCGTCGCCGTCCGTCGCGTAGAGCTCGATCTGGGCGGGCAGGTTGGTGCCGGTGTTCCTCTCCTCCCACATGGTCAGCGGCGCCATCTGGGAGTACCGCAGGTTCAGTTGCGTATAGGCGTCGTGGATGCCGCGGGAGAGGGCCTCTTCGTCCTGCCCGGCCGTCAGCACGTTCTGGCCCCGCTTGCCCATCACGATCGCGGTGCCCGTGTCCTGGCACATCGGCAGCACGCCGGCCGCAGCGATGTTGGCGTTCTTCAGCAGGTCCAGCGCGACGAAGCGGTCGTTGGGGCTGGCTTCCGGGTCGTCCAGGATGCGGCGCAGCTGGGCGAGGTGCGCGGGCCGCAGATAGTGGGCGATGTCCTTCATCGCCTCAGCGGCGAGCTTGCGCAGTGCCTCCGGCTCGACGGAGAGGAACGTACGGCCGCCCGCCTCGAAGGTGCTGACTCCCTCGGCGGTGACCAGGCGGTACGGGGCGGTGTCCGCACCCAGCGGCAGCAGGTCGGTGTAGCTGAAGTCCGGGGTGCCGGCCATGGGACATCTTCCTCTCGACGGTGAGCGCGCACACCAGCGTAGAACGCCTCGGGGGACGCCTCCGACGCGGGGAACGTCATCCGCCGGGAGATGCGGGGGTTCCCGGTCACAGACTCTTCCGTTTCCTGCAACTTTTCTCGATTGTCCGTTGTCCTCCTCCTTGGAGGGGAAAATCCGCGAGTGCACCACAGGGGTAGTCATGCGAAGAACAGTCAGTCTGCTCGTCACTCTCACCGCCGCCGTTGCCGGGGCGGTTCTGCCGGCCGCGGCGACCGCGAGTACCACCGCGCCCGGTGGGCCCGTGAGCGCCCGCGCCGGGTCCGGGGCCGCCGCGAGTTGCGCGGTCACCTGGGGGAGCCTGCCGAAGTCCGCGCCGTTCGCCTCGAACCGCCCGCTGGTGGACGTCCGTACGGGGCGGCACGCGTGCTTCGACCGCATGGTGCTCGACGTGCGGGGCGGGATGCCCGCGGGCCCGGCCGGCCACCACGTCCGCTACGTCTCCCGCCTCCACCAGGACGGTTCGGGCCGCCCGCTGGCGGTCAGGGGCGGGGCGGTCCTGGAGATCGTGGTCGGTGCGCCCTCGTACGACCCGGACACCCACGAGCCCACCTACGCCGCACGTCCGGGCGGGCGGCTGCCGGGTGTGAACCTCGACGGGTACCGCACCTTCCGCGACGCGCGCTACGGCGCGAGCCACGAGGGCACCACCCAGCTCGGCCTCGGGGTCCGCGCGCGGCTGCCGTTCCGGGTCTTCCCGCTGGGGGACCGGATCGTGGTCGATGTCGCCCACTCCTGGACTGCGGTGAGGTGAGGGCGCCACGTCGTCCGCGGGCGCGGTCCGGGTCGCGCCCGCGGAAGGGGCGGACGGGCCCGGGGTGTCTCCTGGGCTCTGTTCCGCCGCTCCTTCGCGGTCGCGCCCCTGGTCGCGATCTATCGCGTTTGGGTAGGCTGGTGCAGTGACTGATTCGCCGCTGGACAAACGCCCCCCGCAGGACAGGCAGCCCGCTGCACGACCGGCAGTGGAGGCCGACGTACGGGCGTCTGACGCCGACCGGGACCGTGTCGCCGACATCCTCCGCGAGGCGCTGGCGGAGGGTCGGCTCGACGCGGAGGAGCACTCCGAACGGCTCGACAGGCTCTATGCCGCCAAGACGATGGGCCAGCTCGAACCGCTGGTGCGGGACCTGCCCCGGCCCGCCGGTCACGGCGCCCCGCGTCCCGCCGCCGCAGTCGTCGAGCAGCCGCAGGGGGAGGGCTTCGACGCCACCGACAACGTCGTTGCGATCTTCAGCGGCGCCACCCGGCGTGGCCGCTGGCGCATCGGCCGGAAGACGAACGCGTTCGCCTGCTTCGGCGGCGTCGACATCGACCTCACCGAGGCCGTGTTCGAGCAGCGCGAGATCGTCATCAACGCCACCGCCATCTTCGGCGGCGTGGACATCCGCCTCCCGGAGAACGTGACCCTGCGCGGGCGCGGCACCGGCATCTTCGGTGGCTTCGACGTGTACTCCTTCGACGCGCCGGACCCGGACGCGCCGGTCGTGGTGGTCAGGGGCGCCGCGATCTTCGGTGGTGTCTCGGCGAAGCCGAAGCGGGGGAAGCGGGTGAAGAACCTGCACTCCGGTCACGGCCGCGGGCACTGACCGCCCGCAGTCCGGCGCCGCGCGAAGCACCGTGTGCTTAAGCGTGCGCACAGCGGGTAAGGCTGGGGCATCGTCTCTCGCACGGCGTGCAGCGCGAACTGCCGTGCGCAGGAGGACGGGTGAAGGTGCACCCCCATCGGCCAGACCGACCGCCGTAGCCGTCTCGTGTAGGAGTCAGACCGTGCTGCAAACGCCGCATCAGCCCCTGCAGGCCACCGTCCCCGGCCCCCGGATACCCACCCGGGACGCCGACGCCGACCCCTGGCACACCGACGCGGTCTGCCACCGGGACGAGGCCGGGCTGTTCTTCGCGCCGTCGAAGGAGCCCACGGCCGCACGACTGGCCCGCGAGCAGACGGCGAAGCGGGTGTGCGCCCGCTGCCCCGTGCTCGTGGAGTGCCGCGAGCACGCCCTGCTCCAGCCGGAGCCCTACGGCGTGTGGGGCGGGCTCACCGCGGCCGAGCGCCGCGTCGT
>KI547038.1:262454-266022 GCA_000497405.1 Streptomycetaceae bacterium MP113-05 | reverse complement strand
GCACGCCGGGCCCGCCCGGCGGTGCGCCCGCACCCGTGCGACCGGAGCTGCGCCCGCGGGAGCCCGGCCCTTCGGCTGCCGGGCCTCCGCGGGCGCAGACCGTTCCGTTCGCGGACCGGTCAGGGGAGCTGGGCGATCGCCTTCACCACCGGTACCGGCAGGTAGGCAGGCCAGGGCGCCCCCCGGCCCACCAGGTAGGTGAAGTACCCCTCGCCCCGGGCGACGTCGAGCTCCTTCGGGGTCTCTCCCTGGTAGACGGCGTGGCATCCGTCCGCGGTGTCCTCCCCCCGTTCGAACAGTGCGGGCGCGGGCTTCCGCTCCTCGACGGTCCTGGGCGTGAGGATGCGGCCCTCGAAGTCCTCCCAGGCGAAGGGCTCCGCGCCCGTCCAGTCGGCGTCCACGATCTCCCGCAGTTTCGCGGCACGTGCGGCGTCCGTCTCCCCCCACTCGGGCGGAACGTTGGTGATCAGCCCGACCGCGATGTCGGCATCCCGCATTTCGCGCAGCTGGCGTGCGGTGTCCGGGAGGTAGTGGATCGACCCGTCGTCCTCGGTGTGGATGAGGGTCTCACCGAGGTCGAAGTACACGACGGCGCAGCCGGGGGACTCCTTCGCGTTCGTGTGGTCGGCGGCGGTCCCGGCGGTGGCGGGCTGGGTCAACGCCGCGGACGCGGCCACCAGGCCGGCCAGCAGACCCGCCGTCCTGGCCGCCCTGCGAGCATGTCGCGCTGACTTCTCATCTGGGTTCACGGTGTTGTGGGGCACCCGCGGAGGCTACCCGTGGATGTCGCAGGCATGTCATGCAATGGCCCGCTCCGTCGCCGCCCCGCGGTTTGTATCCGCTTTGTATGCCCGGTCTCTTGAATCGTCGCGCCGTCACCGACGAACAAGGGAATCACCATGCGCAGACACGCCCAGAGGCTTCTGGCCGCCGTGAGTACTGTGGCCGCACTCGCGGTGGCGGCGCCCGCCGCCGTCGCCACCCCGCAGACCGCAGAGTCCGCCGGACTCCAGGCCCGTCCCAACTTCAAGGTGCCGTTCCTGTGCGGCCAGACCTGGGTCGGCAGCAACTGGAACGGCCACAGCCCGGCCCATTCCATCGACTGGAACCACTACAGCGCCGACGGCGCCCGCGACGACTACAATCGCCGCGTCTTCGCCAGCGCGGGCGGCACGGTCCTCTCTTCGTACTACTCGACGAGCACCGGCTACGGAAACACCATCGTCATCGGCCACGGCAACGGCTGGCAGACGCGCTACGCCCACCTGAGGACCCGCGCCGTCCAGAAGGGCGACCGGGTGAAGCTCGGGCAGAAGATCGGCCGGGTCGGCAAGTCGTCCGCCCTGTACAACATCACCGCGCACCTGCACTACGAGCAGATACACAACGGGAACGTCGTCGTCGCCGTCGTCCAGCACGTCCGGTGGAACGACTACCTCAAGCGCAGCCAGCGCAGCAACAACAGCTGCGGCTGACCGGGCGCGGCGCGGCCGTCAGGCGGAACGAGCGGGCCCCTCCAGCCCGTTCCGCCCGAGCACCCGCCGACCTCTGAGGCGCCTCCGCGGGTCAACGCAGCGAACGCAGCTGTGCGTCCACCGACTCCGCCTGGTCACGCGCCTCGAGGCGGCGCCACGTCGAGGCCGACCGGTGGAAGTAGCGCCGTGCGCTCTGCTTCCGGCCGGTCGCCCGGTGCACCTCGCCCAGCAGGCATGCCACCCGCGCCTCCGCGCGGCGGTCCCCGAGCTGCCGCTGCACGTTCAACGCGTCGGCCAGCAGCACCGACGCCTCGCCCGCATTGCCCTGGCGCAGGCACAGTTCACCGATGCTCTGCTGCACGTACGCCGCGCAGTGCGCGTCCCCCAACTCGTCGAAGATGCCGAGGGCGTGCTCCAACTCCTCTCTCGCGCATCCCGGTTCCCCGCGCAGCTCGTTCAGCACGGCGAAGCGGCGCCGCACCTGCGCCTCCCGGTGCCTGTCGCCGACACCGCGGGACAGCTCCAGCGCGCCCGTGAGCCACGGGGCGGCGGCCTCCGGATCCCGTCGCTCCAGCCACACCGAGGCGATCGCGTTGTGCGCCACGGCCTGGCCGTGCCGGTCGCCCACCGTGCCGAATCCGTCCAGCCCTTCCTCGAACGCGGTGAGCGCGGCGTCGAGGTCGTCCAGGACCCGGTACACCGACCCGGCCCCCACCGCGGCCACCGCCTCGCCGTAGCGGTGCCCGACCTGCGTGAACAGCGCCCGCGACGTGTCGAACGCCGCGAGCGCCTCGTCATACCGGTCCTGGTAGAGGTGCAGCTGGCCCAGGTTCCTCAGCAGGGCCGCGGCACGGGCCCCGGACGGCGCCGGCATCGCGTCGAGCACCAGGCGGTGGGTACGCAGCCAGTCGCCGTAGTAGCCGCGCATGTCGAAGAAGCTCGCCAACTCGATCGCCAGGTCCGCGGCCCGGGACACACTGCCCAGCCGCAGCGCCCACTCCACAGCGGCGACCAGCACCCGCCGTTCGGACTCGAACCACTCCACCGGACGGGCCCGCACCGCGGGCGCGACCGCGGCGGTGGCATCCGTATGCGGCACCGGTGCACCGAGGACGCCGAGGAAGCGCGTCGGCATCGACGCGTTCGCGCAGCGGGCCAGCGCGGTCAGCGCGTCCACCACCTGCACCCGGCGCCGCATCGTCACCTCCTCGCCGTCGTTCTCGGCCAGCTCCCGGGCATAGCAGCGCAGCAGGTCGTGCATCCGGTACCGCCGCACTCCCAGACCGTCTGTGCCGACCACCTCCACCAGATGCTCGTCCAGCAGGGTCTCCAGCCCGTCGGCCGTCTCGTCCGCGGCACCCGTCGCCGCCGCGACCAGCCAGCCCGGCATCGGCTCGTCCGGTAGCTGCCCGAAGACGCGGAACGCCGTCGCCGCCGGCACCGACAGGTGCCGGTAGCTCAGCTCCGCGCTCGCCCGTACCTCCAGCTCGCCCGTCTGCAGCTGGTCGAGTCTGCCGCGTTCGTCGTGCAGGAAGTCCGCCAGCGTGCCGACCGTCCAGCCCGGTCGGTTGGCCAGCCGCGACCCTGCGATCCGGACGGCCAGCGGCAGCGAACCGCACCCGGCCAGCACCCGGTCGGCCTCCGCGCCCTCGGCGCGCAGCCGGTCCGGCCCGACGATCGCCCCCAGCAGCTCGCGGGCCTCCTCGCGCCGCATCACTCCCAGCGCGCAGTGGCGCGCCGGCAGTCCGGGCAGCCGGCGGCGGGAGCTCACCAGCACCGCCGAGCCGCCGGTACCCGGTAGCAGCGGCCGGACCTGCGCACCGGCGGCGGCATCGTCGAGTACCACCAGGAACCGGCGCTGTGCCAGCCGAGAGCGGAGCAGCGCCGCTCGCTCGCCCGTCTCCCCGGGGACGGCTGCGTCGATCACTCCGAGGCTGCGCAGCAGCTCCGCCAGCACGTCGCCGGGTTCCCTCGGGCGGTCGCTCATCCCGCCCAGGTCCACGAAGAGCTGGCCGTCCGGGAACTCGTCACGCACCCGGTGGCCCACATGCACCGACAGCGTCGACTTCCCCGACCCCGGCGGCCCCGAGACC
>KI547038.1:258471-262444 GCA_000497405.1 Streptomycetaceae bacterium MP113-05 | reverse complement strand
GCTGCGGGCCGGCCGCCGACAACAGTCCCTCCAGCAACCGGATCTCCTCCTCCCGGCCGGTGAAGTCCGGTACGTCCATCGGGAGTTGGCAGACCGGCGTGGGAACGGTCGGCCGTCGGCGATGGACGTACCCGTCGGCCTCCCCGGCGGCGCGCAGCACAGAGCTCGGTTCGACGCCCAGCTCCGCCGCGAGCACCCGCTCGGCCTCCGTGTACGCCTTTCGGGCCTCCGAGGTGCGGCCCGACCCGTGCAGCGCCCGCACCAGCATCTGCCACAGGTCCTCCCGCAGCGGATCCTCCGCCAGTCGCGACCGCAGCTCGGCGATCAGCGGGACGTAGTCGCCCAGCTGCAGCTGCACCCTCAGGCGCTCGTCGACGGCGACCGCGCGCAGCTCCTCGACCCTCGCGACCTCCGGATCCCACACCACACTTGCCGGCACGTCCTGCAGTACGCGCCCGCGCCACAGCCCGAGCGCCGACTCGTATCCGCGCAGCGCGTCCGCGGTCTCGCCCTGGTCCCCGGCCCTCCGCGCACCGTCCAGCCGCCGCTCGAAGAGCAGCATGTCCACGTCCTCCGGCGCGACGTCCAGCGTGTAGCCCGACGGCTGCGTGCTCAGCCCGCCGGTGTCCACCCCCGCCGCCGACAGCGCACGCCGCAACGTCCGTACGTAGGTCCGTACGTTGGCCACCGCGGAACGCGGCGCGCCCTGGGGCCACAGCACCTCGGTCAGCACGTCGAGTGAGACGAAACCACCGGGCTGCAACAGCAGTGTGGCCAGCACCGCCCGCGGTTTGGGCCCGCCGAGGTGTACCGGCCCCCCGTCCACCCGCACCCGCAGCGGCCCCAGCACGCCGAAAGTCGGCTCCCCCATCCGTGCGCCTCCGCGACTGTCCGTGACACTCCGTGACTGTCGCTCAGGGTACTGGTGTGCGTTCACGCCGAACAGGGGTTCGCACCACGTCCGGTCGTCCGCCTAGGTCAGCCACCGCAGTGCCGCGTCGGCGCAGTCCTCGGGACTGCTGTTGAAAGCGATGGCGGCGTCCGGTGCGTGCTGCCGTACCAGATTGACCACCTTCTCGAAGAATTCGAGCAGCGGCTCGTGCTTCCGGATGCCGCCCCCGATCACCACGCAGGCGTATGTCCGGCGGGTCAGCGACGCCACGACGGCCCCTTCCGGGTCCTCGTCCAGTGCCACCAGGCACCAGTCCGCCTCGACGCCCGACGCGTCGAAGCGTGAGTGCCCCCTGGTCAGCGCCGCCTGGACCGGCTCCGGGTCCCAGCCCTGGATCCCGGCGGGGTCGAGCCCGATCACCAGTACTCGTGCGTCCGGCACACGTCCTCCTCTGCCGCGGATGTTCGGACGATCCTCTCCTGCGACCCATCGCGAAAGGTGCAACTGCTGCCAGGATTCCCCTTGTGTGTTGCACATGCGAGGCTGTGAACTCTAATGTGGCGCATATGCAGTCTTACACGATCGGGCAGGCGGCGCGTCTGCTGGGGGTCAGCCCCGACACCACGCGTCGCTGGGCGGACGCGGGCCGGGTCGCTACCCATCGCGACGGAGCCGGGCGCCGGCTCATCGAAGGCCGAGATCTCGCGGCCTTCGCCGTCGAGGTCGCCCAGAGCGGGCAAGGCGCTCAAGGCACTCAGGGAGAGGAGGAGACCTACACCTCCGCCCGCAACGCCTTCCCCGGCATCGTCACGTCGGTCCGGCTCGGCGACGTGGCAGCGCAGGTGGAGATCCAGGCGGGCCCGCACCGGCTCGTCTCGCTCGTGACCCGGGAGGCCGTGGAGGAGCTGGGTCTGGAGATCGGCATGCAGGCGACAGCCCGGGTGAAGTCGACCAACGTGCACATCGACCGCAGCTGACGTCCCCGCGGTGCGCCACGACCGCACCGGCCGGTGTTCTGAGGTTCCCGAACCGGTACCACGCGTCCACCCGGCGGGTTCTCCCGCCCCGACGTTCCTCCCAGGAGTCCTCCGATGCTCGCTTCCCCCTCCGGACGGCGTACCGGCGCCGCGCTGACCGCGGCGTTCCTGCTCGCTCCGCTGGCCGCGTGCAGCAGCGGCTCAGACCGCACGGACACGGGCGGCGACGGTGTCGCGAAGAAGGACATCACGGTGCTGGCCGCCTCGTCGCTGACCGACGTCTTCGACGCGGCCGGGACCGAGTACGAGAAGTCGCACCCGGACACGAGGATCACGTTCTCCTTCGCCGGGTCCCAGGTGCTCGCCGCACAGGTCTCACAGGGAGCGCCCGCCGACGTACTGGCGACCGCCAACACCAGGACCATGGAAAGCGTCGGCGACGACACCGGGCAGCCGGTGATCTTCGCGAGGAACCGGCTTGTCATCGTGGTGCGGGAGGGCAACCCCGAAGACATCGACGGCCTGGAGGACCTCACGGACCCCGGCCTGAAGGTCGTGCTCGCCGCCCCCGAGGTCCCGGTGGGCGGCTACAGCAAGAAGATCCTCGACCGGGAGGGACTGGACGTGGAGCCCGTCTCCCGGGAGACGAACGTCCGCGCGGTCCTGTCCAAGGTCGAACTCGGGGAGGCCGACGCCGGGCTGGTCTACCGCACCGACGCCGTCACCGCCCCCGGTAAGGTCGACGCGGTAGCCGTCCCGGACGGGAGGAACGAGATCGCGAAGTACCCCGTGGCCACCCTGAACGCCTCCGAGCACTCCGAAGCTGCACAGGAGTTCGTCGGCTGGCTCACCGGCGCCGACGCGCAGAGGGTCCTCCGTGAGGCAGGTTTCCAGAAACCGTGACGAGCCCCCGCCGCCCCCGTACGGTGGCCCGCCCCCGGGGGCCGGGCCACCGTACGCCGGACCGCCTTCCCCGCGCCGGTCCCCGGGGCACCCGCGCACCCGCACTGCTGGCGGTCCCCGCGCTCCTGGCCGTGGGGTTCCTGGCACTCCCGCTGACCGGGGTCCTGGTCCGCACCCCGTGGCCGGACCTCGCAGCGAACCTCACCGCCCCCGCTACGACGGAAGCGCTCAGGCTGTCGCTGATCGTCTCCTTCTCCTCACTCGGCCTGTCCCTGCTCCTCGGCGTCCCCCTCGCCTGGCTGCTGGCCCGCGTGCACTTTCCCGGCAAGGCCGTCGTACGCTCGCTCGTCCTGCTGCCCATGGTGCTGCCGCCCACCGTCGGCGGCGTCGCGCTGCTGCTGGCCTTCGGCCGCCGTGGCCTCCTCGGCCCCTGGCTGCACAGCACGTTCGGCATCACCCTGCCCTTCTCCACCGCCGGCACGGTCGTCGCGGCGACCTTCGTGGCCATGCCCTTCCTCGTCATCAGCCTGGAAGGCGCACTCGGCGGCCTCCACCCCCGCTACGAGGAGACCGCCGCCTCCCTGGGCGCGTCCCCGGTCCGGGTGTTCCTCACCGTCACCCTCCCCATGGTCACGCCTGGCCTGCTGGCCGGTGCGGCCCTGACCTGGGCCCGCGCGCTCGGAGAGTTCGGCGCGACCATCACCTTCGCCGGCAACCTTCCCGGCACCACCCAGACCCTGCCGCTGAAGGTCTACCTGCTGCTGCAGGGACAGCCCGAGACCGCCACCTCCGTCTCCCTCCTCCTCCTGGTCATCGCCATGGCCGTCCTGATCGGACTGCGCGGCCGGTGGACCGGGACACCCCGCACCGGCACCCGTGAACCACCGCCGGACACCGGCGGGCAGGACACCGTGCACCTCCCCGCCGCGGACGGCCCGCCTCCGTCGGACGCCCACCGGGAATGTGCCCTGCACGCCCACGTCACCGGCTTCACCCGGATGACGCTGAACGCCGACCCCGGCACCACTCTCGCCGTCGTCGGCCCCAACGGAGCCGGCAAGACCACGCTGCTCCGCGCGCTGCTCGGCCTCACCTCGCGCGCCCACGCCGACATCCGCATGGGCGACCAGGACGTCACCGGGACCGCCACCCACCGCCGTGCCATCGCCTGGGTCCCGCAGGACGGTGCACTCTTCCCCCA
>KI547038.1:246056-258049 GCA_000497405.1 Streptomycetaceae bacterium MP113-05 | reverse complement strand
GCCCCCAAACCCCGCCTACGGACTGCGCGCCCACGGCACCCCGCGGGCCGCCGCCCGGCACCGCGCACAACAGTGGCTGGACCACCTCGGCGTCGGCGACCTCGCCGGCCGCAGGCCCGGCCGGCTGTCGGGCGGCCAGGCCGGCCGCGTCGCACTCGCCCGGGCCCTGGCGGCACAACCCCGCATGCTGCTCCTCGACGAACCCCTCGCCGCGCTGGACCAGACCACCCGCGCCCGTGTCCGGCACCTGCTGCGCAGCTATCTCGCCGAGTTCGGCGGCGTCTGCCTGATCGTCACCCACGACCCCGTCGAAGCCGTGTCCCTCGCCGACCGCGTCCTCGTCATCGACGACGGCCGGCTCGTCCAGGACGCGCACCCCGCCGACCTCACACGCTCACCGCGTTCCCCCTGGGTGGCCCGCATGCTCGGCCGCAACGCCTGGACCGGTACCACCAGCACTACCGGCCTCCGCACCCACGACGGAGGACACCTGCACGCAGCCGACTCCTTGCCCCTGGGCGCCGAGGCTCTGGCCGTCATCCCGCCCGAAGCGGTCGCGCTCCACCGTGAACAGCCGCACGGCAGCCCCCGCAACGTCTGGCACGGCACCGTCCGCGAGCTGACCGCGGCCGGGAGCCGCACCCGCGTCCTCATCACGCCCGACGGCGCGCCCGACCTCGTTGCGGAGATCACCCCGCAGGCCGTCGCCGAACTCGCCCTCACCGAAGGCACCCGCGTGTGGGCCAGCGTCAAGGCCACCGAGGTGACCCTCGTCCCCCTCTGACCGCCGCAGGCCGGGTCCACCGGGCCCCGGTCAGGCACAGAGCGGAACGGGCGCGGCACGTCGCCGGCCGGCTTCTGCCTTCCTGTACGCGTGCCGTCACTCCTCGGTATCCGCCCTGACCCTGTGGTGCCCCCAGGTGGCGACGACGACAGTCAGTACCGCAGAGACCGCAACTCCCACAGCAGTGTGCAGGAGCAGCATTCCGGCTCCCGCCGCCGCGCCGGCAGTGAGGGCCATGACGGAACCGGACCGGCGCAGCCACAACGGTGAACCTCCCCCGGCGAACCGGGAGTCCGCCGCAAGACCGGTCAACGTGGACGTGACGACGACGGTCGTCACGTCCTGAACCGCGATATGGCGCGCAGTAGCGGCCTGGGCTCCCATGGCAGTCGCCAGGAGGAAGGCCACCCACGCCATGGCCAGCCGTTGGGTGTGGCTCTCCTCGAAGAGAAGGAGCACCACGGCGCCGCTGAGCAGTACTGCGCATCCTGCGAGGACGCGTGTTCCCATGGCCGTCCACGCGCCGCGCGCCGAATGCCGCAGAGCGCGGCCGGCGAGCGCCGCACCGAGGAGAAACCCACAGAGGGCGAGCGCGGGACCGAGGACCGGCAGGTGGTCTGCACCGGCGAGCCCCAGGCCCAGAATGACGACGTTTCCCGTCATGTTGCCGGCGAACACGCGGTCCAGCCCGAGATAGCCGGTCGCGTCGATGATGCCGGTGACGAAGGTCAGCACCAGCATCAGCCGAAGCGTGCTCCGCTCGGTCTGCTGCGGACGTGTGGACGACGTGCTCACCGGTCCTCCTTGAGCGAGTGGAGCTCGCAGGGTCTGCTGGTCGTGATCGCGGTGGTCGCACCTGGAGCCGACGGCCTCGTGGACACCGCATGCGGACGCCCCGCACTTCGCTTGTGCCGGACGGTGGAAAGGCATCCGGGGAATCGCTGCTCGGCCGGTCGGCCCGGCCCCGGGACGCGAGGTGCGGTCAGCGCCCTGCGGCGTATCCCTGCATCCCGCGGGGATTCGCGGCTCCGTACAGCCGGCCCGTCTCCGGCCTGCGCCCGACCGCACAAAGACGCCCGACCTCCCAGTCGTCGGCTCGCTGCACCACGTGGCCCCGGGCTTCGAGTGCGGCGATGACGTCCGCTCCCGCCCGCTTCTCCAGGACGACTCCGGCGGTCCGGCTCTCGTGCGGATAGAAGGAGCTGGGGAAGTGTGTGGAGTGGAACTGGGGGAAGTCGATCGCCTCCTGCAGGTTCATCCCGCCGTCGAGGACGTTGAGGAGGAAGTTCAGCTGCCACTGGTCCTGTTGGTCGCCGCCGGGTGTTCCGAAAGCCAGTACCGGTTGGTCTCCCCGTGTCACCAGCGTCGGCGACAGCGTGGTGCGGGGGCGCTTCCCCGGCGCGAGGGTGTTGGGCAGCCCCTCCTCCAGCCAGGCCATCTGCAGCCTGGTTCCGAGGGGGAACCCGAGCTCGGGGATCACGGGGGAGGAGTGCAGCCAGCCGCCGCTGGGCATCGCGGAGATCATCGTCCCCGACCGGTCCACGACGTCGACGTGAACCGTGTCCGTGCGCGCCTCGCCGGTGGACAGCGGACCGGCGTCGAGAGGTCCGGGGGCCACCGCGTTGGGCTCGCCGATCGCGTTGCGGAACACTTCGGCGATCAGCTCACCGGAGACGACCGGGAGCCGCGGCTCCCGCCCGCCCGGCGCCCCGGGGCGCATCTCCCGGCTCGCGCGGTCGCCCACCAGCTGACGCCGCTCCGCCGCATAACCGGGCGAGGTGAGGACGTCGAGGGGGACGTCCCGCACGTCCCCGTACCACGCATCGCGGTCGGCGAAGGCGAGCTTGGAGACTTCGACGACCCGGTGGATGTGCTCGGCGGTTCCCGGAGCGAGCTCGTCGCCGGCGAGCATGCCGAGTTGTTGCAGGAGCACAGGCCCTTGCGACCATGCTCCGGGCTTGTGAACCCGATGACCGCGGTAGTCGATGCTCACCGTGTTCTCGTACGTCGGACGCCACGTTGCGAGGTCGTCGGCGGAGAGGAGACCTCGGTGCGGCTCTCCGGTCGAGTCGACCACCTCGGTGGTGCAGAAGTCGACCATCGCCTGCGCGGTCCGGCCGGTCGTCCACTCCATGAGAGCACGGTCGATACCGGTCTCACGGGGCTTGCCGTCAGCGACGGCGACGAGCCGTTGAAGGGTGTCTGCCAGAGCCGGGTTGCGCAGGTACTCTCCGGGCCTCGGCGCGCGCCCCTGCGGAAGATGTACGGCGGCGGAGGTGGTCCAGTGCGTGGCGAAGAGCCGTTCGACCTTCGCGATGTACTCGCTGATCTTCGTCGTGACCGGGAACCCGTGGCGCGCGTACCCGATGGCGTACTCGAGGACGTCAGCGAGCGCGAACGTCCCCCGGTCGCGGAGCAGGGTCAGCCAGCCCGAGGTCGCGCCCGGGATCGCCGCCGCCTGCGTGCCGGTACCGGGGATCGCGTTCAGTCCGAGCTCGCGGAAGTGCCGGGGCGTGGCCGCTGCCGGCGCCGGGCCCTGGGCGCAGAGCACGGTGGGTTCCTCGCCCGGTGCGGCGAAGATCAGTGGCAGGTCCCCTCCGGGACCGTTCTGGTGCGGCTCGACCACCTGGAGGGTGAACCCCGCGGCGACGACCGCGTCGAAGGCGTTGCCGCCTCGCTCCAGGACACTTATGCCGGCCGCCGAGGCGAGCCAGTGGGTGGACGAGACCATCCCGAAGTCGCCGCTGAGTTCCGGACGCGTGGTGAAGCGCATGGACTTGCTCTCCCTCATTTCTCCCTCACTCACAGGCCCATCAGTTCGTGCACGCCGAGTGCCGCGTAGACGGCGAGGCCACCGGCGAACGCCACGTTGGTGAACCACTTGTTGCGATGTGCGCGCGGCATCCCCCGCGAGTTCATCAGGTAGAGCAGACCCGCGATGAGAGCGGGCATGAACAGTGCGCCGAGTGCGGCGTAGATCAGCACGATGACGACCGGCGCGTCGAAGGTCAGGAGAACGAGTGACGGGATCGCCATCCAGATCAGGTAGAGCCGGAAGGGCTTGGACTTCTCCGGGTCGGGGATCTCGGTGGCCGCTCCCCGGGCGACGTGCACGATGTCGGTGAACGCGTTGCACAGCGCGTTGTAGCCGCCGATGAGGGAGCTGAAGACGGCGGAGAACATGCCGACCAGCAGCAGCCACTTGGCGGTGGTGCCGAACTGCGCCTCGAAGGGGTCGCTGATCGCACGGAGACCGTCGACTCCCTGGATACCGTCCAGCCCGGCGGTGAACGCCGCGCCGACGACCATCATCGCCACCATGAAGACGAAGGTCATCGTGTAGCCGATGATCAGGTCGACGCGCATCGCCCGCATGCGACCCGTACCGCTCCACCCGTGCTGCGCCGCCCAGCGGCTGTAGGACAGCAGGCTGATCGATCCGCCGACGCCGCCGATGATGCCGAGCACGTAGAAGACCCCGCCGGTGCCCCCGAACGACGGGGTGAAGCCGTCCGCCAGCGTCTCCAGGGACGGGCGGGCCACGATCGCCGCACCGACCGTCGTGACGAACATCAGTCCCACGAAGAAGGACATGATCTTCTCGAAGAAGCCGTAGCGCCCGACCCAGACGAGCAGGGTGCCGATCAGCTGGACGCCGATCGCGGCCACCCAGACGGGGAGGGTGGGGAACATGGCGTTGACGATCAGTCCGCTGGCGCTCGCGATCGCTCCGCCGTAGAAGAAGCCGACCAGGATCGCGAAGACCGCGAAGAATCCGATGTACCACCGGCCGATGGCGAGGAGTCCGTTGAGCGGTGTGACGCCGGTGGCGAGGTACCACCGTCCGATCGCCTCGGTCACGAGGAACTTGATGAACGCGCCGACGACCACCGCCCAGGCGAGGGTCAGCCCGACGCTGGCTCCGGAGTTGAGTGAGGTGATGAGGTCGCCGGCTCCGACGCCGGTCGCCGCCATCACGATGCCTGGGCCGACGAGGCGTCGCCACGACGAGGTGTTCTTTTCCGGCCTGGGTACTGCCGCGGCGGGCTCCGTACCGGTTCTGTTGCTGGTCATGGTTCTCCGCATCGCGCCGGGGGGACATCGATTTGGTCCAACCATCGTACCTGTTAGGATCAGTGTCAAGATGCGTGAACCGGGGAGGAGCGCTCCGTGAAGTGGAATGACGTCGACCGGCGCTGGAAATCGGTCGGCCACAAGCTCGCGGAGGAGATCGAGCTGATGGTCGCCCACGGGCGGCTCGCCGTGGGGGAGAAGCTGCCGCCGGAGCGGGCTCTCGCCGAGACCCTGGGGGTGTCGCGGACCACCCTGCGCGACGCCCTGAGGGAACTCGAGATCAAGGGCCTCATCTCGCGCCGCCCCGGCCGGGGGACCGTGGTCACGGTCCCCGCGGACACCGACCGGAACCTGGAGTTCTCCCAGCGCGCCCGAGCGGCCACGGCGTCGTTCCGCGACGTCATGGAGCTGCGCCAGACCGTCGAGCCCGGCTGTGCCTTACTCGCCGCGTCCCGCATCACCGCCGAGCAGATCGACCGCCTGGGTTCCCTCGCCGAGACCGCGCGGGTCACGGACAACCCCCGGGTACTCGGGGAGCTGGACGTCGAGTTCCACAAGCTGATCGCGGCGGCCTCGTCCAACCCGCTGATCGTCGAACTGTTCGAGAGCATCAGTTCGCTGAACGAGCAGACCCGCCGGATCGGGTTCCAGAGCCCGCTGCGGAAGGACGTTTCCTGGGGCGGGCACGCACGTATCCTCGACGCCCTCACGCGCCAGGACGGCGCGGCCGCGCAGGAGGCCATGTCGCGCCATCTGTCCGACGTGGTCGGCGCCGTGACGGGCGCCTAGGCGCCCGTCGATTCCCGGAAAGCCGGCTCCCGGTCAGTGCCCGCCGACGAGTCGGTCCAGGGTGATCTCGAAATGCCTCAGATTCTCGTCCCGTCCGGCCGGCTGCATGCCGGCCGCCCTCATGACGTGCTGGGACGCGATGTTGTCGTGGTCGGCGTCGCCCCTCACGCACGTGACGCCGTGGGCCTGCGCGAACAGCAGCAGCCCGCGGAGGGCTTCGGAGGCGTATCCCCGGCCGCGCGCCGACGGAGCGAGGCCGAAGCCGATCGTGACGCCGCCGTTCTCGTCCGGTGGCCCGTGGAAGCCCAGGCCGTCGATCGCCCGGCTGTCCTCGCGGCGACGGATCTCGTAGTTGCCGAACGGCCGAGGATCGCCGGCGCTCGCCCACGCGCACAGCAAGCGCCTGCCGGCGATCACGTCCCCGGCTGTGGGGTACCCCGGCGCCCATCGGCCACCGCCATCGGCCTCGCCCGCCACCACGCGCTCGGTCTCACCGGCGGTCAGCGGGTGAAGCACGAGCCGGGCGGTCAAAAGATCGCTCATAGCTTGGAGAAGTATCACCCCCGAGGTGCGCGCCGCACTCGCATTTACCCGGCCGGGGCGCCCGCCACGGTCCGCCACCACAGCGGCCGGGTTGGCGCCGCTCGTATGCGTCAGCCGGTGAACAGCTGTGCCGCGGCCTTGAGCGCGTGTAGAGGCCGTAGGAAAGCGGAGTCGATCGTGCAGAGCGCGGTCCACCTTCTCGCCATGCACCCCTGAACCGTGCCCAGCATCATGACTGGGCGGTCCAGGCAACGTCCCAGGCCGCCAGCCGCGCGGGTCCTGTAGTGTGAGGTGCACTCGCTGCCGACGGCGCCGCGCAGCGCCTCAGCGGCGTCCGGGTGCGGGGTGCCTGCCGCCCACCACTGGCCGCGCTCTTTGCGATGCAGGTACCAGCGTCCGTCCGGGCCCCAGCGCAGCTCGACATCCTCACCTGCGATCCGGATCCGTCCGCCGGTCCGGCGCAGCCGAAGCGCTCCGGCCCGGCCCGGTGGCAACTGGGCGAGGGCGGCGCGTGCGAAGACCTCGCCGGCCGGGACCCCGGCGAGAGTAGGGGCACTCCTCGGCGCCGAGCTTTGCCGCACGTACGGTCAGCTCCTCCGCGAGCCGTTCCGCGTCGCGTCCGAGCAGCACGAGGAGCGACCCGGGCCGGACGTCGAGTGCGTGCGAACCGGTAGCCGAGCGCGGCGACATGCTTGCACGGGTCGCCCCAGTCCGGACAGGAGCAGGCATACGTGAGCTCGCGAGGCGTCAGTGGCAGCCCGAGCCTGTCGGCGAGGGAACCGGGCCGGACGGTGAGAGCGCCGACCGCTCCAACCGTTTACGGGTTTCCTGGGGACTGGCCGCCCTGTCCTGCCGTCCGGCACTCACAGCGGCCAGGCGGTCAGCAAGTCGCCGGGGCCGTAGGCGGCATCGAGCCCCGGACAGTCGATTCCGCTGCGGGAGACCGCCGCGACGGGAACAGGTTCGTCGGTGAGTGCGGCGCGGTGCCGGTGGAGAGCGGCCAGATCGTGCCGGTCGAAGGGGGACTGCTCCAGCCACTTGACAGAGCCGAGGAAGAGCAGCTCCTCGGCGATGGGGGCGCGGTCCGCCCCGACGATGTCGATCTCGACGTCGTTGGTGCGCGTCCAGTAGCCGCCCACAGCGGGGGCTGCGGGGAGCCGGTCGTCGGGCAGTATCCGGGCGAGTGCCTCCCGGACGAGGGGCTCGACGGCCCGGCCGCGCCAGCTGGTCCAGTTCTCGCGAATGCGTGTCAACGTCAGATCGCCCCGCCCTCGCTCGATCTCTTCCATGGAGGGGCCGAGCAGATGCAGCCAGAACCGCAGGTAGGGATCCGTCACCCGGTAGCGGCGATCCTTCGACGGGCGCAGCGATACGGGCAGCTCCGCAGCGACGATCCGCTTGTCCGTGAGCAGCTCCAGCGCTCGCTGCAGCGGCGTGGCTCCGATGCCGCCGGCTGCGCGGGCGATGTTGGTGAAGGTCCGCTCGCCGTTTCCGATTGCTGCCAGCACCGCACGTGCCTGGGCCTGCGGGGGGAATTCGGCAGCCAGCGAGCGCTCAGCCGACACCAGCAGGGCCGAGACCGGATCGCTCAGCGCGTCGCCGAGGAAGTCCCACAGCCCTGCACCTTGCGGCCACTCGGCGCAAATCAGCGGCAGCCCGCCGGTGACCAGTGCGGCATCGAAGGCTTCGGCTGGATCCAGCCGAAGCATGCGCCCCACCTCGGCGGGGTTCAGTGGCCCCAGCACCATCTCCCGGCCGCGCTGATGGAAGGGGCGTCCGTAGCTGTTCAGGGCCTCCATCATCGAGAGGTCAGAGCCGATCAGGACCAGCAGCACCGGTTTGGTCTCCAGCACCCGGTCCCAGGCGCGTTGCAGGATGCCCTCGAAGGCGCCGTCGGCATCCATCAGGTACGGCACCTCGTCGATGACCAGCACACTCGCCCGGTCGGTGGGAAGCGCTGCGGCCAGCACATCGAACGCGGCGTCCCAGCTCTCCGGCCGCGCGGCGGCCACCAGCCGCGCCAGCGGCAACGTCGACGACTGGGCGTCCCGGGTCAGCCGTGCCAAGTCGTCCCGGGGGGACGCGCCAGTCGCGGCGTAGAACAAGAATGGGGCTCCTGAGCGTTCCGCGAACCGCTCGACCAGTCGGGACTTGCCCACCCGGCGCCGCCCGCGCAGCATCACGCACCGCCCGGGCCGCTCCCCGTCGACACGGCCCGCCACCTTCTGCAGCTCACGCTCCAGCGTCGCCAGCTCCTGGCGACGGCCTACGAAATCCGCCACGCTTGTCGACCTCCATCCACATTACTAACATCGATGTTAGTAACTTCAATGTTAGCTGGTCGCGGCGATCTCGGCGCGGAATGGGTCAGGGGATCGACTCCGAAGAGTCGATCCCCTGACTGAACTGCGCTTTTGTCCGCGCAGCGACGTGACAGTACGTCGCCTCACTACACGTTGAAGCGGAAAGTATCGTCGCTGGAGCGGGCCTGCGGCGGAACCGCCTACGGCCCTCCTGGGCTGCGCATGCTTTGATTGCTGGCGTTGGCCACGGATGAGGGTGGCCGACGGTTCTGCGGACTGTCCGCGGACTGAGAGAGCGTGGTTCGGAGCCTTGGACACCAATCCCGGAAAGAGGATTTCGCACCAAGCCCTCCGTGCATGGATCGAGCCACTTCTGATCAGAGGCCCTGGAACCCGTGGCGGGATCGCGTCGGCCGCCCGGACAGTGCAAAACCCCGTCAGCCTCGCTCTGGCTCACGGGGCCCTTCGACCGGCATGCTTCGGTCCTGACGAGAAGCGGTCGGGGCAGAAGCGCAGTGAGCCCGCCGGTCAGGCAACGCGCGGGTCCACCCCCCGCAGGACGGAGATGTCATCGCCGAAGACTGCGGAGATCTGGATGCTGCCACCCAGCGCCTCTACGTAGCGGGCGATCGCCTCCACTGTGGAGACCTCGCCCCGCTCGATCTGCGACACTCGGCTCTTGGTCACACCCATCCGCTCAGCCAGCTCGGCTTGGGTCAACGTCAGCGCTGCGCGCCGGTCGGCCAGCCGGTGGCCATCGATGTACGCCTGGTTCCGCTTGCGTGCCCGGGTGACCGCCTCCTCGCCACCGGCCTCGGACGCCACCTCGGCCCGGACATCGCTCCACTTCCGGTAGCCCGTCATCGCTTCTCCCCTTCCTCTGCTTCCCGCTCCTTCAGGTACTCCGCGTACAGTTCCTCCGCTCGAGGGATGGCCTGCTTGTACCAGCCGGACCAGTTCCCCGACTTGTCACCACCGAGTAACAGGATCGCCGACCTCCACGGATCGAAAGCGAAGATGATCCGGATCTCCGCCCGCCCCGCCGAGCCGGGTCTCAGCTCCTTTAGGTTGTGCACCACGGAGCCCTCCAACCGGTCGACGAGCGGTCGCCCCATTCCAGGCCCGCCCTCTGCCAAGCGATCGATGGCATCGACGACCTGCGCTTTGGGCCCCTCGGTCAGGCCGTGAATCCAGGACAGGCACTTATCGGTTACACGGATCTCCCACTCCTCCACGCCTGAAGTGTAGCGGATCCTTTACTTCGCGAGACGCGTTCGTCGAACGGCTCCACGGGCATCGTGACTCCGCGGCGGACACGACAGAGGGCCTGCGCAATCTGGACCAACAGGGCTCAGAGCCCCGCACCAACGACCCGGAATCGACCTGAATCCGCAGGAGGGAAGCAGGAGGGGGTCAGACCCGAAGATCCAGCCTTTGAACTGGGGTTTCTTTCCCCTGACCAGCTGCTTCAGTCGATCAAGGAATCCGGCATCAGACGTTGAAGCGGAACTCCACGACGTCGCCGTCCTGCATGACGTAGTCCTTGCCCTCCATGCGGGCCTTGCCCTTGGCGCGGGCCTCGGCGACGGAGCCCGTCTCGACCAGGTCGTCGAAGGAGATGACCTCGGCCTTGATGAAGCCCTTCTGGAAGTCGGTGTGGATCACACCGGCCGCCTCGGGGGCGGTGGCGCCCTTGCTGATGGTCCAGGCGCGGGATTCCTTGGGGCCGGCGGTGAGGTAGGTCTGCAGGCCGAGGGTGTCGAAGCCGACGCGGGCGAGGGTGCCGAGGCCGGGCTCGTCCTGGCCGACGGAGTGGAGGAGCTCGAGGGCGTCCTCCTCGTCCAGCTCGGCGAGGTCGGCCTCCAGCTTGGCGTTGAGGAAGACCGCCTCGGCCGGCGCGATCAGTGCGCGCTGCTCGGCCTTGAAGTCGTCGTCGGTCAGCTCGTCCTCGTCGACGTTGAAGACGTAAATGAACGGCTTCGTCGTCAGCAGGTGCAGCTCGTGCAGCGGGCCGGCGGCCTCGGTGCCCTGGCGGATGCCGGCGGAGAAGAGGGTCCGGCCGTCCTCCAGGATGGCCTGGGCTTCCTGGACGGCCTTGACCTGCGGCTGCTTGTCCTTCTTGACCCGGGCTTCCTTCTCCAGCCGCGGCAGGACCTTCTCCACGGTCTGCAGGTCGGCGAGGATCAGCTCGGTGTTGATCGTCTCGATGTCGTCCTTGGGGGAGACCTTGCCGTCCACGTGGATGACGTTGTCGTCCTTGAAGGCCCGGATCACCTGGCAGATCGCGTCCGACTCGCGGATGTTGTGCAGGAACTGGTTGCCCAGGCCCTCGCCCGTGCTGGCGCCCCGGACGATGCCTGCGATGTCGACGAAGTCGACGTTCGCGGGGATGACCTTCTGCGAGGAGAACAGCTCGGCCAGCTTGTCGAGACGCGTGTCCGGGAGGCCGACGACGCCCACGTGCGGGTCGATGGTGGCGAACGGGTAGTTGGCCGCCAGCACGTCGTTCTTGGTCAGGGCGTTGAACAAGGTCGACTTGCCGACGTTCGGCAGGCCGACGATTCCGATCGTGAGCGACACGTGGCGACTTCCCGTAGCGGTGTGGGTGGCTGAACGGCCCGGGACGTGCGGGCCGGCCCCCAGTCTACGGGCGACGCGTCACGGCCGTGGACGGCCGTCCAGGGAGGGGAAGAGCGAGCTGTCGAGGAGCGCCGGCAGCGGCTCCGGAAGCTGGATCTTGTCGCCCCACGGAACGCTGTGCCGGGCGCGGTACGCACCCAGCGACGGGTCCGAGAAAAGGGTCAGCTCCTCGGCGAAGGGGTCGACCAACAGGTAGAGCGGGATGCCGGCCTCGGCGTACTGCTTGCGCTTGGCGACCCGGTCGATCGTCTGGCTTGACCTGGAGACGACCTCCGAGACGAAGATCACCTCGACAGGGGGAACGTTGGACTCCCAGGTGTCGAGCGTCTCGACAGGAGCCACGAAGAGGTCGGGGATCGCGTAGTCGTCACTTCCCGGCGCCTTGTCGACACCCAGGTGGACTTCGAAGTCGTAGCCCTCGGGGAGATCCGGCTCCAGGGCTTTTCCCAGCTGCCGGATGATCCGCCCGTGCTTGCCCGCGGGTGCAGGTGTCACGACGATGACCCCCCCGATGATCTCCACCCGGTAGCCCTCGGGGACCGGGAGTCCGTGGGCGACCTCGCGCAGGCTCGTCGTCGCCACTGCTGCCTCCGGAAGCGTTGCAGTCATATGGTCAAACACCTCCACCCCGCACCAACGATGCCACGGGCATTCGGTCACGGCCATCGAACAGGGTGATGGGGGCTCACCCGTGCGTGTCCATGCCCGGGGTGAGGGGTGGGGCAGGCCTACCTTGGGGGGTTGGATCGGCCGAGCGAAGACCGAGAGGCGAGGTTCATGCGGGAGCTGCGCAGGCCGTCCGTCGGAGGACCCACGGGGAGGTTCGTCCGCCGGGGACGGCTCGCGGAGGCGGTCGAGCG
>KI547038.1:226895-246046 GCA_000497405.1 Streptomycetaceae bacterium MP113-05 | reverse complement strand
GGGTCACCGCCGGTGCCACCGCGCTGCGTGCTGCGCCCGGTGCCGTGCGCCACGGCGCCGCGCGCCGCATCCGCGCCGACTGATCCGGGGCGGGCACCTGCCCCGGGGCCGTGGCACGGTCCCGGGGCGCTGGCATCGACCGACGTCAGCGGACCTTCTCGGACGCCTCCGAGCGCAGGTCGCGCCGCAACTCCTTCGGCAGCGAGAACTGCATGTGCTCCTCGACCGGCTGCACCAGTTCGACGTCCTCCCAGCCGCGCTCCTGCAGCCATTCCAGGACGCCGTCGACGAGCACGTCCGGCACGGAGGCGCCGGAGGAGAGGCCGACCGTGGTGACACCCTCCAGCCAGGCCTCGTCGATCTCGGCGGCGTTGTCGACCAGGTGGCCGTCCTTGGCGCCGTGCGCGAGGGCGGTCTCCACCAGGCGGACGGAGTTGGAGGAGTTTTTGGATCCCACGACCAGCACCAGGTCGGCTTCGGCGGCGACCTTCTTGATCGCCGTCTGCCGGTTCTGCGTGGCATAGCAGATGTCGTCACTGGGCGGGCTGAGCAGGTTCGGGTAGCGGCCCTTGAGGGCGTCGACCGTCTCCATCGTCTCGTCCACCGACAGCGTGGTCTGGGAGAGCCACACGACCTTGTCAGGGTCGCGCACGTCGACGTTGCCCACGTCCTCGGGGCCGTCGACGAGGGTGATGTGTTCCGGGGCCTCGCCACTGGTGCCGACGACTTCCTCGTGGCCCTCGTGGCCGATCAGGAGGATGTCGTAGTCCTCGTCGGCGTAGCGGACGGCCTCCTTGTGCACCTTGGTGACCAGCGGGCAGGTCGCGTCGATGGTGGCGAGCTTGCCGCGCTGGGCCTCCTCGTGGACCACGGGGGCCACACCGTGGGCGGAGAAGATGACGATCTCGCCCTCGGGCACCTCCTCGGTCTCCTCGACGAAGACCGCGCCCTTCTTCTCCAGGGTCTGCACGACGTACTTGTTGTGCACGATCTCGTGCCGCACGTAGACCGGGGCGCCGTACTGCTCGAGGGCCTTCTCGACGGCGATGACGGCGCGGTCCACTCCGGCGCAGTACCCACGGGGGGCGGCGAGCAGGACGCGGCGGTCGCGGGCAGGCGTTGCAGTCATGGCCCCCATGGTACGGGCGTGTTGTCCGCGGGAGCCCGTAGCCTCGTCCGCATGGCTCTGGAGACGACGGCCGAGACGCCGGTGACGGTCGGGAAGATCTCGCAGCTCATCGGTCAGTGGATCAACCGGCTGGGCGCGGTGTGGGTGGAGGGACAGATCACCCAGCTGAACCGCCGGTCGCGGCAGAGCTGGGTGTACCTGACGCTGCGCGACCCGTCGCAGGAGATCTCGGTGAACGTCCAGTGCCCGCCGGACGTGTTCGACCGGGTGGCGGACAGCGTCACGCAGGGCGCACGGGTCGTGGTGTTCGCCAAGCCGTCCTGGTACGCGCCGCGCGGATCGCTTTCGCTGCGGGCCTCGGACATACGGCCGGTGGGGGTCGGAGAGCTGCTGGTCCGGCTGGAACGGCTCAGGAGGGCGCTGGGTGCGGAGGGGCTGTTCGACGCCGACCGCAAGCGTCCGTTGCCCTTTCTGCCACAGCGCATCGGTCTGGTGACGGGTCGCGCCTCGGACGCCGAGCGGGACGTGCTGCGGAACGCGGCCCTGCGCTGGCCGGCGGTGCGCTTCGACGTGCGGCAGGTCGCGGTGCAGGGCGTGCACGCCGTGCCGCAGGTCACCGAGGCGGTGCGGATGCTGGACGCCGACCCGGGGATCGACCTGATCATCGTCGCCCGGGGCGGCGGCAGCCTGGAGGACCTGCTGCCGTTCTCCGACGAGGGCCTGGTCCGGGCGGTCGCGGCCTGCCGTACGCCGGTGGTGTCGGCCATCGGGCACGAGCGGGACGCGCCGCTGCTGGACCTCGTCGCCGACCTGCGTGCCTCCACGCCCACGGACGCCGCGAAGCGCGCCGTTCCGGACGTGGGGGAGGAGCGCGAACGGGTGGGGGCGCTGCGCGAGCGGGCGTGGCGGGTGGTCACCGGCTTCCTCGACCGTGAGGAGCGCGGGCTGGCGGACGTGCGGAGCAGGCCGGTGATGGCGGACCCGCACACGCTGCTGAAGGACCGTGAGGAGGATGTGGCGATGCTGCTGGGGCGTGCGCGGCGGTGTTTCGGGCACCGGCTGGACCGGGCCGAGGACGACCTGGCGCACACCCGGGCCCGGGTGGTGGCGCTGTCGCCGGCGGCGACCCTGGAACGCGGGTACGCGGTCCTGCAGCGGGTGGACGGTGGCGTGGTGCGCAGGCCCGCGGAGGTGGTGCCGGGCGAGGCGCTGCGGGCGCGCGTCGCGGAGGGCGAGTTCGGCGTGACCGTGGACGGGGCGACGGGTTCCGAGGGTGACGGGCCGCCGGCATCGGAGGGCGGCAGCGGTGGCGGGGATGTCACGGGTGGCGCTTAGCCTGTCTGGCATGACGCAGACGCAGGAGTCCCCGCTGAGCTACGAGCAGGCGCGCGGCGAGCTGGTGGAGGTGGTCCAGCGGCTGGAGGCGGGCGGTTCGACGCTGGAGGAGTCGCTGGCCCTGTGGGAGCGGGGTGAAGCGCTGGCACGTATCTGCCGTGAGTGGCTGGAGGGCGCGCGGGCCAGGCTGGACGCGGCGCTGGAGGGTGCCGGGAAGGAGGCGGACGGGGAGCCGGAGGGCACCGGGCCGGGCGAGGGTGACGAAGCGGACAGCGACAACGTTTGATTGAACGTTCAAGAGTTCCTACGGTGACCGGGGAGAAACCGAACCACCGTCCCCGCACGTGAGGCACCGCACCATGGCACTCGCCCTCGACCCCGCCGCACAGGACCTGCTGTTCCGCGAGGCCCACACGGCCCACACCTTCACCGGCGATCCGGTGAGCGAGGAGCAGATCGCCGCCGTCTACGACCTGGTCAAGCTGGCCCCGACGGCCTTCAACCAGTCCCCGCTGCGGATCACCCTGGTGCAGAGCACGCAGGCCCGGGAGCGCCTGGTGGCCCGGATGGCGGAGGGCAACCGGCCCAAGACCGCCACGGCCCCGATGACCGCGATCCTCTCGGTGGACCTGCACTTCCACGAGCGCCTGCCGGAGCTCCTCCCGACGGCCCCGCACATCAAGGACGCGCACTTCTCCGAGCAGGGCCCGCGGGAGGCCGCAGGCACCTTCAATGCCACCCTTCAGGCCGGATACTTCCTGCTGGGCGTGCGCGCGGCCGGGCTGGCGGCGGGCCCGATGACGGGCTTCGACGCGGCCGGAGTGGACAAGGAGTTCTTCGGCGACGGTCGGCAGGCGACGCTGCTGGTGGTGAACATCGGCCGTCCCGGCGCGGACGCCTACCGTCCGCGCGCCCCGCGCCTGGAGTCCGCCGAGGCGATCACCACCGTCTGACCGCCCCGTGCCGACGGTCCGTGACCCTGCCGCCTTCGCTGTTCGCTCTCAGCTCTTCGCCGTTCCGGGCTCGAGGGCGGCGACCAGCCGTTCGAGCTGCTCCGGCGGCGCCGTGCCGGTGACCACGGTCGTCACGTCGGGCCCGACGCGCACCAGCGCGTCGTACTTTCCGCCCGCGTAACGCGTCCAGGTCTCGCCCGCCACCCGCACCGTGCCGCCGGTCTTCTCCGCTCCGTACGTGACGTCGTCGACGAACCCCTGCGGGTCGGCGTCGCTCTGTTCCACGGCGGCGTACTCGTCGCCCGGCGCCATGAAGCCCAGGTGCCAGGCGGCGCCGTCGGGGCCCGCCCCGTCGAAGCGCACCGACGTGGCGCGCCACTCCTCGGGCAGGCCACGGGGGGCGGCGACCGGATACGGCGCCGCACGGGAGGCCGTCTTCACCTCGACGGTGTAGTCCACGACCCGGACCGGATCCTTGCTCTCGTCGTGCGGGATGAACAGGTAGATCACCCCGGCGGCGAGGGCGACCACGGCGACCGAGAACACCATGTCCCGGATCGTCTGCGTGCCGCGCTTCTTCTCTGCTGCCACCCCGCCATGGTCTCGTACGCTCCCCGGCAGCCGGCGACCGGGTTGTGCGGGGGCCCGTGACGCGGTTCGCCGACGTCCACCGGCCACCGCCGACCCGGTGCGCTCAAACGTGGGCCATGCTGCTCACTCTTTCGAGTGCTGTATAGAGTCGAGGAACCCTCGTCGCACGGCCGTCGCCGTACAGAAAGGTGCGCTCCGATGCCGGAACACCACCCTCACCTGCCCGAACAGCTCGAGCCCGGCCCGGAGGCGCCGGACCGCAACCTCGCACTGGAGCTCGTCCGTGTGACCGAGGCCGGGGCGATGGCCTCCGGTCGCTGGGTGGGTCGCGGTGACAAGAACGGCGCGGACGGCGCAGCGGTGAAGGCCATGCGCACCCTGGTCTCGACCGTCGCGATGAACGGCGTGGTCGTCATCGGCGAGGGCGAGAAGGACGAGGCCCCGATGCTGTTCAACGGCGAGCGGGTGGGTGACGGGCACGGTGCGGAGTGCGACGTCGCCGTGGACCCGGTCGACGGCACCACGCTCACCGCGAAGGGCATGGGAAACGCCGTGTCGGTGCTGGCCGTCGCCGAGCGCGGTGCGATGTTCGACCCGTCGGCCGTCTTCTACATGGACAAGCTGGTCACCGGTCCGGAGGCGGCGGAGTTCGTCGACATCAACGCGCCGGCCTCGGTGAACGTGCGGCGGGTGGCCAAGGCCAAGGGCCTGGCGCCGGAGGACGTGACGGTCGTCGTGCTGGACCGGCCCCGGCACGAGGGGATCGTCAAGGAGATCCGTGAGTCGGGTGCGCGGATCAAGTTCATCTCGGACGGCGACGTGGCCGGCGCCATCATGGCGGTGCGGGAGGGTACCGGCGTCGACATGTTGCTGGGTGTCGGCGGCACCCCGGAGGGCATCATCGCGGCCTGTGCGATCACGTGCCTCGGCGGGACCATCCAGGGCCGGCTGTGGCCGCAGGACGACACGGAGAAGCAGCGTGCCCTGGACGCCGGGCACGACTTGGACCGGGTGCTGATGACCGACGACCTGGTCGACGGCGACAACGTCTTCTTCGTCGCCACCGGCATCACGGACGGCGACCTGCTGCGCGGGGTGCGGTACCGCGCGGAGACCGCCTACACGCAGTCGTTGGTGATGCGGTCCAAGTCCGGCACCATCCGGCAGATCGACTCCACGCACCGGCTGGAGAAGCTGCGTGCCTACAGCGCCATCGACTTCGACCGCGCCCGCTGACCGTGCTACTGCGCCCGGCAGCGGGGCCCTGCCGGCGCCCTGAGCAGGGGTTCATCACTTCGGGTGAATCTCTGGCCGGACATTGCACCCTGGCACCCACAGTTGCGAAGCTGTTGCCGACGGTCAACCCCTGGGAGGGTACGTGCCATTCGGTGAGCAGCCCGCATATCTGCGCGTCGCCGGTGATCTCCGGCAGCGGATCTCCGACGGCAGCCTTCCGCCGCACACCCGGCTCCCGTCCCAGGCGCGCATCAGAGAGCAGTACGGCGTCTCCGACACGGTGGCGCTGGAGGCGCGGAAGGTGCTGATGGCGGAGGGCCTGGTCGAGGGGCGCTCCGGCTCCGGGACCTACGTGCGGGAGCATCCGCTGCCGCGGCGGGTGGTCCGCACCGGCTACCGGGTGCCGGGTGACGATGCCGGCCCGTTCCGCCAGGAGCAGGGGGACGACGGGGCGAAGGGCACCTGGGAGGCGTGCAGCGAGCAGGAGGAGGCGTCGCCGGTCACTGCCGAACGCCTCGGCGTCGAGTCGGGCGCGCGGCTGATGCGCACCCGCTACCTCTTCCGGGAGGAAGGGGAGCCGGTGATGCTCTCCACCTCCTGGGAGCCGCTCGCCGTCACCGGCCGCACCCCGGTGATGCTGCCCGAGGAGGGGCCGCTGGGCGGCAGGGGGGTGGCCGAGCGGATGGCCGCCGTCGATGTGGTGGTGGACAACATCGGCGAAGAGGTGGGCGCGCGTCCCTGTCTCGCCGAGGAAGCGGTGCTCCTGGGAGGTATGCCGGGGCAGATCGTGCTGGTCGCGGAGCGGACGTTCTACGCGGGTGGCAGGCCCGTCGAGACGGCCGACGTCGTCGTCCCGTCCGGTCGCTTCCGCCTCGCCTACCGGATGCCCGTCGGCTGAGCCGGTACCGCTCCGTTCCCGTCCGGCGCGGGAAGCCCGCTCTCCCGGACAACCGGTCGACACCGTTCGCCCCTTGTGCCGAATCGAGTGCGGTGCGTAAGGCTTCGCCTATAGGCTCCGGCATATGCGGAGTACGAAGGGTGACAGCGGACCCGTGCTGCCCTGGCTGCTGATACGCCAGGATCACCGCGGCAACCGCTACCGCGTCGGGAGCTACGCCACCCGTGTCGAGGCGCAACGGTTCGCCGACCGGCTGGGGGTCGGCCGTGAGTCCCCCGAGGGCTCCGACACGGACAGCTATCTGGTGGAGTCACGGGACCACGGAAGCGGTGCACGAGGCTGAGCACGCGCAAAATCGGGTATGTAGTCATTAGTCTCACTTGGCCAGGATGTCCGGCCAGGCGGATATCCGATCAGGGACGTGGGCGGCGTGGCAGAGACCGCGGAACCGGAGGACGTGAGCGGCGAGGCGATGCGTGACGAGGTGGGCGTCGCACCCGCAGCCCGGGGCGACGTGCCCGGAACGGGCCCCGGGCGCCCGGGGATCTCACCGAACGAGGCGATGTCTTCTCTGCTGGACACCCTCCGGCTCGGGGTGATCATCCTCGACACCCGGCGCCGGGTCATGCTGTGGAGCGCCACGGTCGAGGAGATCCTGGGCTGGCGCGCCGGCCGCCTGGTGGGGAAACCCGTCGAGGCCTTCCTCCGCCCCGTCGACGGGATGAGCCCCGAAGAGCAGGCAGACGAGATCTTCGACCACCTGCGCCGCGAACGCCGCTGGCGCGGGGTGCTGCGCGTGCACCACGCCGACGGCCGCCCGGTGACCGTGGAGAGTCGCGCCTTCCTGCTGTCCGACGGCGCGACCGCTCCGTACGTCGCGCTCAGCCTCGCCGACATCGGCCAACTGCGCGCCATCGACCACGATCTCGCGGCCCTGCACTCCCTCTTCGGCTCCTCGCCACTCGGCATCGGCCTCTTCGACACCGAACTGCGCTACGTCCGGGTCAACGACGCCCTCGCCCGGCTCAACGGAGTGCCCGTCGAGGAACACCTCGGCAAGACCGTGCACGATCTGCTGCCGCCGGGTATGGCCGAGGAGATCGCCCAGGTGCAGAAGACCGTGCTGCACACCGGTCGTTCGGTCATCGACCTGGTCACCAACGCCCCCGACGGCGTCGGAGCCCGCTCGGTCTCCTACAGCCGGCTCGCCGACGATTTCGGAAACGTCCTGGGCCTGAGCTGCACCGTGATGGACGTCTCCGAACGCCGCGACGCGCTGGAGAAGATCGAACAGGCCCGGCAGCGCCTCGCGCTCCTCGACCATGTCGGCGTCGCCCTCGGCGACTTCCTCGACGTGCGCAACATCGCCCAGGCCCTCGCCACCGCCCTGGTGCCCCGCTTCTGCGACTACGCCGGGGTGATGCTCGTCGGCAACCTCGCCCACGGAGGCGACCTGCCGGGCCGTACCCCGACGTCCGGGACTCCATTGCTCCAGCTCGGTGTCGCCGCCAAGGACCGCGGACCGTCGGTGCGCCGCATGCTCCGCATCGGTCAGGACATCGCGTTCGAGTCCGGTTCCTACTTCGGCCGCACCCTGGCCACCGGTGCCCCGCACCTGATCACCTCCCAGGAGGAGCTGCGTGAGTCCACCTACGCCGACGACCCCAAGGTGATCGCCGCCCTGGACCTGGGCATCCACTCGCTGATGGTCGTCCCGCTGCGGGCCCGCGGCATCGTGCTGGGCCTGCTGGTCGTCAGCCGGGCCGGCGAGAGCGAACCCTTCGACCATGACGACCTGGCACTCGCCATGGAACTCGCCGACCGGTCCGGGACGTCCCTGGACAACGCCCGGCTCTACGCGCGCGAGCGCGAAGGCGCCCTGATGCTGCAGCGCACCCTGCTTCCCCAGTCCGTGCCCTCCCCGCCCGGCGTGCAGGTCGCCTACCGCTACGTTCCCGGCAGCAGCGGCACCGAGGTCGGCGGCGACTGGTTCGACGTCATCCCGTTGGCCGGCGGCCGGGTCGCGCTGGTCGTCGGCGACGTCACCGGTCACGGCCTGCGCGCCGCCGCCACGATGGGCCGGCTGCGCACCGCCGTCCGCACGTTGGCAGCCCTGGACCTGCCGCCCGACGAGCTGCTGCGCCGGGTCAACGACCTCGCCGACGACCTGGCGCCCGGCCCCGACGACCCGGTGCTGGCCACCGTGGTCTACGCGGTCTACGATCCCTCCACCCGTCGCTGCCACCTCGCCAAGGCGGGGCATGTGCCGCCGCTGCTGTTGACGCCCGGACCGGAGGGCGGCTGGCGGTCCCGGGTGCTGGACCTTCCGTCCGGGGCGCCGCTCGGCGTCGACGGAGTGCGGTTCGAGACCGCCGAACTCGACGTCGAGGACGGGGCGGTCCTCGTCCTCTACACCGACGGCCTGATCGAGAACCGTGGCGAGGACATCACCGACGGCATCGAACGACTCCGCGACCTGCTCTGTGCTCGTACCCCCGCGCCGTCACTGGACGACGTCTGCGACGCCGTCGTGGCCACCCGCGCCTCCAGCGGCGCCCGAGGTTCCGCCACCTGCGGGCCGGGCGGCCGGGACGACCCGGGACGGCCCGGCGCGCCGCCGTCGGTACCCGTCGACGACGCGGCCCTGCTGATGGCACAGCTCGGCGGCCTCCCCGAAGGCAGCGCCGCCTCCTGGACCTTCTCCGCCGAGAGCTACGCGGTCCGCCGCGCCCGTTCGGTGGTCCGCGACACCCTGCGTACCTGGGACCTGAACGAACTGGTCGATAGCACGGAGCTGTTGGTCAGCGAACTGGTCACCAACTCGCTCCGGTACGCGCACGGCCCGATCGGCGTGCGGATGGTGCGCGGCGGCTCGCTGCTGGTCGAGGTGTCGGACCCGCTGCCCGACCCTCCGCAGCCGCGCACCGCCACCGAGGAGGACGAGGGCGGTCGCGGCATCCAGATGGTGGCCCGGGAAGCCCGCCGATGGGGTACCCGGCACGGCCCGTTGGGGAAAACCGTCTGGTTCGAGATCCCCCTGCCCGGTTAGGAGACAACAAGCACCCCGCAAACAGGCGGGGTGGAGCAGGACGGTGCTCGCGCGCTTTCCGCGGAAGACCGGGTGAACGCGTGCAGTGGCCGGGAAAGGGATGTCGACGGGGCAGGGACCTGCGACAATTCTCCGGCCCGGCGGACACCGGTGAAGGAAGGGGCGGCGTTGAGCGAAATCCCAGTCGAGGCGGCAGGAAAGCCGGACGACGTACGGCGCGCCCTGGCGTTGCTGAACGCTGCCGGAGCGCGCATCGGGAACACCCTCGATCTGGACGCCACGGCGCGGGAACTGCTGGACGTCGCCGTGCCGCAGTTCTGCGACCTCGCCTCCGTCGACCTCTACCAGTCCGTGCTGGCAGGGGACGAGCCGCCTGCGGCCGGGGCCAGCGAGGGAACCGGCGAGCTGCGACGGGTGGCGTTCGCCAGCTCCGTGTCCGACGTCCCCCTGCCGTTGCCCTCCGACGCGGGCCACGGCCGGGCCGGCCCCGTCTCCGTCGGCTCCGCGCACTGCTACACCGCCGGGTCCTCCGGCGCCGAGGCGCTGCGCACCGGGCGCGTACAGCGGGTCGCGGGCCAGGACGGTTCGGTGCCGGCGCAGTTCGGCGCCGTCGTGCAGTCCACGCTGGCGGTACCGATGGTCGCGCGGGAACGCGTCCTGGGCCTCGCGCACTTCTCCCGTGCCAAGGGCAGTGGCGCCTTCGGTGAACGCGACGCAGCCCTCGCCGCCGAACTCGCCGCCCGGGCCGCGGTGTTCCTGGACAACGCACGCCTCTACCGGCGCGAACACGAACGCGCCCTGATCCTCCAGCGCAGCCTGCTGCCCCCGGGCAACCCGGAGGCTGCCGGGCTGGACATCGCCTGCCGCTACCTGCCCGGGAACCCCGCGACCGAGGTCGGTGGTGACTGGTTCGACGTGATCGAACTTCCCGGGCACCGGACCGCGCTGGTCGTGGGCGACGTCATGGGCCGGGGCCTTCGCGCCGCCGTGGCCATGGGGGAGCTCCGCACCGCGGTCCGCACCCTGGCCCTGCTCGACACCGAACCCGCCGAAGTGCTCGGTGCGCTCGACGAGATCGCGCAGGGCCTCGGCGCGGCACCCACCGAAAGCGGTCGGCGCCGCGCCCGTTGGCAGCACAGCGGAAGCACCGACGACCTCGCCGAGGTCTACCTCGCCACCTGTGCGTATGCCGTCTACGACCCGGTCACCCGCCGCTGCACCTTCGCCAACGCGGGCCACCTCCCTCCCGTCCTGTTGGAGCCGGACCCCGAGGACCCGGACGCCGGTGCGCTCCTGCTGGAGGTCCCCAAGGGCGTGCCGCTCGGTGTCGGAGGCGAACCGTTTGAGCAGGTCGAGGTGGAGCTGCCGGACGGCGCGCTGGTCGCGCTCTACACCGACGGACTCGTCGAGTCCCGCGACCACCCGCTGGACGAGGGTCTCAACGCGCTGCGCCGCGCCCTCGCCCGGCCGCCCCGGGCGCTGGAGGACGTGGCCGACCGGGTGCTGGGCGACCTCGACGTGCACGACGGCGAGGACGATATCGCCCTGCTGGTCGCCCGGGTACACGGGTTGCCCGCCGAGTCGGTGGGCGACTGGCGGCTCGAGCCCGAGCCGCAGTCCGTGGCCCGCGCCCGTGACCAGGCCGTCGAACAGCTCGCCCGCTGGGGGCTGAACGAACTCGCCGACACCACCGAGTTGCTGGTCAGCGAGCTGGTCACGAATGCGCTGCGGCACGGAGAAGGGGAGATACGCCTGCGCCTGCTGCTGGACCGCACCCTGGTCTGCGAGGTCTGGGACTCCGGCCTGGTCCAGCCCCGGCGCCGCCGGGCCCGCGCCACCGACGAGGGCGGGCGGGGGCTCCAGCTCGTCCAGCTGCTCAGCGAGGCCTGGGGGAGCCGACGCACCCCGCACGGCAAGACTGTCTGGTTCGAGATGGCGCTGCCGGACGGCGAGCGCAAGCCCAAGGACCCGACCGAGGCGCTGCTCAGCCTCTTCTGAGGCTGTGAGGAGCCCGCGCCCCGGTCCGGCGGGGACCGGGGGTCAGTCCGCGGACTCCGCCCAGCCCTCCGCCCGGATGCGGTCGTTGTCCCGCGGCCGTACGGACAGGAACACCGGCCGGTGTCCGTCGAAAACCCGCACGTCGTCCACGTAGACGCCGCGGCCCTGGTACAGCGAGTCCGTGACGTAGCGCCAGCGCACCGCCGTCACCCCGTCCGGCAGCTCGGCGCGAGCGCGCAGCCCGCGGCGGGCGGAGAAGCCGGAGAACGCGCCGTCCTCCGCGGTCCAGCGGTGGTCGTGGCCCGCCCGCAGTTCCACGGGCACCGGCCGCCAGCCCGAGTCCGCGGGGTCCGCTTCCGTCGTCGCCTCCACGGTGCACACGTCCGTGACCTCCGTGTCGTACCAGAGGCGGAAGCTCAGCGACGCGTCGTTCCGTACCGGGCTGTGCAGCGGCACCTCCAGCGTCGCCGTGGTGGAGTCCTGCTGTCCGGAGAACCAGGCCGCGCGGCCGACCGGCGGGCGCACCGGGACGGCGCGGCCCAGCCGGCGGGCGGGCAGCCGCCGGTAGGAACTGGACGTACCCCACTCGCGCGTCGGGTGCACCCGGTTGGTGAGCAGCACGTACACGGTGCCCTCCAGCGGGTCGCCCACCAGGCAGGTGCCGGTGTACCCGGTGTGGCCGAACGCCACCGGCGAGGTCAGGCAGTCCATGAACCAGCGCTGGTCGAGCTGCCAGCCCAGGCCGCGCGCCGCACCGCCGCCGAAACGGGCGTTCCGGTTGGTGAGCATCCAGCGGACGGTGTCCTGACGGAGCAGCCTGGTGCCGCCGTACGTTCCGCCGTTCAGCACCATCTGCCCGAACACCGCCATGTCCGCGGCGGTGGAGAAGACACCGGCGTGTCCGGCGACGCCACCGAGGTAGAAGGCGTTCTCGTCGTGCACGGTGCCGTGCACCATGCCGCGGTCCGTCCACGGCTGGTACTCGGTCGCCGCGATCCGGTCCAGCTTGGCCGCCGGCGGGTTGTAGCCGGTGTCACGCAGGCCCAGCGGCCGGGTGACGAGCTCGGCGACCAGGGTGTCCAGGCCCTTGCCGGTCAGCTCCTCCATCAGCCGGGCGGCGGTGATCAGGTTCAGGTCGGAGTAGGTGTAGTCGGTGCCGGGGGCGAACGCCAGCGGTTGGGCGTAGATCGCCGCCATCCGTGCCTCGTTGTCCGGGTAGGAGGCGAGACTCATCCACGCCTTCATGCCCGAGGTGTGCGTCAGCAGCTGCTCGATGGTGATCGGCGCCTTGGCCGGGTCGGCGGTGGCGAAGTCCGGAAGGTATCGGTTCACGGGAGCGGCGACGTCGAGGTCGCCTCGCTCGGCGAGGACCGTCAGCACCACCGAGGTGAACAGTTTGGAGCAGGACGCCATGTCGAAGATCGAGTCGGGCCGCATCCCGACCCATTCCGTGCGGGGCAGCTCCACGGGCTCGCCCGCCTCCGCGTCCCAGCTCGCGTAACGCAGCGCGTGGCCGCGGGCCTCGTGCTCCACGATCACACCGTTGCGGGCGGCCAGCACGACGAAGCCGGGATGTGACGGTGCGGGACGCCCCGGGCCCGGCGCCATGAACTCGGCCGCGGTGGGCGTGATCCGCCCGACGTGCTCGGCCAGCAGCCCGGCCCGCTGGGGGCTGCCGGGACGGAGCGTGCGCGGACGGAACGTCAGGTCGGCGGGCGTGACCGTGGGCGGCCCGGCGGCGGCGCTCACGTCCGGTGACGCGACGGCGGGTGCCGCTCCGGAAAGAACCAGCGCACCGGGTGCCACGGCCAGACCGCCCACCGCACCCGCAGCGCCTAGAAACTGACGACGTCTCATTGCCCACCTCGGTTCTCGACGACCGGCGACTCGTGCGGCAGCGTAGTCAGCGTGCGGAGATCTGCACCCCGCCGTGCGCTGACTTACGTTGGTGCGACCTTTGACGGGCGCGGCTGCTGGAGGGTGCCGAGGCGTCAGCGGGCGATGCGGAAACCGGTGTTGCCGCTGGAGCTGTCCGGCGTGTTCCCCATCCGTGCCGACGTGCGGTACCGCAGGCAGTACGACTCGTGGCACAGGTGCGAGCCGCCGCGCAGCACCCGCGCCACCCCCACAGGCGGTCCCTGCGGGTCCGTGCGCGGGCCGCGTTTGTGGAAGCCCGGACTGAACCGGTCTCCGCACCACTCCCACACGTTGCCGGTCATGTTGAACAGCCCGAAGCCGTTCGGGTCGAAAGCGTCCACCGGGCAGGTGCCGGCGTAGCCGTCGGCGGCGGTGTTGTCGTCCGGGAACGCGCCGCGCCAGATGTTCATCCGCGGCTCGCCTCCCGGGTCGCGTTCCGAGCCCCACGGGAACGGCTGCTGCTCCAGACCGCCGCGCGCCGCGTACTCCCACTCGGCCTCCGTCGGCAGCCGTACGCCCGCCCAACGGCAGTACGCGAGGGCGTCGGCGTGGGAGACGTGTACGACCGGGTGGTCGCGGCGGGTCTCCGTGTGCGAGCCGGGCCCCTCGGGGCGGCGCCAGTCCGCGCCGAACACCTGCCGCCACCAGGGGGTCGCCGCAGCTCCCCGGGTGGGGGCGGCATTCCGCGGCAGGAACCCGGCGAAGACGAACGACCAGCCGAACCGTTCGGCGTCCGTCGCGTGCCCGGTGGCCTCCACGAAGGAGGCGAACTCGGCGACCGTGACGGCGGTGGCCGCCGGCGCGAAGGGCGAGACGGTCACCTCGCGCACCGGACCCTCCCCGTCGGTGGGGTAGGGGGCGTCGCCGGCGCCCATGCGGAACGTTCCGCCGTCGAGGTCGCGCCAGCCGCGGTGCGGCTCCGGGACGTCGCCGGGAGCCTTCTGCAGCTTCGGCACCGGGGGCGGCGCCTTCCTGTCGGCTTCGTGCCCGCGCGAGGGCGCGCAGCAGGGTCGGGGTGCGTGGTCGCTCACGCCGTGTTCCTCTTCCTCGTGGGCCAGCGGTCCGTGCTCCCGGTGGACGCGCCGACGGAGAGGGCGGGCCGGTGCTCAGACCACCGGTGCGGCGGGCACGTCGCCGTGCTGGTGCTGGAGCGCGGCGAGCTCCGCTTCGAGCTCGGCCCGCACCTGAACGTACGTGGGATCGTCGCAGACATTGCGCAGCTCGTCCGGATCGGCCACCAGGTCGAACAGCTCCCACACCGGCTCCTGCGGGGCGTCCTGAGCCCCGGAGGCCCCGGACCCGTGCCCGGGATAGTGGATCAGCTTGTGCGTCGCCGTCCGCACGCCGTAACTCGCCGGGACCCCGTGGTCACGGTCCATGTGCATCCAGTACCGGTAGTACATCGACCGGCGCCAGTCGTCCGGCGTGCGCCCCTCCAGGAGCGGGCGCACGCTGCGCCCCTGCATCCGGGGGTGCGACGCCACGCCCGCGAGGTCCAGCAGCGTGGGCGCGAAGTCGATGTTGGCCACGATGTCGTCGTTCGCCGACCCGGGTTCGACGACGCCGGGCCACCGCACCACCAACGGGATGCGCAGTGCGGGGTCGTACATGAACCGTTTGTCGAACCAGCCGTGTTCCCCGAGGAAGAACCCGTGGTCGGAGGTGTAGGCGACGGCCGTCCCTTCGTCGAGCCCGGCGACGTCGAGGTAGTGCAGCACCCGCCCCACGTTCTCGTCGAGTGCGGCGACGACCCGCAGGTAGTCCTTGATGTAGCGCTGGTAGCGCCACTCCCGCTCCTGCCGCTCGGTCAGCCCCTCGGGCACCGGCGCCTTGAGATCGAAGTCCTGGAGGTCCGACATCCGCATCCGTGCCCCGGCAGCAGCCGGGACGCGCCCGCCGCCGTAGTCGTCGTGCAGGGTGGCCGGCACCGGCATGTCGCGGTCCTCGTACAGTCGCCGGTGCCGCTCGGCGGGCTCGAACGCGCGGTGTGGCGCCTTGTGCTGCACCAGCAGTGCGAACGGCCGGTCGCGGTCGCGGCGGTCCAGCCAGCGCAGCGCCAGGTCGGTGATGACGTCGGTGACGTAGCCCTGGTGCTTCCGTTCGCCGTCGGGGGTGAGGAAGGTCGGGTCGTGGTAGACGCCGTGCTCGGGGAGGATCTCCCAGTAGTCGAAGCCGCGCGGGTCGCTGTCGCCGCCGTGCCCGAGGTGCCATTTGCCCACGAGAGCCGTCTGGTAGCCGGCGGCCTGCAGCATCTCGGGGAACGACGGCTGCGTGGCGTCGAAGACGTGGTCGGGCGCCTGGAGTGACGTCATCCCGTTGACGTGACCGTAGGTGCCGGTGAGTAGCGTGGCGCGGGCGGGTGTGCAGATGGCGTTGGTGCAGAAGGTGCTGTCGAAGCGCATGCCCTCGGCGGCGAGCCGGTCGACGGCCGGGGTGCGGCACAGTTCGCTGCCGTAGGCGCCGATGGCCGGCACGGCGTGGTCGTCGGTCATGAGCAGAAGCAGGTTCGGCCGCTGGGCGGTGGGGGACACGCGGGCTCCGTTCCGGACGAGTGGTCGGGGCGGGCCCCGCGCACCCGGCGCCGGACCCGCCCACGTTGCGCGGCTCACGCTATGCCGAACTCCTCCCGCCGCAGCAGGGGCCGCACCCGCCGGGCGAACCCGCCGCGCCGGAAGGGGCGTTGCAGCATGCCCGGCTGAAGCACCTGCGCCAGCGATGCGGCGACCATGCCCTGGTCGAGGGCGAGCATCGACCCGCTCACCGTGCCGTCGTGCACGTCCACTGAGTCCCGGAAGCCCAACCCGTCGTGATAGGCGCCGAAGTCACGCTCGATGCGCAGCAGGTTGGCGATCGCCTGCCCGCGCGCGAACGGCATGGCCAGAAAGGACGCGTGCGGGGTGACGACGCCCTTGGAGGTGTAGCCCCCGATCTGCATGCCGACCGCGTCCACGCCGTATTCGCTGTACCCCCCGGCGGGCACGTTCGCGGGGGAGAAGCCCCAGTAGCCGTAGTCCTTTTCACGGAGCCCGTGCTCGATCTGGCTCCACACGTGCCGCCGGTGGTTCAGCCCCCACGAACGCGGCGACCAGGCGGCCTCCGGTACGAACAGCGGCACCATCAGCGACTCGAACATCGACCCGCCCCAGGACGGGACGATCTTCCGCCCACGGTACGTGTAGTGGCCGCGCCAGATCCGGAAGCCGTCCACCTCTGCCCACTCGCCCGAGGGGTCCTGCTCCTGGCCCATACCGGGCAGCAGCGTGCGGAAGGTGTGCCAGTAGTGGTCCGCCGGTACGGCGCCGTCCGCGATGCCGAGGTAACTCGCCATCCGGGGCTCGGTGTTCAGGGCGCCGTACCAGTGGCCGGTGTAGGTGTCGTCGTCCGTCCAGAAGCCACCCTTGAGCTGCCCCGGGTGGTTCACCGGGTCGTCGGCGTCGTAGGGCGTGTAGAAGAACGACCAGTCGGCGCCGGACAGCAGCTCCCCTACGCGGGGCCGCAGCGACGGCTCCGCGTCGGCGGCGATCCGCAGCCCGGTGACCAGCCAGGCGTTGTCCACCGACGAGAGGAACGGGCGTACCGGGTCGCCGGTACCGGGCCACTCGGTCAGCACTTCACCGGTGTGCGCGTCGTACCAGTTGAGCCAGAAGCCGTGCGCACGCTCCAGCCGCTCCACGGCGGCGACCGTACGCGTCAGGCGGCGTCGCATCGCGTCCGCGTCGATGACGCCGAGCCGGGCGGCGGCGACCGTCGCCCACAGGCCGCAGCCGATGTTGGTGGGGGAGGTGTTGACGCTCTGCACCGGCGCGCCGTCCCCGGCCACGTCCAGCTTGTCGGCGGTGAGGCCGAAGTCGGTGTGCATGGCGTCGAGGGACCGGTAGGTGTCCCGGAACCAGCGGTGCAGCAGCGCTTCGGCGTCCCGGTCCCGGGCAGGCACGGCGGCTGCGGTGCCGGTGGCAGCCAGGGCGCCGGGTGCGGCGAGGGCCAGTGCGGCCGTAGCGCCCGCACCGGCACCGAGGAAGGTTCGTCGTTCCACGGTGTGCGACTCCTTCGTCTTGGGGGGAGAGGGTCGCCGGGGCCCGGCGTCAGGACCGGGCCCCGGACGTGTCACGCGACGCGGCTCACGCCCTGGTCAGGCGCAGTGCGCGGATGCCGGGCATCGGCAGCTCGACGGCCACCTGGAGCGATCCGTCGGCGTCGGCGGTCAGGGTCTCCAGCGTCGTCTCGGGCAGCCGGTCGGCCTCGTGGAGCCGCTGCCACTGCTGCGCGTCCGGCCAGTCGGCTCCGGTCTCGTTCAGCTCGTCCCACAGCGCCTTGAGGTTGCCGTCGCGCTGGTCCACCGACCGCATGCCGACCTCGTACGTCGTCCCCGGCTCCAGCCCGGTGACACGTACGGTCGCCGTACGGTCCAGGGCGGGGTCGCCGTCGATCTTCGACTGGTCCAGGGTGCCGTTCCACACCAGTACGTCGAGGGTGGAGCGGTCGTCGGCGCGGGTGGCCAGCGCCTCGGTGAGCGCCCCCGCACCGTCCCCGGCGACGGCCACCGGAGTCCGGCCGCCCGCGAGGCGGTTCAGCAGGTCGAGCGCCCAGAACCGGGGCTTGCGCAGGTTGCCCACCGTCAGCAGGCCGAAGCCGCCGTGGAAGAGCTTCGGCGGATGCCCCAGCTCCTCGAAGTGGTCCGACGCCACCCAGTAGGCCAGGCAGTCCGTGGAGGTCAGCGCGCTCTTCATGCCGCGCAGCACGAACGGGGCGGCGAAGGCGGAGTCGCTGACCCGGTGGAAGTGAGTGGGGGTCACACCCCACTCGGTCCACAGGATCTCCGGCTCGGTCCTGCCGGTGGCTTCGGCGAACGAGCGGGTCTGCGGGCGGAAGTCGAGCGGAGCGTTGCCGTAGGTGTGAGTGGAGACGAAGTCGACCGGCACGTCGTTCTCGCGGCAGAACTCCAGCAGCGGTCCGACCCAGCCGGCCGCCGCCGATCCGGGGCCGCCTACCGGGATGCGCGGGTCGACCGCCTTGACGGCGCGCACGGCCTTCTCGTACAGCAGGTGGTACTGCTCCTGGGTTCCGTTCCAGAACACCTCGAGGTTGGCCTCGTTCCAGACCTCGAACTCCCAGGTCGCCACCTCGTCGGCGCCATAGCGGTCCCGCAGGTGCCGGGTGAGCGCACCGCACAGTTCGCCCCACCGCTCCCAGCTGCGCGGGACGGACGCGATGCCCTTGTACTCGAAGACGGTGTAGTCCGGTTCGGCGGCCAGTTCGGCGGGCATGAAGGAGAGTTCGACGACGGGCTTGAGTCCGGTGGCGAGGAAGCGGTCGTACACCTCGTCCAGCCCGGCGAAGTCGAACGAGCCGTCCTCACGCACCCGCACGCACTCCGGCAGGAAGGTGCCGTGTGCGCGTACGGTGCGCACCCCCAGCTCGTCGCGGACGACGCCGAGTGCCTGCGCGTACTCGGCGGAAACGTCCGAGCCGCCGGGCCCGGGGCCGTTCGCCCAGGTGAGCATGGACAGGTGCTCCGCGCCGATCATGCGGTTCCACACCTGGGGGAGCGGCTCGGTGGGCGCGGCGGCGTCCGCAGTCACGGTCACCTCGGCCGGCGCGGCGCCGGGTGCCTTCGGACAGCCGGACACCGGGCTGCCGCTCAGCGGGCCGGGGCCGGCGTCCGTCCAGGAGGCGATCTCGTACCAGTAGCCGCGCCCGGCCTCGGCCAGGGTGTCGGCGTACGGCGGGTGCGGTACGGCGAGCACGTCGCCACCGAGGTGGTCCAGCGGTTCGTACGGTCCGTCGACCTTCTCGGAGCGGTAGACCAGGTAGCCGAGTGCGCCGGGCACCGGCTGCCAGTCGAGCAGGACATGCCCGGTGCCGTCCCGGGAGCGCAGCCCGGCCGGCGCGGGCAGGTCGGCGGTGCCGGTGAGCGGACGGTCACTGGGGAGGCCGATGCGCTGCTCCCAGTCGAGACGAGCGTTCTTCTCGGTCATGTGGGGGAAACCTCCATGGATGCGCTTACCTCTGTGCGGTGCGTACGGGCCACGACGCGACGGCGGGCGG
>KI547038.1:220715-226885 GCA_000497405.1 Streptomycetaceae bacterium MP113-05 | reverse complement strand
GGGGGGGGGGGGGGGGCGGGAAAGCCACGAGCCGCGGGACGGGACGCGAAGGGAACGCGGGCGGGGACGGGACGGGGGAAGGGGGCGGGCGGGGCCCTACTTCAGGCCGGCGGTGGCGATTCCCTGGGTGAAGTAGCGCTGCAGTACGACGAACACCAGCAGTACCGGCAGTACCACCAGGAACGCCCCGGCCATCAGGACGCCGTTGGACCCGTCCGCCTTGGTCGGGTCGATGGCGAACGTGGCCAGCGCCACCGGAAGGGTGTACCGGTCGGGGTCGTTGGTGGCGACCAGCGGCCACAGGAAGTTGTTCCAGGAGCCCAGGAAGGTGAAGATCGTCAGTGTCGCCAGGGCGGGCTTGACCAGCGGCATCGCGATGCGCCAGAAGATGTACCACTCGCTCGCGCCGTCGATCCGCGCCGCCTCCAGCAGTTCGTCCGGCACCGACAGCATGAACTGCCGCATCAGGAACACCCCGAACGCTCCGGCCGCGAACGGCAGGACCAGCGCCGCGTAGCTGTCGAGCAGCCCCATCTTGCTCATCATCACGAACATCGGCATCAGCATCAGCGTGCTGGGCACCATGAGCGCACCCAGCACCACGGCGAAAACCGGGCGCCTGCCGAGGAAGCGGAGCTTCGCCAGGGCGTATCCGAGCATCGAGCAGAACACCAGATTGCAGGCCGTCACCGCTACCGCCACCAACGTGGAGTTGAAGAAGTGCAGGCCCATGTCGAGTAGTTCGAGCAGCTCGCGGAAGTGCACCAGCGTCCACTCGCTGGGGATCCACACCGTCGGGCTGGCGCCCAGCTCGCGGTCGGTCTTGAATGCGGAGAGCACCATCCAGACGAACGGCGCGAGCATCGCTACCACTCCGGCCGTGAGCGCGGCGTGGACGAGGATCCTGCGCCTGCGAGCGGCGTTGCGGCGGCGGCGCAGCGGGGTCTCGGGTGTGGTGGTGGTCATCGCGTCTTGTCCTTCAGCAGACGGAGCTGGAGCAGCGTGATCGCCAGGATCACGGTGAACAGCACGTACGCCATCGAGCTGGCGTAGCCCATGTGGAAGAAGTCGAAGCCCTCCCGGTACATGTGCAGTGAGACGGTGAGCGTGCTGTCCCCGGGACCGCCGTCCGTCATCACGAACGGCTCCTCGAAAACGTTGAGGAAGGCGATCGAGGTCATCACCGAGACGTAGAGCATGGTGGGCCGCAGCAGCGGTACGGTGATGCGCCGGAACTCCTGCCAGATCCCGGCACCGTCGATGCGCGCCGCTTCCCGCACCTCGGTCGGGATGGACTGCAGCCCGGCGAGGAAGAGCACCATGGCGGTGCCCAGATTGCGCCAGACCGCCATCACGATCAATGAGGGCATGGCCAGCACCTCGGAGCCGAGGAAGTCGGGGGCGGCCAGGCCGACCTCGGCGGCCAGGCCGGCGACCAGTCCGTCGGCCGGGTCGAGGACGAAACGCCACACCACCGCCACCGCGACGATGCTGGTCACGACGGGTGCGTAGAAGCCGACCCGGAAGAGGGTCCGGAATCGGTCGACACCCGAGTTGAGCAGCACCGCGGCGAAGAGGCCGGAGCCGACGGTGAGCGGCACCCCGAGGATCACGAAGTAGGCGGTGTTGAACAGTGCGGTGCGGAACGTGTCGTCCTCGAACAGCCGGGTGTAGTTCTCCAGGCCGATGAACTCGGCGCCCAGTGGGTCGGTGACGTCCCGCAGGCCGAAGCTGGTGAAGCTCATGGCCAGGGTGGCCAGGATCGGGACCGCCATGAAGGTGCCGAAGACCGTCAGGAAGGGCGTGGAGAACAGCCATCCGGCGAGGTTCTGCGTGCTGAGCCGTTGGCGGTGGCTACCGCCTTTCCGCCCCGTCCTCGGCTCGTTCGGCTGCTTCGCCGTGCGCGGGGGCGAGGGGCCAGTGGTGTCGGGCGGCCCGGAGGCCGTGGTGGCGGACATCGGCGTCAGCCCACCAGGCCCTCGGTGGCCTGCTGCAGCCAGGCGGCGGCTTTCCCGGGCTTCTCGCCCTTCTGCGTGACGCGGGAGACCGCTTCGTCGACCTTGGCCGCGAACTCCTCCCACTTCTCCATCGGCGGGATGGGCTCGGAGTTCTCCAGTTGGGTGCGGAAGACGTCCAGGCCCTTGGCGTCGGCGATCTCCGGCTCGTCCCAGGCCGTCTGGTTGGCGGGCAGGGAGCTGGACCGCTCGTACCAGTCGGCCTGCGCCTCGGTACCGGTCAGGTAGGCGGTGAACTTCTCGGCGGCGGCCTTGTGGCCGCTGTCGGCGAAGGTGACCAGGCTGGATCCGCCGACCCACGACTTACCGCCTTCGGGGCCGGCGGGAAGCGGTACGGCCGCCCAGTCGCCCTTGATCTGCGGCTGCTGCTCGTTCAGCAGGTTCACGATCCACGGGCCGGAGATGAACATCGGGGCGCGGTCGTTGCCGAACTCCTTGGACACGTCGTATCCCGGCGGGTTGCTCTTGCGGGACAGTCCCTTGTCGGCGTAGGAGCTGTACTCGGCCAGCGCCTTCACGGCTTCGGGGGAGTCGAGCGCGGGCGCGCCGTCCTCGTCCAGCAGACTGCCGCCGGCGGAGAAGAGGAAGGGGACGAACGTCTGCCAGGCGCCGGTGTTGGCCGGCTGGAGGTAGCCGCCCCATTCGGTGCCGGCCTTCTCCTGGTAGGCGGTGGCCAGCGCGCGCATGTCCTGCCAGTTCTCGGGCGCCTCGTCGACACCCGCCTGCTTCGCCAGGTCGGTGCGGTAGTATAGCACCCGGGTGTCGACGTACCAGGGCACGCCGTACGCCTCGCCGTCGTCGGAGACGTTGCCCTCCCACGCGGCGGCGAAGAAGTCGTCCTCCGCGAAGGTCCCGGTGTCGACCGGCTCCAGCGCGTCCAGCGCGATGAACTCGCCCATCATGGTGCTGCCCATCTGGGCCATGTCGGGCAGCTCGCCGGCGGCGACGGAGGAGATCAGCTTCTGGTGCACCACGTCCCAGCCGACCGGGGTGACCTCGACGCTGATGTTCGGGTTCTGCTTCTCGAATTCGTCGCCGATCTTCTGCAGGTGCTTGCCCTCCTCGCCCATGCCCCAGACGGTGAGGGTCTGTTTCTCGTCCGCGGTCTTCTGGTCGGCGCCGTCCTCGCCACCGCCGCACGCGGTCAGCAGGAGTGCGGCTGCGGTGGTGGCCGCGGCGAGACGGGACGAGGCGGGAAGGCGGGGGATGAGCTTCATCGGCTCCTCCTGGTGTCTGGAGCGGGCGGGCACCCGGCGCACGGGGACGCAGGCCGGATCTGAGGATGTCGAGCGCCCTTGTAAGCGCATACATAACGCGTCACGGCAGGCACCGTGCAAGGTCCCCGTGTATTACGAATGCATAACGGAATCTGTGTTTCCGTCTTTGCATCCGCAGCTTCTGCGTCGGATCACCGACACCGGCAGCACCACCGACACCGGTTCGGCCCTGCGGTCCTCCAGGCGCGCGACCAGCAGTTCCACGGCCTTCTCGCCCAGTCGCCGCATCGGCTGCCGCACCGTGGTCAGCGCCGGAGCGACCAGCTGCCCGAGCGGGATGCCGTCGAAGCCCACCACCGCCAGGTCCTCCGGCACCCGCACCCCGAGCCTTCGCAGCTCGGTCAGGGCGCCCACAGCCATCTGGTCGTTGGCGAAGACCACGCCCTCCGGCCGGTCACCGCCCGTCGCGAGCAGCCCGCCGACCGCCCGGCGTCCCTCCGCCTGCGTCAGCTCCGCCCGCACGTCCGGACGCTCCGGCACGCGCAGCCCGGCCTCACGGTGCGCGGCCTGAAAGCCGCGGAAGCGGGCCTCACCGTCGGGGGAGTCCGGGGTGCTGCCGACGAACGCGAGCCGGCGCAGCCCGTGGTCGACGATCAGATGCCGGGTGAGTGCCAGCTCGCCGTCGAAGTTCGCCACCTCGATGTGGTCGAGATGGTCCAGGGACGCGTCCTCCCGGGGCCCGGCCAGCATCACCACCGGCAGCCGCCGCGCGATGATCTCCAGGTCCCCGACCGGCACGGTCTGGGCCAGCACGGCGAAGCCGTCCACCCGGCCTGCGACCTCCGCGACCAGGTTCTCCGGCCCCTGTGCGAGTGACGCGGCGATCAGCAGGGCGTAGCCGCGGCGCCGGGCGGCCCGCTCCATCCCGCGGATGATCTCGTCGGAGTAGAGCATCAGCTCGGACTCGCCGGGGCCGTCGTCGGTGTCGCCGTCCGCGTCCTCGGCGTCCGGGTCGGCGTAGTCCGGGAAGCACAGTCCCAGCACCCGCGTGGTGCGGCTGGCCAGTCCGCGCGCGCTGCCGCTGGGCACGTATCCGAGGGTGCGCGCGGCGACCATGACCCTTTCGCGGGTCCCGGCACGTACGGACTCCGGGTTGCGGTACACGCGGGAGACCGTCGCGATGGAGACGCCGGCCTGCTCGGCGACGTCGTAGACCGTGGGAGCACTCACCCGTCCGACGCTCCCCTGCTGGATGGACTGGAAGAGCGCTCAGGCTACGTCGCGGCCTTCGCACGGGCAAGGTGCGTCGGACGGGTCGCGCGGGCGGGCGGGTCGGCCCGGTGAGCGTGTACCGGGCTCTTCTCGTTCTCCCGAGCGCGGAGGTCCGCGCCCCCCCGCACGGGGGCGCGGACCTCCGCGCTCGAGGACGGGGGGAAGGGCCGCGCCCTGCAGCCGTCGGCTGGCCCTCCCGGGAGACTACGTGCGGCGGCGGATCTTGTTCCCGAGCCAGACGAGGGGGTCGTACTTGCGGTCCGCGGCCCGCTCCTTCAGCGGGATCAGCGCGTTGTCGGTGATCTTGATGTGTTCCGGGCACACCTCGGTGCAGCACTTGGTGATGTTGCAGTAGCCCAGGCCGTGTTCGTCCTGCGCGGTGCTCTTGCGGTCCAGCCCCTGCTCCTCGGCGGAGTCCAACGGGTGCATGTCGAGTTCGGCGATCCGCATCAGGAAGCGCGGGCCGGCGAAGGACTCCTTGTTCTCCTCGTGGTCACGCACTACGTGGCAGGTGTCCTGGCACAGGAAGCACTCGATGCACTTGCGGAACTCCTGCGACCGCTCGACGTCCTCCTGCTGCATCCGGTACTCGCCCGGAGCCAGGCCCTTCGGCGGCACGAACGACGGCACCTCGCGGGCCTTGGTGTAGTTGAAGGACACGTCGGTGACCAGGTCGCGGATGACCGGGAACGCGCGCATCGGGGTCACGGTGACGGTGTCGGCCGGTGTGAAGACCGACATCCGCGTCATGCACAGCAGCCGCGGGCGTCCGTTGATCTCCGCGCTGCACGAGCCGCACTTGCCGGCCTTGCAGTTCCATCGCACCGCGAGGTCCGGGGCCTGGGTGGCCTGCAGTCGGTGGATGATGTCGAGCACGACCTCGCCCTCGTTCACCTCGACGGTGAAGTCCTCCAGGCCGCCGCTCTCGATGTCGCCGCGCCAGACCCTGAAATGTGCCTGGTAACTGCCGCTCGACGACTTGCCGCCGGTGGCCGGGGTCAGGCCGCTGTGCGGCTCGCCGCCTGCCGCGTCCTTCAGCCCGCCGCCGCCCGGGGCCTGGGTGGCCTCGCCCATGGCGCCCGCATCGCCCTCACCGGCGAGGGCGGGCTCCCGCTCCCGGTCGTCGTCCGGATCGTGGTCCGGCCCGCCGGCCGTGGGTCCGCTCGTCGTGCCGCTCGTGCTGCTCACTGGTCGGTCAGCTCCTCGTCCGTCAGGTACTTGATCAGCTCCTCCTTCTCGAAGAGCCCCAGCAGATCCGCACGGATCGGCGGCATGTCGCGGCGGCGCAGCGCGATCTGCCCCGGCCCCGAAGAGTCGTCCGCCAGCGAACAGACGAGATTCACCTTCCGCCAGTCGCGCATCATGTCCGGGTGATCGTCGCGGGTGTGACCGCCGCGCGACTCGGTGCGCTCCAGCGCGGCACGGGCCACGCACTCGCTGACCAGCAGCATGTTGCGCAGGTCGAGGGCCAGGTGCCAGCCGGGGTTGAACTGCCGGTGGCCCTCCACGCCTGCGCGGCGCGCCCGCAGCCGCAACTCGCCCAGCCGTTGCAGCGCCTGCGACATCTCCTCGCCGCGCCGGATGATGCCGACCAGGTCGTTCATCGACTGCTGCAGCTCGGTGTGGATGGTGTACGGGTTCTCGCCGGTCCCGTCGGCCGTGCCCT
>KI547038.1:214096-220705 GCA_000497405.1 Streptomycetaceae bacterium MP113-05 | reverse complement strand
CGCCCGCAGCGCCTCCGCCGCTGCGGCGTCGACCTGGGCCGCATCGACGGCCGGGCGGGCGTCCGCGGCCGTACCCTTCGCGTGCTGGGCGGCGTGCAGACCGGCCCGGCGGCCGAAGACCAGCAGGTCGGAGAGCGAGTTGCCGCCCAGCCGGTTGGAGCCGTGCATGCCGCCGGACACCTCCCCGGCGGCGTACAGACCTGGAACGCCGACCGCTTCACCCGTGTCCGGATCGACGTCCACGCCGCCCATCACGTAGTGGCAGGTGGGGCCGACCTCCATGGGCTGTGCGGTGATGTCGACGTCCGCCAGCTCCTTGAACTGGTGGTGCATCGACGGCAGCCGCCGGGTGATCTCCTCCGCGGGCATGCGGGTGGAGACGTCCAGGTAGACGCCGCCGTGCGGCGTGCCGCGGCCGGCCTTGACCTCGGAGTTGATGGCGCGGGCCACCTCGTCGCGAGGCAGCAGCTCGGGCGGGCGCCGGTTCTTGTCCGGGTCGGTGTACCAGCCGTCGGCCTCCTTCTCGGAGGTGGCGTACTTGTCCTTGAAGACGTCCGGGACGTAACCGAACATGAAGCGTTCGCCGTCGGAGTTCTTCAGCACGCCGCCGTCACCGCGGACGGACTCGGTGACCAGGATGCCCTTCACCGACGGTGGCCAGACCATACCCGTCGGGTGGAACTGCACGAACTCCATGTTGATCAGTGACGCCCCGGCCAGCAGGGCCAGCGCGTGCCCGTCGCCGGTGTACTCCCAGGAGTTGGAGGTCGTCTTGAAGGACTTCCCGATACCGCCGGTGGCCAGCACCACCGAGGGCGCCTCCAGCACGAAGAAGCGGCCGGACTCCCGGGCGTAGCAGAAGGTGCCGGACACCTTCTCGCCGTCCTTGAGGACACGGGTGACCGTGCACTCCTGGAACACCTTCAGACGGGCCTCGTAGTCGCCGGTCTCGGCGTGGTCCTCCTGCTGGAGCGACACGATCTTCTGCTGGAGCGTGCGGATCAGTTCCAGCCCCGTACGGTCGCCGACGTGCGCGAGGCGCGGGTACTCGTGGCCGCCGAAGTTCCGCTGGGAGATCTTTCCCTCTTTGGTGCGATCGAAGAGTGCGCCCCAGGTTTCCAGCTCCCAGACGCGCTCCGGCGCCTCCTGTGCGTGCAGCTCGGCCATCCGCCACTGGTTCAGGAACTTCCCGCCGCGCATGGTGTCGCGGAAGTGGACCTGCCAGTTGTCGCCGGAGTTGACGTTGCCCATACTGGCGGCGATGCCCCCCTCGGCCATCACCGTGTGGGCCTTGCCGAACAGCGACTTGCAGATCACCGCCGTCCGCATGCCCTGTTCGCGCGCCTCGATGGCGGCGCGCAGTCCGGCACCGCCGGCACCGACGATCACCACGTCCCACTGCTGGCGTTCGACTTGCGTCATGTTTCTGGGCTGTCCTCTCGAGTCAGAAGAACCGCGGGTCGTCGAACGCCCCGGTGGCCAGCAGGTATACGTACAGGTCCGCCAGGGCCACGCTGATCAGCGAAGCCCAGGCGAGCAGCATGTGCCGGGCGTTGAGCTTCCCGACCCAGCCCCACATGCGGTACCGCACGGGGTGTCGGGAGAAGTGCTTGAGCCGGCCGCCGATGATGTGCCTGCAGGAGTGGCAGGAGAGGGTGTAGAGCCAGATCAGCGCGATGTTCACGAGGAACACCAGGGAGCCCAGGCCCATGTGGCCCCACTCGTAGTCCGCGTTGCGGAACGCGAGGGCGGTGTCCCAGGTGAGGATCAGTGCGACCAGCAGCGCGGCGTAGAAGAAGTACCGGTGCAGGTTCTGCAGGATCAGGGGGAAACGGGTCTCGCCGGAGTACGTGGCGTGCGGCTCGGCCACGGCACAGGCCGGCGGCGACGCCCAGAAGCCGCGGTAGTACGCCTTGCGGTAGTAGTAACACGTCAGCCGGAAGCCGAGCGGGAAGATCAGAATCAGCAGTGCGGGGGACAGGCCCCACCAACTGCCGAAGATCTCCCAGTTGGGGCCGCCCTTCATCGTCTCGCAGTTCTCCGCCAGGCAGGGCGAGTAGAAGGGCGAGACGTACGGCGCCGCGTAGTAGTCGGCGTTCGCGAAGGCACGCCAGGTCGAGTAGACGATGAACGCCAGCAGCCCGGCGGCGGTGACGGCCGGTGGCAGCCACCACCTGTCCACGCGCAGGTGCCGTTGCGGAATGGCGGCGCGCCCGGGGGCGTCGGTGACACCCCCGGGCGCGGTACGGCGGCCGGTGTTGTCCGGCCCCGTGGGCTCGGTGGGGTGTGTGGTTCCGGTGGCCAAGGGTCGACTCCGTCGAGGGGAGAGGCGGGCGGGTGCGCGAGGAGGAGCGGCGGGTATTGACCCGCCCCCGCGGAGAGCTGGGCAGGTGTGCAACGCACCGCCGCGCTCCGGGGTCACGGACGCGTCAACACGGCGTGACCCCGGAGCGACGGTGCGTCAGGGTGCGTGCCGGTCCCTCGCTCCGAGCCCTTCGTCCTCCGCGTCGGTCCACAGCGACGAGTCGTAGGGGGCGTCGGGGATGGTGACCATCTCCGGCTGGGGCGCGGCTGGTGGTTCGGGCCCACCGGTGGCGGCCCGGAGCAGCGCGAGGGACTCCCGAAGGTGCTCTGCGTCGCTGCGTACCCGCCTTATCTCGAGTCCGCCGCCGACCTCTTGTTCCAGGCTGTTCACACAGCGGGTGAGATCGTCCAGGCAGCGCTGGACGCTGGTCATCTCGTCCTGCAGGGTCATGTGCTGGGGCACCTCCGCTTCCTTGCGGGTGGGCTCGACTGGTGCGCCCCAGAGTGTTCTACGTCACACCCGTGTTTGTGAAGAGCGCGGACCGGGATTCCCGCCCTGAAGTGCGAACGCCCTTCTTTCGGGTGAGCGCTCCTCCGCACGCCGCTGCGGAGGGCCGCCTGGACGCGCCGCTCCGGAAGGCGCTTCAGCGGTACCCCGTGACGTCCGCCGGGCCGTTCGCGTCCTGCACCTCGACCAGGTAGCGCCAGGCGTCCGGCCGACTGCCGTCGACGTCGGTGTAGCCGTACTCCTTCGCCAGCCCGCCGCTGGACAGCGAGGCCCCGTTCCATCGGGCGACGTCCGGGTCGCAGGCCAGTGCGACCACGGCGCGGCCCACGTACCGGGGAGTCTCCGAGATGGCGAAGTGCGGCTGCGCCCCGAGCGCGTCCCGCCAGTTCTCCTCGGTCACGCCGAACGCGTCCAGCATGATCTCGGACCGCAGCCACCCCGGTGTGAGCGCCACCGCGGTGGCGCCGCGCGGCCCCAGCTCGCGGCTCAGCCCGAACGCCATCCGGAGCACCGACGACTTGGCGAGGTCGTAGAAGAACGACACCCGGTAGTTCGCCGCGTTGTACTCGGCGGTGCCGTCGGTCATCTCCACCACCAGGCCGCCCGAGTCGCGCAGCAGCAGTGGCAGGGCGTGGTGGCTGGTGACCGCATGTGTCTCCACGGCGAGCCGCAGCAGGCGCAACCCGTCGTCCAGGTCGTGCTCCCACACCGGGGCCTCCCAGTCGAAGAGCTTCTCCCCGCCCCAGATGTCGTTGACCAGTACGTCCAGCCGGCCCTGCTCCGCCTCGATGCGTGCCACCAGCGCGCGCACCTGCTCCGGCTCGAGGTGGTCCGTCGGTACGGCGACGCCGCGCCCGCCCGCTGCGGTTACCAGGTCGGCCGTGTCCTCGATGGTCTCCGGTCGCCCGTACTCGGACCTCCGCTCACGCGTGGTCCGGCCGGTGACGTACACCGTGGCCCCCGCAGCTCCGAGCTCCACGGCGATGCCCCGCCCGGCTCCACGTGTCGCCCCCGCGACCAGTGCCACCCGTCCGTGCAGTGTTCCCGCCACGTGTTCTCCGCTCTCGCCCGGCGGCCGGTGTATTCCGGCCGCTCCTCGTCCGTCTTTCGGAAGCCCTCACGATGCACCACCGAGGGGCCGGTGCGGAGACCTTTCACGGTGTGCCGCAGCGAAGCACGAGGGGACACCGGCTCCAGCCGGGGTCCCCTCGTGCGCGCATCGCGCCGGTGCGCCGGACTCAGCAGCGCTTGGAGCCGGCGGCCTGGCTCGGCAACGGGTCGCCCGCGGCGCGGACCATGCCGACGGCGGCCGTGCACTCGTTCGTGGTGGCGGCGGGGTCGGACCAGAACTCCTTCCCGTTCGTGTCCAGCCAGGTGCGCTTGCCGACGACCGCGTCACGGTCGTAGCTGAACACGCCGACGGAGACGTCGTAGTCGTCGTGGGTGTCACGGAAGCCTTGCCACACCCACACGTAGCCGTAGTTCTCCCCGCACGACGGCGAGTAGAACTGCTTGACCGAGCCGATCTGCACGGTTGACGGAGCCGGTGGTGCCGATCTGGTACGCGTCCGAGCACACTCCGGCGGCCTGCGCCCGGGAGCTCAGCGGGTTGCCCGCTGCGGATGCCGCCGCGGACTCGGCCTTGCGGTGCTTGTCCGGGGCCGGGCCCGTGCCGGCGACGGCGGAGGTCGCCGGCAGAAGCGCCAGCGCACACGTGGCAGCGGCGATCGCGGTCATTCGAGCACGCATCGAGGTGTCCCCTTTGTTCTCGCTGTCGGTTCGATGGAGCGCGGATGATCCGCACTTTGCGGACAATCCACGCGAAGAACGCGAACACTGTGCGTTCTTCACCTCGTTGGACAGAGTGGGGCAGGGAAGGGTTGCGGCGCGTGGGAGCGCGTTCCCCGCGAAGGGGTGTGCGCCCCTCGGCGCAGGGGCGCCTGCAGCGTGGCTCAGGCCGCGGCGGCCACCGTCTCCGCTTCGGCCTCCGGCTCGACGTCGGCCTCCACCGCCTCGCGGATCCGCGTGCAGGAGCGGTTGATGAGGCGGGAGACGTGCATCTGCGAGATACCGAGCTCTTCGCCGATCCGCGCCTGCGTCATGTCCCCGAAGAACCGCAGGTACAGGATGTGCCGCTCGCGCTCGGGCAGCGCCTCGATCTCCGGCTTCACCGCTTCGCGGTACAGGATGTGGTCGTAGCCGGCATCCGCGGTGCCGAGGGTGTCGAGAAGGCTGTAGTCGTCGTCCTTCGCGGTGAGCTGGGCGTCCAGCGACAACGTGCGGAAGCTCTCCAGTGCCTCCATGCCGGTGAGCACGTCCTCCTCGCTCAGCTCGGCCTGCTCGGCGACCTGCCTGATCGTGGGGGGCCGGTCGCCGAGCACGTCGTGCAGGTCCCGGACGGCGGTGCGGACCTTGTTCCGAAGCTCCTGCACCCGGCGCGGCACGTGGACGTCCCAGGTGTGGTCGCGGAAGTGCCTCTTGACCTCGCCGGAGATGGTCGGCACGGCGTACGACTCGAACGCGTTGCCCTGGGTGGGGTCGTAGCGCTCGACGGCCTTGCACAGGCCGATCGCCGCGACCTGTTTGAGGTCTTCGAGGTTCTCTCCGCGGTTGCGGTAGCGGGTGGCCAGCCGGTGGGCCATGGGGAGCCAGGCCTCGACCAGTTCGTCCTTGAGGCTCTCCCGCGCGGCACCGTCCGGCAGGCCGGCCAGCCGGACGAAGTCCTGCTGCGTGTCAGGGGTGTCGTCGTAGCTACGGCGGGTGGCGTGTGCGGCCGGGGTGAGGGACACGGCGGCGTCAACTCCCATCATGTCTTGCACTGTCCGAGGAGCAGCACGGGAGTGAACGGCACGCGGCCCCGGAACGGGCGAGCCGGTGGGTACCGCTCGGGCCGCGCGGGATGATGCCCGCGCTGCGTGCCTTCCGTTCCGAAGCACTGAGGTCCCTGCTGCCCCGGAGCGATGAGGTCAAACTGTTATGGCCGCGTCCTTTACATCTCCGATGGTGCGTGCCTCGGGCAGTGCCGCCGTCAGCCGGTTCGGGGCGGCCGGCGGGGACCATGGAATCCGTGCGGCGGGGTACGCGGTTGTCAACTCGCTCTCGTCAACAACGGAAAGAGGTGGAAGACGTGTCGTCGTCCCTCGTGGAGACCGTCGACGTCGAGGCTCCGGTCGAGGTGACCTGGGCGCTGTGGAGCGATGTGACGCGCTGGCCACAGTTCCTCAGCCACGTGCAGAAGGTCGCCGTCATCGACGACCGCACCTTCTCCTGGTGGCTGGCGCTCCCCGGCGCGGACAAGGTGTTCACCGCGGAGCTCACCGAGCTGGTCCCGCAGGAGCGGATCGCCTGGCGCACGATGGGCGGCGTGGAGCACGCAGGAGTGGTCACCTTCCACCACACTGGTGCCGCGACCAGCCGCGTCGCGCTCCAGATCGAGTACCACCCGCAGGGGTTCGTGGAGCACCTCGGCGCGTTGACGAACCTGGACTCCGCCCTGGCCAACTACGACCTCGGCGAGTTCCAGCGTATGGCTGAGGAGGCGGTGGGAACCGACTGAGCGGAGGCGGCCCGTCGTCGCCGACGACGGAAACGTATCCGCTCGCACGTTCAAGTGAACGACGGCCGTTCTCGTGGCGCACGGTCGCCATCCGCATCGGCACGTGCCCCTGCCGTGCTCAGCAGGTCGGCGCGCCTCGCCGTGCACGACAACGTCCGTACGGGTGATGTGGGAACACGAACGGACGCTCCGGGATGCCCCCGGCCCACGGCTCGCTTTCAGTGGTGCGTATCGAGTCGTA
>KI547038.1:212830-214086 GCA_000497405.1 Streptomycetaceae bacterium MP113-05 | reverse complement strand
TCCGCACACCCGACGAGCCGCCGGTCCCGCCGGGGCGGTGGCCGCGCGCGCCCCGGAGGTTCCCGCGATGCCAGCCGCACCAGCCCTCGACACCGCCGCGCGTCGGAGCGCGGCCGTACTCGCCGCAGGCGCCCTGCTGTTGCCGCTCGCCGCCTGCACCTCTGGCGACGACGACGCCCCCCAGGGCGCCAGCGGGGCAGCCCGGGACGTCCGCGTCGTCTCCCGCGACGCCATCGAGGACGGCGGCACGCTGCGCTGGGCCGTCGATGAGATGCCCAGCACGCTGAACGTCTTCCAGCCCGACGCCACCGGGGCCACCACGCGGATCGCCGAGGCGGTGCTGCCCGCACTGTTCACCCTCGACAGCCGCGGCCGTCCCCGGGCCAACGGCGACTACCTGGAGTCCGCCGAGGTCACGGACACCGATCCGCGCCAGACGGTCGTGTACACCCTTGCCGAAGACGCGCGCTGGAGCAGCGGACGGGCCGTCTCCGTTGCGGACTTCCGAGCCCAGTGGAAGGCCCTCAACGGCCGGAACAGCGCCTACTGGACGGCACGCAACGCCGGGTACGACCGGATCGCGAAGGTCGAGCAGGGCGACGGCGCCCGCCAGGTGAAGGTCACCTTCACCAAGCCGTACGCCGACTGGGAGGGGCTGTTCACACCGCTCTATCCCCAGGCCGTGATGGGCAGCCCGGACGCCTTCAACGAGCAGGCGCGCAGCAGGCTGCCCGCCTCCGGCGGCCCCTTCGCGGTGAAGCGGATCGGTGAGAGGGACGACGAGGTCGCCCTCGTGCGCAACGACGCCTGGTGGGGCGAGAGGGCCAGGCTGGACCGTATCGAGCTCGCCGTGGTCCCGCGCGGTGAGCGTGCTGACGTCCTCGCCGCCGGCGAGGTGGACGTCGCCGACATCACCCCGAAGGCGGCCGAACGTATCGACGGTGTGCACGCTGGTGACGCCAAACCGGGTGGCAGGGCCCACGACAGGGTGCACGGGAACGCGGCGAGGAAGTCCCGGAAGAAGGGAGGCGAGCTCGGGAAGTACGACGTGCGGCGCGCGCTCGCCCCGGCCTACACCCAGCTCGCTCTGAACGGCGCCTCCGGCCCGCTCTCGGACGAGCGCGTGCGCCGCGCGCTGGCCCGGGGCCTGGACCGGGACGCGCTGGCCGAGAAGGCGCTGGCCCGCCTGGGCCTGCCGGCCCGGGCGCTCGGCAGCCACCTGCGGATGCGCGACCAGGCCGGCTACCGGGACAACA
>KI547038.1:191508-212225 GCA_000497405.1 Streptomycetaceae bacterium MP113-05 | reverse complement strand
GGTCGCGACGTGGAGTCCGCGCAGGCACTGCTCGCCGACGCCGGGTGGAAGAGCGGCGGCCCCTCCACCGGTGAGGACCCGGACGCTCCGATCGACGCCAAGGAGAACGGCGGCGCCAAGGGCGAGAAGAAGGAGGGGAAGCAGGGAGAGCAGGAGGACGAGGCGACCGACGACCGTCCCCCCGCCCACGAGCCCGCACCGGCCGCCGCCGGCGCGTCCGGCGGAGTCGGCCTGGTGGTGAGCGCGGCCGAAGCCGCCCGTATCACCTCTGTGCCGTTCAACACCGCGCCCTACACCGCCGTCTCCCGGGCCGGGCTGCTGGCGCAGGTCGCATCAGCCGAGTCATCAGCCGAGGAGGACCGGACGAAGAACGGAGACCGGTCGGAGGAGACCCGGCGGGCAGCCGAGCGCGCCGACCAGCGGGCGGAGGAGATGAAGCTGCTGGACACCGGTCGCGCAGCGGCCGTCCGCACCAAGGCGGGCCGTCCGCTGGCGTTGCGCTTCCTGGTGCCTGCCGGTCCGGGCGCATCGGTCACGCAGCAGACCGCCGAGCAGGTCGCGGACCAGCTTGCGGAGATCGGCATCCGTACCCGCATCGAGCGGATCAAGGACGAGAGCTGGTTCCGTGACCACATCGCCTCCGGCGACTTCGACCTGGCTCTCTACTCCTGGCCGGCCAGCGCGTTCCCCGCCACCGACGCGGGGCCGATCTTCGCCAAGCCGGTCCCGGCGGCGAACGGTTCGCTCACCGTCCGGCAGAACTACACACGGGTCGGCACCGACCGTATCGACCAGCTCTTCGACCAGGCGCTGGGCGAGCTGGACCAGGAGGAGCGCGAGGACCTGCTCAGCCGTGCCGACTCGCGGATCTGGGCGGCGTCCGGATCCGTGCCGCTGTACCAGCGCCCGCAGCTGGTAGCCGTCCGCACGGACCTGGCCAACGTCGGCGCCTTCGGCTTCCAGACCCCGCGCTACCAGGACATCGGTCGGGTGCGGTAGCGCCGGGCGGGCGCGTCGGGCTCTGCGCGCGCTCGCTCGCCCCGTGCGCGGCCGGGGAGGGTTCCTTCCCGGCCCCGGGTATGTCCGCCGCGTCTCTCGGGACGCCGCCCCGCCCCCTGGCGCCGGCCCCCGGACGCGGGACGCGGGACGGGCTGGATTCCGGCGGCGGTGCGGGGCCCGTACCATGGGGTGGTAATGAGGCCGCGGCGCACAGAATGAGATGAGCCCGGCGACCGCGCGGACCGGGTCCGGTCGCGCCGTCATCCACGACTCCGGGAGAAGCGCCCACGCATGCCCATCCGTCATGACATCCGCAATGTCGCCATCGTCGCCCACGTCGACCACGGGAAGACGACCCTGGTCGACGCCATGCTCAAGCAGGCGGGGGCGTTCGCCGCCCACCAGCTCGAGTCGGTCGACGACCGCATGATGGACTCGAACGACCTGGAGCGCGAGAAGGGCATCACCATTCTCGCCAAGAACACCGCGGTGAAGTACCACCCCAAGGGCGGTGACGGCCCGGTGGTCATCAACATCATCGACACCCCGGGCCACGCCGACTTCGGCGGCGAGGTGGAGCGCGGCCTGTCCATGGTCGACGCCGTGGTCCTCCTCGTGGACGCCTCCGAGGGGCCGCTGCCGCAGACCCGCTTCGTGCTGCGCAAGGCGCTGGACGCGCGGCTGCCGGTCATCCTGTGCATCAACAAGACCGACCGGTCCGACGCCCGCATCGCCGCGGTCGTCGACGAGACCTACGACCTGTTCCTCGACCTGGATGCGGACGAGGACCAGATCGAGTTCCCGATCGTCTACGCCTGCGCGCGGGACGGCGTCGCCTCGCTGACCCAGCCGGAGGACGGCACCGTTCCGGCGGACAGCGACAGCCTGGAGCCGTTCTTCACCACGCTGCTGGAGACCGTGCCCGCCCCCACGTACGAGGAGGACGCGCCGCTCCAGGCTCACGTCACCAACCTCGACGCGGACAACTTCCTCGGCCGTATCGCCCTGCTCCGGGTGAAGAACGGCGAGCTGAAGAAGGGCCAGACGGTCGCCTGGATGAAGCGCGACGGCACCGTGCACAACGTGCGCATCAGCGAGCTGATGATGACCGACGCGCTGACGCGCAAGCCCGCGGAGAAGGCCGGCCCGGGTGACATCTGTGCGGTGGCCGGTATTCCGGACATCATGATCGGTGAGACCCTCGCCGACGCGGAGAACCCGGTCGCGCTGCCGCTGATCACGGTCGACGAGCCGGCCATCTCGATGACCATCGGCACGAACAACTCGCCGTTGGTCGGCAAGGGCGGCAAGGGCCACAAGGTCACCGCCCGGCTGGTGAAGGACCGGCTGGACCGCGAGCTGGTGGGTAACGTCTCGCTGCGCGTGCTGTCCACCGAGCGTCCGGACACCTGGGAGGTGCAGGGGCGGGGCGAGCTGGCGCTGGCCATCCTGGTGGAGACGATGCGCCGGGAGGGCTTCGAGCTGACCGTCGGCAAGCCCGAGGTGGTCACACGGGAGATCGACGGGAAGGTCCACGAGCCCGTCGAGCGGATGACGATCGACTCGCCCGAGGAGCACCTGGGCGCCATCACGCAGCTGATGGCCTCCCGCAAGGGCCGCATGGAGACCATGACGAACCACGGCTCCGGCTGGATCCGGATGGAGTTCATCGTGCCCGCGCGTGGCCTCATCGGCTTCCGCACCGAGTTCCTGACCGACACCCGGGGCACCGGCATCGCGCACTCCATCTCCGAGGGCCACGAGCTGTGGTTCGGCGACCTGCGGACGCGGAGCAGCGGTTCCCTGGTCGCGGACCGGCCCGGCAAGTCCACGCCGTTCGCGATGATGAACCTCCAGGAGCGCGGCACGATCTTCATCGAGCCCGGCACCGAGGTGTACGAGGGCATGCTCGTCGGGGAGAACTCGCGTGCCGACGACATGGACGTGAACATCACCAAGGAGAAGAAGCTCACCAACATGCGGGCCGCTTCCGCGGACACCACCGAGAACCTGGTGCCTCCGCGGAAGCTCTCCCTGGAGCAGTCCCTGGAGTTCTGCCGCGAGGACGAGTGCCTCGAGGTGACGCCGGAGACGGTCCGCATCCGCAAGGTCGTCCTCAACCAGAAGGACCGCGCCCGCACGGCCTCGCGCGCCAAGCGCTGACCAGGCGCGACAGGCGGGTGCACGGAGGGGCGGGCTGACGCCTTGCCGCGCAGCCCCTCCCGGCGCCCTCAGTACGCTCAGAGTCTCTTCGACGGCCCGGGCGGCCGGCACTCCGGTGCCGACCGCCCGGGCCGCCGCGTACCCGCTTCGTGGGCCGACCCCGCGTTCGGTGCAGCGGGGAGGGGCGGCCGTCCCGGAGCTGCGCCGAACGGGTGGCGTCCGGAGTGTGACGTCGGGCACACGGCGCCGATGGTTTTCCGGGGGCTGTCGCTGTGGGACAGGCATGGTGAACCGAGGGCCCCCGACCGTCTCCGGCTGACGGAAGGTGCCGGGGGTCCGGACGTCGAGTCAACGTGTTTTCTCTGGCGGGAACCTCGGCGAACGTTCGTTAATCGGACATTCCGTGTCGATAGCTGTAGCTGGCGTCCGTTTCGCAACCGTCTGCATGGGATTGTTTTGTCCGGATTTCGAGCATCCGGTGAGCGTTATGTGACCAAACCGAGATCCGGTGTGTGTGGTCCCTGAGGCTTTCCGTGGCCAATAGTGGGGGCCATCGAACTCGGGTCTACGGGGATGCGCGCAACCGGTGTGCAGAACCGTAAGTCTGGGAGAACGTCCACGCGGGTGCTGCCGGCGACATGGACTTCGGCTCCCGTCCCGTTAATCACAGTGGACTCCTGAGGAGGAACATCCATGCGCGGTGCCAAGAGCGCCAAGATGGTTGCCAGTGCCATCGTCGTGGCCCTGGCCGCGACTGCCTGTGGCGGAGGCAGCGGTGAGAGCAGCGACTCGAAGGGCTTCGACCCGGACGGCATCGTCACCGTGCGCAGTGGTGAGCCGCAGAACCCTCTGCAGCCGGCCAACGCCAAGGAGTCGAACGCCAGCGCGGTCCTGAGCACGCTGTTCCAGCAGCTCACGGACTACGACGAGGACGGCAACATCGTCTACGTCAACGCGGATTCCATCGAGACCTCCGACTCCAAGATGTGGACGGTCAAGCTCAAGGACGGCTGGACGTTCCACAACGGCGAGAAGGTGACCGCCCAGTCCTACGTGGACGCATGGAACTACGGCGCCAACATCGAGCACGGCCAGACCAACAGCAGCTGGTTCTCCGACATCGTCGGCTACGACGAGGTGCACCCCGAGAAGGGCAAGCCCACCGCTGACAAGATGAAGGGCCTCAAGGTCGTCGACGACCTGACCTTCACGATCGAGCTCGGCAGCACGCTGCCGTACTACGAGTACAAGCTCGCCTACGACCCCTTCGCGCCGCTCCCGAAGGCGTTCTTCGACGACCCCGAGGCCTTCGGCCAGAAGCCGGTCGGCAACGGCCCGTACAAGTTCGATTCCTGGAAGCACAACAAGTCCGTGAAGGTCGTCCGTTACGACGACTACAAGGGTGAGGACAAGGCCGAGAACGGCGGCATCACCTTCAAGAACTACGACTCCCTCGAGGGCGCGTACCAGGACCTGCTCTCCGGCAACCTGGACGTCACCGACGGGATCGCCCCGAAGGACCTGCCCAAGTACGAGAGCGACCTCGGTGACCGTGCCGTGAGCCAGCCGATGGCCGCCATCCAGACCCTGGTCCCGGTCTTCTACCAGGAGCAGTGGAAGGACATCGACCCCAAGGTCCTCCAGGGCCTCTCGATGGCGATCGACCGCGACACCATCACCAAGACGGTCCTCAACGACACCCGCATCCCCGCCTCGAGCTTCGTGCCCCCGGGCGTGAAGGGCTACCAGAAGGACGTTCTCGGCGAGGCCGCCAAGTACGACCCGAAGCGCGCCAAGGAGCTCATCAAGGAAGGCGGCGGCGTTCCGAAGAACAAGATCTCGGTCCAGTACAACGCGGACGGCGGTCACAAGGAGTGGATCGACGCGATGTGCAACAGCATCCGTCAGGCCACCGGCGTGGAGTGCGTCGGCGACTCCAAGCCGGACTTCGCGACCGACCTGGAGTTGCGGGACAAGAAGCAGGTCAAGTCGATGTACCGCGGTGGCTGGGTGCTCGACTACCCGATGAACGCCAACTTCCTGCGTGACCTCTACGGCACGGGGGCGGCGGGCAACACCGGCTTCTACTCCAACGAGAAGTTCGACGATCTGGCCGCGGACGCGGAGAAGACCACCTCGCTGGAGGAGTCCGTCAAGCTCTACCAGGAGGCCGAGAAGGCCCTGGCGGAGGACCTGCCGGCTATTCCGCTCTGGTACTACCGCGCCAACGGTGGCTACTCCAAGCAGGTGGACAACGTGAAGTTCGCGCAGGACGGCGACCCGATCTTCCACTCGATCAAGGTCAAGAAGTAACCGACAGCCAGCGAGGCGCGGCCGGCGTGGCCGCGCGAGGCGACTGACGCCGGCCGGAAGGTGCTCGGGATCCGAGTGCCTTCCGGCCCCGTCTGCGCGCGATAGATGGAGGTACGATGGGGCGCTACGTCGTGCGTCGACTGCTCCAGATGATCCCGGTGTTCATCGGGGCGACACTGATCGTCTTCATGATGGTCTACGCGCTGCCCGGTGACCCGGTGCGGCTTCTGTGGGGCGAGCAGGGCGTGGACCCGGCTCAGATCGCGCAGAAGAGACACGAGCTCGGGCTGGATCTTCCGCTCTGGCAGCAGTACGTCAACTACCTGACGAACCTGCTGCAGGGCGACTTCGGTGAGCAGATCGCCTCCGGGCGACCGGTCGCCGACATTCTCACCGACGCTCTGCCGGTGACGATCCGGCTGACGGTCATCGCCGTGACGCTGGTCGTCGCGATCGGTGTGCCGATGGGTGTCTTCTCCGGTCTGGCCATCGGCCGGGTCGTCGACCGCACCACGCTGGTCTTCACCCTGCTGGTCATCTCCGTGCCGATCTTCGTCTCCGGATACCTGCTGCAGACCGTCGTCGCGATCAACCTGGGGTGGACCACGCCCACCGTGCAGGACTCCACGGCGTTCTCGGAACTGCTCCTGCCCGGTTTCGTGCTCGCTCTGCTCTCGCTGGCGAACGTGGCCCGGCTCTCCAGAACGTCGATCGCGGAGAACCGCCGCGCCGACTACGTGCGGACGGCCATCGCCAAGGGGCTTCCGCGACGAAAGGTCGTGGGACGCCACCTGCTGCGCAACTCGCTGATCCCGGTGGTGACCTACATCGGTATCGACTTCGGCGCCCTGATGGGCGGCGCCATCGTCACCGAGCGGATCTTCAACATCCAGGGTGTCGGTGGTGCGATCTTCGGTGCCATCAACGCGCGAGAGGGTTCGACCGTGGTCGGGCTGGTCACCGTCCTGATCCTCGTCTACCTCTTCGTCAATCTGATCGTCGACTTGCTCTACGCGGTCCTGGACCCGAGGATCCGGTATGCCTGACACCAAGCTTGCCAAGACTTCATTGGACGACCGGAGCACCGACCCGGCGACAGACCTGGCTGTCACGGCGGATCCGGTGTCGGGGGAGGCGCGCAGCCTCTGGTCCGACGCGTGGCACTCGCTGCGACGCAACCCGGTCTTCCTGATCTCCTCTGTCGCGGTGATGTTCATCATCGCCATCGCCGTCGTCCCGGGCCTGTTCACCGACGTCTCGCCGCGTCAGGCCGACCTGGCCAACCACTACCTGCAGCGCCCCCACTACACGCACTTCTTCCAGGGCGACTGGCTCGGCTACGACGGACAGGGCCGCAGTATCTACGCGCGGATCCTCTACGGCGCCCGGATCTCCGTCATCGTGTCCGTCGGGGCCACCATCACGGTGACGCTGCTGGGCAGCGTCGTCGGCATGCTCGCCGGCTACTTCGGCGGCTGGATCGACGCGGTCCTCTCCCGGATCACGGACATCTTCCTCGGCGTGCCCTTCCTGCTCGGCGCGCTGGTCATGCTGAGCATGATGGAGAAGCGCTCGGTGTGGGTGGTCACCGGAGTGATCGCCGCACTGGCCTGGACACAGATCGCCCGCGTGATGCGGGGCTCGGTGCTGACCGTGAAGCAGGCCGACTACGTGGCCGCGGCCCGCGCGCTCGGTGCGGGAACGAGCCGTATCCTGGTGCGGCACATCATGCCGAACGCGGTGGCACCGGTGATCGTCGTCGCCACGCTGGCGCTCGGCGGGTTCATCGTGACCGAGGCGTACCTGTCCTTCCTCGGCCTCGGTGTGCAGGCCCCGTCCATCTCCTGGGGCGGGGACATCTCTGCCGCGAGTAACGACATCCGCATCGCACCGCACACCCTGTTTGTGCCCTCGGTGATGCTCAGCATCACGGTGCTCTCGTTCATCATGCTCGGCGAAGCGGTACGCGACGCCCTCGATCCGAAGCTGCGCTGAGGGAGGCGTACGTGACCATCATCGAAGAAAACGTGGGCAAGCAGCCCCAGGGCGGCGGCGCCGGAGCTCCGCTGCTGGAGGTCGAAGACCTCCACGTCGAATTCCACACCCGGGACGGCGTGGTCAAGGCCGTGAACGGGGTGAACTACTCGGTCTCCGCCGGTGAAACGCTGGCGGTGCTGGGCGAGTCCGGCTCCGGCAAGTCGGTGACCGCGCAGGCAGTCATGGGCATCCTCGACATGCCGCCCGGCAAGATCCCGCAGGGGCAGATCCGCTACCGCGGTCAGGACATGCTCCGCATGACGGGAGAGCAGCGGCGCCAGATCCGCGGTCAGAAGATCGCCATGATCTTCCAGGATGCGCTCTCGGCGTTGAACCCCGTGCTGAGCGTGGGTTACCAGCTCGGTGAGATGTACCGGGCCCACCAGGGCATGCCCCGTAAGCAGGCCAAGGCCAAGGCCGTCGAGCTGATGGAGCGGGTCGGCATCCCGGCCGCCCGGAACCGGGTGAACGATTACCCGCACCAGTTCTCCGGTGGTATGCGCCAGCGCATCATGATCGCGATGGCGCTCGCTCTGGAACCCGACCTCATCATCGCGGACGAGCCCACCACGGCGCTCGACGTCACGGTGCAGGCGCAGGTCATGGAACTGCTGGCGGAACTCCAGCGGGAATACGAGATGGGCCTGATCCTGATCACGCACGACCTGGGCGTGGTCGCGGACGTGGCCGACAAGATCGCGGTCATGTACGCCGGCCGGATCGTCGAGACCTCCCCGGTGCACGAGCTGTACAAGCGCCCGGCGCATCCCTACACGCGCGGGCTGCTGGACTCGATCCCGCGGCTCGACCAGAAGGGGCAGGAGCTCTACGCGATCCGCGGGCTGCCGCCCAACATGACGCGAGTCCCGCAGGGGTGCGCGTTCCATCCTCGTTGCCCCAGGGCTCAGGACATCTGCGTGCAGCAGGAGCCGGCCCTGGAGCCGGTGACGGAGACGGACGGCGGGGCGCTTACAGGCCGGAACAGCGCCTGCCACTTCTGGAAGGAGACCCTCCATGGCTGAGCCCGCTGAGCAGAAGCAGAACGGCGTGGCCTCCCCGGACCGCGAGCCCATCCTCGAAGTACGCGACCTCGTCAAGCACTTTCCGCTGACGCAGGGCATCGTCATCAAGCGGCAGATCGGCTCCGTCCGTGCCGTCGACGGCGTGTCCTTCAAGGTCTACCCGGGGGAGACCCTGGGCATCGTGGGCGAGTCGGGTTGTGGCAAGTCCACTGTCGCGAAGCTGCTGATGAACCTGGAACGGCCCACCTCGGGTGACATCTTCTACAAGGGCGAGGACATCACCCGCCTCTCCGGACGGGCGCTGAAGGCCGTCCGGCGCAACATCCAGATGGTCTTCCAGGATCCGTACACCTCGCTGAACCCGCGCATGACGGTGGGCGACATCATCGGGGAGCCGTTCGACATCCACCCCGAGGTGGCCCCGAAGGGCGAGCGGCGCAAGAAGGTCCAGGACCTGCTGGACGTCGTCGGGCTGAACCCGGAGTACATCAACCGGTATCCGCACCAGTTCTCCGGCGGCCAGCGCCAGCGCATCGGCATCGCCCGCGGGCTGGCGCTCAACCCTGAGGTCATCATCTGCGACGAGCCGGTGTCGGCGCTGGACGTATCCGTCCAGGCGCAGGTGATCAACCTGATGGACAAGCTGCAGGACGAGTTCGACCTGAGCTACGTGTTCATCGCGCACGACCTGTCCGTCGTGCGGCACATCTCCGACCGCGTCGGCGTGATGTACCTGGGCAGAATGGCAGAGCTCGGCTCCGACGCCGAGATCTACGACCACCCGACCCACCCGTACACCCAGGCGCTGCTGTCGGCCGTCCCGCAGCCCGACCCGGAGGGCCGGGAGGCCCGCGAGCGCATTCTGCTCACCGGTGACGTGCCCTCACCGGCGAATCCGCCGTCCGGCTGCCGCTTCCGCACCCGCTGCTGGAAGGCGCAGGACAAGTGCGCGGAGGAGGTGCCGCTGCTCGCGATCCCGGAGAAGTTCCGCGACGGGACATTCACGGCGCACCCTTCGGCCTGCCACTTCGCCGAGGAACGCGACGTCGTGCACGCCGGCTGAGCGGCGCCGGGCTGCTGACGGCCCGGCGTGTCGTCGCCGCAGAATGCCCCGGACCGACCCGGTCCGGGGCATCCTGGCGTGTGCGCCCGGTATATCCCGGTGGTGAGGGGTGGTCCGGCGTCGCTTCAAGCATGTTGCCGCGTTGGTTCGGCAACTGTTCACCCAAAATCACGACACCAGTGGTCTACACCTCTTTCAAGCCCTTGACCTGGGGTCCACGACAGAGGAACGTTCCTTGGCGTAAGTGTCGGGTACCGGCGGTACCGGCTCCCGTACCTCCTGTCACGCTCGGAGGAAGTAAGGAATGACCCGTCCGGTCGACCTCGACGGTGCAACGAAGGGCCAGTCCGCTGCCGCGTTCGTGCCCGGCCCCGACACCGGCGTTCCGGACACGAGCGAGGTGAGGTTCGCGGGTCGCTCGCCCGGTCGGCTGATGTGGACGCGCTTCAAGCGCGACCGCGCCGGAGTGACCTCGGCGTGCATTGTTCTCTTCGTCTTCCTGGTGGCGGTCTCGGCGCCGCTGATCTCCAAGCTGTACGGCAAGGACCCCTACACGCGTTACGGCCAGATCCAGCCCGGTCTGCTGAACGAGAACGGGTACCCCATCCTGCCCAACGGCGGGATCAGCGGGGAGTTCTGGTTCGGGCTGGAGCCCCGCCTCGGCCGCGACGTGTTCATGCGCCTGGTCTTCGGCATGCGCACCTCGCTGGCGCTGGCCGTCGCGGTCACCGTCCTCTCCGTGCTCACCGCCATCGTCATCGGCGTCTGCGCCGGCTACTTCGGGGGCAAGACCGACTATCTCCTGGGCCGGTTCACCGACCTGATGATGTCGTTCCCCAACCAGCTCTTCTTCGTCGCCTTCACCCCCGTCATCGGTGCGCTGCTGATCAGCCCGGAGGACGAGATGCCCACCTGGATGCGCGCCTCGGTGCTCATCTGGGTGATGTGGATCCTCGGCTGGATGAGCATGGCCAGACTCCTGCGCGGCCAGGTGCTCTCGCTACGCGAAAGAGAGTTCGTCGAGGCGGCGAAGGTGGCCGGCACCCCGCCGGCCCGGATCGTCCGCAAGGAACTGCTGCCGAACCTGGTGACGCCGATCCTGGTGCAGTCCACGTACATGCTGCCGCAGGCCGTGACCGCCATCGCCGGCCTGTCCTTCCTCGGCGTGGGCATGGTCGAGCCGACACCGGACTGGGGCCGGATGTTCGCCAAGGGCGCCGAGTTCTTCCACAGCGACATCACCTACATGTTCTTCCCCGGAGTCGCCATGGTGGTGTTCATCGTCGCCTTCAACCTGCTCGGCGACTCCGTGCGCGACGCCTTCGACCCCCGGTCCGGTGCATGACGCCCGCCGGCGCCGGCCTCTCACCCCGGACGCCGGAGAACGACCGGCAGCGTGTGTACGCCGCGACAGGTCGCCGCTCGGTGCGACGTCCCGTCAGAACTTCCCCCGCCAGAACCGCTTCCGACCGAACGACCGACAGGCAGGTGCACTGAGAAGATGACCAGACCAAGGATGCGCGTGCGGCGGACCGTGGTCGCCGCCGCCGGCGCCGGCGCGATGCTGCTCTCCGGATGCAGCGCCGGCGGCGGGGGCGGGAACCCCGACGGTGTCGGACCCGAGGACGCCGAACGTCAGCAGGTCAGCTACGAGTTCGGGGACGCGAAGGCGTCGGAGGGCCCCGCGCCGGCGATCGACGGGGCGGACGAGGGAGGCGTGATCAACGTCCTCCAGCGGGACAGCTACTCGCACCTGGACCCGGCCCAGATCTACACCAGCGACGAAGGCACCCTCTCCACGCTCATCCACCGCGGGCTGACCACCTACAAGCAGGACGCCGACGGGAAGTACACCGTCGTCGGTGACCTCGCCACCGACAGCGGCCGGATGTCCGACGACGGCAGGACGTGGGAGTTCACCCTCAAGGACGACCTGCGGTTCGAGGACGGCTCCGAGATCACCTCGGAGGACATCCGCCACACCGTCGAGCGGATGTTCGCGCCGTACATCAGTGAGGGGCCGTACTTCGTCCAGCAGTGGCTGGCGGACACCACGGACGCCACCGAGTGGCGCAAGCTGCTGAAGGGCGGCCCCTACGGCGGAGACCACCTTCCGGACAGCGTTCTCGAGACTCCGGACGACGACACCGTCGTCTTCCACTTCGACGAGCCCGTCTCCGACCTGCCCTACGCGCTCGCGATGCCCGGGTACTCCGTCGTTCCCGCGGAGGAGGACTCCAAGGAGCGTTACGACAAGAGCCCGGTCTGCTCCGGCCCCTACCGGATCGAGGAGTTCAAGCCCGGCAAGAGCATGACGCTGGTGCGGAACGAGGAGTGGGAGCCGAGCACCGACCCGGCGCGCCACCAGTACCCCGACCGGTTCGAGATCAGGTTCAACGTGTCCTTCAAGGACTCCACCCAGCGCATGATCGCGGACACCGGTGAGAACAAGACCACCGTCAGCTTCAACAGCCAGGTCGACGCGAGTCACATGCAGTCCGTAAGGACCGACAAGGGGGTCGACAAGCGGTCGGTCGCCGGGTACCAGGGCTATGTCGGCGTGATGAACTTCAACCTCAACAACCTGAAGGACATCAAGGTCCGTCGTGCCATCGCGCAGGCGCTGCCCAACCAGTCGCTGGTGACCGCCTTCGGCGGTTCGGGTGGCGCCGAGATCGCCGGCAACTACATCAGCCCCACCATCGCCGGGCACGAGGACAGCGACCCGCTGGGCAAGAAGAAGAACCCGCAGGGCGACCTGGACAAGGCGAAGAAGCTCCTGGAGGAGTCCGGGACGAAGGACAGGAAGCTCACCTTCGCCTACCAGAACACCCCGGAGTGGTCGGAGTTCGCCGTAGCCGCCACCCAGAACCTGGAGAAGGTCGGCTTCGACGTCCAGAACAAGCCGCTCAACGCCGACACCTACTACGACCAGATCGGCAAGACCGACAACCCGTTCGACATCTTCCCCTCGTCCTGGGTCGCCGACTGGCCCAGCATGTCCACCGTGGTGCCGCCCCTCTACGACGGCCGCCAGATCCAGGACGGCTCGCCGAACCGGTCGCAGCTGAACGACCCGGAGATCAACAAGGAGATCGACCGGGTCGAAGCGATCGAGGACCAGGACCAGGCGGCCGAGGAGTGGATGGCCCTCGCCGACCGCATTCTCACCGAGCACCTGCCCCAGACGCCGCTGATCCACTACAAGGCCGTTCAACTGCACGGCTCGAAGATCGGCGGGGTGTACTTCTCCGACGTCCTGCACGGCGTACTGCCGACCAGCCTGTACGTGAAGAAGTAGCCGGCAGCGGGACGCCGGGGCCACCACCCGGCCCCGGCGTCCCGCCCGCCGCTGAGAACCGCCAGGCTCCGGCCCCCGGGCCACGAGCCCTCACCCCGTGGGACCTTCCGTGCTCCGTTTCCTGATCCGCCGGGTGGCCGGTGCGACGGTGATCCTGTTGATCATCAGTGCGGTCACCTTCTTCCTGTTCTTCGCGGTGCCGCGCGACCCCGCGCTGCTCGCCTGCGGCAAGAACTGCACCCCCGACGCGCTCGACATCATCCACAAGCAGATGGGGCTCGACACACCACTGCCGCAGCAGTACTGGGACTTCATGTCCGGCGTCGTCACCGGCCGGGACTTCGCGCAGGGCCCCTGCCCCGCCCCCTGCTTCGGCTACTCCTTCGCCGACGGCGTGCCGGTGTGGGGGACCATCGTCGACCGCTTCCCCACCACCGTGTCGCTCACGCTGGGCGGGGCGGTGCTCTTCCTCATCATCGGCCTGGGCGCCGGCATGCTGGCCGCCTGGAAGCGCGGCACCTTCATCGACAAGAGTTTCAGCTCCGTGTCCCTGGTTCTCAGCTCGATGCAGATCTACTTCATCGGCCCGCTCGCCCTCGCACTGCTCGTCTACAACCTGGAGTGGTTCTCGCAACCCGAGTACGTGCCGCTGACCGAGGATCCCGTCGCCTGGTTCACCGGGCTGCTGATTCCCTGGATGGTCATCCAGATCATCTTCACCGCGAACTACACCCGTATGTCGCGCTCCACCCTGATCGAGCAACTGCAAGAGGACCATGTCCGCACTGCACGCGCCAAGGGCCTGTCCCGCCGAACCGTCTTCTTCCGCTATGCATGGCGCGGTTCGCTGATTCCGATCGTCACCATCTTCGGCGTGGACATGGGCTCGCTGTTCGGCGGAGCCATGATCACCGAACAGACGTTCGCCCTGCCCGGGCTGGGCACCCTGGCGGTCCAGTCGGTCGTCGAGAAGGACCTGCCCATGGTGATGGGCGTGATGCTCTTCGCCGCCGCGTTCATCGTCGCGTTCAACATCCTGGTGGACGCCGCCTACGCGTTCATCGACCCGCGCGTGCGCCTGTCCTAGGAGACCGCCGAATGACCACCCTGACAAAGACGGACGGCGTCCCTTCGCCGCCCGGACCGGGCCGCTCGGACGCCTTCCTCGCAGTCCGCGACCTTCGGGTCAGTTTCGCCACGGAGGACGGGTCGGTACGCGCCGTGGACGGCCTCTCCTTCGACCTCGAGCGAGGACGCACGCTGGGCATCGTCGGCGAGTCCGGCTCGGGCAAGTCCGTGACCAACCTGGCCGTCCTCGGTCTGCACAGCAAGCGCAGCGCACAGGTCACCGGACAGATCGTGCTGGACGGCCAGGAACTCACCGGCGCCCGGGAGAAGACGCTGGAGGGCCTGCGCGGCAACAAGATGGCGATGATCTTCCAGGACCCGCTCACCGCCCTGTCGCCCTACTACACCGTCGGCCGGCAGATCGCCGAGCCTTACCGCAAGCACCTCGGCGCCTCCCGGAGGGAGGCGCGGCTCCGGGCGGTCGAGATGCTCGACAAGGTCGGCATCCCCAACCCCGGGCTCCGCGTCGACGACTACCCGCACCAGTTCAGCGGCGGCATGCGGCAGCGCGCGATGATCGCCATGGCGCTGGTGTGCAACCCGGACCTGCTCATCGCCGACGAGCCGACCACCGCGCTCGACGTCACAGTCCAGGCGCAGATCCTCGACCTCCTCAAGGACCTCCAGCAGGAGTTCGGTTCGGCGATCGTCTTCATCACCCACGACCTCGGCGTCATCGCCGACACGGCCGACGACATCCTCGTCATGTACGCTGGCCGCGCCGTGGAACGCGGCAGCACCGCAGAGGTGCTGCGCGCACCCCGGCACCCGTACACCTGGGGCCTGCTGAGCTCCATGCCGAGCCTGTACTCGGACGTCACCGAGGAACTGACGCCCATCAAGGGCACTCCACCCAGCCTGCTCCACCCGCCTTCCGGCTGCGCCTTCCACCCGCGGTGCACGCACCGCGACCGGGTGACCGGGCCGTCGAGCTGTGCCGGTGACCGGCCGGAGCTGCCCGAGGGGCGCGGCGCCGCCTGCCACCTCACGCACGCGCAGCAGCGCACCGTGTTCACCGAGGAGATCAAGCCCCGCCTGAGCAAGGGAGGAAGGGCATGAGTGAGGAAGTCGCCACCGAGGAGCTCACCGGGCGGAAACCCGGAGGACTCACCCGCACGGAGCCCGTCGGGGACGCCGAACGACCGGCGGAGCCCCTGATGCGTGTCAGGGACCTGACCAAGCACTTCCCCATCAAGGGCGGCTTTCCGGTCAGACGCACCGTCGGGCACGTGCAGGCCGTCGACGGCATCGACCTGACCGTCCACGAGGGCGAGACGTTCGGTCTGGTCGGTGAGTCCGGCTGCGGCAAGTCGACCGCCGGACGCCTGCTGACCCGGCTCCTCGAACCCACCGGCGGCGCCATCAGCTACCGCGGGCAGGACATCACCAGGGCCGGCCGCCGCAGGTTGGCGCCGGTGCGACCGGAGATCCAGATGATCTTCCAGGACCCGTACTCCTCACTGAATCCCCGGCAGACCGTCGGCACCATCATCCGCAACCCGCTGGACGTCAACGGCATCGACCCGCCCGGCGGACGCGAGGCGCGGGTGCGGGAACTGCTCGAGGTCGTCGGGCTCAGCCCGGAGCACTACAACCGATTCCCGCACGAGTTCTCCGGCGGTCAGCGGCAGCGCATCGGCGTCGCCCGCGCACTCGCCCCCAACCCCCGGCTCATCGTGGCCGACGAACCGGTCTCGGCGCTCGACGTCTCCATCCAGGCGCAGGTCGTCAACCTGCTCCAGAAGGTGCAGCGCGACCTCGGCATCGCCTTCGTCTTCATCGCTCACGACCTCGCCGTCGTGCGGCACTTCTCCCAGCGGGTCGCCGTCATGTACCTCGGGAAGATCGTCGAAGTCGGTGACCGCGACGACATCTACGACGACCCGCGCCACCCGTACACCCACGCCCTGCTCTCCGCCGTTCCGGAGGCCGTCCTCGACGAGGACGCCGCAGCGGGCCCGGGCCGCGAACGCATCCGGCTCGCCGGCGACGTGCCTTCACCCGTACGCCCGCCGTCCGGATGCCGGTTCCGCACCCGCTGCTGGAAGGCCCGGGACCTCTGTGCCGCCGAGGCGCCCCCGCTGGTGCCCGCGCCGGGTGACCACGCCGGACACCTGACGGCCTGTCACTTCCCCGAGGACGGCAGCACGACCGCGCGGAAGCGGGACATCGTCCTGGACCGGGCACTGACCGCCCTCGAGAACGGCGACGACGCCGTCACAGACCCGCGAGAGACCGGTCGGGCAGGCTAGGAAACAGGCGGGGGCTCGCCGAGGAGAACCGTTGACCGAGTTGGCTTCGCTTCGTGGCGGCTTGTGCACCCGGCTGCCTCCTGGCCCCTCAGGTCATGTCCAGGGTCCGCTTCAGGAAGGCGACCTGGAGGAGCAGGAGGTTCTCGGCGACGTCCTCCTGCGGAGTCATGTGGGTGACGCCCGAGAGGGGGAGGACCTCGTGCGGGCGGCCGGCGGCGAGTAGGGCGGAGGACAGCCGCAGGGTGTGCGCTGCCACCACGTTGTCGTCCGCCAGGCCGTGGATCAGCATCAGTGGACGGTGCTGTTCGGCGGGGTCGGACAGGCCCTCGTCGGTGACGAGGGAGTTGTGCGCGTACACCGCCGGGTCGTCCTGGGGGGTGCCGTAGTAGCGCTCCGAGTAGTGGGTGTCGTAGAGCCGGTGGTCGGTGACCGGGGCGCCGGAGACGGCGGTGTGGAAGACGTCCGGGCGGCGCAGTACCGCGAGGGCGGCGAGCCAGCCGCCGAACGACCAGCCGCGGACGCCCACCCGGTCCAGGTCCAGCAGGGACGGGTGCGCCCCGGCCAGGGCGTGCAGCGCGTCGATCTGGTCCTCCAGCACGACGTCCGCGACGTTGCGGGAGATGGCCTTCTCCCATGCGGGGGAGTAGCCGGGGGTGCCGCGGCCGTCGGCGACGACCACGGCGAAACCCTGGTCCGCGAACCACTGCGAGGCCAGGTACGGGTTGTGCGCGGCCACCACCCGTTGACCGTGCGGGCCGCCGTACGGGTCGAGGAGGACGGGCAGCGGCCCGTCGCTCTCGCGGTGGTGGGTGGGCAGCAGCAGGGCGGTGGGGATCTCCCTGCTGCCGACGTGGGCGAGGCGGGGCGCGGCGGACAGTACGGGTTCCTCGGCGAGTGACGGGATGGTGCCCCGCTCCTCGAGGGAGCCGTCCTCTCCGAGGTGGAGGAGGCTCACCCTGCTCCCCGCGCGGTCCACGGTCGCCGAAGTGAGGACGACCGTCCCGCCGCCGCGCACCGCCGACGCCACGTGCGGTCCCGCGTCGACGGCGAGCCGCCGGACGTCCGCCGGGCCACCGGAGAGGGTGACCCGGTGGACTCCGATGTCGCCGGGCGCCGAGCGGTCGCTGTCGCCGCCGGGGGAGGCGGAGAAGAGGACGTCGTGTTCGCCGACGTCGAGGATCGCGCGGACGTGCAGGGTGGCGGGCGTCAGGAGGTGGTCGTCGACGGCCAGGGCCCGGGCCCCGCCGGTGTCGGTGAGGCGCAGCAGGCGTCCGCCGGGTGTCCAGGCCGGGGAGCCGACGAAGAGTTCAAGCCATACCTCGTCCTCCTCCGTGCGCAGCGGGGAGGTGGCGCCGGAGCCGGTGTCCACGGTGAGGTAGACCTGGCTGCGCTGGTCACGGGCCTGCACCAGGAGCAGCGGCGGGCCGTAGGCGGACCAGTGCACCCGCGCGAGATAGGGGTACCGGCCGCGGTCCCAGGAGACTTCGGTGCGGTGCTGCCCGTCGGCGTCGCACAGGTGCAGGGTGACGTCGGCGTCGGCGGTGCCCGCTGAGGGGTAGGCGATCTCGGCCGGTTTCCGGTCCGGGTGCGCGGGGTCGGCGATCCACCAGCGTTCCACCGGTGCGTCGTCCACCCGCGCCACCAGCAGACGTTCGCCGTCCGGCGACCACCAGTGACCGCGGTACCGGTGCATCTCCTCGCCGGCGACGAACTCGGCGAGGCCGTAGGTCACCGTCCCGGACTCGGGGGTGGCCACGGCGTGGTCGCCGGCGCCGTCCGCCGAGGCGACACGCAACTCGCCGCCGGTCACGTAGGCGACCCGACGGCCGTCGGGGGAGGGGCGCGGGTCGATCACCGGCCCGGGAGCAGTGAGTTCACGAGCCGTACCGGCGCGGAGTTCCGCCGTGAACATTCGCCCCGATAGGGCGAAGGCCGCCAGCTCCACCGCCGCGTCCGTGGCGTACGAGACGATGCCGGAGGCGGACTCGCGGCTCCGCTCGCGGCGTGCACGTTCTTCGGGCGTCAGCTCCTCGTCCGCGCCGCCGAGCAGCACCTGCGGGTCCGCCGCGGCATACTCCCGGCCGTCCGCCGGCTGCCTCACCCACAGCACGTGCGTGCGGTCGGCGCCGCCCCGGGAGCGCAGGAACACGACCCGCTCCCCGTCCGGCGCGACGGTGAAGGCGCGGGGGTTTCCGAGGGTGAACCGGTTCGTACGTGCGTACTGCCGTGGAAAGGTCGTAGCCATGGGGCGAGCCTATGCGTTCACCCACGGGGGAGCGCTGGCCGAAACCGCATATGCGCCCCTGGCTTGCACCCGTGCGACGAGCTGTGCGGCCCGTCCGATAGTTATGATCCTTTGCGCATGAGCGGAGGCGGGTATGTAGCCCGTGCATCCGCAATCCGACGCGCGTTCATAGGAGGTGAACCGCCGTGGCACTCTCGATTTCGGCGGTGGTGCTGCTGGCGATCATCGTGGTCCTGCTCGTCAAGAAGTCCGGCCTCAAGGCCGGGCACGCGGTGGTCTGCATGCTGCTGGGCTTCTACCTCTCCAGCTCCTCCATCGCGCCGACCATCGAGCAGGTCACCTCGAACGTCGCGGGCATGCTCGGGGACATCAGCTTCTGACCGGTACGCCCGCCGGGGGCGTGGCCGTGACGGTCCGGAGGCGCGGCGTAGGCTCGGGGCATGACCGATGCCCCCGAGCGCCGTCTGCTGCTGGTGCATGCGCACCCGGACGACGAGTCGATCAACAATGGTGCCACCATGGCCCGGTACGCCGCCGAAGGCGCCCGGGTCACGTTGGTGACCTGCACCCTCGGTGAGGAGGGCGAGGTGATTCCGCCCGAGCTGGCCCACCTCGCGCCGGAGCGCGACGACACCCTGGGCGCGCACCGGGTCGGTGAACTGGCGGCCGCGATGCGGGAGCTCGGTGTCACCGACCACCGTTTCCTGGGCGGCGAGGGCCGCTACCGCGACTCCGGGATGATGGGTCTGGAGACCAACGACCGGCCCGGATGCTTCTGGCAGGCGCCTCTCGACGAAGCCGCGGGCCACCTGGTGACGGTGATCCGCGAAGTGCGTCCGCAGGTGCTCGTCACCTATGACCCGAACGGCGGATACGGCCACCCCGACCACATCAAGGCGCACCGCGTCGCCATGCGCGGGGCAGAGCTCGCCGCCCGCGAGGACTTCCGGCCGGAGCTCGGGCCCCCGCACACGGTGGCCCGGGTCTACTGGAACTGTGTCGCCCGATCCGCCGTGGAGGACGGGTTCGCCCGGCTGCGGGAGCAGGGCCGCGCCATTCCCTTCCCCGGTATCGCGACGGCCGACGACGTGCCCGGTGTGGTCGATGACGAGCAGGTCGCCGTGTCCCTCGTGGGCGGTGAGCGTTTCATGGGGGCGAAGAACGCCGCGATGCGGGCGCACGCCAGCCAGATCGCCGTGGACGGCCCGTTCTTCGCCCTCTCCAACGACCTGGGGCAGCCGCTCTTCGGCACCGAGCACTACCGCCTGGCGGGCCGTCCGGGGGCCGAAGGGGCGCCCCGGGACGACCTCTTCGCCGGGCTGGAGGACGGGTGAGCTCCGCGGGTACGGGTGCCGGCGGTCCGGCCCGGTGGGCGATGTACGGGGTGCTGCTCGTGCTGGGCGCGCTGGTGGGGGTGACGGGTGCCCTGGTGCAGGCCGGCTGGTTCCCCGGCGGTCTGCTGCTGGCGCTGGCCGGTGCGGCGGGCGTGTTCGGCGGCGGGGCCAGGCTGCTGCGCACGAAGGTGGGTGCCATGGTACCGGCCGGTGGCTGGCTGATCGCCGTGATGCTGCTGACCTCCTCGAGGGCGGAGGGCGATTTCGTTTTCGGGGCCGGACTCAGCTCATATGCCTATTTGTTCGGCGGGATGCTCGTCGCGCTTTTGTGTGCCACCATCTCGCTGCCCGCGCCTCCACGCCGGACGGCCGTGAGCAGTGTGAAACAGAGCTGACGCTGCGCCGGATGTGCTGATTCGGTGGGCACGAGCCCCGCGCCGATCGCCCCGAGTAAGGTGGAGCGTGCCGGCGAGCCGCGCGCGTCGACTTCGGGCGACGCCAGAGAAGGGCGGCGAATCCAACCGGGAGAACCTGCATTGAGCCGTGAAACCGACAGTTCGTCCTCCGGCCCGCACGGGCGCGGCGGTCCTCCGCACACGCCGGGCGCCGAGCCCTACGGCCCCCCGGGTACGGGGCAGCCGGGCGACCGGCCGGACACCGACGGCGACGCACCCGCCGCCGCGGACGAACCGAAGACCGAGACCACGCTGACCACGCGCATCCGGATCAACATCCCCGGATCACGCCCGATTCCACCGGTCGTGATGCGCAAGACGGTGGGGGAGGGCGATGGCGCGAAGTCCGAGCGTGACCCGGCGGGCGGCGGAGCGGCGAACGGACCCGGTGGCGGGATGAGTTCG
>KI547038.1:188508-191417 GCA_000497405.1 Streptomycetaceae bacterium MP113-05 | reverse complement strand
CGCGACGCGGGCGCCCCGACGGCGGGTACCGGCCCCGGTGCGCGGCCCGTGCCCTCGGCCTCCTCGCTCTACGCCCACGGCCCGACGCCGCCGCCTCCCGGCGCGCGCGGCGACGAGCGGATCACCAGCGACACGCTCGTCAGCGGCGTTCCCCGGGTGCCCTCCGTCGACAGCGTGTTCCCGCCGGGGTCCCCCGGCCCCCGGCCCGCCGGCCACGGATACTTCGACGACGACCGGGGCGACCGGGACGACGGTGGCTCCCGCGGCCAGGACCGCGGCCAGGACCGCGGCCAGGACCGCGACCAGGACCGCGACGAGGACGGCGGAGGCCGCAGGGGACGTTCCAAGCTGGTACTCGCAGGTGTCAGCCTGGTGGGTGTCGTGGCCATCGCGTACGGCGCCGGCCTGCTGCTGGACCACGCCGACGTGCCCAGCGGCACGACCGTGCTGGGCGTGGACATCGGCGGCAAGACGCAGCAGGACGCCGTCAACACGCTGGACTCCGCACTGCGCAGCCGCATGACCGAACCGCTCGAACTGGTCGTGGACGGTGAGGAGGAGAAGGTCAAGCCGGAGGTCGTGGGGCTGACCATCGAGACCGACGAAACCGTCCGCGAGGCCTCCGGACGGGACTACAACCCGGTTTCCGTGATCGGTTCACTGTTCGGTGGAAGCCGGGTCGTCGAGGCGCACATCCAGGTCGACGACGCGAAGCTGCGGTCGGCCGTCGAAGATCTGTCGGGAGCGGGCGGCGGCAAGGGCTCCGGAAAAGAGGGCATGGTCGTCTTCACCGGCGGCAAGGCCGAGGCCGTCCCCGGAGAACCGCATCAGGCAGTCGAGGCGGGCAAGGCGGTCACGCTGATCGAGAACGCTTACCGGGAACGCGCGGCGACGGGCAGCGTGGCACCCGTGAAGCTCCCGGTCTCCACCCGCCCGCCGAAGGCGGACGAGAAGGAACTGCGGGCCGCCGTCGAGGGCTTCGGCGCCGACGCCATGTCCGGCTGGGTCTGGCTCAGGGCCGGTGACGTGGAGGTGCCGTTCAGTCAGGAGACCTTGGGTACGTTCCTCACGATGCAGCCCGGTGGTGAAACGCTCCAGCCGGTCATCGACACCGAGAAGCTGGCCGCGACCTACGGATCCGCGTTCGACGGCGTCGTGATCGACGCGGCTGCGGGCACGGTACCCATGAGCGCGGAGCAGGCCGCGGTGGCCATGACCGATGCGTTGCGCGAGCCCGCACCGCCGACTCCGCAGAAGCGCGTGGCCGAGGTGCCGAACTCGCGCAGCCAGTGAGATGACCGCGGCCCGGCGCCGCCGTTCCGCAGGGTCCGTCAGCTCCCGGCAGAACGGCGGCGCCGCAGCATGTGCACGCCGAAGCCGACCGCCGCCGACAGCAGTGCGCCGCCGGCCGCGACGGCTGCGGTGTTCACCTCGTCCCGGCCGCCGCCCAGTCCGGCCTGTGCACCGCCGCCGGGCTTGCGCTCGACCGTCACGCTGGTGCTGAAATCGGAGCCGTCGGGGCAGCTTCCGTCGATGCCCCAGGACTTGCCGCCCGGACGGTGACCCGCCTCGGGGTTGTCCGTCTCCTCGGAGGTGGTCGTGTCCGGCGCGCCCCACGTCTCGTCGCCGCCGTACGACCCGGCGGTGCCGTCTCCGCCCTCCGTGCCGTACGACCCCTTGCCGGGAGCCGACTCCTCGCCGGCACCCGAATCCCAGGCACCCGAATCCCCGGCGGCCGGCGACTCTTCGGCGGTGGCCGACCCCGCATCGCCGTACGGGTCGAAGGCGTCCGGCGAGCGGGTGGCGCCCGAGGTGTCGGAGAAGTGATGCGCGGCGGCGATCCGTGCCTTGCCCTGGTAGGTCGGTTTACCGTACTGCCCGCCGTCCCGGGGGAGCAGGCTGAGCTTCGCCTCGCCCGCGGCGAAGGCCCGCGAGTAGGCCGTGACGTAGGCGACCTGCTCGTCGTGCTTGCCGCAGGTCACGGTGACCGTCACCGAGCCGCCCGGGTGCACGCGGCGCGGGCTGACCTCCGCCACGGGTTCGGACGCCATCGCCGGAGCCGGCCCGAGCGCGGCGAGGCAGACCGAGCCGGCGAACGCGGCGGCAACCATGCGGGTGCGACGCATGCTGATCTCCACATCCCGGGCGCAGCCGCAGCACGGACGTCTGCGTAGGCGGTCACATACGCACCGTTAGCGGCGACGCTAGGCCGGGCGCTCCGGGCCCGCAACGCGGGCGGGACCTTTGGAGGGACCGGCCGCCCGGCGCGTGTCAGTTCAGCCGGGCCCGGGCGGCCCGCGCCTCCCGTCGTACGGCCTCCGCGGTCTGCGGCTCCACCGCGCCGACCACCTCCGCATACGCCTCCAGCTCCTGCGCACCGGCACAGAACTCGCCGCGCTCCACGAGCAGCTTCGCCCGCTCCATGCGCAGCCGGGCGGGGTGGTGCGGGAGGAGCAGCGACAGGTCCAGGGCCCACAGCTGCACGCCGGACTGTTCGGGCCGGGCCGCCGCCCAGGCACGGATGTTGTTGAGCACGCGCAGCACGATGTCCAGCGGGCTGGCCGGTCGGAGGAGTCCCGGGGAGACCGGGGTCGTCGCCCCGGTCGCCCGTGAGACGAGCTGCGCCACGTCCTCGTCGCCGAGTAGGGCGCCGCCCGCGTACGGGTCGGCCAGCACGTGCTCGCCCAGCGGGTCGCCGAAGCCGACGACGAAGTGGCCGGGCAGTCCGACCCCGTAGACGGGGGCGCCTGCGCGGCGGGCGACCTCGATCCACACGACGGAGAGCAGGATCGGCAGGCCCTGCCGCCGCCGGAGCACCTCCTGCAGCAGGGAGGAACCCAGACGCCGGTAGTCGCCGGGGGTGCCGTGGAAGCCCTCGCGTGCTCCGAGCAGTTCGCCGAGCGCCTCGG
>KI547038.1:187280-188120 GCA_000497405.1 Streptomycetaceae bacterium MP113-05 | reverse complement strand
CCGCCGCGTCCGCCGGGTCGTGGGCCGCCTCGGCGCCGACGAGCAGGCAGAGGAGTGCCAGGTCGGGCAGTTCGTCGGCCGCCGTGGCGCGGAACCGTGCGCGGTTCTCGTCCCGGCGCGTCACGCCGTACCCCCCTGCGGGGCGCGGCGGTAGTGGTATGCGTGGTGGTCGACGAAGCCGAGCCGGTCGTAGAGGGCCAGTGCCGCCGCGTTGCCCGTCTCGACCTGGAGATGGGCGGCGGAGGCACCCTCGTCGAGGGCGCGGCGGGCGAGTGCGGCCATGACCGCCGTCGCCAGGCCCTGGCGTCGGTGCCCGGGGGACACCTCCACCGCGGCGAAGCCGGCCCACCTGCCGTCCACCACGCATCGGCCGATTGCGGCGGGCGGAGCCTGTGGGTCATCGCCTCCGGCGTTCGGCTGACTCCGCACGGCCGCGAACCACACCGACGGCCCGCCGCTCAGCACGCGTACGGCCGCGTCCCCGCCGACGTCCTCCGCGCGCCGGTAGGCGCCCATCCAGGCGTCGTCCGGCGCGCGCCGCAGCAGCACCCTCGCATCCTGTGCGTGGTCGGCGAGCGGCGCGAGTGCACCGGTGCGCAGTACGGCGTGGCGTTCGGCCGTCCAGCCGCGCTCGTCGAGTGCCGCCGCCAGCACCTGGTCGTCGTCCGTGTCACCCGTGGTGACCTGGATTCTCGGTGGGAGCCCTCGGGCGGCGTACCAATCCATCACTCGTCCGAGTGCGATGTCGAGGCGGGTGCCGGGGTCGCCCATGGGGAGGACCGAGTTCGCACGGCTGGTGAAGCCTCCGGAGGCGCGCAAAGTCCACCCACCGAGACGTTC
>KI547038.1:183382-186293 GCA_000497405.1 Streptomycetaceae bacterium MP113-05 | reverse complement strand
TTGACGGGCTCGGCCACCGCGGGCTTCGGGGTCTCGGCCGCAGGCTGGGGAGCCTCAGCCGGCTTGGCGGGCTCGGCCGCCGGCTTGGGGGCGCCCGGCTTCGGGGCGCCCGGCTTCGGGGCGCCGGGCTTGGGGACCTGTGCGCCCGGCTTGGGTGCAGCAGGTTTGGCCGACGCCTTCTTGGGCGCGGCAGGCTTCGCGGCGGACTTGGCACCACCGGTGCCACCGCCCGCGTCGAGTGCGTCAGTGAGTTTGCGCACGACCGGGGCCTCGATGGTCGAGGAGGCCGATCGGACGAACTCGCCGAGTTCCTGGAGCTTGGCCATGACGGCCTTGCTCTCTACTCCAAGCTCTTTGGCGAGCTCGTATACCCGGACCTTAGCCACTTCGCTCCTTACGGTCCGGGGGTGGGTCTCCGCCGGACCTTCGCTACTTGTGCATGGGCGTACTCATCGCGTACTCATCGAGTGCTCATCGCAATCTCGACCTACTTCCGACTCGCGAGGTACCTGACCTGCACGGGGGTTCGCGCAGGCTGTCTTACGGTGCTGTGTGTTCCCGCAGCCGCAGTTGCTGCAGCTGAGCGGTGTCAAGCACTCCGGGGGCTCGGAAAGCCCGCTGGAACGCCCGGCGGCGAACCGCCAGATCGACACAGTGCTGTGCCGGGTGCACGTATGCACCCCGGCCGGGCAGCGTACCGCGAAGATCGGGAACGACCCGTCCCTCGATCAACACCGAACGCAACAATCCGGCCTTGCCCGCATGTTCCCGGCAGCCCACGCAGGTGCGTTCGGGCCGTACTCGGGCGGGTGTCCGGCGAGACACTGCTTAAGTCTACCTCCTCATACCGGGGCCGCTCTCCCGGGGGAGCCCCGCCCGGTGCGGCTTCAGGCCCGTTCTGCGCTCTCGTCGGCGCGGTCGGCCGCACCGGACGCGGTGTCCCGCCCCGCCTCGGGGTCGCCGACCGGGGTGTCCGGACGGATGTCGATGCGCCAGCCGGTGAGCCGCGCGGCGAGGCGGGCGTTCTGGCCCTCCTTGCCGATGGCCAGGGACAACTGGTAGTCGGGCACCGTCACCCGGGCGGAACGGGCCGCCATGTCGACGATCTCCACCTTGCTGACCCGCGCCGGGGACAGCGCGTTCGCCACCAGGTCGTCCGGCTCGTCGGACCAGTCGACGATGTCGATCTTCTCGCCGTGGAGCTCCGCCATGACGTTGCGCACCCGGCCGCCCATCGGGCCGATGCAGGCGCCCTTGGCGTTCAGCCCGGAGCGGGTGCTGCGCACCGCGATCTTCGTACGGTGGCCGGCCTCGCGGGCGATCGCGGCGATCTCGACGGAGCCGTCGGCGATCTCCGGGACCTCCAGCTCGAACAGCTTCTTCACGAGGTTGGGGTGGGTCCTGGAAAGCGTCACCGACGGCCCGCGGACGCCCTTGACGACGCGCACGACGTAGGTGCGCAGCCGGTTGCCGTGGGTGTACTCCTCGCCGGGCACCTGCTCCTGCGGGGGCAGGATGGCCTCCAGCCTGCCGATGTCCACCAGCACGCTGCGCGGGTCCTTGCCCTGCTGCACGACCCCGGTGACGACGTCGCCCTCGCGGCCCGCGTACTCGCCGAAGGTGATTTCCTCCTCGGCGTCACGGAGCCGTTGCAGGATGACCTGCTTCGCGGTCGTCGCGGCGATCCGCCCGAAGCCGCCCGGGGTGTCGTCGAACTCCCGCGCCTCGGCGCCCTCCGGCAGGTCCTCCGGACGCTCCTTCGCCCACACGGTGACGTGGCCGGTCTTGCGGTCCAGTTCGACGCGCGCGTCGCGTCGGCTGCCCTCGGACCGGTGGTAGGCGATCAGCAGAGCCGACTCGATCGCCTCGACCAACAGGTCGAAGGAGATCTCCTTCTCCCTGACCAGTCCCCGCAGGGCACTCATGTCGATGTCCACGGCTACGCCTCCTCCTGGCTCTCGTCGGCGGACGCGGACATGCGGTCTGCCTTGTCTTGTGCGTGGTCCCGTACGGCCTGTTCGGCCTTCTCTGCGGCCTTGCGGTTAAACTCGATCTCCACGCGCGCCCTGGCGATCTCGTCGAACTCCATCCGACGGGCGGTGGGCTTGCGGCCCTTCACGCCCGGCACCTCGAGGTCCAGTCCGGCGTCGTCCACGGCGAGGATCCGGGCGACGACCTCGCCCCCCTCGTGCAGTTGCGCCTTGACCAGCCGGCCGACGGCGCGGCGGTAGTGCCGCTGCTCGGTCAGGGGCCGGTCGGCGCCGGGCGAGGTGATCTCGAGGACGTAGGGAGCGCCGCCCATCACGTCGGACTCGTCGAGGACCGCGGAGATCTCGCGGCTCAGTTCGGCGCAGGCGTCGAGCTGGACGCCCTCGTCAGAGTCGACCACGACGCGCAGGACCCGCCTCTTCCCCGCCGGGGTGACGGCGATCTCCTCGAGATCCAGCCCCCTCTCGCCGGCGAGCGGTTCCATCAGCCCGCGCAGCCTCTCGCTCTGGGTGGTGCTCATCCGGGTGACTCCTCGGCCGCGTGTGCTGTTGTAGAGGGAAGTTCGCGTGTCCAGGGCCAGCCTATCGTCTGCGGCGTGCGCGCCGGACCGGGTGGGGAGGGCGGAAGCGCAGCCCCCCAGCCGGACCGCACCCGGCGCGTCCGCATCGACACACGGGGGAGGCGGATCGGGGGGACCGGGGTGCGGGAAGGCTCGGGCCGGATGCAGTACGGCGCGTGCTCCACCGGAGTGCGCCCTAGGCGCGCCACGTGCGCCCGGGGAGGAAAGCAGGAAATCGCACAGGTAATCTCGCCTGGCGTGATCACCGCCGCCCCGTCGAGCGGGTCGCGTCCCCTGCGATCCCGCGCCCGCGCGACCGGCGGACGCGAACCACTGCATCTGGGAGTGCACCATGCCGTTCAC
>KI547038.1:181960-183372 GCA_000497405.1 Streptomycetaceae bacterium MP113-05 | reverse complement strand
GATGCGGTTGTGGTGGCAGACCAGGGTCAGGTGCAGTCCCGTTCGGGCGCGCAGGGTGAGGAGTTCGTCGAGGCAGCGGTCCTGGAAGAGGTGGGCGCGCAGGATGGTCAGGCGGGTGATGGGCTGCGCGAGGATCCAGGCGGCGCAAAGGGTCCAGGCGGGGCGGGTGTCCAGGGCTCGGTAGCCGGTCAGCGGGACGGGTTTGCCCAGGGCGGCGAGGATGTCGTGGGCGAGGGTGAGGGTGGAGTGGGTTCCGGGGGTGGGGTGGACGGTGGTCCGGCCGCGGGTTGGGTTGTGGTCGGCCAGGGCTGCCCGGGTGTGGGCGACGTCGTCACCGGGGTCCGTCACCAGGGTGAGCGGGGGCGGTTCGGGGCAGGTGAGCACGGGTCAGGCCGCCCGGCGGGGGCTGAGTTTGCTGTAGGCCCAGCGCAGGAGTTCCTCGTCGATGCGTTCGCGGCCGGTCTCCTTCAGGCCGACGGTGAGGTGGTGGGTGATCTTCGCCCAGGCGCGGAAGTTTCCGTGGGCGGCTTCCTGGTCGCAGACCGCGATGAGGGCGGGGTCGGCGTCGTCCCAGACGGGGTGGAAGGCGGGGATGACGGCGAGGACCTCGTCCAGGGGCATGCTGCCTATTTCCTGCCAGGCGTAGACGCGGGATTCGAGCATCGGTTCGCTCTGCAGCATCTCGAAGCAGCCATTCCCGCCGGTGAAGACGATCGTCAGGTCCGAGTCGGTGTCGTCCCACAGGTAGCGCAGGTACTCGAAGCACAGCTTGGACAGCCACTGGGCCTCGTCGCACACCAGCACCCGCGGTTCTTCCAGCGCGCCGCGCAGCATCCGGTCGAATTCGATGGCGTGTGAGGGCGGGCGGCCCTGCAGCCCGAGGGCGTGGAAGAGTTCGTGGCGCAGGTCCCGGGTGGAGGGGCGGGCGCGGAACTGGATCCGGCGGGTGAGGGTGGGGGCAAGCTCGCGCAGTGAGGCGTTGACCGCGAAGGACTTCCCGTGACCGGCCTGCCCGTAGATGCAGATCATGGCCTTCGCCTCGATCGCGCAGCGGATGTTCTCCCGGACGGTGAGCAGCGCGGGGGTGGAGACGGTCTGGGCGTCGGGCAGGCGCATGAAGTGGTCCTCGCGCTCCCTGGGCAGGCGTCCTCGGCGCTGTGGGGTGGCCATGGGCAGGTCTCATTTCTCGTTGTCGGGGGCGGGAGGGGCAGCGCTCTCCTCGCCGGGCCCGGCCGTGGCAGGGGCATCGGCCGCCGGGCGGTTCGGGATGGCGGGCGCTGGGGCTGGAGCCGTGCGGGGGCGGGCCCAGCCCGGCGGTGGTTCCCGCGGCGGGACCAAGTCCGGTAGGGCACGGGCCGCCAGGTCCGAGGCTCCCGCGCGGTCGATCTCCGCCTGCGCCTCAGGACCGGTGA
>KI547038.1:175982-179739 GCA_000497405.1 Streptomycetaceae bacterium MP113-05 | reverse complement strand
CCGTCGGTCGGCGGCGTGATGCTGCCGCGCGGCAAGGGCGAGATCGTCCGGCTGTCGCGTGGTGCCTCGCTGACGGACTTCGCGGAGAAGATCAACGCCAACCCGGCGTCGCTGGTCCAGGTGATGTTCAACCTGGGCGAGATGGTCACCGCGACCCAGTCGGTGCCCGACGAGACGCTGCACCTCCTCGGCGAGGAGATGAACTACGCCGTCCAGATCGTCAGCCCGGAGGAGGAGGACCGCGCGCTGCTCGAGTCCTTCGACATCGAGTTCGGCGAGGACGAGGGTGGCGAGCAGGCGCTCGTGCCGCGTCCGCCGGTGGTGACCGTCATGGGGCACGTCGACCACGGCAAGACGCGACTGCTGGACGCCATCCGCAAGACCAACGTGATCGAGGGTGAGGCCGGCGGCATCACCCAGCACATCGGTGCCTACCAGGCGAGCACCGAGGTCAACGGCCAGGAGCGGAAGATCACCTTCATCGACACCCCGGGTCACGAGGCGTTCACCGCCATGCGTGCCCGCGGTGCGAAGTCGACCGACATCGCGATCCTCGTGGTGGCGGCCAACGACGGTGTGATGCCGCAGACGATCGAGGCTCTGAACCACGCCAAGGCGGCCGAGGTGCCGATCGTGGTCGCGGTCAACAAGATCGACGTCGAGGGCGCGGACCCGACCAAGGTCCGCGGCCAGCTGACCGAGTACGGCCTGGTCGCCGAGGAGTACGGCGGCGAGACCATGTTCGTCGACATCTCCGCCAAGCAGGGCGAGAACATCGAAGGCGTTCTGGAAGCCGTCGTCCTCACCGCGGACGCCGCTCTGGACCTCCGGGCCAACCCCGAGCAGCAGGCGCAGGGCCTCGCGATCGAGGCGCACCTCGACCGCGGCCGCGGCGCCGTGGCGACCGTGCTCGTGCAGCGCGGCACCCTGCGGGTCGGCGACACCATGGTCGTGGGCGACGCTCACGGCCGGGTGCGGGCGATGCTCGACGACAAGGGAGAGCACATCAAGGAGGCGGGGCCCGCGACCCCCGTCCTGGTGATGGGTCTCACCAACGTCCCGGGCGCCGGCGACAACTTCCTCGTGGTCGAGGAGGACCGTACGGCTCGCCAGATCGCCGACAGGCGCGCCACCCGCGAGCGGAACGCTTCCTTCGCCAAGCGCACCCGTCGCGTCTCCCTGGAGGACCTGGACAAGGCGCTCAAGGCCGGTCAGGTACAGAACCTCAACCTCATCATCAAGGGCGACGCGTCCGGTTCGGTCGAGGCGCTGGAGTCCTCGCTGCTCCAGCTCGACGTCGGTGAAGAGGTCGACCTGCGCATCCTGCACCGCGGTGTGGGTGCGGTCACCGAGACCGACATCGACCTGGCGACCGGCTCCGACGCCATCGTCATCGGCTTCAACGTGCGCGCCGAAGGGCGTGCCACGCAGCTGGCCGACCGCGAAGGCGTGGACGTCCGCTACTACTCGGTGATCTACCAGGTCATCGAGGAGATCGAGGCGGCCCTCAAGGGCATGCTCAAGCCGGAGTACGAAGAGATCGAGCTCGGCACGGCGGAGATCCGCGAGATCTTCCGCTCCTCCAAGCTCGGCAACATCGCGGGTGTCCTCATCCGCTCCGGCGAGGTCAAGCGCAACACCAAGGCGCGCCTGCTGCGGGATGGCAAGGTCATCTCGGAGAACCTCAACATCGAGGGTCTCCGCCGCTTCAAGGACGACGTCACCGAGATTCGTGAAGGCTTCGAGGGTGGTATCAACCTCGGTAAGTACAACGACATCAAGGTGGACGACGTCATCGCGACGTACGAGATGCGGGAGAAGCCCCGCGTCTGATGCGCACGCGTGCCGGGGCCGGTCGGCGGAGCGGAAACTCCGTCGACCGGCCCCGGCCGTCGCGCGTACGATCGCCGGGTGTATGTGGGGACTCTTTCTTTCGACCTGCTGCTGGGCGACGTCCACTCGCTCAAGCAGAAAAGGTCCGTCGTCCGTCCGATCGTGGCCGAACTCCAGCGCAGATTCGCCGTGAGCGTCGCTGAGGTCGGCGAGCAGGACCTCCACCGCCGGGCCCTCGTCGGGCTGGCGGCGGTCTCCGGAGACGCCGGGCACCTGAGCGAACTCCTGGACCGGTGCGAGCGGTTGGTCGCTGGCCGGCCGGAGGTGGAGCTGCTGTCCGTGCGGAGGCGGTTCCACGGCGAGGACGACGCATAGCGGCACGCGACACGTCGCCGCACGGCAACGAGCAACTGAGCAGAAACGACAGGAGACGGACCAGTGGCCGACAATGCACGGGCGAAGAGGTTGGCGGACCTCATCCGTGAGGTCGTCGCGAGGAAGCTGCTGCGCGGAGTCAAGGACCCACGCGTCGGCTCACACGTGACGATCACGGACACGCGGGTCACCGGCGACCTGCGGGAGGCGACCGTCTTCTACACGGTGTACGGGGACGACGAGGACCGCGAGCAGGCCGCCAAGGGGCTGGAGAGCGCCAAGGGTGTGCTCCGTTCGGCGGTCGGCGCGGCGGCCGGGGTGAAGTTCACCCCCACGCTGACGTTCGTCCCCGACGCGCTGCCCGAGAACGCCAAGACCATCGACGACCTGCTCGCGCGGGCCAAGGCCTCGGACGAGGAGGTCCGCAAGGCCTCCTCCGGCGCCGCCTACGCGGGAGAGGTCGACCCGTACCGCAAGCCCGGCGAGGACGACGAGGATCCCGACGGCGAGGACGGCGGCGGCACCGGTGCCGCCGGCAGCGACGGCGACGGGAACTGAGTGAAGCGCAAGGATCCGATGGAGCCCGGCGGACTGGTCGTCGTCGACAAGCCCGCCGGCTTCACCTCGCACGACGTCGTCGCCAAGATGCGGGGCATCGCCCGCACCCGCCGGGTCGGACACGCCGGCACTCTCGACCCGATGGCGACCGGCGTGCTCGTCCTGGGCGTCGAGCGCGCCACCAAGCTCCTCGGCCACCTCGCGCTGACGGAGAAGGAGTACGTCGGCACCGTCCGGCTCGGCCAGTCCACCCTCACCGACGACGCCGAGGGCGAGATCACCGCCTCCCGGGACGCCTCTGCGGTGACGCCGGAAGGAGTCCGGGCCCAAGTGTCCGCACTGACCGGCGCCCTCATGCAGGTGCCGTCCAAAGTGAGCGCCGTGAAGATCGACGGGAAACGGTCCTACAAACGGGCCCGCGACGGCGAGGAGTTCGAGATCCCCGCCCGCCCCGTCACCGTCTCCTCCTTCGAGGTCCACGACGTCCGCCCGGATCGGGCCGAGGACGGTACACAGGTGATGGACGTACTGGTCTCGGTGGTCTGCTCGTCCGGCACCTACATCCGGGCGCTGGCCCGCGACATGGGCGCGGGCCTCGGTGTCGGTGGCCACCTCACCGCCCTGCGCCGCACGCGTGTGGGCCCGTACCGACTGGAGGGCGCCCGTACACTCGAGCAACTCCAGACCGAACGGGACGGTGAGGAGCGCATCACGCTGCTCCCGCTGGGCGAGGCCGCTGCAGCGGCCTTCCCCCGCTGGGACGTCGACGCCCGTGCCGCACAGCTGCTCGTCAACGGAGCCCGGCTCACCATGCCGGGCGGGCCGGCCGGGACGCAGGGGCCGGTGGCCGTGTTCGGGCCGGGCGACCGGTTCCTCGCCCTCGTCGAGTCCCACCGCGGCAGGGCCAAGAGCCTCGCCGTCTTCGCGACACAGGCCGGCTGAGCCCGCCCGAGTCGCCCGAGCCCCATGCTCCCCACCTGTCCCGGACGGT
>KI547038.1:168984-175972 GCA_000497405.1 Streptomycetaceae bacterium MP113-05 | reverse complement strand
CGGCTCGGCCAGCCGCGGGCCGCGACGCGCTGCAGCTCGCGCGCCCCGGCGGCGGGCACGCCGCGGCGTCGGGCCGGGGCGGCAGGCACCACTTTGGCGGCCACCACGTCGTGCTCCGCCAGGGAGACGGTAGCGCCGCCCCGTCGTGTGATCCTCAGCACACCCGAGGACCACGAGGTGAGAACGCCGACGGTGTCGGTGAACCGCGGGCCGGGCATCCGATCACCGGTCAAACTGCGCACCGATACCCGTTTCCCCACGTCAGTGGGGGTGATGCGGACCTCCAAGCGTCCGCCCGTGGTGAATTCCACAGTTCTACCCGCCCCTCCTGTTCGTCTCGTGGCCCGGAACGGAGATACTAGGTGTGGGCATCGACGACGCCGCGCTCCCGCGCGCCCTGCGGCGGAGCCGTACACCGGGCCGCCAAGGCCTTATCGAGGAGGAACGACAGCGTGACCTACGTCATCGCGGAGCCTTGTGTCGACCTGAAGGACAAGGCCTGCATCGAGGAGTGCCCCGTCGACTGTATCTACGAGGGCCAGCGGTCCTTGTACATCCATCCGGACGAGTGCGTCGACTGCGGGGCCTGCGAGCCGGTCTGCCCGGTCGAGGCGATCTTCTACGAGGACGACACTCCCGAGGAGTGGAAGGACTACTACAAGGCGAACGTCGAGTTCTTCGACGAGCTCGGTTCGCCCGGTGGTGCCTCGAAGCTCGGTCTCATCGAGCGTGACCACCCCGTGATCACTGCGTTGCCCCCGCAGAGCCACGACGAGTGATTCCGCGGGGGATGCGCGTCGCCTTCAGCGGACGGCACCCCGGCGCCGACCCCGGTCCCGTACGGCTCTGCCGTGCGGGACCGGGGTGTTTGCAGTCTCCGTCCGGCGTCCCGTCGACAGCGGCACACCGTCGGACCATCGTCTGAGAGTGAGAAGCAGCCCCGTGCCTACCGAGTCCGCCTTCACCTCCACGGCCGTGCCCGCGACGGGACCGGAGCCTGTTTCCGGCAGGCTGCCCGTCTTCCCCTGGGACCGTCTGGAGCCGTACAAGGCGACGGCCGCCACGCATGCGGACGGTATCGTCGACCTGTCGGTGGGCACCCCGGTCGATCCCGTGCCCCAGGTTGTGCGCAAGGCCCTGCGGGACGCAGCCGACAGCCCCGGCTATCCGACGGTATGGGGCACCCCGGCGTACCGGGAGGCCGTCGTCGCCTGGTGCGCACGGCGCCTCGGTGCTCGCGGACTCACCGACCGCGAGGTGCTGCCCGTGGTCGGCTCGAAAGAACTCGTCGCCTGGCTCCCCACCCAGCTCGGGCTGGGGCCCGGAGACCGGGTCGGTCATCCGCGGCTCGCCTATCCGACGTACGAGGTCGGCGCCCGGCTGGCGGGTGCCGAAGCGGTGGTGCACGACGACCGGTTCGGCGACCTGGACCCCGGCGGCATGCGCCTGCTGTGGCTGAACTCGCCGTCCAACCCGACCGGGAGGGTGCTGTCGGCGGCCGAGCTCCGCACGGCCGTCGGATGGGCCCGCGAGCACGGAGTGCTGCTGGTCAGTGACGAGTGTTACCTGGAGCTGGGCTGGGACGCCGAACCGGTCTCGGTACTGCACCCGGATGTCTGCGGTGGCACCTACGAGGGGATCGTGGCCGTCCACTCGCTGTCCAAGCGGTCCAACCTGGCGGGCTATCGTGCGGCGTTCCTGGCCGGCGACGCGGAGGTGCTGCAAGAGCTGCTGCTGATCCGCAAACACGGCGGGATGATGACGCCGGCACCCGTCCAGGCCGCAGCGGCTGCCGCGCTCTCCGACGACGCGCACGTCGCCGCGCAGCGCGAGCGGTACGGAGCCCGGCGTACGGCCTTGCGCGGCGCCCTGGAGGCGAGCGGTTTCCGTATCGAGCACAGTGAGGCGTCGCTCTACCTGTGGGCGACGCGGGACGAACCGTGCTGGGAGACCGTCGGCGCGCTGGCGGACCGCGGTGTGCTGGTGGCCCCCGGCGACTTCTACGGACCGGCAGGCGACCGCTTCGTCCGGGTGGCCTTCACCGCGACCGACGAGCGGGTACGGGCAGCCGTGACGCGGCTCGGCGGCTGACTCGGCGCCACCCGCACCCATGCCACCCGCACCCACCGTGGACGGCAGGAGGGCCCCCGGTCGACCGGGGGCCCTCCTGCCGTCAGGCGGGGTTCAGCCGAGCGGGCCGCTACCGAGGGGCAGGCCACCGAGGGGCAGGCCGCCGGCGGCGAGGCCGTCGGTGGGCAGGCCGCCGCTCAGGACGTCGCCGGAGAGCGTCTCGCCGGTCAGTCCGTCGGTCGGGAGTTCTCCCCGCTGCAGGTCCTGCAGCGGCAGCAGGTCGTACACGGCCCGCTGAGCGCTCTTGCCCAGCTCGCCGTTCACGGTGTCCGTAGTGTCGGCCACCGCGTCCTCGGCGAGCGGGGTCACGCTCTCACCGGCGTCGGTCAGCAGGCGGCCGGTGGGCATGCCGCCCTTCAGAGCGTCACCGCCGACTTCGCCGGCCACGTCCGCGGCGGTACCGGTGGCTTCACCTGCGGTCTCGGCGACACCCGCGGTGTCGAGATTGCTCAGCCCGCCCAGGTCAGAAGCCTGCTGCAGGTCGACGGCGCTCGCGGATCCGGCCGCACCGACGACCGAGGCGGCACCGGCTGCCGTCAGCAGGGCGGCCTTGGCGATCCGGCGCGTGAGGGGGAGGGACATGATGCTCCTTCAACGGAGAAGACGCTGGTTCTTCACATATGGTCGGGACGGGTCGTGCTGCCCGTCCGGACGCAGTGCCTATCGCGTCGGAAGGGGGGAAAGTTGCGGCCGGACCAGGTAAAGGATTGGTAACGCGGCGCGCTAGCCGTATCGGATGAAAAGGGGGATACAGGATTGTGCGGGTTGGCTTGGCGAAACGTCCCCGCCCATGTGTCGCAAGGGGAGGGCGCATGCGGGAGCACACCGCTCCGGGGTGCGGTGAACCGCCGTTCGGGGGTGGCCACTCCCTCCTGCAGGGGTACGGGCGAACGGCCGTTCCCCGTTGCCGGATGGTTCGTGCCGTGCCGTGTCGCGCATGAACAGGCAGCGGCACCGGGCCGGGTTCCGCCCCCCGTCCCGGCTGTCCGTGGCTCTCAGGTGCCCGGAGACACCCGGAGGACGACGGCGGACGAGCCGGCCTCCTGCGGGTCGACGGACCCTTCCTCGGCGGGCAGCCAGCCCTCCTCGGCACGCTCGGCCCGCCAGACCCGGCCTTCGTAACCGATGCGCCCGATGCGCAGCTGCCCTGCGTGTGCCACCGCCCAGTGCGCAAGCTCCCAGCCCCGGTCCGGCGAGGCGGCGGGGAGCACGATCTCCCCGTTCGCGCGCCCTCTCGACGGCTGCGCCGGCGCCGGGCCCGGCTTGCTCCGGCCACCCCCCGTGCCCGCGCCGGTGCTGGTGCCGGTGTCTCCCTCCGGGCCGGCGGCGACGGAACCGTCCACGGCGTCGCCGTCACTGCCGAGCACTTGGGGCCCGAACTCACGGGCCAGCTTCTCCCGCACCTGCTCCGCGTCACCCGGCCGCGAGTCCGGGCCGCCGGGCCCCATCGTGCAGTTGAGGGAGGCCGCCTGCCGACCGGTCAGTGCGGCGGCCAGCAGGGAGGCGTTCGCCTCGTGCTTCGCGTACGCCTGGGGGAAGCCGCTGCGCTGCACCTTCTGCGCGGCCACGGTCAGCGGCAGTCGCGAGTAACCGGGCACCTCGACCAGGTGGTCGTAGAACTTCCCGGCTGCGTACACCGGGTCCATGATCTGCCGCACCGCTCCCCAGCCCTGCGAAGGGCGCTGCTGGAACAGGCCCACCGAGTCGCGGTCGCCGTGGTCGATGTTGCGCAGCTCCGACTCCTGCATCGCCGTGGCCAGGGCTATGGTCACGGCCCGTTCCGGCAGGTCGCGGGAGGACGCCACCGCCTCGATGGTGGCGGCGTTGGCCGCCTGCTCCGGGTGGATGCGGTACTCGGCCGGGGAGTCGCTCCCGTCATCGTCCGTCTCGCTGTCGGCGGTTGCGGTCACCGTGCAGCGTGCCGGACCCGAGCCCGAGGTGAGGTACTGCGTGACGAGATACCCGGCGACGCCCGCCAGTACCAGACACGCCGCGAGGACGCGGACGATCCTGGCGCGGCTCCCGCGCGGCCCCGCCGTAGCAGTGGAGGACTCGGCTTTCTCGGACACGCGGACCAAGGTACCGAAGGATGCGGCGGACTAGGCTGTCCGCATGTCTCCCACCGCACTCGACCTGCAGCAGGACGCCGCGCTGCTCACCGCGCAGCTCGTCGACCACCCCTCGGTCAGCGGTGGGGAGAAGCAGCTCGCGGACCTCGTGGAGGACGCCCTGCGCACGCTCCCGCACCTCACCGTCGACCGGTACGGCAACAACGTCGTCGCCCGCACGTCACTCGGCCGTGCCGAACGTGTCGTGCTGGCGGGGCACATCGACACCGTGCCCATCGCCGACAACGTGCCCTCCCGGCTGGACGGGGACGGCGTGCTGTGGGGCTGCGGCACCAGCGACATGAAGTCGGGCGTCGCCGTGCAGTTGCGGGTCGCCGCCACCGTTCCGGAGCCCAACCGCGACCTGACGTTCGTCTTCTACGACAACGAGGAGGTCGATGCTCGTCTCAACGGCCTCGGCCGGGTGGCGGACGCCCACCCGGACTGGCTGCGTGCGGACTTCGCGGTCCTGCTCGAACCGTCCGAGGGCGAGGTCGAGGGTGGTTGCCAGGGCACGCTGCGGGTGAAGCTGCGTACCGCCGGGGAGCGGGCGCACTCGGCGCGCGGCTGGATGGGTGCCAACGCCATCCACGCCGCCGCGCCCGTTCTGGAGCGCCTGGCCTCCTACGTGCCGCGGCGGGTGCCGATCGACGGGCTGGAGTACCGCGAGGGCCTCAACGCCGTGGCCGTCGAAGGAGGCGTGGCCGGAAACGTCATCCCGGACGCCTGCACGGTCACCGTCAACTACCGTTTCGCCCCCGACCTCTCGGAGAAGCAGGCGCTGGCACACGTCCGGGAGGTGTTCGAGGGCTGCGGTGTGGAGGAACTGACCGTGGACGACAGCTCCGGGGCCGCGCTGCCCGGCCTCTCCCACCCGGCCGCCGCCGCGTTCCCCCCCCCCCCCCCCGCCCCGTCCCACGGCCCCCTCCCCGGGCACTCGGTGTCTGTCCGCCCGCAGCCCTGGAATCACCCGCACAGCGGGGCGCGTGGAGGGACTACGGGGCGCACGACGAGGCGGGAGGAGCATCCGTACGCCGGAGTCCGCCCGTGACCTCGGCCGGCGTCCACCAGGACACACCGGGTCCGCTGCAGTGCCGGGGCACCGCCATGGCACCCTTGGACCGGCACCGTTTCATCAGGTAAACCGCGAGGAGCAGCACCGTGCAGCGCTGGCGTGGCTTGGAGGACATCCCCGAGGGATGGGGGCGCAGCGTCGTCACCATCGGCTCGTACGACGGGGTTCACCGCGGACACCAGCTCATCATCGGCAGTGCCGTCGAGCGCGCCCGCGCACTCGGCGTACCGTCCGTCGTGGTCACGTTCGACCCGCACCCGAGTGAGGTCGTCCGCCCGGGCAGTCACCCGCCGCTGCTCGCTCCGCACCACCGACGCGCGGACCTGATGGCAGAGCTGGGCGTCGACGCCGTGCTCGTTCTCCCTTTCACCCGGGAGTTCTCGCAGCTCTCACCGGCCGACTTCGTGGTGAAGGTCCTCGTCGACAAACTGCACGCGCGGACCGTTGTCGAGGGCCCCAACTTCCGTTTCGGTCACAAGGCTGCAGGCAACGTGGAGACGCTCGCCGACCTCGGCGCCACCTATGACTACGACGTCGACGTCGTGGACCTCTTCGCCAGCGGTGATGCCGGGGGTGGCGCCCCGTTCTCGTCGACCCTGACCCGCCGCCTGGTCACCGAGGGCGACGTCACCGGCGCTGCCGAGGTCCTGGGACGCCCGCACCGAGTGGAGGGCGTGGTCGTGCGGGGCGCCCAGCGTGGACGCGAACTCGGCTTCCCCACCGCGAACGTGGAGACGCTGCCGCACACCGCGGTGCCCGCCGACGGCGTCTACGCCGGCTGGCTCACCGTACTCGGCGAAGGAGACCCGGAGGCCATGCCCGCTGCGGTCTCCGTCGGCACCAACCCGCAGTTCGACGGCACCGAACGCACTGTGGAGGCCTACGCGATCGACCGCGTGGACCTCGAGCTGTACGGCCTGCACGTGGCCGTCGACCTCCTCGCCCGGATCCGCGGCCAGGAGAAGTTCGAGACCCTGGACGCGCTCACCGACCGCATGCGCGAGGACGTCGACCGCTGCCGCACCCTCGTCGCGGAGGCCGACGCCGCCGGAGCCACGCCCCGCGTCTGACGACGGCGCACCCGGCCCGGGGCTCGTGCTCCCGTACGACGCTCACGTTTCGCTCGAACCCCTTACACTCGGGGTGACGTGACCTCGCCCTGTCTGTTACGCGTACTGCACGATCAGTGACGCGGGGCCAGGGCGGTCGGGAGGGGGCACGGGGATGCGAGAGCTTGCCGGTGACGCACTGGACCTCGCGGGGCGGTCCGAGCGGGACCGGGCGATACGGACCTGGGTACGTGCCTGGTTCCTGCGCACCAAGGGCGTGCACCCCGAACTCCCCACCCTGGTTCTCCTGGGCCCGCGCGGCAGCGGCAAGACCACCCTGCTGCAGCACCTGCGGCACTGGGTCGTGGCGGGTCCCGTCGCCCACCTCGACCTGGGAGCACTCGGCCGCGAGGGCGCCAAACCCATCGACCTGCTCGCCCGGATCGTCTTCGACCTCCACGCGGACAAGCCGCGCGTCCCGAAACTGGCGTTCCCCACCTACGGCATGCTGGCGTTCGCCCTCTCCGCGCACGTCGACCGGGACAGCCGGACCACCGCCGTCCAGCAGATGCGTGCCGCGCTCAACTCCCGTTCCGGGCGCGGCGGCGAACACATGCGCGGAGTCC
>KI547038.1:167673-168974 GCA_000497405.1 Streptomycetaceae bacterium MP113-05 | reverse complement strand
GCGGGCGGGCAGCCGCGTCCCAAGTACGGCTGGACCGACGTCTCCCGGTTCAGCGCGCTGGGCGTCCCCGCAGTGAACTACGGGCCGGGCGATCCCAGCCTCGCCCACAAGCGGGACGAGCGGGTCGACACCCGGCTGGTCCGGCACTGCGAGGAGCGGCTCCGCGCCTGGCTGACCGCCTGACCGCCTGACCGCCGCGCGGGGCGACAGCCCTGCCGGTCCGACGTACCCGGCCGGCGCGGGGCCGACGTGATCGCGACGGCGGCGCGTCACCCCGAATGGACCCGCCCGTCACCTGCGTCTGCGTACGCTGAACGCGGAGCACCGCAGGCGGAGGGAGCACGACATGGGCAGTCACGAGCGAGGCCCGGAGCGCGGCGCGGAGCGCGACGACGACCGTGACGCGGACGAGGCGGCGCGCGAAGCGGTCCGGGAAGCCGCCCTGGACGCGGCCCGGGCCGGCTACCGCGGGCCGCACGAGCAGCGCCTCGGCCCGGTGGTGCGCCGCCGCGGCCAGGTCCAGTCGGGCACCACCGACCAGCGACTGCTGGACACCACCGGCGACTCGGACTTCATCCACAAGGACCCGTGGCGGGTCATGCGCATCCAGTCCGAGTTCGTGGAGGGTTTCGGAGCCCTCGCCGAACTCGGCCCCGCCGTCAGCGTCTTCGGCTCCGCGCGCACCCCGCCGGACGCACCCGAGTACGAGGTGGGTGTCCGGCTCGGCCGGGGTCTCACCGAAGCCGGCTTCGCGGTCATCACCGGTGGCGGTCCGGGCGCCATGGAGGCGGCCAACAAGGGAGCTCTCGAGGCGGGTGGAGCCTCCGTCGGCCTCGGTATCGAGTTGCCCTTCGAGCAGGGGCTGAACCCGTACGTCGACATCGGGGTGAACTTCCGCTACTTCTTCGTGCGCAAGACGATGTTCGTCAAGTACGCCCAGGGCTTCGTCGTGCTGCCGGGCGGGCTCGGGACCCTGGACGAGCTGTTCGAGGCGTTGACCCTGGTGCAGACCCGGAAGGTGACCCGCTTCCCCATCGTGCTCTACGGCTCGGAGTACTGGGGCGGGCTGGTCTCCTGGGTCAGGGACCACGTGATCGGCTCCGGGAAGGCGTCGCCGCACGACCTCGACCTCTTCCACCTGACCGACGACGTCGACGAGGCCGTCGCGCTGGTGACGAAGGAGGCCGGCACGTAGCCCGGTCCGGTACAAGGAGCCGCACCCGACGTCCGCAGCGCCCGTTTCCCCCGGCAGCCCCGTCACCGGGGGTCGCGCGCCGCGGCGGCAGCTCCTTCAGGCGAGC
>KI547038.1:165572-167663 GCA_000497405.1 Streptomycetaceae bacterium MP113-05 | reverse complement strand
CCCCGCCGGCGGCCGGTTCCCCGCGATGGAGGCCACCATGTCCAGCACCTGCCGCGTCTCCGCGACCTCGTGCACCCGGTAGACCTGCGCCCCCAGCCACGCCGACACCGCGGTCGTCGCCAGCGTCCCGGTCACCCGTTCCTTCACCGGGCGGTCCAGTGTCTCCCCGACGAAGTCCTTGTTGGACAGGGACACCAGCACCGGCCACCCCGTCTCCACCATCTCGCCGAGCCGCCGGGTGGCCTCAAGCGAGTGGCGCGTCGACTTCCCGAAGTCGTGCCCGGGGTCGATCATGATGCCGTCCCGCCGGACACCGAGCGCCACGGCTCGCTCCGCGAGCCCCAGCGTGACCCGCAGGACGTCCGCCATCACACCGCCGTCCCCGTCGTACGTCACCCGGTGCGGCCGGGTCCGCGGCCGGGCGCCGCCCGCGTGCGTGCAGACCAGGCCCGCGCCGTGCCGGGCGGCGACCGCGGCGAGTTCCGGATCGACGCCGCCCCAGGCGTCGTTGACCAGGTCCGCGCCCTCCGAGCACACAGCCTCGCCCACCTCGTGCCGCCAGGTGTCGACGCTGATCACCACGTCCGGGTGGCGCCGCCGCACCTCGGCCACGAAGCCGGCGGTCCGCCGGACCTCCTCCTCGACCGTGACCTCGTCACCCGGCCCGGCCTTCACCCCGCCGATGTCGATGATCGCGGCGCCCTCGGCCACCGCCCGCTCCACCCGGTCCAGCGCGGGCTCGTCGTGGAAGGTCGCGCCCTGGTCGTAGAAGGAGTCGGGGGTCCGGTTCACGATCGCCATGACGACCGGCTCGTGTTCGCCGAACTCACGTGTTCCCAGGCGCAGCATCCGCCGTCCTCTCCTCTCGTCCGGGTGCAGCCGCCGTCTCCCGCACACGGCTCACCGCAGGTCACCGCTCGGGTACCCGCCGCCGAGGGTAGCCGTCACCGTCTCGTGGGACGATCGGAGCCGCACCGGCCGTGGAAACCTCCGCGGGTCCGGCTTCGACATGACGAGTGACTTGATGACGACTCATCCCGGGAGATGGCCGTGTTCTGGTTCCTGCTGATCTCGCTGGTCGTGGTGATCGCCGCGATCACCCTCGCCGTGGTGGGCAGTCTCGACGGGGACGCCCGCACGGACGCGGTAAGCGGCGGTCTCGCCGAGGCGTCGCCGGACCGGCTGCACGAACCACTGCCCGCCTCGCGTGCGGTCGGCCGGGCAGACGTGGACGGCCTGCGCCTTCCCATCGCCGCCCGCGGCTACCGCATGCAGGAGGTCGACGACGTGCTGGACCGGCTCGGCGCCGAACTGGCCGAGCGGGACGCCCGGATCGCGGAGCTGGAGTCCACCCTGGCCGGTGGGCAGGCGGTCGCGTACGGGCGGGGCGGGCGGTTCGACAAGGCCCCCGGAGAGGGGGAGGCCGCCGGTCTCCAGGACGCTCCGGAGCGCCGCGATGCCCGCTGACGGCGCGGCCCTCCCCGGGCCGGACGACAGGATGCGCTGTCCCTGGGGGCTCTCCGCGGACGACTACGTCACGTATCACGACACCGAGTGGGGCCGGCCGGTGCACGGTGACGACGCTCTCTTCGAGCGACTCAGCCTGGAGGCGTTCCAGTCGGGGCTGTCCTGGCTGACGATCCTGCGCCGTCGCGAGGGGTTCCGCGCGGCGTTCGAAGGGTTCCGCGTCGAGCGCGTCGCGGCCTTCACGGAGTCTGACGAGACGCGGCTCCTCGCGGACACGGGGATCATCCGCAACCGCGCGAAGATCCGGGCGACGATGGCCAACGCCGAGGTCCTTGCGCAGTGGGAGCCGGGCGAACTCGACGCGCTGGTGTGGTCCTTCGCGCCCGAGGCGGAGGGGCGTCCTGCGCCGAGGACGCACGGCGAGATCCCAGCGGTCACGGACGAGTCGAAGGCGTTGGCACGGGCCCTGAAGAAGCGGGGCATCCGTTTCGTCGGCCCGACCACGGCCTACGCCCTGATGCAGGCCTGCGGCCTCGTCGACGACCACCTCGCCGACTGCGTCTTCCGGGGCGCCGGACGGTCTCCCGCGCCCGCTACCGCACCATGACCGCCGGGGCCCGCAAC
>KI547038.1:160350-163728 GCA_000497405.1 Streptomycetaceae bacterium MP113-05 | reverse complement strand
CCCGGCGGTCATGGTGGGTGGTCGTCGCCTCGGTCATCGGCCCACGTAGCGGGGGGCCTCCTTGTTCACGAAGGCCTCGACCGCGATCGTGTGGTCCTCCGTCCCGCCGGAGCGGATCTGCAGCTCCGCCTCCTTCTCCAGTGTCTGCGCCAGCGAGTGCGTCGCCCCGTAGGCCAGCGACTCCTTGATCGCCGCGTAGGCGGCGGTGGGCCCCGCGGCGAGTTGCCGCGCCACCGCGACCGCCTCTTCCGGCAGCTCGCCGGCCGGTACGACCCGGTTGGCGAGCCCCAGCTCCAGCGCCTCCGGTGCCTTCACCGACCGTGGGAAGAGCAGCAGGTCCTGGGCGCGACTGGGACCCACCAGGCGAGGGAGGGTCCACGACATGCCGGAGTCCGCGGTCAGCGCGATCCCGGCGAAAGCGGTGTTGAAGGCCGCAGTGTCGGCGACGACCCGGTAGTCCGCCGCGAAGGCGAAGCCCGCTCCCGCGCCCGCAGCGACGCCGTTGACGCCGACCACCACCGGTTTCGGCATGTTCGCGATGGCCAGGGTGATCGGGTTGTAGTGGTCGTGGACGGTGGTCAGCGCGTCGCCGCCCTTGCTGCGCAGGGCGCCGATGTGCTCCTTCAGGTCCTGCCCGACGCAGAAGGCCCGCCCGTTGCCGGTCAGCAGCACCGCCCGGACGGCCGGGTCCCCGGCTGCCTGCCGCAGGCTGTCCCGGAGGGCGTCCTTGGTGGCGGTGTCGAGCGCGTTCATCGCGTCGGGACGGTTGAGGGTGACGGTGGCGAGTCCCTCGGTCACGTCGTACAGCACGGTGTCGGACATGCGGACAGCATCTCCCAGAACACCGGGCCTCCGACAGACGCACCGGTCGTGCCGAAGCCCGGGAAGAATGTGACGTGCGTCAAACTCTCGGGGCGTGAACAGTGGGGAAACGCGGGATCCCGCGGGCGCAGCCGGGCAATTCCGGCGGCATGAGCGCCGAATTGGACGGGTTTGCGCAGGCGCGTTGCAGAAGGGTTGCCGAGCGATGTTGGTCATCGGGTCGTGCGATGCGGGATAATGGCGGAGAAGCAATGTGTTCGATGCCGGTGACACGTGCCTGTGCAGGGGCCGTCGGCGGAGATGAGCTGGTTTCAGGAAGGGGAACGAGCATGGCGGCCATGAAGCCGCGGACGGGCGACGGCCCGCTCGAGGTGACCAAGGAGGGGCGGGGCATCGTCATGCGCGTTCCGCTCGAAGGCGGCGGACGACTCGTCGTCGAGCTGACCCCCGACGAGGCGGTAGCGCTCGACGAAGAGCTGAAGAAGGTCTGCGGCTGACCCAGTCATCGTCATCTCCGCCCCGGGAGCCTCGCGCTGCGCGCGACCCCGGGGCGGTGTCGTGCGCCGGGCGGCTCATTCACCCGCCACCGGACAGCACCGGGCCGGGTTCCCGGGGCGATGTGGATCACCGGGGGCCCGCTGACCAGGGGAGCCCGCCCTGACGCAGGTGTCGCGGCGCAGGCGGGAGACTCCCGGCCGGGCCTAGCGTCCCGCGGCCGGCTTCACGGCGCAGAGCAGGCCGTCGCCGACGGGAAGCAGTGACGGCACGAGGGCCCCGCTCTCCCGGACCGTTCGCAGCAACTCGCGCAGCCGCTCCACCTCGGTACGGCGATCGCCCGAGTCGACCGTGCTCCCGCCGGCGAAGACGCCCTCGAAACAGACCAGTCCGCCCGGCCGCAGCAGGCGCAGCGACTCGGCGAGGTAGTCCGGGTACTCCGACCGGTCGCCGTCGCAGAACACCAGGTCGTATCCGCCGTCCGCGAGGCGGGGCAGCACGTCCAGGGCGTGGCCGGGGATGAAGCGGGCCCGGTTGCCCGCGAAGCCCGCGGTGCGGAAGGCCTCTCGGGCGAAAGCCTGCCGTTCCGGCTCCACGTCGACGGTGGTGAGGACGCCGTCCGGACGCATCCCCCGGAGCAGGTGGAGGCCGGAGACGCCGGTGCCGGTGCCGATCTCGGCCGCGGCCTTCGCGTCGACGCTCGCCGCCAGCAGCCGCAGTGCGGCACCCGTACCCTGGGACACCGGGCACACCCCCGCGTCGCGGGCGCGGTCGCGGGCCCAGCCCAGGGCTGCGCTCTCCGCGTTCTCGGCGAGCTCGGAGCCGTACGCGTCGGCGAACGCCCAGCTCGTCTGCCGGTTGCCGGTAATGGCCCTCTCCTGTCCCCGTGGACGACGCAACGGTGACTGTATCCGTTGCGTCGGGAACCCGGTGATGGGACCGGGCGTTGTCGGGAGAGGAACGAGACCTGTGTGACCGGACCGAAAGCCGGTCAATTCTGCTTATCCGGAGCTAACGGGCGAGGTGGCTATGGTAGGGGCTCCACTGGACACCACCAGAGCCGACAGGGGAGGTGCGGCTGCGCACGGTGGCCGGGGAGTGCTCAGGCGCTTTCGACGGTCCGCGGGCGAGCCGAAATCCGTGACCGACACCGCTGACCGCGTCCACACCGCCGCCGACTCCGCCAAGACCGCCACCTTCGACATCGATGCGGATGCGCAGGCCTGGACACCTCCCTCCTGGGAGGAGATCGTCAGCACGCACAGCGCACGGGTCTATCGGCTCGCCTACCGTCTGACCGGTAACCAGCACGACGCCGAGGACCTCACCCAGGAGGTCTTCGTGCGAGTGTTCCGCTCCCTGTCGACGTACACGCCCGGTACTTTCGAGGGCTGGCTGCACCGCATCACCACGAACCTCTTCCTCGACACCGTGCGGCGAAAGCAGCGCATCCGCTTCGACGCGCTGGCCGACGACGCGGCGGAGCGGCTGCCCAGCCGTGAGCCCACTCCGCAGCAGCACTTCAACGACACCCACTTCGACGCAGACGTGCAGCAGGCGCTGGACGTTCTCGCGCCAGAGTTCCGCGCCGCGGTGGTGCTCTGCGACATCGAGGGGCTGAGCTATGAGGAGATCGCCGCGACGCTGGACGTGAAGCTGGGCACGGTGCGCAGCCGTATCCACCGCGGACGCTCGCACCTGCGCAAGGCGCTGAAGCACCGGTCCCCGGCGGCACGGTCGGAGCAGCAGACCGTGCCGCAGCAGGCCGGGAAGGAGCGGGCCGGAGCCGACCAGACGAGCGTTCCGTGGGTCACGGAGCCGCAGACCGTGTCGAGTCCCGCGGTGGCGGTTTCGGCAGGTGGTGCGGCCGGGGAGGTCGGTGGCGGGTGAACTCCGGGGACAAGGCACTCACGCCCGTCGAGCAGCACCTCGGTGACCGGCTCGCCGCGCTGGTCGACGGCGAGCTGGGGCACGACGCCCGCGAACGCGTCCTCTCGCATCTCGCGACGTGCCGGACCTGCAAGGCGGAGGCGGACGCCCAGCGACGTCTGAAGAGCGTCT
>KI547038.1:151867-160340 GCA_000497405.1 Streptomycetaceae bacterium MP113-05 | reverse complement strand
GCCGAGCTGGAGGACCGGGTGGCCGCGGTGTACGCCGATCTCGTACGGGCCTGTGCCGGCACGCGGCGGAGGGAGGCGGCGGCGGCACTGCGCGAAGCGGCCCTCCGCGCGGTGCGGTGGCGCGGCACGGGCGTAGCCTTCCCTGGGCTCACCGAAAGGTCGGCGCCGGGCCGGACCGGTGCACCGGTCCGGCCGACGGAGGAGTCCCGGCCGCTCTGAGGCCCGTCCGTCCGCCTGCGTCCCGAAAGGCCCCGCCCGGCACATGCCCTCCGTACTGCCCATCGATCCACCGCAACGGCTGGTGCGCAGCCTGCACGGCCACCCGGACACGGAGGAGGCCGCAGCGGCCGCGAAATGGCTGGAGAAGCTGCCCGGCCTGCTGGAGACGGTACTGCGGCGCTGGGACCTGACGGACGAGCGTGTGGTCTCCCCCGGCGGGCGGACCAGCCTGCTCGTCCTGGTGCGGCAGGCGGACGGTACGCCGGCCGCGCTGAAGCTGACCGCGCCGGGGACCTCGGCGGCGCGGGAGGCGGAGGCGCTGGCGCACTGGAACGGCTGGGGCGCCGTACGGCTGCTGCGTTCCGCCCCGGAGGACGGCGCGCTGCTGCTGGAGCGGTTGCACGGCGAGGTGTCGCTGCGCTCGCTGCCGGAGGCGAAGGCCGTGCTCGAGGCCAGCTCGGTCCTGCGGCGGCTGTGGGTGTCTCCGGCGCCGGGACACGGCTTCGACTCCGTGGCCGAACGGACCGCTGTGGAGGCGGAGATGATACGCGAGCACGCGCCGGACGAGGTGCGTCCGCTGGTCGGGGAGGCGCTGGAGCTGCGCGACGAGCTGCTTGCCGACCCGCAGGACGAGGTGCTGCTGCACGGAGACTTCCGGCAGGGCGCGGTGCTCTCCGGCTCCGGAGAGCGCGCACCGTGGCTGGTGGCCGGCCCGGAGCCGCTGACGGGCGAGCCGGCGTACGACCTGGCCCGTCTGGTGCGGGACCGGCTGCACGACGTGATGGCCTCTGCGGGGGCGCCTGCGGCGACGCGCCGGCGGGTGCACCGACTGGCGGACTCGCTGGAGGTGGAGCGGGACCGGCTGCGGGGGTGGGCGCTGTTCCGGGCGGCCCGGTCCGGCGTGCGTCACCTGTGGCGTGGTGACCGCCAGGACGGCGAGGCGCTGCTGGAGTTCGCGGGCTGGCTGTAGTTCCGGACGTCACCCGGCGGGCCTGCGGCGACGCACCGTGCGCACGGGCCGGGGTCTCCCCGGCCCGTGCGCGCTCGCGACTGGAACGATCAGACGCGCGCCGCCAGGCGGGCGACGGCTTCGGCGACGGGAAGCTCCTCGCGCTCGCCCGTACGGCGGTCCTTGACCTCGACGACGCCTTCCTTCGTGCGGCGTCCGGCGACCAGGATCGTCGGCACGCCGAGCAGCTCGGCGTCGGTGAACTTCACACCGGGTGACACGCCCGCACGGTCGTCGACCAGCACGCGTACTCCCGCCGCTCCGAGCTGTTCGGCCACCTCGAGCGCCAGCTCGGTCTGCGCGGCCTTGCCCGCCGCGACGACGTGCACGTCGGCCGGCGCCACCTCCCGGGGCCAGCACAGGCCCTGGTCGTCGGCGGTCTGCTCGGCCAGGGCGGCCACCGCGCGGGAGACGCCGATGCCGTAGCTGCCCATGGTGACGCGGACCGGCTTGCCGTCCCGGCCGAGGACGTCGAGTTCGAAGGTGTCGGCGTACTTGCGGCCGAGCTGGAAGATGTGGCCGATCTCGATCGCCCGGTCCAGAACGATGCCCTCGCCGCAGCGGGGGCACGGGTCGCCGGGCTCGACCACGACGACGTCGAGGTACTGGTCGACTTCGAAGTCACGTCCGCACACGACGTTCCGCGCGTGTGTGTCGGGCTTGTTGGCCCCGGTGACCCAGCTGGTGCCGGGTGCGACGCGCGGGTCGGCGAGGTAACGGAACGCCTTGCCGGCCATGCCGCCCTGCGGACCGACGTAGCCGCGGACGAGGTCGGGGCGGTCCGTGAAGTCGTCCGCGGTGACCAGCTCGACCTCGGCGGGCGCGAGGTACTCCGCGAGCTTCCCGAGGTCGACCTCGCGGTCCCCGGGGACACCGACGGCGACGATCTCCGCCGCCTTCCCGTCCGCCGACGGCTCGGTCACCTTGACCAGCAGGTTCTTCAGTGTGGCCGAGGCAGGGACGCCCAGGTGCTCGGCGAGCGTCTCGATGGTGGGGGTGTCGGGGGTGTCCAGGTCCTCGACTGCCGGGTGCCCGGCGCCGTCGACGGGCGGCACGACCGTGGTCATCGCCTCCGTGTTGGCCGCGTATCCGCAGGCGGGACAGTGGACGTAGGTGTCCTCACCGGCTGCGGCGGGGGCGAGGAACTCCTCCGACGCGGAACCGCCCATCGAGCCGGAGACGGCGGAGACGATGCGGTGGTCCAGGCCGAGCCGTTCGAAGATCCGCTGGTAGGCCTGACGGTGCAGGCGGTACGACTCCTCCAGCGCCTCGTCGCTCACGTCGAAGGAGTAGGAGTCCTTCATGGTGAACTCGCGGCCCCGCAGGATGCCGGAGCGGGGACGCGCCTCGTCCCGGTACTTGGTCTGGATCTGGTAGACGCGCACCGGCAGGTCCTTGTAGGACGCGCACTGGTCCTTGACGACCTGGGTGAAGATCTCCTCGTGGGTGGGGCCCAGCAGGTAGTCGCCACCCTTGCGGTCCTTCAGGCGGAACAGCAGGTCGCCGTACTCCTCGTAGCGGCCGGACTGCTCGTACGGCTCCTTGGGCAGCAAGGCCGGAAGCAGCACCTCCTGCGCGCCGATCGCATCCATCTCCTCACGCACGACGCGGGTGACGTTCTCCAGCACCTGCTTGCCGAGCGGCAGCCAGATCCAGAGACCGGCCGCGGCTCGGCGAACGTATCCGGCCCGGACGAGAAGCTTGTGGCTGAGCGTCTCGGCGTCGGCCGGGTCGTCGCGCAGCGTCTTCAGCATCGAGCGGGACAGGCGCTGGACTCGGGCTGCCATCGGGGGTCTCCTGCTGGGATGAGGTGCTGGTGAGAAGAAGTGGATGAGTACTGGAGGTTAGCCCTTGTCGGCGGCCGGGCGGAAATGCGTTCCCTGCGCGGGCCGGTCGGCGGTCTCGGGCGAGCCCCTCACCCTGCGTCAGCGGCGGCGCAGCGGCAGGGTCGCGCCCATCACGGCGTAGGGGCAGCTCGCCGAGGGGAAGCGGACCCGGCGGGCCAGGTCCCGGTAGCCGAGGGAGCGGTACAGGGCGCGGGCCGGGGACTCGGTGTCGACCGCGGAGAGGATCGACCGCGGTTCGTCGACCCCGTCGGTCAGCCGCGTGATCAGCTCGCGTCCGAGGCCGCGGTTCTGGAACGCGGGCAGTACGTGCAGTTCGGTGATCGCGAAGGCGTCGCTGAGCCACCCGGCGTGCCCCTCCTGGCGCAGGTAGGGGTGGACGACGGTGGACCACCACTGCGTTCGGTCGTTGGGCATGCCGTAGACGAAGCCGACGAGGCGGTCATCCTCGTCGGTGGTGGCGCCGACGGCGCCGGCGCCGGCCGTGGTGAGGTGGCGCAGCACGATGTGGTGCCGGACGGCGATCTCGTCGTCGGTGAGGCCGAAGGCCAGTGCCTGGACTGCGAGCGCGTCGTCGACGCGGGCGGCCAGGTCCAGGGGGCCGATGGACACCGGTCGAGGGTCCGGGTGGTGTTCGCCGGAGGTATGCCGCATGGCGGGGAGGCTACTAGGGCGTGTGGCCGGCACGCGGCGTCGCCCGCGAAGTAGGGGCGTCCGCCGGGTCGCGACGGGACGGATCTGCCGGGGCGCCGCGCGCAGGCGCCCCGGGTCAGAAGAGCACGCTCATGAACGCGCCGACCTCGCGGAAACCCACTCGCCGGTACGCGGCCCGCGCCGGGGTGTTGAAGTCGTTGACGTAGAGGCTCACCACGGGGGCGACCTCCCGGAGCGCGTAGCTCAGGACGGCGGCCAGGCCGTTGACGGACAGTCCCCTGCCGCGGTGTTCGGGGGCGACCCAGACGCCCTGGATCTGGCAGGCGTGCGGGGTGGCGGCACCGATCTCGGCCTTGAAGACCACGCGGTCGTCCTCGATGCGGGCGAAGGAGCGGCCGGATCCGACGAGTTCGGCGACGCGGGCCTGGTAGATCAGGCCGCCGTCGCCGGCGAGCGGAGAGATGCCGACCTCCTCGGTGAACATCGCGACGCAGGCGGGCATGACGAGATCCATCTCGTCCTTGCGGACCCGCCGGACGAGCGGATCGGGCACGACGTCGTGCGGAACTGTTTCGGTGGCCAGCAGCGGCTGGTGGGCGCGGACCTCGCGGGCGGGGCCCCAGTGCGGCTGGAGGTGCGACCAGAGGGCGGCCGTCGAGGCGGCGGGGCCGACGATCGAGGAACAGCGGCGGCCCTGCCTGCGAGCGCGTTCGGCGAAGGCGCGGACGGCTTCGGGCCGGGCGCAGAGCGGGACGAGGTTGGCGCCCGCGTAGCAGAGGGACTCCAGGCGGCCGTGCCGGTACCAGCCCCACAGTTCGCCGCCGAGTCGCCAGGGGTCGAGGCCGGAAGCCTGGACGCGGGCGGCGACGAACGCGTTGTTGACCGGCTCCCGGTGCAGCACCGACAGCGCGGCGTCCAGCTCGTCGGGATCGAGGACCCGTATCGAGGTGGTGGTCAGCACGGATCGCCTCACCTCGACGAGGACGGGGGCCGTAGGAAGCCCGCTGGGTCTGATGCGGGCACTCTAACTCCGGCGGCGGCATCCCGGCGGGCGGTCTCAGGTCAGCATCGCTCACCCGGGCGGCGGCCTCGCCGCATCCGGGTGAGCCGTGCGGGTTCTCAGCCGGCGACGGAGACGGCAGGCTCGCCGGAGGCGACGCCGTCCTTCTCCATCTGCTCGGCGATCTTCATGGCCTCGTCGATCAGCGTCTCCACGATCTTCGACTCGGGCACGGTCTTGATGACCTCGCCCTTGACGAAGATCTGCCCCTTGCCGTTGCCGGAGGCGACGCCGAGGTCGGCCTCGCGGGCCTCGCCCGGACCGTTGACGACGCAGCCCATGACCGCGACGCGCAGCGGGACCTCCATACCCTCCAGGCCCGCGGTGACCTCGTCAGCGAGCTTGTAGACGTCGACCTGGGCACGTCCGCAGGACGGGCAGGAGACGATCTCCAGGCGGCGCTGGCGCAGGCCGAGGGACTCCAGGATCTGGATGCCGACCTTCACCTCTTCGGCGGGCGGCGCGGAGAGCGAGACGCGGATGGTGTCGCCGATGCCCTCCGAGAGCAGGGCGCCGAACGCGACCGCCGACTTGATGGTGCCCTGGAAGGCGGGCCCAGCCTCGGTGACGCCGAGGTGCAACGGATAGTCGCACTGCGCGGCGAGCTGACGGTACGCGTTGACCATGACGACCGGGTCGTTGTGCTTGACCGAGATCTTGATGTCGCGGAAGCCGTGCTCCTCGAACAACGAGCACTCCCAGAGCGCCGACTCGACCAGCGCCTCCGGTGTGGCCTTGCCGTACTTCTCCAGCAGTCGCCTGTCGAGCGAGCCGGCGTTGACGCCGATGCGGATCGGGGTACCGGCGGCGGAGGCCGCCGTGGCGATCTCCTTGACCTTGTCGTCGAACTGTTTGATGTTGCCCGGGTTCACCCGGACGGCGGCGCAGCCGGCGTCGATGGCGGCGAAGACGTACTTGGGCTGGAAGTGGATGTCGGCGATGACCGGGATCTGCGACTTCTTCGCGATGGTGGCCAGCGCATCGGCGTCGTCCTGGGTGGGGCAGGCGACGCGCACGATCTGGCAGCCGGAGGCGGTCAGCTCGGCGATCTGCTGGAGCGTGGCGCCGATGTCCGAGGTGCGGCTGGTGGTCATGGACTGGACGGAGACGGGAGCGTCACCGCCCACGGCCACCTGTCCGACCTGGATCTTACGGCTGACGCGGCGGTCGGCGAGCTTGGTCGGTACGTCCGGCATTCCGAGCGAAATCGCTGTCATCGGCGGTGCAACCCCAAGGTGTGGATCATGGTTCCGAGATCGTCGAGCGGGCTCCGGCGCTTCGCTGTGCGGGTGTCGCGAGGTTCGCCGTCGCGGGACTCGTGGAGCGGAGCGCCGGATCCGAGATTACGGCACCCGGCGCGCGGTAAGCACATCGCGCCGGTCAAACCCGCACGAAGGGTGACGGCCGGATGCCGTACGGACCTCCGGCCGTCACCTTCCACCGACAGGCGTGCGTCAGCCCGTCAGGCGCACCGGGTTCACGATGTCGGCAGCCATCACCAGCAGCGTGAAGCAGACGAAGGCGCCCGCGACGACGTACGCGACGGGCATCAGCTTGGCGACGTCGAACGGCCCGGGGTCGGGGCGCCGGAACACCTTGGCCAGCCCGCGCCGCAGCGACTCCCACAGGGCGCCGGCGATGTGCCCGCCGTCCAGCGGCAGCAGCGGCAGCATGTTGAAGAGGAACAGCGACAGGTTGAACGCCGCCACCATCTGCAGCATCATCGCGATCTGGTACGTCGCGGGGATGTCGAGAGAGAAGATCTCACCGCCGACGCGCGCCGCGCCAACGACGCCCATGGGCGAGTCCTGCTTGCGCTCGGCGTCCCCGAACGTCGCCGCCCACAGGTCGTCGATCTTCGAGGGCAGTGCGACCAGCGCTTCGAAGCCGGAGACCATCATGTCGCCCATGTGGTCGACGGCCTGCGGGAAGGACTGCTCCACCACACCGGACGCGGGCCGGAAGCCGAGGAACCCGGTCGTCACGTACTCGCCGTCGACCTGCCGGCCGTCGGCGTCGATGCTGGCGACCTTGTTCTCCACCAGGTCGGCCTGCAGGGGGCGGCGCTCACCGTTCTTGCCCTCCACGACGATGGCGACCTTGCCGGTGGTGTTCCGGATGGCCTCGCGGAGCTGTTCCCACTCGGTGATCTTCCGGCCGTCGAAGGACACGAAGGTGTCGCCGGGCCGCAGTCCGGCCTTCTCGGCGGGGGTGTCCGCGGCGCCCTTCGGGCATTTCTCGTCGACGGACGCGGATGCCGGCAGCACGCAGTCGGAGACGCTGGCGACGGTGGTCGTGGTGGTGTTGACCCCGAAGGTCATCAGCACCCCCAGGAAGATCGCCACGGCCAGGATGAGGTTCATGAACGGCCCGGCGAACATCACGATGACGCGCTTCCACGGTCTGCGCGTGTAGAAGAGCCGCTTGTCGTCGCCGGGCTGCAGTTCCTCGTACGCCGCCTCGCGGGCGTCCTCGATCATGCCGCGGAACGGCGAGGTGGAGCGCTTGCGCACCTTGCCGTCGTCGCCGGGCGGGAACATGCCGATCATGCGGATGTAGCCGCCGAGCGGGATCGCCTTGACGCCGTACTCGGTGTCGCCCCTGCGGCGGGAGAAGATCGTCGGGCCGAAGCCGACCATGTACTGGGGTACCCGGACACCGAACATCTTGGCGGTGGTCAGGTGGCCCAGCTCGTGCCAGGCGATGGAGATCAGCAGGCCGGCCGCGAAGACGACTATGCCGAGGACCCACATCAACGTCGTCATGCGCGCGCCTCCACTACGGCCCGGGCGGCCAGCTCACGGGCGCGGGTACGCGCCCAGCTCTCGGCCTCCAGGACCCCGTTCAACGTCAGGTCGGTTCCGCCGGACGGGCCTGCGCCCGTGTGCTCCTCGACCACAGAGGCGACCGTATCGGCAATTCCGGTGAAGGGCAGCCTGTCCGCGAGGAACGCCTCGACGCACTCCTCGTTCGCCGCGTTGTAGACGGCGGGTGCGGTGCCGCCGAGCGCACCGACGTGACAGGCGAGCGGCACGGAGGGGAAGGCGTCCGTATCGAGCGGGAGGAAGTCCCAGGACATGGGTTTCGTCCAGTCGAAGACGGGCCCGGCGTCCGGCACCCGTTCGGGCCACCCGATGCCCAGGGCGATGGGCAGCCGCATATCGGGCGGGCCGCACTGGGCGAGCGTGGAACCGTCGGTGAACTCCACCATCGAGTGGACGGCGGACTGCGGGTGGACCACGACCTGGATACGGTCGAAGGGGATGTCGTACAGCAGGTGCGCCTCGATCACCTCGAGGCCCTTGTTGACCAGGGTGGCGGAGTTCACGGTGATCACCGGGCCCATCGCCCAGGTGGGGTGGGCCAGGGCGTCCTTCGGGGTGACGTCGGCGAGTTCGGCGCGGGAACGACCGCGGAACGGGCCACCGGAGGCGGTGACCAGCAGCTTGCGGACCTCGCGGCGGGCGCCACCCATCAGCGCCTGGAAGAGCGCGGAGTGCTCGGAGTCGACGGGGATGATCTGGCCGGGCCGCGCCAGCGCCTTCACCAGGGGGCCGCCGACGATCAGCGACTCCTTGTTGGCCAGCGCCAGTACGCGGCCGGCCTTCAGCGCGGCGAGGGTGGGGGCGAGGCCGATGGAGCCGGTGATGCCGTTGAGGACGGTGTGGCACTCGGAGGCGGCCAGTT
>KI547038.1:145212-151857 GCA_000497405.1 Streptomycetaceae bacterium MP113-05 | reverse complement strand
TGCCCCCGCCGCGTCGGGTCCCGCCAGCACCTCCGGCAGCGGCTCACCGGCGCCGAACGCGGCCCGGAGCGCGTCGCGCAGATCGCCCGCCCTGTCCGGACGGGCCACGGCCACCGCCCGCACCCGCAGTCGGCGCGCCTGCTCGGCGAGCTCGGCCACCCGGCCGCCGTTGGCGGACAGCGCGGTCACCCGGAACCGCTCCGGGTTGCTCAGCACGACATCCACCGCCTGGGTGCCGATCGAGCCGGTCGATCCGAGGATCACGATGTCCCGCGGTCCGCCGGACGAGGGTGTGTCGGCGGGATAGCGGGTGTGCGGGTCTGCGAGGAGGTGGTCCGTCATGGCCCCATTGTGTCTGTTGTACGGAGCGTCATGTACCGCGGCGGGGCGGGCGCGCGCCCCCGTCCTCGGGCGCCCGCCCCTCTCCCCGGCCGGGTCAGCCGGTGCGGAGCTCCTCCACGGACGTGCCGGCGCGGAGGAAGAGCAGCCCGACGCCGACGGCGGCCAGGACGAGGGCGAATGTCACCGAGCCGTAGAGAGCCAGGTCGGCCCACGGGACCTCGGCCTGTCGGACGATGTCCGGAAGCTCGATCGTGTACCCGTGCTCGCGGATGCCCTCCCGGCCCCCGCACTGGTCCGGCCCGCCGTCACACGTCCGGATGTGGGCACCGTTCGCCGTGGCCTCGGTGGCATACCCGCGCCCGAGCAACGTGCCGGCGCCCAGGGCGAGCAGCACGGCGGGCACCACGGGGGCCAGCGTCTGCCAGGCCAGCACGCGACCCAGGACGCTGCGCGGCACGCCCGAGGCGGCGAGGGCAGCGTGTGTGCGCCGCCGGGCGACTACGCCGCCGGCGAGAGCGACGAGGAGTCCCGCCAGCGCCACCAGCGTGGCGACGAACACGGCGGCCGAGATGAGGTCCGTGGTGCCGACGTAGAAGCCGTCCATCTCGACCGTGGAGTAGGAGACCGCGATGCCCGGGGTCTCCTCGATCAGACGGCTCTGCGCGGCCGTCGCTTCGCGTTGGGCGACGAAGTACGCCCGTACGGCCGCCGTTCCGGACGCGAAGACGGCGCAGGTGAGGAGGGCGGCGAAGGTGCGGCTGCCGTTCCACGGGTCCGCCTGCAGCTGCCGCGCCGCGATCAACGGCGCGGGCCGCCGGGCGAACCTGTGCAGCAGACGGCCAGCGACGTGGCTGATCCAGCCCGTGCCCAGGACCACGCCGAGGATCGCGCTCAGTCCGCCGACCGCGAGCACCACGGGGAGTGTTCGGCCCGGGAGTTCGTGACCGTTGCCGACGTACCAGTCGAGCGCCGGCGTAGCCGTCACCGCGACGATGAGTCCGAACACCAGCAGTACGCCCGGCCAGACGCGCGGCGGTCCGCGACGCCCGGCCCGCCGGTCCAAGTCGAGCGGGGACACCGTCACCCGGCGCAGCATCACGACCGCTGCGAACGCCGCGACGAGCGGCAGTCCGAGCAGCACCGCCGCCAGCGCGGCCGGCGAGGGCAGCACGTCGGTGGGCAGCGGCAACCTCCCCATGGCGTCCGGGGAGTGCAGCAGGGCGCGCAGCAGGACGTACAGCGCGAGGCCGGCTGCCGTGCCGACGAGAGAGGCGAGTCCCGTCTCCGCGACGGCTATCCAGCGGGTCTGGCGCGGCGTCGCCCCCGCCAGGAGTACCGCAGCGAGCCGGCGGTCGCGGCCCGGGGCGCCGATCCGGGCACACTGACCGGCCAGTGCCAGCACCGGGACGGTCATCATCAGCAGGGTGAAGGCGACGCCGGGGCGCAGGCCGGGTTCGGCGAGCAGCGGGCTGGTGTACTGGTCGGCCCAGCCGGGCTGCCGTGCGTCTCCCACCGAGGGCGGGTCGATGGCGAGCACGGTCAGCGCGACGTAAGCGGCCAGCGCGGCGAGTGCCGCGCTGAGGGCGGTGAGCACGACGCGGAGCGTGTCGGTGCGGGTGCCCGCCAGGGCGAGCCGGAGGAGGGTGCCGGGGCGCATTCCGGCGGCGGGGCGGAGACTCACGCGGCACCCCTGTTCCCCGCCGCAAGGCGGGTGGCGACGGCGTCGAAGCCGGTGACGCCGAGGCCGGTGAAGTCGACCTCGCCGTCGCGGAGCACGATCTCGCGGTCGGCGTATCCGGCGACGCGCGGTTCGTGGGTGATGAGGATGACGGTGGTCTCCTGGTCCCGGGCGACGCGGACGAGCTGGCCGAGCAACTCTGAGGTAATAGTGAGTGTCAAGCCTGTCCGTGCAGTCGGGGAACCGGCGACCCTCGCCCGAGCGTGACGGTGGGCAAGGTCGACCGAACAGAGGGGAACCACCTTGGCCACCACGGGTCCGTACTCGTCCCGCCGAGCCGCGCTGGCGCTCGGCGCCGGAGCGGTGCTCGCCACCGCTGTCACCTCCGGCAGCGCACACGCCGTTCCCGTCGCGCAGCAGAGCGACATCGCCGGACGGTTGCGGGAGTTGGAGCAGCGGCACTCCGCCCGGCTGGGCGTCTTCGCCCACGACACCGCGACCGGCCGCGATGTCCGGTACCGGGCACACGAACGCTTTCCGATGACCTCGACGTTCAAGACGCTGGCCGCCGCGGCGGTGCTGCGCGACCTCGACCGGGACGGCGAGTTCCTGGCCCGCCGGGTCCACTACACCGAGCGCGCTGTCGAGAAGTCCGGCTACGCTCCCGTCACCGGGGAGCCCCAGAACCTGGCGCGCGGGATGACAGTCGAGGAGCTGTGCGACGCGGCCATCCGTTTCAGCGACAACGCGGCGGCGAACCTGCTGTTGCGAGAGCTGGGCGGGCCGCGGGCCGTCACCCGGTTCTGCCGCTCGATCGGCGACCGCATCACGCGGCTCGATCGGTGGGAACCGGAGCTGAACTCGGCGGAGCCGTGGCGGCGGACGGACACCACCACCCCGCGTGCCGTCGCCGGCACTTACGCGCGGCTCACCCTCGGCGACGCGCTCGACCGCGGCGACCGCCGCCGGCTCACGAGATGGCTGCTGGGCAACACCACCAGCGACGCGAAGTTCCGGACCGGACTGCCCGGCGACTGGACCGTCGCCGACAAGACGGGCGGCGGCGAGTACGGCACCAACAACGACGTGGGGCTGACCTGGCCGCCCGGACGCCCGCCGATCATCCTGGCCGTGCTGACCACCCGCTTCGCCCCGGACGCCGAACGGAGCGATCCGCTGGTCGCCGAGACTGCGGCACTGCTGGCGTCCGCACTCGGCTGAGACTCCGGGCAGACGCTGCACCCCGGGCAGTGACGACGGGGGGCCTACCCCGGGCTCGCCTCCCGGTATGCCGCCGGGGACGGTTGCACTGCAACCGTCCCCGGCGGCATGGGCGGCTCACGTCAGCGGATGGGACGGTGGACGTTCTCCTTCTGGGAGGGGCCGGGGGTCTGGTCGGCGATCCAGGCGCCGTCCGTGGAGGCGTCGAGGACGCCCTCCTCCAGCCAGGTGTAGGAGCCTCCGAGGATGCCCTTGACCACCGTGCGGTCCAGCTCGTCGGTGTTGGTCCACAGTCGGTTGAACAACTCGTCGACGCGGACCCGCGACTGGCGGCAGAAAGCGTCGGCGAGCTGGTGAGCCTCCCTGCCGTGCTCCCCGTCCCGGCGCATCTGCTCGGCGCGCACGCAGGCGGCGCTCATAGCGAAGAGTTCGGCGCCGATGTCGACGATGCGGGCGAGGAAGTTCTGCTTGGTCTCCATCTTCCCCTGCCAGCGCGACATCGCGTAGAACGTGGACCGCGCCAGCTTGCGGGCGGTGCGTTCGACGTAGCGCAGGTGCGGGGCGAGGGTGTCGAACTCGGCGTAGGAGTTCGGCAACTGGCCGGCGCCGGCGACCAGCTTGGGCAGCCAGCGGGCGTAGAAGCCGCCGGCTGCCCGGGCCGCCTTGCGCTTGTCCGCCATCGAGGCGTCCGGGTCGATCAGCTCTCCGGCGACGGAGAGGTGTGCGTCCACGGCCTCGCGGGCGATCAGCAGGTGCATGATCTCCGTGGAGCCCTCGAAGATGCGGTTGATGCGCATGTCGCGGAGCAACTGCTCGGCAGGGATGCCCTTCTCGCCGCGGGCGGCGAGCGAGGCGGCGGTCTCGTAGCCCCGTCCCCCGCGGATCTGCACCAGGTCGTCGGCCATCTGCCAGGCCATCTCGCTGCCGAACAGCTTGGCCAGCGCCGCTTCGATGCGGATGTCGTTGCGGTTCTCGTCGGCCATCTGGGAGGAGAGGTCGACGACGGCTTCGAGGGCGAAGGTCGTGGCCGCCATGAAAGCCATCTTGCCGCCGACGGCCTCATGCTTCGCCACGGGCCTGCCCCACTGGACGCGGGCCTCGGTCCACTCGCGGGCGACCTTGAGGCACCATTTGCCGGCACCCACGCAGGTGGCGGGGAGGGAGAGGCGCCCGGTGTTGAGGGTGGTGAGGGCGATCTTGAGGCCGGCACCCTCCTTGCCGATGAGGTTGGCCTTCGGAACCCGGACCCGGTGGAGGCGCGTGACGCCGTTCTCGATGCCGCGCAGCCCCATGAAGGCGTTGCGGTTCTCCACGGTGACGCCCTCGGAGGCGCCCTCGACGACGAACGCGCTGATGCCGCCGGGGTGCCCCTCCGACTTCGGTACCCGGGCCATCACGACGAGCAGGTCCGCGACGACGCCGTTCGTGGTCCAGAGCTTCACGCCGTCCAGCACGTACTCGTCGCCGTCGGGCACGGCCGTAGTGGCGAGGCGGGCCGGGTCGGAGCCGACGTCGGGCTCGGTGAGCAGGAAGGCGGAGATGTCGGTGGTGGCGCAGCGCGGCAGGAAGGCGTCCCGCTGCTCCTGGGAGCCGAAGAGTTTCAGCGGCTGCGGCACGCCGATCGACTGGTGCGCGGAGAGCAGTGCGCCCACGGCGGGGCTGGCGGAGCTGACGAGTGCGAGCGCCTTGTTGTAGTACACCTGCGAGAGGCCGAGGCCGCCGTACTCGGTGCCGACTTTCATACCGAGGGCACCGAGCCCCTTGAGCCCGTTGATCACCTCGTCCGGGATCTGCGACTCGCGCTCGATCAGTGCGCCGTCGATGCTGGTCTCGCAGAAGGTGCGCAGCTTGGCGAGGAAGTCCTCACCGCGCTGCACGGACTCCGGGTCCGGAGCCGGGTGCGGGTGGATGAGATCGAGCCGGAACCGGCCCAGGAAGAGTTCCTTGGCGAAGCTGGGCTTCTGCCAGTCCTGCTCCCGGGCTGCCTCGGCGACCTCTCGGGCCTCGCGTTCCGTAACGGTCATGACGCGTGCTCACCTCGCACTCTCGCACTACTGACGGGTGCTACTCGACCGTATGTACCCGGAACCGGTGATTCCTACCAGTCCTCACGCAACCGGGCTCAGGCACCTTCACCGCGAGTGTGGACCGGGGGCGCACCGCGGTCAGGGGACCACGCGGAAATGCGTGGTCAGGCGGCCCTCGTCATCGTGGACGTGGTAGGCGAGCAGCGGTGGCAGCGCGTAGTCGAGCGGCCCGTCGGCATCGCCCTCCCAGGGCATCCTCAGGGTGGAGACGACTCCGGGTGCGGCGATCAGCGGCAACCCGGCGAAGGTGGTGGCGGCCGGGGTGTGGGTGTGGCCGCAGAGCAGCCCGGTGACGTGCCGGTGCCGGCCGACCACCGCGGCGAGCCGTTCCTCGCCGAACTGGCGGATCGGGTCGACGTACTGGCCGTGCAGCGGCACCGGCGGGTGGTGGAAGCAGACGAACGCGGGCGCGTCGTGCGGGCCGGCCGCGAGTTCCGCGTCCAGCCAGGCGAGGGTGGCGCCGTCGAGACGGCCGTCCCCACGGCCGGGAATGCTGGAGTCGCACATCAGGAAGGTGGCGCCGGACAGCCGGTGCACCTGGTTCACCGGGGAGTCGTCGGCCGGGTCGCCGCCGAGGAGTGCGGCGCGGTACGGGCCCCGGGCGTCGTGGTTGCCCGGGCAGTGCAGCAGCGGGGCGTGCCGGGAGCCGGCCAGCAGCTTCGCCGCCTGGGCGTACTCCGCTTCGGTGCCGTGGTCGGCGAGGTCGCCGGTGACCACGACGGCGTCGAGTTCGCCGGGCAGATCGTCGAGGCTGCGCAGCACCCGCTCGGTCCGCTCCCGCGCTCGGGCGCCGCCATCCGCACGATCGTGCCCGAGGTGGATGTCACTGAGCTGCGCGAAGACGAACAATCCCGGCCCCTCTCTCCGACGGCTGCGGCTCGTCCGCGTGCCGCGAGCATCCTGTCACCGGCCGCCGTGCCTGAGGGAGGTATGGAAGGCGGACTCGAAACGCCCGGCGCGGCTGGCCCGCATGGAGCCGGATCATGCACGGTCGGGGGAAGGTTCAGCGCTTCGGGGGATCTTCGGTCCGGTCACTTCTCCGCCGCCCGGGACGTCCGCATGCTCGGGCGTCGTGACGACTTCGACGCGTATGCGGATACCGACGGCGACGGCGGCCGCGGTGTGCGCGGTGACCGCTCTCGCACTGTCCCCCGGCACCGCGGTCGCCGACCCGCTGACCGGCCCCCTGCCCGGGCCGTCGGTGCGGGTGCGGATCGACCCCGGCGCCGGCGTGGAGGTGGACGTCCGGGGTCGGGGCCTGGCGGCGGGCGCGACCGTACGGCTGCCCACGTCGGGCGGCTGCGGGCGGGTGGAGGC
>KI547038.1:142854-145202 GCA_000497405.1 Streptomycetaceae bacterium MP113-05 | reverse complement strand
CCCCCCGCCGCACCCACGCCGACGCCGACCCCGACGCCCGAACCGAGCCGCACGCCGGAGCCGGCCGACCCGTCACCGGCCGGGGCCGTCCGGGCGGTGACGCCGCGCCAGGAGCCGGACGGCGACCTGCCGATGGTCACCCGGACCCTGCTGATCATCGCCCCTGCGGTGCTCGCCGCAGCGGCCCTCCGCCCCCGCTCGTCCCGGTCCTCCCGTTAGGAGTCTCCTCGTGTCGCAGTGGCTGATCCTTCTCGCCTGCCTGGTGGTCGTGTGCGCGGCGGTCGTCGGGGCGGTGTTCCTCCGGCAGCGCCGTGCGGGCGAGGACGACGACCCGTCCGAGACACCGGACGTGATCGAGTACATGACGATGATGATCGGCGTGGTCTACGCGATCGTGCTCGGCCTCGCCATCGCCGGCGTGTGGGAGACGCGGAACGCCGCGGACGAAACCGTCCAGCAGGAGGCGCAGGCCCTGCACGAGATCCACGAACGCGTCCAGGTGTACCCGGCGCAGGAACGCGAACGGATCCGGGCGGACGTGACGGCGTACGTGCGCCACACCGTGGGTGTCGAATGGGCGCGCATGACGGAGCGGGGCAAACTCACCTCCCGCGGGGACCGGCTGCTGGCGGGACTCCGCCGCGACGCGCAGGCCGTGAGGCCGGGCAGCACCCGCGCGGTGCAGGCGTACCAGGGGGTGGTCGACCAGGTCGCGGTGGTGGACGCGGCGCGGGTGCAGCGGGAGGCGCAGGCCTCTCCGACCATGCCGAGTGTGGTGTGGTTCGGCCTGGTCGGCGGCGGGGTGCTGACGGTCGGGATGGTCTTCGCGCTGCAGATCCAGCGCTCCCTCCGGGAGATCATGCTGGCCGGGCTGTTCAGCGCACTGGTGGTGTTCCTGATCTTCCTGGTGTGGCACTTCGACGCGCCGTTCGCCCGGGGGCTGAGCGAACCCACCGAGGCGTACACGGCGCTCTTCCCCCGCGCGGCGCCGGAGTAGCTGCGGCGCCGGAGTACCGGCGGCTCACTCGAGGGGCCGGGGCGCCCCGGCCCCTCGGAGCGTCAGAGGTCCAGGCCGGTGAGCACCATCACCCGCTCGTAGGTGTAGTCGTCCATCGCGTACTGCACGCCCTCGCGGCCGACGCCGGACTGCTTGGTACCGCCGTAGGGCATCTGGTCCGCACGGTAGGACGGCACGTCGCCGATGATCACGCCGCCGACATCGAGCGCTCGGTGCGCGCGGAACGCGGTCTGCACGTCGTGCGTGAACACGCCCGCCTGCAGGCCGTAGATCGAGTCGTTGGCGGCGTCGTAGGCCGCTTGCTCGCCGTCGACCCGGGTGAGGGTGAGGACCGGGCCGAAGACCTCCTCGCAGCCGATCTGGGTGTCGCGCGGGACGTTCTCCAGCACGGTCGGCGTGTAGGAGGCGCCGTCGCGCTCACCGCCGGCGAGCAGCTTCGCGCCGGCGGAGACGGCCTCCTCGACCCAGGACTCGATGCGCTTGGCGGCGTCCTCGCTGATCTGCGGGCCGACCTCGGTCGCCGGGTCGGTCGGGTCGCCGGTGACCTGCGCCTCGACCGCCGCGACCACGCGCGGCACCAGGCGGTCGTACACCGAGGCGTCGGCGATGACCCGCTGGACGGAGATGCAGGACTGGCCGCCCTGGTAGTTGGAGAACATCGCGATGCGCTGCGCGGCGTGGTCCAGGTCGCTGTCCGAGGAGTAGTCGGACAGCACGAGGGCCGCGCCCTGGCCGCCGAGTTCGAGGGTGAGGTGCTTGCGCGGAACGGCGTCGACCAGGGACCAGCCGACGGGGCCGGAGCCGGTGAAGGAGATGACCGGCAGACGCTCGTCCCGCACCAGGGCGGGCATCCGGTCGTTGGGGACCGGCAGCACGCTCCAGGACCCTGCGGGGAGGTCGGTCTCGGCGAGCAGCTCGCCGATGAGCAGACCGGACAGCGGTGTGGCGGGAGCCGGCTTGAGGATGATCGGGGTGCCCACCGCGAGGGCGGGGGCGACCTTGTGGGCGCACAGGTTGAGCGGGAAGTTGAACGGTGCGATGCCGAGGACCGGACCGCGCGGAAAGCGACGGGTCAGGCCGAGGCGGCCCTGGCCCCCGGCGTCGGAGTCGAGGCGCTGCGCGGTGCCGCCGTTGAAGCGGCGGGCCTCCTCGGCGGCCCAGCGGAACACCGAGATGCACCGTCCCACTTCGCCCTTGGCCCAGCGCAGCGGCTTGCCGTTCTCGGCGGTGATCAGCTCGGCGATCTCGTCGGCGCGTTCGGAGACGCGACGGCAGATGTGGTCGAGAGCGGCGGCACGCACGTGGGCGGGGGTGGCGGCGAACTCGCCTG
>KI547038.1:141999-142686 GCA_000497405.1 Streptomycetaceae bacterium MP113-05 | reverse complement strand
CGGCGGTCGCCGCCGCGACGGCCTCCTCCACCTGGGCCTCGGTGGGGACGCTCACGGTGCCGACACGACGGCCGTCCCAGGGGGAGGAGACGTCGAAGGTCTCCTCCCCGGTGGCCTGTCGGCCGGCGAGCCAGAACGCGTGGGTGGCGGCTTCCTTGACTGGCACAGTGAATCCCGGCCCTTCCGAAATGGTGGGGATGGTGCGTTTGCTCTGCGCGACACGTTAGGCGGAGGAAGCCGCGAAGGTGATTGTCCGACGCGGCCACATCGCGGGAGTACGTGCGCCGGTTTGGCATGTGGCCGAGCCGCTGCCGGTCCGGGACCTCCCGGCGGCACGTACGGACCGGCGACGGGGCGCGCGGGCACCGGTCAGTTCGTGACCTTGAGGGCGAGCCAGAGCTCCATGCGCACGTCGGGGTCGTCGAGTGAGCGGCCGAGGATCTCCTCGACGCGCCGCATCCGGTACCGCAGCGTGTGGCGGTGGACACCGAGGTCCGCCGCGGCGGCGTCCCACTGCCCGTGGCGGGAGAGCCACGCCCGCAGCGAGGCGACGAGGTCGCCGCGTCCGTGCGCGTCGTGCTCGTACAGTCTGCGCAGCAGCCCGTCCGCGAAGGCCCGCACAGCGTCGTCCGCAAGCAGCGGCACCACCGAGCCCGCGGCCATGTCCTCGTGTTCCACCAGGACGGA
>KI547038.1:141317-141915 GCA_000497405.1 Streptomycetaceae bacterium MP113-05 | reverse complement strand
TCCGGCCGGGGGGACCCCCGTCTCCCTACGGTCGGCGGTCGCGCGCGCCGCGTAGTCGGCGCAGGCGGAGGCCGCCGTGCCGCCGTCCGAGGCGAGGACGACCAGCCGTTCGCCGTCGGGGACGACCAGGACGGTCTCGCCGCTGCGGGCCGCCGCCGTCTCGATCGCGTCGGCCAGGTCGTCGAGGAGACCGTTCCGGTGGGCGGCGGGTGCGTGGGGCACGAGGCCTTCGGACGCCCCGCTACGGGGGCCGGTGAACAGGTCCGGGTCGCGGCCGGCGACGGGGGCGCCGGACGGCGTGATCGCCTGCGGGACGATGTCGCCCGCGGCTCCCTCACCGGGGGCCCGAGCGCTCGCGACCCGGCGCCGAAAGGCCGGACCGGCCGCGGGCTCCGCGACGATCACCCGCATCGGCGCGTCCAGCAGCCCGCCGTAGAGGCGGCCTGCGACAGCCCGCGCGTGCCCGGCCTCCCCGGAGAGCAGCATGCGCAGTACCGCCGCACCGAGTCGCTGCTCGGCCTCCTGCAGCGCCCGGGACCGCTCGGTGGTGAGGGTGAGCAGCGCGACGGCGGAGTGCACCGCGTAGCGCTCGGCCGTG
>KI547038.1:135353-141129 GCA_000497405.1 Streptomycetaceae bacterium MP113-05 | reverse complement strand
CAGCCCAGGACGGCGCGGTGGCGACGACGGCACCGGTCGCGTCGTAGAGCGCGGCCCAGCCGTCGACGTGGGCGGCGAGCCGGCCGAGCAGGGCGGCCGGGCCCTCCTGCGAGAGCGCAGCCGTGGTCAGGTCCCGCTGTGCGTCGAACCCGGCGGTGACCGCCCGGTACTGCTCGGCGGCGATGGCGGCGGACACGAACTTGCTGATCGCGATGAACGGAGTGCGCCGCGGCACCTCCAGCAGCGGCATGTCCGCCTCGCGGGCCGCCTCGACCAGCGCGTCGGGCACCTTCTCGTAGTTGACACCGGCGGCGAAACCCAGCCCGACGACGCCGCGCCCGGCGAGCAGCCGTACGTAGCCGCGCATCGCTCCGGGGTCCTCGGCGTCGAGCTTCAGCGCCGTGATCAGCAGCAGCTCGCCGCCGTCCAGATAGGGCGTCGGATCGGCGAGCTCGCTGGCATGTGCCCAGCGCACGGGGGTGTCCAGCCTGTCGTGCCCCGCGAGCACGGAGAGCCGGAGTGCGGAGTGCTGCACGAGCGCGGCGAGAGTGGGTGGCATAACGCCCTCACCGTACCGCTGCGGGCCCCCTCCGCGGCCCTGGTCCGGCCTACTCGCCCAGGCTGGCGAGCACCGGGGGCGTACGCCGGCCGCGGACAGTGGTGAAGGACACGACCGCCTGTCCCGGCTCCAGCTCGTTGGCCAGATCGGACGCGGACCAGCGCTGTCGCTGCACGGTCCGCACGGTCACCGACTCGGCGGTCACGTGCCGGCCGGTGATCATGCGGCGGATGCCGTGCATCATCTTGGTCAGCGGCTCGTCCGAGACGAGCTGACGGTTGGTGACGTCCCGGGTCTGCACCCACTCGGTGCCCCACACCTCTGCGAACCGCTCCGCGTCCCAGGGCGTGACGCCCGCACACACCACCCGGCAGCCCACGGCTCCGAGCAGCGGCCCGCGCAGCGGCTCCGGTACGTCGTCCAGCGCGCGCAGGGTGAGCAGTACGCCTGCGTGGCCGCTGCGCAGCCGTTGCAGGCCGCGCAGCGCCTCGGGAGTGACCGTCCGGTCGGCGTCGTCCAGCACGAGGCAGGCGAAGAGCGTCTGGTCCTCGCGTGCCAGAGCGGCGTCCGTGAACTGGGCGAGGACGAGCCGGGCGAGGATGCGGGACGCCTCGGCGTGGCCCCGTTCGGGCAGGTCGATGCGGACTCTCAGCGGGTGTTCCAGGGCGCGGAGCGAGAACGGACGGTGGCCCGCCCCGGCCCCGCCTCCGGACGGTGCGAAGAAGCTCGCGAAGGCGGGCCGGTCCAGCAGTGCGACCCGGTCGGCGAGCAGTGCACCGGTGTCGCCGGGACGGCCGAGCTGCCGCTCGAACGCGTCCAGTTCGCGCAGGTGGGCGCGGTGACCGGGGTCGGCGAGCGCCTCCCGGAGGCGGCCGAGGGCGGCCGGGGAGCCGTCCAGGACTTCGCGGAGCTCGGGCACACCGGGGAAGCGCCCGTGCGCGGTGCGGAACGGGCCGATCAGCTGGGCGAGGGTGGTCGCGGCGCGACGGCTGTCACCTCCGGGCAGTCCGGCTGCCAGGTCGCCGACCAGAGCCTCGGCCAGGATTGCGGCGGCCACGTCCGGGTCGTCGGTCCCGCCGTAGAGGTCCAGGTCGTAGGCGGACTCCGGACTGCCCGGACGGACCACCACGTCGAAAGCGTCGTCGGGCACCGGCTTGGCGCCGGCGGCGGTGACGGCGACGACCGCTGCCTGTCCGGCGAGCGCCTGCAGGCACAAGGACTCCACCACCGGCCGCACCAGCCGGGTGGTCTTGCCGGAGCCGGAGGGACCGACGGCCAGGGCCGAGGTGCCCAGCAGGCCGGGGTCGAGAGCGAGTCCTGCGCCCCGGTAGTCCTGCGGGTTGCGGTCGTCGGCGGCGGCTGTGCCGATGCGGACCTGGCGCAGCGAGAGGTCGTGCCGTGCGGCGCGCGACAGCAGGTCGCGTGCACCCGAGGGGTGGGTGCAGGCGGCGGCACCGTCCCGCAACACGGCCTCGGTGAGCTCGGGGATCCGCACCGGACGGGACCGTGCGTCCTGCCAGGCCCGGTCGATGCGCGCGTGGTCGACGTCGCTCATCCGCCCCGCGAGCGCCTCGGCGGAGAGCCGCTCCGCGGCCTGCTCGGCGCCGGCCTCCCGGACCTGCGGCCAGGTGACGGGGTCCTCACCGGGCGGCGGCGGGAGCGCGGGGGACGTGCCGGGGCGGGCGTTCCCGCGCAGATGTGCCGTGGCGCGCCGCCACACCTCGTCCCAGTGGCCGAGCCGGCCGAAGACGGCGGTCAGGCCGGCGATGACGAGGCCGTAGTAGAGGTAGGTGGCCACCACCAGGGGGAAGGTGGCGCGCCAGGTGTCGGGGGTGAGGACGTACAGGGGCCAGAGCCAGTAGTCGCCGAGGTAGCCGTTCCACAGCAGGGACCAGAGAAGCCAGCCGATCAGGAAGGTCAGCACGGCACCGCTGGCGAGTTGCCTGCCCGGGATGCGGTCGGGGTCGGGGGCCGGGAGCGGTTCGTGGCCGCAGCGCCAGATGCCGGGCTCGGCCTCGGGGCGGGGCGCGCGGAGCCAGTCGGCGAGTGACGGTCCGCCGTGCGGGGCGGACGGCGGACGGGGCGGGGCGGTGGGTTGCGGGGGCACGTGCGGGGCGTGGCCCGCTCCGGCTCCGGCGCCGTCGGCGCCCTGCTTCCGTGCGGAGGGCCCGGTCTCCATCGTGTGCTGCACCCCTGCCTGTTGCGCCGCGCGGATGCGCGCGATTCTGCGGAGCTCCCAATCTAGTGCGGGGCGGGGTGAGTTGCCCCGACGGCTTTCTCCCCGCCCCGGACCCGCCCCGAAACCGGGCTCCGCCGGACTCCGGCTCGCGGGCCTTCGGGGGGTCGTCCCTCCTCCTACCCGCCGACGGCGAAAAGGTGCCGTCGTGGCCAAGTGGGGAGGTGGACTTCTCCGTGGCGGTGCATGTCTCCCCCCTGGCCGAGCACCTAGCCTGCGGGTGACGCACACCACTTCCTCCTGAGGAGACCGCTATGACCACGATGACCGATCCGCACGGCGGCACCGCTCTTCCGCAGGAGCGGCGTCTCGTCACCGCCGTGCCCGGGCCGAAGTCGCAGGAGCTGATGGCCCGCAAGCAGGCCACCGTGGCGAACGGCGTCGGGAGCGTGATGCCGGTGTTCGCCAAGCGCGCGGGCGGCGGCGTGCTCGAGGACGTGGACAGGAACTCCTTCATCGACTTCGGCTCCGGCATCGCCGTCACGTCCGTGGGCAACAGCGCGGCGGAGGTCGTACGCCGGGCCACCGCGCAACTGGAGGCGTTCACGCACACCTGTGTGATGGTCACCCCGTACGAGCCCTATGTGGAGGTGTGCGAGGAGCTCGCGGAGCTGACGCCGGGGGATCACGCGAAGAAGTCCGCGCTGTTCAACTCCGGCGCCGAGGCGGTGGAGAACGCAGTCAAGATCGCGCGTACGTACACCAAGCGGCAGGCGGTCGTCGTCTTCGAGCACGGCTACCACGGCCGTACCAACCTCACCATGGCTCTGACCTCGAAGAACATGCCGTACAAGCATGGCTTCGGCCCGTTCGCCCCGGAGATCTACCGGGTCCCGGTGGCGTACCCGTACCGGTGGCTGACCGGCCCGGAGAACTGCGCGGAGGAAGCAGCGGCGCAGGCCATCAGCCAGATCGAGAAGCAGGTCGGTGCCGAGAACGTGGCGGCCGTGATCATCGAGCCGCTGCTCGGGGAGGGCGGCTTCATCGAGCCGGCCAAGGGTTTCCTGCCCCGCATCGCGCGGTTCGCGAAGGACAACGGAATCGTGTTCGTCGCGGACGAGATCCAGTCGGGCTTCTGCCGCACCGGACGCTGGTTCGCCTGTGAGGACGAGGGTGTCGTCCCGGACCTGATCACCACAGCGAAAGGCATCGCCGGCGGGCTGCCGCTGGCGGCCGTGACCGGCAGGGCGGAAATCATGGACGCGGCGCACGCCGGCGGGCTGGGTGGCACGTACGGCGGCAACCCGGTGGCCTGCGCCGCCGCTCTGGGCTCGATCCACACCATGCGCGAGATGGACCTGCCTGCGAAGGCACGCCGGATCGAGGAGGTCATGAAGCCGCGGCTGCAGAAGATGGCCGAGCAGTACGGGGTGATCGGCGAGGTCCGCGGCCGGGGCGCGATGCTGGCCATCGAACTGGTGAAGCCGGGCACGAAGGACCCGGCCCCGGAGGCCACTGCGGCCTTGGCGAAGACCTGCCACCAGGACGGTCTGCTGGTGCTGACCACCGGCACCTACGGCAACGTGATGCGCTTCCTCCCACCCCTGGTGATCGACGAGGGCCTGCTGAACGAGGGCCTGGACGTCCTCGAGAGCGCGCTCGCCGCGCTCTGAGGGCTACCGCTCCCGGCACGGCACCCCCTCCGCTCCGCCTGCACGTCGCCTCCCGGTCCCGCCCGTGACACACGTCGCGGATGCCGCCGGGAGACGACCCCGGCTGAGAGGCTGCGCAGGTGACGCAGCGCGTGAAGAATGTGTGCGAGCACCATGCCGGGTCAGTGAGGCGCCTGTCCGGCAGGGTCCGGCTGACGTACGGTTCCAGCAGATGAAAGCCGCGCGGCTCTTTCCCCGAAGCCGACTCGGCCGTGCGCTCGCGCACACTCCTCACAGATCGGACGCCCGCACGCCCCACACCCCCCGGGGCGGGCGGAGTTCTACCGGTCCACACGGCCGCTCCGGAACTCTCCCCCCTGTTCCGGTGCGGCCGGCTTCGGTGTATGCACTCGTCATCGCCGTACTGTCGGTCGTCTTCGCACTCGTCAGCCTGCAGGTAGCGGTCGAAGGGCCGCTGCTCGCCGCCGATCCGGTACTGCGGGACACGGTCGGCCGCTGGACCACCCCGCACGGTCCGCTGTCGGTGGCCGGCGAGGTGGCCGCGGACCTCGGCGGCGCACTCGTCGCGGGTGGGGTGCTGGCCGTCGGCGCAGGCCTGGCCGCGTGGCGGGACAGGTCCTGGACGCCGCTGCTCCTCGCCGTCCTGGCCGCCGTGTCGGTTCCCGCGGTGGTGCTGCCCCTCAAGGGGGCCTTCAGCCGCCTCGGTCCGGACGGGCTGCCGCTGGCCGGCTACGCGGGCTACTACCCCTCCGGGCACACCATGACCGCCGTCGTCGCCTACGGGATGACGGCGCTGCTGTTCGCCCGCACCCTCCCGGTGGCCGCTCCGGCGGTGGCCGCACTGCTGAGCCTGAGCACCGGAGTGGGCCTGGTCCTGCGCGGCTACCACTGGGCCTCCGACGTGGTGGCGAGCTGGGCACTGGGCGGAATCGTCCTCTGCCTGCTGGCCCCGCTCACCACCCGGGTCCTGCCACGGCCGGCCGGGGCTCAGCGACCGGCGACGGACACCGCGACCGGGACGCGCAGCGCGTCGTAGTAGTCGCCGCCGGACGAGCCACCTGACCCGTCGTCGGCGCGCTCGGACATCACGATGGCGACGATCAGGATGGCGACCACGATCACCGAGAGCACCGTCCCGATGATGCCCATCACGAAGCCGCCGGTGGCGTGGCTGCGTCCGCCGCCCTCACCCCGGTCTGCCTTGCGCCGGGCGCCGACGCCCAGGATCAGCGCCAGCGGTGCGACGAACACGCCGAGGAAAGCCCCCCAGCAGGTGCTGGTGAGGACCAGGCCGACGATGCCCAGCACCATCGAGGCGGTGGCAGTCCCCTGCGGAGGGGGCGGCCCGCCCCACCCGTAACCGGGCGC
>KI547038.1:130232-135022 GCA_000497405.1 Streptomycetaceae bacterium MP113-05 | reverse complement strand
AACTCGCCCCCGCCGTAACCGGGGGGCGGTCCCGGCGGCCCGTAGCCCGAGGAGGTCGGCGGTCCCCCGGGCGCCGGCGGTGGCGGGCCGACCGGCGCCCCGGGAACGGAGGGCCCGCCCTGGCCGGCACCCGGCATGGCGGAGACGGTGGGCTGCCCGGACACCCCCTCCGGCCCCTTGCTCAGCGGCACCCGCCCCTGAGATGCCCACGAGCCGTCCCCGTCGTCCGCGGGCCGTCCGGATGACCCGGCCTGTCCGCTGTCTGCTCCCATGTCCCCTCCTTGCTCCTCGTATCGTCATGCTATGCGCCCGGGAGCGTCCTTCTCCCGCCTACCATGCACGCGACACCTATCCCGGAGGCTTTTCCGTTGTCCGACCTGACCACCTTCATCGCCGGCCTCCCCAAGGCCGAACTCCACGTCCACCACGTGGGGTCCGCATCGCCCCGCATCGTCGCCGAACTCGCGGCACGGCACCCGGACTCCCCGGTCCCCAAGGACCCGGAGGCGCTTGCCGAGTACTTCACCTTCCGCGACTTCGCTCATTTCATCGAGCTGTACCTGTCCGTGGTCGACCTGGTCCGGGACGCGGAGGACGTGCGTCTGCTGACGTACGAGGTGGCACGGGAGATGGCCCGTCAGCAGGTGCGGTACGCGGAACTGACGGTCACGCCCTACAGCTCGACCAGCCGCGGCATAGCGGACAAGGCGTTCGTCGAGGCCATCGAGGATGCGCGGAGCGGAGCCGAACGGGACCTGGGAGTGGTCCTGCGCTGGTCCTTCGACATCCCCGGCGAGGCGGGGCTGCCGGCGGCCGAGGAGACCGCCCGGATCGCCACGGACACCTCGCTGGGCGCCGACGGCCTGGTGTCCTTCGGCCTCGGCGGGCCGGAGATCGGCGTACCCCGGCCCCAGTTCAAGCCCTATTTCGACCGGGCCGTCGCGGCCGGCCTGCACAGCGTGCCGCACGCAGGCGAGACCACGGGTCCGGAGACGGTGTGGGACGCGCTGACCTCACTGCGTGCCGAGCGCATCGGTCACGGCACCAGCAGTGTGGCGGACCCGAAGCTGCTCCAGCACCTCGCCGAGCACCGCATCCCGCTGGAGGTGTGCCCGACCTCCAACATCGCCACCCGGGCCGTGGAGACGCTCGACCAGCACCCGCTCGCACAACTGGTGCGGGCGGGCGTGCCGGTGACCGTGAACAGCGACGACCCGCCGATGTTCGGTACCGACCTGAACAACGAGTACGCGATCGCGGCCCGGCTGCTCGGCCTGGACGCGGCGGGCGTCGCGGACCTGGCGAAGAACGCGGTGCGCGCGTCGTTCCTCGACGACGCGGGGAAGCACCGCATCAGCGACGAGATCGACGCCTACCTGACGTCCTGGCAGGCGGGGAAAGCCGGGTAATGAAGGCCCGGGGACCGCGGATGCCGTGGTCCCCGGGCGCCCGGGTGGGGCGGTCCGGGGGCCACGGCAGACCCGCTCAGGGCTGCGGCACCTCAGAGAGCCGTCATGACGTGCTTGACGCGCGTGTAGTCCTCGAAGCCATACGCGGAGAGGTCCTTGCCGTAGCCGGACTTCTTGAAGCCGCCGTGCGGCATCTCGGCCACCAGCGGAATGTGGGTGTTGATCCACACGCAGCCGAAGTCGAGGGCCTTCGACAGCCGCATGGCCCGCCCGTGGTCCGTCGTCCACACCGAAGACGCCAGGGCGTACTCCACGTCGTTGGACCACTTCACGGCCTGCTCCTCGTCGGAGAAGGACTGCACCGTGATGACCGGGCCGAAGACCTCGTTCTGGACGATCTCGTCGTCCTGCTTGAGGCCCGATACCACCGTCGGCGCGTAGAAGTAGCCCTTGTCGCCGACGCGTTCACCACCCGACTCGACCTTGGCGTGGGCCGGGAGCCGAGCGATGAAGCCGCTGACCTTCTCCAGGTGGGTGGCGTTGTTGAGCGGGCCGTAGAAGCAGTCCTCGTCGCTCAGGTCGCCGGTCTTCACCTCGGACGCCGCCTTGGCGAGCGCGGCGACGAACTCGTCGTGGACGTTCTCGTGCACCAGCACGCGGGTCGCGGCGGTGCAGTCCTGACCGGCGTTGAAGAAGCCGCCGTCCCGGATTCCCTCGACGGCCGAGGGGATGTCGGCGTCGTCGAAGACGACGACGGGCGCCTTGCCACCCAGCTCCAGGTGGACCCGCTTGAGGTCCTTGGCGGCGCTGCCGGCGACCTCCGTGCCGGCCCGTACCGAGCCGGTGATCGAGGCCATGGCGGGCACGGGGTGCTCGACCATCAGGCGGCCGGTGTCCCGGTCGCCGCACACGATGTTGAAAATGCCGCGCGGCAGGTCGAGCTCGGCCAGCACGCCGCCGATGACCTCGGCCATGAAGACCGTGGACGCGGGTGTGGTGTCCGAGGGCTTGAGGACGACCGTGTTGCCTGCGGCCAGCGCCGGGGCGAACTTCCACACGGCCATCATCATCGGATAGTTCCAGGGGGCCACCTGCGCGCAGACACCGACCGGCTCCCGGCGCACGAAGGAGGTGAGGCCCTCCATGTACTCGCCGGCCGCCTTGCCCTCGAGCATGCGGGCGGCGCCGGCGAAGAAGCGGATCTGGTCGAGCATCATCGGCAGCTCCTCCTGCCGGGTCAGCTCCAGCGGCTTGCCGGTGTTCTCGCACTCGGCGGCCAGCAGTTCGTCCTGCCGCGCCTCGAGGGCGTCGGCGATCTTGAGAATCGCCCGCTGCCGGGTCCCCGGGGTCGCATCCCGCCAGGCGGGGAACGCGGCCTCGGCGGCGGCCATGGCGGCGTCGACGTCCGCGGCGGCCGAGAGCGGCGCGGTCGCGTAGGCCTCGCCGCGGGCCGGGTCGATCACCTCGGAGGTGCGCCCGTCCACGGCGTCCCGGAACTCTCCGTCGATGTAGTTGCGCAGGCGACGCAGCTCGGCGTTCACTTCGCACCCCTCCAGTCAGCTCGTCCATCAGGTGAGACATCCAGCCTAGCCCCGCGCGGCGGCTCTTCTCCGGCCCGCCGACGCGGGTAGGCGTCGTCGGAAGCTTCGTCCGGAAGGAAGCCCTGACGCGGCGGGCCGACTCGGGAAGATCCACCGGAGGGAACCCCTGCACAGGAATGACGCTTTCGATGCACTCATCACTCCCATGCTACGGATTCAGTAGAACTGGACCTCAAATACAACGGAAAACATCCTTCAGAACTTGCGAGACCGTCGGGATCTCGTGCACAGTCGGAAGCGTGGTACGACACTCGAAGAACGCGAACGGCTCACCCGCGGTCGATTCCGCCTCCAAAGCGATCATCGAACAGCTGCAGGAGGACGGCAGGCGCCCGTACGGCGCCATCGGCAAGGCGGTCGGCCTCTCCGAGGCCGCCGTGCGGCAGCGCGTCCAGAAACTGCTCGACCAGGGCGTCATGCAGGTCGTCGCAGTCACCGACCCGCTGACCGTCGGCTTCCTGCGCCAGGCGATGGTCGGCGTCATCGTCGACGGTGACGCCGAGGAGGTGGCCGACACGTTGGCCGAACTGAAGGAGGTCGAGTACGTGGTCGTGACCGCGGGTTCGTTCGACCTCCTGGTGGAGATCGTCTGCGAGGACGACGAACACCTGCTCGAGATGATCGGCAAACGCATCCGCTCGCTGCCAGGCGTCCGCTCCACCGAGAGCTTCGTCTACCTCAAGCTGCGCAAGCAGACCTACGCGTGGGGAACCCGATAACCGTGAGCAAGACCCTGTCCCAGACGGCCTACGACCACCTGTGGATGCACTTCACCCGCATGTCGTCGTACGCGAACGCACCCGTGCCCACGATCGTCCGCGGCGAGGGCACGTCGATCTTCGACGAGAGGGGGAAGCGCTACATCGACGGCCTGGCCGGCCTCTTCGTCGTCCAGGCCGGACACGGTCGCACCGAGCTGGCCGAGGCAGCCGCCGACCAGGCACAGGAGCTGGGGTTCTTCCCCATCTGGAGCTACGCGCACCCACGGGCCGTCGAACTCGCCGAGCGCCTCGCCCACCACGCCCCCGGCGACCTGAACAAGGTCTTCTTCACCACCGGCGGAGGCGAGGCGGTGGAAACCGCGTGGAAGCTGGCGAAGCAGTACCACAAGCTGACCGGCAACCACACCAAGTACAAGGTGATCTCCCGTGCCGTGGCCTACCACGGCACCCCGCAGGGAGCTCTGTCGCTGACGGGCCTGCCCGCGCTCAAGGCGCCCTTCGAACCGCTGGTTCCGGGCGCGCACAAGGTCGCGAACACCAACCTGTACCGAGCTCCCGAGCACGGCGACGACCCGAAGGCGTTCGGCCGCTGGGCCGCCGACCAGATCGAGCAGCAGATCCTCTTCGAGGGCCCGGAGACGATCGCGGCGGTGATCCTGGAACCGGTACAGAACGCGGGGGGCTGCTTCCCGCCGCCGCCCGGCTACTTCCAGCGGGTCCGGGAGATCTGCGACCAGTACGACGTGCTGCTCGTCTCCGACGAGGTCATCTGCGCGTTCGGCAGGCTGGGCACGATGTTCGGCTGCGACAAGTTCGGCTACGTCCCGGACATCATCACCTGCGCCAAGGGGCTGAGCTCCGGCTACTCCCCGATCGGGGCGGCCATCGTCTCGGACCGCGTCGCCGAGCCCTTCCACCACGGCGACAACACCTTCCTGCACGGCTACACCTTCGGCGGCCACCCCGTTTCGTCCGCCGTGGCGCTCGCCAACCTCGACCTGTTCACCCGCGAGGGCCTGCTCCAGCACGTCCTCGACCACGAGGACGCGTTCCGCGCC
>KI547038.1:125166-130222 GCA_000497405.1 Streptomycetaceae bacterium MP113-05 | reverse complement strand
GAAAAAAGCTCTGACCCCCCGCCGACTGCGGCGGTGAACCCCACCACGGCCGGGGCCCGGCGCGGGCCTCTCCACCGGGCCGTACATGAGTCCATACGGACGGTCCTCGGCGCGCGCCACGCCCAGCCTCCCCTCCGAACGGCCGCCTGTCTCTAAGGTGCCAGTGACCGACGCCCCTGACGATCGTTCAGAACCCACAGGGGTGTTCCCTGCCGAGCAGAGGCGAGTGGAGGTGCCATCCATGACGGCCCCGCCGGACGACGACGTGCTGTGGGCACGCGCGCTGACGTACGCATACGACGGCTCCCCGGCACTCCAGGACGTCACCCTGGAGATCCGCACCGGCGAGATCGTCGCAGTGACCGGACCGCGCGGCAGCGGCAAGACGACCCTGCTGCACTGCCTCTCCGGCAGACTCCGGCCGGACGCGGGCGGGGTGTGGTTCGACGACGTACCCGTCCACACCCTCGGACTGCACTCCCGGGAGCGTCTCCGACGCGAACGCTTCGGCTGGATCGGCAGCGAACCTCAACTCGTCCCGGAACTCACCGCCTGGGAGAACGCCGCGCTGCCGCTGCTGCTGGCGGGCGTCTCCAGCCGCAAGGCACGACACTCCGCCCACGAGTGGCTGGAACGGCTGGACATCGGCGGCTGCGCACGGAAGCGGCCCGCCGCGCTGCTCCAGGCCCAGCGGCAGCGGGTCGCCATCGCCCGTTCCCTGGTGCACTCCCCCGCCGTCCTCTTCGCCGACGAGCCGACCGCGCCGCTGCACCAGACCGACCGGGTGCAGGCGCTGCGCACCCTCACCACGGCGGCGCGCACGCACGGCATCACGGTGGTGCTGGCCACCCACGGTCCGGCGACGAGGCCGGCAGTACCGGTGCCTGCGTGGCCGCCGACGGCCGACGCCGCGCCACCCCCCGCACCTGCCGGAGCCGGCGGCGCGGCACCCCCGGAGGAGTCGCCGACGCCCCCTTCACCGTCGCCCGGCATCCTGTGCGACGAGACGGACAGCCGGGTCGCCGACCGCGTCATCACCCTGCTGGACGGCCGCTGCGTCACCGGCGCGCCGCCCCGCGAAACGGAGGGCAGCACCGCGTGCTCGCTCTCCGCCTAGTCCGCGGCGCCGCTCCACTCGCCCTGTTCCGGCGACTGCTGCTCGCCGCCGCCGCGGCCGGCGCCACCTTCCTGATGCTCGGCGCCGTGGGTCACGCCGCCGATCCGGGACCCGCCGAAGGCGGTGCCACCCGGCTGCTGTGGTGCCTCGTCCCGCTCACCGCGACGCTTCAGCTCACCGTGGCCGTGGCCCGCACCGACACCGGCCGGCGCGCACTGAGCGGGCTTGACGCGGCGGGCATGGGACCGACCAGAATGCCGCTGCTCGCCGCAGCGTCGGCAACGGCATCCTGCCTGCTCGGCAGCTTCGTTGCGCTGGTCCTGTTCCTGCTGCTGCGCGGCCACCTCGGCGGGCTCCCGTTCGCCGGTGCGGCGGGAGACGTGCTCGGCGCCGGGCCGCCGCTGCCGCTCGGCGCCGTGCTGCTGCTGTTCCTCCTGGTACCACTGACCGCGGCAGGGACCTGCCTGGTCGCGCTGCGGCCCCGCCCGCTGCCCCCCGGCCGCACCGAGGGGCGACCGCCCGAACCGGGCACTCTCGCGGACGTTCCGCCCACCCCGCTGCCGCCCGGCCTGGCGTGGGGCACGGCGCTGACCGCAACCGGCCTCGCGCTGGAGACCTTCGCCGGCCCGGGACCGGCCGAGGGCTCCACCGGGTTGCTGCTGCCGATGCCCGGCTCACTCGCGGGCAGTCCGCCGGGGGTGCTCGCAGGGTGGCTGCTCACCGCGGTGGGCCTCGTGCTGGCCGGCCCCGGCCTGACCCACCTGTGCGGGCGGCTCATCGCGCTCGGCAGACCGGGAGCCCTGCGACTCCTGTCCGGCCGGGTGCTCCAGGAAGACGCGGAGCGCGTGGGCCGTCCGCTCGGCGTACTGTGCGCGGTCGGCTCAGGCGCTCTGGCGGCAGCCGCCCTGTACGGGCCCGCGCGGGACACCGGTTCCGGCGCGGAAGCGGTGTTCGGGCCGCTCACCGTCCTCGGCGGTGCGCTGGTGCTGGGCTGCGCCTCGGTGAGCGCGCTGACGGCGGCGGCCGAGTCCCGCGTACACCGCGCCCCGGCGACGGCGGCGCTGCTTCAACTGGGGGCTCCCCGGTCGCTCCTGCGCAACGCCTCCGCGCTGCGCGCGGTCACCGTGCTGGCCGTACTCGGCCCCGTCGCGTGGGCCGTCGGAACGCTGGCCGCGCTGCCACTGACCGGATAGCCGCACTCCGGCAGGTCCTTTCGTTCGGGCGCCGGACAGGCCGCTGCCTCGCCCGTCCGGCGCCCGCACTCCGCGGCACCGACCGGTGCGGTGCCCCCCGGGGGACCTACTCTTGCCGGATGCCGCATGACGCCGACCACAGCCGACCCGTCCCGCACCGCACCGACTCGCACCGCACCGACCGCGAGATCGAGAGCCTCGAAGCCTTCGACCGCGTCGTCGCGGGCCCCGGTTCACTCGCGGGCTGGCGCGTCCAGTCCCTCGACCTGACCCGGCGCACGGGCGCGCTCGCCGCGGCCGTCACGGAGGGGACCGTGTTCCTCGGCTGCACGATGTCCACCGAGGCCGCCGAACGTGCCCGCGAGGGCGGTGCCCTGGTGTTCCCGCCGATACCCGACCTCCCGTTCGACCCCTACCGGAACGCGCTCCACACCCCGGACGAGCTGTTCGACGGCCTCGGCGACGGCTACGAACACACCCCGGACGGCCGCACGTACGCCTGGTTCCGCCGCACCCGCGCGGACCGCGACGTCTTCGCCTCGATGCTGCGTGCCGTGCACGACGACTCGGTCTCGGACGCCCTCGACGAACTCCTCGCCGGCCACGACGTGGTGGGCGTGATGGGCGGGCACGCACTGCGGCGCGGCTCCGACGCCTATGCGGGTGCGGCGCACCTCGGCCGCGAACTCGCCCGTGCCGGTATGACCGTGGCCACCGGCGGCGGCCCCGGCGCGATGGAGGCCGCCAACCTCGGGGCGTACGCGGCGCCGTTCGAGGACACGATGCTGGACAAGGCACTGCAGGTCCTCGCCGCGACGCCCTCGTTCGAACCCTCGGTGAGCGACTGGGCGCGCGCCGCCTTCGAGGTACGGGAGAACTACCCCGGTGGCGGCGCCTCGGTCGGCGTCCCCACGTGGTTCTACGGGCACGAGCCGCCCAACGCCTTCGCGCAGCACATCGCCAAGTACTTCGTGAACGCGGTGCGCGAGGACGGTCTGCTGGCACGGTCCCGTGCGGGCGTGGTGTTCCTGCCCGGCGCGGCCGGCACCGTGCAGGAGGTCTTCGACAACGCGACGCCGAACTACTACCAGTCCCGCGGCGAGCCGACCCCGATGGTGCTGGTGGACCGCGAGCACTGGACCGAACGGCTGCCCGTGTGGCCGCTGCTCACCTCACTCGCCGGGGGCCGTCCGATGGAGGCGAGGATCGCGCTGGTGGACTCCGTTGCGGAGGTCCCGGCCACCCTGGCCCGGCTGCAGCAGCGCTGACGAGCGGGGGGCGGCCTACACCGTCTCGGGCGCCTCCCCCAGCACCACCACGCCGTCCGGCGCGAAGGCCACACCGACCCGCTGCTCCGCCTCCGGAGCGAGCGGCAGGGCGCAGGCGGCCTCCAGCGGCGGCGCGGCGTCCGGCTGCAGCAGCAGCGATACCACGGACGCCGGTCCGCCACGGAAGGTCCGGCCCGTCACCGTGCACGGCAGCCCCTTCTCGGGCGCCGTGAGCCGTACACCGGACGGCCGCACCAGCAGGTCGCATTCCCCCTGCGGTGACCCGTCCGGCACCGCCACCTTCCCCCACGGGGTGTCGGCGGCGGAGTCCCGAACGGTCGCCCGTACGACGTTCTCGAAGCCGAGGAAACGTGCAACGAACCCGGAGGCCGGGCGCTGCCACACCTCCAGCGGGCTGCCGGTCTGTGCGACCCCGCCGTCCCGCATCACCACGATCCGGTCGGCCAGGGCGAACGCCTCCCCCTGGTCGTGGGTGACGGCGAGCACCGTCGTACCCAACCGTCGGAACAGCGAGCGAAGTTCGACCACGAGGCGCTCGCGGAGACTGCGGTCCAGCTGCCCGAGTGGCTCGTCCAGCATCAACAGCCGGGGGCTGGGCGCCAGCGCTCGGGCGAGCGCGACCCTCTGCTGCTCCCCGCCCGACAGGGACGGCACCTCGCGCCGCTGCGCACCGGGAAGACCGACCAGGTCGAGGAGGTCGGCGACCCGCGACGCCTGCTCCGCGCGGCCGGCCCCCCGCATCCGCAGGCCGAAAGCGACGTTGCCGCCGACGTCCCGTTGCGGGAAGAGCTGATGGTCCTGGAACATCAGCCCCAGCCCCCGTTTGTGCGCGGGAACGTCGTGCTGGTCCCGCCCGGAGACGAGCACGCGCCCGGCGTCGGGGTGCTGGAGCCCGGCCACCGCTCGCAGCAGCGTCGACTTGCCGCTGCCGCTGGGCCCGAGCACGCACACGATCTCGTGGTCGGCTACCGCCAAATCCACCGCGTCCAGTGCGGTGCGGCCGTCGAAGCGGACGGTGAGTCCCTCCACTCGCAGCATCAGAACTCTCCAGAGCGATCGTCGGGCATGCGCACCCGTTCCAGGGCGAGGAGGGTGGCGGCGCACAGCAGCATCAGGATGGTGCTCATCGCCATGGCCTGGCCGTAGCTCAGCTCACCGGCCCTGCCGAGGAAGCGGGCCACGACCACCGGCAGCGTGGGGTTGTCCGCACGGGCGATGAAGACCGTCGCGCCGAATTCGCCCAGCGACACGGCGAAAGCGAAGCCGGCGGCGACCAGCAGGGCACGACGTACCAGTGGCAGGTCCACCTCCCGCCAGGCACGCCACGGCGAAGCGCCGAGCACGGCGGCGGCCTCACGCAGCCGCGCGTCCACCGCGCGCAGCACCGGCAGCATGGTGCGCACCACGAACGGCACTCCCACCAGGGCCTGGGCCAGCGGCACGATGATCCACGACGA
>KI547038.1:120270-125156 GCA_000497405.1 Streptomycetaceae bacterium MP113-05 | reverse complement strand
GAGCGGCGGCTCGTCCAGCGCGACCAGGAAGCCGAAGCCCACCGTGACCGCCGAGGTCCCGAGCGGCAGCATCAACAGCGCGTCGAAGCCCCGGACGAGTCGCCCCGCGCGCCTTGTGAGCGCCGCCGCCGCGAGCCCCCCGATCACCAGGGCGACTGCGGTGGCGACGGCCGCGTACGAGAGGGAGTTGCCGATCGCCTCCACGGGCGGGACCAGGAAGGTGCTGTCACCGCGGTGCTCGGTCAGCGCGCGGTAGAAGACCAGGCCGTAGCCGCCGCTGCTGCGCAGGGAACGCAGCACCAGCACCACCAGCGGCGCGACCAGCAGCACCGCGACCAGCGCCAGGTGGGCCCAGAGCAGCGCCCACTGCCCGGCACCGTGCGGGCGGCGCGCGGTGTGCCGGGCGTCGACCAGGGTGAGGGCCGACTCGCGGCGCCGGACCGTCCAGGCGTGCACGGCCAGCAACGCAGCGACGGCCGCGAACTGCAGAAGGGTGAGCACGGCGGCAGCCGGCAGGTCGAGGAAGGCGGCGGTCTGCCGGTAGATCTCCACCTCGAGAGTGCCGTAGCGGGGCCCGCCCAGCACCTGGATCACCCCGAACGAGGTGAAGGTGAACAGGAAGACCATCAGCGCCGCGGCGGCCACGGCGGGCGTCAGCGCGGGCAGCGTCACACGCCGCCACGCCCCGAACCTGCTCGCGCCCAGCACCCGTGCGGCCTCCTCCTGGCGCGGGTCGAGTTGCCCCCACAGTCCGCCCACGGTACGCACGACGACCGCGTAGTTGAAGAACACGTGGGCGATCAGGATGGCCCACACGCCCGTGTCCAGCCGCACGCCCCACCACTGGTCCAGGGTGCCGCCGCGCCCCAGCAGGGCGAGGAACGCCGAGCCGACCACCACCGTCGGCAGCACGAACGGGACGGTGACGACCGCCCGCAGCGTCTGCTTGCCGGGGAAGTCGAACCGGGCGAACACGTAAGCGCCGGGCAGGGCGAGGAGGAGGGTGAGCGCGGTGGAGGCCGCGGCCTGCCACAGGGTGAAACGCAGCACCTGCAGCACCGCCGGGTCGGTGAGGACCTCCGCGGCGCGCCCGAACTGCCAGCGCCCGCCGTCGCGCAGGCCGCGAAGGGTGATCGCGGCCACCGGGTACGCGAAGAACAGCCCGAAGAACGCGGTCGGCAGCGCCATCAGGGCGATCCGCACGGCGGATCCCCGTCCGCGCCGGCGGCCCGACGTCCTCGCCTGTCGGACCGGGGGCGCGGGCGCGGGTGCCCGAGGTGCCTGGGGCTCCGGGCGGGTGTCTACCGCAGTACGAGCGAGGTCCACGCCTTCACCCACTGCTCCCGGTTGTCCGCGATCCGCTCCGGGGCCATCGTCGCCGGGTCCTCGACGTCCGCGCCGTACTTCGTGAACACCTCGGGAAGTTCGGTGTCCTCGCGTACCGGTGAGACGAACATCTGCAGCGGCAGGTCCTCCTGGAAGGCCTCGGCGGTCAGGAAGTCCAGCAGAGCCCTGCCGCCCTTCTCGTTCTCCGCGCCCTCCAGCAGGCCGGCGAACTCGATCTGCCGGAAACAGGTGCCCTCGGCGACGCCGGTCGGAGCCCGCTCGGGCATCGGCTTCTTCCCGAGCACCTCGGCGGGTGGGCTGGAGGCGTAACTGACCACCAGCGGCCGGTCACCTTTGCCCTTGCCGCCCGCCGAGCCGCTGAAACGGTCGTAGTACGCCTGCTCCCAGCCGTCGACGACCTCGACGCCGTTGGCGTTCAGCTTCTTCCAGTAGTCCTGCCAGCCCTCCCCGTACGCGGAGACGGTGGCCAGCAGGAAGCCGAGGCCGGGCGAGGACGTGGCGGCGTTCTCCGTGACGAGCAGGTCCTTGTACGCGGGCTTCGCCAGGTCGTCCAGGGTGCGGGGCGGTTCGAGATCGTTCTTGTCGAAGTACGCGCGGTCGTAGTTGACGCAGATCTCGCCAGTGTCGACCGGGGTGACGGCCGTGCCACCGCCCTCCGGACGGTACTTCTCCGGGATCTTCCCCAGCCCCGTCGCCTCGTAGGGCGTGAAGATCTCGTTCTCCAGCGCGCGGGAGAGCAGCGTGTTGTCGACGCCGAAGAGGACGTCGCCCTGCGGGTTGCCCTTGTTGAGCACCGCCTGGTTGACGGTCGACCCGGCGTCGCCGGACCGCAGGATCTCCAGCTCGTATCCGGTCCGGTCGGTGAACTCCTCCAGCACCTTCTCGGATGCGGCGAAGGAATCGTGCGTGACCAGGGTGACCGTCTTCGCGTCCGCACCGTCCGCTTCGGATCCGCCGGAGCCGCCGGAACCGCCACAGGACGCGAGCAGCGTGACGCCCAGTGCGGCGGCGAGGACGGTGGTGGCCGTGTGCTTCATCGTGTGGCCCTCTTCCCGAGGCTTCCCGGCCCCTGCCGGGACCTGCGGCTGGGCGCGCGCGAGCAGCACGAGAGAGGTGAACCGAGACTTCCTACCCAGCATGACCTGGGCGAGGTTCGAGGGTCTGCGGCCGGATGGTGCCGCACTCTCAGCGCTGCGTGCGCTCCCCTGTCTGATGGAAATACAGTTGTACGGTATCAGCCCGCGCGTCGCGGCCCCGGCTCAGCGCCCGGGGCTCAGCGCTCGGTGGCAGCCAGCTGCCCGCAGGCACCGTCGATCTCCTGGCCCCGGGTGTCCCGCACGGTCACCGGCACCCGATGCGACTCCAGTACCCGTACGAACTCCCGCTCGTCCTCCGGCCGCGACGCGGTCCACTTGGAGCCGGGTGTCGGGTTGAGCGGGATCAGGTTGACGTGCACCGGCTTGCTCTTGAGCAGCCGCCCCAGCAGGTCCGCACGCCACGCCTGGTCGTTGATGTCCCTGATCAGCGCATACTCGATGGAGACCCGACGACCGGACCTCTCCGCGTACTCCCACGCGGCGTCCAGCACCTCGCGCACCTTCCACCGGGTGTTGACCGGCACCAGGGTGTCGCGCAGCTCGTCGTCCGGCGCGTGCAGCGACACCGCGAGCCGGCACTTCAGCCCCTCGTCGGCGAACCGCAGCATCGCCGGCACCAGGCCCACCGTGGACACGGTGATGCCGCGCTGCGACAGCCCCACACCGTCCGGCTCCGGGTCCGTCAGCCTCCGGATGGAGCCCACCACCCGCTTGTAGTTGGCGAGCGGCTCGCCCATGCCCATGAACACGATGTTCGACAACCGCGCCGGGCCTCCCGGAACCTCGCCGTCACGCAGCGCCCGCATGCCGTCGACGATCTGGTGCACGATCTCCGCCGTCGACAGGTTGCGGTCGAGGCCCGCCTGCCCGGTCGCGCAGAACGGGCAGTTCATGCCGCACCCGGCCTGCGAGCTGATACACATGGTGACCCGGTCCGGGTACCGCATCAGCACCGACTCGACCAGCGTGCCGTCGTGCAGCCGCCACAGCGTCTTCCGCGTGGTGTCCTCGTCACAGCTGATGTGCCGCACCACACTCATCAGGTCCGGCAGCAGCTCCCCGGCCAGCCGCTCCCGCGACTGCTGCGGAATGTCCGTCCACTGCGCGGGGTCGTGCGCGTACCGGGCGAAGTAGTGCTGCGACAGCTGCTTCGCGCGGAACGGCTTCTCCCCCAGCGCGGCCACGGCCTCCTTCCGCTCCTCGGGCGAAAGGTCCGCAAGATGCCGCGGCGGCCTCTTGGCCCCCCGCGGCGCGACGAAAGTGAGCTCTCCAGGTGCAGGCATAACCTCCCCAGTGTCGCAGATCGCCCGCCGGGGCCGCTGCTCAGCACGTGCGACGGTCGTCACGCCGGAACCGCTCCGATATGTCCGTACATCCGACTCCCGCGCTGTTTCGCTGCCGTCTCCGCGGACCCCGCGGGGCACCCGTTCTGCCTGGTCCGGCACGCGAACGAAGGCCCCGGGGGTCGTCAGGCGGTGCCGGTGAAGAGGACGAAGAGGAGCCAGGTGACGGGGGCGGTGGGGAGGAGGGAGTCGAGGCGGTCCATGATGCCGCCGTGACCGGGAAGCAGGGTGCCCATGTCCTTGATGCCGAGGTCCCGCTTGATCATGGACTCGCCCAGGTCGCCGAGGGTGGCGCTGACGGCGACGGCGAAGCCGAGGATGAGGCCCTGCCACCAGGAGCCACCGTCGATGGCGAACTCCATGCAGAGGGCGCCGGCGGCCATTGCGAAGGTGACGGCGCCGAGGAGGCCCTCCCGGGTCTTGCCGGGACTGATACCGGGAGCAAGCTTGTTCTTGCCGAACCGCCAACCCACCGCGTACGCGCCGGTGTCGCTGACGACGGTGAGGAGGAGGAAGGTCAGGACACGCCACGGACCGTCGTCCGCGGCGAGCATCAGCGCGACGAACGTGGCGAGGAACGGCACGTAGAAGGTTGCGAAGACCCCCGCGGAAACGTCCCGCAGGTATTCCTGCGGGGACGTGGTCATCCGCTGGAGGAGGACACCGAGGCAGGTGAGAGCCATGGCGATCCATGCGCCCCGCGCCCCCCACACGTACCCGGCGACGACCATGGCGGAGCCGCCGACGACGAGCACGGCGAGCGGTGAGCGGATGCCCTTGCGCTCGGACAGCCGGGAGGTCAGCTCCCAGAGGCCGACGACGACCGCGAGGACGATGACACCCACGAAGAGGTGCTTGTAGACGAACAGCGACGCGATGATCACTGCGCCGAGTCCGAGGCCGACTCCTATCGCAGCACGCAGGTCGCGTCCCGCGCGCTTGCGTCCCGTCTTCGGAGGCGGGCCACCGGGCATTCCGGTGTGAGCGGGCTCGACCGGCTGCTCCGTCCGTTCGGGCTCGCCGTCCGACTCCGGGTCGTCGCCCGGCCGGGGTCCACGGTCACCCACTGCGTCCTCACCGTTCCTTTCGCCGGTCGGCC
>KI547038.1:109165-120260 GCA_000497405.1 Streptomycetaceae bacterium MP113-05 | reverse complement strand
GGCCCCGCCGACGACGGGCATCGGCCGGGTGGCGGCCGGGTCGCCGACGGGAGCGGAAGCCTGCGGAGCGAGCGTCGGCGCGGCCGTCGGACAGGTGGATGCGGGCGCCTGGCCGGGCCGGCCGGAGACACCGGCACCCGGCGAGGGAGCCCCCCGGGGGGAGTCGTTCACGGAACTCAAGCCTCAGACCTCGAGCAGCTCGGATTCCTTGTGCTTGAGGAGCTCGTCGACCTGCCCCACGTACTTGGAGGTGGTGTCGTCGAGCTCCTTCTCGGCCCGACGGCCCTCGTCCTCACCGACGTCGCCGTCCTTGATCGCCTTGTCGATGGTCTCCTTGGCCTTGCGGCGGACGCTGCGGATGGAGATCTTGGCGTCCTCGCCCTTGGCCTTCGCGACCTTGATGAACTCCCGGCGACGCTCCTCGGTGAGCTCGGGGAGCACCACCCGGATGAGGTGTCCGTCGTTCGACGGGTTGACGCCCAGGTCGGAGTCGCGGATGGCCTGTTCGATGTTGCGCAGCGCGCTCTTGTCGAACGGAGTCACCACGGCCATCCGGGCTTCGGGCACGGAGAACGACGCCAGCTGGTTGATGGGCGTCATCGCGCCGTAGTACTCCGCCACGATCTTGTTGAACATCGCCGGGTGCGCACGGCCGGTGCGGATCGCGGCGAAGTCCTCCTTGGCGACGACGACCGCCTTCTCCATCTTCTCCTCGGCTTCGAGGAGGGTCTCTTCGATCACCACGTGCTCCTGGTTGGATGAGTGAGCCTGCTATGTCCATCTCGAGCCGCTCCGTCCGACCCGAAGGTCAACGGCACGACACGGCCGGTGAGTTGCGCACCGGGCGTCAGCCGTGACTGCCCTGGCTGCTCACCAGGGTGCCGATCTTCTCACCCTTGACCGCACGTCCGATATTCCCCTCGGCGAGCAGCTCGAAGACGTAGATCGGCAGCGCGTTGTCCCGGCACAGGGTGATGGCGGTGGCATCGGCGACCTTGAGGTCGCGCGTGATGACCTCGCCGTACTCCAGCGCGTCGAACTTCACCGCGTCGGGGTTCTTCGCCGGGTCCGCGTCGTATACCCCGTCGACACCGTTCTTGCCCATCAGCAGCGCCTCGGCGTTGATCTCCAGCGCTCGCTGCGCCGCGGTGGTGTCGGTGGAGAAGTAGGGCATGCCCATGCCTGCACCGAAGATCACGACCCGGCCCTTCTCCAGGTGCCGGATGGCCCGCAGCGGAATGTACGGCTCCGCGACCTGGCCCATGGTGATCGCGGTCTGCACCCGGGAGTCGATGCCCTCCTTCTCCAGGAAGTCCTGGAGGGCGAGGCAGTTCATGACGGTGCCGAGCATGCCCATGTAATCCGAACGGGCACGGTCCATACCGCGCTGCTGGAGCTCGGACCCGCGGAAGAAGTTGCCGCCGCCGATCACCACCGCGAGCTCGGTCCCGTCGCGGACCACCGAGGCGATCTCGCGGGCCATCTTGTGCACGATGTCGGGGTCGACTCCGAGGCCTCCACCGCCGGCGAACGCCTCGCCGGACAGCTTCAGCAGAAAGCGACGCCGGTGGGCGGTGTCGGTGTCATTGCTCATGGAGATCTCCTCGTGCATACGAAGAAGGCCATTGCCGGCGGACCCTCTCGGCTCCTTCAGGCAATGGCCTCCTCGTGTTCAGCTGCCGTGTACCCGACCCTAGCCGGTCGGCGACCCGACTGTGGGACAGCCGGACGGTGCGGCGTGACGGCCCCGTGCTGAGGGCCACGCGTGGTGACAACATCCCGGGCCGAAGGCCCTGGGGACGTACGCTCAGGCGCCGACCCGGAAACGGGCGAAGCGCTTCAGCGTGACACCGGCCTCGTCCAGGATCTTCTGCACGGACTTCTTGTTGTCCTTGGCGAAGGGCTGGTCCAGGAGGCAGTTCTCCTTGAAGAAGCCGTTCACCCGGCCCTCGACGATCTTCGGCAGGGCCTGCTCGGGCTTGCCCTCCTCGCGGGCGGTCTCCTCGGCGATACGGCGCTCGTTCTCCACCGTCTCGGCCGGGATCTCTTCGCGGGAGAGGAACTTCGGGGAGAACGCCGCAATGTGCTGGGCGACGCCCTTGGCGACCTCCGCGTTCTCCTTGTCCAGCTCGACCAGAACGCCGACCTGCGGGGGCAGGTCCGGGCTGGTCCGGTGCAGGTAGGAGGCGACGAAGCCGCCGGAGAACTGGGCGAAGCGGTCCAGAACGATCTTCTCGCCGAGGTTGGCGTTCGCCTCGTCGACGTAGGCCTGCACCGTCTTGCCGGGCTCGATCTCGGAGGCCAGCAGGGCCGCGGTGTCGGCCGGGGAGGAGGCGGCGACGTGGGCGGCGACAGCCTCCGCTGCGGCCTGGAACTTCTCGCCCTTGGCCACGAAGTCGGTCTCGCACTTCAGCTCGACGAGCACACCGGAGGTGTTGTCGTCGGCGATGCGGGCCACGACGGCGCCGTTGGAAGCGGTACGGGACTCGCGCTTGGCGACGCCCTTCTGTCCCTTGACACGCAGGATTTCGACGGCCTTGTCGACGTTGCCCTCGGCCTCGTCCAGCGCCTTCTTGCAGTCCATCATGCCGGCGCCGGTGAGCTCGCGCAGCTTCTTGACGTCGGCGGCGGTGTAGTTCGCCATGTCGGTGATTCTCTTCCCGAAATCGATGGGGTGGTAGGTGCACGGGGAGTGAGGCCGGGCGCCGGCCGGTCCGACCGACGGCACCGCCTCACTCCCCGTGGACGCGTTTCCCGGGCCTGCCGGGTCCGGCTCAGGACAGCCCGGACCGGACGGCAGGAGCGCCCGGGAGGCTTCAGGCCTGCTCGGCCTTGGGCTCCTCGGCAGCCTCAGCCGGCTTCTCCTCGGCCTTGGGCTCCTCCGCCTTGGGCTCCTCGGCAGCCTCAGCCGGCTTCTCCTCGGCCTTGGGCTCGGCCTCGGCGGCCGGCTTCTCTCCCTCGGCCTTGTCGCCCTCGAGCAGCTCGCGCTCCCACTCGGCCAGCGGCTCGGCTGCGGCCTTCTCGCCCTTGCCCTCGGCACCGCCGGAGCGAGCGATGAGGCCCTCGGCGACCGCGTCGGCGATCACACGGGTCAGCAGAGTGACGGAGCGGATCGCGTCATCGTTGCCCGGGATCTTGTAGTCGACCTCGTCCGGGTCGCAGTTGGTGTCCAGGATCGCGACGACCGGGATGTGGAGCTTGCGCGCCTCACCGACGGCGATGTGCTCCTTCTTGGTGTCCACGATCCAGACGGCGCTGGGCACCTTCTGCATCTCGCGGATACCGCCCAGGGTCTTCTCCAGCTTCGCCTTCTCGCGGGAGAGAACCAGCAGTTCCTTCTTGGTGAGGCCCGAAGCGGCCACATCCTCGAAGTCGATCTGCTCGAGCTCCTTGAGCCGCTGCAGCCGCTTGTAGACGGTCGAGAAGTTGGTCAGCATGCCGCCGAGCCAGCGCTGGTTCACGTAGGGCATGCCCACGCGGGTGGCCTGCTCGGCGATGGCCTCCTGGGCCTGCTTCTTGGTGCCGACGAACATGATGGAGCCGCCGTGCGCGACGGTCTCCTTGACGAACTCGTAGGCGCGGTCGATGTACGACAGCGACTGGAGCAGGTCGATGATGTAGATGCCGTTGCGCTCGGTGAAGATGAAGCGCTTCATCTTCGGGTTCCAGCGACGGGTCTGGTGCCCGAAGTGGACGCCGCTCTCCAGCAGCTCCCGCATCGTGACGACGGCCATGGCCGTTCTCCTTGTTTTCGTGTCTCGGTTGTCCCACGACGGCCCGGGGCGGGCGTCGCGCCTGACGCCCCTGACGCGCTGCGCCTGGGAGGCTCCGTGCCGGATCTTCCCAGGACCGAGAGACGCGGCCACCGGGTGAGGGTGGCGGGGCGTGCGAAGTCGATCCGGTGACCCGGATCGCCATCAGAAGTGTACGGGACCTCCGGAACTGCCTGCGACCACGGCGATGGCCGCCTTCGCGTCACCCCAACGAGTGAGCGAACTGTCCACAGGTGTGCCGCTGTCCACCGATTCACCCGGGCCTCGGCGGAGACAACGGGTCCCGGGGCACGGTGGTGGCATGCGAAGGGGACTCAGTGTTCCGTGGCGGCTCGCCGTGACCGTACCGGCCGTGCTGGCAGCGGTGAGCGTGCTCGCTGCACCGACCGTGCGGGGGCCGTGGCCGGAGGTCGCACGCGCGGACGGCCGGACGGACGACGGAGGGAGCGGGAGGCAGGCGCCCACCGGTGCGCGTGCGCATCGGAGCTGGCCGGTGACCGGGACGCCCGGAGCGTCACGCCCCGCGATGGTGCGCGGATGGGATCCGCCTCCGGCACCGTGGGCGGCCGGCCACCGCGGTGTCGACCTGAGCACCGCTCCCGGAGCAACGGTGCGAGCCGTCGGCGCAGGGCGGGTCACGTTCGCCGGGCCGGTGGCAGGGAGGGGTGTGGTGGTCCTGACACTGACAGGTACGCGTGAGCCGCCGCTGCGGGTGACGTACGAGCCGGTAGACGCCTCGGTGACGGTGGGCGAGGTACTGGGAGCGGGCGATGTCGTGGGCCGGGTACAGGGGAACGGGTTCCACTGTGCGCAGGCGTGCCTGCACTGGGGGCTGCTGCGCGGTGAGCGGTACCTGGACCCGATGTCCGTGATACCGGACTGGATGCTGCGGGCCGGGCGGGTCCGGCTGCTGCCGTTCGTGGGGGTACCGGAGCCCAGGAACGTGCAGCCCGGGAACGTGCCGACGGGTCAGGCCCGGACCGCTCCCAGCGCCATGGCGACGGCCGCCTCGGTGACCGTCTCGGGCGGCTCCGCAGCCCCGAGCTCGATACGCCGCACGGCCGCGTCGACGACCCCCTGCAGAAGCACGGCCGCCAGACGCGGCTCCGCATGTCCGAGCTCCGCCAGCGCATCGACGATCATCGAGATCAGGCCGCCGTGTGCGGCGCGGATCTTCTCCCGGGCACCGGGGTCGAGCTCGCCGGCCGAGATCGCAGCGACAGCCCGGTGCCGTCGGTCTCCGATCAGCGCGAGCTGACTGCGTACATACACCTCTACCCGGGCTTCCGCTGCGTCCGCCTCCGCCATCGCGGCCTCGACCTCGGCTGCCCACCGGGGGAAGTCGACGGCACAGAGTTCCTCGACGACGGAAGCCCTGGAACGGAAGTACTCGTAGACCGAGGAGCGGGCCAGACCGGTGCGGCGGGCGAGCGCCGGGAAGGTCAGAGCGTCGGTGCCTCCCTCGGAGAGCAGGGAGCGTGCCGCGTCCAGCAACGCGGCGCGCTGCATCGTCCGGTGCTCGACCACAGAGGCCGCTCGAATCCTGGGCACCCGTCCACTCTACGGACGGAAGGAGCGATTCAGCGACCCACTTCGGCGAGCTTGCCGCGTAGTTGCAGCACGGACTTGGTGTGGATCTGACTCACGCGACTCTCGGTGACGCCGAGCACCTGGCCGATCTCGGCCAGGGTGAGGCCTTCGTAGTAGTAGAGGGTGACCACGGTCTTCTCCCGGTCCGGAAGGGTGTTCACGGCTCTTGCCAGGAGACGGCGCAGTTCGCGGTCCTCGGCGACCTCGACCGGATTGTCGGCGGTCGTGTCCTCCAGCGTGTCGACGAGGCTGAGCCGGTCACCGGACTCCCCCCCGACGTGCAGCAGCTCCTCCAGTGCCACCACGTTGGTGAGGGACATCTGGCTGAAGACGGCGTGCAGCTCGTCGACCGTGATCTGCATCTGCGCGGCCACCTCCGTCTCGGAAGGGGTGCGCCGCAGTGAGGCTTCCAACGTGGCGTAAGCGCGCTCGACCGCACGAGCCTTCTGCCGTACGGAACGCGGGATCCAGTCCATCGCCCGCAGCTCGTCGATCATGGCCCCGCGAATCCTGGTGATCGCGTAGGTCTCGAACTTGATGGAGCGGCTCGGATCGAACTTCTCGATCGCGTCGATCAGCCCGAAGACGCCGGACGAGACGAAGTCGGCCTGTTCCACGTTCGACGGCAGTCCGACGCTGACACGCCCGGCGACGTACTTCACCAGCGGCGAGTAGTGCAGGATGAGCTGCTCCCGCAGCCGGTCGTCGCCCGTCCCCTTGTACGACCGCCACAGCTCGTCGAGCGAACCGGGAGCCGTTCCGGGCGCAGCGTCCTCGACTGCGACCGGTCCTGCGCCGGTGGCCGTACGGTTCGGCCCGGAGTTGTGCTGGGGCATTCGTCGCCTTGAGCCGTTCTGAGAGGTCTTCCGATGGGGCGTGAGCGTAACGTGACGGAGGTGTCGCGATGTGCAAGCACGGAGGGGTGCCGCGCGCACACAGACGTTCCGCTGCCCGCACCCTCGGGTAACGCCGCTGGCGGGACGGACCCCGGGGGTGTGGATACGCAGAGGCTCACCCGCGCGCCGCCATCACCCTTTCACCCGGGAGTCGCAGTTCAAGGACCGCCGTGTCACCCGATGGAGTGCCTCCTTCGGGGCCGGTTCGGTTACGGCCCGCCGTCCGCCCGTGGTGAGGGGTCGAGCAGCCACCAGCGCTCCCCTGCAGAACCGACGAAACCCAGCGCCCGCAGTTCATGGAGACGGACCAGCACCCGGTCGGCTGGGGTGGCCGAGGCAGCCGCCAGCCGACCGACGGTGGCCGCCGCCCGCGCCGGCAGCGCCTCCAGGACACGGGCGGCCTCCGGCGGCAGCAGGTCGCGGGGGAGCACCGGCACCTCCGGGTCCGGCGCGATATCTCCCATCTCCCCGACCAGCTCGACCACCTCGTCCGGGTCGGTGACGAGGCAGCCGCCGTCGTGCTGGAGCAGTCGGTGGACTCCAGCGGAAAGACCGGAGGTGACGGGGCCGGGCACTCCCATCACGACGCGGTTCAGGTCACGGGCCCGGCGGGCGGTGACCAGCGAGCCGCTGCGCACCTCGGCTTCCACCACGACGGTGCCGCGGGTGAGGGCTGCGATCACCCTGTTCCGCAGCACGAACCGGCTTCGGGTGGGATGGGAACCGGGTGGCAGCTCCGCGACCAGCAAGCCGTACTCTGCGGTGCGCCGGATCAGGTCCGCGTGCCCGGGCGGATAGGCGGCGTCGACGCCACAAGCCAGCACGCCGACCGTGGCGCCGCCCGCACCCAGCGCCCCGCGGTGCGCCGCGCCGTCGATGCCGTAGGCGGCTCCCGACACCACGGTCCAGCCATGGGCAGCAAGACCCGCACTCAGAGCAGCGGCGACGTGCATGCCGTAGTCGGTGCACGCCCTGGCTCCCACGACAGCCACCGAGCGCAGTGCCCAGAAGCGCAACGAGGGCGCCCCCCGGACCCACAGGCCGTACGGCCGGCTGAGGCCGAGGTCGTCGAGCTGCCCCGGCCACTCCCCGTCTCCGGGGCACAGGAAGCGACCCCCGAGGGCGGCGATCGCGGCGAGGTCTGCTTCCGGCCTCGCTTTCGCCGCCCGCAGTCTGAGGCCCTCCCAACGCCGCTTGGACGAGCCCGGCGGACCGGCCCCACCCTTCTGGAGACGACGGACGACCTCACTCGGCCCGTAGGTCTCCAGCCACCTGCTGACCGTTTGGTCCCCAGGTTCGGCGATACGGGTGAGAGCGGCCAGGGCGCTTCGTTCCGCAGCGTCCGGGGCCGAGGGACGGGGAGTCATCGGACCGTCTCCCGAGCAGCGACACCGCGACGCACACCGGTGCGCATCTCGAGCGCCCGGTCGACGTCCTCGCGCGTCGGCCGGTCGTGCCCGGCGAGGTCCGCGACCGTCCACGCCACGCGCAGCACCCGGTCCAGGCCGCGCGCCGTGAGCAGTCCGCGGTCCATGTCGTCCTCCGCCCGGGTCAGCGCTCCGGGTGGGAGGGGCCAGCGGGTGCGCAGCGCGTGTCCGGGGACCTGCTGATTGACGGTCCACGGCGTGTCGGCGTAACGGGCGGCGGCACGCTCCCGGGCGGCCAGCACCCGGGCCGCGACGATGGTGGTGTTCTCCCCTTCACCCACCGCCGTGAGCTCCGAACGGGCCAGCGGGTCGACGGTGACCCGCAGGTCGACGCGGTCCATGAGTGGGCCCGACAGGCGTGCCCGGTAGCGGCGGACGATCGACGGCCGGCACTCGCAAGCACCGCCCCGGACCCCGTGACGGCCGCACGGACAGGGGTTCGCCGCCATCACCAGCACGAACCTGGCGGGCATCCGCATCATCCCGCCGGCCCGCGCGACGACCACGTGGCCGGACTCGAGAGGCTGACGCATGGCGTCCAGTACACGTCCGCTGCACTCTGCCGCCTCATCCAGAAAGAGAACCCCATGGTGGGCGAGCGACACGGCGCCGGGCCGCGGGAGGCCGGTGCCGCCGCCGACCAGGGCGGCCGTGGTCGCCGAATGGTGCGGGGCGCAGTACGGCGGGCGTTCCACCAGAGGGCGTCCGGTGGGCAGCGTCCCCGCGACCGAATGGACGGCGGTCACCTCCAGCGCCTCCTTGCCGGTGAGCGGCGGCAGCAGACCGGGCAGCCGCTCGGCCAGCATGGTCTTGCCCGCGCCCGGCGGCCCCTTCAGGAAGAGGTGATGACGGCCGGCGGCGGCGATTTCCAGAGCTGCCCGAGCGGTCGTCTGACCTGCGACGTCAGCCAGGTCGAGTGGGGGTTCCTCGGCCGCGACGGCTCCCAGGGCCGATCCGGTGACGACCGCCGCCAGCGGATCGGGACGCATCTCGGCACGTTGTTCCTCCTCGTCCGGCACCGGCTCGTCGGTGAGGACGGCGATGAGTTGTCGGAGGCTGCGTACTCCGAGCACGGAGACGTCGGGGACCAGGGACGCCTCGGCGGCGGCCTGCTCGGGGACGACCACCTGGCGGTACCCGGCGTCGGCTGCGGCGAGCACGGCGGGCAGCACGCCTCTGACGGGGCGTACCCGGCCGTCGAGGCCCAGTTCACCGAACATCATCAGGTCCGCGATCGTGCGTGGATCGATCCGTTCGGCGGCGCCGAGGACGGCACACGCCACGCTGAGGTCGAAACTACTGCCGCCCTTCGGGACGGAGGCCGGGCTGAGGCCGACGGTGAGCTTCTTCTGCGGCCACTCGGCGCCGGAGTTCACCACTGCCGCACGGACCCGGTCGCGGCTCTCGACCAGGCTCTTGTCCGGCAACCCCACCAGGGTGAAGCCGGCGACGCCCGGTTCGAGGTCCGCCTGGACCTCCACCGGAACGCCCTCCACACCGACCAGGGCGACGGAGCAGGTGCGGGCGAACCCCATCAGTCCACCCCTCGCACGTGCTGGACCAGCGGCGCTCCCCGGGCCGGCAGCAGCACGCCGACGACGTCCAGCCGGATGCCGCCGACGGGCGGACGACCGTACCGGGTGAGCCAGCGCTCGGTGAGCCAGCACGAGGCGAGGCGCCGTAGCCGGGCGGTCTTGGCCGGGGTGACGGCGGCCATCGGATGTTCGTAGCCGCCGGCGCGACGCGTCTTGACCTCGCACACCACCAATGCGTCCCGGTCACGCGCGACGATGTCGATCTCACCAGCGGTGCAGCGCCAGTTGCGCTCCAGCACGGCCATACCTGCGGCACGCAGCCTGCGGACGGCCAGGTCCTCGCCGTAGCGGCCGAGAGCTCCTCGGGCGTTCATGTCGGACCACCTCCGTCACCGACTGTGACGGAGAGCGGCGGACGGCGCCGCCCTCCGCTCCGGATCTGTGGACGTGTGACCCTCTGTGAACAACTTCGTCACCCGCCCGGGGAGCCGGCCGCCACTCCGGGCAGACGGAACACGACCGGATGGGACGGGGGGGGCCGAGAGGAGCGGCCGAGTGGCGTGGTCGGACCACACTGCTGTGAGGCCCGGTGGAGACGGGCCGGTGGGCACTGGTCGGCCCGCGGACCCTCAGCCCTTGAAGCCGGAGTCCTCCGGAAGGTCGAGTTCGCTCTTGTTGAGCTCCTCGATGTTCACGTCCTTGAAGGTGAGTACCCGAACCTGCTTCACGAACCGTGCGGGCCGGTACATGTCCCAGACCCAGGCGTCGGCCATCGACACCTCGAAGAAGACCTCTCCCTGGACCGAGTGCACCTGCATCTCGTAGTCGTTGGTGAGGTAGAAGCGGCGTTCGGTCTCGATCACGTACTTGAACAACCCGACGACATCGCGATACTCGCGATAGAGCTTGAGCTCCATCTCGGTCTCGTACTTCTCGAGGTCCTCGGCGCTCATGGCGTGTTCCCCTTCAGCCGTGCGTGCCCCTATTGTGCGTCAGCTCCGGCGGCGGCCGAGCGAGGCGGACGCGGAACGGCGCGAGATCGGCCCGTGCGCCGCTCCTCCCATGATCAGGACGGTACCCGCGAGAACGGCGATCAGCACGGGGACCAGCGGTCCGGGTTCCGACACGCCGCCGGGGAGCTGTGCGAAGCCCTCCGGTCGCTGGACCATGCCGATACCTTCCAGCGGCCAGGCGGTCGCGTCCACACGAGCATCCACGGCTCCGCGCGGCACGGCCCAGTGGTCGGCGTCGCCCTCCAGGCGCATCAGCGAGTCCTGGGATGTCGCCCGGTGGTCGCCGAGCAGGAAGAGGGTGCCGTCCGGCACCCTCTCGTCGAAGCTGCCCATGGAGGCCCGGTCGTCCTTCGTGAGGTAGCCCTCGGCCACGGCTTCGCCGTTCACGGTGATCCGGCCGCCACCGTCGCAGCAGGTCACCCGATCGCCTCCCAGCGCCACGACGCGCTTCACCATCGGGACGTCGCCCCAGACGGAGTCCTGGAAGACGACGACGTCGCCGCGGTGCACCTCCTCGCCGCCGATACGTTCCGCCAGCACCCGGTCACCCGCCTCAATGGTCGGTGCCATCGACTTGGTCGGCACCGTGTACGGCTGGTAGACGAAGGCGCCCCAGACGAAGCCGCCGAGGAAGAGCACGCAGCCGATCGCCACGGCGAGGCCGGAGAGGGTGTCACCCGCTGTCCGGCGCTGCCGCGTACCGCCGGTACGTACTGCGTTGCCCATTCCTGCGCTCCCGGGTCGTCGCCGCCTCGTCTCCGGACCGCAGGCGGCCACGGGCGCCCGACCCCGCCGGAGGTCTGGGCGAACCCTACCGGTGACGGTGCGGTCCCCGGCAGACAGGAGGAGCCGGGCGCCCCC
>KI547038.1:104528-109012 GCA_000497405.1 Streptomycetaceae bacterium MP113-05 | reverse complement strand
GGCGGATCGCCCCGGAACGGCGACAGCCCGGCCCCAGTGGGGCCGGGCCTGCGCCGTTCCGGGCCTGGGGTCAGGGACCGGCGACGGACCGGTCCGCTCGGCCACCGTGCGGCGGGTTCAGGACGGCACGCCTCCGTCGGCGCCACAGCACCAGGGGCACCGCTCCGGCGACGCCCATCACGGCCGGCGTCGCTCCGGCCGCCTTGGCGGTGACGCCCTTCTGCCCGAAGGTCTCCGGCACGGGGAGCGTCGCCCACCGGTCGAGGGGCCAGGCCACCACCACCGCACGGCCGATGGCTTCCTCGGTCGGCACCGCTCCTCTCTGGGGACCGCTCTGGTGATAGCGGGAGTCACGCGAGTTCTGCCGGTTGTCGCCCATCACCCACATGTGGTCCTCGGGCACGGTGACCGGTCCGAACGGCTTGTCGTCACACGCGGTACTGCCCGGCTTCAGGTACGGCTCCTTCAGGACGGTGCCGTTCACCTTCACGGGACCGCCGCGGCTGCACGAAACGGTGTCACCGCCGACTGCGATGACCCGCTTGATCAGGTCCTGCTCGTCGGCGGAGGGCATCAGGCCGACGAAGCTGAACACCTTCTGCACGGCGTTCTGCTCGGTGGGAATGTCGGGCAGCCAGCCGCCCGGGTCGTGAAAGACCACGACCTCGCCGCGTTCCGGCTCCGCACCGAACCACGGCGTGAGCTTGTCGACCAGGACCCGGTCACCGATCTTGAGGGTGTCCCGCATCGACTCCGACGGGATGGAGAAGGCCTGGAGGAGGAACGTCTTGATCACCAGCGCCAGCACCAGCGCGATGCCGATGAGCAGGGGCAGTTCCTTCCAGAACGGCCGGGGCTGCTTCTTCGGGCGCCCCCCGCCCACGACTTCCTCGCCGCCCTTCGGGGTGTCGCCGCCGGCGCCACTCCCGGCTTCCGAGTCCCCCGAACCGCCTGTGCCCGACGCATCCAAGATGTCCGTCTCGCCTCCCTGCAGGACCGGCCGACCGTCATCCACCGCCTGCCGCGGCCCGTGACCGTCTTCCTCGGTTCCCTCGGGATAGCCGTGACCGGACCGCGCACCGACGCCCATGTCCCCCACTCTCACTCCTCACACTGCGCTCTCGTCGGTCCCGGTATCGGGCCAGACCCACCACTGTGACAACGAGCGAGAGGTCCGCAGGACTCGGCAGCCCACTCCTTCGGTTCTCCTCGGCAGCTTGTGCGGACGCCTTCGTGCCGGAGGATTCCGGCACGGCGGCGAAGGTATCGTTCTCCGACAGCCGCTGCCAGTGGCCGACCGGCCAGGCCACGACCACGGCTCGGCCGACGATCAGTTTTTCCGGCACCGTACCCCGGCCCGCGGAATCGAGGTGGTACCGGGAGTCTGCCGAGTTGCCACGGTGGTCTCCCATGACGAACACGCGGCCCTCGGGGACCGTGACGTCGAACTCCATCGTGGAGGGCGCGTCCCCCGGATAGACGTACGGCTCGGTGACGGCGCTGCCGTTGACAGTCACCCTGCCGTCCGGATCGCAGCAGCGCACCCGGTCGCCGCCGACCCCCACGACCCGTTTGATGAGGTCCTGTTCGTCGTCCGACGGCAGCAGCCCGACGAACGTCAGCACGTCCTTCACCTGGCTCACCCCGGCCGGTTCGCCGGCCGGCTGCTGCTCGTCCCCCAGCCAGCCCCCGGGGTCCTCGAAGACCACGACGTCACCGCGTTCGGCCTTGGCCCCGAACCACGGAGTCAGCTTGTCGACCAGGACCCGGTCGCCGATGCGGATCGTCTGCTCCATGGACCCGGAGGGGATCACGAATGCCTGGACCAGGAAGGTCTTCAGCACCAGCGCGATCACCAGGGCGATGCCGATCAGGATCGGGATCTCCTTGGTCACCGAGAGGCGGCGGCGCCGTTTGATCCGCTTGGCGGCACGCCGTCGGTCGGCACGGCCCTCACCGGGGCCGCGCAGTGTGGCCTGCGACTCGGCGGCCGGCTCCGGCGGAGGGCTCTCGACATCTCTGTGGTGGCCGCCGGACCGCCCGCGCCTACCCACGCGCATCCGCCTTCGGGGCCGTACCACGGGAGGGGGCGGAGAGAGCCGTCCAGCGGCCCGGCGGCCACCCGGTCCAGTCGGCCCGGCCGATGACCCGGCCCAGTGGCACGGTGCCGCCCCCGGGCTGCCCGAGGTGGTCCCGGGAGTCGCTGGAGTCGGAGCGGTGATCGCCCATGACCCACAGTCTGCCTTCGGGGACCCGGATGTCGAACCGCACCGCGGAGGCGACGTCGCCTGGATGAAGATACGCCTCGGTCAGTGGTTCGCCGTTCACCACGAGTCTTCCCCGGCCGTCACAGCACCGCACTCGGTCGCCGCCGACTCCGACGACGCGCTTCACGTACTCCGTGTCCGAGGGATCGGACAAGCCGAGAGCCGATCCGAACCGCCGCGACAGACCGCGGAGAACGCCGTCGTCCGCGGCGTCCGCGGGCAGGAAGCTTCCCCTGCCGTCGAACACCACCACGTCCCCGCGTTCGGGACGGTCCCCGAACCGGTAGGCCAACTTGTTCACCAGGACCCGGTCCCCCACCCTCAAGGTCGGCGCCATCGACGAACTAGGGATCGAATAAGGCTGCACCACGAAGACACCGGCCAGCAAGACCGCCGCGAGGACCGAAAGGGCGGTCGTGGTCGGCCGAAAAGAGCGCGACCGGCGACGACGACCCGGTTCCGGGGTCTTCGCGCGGCCGCGCTCCGTTCGCACGTTCGAGATCAGTTCTGGCGCTTCTCCTTGATCTTGGCGGCCTTGCCGCGCAGATCACGGAGGTAGTAGAGCTTCGCCCGGCGGACGTCACCGCGAGTGACGACCTCGATCTTCTCGACGATCGGGGTGTGCACGGGGAAGGTGCGCTCGACGCCGACGCTGAAGCTGACCTTGCGCACGGTGAAGGTCTCGCGCACGCCGTCGCCCTGGCGGCGGATGACCGCGCCCTTGAACTGCTGCACACGGGAACGGCTGCCCTCGATCACGCGGACGTGAACGTTGACGGTGTCGCCCGGACGGAAGGCGGGGACGTCGTCGCGCAGCGAAGCCGCGTCGACGTTGTCGAGCAGGTGGGACATGTCGTCTGCTTTCCTCGCCGATGCCACAGGTCATCGGCGGAACATCGTGATACGTGACGGGTGTACGGTCGCCTCCGCTCCGGCGTGGCGTTCGTCCCCCCGTGGCAGGGTCGCGCGCCGGTCGTGAGGCAGCGGCCTATTCTTCCACGGGCTCCGGCCCGCGCCCAAATCGGCCCTCCGGGCCCACCTCCCACCCGAGCCCGGCGAGTGTGTCCCGGTCGTGCTTGTCGAGACGAACGGGGTCGCACGCCTCGATCAGGTCGGGGCGGTTGGCGCTCGTACGAGCCAGTGCCTGGTCGCGACGCCAGCGGGCGATCTTGCCGTGGTGCCCGCTGACCAGTACCTCGGGGATCCCGTGCCCGCGCCACTGCGGGGGCTTGGTGTAGACGGGGCCCTCCAGCAGCCCGGCCATCGCCCCGGGCGCGAAGGAGTCGTCGCGGTGCGACTCGGCGTTGCCCAGCACGCCGGGCAGCAGCCGGGCGACCGCCTCCACTATCACGAGCACCGGAGCCTCTCCCCCGGCGAGTACGTAGTCGCCGATGGAGACCTCGCGCACGTCCAGGCGAGACCCGTACTCCCCGACCACTCGGCGGTCGATGCCCTCGTAGCGGGCGGGCAAGAAGATCAGCCAGGGCGCGGCGGCAAGTTCGACGGCGAGTTCCTGGGTGAAGGAGCGGCCGCTGGGGGTGGGGACGACGAGCACCGGGTCGCCCTGCTCCGGTATACCGGAGGCGATGACGTCGTCCAGGGCCTCGCCCCACGGTTCGGGCTTCATCACCATGCCCGGCCCACCGCCGTAGGGGGTGTCGTCCACCGTGTGGTGCCGGTCGTGCGTCCACCCACGCAGGTCGTGGACCCGTACGTCCAGTTGCCCGCGGGACCGGGCCCTGCCGACCAGGGAGACGTTCAGCGGCTCCAGGTACTCCGGGAAGATCGTGACGACGTCGAGCCTCACGCGTCCCCGCCCTCCTCGAGGAGGCCTGGAGGCGGGTCGACGACGACCCGCTGCTCGGACAGGTCGACCTCGGGGACGATCGCGGTGACGAACGGAATCAGGACCTGCTGGTCGTTCGGCCGGCGGACGACCAGCAGGTCCTGGCTCGGCAGGTGGGCGATCTCCTCGATCCGGCCCACGGCCACGCCCGCTCGGGTGACGACGTCGAGATCGACGAGCTGGTGGTCGTAGAACTCCTCCGGGTCCTCGGGGTGTTCCTCCGGATCCACCTCCGCCACCAGCAGGGTGTTGCGCAGCGCCTCCGCTCCGGTACGGTCCCGCACGCCTGCGAAGCGCAGCAGCAGTCTGCCGCTGTGGACGTGGCCGGTCTCGATGGTGAGCGGTCCGACGCCGGGCGGGTCGGTGCCCAG
>KI547038.1:97843-104518 GCA_000497405.1 Streptomycetaceae bacterium MP113-05 | reverse complement strand
CCGCCCCCGGCCGCTGCCGGTGGTGCAAGGTGCTGCTCAGCGTGCTGCTGCTCAGCGGACCTGGTCCACGTCGACGAGGTCGACGCGGACACCACGGCCGCCGAGGGCACCCACGACGGTGCGCAGCGCGCGGGCCGTGCGGCCGTTGCGGCCGATGACCTTGCCGAGGTCGTCGGGGTGCACCCGGACCTCGAGCACGCGCCCGCGGCGCAGGTTGCGCTCGGCGACCTGCACTTCGTCGGGGTTGTCGACGATGCCCTTCACGAGATGCTCGAGGGCTTCCTCGAGCATCCTCAGGCCTCGGTCGACTCGGAGGCGGCCGCAGCGGAGTCGGCCTTGGCCTCGTCCGCCTTCTTCTCGCCCTTGTCGGACTTCTTGGCCTTCTGCGTGATGGCCTCACCCTTGGGCTGGTCCGAGGACTCCTTGGCCGCAGCCTCGAAGAGGGCCCTCTTGTCGGCCTTCGGCTCGGCGACCTTCATCGGCTCGGGAGCCGGCAGGCCCTTGAACTTCTGCCAGTCGCCGGTGACCTTGAGGATGGCCGTCACGGGCTCGGTCGGCTGCGCGCCGACACCCAGCCAGTACTGGACACGCTCGGAGTCGACCTCGATGCGGGAGGGGTTCTGCACCGGGTGGTACAGACCGATCTCCTCGATGGCGCGGCCGTCGCGGCGGGTGCGCGAGTCGGCGACGATGATGCGGTAGTGCGGCGAACGGATCTTGCCCAGTCGCTTCAGCTTGATCTTGACTGCCACGGGTGTGGTGTCTCCTGGTCTTGACGTGGTTGGGCGCGGCGGAGCGCCACGTGGGGTTGTGGTGTCCTGACGCCCGACGGACGCGTCAGCCGGAGGAGAGAGGGATCCTGTGCGGCTGTCGAGTACAGCGACCCATGATGCCACACCTCACCCATCGGGCCGAACCCGGGTGGCGAGCCCCGGAAGGGGCATCTGAGGGAGCGGGGCGTCCGTGCGCCGGTGCCGGGGAGCGCCTGTGCGCCGGGGCAGGCCACCTTCGCGGCACTCCCCCACGGCACGGCGGGTGACCGCACCCCCGGACCGCGTGGCCGCCACCGACTGGTTCAGCCGGCGACGACCATGGGTTCCTTGGACGGCGCGGCGTCCGGGATACGGAAGGGCTTGCCACAGGCGCCGCACACGATGGGCGCCTGCGCCAGCACGGAGGGGACGACCCTGACGTTCCGCCCACAGTCGCAGACCGCCTTCACCCGCACGCCGCCCCCGGAGGAACCGTGCCGGGCGGCCGGGCCGCGGAAGCTGCGACCACCCTCGGTGGTGGTGGCCGCGTCGTGCGCCTTGAGCGCGCGATGCAGGCGTTCGGCCGTGGCGCGGTAACGCCGCCGGGTGGCCGGGGGGAGAGTCACCAGGGAGAAGCCGCTACTCGGATGCGGCTCGTCGGGGTGGTCCAGACCCAGCTCCTCGGCGATCGCGAGGAACCGGCGGTTGTGGTAGCGGCCGGCACGGGAGGTGTCACGCACGCCGCGCGCGGCGGCGATGCCGTGCACCGCCTCGTGCAGCAGCCGTTCGAAGGAGAGTTCGGCGCCGCAGGCGGACGAGGACTCTCCGATGAGTGATTCGGGCGCGGCCAGGTCCGGCAGCTCGGAGTGGTGCCGTTGAATGTCGGCCCATGCGGCTGCCAGTTCGGCGGCGAGAACTGGTGGTGTCGTGCTCACGTCGTGAACAACGAGCGAAGGTGCCCCGGTGTTCCGATTAGGGGCCATCCCAAATAATTTTCCCGTACCGGTCAGTTCACTCCGATGGACGCGAACGAGACGGGTGAGCCGATCTGCGGAGAAGGCGAACAGACGACGCATTCCCGGATCTATTTCCGATTCGTGCACCTTCGGCACACCACGACGTGCGGATTCTTCCCGGTTCCCGCCGCGGACGGTGCTCGCTCCCGGTCTTCACGGGGACGCAGACCTGCGGGCACCGGTTCCCGGCGACGTGACCGTCGGGCGTCTTCCCGGATGCCGTGGCCCCAGGTGACTCTTAGCATGATTCCGCGCCGCGGCCTCGCCCCAGCGCATGGTACGGCGGAGTTCGGCGATGCCGGGGTGCCGGGTCCGTACGTCGAAAATCTCGCAGCGGACCCACGGATCGAGGCGCTCTTATGACACCCACGCTGATCCACCACCCGCAGCGCGCCCGCGACTGGGCCGAGATCCAGGAACGGATGCTCGCCCCGCTCTACGAGGCGGTGTACGCCCGGTTGGAGGTCGGGTCCCCGTCGCATGTACTGGATCTCGGCTGCGGTTCGGGGCTGGCACTGCTCCTCGCAGCCGCACGCGGTGCGTCCGTCACCGGGATCGAACCGGACGAGACCCGGCTGGCCCTCGCCCGCGAGCGGCTCATGCCGGATCCGGGGGCCCGCCCAGGTAGCTGGGACGTTCGTCTGGTGTGGGCCCGCCCGGAGGACGACCCCCCGCTCCGCGATCCGCTGCCGACGGTGGTGACCGCGTTCGACGCCCTGCCCCCAGCAGAGACGTTGTCCCGGACGACGTCCTCACTCGAACGGGGCACCCCGGTGGTGCTCGCGGGCTGGGGCCCGGCCGAACGGTGCGGTGCGGCGGCCGTACTGCAGGTGGCTGCGCGGATGGCGGCGGTGCAGCCCGAACGCGGAGTGGGCAACGCTCCCGGATGTTGGCAGCCCGGCGGCCGCGACGACCTGGAGGAACTCGCCCGTACGGCAGGCCTGCGGCTGGACGGATCGGGCCGGGTGTCCTGCCCGTTCGGCTATGCGGACATGGCCAGCGCGGTACGCGGGCTGCTGTCCACCGGCCTGTACGACTCAGCCGTGGACACGACCGACGAGGCGCGGGTACGCGAGGAGATGACCGCAGCGCTCGGCCCGTGCCGCCGGAAGGACGGCACGGTGTGGATGCCGAACCTCTTCCGCTACGTCGTCGCCCGCGTCTAGGTCCTTCGCCCCCTCCCCCCTCTGGCCCGGGCCTGGCCCGCGTCCCGGCACTGTGCCTGTGCGGGCGCGCGCGACGCCGGGCCTCAGGAGAGGCCCGGCCACTCCTCCGCGGTCAGCGCGTAGCGCTCGTGATCCCGCCAGGCGCCCCCCAGGAAGAGCATCCGGGGCGAGAAACCCTCGTAGCGGAAGCCGAGCCGCTCAGCCATGGCCCGGGACCGCTCGTTCTCCGGCTGGACGTTGATCTCCAGCCGGTGCAGTCCCAGACCGTTCTGGTCCTCCGTGAGGCAGCGGTCGAGGATCAGCCGCATCCCCTCGGTCATCCGGCCGGTGCCGGCGTAGGGCAGGTAGCTGTCGTAGCCCAGGGAACCGTTGCGGAATCGGGCACGGACGATGTTGGCCACGTTCACCCGCCCCACCAGGCCGTCGTCCTCCCGGTCGAAGATCAGGAACGACCGCAGCACCGGGCCCTGCCGACGCACCAGGTCGGGCAGGCCGTCCGGCTCGACCGGGTTCCACGGACGGAGATGATCGGCCGATCGTACGACGGCCTCGCTGTAGACCCGCTCGTCCTCGAGACGCGGGGGACGGATGTAGACGCGCATCCTCACATCATCCCCCGCGCGCGCCTCACTTCGGCGGGAGCATGTTCTTGAACTCCTGCGGCAGCTCGAAATCGCCGGCGCCCTCGCCCGCGCCCGGCAGACCGAACGCCCCGCTCTGACCGCCCTCGGCACGCCGCTGCGCGGCGGCCTGCTCATCCTGCTTGCGCTTCATCGGGTTGCCGGACTGGCGCTTGCCCTTGGCCTTCTTCTGCTGCTTGCCCTTCTTCCGCCCGCCGCCCGCACCCGGCATGCCTGGCATCCCCGGCATCCCCGGCATGCCGCCGCCCTGGGCCATCTTCGACATCATCTTGCGGGCCTCGAAGAACCGCTCCACCAGGTTCTTCACGGCGCTGACGTCCACGCCGGAGCCGCGCGCGATGCGGGCGCGGCGCGAACCGTTGATGAGAGTGGGCTCGGCGCGCTCACCAGGAGTCATGGACTTGATGATGGCGGCGGTACGGTCGACGTCCCGCTCGTCGATGTTGTTGATCTGGTCCTTCATCTGGCCCATGCCGGGCATCATGCCGAGCAGCTTGGAGATGGAGCCCATCTTGCGGACCTGCTCCATCTGAGCCAGGAAGTCGTCGAGAGTGAACTCCTTCGGCCCCTTCGCCAGCTTGGCGGCCATCTTCTCGGCCTCTTGCTGGTCGAAGGTCTGCTCGGCCTTCTCGATGAGGGTGAGCATGTCGCCCATGCCGAGGATGCGGGACGCCATGCGGTCCGGGTGGAACGCGTCGAAGTCGTCCAGCTTCTCGCCATTCGAGGCGAACATGACCTGCTTGCCGGTGACCTGAGCGACCGACAGCGCCGCGCCGCCTCGGGCGTCGCCGTCCAGCTTGGACAGCACCACCCCGTCGAAGCCGACGCCGTCCTGGAACGCCTCGGCGGTGGTGACCGCGTCCTGGCCGATCATGGCGTCCACGACGAAGAGGACCTCGTCCGGACGCACCGCGTCCCGGATGTCGGCCGCCTGCCGCATCAGCTCCTCGTCGATGCCGAGGCGGCCTGCGGTGTCGACGATGACCACGTCGTGCTGCTTGTCGCGGGCGTGGACGACCGAGTCCTCGGCGACCTTGACCGGGTCGCCGACGCCGTTGCCCGGCTCGGGGGCGAAGATCGCCACGCCTGCGCGCTCGGCCACGACGGAGAGCTGGTTGACCGCGTTCGGTCGCTGGAGGTCGCAGGCCACCAGGAGCGGCGCGTGGCCCTGTGAGGTCAGCCAGCGGCCCAGCTTGCCCGCGAGGGTGGTCTTGCCCGCGCCCTGCAGACCGGCCAGCATGATCACGGTCGGCGGGTTCTTGGCGAACCGCAGCCGGCGCGTCTCACCGCCCAGGATGCCGACGAGTTCCTCATTGACGATCTTGACGACCTGTTGCGCCGGGTTCAGCGCCTGGGAGACCTCGGCGCCGGTCGCGCGCTCCTTGACCTGCTTGATGAACGCCCTGACCACGGGCAGCGCGACGTCCGCCTCCAGCAGGGCGATACGGATCTCGCGCGCCGTGGCGTCGATGTCCGCCTCGCTCAGGCGGCCCTTGCCTCGGAGGTTCTTGAAGGTCGCTGCGAGGCGATCGGAGAGAGTGTCGAACACGGCGGTCGCGGATCCTTCGCGTCGGATGTGGTGCGGGCGGTCGCCCCCCAAGGGTATCCGCCCGCGCGGAGTGCGGTCAGGTCCCCTCACCCGCCGCCCGCGACGCCAGCACTCGTTCGACGGCGCGTGCCACACCGGCTGCGCTTTCGGGGGTCAGCGGCGTACCGCGGGCATCGGTGACGTAGAAGGCGTCCACCGCATTGCCGCCGAGCGTACCGACGTGGGCGCTGCGCACGCGTACCCGGGCGTGCTCGAATGCACGCGCGATGCGGTACAGCAGCCCGGGGGCGTCCTGCGCCCGGACCTCCAGCACGGTGGCGTCGCGGGAGGCGGAGGCCTCGGCAACGGTCACCCGTGGCGGCGGCGTGCGCCAACCGCGACCCTCCGGCATGCGGTACGCCGCCTCACGCTCGGCGATCCGGGTCTCGATACGCAGTCCGCCCTCCAGGGTCCGGTGCAGGTCGGCGAGGAGCCGGTCGGATGACGGCAGCGCGCCGTACTCGGCGGCGATCCGCCAGCTCAGCACCAGCACCCGGCCGCCGCCGTGCGGCGCTCCGGTGTCCCGGGGCGTGGGGTCGGCGTCCGGCGAGGCCGGCAGGAGACGGACGTCGGCCGAACGGACCGTGAGGCGGTGCAGGGCGAGCACGCCGGCCACGGCGGGCAGCGCACCCGGACGGTCGGCGAGCGCGATCAGCAGTTCGACGCCGGGCGCCCCGGTGACACCCTCTCCAGTCGTCCCGGCTGCCGGGCGTGGCTCGTGCGCGTGACCCGACGTCACCGCCGGAGTGAGCTCCAGCACGGCGACGCCGGATCGACGGGCCTCCGCGCCGAGCCGGAGGGTGCGGGGATCCGGACAGTTGCTCGTCTCCGGCTCCGGCGGCTCCCCGGCGAGGGCCGCGTCCACCCGTTTCACCAGGTCGGACACGAGGCCCGCCCGCCAGTCGGACCAGGCGGCCGGGCCCGTGGCGAGCGCGTCGGCCTCCGTCAGGGCATGCAGCAGTTCCAGGGTGTCGCGGCGGCGTACCACGGAGACGACGGAGCGCACCGTTGCCGGATCGTCCAGGTCACGCCGGGTCGCGGTGTCGACGAGCAGCAGGTGGTGCCGGACCAGCGTGGCCAGGACGTCGGCGTCGGCGGCGCCGAAGCCCGTCCGGGCGGCCACGTCGCGGGCGATGGTCTCCCCCACGACGGAGTGGTCACCGGGCCAGCCCTTGCCGATGTCGTGCAGCAGGGCGCCGACGAGGAGCAGGTCGGGCCGCCGCACCCGGCGGGTCAGCGCGGAGGCGCGTACGGCGGTCTCGACCAGGTGACGGTCGACGGTCCAGCGGTGCACCGGGTTGCGCTGCGGCCGACACCGCACCCGCTCCCAGTCGGGGAGCAGCACGGTACTCAGACCCGCCGCGTCCATCGCTTCCCACACCGGCACCGTCGACGGTCCGGCACCGAGGAGGGTGACGAACTCCTCCCGGGCCTCCGGCGGCCAGGGCACGGGCAGCGGTGCCGCGTCACGGGCGACGCGGCGGAGCGCGGGCGGACTGAGCGGCAGCCCTG
>KI547038.1:89306-97833 GCA_000497405.1 Streptomycetaceae bacterium MP113-05 | reverse complement strand
GCTCGCAGCGGCAGCACCGGGTCCCGGTCCGGGCGGGCGGTCCGTGCGAGGGAGACCTCCCCGTCGTATGCGACGACGCCGTCGGCGAGGGGGCTCCGCTCCTGGGCGGCGGCCTTCTTGGTACGGGCGCCGAGGGAGCCCGGCATCAGCCGTGTGCGCACGGGCCGGGAGCGGGAGCGCAGGATGCGGTCGACGTCCCGCCAGGTGACGTCGGCGGCGTAGCCGATGGTGCGGGCGGCTTCGTAGACGCGGCGCAGCAGGGCGTCGGCTCCGGGCAGGCCGAGCGCGGTGGCGACCTGTTCCTGCTCCTGGAGGGCGAGCCGGTCGCTGCTGCGGCCGGTGATCAGGTGGAGGGTGTCGCGTACGTCGAGCAGCGCGGCGCGGGCGTCGGCGAGGCCCTCTCGCGGTGCGTCGGTCAGCCAGGACGCGGCCACGGCGCGGAGCGCGGTGACGTCGCGCAGGCCTCCGTAGGCCTCCTTGATGTCGGGTTCGAGGAGGAACCTGAGTTCGCCGTGGCGCCGGGTGCGTGCACGGGTGAGTTCGCGCAGTTCGGGAAGGCGGCGCGGAGCGTCGGCCCGCCACGAGGCGAGGGCAGCGGAGCGTACGGCGGCGGTGAGTGAGGGGTCGCCGGCGATGTGCCGGATGTCGAGCAGGCCGAGCTGGACCTTCAGGTCCGCGCCGGCAGCCCCTGCCGCCTCGGTGGGCGTGCGGACGGAGTGATCCAGTGCCACCCCGTGGTCCCAGACGGGGTACCAGATGCGGTCGGCGAGGGCCGCGACGGCCTTGCGTGTGCCACGTCCCCCGCCGCCGGCACGGCCGGTGCGGTCGTCGTGCAGGAGGAGCAAGTCGAGGTCGCTGGCCGGGGAGAGTTCGGCACGGCCGTAGCCGCCGACGGCGGCGAGCGCGGTTCCGGCGGGTGGCCGGGCGGCGCGGTAGAGGGTGGCGAGCCACTCGTCGGTAGCCCCGGCCAGGGCCTCCCGGCGAGCCGGACCGGCGCTCTCGCCGTCGAGGACCCGTTCCCGAAGGGTGCCGTTCTCGGTCACGGTCTGCCTCCCTACGTCGTGGCCGGGGCGGGGGCGCCTGCTCCCCCGCCCCGGTTCTGTGCGTTTCCCGGGCTCCTCCAGCCCGTTCCCCCGTTGCTCCCGGGGGGAACGAGGCGGCTGGGGCCCGTAGGCCGGCAGCCCGGGTTAGAGCGCGTCTGGACCGCGTTCACCGGTGCGGACGCGGACCGCGGCGTCGACGGGGACCGACCACACCTTGCCGTCGCCGATCTTGCCGGTGTGCGCCGCCGTCACGATCACTTCGATGATCTGTCCGGCGTCGTCGTCCTCGACGAGCACCTCCACCCGCACCTTGGGGACGAGGTCGACGGTGTACTCGGCACCGCGGTAGACCTCGGTGTGTCCGCGCTGGCGCCCGTAGCCGCTGGCCTCGGTGACCGTCAGGCCGTGCACGCCGAACGCCTGGAGGGCCTCCTTCACCTCGTCCAGACGGTGCGGCTTGATGACTGCGGTGATGAGCTTCACGCTTCCACCTTCTTGTTCGTGGTCGGTGCGGCCTGCGTGGCCGCGGCCGGTCCGCCGGGCGCGGATCCGCCGGAGGGTGTCGCCGGTACCGCGGAACGGCCCACCGCCGTGGCACCGACGGCGCTGAAGTCGTACGCCGTCTCGGCGTGGTAGGCGTGGTCGACGCCGGTGGTCTCGTCGTCCTCGGTGGCCCGGAATCCGACGGTGGCCTGGACCAGTGTGGCCAGCAGCCAGGAGACGGCGAAGGAGAAGCCGAGCACGGAGAACGCTCCGGCCGCCTGCTTGCCGAGCTGGGTGAGACCTCCGACGCCGTCGGTCGCGAGGACGCCGACCAGCAGGGTGCCGATGAGCCCGCCGACCAGGTGGACACCGACGACGTCGAGTGAGTCGTCGTAACCCAGCCGGAACTTGAGGCTGACGGCGGCCGAGCAGGCCGCGCCGGCGACGAGGCCGATGAGGATGGCGCCCAGCGGCGAGACGTTCGCGCCCGCCGGAGTGATGGCGACCAGACCGGCCACGGCACCGGAGGCGGCGCCGAGTGTGGTGAAGGCGCCGTGCCGGACACGTTCGTAAGCGAGCCAGCCGAGCATGGCGGCGCCGGTGGCGACCTGCGTGTTGAGGGCCATGGTGGCGGCGGTGCCGTCCGCGGCGAGCGCGGAGCCGGCGTTGAAGCCGAACCAGCCGAACCACAGCAGCGCCGTGCCGAGCATGACCAGCGGGAGGCTGTGCGGGCGCATCGGGTCCTTCGTGAACCCGATCCGCTTTCCGACGACCAGGACGGCGGCGAGAGCGCCGATGCCGGCGTTGATGTGCACGGCTGTGCCGCCGGCGAAGTCGATGACTTCCAGTTCGTAGAGCCAGCCGCCCTCGGCCCACACCCAGTGGGCGACGGGGAAGTACACCAGGGTGACCCACAGCCCGACGAAGAGCGCCCAGCCGCTGAACTTGACGCGGTCCGCGAGGGCACCGCTCATGAGCGCCGGCGTGAGCACGGCGAACATCAGCTGGAAGAGGGCGAAGGCGAAGACGGGGATCCCCTCGTCGCCGCCGGTGAGGGTGTCCGCGGCGATGCCCCGGAGGCCGACGTGCTCGAGGCTGCCGATGACCCCGCCGTGGTCGGTACCGAAGGCCAGGGAATAGCCGTACAACACCCACAGGATGCTGACCACGCCCAGCGAGACGAAGGACATCATCAGCATGTTGAGCGTGCTCTTCACCCGCACCATGCCCCCGTAGAAGAAGGCCAGGCCAGGGGTCATCACCATGACCAGCGCTGCGCTGATCAACACGAAAGCGGTATCCGCGCCGTTCACTGTGGGCGTCTCCTTGCGGTTGCGACCCGTGGGACAGATCTGGGGACCGGGTCCACCAGATTCGCGGGGGCGCGTTTCGGCCGGTGTGGCGCGTGGTTTCGCAAGGGTGACGAAGACGTCCCGGGCGTTACGGCCGCGTGAACCGGCCGCGACACCCACCCGGGTGTGACCTGGCGGGGGAGCCGAGTCGGGCAGTCCGGGGTGGCCGTCGCGGCCGGTGTTCGCGGGGCGGTGGCTCAACAGGCCGCCGCGGTCTCTCCTTCCGGTGACTCGTCTGCGAGACGTTCGGCCAGGCGGACCACCTCGGGCACCTGGCCGAAGTCCCGGGTCGCCGTCGCAGTCGTCTTCCGGAGCCGGTTGTTGACCCGTTCGGAGCGGACCCGGCGGGCGACCGCCATCGCTTCGGTGGCGCGGACTGCGCAGCGCTCCGGCTCGCGCTGGAGCAGGTGGACGCTGGCCAGGCCGATCAGGTTCAGCGCGTAGCTGCGCTGGTGGCCGCCGCCCTCCTGGGACGCCTCCCGCCCGAACAGCTCCACCGCCCGTTCCATCGCCGGCTCCGCCAACGACACGTAGGTGGGGCTGCGACCCGAGGAGTAGGCGAGATCGCGGTAGGAATGGGCGATCTCGGCCTGCAGCTCACCCTCGCAGAAGAAGCGGATCCAGTCCGGGTCGAGGTCGTCGTCGTCACAGTCGGCGAAGGTCTCCTCAGCCATCCGCACGGCACGGCGGCACTTGCCCGGCTGGCCCATGTTGGCGTACGCCCTGGCCTCCATGGCGTGGAGCATCGCCTGGGCGCGCGCGGTGGCGGCGTCGCGGCTGCCGTACTGGGCGAGGTGGATGAGTTCCAGCGCGTCCTCGGCGCGGCCGAGGTGGATCATCTGCCGGCCCATGTTGGAAAGGATGAACGAGCCGAGCGGCCGGTCACCGGCCTCCTTCGCCGCATGCAGCGCGAGCACGAAGTACTTCTGCGCGGTCGGCTGCATGCCGATGTCGTAGGTCATCCAGCCCGCCAGTTCCGCCAGCTCGGCAGTGACCCGGAACAGTCGCACGGCGAGGTCGTGGTCGTGGCGGGAGATCTGCTCCTGCAGCAGGTCGGTGACTTCGTGGAGCTGACCGACGACGGCCTTGCGGCGCAGGCCACCGCCGCACTGGGCGTCCCAGCGGCGGAACATCACGGTGGTCTGTTCCAACAGCTCCAGCTCGGGACCGGAGAGGCCGGTCTGCCGGGGGCCGGGGCCGCCCTCGCTCACTCCGCCGCGCGACTGGGCGGGTACGGGCAGCGGGTGCACGTCCGCCCCGCCGCCCCAGGAGGCGCCGGTGTCGGTGGAGAACACGGCGGGCGAAGGCACCAGCCACCGCTGCATGGGCTCCACCAGCGCGGAGCCGGCGGCCATGGCCAGGGACGGGCCGAGAAATCCCCGGCGCCCCAGCATCAGGTCGCTGCGCGAGAACTCGTTGATCAACGACACCGTCTGCCGGCCGGCCCACGGCAGGTCGATGCCGGAAGCAGTCGGCGCCTGCCGCGCGGACCGCAGGCCCAGTTCCTCCACGGCCACGACGCAACCGAAGCGCTCGGAGAACAGCTCGGAGAGGATGCGCGGGATCGGCTCGCGCGGCTGCTCGCCGTCCAGCCAGCGCCGCACCCTGGAGGTGTCGGTGCTGATGTGGTGGGCGCCGATCTGCCGCGCTCGCCGGTTCACCTGGCGCGCCAGCTCGCCCTTCGACCAGCCGCTGCGCACGAACCACGAACCGAGCAGTTCGTTCGGGCGCTTCTGCGCGCCGTTGCCCTCGTCACCGTCGCCGGTCACGTGTCACGCCCCCTTCCGGCCGGCTTCCGGCCCGCTTCGCGCCCGGAGCGCCACGTGCCTCCGGCATAGGCGTCCGCCGAGCGATCCTGCATCCGTGAACACCGAAAGTAATCCTACGATCACTGCCCACGCGAGAGCGAGAGCAAAATCGCCACCATTCGCCACCCCTTCGAATGAACCTTTCCCCAGGCAGCCACGATTGACTTGACGCGGGGACGGAGCGGCCGTGCGCACTCTCCTGACACACCCTCGGTCACCCTCCGCTGCACAGACGTCACCAGCGGTCGTAACCATCGGCACCCGGGACCCGTTGGAGGAAGCATGGGCTTCACGATCGGCGCCATCGGCAGCGGCATCCGGGAGATGCGCGATCTCCGCGAACCACGCCCCGGAGTACGGCGGCGCGGGCGCGCGCCGGAGGGCACGGCAGTGGCGGAGTACACCGGCCTGTGGGGATGGGCGGTGGTTCCCGGGGTCCGTGCAGCGCGCAGCGGGGGGCGCACGGAGTGCTCCTGCGGCACGGCCCGCTGCCCGGCGCCGGGTGCGCATCCGCTGCCGGGAGCCGTGGAGGTCCCGCCGGACGCCACCCTCGACGAGGCGGGCCGGGCGTGGGCACGTACCCCCGGAGCGGCGATGCTCCTGCCGACCGGACGCGGCTTCGACGTGCTCGAAGTGTCCGAGGGTGCCGGGCGGCGTGGCCTGGTGCGGCTGGAGCGGATGGGGCTGCCGACCGGCCCGGTGGTGCTCGGACCGCACGGACGGGCGTGGTTCCTGGTCGCCCCGGGGGCGGCCGAGGATCTCCCGGAACTGCTGTACCGGACGGGATGGGACGACACCGGGCTGGACCTGCGCTGCCTGGGCGACGGCGCATACATCACCGCTCCGCCCTCGGACTTCGGCGGCCTCGGCCCGGCACGCTGGCTCCGCGCGCCGTCACCGGACCGGCAGACGCACCCGCCCGAGGCCCGGCTGGTGCTGGGGACGCTCGCCTATGTCAGCCACCGCGCGGTGGTGCCGCGCAGGCCGGCGGAGCGCCTGGGCTGAACCCTTCTGCGGCCTGCCCCTGCGCGATCCGCACCGTGCTGGAAGGGCCCCGCCCCGCCGGACGAGCGGCACCGGCGGGACGGAGGGCCGGGGCACCGATCCTCCTCCCCCCGGAAAGGACTACTCGCCGATGAGGGCGTCGACGAAGGCCCCCGGCTCGAACGGTGCGAGGTCGTCCGCGCCCTCACCCAGGCCGATGAGCTTGACGGGGACGCCCAGCTCCCGCTGAACCGCCACGACGATGCCGCCCTTGGCCGTGCCGTCGAGCTTGGTGAGCACGATGCCGGTGATGTTCACGACCTCGGCGAAGACGCGGGCCTGCACCAGCCCGTTCTGGCCGGTGGTGGCGTCCAGTACCAGCAGCACCTCGTCGACCGGGCCGTGCTTCTCCACGACTCGCTTGACCTTGCCCAGCTCGTCCATCAGGCCGGTCTTGGTGTGCAGCCGCCCGGCAGTGTCGATGAGCACCACGTCGGCGCCCTCCCGGATGCCCTCCTTGACCGCGTCGAAGGCCACGGACGCCGGGTCACCCCCCTCGGGCCCGCGGACCGTGCGGGCCCCCACGCGCTCGCCCCAGGTCTGCAGCTGGTCGGCGGCGGCGGCTCGGAAGGTGTCGGCGGCACCCAGCATCACGGACTTCCCGTCTGCCACGAGCACCCGGCCGAGCTTCCCCGTCGTGGTGGTCTTGCCGGTGCCGTTGACGCCGACGACCAGGACCACTCCGGGACGGTCCACCCCGTCGACGGTCTCGGTGTGCACGGTGCGGTCCTCGTCCGGGCCGACGAGTGCGAGGAGCTCTTCGCGCAGCAGGCCGCGCAGTTCCGCGGGGCTGCGGGTTCCGAGGACCTTCACACGTTCACGCAGCCGCTCGACGAGTTCCTGGGTCGGGCGGACACCCACGTCGGCGGCGAGCAGAGTGTCCTCGACCTCTTCCCAGGTCTCCTCGTCGAGGTGTTCCCGGGAGAGCAGCGTCAGCAGGCCCTTGCCCAGTGCGTTCTGCGAACGGGACAGCCGGGTGCGCAGCCGTACCAGGCGTCCGGCGGTCGGCTCGGGGGTCTCCACCTCGGGGGCCGGGACCGGCGGCGCCCCGGCTTCGGTGGTGCCGCGGGTCTCCGCCTCCGGCAGCCCGATCTCCTCAATCGTCCTACGGGGCTCCTCGAGCCCGGTCCCGGCGTCCTCCCCGATCCGGGGTTCCGCGGGCGGGGCGGTGGTGGCCTTGGTGGTGTCCCGGGGGCCGGCGGCCTTCTTCTTGCCGCTGACCACGAGTCCGGTGATCGCGGCGAGCGCGAGCACGGCGATCACCGCGGCCAGGATGACGATTTCCATCGGTGCCTTTCGAACGAGCGAACACCGGCCGTGCCGGTTGTCGGTTGTCGGGACGGGGGCCGTTCACGGGGCCCTTCGGCGCCGCCCAGTATCCCAGAACGGCTCCCGCTCCCCGGGGAAGCCCGGTCTCCGGACGTCCCCGGGGACTGCTGCCCCGGCACGTGGGGGCCGCGGCAGCGTGCGTGCGGCGGAGTGGGGCGGCGGCGGTTCAGCCCCTCTCCGCCGATGCCTCGCCCTTCGTATCCGGCACCCACCCGGGCAGGGACGGACTCGGGAGCACACCGAAGACCGCGCAGATCACGTATGCGCCGGAGCGGCCGCTCGGAGCCGCCCGGGAAGTCGACGGTGGATCAGCCCGTCGGCCACCACCGGGGCGACGACGCCGACCGTGACGGCCCTGATGCGACTGGGGAACGCGTCGCCCGACCAGCACCTGGATGTGGGTGACGGAATCGGATGTCACCGCAGCCGCTGGCTGATCACCTTGGACACGCCGTCCCCCTGCATCGACACCCCGTACAGGGCGTCGCCGACCTCCATGGTCCGCTTCTGGTGCGTGATGACGATCAGCTGGGAGCTGTCCTTCAGCTCCTCCATGATCCGGATCAGTCGCTGGAGGTTCGTGTCGTCCAGCGCCGCCTCGACCTCGTCCATCACGTAGAAGGGACTGGGCCGGGCCTTGAAGATGGAGACCAGCAGCGCCACCGCCGTCAGCGAACGCTCACCCCCGGACAGCAGCGACAGCCGCTTGACCTTCTTCCCGGGCGGGCGGGCCTCCACGTCCACCCCGGTGGTGAGCATGTCGTCCGGGTCGGTCAGCACCAGCCGCCCCTCGCCTCCCGGGAAGAGGCGGGAGAAGACGCCCTCGAACTCGCGGGCCGTATCGTGGTAAGCCTCGGCGAAGACCTTCTCGACCCGCTCGTCGACCTCCCGGACGACCTGGAGCAGGTCGGCGCGGGTCTTGCGCAGATCCTCCAACTGCTCGCTGAGGAACTGGTGCCGCTCCTCGAGCGCGGCGAACTCCTCCAGCGCCAGCGGGTTGATCTTCCCGAGCCGTTCGTACGCCCGCTCTGCCGCCCGGAGCCGCTTCTCCTGCTCCACCCGGACGAAGGGCACCGGCTGGTTGCGCGGGTGCTCCGGGTCCTCGGGCAACTCCTCCCCCTCGGCCGGCGGCGACGGCGGCACGAGCTGGTCCGGACCGTAGTCGGCGGCCAGGCCGGCCGGCTCGACACCGAGCTCCTCGAGTGCCCTGGTCTCCAGCTGCTCGATGCGCAGCCGCTTCTCCGCGCCGAGCACCTCGCCACGGTGCACCGAGTCGGTGAGCTTGTCGTGTTCGTCCTTCAACCCCCGGCCGCTGTCGCGTTCGGCGACCAGGGCCTGCTCACGTTCCGCCTTGGCCCGCTCGGCCCCGTGGCGCTCCTCGTCCGCCCGCTCGAGCGACAGCTCGACGTGCACCAGCAGCTGCCGCGCGCCGGACGCGACGGCGGACGCGATCTCCGCCTCCCGCAGG
>KI547038.1:88394-88933 GCA_000497405.1 Streptomycetaceae bacterium MP113-05 | reverse complement strand
TTGCGCCTCCCGCTCGGCGCGGGCGGCGCGGCCGAGCGAGTCGGCCCGGCCGACCAGGCCCTTCACGCGCTCCTCCTGCGTGCGCACCTGCAGCCGGGCCTCCATCTCGGTCTGGCGTGCGTTCGCACCGTCGGCGGCCAGCCGGTCGCGGACAGAGGTGTCCGGCTCGTCGTCCTCGTCCTGCGCCTCCTCCGCGACGGTGAGGCGTTCGGCGAGTTCCTGCGCCTCCTCCACGGCCCGCTGCAACGCCTCCTCGGCACGGGCGACGGCGGCGGCGGTACGCTCCGCCTCATCGGCGGCGGCGCGGGCCTGACCACCGAGAGTTCCCAGACGTCCGGCGACCTCGGACTTCTCCCGGTCGGCGGCGCTGCGGCGGGCGCCGAGTTCCTCGACCTCGGCGGCGCGGGCACGGCGTTCCTCCGCTGCCTGTTCCTTTCCGCGGGCGGTCTGCCCGCACCGGGTGGACAGCTCTTCCCGTTCGGCCGCGGCCTCGTCCACCGCGACCTGCGCCTCCAGCAGGCTGGGCGCTCCGGCGGAGC
>KI547038.1:75492-88279 GCA_000497405.1 Streptomycetaceae bacterium MP113-05 | reverse complement strand
GCCCGGTGAGGCGGTCGGTGGCGGCGAGCAGCGCCTCCGAACCGTCCTTGCGGCGCAGGCCCAGCGCCAGAGCATCGTGCCGCGCGGAGACGGCGGCGTGTTCGCGTTCGGCTCCGGCCGCCGCGTCGCGGGCGGCGTTCAGGGCGTTCTCCGCCGAGGCGAGCCGGCTCTTGGCCTCTTCGTGGGCTCTCGTCAGCTCCTCGTCGCCCGCTTCCAGTTGGCCGACCTCAGTCCGGAGCACCCGGTGTTCCTCGCCGGCCTCTGCGGCGCGCCCCAGCGCCTCCTCGTGGGACGCTGTCAGCCGGTCGATCTCGGACTGCGCCGAAGCGGCCCTGCTGCGGGCGGCGCCCGCCTGGGCGTTGAGCCGGGCGAGTCCCTCCCGGCGGTCGGCGAGGGCTCGGGCCGCGTCCTTGAGGCGGCGCTCCTCGTCGTGCAGCCGCCCTTCGAGCGCGGCGCGGTGCTCGACGGTGTCCTCGAGGGCCCGGGAGGCGGCCTCCAGCGCGGCCTCCAGTTCCGCCTCCTGCTCCCGGACACGGTCGGCCTCACGTTCCAGGTCCTCCGGGTCGCGCCCGCGGCGTTCCTCCTCGGGCTGCGAGGTGGCGCTCTTGACCCGGGCGTCGGCCAGGCCGACCGTGCCGCGCACCCTTTCGGCAAGCTGCGAGAGTTCCTGCCAGGTCTCCTGCGCCCGGCGCAGCCGCGGGGCGAGGGTACGCACCTCCTGTTCGAGGTCGGACTCGCGCTTGAGTGCGGCTTTCAGCGCCGACTCCACGGACTCTCTGCGCTCCTTCAGCGCTGCCTCGTCGGCGACTTCGGCCTTCAGCGCCCCACGGAGCGTCACCATGTCGTCGGCCAGCAGCCGGAGGCGGGCGTCGCGCAGGTCTGCCTGGATGACCTGCGCACGACGGGCGACGGCGGCCTGCCTGCCGAGCGGTTTGAGTTGACGTCGGAGTTCCTCGGTGAGGTCCTGCACACGCGCGAGGTTGGCCTGCATGGCGTCGAGCTTCCGCAGCGCCTTCTCCTTGCGCTTGCGGTGCTTGAGGACTCCGGCCGCCTCCTCGATGAAAGCGCGGCGTCCGGTGGGGTCGGCGTGCAGAACTCCGTCGAGCTGTCCCTGGCCGACGATGACGTGCATCTCGCGGCCGATGCCGGAGTCGGAGAGCAGTTCCTGGATGTCGAGGAGCCGGCAGGTGTCGCCGTTGATCTGATACTCGCTGCCTCCGTTGCGGAACATGATCCGCGTGAGGGTGACTTCGGAGTACTCGATGGGCAGCGCGCCGTCCGCGTTGTCGATGGTGAGCGAGACCTCCGCGCGGCCGAGCGGCGGACGGCCCGTCGTGCCGGCGAAGATGACGTCCTCCATCTTGCCGCCACGGAGCGACTTGGCGCCCTGCTCGCCCATCACCCAGGACAGGGCGTCGACCACGTTGGACTTGCCGGAGCCGTTGGGTCCGACCACGCAGGTGATGCCGGGCTCGAAGCGCAGCGTCGTGGCGGAGGCGAAGGACTTGAATCCTCGCAGGGTGAGGCTCTTCAGGTGCACGCCGTCGGACTCTACCGCCCGGCGTTCTCCCGACGCCGCCTCCGCCACGGCACGCCTCGCCGAACGCCACTGGTTTCGGCGCACCGGGCCGTGGGCACATCAGACGGTAAGCAAGGCGGAGACGTTCCGTAGTCGGAGAGGGCGAGGGCGGCAGCAGTCGGCGAGGCGAGGGGGAGACACGACGAAAGGGACGCCGGAGCGTCCCTTGAGTTTCCGGAGCGATTGGTCTTGCGTCTGCCCGACCTGCCCGGTGGGGCTGTCGTCAGGTGAGCGCAGGCTCCGCCGTGGTGACGTCGAAGCTGTCGAGCAGCGAGTCTTCGCGACGTGCGGCAGCGGACAACGCGTCGTTCTGCGCCTGGATCCGTACGAGCTCGGATTCCAGGTCGTGGACGCGCTGCTGAAGCCGTCGCATCTCGGAGAGGACTCGGGGGTCGGAGCCGCCGACGTAACCGAGAAGCGCCTTTGCCATGATGAATGGTCCTCCACACTGAATGACCGACCGGAACGGTGGGTTGGTCGTGAGGGAATCGCACCCGCGGTGTCTGCTCTGCACTTGTTCTCAAAGCAACACTAGTCAGGTGCGCGGGGTGATTCCAGCGTCTCACCAAATGCGGGGGCGGTCAACACGATCACGCTCCGCCACGCAAGCTGCCTCGTCTCAACGGCTCAACGGAACGTCACACGAACCGGAGGCGGAGTCCCAGGGGGCCACGGAGATCACCTTCTGTCGCAGCCTTCCATGCCTGGCCAGAATTGGCAACCGGGTCCCTGACAGGGTGATGGATCACCGGATCTCGAAGCCCTCGTAGCCCCCTCGCGGAGGTCCCCAGATCTCAGTGACACCGTCCACCTGCCCGGGCGTGTCACCGGCACGGAGCCAGCCGAGCAGTTTTTCGCAGCGGCCGGGGCTCCCCTCCGCCACCACGTGAACACGTCCGTCGCCGAGATTGACGGCGAACCCCTCGAGGGCGCCGATGCGCATGGCGGCCTCGCGGGTGAACCAGCGGAAGCCCACCCGCTGGACCCGGCCGCGCACCCACACGGTCATCCGTACCGCCTCCCGTTCGTCCCCACCGGTAACCGCCTGCATGAAGGGCACGGTATCCGGCGCCGCCGGGGCCGCACCGGGGCACCTCCCCGCTGCGAAGTTCGGCGGAGGAGCACCGGTACACGAGTGGATGACGTAGTCTCCCCGGTCAACGGAGTCACCCGAAAGGGTGAACACCACCCCTGCAGCCGAGTCACGTGAGGACCGCTGAGATGGGCCGTCACAGACGCGCCGACCCCACCGCGACGACCACGCACGCCCCTGGACGGAACGCCGTGGGCACATCCGCCACCGTCGTACTGCCGACCGCCGACTCCCCCTACGGGCGCCACCGCGGCGCACGGCGCCGTCCGGCGCCGGTGCGCACCGGTCTGCTGGGCGCGTCCGCCGCGCTGGCCGTCGGAGCGGTGGGCGTGTCGTCGGGGTTCATACCCGGGCCCGGCACTGGGTTCACCGTCGGGGACACCGGCTCCGGCGGCCGGATACAGGCCGACGGCCCGGACGCGACGCCGTACGGCGGGACGTCGGGTTCTCCCACGGACCGCGCCTCGCGCGGGACCGAGCGGGACGGGCTACCGGACGGCTCCGCCTCTCCCGACGAGGCGCCGAAGTCCCCGCAGCGCGAGAAGGAGAAGGCGTCGGCAGCTCCGGCGAAGACGGCCGCGCCGTCGGACGCCGCGGAGCCGAAGAGCTCCGGCGACGAGAGCGACAACGACTCGGGAGGCACTGACGGCCCCGCCGGCTCCCCGGCACGTACGAAGTCCGCGGACTCGGGTTCGGGTGGCGCCGGATCCGGAGAGGGACCGGGCGGTTCCGGCCAGGACACGTCCGCGGAGGCGCGGGTGCTGGGCCTGGTCAACGCCGAACGGGCGAAGGTCGGCTGCTCCCCGGTGACCGCCGAACCCCAGCTCGCGGCTCTGGCCGAGACCCACAGCCGGGACATGGCGGAGCGGGGCTATTTCTCGCACACCACACCGGATGGTGAGAGCCCCTGGGACCGGGCCGATGCGGCGGGAGTGGAGGACATGGGAGGCGAGAACATCGCCCGCGGCCAGGCCGACGCCGAAGCCGTCATGGCGGCCTGGATGAACAGCGACGGCCACCGCGCGAACATACTCAACTGCGACTTCAGAACGCTGGGCGTGGGGGCGCACTTCGCGCCGGGCGGCCCGTGGTGGACGCAGGCGTTCGGCTACTGACCGCCCGGAGTTCCAGCCGGCACCCTATCCGCGGTGCGGTGAGGGCGCGGGGCGTACGGCCGCTGGCAGCGCGGGCAGAAGTAGCTGGAGCGGTTCATCCACGGGCGGCGGCACATCGCGGTACCGCAGCGGCGGCACGGCAGGCCCTCCCTGCCGTACGCGTCCAGCGCGCGGTCGAAGTAGCCCGACTCGCCGTTCACGTTGACGTAGAGACTGTCGAAGCTGGTCCCGCCGGCCGACAGCGCCGCGTGCATCACGTCCCTGACATGTCCGAGCAGTTCGGCGACGCGGGCGCGGGTGAGAGTGGCCGCCGGCCTGTCGTAGTGCAGCCTGGCCCGCCACAGGGCCTCGTCGGCGTAGATGTTGCCCACCCCGCTGATCAGCGACTGGTCGAGCAGGGCCCGCTTGACCGTGGTGCGGCGGCCCCGCAGCGCGGAGGCGAACGCCGTATCGTCGAACCCGGCCTCCAGCGGGTCGCGCGCGATGTGCGCGATGACGTCCGGCAACCCGTCGGCTGCGCCGGGCACCTCCGGGTGGAGGGACAGGCCCCCGAAGGTGCGCTGGTCCACGAAGCGCAGTTCGGTCCCCTGGTCGTCGGCGAACCGGAAGCGGACACGGAGGTGCTTCTCCTCCTCAGCGTCCTCGCGCTGGACCAGCAGCTGCCCGCTCATGCCGAGGTGCGCGAGGAGCGAACTGCCCTCGTCCGCGAGCGGGATCCAGAGGTACTTGCCGCGGCGACGGGCGGTGCCGAAGGTGTGCCCCGCGACTCGGGCGGCGAAGTCGGCCGGGCCGGCCGGGTGGCGCCGCACGGCCCGCGGATGCCGCACCTCCACGGACTCGACGGTGCGGGTCGCAGTCCAGCGTTCCAGGCCGCGACGGACGACCTCGACCTCGGGCAGCTCGGGCAAACGGATCTCCTCCACAGGGGCGGCCGCTGTTCGCGGAGTCGTGTTAGCGGACCGTGCGGCGCGCCGCGTGCGCCGGCTGCCGTCCCGTACGCCCTCCCGCGCCGAAACGCTGCGAAGTCGCGTCCTGGGGCTCCGCCGGGTGGGCTGGATTTCCAGCCCACCCAGCGGAGCCCCAAGGACGGGAACGGGAGGGGCGGGTGGTCAGCCGGAGCTGGGAGACTCCGGCGCACTCGGTGCCGGAGTCGCGGCGGCGCCGTCCGCGGAGGACGTCGCCGCGGCGTGGATCGCGCGGTAGGCCGCCTCCGCTGCCTGCTGCTCCGCCTCCTTCTTGCTGCTGCCGGTGCCGGTGCCGTACGCGACACCACCGACGCGGGCGGCAGCCGTGAAGGTCTTCTCATGATCCGGACCGGTCTCCGTGACCACATACTCCGGAACCCCCAGCGCCTCGGCGGCGGTCAGTTCCTGGAGGCTGGTCTTCCAGTCCAGCCCGGCGCCGAGGCCCGCGGACTTCTCGATCAACGGGTCGAAGAGCCGGTGGACCATCTGGGCTGCGGCCTCCAGTCCCCGGCCGATGTAGACGGCGCCGATCACGGCCTCGAGGGTGTCGGCGAGAATGGACGCTTTGTCCCGGCCACCGGTGCCCTCTTCGCCGCGGCCGAGCCGCACGAACGAACCGAGTTCCAGGCCGCGGGCCACGTCGGCGAGTGCCCGCGAGTTGACCACCGCAGCGCGCAGCTTCGCCAGCCGGCCCTCGGGGAGGTCCGGGTGCGTGCGGTAGAGAGTGTCGGTGACCACGAGACCGAGCACGGAGTCCCCGAGGAACTCGAGGCGCTCGTTGGTGGGCAGCCCACCGTTCTCGTACGCGTACGAGCGGTGTGTCAGCGCACGCACCAGAAGGGCGGACTCGAGTCGGTACCCGAGCCGCCCTTCCAGAAGCGTGAGGGACGAGGCCGCGTCCACCAGGTCCGCCGTGGCCGCCTCATGCGGCGTCGTGGCGTCTGCCATGGAGCGTGTCACCCGCCGATCAGACCTCGAGGACCTGGCGCTTGTTGTAGGTGCCGCAGCTCGGGCACGCGATGTGCTGCTGCTTCGGCTCCTGGCAGCGCTCGCACTTCACCAGGGTCGGGACCGCAGCCTTCCACTGCGACCGGCGGTGGCGCGTGTTGCTGCGCGACATCTTCCGCTTCGGAACAGCCACGGCTACTTCTCCTGCTTCTCGTCGGCGCCCGCTGCGGCGCCGCTCCGATCGTCCTTCTCGCCGTCCCGGATGGTCCCGGCGAGTCCCTGCAGTGCCGCCCAACGAATGTCGACGGCATCGTCGTGCCCGTGGTCCGGCTCGTCCACGAGCTGCACCCCGCAATCGGGGCACAGGCCCGGGCAGTCGTCCCGGCACACCGGCTGCAGCGGCAGTGACAGCACCACCGCGTCCCGCAGCACGGGTTCGAGGTCGAAAAGATCGCCCTCGAGGCGGAGCGTGTCCTCCTCCTCGGCGTCGTTGCCGGCGTCCGCGCTCGCGCGGCTCCGGTCGTCGGCGTCGGGGTAGGAGAACATCTCCTGGAATTCCGCTTCGGCATCCTGCTCCAGCGGCTCCAGACACCTTACGCACTCCCCCCGGAGCGGTGCATGCGCGGTACCCGTGACGAGCACCCCTTCCATGACCGACTCCAGACGGAGATCGAGCTCCAGATCCGCCCCCTCCGGCACTCCGAGGAACTCCACCCCCAGGTCGGCAGGGGCCGGAACCGTGCGGGACAGGCGCTTCATCGCACCGGGCCGCCGCCCCAGCTCGCGCGTGTCGAACACGAGTGGGTCACGGTGGTCGAGCGGGGCGTTCAGAGCTTCCTGCCTTCTACGGAGTGTTCGGGTGCAGTCCGGGCGGCTGCGATCCGTCGTACGGACGCCGTCCGGGCAGCCTGGTATACGGGCGCAGGTACGGCCGAGGAGCAAGGATACGTCACGGGCCGCCAAGCACCCAATCCGGGACGGAGCGGCCCCGGCCGGGGCCGCTCGGCGGCCTCAGCCTCGGCCGTCGCCGCCCTGGCCGTAGGGGCCCTGGCCGTAGTCGCCCTGGCCGTACTGTCCGGCGTAGTCCTGCGGGTAGGAGTGGCCCGCGTCCTGACCGTAGGGCTGCTGGTAGCCGGGCTCCTGCTGCTGGTACGGGCCGCCGTACTGCTGGTCGTAGCGGGCGACCTGGTCCAGATCGATCATGCCGGTGTCGAAGAAGCTTGTCTCGTCCAGGGCGGCGGGCTGCCCGCCGTAGTGCTGGTCATAACCCTGCTGCGGGGCGGGCACACCGTAATACGGGTCCTGCTGGTAGCCGGTGCCGTCGTAGCCGCCCTGGCCGTACGGGTCCTGGTGGACCGCCGCGACGAGGGGCTGGTACGGGTCGCCGCCCGGCTGCTGCGGTACGGGAACGGGCCCGCCGGTCACGTCGGTAGACGGCTGCGCGGGGACCTCTGCGAGTCCGGCCAGGTAGTCCGCATCGCTGGTGTGCGGCGCCTGCTCGCCGGCACCGTCCTGGGCGGCCAGATGGGCGCCGAGCTCGTCGATCGGACGGTGCCCGAGCAGCTTCTGCCGACCACGTCCGACCGCCGCCAACGTCTTGGTCAGCACTGCGGCCACCGACCCCAGCCGGGCGTCCACGTAGTCGTCGGCGCGGTGCCGCAGCTCCTCGGGGTCGGAGCTGCGCTCCGGGGCCTCGTCGGCGTCGTCGTACCCGGCGTCCTGGGACGTACCGAGAAGTTTGTCCCTCCCGCGTTCGACCGAGCCGATGGTCTTGCTCAGCACGACCTCGAAGTTGGCCAGCTTGCTGTCGACGTAGTCGTCGGCCTCCGCCCGGATCTCCTCGGCCTCCCGCCCGGCCTCGGCCAGAATCCGCTCGGACTCCTGCTGCGCCCGCCGGGCGATCTCGGTGCCGGAGACCAGCGACCCACGCTCCGCGCGGGCACCCTCGATGATCCGCTGTGCCTCCTGCTGGGCATCGGCGACCATCTGCTCCCGGCCGCCGAGCAGCTCCTCCGCCTGGGCGAGGGAGCCGGGCAGTGCCTCACGGACCTCTTCGAGCATGGCGAGCAACTCGGCCCGGTTCACCACGCAGGAGGCCGACATGGGCATCGACCGGGCACCTCCGACGGTGGCCACGATCTCGTCGAGTCTCTGCTGTACGTCCACGCTGTGACTGTACGGCCCGGGGACCCGTACCGGACAGCCGATGCGCGGGGCGGCAGGAGCTACGTGCGGGCGAGCCGCTCGTTCAGCGCCGTCAGCACCTGGGCCGGGACCAGGTGGGAGACGTCGCCACCCCAGGCCGCGACCTCCTTGACCAGGCTGGAGGACAGGAACGAGTACGCGGGGTTCGTCGGCACGAAGAGCGTCTCGACGCCCGAGAGGCCGATGTTCATCTGCGCCATCTGCAGCTCGTAGTCGAAGTCGCTGACGGCGCGCAGGCCCTTGACGATGGCCGGGACGTCGCGCTGCTTGCAGTAATCGACCAGCAGCCCGTGGAACGCCTCGACCTGCACATTCCCGTAGTCGGCGGTCACCTGACGGATCAGGTCGATACGCTCGTCGACGGTGAAGACACCCTGCTTCGAATTGTTGATCATCACCGTGACGTGCACCACGTCGTAGAGCTTCGAGGCGCGGCCGATGATGTCGAGGTGTCCATTGGTGATGGGGTCGTACGACCCAGGACAGACGGCGCGACGCACTGGCGTCTCCTCGCTCTCGGAACTCAGCATGACGGGGGAGCAACCTCCCGTGCGGCGGCGCGACCGTACCAGAGCGTGCCCTCGCCGTAGCGGCGGGAGCGAAGCTCGCGGAAGCCCTCCGGCCAGCCGAAAACGCCGCCCCGGGTGCTCCGTTCCACCGTGGCCAGCGCGTCGCCCGTCAGCCAGCCCCGGGCACGGAGTGTGAGGAGGATCTCCCGCAACTCGTCGTCCGTCACGGCGTACGGCGGGTCGAGGAACACCAGCCCGTAGGGCTCCCCGGGCGGCGCCCCGGCGAGGACGTGCTCGGCTCGGGCGGCCCGCACCTCTGCGCCCCGCAGACCGACCGCCGCGATGTTCTGACGGATGGTGTGGGCGGCACGGGACTCCGCCTCGACCAGCAGCGCATGCGACGCACCGCGGGACAGCGCCTCCAGCCCCACGGCGCCCGAGCCGCCGTAGAGGTCCAGCACACGCAGGCCGCGCCAGGCGGCCGGGCCCCCGAGCTGCGCCTCCCAGCTGGAGAACATGCCCTCCCGGGCCCGGTCGGAGGTGGGGCGGGTGCCGTTACCCGGCGGCACCGCCAGCCGTCTGCCGCCGGCGACGCCGGCGATCACGCGGGTCATGGACTGGATTCCTCCGTGGCGGGCGGTTCGGGACTGCCGGGGGACGGGCCCGGCCGGGCCCGTCGTCGCACGCTCCACGATATGGCGTGCCCGCGGACGGCGGCCCGTCCGCCCCTCGCACGGGCCGCACGCGGGCCTTCGGCGGTCCGCCCTTCCCGGGGACCCGCCTCACCCCTTGTCCAGGTACGCGGCGCGCTCCTTGTCCAGCAGTGCGTCAAGAGCGGTGCGCAGCTCCGGATGGTCCTCCAGGTCCGGGTCCCCGGCCACAAGAGCGGTGGCCTCGCTCCGGGCGTCGGCGATGACCTCCTCGTCGTCGATGACTGCGAGCATCCGCAGCGAGGAGCGCACCCCCGACTGGGCCTGGCCCAGTACATCCCCCTCGCGACGCTGTTCGAGGTCGATGCGGGACAGTTCGAAACCGTCGGTGGTCCCCGCGACCGCCTCCAGCCGGGAGCGGGCGGGTGACGCCTCGTGAGCCTCGGTGACCAGCAGGCAGAGCCCTGCCGCCGCTCCGCGACCGACCCGGCCGCGAAGCTGGTGCAGTTGGGAGACCCCGAACCGGTCGGCATCCATGATCACCATGACGGTGGCGTTGGGCACGTCGACACCGACCTCGATGACGGTGGTCGCGACCAGCACGTCCACCTCGCCGGAGGCGAAGGCGCGCATCACCGCGTCCTTGGCGTCCGGCGGCATACGGCCGTGCAACGCCTCCACGCGCAGGCCGGACAGCGGCCCGGAACCGAGCTGCCCGACCAGGTCGAGGACCGCGAGCGGCGGCCGGCGTTCCCCGTCGGCGCCCCCGTCCGGGTCCCCGTCCGGGTCCCCGTCGGACCCGGGTGCGTGCTCGCGCCCCGGGGAAGCAGGCTCGTCGTCTCCGATCCGCGGGCACACGACGTATGCCTGGTGTCCGGCCTCGGCCTCCTCCCGGACGCGTTCCCACGTGCGGGCGAGGAAGTGCGGCTTGTCGGCTGCCGGCACCAGGTGGCTCGCGATCGGCGCACGCCCGGCGGGCAACTGGTCGAGCACCGAGGTCTCCAGGTCACCGAAGACGGTCATGGCGACCGTGCGCGGAATCGGCGTCGCGGTCATCACCAGCAGATGCGGCGGCTGCTTGCCCTTGGAACGCAGCGCGTCGCGCTGCTCCACGCCGAAACGGTGCTGCTCGTCCACGACGACCAGCCCCAGGTCGTGGAACTGCACCTTGTCCTCGATCAGGGCGTGCGTGCCGATGACGACGCCGGCCTCGCCGGTGGCCAGGTCCAGGAGCGCCCGCCGACGGGCGGCGGTACCCATCGAACCGGTGAGCAGCACCACCTTGGTGCCGTGCTCGGCACCGCCGAGCATGCCGCCCTCGGCGAGTTCGCCCATCATTCCGGTGACGGACCGGTGGTGCTGCTGAGCGAGCACCTCGGTCGGCGCCAGCATCGCGGCCTGCCCTCCGGCGTCGACGACCGTGAGCATCGCCCGCAGCGCCACCAGCGTCTTCCCGGACCCCACTTCGCCCTGGAGCAGGCGGTGCATGGGGTGTTCCCGGGCGAGGTCGTCCAGGATCTCGCGGCTGACACGCTGCTGGCCGTCGGTGAGGGTGAACGGGAGACGGGCGTCGAAGCCGTCCAGCAGGCCGTCCACGGACGGACGGCGGGGAACGGCGGGCACCTGGGACTCGGCCATCCGTCGCCGGGCGAGCACGGTCTGCAGGACGAACGCCTCGTCCCACTTCAGGCGTGCGCGGGCATCGGCGACGTCCGCCTTGGTGCGCGGCCGGTGCACCTTCCGGAACGCCTCGGGCAGCGTGGCCAGCCCGCGTTGCTCGCGCAGCGCCGCGGGCAACGGATCGGTGAGCGCCGACCAGCCGGTGGCCTCCATGGAGGTGAGCACGGTCTCCACGGCCTGCTCGATCTTCCAGGTGGAGAGCTGCGCGCAGGCGGGGTAGATCGGGAGCAGCGCCCTGGCGAACCGTTCCACGGATTCGGTGTCGTCCTCGTCGTCGAGCAGCTTGAACTCGGGGTGCGAGAGCTGGAGCCTGCGGTTGAAGACGCCCACCTTGCCGGCGAACATGCCGCGGCGGCCGGGGAGCAGTTTCTGTTTGGCCTGGTGCACCGCGCGGCCGAAGAAGACGAGCTGCAGCCGGCCGCTGCCGTCGGTGAGGTTGACCTCGAGCCGCTGGCCGCGCCCGCGGTTGAAGGAGTGGACGCGGGCGTCGGCGATGCGGGCGACGACGGTGACGTGCTCGTCGAGCGGCAGGTCGGCGAGGCGGGTGAGTTCGCCGCGTTCGGCGTACCGCCGCGGGTAGTGGTGCAGCAGATCGCCTGCCGTGTGCAGGTCGAGGTGCTCGGCCATCACCTTCGCGGTGTTGCCGCCGAGAGCCTTCTTCAGGGGTTCGTCGAGCGAGGGCACGTCACCCATTGCACACCATGGCGATGACAACCCGGCGCGAACGCGCGCCGGTCAGGGTACCGGGGCCGGCACACCTCCCCGGCCCGGTGGGCGCGACGGCGGGCGGCCGGTGGCTCACTCGACGCCGATCAGCAGCGGGCCGGCACCCTCCCGGCCCTCGTACACCACGGTGTCCACGCCGAGGTGGCCGTGGCGGACCTGCGCCTCCAGGCGTTCGGCGAGCCCTTCGGGGGCGTGCGGGCCGACCACCAGGGTGACCATCTCGCCACCGGCCGCGAGCATCCGTTCCAGTACGTCGGCGGCGGTACCGGCGAGGTCCTCGCCGATCACGGCGACGTCGCCCTCCACCAGGCCGAGTACGTCGCCCGCCTGGCAGACGCCGGCCATGGTCCACGACTCGTACCCGGCCACGGTCACCTCCCCGTAGCGAGTGGCACCGGCCGCCGAGGTCATGGCGACCACGTCCTCGTCGAATCGCACTCCCGGGTCGTGCACGGCGAGGGCGGCGATACCCTGCACTGCGGCACGGGTGGGGATCACTGCGGCGCGTACGCCGACGTCACGGGCCCGTTCGGCCGCGCGTACCGCGACCCCGTGCAGATACGGGTCGTTGGGGAGCAGCACGGTCTCGTGCGCTCCGCAGCGGCGTACCGCCGCGAACAGGGAGTCCTCCTCCGCGCCTCCGTCGGCGGGAACCCGTACGACACAGGCCCCGGCCTCCTCGCACAGCCCGGCGAGCCCCTCACCGCGCACGACCGCGACGACGGAGCGGGCCGGCTCCGGACCGGCGGCCCGGAGCCGTGGAGCGGAGTCCTCGGGGGCGGTACCCGACGACGACGCCGTAGGCAGGGGCGGGAGCGGTCCCGGTGCGGCGCGCGGTCCGTGCGGCGGCGAGCCGGACAGGAGGTGGGCGATACGGACGCGGTGCGGCCTGCCTACCGCGATACCGGCTTCGACGGCGGCTCCCGCGTCGTCCACGTGCACGTGGACGTTCCACAGTCCGTCCCCGCCGATGACGACGAGGGAGTCGCCGAGGGCGTCCAGGGTGTCGCGCAGCGCGTGCACGGCGGGTTCGTCGGCGTCGAGCAGGTACATCACCTCGTAGGCGGGGCCGGTGGCACGGTGAGGGTGCGCGTCCGGGGCGCTGTCCGGCCCGCAGGGGACCGGGACGGCAGACTCACCGGCGACGGCCCGGACGGTGGTGGAGGGATCCTCCGGGGCGGGCGGGGCTTCGCCGGTGAGAACGGTGGTCAGCGCGTCCAGGACGGCGATCAGCCCGCGGCCCCCGGCGTCGACGACTCCGGCGCGAGCCAGCACGGCCAGTTGCGCAGGAGTGGCTGCCAGGGCCGTGCGGGCACC
>KI547038.1:67687-75378 GCA_000497405.1 Streptomycetaceae bacterium MP113-05 | reverse complement strand
GGCCCGCTGCAGGCCGCGGCGCAGCAACTCCGCCTCGTCTCCGGCGGCGTCCGGCGGCGGTGAGGTGTAGACCTCCGCCATGCCACGCATCAACTGGGCGAGGATCGTGCCGGAGTTGCCGCAGGCCCCGAGCAGCGCGCCGTGCGCCGCCGCCCGCATCGCCGCCGCGACGGTTCCGGACTCCCCCGCCTCACGCAGGGCCCGGTCCGCGGCGCCGACGGTGAGGCACAGGTTGCTTCCCGTGTCGCCGTCCGCGACGGGGAAGACGTTGATGGTGTCGATCTCTTCCCGGCCGCGCCGCAGTGCGTCCAGCGCGAGGGTGCACCAACGCCCTACCGCTGCGGCGTCGAGCGTGTGCGGCACTTCGGCGGCCTCCTTCTGCGGCGGTACGGGTCGGCGCCATGCTAGGCCGTGGGCCGTACCCGCATCGGGCCTGAGCGGTGGCTTCCGAAGGGTCCGGGCGGGCCCGGGTTTCACGGTTCACCCGGGGCCGTTGTATGCTGCTCCGGTTGCCCGATGTGGTCGGGCGCGTCATCTTCCCAGGCACTGCCGGTCAGACTCCTGCACCAGCTGGGCCGGGATTCACCGTAAGCACATCGAAGTCTTTGGAGTGACCCGTGGCTGCCAACTGCGACGTCTGCGGCAAGGGGCCGGGCTTCGGCAACAGCATCTCCCACTCGCACCGCCGTACACCCCGTCGCTGGAGCCCGAACATCCAGCGCGTGCGTGCCGTGGTCGGCGGGACGCCGAAGCGCCTCAACGCCTGCACCTCGTGCATCAAGGCCGGCAAGGTCTCGCGCTGACGTCAGCGCGGCCCTCTGCTGGTTGCTGCGAAGCCGGTCCGCCTCAGAGGCGGGCCGGCTTTCTGGTGTGTGCGCCCGGCCCCGGCCCTCGCGGTGTGGATACGCGACACCGGGGCAGGGCGTGGGCGGCGGTCAGCTCCGGGTCTGCCAGCCGTGGTCGACCGGCCCGATGCCACCGCCCAGGGCGAAGCCGGCGGCGATCGCCCCGGTGACGTAGCCCTTGGCCGCCTCGGCGGCCTCCGGTACGGCAAGGCCCTTCGCCAGCCCGGCGGCCAGTGCACTGGCGAGAGTGCAGCCGGTGCCGTGGGTGTGACGGTTGTCATGCCGTGGTGCGCGCAGCCAGTGCTCCTCGTCACCGTCGGTGAGCAGGTCCACCGCCTGCCCCGCGAGGTGACCACCTTTGACCAGTGCCCATCGGGAGCCGTACGTCAGCACGGCTTCGGCGGCCTGCCGCAGATCGTCCTCCTGCCGCACTCGTACGCCGGTCAACTGCGCGACCTCGTCCAGGTTGGGGGTGGCGACGGTCGCCACCGGAAGCAGGGCGCCGCGCACGGCGTCCAGGGCGTCCGCGGCGAGCAGCGAGTCACCGTGCTTGGAGACGCCCACGGGGTCGACCACCACGGGCACGGCGATTCCACCGAGCAGCGCGCCCACGGTCTGCACCAGCGTGGCCGAGGAGAGCATGCCGGTCTTCACCGCGTGCACTCCGATGTCGTCGACGACGCTCCGGAACTGGGCGCGCACCGCCTCTGCGGGCAGCTCCCAGACACCCTGGACACCCAGCGAGTTCTGTGCGGTGACGGCGGTGAGCACACTCATGCCGTGGGTGCCGAGCGCCAGCATGGTCTTCAGGTCGGCCTGGATTCCGGCGCCGCCACCGGAGTCGGAACCGGCGACGGTCAGCACGCGGGGCGGTGCGGAGGCGGGCGGTGACGTGGTCATGGGGGCGAAATCTACCGGCCGCCGGCGCGGCGGTTCAGTCCTGGTCCGCACCGAAGTGGTCCCAGCCCCCGGCCCGGTCCCACGACGCACCGTCCACGGTGACCCCGGGTGTTCCCGAGGCGGGCAGCACCTCGCCGATGAGTCGCCAGCGGGCGGGGAGCTTACAGCCCTTGAGGAACGTCGCCACGATCGCGTGGTCCTCTCCCCCGGTCAGCACCCACTGCAGCGGGTCCACGCCGACGGCCTGGCCGATGTCGGACATCTGGAGCGGTACGTCCAACTGCCGGGACCGTACGTCGATCCGCACCCTGCTGGCCGCGGCTATATGCCCCAGGTCGGCGACCAGCCCGTCACTGACGTCCGTCATCGAGGTGGCGCCGAGGTCGGCGGCGGCAGGGCCCGCGTCGTACGGCGGTTCGGGACGCCGGTGCGCCTCCACGAAGGCGCGTGGCGAACGGAATCCGCGAGCCAGCACGGCGTGACCGGCCGCGGACCAGCCCAGCCAGCCGGTCACCGCGACCACATCGCCGGGCCGGGCGCCGCTGCGGGTGACCGGCTGCCTCTCACACAGGTCACCGAGGGCGGTGATCGCGACCGTGATGACGTCGCCGCGGGTCACGTCACCGCCGACCACCGCCGCGGCGGCGACGCGCGCCTCGTCACGGATACCGTCCATCAGCTCCGTCGGCCAGTTCACCGGTAGGTCGGCCGGGACGACCAGCCCCAGCAGCAACGCCGTGGGCACCGCGCCCATCGCCGCCACGTCGGCGAGGTTCTGAGCTGCGGCCTTACGCCCCACGTCGTACGCTGTGGACCAGTCACGGCGGAAGTGCCGCCCCTCGAGAAGTATGTCGGTGGTCGCCACGACCCGGCGGTCGGGCGCGGCGACGACGGCCGCGTCGTCCCCGGGCCCCACCTGCACGGCCGACGTGGTGTCCAGCCGGGAGGTCAGCTCCCGGATGAGGCCGAACTCGCCGAGTTCGGCCACGGTGCTGGGAGTGTGGGAGCTACCCCCGGAAGAACTCAGCATGCGTCTGCCCCTTCACGATCCACACGCGCTCCACGCGCCTCAGGCGCCGACCGTTCGTCGCCGGTGGCCCCGCGGGTCACCGGCGCGCGGGTCTCCCGCCGGTGGCGGCGGCGAGGTACCGTAACCTCCCCCGTCCTCACCATGATCCTCGAAGCGTCGTCCGCAGCAACTCCCCCAGCGACACCCTCAGCCGCCCTGGAGGTCCCGTGGTACAGGCGTACATCCTGATCCAGACCGAGGTGGGCAAGGCCTCCACCGTCGCGGAGGTGATCGCCGGGATCGACGGCGTGATCCACGCGGAGGACGTGACCGGCCCGTACGACGTCATCGTGCGCGCACAGGCCGAGACGGTCGACGACCTCGGCCGCCTGGTGGTGGCCAAGGTGCAGCGCGTGGACGGCATCACGCGGACGCTCACCTGCCCGGTGGTCCATCTCTAGCTCCCCCGTATGCTCGCCCGGTGAGTTCCGCATCATCGCGCCGCCGCACATCTCTCCGGTTCCTCCTCGTGCCCGGTCCGGTACTGCTCGCGTTCGCCCTCTGCGGGGTGTCGGCGGGCTGCACCGCGGACGACGGCGGAGGTCCCGCGGCGCCCAGCCCCTCCGGCGAGGCAGCCGAAGCCTGCCGGGTCCTGCACGAGGCACTGCCGGATCGGGTGGCCGGGGAGGAACGGAACGGGTCCGCACCGTCGTCGGAGTACACCGCCGTGTGGGGTGAACCCGCGGTGGAGCTGCGCTGCGGGGTGCCGGAACCCGAGGTGCTCCGGCCCGGGAGTGAACACTACAACCCCACGGCCGAGGCCGCCGAGGTGAACGGCGTCTCCTGGCTGCTCGAGGAGACGGACGGCGGTTACCGCTTCACGACGACGGAACGCAACCCGTACCTGGAAGTGAGGGTGCCTCACGCGTATGCGCCGGAGATCGGCGTGCTGACCGATCTCGCGGACGCCGTGCGCGGGGCGCTCCCCCCTGCCGCCGGGTGACCCGGGGACGCTCCCCCGCGCCCCCCGGCGAAGCGCCTGGGCGGCGCGGCGTCCCCAGACCGTGGCCGACGTTCGGCGGGGGCGCCCGCAACGCGTCAGCGCAGGCCGGTGGCCCGGCGGAGAGCGGCCTGGAGGAGGAGGTCGACGAGTTCCGGATAGCTGATGCCGGCCTCCTGCCACATCCGCGGGTACATCGAGATCGGCGTGAACCCCGGCATCGTGTTGATCTCGTTGATCACGAACTCACCGTCGTCGCAGAGGAAGAAGTCCGCGCGGACCAGTCCCTCGCAGGAGGCTGCCTCGAACGCGTCGACGGCCAGTTCCCGGACGCGGGCGGTCTGCGCTTCGGTCAGCGGTGCCGGGACGATGCCGGACGCGGAGTCGATGTACTTGGCGTCGAAGTCGTAGAAGTCGTGGTCGGAGACCGGGGGGATCTCCGCCGGGACACTGGCGCGCGGCCCGTCCTCGAACTCCAGGACGCCGCACTCGATCTCGCGTCCGCTCAGCAGCGACTCGACGATGATCTTCGGATCGTGACGGCGGGCCTCCTCGACGGCATCGTCGACGCCCGCCAGGCCGTCGACCTTGGTGATGCCCATGGACGACCCGGCACGGGCAGGCTTCACGAAGACCGGCCAGCCGTGCTCGCCCGCGAAGTCGACGATCTTCTTCCGCGCCGCGGCCTCGTCCCGCTCCCACTCGCGCGGGCGGATGACGACATAGGGGCCGACGGGGAGGCCGAAGGAGGTGAAGACCCGCTTCATGTACTCCTTGTCCATGCCGACTGCAGACGCCAGCACGCCCGCGCCGACGTAGGGGACGCCGGCGAGTTCGAGCATTCCCTGCAGCGTTCCGTCCTCGCCGTACGGGCCGTGCAGCACCGGGAAGACGACGTCGACCTCGCCGAGTGCCTTGGGCACCTGGCCGGGTTCGGCGAGGGTCACCTCGCGGCTGCCGGGGTCGACCGGCAGCACGACGCCTGCGTCGGACTCGGCAAGCTCGGCGACGGCAGGCAGCCGGCGGTCGGCGATCGCCATCCGCTGGGGGTCGTCGCCGGTGAGGGCCCACCGGCCGTCGGCCGTGATGCCGATGGGGAGCACCTCGTACTTCTCCCGGTCGATGGCGCGCAGTACGGCGCCCGCCGTGAGCACGGAAACGCCGTGCTCGGAGCTGCGCCCGCCGAAGACCACGGCGACGCGGGGCTTGGGGCCGTTAGGGGTCACCGATGCGGGGTCGGTGCTGGTGCCGGGGCTGGTGCTGGGGGTCTCGCTGCTCATATCGCGACGACTTTACCGTCTGGGGCGGCCTGCGGGACCCTTCACACACCCTCGGCCTTCGCACTGCGCGACATGAGTTCCTTGAGCGCCACGAGGGGCGGCGTGCCCTTGTGCACGATGCTGACCACGGTCTCGGTGATGGGCATGTCGACGCCGTGCCGCCCGGCGAGATCCAGCACCGACCGGCAGGACTTGACGCCTTCGGCCGTCTGCCTGGTGGCTGCGACGGCCTCCTCCAGGGTCATGCCGCGCCCCAGGTTGGTGCCGAACGTGTGGTTCCGGGAGAGCGGTGAGCAGCACGTGGCGACCAGGTCGCCCATGCCCGCCAGGCCGGCGAACGTGTGGGCGTCGGCGCCCATCACGAGTCCGAGGCGGGTGGTCTCGGCGAGGCCGCGGGTGATCAGGGAGCCCTTGGCGTTGTCACCCAGGCCCATGCCGTCGGCGATACCGACGGCGAGACCGATGACGTTCTTCACCGCGCCACCGAGCTCGCAGCCGACCACGTCGGTGTTGGTGTAGGGCCGGAAGTACGGGGTGTGGCAGGCGGCCTGGAGCCGGCGGGCCACGGCCTCGTCGCGGCAGGCGACGACGGAGGCTGCGGGCTGCCGGTCGGCGATCTCCCTCGCGAGGTTGGGGCCGCTGAGCACGGCCACGCGGTCCTCGCCTGCACCCGTGATCTCGGCGATGACCTCGCTCATCCGCTTGGTGGTGCCGAGTTCGACGCCTTTCATCAAGGACACGAGCACCGTTTCGGGGTGCAGCATCGGTGCCCACCGTCCGAGGTTCTCGCGCAGCGTCTGGGAGGGCACGGCGAGCACGGTGAACTCCGCGTCGCGGGCCGCCTCGGCGGGGTCCGTGGTGGCTCGGACGGCACCCGGCAGTTCGACCCCGGGGAGGTATTCGGGGTTGGTCCGGGTGCTGTTCACGGCTTCTGCGAGCTCGGGGCGACGGCCCCACAGGGTCACCTCGCAGCCGGCGTCGGCGAGCACCATGCCGAATGCCGTTCCCCAGGAGCCGGTTCCGTAGACGGCGACGCGGGTCACGCGTTCCTCCCCTTGTCGACCTTCGGGACGTCGGGTGGCTGCGGGGCGGCTTTCGGAACCGTCCGCCCGCCCGGCGCGGGCTCGTGTCTCGCCTGCTTCCGCACGTCACGCGCCACGAAGGCCTCGCGATGGTCGTAGCGCTCGGCGGGCGGCGTCTCGCCCCGGATGACGGCGAGCTGTGCGGTGACGGCGTCCATCAGGGTGTCGGTGACGGCGCGGAGCACCTCGGCAGTCGGCTCCCGGCCGTGGAACGCGGAGAGGTCGACGGGCGGACCGGCCTGCACCGTCAGGGTCTTGCGGGGGAAGAGCCGCCGGGGCTTGAATCCGGCGTACGGCGGCATCGCGTGATGGGTGCCCCACTGGGCCACCGGAATCACCGGAGCGCGGGTGAGCAGGGCGACCCGGGCGGCGCCGGTCTTCCCGGTCATCGGCCACAGGTCGGGGTCCCGGGTCAGGGTTCCCTCCGGGTAGAACGCGACACACTCGCCCTTCTCGATGGCGTCCACGGCTGCCCGGAACGCGCCCACCGCGTCCGCCGACTCGCGGTACACCGGAATCTGGTCCAGGCGCCGCAGGAAGCCGCCGAGGACGCCGCTCCTGAAGAGCGAGTTCTTCGCCAGGAAGCGCGGCACACGTCCGGTGTCGTACTGGTAGTGGGCATAGGAGAGAGGATCGAGATAAGAGTTGTGATTGATCACGGCGATGAATCCGCCGTCGGCCGGAATGTGCTCCATTCCGCGCCAGTCCCGCTTGAACAGCACCAGCAGCGGCGGTTTCACCAAACCCGCGGCAAGGCGGTACCAGAAGCCGATTTTGCGGCGGGACACCGGGACACCATCTCCTCTTGACCGATCGGGACAGCCGCCCAAGTCTGGTGCCGCCGGATGCACCGTGTCGAACGGGCGACTGTCGTGCACACCGTAACCCCGTTGGCCCGCGCGACGGGGCGGGTGCGGGGGAGGTACCGGACGTCGGGCGGGCGGCGCATCGGCGGTGCCCACGGGAGACAATGACCGAGATGAAGCGCGACGAGGTGGGCGAAGACGGCGTCGAATGGCGCCTGGTGGTGCCCTTGAAGCCGCTGGCACGGGCCAAGAGCAGGCTGGGCGCCACGGCCGGTGACGCGGTACGGCCGGGTCTGGCACTGGCCTTCGCACAGGACACCGTGAGCGCGGCGCTGGCCTGCCGGGCGGTGCGCGGTGTGGTGGTTGTCACGGACGACCCGGTGGCGACAGCGGCGCTGGAGGCACTGGGTGCGGACACGGTGCGGGACGTTCCAGCGCGCGGGCTCAACGCCGCGCTGGCGCACGGTGTGGCGGCCGTCCGGTCCGGGCCGGCCGGTCCGGCGGTGCCGGTGGCGGCGCTGGGAGCGGACCTCCCTGCGCTGCGCCCGGAGGAACTGGGCCGGGTACTGGCCGCCGCGGCGGTGCATCAGCGAGCGTTCCTGGCGGACGCGGCGGGGGTGGGGACGACGCTGTTGTCGGCTCTGCCGGACAGCGAGCTGGCCCCGGCGTTCGGCGACGACTCGCGGGACCGCCATCTGGCCTCCGGTGCCGTCGAGCTGACCACGGCAGCGCTGGGCGGAACGGACGTGGCCGGCGTCCGGCGGGACGT
>KI547038.1:67113-67677 GCA_000497405.1 Streptomycetaceae bacterium MP113-05 | reverse complement strand
GCGGTCCGTGGTCCCACCGGACGCCCAAGGAGTCCTCGGGCCCGGGGGCGGCTCCGGCACGAGCCCGCGTACGCTACCGGTCATGCAGGCCACGTCGTACACCTACGATCCCGGGACCAGGTCCGGCAGCGTGCTGTTGGACGACGGTACTCCGCTGCCCTTCGACGCGGCGGCGTTCGACGCCGGCGGTCTGCGGCTGCTGCGGCCCGGGCAGCGGGTGCGGATCGAGGTCGAGGGCGAGGGCGAGCCGGACGAACGCCGCATCACCCTGGTCACGCTGCAGACTCTCTGACAGCGGGGCCGCTCGCGAGGCGACGGGGCCGGGGCCGGGGCCGGGGTGAATCCCGCACGCAGCCCGGGGTTTTCGCGCCCGGAGACGCCCGCGGGCCGGGCTCCCCCGAGGGAGCCCGGCCCGGCGCGGAGACGTTCGAACCTGTCCGGGGTCGCGTTCAGCGCCTGCGGGCAGTGGCCTTCTTCCCGGTGGTCTTGCGGGCGGAGGTCTTGCGGGCGGGCGCCTTCTTGGCGGCACTCCGCTTGGCCGGGGCCTTCTTGGCAGTGGCCTTC
>KI547038.1:54825-67103 GCA_000497405.1 Streptomycetaceae bacterium MP113-05 | reverse complement strand
TTCGCCGCCGACTTCTTGGCGGTGGCCTTGGTGGCCGTCTTGCGTGCGGCCGTCTTGCGCGCGGTCGCCTTCTTCGCCGTGGCCTTCTTGGCCGGGGCCTTCTTCGCCGTCGCCTTCCGGGCAGTCGCCTTCTTCGCCGTGGCCTTCTTGGTGGCGGCCTTCTTGGTGGCGGCCTTCTTGGTGGCGGTGCCGCCGGAGAGGCTGCCCTTCGGTGCCTTCTTCACGGCCACGTCGTTCTTGGGGAGCTTCTTGGTCCCGCTGACCAGGTCCTTGAAACCCTGCCCGGCACGGAACCTGGGCACCGAGGTCTTCTTGACCCGGACCCGCTCGCCGGTCTGCGGATTACGGGCGTAACGGGCCGGACGGTCCACCTTCTCGAAGGAGCCGAACCCCGTCACCGAGACCCGGTCGCCCGCGACCACAGCACGGACGATCGCGTCCAGGACGACATCGACCGCGTCCGCGGCCTGCTGACGTCCACCGAGCTGATCCTGAATTGCCTCAACGAGCTGCGCCTTGTTCACGTCTTCCCCTTCAACCAGACGGTGCCGGAACTATTAGCTCCAAGCTTTTTCGCACGGTAGGCAGATATATACCGCAAATCAAACGCGAAACGGGCGAATCACCCTTGTGCCGCAACGAAGTCGACCGTCACGAAGTCCCGTCGGCGCTCCCGTCGCGCCGTTCTCCTGCGTCCTCTGCACCGCGTTCCCCGCCTCGTTCGTCCGGGAACCGTCCCTCGTCGATGTCCGTCATGAGCCGGCCCAGTCGCCGTTCGGCAGCGGCCGGGCCGTGCTTGGAGGCCGCCGTGATGACGAGCAGCTTCCGCGCCAGCGCCACCCGTACGCCCTCGGGGACTTGCAGGGTGCGAACGCGTGTGTGCGCCTCCTTCAGGCGGGCGGCGAGCCGGTCGTAGAGCTCGAGTTGACCGTCGCTTTCCATGTTCCGATTGTGCCATCTGAGGCGAGTTGTCACCCTGCGGGCGTCCAACGCAGGCCGCGCCCCCCGCCCGGTGGGCGGGGGGCGCGGCAGCGTGGGCGGCATCCGCCCTCGTCAGGCAGCCTGGGTACGCGGAGTGAAGGACGGACGGCGGGCCTCGTAGTCGGCGATGGCGGTCTCGTTCTTCAGGGTGAGGCTGATGTCGTCGAGGCCGTTCAGCAGGCGCCAGCGGGCGTTCTCGTCAAGGTCGAAGTCGACGTCGATGCCGTCGGCGAGGACCTTGCGCTGCTCCAGGTCGACGGTGACGGGTGCCTGCGGGTCGCCCTCCGCCAGGTTCCACAGCTGCTCCACCGTCTCCTGCGGGAGCACGACGGTGAGCAGTCCGTTCTTGAGCGAATTGCCGCGGAAGATGTCGGCGAACCGGGGAGAGATCACGGCCTTGAAGCCGTAGTTCTGCAGCGCCCAGACGGCGTGTTCCCGGGAGGAGCCGGTACCGAAGTCCGGCCCGGCCACCAGTACGGTGCCGCCCGCGTGCCGCGGCTGGTTGAGCACGAATCCGGGGTCCTTGCGCCAGGCCTCGAAAAGGCCGTCCTCGAAGCCGTCCCGGGTGACCTTCTTCAGCCAGTGCGCAGGAATGATCTGGTCGGTGTCCACATTGCTGCGCCGCAGCGGCACGGCCCGCCCGGTGTGGGTGGTGAATGCTTCCATGACTCAGGCCTCCACGAGGGTCGGAACGTCGGCGAGATCGGCGGGCGAGGCAAGGCGCCCCAGCACCGCGGTGGCGGCGGCGACCTGGGGCGAGACCAGGTGCGTGCGGCCGCCCTTGCCCTGCCTGCCCTCGAAGTTGCGGTTGGACGTGGAGGCCGCGCGCTCGCCGGGTTTCAGCTGGTCGGGGTTCATGCCCAGGCACATCGAGCAGCCGGCGTGCCGCCATTCGGCCCCGGCTGCGGTGAAGACCCGGTCCAGGCCCTCTTCGACGGCCTGCAGCGAGACCCGTACCGAGCCGGGGACCACCAGCATCCGTACCCCTTCGGCGACCTCGCGGCCCGCCAGCACGGAAGCGGCCGCGCGCAGGTCCTCGATACGACCGTTGGTGCAGGAGCCGACGAATACGGTGTCGACGGGGATTTCGCGCAGCGGCTGCCCTGCGGTCAGTCCCATGTACTCCAGCGCCTTCTCCGCCGCGTACCGCGACCCCGCGTCGGCGAACGAGGACGGGTCGGGCACCGCCTGGCCGAGCGGGGCGCCCTGGCCAGGATTGGTGCCCCACGTGACGAACGGTGCGAGCTCGGCGGCGTCGATGACCACTTCGTGGTCGAAGACCGCCTCGTCATCGGTGCGCAACGTCTTCCAGTACTCGACTGCGGCGTCCCAGTCGGCGCCGTCCGGGGCGTGGTCACGCCCCTCGAGGTAGGTGAAGGTGGTCTCGTCGGGGGCGATCATCCCGGCGCGGGCGCCGGCCTCGATGGACATGTTGCAGATGGTCATCCGGGCCTCCATCGAAAGCTTCTCGACGGCTGCGCCGCGGTACTCGATGACGTATCCCTGGCCGCCGCCGGTGCCGATCCGCGCGATGACGGCGAGGATCAGGTCCTTGGCGGTGACGTCCTCGGGCAGTTCGCCCTCGACCGTGACGGCCATGGTCCGGAACGGGGCGAGTGGCAGCGTCTGGGTGGCCAGCACGTGCTCGACCTGGCTGGTGCCGATACCGAAGGCGAGAGCGCCGAACGCGCCGTGAGTCGAGGTGTGGCTGTCGCCGCAGACCACGGTGGTGCCGGGCTGGGTGAGTCCCAGCTGCGGTCCCACCACGTGGACGACGCCCTGCTCGACGTCACCGAGCGGGTGCAGCCGGACACCGAAGTCGGCGCAGTTCTTACGCAGGGTCTCCAACTGGGTACGGGAGACGGGGTCGGCGATGGGCTTGTCGATGTCGGTGGTCGGGGTGTTGTGGTCCTCGGTGGCGAGGGTCAGGTCGGTACGACGCACCCTGCGGCCGTTCTTCCGCAGACCGTCGAATGCCTGCGGGCTGGTCACCTCGTGGAGGAGGTGCAGATCGATGAAGAGGAGGTCGGGCTCACCCTCCGCGCGCCGGACGACATGGTCGTCCCAGACCTTCTCCGCGAGTGTCCGTGCCATCGCTTTCCCTCCGTGACCGGCAGCGCCGCCGGGCAGATGTCGTTGATCTTCGCCTCCCCGTGTGCGCCGGACGGCGCGCGGGGCGACTCTCCCTCCAGACTGGGGGGTCCGGGGGGAAAGTGAACTTGCGTTTCATACTCTGAGACGTGAGTATCGACTCATGGACAACACTAGCGGCGCCTCGAGCGGAGTGGGCGTTCTCGACAAGGCTGCTCTGGTACTGAGTGCGCTGGAGTCCGGCCCCATGACCCTCGCCGCACTGGTCGGGTCGACCGGACTGGCACGCCCCACGGCCCATCGGCTCGCGGTGGCGCTGGAGCACCACCGGATGGTGGCGCGGGACATGCAGGGCCGGTTCATCCTCGGTCCGCGGCTGAGTGAGCTGGCCGCGGCGGCCGGCGAGGACCGGCTGCTCGCCTCGGCGGGTCCGGTACTCACGCACCTGCGGGACATGACCGGGGAGAGCGCCCAGCTCTACCGGCGCCAGGGTGAGACGCGGATCTGCGTGGCGGCCGCCGAGCGGCTGTCCGGCCTCCGGGACACCGTGCCGGTGGGTTCGACACTTCCGATGAAGGCCGGATCGGCGGCCCAGATCCTGATGGCCTGGGAGGAGCCGGAGCGGCTGCACCGCGGCCTGCAGGGCGCCCGCTTCACCGCGACGGCACTGTCAGGGGTACGGCGCCGGGGGTGGGCGCAGTCGATCGGCGAGCGTGAACCGGGCGTCGCCTCCGTATCGGCGCCGGTGCGCGGGCCGTCGAACCGGGTGGTCGCGGCGGTGTCGGTGTCGGGGCCGATCGAGCGCCTGACACGGCACCCCGGGCGCATGCACGCCCAGGCGATCGTGGACGCGGCAGCGCGACTGAGCGAGTCACTGCGACGCAGCGGTGGCAGCTGAGACTGGTCACGGGCCTCTTCGACGCCCGCACACGTGAAGAAGCCCTCCCCGCGGGGAGGGCTTCTTCACGGAAGGGTGATCCGTGGATCGAGTACCCCCGACCGGATTCGAACCGGCGCTACCGCCTTGAGAGGGCGGCGTGCTAGGCCGCTACACAACGGGGGCCTCTCATTGATCCTTCGAAAAGGATCCGTACCCCCGACCGGATTCGAACCGGCGCTACCGCCTTGAGAGGGCGGCGTGCTAGGCCGCTACACAACGGGGGCCTCGATCTTGTGCGAGCAGTTGCTCTGCGCGAGATCGCGCTGGGCTACCAGGACTCGAACCTAGACTAACTGAACCAGAATCAGCCGTGCTGCCAATTACACCATAGCCCACCAAAACGCAACCCCTTCAGGGGTTTTGTCTGGGTGGCCGCCTCCCGATGGTCTGGCCTTTCGGCCCGCCCCGTTCGGCGACAGGAAGAACATTACCCGATCGGGGACCATGCTCCAAAACGACTTCCTGCAGCCGTGGTGGCCCGCCGGTACCCGTGACCGGACGAGGGCCGGGAAACCGTCCTGCGACGTTCTCCCGGCTCCTCCGCGTACGGCCCCGGCGAGTCAGCCCTCGGGCTGGGCGGCGAGTTGGGCCAGAGCGGCGTCGACCCGGGCGAGGGTGCGCTCCCGGCCGAGCGACTCGAGCGACTCGAACAACGGCAGCCCGACCGTGCGACCCGTGACGGCGACACGCAGCGGCGCCTGCGCCTTGCCCAGTTTGAGGCCGTGCGCCTCACCGGCCGCCAGCACGGCCTCCTTCAACGGCTCCGCGACCCACGCGCCTCCCTCCAGCTCCGCGAGGCGCGAGTGGATGGAGCGCAGTACGTCGACCGCGCCCGGCTTCATGGCCTTCTGCCAGGACTTTTCATCCCGGACCGGCTCGTCGAGAAAGAGGAAGTCGACGTTCGACGTGATTTCGGAGAGGACCGTCAGCCGGGTCTGGGCGAGGGGTGCGAGCGCGTCGAACGCCGCCTGGTCGAACGCCTCCGGCCGCCACGGCGCGTACGGGGCGCGCAGCCAGGGCGCGCAGGCCGCCGCGAAGTCGGCTGACGGCATCTCCCGGATGTGGGTGGCGTTGACGGCTTCGCACTTCTTCAGGTCGAAGCGCGCCGGGTTGGCGTTGACATCGGCCACGTCGAACGCGGCGACCAACTCGTCCAGGGTGAAGACGTCGCGGTCCTCGGCGATCGACCAGCCCAGCAGCGAGAGGTAGTTGAGCAGACCGGCGGGCAGGAAGCCACGCTCGCGGTAGAGGTTGAGCGAGGACTGCGGATCCCGCTTGGAGAGCTTCTTGTTCCCCTCCCCCATCACGTACGGCAGGTGGCCGAACGCAGGCACCCCGCCTCCGCCCACACCGATCTCGGCGAGCGCCCGGTACAGCGCGATCTGCCGCGGCGTGGAGGAAAGCAGGTCCTCGCCGCGCAGCACGTGCGTGATCTCCATCAGTGCGTCGTCGATGGGGTTTACCAGCGTGTACAGCGGGGCGCCGTTCGCGCGCACGATGCCGAAGTCGGCGACGTGCTCGGGCTGGAAGGTCAGCTCCCCGCGCACCAGGTCGGTGAAGGTGATCGGCGTGTCAGGCATCCGGAAACGCACGATCGACGCACGGCCGGCCTTCTCGTACTCGGCGACCTGTTCGGCCGGCAGGTCGCGGCACATACCGTCGTAGCCGGACGGGCGGCCCTCGGACCGGGCCAGCTCTCGCCGGGTCTCCAGCTCCTCGGACGTGCAGTAGCAGCGGTAGGCGTGAGCGGTGTCGAGCAGCTTGGCCGCCACGTCACGGTAGATCTCGCCGCGCTGCGACTGGCGGTACGGGCCGTGCGGCCCGACCTCCGCACCGGAGGCCGCCCCGTCGAACGCCGCCGGGCCCTCGTCCCAGTCCAGGCCCAGCCAGCGCATGGCGTCGAGCAACTGCTCGTAGGACTCCTCGGAGTCCCGGGCGGCGTCGGTGTCCTCGATCCGGAAGACCATGCTGCCGCCGTGGTGCCGGGCGAACGCCCAGTTGAACAACGCCGTGCGGATCAGGCCGACGTGCGGGTTGCCCGTCGGGGAGGGACAGAATCGGACGCGGACGTCTGCGTCAGCCACGTTTGACTACCTTGTTGGTGAGAGTGCCGATGCCTTCGATGGTGACGGCGACCTCGTCGCCGACGTTGAGCGGGCCGACCCCCGCAGGGGTGCCCGTGAGGATGACGTCGCCCGGAAGCAGCGTCATGGCCTCGGTGACGTGCACGATCAGGTCCTCCACCGGACGGGTCATCCCGCCGGTTCGGCCGAGCTGGCGCTGTTCGCCGTTGACCGTGCACTGGACGGCCAGATCCGCGGGGTCGAGGTCGGTCTCCACCCAGGGCCCGAGCGGGCACGAGGTGTCGAATCCCTTGGCCCGCGCCCACTGGTTCTCCGCCCGCTGGACGTCCCGGGCGGTGACGTCGTTGGCGCAGGTGTAGCCGAGGATCACGTCACGGGCGCGCTCGCGGGGCACGTCCTTGCACATGCGGCCGATGACGACGGCGAGCTCCGCCTCGTGGTGCACCTCGGAGGAGAAGCCGGGGTAGACGATCGGGTCACCCGGACCGGCCACCGAGGTCGAGGGCTTGAAGAACACGACCGGTGCGTCGGGGACGTCGTTCCCCAGCTCCCGGGCGTGCTCGGCGTAGTTGCGGCCGATGGCCACGACCTTGTTCGGGAGCACGGGTGAGAGCAGCCGGACCTGCTCCGCACTGAGTGGGATCTTGTGGCCCGAGCGCTCGAATTCGGCGAAGGGGTGGCCCTTGATGATGTCGAGTTCGTCGCCCTCGACGACGCCGAAGGCGACGTTGCCGTCGAGGGAGAAACGGGCGATACGCACGGGGGGGTTCCTTCGGTACTCGGCTTTGCGGGGTGCGCCCCTCAGCCTATTGCACGGGCCGCGGCGGCCCTCCCGCACCGACCTGACGGTCCCCCGGGGCTCCGGTCGCAGACACGCTCCTCGCCAGGGCGAGGAGCGGTGCGGGCTCGTCCGGGCGAGGAGCGGTGCAGGTCAGCGCAGGCGGGCCATCAGGGCGTGCTCGACCAGGGTGATCAGGGCGCTCTTGGCATCCGAGCGGTGCCGGGCGTCCGTGGTGATGATCGGCGCGTCCGGACCGATCTGCAGCGCCTCCCGCACCTCCTCGGGTGCGTACGGCTGGTGCCCCTCGAAGCCGTTCAGCGCAATGACGAACGGCAGACCGCTGTTCTCGAAGTAGTCGACCGCCGGGAAGCAGTCCGCCAGCCGGCGGGTGTCCACCAGCACCACGGCACCGATCGCACCGCGCACCAGGTCGTCCCACATGAACCAGAACCGGTCCTGACCCGGCGTACCGAACAGGTACAGGATCAGGTCCTGGTCCAGAGTGATGCGGCCGAAGTCCATCGCCACGGTGGTCGTGGTCTTGTCCGCGGTATGGGACAGGTCGTCGATGCCTGCCGACGCGGAGGTCATCACGGCCTCTGTACGCAGCGGATTGATCTCCGAGACCGCGCCGACGAAGGTCGTCTTGCCCACGCCGAAGCCGCCTGCCACCACGATCTTCGCGGAGGTGGTGGAGCGGGCAGCAGCACCGCCGCTAGAGCTTGCGAAGTCCACTGAGCACCCTTTCGAGCAGTGTCACGTCTGGTTGGCCATCGGCACCGGAGTCGCCGCCGCCGGGCTGGTGGATGGCTACGAGTCCGGCCTCCGCCAGGTCCGCCACGAGGATCCGGGAGACGCCGAGGGGAATGGAAAGCAGTGCGGAGATCTCAGCGACCGATTTGATCTCGTAGCACAGTCGGCAGATCCGCTGATGCTCGGGCAGCTGGCCCTGGAGCTGTGCGGAGTCCGCCGTGGTGTGCACCAGTGCCTCGATGGCCAGCTGGTAGCGGGGACGGGTACGGCCACCCGTCATGGCGTAGGGGCGCACCAACGGCTGCTGGTCACTGCGGCCGTCGCCTTCGAACCCCTCCGCTTCGTCCTCGTCGGGCTCAGGCCGTTGCTGCGGCGGTTGCACCGATTCGATCCGGGGGGGCGGTGGCGGCGGAGCCTGGTGCTGCGGCTGCCGGGGAGGCGTGGGGCGCTGCGGCGGCTGAGCCTGCTCGTCGTAGTGCGGCGACTGCCCGTACGGCTGCGAAGCCGCCGGCTGACGGGCAGGCTCAGGCCCGCGTACGTGCTCGCTGGGCGTGGAGGGGAAGTTGAACCGCTTCAGGGGTGATCCCTGCTGCTGGTCCCGGCCACTGCCGTACGACGGGTCGCCTGGTGACGTTGTCACGTTTCCTCCTCCGACTACGGACTAGCGGGCCACAACTGCCAGTTACTGCCTCGACTCCCCGGTGGCACCGCGTCCCCGGCACCCTATGGGGCGGAGACGCGAAGCGCACTGTCTGGTCGCTTTTCGATGCCTAGTTGAGAAGGGTTCCCTGCAATTCGGCTCGCAGGTCCGGCGTCAGGACGGTGCCCGCGCGGTCGACCAGCAGGGCCATCTCATAACCCACCAGACCGATATCGGCGTCCGGATGGGCGAGGACGGCCAGTGAGGAACCGTCCGAGATCGACATGAGGAACAGGAAGCCGCGCTCCATCTCCACGACCGTCTGGTTGACCGCTCCGCCCTCGAAGATCCGGGAGGCCCCCGCGGTGAGCGAGGTCAGCCCGGACGCGACCGCTGCGAGCTGGTCGGCCCGGTCGCGGGGGAAACCCTCGGACAACGCAAGGAGCAGTCCGTCCGCAGAGACCACCACCGTGTGGGAAACACCCGGGGTGTTGTCCACGAAGTTGGTGATCAACCAGTTCAGATTCTGCGCCGCCTGGCTCATCGGGCTCACACTAACGCTCCTGATCGTAGGTGCTGCCGGGGCCGTAGCCCTCTCGGTCGTTCTGGTTGGCATCGCTCGCATTGCGTCCCCTGCGAACGCCACGGTGCAGGTTACTGAGCCTGCCGCGTACGTCCTCGGGGGCGCGGGAGACCTGAGGGCCGCCCTGCGGGCTTGGCGCCGCGGTGCCCTCGACCAGGTTGGCCCTGGGCACCCGCCGCGGGAGACCGGAGTGCGTGACACCGCCGGCCTGCGGGTCGCGCAGCCTCCCGGCCCGGTCCCAGTGGTCGTCGTTGGCCGACCGCCACTGGTCGCCGACGTTCTCCGAGGAGCCCGGCTGCTGCGGCAAGAACTGCTGCTGCGGCTGGGGCGACGATTCCGCTTGGGCCTGGTGCTGCGCTGCCGGTCCCTCCCCGTGCGGCCGTCGCCCCGGGGCCCGCCGCGGGAGACCCGCGCCGGTGGTGGAGTGGTAGCTGCTCGGTGAGGGGCCCGGTCGATCGAAGCCTACGCGCTCCGAGTCACCCTCGTGAACGCCAGGCACGGATTCCGCTTCCGGCCAGGCCGAGGTCAGGTGATCATAACCGGGCTGATCACCGGCAGGGAACGCCAGGCTCTGGTCGTATCCGTTCTGTCCGTATCCGCCCGGGTCGACCGTGCCTGGATGGTGGCCGCCCTGCTGCCCGGCGTCACCACCCCCTCCCGGATGAGCGTCGGCTGGGCCTTCGTACCCGGCTGCCGTCCGGCTCCGGACCCCCGCACCGTCCTGCACCTCGGGTCGGCTGCCCTCCAGCTGGGCGCGACGCTCATCACGCATCAGGGAGCCACCCAGGGCGTCATGACGGCCTGCGCCTGTCGTCGGCTCCGGACCCGCGAAGCGGGAGTCGTCGAAGCCGAGGTCGGCCGCCGAGCGGAGGTGCTGGTCGAAGAGGGGCTGGGCCGCCGCAGGGTGCTCGGGCACGATACGCGAGACGGTGAAGTCCGCCTCGGCCTCCTCCGCCCCGCCCCCGTGCGTGATGGCCTCGGGGAGCATGACCAGTGACGTGGTGCCGGCGTGCTCGCCCGACGGACGCAGTTGGACGCGGATGCCGTGCCGATCCGCCAGTCGCCCCACCACGAACAGGCCCATCCGTTGGGACACGGCGACATCCACGGTGGGCGGATTGGCCAGCTTGTGGTTGATGTCGGCGAAGTCCTCGGCCGTCAGGCCGATGCCCTTGTCGTGGATCTCGATCATCACCCGGCCGTCCGGGAGACGGGTCGCGGCAACCTCGACGCGGGTCTGCGGAGAGGAGAACGAGGTGGCGTTCTCCAGCAGCTCGGCCAGCAGGTGCACCAGACCGGTGACGGCGGCTCCGTGGATCTCGCTGTCCGGGACCGAGGACATCCCGATCCGCTCGTAGTGCTCCACCTCGGAGGACGCTGCGCGCAGGATGTCGACGAGCGGCACCGGGCGGTTCCAGCGCCTGCCGGGCTCCTCCCCGGCCAGGACGAGCAGGTTCTCGCCGTTGCGACGCATGCGGGTGGCGAGGTGATCGAGCCGGAAGAGGTTCTCCAGCTGGTCGGGGTCGGCCTCGTTGGTCTCCAGCGCGGTGATCAGGCCGAGCTGGCGCTCGATGAGGCCCTGGTTGCGGCTCGAGAGGTTGGTGAAGATCGCGTTGACGTTGCCCCGGAGCAGGGCCTGCTCAGCGGCGAGACGTACGGCCTCCCGGTGGACCTGGTCGAAGGCGCGGGCGACCTCGCCGATCTCGTCGGTGCTGGTGATGGGGATGGGGTCGACTCGGGTGTCGACCCTGCCGGGCTCGGTTCGGGACAGCTGGTCGACGAGCATCGGCAGGCGCTGTTCGGCGACGTCGAAGGCAGCGGTACGCAGGGACAGCATGCTTCGACTCATGGAGCGGGCCATCAGCGCGGCCAGCGCGAAGGCGACGAGGAGCGCGGTCAGCACGATGGCACCGGTGACGAAGGTGTCCGTCTTGGCGTCGGCTGCGATCTGCTCGGTCTCGGACACGGCACTGTCGATCAGTTCGGTCTCGACTGCCCGGTAGGCGTCGAACTTGGCCGTGGCTGAGGCGAACCAGGTGCCAGGGGTGATGCCCTGCTTCCCCAGCTCGTCCGGGTCGGTGCCCCCGGCGATCGCCCGGATCATGTCCTCCATGGCCGGCGGGGCGACGAACCGCTCGTCCTTCGCCTCGGCGGCCCGCCGGGCGGCGGCCACCTTCTCCTGCCCGGCCTTCTGTGCCTGCCGCATCTCGCTCTCGAACTTCTCGATGTCCTGCGGGCGGCCGCCGCCGACGAACTCCTCCACGGCGATCTGCTCGAGGTAGGCGTACGAGGAGAACGCGGTCAGCTGGCGCTTCTGCTCAGCGGGGTCCTCCGCCGGCTCGAGCAGCAGGTGTACACCGATGGAGCGCTGCAGGGACTCGGCTCCCTTGGCGAGCGCCGCAGCGTAGACCGAACGGCCGTAGGAGGTGACGTTGCCCGAGCCGAGGCCCAGCTCGTTGGCGAACTGCATGAGGAAGTGCTGGACCTCGGTGTAGCCCTCCTCGGTCTGTACCCCGTCGAGCCTGTCGGTGTAGGCGGCCTGCCGGAGCTTTTCAAGCCGGGGCTCGGCCTCGCGGAACTGCTTCAGGCGACGCTCGAGGCCCGGTTTGTCGGGCATGGTCTCGGCTTCGGTGTCGAAGGCCTGCTTGGCACGGTCGGTGGCTGCGCGCAGCTTCAGAACCGTCGGATCGTTCCTGCGCCCGTCGAGCAGGGGTTCCGCGGAGCGGTCGCGCTCGTCGAGCAGGGCGTTGCTGTAGTCGTACGCGGCCTCGACGAGCCGGGCGATGTCGTGCGCCTGCTCGGCCTCGTTCCAGGCGTCGACCGAGTTCTGCACCCTGAAGCCCCCGAACACCAGGGCGACCAGCACGGGGATCAGGAGGATCGCGTTCAGTCTGGTGGGGACGCGCCAGTTGCGCACGGACAGCCGGTTGCCACTCGACTGGGGCGCTCCGGACTGCTGCCTGTGCTCTGCGGATGCGCGGGACGGCGGGGTGAAGTTGCCCCGCAACCCGCCCGTGTCCTGCCCAGCGGAGTCCTTGTTCCTACGCCTCACTCGACTTCTCACCTCTCGGCGCGCGACCTCTCGACGGGAACGAGGCCGTAGCTACTGCTGAGTTCAACGAATTGCAGCACGCCAGGGCCGCGCTTTCCAAACACTTGACGGAACCGTCAATCCATGGCAGCACGCACGACTCACATCATGCCAAACAGGACAAGAAGGATAGAAGGGTAGAAATTTGTGTGCAGAACGAAACATTCCGCTCGCCCGGCGTGTCGAGGGCCCGTCAATCAGCTGTCGAAACGTTATGAACGCGCTGGCGGCCATGGCGAAGAACACATTGATGGCCGAATCGTTCGTGTGATCAACTCGCCGCGAAACGAGGCGAGTTGATCACACGACGTGTTACCTGAGGCGGGCCAGGAGC
>KI547038.1:51818-53973 GCA_000497405.1 Streptomycetaceae bacterium MP113-05 | reverse complement strand
TGCGGCCGAAGTCCATCGCCACTGTCGTGGTGGTCTTGTCCGCGGTATGCGTCAGGTCGTCCACCCCCGCAGAGGCGGAGGTCATCACAGCCTCTGTACGCAGCGGATTGATCTCCGAGACCGCGCCGACGAAGGTCGTCTTGCCCACGCCGAAGCCGCCTGCCACCACGATCTTCGCGGAGGTGGTGGAGCGGGCAGCAGCACCGCCGCTAGAGCTTGCGAAGTCCACTGAGCACCCTTTCGAGGAGTGTCACGTCGGGGGTGCCGCCGGGCTCGGCGTTGCCGCCGGGCTGGTGGATGGCCACCATCCCCGCCTCGGCGAGGTCGGCGACGAGAATTCGGGCGACGCCCAGGGGTATCGCCAGGAGCGCGGAGACCTCAGCGACCGACTTGACCTCCCGGCACAGGTGGCAGATCCGCTGATGCTCGGGCAGCAGACCCTGCAGGTGCGCCGGGTCGGCACTGGTACTCACCAGCGCCTCGATGGCCAGCTGGTAACGCGGACGCGTGCGGCCACCCGTCATCGCGTACGGACGCACCAGTGGCTGATCACCCTCGTCGCCGTAGGACGTGTGATGTTGCGGCGCACCGTACGGACCGGGCGAGGCGTGCGGCGGAATCATGGCTCCTCCGAGCGAGGCATTCTGTCGGCGAGGCGGACTGTGGTGCTCATGTGGGGGGAGCTGCTACTCAGTTGAGGATGCTGCCTTGGAGTTCCGCACGGACGTCCGGCGTCAGGACGGTGCCCGCGCGGTCGACCAGCAGGGCCATCTCATAACCCACCAGACCGATATCGGCGTCCGGATGGGCGAGGACGGCCAGTGAGGAACCGTCCGAGATCGACATGAGGAACAGGAAGCCGCGCTCCATCTCCACGACCGTCTGGTTGACCGCTCCGCCCTCGAAGATCCGGGAGGCCCCCGCGGTGAGCGAGGTCAGCCCGGACGCGACCGCTGCGAGCTGGTCGGCCCGGTCGCGAGGAAAACCCTCGGACATGGCCAGAAGGAGGCCGTCCGCGGAGACCACCACCGTGTGGGAAACACCCGGGGTGTTGTCCACGAAGTTGGTGATCAACCAGTTCAGATTCTGCGCCGCCTGGCTCATCGGACTCAACTAACGCTCCTGCTGGTAGGTGGGGCCGATACCGCGACCGTCCGCACGGGCCTGTCGGCCCTGCTGAATGCCGCGACGGAGATTCGTCAGCCGCCCGCGCACGTCATCGGGCGCGCGCGAGACCTGCGGACCGGCACCGGAGGCGGACTGCTGCTGTGCGGTACCCGCCACCAGGTTGGCACGGGGCACGCGACGCGGCAGACCCGAAGTGGTCACGCCCCCGGCCGCGGGCTGGCGCAGCTGCTCTGCCTGCCGCCAGCGTTCGTCGTTCGGGGACGCACCCCAGTTGGCTCCCGACTCTCGGGAGCCGCCGGGGCCGGCGCCTTCGCCGTTCGACATGCCGCGTGCGGGCTGCCGCTGCGGCATGTCGGCGGAGGCGGGGCCGGGGCGCCTTGTGTGCGCCTGCGGCTGTTGCGGGCCGCCGTTGCCGGGCGCCGGGGTACCGGCGTCCCGGTTCTGGGGCCCGGGCGAGCCGCGGAACCAGTTCGATTCCATCGACTCGAAGATCGGTGTACGGGCCTCGGTCCCGGCCGGAGGGCCGGTAGAAAGGCCGAAGTCGTCGTTCCCGTAGGACGGACCATCGTACGGACGGCCGCCGTAGGACGGGCCGCCCTGCCCCTGCTCCTCGTACGGGGGGCGGCCGTACGACGAACCACCGTAGGACGGCCCGTTCGCGGACGGGCCCGCGGGGAGGGCGTACTCCCCGGTGTCCGGCGGGCCGGCCGGCCGGCTGCCCCCTGTCGGGTACCCGCCACCGCGCGGCTCGTCGTGGCCTCGCGGGGCTTCGGCCGCAGCCCAGCTCGGACGGGTCGGCTCCAGCGAGCCGCCCGGCCCTCCCGGAGCCTGAGGAGGGTTGGGCGTGCCGGCCGGGGGTGGACCGTTGAAGTCGGGGCGCTCGAACTGCGCGGTGTCACCGGGGCCACCGGGACCACCGCTCTGCGGCCGCTGATACCCGCCGACTCCGTGGCCCGAGCGGGCGGAGCTGCCGGGCAGTTCACCCGCGGGGTCGCCACCGCGGACCGGCAGCGCGCCGTTCCGCGGC
>KI547038.1:36441-51059 GCA_000497405.1 Streptomycetaceae bacterium MP113-05 | reverse complement strand
ACCCCCGCGCGGCTCGCGCTGCAACGCGGCGGCCAGACCGCCGCCCTTCGCGGAGCCGGGCCGCCCGGCGGGCTTGCCCTTGGGTGCCTGCCCGCCCTGGGCGATATCGACGGGCAGCATGACAAGGGCGGTGGTACCGCCCGAGTCGGAGGGGCGCAGTTGAATGCGGATACCGTGCCGAAGCGACAGACGGCCCACCACGAACAGGCCCATGCGGCGGGAGACGGAGACGTCCACGGTCGGCGGGCTGGCGAGTCGCTCGTTGATCGCGGAGAGGTCCTCCGGCGACAGGCCGATGCCGGTGTCGTGGATCTCGACGAGGACCCGCCCGTCCGGCAGCGCGTGACCGGTGACTTTGACCTTGGTCTGCGGGGAGGAGAACGAGGTGGCGTTCTCCAGCAGCTCGGCGAGCAGGTGTACGAGGTCGTTGACGACGCGACCGGCGACCTCGGTGGTCGGTACGGAGTTCAACTCGATGCGCTCGTACTGCTCCACCTCGGAGGCCGCGGCACGGAGCACGTCGACCAGCGGGACCGGTCGGGTCCAGCGACGGCCCGGCTCCTCACCGGCCAGGACCAGCAGGTTCTCGCCGTTCCGGCGCATGCGGGTCGCGAGGTGGTCCAGCTTGAACAGCGAGGACAGCTGGTCCGGGTCGGCCTCGCGGGACTCCAGCTCGGAGATCAGCGACAGCTGGCGCTGGATGAGGCCCTGGCTGCGGCGCGAGAGGTTGGTGAACATCGCGTTGACGTTGCCCCGCAGCAGGGCCTGCTCGCCGGCGAGCCGCACGGCCTCGCGGTGGACGTCGTCGAACGCCGCGGCCACCTTGCCGATCTCGTCCCGGCTGTGCACGCCGACGGAGTCGACGGAGGTGTCGATGTCCTGCGGCTCGGCCTCGGACATCTGCTTGACCAGATCGGGCAGGCGCCTGCGGGCGACATCCTGCGCGGTGTCCTGGAGGCGGCGCAGCGAGCGGACCATGGAGCGGGCGACGACGAACGCGCCTGCCAGCGAGATGCCCAGGACCAGCAGGATCAACGCACCGTTGATGATCGCGTTGCGCTGCGACTCGGCACGGAGCGTGCGCGCCTGCTGCTCCATCTCGGTGAGGAGGAACTCCTCGATCCTCTCCATCTCGGCGACCTTGGTGGAGTCCTGGTCGTACCAGTCGAGGTAGGAGCGGGACTCCCGGGCGATACCGTCGTCGGTGTTGAGGACGCGCTCCCGGTAGGTGTCGGCCGCCGTGATGTTGACGATGCCGCCGTCCAGGGGCTCCAGCAGATCCCCGGAATCCTCCGTGCCGTAGATGGCACGGAAGGTGCGCAGGCCGGAGCGCTCGGCCTCCATCGCGCTCTTCGCGTAGAGGCGGTCGTTCTCCGAGAGCTCGGGGCCGCCGTCGTGGGCGAGTCCGGAGCTGATGATCGCGCGCTGGATGGACGCGTACTCCTTCGCGGAGGAGAAGGCCGCCAGCGCGCGGGTGCTCTGGATCATGTCCGGGTTGCTGGTCGCCTGCGCCATGTCCTGGGAGAGCGACAGCAAGGAGTCGACCAGGCGGCTGTAGCGGTCGACCGTCTGCGAGGTGTACTTCTCGTTCTCGTACGCGTTCTCGCGGATGCTCTTCAGGTCGTTCAGCTGACGGCTGATGTCGAGCACCGTGGACTGGACACCGGCGAGCACCTCGTCGTCCGGGTTGATCTCCCCGGTCGCCTCCCGGAAGGCGCTTCGGGCCCGGTCCGTGGCCTCGCGGGTCGCGACGACGGAGTCGTCCTTCTCGTTGCCCGTGCTGACCAGCGGGCCGGCCGCCTTGTCCCGCTCCTCCTGAAGGGCGGCGGCGAGCTCGGTGGCGTGCTCCGTCATCTCGGTGAGGAGCCGCATGTTGTCGAGCTGGTCGACGTTGGCGAGGGAGTCCTCGATGCGGAGCCCACCCAGAGTGGTCGCCGCTACTACCGGGAGGGCAAGGAGGGAGACCAGGCGTGTGCTGATGCGCCAGTTGCGCAGGGCAACGCGCGAGCCCGGGCCGGACCCCCTGGGCTTCCCCTCAGACATGCCGTCGTCGTTCGCCGGACGTCCGCCGGAGAGCGTCTCGGTGGTTTCGGATTCGTGGACGGCCGCCGTCTGGCTGCTCTCCCGGGCACGCTGGGGCGAGGAGCCGCGGTCGGTCGAACCGCGCAGCTCCGGGTTCCCCGCAGCGCTGCCATCCCTCTTGAAACGTCCCTGCACTAGCGTCGCAACCTCTGGACCAGGCGTCCCCCCGCTCAGGAAGCAGCGAGACGGTATCGATATGGGGGGTTCCCGGGCCCCCTGGGCGGTCGTGAGTGACCGGCGCTTCCCCTTGCACCGCCGCGCGGCGCTCCTGGGCGCCCCCTGCGCGCCGGCTGTACTCCTGCGGCGGTCCGTGGAATTCCAGCACAGTGCCGGATCTGCAACAAGGCCTGTGGATGACCCGGTGTCGTGCGTGACGCTCTGCAGACATGCGATCACCATTCGTCGACACGTTCACCCGAGATGCCGGACTTATCCACACGAGAGTGGCGGCCGACCCCACTGCCCCGGTAGCGAGCAGTGCGAAGCGATTCGCCCCTTTTCGCACCCTCCTCCGCTTTGACGCACCCCGCAGCATAGGCAGAATGTCTGGTTTATGGAGGAGTAAGTGAGGAAACTCACAGGCCTTTCGCTGTCTGCCTCGTACGGCACCGGGGAATGAGCGGCCTACGCTCGGCGTTTACACGCCGTACCGAAACGACAAGCGATCCGCTGGGGACCCGAGACGTGAAGACGACCATGCGCATCAGCACCATAGCCAACCCCCGCCGCACCACCCTCGCGCACCTCGACGGTGCCGAGGAGCTTGCTCCGCAGGCGGCCGAAGGACTGGGGAAGACCGAACTGCCCGCGCAGACCGCCAACCCGGGGCGCACGGTGCTGTGGGACGTCCCAAACGCCTGACGGGCCTCGCGACACCCCCGGCCGGCGCTCGCGGATCCACGCGGGACGAGAGCCGGCACACACCGGGACAACGACGACGAGCCCCGTGCACGAAGGTGCACGGGGCTTCTCACTCTTCACCGCACGGCAGCCCGGCCGCCAGAGGGTCAGTGGCGCCAGCTGTGCGGGGCCCGGAAGCCCGGCGTGCGCTCCAGGCGGCGCCAACCGGCCTTGTCGCGGGTGGCGGCAGCAGAGTGGCCGGCTGCGGTCTGCCACGGGGCGGTCGCCCGGGCGAGCAGGAGTGCGGTGACGGCGGCGAGTTCCTCGTCGCTGGCGTGGCCCTTCTCGACGCGGACCAGACGGGTGCCTGCAGTGCTCACTTCGGTCTCCGAATCTCTGGGACGTGCTGGGACGAGTACGGGGTGCCCCTCACTGGGGCGGGTTGCCGTGCTTGCGGGAGGGAAGGTCGGCGTGCTTGTCGCGCAGCATCCGCAGTGAGTCGACCAGGACCTGCCGGGTCTCGGTCGGATCGATCACGTCGTCGACCAGCCCGCGTTCCGCCGCGTAGTAGGGGTGCATCAACTCGGCCTTGTACTCCTTGACCATCCGGGCCCGCATCGCCTCCGGATCGTCGGCCGCCGCGATCTGCCGACGGAAGATCACGTTCGCCGCACCCTCCGCACCCATCACCGCGATCTCGTTCGTCGGCCACGCGAAGGTCAGATCCGCACCGATCGACTGGCTGTCCATCACGATGTACGCACCCCCGTACGCCTTCCGCAGCACCACCGAGATCCGCGGCACCGTCGCGTTGCAGTACGCGTACAACAACTTCGCCCCGTGCCGGATGATCCCCCCGTGCTCCTGATCCACCCCCGGCAGGAAACCCGGCACGTCCAGCAGCGTCACGATCGGAATGTTGAACGCATCGCACATCTGCACGAACCGCGCCGCCTTCTCCGACGCCTCGATGTCCAGCACACCCGCCAGCACCTGCGGCTGGTTCGCCACGATCCCCACCACCTGGCCACCCATCCGCGCCAGCACACACAGAATGTTCCCCGCCCACCGCTCATGCACCTCCAGCAGCTCCCCGTCATCGACGAGCTCCTCGATCACCGCACGCATGTCATAGGGACGGTTACCGTCAGCCGGCACCAGATCCAGCAACACCTCCCCACGACGCCCGGCAGAGTCCTCACTCTCCACCACCGGCGGATTCTCACGGTTGTTCTGCGGAAGCAGGGACAACAGGTAACGAACCTCCCCCAGACAACTGGCCTCATCGTCATAGGCGAAGTGACACACACCCGACGTGGCCGCATGCACATCCGCGCCACCCAGCCCGTTCTGCGACACCTGCGCACCCGTCACCGCCTGCACCACATCCGGGCCGGTGATGAACATCTGCGACGTCTCCCGCACCATGAACACGAAATCCGTCAACGCCGGAGAATACGCCGCACCACCCGCACACGGACCCAACATCACCGAAATCTGGGGAATCACCCCGGACGCCCTCGTGTTCCGCTGAAAAATCCCCCCGTACCCGGCCAGCGCCGAAACACCCTCCTGAATACGCGCACCCGCACCATCATTCAACGACACCAACGGCGCACCCGCCGCGATCGCCATATCCATGATCTTGTGAATCTTCGCCGCATGCGCCTCCCCCAACGCACCCCCGAAAATCCGGAAATCATGCGCATACACGAAGACCGTCCGGCCCTCCACCTCACCCCAACCCGTCACCACACCATCGGTGTACGGCCGCTTCCCCTCCAACCCGAACCCCGACGCACGATGCCGCCGCAACGTCTCCACCTCACGAAACGACCCCCCATCCATCAACAGATCGATCCGCTCCCGCGCAGTCAACTTCCCCTTCGCACGCTGCGCCCCGGTCGCCCTCTCACTCGGACCGGCATACGCCTCCTCACGAAGAGAGTGCAGCTCGGCCACGCGGCCACGGGAGTCCTGAGGCAAATCGGTCATGTACAGACCCTACGAAAGGACGCCGCGCCACGCCGTCGTCAGATTCGTACAGTCTCCGCGCCGGTTTCATGGCCGCGCTGGACAGAACCTGGCGGTTCCGGCAACACGACCCAGCGAAGTCACCTATCCAGAGGCCCGGTGACTGTGGGGTTCCCACAGAGCTGCTCGTGGTCCCACGGCGCGCGCGGGTTCACCCCTCCGGCGGCACCCGTGTGTACCCGTGCCTGCCGCGCGTTGTCGGGACCCTACTCCCCCGGTGTCGCACCGGCCCGCAGCAGCCCATAGGTGTAGGCGTCCTCCAGGGCCTGCCAGGAGGCGGCGATGACGTTGTCCGCGACCCCGACCGTCGACCACTCCGCCGTGCCGTCCGAGGTGGAGATCAGTACGCGGGTGGTCGAGTCGGTGCCGTGCGTCCCCTCGAGGATGCGGACCTTGTAGTCGACCAGCTCGAGCCGGGCGAGCCCGGGGTAGATGCGTTCCAGGCCGACGCGGAGGGCGCGGTCCAGGGCGTTCACCGGCCCGTTGCCCTCGCCGGTCGCGACGACGCGTTCACCCTTGGCCCGGAGCCGCACCGTGGCCTCGTTGGCGTGCGACCCGTCGGGACGGTCCTCCACGATGGCGCGCCAGGACTCCAGCCGGAAGAACCGGTCGGCGCTGCGCTCCGGACCGCCGTGCACCTCATCCCGCAGGAGCAGTTCGAACGAGGCGTCCGCGGCCTCGTAGGTGTAGCCACGCAGCTCCTGCTCCTTGACCCGCTTCACGATGCGCCCGACGAGTGCGCGGTCGCCGGTGAGGTCGTAGCCCAGTTCCCGGCCCTTGAGCTCGACGGAGGCACGGCCGGCCATGTCGGACACCAGCATGCGCATGGAGTTGCCGACGAGTTCGGGATCGATGTGCTGGTAGAGATCGGGATCGACCTTGATCGCGGACGCGTGCAGGCCTGCTTTGTGCGCGAACGCCGAGGTGCCGACGTACGGCTGGTGGGTGGAGGGCGTCAGGTTCACGACCTCGGCGATGGCGTGCGAGATCCGGGTCGTCTCCGCGAGCGACCCTGCCGGGAGCACCCGTCGGTCGTGCTTCAGCTCGAGGGCGGCGACGACCGGGAAGAGGTTGGCGTTGCCGACACGTTCGCCGTAGCCGTTGGCGGTGCACTGCACATGGGTGGCGCCTGCGTCGACGGCGGCCAGAGTGTTGGCGACGGCGCACCCGGTGTCGTCCTGTGCGTGGATGCCGAGCCGGGCGCCGGTGCCGGCAAGCACGGCGCGAACGACGTCGTGAACGCCGGCGGGGAGCATGCCGCCGTTGGTGTCGCACAGCACCACGACGTCGGCGCCGGCGTCGTGGGCGGTCCGTACGACCTGCTCGGCGTACTCCGGGTCGGCCCGGTAACCGTCGAAGAAGTGCTCGCAGTCCACGAAGACCCGTCGTCCGCACGCCCGGAGATGGGCCACCGTCTCCCGGACCATCGCGAGGTTCTCCTCGAGCGTGGTGCGCAGGGCGAGTTCGACGTGACGGTCGTGCGACTTGGCGACAAGGGTCACGACCGGCGCGCCGGACTCCACGAGAGCTGCCACCTGCGGGTCGTCCGCTGCGGCGACGCCCGCCCGACGGGTGGCGCCGAAGGCGACGAGCTGCGCGTGCCGGAAGTCGATCTCCGCGGCCGCACGCTGGAAGAACTCGGTGTCCCGCGGATTGGCCCCCGGCCAGCCGCCCTCGATGAAACCGACTCCGAACTCGTCCAGGTGCCGGGCGATGGTGAGCTTGTCGGCGACGCTGAGGTTGATGCCTTCGCGCTGGGCACCGTCGCGCAGCGTGGTGTCGAAGACGTGGAAGCAGTCACTGGGGGCGTCGCTGGGAACGTCCTTCGGCATGGTGGTCAGGGCTCCTGTCAGGATGAGCGGTCCGGATGGCTCGGATCCACGTGTTCCCGTCATCCCTCGCGCTCCGTCTCCCGCCGGGTGGGCCGGAAAGCGAAAAGACCCCTCGTTGGTCACGAGAGGTCTGCGCGCGGGTCTGGGACTCGGTGGCCACTGTGTCGCCGTCGGTGGTGGCGATCAGAGGTCACGGGCGGACCGGCGCGCTGTCACCGATAATCATGGTGAACGAGAGCATTTGATGAGCTTGGCACAGGTCCGGTTTGTGCCACCAGTGCATCTCAGTATCCGGACCAGGATCTGGTCTGCCGCGCGGTTCCGGGAGCCCGGCACCACGGATGGTGCCGGGCTCCCGGAACCGGTGCGCGGCCGTCTCAGCCGAGCCGGTGCATCCAGCCGTGCGGGTCGGGAGCGTGACCGGTCTGCAGGGCGAGCAGCGACTCGCGGAGCTTCATGGTGATCTCGCCGGGCTCACCGTCGCCGACGGTCCACTCGCCGCGGGCGGACTTGGCCTGCCCGACGGGGGTGATCACGGCAGCCGTGCCACAGGCGAAGACCTCGGAGATGGTGCCGTCCTCGTTGCCCCGGCGCCACTCGTCGGTGGAGATGCGGGCCTCGCTCGTCTTGTAGCCCATGTCCTCCGCGATGCCCAGCAGCGAGTCACGGGTGATGCCGGGCAGCAGGGTACCGGTCAGCTCCGGGGTGACGATCCTGGCGTCCGCACCGCTGCCGTAGACGAAGTAGAGGTTCATGCCGCCCATCTCCTCGATGTAGCGGCGTTCGAGGGCGTCCAACCAGACCACCTGGTCGCAGCCCTGCGCAGCGGCCTCCTTCTGGGCGACCAGCGAGGCGGCATAGTTGCCACCGGTCTTCGCCTCGCCCATGCCACCCGGAGCAGCACGGACGTACTCCTCGGAAAGCCAGACGGAGACCGGCTTCACACCGCGCGGGAAGTACGCACCGGCAGGCGAGGCGATGATGAGGAAAAGGTACTCGTTGGCGGGGCGGACGCCGAGGCCGACCCCTGTGGCGATCATGAAGGGTCGCAGGTAGAGCGACTGTTCGGCCTGGCTCGGCACCCAGTCACGGTCCTGCTCCACCAGGACGTCGCAGGCCTCGACGAAGGTCTCGACCGGAAGCTCGGGCATGGCCAGCCGGCGTGCCGACCGCTGGAACCGGCGGGCGTTGGCGTCGGGACGGAAGCTGGCGATGGAACCGTCCGCCTGCCGGTAGGCCTTGAGGCCCTCGAAGATCGTCTGCGCATAGTGCAGCGTGGCGTTCGCCGGATCGATGGACAGCGGTGCGTAGGGCTGGAGCTGCGCGTCGTGCCACCCCCGGCCCTCGGTCCAGCGGATCGTGACCATGTGGTCGGTGAAGTGACGTCCGAAGCCGGGAGCGGCGAGCACGGCCTCGCGCTCGGCGGCGGACAGCGGCTGCGCTGAAGGCTTCAGGTCGAAGTCGATGCGGGGCGTCGTCGTCATGTGAGCGCGTCCTTCGGTGAGTGTCGTGGCGGACCGCGACGCCTCACCCCGGGGTACCAGGAGTACCAGAGGGGTACGAGGACGTCCGAGCTTCCCTCCCTGCACGGTCCCGCATCCGATTATCGCGCGCGGGGTGCCGCCAGGCGGACGGGGGTGGCGGTCCTGGGATAGATGGTGACATCCGGCCGCGTGCTTGCCCACCGGAGGGGGCGCCCCCGGGACCGTCCGCAGAGGTCTCGCCGGGGGCGGCTACCCGGTCACCCGGGCGGCGATCGCCTCGCCGGTCTCCTCGGTACTGCGCGACTCGGGGCGCTCCGCCAGGTCGGCGGTGACGGCTTCCTCAACACGTGTCGCCTCTGCGTCGTGTCCGAGATGCCGCAGCAGCAGGGCGACGGAGAGGATCGTCGCCGTCGGGTCGGCCTTCCCGGTGCCCGCGATGTCGGGCGCGGAGCCGTGGACCGGCTCGAACATGGAGGGAAAGGCCCCGGTCGGGTTGATGTTCCCGGACGCCGCGAGGCCGATGCCACCGGTGACCGCGGCTGCGAGGTCGGTGAGGATGTCACCGAACAGGTTGTCGGTGACGATCACGTCGAAACGGGCCGGGTCCGTGACGAAGAAGATCGTCGCTGCGTCGACGTGCAGGTAGTCGGTGGTGACCTCGGGGTATTCACGGCTGACGCGGCCGAAGATTCCCGACCAGAGGCGACCGGCGTGCACCAGCACGTTGTTCTTGTGCACCAGCGTCAGCTTCCGGCGCGGACGGGCGAGAGCCCGCTCGAAGGCGTCCCTGACCACCCGCTCCACGCCGTACGCGGTGTTGACGCTGACCTCGGTGGCGACCTCGGCCGGAGTCCCGGTGCGCAGGCTGCCGCCGTTGCCGGTGTACGGCCCCTCCGTGCCCTCTCGGACCACGACGAAGTCGATGTCCGGGCGCCCCTGAAGAGGCGTCGCGGCCTGCGGGAAGAGCCTGGACGGGCGCAGGTTGACGTAGTGGTCGAAGGCGAAGCGCAGCTTCAGCAGCAGGCCGCGCTCCAGTACGCCGGAGGGCACCGTCGGGTCGCCGATGGCACCGAGCAGGATCGCATCGTGGCCGGCGAGCTGCTCCAGTTCGTCGTCCGGAAGGGTCTCTCCGGTGGCGTGCCAGCGCGCCGCGCCGAGATCGTACCGCCGAGTCTCGAGTTTCACGTCCTGCGGGAGGGCGGCGCCGAGGACTTCGAGGCCCTGGGTGACGACCTCGGGGCCGATGCCGTCACCGGGGATCACTGCGAGGCTGATGCTGCGAGACATACGGGGACCCTACTCTTCGTCCCATCCACCGACACGACACGTCCGGATACTGGACGCGTCGTGTCGGTGGGGCGTCGTCCGCCGGGGAGCCCCGCCTCCGGCGGCATCGCGAACGCGACGCACGAACGCGACTCGAACGGGGCTCAGTGGCCGGTCGCGCCGCCGTTGTCGCGACGGTCCAGCGCACGCTGGAGGGCGGCAGCGGCGTTCCTGCGGTCACTGTCGTGGCCTGCCCGGCGGGGGGCGGCGTGACGGACGCGGCGACGGGCGGTCTCATCCATGAGGAAGCTCCTTCTGCGAGGCGGCGAGGCAGACGTGCCTCGGGGGCAGGGGTGCGGATGCAACACGCCGTAGGGGCGGGGGCGATCGGTGCGGCAGGGGTCGCCTGCACACGGGCACCGCGCCTCGTCCGCCGGTCGCTGATGAAGCGACAGAACGAATCGGCTGCAACCACGATAGAAGCCCGGAGACGCGATGTCCCGTTTTTGTTTTGACTTCCTACTATCTGAGACGGCGACCCCCGCGACCTGGGGTTTCGCTGGGCCGTCGGGCCGGAGGGGATACGCCCTCACGCGTGGTGCAGCTTCTCCAGCACGGCCGGCAGCTCGGTGAGTACGGTGACGCGCGGCGGGGAGCCGGCGTGCGCACCGCCGCTGCGGTCCAGCCAGATTCCGGCGAGCCCGGCCGCGACGGCTGCCTCGGCGTCCAGGTCGAGTCGGTCACCGACGTACGCGACCTCGCCCGGCGGGAGACGCAGCGCATCGCAGGCCGCGAGGAACGCGGCGGGATCGGGCTTGGCACAGCCCAGTTCGTCGGAGCAGAGGAAGACCTCGAAGCGGTCGCGGATACCGAGCCGGGTGAGTTTGCGGTGCTGGTTGCGCACCGAGGCGTTGGAGAGCACACCGTGCCGGTGGGTGTCCCTCAGCGCGTCCAGGGCGGCGAGGCTGTCGGGAAACAGCGTCCACGCAGCCTCGTACCGGGTCACGTACCGGCCGAACCAGGCGTCGGCCTGTACGTCGCCGAGCCGGGGGTCGTGCAGAAACTGCCGGACGCGTTCGCGGCGGTGGTCCCGAAAACCGATCTCACCTGCGGTGAAGCGGGCGTACTGCTCCGCCATCACCGTCCGCCACCTGCTCAGGGCGTCCTGCGGGGAGGCGAAGCGGGAGAGAAGTCCCTCCGCCTCGACGTGCGCCAGCGCAGCGGCGCTGTCGGAGCCGGTGTAGTCGAAGAGGGTGTCGTCCACGTCCCACAGCACGGCATGGATAGGCATGGCGCCCACGGTAGCCGCGAAGGCCCGCGCCCCCGGAGCGGGGACGCGGGCCTTCGCGGGCGGTGGCTCAGCCCATGTGCGGGTAGCGGTAGTCGGTCGGAGCGACCATCGTCTCCTTGATGGCGCGCGGCGACATCCAGCGCAGCAGGTTGAACTTGGAGCCGGCCTTGTCGTTGGTACCGGAGGCGCGGGCGCCGCCGAACGGCTGCTGGCCGACGATGGATCCGGTCGGCCGGTCGTTCAGGTAGAAGTTGCCCGCGGCGAAGCGCAGCTTGTCGCTCGCCTCGGCCAGGACCTGGCGGTCCTGTGCCAGCACGGCACCGGTCAGCGCGTAGGCGGACACGGACTCCATCTGGTCGAGCATCTTCTCCCAGTCGGCGTCCTCGTAGACGTGGACGCCGATGATCGGCCCGAAGTACTCCTTGGAGAACAGCTCGCTGTCGGGGTCGGTGCAGGCGATGACGGTCGGGCGGACGAAGTAGCCGACCGAGTCGTCGTAGCTGCCGCCCGCGACGATTTCGCAGGCCGGGTCCTCCTTGGCGCGGTCGATCGCGGCCTTGTTCTTGGCGAACGCACGCTCGTCGATGACGGCGCCGATGAAGTTCGACAGGTCACTGACGTCACCCATCGTCAGGCCCTCGGTCTCGGCGACGAGCCGGTCCTTGAAGCCGCCCTCCCACACGGAGCGCGGGATGTAGGCGCGGGACGCGGCCGAGCACTTCTGGCCCTGGTACTCGAAGGCGCCGCGGATCATGGCGGTCTTCAGCACCGCCTGATCGACGGTGGGGTGGGCGACGATGAAGTCCTTGCCGCCGGTCTCGCCGACAAGGCGGGGGTACGCCTTGTAGTTCGTGATGTTCTCGCCGACGGCCTTCCACAGGTACTGGAAAGTCGCGGTGGAGCCGGTGAAGTGGACGCCGGCCAGGTCCGGGTGCGGCAGCGCGACCTCGGAGACCTCCTTGCCGTCGCCGGTGACGAGGTTGATCACGCCCTTGGGCATGCCCGCCTCCTCCAGCAGCTCCATCAGCAGGATGGCGGAGTGGGTCTGGGTCGGCGACGGCTTCCAGACCACGACGTTGCCCATCAGCGCCGGTGCGGTGGGCAGGTTGCCCGCGATGGCCGTGAAGTTGAACGGCGTGATCGCGTAGACGAAGCCTTCCAGCGGGCGGTGGTCCATCCGGTTCCAGATACCGTGCGGCTGCATCGGCGGCTGCTCGGTCAGGAGCTCACGCGCGAAGTGCACGTTGAAGCGCCAGAAGTCGATCAGTTCGCAGGGCGCGTCGATCTCGGCCTGCTGAGCGGTCTTGGACTGGCCCAGCATGGTGGAGGCGGCGATGGTCTCGCGCCACGGGCCGGCCAGCAGGTCGGCGGCCTTCAGCAGGATGGCGGCGCGGTCGTCGAAGGACATGGCCCGCCAGGCCGGAGCAGCGGCCAGTGCGGCGTCGACGGCCTCCTGTGCGTCGGCGCGGGTGGCGTTCGCGTAGGTGCCGATGACGGCCTTGTGGTCGTGCGGCTGGACGACGTCGAAGCGCTCGCCGCCGCCCATGCGCTTCTCCCCGTTGACCGTCATGGGGAGGTCGATCGGGTTCTCGGAGAGCTCCTTGAGCTTCTTCTCCAGCCGGGCCCGCTCGGCGCTGCCGGGCGCGTAGATGTGCACCGGCTCGTTGTACGGGGCGGGGACGTGGGTCACGGCGTCCATGGGTCGCGTGCTCCTTCGCGTTCGATGGTGTCGGATCGGCAAAGAGTGGGTGCGGGACCGGGGGTGGCGGTCCCTGCTTCGCAGGTTAGCCGCGGCTGACCGGCGAGCGAAGGCTGCAGGCCCCGGAGCTTCCCCCGGACCTCTGGCAGGACCTAGCCGCGGCTGACCAGTGAGCGGAGAAAGAAGGCGAGGTTCGCCGGGCGCTCCGCCAGGCGCCGCATGAAGTAGCCGTACCAGTCGGTGCCGTAGGGCACATAGACGCGCATGCGGTGACCGGCCCCGGCCAGGCGCTCCTGCTCGCCTTCGCGGATGCCGTAGAGCATCTGGAATTCGTAGCTGTCCATCTTGCGGCCCGCGGTGCGGGCCAATTCCTGCGTGATCGCGACCATACGGGGGTCGTGCGAGCCGATCATCGGGTAGCCCTTGCCCGCCATGAGGATCTTCAGGCAGCGGACGTACGCCCGGTCGACATCGCGCTTGTCCTGGTACGCGACCTCGGCGGGCTCCTTGTAGGCGCCCTTCACCAGCCGCACCCGGGAGCCTTCCCCGGCGAGCGCGTGGCAGTCGTCCTCAGTGCGGAAGAGGTAGCTCTGCACGACGGCGCCGGTCTGCGGGAAGCGTTTCCGCAGGTCGACGAGGATGCGGAGAGTGGAGTCGACCGTCGTGTGATCCTCCATGTCCAGGGTGACGGTGGTGCCGGCTTCGGCCGCGGCCTCAACGACCGGGAGGACGTTGGCGTGGGCGATGTCCTCCCCTCCCGGGAGCGCCTGACCGAAGGCGGACAGCTTCACCGACATCTCGGCGCGCTCGCCGAGTCCCTCTCCCGCGAGGGACTCGGCGAGCGCGAGGTAGGCGTCGCGGTTGCGCAGGGCCTCGGTCCGGTCGGTGATGTCCTCGCCGAGGTGGTCAAGGGTGACCTCCAGGCCGCGGTCCGCGAGGGAGCGCACGGCGGCCATCGACTGGTCGAGATGCTCGCCGGCGACGAAGCGGTCGACGACCGGCCGGGTGACGGGCGCGGCCGAGACGGCACGACGGATGACGTCGCTGCGTGCGGCGGCGAGAAGCACGGGACCCAGCACGGGCACCTCCACGATTCCATGGTGTGGCGACGGACGGCAGGGGTGAGCCGCCCCCGTGCAAAGTTAGGGATCGCGCCGCATTCCTGCCATCGACAGCTGTCACGCATCGCTGCGCCGGATCTCAGACAGATGTATGAGAATGGAGTGTGCCACGGCGGATGACGCGGGGCTCAGAATCACGAGCGCGGACGGAGGGTGCGGGCGTGCGCGAGGAGTATCAGGCGCTGGTCGACGAGATCTCGACAGCGCTGGGCACACCGGCGACGTTGGAGGACCGCGACTTCACGCTGATCGCATTCGGTGCGCACGTGGGCGGCGAAGGCTCCCCGGACGCGGAGCTGGACCCCGTCCGCACCCGCTCCATCCTGCAGCGGCGGTCCACAGCGGCCGTACGGGAGTGGTTCGAGAACTTCGGCATCGCTCGCGCCCGGGAGCCCGTACGGATTCCGCCGGACCCGGCGGCCGGCGTGCGAACCGGTCGTCTGTGCCTACCGGTGCGGCAGGGCGGCGTGGTGTACGGCTACGTGTGGCTGCTCGACGACGGCGCTCTCGACCTGCGCGACCCGCGTCTTGCCGGAGCCCAGCAGGCGGCGCACCGGATCGGCGCACTGCTGGCTGCCGAGGCCCGGACCGGCGCCCACGCGGGTGAGCTGCTGCGAGAGCTGCTGGTCGGGGCCGCAGCGGAGCGCGCCGAAGCAGCCGGTGCGTTGCGGGCGACGCTGGGTGCGGCGGCCGACGGGCCACTGGCGATGGTGGCGGTACATCCGTGGGGGAACGGCGAAGCGTCCGCCGCCGTCCCGAAGGACCTGCCGGGGGTGTCCGCGCACTGCGTGCCCGGCGGCGAGGGGACGGCACTCGCAGTGCTGGTTCGGTTGCGCGGGCGCGACGGGCTGGAACCCGCGCATGCCGTCGGGCGGCGGCTGTCCGGCCATGCCGCAGCGGGGGTGAGCCCGGTGCGGGGCGGCCTCGCGGAGACGGCCGCCACGGCGTGGCGCGAGGCGCGGGTCGCCG
>KI547038.1:33477-36431 GCA_000497405.1 Streptomycetaceae bacterium MP113-05 | reverse complement strand
CGGCTCGCCCGCGACCGTGGTCTCCGGGAAGCGGACGGTGCGGCCGATCACGGTGTGGTAGACGCTGTCACCGAAGGCTTCGACGACCCGGGCGAGCACCTCGCGACTGTGCACGGTGCGGGAGTCGTACATCGTGGCGAGAATGCCGTCGAGATTCAGCTCCGGGTTGAGTCGTTCCTGCACCTTCTCGATGGTCTCGGTCAGCAGGGCCACTCCGCGCAGCGCGAAGAACTCGCACTCGAGCGGCACTATCACCTTGTGCGCGGCGGTGAGCGCGTTGACGGTGAGCAGGCCCAGCGAGGGCTGGCAGTCGATGACGATGAAGTCGTAGTCGGGCAGCAGTGGCGTCAGGGCGCGCTGCAGCGTCGACTCGCGGGCGACCTCGCTGACCAACTGCACCTCGGCGGCAGAGAGGTCGATGTTGCTGGGCAGCAGGTCCATGCCGGCCACGGCCGTCTTCAGCAGCACCTCGTCGGGTGACATGCCCCGCTCCATGAGCAGGTTGTAGACGGTCAGATCGAGTTCCATCGGGTTGACCCCGAGACCGACGGAGAGAGCCCCCTGCGGGTCGAAGTCGACGAGCAGGACCCGCCGTCCGTACTCCGCGAGCGCCGCACCGAGGTTGATGGTCGAGGTGGTCTTGCCGACCCCGCCCTTCTGGTTGCACATCGCGATGATCTTCGCCGGGCCGTGCTCGTTGACCGGACCGGGGATCGGGAAGTACGGCAGCGGCCGCCCGGTGGGGCCGATGCGCTCGCGGCGCTGGCGCGCCGCGTCGGGCGCAAGCGTGGCCGCGTACTCGGGGTCCGGTTCGAACTCCGCGTCCGGGTCGTAGAAGTGACCTTCCGGCAGGTGCGCCCGACTGGGGTCGTGGTCGGCGGTCCGGTCGCCGGATGCGTGGTCCGGGCCGTCGCCGGCGGAGGCGTTCACGTGGTGGCCGTCCATGCTCTGGTGGGCTGTCGAGTGCGGCTGTCCGCCCTGGCGGGCGGCGAAGGTGCGGACGGCGACGGAGCCGACAGCCTCGGGCTCGGTGGCGCCCCGGGCCGGCAGCGGCGCTCCTGGTCGACCACCCCCGGGAGAAAATGTCGACTCATTCACAAGTCGTCCTACCTCCTTGGCGACCAGGAAACTTCTGGACAAGGTCAGCGTGCACCGTGCCGACGATTGGTGACTCTATGGCGTGTCGGCCCCCCGCAGCAACACAAACCGTCGGACACCGCACGATCCGTCGGCATGTGAACGCTTCACTGTCAAGAGCGTCACGGGCCTGCGAGAGAGGTTTGCATACCGCAGGAAACGGCCAAACAGTGCTGTTCGGCGCGATCTGACGGGTCGACAGACACCTGCGGCACACCCCGGGTGACACGTACGGCCGGACCTCGGCGATCGAGGCCCGGCCGGTGATCCCGCGTGGTGACGTTGACGACGCAGGTTGACTCGCCGTCGCACAGGTCGACTTGTCAGCCCAGCAGTGTACTGAGGTCGACGGTGGAGGAGAGCCCGTGCGCCTCCGCCACCGGCCCGTAGACGACCTGACCCTCGTGAGTGTTGAGGCCCTTCGCCAGCGCCGCGTCCCGGCGCAGCGCATCCCGCCACCCCCGGTTGGCCAGCTCCACGATGTAGGGCAGCGTGGCGTTGGTGAGCGCGTAGGTCGAGGTGTTGGGCACCGCGCCGGGCATGTTGGCCACGCAGTAGAAGACCGAGTCGTGCACCTGGAAGGCGGGCTCGGCGTGCGTGGTGGGACGGGAGTCCTCGAAGCAGCCACCCTGGTCGATCGCGATGTCGACAAGAACACTTCCCGGCTTCATTCGGGAGACCAGCTCGTTGGTGACCAGTTTGGGTGCCTTGGCTCCGGGAATCAGCACGGCGCCGATGACCAGGTCGGCCTGGAGGACGGACTGCTCCAGGGAGAGCGCGTTGGAGGCGACCGTCTGCACCCTGGTACCGAAGATCCGGTCGGCCTCGCGCAGCTTGTTCACGTCCTTGTCCAGCAGGGTGACGTGGAAGCCCATACCGACGGCGATCTGGGTCGCGTTCCAGCCGGAGACACCACCGCCGATGACGACGGCCCGACCGGCGGGCGTGCCGGGCACACCGCCGGGGAGCACACCGCGGCCACCGGCCGAACGCATCAGGTGATAGGCCCCGACCTGCGGGGCGATACGGCCTGCCACCTCGGACATCGGCGCGAGCAGCGGCAGCGCGCGGCCGGCCGTCTCGACGGTCTCGTAGGCGATCGCGGTGGTGCCGGACTGCAGCAGCGCGTCGGTGCAGTCGCGGGAGGCAGCGAGGTGCAGGTAGGTGAAGAGCGTCTGGTCCTTGCGGAGCCGGTGGTACTCCTCGGCGATCGGCTCCTTGACCTTCAGCAGCAGGTCGGCGGTGGCCCACACGTCGTCGGCGGTGCCGAGGATGGCGGCACCGGCGGCGGTGTACTCCTCGTCCGCGATGGAGGAGCCGAGGCCTGCGCCCTGCTCCACGTGGACCTGGTGGCCGTTGCGCACGAGTTCGTTGACGCCGGCCGGGGTGATGGCCACACGGAACTCGTTGTTCTTGACCTCGCGGGGGATGCCGACCTTCACGTCGATCACGGTCCTTGCTTCGGGGATGCAGGAGAGGAGCCGGGAGGTTCCCGCTGCACCGGCACAGAGGGATGGATGCCGGATGCAGCCTGAACGACCACAGCGCAACCAGTCTAATGAAGGATGGCGCACTGTCTAGCCTTGCAATGAGTCAATCTTTCCCGATCCTGCTATCGGTTTCGCAGGTCGACACCGGGAGTGATGCGCCTACGACCTTGGGTCGTCCGCAGCAGACCCGGTGAACGGCGCCCTAACTGCCGGTAGGGTCCTGCAGTTCCCCGGCCGCCGCCCGGTGCACGGCCGCGGCGGCCGGGTCGCCCGCGGCGGAGCACAGGTCGGCCAGAAGCATCCGCAGGTCCGTCTGGAGCGCGGCGT
>KI547038.1:32825-33467 GCA_000497405.1 Streptomycetaceae bacterium MP113-05 | reverse complement strand
TCGTGGTAGGTACGCAGCGCTTCGTCGGGGCGACACATCCGGGCGTGCAGGCCGGCGACCTCCCGCAGTGCGCGCCCCCGGCCTGCAGGGTCGCGGAGCCTGCGGTGGAGGGCTGCGGCGGCACGCCACTCCCGGAGCGCGCCACCGGTGTCGCCGTCACGGGCGTGGGCGGCGGCCAGCAGACCGTGCAGACGGGCGGTGCCGACCGGTTCGTCCGCGGACCGGCGCAGCTCCAGCGCGCGTCCGAACCAGTCTGCGGCGCGGGCCCAGTCGTCCATCCGGCCGTAGGTGTCGCCGAGACTCTCCAGAACTCGTCCCGTGGTGTGCGCGTCACGGGAGGCACGGGCGGCGTCGACTGCCTCCCGGTAGCGGCCGATCGCCTGGGTGTACCGCCCTGCCCCGGCGTCGAAGTCGGCGAGGACGAGCAGCGCGGCGGCACGCTCCAGGTCCACGCCGCGCCGCCGCGTGACCTGGAGAATCAGTTCCTGGAGACGGTAGGTCTCCGGCGCCGCCTCGTCGGCCGTGCGGTGTGCGGCGAAGCATCCGGACAGGGCGTGTGCCAGCCGGCGGGCGAGGGTGTCGAGCTCGCCCGCCCCGTCCGCGACCGCGAGGCGGGCGGCGGCGAGAAGCGCGGACCGGCGC
>KI547038.1:31764-32815 GCA_000497405.1 Streptomycetaceae bacterium MP113-05 | reverse complement strand
GCGCAGCCCCAGCCAGTCCGCAGCCTCAGCCGGGCCGGTGAACCGCAACGGGCCGGGCTGGCCGGCGGGCTGCTGCACACGGGCGGGCGAGTCGGGCGGCTCGGTGACCGCTCGGCAGGCCTGCAACCGCCGCACCGTGCGTTCCAGCATGCGGGCCCGCGCCAGCATCACCTCGGCAGGGCGTTCGCGGTCCCGCAGCGCCACGCGGAGCAGCGGGTCGAGGCATCCGGGGACCGTCCAGCACCCGGGGGCCGTCTGCTGGAGAAGGCCGAGGGCGTACAGCGAGCGGAGCGTCTCCTCGGCGGCTTCGTGGGTGCAGCCGGTGAGGGCGGAGGCGATCTGTGCGTCGGCGAATCCGGCGGGGGCCACGGCGAGGTACCGCAGCAGTCGTGCGGCCGGGACTGAAAGGGACCCGGTGACCAGGTGGAAGGCGCGGGCGAGAACGTCGGTGGTGCGCTCGCGGGGGTGACCGTCCGGAGTCCGGAGGAGCTGTGCGGTCGCGTCGGAGACGGAGAGCTTGGGGTGTGCCGCGAGCCAGCCGCCGACCAGGCGCAGGGCGGCGGGCAGGTCGCCGCAGGCCTCGGCCAGGGATTCGGCGCGTCGCGGGTCCACGGTGAGCCTCGGTGAGGACCCGGATCGGCTGCGCAGCAGTTCGACGGCCGCCGCGCGGTCGAGTCCGCCGATCGCGCACGGGCGGATGTCCGGGACGCCGGTGAGGGGGCCTGAGGCGACGGCGACGACGAGGCAGTCCCGGCTGTCGGGGAGGATCTCGGTGAGCTGCTCTGCGGCGGCCACGTCGTCGCAGAGCAGGAGTACGCGCCGTCCGTTGAGCTCGGCGCGGAGCACGGCGGTGAGATCGTCGGAGTCGGCCCCGGGCGGTGCGGTGCGGGCACCGAGTGCGGTGAGCAGGTCGCGGGCGGTCCGCTCGGTGGGGACCGGGATGCCGCCGGGGTCGGTGAGCCGGGCGCGGACCAGGCCGTCGGGGTAGCGGTCGGCCACCCGGGCGGCGAACGCCTCCGCCAGGGCGGTGCGGCCGGAGCCGGGCCGGCCG
>KI547038.1:21138-31754 GCA_000497405.1 Streptomycetaceae bacterium MP113-05 | reverse complement strand
GCGACGAGCAGTACCCGGCTGTGCGGAGCGGGCCGGCCGGCCAGGGTGCTGAGTCCCGCGGACTCCAGGTCGGTGTGCAGCTGACGCAGTTCCCGGTCGCGGCCGGCGAGTCCACGTGCTCCGGCGGGAGGCCCGTCCACCGCCGCGGGCGTACCGCGTTGCGCCACCTGCTCCGTCACGGGTCACGCTCCCGTCCGCCTGCGCCTGTGATTTCCTCCCGACGCGGGCAGCGGTCGGGGCGCACCGAGCGTAATTCACCCGGTGCACCCCGGAGGGCCGCGCACGGCGGACTGCAGCTCCGAAGATCACTGCACCGGATCACCGAGCGGTGGGGGCCGGGGACGGGTCCGGCGCGCTCAGGCGTCGAAGGGGCGGGCCGGCCAGGGTGCGTCGGCGGGCCGGAGCGCGTCGAGACCGTCGGAGGTGAGCGCGGCGTGCAGCGCGAGAGCGCCGACGACCAGGCAGTTGTTGTGCAGCTCGCCGGCCAGCGCCCCGCGGACCAGGTCGGCCAGCGGAACCCGGGCCTGCTCCATGGCGGCCTCCTCCTCGCCGGCGTCGAAGCGTTCACCGTCCGCCTCGGTGACGCCGCGGGCCAGGAAGATGCGCACGGCCTCGTCGCAGCCGCCGGGTGTGGTGTAGACGTCGGCCAGCACCCGCCAGTCCTCGGCCTTGACGTGGGCCTCCTCGTACAGCTCGCGCTGGACGGCGTGCAGCGGGTGCTCCCCCGGCACGTCGAGGAGCCCGGCCGGGATCTCCCACAGCGTGTGCCGTACCGGGTGCCGGTACTGGCTGAGCACCAGCACCCGGTCCTCGTCGTCCAGGGCCAGGACGGCCACCGATCCGGGATGCACCTGGTAGTCACGGCCGACGACCTTCCCGTCGGGCATCACCACCTCGTCGGTGCGGACGCTGGTCTTGTTGCCGCGGAACGGGACGGCGGTGGCCTCCACCTGCCATTCCTCGGGCCTGTCGACGAGGGGTCCGGTCACGTTCAGGCCTCCTTCACGGCGTGGCCGGTCTGCGCGTCGGCGCCGGTCTGCCCGCCCTGCAGCTCGACGGCGGCACGGACCAGGCCGACGAACAGCGGGTGCGGCCGGGTCGGGCGGGAGCGAAGTTCCGGGTGTGCCTGGGTTGCGACCAGGTACGGGTGCACCTCGCGCGGGTACTCGACGTACTCGACCAGCTTGTTGTCCGGGGACGTGCCGGAGAAGACCAGGCCGGCCTTCTTCTCCAGCTCCGAACGGTAGGCGTTGTTGACCTCGTAGCGGTGCCGGTGCCGTTCCTCGACGTACGGCTCGCCGCCGTACACCTCGCGCACGAGGGAGCCCTCGGCGAGTTTGGCGGGGTAGAGGCCGAGCCGCATGGTGCCGCCCATGTCGCCCTCACCGGCGACGATGTCGAGCTGCTCCTCCATGGTGGAGATCACCGGATGTGCGGCGCCCTGGTCGAACTCGGTGGAGTCGGCGCCCTCGAGGCCGGCCAGGCTCCTGGCGGCCTCGACGACGATGCACTGCAGGCCGAGGCAGAGACCGAGCAGCGGCACCCGGTTCTCGCGGGCGTAGGTGATGGCCGCCAGTTTGCCCTCGACGCCGCGTTCGCCGAAGCCGCCGGGGATGCAGACCGCGTCGACGCCGCCGAGCTGCTCGCGGGCCCCGGCAGCCGTGCGGCAGTCGTCGGAGGTGACCCATTTGATCGTCACGCGGGCGTTGTTGGCGAAGCCGCCCGCCCGGATCGCTTCGGTAACAGACAGGTAGGCATCGGGCAGATCGATGTACTTGCCGACCAGCGCCACGGTGACCTCGTGGTCGGGCTGGTGGACGCGGCGCAGCAGGTCGTCCCACTGGGTCCAGTCCACGTCCCGGAAGGGGAGGTCGAGTTTGCGCACCGCGAACGCGTCCAGGCCCTCCGTGTGCAGAACCCTGGGGATGTCGTAGATCGACTTGGCGTCGATGGCGGCGACGACGGCCGCGTCGTCCACGTCGCACATCAGCGAGATCTTCCGCTTGATGGAGACGGGCACCTCACGGTCGGCGCGCAGCACGATCGCGTCGGGCTGGATGCCGATGTTACGCAGCGCGGCCACCGAGTGCTGGGTGGGTTTGGTCTTCAGCTCGCCGGAGGGGCCGATATAGGGCAGCAGGGAGATGTGCACCACCAGCACGTTGTCCCGGCCGACCTCGTGGCGCACCTGGCGGATGGCCTCCAGGAAGGGCAGCGACTCGATGTCGCCGACGGTGCCGCCGACTTCGGTGATGACGATGTCCACGTCGTCGGTGGCCATCCGGCGGATGCGGTTCTTGATCTCGTTGGTGATGTGGGGGATGACCTGCACGGTGTCGCCCAGGTACTCGCCGCGCCGTTCCTTGGCGATCACCGACGAGTAGACCTGGCCGGTCGTCACGTTGGCGGATCCGTCGAGGTCGACGTCGAGGAACCGCTCGTAGTGGCCGATGTCCAGGTCGGTCTCGGCGCCGTCGTTGGTGACGAACACCTCGCCGTGCTGGAAGGGGTTCATCGTGCCGGGGTCGACGTTGAGGTAAGGGTCCAGCTTCTGCATGGTGACCCGCAGGCCGCGCGCCTTGAGCAGCGCGCCGAGGCTGGAGGCGGTCAGCCCCTTGCCGAGCGAGGAGGCGACACCCCCGGTGACGAAGAGGTGCTTGGTCGTCACGGACGAAGAAGGTCGGTTCGGCATGGCCAAGAGGGGGCTCCCGTGGTCGCTTGGTGAGGTGCGCACCGGCTTCCCGGCAGGTCGCGCAGGGGTGCCGTCGCTGCGGTCGGGGGGCTGCCGTCTCGGGGTCGGATGCCGAATCCGTGCCCACCGGTCCACGGGCCACCAGGGTATCAGTGGCAGGCTGTGACCATGGCCGTGCAGGGCTCCGCCCGCGGGGTCGGACGGATCACATTGCGCGGAACGTATGCTGCCCCGACACTCGCATGGGCAAGAATGACGTATACACGCCCCTCGGGGCGGAACCACAGCTCGACTGGAGACGCACGTGGCAGGGCGCATCGAGGATTACGCACTGATCGGAGACATGCAGACGGCCGCCCTCGTCTGCCGGGACGGCTCCGTCGACTGGCTGTGCCTTCCCCGCTTCGACTCCGACGCGGTCTTCTCGGCCCTGCTGGGCACCGAGGACCACGGCTTCTGGCGGATCGGCCCGGCGCACTCCTCCGGCGATGCGCCACCGATGGCCACGCGGCGCAGGTACCGCGGTGACTCGCTCGTCCTGGAGTCGGAGTGGGACACCGACCGCGGCACGGTGCGCGTGATCGACTTCATGCCGCCGCGCGGCACCGGCACCCCGCAACTGGTGCGGATCGTGGAGGGTGTGAGCGGCCGGGTGCCGATGCGCTCCGCGCTGCGCATGCGGTTCTCCTACGGCTGGGTCGTGCCGTGGATGCACAAGGTGGCCGGCCGTTCGGTGGCCGTCGCCGGTCCGGACTCCGTCTGGCTCGACACCGACGTGGAGACCTACGGCGAGGATCTGACCACCTACGCCGACTTCACCGTGGCGCCGGGCGAGCGGATCGCGCTGTCGATCAGCTGGCAGCCCTCGCACAAGGAACCGCCGCCGCTGCCCACGACGGAGGCCGGGCTGCGCAACACCGAGGACTTCTGGCGGCGGTGGGTAGAGCACTGCACGTACCACGGCCCCTACCGCGAGGCCGTCGTCCGCTCGCTGATCACGCTGAAGGCGCTGACCTACTCCCCCACCGGTGGCATCGTCGCCGCGCCGACCACCTCGCTACCCGAGGACATCGGGGGCTCACGGAACTGGGACTACCGCTTCACCTGGCTGCGGGACGCGGCGATCACCCTGTCGTCGCTGCTGCGCACCGGCTACCACGAGGAGGCCCGCGCGTGGCGGGAGTGGCTTCTGCGGGCGGTCGCCGGCGACCCGGAGCACCTGCAGATCATGTACGGCATCGCCGGCGAGCGGGACCTCGGCGAACGGGAGCTGTCCTGGCTGCCGGGCTACGAGGGCTCGGCGCCGGTGCGGATCGGCAACGGTGCGGCGGGCCAGCTCCAGCTGGACGTGTACGGCGAGGTCACCGAGGCGCTGCACCTGGCGCACATGACCGGTCTGGCCCGTAACGACTACGCCCAGCTGCTGCAGCTCAAGCTGATCCAGTACCTGGAGGACCACTGGGACGAACCGGACGAGGGCATCTGGGAGGTGCGCGGCCCGCGTCGCCACTTCGTGCACTCGAAAGTGATGGCGTGGGTGGCGGTCGACCGCACCTGCAAGCTCGTCGAGTCCGGTGACGTCGACGGCCCGCTGGAGCGCTGGCAGGCTCTGCGCGACACCATCCACCGCTCCGTGTGCGAGCGGGGCTACGACGCGGAGCGCAACACCTTCACCCAGTACTACGGCTCCAAGGAGCTGGACGCCTCGCTGCTGCTCATCCCGCAGATGGGCTTCCTGCCGCCGGACGACAAGCGGGTCATCGGCACCGTGGAGGCGATCCAGCGGGACCTGTCCACCCACGACGGATTCGTCCTGCGCTACCCCACCTCGGGCGAGGAGGGCGAGACGAACGTGGACGGGCTGGAGGGCAACGAGGGCGCGTTCCTTGCGTGTTCGTTCTGGCTGGCCGACGACCTGGCGATGATCGGCCGGGTGGACGAGGCGCGGAAGCTGTTCGACAAGCTGCTGTCGCTGCGGAACGACCTGGGCCTGCTGGCCGAGGAGTGGGACCCGGTACGCGGGCGCCAGGTCGGCAACTTCCCGCAGGCGTTCAGCCACGTGCCGCTGATCGACACGGCACTGCGGCTGACCGCCTCGGGCGCGTACGGGGGCTGACTCCCGCCGGCTGTGCGTACTAGAAGGGCGTCAGCGTGAGCGTGAGGGAGCGCGGGGCGCCGTCCTGGATGTAGGACGCGTGACCGCCCACGTCGTCGAAGGCGAACCCGTACGCCTTGCCGTCCTCGGTGGCCGCGTGCACGGCCCTGGCGTAGGCGTGAACGGGGTCGTCGAGGTAGAAGCCCGCAGGGTCGCCGGTGGGCTGGTCCGGGTGCTCGGCGAGGGTGGTGCGGTTGAACGCGGCACCGAGGATCGCCGCCACCGGGCCGGTGACTCCGTCGTTGGGGGCCGCCAGGGCTCCGTGGCAGAAGAGGACGTCACGGGTGGAGGGCCGGGCGAAGGACACGTTCGCAGGACCGGTGAACGAGAGCCGTCCCCCGGAGACGCGCCCGGTGAAGGTCCCGGCGTTGGTGGTGACCCTGAGGTCGCGGGAGGCGTAGGTGCTCCACACCCGGTCGATGTAGCCGTCGAAGAAGTCGGCGGGGAACAGCCCGGCGTCCAGCCCGTGACCCGGGGCGATGACGCGCCGGTCGTCGACGACCAGCTGCCCGAACGGGCCCGCGCCGCGCAGTGCGTCGAAGACCTGCGACCGCCCACCGGAGCGGAGGGTACCGGTGGTCCGGTCGGCCGCTCCGCTCAGGCGGATGGACAACGGGACGCTGAACATGTCGACCATCGTGGTGTTGCAGAACATCCCGTCCGGGTTGAACGTGAACTCGGCGCAGTCGTGCAGCACTCCGTAGTTGGGGTCGGAGGACACCCAGCCCGCGGGGTAGGCGAGGGCCGCGTTGCCGTTGCCGTCGCGGACGGCCTTGAACTTCAGCTTCGAGCCGAGTGCGGTGTAGATGCGGCCGGACATGTTCGGCAGCGTCAGCGTGGTCGCTCCGCCTCCGGCGGCGAGCGGGATGGCGTAGTCGGTGTAACCGTCCGAACCGTTGTCGGACAGCGAGACCGGGGCGATCGTTCCGTCGGGGGTGAGGCGCACCTGGCGGCTGCCGTCGTTGCCCACGACGTACAGCCAGACGTCGGCGTTGCCGTAGCGGCCGGTGTCGTTGACGACGGTGAGGTCCATCGTGGCCGCCGCGCTTCCGGTGCGCGTCGCGCGCGGGGTGCCGGCAGCGGCCAGACCGGTCGCGGCTCCGGCGGAGACGGCGGTGGCGGCGACGCCGCCGAGGAACATGCGCCGCGTGACGCGGCTCCTCTTCATCGTGCCCATGTCATTTTCACCTCTCGCAGGTGGGGGTCGTTTCGGGAGGAGTGGGACCTTTCCGACGGATCACGCCACCATGAGAGCGCTCTCACGCCGTGGTCATGCACCATGCCGTGCACTCGCGGTAGCGTCAAGGGCCGACGACCGATAGGAGTTCGACGTGCACGGTGTCCGCGGTTCCCGGCCCACCCTGGAGGCCGTCGCCGCCCATGCGGGCGTCTCCCGCGCGACGGTCTCCCGCGTGGTCAACTGCGGCCCGGGGGTACGAACGGAAGTCCGCGAGAAGGTGCAGCGGTCGGTGGAGGAGCTCGGCTACGTTCCCAACAGTGCGGCCCGCAGCCTGGTGACCCGCCGGACCGGTGCCGTGGCGGTGGTGATCGCGGAGCCGGAGACGCGGGTCTTCTCCGACCCCTTCTTCGCCCAGCAGCTGCGCGGCATCAGCCGGGAACTCTCCGCACGCGACACCCAGCTGCTGCTGATGCTGCTCGAACACCGTCGGGACTACGCGCGCATCGGCCGCTACCTGTCCGGCGGCCACGTCGACGGCGCGCTGATGTTCTCGCTGCACTCCGAGGATCCGCTGCCGTCCATGGCCTCGGAATCGGGCCTGCCCACCGTCTTCGGCGGACGCCCGGGCTGGCCGGGTGCCGACAAGGAACCGGACCTGCTGTACGTCGACACCGACAACCGCGGCGGCGCCCGACAGGCCGTCGAACACCTGCTGAAGAAAGGCCGCCGCAGCATCGCCGTCATCACCGGTCCACTGGACCAGACCTCGGCTCTGGACCGCCTGCACGGCCACCGGGACGCACTGGACGCAGCGGACCTGAGCGGCGCCGGCGAGGCTCACGGCGCGTTCACCGCCGAGGGCGGCGAGAAGGCCATGCGCGAACTCCTGGAGCGGCGCCCGGACCTGGACGCGGTGTTCGCCGGGTCCGATCTGATGGCCTCCGGCGCACTGCGCGCCCTCCGGGCCACCGGCCGCCGGGTGCCGCACGACGTCGCCGTGGTCGGTTACGACGACCTCGAACCCGCCGCATGGGCGGACCCCCCGCTGACGACGGTGCGCCAGGACGTGGAGGGCATGGGCCGGATGATGGCGGAGCTCCTGCTGCGCCGTCTGGACCCCTCCCGGTCCGGCCCCTCCCCCGCTCCGGTCGTCACCCCCGCCCGCCTCGTCGTCCGCGCCTCCAGCGGATAGCCGACGCGGGCGAACCGCCCGCGGGAAGCGGCCACGCCGTCGGGACGGCAGAGCCCGCAGAGGGCGCGGTGTGCGGGGCAGCCGTCCTGAGGCCGTTCAGTGCGTCGCGCCGCCCCGGGCCAGCACCTCGTCGTAGACGCTCAGTACGTGCGCCACCCGCTCTTCCCCCGTGGGCAGTGCCGCAGCACGCTCCACCCCGGCGGCACCCAGTCGTGCCAGACGTGCGGGCTCTTGCAGCAGCGCCGTGACCGTCTCCCCCAGCGCAGCAGAGTCCCCGGGGGACGTCAGCGCCCCGGCGTCGCCGACGAGTTCGCGGAGGCCGTCGTCGTCACGGCAGGCTCCCGCCACCGGCACGCCGGCCCGCAGCGCCTCCTGCGCCAGCACCCCCGGGGCTGCGCCGCCCTCCGGCAGCAGCGCCAGATCCGCGACGCGCAGCAGGTTGAGCGCATCGTCGCACCGCCCGGGCAGCGCGACGGGCAGGTCCTCGGCGACGATCAGCCTGTGCAGTGCGGCCCGTTCGGATCCCTCACCCGCGACCACGACCAGTGGCGGAGGCTCCAGGCGGCGCCACGCACGCGACGCCTCGACGACCGTGCGGTAACCGTGCCGCGTGTCGAGCCGCCCCAAGGAGAACAGCAACGGCCGCTCCACCGCTCCGATCCCGGCGCGGAGCTTCGCACGGTCCTCCGCCTCAACCGGGGGCGCGGGCGGCAGTGCCGTCGGCGCGAGCCGCGCGTCGCGCGCGCCCCGTTCCCGGGCCACGTCGACCATGCGTGGCGTCGGGCAGAGCACGACGGCCGCTGCCCGTGCAGTCCGGCGCTCCAGCATGCGCAGCATCGCCTCGCGGGCACCGTCAGCCGGTTCACGGTCGTACCATCCGACGACGAGTGGCACGTGCGGACGCAGCAGATCGCGGGCCAGGCAGGCCAACGCGGCGGCGCGGAGTCCGTGAGCGTGCACCAGGTCGGTCCCGCGCAGCGCTGCGCGCAGCGCGATGACGGCTTCGCCACGAGTGGAGGCACGGGCGGGGTCGAAATCTGCCCCTGACGACCCGACGGGGCAGGCGGCCCCGGCCTCCGGCGGCGCGTGCACGGTGACGCCGACACCGTGCGCGACCAGCCCGCCGGTCAGCGACCGCACCTGCGCGCAGGTGAGTGCGGAGGGAGACGCCGGGCCGGGACCGGGCGCCGTGCCACCGAGCACATGGACGGCGTGCACCGGAGCACGGTCGTGAAGCGGTGAGTTCGGCTCGGCGCTGCGGGTCACGGCGGGTCGGGCTCCTGGACGCGGTGGCGGTCGGGCACGCGCCGGGGTGCGCGCGGGCGCGTGACAGTCTGACAGGTGCGGTCGCGGTCGGCCGGACCGCGGGGCCCGTGGAACGGCACGACGGACGTCTCGTGGATCAGCGACGCCTCCGTCCGTACCGGCACCTTCGGCCCGGTCCTCCCGCGCCACTGAACGCCCGGTCGTGACACACCGCCTCCGACGCGCGTCACCCGCCGCAGGGGTCACACCTCGGCCCGTGCGGCCTCCAGCAACTCCTCCGCGTGTGCGCGGGCCAGTTCCGAGTCCTGGCCGGCCAGCATCCGCGACAGCTCCCGCACCCGGTCCTCGCCGTCCATCGCCTTCACCCCGCTGCGCGTGACCGAACCGTCGTCCGTCTTCTCCACCACCAGGTGCCGGTCGGCGAACGCGGCCACCTGGGGCAGATGGGTGACGACCACGACCTGCGCGGAACGGGCCAGCCTGGCGAGCCGCCGCCCGACCTCCACCGCTGCCTTGCCCCCGACCCCCGCGTCGACCTCGTCGAACAGGTACGTCGGCACCGGGTCGGAGTCCGCGAACACCACCTCGACGGCCAGCATCACCCGCGACAGCTCACCGCCCGAGGCCCCCTTGGCGACCGGCCGTGGCGGCGCACCCGGATGCGGGGCGAGCAGAAGCTCCACCTCGTCGGTGCCGTGCGGCCCGTAGGCGTAGCTGCCGCCGTCGATCTCCAGACCCTGCGGGTCCTCGCTGCGGACGAGCGCGAACGACACGCGTGCGTGCGGCATGGCCAGCTCGCCCAGCTCGCCGGTCACCGCGTCGGCGAACCGCTTGGCAGCACCCGTACGGGCCTCGGTGAGCTGCGCGGCGAGCCCGGCCAGCTCGGTGCGCAGCGCGTCCCGTTCGGCGCCCAGCTCGCCGATCCGGTCGTCGTCGCCCTCGAGTTCGGTGAGGCGGGCGGCACTGCGTTCGGACCAGGCGAGCACCCCCTCGACGTCCTCGGCGTACTTGCGGGTCAGTTGTGTCAGCGTGGCGCGACGCTCCTCCACGGCGGCCAGGCGCAGCGGGTCCGCGTCCAGGTCGTCGGGGTAGCCGGCCAGCTCACCGGCGATGTCGGTGAGCAGGATGGACACCTCGCTCACCCGGTCGCCGAGGGTGGCGAGCGCGGGGTCGTGGGCTCGTACGGCCTCCAGCGCGCGGTGGGCACCGGCGACGAGGGCGACGGCGTCCACGCTTTCCGGGTCGGCCGGGTCCCCGGCGAGGTGACCGTGCGCGGTGGCGGCGGCGGAGGCGAGGGCCTCGGCGTGGCCGAGGCGTTCGGCCTCGGCGGACAGCTCGGTGTCCTCTCCGGCCCGCGGTTCCGCGGCGGCGATCTCGTCGATGCCGAACCGCAGCAGGTCGGCCTCCTGCGCTCGCTCTCTGGCCCGGGTGGTCAGTTCCTCCAGTTCGAGGGCGACGGCGCGCAGTCGTCGATACCCCTCCGTCCATGCGGCGAGCGGAACGGCGACGGCGTCGCCCGCGTACCGGTCGAGTGCCTGCCGCTGGCGTGCGGGGCGCAGCAGCCCCTGCTGGTCGGTCTGACCGTGGACGGCGACAAGGTCGTCGCCCAGGTCGGAGAGCAGTCCCGCAGGGACGGCGCGGCCGCCGACGTGCGCCCGGGAGCGTCCCTCGGCGGAGACGGTCCGGCTGACCAGCAGCGCGTCCTCGTCAAGCTCCGCGCCCGCCTCGGCGGCGCGCAGAGCGGCGGGGCCGTCCGGCACGACGGCGATCCTGCCCTCGACGACCGCGGCCTTGGCCCCGCCCCGTACCAGCGCCGCGTCCGCACGACCGCCGAGCAGCAGGCCGAGGCTGGTGACGACCATCGTCTTCCCCGCGCCGGTCTCGCCGGTCACCGCAGTGAAGCCGGGCGACAGCTCGACGACAGCGTCGTCGATCACACCGAGGTCCTTGATCCGCATCTCCTGCAACACGGATACGACCATACGAGGTTCCCTGCCGGAAACCACCCCCGGCCACCGTTCGCCCTCCCTGCGGGGCCGTCCGCACGCATGCGCGAGCCCTTCGGCCCGGTCCGCCGGACCGGGCGTGTCGGCGCAGCGGACGTCACCCGACCCCGGCGCGGGGGTGCGGG
>KI547038.1:19972-21128 GCA_000497405.1 Streptomycetaceae bacterium MP113-05 | reverse complement strand
CGGTGGCGGAGAGCCTCTCGTCCGCCTCACCAACGCCTCACCGCCGCCTCGCCTCTGGCTGAGGACAGCCTGCGTCCGGTGCGGGACTACCGACTGCGGGCGCCCCGCCAGCCGCCGACCGGGAGAGCGAACTTGGCGACCAGCCGGTCCGTGAAGGACGCATGGTGCAGCCGCGCGAGGCGGACCGGGACGGCGCCTCTGCGGACCTCCACCCGCGCGCCGGCGGACAGCTCCACGCTACGGCGCCCGTCGCACCACAGCACTCCGTGCGGGGTCTGCGGCTGCACCTCCACCGCGAGCACCGAGTCGGGTGCCGTGACCAGCGGTTTGGCGAACAGGGCGTGGGCGCTGATCGGCACCATCAGCAGCGCCTCGACCTCCGGCCACACCACGGGACCGCCGGCGGAGAAGGCATAGGCCGTGGAGCCGGTCGGCGTGGCGCAGACGACGCCGTCGCCGCCGAAGCCGGTGACGGGCCGGCCGTCGACCTCCGTGACGACCTCCAGCATGCGTTCACGCGCAGCCTTCTCCACCGACGCCTCGTTGAGCGCCCAGTCGGTGTGCACGACATGACCGTCGTTGCGGACGAGCACGTCGAGGGTCATGCGCTCCTCGACCTCGTAGCTGCGCCCGACCACCCGGTGCACGACCTTGTCCAGGTCATCGCGCTCGGCCTCGGCGAGGAACCCCACACGGCCCAGGTTGACGCCCAGCATGGGCACACCGGAGGCGCGGGCGAACTCGGCGCCGCGCAGCAGGGTGCCGTCGCCGCCGAGGACGACGAGCAGCTCGCAGCCCTCCAGCACGTCCGGCGAGGCGTCCACGGTCTCCACCGCCTCCGGCAGCGGCATGTCGCTGGCCTCGTCACCGAGTACCCGCACGCCGATGCCGTTGTGCAGCAACCCCTGGACCACCAGCTCGGCACTGCGGACGGCGGCGGGCCGGCCGGTGTGCGCCAGGAGGAAGACCGTGCGGGTCTCCTTCGTGTTCTCGGTCGCATTCGTCGTCAATGGGGCCCCTCCGCCACCGCTCGTTCGACGTCCGCCGGGTCCAGCTCGGGTGCACCGGCGCGCAGCCACAGAAAATACTCGACGTTCCCGGCCGGGCCGGGCAGCGGGCTGGCGGTGACGCCGTTCACGCCGAGGCCCAGCTCGGC
>KI547038.1:17915-18936 GCA_000497405.1 Streptomycetaceae bacterium MP113-05 | reverse complement strand
GGGGGCCGGGCCGGCCACCGCCCGCACGGCGTCCGCGCGCAGCTCCGGGCTGCGCACCACGCCACCGCTGCCGAGGCGTTCCCTCCCCACCTCGAACTGCGGCTTGACCATCAGCACCAGGTCCGCGTCGGGCGCGGCGCACCGGGCCAGCGCGGGCAGCACGAGGCCGAGGGGGATGAACGACAGGTCGCCCACGACGAGGTCGACGGGCCGGCCCTCCACATCGTCGAGCGTCAACTCCCGTACGTTCGTACGATCCTTGACGGTGACCCGGGGGTCGCTCTGCAGGGACCAGGCGAGTTGCCCGTAGCCGACGTCGGCGGCGACCACGTGTCCGGCTCCCGCCCGCAGCAGCACATCGGTGAAGCCGCCGGTGGAGGCACCCGCGTCCAGCGCGCGCCGGCCCTTGACGGCGAGGCCCCGCCCGGTGAACGCATCGAGGGCGCCCGCGAGTTTGTGGCCGCCGCGAGAGACGTAGTCGGGGTCGCCGTCGCCCTCACGGACCACCAGGGCCGCGCTGGTCGCCACCTGCGTGGCCGCCTTGGTCGCGGTCGTGCCGCCGACGGTCACCCGCCCCTCGGCGATGAGCCGGGTCGCGTGCTCGCGGGAGCGGGCCAGCCTGCGGCGCACCAGCTCCGCGTCGAGGCGCCGGCGTTGCGGGCGGGTCACAGCCACGTGCGGTTCAGCTCCTGCTCTCGTTCCGGTCGAGCGCGGTCAGCGTGTCGCGCAGACCGCGGTGCACATCCTCGTACACCTCGAGGTGACCGGAGACGGCGAGGCGGCCGGCGTCGTCCAGACGCCTGAGCTGCGCGTCCACGGGCGGGTGACCGGTCGCCTCGACACGCAGGCCGAGCGGCTGCGGACCCTCGTCCGCCACCTGCGGGACGGCGCCTCCCTCCGCGGCCGGAGCCGCCATCTCGGGCGTGCCCTCGGTTGCCGGCGGGCCGTGTCCCGGCGGGGCGGCCTCCGGCAGGTGCCGGTGCGGTTCCTGGGCGCCCGGACCGGTTCGGTCCGACACCCC
>KI547038.1:11446-17905 GCA_000497405.1 Streptomycetaceae bacterium MP113-05 | reverse complement strand
GGTCGCCGAGTGGGGTGCGATCGGACCGTACCGGCTGATCGGGCTGCTGCCCGGCGGGACGGAGCCGGACGCGGCCGTGCGTGAACTCCTGACGCCGTCGCACCGGGAGATGGCGACCACGGCGGAGGCGTTCCTGGACCGGGCCGGCCAAGCCGGACGCACCGCGGCGGACCTGGGCATCCACCGGCAGACGCTGTACTACCGGCTGGGGCGGGTGGAGCGGATCACAGGACTGGACCTCGACGACGGCGCCGACCGCCTGCTGCTGCACCTCACGCTCAAAGCGGCCCGGCTGGACTGAGGTACGACGGCCCCTGTCGGAGACGCGCAGTACCGTCCCGGTATGACAGCCAGAATCGACCTCACCCTCGACTGTACGGACGCACAGCGGCTCGCCGCCTTCTGGAGAACGGCCCTCGGCTACACCGACGAGCCCCCACCGCCCCCCTTCGAGACTCGCGAGGAGTGGCTCGCACAGTTCGACCTGCCGGCGGACGACTCCGCGGACGACGGCGTCTGGCTCTGCGACCCGGAGGGTGTCGGGCCCCGCCTGTCCCTGCTCACGGTTCCCGAGCCCAAGCGTGCGAAGAACCGTCTTCACATGGACGTCCGGGTGCCGGGACACCGGGATCCCGCCGAGCAGTGGGGGCGGATCACGGCGGAGTCCGAGCGGTTGGTGCGGGCGGGCGGGACGGTCCTGGAGGAGTTCGACGGTCACCACATGGTGATGGCCGACCCGGAGGGCAACGAGTTCTGCGTCGCCGCTGCGACTCCTCCGGCCTGACCGGAACGGGAGAGGGTCCGGCCGGACCCTCTCCCGTGGCCAGGTGGGGCTCAGTCCGTCAGGTTGACCGTCCGGGCGGACGTCGCGCCGATCTCCTCAGCGATCTCCGCCAGCACGGGGGCGGGCACGGTGTCGTCCACGGTGAGCGCGACGAGCGCCTCGCCCCCGGCCGTCGACCGGGACACCTGCATACCCGCGATGTTGAGCCCGGCCTCGCCCAGGAGCTTGCCGACCGTGCCCACCACGCCGGGGCGGTCGCCGTAGCGGAGGAACGCCATGTGGTCCGCCAGAGCGAGGTCCACGTCGTGGTCGCCGACCGCGACGACCTTCTGCAGGTGCTTGGGGCCCGACAGGGTGCCGGACACGGAGATCTCCTCGCCGCTCCCGAGCGTGCCGCGCACCACCACCACGTTCCGGTGCTCGGAGGACTCGCTGGAGGGCGTCAGCCGGACCTCGACGCCGCGCTCCTGAGCGAACAGCGGCGCGTTGACGTACGAGACCGTCTCGTCGACGACGTCTTCGAAGACACCCTTGAGCGCGGACAGCTCCAGCACCTTCACATCGTGCTGGGTGATCTCGCCGTAGACCTCGACGTCCAGCCGGACCGCCACCTCGCCGGCCAACGCGGTGAAGATGCGGCCCAGCTTCTCCGCGAGCGGCAGGCCCGGCCGTACGTCCTCGGCGATCACACCGCCCTGGACGTTGACCGCGTCCGGCACCAGCTCTCCGGCGAGGGCGAGACGGACGGACTTGGCGACGGAGATGCCCGCCTTCTCCTGCGCCTCCCCGGTGGAGGCGCCCAGGTGCGGGGTGCACACCACCTGGTCGAACGCGAAGAGCGGTGAGTCGGTGCACGGCTCACTGGCGTACACGTCGAGACCGGCACCGGCGACGCGGCCCTCCTTGAGCGCCGCGAACAGCGCGTCCTCGTCGACGATGCCGCCGCGCGCGGCGTTGACGATGCGGACCTCGGGCTTGACCTTGTGCAGCGCGTCGTCCCCGATCAGTCCGAGGGTCTCCGGGGTCCTGGGGAGGTGCACGGTGATGAAGTCCGACGCCTCCAGCAACTCGTCGAGGGACACCAGCTTGACGCCCATCTGCGCGGCCCGTGCGGGCTGCACGTACGGGTCGTAGGCCAGCACCTTCATGCCGAACGCGGACATGCGCTGTGCGACCAGCACGCCGATCCGGCCGAGACCGACCACGCCGAGGGTCTTCTCACTCAGTTCGACGCCGGTGTACTTGCTGCGCTTCCACTCGCCGTTCTTCAGCGCGGAGTTGGCCTGTGGGATGTTGCGGGCGGTGGCCACGAGCAGGCCGCAGGCCAACTCGGCGGCGGTGACGATGTTCGACGTCGGTGCATTCACCACCATCACGCCGGCCTTGGTCGCCGCGGAGACGTCGACATTGTCGAGGCCGACGCCGGCGCGGGCGACGACCTTCAGCCGGTTCGCGGCAGCGACCGCCTCCGCGTCGACCTTGGTCGCACTGCGGACGAGGATGGCGTCGACATCGACGATGGCGGGCAGCAGTTCGGCTCGGTTCGCGCCGTCGCAGTGCCGGATCTCGAAGTCCGGACCGAGCGCGTCGACGGTGGCCGGGGACAGCTCCTCGGCGATGAGTACTACGGGCTTGCTCACAGGGGTCTCAGTCCTCACTTGTCCTCGCGGACGGTGTCCTCGCAGACGGCCGATCCCGACGGCCGAAGGCGGTGGAGGGTTGGCAGCCGCGTAAGACACACGACGCTGTGAGCCTGTGACGCGTTTCTGCTTCGCAGTGTAGCCGCGTGGGGCCGGCCTGCGCCGCCCCTCGGCTGAAGATCACCCGCTTGTGGTACGGAGCCGGGGCTGCACCCGGATCCGCACCGGCAGCGGGGACCCGGGGGCCGCTTTCGGGTGCGCACCCCGTCGGGGGCGCGCACCCGTCCTCCGACGACCGCACCGGGCCGGCACCGCCGGGGGGCCGGAGCCCCGGCGCCGGACGAGCACCGCAGGCACGTCCCCCGCCGGGCCCGGTCGTCGGAGGCCCCGGGTGCGGGGGTGCTCCTCCTCCGGCGGCGTGGCGGGACCGGAACGGGAGGGTGACCGTACGGGGTTCCAGGCTGCTCCGGAGCGCCGCCGGAGGTCGGGTCGTTCATGGGCCTGACGCTACCCGTTCGGGCGGACGAATCGCTCCGCCCGTCGCGCCTACGGCGCGAAGTCGCCCCTCGCAGCTCCTCCTCCGGCGAGGGGAGCAGCAGGGGAGCAGCGGAACCGGGAGCGTGTGTGCAGGGTGGCGTCGCCTGCACGGGCCCGGAGTCCGGAGGCGGTCGGGAGCAGCGCGGGCACGGCCCACCCGGCGTGGGCGCCGCACCCGACCGGAAGTCGGCCTGTGCCGCTCCCACGGCCCCCTACGTCCTTCGGAGCCGTCTGCGGGCCGCGGGGACGACCAGGGGCGTGCCGGTCTCCGGGTCGTCGATGACGCGGCAGGGCATGCCGAAGACCCTCTCGACCAGATCGGCGGTCACGACTTTCTGTGGCGGACCTTCCGCTACCACCTCTCCGTCGCGCATGGCGATGAGATGCGTCGCGTACCGGGCGGCATGGTTGAGGTCGTGCAGTACGGCGACGACGGTGCGGCCCTGCTCGTGAAGCCCGGCGCACAGGTCGAGGACCTCGACCTGGTGGGCGATGTCCAGGTAGGTCGTCGGCTCGTCGAGGAGCAGCAGCGGCGTCTCCTGGGCGAGCACCATCGCGATCCACACCCGCTGCCGCTGTCCGCCGGAGAGTTCCTCCACGAACCGGTCCGCCAGGGTGGAGATGCCGGTGGAGGCCATGACCTCGTCGACGATCCGTTCGTCCGCGCGCGACCATTGGCGCAGCAGCCCCTGGTGGGGGTAGCGGCCGCGCCCGACGAGGTCGGCGACGGTGATGCCGTCCGGGGCGAGGGACGACTGCGGAAGCAGGCCCAGTGTGCGGGCGACCTGCTTGGCGGGCAGCGAGGCGATGTCGCGGCCGTCCAGAAGGACGTGGCCACGGACCGGTTTGAGCATCCGGGAGAGGGCGCGCAGCAGGGTGGACTTGCCGCAGGCGTTGGGCCCCACGATGACGGTGAAGGACTCGTCGGGCACCTCGACGGAGAGCGAACGCGCGATCGTGCGCTGGTCGTAGGCGAGGGTCATGTCCTGGCCGACGAGCCGGGTGGCGGCGCCGGTCGGGGCCGAGGCCACGGACGACCCGGTGTGCTTGTCCGAACGGACTCCGGTGCCGGTGTCGGCGCCCGTGCCGGTGCCCGTGGCCGTTCCGGTGAACTGCTGCATGCCCGTGGTCCTCTTCCTGTTCCTGTCCGTCGGAGCCTTCGTTCCTGTGCCGGCCTGCGTCACCGGCGAGGGGCGCGGCGGTGGTCCGCCGGTCGCGATGGTCAGATCCGGCCCGCCCTGCGCTCGGTGGCCAGAAGCCACACCAGGTAGGCGCCGCCCGCGAGGCCGGTGACGACGCCCACGGGCAGGGTGTGCCCGGGGACGAGGCGCTGTGCGGCGAGGTCGGCCATCACCAGCAGCGCCGCGCCCATGAACAGGGCGGGCAGCAGGTTGGGGCCCGGGGTGCGGGTCAGCCGTCGGGCGAGCTGGGGGGCGGTGAGGGCGACGAAGGCGACGGGGCCCGCTGCCGCGGCACCGAAGGAGACCAGAAGGACGGCGGCCGCGAGGACGGTGAGACGGATGCGCTCCACCGGAATGCCGAGGCCGGACGCGGCGTCGTCGCCCATCTCCAGCATCCGCAGCGGCCGGGCGCAGTGGAGCAGGACGACCGGCAGCAGCACGGCCAGCGCGATCAGCAGCGGCACGACGTCGCCCCAGCCGCGTCCGTCGAGGCTGCCGGTGATCCACAGCACGGCCCGGCCCGCTTCGAGGATCTGCGCACGCGTGAGCAGGTAGCCGTTGAATCCGGTGAGGATGGCGGTCACGCCGATGCCGATGAGGACCAGGCGGTAGCCGTGCAGGCCCTGGCGCCGGGCGAGGAGGTAGATGAGCAGCCCGGTGACGAGTCCGCCGGCCACGGCGCCGACGGCGAGGGCGGTGCTGCCGCCGCCGACGATCACGACGGCGGTGAGGGCGCCGGACGCGGAACCGCTGGTGAAGCCGAGCACGTCGGGGCTGCCGAGCGGGTTGCGTACGACGGTCTGGAAGATCGCGCCGCCGAGGCCGAGCGCGGACCCCACGAGCAGGGCGGTGACGGCCCGGGGCAGGCGGACCCCCTCGACGATGAAGGCGTCGCTGGGGGAGCCGGAACCGGCGAGAACGCGCAGCACGTCGAGCATGGTCATGGGGTAGTCGCCGCTTCCGGCGGCGATCGCGAACACCGCACCGGCGGCGGCGAGGGCGGCGCAGCCGGTCCCGACCGCCAGCGCACGAGGCCGGTAGGCGACGGATCTGCCGCCCGAGGTCCGTATGACACTCATGCGCGTACCACTTTCCGCCGGGTCACGAAGTACAGGAACAGCGGCCCGCCGAGTACTGCCGTCACGATGCCGACCTGCAGTTCGGACGGGCGGACGACCAGACGGCCGACGACGTCGGCGCCCAGCAGCAGAACGGGGGCGAGCACTGCGCAGTAGGGAAGCATCCATCGCAGGTCGGGGCCGGTGAGGGCGCGGACCATGTGCGGAACCATCAGGCCGACGAAGACGATCGGTCCGCAGGCGGCGGTGGCGGCGCCGCACAGCAGAGTCACGGTCACCATGGCGCCCACGCGTGCCCTGCGCGGACGAGCGCCGAGGGCCTGCGCCGAATCGTCGCCGAGCGCGAGCGCGTTCAGGGGGCGGGCCAGCGCGAGGGCGAGGAACATGCCGGCCAGCACGAACCACACGACACGCAGCGCGATCTCCGGCCGCGCACCGGCAAGCGAGCCCACGGTCCAGAACCGCATCATGTCCAGTGAAGAGGTGTCCAGAAGCATCACGGCGTTGACATAGCTGAACAGTGCGGCGTTGAGGGCGGCACCGGCGAGTGCGAGCCGCGCGGGGGTGGCACCGCGTCCGCCGCCGACCGTGTAGACCAGCACGGACACCGCAGCGGCGCCGGCGAAGGCGAACCACACGTAGCCGGTGAAGCCGGTGATGCCGAAGAAGGAGATTGCAGTGACGACGGCCGCCGCCGAGCCGGCGTTGATGCCGAGCAGGCCGGGGTCGGCGAGCGGGTTGCGGGTGAGTGCCTGCATGACGCCGCCCGCGAGCCCGAGCGCGGTACCGGCCATCAACCCGAGCAGGGTCCGGGGGAGCCGCATCTCGTGCACCACCGTGTAGTGCTCCGAGGTGTTGTCGAGCAGGCCGCTCCAGGCCTGGCCGAGGGACAGTTCTCTGGCGCCGAAGGCAAGGCTCACTGCGAGCACCAGCACCAGGAGGGCCAGCGAGGCGAACAGCCCGGCGGCACGCGCCGCGTGCCGCCCGCGCGGGCGCCGGGAGGCCGGCGGTCCGACCCGGTGCGGCTTCTTCGGCGGGGACTTGGTGAGCGACACGTGCACGGCTCCGGTTGTCGGCCCGGTGACGCGACTCACCCGGCCTCTGGACATGGACTTCGGTTAGGTTAACCTAACCTGACTACTCGGGCCCATCGGGTCCCCCGCACGTTCCAGGAAAGGCACCTGTCATGTCTCAGTCCCGCCCGTCCCCTCTCTCCCGTCGCGGCGTGCTCGCGGCGG
>KI547038.1:0-11436 GCA_000497405.1 Streptomycetaceae bacterium MP113-05 | reverse complement strand
CGGCGCCGTCGGTCTCGGTGCGCTGCTCGCCGCCTGCGGTGACGGTGGCACCTCCGGAAAGGGCGGAGACGCGGGCGAAGAGACCGGCGGCTCCTGGTCGTTCACCGACGACCGGAAGAAGAAGGTCGCGCTGGACGCGGTGCCGGAGCGGATCGTCGCCTTCACGGGCACCGCCGCGGCGCTGCACGACTTCGGTATCGACAAGCAGCTCGTGGGCGTCTTCGGCCCGACGAAGCTGCCGAACGGCAAGGCCGACCCGCAGGCCGGCGACCTCGACGTGGACCGGCTGGAAATCATCGGCAACGCCTACGGCGAGTTCAGTATCGAGAAGTACGCCAAGACCCGGCCCCAGTTGCTCATCACCAACATGTACGAACCGGACGCGCTGTGGTTCGTGCCCGAGGAGAGCAAGGACAAGATCGTCCAGCTGGCGCCGACCCTCGCGATCACCGCGTCCCGTACTTCGCTGAAGAACGTGATCGGGCGCTATGCGGAACTGGCCGGTGCACTGGGCGCAGACCTCAAGGCCAAGCGGGTCACCGACGCCAAGGCACGTTTCGAGAAGGCGGCCGAGCGACTGCGGAAGGCCGCCAAGGCCAGCGGCGGCCTGACGGTGCTGGCCTGCTCTGGCAGCAAGGACCTGTTCTACGCCTCCAACCCGGGGATGAGCGCCGATCTGATGTTCTTCTCCGAGCTCGGCGTGAAGTTCGTCAAGCCGGACAACCTCGACGAGGGCGGCTACTTCGAGAGCCTGAGCTGGGAGAACGCCGCCAAGTACGACGCGGACCTGCTGCTCCTGGACGACCGCACCGCGACGCTCCAGCCCGAGCAGCTGAAGGCGAAGCCGTCGTGGCGGGACCTGCCTGCGGTGAAGGCCGACCAGATCACGCCGTGGTCGAGCGAGCCGCGCTTCTCCTACGCGGGCGCCGCCCCTCTGGTCGAGCGCCTGGCGAAGGCCGCCGAGGACGCCAAGAAGGTCAGCTGACCCAGCGACGGAGGGAATCCGCATGAGCACCGCCGCACCCGAAGCACCCGCGCCCACCGCTCCGTTCGCCTTCTTCGAGCTCCGGGTGGTGCGCACCCGCCGGCTCGGTCCCACCATGCTGCGCGTCACGCTCGGCGGTGACGGCCTGACTGGCTTCGCGAGCGGTGGGCGGGACCAGAGCTTCTCACTCTTCCTCCCTCACCCCGGCCAGTCCGCTCCCGTCGTTCCGACCGGTGCGGACTGGTTCGGCCGCTACCGCTCCATGCATCCGGCCGAGCGAGCGATCATGCGCGCCTACACCGTCCGGGCCCAGCGCCCGGGCGAACTGGACGTGGACTTCGCGCTGCACGGCGACTGCGGCCCGGCCTCCCGGTGGGCGAGGGCGGCGCAGGCGGGTGACCGGGTGACCCTGCTCGGCCCCGGCGTCGCGGACAACAAGAGCGTGTGCTTCCGCCCGCCGGGGGGCACCGACTGGGTGCTGCTCTCCGGGGACGAGACGGCACTGCCGGCGATCGCGGGCATTCTGGAGTCCCTGCCGGCGGGTCTCCCCGTCCGGGCCTTCGTGCAGGTCCCCGAGTGGGACGACGTCACCGAACTGCCGACGGCCGCGGACGCCGCAGTCACCTGGCTGGTACGGGCGGGCCGTTCCGGGCACCGGACCGACGCCGCCGTGGCGGCCGTACGGTCGGCGGCGCTGCCCGCGGGCACACCGTACGCGTGGATCGCCGGGGAGGCGGGGACCGTTCGCGCGCTGCGGCGGCACCTCGTACGGGAACGGGAGTTCCCGCGCCGGGCGGTGACGTTCGGGGGTTACTGGCGGCTCGGCTCCTCGGAGGAGAAGCTCGCAGCGGAGGCGGCGGCCGGAGTCTCGCGCATCCCGGAGGACTGAGGTCTCCGGGGCGCTGCTCCCGGTCGCGGCGCCGCCGGCCGGGTATGTGCGGGTCCCGGCCGGGGACGCCCCGCGTCATCGCGGACGCCTCACGGCCGGAAGCCGTCACCACCCCAGGCGGGCCAGGCCCTTGACCGGGTCCAGGTCACAGCCCCCGTCGCCGCCCGCAGCCCAGGCGGCACCGCACAGTGCCCGCAGCCCGTCCACCGCGTCGCCCTCGCCGTCCACCGTCAGCTCGCCCCCGTCGGCCCGGGCCCGCCAGCCTCCGCAGACGAAGCCGGACTCCGGGTCGCCGGCGGTCTCCGGGTGCGGAGCGAGCAGGTCGCGCAGATCGGCCGCGAGGTAGACCGGACGATGCCGGGGCGGAGCGGCGAGCAACTGGGGGCCGTCGGTGACACCCGTCATCACGAGCAGGGAGTCCACTCCCCCGGCGTGCGCACCCTCGATGTCGGTGTCGAGCCGGTCGCCGACGACCAGGGGCCGTTCGGCACCGGTGCGCAGGATCGTCTCACGGTGCATGGGCGGCTGCGGCTTGCCGGCCACCTGCGGCTCGGGAACCTCGCGCATCCACCGGGTGGCGATGCGGACGACCTCCACCGCGGCGCCGTTGCCGGGGGCGATGCCACGTCCGCTGGGGATGGTCAGGTCGGCGTTCGACGCGTACCAGGCGGCACCGCGCCCGACGGCCAGCGCGGCCTCCGCGAGGCGCCCCCACCGCAGCTCAGGTCCTCCGTAGCCCTGGACGACGGCGGCCGGGTCGTCGTCCGCCGAGTCGACGGTGCACAGGCCGCGTTCGGCCAGCGCGACCCGCAGTCCCTCGCCGCCCACGCACAGCACGCGGGCCCCCGCCGGCTGCTGCTCGGCGACGAGCCGCGCCACGGACTGCGCGGAGGTGATGACCTCGTCCGCCGACGCGGGCACACCGATCCGGGTGAGATGTTCGGCCACGACCTGCGGAGTGCGGGCGGCGTTGTTGGTGACGAACGCCTGCCGCATGCCCCCTTCGCGTACGGCGGAGAGCGCCTCGACGGCGTGCGGGACCGCCGCGCCGCCGGCGTACACCACGCCGTCCAGATCGAGCAGGGCAGTGTCGTACGCCCGGCTCAGGGGGCTCTCACAGGCTCGCAGCATGGTTGTTTCCTGGTCCTCGCTCGGGTGCGTTCCCTGACCGATCATCGCGTACCCGCCCCCTGGCGAGCCGGGCCGGTCCGCATAGCATTCCGGGATGCGAACTGACGGCAACGACGCCCACGACGCCTCCGCCCCGGACACCGGGGGGCTACGGCTGCTGCCATTCCGCGGGCTGCGCTACGTTCCGGAGCGTGTCAGTTCGCTGGCCGCGGTGACCTCGCCGCCGTACGACGTCGTCGTGCGGCCGGACGGCGTGCTGCACCTGGAGACCGCCGACCCGTACAACATCGTGCGGCTCATCCTCCCGCACACCGTCGACCCGGCGGCCCGGCACCGCAAGGCCGCCGACACGCTGCGTCGCTGGCGGGACGAAGGCGTGCTGGCAGCGGACCGGACACCGGCGCTCTACGTCTACGAGCAGCGCCGTGGCGAGGTTCTGCAACGGGGGCTGATCGGCGCGCTGCGGCTGGACGGCCCGGTACTGCCGCACGAGGACGTGGTTCCCGAGATCGTTGCGGACCGTGCGGCACTGATGCGGGAGACGGCGGCCAACTTCGAGCCGCTGCTGCTGTCCTATCGGGGAGAGGGCACCGTCACCGGGGCCACGGCCGTCATCGAGCGCGCACTGACCAGGCCGCCGCTGCTGACCACCACCACCGAGGACGGGTTCGCGCACCGGCTCTGGGCGGTGAGCGACCCGGACGAGGTCGCCACCGCCGCCGCGGACCTGGCCGGGCGGGAGGCGCTGATCGCCGACGGACACCACCGCTGGGCGACGTACCAGCGGCTGGACACGGAGCGGCGGGGGTGCGCGGACGCCGAGGGATGGGACAGCGGACTGGTGCTGCTGGTCGACTCGGCGCGATACCCGCTCCAGGTCCGGGCCATCCACCGGGTGCTGCCTCTGCTTCCGCCCGGCGATGCGCTGGCCGCCCTGGAAGGGGTGTGCCGGGTGCGCGAGGTGCACGGACCGCCGGCAGCGGCACTGGAAGCCCTGGCCGGCACGCCGGGAAACGCCTTCCTGCTGTCGTCGGGCCCCGGTTCCTTCCACTTGGTGGACCGCCCGGATCCGGGCCTCCTGGCCCGCACGGTCCGCACCGACCGGCCGGAGGCGTGGCGACGGCTGGACGCCACGGTGCTGCACTCGGTGCTGCTGGACGAGGTGTGGCGGGTGCCGGACCGGCCGTCCGACATCTCCTACCTGCACTCGGCCGATGACGCCGTGGAGCAGGCACACCAGCGGGGCGGCACCGCTGTGCTGCTTCGGCCGGAGCGCGAGGAGACGGCACGCGAACTGGCCGGACAGGGCGTCACCATGCCGCGCAAATCGACCTCGTTCGGACCGAAGCCCGCCACGGGACTGGTCCTGCGCGACCTTGCGGACGGAACCGGCTGAAACAGGACCCCCGCAAGGGGTCACTCCCCAACCCCGACTCTCTTAGGTTAGGCTACCCTCACCTAAAGCCGGGGGATCGTCCTGCCCGGCCATCGGCGCGCTCGACGTCCGTACCAGGAAGGACCGTTCATGAGTTTCCTCGCGCACCCGGCCGAGGACCGGTCAGCCGGAACCACACTCGAAGCCCCGGCCGCCGGCAGGCACCTACTGGCCGGCGGCACCGCGGACGACTACCGGAACTCGGTGACCGCGGGCGTCGGTCGGGTGGCGGCCAGAATCGCCGCGACCGAGCGCCCGTTCACCGGCATCACTCCGGACCGGCTGGCGCCGGCCGTCGACCGCATCGACCTCGACCGGCCGCTGCAGGACTCGACCGCGGCGCTGGACGAACTCGAAGAGGTCTACCTTCGGGACGCCGTCTACTTCCACCACCCGCGCTACGTGGCGCACCTCAACTGCCCCGTCGTGATACCAGCGGTCGTCGGGGAGGCGGTGCTCTCGGCCGTCAACTCCTCACTGGACACCTGGGACCAGAGCGCCGGCGGCACACTCATCGAACGCCGCCTGGTGGACTGGACCACCCAGCGCATCGGACTGGGCCGTGCCGCCGACGGCGTCTTCACCAGTGGCGGCACCCAGTCCAATCTGCAGGCACTGCTGCTGGCCCGCGAAGAGGCCTGCCGGCTGGCCCAGAAGAACTCCCCCACCGCGTTGCGCACGTCTGAGATCCTGCCCCGGCTGCGCATCCTCGCCTCCGAATGCAGCCACTTCAGCATCACCAAGTCGGCCACGCTGCTCGGCCTGGGTGCCGACGCCGTCATCTCCGTCCCCGGCGACCGGAACCGGCGGATGCAGACCGTCGCCCTCACCCACGAGCTGGAACGCTGCCGGCGCGACGGTCTCATCCCGATGGCCGTCGTCGCCACCGCCGGCACCACCGACTTCGGCAGCATCGACCCGCTGCCGGAGATCGCCGGCCTCTGCGAGCAGTACGGCACCTGGATGCACGTCGACGCCGCCTACGGATGCGGCCTCCTGGTGTCCCGCAGGCGTCACCTGCTGAACGGCATCGAGCACGCGGACTCTGTGACCGTCGACTACCACAAGTCCTTCTTCCAGCCCGTCAGCTCGAGCGCTCTGCTGGTCCGCGACACCACCACCCTGCGGCACGCCACGTACCACGCCGACTACCTCAATCCCGAGCGCAGCGCCGCCCGCATCCCCAACCAGGTCGACAAGTCGATGCAGACGACGCGCCGCTTCGATGCGCTCAAGCTCTGGATGACGCTGCGCGTGATGGGGCCCGAGGGGATCGGCGAACTCTTCGACACGGTGATCGACCGCACCGCCGAGGCGTGGCGGATGCTCGGTGACGACCCCCGCTTCGAGGTCGTCACCGAACCGCAACTGAGCACCCTGGTCTTCCGCTACCTGCCCGCCGGGGGGGCCGGCGCGATCAGCCCGGTGCTGTGCGACCGGGCCAACCTGCACGCCCGGGAGGCGCTGTTCGCCTCCGGGGAAGCCGTGGTCGCGGGCACCGTCGTGGACGGACGCCACTACCTGAAGTTCACCCTGCTCAACCCGCACACCACCCTGCACGACCTGACCGTCGTACTGGACCTGCTGGCCGGCCACGCGTCCGGCTACCTGGCGAACCAGGCCCGCCCCGACCTCAGCGGCCCCCGAGCCGGCTGACCGCCCCCACCCCTACCGGAGACCACGTGTCCACCCCTGACACCCACGACTTCATCGCCATCGGCCTGGGACCCTTCAACCTGGGTCTGGCCTGTCTGACGGAGCCGGTCGCCGGCCTCGACGGCCTGTTCCTGGAGAGCAGGCCCGACTTCGACTGGCACCCCGGCATGATGCTGGAGAGCGCCACCCTCCAGACGCCCTTCATGGCCGACCTGGTGACCCTGGCCGACCCGACCTCGCCGTACTCCTTTCTCAACTACCTCAAGGAGTCCGGCCGCCTCTACGCGTTCTACATCCGCGAGAACTTCTATCCCTTGCGTGCCGAGTACAACGCCTACTGCCGGTGGGCTGCGACGAAGCTGCAGAGCGTCCGCTTCGGCCACGAGGTGACCCGCGTTGAGTACGACGAGCGGGCCTCCCGCTACGACGTGCACGTGGTCCACGAGGGAAGGAACTTCACCTTCCACACCCAACGACTGGTGCTGGGAACCGGCACACCCCCGTACCTCCCGGACACCTGCCGCGACCTCGGTGGCGACATGCTGCACAACTCCGGCTACCTGGAGAACAAGGCCGCGCTGCAGCGCAAGGACAGCATCACCATCGTCGGCAGTGGGCAGAGTGCCGCGGAGATCTACTACGACCTGCTGCAGGACATCGACTCGTGCGGCTACGAGCTGAACTGGGTGACCCGGTCCCCCCGGTTCTTCCCTCTCGAGTACACCAAACTCACCCTGGAGATGACCTCTCCCGAGTACGCCGACTACTTCCACTCACTGCCCGGCGAGACCCGCGACCGACTCGTCGCCTCGCAGAAGAACCTCTACAAGGGCATCAACACCGAGCTGATCGACGGCATCTTCGACCTGCTCTACCAGAAGAACGTGCAGGGCCCCTGCCCCACCCGCCTGATGACCAACACCGCGCTCTCCGGCGCGAGCCACGACCCGGAGAGCGGCACGTACTCCCTGGAGCTGCGGCAGGAGGAACAGAAGCGCGACTTCTCCCTCACCACCCAGGGCCTGGTGCTGGCCACCGGCTACCGCTACCGGGTCCCCGACTTCCTGACACCCGTGCACGACCGCATCGCGTGGGACGAGCACGGCCGGTTCGACGTCCGCCGCGACTACAGCATCGACGTCGCCGGCGGCGAGATCTACGTGCAGAACGCCGAACTGCACACGCACGGCTTCATCGCCCCCGATCTGGGCATGGCCGCCTACCGCAACTCCAGCATCATCCGCGGGATACTCGGCCGCGAGCACTACCGCGTGGAACGCTCCATCGCCTTCCAGGAGTTCGGCGCACCGGCCACAGCCGGCACGGAGGTGACCTCCGCATGACTGCGCCCGTGTTCACCCGCACCGACGAACACCTCGGTACCTTCTCGCTGCGCCGGGTCGACCCGCACACCGACGCGGAGCTGCTGCACCGCTGGGTGACGCACCCCAAGTCCGCCTTCTGGATGATGGAGGAAGCCACCCTGCCGGAGGTGGAGCGCGAATTCCTGGAGATCGCAGCGCACCCGCGCCATGACGCGTTCCTCGGCCTCCACGACGGCACGCCGGCCTTCCTCGCCGAGCGTTACGACCCCGCCGACGACCTGGGCGAAGCGCACGAGAAGCAGGCCGGCGACATCGGCATGCACTTCCTCTGCGCCCCGGCCGGCACTCCTTTGCACGGCTTCACCCGAGCCGTGCTCATCACGGTGATGGAGTTCCTCTTCGCCCAGCCCGCCGTACGGCGCGTGGTGGTCGAGCCCGACGTCCGCAACACCGCCGTACACGCGCTGAACGAGGCCGTCGGCTTCCGCATCGAGAAGACGGTGCCGCTGCCCGGCAAGGACGCGTACCTGAGCCTCTGCACCCGTGACGATTTCCGTGCCGCCCGAGGAGTGCGCCCATGACGACCACCTCCCCCCACACCCTTCCGGACGACAGCCACCCGGCCTCCGGTCCTGCTGCCGCAGTCGACCACCTGACGCCCGCGCGCTGGGCGCGGGCCAACCGTCAGCTCGTGCGCAAGGCACTCGCCGAGTTCACCCACGAACGGCTTCTCACCCCTGAGCCCGTTCGGGTCTCCGAGGGGGTGGACCGGTACACGGTTCCCAGCGACGACGGCTCCGTCGAATACCGTTTCACCGCCCGTCGGACGGCACTGGACCACTGGCTGGTCGACGCGGCGAGCATCACCCGTCGTCGCGGAAGCGTCGAACTGCCGGTGGACGCCCTGGAGATGTTTCTCGAGCTGCGCCGCACGCTGGGCCTCACCGACGAGGTGCTGCCCGTCTACCTGGAGGAGATCAGCTCCACCCTGGCGAGCACCGCGTTCAAGCTCGCCGCGCCGCAGATGGGCGCGAAGGAGCTGACACGGGCCGGATTCCAGGAGATCGAGGCGGGGATGACCGAGGGCCACCCGTGCTTCGTCGCCAACAACGGCCGGCTGGGTTTCGGCATCGGCGAGTACCGCGCCTACGCCCCGGAGGCGGGCGCGCCCGTGCACCTGATCTGGCTGGCCGCGGCCCGGGAGCGATCCACCTTCACCGCGGCCGACGATCTGACGTACGACGAGCTGGTGCGGGCAGAGCTGGACCCCGCGACGCTGGACCGTTTCGCCGCGGTCATGAAGGACAAGGGCCTGCACCTGGACGACTACCACCTGCTGCCCGTCCACCCCTGGCAGTGGTGGAACAAACTCTCCGTCACGTTCGCCGCGGAGGTCGCACAGCGCCATCTGGTGTGTCTGGGCGAGGGTGACGACGAGCACCTCCCGCAGCAGTCCATCCGCACCTTCTTCAACCGCAGCAAGCCGTCCCGCGACTATGTGAAGACGGCGCTGTCCGTGCTGAACATGGGCTTCGTGCGCGGACTCTCCGCCGCGTACATGAAGGCGACCCCGGCGATCAACGACTGGCTTGCCGACCTGGTCGAGAGTGACGCGGTGCTGCGACGCACCGGCCTCACCGTATTGCGTGAACGCGCCGCCATCGGCTACCACCCGGCCGCCTACGAGGCGGGGTCGGCGAAGGGTTCGCCCTACCGGAAAATGCTGGCGGCGCTGTGGCGGGAGAGTCCGCTGCCGAAGCTCCGGGACGGCGAACGGCCCGCCACCATGGCGTCCCTGCTCCACGTCGACCGGAACGGCTCCTCGTTCGCCGGGGCCCTCGTGCGCAGCTCGGGCCTGGAGCCCGCGCAGTGGCTGCGCCGCTACCTGGACGTCTACCTGACACCTTTGCTGCATTGCTTCTACGAGTACGAGCTGGTGTTCATGCCGCACGGCGAGAACGTCATCCTGGCGCTCGACGGGCAGGGCGTGCCGCAGCGGGCCTTCTTCAAGGACATCGCGGAGGAGATCGCCGTGATGAGCCCGGACACGCCGCTGCCCGATGAGGTGGAGCGGATACGCGCAGAAGTGCCCGAAGACATGAAGGTGCTGTCACTCTTCACCGACGTGTTCGACTGTTTCTTCCGCTTCCTGGCCGGACTGCTCGCCGAGGAGGGCGTGCTCGAGGAGGACGTCTTCTGGGAGACGGTGGCGCGCTGCGTCCGGGACTACCAGGAGTCCGCACCGCACCTGACCGGGAAGTTCGCCCGGTACGACCTCTTCGCGGACTCGTTCGCGCTGTCGTGCCTGAACCGGCTCCAGCTGCGGAACAACCAGCAGATGGTCGACCTGGAAGATCCGGCGGGTGCTCTGCAGTTGGTGGGAACCCTGGAGAATCCGATCGCCCGCTTCGCCTGACATGCCGTTCCCCGACGTGCGTGGGGGTGGGCCCCGGTCGGCCCACCCCCACGCCGCGGCATCACTGCTCCCCCGGCTCCTCACCGGGGTCGCCGCCCTCGTCGAACGCGGGCGTCCTGCCTGCTTCCTCCCGGGCGTCGCCTACCGCGCCGGAGTCCTCGGCGTCGTCGTCCAGAGCGTCGAGGAACTCCACTCCGTCCAGCTCGGCAAGCCGGTCGGACGCGTCGGTGACGCCTCCCTGATCCGCCTCCAGCGCCTTGGCGAACCAGTCCCGCGCCTCGTCTGCGCGGCCCACCTCGAGAAGGACGTCCGCGTAGGCGTACCGGAGACGCGCCGACCAGGGCTGCACCGCGTTCGACGCCAGCTCTGCACTCTGCAGCGTCACCACCGCCGCATCCGCCTGCCCCATGTCGCGCCGTGCACCGGAAGCGACGATGCGCATCTCCACCTGTGCCGCCTTGTCGAGCTTGCGCATCTCCGGCTCACCCGCCATGGCCAGCGCCCGCTCCGGCCGGCCCATGCCGCGTTCGCAGTCGGCCATGACCGGCCACAGGTGCACGCTGCCGGTCATCCGGCGCGCCGCCCGGAACTCCGCCAGCGCCTCCGCATACTTGCCGGTTCCGTACGAAGCGAAGCCGGCCGCCTCGCGGACCGCAGGCACGCGTGAGGCGAGCCGCAGGGCGATCCGCGAGTACGCGTAGGCCTGTTCGGGCTCCTCGTCGAGAAGTCGGCCGACCATCACGAGGTTCTTCGCGACATCCTCGGCCAGGGTCTTGGGAAGTCCCAGCAGCTCCTGACGCACGTCCCTCGGAATCTCCTCCCCGGTGACGTCCTCGGGGATGGGAAGACGTCGCAACGGCTGGCCGTCGCCCCGCGATCCGCCACGCCGGTCATCGCGCCGCCCGTCCCGGCGATCATCGCGGCCGCCGCGGCCCCGATCGTCGCGACGGAAGCCACCACGCTCCCCCGGACGCCCACGACCCCGGTCACGGTCGTCACCAGGACGCTCACCCCGCCGGTCGTCCCAACGCCCCCCACGGCGGTCATCCCGACGATCACCCCCACGCGCCCCGGAACGGTCGTCACGACGGTCCTCGCGACGGAAGCCACCACGCTCCCCCGGACGCCCACGACCCCGGTCACGGTCGTCACCAGGGCGCACACCCCCGCGCCTCTCGGTCCGTTCATCGCGACCGGATCCGGAGCTCGCGCCCCGCTGGGAATCGCTTCGGAAGTCTCGCCCTTCCTCGCGACGTGGACCGCCCCGGTGCGACGACCGGTCCCGGTCGTCGAAGCGGCCGCCACGAGCGTCGCGGTCGCCTCCGCGGCGGCCAGCTCCGTAGGGACGCCGGCCCTCGGAGCGGTCGTCTCGGCGGAAGCCATTCCGGTCGTCACCCTCCCTGCGGGGGCGACGCGGACTGTCGTCCCCCCGCTGTGACGCGTCGCCCTGGCGTCGCGGACGCGCGGAATCGTCGTCGGACGAGTTCGTGGACATGAGGAGTGACTCCTGTCTGCAATTCCGGGATGAAGCACAAAAAAGCCGGTGGCTCCAGCGCTTGAACGCTGGAGCCACCGGCTCTCAATGATTGTTCGGCGGCG
>KI547037.1:561740-562439 GCA_000497405.1 Streptomycetaceae bacterium MP113-05 | reverse complement strand
CGACTCGGCGGCCGGAACGTGGCCCGCCTCCCGCAGCCGTACCAGGAGCTGGTCGGGCGGCAGGGTGGAGGCCGCGACGGTGGGCGCGAGCAGCCGCAGTCCCAGTGCCGTGGAGCGCCGGTCGGCGAGGATCTCCGCGAGCAGCGCGTCGTCGTCGCACCGGAGGTAGGAGGAGGCGGCGCCGACCCGGAGCCGTCCGTGCCGCCGCGCCACGTCGTCGACCAGGTAGGACAGCGGCTGCGGCACCGGTGTACGGGAGTGTGCCGCGAGGAACGCGTGGATCTCCGAGGCGCTGCGCCCCGCGTCCAGAGCGCGGCGTACCGACGCGGGCGTGAAGCGGTAGACGGTCGCGCCGCCCTTCGACTCCACCTCCGCCATCACGCCCAGCATGAGGCCCAGTTCGCGTTCCAGCGGACCGGGTGCCACGGCGGTGAGGTCGGCCTGCAGCAGTACGTGGTCCAGCGGCTCGGGGAGCAGCGGGGCGAGTCCGGCTGCGGCGGCCGTGGCGGAGGCCGTCAGTTCGGCGGCGGTACCCGTGCGGCCCCATGCGTCCGGGACCGCGGGCACGGCGGGCGTCAGGTGCCTCGCGTACGAGGCGAGGGCGCCTCGGCCGGTGACGCCGAGCAGCTCCGCCTCGGTCAGGGTCCACCGGGCCAGCCGGGTGCGCAGGGACGAGCCGTCCCCGTCCGGCGGAGACCC
>KI547037.1:559816-561730 GCA_000497405.1 Streptomycetaceae bacterium MP113-05 | reverse complement strand
CGGGTGGGCTGCTGCTCCTGGCTCATCCGTCCTACGTTAGCGGGGACGGGCGGCAGGGCGCCCGGCTCGGGCCTGCGGGCGCTCCGGCTGCCCCGCGTCACCGGAATCCGACTGCCGCCGAACGTGCCGCCGCCCAGGTCCTGTCCGGAGTTTCGAAACGCCGGACAGAACCTGGTGCCGCATGACCGCCTCCGCCCACACGGTCCGTCCGCACCACCGGAGCCGGGACGCGCGGTACGGTCGTCGCGACCGGACGCCGCCGCGTCGCCACGCTGCGATGTGAGGCGTCACAACCGGGTGGCAGAGCGGATGTTGAGGCAGCGGTGGGGATCGAGAGCGAGCAGCTCGTCTTCGACTATCTGAGCCGGGTCGGCGACCTCGCGCACGGCACTTCCATGACCGCGGCCGACCGGGCCCGGTTGGTCGGCGGGTTGCGCAGCGAGATCGAGCGCATGCGCGCCGCGGGCGTCGGCACCGACGGCAAGGCGGCCGTACGCAAGGTCCTGGACCGGTTGGGGAAGCCGGAGGAAGTCGTCTCCGCGGCGCTCGGGGGAGCGCCGGTGTCCGCGCCGCAGAGCACCCCGGCATCCGGCCCGGAGCCGGGCGAGGGTCGGCGGCACGGTGCCCGGAGGCTGCGTCGGCTGCCGCAGATGCGGAAGGCGGAGACCGAGCCGCCCCGCTCGCGCGGAGCGTCGCCGCCCCATCTGGCGGGGATGGACGAACTCGGGCCGCAGGAGAGCGACCCGGACTGGTGGCGCCCGGCGGGCGTCGGTCGTTCGGGGCTGTCGGGGGCGCGGGACCCGCGCTTCGACATCCCCGACGCCTTCAGCGGCGGCATCGAGGTGCCCGAGGTGTTCCAGCGCCCGCCCGGCGACGGCACCGCACGGCCGGACGGCCCGCACACCGCCCCCACGGCACCCGCGACGCCCGTGGTGGTCGAGGGCGGCGGAACCCGGGCGCCACTGCTCGGAGCGCTGTTCGCCGCCCGCCGCGGGACGGCCTCGGGCCCCAGGGCGGGGGGCGTCGTGGAGCTGCTCGCCGCAGGGCTCCTCGTGGCGGGCGCGCTGCTGGGTTCGCTCGTCCCGCTGGGGCTGGGCTGGCTGGCTGCCTACTGGTCGCCGAGACTGAGCCGGGCCGAGGCCCAGTGGGCCGCGCTGGGCGTACCGGTCCTGACGGTGGTGGGCGGTCTGGTGTGGCTGTGGGGCAGGCAGGAGGGACGTTGGGGTGAACCGCTGGCGTCCGGCGGCGACGCGATGCAGCAGGCGTTCGGCGACGTGTGGCCGGTGGCTCTCCGCGTCGCGGCCGTCGTAGCAGCCCTCTACCTGGTGTGGCGTGCACGGCGACGGACCGGCTGACGGACAGGCGGGCCGACGGGGCGGGCCGATGCGGCAGCTCTCCGTGGGCCGGGTGAGCGACCCGGCACAATGGCGGGCATGCCTTCGCACGATCTGACGGTCGGATTCGACCTGGACATGACGCTCATCGACTCCCGGCCGGGGATCCGGGCCGCCTACGAGGTGCTGTCGGCGGAGACCGGCGTGCCCATCGACGCGGACCTCGCCGTCTCCCGTCTCGGACCGCCGCTCCACGAGGAACTGGCGCACTGGTTCCCGGCCGGGCGGGTCGCGGAGACCGGTGAGCGCTACCGCGAGCTCTATCCGGAGTACGCGATCACGCCGTCCCTCGCGTTGCCGGGCGCGCGCGAGGCGCTGCAAGCGGTGCGGGACGCGGGTGGTCGTACGGTCGTGGTCACCGCGAAGCACGAGCCGAACGCCAAGCTGCACCTGGAGTACCTGGGCCTGGAGCCCGACGCGCTGGTGGGCGGTCTCTGGGCCGAGGCCAAGGCGGAGGCGCTGCGCGAGCACGGGGCGCACGTGTACGTAGGCGACCACACCGGCGACGTGCGGGGCGCGA
>KI547037.1:557096-559347 GCA_000497405.1 Streptomycetaceae bacterium MP113-05 | reverse complement strand
CGGTGCGTGCCGTCCGGCGCTGTGCGGCGGCGGAGCGGAGGACACCCGCCGCGGCGAGCGCGAAGCCGACGCCCATCAGCATGCAGACGAAGTACGCGGGTGCCGGGAAGGGTTCCGTGCCGAGGAAGAGCGGCGCCATCGTCACCAGCGTCGCGACCGCGCCGACGAGGAAGACCACGCCACCGGTCCGTACCAGCACATCTCCGGCTCGGGGAGTTTCAGTGTTCACCCGGCCAGGGTAGATCGGTGGACAGGTGACCGAGGAAGTGAGGAGGCGCACGGGGTCGTCCTGGCACCCCCGCACGGGGTGGGCTCCGGCGGGAGGCCGGGGGAGGCCTCCCGCACACGCCCGACCACTCACCGCCCCACCGCACACATGAACCAGCGCGCAGCCGGCGACCCGCCGGCTGCGTGGACGAGCAGCGACGAGCAACGAGGACGAGGACGTGCCTACCGGCAAGGTCAAATGGTTCAACGGCGAAAAGGGCTTCGGCTTTCTCTCCCGAGACGACGGCGGTGACGTCTTCGTCCACTCCTCCGTGCTGCCGGACGGGGTGGACGCGCTGCGTCCCGGCCAGCGCGTCGAGTTCGGCGTGGTCGCCGGGCAGCGGGGCGACCAGGCGCTGTCGGTGGCCGTGCTCGATCCGACGCCGTCCGTCGCCGCCGCCCAGCGCCGCAAACCGGACGAACTGGCCGGCATCGTGCAGGACCTCACCACTCTGCTGGACGGGGTCTCCCAGTCACTGGAGCGGGGCCGTTACCCGGACAAGGCGCACGGAGGAAAGATCGCGGGTATGCTGCGGCACGTCGCTGATCAACTGGACGTCTGAACCGGCCGGGGTGCGGGCGCGCGTACGGGCCCGCACCCCGGTCAGGGGAAACGCAGTGCGTCCGGTGCGAGAGCGGGCACCAGTCCCTCGGCGGCGGCCCGTGTCAGCAGCCCGCGGACGGCTGCGTATCCCGCCTCGCCCAGGTTCGCGGTGTACTCGTTGACGTAGAGCCCGATGTGCTGGTCGGCGACCGCAGGGTCCATCTCCTGTGCGTGTTCCAGCACGTAGGGACGGGAGGCCTCGGGATCCTCCCAGGCCATCCGCACGGAGGTGCGGGCGGCCTCGGCGAGTGCGCGCAGCCGTTCGGCGCCCAGCGAGCGGCGGGCGATGATGGCGCCCAGCGGAATGGGCAGCCCGGTCGTGCCCTCCCAGTGCTCGCCCAAGTCGGAGACGCAGTGCAGGCCGTAGGTGCCGTAGGTGAACCGTGCCTCGTGGATCACCAGACCGGCGTCCACCTTGCCGTCGCGCACCGCGGGCATGATCTCGTGGAACGGCAGGACCACGATCTCGCCGACGCCGCCGGGTACCGCCTCGGCGGCCCACAGGCGGAACAGCAGGTAGGCGGTGGACCGTTCGCTGGGCACGGCGACCGTACGGCCGCTGAGGGAAGCGCCGCCCGCGCCCGCATGGCGGGACAGGACCAGCGGCCCGCAGCCGCGGCCCAGCGCGCCGCCGCAGGGCAGCAGCGCGTACTCCTCCAGCACCCACGGCAGCACCGCGTAGGAGACCTTGAGTACGTCCGGCCCGTCGGCCGCTGAGGTCGTTCCGGGCCGCGCGGCGGAGGCGGCACCGCGCTCGGCGATGCCGTTGGTGACGTCGATGTCGGCGAACGTCACGTCGAGTTCGGGTGCCCCGGGGACACGGCCGTGCGCCCAGGCGTCGAAGACGAAGGTGTCGTTGGGGCAGGGGGAGTACGCGATCCGCACCGGCGCCTCGGCCTCGTGCTCCCGCGTCCGGGCCCGTCCGGGGTCGGACATCTCCGCTCTGCCTCTCCACTCGTCGAGAACGGGCAACGCCGCCCGCCAGGCGGCGGTCAGCGCGTGCAGCGCCTCGGGGATCCTCCAGGCGTCGCGGTCCCGCGGCCCGACCGGGTTGGAGACCGTGCGCACCTCCAGTACGGGCACGTCATGGGCCGCTGCGGCCTCGGCGACGCCGAAACCCTCCATGGCCTCCGCCACGGCGGTGGTGTGCCGGGCGGCGAGTTCGTCGGTGCGGGCGGCGGTGCCGGTGACGGTCGAGGCGGTGAGCACCGGGCCGGCGACCGCTCCGGCGGCGTTCGCGAGGGCGCGTACCAGGGGCGGCGGCGGACGGTGCACGACGCGGCCGAAGCCCAGATCGGTGACCGGGACGAACCCGTCGGCGGTCTCGGCGCCCAGGTCGGCGGCGACGATCTCGGTGGCCACCACGGTGCCGCCCACCGG
>KI547037.1:555763-557086 GCA_000497405.1 Streptomycetaceae bacterium MP113-05 | reverse complement strand
CGGGGCGGGGCCGCCCGCCGTTCCCGGACTCCGGCCGCCCGGCACCGTCCCGCTTCCTGCTCCCGTCGTTCCCCTGCTGCTCACCCGTACCGTCCGTCTCACCGGGCTCGGGCTGCGAGCCGCCGTCCGGTTCGGAGTGGACGGACGGTTCGCCGTGCAGGTCGAACGCGTCCGAGCGGGTCTCGTCCACGACCGGCGGCGGGGGCTGCGGAGGCTTCGGCATGACCGCTGCCTCGGAGTGGCCGCCGCAGCCGTACGAGAGGGACACCACCTGCCCGTCCGCCGGGCTGTACTGGTTGGCGCACACGCCGAACGCCTGCCGGAGCGAGCCGGCGAGCGGCATCAGGAAACCGCAGGAGACGCAACTCGCCGGGGCCGCCTGGGCCATGGCGGTGCGCGGGCCGTGCGACTCCTGCCACCGGTCGGCCGCCGTGTGCAGGCCGTAGCGGGACAGCACCCTGGCGCGGGCCATGCCGATCTCCTGGGCGAGGGCGTTGATGCCCGCCCGGCCCGGGGGCTGCTGCGCGGCGACCTCCGCGTCGTGCGCCTCGTCGGCAGCCGGGGTCGTCACTGCCTCCTCGGCGACCACGGAGTTGGGCGGCGGGGCGTCCTCACCGGAGAAGCCCGGTTCCAGCCGCAGGTCCTCGCTCTCCGTGGGCAGCAGATCGCCGGGGCCGAGGTCGCCGGGGCGCAGCCGCTCGTTCCAGGGCAGCCACTCGGGCGCGAGGAGCGAGTCGGGCCCGGGCAGCAAGGCCGTTTCGTCCAGCGTCACGACCCGGGCGCGCGATGCACGGGCGACGGTGGCGGCCCAGCGCCAGCCCCGGTAGCCGGGCGTGCGGCATTCGAAGAGGTGGGTCACCACCCGGTCGCCTTCCGGGACGGCCTCGATCCACTCGCCGACCCCGCCGGGAAGGGCGGTCTCCTCGGCGGCGTCCCGGGCCAGGCCGACGGCTTCGGCGCAGAGCCGGTCGGGGGCGGGCGTACGGCGGCGTGTACCGGCGCTCATGCTGCACTCACAAGAATCGTCTCCCACGCCGAAGCGCCGTCGTAGTCGTGTGCGGGCGCTGACCGTGCGGCCGGGCGGGGCGGGGGAAGCGGACGGAGCGGAAACCTGGAGCCGCTGCGACGTCCGCGCCCACACTCGAGGCCGTGCGGGGCGCACCGTTTCATCCACGCTACCCCAACACGCCCTCCGGGATGCAGGGCGACCCCCGCGGCGCACCGCGCGCCGCTGACGGAACGGCGCACCGGCCACGCCTCGTTCCGCCGGAACCCGGTAGCTGCCGACATCTGGGGCACACTGAACGGCGTGGCTGCCGACGA
>KI547037.1:555122-555753 GCA_000497405.1 Streptomycetaceae bacterium MP113-05 | reverse complement strand
CGCGGCGGCGGTCACCGCGTCGCGTTCGGCCGCGACCGCGGTGGTGACCAGCACGCGCAGCGGCCCGTCAGGAAGGCGGGAGGCGTCGGCGGCCCCGGAAACGGCGGGGGCGTCGGAAGTCTCGGAGGAAGCGGGCACCTCGGTGGTCACGGTTACTTCTCGCGCTCGACCTTGATGTTCCAGACGCCGCCGATCTCGTCGTCGCCGAGCGTGGCGACGCTGAGGGTGACCTCGTCGGGCACCGAGGTCGCTCCGGGCTGCGGCTGGAACCATTCGTCAGCGTCGAAGGTCTGGTACGTGCTGCCCAGTTTCTCGGCGGACATCGGGTTGCCGTTCACGAAGTAGACCCAGCCGGCGTCCGCCATCTCCGGCTCGACGCCGAGGTGCACCCGGTCGCCCTGGGCGACAGTGAGGGTCTTGTCCGCCTTCTCCTTCAGGCAGGCGATGCCTTCCTTGCGCTTCAGTGCCCCGCCGTCCCCCGCATAACAGGCGGCCTCGGTCGTCACGGTGTCGCTGCCGACGGTCATCGTCGTCAGCGGGGTCGGCTTCTCGCAGGCCGTCGTGACGAGGAGGCCGAGGGTGGCGGCGCCGAGGGCGACGGTGCGGGCGACGAAGAGGCGGCGCGAGGCGT
>KI547037.1:549854-555112 GCA_000497405.1 Streptomycetaceae bacterium MP113-05 | reverse complement strand
CGCCGCGGGACGCCCGCCGGCCGCGCTGGCCCGGCGCATCCGTCGCGCCACGCACGCCCAGGGCGCGGGCGAGTCGGGCCTCGGCAAACTGATCGAGCTGCACGCGGTGAACTCCGCTGGTGACATGCTCATCACCATCGCGCTGGCCTCCACCATCTTCTTCTCGGTGCCGACGGGCGAAGCACGCGGCCGGGTGGCGCTCTACCTGCTGGTGACGATGGCACCGTTCGCTCTGCTGGCACCGGTGATCGGACCGTTGCTGGACCGCATTCCGCACGGTCGCCGGTTCGCGATGGCCGGTGCGATGCTGGCCCGCGCTCTGCTGGCCGTGACCATGGCGGGGGCAGTGGCGGGCGGCGGTCTGGAGCTGTATCCGGCGGCGCTCGGCGTGCTGGTGTCGTCCAAGGCCTACAACGTGGTGCGTTCGGCCGTGGTGCCGAGACTGCTGCCGCCGCGGTACCCGCTGGTCAAGGCGAACTCGCGGGTGACGCTGGCCGGCCTGTTCGCCACCGGTGCGGCGGCGCCCGTCGGCGCCGGACTGCACCAGCTCGGACCCGCCTGGCCGCTGTACGGCGCGATGACGCTGTTCGTGCTGGGCACCTTCCTGTCGTTCTCCCTGGCCCCCAAGGTCGACTCGGCGAAGGGCGAGCGCAAGGCGTTCCTCGCCGGGGAGAGCGTCCACCGGCGGCGTCCGGGGCTGCGCACGGTCGGGATGTCGGTACGCAACGGGCTGCTGGCGAACTCCTGTGTGAGGGCGCTCTCCGGCTTCCTGATCTTCTTCCTCGCCTTCCTGCTGCGGGAGGAGCCGCTGTCCGGGATGAGCGCCTCGGTCTCCCTGGGGATGGTCGCGGTGGCCGCCGGTGGTGGCAACGCGCTGGGCACGGCGATCGGCGCCTGGCTTAAGGAACGCGCGCCGGAGGTGATCATCACCACGGTGCTGCTGTGCGCGGTGGCCGCGACGGTCGCCGCGGCCGTGCTCTACGGCACGGTGATGATCGCCGTGGTGGCCGCGACAGCCGGCATCGTCCAGGCGCTCGGCAAGCTGTCGCTGGACGCGCTGATCCAGCGGGACGTCCCCGAACAGGTCCGCACCTCGGCGTTCGCCCGGTCCGAGACGCTGATGCAGATGTCCTGGGTGCTGGGCGGCGGGATCGGGATCTCGCTGCCGCTCAACGGTGTCCTCGGCATGGCCGTCGGCGCCGCGCTGGTGACGATCGGCACACTCACCGCAAGCCGCGGACTGCTGTCGTCCGCGCGGCGCGGCAGCCCGCACCCCCGCGTGGCCTGAACACGACCGCCGGGTAGATTGCCCCGCATGAGCTATGCCTTCTCCGTCTCGCGGCGCGGTCTCCGCACCGCCGCCGCCCTCGGCGCCGCCACCCTCGCCGCCGGCACCGTCGCCGCCGGCACCGTCGGGGTCCTCAACGGGCCGTCCACCAAGCGCGTCACCGTGACCCTCCCCAAGCTGCCGCGCCGCGCCCACGGTTACCGCATCGCTGTGGTCAGCGACGTGCACCTGGGCCCGATCCTGGGCCGCGGACACACCCGCCGCGTCGTCGCGGCGGTCAACGCCACCCAGCCGGACCTGGTCGCGATCGTCGGCGACCTCGTCGACGGCACGGTGGAGGACCTCGGTCCGGCGGCGGAGCCGCTCGCCCGGCTCCGCTCCCGGCACGGCTCCTTCTTCGTGACGGGCAACCACGAGTACTTCGGCGACGCCCGCTCGTGGATCGAGCACCTGCGCGACCTCGGCGTCCATCCGCTGGAGAACGAACGTCGCGAGCTGCCCGGCTTCGACCTGGCCGGGGTCAACGACGTCGCGGGGGAGGCCATCGACCAGGGTCCGGACTTCGAGGCCGCACTCGGCGACCGCGATCCGGCCCGTGCCTCGGTGCTACTGGCCCACCAGCCGGTGCAGATCGACGACGCGGTGGACCACCGCGTCGGCCTCCAGCTCTCCGGCCACACCCACGGCGGTCAGCTCTGGCCCGGCCCCTACCTCGCCGAGCTGGCCAACCCGACGGTCGCCGGCCTGGAGCGGTACGGCGACACGCAGTTGTACGTCACCCGCGGTGCGGGTGCCTGGGGCCCGCCTGTCCGCGTCGGCGCCGAGTCGGACATCACCGTCGTCACGCTGGCGTCGCCCGCGGCCTGATGTGCGAGGCTCGTGAAGCCACTATACAAGCGATCTTGTATAGTGATATACGTCAACGTGTCTAGGGAGGGGTGGTGCTCATGAGTCGTACGGTGATCGATCTCGACGACGAGGCGCTCGAGGCCGCAGCCATAGAGCTGGGCACCACGACCAAGCGCGACACGATCAACGCCGCTCTACGTGAGATCACGGAGCGGAACCGCCGGGCACGCGCGCTCCAGGAGCTGCGCACACTCGTGGCTGACGGGGCCGTGGACGTCGAAGTGCTACTGGACAAGCGTGCGTACCGGGGCGGCCTGGCGGAGGACGACCGATGGCGCCACACTGACGAGGACCGCGAGCCGTGAGTGTTGCGGACTACCTCATCGACACGTCCGCCCTGGCCAGGGTGGTGCTGTCGCAGAACGAACCCTCGTGGGACGTGGCGATGGAGTCCGGCCTGGTGGCGCTGTGCGACTTCACGGAGCTGGAATTCCTCTACTCGGCTCGCAGCGTCGCGGACCGGGAGAAGCTGCGCTCGTGGCTCGGCCGGTTCGGCTGGTGTCCGGTTCCGGACGGCGTCTACCGCCGGGCCCGTGTCGTGCAGGAGCAGTTGACGGCCAAGGGCGAGCATCGCAGCGCGGGCCCAGTAGACCTGCTGGTCGCCGTGAGTGCGGAGCAGGCGGGGCTGGTGCTAGTGCACCATGACCGCGACTTCGAAGCGATCGCGCGTACGACCGGGCAGCCGGTCCGGATGATGGAACTCAGGTAACAGCGGGCCGGCTCCCGTCAGTCAGGGAGAAGGAGCCGGACCGCCGCGGATCGCGGGGGCAGCCCGTCCGGGTGTCGTGGTCCGTTGTAGAGGTTATCCGGTCAACACGGTCTGGCCGAAAAGCGCCCGCTGCCCGGACCCCCGCAGGGGTCCGGGCAGCAGGCGCGGGAAGATCGGCCGGGCGGGCCGCGAGGCTCAGAAGCGGCGCGTGATCAGCGCCCGCTTGACCTCCTGGATCGCCTTGGTGACCTGAATGCCACGCGGGCAGGCGTCCGTGCAGTTGAAGGTCGTGCGGCAGCGCCACACGCCGTCCTTGTCGTTGAGGATCTCCAGGCGCTGTTCGCCCGCGTCGTCACGGCTGTCGAAGATGAAGCGGTGCGCGTTGACGATCGCCGCCGGGCCGAAGTACTGGCCGTCGTTCCAGAACACCGGGCACGAGGAGGTGCAGGCGGCGCACAGGATGCACTTGGTGGTGTCGTCGAAGCGCTCGCGGTCCTCAGCGGTCTGAAAGCGCTCGCGCGTCGGCTCGTTCCCCTCGGTCACCAGGAACGGCATGACGTCCCGGTAGGCCTGGAAGAAGGGCTCCATGTCGACGACGAGGTCCTTGAGGACGGTCAGGCCCTTTATCGCCTCGACCGTGATCGGGGCCTTCGTCGGGTTCAGGTCCTTGATCAGCGTCTTGCACGCGAGCCGGTTACGGCCGTTGATGCGCATCGCGTCGGAGCCGCAGATGCCGTGCGCACAGGAACGCCGGAAGGTCAGGGTGCCGTCCAGCTCCCACTTGATCTTGTGGAGGACGTCCAGGACGCGCTCCTTGGGATCGATCTCGACCTGGAAGTCCTCCCAGACCGCGTCGGCCGAGATCTCCGGGTTGAACCGGCGGATGCGGAAGGTGGCCGTGATCAGGTGCGAGGCCGCCGGCTGCTTGTCGGCCGCCTCCGTCTTGTCCATGACGGGGGTGCTCATCAGTACTTACGCTCCATCGGCTGGTAGCGGGTCTGGACGACCGGCTTGTAGTCCAGCCGGATCGACTCGGTGCCGTCGTCGCCCACCTCGCGGTACGCCATGGTGTGGCGCATGAAGTTGACGTCGTCGCGGTTCGGGTGGTCCTCGCGGTAGTGGCCGCCGCGGGACTCCTTGCGAGCGAGTGCCGAGACCGCCGTGACCTCTGCCAGGTCGAGCAGGTTACCCAGCTCGAGGGCCTCCAGCAGGTCGGTGTTGAACCGCCTGCCCTTGTCCTGGACCCCGGCGTGCCGGAACCGCCGGCGCAGTTCGGCGATCGTCTCGACGGCCTCCTTGAGCGTCTGCTCGGTGCGGAAGACCATGACGTTGCGGTCCATGGTGTCCTGCAGCGCCTTGCGGATCTCCGAGACCCGCTCGGTACCCGTCGAGTCGCGCATCCGCTCGACCTGCTCCACGACGCGGGACTCGGGGTTCTCCGGAAGCGCGACGAACTCCGCCGTCGAGGCGTACTCGGCCGCGGCGATACCGGCGCGCCGGCCGAAGACGTTGATGTCCAGCAGCGAGTTGGTGCCCAGCCGGTTCGCGCCGTGCACGGACACGCAGGCGACCTCGCCGGCCGCGTACAGGCCGGGGACCGGGGTGTCGTTGTCGGCGAGCACCTGACCGCGGACGTTGGTGGGGATTCCACCCATCGCGTAGTGCGCGGTCGGCTGGATCGGGATCGGGTCGGTGTACGGCTCGATGCCCAGGTAGGTCCGCGCGAACTCCGTGATGTCCGGCAGCTTGGCGTCCAGCTGCTCCGGCGGCAGGTGGGTGAGGTCCAGGAACACGTGGTCGGCGTCGGCGCCGCAACCGCGGCCCTCGCGGATCTCGGTGTAGATCGCGCGCGAGACGACGTCACGCGATGCCAGGTCCTTCATGACGGGTGCGTACTTCTCCATGAAGCGCTCGCCGTCCTTGTTGCGGAGAATGCCGCCCTCACCGCGGGCGCCCTCCGTCAGCAGGATGCCCATCTTCCAGATGCCGGTCGGGTGGAACTGGAAGAACTCCATGTCCTCCAGCGGCAACCCGCGCCGGTATGCGGCGGCCTGGCCGTCGCCGGTGAGGGTGTGCGCGTTGGAGGAGACCTTGAAGAACTTGCCGCTGCCGCCGGAGGCGAAGATCACAGCTTTCGCCCGGAAGACGTGGATCTCGCCGGTGGCCAGCTCGTACGCCACCACGCCGGCGGTCTTCCTGATGCCGTCGACCTCGTCGAGCAGCAGGTCCAGGACGTAGAACTCGTTGTGGAACTCCACACCCTCCTTGACGCAGTTCTGGTACAGCGTCTGGAGGATCATGTGACCGGTACGGTCCGCGGCGTAGCAGGAACGGCGGACCGGCGCCTCGCCG
>KI547037.1:548049-549844 GCA_000497405.1 Streptomycetaceae bacterium MP113-05 | reverse complement strand
AACGGCGGCCGGCCCGGACGCGGCCGCAGAGGGTCCGGCAGGGGCCGAAGAGGGGCCTGAGGAAGCCGCGGATCCGCCTCCGACCACGGAACCGGCTCGCTGTGACGTTCGACGCCGGTACCCACTCGGATGAAACCGCCGCGACACCGGTGCTCATCGGGGTACGAACGGGCCCTTCGGGCAGACGATCGTCCTCCCCGTCGACACCAACGGCACTGGAGCCACAAGTGAATCGTCGTCTCTCCCTCGTCGCCTTCGCCCTCGTGTCCACCCTGCTCACCTCCGGCTGCGGTCAGGAGACCGTGGAGGACGGCGAGGGAAGCACCGGTGCCGGCGCTTCACCGTCCACCTCCGCGGAGGCGCCACCCGACCGGTCCGCCGACGCACCCGCGGACACCTCGGCCAGAACCATCGAGGGGGACGAGCAGGGCGATGCCGCAGGCACCGCGAAGCTCTCGTCCGTGAGGGTGACCGAACACGACGCCTTCGACCGGGTGCGGTTCGAGTTCGGAGGCGGGGTCTCCAAGGTGTTCGCCGAGTACATGGACGAATTGCGCGGGCCCGGACGGGGGAAGAAGATCGAGCTCGCCGGCGAGCACAAGCTGGTACTGGTCTTCGTCGGTGTCGCGCGCCAGGACCCGGACGTCACCGTCGACCCCACCGGGACCGTGCGCCAGGTGCGGGCCTCCGGGGTCTTCGAGGGCGAGATGATCGTCGGCGTCGGCCTGGGCACCGAGGGGGACGGACCCGCCGGCTACCGCGTCGAGACGGAGGGTTCCTCCGTCACCGTCGAGATCGCCCACCGGGCCGCACCCCGGAAACGGTCAAACTGACCCGGCTCTGAAGGGTCAGGCGGGGAGGTAGGGCACCACCGGCTGTGATGCGGCCTCCTCCGTCCAGACACCCCTATGGGGTGGCAGGGACGCGTGACGCACGGAACGGGGCGGGTCGTCCGTCAGCGGGGCGACTGCCCGGAAACCATGGGCAAGTGTGTTCGGTGGCGACGTTGTGGCTTAGCCTGCCCACGTTATGGACTACTGCCCCCGATGCCAGCGTCGCCTCGACGGCGCGCCGAGTTGCCCGGACTGCACGGCAACCACCGGCCCGCTCTCCGAGCCCGGCCGTTCACTCGCCCCGGACCCGAGTGGGGACGACGGGAAATCCGCCGGAGAGCCGACCGCTCCACTGCCGTCAGTGGGTGCGGCCGGTTCCCGCGCCGAAGAGGCGTATGTCGCCAAGCCGTTCCACCAGGAGACTCCGCCCGACATCGACCCGGGTCCGGAGCCGGGCCCGGCGTCGGCCACGGACCACGAGGACGGCACCGCCGGAGGGCGGACGACGCGGTTCGAAGCGGTCTCACCCGTCGTCGCCGTACCCGGCCCGGGCGACGGCGATCGCGGGGGCGACGACGCCTCCGCTGCGGGGGGCTCCGGCGGCCGCGACGGCGACGGCGACGGGCACGACGGTTACGGTGACGACGGGTCACAGGACGACGGCGGCGAGGGGGAACCGCCCCGCCGCAGGGGCCGAATACTCCTGCTCGCCGCCGCACTGTGTGCCGTGCTCGTCACCGTCGTCGCCTTCCAGTTCGGGGGCGAGTCGGATCCGCCCGCCGAGCCCGGCACCGGCAGCGTCACACCGATGCCGGAGCCGGACCGCACGACGAGCCCCTCGCCCTCCGCCTCCGCCTCCGCCGAGACGTCCAGCGAGCCGCCGTCCCCGTCGGCTTCCGAACCGGCCGCGACGACCGGCCCGGAGTCGACACCACCTCAGTTGCCGCCCGAGTCGACGGCGC
>KI547037.1:542636-548039 GCA_000497405.1 Streptomycetaceae bacterium MP113-05 | reverse complement strand
GCCCGCCGAAGCGGCGCTGGTCGATGGTGCCGTTCGGGGTGCGATTGAACGGCAGGCCCATCTTCTCCAGGTCGAGGACGGAGTCGATGGCCTCCTTCGCCAGGATCTCGGCGGCGTCCTGGTCGACCAGATAGTCGCCGCCCTTGATCGTGTCGAAGGTGTGCCACTCCCAGTTGTCCTCCTCGACGTTCGCGAGGGCGGCGGCCATGCCGCCCTGTGCGGCGCCGGTGTGGGAGCGCGTCGGGTAGAGCTTGGTGAGCACCGCGGTGCGGCTGCGCTTCGTCGACTCGATGGCGGCGCGCATGCCCGCGCCGCCGGCGCCGACGATGACGGTGTCGTACTTGTGGATCTTCATGGCGATACCTGTTACCTCAGCCTCAGCCCGGTGTTCAGCGGATGTTCGGGTCGAAGGTGAAGATCACCAGCGTGCCCAGCAGGACGGTGAACACCGTCGCGGTGTACAGCAGCATCTTCAGCCAGAAGCGGGTGTTCTCCCGCTCGGCGTAGTCGTTGATCACCGTGCGCAGGCCGTTGCCGCCGTGCAGCATCGCGAGCCACAGCATGATCAGGTCCCAGGCCTGCCAGAACGGCGAGGCCCAGCGGCCGGCGACGAAGGCGAAGCTGATGCGCGACACACCGCCGTCCACCACCAGCTGGATGACCAGGTGACCGAGCACCAGGACGGTGAGGAGGATGCCGGACACCCGCATGAAGATCCAGCCGTACAGCTCGAAGTTCGTGCGGGTCGACCTCGGGGTGCGTGCGGTGCGGGTCCGCGGCGCCTCGATCACGGGGGCGGGGTTGTCCGGGCCGTACGGCTCGCCGGAGCCGGGCGCGCTGCTGCCCGTCATCTCGATGTCAGTGGCCATGATCGATCAGCTCCCGAACAGCTCGCGCAGGCTGTGCTCCAGGACCGGGTAGAAGGCGCCCGCCATCACCACGGCCCAGACCGCCATCACGGTCCACAGCATCTGCTTCTGGTACTTCGCGCCCTTGGACCAGAAGTCCACGGCGATGACCCGCAGGCCGTTCAGCGCGTGGAAGAGGACGGCGGCGACGAGGCCGTACTCCATCACGTTGACGATCGGGTTCTTGTACAGCTCGATCGTCGAGTCGTACGCCTCGGGTGAGACGCGCACGAGTGCGGTGTCCAGGACGTGCACGAACAGGAAGAAGAAGATGAGGACACCGGTGACTCGATGAGCCACCCAGGACCACATACCTTCCCGGCCGCGGTACAGCGTTCCAGCCGGCACGGAAATTTACCCTCCGGGAGCGGATCGGGGCCTTCCGGCGTGTCGTGTCGGTCGGGCCCGGCCGGGTACGGTCCACCGGCCATCGGCCATCGTAGCGACGGTTGCTCGGTACACCGGTACGGGGGCTGCCGGGTGTGCTGCATCCGACACCTGCCCGAGACCTGACCGTCCTGCTCCTCCGGGCGGTGAGGCCCGGTCAGGGCCGTCCGGCACCGGTGCGCGGCGCGGTGAGGAGGCGGGCCAGCCGGCTCCGGGCGAGGCGCCGCAACTCCTCCGCCGCCACCGCCCGCTCCTCGTCCACGTCGTGGGCCAGTCGCCTCCGGATGCCGGCGAGCGCCTGGTCGAGGCGTTCCTCCGGCCGGTGGTCGTCGAGGCAGGCGACGAACGCGTGGCCGAACCGTTCCGCGTAGGCGGCGTGCCCGGCGCGCAGGGCGGTGTGTGCGGCGAGGGCCCCCGGGCCGTCGGTCGGCGGGTGACAGGGCGACTCGGCGGCGAACGCCTCGGCGAGGTCCTCGTGAGTCATGTCATAGCCGGCCTCGTCGGCCGCGGCCATCAGGGCGGCGGTATCCGGATAGGGCCGGTGGGCGACGAGCCGCTGTGCCCAGCGGCGGCTGCCGCAGCAGGCGAGTAGCGTGTTCCGCGCGGAGGCCGGGGCTGTCACGTTGAAGGCGTGCAGGGGTGATCCGGCCTGTGCCTGGGCGGCGTGTGTGTGCGGGGCTCCGCTGCGGGGAAGGGGGAGGCGCATGGCTCCTCAGCTGGGAACGACGGCTGCGGGACGAGGGGGCGACGCGAGCGGCCCAATCGGGTGGCGTGGGGACCCCCACATCGTAACGGTGGGTGAGTGTCGACATCCGACGCGTGCGCGAATTTCACCCGTACGGGAGACGTCACGTGTGCATAGCTGACGCGCGCCGACGAGAGCGGACAAGGAAAGGTTCATAGCGTAGGGACATGCGACGTACGTGGCCGAGAATTCTGTTGATCTGCGCCGTAGCGCTCGGCGCGTGCGCCGCCGTGGCTCTCGCCGTCCTGGCCTTCATCGGGGACGACGACGGAGGTGACGGCTCCCCGGAAGCCCGCCCCTCCACCCGGCAGCCGACCACGGCCCCGCCGGACCGGCTCGGACCGGCGCCCGCGTCGATCCCCTCCGTGCGCGAGTGGGACCCCGTACGCGGGCCCGGCTGGAAACCCACCGACGACAGCCGCGTCGTCGCCCCCGAGAACAGCCCGCTCACCGACGAGGCGAAGCTGCTCGCCGGCGAGCTGGACCTGACCTACTCCTCCGGCACCGCCGGGCCGTCCGACGTCCTGCTCACCCTCGACGATGAGGCGGACATCCCGCGCGAGGGCTACGAACTGCGCAGCCGCGACGGTCTGGTCCGTATCACCGGATCCACCGACGCCGGAGTCTTCTACGGCACCCGCACCCTGCTCCAGACGATCCGCGCTTCAGGCCGGATGGCCGACGGCACGATCCGCGATGAGCCCGCCCGCTCACAGCGCGGGTTCATGCTGGACATCGCCCGTAAGCACTACGGTGCCGACTGGATCGAGGACCGCATCCGTCAGATGGGCGACCTCAAGCTCAACCAGCTCCAGTTGCACCTCTCCGACGACCAGGCGTTCCGCATCGAGTCCGAGAGCCATCCGGAGATCGTCTCCGACCCGCACCTGACCAAGGCGCAGGTGCGGGAGATCGTGGACCTGGCAGCGTCCCGGCACATCACCGTCATCCCGGAGATCGACTCGCCAGGCCACCTCGGGGCCGTCCTGGCGGCGCACCCCGATCTCCAGCTCCGCGACACCTCCGGCGAGCCCGTCCCGGGCGCGATCGACATCTCCGATCCCGCCGCCGGGCGGCTCGTGGACGAACTGATCGACGAGTACGCCGAGCTCTTCCCCGACGAGTACTGGCACCTCGGCGGTGACGAGTACGCAGCCCTCTTCGAGGGGGACCCGGAGGCGGCGTTCCCGCAGTTGGCCGCGGCCGCCCGCGAACGCTTCGGATCCGGCGCCGACGTCGAGGACCTGGCCACCGCCTGGACCAACGCCCGCGCCAAGACCGTCCGTGCGCACGACAAGACGCCGCAGGTGTGGAACGACGGCATGCACGCCGGTGGCGTCGTGAAGCCCACCCGGCCGCGCGAGGTCACGTACTGGACCGGCAAGGAGATCGGCGCCCGCCCGCCGGAGGACTACCTCCGCGAGGACTGGAAGCTGGTCAACATGAACGACGAGTACCTCTACTACGTGCTCGGCGAGCCCAACCAGTTCACCTATCCCACGGGCGAGCGCATCTACGAGGAGTGGACCCCGGCCGTGGTGCGCGGCACCGAGCCCGTCCCGGACTCCCTCTCCGGCCCCGACCGGATCCTCGGCGGGCGTTTCGCGGTCTGGGGCGACATCGCCGACGCCCAGACCACCACCCAGGTCGCCGACGGCATCCGCCTGCCGCTGGCCGCCACCGCCCAGAAGCTCTGGGATCCCGTCGAGCCGAAAGCGTCCTGGCGGCAGTTCACCGCCCTCGCCGACCGCCTCCAGACCTCCTGAGGCGGATGCCTGGAGGGGAGGGAGTGGGACGCCCGATCGCTGGGGGCCGGTCCGGTGAAAGAGCTTGTCCCGCTCGCCCAGGCCGTGGTGGCATGTTCGGGACAACCTTTGGGTGGGGGAGGAGTGGGAGCCCGTGGTGTTACCAGGTCGACGGATCCCCGGGTGAAGCGCACCGGCCGTGATACTACTCGGGGTGCTGGGCTCGCTGGCCGGGTGTCAAGGCGGCCCTGCGGGCGACCGATCCGAGGGCGCCGCCGACAGTGCGGGGAGGGAACCCCGAGGTGGTCTGCACGCGCCGCCCGGTCCTGGGTCTGCTGCGCGTTGCAAGGAGGTCGCCCCGGAGGATCGTTCGGCAACCTCGGGTGGCGTGGTCGCCGGGCCGTTCGATTTCGCGAAAGCTGCGCGGGGTACCGGGGTAAGCAAGTTCTGGGTGACCACAGCTGCCGAGCCGCCTCACAGGGAAGACGCCGTGATTCGGGTGAGCATCGCCCAGGGGTCTGGGCAGGCCCCTCCGGCTCTCTTCGTACGGCGCAGTGAGGACATGGCCACGATCACCCCCGCGCCGGCAAGCGGCGTCGACAAGATCTACGCCGGGTCCATCGTCTTCCCCTCGACGCCTGGAGCGGAGATCTACCTCACGGTCACCATCGGCGACGCGACGGGGTGCTTCTCCACCCACCTCTAGAACCGATGTTCCACCGCCCGTCCGGATTGCCGAGGCGAGTCCGCGTGCACCACGGGGATCGGCGGGGCTCCTACTGCTCGGACTCGCGCTTGCCCCAGACGAGGGCGTTGCCGACGGCGATGGCGGCGGCGACGGTGATGCTGTTGGCCCAGACCTCACGAGTGAGTCCGTCGCTCTCGCGGAAGGCGGCGAGCAGGAGAGGCATCGCGAGGGGAAGGACGAGCAAGAACCAGAGCACTCTGCTGCGCGTCAAGGTCTCTCCTGCCGTGCGGGAGGTACTGGGGCCGGAAGCCGCTTCTTCCCAGTTCCGCCGGATGGAAACCTGTTTCTTTCAGTCATGGTTGGGTTCGGCTGTGCGAGGTCGGGTCGGCGAGGGTCCGCCCGGGGCGACCCCCCACGGGCTGGACCGGGCCGGTCAGCGGAACGTCGAGCTCCGGATCAGGCCGTCGGCGCGGAGTCGCATGCGGTCTGGATGACCCGATGAGGCTGTGCTCGCCTTCCGCCCCTCCCGCACCGGTCCGCTCCATCCCGCGGCGACGGCCCCGCTCACCTCATCTGAGAACGGCAGGCCGGCACGACGCAATCGACGCCGCACATACCTCCCGGGGCGTGAGTACCCGGGTTTCATGGGAGTAATTCACCCGCAGGCTTGATTGAAATCCGAATTACCTGAGGTGTGGCTCATGGGGAACTGCATATGCCAGATGCTGAGAGTCCGACGGCGGCTCATGTCGCTTCCCGCACAAGAATGAACCGGAGCGACCGGGCGTGGTGGAATCGTTTGCCGGAGTGCCGCGCTGAGCTGCCCGGATGTGATGATGCAACGTCAACTCGTGCTCTGTGCAAGCTCAGTGACGGATGTCACCCGATTCGCGGATCCGCTGAACCACCCTGGACGCGCGGATGTCGCGG
>KI547037.1:524529-542626 GCA_000497405.1 Streptomycetaceae bacterium MP113-05 | reverse complement strand
GGCGCGTCGGCGGGGGCGGCGGCCCCCGTGGCCTCCTCGGCGGGGACTTCGCCTCCGGGCTCACGGACCGGGCTACTACCCCGTAGCCCTTCGGGCACGGGGGTGCCCGAAGCCGTGTCCGCGAACGCCGGACGGGTTTGAGGGGCGAACCGGCGCGCAAAGGCGCGGCGAAGGAGGGGGCGGACGAGTTCGCCGAGGAGGAGGACGAGGGTGAGGTAGAGGAGGAGGGCGAGCCAGAGGTAGCCGGGCCAGGCCAGGACCTGCTCCACCTCGAAGGGGGCTCCGGAACGGCCGACGATCAAGGTGGCGACGGTGGTGGCGGGGAACAGCCACACCAGTACCGTGCCGGTGCGGCGCCACGGGCCCCCCTTCCGGGAGACGTCCTTGACGAGGCGCCTCCACAGGTACCGGTGAACGGCGACCAGAACCGAGAGGACCGAGACGCCGATGAGGATCGCGAGCGCCATCTTCAGTCCCTCCCGCGCAGGCCGCGCAGGCCGACGACCCCGATCGCCGTACCCAGTACGAAGGAGACCACGGCCAACACCAGGTGCACCCAGAAGTACGCCGTGGGTTCGCCGTCCTCGAAGGCCAGCCCGCTCGCGTCCCGCACGAGGTTGCGGACGAAGGTGATCCAGATGAACCAGGACCACACGCCGAAGGCGATCAGGAACCAGGAGACGCGACGGGTCAGGGGGCGAGGCCGGAACATGGTTCAAGTATGGCTATCGGCCTAACCCTGTCGCCGGTCGGGGCGACAGTGACGCGTTGTGGGCCCCTGCACATTCTCAGCGGATGTGTGTGCCTGTACTTTCATGTGCGTGCCGACGACTTCCACTGCCTCGCGCCCGCGCGGCCACCGCTGCGCGGGCGCCCTCGCACTCGCCGCTGCCGCGCTCCTGACGGTCTGCCTGCCCGTCTCGACAGCATATGCAACCCCGGGCAAGGACGAGAAGGACAGACCTAAGCCTCCGGACCGGATGGCGACCATCGGCGGTGCACGACTCGGCGAACCGGGCACCCAGATCGCCCCCCGGCCGGGCGCCGACGCCCCGAAGGTACCGAAGAAGCTCTCGGCCCGGTCCTGGATCGTCGCTGACGCCGAGACCGGTCACGTGCTCGGCGCGCACAACGCACACTGGGAGCTCGCCCCGGCCAGCACGCTGAAGATGCTGTTCGCCGACACTCTGCTGCCGAAGTACCCCAAGGAGATGGAGCACAAGGTCACCCGCTCCGACCTGGAGGACGTCGGCGCCGGCAGCAGCCTCGTCGGCGTCAAGGAGGGGCTCACCTACACGGTCGAGAACCTCTGGCTCGGCGTGTTCCTGCGCTCGGGGAACGACGCCGTGCACGTGCTGTCCGCGATGAACGGCGGCGTCGGACAGACGGTGCGGGAGATGAACGCGCACGCCGACGAGCTGCGTGCGCTGGACACGCACGCGGTCAGTCCGGACGGTTACGACATGCCGAGGCAGGTCTCCTCCGCCTACGACCTGACCCTGATCGCCCGGTCGGGCATGCAGAAGGCCGACTTCCGGGAGTACGTCTCCACCGTCCGCGCCGAGTTCCCCGGCGAGTGGAAGAAGAAGGGCAAGGACGGGAAGAAGAAGCGGAAGCACTTCGAGATCCAGAACACCAACCGGCTGCTGACCGGAAACGGCATCGAACCGTACCCCGGCATCGCCGGTGTGAAGAACGGCTACACCTCGAACGCCGGAAACACCCTCACCGCGGTCGCCGAGCGGGACGGCCGGGTCCTGCTCGTCACCGTCATGCACCCGGACGACGGGTACCTGGAGGTCTACAAGGAAGCCACCAAGCTGTTCGACTGGGGCTTCGAGGCGGCGGACGCGGTGCGGCCCGTCGGTGAGCTCGTGCCACCCGCCACCGCAGAGACGGATCAGAAGCAGCCGGGAACGGACGGCGAGGCGAGCGGCAACGCCGACAGCCCCGGTGGGGGCAAGGACCCGGACGAGGCGTCGCTGGTGAAGGCGGACGGTGACGAGGCGTCGTCGGGCGGCGGCATGAAGATCGCCCTGGGCGTCACCGGCGCGAGTCTGGTGCTTCTGACGCTGGTCGCGTACGTCGTGCACCGCCGTTGGCCGCGGGCGCTTCCCGACCTGAGCCGGCTGCGGCGCGCTCCGGGGCGGCGGCAGGGGTGAGCGTCGGGCCGCCGTCGCGCTCGGTGCGCGCCTCCTCCACCGGGGGCGGTGGAGAGGGGGATGGTTCGTCGTGGACCGCCGCCGGTTCGGTCTCCGCCCCCTCCTTGCCGAGGATCGGGCGCGACGCGGTCGCCGTCCAACCGGCGCAGAAGAAGAGCAACCTCGCCATGAAGCTGATCCACAGCAGCAGCGCGATGGGCGTGCCGAACGCGCCGTACATGCTCTTCGCCGCCACGTCCTGCAGGTAGCCCCCGAGCAGCGCCTTGAGCAGTTCGAAGCCGACCGCGCCCATCAGGCAGGCGGTGATCATCGAGCCGTTCGGCGGCTCGACACGCGGCAGCCATTTCAGCACGTACCACAGCAGCAGGAAGTCGGTGGCGAGGGCGGCGGCATAGCCGCAGGCCCGGAGCAACACGGTGCCCACTCCGCCCTCGGCGAGCCCGGCCCGCTCAGCGACCCAGCCGACCGCGGCGAGCGCGAACGCCGACCCGGCCACCGACAGCAGGCCCACCACACCGAGGCCGGCGAGCACGCCGAGGTCCTTGACCTTGAGCAGCACAGGGTTGCCCGGATCCTCCTCCAGATCCCACACTGCCCGCAGAGTCTCCCTCAGGGTGCTCGCCCACCCGACGCCGGTGACCAGCAGCAGGGCTCCGCCGACGACGCCGACGGTGGCGGCGTTGTCGACGAGCGCCCGCACGTCGATCTGGTCGGCGATGCCGGGGATCTGGCCCGCCATCCAGTCCTGGATCGCGCTCATCCGGTCCGGTGAGAGGAAGGCGGCGCCGATCGCCGCGGCCACCGCCAGCATCGGAAACAGCGCCAGGAAGCTGCTGAACGTGACGGCCGCGGCCAGCCGCGTCCAGTGACGGGCGTCGAGGTGCTCGTACGTGTGCCACAGGCGGGTACGGAACAGCCGGGAAGCCGCCGGTCCGACCACGGGGAGTCGGGTCAGCCAGTCCATGGTCACCGCCGGTCTCACTACGGGTGCGTGGGTCCTCGTCAGGGGGCGTCTGCCCCCGGCCGGCGGCCGTCACACACCGTAGGCGTCGTCAGCCCCGGCGCAGCGCACCGGCGGTCGGCGGCGTCCCGGGGCCGAGTGGTGGGGCCGGGAGCGGGCGTACCGGCATGTCGACCACCGAAGGGCCGCCATGCGGGATCGCGCCGGCCGGAGAGGTGCCGAGCGCGGACATCGTCGGCGGCAGCGGTACCGGAGCGGCCGGGATGTGCTCGTGCCCCTGCTGCGGGAGGGGCGTACGGGGGCGCTGGTCGGCGAAGAGGAAGTGCCGCTGGAGTCGCCAGACACCGTCCTCGCCCTGCTCGTAGAGGGCGAAGCCGCTGACCGTCCAGGTGGCCTCGAAATCGGCGAGATCGGCGTGGGCGCGGTCCATCGCCTCCTCGTCGATGCCGTGAGCCACGGTGACGTGCGGGTGGTAAGGAAAGGTCAGCTCGCGGGTACCGAGCGGGCCGTCCTCGTCCCGCACCCGCTCCTGGAGCCAGCCGCAGGCTGAGCCACCCTCCACGACCTGCACGAACACCACGGGCGACATCGGCCGGAAGGTGTCGGTGCCGCAGAGCCGCATTGGGAAGGCGCGGCCGGACTCGGCCACCGAGGCGAGGTGCTCCTCGATGGCGTCGCGGTCGCCGGAGTCCACCTGGGTCGGCGGGAGCAGCGTGACATGCGTGGGGATGCCGTGTGCGGCGGTGTCGCCGAATGCCGCACGACAGTCCTGCAGCAGGCTCCCGTACGGTTCCGGGACGGCGATCGATACGCCCAGCGTGACGGTCCCCACGATGCTCTCCCTTCTCGCAACTGGTGTGGTGCGGTCGTGCTCCCGGTCCGGCGCCGGGCGCGGTGCCCGGTCCCGATGGCGGGTGTCAGTGCTTGGCGGGCACGAAACCCACCCGGTCGTACGCCTGTGCGAGGGTCTCCGCGGCGACCGTGCGCGCCTTCTGGGCACCTTCGGCCAGAAGGGAGTCCAGCGTCTCCGGGTCGTCCAGGTATTCACGGGTGCGGGCACGGAACGGCTCGGCCCAGCCCGCGACGACCTCGGCGAGGTCGGTCTTGAGCGCACCGTAGCCCTTCCCGGCGTACCGCTGCTCCAGTTCCGGCACGGAGGCACCGGTGAGAGTGGCGAGGATGGTGAGCAGGTTGCTCACGCCGGGCTTGTTCACCTCGTCGAAGCGGATCTCGGTGTCGGTGTCGGTGACCGCGCTCTTGATCTTCTTCGCGGAGACCCTGGGCTCGTCGAGCAGGTTGATGATGCCCTTCGGCGAGGAGGCCGACTTGCTCATCTTGATCGACGGGTCCTGCAGGTCGTAGATCTTCGCCGTCTCCTTGAGGATGTACGGCTGCGGGATGGTGAAGGTGTGCCCGTAGCGGCTGTTGAACCGCTCGGCGACGTCCCGGGTGATCTCGACGTGCTGCCGCTGGTCCTCGCCCACCGGGACGCGGTCGGCCTGGTAAAGCAGGATGTCGGCGATCTGCAGGATCGGGTACGTGAAGAGACCCACGGTGGTGCCCTCGGCGCCCTGCTTCGCGGACTTGTCCTTGAACTGGGTCATCCGGGACGCCTCACCGAAGCCGGTGAGGCAGTTCATCACCCAGGCGAGCTGTGCGTGCTCGGGCACGTGACTCTGCACGAAGAGGGTGCAGCGCTGCGGGTCGAGCCCGGCGGCGAGCAGCTGGGCGGCGGCGAGCCGGGTGCTCTTGCGCAGCTCGGCGGGGTCCTGCGGGACCGTGATGGCGTGCAGATCGACGACCATGTAGAACGCGTCATGGCCGTCCTGCAGGTCCACCCACTGGCGCACGGCACCGAGATAGTTGCCGAGGTGGAACGAGCCGGAGGTGGGCTGGATGCCGGACAGCACGCGCGGGCGACGATCATTGGCCATACCGGCATTCTCGCAGAGCGCGGCCCTCCGGCGTGCCCACGGGGCGCGACTCGGACCGGAATCACACCCGCGGTGGCCCGTCCGGCGGTGTCGGCGCGGTTCCGTACGGTGACGGGCGGCAAAGGATCACTTCGGTGGGTTCACTGAGCCGCTCCGGGGACGGACGATAGAAAGGGCCGCTGCCACACCCGGCGCTGCCGGCCACCTGCCCGTCCGCCTGCCGGCCGGGTACGAGAGACGAAGACCGAAAGGACCCACCCATGGTCGCTTCTTCCGAGCTGATCGCCGCCTCCGACGCGTACAGCGCGCACAACTACCACCCGCTGCCGGTCGTCGTAGCCTCTGCGGACGGCGCCTGGATGACGGATGTCGAGGGGCAGCGCTACCTGGACATGCTCTCCGGGTACTCGGCGCTGAACTTCGGTCACGGCAACCGCCGGCTGATCGACGCCGCCAAGGCCCAGCTCGACCGCGTCACGCTGACCTCCCGCGCGTTCCACCACGACCGCTTCGCGGAGTTCTGCCAGGCGCTGGCCGGGCTGTGCGGCAAGGACGCGGTGCTGCCGATGAACACCGGCGCGGAGGCCGTGGAAACGGCGGTGAAGACCGCCCGCAAGTGGGGCTACCAGGTCAAGGGCGTCCCGCAGGACAAGGCGAAGATCGTCGTCGCGGAGAACAACTTCCACGGCCGTACGACCACCATCGTCTCCTTCTCCACCGACGAGGAGGCGCGGGCCGACTACGGGCCCTACGCGCCGGGGTTCGAGATCGTGCCGTACGGCGACCTGGCGGCGCTGGAGGCCGCGGTCGACGAGAACACCGTCGCCGTGCTGCTGGAGCCGATCCAGGGCGAGGCGGGAGTACTGGTGCCGCCGGCCGGCTACCTGCCCGGGGTGCGGGAGCTGACCCGCACCCGGAACGTGCTGTTCATCGCGGACGAGATCCAGTCCGGCCTGGGCCGCACCGGCGCGACGTTCGCGTGCGAGCACGAAGGCGTCGTGCCCGACGTGTACCTGCTCGGCAAGGCGCTGGGCGGCGGCGTGGTGCCGGTCTCCGCAGTGGTCGCCGACCGTGACGTGCTGGGCGTGTTCAAGCCCGGCGAACACGGCTCCACCTTCGGCGGCAATCCGCTGGCCTGCGCGGTGGGCCTGGAGGTCGTGCGGATGCTGGAGACCGGGGAGCACCAGCAGCACGCGCGGGAGCTCGGTGAGCACCTGCACCACGAGCTGGGTGTGCTGGCCGGGGACGGCGCGGTGCGCGCGGTGCGCGGGCGCGGCCTGTGGGCGGGCGTCGACATCGACCCGGCCCGCGGCACCGGCCGGGAGATCTCCGAACAGCTGATGGCCCGCGGGGTACTGGTCAAGGACACCCACGGCTCCACGATCCGCATCGCCCCGCCGCTGGTCGTCTCCAAGGAGGACCTGGACTGGGGTCTGGACCAGCTCCGCTCCGCCCTCGCGGGCTGATCGGCTCCGTTCCGCGGCGCCGGCCGGCGCCGCGGTGCCCCGTCCAGCTCCCTCATGAGCTGGACGGGGCACGGCACCGATCCCGTGCACGAATCACTCGGCCGCCACCGACGGCACCTGCTCCGCCTGTGCCTCGGAGTCGCGACGCAGGCCGCAGTCATCGGCAGGAAGCCTGAGCTGGAAGGACAGCACCCGGGTGCGTCGGAGGTCACGGGCACGACGGTGAGAACGCCTCGCCCGGTGCGTTCGACCGACCGGTCTGCGGCATCGTTCGAGGCGAGTACGGCGGGTCGCCCGGCCTTCCCCGCGCGGTGCCGACGGTCCGGGAGGGGTCAGGGTCCCTGTTCGCCGGCGCCGGTGCCGGGCGCACCGGTCAGCCCCGCGAAGGCGCGGAGCCGTCCGCCGGCGGCGGACGGTTCGGCGACGGCGGCCCGCAGCATGGTGTACGGGCCGTCGGCGGGGTCCAGCTGCGGGAGGTGCCGGAGCACCAGCCCCGAGGCGTTCTTGAGACGACCGGTCAGTGCGGCCTCGGCGAGGACGTGGTGCAGGTGGACGAGATATCCGGCCCGGGTCACGCCGGAGGTCGCCAGGTCCAGGCGGGTCTCGCCGTCGGAGGTCGGACCCTCGGCATCCGTGGCCTCCACGACGGGCTGACGGCCCGGGAGCGCGGGGAGCGGCGAGTCCGGGAACAGCTGGAGCAGTCGGCGCAGCGACGTCTGCTCGCCCCGCTCTCCCGGCAGCGTCCAGGCCATCGCCCCGTCGCCGCTGACGTGGTGGAAGGCGAAACGTCGCCGGAGGTTGTCCGGGTCTCCGGACAGGAACACCGTGCGGGTGTAGGCGCGGAACCAGTCGCCCCGGAGAGCCTCCGGGTATCCGGAGACCGCTTCGAGGGCCGCCCGGGCGAAAGCAGGCGGGTCGAACCGGCGGAGCACCACGGTCACCGTCGTCGGTGCCGCCTCCGCCGCGGCGCGGGCCGCCAGTTCGGCGATGCTCTCTCCGGCCGGGCCGTCGGTGCACGGCTGTTCCGCCCGCTCGTCACGCGCGGCGAGAAGCCGGCTCACGGCCTGCGCGCGCAGGTACTCCTGGGTGAACATCCACGGTCCTCTCGTCGTCGGGTGCGGGGCAGGGGTGTCATCCGTAGACGTCGGGGACCAGGGCCCGGGCGGGCACCGGCCGGTGCCGGCTGAGCAGCGCAGAGGTCAGGCGGTAAGGGTCGACCCAGTCGCGACCGCCGGTGTGCCGGCGCAGGAAGGCTTCTGGACTCTCCGCCACTTCGGGATCGGCCCGTTCGAGGATCCGGCGGGCGCGGTCCACGGACGCCCGCAACAGGTCCGTCCGGAACGACTGCCCGGCGCCCTTCCCCAGCCCGGCGATGAAGTACAGCCGCACGCCGAGACGTACGGCGTCCTCGGGCGCGGTGCCGTGCAGATCGTCGACGAGGTGGGCGACGGTGTGCGCCGGGTCGACGCCGTGCCGGCTCGACCGGACCACGCCGTCCAGTGGGACGCGGTCCACCGCCACGCGATGGGTGACGGTCCCGAGAGCGCTGCACACCTTCTGCAGGAGGACGTGGTCCTCCGTCAGTTCGCGGTCGTGGACCAGGACCAGTTCGTCGTAGGCGGGCAGCAGCGGCAGCAGGCCCCGCAGCGTGCAGGCGAGATAGTTGGGATGTCCGGCAGGGGAGGCGATACCGCGCAGCGGCAGGCCGAGCGCGGTGGCGTCGAGGTACACCGGTCCGCCGTCCGGGCGGGTGTCCAGGCAGAAGCCGCGGGCGGCGAGGTGTTCGACGGTCTCCTCGAAACCGAAGCGCGGCACCCGCGGCCCGGTGATCTCCGGGTCCACGAGCCCGAGCCTGTCGCGGTGCGCCCGCCACAGTCGCAGCACCCGCCTGCTGACCGGATGCACCCAGCCGCTCTCCTCCACGGCGCGCACGTAGGGCTGCAGTGCCTCGTCGGACGGATGCTCGGGCTGGCGCTGGTAGGCAGCGTAGAGTCCGCCCACCTCGGTCTCGGTGCACCGGTCGGTGTCGATGTCGGCGCAGGTACGGTCCAGGTACTCCCAGAACCCTGCGGTCTGCCTCGTGACGTGGAAGGACGTGTCGTCGTAGAGGTAGTCGGCCCGGTTGAGCAGCCGGGTCGCGCGGTACATCGCATCCACCCACAGCAGTCCTTTGAGGTGGCTGAGCCCGAGGGCCTTGGTGGGGGTGACGGTGACCGGAGCGATGAGCACCCGGGATGTGGCGCCGGGCTGCGGCGTCTCGGCGGTACTGATGGTCTCTCCTCCCTCGGTCTGCGGACCGGCGCGGCGGCCGGCCGGCTCAGGCGGTTCGGGCACCGGCGTCCGCATCTCCCGTCCCGGCGCTCGCGGCGGGGTCCCGGCGGGCGAACCCGGCGTGCGCCGCGGCGCAGAAGGCGGACACGGACGGCGGCGCCTCGCCGCCGGGCCGGACCAGGCAGACCGGCGCCGGGGAGAGGTCGGTCAGGGGCAGGTAGCGGACGTCGGGGTGGCCGGTCCGCGCCCGCATGGAGGCGATGGTGGGGTGGACCGCCCTTCCGTCGGCGATGGCGGCGAACATGTCCGCCATCGAGCCGGCCGGGCAGGTCCGGCGCAGCGGTCGTCCTCCGCGCGCACGGCGCGGGACGAGCTGGTCGTAGACCTCCTCGGGGAACGCGCCGGGCGGCTGGAACAGCGCGTGGTCGGCGAGGTCGTCGGTGGTGACGGAGGAGCGGGAGGCCAGCGGGTGCCGCGCGCCCACCGCGACCACGCGTTCCTCGGTGTAGAGGGGAGGACCGGTGTGCAGGTCGGGTTCACTGATCTCGAAGCGGGTGACCAGGACGTCGATCTCGCCGCGCCGCAAGCGCCCGTAGGGCTCGGTGATGAGGCACTCGGACTCCTCGACCGGCCCGCTGTGCCCGGCGGCCCGGGCTGCGGCCACTACCCGCTGCGCGGCGTCCGGTGAGCCGACGTAGCCCAGGCGTACGCCGGTCGGCGGCGCGAGGTCGGCGACCTGTGCCGCCGGCACGTCAGAGGTGTGCGGTGCCACGGTGCGGGATCTCCTTCGGTTGCTGCCACCGGTTCACCGGGCGGCCTGGAGGATCTTGTGGAGCTGTTCGCGGGCAGGACCGGGCGGAGGCGCCGGGGCGGTGTCCGCGCAGGCCCGCGCGACGCGATCGGCGAGTTCCCGGGGGCCGGGTGCTGCCGAGTCGGGCGGCAGCGTCATCTGGGTCCGGGCGACGTGCGCGAACACCTCCGGGTCACGGGCCGCCGCCGCCCCGATCTCCGAGGTAGTCGGTCCACCCGGCTCCCGGGCGGGGCTTGGCAGCCCGTGGACCGTCTCGTTCCACCACGCGAGGCGCTCGGCGTCCGTACGCACCGCGTGGTCGTACCAGGGCCGGAAGAGCGTGTCGGCGGCGGTCGCCGCCTGCGCGCTCTGTTCGTCTCCGGCTTCCGGGTAGCGCCGGAGCACCCCGGCGAGCCGGAACGCATGGGCGAGGGCCAGGGAGACACCGCGCCCGTAGAGGGGGTTGGTGACGCACGCGGCGTCTCCGACGCGGAAGAGGCCGTGCACGTGGTGCTGTCCGGGGGTGACCGCGGCCCCGCGGAGCACGTTGTCGGCGAAAGCCATCACGCGGACGGTGGAGATCGGTTCGGCGGCGGACGGCACGGCCCACTTCTCGAACAGCGGGTCGGCCTCCGCGGCGGCCTGGAAAGCAGCCTCTCCACGCAGGGCGCGCAGCGACCGGTCGTCGGGGAGCACCCCGTAGGAGACGCTGAAGGTGCCGTTGTCCGCGGGGTGCAGGAAGGCCGCGTACCCGTCCCGGACGGCTCCGGTGGCGTTGCCCCGGTTCAGCGGAGTGGGACGGTGCGCACCGTGCAGCCGGTAGAACCGGACGTACCCGGAGATGCGCGAGCGGGCCGTCTCGTCGGGGGCCGGGCCGGGCTCGGCACCCTCTGCGGCGGCCCAGCGGCCGGAGGACGCGCCGCGGCCTCCGGCGTCCACCACGAGATCTGCGGGCAGCACCTCCCCGCCGCGCAGCCGGACGCCGCTCACCCGGCGGTGAGCGGTGCCGTCGCCGGCCAGCCGGATGCCCTCGACGGCCTCCCCCAGCCGGAACGACACCCCCGGACGGCCGGCCGCTTCCTGGTGCAGCACCGCTTCGAACACCGGGCGCCGACAGGCGAGGACGGGGAACTCGGCGTCCTCCCAAGCGACTTCGCCAGCACGACGGGGCGCGATGTGGTCCAGTGCGAGCCTCTCGGCTCCGGCCGCGTGGAGCGCGTCGAGGACCTGCGGGGCATGTTCTGCGAGGGTGCGGACGCCGAGTGTGGTGAAGGCGTGCGCGTGGCCGCTCTGCGGTACGTGCGGACGGGTCCAGGCACGCCAGGCCGATGCGGGGTCGGCGGGAGGCCCGCCGGGGTCGAGTTCGACCACGGTGACGGAGTACCCGAGGTCGCCGAGGGCGAGGGCGGCGGCGCATCCGGCGATGCCGCCCCCGACGACGACGGCCGTGGTCACCGGACACCTCCGTTCACGACGAGGCGCCTCATGTCCGCCGCCCGTGCGCATAGAAGACCCGCGGCACGCCGGGTACGTCACGGGGGTGCACCGGGTCGGGCCAGCGTCCGAAGTCGGCGCCCTCCTCACCGGGCTGCAGCGCCTCGGCCTTGAGCCCGTACTCGGCGAACAGGCCCTCGGGGTCGTCGTGGCCGAACAGCCAGGGGCAGCCCCACTGCTGGAACATCTCCAGCAGCGGCGCCATCACGGGTGCCGTCAGGGCGGTCGCGCTGACCAGGTCGGCGGCCACCTCGCTGCCGGGTGCGGTCAGCCGGGACACCCGCGACAGCACCTCGCGCGCCGCGTCCTCGGGGATGTAGTACAGCAGCCCCTCCAGCAGCCACACCGACGGCACGTCGGGACGGTATCCCGCGGCGCACAGATCGTCGGTCCAGTCGTCCTGCAGCAGGTCCGCGGGGACGGTCACCCGGGTGACGTGGGGGTGGACGGGCGCATCGCGGAGCGCCGCCTCCTTCGCGTCGAGCACGGCGGGGCGGTCCAGTTCGAACAGCCGGACCGGAGCGGCCCACGGCAGACGGTACGGCCGGGTGTCCATGCCGGACGCGGCCATCACGATCTGCACGGGACCCTGCCCGTCCGCCCCGGCCACCCGCGCGAGCAGCCAGTCGTCGAAGAACCGGGTCCGGATCGCGTTGTAGTCGACGGTGCTGGGCAGCCGGTCACCCGTCTGCGGCCGGTGCGGGACGGTGGTGTCGGAGACCTGGCCGAAAAGTTGGGCACCCATCGACCCCACGAGCCGAGCGGCGTACGGGTCCTCGTACAGCCTGTCGGGCCGCTCCGTCTCCCGCGCCCGGAGGGCGGTGGTCAGCAGTGCGGTCCGCGCGACGGCGTCGAATCCATCCATCTACGTGCTCCTCGTGAGGGTTGTGGTGAGCTCAGACGTCGTCGTCGCCGAGTGCCGCCGTAGCGGGGCGCTCGGCGACGAGCGCGTCCCAGGCCGCGTCGTCGTGCTGGAAGACCCTGTCCTTGACCTGGGCCGGCCGGACGCCGGAGGCGACCCGCTCCTGCCAGGCCCGGGCGAAGGCCCCCTGCGCGGCGCGGTGCACCCGGACGTTCCGCAGCCGTTCCTCGGTCCGCGCCCGGCGGTACCCGGACGATCCGCCGCTCAGCGACCCGTCGAGGGCCCGCGCGAAGGCACCGGTCTCGCGCTCCGACCAGTCGTCGGTGTGGGGTTCCACTGCGAAGGCGTAGCCGGTGCCGTCCTCCCCGCCGCCGGTGGGCACGGCCCGGCAGGTGGCGTTGCGGATGTCGAGACCGGTGGTGGCGACGGCGGCGTGCAGCGCCCGCACGACGTGCGACTCGCGGAGCCGTTCCCCGGCGACGTCCGAGAGTGTGCGCCGCCCGGCGTACTCGACCCTCGGGACCCCACCGGTGCGGTCGACCACCCGCACCACGTCTCCGAGCGCGTAGCGGTAGAGGCCGCCCACATGGCTGATCACCACGTGGTACTCGCGCCCCGGCTCCAACTCGTGGAAGAGGAGTGTCGCGCTGTCGGCGCGGAGTTCCTCGTCGGCGTCCACGAACTCGTGGAAGGCTCCCGTCGCGGCGGGGTGGCAAGCCGTGGCGTGACGGTCCAGGCCGACGGCGACGAAACCCTCCGACGCCGCGACGGGCGCCGGCAGGGCGGACACCCGGTGCCCGAAGGACTCCCGGAGCCGCGGCAGGTACAGCGACGCCAGGCCGGTGGTCCAGCAGTACAGCAACTCCGTGCGGGGCCACACATGGGCCGGGCGGAGACCGCCGCCGCGCTCCACGAGCCGCTCCAGCAGCCGGGCCCGGTCCGGGTCCGGGTCGAGGCCGGGGTGGCCGTCGACGGTGCCGTCGAAGAGGTCCTTCACCAGCCGCGGCCCCCACTGTTCGAGCTGGTGGGGGACGGCCGCGACCATCGCCGGGTTGATGCCGATGACCGCCCGCACGTCGTGTTCGATCGCCCGGCGCAACCGGACGTATCCGCGAGCGAGGTGATCCGCCGGGTCGACGAACCCGGGAAGCTCCTGCCACGACGACCGGCTGCCCGGCTCGGCGGAGAGGGGTTCACCGAACGCCGCGCCGAAGTCCACCTGGCTGGCACCCAGGTGGGGCTTGCCGGAACGGGTGGCGCCGGCGACCGGCGCCGGGTCGTGCTTGAGGTTGAGGGTGGTGTTCCTCCCCGTCACCGCCTCACGGTGATGCTCCGTGAAGTGCGCCCAGGCGGCGTAGAAGAACGGAAAGAACGACCGCTTCATGAACGTGCGAGTGATGGGGACCTGCTTGCTCTCGCCGGTGCTGCCGCTGCTCTTGAAGAAGACGACCGGGTCGTCGGCACTGAGCACTCCGGACCGTCCGGAGGCGGCGGCCTCGATCCACGGCGCCAGGCCGTCGTAGTCGCGGATCGGTACCGCCGCGCGGTACTCGTCCGGGGTCCGGATCCCCGCGAACCCGTGTTCCCGTCCGAACTCGGTGTCGCCGTTGGCGGACAGCAGGAAGCGCAGCGCCTCCTCCTGGCTGCCGCGCAGGTCCCCCAGAGCCGCCCGGAGGGTGTCACGCTCGGCCAGGACCCGGCTGCGGTAGTCGGCGAACCGCTGCGCGTCTGCACTGTCAGGCATGCTGGAGGTTCCTTGTCGCTCGTTCCACGGCGCCGACGGCTTCGTCGACTCCGTCCTGCTGCGGCACCACGGTGACGTCCAGGTCCTTGACCTCGTTGAGAAGCGTCTCCCTCAGGTCCGTCTGGAAGGTGCGGAAAGCCCCCTCGGCGGGCTCGTCGCCGTAGTGCTCCATGCCGTTGGCGTACTCGCCCTGTCCGCTGCGCCGCCACGCCTCGTGGGGCAGCACGTCGAGGAGGACGACGTTCTCGGGCCGCGGAAAGCTCCGCCACCAGGAGAAGAGCGTCTCGTTACCCATGCTCAGCAGCCGGCACTTGGCGAGGATCTTGAAGTAGTACGAGTCCACGATCACTCGGCGGCCGGGGGGTGCCGCGGCCACCCGGTCCCTCAGATGGACGACGGCGACCTGCATGAGCGTCAGCACCAGGTCCGGGGAGTACCGTCCGGGCTCGGCCAGCGCCTCACCCAGGAGTTCGTCGCGCACCCGGCCGACCAGGGGCGAGCCCGGGTCGAGGAGGCCGCGGTCGTACGACACCACGGTCCAGTCGTCGCCGTCGGCCAGCCGGCGCAGAACGGAGGACTTCCCGGCATAGTCGGCACCCAGGAGCACGGTGAACGGCCGTCCGCTGCCCTTCACCGGCCTCCCGCCGGACGGAGGCAACCGGCGGAACGCCGGGGTCGGGGCCGGGACGGGGGCGCGGGTCACGGGCGGTGTCACGTCGGCTCTCCGTGGAGCATGCGTCGCAGGGCCGCGTCGCCGTCGCCGATCATGCGTGCGGTCACGTCGGTGCCGGGCAGGGCGGTGCAGGCGTGGAAGGTGCCCGGGTAGTGGTGCAGTTCGGTGGGCACCCCGGCTTCGACGAGCCGACGGCCGTACGCCAGGTTCTCGTCCCGCAGCGGATCGAACTCGCAGACCGCCAGGAAGGCCGGCGGGAGGTCGGACAGGTCCCGGGCCCGTGCGGGGGCCGCGTAGGCGGAGACCTCCGCGTCGCCCGGCGCCGCGTCGCCGAGGTAGTGGCCCCAGCCGTCGCGCACGGCCCTGCGGTTCAGCACCGGGGTGTCCTCGAAGGCACGCGCGGACGGGGTGTCCATGCGGTCGTCGAGGCCGGGGAAGTACAAGCCCTGGCATCGCAGCCGGTACTCACCGCGGTCCCTGGCGAGCAGGGTGAGTGCCGCGGCCAGACCGCCGCCCGCGCTCTCGCCGAAGACGCCCACGCGCTCCGGGTCGACGCCCAGTTCACCGGCCCTCTCCACCGTCCAGCGCAGCGCGGCGTAGCCGTCCTCCAGACCGTTCGGGAAGGGATGCTCGGGGGCCAGCCGGTAGTCGACGGAGACCACGACGGCACGCACCCGTTCGGCGAGGCGCAACGCGACGCCGTGGTTGGTGTCCAGGTCACCGCTGACGAGACCGCCCCAGTGAAAGTGGAGCAGGGCGGGCAGCGCCTCCCCGCCCGCGTCCGGACGGTACACACGGACACCGACGTCGGGGGCTCCCTGCGGATCCGGGATGCGGAGGTCCTCGAACGTGACGGCCGGGCCGGGATGTTCGGGCGGCTGCGCCTCGGCCATGGCCCGCATCGCCGCCCGTGCGGCCCCCGGGTCGGAGAAGTCCAACGGCGCGGCGGCCGGCGACTCGGCCCAGGGCGCGAGTTGCGGATCGTAGGCGTACGGCACGATTACCCCGTCTTTGCTGGCTTCGACACCCGCCGGCGTTCGGTCAGAGGCGTCTTCGGTGCAGGAACTCTCCCTCTGCGTTCGCTCGCGTACCAGCCCTGGTTCACAGGCTCAGGGGTTTCTCTAAACGCGACGTCCACCCCGACCGGCACCCGGTAGCCGTGCTAACGGTTCCCGCCGGGGCCGACGGCGTGGGTGATGCGCGACGGCCCGGCCCGCGGAACGCGAGCGCACGACGTCAGCGACGCACCCCGTGCACCATGTAGTAGCGGTTCTCCTCCTCGGTCATCGGCGCCCGCCGGGCGTCGACGTCGAAGCCCGCACCCCGGAGCACCTCGCACACGGTGGCCAACCGCTCGTTCAGGTCGACGACTTCCACGACGATCCGCCGTATGCGTGGCCACTGCTCGTCGTCAACGCCGAGCAGGACGTCGGCCTCTGCCCCCTCCACGTCGATCTTGAGCAGGTCGACGTCCCGGTCGTCCGGCACGAACGCCGCGAGCCGCTCGACGGACGCGGACACCGGTTGCGCGTGATAGAACTGCTCGACCGTCTTGCGGTCCACCTTCTCGGCCATCTGTTCCTTGGGCAGTTCCTTGATCTCCGGATGCCTGGTCGAGTTGGCCGGAAGAAGGGGGTAGAAGGAGAAGAGAACAGCTGACTCCGCCTGTCTCCCGAGCGCGCACTCGTGCAGTGTCACGTCGTCGATTTCAGGGTCTTCGAATTTAGTGGGGGTGTGCCTCCCGTCGGCTTCGCCGGGTGGTTGCACAGTGTGAGCGGAGGCGTTGGTTCGCTCGGTTCCTGAAGCCGAAGGCGTTGCGGGCTTCGAGCTTGATGAGGCGGTTGTTGCCCTCCGAGGCGGCGTTGGTGATGCCGGTGGTCAGGTAGGTCTCGATGCCGTCCCACCACTGCTCGATGGTCTCGGCGAGGGTGACGAGTTCGGGTAGGTGGGAGTGGTCGGCGACGTGGGCGAAGAAGCGGTGGCGGGCGGCGGAGATCGCGGAGTGGTCGGGGGCGACGTGCCTGCGGGTGACGGTCAGGCTCAGGATGTCGCGCAGGAGTTCTTTGCCTTGCCAGGCCGCGTAGATCTGGCGGCCGTAGGTCCCCATGTACTCCAACTCGGTCTTGAGGCGCCGGCGTTGTTCGTGGGTGAGGTCTTCCTTGTTGCGGCGCAGGAGTTTGCGGACGGTGTAGATGCTGTCGCCCTTGCGGGCCCGGCGGCCGTGCTGTTTCCAGGTGAGGCGTCGGCGCAGGTCGGCGAGGTGGCGCTGGGCGAGTTGCACGATGTGGAAGCAGTCGACGACCACGGCTGCGTGGGGCAGGACGCGGTGGATGGCGACGCGGAAGGTGGAGCACAGGTCGATGGCGACGTAGCGGATCTGTTCGCGCCAGGCGGCGGGCCGGGCCGTCAGCCAGTCGGCGACGGAGGCGGAGTTGCGGCCCTCGACCTGTCCGAAGAGGCCGCGCCCGCCGACCGCGTCGACGAAGCCGATGTGCCAGGCGTCGGCGATCAGCTCCCACTTCCTTGTCGTCGGGTTCTGCTTCCACACCGGTTTCCCTCGCCGGGTCTCGTCGATCCCGACTGCCTCGGTCACCGGCGGTTCCTCGGGCAGGACCTTCGCGGCGTAGTCCTCGAAGCAGTGCTGCACGATCGGCCAGGACAGGCCCAGACCCCGGCCGGCCTGCACTACCGATCGTCCGCCGTCGCAGACCGCGGCCCCGGCCGCCCGCCGAAGCGCCCCGGTCGTACGCATCCGCGCGGGTACCTGGCCTATGGACTCGGTGAACGAGCGGCGGTCGCAGTCGAGTTCGGTGCAGTGCCAGCGTGCCTTGCGCCAGCGGATACTCACCGGGCGCCCACCACAGGACAGGTGTCTGGGGGCGGTGGTGCGGTAGTCCTTGAGCCGGGTGGCGAAGACCCCGCAGGAGGGACAGGCCCGCGCGGAAGCCTCACTCGTCACGACGAACACCGTCGATCCACTCGCGCCGTCGTCCTTGACTTGCGTCACATGCACCCCCTCCAGCCCCAGCAGTCGCGTCGCGGCCTCGTTGGTATCGTCGATGCTCAAGCCCGTGGGTTTTCATGATCGGCTGTCTAGGCAACAACCATGATCACGAAGACCCGCGGGCTCCTTGCATCCGGGGCACCAGCACCCAACCAGCCTCACGCAGAGTGACGCCGCGGCCCGTCCGACGCCTCCGCACCCCCACTAAGTTCGAAGACCCCGATTTCATGCAGCGCCATATTCCGGTGGAACAGTTCTATGGATTCCGGCATCGGCTCAAACGAGACGACCTCGGCACCCGGATACTTCCCCTTCATGAAGAGGGCGAACATTCCGATGTTCCCGCCTGCGTCGAGTATGAGCGGACGCTCGGGAAGTTCGACACCGTCGTAGCATCCCTCCCGGAATATCTCATTGTAAATATACTCCGTCTCGATGCTGCTCTGCGTGTAGACCTTCAAGGCCCCGTCTCCCAAGTCGACGAGCTCAGCCACGATCATCCTCACTGTGACATCGGACGGCGCAATCCGGAAAAGGGGCCTGGCCTGGCCGGCGCCGAGATCGAAAAAGACGGGAGCAGCATACGCGCCACGGCTGCACCGCCTCCGCGGTTCCCCGGCCACTAATGATTCTTCTATGAGAGCGTATTCATCCCGTTCACCACGCCCCGTGGAGTTCAGCGTCGGGGTACCGTGCAGAGTTTCGTCACACGCGAGCGCGAGCCCGCAGAGCGCCC
>KI547037.1:510331-524519 GCA_000497405.1 Streptomycetaceae bacterium MP113-05 | reverse complement strand
GTGCGAGGGCGCGGGCGCGGGCCGCGGCGTCCGTCCTCCACGGCACACGAGGTGGAGGACGACGAGCCCCCGTCAGACGAGGGAGCGGCCGGCCGACGTCACTTCTTGGGGATCCACGACTCCCAGGTGGACTTATTGTCCTTGATCCACTTGGCCGCGGCGTCCTCGCCGTCCATGCCGCCTCCCTCGGGAGCCATCATCTGGGCGACCGCGTTCTGGTCCTCGGTCGTCCACTCGAAGTTCCGCAGGAACTTCGCGGCCTCGCCGCCGTCCTTCTCGAAGTCGTCGCTGAAGTACTTCTTCAGCATCAGAGTGTCGTAGCCGCACTTGATCTGCTTCTTCTCGAGGCACTTCTCCTCGTACGGCGGGAGCTTCACCTCGGTCATCTCGATCTCGGCGTTCATCCACTGCGGCTGCCACCAGTAGCCGATGAAGGGCTTCTTGGCGTCGTACAGCCGCTTGATCTCCTTGAGCTCGGCGGCCTCGCTGCCGGTCGGAACGATCTTGAAGTTGAGGCCGAGGTTCTCGATCAGCTCCTTGTCGTGCGTCGTGTAGGAGGGCGCGGCACCCAGGAACTGGCCCTTACCGCCGCTCTCGGAGGTCTTGAAGTCCTTCCAGAGCTTCTTCAGGCCCTCCCAGTTCTTCACCTCGGGGTGCTTCTCGGCGTAGTACTTCGGCACGAACCAGCCGATGTGGCCCTCGACACCCAGATCGCCGCCGTCCACGACGGTCTTCTTCTCGTCGACGTAGAGCTTCTCCTTCTTCGGGACGCCGCCCCAGTCCTCGAGAATCGCGTCGACGCTGCCGCTGTGCAGCGCGTCGAACGCGGCGGGCTCGTCGAGCGACTTGATCTCGGTGTCGAGTCCCATCTCGTCCTCCATCAGCTTCGCCGCCACGGCGACGTTCGCCTTGGCGCCGATCCAGGAGGGCTGGGCGAGAGTGACCGTGTCGCTGTCACCGCCGCCCCCGCCGGTCTCGGCCGCGCAGGCGCTGAGGCTGAGCACGCTCAGGACGCCGACTCCGGCCAGGACTGTGGTGCGTATCCGCTTGGCGTTTCTCATGGGGTGAACTCCTCGGGTGTTGCGTTTCATTTCGGTAGAACTGCCGGGGTGAGTCATGAGGTGGAACGGCCTCCGGCCGGCTGGGTGATCCGGTCGAGGACGATTCCCAGGCAGACGATGGCGACGCCCGCGGGCAGGCCGAGCGCCAGGTTGCCCTTGGCGAGGCCGGTCACGACGTCGATGCCGAGGGCGCCGCCGCCGACCATGCCGGCGATGACGACCATCGACAGGACCAGGACGACGCCCTGGTTGGTGGCGACCAGGAGTGCACGCCGCGCGAGCGGCAACTGGACCTGGAAGAGCTGCTGCCTGCTCGTAGCTCCGAGGGAGCGGGCGGCCTCCACCGCGGTCGGGTCCACGGAGCGAAGGCCCTGCGCGGTGATGCGGACGACGGCCGGGAGCGCGTAGACGACCGCGGCGGCGATGCCCGCCGGGCGCCCCAGAGCGAACAGGCCGATCACCGGAATCAGATAGACGAACTGGGGCATGGTCTGCATGGTGTCGAGGATCGGCCGCACCACGCGCTCGATCCGCGCCACCCGCGCCGTCAGCACCCCGAGCAGGAAGCCGAGCACCAGCGTGAGCACGAGGCCTGCCAGGACCTGCGAAAGGGTGTCCAGCGACCGGTCCCACAGGCCCATGGCTCCGACGACGAGCAGCGCGAGGACACTGCTCAGCGCGGCGCGCCAGGTGCCGACCACCCATCCGAGCGTCGCGACGAGCAGGAAGACGGCCCACCAGGGGGTGGCGAGCAGCGCGTCCCGCAGCGGGTTGAGGACGAAATTCGCGTAGCCGTCCGCCCACGTCAGGGTGCCGCCGACCAGCGGGATGCCGGAACCGAGGTTGCCGGTGAACCAGTCGATGCCGTCCTGCAGCGATCCGGCGATGTCGACGGTCCAGGTATCGGGCCACTCACGGTCCGAGAGCCAGCTGCCGAAGACCGCCAGCACGGTGGTGAGCACGGCCAGTGCAGCCGCGAGCGGCAGACCGCGCAGCCGCGCGAGACGGCCCGTTCCGGGTGCGGTGTGCTCTCCCAGCCGTTCACCCGCGGCGGCTGTGGTGCGGTCCAGCAGGATCGCCATCAGCACGACCGCGACGCCGGCCACGAGCGCGTCGCCCACCTGGAGACTTCCCAGCGCGTCGTAGATCTCCAGGCCGAGCCCCCCGGCTCCGATGAGGGAGGCGAGGACGACCATGGACAGGCACATCATGATCGTCTGGTTCAGGCCCAGCATCATCTCCTTGCGGGCCAACGGTATCCGGGCCGTACGCAACCGCTGCCACGCGCTCGCCCCGAGCGACACCGACGCCTCCAGCGCGGCAGGGTCCGCCCCGCGGAGACCCAGTGCAGTGAGGCGTGCCATCGGCGGGGCCGCGTAGATGACCGTGGCGACGGCTGCCGAAGGGACGCCGACGCCGAAGATCAACAGGAACGGGATCAGGTAGGCGAAGGCCGGCATCACCTGCATGGCGTCGAACACCGGACGCAGCAGGCGTTCACAACGCTCGGAGAGCCCGGAGGCCAGGCCGAGCAACAGCCCCAGCACGGCGGAGGCGAAGACCGTCACCGTCATCAGGGCCAGGGTCTCCATGGTGGGTTCCCACATGTTCAGCAGGCCGCAGACGGCGAACACGCCGAGGGCCGTGCCGGCCGTCCGCAGGGCACGTCGGCCGAAGTCGGCACCGCCCGCGGTCCAGGCGACGAGAGTGCCGACGACCGTGACACCGACCCAGCCGAGGGACGCGAAGAGGGACTCCACCGCGTCCACCGCAGCAGTGGCGCCGTTACTGATGTGCAGCAGGAAGTACAGGAAGATCCAGTGCGAGTTCCGGTTGTCGACCAGCCAGCCGTCGACGTCCCGCAGCGGCGTCTCGACGTCGAACGTCCACGCCTTCGGCCAGCTGCCCTCTCCGGCGATCAGTGCGCTGACGACGGCTATCAGCAGGACCGCGCCGACCACGACCAGCTTCGGATTGGCCATCAACCCTGCGGCAGGGCCCGGCGGGCTGCCGTTCTCGGCCCTGCCGGTCGGTGACGTGACGGCGGGGACGGGCTTCGCGGGCTCCGGCTTCTCGAGTACCGGCGCGCTCATATCTTCGCCACCTTCCGGTCGTCGCCGTGGCCCTCCCCGGGTCCGTCCGGCTCCGCGGGCGCGTCCGAGCCGTCCAGGCCTGCCACCACGGACAGCAGTTCCTCGTAGCCGATGACGCCGAGCAGCTTCTTCCCGTCCATCACCCGGGCCGGTTCGCCGGTGCGGGCGACGGCCTCGATGGCGTCGGAGACCAGGGTGTCCGGGCCGAGGGCCGGCCCGCTGCCGACGTCGGGGCCGTCCGCGGGGCGCATCGCGCTGCGGACGGTGACGACCTGCTCGCGGGGCACATCACGGACGAAGTCCCGCACGTACTCGTCGGCGGGCCGGGTGACGATCTCCTCGGGGGTTCCGAGCTGCACGATCGCACCGTCCCTCATCAGGGCGATGCGGTCGCCCAGGCGCAGCGCCTCGGAGAGGTCGTGGGTGATGAAGACCATCGTGCGGCCCTCCTCCCGGTGCAGCCGTACGACCTCCTCCTGCATGTCCCGGCGGATCAGCGGGTCCAGGGCGCTGAACGGCTCGTCGAAGAGCAGCACCTCGGGGTCGACGGCGAGCGCACGGGCCAAGCCGACTCGCTGCTGCTGGCCGCCGGAAAGCTGCACGGGCCGGCGTTCGCCCAGACCGTCAAGACCCACCTTCTCCACCATCTCGGCGGCCTTGGCACGGCGTTCGGCCCTGCCCATGCCCTGGATCTCCAGGCCGTAGGCGACGTTGTCGATGACGCTGCGGTGCGGGAGGAGACCGAAGTTCTGGAAGACCATGGACGCGCGGTGGCGACGCAGGTCGCGCAGCCGGGTGCGGTCCATCGCACGTACGTCCTCGCCGTCCATGACGAGTTCACCGGCGGTCGGTTCGATCAGCCGGGTGAGGCAGCGCACCAGCGTGGACTTGCCGGACCCGGAGAGGCCCATGACGACGAAGACCTCGCCCTGCTGGACGTCGAAGGAGACGTCCCGGACGGCGGCGGTGCAGCCGGTCCGCGCGCGCAGTTCGGTCACGCTCAGGCCGTGCAGGTCCGTGTTGCCGGGGACCTTCTCTGCTTTGGGGCCGAAGACCTTCCACAGATTGCGTACGGAGATCACCGGGCCGGTCTTGGTCGAGGCCTCAGCGGTTTCGGACATCACGCAACACCTCCCGGTGCGTTGTCGGTCGCGGATACGTCGGTCGCGTGTGCGGAGCGGACGAGGTCGGCGGCCTTCTCGCCGACCATGAGGACGCCGATCATCGGGTTGACGGCGGGCATGGTGGGGAAGACCGAGGCATCGGCGACGCGGAGACCGCGCAGCCCGCGGACGCGCAGCTCGGGGTCGACGACGGCGAGTGCATCGCCCTCCGCGCCCATCCGGCAGGTGCCGGCCGGGTGGTAGACGGTGTGCGCCACGCGGCGCGCGTACTCGCTGATGGCCGCGTCCGAGGTCACCTCGGGGCCGGGGCACACCTCCCGCTTCAGCCATTTCGCGAGCGGCTCGGACTCCGCGACCTCACGAGCCAGCCTGATGCCGTCCACCAACGTGCGGGCGTCGTAGTCCGCCTCGTCCGTGAAGTAGCGGAAGTCCAGTGCCGGTTTGGCCTCGGGGTCGGCGGAGGTCAGGTAGAGCCGGCCGCGGCTGCGCGGCTTGGGGATGTTCGGGGTCATCGACACGCCGTGCTCGGGCTTCTCGTAGCCCAGGCGTTCGGGGTTGTCGGTGAACGGTATCTGGTAGAAGTGGAACATCAGGTCCGGACCGTTCGATTCCGGATCACGGCGGACGAACAGGCCCGCGTCCGAGTCCATCGCGGAGTTCTCCGGTATGGGCCCGTCGGTCTCCCAGACGATGACCGACTCGGGGTGGTCGAGGAGGTTCTCGCCGACACCCGGCAGGTCGTGCCGTACCTCGATGCCCAGTGGTGCGAGGTCCTTCGCGGGGCCGATCCCGGAGTGCATCAGCAGCCGCGGGGTGTCGACGGCGCCGGCACACACGAGCACCTCGCGGGAGGCGCCGACCAGCCGCTCCTCGCCCGCCGCGTCGCGGACGTGCACGCCGGTGACCCGGTCGCCGTCCAGCTCCAGCCGGTACGCCCAGGTCTCCAGGAGGATCTCCAGGTTGGGGCGGTCGCCGGATTCGATGTGCGGGTGGAGGTAGGCGACGGAGGCGGAGGAGCGCTTGTTGTCCTCCGGGTGGTAGGAGAGGTCGAAGAATCCGGCGCCCTCGTGGAACGGCTTCTTGTTGAAGCCCTCGACGCGGGGCACGTCGAGGGCCGCGGTGGCGGCCTCCACGAAGTCGCGGGCGATGGAGTTCCGGTCACGCTCGTCGACGGCGACGACGTTGTTCTTCAGCTTCCCGAAGTACGGGTCCATCGCGGCGGCGTTCCAGCCGGTGGCGCCGGCCTGCTCCCACTCGTCCCAGTCGGCCGGCAGCGGCCGGAACGAGATCAGCGTGTTGTGCGAGGAGCAACCTCCGAGGACGCGGGCGCGGCTGTGCCGGATGTGGGAGTTGCCGCGCGGCTGCTCGGTGGTCGGGTAGTCGTAGTCGAGCTCGCCGCCGAGCAGGCCGAGCCAGCGGCGCAGGGTGAGCACCTCCGGCCGGTCGATGTCCGACGGGCCGCCCTCGATCACGGCGACCCGTACCGCCGGATCCTCGGTGAGCCGGGAGGCGATCACGGAACCGGCCGTACCGCCGCCGACTATGACGTAGTCATAGGTGGCCATGTGGGGTTGTTGCTCCTCGGGTGATGGAACCTGTCGTCGGTCGGGGAAGGAGGCCGGACCGGGGCCGGCTGGGCGCCGGGTCAGCCCCCGAACCAGCGCACCGGTGCCGGCCGCAGGTTCTCGTAGACGTGCTTGGTCTCCTGGTACTCGGCGAGTCCGTGCGGTCCGAGTTCGCGGCCGATCCCGGACTTGCCGAAGCCGCCCCATTCCGCCTGCGGGAGGTAGGGGTGGAAGTCGTTGATCCAGACGGTGCCGTGCCGCAGCCGGGAGGCGACCCGTCGGGCACGGGCCGTGTCGGCCGAGAAGACGGCGCCGGCCAGGCCGTACTCGGTGTCGTTGGCCAGTGCGACGGCCTCGTCCTCGTCGGCGAAGGTCTCCACCGTGAGGATCGGGCCGAAGGTCTCCTCACGTACGACCTTCATGCCGCGGTGACAGTTGTCCAGGACCGTCGGGGAGTAGAAGAAACCCTCGACCGGGCGGACCTCGGAGGGTTCCGGCCGTTCACCGCCGCAACGCAGCACGGCTCCCTCGTCCAGAGCGGAGGCGACGTACGCCTCGGTCTTGGCGAGTTGCTGCGCGGAGACCAGCGGACCGCACTCGACGTCCTTCTCGGTGCCACGGCCCAGCCGGATTCTCCGGGCACGGGCGGCGACCTCGGTGACGAAACGGTCGCGCACGGACTCCTCGACGATGAGCCGGGCACCGGCCGAGCAGACCTGGCCGCTGTGGATGAACGCGGCGTTCAGTGCCTGGTCGACGGCGAGGTCGAAGCCCTCCTCAGTGGCGCAGGCGTCGGCGAAGACGACGTTCGGGTTCTTGCCGCCGAGTTCGAGTGCGACCTTCTTCACGGTGGGCGCGGCCGCCCGGGCGACCTTGACGCCGGAGACCAGGCCGCCGGTGAACGACACCAGATCCACGTCGGGGTGCTCGGAGAGCCGGGCGCCGACCGGGTCGCCGGGGCCGGTCACCAGGTTGGCGACGCCGGCCGGCAGGCCGGCCTCGACCAGGAGCCTCACCATGTGGAGGGTACTCATCGGGGTGATCTCGCTGGGCTTGAGCACGAAGGTGTTCCCGGCGGCGAGCGCGGGGGCGACCTTCCAGCTGGCCTGGAGCAGCGGAAAGTTCCAGGGCGTGATCATGGCACAGACACCGACCGGCTCGTGCACCACGACGCTGTGCACGTCCGGGCTACCCGCGTCGACCACGCGGCCGGAGATGTTCGATACCAGGTCGGCGAAGTAGCGGAAGGCGGAGGTGACGTCGTCCACGTCCACCCGGCCCTCCTCGAGGGTCTTGCCGGCGTCGCGGGACTCGTGGAGGGCGATCTCCTCGCGGTCACGCTGCAGCAGGTCGGCGACGCGGCGCAGCAGCGCGACGCGGTCGGCGACCGGGGTGTGCGGCCAGGGGCCGGAGTCGAAGGCACGCCGGGCCGCGGCGACGGCCGCATCCGTGTCGACGGCGTCACCCTCGGCGACCACGGCGAGGACGGTGGCGTCCGCGGGGTCGAGGATCTCCCTCGTGCCTCCGGCTGCGGCGGTGCGCCACTCGCCGTCGACATGAATGCTCTCGGTTACGGACACCTTGTGTTCTGCCTTCCCCTGTACGCGATGTGCTGCCGTCCGCCGGGGGCGGGCGGCCAACGTCGAACCCTGCCCCGTTCAGCTGTTCTCATGTCTGGAGGCGGGCCAATAGTGGGGTTCCTCACCGGGTAACCGGCGGTTACGTCACCGTGGGGGAGGAACCGGCGCCTCCGAGACACACGACGACGGCCTCCGGCGCGGTGCCGGAGGCCGTCGTCGGGCGCCTGCACGGCGCCGGCGCCCGGGAGGCGCTGGGTTCACACGAGTCAGATCAGTCCGAGACCGCGGACGGCCTCGCGCTCCTCCGCGAGCTCCTGGACGGAGGCGTCGATGCGGGTGCGGGAGAAGTCGTCGACCTCCAGACCCTGCACGATCTCGTACTTCCCGCCGGAGCAGGTGACCGGGAAGGACGAGATGAGGCCCTCGGGCACGCCGTAGGAACCGTCCGAGGGGATGCCCATGGAGGTCCAGTCGCCATCCGGGGTGCCGTTGACCCAGGTGTGGACGTGGTCGATGGCGGCGTTGGCGGCCGACGCGGCGGAGGAGGCGCCACGGGCGTCGATGATGGCGGCGCCGCGCTTGGCGACCGTCGGGATGAACTCGTCCGCCAGCCACTTCTCGTCGTTCACGGTCTCGGCGGCGTTCTTGCCGGCGACCTCGGCGTGGAAGATGTCCGGGTACTGCGTCGCGGAGTGGTTGCCCCAGATGGTGAGCCGGCGGATCTCCGAGACGGGGACACCGGTCTTCTTCGCCAGCTGCGACAGGGCGCGGTTGTGATCCAGGCGGGTCATCGCGGTGAACCGCTCGGCCGGCACGTCCGGCGCCGCGGCCTGGGCGATCAGCGCGTTGGTGTTGGCCGGGTTGCCGACGACCAGAACCTTGACGTCGTCCGCAGCGTGGTCGTTGACGGCCTTGCCCTGCGGTTTGAAGATGCCGCCGTTGGCCTCCAGCAGGTCGCCGCGCTCCATGCCCTTGGCACGGGGGCGGGCGCCGACGAGCAGGGCGACGTTCGCACCGTCGAAGGCGACGTTCGCGTCGTCGGTGATGTCGATGCCGTCGAGCAGCGGGAAGGCGCAGTCGTCGAGCTCCATCGCGGTGCCCTCGGCGGCCTTCACGGCCGGGGGGATCTCCAGGAGGCGCAGCCTGACCGGCACGTCCGGGCCGAGGAGGTGGCCGGAGGCGATGCGGAACAGCAGCGCGTAGCCGATCTGCCCGGCGGCGCCGGTGACGGTGACATTGACGGGAGTGCGGGGCATGGCGATCTCCGTAGTACTGACGGTGGCGAAGGGTCTCCCCTTCAGCACAGCACGCGGAGGAGGCGCCTTGGCCCTTACTTGCGAGTCTCTCGACGTGGAGAGACCCGGCGTCAGGCTATCCGACGCCCCGTCCACACACGAGGCAGCCGCCCGCCCAGGAGGGGGAACGGCGGACGGCTGCCGGGTGTGGCACACCCGTGGGGGGTTGACGTTCGCCTGCCCCGGCTCCGGCAGACCATGCACGCGACTTCGCCGAAACCTCGCACAGCGTGACGAAGCTCACGTTCGGGCGGGTCGGTCCCCTGACTGACACGGCACTAGTCGCAAGGCCGTGAAGTTTGCGGTTGGGGCGCGTCGTCAAGGGCCTGCAGCTGTGACGATGTTGATGCTGGTGGTGGCCTTGTAGCTGGCCCGGTCGATGCGGGGGCCGCGGGCTTGGTACTTGGAGATGGCGCGTTTGACGATGCGGGGGCTGACGCGTAGCCGCCGCTGGGGCAGCAGGTCGGCCAGGACGTGCCGGCCGATGGTGCCAACGAGATCGATGACGGTGTCGGCGATGACGCCCGCGGCCTGGATGACCTGGTCGCGGGCGGTCTGCCACGCGATGCTGAAGCTGGCGCGGTCGTGACCAGTGCCGCATAGGGTGCTGGTGGCGTCCGTCATGGCGGTCCGTAGCAGTTGGTAGACGATCAGCAGGGCGTAGATCTCCTGGTCGATGCCTTCGGGAGTGCGGGCCCGCAGGACCCGGCCGCCCAGGATGGTCGACTTCAGTTCCAGGTAGGCCGTTTCGATCTCCCAGCGCTGGTGATACAGCGTGGTCAGTTCGGCCGCCGGGTGACGGTGGTGGTCGAGCAGAGTGGTGGCCAGCCGGTAGAGGCCGGTGTGTTTCCCGGCGGTGGTGGTGACGGTGATCTCGCAGTCGATGACGCGGACCCGCAGGCCGCCCAGCGCCGAGAGATAGGAGCCGTCCCGGTAGCGGGCCAGGACGGGCAGGCGGCGGCCGTTCTTGAGCCGGACCAGGACCTCGGCTCCGGTGGCCGCGATGCCGGACACGAGGTTTTGAGCGCCGAAGTTGCGGTCGGCCAGCAGGATCATCCCGGGCCGCAGGCTGGGCAGCAGACGCGGGGCGTAGGTGGTCTCGCCTGAGGTGGCGGGGCCGAACACCGCGTCGATGACGGTGCGGGTGCCGCAGGCGACCAGGGCGAGCAGACGGACCTGCGGGTATCCGGTCCCGCCGTGGTTGCCGGCCTGCTTGGTGAACCGGGTCATGACGGCGGGGGTGTCGGGGACCGTCAGGATGGTGCCGTCCAGCGCGGCCACCAGCAGACCGTGCCAGCGGACCCCCTGCCCGTGCCCGGTCGCGGCCGGGCCCCGCAGCAGGTCGAACAGCCACCGCAGCGGCTTGCCGCCGACACGGCGGCGGGCCTGAGCCAGCGCACTCGCCGACGGCGATACCACCGGCAGACCGGCCAGCGCCCCGGTGAGCTTGCGCCACACACCGAGGTAGCCCGTCTCCGGGAACAAGCACCCGGCCAGGACCAGGTACACCACGACCCGGGATGGCAGATCCCGCAGCCGCGACTGCACGGCCCTGGTCGCACTCAACGCCGCATCAACCATCTCGAACGGCACCAGCTGAGTGAGTTCACCGAGATGACCGGGCGCAAACCGGCCTCCGGCCACCGTGACGGTACGCGTGATGGCACACTGTTCGGACAGCGGAGCCTCCGGATTTCGTGAACGGCTTATCTTCGTCGACTGCCAGTTCTACCGGGGCTCCGCTCCTCATGTCCGACGAAACCGCACATCAAGGCCCCTGGACAACCCCACCCGAGCCATAACTTCACGGCCTTGGCACTAGTCGATGAGGAAGTGGACGACGTCGTCCAGGATCGGGATGGTCAGCCACGGGTTCGGCTCGGCCATCATCGCCAGCAGCGTGATACCGATCCCCAGGACGCCGTAGGTCAGCACGTCGGTGAAACGGGACCGTACGGCCAGCATGCCGACCGACGGCAGCCACCAGCGCATCAGGCCGGCAGCCAGCACGGCCAGGCCGATGGTCACAGTGCCGGCCCGGAACGAGCCGAGCGCCACCAGCAGTCCGGCCAGCACGCCCGCCGCGACGACCAGCATCGGCCACTGGCGTGCCGGCGCGGGGGCGTCACCCGGCGCCGCCCGGCCACCGCCCTCGGGGCGGGCGGTGTCCCGTGTGAACACCGGGAACCGGCGCGAACCGGGCCGGGATTCCGTCGGCGGCACGCCGTCGTCTGTCCCCATCGGCGTCTCCTCTCGTTCTCGCCACACCGGGCTCGCCTCCGTCACGCTCCGGCGGCCTGCCGCTCCGCGGCCTCCACGACGTTCTGCAGCAGCAGCGCGCGCGTCATCGGGCCGACGCCGCCCGGATTGGGTGAAAGCCACCCGGCGACCTCGGCGACGCCGGGGTGCACGTCGCCCACGATGCGGCCGTTCTCGTCCCGGCTCACGCCGACGTCCAGCACGGCGGCGCCCGGCTTGACGTCCTCCGGCTTGATCAGATGCGGCACGCCCGCAGCGGCCACCACGACGTCCGCGCGGCGCAGCTGCGCCGGCAGGTCCCGGGTACCGGTGTGGCACTGGGTCACGGTCGCGTTCTCCGAACGGCGGGTCAGCAGCAACGGCAGCGAACGGCCGACGGTGATGCCGCGGCCGACGACCACCACTTCGGCCCCGTCCAACTCGACCCCGTAACGGCGCAGCAGCGTGAGGATGCCGTTCGGCGTACAGGGCAGCGGTGCCGGCTCGTTCAGCACCAGCCGGCCCAAGTTCGTCGGGTGCAGCCCGTCGGCGTCCTTGGCCGGGTCCATGAGGGCAAGCACCCGGTTGACGTCGATGCCCCGGGGAAGCGGCAGTTGCACGATGTAGCCGGTACAGGTCGGATCCGCGTTGAGCTCGCGGACGACCGCCTCGATCTCCTGCTGGGTGGCGGTAGCGGGCAGTTCCCGCTGGAGGGAGGCGATGCCGACCTGCCCGCAGTCGCGGTGCTTGCCGGCCACGTACTTCTGACTGCCGACGTCCTCACCCACGAGGAGGGTGCCCAGGCCGGGCGTCACGCCGCGGTTCCCGAGGTCTTCGACCCGGGCGGCGAGTTCGGACTTGATCGCGGAAGCGGTGGCCTTGCCATCGAGAATCTGGACGCTCATGTGCACCATTCTCCCGGATCGGCGCGGTCCCGCTCCACTCCGCGCCGCCCTGTGGAACACCGCGGCGCCACGGTGTACCCGAATGGGGACAACGCAGGCGGGACACGTCTCAGATTCGCCACATTTGCGGATCTTGGCTGGACAGCCTCCTGCGTGCCGACCACCATGGACGGTCGGCGCCCCCGTCCGTCAGGCAGGGCGCCGGACGTTTCGGGGGAGGTCGTCGTGCGCACATCGCACTGCTCGCACCGCTCACGCCTCACGCAGCCCGCTGCGGGGCGGGGCGCGTGCCGGTGGCTCCCCGGAGCCCTCGGCACCGCCGCGCATTCCGCAACCTTCGGAGGAAACCGCTCGTGAGCTACCCACCCCAGCCGGGTCAGGACCCGAACAACCCCTACGCCCAGCAGCCACAGGGCCAGCAGCCGGGATACGGCTACCCGCAGCAGCAGCAGCCGGCGGCGCCGGGGTACGGCTACCCGCAGGACCAGCAGCAGGCGGCGGCCCCGGGCTACGGCTACCCGCAGCAGAACCTGTCACCGTACGGCGGCTATGAGCAGGGCTACCCGATGCACGCGGGCTACGGCGTTCCGAGCGAGATGCCCGGCCCGGTCAAGACGGTCCGCATCATGAACTTCGTCCTCGGCGGACTCGCCATCGTCGGCACCATCGCGCTGATCGTCATCGCGGCGCTCTTCAACGACGCCGTGAACGACCCGAGTCTCGCCACCGACCCGGACGCGAGCGCGGTCGCCGACCTGGGCACCGGTGTCTTCATCTTTCTGGCACTCCTCACCGCGGCCAACGCCGTCTACTGCTTCCTCTGCGCGGTCAAGGCCAAGACAGGCGGCAACGGTTGGCGTATCGCCACCATCGTGCTGGGCGCCCTCTCCGTCCTGGGCGGTGTCTTCAGCCTGCCGACCGGTGTCGTCAACATCGCGCTGGGCACTCTCATCATCGTCTTCATGTGTAAGGCCGAAGCGAAGGCCTGGTACAACCGGCCCCGTTACTGACGGCCGGGACGGCCAGCCCCACCTCACAAAGGAACGGACGTCATGAGTCACCCCTCCCAGCCGAGTTCCGACCCCAACAACCCGTATGCCCAGCAGCCCCAGCAGGGCGCCGGCCTGCCGTCCTACGGCGCGGCAGGCGACCCGGCCTACGGGGCCGCCGGGTACGGCGCGCCGACGACGATGCCGGGCACCGTCAACGGCGCCCGCATCATGCTGTACGTGACCGGTGGCCTCAGCGTCATCGGTGCGATCCTGATGTTCGTCGCCGCTGCGGCCCTCGGCACCATCGCCGACGACCCGGAGCTGCAGGGCGACGCCAACATCGAGATGCTCTCCGACATGGGCACCGGCCTCATCGCCTTCGTCGGCGTCCTCTATCTCGGCTTCGCCGTCGGCGGCATCCTCCTCGCCGTCAAGTTCGCCAAGGGCGGCAACGGGCTGCGCATCGGCACCATCGTGTACGGCGCCCTGGCGATCGTGATGGGCATCGTCGGCATTCCGGTCGGCCTGATCTTCATCATCCTCGCCGTGCTGATCATCGTGTTCGTCGCGAAGAGCGACGGCAAGGCGTGGTTCAACCGGCCGCGGTACTGAGCGTCCTCGGAGCCCCGCACCTGAACCGTCGGCCCACGTCCCACGGAGGTAAAGTCCCGGTCATGAGCTATCCGCCCGATCCCCACAACCCGTACGGGGCCGCCCCGTCGGGCGACCCGCACGGTCCGAAGCAGCCGGGATACGGCTACCCCGCCGCCGCACCGGGTGGTCCGGGCGCCGACCCCATGCAGCCGGGATACGGATACCCCCAGCAGCAGCCGGCGGCGCCCGGGTACGGCTACCCCCAGCAGTCGTACCCGTCGCCGGGAGGCATGGGCGTGCTCCAGAGCATGCCCGCGCAGGCCACCACCGCGCGCGTGCTGCTCTTCGTCGCGGGGGCTCTCTGGGGGCTGATGGGCCTGCTGATGCTGATCGGCTCGCTCGCCGCGCAGTCGATGCTGGAGGAGATGGACGTCGCCGACAGCGGCGAGGCGGTGGGCGTCGGACTGCTTCTCTTCCTGCTGTTCGGTGGCCTGGCGGCGCTGCACATCGTCCCCGCCTCGCTGTTCGGAAAGGGCGGCACGGGAACACGCGTCACGGGCATCATCGCCTCCTCGCTGAACTCCGTCGTCGCACTGCTGGCACTGCTCGGCGGCGCGTCGGACGGCAACGGTGCGGGCGTGGTCGTCTCCATCCTGTGGACGGCCACGGCCGTCGTGACGGTCATCTTCCTCTCCATGGGCCCGACCGGCGCCTGGTTCAACCGCCCGCGGTACTGAGCCG
>KI547037.1:507144-510321 GCA_000497405.1 Streptomycetaceae bacterium MP113-05 | reverse complement strand
CCGCCGCGAACCGCAGGGTTCGCGGCGGCCCTTCGCCGTGCTCGACGGTACGCCGCGTGGGCGACCGGTCGCCGGTCAGTGGAAGAAGTGGCGGGTGCCGGTGAGGTACATCGTCACCCCGGCGGCCTGCGCGGCCTCGACCACTGCCTCGTCGCGGACCGAGCCGCCGGGCTGCACCACGGCGCGGACACCGGCCTGGGTCAGCACCTGGAGACCGTCCGGGAAGGGGAAGAACGCGTCCGACGCCGCGTACGCGCCGGCAGCCCGTTCCTCCCCCGCGCGCTGCACGGCGAGCTTCGCGGAGTCCACCCGGTTGACCTGCCCCATGCCGACGCCGACCGTCGCGTGGCCCTTCGCCAGCAGGATGGCGTTCGACTTCACCGCGCGGCAGGCCCGCCAGGCGAAGGCGAGTTCGGCCAGTTCCGCCTCGGACAGCGGATCACCGGTGGCCAGCGTCCAGTTGGCGGGGTCGTCGCCGTTCGCCTGGAGCCGGTCCGCGGCCTGGAGGAGAGCACCGCCGTCGATGGGCTTGACCTCGACCGGGTCGGACGGGGCCTCGACGCAGCGCAGTACGCGGAGGTTCTTCTTGCGGGACAGGGCCTCGAGAGCCCCCTCCTCGTACCCCGGAGCGATGACGACTTCGGTGAAGATGCCGGCGACCTGCTCGGCCATCTCCTTCGACACCGGCCGGTTGACGGCGATGACACCGCCGTACGCGGACAGCGGGTCGCAGGCGTGGGCCCGACGGTGGGCCTCGGCGACGTCCGTACCGGTGGCGATGCCGCAGGGGTTGGCGTGCTTGATGACGGCGACGCAGGGCTCGGAGTGGTCGTACGCCGCGCGGCGGGCGGCCTCGGTGTCCGTGTAGTTGTTGTAGGACATCTCCTTGCCATGCAGCTGCTCGGCCTGCGCCAGGCCGCCGTTGCCGGTCGCGTAGAGCGCGGCGGGCTGGTGCGGGTTCTCTCCGTAGCGCAGCACGGAGGTGCGCTCGTAGGTGGCGCCGAAGAACTCGGGGAAGGCGGTGGGTTCGCCCTCCTCGGTGCCCTCTGCCGCGTATCCGGCGGCGAACCAGGTGGCCACCGTCACGTCGTAGGCCGCGGTGTGCTGAAACGCCTCGGCTGCGAGTCGTTTGCGCTGGTGGAGAGTGAAGCCGCCGCCACGCACGGCCGCCAGAACCGCGCCGTAGCGCTCCGGGTTGACGACCACCGAGACCGACGGGTGGTTCTTGGCAGCGGCGCGGACCATCGACGGCCCGCCGATGTCGATCTGCTCCACGCACTCGTCCGGGGTGGCGCCGGAGGCGACGGTCTCCCGGAACGGGTACAGGTTCACGACGACCAGTTCGAACGGCTCCACGCCCAGTTCGGCGAGCTGGCTGCGGTGGTCCGCGAGTCGCTGGTCGGCCAGAATGCCTGCGTGCACGCGGGGGTGCAGTGTCTTGACCCGGCCGTCCAGGCACTCGGGGAAGCCCGTCAGCTCCTCGACGCCGGTCACCGGGATTCCGGCCGCGGCGATCCTCCGGGCCGTCGAGCCGGTGGAGACGATCTGGACGCCGGCCTCGTGCAGGCCGCGGGCCAGCTCCTCCAGTCCGGACTTGTCATAGACGCTGACCAGCGCCCGGCGGATCGGCCGACGGGTGCTGCCGTCGGTGTCACCGGAGGAGTTGTCAGTGGCGGTGGCGGTCACGGGATCAGTACCTTTCGTCCCTTGATGCGGTAGCCGTCACGGGCCAGGCGCCCGACGACCTCGACGAGCAGCCGTCGCTCGACTTCCTTGATCCGCTCGTGCAGAGCGGTCCCCCCGTCGGTGTGGTCCTCCTCGACGACCTCGACCACGCCCTGGGCGATGATCGGGCCGGTGTCGACGCCGTCGTCGACGAAGTGGACGGTGCAGCCGGTGACCTTGACGCCGTACTCGAGGGCGTCGCGCACGCCGTGCGCACCGGGGAAGCTGGGGAGCAGGGCGGGATGCGTGTTGACGAACCGCCCCCCGTAGCGGGCCAGGAAGGCCGGGCCCACGATCTTCATGAACCCCGCCGAGACCACCAGGTCCGGCTCGTACGCGGCGGTCGCCTCGGCCAGTGCATGGTCCCAGGCCTCCCGGTCGGCGTGGTCGCGGACCCGGCACACGAAGGACGGCAGCCCGGCACGCTCCGCACGGTCCAGAGCGGCGATCCCCTCGCGGTCGGCACCCACCGCCACCACCTCGGCGCCGTACGCGCTCACGCCGCAGGCGGCGATCCCGTCCAGCAGCGACTGGAGGTTGGTGCCGGAACCGGAGACGAGCACGACGAGACGGGCGGGACGGTTCCGGTGCGCTGCCACGACGGTGCACTTTCTGGGCGAGGCGGGAAAAGGAGGGCGGGGCTTCGGCGCGGCGATTCGTAGGATCCCACAAGTCGGGGCCCCCGGGGTTTCCGGGGAACTCTACGAACCGGTCGACCGTCGGCAACGATACCGGCACCCTTCCGGCCCCTCTCGGGACGGGGGCGTCCGCTCCAGGTAGCGTCGGGCGGGTACGGCTGCACCCGACGCGAGAGAAGCAGGGGAAGACATACACCACATGACCGACCGACGCCGCGCGGCCAGAGCCGATCGCGACCCCTCGCAGGAGGACAACCCCTTCGCCGCCCCGCCGGATGGCCGGCCCGACCGGCCCTGGCGGCCACGCCGCCCCGAGCGCGGCGAAGGCGGGGAGGGCCACGGCAGTGACTCCCAGGGGAAACCCGAGCCGGAAGACGCGAAGGACTCGGGAGGTTCGCCGTCGGGCAGCCGGTGGAGCTCGAAACAGCCCGGACCGCACGACGGCGGCTTCGGCGGATCTCGCCGACCGGACCAGAGCGGCGACGGGAACGGCGGCCGCAGGACGCCCGGCATGCGCTGGGACCCCACCGACCCCAAGCAGCGCCACGCACGCTATGCGCTTCACGGCGGCATCCTGGGCCTGTTCTGCGCCCTCATCGGCCAGATCGAGCTTGCACTGCTGCTCGGGGCGTTCTCCGTGTACTGGGGGGTGAGCGCTCTGCGCGGCCCGTCGAGCGTACGGTCCACCCCGACAGCGACCGCGAACGCGGAGGACGTGGCCGGAACCGACCGCACCACGCCTGCCGGGGCCTCGCCGTCCGGCGATCCGCCACCGTCCGGCCCGGAGCGGGGAACGGTCAGCCCCGCCCAGGCC
>KI547037.1:506474-507070 GCA_000497405.1 Streptomycetaceae bacterium MP113-05 | reverse complement strand
GCCGCCCCCCCGCCGTGAGCGGTCTGGTCGCGGGCGGCCTCGCCCTGCTGAGCGTCGCCGGGGGCTTCGCCCAGCAGATGGTGTACGGGAACTACTACACGTGCCGTCAGGACGCACTCACCCAGTCCGCGCGCGATCAGTGTGACGACCTCCCCGACGGTCAGGTGCCGTTCTGGCTACCGGAGAAGGAGACCTCGGGGCGTTAGCCCGCGGAGATGACAGTCGACGGCCCGGCGTCTCCCGCCGGGCCACCGGGGTCAGTCGCGCCGCCGCGGAGTGACGTCGTTCGTCAGCCCGCCGGAGGCATCCTTCAGGGCGGCCCATCGCGACCGCCGCGCCCCCGACTCGTGCCACGTCGCGTCTCCCGCCGCCGACAGGTCCCCCCTGCGGCGGCGCATCCGCCACCGAACGTGTTCGGCGAACGCCCCGCGTTCCCGTAGTCGCCACGCCCGTAGCGCCAGCGCCGTCGGCAGTCCCACCAGCCCGGCCCAGACCGTGGCGGCCGCCCCGACAGCCCACCAGACGGGCCCGACATGCGACATCCCGCCGGTGCCCAGCGCTCCCCCGGCCCAGGCGGCGAGCAGCGCCGTCGCCGC
>KI547037.1:504612-506464 GCA_000497405.1 Streptomycetaceae bacterium MP113-05 | reverse complement strand
GGCCGACCACGCCGGCAGAGCCGAGCGTGAAGCCGGGGCCGAGCCCGTACGAGGTGGCCCAGACCGCCGCGTTCGGCAGCAGCGCGAGCGTCAGCAGGGCCACCGCGGTCCGCCCCGACCAGTCGCCGCCCAGCTGTTCCACACCCTCCTGGTACTCCTCTCCGTGCAGACCGACCGCGAGAAGCGTCAGCGCGAGCCCGCCGGCGAGGAGCACCGCGACCCCCAGCCCGGCCGCACGCACGGCGGGAGCGGCGCAGGCTCCGGCCGTTCCGCGAAGGGCGGGGCCGGGACGTCCCTGCGACATCCAGACCGCCACCACGCTCACCGCCGCGGTGGTGCCCAGCAGCCACGCTCCCGCTGACGGCGGGTCGACGCGGAGCGGTCCGTAGCTCGCGTAGTGCACGGCGGCAGCGCCGACCAGGAGATAGCCGGCTGCGACCGACGCCGCGACCCGTACGGCGCGGGCACGGCCCGTGGGCTCCTCGGCGAGGGCGTTCCGCACGGCCCTGCCGACCAGCCACAGCGGGAGCGCGACCAGGAGCAGGGGCGTGAGTTCGACCGGCACGGGTTCGCCGGACACGGTGCTGCTGCGGGTCAGCTCGGCGCCGTGCCCCAGCAGCCACAGGGCGGCGGCGACGTGCAGCGCGCCTTCGGGCCCGCCCTGGGGGGACGGTGAGCCGGTCCAGAGCAACAGGACGACGACGGCGAGGAATCCGAGGCCGAGTGCCGCCGCGACGAGGCCGCCGAGCACGAGGACGAGGTGCGGGCGCCAGGCCCTGGAGGGGCGTGGGCGCCTCGGGCCGGACACGTCCGTGCCGGGGACGTCCGTGCCGGGGACGTCCGTGCCGGGGGCCCCACCTTCGGCTGGTCCGTCCGGGTGGGGCGAGGAGGGCGGCTCGGTCAGGTGACTCACGTCGCCATGCTGCCAAGATGGGCGAATTTTCCGACGGACGGCGCGATTCGTCGTGGTGTCGCATGTCCTCCGTGACTGACTTTTATCACACAGTATGTCCCATGATCTCTGAGGCGGGCTCGCCAGGACACTCCCACCAGGGACTCCCACCACCCGTGGAGAGGTGCGTATGAGGGCGCGAACGGCGTGGGGACACCACCGCCGCCGGCGGGCAGCGCGGCGGACCGGACCGGCCCGGTCCGCCTTCGACCTGCTCCACCTCCGTCACGCCAACGCGTTCACCCGGCAGGCCTACCTGCTGTCCGGTCACCCGCAGATCGCCGAACGGGCCGTCGCACACGCCTACCGCACCGCATGGGAGCACTGGCCCGAGGTCGCCAGGGACCAGGACCCGGTCGGCTGGGTACGGGCGGCGGCCCACGACCACGCCCTGTCCCCCTGGCACGGACTTCTCCACGGCAGGAGCATCTGTCCCGCCCACTTCGGCCCGTCAGCCGATCGTCTACTGACCGGGATGCTCGCCCTCCCCCGCCCCCACCGCAGGTGCCTGTTGCTGCACGACGGTCTCGGCCTGGACCTGGCCGCGACGGCCACCGAGACGGAGGCCAGCACCGCGGCCACCCTGGGCCGTCTCGCGCATGCCCGGGAACTCCTCACCGGCCACGTGCCCGAGCTGCGCAGTACCCGGACCGAACACCGCGCAGCGCTGCTCGCCGACCGGCTCACCCTGCTTCTCTCCTCCGCACAGGTCCGCACCCCGCCGCCGTCCGCGCAGGTGCGCGCCGACTGCGAGCGGGTCAGCCGGCAGCGCACCGCGGCGGCCTACGGACTCACCGCCCTGGTGACGGTGGCCGTCGCGATGGCCCTCACTGCACCGGAACACGGAGCGTCGCCGGCACCGTCCGGCGACGCCCGCAACGGGGGCGCCGCGCCAGCAGC
>KI547037.1:500008-504602 GCA_000497405.1 Streptomycetaceae bacterium MP113-05 | reverse complement strand
GCCGGGGTCGCGTACCTCCCCGAACTGCGTTCCGGGAACTACCGGGCGCGCCTCGTGGAACGAGGCGGGCGAGCGACCGTCGAGCCGCCGGTCGACGACGCTGACCGGGCTTCCCGCCCGGGACGGACCCACGGTCCCGACACGCACGGTTCCGGACGCTGACAGATCCGACACACGCGCGGCTCCGGACGCCGACGGGCCCGCACCCCGAAGAGGTGCGGGCCCGGTCCTGCGTGCGCGGCCGAGTGATCAGCCGCCCAGCAGCTCGCGCGCCAGCCGCGCGGTCTCGGACGGGGTCTTGCCGACCTTCACGCCCGCGGCCTCCAGGGCCTCCTTCTTCGCCTGCGCGGTGCCGGAGGAGCCCGACACGATCGCACCTGCGTGGCCCATCGTCTTGCCCTCGGGGGCGGTGAAGCCCGCGACGTAGCCGACGACCGGCTTGGTGACGTTCTCCTTGACGAAGTCCGCCGCACGCTCCTCGGCGTCGCCGCCGATCTCGCCGATCATCACGATCAGGTCGGTGTCGGCGTCCGCCTCGAACGCCTTCAGGGCGTCGATGTGGGTGGTGCCGATGACCGGGTCGCCACCGATGCCGACACAGGTCGAGAAGCCGATGTCACGCAGCTCGTACATCATCTGGTACGTCAGCGTGCCCGACTTCGACACCAGGCCGATGCGGCCCGGCTTGGTGATGTCGGCCGGGATGATGCCGGCGTTCGCCTGACCGGGGGTGATCAGACCGGGGCAGTTCGGGCCGACGATGCGGGTCTTGCCACCCTTCTGCGTGGCGTAGGCCCAGAAGTTCGCGGAGTCGTGCACCGCGATGCCCTCGGTGATCACCACGGCGAGCGGGATCTCGGCGTCGACGGCCTCGATGACGGCGCTCTTGGTGAACTTCTCCGGCACGAAGATGACGGTCACGTCGGCACCGGTGGCCTCCATGGCCTCCTTCACGCCTCCGTAGACCGGGATCCCGGTACCGTCGAAGTCGACGGTCGTGCCGGCCTTGCGCGGGTTGACGCCGCCGACGACGTTGGTGCCGGAGGCCAGCATGCGCCTGGTGTGCTTCTGGCCCTCGGAGCCGGTCATCCCCTGGACGATGACCTTGCTTTCCTTGGTGAGGAAGATAGCCATTGTTCTCGGTGTCCTCGTCCCTTACTTGGCGGCCAGCTCGGCGGCCCTGTCGGCCGCTCCGTCCATCGTGTCGACCTGCTGCACCAACGGGTGGGCGGCGTCGGTCAGGATCTTGCGGCCCAGCTCGGCGTTGTTGCCGTCCAGACGCACGACCAGCGGCTTGTTGACGTCCTCGCCCTTGGACTTGAGCAGCTCGAGAGCCTGCACGATGCCGTTGGCGACCGCGTCGCAGGCGGTGATGCCACCGAAGACGTTGACGAAGACGGACCTGACGTCCGGGTCGCCGAGGATGATCTCCAGGCCGTTCGCCATGACCTCGGCGGAGGCGCCGCCGCCGATGTCGAGGAAGTTGGCGGGCTTGACGCCCGCGTGGGCCTCCCCGGCGTACGCGACCACGTCGAGAGTGGACATGACCAGCCCCGCGCCGTTGCCGATGATGCCGACCTGACCGTCGAGCTTGACGTAGTTCAGGCCCTTGGCCTTGGCGGCGGCCTCGAGCGGGTTGGCTGCGGCCTTGTCCTCGAGGGCGGCGTGGTCGGCCTGGCGGAACTCGGCGTTCGCGTCCAGCGACACCTTGCCGTCCAGTGCGATGACCGTGCCGTCGCCGGTTTTGACCAGCGGGTTGACCTCGACCAGGAGGGCGTCCTCCTTGATGAAGACGTCCCACAGCCGCTGCAGGACGTTCACCATCTGGTCGTGCAGCTCGGCCGGGAACTTCGCGGCCTCGACGATCTCGCGGGCCTTGGCCTCGGTCACACCCTCGATGGCGTCCACCGGGATCTTGGCGAGGGCCTCGGGCTTGGTCGCCGCGACCTCCTCGATCTCGACACCGCCCTCGACGGAGGCCATGGCCAGGAAGGTGCGGTTGGTGCGGTCGAGGAGGAAGGAGACGTAGTACTCCTCGGCGATGTCGGCGGTCTGCGCCAGCATCACCTTGTGGACCACGTGGCCCTTGATGTCCATGCCCAGGATGGCCCGGGCCTTCTCCACGGCGTCGTCCGCGTCGGAGGCCAGCTTCACGCCACCCGCCTTGCCACGACCGCCGGTCTTCACCTGCGCCTTGACGACCGCGCGACCACCGAGTCGCTCGGTCACCTCGCGCGCCGCCTCGGGCGTGTCGATGACTTCACCGGCCAGCACCGGTACGTCATGCTTGGCGAAGATGTCCCTCGCCTGGTACTCGAACAGGTCCACGCGCGTACGTCCCCTTAATCAGTGGTCTCGCGGTTCGTTGTCAGCGTGGGCGTGCCGCGTGGCCGCGGCGTCACCGATGGCGCGCGGCATGTCCGTCTTGCAGGGTAGCTCCGCCAGTGGGTGAGACATGAATTCCAGCTCACACCTGCGCGGTGACAACCGTCACAGAAGGTGTTCCCCGACGTCCTCAGCCGTCACCGGGGACCGGCAGCGGCCGCTTCTCGATCGCGGCGGCCAGGATCTCCGGAAACAGGTCGGGCGTGCAGGCGAACGCGGGCGTACCGAGGGCGGCCAACGAGGCCGCGTGCGCCCTGTCGTACGCCGGTGCGCCCTCGTCGGAGAGTGCGAGCAGGGTGACGAACCGGACTCCGGCCGCCTTCATCGCGGCGACCCGCTTGAGCATCTCGTCCCGGATTCCGCCCTCGTACAGGTCACTGATCAGCACCACCACGGTTTCGGCGGGGCGGGTGATCCGTGACTGACAGTAAGCGAGGGCCCGGTTGATGTCGGTGCCACCGCCGAGCTGCGTGCCGAAGAGCACGTCCACCGGGTCGTCGAGCTCGTCCGTCAGGTCCACGACCTCGGTGTCGAAGACGACCAGGCGGGTGTCGAGTGACCGTATGGACGCCAACACGGCGCCGAACACCGACGCGTGGACGACGGACGCGGCCATCGACCCGGACTGGTCGATGCACAGCACGACATCCTTCCTGACCGCCTGCGCGGCGCGGGCGTAGCCGACCAGTCGCTCGGGAACGACCGTGCCGTGCTCGGGGAGGTAGTTCTTCAGGTTGGTCCGGATGGTGCGGTCCCAGTCGACGTCCCGGTGGCGCGGGCGCGCCACCCGCGCGGAACGGTCCAGCGCGCCGGTGAGCGTCGCCCGCGTGCGGCCGGCGAGCCTTCGCTCCACCTGCTCGACCACCCGGCGGACGACGGCACGCGCCGTCTCCCGGCTGGACTCCGGCATCACCCCCTTGAGCGACAGCAGCGTGCCGACGAGGTGGACGTCCGGCTCGACCGCCTTCAGCATCTCCGGCTCGAGCAGGAGCGACGACAGGCCCAGGCGGTCCACCGCGTCCCGCTGCATCACCTGCACCACCGACACCGGGAAGTAGCTGCGGATGTCGCCGAGCCAGCGGGCGACACGCGGGGCGGAGGCCCCCAGACCGCCGGCCCGGTCGTCCGCCTCACCGCCCTCTACGGAGGGTCTGCGGCCGGCACCTCCGTAGAGGGCGGTGAGGGCGCGGTCCATGGCGGCGTCCGCCCCGCCGAGCCCGTACCCGGTGCCGTCGGCCTCCGGGCCCTCACCGCCACCCAGCACCAGTCGCCACCGCCTGAGCCGCTCATCGCCCCCGACGGGCGCGGGCGCCTCGACCGCGGCCGCCGGACCGATGCCGTCACCAGCGGTGCGGCCCCTCACCAGCGGCGCGTCGGTGGCGTGCCTGTCGTCCTCCCGGCTGCCGAGGTTCTCCTCCGGAGCTGCCCTACGAGACATCGCGCGGGTGTCCTTTCCTGCCGTCTGCCGTCTGCCGTCTGCCCGTCTGCCGTCTGCCGTCTGCCCGTACTCGTACTCGTGCTCGTACTCGTGCTCGTGCCGGTGCTGCTGGTGCTGGTGCCGTGGTCGCGCGGGGGACCCGCCGTCGCGGGGAGCAGGTGGCCGGAGGTCACGGTGGGGCCAGGAGGAGGCCGAGGGTGGGCAGCACCGCGTCCGCCCGCTCGGGATCGAGGTCCGGGGCGAACCCCGGAGGACCGGCCGGGCGCCCCCCGGAGCGCGGTCCCACCACCGCGGGCCCGCGGCGCACGAGCTCCCCCACCGTCCGCCGCACCCCCACCTCGTACTCCGAGAAGGTCCGCCGCAGCAGCGGCAGCACCTCCGTGAAGGCCTCCCGGCCGACACCGGTCAGCCAGTCGTCCACAAGCCCGAGCAACCGTTCGTCGTGCGCCAGCAGCAACCCGCCGCCGGCGAGGAAGCCCTCGACCCATGCCGCGGCCTCCAGGGGAGGCGTGCCGAAGGAGAGGGCGTGCCCCAGCAGCCGGGCGGCCTCGCCCTCCGCGAGAAGTCCGTCGTCCAGCAGCAGCCGCGCGCACCGGCCGCGGATCAGCCCGGGCACCCGGTCCCGGCCCGCCAGCACGCGCAAGACGCCCTGCCAGCGGACCCGCAACTCCCCACCGTCCGGCACGCCGTCCTGCCGCCCGAGCAGCGCGATCGCGTGATGTGCGGTCCCCACGTGCTCCCGCCACTGGACCGCACCCTCCGCGTCGAGGC
>KI547037.1:499059-499998 GCA_000497405.1 Streptomycetaceae bacterium MP113-05 | reverse complement strand
GGCCCGCGGCGACCGCGGCCGTCGCCGCCCCGTCCGTGCCGCGCACGTCGCCGTAGCGGACCGTCCGCACCAGCGCGGGCAACGCCTGCACCAGGTGGCCGACGTCCGCGTCCAGCGCCGCCCGGTCGGCAAGCACCCGCAGCACCGCTGGAAGGGCGTCCGGCAGGTCGGCCGACAGACACCGCTCGGCGAGCGAGGTGACCTCGGCAAGCACCGTGGTACCCACGGCTGCGGAGCGCGCCTTGGCGGTGGCCGCGGCGAGCACGGTCGTCCCCCAGACACCGGCTTCGGCCGTGCGCACGGCGAGTTCGGGTTCCCACCGCAGCCGCCAGCGCTCCCGGAACGTGCCCGTGCTGCCCGAACCGGACGCCGTCGGGGTCCCCCAGTGCACACCGAGTAGCCGGAGCCGGTGCAGCAGCCGGCTGCGCGCGGCGTCGACATCCCTGCGCAGATCGAGGTCGAGGTCGAGGTCCTGCGCCGCGGGCCGCAGCCGCAGCGACCTCTGAAGGTTCGTCAGGTCGCGGTGCAACGGGACGGCCGGCGCGTCGTCGGGTACCTCGCCGAGCGTGTCCCCGACCACCAGCCGGTCGCGTACGAGCTGCAGCGGCATCTCGGAGCCCTCGCACAGCACGGCCCGCGCGGCGTCGAGCGTCTCGGTCAGCCCGGCCAGCGGCCGGCCGCGCAGAGCGGCGAGCGTGTCGGCCAGCCGGACGGCCTCGATGACGTGGGCCGACGAGACGTGCAGGTCCTCGTCCCTCAACAACCCGGCCATCCGGGTCATCCAGCGTTCGACCGGCCTGTCGGGGGCGGTGAAGAGGTGGCCGTACCAGCCCGGCGAGTCGATGCCCGCGCCGTATCCGCTCTGCCGGGCGAGGCGGCGGTGGGTCCACGGCACCCAGGTCGCCTCGACACGGACCCTGGGCAGCCCGCGCAGCAGCC
>KI547037.1:496147-498524 GCA_000497405.1 Streptomycetaceae bacterium MP113-05 | reverse complement strand
CCCCCCCCGCCGGTCGGCGGTCACCGTCGTACGCCCGGCCAGTGCGGGGACGTGCCAGGCGCCGCAGACCACGGCGACGCCGTCGTCGCCGAACTCGCGGCGGGCCGCACGCAACTGCAGCCGCATGTGCGCCTCGCGCAACAGGTCCCGTGTGTGGCCCTGCTCGCCGCACGTCTCCCGCAGGGCGGCCATCGCCTCGCCGAGTACGGTGAACGGCAGGAAGGCGGTCGCCGCTTCCGGTTGCGGGAGGCCGCGGCCACGACCGCGGTGTTCGACGACGTCCTCCCACCAGCGTTCGGGATCGTCGTAGCCTGCGGTCTCGGCGAGGACGCCGATCGGGTCGACGCTGGCGGGAGGCGCCGGGACCGGCCCGTCCTCCTCTCCGCCCGGTGGGTCGGTGTCGCCGAGGGCGAGCGTGTGCGCGGCGGGCAGATCGACGAAGCGGACCGGCACGTCGCGGGCGAGCGCCCAGCGGATGGCCACCCACTCCGGGGAGAACCCGGCCAGGGGCCAGAACGCCGCCCTGCCGGGCTCGGCCGGCACGTGCGCCAGCAGCGCGACGGGTGGGCGCATCCGTGGTCGGGCTGCGAGCGGGACGATCCCGTCCGCTTCCGGCGGACCCTCGACGAGCAGCACCTTCGGCGCGAACGCGTCCAGCGCCTCCCGCACGGCGCGGGCGGAGCCGGGCCCGTGGTGCCGGACGCCGAGGAGCAGCGGCCCGTCCGGGCGACCGTCCGCGCCCGAGCCCTCCGCAGCGTTCACCCGGACACCTCGCGGCAGGCACGGTAGAAGTCCTTCCAGCCTTCCCGCTCGCGCACGACGGCCTCCAGGTACTCCTGCCACACCACGCGGTCGGCGGCCGGGTCGCGCACCACCGCGCCGAGGACGCCCGCGGCGACGTCACGGGCCCGCAGCACGCCGTCCCCGAAGTGAGTGGCCAGCGCCAGACCGCCGGTGACCACGGAGATCGCCTCCGCAGTGGAGAGCGTCCCCGACGGTGACTTGACCTTGGTCCGGCCGTCGGTGGTGACGCCGTCCCGCAGCTCGCGGAAGACGGTGACGACGCGGCGGATCTCGTCGGCACCGTCCGGAAGCACCGGGAGGTCGAGCGAACGGCCGAGCTGGTCGACGCGGCGGGAGACGATGTCCACCTCTGCCTGGGCGGTGGCCGGCAGTGGCAGCACCACCGTGTTGAAGCGGCGGCGCAGCGCGCTGGACAGCTCGTTGACGCCGCGGTCGCGGTCGTTGGCCGTGGCGATCAGGTTGAAACCGCGGACGGCCTGCACCTCGTCGCCCAGTTCCGGTATCGGAAGGGTCTTCTCCGAGAGGATGGTGATCAGAGTGTCCTGCACGTCAGCCGGAATGCGGGTCAGCTCCTCGACGCGCGCCGTCATGCCGTCCGCCATCGCCCGCATCACCGGACCGGGCACCAGCGCGTCCCTGCTCGGGCCGTGAGCGAGCAGGGACGCGTAGTTCCAGCCGTACCGGACGGCCTCCTCCGGCGTACCCGCCGTGCCCTGCACCAGCAGCGTCGAGTCGCCGCTGACGGCCGCCGCCAGATGTTCCGACACCCACGTCTTGGCGGTGCCGGGTACGCCGAGCAGCAGGAGCGCCCGGTCGGTGGCGAGGGTGGTGACGGCGACCTCGACGATGCTGCGCGGGCCGACGTACTTGGGCGTGATCACCGTGCCGTCGGGAAGCGCGCCGCCGAGCAGATAAGTGACCACGGCCCACGGCGACAGCCGCCAGCGCTGAGGACGGGGCCGGTCGTCGGCCGCCGCGAGCGCGGTCAGCTCGTCGGCGAAGGCGTCCTCGGCGTGCGGTCGCAGGGCCTGCGTATCGGTCACAACTCCCCCTCGGCGGGCAACGAATCGAAGTGGTCCCCACCCTGCACGGCCCCGCTGACAACGGCGGTCTGAAAGCGCGTCACCGCAGGTGGGGGGGTTCTCCCGACGGAATGTCAGTGGTGACTCCTACCGTCGGCGACATGAGTGGACAGGGGGTCCGCTGGACAGCGGAACAGGTGCTCGCGCTGGCGCCCGACGCGTCGTCGCGGAAGAACGGCAGCCGGCTGGCGGCACCCGGCCCATGGTCGGAGGCCGGTGCGGGAGACGCCGCGGTGTGGGGTCTGTGCAGGGGCAGTGGCCGGACGCCCTACCGGACGGTGGTGGATCTGGCCGACGGCAAGGACCCGGGATACCGGTGCAGCTGCCCGAGCCGGAAGTTCCCCTGCAAACACGCGCTGGGTCTCCTCCTCCTGTGGGCGGGGGCGGAGCCGGTCGTGCGGGAGGCCGCCGGAGCTCCCGGCTGGGCCGCGAAGTGGCTCGACGGGCGGCGGAGGGCGTCCGCCGCCCTGAACGGCTCTCCGGGCGGCGAC
>KI547037.1:494918-495806 GCA_000497405.1 Streptomycetaceae bacterium MP113-05 | reverse complement strand
GCGCGTGGGAGGAGATGGCTGCCCGCATGGTCGACGCCCAGGCTCCCGGACTTGCCGCACGGGTGCGGGAGCTGGGGGCCGTCGCCTCGTCCGGGCCGGGGTGGCCGGAGCGGCTGCTCGCGGAGTGCGCACTGCTGCACCTGCTGGCCCGAGGCTGGCTGGCAGCGGCCGACGGCACGCTCCCGGATCCGCTCGCCACAACGGTGCGCGCCCGGGTGGGCCTGCGTGCGAAGGCCGCCACCGTGCTGGCCGAGGCCGGTGCTCGGGAAGGAGGGATGCTGCGCGACGAGTGGCTCGTCCTCGCCCAGCGCGACACCGAGGAGGGGAGGCTGACCGCCCGGCGCATATGGCTGTACGGCAGGGCGTCGCGCCGGCACGCCCTGCTGCTCGGCTTCGCCGCCGGCGGACGCGCCCCACAGCTGACGCTTCCGGTCGGCGCCGCCATCGACGCCGACCTCGCCTTCCACCCCGGGGCGGAGCTCCTGAGGGCGGTTCTGGGAGAGCGCCACGGACCGCCGAAGGCCGGCTTCGTCCCTGGCGGGGGCACCACGGACGACGCGATCGCGGCCTACGCCTCGGCACTGGCCAGGGACCCGTGGCAGGAGGACTGGCCCGCCGTCCTCTCGGACGTGGTCCCGGTCCGGGCGGCGGACGGCGGCTGGCAGCTCGCGGAAGCCGACGGGGACACGGCGCTGCCGATCGCACCCGGACTGTCCCGGGCCGCTCTGTGGCGGCTCGTGGCACTGTCCGGGGGAGGGCCGGTCACCGTTTTCGGCCAGTGCGGGCACCGGGGCTTCGCGCCCCGTGCCGCGTGGGAGCCGGCCGGGGCGGGATCGGCGGCGGTGCCGCTGTGACCCCGCCGACATTCGGGCCACGCTCCGGGCGTTC
>KI547037.1:477599-494908 GCA_000497405.1 Streptomycetaceae bacterium MP113-05 | reverse complement strand
AGGGTGCCGCCAACCGGCACGGCTACCGTCCCCCGCACGCACTCCTCCCGGCGCTGCTGGACGCGGCCCGCGCCCGGACGGACCTGCGCGCTCAGACACTCGCCTTCGGCGGGCCCCGCGCCCGGTGGCTGGCCCGGCTCAACGCGGACTGGCGGTTCGCCCGGCGCGACACCGGCGGCGCGACCATCGACGCCCCGCCGGACCGCGTCCTGTGGGAGGAGGGCCTGTTCGCCGAGCGGGTGGCGCTGCTGGGGTTCCTGCGGAAACGGGAGCCCGCCACGGGACTCGATCTGCTGCAGAGCACCTGGACGACGGAGCGCGCAGAGGACCGGCTGATGTTCCTCGACGCCCTGCGTGACGGGTTGTCCCCGGACGACGAGGAGTTCCTGGAGCGGGCTCTCGGCGACCGCAGCAGGACGGTGCGGGCCACCGCCGCGGAGTTGCTGTCCGGCCTGCCCGGATCGGCACTCGCCGCCCGGATGGCTGTGCGTGCCCGTTCGTGTGTCACCCCCGACCGGACCGGCGCCACCGACCACGCGGCGGGCGCCACCGGGGTCGTCGGGGCCGGAATCGCGGTGGAGGCGCCGCACGAGTGCGATCCGGCGATGCAACGGGACGGCATCGTGCCACGGCCCCCTTCCGGGCGCGGGGAGCGTTCCTGGTGGCTGGGGCAGATCGTCGAGGCGACACCGCTGGACACCTGGACCGGCTGCTTCCGGGGACGTACGCCTGCGGGGATCGTCGCCCTTCCGGTGGCCGACGGCTGGCGCGAGGACTTGCACGCCGCGTGGTGCCGGGCGGCGGTGCGACAGCGGGACGTCGCGTGGGCACGGGCGCTGGTCGGCGCGCCGCCCGCGCCTGCTGCGCAGGGGCAGGGCGACCCCGCGAGACTACTCGCCGTGCTTCCGTCCGGAGAACGCTCGGCGTGGGTCGCCGGCTTCATCGCGGCGCACGGACTCTCCGACGCCTTCCGGATACTCGGCGTGTGCGCGGTGCCCTGGTCCGGGCGCCTGGGCGGGGCGGTGCTGGACGCCCTGGAGATCGCGCGCGACGCGGGCAGCTACCCGTGGAGTTTCAGTGGCGTTCTGGGCCTGGCCGAGCGCTGCCTGGACCCGGCGGACACGGAGCGGCTCGCACCACTGGCAGCGCTGCCGGACGAGCCGCTCAACGGCTCGCCGGGAGCCGGCGGGTACTGGGCGGAGGCCTTCCAGCGGCTCGTCGGCACCCTCCGCATGCGTGCCACGATGCTCGCGGAACTCACCGGAACCGGGACGGAACCGGCATGATCAGAGGGGCCGGCGGAACCGGCGTCAGGCCGCGAGCTGCCGGACGTTGCCCCGGACCCACTCGACCACGGCGCCGGTGGGAGCGCCGGGAGTGAAAATCTCCGCGACGCCCTGTGCTTTCAGCGGCGCGATGTCACCCTCGGGGATGATGCCGCCACCGAAGACCTTGATGTCCTCCGCGTCCCGCTCCCGCAGGAGCTCCAGGACCTTCACGAAGAGGGTGTTGTGCGCTCCGGAGAGAATGGAGAGACCGATGGCGTCGGCGTCCTCCTGGATCGCCGTGTCGACGATCTGCTCCGGCGTCTGGTGCAGGCCGGTGTAGATGACCTCCATGCCCGCGTCGCGCAAGGCCCGCGCGATGACTTTCGCGCCGCGGTCATGGCCGTCGAGACCCGGCTTGGCGACCACCACGCGGATCGGACCCGACACACCCATGACTGCCTCCATCTCACGACGCTGCCCGAACGGCATCCGGGCCGTCGAGTGAACGAACGTTATCCCCAGCATCACCCATCCTGGCAGCCCCCGACGGTTTCGGGGCACGGAGGGAGGGGGAAATCACACCAAGGACCGCACAAGATCGCGAATCCGGGGCACACGTCATCCTGACGGCGCCGTTACGGAGGGCGCGGACCGGGAGGTGGTCGGCCATGTCGGGACTGCCGTTCCTGCGCGCGGCGACACGCGAGGCACTGGCACTGACCGGACACCTGCTCCTCTATCCCACCGGCATATGCCCCGAGCGGGAGCCCGAACTCGAGGACGCGAACCCCACGGCCACCGTCTCCGCACGCGGGGCCGACGCACCGCCCGTACTACTGCTTCACGGCTTCTGCGACAACCGCTCCACATTCGTCATGCTGCGCCGGTCGCTGCTGGGCAACGGGTGGGAGCACGTGTACTGCCTGAACCACTCACCGCTCACCCGGGACGTCCACGAGGCCGTCGAACACCTCGATGCGCGCGTGCAGGAGATCCGCCGCCGCACCGGCCACGACCGCGTCGACGTGGTGGGGCACAGCCTGGGCGGTCTGATCGGCCGGTGCTACGTCCAGTTGCACGGGGGTGACGCACACGTCCGCACCCTGGTCACCCTGGGCACGCCGCACACCGGCACGTACACCGCCGCCGCGGTCACCCCGCACCCGGTGGCCCGGCAGATGGTCCCGGGGTCCGCGCTTCTGGAGGATCTGGACGCTCCGGTACCGGGCGGCAGAAGGACGCGCTTCGTGAGCGTGTGGAGCGACCACGACCTGTTCGTCGTGCCCGCGAGGAACGGCCGGCTCGACCACGCGGACCTCACGGTGACGAACGTACGGGTGCGGGGCATCGGGCATCTGATGCTCCCCGTGGACCGGACGGTCGCGGCCTGGATCCGGGACGAACTCGCCGGGGTCTCCGACGAGGAGGCCCCGTCCGGTGCCGCCGCGCCGCTGGGGCCACATGTGGGGCCGCGCACCACCGACGCGGCCTGACCACCACACCGGATCGCCCGGAAGAAATTCCTGAAGCCCACCGGCCCCGGACGCCGGGGAAGTCGGTGCACACCTCCGTACGCTGGCCGAACACCTCCCGAACGCCTCGCCGAACAGCGGGACGCGGCCTGCCGATAGGCGGTCGAATGCCCGTTTCGGGTCCGCCCGAAACCTGGTGAAGATTGTCGCCGCCGCATACCGCCGGGTACAGTCACCGCACTTGCTCCGCCCCTTGCTGTCGAGGCGAAAGAGAAGTTGGTGGTGAACGATCGTCACCCGGCCGGGGAACACTTCCCGGCCGACCCCGGTGCCGAGTACTCGTACTCGGGCTACGGCACCGCGAACCACGACCAGTCCGCTTACGGCTCCTACGGGACCGCGGCATACGCCACCGCCACCCAGCACGACGGCTGGTCGACCGGTTCGTACGACGCGCAGACCGCCGGCTACAGCCATGACAACGCGTACTACGGCGCAACCGATCCGCTGTACGGACCCGTCCCCGGCGGGGACGACCTGACTTCCGGCGGCTACCCGGCCTCCTCCCACTACGGGGGCGACTACGGCGGCTACGACGCGGACGGTTACCACCCTGACGCCCACGGCTACGCGTACGGCGTCGGCCCTGACCCCGACGGGTACGGCGCCAACGGGTACGGCACTCCCTCGTACGACCAGGGCGCCTATGACACCGCCGCATGGACCGACGCCACCGCAGCCGGCTTCCCGGGAAGCGCCTTCGTCCCGCACCAGCCGGGCGCGGAAGGATCCGAACACGGCTGGTCGGCGCCTGCCGAGGGCTCCGTGCAGTGGGACGTGAGCGCCTTCGACGCCACGGCACTGGACGCCACGACACTTGACGGCCCTGCACTGGATCCCTCGGGGCTGGGCACGGCTCACGGCTCCGCCGTCTACGGCGGTGCCGACTGGGACGGCGCCGCCTACAGCCACCAGGACGGCTACGACGCCGTTCACGGCACCCCTGCCCACGGCCAGAGCGCCCACGAGACCACGGCAGCCGGCTTCCACGAACAGCCCACCGCCACCTTCGATGCCTACCAGGCGTCCGTCGGCACCCCCGAGGACCGTCCAGCACCGGAAGACCTCCACGACGATCCCGGCCACAGCGTCGGCGCGGAAGCGGAATCCGAACCCGGGGTGACGGTCGCCGGACCCCAGGGCCGTGGCCGTCGCCGTTCCCCGAAGCCGCGCCGTTCCGCACTGCTCACCGTCGCAGCTCCTTCGGTCGCGGTGCTCGGCGTGGCCGGCATCGCCGCTGCCTCCGTGATTCCCGCCGGAGACGAGGACACGGCGCAGGCAGCGCCGGACACCACCACCGAGGTGAAGGCCTCTCCGGCGAACAGCAAGCTCGACACCCAGCTGGCCGGACTCCGCGAGGCGGGCGACGACTTCGCCGACCGGGCCAGCCGCACGCAGGAACGCATCGACCTCAAGAAGCGCCAGGAGGCGGAGCGGAAGCGGAAGGCCGCCGAGGCGGCCCGCCGGGAGGCACTCCGGCCCAAGTTCGCACTGCCGGTCGAAGGCGCGGGTATCAGCGCCTACTTCGGTCAGGCCGGCATCAACTGGATGTCCGTGCACACCGGGATCGACTTCCCCGTCTCGTACGGCACACCGGTGAAGGCGGCCACCGACGGCACGGTCCGCACCCAGTGGAACTCCGCCTACGGCAACATGATGATCGTGACCTCCCCGGACGGTACCGAGACCTGGTACTGCCACCTCGGCAGCACGCGTATCCGGTCCGGGTCGGTCAAGGCAGGCGACGTCATCGGCTATTCGGGAAGCTCCGGCAACTCCACGGGACCGCACCTGCACTTCGAGGTACGGCCGGGCGGCGGCTCGGCCATCGACCCGCTCTCCTGGTTCCGCTCGCACGGGCTCGAGCCCAGCTGACAACCGGTTGACAGTCCGACGACGCCCGTCCTCTCCCGGGGGCGGGCGTCGTCGTGGGCGCGCGGTGCCGCGGTCTCAGAGCTTCTCGACCGGCGCGTACCGCAACAGCAGGCGCTTGGGCTTCTCGCCACCGAAGTCGATCGTCGCCTCCGCATTGTCCCCGCCGCCGCGTACAGCCGTGACCGTGCCCAGGCCGAACGTGTCGTGGGTGACGCGGTCGCCCACCGACAGCGCCACGACCGGCCGCTCCCCGGCCCGCCGGGTGGCGAAGCCTGCCGGGGCCGCCCGGCGGGCCGAGCTGAGCGCCGAGGTGATGCCGGATGTGGGAGCCATCCGACCGCCGCCTGGGCCACCTCCGAAGCCGCCACCCGGAGGGGCGGAGGGCCCGGTGCGCTTCCACTCCACGAACGTGGCCGGGATCTCGTCCAGGAAACGGGACGGCGGGTTGTACTGCGGCTGGCCCCAGGCGCTGCGCATCACTGCCCGCGTGAGGTAGAGCCGCTCGCGGGCACGGGTGATGCCCACATACGCCAGCCGACGCTCCTCCTCCAGTTCCTTCACCTGACCCAGCGCCCGCATGTGCGGGAAGACGCCGTCCTCCATGCCCGTCAGGAAGACGGTCGGGAACTCCAGCCCCTTGGCGGTGTGCAGCGTCATCAGGGTGATGACCCCGGCGGCGTCCTCGCCCTCCTCCGTGTCGGGAATCTGGTCGGAGTCGGCGACCAGCGCGACCTGCTCCAGGAACTCCGCCAGCGTCCCCGGGTTCTCCTCACCCCGCTCCTGCTCGAACTCCAGAGCCACGGCGGCGAGTTCCTGAAGGTTCTCGACGCGCGTCTCGTCCTGCGGGTCGGTGGACGCCTGCAACTCCGCAAGGTAGCCGGTCTGTTCCAGTACGGCTTCCAGCACCGTCGCCGGTCCGGCGCCCGATTCGGCGACGGTGCGCAGTTCCTCCATCAGGGCGTTGAACCGGCGCACCGCGTTCGCCGACCGTGCCGCCATGCCGTAGGCCTCGTCGACGCGGGTCATGGCCTGCGGGAAGGTGATCTTCTCGCGGGCGGCGAGCGCATCGAGCATCGCCTCGGCACGGTCGCCGATGCCGCGCTTGGGAACGTTCATGATCCGCCGGAGTGGGACGACGTCCTCCGGGTTCGCCAGCACGCGCAGATAGGCCAGGATGTCGCGGACCTCCTTGCGCTCGTAGAAGCGCACGCCGCCGACGACCTTGTACGGCAGCCCGACCCGGATGAAGATCTCCTCGAACACGCGGGACTGCGCGTTGGTGCGGTAGAAGACGGCGACGTCACCCGCCTTCGCCTCGCCGGCGTCCGTGAGCCGGTCGATCTCCTCGGCGACGAACTGGGCTTCGTCGTGCTCGGTGTCCGCCACGTATCCGGTGATACCGCTGCCGCTGCCGGCCTGCGTCCACAGGTTCTTCGGACGGCGGTTCTCGTTCCGCTCGATGACGGCGTTGGCGGCGGAAAGGATGGTCTGGGTGGAGCGGTAGTTCTGCTCCAGCAGGATCGTCGTCGCGTCCGGGTAGTCCTCCTCGAACTGGAGGATGTTGCGGATGGTCGCGCCGCGGAAGGCATAGATGGACTGGTCGGCGTCGCCCACCACGCACAGTTCGGCCATCTCGGGGCCTTCCTCGCCCCACTCGCCCGCCTCAGCGCCGCCGCCGACGAGACACCGACGGAGATCCGCAACGGCGACCTGTCGGTGGACGAGGCGACGTACAGCGCGAAGCTCAAGGGCCGGGTCCTCGACCTGACCTTCAAGGAGTTCGAGCTGCTGAAGTACCTCGCCCAGCACCCGGGCCGGGTCTTCACCCGCGCCCAGCTCCTCCAGGAGGTCTGGGGCTACGACTACTTCGGCGGCACTCGCACCGTCGACGTGCACGTGCGGCGGCTGCGGGCGAAGTTCGGGCCGGAGCACGAGTCGCTGATCGGCACCGTGCGCAACGTCGGCTACCGCTTCGTCTCGCCGGAGAAGGGCGAGCGGGCCGCCGCCAAGGCTGCAGCGAAGGCCGCCGAGCAGGCGGCCGAGCAGGCGCAGGCAGAGGCGGTGACCGACGAGGCGGAGAAGGTCGCCAGGCGCGCAGCCGGCGACGCCCCGCGCCCCGGCCCGGGCGCCGCCTCCGGTGACGTTCGTCGCATCGGTACGCGTACTGCCGAGGGGTGAGCCGTCGCACGTAGACTGACCGCCGTGGCCAAGGTGACGCGCGACGATGTGGCAAGGCTGGCGGGTACCTCGACCGCGGTGGTCAGCTATGTGATCAACAACGGTCCGCGCCCGGTGGCGCCGGCCACCAAGGAGCGGGTGCTCGCGGCCATCAAGGAGCTGGGTTACCGGCCCGACCGGGTCGCGCAGGCCATGGCCTCGCGCCGCACCGACCTGATAGGCCTCATCGTCCCCGACGCCCGGCAGCCGTTCTTCGCGGAGATGGCACACGCCGTCGAACAGGCCGCCGCCGACCGCGGGAAAATGGTCCTTGTCGGCAACTCCGACTACCTCGATGAGCGCGAGGTCCACTACCTGCGGGCCTTCCTCGGCATGCGGGTCTCCGGACTGATCCTCATCAGCTCCGGCCCCTCCGAACACGCCGCCACCGAGATCGACGCCTGGGACGCGCGCGTGGTGCTGCTGCACCGGCGACCCGAGGCGATCGACGACGTCGCGGTCGTCCTCGACGACGTCGGCGGCGCCCAGCTCGCCACCCGCCATCTGCTGGAACACGGACACGACCACGTCGTCTGCCTCGGTGGGGTCGACACCACACCGGAGAGCGGCGACCCCGTCACCGACCACGTCGAGGGGTGGAGCCGCGCGATGCAGGAGGCCGGCCGGGCCGTGGACGGGCGCCTCATCAAGGCGCCCTACAACCGGTATGACACCTACCGGCTGGCGCTGGATATGCTCAGCAAGCCCGACCGCCCCCCGGCGATCTTCTGTTCCACGGACGACCAGGCCCTCGGCGTGCTGCGGGCCGCGCGTGAACTCGGCATCGACGTGCCCGGTGAGCTGGCCGTCGCCGGCTTCGACAATGTCAAGGAAGCGGGCCTGTCCGACCCGCCGCTCACCACGGTCGGCTCGGACCGCGAGTCGATGGCCCGGGCGGCGGTGGACCTGGTCCTCGACGACGGGCTGCGCGTCGCCGGCTCCCGCCGCGAGCGCATTCGCCAGTTCCCCTCCGGCCTCGTCGTCCGCCGAAGCTGCGGCTGCGTGTAGCGCCACTTCGGCCTGTCGTGGTGCCGCCTCGATACGCTGCTCAGAGCAGCTGTCGGTCGATGAGGCCGTGCAGGAGTCCGGCGATCGCCGGAGCAGGGGGCCCCTCCGCCGCCGGTGCGTCGACCTGTGCAGCGAGCAGTCCGTCGATGAACACGAGAAGTCTGTCCAGGTCCGCTTCGGGGCGCCGGGAGCCGAGTTCGACGAGCAGCGGACCCAGCCACTCGGTGACCCTGCTGCTGGAGGAGTCCAGTTCGGCGCGCAGCCCGGGCACTGACCCGAGCTGGGCGAAAACGGCGTGGCGTGCCTTCGTCACCGACCGTTCGGGACCGGCCAGAGTGTGGATCAGGCGTCCCATCCGGTCGGCGAAGCCGTCGATGGTCGATTCGCCCGGAGCAGGGGTGAGACGGGCCCACACGGCGGTCTCGCGATCAAGGATTCGGTGGAGCACCGCGCCGAGCAGGTCGTCGCGGGTCGGGTACCGCTCCGCCGTGGACCCCTCGGCGACCCCGGCGCGGGCGTCCACCTCCGAATGGGTCAGGCTCGGCATGCCGCCCACAGCGAGGACCTCGATCGCTGCGTCCAGTATGAGAGCTTCAGCCTGATCCATGTAACCATGCTACGAAAGTCAGGTAACGCGAAACAACCGCAGTAGCCCAGGGAGGGCGCGGTGCGCGACGTCGGCCGAGCCCAGCGGTGGGAGCTCTCTCGCCGCTGGCGCCGGGGCCGGTGCCCTGGCCCAGCGATAGGCCAGTGCGGTGACTCCACGTGCACCGTGACCCCGGGGCGTGCAGGTCCCTCCCACCGGGAGGCGCGCTCCCGTCGCGGTGCCGATCAGGCAGATGACGAGGAGGGGCGGGGTGGAGAGGCCCACAGTGATCCCGGTATCCCGGTTCCCGAGGGTGGCATCAGCAACCCGACGGCGCTGATCGCGGCGGCAAGCCACGTGGCGGCCATAAGGAACGCTTGACGGGGGACAGGGAAAATGGGCGTCAGGGGGCGCCTTCAAGAACTCTGGTATTCATCGTTCGTCTAGTCGGGGGTTCTGTGGAGCAGGAAATTCAGCACCCTCGCACTCAGCGGAGTCGACTGTTGTCGCGAATCCTTGATGTGTCCGGCGGATCTCTGATCTGACCGCCCTCCGGCAGTGAGCACAGCGCGGGGCTATCTATCAGGTGGCGGGTCGTGGTATTTTCCGACCTCTCCCTGTATCCCGGTATGTGATGTCTCCTGATGGGTGGAGAAGTGAACACGGAAGAACCGCCTGATTTTTCAGATCTGAAAACCAAGGACGGCATCACCCTCCGCCGTCCTTCCGTTGCTGTTCTGGGTTGGTTTGGGTCGGTTCTCGTGCTCGCCATGTGGTTCCTTATGGTAAGCGCCTTCATGGCGGAAAAGAACTATGGGAGTGTGGCTGACGGTACTGCCGGGATGTTCATGAGCATTGCAGCAATTCGACGATTCTCCAGCTGTCGGATCATCGCCTGGCGAAGTGGACTGTCTATCGTCGACCCCATCCGTACCCGCGACGTGCTGTACGAATCCGTCTCCAGTGTGGGGGGAAGCGGAAGCAGTGGGATGACCATACGGCTCGCTGGTGGGGCCGAAGTTCACCCTCTGGCATTCTCCGGGTCATTTATTGACCACTTTGCTCGTTCCGTGGAAAAAAATACGGGACGAGTGAATTCTCTGATGCCCAAAAAGAAGAAGGTGAAGCGAGTGGGTATGGGTGTTCGCCTCACGTGGTGCGCATCCGCCGACGTGGCTACGCTGGTTGCAAGTGTCTCTCTTTTGGTAGGGCTCACGCTGAGGGTGTATTGATGTAGGTGAGTTCTACTCTTGCTTTTCCAGCCTCGGCTATTGGTGAGAATCTGCTTATCCATCGGACGTGATCGCTTGCCACTCGGTTGGCTGACGTTCTGGAGGCGGCGGATCGAGCTGGATCAACAGATGATCGCAGGAGAGGAGCTGTTCGGGGCCCGACACGGGCGCCGGCTCATCCGCGTGACTACCGACCACAAAATGGAGGAGCGGGGTCACCTGGCACGCGCAAGTTTCTGCTGATGGAGAGATGGTTTCGATGGGTGTGGACAGTGTTGATGCAGACCCGGTTCGTATGGTTTGGCGTGTAGGAATCATTGAGCGGTGTGCTGCCATCGTAGTAGCGGTTGGTTTCACTGTGATGTTCGTGTCGATCCTCGCCAGCGATGTCACCGTTGACAACTTTGAGAGTGTGGTGTTTCTGGCATTTCTTTTCGTGGGTGCGGTGATATTCTTTTTGCATGCGACGCTCACGTATATTTCCTTGCGCTCCGATTACTTGATCGTGCGTAATCTGGGGCATCGTAAGCGCATTGACATGCGGGGTATTATCTCATTGAGGAGTGGGTGCTATGGAATGGAAATCCTCTGCTCTCAGGGGTAATGGTGGTTGGCTCTAGTGTCTCGTGATCCTGTTTATGTCAGTTCGCGTTGTTATTGACGAGTTTCTTCGCGTTAGTCGCGACGAGGCGAACCTTTGCGAGGACGTCGCCGGCGGTCGCGGTCCAGGTGAACGGTTTCGCAGTCGTGTTCCAGGTGTTGATGTAGTCACGGATCTGTTTGATCAAGACGTTGACGCTGGCGAACGTTCCGCGCCGGATGGACTGACGGGTCAGGAGTCCGAACCAGATCTCGATCTGGTTCAGCCACGAGGAGCCGACGGGGGTGAAGTGGAAGTGGACGTGTGGGTTCTTCGCCAGCCACTCCTTGACTTCGGGGGTGGTGTGCGTCGAGAGGTTGTCGAGGACAACATGGATGTCCTTCCCCGCGTGCGGTTTCACCGCCTTCTTGAGGAAGGCCAGGAAGTCCTTGCCGTTCCGGGACGGCTTGCACTCACCGAGCACTTCACCGGTGGTCACGTTCAGGGCGGCGAACAGGTTCGTGGTGCCGTGCCGCACGTAGTCGGCGGTGCGCTTCTCGCTCGCCCCGAAGGCGACCGGCAGCACCGGCTGCGTCCGGTCCAGCGCCTGGATCTGCGTCTTCTCGTCGATCGAGAGGACCACCGCGCCACCCGGCGGGTCCAGATACAGGCCGATCACATCAGTCACCTTCTCCGCGAAGGCCGGATCCTTCGAAATCTTGAAGGTGCCGGACCGGTGCGGCTTCAGACCCTCCTCCCGCCAGATCCGCGCGATGTAGTGCCAGGACACCGTGATGTTCTCGACCCGCTTCAGGTACTTCGCCAACTCGCGTGTGGACCAGTGCGAAAGCCCCGTGCCGTCCGGCGGCGTCATGCGCGTCAGCGCGATCACCCGGGCCCGCACCCGCGCCGGCACCTGTTCCCGTGCGCCGCCGGGCCGGTCGCCTTCCAGGCCCGCCAGTCCGAGCTCGGCATAACGCCGCTTCCAGCGGTCCACCGTCGGAAGCGATACACCAAGCAGCTCGGCAATGTCCTTACGCCGACGGCCTTCGCCCGACCACAGCACGATCCGGCCCCGCGTCGCCATGTCGGCGGGTGCGTCCCGGCTGTTCACCAACTCCCGCAACTCGGCGGTCTGTTCCACGGAGAGCTCCACACCAAGAGACCCTGCCACAGAGAATCAAATAACGCTAACGGAATCACGCGACACTAGCGGTGCAGAAGCCGAGATGGGCAACAAAAGAGAGGGCTGATCGGCTCGGACCCTTCCCAGAATTGGCCGTATCTGACCGCGACCGCCGAATAGATCAACAACAGGCCACGGTGCTGCTTGGGCTACCGCACCACACAGGAAGCGATGCAGCAGCTACTCCTCGCCACCGTTGCTTCAACGAATTGACACCGCCAGCATCTGGTCTGGGTCAACGGTCGGTGCCGGGCACGACGCCCGCATCGGTCTTCTTCCCTGTATCGCCGCCTGAAGGGTAAAATGGGATTTCTCAAGATTGCCAGTAAGAAAGAAATTGGTAATGGCGCGGGGGTTCAGTTCTGGAAGCGTCCTCTCCGGGAAAGAATCGCATTTCACCTGGCGGCTGCACTTTCGCTTTCCGTTGCGATATTCAGCTTGGTCGACCTTTTTGTGTATGCTAGGTTTGCTTTCGCTGACTTCTTCGCTCCCGGTTGCTTTCTCTTCATGGCGATCGCTTCGTTCGTGTTCGCGGAGACTTCGATCGCTATAACATCGGAATCCGTCTGTGTGCGGAATTTCTACGCATGGCGAGTAATTCCACTCGACATCATCGATTCAGTTTCTCCTGGATATTATGGCATCATGATCAGGTATGCATCGGGTGGTTGCATTCTCAGTCTGGCTTCGCAGAAGTCGAATTATGCGCAATGGTTCAGGCGCAGGGTTCAAGCGGACGAGATTTCTGATGAGATCTTGATAGCTGTGTGCTCCCGTAAGGGATTTCGGGTCGGAGAGGGTGACTGACTCAGGTGTTGCCGTGACTCGGTTTCCGGGATGGAGCAGGGCTTGACTTCAACTTCGCTTCAAGTTGAAAGCTGGTGTGCGTCACCCGACGAGCGGGGGCGCCGTAGGGCGCCGAACCGTGAGGCACCAGGAGGTCCAGCATGTCCGCAGCCGGCTACACCGCCCCGGCCCCCTCAACCCATTCCGCTCCCGAGGAGCAGGGCGCCGCGCGGCTGGCCGTGATCGTCGGCAGCGTCCGGGAGGGCCGGTTCGGGCCGGTGGTCGCCGAGTGGTTCGCAGGGGAAGCCGAGCAGTTCGGTGGCTTCGCGCACGTCGACGTGATCGACCTGGTGGATCACCGGCTGCCGCTGGTTCTCCCGGGTTTCGGCACTGCACCCGACGCCGACACCGCGCGGGTCGCCGGAGCACTGTCCGAGCGGCTGCACGCGGCGGACGCGTTCGTCGTCGTCACCCCGGAGTACAACCACAGCTTTCCCGCGTCGCTGAAGAACGCGATCGACTGGTTCCGGACCGAATGGCAGGCCAAGCCGGTCGGCTTCGTCTCCTACGGCGGGATGAGTGGCGGCCTGCGCGCGGTGGAGCAGCTGCGGCAGATCTTCGCGGAGCTGCACGCCGTCACCGTGCGGGACTCGCTCAGTTTCCACGGTGCCCGGGAGCGGTTCGACGGCGACGGCCGGCCGCACGACGCGGAGGGCACCGCCACCGCGGCGAAGGCGATGCTCGGGCAGTTGCAGTGGTGGGCCGACGCGCTGCGTGCGGCGCGCGCCCGTACGCCGTACGGGAACGGCGCCTGAGAGCACCGGTAGCGGCACCGGCGCCCGGCGTGCGACCGCCCCGCACCGGACGGTTTCCGGTGCGGGGCGGTCTTCTCCGTGCTCTGCTCAGCGCGGGCGGGTCACTCGACGACGGTGATCCGGTCCGCCGAAGGAGCCTCGAAGGGGTCCTGCTCGGAGGAGTTGGCGGTCATGTAGTCCACCAGCACGTCCAGGTCGTTCCCGCCGACGTAGGGGTCGGTGCCCTCCGCCAGGGTCGGGAAGCCGTCGCCGCCGCCGGCCAGGAAGTTGTTCACCGCGACGCGGTACGTGGCGCCCGGGTCCAGCCCTTCGCCGTTCAGCTGCACCGAGTCGGCGACGACCCGGTCCGCGCCGGAACGGGTCATGTCGAGCGTGTAGGTGAAGCCTTCCGAGACCTGCAGCACCTTCGGCGACTCGGCGTTCGCCCCGCTGACCTGCTCGCGCAGCACCGCCAGGAGCTGCTCGCCGGTCAGGTCGACCATGTTCACCGTGTTGGCGAACGGCTGGACGGTGAAGCCCTCCGCGTACGTGACCACGCCGTCGCCCTCGCTGCCGGAGGCCGCGTGCACCAGGTCGGAGCGGATGCCGCCGGAGTTCATCAGCGCCAGGTCGGCCTCCGGGTCGGCGCCTTGGGCGTGGGAGAGTTGCGCGTCGGCGATCAGGTCGCCCAGCGGCGATTCGAGCGTGTCGGCGCCGCGGCCCGGGATGTCCTCGCCGATCCAGCCGATCGGCCGGTTGGCGACCGGTGCGGCCAGTTCGTTCCAGCGGCCGATGAGCCGGGTCATGTCCCGGGCCTTCGGCTGCTCGCGGCTCACCACGTGGTTGGCGGCGTCCACGCGGGTGCGCACGATGTCGCGGGTGCGGCGGTCGTACGTCAGCGTGGTGTCGGTGAAGAGCTTGCCGTAGGAGGCGGCCGAGGTCACGGTGCGCGGGGCGCCGGACGGGTCCGGGATGGTGCAGGCGTACGCCTCGTGCGTGTGGCCGGTGACGAGCGCGTCGACCATCGGTGAGGTGTTCTTCGCGATCTCGGCGATCGGGCCGGAGATGCCGTCGCCCGGTCCGGGGCTGTCGCAGTCGTAGTTGTACGCGTCGCTCGCCGGGGCGCCGCCCTCGTGGACGAGGGCCACCACGGCGTTCACGCCGCGCCGCTTCAGCTTCTTCGCGTACGTGTCGATGGTCTCGACCTCGTCGTGGAACTTCAGGCCCTTCACGCCCTCGGCCGAGACGATGTCCGGGGTGCCTTCGAGGGTGACGCCGATGAAGCCGATGCGCACGCCGCGGTGCTTCCAGATCGTGTACGGCTCCAGGACCGGGCGGCCGGTGTCCTCGTCGGTCACGTTCGCGGCCAGGTACGGGAAGTCGGCGCCACGGAAGCGGCGGCCGTCGGTGTAGCAGCCGTCCACCGGGTGGCAGCCGCCGTCCTGGAGGCGCGTCAGCTCGGCGATGCCCTCGTCGAACTCGTGGTTTCCGACGGAGGTGACGTCCAGGTCGAGCCGGTTCATGGCCTCCATGGTCGGCTCGTCGTGGAACAGGCCGGAGAGCAGCGGGCTCGCGCCGACCAGGTCCCCGGCGGCGGCCGTCACCGAGTAGCGCTCGCCCTTGCGCGCGTCGCGCAGGCTGGACGCCAGGTACTCGACACCGCCGGCCGGGACGTCCTTCGTGGTGCCGTCGGGCTGGAGTTCGGTGACCTGGCCGGAGGAGCCCTGCGGCGGTTCCAGGTTCCCGTGGAAGTCGTTGAAGGACAGCAACTGCACGTCGACGGTGCGGCCGTGGTGGTGACCGTGGCCGTGACCGCCGCCATGGCCGTGTCCGTGACCGTCCGGGCTCGCGGAGGCGGGAATTGCGGTGGCAAGCAGGCCGGCGGCGACGGCGAACGCGGCGCCGGTCGCGGCGAGTCGTCTGCGGCGGGGACGTGAAAGAGGTTTCGCTGCCATCGTGCGTGGTCCCCCTCGTGGGATGGGTGGGCAGGCGGACGAAGCCTATGTCCACGCGCATACCGTGTCAGCGGCCCGGAGGTGACGACTGTGTAGCGCCGCTGGAAACCGCAGGTGGTGGCGGGCCTTTCACCCGGGGTCCTCGGTGGCCGAGTACAGCTCGAACCAGACCATCTTCGTGCGGGGGCCCGTCCGTTCCGCGGCCCACGCGTCCGGGAGCAGGTCCAGCAGCGCCAGCCCCCGCCCGTCCTCGTCCCAGTCGGCGGCCTGCCGCAGACGCGGCAGAGCCGGGTCGCTGTCGTGCACCTCCACCCGTACGCCCCTTTCGCGCCGCCGCAGCAGCATCGTGCACAGGCTGTCCGGCACGTGCTTGACGACGTTCGCCAGCAGCTCCGTCACCCCCAGCTCTGCGACCTCGCTCAGCGGGGCCATGCCCCACGCGATGACGTACGCGCGCACGATGCGCCGCACGTGCCGTGCGCTGTGTGCGCCCGGCGTGAAGCGCATCCGGTAGTAGTGCGACGGCTCCAGCAGGTGGGACCGGTGGTCCAGGACATGGATTTCGGCGTTCATGGGTTCAGCGTGCACACCGGGAACTACCCTGGGCTATACCCCGTGACACAACGTGAAACAGGTTGTATGGAGGTGGCGCCCGTGGTGGCTCCCCGCGAACTCGACCCGTCAGCCTCGGTGCTGGACTACTTCGGCAGCGAACTCCGCCGCCTGCGCAGAGCGGCAGGGCTCAGCCAGGAGCGACTCGGCGAGATCGTCAACTACACGGGCGCACTCGTCGGCCTGGTCGAGATCGCGAAGCGCAGCCCCAGCCGCGACTTCACCGAGCGCTGCGACGGCGCACTCGGCGCCGACGGCACGCTGACGCGACTCTGGCCGCTGGTCAGCCGCAGCGGCCTGCCCGGCTGGTTCCAGGACTACGCCGGCCTGGAGGCCCGCGCGACCGAGATCCGCACGTACCAGGCGCAGGTCGTGCACGGCCTGTTGCAGACCGAGAACTACGCCCGCGCCGTCCTGCGCCCCGCCCGCCCGACCGACCTCGACGGGCTCACGGAAGCGAGGATGAAGCGCCAGGAGATCCTGACGCGGACGAACCCACCCCGCCTATGGATGGCCCTCGACGAGGCCGCACTCCGCCGCGCCGTCGGCGGACCGGACGTGATGCGGACCCAACTCCGCCGCCTGTTGGACTACCGCGAGACGCCCCGCGTGGTGGTGCAGGTGCTGCCGTTCGATGCGGGCGCGCATGCGGGTCTGAACGGTTCCTTCAACATGCTGTCCTTCGGCGACAGCCCGGATGTTGCCTACTCGGAGGGCTATGCCGGGGGGCAGACTCTGACCGAAGCGAGCGATGTCGAACTCTGCCAGGTGCAATACGATCTCGTCCGAGCCGCCGCACTGTCCCCTGACGACTCGGCGGAGTTGATCGCCCAGGTCCTGGAGGAGCTAGATGAGCAGCGAGATTGATGTGGCCCACTGGCGCAAGTCGAGCTACAGCGGCAGTCAGGGCGGCGATTGCGTGGAGGTGGCGGAGCTCGGCGCGGAGGTCGGCGTCCGCGACTCGAAGGACCCGCGGGGGCCGGTGCTCGCCTTCCCGGCCGCCGCGTTCGACGCGTTCACGCGGGCGTTGAGCGCCTGACCGTCCCGTACGTCGCGTACCGAAGGGTCTGGCAGCCGCCGGGCCCTTTCGCACATCTGTCCCCGGATCGAGGATTCCAGGTCCTCGAAAACCAGGCCTGGTAACGCCCGTACCCCTTGAAAGAACCCTCGGAGAGAACCCTCCCAATCCAAACCAAGGGCGCCGTCACCCGTAAGGGTGGATATCCCCAACCAGAGGCCGGATCGGGCGCGTTGTGTGCTTACGTTCTTCTCAACGAAAAGCAACAGACATGAGACGACCCCCGCCGGGATTGCAGTCCGGGCGAGGGTCTGACCACCCAGGAAGTAGGCCCTTCCCGATGGCTGATCAGCAGCCTAGCGCTCCCGCGCGCGTCCAACACGGCGTTCCCCCGAGCCCGCGGGCCGGTGTCACCCACATCCGCCACCGCCACACCACCCGCTTCACCGTGGTCGGCAACCACCTCGCTCAGCACGACGAGCTCTCCCTCGTCGCGATCGGCCTCGCCCTGTACATCCAGTCCAAGCCCGACGGCACGCTGGTCAGCATCAAGGCGCTCACCTGCCGTTTCCGCGAGGGTGAGGTCGCCATCGCCCGGGCCTTGAACGAACTCGAAGCCGCCGGGTACCTCCTCCGATCCGTGGAGCGCCTTCCCGACGG
>KI547037.1:471240-477589 GCA_000497405.1 Streptomycetaceae bacterium MP113-05 | reverse complement strand
ACGGACCCCACCTCTCCGGCGGCACCCGCCGCCGAGTCCGTCCTGGCCTCCCTGCGCGCGCACGACCCGCGCCTGCTGCTCAGCCAACGCGACGTGGCCCGGCTCGCACCCGCCCTGAGCACCTGGCTGGAACGCGGCGTCCAGCCCGACGCCGCCGCCCGTACCCTCACAGCCGACCTGCCCGGCGGCCTGATCCGGCGCCCGGCCGGAATCGTCGCCTATCGCCTCGCCAACTGGCTTCCGCCCGCTCTGCCCGCCGACCTCCCCGGCCAAGCCCCGACACTGCCCCGCCCGGACCCCCTCCAGAACTGCGACGGCTGTGACCGCGCTTTCCGCGCCCCCTCACCCGGCCGCTGCCGCGACTGCACCGAGGCGCAGGAGGCAGCCGCATGAGGGATCGGCTTGCCCGCTACGGGGGTGGCATGCCAGGGCCGGTTCACCGGGACGTCGTCACCAGACCCGCCTCATAAGCGAGGATCACGAGCTGCACCCGGTCGCGGGCATCGAGCTTGGCGAGCAGTCGGGTCACATAGGTCTTAACCGTGGCCATGCTGATGCAGAGCCGGTCGGCGATCTCGGTATTGGACAGGCCCTTTCCGACCAGGGTGAGCACCTCGCGTTCCCGGTTGGTGATGCCGCCGAGCTTCACCCGTGAGGGCGGCGCCACAGGGGGGCGGCCGACGAACTCCCTGATCAGACGGCGGGTGATGCTCGGTGCGATCAGGGCGTCTCCGGAAGCGACTGTACGGATCGCGGCAAGGATGTCGTCCAAGGCCATGTCCTTGACCAGGAACCCCGACGCGCCGGCACGCAGCGCTCCGTACACATAGTCGTCGTGGTCGAAAGTCGTCAGAACCACAACGTGCGTGGTGCCGGCGCCCGTAGTGATGAGGCGGGTTGCCTCGATGCCGTCCATACCGGGCATGCGGATGTCCATCACCACCACGTCGGGCCCCAGTTCCTCCGTCAGCCGGACCGCCTCGGCGCCGTTCTCGGCCTCGCCCATGACCTCGACGTCCGCGGCCTCGGTGATGACCATCTGCAGGGCGGCGCGGACCAAGGGCTGGTCGTCGGCGAGGAGGACCCGGATCGTCATCGTGCGCCGGCCTTCGCTTCTTGCTCGGTCCCCGCTACCGAGGACACGGGAAGACGGGCAACCACCCGGAAGCCTCCCCCGGGGCGCGGCCCGGCGGTGAAGTCACCGTGCAGCAGGGCGACGCGTTCCTCCATGCCGGCCAGCCCGAACCCCGTGTCCGTGCAGGTGCCCTTCCCGCGGTCGGAGACCTCGATCACGAGATCATCGTCGCGGTAGTCGACGTGCACCCGGCAGGAGCCCGCGCCCGAGTGCCGTACGACATTGGTCACCGACTCCTGGACGATGCGAAAGGAGGCGAGTTCGACGTCTGCCGGGAGGGGGCGGCGTCTGCCCTGCCACCGCACTTCCACCCGCACACCGACAGCGGTGGTCGATGCGGCGAGCCGCTCCACGTCTGCCAGGCCCGCGATCGGGTGCAAGGGCGCTTGCATGCTCCGGCCATGGCCGGGACGGTCTTGATCCCCGTCTGGACGCGGCCGCTCCTGGTCCGCCTCTCGCAGCGCGCCGAGCATCCGCCGTAGACCCGACAGCGTCTCGCGCCCCACGTTCTCCACGGTGAGCATCGCCTCGTGTGCTTTGCCCGGCTGCGTCTCGACCACTCGGGCCGCGGCGCCGGCCTGGAGGGCGATGATGCCGATGCTGTGAGCGACCGTGTCGTGCATCTCGCGTGCGATGCGCAATCGTTCGTCAGTGACGGCCTGCGCTGCAGCCCTCGCATGGAGATCCGCGGTGTGGGCGCGAGTCTGTTGGACCGAGCTTCCGACGAGCAAGGCGATGATCACCGTCAGAGACATGAACGGTTCGGAAGCGGTGCCGGACTCGCTCCCGGTGATCAACCGTGGGGCGAGGTAGCCGGCGAGCACGCCGAGCGCCGCGGCGGCGGCCGCGAGCGTGGTTCGCCGGGGCCGTGTGGCCGCGACGTGGTAGAGGGCGACATCCACTCCCAGGAACTGCAAGGGCGGCATTTCGTCCTGGCGCCAGGCCAGCGTCGAGACGATCGTGGCAGCGACCACCAGGCCGTACGCGAGTGCGGTCCTGCGACGCAGCAACGCACTGCCGGAAAAGACCAGCAGGAACGCGAGAGCCAGCAGCACTCGGGCCTCGAACGAGTCGAGGCCGTCCCGGGGGTAGCTGAGGGAATACCCCTGTCCCGGCGAGGTCGCAACGAACCGGACGACGGGCTCCACCCCTGCCGCACACCACACCGACCCCGTCCACAGGCCTGCAGGTATCCGCTTGACCAGTGGCGGCGAGGTGGACATGCCTTCGAGCGTAACGGTGGGCTCGCTGCCCGTCATCGGACTGTAGTCGTACAACCCTGGTCGTCAACCGCGTCGGAGCATCGTCAGCGGCGGTCTGACGACGGGCAGGGAGGGCCACCGGCAGTGTTGTTCCCGTGATCGAAGCCCACCAGCTCACGAAGCGATACGGCAGCACGACAGCTGTCGAAGACCTGACATTCACCGTGCCACCCGGCCAGGTGACCGGTTTCCTCGGGCCCAACGGCGCAGGCAAGAGCACCACGCTACGGATGATTCTCGGCCTGCACGAACCCACCAGCGGGACGGTCACCGTCGACGGTCGCTCCTTCCGCGACCGCCCGCGCGGTCTGCGGCATGCCGGCTCTGTTATCGACGCGCACGATGTGCACGGCGGACGTAGCGCGCTGGCGCAGTTGTCAGCCCTGGCCCGGAGCAACCGCATCCCGCAGCGCCGGGTGGAGGCGGTACTGGAAGACGTCGGCCTCGCTGACGTCGCCCGGCGCCGCATCGGCGGGTTCTCGCTCGGGATGAAACAGCGGCTCGGTATCGCCTCCGCCCTCCTTGGCGACCCAGCGGTGCTCCTCTTCGACGAACCGCTCAACGGCCTCGACCCGGAGGGCGTGAAGTGGGTGCGGAACCTTTTCAGACGGCTGGCTGCCGAGGGGCGCACCGTCTTCGTCTCCAGCCATCTGATGTCCGAGATGGAACACACGGCCGATCGGCTCATCGTCATCGGCCGGGGCCGGCTCCTCGCGGCGGAGAGTCTCGCCGAGTTCTCGGCCCGCAGCACCCGGCAGAGCGTCGCGGTCGGAACGGCCTCCGCAGTCCGCCTGCGGGACATTCTGACGGCCCAGGGCGCTGCGGTGGTCACGGAGGGCGAGTTGCTCGCCGTGGACGGCCTGACCGCGGACCGGGTCGGTGAGATCGCACTGGAACACCGCATCCCGCTGCACCACCTCCACACCCGATCCGCCTCGCTGGAGCAGTCGTTCATGGAACTCACCGCCGGTAGTGTCGAGTTCCTCGCCGGAGAGCCCCGATGAGCGCAACCGGGGCCGGGATGCCCGTCGGCGGCCTCGATGAGACCGAACCCCGCCCCCGCCTCCGCGACCTCGTCGCCGCCGAGTGGATCAAACTCCGGTCACTGCGCTCAGCATGGGTCGCCCAGGGGGTCACCGCCGTGGCCGTCATCGCGCTCAACACGGGTACCGCATACGACACGTACCACTATTGGACGGACCGGGACGCAGCGGAACGTGCCCAGTTCATTCGGGACGGCCTTCCGTTGAGCGAAGCCTTCACCGTGAACGCCGCCATGGTCATGGCCCTCGCTCTCACAGCCCTGGGCGCCCTCGTGATCGTCAGCGAGTACGGCTCGGGCACCATGCGCACGACGCTCGCTGCCGTACCGGCTCGCCGTTCGGTGGCCGCGGCCAAGGCAGTCGTCGTCACGGCAGTCGCAACGGCCTTCGGCGCGTTCGTCGCGGGCGCTTCGTTTGCCCTGACCCAAGAGATCCTCAACCGGCGGGAGGTGGGCGTCTCCATCGGTGACCCGGGAGCCCTGCGCGTCGTCCTGGCATCCGCTCTCCTCGCGCCCGTGTGCGCACTCGCCGGCCTCGCCCTCGGCGCAGTCATTCGCCAGACCGCGGCCACCATGATCGCGGCGGTCCTGGTCGTCCTTGTTCTGCCGCTGGTCTTCACCGACGGTCGGCACTGGTCGGCCATCGCCGGACACGCCATGCCCTTCCAGGCGTGGATCCGGCTCACAGCGTTCGGTCACACCCCGACGGCCTTCCCGTGGACCATCGGCGGAGCGTGGACCGTCTACGCGACGTGGACGCTCGGTGCAGTCGTGCTGGCCGCCGCCGGTGTGCACCGGCGCGACCAGTGAGCGGTCAACACACCGCAGTCACCCCGGGGCGGGTGAGGAGGCATCCTCCGCATCGAGCTGCTGGTCGGCCCAGGCGAAGCTTTCGGGAAGCAGATCGGTGATCGGGACGGTTCGGACGCGAGCGTCCTGCGTGCGGCCGTTCCCGTGAAGACGCCCCCCGGACGGCGTGTCCGGTGGCGAGTGGATGGCCGCGCACGTCAATTAGGCTCTGCTGCCATGAGCGACGTGGTGGTGGTGGACGAGGTTTCGACCGAAGTCGTCCGGGAGACGCAGGACCTGATCGACGCCGCGACGCGTACCGACGGGCAGCCGGCCGTCTCCGAGCAGGGACGGCTCCAGTTGTGCGGCGGACGGCGGGCGGGAGTGCGGCACCTGCTGCTGCGTCAGGACGGGACGCTGGTGGGCTATGCCCAGCTCGAGGACACCGACCCCGTCGAGGCGCCCGCCGGAGAGCTCGTCGTCCACCCCGCCCACCGGGGTCGCGGACACGGGCGCAAACTCGGACAGGCGTTGCTGGACTCCTCCGGGAAACGGCTACGGCTCTGGGCGCACGGCGGCCACCCGGCCGCCCGCCACCTCGCGCAGCTCCTGGGCCTGGCCCTCTTCCGCGAACTGCGGCAGATGCGGTGTCCGCTCGCCGCATTCGAGCGCACCGAGCCGGCCTTCCCCGAGGGCGTCACCGTGCGGACGTTCCAGCCGGGCGCCGACGACGAGGCCTGGCTCGCGCTCAACGCCGCCGCGTTCGCGCACCACCCCGAACAGGGCGGCCTCACCCAGCAGGACCTGGAGGACCGGAAAGGCCAACCGTGGTTCGACCCGCACGGCTTCTTCCTCGCCACGCGCCGGCGGCCGGACGGCGGCGAGCAGCTGGTCGGCTTCCACTGGACGAAGGTGCACAGCGCGGAGCAGCTCGGCGAGGTCTACGTCGTCGGCGTCGCCCCCGACGAGCAGGGCTCCGGCCTCGGCCGCGCCCTGACCGCCACCGGTCTGCGCCACCTCGCACGCGACCGGAGCCTCCCCACGGCGATGCTCTACGTGGACGCGGACAACGGCCCGGCCGTCGCCGTCTACGAACGCCTCGGCTTCCGCACCCACGAGACCGACCTCATGTACCGCACCGAGTCCTGACCCCACTTGCCCGCCGGGCCGATGCCCGGAGAAGGTACCCCCGCTGAGCTGGGGTCCCGAACAGTACTCAGCGTGCGACGCGGTGGCGGAGGTAGACGACATTCGAGCCGAAGGTGCGGGTCTCGACGAGTTCGAGGTCCACCCGGCGTTCGTGCCGGGGGAAGAACGGGATGCCGCCGCCGACCAGTACCGGGTGGACCATGGTCCGGTACTCGTCGATCAGTCCCGATGCGGCCGCCTCGGCGGCGAGCGTCGCACCGCCGATCGCGATCTCGCCCTCGCCCGGCTCGGCCCGCAGCCGCTCGATCTCCTCCGCCACCGTGCCGGAGGCCAGGCGGGCGTTGCCCTGCACCGCCGACAGCGTGTGGGAGAACACCACCTTCGGGAGCGGATTCCAGAGCGCGGCCCACTCCCGCTCCGCGTCGTCGAACGAAGTCTCCTGGTCGGCGGTCTCCCAGTACAGCATCGTCTCGTACAGCCGCCGCCCCAGCAGGTGGACGCCGACGTCCCGGATCTCGTCGATCCAGAAGCGGAACACGTCCGGGTCGGGTGCCGTCCAGTCGAAGCCGCCGTCCGGCCCGACGATGTAGCCGTCGAGCGAGACACCCATCGAATAGGTCACGCTGCGCATCACACGTCCTCCTCGGTACCGGGTTCGTCAGTACGACCGCCGGATGTCGGAGAACTCACCGCGGCGGGGTTCCACGGAAGCGGGTAGGGGGCCGTTCGTGGCGAAGACTCGCCGGTGAACCGCGCGCCGCGTTGCCGCCCCGGGCGCCCCGCCTGCCCTGGTGCGCGTCGGCCGGGGGACACCCGCGCGTAACCGGCGGTTCACGCACGCTTGCGAGCATCGCGGAATGCAGCCCGACGCCCGCCCCCGACGCACCGCTGGTGCCCCGGCTCCGGTGATCGCGTCCGTTCCCGCTCCCGAGTCGGGGCGCACGCGGAACAATGGGGACATGAGTGAGCGAG
>KI547037.1:468130-470887 GCA_000497405.1 Streptomycetaceae bacterium MP113-05 | reverse complement strand
CCGGCGCCGCCGCGGGGCGCAGCGACACCGCGGAGGTGCCGCTGACCGGGGCATCGGCCCGCCCCTCCGCGTCCCGACCCTCTGCCCCCGCGCCGCAGCCGTCCCTCGGCTCCCTCGCCGCGCACCGCCCGCACGCGGTCGCACCCGGCGGCCACGCACTCGACCCGGACCTCGACCCGGACCTCGACTCCGACCCGGATTCCTACGAGCCCGGCCACGGCCCGGACACCGTGGCGCCCGACCTGCCCGCGGACCGCTTCCTGGACCGGGAGCGGAGCTGGCTTGCCTTCAACGAGCGAGTGCTGGAGCTGGCCGAGGACCCGGACACGCCGCTCCTCGAACGGGCCAACTTCCTGACGATCTTCGCCGGGAACCTGGACGAGTTCTTCATGGTCCGCGTCGCCGGCCTCAAGCGCCGCATCGCGACGGGTGTCGCCACCCGGTCCGCGTCCGGACTGCAGCCGCGCGAAGTGCTGGAGGGCATCTGGACCCGCTCCCGCGAGCTCATGGCCCGGCACGCGGCCTGCTTCCAGCAGGACGTCGCGCCCGCCCTCGCGGACGAGGGCCTGCACCTGATCCGCTGGCCGGACCTGACCGAGAAGGAGCAGGCGCGCCTCTTCACCCTCTTCCGCCAGCAGATCTACCCCGTGCTCACCCCGCTCGCCGTCGACCCGGCCCACCCGTTCCCGTACATCTCCGGGCTGTCCCTCAACCTCGCCGTCGTCGTCCGCAACCCGGTCAGCGGTCACCACCACTTCGCGCGGGTCAAGGTGCCGCCGTTGCTCTCCCGTTTCCTCGAGGCCTCCGCGCACCGCTACGTCCCCCTGGAGGACGTGATCGCCGCGCACCTCGAGGAGCTGTTCCCCGGCATGGAGGTGCTCGCCCACCACATGTTCCGGGTGACGCGGAACGAGGACCTGGAGGTCGAGGAGGACGACACGGAGAACCTGCTCCAAGCCCTGGAGAAGGAGCTGATGCGCCGCCGCTTCGGTCCCCCGGTCCGGCTGGAGGTCGAGGAGTCCATCGACCCCTACGTGCTCGACCTGCTGGTCCGCGAGCTGAAGGTGAGCGACGCCGAGGTGTACCCGCTGCCCGGCCCGCTGGACCTGACCGGACTGGCCGGCGCCGTCGAGTCGATGGAGCGGCCCGACCTGAGGTACCGCAAGTTCGTGGCCGGCACGCACCGCGACCTCGCCGAGGTCGAGTCCGCCTCCGCCCCGGACGTCTTCGCCGCCCTCCGCGAGCGCGACGTGCTGCTGCACCACCCCTACGACTCGTTCTCCACCTCCGTGCAGGCGTTCCTGGAGCAGGCCGCGGCCGACCCGGACGTCCTGGCGATCAAACAGACGCTGTACCGCACGTCCGGCGACTCGCCGATAGTGGACGCGCTGATCGACGCCGCCGAGTCCGGGAAACAGGTACTCGTCCTCGTCGAGCTGAAGGCCCGGTTCGACGAGCAGGCCAACATCAGGTGGGCGCGGAAACTGGAGGAGTCCGGCTGCCACGTCGTCTACGGCCTGGTCGGGCTCAAGACGCACTGCAAGCTGTCGCTCGTCGTCCGGCAGGAGGGCGACACCCTGCGCCGCTACGCCCACGTCGGCACCGGCAACTACCACCCCAAGACCGCGCGGCTCTACGAGGACCTGGGCCTGCTGACCGCCGACCCGCAGGTCGGCGCCGACCTGTCCGACCTCTTCAACCGCCTCAGCGGCTACTCCCGGCGCGCCACCTACCGGCGTCTGCTGGTGGCGCCGCTGTCACTGCGCGACGGGCTGGTCTCCCGCGTCCAGCGGGAGGTCGCGCACCACGAGGCGGGCCAGCCGGCGGGCATCCGCATCAAGGTCAACTCGATGGTCGACGAGACCGTGATCGACGCCCTCTACCGTGCCTCGCAGGCAGGCGTTCCGGTGGACGTGTGGGTGCGCGGCATCTGCGCGGTGCGCCCCGGCGTACCCGGCCTCAGCGAACGGATACGGGTCCGCAGCGTGCTGGGCCGCTTCCTCGAACACTCCCGGATCTTCGCCTTCGAGAACGGCGGCGAACCGGAGGTCTGGATCGGCAGCGCAGACATGATGCACCGCAACCTCGACCGCCGCATCGAGTGCCTCGTGCGGGTCACCGATCCGGGCCACCGCAGCTCGCTGACCCGGCTGCTGGACACCGGAACGTCCGACGGCACCGCGTCCTGGCACCTCGGCGCCGACGGGGAGTGGACGCGCCACTCCCACGATGCGGACGGCCGGACGCTGCGCAACGTCCAGGAGATGCTCATCGACGCGCGGAGGCGCCGGCGTGCCCCCACCACCTGAGAGTCCAGGGCTTCGGCGGGTCCCCGCCCCTGTTCCCGCGCCGGCGGACCCGCCGACCCCGAACGCGCGCATTCCGCGTGCCGCCGCCCTCCCGCGCCGGGCCTCCCGCAGCCCGTCCACGTCCCCGGCACCCCCGGCCCCCGTCACGTCCGTGCCTCCGGCCCCTGCCGCCTCCTGGGAAGGCGGCGACCCCTTCGGTGCCTATCTGCAGGCCCACGCAGCGTCCCTCCTCCGGGCCCTCCGCGATCACCGGGAATCCGCCGGCCAGGCCGAGACCGCAGCCGCAGCCGCAGCCGCCGTACGCCGGCTGCGGCGCTCGTCCCGGCGCATCGGAGCCACGCTGCACACCTTCCGACCGCTGCTCGACCCGGCGTGGGCCGAACAGCTCCGCACCGAACTGGGCTGGCTCTCCGGCACACTTGCTCGCGAGTACGCCTTCACCGACCGC
>KI547037.1:466711-467695 GCA_000497405.1 Streptomycetaceae bacterium MP113-05 | reverse complement strand
CCGCCGCAGCGGCAGCGGCGGGCCGCACCCCGCGCATCGCACCGGCGACCGCCTACGCGCTGGGAGTGCTGCACGCCGACCAGCGGCACGAAGTGGAGGCCGCCCGGTTCGCCTTCGCCCGCCACTGGACCGGGGCGGACGGGCGGCTGGGAGGACTGCCCGGCTCGGACCTGCCCGGCTGATCCTCTCCGCCGACGACGTCGCGGGCCGGTCCTCGAAAGTCCACCGACAGGGCCTAGTATCCTGGCGCCTGCTGTCGACAGGGGGGCGCCATGGGCGGGGTGCGCGGGCCGGAGCACGAGGGCGCGCCGGGGCACATCGGCCCGTACACGGTGATCACCCGTCTCGACGATCCGGCCTCCCGCATCCCCGTGCCGGAGCAGCGTTTCCTCGCGCGCAGCGCCGACGGCGACCGCACCGTGCTGGTCGGAGCCCCACTGCCGGGCACCGATCCGGGACGCTTCGCCGTCGAGGCCGGAGCCGCCCGCTACCTGCTCGGGCAGTGGGCCTCGGCCCCGTCCGAACTCTCCGGCCCCGGCGAACCTCCCTGGCACGCCCGCCCCTATCTTCCCTGTCTGCCGCTGCCGACCGCGCTCGCCGTACACGGCGGGCCGCTGCCGGAACCGACCGTACGGGCGCTCGGTGCGGCGCTGACAGAAGCTCTGACGATCAACCACGGGCAGGGACTGACTCACGCGGGCGTCTCGCCCGCCGCCGTGCTGGTGGCCGGGGACGGTCCGCGGCTCGGCTGCTTCGGCGCGGCGCGTGCCGCCGCACCCGACGGTACGGCGCGCTCCGGCCTGCCGGGCCTGGAACCGGGCAGCCTCCCCCCGGAACAAGCCGCCGGCGGACGCCCACGCCCGCTCGGTGACCTCTACGCACTCGGCGCGGTGATCGCCTACGCCGCCACGGGCCACACGGTGCCGGAGCGGGACCGGCTCCCCGTCGCATTGCGCGGCATCGTCGCGGCGTGCCTCTCCCGGG
>KI547037.1:462101-465356 GCA_000497405.1 Streptomycetaceae bacterium MP113-05 | reverse complement strand
CCGCGGCCCGCGCCGGGACCCCACCCACCCCCTCTGCCGCGGCCCCCCACCGCCAGGACTGACGCCCGATGCACTCCCCGCTCCTGCACACCGACCCGCACGCGTTCGGCGCCTACCGACTGCTCGCCCGGCTGGGCAGCGGCGGCATGGGCACCGTCTACCTGGCCCGTTCACCCGGCGGCCGCAGCGTGGCCCTGAAGACCATGCACGCCCGGATCGCCTCCGAGGCCGACTCCCGCACCCGCTTCCGGCTGGAGACCGACGCCGCCCGCGTCATCGGCGGCCGGTTCGGCGCAGACGTCGTGGACGCCGACCCCCATGCCGAAACCCCGTGGCTGGCCACCGAATACGTGCTCGGCCCGCCACTCGACGACGCCGTCGAACAGGCCGGGCCCTTCCCGGAACCGTCGGTGCGTGCCCTGGGCGCGGCTCTCTGCGGAGCGCTCGGCCAACTCCACCGCTCCGACATCGTGCACCGCGACCTCAAACCGTCCAACGTCATGGTCACGGCGTACGGGCCGAAGGTCATCGACTTCGGCATCGCCCGCGCCGTCGGCGACGACCGTCTCACCCACACCGGATCGGCCGTCGGCACCCCCGCGTTCATGTCGCCGGAGCAGGCGACCGGCCAGGAACACACCTCGGCCGGCGACGTGTTCGCGCTGGCCGGCGTGCTGGTCTTCGCGGCCACCGGCCGCGGCCCGTTCGGCAACGGCCAGGCCGCGGACCTGCTCTACCGGGTGCGCTACGCCGAACCCGACCTGACCGGAACCCCGCAGAGCCTGGTGCCCGTCCTCGCCCGCTGCCTCGCCAAGGATCCGGCGCTGCGCCCCACGACGTCCCAGCTCGCGGCCCAGCTCCACGACGGCAGAGGCGAGTTCGCCGACCACCTGCCGGCCGGGGTACTGGCGGAGATCGTTCGCCGCGCCACCGACGTCTGGCAGATCGTCCCGCAGCGCCTCCCCGCACCTCCTGGCGGGATCCACGGCCCGGACACCCCGCCGGGCGCGGACGGAGCCACCGGTGCGCCGAGCCCCACCGGCCCGTCCCGGCGCGGTCTGCTGATGCTGACCGGCGGCTCGCTGCTCTCCGTCGCCGCGGCCGGAGCCGGCACCTGGTCCTGGCTCGGCCGGGACGACACGGAGGAGCCCTTCGACCCCTCACCCGGTCCCAGCGTCACGGGGGAGCCGGAGCGGAAGCACGACTACCTCTGGCAGCTCCAGGTCGGCGGTCTGGAGTACGAACCGGGGATCGACCTCGCGCCGGTGAGCGCTCTGATCGTCGGCGACCGGGTGGCCCTGCCGGCCGGCCCCGGACTGGTCGGCGTCGAGGCGAAGACCGGCTCAGCGCCCTGGGTGACCGAACCGCTGCTCCGGACCCCGCACGTCGCCACGGACGGCACCCGTCTGTACGCCCTGGTGGAGGACGAGGACAGCGAGGGGAACGCCGGCAAGCCCGGCGGCTTCCCGCTGCTGGTCCACCAGGTGGGCCTCACCGACGGCAGCATCGGAAAGCCCGAGGTCGAACTGACCGCGTACAACGGCGTCATCACCGAGAACCAGCTGCTCTGCGTCGCCGACGGCGTGCTCTACCTGGCTGCGGGCAAGGGCGCGTACTCCATCGACGGCTTCCTCGCCGCCCAGTCCTGGTCCCTGACCGCCGTCGACGCCGCCACCGGCGAGCAGCGATGGGCGCAGCCGCTGCCGTCCCGTCCCGACGACAGCGACCGCCTGCTCTTCCTCGCCGCGACGACCGTCGGTGGCCGGCTGGTGCTGCTCCAGGAGGGCAATGACGGCGGCGTCGACGCGGTCGTCCGGGACACGGGCAGCGGCGAGACCGTCTGGGACCGTCCGCTGGAGGTGGAGAAGCCGGATCTCCTCTTCCAGCCGCCGGCGACCGACGACCTGCATCTCTACCTGGGGTGCGGCACCTTGCAGGCGCTGCGGCTGAAGGACGGGAAGGTGGCGTGGAGTTCCGCCGACGACCGGCCCGGTCGCACCTACGGCCCGCCCGCGGTGAAGGACGGGGTGGTGTACGCGGTGGAGAAGAACCTCGGGGTGGTGGCGTTCGACGCCGCCACCGGGGACGTGGCCCGGGAGGAACAGGGCGGTGACGGTGCGGAGTCCCTCGTCATGTACCAGCCGGTCGTCGGTGACCGGTACGTCTACGTGCCGCGTCGTTCCCGGCTCGGCGTCGTCGACGTCGCCTCCCACCGGCAGGTCCGGAGCTACCGGACGGACGGAAACCGCTTCGTCGCCCACCGGAAGGCCGGCGTGCTCATCGCCTGGGGCGGCGACTTCCTCCAGGCCTACCCGCTGGAGTGACGGCCGGCCTTCCTTCGCCCCACCGACCCCTCACTCCGGCAGGAAGCCCCGCCCATGAAACCGCTCGCCACCGGTGACCCGCTCCGCCTCGGCCCCTACCGCCTGCACGGCGTGCTCGGCGAAGGCGGCATGGGAAAGGTGTACGTCGGCCAGGACGGCACCGGAACGCCTGCGGCGGTGAAGGTGCTGCGGCCAGAACTCGCCCACGAGCAGAACCTCGCGCAGCGCTTCGTCCGCGAGGCGCAGACCGCGCAGGCCGTGACCGGCAAGGGCGTGGCCCGCGTCCTCGGCGCGCACACCGAGGGCGGACGTCCCTGGATAGCCACCGAGTTCCTGGCCGGGCCGACACTCGACCAGGCCGTCGACGACTACGGGCCGTTCGACGAGCCCGCGCTGCGCACACTCGCCGCCTCCCTCGCCCGGACGCTCGCGGAGATCCACACCGCCGGTCTGATCCACCGGGACCTCAAGCCGCCGAACATCGTGCTGACCTCCTCCGGCCCGCGCATCATCGACTTCGGTATCGCCAGGCCCGAACACGGGCTGACCCTCACCACCACCGGCCAGATCCCCGTCACCCCCGGATACGGCGCACCCGAGCAGGTCCTGGGGCAGCGCGTCGACTCCCGCGCCGACGTGTTCTCCCTCGGCGCGGTGCTCGTCCACGCCGCGACCGGACACCGTGCCTTCGACGGCGGTCACGTGGCCGCCCTCCAGTACAACGTGGTGCACGGCGAGCCGCAGTTCGGTGCGCTGCCCGAGCCGCTGCGCGCGCTCATCGCGCCCTGCCTCGCCAAGGACCCGGCGCACCGACCGCATCCCGACCGGATAGTCGCCGCCTTCGCCCCGCCCAAGAGAGCCGAACGGGTCTGGCGGCGTGGCCCGCTCGCCGACGACATCAAACGGCGGGAAGACGACATGGTCCGGCTGA
>KI547037.1:452558-462091 GCA_000497405.1 Streptomycetaceae bacterium MP113-05 | reverse complement strand
GCCCGGGGGGCGGGACGCCGGTGACGCGACGTCGCCTGGTCGTCGGGTTCGCGGCCGGCGGCGCGCTGCTCGCAGCGGGCGGTGGCGGGGCGGCCTGGTGGCTCGCTCAGGACGGGAAGCGCGACGACCCGTTCGACATCCCGCAGGCCGTGCGCACGCCGAAGGCACACCTGCTGTCCGCGGACGCGGGTGACTTCGTCGTCGGCGAGGAGCCGCCGAAGCGCCTGTGGGGGAAGTTCGACATCCTCAGCGACGACACCCCGGCACCGCTGCCGGTACGCGACGTCGTGGTTTACGGGGCGCTGGGTGGCGGCCTCCGTGCCCGCAACGTCGTGGACGGCGAGGAACGGTGGACCGCGTCCGAGGTGAAGGCCACCGGCCGCTATCTCTCGCTCTCCGACCGACTGGTGGCCGCCGTCGACGACGAGGGGGTGCTGCGCACCTACGTCCCCGCCACGGGGAAGCCCAAGTGGAAGGCGCCCGCCGCTGAGGCGGACGAGCTGCTGGCCGCTGACGGCGCAGCGGTCTACGTGCTGACGAAGGACGGCAGGCTGCGCAGCATCGGCCGTTCCGACGCGAAGGTCCGGTGGACCGCGCGGTTCCCCTCCGCCTTCCGCGGCAAGATCCTCCCGCCAGGAGTGGCCGGGCGGGGCCGACTGGTACTGCGCAGCTCCGAGGGCGACGTGCTGGTCGTACGCACAGACGACGGCACGGAGGCGTGGCGGCTCGCGGAACAGTCCGACGACATCCAGATCCGGCCCGCGGCCTACGGCGACACCGTGTACCTCAACGGCAAGAACCTCACCGCTCGCACGCTGGCCGACGGCGACGCGCAGTGGACGCTCGACAAGCGCGACATCTACGACCGGCCGCAGAGCTGGGGCCCGCCCGCCGTCGACGCACACGCGGTCTACGTCACGGGGGAGTGGCCGCTACGCCTGCGGCGCAGCGACCGCAAGGAGATCTGCCACGCCGCCGGAGCGGGCGCCTACGGCGATGCGCCGCTCGCCCCGCAGGGCGGCGGCATCTGGGGCCTCGGGGACGGCGGCGTCACGACGGACGTCTTCGCGCTGTTCGCAGACACCGGGGACCAGGCGTTCACGTACGAGATGCCCGTCGCCGAACGCCGCTGGGTCACCGCCGACGGGAACCGCGTCTTCTCCCTGCTGGACCGTTCGCTGCTCGCCCTGCCGGTCTTCTGACCGGGCGCCCGGCTCCCGACGGCCGCCGTTTCCGTGAGCTCGACGACCGGAGCCCGCCCGCTCGGCCCCTTGCCTCGCTGCTCACGAACACTCCCGCCGTCACCGGCTCGGCCGCGTCGTCGGCCGTGGCTGTCAGAGTTGCTTGATACGGGCCTTGAGCAGGCAGAACTCGTTGCCTTCGGGATCGGCGAGGACGTGCCACTGCTCCTCCCCGGTCTGGCCGATATCGACGCGTTCCGCCCCGGCCGACAGGAGGCGTTCCAGCTCGGCGTCCTGGTCGCGGTCGGTGGCGTTCACATCGATGTGCAGCCGGGATTTCCCCTTCTCCGGCTCGTCCCTGCGGCTGAGGATGATCGTCGGCTGCGGGCCGCCGAACCCTTCGCGCGGGCCGATCTCCAGCGTGCCGTCGTCCTCGCGGTCGAGCACGACGAAGTCCAGCACCTCGCACCAGAACCGCGCCAGCACCTCGGGGTCGCGGCAACCGAGCACGAGCTCACCGATACGGCATGCCATCGAAAAAACCTACTCTCGGCGTGGGAACTTCCCCGGGTGGTCGCACGGGTCTCAGGGTTCCCCGCGGCGAGAGCACCCGGGCGACCGTACCGTGCGAGGTGAGCGGGGGCGAGGCGTTTTTCAAGGTGCTCACGCTGCCGCGGCGCCGCCGGGTGAGCACCCGTAGGTCGCGCACCGGGGCAGTGGCTTCGCGTCGCGCCCCGGGAGTGCGCAGTGCGCTGGGAGCCGTCCTCACCGGCCTGCCGCCCCGGCCGGTACGAGGGCGTGCCAGCGGACGGTGACCTCGCCCTGGCGCCAGCGGCGCGGGCCGTCGAGCAGCGGCCAGTCGGCAGCGAGTGACTGCACCGCCCGCATCCAGCGCTGGCGTGCGCTGAACGCACCGTACGGGGCGGCGGCCGACCAGGCGTGGTCGAGTTCGCGCAGGAAGGCGTGGACCGGCTCGCCCGGGACGTTGCGGTGGATGAGCGCCTTCGGGAGGCGCTCGGCCAGGTCGGAGGGGCGCCGGAGGGTCGCCAGACGTGCGGCGAAGGTCACCGTGCGCGGGCCCTCCGGGCCGAGCGCGATCCAGACGTGACGCCGGCCGATCTCGTCGCAGGTGCCCTCGACGAGGAGCCCGCCGGGGGCCAGGGCGGAGCACAGGCGTTCCCACGCCCCGGGGACCTCGTCCTCGGAGTACTGGCGCAGCACGTTCGCGGCACGGATCAGCAGCGGGCGCCGGTCGAGCGGGATCTCGAAACCGCCCCGGCGGAAGGTGAGGCCGTCGCGGGTGTATTGCCGTGCGGCGGTGACGCGGGCCGGGTCGATCTCCAGGCCGACGACCTGGACGTCCCGGCGCACCCGGTGCAGCCGGGTGAGCAGCTCGACGGCCGTCCACGGGGCGGAGCCGTAGCCCAGGTCGACGGCGAGGGGCGCGGAGGCCGCGCGGCGCAGCGCGGGTGCGTGGACGTGGGTGATCCACCGGTCCATGCGGCGCAGACGGTTGGGGTTCGTCGTACCGCGGGTCACTGTCCCGACGGGGCGAGAGGGGAGGCGGCCGACCATGCCGCGACCCTATCCGGCCCGCCGGATCGTCACGATTCGGCAAAGTCGAAATTCCGGGCAACCCCCCTGGCGTTGTAGCGGTCGCATACCACCCCCTTCAGGAGGCAGGCGACGTGAGCCAGTACGTACCCCGGCTCGGCGGCGGCCTCCGCAGCCGACCCCGCACGCCGCACGGCACGGCGCCCGTGAGCTCGCCGGGCACCCACACGTACGGCGTGCTCCCGTCTCCGCGCCACCTCCTCCCGTCGCGCCGTCCGCGCCGCGTCGCCATGCTGAGCGTGCACACCTCCCCGCTCCACCAGCCCGGAACCGGCGACGCGGGCGGCATGAACGTCTACATCGTCGAGCTGGCCCGGCAGCTGGCCGCAGCCGGCATCGAGGTCGAGATCTTCACCCGCGCCACCACCGGCACCCACGCTCCGTCCGTCGAGCTCACCCCCGGCGTACTCGTCCGGCACGTGGACGCAGGGCCGCACGAAGGGCTGGCCAAGGAGGAGCTGCCTGCGCAGCTGTGCGCCTTCACCCACGGCGTCATGCAGGCATGGGCCGGGCACCGCCCGGGCTACTACGACCTGGTGCACTCCCACTACTGGCTGTCCGGGCATGTCGGCTGGCTCGCCTCGCAGCGCTGGGGCGTGCCCCTGGTGCACACCATGCACACCATGGCGAAGGTCAAGAACACCTTCCTCGCCGCGGGCGACACCCCCGAACCGGCCGCCCGCGTGATCGGCGAGCAGCAGATCGTGCGAGCCGCCGACCGGCTCATCGGCAACACCGCCGAAGAGGCCCGCGACCTGGTGCACCACTACGACGCCGACCCGGCGCGCACCGCCGTCGTGCACCCCGGCGTGAACCTGGAGACCTTCTCCCCCGCGGAGGGCCGAGCCGCGGCCCGCGCCCGCCTCGGACTCCCGCAGGACGCGCTGATCCCGCTCTTCGCCGGCCGCATCCAGCCGCTCAAGGCCCCGGACATCCTGCTGCGCGCCGTCGCGCACCTCGTCGACGCGGACCCCTCGCTGCGCTCCCGCCTCCTGGTCCCCGTCGTCGGCGGGCCCAGCGGCAGCGGCCTCGCCAAGCCGGAAGGGCTGCAGAAGCTCGCCGCCCGCCTCGGCATCGCCGACCTGGTCCGGTTCCGCCCGCCCGTGGAACAGCCCGAACTGGCCGACTGGTACCGGGCGGCGAGCGTGCTGGTGATGCCGTCGTACAGCGAATCGTTCGGCCTGGTCGCCGTCGAGGCGCAGGCCTGCGGCACACCGGTCGTCGCCGCAGCCGTCGGGGGCCTGCCGGTGGCAGTCCGCGACGGGGAGAGCGGCTTCCTCATGCCCGGCCACGACCCGGCCGACTACGCCCGAGCGCTGCGCCGCTTCGTCGACGACGACACTCTCAGCAGCCGCATGGGAGAGGCCGCCGCCCGCCACGCGGCGGACTTCGGCTGGGACGCGGCAGCCGCAGCCACGGCCGAGACGTACACCGCCGCTCTGCAGTCCCGGCGCCGTCGCCTACGATCACTGCATGGCTGAGCCGACGCCGACGTCACCGACCGCCGCACTGGAGCAGTCGCTCCGGGACGCCGAACTCGACTGGGAGAACCCCTCCGACGGCACGTACGTCGTCACCCTTCCGGGCACCCGCAAACTGTCGACCACCTGCTCCCTCGTGGTCGGGCGGCACTCCCTCTCCGTCAACGCCTTCGTGGTGCGCCACCCCGACGAGAACCACGCTGAAGTGCACCGCTGGCTCCTGGAGCGCAACACCCGCCTGTTCGGCGTGAGTTACGCCATCGACACGCTCGGCGACATCTACCTCGTCGGCCGCCTCCCGCTGTCCGCCGTCACCCCCGAGGAGATCGACCGGCTGCTCGGCACCGTCCTGGAGAACGCCGACGGCTCCTTCAACACCCTCCTGGAGATGGGCTTCGCCGCAGCCATCCGCAAGGAGTACGCCTGGCGCACCTCACGCGGCGAGTCCACCCGCAACCTGGCCGCCTTCGCCCACCTCACCGGCGAGGGGCGCGAGGACTCCTGACCGGGACGCCCGCCTCCCGGACCGTCCCCCGGCTGCTCCGCGCACGTCGTCTAGGCTCGGACGCATGGCCGACGCACCGTACAAGCTGATCCTGCTCCGCCACGGCGAGAGCGAGTGGAACGCGAAGAACCTGTTCACCGGCTGGGTGGACGTCAACCTGACCGACAAGGGTGAGAAGGAGGCCGTCCGCGGCGGAGAGCTGCTGACGGACGCAGGCCTGCTCCCCGACGTCGTGCACACCTCGCTCCAGAAGCGGGCCATCCGCACGGCGAACCTCGCCCTCGAGTCGGCCGACCGCCACTGGATCCCCGTCCACCGCAGCTGGCGCCTCAACGAGCGCCACTACGGCGCGCTCCAGGGCAAGGACAAGGCCCAGACCCTCGCCGAGTTCGGCGAGGAGCAGTTCATGCTGTGGCGCCGCTCGTACGACACTCCGCCGCCGGAGCTCGCCGACGGCGCCGAGTTCTCGCAGAGCGGCGACGCGCGCTACGCCGACATCCCCAGCGAGCTGCGTCCCCGCACCGAGTGCCTCCAAGACGTCGTCGGCCGCATGATGCCGTACTGGTACGACGGCATCCTCCCCGACCTCCTCGCCGGCCGCACCGTCCTCGTCGCCGCCCACGGCAACTCGCTCCGCGCACTGGTCAAGCACCTGGACGGCGTCTCCGACACGGACATCGCCGGCCTCAACATCCCGACCGGCATCCCGCTCTCCTACGAGCTCGACGCCGACTTCCGCCCCGTCAAGCCCGGCGGCACCTACCTCGACCCCGACGCCGCCAAGGCGGCCATCGAAGCGGTCAAGAACCAGGGCAAGAAGAAGTAGCCGCCCACGCAGAAGCCCCCTACCAGCGGATTTTCCCGCCGGTAGGGGGCTCTTTCGTATGCGGGCCGTCAGGGTGCGTCCGGGGTAAAGTACGGCTTGGAGTCCCGGTTCCGGATCGGGGTTCTCCCCACTCCCGAGGCTTTGTCGAGGAGTATGTTCCTCAGGGGTGTTCTCTCCCGCGGTTTTCCAGGTGTAGACGGATCCCGCTTCGAGGAACGGGTTTTCCTGTACGTCAGTGATGCTGACACGGAAATTTCCGCCCGCTTGCTCGCGCCCGCCCCATCCACTCTGGGGCGGGCAGCTTTGACGGCGAGGAGTGCATTCTCCAGTCGATGGAGCGGTCGAAATCTTGCTTCCCAGGGGTAAATTCGGATCTACATACTTTTCCCGTTGCTGTATTCGGCGAAAAGTAAACGCTCTTGTTCGCGTCCTCCCAAAGTCAAAGAGGTCATCTGGCTAGTCTGCCGACGACTCTTCTCTCTGGTGTCCCATCGGGACTGGTCCCAGTGGAGGAGAGAAGCCGCTCGTTCTTCACGGTCACCGTGGAGGGCCCTTGCCGACTGTTCTCTTCCCCGAAGGAGTGGGCTGCAGATGTCCTTGAATGAAAACAGAGCGCCAGGCTGGCGCGCGGTGCTCGCGTGGTTGGCGGGGGTAGTGACCATCGCTGTCACCGCGGTCGCATTGACCGCGACGCAGACGTACGCCATCGCGACCGCGGTTCCGCTCGGCACCACGGAGAGCTTCGCCGTACTTGGTGGACAGTCGGTCACCAACACCGGTCCGACCGTCCTCAACGGCGATCTCGGCGTGAGCCCGGGTACAGCGATCAGCGGCTTCCCGCCCGGCATCGTGAACGGCGCCGTACACTCCGCAGACGCCGTGGCCCTCCAGGCCCAGAGCGACCTGGTCATTGCCTACAACGATGCCGCAGGCCAGGCCCCGGACGCCAGCATCGCCGGTGACCTGGGCGGCCAGACTCTGGTTCCCGGCGTCTACAACGCCTCCTCCTCCATCGGCCTTACGGGCACCCTGACTCTGGACGCCCAAGGCGACCCGAACGCAGTCTGGGTCTTCCAGGTGGGCTCGACGCTGATCACGGCCCCGAACAGCAGCGTCGAACTCATCAATGGTGCCTCGCCCTGCAATGTCTTCTGGCAGGTCGGCAGCTCGGCGACACTCGACACCGACACCACCTTCGTGGGCACCATCATGGCACTCACCTCGATCACTCTGAACAACGGAGCAACGATCGAGGGCCGTGCGCTCGCCCGCAACGGCTCGGTGACCATGGACAACAACGTGATCAACACGCCCGAGTGCGGTAGCGCGACCAACGGTGCGACCACCAACGGCGCGACCACCAACGGTGCGACCACCAACGGCGCGACCACCAACGGCGGTCTGCTCGGCGGCGTCCTCGGCGGAGCCATCGCGGGCAACACCACCACGGCCGGTACCACCGGGGCCACCACCACCGGAGGCACGACGGGCGCTACCACCGGGGCCACCACCACCGGAGGCACGACGGGCGCCACCACCGGCGGCGGTGGCAAGGACGACAAGTGCCGGGACCACGACAAGTGTCGCGACCACGACAAGTGCCGCGACCACGACAAGTGCCGGGACCACGACAAGTGCCGGGACCACGGGAAGTGCCACGGGGAGGGCGAGCACCAGGGTGAGCACCAGGGTGAGCACCACGGCCAGGACCAGGGCGAGCACCACGGCCAGGACCCGCGCCACATGGCCGCGTCCTAGTCTCCCGCTCCCGGGCCGGACTGGGTGATGCGCTGATCCGCGTCGATGGTGCGGAGCAGCGGATCGGTGGGCGGCGGCGTCTCCACGCCGCCGCCCACCCCCATGGCGCTGAAGTGTACGAACGTGAGAAGAGGACGTCGGTCGGAGATGGAAGACGCCGGGCGTGACCACGCAACGAACGACATGGAGCGGGTGGGGGTGAAGGACCCGGATGACGGTCCATGTACCCCGCCTCCCTCCGCCCCGCCGCTCGGGCACCGGGGAGCGGCGCCCAGAGGTTCGGCGGCCCTCTCGCGGCACCTCAGGAACCTCGTCAGCGGGGCAGTGGCACTCAGCCTGCTCGTGACCCTCCTCCATCTCGTCCTCGTGTTCTTCCACGTGGCCCCAGCAAGTCTCGTGTCCCAGCGCTACGAGAGACAGATCAACTCCTGGGTCTACCCGCTTTTCGAGCAGAACTGGCGACTGTTCGCACCGAATCCCGAATCGGTGAGTCGGCAGATCTCGGTGCGAACCCGGAACACCTCGTCGAATGGTGACCCCGTCGTCAGTCGGTGGTTCGATCTGACGGCCCTGGACAACGAAGCGGTGAGGCACCACATCGCGCCCAGCCACACGGCGCAGAACACCCTGCGTCGTGCGTGGAACGCCTATCTCGAGATGCACGGCACCAGTGACGAGTCCCCCTCCGAACGGGCCCTGATGATGCGTAACTACCTGCGCAACATCGCCGCTGGGCGGATTTCAGCCGAACGCGGTGGCGCGTTCCAGGCCCTTCAGCTCCGCGTGGTCACCCGGCCGATCCCGGGCCCTACCCGCCCCGGCACCCAGCCGGCCCCGCAGACTGCGGAAACACGGAAGCTGCCGTGGTGGAAGGTGGAAAGCGATGCACGCTGACAGGACCGAAACGGCCTCCCCGCTGTCGTCGAAGCATGTGCTCCACCGCCTCGGCGCCTTGCGAGCCGCCGTGGTCGAACGGCCCGTCTCCCTGTACGGAGCGGCCGTGCTGCGGATCGGATACGGCCTGCTCTACTTCGCCTTCCTGCTGCGGGAGCTCCCACACCGGCAGGAGATGTGGGGGCCCGGAGCGCCCTGGACTCCCGCTCTCGCGCGGCAGCTCTTCGACCAGACCGGCTGGCGCAGCTTTCTCACGCTGTCCGACAGCCAGCTGTATTTCGAGCTCTGCTACGTGCTCGCCCTCACCGTCTCGCTGCTCTTCGCGGCCGGATGGCGCACCAGAGTGACCTCCGTGCTGTTCGCCGTCGTGGTGGCCTCGTTCCATGCGCGGGCGATCTTCAGCTCCGACGGCGGGGATAACCTCACTCTCCTCATGGCGCTGTACCTCTGCCTCACCGCCTGCGGCAGGCGCTGGTCGCTCGACTCCCGCCGACTCCGCCGCCGCTCGCCGCGAACGTCCCGGCCCGGCCCGTCCCCCGTACTCCGCGAGCTGGCAGTCGCCAGGCGGCAGTTGATCACGCTGCTGCACAACTGCGGCATGTTCGTCATCGCCGCTCAGGTCTGCTTCATCTACGGTGCGGCCGGTCTCTACAAAGTGCAGGGCGATACCTGGGGCAACGGGACTGCGCTGCACTACGTCATGCATCTCAGCCTGTTCCAGCCCTGGCCCGCGCTGTCCGGATTCCTCTCGGAACACCTCCTGTTCCTCACGGTCGTGGGCTACGCGACCGTCCTGATCCAGGTCTCCTTCCCCTTCGTCCTGTTCAGCAAGGTCAAGTACCCGCTGCTGGTGATGACACTGGGCATGCATGCGGGTATCGGCGTCCTCATGGGGCTGCCGTTCTTCTCGGGTGCGATGATCATCGCTGATGCCGTGTTCGTACCGGACCGCTTCTATCGTGCCGTGGGTACGCGCCTGCGCGCGGTCTTCCGCCGTAGGAGCTCCGGCGGCCCCAGCCCGTCCCCGCCAACGTGCGAGGTCACGCGGGTACCGGCACAGCATGCGCCGGGCGGCGCGGAGACACTGGCCGGGGACGCACGATCCTGAGAGCCCAGTGGCCCACCTGGCACAGCGGCGGTCGGCCATCGGGCCCACGCGTTCGGGTGCCAGGATGGGGCTGAATTCGGGGAGCGCGCGACTGGCAGAGTTCGCCCTGGGACACGGGTGAGAGCTCTCCCTCACAGGGCGCCCATGAGTTCGAGCACCTTGTTCA
>KI547037.1:447010-452548 GCA_000497405.1 Streptomycetaceae bacterium MP113-05 | reverse complement strand
CGGGCGCGCCCCCCCCCGCCACGGCGATCAGCGCTCGATGCCGCTCCTGAGGCTGGACGTCCGCTTCGGCCCGAAGGGCCCGGCCGCACAGCGGTCGGGCCCTTCGCCGCGGTGCGTCCGTGTCAGTCGCCGCAGCAGCTGCCGCCGCACTGGCAGGAGCCGCCGGACTGGCAGCCGCATCCGCAGCTGGAGCCGCAGCCGCAGGCGCCGAGGACCGGCGAGGGCGGGCTGTCGCGGGAGACGGGTGAGAGTGGGTGGGGCATGGTTCCTCCTCTTCGGGCGGGACGGACATGCGTTCCGAGACGTGCCCGCCCGGGGCGGGTGCTATCCGTGCCCCACCCCGGCGCGCGGAAGTGTGACAGAGCGCGGCGGGGCGTCCGCCGTGCGCCGGTTCACCCGCGGAGTTCCTGCGGCGTCACGCGCTCTCGGCGGGTTCCGTGCTGTCGGTACCCGCGGTCGGGCCTGCGCCGGAACCGCCCGCGCCCTCGGGCAGCTCGTCGACGTAGTCACCGGTGACCAGGTAGACGACGCGCCGGGCCACCGACACCGCGTGGTCGGCGAACCGCTCGTAGTACCGGCCGAGCAGGGTGACGTCGACGGCCGTCTCGATGCCGTGCTGCCAGCGGTCGTCCATCAGGTGCTGGAAGAGAGTGCGGTGCAGATCGTCCATCCTGTCGTCGTCGTGCTCCAGCTGGAGCGCGGCGTCGACGTCCTTGGTGACGATCACCTCAGCGGCTTTCGCCATCAGTCGCTGCGCGAGCTGTCCCATCTCCAGGAGTGTGGCCTGGAGGTCGCGTGGCACCGGTGAGTCGGGGAAGCGGAGCCGGGCGACCTTCGCCACGTGCTGGGCGAGGTCCCCCGAACGCTCCAGGTCGGCGCTCATGCGCAGCGAGGTGACGACGATCCGCAGGTCGGTGGCGACCGGCTGCTGGCGGGCGAGCAGGCGGATGGCCTTGGTCTCCAGCTCGCGCTGGAGGTCGTCGACCTTCTCGTCCGCGGCGATGACGCTCTCGGCCAGCTCGAGGTCGGCATCGAGCATCGCCGTGGTGGCGCGCCCGATCGCGGAGCCTGCGAGCCGTGCCATCTCCACCAGGCTGTCGCCGATAGAGTCCAGCTCCTCGTGGTACGCGTCCCGCATACGTGTCCTTCCTCGCGTGGCGTGTCCTGGGGGCGGACGGCCGATTGCTCCGACCGGGTGTTTCGCCCCCTGCCCCACGTTCGGGGCGGAATGCGTCCGGTTCCGGCCGCACAAGTGAATCAGTCCCGACGCCGAGATGAACTCTGAGGGACGAGTGTTCGCGACCGTACCGGAAGGGCTGGGGGCGTCTCGTTCCCGCCGCATAACCTGGGAGCCATGGACGTGAACGCGGCAGTCGCCGCAGTGGCCGCGATCGCCGGTGTCTGTACCGGCGTGATCGCCGTGCTGGCGTTCCGGTGGAGCGAGCGGGAGCAGGCGCGCCCCACGCGTACCACCCTGCACACAGACCCCGTGACGCTGCCGCCGGGCGTGGACACCGTCCTGTCCGTCCTGCGCTCGTCCGCCGTCGTGCTGGACGACGCCGACTCCGTGGTGAAGGCGAGCTCGGCCGCATACGCCCTGGGGCTGGTGCGCGGGGGGCGGCTGGCCGTGGACGAGATGCTGCGGATGGCCCGCGACACGCGGCGCGACGGGGAGATACGGCAGATCGAGCTGGACCTGCCGCGACGCGGCTCCGGCCGGGGCGGCGACGCCCTCGCCGTCTCCGCCCGGGTGGCGCCGCTCGGGTCCCGCCTGGTGCTGCTGCTGGTCGAGGACCTGACCGAGGCCCGGCGGATCGAGGCGGTGCGCCGCGACTTCGTCGCCAACGTCAGCCACGAGCTGAAGACCCCGGTCGGTGCGCTGTCGCTGCTCTCCGAGGCCGTGATGGACGCCTCGGACGACCCGGAGGCCGTGGAACGGTTCGCCGGCCGGATGCAGAACGAGGCGACACGGCTGACCAGCCTGGTCCAGGAGCTGATCGACCTCTCCCGGGTGCAGAACGACGACCCGCTGGAGGACGCGGAGCCGGTGCACGTCGCCGAACTGGTCGAGGAGGCTCTGGACCGCTGCCGCCAGTCGGCGTCCAACAAGCAGATACTCCTCGCACCCGGGGGCACGGAGGAGCTCCGCGTGTGGGGGCACCGCGGGCAGCTCGCCGCGGCGCTCGGCAACCTCGTCGAGAACGCCGTCAACTACTCGCCGGCCCGCACCCGGGTCGGCATCTCCGGGCGGCGCATCGCCGTTCCCGGCGGGGACCTCATAGAGATCGCGGTCACCGACCAGGGCATCGGCATCTCCGCGATGGACAAGGAGCGGATCTTCGAGCGGTTCTACCGCGTCGACCCGGCCCGCTCCCGCGACACCGGTGGCACCGGTCTCGGGCTCGCCATCGTCAAGCACGTGGCCGCCTCACACGGCGGCACGGTCACCGTGTGGAGCGCGGAGGGCCAGGGCTCCACCTTCACCCTGCGGCTGCCCGAGGCGGGCGGCGCCCGGGAGAGGGCGGAGGCGCAGGGTGCCGGCACCGACCGGCACCACGACCACCTGAGCGGTGCACTGCAGGAGCCGGCCGCCTTCGACGAGGGAGACGGCACGGTGCCGTACCGGAACACACCCGAATCACATCTACGTACATCTGACGCCCCGGAGGTCCTCCCGTGACCCGAGTGCTCGTCGTCGAGGACGAGGAATCGTTCAGCGACGCACTTTCGTACATGCTGCGCAAGGAAGGCTTCGAGGTCGCGGTGGCGTCCACGGGGCCGGAGGGACTGGACGAGTTCGAACGGAACGGTGCCGACCTGGTGCTGCTCGACCTGATGCTGCCGGGCCTGCCCGGTACGGAGGTGTGCCGGCAGCTGCGCGGACGCTCCAACGTTCCGGTGATCATGGTGACCGCCAAGGACAGCGAGATCGACAAGGTCGTCGGCCTGGAGATAGGGGCCGACGACTACGTGACGAAGCCGTTCTCCTCCCGGGAGCTGGTCGCCCGGGTACGCGCGGTGCTGCGGCGCCGCGGAGAGCCGGAGGAGGTCGAGCCCGCCGCGCTGGAGGCCGGGCCGGTGCGGATGGACGTCGACCGCCACGTGGTCACGGTCGGCGGCGGCAAGGTCGACCTGCCGCTGAAGGAGTTCGACCTGCTGGAGATGCTGCTGCGGAACGCGGGCCGGGTGCTGACCCGCATGCAGCTGATCGACAGGGTGTGGGGCGCGGACTACGTCGGCGACACCAAGACCCTGGACGTGCACGTCAAGCGCCTGCGGGCGAAGATCGAGCCGGACCCGGGGGCGCCCCGGTACCTGGTGACGGTGCGCGGGCTGGGCTACAAGTTCGAGCCCTGACAGGCGCACCCCGCCTGACGGGCAGGGGCCCGGCGGACATCCCGCCGGGCCCCTGCCCGGTACGGCTTCACCGGGACTACTCGCCGGCCGGGGACTCCCCGGCGGCAGGCTCCTGGGTCTCCGCACCGGCTGTGGGAGAGCCCGTCACGGACCCGGTGGGCTCGCTGGACGGACCGCTCGGTCGCGGCGACGGGTCACCGGTGGGGGCGCCGGACGGGGTCGGCGCCGCACTCGGGCCGTACTGCGCGTTGTTGCCCTGGCCGGCCGGTACCACGTCGGCACGCAACTCGACCTTGCCGGTGCGGCTGAGGACGAAGGTGACGGGCTGCAGGTTGCCCGGGGTGATCGAACCGGGCTCCGGCGCCAGCGCGGCGGCGTGGCCCTTGCCCCCGAGCGCCAGCACGCCCCCGGCCGGCACGGTCATCGTGTCCTCGCCGGGGGGCGGGCTGAGCCTGAACCGGCCGTCGACGCCCTTGATGCGGACGGCTTCGAGGGTCTGCGGCTTGTCGCTGTTGTTGAAGATGCGTGCCGACACGCCGACGGGGCCCTTTCCGCCGTCGGTGGTGATGATGTTGACGGCCTGGATCTTGATCGGGCCGACCTGCACGCGTGCGGTGTCCGGCTCGATGAGCTGGGTCGCGGCGTCGGTTCCCGCACCGCACGCGGCGAGCGTGAGGGTGCAGGCGGCGAGGGCGGTGGCGGCGAGGGTGCCGCGTCGAAGGCTGCTGCTCACGGCGGCGGCAACTCCTGGAACGAGCTCTGGCGGCCGAACGGCGGGCCCGGTCGCGGACGGTGGTCGGTTGTGACCTCACAGGCTACCGACTCCGCGCCGGCGGGCTGCAGCCGCCCCTCCGGCGCGGCGGGTGACCGCCCCCGCGGGTTCGCGCCCTGACGGGTGGCCGGAACAGGTGGGACCGGGCGCAGGGATTCCCGGGAAAGAATGAGAGAACGTCGCCGGAATTGATCGGGTCGGATGACCTGATCGGCTCACCGGAGGACGGCTGATCAATTTCCGGAGAACGGGCGAACGAATCATCTCGAGAAGCGGGCAAAACGGGCATTCGGCCCACGTTTTCCCCTTCTTGCCGGGTGTTCCGTGGCAGGTTTGCGTACCCGCGTAGAGGTGCCCCGACCTGCGAATTCACTGTTTCACTCGGGGTGTGCAGCATGACCACCTATCGCTTGTCAAGCCCCGAGATGCGTTCTGACCTGCGGAAACGCCATTCAGGGTGGTCCCGTCACGTGTTAGACTGGAAGCCACGGAAGGGGTACCTGACACATGACGTTCAAGGTTGGCGACACCGTGGTCTATCCCCATCACGGGGCCGCGCTGATCGAGGCCATCGAAACTCGCCAGATCAAAGGCGTGGACAAGCTCTATCTGGTTCTCAAGGTCGCACAGGGCGACTTGACCGTGCGTGTACCGGCGGACAATGCGGAGTTCGTGGGTGTGCGGGACGTCGTCGGTTCCGAGGGCCTGGACAAGGTCTTCGAAGTGCTGCGCGCGCCGTACGCCGAGGAGCCCACCAACTGGTCCCGCCGCTACAAGGCGAACCTCGAGAAGCTCGCCTCCGGCGACGTGATCAAGGTGGCCGAGGTCGTGCGTGACCTGTGGCGACGCGAACGCGAACGCGGTCTGTCGGCGGGCGAGAAGCGGATGCTCGCCAAGGCACGCCAGATCCTCGTCAGCGAGCTGGCACTGGCGGAGAAGACCAACGAGGACAAGGCCGAGGCGCTGCTCGACGAGGTCCTCGCCTCCTGAAACCCCTGCGGAGCCTCGACGCCCTCCTCGGCGCCGGACCTCCCGAGACAGCCCCGGTGCCTCCCCGCGAGTCACCGCTACCGCAGCCCTGCCGCGGTGCCCGGGACTGAGCGATGCGGTCTCCCTGGCCGTACGCTCCCGTCACCGGGCGCTGCGGCAGGGCTGCACTGCGTTCAGTACGCTCTGACCCACGACCGGCAGACGCCGGTCGTACGCCCATGCGCCCTGCGGTGCCGGGCCCGGGCAGTTCTCTCGACCGGCTGTCACGGAAGGGTCCGATCGAGGTGTCGCACCCGGCACCCCCCGACCTCCGGCCGGGGGTACGACCAGGCCATACCCAATCCGGCTGAGGACACAAACCTGAACGCGCACCCGATGTCACACGCTTCCTCCTCCGCTTCGGCCGGGGGCGCCCCGGC
>KI547037.1:429194-447000 GCA_000497405.1 Streptomycetaceae bacterium MP113-05 | reverse complement strand
GGCCGACCGGAGCACCCGTACCGCCGCGGTGATTCCGGCCGCCGGGCGCGGCGTCCGGCTGGGCCCCGGCACCCCCAAGGCCCTCCGGGCCCTGGGCGGCACCCCGATGCTGGTGCACGCCGTCCGCGCGATGGCACGCGCACGTGCGGTGTCCCTCGTCGTCGTGGTCGCACCGGCGGACGGTGCCGATGGCGTCCGCCACCTCCTCGACGAGCACTCCCTGCCCGAGGTGCTGGTCGTCGCCGGTGGCGAGACCCGGCAGGACTCCGTCCGGCTCGGTCTGGCCGCGCTGCCCGACGACGTGACCGCCGTGCTGGTGCACGACGCGGCCCGTCCGCTGGTCCCGGTGGACACCGTCGACGCGGTCGCCGCGGCCGTACGGGACGGCGCGCCCGCCGTCGTACCGGCGCTGCCGGTACCGGACACCATCAAGGAGGTCCGGCCGGCAGAGCGCACCGGCGACCCCGAGCCGGTCGTCGGTACGCCGGAGAGGTCGCTGCTGCGCGCCGTGCAGACCCCCCAGGGTTTCGACCGCGAGACACTCACGGAAGCCCACGCCCGGGTCGCCCGGGAAGGTGACGGAGCCACGGACGACGCCGGCCTGGTGGAGCGCACGGGTGTCGAGGTGGTGGTCGTGCCCGGACACGTCGAGGCGTTCAAGGTCACCCGTCCGCTGGACCTGGTCCTCGCGGAGGCCGTCCTCGCCCGCAGGAGGGCCACCGATGGCTTCTGACCCGCAGGACCCGCAGCCCACCGGTCCGTTCGCGGCGGAGCGGTTCCCGGTGCCGCGCGTCGGCATCGGCACCGACGTGCACGCCTTCGAGAGGGGCCGCGACCTGTGGTGCGCCGGCCTGCTCTGGGAGGGCGAGGAGTACGGACTGGCCGGCCACTCCGACGGTGACGTCGCCGCGCACGCCGCCTGCGACGCGCTGTTCTCCGCGGCGGGCCTGGGAGACCTGGGGGCCCACTTCGGCACCTCCCGTCCCGAGTGGTCCGGCGCCTCCGGAGTCACGCTGCTGGCGGAGGCCGTCCGCATCGTCGCCGAGGCGGGATTCACCGTGGGCAACGTGGGCATCCAGGTGATCGGCGTGCGTCCGAAGGTCGGCAGGCGGCGTGCGGAGGCGGAGCGGGCACTGTCGTCGACGGTCGGCGCCCCGGTGTCCGTCTCCGGCACCACCACCGACGGCCTCGGCCTCACCGGACGGGCCGAGGGCCTGGCCGCCGTGGCCACCGCGCTGGTGCTGCCGGGGACGGTGTGAGACCCCGCCCGGTGCCGGTGTGAGACCCGCCTGGGTGGTGTGCGACCGGCTTCGAGCGGGGAATGACGACGGGTCGTCTCACGGTTGCACCGGTACGTGAGGGACGGGCGGCGGCGCGTCGGCGACCCCGGAGGCGCGCCGCTGCCGAGAGAAGGCCCCGCCCGCCGCACACTCCCGCAGGAAGGAGCACGTGAACGTGTTCTCCGAAGAGCTTCAGCAGGTTCTCGACGGCCCCGTCTTCGTCCACATCGCGACGATCCAGCCGGACGGCAGCCCGCAGGTGTCGCCGGTCTGGGTGAAGCGGGACGGTGAGGAGCTGCTGGTCTCCACGACCGTGGACCGCCGCAAGACGCGGAACCTCGAGCGTGACCCGCGGGTGACGGTGGTGGTGCAGCCGGCCGAGAACCCCTACACCTACGCCGAGATCCGCGGCACCGCGACGCTCACCACCGAGGGCGGCCGGGAGCTGATCGACGAGCTGGCGAGGAAGTACACCGGAAAGAGCTACGCGGAGTTCAACCCGGAGTCGCACCAGGACGCCGAACGGGTCGTGGTCCGCATCTCTCCGCGGAAGGTCGCCGGCCGGCTCTGAGCCGGGCGGTCGGCTGCGGGCCCGGTGTGGTGGGCGGCAGCCGCGGAGCTCGCCGAGGCAGGCGCCCGGGACGGCGACCGCCGACTATTCTGGGTCGCGTGACTATTCGCCTGTACGACACCAGCGCCCGGCAGATCCGCGACTTCGTCCCGCTCCGGCCGGGCTGTGTCTCGATCTACCTGTGCGGTGCCACCGTCCAGGCGGCACCGCACATCGGGCACATCCGTTCCGGCCTGAACTTCGACATGATGCGCCGCTGGTTCGCACACCGCGGCCTGGACGTGACGTTCGTCCGCAACGTCACCGACATCGACGACAAGATCATCGCCAAGTCCGCCCAACAGGGGCGCCCCTGGTGGGCGATCGGGTACGAGAACGAGCGTGCGTTCAACGACGGTTACGCCGCCCTCGGCTGCCTGCCGCCCACCTATGAGCCGCGGGCGACCGGACACATCCCCGAGATGATCGCGATGATGCGCGAGCTGATCGAACGCGGGCAGGCTTACGCCGCCGACGGGAACGTCTACTTCGACGTCCGGTCCCACGAGGGCTACCTGAAGCTCTCCAACCAGGAGCTGGACAACCTGCGCCAACCGGAGGGCGAGGGCGAGACCGGTAAGCGCGACCCGCGCGACTTCGCCATGTGGAAGACCGCGAAGCCGGGCGAGCCCCAGTGGGACACCCCCTGGGGCCCAGGCCGTCCGGGCTGGCACCTGGAGTGCTCCGCCATGGTGCACAAGTACCTCGGGCGGGAGTTCGACATCCACGGCGGTGGCGTCGACCTGGTCTTCCCCCATCACGAGAACGAGATCGCGCAGTCCGAGGCGTACGGTGACGCGTTCGCCCGCTACTGGGTGCACAACGCATGGGTCACCATGAGCGGCGAGAAGATGAGCAAGTCGCTCGGCAACTCCGTGCTGGTCGCCGAAATGGTCAGGCGCTGGCGGCCCATCGTGCTCCGCTACTACCTCGGCACCCCGCACTACCGCTCCACGATCGAGTACAGCGAGGAGTCGCTGCGCGAGGCGGAGGCGGCGTTCGGCCGTATCGAGGGATTCCTGCACCGGGCCGCGGAACTGGCCGGCGAGGTGGCACCGGCGAACGAGGTGCCCGGTGACTTCGCCGAGGCCATGGACGACGACCTCGGCGTGCCCCAGGCCCTGGCGCTCGTGCACACCACGGTCCGGCACGGCAACCAGGCGCTCGCCTCCGAGGACAAGGAGATGGTCACCCGGTACCTGGCCGACCTGCGGGCCATGCTCGGCGTACTGGGTCTGGACCCGTTGGCGGACCAGTGGGCGGGTGGCGGTTCCGCGAAGGCGGCGGACGAACTCCACGGCGTGGTCGACGCGCTGGTCGCGCTGGTCCTGGAGCAGCGCCAGGCAGCCCGCGGCCGGAAGGACTACGCGACGGCCGACGCGATCCGCGACGAACTGCAGCGCGCCGGCCTCACCATCGAGGACACCGCCTCCGGGCCGCGCTGGGAGCTCGACTCCCCGCGCTGACCCGCGCTGAAGGCGGCGCGGGGTCCGGCGGGGCCGGGGCGGGTGCACCGTGGCTCGGTGCACCCGTACCGTCGGGGATAATCGGACCGTACCCGTACCACCGACCCACGACCCACGACGCAGAACGCAGAGGTACCCCCATGGCCGGGAACAGCGCCCGCCGCAACCGCCGCACGTCCAACAAGAAGGGCGCGCAGGTCGGCAGCGGCGGCCAGCGTCGTCGCGGGCTGGAGGGCAAGGGCCCCACCCCGCCGGCCGAGATGCGCAAGGGCCACGCCAAGCAGCGCGTCGCGCAGGCCCAGGCCCGCCGCGCGCAGGGCAGGAAGACCGACCCGCGGCGCGGCGCCGGCAAGGGCAAGGGCAGCTCGGAGCTCGTCGTCGGCCGGAACTCCGTCTTCGAGGCGCTGCGCGACGGAGTCCCGGCGACGACGCTGTACGTGCAGCAGTTCATCGACAACGACGAACGGGTCCGCGACGCCCTGCGGCTGGCGAGTGAGCGCGGCGGCATCCACCTGATGGAAGCGCCGCGGCCGGAGCTGGACCGGATGACCAACGGTCTCAGCCACCAGGGCCTCGTGCTGCAGGTGCCGCCGTACGCGTACGCACACCCGGAGGACCTGACGACCGCCGCCTTCGACGACGGCGAGGACCCGCTGATCGTCGCCCTCGACGGGGTCACCGACCCGCGCAACCTCGGCGCCGTCGTCCGGTCCGTCGCCGCCTTCGGCGGCCACGGTGTGGTCGTCCCCGAGCGCCGGGCCGCAGGGATGACGGCGGGCGCGTGGAAGACGAGCGCCGGTACCGCCGCCCGGACGCCGGTCGCTCGCGCGACCAACCTGACCCGTGCCCTGGAGGCGTACCAGAAGGCCGGGCTGACGGTGGTCGGCCTCGCTGCGGACGGCGACACGGACGTGACCGAGTTGGACGTGCTGGACGGTCCCGTCGTGGTGGTCGTCGGGTCGGAGGGCAAGGGGCTGTCCCGCTTGGTCGGGGAGACCTGTGACCTGCGGGTGCGCATTCCGATGCCCGGGGGGGACGCCGAGTCCCTGAACGCGGGCGTGGCTGCCGGCGTGGTGCTCTACGAGGCTGCTCGGCGCCGCGCCTGACGGGGGCCGACCCGGCACCTCGGAAGGACGCGGGGTCACGAGGGCCCCTGTGCGACCGGCGATCCGCGGGTGCCCGGAAGCGATCGCTTCGTGTGGTGATCTGTTCGCTTGACGGGTCGCGGACAGATCCACGGGGTCAAGACAGTGTCTTCTCCGTCCGTCACTCGGTTAGATGAGTGTGGACACGAGAACACCCCGCACACCTACCGGGGGAACGCGCGGATTCACCGACGACGAGCCCGTGCTCAGCACGGTGAAGGTCCCGTCAGACCCGGGCCAGGTCATCGTCAGCCACGTGAGCTTCCGGGTGCTGCTCGCCGGGCCCGCACCCCGCAGCGCGGCGCTGGAGACACCGCGGCTACGCGCCGCTCGGGCAGCCGCGAGGGCCCGGGCGGGCGCCGAGCCCTCACCGGCGGCCTCCTACGGGGCGTCCCATGCGGCGCGTCATGCGGCTTCCGCGGGCGTCGCCGCCCCCAGAACCGGACGCCGTCGGGCACCCCTCGTGTGGAGCGGCCGCGCGGGCCCGGAGGACACCGGCGCGACCCGCCTGCTCCAGGCCGTACGAGTGCCGCCCACCGGCCTGCTCCCGAGCCCGACCGGGCCGGGGACGGTGGGCCCGGCCACCCGGGACCTGCCCCGGATCGACGACGCCTCGCCCAAGATCGTCGGCCCGCGTGAACCGGGGCCCTCGGAGAGCACGCCCACCCGGAACACGCAGCCCCTGCTCGCCGGTGTACGCGCGGCGCGCGGCGCGTACGACGACCACTCCGGCGGACCGGACGACGACGACGGCACCGAGGCGCGCCGGCAGCGCCGCAACGATCCGGTGCGACACGCGTACTACCCGGGCCGTCGGATGAACCTCGGCATGGTCCTGTTGCCGCTGCGGATCTTCCTCGGCTTCATCGCGGCGTACGCCGGCATGGCCAAGCTCTGCGACCCGGTCTACTTCGACGGCGGCGACCGCGGCTCGATGGTGACGTGGCTGCGTTCGCTGGAGCCGTGGACCATCGCTTCCCCGCTGCACGACTTCGCCCTGTCGCATCCGGTCGGCGCGGGCCTCACCGTGGCGTTCTTGCAGATCGTGGTCGGTGTGCTGACCATCTTCGGGCTCTGGCAGCGGGCCGCCGCCGGCATCGGCGCGGCACTCTCGCTGGCTCTGCTGGTCACCGTCAGCTGGCGCTCGGTGCAGGTCTACGACACGCCGGACATCATCTTCCTGGCCGCCTGGAGCCCGCTGGTCATCGCCGGGGCCCCGGTCTACTCACTGGACGGCCGGCTCGCCGGCGAAGCGTGGCGCACGCTGGGGCCGCGCGCGGACATCTGGGACCTGCGGCGACGGGTGCTCCGGCGCGGCGCGATCATCGCGTCCCTCGTCTGCGGCCTGTCGTTGCTGATCGGCGCGGTGCTCGGTGGCGCAGTCCGCACGTCGGACACCCCCCGGGTCGCCGAGCCGGGTGAGCCCCCGGTCAACCACCTGCCCGGCCAGCCGTTGCCGCGCGAGTCCAGGACGAACCGCACGGACGGCACCGCCGGCGACCGCGGGCCGGGAACGGACGGCGAACCCGGACCGTCCGCCTCCAGCAAGGGCACTCCCAGTGGCCGGGCCGGCGCGCCGAGCGCGCCGAGCCAGCAGGAGACCGTCCAGGCGCCCCAGCAGCCTGCTGCGCCGCAGGCACCCGAGCAGCCCGTCGCGCCGTCCACCACCGGGACCGCCACCACCGGGCCGTCCGGCGACGACAGCTCGACGGGCGGAGGTGCGGCCACCGGGGGCACCACGGGTGGTGGCACGTCGTCCGGCGGGAGCGAGCCCGAGCGGGAAGGTGCCCTGGGCGGACTGCTGGGCTGAGCGCCCACGTCCAGCCGCTGGGCGGTCACCGCTGCGGAGGGCGTCCCTGGCCGTCCGGTCGGCCGAGCTCCTGCTTGAGCTTGTTCTGGGCCTTGCTCACGTGGCGGCGGTACTTACCGTGCGTCCGGCGGTCGACGAGGTGGCCCGCCATGTCGATGCCCTTCGCCGCCTTGCTCTCGTGGCCCTTCAGCATGCTCTTGATCTTGTTCATCATGGACATGTCGGTCTGCACTCTCCTCTGATGGTGTCCCCGGCCCAGCCGTCACGGGCCGGCCTGCGGACCGCCTCACGAGCCGGTGGCCGGAGGCCGGGGCCCGAGACGTCCGCGCCGACGGGCCGCTCTCCTCGACGCCTCCCCGATCGCGGCGTTCTCACGCCTCCCCGGCGAGGTCCCGTGCCGCCTCATCGAGGTCCTTCGCAGTGTCGATCGCCCGCCAGTACGCGCCGTGCGGCAGGGGGAAGCCGGCCAACGCCCGTTCGCGGGCCAGCCGGGGGAAGGTGGTCCGTTCGTGGTCGCCCCGCTCGGGCAGCATCCCGGCGAAGTCGGCGGAGAACACGTACACGCCGGCGTTGATCAGGTAGGGCGAGGGCGGCGCCTCGATGAAGTCCAGGACGTGACCGAACTCGTCCGTCTCCACCGCTCCCCACGGGATGCGCGGACGAGCGAGGGCCAGCGTGGCGACGGCGTCCCGTTCGGTGTGGAAGTCCGCCATCCCGCGCAGCGAGAAGCGCGTCCAGATGTCGCCGTTGGTGGCGTACCAGGGCTGGTCGGGACGAGGGAGGGAGGTAGCTGCGTACTTGAGGCCGCCGCCGCGGCCGAGTGGTTCGTTCTCGACCACCACCTCGACCCGCAGCGGGAGTTCGGCGCCGTTCAGCCACGCCCGGAGCACCTCGGCGAGGTGTCCGCAGGAGATGACGACGTCGGTGACGCCCTCCGCGGCAAGCCAGGCCAACTGGTGGCCGATGATGGGCGTGCCCGTACCGGGGATCTCCACCATCGGCTTGGGGCGGTCGTCGGTGTACGGGCGCAGGCGCGTTCCCTGGCCGCCCGCCAGGACGACGGCCTGTGTCGGGCGGTGCGGCTGCGGGTCGATCGCCTCGGGGTGCCCGTCACTGGTCATGAGCGCACCCTACGGGCGCACCGGCAGGGAGACAGGCATGGGCGCGCGCCCGTGGACGCACGCCCTGCTCGTACCACCGCACAGCCGTCGAAGGCCGGCTCGCGCTAACGCATCTGCGCGACACCGGTTGCGAACGAGGTGTCGCAGACCGGGCGCGAGAACGCCTGAGCGCGGTGCACGGCACCGTACTTCTTCACTGCCGCGCGACCCAGCGCCTTCGCGAGGGACGTGCAGTGCTCGGTGAGCGACGGGTGCCGCTGCATCGCCTGCTGAAGGCTGGTGAGGGCGGCCCCCGGGTCCTTCTCCTGGAGCTCGGTCACCAGGCGGTCCCGCAGCACGTCCTGCGGTTCCCGGGAAGCTCCCTGACGGGACGACGACTTCTCCGCGGACGCGGTGAGCAGTGGGGAGTCGGAGGGCGCAGCCGCCCAGGGCACCCGGGCCACCGCGAGTGTCCCGGACATGACCAGGACGACGGGCAGCACGAGTGCGAGTGAGCGGCCGATTCGGCGGGCTGCTGTGTTCGCTGCGTGGTGTGTCACGGAGCGATCGTAGCGAGGAGTGAGGATTGAGCAACATTCAGTCACTCTGACGAGGGAGGAATTTTCCGAAAGTCGCGGCGTTGCGTTGACGAGTATCGCCAGGAAACGGCCAAAAAGGGTCGCACGGCCGGGAGTTCCGGATGCGCGACCCTTCGGGCGGTCCACGTGTCCGGCGTGTCGCTGGACACGCCGGACACGACTCGCGGTCAGTCGCCCAGGCGCTCGCCCGTCGAGGTGGAGAACGTGTGGATCTCGCCCGCACGCGGCACGACGTGGATGGTGGAGCCCTTCTCTGGAACGTCACGGCCGGCGACGCGGATCACCAGCTCCTTCTGCTTGCCGCCGATCTCCGCGTTGCCGTAGACGTACCCGTCTGCGCCGAGCTCCTCGACGACGTCCACCGATACGGCCAGACCGGCGGGCTCGCCCTTCTTGAGGCCGGATCCGTCGCCGTTCACCAGGTCGAAGTGCTCAGGGCGGCAGCCGACGGTGACCGTCGTGTCGCCCTTGGCCGTGGCGCTGTTGAGCGCGTCACGCTCCACCGGGACCACGCTGTTGCCGAACTTCACGCCGCCATCGGTGACGGGGACCTCGACCAGGTTCATCGCGGGAGAACCGATGAAGCCCGCCACGAACAGGTTCACCGGCTTGTCGTACATGTTGCGCGGCGAGTCGACCTGCTGCAGCAGCCCGTCCTTCAGCACGGCGACCCGGTCGCCCATGGTCATGGCCTCGACCTGGTCGTGGGTGACGTACACCGTGGTGATGCCGAGGCGGCGCTGGAGGCTGGCGATCTGCGTACGGGTCTGCACGCGCAGCTTCGCGTCGAGGTTCGACAGCGGCTCGTCCATGAGGAAGACCTGCGGCTCACGCACGATCGCGCGACCCATCGCGACACGCTGCCGCTGACCGCCGGAGAGCGCCTTCGGCTTGCGGGCGAGGTAGTCGGTGAGGTCCAGGATCTGCGCCGCGTTCTCGACCTTCTGCCGGATCTCCGACTTCGGCACGCCGGCGATCTTGAGGGCGAAGCCCATGTTGTCGGCGACGGTCATGTGCGGGTACAGCGCGTAGTTCTGGAACACCATCGCGATGTCCCGGTCCTTCGGCGGGAGGTGGGTGACGTCGCGGTCGCCGATGCGGATGGCGCCCTCGTTGACGTCCTCGAGCCCGGCGAGCATCCGGAGCGAGGTGGACTTCCCGCAGCCCGAGGGGCCGACGAGGACGAGGAACTCGCCGTCCGCGATGTCGATGTCGAGCTTGTCGACTGCGGGCTTGTCGCCACCGGGGTAGGTCCGGGTGGCGCTGTCAAAGGTGACCGTGGCCATGCCTGTGTACTCCTTCACCGGCAGGTACGTGCCGGACGATCCGTAGTAAAGGGGGATTGTCCTCCCGCAGGAGGTTTCCGTGACGTTAACCCGTCCACCGCTTGCTTGTCAGTAGCCGGACGTGGGGAAACTCCCCGTCGTCGTCCCGCTGCGGCCAGGTACACTGCAGCCACACGGCGCCACGCCCCGGCACGGCGCCACGCCCCGGCACGGCGCCACGCCGCCTTAGCTCAGCTGGTAAGAGCATCTGTCTTGTAAACAGAAGGTCGTCGGTTCGAATCCGACAGGCGGCTCCAGCTCGTCAGGCCCCCCGCGGAATCGCAGGGGGCCTCTGTCATCGGTGGCCGGCGTCAGCGGCTGACATCACTCCTCCTCGTGATCGGCACCGAGGGCCGCCGCCCGTCCGGGCGACGGCCTCACCCCGGGCAGGTCTCCTCGCGTTTCACGGCGGTGAACTCGACCTTCACGGAGATGGGGTGAGTGCCCGGCAGGGGATTCTGCGCGCACACCTTCCAGGCGTGTTCGGCGATCTGTACGCGGGCCTGGTCGGTGGCGTCGCGAGAGGCGGAGAGGGAGAAGCCGGCCTTCTCGGTTGCCGCCCGGGCCTGTTGGAGGGACGTGCCGACGAGGTCGGGCAGCAACGCGGTGTCGGTGAGGGTCGGTGAGGGGCGCACCTCCCTCGCGGGGGACCCCGACGCGGGCGCGGCGACGGGGTTCGGCCGGGCGGACGGGTCCTCGGGGCCGGCGGACGAGGCCGACGCCGAGTCGTAGGCGACAGCCCCGGCCGCTATGAGCACGAGCACCGCACCGACGCCCACCCCCGTCCGGTGAGGAGTGGTCGTTTTCGCACTGGCATCACGAGCCGACTGGTCGTCGTACACGGGCGCTCCGGAGGGTGGGTGAGGAGAGTTCGTGAATGGGACGCACAGGTGAGGGTGAGGGTTGCACGGGATTCACCCGCGCCCGGCAGACCAGCGCACCGGCGTCGACGCAGGTGGCCGCGGGACGACGAGCGGCAGCGACCGGCCGCCTCGGCGGGCCCGTGCGCGCCGTGCCGACCGAGGGGCCCTCCGTGCGCCCCCTGTAGAGTGAAGGGGCAGACGTTCGTCCCGAGCCCGCAGCCGCGTCGGCAGGGCTCCTTGCAGGACCAGAGCCCCGTCGTCAGGGCCTGGTCCTTTCGCACGTGGCTCCGGACGCCCCGGGCACGACCGGCACGACCCGCCGCACGATCTTCCGCACGACGAGGAGCCGCATCCGTGACGAATCTCGCGCTCGGACCGAGCTGGCTGGATCCGGACTACCTGATTCAGACCTTCGGGCTGATCGGCATTCTCGTCATCGTGTTCGCCGAGTCGGGGCTCTTCGTCGGCTTCTTCCTTCCGGGCGACTCGCTGCTCTTCACCACCGGCCTGCTTGTCGCCACCGACCAGTACCTGCACTACCCGCTGTGGCTGGTGTGCAGCCTGATCGTCGTCGCCGCGGTCCTGGGCGACCAGGTCGGCTACCTCTTCGGCCGGAAGGTCGGCCCGGCGCTGTTCAAACGGCCCGACTCGCGGCTCTTCAAGCAGGAGAACGTCGAGAAGGCGCACGACTTCTTCGAGAAGTACGGCCCCAAGTCGCTGGTGCTGGCCCGCTTCGTGCCGATCGTGCGGACGTTCACGCCGATCGTCGCCGGCGTGAGCCGGATGAACTACCGGTCGTTCGTCATCTTCAACATCATCGGCGCCACTCTGTGGGGCGCCGGGGTGACGCTCCTCGGCGCGGCACTCGGCCAGATCGACTTCGTGCACGCGCACATCGAGGCCATTCTGCTCGGGATCGTGCTGCTGTCGGTGCTGCCGATCGCGATCGAGTACCTCAGGGCTCGGCGCTCCTCCCGCAAGGGCGACGACGCGGAGGGGAAGCCCGGGAAGAACGACCGGCCGCGCCGCCGCGGCCGGCACGCGATGCGCTGACGCCTCCCGGCGGCACCCGCGGCACCCCGGGACACCCGGTGGTCGCGGTGACACCCGCGGGTGCGGTGGTGCAGCCCGGTCCGGGCCTTCAGGTCCAGTCGCGCCCGGAGCGGCCCCGCTTCACGTCGCCGCGCTGCTTCTTCTGGCGCAGCCGCCGCTCATTGATGCCGCGGGGTATCCGCTTCTTCCGCCGGGGGGCGGGCGGCGGCGCGGTCGCCTCTGCGAGCAGAGCCGTCATCCGTACCGCGGCCGTCTCGCGGTTCCGCCACTGTGAGCGGTGTTCGCTCGCGCGTACGACGAGGATGCCGCCGACCAGACGGCCGGCGAGCCGCTCCAGCGCGCGCGCCTTCCACACCTCCGGCAGCGCCTCGGTGGCGGCGAGGTCGAAGCGCAGCTCGGCGCTGCTGTCAGTGGTGTTGACGTGCTGGCCGCCCGGTCCGGAGGACCTGCTGAAGCGCCAGCGCAGCTCGGACTCCGGCAGGGGGACGGAGCCGCGGATGAAGTGGGGACCGGACATGCGTCCCATGCTCCCGTGACCGGCCGCCTTCCGTCACGGCTTTTCCTCCATGGGGCGGGAACCCGGCCGCCGCCCGGCGGCGTTGTGGTGGGTGGAAGCAACCGGACTCCAGAGATTCACGACGAAAGGCATCCCCATGGCTGTCAGCCTGTCCAAGGGCGGCAACGTCTCGCTCACCAAGGAGGCGCCTGGCCTCACCGCCGTCACGGTCGGCCTCGGCTGGGACGTCCGCACCACCACCGGCACGGACTTCGACCTCGACGCGAGCGCCATCGCGGTGAACAACTCCGGCGCGGTCTATTCCGACAAGCACTTCGTCTTCTTCAACAACCGGTCCACCCCGGACCAGTCCATCGCGCACTCTGGTGACAACGTCACGGGCCAGGGCGAGGGCGACGACGAGCAGATCAACGTCAACCTGGCCGCGCTGCCCGCCGAGATCGAGAAGATCGTCTTCCCGGTCTCCATCTACGACGCGGAGTCCCGCAGCCAGAACTTCGGTCAGGTCCGCAACGCCTTCATCCGCGTGGTGAACCAGGCCGGCGGCACCGAGATCGCCCGCTACGACCTCAGCGAGGACGCCGCCACCGAGACCGCGATGGTCTTCGGCGAGCTGTACCGCAACGGCGCCGAGTGGAAGTTCCGCGCGGTCGGACAGGGCTACGCCTCCGGCCTCGTCGGTATCGCGCAGGACTTCGGCGTCAACGTCTGACCGTCTCCACGTCCGACCGGCCCGGCCCGGGCTCCCCACGCCGGAGCCCGGGCCGCCGTCGTCCGGGTGCCCCTGCCGCGTGGCCCCCGGGCGGGTGGCGGGGCGACAATGGGTACGAAGGTTCCGAGCCCGAGGTATCCGTCGCACCGGTAGGGAGTGACGTCGCTTGGCCTCCTCCGCCACACCACGCGGACGTGGTGCCCCGCCTGCGCCCGGTCTTCCCGCGCAGGCGTTCGACGCCGCGCCGTTCGCGGTGGCGGCGACCTGGGGTGACGACCACGCACTGACGTACGCCAATCCCCGGCACCGCGGGCTCTTCGGCGACGCACCCCTCGGCACCCCCTTCGACCGGGCCTTCCCCGACCTCGCCGGCCCCGAGTTCCTGAGCAGGCTCGCCTCCGTCCAGGCCACCGGTGAGCCGTGCGTGCTCGCCGCGCTCCCCGTGGTGCTGCGCATCCCCGGGGAGGGTGCCGCAGAGAAGGTGTTCACCTTCAGTCTCTCCCCGGCCGTCGCACCGGACGGCCTGCGTGGGGTGCTCGTGGTCTCCACGGAGGTCACCGGACAGGTCGAGGCCCAGCGGCGGGTCCTGCACCGATTCCAGAGACTGGTGGACGCCAGCGAGCAGAAGACCTGGGTCGCCGATCCGGCCGGGCGGGTGTTCGACGCCTCGGGTTGGGAGCAGGTCACCGGCCGTTCCCGGGCCGAGCTCATCGGCCACGGATGGCTGGAGACCGCCCATCCGGAGGACCGGCCCGCACTCGCGAAGGCGTGGGCCGACGCCGTACGGGAGGTTCCCGAGCGCTTCGAGTACGTCTACCGGTTGCGCTACCGGGACGGCTCCCATCGCCACTGCCGGCTCAGCGCGGTGCCGCTGCGGGAGGACGGAGCCCTGGTCGAGTGGGTGGCCGGCGTCTCCGACATCGAGGAGGAATGGTTGGAGGAACGACGTACCGCACTGCTCGCCCGGGCCGCCGCCGTGGTCGGCGACGCCTCGAGCGCCGAGGAGTCCTTCGCCGCGCTGAGCCACGTCGTGGTGCCCGCTCTCGCCGACCAGTGCGGCATCTATCTCCTTCCGGAGACCCCCGAGGACGCCGCCCCCACCGAGGGCCTGATCGTGCGGCGGGTGGCGGCCACCGCCCGGCGAGGTGTGGAGTCAGGGCTGCCGCCGCTGCGCGACGAGCGCGTCGACCCGCACCTCCACGGTGCGTTCACCCATGTCGCGCTCTCACGGGTGCCTGCTCGTGCCACCTTCCCGCCGGGCCATGCCCCGCCCGGGTTCGCCCCGCCCGCGCTCGCGCCGTGGATCGTCAGGGCCGGGGCCCACAGCGGGGTGCTGGTGCCCGTCCTGGTCGACGGCGCCGTCGCGGCCGTCGTCTCGGCGTTCGTCTGCGGCGCCCGAGAGGGAATCTCGGCCCAGGACACCGAACTGATCCGCGACATCCTGGAGCACGCGCACGGCCCGCTCCGGAACGCGTTGGAGCTGCACCGCACCCGGAGGGTCGCCAACGCGCTCCAGCACAGTCTGCTGACCGCGCCGCCGCACGTCCCCGGCCTGCAGATCGTCGCGCGCTACCGGGCGAGCGCCACCACCGCCCAGGTCGGTGGCGACTGGTACGACTCGTTCCTGCTGCCGGACGGGGTACCGAGCCTGGTCATCGGCGACGTCGCAGGCCACGACCTGGCCGCCGCGGTCACGATGAGCCGGATGCGCAACATGCTGCGCGGCCTGGCCGTCGACCGCACCGAGCCCCCCGGCGACATCGTCCGCCGGCTCGACCTGGCCGCCCAGTGCCTCGGACCCGAGGAGACCACGGCGACCTGCGTGTTCTGCCGCGTGGAGCCGATGGGTGACGGCCACTGGCAGCTCAACTACGCGGTCGCCGGTCATCCCCCGCCGCTCGTCGTCAACGGCGACGGCCGCTCCCGCTTCCTGGAGGCCTCGCACGGACCGCTGCTGGGAGGCATCTCCCCGGAGATCGCCCGGGGCAACGCCCTGGAGACCGTGGCCCCCGGCAGCACCCTGCTGCTCTACACCGACGGGCTCGTCGAGCGCCCCGGCGAGGACATCGACACCAGCCTGGAACGACTGCGGGGAAGGGCCGAGGCGATGGCGAGCGCACCGCTGGAGCACTTCTGCGACGAACTCGTCGACCGGCACAACCCCGGCACCTCGGACGACATCGCGCTGATCGCGCTGCGCACGGCGTCGGCCTCTCGGGCCGCGTCCACGCCGGGACGGTGAAGGCAGCCGCCTCCGCTGTGCGCCCGCCGCGGTGGCGCGTTTGAACGCCCCACACTTCCCGTGTCCGGTCCGGCGCCCGGCCCGTTCCCCTGAGCGGATACGGCGGGAGGCGCCCGTGACAGCATCGGGGTGTGCTCGACATCGGCTATGCCCTCTCCCGCCGCTTCCCCGACCCGCCGCAGACCGACTACGGCACCGTGGGGACACCCGCGCTGCGGCACGACCTGTTCTGCGGTGACGTGTACCTCGCGGACGTCGACACGGACCGCGAGCTGTCCACCGGCTGGGGGTGGCTGCCGGTGCTGGATTTCGCGTGGGCGCTGTGCGACATCGCCGAGCGGCTCGGCCGCGACTCCCTGGGCAGCCGTTCGCCCGGGCCGCACCGAGCCGAGATCGACTTCACCGAGAGCGCTTGTCTGATGCGCTTCGAGCGCCGCTTCGGAACGGTCGAGGTCACCGCCGACTGGGTCCGCCGGGGCGAGCCGCCCCTCGCACTCCCGTACGCCGAGCTGCGCCGCGAGGCCCGTGACTTCCTGCACGACCTGCTGGCCGACCTCGTCGACATGCACGAGGGCCTGGACGCCAACCCTGTCGTGTGGGACCTCCGGGCCCGCTTCCCCCGCCTCTAGGAGACCACCCGGCCCCGACCACGCCTGCGGGACGCGTTGTCGGTGGCCTGGGGGACGATGGCGGGATGGCAGGCAAAGAACGAGCCGTACCGCCGCCCCGGCTCCCGCAGCTCGACCTCCCCGAGCTCACCCCGTACGAGGGGCCGGGACTGGTACCGGACGGCGACCACGACACCGAGTCGCTCACCGGGCTGGACCTGTCCGGCGCGGACGGCGGCGGCAGCACTTTCCTGGACTGCGCGCTGCGGCAGTGCGACCTCACCGAGGCACGGCTGAAGCGGGCGCGGCTGATCGACTCTGTGCTCGAGGGCGTCACGGGCGTCGGCACCCACCTGGCGGAGGCGGAGCTGCGGGACGTCGAGCTGACGGAGGCCCGGCTGGGCGGCACCCGGTTGCACGGCGCCCGCCTGACGCGGGTGCGGGTGCGCGGCGGCAAGCTGGACTTCCTCAACCTCCGCCAGGCCACCCTGATCGACGTGACCTTCGAGGGCTGCGTCCTGGTCGAGCCGGACTTCGGCGGCGCGAGACTGGAGCGGGTCTCCTTCCGGAACTGCGCCGTGCGCGGCGCGGACCTCACCGCCGCACGACTGCGCGACGTCGACCTGCGGGACACCGCCGAGCTCGACCTCGCGGCCGGCGTCGACCGGCTCTCCGGGGCCGTGGTCAGCGCCGACCAGCTGATGGACCTCGCGCCCGCCCTGGCGGCGCAGCTGGGTCTGAGGGTCCTCGGGCACGAGTAGTCCCGGTTCAGGTCCTCGGCGGGTCCTCGGCGGGTGCGCTGCCGGCTGAGCAGGGGCGAGGTGTACGGGACGTCACCGGGACGACTTCCTCGGCACCCTCCACGAAAGCCCGAAAAAGGTCGGACGGCGATGTCGAGAACCCGCGTCCGGCTCCGTCCCCGGGGTGAACGCGATCACAATGGGTCGCACGAGCACCGAGGAGAACCACCATGGCCAAGTACCTGCTGCTGAAGCACTACCGCGGCGCCCCGGCTCCGGCCAACGACGTGCCGATGGACCGGTGGACGCCGGAGGAGATCTCGGCGCACATGCAGTACATGAACGACTTCGCGGCCCGGCTCGAGGAGACCGGCGAGTTCGTCGACGGTCAGGCGCTCGCCCCCGAGGGCGCGTGGGTCCGGTACGACGGCGAGGGGCGCCCGCCGGTCACCGACGGCCCGTTCGCCGAGACCAAGGACCTCATCGCGGGCTGGATGATCCTCGACGTCGACGGCTACGAGCGGGCCGTGGAGCTGGCCGGGGAGTTGTCGGCCGCCCCCGGGGCGGGCGGCAAGCCGATCCACGAGTGGCTGGAGGTACGCCCGTTCCTGGCCGCGCCGCCCACCGTCACGGAGTGACCTCGTCGATGAACGAGGCCCTGCTGCGCAGCCTCACCCCGGGCGTGCTCACCGTCCTCGTCCGCCGCGGAGCCGACTTCGCGGCGGCCGAGGACGCCGTGCAGGAGGCACTGGTCGAGGCGGTCCGCGTCTGGCCCGCCGACCCTTCCCCGAACTCTTCGAGCAGGGAAGAGCCCGTGCGGGATCCGAAGGGCTGGCTGGTCACCGTCGCCTGGCGCAAGTTCCTCGACCAGGCCCGGGCGGACGCCGCCCGCCGCCGGCGTGAGGACCGCGTGGAAGAGGAGCCGGGGCCCGGGCCCGCGCCCGCGGTGGACGACACGCTCCAGCTCTACTTCCTCTGCGCGCATCCGTCGCTGACCCCGGCATCGGCGGTCGCGCTCACGCTGCGCGCCGTCGGCGGGCTGACCACCCGCCAGATCGCCCAGGCCTACCTGGTGCCCGAGGCGACCATGGCGCAGCGCATCAGCCGGGCCAAGCGCACCGTCTCCGGCGTGCGGTTCGACCAGCCCGGCGACGTCGCCACCGTGCTGCGGGTCCTCTACCTCGTCTTCAACGAGGGCTACTCCGGCGATGTCGACCTCGCCGCCGAGGCCATCCGGCTCACGCGCCGGCTCGCGGCCCGCATCGACCACCCCGAGGCGGCGGGGCTGCTCGCTCTGATGCTGCTCCACCACGCCCGGCGCGCCGCACGGACCGCGCCCGACGGCAGCCTGGTGCCGCTCGCCGAGCAGGACCGCGGCCGGTGGGACACTGCACTGATCGCCGGGGGAGTCGAGATCCTGCAGGCGGCCCTCGCCCGCGACCGACTGGGCGAGTTCCAGGCCCAGGCCGCCATCGCGGCACTCCATGCTGACGCGCCCACCGCAGAGCAGACCGACTGGGTGCAGATCGTCGAGTGGTACGACGAGCTCACGCGCCTGACCGACAGCCCGGTCGTCCGGCTCAACCGCGCGGTGGCCGTCGGGGAGGCCGACGGACCGCGCGCCGGCCTTGCGGCGCTCGCGGCGCTGGACACCTCGCTGCCCCGCCACGCCGCGGTGGCGGCGTACCTCCACGAGCGCGACGGCGACCCGACGACGGCGGCGCGGCTGGGACCCC
>KI547037.1:428355-429184 GCA_000497405.1 Streptomycetaceae bacterium MP113-05 | reverse complement strand
CGCGGGGCTGCTCGCCCTGCCCGGCCTGGCGGAGGTCGTCGTCGACACCCCCGAGGCCGTACGAACCCTGACCCGGCGGGCGGACGGCCCGTACGTGCTGGTGGACGACGCGTCGGAGCCGGCCGTCCGGACCGAGGGGCCGACACCGCCCGCCGTCACCCACCACACACGGTGGCGGGTGGCGAGCGCGGGCGGCCGGGTCGACCCGGAGCTGTTCGCCGACCGACCGGTGGAGGAACGGCTGCGCCCCTGGTGGACGGTGACCTGGGCGGTGCCGGTCGACGCTGAAGGCGCACCGGTCCCGCCACGCATCGAACCCGTGGTGCACGCGCCGACGCCGACCGACGAGCCGCTCGGCGTCCCCGCCCTGCTCGTCGCCTCGTTCCCGTTGGAGCCGACCCGGCGGCACGTCGCCCCGGGCCCGCTCACGGACTTCCTGCTGGCACGGGCCACCGAGGCGTACACGGAACTGCTGGAGGCCTGGGACCCGGTCGGCACCGGCATCATCGGCCTGGTGCCCGGCCCGCTGGGCAAGGGAGAACTCGACGGCGAGCTGCGCCGGTCGCTGCTGGAACGACTGCCCGACGTGCCGTTCCTGCCCAGCGCGGGCGGGGAGCTCACGGCGGCGGACGTCCGGCCTCCCGAAGCTCCGGACGGCGTTGACGGCCCTGAGGGCCACCGGACGCCGCGGGCCCTGCGTCCCCGGGAGGCTGAACTGGTCGCGGGCGCGGGCGCGGAGACGGTGCAGGTTCTGGCGGAGTTGTTCCCGGCGCTGCTGCCCGCGGGGCTGGAGCGCCGCAGCGAGTTGCGCGCCCTGGAAGTCGCACGG
>KI547037.1:426855-427802 GCA_000497405.1 Streptomycetaceae bacterium MP113-05 | reverse complement strand
CCACCTGGTGGCGGCGGCTGTACGACTCCCTCGCCGGCGTCGACCCCGACCGCCTCACCGGCCTGCCGGTGCCGCTCGCCGACGGCCGCACGGTCATCGGACCCCGCCAGGTGCTGATGCCGTCTGCGGAGGAGACCGGCCCGTCCGGCGAGCCCGGTGAGCGGCATCGCGCCCTGGCCCGGCTCGGTCTGCGCGTCGTCCACCCGGAAGCCGTGCACCCGTTGCTCGAGAAGCTGGGGGCCACTCCCGCCACGCCCCGCGCCGTGCTCACCACCCCGCAGGTGCGGGAAGCCGTCGCCGGCTCGCTGGACGCCGGGGAGATCTGGGACGAGGACTCCGCGGCACCCGACGCGGAGGCACTCGCCGCGACCGTCCTGGCGCTGGTGCGCGACGCCGGACTCGCCCCCGGCGACGAGCCGTGGCTGGGCGCCCTCGCCCTCCCCGACGAGGACGGCGAACTCGCCCCCGCCGGTGAACTCGTCCTCCCCGGCAGCCCGTTCGCCCGCGTCATCCGCGCCGGGGAGCTCACCGCCTGCGACGCCGCCCTCGCCGAACGCTGGGGAGAACGGCCGCTGACCGCGGTCGGCGTGCTGGCCGGCTTCGCGCTGGTGCGCGCCACCGACGTCGTCCTCGACCCGGACGAGATCGTCGAGCCTGAGATCGCCCACGCGGGCGGCGACTACGCGGCGCCCGACGACACCGGACTGCTCGACGTGGTCGACGTGTGGTGCGAGGACGTGCTCGACGGCCTCCCGGAGGCGCCCGTACCGCCGGTCGCGGCGGAACTTCTCGCGGTCCGGGACCTGGACCTCGTCGACGACGACCGCTGGCCCGAGGCCCTCGCGATGCTCGCCGAACCACCGCTGCGGGAGGCGCTGACCGCTCCCGTCAGCGTGCTGCTGCCGGACGGGACGCGGGAGAACGTGCGGCCGTACACGGCGTGGTGG
>KI547037.1:419352-426845 GCA_000497405.1 Streptomycetaceae bacterium MP113-05 | reverse complement strand
GCGGCTCGCTTCCGACGGCACTCTCCACGCGGCGACGCTGGAGGGCGTCGCAGCCGGGCTGGCGTGGGCCTCCGGCCAGTGGGCGCGGCGTTTCGAGGTGGCCGCGTTGCTGGAGGACGCCTCGCGTGCGGAGGAACTGGCTCGCGCCCGCTGGTTCGAATGACGGTCCGGGGGGCCGCCTGTTCCCTCCCGAACGGAACGGAACGGAACGCCCCGCCCCCAGCAAGGTGGGGTGGGGCCGAGGAGCAGGAAGCCGTGGCGCGCCCGCTGCTGGCTAGCCGCGCATGCTCGCCGGCACGGCCGCCAGCAGGGCGTGCATGAAGGCGGTGACGCCCGGGTGGTTGCCGGCGCCGCGCCGGAAGGCGACCTCCGTGCAGCGGCTGGTGTCCAGTTCCGCGAGCACCACGCCGTCCGGCGGCCCGTCGGTCACCCCCAGCTCCGGGACGAACGCCACCCCCATCCCGACGGCGACCAGTGCCAGCACCGCTCCGAAGTCGTCCACGTGGTGCACCGTCCGCGGGGTGAACCCCTCGGCGGCGCACCGCTCCACGGCCATGCTGTGGCACAGCGTGCCCCGGGTCGCAGTGATCCACGGCGCCCCGCGCCATCCGAGCACCGCGTGCCGTCCGCCCGGCGGTGGCTTCCACTTCGCCGGGGAGGCCAGGTACATCCGCTCGGTGCACAGCGGTACGGTGCCCAGCCCCGGCGGGGGCGGGGGCGGCTCCGTCTCGTAGTGCTGGAGCAGCGCGACGTCCAGCCCGCCGGACCGCAGGTGGTCCGCGACGTCTGCCGGGTCCACTTCGCTGACCAGCGGATCGAGCCTCGGCAGCGCATCGGTGAGACGGGCCAGAGCATCCGGCAGCAGGTGCCGGGCGGCGGAGGTGAAGGTCCCGATCCGCAGCGGCCCGGAGGGCTCCCGACGGATGCCGGCCAACTCTGAGGAGGCCTGCTCCAGCCGTTCCAGCACGGCGTCCGCGTGGCCCACCAGCGCACGCCCCGCCTCGGTCAGGGCCACCCGCCGCCCGGTACGCTCCAACAGCGGCACGCCCGCCTCGCGTTCGAGGACAGTGAGCTGCTGGGAGACCGCCGACGGGGTGTATGCCATCGCCTCCGCGACCGCGGCGATCGTGCCCCGGTGGGAGAGTTCCCGCAGCAGGCGAAGCCGCCGTACGTCGAGCATCAGCTCAGCTTACGGTCCACCCCAGAAGTTCGAGATGGACGCCCGGCGGTCCCGCGGGGGACGCTCGACGGCATGGCTGACACTCCTGCCCCCCGTGGGCTCCATGTCCCGCTGGTCACCCCTTTCACCGAGCAGGGCGGTCTGGCGGCCGACGCGCTGGAAGGGCTCGCACACCAGGTGCTCGACGAGGGGGCCGACGGCCTGGTGGCGCTGGGCACCACGGGGGAGCCGGCGGTGCTGGAACCGGACGAGCGCCGGACGGTGGTGGACGTCTGCGCGCGGGTGGCCCGGGAACGCGGGGTGCCGCTGACGGTGGGCGCCGGCTCCGGGTCGACGCGGGAGAGCGTGCGGGACCTCGCGGGCCTGGCCCGCCGGCGGGAGGTCACGGCGGCGCTGGTCACCGTGCCGTCCTTCGTGCGCCCCGCCGAGGCCGGTGTCCTCGCACACTTCCGGGAACTCTCGGCGCACAGCCCGGTTCCGCTGGTCGTCTACAACATCCCGTACCGCACCGGGCAGCGCGTCGGCGTGTCCACGCTGCGCGCGCTCGCCGCCCTGCCGGGCGTCGCCGGGGTCAAGCACGCCGTCGGCGGCATCGACGCGGACACGGTGGCCCTGCTGGCCGACTGCCCACCGGGTTTCGCGGTGCTGGGCGGCGACGACAGCTACCTACCCGCGCTGCTCGCGCTCGGAGCGCACGGCGGCATCCTGGCCTCCGCGCACCTGTGCACCGCACGATGGGCGGAGCTCGTCGCCGCGTGGCGGGACGGCGACCTGACGCGCGCCCGTGACCTGGGCCGCAGTGCGGCCCGGCTGGCGTCCGCGGTGTTCACCGAGCCCAACCCCGCCGTGGTGAAGGGGGTGCTGCACGCACAGGGGCGGATCCCCTCGCCCGCTGTACGGCTTCCGCTGCTGCCCGCCTCCGACGCGGCGGTGAACGACGCGCTGCACCGCGCCACGGAGTGGGCCGCCACTCCGGCCCCCGCTCCGGTCATGGTCTGACGGCCACCGGGCGAGGGTCACCGTGCGAGGGCCGGCGTCGGCGGCGCATGCCCGGCGCGCTCGGGCCGCGCATGTTCGACGTGCGGCCGATCATCCGGAGGCGGCGTCCCGGCGCATCGCGGCTGCACGGCGCTTGACGTACCAGAGGCCGAACAGTCCCAGACCGCCGCCGGCGGCGCAGGTCCACACCCACCAGGTGTGACCGTGGTCGGCGAACCAGCCGTAGAACGGGAGCTGGCCGAGGAACAGCAGGAACCACAGGCCGGTACCGGTGAGGACGGTGCCGACGACGGGGCCCTCGAGCGGTTCGGGGGCCTCGCGGCCGTCTTCCGTCCACTTGCTGATCAGGCCCATCCGCTCCGGCTCCTCTGCTCGCCCGTCGCGCACAGCCTAGCGGGGGCCGTGACCCAGCGTCCGCCGACGGGGTGCAGATCTGTCTACGCGCGGAGATGGCGTCCGGTCCCGTCATTTGTTCATACTGCAAGCATTCGTGTCCGGTCGGACCCGGGCCCGGACTCCTCGTCCGAGGTTCCGCTTCCGAACCGGCACCCGCACCGCACCCTTCCGCGCCGCACCGCGCGCACGTACCACCGAGGTCACGTATGCCCCCTTCGGCCAGCAGTCCGGACGCCCCCGTGCAGAAGCCGTCCGGCCCGCCGGGTCGTCCGGGGCCCGGGCGCGGCGGTCTGGACCGGTTCTTCCGGATCTCCGAGCGGGGGTCCACACCCGGCCGCGAGGTGCGCGGGGGACTCGCCACGTTCTTCGCGATGGCGTACATCGTCATCCTCAACCCGATCATCCTCGGAGCCGGGACCGACAAGTTCGGGCAGCAGCTCGACAACACCGAGCTGGTCACGGCCACGGCGCTGATGGCCGGCCTCACCACCGTGCTGATGGGCGTGATCGGCAACGTCCCGATCGCGCTCGCCGCCGGACTCGGCATCAACGCCGTCGTCTCTCTCCAGCTCGCACCCCGGATGAGCTGGCCCGACGCGATGGGCATGGTCGTGCTCGCCGGCCTGGTGCTGATGGTTCTGGTCGCCTCCGGGCTGCGGCAGCGCGTCATGGACGCACTCCCGAACGGACTGCGACGCTCCATCGCCATCGGCATCGGCCTGTTCATCACCCTGATCGGTCTGGTCGACTCCGGTTTCGTCACCCGCAACCCCGACGCCGCGCACACCACGGTCCCGCTCGGCCTGGGGCAGGGCGGCCGGCTGGAGGGCTGGCCGGTGCTGGTCTTCGTCCTCGGCCTCGCCCTGATGCTCGTGCTCGTGGTGCGCAAGGTGCGCGGCGCGATCCTGATCGGCATCGTGGCGACGACCGTGGTCGCCATCGTGATCAACTCCGTGGCGGCCGTCCCCGACGCGGCATGGGGCCTGGCGGTCCCGGACGTGCCCAGCGACGTGATCAGCTCACCCGACTTCGGGCTGATCGGGGACATCAGCCTCTTCGGCGGTTTCGGGGAGGTCGGCGTCCTCACCGGCTGCCTCTTCGTCTTCACCGTGCTGCTGTCCGGCTTCTTCGACGCGATGGGCACGGTCATCGGCGTCGGTGAGGAATCGGGCCTGACCGACCCCGACGGTCAGCTGCCCGGCATGGGCCGCATCCTCATGGTGGACGGCGTGGCGGTGGCCGGCGGCGGCTTCGGTTCCTGCTCGGCGAACACCTGCTTCGTCGAGTCCACGGCCGGCGTCGGGGAGGGCGCCCGTACCGGATTCGCCAACCTGGTGACGGGCGGGCTCTTCCTGCTCACCCTGGTCCTCACGCCGCTCGCGACGGTCGTGCCGTCGCAGGCCGCCACGCCCGCGCTGGTCGTCGTCGGCTTCCTGATCATGGCCTCGAACGTGCGGGAGATCGACTGGTCGGACCCGACCGTCGGCGTTCCCGCCTTCCTCACCATCGTCTCGATGCCGTTCACCTACAGCATCACCAACGGCATCGGTATCGGCGTCCTCGCCTTCATCCTGCTGCGCGCCGCCACCGGGCGGCTCCGTTCGGTGCCGTGGCTGCTCAACGTGGTCGGCGCCTGCTTCCTGGTGTACTTCCTGCTGGGGCCGATCGAGGAGCTGCTCGGCGTCTGACCCGGTCCGGCCGTCCGGCCGGGCGCCTGTGCAGGGTCCTGCCCCCGGCTCTCGGAAGCCCGGACCTCAGGTGCAGCCGTAGAAGCGCTCCGTCTCCTCGACGGCCGACCGGAACCGCTGGTCGAAGTCCTCGCGGACCAGGGTGCGTATGACGTAGTCCTGCACGCTCATGCCGCGGCGGGCCGCATGAGCGTGGAGCCGTGCGCACAGCTCGCCGTCCATGCGCAGACTGAGCACCGTGGAGTTCATGCGCCCCACGGTCCACAACCTTCCCCGCGCCGCGTGTCGTTTTCCCGTGCGAGCTCACCCGTTCGTGTGATGAACGACTCGGTAAACCCGCTCGAAAGAGGTTGTTCGTTAGCGGAGGTAATGAGTTACGCTAACGACATGCCGGAACCGTCCTCTGGCGGCACGCTCGCCGCAGTGCACGATGTCGATCTCACCGTGGAGAACGCCGCCGCGGTGAACGCCCTGCGCTCCGCCGTGATGCGCCTCTCCCGGCGCCTGCGGCACCAGCGGGTCGACGAGTCGCTGAGCCCGACCGAGATGTCGGTGCTCGGCACCCTCGCCCGCTGCGGCTCCGCCACGCCCAGCGAGCTGGCGCGCAAGGAACACGTCCAGCCGCCGTCGATGACCCGCATCGTGGCCATGCTCGAGAGCAAGGGTCTCGCGCGGCAGGAACCGCATCCCGAGGACCGCCGCCAGAAAGTCGTCACCCAGACGGAGCAGGCCGAGTCCATGCTCGCCGCCAGCCGCACCAAGCGGAACGCCTGGCTCGCGGAGCTGGCCGGCGGGCTCGACGAGGACGAGTGGGCGAGGCTGCGCGAGGCCGCGCCCGTGCTGGAGAAACTCGCGCACCTCTGACGACGACCGCATCTTGTGAGAACGGGAAGACCACCAGGAGGCCACCCTTGAGTTCGGGCCCCGGAGCAGACTCCGCACCCGCGCCGCACGACGACACCACCACAGGCACCACCGGCAGCTCCGTCGCCGGCGACACGACCGTCGCCGACGACAGGACCGCGGCGGGCGACACCGCCGGGGAGACCACCAGGACGTCGATGTTCAGTTCCCTGCGGGTAAGGAACTACCGGCTCTTCTGGACCGGCCAGGCCGTCTCCAACACCGGCACCTGGATGCAGCGCATCGCACAGGACTGGCTGGTGCTCAGCCTCACCGGCTCCGCCACCGCCGTCGGCATCACCACCGCCCTGCAGTTCCTGCCGATGCTGCTCTTCGGCCTCTACGGAGGCGTCATCGCCGACCGCTGCAACAAGCGGCGGCTGCTGCTGCTCACCCAGTCCACGATGGGCGTCACCGGCCTGGTGCTCGCCGCGCTCACGCTCAGCGGACACGTGCACGTGATGCACGTCTACGCCCTCGCGTTCGCGCTCGGACTCGCCACCGTCGTCGACAACCCGACGCGTCAGACCTTCGTCTCCGAGATGGTCGGCCCGCGCATGCTGCGCAACGCCGTCTCGCTGAACTCCGCGAACTTCCAGAGTGCCCGGCTGGTCGGCCCCGCCGTCGCCGGTGTCATGATCAGCGCCGTGGGCAGCGGCTGGGCCTTCCTCTTCAACGGCCTGTCCTTCCTCGCACCGGTCGCCAGTCTGCTGATGATCCGCACCGGCGAGCTGCACGCCACCGAGCGCGCACCACGCGGCAAGGGGCAGCTGCGCGAAGGACTGACCTACGTCCGCAGCAACCCGGAGTTGCTGTGGCCGATCGTCCTGGTCGGTTTCATCGGGACCTTCGGGTTCAATTTCCCGATCTGGCTGACCGCGTTCACCGACCGCGTGTTCGAAGAGGGAGCCGGCACGTACGGCCTGCTCAACACGTTGATCGCGATCGGCTCGCTGGCCGGCGCGCTGCTCGCCGCCCGGCGCGCGGTGAGCCGTATGCGGCTGATGCTGGGGGCCGCGCTGGCCTTCGGGCTGCTGGAGATGGCAGCCGCCCTCACCCCGTCGTTCTGGCTCTTCGCCGCGCTGATGCTGCCGATCGGCGTGATGGGGCTGACGTTCAACGTGACCGCCAACTCCAGCGTCCAGCTCGCCTCCGACCCGGCGATGCGCGGGCGCGTGATGAGCCTCTACATGATGGTCTTCGTCGGCGGCACGCCGATCGGCGGCCCGATCATGGGCTGGATCACCGATACCTACGGGCCCCGCGTCGGATTCCTGTCCGGCGGCCTGGTCTCGGCGCTGATCGCGGTGGCCGTCACCCTCGCGCTGGCGCGCGTCAGCGGGCTGCGTCTGCGGTTCCGCTGGGGCAGCGGGCGCCGGGTGCTGACGTTCGTCCCACGTGAGCAGCCGGAAGTACCGCATCCGGACGACGTCCCCCGCCCCGACGGCGTGCCCGCCCATGACGGCGTTCCCGGGGTCCGCGCCCCGGAGCCCGCCCGGGTCGCCTCGGCGGCATAGGCGCTCGCGCAGGCCGGCCGGTCCCGGCGCCGTACCGTACGGGCATGCGCCTGTTCGCCGCCGTTCTGCCCCCGGCCGAGGCCGTCTCGGCGCTCGCCGACGCCGTCCGGCCTCTGCACGACCTGCCCGGCGCGGACGGCCTCCGCTGGACTCACCGGGACGGCTGGCACCTCACGCTCGCCTTCTACGGTGAGGTGCACGAGGACCGCACCCTCCCCGGCCTCCGGGAGCGACTGGCCCGCGCTGCGGCCCGCTGCGGCCCGCTCGAGATGCGCCTGAAGGGCGCCGGACGGTTCGGTGACCGGGCCCTCTGGGCGGGAGCGGACGGCGATGTCCGGGGGCTGGAGCGGCTCGCTCAGGCGGCACGAGCCGCCGGCCGCCGCAGTGGGATACGGATGGAGGCGGGCCGCTCGTTCCGCGCGCACCTCACGATCGCCCGCACCGTCGGCCGGCACCACGGGGCGACCGCCGGTGCGGCCACCGCGGGCCTGCGCCCGTACGCAGAGGCTCTCGGCGCGTTCGAGGGCACGCCCTGGACGGCGACCGAACTGACGCTCGTCCACAGTCGTCTCCCCACCGGCGGGATTCCCGGTGAGCGGCCTCACTACGCGGCGGTCGCGGCCTGGCCGCTGGGCGGCTGACCGGTCCCGCTACCGTGGGGGCGTGAACGCCAAGACCCGCACGCGCGTCGTCAGCGCCGCCCTCGTGCTGCTTCTCATCGCCGTCGCCGTCGCCGCCGCGGTCGGCGGCTGACGCGCGGACCGTTCCCGTCGGTCTCCGCCGCCCCTGGGCAGGGCGGGGCCGGCACCG
>KI547037.1:417368-418518 GCA_000497405.1 Streptomycetaceae bacterium MP113-05 | reverse complement strand
ACCGGACGCCCCGGGAGGGACGCGAATGCCGCACCCGGGGCGGGAGAGCCACAGAACTACCAGGCGAAGGCCTCCGGGGACGGGCCCGGTCCGGGGAAGATCTCGTCCAGGCCGGTGAGCACCGTCTCGCTCAACTCCAGCTCGACCGCCCGCAGCGCCGAGGCCAGCTGCTCGCCGGTGCGCGGGCCGACGATCGGCCCGGTCACGCCCGGACGGGTCAGCAGCCAGGCCAGCGCCGCCTCCCCGGGCTCCAGCCCGTGTTTGGCGAGCAGGTCCTCGTACGCCTGGATCTGGGCCCGCGAGGAGGCGTCGGCCAGCGCCTCGGCCGCGCGGCCGGACGACGAACGACCCCCGCCGCCCTCGTTCTCCTTGCGGATCGCACCGCCCAGCAGGCCCCCGTGGAGCGGCGACCAGGGGATGACGCCGAGACCGTATCCCTGCGCGGCCGGAATGACCTCCATCTCGGCGCGCCGTTCGGCGAGGTTGTACAGGCACTGCTCGCTGACCAGGCCGAGGCTGCCGCGCCGGGCGGCCGTCTCGTTGGCCTGAGCGATGTGCCAGCCGGCGTGGTTGGACGATCCGGCGTACAGGATCTTCCCCTGCTGCACGAGCACGTCGACGGCCTGCCAGATCTCCTCCCACGGCGTCGCCCGGTCGACGTGGTGGAACTGGTACAGGTCGATGTGGTCCGTCTGCAGCCGCTTCAGGCTGGCGTCGACCGCGCGGCGGATGTTCACCGCGGAGAGCTTGTCGTGGTTGGGCCATGCCGTGCCGTCCGCGCCCATGTTCCCGTAGACCTTGGTGGCCAGGACGGTCTTCTCGCGGCGCCCGCCGCCCCGGGCGAACCAGGTCCCGAGGATCCCCTCGGTGCGGCCCTTGTTCTCACCCCAGCCGTAGACGTTGGCGGTGTCGAAGAAGTTGACGCCCGCATCGAGTGCGGCGTCCATGATGGCGTGGCTTTCGGCCTCGTCGGTCTGCGGGCCGAAGTTCATCGTGCCGAGTACGAGTCGACTGACCTTGAGACCGGTGCGTCCGAGCTGCGTGTACTTCATGCGTCCAAGCCAACGCCTTGGAGCGGACTCCAGGCAAGCGTCGGCAGGCCGCCAGCGCGCCGAGGCGGGCGGATGAGCACGAAGGCGGTGGGGCCGGA
>KI547037.1:414022-417358 GCA_000497405.1 Streptomycetaceae bacterium MP113-05 | reverse complement strand
CAGTGGCGGTCGCTGACGAGCCGTCCGCGTTCACCCTGCAGGACCCCCGCATCACCGAGTCCAGCGGGCTCGCCGCCAGCTCCGCCCACCCCGGCGTGTACTGGACGCACAACGACTCCGACGACGGCCCGTACGTGTACGCCGTGGACGGCGGCACCGGGCGGACCGTCGCCACCGTCACCCTGCGCGGAGTCGAACCCCGTGACGTGGAGGCGGTGTCCGTCGGGCCGGACGGCGACGTGTACGTCGGCGACATCGGGGACAACCTCGGCGGCGGCTGGAGCGAGGTGTGGATCTACCGCTTTCCCGAGCCGGGGCGACTGCGCGACACGACCGTCACTCCCGTCCGCTACACCGTCAGGTACGAGGACGGGCCGCGGAACGCCGAGTCGCTGATGGTGCATCCGCGGACCGGCCGGGTCTACCTCGCGAGCAAGAGCGAGCGGAAGAGCGGCGTCTACGCGGGCCCGGAGGACCTGTCCGCCTCCGGCGTGAACGACTTCCGCCGGATCGCGGACGTGGACCTCGAGGTCACGGACGGCGCTTTCTCCCCGGACGGCACGCGGCTGGTGCTGCGCAGCTACTTCGGCGCCGAGATGTACCGGTGGACGGAAGAGGGCCGGCCGGAGCCGGTCGGTTCGGTGCCGGTTTCGACGTTCGGCCAGGGCGAGTCGGTGACGTTCACCCGTGCAGGGGACACCCTCATGTTCGGCTCGGAAGGGGCGAACAGCCGCGTCGCACCACGGGAACTGACAGGCCGTGCACTGCCCCGGAGCGTCACGGAGGAGAGGGAGAAAGAGGAGGCCGACCGGGCCGGTTCCGAGAGCGGTGACGTGCCCCCGGCCGGCGACGAGCAGCGTGACCTGGCCGTCGGTGCCGTCGTGTTCGCCGCCGCCACCGTCCTGTGGCTGTCGCTGCGCCGTGCCTTCCGCCGCCGCGACCGACCGCGCGCCCGCGACTGACCGCGTGACGGGAGCCCGGACGCCGCCGCACCGTCCGGGCTCCCGTCACCAGCGGGTCGTCGTCGCGGTCAGAGGCGCTCGATCACGTAGTCGACACACGCCGTGAGGGCCTCCACGTCTGCCGGCTCGACCGCCGGGAACATCGCCACCCGCAGCTGGTTGCGGCCCAGCTTCCGGTACGGCTCGGTGTCCACGACGCCGTTGGCGCGCAGCACCTTCGCGATCTCGGCGGCGTCCGTGGCGTCGTCGAAGTCGATGGTGCCGACGACCGCGGAGCGCTGTGCCGGGTCGGTGACGAACGGCGTGGCGTGCTTGTGCTCCTCGGCCCAGCCGTACAGCCTGCGGGCCGAGTCGGCGGTGCGCCGCACCGCCCAGTCGAGGCCGCCCTGCCCGTTGATCCACTCCAGCTGGTCGGCCAGCAGGAAGAGGGTGGCGACCGCAGGGGTGTTGTAGGTCTGGTTCTTGCGGCTGTTGTCGATCGCGGTGTTCAGGCTGAAGAACTCCGGGACGTGCCGGCCGGAGGCGGCGATGCGCTCGGCCCGCTCGATCGCGGCGGGGGAGAAGACGCCGATCCACAGGCCGCCGTCCGCGGCGAAGGACTTCTGCGGCGCGAAGTAGTAGACGTCCGTCTCGGCGATGTCCACGGGCAGGCCGCCTGCTCCCGAGGTGGCGTCCACCAGCACCAGGGCGCCGTCGTCGGCGCCGGCGACCCGCTGGATCGGCATGGCCACGCCGGTCGACGTCTCGTTGTGCGTGAGCGCGTACGCGTCCACGCCGGCCTCGGCGTGAGCCGTCGGGTGGGTGCCCGGCTCGGAGGACACCACGGACGGTGCCTCCAGCCACGGCGCCAGCTTGGCGGCCTTGGCGAACTTCGAGGAGAACTCGCCGAACGTCAGGTGCTGTGAGCGGTGCTCGATCAGACCGTGCGTGGCGATGTCCCAGAAGGTGGTGGAGCCGCCGTTCCCGAGCACCACCTCGTAGCCTTCGGGGAGCTGGAAGAGGCTCTGCACCCCCTCGCGCACCCGGCCCACGAGGTTCTTCACCGGGGGCTTGCGGTGCGAGGTGCCGAGCAGCGACGTGCCGGTGTCGGCGAGTGCGCTCAGCGCCTCCGTCCGCACCTTGGAGGGGCCCGAGCCGAAACGACCGTCGGCGGGCTTGATGTCAGCGGGAATCCGGATCTCAGCCACGGTGGCGAGCCTAGCCGTTCCAGCCCCGCCGAACCCCGGAAGTCCGTACCGCGAGACGGGGCCGGCGCCGACCGGGCGGCCGGGCCACTACACCCGGTCGAACGGCTCCGCATAGGCGAAGCCGCCCCGCAACGACGGGTCATACGAGCTGAGCGTCCTGACCTGGAAATACGCTCCCCACGTCGGGTCGGGCGGTGTGATGCCGTACTCGGCGGAGGCGTGGAAGCCGAACCGCCCGTAGTAGGCGGGCTCGCCCAGCAGCGCGACCAGCGGCTCGCGGAGGGCGTCGGCGGCCCCCAGCACGGCGTGCATCAGCGCGGAGCCCACCCCCGTGCGCTGGCGCTTCGGGTGCACGCTCAGCGGGCCGAGGCCCAGCGCGGGCGAGCCGTCGACGTGGCCGCGGGTGCACACCACGTGGCCCGACACCCCTCCGCGAGGGTTCACCGCCACCAGCGACAGGGCGGGCAGCCAGCCCGCGCTCCCCCGCAGCTCGTCCAGCAGCGGCACCTCCACGGGCACCGGCGTGTCCGTCCGGTCGAACGCCGCCGCGGTCATGTTTCGCACGTCCGGCACGTCGGCCGGGGTCTCCGTTCTGATCAGCACCCGCCCAGTCTGCTGACGGCCCCGCCCCAGGGGCAACGCTTTTTTCCCGGGGGCGACCCCCGGCAACGCCCTGGACGGGCGGATGCCGGAGTGCCATGCTCACGTTCATGATCGACACAGCTGCGGACTGGGAGCGGCGCGTCGCGGCGCTCTGGGACTCCTTCGACGACCACCCCGCCGGCTTCCTGGGCCGTATGACGGAGCTGATCGCGGAGCTGCCCGCAGGGCATCCGGTCGCCGCCTACGAGCTGGCGTCCGTCCACGACGCCCTGGACGGCGAGGTGGAGGCCGCCGCGCTGTACCGGGAGGCGCTGGCCGCCGGTCTCGCCGGGTCGCGCCGTCGGATGGCGGTCATCCAATATGCCAGCACCCTGCGCAACCTCGGCCGTGCGGAGGAGAGCGTCGGATTCCTCACCGCTGAACGTGACGCGGTCTCCGACGGGCTGGACGACGCGGTCGCCGCGTTCCTCGCCCTGGCTCTCGCGGACACCGGCCGCGCCCGCGAGGCCACCGGTGTCGCGCTCGCGGCCCTCGCCCCCCACCTCTGTGCCTACACCCGCTCCGTCACGCACTACGCCCATGAC
>KI547037.1:412185-413907 GCA_000497405.1 Streptomycetaceae bacterium MP113-05 | reverse complement strand
CGTCCGTCGCGGCGGCGCGCCGTGCCGCCGCCTGACTGACCTCGACGAGGATCTCCTCCTCGTCCTCGCCGTCGGCCGCGACCGAGCCGGCCGGTACGAAGCCCAGCGACTCGTACAGCCCGCGGGCCGCGACGTTCGACCGCTGGTACGTCATCCGGATCACCCGGCAGTCCGGTTGGTCGGCGAGCCACCCCAGCAGGGTGCGCAGCAGCGCCCCGCCGATGCCCTCGCCCTGCGCGGAGCGATCCACGAGCAGGCCGCCGACCCAGTGCGAGCCGTCGTCGTCCCGGCCCCACATCACGTGGCCGACGACGGTCTCGTCGGCGTACACGCCCAGCGAGCGCCACGGCCCCTCGTACACTGACAGCAGCAGGTACCGCGCGGCGAGTGCCGCGACGAACCCGCGCTGTTCGTCGAACGGCGCGACGTCCGCGACGGCGCGCCAGTTCTCCTCTCCCACCTCGCGCAGCGTGATGCGGCGCCCGTTCCGCTCGACGTGTCCTTGGTCGATCACCCCAGCAGCGTATGCGGCCCGGCGCGCAGCTTCACATCGATTCCGTCGCGGGCCGCCGGAGCAGCGTGTTCCAGCGGCGCCACCGCTCCGGCGTGTCCTGGCCGGGCCTGATCCGTTCCCGTTCCCGCGCGTCCTGACTCCATCCGCGACGGGGAGGACGTTCATGGTGCGGGGGTGGAGAAGGGCTGGAGCCGTCTGTGAGCGAGCCGCGGGTCGGCGGGGCCGTGGCAGGGTGCGCCCCGCATTCCCGGTGCGGCGACCCCGGTGTGCCCCTCCCCGAAACCGGGGTGCAGGCTGCACGCTGGGGGCATGGCAGCAGCAGACGCAGCAGGCATCGGCACGGCAGGCGCGCGCGACACCGAGCAGGCGCTACGCGGGGCGGTACGGGGCGAGGTGGAGTTCGGCACCGCCGACCGTGCGCTCTACACGATGGACGCCTCCAACTACCGTCGCGTGCCGCTCGGGATCGTAGCGCCGCGCGACGCCCACGACGTCGCGGCCACTCTCGCCGTCTGCCGGGAACGCGGCGTGCCCGTGGTGGCACGCGGCGGCGGCACATCCATCGCCGGGCAGGCGACCGGCCTCGGCGTCGTCCTGGACTTCACCCGGCACATGAACGCCATCCGCGCCGTCGACCCGGGCTCGCGCACCGCCCTCGTCCAGCCCGGCGTGATCCTCGACGACCTGCGGAACTCCGTCGCGCAGTACGGCCTCACGTTCGGCCCGGACCCGTCCACGCACAGCCGCTGCACCCTCGGCGGAATGATCGGCAACAACTCCTGCGGCTCGCACTCCGTCGCCTGGGGCACCACCGCCGACAACGTGCGCGAGCTCGACGTGCTCACCTACGCCGGTGAGCGGGCCGTACTCGGGCCCGGCGGGGGCGGCGTACCGGCGGTCCTGCGGGACCCGGTGCGGGCACTGGTGCAGGGCGACCTGGCCCGGCTGCGCACCGGCTTCCCCGAACTGCCGCGCCGCATCTCCGGATACGCCCTGGACGAGCTGCTGCCCGAGAAGGACGAGGACTGGGCCCGCGCGTTCACCGGAAGCGAGGGCACCCTCGGCGTGCTGACCGAGGCGACCGTACGGCTGGTGCCGGCGCCCGCCGCCCGCGCGCTCGCGGTCCTCGGCTACGCCGACGAGTCCACGGCCGCGGAGGCCGCCGCCGGGCTGCTCCCGCACCACCCGCTGACCGTCGAGGGCATGGC
>KI547037.1:408769-410655 GCA_000497405.1 Streptomycetaceae bacterium MP113-05 | reverse complement strand
CCGAGGAACTGTGCCGGGCCGCCGCCGAGGGGACCACCGACCACGCCGTGGTCGCCGACCCGGCCGGGCAGCGCGCACTGTGGCGAGTGCGTGAGGACGCGTCCGGCACGGCGACGCGGGTGCCCGGCGGTGGCGAGGCGTGGCCGGGATGGGAGGACTGCGCGGTGCCGCCCGAGCGCCTCGGGGCGTATCTGCGGGACTTCCGCAAACTGCTGCACGAACACGGTTTGCGCGGCCTGCCGTACGGCCACTTCGGCGACGGCTGCATCCACGTCCGGATCGACTTCGACCTGATCCGCGCCGAGGGCGTCCAGCGGTTCCGCGACTTCTCCTACGACCTCGCCGACGTCGTCGTGGCGCACGGCGGTTCGCTGTCCGGCGAGCACGGCGACGGGCAGGCACGTGCGGAACTGCTGCCGAAGATGTACGGGTCCGAGATGGTGGAGCTGTTCCACGCGTTCAAGGACGTCTGGGACCCCGCGAACGGCCTCAACCCCGGTGTGCTGGCCCGCCCGGACCGCATCGACGACAACCTGCGCTTCGCGTCGCTGCCCCGCACGCCCGTCGACGTCGAGTTCGGCTACCCGCACGACGGCGGCGACTTCTCCGCCGCGGTGCGCCGCTGCGTCGGCGTCGCCAAGTGCCGCAACACCAGCGCCGGTGCAGGCGTCATGTGCCCGTCCTTCCGTGCAACCGGAGAGGAGCAGCACTCGACCCGCGGCCGGGCGCGGCTGTTGCACGAGATGCTCGCCGGGGAGGTCGTCACGGACGGCTGGCGGTCGAAGGAGGTGCACGAAGCCCTCGACCTCTGCCTGTCGTGCAAGGGGTGCCGGAGCGACTGCCCGGTCGGCGTGGACATGGCCACGTACAAGGCGGAGTTCCTGCACCACCACTACGAGGGCCGGCGCCGCCCGATGGCGCACTACTCGATGGGGCGCCTGCCGCAGTGGCTGCGCCTCGTCGACGCCACCCGCAGCGCTCCGCTGCTCAACGCGGGGGCGGCGGTGGGGCCGTTGGCGGCCGTCGGCAAGCGGCTGGGCGGGCTGGCTCCGGAGCGCGACATTCCGCGGCTGCCGCACGGCTCCTTCACCCGCTGGTGGCGGAAGCAGGGCGGGCGCGGGATGAGCGAGCAGGGTGGGGGCGACGGGCAGCGGGTGGTGCTGTGGCCGGACACCTTCACCAACTACCTCTCCCCGGAGGCCGGTTCCGCCGCCGTCCGGGTGCTGCAGGACGCGGGGCTGCGGCTGTCCGTGCCGCCCGGGCAGGTGTGTTGCGGACTGACCTACGTGTCGACGGGCCAGCTCGACCAGGCGCGGAAGGTGATGCGGCGGACGCTGGACCGGATCGAGCCGGCCCTGGACGCCGGACTGCCCGTCGCGGTCCTCGAACCGCCGTGCGCGGCCGCACTCAGGACCGACCTGCCCGAGCTGCTCGGCGACGACCCGCGCGCGAAGCGGCTGGCGTCGGCGGTGCGGACGTTCGCCGAGACGCTGGAGGAGTACGCCCCGGGCTGGGACCCGCCCCGCGTCGACCGCCCGGTCGCCGGCCAGACGCACTGCCACCAGCACGCCGTGCTCGGCGACGCGGCGGAACGGCGGCTGCGGGAGAAGGCGGGCCTGGTGGGGGAGTTGAGCGGAGGCTGCTGCGGTCTCGCCGGCAACTTCGGCTTCGAGGCCGGACACTACGAGGTCTCGGCGGCCTGCGCGGACGACCAGCTGCTGCCGTCCGTCCGTGCGGCGGTCGAGGCCGATCCGTCGACCGAGGTGCTGGCGGACGGCTACTCCTGCCGCACCCAGCTCGCCCAGCTGGGCGACGGGCAGCCCAGCCGTCACCTGGCTGAGGTGCTGGCGGAGGCGCTGGCGGAGGCGCCGGGTGGGGCGCCGGCG
>KI547037.1:405227-408759 GCA_000497405.1 Streptomycetaceae bacterium MP113-05 | reverse complement strand
GGGGCGGGGGTGGGAAAGGACCTGTCGCCGAAGAGGACCCGGCCGGCCGCGGCGCGGCCCAGCGGGGTGCGCAGCAGGGTGAACGCCGCCTCCGCGACGGCCGGTGTCCGCACCCGGGCCAGCCCCCTGCGGAGCGTCAGCCGTCCTCGGAAGCTCGCGCGCAGCGCGACGCCGTCGTACCGTGCCAATGCGTCCGCGCCGCCGGGCCTCCCTGCCCGCAGCGCGTCGTCGAGGACGGCCGCTGCGTGCTCCGACAACCGCAGGCACGGATCCAGGCCCCCCGCGGTGAGGGGGGAGACGGCTCCCGCCGCGTCCCCCACGAGCAGCCCGTCGCCGCAGCTGATCCGGCGCCGATCACCAGGACGTCGGCGCTCTCCGTGGTCCCGAGCCGGGCGGAGGGGCCGGTCGTCCTCATGGCGTTCCGCTCTCGACGGCAGCGGCCGTTTCGGCCGGGTCGCGGGGGTCGGCGGGATGCCCGCTCTCCCAGCGCAGCAGGTCGCCCGGCTGGCAGTCGAGCACCTGGCAGAGCGCGGTGAGGGTCGAGAAACGGACCGCTTTGGCGCGGCCGTTCTTGAGCACCGCCAGGTTGGCGGGCGTGATCCCGACGCGTTCTGCCAGCTCGCCCACGGACATCTTCCGTTTGGCCAGCATCACGTCGATGTCGACGGCGATCGGCATCAGATCACCTCGGCCAGTTCGGCCCGCATCTGCGAGGCCTCGACGTCGCGTGCGACGGCCTGGGCGAGCAGCATGCGCAGCACGAGCACGATGAGCGCGATCCCGAAGACCGCGAGCCCGACCCCGCCCAGCAGGAGTACGACGCCCGGCGCCACGGCCTCGCCGGGTGCCAGGACCACGCCGAGCGTGAAGACCAGGAGCGCGGCGGCCACGAACGCACCGATCACGACGTGTACGTAGCGGAACGCGGCGAGCGAGAACACGGTGCCCCTTCGCGCCATCGTCACCAACCGCCACACGCAGAGCAGGACGACCTGCACCGTCACCACGCCCAGGACCACGATCAGGACGATCGGGACGCGGCGGTCCGCAAGCTCGCTCCCGTCCAGGTCGGAGGCCAGCAGCGCCACCATCACCGTCTGGGCGCACACGGACCCGGCGAGCAACGCCACGACCACGGCGCGCAGCGCCAGCACGGTCAGCTTTCCCATCGACACTCCTTCGATTGAGCCACGATGGAAATCTATCGATGTTCGATAGAGAGGGCAAATGTGGGTCCCTCGCTGCCCGCTCGTACGGATGAAACATGCAAGCATGATTGATTCTTTTCCGCCCTCCTGCCACGCTGAGACTCCGACCGGCGTCCCGAGGCGGGTGTGTGGCGTGGCAGGAGCTGCGGACGAGGTGCTCGACGATCTCCGCGTCGAGGGCGAGGAGTTGGACCGACTGGTCGCCGGTGCCTCCGATGAGGCATGGTCGGCGGTGACCCCCGCTCCCGGCTGGAGCGTCGCCCACCAGATCGCGCACCTCGCCTGGACGGATCGGCGCGCGCTGCTCGCAGTGCAGGACGAGGCCGCGTTCCAGCGCGAGACCGAGGAGGCGCTCGCCGCGCTTCCTCCCGTCGCCGCGCTCGACCCCCGTACCCCCGGATGGAGCTTCGTCGACGAGGGTGCCGCGCAAGGGGCAGCGGAGCCGACACCGGTCCTGCTGTCCCGGTGGCGCGCCGGCCGCGTGGAGCTGGCTCGCAGCCTGGCAGCGCTGCCCCGGGAGCACCGCATCGCCTGGTACGGGCCGTCGATGGGCGCCGCCGGGATGGCGACCGCGCGGCTGATGGAGACCTGGGCACACGGTGAGGACGTCGCCGCCGCGCTGGGGGTCCGGCGCGGGCCGACGGCGCGGCTGCGGCACGTGGCATGGCTGGGTGTGCGCACCCGCGACTTCGCCTATGCGGTGCGCGGACTGGATCCACCCGGTGAGCCGTTCCGGGTCGAGTTGGCCTTCGCGGAGCCGGGCGGCGGCGACGTCGTCCGGTCGTACGGGCCCGAGGGCGCGGCTCAGCGGGTCACCGGCCCGGCCAGGGACTTCTGCCTGCTGGTCACGCAGCGTGTGCACCGCGACGACACCGCCCTGCGGGCCGAAGGGCCGGACGCCGAAGCATGGCTGGACCTCGCGCAGGCCTTCGCCGGGCCGCCCGGGAACGGCCGCGCACCACAGTCCGGAGGTGCACGGTGAACGCCTCCGGGCCCGCGGCGCCACGCGATCCCGAGGTGCTGCGCATCGGCAACGCCTCCGGTTTCTACGGCGACCGGTTCGACGCGCTCCGCGAGATGCTCACCGGAGGCCCGCTGGACGTGCTCACCGGCGACTACCTGGCCGAGCTGACCATGCTGATTCTGGGCCGCGACCGGATGCAGGACCCTTCCCGCGGCTACGCCCGCACGTTCCTGCGGCAGTTGGAGGACGGGCTCGGGCTGGCGCGGGAGCGGGGCGTCACTCTCGTAGCGAACGCCGGCGGGCTGAACCCGGCGGGGCTGGCAGACGCCGTACGGGAGCTGGCCGACCGGGTCGGCGTGCCCGCGCGGGTGGCGCACGTCGAGGGCGACGACCTGCGGGAGCGCGGCGGCTGGGGCGAGGGCGTGCTCACCGCCAACGCCTACCTGGGCGGCGGCGGCATCGCCGCCTGCCTACGCGCGGGGGCCGACATCGTGGTGACCGGCCGGGTCACGGACGCCGCGCTGGTCGGCGGCGCGGCGGCGGCCCGCTTCGGCTGGGGCGAGGACGACCACGACGCCCTGGCGGGAGCCGTCGTCGCCGGGCACGTAATCGAGTGCGGAGCGCAGGCCACCGGCGGAAACTACGCCCTGTTCGCCCGCGAGGGCCTGGACGTGCGCCGCCCCGGCTTCCCGCTGGCGGAGATCCGACGGGACGGCTCGTCCGTCATCACCAAGCACCCCGGTACGGGCGGCGCCGTCACCCTCGGCACGGTCACGGCGCAGCTCCTGTACGAGACCGACCGCCCCCGTTACGCCGGCCCCGACGTGACGGCCCGGCTGGACAGCGTGCGGCTGACCCACGACGGCCCGGACCGGGTGCGGATCGACGGCGTGCGGGGCGAGGCGCCCCCGCCGACGCTGAAGGTCGGGCTGACGCGGCTGGGCGGCCACCGCAACGAGGTGACCTTCGTCCTCACCGGCCTCGACGTGGCGCAGAAGGCGGCGCTGGTGCGGGCGCAGATGGACGCGCACTTCGCCGCCGCTCCGGCGGGCGGGCCCCGGGAGGTGCGGTGGACCCTCGCCCGCACCGACCGGCCGGACGCGGACGTCCAGGAAGAGGCGAGCGCGCTGCTGCGACTCGTGGTGCGCGACCCGGACGAGGCGCGGGTCGGGCGCACGGTCAGTGGTGCCGCGGTCGAGCTGGCGCTGGCGAGCTTCCCCGGCTTCCACGTGACCGCGCCGCCCGGAAAGGGCGCGCCCTACGGGGTGTTCGAGGCGGCCTACGTGCCGGCGACGGACGTACCGCACACGGCGGTGCTGCCGGACGGATGCCGGGTCGAGGTCCCGCCGGCGCAGCGGAC
>KI547037.1:390755-405217 GCA_000497405.1 Streptomycetaceae bacterium MP113-05 | reverse complement strand
CGGGCCGGCGGGGCGCAGCCGGCGGGTGCCGCTCGGGCGGCTGGCCGGGGCGCGCAGCGGCGACAAGGGCGGCAGTGCCAACATCGGCGTCTGGGTGCCCGACGGCGAGCGGGCCGGGGACGCATGGCGCTGGCTGGTGCACGAGCTGACCACCGACCGGCTGCAGGAACTGCTGCCGGAGAGCCGCGGGCTGCCGGTGGCCCGGTACGTGCTCCCGAACCTGCGCGCGCTGAACTTCCGCCTCGACGGCGTACTCGGCGAGGGCGTGGCCGCGCAGGCACGCTTCGATCCGCAGGGGAAGGCGCTTGGGGAGTGGCTGCGCTCCCGGCACGTGGAGATCCCGGAGGAGCTCCTGTGAGCACCCTGCGTTCCGTGCTGGACGTCACCGGGCAGGACTACGCCGCCCACCGCGAGGCGATGCTGGACAAGCTGCGCGCGCTGGAGGCCGAACACGCCGTGGCGGTGGCGGGCGGTGGCGAGAAGTACGTCGAGCGACACCGGAAGCGGGGCAAACTGCTCGCACGGGAACGCATCGAGCTGCTGCTCGATGCGGACACCCCCTTCCTGGAGCTGTCGCCGCTCGCGGGCTGGGGCAGCGACTACACGGTGGGCGCCTCGCTGGTCACCGGTATCGGGGTGGTGTCCGGCGTCGAGTGCCTGATCAGTGCCAACGACCCGACGGTGCGCGGCGGCGCCAGCAACCCGTGGACCCTGCGGAAGGCGCTGCGGGCGCACGAGATCGCCCGCGCCAACCGGCTGCCGGTGCTCAGCCTGGTGGAGAGCGGCGGCGCCGATCTGCCCAGCCAGAAAGAGATCTTCATCCCCGGCGGTGCGCTGTTCCGGGACCTGACGCGGCTGAGCGAGGCCGGGATCCCCACTGTCGCGGTGGTGTTCGGCAATTCGACCGCGGGCGGGGCGTACGTGCCGGGCATGTCCGACCACGTGATCATGGTCAAGGAGCGCGCGAAGGTCTTCCTCGGCGGACCGCCGCTGGTGAGGATGGCCACCGGCGAGGAGTCCGGCGACGAGGAGCTGGGCGGCGCCGCCATGCACGCCCGTGTCTCCGGCCTCGCCGACCACTTCGCCGCCGACGAGCCCGACGCGCTCCGCCAGGCCAGGCAGGTCGTCGCCCGCCTCAACCACCGCAAGGCGCACCCCGATCCGGCACCCGGCGCCGTACTTCCACCCCGGTACGACACGGAGGAGCTGCTGGGCGTGGTGCCGGGCGACCTCAAGGTGCCGTTCGACCCGCGCGAAGTGATCGCCCGGATCGTCGACGACTCCGGCTTCGACGAGTTCAAGCCGCTGTACGGGTCGAGCCTGACGACGGGCTGGGCCCGGCTGCACGGCTACCCGGTGGGTGTCCTGGCGAACGCGCGGGGCGTGCTGTTCAGCGAGGAGTCGCAGAAGGCCACCCAGTTCATCCAGCTCGCGAACCAGCGTGACGTGCCGTTGGTCTTCCTGCACAACACCACCGGCTACATGGTGGGCAGGGAGTACGAGCAGGGCGGCATCATCAAGCACGGCGCGATGATGATCAACGCGGTGTCCAACTCGAAGGTGCCGCACCTGTCGGTGCTGATGGGCGCCAGCTACGGCGCCGGCCACTACGGCATGTGCGGGCGGGCGTACGAGCCGCGCTTCCTCTTCTCCTGGCCCAGCGCCAAGTCGGCGGTGATGGGGCCGCAGCAGCTCGCCGGGGTGATGTCACTGGTGATGCGCGAGTCGGCGGCGGCGAAGGGCCGGCCGTACGACGAGGAGAACGACGCGGCGCTGCGCGCCATGGTCGAGGAGCAGATCGAGTCCGAGTCGCTGCCGATGTTCCTCTCCGGCCGGCTCTACGACGACGGCGTCATCGACCCGCGCGACACGCGCACCGTGCTCGGCCTGTGCCTGTCCGCCGTGCACAACGCACCCGTGGCGGGGACCCGCAGCGGCTTCGGCGTCTTCCGGATGTGAGGCGGGATGTCTGCAGTGATCGAGAGCGTGCTGGTCGCCAACCGCGGGGAGATCGCCCGGCGGGTCTTCCGTACCTGCCGCGGTCTGGGCGTCGCGACCGTCGCCGTGTACGCGGACGCCGACGCGGACGCGCTGCATGTACGGGAGGCCGACACCGCCGTGCGGCTTCCGGGCGACGCGCCCGCCGACACCTACCTGCGCGGCGAGAGGGTGATCCGGGCCGCCCTCGCCGCAGGGGCGGACGCCGTCCACCCGGGGTACGGATTCCTCTCCGAGAACGCCGGGTTCGCCCGGGACGTACGGGACGCCGGGCTGCTGTGGATCGGGCCGCCGCCGGAGGCGATCGACGCGATGGCGTCCAAGACGCGGGCGAAACGCATCATGGCGGGGGCCGGAGTGCCGCTGCTGCCCGCCCTGCGGCCGGAGGACGCCACCGAGACCGACCTTCCACTACTGGTCAAGGCGGCGGCGGGTGGCGGCGGACGCGGCATGCGGGTGGTGCGCGAGCTCGACGCGCTGGCCGACGAGATCCGCGCCGCGTCGGCGGAGGCCGCCGCTGCCTTCGGCGACGACGAGGTGTTCGTCGAGCCGTACGTGGAACGCGGGCGGCACGTCGAGGTGCAGGTGCTCGCCGACGCGCACGGCGGCGTGTGGGTGCTGGGAACGCGGGACTGCTCGCTCCAGCGCCGGCACCAGAAGGTGATCGAGGAGGCGCCGGCGCCCGGGCTGAACGAGGAGACGCGACACGCCCTGCACCGGGCGGCCGAGGTCGCCGCCCGGGCCGTCGCGTACGAGGGGGCGGGGACGGTCGAGTTCCTCGTCGCGGACGACGGGCGGGCGTACTTCCTGGAGATGAACACCCGGCTCCAGGTAGAGCACCCGGTGACGGAGTGCGTGTACGGGCTGGACCTGGTCGCCCTTCAGCTGCGCGTCGCGGAGGGAGCCCCGTTGCCTGCGGGCGGTCCGCCGGAGCCGCGCGGCCACGCCGTCGAGGCCCGGCTCTACGCGGAGGACCCGGCACGGGACTGGCAGCCGCAGACCGGACGCCTGCACCGCCTGGAGCTGCACGGAGCCGTCGACGGGGGCGGCACCGTCCCCCCGGGCGCGCTGCCGCACGGCGGCGCCGGCGGCACCGTGGACGGGCCGGAGGACGGTCTCCGGCTCGACACCGGGGTGGGCGACGGAGACACCGTGTCCGTCCACTACGACCCGATGCTGGCGAAGGCCGTCGCCTGGGCGCCCACTCGTCGGCACGCCGTACGGCGGCTGGCTCACGCACTGCAACGCGCCCGCGTGCACGGGCCCGCGACCAACCGGGACCTGCTGGTGCGGACGCTGCGGCACCACCACTTCACCGCAGGGCGGGTGGACACCGGCTTCTACGACCGGCACCTCGGGAGGCTGGTCGCCCGCGACGACGAGGAGATCGTCCGGCTCGCCGCGCTGGCCGCGACCCTCGCCGACGCGGCGGGACGCGCGTCCGTCCGGGATGCGGGGACGACCGCCCGGCTCGGCGGCTGGCGGAACGTACCGTCCCAGGCCCTGCTCAAGACGTACCGGGTGGAGCCGGAGGGCGCGGAGCTGGAGATCCGTTACCGCTGGGTACGCGGCGAACCGGCGCCGCTCACCGAGGACTTCCCCGGCACCGGAGTGGCGCGCCCGCCTGCCGCGGGACGGGTCGTGCTCGACGCCGACGGGGTGGAGCGGCCCTTCGACGTCGCAGCCCACGGCGATGCCGTGTTCGTCGACTCGCCCCTGGGGGCGTGGCGGTTCACCGCGCTGCCGAGATTCCCCGACCCGGAGGACCGTACGGAACCGGGCTCCCTCCTCGCCGAGATGCCCGGCACGGTGGTGCGGGTCGCCGACGGCGTGGCGGTGGGGGTCGAAGTGGCCGCCGGACAGCCGCTGCTGTGGCTGGAGGCGATGAAGATGGAGCACCGGGTCGCCGCCCCCGCCGACGGCGTACTCCACTCCCTCCCCGTCTCCGCCGGCACCCGGGTCGTCGTCGGCACGACCCTCGCCGTCGTGGGCCCGCCGGAGGCCCGCCCATGACCCGGCGCACCGTGGCTCGCGACACCTCCCGACCGAAGCCCCGAACCGAAACCGAAACCGCAGGCGCGAGCGAGAGGACCCGCCCATGACCGCGCACGCCCACGTCGCAGGAGGCATGGCGGAGACGGCCGAGCAGCGCGCGCTGCGCGAAGCCGTCGCCGCGCTCGGCAGGCGCTACGGCCGCCCCTACTTCGAAGAGGCCCTTCTCGAGGGCCGCCACACCGACGAGTTGTGGCAGGAGGCCGGCAGGCTCGGCTACCTCTCCGTCAGCCTCCCCGAGGACCACGGCGGCGGCGGGCAGGGCATCACCGAACTCTCCATCGTCCTGGAGGAACTCGGCGCCGCCGGCTCGCCACTGCTGATGCTGATCGTCACACCCGCCATCACCGGCACCGTCATAGCCCGCTTCGGCACCGACGCACAGCGGCGCGCCTGGCTGCCGGGCCTCGGCGACGGCTCGCGGAAGATGGCGTTCGGCATCACCGAGCCGGACGCCGGATCCAACTCGCACCGCATCACCACCACCGCCCGTCGGGACGGCGAGGACTGGCTGCTCAGCGGGCGCAAGGTGTTCGTCTCCGGTGCCGACATATCCGACGCCACCCTCATCGTCGGCCGCACCGAGGATGCCCGCACCGGCAGGCTCAAGCCCTGCCTCTTCATTGTCCCCCGCGACACCCCCGGCTTCACCAGGCACCGCATCGACATGGAACTCGCCGCTCCGGAGAAGCAGTTCGAACTCGTACTGGACGACGTGCGGCTGCCCGCCGACGCCCTCGTCGGCGACGAGGACGCCGGGCTGCGCCAGCTCTTCGCCGGGCTGAACCCGGAACGGATCATGACGGCCGCGTTCGCACTCGGCATGGCCCGCTTCGCGCTCGACCGGGCCCTGGACTACGCGCGCACCCGTCAGGTGTGGGACAAGCCCATCGGCGCGCACCAGGCCATCGCGCATCCCCTCGCGCAGGCGCACATCGAGACCGAACTGGCCCGCCTGATGATGCGGAAGGCCGCGCTGCTCTACGACGCCGGTGACGACGCGGGCGCCGGCGAGGCGGCCAACATGGCCAAGTACGCGGCGGCGGAGGCCTGCGTGCGGGCCGTAGACCAGGCCGTGCACACCCTCGGCGGCAACGGCCTCACCCGCGAGTACGGACTGGCCTCCCTCGTCACGGCCGCCCGCGTGGCCCGGATCGCGCCGGTGAGCCGGGAGATGATCCTCAACTACGTGTCGCACCAGAGCCTCGGACTGCCCAAGTCGTACTGACCCCCGCGCCCCCACGGAGGAGACCCGAGGGCCGCCCCACCGAACGCAGCGCCGGCGAACGAACAGCTCGTCCGGTCGGCACACGCCGACGGCATCACCACGCTCACACTGGACTCCCCGCACAACCGCAACGCCCTGTCCCGGAAGCTCGTCGCCGAGCTGTACCGGGCACTGGGCGAGGCGCAACAGGCACCCGAGGTCCGGGTCGTCGTCCTCACCCACACCGGCGGGACGTTCTGCGCGGGGGCCGACCTCACGGAGGCGGCGGAGGCCGAGGGCCCCACGGACGCCCCGCTCGCCCTCGCCCGGCTGCTGCGCACCGTCGTCGCCTTCCCCAAGCCGGTCGTCGCCCGCGTCACGGGGCATGTACGGGCCGGTGGCACCGGCCTCGTCGCCGCCTGCGACATCGCCGTCGCCGGCCCCGGCGCCGGCTTCGCCCTCACCGAAGCACGGCTCGGCCTCGCGCCGGCGGTGATCTCGCTGCCGCTGCTGCCGCGCGTCGACCCGCGCGCGGCGGGACGCTACTTCCTCACCGGCGAACGGTTCGACGCGGCGGAGGCGGCCCGTATCGGCCTGGTGACGGCCGCAGCGGACGACGTCGACCAGGCACTGGAGCCTGTACTGGACGGGCTGCGGCGCGGGTCACCGCAAGGGCTGGCCGAGTCGAAACGGCTGGCCACGGCCGAGGTGCTGCGGGCGTTCGACCGCGACACCGATAGCCTCGCAGAGCTCTCCGCGCGGCTCTTCGCCTCCGACGAGGCGCGGGAGGGCATGACCGCCTTCCTCGAGCGACGGGACCCGGGATGGGTGCACTGACCGACAGCGGAAAGGACCCCGGCCGGGCCGGCGCTCCCCAGGCCCCCAAGCAGGACCGCAGCCGTGCCACCCGCCGCCGGCTGCTGGAGTCGGCGGTGACCTGCCTGGCCGACCACGGCTGGTCGGGCAGCACGGTCACCGTCGTCGCCGAGCACGCCGGGGTCTCCCGTGGCGCTGCTCAGCACCACTTCCCGACCCGCGAGGACCTGTTCACCGCCGCCGTCGAGTACGTCGCCGAGGAACGGTCGGCAGTGCTGCGGGACCTGCCGGCCCCGACGACGACGCGGGACGCCGTGGAGACCGTCGTCGGGCTCTACACCGGGCCGCTCTTCCGGGCGGCCCTCCACCTGTGGGTCGCGGCCTCGAACGAACCGCAGCTGGGGCCGCGGGTGACCGCGCTCGAGGCGCGGATCGGACGGGAGACGCACCGCATGACGGTGGAGCTGCTCGGCGCGGACGAGCGCGTCCCGGGCGTACGGGAGGCCGTGCAGGGACTGCTCGACATGGCCCGCGGCCTCGGACTCGCGAACCTGCTCACCGATGACGGTGCCCGCCGCACCCGTGTCGTCGCCCAGTGGGCGTCCCTCCTCGACACCGCGCTGGCCCGCTCTCCGCACTGAGCGGCGGTGCCCGCCCACCGCGTGGCGCGGGTCAGCGCGCCGCGGCGCCGAACCCCGACACCTCGTGCGGACGGCGCGCCGCGGGCCCCACGTACCGCGCCGACGGCCGTACCAGTCGTCCGGTCCGCTTCTGCTCCAGGATGTGCGCCGACCAGCCGGCAGTCCGCGCACAGGTGAACATCGAAGTGAACATGTGCGCCGGAACCTCCGCGAAGTCCAGGACGATCGCCGCCCAGAACTCCACGTTGGTCTCCAGCACCCGATCCGGGCGCCGGGCGCGCAGTTCCTCCAGCGCGGCCTTCTCCAGCGCCGCCGCCACCTCGTAGCGCGGCGCGTCCAGCTCCTTCGCCGTACGACGCAGCACCCGCGCCCGCGGGTCCTCGGCGCGGTAGACGCGGTGGCCGAAACCCATCAGCCGCTCGCCCTGGTCCAGCTGCCGCTTCACGTACGCGGTGGCGTCCCCCTCGCGCTCGATCTCCTCGATCATGCCGAGTACGCGCGACGGCGCACCGCCGTGCAGCGGCCCGGACATGGCGCCGACGGCACCCGACAGCGAGGCCGCGACGTCCGCGCCGGTCGACGCGATGACGCGGGCGGTGAACGTGGAGGCGTTCATCCCGTGCTCGGCGGCCGACGTCCAGTACGCGTCGACGGCCGCGACGTGCTTGGGGTCCGGCTCCCCGCGCCAGCGCTTCATGAAGCGTTCGACGACGGTGCCGGCCGTGTCGATCTCCTTCTGCGGCACCATCGGCAGGCCCTGCCCGCGCGCGGACTGGGCGACGTAGGACAGCGCCATCACGGCCGCCCGCGCCAGGTCCTCGCGCGCCTGCCGCTCGTCGATGTCCAGCAGGGGCCGCAGGCCCCAGACCGGGGCGAGCATGGCCAGGGCAGACTGCACGTCGACCCGGATGTCGCCGGAGTGCACCGGGATGGGGAAGGGTTCGGCGGGCGGCAGGCCGGGGTTGAAGTCGTCGTCCACCAGCAGGCCCCACACGGTGCCGAAGGAGACGTGACCGACCAGGTCCTCGATGTCCACACCGCGGTAGCGGAGAGATCCGCCCTCCTTGTCGGGTTCGGCGATCTCCGTCTCGAACGCGACGACTCCCTCGAGTCCGGGTACGAAGTCGGACATCAGGCGGCTCCTCGTGGTCGTGCCGGCGGTTCGCGGCCGGCAGTTCGGCGGCGACCGACGACCGGGGTGGTGCCGGGTGGGGGCAGAGGCGTCCTTGTGCCTTCGGAGCGTGCGTCCTCGTGGCTCAGGGCTGCTGGAGGTCACCCGGCTGGGCCGGACGGCACACCACAGCCCTCCCTGTCGGAGGGCCGCAGTGTCCCGAGGAGCGATTTTGGGGGATCCGGCAGCAGCGGGGGAAGGGTGAGAAGAGGCACACTGCTCGATCATCGATCAAAGGTGTGGCCATGGCAACGCGGGGGAAAGACCGCTGCGCGCAAGTCTGTGCGGTCCCCGGACACCCCGCCGCCTGTGGGGGGAACGCCGGTGACGGCGGCAGCCGATGCGACAGGATGGGCGGGTGCCCCACGCCGACGACGCATCCGCCCGGGCCCGAGCTCACGCCGGCCGTCCCACGCTCGATCCGGCCGCCATGCGTGCCCTGTACCGCGCCGAGGGGCTCGCGGAGGACGATCTCGCCCAGGACCCGTACGACCAGTTCGGACGCTGGTTCGGGCAGGCGGCGGAGAGCGGTCTGCACGAGCCGAACGCGATGGTCCTCTCCACCGCCGACACCGAGGGCAGGCCCAGCTCACGCACGGTGCTGCTGAAGCGGTACGACGCACGCGGCTTCGCCTTCTTCACCCACCACGGCTCCCGCAAGGGTCGCGAGATGGCAGTCAACCCGCAGGTGTCGCTGCTCTTCCCCTGGCACGGGGTCGCCCGGCAGGTGATCGTCACCGGCCGCGCGGAGCGCATCGGCCGGGACGAGACCGCCGCGTACTTCCGCACCCGCCCGCACGGGTCGCAGCTCGGCGCATGGGCCAGTGAGCAGTCCTCGCGGGTCTCCTCCCGGGACGAGCTGGACAGCACCTACACGGAGCTGGCGGCCCGCTACCCCGAGGGCGAGGACGTACCCGTCCCACCCCACTGGGGCGGTTACCGCGTCGCCGCAGAGGCCGTCGAGTTCTGGCAGGGCCGGGAGAACCGGCTGCACGACCGGCTGCGCTACGTCCGCACCCCGGAAGGGGGCTGGACCGTGGAGCGGCTGTCCCCGTGACGGGGCCGCCCCGTCACCAACGCCTCTCCCTTCGCAGGAACGCGGTGCTGGCAAGGGAACGGCCCGCGGGCGACTCCCCCCGCCCGAGGGCGGAAGGGGCGTCGGTCGGACGAGTCCGACGAGCCCGCGGGCCGGGTGACTGCTGGGGATTGGCCGGCGGTGCCGGCGTCACGCTGTGACGAACGGCCCTAGGCCGCAGTCACCTCACGCGTCCGGGTTTCACTCACTACACGTCAGCCAATCACGTGGCCTGAACAGGGAGAACGTAAGTTCCCTTGTTGGGCAGCGTGGTGACGAGACCCCGGCTTCGTAGCTCTCGCACGGCACGTCGTGTTGTCGCAGGGGCTACGCCGTACTCAGCGGCCATTGCCCGTTCGTTGGGCAGGGCTGCACCAGCGGGAAGGCGTCCGGAGCGGATCTCTGATTCGACGTGATCAGCGATCTGAACGAACACGTACTCCGTCGGGGAGAAGTCCATAGCGGCAAGCGTGCACGTCATGCAGCCATGCGGCACGACGGGTAGCCCCGTAGTGCCCCGTGTGGCGGTGTATAGCAGACCGGTGCGGCATGTGGCACCATTCGCAAAAAAGAAGCCCCCAACCGGCAGGCAGGCCGGCTGAGGGCGAACAGACCTCTGGATAGGAGAGGCCCGCAAATGAAAACGATAGACGAGAGAACCTACAAGGCAGCACAGAGCGCCGACTTCTCCGCCGCGTGGGACCTGCCCACGGTTGAGCGTGAGTCGTACGACGGACAGGTGAGGGCGTACAGCTCCAGCGACGACACGGTGATACGGCGCGCGGAAAGCGTCCTGGACGCTGCCCGCAACGGTGGCTCCACCGTCCAGGCACTCACCATCGCTCTCCGAGACGTGTTGGACATCATCGGGGAGGTTCCCCGTGTCTGACCTCTGCTGCGCACCCGCGCTCATCCCCGCCGACCACTCGGCTACCGCACTCGGGGACCTCGCTGCCCCTTGCTCTCTCGCCGTCGGACACAGCGGCGACCACACCAACGGCAAGGCCGTTTGGGCGAACACGACGGCCGACGCGACCAACGAGGGGCACCCCGTGAGCACCAGCGACCGCACAGCAAGCCGCGTGGGCATCCGGGCGGGTGCTGTCACCGTGTCGGACGCCGGACCTACCGATACGGCCCTTCTGCGCAACGCGGGGGACGTGCTCCGGTACGCCCGCCACACCATCGGGGACAGCTCCGCCACGTCGGGGGAACTCCGGTTCGCTGCCCGGTGTCTGGCGGACAGTCTGTCGGACGTGCTCGGTATCGCGTCCGACGCGGTAGACGGCGGGGGAGAGGATGACTGAGCGGGTGTCGGTGAGGCTGTCCGACGAGAGCAGAGAACACCTGTCATCCGTCCGGCGGTTGGATCTCTCCCCGTCTGACGCTGTGCGGTTCGCTCTGGAGTTCACGGCGGACATACTCGGGTCCGTCTGGACTTCCGGGGTCCTCCCGCCGGGCACACGTCCGACGGTCCGTGCGGTGACCGTGGACGCTGCGAGCGAGTAGGACCGGAAACACAGAGAGCCCCTACCCTCCCGGAAATGGGAAAGTAGGGGCTCTTTGCTGTGCTTGCCGGACACGTAGCCTCCACGGATACCCACCAGAAACGGCAGAGGGGCACCCGTGGGGGCTCTCTCGTGTACTCGTCTCCCACCTCGGTACACGTGAGGGCGTCCGGCGCTCTCAGGGGCTCTCAGGGGCTTTCAGCTTCCCTCGCATCCGGGCGAGTAGGTCCGCCTTGGCGTCCTTCTGCTGACGTGTCGCCCGGTCATCCTTCGCACTCATGCTGTCTGATCTTGCGTTTCCCTTGGGCCGACGCTTACGCGGGTCGCTCACGGTGCCCCCAACTTGCCGAGTAGTGCCATCGTCAAAAGCGCCACGCAGGTGCCCCACGTAGCCAACGCGAACAGTGGTCCCGCGAATCGCCCAACAAACACCGTCGCCCGCCTCACAGAAGTGCCCCCGTGCTTCGCCGGTTGGCCTCATGCACTGCCGGTCGGAGAGTGTCCGAAGCTAGAGCCGGGCGAACGTCATCCGGGTCCGCGTCCCACTCGATACCGCCACCGATCGGGCGGAGCTGCACGAGTCCCTGTATGCGGTCCATGACGATGCCGACGCGATCGCGCTTCAGGTCAACTACGAGTGATCCGACTGCGGGATTCATAGGGTCCAGCGTTCCGGCCGGCCCAATCCCCGGCTAGTGTCTCGTGATCGTGTTCATGTCAGTTTGAGTTGTTATTGACGAGTTTCTTCACGTTGGTCTGGACGAGGCGGACCTTCGCGAGGATCTCCTCGGCGGAGGCGGTCCAGGTGAACGGATTCGCTTCCTCGTTCCAGGAGTTGATGTAGTCGCGGATCTGTTTGACCAGGACGTTGACGCTGGAGAACGTGCCCCGGCGAATGGACTGCCGGGTGAGGATCCCGAACCAGATTTCGATCTGGTTCAACCATGAGGAACCGATGGGAGTGAAGTGGAAGCGGATGTGCGGGTTCTTCTCCAGCCATGCCTTCACCTCCGGTGTGGTGTGGGTGGAGAGGTTGTCCAGGACAACGTGGATCTCCTTGCCGGCGTGCGGCTTGGTCGCCTTCTTCAGGAAGGCGAGGAAGTTCGCCCCGTTCCGGCTCGGCTTGCACTCGCCGGTCACCTCACCGGTATGGACGTTGAGGGCGGCGAACAGATTGGTGGTGCCGTGCCGCACGTAGTCGGCGGTGCGCTTCTCGCTCGCCCCGAAGGCGACCGGCAGCACCGGCTGCGTCCGGTCCAGCGCCTGTATCTGCGTCTTCTCGTCGATGGACAGCACCACCGCACCGCCGGGCGGGGCCAGGTACAGGCCGACGACATCGGCAACCTTGTCCGCGAACGCGGGGTCCTTCGAAAGCTTGAAGGTGCCGTTCCGGTGCGGCTTGAGGTTCTCCTCCCGCCAGATACGGGCGACGTAGTGCCAGGACACCGAGATACCCTCGCGCCGCTTCAAATGATCGGCCAGCGTCCGCGTGGACCAGTGCGACAGCCCCGATTCCGACGGCGGGGTCATCTTCGTCAACGCGATCACGCGGCCCCGCGTCTGCGGCGGCACCTGATCGCGTCCGCCCCCGGGTTTCCGGGAGGCCAGCCGGGCGATCCCGCCCGCGAGGTAACGGGCCTTGGCGCGGTCCACCGTATTCGGCGCGACTCCGGCGAGTTCGGCGATGTCCTTGCGCCGCCGCCCCTCGGCAGTCCACAGCACCAAACGGGCCCGCAGGACGGCGTCGACAGGAGCGTGCCGGCTGCCCGCCAACTCCCGCAACTCATCAATCTGTTCGGAAGAGAGATCCACACTGGGCCCAACGAAGCAACGTACCATCAAGTTCCAACGACAGGATCACGAGACACTAGCGGCCCGCTGTGGGCCCCCTGTAGGCCAGACTGACCACATGAGTGGTGACGTTGGCCTACGCATCCGGCAACTCCGGGAGCACCGAGGATGGAGCCAGTCACGCCTTGCGCGGGAGGTCTGCCGACTGGCGGGGGTCGTGGGGGAGCCCGTAGGGCGTCAGGAGGTCTCCCGGTGGGAACGGGGACTCCGGACACCCCGAGAGTGGCTACCCATCCTCGCTGACGCGCTCGACGTGACGCCTGTATCTCTCTGCTCCCCCGCTGATCCCCCCCTACCGTCCCTCTCAGACTTCCTGCCGGACGACGACCCGCTACGGCCCCTCAGCTCCAAAGGGCGTCGAATCGGGGAACGGCAGGTTATCGACTTGTCGCAACGCGTCCACGGGCTACGCCTGGCAGACGACTTCCTATCGGGAGGGGACCTGGTCCGCCCGGCACTCCGAGAGCTTCGTTCAGCGGTGCAGCTCTACCGTGAGAGTACGCACAGCGAAGAGACCGGGCGGGCGTTGCTGGTGCAGATCGGAGAGCTAGCCCAAATTGCCGGATGGATTGCTAGCGACGCCGGAAAGAACGAGGAAGCTGAGCGCGTCTACCGCCTCGGCATGAGTGCCGCACAGCAAGCGGGGGACGGGACCTTGACGGGGAACGTCGCGGGGTCGTTGGCCTACCAGATGAGCAATACCGGACGAGAGGCAGAGGGCTTGACCCTCTCTCGCGTGGCTCTCGACACAGCGGGGAAGGACGCACACCCGAAAGCGCGTGCGCTGTATTGGGATCGCGTGGCGTGGGCGGAGAATAGGGCTGGAAACGATCAGTCTGCGATTCGTGCACTGGGGGAAGCGAGTGAGGCACTATCCGGCGATACCAACGACCGCGCACCCGACTACCTGTACTGGGTGGACACCGGGGAACTTCGCGTCATGGAGGCGCGGGTATTCACCGAACTACGACGGCCGTTGCGCGCCGTTCCCTTGCTGCGGGGAGTACTAGGCGGATATGACGCGACGCACGCACGGGAAATGGCGCTCTACATGTCGTGGCTGTCAGTCGCCTACGCTCACGGCGGAGAGCCGGAAGAGGCGGCGGGAACGGCGCTCCGGGTAGCTGAGCTGTCCGCCGGAACATCATCCGAACGCACAACGGAACGGGTGCGAGTGTTGCGGGAAACGCTGCGGGAGTACGCCAACGTTCCGGAAGTGGCAGCGTTCATGGAACGCACCGGAGGACAACGCTAGAGCGTTGGGACCGAAACGGAATGAGGGGATCAGCGTTCCGAGCGTTGAACTACCGTTCCGCACACAACTGCAATCGTTGACATGCGTTACTGCCTAGAACGCCCGACGTTGGGAAGGTTCACCAGCGCAACGCACGGCCCGAGAGGCGCAACGGTACGCGTTGAAGCGAGGAACGCTCACCGTGCCGGATAGCGGACTACCAGCGGCAACGGCGAACGGTGAGCGTTGGGAAGTGTGGTGGAGAGGGGTGGAGCGGGAACACTGGGGGAGGGAGCGTTGCGGGAGCGTGCGAAGCGCCCGAAATTCTCAGTCAAACACGTCTGAGAGATCATCGTCAGCGTTGGACGGAGGGGCGACCATCTGCGCTGCCGCTTTGGGGGACAACGCAAGTTCAGCGCGAAGCGTTTTCAGCTCATTGACGAGATGATTTCGGATCAGGAACGCGTGATTGCGCGTTGGCTCTCCGCGCTGACCGACTCCATGCATGGAGGTCTGCGAGATGTACCGGTCGATTTCCTGTAGCCGTGCCTGAGCGATCACGAACGCTTGGAGGGCTTCCCGATGAGCGTCACTCATGCGCAGTGCGGACTCCATCACGGGGGCGAGTCGGTCCCATAGGCCGGCAGCGTCTTCCCGGATCCGGGTAGTCTCCGCGCCGGTGCCCGGTAGCAGGTATTCGAAATCGGGGCGGATCAGCGGAGAGGCCGCGACGATCACGCGTTCCTCGTGCCGGTCCGCGCGGTACGTCCCGTCCCGCAGATGGGCCGAGATTGGTTTCGGTGCAGGCATGGTGCTTCCGTTTCGGAGGTAAAGGGCGAGTCAAGTGATCAGAGAGCCTTTGACCCGCCATATCGTGCGGTCGTCTCCACTACCCTCGGCGCGTAGGGG
>KI547037.1:381979-390745 GCA_000497405.1 Streptomycetaceae bacterium MP113-05 | reverse complement strand
GGGTGGGGGCCCGGGGGGTGGGGGGGCCTGACAGGGGCTGAGGTGGGCGTAAAGGGGCCTCTGCGGCCACGTAAGGCATTCGGGATACCCCAAATAGGTCCACATGCTTACGAGCCCACAGAGAGGCGCTGAGGGCTTCTGAGGCAGCGTCAAGGCAAGTGCTTGGGCTTGGGCTTCTGTTGGTCACTCACGAATCCACCAGGCTGACGCTTGCCGGTCTCGCTGGAATGACAGCTCACGCACAGCGGGCGCAAGTTGCGCGGCGCGTCGGGTGTCGGGTCGCCGCTCTCGGCCAACTGTCGTCGGCTCTTTGGGTAGTGGTCAGCAACTACAGCGGGAGCACGACAGAGGACACACCAAGGATTGCGATAGAGGAATGACTTCCTTACTCGTTCCCAAGATGCCTTGCCGTATGAGTTGCCTGTTCTGTGTTGCTTGCGTCTCTGCTTAGTGTGCTCATCGCAAGCGCCACCATTTGTAAGCTCGGCACATCCGGGCTGGGGGCATGGAGTGAGTGGCCGACTAGGCATCAGACCCCCGGGGGAATGGTCGGCGGACTGACGGGGTTGCCGGCAGCGTCGTGAGGCGTGAGGTCAATCACCAGCGGCCTACCATCCGGGCCGCGCATCCAGGACTTGCCCCGGTGCATTCGGGTGCCGTGGTAATCAGGCGGGCACCTGTCTGCCCACGCGGGGGAACCGTCGGGTAGGCGCGGGAAGTAGGGGTAAGTGCCCTCCGGGCCGGGGTCTAGTGCGTCGTGTGCCATTGGGGTAACTCCTCTCGTACGGCGAGAGGGGAGGGCGCCCGCGTGGGCACCCTCCCCGTACTTCTTCCGCTGTTTACTCAGCGACCCAACGGGACTCCAGAGAATCCCCGTACTCCGCCGATTCCTGCCGCGCGAGGAACTTGATTCCGGGATCAAGGAATGTCTCTACCGCGATCTGCCACTCTCGCTGCTCCGGCACCTCTCGGCTGTCTCCGAGGCGTCGGTATGCTTCCCGTGCGTGATCATTGAGTGTCGTCAGGCGGGCAGTATGACCAGCCCGATAGGCGAACAGGAGAACCCAAGACCCCTCCTTGATAGCGGCAGCGATCTTTTCAGGGGAGGTCTTCTCCTGAAGCTCTGCGTTCAACCGGTCACGCTCACTGCGGAACCACTGGACGTATTCAGTGTCTAGCTCCCGCTGCCGTCCCGCCTTCTCCTCGGCGGCGATACGCGCGGCCTCTGCCTGTTCGGCCTCGATGCGCGCTAGTTCGGCCTGAGCTTCCTCAGCAATTCGGCGCAGATCTTCAGGAGTCTGCTTAGTAGTGGTCGCCATCTCAGAAGTCCTCCCCTGCCTGCTGCTCAATAGCGGCATAGCCGGCACTCATGCGACGCTCGGGAGTCACGGCGTCGCCATCCATCTCCACCATGCGCTGAGCGAAGGTACCTCGGAACGGCTCGGGCTGACGGTGCGGATTGCGCTTGGCGTCGCGCTCAGCGGCGCGCGCGGTGTTGTTGCTGTAACCCAGCTCCATGCGGATGGAAGGGCTCACGGTCATACCCGCCGCTTCCATTCGCGCAATACCGGAAACGGTCTCCGCGTGCTCATCGGGGTTGAAATGTGCTGCTAGTTCGGCGTCCTTCCGTGCGAGACGGTCCCTTGCCTCACTGGCACTGTTGTAGTCGTTGCTCATTGTGGTTCTCCTTGATGGTGGGTTAGGCGTTAAGCCTGGTGTTGATGACGAATAACTTTCCGTGCCCTCCGTCCTCATACGGGAACAGAGTCTTCGCTAGCGCCACGGTGGCGCGCATGCGGATGGAGTCGGCCCGGTACCCCCGAGACTCCAGCACCCGCCCGCATATCTTGTTGAGGACGGGAAGCGGGATACGGTGCCCCGGTGCGGGGACGGCGTAGCCGGGGAGCGCATCTGTAAGAACGGCGAACGCGTCGGACATCGAGAGGGTGACCAGGGGCACGGCGGGAAAGTGATCCGGGCGCCGGTTCGGCATGTCAAGAGGCGTCGGCATCCGCGAACACCCCCTCGGGAATCGGGGAGGTCGCGCGCAGGAACTCACCTAGAAGCTTCCCGCGCTCGATGTCCGAGCCAATCTCGGCAATCTGCGTTAGGAACTCTTCGGCGGACGGAACGTAGGTCATGGTTTCTCCGTGGTGGTTGAATGGTGGCGGTGTTGGCCCCTGCCCCCTCCCATATTGATCCGAAACGGTTCGAGTTTCGGGTCGTTGATGGTGTGTGAGCGATTTGAGTGGGGACGCGCGGAGTCTGTCGCCGTCGGCGCAGGAGGCCCTGCGGCTGCGGGCGGTGGCGGCGTTGGCGGCGGGGCGGGCCCCTGAGGACGTGGCGGCGGTCTTCGGGGTGTCGTTGAAGGCAGTCAGCACGTGGTGGGCGAGGTGGCAGGCCGGCGGCCGGGAGGCGCTGGTCATGCGGCCGCGTGGGAAGCCGGTGGGGGTGCACCAGGTGCTGGGGGAAGCCGAGCAGGCCGCGGTGCGGCAGGCTGTTCTCGATCATCGGCCCTGTGATGTGGGGCTTTCCGGGCAGTTGTGGACGCGGCGGCTGGTGGGCGAGCTGATCGCGAAGCTGTACCGGGTGCGGCTGACCGAGCCCGGGGTGGGCAAGTACCTGGCCCGGTGGGGACTGTCCTTCCAGCGTCCGGACAAGCGGGCCATCGAGCAGGACCCGGAGGCGGTGCGGCGGTGGCACGCCGATACCTGGCCGACGATCCGCGCGAAGGCGAAGAAGGACGGCGGCGAGGTCCTCTTCGCCGACCAGGTCGGCATCCGATCCGACCAGGTCACCGGCCGCACCTGGGGCGAGAAGGGCAAGACGCCGGTGGTGCGACGGACCGGGAACCGGTTCTCGGTGAACGCGATGTCGGCGATCAGCACCAAGGGCCGCATGCACTTCATGGTCTTCACCGAGAGCTTCACCGCCGAGGTGATGTGCCGCTTCCTGGACCGGCTCGCCGGCCACTTCGACCGCAAGGTCCACCTCGTGGTCGACGGGCACTCCGCCCACCGTTCGAAGAGGGTCCGGGACTGGATCACTGCACACCCCGACGACGTCGAGCTGCACTTCCTGCCCCCGTACTCGCCCGAGCTGAACCCCGACGAACTCGTCAACTCCGACCTCAAACACAGCCTGCCCAGGCAGCACCGGGCCCGCAACCAGGCCGAACTCGCCGCCGAGACCCGCCGCTTCTTCCGCAGACGCCAGCGCCAACCGCATCGTCCGCGGCTACTTCGGCGGCCCACACGTCCACTACGTCCTCGACGAGAACCATTTGAGTTTCTGATCAATAAGGGCAGGGACCGTCTCCACCACCGGAGGACACAGCGATAAGGCTCACTGCGGGCCACGTCCTCACTGCCGATCGAACGGCCACGGCTTAACCGGTGAGGGTGCCCACCACCCGGGCAGATTGGGTCCGCGCGACGCCGGGTGGTGGGCTCGACTCCGAACTAAGGAGTGCCTGATTGACCCGTCAGACTCGGGGGTTATCGGGTGTGAGCCTCCATGCGGCTCTGTGCGGCCCTTTGAAGGGTCTGTAGGTCTCTCGGGTCAGCAACGGCGAGAAAAGCCGTTAGACGGGCGTACAGGACGCTTAGAAGCTCTGTAGGGCTTTCACTGTCGAGTGCACGAGAGACAGCGGCGTCGAACTCAGCCGGGAAGGTACTCATGGGGGACAGCCCATCGGTAGAAACGAAGAAAGGGCCCCATATCGGACGTAGCTACTCCCTCTGTCCAGGGTGTAACTACGGCTCCGACATGGGGCCCTAGTTTGAGCCGGCCAACTTGGTATCCCGCCGGGCCGGTTGGCGGTGATCGGAGACGACGGCACCAGGGACAGCCGGTGAACGTCGTAGGGGATCAGTCGAGCGGATAGCCCAACTTGGTAAGCGCGTCAGCTAGTGTCGCGTGATTCCGTTAGCGTTATTTGATTCTCTGTGGCAGGGTCTCTTGGTGTGGAGCTCTCCGTGGAACAGACCGCCGAGTTGCGGGAGTTGGTGAACAGCCGGGACGCACCCGCCGACATGGCGACGCGGGGCCGGATCGTGCTGTGGTCGGGCGAAGGCCGTCGGCGTAAGGACATTGCCGAGCTGCTTGGTGTATCGCTTCCGACGGTGGACCGCTGGAAGCGGCGTTATGCCGAGCTCGGACTGGCGGGCCTGGAAGGCGACCGGCCCGGCGGCGCACGGGAACAGGTGCCGGCGCGGGTGCGGGCCCGGGTGATCGCGCTGACGCGCATGACGCCGCCGGACGGCACGGGGCTTTCGCACTGGTCCACACGCGAGTTGGCGAAGTACCTGAAGCGGGTCGAGAACATCACGGTGTCCTGGCACTACATCGCGCGGATCTGGCGGGAGGAGGGTCTGAAGCCGCACCGGTCCGGCACCTTCAAGATTTCGAAGGATCCGGCCTTCGCGGAGAAGGTGACTGATGTGATCGGCCTGTATCTGGACCCGCCGGGTGGCGCGGTGGTCCTCTCGATCGACGAGAAGACGCAGATCCAGGCGCTGGACCGGACCCAGCCGGTGCTGCCGGTCGCCTTCGGGGCGAGCGAGAAGCGCACCGCCGACTACGTGCGGCACGGCACCACCAATCTGTTCGCCGCCCTCAACGTCCATACCGGTGAGGTGACCGGCGAGTGCAAGCCGAGCCGGAACGGGGCGAACTTCCTCGCCTTCCTGAAGAAGGCGACCAAGCCGCACGCCGGCAAGGAGATCCACGTTGTCCTGGACAACCTCTCCACCCACACCACACCGGAGGTGAAGGCATGGCTGGAGAAGAACCCGCACATCCGCTTCCACTTCACTCCCATCGGTTCCTCATGGTTGAACCAGATCGAAATCTGGTTCGGGATCCTCACCCGGCAGTCCATTCGCCGGGGCACGTTCTCCAGCGTCAACGTCCTGGTCAAACAGATCCGCGACTACATCAACTCCTGGAACGAGGAAGCGAATCCGTTCACCTGGACCGCCTCCGCCGAGGAGATCCTCGCGAAGGTCCGCCTCGTCCAGACCAACGTGAAGAAACTCGTCAATAACAACGCGAACTGACATAAACAGGATCACGAGACACTAGGTGCAATGGATCGCGTAGCGCGGTAACTCCAGCGGCGAACGCCCATGCTTCGTACAGCTTGAACGCGTCATGAACCTTTGCGCAGCGTCGACTTCTGAGCAACGGGACGAATCGGCGTACAGCCTTAGCGGCGGTGAGCTTTCGCGTTCTGGATAGCGTGGTACGGCAGCGATCAGAGCAAGTGGCGCGCGGCCTGCCGACAGATGGTCGGTCGAATGGCTCAGCGCAGATGAGGCAGGGCAACTTAGCGGCTTCCCGCTTGATCCTCACTGCCTTGTTTTCTCGTACGCGCTCAGCACGGGCCTCTACGGCGTCATGCTGGCCGCTAGGCGTTCCGTTGTGCTCACGGTAGCGGCGACGGTGGTACGGGCCGCAGAACCGTGTTTGACGGCCGGTTAGCTCTCGGGAGCACCAGGCGCATTCCCTGGCGGGTGGGTCGGATGGCATCTAATTGGCCTTGCTGGCATGCCTAAGCTCTCCCTCTCGGCAGGTGGACGGATGGACAGGGGGGATGCCCCCTCATAAGAGGACAGTCGTGTCACTCGCACCACTGCCTCTACGTATTTCTATGGCGTCGATGGCCACGAGCGGCGCGGGCAGCCCCTACTAGATATGTGGAGACTGGATGGTGTGCGAGCCCTCTACCGTTCACAAGCGAGTGGAACGGACGACAACGGGGAGTCCCCTCACCTGTAGTCAATGGAGCGCATCGCCTGGTGTCACGAAACTCTGCCGACTGCACGCCCCGTGTAGAAACTGCACGGGCCTTGCGGGGCTTGCGGGGCTCTGATCAGGGAAAACGGCCCGATTCATGAAGAAGTGCAGTTGTGTACCCGAACCTAGGTTCCCCCCGTAGAGGAGTAGAGAAGGTATTTCTCTATAGGGGGATGTTAGGTACCTAGTAAAAACTACACTTCTTCACTCTCTCCGCTGTATCCGCAGGTCAGAGAGGGTGCCGCCCCCGTACAGTTCCTACACCGGGCAACCCGAGTTTTTCATTCTGTGACACTCGTTGCCCCATGCAATCATCCAGCGGTGCCCCCTCCACCCCTCCAAGGTGCTGTGCGCCGGCCTAGCGCATCGGCGGAGACGGTCAAGCATCCGGGGCCCCTCGGGTACTCCGGCAGGCCCTCAGGGGTCGCCTCGCGGTGCCCGCCCACCCTCGGCGGAGCTGAGCACCTGTCAGCGTGAGGGGGCGGCCCGTGTGCAGAAATGTAGTTGTGTAGCGGACTCGCGTTTGCCCCGCAGAGAGGGGGAGGTAGAGAGTCCTATGTGTATTACGTTGTTTAGAGGGGTCAAAACTACATTTCTACATTCTTTGCAGGTCAGAGGGATGTTGATCTAGGAATCTGGGGTGTAGTTTCCGGAATCTGTGTAGTTTCGGGGTCTCCGGGTGTAGTTCGGGCTACGCCCCCACCCCTCTCGCTGTGACCCGGACCACGCCGGGCAGCACGAGACCCCCGGCAGCGAGGGAGCCACCGGGGGTCTGAGGGAGGGTGAGGGTGCTACTTGCTGGGGCTACTGGCCCACGTGATGTTAACGCGCTCCCGTACGTCGTCCGGGTCGTACCTCCCGCCCGTCCGCCGTGCCTTGCTCACGGTGATCCGGTCCACGAACAGGCGGAGCATGTCTCGCCGTTCGGGGATGGTGGCGTTCCCCCACCAGGAATCAGGGCCTACCGGATCAACGTCCGAACTACTTACCCAAATCTCGGGGTCAAGCAGGGGGGTTGCTGCCGCTTCCAATTTGGCAATGCGTGCCTCTGTCGCCTCCACCCGCTCCCGGATGGCTGCCACTTCCTGAGCGAACCTCTTACGGCCATACTCCCCCTCATAGATGCCCGCCTTGCGGTCCGCGAACAGAAGCTCCCTCTCTGCCTCATAGTCCCCTAGCTCAGCGCGCAGAGACCGCAACTCCGTTGCTGACTCCGGGTCGGTTACCGTGTCGGCAAACCTGCGTTGTGCAGCGTCCAGCCATTCCAGTGCTTCCCTGTCTTCCGGGTCGGCGGGGTCAACGTTAATCAGCCGCGCCATGATTCGCCGGGCTACGTAGTCCTCTAGTTTGGCGCAAGAGATGCCACAACCGCCCGTGTGTGCCTTCTGCGGGGCTCCCTTGGCTCTGGAGCACCTGTAGGCCGTGGAGGTGGGCGTACGGCCCACACAGCGGTTCATGGTGTGCCCGCATTCGCAGAACAGGACACCGATACCAGAGAGCAGGGAAGTGCCCCTAGCCAGGGTGGAACCTCCCTTCCTGCCCTCAAGCCACTTCTGTACCTGGTGGAAGTCTGCGGCGGACACGATGGGTTCGTAGACCATCACGGGTCTTCCGTCTTCGTCCCTCTTGCTGCGGTAGCCCACGGGCCGCGTGTATTCGCTACCGTCCTTGCGCTTCCGGGTGGTGTAAACGGCGTCTACGTCGTGTCCGATGATCCTCGGGTCTGACACGATGCGGCGGAGTGTGGAGACTTTCCAGGCCCCCCGACGCGTAGGGATTCCTCGTCGGTTCAAGTCTGCTGCGATGCCCGCGAGAGACCCCGGATGGTGCTTGCCGAACTCATAAGGAGTGTCAAGGTGCTTGGTGATGGTGCCGAACACATCTCGGATCACCTGTACCTCGGCAGGGTTGTGCACCAGTCTGCGAATGGTCAGCCCATCCGCCGTATCCGTCACCGTGGAGAATCCGTAAGGCGGGGCACCTCCGATGTATCCGCCGGCACGCCGTAGGTTCTGCTTGGTGGCCTTGATGTGCTTTGCCTTGTTGTCTGACTCTTCCCATGCTGCCTGTAGGCGCATGAGTAGGGAGATAAGGCCCACCATGTCATCCGTGATTGCCCCCTCATTCACGGACACCAACTGCACGCCCGCGCGTTGCAATTCCAGGATGACGGGTAGCGCGTCTTTCGGTTGCTGCCGGGAGAACCGAGAAATGTAGTGCACCACGATCACGTCAATGTGCCCCGCCGTGGCGTCCCGGATGAGCCGATCAAAGGCAGGTCTCTCCACGCCGCTGTAAGCGGAGATCCCTTCATCCTCGTACACCCCTACGTGTTGCCAGCCCTCCCGCTCGATCAGTCCTGCGGTGGCTTCCTTCTGCGCCTTGGGACTGCCCTCTGACTTGTCGGCCCGCTCCTTGCTCTGCCGTACGTAGGACGCGGCCCGCCTCTGAGTGGTCGTCATGCCCTCAAGAGTACGTGTTGCGGCCGATGTTCAGTAGTCGGGGACGTGGTGGGGTGGCTAGGTAGTGGCTGACGCGCTACACTCACGACCGAACCACCTCCCTTCTCGTGTACCTCACACGGTAGGGACCCGTTCGCGGCGGGGGCAAGCAGTTTTTCCGCACCACGACGAATTGCGGGGCGGCAACGATGTGCCCGGAGAGGGTGTGCGCCCGGTCACGTTGACGTTGAATGACCGGTGCGTGCCGCAGGTCGCGCAGCGCAGGCAGCGTCCAGCTGGAGGTGCCAGGTGACTGCTCAGTCAGAGACCCACTCCGACCGCTCCGCCGCAGGTGGCGGGGGGAGTAGAGGGAGCGGGCGTGCCGACGGGGGCGACGGTGGGCGATTCGGCGCCGAGCCACCCGCCGCCACCCCCGACGACGAGCTGCTGCTCGCGGCACTCCTCGACGGTATGGACGCCGCGCTCTGCGCCTTCGACGTGGACGGTGTCGTCACCCACTGGAACC
>KI547037.1:374931-381897 GCA_000497405.1 Streptomycetaceae bacterium MP113-05 | reverse complement strand
GGGGCCGCCCGCCACGGTCTGTCCGGCTGGGCCGTCCGCAGCGCCGACGCCGCCGACGTCGAGAGCCGGCTGCTGGGCGCCATGCACGCGCCTGGACGGCAGGTGCACGAGTTCGCGCTGGTCACCAAGGGGGGAGGGCGGGTCCTGGTGCGCACCCAGTCCTCCGGCGTCGCCGGGACCGACGGCACACCCACCGGCGTGTACTGCGCGTTCAGCGAGGTGCACGCGCAGATCGACCTGGAACGCTCCGTCGCGCTGAGCGAGTCCCTCTTCGAGGACGCCGCATGGGGCGTCGTCCTCGTCGACGCGGACCTGCGTCCCGCCGTGGTGAACGCCCATGCCGCGAAGGCCCTGCAGGCACCGTCCCGCACCGCCGCCCTGGGACGCCCGCTGGGAGAACTCCTCGACCACGGACTGGACGCCCTCGAGGGCGCACTGCAGCACGTGCTCGCGCAGGGCGCGCCACCCGCACCCGCCGACATCTGGGTGACGCTGCGCCGTGGCGCCGACGCGACGGTCGGCCGAACAGCGACGGAGGCCGTTCCGAGCGGCGACGTCCGGGCCGCTGCCGACACGAGCCGCTGCTGGCGCAGCGGCTTCCTCCGTCTCGCCTCACCGCTCGCGGAGGAGCCGTTGCCCCTCGGCGTGGCCTGGCTCTTCCGTGACGTGACGGAGGAACGGCGCGCTGCGCAGGACGTGTCGCGGCTGCGCTTCCGCGACGGTCAGCTGCACCGCGCTGCCCGGGCTGCGGCCGAGTGCGAGGACCCCATGGAGGCGGCCACCGTTCACCTCGACTTCGCGCTGGCCGGCTTCGCCGACCACGCGCTGCTGGACCTGGTGCCCGAGGGCTGGACCGGTGGCGACGGGCCCGTCCCGCTGGTGCGTGCTGCCGCCACCCCCGCGGCCGCTCACAGCCACGGCACGTCTCTGGAACCCGGACCGGCCGGCGGCATTCCCGTCGGCTACGGCGCGTCTCACCCCGCGGTCCAGGCGTACGAGCGAGGCAACACCGTCCGCACCAGCGTCGGGGGTGTGGTCGTCCCCGACTGGGCGGAGGCCCGCCGGTGGCCGGCCGGTACGGTGCACGGAATCTGCGGGGTGCTGCGCAGCCGCGGTCGGACGCTGGGCGTCGTCACCTTCCTGCGCGGCACCAGCCGCCGGGGTTTCGACCGTGGCGACGCGGCCTACGCCGAGGACATCGCCGTCCGCCTCGCCTCCGCGGTCGACCTCTTCCGCAGCACCGCCCGCTGACGGCCCCACCGGGCCCGGGCCTCCACCGGTTCCGGGCCGGGGAGTGACGGCTCAGGAGTGGAAGATCCGCTCCCGGTACTCCGTCATGACGCGCGCGTTCCACTCCGGGCCCCCGTCCACGTTTCCCGACCGCAGCAGCGGCGGCTCGATGCCGCGGTCCGCCAGCTCCCGCGCAGCTGTGGCGACGACGGACTGCATCAGCGCGCTGGTCACCACGGTCGAGGCGGGGGCGAAGGGCGCGGGCACGCCGGGTGACGCGAGGGTCGTGTCGCCGACCGGCACGTGGTTGTCGACGACCACGTCGCAGTGGTCCTTGAGGAAGGTGCCGGAAGGATGCCGGGACGTCGTCTGCGTCGCGTACGCCACCGACGTCACGCCGATCACCTGCACGCCGAGGGCCCGCGCGTCCCGCGCCATCTCCACCGGCAGCGCGTTCCGGCCGCTCAGTGAGACGACGGTCAGCGCGTCGCCGGCCCGCAGCTCGGACGTGCCCAGCACGGCACCGGCGAGACCGGACACCCGTTCGAGAGCACTGCCCAGCGTCGCGGGCCGTACGTCGACGCCCACGACTCCCGGAACCGTCAGCAGGTTCATCACGGCGAGGCCGCCGGCGCGGTACACCACGTCCTGCGCCGCCAGCGACGAATGGCCGGCGCCGAAGACGAAAAGCCGGCCTCCGTCCGCGACGGTTCCGGCCAGCAACCTGCCCGCCGCGGCGATGCTCTCCGCCTCGGCCTGCGCCACGTCCCGCAGCAGGCCGATCGCCGCCTCGAAGAAGTCCGCCGCGACACCGCCCCCGTCCTCGCCCGTCCCCACAGCCCGCTCCGTCCTCGAGTGCCGTCCGTGCCCCGTGAAGCGATCACCGTGAGGTCCGGACGACCGCAGTGTCAAGACCGCAGGGGCCCGCGTGGACCCGCGCAGGCACGGTCGGCACCGGGATGCGTCAGAATTGAGGTCAGGGCCACCGCACGAGCTGATGAGGGGCACGGATGTCCGGACTGATCGACACCACGGAGATGTATCTCCGCACGATCCTGGAGCTTGAGGAGGAAGGCGTCGTTCCGATGCGTGCCCGGATCGCGGAGCGGCTCGATCAGAGCGGCCCGACGGTGAGCCAGACGGTGGCGCGGATGGCACGGGACGGCCTGGTCCAGGTCGCCGGCGACCGGCACCTGGAGCTGACGGAGGAGGGCCGTCGGCTGGCCACGCGCGTGATGCGCAAGCACCGGCTCGCCGAGTGCCTGCTCGTCGACGTGATCGGCCTGGAATGGGAGCAGGTGCACGCCGAGGCGTGCCGCTGGGAGCATGTGATGAGCGAGGCGGTGGAGCGCCGCGTCCTCGAACTTCTGCGGCATCCGACCGAGTCGCCCTACGGGAACCCGATCCCGGGCCTCGAGGAGCTGGGGGAGGACGCCGAGGCGGAATCCTTCCTGGACGACGGCATGGTCAGCCTCTCGGACCTGCGACCGGGCACGGATGCCAAGACGGTGGTCGTCCGGCGGATCGGTGAACCGATCCAGATGGACGCGCAGTTGATGCACACGCTGCGGCGGGCAGGCGTGCAGCCGGGCGCCGTGGTCAGTGTGACGGCGGGTGCCACGGGCGGGGTGCACGTCGCCAGCAGTGGTGAGTCCGCCGAGCTGGAGAGCAGCATCGCTTCGCACGTGTTCGTCGCCAAGCGCTGAACGGTCGGCGGCGTCCGGCGACCTCCCGGCGCCGCCTCCTTTCCCCCGGTTATTCTGTTTCGCCGACGGAGTTGGCGGAAACCGCCCGTATCCGGTCGCGTCGTGCCACCCTGTCGCTACGCGGTTCCGCGGCGTGCTGGCGCAGGCGGACGGAAAGGGCACGGTCGATGCACCGAACAGGCGGCCGGAGCGTCCTCTCCTGGTGTGAGGAAGCCGAAGGCCGACGACTGCAGAGTGGGCCCCGGCGCCGAAGGCGGCGCACGGGGCCCGTCCTCCCCGATATCCCCCCGACCACGACCCGGAGCCCCGAGCTCTCAGGGTCGTTCTCCCTCCCGCCCGATTTCTCCCCGGCGCCACGGTGGTCAATCACCGTCAGATGTCACTCGAATGAGGGATCTTGCTCTATGGGACGGCTTGTTCGAATACAGGTTCGATAGTCTACGAGGGCTGTCAGTGCGATCAGACGGAGTGGGGGGCGAAGCGCCATGGTGAGACGTATCGACGTGACGGGAGCGGAGGAGACCCGGCTCGCGGCCTGGGAGTTCGCGGACACCCTCAAGAACGCGCAGCGCTCCGGTGGGGAGGGCGAGGCCGGTCCGCCTCCGTACGGTGTGCTCCTCCTGCACGGCCTGATGGGCCGTGCAGCGCACTGGGCGGACACCGCCCGCTGGCTGTCTGCCAGGTACCGCGCGGTCGGTCTCGACCAGCGCGGTCACGGCAGGAGCGACGGGCCCGACGCGGGTGCGTTCGACCGGGATGCCTTCGTCGCCGACGCGGAGGCGGCGATCGAGCAGCTGGGCCTCGCCCCGGTCGCGTTGGTCGGGCACGCCATGGGTGCCCTGACGGCGTGGCAGCTCGCCGCCCGCCGTCCGGACGTGGTCCGCGCACTGGTCATCTGCGACATGCGCGCCTCCGCGCTGGGGGAGCGCTCCCAGCGCGAGTGGGAGGAGTGGTACGCCTCCTGGCCGGTGCCCTTCGCCACCCTGGCGGACGTGCGGAAGTGGTTCGGCGAGGACGATCCGGCGCTGGAGCGCCCACGCGCCTCCCGCGGCGACTTCTTCGCCGAGGTGATGGCGGAGGGGCCGGACGGCTGGCGGCCGGTCTTCTCCCGGGAGCAGATGCTCCGGGTGCGCGAGAGCTGGGTGTACGACGCGCACTGGGAGGAGCTGGCCCAGGTGCAGTGCCCCACCCTGGTGGTGCGTGGCCTGGACGGCGAGCTGGGGCGGGCCGAGGCGCAGGAGATGGTCCGCGTCCTGCCGCGCGGCATCTACGCGGAGGTGCCCGACGCGGGCCACCTCGTCCACTACGACCAGCCCGCCGGCTGGCGTCGCGTCGTCGAGCCGTTCCTCCAGGCCACGCTCACCGGGCACGGCTGAGAGCGCGGCGGACTCCGGTCACCCGCTCCCGGGGTGAGCGCGTGCCGGGGCCGTCTCCGGCCCGGGGTCAGCGGGAGACGGCGGCGAGGATCTCCGGCAGCCGCGCAGCGGCCCGGGGGGCGGTGAACCGCAGGGAAAGGACGCAGAGTACGAGACCGTAGCCGGTACCCGCGGGGAGGAGCAGCCACAGGAAACCGTGCAGGGCGGCGAGGTGCAGCCAGACGGCGAGTGCGCACAGCGGGGCGCACAGCACGACGCCTGCCAGCAAGCCGCCGAGGATGCCCAGGTAGGCGAGTGAGCCCTGTCCGGGGGCGACGTTCTTGGCGCTGTCCTGAGGGATGGAGTACGGGAAGAAGGTCGAGGACCAGACACCGGTTGCCAGGAGCGCGCCGAGCAGCGCCATGGCCAGGCCGAGCACTTCGGCCAGGTCGTCCCAGTCGTCCAGCAGCGCCGCCGAGCCGAGACAGACCAGCGTCACGTAGGGAGCGGCGACGACGACGACGGCCAGCAGGCGGGCCCGCAGCTCGACCAGCGCGTCGTGCGCGGAGGACGTCGTCGCCGTCACCAGCCAGAAGGCGGAGTAGTCCTGGCCGAATTGGTTGTACATCTGCAGGCCCAGCAGCCCGGCGGCGAAGCAGGAGTTGTAGACGCTGCCGTTGCCCTGCACGAGGAAGACGACGGGCAGCAGGATGCCGATGCCGAGCGAGGACGCCCAGGACACCTTGGCCTTGGGGTCCCGCCATGCGTACCGCCACGTGCGCAGCATCACCGCGCCGGTGCGGCCTTCCGGGAGCCAGGCCGCCGGCCCGGCCGAACGGTCGCCGGTGCGGTCCGGGGAGTCGGTGGAGGCTGCCTGGAGTGTCGAGGAGTCGGGGGACGTCATCACGTGGTCGAGGCTGCGCCGCCACCAGCGGAGCAGCACCACCAGCGCCGCGCCGGTGAGGGCGAGTTGTGCGGCGGCGAACGTGTAGGAGCCGGTCGAGGCCGAGTCGACGGCGGCCACGGCGGAGGCCGGTGGGACCCAGGCCAGCACAGCGGCGGCGGGTTCCATGACCGAGAGGCCGTCCGGCCCGGACAGCTTCTGCACCCCGATGTTGAGGAACTGCGCGCCGACTGCCAGCACGATGCCGCTCAGCAGGGCCAGGTCGCGCCCCTTGCGGCTGGTCAGCAGCCGTACGTTGGCCGCCGCGACGGCGCGGGCGAGGGCCACGCAGGTCAGCAGCGTCAGCGGCACGGCGAGGACGGCCGTGAGGGTGGCGAACGCGCCGTGTGCCACGGCGATCGCCGCACCCAGCACGAGCGTGAGGGTGAACACGGGGCCGATGCCGACGAGAGAGGCGCCGAGCAGCGCGACCACCAGCCGGTCCGGCCGCAGCGGCAGCATGACGAGCCGGCTCGGGTCCAGCGTCTCGTCGCTGCCGGGGAAGAACAGCGGCATCACTGCCCAGCCCAGGGTGAGCAGCGCTGTCAGCGGGACGACGACCGCGTCGGCGTGGGCGTTGCCGCGGAGCAGGATCAGTCCGAGGAGCTGGAAGGCGGAGAGCAGGAGCGCCAGCACGATCGAGGTGACGAACGCCGCCGTCCGCCCCGTCGACTGGCGCAGTCCGTTGCGCAGCAGCGACAGCTTGAGCCGGAGGAAGGTCGGAGTGACGGACGGTGCGGAGGTCCGTGGGAGCGCGGGCGTGCTTGCGGGAGTCGTGGCCGTCACCGGATGCCGCCGTCCCCGCCAGGGGTGTCGCCCGAAGTGCCCCCGCCGCGGTGCTTGTGGCCGCCGAGCCAGTCGAGGCTGTCACCCGTGGCTGCGCGTTCGCCCGCGCCGACCAGTTCGAGGAAGGCGTCATGCAGGCTGGGTGCGTCGCCGCGTACGTCGGCGAGCCGGCCGTGCGCACGGATGCGGCCGGTGGCCATGACGGCCACCCAGTCGCAGAGCGACTCCACCAGCTCCATCACGTGGCTGGAGAAGACGACTGTGGCACCGGAGCGGGTGTAGCGCTCCAGCACGCCGCGGATGGTCTGTGCGGACACCGGGTCCACGCCTTCGAAGGGTTCGTCGAGGAAGAGCACCTCCGGGTTGTGCAGCAGCGCGGCGGCCAGGCCGATCTTCTTTCGCATGCCGGTGGAGTAGTCGACGACCAGTTTGTGCTGCGCGCCTGCCAGGTCGAGCACCTCCAGGAGCTGGGCGGCGCGGCGTTCGCTCTCGGCCGACGGGATGGCGCGAAGGGCGCCCATGTAGGTGAGCAGTTCACGTCCGGAGAGCCGCTCGAAGAGGCGGAGGCCTTCCGGGAGCACGCCGATGCGGGACTTCACCGAGACGGGGTCGCGCCACACATCGTGGCCGACGATCTCGACGGTTCCGGAGTCCGGCCTGAGCAGGCCGGTGACCATGGACAGGGTGGTGGTCTTGCCGGCGCCGTTGGGGCCCACGAGACCCACGAACCGGCCTGCGGGGAGGTCGAGGTCGATGCCGTCGACGGCTGCCTGGTCGCCGAAGTTCTTCCGCAGTGCGCGGATCCGGACCGCGGTCTCCGGCGGACCGTCGGCGCCGGCTTCAGCAACGGCACCTGCCCCGGAGCGGGGGTCGGGGCCGGAACGGTCCTCGATGCGGGTGCCGGGTGGTGCGGCCGTCGGGTCGGGCCCGGTGCCGGGGGCCCGGT
>KI547037.1:367726-374921 GCA_000497405.1 Streptomycetaceae bacterium MP113-05 | reverse complement strand
GCCGGTGGCGGTGCCGCGGTTCCGGTTCTCGTCTTCGCCGGCCATGAGTCCCCCCTTCGTCCCCGTTCGTGCGCCGCGGCTCACGGGCACGCGGAAGGGGCTGGTCGCCCGGCCCCTCGCGCGCCCACGATACGGGCTCGCGTTCCGGGAGTGCAGTCCCCTGCCCGCCGCCCGACGGGCCGGGGGTGCAGACGGGCCGACGGGGGCCGGGCCCGTCAGGAGGCGCGTGCGGTGGCCGCCTCGCGGCCTGCGGCGTACGCGAGCGGTGCGACGATCTCCTCGACGTTCCGGAGCCACTGGTTGGCGCGGGTGGGCGAGCACGCCCACTGGACGCACCCCTTCGTCCCCACCCTTGTCGGAGGCGCCGCGACCCAGCTGCCCTCGCCCCGGGTGGCCAGGTCCAGCGCACCCGGCGACCAGCCCAGTCCGCGTACGAGTGCGGGAACCTTCTTCGCCGCGCCGGGCAGTACGAAGAAGAGCATCCGTCCGTCGGGGGTGGAGATGACGGGGCCGGGCGGCAGCGTGAGTCGTTCCATGCGGGCGAGGGCGAGGCAGCCGGCGGTTTCGGGCACGTCGACCGCGTCGAAGGTGCGACCGGTGGGGAGCAGGACGGACGCCCGGGGCATCGTGGCCCACAGGCGACGGACGGCCGTCGCGCCGGCCACCGCTTCAGCTGCCCAACGATCGTCCACCGGGTGCGCGCCGGGCGCCTGGCAGTCCGCCGCGCCGCAGCTGCACCCCGGGAGTGCGGAGCCGTCCGGTGTCTCGAGCCACGTGCCGGGGAAGACGTCCCAGTGCCGGTCCTCCGCGTAGTGCGCCGCGTGGTCGGCCGGGGACTCCGGCTCGCCGCGCCGGAGCGGTGCCTGCGAGGTCCGCGCGGAGGCGGCGGACAGTGCGGAGGGCGCGGACTCGGTGGTCAGCGGTACGGCGGCCGAGGTGACTGCGATGGTCTCTTCCACGCCTGTGACAACTGCCCCCGTGGGCAACGGTTACGGGGAAGCCGTGATCGTCGGGGTGCATCGTTTCGCCATGCCGGCAGTGGGTGTTCGGTGCGTGCGCGCAGGGCGCACGGGTGCACGGGCGGGGGCGCGCGACGGAGTGAAGGGTTGTGCGTGGGTAGGCCTGTTCACGGCCATTACGTCCGGAAGTGCTGAATTTCCGGTATATGCGCTGGGCAGTGATCGTGATGGTCCGGAGCTCGCCGCACGGGCGGGCCCGTAGATCGCTTCCGCTGAGGGGGGCATCATGGCCGCCAGGCCGCTGGTCGCACGGCAGCCCAACGAACGGCTGCAGTCACTCATCCACGAAGCCGGCTGCTCCCACGCCGGTCTGGCCCGCCGGGTCAACGCGTGCGGTACGGAACGGGGTTGTGACTTCCGGTACGACAAGACCTCCGTCGCCCGGTGGCTGCGCGGTCAGCAGCCGCGCGGTCGCGCACCCGCCGTCATCGCGGAGGCGCTGGGCCGCAAGCTCGAACGCACGGTGTCCCTCGACGAGATCGGCATGGCGGACGGGAGGTACCCGGCATCCGGTGGTGTGGGCCTGCAGTTCGCGCCCACGGTCGCGGGCGCGGTGGAGCAGGCCGGGGAGCTGTGGCGCGGCGACATCGGCCGCCGGGACCTGCTCGGCGGGGGGTCGACGATCGCGTCCGCCGCTCTCGTGGAACCCAGCCGTGACTGGCTGATCACCCCTCCCGACGCCCAGGTGGCCCGGGCGAGCGGTGCGCGGGTCGGCCGGGCGGACGTCGTGGCGGTACGCGCGATGACCGGCGCACTGGCGGAACTCGACCACCGGTTCGGTAGCGGGCAGGTCCGTGCTGTGGTCGTGCACTACCTGAACAGCGTGGTCTCCGGACTGCTGACCGGGTCCTATCGGGAAGAAGTCGGCCGTGAGCTGTTCGGCGCCGCGGCCCGACTGAACGAGCTGGCCGGTTACATGGCCGTCGACACCGGGCAGCCGGGACTGGCCCAGCGCTACTACATCCAGGCGCTGCGGCTCGCTCAGGCCGCGGGCGACCGTGCGTACGGCGGGTACGTTCTCGCCGCGGGCATGAGCCACCTGGCGGCCTCGCTCGGCAGCGCCCGGGAGATCGCGCAGCTGGCCCGCGCTGCGCAGGAGGGTGCGCGCGGACGGGTCACGCCACGGGTGCAGTCGATGTTCTGCGCGGCGGAGGCTCGCGGTCATGCCCAGCTCGGGGACGCACGGACCTGCGACGTGGTCGCGGGTCGGGCCCGCGATGCGTTGGAGCGGGCCGAGGCGCAGCACGGTTCCGCTGACGATCCGGACTGGATCCGGCACTTCGACGGCGCCTACCTCGCGGACGAGCTGGCGCACTGCCATCGCGACCTCGGACGGTCCGAGGAGACCGTCCGGTACGCCGAGGAGTCACTGGCCGGGCACCCCGAGGGCCGGGCCCGGCGGCGGGCGATCGGCCTCTTCCTGCTCGCCGAGGGACGCCTCCGGCAGGGTGAGGTCGAACACGCCTGTCATACCGGGGCAAAGGCCGTGGAACTGCTTGACGGGCTGCGTTCGGAGCGTGGCGCGGAGTACCTCGACGGCTTCCGGCAGCGACTCGACCCGTATGCGAACGAGCCGGTCGTCCAGGAGTTCACGGCCAGGGCGGAGTGCGGGGTGATGGCCTGAGCGCACCCTTGGCGGTGGATATGCCCTTGTCGTGACGGTTCGGGCGGGTCGGTGGGCCGGTCACGCATGTCCCCCGAACGAGGACGTGGTCGAGAGTTCGAGCGAACCGGTAGCGTGAGCCGTCGACTTCGGTGGCGAACGAGGAGTTCCGGTGACAGCGCACAGCGGACGCGGACAGAGCGGCGACAGTCCCTACGAGGGTGTCGTGCTGCCTGCGAACGGCGAGTCGTGGACGCCGGAGCAGCAGCGGGAGGCGGAGGCCGTGGGCGGCGCTCCGCAGCCCGCGGTGGGCCGGCCCTGGGGGCAGCAGTGGGGGCCCGGGACACCCTCACCGCCCGCCGGGCCGCCGCCTGTTCCGCAGCTGCACGTGCCGCACGGCCACGGGGATACGGACGCCACGCAGTTGCTCCCGCCCCAGCAGTCCGGGCCTCCGGGTGCGTCCGGCGGCGAGATCGGCGAGTCCTGGCCGCCACAGACGCACTACCAGGCCGACGCGGACGCCACGCAGATGCTCCCGCCCCAGCAGTACCCCTCTCAGCAGTGGCCGCCCCCGGCGCAGGCCGACGCGGACGCCACGCAGATGCTCCCGCCCCAGCAGTACCCGCAGTCCGGTCCCTCGGGTGCACTGCCCCCCGAGGTCCCGTACGGGCAGCAGCCCGTCGGCGCCGAGCCCGGTCCGCCTCCGTCCGGGGCGCCGTACGGCATACGTCCGGGCGAACCGGACGACCGGCAGCCGCCCTCCGAGTTCGACAACCTGTTCCGTTCCGCCGCTCCCGCCGCGGGGGGACATCCCCGAGGGCCGAGCGGCCCGGGCGGGCCGGTGGCCCACCCGGAGGCTGCGGGGCCGACCGGGCCGTCACGGCTCGACCACGGCCATGAACCAGCCCGCCGCAGACCGTCCCCCGCCGTGCTGGCCGGTATCGGCCTGGTGGTCGTGGTGGCCATCGGCCTGGGAGTCGGCGCACTCACCAGCGGTGGCGGGGAGGATTCCGAAGCGGGCCCCAGCAGTCCCAGCGCGCCGGCCGACGACTCGTCCGAGAAGCCCGCCGACACCCCCGAGGAACAGGCCAAGGCGCTGAACACGCTGCTGGAGAAGAGCAACAACAGCCGCAACTCGGTGATCAGGGCCGTGCAGAACATCAAGAAGTGCCAGAAGCTGGACGAGGCCGCCACCGACCTGCGGGCCGCCGCCGACCAGCGCGAAGGTCTCGTCAACCGGCTCTCGCAGATCGACACCGGATCCCTCCCGGACAGCGCACCACTCGACGCCTCCCTCGCCGAGGCGTGGAAGGCGTCGGCGGAGGCCGACGACGCCTACGCCGCATGGGCCGACCAGGTGGCGGGCAAGAAGGGCTGTCACAAGGGCACGGCCCGCACGACCCGGAAGACCGCCCTCGGCAACCGTGCCAGCGGCGAGGCCACCGCGGCGAAGAAGAAGGCGGCAGGGCTGTGGAACCCGACCGCCCGTGAGCACGGTCTGCCGGAACGGCAGTACACCCAGCTCTGACCGCCCCACGGCTCCGGCCTGGTGAAGGGACTGCTCGCGCCTCGTCGTGTTCCCCGCCTCCGGCAGGGTCGGTGGGGCCGTCACGGTGGCCGCCGCTCGACACCGGGTGACCGAGGAGGGACAGGCGGGGGGCGGGTCGGTGGCTGCGCCGGGTGAACGTAGGGTCGGGAGCCATGCAGCACGCGCAGCAAGCTCCGGACAAGTCTTCCCGTCGCGTACGTCGGTCCACCACCATGGGCGGCATGCCCGTACACGACATGCCCTGGTGGCGCTGGCGCAGCAACGTCCGATCCGCGCTGCACATGCTCTCCGATCCCGTCTTCCAGCAGGAGTGCTGGGCCACGGGCCGTCCCGGCTACGGCGACGTGACCGACGCGGTGTACCGCCTCGTCGAGGACACCTGGCTGGACAACTGGTCGGCCGAGAAGTATGTCGGGACGATATTCCGGGACGCGCAGGAATCCGCGCTGGTCGACACCGCGGTCCTGCGCGTCCTGAGGATCATGCACCAGGTGGGCGCGGACGCCCCCGTCAGCGCGTACCTGGAGCACCACGGCTGGCCGGAGGCGGTCCGCGCGGCCCGCGACGCGCACCTGCTGCTGGCGGCCAACGACGGCCAGGACCCGGACGTGCCGCCGCAGTCGCTGGACGTGTTGGCGGCGTCGCTGCGCACGGTCTGAGCGGCGCCCCGCCGCGGTCGCCGAATCGTCCCCGTGCAGGACGGACGAGCAGGGCCGTCCGACAGTGGGAGCATCCCCGCTCGGGAGCGTCTGATGCGCGGACATCCCCGCCCGGAGAGTGGGGCGTGTGCCACGCTGTGCGCATGAGCGAGCCCGCGCCCGAACAGTTCGTCCTCACCCTCTCCTGTCCCGACCGGAAGGGCATCGTGCACGCGGTGTCGAGTTTTCTGTTCATGACGGACTGCAACATCGAGGACAGCCAGCAGTTCGGCGACCACGACACCGGCCTTTTCTTCATGCGCGTCCACTTCTCCGCCGACCCGCCGGTGACACTGGAGAAGCTCCGGGCCAGCTTCGCCGCGATCGGGGACTCGTTCCGGATGGACTGGCAGGTGCACCTCGCCGCACAGCGGATGCGGGTGGTGCTGATGGTCAGCCGCTTCGGCCACTGCCTCAACGACCTGCTCTACCGCTCCCGCAGTGGGGCGCTACCCGTAGAGATCGCCGCGGTGGTCTCCAACCACACCGACTTCGCCGCCCTGGCCGCCTCGCACGACGTGCCCTTCCATCACATCCCCGTCACCGCGGACAGCAAGCCGCAGGCGGAGGCCGAGCTGCTGCGGTTGGTCGAGCGCGAGAACGTCGAACTGGTCGTCCTGGCCCGCTACATGCAGGTGCTCTCCGACGATCTGTGCAAGGCGCTGTCCGGGCGGATCATCAACATCCACCACTCCTTCCTGCCGAGCTTCAAAGGAGCCAAGCCGTACCACCAGGCCCACGCGCGCGGGGTGAAGCTGATCGGAGCCACGGCACACTACGTCACCGCCGACCTCGACGAGGGACCGATCATCGAGCAGGAGGTCGAGCGAGTGGGTCACGAGGTCACGCCGGACCAACTGGTCGCCGTCGGCCGGGACGTGGAGTGCCAGGCGCTGGCCCGCGCCGTGCAGTGGCACAGTGAGCACCGGGTGCTGCTGAACGGCCACCGCACGGTCGTCTTCGCCTAGTAGGGCCGGGTCAGAACCGGGCACGGCGCTCCTGGAACCGCCCTCAGAGCCGGGAGAGCGAGGCGGCTGCGAATAGCACGTCGCGCACCGCCTCCCGGTCTCCGTCCTGCCCTGCGACGGCCTCCTCCGGCGGCACGTGCCCGGCGGTGAGCTGGCAGAACTCCATCCCGTCCAGTGCCACATGTGCCACCGCGTGCTCCGCCGAACCGGCTGCGCCTGGGGAGTCCAGCGGTATGTACCAGTCCCCGCCGCCGGGTCCTTCCACCTCCAAATGCAGGCTGCGGCCGGGGGCTCCGGCAGCAGTCAGGGCGCGCGCAGGCGAGGCGAGTCCGGCCCGGCGGCGCGCCGCCAGAGAGCCGGGCAGCAGCCGCGCGACGAGGTCCAGCAGCCGGCCGAGATGCGGCGCGGCCGGAAGGGCGTACGGGTAGTCGATGGCGTCCGCGATGTCACCGGCGTGGACCCAGCACTCGAAGGCCCGGTCCAGGAAGGCGTCTGTCAGCGGGAGGGAGAAGTCCCCGTACGACACCGCCAGGCCGGGCGTACGGTCCCCGCCGAAGGACACCGTCCGGACCAATGCGTGGCGCTGCTCCCGCCATCCGTCCCGCGCCACCCGCGGCGCCGGGTCCGTACGCCACGACGCCTCGGTGCGGAGGGTGGGGTCGTTGCGCCCGGCGAGGCCGACGTCGTCCGGGAGCGCGTCGTCCGGTAGCGGATCGGGGAGGCCGAGGACGGTGGCCACCATGCCGTCGACGGTGCTCAGGTGTCTGATGACGTCGGTGACCGTGACGGTGCGTGCGGTGTGCGCCCTGCCGTCGAACCAGCGCAGATGCACCGGTGCCCGCCATTCGTCCCCGGACAGGTCGTGCAGGAGGGCGTCCAGCCGCGCGGTCTCCGCGTCGTACGGTGCGGCCCACACGGGCACGGGTATCCGTGCCGGACGGCGAGCCAGGCAACTCTCCAGAACCTCGGACCGCAGCACCGGGTCGAGGTCCAGCCCGTCCTCCGGGTGCAGCAGGCCGACCGCGTCGCGCAGCCGCAGCGCTTCGTCGGCGCAGCGCGCGCAGTCGGTGAGATGCGCCTCCACGGCGGCGGACTCCTCCGCCGAGCAGGCGGCGAGTGCCCATGCGCCGAGCAGCGACTTCAGTACGCCGTGGCTGTAGCCGCGCGGCACGGGACCGGAGTTGACCAGGCCGGGGCGAGTGGGCCGTCCCGGGCGGACTACTCCCGTGGGCGGAGTGACCGCCCCGCTCGATGGGTCCGCACAACCTGTCCCTGGAGGTGTCGGCGGTGAGGCCGGGGGAGGTGATGAGTGAGGAGGCCAGGCGCCGTCCTCCGCGGCGCTGCGGGGCGGGGGGATC
>KI547037.1:362408-367716 GCA_000497405.1 Streptomycetaceae bacterium MP113-05 | reverse complement strand
CGGGCTGCTCGGATCGGCCGCCCCGCCGACTCCCCAACGGCCGCCCGCGTCGCCGTCGTCCTGCCCGCCGGCGTTCCGCCCGCCGTCGTGCCCGGACGGGCCCGGCTCCCGCGGATCGTCGTCGTGCGTTTCCTCGGGTTCGGTCACGGGGGCGGCCTCCGGACGGAAGCCGCCCCCGGAAGGCTCGGTACGCCGCCTGTCGTCGTCCCGGACCTGGACGGCATCGGACGGGTCATCGCTGAGGACAGCAACTGCAGGCCGAGGCGGAGCCGGCGACGTGCCTCGTCTTCGGTGGCGCCGAGGCGTTCGGCGGTCTGCCGGTAGTCCCACCGCTGGAAATAGGCCAGTTCGAGCGCGGCGCGCAGCGACGCGGGCATCGACGTCACGATGTAGTCGGCGCGGGCCGCCGCAGAGGCCGCGCGCACCTTCGCCTCGATCTGCTTGGGCGAGCCGTCACGCTGCCGCGCGCGCAACGCGTCAGCGGCGAGTCGCTGGGTGACGGCGGCGATCCAGGACCGCAGCGACCCGTCCTGCGGGTTCCATGCCTCGGGATGCTCCCAGACGTGCAGGAACACCTCGCGTGCGGTCTGATCGGCGGCTGCCTCGTCCTTCAGCACGCGGTGCGCGAGTCCGTGCACCAGGGCGGCGAACCGGTCATACAACTCACCGAGGGCAGCGGCCTCGCCCCGAGCAAGCCGTTGCTGCATCTTCCGGTCCCAGCGCGGTGGTATGTCCTGTGCCATATGGTCCCGCTCCCGTGCCGCCCGTCCCCTGTGTCCTGCTCGTCCCCCGTCCCCGCCGCTCCCTGCACCTCCCCGCGGCGCCTCAACCCGGGCTCTCTCCCGACCCTCTACCGCTCTTGCCCCCGCACGCCCTCTACGTCGAGTCCTGGAATGATCGGCCCGTTGCGACGAATGTACTGCGAGGCGCTGACAACGTACGCCCCTTTACGGCAATGTGCCCCGGGGAAACATCGCCGAAGGTGCCGAACCCCTCACTTTCCGCAGAAATCCGGCCACCGAAGTGGGCGAGAAGCGCCCGCGTTCGTCCGCGTGTCCGGCGGTTCCGGCCGTAAGTCGGCGGAGGAGAGGGGAGGTGAGGGATTAGGGTCGCACTCAGGGGGGCAGTTTTGACGGCCGCCGCCCGGGCAGCCGGAACCTGAGGGTCTCCGACGAGGAGGGCACCGGGGGTTCACGCTCGGCGAGCGAAAGGGAAAGGGACACGTGTCGTTGAAGGTGGTGGAGGAGAACCGGGGTGAGTGGGCTGTTCTGCGCGTCTCCGGTGAGATGGACCTGGTGACTTCTCCCGCCGTACGGCAGCACGTTCACGACGCGGTGGCGGAGGGGCGGCACAGTCTCGTCCTCGATCTCTCCGACGTCCTCTTCTGCGACTCCAGCGGTGTCGGTGTCCTGATCGCTTCGCGGCGCCTGATGCGATCCTGTGCCGGACGGTTGCGGCTCATCCTGCCGGCCCAGGGCGCGGAGGACGGCTCGCACGTGAACCGCGTGCTCGCCGCGCTCGGCGTGCGCCGGCTCTTCGACTGCTACCCCGACCTCGCCGCCGCCACCGGTCGCACGGCCGCCGCGGACCGCCCGCTGTCCGCCTGACCCTGCGTTCGGCCCGGGCCCAGGGCGCGGTCCGGTGCCGGGGACGGACGTTCGTCACCGGAAGTCCGGTGCCGGGGTCGCCGTCCGCCTCGCTTGCCCCACTCCGGGCGACGCCTCCGCAGGTTCCCGCTCCCTGCCTGACTGCCTGCTTACCTCCCTTCTTCTCCGCCATGCCGGAAGCACCCACAGGAACCCGCTGGCGCGATGGTCGGATGGGTCCGGTGCGGCCCTTATCACGCCCCGTGGGGCGACAAGCGTGGTATGCCGTACGGCTACTCGTTTGCGCCGGAATATGACTGAAGCGCTTGTCCGGCCGGTGGAGGGGGAAGCAAGCTGTCGGAACCTCCGTCGCCCAGTGTGGCGGAATGTGATACGCAGAGTGATATTTCCGCCGGTTCGGGTGGTGTGAACGTGCAGTTTTCGCATGTCCAGTTGGAGATCGGGGCAGACCCGGCCGAGGTCGGCAGGGCCCGTGGGTGGACCCGTGACCGGCTCACCGGCTGTGGCTTCGCAGCCGTCGAGGAGCAGCTTGCCGAGACCGTCGTGCTGCTGGTCTCCGAGCTGGTGACGAACGCAGTGGTGCACACCGGGCACCCCGCAGCGCTGAGGATGTCGATGCTCGGCGGCGCTCTGCGGGTCGAGGTCCTCGACGGAAGCCGCTCGGCCCCGGTACCCCGGCATGCCGAACGGAAGGACACCAGCGGCCGCGGGCTGGAACTGGTCTCCCGACTCGCGGATCGCTGGGGTTGGCACCGGGTGGGGGACGGCAAGCGCGTGTGGTGCGAGTTCGACCGGACTTCCGGCGCGGGCTCCGTCGCCGGGGCCGACGACTGCTCGCGCGGGCAGGACCGGGCAGCCGGATCGCCCATGGCTCCACCCGGGCCGCGTACCCCGCTGACCCTCCGCCCCACACACTGACCCGTCCCGTCCCCCGCCGCACGCGGCTCACCCGGGCGCGCCGTCCCCCGCGCCGGGAGTGCGGAAGGTGGCGCGGTACGCGGAGGGCGGCACCCCGACGGCGGCCTGGAAGTGCTGGCGCAGATTCGCGCCCGTGCCGAAACCCGCGTCGGCAGCGACCCGGTCGACCGGCAGGTCGGACTCCTCCAGTAGCTGCCGTGCCCGCTCGACGCGGCGCAGTACCAGCCAGCGGCCGGGCGTCATGCCGACCTCCTCGCGGAACCGGCGGCTGAACGTCCGCACGCTCACCCCCTGGTGCCGGGCCAGTTCGCTCAGCGGCACCCGGAGGTGCAGGCGGGTGAGTGCCCACGCACGGGCGGCGCCGGTGGAGGCACGCTGCTCAGGTTCGGCCACCGGCCGGGGCACGTACTGCGCCTGTCCGCCCTCCCGGTGCGGCGGCACCACGGTCGTGCGGGCCACGTCGGCGGCGACCGCCGCTCCGTGGTCCCGGCGGATCATGTGCAGGCACAGGTCGATGCCCGCCGCCTCCCCGGCGGAGGTGAGCACGTCGCCGTCGTCGGTGTACAGCACGTCGGGATCCAGCCGCACCGAAGGGTGCAGCCGACGGAAGCGGTCCACGGACTTCCAGTGCGTGGTCGCCGACCGGCCGTCCAGCCGGCCTGCGGCGGCGAGCACGAACGCGCCCGTGCACACCGAGGCCACCCTGGCTCCGGGCCGGATGCCGCCGAGTGCGGCGCGGAGCCCTTCGTCCGGTTCGGCCGACTCACCGTCCTGCTCGTGCGAGGCCGGTACGACCACGGTGTCCGCCTCCGCCAGTGCCTCCGGCCCGTGCGCGACCAGTACCGGAAAGTCGGCGTCCGTCCGTACGGGACCGGGGACGACGGCGCACGTCGCCACCTCGTACAGGCGGTCGCCGGTGCGCGGATCCCGTGCCGCACCGAACAGCTGGTGCACCAGGCCGAGCTCCAGCGGCAGCACCCCGTGCCGAACGAGAACCGCCACTCTGTGGACGCCGTCGATCGCGAAAACCGCCATGGCCGGATTCTTTCACACCATGTCCCTCAGGCCACTCGTGTGCACCCTCCGCCCGGCGCAAGCTCGTACGCATGGACCCGATGAACGTGCTGTGGATCTACGCCCACCCCGAGCAGCGGTCGCTGAACGGCACCCTGCGCGCCACGGGACTCCGCGCCCTGACGGCCGCCGGCCACCGGGTGCGCGAGTCCGACTTGTACGCGATGAACTTCAAACCGGTCATCGACGCGGACGACTTCGACCGTCCGTCGTCCGAACGGCTCCGCGTCGGAGCCGAGCAGGAGCGTGCGAACGCCACCGGCGGGCTCGCACCCGACATCAGGGCTGAGCAGGAGAAGATCATCTGGGCCGACACGCTGGTCCTCCAGTTCCCGCTGTGGTGGTTCGGGCCGCCCGCCATTCTCAAGGGCTGGTTCGACCGGGTGCTGGTGCAGGGGTTCGCGTTCGGCGTCCGCGACGCGGAGGGCCGTACCCGCCGCTACGGCGACGGCGGTCTGGCAGGTCGCCGCGCCCTCGTCGTCACCTCGGTCGGAGCACGGGCGTCGGGCTTCGGTCCGCGCGGAATCCACGGGGACTTCGACGAGGTGCTGTGGCCGGTGCTGCACGGCACGCTCTGGTACACCGGAATGCAGGCGCTGCACCCGTACGTCGTCCACGGCGCCGACCGGGCGACGTCCGCCGACGTCGAGTCCCACGCGAACGCACTGGCCCGTCGCCTGCGGGCCCTGCCCGGTGAGGAAGCCCTCGCATTCCGTCCCGAGTCCGGCCCGGACTATGACGAGAACCTCGTCCTGCACGCCGACCGCGCTCCGGGCCGCAGCGGGCTCGGAGCGCACATCGTCCGGTCACCGGACGTCAGTGCCGGGGATCAGAGCTTTCGCTCGGCGAACACCTCCATCGCCTCGCAGACGAACTGTGCCGTCCCGTCGCCGTGCGAGTCGTAGTGCGCCGTGTAGCGCGGATCCGCGACGTACATCTGCCCGAGACCGGCGAACTGCTCGGCCGTCGGCCAACGGCCCTGCCAGCCGCTAGCCACCCAGTCGTAATGCCGCCGGGTGATCGCTTGCGCCTCCTCGCCGTCGGGCGCCGCGCCCCGCCTGTGGGCCTCCGCGTAGGCGTGCGCGATGTCCAGCTGCCGCTGCTTGAAGCCGCGCTTCTCCTCCTCGGAGAGCCCACGCCACCAGCGGTCGCCCCGTTCGTAGGCTTCCTTCCCCCAGCGTTCCGTGACCTCGCCCTTGTACTGCGTGTGATCGAAACCGTCCAGAACTTCGTCCGGCATGAGCGGTTCGCCTCCCTCGGATTTCGTGAGCGTCGTTCGTACGGACCTGATCTGGCGGTCCAGGCGCTCCCGTTCCTGCTCCAGCAGGCGCAGGTGCGTGCGCAGTGCGGAGTCCGTGTCCCGCTGCCCTGCCAGCACGTCGGCGATCGCCCCCAGGCTCAGTCCCAGCTCCCGCAGGAGCAGAATGCGCTGCAGCCGGATGAGTGCCTCACCGTCGTAGTAGCGCAGGCCGCCGTGGCCGACGCGGACGGGCTTGAGCAGGTCGATGTCGTCGTAGTGACGCAACGCCCGGCTGGTCACCCCGGCAGACCGTGCCACCTCCTGAATGGGCCACTCCATATCCGCGCCTCCACGTGCTTCCTTCGCCGTATCGCCATCTGTCGCTTCATCTGCTGGTATGCCCGGCAGGTCGACGTCTCCGACGCTAAGGCTTTCCGCCGCGTCAACCGCAAGCGGTCGACGCTGTCCG
>KI547037.1:359557-362146 GCA_000497405.1 Streptomycetaceae bacterium MP113-05 | reverse complement strand
TGCGACCGACTGGCCGGGCACCGTCGTCGGTGCCGCTGCGGGGGGCTGTCGTAGCCCGGGTGGATGGCTGAACTCCAGCGGTTGAGGCTCGAACACGCGCCTGAGCTCCTCGCGTTCGAGGTGTGGCACCACCTCGCCCGCTTCGGCGCCCCGCGTCCGGTGCCGTGACGGCGCGGGCGGGCGGGTGGCGCCACGGGGCTCACGCCGCGTGGCGGGCTATCGCGCGGGCGATGCGGTCGGCGTCGCGGGAGAGTTCGCGGAGCATGCCGCTGAGAGGGTTGGTGTAGCCGGTGAAGAAGAGGCCGGGGGCATTCGGGTGGGTGCGGGGGCCGTGGGCCAGGGGGCTGCCGGTGGCGTCCAGCACGTCGAGGTGACCGACCAGGTTTCCCAGGCCGCGGCTGTAGCCGGTGGCGGCGATGACGACGTCCGGCGTCAGCCCCGCTCCGTCGGCGAGGGTGACCGTGTCGCCCTCGAACGACTCGACGGCTGCGACGGGTTCGACCCGTCGATTGCGTATCGCCTTGAGGAGGCCGACGTCCTGGACCGGGATCGCACCCTGCCGGGCTCGGGTGTAGAGACCGCTTTCGGGGCGTGGCAGACCGTACGGCGTCAGGTCGGGGACGGTCAGCCGTGCCATCCGGTCGGCCACTCGGTCCACCAGACGGGTCGGCAGGTGCCGGCAGAGGACGCCGTTCGCCTGCGCCGGCCAGCCCAGTGTCGAGCGGCGCACGATGTGCGGGGGCGTGCGCACGGCGAGGCGTACGCGTGCCGCGCCACTCTCTATGAGGTCCACGGCTATCTCGGCGCCGGTGTTGCCGACGCCGACGACGAGGACGTCCTTGCCTGCGTACGGGGTGGCGTTGCGGTAGCGGGAGGCGTGCAGCAGTTCTCCGGTGAAGCTCTGGCGGCCGGGCCAGTCCGGCAGCCGGGCGGTGTGGTTGTGGCCGGTGGCCACGACGACTGCGGGGGCGGCGAGTCTGCGTCCGCCGTTGGCGTGCAGCGTCCAGCCCTCGTCGTCGGCGCTGCGCTCGATCCGGTCGACCTCGACACCCGCCGCGAGTTCGACACGGTGGTGTTCGGCGTACGCCTCCAGATACCGGACCAGGTCGTCGCGGGCGACCCAGCGACCGTAGGAGCGGGGGATGGACAGCCCGGGGAGCGCCGACCAGCGACGCGTGGTGTGCAGACGCAGCCGGTCGTAGTGGGAACGCCAGGAGGCGCCGACCGAGGGGGACTTCTCCAACACGACGGAGCGGATGCCGCGCCGCTGGAGAGCCGCTGCGGTCGCCAGGCCGCCGGGTCCTGCTCCGACGACGTGGACGGGGTGGGCTTGTCCGGACATGTGCATGCCTATGAGCGTAGTGTGCCGGAAGTGCCGGGGGCGACAGCCTCCCACCTCGGGTCCCGTGAAGGGATATCCGCAGGCGGGAGCGGTTTTGACGGGGGGTCAGCGGGGTCACACAGGCGGGGGCTTCGGGGGGGACTGTGGGGAGTGGGTGAAGCTCGGGCAATGGTAACGATCTCGTAACTTCGGGCGGTCCATCGCGTTCTCATGGCAGACATGTGCCGTTAGTCCTACATGTGTACGGCTAGAACGGAGCAGTCACCGCACGCCCGACCGAAAGGGCTCGCTCCGTTGCAGCATGCGAAGAGAACCAACAGGAAGTCCCGGATAGTCCTCGTCGGAGCAGCCGCGCTGCTGCTGCTCGGCGGTACGGGAGCCATGGCCGGCGCACTGGAACCCGCGGAGGATCCCGGCGGTGGACTCGGTCACATCCGCGGCGCCGACTCCCCCGGGGCCATCGAGGGCGAGTACATCGTGGTGGTGAAGGAGTCCGGTGAGGCCGCGCCGGACGCGTCACTGCTCCGTTCGGCCACGTCGGTGCGCAGCCTCGCCGAAGGGTTGCTGGAGGAGACGGGCACCCTGGGGGCCGCGGTCGAGCGTACGTACAGCACCGCGTTCAAGGGGTTCTCGGTTCACGCGGACGAGGCGGGGGCCCGCCGTCTGGCGGCGCTGCCCTCAGTCGCCTATGTCGAGCAGAACGGGGTCGAGCGCGGTGACGACGGTCAGGTCGGCGGGCCCTGGGGTCTGGACCGCATCGATCAGCGCGATCTGCCGCTGAACGACTGGTTTCAGTACCCGTCCCACGGTGAGGAGGTGCACGCCTACGTCGTCGACTCCGGCGTCAGTGTGAGCTCCTCGGTCTTCGGTGGACGGGCGTCGAACGGCTGGGACTTCGTCGAGGACGACGCCGTCGCGCAGGACTGCTACGGCCACGGCACGCATGTTGCGGGCACCGTCGGAAGCAGGCCCTACGGCGTGGCGAAGGAAGTCGAGATCGTCTCGGTGCGGGTGCTCAACTGCGAGAACCGCGGTACCACCGCCGACGTGCTGGCCGGCTACGACTGGGTGGCCGCCAACGCGCAACTTCCTGCCGTCGCCAACGTCAGCATCGGCGGCAGCGCCAGCGACACCAAGGACGCTGCCGTCCGGGGCATGGTCGAGGAGGGTGTGACCGTCGCTGTCTCCGCCGGCAACAACGACACCGACGCCTGTCAGCAGTCGCCCGCCCGGGAGCCGGACGTCAT
>KI547037.1:355924-359193 GCA_000497405.1 Streptomycetaceae bacterium MP113-05 | reverse complement strand
CCCACCGCGACGGATACACGGTGGGAGTACTCCAACTACGGCGACTGCGTGGACATCTTCGCCCCCGGTCACCTCATCGAGTCGGCCGACTACGAGGACCCGGACGGTTCGTCCGTCTGGAGCGGCACTTCGATGGCCGCCCCGCACGTGACCGGCGCAGCGGCGCTCTACCTCGCCGACAACCCCTCGGCGACGCCCGCCGAGGTCACCGCGGCGCTGCTCGACCGTTCCACGAAGGACAGGGTCTCCCAGGCGGGCAGCGGCTCCCCGAACCGCCTGCTGTACATCCCCTGAACGAGGACCCCGGGGCTCACGCGGCCGGCCCGCAGGTGGCCGGCCGCGTGAGCCGTCTCTGTGCGGTGCCCCGTTCCCGTGGGCGGGCGCGGCCGTGACAGGAACCGGCCGCCCGCACCGGTCCCGGCACCGGGCGGAGGTCGTCCGGTGGCTACTTGGCAGGCTTGCGCCCGGTCACGCCGAGGTGCACCAGCTGGGCGAGCGTGGGCCGTACTTCGGCCTGCTTCACGCCCAGGCCCTGCAAGGCCTTCTGGTGGCCCGCCACGGAGGCGAGCAGGGTGACCAGCGAGCCCGCCATGGCTGCCGGGACGATCTCCTCGTCCACCCGGCCACGGGACTGGAGGTCCTTGACGGAGTCCGTCAGGGACGTGGTCACTCCGCTGAGAATCCTTGTGCGAATTCGGGAGAAACGTTTGTCCCCTTCGGCTGCACCGAGCTCGACCACGCGTAGTAGGGCGTCGTTGCGGCGCCAGAAGGCGAGGAAGCCGTCGACCAGCTCCTCCGCGGTCCGGCGGCCGGATTTCCCGGCCCAGGAGCGGCCTTCGACGAGTTTGCCGAGGCTCGCGGCATCTCTGGCCATCGCGTCGGCGAGCTCCAGGACGGCGCCCTCGACGTCCGGGAAGTACTGGTAGAAGGTCGCGGGGGAGGTGCCCGCCTTCCGCGCGACGTCGATTACCTTGACGTCGCGGTACGGCGACGAGCCGAGCATCTCGCCGAGGCAGCCGAGCAGCTTCTGCCGCGTCGCCTGGCCTCTCCGGCCAGCGACTCTGCCGTCGACGGTTCGTACCTGTCCTGTCATGCCGTCAGCTTACCGACGGTGGGGGAGGGCGCGATTCGGCAGCGTGCAAACGGGTCTGGAACCCGTTTTCACCGCCCGTGGGCGGCGACCGGACGGTCGCACGCACTGCGGTTGTCGGTGGTGGCGGATAGCGTCACTCCTGCGCGGAACGTGCGGAGATGATTGCGGAACGTGTTCTCGGCTGGAAGGTGGAGCGACGATGGCGGGACCCGGGTTCGCCGATGGAGAGCCCTGCTGGGCGGTTGCCATGCTGCCCGACGTGGCGGCGGGCAAGCGGTTCTACGGAGAACTGCTGGGCTGGTCGTTCGGCGCGACCGATCCCGGGCGCGAGGGATACACGACCGCGACGTTGGACGGAAAGGCCGTCGCGGGTCTTGTCGCCAAGCCGGACGGGCGCATGCCGACCGACTGGAACGTGCACCTGAGCACCTCGGACATCGCGGGTGCCGCCGACCGCATCCGGGACGCCGGCGGCCAGGTCATCATGGATCCGTTCGCTCTCGGCGGTGCGGGGGCGACCGCGGTCGCCGCAGATCCGGGAGGCGCCGTCTTCCAGCTCTGGCAGCCAGGCACCATGAAGGGCTTCGAGGCGACCGGCACCCCGGGGGCCTACGCCTGGGCGGAGGTGCACACCAGATCCGCCGACAAGGAGGCCGTCGACACGTTCTACGACGCCGTCTTCGGCTTCGTGACCAGCGATCTGACCGAGGTCCTGGGCGAGGACTTCCTGAGGTGGGCGCCGCGTGGAGAGCCCGCCGACGAGGCGCACGCGATCGGTGGCCGGGCCCTCATCGCCGCGGACGCACCGGAGGAGCTCCCGGCGCACTTCCTGCTCTACTTCGCGGTGCAGGACTGCGACGAGGCCGTCCGGAGGACCGCCCGACTCGGGGGGCGTACGGTGCTGGAGCCGACCGGCACCCCCTTCGGCCGTCACGCGGTCCTCGTCGACGACCAGGGCGCCTTTTTCGCCGTGATCGCCCCGGAAGAGGGGCATTGAGGGAGGGCTGACCGGGGAGTGACGACACGACCGGGGCGCCCCCCGGGTTCGCCACCGCAGGCCGCGCCAGGAACAATCGGCCCGACGAACACTTTTCGTCCTGCGGGGCGGTGAGATGCTGCACGGGGGTCGTGACGAAGCGAACGCCCCTACGGGGAGGTGGCAGGCAAGTGGTGGAGCAACTGAGGCAGCTCGATCCACGACGGATCGGGCCGTTCGAGGTGCTCGGCCGTCTCGGTTCCGGCGGCATGGGTCTGGTGTATCTCGCGCGGTCGGCCTCCGGTCGCAGGGTCGCGATCAAGACGGTGCGCACGGAGCTCGCGGAGGACCAGCTGTTCCGGGTCCGCTTCACCCGTGAGGTGGAGGCGGCCCGGGCCGTGAGCGGTTTCTACACTGCTGCGGTCGTCGACGCCGACCCGCGTGCCGCCGTGCCCTGGCTGGCCACGGCATTCGTGCCCGCGCCCTCGCTCGAGGAGATCATCAACGAGTGCGGGCCGATGCCCGCGCAGGCGGTGCGCTGGCTGGCCGCCGGTATCGCGGAGGCCCTGCAGTCGATCCACGGTGCCGGGCTGGTCCACCGCGACCTCAAGCCGTCCAACGTGCTGGTCGTCGAGGACGGTCCGAGGGTGATCGACTTCGGTATCGCCTCCGGGGTCTCCAACACCAAGCTGACGATGACCAACGTGGCCGTGGGGACCCCGGCGTACATGTCGCCCGAACAGGCCCGCGACTCGCGCAGCGTCACGGGCGCCAGCGACATCTTCTCCCTCGCCTCCACCCTCGTCTTCGCCTCCACCGGCCATGCCCCCTTCCACGGTGCGAACCCGGTGGAGACCGTCTTCATGCTGCTGCGCGAGGGCCCCGACCTGGACGGCCTGCCGGACGAGCTGCGCCCGTTGATCGACTCCTGCATGCGGATGGCCGCAGAGGAGCGGCCGACACCCGCCGACCTGCAGGCCCAACTGGCCCCGCACCTCTTCTCCTCGGCGGGCGACGACAGTGGAACCGCCTCGGCGTGGCTCCCCGGCGGAGCCGTCGCGCTCATAGAGAGCAAGCGCGGAGCGCGCGTCCCCCGGGCCGTCGCCCGGTCGTCCGCGCCCCACGGCGGGCCGAACGGGGCCTACGGTCCGGACCACGCCGGCGTACCCCCGATGCCCCCGCACGCCGCCCCCGGCCAGT
>KI547037.1:353802-355267 GCA_000497405.1 Streptomycetaceae bacterium MP113-05 | reverse complement strand
GGTTCCGCATGTCCAACGATCTGTGGGGTACCCCGGTCGTCGCGGACGACCTCCTCTACGTCACCTCCTTCGAGGTGCACGCCCTGGACGTCGCCAGCGGACGGCGCCAGTTCAAGACCCGTGAGGTCGCCTGGTCCATGGTGGTGTCCGCCGGCCGGGTGCACGCCTCCGACGGGCCCAGTCTCTACGCGCTCGACGCGCGCGAGGGCTCCGAGCGGTGGCGGCTGGCCACCGACGGCTGGGTGTACTCCCTCGCCGTGGACCGGGGCACGGTGGTGACCGGCACCCGTGGCGGCGGTGTGCAGGCGTGGGAGGCCGCCACGGGTGAGAAGCTGTGGGACCTCACCGGTGCCCAGGCGGACTTCGAGACCCGTGAGGCCGGACCGGTGATACACGGCGGCACCGTCTTCACCTGGGGCGACGGCCGCCTCTTCGCGCTGGATGCCCGCGGTGGCGCCGAACGCTGGTCGTACCCGGTGGGCGACTCCTCCGCCACGGGTGGCGTTCCCGTACGCGTCACCCCGGCCGAAGACGGCACGGTGTACGTTTGCGCCGGCTCCCGGGTGTTCGCCCTCGACGCGGTCACCGGACGGGAGAGGTGGCGGTTCGACGCGCCCGCGGCCTTCCTGTGCCCACCGGCGTTCGTACCCGGCCCCGCGGTCACCGGAGGCGGGGTCTACCTCGTCGACTACCTCGGCACGGTGTACGCCCTCGACGCGGCCAACGGTCACGACCGTTGGCGCATCGCCACCGAGGCCCGGCACTCCACGGAGCCGGTCGTCGTCGCCGACGGGCTCGTGCACCTCGGCAGCGGCGGCGCCCTCTACACGCTGGATGCCGTCAGCGGTACGCCGCGCTGGCGGTTCGCCGCGGGCGCGGACGTCGTCGGGGCCCCGGTGGTCGCCGCGGGACGGGTGCACTTCGGGTCGGCCGACTGCTGCATCTACACCCTGGACGCGGTCGGCGGTCAGCTGCGTTGGAAGCTCGCGACCCAGGGCGAGATCACGGGCTCTCCCGTCGTCGCCCGGGGCGTGGTGTACGCGTGCAGCAAGGACCGTTGCGTGTACGCGCTCGACGCGGCAAAGGGCACCGGGCAGTCCCGGCCCGTGGCCTGACCACGCGCTGCGTCCGGTCGCCGGTTCTCGGTGCGCGAGGGCCCGCCGAAACGTGCTTCGCGGTCCGGTGCGGGAGCGGTGGACCGGGTCGCGCAGCCGTTCAGGCTGCGTCGCGGTGGTCGCCTCCCCGGGGACCGTGATGGCCGCGGTGGCCGGCGCCCTGCAGTCGGTGCAGGAGTCGTTGCGGCAGTGGTTCCTTCTGCTCCGCCTCCGACGCGGTGCCCTTGGAGGTGTCCTCCGAGCGCATCCCGTCCGGCCCCTTCTCGGCCCCCAGGCCGCCGCCGCTGCGCGTGGGCCCACCCGCTCCCGCCCCTGCCCCGGCCAGCGGGCGAGGCGCCTGCTGGCCGGTG
>KI547037.1:349643-353792 GCA_000497405.1 Streptomycetaceae bacterium MP113-05 | reverse complement strand
TGCCCCGGCGGCGCAGGCGGGTGTCCGGGGCGCCGCGGTGGCGCCCCCCGGCCCCTCGGCTCCGCCCCGTCATGACCAGGCCACCGAACAGCAGGATCACCGCGCCGGCGAAGGCGATGCCCAAGCCCCAGTCCATGCCTCCGTCACCGCCCACCGTCAGGCTGCCCTGGGCGATCCCCTGACGGATCATCCACAGGACGGCGAAGCCCAGCACGATCAGTCCGGCGAGAACCACCGCGAGCCGTGACCGCAGCAGTACACCGACCACCGCGAGCAGGGCGGCCACGGCCACGGGCAGGAAGAGCCCGGCGAGCAGGGCGGGTGAACCGGTGAGACCGCCCGGCGTGAAGAGGTCGTCGAGGGCGAAGTCCTGTCCGTCCCGGCCCCCGTACCAGGGGAGGAACACGCTCCAGACGGCAACCGCCGCTCCCACGAGGGCGATCAGTGAGCCGATCGCATTCCTGATCATCGCGCCGCCTCGCTTCCCGTGCGGGTGCGCAGCACGCGTGCACGCGTGCTCACGTCTGGTCCGCATTCGACGCTACGCCGCGCCTCAGCCCCTCGCCACCGCTGGCGGCGAGGGGCGGAGGCGCGGGGCGGCGAAAGGGGAGAGAAAGAGGAGGGAGGAGGTCAGGCGGTGGGGAAACCGAGGTCGATGCCGCCGTGGGAGCCCTCGTGCCAGCGGGACGTGACGACCTTTCCACGGGTGTAGAAGTGCACACCCTCGGTACCGTGCACGTGGCTGTCGCCGAAGAGGGAGTCCTTCCAGCCGCCGAAGGAGTAGTAGGCCATCGGCACCGGGATCGGCACGTTGATGCCGACCATGCCGACTTCCACCTCGTTCTGGAAACGGCGGGCCGCGCGTCCGTCGCCGGTGAAGACCGCGGTGCCGTTGCCGTACGGATTGGCGTTGACCAGACCGAGGGCGGCGTCGAAGGAGTTCACGCGCAGGACCGACAACACCGGTCCGAAGATCTCTTCGGTATAGACGCCCATGTCGGGTGTGACCCGGTCGAACAGGGTGGGGCCGAGCCAGAAACCGTCGGGTTCGCCGTCGACGTCGAGCCGCCGTCCGTCGGTGACCAGGTCCGCGCCCGCAGCCACGCCGGCCTCGATGTGTCCGGCGACCTTGTCCCGGTGTTCCCGGGTGATCAGTGGGCCCATCTGCGAGTCGGGCGTCGTGCCCGGGCCGACGTTCAGCCCGGCGATGCGGTCGCGGATGCGGGCGACGAGGTCGTCGGCGATCGGTTCCGCGGCCACCACGGCCGAGATCGCCATGCACCGTTCGCCGGCCGAACCGAAGCCTGCGTTGACGGCGGCGTCGGCGGCCTGGTCCAGGTCGGCGTCCGGCAGCACCACCATGTGGTTCTTGGCGCCGCCCAGTGCCTGCACCCGCTTTCCGTGTTCCGCGGCCGTCCGGTGCACGTACTTCGCGACGGGAGTGGATCCGACGAAACTGACGGCGGCCACGTCGGGGTGTGTGAGGAGCCCGTCCACGGCCGGTTTGTCGCCGTGCAGCACGTTGAAGACGCCGTCCGGCAGGCCGGCCTGCTCCCACAGCTCAGCGAGGACGTTCGCCGCCGACGGGTCCTTCTCGCTCGGCTTCAGAACGAAGGTGTTCCCGCACGCGATGGCCAGCGGGAACATCCACATCGGCACCATGGCCGGGAAGTTGAACGGTGTGATGCCGACGACGACGCCGAGCGGCTGCCGGAGCGAGTAGCTGTCCACGGAGCTGGAGACGTTCTCCGAGTAGCTGCCTTTCAGCAGGTGCGGGATGCCGCAGGCGAACTCGACGACCTCCAGACCCCGCTGTACCTCGCCGGCCGCGTCGGAGGCGACCTTGCCGTGCTCGGAGGTGATCAGCGCCGCGATCTCCTTGCGGTGCGAGTCCACCAGGTCACGGAACGCGAACAGCACCGACGTCCGCTTGGACAGCGGCGCGTGCCGCCACTCCCGGAAGGCGTCCCCGGCTGCGGCGACGGCGGCGTCCACCTCTGCCGGGCCGGCGAGGTCGACGCGCCCGGAGAGCCGGCCGGTCGCCGGATCGTAGACGTCGCCCTGCCGCTCGGCCGGCCCGCCCTGCCAGGGCTTCCCGTCGATCCAGTGTGTGACGGTCCTGCTCATACGACTGCCTCCGGTTCGGGTCGGTCCGGTCGTGCTCGTCGGGCGCGTCTCGGCCCGGGCGGGCCGCCGCGCGGGTGACACCTGCCACGCCGACGCGCATATCTCCAGCCTCTGCGGCCGGGCCGCCGAGGGCAAGAAGCAGATCGTCGGCATGTCGGGGCATTCTGCGACCGTGTGCGGTGAGCGCCGCCCTCGACGCGCCGGGGAGAGGATGCGGAGAGGACGTCCACGACCGCCGCCGACGTGCTCACCCTGCCCGGGCCGGGAACGTGCGGCGTCCCGGCCGGCACCTGGGGCTGCGTGCCCCGCCGGGCGGCACTGTCAGGATCCGTGGCGGTTGCCCTCCGGTAGGACGCCGGTGTGCCGGCTGTCCAGCGGGCCCGCTGCGGACGGCGGAGGGCCGGCGGGTTCTGCCGAGGCGTGGCGGTGGGCGAGGGCGGGGCCCGTCGCGGCGGCGAGCAGGCCGAGCGACAGGGTGCTCACGGCGATCAGCTTCTTGGTGCGGGACACAACAACTCCTCTGATTGTGATGGGATTTTCCGGTTTCGACCGTATCCGCCCACGAGCCTGCCGGGGCCGGAACGGAGCGGCGGGAGGGGGTGGAGGGCCGGTATCCGGCCTCTCCCGCGCACACGACGAACCCGGCACCGGCGATGCCCCCTCTTCGCCGCCGGTGCCGGGCTCGTCGCGTCCCCCGTGGCCGGATGGTTCAGTCGGCCGGCTCGCTCGACGCGTGCCGGTTCTTCTGCGGTTCCGTCCCGGTCTCCGTCTTCTCCGGTTCGGGCGTCACCTCGACGGGCTCGCTCGACGCGTGCCGGTTCTTGGTGTCGATCTGCGTGTCGACCTGGGTCTCGTTGGTGGCCATGTGTCCCCTCCTCGGGTTCCGGTCTGTGCCGTGTCCCCGCCCGGCGGCTCCCCCGTCGGCCGCCGGGCGGGGGCAGCAGGAGTGCTCGCCTCCGCGGAGGCGAGCATCCTTCCCCCTCGGGGCGTCTGTCCCCCTGACGACGTCCCGACAGGTATGAGAATGCCGGGAGGCGATAAACGAATGATGAACGTCCGCTCGGCGGCTGTCCGGTCAGGCGGCGACGGTCGGTTCCAGCAGGGCCCTGACCTCCGCCGCCTCCTCCGCTCCGAACTCCTCGTAGGCGGCCAGCGCCTCCCGCCAGCAGGCCTGGGCCCGCCGCTGCTGTCCCACGGTGTCGAGGCAACGGCCCAGTACGGTCAGCGCGTTCGCGTGCCGCCAGGCGCCCCCGACGCTGCGCAGGATGCCGAGCGCCTGTTCCGCGTGCTCCGCCCCGGCCGCCGGCTCGTCCTGCGCGAGGTGGACCTCGGCCAGCCGGAAGTACGCCATCCCCTCCCAGAAGCGCTGGCGGCTCTGGGTGAAGACCTCCAGCGCACGGGCCAGACGGTCCCGGGCGTCGTTCAGCCGCCCGGCGGCGGTCAGGGCGATGCCGAGCGCGTACAGGCCGTTTCCCAGGCGGAGTGTGACCGCCAGGCGGTCGTAGATGGTGACGGCCTGCTCGGTCAGTTCCACGCCCCGCGCGGTACGGCCGAGGCCGACGTGGGCGCGCGCCAGGTTGCACAGTGCGCTCGCAACCGAGGGCTCGTTCCCGTCCGCGCGGAAGGACTCCAGTGCCTGGCTCAGGAACTGCTCGGCGTCGGCGAACCGGCTTTCGTAGATGGCCACGATGCCCCGGTCGTTGAGTGCGTACGCGGTGGCGATCGGGTCCTCGGCCGCCATTCCGAGGACACCGGCGACGCGCGCCTCCTCGTCCGCGTCCGCGAAGCGGCCGGAGGTGAGGTGGAGTCCGGTCATCGCAGAGCGGGCGCGCGCCTCCGCCTGCCCGTCGCCGGCCCGGTGGGCCGCCTCCCGCAGAGTCACCGCCGCACGTGCGTAGGCCCGCACGTTCACGCCGGCCTCCCCGAGTGCGCTGGTCACCATCAGCAGGTCCACGGCCCGGCGCAGGGCGGAGCCGGAGGCGAGCTGCCGTGCGCAGGCCAGGTAGCAGGCCGACTCGGCGA
>KI547037.1:346701-349633 GCA_000497405.1 Streptomycetaceae bacterium MP113-05 | reverse complement strand
CCCCTCCCCCCCCAGCCAGTCGATGGCGGTGGTCTGGTCCGGGAAGGACAGGCCGTCCCGTGCGGGTTTCGCCAGATGGTCGACGAGCCGCTCGCCGGGTTGGTCGAGAGCGTAGACCCCGGCGGCGGTCGCGAGATAGAAGTCGAGAAGCCGGGAGAGCGCCGCCTCGCGTCGGCACGCCGACTGCTCGTCCCGCTCGGCGCACTGGCGCGCGTAGAGGCGCACCAGGTCGTGGAAGCGGTAGCGGCCCGGTGCGGCCGACTCCAGCAGCGAAGTGTCGACCAGCGACTCCAGTACGTCCTCGGCGTCGTCCGGGCCGAGGGCGAGGAGCGCGGCTGCGGCGTGCAGGGAGATGTCCGGGCCGTCGGCCAGACCGAGCAGGCGGAACGCGTGGGCCTGGCCGCTGTCGAGCTGGCTGTACCCGAGTTCGAAGGTCGCCTTGACCGCTTGGTCGCCGGCCTGCAGCTCGTCCAGCCGGCGTCGTTCGTCGGCCAGCTTGGACGCGAGCACGGAGACGGTCCAGGTGCGCCGGGCGGCGAGCCGGGCGGCCGCGATGCGGATGGCGAGGGGCAGGAAGCCGCAGGCAGCCACCACGTCCATCGCGGCCTGCCGCTCGGACTCCACCCGGTCCCGGCCGACGATGCGGGTGAAGAGGGTCATCGCCTCCTCGGGACTCATCACATCCAGGTCGACCAGGTGCGCGCCGGCCAGGTCCACCATGCGGGTGCGGCTGGTGATCAGAGCGGCGCAGCCTTCGGCGCCCGGCAGCAGCGGACGCACCTGGGCGGCGTCCCGGGCGTTGTCGAGCAGGGCCAGCACCCGCCGGCCGGCGAGGCGGGAGCGGAACAGTGCGGCGCGTTCCTCCACTCCGTCGGGAACGGCCGCATCGGGTGTGCCCAACGCCCGCAGGAACGCACCGAGTACGGCCTCCGGGTCGGCCGCCGCCGGGCCCGCGCCCTGCAGGTCGACGTAGAGCTGGCCGTCCGGGAAGTGTTCGCGGGTCGCGTGGGCGACGTGCACGGCGAGGGCCGTCTTCCCGACGCCGCCGATTCCGGCGACGGCGGAGACGGCCATGACGGTGCCCTCTGCCGTCCCCAGCTCCTCGCCGAGCTCGGCGACCAGCCCGGCCCGTCCGGTGAAGTCCGGCACCGTGGCCGGGAGCTGCGCGGGGCGGGAGATCTCGCGCCCGGTGCCCGACTCCGCCGGACCACCCTCCGGCAGGGTCAGGTCCTCGTCCGCTTCGAGGATGCGCCGCTGCAGTTCCGCCAGCTCCGGGCACGGGTCGACGCCGAGTTCGTCGGCCAGCAGTCGCCGGGTGTCCGCGTACACGGCGAGCGCCTCGGCCTGCCGCCCGCTGCGGTAGAGCGCCAGCATCAGCAACTCGCGCAGCCGCTCCCGCAGCGGGTGGGCGGCGGTCAGCGCGGTCAGTTCGGAGACGGCCTCGGTGTGGCAGCCGACCTTCAGGTCGAGGCCCAGGCCGTGTTCGGTCAGGCCCAGCCGCCATTCCTCCAGCCGGGTCCGCTGCGTCTGGGCGTACGGCCCGGGCACGTGGGCCAACGACTCACCGGTCCACTGCTCCAGTGCGGCGTCGTACAGCCGCCGGGCCGCGTCCGGGTCCCCCGCGGCCTCCGCCCTCTCTGCACGTTCCGCGTATTCCGCGGCGACGTCGAGGTCGAGTTGCGCCCCCGCCTCACGGACGCGCAGCGCGTACCCGCCGGACTCGCTGACGAGGTGTTCCGCTTCCGGCCCGAGCGCCTTGCGCAGCCGCGAAGCGTACGTGCGCACGGCTGCCTTGGCCTGATCCGGCGGTTCCTCCCCCCACAGTCCGTCGATGAGCCGCTCCGCGGTGGCCGTGCGGCCGGAGTGCAGCAGCAGCGCGGCGAGGAGCGCTTTCTGCTGGGGCGAGCCGGTGGCCAACTGCGCCTCTCCCCGCCAGGCGAGTACCGGACCGAGTACGGCGAAGCGCAGTCCGTCGCGCTGCCCGGCTCCCGGTGTCCTGTGACCCTCGCCGTTCATGCTGCCCCCTGCCGTCACTCGCCCTCGGCTCGCTTCCCAACCGGTCAGTCTGCCTTGTCACGGGCCGTTCCGTCAGCTCAGGTACCGGCCGGTTGGGCGGAGTTGACCCTGGAGGAGCGCTTCCGCGTCGCCCCGCGCCCCGCTGGTTCCTTCCGCCCCGCCCTCACATCCCGAGCGCGCCGGCCGGCGGCTCCGCGGGCAACGGAATTCGGCCGCCTCGTGGGTGCGAAACGTTCGTTCAGGCGATGAAGGCATCGCAGGGGATGTACACGTTTACAGTTCGTTGCAACTCTCGCCATACCAGGATCAACTTGCCATAAGGGGATACTTGTGTGCAGGGTGCGGCCCGGTTCGGAAGTAGCTGCGTTCAAAGCATTGCAACAGGTTTTCAGCCGCCCTATGTTCGAGTGCACTCGCAGGGGCGGACCCTGCGGCTGTCGAGTGGGGAGGCGTGATGGCCGCGACCATCATCGACGTCGCCCGCCGAGCCGGACTGTCGACGGCGACGGTGTCGCGTGCACTGCGCGGACTGCCGAACGTCTCCGAGAGTGCCAGGGCCCGCGTCCGACGGGCGGCGGAGGAGTTGTCCTACACCATCTCGCCGATCGCTTCCCAGCTCAGTTCGGGACGCACCGGTGCGGTCGGGGTCGTCCTGCCCTTCGTCAACCGCTGGTTCTTCGGCCAGGTGGTGTCCGGCATCGACTCGGTGCTCCGCGCCCACGACCTGGACCTGTTGCTCTACAACCTGGGCGACACCCGGGTGCACGAGCGGTTCTTCGAGCGGATGCCGGTACGCCGACGGGTCGACGCACTGATCGTGCTGACCCTGCCGCTCTCCGACGCGGAGACCCGGGCGCTCGCTTCGCTGGAAGTGCCGGTCGCGGTCCTGGGGCTCCCCAACCCCCCGTTCCGGAAC
>KI547037.1:338238-346421 GCA_000497405.1 Streptomycetaceae bacterium MP113-05 | reverse complement strand
CCCACCGCCGTGCGACACCTGATCAACCTGGGGCACCGGCGTATCGGGCTGATCACGGGGGTCGCGCACGACCCGCGCCGGTTCGCCTCCCCGATCCTGCGCCGCGACGCCTACCGGGCGGCGCTCCAGGCAGCCGGCATTCCGCACGACCCGAGTCTGGAGGCCACGGGCCACTTCGGCATCGAGGAGGGCGCCGCAGCGATGGCGCAGCTGCTCACCCTGCCCGACCCGCCGACCGCAGTCTTCGCCGAGTCCGACGAGATGGCGTTCGGGGCGCTGCGCACGCTGGGCCGGATGCGCCTGCGGTGCCCGGAGGACGTCTCCGTCATCGGGTTCGACGACCACGAGACGGCACACCTGATGGACCTGACGACCATCGCCCAACCCGTCTTGGAGCAGGGCGCCTTACTGGCTCGCATGGTGCTGAACGCCCACGCCGGGACGTGCGGGGAACCGTCGGACACCGTCCTGCCGACCCGGCTCGTCGTACGCGGTACCACCGGCGTCGCCCGCCGTGATCCGGCTCCCGGCGCCCCACCGTCGTCCACCCGCACGGCCACCCCGGACCCCGGCAGCACCGGAGGCCGGTCGCCCGTCCCCTGACCGGAGCAGGAGTCGTACCCGTACCCGCACCCGCACAGCACAGCCCCACAGACGCACACAGCACCACTCCAGGCGCTCCGCACCCCGGTCGGAGCCGTCGCCATCACCTACATCCGTAGGCCGGATATTTCACAGAAAGGCGTGACACTCATGCTGTCCTCTCAGCGCCCACGCGCGACCGTCAGAAAGGCCGCCGCCGCAGCGTGCGCGGCCGTGACCGCACTCACCATGGCCGGTTGCGGTTCGGGTGGGAGCGACGACGCGTCGTCCTCCTCCGGCGACGAGTACAGCGAGCGCGGCCCCGTCACCTACGTCGCGGGCAAGGACACCAGCGGTTACGTGCAGGACATGCTCGACGTCTGGAACAAGAAGCACCCGGACGAGAAGGTCACCTTCATCGAGCTGCCCACGGACGCCGACGCGCAGCGGCAGCAGATGATCCAGAACGCCGAGACGGAGTCGGACGCCTACAGCGTCCTCTCCGTCGACGTCGTGTGGAACGCGGAGTTCGCGGCGAACCGGTGGACCGAGGAGCTGCCCGCCGACGAGTTCCCGGCCGACGAGATGCTCGATCCGGTCGTCGAAACCGGAAAGTACCGCGACAAGCTGTACTCCATACCGATGGCCTCCGACGGCGGCCTGCTCTACTACCGCACGGACCTGCTGGAGAAGGCCGGTGTCGATGAGCCGCCGACCACCTGGGCGCAGATGAAGAAGGACTGCACGAAGATCAAGAAGCTGCCCGAGGCCAAGGGCATGGACTGCTACGCCGGCCAGTTCGAGAAGTACGAGGGACTGACCGTCAACTTCTCCGAGGCCGTCAACTCCGCCGGCGGCGAGATCGTCACCGACGACGGCAAGGCGAAGATCGACAGCCCCGAGGCCAAGAGGGGACTGGACTTCCTCGTCGAGTCCTTCGAGGACGGCGCCATCCCCAAGAAGGCCATCACCTTCCAGGAGGAGGACGGCCGCCGGGCCTTCCAGAGCGGGGGCCTGATCTTCCACCGCAACTGGCCCTACATCTACAACCTGGCCTCCGCCGACGACGGCTCCAGCAAGGTCGCCGGAAAGTTCGACGTCGCCCCGCTGCCCGGACTGGACGGCCCCGGCACCTCCAGCCTCGGCGGCCACAACCTGGCACTGTCGGCGCACGCCAAGAACAAGGCGACGGCCGTCGACTTCATGAAGTACTTCACCAGCCATGCCAGCGCGAAGAAGCGGCTGGACATCGCCTCCATCGCGCCGCCGTACGCCGACCTCTTCGATGACAAGGCGATGATCGAGCAGTCCCCGTACCTGCCCGAACTCAAGCAGTCCATCCTCAAGGCCGAACCGCGCCCGCGCGTCGTGAACTACGGCGAGGCCACCCGCGCCATCCAGGAGCAGGCGTACGCCGCTCTCAACGGCAAGAAGAGCACCGGTCAGGCCCTGGCGGCCCTCCAGAAGGAACTCGGCAAGCTCATCAGCGCCCGCTGACCCGGCACATCACGTGACCGGGGCAGGGCGGCCGACGCCACGGAGGAACACCATGCTGGACACCACGACCTCGGGGCCGGGTGGCGACGCGTCCCGCTCCCCACGAGGCACCACGCCGACGCCGGGTCCGAAGACGGGCCCGGGCCGGCGTACCGGGAAACGAGCCACCGCGGGAGCGGGACGACTGGCCACGCTGCTGATCTCCCCGACCCTGCTCGTGCTCGGCGTCGTCATCCTGTATCCGACGATCATGGCGATCCACACGTCGCTCTACGGCGCGAAGGGGATCGATCCGGAGACCGGATTCGTCAACGAGACGGAACCGTTCGTCGGTATGGACAACTACGTGGCGATCCTGGGCAGCCGGGCGGACGAGTTCTGGAACGCCTTCTGGAACACCAGCTACTTCACCGTCACGACGGTGGCGCTGGAGACCGTCATCGGCGTCGGCATGGCGTTGATCATGCATCAGGCCCTGAAGGGACGCGCGCTCATCCGTGCGAGCATCCTCATCCCCTGGGCCATCCCCACGGCCGTCAGTGCCCTGCTGTGGCGCTGGGTCTTCAACACCGACGGAGTCGCCAACGCGATACTGCCCGGCACCACGCTGTGGACGGCGGACGGTATCCAGGCGCAACTCGCCGTCATCATCGCCGAGGTGTGGAAGACCGCGCCCTTCGTCGGACTGCTCACCCTGGCCGGCCTCCAGCTCATCCCCAAGGAGGTCTACGAGGCCGCCAGGGTGGACGGCGCGGGTGCGGTGCGCCGCTTCTGGCACATCACGCTGCCACTGGTGAAGCCCGCACTCCTGGTCGCGGTGCTGTTCCGCACCCTGGACGCGCTGCGGATGTTCGACCTGCCCTACATCCTCATCGGCGCGCAGAAGGAGTCCGTCGAGACGCTCTCCATGCTCGCCCAGGCGGAGGCGTCCAACGTCAACTTCGGCCCCGCATCCGCGTACGCGGTGCTCCTATTCCTCTACGTCTTCCTCATCGCACTCGCCTTCATCCGGCTGCTGGGTGCGGACCTGGTCGGCGGCGACGACGGCACGGGCGGCTCTGGCGGCGGACGCCGCAGGGGCCGGCTGAAGGCACTCGCGGGGCGCGGCCGTACCGGCACGCCGTCCCGCCGGAAGGAGGCGGTGAGCGCATGAGCACCGCAGCGAACCCCACGGCCGGGCAGCGCCCCGCCAGTTCCACGGACCCCACCTACCCCGCCGGCCCGCGGGCGGCGGGAAGCCCCCGGAGGCCGCTTCCCCGCCGGGCCGGGCCGAAGGCGCAGCCCGTCCGCAAGGTGCTGCTGACCCTGGGCGTCGGCGTCGTTCTCGTGTACTGCCTGGCGCCCTTCTACTGGATGGTCGCGTCCAGCCTGCGTCGCACGTCCGACATCTTCGAGAAGTCGCCGCTGCCGTCGCCGCTCTCCTTCGAGAACTACGGGGCGGTGTTCGGGCCGGACCAGGCCTTCGGGCGCGCGCTGCTCAACAGCCTCATCGTGGCGGGCATCACCACGCTGTGCGCCCTCATACTGGCGATCTTCACCGCGTACGCCGTCGCCCGGCTGAAGTTCCGGTTCAAGAAGACCATCCTCAGTGCGATCATCGCGATGTCGATGTTCCCCGTCGTCTCGATCGTCGTGCCACTGCTGCGGTTGTTCACCGACATCGCCTGGATCAACACCTACCAGGCGATGATCCTGCCCAGCATGTCGTTCGCCCTGCCGCTCGCCGTGTGGAACCTGACGGTGTTCTTCCGGCACCTTCCCGACGACCTCGAGCAGGCGGCGATGATCGACGGCTGCACCCGCGGCCAGGCGTTCCGGAAGATCATGCTGCCGCTCGCCGCGCCGGGCGTCTTCACCACTGCGATCATCACGTTCATCGCGGCGTGGAACGAGTTCCTCATCGCGTTGTCCATGACGAACAAGGCGGAGCTGCAGACCGCGACCGTGGCGATCTCCAAGTTCACCGGGGCGACGGAGTTCGAGACGCCCTTCGGCAGTCAGATGGCGGCCGGCGTACTGGTGACCGTCCCCCTGGTGATCATGGTGGTGGTCTTCCAGCGGCGTATCGTCGCAGGTCTCACCGCCGGTTCGGAGAAGTGACCCCGACCCCGATCCCGAGCCCGTGACCCGACTTCCGTCCGACGCGCCCCCACGAACGACACCCAGTCGAAACGGAGTACTCGTGCCCCGCACCGCACCACCGGAGCCCACCGCCACGCCGTGGTGGCGCACCGCCGTCATCTACCAGGTCTACGTCCGCAGCTTCGCCGACGGGAACGGCGACGGGATCGGTGACCTCGCCGGCCTGCGCGCCCGCCTGCCCTACCTGCGGGACCTGGGCGTGGACGCCCTGTGGATCAACCCGTGGTACCCCTCCCCGATGGCCGACGGCGGTTACGACGTCGCCGACTACCGGGACATCGACCCGTCCTTCGGCACTCTCGCCGAGGCCGAGGCGATGATCGCGGAGGCCCATGAACTGGGCCTCCGCATCATCCTCGACATCGTTCCCAACCACACCTCCGACGAGCACCCCTGGTTCGCCGAGGCGGTGGCCGCCGAGCCCGGCTCCGCCGCCCGTGAGCGGTACCTGCTGCGCGACGGGAAGGGGCCGGACGGCTCGCAGCCGCCCAACGACTGGCGCAGCGTCTTCGGCGGCCGGGCCTGGACCCGCCTCACCGAACCGGACGGCACACCGGGCCAGTGGTACCTGCACCTCTTCGACCCCAAGCAGCCCGACCTCAACTGGGACAACCCCGAGGTGCACGCCGAGTTCGAGGACATCCTCCGGTTCTGGTTCGACCGCGGCGTCGACGGATTCCGCATCGACGTCGCCCACGGCCTGGCGAAGGACCCGGAACTGCCCGACATCGGCATCGACGAGGACGCGGTCTTCGCCCCCATGGACCGCTACGAGGGCCACCCCTTCTGGGACCTGGACCCGGTCCACGACATCTACCGCACCTGGCGGCGTATCGCGGACTCGTACGACGGCGACCGGGCCTTCGTCGCCGAGGCGCACGCCCGTCACGAACGGCTGCCGCTCTACCTGCGCTCCGACGAGCTGCACACCGCCTTCAACTTCGACTACCTCAAGGCGCCGTGGGACCCGGACGTGCTGCGGACGATCATCGACCGCAGCATCGCCTCCCACTCCACCGTGGACGCGCCCGCGACCTGGGTGCTCTCCAACCACGACGTGGTCCGGCACGTCACCAGGTACGGACGGGCCGAGACTGCCGAACTCGCCAACATGCCGGGCGACCCGCCACCCACTGACCTGGAGCTCGGCACCCGGCGTGCCCGCGCCGCCGCTCTGCTGATGCTCGCGCTGCCTGGTGGCGCCTACGTCTACCAGGGCGAGGAGCTGGGGCTGTGGGAGGTCGAGGACATCCCGGGCGAGCTGCTCCAGGACCCGACCTGGGAGCGGTCCGGGCACACGGTGCGCGGCCGGGACGGCTGCCGGGTGCCGCTGCCCTGGTCGGGGGTCTCGCCGCCGTTCGGGAACGGCGGCGAGGACGCCGTGCCGTGGCTTCCGCAGCCCGCGGAGTGGAAGTCCTGCACCGCGCAGGCGCAGACCGACGAGCCGTTCTCCATGCTCGAGCTGTACCGCGAGGCGCTGCGCATCCGTCGCGCGGAGCCCGGCTTCGACGGCCCCGGAGTGATCTGGCTCGACGCGCCGGACGGAGTGCTGCACTTCGAACGCGGCGACGGCGTGCGCTGCGCGGTCAACCTCACCGGCGAGGGCTTCGCCCTGCAGGACGCCTCGCGGATCCTGTTGACCTCCACCCCGCTCGACGGTTCGCACGTCCCCCGCGACGCGGTCGTCTGGTACCGCGTCTGACCGGTCCTCCCCGATCGTCCCGTACGGCCCCGGCCACTCGTCCGGCCCGGGGCCGTACGGTCCTCCGCCCGTACGAGCCGCCGGGGACCTGCCCCGCGAAGACCGAGCTCCGGGCCGGGCGAGACCCCGGCGTCGCGGTCCTCGCCCGGCGGCACCGTCCGACGTGCGGTCGGGAGGGACGAACGGCCCCTGAGGGACGGGCGAACGCCCCGGGCGCGCCGGTACACCGGGACCGGACAGTTGCTGGTGGGGCGTGGTACGGTGACGACAGTTGCAGTTGTGGTTCCCATGTACTTTTGTGTGCGCCTGCTGGTTCTGATCCTCAGGCGCACTTTCTGTTTTCCGGTGTTCATCTCCGGCGGGGCGATCACCGCTACGACACGCGGGTCCGCACGGTGCGGGCTCCCTTGTCCAAAGGAGATCAATTATGGCTACCGGTACCGTGAAGTGGTTCAACGCTGAAAAGGGCTTCGGCTTCATCGCGCAGGACGGCGGCGGCGCCGACGTCTTCGCCCACTACTCCGCGATCAACGCGCAGGGCTTCCGCGAGCTGCTCGAGGGCCAGAAGGTCGAGTTCGACGTCACGCAGGGCCCCAAGGGCCCGCAGGCCGAGAACATCACCGTCGCCTGACGACGTCGCGCGGCACGACGCCGCCCAGTGTGGGCCCGCACCTCGGTGCGGGCCCACACCGCTGTCCGCGTGACCCGGAACGGCCCGATTGCTTCCCGGCCCGCCCGCTCACTTCTCTTCGGCCGCAGCCCCGGCCCGGCCCCCGGCCGGCCGTATCCGGCCGCGCCCGACCGGTGCTCGATCCCGGCCCGGCCGTCAACTCACACGGTTCGTTCCTGTGGTTCCGCTCGCGTTCACCCGCCGCCGGAACCTCCTCGACACGTGCCGTCTCGAGGAGGTTCTGCATGAACCGCACCACCCCGTCCCGCGCCCGTGCCGGAAGGACGGACCGGAGCAGCGCTCCCGCCCTCCCTCCGGCCGGGTCCTTCGCCGAACTACCCCTCCCCGCCGAGCTGCTCGACGCTCTCGCTCGCGAGGGCGTGACCACACCGTTCCCGATCCAGGCGGCGACGCTGCCCAGCTCCCTCGACGCCCGGGACGTCCTCGGACGCGGTCGCACCGGATCCGGCAAGACTCTCGCCTTCGGCCTCGCCCTCCTCGCCCGTCTCCACGGCCGGCGGGCCGAGCCGCGTCGTCCCCTGGCGCTCGTCCTCACCCCGACCAGGGAACTCGCCCAGCAGGTCACCGCCGCTCTGGAGCCCTACGCCAAGTCGATGCGGCTGCGCCTGGCCACGGTCGTGGGCGGCACGTCCATCAACCGCCAGAGCAGCGCGCTGCGCGGCGGTGCCGAGGTCGTCGTCGCCACTCCCGGCCGTCTCCGTGACCTCATCTCACGCGACGACTGCCGGTTGGACCGGGTACTCGTCAGCGTGCTCGACGAGGCCGACCAGATGGCCGACATGGGCTTCCTGCCGCAGGTCACCGCGCTGCTCCGGCAGGTGCCGGAGGAGGGGCAGCGGATGCTGTTCTCCGCCACGCTCGACCGCAACGTCGACCGGCTGGTCAAGCAGTTCCTCACCGACCCCGTGGTGCACTCCGTCGACCCGGCCGCCGGCGCCGTCACGACGATGGAGCACCACGTGCTGCATGTCGCCGAGGCCCACAAGAACGACGTGGTGCTGCACATCGCCTCCCGGGACGGCCGGGTGCTGATGTTCACCGACACCAAGCGCGGGGCGGACCGGATCACCAAGCGCCTCCTGGCCGGCGGAGTGAACGCCGGCGCTCTGCACGGCGGCAAGTCGCAGGCCCAGCGCAACCGCACCCTGGAGGCGTTCCGCACCGGCAGCGTCACCGCGCTGGTGGCCACCAACGTGGCCGCCCGGGGCATCCACATCGACGGCCTCGACCTCGTGGTGAACGTCGATCCGCCGACGGACCACAAGGACTACCTGCACCGCGGCGGACGGACCGCACGCGCGGGGGAGTCCGGCAGCGTCGTCACTCTCGTGCTGCCCCACCAGCGGCGTGAGATGAACCGGCTGCTGTCCGTGGCCAAGGTCACGGCGGGGCGCGGCGACGCACGCCCCGGCGAGGACGAACTCGTCCGGGTCACGGGCGCCCGCACGCCCTCCGGAGTGCCGGTCGTCGTCAACCCCGTGCCCGCGGCACCCGTGCAGGGACGTGCCCGAAAGGCCCCGGCCGGTGACCGACCCGGTGACCGGCCCGGACGCCGCTCCGGGTCGTCAC
>KI547037.1:337641-338228 GCA_000497405.1 Streptomycetaceae bacterium MP113-05 | reverse complement strand
CCGCCGCGACCCCGCCCACTGCCAACGCCATGCGCCGCGCGCTGCGCCGGGCGCGGGACGGCGTGGCGCTGGACGTCGCCGAGGCCGCCGTGCTGCTGCAGGCCCGCGGCGCGGACCTGGCGGCGGTGTCGGCCTCCGCCCGCCGGGTGCGCGACGCCGGCCTGGAAGCCGCCGGACGGCCCGGTGTCCTGACGTACTCGCAGAGCGTCTTCATTCCCCTGACCCGGCTGTGCCGGGACAAGTGCCACTACTGCACCTTCGTCACCGTGCCGGGGAAGCTCCGCCGGGCGGGCCACGGGATGTTCCTCTCCCCGGACGAGGTGCTGGACATCGCGCGCAAGGGCGCCGCGATGGGCTGCAAGGAGGCGTTGTTCACCCTCGGGGACCGCCCTGAGGACAGGTGGCCCGAGGCCCGCGGGTGGCTGGAGGCCGAGGGCTACGACGACACCCTCTCCTACGTCCGTGCCATGGCCGTGCGAGTGCTGGAGGAGACCGGCCTGCTCCCGCATCTCAACCCCGGGGTGCTCGGCTGGACGGACTTCCAGCGGCTCAAGCCCGTCGCACCGTCCATGGGCATGATGCTGGAG
>KI547037.1:332661-337467 GCA_000497405.1 Streptomycetaceae bacterium MP113-05 | reverse complement strand
CCGCCGAACGGCTGTGGAGCGAGCCGGGCGGCCCGCACCACGGTTCCCCCGACAAGGAGCCCGCGGTGCGGCTGCGGGTCCTGGAGGACGCCGGCCGTTCCAATGTGCCCTTCACCACCGGCATCCTGCTGGGCATCGGCGAGAGCTACGAGGAGCGCGCCGACTCGCTGTTCGCGCTGCGCCGCGTGCAACGGGCCTACCACGGCATCCAGGAAGTCATCGTGCAGAACTTCCGCGCCAAGCCGGACACCGCGATGCGCGGCATGCCGGACGCCGAACTGGACGACCTGCTCGCCACTCTCGCCGTGGCCCGGCTGATCCTGGGCCCCTCCGCCCGCATCCAGGCGCCGCCGAACCTGGTGGACGGCGAGTACGGGCGGGTCGTTGACGCGGGCATCGACGACTGGGGCGGCGTCTCCCCGCTGACCATCGACCACGTGAACCCCGAACGGCCCTGGCCGCAGATCGAGCGGCTCGCCGAACACGCCCGCGCGTCCGGCTTCGAGTTGCGCGAACGACTCGCCGTCTACCCCGAGTTCGTGAAGCGCGGTGAGCCCTGGCTGGACCCGCGGCTGCTGCCGCACGTCGAGGCGCTGCTCGACCCGGACACCGGCCTGGCCCGCGAGGACGCCGTCGTGGAGGGCCGGCCGTGGCAGGAACCGGACGACGTGTTCGCCGCCCGTGGCCGTACCGACCTGCACCGCACCATCGACACCGAGGGTCGTACGGCGGACCGGCGCGACGACTTCGACGAGGTGTACGGCGACTGGGCCGACCTGCGTGAGCGGGCGGCCCCCGGCATGGCACCGGAGCGTATCGACGGCGACGTGCACGCCGCGCTGGCGACCGCCGCCGCCGATCCGACGCGGCTGACCGACGACGAGGCCCTGGCCCTGCTGCACGCCGACGGCCCCGCGCTGGACGCGCTCTGCGACATCGCGGACACCCTGCGGCGGGACGTCGTCGGTGACGACGTGACCTACATCGTCACGCGGAACATCAACTTCACCAACGTCTGCTACACCGGCTGCCGTTTCTGCGCGTTCGCGCAGCGGCGCACCGATGCCGACGCCTACACGCTGTCGCTCGACCAGGTCGCCGACCGCGCGGCGCAGGCGTGGGACGTGGGCGCCGTCGAGGTGTGCATGCAGGGCGGCATCCACCCGGACCTGCCGGGCACGGCCTACTTCGACATCGCCCGTGCCGTGCGGGAACGCGTACCCGGCATGCACGTGCACGCGTTCTCCCCGATGGAGGTCGTCAACGGCGCGACCCGGACCGGCATGTCGATCCGCGACTGGCTCACCGCGGCGAAGGAGGCCGGACTCGGGTCGATCCCGGGCACGGCGGCGGAGATCCTCGACGACGAGGTGCGCTGGATCCTGACCAAGGGGAAGCTGCCGACCGCGACGTGGACCGAGGTCATCGAGACCGCGCACCAGGTCGGCCTGCGCTCCTCGTCCACCATGATGTACGGACACGTGGACCAGCCGCGGCACTGGCTCGGGCATCTGCGGCTGCTGGCCCGGATGCAGGAACGCACCGGCGGCTTCACCGAGTTCGTGACGCTGCCGTTCATCCACACCAACGCACCGGTGTACCTGGCCGGTATCGCCCGGCCCGGCCCGACCATGCGGGACAACCGGGCGGTCACCGCGATGGCCCGGCTGTTGCTGCACCCGCACATCCGCAACATCCAGACCAGCTGGGTCAAGCTCGGCGCCGAGGGCGCGGCTGCGATGCTGCGCTCGGGCGCGAACGACCTCGGCGGCACCCTGATGGAGGAGACCATCTCGCGGATGGCCGGCTCCTCCTACGGCTCCCACCGGTCGGTGCGGGACCTCGAAGCCATCGCCGAGGCCGCGGGCCGCCCGGCACGGCCGCGCACCACCCTGTACGAAGAGGTGCCGGCCGAGCGGGTCTCCGCAGCCCGGGAGGCCGACGGCCACCTTCCGGAGCTGCTTCCCGTCGTCGACGGCTGACCGCCGCGTCCCCGCGACCGGACCAGGGGTCGGGCAGAGGAGAGGAACTGCCGTCGCACAGGGTTAGAGTGCTGACCGCGAAGGGCGACACACCGCAGGGAGGGCGCGCGTGACCACTGGCACCACGACCATATGGGGCCGCGCCGAGCAGCAGGACTTCCGCAGCCGCGTCCGCGGCTGTCTCCTCGGCGGCGCGATCGGCGACGCCCTCGGCGCCGGCGTCGAGTTCGACTCCCTCGCGGCCATCCGGGAACAGCACGGCACCGCCGGTGTCACCGACTACGTGCCCGCGTACGGGCGTCGCGGCGCCGTCACCGACGACACCCAGATGACCCTCTTCACCGTCGACGGCCTCATCCGGGCCCACGTCCGCCGGGACACCGGTGCCTGGCACCCGCCGACCGACGTGCACGCCGCCTACCGGCGCTGGATGGTGACCCAGCAGGACTGGGGTCCGGACGAGCGCAGGGAGGGCGACGGCTGGCTCGCGCGGGAGGAGTGGCTGTATGCGCGGCGCGCACCCGGCAACGCCTGCCTCAGCGGCCTGGCCGACGACCGCATGGGTACCGTCGACAAGCCGAAGAACCCGCAGTCCAAGGGCTGCGGAACGGTGATGAGATCCGCCCCGTTCGGCCTGCTCGTCGGTTGGGAGCCCCAGCTCGTCTTCCAGCTCGCAGTCGAGTGCGCGGCTCAGACGCACGGGCATCCGACCGGGTATCTCGCGGCCGGCGCCACGGCCGCGATCGTGCACGCCCTCGCCCGCGGCGAATCCCTGGACCATGCCGTCCAGCGGGCCCTCGCCCAGCTCGCAGCCCGGCCGGGACACGAGGAGACATCCGACGCCCTCAAGCGCGCACTGGGAGCCGTACGGCAGGGCATGCCGAACCCCGAACGGGTGGAGTCCCTCGGCGAGGGCTGGGTCGCGGAAGAGGCTCTGGCCATCGCGGTGTACTGCGCGCTCGTCGCCGAGGATGTCCGGCACGGGCTCCTGCTGGCGGTCAACCACGGTGGTGACAGCGACTCCACGGGCGCGGTCTGCGGCAACCTGCTGGGCGCCATCCACGGTGAGACGGCCCTCCCGCCCACCTGGGTCGCCGAACTCGAAGGACGGCCCACCATCGGTGAACTCGCCGACGACTTCGCCATGGAGATGACGCAGGGCCCGGCACTCCACTCACCGGGCTCCTCGTCCCCCGCCTGGCTGGCCCGCTACCCCCGCGCCTGAGGCGGGCGGGCGTCGCGCCGGTTCACCCGCCGCGCACCGCGGAGACGAAGCCGCTCCAGGTCTCGGGGCGGAAGCTCAGGCGCGGCCCGTCCGCGACTTTGGAGTCCCGGACGCCGACGGCCTCCGGGGTGGGGGAGGCCACCTCGACGCACGCGCCGTTTCCGCCCGAGTAGCTGGACTTGATCCAGTCCTTGGTCTGTCCCTGCTGAAGAGCCATATCCGCTCCGGTCCCTCCGGGTCGTCCCGCTGATGTCGGGGACGACGCTACGCGGCGACGGACCGCGGCGAAGCGTACGTTCACTCGACCGGATGGCAGTTCCCCAAGGGGTCCCCACACTCTTGTGCCGTGGGGTAGCCTGCCGTCTTCCTACGTGCGTCACGCCCGGAGCAGTTCGCGTCGTCCGGGGCCGCCCTCGGGGGACTCACATGCGGGCGTACTCCTTCGCCACCTCTTCGATGAACTCCCTGGTCTGGTCGGCGTTCAGCGCCTGGGCGCGGAGGTGCTCGTACATGACGCTGTAGCTCTGGACGTCGTTGGCCTTCTCCAGGTACAGATCGCTGGTGACGCCCTCGAGGTAGATGACAGTGGAGTCAGTGGTCTCCGGGAACTCCAGAATGGCGTACTGACCGTTCACCCCGGGATGGGCCCCCATCGCGAAGGGCATGACCTGGAGGGTGAGATGGGGCAGCCGGGAGAGCTCGATGAGGTGCTCGAGCTGCTGGACCATGGTCTGCGGCCCGCCCACTGCGCGGCGCAGCGTCGCCTCGTCCAGAACCGCCCACAGGCGCAGCGGGTGCCCGGGATCGGTGATCCGGTCCTGGCGGCGCATCCGCACCTGGACTCGCTTCTCCACGTCCTCCGTGGACGCCTCAGGAAGCGCACCCGCCACTACCGCCGCCGCGTAGGACCGGGTCTGCAACAGTCCGGGTACCACCTGCGGTTCGTACACGCGGAGTGAGGCGGCGTCCGTCTCCAGTCCGATGTAGACGCTGTAGGGGATGTCGCCGAAGGCGTGCCACCAGCCCTGCTGGCGCGACTCCTTGGCCATCTGCATGAGGGAGTCGACGATGCGGTGGTCCTCGACCTCGTAGACACCGCACAGGTCACGCACGTCGCGCTGGCTGATGCTGCGGCGACCGTTCTCCAGCCGACTGATCTTCGACTGGGACACCAGCAGCCGGTCCGCGACCTCCTCCGCCGTCATGCCGCGGAGCTCGCGCAGTCTGCGCAACTCCTGGCCCAACCGGCGCCGCCGTACGGTGGGATTGACCTGGGACGCCACAGCGACTGCACCTCCGCGGGAAAGTACGAGTACTCACCTGAAGGGTGCCATCACCGAGCGTTTCCGCGCTGGAAAACAGCGACACACGGTACGGCGCGGTACGGCATCGGGTGACGGACGGCCACGGCCCGCGTGCAGTCGAGGTGCTGCGGGCGCGGCGGTAGCCGTCCGTCCTGTCATCGGCTTCGGCGCTCAGGGCGTCACGGCTCCCGGCCGTGGCCCGAAGCGTGCGTCGGTCAGCGTGCGCCGGCCCGTGCCATGCGGACCGTGGCGGCGGTACGCCGGGACTGGTCGGGGACCGCGCGGCCCGGCTGGG
>KI547037.1:331284-332651 GCA_000497405.1 Streptomycetaceae bacterium MP113-05 | reverse complement strand
GCCGGGAGCGGCAGGACCGCCCCTCGTTGCCCGGGTAGAGGTGTTTACCGAGCCCGACGGCATGGGCCAGCGCGGCCAGCGCGGCGGTACGCGGGTCCGGCGGTATGCCGGTCCGTATCGCGGCGTCCAGACGCATCCGTATCTCACGGCTGATGGCCGTCTCGGTCGCCTGGTAGCGCGTCGTCGGAAGCACCCCGCACATCTGGCCGTTGACGGCGTGGACCATGCCGCAGCGCTCCAGGTGCGAGAGATACGTCTGACGCAGCCCGAGTCTGGGCCCGCCGATCCAGTGCACGGCTCGTACCGGGCTGCCGCGCCTGCGCAGCAGCTCCAGCGCGGAGTCCAGCGTCGGATCTCCTGTCGGCCGTGGCATCACCACGGCGATACGGTCCCCATCAGGGGCTATGCGTCCGGCCAGCGCCAGCTCTACAAGCTGGGCCCCGGCCAGACCAAGGTCGAGCGACTGCGGCTGTGCGGTGGTACCCGTGGTCGGGTCCAGCGCCAGCAACAGAAGCTCCTCCGGAATCGTTCTGCGGCTCCTGCCCATCCATGCCTCCCCGCGTGGATGAATGACAGGGTGACCCCTCTCACAATCATCTGTCGAGGGTGCGTGACGGAAACCTGCTGGAACCGGCAGGTATGTCGTTATCGTCCACGGGGTGAGGCCGGTGGACGGTGCGTCACCGGTGCTGAACGGTCCGCGCACGAGTGTCCGTTCCGGCGTGAACCGCGGGTGTACGGGGCGCGCTACCGCATCCGGAACACTGTTTAACTGGTAGGTCCAGCGGCGAGAGCGTAGGCGACAGGAGGCATCGGTGGCGGGCGAGTCCCCCGACAAGTCGGAGCGGGAAAGGTCGTCGGGGGAGACGGCGGAGGACGTGAGTCCGGTTCCCGCGGCGCGGCGGCAGGATCCGAGGGGCGCCTCTGCGGCGTACGCCGCAGCTGTCGAGAAGAACCCCCGGGACGGGGGTCCGAGCGGTGCGGACGGTTCCGCCGAGCACGGCGAGCATGCAGAGGCGGATGCCGGGGGCTCCGCCTCGACGCAGGAGCCCGAGGGGGCACCCGTTGACGCGGGCGACTCCGGTGACGCCCGCCTGCGGGCAGCGGTCGCGGCGTGGGTCTCGCCGCCGGAGGCGGCCCCAGCAGAGTCGGCGGAGGACCCCGCGAGCGGCGAGCCCGCAGGGGCGGACGCCGAGTCCGACGCCGTGTCCGGGTCTGAAACCGGAACGGAGAGCGGCGACCTGCCCGTCCGCCCACGTGCCGCCGCGACCGGGGCTCCCGGACCGGAGAGGGAGACCACGGAGAACGCCACCACCATGTTCGGCGTCCGCCGGGAGGTGACGGAGGCGACCGACGAGCGCTCTGCG
>KI547037.1:328807-331274 GCA_000497405.1 Streptomycetaceae bacterium MP113-05 | reverse complement strand
CACGCCCGCCGCGTTCTTCGGCTCCACCCGTCCTTCCACGACGGAGCACGGTCACGAAGACGGTCACGAGGACGACTATCCCGTGGAGGGACCCACGGTCGCGACCCCGCCGGAGGGGGGCGACCCGGAGGACCGGCAAGACGCCCCGGGCGACTCCGGCGATACGGCCGACTCCGGCAGCGCGGGGGGCGACGAGCAGGACAGCGAGTCCCAGGAGGCTGCGGCGACGGGCCATGACCGCGCGACGGAGCCGGACGGTGCACAGGACGGTGCCGCCGGGGGCGGCGAGACCGACGCCCGCAGCGTCGTTGACGACGAGGTGACGGCGGAGGAAGCCCCGCCGCGCGCCGAAGCGGAAGGCGCCCAGCCGGCCGCCGCCGACGAAGAGACCCCCGCAGCAGACGGTCCCGCTCAAGGGAGTCCGGGCGTAGAGGACGACACGACGGAGGACAGACGGACCGCCGTGTTCCGTGCCGTCACGCCCGGAACCGCCGACGCCGGGGACGGAAAGGTCGAGCCCCTCCCATCCGAGCGCGAGGATCACCCGACCACGGCGATCCGGGTGTCGAGGAGCGCCGAGCTCGGCGGGAAGCCCGAGCCCGGTGCCGAACCCGGTGCCGGGGACCGTGGCACGAGTCGCTTCGTCCCGCTCCGGCCCACGGACGGCTCCCGCGAGGCGGGCGGCACCGTGAGCCGTCCGCTGCCAGACGAGGAGACGACCGGCACCACGACTCCGGCCGCCGTCATCACCGGCGTCGGCGGCGAGCAGGAACGCACCAAGCAGCAGCCGGTGCCCGAACCGCCGCCGTTGGAGCTGCTCGCGCAGCTCACCAACACGCCTCCGCCCCCGGCGACGCCGGTACGCACCGCCGTACGCCGGATGAAGATCTGGACGCCGCTGGTCGTCCTGCTGGCCCTCGTCTTCGTCGTCGTGCAGGCGGTGCGTCCGCTGCCGGAGCCGACGCTGACGCTCACCGAGCAGGCCACCCACACCTTCGACGGCGGTGAGCCCACGCTGCCGTGGCCGGGTACGGGCCAGGCGTACGTCGAGGTCTCCGGGCTCGGTGTGCTGGGGTCGTCCGGTGAGCAGAAACCGGTGCCGATCGGCAGCGTGGCGAAGACCATGACGGCCTATCTCGTGCTCGAGAAGTTTCCGCTGAAGGAGGGCGAGGACGGCCCGAAGATCACCATCGACCAGCAGGCCGAGGACGGCGGGAACCGCGGCGCCGGCAACGGCGACGAATCGGTGCTGCCCAGCGTGGAGAAGGGCGACGAGATCTCCGAGCGGGACGCGCTGTCCGCACTGATGATCCCGTCGGCGAACAACATCGCCCGCCTCCTGGCCCGTTGGCACAGCGGCTCGGAAGCGGCGTTTGTCGAGAAGATGAACGAGACCGCCCAGGAGCTGGGCATGGAGAACACCGACTACACCGACCCCAGCGGCCTGAAGGAGTCCACCGTCAGCACGGCGGAGGACCAGGTGAAGCTGGGCAAGAAGGCGATGGAGGCCCCCGCGCTCGTGGCCATCACCAGCCTGCCCTTCTGGAAGGACCCGTTCTCCGGCGACCGGATGCGAAATTGGAACACTCTGGTGTCGAGCACCAACGCGATCGGCATCAAGACCGGCACCACCACGGCCGCGGGCGGCAACCTGCTCTTCGCCGGACGCAAGGAGGTCGGGGGCACGCAACAGCTGATCGTGGGCGCCGTACTCGGGCAGCACAAGCCGCCGATCATCGATACCGTGAACGCAGTCAGCGGTGAGCTGCTGGACGCCGCGAGGGGAACGCTGATTTCGGAGAAGATCGTCCAGAAGGGCGACGTCGTCGGCTACCTGGACGACGGCCTCGGCGGTCGTACGCCCGTCGTCGCGACGAAGGACGTGGCGGCCGTCGGCTGGGGCGGTGTCGAGGTGGACCTGGCGCTGGAACCCGCGAAGAAGATGCCACACACCGCGCCGCCCGGTACGAAGGTCGGCACGCTGACGGTGGGCGGCGGCCCCGGCCAGGTCGAGGTGCCCGTGGCGCTGGAGAAGAATCTGACCGAACCCGCCTTCGGGGACAAGCTGACGCGCGTCCTGTGAGGGCACGGCGCGCAGCGCGCCGGTAGCCTGCCCGACGACCGCAGAAGCTACGTGGGGAGAAGCGAGCCATGACCACGCTGGGCCCCCCACCGCGAGCACAGGCGGCCGAGGACGAGGAGGAGGGGCGGATACACACCGGTGCCCGCCCCGGTCATACGCACCGCCCCGTGCGCGAAGGCCCCACGCACGAAGGCGCCGTCCGCACGGCGCTCGTGCCCCCTCCGCGGCCGCGGCGCGGGACCGCCGTGGGAGACGAGCCGGTCGCGGTGCCGGAGCCGCCGCTGTCGGGCCGGGACCGGGCGGCGCGGTGGCTGCGACATCCCGTGGTGGCCGCCGTGCTGTTCGGCTCGGTGCTGCACGTGCTGTGGCTCTGGCTGATCGCCA
>KI547037.1:327517-328797 GCA_000497405.1 Streptomycetaceae bacterium MP113-05 | reverse complement strand
CGGCGGCGGCGACCTGGCGGCGCAGGACGCGTGGGCGGAGTTCGTCGGACGGCACCCGCTGTCCGCGTACAACCTGGCCTGGTACGGCGGAATGCACCCCGTCTCCTACAGCGTGCTCTCCCCGTACCTGATGGCCGTGGTGGGTGTACGGCCCACGCTGATCGTGTCCGGGGTGCTGTCCGGCGGCGTGCTGGCGTGGCTCCTGATGCGCTCCCGGGCCGTTCGGCACCCGATGGTGCCCGCACTGTGGGGTGCCTTCGCGTTCGCCTGCAACGCCGCTTCGGGCCGGGTGACGTTCGCGCTGGGCACGCTCTTCGCCCTGAGCGCCGTCGCCGCGGTGTGGGCGTGGCCGCGGCAGTCGCGGCACCGGTGGAAGCTGCGCGGTGCGCTCGCGCTGATGCTGTCCGCGCTGGCCACCGCCGGCAGCCCGGTCGCCGGGCTGTTCCTCGAAGTGGTCGCCGGGGCCCTGCTGCTCAGCGGACGCTGGCGGCCCGCGCTCGCACTCGGCCTGCCGCTGCCGCTGGTGGTGGGCGTCAGCGCGCTGCTGTTCCCGTTCACCGGGGTCCAGCCCATGCCCTGGGTCTCGGTGGCCTTCCCGCTGGTCACCACGGCCGCCGTACGGCTGCTGGCGCCCCGCGCGTGGCGCACGGTGCGGCGCGGTGCGGAGATCTACTTCGCAGGTGTCCTGCTGACCTGGGCCATCCCGTCCCAGGTCGGCTCGAACGTGGAGCGCCTGGCGCAGATCTTCGGCGGCGTGGTGCTGCTGGCGCTGCTGCCGCGGTTCCGTACCGGGTGGCCCGCGGCGCGCGGGCGCCGGCTGACGGCACTGGTCTGCGCGCTGGTGGTGACGGCGGGTTTCCAGGTCGGCAAGCCGGCCTGGGACGTCGTGCACACCCGGCCGGAGGCGGCGTGGGCGCACAGCCTCGCACCTCTGATGCACCAGTTGCAGCAGGCGGACGCCGATCGCGGGCGCGTCGAGGTGGTGCCGGTGCGCAGCCACCGTGAGGCCTCCGCGCTCGCCCCGTACGTCAACCTCGCCCGCGGCTGGAACCGGCAGGCGGACGCGGAACGGAACCCGCTGTTCTACGAGGAGGGCGCGTTCACGCCGGACCGGTACCACGACTGGCTGCGCCGCTGGGCCGTCCGTTACGTGGTGCTGCCCACCTCCGACACCCCCGACGTGGCGGCCAGGAAGGAAGCCCGGCTGGTCCGCTCGGGGCCGCGGTTCCTGGACCTGGTCTGGCACGACGCCAACTGGCGGCTCTACCGGGTGGCGGACC
>KI547037.1:306506-327507 GCA_000497405.1 Streptomycetaceae bacterium MP113-05 | reverse complement strand
CCCCCCCCCCCCCGCCGTGTCCGCCGAAGCGGGCGCGGGAGAGGTCACGCTCACCGTGAGCCGGCCGGGCGCGACGCTCGTGCGCATCCCCTGGTCGCCCTGGCTCGGGTTGGTCAACGGGGAAGGGGAGGTCGTCGCCCGGCCGTCCGGAGTGGGCCGGAACGTCAACGGCTGCCTGCGCCCGTCCGCCCCCCGCCCGTCACAGCCACCCGCGCAGGTCACGGCGCCCGGGGAGTACGAGCCGGGCCCGAGGCCGGGACACGAGGGCCCCGCGGGGGAGGATTCGGCGGACGGCGCCACCTCGTCCTCCGAGGGCGACCCGCTGGGAATCCTGGCCTCCGGCGAGTACGACGACCGGAACACGGACCGCTGGACGGTGCTGGAGGCGCCGCGGGCCGGCACCTACCGGATCGCCGCGCCCTACCGCCTCCCGCGCGGCACTCCATGCGCGTAATTCGAAGACTCACATTGGTGGGACTGACCTCGATTCTTCTGCGGTCTGACTGTGTGAGTGACCCGGCGGTTTGCCCTGGTTCATCTCGCCGGTGCGGACGGGGGGCCGTCGCATGCGCTGCCGGGACGTCGGGTTCCACGGGCCCGAAGGGTGATGCGGCTCCTCCTGTCTGGTCTTCGCCGGGTCGGGGTCCGGCCGTCAGGTGACGGCGGAAAGCTTCGTCGCGTGGCGTCAGGCGGTCGCGAACGCCGACGCCCACGGCCAGGTACCGTCGAGGTGGAGGGTGCGTCTTCGGGCATGGGTGGTGAGGCGGGTCAGCAGGTGGTACAGCTTCATGCGGATCGTCTCGGGTTCGGCGGTGGCGAGTTCGCTCTCGTCGTGCAGGAGCAGAAGCCGGGTCCATGCGTCGAGGAACCACACCTGCCCGGGGACGGGCACTCCGGAAAGCCCGTGGTGGGCGGGGATGTTCGTGGCGATGATCTGGTGGCGCCAGCCCATGTGTTTCTCGAAGGCGGTCAGTTTCTTCGCATCCCGGCGAGAGGGTTTGACCCGGCGCACGATCAGCCGCATCCCCTCCGGCCATCCGGTCAGGTCACGGGCCCCGGTCAGCTCGGCGACCTGGTAGGTGACCGTGTCGCCGTCGGGTCCGGTGCCTCGTGGAGTTCGCCGTCCTGCCGCAGTGCTGCGTCCACATCTTCTCCGGCAGCAACGCGACGGCCCGCTCGTCATTCTCGTTGATGGCCCAGCCCGTCACCCAGCGCACCCGGCGACGACTGGTGGACATCGCCTGGAAGTGATCGAGGAGGGCGTGGCTGAAGGCCGCGCCGTCGATCCGCACCAGCAGCTTCGACCACAGCGGCAGCTGGAGTTGCCGCAGCGCGGCGGCCAGGACGCTTCAGCGGTCGGCGACGTCGTTGGGCGGGGCGTTGCCGGGCCGCAAGAGCATGGCGACGCACTCGCGGGTGTTGGCCACCCACGCCCCGAGCGGCATGTGGTCGAAGCTGCCCGCCGCGCCTTCCTTGCGGCTGGTGCAGGTGACGATGGCCGCGTCGAGATCGAGGACGTACCAGCCGGTCAGCTCCCGTCCGCATACCGAGATCCGGGGAAAGCCTCCGGGCCGCAGGGCCAGCAGTGTCCACACCACGCGGCGTATGGCGGCGCAGGGTGCTGTCGAAAGACCGGGCGCAGGAACAACAGGCGTCGCCAGTGGTACTTCAGTTGCTCGGCCTGAAGGACGTTCGTCGCACCGAGCACGATCGCGCAGGCCAGCTGGACAGCACCATGCCCCGGTCTCGCTTGCCCGGTCCGGTGCCCTCGGCAGCGTGGCGGCCAGGGCCTGAGTGAACCCGACACGGTCGGCGATCTTCCGCAGCAGCACCACGCCCACGTGACCGATCAGGTCCTTGTCGTCGGCCCGCACCCGAGCTGCTGGTCCCAGCCGGTAGTCCTCACCTGTTGGGTGCCTCTTCTCTGCGACGGTCTTGACCTCGACAATCCAAGATCATTGCAGGTGAGAGGCACCCTGCACCTGTCGGGGCATCAGTCCACGAACTCAGCTGAATACATGAGGCTGACGCGGATCGTCACACCTGGTTGACGCTTGGTCTGGAGCGGAGAGACCGCCGCCAGGCCAGCCCTGAGGCTTGGTAGAAATCAAGTACTTCGGCGACGTTGGCCGCAACTCCGGCGCGACTCGCCCTGGCAGGGGTTAGTTTCGGCAGCTGTAGTTCCGTCGTCCGTGCTGGTCAGCGTCTCGCCGGGGGCCGCTGAGGGCATGAGGACGGCCACCGTGATCATGAACGTTTGTGACGACGATCAAGGACGCGGTGGCTGTGGAGGCCACCATAGCCGAGCAGGCGTGGGCCACGGCATTCGGGGCGGCGATGGAGGCGATCGCGGACTGCTTCGCGCGACGTGAAGCCCGCGCCACGGCCGCGGAGTTGACCGCTGGGCTGCTGCTGGAAGTGGACACGCGGAACTGCTGGACGCTGGCGCAGACGCTGGGACATCCCGGACCGCACCGACTGCAGCACCTGCTCTCCCGGGCCCGGTTCGATCACACTGCGGCACGGGAAGCCGTCGCCCGCCTGATATCGAACGAACTCGCGGGCCGGGATGCGGTGTTGGTGGCCGACGAAACGGGGGACGCCAAGTCCTCCAAGGACTGCGTCGGCGCCGGCCACCAGTACTCCGGCGCCCTCGGCGGGGTCGGACTGTGCCAGGTGGCGGTGCATCTGGCGGCGGTCACGCAGACGACGCGGGTGGTCATCGACCGGGCGCTCTACCTCCCGGCGGACTGGGCCGCGGACGAGGAACGCCGCGAGTGGGCCGGGGTGCCCGAGGAGACCGTGTTCGCCACCAAGCCGCAGCAGGCGGTGGCCATGGTCGCCGGCGCGCTCGCGGCCGGCGTGCAGGCACGCTGGTTCGCGGGCGACGAGGTGTACTCCGGGCGGCAACTACGCAGCAACATCCGCGCCCTGGGACTCGGATACACCGTCGGTGTCGCTGCCACACACCAGGTCACGGACGGGACCGGGCGCAAGTGGGAAGCACGCAAGATGATCAACAAGGTGCGGCCGGAGCAGTGGATGCGACGGGCGACCGGCCACGGCACCAAGGGCACCCGCGAGTACGACTGGGCCTGGCTCGACATCCGCCCCGACGACACCCCCGACGGGCACAAGGACGGCACCAGCGTGCTGGTGGCCCGCCGCCACCGCTACACCGGCGAGGTCTCCTACTTCCGCTGCTGGACCCCTGGGAACATCGCCCTCGGCACGCTCGTAGAGGTGATCTGTCGCCGTTGGAAGATCGAGGAGACCTTCCAACTCGCCAAGGGCTTCACCGGCCTCGACCAGGGCCAGGTGACCTGCTGGAACTCCTGGATGCGCTGGTCGCTGTTCTCCCTGATCGCCGCCGCCGTGCTCGCCCTGACCCTCGACGCCACCGCACGCGCAGTCTCCGCCGGAACCGCCCGCCTCGTCCCGCTGACCTGCCCGGAACTCGTACGTCTCGTGCGGGCACTCGTCCTGCCGCCACCGGTCCGCGACCGTGACCACGTCCTGCACTGGACCGCCTAGCGGCGCCACCATCAAGCCGTCGCCCGAGCCTGCCACCAGCAACGACACCTACTTCACGACCAGTTGTGACACGGAACTACAACTGCCGGTGTGCCACGAACGCGGAGAGGAGCGTCATGTAGGAAGTGCTTCTTGAAGCGATGCTGTGCGAGAGATGAGGGTATGGCCCCTCGGAGTCGCCCTGCGGGGGGAGGCTCCAAACCACCGCATGCTGCGTTGGCTGAAGACCGTCGTGGTGAGCGATGCGGAAAAGGCGCCCGAGAGGCGTCAGGTAGGGATCGCGAAGACGATCGCTGTTGACGTGTCGAGATGTAGTCAGACGACGTCGAAACCCGGGTGATCGGCAGTGCCCGGGGACAAGCCCGGCGGGAGCCCGCCGACGGGCCGGGCGGCGTCCGGCACCAAGGCGACGTGAGCGCGATCTGCCGCTCTCGTATGGAACGTGGGAAGGCGTGTCCGGCATGGCCGCGGTCAGCATGCGGCCAACGGGAGAGCCCGAGTCGGGAGTGCCCCGTAGGGACTTCGAGTACCGCTGCCGGACACGCCGGCGGACCGGCCCGTAGTAGCGACGAAGCCTCTGTAACGGGGGCGGAGCGAAGGAGCCGGGTCGTTCGTGGCTGTTGTTCGTTTGGTCAACCAGAGCTCTGGGAGGAGCCCGATGGACCAGCTGAAAGCATCCGACAAGCCGTTCGACATCTCCAAACAGGAGGTGTGGGACGCCTGGATCAAGGTGAAGGGCAACCAGGGAGCGTCCGGTGTGGACGGGCAGTCCATCGAGGAGTTCGAGGAAGGTCTGCGGGGCAACCTGTACAAGATCTGGAACCGGATGTCTTCGGGGACCTACTTCCCGCCTCCGGTCAAGGCGGTGGAGATCCCCAAGGCGCACGGTGCCGTCGGCATGCGTGTACTCGGAGTCCCCACGGTCGCGGACCGGGTGGCCCAGACGGTCGTGGCCGCGCACCTGGAGAAGCGGGCGGAGGAGATCTTCCACCCCGATTCGTATGGGTACCGGCCGCGCCGCTCGGCCTTGGACGCGGTAGGGGCCTGCCGTAAGCGCTGCTGGAAGTACGACTGGGTGATCGATCTGGACATCCGGAAGTTCTTCGACAGTGTCCGGTGGGACCTCGTGCTCAAGGCCGTGGAGGCACACACCGACGCCCGCTGGGTGAGGCTGTATGTGACGCGGTGGTTGGCCGCCCCGCTGCAGCACCCCGATGGCACCCTGCAGCAGCGCGACCGCGGAACCCCACAGGGCTCGGCGGTCTCACCCGTCCTGGCGAACCTGTTCATGCACTACGCGTTCGACATGTGGCTGATCCGGCAGTTCCCGGCGGTCGCCTTCGAACGCTACGCGGACGACGCGGTGATCCACTGCGTGGCCCAAGGACAGGCCAGGACCGTTCTGGCCGCCCTGCGTGAGCGGATGACCCAGGTCGGGCTGGAGCTGCACCCGGACAAGACGCACATCGTGTACTGCAAGGACAGCAACCGGAGCGGGAGTTTCCCGCACACCTCGTTCACGTTCTTGGGGTTCACGTTCCGTCCCAGGGAGGCTCGGCGGAAGGACGCGGTGAAGTTCACCGGCTTCCTCCCGGCGGCCAGCAGGGACGCCCTGAAGAAGATGAATGCCGTGGTGCGGTCCTGGCGACTGCACCGCCGCACCGGCAGTACCGAGGCGGACCTTGCACGACTGGTCAACCCGGTGGTGCGGGGCTGGATGGCCTACTACGGGGCTTTCGGCCGCACGGTGCTGTCGCCCGTGCTCCACCGAATCAACACCTACCTGCTGCGGTGGATCATGAACAAGTACAAGAGGCTGCGGAACTGGAAGAAGGCCCGTGAGGCGATGCGCGCAGCGGTCGCCCGACAGCCTCGGTACTTCGCACACTGGATCTGGGTCAAACCGCTCATCGGATGACCAGAACGACAAGAGCCGTATGACAGGAGACTGTCACGTACGGATCTGTGGGAGCCCGAGAGTGCGATCCCCTCGGGCTACCCGACTGTTAGTCAGGGAATATGTGCTATATCACATCACACTCCGTAGTCACTCAGTAGGAGTGTACTACGTACTTAAGTTGCGTAACGGACGTAAGGCATGTGATCTATTCACACTTGGTGATGAAATGTGCAGCCAGCGTGAACGACGTCTATCAAATAACCTTTTTCTGATGCCTCCAGTGCGTAGCGTAGTTGTCGTTCGAAGCGCCCATGAAATCTGTCCCAGGGGAGGGATTGGTCTGTATGCGTACCACCAAGAGCAAGGCAGGCGTGCTGGCTATTGCAGCTCTCACAGTTTCCGCGTCGCTTCTTTCGGCGCCGAGTGCTGTCGCTGGTGATGGGCCCACAAATGCGAACCGGGTAGCTGGTGTGGAAATCGCTGATTCGGCAGATTTCGAAGCCAGAGCCTTTGCGAAGACTCACGCCGCTGAAGTCAATAGGGTTTCCTCTATTTGCGGTCCTGGCTATGAGTTTTTTAACGCGAATGCGCTGCCGAGCCCGGACGAGCGCTACGGAACTCTGTTTACGTACTCAACTGCCGATGACAGTAGCGCATGCGCCATGATGGACAACAACACGGGTGGTGGGGCTAATTACATGAGAATAGAAATTTGGCCAGGTGACAACTATGCGCTTCGCGATACAGACGAGGGCTGGTTTTCTCAGTATGCAGGGCCAGTTTATAGCAGCACAGATGCCAGGAATGGTAGATGTGTAGGGATCCATGCAACGATAACGAACGATGAAGGCACAGGATATCTCGTCCGATACGATGGCGGAATTATCTGGTCCAGTTACGGTGACGAGCTCTGTGGTAGTTTCGATTGAGTTCCGCTCAAACTTGACACTTATCACTTCACTCGACGAGTCTCGTCTTTGATTCAAGGTGAGGAATTCTCGCCGGCTAAACCGACGAGAATTCCTCACCTTGGGCCGCAATTTTGGGTCTGAGCGTGCTGGGGCTGGCTTCGTGGCGAGTGGACGCTGGGCCCGGGCGGGCCAGCTCGCGTCGTTGCGCTTACGCGAATCTTAAATCTGCTGAGCACTGCTGCCACGAATCCATTCTGGTGGTCGGTGCCCAGTTGCGATTCGGCGACTTACCGTGCACAGAACAAGGAGTTTCTATGGTGGATCAGCAGGTTCTTAGGGGACAGGAGTGGGTTAATGAGACGTACGGTGGTGTGGGCGGATACGTCAGTTGTGATGAAAATGGCCGAACCAGCTGGTCCTATATGTACAGCCTGATCATGGGACTGCAGCATGAGCTGGGCATCAGCCCCGTTGTGGCCAATTTCGGACCTGGCACCGCCGCAAAGTTTGCAGAGCTCGGAGACATCGGATTCGGATGGGAAGAGAACCGCAATATCCTGCGTCTCCTCCAGTTTGGCCTGTGGGGCAAGGGCTATTGGGCCGTGGAACCCGAAAGTGAAGGTTGGTTCACCGGAGTCACTCGCGCGGCCGTGGGTGAGATCCGCTCCGACATGGGCATCGGAGGCGAAGGCGTCATCAACGTTAAGGTTGCCGAATGCCTGTTCAACATGGACGCGTACGTCGTTGTGGCTGGGGGCAGCAACAAAATCCGCACTATCCAGCAGTGGTTGAACCGGAACTACTGGACGAGGAGTGCTGGCAGCATCGGTCCGGCTGATGGCGTCTACTCACGCGACGTGCAGAAGGCTCTTATGGTCGCGCTTCAGTACGAGCTGGGTATAGCGCATCCCAACGGCAACTTCGGGCCGGGAACAAAAGCAGGTCTCCAAAGGGCGAGCAGTACCCTTTCCGCAGGTGACTCGGGCATCCTGGTCAGCCTGTTCACTGCGGCGTGCGTCTTCAACGAACCGGTGCCGATCGAGCAAGGGGTTCGCACCACATTCAAATCAACTTTCGACGAAAGCGCGGTTGAGTTCGTCAAGCTATACCAGAAATTTTCCTACCTCAAGCAGAATGGGAAGGGCGACTACGACACTTGGGCTCAGCTCCTCGTGTCCATGGGTAATCCGGACCGGGGGGTCACCGCGTCGGACACCCGCTATGTGATCGATGATGCCCGTGCCCAGTGGCTCTACGAAAACGATTATCGTATGGTAGGCCGTTATCTTTACAGCCCGGACCCCACTTATGAGAAGGAGATCCTCCCCGGTGAGCTGGAGACCATTCTCGCCCACGATATGCAGGCCTTTCCGATCTTCCAGGTGCACGGACGCAGCGTAACCGAATATAATTATACCAACGGATACCAACACGCCCTCTTGGCGCACGAGAAGGCCGAGGGTTTCGGCATTAATCGTGGAACCACCATCTATTTCGCCGTCGACTATGATGCTACTCAGCCCGAGATTGACGCATATGTGATTCCTTACTTTCAAGGAATCGTCGCCGGTCTCGCCAGTAGAGGAAGAAAATACGTGCACGGTGTTTATGGGTCGCGCAACGTCTGTATCGACGTCACGAGTAAAACTTTTGCGCGATATTCTTTCGTCTCCGGCATGTCCTGGGGATTCTCTGGTAATCTCGGATTTCCGTTGCCCGCGAACTGGGCATTCAATCAAATCAAAGAAATAGCCGATATTCCGATCGACGGCACAACGATCGACCTCGACAACGACGTGTGGCGACCGGACTCTGACCGCGGTATCAATTCGCTCAATGATGTCGGTGGGCCTGCGGACGACTTCATCGCCTACGTGCAGGAACTGTACGACCTGGCCGGCTCGTACGACTCTGACGGTCGGGGGCGCAGTCAGCTCGTGATGGAGTATATCCGCCATCGCGAATACGGGAACAAAGGTACGATGAACGAGCTCGGCTGGTGGTACCTCATCGGCTCATATGACGAAGGGTTTGTCAAGTATTGCAATGACAGGGGGATGAGTGTCAAGAAGTCTTTCACCGACCCGTACACACAGTACCCCCTGGGTGTTGAACACATGATGGCTACGGCCAACGCTCAGTTCCTCACCGCTCAGCCGGACAACAAGAAGGGCGCAAATGGTGGAGACGTAGGTGGCTGGGCCGGTGACTTGATGACTTTCTGGGCCGGTTGGCGCAACTCCGAGGAAGAATATGCCAACCCGCTGGACTTCGCACATGCCAAGCTGGCAGTGCCCGGTGTCGCTTCGACGTTCGGATTCGCCGACCTCATTGAGGATGCCGACGGATATCTACTCGCCCGAGCTGTACGAGGCGGAAAGAACATTGTTGATGCGGTGAAGGATCATTACAATGGAGGCGGCGGGCTGTCCCGCTTCAACGACTTCTTCTCCCAGCGTTGGGGTAGTGGGGCAGACTGCAAGGACTCGGCTCACAATGCCCTGACCGCCTTGGAGGGAACTCTGGCAGCTGCCCAGCTCTACCTCGTCACCGGTTCTGGGGCAGTACTGCCTTCGGATTACCAGAACGTTCCTAATGGTCTCGATAATCTGCACAGATTCGAGCAGGGTTTCGTTGACGCCCTGCTTGCTCGTATGGGAATGGAAAACGAGCGTAGATCCCAATACCTGAAGAACCATGATGTATACCTCAGTGCAGCGCGTCAAAGGTCTGCTCGCCGTGATGGTTAGGGTAGCGGGATGAAGCTGGCGATTCTGCTTTCCGTTATAGCGGTATGTGGCGTGTGGCTTGCCTGGAATGTATGGAATTTGGTCCGCATTCCAATTGGCCTGCGCAGAGGGGAGTACCGGTGTGCCGCATGGTGGACGCGCGTCTTCTCTGTCACACTTTGCATGGATGTGTCAATTTGGCTCTGGGGGGCATCACGCGGAGGTCTGGACACTGCCGAAACCTGCATGTTCGTTCACGACCAGCGTTACGACGGAGCGTTCTGGAAGTCTCATGCGGAGGAGTTTCAATCGTTCTTTCCGCTGCACGACAAGTGTAATGACAGCTACGATTTGGTCCCCGTCTGGGTGAACCCTTCGATCGTGGTGCTTACAGTATTGGTCGTCATCTCTCTGTTCATGATCTGCGATTTTTCGGTGAGCAAACACCTGAGAAGAAGGAAGACCGGTGCCTGATTTCATCAGCAGAAGCCAGCCGAGTAGACGCCGCATCCTTGCCGTGGGAGGGGCTCTCGCGGTAGGAAGCGTCCTGTGGCCCCCGGCCACTGCCACAGCTTCAGGGCGAGGAGAGCCCGTCTGGACATCGAGCAAAAGTGCAAATGGTTGGCCGGTACTCGACAACGCCGAGGGACACCGGGTGGAAGGTGGGGGCAGTCTCACCGTCGATCTTGTCGAAGGCGACCCCGCTACCGTCCTGATTTACGTGCTGCGGCGGTATTGTTACGAAGTGGACATGCTCGATCAGCGTGAGGTTTTCGGGCACACCACCGGTAAGGAGGTGCGGGCAGCCCTGGAAAGTAACCAGCTGTCCGGGACTGCGCTGACCATCAGGCAGTTCGCCTATCCCCTGGGCGCGCCGGCGGATAATGGCATGAGCGACAGGCAGATCACGGTCATCGAGGACATTCTCGCTTCCTGTGAGGGTGTCGTGGCATGGGGTGGCGACATGAACCCGATAAAGCAGTCGCACTTCCAGATCGACGTGCCCCCGCACGACCCTCGATTGAAGAAGCTTGCCGGGAAGATCAGCCGTTGGGAGAGATCTCCTGGGCGAGGTGCCGGAACCATCAACGCCTTCACTCCGGCTCGCAAGTCCTGGGTGCGCGAAAAGCGCAGCGACCAGTGACTAACGGCGCCGTGGGGTGGAGTCGTTAACCTCGACTTCATGAGCGTCCTCGTCGGCTGGCCTGACGAGGACGTTTTGTGTTCCGGTCAGGTTCTCGGGACCTTCGAAGTTAAGCGGTGCCGACCAGGTCTTGATCAAGTTCCGTTTGAGGTCTGGACCGCACCGGGTTTGGTGTCACCAAACCCGGTACCTGACGTCCTTCTACACGCGCAGTGCGGTGAGGACGGTGTCGAGCGTGTCGGCGTCCTCGGGCCGTTTGTCCTCGCGGTAGCGGACCACCCGCGCGAACCGCAGCGTCACTCCCGCCGGGTAGCGGGAGGAGCGCTGCACACCGTCGTAGGCGATCTCCACCACCAGTTCGGGACGCACCTGCACGCCCCACGACTCCTCGCTGACGGCGAGTTCGCGCAGACGGGCGGTCTGCCATGCCAGCAGCGCGTCGGTGAGGCCCTTGAAGGTCTTGCCCAGCATGGCGAACGTGCCGTCGGGGCGCCGGGCCCCCAGGTGAAGGTTGGAGAGCCTGCCGGTGCGCCTGCCGTGGCCCCACTCCGCGCCGAGAACGACCAGATCCAGGGTGTGCACCGGTTTCACCTTGAGCCAGGCGGCGCCGCGTCGGCCGGCGTTGTACGCGGAGTCGAGTGCCTTGAGGACGACGCCCTCCTGCCCCCGCTCCAGCGCCTCCGCCGCGAAGGTGCGGACGGCGGCGCGCGCGGGCTCCCGGGCCGGCTCCTCGACCGAGGTGCGCCGGACCCGCAGTTCCCCGGGAACGACGCGGGCGAGCTCTGTGTGCCGCTCGCGGACGGTCAGGTCGAGCAGCGGGCGGTCGTCCAGCGAGAGGAGGTCGAAGAAGGCGACGGACACGGGGAGCGCGGCCTGGGCACCCGCGACGTCGAGCCGTGAGCCGACGCGTCCCGAGGTCTCCTGGAACGGCCGCGGCCGTCCGTCGGGTCCACGCGCGATGACCTCGCCGTCCAGCACTGCGCGAGTGACGGGCAGTGCCGCGGCGGCGTCGACGACCTCCGGAAGCCGGTCGGTGATTTCATCCAGGGTGCGGGTCCAGACCCGTACCACGGGGCCCGGCCGGTCCTCGGACTGCACGCGCACCGGGTGCGCGGGTTCGCGCGGGTCCTCGCCCACGTGGTCGACGTGCACCTGGACGCGGATGCCGTCCAGTTTCTCCTCGACCGCGCAGGGTCCGAGCCGGTCCATCGCCTCGTCCACGTCCTTCGCGGACTGCGCCAGCATGGGCTGGACGGGCCGGCCGACCTCCAGCCGGAAGCCGGCCAACGCGCTGGGGCCGTCTTCCAGCAGCGCTCGGGCCACGGAGCCCAGCGAGCCGCCGAGCATCACCGCCCGCCGCACTTCGGCCGGGTCCGTGCCGGCCGCGGCGGCGAGCGCTTCGACGGCGAAGGCGTCCAGGGCGCCCTGCCGGAGCTCGCCGCCGATCAGGCGGATGAGGAAGTCCTGCTCCTCGGCGGTGGCACGGCCCAGCAGATCGGCCAGCAGCCGGCGGCGTTCGGCCTGTGAGCCCTTGCCGGAGACCAGCGCGATGCGGTCCAGGGTGCGGTTGACCTCGCCGAGGGTGAGGGTCGCGGTGTCCGCGGGGCCGGGGTGGTCCATCAGGGTGCGCCAGCCGATGCCGGTGCGGCGCTGGGGGAGCCGTCCGGCGAGGTAGGTGATGGTGACCGGTGCCTCGGCGGGCTCGGCCGTGCGGAAGAGGTCGGCGAGCAGCGCGACCTTCTCCGTACGGGCGGAGGCGGCCGCGACGGCGAGCGAGGTCCGGGCGATGTCGGCCAGCAGCATGCGGCCATCCTTGCGCAGGTGGGGGCATCCGGGCGCGTACGGCGCGCGTGGAGGCGTGCGACGTATGTCCGAGGGCGCGACACGTCTGCGTGCGCTGGGCAAGGGGGCCTGGAAATTGTGCACTTGACGTGGCGTCAACGCACGATCGCGTGGGAAGCTGAGGAGCGCGATCGTCCGGCTACGGACAGCGTGCGGTTTCCCGTACGTGCGCCTGATCCTGTCTGAAGGGTGTGAGGTCTGACATGCGGCAGGAGAACCGCACCGTCTTGTCCGAGGTGGATGTCAACGTGCCGAGTGTGGCGCGTATGTACGACTACTACCTCGGTGGCAAGGACAACTACGCGGTGGACCGCGAGGCCGTGGCGGAGCTGGACAAGGTGGTACCCAGCACCAAGCCGTTGGCGATCAACAACCGGCGCTTCCTGCAACGCGTGGTGCGCGTGCTCGCCGAGGACTACGGCGTGCGCCAGTTCCTGGACCACGGCTCAGGCCTGCCGACGCAGGACAACGTGCACCAGGTGGCCCAGGGCATCGACCCGAAGTCGCACGTGGTCTACGTCGACGACGACCCGATCGTCCTTGCACACGGGCGCGCGCTGCTCCAGGAGGACGAGCGCACCGCGGTGATCCAGGCCGACATGCGGCGCACCGACCAGATCTTCGAGCACGAGGAGGTCAAGCGCCTCATCGACTTCTCGCAGCCGGTGGCGGCGCTCTTCGTCTCGGTGATGCACTGCATCCCCGACCCGGGCCCGCAGGAGCTGGTCAAGGAGATAGCCGAGCGACTCCCGTCCGGCAGCTTCGTGGTGATCAACCAGCTGGTCAGCGAGAACAAGGAGACGCGCGACTTCGTCACCAACTTCATGGACGAGAGCACCCAGGGGCACTGGGGGCGGGTCCGTGAGCCCCGCGAGGTCGAGCGTTACTTCGACGGCCTGGAGGTCCTCGAGCCGGGCCTGGGCCGCGTCAACCAGTGGCGGCAGGACGCGGGCCTGGCACTGCAGGAGCCCGACGGCGACGACTGGTTCGAGTTCGGCGGAGTCGCCCGCGTTCCCTGAGGGGCACGCAGAGCCCCGAGGGGGAGCCGGACGACACGTCCTGACGACGACGCGCGGTGCCCCTCACTGACGACGACGCGCGGTGCCCTGAGGGGCACCGCGCGTCGTCGTCAGGACGGCTTCAGAACTCCTTACGGAGCTTCTTGAGGAACGCGGTGCTCGCGGCCGGGGTGTCCGCCGTCGCGCACAGCCGGTCCATGACCACCATGTAGTTCTCCACCTCGTCCTGCTTGTCCAGGTAGAGGGCGGTGGTGAGCTGCTCCAGGTAGACCACGTCGGGCAGGTCGGGTTCGAGGAAGCGGAGTATCGTCACCGGCCCGCCGGCGGCGGACAGACCACCGAGGCTGAACGGCGCCACCTGCAGGGTGACGTTCCGTTTGGAGCCCATCTTCAGCAGGTGGTCGATCTGGTCGCGCATCACCTCGCGGTCGCTGCCCAGCGGACGGCGCAGCGCGGCCTCGTCGACCACCGCCCACAGCTTCGGCCCGAACTCGCTGTCCAGCGCCCGCTGCCGCTCCATGCGCAGCCGCACCCGCCGGTCGATCTCGTCGTCGTCCGTGCGGGGGTGGCCGAGCCGGGTCACGGCACGCGCGTAGTCGGGGGTCTGCAGCAGGCCGGGCACGAACTGCACCTCGTAGGTGCGGATGACGGAGGCGGCCTCTTCGAGGCCGATCAGCTGCTCGAACCAGGACGGCAGCACGTCGCTGTACTTGTTCCACCAGCCGGGGACGCTTGCCTGCCGGGCGAGGGCAAGGAAGTTCTCGATCTCTTCCGGGTCGTTCACCCCGTACAGCGCCAACAGGTCGTCGACGTCCCGGGTTTTGTAACCGGTGCGGCCGAGTTCGAGACGGCTGATCTTCGCGTGCGAACCGCGGATGGCGTCACCGGCCGCCTCGCGCGTGATGCCGGCGGCCTCCCGGAGCCTGCGCAGCTGGGTGCCCAGCACGATGCGCAGGATCGTCGGCCCGCCCCGAGGGTGGTCCAGGATGCGCCTGACCGACGAGAGGTATCCCTGTTCCGGCTGAGCTGCCATCACGCTGCCTGCTCCCTGAGTGGTTGTCAGACTGCTCAGTCTCCCACTGTCAAGGCCAGGCGTACAGCCGAACACAGGGCGGGCGCACGCCTGCACGTCGCGCGCCCGCCCCACGGGGCGTGGGTGCGGGCGCGGGGGGACCCGAAAGGGGTCCGGTGGACTTCGGCTCGCCGTCGGTCAGGCGGACGAGGGTGCGTCGTGTGGGAACGGTCAGGTCCCGGCGGGCAGTAGGTCGTCGAAGTCGCCGTCCTTGGCGCCCTGGATGAACGCGGTGATCTCGCCGGGGGTGTAGAGGAGGGCGGGACCAGTGGGGAAGCGGGAGTTGCGGACGGCGACACCGCCGTCGGCGAGTTCGGCGAGCTCGACACAGTTGCCGCTGGGATTGCTCCGGCGGCTCTTGCGCCAGGTGGCGTCGCGGAGTCGGGGGTCATGCATCGCGTGGTCGATGTGCATGAGGATCACCATGCCACAGCCCGGTGTTCTTGCAAATGTGCATGCAGATGTCCTTGCATTCGTTCTTGCAGATGTGCTTGCAGCAGTGCGTACATCGGCGGATGATGGTGACGATCTGTCCGCACCTGAGTCAGCTCGTGTCCAGGTACCGATGACGGCCGTGGAGTTCACATGACGCCACCCCCTCTCTGCACCGAGACCGACGCGCAGCACTGCGAGTGGGACGACCCGCTCACCCGGCTGCTCCTCCTGCTGGAGATCGCCGACAGGCCCACCTGGCTGCGTGACGTCGCCGCAGCCGGTCGACAAGGGGGCGAAGCGGGACATTGTTCCTGAGGTGGTTTCTTACCGGTCAATACTGGAATCCTTTGTGCAGGGTGCCCCCACGCTGCGAAGCTGGGTCGGCCAGTCGCCGGACGAACGGCGTTCACCGACCAGCCGGAGTCACCTTTGCCCGAGCCGTCCCGCAACCGCTCCGGGCGGTTGCTGTCGTGGTTGCCCTACGTGGCGATGGCTGCCGTCGCCACGGTCGACCTCACGGCCGGTCCGGGAGTCGGGTTCCTTCCGCTCGTCGCGCTCGGGCCGGCGTTCGCCGGTCTCGCGGGCAGTCTGCGGCGCACGGGGGCCATCAGCGTGCTGGCGCTGCTGCTGTGCTGTCTTCTCAGCCTCTACAACGGCCAGTTCGGGGGCCGGCGCGGCAGTACCGCGCTGATCGGTGTCACGGGTGTCTCCGCAGCGGGGCTGGTGGCGACTGCCGGACGCAAACGCCGCGAGGCCGAACTCGCCAGCGTGCGCAACATCGCCGAGGTCGCACAGCGGGTGCTGCTGCGGCCGGTGCCGCTCATCGTCGGCCCGCTCCGGATCGCCGTCTCCTACACCTCCGCGGTCGCCGAGGCGCGGATCGGGGGAGACCTGTACGAGGTGGTCACCTCGCCGCGCGGTGTGCGGGTGATCGTGGGGGACGTGCAGGGCAAGGGCCTGGAGGCGGTGGAGACCGCGGCGGTCGTACTCGGCGCCTTCCGGGAGGCCGCCTACGACGAGGTGGACCTGGTCACCGTCGGCGCCCGGCTGGAACGAGCCCTGGGACGGCACCTTTCCGACGAGAAGTTCGTCACCGCGGTGCTGGCCGAACTCTCCGACGGGGGCGGGATCACCCTGCTCGACTTCGGTCACCCGCCGCCGCTGCTGGTGCGGCACGACGGCTCCGTGGAGTTCGTCGAGGTGCCGGAACCGGCGCCGCCGCTCGGGCTGGGCGGGCTGGGTGCCGGGAGCCCGGTGCCGTACCCGCAGCCCTTCTCGTCCGGCGATCAGTTGCTCTTCTACACGGACGGCGTCACCGAGGCGCGAGATTCGGACAACCGTTTCTATCCGCTGGCCGAGCGCGCCGTGCTGCTCAAGGACCCCGATCCGCAGATCGCGCTGGACGCGATGCGCCACGATCTGGTGGCGCACGTGGAGCGTCCGCTCCGCGACGACGCGGCGATGCTGCTGCTCCGGCACCGCAACCATTGAGGCGTGCGGCAGTTCCCCAGGCGGGATGAGGGATGAGCGGGGGACGCGTGATCATCCGGGGAAGGCGATACCGAAGCGATACGTGCGGTGTTCTGGACGTCACGGTGCGGTTGGGGAAGACTCCCCTCCGCGCCGGTGTTCACAGACAATTCCCCGGCATGTGAGTGGCCGAAAACCGATCTAGGGGCGGTACGGGCAGTGCAGCGACGACGGAGGATCGGTCTGGTCGCGGCGGGGCTGGCGACCAGCCTGCTGGCGGCCCTCACCGGCTGTGGCGACGAGGGCCAGCTCAGCAGTGAGGTCACACTCAAGATGATCGCGGTCGAGCACGGCGACAGGGCGGGGAACAGCTCCAAGCGGTTCTGGGACAAACTGATCGGCGAGTTCCGCTTCGAGCACCCCGGCATCGATGTCGACGTCGTCCTGTACAAGCGCGACGCGATCGACGAGAAGGTCGATCAACTGGTGGCGGACGGACGGGTACCGGACCTCGCACAGACCAGCGGCTCGTTCGCGGGGTACGCCCGGCAGGACATGCTCTACAGGGCCAACGAGGTGGTGTCGACCGGCACCCAGGCGGCGATCATCTCGCAGCTGGGCCAGGCCGGTTCGGTGCGCCACACCCAGTACGGCCTGCCGTTCTCCGCGAGCACACATGCGCTGTTCTACAACAAGGACCTCTTCGAGCAGGCCGGCATCCTGGAGCCGCCGCGCACCTGGGAGGAACTCCGCCGGACAGCGCAGGCGTTGAAGGCCGTCGGCGTCGAGACGCCCTACGGCCTGCCGCTCGGCGAGGAAGAGGCGCAGGCCGAGGCGCTCAACTGGGTGCTGGGCAACGACGGCGGCTATGTCGACGACGGTGGCTCGTACGACTTCGACTCGCCGCGGAACGTCGCCGCATTCGAGTTCCTGCGCGACGAACTGGTCGCGCCGGGCCTCACGAACGCGAGCCCGGCCACCACGGATCGCCGGGACGCGTACGCCGCGTTCACCGACGGGAAGGTGGCCATGCTCAACGGTCACCCCGGCCTGATGCAGCCCGCTCTGGAGAACGGCATCCGCTTCGGTACCGCCCCCCTGCCCGGCCGCAAGGGGACGGCAGGTGCAGGGGCCGGCGTGGCCGACTGGACGATGGCGTTCAAGGAGAGGGGCCACGCGCAGGAGATCCGTTCCTTCCTGGACTTCGTCTACCAGGAGAAGTACGTGGTCGAGTACGCCGACTCCCACGACCTGCTCCCGGTGACGGGGGAGGCGGCCGACGCGATGCTCGAGAACGAGAGCGACAAGCCGCTGTGGCCGTTCATCGAGTCGCTGGAGACCGCCCGGTTCTACCCGCTCGGCCAGTCCTCCTGGGGCGAGGCCGCCGCTCGGCTGAAGACGTCGGTCGGCAACGCGGTCCTGGAGGACGGCGACCCCCGCGAGGTGCTGGCGCGGGTGCAGCGCGACGCCGAGGCGGCCGAAGCGGAGGCCGAGGCGGCGGCGGAGGCCTCCTGAGCGGTGCCGGGCGAGCACTCCCGACGCGCGGCGAGGGCCCCGGACTGCTCCTCGCGGGGGGAGTCCGGGGCCCTCGGTGTGGGCGGGCTCGTGCGGGCCCTACGCGGCGCGCGTCACCGAGCCCTGCATGGCGCTCATCCATGCCCGCCGGAGGCGGGCGAGCTCAGCGAGGTCGGCCGGCGTCCACACCCGACGGCCGGCGACGAACTCACGGATCGCCGCATTGGCGTCCGCGGCGGTCACAGATCCGGAAGGCGTTGGTGTAGACGGAGTGGACATGTGTGCAAGATTAGGGGAGAGGGCCGACAATCTCACCCACTGCGTCCGAACCGAAACGGACCGGTCCCACCGGCGCACGCCCCCCGGGGTGTCGGCGTAGATCGGTCCTTCCGGCCTCATGTGGCGGAAAGGCGCAGCTCAGGAGTGATCGGCCCACGGGCTGCTCCGGCATGTGCCCCTGGCTCCTGCCGTGACGGAGCGCCGTCGTGCGCTCCCGTTCCGTGGTGTATCTCACGCTCGCGGAGGGATTTTCGCGCCCGTATCGGGGAGTGAGCCCTGTGGTCGGGGTCTCACCTGTCCTCGTGCACACCGCACGAGGCGACCTCTGGTGCATGTGCCATGCGAACATGGCGGATGCGCCCGCCGGGCCGACGCGTTCCGGCGGCCACAGACGGATGACGGAGTGAACGTGGACACCTCACACACCGTGCGCGACCTCACGGGGGACGGGCCAGGCTCACCGAACCGCCCACCGGTGAGCTGGGCACCCGGCCCCACCGTGCCGAGACTGGCGCTCGGCGTCCGGCTGCGCGGGCTGCGCGAGGAGAGCGGACTGTCGCACAGCGAGGCCGGAGCCGCCATCGGAGTGTCGCGTTCGAAGATCAGCCGCCTCGAGCACGGGCGCACCGGCAGCAAACACCGGGACGTCGAGGCCCTGTTGACGCTCTACGGGGTGCTCGGGGAGGCGGAACGCAGCGTCGTGCGCACCCTCGCCGAGCAGGCCAACACCCCCGGCTGGTGGCAGCGGTACGCCGACGTGATCCCGCCGTGGCTGCACGACTACCTCGGCGCCGAACAGGCGGCGGACGTCATCCGCGCCTTCGAGGTGCAGTTCGTGCCCGGCCTGCTGCAGACGGCGGCGTACGCACGGGAGGTCGTGCGCCTCGGCCGGCCGGAGACGCCGGACCGCGTACTGGACCGGCACGTGGAGTTCCGGATGCGTCGGCAGGAGGTGGTCGACCGGCCGATGCCGCCCCACCTCTGGGTCGTCGTGGACGAGGCGGTGCTGCGCCGTCCCCTCGGGTCGCGTGCGGTGATGCGGGACCAGTTGGACCACCTCGCCGTCATGGCCCAGCGCCCGCACATCACCGTCCAGCTCCTCCCGTTCGCCGCCGGCGGGCATCCGGCGCTGTGCGGCCCGGTCACCATGCTGCGGCTGCCCGGCGGCCAACTGCCCGACATGGTCTACCTGGAGCAGCTGACCAGCGCCGTCTACCCGGACCGGCCCGCCGACGTGCACCACTACTGGGACGTCCTCAACCGGCTGGTGATCCAGGCCGAGCGGTCGCACCGCACTCCCGAACTGCTGCGCACGATCCGCGACGAACTCTGAGCGACCCCGCCGCCGGCCAGGCAGCCGGGTCTTCCCCGCCGCGCCCCGTGGAGGCATCGTGGGACGCGTACACCCGGCCCAGTCGGCCGTATGTTCCGCCCAGAGGAAGGCCAGACGCTTCATGCAACCGGAGCCGACCCCCGCCACCAGCCCCGCGCTGGGCTGGCTGTCCGACGCCGTCCTCTACCAGATCTACCCGCAGAGCTTCGCCGACTCCGACGGCGACGGCGTCGGCGACTTCGCCGGCATCACCGACCACCTGGACCACCTCGCGTGGCTCGGCGTGAACACCGTCTGGCTGAACCCCTGCTTCGCCTCGCCGTTCCGCGACGGCGGCTACGACGTGTCCGACTACCTCAGCGTCGCCCCCCGCTACGGCACCGTCGACGACCTGGCGAAACTGGTCGACGCCGCCCGGCGGCGCGGCATCCGGGTGCTGCTCGACCTGGTCGCCGGCCACACCTCCGACCGGCACCCGTGGTTCCGGCAGGCGCTGGAGGACCCGTCCGACCACCGCTACGTGTGGACGGAGAGCGAGCCGGTGCCGGAGGGCTTCGCGCCCTCGCCCGGTCCCCGGCCCGGCGCCTACCTGCCCAACTTCTTCGTCTCGCAGCCCGCGCTCAACTTCGGCTACGCGCAGACGCACCCCGACGAGCCGTGGCGGCAACCCGTCGACGCGGACGGTCCGCGCGCCAACCGGGCCGCGCTGCGCGAGATCATGGACCACTGGCTCGGGCTCGGACTCGCCGGCTTCCGAGTCGACATGGCCTCCTCACTGGTCAAGGACGACCCCGGCCACCGGGAGACCGTCGCGCTGTGGCGGGAACACCGGGCCTGGCTGGAGCGCACCCACCCGCACGCGGTGCTGCTGAGCGAGTGGGGCGACCCGTCCGTCTCCGTGCCGGCCGGCTTCCACGGTGATTTCTTCCTGCAGTTCGGGGGACCGTCGAACGGCTTGCCGATGCGCTCGCTGTGGAGCAACGGCGGCGGCACCGTCGACACCGCGTGGGACCCGATGAGCTGCTATTTCCATGCCGACGGCGAAGGCTCCCCGGACGACTTCGTGCAGGCGTGGCAGCAGGCTTCCGCACGTGTCGGCGACGCCGGGCACATCGTGCTGCCCACGTCCAACCACGACTTCTCCCGTCTCGCGACGGAACCGCGCACCCGGGAGGAACTGCCGGTGGCGTTCGCCTTCCAGATGACCTGGCCGACGCTGCCCGCGATCTACTACGGCGACGAGATCGGCATGCGGTACGTGCCGGGACTGCCGGACCACGAGGGCAGCGTCCTCGGCCCGCGCTACAACCGCGCGGGCTCGCGTACGCCCATGCAGTGGGACGACGGCCGGAACGCCGGCTTCTCCACGGCTCCCGCGGACGAGCTGTACCTGCCTCTCGACCCGGATCCCGGCCGGCCGACGGTCGCCGCGCAGCGCGCGGACGAGGACTCCCTGCTGCATCTGGTACGCCGCCTGATCGCGTTGCGCAGGGCGACCCCTGGCCTGGGCCCGTCGGGGAGCGTGCGGGTGCTCAACACCGGGTATCCGCTGGTGTACCTGCGCGGCGGCCGGTACCTGGTGGTCGTCAACCCGCGCCGTGAGCCGATGCGCATGCCGCTGCCCTGCACCCTGCCCCCGGGCACCACCCCGGCCACGCTGGAGGCTGCGGGGGTCACCCTCACCCCGGCCACTCTCACGGCGGGGGCCTTCGCCTTCGGCATTTTCGACCTGGGCGACCCGGACGGCGAACCGGCCTGACCTCCCGGAGGTACGCACCTGCGGCGACGGCACGTCGCAGGTCCGAGCCCGGACGAACG
>KI547037.1:303851-306496 GCA_000497405.1 Streptomycetaceae bacterium MP113-05 | reverse complement strand
CCGCCGGCCCAGCTGCTCGCGTCCGGACGGAGTCAGGCGAAGGTGGCGTTCCAGGTGTCCGGGCCGACGACGCCGTCGACGGTGAGTCCCTTGCGGCCCTGGAGGTCGCGGCAGGCGGTCTCCGAGGCGGGCCCGTACTGCGAGTCGACGGACAGTCCGTACCCGTGGGCGCTGTTCATCCGGGACTGCCAGGTCCCCACGCCGGAGTGGGTCATGATCGGCGGCTGCGTGAAGTAGACGCCCGGCCAGGACGGTGTGCCGCCGCCCCCGCTCGGGTTGAGCGTGCCGTCCTGCACCAGCGGATAGAGGTTGCCGGGGCAGGCGGTGGCCTTGTGGTCCTGGTGGCCGTTGACCGCTCCGGCCGCGCCGCCCTGGTTCCGCAGGCGGGTGATGGCGTGGTGGAAGGCGTCGATCAGGCCGCTGGTGATGGTGTCGTAGTTCGACGAGCTGCCGCCTACGAGGCCGCACACGGCGTACCAGTTCTGGTTGCCCGACGTGGTGCCGTTGGCTGCCGTGCGGATGTTCTCGCCGCGTCCCTCGAAGACGTAGCCGTGCACGCAGACGAGGTGGCTGTAGGCGATGTCCGCCCAGCCGTTGCCGTCCATGTGGTGGTCCTGGTGGCCGCGCACCTGGGCGGCGCACGAACCGTGGCTGGAGGCCGCGACCTTGGTGCCGCCCACGTGGTGGACGGTCACTCCGCCGTTCTGCGGGGTGATGTTGCCGCTGGTGCTGCGCGGTGCGCGGGCGCCCCACTGGGCGCGGGTGACGAACGTGGCCATCAGCGGGACCTCCGTCCGTGCAGTTCGCAGTCGACGCTGGCGTTGAGTGGTTCGGCGTGCGCGCTGTGCCGGGCGCCGTCGGCGTAGACCGCCGCCGGGTGGTCGGGACGGTTCACGACGGGCAGTTCCCCCCTGCCCGTAGCGGCCTGGGCCGGACCGGAACAGATGACGGGGAGGGCTGCGGCGCCTCCCAGCGCGGCGGCGGCTCCGAGGAATCCGCGCCGGGTGGGGTGCGTGGGTCGGGTGGTCAACATGCCTCCAGATGTTCGGGCGTGTGTACTCACGAGTACTGCGCCGAGGCGTGTTTGTCATGGGCACGGACACCCCTATCCCCGACTCGGATAATTTGCGTATCCGTAGTTCGGGCGACCCGTATAGGTACGCCGTGCATATGGTCGTACGTTCTTAGTGATCCGCCTCACATCCGTGGCCCGGAGGTGAGGCGGGCGGCGGAATCGCGGTGGCCGCAAGGCTGGTGCGAAGACGTTCCCCCACACAAGGAGATTTGACATGCTCGGAACAGTCCGAAGAGTCGCTGGTGCCGCCCTGGCCGCGGCCATGGTCTTCATGCTTCCGGTCACAGCGAACGCGACCGAGGCGCAGGACACCCGCCCGGCCTACGAGGCCACGCTGATGGGCGACTCCGGCAACCTCGTCGGCGACACGCACGGCGAGCAGTCGAACGCCCCCGCGCCGTCCGACAAGGGCCGCGCCGCCTTCCAGGTCCCGGCCTGGAGCTACCACATCACCGCTTCCTGCAGCGGCTACGAGAGCGCCATCCGCCAGGGCGCCAACTACTGGGGCAGCGGCACCGAGACCGCGTCCAGCGGCACCCCCGTCTCCTGCGTCGGCGGCTACGTCTCCGGCTGCGGCGGCGGCAACGTGGTCGGCTGCAACTGGGGCATGGGCGACCGCATCACCCTCTCCACCATGGTCAACGACTTCGCCCTGCTCTCCGCGCACGAGTTCGGCCACAACTGGTACGGCCACTCCGGGTCCGGCTGTGCCGACTGGTCCAGCGCCTCGGCCGTGATGCGCACGACCATGTGCTGAACCCTGCCGACCGGTTCTCACCGGTGAGCGCCGGACCCCCCCACCGGCACTCGGCAGCGACGGGCCGGCCGCGCCAGCGGTCGGCCCGTCCGCACGTCCGGCCCGCACGTGCCCGGTCCCGTCCCGGCGCTCATCCCGCTCCGCCCGGCGCCACACCGCCCTCGCCGCCACCCGGATCCGCCCGGTACTGCTCGGCGAGGCCCTGTCGCGAGTCGACGCCCGACTTCCGTATCGCCCGCGCGACATGATGCTCGACGGTGCGTGGCGAAAGGTGGAGCGTCGCCGCGATCTCCCGGTTCGTCAGCCCGGTAGCGGCGAGCCCGGCGACCTCCGCCTCACGCGGCGACAGCTGCTCGGCATACGGCGGCCTGCCCGGCCCCCTGCGCTGCGCGGGAGGCTGATGAGCCCGCAGCGTCGCGCGCACCCGAGCCGTGTCCCAGGCCGCTCCGAGCCCGCTCAGCAACTCCACGCACCGTCCCAACTCCCCCACGGCGGTCTCCGCTTCGGTGCCGCCCCGGCGGACTGCGCAGCGCCCCGCACCCTCGGTGGTGAGCGCCTCGGCGTACGGGTGGGGGAGGCGCGCGTAGGCCGTGCTCGACTCCCGGAACAGCCGTGCCGCATGGGCCCAGCCACCCTCGCGGCCGGGCCCCACGCCGCCTTCGCCCCCGGCGTCCGCGTCCGCCTCGGCCACCACCGCACGGCACCACAGCAGGGCCGCCTCCGCCCACGGCGCGTCCCGTCCGGCCAAGCCTGCGGCGAACTCCGCCACCATCTCCCGGGCCGGCTCCCGAAACCCGGCCCGCACCCGGGCCT
>KI547037.1:302752-303770 GCA_000497405.1 Streptomycetaceae bacterium MP113-05 | reverse complement strand
CCACCCCCCCTCCCGGCGCAGCCACTCCCAGGAGGCCGTCGCCGCCCCGTCCGCGGCCTCCGTCCGCTGGCGGGCCAGCAGCAGCCGGATGCGGGCACCTGCTGCCGTGGCTGCGACCGGCGCCTCGAACACCTCGGACGCGGGCGGATCGGTGTCGGGCAGCCAGTTCTGCGCCGTCGCCCAGTCGCCCTTCGCCAGCGCCAGCAACGCCAGCACCACCCGGGCGTCGTTGGCGATGCCGTCCTCCGCCACCAGTACCGTGCAACGTTCGGCCAGGCCCTGCCAGCAGCCGGTCAGCCAGTCCCGGACCAGCACGGTGCCCCGGCCGACCCGCTCCAGGAACGGCGCACCGCTGCGTGCAGCCAACGCCACGCCCTCCGCCAGGAGTTCGTCCGCGCGCCGGTAATGACCCAGATACACCGCGCCGTTCGCGGTGTTGCACAGGCCGCGCGCCACCTGCTGGCGGGAGGCGCAGTCCGGGCGGTCCCGGGGGAGCCGCTCCACCAGCGGCCAGGCCGCCGGGTCGCCGGAGTTCATCAGCAGCGTCGCCCGGCACGCGTCCGCCGCCGTGACGGCGGCCTCGTCCTCGGAGGCGGCGGCAGCCGCCTCGGCGCGCCGCAGCCAGTCCAGGTTCTCGGCCAGGGAGGCACCGGGGAAGAAGGGGTTGGCCAGCGCCGCCATGGCGCGGGCGGCCAGCTCCGGCCGTCCGGACAACTCGTCGGCCGCACGCCGCAGCTCGGCGCGGCCTTCGTCGAAACACCGCTTCTGGTTGTGCAGCAGCAGCCCGAGCTCCAGCCGGATCTCGCCCCGGACGGCCACCGGCAGCCCCGCATCCCCGACGATGCCCCGGAGCGCCTGTGCCGTCCCCTCCGAGCGCACGCCCAGCATCGCCCCCCGGGCCAGGGTCAGCGCCAGCCGCCCGCGCCTCGCAGCGGGAAGGTCCTCCTCGGCCAGCACCTGCTCCAGCAGCGCCAGCGCGGCGGCGTCCTCCCGGACCGCGGTGTCGCCCTCCGCGACG
>KI547037.1:301001-302742 GCA_000497405.1 Streptomycetaceae bacterium MP113-05 | reverse complement strand
CAACCCCGCCGCGCGGCGGTGCAGCCGTTCCCGCACCGGGCCGGGCAGCTCCCGGTACAGTGCCGTCGCCGCCAGCGGTACGGCGAAGCCGTACCGGCCCTGCCCCGTCTCGTCCAGCGCGCCGCGTTCGAGTGCGGCGACCAGCGCGCGATGCCCGTCCTCGTCGCCGAGCCCGGCGACGGCGGCGAGGTCCTGCGCCGTGGCCGGTTCGCTCAGCACCGCCGCCGCCCACACCACCGGGCGGTGCGCGGCCTCCAGTGCGGACAGCCGCTCCAGCACCGACTCCGCGAGCCGCACCGGCACACCGGCGTCGTCCACGTCGTCGGAGGTGAAGTGGTCGCGTACCGAGAGATGGTCGCGGTCGTCGTCCGCGTCGCGGAGCATTCGCAGCAGGTCGACCAGCACCTGCGGTACGCCGCCCGAACAGTGCAGCAGCCGGGTCACGAACTCCTCCGGGCAGCGTTCGGCCCCCAGCGCGTCTCCAGCGACCGTCCGCACCTGTGCCTCGTCCAGGGGCGGCGGCGTGTGCCGCGTCACCGAAAGCCGTGCCGGGTAGTCCACCGCAGCACCCAGCGGCAGGCCGGGGTGCGGCAGTTGTGAGGGGCGGTAGCTGAGCACTGCGGCGAATCGGTGCGGCGGCTCGCGCAGCAGGCTGCGCAGCAGCGCCAGGGAGCCACCGTCGGCGTGCTGCACGTCCTCCACGACCAGCAGCACGGGACGCACCGAGGCCAGCGCCGCCTCCAGCGCCCGGCCCGCGGTCGCGGCGCGGTGTTCCGCGACGGACGGGTCCGTGACGGCGAGTGTCCCGGAACGACGGAAGCACGCCACCAGCCGGGGCACCGTGCGGGCCTGCGGCAACTCCAGCAGGCCGTCGACCAGTCTGCTCTTGCCCGTCCCCGCCGCGCCTCCGACCAGCAGCAGGGCCGGGCACCGAGTGCCCCCGACGTCGGCCAGCGCGTCGCTCAGCGTCCGCTCCCACGCTCGTTCGCACACGGGGGCGCTCCTCGCTGTCGTCGGTCCGGTCCGTGCTCCGCCGCACCGGGCCCGCCGGGCCGGTCGCCGCCGTTCCTCCGGTGCCCGCTACGTATCACGCGCACACCTGCGCGGACCAGATGTCGTTCCAGGTCACGGCGTTTCCCCAGCCGTTGGGCGCGGATCGAGCGGTTTCGCCGGCGGGGCCCACCGAACACCCATAGCTTGTGCGCCATGCTGAGTACCCGATCCCTGATACGCCTGGCGCCGGTGATCGCCGCAGTCACCGCACTGACGGCCTGTGGAGCGGACGGCTCGCCGCCCCGGGCCGAGGAGATCCCCGCGTCCTCCGAAAGGGCCTCCTCCACCCCGAAGCCGCCCGAGGAGCTCTGCGTCGACCTCGTCGCCCACTGGGCCGAGCGGGAACTGAGCGGGGACAGCGGCTACGGCGACTACCAGTCGAGGGGGCTGTCGGACGGCCAGAACAACATCCTGCTGGAGGTCGTCGCCGAGGCGAAGGCCGAACGGGAGAAGAGGGGGAAGGCAGCGGCTGCGCGGCTCATCGAGCGTGAGGCGCGGCAGCGCTGTGCCGAGTTCCACAAGGACGGGGGCCCCACCTCCGCTCCCGGTGGGTGGCCCGCATAGCGTCCACCGGCGCGGCATCGGCACGAACGCCGCACCGTTCCCGCGTGGGGGTGGGGCGGGGGAACCCGCCGCCCCGCCCCCACCCGAGGTGGTGGGCTACGCCCCGGGGCGCGGTCCCGCACCG
>KI547037.1:299406-300991 GCA_000497405.1 Streptomycetaceae bacterium MP113-05 | reverse complement strand
TGGTCGTGCCCGCCAGCAGCGAGCCCAGCGCCGTCACCGAAGCGACGACGAGCACGGTGGTGTAGCTGAACTCGGCAAGCAGACCGCCGACCAGGCCCGCCACACCGACACCCACGTCGAAGAAGGACGTCACCGCCCCCAGAGCGGCGCCCCGCTCCGCCTCCGGCGCGGCGTCGATGGTGATGAGTGCCAGAGCCGGGTAGAGCAGTGTGAAGCCGGCGCCCGCGATCAGGGCACCCAGGGCGGCCACCCACAGCGACGGCGCGAGCGCGATGAGCGCCAGCCCCCCCGCCTCGACCACGGCAGAGAGCATCACGACCGGCAGCGCCCCCATCCGGTCCGGGGCGCGCCCGGCCAGGATCCGGGTGAGGACGTACGCGGCGCCGAAGGCGGAGACCAGCAGCGATCCGTCCGCGATGTCGCGGGAGGCCATCGCCAGTGCGCCGAAGCTCACCAGGACGCCGTAACCGAAGGAGCCGCAGACCAGCGACACCCCGGGCAGCACTGCCGCGCGGGGCAGCAGCTTCGCGGACACCCGTGCACCGCGCTCGATCCGGTCGGTGAGGAGCCACACCACGCAGAAGGCGACCGCCGGCAGTACCGCCACTGCAATCCACACGGCTGTGAACGAGCCGACACGATAAAGGAGTTCGCCGAGCAGCGGCCCCACGGCGAAACCGGTCCACATCGCCAGGCCGTAGAAACCGACGATCTGCGCGCGCCGGTCCTGCGGGGCGAGACCCACCGTCCACAGTGAACCGGACATGAACAGCAGCGCCTCACCGACGCCCAGCAGGAACCGGGCCGACCACAGGCCGGCCAGTCCCAGCGGCAGCGCGTAGAGGCCTGCGACGCCGATGATGACGACCGCGCCGAGAAGCATCACCCGGCGGCAGCCGTGCTTCTGCGCCAGCCGGCCGGCGTAAGGGCGCACCAGCAGCGCCGTCACGCCGGACACCGCGAAGGTGACGCCGACCTCGAACGCGGAGCCGCCGAGTTCCCGGGTCACCAGCCGGGGGATCACCGGTATGACCACGCCGACGGCAGTGAAGGTGCACAGCAGCGCGCAGACCAGGCCGACGAAGGTGCCCAGCCAGGGGGCCTTCGCGGCTGCGGCGCCCTGGGCCTCGGTCCTCGCCGTGTCAGTCATCGCCGCCGCCTTCCGGCACCACGTGGAAGAAGTGGGTGGGAAGTTGCACGGCGACGCCTTCGTACACCTCGGCGCACACGGCCGTGCCGGGACGGGAGAAGGTTCCCGTGGGTGGCTGGGCCACCCTGATCACCGAACGGCCGGACTCCAGGAGGCGGGCGGCCATGGAGAAGTCGCCGACCAGTGCGCAGCCGGGCGCTACGTGCCGGTTGCGGCAGATCTTGACCTTCTCCCGGGCCAGGTCGTCGAGCAGCCCGCCGGCGCCGACCAGCGAGCCGTAGTAGTCGGCCGGGTTCACCACCATGGCGTGGCCGGTGCCCCCGGTCTGCTCGATCTGGTCGAAGGCGGCGAGCAACCCGGCCGCGTAGGAGCCGCGGTAGGGGAGTTCGGCCACGTCGGGGTGGTCCACCACGTCGAGGGTGAGGGCCCGGTTCT
>KI547037.1:298231-299396 GCA_000497405.1 Streptomycetaceae bacterium MP113-05 | reverse complement strand
GTGCCGAGCCGTACCATCAGCCGGCGGTCGATGAACTGCACCAGACTCTCGGGGTGTTCGGCCAGGCCGTCCGGTATCTGCACCCAGCCGGCGATGGGACGCACCCGGTAGTCGGCCAGTTCGAAGCGGAACGCCGCCTCCCGGAGGCCGGGCTCCGCCCCGGGCACGTACGGCCGGGTCTCGAACCAGCCTCGGACGGTGTCGCCGGCGACCCGCTGGTGCTTGAAGAGGTTTCGGGCGGTGAGCCGCGGTCGGTCCGCCACGGGCTGGAAGGCGTCGCTGAGGGTGTAGTCGAACCACACCTCCGCTTCCGGGCCGTCGTCGAGGTAGGCGCGGGCGAACCGTTCGCCCGGCGACAGGGTGGTCTCCTGCACGGTGGTCATGTGCTTCTCCGGTCGTTCTCAGTTGGCTGTCGGCCCCGGTGGTCGTGGGCCTCAGGCGGTCGTCGGGGCGTGCTCGACGAGCCGTTCGTAGTAGGGCAGGTGGTGGGCGTGGAAGGCGCGCAGCCGCGGGTCGTCGCGCACGTTCGCCGTGAACTCCTTGTCCGGGGCGTGGAATCCGGAGCTGGCGATGGCGTCCAGGTGCCAGCGACGGTTCTGCTCCCACTCGGTGCGTTCACCGGGCTGCCAGCTCAGCGCCTCGGGACGGTACTCCAGCCCGGTGTGCTCGCAGTACGCCCGTACGGCCGCGGGGGGATCGGCGAGCAGCGACTCGGCCGTGAGGACCAGGGGGCGTTCGCCGGTGGTCCGCCACAGGTGCGTGAACAGCTGCCACTGGTGCTCGTAGCCGATCTCGGCGCACGTCACCTCCGGTTTGACCGCGTGGTGCGAGGCGATGGCGCGAGCCGGGTCGCGGACGATGAAGGTGTGCCGGAAGGCCGCCACGTCCTCCGGGTGGTCGAAGAGGTGCGCGTACCGGTATTCCAGCGTGTCCTTGAAGAACACCGGTCCTTGCCGGCCGAGTTCGGCCAGGGAGCGGAACAGCTCGCCGGGCGAGCGCACGACGCTCTCGCCGCCGTCGGGAGCCGGAAGCCGTGCCTCGCCGTGGTCGGTGAGCAGCACCATGGGTTCGTGCACGACGGTGACGTCGCCGCGTTCCATCATCATGCGGACGAACGCGGTCGACACCGCGCGCGGGTGCGCCCACAGGGCGACGACGGTCACAT
>KI547037.1:293389-295078 GCA_000497405.1 Streptomycetaceae bacterium MP113-05 | reverse complement strand
CCGCCGGTCCCAACGGTGCGCCCGCAGCTCGGCCGTCAGCGCGGGGTCGAGGGAACGGCCGTCGGAGACGCTCAGGTTCGCGGTGACGTGTTCGGAGCGGCGCATGCCGGGGATCACGGTGGACACCGCAGGGTGGTTCAGGATGAAGCGCAGTGAGAGCTCCGGCAGGGTCATGCCCTCCGGAAGGATCTTCGCCAGCGCCTCGGCGCGGTCCACGGTCGGGCCGAGGTTCTCCGGGCCGAAGTAGACCGCCCGCCAGTCGTCCTCGGGGAAGACGGTGTCGCGGGACAGCCTGCCGGTCAGGCCGCCCTCGTCGAAGGGCACCCGGGCGATGATGCCGATGTCGTCGCGCAGCGCTCGTTCGAAGAGCTCGTCCTCCGGGGCCTGGTCGAAGATGTTGTAGATGACCTGGACGACGTCGATCAGCCCGGTGTCCAGGGCGCGCAGGCAGTTGCCCGGCTCCCACCGGTTGACGCTGATGCCGAAGCCGTCGACCAGGCCGTCGGCCTTCAGCTCGGCGACGACGCGCTGCCAGCGCTCGTCGTCGGCCCACCGGTCCTCCCAGACGTGGAACTGCAGCAGGTCGATCCGTTCGACGCCCAGGTTCTCCAGACTCTTCTCCACGTACTCCCGGATGTGGCCGGGCGGGAAGGCGTCGTCCAGGGTGTCGCCGGGTCGCGGCGGCCACTCCCGGTTGAGCGGGGGGATCTTGGTGGCGACGCGCAGCCGCTCGCCGGGGTGGCGGCGCAGCAGGTCGCCGAGCATCCGCTCGCTGACGCCGCGGCCGTACACCCAGGCCGTGTCGAAGAAGGTGCAGCCCTGCTCCACGGCCTGGTCCAAGCAGGCGGGTGCGGTGTCGTAGTCCCATCCGGTGAACCCGCCGGGGCCGCCGCCGATGCCCCACATGCCGTAGCTGATCTCGCTGACCTGCCAGCCGAGCCGGCCCATCGTCCTCTGTTGCACGGTCGTTCCTTTCGAGCGGTTCCGGGTCCGTGTCGGGGCCCGGGGTTTCAGGAGTGGAGAGTCTTCACGTACGCCTCGGTGACCTCGTCCAGGGGCTGTTGGGTCAGGCCGTGCCGGGCGGCCAGGTCGGTGGCGGTACGGGAGTCGAACAGGGCGGGGTTGTCGACGAGCAGCCCGCGCAGCAGCCAGCGGCCCCGTTCCTCGGTCGGCTCGTCGCGCGGGTCCTCACCGGCGAGGCAGCGGCGGGCGGCCAGCACCCCGTGCAGCAGTGACAGCGGTGGCCGGGCGTCCCCGCCGTCGCCGTGGCCCGGATCCCCGGCGTCCTCCTCGGCAAGCCGTGCCACCTCGTCGGCCGCCTCGTCGAGCGCCGCCAGGAACTCGCCCGGCGGCACGCTGCGCGCCGGTTCGCCGTTCAGCACCGGCAGGGCGGCGAAGTCGACGGTCCCGCGACGGAAGACGTGGAGCGCAGGCGCCCCCCGGGAAGGCGGGGGAGCGTCCGTGAGTGCGGCGACCAGCACCGCTGCCACCTCGTCGACCGGCGAGTAGTCGGAGAGCATCGGCACCGAGGGGCGCACACCCAGCTCGCGGAAGGCCACCAGCAGCAGGTGCGTGAGCGCCTTCGTGTTCGGCACTCCGTTGTCGGCTGCCGGCATCACCTCGCCCAGCCGGTACACGCGGGCGGGCAGTCCTGCCGCACGCGCGGCCAGGACCAGACGTTCGGCGACC
>KI547037.1:292697-293379 GCA_000497405.1 Streptomycetaceae bacterium MP113-05 | reverse complement strand
GCCCCCGCCTACGACCACACCGCGGACCGGCTCCGCACCTATCCGCTGCACCGCATCACGGGTGTCGCCGAGCTCGCCGAGGGCTGAGGCGCACCCGGCTCCCCGCTCGGGGCCGTCAGCCGGCCGGAGGAGCGGGCTCCGGCCGCAGTGCCACCAGCGGGACGCCGGCCGTGCGGTCGGCGCCGATGGCGGCGTACTCGTCGGCCGACTCCGGGGCGTGCCCGAGGGCGTCCATCAGCTTGGCCGCCGTACGCGGGTGACGTTCGGCGTACTCGGCGAGGCGCCGCCCGGACTCCTGCGGCGCGTAGGGCACGGCCGTGCCCTCGTACTTCCGCCCGCCGACCTGGTAGCGCACACCTGGGTGGGCGACGATGTTGCGGAACCACTGCGAGCGTTCGCCGTAGCCGGAGGCGATGACGAAGCTGCCCTGCTCCTCACCACGGCCCACGACCTCCAGACAGACCTGCCGGGGCAGGCCGCTCTTCCGGCCGATGTGGGTGAGGAGGACCAGACGCCTGCCGAGCAGGGCGCCGAGGCCCCAGCGGTAGAGGGGGATGGGTGCGCGCAGCGCCTTGCGGCGCCAGCCGCTGCGCGGCGGGCCGCCCTTGAGAGGGTTCACGGCGTGGTGGCTCCTTTCCGTTGGGTCCGCCCACCGGCGCCGTCGGAATCGCGGTCGCGGCCG
>KI547037.1:290390-292687 GCA_000497405.1 Streptomycetaceae bacterium MP113-05 | reverse complement strand
GCGGTAGTCGCGGTAGGCGGCGGCCATGTCGACGGGCGAGTCCGCGTTCCGTCCGGCCGCCCACAGGTCGAGCAGCACCCGGGCGAGGTCGCGGTCGGCGGGCAGCGCCGTCAGCACACCGCGGACCAGCCCCGCGAGCCGTCCGGCCGCGGGGCCGTCACCGCGCTCGGCTTCCCGCAGCAGTTCCGTCGACCGCGCCGCGATCTCCTCGAACGCCGCGTGCAGCAGTTGCTCGCGTCCGTCGAAGTAGAGATAGACGCTGCCCTTGGCGATGCCTGCCTCGCGTGCGACGTCGTCGATGCGGGCTGCGGCGTACCCGCGGCGGGCGAAGACCCTTACGGCCGCGCCCAGGATCTCCTCCCGGCGTGCGGCACGGTCCACCTTCTTCGGCATCCGGCTCCCTCGAATGACTGACTGGTCAGTCATCATAGCTTGGCAGCGGTCCTGGTTCCACGGGGCGATGCGCGACACTGGGGGGCGGCCCTCACCGGCCACCCGCGCCCGACCGACCGGGCGCCGCCGCACCGAAGGGAGAACGCGTGAACGGCCCGCTCATCGTTCAGAGTGACAAGACCCTGCTGCTCGAGGTCGACCACGAGCAGGCGAACGACTGCCGTCGCGCCATCGCCCCGTTCGCGGAGCTCGAGCGGGCGCCGGAGCACATCCACACCTACCGCGTGACGCCGCTCGGTCTGTGGAACGCGCGCGCCGCCGGACACGACGCCGAGCAGGTCGTCGACGCCCTGGTGGAGTACTCCCGCTATCCGGTGCCGCACGCGCTGCTCGTCGACGTGGCCGAGACCATGGCGCGCTACGGCCGCCTGCAGCTCGCCAAGCACCCCGTGCACGGCCTGGTGCTGAAGTGCAGCGACCGGCCGGTACTGGAGGAGGTGCTGCGGTCGAAGAAGGTCCAGCCGCTGATCGGCGCCCGGCTCGACCCGGACACCGTGGTCGTCCACCCCTCGGAGCGCGGCCAGGTCAAGCAGGTGCTGCTCAAGCTGGGCTGGCCGGCCGAGGACCTCGCCGGCTACGTCGACGGCGAGGCGCACGCGATCGAGCTGGATCTGGACGGCTGGGAGCTGCGTCCCTACCAGGAGCAGGCGGTGGAGGGCTTCTGGCACGGCGGCTCGGGAGTCGTGGTGCTGCCCTGCGGCGCCGGGAAGACGCTGGTCGGCGCGGGCGCGATGGCCCGGGCGAAGGCGACCACGCTGATCCTGGTGACCAACACGGTCGCCGCCCGCCAGTGGAAGCACGAACTGGTGCGCCGTACCTCGCTGACCGAGGACGAGATCGGCGAGTACAGCGGCACGCGGAAGGAGATCCGCCCGGTCACCATCGCCACGTACCAGGTGCTGACGACCCGGCGGAAGGGTGTCTACCCGCACCTGGAACTCTTCGACTCCCGCGACTGGGGCCTGGTCGTCTACGACGAGGTGCACCTGCTGCCGGCGCCGGTCTTCAAGTTCACCGCCGACCTCCAGGCCCGGCGCCGTCTCGGCCTCACCGCGACGCTGGTCCGTGAGGACGGCCGGGAGACGGACGTCTTCTCGCTGATCGGCCCGAAGCGGTTCGACGCCCCCTGGAAGGAGATCGAGGCGCAGGGCTACATCGCCCCCGCCGACTGCATCGAGGTGCGGGTCAACCTCACGGACTCGGAGCGGCTGGCGTACGCGACGGCCGAGACCGAAGAGAAGTACCGGTTCTGCGCCACGACGGACTCCAAACGCCGCGTCACCGAGGCGCTGGTCGGACGGCACAAGGGTCAGCAGACGCTCGTCATCGGCCAGTACATCGACCAGCTCGACGAACTCGGCGCGCACATCGGCGCCCCCGTCATCAAGGGCGACACCACCAACGCACGGCGCGAGAAGCTCTTCGACTCCTTCCGGCGGGGCGAAATCCAGGTGCTGGTGGTCTCCAAGGTGGCGAACTTCTCCATCGACCTGCCCGAGGCGACCGTCGCCATCCAGGTGTCCGGCACGTTCGGTTCCCGGCAGGAGGAGGCCCAGCGGCTCGGCCGGGTGCTGCGGCCCAAGGCCGACGGGCACGAGGCCACGTTCTACTCGGTGGTGGCGCGGGACACCGTCGACCAGGACTTCGCCGCCCACCGGCAGCGGTTCCTCGCCGAACAGGGTTACGCCTACCGGATCGTCGACGCCACGGAACTGCTCGCGGACGACGACGTCTGACGGCGTCGCGGCACCCCTGACGGGTACCCCCGCAGCCCGGCCGGGTGCGGCGGCCCGGCGGTTCACACGAGTGCGGGCCGGAATCCGGACCTTGCGTCACCACGGCAG
>KI547037.1:286672-289959 GCA_000497405.1 Streptomycetaceae bacterium MP113-05 | reverse complement strand
CCCCCCCCCCCCCCCGGCCCCCTCCAGGCGGGCGCGGCCGTGAACCGGTGCTCCTGCGCCGGGTGGGACGGGAGGACCCGGGCGAAATCCGTTCGCCCCGGCGGGCCGGGAGGTCTAGAATTCCGCGACTCCGCCTCCCCTGCGGGAGGCCCCCGGCCGTTCGGAAACCGGCTGACACCCGCCCACGCACACGACACCCGTACGTGTCCGCGCCGCACGGCGCGCCCGTGGCCCGCGGTGTGCGGCCTCCTCAGCCCCGGCCCCTCACCGGCCCGGCGTCCGGCCGCACGTCCCAAGGGCCCCGCGCGCCTGCCCGCGTGCGCTCGCGTACGGTCACCGACCGCACCGGAGGCCCGCCCGTGCCCGCGCACGACACCGACCCGACGACCGCACCCTCCCCCAGCACCGCCCCGGACGTCCCCGGCCCGCTGGCCCGCGAACGTGCGCATCTCGCCGCATCGCGCGCCGCGCTGCGCACGATGCGTGCCGACGCCGAAGCGCTCGATCTCCGGGACGTCACCGCGAACTGGGTGAATGCCGAGGTGCTGCGATCCCAGCTCGACCAGCGCGTCGAGGCGCTCGCCGACCTGGCGCACGCCCCGCTGTTCTTCGGCCGCCTCGACTACGGCCGTCCGCACACCGGGGACGACGGCGCACCGCCTTCGCCGTACTCCCACCACGCCGGGCACTCCTTCTACATCGGCCGCCGCCACGTCCACGACACCGCAGGCGACCCGATGGTGGTGGACTGGCGCGCGCCGGTCTCGGAGCCCTTCTACCGCGCGTCGAAGAAGGACCCGCAACACGTCGCACTGCGCCGCCGCTTCGGGTACACCGGCGGTGAACTGACCGCGTACGAGGACGAGCAACTCGGTGATCCGGAGGCGGCGGAGCGCAGCAGCGCACTGCTCCAGCGGGAGATCGAGAAGCCGCGCGTCGGCCCGATGCGCGACATCGTCGCCACCATCCAGCCGGAACAGGACGCCATCGTGCGGTCCGGCATCGAGGGGACGGTGTGCGTACAGGGGGCGCCCGGCACCGGGAAGACGGCCGTCGGGCTGCACCGGGTGGCGTACCTGCTCTACACCCACCGCGAACGGCTGGCCCGTACCGGCACCCTCGTCGTCGGCCCCAACAGCTCGTTCCTGCACTACATTGAGCAGGTGCTGCCCGCACTCGGCGAACTCAAGGTGCGGCAGGCCACGGTGGACGGTCTGGTCGAGGAGGTGGCGGGCCGGTACGGCGTCAGGGTGCGCGGTACCGACGACGCCGTGACGGCCCGCCTCAAGGGCGACGCGCGCATGGCGCGGGTGCTGCGGCGTGCCGCACGGGCAGGAGTGACCATGCCCGCCGAGCCCTGCGTCGTGGTGCGCGGCTCACGCCGCTGGCGGATCCCTGCCTTCGAACTGCAGGAGCTGGTAACCGAGTTGCTGGAACGCGACATCCGCTACGGCGCCGCGCGCGAGGCGCTTCCGCAGCGGATCGCGCACGCGGTGCTGGTACGCATGGAGCAGGCGGGCGAGGCGCCCGACGACCGGGTGCAGGACGCCGTGGCGCGCAACCCCGCCGTCAAGGCGGTGGTGAAGGCCGTCTGGCCGGCCGTGGACCCGGCGAAACTGGTGCTGCGGCTGCTGTCCGGCCCGGAGTTCCTCGCCGAGCAGGCGGACGGCCTGCTGGACGCGGACGAGCAGCGAGCCGTGCTCTGGGCGAAGCCCGCCCGGGGCGTGAAGTCGGCGACCTGGTCGGCGGCGGACGCGGTACTCGTCGACGAGGCCGCCGACCTGGTGTCGCGTACGTCGTCGCTGGGTCACGTGGTGCTGGACGAGGCGCAGGACCTCTCCCCCATGCAGTACCGCGCGGTCGGGCGGCGCTGCACCACCGGCTCGGCGACCGTCCTCGGCGACCTCGCCCAGGGCACCACCCCGTGGGCGACGGGAAGCTGGCAGGAGGCGCTGTCGCACCTCGGCAAGGGAGGCGCGCACATCGAGGAGCTGACCCAGGGGTTCCGCGTGCCGCGTGACGTGATCGCCTACGCCTCCCGGCTGCTGCCCGCCATCGCTCCCGGTCTGGCCGAGGCGACGTCGGTTCGCGAGTCCCCGGGGGACTTCGCCGTGCGCGCCGTGCCGGAGGGCACGCGCGCCGCGGCGGTGGTGGCGGCCTGCCGGGAATCGCTGGCCCGCGAGGGGTCCACCGGCCTCATCGCCGCCGAGTCCCGCATCCCGTCGCTGGCGGCGGCGCTGGACGAGGCCGGCCTGCGCTACCTCTCCCCCGGCGAGGAGACCTCCGCCGGCGCCCGGCTGACGCTCGTCCCTGCGACGCTGGCGAAGGGCCTGGAGTACGACTACGTGGTCCTCGACGAGCCGGCGGCCCTCGTGGACGGCGAGCCGGACACCCGCACGGGACTGCGCCGCCTCTACGTGTGCCTGACGCGTGCGGTCTCCGGACTCACCGTGGTGCACTCGGCGCCGCTGCCGCGAGCGCTCACCGGTACGTGACCCTCACGTCGTCGAAGCCGAGGGAGCGCAGCAGTTGCTCCAGCATCTGCGTGGTGTTCTTCTCCGCTCGCTTGCGGAGGCCGCTTTCCTGGGCTGCCTCGCCGATGTGCTTCACCGCCGTCTGCCGCACCTTCTTCTCGTTGCCCGGGTTGTCGGAGAACCAGTCCGCGTACCGGTCGAACAGGCCGCGTTCCCGCGCGACGACGTGAGAGCGGTCGACGTCCAGGGCAGGCTCCTCCAGTTCGGCGTGGGGCAGGGTGAGGGTGGCGGACGTGCGGGCCTCGTTCACCTTCACCGCCTTCCTGCCGACGCCGCCGAGGTCGACGTACGCGCCGACCGAACCCGCCCCGACGAAGAGGGTGCGCTCGCCGACCAGGGCATCCGGCAGGTACTTCGCATCCTTCTCCAGGTCGACGACCACCTGGAAGTTGCCGGACGCGGCCTGGTAACGGCTCATGTCCTGAATGGACTTGAGCAGTGTGGGGCCGGTGCGGTCCTTCGTCTCGCTCTCGAAGGGGTCCGGCAGCCCGGGTATCAGGTCGAGCCGCCCTGCGGTCGCGAGCAGGGCGACCAGGACGACGAGGGCCAGGGGTGCCGAGATCCACCAGGGGAGTCGTACGGCCCGCACGGTTCACCTCCGGTGAGAGTCGGACGGTTGACGCGTTCCGCTGTTCTCCCTTCCCCGTCGCGGGAGATGTGAACGCATGCGGGCGCACTGCGCCTCCCGGGCGGGGGTGGACGCCGAGGCGTACGAACTCTGACCGCTGGGCGGATCTACGCGTCGAGCAGCGC
>KI547037.1:282632-286662 GCA_000497405.1 Streptomycetaceae bacterium MP113-05 | reverse complement strand
GGCCGCGGAGCCGGCGGTGAGGATCGCGTCCGGGCCGGGCAGTTCGGCCAGCCGTTTGCGCAGGCCGTCACGGTCCGCCGCCCGGTCGACGGCACGGTGGAACGTCCACGGGCAGCCGCCCGTCGCGGCGAGCAGCGCACCGACCGCGTCGATGTCGGGCTGGCCGGAGTCGTCCAGGAAGCCCTGCACGAACTCCTCCGCACCCTCCGCGCGCAGCACCTCCGCCTGGGCGCACAACGCCTCGATCCCCTCCGGCCCGCCGGCCGAGAAGCCGTCCGCCGCGCGCAGCATCACCCGCACCGGCAGATCGATGGCGGCCCGCACGGCCGCGAGGGTCGCCCGCGACGGTGTGAGACCGTCGGCGGCCATGTCCGTGACCAGTTCGAGGCGGTCCGCCCCTCCGTCCCGCGCGGCCCGCGCGTCGGCCGCGTCCAGCGCGATCACCTCGAGCATTGGTCTAGACATGTAGCACAGACTGCCATACCGCCCGCCCACCGAAAAGACCGGAGCCACCGAGAGAACCGCCGCCCGGCCCTGGGCGGGACGGGCGGGCACAATGGCGGTATGCCTTCCGGGATTCCGTACGTGCCCGAGCCGCATCAGAGGCTGGGGTCCTACTCCCGTTCGGGCGGGGGTAGGACCCCAGCCCCTCAGGAGCCGGGGCCGGACCGAGACGCCCTGCTGCAACGGTGGCGTGACCTGCTGGAACGGGCACGCTCCGGGGCCGCCGGGGCGGACCCGGAGCCGTACGGGCGGGACCTGCTCACCAGGTGGGAGGAGCGACAGCGGCACTACCACACGGTGCGCCACCTGCTCGCCGTACTGGACCGGGTGGACGAGCTGGCCGCGCACGCCGCCGATCCGGACGCCGTACGGCTGGCCGCCTGGTTCCACGATGCGGTGTACCGCCCGGACCGCAGCGAGAACGAGGAGCGCAGCGCTCAGCTCGCGGAGCGCGCCCTGCCCGAGGCGGGGGTACCGGACGCGACGACGACGGAGGTGGCGCGGCTGGTGCGGCTGACGGTCACGCACGCGCCGGCACCGGACGACACGAACGGCGAGACGCTGTGCGACGCGGACCTGGCGGTGCTCGCCGGTTCACCAGAGCAGTACGCGCACTACGCCGCCTCGGTGCGCCGGGAGTACGGCTTCGTACCGGACGAGCTGTTCCGTGAGGGCCGGACGGCGGTGCTGCGTCAGCTGCTCGACCTACCGCAGCTCTTCCGCACCCCACACGGCCGCACCCACTGGGAGCGTGCCGCGCGCCACAACCTGCGCGGCGAACTCGACCTGCTGAGCGTCTGACGCCCGAGGCCCAGCCGGGCTTCGGGGTGCTATTTCTCCAGCAGGAAGGCCGTCTCCAGCCCCGGATAGGGCTCCGGGAGCGGCAGTGGCCGGCCGATCTCCACCTCGGTCTTCGTCGCGTAGTGCGGTTCCCCGCGCTCCGGATCGCTCACCGGGTCGGAGAAGGCGTACGCCTTACCCTCGCGTCGGTGCAGAAGCACGTACACCGGCACCCCGGCCGCCGCGTACGTGCGGTACTTCGGGCCGGTGTCCGTCTCGTGGTTGGTCGAGGTGACCTCCCCTACGAGTGCGAGCAGGTCGATGGAGTACCAGCCCTTGTGCGTGCGGCGGTACGCCTCGTCGAGGTCTGTGGGACGCCGGTGCTTCACGTAGAAGTCCGGGATGAGCAGGGCCTGCGTCCGTTCGTACTTGACACCACACCTCAGGCCGATGCCCATACCGGCGAGTGGGAAGCCTGCGGTGCGCAACTGGATGCAGAACTCCAGCGCGGCGTCCATGTGCTGGTCGTCCGGTTGCGGCGGCAAGAACGCGCCCCTCTCGACGTACTGCGCCCGGACAGGCTCTCCATAGGCCTCTTCGAGCGCGCTCAACTGATCGATGGGGTCCGGCGCATCTTCCATGATCTCGGTGACGGGGTCGGCGGTGACGGTCACGCGTACCTCCCTCTCGTACTCGTCAGGCTACGCGCAAGCCTGATCCCCGACACCATGATCACCCCGTCCGCACGAAGAATGGGCCGTTCGGGCGTACGTCCGCCCGTTCGGATGGTGCGGATGCGTCAGCGTTGACGATCGGCGCACCATGGACGGATGGAACTCATCGACGCGTTCGACACCGCCTACGCCGAGTGGGACCGGCTGGTGCACGAGGTCGGGACCGAGCAGTGGCACTCGGCGACCCCGTGTGCCGAGTGGAGCGTCCGCGACCTGGTCAACCACGTGACCGGGGAACACCTGTGGGCACCGCATCTGCTGCGCGGCGCGACGCTGGCCGAGGTCGGCGACCGCTTCGAGGGCGACGTGCTGGGCGACCAGCCGGTGGCGGCTTGGGAGGCGGCAGGCGCGCCGTCGCACGAGGCGTTCCACGCACCGGGGGCGCTTGAGGGGCAGGTGCACGTCACCGGCGGCCGGGAGGCGTCCGACGCGTACGGCTGGCAGATGACCACCGACCTGGCCGTCCACGCCTGGGACCTGGCGTCCGGGATCGGGCGGTCCGCCGTGATCCCGGAGACACTCGCGAACGACCTGCTGGAACGGGTGAGGCCGATGATCGGGAAGGACGGCATCCCCGGCATCTTCGACCCGCCTGTGGACGTCGCGGCGACGGCCACCCCGCAGGAGCACGTGCTGTCCCTGCTCGGCCGTCGGCCCTGAGACGTCCGACACGGTGGAGCCGAGGCGGGAATGCCGCCGAACGGATGAACAGTTGGTTGAACATGCCCGCCGACGTACCGAATGCCGACTCGTACCCCGCCCCGGCCGCCTCCGGCACCTCCTCCCGGAGCCGGATGCCGGCAGCCGTCTACGTCCTGGGCCTGTCCGTCTTCGCGCTCGGCACCTCGGAGTTCATGCTCTCCGGGATCCTCGAACCGCTGGCCCGCGACATGGACGTGTCCATCCCGCAGGCCGGGCTGCTGGTGTCGGCGTTCGCCATCGGCATGGTCGTGGGTGCCCCCCTGCTCGCTGCCGCCACGCTGCGGCTGCCGCGCCGCACGACGCTGATCGCACTGCTGGCCGTGTTCGGCCTGGGGCAGGTGGCCGGCGCACTGTCCCCCTCGTACGAGGTGCTGTTCGCGTCCCGCGTGGTCAGCGCCCTGGCGTGCGCGGGGTTCTGGGCGGTGGGCGCGGCCGTCGCGGTGTCCCTGGTGCCGGTGAACGCGCGGGCCCGGGCGATGGCCGTGATGGTCGGCGGGCTGAGCATCGCGAACATCGCGGGTGTTCCGGCCGGAGCGTTCCTCGGGCAGAGCGCCGGATGGCGGGCGGCGTTCTGGGCGGTGGCCGCCATGTCGGCGGCGGGCCTGGTCGGCGTGGTGGCGATGGTGCCGCGCACGAAGCCGCCGACGGGGGACGCCGCCCCCAACCTCCGCCGTGAGCTGCGCATCTACCGTGACCGGCAGGTGTGGGTCACGCTGGTGACCATCGCCGCGACCGCCGCGACGGGCTTCTGCGTCTTCTCCTACCTGTCTCCGATCCTGACGCGCACCGCCGGGCTGTCGGAGAGCTGGGTGCCGTGGGTGCTGGCGCTCTTCGGGTTCGGGGCGCTGATCGGCACCTCGGTGGGCGGACGCGTCGCGGACGCCCACCTTTTCGGCACGATCTACGCCGGTATCTCCGCCGCTGCAGTGGTCCTCACGGCTCTGGCCCTGCTCGCCCACATTCCGGTGGCCGCGATCGTGCTGTCGTTCCTCCTCGGGCTGGCGGTCTTCAGCGCCGCTCCCGCCCTCAACGCGCGGATGTTCAACGTCGCCGACGCCGCACCCACCCTGGCCGGGGCGACCACCACCGCGTCGTTCAACATCGGCAACACGCTCGGCCCGTGGCTGGGCGGCCTGGTCATCAGCGCGGGCTGGGGCTTCGCCGCCGTGGCCTGGACGGGTGCCGGCCTCGCGGTCACGGCCCTCCTGGCGACGGCGGTGGCCTCCCGGATGCGCCCTCCCTCCGACGCCTCCCCCGTGGTCACCCGCACTCACGCCGGGTCCGACCGGCCACGCGAGACGGAGGACGTG
>KI547037.1:281748-282622 GCA_000497405.1 Streptomycetaceae bacterium MP113-05 | reverse complement strand
CCCCCCCCCCGCCGCTGAGCCCGGGCAGCCCTCGTTCCGGGCCCCCCGCCTACCGCCCGGTGACTCCGGGCCCGGGCGCCCGGCGGCGGAGGCCGGCGTCCCGCAGTCGGCGGACGAGTTCCTTGCTGCCGACCTCCACCGCTCCGTGGTGGACGGCGGCCGGGTAACGCTCGGCGGGCACGTCGTAGTGGTCGCGGTCGAAGGCGCGAAGCGGGCAGCCGATCACCGCGGCGAAGTCATGCAGTTCGTCGTACGAACTGTCGCTCACCAGGTGGGACCACATGCGGCCGTGACCGGGCCAGACCGGCGGGTCGATGTAGACCGTCATCGGCGGTCAGGACCCCCCGCCCAGGGAACCGACGCGAGCGACGGCGGTCGCCGTCTTGGCACAGACCCAGCGCGGATTCTCGCCGAGCGCCGGCTCGATCTCCAGCGCATGCAGGTCCGACCCGCCGCAGACCGGGCACAGCGGCCACCGGCCGTATCGCTCGAGCAGGGCGTCCTGGACGTCCTGGGCCACCAGGCCCTCGACGAAGGCGACGCCGTCCGGCCACTGCTCGACCCACCAGCGGCGGTGCACCACGGCGTCCTCCACCAGGGAGACGACGTCCGCGTGGGCGACGTCGCCCGCGGTGAGGTCGGCGAGGACGAGTGCCCGCGCAGTGTGCAGAGCCTGCTCGAGCGCCTGGGTCTGGGGTGGCTGCCGGTCCATGTCCATGCCTCCCATTGGACCAAAGTTCGACCGCGGATGGCGGTCGGCCGGTGGGGAAACCGTTCTCCCCGGAGGACGCCGCCGTACCCACCCCTTGACGGAGACCGGTGCTGAAAATATCTTCCTTCCGTGACGTACAGCGTGAAGGAAAGTTTCTCCGGA
>KI547037.1:271086-281738 GCA_000497405.1 Streptomycetaceae bacterium MP113-05 | reverse complement strand
TGCCGGGCCGGACGGCCGGGCCGCCGCGGCGCGGCGCGCCCACCACCACGCAGCGCCTCCCGGGCCGCCCGGGCCGGCCGCCCTCGCCGCCAAGGTGCGGACGATGGCCCCCTCCATGACCCGCTCCATGCAGCGCGTCGCCGAAGCCGTCGCGCACGACCCGGCCGGCTGCTCCCGGCTGACCGTCACCGGGCTCGCCGAACGCACCGGCACCAGCGAGGCCACGGTGGTACGCACCTCTCGGCTGCTCGGCTATCCCGGCTACCGTGACCTGCGCCTGGCCCTCGCCGGGCTGGCGGCGCAGCAGGAGTCGGGGGCCGCACCTTCGGTGACCGCCGACATCGCCGTGGACGACCCGATCGCGGACGTGGTGACCAAGCTGGCGCACGACGAGCAGCAGACGCTCGCCGACACCGCCGCAGCCCTGGACACCGGCCAGGTGGAGGCGGCCGTGGGGGCGCTCGCCTCGGCCCGCCGGGTGGACGTCTACGGCGTCGGCGCGTCCTCGCTGGTCGGTCAGGACCTGGCACAGAAGCTGCTCCGCATCGGCCTGGTCGCCCATGCACACGCCGACCCGCACCTCGCCGTGACCAACGCAGTACAGCTCCGCGCCGGCGACGTCGCGCTCGCCATCACCCACTCGGGTCGTACCGTGGACGTGATAGAGCCGCTGCGGGTCGCCTTCGACCACGGCGCCACGACGATCGCCCTCACCGGACGCCCGGACGGCGAGGTGGCGCAGTACGCCGACCACGTTCTCACCACCTCCACCGCGCGGGAGAGCGAACTTCGTCCGGCCGCGATGTCGAGCCGCACCAGCCAGCTGCTCGTGATCGACATCCTGTTCATAGGCGTCGCGCAGCGCACCTACGAGACAGCGGCGCCCGCGCTGTCCGCCTCCTACGAGGCGCTCGCGCACCGCCACACGCCCCGCCAGCGCTGAGCACCCGCCCCTCGACGCCCCGGTCCGGCCGGCACCCCACCCCGTGGCCCGTGTACCACCGACGGGGCGGGCGCCCGCCCGTACGTCACCCCCACCTCCCGCACCGGAAAGAGCTCCCTCCCGCCATGACCTCGACCGCCGACCCCTCGCGCAGCGCGTCCCCCCACGAGCTGCGCGCCCAGCTGGACACGCTGACCACCGAGGCCTACCGCAGCGAGCTGGCCGAGATCGACCGGCTGCCCACGCTGGAGATCGCCAGGCTCATGAACGCCGAGGACGCCACCGTTCCGGCGGCCGTCGCCGAGCAGCTGCCGGTGATCGCCGCCGCGATCGACGGCATCGCCGACCGGATGGCACGCGGCGGCCGGCTCGTCTATGCGGGCGCCGGAACGGCCGGACGGATGGGCCTGCTGGACGCCAGCGAGTGCCCGCCGACCTTCAACACGGCCCCGGAACAGGTGGCCGGACTGATCGCGGGTGGCCCCTCGGCGATGGTCACCTCCGTCGAGGGTGCCGAGGACAGCACCCAGCTGGCCGCCGCAGACCTCGACGGGCTGGACGTCGGCCCGGACGACTCGGTCGTCGGCGTCTCGGCCTCCGGCCGCACCCCGTACGCGGTCGGCGCCGTGGAACACGCGCGCCGGCTCGGGGCTCTGACCGTGGGGCTGGCGTGCAACGCGGGTTCGCCGCTGGCGGCGGCGGCGGACCACGGCATCGAGGTGGTCGTCGGCCCCGAGCTGTTGACCGGCTCGACCCGGCTGAAGGCGGGCACCGCGCAGAAGCTGGTGCTCAACATGCTGTCGACGCTCACCATGATCCGGCTGGGCAAGACCTACGGGAACCTGATGGTCGACCTGCGGGCGTCGAACGCCAAACTGCGGGCCCGCTCCCGGCGGATCGTCGCGCTGGCCACCGGCGCCTCGGAGGAGGAGATCGAGCAGGCTCTCTCGGCTACCGGCGGCGAGGTGAAGAGCGCGATCCTCACCCTGCTCGGTGACGTGGACGCGCCGACCGCGGAGCGGCTGCTCACCGAGTCGGACGGCCACCTGCGGGCGGCCCTGCGGGAGGCGCGGAACTGACCGGACCGACCGCCCGCGACCCCGGTCACGGGGCCCGAGTCACCGGATCGCGGTCACATCTTCCGGGTGTCCCCGGGCTCCGCGTACGGCTCCTCCTCGACGGGATGTCCGGTCTCCACGGCGCGCTCCCGTTCCAGCTCGGCGTTGAACTCCAGGCCGAGCAGGATCGCGATGTTGGAGATCCACAGCCAGATCAGGAAGACGATGACGCCGGCGAGGCTCCCGTACGTCTGGTTGTAGCTGCTGAAGTTCCCCACGTAGAAAGCGAAGGCGACCGAGGCGACGATCCAGATCAGCACCGCCAGCAGGCCTCCGGGGGTCACCCAGCGGAACCGGCGCTGCACGTTCGGCGCCGCCCAGTACAGCAGCGAGAAGACGAAGCCGACCAGGAGGACCGTCGCCGGCCATTTGGCGATGGACCAGACGGTGACGGCCGTGTCGCCCAGCCCGAGGGCGTCCCCGACCGTTCGGGCGACGCCGCCGCTGACCACCACCGCGACCGCGACCAGGGCCAGCATCACCAGGACCGCGACGGTGGTGAAGAAGCGGATGGGCAGCGTCTTCCAGAACGGGCGGCCTTCGCGGATGTCGTAGACGTGGTTGCCGGCCCGCATGAAGGCCGCGACGTAGCCGGACGCGGACCAGACCGCCAGCACCAGGCCGACGACCAGCGCGATCCCGGCACCGCCGCTCCCCTGGACCTGTTCCAGGATGCTGGTCAGCGTCGACTTCACGGGTCCGGGGGCGAGGCCGCCCAGTTCGTCGATGACGGACCGGATCGCGTCGCTGCCGAGCAGCCTCGTGACGGACACCACCGCGATCAGCGCGGGGAAGAGCGCCAGCACACCGTAGTAGGTGAGGGCGGCGGCCTTGTCGGTGAGCTCGTCCTCCTGGAATTCCTTGGCAGTCCTGTTGAGGACTGCTCCCCAGGAACGCCGGGGGAGGTCGGCGGGCCCTTCTGCCGGGGGACGGTGCCCGCGGCGCCCCGCCGTACGGTGTCGTCCGTCCTGCGCCGTCTCCGGGTCTTCTCGCGCCATGGTCCGTGACCCTCCGTCTCCCGGCGGCCCCACCGCCGTCCGGCCGCTTTCTCGCGTCGACCGGGTAGCCGTAAGGGTCGAAGGTCTAACGAGCGTCCTGGCCCGTTCACCGGTTCGGGTGGCCACCCGGGGGGCCACCCGCACATGCGGACGGCCCCCTCCGCGCATCGCGGGAGGGGGCCGTCCGGTGGTTCAGGCGTCGATCCGTGAGGATCAGAAGCCCATGTCACCGCCCATGCCGCCGGTCGGGTCGGCAGCTGCGCCGCCCTTCTCGGGCTTGTCGGCGATGACGGCCTCGGTGGTGAGGAAGAGCGCCGCGATGGAGGCGGCGTTCTGCAGCGCGGAGCGCGTCACCTTGGCCGGGTCGATGATGCCCTCGGCGATCATGTCGACGTACTCGCCGTTGGCGGCGTTGAGGCCGTGACCGACCTTCAGGTTGCGCACCTTCTCGACGATGACACCACCCTCGAGACCGGCGTTGACCGCGATCTGCTTGAGCGGGGCCTCCAGAGCCAGCTTGACGGCCTGGGCACCGGTGGCCTCGTCGCCTTCCAGCTCCAGCTTCTCGAAGACCGAGGTGGCCTGCAGCAGGGCGACGCCGCCGCCGGCGACGATGCCCTCCTCGACGGCCGCCTTGGCGTTGCGCACGGCGTCCTCGATGCGGTGCTTGCGCTCCTTGAGCTCCACCTCGGTGGCGGCGCCGGCCTTGATGACGGCCACGCCGCCGGCCAGCTTCGCGAGGCGCTCCTGGAGCTTCTCGCGGTCGTAGTCCGAGTCGGAGTTCTCGATCTCGGCGCGGATCTGGTTGACCCGGCCCTGGACCTGCTCGCTGTCGCCGGCACCGTCGACGATGGTGGTCTCGTCCTTGGTGATGACGACCTTGCGGGCGCGGCCGAGAAGCTCGAGACCGGCGTTCTCCAGCTTGAGGCCGACCTCCTCGGAGATGACCTGGCCACCGGTGAGGATGGCGATGTCGCCGAGCATGGCCTTGCGACGGTCGCCGAAGCCCGGGGCCTTGACGGCGACGGACTTGAAGGTGCCGCGGATCTTGTTCACCACGAGGGTGGACAGGGCTTCGCCCTCGACGTCCTCCGAGATGATCAGCAGGGGCTTGCCCGACTGCATGACCTTCTCCAGCAGCGGAAGGAGGTCCTTCACGTTGCTGATCTTGGAGTTGACGATGAGGATGTATGGGTCCTCGAGCTCCGCCTCCATGCGCTCCATGTCGGTGGCGAAGTAGGCCGAGATGTAGCCCTTGTCGAAGCGCATGCCCTCGGTGAGCTCGAGCTCGAGCCCGAAGGTCTGCGACTCCTCGACGGTGATGACGCCTTCCTTGCCGACCTTGTCCATCGCCTCGGCGATGAGCTCGCCGATCTGGTTGTCGGCGGCGGAGATGGAGGCGGTGGAGGCGATCTGCTCCTTGGTCTCCACGTCCTTGGCCTGCTCCAGCAGAGCGGCGGAGACGGCCTCGGTGGCGCGCTCGATGCCGCGCTTCAGCGCCATCGGGTTGGCGCCGGCGGCGACGTTGCGGAGACCCTCGCGGACCAGCGCCTGGGCCAGGACGGTCGCGGTCGTCGTGCCGTCACCGGCGACGTCGTCCGTCTTCTTCGCGACCTCCTTGACCAGCTCGGCGCCGATCTTCTCGTAGGAGTCCTCGAGCTCGATCTCCTTGGCGATGGAGACGCCGTCGTTGGTGATGGTGGGGGCGCCCCACTTCTTCTCCAGCACGACGTTGCGGCCCTTGGGGCCGAGCGTGACCTTGACGGCGTCGGCGAGCTGGTTCATCCCGCGCTCGAGGCCGCGCCGCGCCTCCTCGTCGAACGCGATGATCTTGGCCATGGAAGTGGTCCTCCCGGACTGGGGTGGCTTCGAAGGACCGTGCCGGCGCCCGCGACGGACGGCCTGCGGACCCGGCGGTTCCTTGCCCCGCCCGGCCTGCGGGCCTCACCGGACCCGGTCCTGCTGTCACTCTCACCTTCAGAGTGCTAACGCAATAATTAGCACTCTCACCCCTGGAGTGCAAGCGTCTCCGGGGGAGCAGGCCGGAGGGGAGGGCACCCCGGAGCGGCCGGAGCACAAGCGAGGGCCCGTGCCTCCGGGAGGCACGGGCCCTGCTGTCGGTTACGTCGGTCGGTACCGGTCGGCGCTCAGCCGGCCATGCGGACCATGTCCGCCTGCGGCCCCTTCTGACCCTGCGAGATCTCGAACTCCACTCGCTGTCCTTCATCCAGGGTGCGGTAGCCGTCCATCTGGATCGCGCTGTAGTGGACGAACACGTCCGCACCACCGTCGACCGCGATGAAGCCGTAACCCTTCTCCGCGTTGAACCACTTGACGGTGCCCTGAGCCATTGCCAACTCCCCTATTACTGGCCCTTGCACGAGCCCGCACTTCGCGGACTCGGGTCAGACCTCACCCCCGGCACAGGGCCAAGGATGTGCGCCGGAACGCGTCGACCGCCGCTGAATGTATCTGCCCGAACGCCGTCTGCAACAGGGCAGGCAGATGAGAAATCCGGGTACGACATCTCACGCCTTGCCGGAGAAGTCGAGGAAAAGCCGGGCATTCAGGAGCAGGCAAACCGGTGCGGGTGCGACAAATGCGACACCGAATTCGGAGGGAAGTTGCTGCGTGCTCATATGCGTGCAGCATTCACAGGAGAGGGGTGGTGTCACCCTACTCCCTTCCTTAAACGCGGAATCGCCCACTCCGTTTCGTTCGGAGCGGGCGATTCCGGCGTTCCCCCGGGCGGTCAGCAGCCGCCGGCGACCGCGGGGATGATCGAGACGCCCGCGCCGTCCGGTGTCGACGTCTGCAGACCGGCGGCGAAGCGCACGTCGTCGTCGTTCACGTACACGTTCACGAAGCGGCGCAGCTTTCCTGCGTCGTCCAGCACGCGGGCGCCGATGCCGGTGTGGTGCTTCTCGAGGTCGGCCAGTACCTCGGAGAGCGTCGCACCCTCGGCGGTGACCTCGGCCCGGCCGCCGGTGTAGGTGCGCAGGATGGTCGGGATGCGGACGTTCACGCTCATGAGTTCACCCTTCTCGTTCAGTGACAGGTCTTGTCCTGTGCGCGCTGCGTACGGCGCTCAGCCGAGGCCGGCCTCGCGGAACGCCTCCAGGCTGGGACGGATGGTCGCGCTGGGCCGGGCGGTCTCCGCCACCGCGTCCAGGGTCTTCAGACCGTCCCCGGTGTTGAGCACCACCGTGGTCAGGGACGGGTCCAGCACGCCGGCCTCCAGCAGCTTGCGGGTGACGCCGACCGTCACCCCGCCCGCGGTCTCCGCGAAGACGCCCTCGGTACGGGCCAGCAGCATGATCGCCTCGACGATCTGCGCGTCCGTCACGTCCTCGACCGCACCGCCGGTGCGACGTGCGATGTCCAGCACGTACGGGCCGTCCGCCGGGTTGCCGATCGCCAGGGACTTGGCGATCGTCGCCGGCTTCACCGGGCGCACCACGTCGTGGCCGTCCTTGAAGGCGCGGGACACCGGGGAGCAGCCCTCCGCCTGGGCTCCGAAGATCCGGTACGGCCGGTCCTCGACCAGGCCGAGGGCGATCAGCTCCTTGAACCCCTTGTCGATCTTGGTGAGCTGCGAACCGGATGCGATCGGGATGACGATCTGGTCGGGCAGCCGCCACCCGAGCTGTTCGGCGATCTCGTAGGCCAGGGTCTTGGAGCCCTCGCCGTAGTACGGGCGCAGGTTGACGTTCACGAAGCCCCAGTCCTCGCCCAGCGGGTCGCCGATGAGCTCGGAGCAGAAGCGGTTCACGTCGTCGTAGGTGCCCTCGATACCGACCAGGTCACCGCCGTAGACCGCGGCCATCACGACCTTCGCCTGCTCCAGGTCGTGCGGAACGAACACGCAGGACCGGAGGCCGGCCCGGGCCGCCGCGGCGCCGACCGCGCCGGCGAGGTTACCGGTGGAGGAGCAGGAGAGGGTGGTGAAGCCGAAGGCGCGAGCGGCTTCGACGGCGATGGCCACGACGCGGTCCTTGAAGGAGTGCGTCGGGTTGCCCGAGTCGTCCTTGACGTGCAGCGAACCGCCGGCCGCGGTCACGCCCAGTTCGCGGGCCAGGTTGCCGGCCTTCACCAGCTTGGTGAAGCCGGGATGGGTGTTGGGCTGCTCGGCGACGTCTGCGGGTACGGGCAGCAGCGGTGCATACCGCCACATGGTGTCCGGACCGGCCTCGATCCGCTTCCGCAGACCCTCCGGGTCGCCGGTCGGAAGGTCGTAGGCGACCTCGAGCGGCCCGAAACACTCCTCGCACGCGAAGACCGGGCCGAGCGGGTTGCGGGCGCCGCACTCGCGACAGGACAGGGCGGCGGCGGGGCCGAGCGAGACGGTGGAGGTGGCGGCGGTGTTGCCGCCCGGCTTCTGCGGAGTGTGCACAGCCATGAAGGCGAGGCCCTTTCTCCTCATCTTCCCCGTGGCGTATCTCGTCACGAGACGGAATTGGCACCTTCCCTAGCCGGGAGCCCCGCCTGGATGCGCAGGACCGGCTGGAGGGTTGCCGGGGCTTCAACGGGCCGTTCCCTCTGCCCCTCTGGATGAGCGGTGTGAAGTTGTGGTCGGGGTGACTCGGACCCCGGCGCCGACCCCGGCATGGCCGGGCCGGTCGCGTTGTTCAAGACTGTAACCGAATGCTCCGGTCACGCCCTTGCCGTGTCCGAACAGCGAGACGCGCGGCTCGCCCAGTGGGCGGCCGGGCACTACGACGATCCCGGAGCAGCAGGAGAGGACACGTGCTGGACGAGGTCCGCGACTGGCTGGACCACCGCTCGTGGGCGGCGGCCGACCGGCCGCGCGAGACGCTGGCGGCGGCGAAACGTGCGGCGGGCGCCGACGGGAGCGTCAGCGTGGTGCTGCCCGCGCTCGACGAGGAGGCGACCGTCGGGGACATCGTGACCGTCATCCGGCGCGACCTGATGGATGGGCCGTTCCCCCTGGTCGACGAGCTGATCGTGCTCGACTCCGGCTCCACCGACCGTACCGCGGAGGTCGCGGGGGCGGCGGGCGCGAAGGTCGTGCACCGTGACGAGGTGCTCCCCCGGCTCCCCACGGTCGCGGGCAAGGGCGAGGTGCTGTGGCGCTCGCTGCTCGCCACCAGCGGTCAGATCGTCTGTTTCGTCGACGCCGACCTTCGGAGCTTCTCGTCCGACTTCGTCGCCGGCACCGTCGGGCCGCTGCTCACCGATCCGGCACTGCAGCTGGTGAAGGCGGTGTACGACCGTCCCCTCGGCGACAGTCCGGACGGCGGCGGGCGCGTCACGGAGCTGGTCGCCCGTCCGCTGCTCAACCTGCACTGGCCGCGGCTCGCGGGCTTCGTGCAGCCGCTCGGCGGCGAGTACGCGGCACGACGCGGGCTGCTGGAACGGCTGCCGTTCCCGGTCGGGTACGGCGTCGAGCTGGGGCTGCTGGTGGACGCGCTCGAGGCCGTCGGCCTGGACGCCCTCGCCCAGGTCGACGTGGGTGTGAGGCGGCACCGCCACCAGGACGGCCAGGCACTGGGCCGGATGGCCGCGGCGATCTACCGGACGGCACAGGTGCGCTCGGCGCGTGAGGACGCGTCCCCACGTCCGCGGCTCACCCAGTTCGCCCGTACGGACACGGGTGATTTCGCCGCCAGGACCCACGACGTCGACGCGGTCGAGCGCCCCCCGATGTGCACGGTTCCCGAATACTCCGGCCGGCGTCCCGGCTGACCCCGTGTTCCTTCGACCCGCCCAAGAAGCGGGAGGGGCGGGACGGGGACGGACGCCGGCGGTGACGCGGTGGCAGCGCGAGAGTCGGCTACGTTTGCGCGGAAGCGCGGAGGGCTAGGCTCAAGGCCGTGAAGTTTGCGGTTGGGGCGCGTCGTCAAGGGCCTGCAGCTGTGACGATGTTGATGCTGGTGGTGGCCTTGTAGCTGGCCCGGTCGATGCGGGGGCCGCGGGCTTGGTACTTGGAGATGGCGCGTTTGACGATGCGGGGGCTGACGCGTAGCCGCCGCTGGGGCAGCAGGTCGGCCAGGACGTGCCGGCCGATGGTGCCAACGAGATCGATGACGGTGTCGGCGATGACGCCCGCGGCCTGGATGACCTGGTCGCGGGCGGTCTGCCACGCGATGCTGAAGCTGGCGCGGTCGTGACCAGTGCCGCATAGGGTGCTGGTGGCGTCCGTCATGGCGGTCCGTAGCAGTTGGTAGACGATCAGCAGGGCGTAGATCTCCTGGTCGATGCCTTCGGGAGTGCGGGCCCGCAGGACCCGGCCGCCCAGGATGGTCGACTTCAGTTCCAGGTAGGCCGTTTCGATCTCCCAGCGCTGGTGATACAGCGTGGTCAGTTCGGCCGCCGGGTGACGGTGGTGGTCGAGCAGAGTGGTGGCCAGCCGGTAGAGGCCGGTGTGTTTCCCGGCGGTGGTGGTGACGGTGATCTCGCAGTCGATGACGCGGACCCGCAGGCCGCCCAGCGCCGAGAGATAGGAGCCGTCCCGGTAGCGGGCCAGGACGGGCAGGCGGCGGCCGTTCTTGAGCCGGACCAGGACCTCGGCTCCGGTGGCCGCGATGCCGGACACGAGGTTTTGAGCGCCGAAGTTGCGGTCGGCCAGCAGGATCATCCCGGGCCGCAGGCTGGGCAGCAGACGCGGGGCGTAGGTGGTCTCGCCTGAGGTGGCGGGGCCGAACACCGCGTCGATGACGGTGCGGGTGCCGCAGGCGACCAGGGCGAGCAGACGGACCTGCGGGTATCCGGTCCCGCCGTGGTTGCCGGCCTGCTTGGTGAACCGGGTCATGACGGCGGGGGTGTCGGGGACCGTCAGGATGGTGCCGTCCAGCGCGGCCACCAGCAGACCGTGCCAGCGGACCCCCTGCCCGTGCCCGGTCGCGGCCGGGCCCCGCAGCAGGTCGAACAGCCACCGCAGCGGCTTGCCGCCGACACGGCGGCGGGCCTGAGCCAGCGCACTCGCCGACGGCGATACCACCGGCAGACCGGCCAGCGCCCCGGTGAGCTTGCGCCACACACCGAGGTAGCCCGTCTCCGGGAACAAGCACCCGGCCAGGACCAGGTACACCACGACCCGGGATGGCAGATCCCGCAGCCGCGACTGCACGGCCCTGGTCGCACTCAACGCCGCATCAACCATCTCGAACGGCACCAGCTGAGTGAGTTCACCGAGATGACCGGGCGCAAACCGGCCTCCGGCCACCGTGACGGTACGCGTGATGGCACACTGTTCGGACAGCGGAGCCTCCGGATTTCGTGAACGGCTTATCTTCGTCGACTGCCAGTTCTACCGGGGCTCCGCTCCTCATGTCCGACGAAACCGCACATCAAGGCCCCTGGACAACCCCACCCGAGCCATAACTTCACGGCCTTGGGGCTAGGCTCCCGCCATGGTCGCTGAGCGTTCCGCCCGGGTACTCGTCGCGTCGAACAGAGGTCCCGTCGCCTACCGCCCCGCCGACGACGACCCCGGCCGCCTGCTCTCCGGGCGAGGTGGGGGCGGACTCGTGTCGGGACTGAGCGCGATCGGCCCGGACGCAGGGGCCGTATGGGTGTGCGCGGCGCTCGGGGCCGCCGACCGGGAGGCCGCCGGACGGGCCGGGCGGCGGC
>KI547037.1:270431-271076 GCA_000497405.1 Streptomycetaceae bacterium MP113-05 | reverse complement strand
GGACGCCGCCGACACCGGAGGTCAGGCCGTACGGATGCTCGACATCCCGGCCCCGGTGCACGACGCCGCCTACAACGGTGTCGCCAACTCCGTGCTGTGGTTCGTGCACCACCTGCTCTACGCCACGCCGCTGGAGCCCGCGTTCGACGCGGAGTTCGCCCGCCAGTGGGCGGGCTACGAGACGTACAACGCCGCGTTCGCCGACGCCCTGGCCGAGGAGGCAGCCGACGGCGCGGCCGTCCTGGTGCAGGACTACCACCTGGCCCTGGTCCCGGCGATGCTCCGCGAACGCCGCCCCGACCTGCGGATCGGGCACTTCTCGCACACCCCGTGGGCGCCGCCGGACTACTACCGGATCCTGCCCGACGACGTCGCCGCCGACGTGCTGCGAGGCGTTCTCGGCGCAGACCGCGCAGGCTTCCTCACCGACCGCTGGGCCCGCGCCTTCGCCGACTGCTGCGTGGACGTGCTCGGCGCCGAGGTCGCCACCGGCGGCGACGGGCGCACCCGGGTGACGTACGCAGGACGCACCACCACTCTCGGTGTGCACGCGCTGGGCGCGGACGGCGACTTCCTCCGGGAGCGTTCGCGCCGCCCGGATGTCGCGGAGCGGCGCCAGCAGCTACGCGCGCAGATCGGCGGCGG
>KI547037.1:267824-270421 GCA_000497405.1 Streptomycetaceae bacterium MP113-05 | reverse complement strand
CCCCGCCGCATCGTGATGCGGGTGGACCGCACCGAGCTGTCGAAGAACATCGTGCGCGGGCTGTACGCCTTCCGGCGGCTGCTCACCGACCACCCGGAGTGGCAGGGCCGGGTGGTGCACCTGGCGTTCGCGTACCCCTCGCGCCAGGACCTGGCCGCCTACCAGGAGTACACCGCGGAGGTGGCAGAGGTCGCCGAGACCGTCAACGCCGAGTTCGGCACACCCGCGTGGACGCCGGTGGTGCTGCACGTCGAGGACGACTTCGCCCGTTCTCTGGCCGCCTACCGGATGGCGGACGTGGCACTGGTCAACCCGACCCGGGACGGAATGAACCTGGTCGCCAAGGAGGTTCCGGTCGTGTCCGACGAGGGCTGCGCGCTGGTGCTGTCCAGGGAGGCCGGAGCGTACGCCGAGCTGGCCGGGGACGCGCTGACCGTCAACCCGTACGACATCGCGGAGACCGCCCGCGCTCTGCACCAGGCCCTGATCATGCCGAAGGCCGAACGAGCCGAACGGTGCGGGCGGCTCGCCGATGCGGCGACGGCGCTGCCGCCGGCGGACTGGTTCCTGGAGCAGTTGGAGGTGCTCCGCGCCTGACGGCCCCCGGCGTTCCCGGTCGTTACGGGTTCGTGGGGCGGTCGTCGGGGGCATCCAGGGGTGCGGCGAGCGCCTCCAGCAGGGCCACCACTCCCTCCGGGCCGTCCACCACGAGGTCGGAACGATCGGCGAGTTCACCGACCTCTTCGCTGCCGCTGCACACGAGCAGACCGCCCACGCCTTCGCCGCGCAGCGCGTCGACCGCGGAGAAGGCGGCCAGGTCGCCGAGGTCGTCGCCGACGTAGACCACCGATGTCGCCCCGGTCCGGAGTGCCAGCGCCGTGAGTGCCCGGCCCTTGTCCATGCCGGGCGGACGCAACTCCAGCACCATGCGACCGGGTTCGACGACGAGCCCGTGCCGTTCGGCGAGCCGGGCCATCGGCTCGCGCAGGCGGGCGAGGACTGCGGCGGGCCTGTCCGCCCGCCGGGTGTGCACGGCCACGGCGCCGCCCTTGTCCTCGATGTGCACACCCTCCGTGCCGGGGACGCCGGCGAGTTCGGCGGGGAGTTCCTCGCGGACGGCGGCCACCGAGGGGTGCGGCGGCGGCGCCAGGACCTCTCCGTCGGCGGCGTCCCACGTCTCGGCACCGTAGGCGCCGAGCACGACGAGACCGTCCAGGTCCGGCACGCCGGCGAAGCCGCCGTACTCCACTGCGACCGCGGCCGGGCGCCCGGTGATGACGGCGATCGTGCCCAGCCGCGGTGCGAGCCGGGCCAGCGCCGGTACGGCGTCCGGGTGGGCCCGCGCCTGCTCCGGGTCGTCAACGATGGGGGCGAGGACGCCGTCGAAGTCGAGCGCGACGAGGGCGCGTCCGGGCTGGGTGAAAAGCCTCTCCAGGCCGCGGCGGCCGGTGGGGGTGATCGGGGCGGGACACCGCCGGGTGAAGGACGGGGGGAGGGTACCGAGGTCACTGCCCATGCGGCGAGCGTACCGACGGGGGGTCCCCACCGGCACCACGCCTCGCGGGCGGCGCGCCGGCCGTGCCCTCGGGACGACTCAGCGACGCGCGCGCCGTGCTTCGCGACGACGGCGGAGGCGGTTGACCGTCACCGGGTCGTGGGCCAGCGCACGGGGGTCGTCCAGCAGCGCGTTCAGCAACTGGTAGTACCTGGTCGGGGACATGTCGAGCCGTTCCCGGACCGCTCGCTCCTTCTCGCCGGGCCCGGGCCAGCCCTGCCGTTCGACGGCCAGCAGAGCACGGTCCCGCTCGGACAGCGTGCCCCCGGCGGCCCCCTCGGGTGTCCCCGCCGCGTCTGCCGCGTACTCCACGTCTGCCGCCTCCGCCGTGTCCGCCGGGCCGCCCTCCGCCGGCTCCCGCCCCGTTTCCGCGCTCATGCGACAAACCTACTCGGGCCGGTAACCCCGCACTCCCCTACACCTGACAGAGATCGCACAAGTGGACTAGACCTCTGCGCCGGACACGGGGAGACTGTTCCCGTGAGTCCATACGTCATCGCCCTCGATGTGGGCGGCACCAGGATGAAGGGTGCGCTGCTGGGGCCGGGCCCCGGACGCTCACCCCTGTACGAGACACGCCGCGAGACCCCCCGGGAGCGTGGCCCGGAGGCGGTCGTGGAAGCCGTGCTCGATTGCGTCGACGCCCTGCGCGCGCAGGGTGTCGACCGCCTGGGGGAAGAGCCGAGCGGCGCCGGCGTGGCCGTACCGGGAATCATCGACGAGGCGGCCGGCACGGCCGTCTTCGCCGCGAACCTCGGCTGGCGGGACGTGCCGCTGCGGCAGTTGCTGCGGGAGCGGCTGGGAACCGGACACGTCGCGCTGGGCCACGACATGCGCACAGGCGGACTCGCCGAGGCCCGGGCCGGCGCGGGCCTCGGCGTGGACCGGTTCCTCTTCATCGCGCTGGGCACCGGGATCGCCGGGGCCATCGGGATCGACGGCCGCATCGAACCCGGCGCACACGGCGGCGCCGGCGAGATCGGCCACATCGTGCTGCGCCCGGACGGCCCGCCCTGCGGCTGCGGACGGCGCGGCTGCCTGG
>KI547037.1:265564-267731 GCA_000497405.1 Streptomycetaceae bacterium MP113-05 | reverse complement strand
ATGGCGGGACGCCGTCGCCGCCCTGGCGGACGGACTCGTCGTCGCCGTGACTCTGCTCGACCCGCGCACGGTGATCGTCGGTGGCGGTCTCGCCGGGGCCGGCGCCACGCTGCTCGACCCGCTGCGTGCGGCGGTCGCCGAACGGCTGACCTTCCAGCACGCCCCCTCGATCGTCCCGGCGGCCCTCGGGGACGCAGCCGGCTGCCTGGGCGCGGGCCTTCTCGCCTGGGATCTTCTCTCCGCGGAGGTGGCGAGCCGATGACGGCGCAGACGCGACGTACGGTCCTGGCAGGAGCCCGGGTGGTTCTGCCGGACGGTGTGGCGGACGGCGGGCGGGTGACGGTCGAGGGCCGCACGCTCGCCGCGGTGGCGTCCCGTCCGGACGGGACCTCCGCGCCGGACCTCGCCGCGACCGCGGACGACGGGGTGCACCGGCACGATCTGACCGGGCACTGGCTGGTGCCGGGATTCGTCGACATGCACGTGCACGGCGGTGGTGGGGCCTCGTTCTCCGCGGGAAGCGCCGAGGAGGCGCTCACCGTCGTCGGGACGCACCGCCGCCACGGCACCACCACGATGGCCGCGTCCACGGTGACCGGGGACCTCGACGACCTGGCCCGGCAGGCGGGCGCACTGAGCGAACTGGTGCAGCAGGGCGACCTGGCGGGCGTGCACTTCGAGGGCCCGTTCATCGCCCGCAACCGCTGTGGGGCGCACCAGCCGGAGCTGCTGCGCGACCCGGACCCGGCGGACGTACGGAAGCTGCTGGACGCCGCGCACGGCACCACGCGGATGATGACCCTCGCCCCCGAACTGCCCGGCGGCCTGGACTCGGTGCGCCTTCTCGCCGAACACGGCGTGGTGGCGGCGGTCGGGCACACCGACGCGACGTACGACGCGACGCGCGAGGCGATCGACGCGGGCGCCACCGTGGCCACCCATCTCTTCAACGCGATGCCCGCGCTGGCCCACCGCTCCCCCGGGCCGGTCGCCGCGCTGCTGGAGGACGAACGGGTCACCGTCGAGCTCATCGACGACGGCACCCACCTGCACCCGGCGGCGCTCGGCGTAGCGTTCCGCGCGGCCGGGCCGGGCCGGGTCGCCTTCGTGACGGACGCGATGGGGGCGGCCGGCATGGGCGACGGCGTGTACCCGCTCGGACCGCTGGAGGTCGAGGTGCGCGACGGCGTCGCCCGGCTCGTGGAGGGCGGCTCGATAGCCGGCTCGACGCTGACCCTCGATCAGGCGTTCCGCCGGGCCGTCACGATCGACCGACTGCCGGTCCCGGACGTGGTACGCGCACTGTCCGCCACCCCGGCGCGGCTGCTGGGCGTCCACGACCGCGTCGGCTCGCTGACGGCCGGCAAGGACGCCGACCTGGTGGTGCTGGACGCGGACTTCGCCCTCACCGCCGTGATGCGGAAGGGCGAGTGGCTGGTCGCGCCCCCGGCGGCGGGGTGACCGGCGGTACGCCGGACGGCGGAAGGCGGCGCACCTGCACCCAGTGGGTGGATCCGCATGACCTCGGCGCGACCCCCATCACGGCTTCCCCCGCGTCGGGGTCACCGGCCGGGCCACGGCGGCCCAGCGGGCGCTACGCGTTCTTCGGCGCGGCGATCCACAACTGGTCGAGCAGCACGTTGCACTTGTCGCCCTGCTTGCAGCCGACGGAGAACGTGTTCTGGCCCTTCTGCAGGTCGACGTCGGCGTAGGTGAACGTCCAGCCCTTCTCCCAGTCGCCCTTGGGCGCATTCGCGAAGTTGTCCATGTTGACGCCGCTGCCGTGCGCCTTGCCGTTGACGTCCAGCGACATCTTCATCTTCTCGCCGGGCACGCTGTAGCCGATGTACAGCCTGTACTTCCCGGCCTTCTCCAGGTCGGTGGTCCACGTGGCGCCGGAGCCGACCGCGTTCATCGCGACGTAGGAGCCGCTCTTCGAGCCGGGGATGGTGGTCGCGGCGGAGGCCTTGCCGTTGAGGGTGAGGGCGGCGGCGTCCTCCTTGGGGAGGTCGGCCTTCTCCTCCTTCTCCTTCCCGGCGTCGTCCTTGCCGCCGGGGTCCTGCTCCTCGCCGCCGGGTGCGCCCGCGGTGGGGGTGTTGCCGGCCTGCGGGTCGCCCGTCCCGCCGCCGTCGTCGTTGAACAGCATCGCGGTGCCGATACCGATCAC
>KI547037.1:264382-264942 GCA_000497405.1 Streptomycetaceae bacterium MP113-05 | reverse complement strand
CGGCCTGCGTGGCCTGGCCGCCGTATCCCTGCGGGCCGCCGTGGGCCTGCTGCCCGCCGTACCCCCCGCCGTACTGTCGTTCGCCGACCGCGCGGACCTGGTTGTACGAACGCCGGGGGACGCCGGGCTGCGGCGTCGCCGCACCACCCTGGGTGCCGCCGCCTTCCTGGCGGTACAGATAGGCGAACGGATCGTCGCCCTCCGGCGCGCCCGTGCCCTGGTTCTCGGCGGTCATCCCCTGTCACTCCCTCTGCGTCAGGTATCCGGCCGAGCCTACATCCCGCTGACGGGCCCTACGCCACCGCGGAAGTGATCACGCGTCGCCTGCGGGAAGAACTTCCAGGTCGCAGCACGTTTCAGCCCGCCCGTCGGCGACCGCCGGAACGGGACCGCTTCTCCACGTACATCCGCTGGTCGGCGGACTGCAGGACCTCCTCGGCCGTCATGCCGCAGGCTGCCCAGCCGATACCGAAACTGGCGCCGACGCGGACCGCGCGGCCGTCGACGCGGGTCGGCGGGATGATCGCGTTGCGCAGCCGGACGGCGAGGTCCTGCGCCTC
>KI547037.1:259476-264372 GCA_000497405.1 Streptomycetaceae bacterium MP113-05 | reverse complement strand
TGGGGCGGAGCCGGCGGTGACAGGGACTTCTCGGCGCGGGCCATGCGCGGTGGGACGGCGAGCTGCACGACATCGGCGAGGGAACCGGCGTACCGGTCGGCGACGGCGCGGCACAGGGCGAGCAGCTCGGGGGTGAGTACCCGTTCCGGGGAGAGCACCTGGGCGAGCGGCGCCAGGGCCCCGGGATAGTCGCTGTGCTCGACCCGGTCCACGATGAAGCCGTTCGTGAGTCGGCCTCCTTCGCGGCGGCCCTGCTTCTCACCGGCACCGAAGCGGACCCTCACCCGGACACCGGGCGCGGCCTCCTGGTCCATGGCGGCGGGCACCGCGTAGTCGAAACACCGGTCGAGGTGGACCAGGCCCTTGTCGACGAGGACGCGGGCGACGGGACGGCCGGGCGCCAGGGCGGCGCCGCGCCAGGTGCGCGGCCTGGCGCGCGGCCCGGCGCGGCGCACGGTGTCCCGGAGCAGGGCGAGCTGCTCCGGCGGCGCGGCCGCGGAGGCGTCGTCGTTCTCGTCGTCGCTGCTCACGGCTTCCTTGCTACCAGACGGCTCGGACATCCCGGAGTTGCCGGATGTCACACCGCCGGCACACCGCCGGGGCCCGGACGTCTGCGGGACGTCCGGGCCCCGGCGGGCACGCGTTGGCCGGCCGGTTACACGCCGGTGGCCCTGCGGAGGGCGTCGACGCGGTCGGTCCGCTCCCAGGTGAAGTCCGGCAGCTCACGGCCGAAGTGGCCGTAGGCGGCTGTCTGGGCGTAGATGGGACGCAGCAGGTCCAGGTCGCGGATGATCGCGGCGGGGCGGAGGTCGAAGACGTCCCCGATGGCCTGCTCGATCTTCTCCGCCTCGACCTTGGCGGTTCCGAAGGTCTCCACGAAGAGACCGACGGGCTCAGCCTTCCCGATGGCGTACGCCACCTGCACCTCGCAGCGGCCGGCCAGACCGGCGGCGACGACGTTCTTGGCGACCCAGCGCATGGCGTAGGCGGCGGAGCGGTCGACCTTTGACGGGTCCTTGCCGGAGAAGGCGCCGCCGCCGTGCCGGGCCATGCCGCCGTAGGTGTCGATGATGATCTTCCGGCCGGTGAGCCCCGCGTCGCCCATCGGACCGCCGATCTCGAAGCGGCCGGTGGGGTTCACCAGCAGCCGGTACCCTTCTGTCTCGATCTTGATGCCGTCCTCGACGAGCTGCTTCAGCTCCGGCTCGACCACGAATTCGCGGATGTCCGGGGCGAGCAGGGAGTCGAGGTCGATGTCGGCGGCGTGCTGCGAGGAGACCACGACGGTGTCGAGGCGGACGGCCTTGTCCCCGTCGTACTCGATGGTGACCTGGGTCTTGCCGTCCGGCCTCAGGTAAGGGATGGTGCCGTTCTTCCGGACCGTGGAGAGTCGCTGGGAGAGCCGGTGCGCCAGCGTGATGGGCAGCGGCATGAGCTCGGGCGTCTCGTCGCAGGCGTAGCCGAACATCAGGCCCTGGTCCCCGGCGCCCTGCTTGTCCAGGTCGTCCTCCTGCCCGGCTGCGTCACCCCCCACACGCTTCTCGTACGCGGTGTCGACCCCCTGGGCGATGTCCGGGGACTGGGCGCCGATCGACTCCGAGACGCCGCAGGAAGCGCCGTCGAAGCCCTTCTTGGAGGAGTCGTAGCCGATCTCGAGGACCTTGCTGCGCACCAGCGAGGCGATGGGTGCGTACGCCTTGGTGGTGACCTCGCCGGCCACGTGCACCAGGCCCGTGGTGATCAGCGTCTCGACCGCCACTCGGGAGGTCGGGTCGTCCTTGAGCAGGGCGTCGAGAATGGTGTCGCTGATCTGGTCGGCGATCTTGTCGGGGTGACCCTCGGTGACGGACTCCGAGGTGAACAGGCGGCGGGACACATCGCTCCCTGGGGTTGCAGCGGCTGCTGGCTGAACATGGCGGCACGCCTCCGGGGGCTGCGCCCGATGACGGTCCGCGACCAGTTTATCCGTCCCGGGCCTTTTCGAATCACGGCGTCTCGAACTGCGACATGATTCAGGGAAATCCTCAGGAACGGCGAGACGTGGTCGTCACCGGCTCGGCAAAGCCCGTCAGGGAGCGCCGGCGGGGCTTCCGGAACCGGGCAGGCGGTCGCGGACCAGGTCCCAGACGGTGTCGGCAAGGGCCTCTTTCGGACCGTGCGGGACGGGCGTCTCACTACCGTCGGCGCCGAGCACCACGGCCTCGTTCTCCTCGGCACCGAAGGTGCGCAGCTCCCCCACTTCGTTGACCACCAGCAGGTCGCAGCCCTTACGGGTGAGCTTGGCACGGCCGTTGGCCAGCACGTCGTCGGTCTCGGCGGGGGAGCCGGCGGGCCACCTCGATCAGCACGGCGTCGCCGCAGTGGTGGCCGAATCGGTCGTTGATCGACTTGAAACCGTCCAGGTCGCAGAAGAGGACGGCCAGCCCCTTCTCCCCTTCGTGGTGCGGGGGAACGGCATGGTCGTGGAGAGAGTCGTAGCCGCGGGTGACGGGAATCCCGGAGGCCGGGGTGTCGACCGGTCCTTCGAATGCCTCCAGCGCGCCCAGCCCGGCCGCACGGAGACTCGCCGCCTCGTCCGGCGGGCCGGAGAAGGGGGCGATCATCGGGTCGGCCTTCGGGCTGGGCGCCTGGGTGAGCACCGGCCCGATACCGGCGCCCCCGACGGCACTCGCGGCTGCGCCGCCGGGGCCGGGACAGAGCCGGGAGCTGAGCCGGGTGCGCAGTTCCGCGCTGTTGGGCAGGCCGGTGAGGGAGTCGTGGCTGGCGCGGTGCGCGAGCTGTATCTCGTGGCGCTTGCGTTCCTCGATGTCCTCGACGTGTGTCAGGAGGAAGCGCGGCCCGTCGGTCGCGTCGGCGACGACGGAGTTGCGCAGTGAGACCCAGACGTAGGTGCCGTTGCGCCGGGCCAGCCGGAGTTCGGCCCGGCCGCCCTCGGGTGAGGTGCGCAGCAGGGTGCCTATGTCCTCGGGGTGCACCAGGTCGGAGAAGGAGTAGCGGCGCATGGTGACGGCGGGCCGCCCGAGCAGTCGGCACAGGGCGTCGTTGGCGCGCATCAGGCGGCCGTGCTGGTCACCGCCCATCTCGGCGACGGCCATGCCGCTGGGCGCGTACTCGAACGCCTGCCGGAAGCTCTCCTCGCTGGCGCGCAACGCCTGCTGCTCACGTTCGAGCCGGACCAGGGCGCGCTGCATGTTGGCGCGCAGCCGCGCGTTCGACAGCGCGATGGCGGCCTGGGTGGAGTAGAGCTGCAGCGCCTCCAGGGTCCAGGCGCCCGGACGCCTGCCGTTGCGGGGCCGGTCGAGCGACATGACACCGAGGAGCTCGCTACCCGAGGTGTAGAGCGGCGCGAAGAGGCGGTCGCCGGGCTGCCACCGGCCGGGGTCGTCGCTGACCGGTGCCGGCAGGTGGAACTGGGGGACGTCGTCCTTGTCGAGGATCCAGCCCTCGGTGCAGGGAATGAACCGCAGAACGCCCCAGGGTTCGCCCATGGCCAGCCGCCGTTCCCACGAGGCGCGGGAGCCCACCCGTCCGGCCATCGCCGCCTCGGCGGTGTCGCTGCCGGTGACGGCGGCGACGACCAGGTCCCCGTCGGGGCGTACGAAATTGACCGCGCACAGCTCGAATCCGAGCCCCTCGACCACGCCGTCGGCGATGGTCTGCAGCGCGTCGGCCATGCTGCGTGCGGTGTTGAGCTTCGCCACGGCCTGGTGCAGCGCCCGCAGGCTGGCAAGACGGACATAGGGCTCCGACTCGGTCTCCATCGCCTCCCCCTGAGCTTCGGCGTGAACGTCGGCTCCGCGGTCGTGCTCAGCACCTCCCGGGCGCTTCTTCCCGTGCACGTGCACGTGCAGGTGACCACTGAATCACAGTCAGCACCACGGTCGGTACACAGGGTCAACTTTAAATCGCTTCTGTGACCCAAGTCACTGCAAGGGGCGCAGGGAGAGCGCAGAGGGGGCGCACATCCGGCGCGAAAGCAGCGTGTCGGCGCCACGGAACCGACGCAGAGCGGACGATGATCGTCCACTTTCGGCCCGCCACGGGGATGTGCGTGCCCAGGACCGCCGGTTGGTCCTAGGCCAAGTCCTGGTCCCCGGCTGGTCCCCGGGTCCGATGTCCGGGAAGCGAAGGGCGGGATACCGTCTTCTGACGTGTCCCGAGCATTGCATGAGCAGACGACGAAGACGCCCGTACCCCATCCTGAGGGGGTGAGCGAGGACGAGTTCAAGGCCGCCATGGCCCGGCTGACAGCGGGAGTGGTCCTGGTCTCGGCCCACGACCCCGACGACGGTCCGCGCGGCGAGGACGTGGGCATGACCGCGACGGCCTTCATGTCCGTCTCCGTGGAGCCCCCGCTGGTCCTGGTCAGCGTGCGTGACGGCTCGCGGATGGACGAGGTCCTGGAGCGGCAGCCACGCTGGGCGGCCGCACTACTCACCGAGGGTCAGCGGGACATCGCAGGACGGTTCGCGATGAAGGGACGGCTGAGTGACCGCCTGCTCTTCCGGGAACTGCCGCACGAACGCGGCGAGGTCAGTGGCGCGCCCCTGCTGCGGGAAGCGCTGGCGGTGGTCGAGTGCCATACCGAGCAGCGAGTACGGGCAGGTGACCACAACCTGGTCATCGCCCGGGTGCTGGCCTCGTCCGTACGGCACGGCGAGGGCACCGGACCGCTCGCCTACTTCCGCGGTCGCTACGGGAAACTGTCGCCCTGACCCGCTCGCCTCCCCCCGTCCGCCTCGCCGCCCCGCGCCGGCGCGCCCCGTCCCGTTTCCTCGAATCAGCCGAGGACCGGGTACGAGCAGGTGAGGTCGCGTCAGCGACATCGGCGGGCGTTGAGCCGGGCGGCCTGGCGTGTCAGATGCTCGCGCTCGGCGAGGTCGGGTGCCGTGTGCG
>KI547037.1:243080-259466 GCA_000497405.1 Streptomycetaceae bacterium MP113-05 | reverse complement strand
AGCACGTCGTCGGTCTCGGCGGCGAAGCCGGCGACCACCTGGGCCGGGTGTGCCCTGTTCGCGGCCAGTTCGGCGAGGACGTCGGGGTTGCGGATGAGCGCCACCGGTTCGGGGTCGGTACCGTCCTGCTTCTTGATCTTGACCTTGGCGTAGTCGGCGGGCCGGAAGTCGGCGACGGCGGCGGCCATCACCACGGCGTCCGCGTCCGCCGCGGCCGCGAGGACCGCCTCACGCATTTCGACGGCCGTGCCGGCAGGTACCACGTCCACTCCGGCCGGGTCGGGGAGGCCGGTGTTGGCGGCGACCAGGGTGACGCGGGCACCGCGGGCGGCGGCCGTACGGGCAAGGGCGTAGCCCTGCTTTCCGGAGGAGCGGTTGCCCAGGTAGCGGACCGGGTCCAGGGGCTCGCGGGTGCCGCCGGCGCTGATCACCACGTGCCGGCCGCAGAGGTCGGCGGGGGTGGCTGCTCCGCGGGTGAGCACTCGTCGGCACACCCGGAAGATCTCGTCCGGCTCGGGGAGTCTGCCCTTGCCGGTGTCGGCGCCCGTCAGACGGCCCGCGGCCGGTTCGAGGACGATGCAGCCGCGGCGGCGCAGAGTCGCGACGTTCTCGCGGGTAGCGGGGTGCTCCCACATCTCGGTGTGCATGGCCGGCGCGAGGACGACGGGGCAGCGTGCGGTGAGAAGGGTGTTGGTGAGGAGGTCGTCGGCCATGCCGTGGGCAGCCTTCGCCAGCAGGTCTGCGGTGGCGGGGGCGACGACGACGAGATCGGCGTGCTGCCCGAGGCGCACGTGCGGGACCTCGTGCACGCTCTCCCAGACCTGGGCGGCGACCGGCCGGCCGGACAGCGCCGCCCAGGTGGGCTCTCCGACGAAGCGGAGCGCGGAGGCGGTAGGCACCACGCTGACGGCGTGGCCGGATTCGGTGAGGCGGCGCAACAGCTCGCACGCCTTGTAGGCGGCGATCCCGCCGCTCACTCCCAGCACGACCTCGGTTCGGGCCCGCTCCATCGTCGCTCCCCATTCGCGTGTCCGGCCGGGCCTCTATCGGTTCGCGCCCACCCGACCTGTGGTTCCCATGACACACCAGGGGCCCGGCAGCCGCGCTGCCGGGCCCCTGGTGGTGCGTCATTACTGGGTGACCGGGCCGTCCACGGCTTCGGAGGTGAGCAGACCGGCGTTGATCTCGCGCAGGGAGATGGAGAGCGGCTTCTCGTGGACATGGGTGTCCACCAGCGGGCCGACGTACTCCAGCAGGCCCTCGCCGAGCTGCGAGTAGTACGCGTTGATCTGGCGTGCACGCTTGGCGGCGTAGATCACCAGGCTGTACTTCGAGTCGGTGGCCTCGAGCAGCTCGTCAATCGGCGGATTGATGATGCCCTCGGGCGCGGTGAGGGAAGAGGACACGCTGCAGCCTTCCAGAGATGGTCGGGGGGAGAGGTTCAGGAGTGAATGCGACCAACGGGGCGAAGACTCGCCTGGTCGTGGTCACTCGTCGTTCATCAAGGCTAGCAGCTCGACGGCCACGCCCTCGACGGAGGTGTTGACAAGCGTGGTGTCGAACTCGGCCTCGGCGGCCAGCTCGGTACGGGCCGCCGCCAGCCGGCGCTCGATCACGTCGGGCGGTTCGGTGCCGCGGCCGGTGAGCCTGCGCACCAGCTCCTCCCAGCTCGGCGGGGCGAGGAACACCAGGCGAGCCTCGGGCATGGAGGAACGGACCAGGCGCGCGCCCTGGAGGTCGATCTCCAGGAGCACGGCCTCACCGGCCTCCAGCCTGTCCTGCACCGCCCGGCGGGGCGTGCCGTAGCGGTTGCCCGCGAACTCGGCCCACTCCAGCAACTCGCCGTTGGCGACGAGCTTGTCGAACTCCTGATCGTCGACGAAGAAGTACTGGACACCGTGCTGCTCGCCCGGGCGGGGCGCACGGGTGGTGGCGGAGACCGAGAGCCAGACCTCGGGGTGTTCTTTGCGTAGATGGGCGACGACCGTGCTCTTGCCGACCCCGGAGGGGCCGGAGAGCACGGTCAGCCGCGAACGATGAGCCATGAGGCGATTATCCAGGTTTCCCGCCGCGCGGTGAAACCTCGGGCCTCAGGCTCCGCCGAACTCGCGCTCCAGGGCAGCGATCTGGTTGGACCCGAGACCACGTACACGGCGGCTCTCGGAGATGCCCAGTCGCTCCATGATCTGCTTGGCGCGGACCTTGCCGACGCCGGGCAGACTCTCCAGGAGAGCGCTGACCTTCATCTTGCCGATGACGTCGTTCTCCTGGCCCTGCTTGATGACTTCGTGGAGTGAAGCACCGGAGTGCTTCAGCCGGTTCTTGACCTCGGCGCGCTCCCGGCGAGCCGCGGCGGCCTTCTCGAGCGCGGCTGCGCGCTGTTCAGGGGTAAGGGGCGGAAGAGCCACGCCTACGTCACCTCGGATGTCGAACGGTCGGATATGGATCGGTGTGGAACCTAGTGGCCCCGCATCCGCGGAGCAACGAGCAACGCGCCCCTCGTCCTCCGGACCTGGGGAGTCCCACATGCACGTGCTCCCGACGGAGACTAGCGGCCGAGGACGCTCCAGTCAGTGATAACTGCGTAAAAGTCCTGGTCAGCTTGATTCCCGCAAGAGCATTTAAGGACATATCGACAGATAGGACTTCAGTCGAGGAAGCGGGCGAGCTCCTCGGCCTGGGCTTCTGCGGCCGACCGCAGCCCCTGGACGGTGGGTCCGTGCCGCAGCACACCCCGGCTCACGCTGGGCAGGACGTTCCGGGCCGCGTCACCGAAGACCCGCGGCAGGTCCGCCGCCGTGGCCCCTTGGGCCCCGATACCGGGCGCGAGCAGCGGCCCGTTCACCCGGAGTGATGCGCCCAGCCGCTCCGGTGCCCCTCCGAGCGTGGCTCCGACGACCGCGCCGAAGGAGCCCAGCGGCGTCGCGCCGGCGTTCTCGGCTACGAGGTGCTCCAGCACGGTCGCGGCCACGCTGCGGCCGTCCCCGGAACGGGCGTGCTGGACCTCGGCGCCCTGCGGATTGGACGTCAGCGCGAGGACGAAGACACCGCAGCCGTTCTCGCGCGCGGCGTCCAGCGCGGGCCGGAGCGCGCCGAACCCGAGATAGGGGCTGACGGTGACGGCGTCGGAGAACAACGGGGAGCCCTTCTCCAGATAGGCGGCGGCGTACGCCGCCATCGTGGAGCCGATGTCGCCGCGCTTGACGTCCAGGAGTACCAGCGCACCCGCGTCGCGCGCGTCGGCCACTGTGCGTTCCAGCACGGCCACACCGCGCGAGCCGAACCGTTCGAAGAAGGCCGACTGAGGCTTCAGTACGGCAACGCGGTCGGCGAGCGCCTCGACGACGGTGTGCGAGAAGGCCTCCAGACCGCCGATGTCGTCGGTCAGACCCCAGTCCGCGAGCAGCGCGGGGTGCGGGTCGATGCCGACGCAGAGCGGGCCGCGGGAGTCCAGGGCTGCACGGAGCCGGGTGCCGAAGGGTTCCTGTGCGGGAGCGGGCGTCATGCGGCTGCCTTCCGGGTGTCGGCGCCGACGGCCTCGGCGACGGTGGCGTAAGGACCGGCGGCGAGTCTGTCGGCCAGGCCCTTGTGAACCGAGCGGCACCACAGCGGACCCCGGTAGACGAAGGCGCTGTAGCCCTGCACGAGGGTGGCGCCAGCCAGGATGCGCTGCCAGACGTCCTCCGCGTCCTCCACACCGCCGACACCGACCAGCACGATGCGGTCGCCCACCCGCTGGTAGAGGCGGCGTAGCACCTGGAGCGAGCGCTGCTTGAGGGGCGCGCCGGACAGGCCCCCGACCTCGGCCACGACGGCCGGGTCGGAGGCGAGAGCTCCGCCGGTACCGCCCTCGCGCGCGATGGTGGTGTTGGTGGCGATGATGCCGTCCAGCCCGAGGTCGAGAGCGAGGTCGGCGACGGCGTCCACGTCCTCGTCGGCCAAGTCGGGAGCGATCTTGACCAGCAGCGGAACCCTGCGGCCGGTGACCGTGCGGTCGGCTGCCTCCCGCACGGCGGTGAGCAGCGGCCGGAGCTGCTCGGTGGCCTGGAGGTTCCGCAGACCGGGGGTATTGGGCGAGGAGACGTTGACGACCAGGTAGTCGGCATGCGGGGCGAGGCGTTCGGCGGAGGTGACGTAGTCCGCGACGGCGTCAGCCTCGGACACGGCCTTGGTCTTACCGATGTTGACACCGACCACGGTGCGGAACACCGGGCCGCGGGCCGTCCGGCGGGCCAGACGGTCGGCCACGGCGGCCGATCCCTCGTTGTTGAACCCCATCCGGTTGATCAGTGCCCGGTCGGGAACCAGGCGGAACAGCCGGGTGCGGGGGTTGCCCGGCTGGGGCTGTGCGGTGACGGTGCCGGTCTCGACGTGGTCGAAGCCGAGCATCGCCATGCCGTCGATCAGGGTGGCGTTCTTGTCGAAGCCGGCGGCCAGCCCGAACGGCCCGTTCATGCGGAGGCCCAGCGCCTCGGTGCGCAGTGCGCGGCTGCGCGGCGCCAGGTAGGCGGCCAGGAAGGTGCGCAGCACGGGGACATGGGCGGCGCAGGCGATCCATGCGATGGCCAGGTGGTGGGCGCGCTCGGCGTCCATCCGCCGGAAGAAGGTGCGGAAGAACAGTTTGTACATGCCCCCTCCTCAGGCGCCGCGAGCGGCGGTCAGGTGGCGGGCGTGCTCCTGGAGGGAGCGGACTCCGACCTCTCCCCTGCCGAGCGCGTCGATGCCCTGGACGGCCGCGGCGAGCGCCTGCACGGTGGTGAGGCAGGGGACGGAGCGGGCTACGGCGGCGGTTCGGATGTCGTAGCCGTCGAGGCGTCCACCCGTGCCGTAGGGGGTGTTGATGATGAGGTCCACCTGTCCGTCGTGGATCAGCTGGACGATGGTTTTCTCGCCGCCGGGCCCCTCGCCCTCGCTGTGCTTGCGCACCACGGTGGCGTGGATGCCGTTGCGCCTGAGGACCTCGGCGGTGCCGGATGTGGCGAGCAGGTCGAAGCCGAGCGCCACCAGTTCGCGGGCGGGGAAGATCAGCGAGCGCTTGTCGCGGTTGGCGACGGAGACGAACGCGCGGCCCTTGGTGGGCAACGCGCCGTAGGCCGCAGCCTGGGACTTGCCGTAGGCGGTCCCGAAGAGGGTGTCGATGCCCATCACCTCCCCGGTGGAGCGCATCTCCGGGCCGAGGATCGTGTCCACGCCACGGCCGTGCACGTCGCGGAACCGGGTCCACGGCATGACGGCCTCCTTCACGGAGATCGGCGCGTCCATCGGCAGGGTGCCGCCGTCGCCGGTGGCGGGCAGCATGCCTTCGGACCGGAGTTCGGCGACGGTGGCGCCCAGGGAGATGCGGGCAGCGGCCTTCGCCAGCGGCACGGCGGTGGCCTTCGAGGTGAAGGGGACGGTGCGGGAGGCGCGCGGGTTCGCCTCCAGTACGTAGAGGATGTCCCCGGCCATCGCGAACTGGATGTTGATCAGTCCGCGGACGCCGACGCCGGCGGCGATGGCCTCGGTGGAGGCCCGCAGCCGCTTGATGTCGTGGCCGCCCAGGGTGATCGGCGGCAGCGCGCAGGCCGAGTCTCCCGAGTGGATGCCGGCCTCCTCGATGTGCTCCATGACGCCGCCGAGATAGAGCTCATGCCCGTCGTAGAGGGCGTCCACGTCGATCTCGATGGCGTCGTCGAGGAAACGGTCGATGAGCACCGGGTGTTCGGAGATCAGGCCCGCATGCCGGGTGAGATAGCCGGCCAGGGACGGCTCGTCGTAGACGATCTCCATGCCGCGGCCCCCGAGCACATAGGAGGGCCGCACCATGACCGGGTAGCCGATCTCGGCGGCGATGTCCTTGGCCTGGTCGAAGGAGTAGGCGGTGCCGTACTTGGGGGCGGGCAGTCCGGCCTCGGTCAGCACGCGGCCGAAGGCACCCCGTTCCTCGGCGAGGTCGATGGCCTCGGGAGAGGTGCCGACGATGGGCACACCGCTGTCCTTGAGCGCCTGCGCGAGGCCCAGCGGGGTCTGGCCGCCGAGCTGCACGACGACGCCGGCGACCGGGCCGGCCTGCGTTTCGGCGTGCACGACCTCCAGGACGTCCTCCAGCGTGAGCGGCTCGAAGTAGAGCCGGTCGGAGGTGTCGTAGTCGGTGGAGACGGTCTCCGGGTTGCAGTTGACCATCACGGTCTCGTAGCCGGCGTCGTGCAGCGCGAAGGAGGCGTGGACGCAGGAGTAGTCGAACTCGATGCCCTGACCGATGCGGTTGGGCCCGGAGCCGAGGATGATCACAGCCGGCTTCTCGCGTGGTGCGACCTCGGTCTCCTCGTCGTAGGAGGAGTAGAAGTACGGGGTGCGGGCGGCGAACTCGGCGGCGCAGGTGTCGACGGTCTTGTAGACCGGGCGTACACCGAGGGCGTGCCGGACCTCCCGGACGACGTCCTCCCGCAGGCCGCGTACGGCGGCGATCTGGTCGTCGGAGAAACCGTGCCGCTTGGCATGCGCGAGCATGCCGGCGTCGAGGCGTTCGGTGGCGGCGAGCTCTCCGGCGATCTCGTGGATGAGGAAGAGCTGGTCGGTGAACCAGGGGTCGATCTTCGTGGCGTCGAAGACCTCCTGCTGGGTCGCCCCTGCGCGGATCGCGTCCATGACGGTGTTGATCCGGCCGTCGGTGGGGCGCGCGGCCTCGGCGAGGAGGGCCTTCCGGTCGCCGGGAGGGGTGGTGAAGTCGAACTGGGAGCCGGACTTCTCCAGCGAGCGCAGCGCCTTGTTGAGAGCCTCGGGGAAGTTGCGCCCGATGGCCATCGCCTCGCCGACCGACTTCATGGTGGTGGTCAGCGTGCTGTCGGCGGCCGGAAACTTCTCGAACGCGAAGCGCGGTGCCTTGACGACCACGTAGTCGAGGGTCGGCTCAAACGAAGCCGGGGTTTTCTCCGTGATGTCATTGGGGATCTCGTCCAGGGTGTAGCCGATGGCGAGCCGTGCGGCGATCTTCGCGATGGGGAAGCCGGTGGCCTTCGAGGCCAGCGCGGAGGACCGGGAGACCCGCGGGTTCATCTCGATGACGACGACCCGGCCGTCCTCCGGGTTGACGGCGAACTGGATGTTGCAGCCGCCGGTGTCCACACCCACCTCGCGGATGACGGCGATGCCGACGTCCCGCAGGACCTGGTATTCGCGGTCGGTGAGGGTCATGGCGGGGGCGACGGTGATGGAGTCCCCGGTGTGCACGCCCATGGGGTCGAAGTTCTCGATGGAGCAGACCACCACGACGTTGTCGTGCCTGTCGCGCATCAGCTCCAGCTCGTACTCCTTCCAGCCCAGGATGGACTCCTCCAGGAGCACTTCGGTGGTCGGGGAGAGCGCGAGGCCCTGCCCGGCGATGCGGCGCAGCTCGTCCTCGTCGTGAGCGAATCCGGAGCCGGCGCCGCCCATGGTGAAGGAGGGGCGGACGACGACGGGGTAGCCCCCGAGTCCGTCGACTCCGGCGACGACCTCGTCCATCGTGTGGCAGATGACCGAGCGGGCGGACTCGCCGTGGCCGGTCTTCGCCCGGACTGCCTCGACGACCTCCTTGAACCGGTCGCGGTCCTCGCCCTTGTGGATGGCGTCGACCTCGGCGCCGATGAGCTCGACGCCGTACTCGGCGAGCACGCCGCTCTCGTGCAGGGCGATGGCGGTGTTGAGCGCGGTCTGCCCGCCGAGGGTGGGCAGCAGCGCGTCGGGGCGCTCCTTGGCGATGATCCGCTCGACGAACTCCCCGGTGATCGGCTCCACGTAGGTGGCGTCCGCGATCTCGGGGTCGGTCATGATCGTCGCCGGGTTGGAGTTCACCAGGACGACGCGGAGGCCCTCGGCTTTCAGCACCCGGCAGGCCTGGGTGCCGGAGTAGTCGAACTCGGCGGCCTGGCCGATGACGATCGGGCCGGAGCCGATGACCAGGACGCAACGGATGTCGGTGCGTTTAGGCACGCTGGCCCTCCATAAGGGTCACGAAACGGTCGAAGAGGTAGGCGGCGTCGTGGGGTCCGGCAGCCGCTTCGGGGTGGTACTGGACGCTGAACGCGGGGCGGTCGAGCAGGCGCAGGCCTTCGACCACGTCGTCGTTGAGGCAGCGGTGGGAGACCTCTGCCCGGCCGTAGCGGGTGTCCACGGGTCCGTCGAGGGGCGCGTCGACCGCGAACCCGTGGTTGTGCGCCGTGACCTCGACCTTGCCGCCGGTCCAGGTGCCGTCACCGGTACGTTCCTGGACGGGCTGGTTGATACCGCGGTGGCCGTACTTGAGTTTGAACGTTCCGAACCCCAGGGCGCGGCCCAGGATCTGATTGCCGAAACAGATGCCGAACAGCGGGATGCGGCGCTCCAGCACGCCGCGCATCAGTGCGACGGGGTGCTCAGCTGTGGCGGGGTCCCCGGGGCCGTTGGAGAAGAACACCCCGTCGGGCTCGAGAGCATGGATCTCCTCCAGAGTGGCGTTCGCGGGGAGGACGTGGACCTCTATGCCCCGTTCGGCCATCCGGTGCGGCGTCATGCCCTTGATGCCGAGGTCGACGGCGGCGACGGTGAAACGTTTCGCGCCCCGGGCGGGGACCACATACTTCTCTGCAGTGGCCACCTCGCCACACAGATCGGCGCCCTTCATCCCGGGAGCCGACCGGACTCTGGCCAGCAGGTCCGCCTCGTCCGCCGGACCTGGGCCAGAACCTCCGTCGAGGGCAGGGCCGGAGAAGATGCCGACGCGCATGGCGCCACGGTCGCGCAGGTGGCGGGTGAGGGCACGGGTGTCGACGGCGCTGATGCCGACGACTCCCTGCGCGGTCAGCTCCTCGTCCAGGGTGCGCACCGAACGCCAGCTGGACGGTACGCGGGCGGGATCGCGCACCACGTACCCGGACACCCAGATGCGACCGGACTCGGGATCCTCGTCGTTGACGCCGGTGTTGCCGATGTGCGGGGCGGTCATGACGACCACCTGCCGGTGGTAGGAAGGATCGGTGAGGGTCTCCTGGTAGCCGGTCATACCGGTCTGGAAGACGGCCTCACCGAACGTCTCCCCCACCGCGCCGTAGGCACGGCCGTGGAAGACCCGTCCGTCCTCCAGTACGAGCACGGCGCCGTGGGGCCTGGTGCGCTGGGCGGTGGTCGTCATCGTGCACTCTCCTGGGCGTCGGTCAGGGCGTTCACCGCGTCCACCCACGCGGGGTGTTCGGCGGCGTGGTCGGAGCGGAAGCCGGAGTCGAGGCGCCGGCCGCCGTGCTCCCAGGTGATCACCAGCAGACCGCCCTCGGTGAGGACCTTGCCGGCGATGCCCTTGTCGAGACGGGCTCCGCGCAGCCGGGCGGCCGGGACGAAGAAGTCCCCGGCTCCGGGTCGCCGCACATCGAGCCCCCGGTCGGTGAGAACGACCTCGGCGCGGCTGCGTACACCGAGACCGTGCGCGACGATCCGGTCCAGCCACTGCCCGGCCGTGGTGGATCCGTGGTAGCGGCCGGCGAGTCGCAGGTGCTCGGCGCCGGGGTCCGGGGGTGCGTCCGGGAGCGGCGGCAGGTCGCCCTGGAGGGTGCCGCGCCACTTCCAGCCCTGCCGCATCAGCCAGTACAGCAGTGCGACGAACAGCAGCAGCCCGACGGTCCAGCCGATGCGCGCGGGCCAGTTCGTCACCTCCTGGGACTCCGGCTCCGCGGCGGCGAGACCGGTCAGGTGGTTCAGAGGGGCGAAAAGGGTCGGATGGTTCACGGCGCTCACTGCAGCTTTCCGTCGACGACCGTCGGCGTACCCCGCAGGAACGTGTGGGTGACGCGTCCGGGCAGCTCACGACCCTGGTAGGGGGTGTTGCGGCTGCGCGAGGCGAAACCCGCGGGGTCCACCCGACCACGGTATGCCGGATCGAGGAGGGTCAGGTTGGCCGGCTCACCCGGGGTGACGGGACGGCCCTGTCCGGCGAGACGTCCGATGGCGGCGGGACGGAAGGACATACGCTCCGCAACGCCGGCCCAGTCCAGCAGGCCGGTGTCGACCATGGTGTGCTGCACCACGGACAGGGCGGTCTCCAGACCGACCATGCCCATGGCGGCGGAGCCCCACTCGCAGTCCTTGTCCTCGTGCGGGTGCGGGGCGTGGTCGGTGGCCACGCAGTCGATGGTGCCGTCGGCCAGGGCCTCCCGCAGCGCGCGTACGTCCGCCTCGGTGCGCAGCGGCGGGTTGACCTTGTAGACCGGGTCGTAGGAACGCACGAGTTCGTCGGTGAGCAGAAGGTGGTGCGGGGTGACCTCGGCGCTGACGTCCCAGCCCTTGGACTTGGCCCAGCGCACGATCTCGACCGAGCCGGCGGTGGACAGGTGGCAGATGTGTACGCGGGAGCCGACGTGCGCGGCGAGCAGCACGTCGCGGGCGATGATCGACTCCTCGGCGACGGCCGGCCAGCCGCCGAGCCCGAGCTCGCCGGATACGACGCCCTCGTTCATCTGGGCGCCCTCGGTGAGTCGCGGCTCCTGGGCATGCTGGGCGACGACGCCGTCGAACGCCTTCACGTACTCCAGCGCACGGCGCATGATCACCGCGTCATCCACGCACTTGCCGTCGTCGGAGAAGACCCGGACCCCGGCGGTGGAGTCGTGCATGGCGCCCAGTTCGGCGAGCTGCTTGCCCTCGAGACCGACGGTGACGGCGCCGACGGGCTGCACGTCGCAGTAGCCGGACTCGCGGCCGAGGCGCCACACCTGCTCCACGACGCCGGCGGTGTCGGCGACGGGGAAGGTGTTGGCCATGGCGTGCACGGCGGTGAAGCCTCCCTGCGCCGCGGCGCGGGTCCCCGTCAGTACCGTCTCGGAGTCCTCACGACCGGGCTCACGCAAGTGGGTGTGCAGGTCGACGAGGCCGGGGAGCAGTACCAGCCCGTCGGCCTCGACCACCCGGGCGCCGGCGGCCTCCAGACCGTCGCCGGTACCGGTGACGGTCCCCCCCTCGACGAGAACGTCGGTGGGGTCGCCGCCGAGGACGCGGGCTCCGCGGATCAGGGTCGTGCTCATCGGTGATTCTCCTCGGCGGTCGGTGCGGGGGTAGGGGTGGCGACGGCGGGTTCACTGCCGCCTAGCAGCAGGTAGAGGACGGCCATCCGGATGCTCACGCCGTTGGTGACCTGTTCGACAGCCGTACAGCGGGGCGAGTCGGCGACTTCGGCGGTGATCTCCATGCCCCGGTTCATCGGACCGGGGTGCATGACGAGCGCGTGGGCGGGCATCCGCGTCATCCGATGCCCGTCCAGTCCGTAGCGGCGCGCGTACTCGCGCTCGGTGGGGAAGAACGCAGCGTTCATCCGCTCCCGCTGGACGCGCAACGTGATCACGGCGTCCGACTTGTCCAGGACGGCGTCCAGGTCGTAGCTGACCTCGCACGGCCAGCTCTCCACTCCGACCGGGACGAGGGTGGGGGGCGCGACCAGGGTGACGTGTGCGCCGAGGGTGCTGAGCAGATGGACGTTGGAGCGGGCGACGCGGCTGTGCAGGATGTCGCCGACGATAGTGACGTGCCGGCCGGCGAGGTCGCGGCCGGTGGCGTCGCCGCCACAGAGCCGCCGGCGCATCGTGAAGGCGTCGAGCAGTGCCTGGGTGGGGTGTTCGTGGGTGCCGTCGCCGGCGTTCACCACGCTGCCGCCGATCCAGCCGGATGTGGCGAGGCGGTGCGGTGCGCCGGAGTCGTGGTGCCGGATGACCACGGCGTCGGCGCCCATGGCCTCCAGGGTGAGCGCGGTGTCCTTGAGCGACTCCCCCTTGGAGACGGAGGAGCCCTTGGCGGAGAAGGTGATGACGTCGGCCGACAGCCGCTTGGCGGCGGCCTCGAAGGAGATGCGGGTACGGGTGGAGTCCTCGAAGAAGAGGTTGACCACGGTGCGTCCGCGCAGCGTGGGGAGCTTCTTGACCGGCCGGTCCGCGACCCGTGCCAGTTCCTCGGCGGTGTCGAGGATCAGGACGGCTTCGTCGCGGGTGAGGTCGGCGGCCGAGATGAGGTGACGCTTCATCGGTTGCCTTGTCTGGGTGAGGAGGTGCCGGGCGGGGCGGTTTCGGGCAGAGCGGACCGGGGTGCGGCGGCGCCGTCCGTACGGGTGACGGGTGCTAGCGCTCGCGGGTGCCCAGGAGCACGCCGTCGCGGCCGTCCTCCTCGGTGAGCTGGACTCTGACGGTCTCCCGCAACGACGTCGGGAGGTTCTTGCCGACGTAGTCGGCCCGGATGGGCAGCTCGCGGTGCCCGCGGTCGACGAGGACGGCGAGCTGCACGGCACGCGGACGGCCGATGTCGCCGAGGGCGTCGAGCGCGGCCCGGATGGTGCGGCCGGAGAAGAGCACGTCGTCGACGAGAACCACGAGCGCGCCGTCGACGCCTTCTGCCGGGATCTCGGTGCGCGCCAGCGCGCGCGGGGGGCCCATCCGCAGGTCGTCGCGGTACATGGTGATGTCGAGGGACCCGACGGGGATCACGCGCCCGGTGATCTCCTCGAGTTTGGCAGCCAGCCGACGGGCGAGGAACACGCCGCGGGTGGGGATGCCGAGCAGCACGACGTCCTCTGCGCCCTTGGCGCGTTCGACGATCTCGTGCGCGATGCGGGTGAGGACCCGCGCGATGTCCGGTGCTTCCAGCACGGGGCGTGGCGTACCGGTGCGCCCGGAGTGGGTGCCGCCCGCTGCTGCCGGACCGGTGGTGGCGTCCATAAGGAAAGGACCTCCTTCTCCGCCTCACGGGACGGTACTTAAAGGACGTCTGGATGTGCGCCGCCAAGAATAACAGCCACGGTCGCACCGGCATCTCGGGGGCGGGTATTCGACCTGATCGGACGCAGCTGACTCCGCTCGGCTTGACGGCTCACATCACGCTGCGTAATCTTACAGTGAGTTACCAAGACGTCGTCCGGGGAGTCCTATGTCCAGCGAATATGCCAAACAGCTCGGGGCCAAGCTCCGGGCCATCCGCACTCAGCAAGGCCTCTCACTCCATGGTGTCGAGGAGAAGTCCCAGGGGCGGTGGAAGGCCGTCGTGGTCGGTTCGTACGAGCGCGGTGACCGCGCCGTGACCGTGCAGCGTCTCGCCGAGCTGGCCGACTTCTACGGCGTCCCGGTGCAGGAGCTGCTGCCGGGCACCACGCCCGGCGGAGCCGCCGAGCCCCCGCCGAAGCTGGTGCTCGACCTGGAGCAGCTCGCCCACGTGCCGGCGGATAAGGCCGGGCCGCTGCAGCGCTACGCCGCCACCATCCAGAGTCAGCGCGGCGACTACAACGGCAGGGTCCTGTCGATCCGACAGGACGACCTGCGCACTCTCGCGGTCATCTACGACCAGTCGCCCTCGGTCCTGACCGAGCAGTTGATCAACTGGGGCGTGCTGGACGCGGACGCGCGGCGCGCAGTCCATGAGGAGAGCTGAGCAGACACGTGTGGGGCCCGGGACGCCGTTGGACGGCTTCCCGGGCCCCACACGTGTCTGCGCCGTCTCTGCCGCGTCAGCGGCGGAGACTCGGACCGAGGTCCTTGAGTCTTCCGAGAAGACCGTTGACGAATGACGGCGAGTCGTCGGTGGAGAACTCCTTCGCCAGCTGAACGGCCTCGTCCAGCACCACCGCGTCGGGGGTCCCCTCCGACCACAGCAGCTCGTAGGCGCCGAGGCGCAGGATACTGCGGTCGACGTCCGGCATCCGGTCCAGTGTCCAGCCGACCGAGTAGGTCGAGAGCAGCTCGTCGATGCGGGCCGCGTGCTCGGCGTACCCCTCGACCAGCTCCATGGTGAACTCGCCGACCGGCGGCTGCCGGGGGTCGGTCCGCGCGTGCCGGATCCAGTCCGCGAGGACTTCCCCGACGGCACTTTCGCGCTGGTCGGCCTCGAAAAGGATCTGGAAGGCGCGCTTCCGCGCCTTGTTGCGGGCGGCCACGGTTAGCTGTTCACCCTGCCGAGGTAGGCGCCGGTACGGGTATCGACCTTGATCTTCTCACCGGTCGTGATGAACAGCGGAACGCCGACCTCGTAACCGGTCTCCAGCCGAGCGGGTTTGGAGCCGCCGGTGGAGCGGTCGCCCTGGACGCCGGGCTCGGTGTGCTCGATGACCAGCTCGACGGCGGCGGGCAGCTCCACGAAGAGCGGGTTGCCCAGGTACATGGCGACAGTCGCCTCGAAGCCCTCGATGAGGTAGTTGGCGGCGGTGCCCACCACCTCGCGGGTGGTGTGGATCTGGTCGAAGGTGTCCATGTCCATGAAGACGAAGTACTCGCCGTCCATGTACGAGAACTGCATGCCGCGGCGGTCCACAGTGGCCGTCTCGACCTTCGTGCCGGCGTTGAACGTCTTGTCGACGGTCTTCCCGGAGAGCACGTTCTTCAGCTTGGTGCGGACGAAGGCGGGGCCCTTGCCGGGCTTGACGTGCTGGAACTCGACGACGGACCAGAGTTGGTCGCCTTCGAGCTTGAGCACCATGCCGTTCTTGAGGTCGTTCGTGGTGGCCACGGTGGCGGAATCTCCTACGGACTGCTGCGGGTACCGGAGTGTGCGAGCCCCGGTTCAGAGGGCCAGCAGCTCCTTGGTCGTGATCGTGAGTAGCTCGGGCCCGCCGTCCGCCGCGGGGCGGACGACGAGTGTGTCGTCGATCCGGACGCCGCCCCGTCCCGGGAGGTGGACCCCCGGTTCGACGGTGACCGGCACACGATCGTCCAGTTTACTCATGGCGCCGGGTGCCAGCCGAGGGTCCTCTCCCATTTCCAGTCCCACCCCGTGGCCGGTGGCGGGGCCGAGTGCCTCGCCGTGGCCGCAGGCGTCCAGCACCTGGCGGGTGGCGCGGTCCACGTCACGGCACGGGGTACCGGGCAGCAGCGCCTCCCGGCCGGCCCGTTGAGCGGCGAAGACGAGCTCGTACAGGTCGATCTGCCAGGCTGCGGGTGCAGTGCCGATGACGAAGGTGCGGGCGATCTGGCAGCGGTAACCCCGGTAGCGCGCTCCGAGGCGTACGGACAGGAAGTCGCCCTCCTCGACGCGCCGATCGGTGGGGAGGTGCCCGGCCAGCCCGGAATGGGCACCGGCGGCCACCGAGGTGGCGAACGCGGGGCCCTCCGCTCCGTGGTCGATGAGGCGCCGTTCGAGTTCCAGCGCGAGGTGGCGCTCGGTGCGGCCGACCAGAATGGACTCCAGCAGCTCGCCCAGGGCCTGGTCGGTGATCTCCGCGGCGATCCGGAGCGCGGCGATCTCCTCCTCGCCCTTGACTAGCCGCTGCTGTTCGACGGTGCAGGTCAGCGCGGTGAGGGTGAGACCGGGCACGGCAGCTGACAGAGCGCGGTGCCGGGCGACGGTCAGGTCGTGTTCCTCGACGGCCAGCGAGTCGGCCCCGCCCCGGGCCGCCAGCGCGGCGGCCGTCATGGCACCGTCCTCCGCCTCGGCGGTGGACCCCTGCACATACAGGCCGCTCGCCGCGACGGCGGGCGGGCCCGTGTCGGCGGGAGCGGCGGGTACCACGAGCGTGTCGCGGCCGTCCGGGGCGAGCAGGAGGGCAGCTCCGGGGGCAGCGCTGCCGGAGAGGTAGCGGATGTTGGCCGGGCGCGTGACCAGGACCGCGCGGGCGGCGCTGCCGTGCGCCGCACAGCGTTCCCGGAGCCGGGAGCGCCGGAGCACGTACACGTCGGACATACCGCGAGCGTACGGTCCCCGGCGGCCCGGGGCCGTCCAGGCGGGGCCGTGCGAGCGACGGCAGGCCATCGGGCGGTCTGTTCCGCGGGGTGCGGAAGAGCGTCCGGGGTCTACCAGGCGGGCGGGCTTGCCAGGCTGCGCGCGACCACGTCGTCCAGCATCCGGGCAGTGGTGGCGACGTCCTGCCGGGAATTGTCGATGATGGGCAGCCCTGAGCCGTACCAGCCCGCCATCCGGCCGTGGATGTGGGCGACCTCCTCATCGCTGAGCCGCCGGTTGCCGCTTCGCTCGGCGTTCCTCTCGAGCACGATGTCGAGTCCCGGGAGCACCACGACCGGGATGAGCCCCGGCCCCACGTGGCGCTTCCAGCCGCCGAGCCCGACGACGGGGCGGTCGGGGAAGACGGCGTCGTCGAGGATGCAGGAGATCCCGTTGGCCAGGTAGTTGCGTGCCGCGAACCCGCACGTGCGGCGGGCGAGACGGTACTGCGCCTCGGAGTGGTCGTTCCAGCCGGCCTGGGGGTCGGCGAAACCGGAGCGAACCCATTCGCGCACGTCGTCGAGGCTGATATGGGCGGTGGGAACGGGTCGGCCGTCGGCCCAATGACGTGCCACGGTCGTCTTGCCCGCCCCGGCGGGTCCGATGAGCAGCACCGCGACGGCGGCGCGGGCCGCGTCCATGCCTGCGGAGCTGCCCCCGGTGGGCGGCAGCGGAACGGGGTCACCCGCCGGCAGGCGTACGTGCCCGGTCGCGCCC
>KI547037.1:235439-242407 GCA_000497405.1 Streptomycetaceae bacterium MP113-05 | reverse complement strand
AGCGGGGGGCGGGGGGCGGGACGGGGCGCCGGTCCAGCCCGGTGGTGGCGGCGGGGCGGACGGAGCAGGGGGGTGGCCGGGCTGCGGCACGTGCGCGCCGGGTGGAATCTGCCCTCCGTGGGGGCGTCCCGGGACGTGCCCCGACGGTGGGAACGGCTGCTGCGTTCCGTACTGCTGCATCCGCTCCCCAGTCCGTCAGCTCTGTGATGGTCACAGGTGTTTGATTATCGGATACCGAACGGTACCCTCCCGCGCCGCCCGGTCGTACGGACGGTCGCCGCTTCGGCCGGTGTGCGGTCCCTCCCGGCGGACGTGCGACACGGCCCGGCGTCACCACGACGGTTCTCTCAGCCGCCCTGCAGGCCGGCGATCGCGCGCAGTGCCAGCTCGTAGGAGCAGATACCGAAGCCGGCGACGGTGCCGTCCGCGACTGCCGCCACCACCGAGGTGTGGCGGAACTCCTCGCGGGCGTGCGGATTGGACAGGTGCACTTCGATCAGGGGCGCGGTGCGCTGCGCGGCGGCGTCCCGCATGCCGTACGAGTAGTGGGTGAACGCGCCGGGGTTCAGCGCCACCGGCGTGGACCGGTCGGCGGCCTCGTGCAGCCAACGGATCATCTCCCCCTCGTCGTTCGTCTCCCGCACCTGGACCGCCAGACCAAGTTCCCTGCCGAGTTCGGTGCAGCGTCGCACGAGTCCGGCGTAGGAGGTGGTGCCGTAGACATCGGGTTCGCGGGAGCCGAGGCGACCGAGGTTGGGGCCGTTGAGGACCAGGACCTCGCGCTCGCCGCTCACGCGGCGACCTCCGCGTGCGCGGCGAGCAGCATCGCCGGGTCGGGGCCCTCCAGCACCGCGGGCCGGGCGAGCCCTTCGAGAACGATGAAGCGCAGCAGGTCGCCGCGGGACTTCTTGTCCACCTTCATCGTCTCCAGCAACTTGGGCCACTGGTCGCCACGGTAGGTGACAGGCAGACCGACGGAAGTGAGGACGTCGCGGTGCCGGTCGGCGGTGGCGTCGTCGAGTCGGCCGGCGATGCGGCCGAGTTCGGCGGCGAAGACCATCCCGACTGAGACAGCCGCGCCGTGCCGCCATTCGTAGCGTTCGTTCTTCTCGATGGCGTGCGCCAGGGTGTGACCGTAGTTCAGGACCTCCCGCCGACCGGCCTCCTTCAGGTCCCCGGAGACGACGTCGGCCTTGACCTGGATGGAGCGGCACAGCAGTTCGGTGGTGTGTGGCCCGTCGGGCGTACGGGCGGCCGCGGGGTCCTTCTCGATGAGCTCGAGGATCACCGGGTCGGCGATGAAACCGGCCTTGACGATCTCGGCGAGTCCGCTGACGTAGTCGTGGACATGGAGGGAGGCGAGGGCGGCGAGGTCGCACAGGACCGCCGACGGCGGATGGAAGGCGCCGACCAGATTCTTTCCCTCGGCCGTGTTGATGCCGGTCTTGCCGCCGACGGCCGCGTCGACCATACCGAGCACGGTGGTGGGGACGGCGATCCAGCGCACTCCGCGCAGCCAGCTTGCAGCGACGAAGCCGGCCAGATCGGTGGTGGCGCCGCCGCCGACGCCGATGATGACGTCTGTGCGGGTGAAGCCGGTCTGGCCCAGTGCCTTCCAGCAGTAGGCGGCGACCTCGGCGGTCTTGGCTTCTTCCGCGTTGGGAACCTGGACCGCGACAGCCTCGTAGCCCTGGTCGGCGAGGTCCTGGCGCAGCACCTCACCGGTCTCGGCGAGCGCCTCGGGGTGGATGACGGCGACCCTCCTGGCCCGGGCGCCGATGAGCTTCGGGAGCGAGCCGAGCAACTGCCGACCGATCAGCACGTCGTACGGGTCGGTTCCTGCGGTGCCGCCGACGGTGATGCGGTGGGTGTCGTCGGTGTTCTGGCCGTCGGTGTTCATGCTGGCTTGAGCTCCAATGCTTCGAGGACGGCCTGGGCGACCTCCTCCGGACTGCGCTCGTCCGTGCCGATGACGGCGCGGGCGACCTCGGTGTAGAGGGGACGGCGCTCCGCCATCAACTGCCGCCACTGCTGGCGGGGGTTGATGGTGAGCAACGGGCGGGGAGCACCGAGGCCGACGCGGTGAACGGCGGCGGCGAGGGACATGTCGAGGAAGGCGACCGGGAGTCCGGCGAGCAGCCCACGGGTCTCCTCGGCCAGGACGGCGCCACCACCGAGGGCGAGCACCCCGTCGTGTTCGGACAGTGCGGTGGCGACGGCTTCGCGTTCCAGCGCGCGGAAACGTGGCTCGCCGTCCTCGAAGAAGATGTCGGGGACCTCTTTGCCCGCAGCGCGCACGATGTCGGTGTCGGTGTCGCGGCAGGTGACGCCGAGCCGCTGGGCGAGCAGGGCGCCGACGGTGGACTTGCCGACTCCGGGCGGGCCGATGAGGACGATCACAGGGAAGCTCAACGGATCTCCAGGTTGCCGAGGTAGCCGGTGACGTTGCGACGGGTCTCGGTGACACTGTCGCCGCCGAACTTCTCCGCGACGGCGTCGGCGAGCACCAGGGCGGTCATGGCCTCGGCGACGATGCCGGCCGCGGGCACGGCGCAGACGTCGGAGCGCTGGTGGTGGGCGGTGGCGGCCTCGCCGGTCGTCACGTCCACGGTGGCCAGCGCCCGGGGGACGGTGGCGATGGGCTTCATCGCGGCCCGTACGCGCAGGAGTTCGCCGGTCGACAGGCCCCCCTCAGTGCCGCCGGAACGGCCGGAGGTGCGACGGATGCCGTCGGGAGTGGGCGTGATCTCGTCGTGCGCCTGCGAACCGGGCGTCCGGGCGAGAGCGAACCCGTCGCCGAGCTCGACGCCCTTGATCGCCTGGATTCCCATCAGCGCACCGGCCAGGCGGGCGTCCAGGCGGCGGTCCCAGTGCACGTGCGAGCCCAGGCCGACCGGGGCACCGTAGGCGAGTACCTCGACGACGCCGCCGAGGGTGTCGCCGTCCTTGTGTGCCTGGTCGATCTCGGCGACCATCGCCTCGCTCGCCGTCCCGTCGAGGCACCGCACGGGGTCGGCGTCGAGCCGTTCCACGTCGGAGGGCACCGGGAGCACTCCGTGGGGAGCCCGGGCCGCGCCGAGTTCGACGACGTGGGAGACCAGTTCGATGCCGGCGGTCTCCTTCAGGTAGGAACGGGCGACGGTTCCCAGGGCCACGCGGGCGGCCGTCTCCCGGGCGCTCGCGCGCTCCAGCACCGGCCGGGCCTCGTCGAAGCCGTACTTCTGCATGCCAGCCAGGTCGGCGTGGCCGGGGCGAGGGCGGGTCAGCGGCGCGTTCCGTCCGAGTTCGGCGAGTTCCGCCGGGTCGACGGGATCGGCGGCCATCACCTTCTCCCACTTGGGCCACTCGGTGTTGCCGATCATGATCGCGACCGGGGAGCCGAGGGTACGACCGTGACGGACGCCGCCAAGGAAGGTCACCTCGTCGCGCTCGAACTTCATCCGGGCGCCACGCCCGTACCCCAGGCGGCGGCGCGCCAGCGCGTCCGCGACCGCATGGGTGGTCACGGGCACACCGGAGGGCAGGCCCTCCAGCGTCGCCACCAGTGCGGGTCCGTGCGATTCCCCGGCCGTCAGCCAGCGCAACCTGCTCAACGGTGCTCCTCGATCTCGCATCCCGGCTCGGTGTCCGGGCGCTCACCTGTGCCTCGTCCTGATCCTCCCACGCCGCAGCCGCCCGCCGGGCTCCGGTCCGAGTGCCGGAACGGCGTGTCAGCCCCGCCTCCCACCACGCCCGGCGAGGGCCTCCTCCCCGGCAGCGCGCATCTCGGTGAGTGGCGCGGGGGCGCGGCCGGTCATCTGCTCGACCTGGAGCACGGCCTGGTGCACGAGCAGGTCGAGGCCGCTGACGACGGGACCGCCGCGGACCGACCAGGCGGCAGCGAGCGGAGTGGGCCAGGGGTCGTAGAGGACGTCGAACAGGGTTCCGGGCGACCGGGGGACGGCGGCGGCCAGGTGGTCGGCGGAACCGCTCGGAGTGGTGGCGACGACCAGCGGCGCGTCCAGTCCTTCAGGGGCGTGCCGCCATTCCTGGGGACGTACGTCCACCCCGAGCCGTTCGCCCCAGCCGCGCATCTCCTCCGCCCGGGCATGGCTGCGAACGTAGGCGGTGACGGGACCGGTGCACACCCGGGACAGCGCGACCAGCGCCGAGGAAGCGGTGGCGCCGGCGCCGAGCACGGTGGCCCGTTCGACCTGGCCCACGCCACGTTCACGCAGAGCAGCCACCATGCCGGGGATGTCGGTGTTGTCGCCGCGTCGACCGTCGGCGGTGAGGACGACGGTGTTGACGGCTTCGACGGACGCGGCCGTTGCGCTGACCTCGTCGAGCAGCGGGATCACCGCCCGTTTCAGCGGCATGGTCAGCGACAGCCCGGCCCAGTCGTCGCCGAGGCCGGCGAGGAAGTCCCGCAGCCCTGACTCGTCCACGTCGAAGCGGTCGTAGGTCCAGTCGCCGAGTCCGAGCGCCACGTACGCGGCCCGGTGCAGTTCGGGCGACAGCGAGTGCGCGATGGGGGACCCCAGTACGGCCGCCCGCCGCGCCGTCACTGCTGCGCCTCTTCGTACTTCCGGACGTTGCGCTGGTGCTCCTCGTACGTGGCCGAGAAGACGGTCTTGTCCTCGGTGATCGAGACGAAGTAGAACCAGTCGCCCTCGGCGGGGTCCAGAGCGGCGTTGATGGCCTCGGCGCCGGGGCTGTTGACGGGGCCGGGCGGCAGTCCCTTGTGGGCATAGGTGTTGTAGGGGTGGTCGAACTTCGCCATGGTGCCGGGCGACGGCACCTTCAGTGTCGACTGGTTCTTCGCGTAGTTGTAGGTGGAGTCGAACTGCAGGTAGCCGTTGGTCTCGGTGTTGCCGGGCTGCAGCCGGTTGTAGACGACGCGGGAGACCTTCACGAAGTCGTGCTTGTACTTGCCCTCCGCCTGCACGAGGCTCGCGACGGTGAGCACCTCCAACGGCGACTCCAGGTCCAGGTCGTCCGCCTGCCCCGCCAAGTCGGCCTTCTTGAACTGCGCCTCGGCCCGGGAGACCATCTTGCGCAGTACGTCGGCCGGGTCCGAGTCCTCGGTGACGCTGTACCGGGAGGGGTAGAGGAAGCCCTCCACGCGGCCGTCCGCCCACTTCGGCAGTCCGAGGTCGCCGGACTCGGCGGCCTTCTCGGTGGTGCCCTTCTCCGACCCGGTCTGGTCGTCGATCATCTCGAATACGCGCGAAGCCCGCAGCCCCTCGGGGATGATCAGGCTGTTCTGGCTGGACGGATCGAGCATCATGTCGATGGCGGCTGCGGCGGACATCTCCTTGTGGAGCGTGTAGACGCCGGGCTGGATCGACTGTGCCCTGCTGCCGTCGGCGGCGGATGCCTCCACGAGGGCCTGCGCGCTCTTGACGACACCGGCCTTCTCGAGCGCGGTGCCCATGTCGGCGACGGAGGAACCGTCGGGGATCTCGACCTGGACCTGGCCCTGCCCTTCGCCCGAGAAGTCGGGCGCGGCGGCGAAGTGGGACTGGTAGAAGCGGTAGCCGAACCAGCCGGCGGCGCCGAGAACGCCGCCCAGCAGAAGGATCACCACCAGGCAGGCGGCACCGCTGCGCCCTTTGGTGCCGCCGCCTTGCTTCTTGCGTCCGCCGCGGCGGCTCCCTCCGGAGCCGTCTTCGGCCTGCGGGTCATCGCGGTCTCCGTCGCGGTCTCTGTCACCGTCGCTGGAAAAGAATGCGCTCTCACCCTGGTCGGGTCCGGGATCCCAGCCGGTGTCCGGGTCGGGCCCCGTGCGGGGGAGGCCGCTGGCGCGTCCGGCCGGAGTGCGGTCGCCGGCGGCGGGCTCCGGCGGGAGGGGCTGCATGCCGTAGGGGTCGGTTGCACCCATGGCGTGCCCGACGTCGTACGGGCCGGACTGCTGCGGGTGCTGTCCCGCAGGGTCCCAGCCGCTCTGACTGTGGGGATGCGACGGCTGCCCGGGGTGTGCGCCGTGTGCCTGTCCTCCGTGCCGGTACGGGTCGGCAGGGGGTACGGACTGCTGCCAGCCGGTGTCGTGGAGACCTGGGTACTGATAACCGGGGTTCTCGTAGCCGGGGCCCTGGTGGCCGGGGTCGCCGTAGCCGTACTGTCCCGAAGCCTGAGAGCCCCCGTACCGCGGGTCCTCGTAGCCACCCTCGGCGTAGCGACCGTCACCGTAGTGGCCGTCGGCCGGGTACGCGGCGTCCTGGTGCCCGCCCTGCGCGTACTGCCCGCCACCGTAGGGATCCGCGTACGGGTCCGCCTGCGTCTCCCAGCCACCGGGCGCCCCGGCCTGCTGTCCACCGTTCCATCCCTGGTCCCCGTAGAGGGGGTCCTCGGGGTGCCACGGTTGGGAGCCGGGGCCCCGGCCATAGTCAGTCATCGATCCCCTTGCGCCGCGAGGCGGCAGCGGTGGTGTGCGCCAAATGCCGCGCGGTCGGTCTGTCGGCCCGGCTGTGAAGACGGTGTTCGAACCACCCGCGTCGCGCGGCACGTTACCGTACCGCGATCAGACAACCACTTCGACGCACTGGCCGGGCGGCCCGCCGGAGGACCGTTCGGTCTCCAACGCGCTCTGCAGAATGACCACCGCTGCGGCCTGGTCGATCCGGGAACGCCCCTTCCTGGAGCTCACGCCGGACGCCCGCATCCCCCGGGCGGCGGTGACCGTACTCATTCGCTCGTCGACCAGCCGCACCGCGACCGGATGAACGTCCTTCGCCAACTGCTCGGCGAAGGCACGAACCTTGGCCGCAGCCGGCCCCTCGCGCCCGCTGAGCGAACGCGGGAGCCCCACGACGACCTCGAGAGGCTCGTACTCCTCGACGAGGGCGGCCAGCCTTCGGCGTGCGGCCGGGACGTCCCGACCCGGCACGGTCTCCACCGGTGTCGCGAGCAACCCGTCGGGGTCGCTGGAAGCGACCCCGACCCGGGCGTCTCCCACATCGACGGCGAGCCGCCTGCCGCGTCGCATC
>KI547037.1:232750-235245 GCA_000497405.1 Streptomycetaceae bacterium MP113-05 | reverse complement strand
CCGGCGGCCGCCCGCAGCACCCTCTCAGCGCGGAACCGCTCGATCTCCTTCTCGGCGTCCTTGAGCCGACCGAGTACACCGGAGATCTTCTCGGGAAGATCCTCCGGGCGGCCCTTGACCAGTTCGGTCAACTGGGAGACCACGGTGTGCTCACGGGCCAGGAAACGGTACGCGTCGACGCCCACCAGCGCCTCCACACGGCGTACACCGGAGCCGATCGAGGACTCGCCGAGCAGCTTGACCAGGCCGAGCTGAGCAGTGTTGCGCACGTGGGTACCGCCGCACAGCTCCTTGGAGAAGTCACCGATGGTGACGACGCGGACCTGCTCGCCGTACTTCTCGCCGAACTCGGCGAGCGCACCCTGCTTCTTGGCGTCCGCGATCGGCATCACCTCCGCGGTGACGTCGAGTTCGCGGGCGAGCACCTCGTTGATCTTCTGCTCGACGTCGGTCAGCACGGTGCCGGGCACGGCGGCCGGCGAACCGAAGTCGAACCGGAACCGTCCCGGGGAGTTCTCCGAGCCGGCCTGGGCTGCCGTCGGGCCGAGGGCGTCACGCAGCGCCTGATGGGTCAGGTGGGTGGCGCTGTGGGCCCGGGCGATGGACCGGCGGCGCGACAGGTCGATGACGCAGTAGGCGGGTGCGCCCACGGCGACCTCGCCGACCTGGACGACGCCCTTGTGGACATGGACGCCGGGCACCGGCTGCTGGACGTCGCGGACCTCGACCACGGCACCGTTGTTGAGGCGGATCCTGCCGGTGTCGGCGAGCTGGCCGCCGCCCTCGGCGTAGAACGGGGTACGGTCCAGCACGACCTCCACCTCGTCGCCCTCGTGGGCGGCGGGAGCGGAGGCGCCGTCGACGAGGAGGCCCACGACGGAGGACTCGCCCTCGGTGTCGCTGTAGCCGGTGAAGACGGTGGAGCCGGCGGTGTCCGCCACCGCGCGGTAGGCGGACAGGTCGGCATGACCGGTCTTCTTCGCGCGGGCATCGGCCTTGGCCCGGTCCCGTTGCTCCTTCATCAGACGGCGGAAGCCGTCCTCGTCCACGGACAGGCCCTGTTCGGCGGCCATCTCCAGGGTGAGGTCGATGGGGAAGCCCCAGGTGTCGTGGAGCAGGAACGCCTTGGCACCGGCGAGCACCTTGCTCCCGTCGGCCCGTGTCTCGGTGACGGCGGTGTCCAGGATGTTGGTACCGGCCTTGAGGGTCTTGAGGAAGGCGGCCTCCTCTGCGACGGCGACCGTCTCGATGCGCCTGCGGTCCTCGACCAGCTCCGGGTACTGCGGGCCCATGGCCTCGATGACGGTGCCGGTCAGCTCGGCCGCGGTGGGGCCGGAGGCACCGAGGATGCGCATGTTGCGGATGGCGCGGCGCATGATGCGCCGGAGCACGTAACCGCGGCCCTCGTTGCCGGGAGTGACGCCGTCGCCGACGAGCATGATCGCGGTGCGAATGTGGTCGGCGACCACGCGCAGCGAGACGTCGGAGGTCCGGTCCCGGCCGTAGGTGGTGCCGGTGAGTTCGCCGGCTTTGTCGATGACCATGCGCGAGGTGTCGATCTCGTACAGGTTGGGCACGTCCTGGAGGATCATCGCCAGCCGCTCGAGCCCGAGGCCGGTGTCGATGTTCTTGGTGGGGAGCTCGCCGAGGATCTCGAAGTCGTTCTTGCTCGTCCCCTCGCCGCGGACGTACTGCATGAAGACAAGATTCCAGATCTCCACGTAACGCTCGTCGTTGACGGCCGGGCCGCCCTCTTCACCGAACTCCGGGCCCCGGTCGTAGTTGATCTCGGAGCAGGGTCCACACGGGCCGGGCACACCCATGGACCAGTAGTTCTCCTCCATGCCGAGGCGCTGGATGCGCTCGGCCGGCACACCGACGTCCTCGCGCCAGATGCGTTCGGCCTCGTCGTCGTCCTGGTAGACGGTGATCCACACGCGTTCCGGGTCCAGCCCGTAACCGCCGTCGTCGACGGAGGAGGTCAGCAGCTCCCAGGCCAGCTTGGCGGCACCCTGCTTGAAGTAGTCGCCGAAGGAGAAGTTTCCGCACATCTGGAAGAACGTGCCGTGCCGGGTGGTCTTTCCAACCTCTTCGATGTCCGGGGTGCGGACGCACTTCTGCACGCTGACGGCACGGTCGTACGGCGGGGTGGACTCACCGAGGAAGTACGGCTTGAAGGGGACCATGCCCGCGTTGACGAGCAGCAGGGTGGGATCGTCGGCGATCAGCGACGCCGACGGCACGACGGTGTGCCCCCGCTCCTCGAAGAAGCGCAGCCAGCGGCGGCGGATTTCAGCCGACTCCATCAGTGGTCCTCATTCCGGTCGTACGTGTGCGGGGTGATGCCCGGCTGCGGTCTGCGGACCGTCCGGGCGGTGAGTTCGGGGTGGTCCCCGTCGGGGGACGCCTGCAGGCCCAGCGCGTCGCCGAGTTCGTCCTCGCGCTGCGCCATCCCGGCGCGCACCTCGAGCGCGAACTCCTTCACCCGGTGCCCC
>KI547037.1:225534-232676 GCA_000497405.1 Streptomycetaceae bacterium MP113-05 | reverse complement strand
CCCGCCGCGGCGGGCGGCGGGAAGCGTGCGGCCCGGGACGACCTTGCGGCGCGGCGGCGCGGGATCGCCGCCGCGGCCGAGTGCGCGGCGTACGCCGTAGCCGAACGAGGCGACCTTGACCAGCGGTCCGCCGAAGACGGTGGAGACCGTGGTGGACAGCGCGTTGGCGTTCGAGGTGACCTCCCGGACGTCGGAGGCGATCGAGTCCACCCGGTCCAGCTGCGTCTGTGCGGAGCGCACCGTCGCCGATGCCTCGGACAGCAGGGGAACCGCTCGTTCGGCCACACTCGTCACCAGCTGGGTCGCCGCCTTGAGCGTCTGGGCGAGCCTCACCAGCACCACGGCGAGGAACGACACCAGGATCGCCCAGAAGACCGCGACCAGGAGACCGGCCACTTCACCACCGGACACGCTGCACCGCTTCCCTCGGGTCTCGTTCTGGGTCGGCCGCCGCCCGGTGGGTGCGGTCCGCTCCGGGCGTTGCGGCAGGTACCGACCCTATCGCGCCGGGAGCGCGCCGTTGAACCGGATTACCCGGGCGTGCCATGGCCGTCACAGGGCGGGCGAAGGAGTGCCGTGCTGTGCACCCGCCCAGGTCGGGCGTGCGCGGGCACACCGGAGGGCGAACAGGATGGTCGCGGCCTCGGTCGGCCGGGTGGCGCGCAGACCGGTGAGCTCGGTGAACCGGCCCAGCCGGTTGAGCACCGTGTTGCGGTGGCAGTACAGCCTGCGGGTGGTCTCGGCGACGGACCCGGAGGCGCAGTACGCGGCGACGGTGGTGAGCAGCCGTTCCCGTTCGTGCGCGGGAAGCTGTTCCAGCCCGGCCAGGACGCTACCGGCCAGCAGCGCTCCCGTCTCGCCCAGTCTCGCTGCGGCGAGCGGCATCCACGCCTCGCTGAGCGGAACCGGACCGGTTACCTCGCCGTCGAGCGTCGCGGCCACGGCCTCGGCGACCCGGACCATGGCGGGCACGCGGGCCAGACCGCGTGCCACGGGCGCGAGGGCGCAGGGCACGCCGTCCAGCCAGTCGGCCGGCAGTTCGGATCCGCCCGGCGGAAGGCGGACGAGGAGCAGCAGCATCCCGTGGTGCTGGTGCAGGTGCGCGATGTCCGGGCCGAGCCGGCCCGCGGCGCGGCGCAGGCCCTGCTGGGACTCCGGGGGTGCGGCGGCGACGGCGAAGCCGTCCTGTGCGTCGGCCTGGAGCAGGGTCGCCGCCTGGAACACCAACTGCTGGTCGTGGCCGTCGGAGGAGAGGAGCCGACCGATCAGTGCCGCCTTCTCCCGTTCCCGCTCGCGGGCCTGTACGGCGACCTGATCGAGGTAGGCCGCGTGGGCTTCCACGGTGTGGAACTCCACCGCCTCCCAGACGCGCACCGCCGAGAGTGTCAGCTGCGGCAGTCCGTCGGGCGGGGTCCGCTCGGTGAAGGCCTCCCACAGCACCCGGAAATCCATCCGCACGGCTTGGAGCATCCGTTCCAGCGGGACGCCCTGCCGGGCGCGGCGGTGGCCGAGGCGCTGCGGAGTCTCCCGCAGTTCGCGGGTGACCGGAAGGCCGCCGATCATCCGCAGCAGCATCTCGAAGCATGCGCGGGCGGTGTCGCGCAGGTCCTGCGACGGAACGGCGGCTCGGTAGTCGTCGAACGCGGCGACCTCGGCGGTGTAGCGGTCAACGAGCACGTCGACGTCGTCCATCCAGTCGCGGACCAGGGCACGAAGTTCGGCGGTCGGCTGCAGACCGATGGTGTTGTGCATATGCACAGTATGCGCGCCGGAGCGCGGAGCGATTCCGGTATTGCCCGCCCACCGCCAGGCGGGCACGCTGCCTGGAACGCCCAGCACAGGAGCGCCGCCACCGGTGGACGCACCCGAGATTCGGGAGAAGGCCGATGCATCTCACCCCCCGGGAACAGGAACGCCTCCTGCTCTTCTCCGCGGCCGAGCTGGCGCGCAGGCGGTTGGCGCGGGGCGCACCGCTGGGAGCGGGGGAGGCAGTGGCGCTGGTCTGCGACGAGATCATGGAGTGGGCCTGGGACGGCGTACCGCTGACCGAGGTGGTGGCGCGCGCCGCAGACGTGGTGCCCCGGGACCGTCTGCTGCCGGGCGTACCCGAGGCGGTGCCCAGCCTCCAGGTGGAGGCGCTGTTCCCGCACGGCACGACGCTGGTGCACGTCACGGAGCCGTTCGGGCCCGCGTCCGGCACCGGGCCGGGAGGCGTACTGACGGCCGGCGGGGACACGGAGCTCGCGCCCGGGCGTCCGCGGCGGGACCTGACCATCGTGAACACGGGCCCGCGGCCGGTCTGGCTCTCCTCGCACTTTCCTCTGGAGGAGGCCAATACCGCACTGGAGTTCGACCGAGGGTCGGCCCGCGGGCATCGACTGGATGTGCCCGCCGGCACATCCGTGGAGTTCGGTCCCGGCACCAGCACCTCCGTCACCGTCGTCGCGCGAGGAGGAGACCGATGAACCGCATGCCGCGAAGCGCGTACGCGTCCCAGTACGGACCCACCACCGGCGACCGGATCCGGCTGGCCGACACCGGGTTGTGGGTCGAGGTCGAGGCGGACGACACCGAACCGGGCGAGGAACTACTCGGCGGCTGCGGCAAGACCGCGCGCGACGGGCTCCTGGTCGCGGGCCGGGCGCCGCGGGACAGTGCGCTGGACATGGTCGTCCTCGGCGTCGTGGTGCTGGACCCGCTGCTGGGCGTCCGGAAGACCAACATCGGGGTCAAGGACGGCCGCGTGGTGGGCACCGGCCGGGCCGGTAACCCGCAGACCGCCGACGGTGTGGAGCTGGTCGTCGACTCGCACACCGCGATGATCACCGGTGAGGGGCTGCTCGCGACCCCGGGGATCGTCGACTCCCACGTCCACCTGTCCAGCCCCGAGGTGGTGCCTGCCGCTCTGGCCGCCGGGGTCACCACGATGGTCGGCATGGGCATCGGCGGCGTGTGGGACGTCGGCGCCAATCCGGCGTACAACCTGCACAGCCTGATCGAGGGGTGGCGGGACGCCCCGGTCAACGTGGCCTTCCTGGCGCGTGGTTCCTCCTCGTCGCAGGAGTTGCTGGAACGCGCCGTGCTGGCCGGTGCGGGCGGATTCAAGATCCACGAGGACTGGGGGGCCACCCCGCGCATCGTGGACACCTGCCTGGGCGTCGCCGAGGAGGCGGACCTGCCGGTCGCGCTGCACACCGACACGCTCAACGAGTCCGGCTACCTGGCGGACACCCTGGACGCCACCCGTGGCCGAACCGTGCACGCGTACCACGTCGAGGGCGGCGGCGGGCACCCCGACCTGCTGGAGATCGTCTCCCAGCCGCACGTGCTGACCTCCTCCACCACGCCGACACTGCCGCTGACTCCGGCCACCGTCGCCGAGCTGCTGCCGATGACGATGACCGTGCACCGCGGCCATCACGGGGTGAGCAGCGACGTGTCGATCGCGGCGAGCCGGGTGCGCGAACACGCCATCGCGGCCGAGAACGCGCTGCACGACATGGGCGCCATCAGCATCGTCAACTCCGACTCTATGGGCATGGGCCGGATCGCGGAGACCGCCAGGCGCACCTGGCAGCTGGCACACGTTCAGGCGGAGCTGGCGGGCGAGAGCGGCCCGGACGTGGTGAACAACGCGCGGGTACTGCGCTACCTGGCGAAGATCACCCACAATCCGGCGGTGGCGCACGGCATGGCCCGGGACGTCGGTTCGCTTCGCGCAGGCGCGATCGCCGACCTGGTGCTGTGGCGGCCGCAGTACTTCGGTGCCCAGCCGGAGCTGGTGCTCAAATCCGGGTTCGTCGCCTGGGGGCAGAGCGGATCGGGCTCGGGCTCGACCCGGCTGACCCAGCCGCGGGTGATGAAGCCCTACTTCGGCGGGCTCGGCGGCGCGCCGCGCCGGCTCTCCACCGTGTTCGTCTCCCGCGAATGCCTGGACGACACCGCTGCCGCCGGGCGGCTGCCGCGCGGGGTGCGCTACTCCGCGCTCGCCGACAGCCGCGGTCTGAACTGCGGCGACATGGTCGCCAACACCGCGGTGCCGCAGGTCGCGGTGCCGACCACACCGGACTCGGTGCTGGTGGACGGCCGTGCAGTACCGGTCCACCACGCCGCCGAGCTGCCGCTCACCCGACTGCAGAACCTGGCCTGAAGGGGAGACGACCATGCTCGAACTGAAGCTGACGAACGCCCGCATCCGCACCGTGGACGACACCCACCCGCACGCCCGCACGCTCGGCGTACTCGGCGGCCTGGTGGTGGGACTCGACGACGCGGTGGCCGACCTGCCCGCGACGACGGTGCTGGACTGCGGCGGCGCGACGGTCGTACCCGGATTCGGCGACGCCCACAACCACATGGCGTGGTACGGGCAGTCCTTGGACCAGCTCGACCTGACCGCGGCCCGGGTGCCGGACGACGTGTACGGTGCCGTCGCCAAAAAGGCCGCGACCCTCCCCCGGGACGCGTGGATCACCGGCTCCGGCTACGACGACACCGTGCTGGGGGCGCACCCGCACCGTGAAGGGCTGGACAGAGCCGGCGGCGGCCGACCCGTGTGGCTCACCCACCGCTCGGGCCACATGTGCGCGGTCAGCAGCGAAGTGCTGCGCCGCAGCGGCGTGCTGGACGGAACGGCCGCCGAGCCGGCCGGCGGGGTGGTGGTCCGCGATACGGGCGGCGCACCGACCGGGCTGCTCCAGGAGCGGGCGCAGTCGCTGGTGACGGAGCTGGTGATGCCCCACCCGGTCGGAGAACTGGCAGACGCGATCGGACGGGCGAGCGCCGTCTACGCCTCCGAGGGCCTCACCCACGTCACGGAGGCCGGAATCGGGGCGGGGCTCATCGGCCGCAGCCCGGTGGAGGCCGCCGCCTACCAGCTTGCGCGCGAACGCGGCACGCTGCTCACCCGGGTGCAGTTGATGACCGCGGCCGACAACATGCACCCGCTGCGCGCTCACCACGACGACGGCATCACCACCGGCCTCGATCTGGGTCTGCGGACCGGGTTCGGCGACGACCACCTCCGGCTGGGGCCGATGAAGATCTGGCTGGACGGGTCCCTGGTGGGCCGCACCGCCGCTCTGACCGAGGCCGCCTGCGGCCACGCGCACAGCGCCGGCGTCTACCAGGACGCCCCCCAGGACTTGCGGCGGCTGATCATCGAAGCGCACCGCTCGGGGTGGCGGGTCGCGGCGCACGCGATCGGCGACGAGGCAGTCGACCTGGCGCTGGACGCCTTCGCCGAGGCCCAGCGGGCCGTGCCCCGTCCGGACGTGCGGCACCGCATCGAACACTCGGCAGTCGTGCGCCCCGACCAGCTGGACCGCTACGCCGAACTCGGCGTGGTCCCGGTTCCGCAGGCGCACTTCCTGCAGGTCATCGGGGACACCATGGCAGACGCACTCGGTCCCTCGCGGGTCGACTGGCTGTACCGGCACGGCACCTTCCTGCGGCACGGCCTGCGCGTTCCCGGCAGCTCCGACCGTCCGGTGGCGCCGGGCGCGCCGCTGCTGGGCATGCAGTCGATGGTCGAACGGATCAGCCGCGACGGGCGACTACTGGGCGCGGACGACCGGGTCACCGCCGAGCAGGCGCTGCGTGCGTACACCCTGGACGCCGCCTGGGCGGGTCACGACGAGCACCGGAGGGGCAGCCTCACCCCCGGCAAGCAGGCCGACTTCGTGCTGCTGGACGAGGACCCCGTGGAGACCGACGGCAGCCGCATCGGCGCCATCGACGTCCTCGCCACGTTCGTGGCGGGGCGGTGCGTCCACGGCGCGACCGCGCTGGAGAGGCGGACCACCCCGGCCGGGCCCGTCCCCGCGGCCGGCCCGGAAGCACCACCGCACGCAAGGAGCACCCCATGAAGCAGACGGAACAGGCAACGCCCCGCAGCGATCCACCTCACAGCGCGGGCGGGGCGGTGGTGACCGGCAAGGAGGCCGGCCGGGTCGCCTTCGCCGCATTCGTCGGCACCGCCCTGGAGTGGTACGACTACTTCCTCTTCGGCACCGCTGCGGCACTGGTCTTCAACCGGCTGTTCTTCACCTCGCTCGAGCCCGCGGCGGCGACCCTGGCGGCCTTCGCCACGTTCGGCGTCGGCTTCGCCGCGCGGCCGGTCGGCGCTGTCGCCTTCGGCTGGCTCGGCGACCGGATCGGGCGCCGACCGGCACTGCTCATCACGGTGGTCGCCATCGGCATGGCCACCGGGCTCATCGGATTTCTTCCGACGCACGCCTCGATCGGTCTGGCGGCACCGGCACTGCTGGTGCTGCTACGCCTGCTCCAGGGTGTGGCGGTGGGCGGCGAGTGGGGCGGTGCCGTCACCCTCGCCGTGGAGCACGCACCACCGGGCAAGCGCGGCCGGTACGCGGCGCTGCCGCAGGTCGGGTCTCCGGTCGGCACCCTGCTCTCGTCGGGGGCCTTCGCGCTGGTCCTGCTGCTCCCCGACGCGTCCTTCGATGCATGGGGCTGGCGGCTCCCGTTCCTGGCGGCCTTCCCGATGCTGGTGGTCGCCGTGTACATCCGGCGCCAGGTCGAGGAGTCGCCGCTCTTCGACGAAATGCTCAAGCAGAACGACCGGGCGAAGGTCCCGGCGCTGGAGGTGCTCCAGAAGGCCTGGCTTCCGCTGCTGGTCGCGATGTCCTCCGCGCTGCTGGGCATCGGCGGCTTCTACCTGCTCACCACGTTCATGATCTCCTACGGCGCCGACACCCTGGGCGTCTCCCGCAGCCTGATGGTCAACGCGACCCTCGCCGCGGCCGTGGTGGAGATCGGCGTCATCCTGGCGATGGGCCGGCTCGCGGAACGGGTGGGGCCGGGCAGGGTCACCATGTGGGGCGGCCTGGCGGGAGCTGCAACCGCGTTCCCGCTTTTCTGGCTTGTCGGGACGAAGGACCCGGTGGCGATCGTGTTCGCGGTGACGGCAGGGATCGCCGTGGTGTCCGTGGCCTACGCCGTGACCGGCGCGCTGCTCACCGAGCTGTTCCCGGCCCGGCTGCGCTACAGCGGCGTGGCACTGGCGTACAACCTGGCGGGTGCACTCACCGGGTTCCTGCCGGCCATCGCCACCGCGCTGCTGGACGCGAGCGGCGGGGCACCCTGGCCCGTGGCGCTGCTGATGGTCGGCCTGTCGCTGATCA
>KI547037.1:214413-225524 GCA_000497405.1 Streptomycetaceae bacterium MP113-05 | reverse complement strand
GCCGGGCCGCAGGGCCGGTGCTCCCGTCGGGTTCGCCGGGCGGTCAGCGGGCGTAGTACTCGACGACCATGTGCTCGTCGCACACCACGGGGACCTCCTTGCGCTGCGGGTCCCGGTCGAGGCGGAACGACAGGTTCTCCAGGTTGACCTGGAGGTAGCGAGGGGTCTCGCCGTCGACGGCGTAACCCCCTTCGCGGGCCACCAGGAACGGGTGCTTGCCCCGGCTGCGCTCGCGGACCTGCACCACATCGTCGGGGCGGACCCGGAAGGAGGGCTTGTCGACCTTGCGGTCGTTGACGGCGATGTGGCCGTGCACGACCATCTGCCGTGCCTGGTAGACGGTGCGGGCCAGACCCGACCGCAGCACCAGGGCGTCGAGGCGGCGCTCCAGTTCGACGATCAGCGCGTCGCCGGTCTTGCCCTCCTTGACCTTGCGGGCACGGTCGTAGGCGCGGACCATCTGGCGCTCGCTGATGTCGTACTGGGCGCGCAGCCGCTGCTTCTCCAGCAGGCGGACCTTGTAGTCGCTGTTCTGCTTACGACCACGGCCGTGCTCGCCCGGCGGGTAGGGACGCTGTTCGAAGTACTTGACGGCCTTCGGCGTCAGCGCGATGCCGAGCGCCCGGGACTTCTTGACCTTGGGACGCGACTGGTTCACGTGGAACGGACCTCCATGTAGATTAGGCAAGCCTTACCTTAGCGGAGGAGTACGCGTGTTTCGACTTGGGAACACCCACGACGCCACCGGTGACGGTGCGAAAGCGGATCAGCCGCATCCCGTGCAAGCAGCCCGGAGGCCGTCGGCCGCCGAGCGCGTACGCACTCTCGCGGAGTCCAGCGTATCCGCCCGGCTGCTGGTGCCCGGAGCCCCACCGGAGAGCGGCTGCCCGGCGACGACACCCCGACCGCCCGTGTCGTGACCCCGGACGGGGGCCTGATCCTGCTGGTCGGCGGGATGCACCCGGCGGCCCGCGCGGCTCTGCGCGCCCGCGACGACGAACTGTGCGCCGTGATGGAGGTCACCGACGTCGCCCCCCGTGGCGGTGCCGCACCGGGTACGCGGCCGAGCCGGATCGCCGGCTGGCTCACGCCCGTCACCCGGACGGATCGGCCCGGCGCGGAGCAGCTGCTCACCGAAAGGGCCCCCGGCAGTCAGTCCCGCGCCTCGTCCGGCCCGGTAGGGGCTGACTCACCCGCGAGGCGGGACCGCACCCGCTCGGCGACGTCGGCGTACCGCGCCTCGGCCCCGTAGCGGGTCGGCGTGTAGTACCGCTTGCCGTGCACGGCGTCCGGCGCGTACTGCTGGGCCGCGACGCCGCCCGGCTGGTCGTGCGGGTACTGGTAGCCCTTGCCGTGGCCCAGCTTCTGCGAACCCTTGTAGTGGCTGTCCCGCAGGTGCGGCGGCACCGGCCCGGCCAGCCCGGCTCGTACGTCGGCGAGCGCCGCGTCGATCGCCAGGTAGGCGGCATTGGACTTGGGTGCCAGCGCGAGGGCGACGGTGGCCTGGGAGAGGGTGATCCGCGCCTCCGGGAAACCGATCATGGCGACCGCCTGCGCCGCGGCGACGGCGGTCTGCAGCGCCGTCGGGTCGGCCATGCCGACGTCCTCGCTGGCGGAGATCATCAATCGGCGGGCGATGAAGCGCGGGTCCTCCCCCGCCTCGATCATGCGGGCCAGATAGTGCAGGGACGCATCGACGTCCGACCCACGGATCGACTTGATCAGCGCACTCGCCACGTCGTAGTGCTGGTCGCCGTCCCGGTCGTACTTCACCGCGGCCCGGTTGACGGCCTCCTCCAGCGAGGCGAGCGTGATCTCTTTCTCCCCCTTGGCCAGTGCTGCGCCGGCACCCGCCTCCAGGGCGGTGAGCGCCCGGCGGGCGTCGCCGCCGGCGACCCGGACCAGGTGGTTCTCGGAATCCTCCGGCAGCGTCACCGCCCCGTCGAGGCCGCGCGGGGCCTCGACAGCCCGGCGGACCAGGCCGCGGACGTCGTCGTCGGTCAGCGGCTCCAGGGTGAGCAGCAGCGAACGGGACAACAGCGGGGAGATCACCGAGAAGTACGGGTTCTCGGTGGTGGCGGCGATCAGCGTGACCCAGCGGTTCTCCACGGCAGGCAGCAACGAGTCCTGCTGGGCCTTGCTGAAGCGGTGGATCTCGTCGAGGAAGAGGACGGTGTCCTTTCCGTAGGCGCCGGAGGAGCGGCGGGCGCCGTCGATGACGGTCCGGACCTCCTTGACCCCGGCGGTGATGGCGGAGAGCTCCACGAATCGTGCGTCGGTGGCCCGGCTGACCACGTGGGCGAGGGTCGTCTTGCCGGTGCCGGGCGGGCCCCAGAGCATGACGGAGGACTGGCCGGCCGGGCCCCCGGCGCCTTCGCCGACGAGGCGGCGCAGCGGTGAGCCGGGGCGCAGCAGGTGCTGCTGGCCGACGACCTCCTCCAGGCTGCGCGGACGCATGCGTGCGGCCAGCGGGCTGGCGGACGGGTCGCGCTCCTGTCGGTCCTCGGCGGCGGCGGTGAACAGATCGGGCTCCACGACGGAAACCCTAAGTCACGCCGCTGACAACGCGGCCCCGGCGGCGTACGGGCGCCGCGGCCGACTCCCCGTCAGCTGGTCCAGAAACTCCACCAGTGGGTGAGGATCAGCATGCCGATCACGCCGACGTGCATGACGGGGGGCACCCAGGGGAATTCCTCCACGAAGTTCCGCACCCCGGCCGGGGCAGGCAGGAATCCGTGCACGACGTTGTGACTGGTCACGTACCAGAACATGAAGATCGTCGCGACCCAGGCGAGGCAGCACCAGAGGCAGAGCGCACCGATCTGGTACAGCGACTGGTACTGGAGCCAGGTGACGAAGCCGATACCGAAGAGGCATCCGGCGTTGAAGGTCAGCCAGTACCAGCAGGGGAAGGCCGTTCCGGTCAGCAGCGTGACGCCCACGGCGATCACCGCCGAGTAGGCCACCAGCCCGATCAATGGGTTGGAGAAGCCGAACACCGACGCCTGTGCGCTCTCCATGATGTTCCCGCAGGAGATGATCGGGTTGAGGCTGCAGCCGGGCTGATACGTCTCCCCCGCGGCCTTCGCCTCGAGGATCTTGGTCTTGTCGAGGGTGATGACGAAGGCCGCCAGCAGACCCATCAGACCGGTGACGATCAACAGCCAGGCGAACCCGCGACGGGCCCCCGCGGCGCCCCCCGAGGGCACGTCCGTGCCGGAATGAGCCTGGTCGAGGGGTGCTGTGGTCGTCATAAGGTGTCGCGTCCTAGTCGTCGGGGGGTGATCGGTTCCGTCACTCATTCTGCCCCAACGCCACAAGGGTCAGCCGAGCTTCGCCCGGACCTCGCTGACCACTCGTACGAGTGGCACCGAGGTCTGCTCCCCGCTCTGGAGGTCCTTGAGCTGCACCACGCCCTCAGCCAGGTCCCGGTCGCCCAGCACCAGGGCGAAACGTGCGCCGGAGCGGTTGGCGGACTTCATGGCGTTCTTCATACCCCTCCCGCCGTAGGCGAAGTCGGCGGCGACGCCCTCGCGGCGCAGCTCGGTGACGACACCGAACAGCGCCCGGCGGGCGTCCTCGCCCAACGGCACTGCGAACACCCGGACACCGCCGGGCAGTACGGGCTCGACGCCCTCCGACCGCAAGGCGAGCACGGTGCGATCCACGCCCAGCGCCCAGCCCACCGAGGGCAGCTCCGGTCCGCCGATCATCTGCGAAAGGCCGTCGTACCGGCCGCCGCCGCCGACCGCGGACTGCGAGCCCAGCCCGTCGTGCACGAACTCGAAAGTGGTACGGGTGTAGTAGTCCAGACCACGCACCAGCTTGGGGTCGTCCTCGAAGGCGACACCGGCCGCCGCCAGCAGCTCCCGCACCTGCTCGTGGTAGGCCTTGCAGCCCTCGCACAGGTGGTCGCGCATCATCGGCGCGCCGGTGAGCTGCCGCTGGACGCTCTCCCGCTTGTCGTCCAGCACCCGCAGCGGGTTGATGTCGATGCGGGCGCGGGTTTCCTCGTCCAGGTCGAGGCCGCGCAGGAAGTCCTGCAGCGCGGCCCGGTAGGCGGGGCGGCACTCCGTGTCGCCGAGCGAGTTCAGCAGCAGCCGGACCTGCCGGAGCCCCAGAGCGCGGAACGCGTCGGCGGCGAGGATGACCAGCTCGGCGTCCAGCGCCGGATCCTCGGTGCCCAGCGCCTCGGCGCCGACCTGTGAGAAGTGCCGGTAGCGGCCGGCCTGCGGCCGTTCGTAGCGGTAGTAGGAGCCGGAATACCACAGCTTTGCCGGCAACGCGCCACGGTGCAGGCCCGCCTGGAGTGCGGCGCGCAGCACGGATGCGGTGCCCTCGGGGCGCAGCGCCAGCTCGTCGCCGCCGCGGGTGGTGAGGGTGTACATCTCCTTGGTCACGATGTCGGTGGACTCGCCGACGCCGCGGGAGAAGAGACCGGCGTGCTCGAAACCGGGGGTCTCCACGTAGCCGTACCCTGCGCGGCGCAGCGGGGCGGAGAACGCCTCGCGCACGGCCAGGAACTGTGCGGAGTCCGGCGGGATCAGGTCGTAGGTGCCCTTGGGGGCGGAGAAGGTGCTCATGGGGGCGTCTTCGTCACATTCCTCGTCGCGGGACGGCGCTCGGGCCGCCGCCGTGGCCGTCGGCGGCCACCTCCCGCAGGAAGGGGTTGGTATCGCGCTCGCGGCCGATGGTGGTCTGGGGGCCGTGGCCGGACAGGACCACGGTCGAGTCCTCCATCGGCAGGCACACGCGTGCCAGCGAGTCGAGGATCTCGGCGTGGTCGCCACCGGGCAGGTCGGTGCGTCCGACGGAGCCGGCGAACAGCAGGTCACCCGAGAAGAGGACCGGCGGAATGTCGGCCTGCTCGGGCATCCGGAAGGTCACCGACCCCTTGGTATGGCCCGGCGCGTGCGCGACGGTGAGCTCCAGGCCGGCCAGTTGCAGCTTCGCGCCGTCGGACAGCTCCTTGACGTCGTCGGGCTCGCCGACGGTCAGCTCGTCCATCAGGGGCTTCCCGATGACGCGGCCCATGGCCCTCTCCGGGTCGCTCATCATGTAGCGGTCCTCGGGGTGGATCCACGCCGGCACGTCGTGCGCCCCGCAGACCGGTACGACGGAGGCGACGTGGTCGATATGACCGTGGGTGAGCATGACCGCGACCGGCTTGAGCCGGTGTTTCGCCACGGCCTCCCGCACGCCCTCGGATGCCTGGTGGCCAGGGTCGATGATCACACACTCCTCGCCTGCGGCGGGGGCGACCAGATAACAATTGGTCCCCCAGGCCCCGGCGGGGAACCCGGCTACGAGCACATTCGTCCTTCGGTCGTCCGGCAGATGGGTAACGGCTGTTCGGAGAGCCTACCGGGGCCGGTACGCACGTCGCGAATGCGTATACGGTACGGCCAGGTTCCCGGCCGTACGCATGTACGCACGCACGTTCTGAAGGAGACGTCCCGTGGTCAGCAGTGAGCAGCGGCGGAAGCAGCTCGCCCGCGAGAAGTACCTGCGGCAGCAGGAGCGCCGCGTGGAAACCCGGCGCAGGGATCGCGTCCGCAACGTGGTGATCGCGGCCGGCGTGGCCGTGGTCCTCGCGGCCGGCGCGGCGTACGCGGCCTCCGGCGGACTGGGCGGCGACAAGGAGGACACCGCCTCCGACGCGCAGCCGAGCGCGACGCCGTCGCCGTCACCGGAGAAGGAGGCGCCCGACCCCTGCGGGAAGCCGGCCAAGGGCAAGCCGAACGGCGAGCAGTGGAAGGAGGAGCCCGAACTGACCGTGGACGAGTCCGCGACGTACACCATGTCGCTGGAGACCACCTGCGGGAAGATCGACGTACGGATGGACGCGGGCAAGACGCCGCACACCGTGAACTCCTTCGCGTTCCTGTCGGAGAACGACGTGTTCGACCACACCAAGTGCCACCGTCTGACCACGCAGGGCATCCACGTGCTGCAGTGCGGCGACCCGAAGGGCACCGGGATGGGCGGCCCCGGCTACACCATCCCCGACGAGAACCTGGACGACTCGCGGCTGAAGGACGACACCTACCCGGCGGGGACGGTCGCGATGGCCAACACCGGCCAGAAGGACACCGGGGGCAGCCAGTTCTTCCTGGTGTACAAGGACAGCAAGCTGCCGCCGAGCTACACCCCGTTCGGCACCGTCTCGGACTCGGGCATGAAGGTGCTGCAGAAGATCGCGAAGGCCGGGGTGGACGGCCCGGCTCAGGACGGCACCCCCGTAGCCACCGTGGTGATCGACGACGCCGAGGTGCAGAAGTCCTGACCCCGCCCCTCCCCCGCGAAGGTGGGACCGCCGTGGGCCCGGCCGATCAGTACGATCGTCCGGCCTGCGGCAATTCGCACCGCGCTGGATGCGGACAGCACGCCCGGCGTTCGCTTATGTTGGGCGTGACGAGATATGTGGACGACGCCCCCGGGACCCCCTTCCGGCGCGGCGTCATGTGGAGGAGGCGCTGTGAGCAGCGATCCGTGGGGCCGCGTCGACGAGGCGGGGACCGTGTACGTACGTACGCCGGACGGTGAGAAGGTCGTCGGCTCGTGGCAGGCGGGCTCGCCCGAGGAGGCGCTGGCCTACTTCGAGCGGAAGTACGACGGCCTGGTCGTCGAGATCAGCCTCCTCGAACGCAGGGTGAAGACGACGGACCTCTCCGCCAAGGACGCCACGACCGCGGTCGAACACCTGCGGGAGCAGGTCGACGCACATCACGCGGTCGGCGATCTGGCGGCGCTGCGGGAACGTCTCGACCGGCTGGCGGAGACCGTCGAGAAGCGGCGTGAGGAGCGGAAGGCCAAGAAGGCCCGGCAGTCGGAGGACGCACGCCGGGCCAAGGAAGAGGTCGTCACCGAGGCGGAGAGGCTGGCCGGCAGCGACCAGTGGCGGGTGGCCGGTGAACGGCTGCGGGCCCTGGTGGATACCTGGAAGGGGCTCCCCCGGCTGGACCGGAAGTCCGACGACGAGCTCTGGCACCGTTTCTCGCACGCCCGCTCCGCGTTCTCCAAGCGGCGCAAGGCGCACTTCGCGCAGCTGGACGCACAGCGCGAGGAGGTCCGGCAGCGCAAGGAGAAGCTGGTCTCCGAGGCCGAGTCGCTGTCCGGTTCACGTGACTGGGGGCCCACCGCGGCCAAGTACCGCGACCTGATGCAGGAGTGGAAGGCCGCCGGGCGTGCGCAGCGGGAGCACGAGGAGGACCTGTGGAGCCGTTTCCGCGGTGCCCAGGACGTCTTCTTCCAGGCACGGTCCGAGGTGTTCGCCGAGCGTGACGTGGAGCAGAGGGAGAACCTCGCCCGCAAGGAGGAGCTGGCCGCCGAGGCGGAGAAGCTGCTGCCGGTCACCGATCTGAAGTCGGCTCGACCCGCCTTCCGCTCGCTGAACGAGCGGTGGGACGCCGTGGGCCATGTCCCGCGCGATTCCAAGGCACGGGTGGAGGGCCGGATGCACGCGGTCGAACGTGCCATTCAGGACGCCGAGGAGAGCGAGTGGCGCCGCACCAACCCGGAGGCCCGGGCACGGGCAGCCGGGCTCACCGGCCAGCTCCAGGAGGCGGTGGAGCGGCTGCGGGAGCAGGCGGAGAAGGCACGCGCCGCGGGCAACGAAGCGAAGGCGGCGAAGCTGGAGCAGGAGCTCGCCGGCCGGGAGGCGCTGCTGGACCAGGCCCAGAAGGGTTTGCAGGAGTTCGGCGGCTGAGACGCGCAGGAACACCTGCGCGAGACGCGAGAAGGGCCCGGCCGATGGTGACCGGGCCTCTCGTGTGCCCGGTCCCTACTGGCGGCGGGCGGAGGTGACGCGGTAGACGTCGTAGACGCCCTCGACGCCGCGTACGGCCTTCAGCACGTGGCCGAGGTGTTTGGGGTCGCCCATCTCGAAGGTGAAGCGGGAGACGGCCACCCGGTCGCGGGAGGTCTGCACGGCCGCCGAGAGGATGTTGACGTGCTGGTCGGACAGCACCCTCGTGACATCGGACAGCAGCCGCGAGCGGTCCAGTGCCTCGACCTGGATGGCGACCAGGAAGACCGAGGACTGCGTGGGGGCCCACTCGACGTCCAGGATGCGTTCGGGCTCCCGGGACAGCGAGTCGACGTTCTGGCAGTCCGCGCGGTGCACGGAGACGCCGCTGCCACGGGTGACGAAGCCGATGATCGGGTCGCCCGGTACCGGGGTGCAGCAGCGGGCGAGCTTGACCCACACGTCGTCGACACCCTTGACGACGACGCCCGGGTCGGCCGAGCGGCGCTTGCTGCGCCCGCGCAGCGGAGGCGTGGTCTCGGCGATGTCCTCGTTGGCGGCCTCCTCGCCGCCGACGGCGTGGACGAGCTTCTTCACGACGTTCGCCGCGTCGACATGGCCCTCGCCGATGGCTGCGTACAGCGCGGTGATGTCCGGGTAGCGCATCTCGTGCGCGATGGTGACGAGCGAGTCGCCGGTGAGGATGCGCTGGATCGGCAGGTTCTGCTTGCGCATCGCCCGCGCGATGGCGTCCTTGCCCTGTTCGATGGCCTCGTCCCGGCGCTCGCGGGTGAACCAGGCACGGATCTTGTTACGCGCGCGGGGGGACTTGACGAAGCCGAGCCAGTCCCGGGACGGGCCGGCTGTGGACGCCTTGGACGTGAAGACCTCCACCAGGTCGCCGTTGTCCAGGGTGGACTCCAGCGACACCAGGCGGCCGTTGACCCGGGCTCCTATGGTGCGGTGGCCGACCTCGGTGTGCACCGCGTAGGCGAAGTCGACGGGGGTGGCGCCGGCCGGCAGCGCTATCACGTCGCCCTTGGGTGTGAAGACGAAGACCTCGTTGCGTGAGAGATCGAAGCGCAGCGACTCCAGGAACTCGCCCGGGTCCTCCGTCTCCTTCTGCCAGTCGAGCAGCTGCCGCAGCCAGGCCATGTCGTTGACGGCGTCCTTCTCGGCGCCCTTGCCCGTCCTCTTCGGCACGTCCGTGCGAACCTTCGAGGCGCCCGCGACGGCCTCCTGCTTGTACTTCCAGTGGGCGGCGATGCCGTACTCGGCGCGGCGGTGCATGTCGAAGGTACGGATCTGCAGCTCGACCGGCTTCCCACCGGGCCCGATGACCGTCGTGTGCAGCGACTGGTACATGTTGAACTTGGGCATCGCGATGTAGTCCTTGAACCGTCCAGGTACCGGGTTCCACCGGGCGTGGACGGTACCGAGCGCCGCATAGCAGTCGCGGACGGTGTCGACGAGCACGCGGATGCCCACCAGGTCGTAGATCTCGGCGAAGTCACGGCCTCGCACGATCATCTTCTGGTAGACGCTGTAGTAGTGCTTGGGCCGCCCGGTGACGGTGGCCTTGATGCGCGCCCCGCGCAGGTCGGACTGCACCTCGTCGGTGACGATGGCGAGATACTCGTCGCGCTTCGGGGCCCGCTCGGCGACGAGGCGGACGATCTCGTCGTACATCTTCGGGTAGAGGATCGCGAAGGCGAGGTCCTCCAACTCCCATTTGATGGTGTTCATACCGAGCCGGTGGGCCAGCGGCGCGTAGATCTCGAGGGTCTCGCGGGCCTTCTGCTCCTGCTTCTCCCTGCGCAGGTACCGCATGGTGCGCATGTTGTGCAGTCGGTCTGCGAGCTTGATGACCAGCACCCGGGGGTCGCGGGCCATCGCCACGACCATCTTGCGCACGGTCTCCGCCTGCGCGGCCTCGCCGAACTTGACCTTGTCCAGCTTCGTGACGCCGTCCACCAGCAACGCCACCGAATCCCCGAAATCGCGGCGCAGCGTCTCCAGCCCGTACTCGGTGTCCTCGACGGTGTCGTGCAACAGCCCGGCCATCAGCGTCGCCGGGTCCATGCCCAGCTCGGCGAGGATGGTGGTCACCGCGAGCGGATGCGTGATGTACGGGTCGCCGCTCTTGCGCTTCTGGCCTCGGTGCCAGCGCTCCGCCACCTGGTAGGCCTGCTCGATCTGCCGGAGCGTGGCCGACTCGGTCTTGGGGTCGTTGCCGCGGACGATGCGCAGCAGCGGCTCGAGGACCGGGTTGAACGGGCTGGAGCGCTGTACGCCGAGACGCGCAAGGCGGGCACGCACCCGGTTCGAGGAACCGGAGCGGCCCGAGACGCCGGAGACGGGAGGGGCGGGAACCTCCTCGGAGGAGGAGCCGCCGCCACGCCCGGACCCGGTGGCGGCAGACTCCGCAGCCTCGCGGCCGGTGGCCGGGGCGGCCCGCTCCGGCGCGCCGTCCTGCGAGGACGGCTTCGCCTGGGAGGCGGACGTCTCGGCGCCCTTCGCGTCCCCGCCCTGGGAGGCGGTGAGAGGCTGGGCCTCGTCTGGCACGTGCACTCCTTGTTGGACACCGGGTCGGACTGCAATGGTAGCGATCCGGCCGGGCGGCGCCGCGAGCGCGGCGCGGCGCGGCGCACAGGCCACGGGCCGGCCACGGAGGGGAATCCCCGCGACCGGCCCGTGGCCTGTACAGCGTTCGTCAGACGGTGACGAGCGCCTCCAGCGGGGCTCCGTCAAGAGCGGGATCGAGCCGTGCGCGACCCTCCAGGAAGCTCAGCTCGAGCAGCACGGCGACTCCCACGACCTCGGCCCCGGCGCGGCGGATCAGCTCCAGCGAGGCCTCAGCGGTCCCGCCTGTGGCGAGCACGTCGTCGATGACCAGGACCCGGTCGTCCGTCCCGAGGTCCTCGGCGTGCACCTCGATCTCGGCACTGCCGTACTCGAGCTCGTACGCCTGCCCGAGGGTGGCACCGGGCAGCTTGCCCGCCTTGCGGACGGGGACGAATCCCACGCCGGCCCGCACGGCGGCCGGCGCGGCCAGGATGAAGCCCCGTGCCTCCAGGCCGACGACCTTGGTGGCACCGTGCTTCTCACACAGCACGGCGAGTGCCTCGGTGAGCGCCGCGAAGGCCTCCGGGTCGGCCAGCAGCGGGGTGATGTCCTTGAACATCACCCCCGGCTTCGGGTAGTCCGCGACGTCCCGGATCCGGCCGAGCAGGAGCTGACGGACGGCTTCTGGCATCTGCTCCTCCACGGCGGTCACCGGCGCTTCCCCTGCGTGCGGCCGCGGCTGCGGCTCCTGCCGCGGGGCCCGGCGGCCTGCCGGCCCTCGTCCCGCTGGCCGACCACG
>KI547037.1:209596-214403 GCA_000497405.1 Streptomycetaceae bacterium MP113-05 | reverse complement strand
GGCCGGGGCGGTGTCGTGGCCCTCGTCCGCGGCGGCGTACCCGTCGTCGGGGTCGCCGTCGGCGTCCGGAGCGTCGTCGGTCCCGGGGCCGTCCTCACGGCCCTCGGCCTTGAGGCGCTTGGCGCGTACGCGTTTGGCGAGCGCCTTCATCTGCGGTTCGCGTTCCTTGAGGTCGGCGGCCAGCGGAGTGGCGATGAAGATCGAGGAGTAGGCACCGGCGGCGAGGCCGACGAACAGTGACAGGGCGATGTCGTTCAGCATGCCGCCGCCCAGCACACCGCCGCCGATGAACAGCAGGCCGGCGACCGGTAGCAGCGCCACCACGGTGGTGTTGATGGAACGCACCAGGGTGCTGTTGATCGACCTGTTGGCCACGTCGCTGAAGGTGTACCGGGACTGTTTGGTCAGGCCGCGACTGGACTCCTTGAGACTGTCGAAGACGACGACCGTGTCATACAACGAGTAGCCGAGAACGGTCAGCAGACCGATCACGGTGCCCGGTGTCACCTCGAAGCCGACCAGCGAGTAGACACCGACGGTGATGGTGAGGTCGTGGACGAGGGCGACCAGGGCAGCCAGAGCCATCCGCCATTCGAAGGCGACGGCGAGGTAGATCACCACCAGGACCATGAAGATCGCCAGGCCCAGCCAGGCCTTGTTGGCGATCTGCTCTCCCCAGCTGGGGCCGACGAGCTGGAAGTCGATGTCGTTGCCGTCGACGTCGAGCTGCTCGGCCAGTTCCCGCTTGACGTCGGTGGATTTCTCCGTGCCGATCTGCGCGATCTGGATGCGCTTGCCGCCGTCGCCCAGAGCCTGAACGATCGCACCGTGGCCGGAGAGGTCCTCGGCGATGTCCTTGGTCTGCTCCACCGAGACGGCGGTCTTCGGCGTGGTGAAGACCGCGCCGCCCTCGAACTCGATGCCCATGTTGAGACCGCGCACACCGAGGCCGACGATCGCCGTGATGGTGATCAGGATGGAGACGCCGTACCAGAGGAAGCGCTTGCCGATGAAGTCGTACTGGACCTCACCGCGGTAGAGACGGGCGCCGAGGTTGCCGAGTTTCGACATCTCACGCCTCCTTCGGGTGGTCGGTGGCGACGGGGGACGTGCGGCGGCCACGGCGCAGCGGGGGCCGCGCGCCCAGGCGCTTGGGGTCGAGCCCCGACCACGGGTGCCCGGAGGCGAAGAACTTCTTCCGGGCGAGGATCGTCATCAGCGGCTTGGTGAAGAGGAAGACGACCACGACGTCGAGCACGGTGGTCAAGCCCAGGGTGAACGCGAAGCCCTGGACCTTGCCGACGCTCACGATGAAGAGCACGGCGGCGGCCAGGAAGGAGACGAAGTCTGCGACCAGGATGGTGCGCCGTGCGCGGGGCCACGCCCGTTCCACCGCTGGCCGCAGAGTGCGGCCTTCGCGGATCTCGTCCCGGATGCGCTCGAAGTACACGATGAACGAGTCCGCAGTGATGCCGATGGCGACGATGGCGCCGCAGACGGCCGGCAGGTTCAGTGCGAAACCGATGGCCGGGCCGAGCAACGTCATGATCGCGTAGGTGAGGACCGCGGAGACGAGAAGACTCAGGATCGCGATGAACGACAGGCCACGGTAGTACGCGATCAGGTAGACCATGACGAGCGCGAGGCCGACGGCGCCCGCGATGAGGCCGGCGGTGAGCTGGTCGTCGCCGAGAGCGGCGGTGACCGTCGTGACGTCCGACTCGGTGAACGACAGCGGCAGTGCGCCGTAGGACAGGATGTTGGCCAGGTCCTCGGCGGACTGCTGGGTGAAGCTGCCCGAGATCTGCGCGTCGCCGGCGAGGCGCTCACGCACGCTGGGCGCCGAGACGACCTCGCCGTCCAGCACGATGGCGAACTGGTTCTGCGGCTGGGTCTTCGTCGCCAGTTTGCCGGTGACGTCGGCGAAGGCCTTGCTGCCCTTGTCGCTGAAGGACATGTTGACGATCCAGCCCGAGCCCTGCTGACTGTCGAAGACCGCACCGGCGTCGTCGACGTTCTTGCCCTGCACGGCCACCGCGCCGAGCGCGTACTTGACGAACGGCCGATCCTTCTCCTTGGTGCTGCAGGCGACCGTCGCCTCCTTGGCCGTGGCACGGGCGGCTGCGCGGCTCGACCGGGAACGCGCCTCGGCGGTGGAGCAGTCGAGCTTGGCGAGCTTCTTCTGCAGGCCCGCAGGCACGGCGGCGGACGGGTCCGGGACGTTCGGGTTCGGCTGCGGCTCGGCGGAGGGGCTGGCGCTCGGGCTCGGGGAGTCGGCGGACGCGGCCTTCTTGCCCGTGAGGCCGTCGCTCACGGCGCGGCCCCGCGTGCCCTCGGAGGGGCCCTCCGAGGGACTCGCCGTGTCGCCGCCGGACTTCTCGTCCTTCTCCGCCTCGCCGCCGGACTTCTCTCCGTCTCCGGACGAGGACGGGGCGGGGCTGGGCTCGCCCTTGCCCGGTTCCGTGGCGGGGGCCATCGCGAGCACCGGGCGGAAGTTCAGTTTGGCGGTGGTGCCGACCTGCTCGCGCGCCTGCTTCTCGTTGGTGCCGCGGGGGATGTTGACGACGATGTGATCGTCGCCCATCGTCTGGACCTCGGCTTCGGAGACGCCCAGCCCGTTGACGCGCCGCTCGATGATGCCGACGGCGGTACGCATGTTGGTCGGGTTGATCGCCTCCTCCCGCCCGGGCTGCGCCTTGGCGGTGAGGGTGATACTCGTCCCGCCCGCGAGGTCGATGCCCAGGCGGGGCGTGGTCACGCCGGAGAGGAACATCCCCCCGGTGAGTGCCACCATAGCCACCAGGATCAGCAGGAGCAGGCGCCCCGGCCTTCCCGTGGCGCCCGGGGACCTGCGGCCCTTCTTGGCTGCTGCCACCTTGTCGTCTCTCCTGTCCAGCCGCCCGCGCCGGCCCGGCCCGTGCCGGGACCGCAGCGCGGTGCGCGAAGTGGTCTGGTCAAGCCCGGTCACCGGAGCCCGGCCACGACGGCCCGACCCCGGCGGCAGCGGGTGTTACTTCGAGTCGGTGTCGCCGTCGCGCTTGGCGTCGTCGTCCGCGTCGTCCCCGTCCTTGCCGAGATCCACCCTGCCGTCCTCGGCCGCCTCGTCGTCGGCGGTGAGGGAGGACGCGTCATCCGGGACGACCGGAGGGACGTCGCTCTTGAGGTCCGCGCCCTCGCCCTCGCCCTGCACGATCCGGTGGAACTCCTCGGGCTCGAGCACGGCGCCGATGGAGTTCTTGGCGAAGAGCGAGTGCTGGCCGGGGGCGACCTCCAGGAGCACCGTGTCCTCACGGACCTCCTTGACGGTGGCGTACATGCCCCCGACGGTGCGGACGCCGGTACCCGGCTCCATCTGGTCGCGCATCGCTGCGGCCTGCTGCTGCTTCCTCTTCGCGGACCGGGTCATCAGGAACATGGCCCCGATGATCACGATGAAGGGAAGGAGAGTGACGATACTACTCACGGCGGATAGTCCTTCTTGCGACCGCCTGTGAGCGGCCTGCTATGCGGGGGTGGACGTGCCGTACCCGGAGGCACGGCGTCGGCGGAGTCTAAGCGAGCTGTCGCCGAAGGAACAACGTCAAGCATGGCACTCGGGTTCCGCCCCGGGCGACCGTGCAGGTCATCACCATCCGATCACGCTTCGAACAGACCACTCTGCCCGGTTGCTCCCGGTACGTTGCCCGGTGGTGTCAGTCCCAGGTGGGTCCAGGCGGCGGGGGTCGCGATCCGGCCTCTGGGGGTGCGGGCGAGCAGTCCCTCCCGTACGAGGAACGGCTCGGCCACCTCCTCGACGGTCTCGCGTTCCTCGCCGACGGCGACGGCGAGGGTGGACAGCCCGACCGGTCCGCCCCCGAACAGCTTCAGCAGTGCGTTCAGGACTGCGCGGTCGAGGCGGTCCAGCCCCCGCTGGTCCACCTCGTACACCTCGAGGGCGCGAGAGGCGATCTCCCGGTTGATCACGCCGTCGGCGCGCACCTGGGCGTAGTCGCGGACCCGCCGCAGCAGACGGTTGGCGATACGCGGGGTGCCTCGGGAGCGGCTGGCGATCTCCACGGCCCCGTCCCGGTCGGTGGTCACGTCGAGCAGCCGGGCGGAGCGGTGTACGACCCGCTCCAGTTCGTCCGGCTCGTAGAACTCCATGTGCGCGGTGAACCCGAAGCGGTCGCGCAGCGGCGGCGGCAGCAGTCCGGCCCGGGTGGTGGCGCCGACCAGGGTGAACGGTGGAAGTTCCAGCGGGATGGCGGTGGCGCCGGGCCCCTTTCCGACGATCACGTCGACCCGGAAGTCCTCCATCGCCATGTAGAGCATCTCCTCGGCCGGCCGGGACATCCGGTGGATCTCGTCGAGGAACAGCACCTCGCCCTCCTGCAGGGAGGAGAGGATCGCTGCCAGGTCGCCGGCGTGCTGGATCGCGGGACCGGAGGTGATGCGGATGGGGGCGCCCATCTCAGCGGCGATGATCATGGAGAGGGTGGTCTTGCCGAGCCCGGGCGCGCCGGAGAGCAGCACATGGTCGGCGCTGGCTTCGCGGGCCCGTGCCGCCCGCAGCATCAGGTCGAGCTGCTCGCGCACCTTCGGCTGACCGACGAACTCGGCGAGGTCTTTGGGCCGAAGGGCCGCCTCCACCGCGGAGTCCTCGTTGTCCGCGTCGGCTGCCACCAGTCGGCCGGCCGGGTCGGTGCCGGCTGCGGCCTCGGTGTCGGTGTCGGCGTCGTCCCAGTTCATCGCGTGTGCCTCGGGTCGGTAGCGGTGGTCGGCGGCTGATCCTCCGGCACGTCAGCGTGCGCGGTTCAGGGTCTGCAGG
>KI547037.1:190902-209369 GCA_000497405.1 Streptomycetaceae bacterium MP113-05 | reverse complement strand
TGGCCTGCGGACGGACCGCCTCCACGGCGTCCTCCGCGTCGCGCGCGGTGTATCCGAGACCGACGAGGGCCTCGTGCAGTTGCTCGCTCCAGGCCGGGGGCCGCCCTGCGGCGGGTCCGGCCCGGTGACCGACGGACCCGAGAGGTTCGCCGAGCCGGTCCCTGAGCTCCAGGAGAAGCTTCTGTGCCCCCTTCTTCCCGATGCCCGGCACGGCGGTGAGAGCCTTCTCGTCCCCGGTGGCCACGGCGGTGCGCAGCGCGTCGGGCCGGTGCACGGCGAGCATCGCCTGGGCGAGTCGCGGGCCGACGCCACTGGCGGTCTGCAGTAGTTCGAACACCTGCCGTTCGTCGTCGTCGGCGAAGCCGTAGAGGGTGAGCGAGTCCTCCCGGACGACCAACGAGGTGGCGAGGCGTGCAGGTTCGCCGGTGCGCAGACCGGCGAGCGTGTTGGGGGTGCACTGGACCGCCATGCCGATGCCGCCGACCTCGATCACGGCGGAGTCGGGGGCCACTGCGGCCACGGGTCCGGAGACGAAGGCGATCATGGGGTACGGCCTTTCGACGGTCCGCGGACTGCCTGACGGCGGGGCCCGCGGGAGGCTTCGGAGGCGTGGGCCTGCTGGAGGCGACGGGTCGCGGGGGCCCGCCATATGTGACAGATGGCCAGCGCCAGTGCGTCCGCCGCATCGGCCGGTCGGGGAGGTGCGTCCAGCCGCAGGAGGCGGGTGACCATGGCGCCGACCTGCGCCTTCCCTGCGCGGCCGGTGCCGGTGACGGCCGCCTTGACCTCGCTGGGGGTGTGCAGGGCGACGGGCAGCCCTCGGCGCGCGGCGCACAGCATGGCGACCGCGCTGGCCTGGGCGGTGCCCATCACCGTGCTCACGTTGTGCTGGCTGAAGACCCGTTCGACCGCGACGACGTCGGGACGGTACGCGTCCAGCCACTCCTCGATGCCGCTCTCGACGAGGACCAGTCGGGACGCGACCGTCTCACCGGCCGGTGTACGGACGAGACCGACCGCGGTCATCCGCAAGGGCCGCCCGGCGCTGCCCTCGACCACGCCGAGGCCGCATCGGGTCAGACCCGGGTCCACCCCCAGCACACGCACGCTCCCCACCCCTTCGCCGTTCGGTCAGCAGTTCCGGCAGGCTATCGCCCGGGACTGACAGCAGCCGCCGGCCGCGCGGGGAAGAGGCGGGGAACGTCGCGCCGCCGGACCGGGCGTCAGGCGTCGACCTTCGCCATGGTCTCGTCGTCCACGTCGAAGTTGGCGAAGACGTTCTGTACGTCGTCACTGTCCTCGAGCGCGTCGATCAGCTTGAAGATCTTTCGGGCACCTTCCTCGTCCAAGTCGACCTGCACACTCGGGAGGAAGCTCTGATCGGCCGACTCGTAGTCGATACCGGACTCCACCAGTGCGGTGCGCACCGCGACCAGGTCGGTGGCCTCGCTGACGACCTCGAAGTTCTCGCCCAGGTCGTTGACCTCCTCGGCGCCCGCGTCGAGAACGGCCGCCAGCACGTCGTCCTCGGTCAGGTCGCCCTGGGGAACGATCACGACGCCCTTGCGGGCGAAGAGGTAGGAGACCGAGCCGGGGTCGGCCATCGAGCCGCCGTTGCGGGTCATGGCGACGCGTACGTCGGAGGCGGCGCGGTTGCGGTTGTCCGTCAGGCACTCGATCAGCACGGCCACGCCGTTCGGGCCGTAGCCCTCGTACATGATGGTCTCGTAGTTCGCGCCGCCCGCCTCCAAGCCGGCACCACGCTTGACCGCGCTGTCGATGTTCTTGTTGGGGACGGAGTTCTTCTTCGCCTTCTGGATGGCGTCGAACAGTGTGGGGTTGCCGTCGACATCGGCACCACCCGTCCGCGCCGCGACCTCGATGTTCTTGATCAGCTTCGCAAAGAGCTTGCCGCGCTTGGCATCGATCACGGCCTTCTTGTGCTTGGTGGTTGCCCACTTAGAGTGGCCGGACACAGCCTTGCTCCTTCACAGTCTCCAACAACGTGTTCCGGATCCTACCGCTCCGCGGTCAGCCCGCGGCCCGCACCATGTCGGCGAACGCCTCGTGCACCCGGTGGTCGCCGGTGAGTTCGGGATGGAACGATGTGGCCAGCAGATTCCCCTGGCGCACGGCCACCGCGTGGCCCTCGTAGCGGGCGAGGATCCGCACGTCCGCCCCGGTGGACTCCACCCACGGTGCCCTGATGAACACTCCTTCGACGGGGCTGTCGGGGCAGCCGGGGACACCCTCGACGTCCAGCGAGGCCTCGAAGGACTCGTTCTGCCGGCCGAAGGCGTTGCGCCGCACGATCATGTCGATGCCGCCGACGGTCTCCTGCCCGGACCGCGGGTCGAGGATCTTGTCCGCGAGCATGATCATGCCGGCGCAGGATCCGTACGCCGGCATGCCTGCGGCCACCCGGGCACGCAACGGCCCCATCAGCCCGAAGGCGTGCGCCAGCTTGGACATGGTGGTGGACTCGCCGCCGGGCAGTACCAGACCCTCGACCCCCTCGAGTTCCTCGGGGCGCCGTACCTGGAGGGTCTCGGCTCCCGCTCCGGCGAGGGCTGCGAGATGCTCCCGCACGTCCCCCTGAAGGGCGAGTACGCCGATGACGGGCTTGCTCACGTGACTTACCTCTGCAGACTGACGACGTGGCCCGCGCGGGAGGCCCGGTGCCGGGCCACCCGTGCAGGGTGGAGCTTCACCAGCCGCGGGAGGCGTACCGCTCGCTCTCCGGCAGGGTGTCGCAGTTGATGCCGACCATGGCCTCACCCAGACCGCGGGAGGCGTCCGCGATGATCTTCGGGTCGTCGTAGAAGGTGGTGGCCTTCACGATGGCGGCGGCACGCTTGGCCGGGTCGCCCGACTTGAAGATCCCGGAGCCGACGAAGACGCCCTCAGCGCCGAGCTGCCGCATCAGCGCAGCGTCGGCCGGGGTCGCCACGCCGCCCGCGGAGAACAGCACGACCGGGAGCTTTCCCAGCTCGGCGACATCCTTGACCAGCTCGTACGGGGCCCGCAGCTCCTTGGCCGCGGCGTACAGCTCGTTGTTGTCAAGCGCCTTGAGCCTGCCGATCTCGCCGCGGATCTGGCGCATGTGACGCACGGCCTCCACGACGTTGCCGGTGCCTGCCTCCCCCTTGGAGCGGATCATGGCCGCTCCCTCGGCGATGCGACGCAGCGCCTCGCCGAGGTTTGTGGCGCCACAGACGAACGGGGTGGTGAAAGCGAACTTGTCGCTGTGGTTGACCTCGTCGGCCGGGGTGAGCACCTCGGACTCGTCGATGTAGTCGACGCCGAGGGCCTGCAGGATCTGTGCCTCGACGACGTGGCCGATCCGGGACTTGGCCATCACCGGGATGGACACGGCCTCGATGATGCCGTCGATCATGTCCGGGTCGGACATGCGGGCCACGCCGCCGTCCTTGCGGATGTCGGCGGGGACGCGCTCCAGTGCCATCACCGCGACGGCACCGGCGTCCTCGGCGATCTTGGCCTGCTCAGGCGTGACGACGTCCATGATCACGCCGCCCTTGAGCTGCTCGGCCATGCCGCGCTTGACGCGAGCGGTGCCGGTCTCGGACGACGGGCTCGCAGCGGACTGGGACGTGGCGGAAGACGTGCTCGACACGGTGTGACCTCACTCGACGGTAAAAAGACGACCGGACCTACCGGGCCATGGTAGGCCCGTGCTGACACGGTCCCCGACCCGGAGCGTGCGGGGAAAGGGCCAATCCCAGGCGGTGGCCTGCACCGCGAGGGTGCCACCACCCGTGGCCCGCTCCTCGGGTGGCGACGCGCGCTGCGCCGGTGGACGTGGTCCCGGAGAGGGCGACCGGCCCTCAGGCGGCCTCATCGGCGCGCGCGGTCAGCGCCGGCGGCGGCTCGTCGTCCATTTCGAATGCCAGCGGGAACGGAGCATGCCCCGCCAGCCGCAGCCAGCGGACCTTGCGGTGCCGCCGCAGCGCCCGTGCGGCACGCACCGCGTCGTTGTGGAAGCGCCGTGCCATCGGCACCCGCCTCACGGCCGCGGTCAGTTCGGTGGCCGACTCCTCGCCGCCGGGCGCCTCCCGCACCGCGGTGATCTGCGTGCGGTCGGCGAAGACGGCGCGAAGGGCCTGACTCAGATCGCTCTCCGCCACCTCGCGGTGGTCCTCCTCCGCCTGCCGGGCGTCGTGCGCGGCCTGATAGAGCACGATGGAGGCAGCCGGATCCAGTACGCCGGCGGTGGCCACCTCCTGGGCCACCGAGGCCCGGCGCAGCAGCTGAGCGTCCAGAGCGGCCCTGGCGGCGTCGATTCGGGCGTGCAGCCGGTCCAGCCGGCCGGCCGTCCAGCTGAGGTAGATGCCGGTCAGGGCGAGGGCGACGACGATCCACAGCAGAGTACTCAGTGCGGGCATCACGGCATCAGTCCCTGGCCAGGCCGAACCGGGCGCGCAGGCCGGTGCGTTCGTCGGGGGCGACGGACGCTGCGCCGTCCGCGACGGTTTCGTACACGGCGAGGATGTCGGATCCGACGGTGGACCAGTCGAAGCGGCGGACGTGGCGTCCGCCGCGCTCGCGCAGTTCCGCGAGCCGGACCGGGTCGCCGAGCAGCCGTACGGCTTCGGCCGCCAGCGCGTCGGCGTCACCGACGGGGAACAGCTCTCCCGCCTCTCCCCCGTCCAGGACCTGCGCGAAGGCGTCCAGGTCGCTGGCGAGCACGGGCGCGGAGGAGGACATGGCCTCCACCAGGATGATGCCGAACGACTCGCCGCCGGTGTTGGGGGCGACGTACAGGTCGACGCTGCGCAGCAGACGGGCCTTCTCCTCGTCGCTGACCATGCCCAGGAACTCGACGCGGTCACGCAGGCTCTCGTCCGGCAGGTGCGCCAGCGCCTCGTCGGCGTCCCCGCGGCCGGCGATCAGCACACGGGTGCCGGGCAGCTCCTTCAGAATCCGCGGCAGCGCCTTCATCAGCACCGGGAGGCCCTTGCGGGGCTCGTCGATGCGGCCGACGAAGCCGATCGTCCCACCCTGCCAGGCCGGGTCCGGCTCGGCGCGGGCGAAGAAGCCGACGTCGACGCCGTTGGGGATCACGACTGCGTCTCCGCCCAGGTGCTCGACGAGGGTGCGGCGTGCGTACTCGCTGACCGCGATACGCGCGCTGATCTTCTCCAGTGCGGGCTGGAGGATCGGGTACGCGGCGATCATCGCCCGGGAACGCGGGTTGGAGGTGTGGAAGGTCGCGACGATGGGCCCCTGCGCCGCCCAGCAGGTCAGCAGGGCCAACGACGGAGTCGCCGGTTCATGGATGTGCAGGACGTCGAAGTGGCCGTCGTGCACCCAGCGCCGCACGCGGGTGGCGGACAGGAAGCCGAAATTGAGCCGGGCCACCGACCCGTTGTACGGCACCGGGACGGCGCGGCCGGCGGAGACGACATACGGCGGCAGGGTCGTGTCGTCGTCGGACGGTGCGAGCACCGACACCTGGTGCCCCTGATGCAGCAGGTGCTCCGCAAGGTCGCGGATGTGGAACTGCACTCCGCCGGGTACGTCCCACGAGTAGGGGCAGACGATGCCGATCCTCACGGCGCTTCCTCCGTGTCGGCTCCGGAGTGTGAACGCGGCTCCAGGTCGGCGCTCCACAGCCGCTGCAGCATGTGCCAGTCCTGCGGGTGGGCGGCGATCCCGCCCGCGAAGGCGTCGGCCATGTCCTGAGCCATGACCCGGGCCTTCTCCCGCCGGTTGCCGGTCGGCGGCGGCAGCAGCGGAGGGTGGACGCGCCCCCGCATGGCCGAGTCCTCCTCGTACCAGAGGGTGACGGGCATCAGCAGGGAATCCGTCTGCAGGGCGAGCATGGCCGGACCGGCGGGCATCCGAGCTTCTTCGCCGAAGAACTTCACCTCGACACCGGAGGCGGACAGGTCGCGGTCGGCGACCAGGCAGACCAGCCCGCCGGCGCGAAGCCTGCGGGCCAGGGTTCCGAAAGCCTGGGCGCCTTCGTGGGCGAGGACCTCCATGCCGAGGCTCTCGCGGTAGGAGACGAACCGGTCGTACAGCGACTCGGGCCGCAGCCGCTCGGCGACCGTGGTGAACGGGAGGCCCAGACGGGTGGTGACCCAGGCACCGGCCAGGTCCCAGTTGGCCAGGTGGGGCAGGGCGATGATCACGCCGCGGCCGGAGGCGATGCCGTCGGTCAGGTGGTGCAGGTCGGCAACCTCGACGGAGTCCCGGACCCGGCTCGGGCTCCATGCGGGGAGCCGGAAGGACTCCATCCAGTACCGCAGGTAGGACCGCATCCCTGCGTGCGAGAGCTCCCGCAGCCGTTCCGGGGAGGCGCCGGGGACGACGCGCGCCAGGTTGCGTTCGAGCTGGATCACACCCCTGCCCCGGCGCTGCCAGGCGGTGTCCGCGATCCTGCGGCCCAGGGCGTTCGCGGCGGGTTCGGGGAGCCGTTTCACACCCGCCCAGCCGGCCCCGTACAGGGAGTCGGTGACCCGCCCGCTCAGGCCGCCCGGACCGCCCATCAGGCGTCGCTCCCCTGCGGGGGCGCAGCGTCTGCCTCCGCCGCCTCCCGGTGCACGGTGACCACCCGCTGGCCGAGCGTGACCAGGGACCCCGCCGCAACCACCCACAGAGCGATGGGCAGCAGCCACTCGATGTAGGGAACCCCGAAGGCGTGCAGTCCCGCGAGCCCGGCCGCGACCAATGTGATCACCAGTCGTTCGGCGCGTTCAACGAGGCCGTTGACGGCGACCGGCAGGCCGATGCTCTCGCCCCGGGCCTTGGTGTAGGAGACCACCTGACCGCTGGCCAGGCAGAAGAGGGTCACGGCGCAGAGCGTCAGGTCGTCGCCGCCCGCGTACCACAGGGCAAGACCGCCGAAGATCGCCGCGTCGGCGACGCGGTCCAGGGTGGAGTCGAGGAACGCACCCCAGCGGCTGGACCTGCCGAGCTGGCGGGCCATGTTGCCGTCCACGAGGTCGGAGAAGACGAACAGTGTGATGACGACGGTGCCCCAGAAGAACTCGCCCTGCGGGTAGAAGACCAGCGCCCCGGCCATCACCCCGCCCGTCCCGATCAGTGTCACCGCGTCGGGGCTCACCCCGAGGCGCAGGAGCAGGGCGGCGAAAGGTGTGAGGACACGCGTGAAGAAAGCACGCGCGTACTTGTTCAGCATGGCCTTCCCGAAGGTTCGACGTGACCGGGCGGCCGAGCGCCCCCGGGGGCCCATCGTAGCCAGAGCCCGGGTGCCCGGTCCCGGCGGCCGGTGACCGCGCGGACACGGCGTGCTGCGCGCGACGTATGGACGTCCACCGGTACCGGTGGAAAGCTGAAATTCCGCGCATCTCTCGCGGGGCCCGGGCGCGAACAGGCAGCCGGCAGGTGTCGACCGGAAGGCGGGACACATGGGCGACAAGGCGAGCACACACCCCGGGGCCGCCGGCCGGGCGTCGGCGGCCGACCGGCCGTCCTCGCTGAGGAACGTGGTCCTGGTCGGCCATACCGGCTCCGGCAAGACCACCCTCGTCGAGGCGCTGGCGCAGGCCACGGGGGCGGTGAAGCGAGCGGGCCGGGTCGAGAACGGCGGGACCGTGTCCGACCACGACGAGATCGAGCATCGGCAGCAGCGTTCCGTCCAGCTCTCGCTGGTCCAGGTGGAGTGGAACGGCATCCGTGTCAATGTGCTGGACACTCCCGGCTACGCGGACTTCGTAGGGGAGCTGAGGGCCGGGCTGCGGGCGGCGGATGCGGCCCTCTTCGTCGTCTCGGCGGCGGACGGGGTGGACGGGTCCACCCGCATGGTGTGGGAGGAGTGCGCCACGGTGGGCATGCCACGAGCCATCGTCGTCACTCATCTGGACGCGGCGACGGCCGATTTCGACGAGACCGTCGCCGTGTGCCGACGGGTCCTCGGCGGTGACGATCCGGACGCCGTGCTGCCGCTCTACCTGCCGCTGCACGGGGAGGAACACGACGGCCACGCTCCGGTGTCGGGGCTCATCGGCCTGCTGTCGCAGCGGATCTTCGACTACTCCTCCGGGGACCGGGTGGAGCGGGAGCCGGACGCGGAACACCTGCCCCTGATCAGCGAGGCACGCACCAGGCTGATCGAGGGCATCATTGCCGAGAGCGAGGACGAGACCCTGTTGGACCGCTACCTGGGCGGTGAGCAGGTCGACGTCGGGACCTTGATCGCCGACCTGGAGAAGGGGGTGTCCCGAGGTGTCTTCCATCCCGTGCTGGCCGCCGCACCCGCGGCCGACGGGGCCCGGCGGGGGCTGGGGACGCTGGAGCTGCTGGAGCTGGTGACAGGCGGGTTCCCGACGCCCGACGAGCATCCGATACCAGCTGTGACCACGCCGGACGGCTCCCCCCGCCCGCCGCTGACCTGCGACCCGGACGGGCCTCTGGCCGCCGAGGTCGTCAAGACCTCCTCCGATCCCTACGTGGGGCGGCTGTCCCTGGTCCGGGTCTTCTCCGGGACACTGCGGCCGGACGAGACGGTGCACGTGTCCGGGCACGGCCTGGAGGACCGCGGCCACGAGGACCACGACGTGGACGAGCGGATCGGCGCGCTGTCCGCCCCGTTCGGGAAGCAGCAGCGCGGGCTGAGCCACGCCATCGCCGGCGACCTGGCGTGCGTGGCGAGACTGAACCGCGCGGAGACCGGCGACACGCTGTCCTCGAAGGCCGACCCGCTGCTGATGGAGCCGTGGGTGATGCCCGACCCGCTGCTGCCGGTCGCGGTACGGGCACACGGCAAACCGGACGAGGACAAGCTCTCCCAGGGCCTGTCCCGCCTGGTCGCGGAGGATCCGACGATGCGGCTGGAGCAGAACCCGGACACCCGCCAGGTCGTGTTGTGGTGCCTGGGCGAGGCGCACCGGGACGTGGCGCTGGAACGGCTGCGCACCCGATACGGCGTGCAGGTCGACGTGGTGCCGTACCGGGTCTCGTTGCGGGAGACGTTCGCGGAGTCCGCGCAGGGACGCGGCCGGCACGTGAAGCAGTCCGGCGGCCACGGCCAGTTCGCGGTCTGCGAGATCACCGTGGAGCCGCTGCCGGGCGGATCCGGCATCGAGTTCGTCGACAAGGTGGTGGGCGGCGCGGTGCCCCGGCATTTCATCCCGTCGGTGGAGAAGGGCGTACGTGCCCAGGCCGCCCGGGGGGTGTTGGCCGACTTCCCGCTGGTCGACGTGCGGGTGACCCTGCTGGACGGCAAGGCGCACTCGGTGGACTCCTCCGACGCCGCCTTCCAGACAGCGGGAGCCCTGGCACTGCGCGAGTGCGCCTCCGAGGCTCGGGTCCACCTGCTGGAACCGGTCTCGGAGCTGCGGATCCTGGTCGCCGACGAGTACGTGGGACAGGTGATGAGTGACCTGTCCGGGCGCCGGGGGCGTGTGACGGGCACCGAGCAGATCCCCGGCGGACACACCCTGGTGCGAGCCGAGGCACCGGAGTTCGAGATCGGCCGCTACGCGGTGGACCTGCGGTCCCTGTCGCACGGGACAGGACGGTTCACCCGGGCCTACGCCCGGCACGAGCCGATGCCGCAGCAGGCCGCCGACCGCGTGCGGGCCGGGCGGACGAGCGAGGGGCCGGCTGCTCGGCTCTGATCCGGTCCGGTTCCGCTGCGCCGTCCCGGACCGGAGCCGTACGCTGGGAAGCTGACCGGACATCAGGTGTGACGGCCCGTCCGCCGGGTAGAAACGGCGGGGGCCGGCACGCTTCAGCACAGGCGAGGGTGGGGACACGGTGGCGGGCTTCGACGATCGCAGCGAGGGCACCAGCGCGACGGGGCACGACTTCTCCCCCGGAGCCGAGGTGCCCCTCGCAGGTGCCTCGGGCGGTACGGCCGCGACGCAGGCGCTGGCCTCCGCCGCCTACCGCGACGGCAAGGTGACCGCGCTGGTGGAGGCCAACGCCGACACCAAGGTGAAACCGCCGAGACTCTCCCTGTTCGAGCCGAACCTCGGCGAGGCCTTCTCCCGTGCGGTGCAGACCCGGCTGCTGGGCGGCGGGCGCAAGGCCATCATCCAGTCGTTCGGGAGCGAGCCGGCGGTCGTGGTCGAGCACTGCCTCGCCGCCAACCGCATCCGCAAGGAACGCGACGCCCGGCTGACCCTGGTGATGGGGCTCTTCGGCCTGCTGTTCCTGCCCGGCATGCTTCTCTGGCTGCTGGTCTTCCAGCTGCGCCGCTCCCTGGCCGGAGCGCAGGACAAGCGGGCGGGGGCCTTCGGAGTCGCGGCCATGGCCGCGCTCGGAGTGCTCGGCGTCGTCTTCCTGATCCAACTGCCGTTCGGGGGGTTCTGGGCGCTGTACCTGCGGGTGATGCTGGTGGCTCCCCTGGTCGGCTGGCTGTGGGCCAAGCGGATCTGTGAGCAGTACGCGGAGGACATGCGCACCCGCTGGTCGGGCCTGCTGACCGGCGGCGGCGTGGGCGCGAAGATCCCGGAGGCCGTGCCGCGCGATCCGGGCGACGCCGGGGCGGAGCGCATCCGGCTCAGCCTGCAGCAGCTCACCGCCGAGCAGGCGAGCAACCTGGTCTTCTATGCGGGCCCCAAGGGAATCCTCGGCATGGGGACCCGCTGGGGTTCCTGGCAGCTCGCGGAGGAGCTGCGGTCGGCCGACCCGGCCAAGGACATCGACCCCTTCCGCAGCTGGGACGTGGTGCGCGCGATCCAGGACCAGTTGCGCATGCTGGAACGCAGCCCGCTGCACACCGGCGGATTCCCCAAGCCGACGATCCGCCACTGGGTCGTCTCCCCCATCGGGGAGAAGGCCTCCGAGGTGGCGCGCCGCGAGGGGCAGGACGTCGAGGCCTACCGCATCAAGGACTTCGAGGTGCAGCGGATCTGCGACCAGCAGCAGTTCGGCAGCGGCGACCGGCACTACCTGGGCGTGCAGTTCGTGCTCTGGGACGGACAGCTGGTGATCACCATGCTGATCTCCGTGACGATGCTGCACCACACGCTGCGGATCGAGGTCACGGGTCACGCCCTGGGCCCGGTGCACCCTCTGTTCACCACCAAACCCAAGGCGGAGACCAAGGAGGTCTCCAAGAGCGTCCGGTTCTGGGAGACCAAGGAGGTCACGCTCCCGCTGGTGAAGCCGCGGGAGGTGGTGCGGCTGGCGGCGCGCGCACCCTTCACCTGGTACCCGCCGATGCTGGACTTCCTGGGCGGGAAACTGACCCTGCCCGAGCCCTTCGGGCTGCGGCACACCTGGGCGGACAAGCCGTGGCGGCACCGATTCATGGCGGACGACGCGCTGCGCGCCGCGACACCGGTGCTGCGAGTCGTCCACGCGGCGACGATCCGGCTGCTGGAGGAGAAGGGGTGTGCGACCCAGCAGTTCGGCAACCGTTCGGACGTCCTCAGCGGGCTGGTGCAGGGCGTCGAACCCAAGCAGGCGGACGTCTACGACGCCTGAGCCTGCACGGAGGAAGGACGAGTTCCGGATCCCCTCACCGTCGGCTCCTGTCCCTCACTCGCCGGGCCAGGCCTCCGCGAGGAGCCGGCGGGTGTCCGCGAGCAACTGCGGCAGGATCCGGGTGTGGCCGACGACCGGCATGAAATTGGTGTCGCCACCCCAGCGCGGCACCAGGTGCTGGTGCAGGTGCGCAGCGATACCGGCGCCGGCGACCGCGCCCTGGTTCATCCCGATGTTGAAGCCGTGCGCGCCGGACGCCTTCCGCAACGTGCTCATCGCCTGCTTGGTGAACTCGGCGAGTTCCACCGTCTCCTCGCGGTCGAGGTCCGTGTAGTCGGCGACGTGCCGGTAGGGCACCGTCATCAGGTGACCGCCGTTGTACGGGTACAGGTTGAGGACGGCGAAGACCCTCTCACCACGGGCGACGATCAATCCGTCCTCGTCGCTCTTGGCGGGGATCGCACAGAAGGGACAACCGTCTCCCGATCCCGGCCCGGTGGGCTTGTTCTCCCCCTGGATGTACGCCATGCGGTGCGGGGTCCACATGCGCTGGAACGCGTCCGGCGCGCCCACTCCGATCTGCTGCTCCGGCTGCTCGCTGCTCATGGTGGCCAGCATATGGCGAGGGCCCCGGAGGATGTTCCGGGGCCCTCGCCGCTGATCAGCCCGTGCCGGTCAGGACCGCAGCTCCACGGCGGCCAGCAGCTCGGCGATCGCCTCCTCGCGGGGAACGCCGTTCTTCTGCGAACCGTCACGGTAGCGGAAACTGACGCCCCCGGCGGCGACGTCGTCGTCCCCGGCGATGATCATGAACGGCACCTTGGCCTTCTGCGCGTTGCGGATCTTCTTCTGCATGCGGTCCGAGGAGCTGTCGACCTCCACACGCAGGCCCTGCTTCTTCGCCTCGGCGGCGAAGTCCCGGAGATAGGGCACGTGGGTGTCGCCGATCGGGATGCCCGTTGCCTGGACCGGGGCGAGCCAGGCCGGGAAGGCGCCGGCGTAGTGCTCGAGCAACACGGCGAAGAACCGCTCGATGGACCCGAACAGCGCACGGTGGATCACCACGGGACGCTGCCGTGAGCCATCCGCCGCGGTGTAGTGAAGGTCGAAGCGCTCGGGCATGTTGAAGTCGACCTGGATGGTCGACATCTGCCACGTGCGGCCGATGGCGTCCTTCGCCTGGACGGAGATCTTCGGCCCGTAGAAAGCGGCGCCGGCCGGATCCATCACCAGGTCCAGGCCCTGCTTCTGGGCTGCTTGGCGCAGCGCCTCCGTCGACTCCTGCCACACCTCGTCGGAGCCGACGAACTTCTCCGGGTCCTTGGTCGAAAGCTCCAGGTAAAAGTCCTCGAGCCCGTAGTCGCGCAGCAGATTCAGTACGAAAGTGAGCAGGCTGTCCAGCTCGTCGGCCATCTGCTCGCGGGTGCAGTAGATGTGCGAGTCATCCTGGGTGAAACCGCGCGCCCGGGTCAGACCGTGAACGACACCTGACTTCTCGTAGCGGTAGACGGTGCCGAACTCGAAAAGGCGCAGGGGGAGTTCACGGTAGGAACGGCCGCGTGCGTCGTAGATGAGGTGGTGCATCGGGCAGTTCATGGGCTTCAGGTAGTAGTCCTGGCCCTCGTCCAGCTTCATGGGCGGATACATGCCGTCCGCGTACCAGTCAAGGTGGCCGGACTTCTCGAAGAGCGAGGCCTTCGTGGCGTGCGGGGTGTAGACGAACTCATAGTCCGCTTCCTCGTGTCGCCTGCGCGAGTAGTCCTCCATCACGCGGCGGACGATGCCGCCCTTGGGGTGGAACACGGCCAACCCGGAGCCGATCTCCTCCGGGATGGAGAAGAGGTCCAGTTCGGCGCCGAGCTTGCGGTGATCGCGTTTCTCGGCCTCCGCGAGGAACTCCAGGTGCGCCTTGAGCTGATCCTTCGTCGGCCAGGCGGTGCCGTAGATGCGCTGGAGCTGCTTGTTCTTCTCGCTGCCCCGCCAGTACGCGGCAGCACTGCGCATCAGCTTGAACGCGGGGATCAGGCGGGTGGTGGGCAGGTGCGGACCGCGGCAGAGATCCTTCCAGCACAGCTCACCGGTCTTGGCGTCCAGGTTGTCGTAGATCGTCAGCTCGCCGGCGCCGACCTCGGCGGAGGCACCCTCCGCGGCGTCAGCTGCCGACCCCTTGAGCCCGATCAGCTCCAGCTTGTACGGCTCGTCGGCGAGTTCGGCACGGGCGTCGGAGTCGCTCGTGACACGGCGGGAGAAACGCTGGCCGCGCTTGACGATCTCCTGCATCTTCTTCTCGATGCGCTTGAGGTCGTCCGGGTGGAAGGGCTCGTCGACGTCGAAGTCGTAGTAGAAGCCGTCCTTGATCGGCGGGCCGATGCCGAGCTTGGCCGCGGGAAACAGCTCCTGCACCGCCTGCGCCATGACGTGCGCGGTGGAGTGCCGCAGGATGTTCAGCCCGTCCTCGCTGGAGACCATCACGGGCTCGACGTCGTCGCCGTCGGCAAGCGGGTGGGTGAGGTCGCGAAGCTCGCCCCCGACGCGGGCGGCGACCACCGAGCGGTCGCCCTCGAAGAGTGTGGCGGCCGTGGTGCCCGTGGTCACCACGCGTTCTTCCCGCTCGGAATCGCGTCGGATGATCACACGGACGTCTGTCACCGGTCTCTCCTGAATTTCTCGACGTGACGGGACCGGTACGCACCGGCCGCCGCGGGAATCGTACCGAGCGCGGAAGGCCGACCGCCAAGGCCCCGGGCCCCGTGACGCGAAAAGGCCGGCCCGTCGGATGACGGGACCGGCCTGAGGGGGGAGGGTGGGCGATACTGGGTTCGAACCAGTGACCTCTTCGGTGTGAACGAAGCGCTCTCCCACTGAGCTAATCGCCCTCTGCGGTGCCGCGCGGAGATGGCCCGGCTTTCCGGCACGAGCAGAACCATACCGTGCGGCTCAGTCTTCCTCCAAACTCCTCAGCCAGGCGGTCAGTCCACGGTGGCCGGCGCGCATCATCAGCGTGTGGTTCGCGCGCAAAAGGGGTCTGCCCGGCAGGGCGACGAAGCGCAGGAACGGCGTGGCGACCTCGGTGTACTGCTCGAAGTCCACCCGGCTTCCTCCCCCGGGCTCGGCAATCACGACGCAGCGGACCCAGCCCCTCAGGTCGCCGGCCATCACGACCCCCAGTTCGCCGGCGGCCGGGTCGCGCCACTCGGCACGCAGCGTCACGCGGTGTTCCAGCGGGAGGACGGAACGCAGCCGGACCGTCCCGGACTCGTGGTCACGGGCTGAGGCTTCGCGGATCTGCGGCCACCACGACGGGTAGTTCCCGACCTGCTCCAACTCGGCGTAGACCCGGCAGGGCGGGGCGGGGAGACCACGCCACACGGTGCGGAAGGTGAAGCGGTGCCAGGGCTTCGTCACGACGTCCTCCACGACAGACGAAAAACCGGGTGGCCGGAAGATTGAATTCCGGCCACCCGGCCTCGACAGTGGGCGATACTGGGTTCGAACCAGTGACCTCTTCGGTGTGAACGAAGCGCTCTCCCGCTGAGCTAATCGCCCGGGCGCGCCGCCAACATTACCGCATGTCAGGGGGTGCTCATGACCGCTCGCGAGCCGCGGGCGCCGCCCGGCCGCCCCTGGACTGCTCCTGCCTTCCCACACTCGTGGAACCCTGGACCAGGTCGGTGTCCTGATCCACATCCGTGCGGCGATCCACCGGACGGACCTCCTTCCGAGCGTCACCCGAATGGACGCACGAGGAAAATGCCGATCCGCCACGCGAACGACATCAAGCCTTACAAATCGGTCAGAGGGGTTTACAACCGCCCGGTAGGTGGCATCTCGATTGCGCCGACGTGCGAACCCCCGAGCGCACACTGAGCGAAAGGCCCTGGCGCTTATGAACACCACGGTCAGCTGCGAGCTGCACCTGCGCCTCGTTGTATCGAGCGAGTCCTCACTGCCTGTACCCGCGGGCCTGCGATACGACACGGCGGACCCCTACGCCGTACACGCCACCTTCCACACCGGAGCCGAGGAGACCGTCGAGTGGGTCTTCGCCCGCGACCTCCTCGCCGAGGGTCTCCACCGCCCCACGGGCACCGGTGACGTTCGCGTCTGGCCGTCCCGCAGCCACGGTCAGGGAGTCGTCTGCATCGCCCTCAGCTCACCGGAGGGAGAAGCTCTGCTCGAAGCGCCCGCCCGGGCGCTCGAGACGTTTCTCAAACGTACCGACACCGCCGTGCCGCCCGGCACGGAGCACCGCCACTTCGACCTCGACACCGAGCTCTCCCACATCCTCGCGGAGAGCTGAGACCCGCCGGTCCGCCGCAGCCGTCCGACTCGGGGCGACGGCTGCGGTGACCGGTGGACCGTGCCGTCCTGGTGGCGCCGGCATCACGCGATCCGCGCGGTGTCGGCATCGTCGTGCGCGGGCAGCGGCTAGGCTGGGGCAGCATCGGACACCCGCCGAAGGCCAGGAGCGACGGTGCAGATCAATCACGACACCCGGTGCGCACTCGACGACGTCGTCGACCTGCTCAACACGGCACCGGACGGCGACACGCCCGACGGCCTGCTCTCGGTCCACGATCTGCGGGCGTACGTCGAGCGCAACGCCGTCAGCGACGTCCGGGCACTCGGCGCGGAGGACCTCGGAGCGGTACGCGCGCTGCGCGACCGCTTCGCGCAGGTCTTCGCCGCCGAGAACCCCCGGTCCGCCTCGAAGCTGATCAACGCACTGGTCGCAGGGGCCGGGACCACGCCGCAGCTCACCGACCACGACGGCTACGACTGGCACGTGCACTACTTCGCACCCGGTGCCTCGGTGGCCGACCACCTCGCGGCGGACGGCGGCATGGCGCTGGCCTTCCTCATCGTGGCGGGCGAACAGGAGCGGCTGCGCCGCTGCGAGGCACCGGACTGCGGACGGGCCTTCATCGACCTCTCCCGCAACCGGTCCCGTCGCTACTGCGACAGCCGGACCTGCGGCAACCGGCTGCACGTGGCGGCCTACCGTGCGCGGCAACGGGAGTCGGCGGGCGCCGGCTGACCCTGGCCCGCCCGGCCGCGGCCGGGCCTTCGCGGTGTCACAGCAGCAGGTCGTGCACCCCGCAGAGGCCCAGCAGCGTGCCGATCACGGCGAGGAACAACATCAGTGGCGGCTGGGACAGAGCGTAGAGGCAGCCGCGGGGCTCCTCGGGCTCCTCCCTGGGCCCGGGTTCCGCCGCCGGCGGGGCCGACGGCATCGAGGACGTCGGCGGGCCGACGCGTCCTGCGTGTTCGGGGTCGCCCGGCGGGGCGTGCGGGGTTGACTGCATCTCGCGCCGATGATCGCGCAGAGAGGGCCGGTGCGAGTCGGCAACACGCCCGTCACGCTCCGGCGTTCGTCAGATGCCGTGCTTCTTCAGGATCGCCTCGATGTCGGAGAAGTCCTCGTTCTGCCCGCTGGTGACGCCGCTCCTGCCCGCCTGCTTCCCGGTGGGCGCAGGGGCAGCGGTGCCGGCGCCGAGCGCGCCGGCGGATGCCTGGGAGCCTGCTGCAGCAGGCTGCTGCCCCCGCTCCGCTCGGGCCGCGGCACGGCGCTCACGGCGGGAGAGGCCCGGGTGGCGGCCCGAGCCTCTCCCGGCCGCGACCCGAGCGACCACGTAGAGGACGACGGCGAGAGCCAGCACTCCGAAACCGGCCCACACGCGCGGTTCGAGCACGAGGCCGGCGGCCCAGTCGCCGACGGCCGCACCCACCTCGCCTGCGAGACCGATCAGGCCTGCCATGGCCAGTCCGATCGGCAGCAGGGCGAAGGCGGCGATTCGGGTCGCGGCGGCGAACCGGCGCCGGTAGGCCGTGAGGAAGGCGATGGCGAGGCCGGCTGCGGAGAGGGCGGCGCACACGGTCGTGGTGAGCATGTGTCCATCGTGCACCGACGCCGGTCGAAGGGGCCATGCCCCCAGGGGACCGTCGGGGGAAAATCAGGGGCACGTCCGGGGGCGGGTGCCGCCCGGTCCTGGTGCGAGACTGTCCACCATGAACGCACCCTCCTCCGCCGTTCCGCCCGTACTCGACGTGTGGTGCGAGCTCCAGTGCACCGACTGCCATCTCGCCCAGGACGATCTGCGCGCGCTGCGCGAGCGGTACGGGGATGCGCTGGAGATCCAGTGGCGGCATTTCCCGCTCGAGAAGCACAAGCACGCCTTCGCGGCGGCGCAGGCCGCGGAGGAGGCGTTCATGCAGGGAAAGGGCGACACCTTCGTGGCCGCGGTGCTGGAGCGCGCGGAGGAGCTCGGCCGCCGGGGTGAGGAGCTGCTGCTGGAGGTGGCGTCCGAGGTGGGTGTGGACCCCGAGGAGATGGCGACGTCCCTGGTGGACGGCCGGCACCTGCTGGTGGTGGACGCGGACCAGGCGGAGGGCAAGGCGATCGGCGTCACCGGCACCCCTACCTACGTCATCGGCGGTGAGCGGCTGGACGGCGGGAAGAGCCAGGAAGGGCTGCGCGAGCGGATCGAGGAGATCGCCGACCGCCTCCTCGGGCGCGGGTAGCCGCCCCGGGCGGGGCTCGCCGCACGGCCGCGGTCCGGGCGCCCCGTACCGCGGACCGTCAGAGCAGGGGTTTCGTCAGTACGTGTTCAGCGGGGCGGAACCCGAGGGACGCGTACAGCGCGCGGGCCGGTGTGTTGCCGGTGTGCACGTTGAGCCCGAGCGCCCGCCGGCCGGCCAGCAGGCACACGTTCTCTGCGGCCCGCATCAGCGTACGGCCGTGCCCGTTTCCGCGGTGCTCTGCTCCGACCTCGACGGCGTACACCCAGGCGTCGGCCTCCGGGCGGGGCGCGCCGTCGAGACGCAGCCAGAGAGTGCCGACGGACGTGCCGTGGTGCAGCAGCCGATGGAAGGCCATGCCCGGTGTGGACGGGCCGTCGGGCAGCAGTGCGCGCTGGGCGCGCTGGGCGTCCCGCGCAGCGACTTCCGGCGCGACGCCACCGGAGGTCATGACATCGATCAACCGGTGGCGGTCGTGGGCCTCCCAGGTGCGGTAGTGCTCGTGCGTCATCGGCAGCAGGTGC
>KI547037.1:189748-190892 GCA_000497405.1 Streptomycetaceae bacterium MP113-05 | reverse complement strand
CAGGCCGCCGACCCGGCGGCCGTTGACGCAGATGTCGTAGCGGCGGCTGCGGTGGGCGCCGTCGCCGTCGAGGTGTTCCTCGGGCCCGGCGGGGCGGAGGGTGGTGGTCACCTCCCTCACGGCTCCGGGTCCGCGGCGGAGCGCTCCTCGAAGAGCCGCATGGCCTTGGCGGTGACCGGGCCGGGAGCGGACAGCGCACGGTCACCGAGACGGTGCACGGCCTGCACGTCGCGGAGGGAGGAGGTCAGGAAGATCTCGTCGGCATGTTCCAGGACGTCCATCGGCAGGTCGGTCTCCCGCGCACCGGACCAGTCGGCGACCAGGGCGCGGGTGATGCCGGCCAGGCAGCCCGAGCGCAGCGGCGGGGTGTGGAGTTCTCCGTCGAGGGCGACGAATACGTTGGAGCCGGTTCCCTCACACAGACGGCCCGCGGTGTTGGCGAACAGCGCCTCGGTGGCACCGTCCTGCCGCGCGCGGGCCAGGGCGATGACGTTCTCGCCGTAGGAGGTGGTCTTCAGCCCCGACAGGGCGCCGTGCTCGTTACGGGTCCACGGGACAGTGACCACGGCTGTGGTGTCGGGGCGGCGGGCGGTTTCGCCGAGGGCGACGACCAGCGTGGGCCCGGCGTCACCGCGGTCGGAGCCGAGGGGTGAGTGCCCACCCGTGTAGGTGATGCGGAGCCGGCCGAGCCGCACGGGATTGGCGTCGAGGACGGCCGTGCAGGCACGGCGCACCTCGTCCCGGTCGGGTTCGGGCAGGCCCATGCCGCGGGCGGAGACGGCGAGCCGGTCGAGGTGACGGGTCAGCGCGAACGGGACGCCGTCAAGGGCCTTCACCGTCTCGAAGACACCGTCGCCGACGGTGAGCCCGTGGTCGAAAACGGAGACGCGCGCGTCCTCGACCTCCCGCAGGGAACCGTCGAGCCAGATCCTCACGTCGTGGTCCTCTCCTCGTGACGGGGGCCCGGAAGGAGTGTCTCCGGGACTGTGCCCGACGCTACCGCGAGCAACCGGGACGCCTTGAGTTCGGTCTCCGCCCATTCCCTGGCAGGGTCGGAGCCCCAGGTGATGCCGGCTCCGGTACCGAAGCGCAGCACGGGCCCGCCGGGGTGCTCCCGGTCGATCCAGAACGTGCGTATGCCGAC
>KI547037.1:184935-189738 GCA_000497405.1 Streptomycetaceae bacterium MP113-05 | reverse complement strand
CCCCCCCCCCCCGCCGCAGTACGGCCCCCGGGGAGCGGTCTCCAGCGCGCCGATGATCTCCAGGGCGCTGCGTTTGGGCGCCCCGGTGACCGAGCCGGGAGGGAAGGTCCCCTCCAGGAGCGCGGACCAGGCGCGTCGCCGGTACCGCGGGGCGACGCGCCCGCTGACGGTGGACACGAGATGCACCAGGCCGGGGTGGGCTTCGACCGCGCACAGGTCCGGAACGGTGACGGAGCCGGTGGCGCAGACCCGGCCGAGGTCGTTGCGGACCAGGTCCACGATCATCACGTTTTCGGCGTGGTCCTTGTCCAGCAGGTCGCCTGCGGTGCGGCCGGTGCCCTTGATGGGGCCGGAAGTGACCGTTTCTCCCACGCGCCGCAGGTAGAGTTCGGGCGAGGCGGTCGCGATCTCGACACCGTGCGCGGGGAGCCGGACGGTACCGGCGTACGGTGCCGGATTTCCCGAGGCCAGCCGGGCTGCGAGTGCGTCGACGTCGGACGCCTCGGGGTCGGGGAGCGGGGCGGTGAGCACGCGGCACAGGTTGGCCTGGTAGACGTCTCCGGCAGCGATGTGCCGGCGGATCCGGCGGACGCCCGCGGTGTAGGCGTCACGGTCGAGCGAACTCGTCCAGTCCCCTGGCAACGGCCCGCGCCAGCGAGCGCGGCGGGGCCCGCTCCTCCGGTCGGGGTCGGGGCGGACATCGCCGAAGCGGGCGCAGGTCAGCCCGCCCTCGAAGTCGGCGACGACGGCCCACCACCCCTTCGAGTCGAGGGCGGCCGGGTCGGTGGTCACCTCGCGCAGGTCGGTGGCGAGGAGAGGGCCGAAGCGGGCGAGAGGCGGCAGGTCGTGCACACCCACGAGTGTAGGAGGCGCGCCGGGGCGACCACACTGCGCGAACGGAATTTGAGCTGGGCCCGGAATCCGATAGAGTTCACACGTCGACGGGTCGCGAGAGCTTCCCGGAGGCAGGGTGACTTCCGGGCGTACGCTTCGGAGGAGACCCAGGCGGACGTGGCTCAGCTGGTAGAGCATCACCTTGCCAAGGTGAGGGTCGCGAGTTCGAATCTCGTCGTCCGCTCGGTCGGGGTCCCTGGATCCTGCCCATGGTGGAGTGGCCGAGAGGCGAGGCAACGGCCTGCAAAGCCGTCTACACGGGTTCAAATCCCGTCTCCACCTCGGACGATTAGCTCAGCGGGAGAGCGCTTCCCTGACACGGAAGAGGTCACTGGTTCAATCCCAGTATCGTCCACCGGCCCTGCGTTCCGCCGTGAATCGGCGGGCGTGACGGTCCCCGCGCGATTAGCTCAGCGGGAGAGCGCTTCCCTGACACGGAAGAGGTCACTGGTTCAATCCCAGTATCGTCCACCGCAGGCAAGAGCTCCCGGCCGTTTCGGCCGGGAGCTCTTGCCGTCACGGTGGATCTCCCGTTCTCCCGCCCGACCTGCCTCGTCGGGCTCAGGAGGAGAAGAGCATCCGGCCGAAGCTGCGGTGGCCGTGCCCGTGGCGACCGTGGTGGGGAGCGCCCCACGCCGGGCCGGCCGGGTAGGCCTGTGGTGCGGGGGCCGCGGGCGGGGCCGGCGGCGCCTGTCCCGACCACTGCGACTCGAAGCGGCTCAACGCCTCGAGCTCCCCGTAGTCGAGGAAGATCCCCCGGCATCCGCTGCACTGCTCGATCTGGACGCCGCTGCGACTGTAGGTCTGCATCGGCGCCCGGCACTTGGGACACTGCATCGTCTGCGTCAACTCCTCGCCTGTCGTTTCCTTCGCCCGAACAGACTACGGCCGGGTGACGCCGGGGAGTTCGACGATTCTGCAACAAGCCTCGATCAGCGACTCCTCGTCCTCGTCGAGTGGCCGCGCGCCGACGGTCGCCTTGGCCGTCGCGACGGCGGCGGTCTGCACGGTGAGCGTCCGTGCCGGGTGGTCGAGCCACTCCCACAGGTCGTCCGTCGGAGGCCCGCCCACGGCGAGATATCCGGCCAGCAGTTGTTCCCACGCGGCAGGCTGCAGCAGCCCGGCGGCGTACCAGGCGGCCGGCCGAGCGAGGTCCCAGGCAGGTTCGCCGAGCCCGAGGTCGTCGACGTCGATGAGCTGCCAGCGCCCCCCCGGAACGGGCCGGCGGACGAGTTGGCCGAGATGGAAGTCGCCGTGGCACAGGGCGTGCGGCCTGGCCGCGGGTATCGCGGACTCCGCGCGGCACCATCCGGGCAGACGGTCCCAGGCGCGCTCGACGGCCCGCCGGACGCTGGGCGGCGGCGCCCCGGCGCCGGCGGGTTCCGCACTCCGCATCCGTGCCACGGCGGCTGCAGCCTTGAGCGGGCCGCGCATCGCCGGCAGCGGCCCGTACCGCTCGGCGAGTTCCCGGTACGGGGCGGCGTGCAAGCGGGCCAGAAGAACACCCGCCTCCTCCCACGGGGCGGCTTCGGGAGCAGCGGGGTCGACCGGCGTTCCGTACGGCCAGACGGTGGCCGTACGTCCGTCCTGCAACCGCCCGGTGGGCACGGGATGCAGGGGCGGCAGCAGGACGCCTTCCAGTGCGCGGTCGCCCGCAACTCTCAGGCGTACACCGAGCGCCGTCGAGTCGGTCGCGGGCGCATGGGCCTTCGCCACCGCGTCCCCGACGCGGACGACCATGCCGTCGGGGCGGTCGGCCAGCAGCACCGGGCGGGCGGTGCGGGACGACGGGAGCAGGGCGGCGAGTTCCGCGACCGGCGACGCAACGCCGGGAGAGGCCCCTGCGGGTGACGGATCGCCTGGAAGGGCCGGTTCCCCGGGCGGGGCCGACTGTGGGATCTGATGCATGCGCACGGATCGTACGCGGAGCGCCGCGCGGGCGGTTCGGGCCGACGACGGAGTGGAGCCCGGGCAGCTCCCCAGCTGCCCGGGCTCGTGTGTCGTCCGCCGCACCCCCGTCCCCACGGGGCTGATGGCCGGGGTCCCCGGCTCGGGCCGCTCTCCCGAGCCCCGGGCGCCTCAGCGCCCCAGCATTCCGGCCACGGACGACGCCTGGGTGACGACCGCGTCCACACCGCCGAAGAGGACGGAGAGAAGCACGGCCATCGGCAGGATCATGGCCACGGCCACCAGCGGGTGCCGACGGCCCCCGGCAGCGGTCGCCGCCGTCGACCGTCCCCGTCCCAGGAGGGCGGTGCGTCCTGCTGTGTGTGCTGTGTGTGCCACGGTCGGCTCCTGTCCGATGCGCAGCGGCGAGCGTGGGCCCCGTGAACGAGCGTTCCTCCCGCTGCTTGGTCTCCCACGCTAGACACCTGCGCGAAGAGGCACGTCATGCCCCGTACCGATTGCGGGGCCGCCCGCAGGAGGACGCGCGGTCCGCCGGGATACTCCCCAGGGTGGAGAGCTGCGGGCGCGGCCCCAGGGGTCTCCCGGAGGGGCTGTCCGCCGCCGTTTCGCCGCGGAGCGGTGACGTGGGTCACTGAGGCCGTCGTCGCGGGTGGCCGCCGGCCCGCCGGCCGTTGCCGGACACGGACGACAGGAGGGGAGTGAAGCGAACTGTCGACGTGCTGTCAGGAGTGCTTTCATACAAGAAAGTTGGGGAGAGGAGAGGGTTCAGGTGAGGGGCGGGCCGACGCCTTCGTGTGCCGACGAGCGCCGTAAGCCCGTACTGACATCGGGTCTGACGGCACGTGTGCCGCCTCTCGTGGCTGGGGGCCCGCAGTCCGTAAGCTGTCCCCGTCAGCAGGACGGCGGTGGGGCGCACCCACTGGAGGTAGGGGAACGACATGGCGATGATGCGGCTCCGGCGCGAGGACCCGCGAGTCGTCGGCTCGTTCCGGCTCCACCGGCGACTGGGCGCCGGGGGTATGGGCGTCGTCTACCTGGGTTCCGACAAGCGCGGCCAGCGGGTCGCGCTGAAGGTCATCCGTCCCGACCTCGCCGAGGACCAGGAGTTCCGGTCCCGCTTCGCGCGTGAGGTGTCCGCCGCCCGGCGCATCCGGGGCGGTTGCACGGCCCGGCTGGTGGCCGCAGACCTGGCGGCGGACCGGCCGTGGTTCGCCACGCAGTACGTACCCGGGCCGTCGCTGCACGACAAGGTCACCGAGGCGGGACCGCTGCCCGCGTCCCAGGTCGCCTCGATCGGCGCTGCCCTCGCGGAAGGTCTGGTCGCGGTGCACGAGGCAGGGGTGGTGCACCGCGATGTGAAGCCGTCGAACATCCTGCTGTCCCCGAAGGGGCCGCGCATCATCGATTTCGGCATCGCGTGGGCGACCGGTGCCAGCACGCTGACGCATGTGGGGACAGCCGTCGGTTCGCCCGGCTTCCTCGCGCCGGAGCAGGTGCGCGGCGCGGCAGTGACCCCTGCCACCGACGTGTTCTCCCTGGGTGCCACCCTGGCCTACGCCGCGACTGCCGACTCCCCCTTCGGTCAGGGCAGTTCGGAGGTGATGCTGTACCGCGTGGTGCACGAGGAGCCACAGCTTCACGGGGTGCACGCGGCGCTGGCCCCGCTCGTCGAGGCATGCCTGGTGAAGGCCCCCGAGGACCGGCCGAGCACGCTGCAACTCTCCCTGCGGCTGAAGGAGATCGCAGCCCGGGAGGCCCGGGGCCTTCCCGAGACGGCACCGCCCTCCGGGCCGGCGGCGGCGCGTGGAAGGCCGACCGGCCGCCGGGCGGAGGAGTACGCACGGCAGCGCACCGAGCAGAACGCCGACGGTGCGGTACACACGCGGACCGGCACGTCTCCCCGGACGGGGGCGCGGCGCCCGGCGCAGCGCGGGGCACCCGCACGCAAGTCCGCCACCGCAGGGCGGTCCGGGGCGCGGTCTGCGTCGCCCGCCCGGCCCG
>KI547037.1:179800-184566 GCA_000497405.1 Streptomycetaceae bacterium MP113-05 | reverse complement strand
CCGCTGTTGCGGCAGCGACTCGTCGTCTTCGTCACGGTGACGCTCCTGGTCGCCCTCGGGATCGCCGCCGCGCAGGGCTGTGAGTCCTCCCTCGGCGCGCTGGGCCCGGACCGGCCGGTCCCCACAGCGGAAACACCGGCTCACTGAGCCTCGCCCCGCCCGGCCGCTCACCGCAGCCGACCCCGGGACACGAGACCGATCAGGAGCCGACGGGAGCGACGGCGTAGAAGGCCACCGCAGCGGCCGCGGCGACGTTGAGGGAGTCGACGCCGGCCGCCATCGGAATGCGCACCCGTCGGTCCGCCGCGCGCTGCGCGCGCTCCGTGAGACCGTCTCCTTCGGCCCCGAGGAGTAGAGCGACCCGGTCGCCCCGGCGGACGGAGGCCACCTCGCCGAGGATCTCCGCGCCGTCGCCCGGAGTGAGGGCCAGTACGTCGAAGCCGGCGGCGCGCACCTCGTCGAGGGCGTGCGGCCACGTGCCGAGACGGGCGTAGGGGACGGAGAAGACGGCGCCCATGGAGACCTTCACCGACCGCCGGTAGAGCGGGTCCGCGCAGGACGGCGACAGCAGCACCGCGTCCATACCGAGGGCCGCCGCGCTACGGTAGACCGCGCCGATGTTGGTGTGGTCGTTGACCGCCTCCATCACCGCGATCCGCCGCGCGGTGCGAAGCAGTTCGGCCGGATCGGGGAGGGGCTTGCGTTCCATGGAGGCGAGCGCGCCCCGGTGCACGTGGTAGCCGGTGAGCTGCTCGGCCAGAGCAGGGCTGACGACGTACACGGGCGCGGTAGCGGTGTCGATGACGTCCGCCAGGGAGTCGGCCCACTTGGGCGTCAGCAGCAGCGACCGCATGCGGTAACCGGCGTGCAGGGCGCGGCGGATCACCTTCTCGCCCTCGGCGATGAACAGGCCCTCCTCAGGTTCGCGGCGGCGGCGCAGTTCGACATCGGTGAGGGAGGTGTAGTCGTGCAGCCGCGGATCGTCGGCGCGGGCAGGCGTGAGCGGCTCGGGCATGGTGGTCAGCCCCGCGGGTCGACGGCGACGACCGGGCCGATGACGATCACGGCTGGGGGACGTAGGCCCTCGGCCTCGACGACGTCGGCCACCGTCTCCAGCCTGGCGTCGACACGCCGTTCGGAGACCATCGTGCCTTCCTGGACGACGGCGACGGGGGTGTCCGGCGCGCGTCCGTGCCGGACGAGGGCGGCGGCAATGGCTCCGATCTTCTCGACGGCCATCAGCAGGACCAGGGTGCCGCGCAGCCTGGCGAGTGCCTCCCAGTCGACGAGTGACTGCGGATCGTCGGGTGCCACGTGGCCGCTGACGACGGTGAACTCGTGCGCGACACCACGATGGGTGACGGGGATGCCCACCGCGGCCGGGACGCTGACGGAACTGGAGATGCCGGGCACCACGGTGACCGGGATGCCCTCGCGCGTGAGCTGCTGGACCTCCTCCATGCCGCGCCCGAAGACATAGGGGTCGCCGCCCTTGAGGCGGACCACGAAGCGGCCGGCCCGAGCGTGCTCGACGAGGGCGTCGTTGATGGCCTGCTGGGCCATGGCCCGGCCGTACGGGATCTTCGCCGCGTCGATGACCTCGACGTGCGGCGGGAGTTCGTCGAGCAGGTCGCGCGGGCCGAGGCGGTCGGCAACGACGACGTCGGCCTCGGCGAGCAGCCGCCGGCCGCGCACGGTGATCAAGTCGGGATCGCCCGGTCCGCCGCCGACGAGGGCGACACCCCCGGTACGGGTGCGCCGGTGCGGAGCGCCGATGCTGCCGTCCCGCAGACCGTCCACGATCGCGTCGCGCAGCGCGGCGGAGCGGCGGGGGTCCCGTCCGGTGAGGACGGCGACGGTGACGCCGGAGGTACGGCCGGTGGCGGGCGTCCAAGCCGTGGCGGCCTCGGCGTCGTCGCTGCGCACGGCCCACACGCGGTGGGTCTCCGCCTCGGCGGAGGCCGCGGTGTTGGCGGCGTCGTCGTCGGTGGCGATGAGCGCATACCAGGCTTGGGCGAGGTCGCCGTCACGGTAGCCGCGTCGTTCCCAGGTGATCTCGCCTGCTACGGCCATGGCCTCGACCGAGGGTGTGGCGGCGGGCGAGATCAGACGGATGTCCGCGCCCGCGGCGACCAGCGCCGGCAGCCTCCGCTGGCTGACGGTTCCGCCGCCGAGGACCACGACACGGCGGCCGGCCAGGCGCAGGCCGACGGGATAGGCGGGAGGGTCGGGCATCGCGTACGGCTCCTTGCGGGATGGCGCGGTGCCGCTGCGACGTCGGAGCGGCGGGTGACGAGCGGGTCGGGCGGTGCCGTAGGGGCGTCCACGGTCGGCTGGGCCTCCCGCAGCCTGCGGGAACGCGCCGGGTTCAGCTTATGGCGCGATCGCGGGGCACGCTGTACCGCGGATCACCCGCCGGACGGGCCCGGGAAACCGGCCGCAGCTCCGGACCCGTCCGGCGGGGGTCAGTTCTTCTCCGTGACGCCTGCGGAGTCGAAGGTGGCGACTTCGTGCATGGCGCGGGCCGCGCTCTGCACCATGGGCAGGGCGAGCAGTGCGCCGGTGCCTTCACCCAGCCGCAGATCGAGGTCGATCAGCGGGCGCAGGCCGAGCTTGGTGAGCGCGACGACGTGCCCTGGCTCGGCACTGCGATGTCCGGCGACACATGCGGCGAGCGCCTCCGGGGCGATCTGTCTCGCGACCAGTGCGGCGGCTCCCGCGCTCACCCCGTCCAGGATCACCGGGGTACGCAACGAGGCGCCGCCGAGGATCATGCCGGTCAGCGCGGCGTGTTCCAGCCCACCGACGGCGGCGAGCATACCGATGGGGTCGGCCGGGTCGGGCTGGTGCAGTTGGAGCGCGCGCCGGACCACGTCGACCTTGCGGCTGTGCGTCTCATCGTCGATGCCGGTGCCGCGGCCCGTCACCTCCGCGGGATCGGCACCGGTGCAGGCGGCGATCAGGGCGGCGGACGCCGTGGTGTTGGCGATGCCCATCTCCCCGGTGACCAGGGCCTTGTTGCCGGCGGCGACGAGGTCGCGGGCGGTCTCGATGCCCACTTCGAGGGCACGGAGAACCTCCTCGTGGGTGAGGGCAGGACCTTGCGTCATGTCGGCGGTACCGGGCCGGACCTTGCGCGGCAGCAGCCCGGGGGCGGCAGGCAGTTCGGCCGCCACCCCGACGTCGACGACGCAGACCTCGGCACCGACCTGGTTGGCGAAGGCGTTGCAGACGGCGCCGCCGCCGAGGAAGTTGGCGACCATCTGCGCCGTGACCTCCTGTGGCCACGGGGTGACGCCCTGGGCGTGCACGCCGTGGTCCCCGGCGAAGACGGCGACGGCAGCCGGCTCCGGCACGGGGGGCGGGCACTGCCGCGAGAGGCCGCAGAGCTGGGCGGAGATGATCTCCAGCATTCCCAGCGCCCCGGCCGGCTTGGTCATCCGCTTCTGCCGCTCCCAGGCTTCGCCGAGAGCCTTGGCGTCCAGCGGCCGAATCTTCTGCAGCGTCTCGGCGAGCAGGTCGTGCGGTTCGGCGCCGGGCAGTGCGCGGCGGCCGTAGGACTCCTCGTGCACCACCCAGGACAGCGGCCGGCGCTTGGACCAGCCGGCCTGCATCAGCTCTGGCTCGGCCGGGAACTCGTCGACGTAGCCGATGCACAGGTAGGCCACGACCTCCAGGTGCTCGGGCAGGTCGAGAGTGCGGACCATCTCGCGCTCGTCGAAGAAGCTGACCCAGCCCACGCCGAGGCCTTCGGCACGGGCCGCGAGCCATAGGTTCTCCACCGCGAGGGCGGAGGAATAGGGGGCCATCTGCGGCTGGGTGTGCCGACCGAGAGTGTGCCGACCGCCGCGCGTGGGATCAGCGGTGACGACGATGTTCACCGGCGTGTCGAGAATGGCCTCGACCTTGAGCTCCTTGAACTGCTTTGCCCGGGCCTTGGGCAGCGACTTCGCGTACGCCTCCCGCTGACGCTGGGCCAGATCGTGCATGTTCCGCCGGGTCTCGGCGGAACGGATCACGACGAAGTCCCACGGCTGGCTGTGCCCGACGCTGGGCGCGGTGTGCGCCGCCTCCAGAACCCGGAGCAGCACCTCGTGCGGGATCGGGTCGGGGCGGAAGCCGTTGCGGATGTCGCGACGCTCGCGCATCAGGCGGTGCACGGCCTCGCGCTCCGCCTCGTCATAACCGGGCGCAGCCGGGCCCCGGTCCGCCGCAGGTTCGGAGGCGGGGGCCTGTCCGGTCTGGTCGACGTCGTCGGACGGCACGGCGTCGTCCGCCGGACCGTCCTCGCTTATGGGCGGCGCGGCGTTCTCCGGGACCGCGAGGCCGGCGGCGGCTGTCGGGGAGACTGCCTCGGGCGCCGACTCGTCGGCGGGCGGCTCCTGGGCGGGCGGCGGCGTGACGGCCGGAAGGGCGTCGGGGACCGCCTCCCCCACGGGGGGTTCCTGCATGCGGGGGCCAGGGACGAAGGGCGTGTCACCGTCCGGTACGGCGGCCGGGGCAGGCGGCACCGCGTCGGGCACGACGACGGCCTGCGAGACCTCCTCGCCCTCCGCCATCACGGGGGCCTCGACGGGCGGGGCGACGGCTCCGGTCACCTCTGCTGCTGCGGGTGCTGTCACGGCGGTTTCCGCGGTCTCGTGCGCGGTGGGCGGCACCTCCTCCTGCGTCCCGGCGGGTACGGCTGCGGCAGGAGCGTCCGGCACGGCGACAGCGTTCTCGCCTCCGGCACCGGTGTCGGCCTCCGGCTCAGCGGCGGAGGGCGA
>KI547037.1:178798-179516 GCA_000497405.1 Streptomycetaceae bacterium MP113-05 | reverse complement strand
GGCCTGCTGGTGCGGCGGCAGCGCCTGCTGGACGTCGTACTGACCGGAGGATGTCTGCCCGTCGCTCCAAGGGCTCCGGACTCCGGGCATCAGCAGGTCCTCGTCGTATCCGGGTGCCTCGGCGTGACCCGCGTAGGGGTCGTGGTCCGCGTAGACGTATGCGCCGTGGACGGCCGCCGTGGGGTGCGACTGCTCCGGCTGTGCGTCCGCGTACCCCGGCTGTTCCTCGCCGGGGACCTGGCCGCTGTCGGTCATGCGTACCCCTCGCCCATCCGTAGTCCCTCTTTCCCACCCGGCGGATGACCGCCGCGCCCCAGGATGGAGAACGAGCGCGCGCTCGTTGCGGCACGTGCCTCCGCCGGCGCCATCCGGACAACGCTGGACGAATCCTCACGTGTCCGGGGCGGCACAACGGTCCATCAGCCTACCTGCCGTGGACGTCCCCACCCGCCAGGGGTGAGTGAGAAGGCGCACTTCGCCGCCGGTCCGACGCCAACTTCGGCGCGACGGCCGGGGCGTGGCCCCGAACCCCGTCAGTCGCGGACGCCGCAGAGCAGGAAGACGACCGTGCGTTCGGTCTCCTGCCAGTTCTCGGTGTCCAGTTCGACGGACTGCAGCAGGGCACATTCGACCGTGTATCCGCCGTCGGCCAGGGCGCGGCCCATGGCTTCGGCCTCGTCCCGCGTCGCGGCGTGCGTGACGATGCGGGAGGGCCGCC
>KI547037.1:175203-178788 GCA_000497405.1 Streptomycetaceae bacterium MP113-05 | reverse complement strand
CTGCCGCAGCCGATGTCCCAGACCAGGTCCCCCGGGTGCGGCCCGAGACGGGCCAGCTGAGCTGCGCGCAGCCGGTCGGAGGAGCCGGCGGGCACCGGCGTCTCCTGCTCCGGGAAGGCGGCCGACGGCAGGGCCCAGCCCCGCGGTCCGTGCGGACGGCCGGGTGCCTGGCCGGCCCGCCAGGCACCCTCCTGGTCGCCGCTCTCCCGCGTCCCCGAGCCGCCGCCCACCACGATCACCACGTTGGGGTCGCGCCAGGCGTGGTCTGCGGCCTTCTCCGAGGTGAGCACGCTGACTTCTGCGCTGTCGGTGCCCAGCGCCTCGCAGACCACGAAGGTACGGTGAACGCCCGCGAGCAGCAGGGCGAGTTCGGCGGGCCCGGCTCCGGGTGAGGTGAGCACGGCGACCTTGGGGTGCGCTCGGCAGATGTTGACGACACGCCGCAGCGTGCGCCGCTGGGCCACCACGACCTGGGCGTCGTCCCAGGGCATGCCGGCGCGGGCGAAGGCGGAGGCCACCGACGACACCGCGGGGGCCACCTCGACCTCGAGGCCGTACTCCGGCGCGCGGAGCGTACGGACGACGCCGAAGAACCCCGGGTCGCCGTCGGCCAGGACCACCGCGCTACCGCGATGCCCGGCGATGCGCCGGGCGGCGAGGGCGACGCTTCCGAGCCGGATCCGTTCCGCCTTCGCCGGGACCTCTGCGAGGGCGAGGTGGTGGGCGGCGCCGGCCACGAGGGTGGCAGCACCGAGCGCGGCGCGCGCGGAGTCGCTGAGCGGGGAGCCGTCCCACCCGATCACGGTGACGCGGTCGGCCATCGTCGGGTCACTCCCTGGTCTGGTCACGGAGGGGCGAGCGAGAGACTACCGCTGCGGTCACCGCCCGGTTCCGGCGGGTAGGGCCGACGGTCCCGGGCCCGTTCAGTTCCAGTCGGCGTGCGGAACGGCTCCCCCGGCCTCGGTCATGCTCTCCGGGAGGCCGTCCAGATCCTCGGGGATCAGGCTCCAGACGATGAGGTCGGTGCGGGCGTGGCTCCAGTCGCCGTCGGCCTCGCGGGACCGGGTGATCCAGGCGTTGCGCAGTACGCCCTCGCTGACGCAGCCGAGCTTCTGGGCGACCTGCTGGGCGGCGGTGTTGTCGGCTGCGGTACGCAGTTCCAGTCGCTCGAACTTCTGGTCCTGGAAGAGCCATTGCACGAGTCCGAGAACGGACTCGCAGGCGTAGCCCTCACCGCGGGCCCAGGGTGCGGTGGCGTACGTGACCTCCGTGGTGCGGAGCCGCCAGTCGGTGCGCTTGAGCCGGACGCTGCCGACCAGCCGCTGGGTGAGGAACTCGGTGACGGCGAAGACGACGCCGTCACCGCGGGTGCGGGCGGCAGGCGCCCCGCGGGTCACCCAGTCGCGGGCGTCGGCCCCGGTGTAGGGCGCGGGGGCCGAGTTCCGGGTCGCGACGAGTTCGTCGTTCATCATCTCGGTCAGCGCGGGCACGTCGGCGTCGTCGAAGGAGCGCAGCACCAGACGGTCCGTGTTGATCGAGACGTCCGGAAAGGTGGGTGTCATGCGCCGCTCCATGCCGATGCCTTGGGGTTCTGGGCGAGATCCCAGTGGTTGCAGCAGTGCACAAGCATGCAGCATGATCCGGGAACTGTGCAGCGCCGGGCCCGGGTTCGAGTGGGGCCCGGCGCGCTGAATCGATGTGTCGACATCGGGACATGGGTGCGAGCCCCGGGACGACGGAGTCCGCCGCCGCGTCCTCGCCGTACCGCTGCACCGTTCGACCCCTCCCCCTACGGCGGCCGCCTGCGGGACCTGCCCGGCCGCGGCCGCGCCGCCTCCGGGGGGCGCGGGCGGACGCGGGGAGCCGGCTCCTAGACTCGGAGCATGCTCACCCCGTTGACGGTCACGCTCGCCGTGGCCGCACTGCTGCTGGCCGCCTGGTGCGGTCACGCGGCCTACCGAGACCAGCCGACCAAGGACTGGCACTTCATCGGAATGGCGGTGGTGACGCTGCTCGCCGTCGCCCAGCTGGTGATCGGCGTGGTCCGGCTGGCAACAGGCTCGGTGCCCGCGGGTGGCACGGCGGTGTTCGTCTCCTACCTGGTCGGCGTGGTCTGCTGCCTCCCTGTCGTGGGCGTGGTCTCGCTGTCGGAACGGACCCGGTGGGGCTCGATCACCGTCGCCGCCGGCGCGGTGGTGCTGGCGGTGCTCCAGGCGCGGCTGCACGAGGTCTGGGGAGGCGGCGGTGCCTGACCGCGGCAGCAGGGGAACCCGGATCGAGAGGCTCTGGCGGCGAACGGCTGAACCGGGCGGCCGCCCACCGGGCATCGGCACCGGGCCCGGCCGGCTGCTGGTCACCCTGTACGGCGTCTTCGCGGTGGGCGCGACCTCCCGTGCGGTGTTCGAACTGTCCACCAAGTACCACGAGGCACCGCTCGCCTACGTATTGTCGGCCGTGGCCGCAGTGGTCTATGTGTTCATCACCGTGTCCCTGGTGCGCGGTGGCGACGGTGCCCGCCGGTTCGCGCTGGTGTGCTGCTCCGCGGAACTGCTCGGCGTTCTGGTGGTCGGAACCTGGACGCTGGTGGACCCGGCGGCGTTCCCGGACAGCACCGTGTGGTCCGACTACGGCATGGGCTACCTGTTCCTTCCGCTGGCGCTGCCGGTCACCGGCCTGCTCTGGCTGCGCCGCTCCCGGAAGGAGCCCCGCGCCTGATCCCGGGCCCGGTCCGGACTGCCGCGGAGGACGCCGTCCGGCCGGTCCAGGCCTCGGCACGAAGCGGACCGTCCGGAGCCCCCACCGCAGCACCTCGGGGGTGGTCGTGGGGCCGGATCCCGGCGCCGGAATCACGGAGGACCTCCGGACAGGACCTGACCCACCCGCGCACCAGGGGCCGCCGCCTCCGCTGCGAGCACTCTGCGCAGGCACTCCAGGCAACGTGACCGGAGTGGGCCGATGCTGCCCCGGGAGATCCCCGACTCGGCCGCGATCTCCCGGTAGGTGCGGTCGCCGTCGACGAGCAGGGCTGCGAGTACCTGCGGACAGCGCCCGGGCAGGCGGGTGACGGCGGTGTGCAGCGCCCGTCTCCGTTCGGCGGCGAGCAGGGGGGCCTCCACGACGCTGGCCGGGTCGCCCCGGCCGTCGGACGCCAGCACGCTGGGGGCGTCCGAAGCGTGCGGGAGGGACATCGGCTCGGCTTCGAGAGGCACTTCGCGGCGTGCGCGGCGCCGGGTCCGCCGGATCTCCGTACGGACGGCCTCGCGCAGCCAGGCGGCAGGTGCGTGCGGCGGGCCCCCGGCGTGCAGGCGTTCCAGCCACCGCAGCCGCACCGCCTGGCGCAGGTCCTCGGGGTCGGCACCGGTGCCGTGCGACTCCGCGGTGCACTCGGCAGCCACCATCTCGTCGAGTCGGGTGGGAATCTCGCGAAGGGTCACATCCGCCGTGACGGCCGGGAGGCCTACGGAGTTTCCCGCCGCGTGGCGACTCACCCCTGAGAGTGGTCGTCCCCGGCGCGTACGGGCGAACGCACGCGCCAGGGCTGACGTCACCGTGTCCGGGGGCAGGCCGGCTCCGGCCCGGCGAACG
>KI547037.1:172057-175193 GCA_000497405.1 Streptomycetaceae bacterium MP113-05 | reverse complement strand
GCCCCGGCGCCGGCGGCCGGCGGCCGGCGGCCGCTAAGCGTTCCGGAAGTCGGCGGCAGCGAGCAAGGCGGTGTCGGGGTTGTCGGTGAAGATGCCGTCGACACCGGTCGCGAAGTAGGCGCGGAAGGCGCCGAAGGCGTCGCCGTACGCGTTCGGGTCGTCGCCGCGGCGGAACTCCGTCGGCAGGAAGGCGTTCTCATTGCGCATCGTGTAGGGGTGCAGCACCAGCCCCTGGTCGTGCGCGTCGCGGACCAGGCTGGTGGGGGCGCCGAGGGAGCCGTCGGCCTCCGGGGGAATCACGAGGTCGGCGACCGGGCCGATGCCGCGCGCGAACCCGGAGATCCACTCCAGCCCTTCCGGAGTGATCAGGTCTGCGACGGTGCGCGGGTCGCCCGCCTGCTCGAAGTCCCAGGGGCGGGAATCCGCCGTCCACAGCAGCACCACTCCGGGACAGTCCACCAGGCGGTGCATCCGTTCGATGCTGCTGGGTTCGAAGGACTGCACGAAGTTGGGGGCATCGCGGCCGTGGCGGCCGTGGCGGCGCAACTGGCGGGCGAGGCGCTCTTCCAGGCCGAGGCCGAGGGACCGGAAGTGGCTGGGGTGCTTGGTCTCGATGTGCAGCCACACCGGCTGACGGCGGCGCCGGCCCTCCTCGCCGGCCCAGCGCAACACCTCCTCGAAGGCCGGCACCTCCCAGCGGCCGTCGTAGAGGGTGTTGTGCTGCCGTCTGCCGGGGAGGCGTTCGACGGCACGCAGGGTCTTCAGCTCGTCCAGGGTGAAGTCCTCGGTGAACCATCCGGTGACCTCGGCGCCGTCGACGGACTTGGTGGTGCGGCGTCCGGCGAACTCGGAGTGTTCCGCGACGTCGGTGGTGCCGCTGATGTCGTTCTCATGACGACAGACCAGATGACCGTCACGGGTGGCGACGACGTCCTGCTCGATGACGTCGGCACCCAGGTCGAGGGCGAGCTGATAGGACCCGAGCGTGTGCTCGGGCCGGTAACCGCTGGCACCCCGGTGGGCGACGACTGCGGGCACCGGCAGCCGGTGGTGCCGTCCGCCGCCATCTTCCCGCCCGGTACCGCGGTCGTCGGCCCGGGCGGAGCCGGAGGTACCGAGCGCCGCCGCACCGGCACCGAGCGCCGCGGCGCCCAACACACTTCTGCGACCGGGACGCTGGTGGTCTGCCATGGGCTCTCCCTGTTCCGTCGGTCAGCACCGCGCGTGCCGCGGATGCGGGCCGATGGTAGGCGCGGCGGCCTCCCCGCGGCAGGCGCCGGGCCGAACATGGCGGAAACAGCTCGTGCCCACTCTCGCCGGAGGCGGGCCGGTTCGGCTACCGGGGTGTGCGCCGAGTATCGTCCTCACCTGCGGCGCCATCGGACGCCCGCACCACGGACGTCGACCCGGAGGAATGCGTTGTCCCGTTTCCTGCTGATCAAGACAGTGCTCGGCTCGGTGCTGCGCCTGCTGTTCCGGCCGCAGGTGGAGAACGCGGCACGGATTCCGGGCAGCGGGCCGGTGATCCTCGCGGGCAATCACCTGACCTTCCTCGACTCGATGATCCTTCCCCTGGTGACGAGGCGTCAGGTCTTCTTCATCGGCAAGGACGAGTATGTGACGGGCAAGGGTGTAAAGGGCCGGCTCATGGCGTGGTTCTTCACCGGCGTCGGCATGATCCCGGTGGACCGCGACGGCGGCCGCGGCGGCGTCGCGGCGCTGATGACGGGCCGCCGGATCCTGGAGGGCGGCAACGTCTTCGGTATCTACCCCGAGGGGACCCGCTCCCCCGACGGGCGTCTCTACCGCGGGCGGACCGGTATCGCGCGACTGGCGTTGATGACGGGTGCGCCCGTGGTGCCGTTCGCGATGATCGGCACCGACCAGGTGCAGCCGGGCGGCAGCGGGCTGCCGCGCATCGGCGGCGGACGCCGCATCCAGGTCCGCTTCGGCGAGCCGCTGGACTTCTCCCGCTACGAGGGCATGGACCGGGACCGCTACGTCCTGCGGGCCGTGACCGACGAGGTGATGACCGAGGTCAGGCAGCTTTCCGGGCAGGAGTACGTGGACATGTACGCCACCAAGGTCCGGGCGGCCTGAACCGCCCGGGGGCTGATGAGCACCGCCGGTTCTCCTCGCGCGCTGCCGGCGCTCGGCGTGCCGTGCCGGGTCAGCCCGGCCAGGTGCCGGTCAGCTTGTGCACGCCCTTGGCGCCGCCGCGGTTGAGGACGGCCCTGGTGAGTCCGAGGAGCGCACCCTGCAAGGCCGACGCGACAAGGATCTCGGTCCAGGCCCGCTCCTCGTCGGTGGCGTCGGGGGCGTCGTCCTCGCGCGCCGCCAGCTTCCAGACCTGCCGGAAAACGGCTCCGGCAAGCATGCCGCTGGTCAGCGTGACGACGATGGTGAACGGCTTGTAGAGCGCCTGGTCCATCTGCATCCGGTCGGCCCCTCTCAGGTCCGGCGCCGCTTGTGAAGCAGCGCGACCAGCACGGCCAGCACCAGGACACCGCCGCCTGCCGCGAGCACCACACCCCGTTTGCCTTCACCCTGTCCGGCGGCGTGCCGCCCCTGGTGCTGGATCCTTGCCCGGGCGTCCCGGGCCTTCTGCTGGGCGCGCGCTGTGACATCGGCCTTGGCGGCGAGCTGGGACACGGTGTCGGCCAACTCCTCACGGGCGTGTTCGACCTCGGCCCGCAGTTCCTGGGCCGAGACCTCCGCGTGACCGCCATTGTGGGATGCGCGGCTCATCGCTGTGCTCCTTCCCTGATCGCCTGCACGTCGGCACGTACGCTCCCGATCGTCTGCTCGGGTTTCGCCGGGGTGGCCCGCCGCATCTCGCTCCTGCCGACGAGGGCCAGCAGCCCGGCGACGAGCAGCAGCCCGGCCGCGACGACGAGGGCTGCCAGCCACACGGACAGGACCAGGGAGACGGCTGCCACCGCGGCGGCAGCCAGCACCTGCAGGGCGAGGAGCGCGAAGAGCGCGGCCCCGCCGAACATGCCACCGCCGAGGCCGGCCAGCTTGCCCTTCTGCTTCATCTCCGCCTGGGCGAGCCGCATCTCACTGCGCACGATATCGGACAGCTGTTCGGATGCCCGTTTGACCAGTTCCCCCACCGGGGCCTGGTGGTTCTGGC
>KI547037.1:166317-172047 GCA_000497405.1 Streptomycetaceae bacterium MP113-05 | reverse complement strand
ACCTGGCGGTCGGCCGGGTCGGCGTGGCGGCGCACGGTCGTGGCCATGGCACTCTCCTCGTCGCACGTCTCGCGTGTGGGACGAGCGGCGGGTTCCCCGGTCCGGGGGAACTACGCCTGGGACCTCTTGCCCGGGCGCACCGAAACAGAAGGGCCAGTCCCTTGACGCGCTGATCCGGCCGGAGGCCGCCGGAGCCCGCGGCTGACCGACCGGTCGGTCAGCCGCGGGCTCCGGCCCACTCACGCTGCACGACCAGGTCGGCCGTCACCTCCGCCAGCTGGCGGACGACCGCGACGGGTGCCGTGCCCCCGCGCCCGTCGCGGGAGGCGAGCGACCCGGGCACGTCGAGGACGGCGCGCACCGCAGGCGTCAGATACACGGAGATCTCGGCGAACTGCTCGTCGGTCAGCTCGTCCAGTTCGATGCCCTGCTGCTCGCAGACCTTGACGCACTCCCCTGCGACCTCGTGCGCGACCCGGAACGGAACCCCCTGCTTGACCAGCCACTCGGCGACGTCGGTGGCCAGGGAGAATCCGGCCGGGGCCAACTCGGCCATCCGCTCCCGGTTCACGGTGAGCGTGGCCATCATGCCGGTGAAGGCGGGCAGCAGTACCTCCAGCTGGTCGCAGGAGTCGAACACCGGTTCCTTGTCCTCCTGCAGGTCCCGGTTGTACGCGAGCGGCAGTGCCTTGAGCGTGGCAAGCAGACCGGTGAGGTTACCGATCAGCCGCCCGGCCTTGCCGCGCGCCAGTTCGGCGATGTCCGGGTTCTTCTTCTGGGGCATGATCGACGAGCCGGTGGAGAACGCGTCGTGCAGCGTGACGAAGGAGAACTCCTTCGTGTTCCAGAGGATGACCTCCTCGGCGATCCGGGAGAGATCGACGCCGATCATCGCGGTGACGAAGGCGAACTCGGCGACGAAGTCGCGGGACGCCGTTCCGTCGATGGAGTTTCCCGAGGAGCCGTGCTCGAATCCGAGTTCGGCGGCGACCGCCTCCGGGTCCAGACCGAGGGACGACCCGGCTAGGGCACCCGAGCCGTACGGCGACACGGCCGTGCGGGCGTCCCACTGCCGGAGCCGTTCGGAGTCGCGGGACAGAGCCTGGGCGTGGGCCAGGACGTGATGCGCGAACAGTACGGGCTGGGCGTGCTGGAGGTGCGTTCGGCCCGGCATCGCGACGTCGGGGTGTGCCTGCGCGAGGCCTGCCAGGGCGTCGCCCAGGTCGGCGAGCAGACCGCCGATGACCCGGGCGTGGTCGCGCAGGTACATCCGGAAGAGTGTGGCGACCTGGTCGTTGCGGGAGCGACCGGCGCGGAGTTTTCCGCCGAGGTCCGGGCCGAGGCGCTCCAGCAGACCTCGTTCCAGAGCCGTGTGCACGTCCTCGTCTGCCACGGTGCCGGTGAAGGAGCCGTCCGCGACGTCGCGCTCGAGACGGTCGAGACCGGCCAGCATCCTCTCCAGCTCGTCGGCGGTGAGCAGGTCAGCCGTGTGCAGCACGCGCGCGTGGGCGCGGGAGCCGGCGATGTCGTACGGCGCGAGCCGCCAGTCGAAATGGACGGAGGCGGAGAGTTTCTCGAGCGCCTCGGAGGGACCGTCCGCGAACCGGCCGCCCCACAGGCGTACGTCGTCACTCTGTTCGCTGCTGCTCACTGCGCTGCTCCTGTGAAAGCTGACGTCCCCAGGCCCGGGGACCGGTGGCCGGCCCGTCCGGCGCCTGAGGACGGAAAAGTCTGGGAAGGACGGACCGAGATTACGCCTGGTCCAGGTCCCGCTTCGCCGCGATCTTGCTCGACATGCCGAAGATCTCGATGAAGCCCTTCGACAGCGACTGGTCGAAGGTGTCCCCGCTGTCGTAGGTGGCCAGGTTGAAGTCGTAGAGCGAACTCGCCGACCGGCGGCCGGTGACGACCGCCCGACCACCCTGCAGCGTCATCCGGATGTCTCCGGTGACGTGCTCGTTGGCCTGCTCGACGAAACCGTCCAGCGCGCGCTTCAACGGGGAGAACCACATGCCGTCGTAGACGAGTTCGGTCCACCGCTGCTCGACCTGCCGCTTGAAGCGGGCGAGGTCCCGCTCGACGGTGACGTTCTCCAGTTCCTGGTGGGCGGTGATGAGCGCGATGCCACCGGGCGACTCGTACACCTCACGGGACTTGATACCCACCAGCCGGTCCTCGACCATGTCGATCCGGCCGACACCGTGCGCTCCGGCCCGCTCGTTCAGCTGCTGGATCGCCTGCAGCACGGTGACCGGCCGGCCGTCGATCGCGACGGGGACACCCTTGTCGAAGGTGACGACCACCTCGTCGGCCTCCCGGGCAGCGGCCGGGTTCTCGGTGTACTCGTAGACGTCCTCGATCGGCGCGTTCCAGATGTCCTCCAGGAAGCCCGTCTCCACGGCCCGCCCGAAGACGTTCTGGTCGATGGAGTACGGCGACTTCTTGGAGGTCGCGATGGGCAGACCCTTCTCCTCGCAGAAGGCGATCGCCTTGTCCCGGGTCATGGCGTAGTCGCGGACCGGTGCGATGCACGTCAGGTCGGGAGCGAGGGAGGAGATGCCGGCTTCGAACCGCACCTGGTCGTTGCCCTTCCCGGTGCAGCCGTGCGCGACGGTGGAGGCGCCGTGCTTCCGGGCGGCGGCGACCAGGTGCTTGACGATGGTCGGCCGGGAGAGCGCCGAGACCAGCGGGTAGCGGTCCATGTAGAGGGCGTTGGCCTTGATCGCCGGGAGGCAGTACTCGTCGGCGAACTCGTCCTTCGCGTCGGCGACCTCGGCCTCCACGGCCCCGCAGGCGAGCGCACGCTTGCGGATGACGTCCAGGTCCTCGCCGCCCTGGCCGACGTCCACGGCGACGGCGACGACCTCTGCTCCGGTCTCCTCGGCGATCCAGCCGATGGCGACGGAGGTGTCCAGGCCGCCGGAGTATGCGAGTACGACGCGCTCGGTCACGGTGTCTCCTTAGGAAGCATGCACTGACAGGCATAAGTATGCATCCTGCTGCATGCTTCGTCAAAGTCTCCGCGTGGCGTTACGGAAAGCGCAGGTCAGCACCGCATCGGTGGACGGGTCCGCGGCACGGGAGGGGCCGGTGGAAACGGGCTCGGGACCGCGGACCCGACGCGCTCAGTCGGATTCGGACAGTTCCACCGTGAGCACGGTGGCGTGGCTGTGGTCCACGTTCCGGGTGGCGGTGAGCAGGGTGAGCCGACCGGAGGCGGCACGGTCGCGGAGCCGGGCCAGCGCCTGTGCGCGGCCGGACTCCGCCAGTTCCACGCGGTAGCGCCGGGCGAAGTCGGCGTAGCGCCCGGGGTCGTGGCCGTACCAGCGGCGCAGCTCGTCCGAGGGCGCCACGTCCTTGGCCCACTCGTCCAGCGCAGCCCGCTCCTTCCGCATGCCGCGCGGCCAGATCCGGTCCACCAGCACGCGGGCTCCGTCGTCGGGACCGGGCTCGTCGTAGACGCGGCGCACCCGGACGTCCCGCTGTCCGCCCGTCACACCGACCAGCTTAGGCGCAGGCGCCTAACGCTCCTTCTGCGCGAGCTGGAGGAGGTGGTCGGCGAGATCCTGGCCACCATCGGGGGTACGGCTGATCAGCAGCAGGGTGTCGTCTCCGGCGATGGTTCCGATGATCTGGTGCACCTCACCCTGGTCGATCGCCGAGGCGAGGAACTGTGCGGCGCCGGGCGGGGTGCGCAGCACCACGAGATTGGCCGACGCCTCGGCGGAGATGAGGAGCTCGCCGGCCAGCCGCGCCATCCGGGCCTCGCTGGCCGACTCCCCCATCGGCGCCCTCGGCGTTCGGTCGCCACCCTCGCCGGGCACGGCGTAGATCAGCTCGCCACCGGTGTTACGGATCTTCACCGCACCCAGCTCGTCCAGATCGCGGGAGAGCGTGGCCTGGGTGACGGAGAGCCCGTCGTCGGCGAGCAGTCTGGCGAGCTGACTCTGCGACCGGACCGGCTGCCGGTTCAGGATGTCCACGATCCGGCGGTGGCGGGCCGTACGCGTGTGCGGTACGGCCCGGCCGCCGTGCTGCTCGTCGGTCATGGTCCCCGTTCCTCGTCGAGCGGTTCGGTCATCGTGCTCCGCGGGCTGCGTCGAGGACGGCCGGGAGCGCCCGGACGAGCGCGTCGGCGTCGTCCTCACCGATGATCAGCGGCGGGGCGAGCCGGACGACGTCCGGCGCGACCGCGTTCACCAGGAACCCCGCGTCCTGAGCCGCCTGCTGCACGAGGTGTGCGAGGGGCTCGGTGAGCACCATACCCAGCAGCAGTCCGGCACCGCGGACGTGGTCGAGCAACGGGTGGCCGAGTGAGGCGATGCCCTCACGCAGCCGGGAGCCGACACGCCTGACGGCGGGCAGCATCCCGTCGGCGAGGGTGTCGAGCACCGCCAGCGCGGCGGCGCAGGAAACGGGGTTTCCGCCGAACGTGGAGCCGTGCTGACCCGGCGTGAGCAGGTCGGCCGCCGGACCGAAGGCCAGGGTGGCGCCGATGGGGAGCCCACCACCGAGCCCCTTCGCCAGGGTGATCACGTCGGGTTCCACGCCCTGCGCCCGGCACGCCAGCCAGTGGCCGGTGCGGCCGATCCCGGTCTGGATCTCGTCCACCACCAGCAGCGTGCCGGTCGCCCGGGTGATCTCCCGGGCAGCGGCGAGGTACCCCTCGGGCGGTACCACGATGCCGTTCTCGCCCTGGACGGGTTCGACGACGAACAGCGCCGTGTCAGTCGTGACCGCCGCACGCAGAGCATTCGCGTCACCGAACGGCACGTGTGTGACCTCACCGGGGAGCGGCAGGAACGGCTCCTGTTTCGCGGACTGGCCGGTGAGCGCCAGGGCCCCCACGGTCCGCCCGTGGAAGCCACCCTCGGTGGCCACCATGTGCGGGCGTCCGGTGCGCCGGCCGATCTTGAACGTGGCCTCGATCGCCTCGGCACCGGAGTTGGAGAAGTACACCCGTCCGGGCCGGCCGGCGAGGGCGAGTAGCCGCTCGGCCAGCGCCACGGGCGGCTCGGCGGCGAAGAGGTTGGACACGTGCCCCAGGGTCGCGACCTGGTCGGACACCGCGCGGACGACGGCCGGGTGGCCGGTACCGAGGGCGTTCACGGCGATGCCGCCCACGAAGTCGAGGTACTCGCGGCCGTCGGCGTCCCACAGCCGCGCCCCTTCGCCGTGCGTCAGCGGCAGGCGTGGCGTGCCGTAGGTGGCCATCAGCGTCTGTTGCCAGCGTTCCAGCTGTGCGGTGTTCTGTCCGCTCACGATGCCGCTCCCCAGGGCGTACGGGCGGGCCGATCCGGCACGATCATGGTGCCGACGCCCTCGTCGGTGAAGATCTCCAGCAGAATCGAGTGCTGCACCCGGCCGTCGAGGACACGGGCGGTGCGGACGCCGTTGCGGACTGCGTGCAGGCAGCCCTCCATCTTGGGCACCATGCCGCTAGCCAGTTCCGGCAGCAGCTTCTCCAGCTCGGTCGCCGTGAGTTCGCTGATCACCTCGTCACTGTCCGGCCAGTCCGCGTAGAGGCCCTCGACATCTGTGAGCACCATCAGCGTCTCGGCGCCGAGCGCGGCGGCGAGAGCGGCGGCCGCGGTGTCGGCGTTGATGTTGTAGACGTGGTCGTCGTCGGTGCTGCGCGCGATGGAGGAGACGACCGGGATGCGCCCGTCGTCCAGCAGCGCCTGAACCGCTCCGGCGTCGACACCGACGATGTCGCCCACCCGGCCGAGA
>KI547037.1:165116-166307 GCA_000497405.1 Streptomycetaceae bacterium MP113-05 | reverse complement strand
CTCCCCGTCGCCCTCCGCCAGCCTCTTGGTCGCCGTCAGCGTGTGCGCGTCCTCGCCGGTCATACCGACGGCGAGCGGCCCGTGCCGATTGAGCAGCCCCACCAGCTCGCGCTGCACCTGCCCGGCCAGCACCATGCGCACGACGTCCATGGTCTCCGCCGTGGTGACCCGCAGGCCCGCTTTGAACTCCGACTCCATCCCCAGGCGGTCGAGGTGCGCACTGATCTGCGGGCCGCCGCCGTGCACGACGACGGGTCGCAGACCGGCATGGCGCAGAAAGACGACGTCCTGGGCGAACGCGGCCTTCAGTTCCTCGTCGACCATGGCGTTTCCGCCGAACTTGATCACCACGGTCCTCCCGTGGTGGCGGGTCAGCCAGGGCAGCGCCTCGATGAGGGTCTGCGCCTTGGGCAGGGCGGTGTGCTTGCGGGTACTCATGAGCTGTACGCGCTGTTCTCGTGGACGTAGTCGGCCGTCAGGTCGTTGGTCCAGACGACGGCGGACTCCGTCCCCGCAGACAGGTCGGCGGTGATGCGCACCTCCCGGAAGCGCATGTCGACCAGGCCGCGGTCCTCCCCGATCGATCCGCCGCGGCACACCCACACGTCGTTGACGGCCACGTTCAGGCGGTCCGGATCGAAGACGGCGGAGGTGGTGCCGATGGCCGCCAGCACCCGCCCCCAGTTGGGGTCCTCCCCGTGCACGGCACACTTGAGGAGGTTGTTGCGGGCCACCGCGCGGGCTACTTCGACGGCCTCGTCCTCGTCGGCGGCGTTCACCACCTCGATGCGGATGTCCTTGGACGCGCCCTCGGCGTCGCCGACCAGCTGCCGGGCCAGGTCGGCGCACACCTGGCGGACGGCCTCCGCGAAGTCGTCGTGTTCCGGAGCGATACCGGACGCGCCCGAAGCCAGCAGCAGCACGGTGTCGTTGGTCGACAGACAGCCGTCGGAGTCGACCCGCTCGAAGGTGGTGCGGGTGGCCGCACGCAGCGCCTTGTCCAGTTCGGCGCTCTCCACGTCGGCGTCGGTGGTGAGGACCACCAGCATGGTGGCGAGGCCGGGCGCCAGCATGCCGGCGCCCTTGGCCATGCCGCCCACATTCCAGCCGTCGCGTTCGACGACGGCCGTCTTGTGCACGGTGTCGGTGGTCTTGATGGCGAGGGCGGCCTTCTCCCCGCCGTGCCGGGAC
>KI547037.1:157433-165106 GCA_000497405.1 Streptomycetaceae bacterium MP113-05 | reverse complement strand
CGGTCACACCGGCCAGCAGCCTGTCCACGGGGAGCCGGGCGCCGATCAGTCCGGTGGAGGCGACGGCGACCTCGGCGGCGCTGTGGCCGAGCAGCTCGGCGGCCTTCTCTGCGGTGGCGTGGGTGTCCTGGAACCCCTCGGCCCCGGTACAGGCGTTGGCACCGCCGGAGTTCAGCACCACGGCGGACACCAGGCCGCCGCGGAGCACCTGTTCCGACCACAGCACGGGTGCGGCCTTGACGCGGTTGGCGGTGAAGACGCCGGCGGCGGCCCGGCTCGGCCCCTCGTTCACGACCAGGGCGAGGTCGGGGCCGCCGCTCGTCTTGATCCCTGCGGCGATCCCGGCCGCGGTGAACCCTGCGGGTGCGGTGACACTCACTGTGCTGCTCCGTTCGCTGCTACGGCCGTCTCGCTCACGGCGACACTCCGATCGCGGGAAGTCCGAGTTCCTCGGGGTGGCCGAGGGCGATGTTCATGCTCTGCACCGCGCCGCCGGCGGTGCCCTTGGTGAGGTTGTCGACGGCAGCGATCACGACGATCCGGTGGGCGTCCTCGTCCAGCGCCGTCTGCAACTGCACGGTGTTGGAGCCGTGGACGGCGCCGGTCGCGGGCCACAGCCCCTCGGGGAGCAGCCGTACGAACGGCTCGTCGCGGTACGCCTCCTGGTACGCCTCACGCACGTCCTCTGCGCGCGTGCCCGTCCTGGCCGCGGCGGTGCAGGTGGCGAGGATGCCGCGGGGCATGGGGGCGAGCGTCGGCGTGAACGAGACGCTCACCGGCTCACCGGCCGCGGCCGAGAGGTTCTGCACCATCTCCGGGGTATGCCGGTGCACACCGCCGACGGCGTACGGGCTCATCGAACCCATCACCTCGCTGCCCAGCAGGTGCGGTTTGAGCGCCTTCCCCGCCCCGGACGTGCCGGTCGCGGCGACGATCACCGCCTCCGGCACGGCGAGTCCGGCCGCGTACGCGGGGGCGAGGGCGAGCGAGACGGCCGTCGGGTAACAGCCGGGCACGGCGATGCGCCGGGCCTTTCGCAGCGCGTCACGAGCCCCGGGGAGCTCCGGCAGTCCGTAGGGCCAGCTGCCGGCGTGCGGCGAGCCGTAGTACCGCTGCCATGCGTCGGCGTCGGTGAGCCGGAAGTCGGCGCCGCAGTCGATCACCAGCACGTCGTCGCCGAGCGTGCCGGCGACGGCGGCGGACTGGCCGTGCGGCAGTGCGAGAAAGACGACGTCGTGCCCGCGCAGCACCTCGGGGGTGGTGGGTTCCAGCACCCTTTCGGCGAGCGGCGCGAGGTGCGGCTGCAGCTCGCCGAGGCGGCGCCCGGCGTTCGACCCCCCGGTCAGCGCTCCGATCTCGACCTCGGGATGCGCGGTGAGCAGACGCAGCAGCTCACCCCCCGCGTACCCGCTCGCCCCTGCCACGGCCACTCGCCACACCATCGACAACCCTCCTCCATTGATGGCATGACTATACGAGGCAGTGCACTTTTATGCAAAAGTCGAAGGTCCCGCACCTCCGTTGTGACCGAGAGTTCTAGTTGGCGGATCTTGATCCCATGACACTGTTCTGCCAGCAGCAGAACACCGGGCGGACCGGGGCCCGACGATCACTACAGTCCAATCCTGTGATGATGATTACGACGCGTACCGTCGAGTACCCGGCCGACGGTTTGACGATGCTCGGGCACCTCGCACTCCCGGCCGGTACCGACCGCCGACCCGCGGTACTGCTCGGACCAGAGGGCATGGGGCTCAGCGACGTCGAGCGCCGCCGGGCCGATGCTCTCGCCGAGCTGGGATACGTAGCGCTGGCCTTCGACCTTCACGGCGGGCGCTATTTGGGCGACCCGGAGGAGATGCTGGCCCGTTGCATACCACTGCTCGCTGATCCCGACCGGATGCGGGGCATCGGCCATGCGGCGCTCGATGTGTTGCGTACCGAATCGCGGGCCGACCCCGACCGGATCGCCGCCATCGGCTACGGCACCGGGGGCGCCATCGGGCTGGAACTCGGACGCGACGGCGTCGACCTGCGCGCGATCGGGACGGTCAACGCAACTACCACGGGCCGACCGGGCGAGGCAGCACGCATTCGCTGCCCGGTGTGGGCCGGCGTCGGGTCGGAAGACCCGATCATGCCGCCCGCACAACGGAACGCGTTCACCGCCGAGATGCAGGCCGCAGGCGTCGACTGGCGCCTCACGGTCTACGGCGGCGCCTTGCACGCCTTCCACCACCCGCCGGTCGACCACCCCACAGTCCCCGGCGTCGGCTACCACCCACAGCACGTGCAGCGAGCCTGGCGCGACGTCGTCGACCTGCTCGCGGAGTGCCTGCCCGTGACGGAAGATCTGCGGGCATAACCCAGGCAAGCGGCCGGATACTCGATCACGGAGCCGTGTTCGCAACTGCCGCGGTAAATACCGGATTTACCGCGGCGGAGCCCCTGCCCTGATCCTCGCGACCTGTGCCGGTCCGTTCCGGCCGCCTGTCGACCGAGCCGTTTGCCAGGCCGGATCATCCGCCGAGCGTGGTTGGGCCGAGTCCGGACGGCAGCTGGCGCACTGCCACGGCCTCCTGATTCCAGTTCGGCCGCCTCTTGGCGCATGCCCTGCCCGCCAGGTCGTCCGTCCTGCCGTCGGTGAGGGACATGCTCTGGAACGGTTCCCCGCCGCGGATCGACCACCGCCGTTCGTGCGACCAGGCGCTGATCGCCGGCGGTTCACGGTGCGGCACGGAGGGAACGGGAGATTAGGCAGGACGTCGGACCGCCTCACATCCACTCACGCACAGTGAACATCCACAATCATGATCCGCCAACTAAAACTCTCGGTCACACCCGTGACCGCGGGCGCGCAGGACACGGACCCGTAGCCGTCAGCCGAGACTGAGACACCACTCCCCCGCCCGTCCGGTGAAGACGACGGCGGACAGCGGCTGGGGGGAACTGCGTGCAGCGGCGAGCCGCGTCACGCGTACGGTCATTCCGTGATCGTAGGGTGAAGGAAGCGGTTGTTCGAGGTCGTCGGCCGAACCCGCGTCGAGGGGTGTGCCCCGGGTTTCCGCCCTAGACTTGTGACCTGCACAGCCCATCCGGCCAGCCACCGCCGAGAAGGAGGGTCGCCGATGCATGCGGAAACCGGAGACCGGCTACTGGTACACGGCAGGACCGTCGGCCGGCACGACAGGGTCGCCCGGATCGTCGAGGTGATGGGGGCCGACGGGGAGCCGCCCTACCGGGTGCGCTTCGAGGACGGCCACGAGGCGGTGATGTCGCCCGGGCCGGACTCGGTCGTCCGGCACGGCCCCGGTACCGGAGCCTGACGGACCGATCCGGACGGGACACCGCACGGAGAGCGCGGCGCAGGAGCCGCTGTCCGTCCCGTGCCCGGCGAGTTCCTGGACGACGGATGACGGACACTGCCCGGCAGTCGCCGGGCACCGGATACGGCAGGTCACGCACGACGGTTCCCCCACAGAACGGTCCGGGCGGCACGTTCGCAGGAGGCCGCAGGTGCCGACCACGTCGCACCGCCCGCGGCGCCCCGGTCGGCGCCGGGGGCGGTGTGCGTTCTCGCCCGGCGGGCTCACACCGCCCCGGCCCGCCGTACGGGTGACGCGGCGGGGTAACGTCGGCTCTTGCGAGGCGGCACGTACGGGGGAGCCCACGGCCGTCACGCCCGGGACCCGAAGATCTGCGAAAGGCACGATGTGACCGACATCGAACGCGTCGGAGTGGTGGGCTGCGGCCAGATGGGCGCCGGCATCGCCGAGGTGTGTGCGCGCGCCGGACTGGACGTCAAGGTCGCCGAAACGACCGGCGAGGCGCTGGAGCTGGGCCGCACCCGTCTGGTGAACTCGCTGGACAAGGCCGCCGCCCGCGGCAAGCTGACCGCCGGGGACCGGGACGCGGCGCTGGCCAGACTCACCTTCACCACCGACCTCGGCGAGTTCGCAGACCGCGATCTTGTCGTCGAGGCGGTCGTGGAGAACGAGCAGGTGAAAACGGAGATCTTCCAGGTGCTCGACCAGGTCGTCACCCGCAAGGACGCCATCCTCGCTTCGAACACCTCGTCGATTCCCTTGGTGAAGCTTGCCGTGGCGACGTCCCGCCCGGACCAGGTCATCGGAATCCACTTCTTCAACCCGGCGCCCGTGCAGAAGCTGGTCGAGCTGATTCCGGCGCTGACCACCTCCGAGGAGACCGTCAAGCGCGCCGAGATCGCGGTGACCTCGTTGCTGGGCAAGCACGCGATCCGGGCGCAGGACCGTTCCGGCTTCGTGGTGAACGCACTGCTCATCCCGTACCTGCTCTCCGCGATCCGGATGTTCGAGACGGGCATCGCGTCCCGCGAGGACATCGACGACGGCATGGAGATGGGCTGCGCCCACCCCATGGGGCCGCTGAAGCTGGCCGATCTCATCGGCCTGGACACGGTCACCTCGGTCGCCGACTCGATGTACGCCGAGTTCAAGGAGCCGCTGTACGCCGCGCCGCCGCTGCTGCAGCGGATGGTGGACGCGGGCCGGCTGGGCAGGAAGGCCGGCGCCGGCTTCTACGCCTACGGCTGACGCCGAGCGGCCCGCACACTCGAGTGGTGGGGCTCCCTCGCCGGGCTTAGGGTCGTGGTCGTAGTGCCCTCCGGCCCCCTGGACGCACCATGACGAGCCCTCAGCCCGGCTTCGCCCCCTCCCCCGCGCAGGGGCGGAGGGGCGGGAGCGGCATCGCGCTCCTGGTCATCGCCTCCTGCCAGCTGATGGTGGTCCTGGACATCACCATCGTGAACATCGCGCTGCCGCACATCCAGACCTCGCTCGGCTTCTCCACCGAGAGCCTGTCCTGGGTGATCAGCGCCTACACGCTCACCTTCGGCGGTCTGCTGCTGCTCGGAGGCCGGTCCGGCGACATCCTCGGCCGTCGGCGGATGTTCGTGACCGGTGTGCTGCTCTTCGTCGCGGCATCGCTCCTGTGCGGGCTGGCGCAGAATCCGTGGGAGTTGCTGACGGCCCGCTCCCTGCAGGGGATGGGCGGTGCCATCGCCTCACCCACCGCACTCGCTCTGATCGCGACGACGTTCACCGAGGGCCCGGAGCGCAACCGTGCATTCGGGGTGTTCGCCGCGGTGTCGGCGGGCGGCGGAGCCATCGGGCTGCTCGCCGGCGGCGTACTGGTGGAGTGGCTCGACTGGCGCTGGATCTTCTTCGTCAACGTGCCGATCGGTCTGCTCATCGCCCTGGCCGCCCCGCGCTGGATCCGCGAGTCCGAGCGGCGCCCCGGCCGTTTCGACATCGCGGGCGCGCTGACGTCCACGCTCGGCATGGTGTCCCTGGTCTACGGGTTCATCCGGGCCTCGGAGGACGGATGGCGCGATCCCGTCACCTTCGCCGCTTTCGCGCTCGCCGTGGTCCTGCTGGTCACGTTCCTGCTGGTGGAACGGCGTTCCCGGCAGCCGATCACGCCGCTCAGGATGTTCCGCGACCGCAACCGGGCCGGCACCTACGCCATGATGCTCAGCCTGGCGGCGGCGATCTTCGGCATGTTCTTCTTCCTCACGCTGTACGTGCAGAACGTGCTGGGATTCGACCCGCTCGCCGCCGGGCTCGCCTTCCTGCCGTTGAGCGCCGTGATCGCTGCCGGAGCCGGCCTGGCCTCGCAGCTGCTGCCGAGGACGGGCCCCAAGCCGTTCATGGTGACCGGCGGGTTGTTCGCGGCGGCGGGGCTCTCGTGGCTCACGCAGGCCGACGTCGACAGCACCTACGCCGGGAGCGTGCTGGGACCGATGCTGCTGTTCGGTTTCGGGATGGGCATGGAGTTCGTCTCACTGACCCTGATGGCCGTGTCCGGGGTCGCGGAGCACGAGTCGGGCGCTGCGTCCGGGGTGCTCAACGCCACCCAGCAGGTCGGCGGTTCGCTGGGTCTCTCCATCCTGGTGACCACTTTCGGAACGGCCAGCCGCAACGAGGCGGACGCACTGCTGCCGCGGTTCCTGGCCGAGGCGTCTCCGCAACAGCGTGCCGCGGCGCGCCGTACGGGGGAGCTACCGGGCGTGTGGGGCGACCGGGTGCTCACCTCCGGCGTCAGCGCGGCCTTCGTGGTCGCGGCGGTGCTGGCGGTGCTGGCCGCAGTGATCGCGCTGTTCGTGATCCAGGTGCGTGCTTCTGACCTGGAGCGGCTCCGGGGCGGAGCTTCGAGCGGTTCGTGAGGACTTCGCTGCGCCGCACGAGGGGCGGTGACGAGGGGCGGTGGGGGAAGGCGCGAACCCGGGCGGCTCACTGCAGCTGGCGGCGGACCAGCTCGTGGAAGAGACCGGAGGTGTCGGCGAGCAGCTCTGCCGGACGCCCCTGCTGGACGACCCGGCCCTGGGACATCACCACGATGCGGTCCGCATCCATCACGGTGGACAAGCGGTGGGCGATGACCACGCGGGTGGCGCGCAGCTCGCGGGTGCTGTCGGTGACGGTGCGCTGCGTCTCGTTGTCGAGGGCACTGGTCGCCTCGTCGAAGAAGAGGATGCGGGCACGGCGGATCAGGGCCTGGGCGATCATGAGGCGCTGTCGCTGGCCGCCGGAGACGCTGCCGCCACCGTCGGAGAGCATCGTGTGCATGCCCATCGGCATCGCCTTGATGTCCTCGGCCAGGCCCGCCATGCGGGCGGCCTGCCAGGCCTCCTCCAACGTGTAGGTCTCGGTGCCGCAGATGCAGTCCAGGATCGAGCCGGTGAACGGCTGGGAGTTCTGCAGCACCACGCCGCACTGGCGGCGCACCGCCGCCTGATCGAGCGCCGCCAGGTCCTGCCCGTCGTAGCGCACCTCGCCGGATGTGGGTCTGTCGAAACCGATGAGCAACCGCAGCAGGGTGGACTTCCCGCATCCGCTGGCCCCGACGATGGCGACGAACTCGCCGGGCTCGGCGCGGAAAGAGACCTCTTCGAGGACCAGGGGCCCGTCGTCGGAGTAGCGGAACGACACCCCGCTCGCCTCGATCGCGCCGGTCAGGGTGCCCGGCTGGGCGCTGCCCGACTGCACCTCGGGAAGTTCGTCGAGAATCGGCCGCAACTGTTCGTACGTGGGGAGTACGGCGACCACTGTGATCAGTGCGCCGGTCAACTGGGTGGCCGCGGTCAGGAGCATCGTCACTGCCGCGGTGAAAGTGAGGAAGCCGCTGGGGCTGAGACTGCCGCGGGCGGGTCCGGCCAGCAGCATGAACAGCACCAGCATGCTCAGCGGCAGGTGCACGGCGCCGAGCACCGTGCTGAGGTTCCGGATGCGCCCGACCCGGCGCTGGAGCTCGCGGCTGCGGGCGAACTCGCCGGCCCACGCTCCGTACGCGAAGCTCTCGGCTGCGGCGACACGCAGTTTGGGCAGCCCACGAAGCGTCTGGAACGCCTGGTTGTTCAACTTGTTGTTGAGTACGACCAAGCGGCGCTGCCAGCGGACCTGCCAGAGCCCGGCGACGGCGAAGATCGAGACGACGACGACCAGCAGACCCACCGCGACCATGGCCAGGGGGACGCTGAACCAGAGCAGCAGCGTCAGGTTCACGGCGGCCATGGTGACGCCCTGCACCGCGACGGAACTGATGCCGGAGATCATCTTGCGGATCGCACCGACGCCCATGGCCGCACTGGCCAGTTCACCGGTGGACCGGTGCTGGAAGAAGCGGGTGGGCAG
>KI547037.1:153379-157025 GCA_000497405.1 Streptomycetaceae bacterium MP113-05 | reverse complement strand
AGACCGCCGGCTGCAGAGTGGCCTCCAGCCGGCCCTCCATGCGCAGGATGGAGGTGTTCTGCAGCAGCAGGAAGCCTGCGGAGACGACGACGACGGCCATCACCGCCACCGATGCCTGCACGATGAGGCTGGTCTCCGCGTTGGGAACGAAGACGCCGAGCACCTGGCCGGTGGCGATGGGCACCAGCGCACCGAGACCCACCGCCGCGAGCGAGCTGAGTATCAGGTTGCGCAGGTCCAGGCGGGTGCCTCGCAGTGCGAAGAGCAGCAGCCGTTTCTTCGACAGCGGCTTGTCCGGCAGGGGACGGTAGAACATCACGCCGCGGCCCTCGAAGCGGCCGTGGTTGCGCTTGCCGACGGGGGTGCGTTCACCGGTTCGGGGGTCCACTGCCTCGTACCGGCGGCGGCGCCACAGCAGGGCGACCGGGGCGCCGTTGCCACTGCGGCGGCCGACGAGGGGCCCCGCGTCGTCCCGCCACCATTCGCCGGAGAGCCGTACCACCCGAGTGCGGACGCGGGCGGCGGTGGCGATGCGTTCCACCGGACTCAGCCGGTCGTTGCCGGCTGACTCCGGCACGGTCGGGGGGAGCGTGATCCCGGCGGCCCGGGCAACCATGCGACAGGCGGCCAGTGTGGCGTCGTCGCCTGCCTTACCGGCGGGGCCGGAGTCCCTGCGGGGCCGTCCCATGGAGTCCAGCAGCGCTTGGTCGGCCTGCTCCCGGACGGCCTCGCCCGCCTCGATTCCCGCGGCGGTGCGGTCCTCGTGCGCGCGTTCCAGACGTTCGATCCAGCGGTCCAGGGCGAACAGGAGCCGGGACTGCTGGTTGACCATGTGCTGCCAGGTACCGACGTCGATCAGCAGGTCGGTGGAACCGTCGCCGTGGACCGCGGCGTACTGCACGCTGCCGGGGGCGACGGGCATCCACAGAATGTCGTCGTCCATCGCGGTCCGTGCGCCGGTGGGGGCCCCGCTGCCCGGCTGCTGCACGGGCTGCCCGTCGAGCGGTGCTTCGAACAGGATACGCAGACCGCGGCCCACGCCCCGGGCGAGAGCGTCCTCCAACGGCCCGGTTCCGCCGCCCTGGCTCCACTGGGCGGCGTTCCACTGCCCGGTGTCCCACTGGCCCGTCTCCCACTGACCCGTCTCCCACTGGCCGGTACCCGCGTCGCCGTACGCGGCCCACTGCCCGGTGTCGGTCCACTGCCCCTCCGCCCCGTGGGGCTGCATCTCACGCAGCGGGATGCGGCGCAGCACGCAGTCGGCGAGGGGCCTGCCGACGAGGGTGTGCCGGGGCCCTTCGACGGGGCCGAGGAGCAACGTGCCGGTCTCCAGCCGACCGAGGAAGTGCCAGTGTCCGTGCTCGCCGACATCGACGGCGAAGACGTCCAGGGAGCCCTGCGTGACGAGCCACAGCACGTGTGGCCCTTCGAGGGAGAGGCTGCGGACGCCGGTGGCGTCGACGGGCCGACCGAGGACACCGAGGTGGGTCACGACCACGTCGTGGTCGTGTGCGTCCGTGTCGCCGGCGGCCGCCGGCTGCTGTGCGTAGGTCACCTCAGTGCTCCTTGACCAGCTCGGCGTAGCTGCCGCCGGCGGCCACCAGTTCGTGGTGGCGGCCTCGTTCGACGACGGTGCCGCGGTCGAGGACGACGATCTCGTCACTGTCGCGGACAGTGCTGAGCCGGTGTGCGATGACGATGCAGGCGCAGCCGCGGCGCCGCAGGTTGTCGATGATCAGGGCCTCGGTCTCGGCGTCGAGCGCGCTGGTCACCTCGTCGAGGACCAGGATGCTGGGCCGGCGGACCAGTGCACGGGCGATCTCCAGCCGCTGACGCTGGCCGCCGGAGAAGTTCCGGCCGTCCTGTTCGATCCGGCTGTGGATACCGCCAGGTCGGCGGGTGACGGCCTCCAGGATCGCGGCGTCCTCGAGCGCGGCGTGCACCGCTTCGTCGGATATGGAGGGGTCCCACAGAGCGATGTTGTCGCGGACGGATCCCTCGAAGAGGAACACGTCCTGGTCGACGAAGGAGACCGAGGCGGCGAGTTCGCTGCGGGAGATGTCCTCCAGCCGTCGGCCGTCGATGCGGATGGTCCCGTCCCACGGGCTGTAGAGACCCGAGATGAGGCGGGAGACCGTCGACTTGCCGCTCCCCGAGCCCCCGACCAGCGCGACCTGGCGGCCGGGGCCGACGTTCAGCGAGAAGCCTTTGAGCAGCGGTTCGTCGAGCGGGCTGTAGCCGAAGGTGACGTGGTCCAGGCTGACGTGACCCTTGAGCCGCCGGGTGCTGGCCTCGGGTTCGCGGCGGGTGTAGAGGCGGTCGGCGGGAAAGGTCTCGACGTCCTTGAGCCGGGCGACGTCGGCGGCGAAGTCCTGGATGCGGCCGACGACGCCGTTGAGCCGGGTGATCGGCGCGGTGAAGCTGGTGACCAGTGCCTGGAAGGCGACGAGCAGGCCGATGGTGATGGCTCCCTCGACCGCCCGCAGGCCGCCGATGAGCAGGATCATCGCGCTGTTGAGCGCTGCGAGGGTCGGTGCGACGATGGCCAGCACGGCGGTGGGGACGCCGAGCTTCTGCTGCTCGTCCAGGGTGGTGGCGTGCTGGCCCGCCCAGCGGCGGAAGAAGCCGTTCTCCCCACCGGTGGCCTTCATCGTCTCGATCAGCTGCAGGCCGCTGTAGGAGGTGTTGGTGAGCTTGGCGCTGTCGGCGCGCAGCTTCTGGGTGCGCGTGGCCCGCAGCCGGATGACGATCCGCATGGCGACCACGTTCAACAGGGCCACGGAGACGCCGACCAGCGTCAGTTGGGGGTCGTACGTCCACAGCAGCACGGCGTAGAGGACGACCACGACGGTGTCCACGCCGGCGGCTGCCAGGTCGCGGGCGAGGGTCTCGGCGACGGAGTCGTTGGAGCGCAGCCGCTGGACGAGGTCGGCGGGGTTGCGCTGGGCGAAGAAGGTGACGGGTAGCCGCAGCAGGTGGCGGAAGAAGCGGGCGCTGCTGAGGGTGGAGGAGATGATGCGTCCGCGCAGCAGGTTGGCCTGTTGCAGTGCCGTCAGTACGCCGGTGAGCAGCACTGCGGAGCCCATCCCGGCGAAGAGGACGCCGAGCAGCGAGGTCTGGCCGCCGAAGAGGAACACGTCGATGTAGGTGCGGCTCAGTGCCGGGATGGTGGCCCCGACGACGACCAGCAGGAAGCTGGCCAGCAGCGCGGCCAGCATGGTGCCGCTGGTGCCGCGCAGCCGCGCGGGCAGTGCGCGGGCCACGCCTGGCTTGCGGCCGCCGCGCCGAAAACCGTCGGAGGGCTCGAAGGTGAGGACCACCCCGGTGAAGCTGGTGTCGAACTCCTCCACGGAGACGAACCGCCTGCCGCGGGCGGGGTCGTTGATGTGGACGCCGGTGCGTCCGAAACGGCGGCCCACCCCGTCGAACACCACGTAGTGGTTGAACTCCCAGAAAAGGATGGCGGGAGCGCGGACCTCGGCGAGACCGGCGGGCTCCATCTGCATGCCTTTGGCTGTGAGGCCGTAACTGCGGGCGGCCTTCAGCAGGTTGCTGGCGCGGGAGCCGTCTCGCGAGACGCCGCAGGCGATCCGGAGTTCTTCCAGCGGGACGTGGCGACCGTGGTGGGCGAGGACCATGGCGAGCG
>KI547037.1:150338-153327 GCA_000497405.1 Streptomycetaceae bacterium MP113-05 | reverse complement strand
GTAGGGCGACCGGCGGCCCGCCGCGGGTGAACTGCTCGGCGAGACGGGCGTCGCCCAGGAAGGAGGCGACCTGCTTCTGGCTGCTGGGGCTGCGGCCCACCGACTCGACGGTACCGTGCAACACCCCGAACTGCTGGACGGGGACCGAGGCGACCGTCAGGTCGACCTTGTCCCCCGCGGATACCCCCTCTCCCTCGGCGCCGGGTATGTAGAGGGTCGCGATGAGCGGGTCCTCCCGTTCCTCGACGCGTTCGAGGACGGCCACGTCTGCTCCGGTGGTGACGACCGATCCGATACCGGCGGCGAGGGTGGTGACGCGTCCGGGGGCGACGGTGCGTATCGCGGTGACTCCCGCCTCCGTACTGACCTGCACGAGGGGCTCGTCGGCGGCCATCAGTTCGCCCTCCTCGGCCAGGACCTCGGTGACCTGGCCGGCGACCGGGCTCTGCAGCAGGTAGCTGCCCTCGCCGTGGGTGAGGACGCCGGGCGCCTCGAGTGTGGAGGAGACCGTGCCGGTCACCGACCAGAATGCTGCCGCCGCCATCACCAGGACGGTGACGATGAGGACGATCCGTCCCTGCGGCCGCGCGTATCGGACCGGAACATCGAGCTCTTCGGGCGACTGCAGCTTGGAAAGCGCCTTCTGCCGGAATTGCATGTCACTTTTCCTTCACTGCGCTTGCCCTGACCGGTCTCCTGGCGATTTCGGTGGGCGAACCTCACACACCGGCCCCGGAACTCATGTTCCGGGGCCGGTGTTCTCACTACTGACAGCTTAGCTCATCAGCAGCTGAGAGATAAACGGGCGGAGCACGATGTCCGCGCGTCGAAAGACCGTCAGAGGTTGATGCCGGTCGACGGGTTCAGGCCGGTCTCCGGCATGACGTTCAGGCCGCCCAGGTCGGTGGCGACGCCGCCGAGGTCCGCGCCGAGCACGTTCTCGACGGTGGTGCCGACCTGGCCCATGGCGCCGTCGAGCAGGCCGCCCGAAACGTTGTCCAGCTCGGCGTCGGCGATCTCAGCGGTCTCGATGTGGTCGTTACGCATGGGAAGCGTTCCCTTCATTTCTTTTGGTTCTGGGGGGGGAACACCCGAATCGCCGGACGACGAAGCGGATGAAGTGCGGCGGGCGCACAAGAGCAGTTCCGAAAAGGGAACTTGTTCTCGCCGTCCGCCCGCCGGACGATCAGAACATGCGTGCGGAACGTCATGCCACTCAGCCACCACCAGGTCGTCACATCTTCACAACGTGCACGAGGTTGGACGTGCCCTCTCACCGGCCGCCCCCATCCGCCCCGCGACCTGCTCCGAATACCTGCCTCGCCACCACCGGACATGTGGAAGGGGCGCCCCAGTGGCTGGGACGCCCCTTCCTTGTACTGCTTGCGACCGCTTCCGGACGGTCCGGGCGGCTTCCGCTAGACGAAGCCGCACGCGGCACGGCCGCGGAGGCCTATCGTCAGAGCAGGCCGCCGGTGAGGCCGGAGACGGTGCCGGTCACGCCGTCCAGGCCGGGGACCGGGAGGGCGTCCAGGCCGAGGCCGTCGACGCCGGCCGAGACGCCGCCACCGAGTTCGGTACCCGCAGCGCCGACAACGCCCTCGGCGGCGACGCCGACACCGCCGGAAACCTGGTCGAGGTCGGCGTCGGCGATCTCGGTGGTCTCGATCTTGTCGTTCAGCATGGGAAGCGATTCCCTTCCATACATCGTTCTCGTGAGGGGGAAAACAGCCGACACATGGACCGCGCCGACCACCGGCAGGGGCCGCTCAGGGCTCGCGGAGGAGCGCCTGTCCGGCCTGCGCCCCGCCGGGGATTGGATCAGATCACGCACGAACGAGCCCTGACCACCTGAGACACGAGGGGTCGTCAGATCTTCACCTGATCCGCTTCACTGCCTCCCATCCGGTACAGGGAGTTCACCGGAAACGACCGTCGGGGGCGGTTCCGTTTACCCGGAACCGCCCCCGACTACTGGGGATGTGGCGGTGTGTCGCTGATTCCCCTTACGACCCCCTCAGGACGGCCCCGGTCTGCTCGACCGCGGCGGCGACGGCGGCGTCACGGGCTGCCGACGCCTCGTCCGCCTTCAGCGTCCGGTCATGCGCGCGGAACCGCAGCGCGTACGCCAGGGACTTGCGACCCTCGCCGAGCTGCTCGCCGGTGAACACGTCGAACAGGCGCAGTGACTCCAGCAGAGCGCCGGCTCCCTTCCGCAGGGCGGTCTCCACCTCCGATGCGGGCACCCCCTCGTCGACGACCAGGGCGACGTCCTGCGCGGCCACCGGGAAGGTGGAGACGGCAGGCGCCCGCACCGGGCCGTCGACGGCCTCCTCCAGGGCATCCAGGTCGAGTTCCGTCGCGCAGGCCCGATCGGGGAGCCCGAACGCCTTCGTGACCCTCGGGTGCAGCTCGCCGGCGAAGCCGACAACCCGCTCCCCCACGTTGAGCCGCGCGCAGCGCCCCGGGTGCCAGGGGCCGTACTGCGCGCCGGTCACGGTCAGTTCGACGCCGGCTTCGCGGGCGACCGTACGGGCCGCCTCGACGGCGTCGGCCCAGCCCGACGGACGGCCCTCGCCCCACCAGCCGGACTGCTCGCGCGGACCCGCAAGTGCTACGGCGACGTGCCGCGGCTGCCGCGGCAGAGCGGCGTCCAGCGCGGCGATCTCGTCGCCGGAGGGACGGCCGGCCACGTCCGGGCGCGACGCGTCGGGCTCGTCGCCGGACGGATTGAAGACAAGTCCGGTCTCGAAGAGCGCGAGCCCGCCCTGGGCGCCCTGGCTGCTCCGGCCGTGGTTGCGGCGCAGCGCGGTGAGCAACCCGGGCAGCAGCGCCGGGCGCAGTGCAGGTTCCTCGTCGGAGAGCGGGTTGACCAGCTTCACCGTACGGCGGAACGGATCCTGCGGACCCAACCGGAGCAGGTCCCCTACGCCCTCCCCGACGAACGGATAGTTCAGCACCTCCGTGTACCCGGCGCCGGCCAGGGCCC
>KI547037.1:145596-150328 GCA_000497405.1 Streptomycetaceae bacterium MP113-05 | reverse complement strand
CGGTGCAGCCGCTGGCGGCCGGTCAGTCCCCGTCCGGCCGGCGGACGGGGCAGTGTCGAGGGCAGGTTGGCGTAGCCCTCCAGCCGGATGACCTCCTCGGCGAGATCGTTGGGGTCGGTGAGGTCCGGCCGCCAGGACGGCGGAGTGACGGACAGCTCGTCCTGCCCCTGGACGTCGCAGCCGACCTGCTGGAGTCGGCGGACGACGGTCTCCCGGCCGTAGGCGACGCCGGCCACGCGATCCGGGTGGTCGGCGGCGAGCTGTACGGTGGCCGGCCCGCCCCGCGCCACGAACTCGGTGACCCCCGCCTCCGCCGACCCCCCGGCGAGCAGCACCAGCAAATCCACGGTGCGCTGCGCGGCGGCTGCGGCGGCCTCCGGGTCGACGCCACGCTCGAAGCGGCGTGAGGCTTCGGAGGAGAGCCGGTGCCGGCGCGCGGTGCGGGCCACGGAGACCGGGTCGAAGTGGGCCGCCTCGACGACGACCTCGGTGCTGCCCTGGCCGCCGTCGGCGACATCGGCGATCTCGGTGTCCGCGCCGCCCATCACGCCGGCCAGTCCGATCGGGCCGCGCGAGTCGGTGATGACCAGGTCCTCCGGGTGGAGCTTCCGCTTCACGTCGTCGAGAGTGATCAGCTTCTCGCCGGGCTGCGCGCGACGCACACCGATCGGCCCGTCGAGGCGGGCGCGGTCGTACGCGTGCAGTGGCTGGCCCAGCTCGAGCATGACGTAGTTGGTGATGTCGACGACCAACGAGATGGGGCGCATGCCGGCTTTCTGCAGCCGCCGCCGCAGCCAGACCGGTGACCGTGCCTCGGTGCGCAGCCCGGTCACGGCACGGGCGGTGAACCGGTCACAGCCCTGTACGTCGGCGACGTCGACCTGCGGTCCGTGGGCGTTCGGCGGGGGCACGTCCAGCAGTGCCGGGTCGCGCAGCGGCAGACCGTACGCGGTGGCGGTCTCACGGGCGAGACCGCGGAGCGAGAGGCAGTATCCGCGGTCGGGGGTGACGGCGATGTCCAGCACCTCGTCGAGCAGTTCCAGCAGCTCGATCGCGTCGGTGCCCGGCTCGTACTCGGGCGGGAGGACGATGATGCCGTCATGGTCGTCACCCATGTCCAGCTCGCGCGCGGAGCAGATCATGCCCTCGGAGACCTTGCCGTAGGTCTTCCGCGCACCGATGGCGAACCCCCCGGGCAGCACCGCGCCGGGCAGCACCACGACCACGTTGTCGCCCACGGCGAAGTTGGTCGCGCCGCAGATCAGGTTCTGCGGCTCACCCGTCCCGTTGGCCCCTCCCACGTCGACCTGGCACCAGCGGATGGGCTTCTTGAACTCCGTCAGCTCCTCGATCGCCAGAACCCGGCCCACGACCAGCGGCCCCTTGAGCCCGGCGCCGAGCCGGTCGACGGTCTCGACCTCGAGCCCGGCCTCGATGAGCTTCGCCGCGACGTCGCGGCCCGTCTCGCCGGCCGGCAGGTCGACGTACTCCCGCAGCCAGGAAAGCGGCGCCCGCATCAGATCTCCATCCCGAAGGGCCGGGTGAAGCGCACGTCACCCTCGACCATGTCTCGCATGTCCTCGACGTTGTGGCGGAACATCAGCATCCGTTCGATGCCGAACCCGAAGGCGAATCCGCTGTACCGCTCCGGGTCGACGCCGCAGGCGGTCAGCACCCTCGGGTTGACCATGCCGCAGCCGCCGAGCTCGATCCAGCCCTCGGAGGAGCAGGTCCGGCAGGGGCGGTCGGGGTTGCCGACGGATTCGCCGTGGCAGACATAGCAGACCATGTCCATCTCGGCGGACGGCTCGGTGAAAGGAAAGTAGTTGGGCCGCAGCCGCGTCTCGATGTCCTCGCCGAAGAGCGAGCGCACCATGTGGTCCAACGTGCCCTTGAGGTCGGCCATGGTCAGGCCCTCGTCGACGGCGAGCAACTCGACCTGCGTGAACACAGGGGTGTGGGTGGCGTCCAGTTCATCGGTGCGGAAGACACGGCCGGGACAGATCACGTAGACAGGCGGTTCGCGGTCCAGCAGGCTCCGGATCTGCACCGGGGAGGTGTGGGTGCGCAGCACGACCCCGGACACGTCACCGCCGTCCTCACCTGCGGCCCCGCCCTGGCGGCCCTTCACGAAGAAGGTGTCCTGCATGGTGCGGGCCGGGTGGTCGGGCGGAATGTTGAGCGCGTCGAAGTTGAGCCACTCGGCCTCCGCCTCGGGCCCCTCCGCGACCTCGTAGCCCATTGCGACGAAAACGTCCTCGATGCGCTCGGAGAGGGTGGTCAGCGGGTGCCGGGCGCCGGCGGGCAACCGGTCGTAGGGCAGCGTGACGTCCACCGCCTCCTCAGCGAGGACCCGTTCGTCCCGCTCCGCCTCCAGCACCTCCTGCCGTTTCTTGAATGCCTGGTTGACCGCCCCGCGGGCCTGGCCGACACGCTTACCGGCCTCGGCTTTGGCGTGCGGGGGCAGGGCGCCGATCTCGCGGTTGGCGAGGGCGAGCGGCGAGCGGTCGCCCGCGTGCGCGGCCTTCACCTCGCGCAGAGCCTCCAGGTCCGCGGCGGCGGAGACCGCGTCGAGCGCCTCGTTCCGCGCCCGCTCGATCTCTTCCGGTTTCAGTGCCTCGACCTCGACCGGGTCGTACGACTTGTTGGGTGCCGACATCTCTTCCCGTGCTTCCGTTTGGCGTGGCTGCGCATGCGTGCCGCTGACCGAGTCTACGGGCGACGCAGCGTGGAGAGGTAAGCGGAGAGCCCGTGGGGCCTGGTCAGGCCATGAAGGCCGGGGCGCCCACGGGCAGGGTGAATCGGAACCGCGCGCCGCCGCCCTCCGCACGGGAGACGGTGATTCCGCCGCTGTGGGCTTCGACGATGCCCTTGACGATGTACAGGCCCAGCCCGGTGCCACCTCGCTTGCTGCCCCGCCAGAAGCGGGTGAAGACGCGGCTCATGGACTCCTCCGGGATACCGGCGCCCTCGTCACTGATGGTGACCGTCGTGCCGGTGCTCTCCCGCGGGTGCGGGGACGGCGAGGGCGCCACTTCTATGGTGACGGTCCCTTCGCCGTGACGCACGGCGTTTTCCATCAGGTTGGCGAGCACCTGGTCGATCTTGTCCGGGTCCGCCCACAGATCGGGGAGCGGCTCCACGACCCGGGTGACGAAGCGTTCGGAGGGTTGGCCGGAGGCCGTGTGGGCCTCCACGTGGCGGCGTACCGCAGCCGCCATGTCGACGGGCTGGCGACGCACCTCCAGCCGTCCGGAATCGATGCGGGAGATGTCCAGCAGTTCGGTGATCAGCCGGGTGACACGGTCGGCGTCGGCGTCGACGGTTTCCAGCATCAGCCGCTTCTGGTCGTCGGTGAACCGTTCCCACTTTGCGAGCAGCGTGGCGGTGAAGCCCTTCACGGAGGTCAGCGGGGAACGCAGCTCGTGGGCGACGGTGGCGATCAGTTCGGCGTGGCTGCGTTCGGTGCGACGGCGGGCCTCGGTGCCGCGCAGGGAGACCACCAGCCGGTGTAACGGCCCGGCGGGGGCGGTCCGGACGTAGCGTGCGGAGACCAGTACCTCTCGGCCGTGCAGCAGGAGGTGCCGTTCGGGCTGTCCGGTGCGGGTGGCGAGGCCGCCGTACGGGTCGGTGAGCGGCCACCACCTGCGCCCCTTGAGGTCCTCCAGCGGGAGGGCCTGCTCCAGTGATCTTCCCAGAGCGTCGGCGGGGCGGATGTGGCAGATCCGGGCGGCTGCGGCATTGAAACAGGCGACGTGGCCGGTCTCGTCGGCGACGACCAGACCGTCGGGCAGGTCGTCCGGGTGCACACCGAGGCCTCCGGAATGCGGGCGGGCGTGCCGCCGGGCCTCCTCGCGCCCCCTCGCTGCCATGCCCGTCGCCCCTTCGTCCGGCTCCCCCGCGGGCCCACCCTATCCGCTGGAGGTGACGGAGCGGCACCCTCCGGCTGCACGCTGCGCACGGGCGGAGGCGTAGAGGCACACTGCCGCCGCGGTGGCGAGGTTGAGGCTCTCGGCCCGGCCGTGCATGGGGACCCCGACCACATCGTCGGCCAGCGAACGGGTCTCCTCGGGCAACCCCCACGCCTCGTTGCCGAACATCCATGCGGTGGGGGTCCGCAGCGTGCCCTCGTCGAGTTCCGCGTCCAGGTCGCGCCGGCCGGCGCCGTCGGCGGCGAGCACCCGTACGCCCGCCTGGCGCAGCCCGGACACGGCCTCGGCGGCAGGCACACCCACAGCCACCGGGAGGTGGAAGAGGGAGCCGGCCGAGGCTCGCACAGCCTTGGGGTTGTAGACGTCGACCGAGGAGTCGGTGAGGACGACTGCGTCGGCTCCAGCAGCGTCGGCGCAGCGCAGCACGGTGCCCGCGTTGCCGGGGTCGCGCACGTGCGCGAGGAGAGCGACGAGTCGGGGGCGGGTGGCGAGCACGTCACGGAGCGGCTGGTCGAGGAAGCGGCAGACGCCGATCATGCCCTGCGGAGTAACGGTCTGGGCCAGAGAGGCGAGGGTGTCCTCGTCGGTGCCGTGGAGGCGCGCCCCGGCCGCCTGCGCGGCGTCGACGATCTCCGTGTACCGCCCGACGGCGTCCTCGGTGACGAAGAGCTCGATGAGGACGGGCTCGCCGCCCGCCCGGTGGGCCGCGGCCTCCCGTACGGCCTGCGGCCCCTCGGCGAGGAAACAGCGTTCCTTGCCGCGGCGGCTGCGGCGGGTGAGCCGGCGGGCCGCGGCGATCC
>KI547037.1:142452-145586 GCA_000497405.1 Streptomycetaceae bacterium MP113-05 | reverse complement strand
CGGAGGGGGGAATCACGGTGCGTCCTCTCGGGTTTCTCCGGTCTCACACAGCGCACGGACCCGCAGGCACAGGGCCTGCGGGTCCGCTGACGTGAGGTCGTCGTGACGCTCGGGCCGCTGGTCAGGCGGCCTTGGGGGCGTTGACGTCGCTCGGGAGAGCCTTCTGGGCCACCTCGACGAGCGCGGTGAACGCTGCGGCGTCGTGGACCGCGAGGTCCGCGAGGATCTTGCGGTCCACCTCGACGTTCGCGGCCTTCAGACCCTGGACGAAGCGGTTGTAGGTCATGCCGTTGGCGCGGGCAGCGGCGTTGATCCGCTGGATCCACAGCTGACGGAAGTCGCCCTTGCGCTTCTTTCGGTCGTTGTAGTTGTAGACGAACGAGTGAGTGACCTGCTCCTTCGCCTTGCGGTACAGGCGGGAGCGCTGGCCGCGGTAGCCGCTGGCCTGCTCGAGGATCGCCCGCCGCTTCTTCTGGGCGTTTACCGCCCGCTTGACGCGTGCCACTGGTGAATCTCCTTGTAGGCGGGGCCGTGGCGGTTCTCACACGGCCCGGGTGGAAAGGGTCCCGGTCGAGCGGGGGATTACTTGCCGAGAAGCTTCTTGATCTTCTTGGCGTCGGCCGGAGCCATCTCCTGGTTGCCCGCGAGGCGGCGCGTCAGCGTGGACGGCTTGTGCTCGAGGTAGTGGCGGCGGCCGGCCCGCTGGCGCAACACCTTGCCGGAGCCCGTGACCTTGAAGCGCTTGCGGGCACCACTGTGCGTCTTGTTCTTCGGCATGTCGCCGTCTTCTCCTCGTCGGTGGCGCTCATCCGCCGGTTCGGGGCAGGCGGGAGCGGCGGTCGGTTCGGTTGGGCTGATCCTGGGTGCGCCCGGGAGGGCTCACGCCTCGGCGGGCTCCCCGGCAGGCTCCTCGGCAGGCTCGTCGGCGACGCTGTCGGGCTGGCGGCCGGCCTTGCGCGCGGCCTGCGCCTCGCGGGCTTCGGCCATCGCCTCGGTCTTCTTCTTGTGCGGACCGAGAACCATGATCATGTTGCGGCCGTCCTGCTTGGGATTGGACTCCACGAATCCCAGGTCCTGGACGTCGTCCGCGAGCCGCTGCAGGAGCCGGAAGCCCAGCTCAGGACGGCTCTGCTCGCGACCACGGAACATGATCGTGATCTTGACCTTGTCCCCCTGCTTGAGGAACCGGACGACGTGACCCTTCTTGGTGTCGTAGTCGTGCGGGTCGATCTTCGGCCGGAGCTTCATCTCCTTGATGACCGTGTGCGCCTGGTTCTTGCGCGCTTCACGGGCCTTCATGGCCGACTCGTACTTGAACTTTCCGTAGTCCATGAGCTTGCACACGGGCGGGCGGGCGGTGGCCGCCACCTCGACGAGGTCGAGGTCGTACTCCGTGGCGAGCTCCAGGGCCTTGGCAAGCGGAACAATACCGACCTGCTCGCCGCTGGGACCGACGAGTCGCACTTCGGGGACGCGAATCCGGTCGTTGATGCGGGGCTCGGCGCTGATGGGGCCTCCTCGGGTGCACCACACGGCCATCTGGCGAACGGCCGCGCAAGAATGAAATGGAATTCCTCGACCACCGCGCCGTGACGTGCAAAACGCCCCGGACGGGACACATGCGGGGCTCCACAGGTACGGGAGCACCGCCGCGTGACACCGCGGGGCGCAGCCTGACCGTTGACCCGAGGTCCCGGAGGACACAGGGTGGGAGAGCGGAGCCTCCACTTGCGGGCCGGGAATCCCGCGGCCTTCTTCGGCGGTCTCCCACCGGGAAGGCCCGGACTTCCGGCCGGTCGATTGTCAAGCATACCAGGGTTCGGCAGGTGAGGCCGCACGCCTACCCTGGCCCCATGAACGACTCCGCCGAGAACGAGCCCGTGAACCAGCAGGACGAGCAGCCCGCCGGCTTCGACACGATGACCCGCGACATCGCGGACGTCCCCGCGGTCGAGGTGATCACCACTGTGGCCGTCCACCTGATGAGCTCCGCAGCGGTCAAGTGCGGGCTGGCCGAGGAGGGCGAGGCGCAGAAAGACCTGGACGAGGCGCGCAAGCTGATCCATGCTCTGGCCGGGCTGGTCACGGCGAGCGCCACCGAGATCGGCACCTACCACGCCGCACCGCTGCGGGACGGACTGAAGTCCCTGCAGTTGGCCTTCCGGGAGGCTTCGTTGGCCCCGGACGAGTCGGGGCAGGGCCCCGGGGAGAAGTTCACCGGGCCGGTCATCGGCTGACCGCACGCCGCCCGCCCGACCGGCACGCGCGGCGGCGGTTCATCAGGCGCGCAGGTCGTCGCCGGGCAGCAGCCCTTCCTGGTGCCCCAGCTCGTCTCTCGGATGCGTGAAGCGGTGGGCGACGGCCGCCAGCGCTCCGCCGAGCAGCGGGGCCACCAGGAACAGCCACAGCTGGGTGAGCGCGGCGCCGCCCGCGAACAGGGCGGGGGCCAGGCTCCGGGCCGGGTTGACGGACGTCCCGGTCAACGGGATCCCCACCAGGTGCACGGCGGTCAGCACCAGGCCGATCGGAACGCCGTCGATCCCGGTCACCGCGAGCCGGTGGGTCACCGACAGCCAGACGTAGACCAGTAGGAACGTCAGCAGGGTCTCCACGACCAGGGCACCGAAGGTGTTCAGCTCCACCGCGGACCGGTCGCCGAATCCGTTGCTGCCGAACCGCTCGCCGATCTCCAGCCCCGGGATCTGGTGGGCCACCAGGAACAACAGCAGAGCTCCGAGGACGGCCCCGACCAGCTGGGCGATCCAGTAACGCACCGCAGTGGTCACGTCGACCCGCCGCGCGACCAGCATCCCCAGGGTGACGGCCGGATTCAGGTTGGCTCCGGAGAGGGATCCCAGGGCGAAGGCCAGCGCCAGCATCGTCAGGCCGAACGTCAGCGCGATGCCGAGACTGCCGATGTACTCGCCCGCGACAACGGCCGCCCCTACGCCGAAGAAGACCAGCAGCCCGGTGCCCAGGCATTCGGCGACCAGCGGCCGCGTGTCCGTCACGGTCAGGGTCTGCGCCCGCATGACGCCTCCCGTCGGGGTCGTCGAAGATCGCGATGTCTCCCCGAGTGTCGGCCCGCCCCCGGCGACGCGCATGCGGTGCGCGGCAAGCGGGTGGCTGCAGGG
>KI547037.1:136993-141313 GCA_000497405.1 Streptomycetaceae bacterium MP113-05 | reverse complement strand
GGTAGAGCGCCCGTTCGGGCAGGCTGCTGCCGGGCGGGAGCACGGCGAGGTCCAGGCCGCGCACCAGAGCGGCGCGCAGCACCTCGTCGGCGGCCAGCTCCCGGGCCACCCGGCCGGCCGCGTGGACGGGATCGGCATCCGGCGCGAGGGCGAGGGCGAGGGTGCCGTCGGTGTCACCGCCCGACGGGACCAGGTGGGCCCCGGCCACTGCAGTCTGTGCGGCCAGCACCCGCCGCAGGGCGGCGACGACCTCCGGGTCGTCGAGCCGACCGCGACTCCCCGCCGGCCCGGTCGCGGCGAGGTCACGCAGAGCGGCGCCGGTGAGTTCGTACGGGACGGGGCCCGCCAGATCGATCACCACGGTGTCGGCGCCCTCCTGCGCTGCGGCCAGCAGTGCCTGCCGCAGCGGCACCGCGACCGGACGGGCGTCCGCCTGCCAGCGGGCGAGGCTGACGGTGGAGGTGAAGGCGGGCAGCGCCCGACGGCCCCCGGGGGCGTTCAGGGTCGGCACCGCCATGTCGCTGGACTTGTCGCGGCGCAGACCGTCCTCACCGGTCTCGGCCTCACCCAGTACCGCGACCACGGGCACCAGCAGCCGCGCGTCGCGCAGGATCGACAGCAGCCTCCCCTCCTGGGAGGGGTCCCGGCGCCAGGCGGCGAGGGCCTCGGCGAGCGCCGGGTCGGCCCCGCCGTCGTCGGCGGAGAAGCCGGAGTCGGGAATGTTCTTGAGCACCACGGACACGAGGTTATCCGGGCGGCCTCAGCCGGCCCCGCCCCGGGACCCACGATGGAGGACGACGGCCGCCGCGATGAGCAGCACTCCCGAGGCCGCCCCGGCGACCGCGAGCCAGTCGACGCCGCCCCCGGAATCGTCCGGCCCCGCACCGAAGTAGCGCTCCGGGTACGACCGCACCCCCTCTTCGAGGGACTGGGGTTCGGCAGTGGAGCCCATCTCGATGGCCGCCGCCGGGTCGATCACGCCGGCGCCGAGGTCGTCACTGCGTCCGCCGGGCGGGGAGTGCTGTGCGGTGTCCGCGAGCAGTTGCCTGACCTGCGCCGGCGTGAGGTCGGGGTGGGCGGCGATGACGAGCGCCGCGGCACCGGAGACGAACGCCGCCGCGGCGCTGGTGCCCCACCCCTCGTAGTAGAGGCGGTCCGGCTCGGTGATGATCACGTCGTCGCCGGGGGCGGCCACGGTGGCGTACCAGCGGCGGGTGGAGAAGCCGGCGCGGCGGCCGGTCTCGTCGACGGCCGTCACGGCGATCACACCGGGGTACGCCGCCGGGTAGGAGACATGGTCGCCGTCCTTGCCGTCGTTTCCCGCGGAGGCGACGACCACGACGCCCTCCCGGAGCGCGTGGCGGACCGCGGCGTCCTGCCGGGGGTCGGGGTGGGCGGAGTCGCTGTCGTCCCCGAGAGAGAGGTTGATGACGTCCGCTCCGTGGTCGACCGCCCAGCGGATGCCCTCGGCCAGGGCTTCGCCACGGGTGCGCCGGGCCTTGTCGCGGGCGGGGTCGTCCTCCTCCAGCAGCACCCGCACGGGAAGGATCTTCGCACCGGGCGCCACACCCAGCACGCCGTGGGTACCGCCCGTGTCGTGGCCGTGACCGGCGATGATCCCGGCCATGGCGGTGCCGTGCCGGGCCCATGCGGGGGCTCCGCGCTCGGCGCCGAAGCCTATGAGGTCCTCACCCTCCAGGACGGAGCCGGCCAGATCGGGATGGGTGGCGTCGACACCGGTGTCCAGCACGGCCACGGTGATGCCCTCGCCACGCGTGGTCTCCCAGGCGTCACGGGCGTGGACCGTGCTCAGGCCCCACTGGCGGTCCTGGATGTCCGCCCCCGCCGCGTGCGCAGGGGCGGTGCCCACCGTGACGGGGACCGCGGCGAACACCACGGCGACCAGCAGGGCCGCCGTTCGGCGGGCGGCGGGTCCGGTGGGTCGGTCCACTTCAGTCCTCTTCCTTCACCTGATCCGGCAGGCCGGCACGCAGAACGCGTTCGACACGGTCCGCCATCCCCACGGCGTCGTGGCCGAGCCCCGCCTGGGCGGGCGCCGAGGTCGCCTCGGGGTCGGTGGCGTCGGCCGCGGGCCGCGGCTCGGTGACGGTGCGTCCGTCGGCGAAGCCCGCGACCGCGTAGACGATCACGGGGGCGTCGGTGCGGACGTGCAGGGTCCAGCTGGCCCGCTGGGCGTCGCCGAAGTCGGCGGCGACCGTTCCGCGCGGAGCGAACGTGCGGGGCAGCAGGTCGGTGCGCTCACCCAGCCCTTCCTCGGTGAAGCGTTCACCCAGCTTCCGCATGCCGGCACGGTCGGACTCGGTGAACACGATGCCGACGGTGATGACGTCGGTGCTGGTCTCGTCCGCGTAGGTGGCGCGGACGAGTCTCCGGCAGCCGACGGGCGACAGCGTCTTGGCGAGCAGTGGGTCGAAAGCGTGCCGGCAGTCGCCGTCCGGGGCGACGGCGAGCCGGGACCAGCGGCGGTCGGCTCCCCCGGGGCCCGCTCCCTCGCCTTCGACGGTGCGTGGGAAGAGGGTGTCGACCGGAACGGTGTGCCACAGGCCGCGTGCTTCGTCGAAAGCCCGGGACACCGACGCGCCGGCCTCGGCGTCGTCGATCAGGAGCGTACCTGCGGTGGTGCCGCCGAGGAGCCCCACGCCCAGGACCATGCAGACCGCGGCGGTGACGCTGCGCAGCGGCCGGCGGGGCTCCTCGTCACGGATGGGACGGAGCTGGAACGTCGGCGGCCCCGCAACGTCGTCGTGGAGGAGCGCCGGGGCGGGGCCGGGCGCGTGAGAGGGCGGGACGGGGCGCGAAGAGTGAGTGGCCGGTGCAGGCGGTGACATGGGTGCGGCCGGCCTGTACTGCGGGCGCGGCGGAGCGGGGGAAGCCGTCCTCGCGGAGGTGTACTTCACGGGAGCAGCCTGCGCCGGGACCGACTTCGCGGTGGACGTGGGCCGGGTTGTGCGCTGCCGGGCCGGGGGCGCGACCCGGGTGGTCGGTTCGTCCTCCGGAAGAGGCGCCGCGTCCTGCGGGCGGCCGGAGGATGCAGGCTCGCTCCGCGGACGCGGGGGCGTGGCCGGTCGCGGCGGCGCGACGGGAGGCAGCGGCACATGCGGGGTGCGGGGACGGCCGGCCTCCGTGCTCATGCTCGCCCTCCCGCGGCCATGGCAGCGCGCACGCCTGCGCGCGACCGGATGACATGTGTGTGCTGCCGAACGGCACTCCGGAGCGGCACGGCTGCGGCGACGCCACTGCTGCTGCGACACGGTGTGCGCGGTCACTCTACGGTGCCTCACGGCGCTCCCGGCAACCCGAGGCGCGGGGTGTTCCGGAGGGACCGACTCTGGCAAGCTGCCCGCGTGTTCGCTGCGTCCGCTCCGCCCGCCCGGGTCCGCGCCCGCTACGACCGCGCCACCGCACACCTGGACGCGCCGCTGGCCGTGGTGGACCTGACCGCGTTCGACGCCAACGCCTCCGACCTGGTCCGGCGCGCCGCGGGGCTGCCCGTGCGGGTGGCGAGCAAGTCGGTGCGCTGTCGTGCGCTGCTGGACCGCGTCCTGGCCCGGGACGGTTTCGCCGGGGTGATGGCCTTCACGCTGGCGGAGGCGCTGTGGCTGGCCCGGTGCGGTTTCGTCGACGTGCTGGTGGCCTACCCGTCGGCGGACCGGCGGGGATTCGCCGAACTCGCCTCCGACCCGCGACTGGCGCAGGCGGTGACCGTGATGGTGGACGACCCGGCGCAGCTCGACCTGATCGACACGGCACGCGCGGGAGGCCACGAGGAGGTGCGGGTCTGCCTGGAACTGGACACCTCGCTGCGACTGTGGGGCGGTCGACTGCGCGTCGGCGCACGCAGGTCGCCGCTCCACTCCCCCGGCCGGCTGGCCACGGCGGCCCGAACGGTGTCCCGCCGGCCGGGATTCCGGCTGGTGGGGCTGATGGGCTACGAGGGGCACATAGCCGGCGTGGGCGACTCTGTCCCCGGGCGTCCGCTGCGCAGCCGGGGCGTACGGCTGATGCAGGCGGCGGCACGGCGCGAGCTGGCACGGCGACGGGCCGAGGCGGTGCGGGCCGTTCGGTCGGTGGCCCCGGACCTGGAGTTCGTCAACGGCGGCGGCACCGGGAGCGTGCAGTACACCGCTGCGGAGGACGCGGTGACGGAGGTGGCCGCCGGTTCGGGTCTCTTCACACCTCACCTCTTCGATTCCTACACCTCCTTCACCGGGCGCCCGGCCGCGCTGTTCGCGCTGCCGGTGGTCCGGCGGCCGGGCGGGGGCGTGGTGACGGTGCTCGGCGGCGGCTACCCGGCTTCCG
>KI547037.1:135116-136983 GCA_000497405.1 Streptomycetaceae bacterium MP113-05 | reverse complement strand
CGGGCGCGCCCCGGCTGCCGCAGCCGTACCTGCCGCCGGGGCTGCGCTTCGATCCGATGGAGGGCGCGGGCGAGGTGCAGACGCCGCTGCTGGGCACGGCGGCGGACGACCTGTCGATCGGCGACCGGGTGTGGTTCCGGCATGCCAAGGCCGGTGAGCTGTGCGAACGGTTCGACGTACTGCACCTCGTCGAGGGCGACCGGGTGACCGCGACGGTGCCGACCTACCGGGGCGAGAGCCGCACCTTCCTTTGACGCGGCCCCGGCCCCTCGGACGTCGGGTCAGATCTGTTCGCTGCTGCCGTCGTCGACGACGGAGCCCTTCGCGACACCGGTGAGCAGCTCGTCCAGGTCTTCGGCCGACGGCGCGTCCTCGTGGATGTCGAGGCCGGCGCGCAGGACGAGCATCTGTCCGCTGCCGTCCGGATGCGGGAAGGCCACGGACTCCACGTACGCGTCCGGGTCCTTCTTGTTGTCGATCTTCCAGCGGATCAGGTAGCCGTCCTGGCCGGCGACCTCCACCGGCTTGGACTCGACCTCCTCGTGCGAGGTGATGCCGCCGTAGTAGGGGGCGCCGTAGGACGATTCGGCGTTCTTCTCGATGTCGTCCCCGGCAACGGTCTCCGGGTCGCCGTCCTCGGGTGTGACGTACACGGCCGCGCCCGCCCTCACGCAGCGTTCCCGCTTCAGCGGGCAGGTGTAGGGAGTGGTGTTGACCGCGGCGCCGTAGGTGGATTCGACGCGCGTCCAGCCCGGGAGCAGCGGCAGTTTGACGCCGCTCGCCAGGGTGAGCTCTTCCTCAGCGGGCGCGGGAGAGTCTCCCTCCTCCGGGCCGGTGCTCTCCCGCGGCCCCGGGGGGTCGGAGCCGGCGGCGGGGCTGGGCGTGCCGTCCGCACGCTGCTCCTCGTCGCCCCCGGCTATCACCACCCCTCCCACGACGACCGCGAGCACGACGGCGACCGCGGCGACGATCCCCGCCACCAGGGGCCCCTTGGGCCGGCCCTGCGCCACGGGCGGGAACCCGGGGACCGCGCCGGGCTGCGGGCCGAACCCGTGCTGCGGGGGATGTCCCGGGGGAGGGGCCGGTACGGCGGACGCAGCGCGGGCGTGTTCCGTCCACGTCTCGCCGTCCCACCAGCGCTCAGGTGCCGGGCCGAAACCTGTGTGCCCTGGGTCTGGATACCAGCCGGGCGGTGTCCTCATGCTCACCCCAGCACACTAGGGCAACACCTGTGCGAACCCTACGGCTATGCCGTACCGGTGCCGTCACAGCGGTGTCACGTAAGCGCCGGAGATGCCGCCGTCGACGAGGAAGTCGGTGGCGTTGACGAACGAGGAGTCGTCGCTGGCGAGGAAGGCGACGGCGGCGGCGATCTCCTCCGCCTCGGCGAACCGTCCGACGGGCACGTGCACGAGCCGGCGCTCTGCCCGCTCCGGGTCCTTGGCGAACAGCTCACGCAGCAGTGGGGTGTTGACCGGCCCCGGGCACAGCGCGTTGACCCGGATCCCCTCGCGGGCGAACTGCACGCCCAGTTCACGGGACATCGCCAGCACGCCGCCCTTGGACGCGGTGTAGCTGATCTGCGAGGTGGCCGCACCCATCACGGCGACGAACGAGGCGGTGTTGATGATGGAGCCCCGCCCCTGTCCGCGCATGTAGGGGAGCGCCGCCCGGCAGCACAGGTACACGGAGGTGAGGTTGGTCTGCTGAACGCGCTGCCAGGCGTCCAGCCCGGTGGTGAGGATGGAGTCGTCGTCCGGCGGCGAGATACCGGCGTTGTTGAAGGCCACGTCCACCGATCCGTACTGCTCGTGCGCGGCGGCGAACAGCGCCTCGACTGCGGCCTCGTCGGTGACGTCGGTTTTCA
>KI547037.1:131875-135106 GCA_000497405.1 Streptomycetaceae bacterium MP113-05 | reverse complement strand
CCGGTGACGACGGCGGTGCGGCCGACCAGTCGCCGGCAGACCGGTGCCGGCCCGGGGGCCTGTACGGGGGTGGGGCCTGCGGTCACGTGAGCTCCTCGGTGTTCAGGAAGACGTTCTTGGTCTCGGTGAAGGCCTCCAGCGCGCCGGGGCCGAGTTCACGGCCCAGTCCGGACTGCCGGTAGCCGCCGAAGGGGGTGGAGTAGCGCACGCTGCTGTGCGAGTTGACCGACAGGTTCCCGGCGGCCACGCCGCGGGACACCCGCAGCGCACGTCCCAGGTCGCGCGTCCACACGGATCCGGAGAGCCCGTACCTGGAGGCGTTGGCGAGACGGACCGCGTCCGCCTCGTCCTCGAACGGCAGCACCACGGCCACCGGCCCGAAGATCTCCTCGGTGGCCGTGGCGTCGCCGGGGCCGGCCTCCAGCACGGTCGCGGGGTACCAGAACCCGGGGCCGTCCGGGGCACGGCCGCGGATCAGGGCGGGCGCGTCGCGGGGTACGTAGGAGCTGACGCGCGCCAGTTGCGCGGCGGAGACCAGCGGACCCATCTGCGTGCCGGGGTCGGACGGGTCGCCGACGGTGAAGGACTGCACCGCGGGTTCGAGGTACTCCAGGAAGCGGTCGTAGACCTCACGCTGCACCAGGATCCGGCTGCGGGAGCAGCAGTCCTGCCCGGTGTTGTCGAGGAAGGACCCGGGGGCGGCGGACGCGGCGCGAGCCAGGTCCGCGTCGGCGAAGACGATGTTGGGGCTCTTGCCGCCGAGTTCCAGTGTCACCGGCTTGACCTGCGCCGCGCACTGGGCCATCACTCGCTTGCCGACCTCGGTGGAGCCGGTGAAGACGACCTTGGCCACGTCCTCGTGGCGTACCAGGGCCGAACCGGCGACGTCTCCGGCGCCGGGAAGCACCTGGAAGAGGTCCTCGGGCAGCCCGGCCTCCAGCGCGAGCTCCGCCAGCCGCAGAGCCGTGAGCGGCGTGGTCTCGGCGGGTTTGAGGAGAACGGCGTTGCCGGCGGCCAGGGCCGGCGCGGTGCCCCATGCGGCCACCGGCATGGGGAAGTTCCAGGGGGCGATGACGGCGACCACCCCGAGCGGTTCGCAGAAGGTGACGTTGACCCCGCCGTCGACCGGGATCTGGCTGCCGGTCAGCCGCTCCACCCCGCCGGCCGCGTAGTCGAGGAGGTCACGCACGTTGCCGGCCTCCCAGCGGGCGTTGCCCACCGGGTGGCCGGCCTCGCGGACCTCCAGCTGCGCCAGCTCCTCGAGGTGCGCGTCGACTGCGGTGGCGAACCGGCGCAACAGCCGGGCGCGGTCGGCGGGGGCCAGCGCCGCCCAGTGCCGCTGGGCGGATACGGCGCGCCGGACGGCTTCGGACACCTGCGCCGCGGTGGTGGCGGGGACCGTGGCGATGCGTTCCCCGGTCGAGGGGTCGAGGACGTGGTGCTCGGTGGCGGTGGGTTGCGGGTCGTGCTGCTGCAAGCGGTGCCTCACATGCGTTCGAAGGAGCGGAAGCGTTCCCAGTCGGTCACGGTCGCGTCGTACTCCTGTTGCTCGACGCGGGCCATGTGGGCGTAGTGCCGCACCACGTCGGCGCCGAACGCGTCCCGGGCGAGTGCGCTGCCCTGCCAGAGCTCGCCCGCCTCCCGGAGGGTGGGGGGCACGTGGTCGGCGTCACCGGTGTAGGCGTTCCCGGTGCAGGCGTCGGGGAGTTCGAGACCGCGGTCGACGCCGTGGAGTCCGGCGGCGATCATCCCCGCGACCGCCAGGTAGGGGTTGACGTCGCCGCCGGGAACCCGGTTCTCGAAGCGGTGAGAGGCGCCGTGGCCGACGACCCGGTAGGCGCAGGTGCGGTTGTCGGGGCCCCAGGCGACGGCCGTGGGGGCGAACGAGCCCGGCTGGAAGCGCTTGTAGGAGTTGATGTTGGGGGCGTAGAGGAGGGTGAAGTCGCGCAGCGCGGCGAGCTGTCCGGCGAGGAAGTGCCGCATGGTCGCGGACATGCCGTCGGGTCGCTCGTCGTCGGCGAGGACGGGCCTTCCGTCGGCGTCCCGCAGCGAGAGGTGGATGTGGCAGGAATTGCCCTCCCGCTCGTCGTACTTCGCCATGAAGGTGAGCGCGCTGCCCTCCTGGGCGGCGATCTCCTTCGCACCCGTCTTGTACACCACGTGCTGGTCGCAGGTGGTCAGAGCGTCGTCGTAGCGGAAGGCGATCTCGTGCTGCCCGAGGTTGCACTCGCCCTTGGCGGACTCCACGATCATGCCGGCGGCGCCCATCTCGTTACGGATGCGGCGCAGCAGCGGTTCGACCCGGCCGGTACCGAGGACGGAGTAGTCGATGTTGTACTGGTTGGCGGGGGTGAGGCCGCGGTAGGCGGAGTCCCAGGCGTGTTCGTAGGTGTCCCGGAAGACCATGAACTCCAGCTCGGTGCCGACCTGGGCGGTCCAGCCGCGTTCCGCGAGCCGCGCGATCTGCCGGCGCAGGATCTGCCGCGGGGAGGCGGTCACCGGCGTGCCGTCGTGCCAGGCCAGGTCGGCAGTGATCATGGCGGTGCCCGGGTTCCACGGGACGCGACGGAGGGTGCGGGTGTCCGAGTGCATCGCGAAGTCGCCGTAGCCACGCTCCCAGGACGCCATCTCGTAGCCGTCGACGGTGTTCATGTCGGCGTCCACGGCAAGCAGGTAGTTGCAGCCCTCCGTGCCGCTCTCGAGTACCTCGTCGAGGAAGAAACCGGCGGCGAAGCGCTTGCCCTGGAGTCTTCCCTGCATGTCGGTGAAGGCCAGCACCACGGTGTCGATCCGGCCCTCCTGGACGAGCCGGCGCAGCTCCTCGACGGAGAGCGGGGGCGTGCGGTCTGCCACGGTGGGCCTCCTGCAGTCTCGCCGGATCAGTCCGGACTCCTTAAGGTATGACGACAGACCATTGCTTGGGAAGTAGGGACGTTGAACGACACCGGCAGCGGCGTGGACGGCCCGGCCGCCGGGCCGGGTGACCGACTGGGCCCGGTACTCCGTCCGGTGCGGGCCGGCAACGGCTTCGAGGAGGCGCTGGAGCAGATACTGCAGGTCCTCCGGCTCGGGCTGGTTCCCGTCGGAGGCAGGCTCCCCGCGGAGCGCGAACTCGCCGAGCGCCTGGGCGTGAGTCGCGTGACCTTGCGCGAGGTACTGCGGGTGCTCACCGAGGAGGGCCTGGTGGAGAGCCGCCGGGGACGGTACGGGGGGACGTTCGTGCGCCGGCCG
>KI547037.1:123635-131865 GCA_000497405.1 Streptomycetaceae bacterium MP113-05 | reverse complement strand
GCACGGCCGTCCGAGAGCGGCGGGCCGCCCGCCGGGCTGGACGCGGCGGAGCTGGAGGACACCCTGCGGTTCCGCGAGGTGCTGGAGACGGGTGCCGCCGATCTGGTCGCCTCGCACGGGCCGGGCGTGCAGGGCGCGCAGCGGTTGCGGGCGGCTCTGGACGCCACGCGGGAGGCGGCTCTGGACGACTACCGGCGGCAGGACACTCTCTTTCACCTCACTCTGGTCGAACTCGCCGGCTCGCCCTCGCTCAACGCGCAGTACGCGGCCGCACGCGCCACGCTGAACGACCTGCTCGGCCGTATCCCACTACTGGTGCGCAACCTCGAACACGCCCAGCACCAGCACACAGCGCTGGTCGATGTGGTGCTCGCGGGCGACGCGGAGGCGTCCCGCGCCGTCGTCCGCGAACACTGCGCCGGCACCGCCGCGTTGCTGCGCGGCTTCCTTCTCTGACGCGGAAGGGGCGGCGCGGTGCCGGGGATCCGCCGGACGTCCGGGGGTCTTGCGCCGACCGCGGTGTGACGCAATGGTATGGACGCACACCAATGATGTCGGACCCCGGATCGGGAGCTGCTCATGGCCGAGGACACCGGACTGCGGAACACGGCGGACGGCGGCGCCCCCACCCCGGCTCCCCAGGACGCGTACCTGCAGCGCCGCACCCTCCGCCGTGGCAGCGCCGGATGGCTGCTGCTCACCGGACTCGGCGTCGCCTACGTCGTCTCCGGCGACTACGCGGGCTGGAACTTCGGCCTCGCCGAGGGCGGGTTCGGCGGGCTCGCCGTCGCGACCGTGCTGATGGGCGTGATGTACGCCTGCATGGTCTTCTCCCTGGCCGAGCTCTCCTCGGTGCTCCCCACCGCTGGCGGCGGGTACGGCTTCGCCCGCCGGGCCCTGGGCACCTGGGGCGGCTTCCTCACCGGGACGGCCATTCTCATCGAGTACGTCCTCGCCCCGGCCGCGATCTCCGTCTTCATCGGCGGCTACGTCGAGTCGCTGGGACTGTTCGGCCTGGAGTCCGGGTGGCCGGTGTACCTGGCGTGCTTCGTGCTCTTCACCGGTGTGCACCTGTGGGGGGTGGGCGAGGCGCTGCGGTTCAGCTTCGTCGTCACCGGCATCGCGGTGGCCGCGCTGTTGGTCTTCTGCGTCGGAGCACTGACCCACTTCGACGCCGGGTCGCTGAACGACATCGCGGTGGACCGGACGGCGTTCGGCTCCGGCTCCTGGCTGCCTTTCGGGCTGCTCGGCATCTGGGCGGCGTTCCCCTTCGGCATGTGGTTCTTCCTCGGTGTCGAGGGGGTGCCGTTGGCGGCGGAGGAGGCCAAGGAGCCGGAACGCACCCTGCCGCGCGCGATGGCAGCAGCCATCGGCATCCTCGTGCTGCTGGCCCTGCTCACCCTGCTCCCGGCCGCCGGAGCGGCAGGCTCGGAAGCCGTGAAGAACGCCGACAACCCGCTGGTCGCCGCACTGGAGGCGGCCACCGGCGGTGAATCCACCACGCTGAGCCGCCTCGTCAACTACGCGGGACTGGCCGGGCTGGTGGCCTCGTTCTTCTCCCTCATCTACGCCGGTTCGCGTCAGCTGTTCGCCCTCTCCCGGGCCGGTTACCTGCCGCGGTTCCTCTCTCTGACCAGCCGTCGCAAGGCGCCCTATCTGGGCCTGATCGTGCCGGCCGCCATCGGGTTCGCGCTCGCCGGGGCGACCGGCGACGGCGCGCGGATGCTGAACATCGCCGTCTTCGGTGCGGCTGTCTCCTATGTGCTGATGTCGCTGTCGCACATCGTCCTGCGTCGCCGGGAACCGGGCCTTCACCGGCCCTACCGCACGCCCGGCGGGGTGGCGACCTCCTCGGTCGCCTTCATACTGGCTTGCGCCGCGGTGGTCGCGACGTTCCTCGTCGACCCCTCGGCCGCGGGAATCGCCCTGGTCCTCTACGTCGTGGCGGCCGGGTACTTCGCCTTCTACAGTCGGCACCGGCTGGTCGCCGGCGCCCCTGAGGAGGAGTTCGCCGCACTGGCCGAAGCCGAGGCCGAACTGGAAAAGGGATAATCGACACGCATGGCACTGCCGCTGATCGGTGTGAGCACCTACCTGGAGCCCGACGTCCGCTGGGGCGTGTGGCGGCTGCCTGCCGCACTGCTGCCTGCCGGATACCACCAGCTGGTGCAGGCGGCCGGCGGGCTCGCCGCGCTGCTGCCGCCGGACTCGGCACCCGGGGCCGCCGGGACAGCCGTGCACCGGCTGGACGGACTGGTCGTCGCGGGCGGACCCGACGTCCAGCCCGTGCGCTACCGCGCCGTCCCGGACTCCCGTACCGGGCCTCCTGCTCCGGAGCGCGACGCGTGGGAGCTGGCCCTGATCGAGGCTGCGCTCGAGCAGGGGGTGCCGCTGCTGGGGGTATGCCGGGGCATGCAGTTGCTGAACGTCGCCCGCGGCGGCACCCTCGTCCAGCATCTCGAGGGGCACACCGGTGATCCCGGGGTGTTCGCCTCCCACGCGGTCACCCCGGTGGCGGGCAGCGAACTGGCCCGCGTCCTGCCCGGCACGGTCGAGGTCCCCGCCTACCACCACCAGGCCGTGCAGCACCTCGGTTCAGGCCTGGTGGCCTCGGCGCACGCGGCGGACGGCACGGTGGAGGCGGTGGAGATGCCGAGCGCCGCGGCGTGGACGGTGGGTGTCCAGTGGCATCCGGAAGCGGATGCGACCGACCTGCGGCTGATGCGTGCGCTGGTGGGCGAGGCGTCCGGTTAGGTCCGGCCTGGGACCCGCCGACCGTGCACCGCGCGGCCGGCCGTCAGTCCAGGGCCCGTCGGAGGGCGCGTGCGAGTACCCCGGGCGCCTCGGTCAGCGACGGTCCGTACCAGGTCAGGTGCCGACCGCCGACCAGTGCCGCGGGCAGTGCGGGAAAGCACTCCGGCCCATCGTCGTCGGCGAAGGCGTACGGCTCGTCCGGCAGCACCACCAGGTCCGAGGCGTCCGGGTCGGCCAGTTCCGGGAGGGGGATGCGCGGGTAGCGCTCGGCGTGGCCGGCGTAGCGGTTGCGCACCCCGAGGTGGGCGAGCACGGCGCCAGCGAAGGTGTCGCGACCGAGAACCATCCAGGGCCGCCGCCAGACGGGCACCACGGCCACGGCGTCGAACTCGGCACGCACTTCGCTCCAGGCCGCCTCCGCCTCGTCCAGCCAGAGCGGACGACTCAGGCCGCAACCGCCCACGAGGGCGCGATGCAGTTCGGTGAACGCCTGCGGCACACTGCGGATCTCGGTGACCAGCACGGTGATCCCGGCCTGACGCAGGGCGTCGACGTCGGCCGGACGGTTCTCCTCCTCGTTCGCCAGCACGAGGTCGGGGCCGAGCGCGACGATCCCGTCCAGATCCGGGTTCTTGGTCCCTCGCACCCGCGTGACGTCCAGGCCCGCGGGGTGGCTGCACCAGTCCGTGACCCCCACCAGGAGTTCCGGCGCGGTCGCGGCGACCGCCTCCGTCAGCGACGGAACGAGGGACACGACACGCCGTGCGGCAGCGGGATGCGTCATGGGGGAACCGTACGCGGCCGGCCGCGCGGCTGCGCCGGTGTCGGCGGGATACGGCATCATCGGGGCGTGACCACACCACGGCTGATGTTGCTCGACACCGCTTCTCTCTACTTCCGGGCCTATTTCGGCGTGCCGGACTCGGTACGGGCGCCGGACGGTACCCCGGTGAACGCGGTGCGAGGGCTACTGGACTTCATCGCCCGGCTGGTGCAGGACCACCGGCCGGACGAGCTGGTCGCCTGCATGGACTTCGACTGGCGCCCGCAGTGGCGAGTCGACCTCATCCCCTCCTACAAGGCGCACCGGGTACTGGAGGAGGCGGAAGCGGGACCGGACACCGAGCAGGTACCGGACACCCTCTCGCCGCAGGTCCCGATCATCGACGAGGTACTGGACGCGCTGGGCATCGCCCGGGTCGGCGCGGAGGGGTACGAGGCGGACGACGTCATCGGCACTCTCACGGGAGCGGCCGCCGGACCGGTGGACATCGTCACCGGCGACCGCGACCTGTTCCAGCTGATCGACGACGCCCGGGGCGTGCGGGTGCTCTACCCGGTCAAGGGCATGGGCAACCTGGCATCGTTCGACGAGGCGGCGCTGCGGGAGAAGTACGGCGTGGACGGGCCGGGTTACGCCGCGCTGGCGACCCTGCGCGGCGACCCGAGCGACGGCCTCCCCGGCGTGCCCGGCGTCGGGGAGAAGACCGCCGCGAAGCTGCTGACGACCTACGGAGACCTGGCCGGAATCCAGGCCGCCGCCGACGACCCGACGTCGAGGATCACGCCGGCGCAGCGCCGGAAGCTGCAGGAGGCGAAGCCCTACCTGGCGGTGGCGCCGCAGGTGGTGCGGGTCGCAGGCGACATCCCCCTGCCCCCCTTCGACGCCGCCCTCCCGGACGAGCCGCACGACGCGGCGGCGCTGCTCGCACTCGACGAACGCTGGGGGCTGCGCAGTTCGCTGAACCGGGTGCTGTACGCCCTGCAGCGCTAGTTCCGGTCCAGGAACGGGCCAGGCACGCCCGTGGGCGCCCCGCGGTCCTCAGCCCACCGAGGTGTACGCGACGACGCCACGCCGCATCGCGTCGATCGCACGCCGCGCGTTCTTCGCCACCGTGCCGCCCTCCGGCGCCGCCGCTGCGAGCTGACCCAGCACGTCGAGAACCTGCTTGCACCATCGCACGAAGTCCCCGGCCGGCATGTCGGTCTCGCGGAGCACCGCGTCCAGCCCGTGGCCCTCCGCCCACCGGTAGGCAGCCCACGCGAAACCGAGGTCGGGCTCACGCTGGCCCACACCCTCGGTGGCGCTGACGCCGTGCTGTTCCTCCAGCGCGTCCAGCCGCCCCCAGATACGCACCATCTCACCGAGCGCCTGCTTGGCGCGGCCCCCCGGCACCTGCGGTGGGAGCGCGTCGTCAGCGGCACGGGACTCGAACACCAGCGCCGAGACGCATGCCGCGAGTTCCCCGGGCGGCAGGCCTTCCCACACCCCTTCACGCAAGCACTCCGAGGCCAGCAGGTCCAGTTCACCGTAGAGCCGGGCCAGCCTCCGGCCGTCGTCGCTGACCTGATCACCGCGCAGGTAGCCCAGCTCGGACAGCAGGGCGTACACACGGTCGAAGGTGCGGGCGATGGTGTTCGTCCGTCCCTCGATGCGGCGCTCCAGCACACGGGTGTCGCGACGAAGCCGGGAGAAACGCTCGGCCCAGCGGGCGTGGTCCTCACGCTCGTCGCAGCCGTGGCAGGGGTGGCGGCGCAAGTCCGCACGCAGTCGCGCGATCTGCTCGTCGTCGGCTGCGGCGGCCCGCTGGCGGCGGTGCCGCTGCGGCTCGTGGTGCCCGGCCTTCGTGCGCAGGGCGGAAGCCAGGTCTCGCCTGGACTGCGGGCTGCGCGCGTTGAAGGACTTGGGGACCCGCATGCGTTCGAGCGGCTCCACCGGCACCGGGAAGTCGAGTGCGGCCAGCCGCTTGACCTGCCGCTGAGAGGTGAGAACCAGCGGTCGCGGACCGTCGTACTGGTCGAATCCGCGACCGTGCCCGTGGCTGCGCCCGGCGGACGTACCCGGATCCAGCACCAGCGCGAGACCGGCGAACTTACCGGTGGGAACGTGAATGATGTCGCCCGGCTTGAGCTTCTCCAGCGCCGCGGCGGCCTGTGCACGGCGCTGGGCCGCACCTTGCTTGGCCAGCTCGGTCTCCCGGTCCTTCAGTTCGCGACGCAGCCGCGCGTACTCCTCGAAGTCGCCGAGATGGCAGGTCATCGACTCGCGGTAGCCGTCCATCCCTTCCTCGTTGCGCTGCACCTGCCGGGAGATCCCCACGACGGAGCGGTCGGCCTGGAACTGGGCGAAGGAGGTCTCCAGCAGTTCGCGCGAGCGGTGCCGTCCGAACTGGGAGACGAGGTTGACCGCCATGTTGTAGGACGGCTTGAACGAGGAACGCAGCGGATAGGTGCGGGCACCGGCAAGGCCGGCCAGGGCACCGGGATCCATGCCCCGCTGCCACAGCACCACGGCGTGGCCCTCGACGTCGATGCCGCGCCGGCCGGCGCGTCCGGTGAGCTGCGTGAACTCGCCGGGTGTGATGTCGGCGTGCTGCTCGCCGTTCCACTTGACGAGCTTCTCCAGCACCACGGAGCGGGCGGGCATGTTGATGCCCAGGGCGAGGGTCTCGGTGGCGAACACGGCCTTCACCAGGCCGCGTACGAACAGCTCCTCGACGACTCCCTTGAACGTGGGCAGCATGCCTGCGTGGTGGGCGGCGACACCGCGCTCCAGCCCCTCCAGCCACTCGAAGTAGCCCAGGACGTGCAGGTCCTCGTCGGGGATGTCGGCGGTGCGTTTCTCGACGATCTCCCGGACCCGGGTGCGCTCGGCGGGTGCGTTCAGCCGGAGTCCGGCTGCCAGGCACTGCTGCACCGCGGCCTGGCAGCCGGCCCGGCTGAAGATGAAGGTGATGGCCGGGAGCAGGCCCTGCGAGTCGAGACGGTCGATGACCTCCGGGCGGCCCGGAGTCCAGACCCGGGTGCGCTGCCGCCGCTCCCGCTCCCGGTCGGCCTCCCGCTTGGGACGGCCGTTGCGCCGCCGGTCACGCGCGGAGGACGGACGGCTGTTCTCCATCCGTGCCATCCGCACGAGGTCCGGGTTGACCTCCTTGCGGTCGCCCTTCTCCTCGAACAGGTCGTACATCTTCCGTCCGGCCAGCACGTGCTGCCACAGCGGTACCGGGCGGTGTTCGGAGACGATCACCCGCGTGTCGCCCCGGACGGTGTCCAGCCAGTCGCCGAACTCCTCGGCGTTGGACACGGTCGCGGACAGCGACACCAGGGTCACCGACTCGGGGAGATGGATGATCACTTCTTCCCACACGGCACCGCGGAAACGGTCGGAGAGGTAGTGGACCTCGTCCATCACCACGTGGCCCAGGCCGCGCAGGGCCGGGGAGCCGGCGTAGAGCATGTTGCGCAGGACCTCGGTGGTCATCACGATCACCGGGGCGTCGCCGTTGACGCTGTTGTCACCGGTGAGCAGGCCCACCCGCGCTGCGCCGTAGCGGGCGACGAGGTCGTTGTACTTCTGGTTGGACAGTGCCTTGATCGGCGTGGTGTAGAAGCATTTACGGCCCTGGGCGAGCGCCAGGTGCACGGCGAACTCGCCGACGATCGTCTTGCCGGAGCCGGTCGGCGCCGCGACCAGCACTCCTTTGCCGGCTTCGAGGGCTTGGCACGCCTCGATCTGGAAGTCGTCCAGGTCGAAGTCGTACAGGTCACGGAACGGGGCGAGAGCGGTGGCTTGGTCTGCGGCCCGTTTCCGGGCCGCGGCGTACCGCTCGGCGGGGGACAGATCCTCGGTCATCGTGCTCACGAGCCTACCGGCCACCCCTGACAGGGATCGATCCTATTCCGGCAGTAGCAGCCGCGCGGCTCCCGGAACACTGTCCACGGTCAGCGGCAGCGGCCCGGCGGACTCGCCGTCGGCGTAGCCGGTGACGCCCTCGGCCGCCAGGGTGATCCGCCGGACCCGGTGAACGGTGACCGCGGGGTGGGTCAGGTGGGTGCCCTTGTAGACGCGCGGGAAGACCCGGAGCAGCGTGGCGCGGCTGCACTCCCCCACCACGGTGACGTTCAGGAGACCGTCGTCGAGGGATGCACCGGCGCATATCCGCATGCCACCGCCGTAGCTGGGACCGTTGCCGACGGCGACCAGGGTGGCGGGGACCTCCTGCGGCTGCCCGCCGTCCAGGGTCAGGCGGTACGGGATCGGCCGGAGGGCGGCGAGTTCGGCGAGCATGGCGAGGTCGTACCGGCGCGGTCCGGAAGGCCATCGCATGCGGTTGGCCCGGTCGTTGACCTTGGAGTCGAATCCGGAGGCGAGCACGGAGCCGAACCAGCGGTCGGCGCCGTCCGCGCAGGTGACCCGGCCGAGGTCGACGGGCCGGGTGCGGCCGGTTTTGAGGGCCTCGACGAAGAGGCCCGCGGCGGACGCCGGGTCGCGTACGGGGAGGCCCGTGGCGCGGGCGAAGTCGTTGCCGGTGCCCACGGCGACCACACCGAGCGGCGTGTCGGTGCCCGCCACCGCCTGGAGGGCGAGGCCGGCCATGCCGTCGCCGCCGACGACGATCAGCGCCGCGGTGCCCTCTGCCACGGCCTCACGAGCGCGGCACAGGGCGTCCGGGGCGTCGACGCCGACCAGAGTGCG
>KI547037.1:91510-123555 GCA_000497405.1 Streptomycetaceae bacterium MP113-05 | reverse complement strand
GCTCGGCGGAGCACGTCGGCGACGTGCTCCGCGGCCTGTTCACCGCGTCCACGGCCTGCGGTGGGGTTCACAAGGAGGGTGATCTCGCTGGTCACCCGGTTGACACTAACGCGTCAGGTGGCGTCGTCGTAACCGTCGCGACGGTTGCTGTCGCGGCGCCCGCCGTCGTCGTCACCGAGCGGCGCGGCAGCGGTCACCTGCTCCGGCACGTGCTCCAGTTCCGACGCCTCGTCGTCGTCGAGGTCAGCGTAGGGGTTGCTGCGTTCCCGGCGACGGTCGTTGAGCAGCGAGACTCCCACGGCGGCGAAGTAGAGCAGAACGATCGGCACGGCCAGGGCGCCCATGGTCAGCGGGTCGCCGGTCGGTGTGGCGACCGCGGAGAACACCGCGATGCACACCACCATGATCCGCCACCAGCCCAGCAGCTGCCGACCGGTGACCAGACCTCCGAAGTTCAGCAGGACGAGGACCAGCGGCAGTTCGAAGGCGAGTCCAAAGACGATCACCAGCCGGGAGACGATGTCCACGAAGTCGCCCAGGTCGATGAGGTTCTCCGTACCCGCCGGGCTGAAGTCGAGCAGGGCCTCGGCTGCGGTGGGGAGGATGAGGTAGGCGACATAGGCACCCGCGAGGAACAGGGGCACACCGGTGGCCACGAAGGCACCGGCGTACTTCTTCTCGTGGCGGTGCAACCCGGGGGCGAGGAACCCCCACAGCTGGTAGAGCCAGACCGGCGACGCCAGCACGACTCCCGCCGTCAGAGCGATTTTCAGCATCACAGTGAAAGGCCCGACGAGACCGTTGATGGTGAGGGTCGCGCAGACCTCGTCCGTGGTGCTGTCCCGGTCGCCGAAGCTCTCACCCAGGCCCGTCTCGCAACCCACCCGGTCCAGCATGGGACCGGTCAGGAAGTCCGCGACCTGATCGTAGAAGACCATGCCGACGACGGTGACGGCGAGGATCGCCAGGACCGCCTTCATCAGACGGTTGCGAAGTTCCCGGAGGTGCTCGGCGAGTGGCATCCGCCCCTCGGGGTCCTTCACTTGTTCATACTGTGTGCGGGCGGACTTGAGCAACCCGTGTCCTCGGTGTCAGTCGTGCCGTACGGCGACCGTACGGGTCGGGGGCGGTCAGCTCTGGTGGGACTGCCTGCTCGGCTCGTTCACCGGCCGCGCACTGCTGACGTCCCCGGGGGCCGCCTGGATCGTCTTCGGCGCGGGCTGCTGTGCCTCGGTGTCGGCCTTGGGGTCCTTGTCCCCGTCGCCGCCATCGGAGTTGTCCTTCTTCATGGCCTTGGCCTCGCTCTTGAGGATGCGGGCCGACTTACCGAGGGACCGGGCCATGTCCGGGAGCTTCTTGGCGCCGAACAGGAGCAGGATGACAAGGAGGATCAGGACGATCTCCATGGGCCGCAGGTTGCCCATCGTGTGCCTACCTTCTCGCCGGGCGGTGTTGGTCTGCCTGACGGGTTCTCGCGGACGGATCCATGTCGTGCTGCCAGGCGATCGTAACCCTGAGGTGTGAACGGGAGACACAGCCTGTGCGGACTTCCCTGTTCACCGGGACGTACGCCGAGTACGCACGGCACTCAGACTACCGCTCGATGCGTGCGGCACACGAGGCCGCCGCGTTCTCGAGATCGTCGGCCGCTCGGGCGATGCGCTCGGAGCCGTCGCCGACGGCGTGGGCGAAGCGCCGCACCTCCAGTCCGACGCGGACCGCGAGCATGCCGAGCACGGCGATTCCGGCGACGGCGAGTGTGAGGAAGAGCATCGGCCACAGCATGCAGGCCAGGCTAATACCTCGCCGCGGGCGGTTCACTCGCCGTAGGCGGCGAGCGCCGCCCGCGCGGCCTCACGGGCGCTCTGCGCCAGCTCGGGCGGGGCGGTGATACGGCCGTCGGCGCCCAGGCGCAGCGCCAGCCGCCGCAGCGAGGCGGGGTCCGGAGTACGCAGGGTGATCCGCAGGCCGCCGTCCGGCAGTTCCTCGGCGCTGTCGTGCGGGTAGTACTCGGCGACCCACCGGCCACCGGGCGACACCTCGACGACCACTTCGGGGTCGTCCGGAGCAGGCTGTACCAGCCCCGCGGACAGGTCGCGCGGGGTGAGGGGCGGCGGGTCGGCGGACTCGTCGAGCAGCTGGATCTCGGCCACCCGGTCGAGCCGGAAGGTGCGCCGGGCCTCGCTGCGCCGGCACCATGCCTCGACGTAGGTGTGGCCCACGGCGAACAGCCGGATCGGGTCGATCTCGCGCTCGGTGAGCTCGTCACGGGCCGGGGAGTAGTACTTCAGCCACAGCCGCCGCCGCTCGGAGATCGCCCGGTCCACCTCGGCGAAGACGCCGCCCTCCGACTCGAAGGTGACGGACAGCCGCGCGCTGGCTCCGGCGCTCTCCCCCGCTGCGGCCTCGAGCTTGGCCGTGGCACGCAGCAACGCCTCGCGGTCGCTGGTCCGGAGCCCGGGGAGGGTGGCGACGGCGCGTGCGGCCACCAGGAGGGCGGTGGCCTCGTCAGCGGCGATCCTCAGTGGCTCGGCGACGTCGTCGGCGTTTCGCCACCAGATGCGTTCACCGTCGGTGTCGATCTCCAGCAGGTCGCCGCCGCGGAAGCTGGTGCCGCACATCGGGAGGACGTCGAGGTCGCCGATCAGCTCGTCGACGGTGATGCCGAAGGCGCGGGCGACGTCCTCGACCCGGGCGCCGGGACGATCCCGCAGGTAGGTGACCAGAGACAGCATCCGCCGGGTCTGGTCGATGGCGTTGGTCGCCACGTCTGTTCCGCTCCCCTCAGCCCTTGGCGACGGCGCGCAGCCGGTCAACCACGTCTGCCCGCAGTTCGGCGGGTTCCAGCACCACGACGTCCGGGCCGAACTCGACGAGCCAGGCGTCGAGGCCGTGCCCGTACGGGATCTCCAGCTCTTCCCACTCGGCGCCCAGGTCCCGGATCGCGCCCACGGCGCGCGCCCGCAGCGGGTAGCCGCACTCCCGGCGCAGCCGGATCCGGGCGCGTCCGGTAGCGGACTCGCCCGCCCAGCGTTCCACCGTCTCCCGCACGGTCACCTGGTCCGGGACGGGGGCGGTGAAGGAGGCGGCGCGGGAGCGGACGGGGCCGGTGATGCGGGAGAGCCGGAAGACGCGTTCGGCACCTCGGTCCCGGTCGTGCCCGGCGAGATACCAGTGGCCGCGCCAGCACTCCAGTGTCCACGGCTCCACACTGCGGCGCTCCGGACGTGCGGCGTTGGACTTGCGGTAGTCGAAGACGACCGGCCGACGGTCCCGGCAGGCGAGCATCAGCGGCTCGAAAGCGGTCTCGCGGGCGGGGATGCGAGGCTCCAGGGCGCTGTGCGGATGCGGGTCCCCGTAGCCGCCGTCCTCCCCTGCCTGCGGCATGCCGCCGGCGGCGCGGAGTTTGTGCAGGGCACCGCTGGCCGCGCCGGCGAGCCGCGCCTGCTGCCACACCCGGGCCGCCAGGCCCAGTGCGGTGGCCTCCGCCGCGTCCAACGTGACGGGCGGCAGCCGGTTGCTGTCACGGCGTGCCAGGTACCCGGCCTCACCGTCGAAGTTGTCGACGGTTTCGATGACGAGGCCCAGCTCGCGGAGATCATCCTTGTCGCGCTCGAACATCCTGTTGAACGAGTCGTCGGAGCCGGCCTCGAGATAGGCCTCGATGGACGCCCGCAGCTCACGCTTGGACAGCGGGCGCCGGGCTCCCAGCAGACACAGCGCCAGGTTCATCAGCCGCTCGGCCTTGGCAATCGCCATGGAACCCTTGCCTCTCTCATTCAACTTGAGGCTACGAACGTACCGCTCGCGGGCCGCAGGGCCAAAGCGAGAGGCGTCGGAGAACGGCTGTGGGCCCCCGCCGCGACGGCGGGGGCCCACAGCCGGTACACGGACCGGATGTCAGACGGCGACCAGGTCGCAGACGAAGATCAGCGTCTCGCCGGGCTTGATAAGGCCGCCACCGGCACCCGCGTCGCCGTAGGCGAGGTGCGCGGGGATGGTCAGCCGCCGCCGGCCGCCGACCTTCATGCCCGTCACGCCGCGGTCCCAGCCTGCGATGACCTGGCCGGCGCCGAGCTGGAACTGGAGCGGCTTGCCGCGGTTCCAGCTGGCGTCGAACTCCTCACCGGTGGAGAAGGAGACGCCGACGTAGTGCACGGAGACGTTGTCCCCGGCCTTGGCCTCGGGGCCGTCGCCCTCCCAGATCTCCTGGGTCTCCAGGTCGGCGGGGGGCTCGCCCTCGGGGAAGTCGACCTCGGGCTTGTCGATGCTCACGAAACTGCTCCTACGGAATGAAGACGTCCTGACAACCCTGCCAGTGTGGCAGACGCGTGATCACTGGGCTTTCATGACGTCCACGACCATCACCACGTCGTTCGCCTGCTTTTGCTGTTCCTTCGGGAACGCGCTCTTCGGCACCACGATCAGCACCCGGCTGCCGACGGTCTGACCGACCAGGCCCTTCTTCCAGCCGGGCATCTGGGCCACCGGGATCTCCTGCGGTCCCCGCGGCATCTGCGCGGCCGGGTTGCCCTCCCAGGTACTGATCTCCGACTCGGGCTTGTTCCATTCGACGGCCCGGTAGTTGACCAGGACGGTGTCCTTGGCCGCGACCTTCTCGCCACCTCCGCGGATGATCGTTTGACTCACCAGCTCGTCGGGGGCGGACCCGTCCTCGGGAATGGTGACCTCGGGGGCCTTCACATCGGTGTTGGTGCCGACGGTCGGCAGTGAGGAGTCCTTCTGCGGGACCTTCTCACCCTTCGGTGCCATCGGCACCGATTCCTTGATGTCGATGGTGAAGACCAGCGTGTCGCCCTTGCCGATGGCGCTTCCCTGCGGGGGTGTGTCGCCGTACGCCAGATCCGGCGGAATGACGAGTTCCACGCGGCTGCCGACGGTCTTCCCGACGAGTGCCTTGTCCCAGCCGTCGATCACGCCGCCGACGCCGATCGGGAAGCCGGACGGCAGCTTCCGCTGGTAGCTGTCGTCGAACGGCTTGCCGCTCCAGGTCTGCCCCGCGTAATGCGCGGTGATGAAGTCGGCCTTCTCGATCTTCCGCCCGTCGCCCTCCTCGAGGACCTTGGTCCGGAGCTTCGTCGGCGGGTCTCCGACGCCGGCTTCGATCTTGGGCTTCTTGCCGTCCTCCCAGGACACGGCCGGCGCCGCCCCCGACTTCCCGGAGTCCTCACCACCACAGGCGGCGGCCGAGGCGATGAGCAGAGGTACGGCCAGGGCCGCGACGAGGCGGCGGGCCGTCGTGGAGCGCGTCATGTGGTCACTCTTGGGGGTAGGGGGTCCGGCTCGGCGCCGGCATCGAATGCCCAGCCTACGGCCCCGCCGACCGCGCCCGGGTGTCCACGACACGGTGAATCCCGCGCGCGCGGGTGACGCCCCGGACACAGCCGGTGCACCACCCGCACGCTTCCCTCACATCCCCGCGATCAGCTTCTCCACCCGCTCGTCGACCGAACGGAACGGGTCCTTGCACAGCACCGTGCGCTGGGCCTGGTCGTTGAGCTTCAGGTGCACCCAGTCGACGGTGAAGTCGCGCCGCTGCTCCTGGGCCCGGCGGATGAAGTCGCCACGCAGTCGGGCCCGGGTCGTCTGCGGCGGTACCGACTTGCCCTCGAAGATCTTCAGGTCGTCGCACACCCGGGCCGCCTGCCCCTTGCGCTCCAGGAGGTAGTAGAGACCGCGGCGGCGGTGGATGTCGTGGTACGCGAGGTCTATCTGCGCGACCCGCGGGTGGGACATGGTGAGGTTGTTCTTCGCCCGGTACCGCTCGAGCAGCTTGTACTTCATGATCCAGTCGATCTCTGTGCCGACCTTGTCCAGGTCCTGGGTGCGGACCGCCTCCAGAGTGCGGCCCCACAGGTCCAGGACCTGCTCGACCATCCCGGTGCGGATACCGCGGCGCTCGCAGAAGTCCTCGGCCTTCTCGTAGTACTCCTGCTGGACCTCCAGCGCGGACGCCTCCCGCCCGCTCGCCAGCCGCACCTTGCGCTGACCGGTGATGTCGTGACTGACCTCGCGGATCGCCCGGATCGGGTTCTCCAGTGTGAGGTCCCGCATCACCGTGCCGGCCTCGATCATGCGCAGCACCAGGTCGGTGGCGCCGACCTTGAGCAGGGTCGTCGTCTCCGACATGTTGGAGTCGCCGACGATCACGTGCAGGCGCCGGTAGCGCTCGGCGTCGGCGTGCGGCTCGTCGCGCGTGTTGATGATGGGCCGGGAGCGGGTCGTGGCGGAGCTGACGCCCTCCCAGATGTGCTCGGCGCGCTGGCTCACGCAGTACACCGCGCCGCGGGGGGTCTGCAGGACCTTTCCGGCTCCGCAGATCAGCTGACGGGTCACCAGGAACGGGATGAGGACGTCCGCAAGCCGGGAGAACTCCCCGTGGCGGGCGACGAGGTAGTTCTCGTGGCAGCCGTACGAGTTCCCCGCCGAGTCGGTGTTGTTCTTGAAGAGGTAGACGTCGCCGGCGATGCCTTCCTCGTGCAGGCGGCGCTCGGCGTCGACGAGCAGCCCCTCGAGGATGCGCTCGCCGGATTTGTCGTGGGTGACCAGTTCGGTGATGCTGTCGCACTCCGGCGTGGCGTATTCCGGGTGCGAGCCCACGTCCAGGTAGAGGCGGGCGCCGTTGCGCAGAAACACGTTGCTGCTCCGGCCCCATGACACGACACGGCGGAAGAGGTACCGCGCCACTTCGTCAGGGGACAGACGCCGCTGTCCCCGGAACGTACACGTGACGCCGTACTCGTTCTCCAGCCCGAAGATTCGGCGGTCCATGACTGAACATTACGCCTTATGGCCTGTTCTGAAACCGGGTTCGGGTACCGCGTGCCGATCATTTTCCCCCGCGAGCTCCTTCTCCCCGGATCCCGGCACCGGGTCAGGGAGGCGCCCCGGGGCGGCTGTCGCCGGTGACAGCACACCGCGGGTCGCCGACAGCACGCCGAACGCGGCGGCCCCGCCCGCACCGGCCACCGCGAACCCGGCCGTGATCCCCGCCTGTTCCAGCACCGGTCCGACGACGGCCGTGCCGGCTGCCGCGCCGACGCCGAAGGTGGTGACCAGCCAGGAGAACGCCTCGGTGACGGTACCGGCCGGGGCGTGCCGGTCGACCACCACGAAGGAGCAGGCCAGGGCAGGGGCGAGGAACAGGCCGGACACGCCCGCGAGCGCGGTCATCGCGACGGGTCCGGGCACCAGCAGCAGCGGCAGGTACCCGGCGGCCAGCGCTGCGACCAGGACCACCAGCCGGTTCTCCGGGCGTCCGGGCCAGGCGCGCGCCCCGTACCCGACACCGCCGACCAGCGCACCGGCGCCGAGGGCGGACAGCAGGTAGCTGGAGATCAGGCTGTCGCCGTACCCGTCGGCGTACGCCACCGCGGCGACGGCGATGGACCCGAGAGCGAGACCGACGAAGAAGAACGCCCCCAGCAGCGCGACCAGGCCGCCCGAGCGCAACGCGCCCAGCCAGTGCGCTTCCCGCGGCTCCGATCGCCACCGGCGGGACGGCGGCGAGACGACCACCCACAGGGCGCCTGCCACACCCAGCACGTTGATCACCAGAAGCGCGGCGGCCTCGTTCCACCGCGCGACGATCAGCGTCACCAGCAACGGGCCCACCGCGAACATCACCTCCTGGGCGACGGCGTCCAGCGCGTACGCCGCGTGCACCCGGTCCTCGCGCTTCAGCACGCTGGGCCACAGTGCACGCAACCCTCCCTCCAGCGGCGGTGTGAACAGGCCGGCGACCAGGACCGAGCCGTAGGCGAGAAACGGGTCGCCGATCCCGTACAGCGCGAACGCGCACATACCCGCGGCGGACAGCACCGAGGCCGGGAACATGACACGCGGCTGCCCGAACAGGTCGACGGCCCGGCCCAGCGACGGCTGCCCCACGGCCGTGGCCAACCCGTACACCGCGGACAGCACGCCCGCCAGCGTGTAGTCACCGCCCTCCGCCCGGACGAACAGCACGATCGCCAGGGCAGCCGTGGCGTTCGGCAGCCGTCCGACCAGGGTGCCCGCGAGCAGCCGCACGGCATGCTTGGCGCGCAGGAGCTCGGCGTAGCCGGTCGCCACGATGTGAATCCTCTCTGTCGGACGTCGGACGGAACCTCACGCATAATACGTATAACTAGTTCGGTCATACGTACCATGGCGGCTTACCGGGGTCCACCCCCGCCCCACACCGCGAGGAGCAGACGTGACGACGAGCGGGATGCGGAACGGTGGTGCGCCCGCGCCCCGCGGAACCGCCCCCACCAGCAGGGACGTCGCCCGGCGAGCAGGCGTCTCCCAGGCGACGGTCTCCCTGGTGATGGGCGACAAATGGCGCGGCCGGGTCTCCGAACGCACTGCCGGGTCCGTGCGGGCGGCCGCCCACGAGCTGGGCTACCGGCCGAACCTGGCCGCCCGCAGCCTACGACTCGGCCTGACCCGCACCGCGCTGCTCGTCGTACCAGCACTGACCAGTGACTTCTTCGCCCGGGTCCACGCCGGCGCCGCGCGCGTCGCGGCCGAGTACGACTTCGGCATGGTTCTCTATCCCTCCCCCGAGGGCATCGGTCCCGCACCCGACCCGTTCGCCTCCGCCCGCGCCTCCCTGGACGGCGTCATCGCCTCCTCCATGGCCCCCGAAGCCCTGGCCTCACTCCGCGGCGGCGGACTCCCCCTGGTGATGCTCGACAGCGACCCGGCAGGCCGCAGAGCCGCCGCGACCGTCAACCTCGACATCGCCGGCGGCATGCGCGCCACCGCCGACCATCTGCTGCACCTCGGACACCGTCGCATCGCCCACGTCTCCGCCGCCGTGGGCTCCTGGACGTTCCGCACGCGCGCCCGCGCCCTGCACGATGCCCTCACCACCTCCGGAGCAGCACTGGTCGCCACCGAACCCGCAGAACTCAGCGTCACCGGCGGCCTGCACGCCGCCGAACGCCTCCTCCGCCGGGGCCACCCGCCGACCGCCCTCGTCTGCGACGACGACCTGCTCGCCGCCGGCGCCTGCAAGGCCGCCCGACGCCTCGGCCTGCGCGTCCCCGGCGACGTCTCCGTCACCGGCTTCGACGACCTCGCCGTGGCCACCGCCGTCGAACCGGAACTGACCACCGTCCGACTGCCCGCCGAGGACATCGGAGCATCGGGCATGCACGCCCTCCTCGCCGTCCTCGCCGGACGGGTACCCGACGCGGCCGTACTACCCGTCGAACTCGTCACCCGCGGCTCCACCGGGCCGCCGGGCACACCCTGAGAACACCCTCGGGGCCCCTCCCCCTGCGAAGAACACGGAACACACTTGAAGGCTCCCCCGGCTGAAGACGGGGGATTCCCGTCCGACCTGGCGGCCGGACGCCGCTTACGCGGCACCTTCGGGCGTGCGTGGGGATTCCAGGCTCAGGCCGCCTGCGGGAGCTGCGCCCCCGGAGGACTTCCGCCATCCGCACCTGCCGGGTTCCAACCTGCCCGGACGAGCATCACACGTGCGGAGTTCTTGTCTCTCGGCGAGACGGTTCCGCACACGGTGCAGGTGTAGGTGCGCTCTCCCAGCGGCATGCGGTGCTTGGCTCTCGCGCCGCAGTGCGCGCAGTCCATCGTGGTGTGCGCAGGGTGTACCAGCCGGACGTTTCGGCCGTGCTTGCGGCCCATCTCGATCAGGGCCCGCTTGGTAGCGCCGATGGCGGCGTCAGCGGCCTTCTTGGCCATGGTGGTCTTGGCCAGGAACTTCGGCCGGAAGTCCTCCACCGCGAAGCCGTCGTGGTCGCGGGCAACGGCCTTGGCCCACTTGCGGCCGGTGTCCTGCCGCTGCCGGGCGACCTTCTTGTACAGCTTCGCCGTCTTCCGCTTCGCCTCCCGGTACCCCTTGGAGCCGGGCGTGCCCTTGGGCGGCTTCCTGCGGGCCATCATCCGCTGGTACTTCGCCAGCTTCTGGGCGGCGGTCTTCCCGTGCCGGGCATGCGGCAGGTCGTGGGCGTCGGACGTAGTGGTGGCGGTCTCCTTCACGCCCCAGTCCACTCCGATCACCCGGCCCGTGGCGGGCAGCGGCTCGGCCACAACCGGCGCGACGAACGACGCGTACCAATGGCCAATGGAGTCCTGATAGACGCGCACGCTGGACGGGTCTGCGGGAAGACCCCGCGACCACACCACCGTCAGGACGATCCCGCCCGCCAGCTGCAGACGGCCGTCCTTCAACCGGAAGCCACGCCTGGTGTAGTTCAGTGTGGGCAGCGCCTCACGCTTCTTTCTCCACTTCGGCATCCCGGCCCGCTGCCGCATCGGCAGCTTGGCCCGGATGTCCTTCTGCGCCTTGGCCTTGGACTTCCCGAAGTCCCGGATGATCTGCTCCGGTCCATCAACTCCGAGATCCTGCACCTGCTTGAAGTCGCCCTCGCCGCCGTCGCTCCCGAAACGCCGGATCGCCCTGGCGGCGATCCGGCTTCCCCTGCCCCGCTACGCGGGAAGCCGGATTCCTCCCCCACCTGAAGGTGGGGGCCTCCTCCGGTTACGTGGTGAACGAGGGGCCCGAGGCGCGGAATCACTCCGCCGCGTCGCCGTCCGCCGCGTCGCCGTCGTCGCCGCTCGTCCCGTCGGACGGCGACTCGTCCAGGAGCGTGGCCAGCCGCCGGCCCAGCACCCGCTGGAACTTGCGCTGCTGCGACCGCGTACGGTCCAGCACGGCCACTTCGAGCTGCTCCGAGGTCAGCGAACGCTCACCGCCGTTGTTGTCGCGGGAGAGCGACTCCACCGCCAGCTTCAGCGCCTCACCGAGCGACATCTCGTCCCGGTGCCGCTGGTCGAGGTAGCTGCCGATCTGGTCCGAATTCCCGCCGACCGCAACCGAACCGTGCTCGTCCACGATCGACCCGTCGTGCGGCAGCCGGTAGATCTGGTCGTCCTCCCGCGCCTCGCCGACCTCCGCGACGATCAACTCCACCTCGTACGGCTTCTCCGCGGCCGACGAGAAGATCGTGCCCAGCGTCTGCGCGTACACGTTGGCCAGACCACGGGCCGTCACATCGTCCCGGTCATAGGTGTAACCACGTAGATCCGCGTACCGCACACCGCCGATACGCAGATTCTCGAACTCGTTGTACTTCCCGACCGCGGCGAACGCGATGCGGTCGTAGATCTCACTGACCTTGTGCAGCGCGCGGGACGGGTTCTCCGCGACGAACACGATGCCGTCGGCGTACTGCAACACGACCACGCTCCGGCCGCGGGCAATGCCCTTGCGGGCGTACTCCGCGCGATCCGCCATGGCCTGCTGAGGTGAGACATAGAACGGCGTCGACACCGGCTATCGGTCCCTTCCTTCTTCGACGAACACTAGAGAACCGGGGCCTGCGGCCCGTCCGGCTGCTGCAGACGGCCCTCCTGCACGGTCCGGGCGATTTCGGAGACCTCGTCCTCACTCAGCCGCCGGTAGCCGTCCTCACCGATCACCGCCACGACCGGGTAGATACGCCGCGCCATGTCCGGCCCGCCGGTGGCGGAGTCGTCGTCCGCGGCGTCATACAGCGCCTGCACCACCGCAGTCGCCGCCTGCTGCTCCGTCAGGTCCCGGCGGAACAGTTTCTTCAGCGAGCCACGGGCGAAGACCGAACCCGAACCCACCGCGGCGAAACCCGTCTCCTCGGAACGGCCGCCGGTCACGTCATAGCTGAAGATCCGGCCCCTCCCCCGGCCCACGTCGTAACCGGCGAACAACGGAACCACCGCCAAGCCCTGCATGGCCATGCCGAGGTTGCCGCGGATCATGGTCGACAGCCGGTTCGCCTTGCCCTCCAGCGACAACTGCGAGCCCTCGACCTTCTCGAAGTGCTCCAGCTCCAGCTGAAAGAGCTTCACCATCTCCACGGCCAGGCCCGCCGTGCCCGCGATACCGACCGCCGAGTACTCGTCGGCCGGGAACACCTTCTCGATGTCCCGCTGTGCGATGACGTTGCCCATCGTCGCCCGGCGGTCGCCCGCCAGGATCACACCTCCGGAGAACGACGCCGCGACGATCGTCGTCCCGTGCGGTGCCTGCACGGCGCCCTGCACCGGCGGCAGCGGCCGGCTGCCCGGCATCTGCTCCGGCGCGTGGACCGACAGGAAGTCCATGAACGACGACGAGCCCGGCGTCAGGAAGGCAGCCGGTAGACGCCCGGTGCTACGAGTTTCGGCTTCCACGCGTTTCCTTCCAGATAGCTGATGGCCCGCTGCATCGCCTCGGGCCGGTCCTGAACTGACCCCGGGCCGCGTTGCAGCTGAAGCACAGTACGCCCCGGACCCTACCCGCGTTGTGACAGTGATCCACATGTTCCGCGGGAGCGGAAATGCAGATCGCGCAGACGCCGACCTGATCCGCGACGAGTTCGTCGCGTCCCGCGGGAGTGAGGCCGCAATTCTTCATCAGATGCCGAGCCCGGTGTTCGGCCTTACGGCACGCCCGGCAATAGGTGGCGAAGCCGTCCGAAGAACTGCTGTTGCGACTCCACTCACTGTGCGGTTTGACAACTTCGCAACGAGCACAGCGCTTGCGCCCCTCAGGCACGGCGATCCGTGGACGCACCTTCCTGCCCTGCGCGGCACGGCGCTGCCGGTAGTACGCGGCTGCGCACTCCCGGCAGCAAGCCTGCAGGCCATCACGCATCGACCTATTGGCGGCAAAGAGGGCTACCGGCTTGGTTTCCTTGCAGCCAGAGCACCTCGTGAGGTCGCTTGAGGACTCCCCCATGCCCGCTTTGTCCTATTCTCCGCCCTTTTGCACGAAACTTCGAACAAAATCTTCTGCGTTCTCCTCGAGTACGTCGTCGATTTCGTCGAGGACGGAGTCCACATCCTCGGAGAGCGCCTCCTGGCGCTCCTTGAGGTCCTCGGAGGTCTGCGCGTCCTGCGCCTGCTCCTCGGTCTCCTCGGTCTGGCGCGTGGCCTTCTGCTGGCCGCCGTCGGTGTCCTTGGTCGCCATTTCCCTCACCCCGCTCGGGTCGGTGTACGCGAGAGGTACAAGATCAGAGCCTACAAGCAGTGGCTGACATCGGCGCTTCCTCTGCCCGACGTCGTCGGGTCTTGGGGATCATTCCCCGTACGACCCCCGGGTAGCCCTCCCCGGCGTGATGAGTCAGCCGCATTTCAGTCGCGGGTCAGCCGCCTGTCAGCGCCTTCACCAGCTCTTCCGCAGTGCGGCAGCGGTCCAGCAGCCCCTCGACGTGTTCGCGGGTGCCGCGCAGCGGCTCCAGCGTGGGCACGCGCTGCAGGGAGTCCCGCCCCGGGAGGTCGAAGATCACCGAGTCCCAGGAGGCGGCGGCGACGTCGTCGGCGTACTTGTCCAGGCAGCGGCCCCGGAAGTAGGCGCGGGTGTCCTCCGGGGGGTGTGTCACGGCCTGCCCGACCTCGGCCTCGTCCAGCAGATGCTCCATGCGCCCGCGGGCGGCGAGGCGGTTGTAGAGACCCTTCTCGGGGCGCACGTCGGCGTACTGGAGGTCGACCAGGTGCAGGCGGGATGCGTCCCAGTCCAGGCCGTCGCGGCGCCGGTAGCCCTCCATCAGCTCGCGCTTGGCGACCCAGTCCAGTTCGCGGGACAGGCTCATGGGGTCGGACTCGAGCCGGCCCAGCACGTCCTCCCAGCGGGCCAGCACGTCCTTGGTCTGCTCGTCGGCGTCGGCCCCGTAACGGTCCTCCACGTACTTGCGGGCGAGCTCGAAGTACTCCATCTGGAGCTGTACCGCGGTCAGTGTCCGGCCGCTGCGCAGCGTGACGAGGTGCTTGAGCGTCGGGTCGTGCGAGACCTGGTGGAGAGTGCGTACGGGCTGGTCGACGGCCAGATCGACGGCGATGAACCCGTCCTCGATCATGGAGAGGACGAGGGCCGTGGTGCCCAGCTTGAGGTAGGTCGAGATCTCCGACAGGTTGGCGTCGCCGATGATCACGTGGAGACGCCGGTACCGCTCGGCATCGGCGTGCGGCTCGTCGCGCGTGTTGATGATGGGCCGTTTGAGGGTGGTTTCCAGGCCGACCTCGACCTCGAAGTAGTCGGCGCGCTGACTGAGCTGGAATCCGTGGTCTCCGCCGTCCTGGCCGAGACCGACACGGCCGGCGCCGCAGACGACCTGGCGCGAGACGAAGAACGGCGTCAGGTGGCGCACGATCTCCGAGAACGGTGTCTCCCGTTTCATCAGATAGTTCTCGTGGGTGCCGTAGGAGGCGCCCTTGTTGTCGGTGTTGTTCTTGTAGAGGTGAATGGGCTGGGAGCCCGGAACCTCGGCGGCGCGCCGGGCGGCCTCGGCCATGATCCGTTCGCCGGCCTTGTCCCAGAGCACCGCGTCGCGGGGGTTGGTGACCTCGGGGGCGCTGTACTCGGGGTGGGCGTGGTCGACGTAGAGCCGGGCTCCGTTGGTGAGGATGACGTTGGCGAGGCCGATGTCCTCGTCGGTGAGCTGGCTGGCGTCGGCCGTCTCGCGGGCGAGGTCGAAGCCACGTGCGTCGCGCAGCGGGTTCTCCTCCTCGAAGTCCCACCGTGCCCGCCGCGCTCGGTGCATGGCTGCCGCGTAGGCGTTGACCACCTGCGAGGAGGTCAGCATGGCGTTGGCATTCGGGTGGCCGGGGACGGAGATGCCGTACTCCGTCTCGATGCCCATTACTCGCCGTACGGTCATACGACCCTCCTTGCCCGGCAGTGTCCCGTCGCCAAACGCCCGGCTGCGGGTGCCCTTAGCCGGGCGCCCGCAGCCGGTCGGTCCGTCTCTACAGGTACTGTCCGGTGTTGGCCACCGTGTCGATGGAGCGGCCCGTGTCCGCGCCCTGTTTCCCGGTGACGAGGGTGCGGATGAACACGATCCGCTCGCCCTTCTTGCCGGAGATGCGGGCCCAGTCGTCGGGGTTCGTGGTGTTCGGAAGGTCCTCGTTCTCCTTGAACTCGTCCACACAGGCGGCGAGCAGGTGGGAGACGCGCAGACCCTTCTGGTTCTGGTCGAGGAAGGCCTTGATGGCCATCTTCTTCGCTCGGTCGACGATGTTCTGGATCATCGCTCCGGAGTTGAAGTCCTTGAAGTAGAGGACTTCCTTGTCACCGTTGGCGTAGGTGACCTCCAGAAAACGGTTCTCCTCCGATTCAGCGTACATCTGCTCGACGACCGACTGGATCATGCCGTCGACCGTGCTGACCGGGTCGCCGCTGTGTTCTGCGAGGTCGTCGGGGTGCAGCGGCAGGGTGGAGACGAGGTACTTGGAGAAGATGTCCCGCGCGGCCTCGGCGTCGGGGCGCTCGATCTTGATCTTCACGTCGAGTCGGCCCGGCCGGAGGATCGCGGGGTCGATCATGTCCTCACGGTTGGAGGCGCCGATGACGATGACGTTCTCCAGGCCCTCCACCCCGTCGATCTCGGAGAGAAGCTGGGGGACGATGGTGTTCTCCACGTCCGAGCTGACTCCGGATCCCCGGGTGCGGAAGAGGGAGTCCATCTCGTCGAAGAAGACGATGACGGGCGTACCCTCGCTGGCCTTTTCCCGGGCCCGCTGGAAGACGAGACGGATGTGCCGTTCGGTTTCGCCGACGTACTTGTTGAGCAGCTCGGGGCCCTTGATGTTGAGGAAGTAGCTCTTCCCCTGGGGCTTGCCGGTGACTTCGGCGACCTTTTTGGCGAGGGAATTGGCGACGGCCTTGGCGATGAGGGTCTTGCCGCAGCCGGGCGGGCCGTAGAGCAGGACTCCCTTGGGCGGGCGGAGCTCGTGCTCCTTGAAGACGTCGGGGTAGAGGTACGGCAACTCGACCGCGTCGCGGATGGACTCGATCTGGCCGCCGAGTCCGCCGATGCGGTGGTAGTCGATGTCGGGGACCTCTTCGAGGACGAGTTCCTCGACCTCGCTCTTGGGCACGATCTCGTAGACGTATCCGGAGCGGGACTCCAGGAGCAGGGCGTCGCCGGCACGCAGGGTGGCTTGCAGCAGGGGTTCGGCGAGCCGGACGACGCGTTCCTCGTCGGTGTGGCCGACGACCAGGGCGCGCTCGCCGTCCTCCAGCACTTCCTTGAGTGTCACGATGTCCCCGGCGCGCTCGTACTCCATGGCCTCGACCACGTTGAGCGCTTCGTTGAGCATGACCTCCTGGCCGCGGCGGAGCTCTTCGAGGTCCACGCTCGGACTGACGTTCACCCGCAGCTTGCGCCCCCCGGTGAAGATGTCGGCCGTGCCGTCCTCGTTCGACTGCAGGAAGGCCCCGAAACCGGCCGGCGGCTGGGCCAGCCGGTCGACCTCTTCCTTCAGGGCCACGATCTGGTCTCGGGCCTCGCGGAGCGTGCCTGCGAGGCGTTCGTTCTGGGCGGACACGCCGGCCAGGTTCGTCTGCAACTCGACGATCCGCTCCTCGAGAATCCGAGTGTTTCGCGGAGAGTCGGCGAGCTTCCGACGCAGGACGGCGATCTCCTGCTCGAGACGGGCGACCTCGCCGGACGGGTCGTCGAATTCTCGACCCGACCGGATGCCGCGGTTCGTGTCGTCGTCGTGGGCTGCCACGGTCCTCACCTCCTCCAGGGGGAGCTGGACGTTTCTGACCCTACCTGCACGGGAGGGGGTTGAAACCCCTAGATCACAAAGACGGCGGGGTGTGTCCGATCTTCACCCTTGCGCGCCTTCTCACGTCTGTGGAATACCCACCCGCAAACGTGCGGAACGGCCCGGTTGTATCGTCGGAACGGTCAACACCCGTCCGGGGTGGCGCTGTTTCGCCACTTCGTCGCGATCGAAGGAGCGGCAGGCGGCAGCATGAGCACCGGAAACGAAGCACTCGAGGTCTGGATCGACCAGGATCTGTGCACCGGCGACGGCATCTGCGCACAGTACGCGCCGGAGGTCTTCGAGCTGGACATCGACGGTCTGGCGTATGTGAAGGACTCCGGGGACGAGCTGCTGCAGGACAAGGGGGCCACGGCGCCCGTGCCGCTGCCGCTGCTGAAGGACGTGCAGGCGTCCGCGGTGGAGTGTCCCGGCGAGTGCATCCATGTACGCCGGGTTTCGGACGGGGCGGAGGTTCACGGTCCTGACGCCGAGTGACGACCCGGGCCGCCGGGGGTGCCTTCGGGGCCCGCCGCTTCGCGGGGCCCCGGGGGTCTCAGATGCTCTGTGCCACGGGCTCCGGGACGAGGTCGAAGCGGCCTTCCCGCCACTCCCAGGTCACTTTGCGCTGCTGGTCGGGGCAGCAGCGGGGGACATCGGGCGAGGAGTATCCCAGCAGCGTGGCGGCGATCTTCCGCCTGCCTCGTTCGCTGACGGTGAAGTCCTGCGCGCTCATGCCCTCCTTCGGCGACAGGAGCGTCTCGACGATCTGCGGGGGCCCGCCGGGCTCGACCGGGTGGGTGAGGACGTAGATGCCGCTGGGCGGGGTACCTGCGGGGGCCTTGCAGCGCACGAGGGCGACGGTTTCGGCGTGCTCGTCGTCGTCGAAGTCGGCTGAAGCGGCGGCGAGCACGGCGACGGCCGGCTGAGGCAGTCCGGGGCCGCAGTCCATCGGGTAGCGGGCCTGGGCGGCGTCTGGACCCGTTCCGGTACCTGCGGCGGGGCCGGCCAGCGCGTCGGGAGGCTGGGCCACGGCGGAAACCGCGAGTACGGCGGCGAGGGCGACCGCGGTGGCCGCCCAGTGGACGAGACGGGTGCGGGTGTGCGGAAGGGCGTCCGGGCTGGCCGTGGGCTGCACGCGGGTGGTCTCCTGGGGGAGCTGTGGCTGCGGAGGTGCCAGAATGGTGCCACAGGTCACATCGGGGGGTAACGGCGGGGCCCGGTCAGCGTGCAGTCGGGTGCGCCGGCGCGTGCCGCCCTCCGGAATGCAGGACGCCGCAGCCCGGTAGCGGGCTGCGGCGTCGGTGTGCGGCGGAGGCCGGTCGTTCAGCGGCTGCCGGAGCCGGGGCCGGAGTAGTCGGCGCCGTAGGCGCCCTTGGAGGGGCGGCGCCGGCGCAGCGGAGGCTCGACGCCGTCGGCGAGGCGGCGGGCGCTGAGCAGGAAACCGGTGTGGCCGATCATCCGGTGGTCGGGGCGCACGGCGAGGCCCTCGACGTGCCAGTTGCGGACCATGGTCTCCCATGCCTGAGGCTCGTTGAAGGTGCCGTGCTCGCGGATGGTCTCGACGGTGCGGGCGAGCTGGGTGGTGGTGGCGACGTAGGCGCAGAGGATGCCGCCGGCGACGAGCGCCTTGGAGACCGCGTCGAGGCATTCCCAGGGGGCGAGCATGTCGAGGATGACGCGGTCGACGTCGGTGTCGGAGAGGTTGTCCTGCAGGTCGCCCACCGTGAGAGTCCAAGCCGGGTGCGGGGTGCCGAAGTAGCGTTCGACGTTCCGCGCGGCGATCTGGGCGAAGTCGTCCCGGCGCTCGTAGGAGTGGAGCATGCCGTGGTCGCCGACGGCGCGCAGCAGGAAGGTGCTGAGGGAGCCGGAGCCGACGCCGGCCTCGACGACTCGCGCGCCGGGAAAGATGTCGGCCATGGCGAGTACCTGGCCGGCGTCCTTGGGGTAGACGACGGCGGCGCCGCGTGGCATGGACAGGACATAGTCGGGGAGCAGGGGGCGCAGCGCGAGGTACGCGACGTTTCCGGTGGTACGGACGACACTGCCCTCGGGAACGCCGATCAGCTCGTCGTGCGGGAAGGCACCCTTGTGGGTGTGGAAGCTCTTCCCGGTTTCGAGCGTGATCGTGTAGAGGCGTCCCTTGGGATCGGTGAGCTGGACCTGGTCCCCGACCTTGAAGGGCCCGCGACGGCGGGCGGCACCGGTCGGTTCGGACATGGCCTCACCCTATCGGGCGCCGGTGCGGCGGCGCGTCCGGGGCAGTGGGGGCAGGTGCCTGGTCAGGCCGAGGGCTTCGCCATCGCGGCGACGAACGCCTTCTCGACGTCGGTGGTCGACAGTACGCCGTAGATCTCGCCGGACTCCTCCACGACGAGGTATTCGGTGGCGGGTGCGGACCGGAGGTGGTCGAGGAGGTCTTCGCCGGCGAGTTCCGCGGAGACGCGCATCCCGTCCTTGAGTTCCTGAGCGAGGGCCCTGACCGCCACCCAGGGCCGCCGGTGCTCGGGGACGCCGACGATGGCCGTCTCGCGTACCAGGGAGAGCGGATCGCCGTGGGCGTCGACGACGACGAGGGCACGGGCGCCGACTTCGTTGGCGCGACGGAGGGCTTCGGAGAGCGGGGTGTCGTTCTCCACGGGTACGGCACGGCGGGTGAGCCTTCGGGCGCGCAGATCGGGAAGGCGTTCGCGGAGGCGGGCCATGCGGAGGCTGTTGCCGGCTCCGGTCCAGATGATGGCGGCGAGGATCGCGGCGAGCAGCGCGTCGGTGAGGGTGTCGACGCCCCCCGCGCCCTCGTCGGTGTAGCCGCCGGCGTGGGTGACGAGGGGAAGGCCGATGAGGACGGCCACGGCGAGCGCACGACCGGTCCAGGCGGCGGCGACGGTGCCGGTCATGGCCTTGCCGCTGACCTTCCAGATGACGGCGCGCAGCATGCGGCCGCCGTCCAGCGGCAGACCGGGGAGCAGGTTGAACGCTGCGACGATCAGGTTGGAGATCATCAGGCCGGCGAGCAGCACGCCGGGGACGGTGCCCGGTTCCACGGCCTGCATGCCTGCGTAGAAGGCACCGGCCAGGAGGAGTGAGAGGAGGGGGCCGACGAAGGCGAGGACGAATTCGCGGCCGGGCGTCTCGGACTCTTTTTCGATCTCCGAGACGCCGCCGAAGAACTGCAGCTGAATGCGGCGTACGGGGAGTTTGAAGCGAAGCGCGGCGACGGTGTGGGCGAGTTCGTGGACGAGCACGGAGGCGTAGAAGGCCACCGCGAAGAACAGGGCGATGAGGTAGCGGGTGCCGCCGAGTTCAGGCAGGACCCGGTCGAGTTGACCGCCGAAGACCCAGGTGATGAGAGCTGCGACGAGAAACCAGCTGGGGGCGACGTAGACGGGCACGCCGAAGGGGCGACCCATCAGAATGCCGCCTCCGGCGCCCCGGGGGCGCCGGGGGTCGCGGCGTCCGGAGCCGCCCGGGCCGCCCGGCATGGTCGGCGTCGTGTTCGCCCGGGACGCCCGGCCGGAGTCGTCGTCACGCGGTTCGCCGTTGTCCGTGTCCGCCACGGGTTCCTCTCTGCCGCCGTTCTCGCGCCCCGCACGGCCGCTGTCACTCGATCATGCAGCGTGGGAGCGTACGAAGTCGATGGTATGCGTCATGATGTCGGTGGCGGGTCGTAGGGTCGGTGGCCATGAGAGACGCCGCCGTCACCGCCCCCGACTCGTTGTCGCCGTCGCGGGCAGGCGACTTCATGCAGTGCCCGTTGCTGTACCGCTTCCGGGTGATCGACAGGCTGCCGGAGAAACCGTCGGCCGCGGCCACCCGGGGGACGGTGGTGCACGCGGTATTGGAACGCCTGTTCGATGTGCCGGCTGCGCAGCGCAGCGCGCCGCGGGCGCGGGCGATGGTGGTGCGGGAGTGGGAGCGGCTGCTGGCCCGCCGGCCGGAGCTGGCGGCGCTGTTCCCGGAGCAGGCCGGTGAGGACGGGTCACCGGGACCGGCGGACGGGAACGAACTTGCGCGGTGGCTGGCGGAGGCCGAGGGCCTGGTGGAGCGCTGGTTCTCGCTCGAGGACCCGACGCGTCTGGAACCGGCGGAGCGGGAGCTTCGGGTGGAGGCCCGGCTGGAGTCGGGCCTGCGGGTGCGCGGCATCATCGACCGGGTGGACGTCGCTCCGACGGGCGAGGTGCGCATCGTGGACTACAAGACGGGTAAGGCGCCGCGCCCGGAGTACGCCGCCGGGGCACTGTTCCAGATGAAGTTCTACGCGCTTGTGCTGTGGCGGCTGCGTGGCGCCGTCCCGCAACGACTGCAGTTGGTGTACCTGGGCAGCGGCGACGTACTGACGTACGACCCGGGCGAGTCGGACCTGCGGGCGGTGGAACGGAAGCTGCTGGCCCTGTGGGAGGCCATCCGGCGGGCGACGGAGACCGGGGACTGGCGGCCCAGGCCGAGCAGGTTGTGCGCCTGGTGCGATCACCAGGCGCACTGTCCGGAGTTCGGGGGTACTCCCCCGCCGTATCCGATCTCGGTGCAGCCGCGGCTGCCGGAGCCGCGGGAGGAGTGTTCCGCGGACGGGCAGGACGCCGGCCCCGAGCCGGACACCCGGACCGACGCGAAGGCCGGGGACGTGCCGGAGTCGCGGCGTCCGACCGGCTCGGCCGGTGCGGAGTCCGCGCGGACGCAGGGGGTCGCCCCTCCGGGACTCTGAGTGCTGGGCGAGAATGAGGGCGTCAGCCTGACCGCCCGGCGAAGGGACCGACGTGGCCATCCGCGTACTGCTGGTCGACGACCAGCCGTTGTTGCGCACCGGATTCCGGATGATCCTGGAGGCGGAGAGCGATCTGGCCGTGGTCGGCGAGGCCGGTGACGGCCTGCAGGCGCTGGACCAGGTGCGGGCGCTGCAGCCGGACGTCGTCCTGATGGACATTCGGATGCCCCGGATGGACGGTGTGGAGGCGACGCGTCAGATCACGGGTCCGGAGAAGGACGGCCCGGCGAAGGTGCTGGTGCTGACGACTTTCGACCTGGACGAGTACGTGGTGGAGGCGCTGCGCGCCGGAGCCAGCGGTTTCCTGCTGAAGGACGCCCCGGCGGGAGAGCTGGTGCAGGCCATCCGGGTGGTCGCTGCGGGAGAGGCGATGCTCGCCCCGTCCGTCACGCGGCGCCTGCTGGACAAGTACGCGGGACGACTTCCGTCCGGCGACGAGCCGGTGCCGGACACTCTGCAGACGCTGACCGAACGTGAGGTGGAGGTGCTGAAGCTGGTGGCCCGCGGGCTGTCCAACGCGGAGATCGCGGCGGACCTCTTCGTGAGCGAGACGACGGTCAAGACGCATGTGGGGCACGTGCTGACGAAGCTGAGCCTGCGGGACCGCGTACAGGCGGCGGTGTACGCCTACGAGAGCGGCCTGGTGCGGCCGGGCGCTCACTGAGGAGCGTGTCCACGCCCTCGCACGCTCCTCAGTGCGCAGGTCGGGTCAGCTCACGCCTCGGCTCAGTTCCCACAGCTGGAGCACCGAGGCCGAGTTGAGCGCCCATTCGACGCCGGTGATGTCGTCGCGGGCGGCGATGTACTGCTTGCCCTGCCAGAGCGGCAGCACCGGCATCTCCTCGGCGATGATGTCCTGAGCCCTGCCGAACTCGTCTGCCGCCTGGACCCGTTCCGTCTCGCGGCGGGCCTGTGGGATGAGCTCCTCCCGGATCTCCTCGTTGACGTAGGGGGTCTTGAGGAAGTTGTCCCGAGTGAAGAACGGCGCGACGAAGTTGTCCGGATCCAGGAAGTCGGGGAACCAGCCGAAGCCGTAGACGCCGTAGGTCCCTTCGGCTGCCGCGGGGCGGTACTTCTCCCACGGGGTGCCCTTGATATCGACCTGGAACAGGCCGGTGGCGTTGAGCTGGCTGCGCAGCTCCTCGAACTCCTGCTCCGTCACGGCACCGTAGTGGTCGGTGGTGTGGTGCAGGGTGAGCCGCACCGGGGTGTCGACCCCGGCTTCGAGCAGGGTTCTCCGGGCTGCTGCCGGATCGGGTTCCCCGTAGGCGTTGAAGAAGGAGTTGCGGTGGCCGATGAGGCCGCTGGGCACGAGCGAGTAGAGCGGTTCGGCGGTGCGCTCGTAGACGTCGCGCACCAGTCCCTTGCGGTCGACGACCTGGGCGACGGCCCTGCGCACGGCGAGTCGGCCGGCCGTGGGGTCGTCGGTGTTGAAGACGAGGTAGCGGATCTCCTGGCCGGACGACTCGACGATGTCGATCGCGTCGTCGCCCGAGGTCTCCAGCCTGTTGATCTGGCGGGGCGTCATCGTCCGGTTCATGACGTCGATCCCGCCGTTCTTCAGCGCCTTCTCCATCTTCTCGGCGCTGTCGAAGCTGCGCAGCTCGATGCGGTCGTTCTTGACCTCGAGCGTGCCCTTGTAGTCGGGGTTCCTCACGAACACGCCGACGCCGTCGGAGACGTCGTAGGACTCCAGCACGTAGGGCCCGGAGCCGACGACCTTCACACCTTCGAGGTACCCGCGACGGGGGTAGGTCTCGCTGTCCACGATCGCCGCGGCGGGGGTGGCGAGTTTGTACGGGAAGGTGGCGTCGGGCTTCTTGAGGTGAAAGACGACCTCGGTGTCGCTGGTGGCCCGCACCTCGTCCACGTTGCCGAGAAGGGATGCCGGGCCGAGTTCGGCGCCGATGTCGAGCATCCGCTTGACCGAGAACTCAACATCCTGGGCGGTGAGGTCGTTCCCGTTGGAGAAGCTCACGCCCTCCCGCAGGGTGCAGCGGTACTGCTCACCCTGTTCGTCGGTGAACTCGCACTCGCGGGCCGCCTCCGGCTCCGGCTCGGTGCCCGAACGCGGAGGGCGCAGCAGAGTCTGGAAGGTGCTGCGCATGACGTTCCAGGAGGCGATGTCGTAGCCGGCGGCGGGGTCGAAGGGCGCCGGAGTGTCCTCGCTGACGGTGAACTGGTCCGTGGTTCCCACGGCGATGGTGTCGCCGCCGGAGCCACCACCGTCCACACCTCCGCAGGCCACCAGGGTGGGCACGAGCAGCCCTGCCAGGGCAGGCAGTGCCAGGATCTTTCGGTTCATCGTCGACGGTCTCCCTCGTCCGGCCGCGGTTGTCGCTTCGGGTGGATGGCCGGGACACAGAGGCTAGTAGTTCTGCCGGGACATGCCGGACAAGCCGGGGTGATCACCTGATCGCACACCGATAATGTGGATCTTCGCACCGCCCAGCGGACACCTTCGGGCATCCGAGGAACCGGCGGAAATCGGTCTTCACGGACGCGCCGCGAGCCCCTGACCGCCGGGGCGACCCTCGCACGGAGACACCTGCGACGACTGTTCGTGACGAACATCACGCACGAACTCGCCCGTCGGTCAGTGTGTTTCGTTCCTCGGCGGGGTGCTGCCGGAGGTCCGGCCGTGGTGGGCCACGACTGCGGTGAGGAAGGCCAGGTCCACCTTCTCCAGGGACTCCACGACCGTGCGGTGCCGACCGGGCGCGATGGGTGCCACCGAGGGGATCGCGACCACGTGACAGCCTGCGGCCTCCGCGGATGCGACGCCGGTGCTGGTGTCCTCCAGCACCGCGCAGCGACCGGGCTCCGCGCCGAGCCGCGCAGCGGCCAGCAAGTAGGGGTCGGGATGTGGTTTGGTGCGCTCCAGCTCGTCCCCGGCGACGGTGAAGGCGAAGTTCTCCGGCCCGAGAGTGCGCAGCATGCGGTCCATCACGGTGCGGTGGGTGGCGGAGACCAGCGCGGTCGGGACCTGGTGCGCCGCGAGTTCGGTGAGCAGCCGACGGGTACCCGGCATCAGGGGTACGCCGTGGTCGAGCCGTTCGCTGAACTTGGCGTTGAGCAGTACGGTCAGCTCGCCGAGGGGGATCCCGGCGCCGGTGGCTTCGATGAGGAAGCCGGCGCTGCGCGACATCGGGCCGCCGACGACGATGTGCCGCCAGGTGTCCTCGAGTTCGTGTCCGAGTTCGGCGAAGACCTCGACCTCCGCGTCCCACCAGAATTCCTCGGTGTCGACCAGAGTGCCGTCCATGTCCAGCAGTACCGCATGGAGAGCGGCGCCGTCGGCCGTACGGGTGATGGGGGCCGGGATGGAACTGGTCATCCGCGTCACGCCTCCTGGAGGGACGAGAAGGCCGACCGCGCGTTCCACCGGGAACGGGCGGCCGACCTGTACCGGACCGTCCAGTGTACGACGGGGGCGGATTCCGTGCGCGTCGGCACGCCGCACCGCCACCGGGTGGCTACCGTGCGTTGAAGTACTTCGCCTCCGGGTGGTGCAGCACGATCGCGTCGGTGGACTGTTCCGGGTGGAGCTGGAACTCGGGCGAGAGTTCGACCCCGATCCGCTCGGGGCGCAGCAGCTCGGCGATCTTGGCCCGGTCCTCCAGGGTGGGGCAGGCACCGTAGCCGAGGGAGAAGCGGGCGCCGCGGTACTTCAGATCGAACATGTCGGTGACCGCGTCGGGGTCCTCGCCTGCGAAGCCGAGTTCGGCGCGCTGGCGTGCGTGCCAGTACTCGGCCAGGGCCTCGGCGAGCTGGACGGAGAGGCCGTGCAGTTCCAGGTAGTCGCGGTAGGAGTCGGAGGCGAACAGCTCGGCGGTGGCCTCGCCGATCCTCGATCCGGCCGTGACGACCTGCAGTCCGACGACGTCGGTCTCGCCACTGTCCTCGGAACGGAAGAAGTCGGCGAGGCACAGCCGGCGCCCCCGTCGCTGGCGGGGGAAGGTGAAACGGGTGCGTTCGGCACCGGTGTCGTCCAGCAGGATCAGGTCGTCCCCCTTGGAGACGCAGGGGAAGTAACCGTAGACGACGGCAGCCTCCAGAAGGTTGTCGCGCTGGAGCTTGTCCAGCCAGCCGCGGAGCCGCGGGCGGCCCTCGGTCTCCACCAGTTCCCGGTAAGTGGGGCCTTCGCCGGTGCGGGACTCCTTCAGCCCCCACTGGCCTTTGAACAGAGCGCCCTCGTCGAGCCAGGAGGCGTAGTCCTTGAGAGGGATGCCCTTGATGACGCGGGTGCCACGGAAGGGCGGGGTGGGCACGGGGTTGTCCCGGGCGACGTCGGAGCGCACCGAGCCGTCGTTCTCCGGCTCTTCGGGCGTCGTGGTTTCCCGCTTGGGGACCCGCCGCTTCTTCAGTTCGGGCAGCTCGGCACCGGGTACGCCGCGTTTGACGGCGATGAGGGTGTCCATCAGGCGCAGACCTTCGAAGGCGTCGCGAGCGTAGCGGACCTCGCCCTCGTAGATCTCGTGCAGGTCCTGCTCGACGTAGGCACGGGTCAGCGCGGCGCCGCCGAGGATGACGGGGAAGTCGGCGGACATGCGGCGCTGGTTCAGCTCCTCCAGGTTCTCCTTCATGATCACCGTGGACTTCACCAGCAGCCCGGACATGCCGATGACGTCGGCCTTGTGTTCCCGGGCCGCATCCAGGATGGCGGAGACGGGCTGCTTGATACCCAGGTTGACGACGTTGTAGCCGTTGTTGGAGAGGATGATGTCGACGAGGTTCTTGCCGATGTCGTGGACGTCGCCGCGAACGGTGGCGAGCACGATGGTGCCCTTGCCCTCGTCATCGGCCTTGTCCATGTGCGGCTCCAGGTGGGCCACTGCGGTCTTCATCACCTCCGCGGACTGGAGGACGAACGGCAGCTGCATCCGGCCGGAGCCGAAGAGCTCGCCGACGACCTTCATGCCGGCCAGTAGCGTCTCGTTGACGATGTCCAGCGCCGGCCGTCCCGCCAGTGCGTCGTCCAGATCTGCTTCGAGGCCGTTGCGTTCACCATCGATGATGCGGCGCTGCAGGCGCTCCTCCAGCGGCAGCGCCGCGAGCTCCTCGGCCCGGCCCGCCTTGAGGGACTTGGTGTCCACGCCCTCGAAGAGCTCCAGCAGCCTGGAGAGCGGGTCGTAGCCCTCGCGGCGCCGGTCGTGGATGAGGTCGAGCGCAACCTGGACCTGCTCCTCCTCCAGCCGGGCGATGGGAAGGATCTTGGAGGCGTGCACGATCGCCGAGTCCAGGCCGGCCTTGACGCATTCGTCGAGGAAGACGGAGTTGAGGACCTGGCGGGCGGCCGGGTTGAGGCCGAAGGAGATGTTGGAGAGCCCGAGGGTGGTCTGTACCCGGGGGTGGCGGCGCTTGAGTTCGCGGATGGCCTCGATGGTGGCGATGCCGTCCTTGCGGGACTCCTCCTGCCCGGTGCAGACCGTGAAGGTCAGGCAGTCGATGAGGATGTCGGACTCGTCGACGCCCCAGTTGGCGGTGAGGTCCTCGATGAGCCGCTCGGCGATGGCGACCTTGTGCTCGGGAGTGCGGGCCTGGCCCTCCTCGTCGATGGTCAGCGCGATGAGCGCGGCGCCGTGCTCGGTCGCCAGGCGGGTGATACGCGCGAAGCGGGAATCGGGGCCGTCGCCGTCCTCGTAGTTGACGGAGTTGATGACAGCACGTCCACCGAGCTTCTCCAGGCCCGCCTCCAGCACCGGAGGTTCGGTGGAGTCGAGCACGATCGGCAGGGTGGAGGCGGTCGCGAAGCGTCCGGCCAGCTCCCTCATGTCGGCGACGCCGTCCCGACCGACGTAGTCGACGCACAGGTCGAGCAGGTGGGCTCCCTCACGGATCTGGTCGCGGGCCATCTCCACGCAGTCGTCCCAGCGCCCTTCGAGCATGGCGGTGCGGAACTTCTTCGAGCCGTTGGCGTTGGTGCGCTCGCCGATCGCCAAGTAGGAGGTGTCCTGGCGGAAGGGCACGGTCTGGTAGAGGGAGGAGGCGCCGGGCTCGGGACGCGGGCTGCGGGCGGGGTACTCGACGCCGCGCACCCTTTCGACCAGCTGTCGCAGGTGCTCGGGGGTGGTGCCGCAGCAGCCGCCGACCAGCGAGAGTCCGTAGTCGCGGATGAAGCCGTCCTGTGCGTCGGCGAGTTCGGGAGCGGTCAGCGGGTAGTGCGCCCCGTCCTTGCCGAGGGACGGGAGCCCGGCATTGGGCATGCAGGAGATCGGGACCCTGGCGTGCCGGGCGAGGTAGCGCAGGTGCTCGCTCATCTCGGCGGGACCGGTGGCGCAGTTGAGGCCGATCATGTCGATGCCGAGCGGTTCGAGCGCGGTCAGCGCGGCGCCGATCTCGGAGCCCAGGAGCATCGTGCCGGTGGTCTCCACGGTGACTGAGCACAGCAGCGGCAAGGAGGTGCCGGTCGCGTCCAGTGCGCGGCGGGCGCCGAGCACGGATGCCTTGGTCTGCAGCAGGTCCTGAGTGGTCTCCACCAGCAACGCGTCGGCTCCGCCGGCGATCATGCCCTCGGCGTTCTGCTGATAGGCGTCGCGAAGCGCTGCGTACGGTGCGTGGCCGAGAGTGGGGAGCTTGGTGCCGGGGCCCATCGAGCCGAGTACCCAGCGCATACGGCCGTCGCCGCTCTCGAACTCGTCGGCAACGTCGCGGGCCACGCGCACGCCGGCTTCGGAGAGTTCGTGAATGCGGTGGGCGATGTCGTACTCACCGAGCGCGGCGAGGTTCGCCCCGAAGGTGTTGGTCTCGACGCAGTCGACGCCGGCTTCGAAGTACTCGCGATGGACGGAGGAGACGATGTCCGGCCGGGTGACGTTGAGGATCTCGTTGCAGCCCTCGAGTTGCTGGAAGTCGTCCAGTGAGGGGTCCTGCGCCTGGAGCATCGTGCCCATCGCTCCGTCGGCAACGACGACTCGCGAGGCGAGTGCCTCGCGGAGAGCGTCTGCACGGGAGGTGCGGGCGTGGGACGGCGTGCTGGGCGAGGCCATGGAAATGCTCCCTGGGGTGCGACGGCTGTCGGCTTTGCACCACCCGTGGGGGCGGCGCACCCGACCAGGGTAGCCGCCGGGCGCCCGACTGTTCCGGCCGTTCCGAGGAGCGGGACGGCACTCCGGGGATCCACCCTGTCTTTCGGCGGTCGGCATCAGGCGATAGCGTTCGGCATCGTCGAATAGTCTTACCCGGCAAGGAGTCTGCCGATGGCCCGGACCATCCAGTCGCTGGAGCGGGCGGCGGCCGTTCTGCGGCTGCTCGCGGGCGGGGAGAGACGGCTCGGCCTGTCCGAGATCGCCTCTGCGCTGCAACTGGCCAAGGGCACCGCACACGGCCTGATCCGCACCCTCCAGCAGGAGGGCTTCGTCGAGCAGGACGAGGCGACCGGGAGGTACACCCTGGGCGCCGAACTCCTTCGACTGGGCAACAGCTATCTGGACGTGCACGAGCTCAGGGCCCGGGCGCTGGTATGGACCGACGACCTGGCCCGTTCCAGCGGCGAGAGCGCCTACCTGGGCGTTCTGCACCAGCAGGGCGTACTGGTGGTGCACCACGTCTTCCGGCCGGACGACAGCCGGCAGGTGCTGGAGGTGGGGGCCATGCAACCACTGCACAGCACGGCCCTGGGCAAGGTGCTGGCGGCATACGACCCGGTGGCGCACAGTGAGGCAATGGAGGCGGACCGCGAGGCCTACACCGAGCGGACGACCGTCACGGCCCGCGGACTGGAGTCGGCACTGGAGCTGACCCGGGCCCGGGGCTGGGCGGCCGACGTGGAGGAGACCTGGGAGGGGCTGGCGTCCCTCGCGGCGCCGATCCATGACCGGCGCCGGATGCCGGTCGGCGCGGTGGGGATCACCGGCGCGGTGGAACGGGTGTGCGATCCCGCGGGCGCGCTGCGGCCGTCGCTGGTGGCCGCGGTCCGGGGCTGCGCCCGTGCGGTGTCCCGTGACCTGGGTTCGGGGCGTTTCTGAGACCGTTCCCCCGCGGTACGGCCTGCGACCCGGCACTCGCCCGGCTCCGCCGGCGCCGGAAGCTGGCCGGACCTGGGAGACGACATCTGCCCCGTCCCGGCCTCTTGACGGTTCACCTCTGGCGGAGAAAACTGCCGCCCGGCGGTCGACAATGCCGAACGCGGGACGGAAACACGCCGCTGCCCATTCGGACGAACCTAAGGAGTCCCGGGTGTCCATCTCCGACATCTTCCTCGGTGAGATCACCGGCACCGCGGTGCTGATCCTGCTCGGCGGCGGCGTGTGTGCGGCGGTCACCTTCCGGAAGTCCAAGGCGTTCAACGCCGGCTGGACGGCGATCGGGCTCGGGTGGGGCATGGCGGTGCTGACCGGCGCCTACATCGCGGCCGGCGTCTCCGGCGCGCATCTCAACCCGGCGGTGACCGTGGGACTCGCCGTCCAGGGCGGCACCCGGTGGAGCGACGTGCCGTACTACGTGACGGCCCAGATGATCGGCGCGATGCTCGGCGCCTCGCTGGTGTGGGTGTCCTACTACGGCCAGTTCCTCGCCCACCTCACCGGGCGTGAAGCCGTCGGCGGGCCCGGCGCACAGGAGACTGCGGTCGCCGACCGGGCGGCCGAGGGGCCGGCCACACCGGGCCCCGGCCCGGTGCTGGGCATATTCTCCACCGCCCCGGAGATCCGCAACACCTGGCAGAACCTCGCCACAGAAGTCATCGCCACCGTCGTGCTGGTGCTGGCCATCCTCACCCAGGGCCTGAACCAGGACGGCGAGGGCCTGGGCCCGCTCGGGGTACTGGTCACCGCTCTGGTCGTCGTCGGCATCGGTCTCTCCCTCGGCGGACCGACGGGCTACGCCATCAACCCGGCCCGCGACCTCGGTCCCCGCCTGGTCCACGCGATGCTTCCGCTGCCGAACAAGGGAAGCTCGGACTGGAGCTACGCCTGGGTGCCGGTCGCCGGACCACTGATCGGCGGCGCGCTGGCCGGGGGCATCTACACCCTCGCCTTCGCCTGAGCCGCCGGACCGTTACGACCGGGCCCGCAGCGCACCCGTCCCGAAGCCACATCCCAACCACCCGACGACGCCATCGGAGCCCCCATGAGCGAGACCACCGCCCCCGAGCGCGAGTTCATCGCGGCCATCGACCAGGGCACCACCTCCAGCCGTTGCATCGTGTTCGACCGGGACGGCCGGATCGTGTCCGTCGACCAGAAGGAACACGAGCAGATCCTCCCCCGCCCGGGCTGGGTCGAGCATGACGCCGCCGAGATCTGGGCCAACGTCCAGGAAGTGGTGTCCGGCGCACTGGAACGCGGCGGAATCGCCAGGGAGGACGTGCAGGCACTGGGCATCACCAACCAGCGCGAGACCACCCTGCTCTGGGACAGGGCCACGGGGGAGCCGGTGCACAACGCCCTGGTATGGCAGGACACCCGTACCGACGCACTGTGCAAGGAGTTGGGCCGCAACGTCGGGCAGGACCGGTTCCGCCGGGAGACCGGCCTGCCGCTGGCGTCCTACTTCGCCGGCCCGAAGATCCGCTGGCTGTTGGACAACGTGGACGGCTTGCGCGAGCGCGCGGACCGCGGCGAACTGCTGTTCGGCACGATGGACTCATGGGTGATCTGGAACCTCACCGGCGGCCCGGACGGCGGGGTACACGTCACCGACGTCACCAACGCCTCGCGCACCATGCTGATGAACCTTCGCACCCTCCAGTGGGACGAGGCGATCTGCGCGTCGATGGGCGTGCCCACCTCACTGCTGCCGCAGATCCGCTCATCGGCCGAGGTGTACGGCCATGCGCGCGGCACGCTGGAAGGCGTTCCGGTGGCGTCCGCGCTGGGCGACCAGCAGGCCGCGCTTTTCGGACAGACCTGCTACTCCCCCGGCGAGGCCAAGTCCACCTACGGCACCGGCACCTTCCTTCTGCTGAACACCGGAGAGGAAGCGGTCAACTCCTACAACGGGCTGCTCACCACCGTCGGATACCGGATCGGGGACGATAAACCGGTCTACGCGCTGGAAGGGTCCATCGCCGTCACCGGTGCCCTGGTGCAGTGGATGCGCGACCAGATGGGCCTGATCAACAGCGCGGCCGAGATCGAGACGCTGGCCAGCTCGGTGGAGGACAACGGAGGCGCCTACTTCGTTCCCGCGTTCTCCGGCCTGTTCGCCCCCTACTGGCGTTCCGACGCCCGAGGCGTCATCGCGGGCCTGACCCGGTACGTCACCAAGGCACATCTGGCACGGGCCGTGCTGGAGGCCACCGCCTGGCAGACACGGGAGATCGTCGACGCCATGCAGAAGGACTCCGGTGTCGAACTGACCTCCCTGAAGGTCGACGGCGGCATGACTTCCGACAACCTGCTGATGCAGATGATGGCGGACTTCCTCGACGCCCCGGTCGAACGGCCGATGGTCGCCGAGACCACTTGCCTGGGTGCGGCCTACGCCGCCGGTCTGGCCGTCGGCTTCTGGCCGGACACCGAGGTGCTGCGGGCCAACTGGAAGCGGGCAGCCGAATGGACGCCCCGCATGGACCCGGAGAAGCGCGACAGCGAGTACCGCAACTGGCTCAAGGCCGTGCAGCGGACCATGGGCTGGATCGACGAGGAGAGCGGATCAGCCTGAACGAGCCGGCGTCGCTCCCTTCTGCAGCCCGGAACGGGATCGGCGCAGCGCCGGCCGCACGGCAGGACTGACATCCCTCCCACTCCCCCTTTGTGGCAGAGTGATCACTCTTTTGCCGTGAGGAGTGGGGGGG
>KI547037.1:83538-91500 GCA_000497405.1 Streptomycetaceae bacterium MP113-05 | reverse complement strand
CTGCTGGTGCTGCCGCCGCTGGCCGGCGCGGCGACGTTGCGGGCCTTCTATACCGGAGTTCCGGAGCAGGGCACCCGGACGCGGGGCCGGGACGCGGTGTGGCTGGGACACGCGTGGGTCGACGGCCGCCGGGACGAGCGCGACCTGGCGCGGCTCGAACGCCGCATCGCCGGAACCGGCATCCGCGACCTGTACGTGCACACCGGGCCGCTCGAGTCCGACGGCACCCTGCGCGCCGACCGTCATCCGCGGGCCGGGTGGCTGCTGGCGGCCGTGGCCCGGGAGCTTCCGCACGTGCGGGTGCAGGCGTGGCTCGGGCAGAAGGTGGTGTACGACGAGAGGGAACCCGGCCGCCTCCTGCTCCCGGACCCGGCACCGCGCCGGACGATCGTGGCGACCGCCCGGCAGGTGCTGGACCTGGGCTTCGACGGCGTGCATCTGAATCTGGAGCCGCTGCGCTCGGGCGACGGGCACTATCTGGAGCTGCTGGACCGGCTGCGCCGGACGGTGCACCGGCGCGACGGAGTGCTGTCGGTGGCCTCGCACCAGATCGACCCCGTCCCCGGCGGGCACGCACTCGCCGCGGCGCTCACCCAGGACGGGCGTTCGAAGTGGTGGTCGCGGGACTACTTCGGGCAGGTCGCCCGGCGGGTCGACCAGATAGCGGTGATGACCTACGACACCTGGACGCCGCTGGAGAGCCTCTACGGCGGCTACGTGGCGCAACAGACGGAACTGGCCCTGGAGAACGCCCCGCGGGACGTGGACGTGCTGATGGGCCTGCCCTTCTACCACACCGACACCCTGGCCAGGGAGCCGGAGGCGGAGACGGTACCGGCCGCGGTGCGGGGCGTACGGCTGGGGCTCGGCCGGGAGGCCCCCTCACGCCGGCGGTTCGGCGTGGCGCTCTACGTGGACTTCGCAGCGACGCCCGCCGACTGGCATGCGTACCGCACCGACTGGTGCGATACCGACGGGTGACGGCGGCGCGTCGAGGGATACGGCGCGAAGGGCGGCACGCCGTAGGCTGGGCGACGAACGGAACACGTACGGCATCCGCTCCGGAGCGCAGTGCCCCGGACGGGGAGTGAGGAGGCGCTGGGTGATCGAGCTCGAGGGGGTTCCCGAGCTGGTCGACCCGGTCATGGTGGCCGCGTTCGAAGGCTGGAACGACGCCGGCGACGCCGCCTCCACCGCGGTCGCGCATCTGGAGCGGGAGTGGAAGGGCGAGGTCTTCGCGGCGCTGGACGCCGAGGACTACTACGACTTCCAGGTCAATCGTCCGCAGGTGTGGCTGGACGACGGCGTCCGCAAGGTCACCTGGCCCACCACGCGGCTGTCGGTCGTACGCGTCGCCGACTCCGACGGCAAGGGCACCCCGCGCGACCTGGTCCTGGTTCGCGGCATCGAGCCGAGCATGCGCTGGCGTTCCTTCTGCAACGAGGTGCTGGGGTTCGCGCATGAGCTGGGCGTGGAGATGGTGGTGGTGCTGGGCGCGCTGCTCGGCGACACGCCGCACACCCGGCCGGTGCCGGTGACCGGGGTGACCTCGGACTCGGATCTGGCCCGCACCATGCAGCTGGAGGAGTCCCGGTACGAAGGACCGACCGGCATCGTCGGCATCCTGCAGGAGGCCTGCGCGCATGCCGGGGTACCGGCCGTGAGCCTGTGGGCGTCGGTGCCGCACTACGTGTCGCAGCCGCCCAACCCGAAGGCCACACTGGCGCTGCTCAACCGGCTGGAGGACCTGCTGGGGCTGCGGGTGCCGCTGGGCGAGCTGCCGGAGGACGCCCGCGCCTGGCAGGTGGGGGTGGATCAGCTCGCGGCGGAGGACAGCGAGGTCGAGGAGTACGTCCAGTCACTGGAGGAGGCGCGGGACACCGCGGAGCTGCCGGAGGCGTCGGGCGAGGCGATCGCCAAGGAGTTCGAGAGGTATCTGCGCCGCAGGGGCGGAAGCCCCGAGGCCGGCCCGTACCGGCATGAGGGCGGGCACCGGCAGGGGGGCGGAGCGCGGCAGTCGGAGCATCAGGGGGGCGGTGAGACGCGGGACGCCCGGGGGGCGTCCGGCGTCCCGGAGGGCGACGAGACGGGAGGCGGCCGGGACCACGGCACCGAGCAGGAGCCGCCGGAGGACGACGAGGCCTGACAGCGGCTCGCTGCGGTGAGTGGCACCGCAGCGAGCCTCGTATGCCGGATGCCGGTCCGGATGCGCCCGGCCGGAGTCAGAGCGCGAGGCCGAGGAGCGCGTCCACCGCGCGGGAGACCACTCCGGGGGCCCCGGTGTCGGTGCCGCCTCTACCGGCCTGGGCGGCGGCCCAGCGGTCCACCGCGTCGAGCGCCGTGGGAGTGTCGAGGTCGTCCGCGAGCGCCGCTCTGATCTCGTCGACCACCTCGCCGGCAGGCGGCCCGTCGGGGCGGGAGACGGCGCCGCGCCAGCGCGCCAGCCGCTCCTCGGCCGCGGCGAGCACCGCGGGTGTGTACTCCCAGTCCGAGCGGTAGTGGTGGGCGAGAAGCGTGAGCCGGATCGCGGCCGGGTCGACGCCGTCGTGACGCAGCCCCGAGACGAAGACCAGATTGCCCTTGGACTTGGACATCTTCGCGCCGTCCAGGGCGACCATCCCGGCGTGAACGTACGTGCGGGCGAAGGGATGTTCCCCGGTCAGGGCCTGGGCGTGCGAGGCGCCCATCTCGTGGTGGGGGAAAGCCAGGTCGGAACCGCCGCCCTGGACGTCGAAACCCATCCCGAGGTGGTCCAGCGCGATCGCCACGCACTCGATGTGCCAGCCGGGCCGGCCCCGGCCGAGCGAGCCGCCGTCCCAGCTCGGTTCACCCTCCCGGGCCGCCATCCACAGCATCGGGTCGAGCGGGTTCTTCTTCCCGGACCGTTCCGGGTCCCCCCCGCGCTCGGCTGAGAGGAGCCGCATGGTCTCGACATCCAGTCGGGAGACCTCGCCGAAGTGCGGGTCTGCCTCGACGGAGAAGTAGACGTCGCCGTCGAGGTCGTAGGCGGCACCCGCCTCCCGGAGGCGTTCGACGAGCGGCACGATCCGCGGGATGGTCTCGACCGCCCCGACGAAGTGCTCCGGCGGAAGCATCCGCAGGGCCGTCATGTCCTCCCGGAAGAGGGACGTCTCCCGCTCGGCGAGGGTCTGCCAGTCCTCGCCGGTGGCGGCGGCCCGCTCCAGCAGCGGGTCGTCGATGTCGGTGACGTTCTGTATGTAGTGGACCTGGCGCTTGGTGTCGAGCCACACGCGCTGGACGAGGTCGAACGCGTTGTACGTCGCCGCGTGCCCCAGATGGGTGGCGTCGTACGGAGTGATGCCGCAGACGTAGAGGCGGGCGACGGGACCGGGGGTGAGGGTCACCCGCCCCCCGGTGGCGGTGTCATGGATCCTCAGGTCGCGGCCCTGACCAGGCAGGGCGGGGACCTCGGAAGCGGGCCAGGCATGCATGCGTCGAGCCTAACCGCACGGCTGTTCCGGCCACGAACCCGTCGGCTGTTACGGCCGGATCAGCACCCTTGACACGGACGTCCTGCGCGCCCCGGTGCCCGGCGCCACCCCAGTCGCGCCGGTGGGGGTGCGCGGGAGTGCCGTCAGAGCGGGGGCCAGGGGATGGCCGGCCAGTCTCCTCCCGGCAGCGGGTGCCGTCCGGTGGTGAGCAGCGAGGCGACGCGCCCGCGTACGGCGTCCACCTCCGCGCGGGTGAGCAGCTGCGGCAGGCGGACCGCGAGCGGGGCGCCTGCCGCCAGGACGTCGCTGAGACGGCGCAGGGCGGCGACGTCCTCGCCGGTCAACGGCTCTCCCGCCCAGCCCCACAGCAGGGTGCGCAGCTTGTCCTCGGCGTGGAAGGTCACGCCGTGGTCGATGGCCTGCAGGCGGCCGTCCGCGGCGGTGAGGAGGTGGCCGCCCTTGCGGTCCGCGTTGTTGAGTACCGCGTCCAGGACGGCGAGCCGGCGCAGCCGCTCGTCGTCGGCGTGCACGAAGAGGGCGGGTCGTCCGTCGCCGGTCTCCGCGTGGCCCACGGTCTTCCAGCCGGGGGGCGGCCCGTCGCCCTCGACCAGGGTGAACAGTACTCCCGGCCCGGTGCCGGCGGTCTCCTCCGGAGCTCCCGCGTCATGCGCCCCGCCGGACTCGCGGGGCCCGCCGGGCGTGGGCTCCTCGTCGGGCGGTGGGCCCACCCACTCCTGGCACATGCCCTCGCCGTACGGCCCGTCGCGCAGCACGGTGGGCGGAATCAGGCCCCAGCCGGCCGCTTCGGAGACCTCGTACGCCGCCACCTCGCGGGCGGCGAGGGTGCCGTCCGGGAAGTCCCACAACGGCCGTTCCCCGGCCACCGGCTTGTAGACGCAGGGAAGGGTCACGCCGTCAGCCTCAGCTCTGGCGAAGAGCACGGCGTTGGACGCGTCGCGGATCCGTCCGTGGACGGTGAGGTTGCCGCGGACGAGCAGCTCGTGCCGCTCTGCGGGGGCCGAGGCCGTCACTCGCCGCGGCGGTACCCGTTCTGGCGCGGACATACGTGTCCCTCCGGGTCGAGCGGCAGGCTGCACAGAGGGCAGGGGGGCCGTCCGGCGTTGACCACGTCCAGGGCGCGCTTCGCGAAAGCGCGGGCCATGGCTCCGCTGACGCGCACCCGCAGCATGGGCGGGCCGTTCTCGTCATCCTGGAGCATGCGCTCCTCGGCCTCGGCCATGTCCTCGTCGGAGTCGGCCTCCAGCTCGACCACCGCCTGCGCTTCGACGACCATCCGCTCGCCGTCGCCGTCCCAGGCCAGAGCCATGGTGCCGACCCGGAACTCCTCGTCCACCGGAGATTCCAGCGGCTCGGTGTCGCCGACCTCACTAGGCGCGACGGCGGGGACCGGAGCGTTGCCCCCGGAGCGGCGCACGACTTCGTCCAGCAGCTCGTCGATGCGCTCCGCCAGGGCTTCCACCTGTGCTTTCTCGAGGGCGACGCTGGTGGTTCGGCCGCCTGCGGAGGCCTGCAGGAAGAAGTTTCTGCGGCCAGGCAGCCCGACCGTGCCGGCCACGAATCGGTCCGGCGGGTCGTAGAGGAACACCTGACGGGCCACGTCCGCTCCGTTTGTCGACGACTGCTTCGGTCACTGCACCCTACTGCGCCCGGCGATCACCGTGCCCGAGGGTCGGCCTAGAGTCCACCCCCGACAGGTGCCTCGGAGGTTCCGGTTCCGCTGCTGCCGGCCGGACCCGCCTCGTCGTCGTCTTCGCGGTGCCGGGGCGGCGGGGCGAGGGAGGCGAGTTCGCCGGTGTCACCGAGGCGCAGCACGAAGGGGCGCAGCGAGGTGTAGCGGATGACGGTCACCGAGCAGGGGCCGACCGAGACGCGCTGGAAGAGGTCCAGGTGCATGCCGAGGGCGTCGGCGACGATCGACTTGATGATGTCGCCGTGGGCACACATCAGGTACACGGCGTCGGCGCCGTGCTCGGCCGCGACGCGGGTGTTCCAGTCCCGTACGGCCTCGACCGCCCGGTTCTGCATGGCCCGCAACGTCTCTCCACCGGGGAAGGTAGCGGATGACGGGTGCTGCTGTACGGCTGCCATGAGCGGTTCGTCGGACAGTTCGGCGAGTGGGCGGCCGGTCCAGTCGCCGTAGTCGCACTCGTTGATTCGGTCCTCGGTGTGCACGGCCAGGTCCGGGCGGGCCAGGGCAAGGGGTTCGAGGGTCTCCCGGCAGCGCTGGAGAGGGCTGGTGACGGCCATGACCGGGGAGAGGGGGGTGAGCCGGGCGGGCAGCCCGGCGGCCTGCTCACGGCCGAGGTCGTCCAGGGGGATCCCGGGAGACCGGCCGGCGAGCAGGCCCGCGGTGTTGGCGGTGGACCGGCCGTGCCGCAGAAGGATCAGCGTGGGCATGGCAGTCAGAGTAGGCCGGTGGGTCGGAGGGGACCGAACGCGGTCCCCTCCGTGGGCACGGGTTGGTGCGTAACCCTGAGAGCCGGGGAGCGTTGATGGGGTGACGGCCGTGGCGGGGATGACCCCCGAGCCCCCACCACGGCCGCTGTCGTATCCCCGGGCCGATGTGTTCCCACCGGTCGGCCCGGGACCGGGGAGTCGGGGGACTCAGGCCAGGCCGGCCCGCTCCATCGCCTCCACCCCGGCACGCAGTCCGCCGATCCGCTCGTCCAGCGTGAAGCCCGCAGGGGCGAGGGAGAGGGTGCCGACGCCCGCCTCGGCGTACGCGCGCATCCGGTCGGCGATGCGGTCCACGGAGCCGAGCAGCGTGGTGGAGTCGATGAGCTGATGCGGCACGGCGGCCGCGGCGCCGGCCTTGTCGCCGTCCAGGTACTTGTCCTGGATCTCGGCGGCCTCCTTCTCGTACCCCATGCGCTGGGCGAGCTTGTTGTAGAAGTTCTGCTTGCGGCTGCCCATACCGCCGACGTACAGGGCCGTGTAGGGACGGAAGGTGTCGGCGAGGGCCTGCACGTCGTCGCCCACGGCCATCGGCACAGTGGGGCAGATGTCGAAGCCCGCGAGCTCCTTCCCCACCGTGGCCCGTCCGGTGCGCACCGCCGCGAGGGTGGTCTCCTCTGCGTGCTCCGGGGAGAAGAACACCAGCAGTGCCCCTTCGGCGATCTCGCCGGTCTGCTCGAGGTTCTTCGGGCCGATGGCGGCGATGTAGAGCGGGATGTGCTCGCGCACCGGGTGAACGGTGAGTTTGATCGGCTTGCCGGGACCGTCCGGCAGGGGCAGTGTCCAGTGGGCGCCGGAGTGGCTGAGGCGTTCGCGCGTCATGGCCTTGCGGACGATTTCGACGTACTCGCGCGTTCGCGCGAGCGGCTTGTCGAACTTCACGCCGTACCAGCCTTCGGAGACCTGCGGCCCCGACACGCCGAGGCCGAGGCGGAAGCGTCCGCCGGTCAGACTGTCCAGGGTGGCGGCGGTCATGGCCGTCATCGCGGGGGTGCGGGCGGGGATCTGGAGGATGCCGGAGCCCACGTCGATGCGCTCGGTCTGCGCGGCGACCCAGGAGAGCACGGTCGGGGCGTCCGAGCCGTAGGCCTCGGCGGCCCAGCAGACGGAATAGCCGAGACGGTCCGCCTCCTGGGCCACAGCGAGGTTGTCCCCGTCCATCCCGGCTCCCCAGTAGCCGAGGTTGATGCCGAGCCGCATACCGGCCCCCTTACTGATCAGTAACAAAGATGTCCCGGGGACTCTAGCGTGTGGCGTCGGTACGCTCAACGTCCATGGAGTCGAGGCAGCTGGGCCGTACCGGCCTGCGCGTGTCCCGGATCGGTCTGGGCACGCTCACCTGGGGGCGGGGAGCGGGACCCGGCTACACGGCCGGTCGCGAGGCCGCCGAACAGCTCCGGGCCTTCTGGGAGGCCGGCGGCACCCTGGTGGACACCGCCGACGTATACGCGGACGGCGGCGCGGAGTCGCTGCTCGGCAGGCTGCTGCAGGACAAGGTGCCTCGTCGTGACCTGGTCGTCGCCACCAAGGCCGGCAGCGTCCCCGACCCGGAGCGGCGCTTCGACGCCTCCCGCGGGCATCTGCTGGCCTCGTTGGACGCCTCGTTGGAGCGACTCGGCACCGCATACGTCGACCTGTGGCAGCTTCACGCCTTCGACCCGGTGACCCCGCTCGAGGAGACGCTGCAGGCCCTGGACATCGCGGTGTCCAGTGGGCGCGCCCGCTACGTCGGGCTGTCCAACTTCTGCGGCTGGCAACTGGCGAAGGCCGCCGCCTGGCAACTCGCCGCGGCGGGTGCCCGAACCCCCCTGGCGAGCAGCCAGATGGAGTACTCGCTGCTGCAGCGCGGAGTGGAGCGCGAGGTGCTGCCCGCCGCCGCCGACCTGGGCCTCGGGCTGCTGCCGTCCTCCCCGCTCGGCCGCGGCGTGCTGACGGGCAAGTACCGGAAGGGCACACCGCCGGGCTCGCGCGGGGCCTCGGACCCGATGGCCGGCTTCGTCGCGCCGTACCTCGACGAGGCTTCCGGACGGATCGT
>KI547037.1:82658-83528 GCA_000497405.1 Streptomycetaceae bacterium MP113-05 | reverse complement strand
CCGTGGCCACCGCCGCCGACGGGCTCGCGGTCAGCCCGCTCCAGGTGGCGCTCGCCTGGGTGCGGGACCGTCCCGGCGTCACCGCACCGATCGTGGGGGCACGGACGGGGGAGCAGCTCCGCGAGGCGTTGTCAGTGGAGGGGCTTAGTCTTCCCCACGAGATCCGCCGGGCGCTCGACGACGTGTCCGCCCCGGTGCACCGCTATCCCGACCAGGACTGGAGCGAGCTGTGACCAGCCAGGACGCCACCGGCGACGCCGCGGGCGAAGCACCCGTGGACGGCAACGCGAAGGCATCCGAACTCCTCGCGGCGGTGCGTGCGGTGGAGAGCGGTGAGCGGTCCGCGGACACCTTCTTCACCGACCGGGCGAGGCCCCGGACCCGTACCGACCGCACCGTGCCCCGCACGGAGGCGGCGGGCCCGGCCGAGGTGCCCGACGCGGTGCGGCGGCTGCTCGCCGAAGGAGGCGCGCCGGAGGCGCTCGGCCCGCAGGTCGTCGTGGCACTGGGCGAGCGTGCCGAGGAGGTGCTCCGCGCCGACCCGTGGCAGTTGCTCGCCGTCGCGGAGGTCCGGCCCGAACAGGCCGACTCCTTCGCCCGCGCGCTGCTGGGTCAGGCGTGCGGTCCCGGTGACGAACGCCGCGCCCGGGCCCTCGTGGTAAGGATTCTGGAGCAGGCGGCTCTGCGGGGACACACGGTACTGGCGCCTGCCTCGTTGGGCCGGGCGCTGTCCCAGCAGGGTGTCCCGGAACCGGACGAAGCGATCCGGGACGCGATCGACGACGGCACCGTGCTGGTCTTCGAGGAGATGCTGGACGCCCTCGACGTCACCGACCGTTCTGTCGCCGACGCCTCCAAAGCCCGCACAGG
>KI547037.1:44680-82648 GCA_000497405.1 Streptomycetaceae bacterium MP113-05 | reverse complement strand
GGGGGGGGGGGGGGGGAGCCGGACCGCCCGGTCCGGCTGCTGGTCGGTCTGGAGCGGCACGCTCTGGCCGAGGAGAGCCTGGCCGACGCCCTGGCCAGACTTGTCGGCACCGTCTCAGCCGCGGACACGGAGGCATGGGAGGCCGTGGCCGTGGCGTCTGCCACCCCGTCGGCCGCCGAGCTGGTACGGGCCGCCGCGGGCCACGGACTGGTCACGCACACCGGCAGCGAGGCCGCTCGCGCCGAACCCGCCTCGCTGGTCGCCGCGTCGAACACGCTGGGACTGCGGGCCTACGCCGTCGCTCACGGCGAGAACGGCCGTGCACGCCTCGCGCGGCTGCTACCCGGCGACGGTGACACGGCCGGCACGGTAGCCGGGCTGCTGGAGGGCCGGGAGGGTCCCGCCCGGGACTCGGACGGCACCTGGGAACTCGACCTGCTAGTGGTGTGCGACGCCGCGCAGCTCGGCACCGAGGAGGCGGCGGCGCTGGCGGAGTCGCTGCCGGACGGCGCCCGGATGGTGCTCAGCGGCGACCCCGGGGAACTGGGCCCGGCCGGCGCAGGAGACGTCTTCCGCGACGTGCTCGCCGCCCGCTGCTGCCCCCGGGTCACCTCGCGCACGCCGGACCCCGGCCCACTCGGCGAGCTGGTGTCGGGCGTCGGCGCCGGTGAACTCCTCCAGGTGGACGCCCCGAACCGCGAGGTCGTCATCATCCCGGTGCGGGACGGCGGCGAGGCGGTGCACCGCACGGTGCAGTTGGTGGCGGACTCCGTGCCGCGAGCGATCGGAGTGCCGTCCGGGGAGACGCAGGTGATCACGCCCGCGAACGACGGGGCGGCGGGCACCCGCGTGCTGAACGCCGCTCTGAAGGAACGGCTCAACCCCGGCCCCGGCCGGTTCGGCGGATTCGATCCCGGCGACCGGGTGGTGTGCTCCCCCCTGCCCGGCCGCAGCGTCGCCGGCACCGTGGCGGCGGGCGGAGAGGACGGGCTGCGCATCGACCTGCCCGGCCGAGTGGTGACCGTCCCCCCGGACCGGGTGCCCGCCACGGTGCACCACGGGTGGGCCATGACCGCCCACCAGGCGGCCGGGGCCCGCTGGCCGGCCGTCGTCGCGGTGCTGCCGGGCGACGCGACGGAAGCCCTGACGCGGGAATGGGTGTACACCGCGTTCGGCCGCGCCGACCGCCACCTGTCGGTGGTGCACGGCGCACAGAACGCGCTGGCCGAGGCCGTCGCGGACCGCACGGCTCCGGAGCGCACCACCCGGCTGCGGAACCTTGTCGCCCAGTCAGTCGCCGCGACACGGGCCGAGGACGCCTGAGGGGCGGCGAGGGCGCCCCTCAGGCGGGCGGGGCGCCCTCGCCGCCCGGGTCAGCCGGTCGGTCCCCCGGCGCGTCCCCCGACTGCCGTGCCGCCATAGACGTCCTCGTCGTCGAAAGCAGTGCTCACGTCGAAGCGGCACACCACCCGTTCGGGGTCGGCCTCGTCGAAGGGCGCCGCGAGCCACTCCCCCGGCTCGCTCGCCTCGTCGGCGGCGGCGATCCAGAGCGTGGCGTCGCCCTCGTCGAGCCCGAACTCCTTGTGCCGGGTGGCGATCTCGTCGGGTTCGAACTCCCCGAACAGCACGCCCAGCGCCGCGTGGACACTGCGACCGGCCGCTCCGCCACTCCACTCGGTCTCGTCCTCCGCCGATTCCGGGTCGAGGTCGGTGACGCGCTGCGCCTGGGAGAGCAACCGGTGCGGCTCGGTGACCGTGTAGTCCCGCCGGATGAAGACACTGAGCGCCCGCGGCTCGTCGGGGCCGGTGTAGTCGGGCATGGTGTCCCCGCCCGGGATGTCGAACGGGGTGACCTCGTCGTGGACGTCATAGAGCAGCTCGTCGTACGCCTCCCCCGCCGCGGCGAGTTCATCGAACGCGGCATAGACCGCGGTGTCGGCCTCCGGAGCGGCATTCCCCCTGGTGAGAGCCTCCGCACGGCGTTCGACCGCCTCCAGGTGACGGTCCAGCGCGGCCTTGACCGATTCGGCGGCGGCGCGTACGTCGGCAGCGGTGGGCTGCTCAGCATCAGACATAGTGCAGACGCTATCGGCATTCGGCCTCTGCCCGCACAATGGATGAGATGCCGGAATACGAATTTCGCGATGTGTACGTGCCGCGTGGGGTCTCCCGTAAGGCTGCCACGCAGCTCCTCACCTACCACGCCGAGTACGGGCACTGGGAGCTGGACAGGCTGCGGCTGCATCCGGACGGAAGCCGGCGGGTCCGGCTGCGCCGCCGGATCATCCGCCAGTTGTGCGCCACCTGGTGACTGCTGCACGACGCACTGAGCGGGCCCCGCAGGGCGGGGCCCGCTCGTCGGCCTGCCCGGCCGAGGGGTGGTCGTGCGGAGTGCGTCAGCGCTGGGCTGCGCGGGCGCGCCGGTACAGAATGCTGCCGCCGAGAAGCAGGCTGGCACCCATGCCCAAGGCGGTCTCGATCTGGTAGTCGGCACCGGTCTGGGCGAGCTCCGGCTGGGTGACGGTCTGAGTCTCCGGCGCGTTCGGCTCCTTCGGGACCTCGGGCTTCGGCTCCTCGGGAGTCTCCGGCTCCGGGGTCTCCTCCTCCGGCGCGTTCGGCGGCTCCTCCTGCGGGGTCTCCCCCGACTCGTTGACACAGGAGTTGCCGAAGGTCGGGTTCAGCAGGCCGGCGACATCGATGCCGTTGCCACAGGCGTTGACCGGCACCTCGATCGGGACCTGCACGTTGTTGCCGGAACCGACGCCCGGCGAGTTGACGGCGCCGCTGTTCGCGGTGCTGCCGCCGCCCTGGTGGCCACCGTCCTGGTGGGTGCCCCCGTCGGGACCCTGCTGGCCGCCACCGTGGTGGCCGCCGTCGGACTTCGCCGGGCCGTGGCCACCGTCGTTGACGCAGGTGTTGCCGAACGCCGGGTTCAGCAGAGCCGCAGCGTCCACGGTGTTCCCGCACGCGTTGACCGGTGCGTGGACCGGTGCCTGCACCGAATTGCCGGACAGCACGCCGGGCGAGTTCGCGGCGCCGCCGTCAGCGGTCGCGTCGGCGAAGGCGGAGCCTCCCGAGATCGCAAGCACGCCGCCCGCCGCGGCCACGGTGATCAGGCCTTTTCTGGTGACCTGTCGCATGGTTCTTCCCCTGACTTCATTTCTCACGAAATCACGAATCTGCGCGGTTCGTACCGTCGCATCGACTCGTCCAGAAGGCCGACGACCCCGGAGCACATGGCTCGCACTCCGGGGCCGCGCGGCGGTTACCCCTCACGGGGCGAACGACCTCAGTCGTTGACGCAGGCGTTGCCGAACGCCGGGTTCAGCAGCGCGATGACGTTCACGGTGTTGCCGCACACGTTGACGGGCACGTGGACGGGAACCTGGACCACGTTGCCGGACAGCACGCCCGGGGAGTTCACGGCGGCACCGTTGGCGCCGGCGTCGGCGACGGCCATGCCCGCGCCAGCGAGCACGAGGGAGCCGGTGGCAGCCGCGGTGGCGACGACCTTCTTGAGCATTGTTCCTCCTAGTTGACAATGCGATCCCATACTGCGGACCGCACACCGTGTAACGAGGAGGGGGAAGCCGGGCTACGACTCCGGAGACTCATTCACTCTTCATGAGTAATCCCGCACAGGGGTGCGAAAGTTCGGAGTCCGACTCAGCACTGGTCCAGGAAACGGTCCAGCACCCGCACGCCGAACTGGAGACCGTCCACCGGCACACGCTCGTCCACGCCGTGGAACATGCCGGCGAAGTCGAGGTCCGGGGGCAGCTTGAGCGGCGCGAACCCGAAACAGCGGATGCCCAGGTCGTCGAAGGACTTGGCGTCCGTGCCTCCGGAGAGCATGTACGGCACGGCACGCGCCACCGGGTCCTCCGCCCGCAGCGAGGACTGCATGGCCTCCACCAGGGCACCGTCGAACGTGGTCTCCAGTGCCTTGTCGGCGTGCACGTCCTCGCGCCGCACCCGGGGGCCGAGGACGCGGTCCAGGTCGGCGAGGAACTCCTCCTCGTGCCCCGGCAGGAACCGCCCGTCGACGTGCGCCGTGGCCTGCCCCGGAATGACGTTCACCTTGTAACCGGCACCGAGCTGCGTGGGCGCCGCGGTGTTCTGCAGAGTGGCGCCGATGATCTTGGCGATCCCACCGAGCTTGGTGAGGGTCTCCTCCATGTCCTCGGGGTCGAGTTCGGTGCCCAGTGCGTCCGAGAGCTCGTCCAGGAAGGACCGCACCGTCTTGGTCGCCCGCACGGGGAAGCGGTGCCGTCCGAGCCTCCCGACCGCCTCGCACAGCTCGGTGATCGCGTTGTCGGCGTTGGTCATGGAACCGTGACCCGCGGTACCGTCCACGGTGAGCCGCATCCAGTGCATGCCCTTCTGGGCGGTCTCGACCAGGTAGAGCCGGAGGTTCTCGTTGACGGTGAACGAGAATCCGCCCACCTCGCCGATCGCCTCGGTGACGCCCTCGAAGAGATCCGCGTGGTGGTCCACCAGGTGCCGGGCACCGTAGATGCCGCCGGCCTCCTCGTCGGCGAGGAAGGCGAGCACCACGTCCCTCGGCGGCCTCCGGCCGCTGCGCATCCGGTCACGCATCACCGCGAGGGTCATGGCGTCCATGTCCTTCATGTCCACCGCTCCGCGGCCCCACACGCACCCGTCAGCGATCTCACCGGAGAACGGGTGGTGCGTCCAGTCCTCGGCGTTCGCAGGGACCACGTCGGTGTGGCCGTGGATGAGCAGACCGGGCCGGGAGGAGTCCTCCCCCTCGATCCGGGCGACGACGGACGCCCTGCCCCGCTCGGACTCGATGATCTTCGGCTCCACACCGACCTCTGCCAGCATGGACGCCACGTACTCCGCAGCCGCCCGCTCGCCGCGGGCGTCGTTCCCGCCGAAGTTACTGGTGTCGATGCGAATCAGATCACGGCACAGGTCGACGACCTCGTCCTCGCCCCTGCGCTCCGGTACCGGGCTCGACTGGCTCACGCTGCCTCCTGAGATTGCGGGCCTCCATCCTCTCCCCTCGACCACCCGCCGCCCAAGAGGCGGTGTGATCGACCACCCGCACGCCGATGTTAGAGTTGTTCCCGTCGAGGCGGCCCCGGCCGCCGGACGCACACCTTTGTCGGGGTGGCGGAATGGCAGACGCGCTAGCTTGAGGTGCTAGTGCCCTTTACAGGGCGTGGGGGTTCAAGTCCCCCTCCCGACACTACCTTTAGCCCCACGGCCTGCGGGTCGAGGTTCACCTCGGCCCGCACTGTCGTACTGGCTGGCTCGTAGGTCAGGCGGAGTCCCAGCGCTTGGTAGAGCTCACGCTTGTCCTCGGCCGTCGCCTTGGACAGCGCACCCGCCAGCCCTCCGACGGAGGGCACGGATCTCGACTACGCTGAGTCGCTGACGGCCCTGGGCCCCGGCCAGCGTGGAAAGCGCCTCAGCCTTGAGCGCTTGAACTTCGGATATCCACGCAGCCACCGTCGCTGGGTCTGTGCCTGCGTCCAGGGCGTCCCGGTAGCGAGTGAGCCGATTGTCGCATTCGTTGATCTTTTTCTTCGCCGCCATCACTCGAGAATCCTGATCCGGGTCTCCTTGGGCCTCGCACATAGCGTGAACGGCTTCTTCCAGGCGGTGCGGGGAGCAAATGTGAGCAGCCCACTCATCCACTGGCCTGATCAGATCATGCTCGCGAAGGTAGACGTTACCGGGGTGCCGTACATGTTCGGCGCGAGCGTATTCCTCCGGGTAACGACACCGGCAGTAAGGCTCTCCGTGATTGCGCTGGCCCTGCATCTAGTGTCTCGTGATCCTGTTTATGTCAGTTCGCGTTGTTATTGACGAGTTTCTTCGCGTTAGTCGCGACGAGGCGAACCTTTGCGAGGACGTCGCCGGCGGTCGCGGTCCAGGTGAACGGTTTCGCAGTCGTGTTCCAGGTGTTGATGTAGTCACGGATCTGTTTGATCAAGACGTTGACGCTGGCGAACGTTCCGCGCCGGATGGACTGACGGGTCAGGAGTCCGAACCAGATCTCGATCTGGTTCAGCCACGAGGAGCCGACGGGGGTGAAGTGGAAGTGGACGTGTGGGTTCTTCGCCAGCCACTCCTTGACTTCGGGGGTGGTGTGCGTCGAGAGGTTGTCGAGGACAACATGGATGTCCTTCCCCGCGTGCGGTTTCACCGCCTTCTTGAGGAAGGCCAGGAAGTCCTTGCCGTTCCGGGACGGCTTGCACTCACCGAGCACTTCACCGGTGGTCACGTTCAGGGCGGCGAACAGGTTCGTGGTGCCGTGCCGCACGTAGTCGGCGGTGCGCTTCTCGCTCGCCCCGAGGGCGACCGGCAGCACCGGCTGCGTCCGGTCCAGCGCCTGGATCTGCGTCTTCTCGTCGATCGAGAGGACCACCGCGCCACCCGGCGGGTCCAGATACAGGCCGATCACATCAGTCACCTTCTCCGCGAAGGCCGGATCCTTCGAAATCTTGAAGGTGCCGGACCGGTGCGGCTTCAGACCCTCCTCCCGCCAGATCCGCGCGATGTAGTGCCAGGACACCGTGATGTTCTCGACCCGCTTCAGGTACTTCGCCAACTCGCGTGTGGACCAGTGCGAAAGCCCCGTGCCGTCCGGCGGCGTCATGCGCGTCAGCGCGATCACCCGGGCCCGCACCCGCGCCGGCACCTGTTCCCGTGCGCCGCCGGGCCGGTCGCCTTCCAGGCCCGCCAGTCCGAGCTCGGCATAACGCCGCTTCCAGCGGTCCACCGTCGGAAGCGATACACCAAGCAGCTCGGCAATGTCCTTACGCCGACGGCCTTCGCCCGACCACAGCACGATCCGGCCCCGCGTCGCCATGTCGGCGGGTGCGTCCCGGCTGTTCACCAACTCCCGCAACTCGGCGGTCTGTTCCACGGAGAGCTCCACACCAAGAGACCCTGCCACAGAGAATCAAATAACGCTAACGGAATCACGCGACACTAGCGTTGGCATATACCACAGTGGAGTCGCCCTCGGAAGACGTACGGATGCCGCGTCCTCGATGTTTCCCTGTAACGGCGAGTACGACCGTGGGCAGCCAACACCTCTTGCACCTGCTGATACGTACTCATGTCGATGATTGGCTCGTGCCCGATCGTCGTCGACCACACCCATTTCTCTGGGACGTGCCAGCGCTGCCGGGTCTCATGGCCTAGCGCGACGTCCTCGACGTCTATCAACATCTCTTCCTTGCGCTGTCGACTCCATACCTGATGACCCGTGTAGCGCTGGTTCTGCAATATCGTCCGCACCGCACTTTTCGACCATGCATCGCCGGACCGATGCCTGTTTCTCTGCGGGTCGGACGCAGAGGGACAAAGAATCCCGTCCCGAGTCAGCCCTTCCGCAATGGCGAAGAGCCCACGCCCTCGAAGGTATTCCCGAAAGATGCGCCGGACAACTGGAGCCGACGTTCGCGACGTGCCCGCCCGGACGAACCCCAGGGCTTGATCAAGTTCCGGAGACGTGGCGCTGGTCTGGTGGTGACCGGTTGGGGTGCATAGCAGAGCAGGCACGGGCTTCGTGATCATTGTGGTGTCTTAAGCCCGATGATCATGAGGTGGCCCGTGCCTGCCGCTGTATCTTCTCCCATCCCGCCGGTGTTGGTGAGGCTGGGTCCGCTGGACATCGGTCAAGTCGCTGACCTGCGGACGTTCCTGGACCAGGTGCCCGACCCGCGTGCGAGGCGGGGCCGCTGGTACTCGCTGACCGCGATCCTCCTCGTCTGTGCCTGCGCGGCCGTCTCGGGAGCGAGGACCGTCGACGAGATCGCCGAGTGGACGGCGCGGGCCTCGGAGACCGTGCTGATGGCCGTCGGCGTCCGACGGCATCCGCTGCAGTGGCGCCGTGCCCCTTCGCGGACCACGATCGGCCGTGTGCTGGCGGCCGTCGACGGTGACGCCCTGGACAAGGCGATCGGCGCCTACCTCGCCGGCCGGAACGCCGCGGGACCGGAGCCGGAGCAACGGCGGGTGATCGCCGTCGACGGCAAGTCGCTGAGGGGATCGGCCCGCCTGACCGCCGGCCGCAGGCACCTGCTCTCCGCCGTCACCCACCACCGGGCCCTGACCCTCGCCCAGGCCGAGGTCGGAGCGAAGACGAACGAGACCGCGCACTTCCGGCCCCTGCTCGAAGGGCTGGACCTGGACGGAGCTCTCGTCACCTTCGACGCCCTGCACTCGGTCCAAGCGAACGTCACCTGGCTGGTCGAGACCAAGAACGCCCACTACATCGCCGTGATCAAGCGCAATCAGCCGACCGCCCACCGGCAGCTCGCCGCCCTGCCCTGGTCCGACGTCCCCGTCCAGCACACCACATCCTCCACCGGACACGGCCGCCACGAATCCCGCTCCATCAAGACCTGCGGCATCGCCGACGAACTCGGCGGAATCGCCTTCCCCCACGCCCACCTCGCCCTCCGCGTCCACCGCCGTCGCCTGCAGACCGGCCGACGCGAGAGTCGTGAGACGGTCTACGCCGTCACCAGCCTCGACGCCCACCAGACCACCCCCGCCGAACTGGCCGCCGCCGTCCGCGGCCACTGGAGCATCGAAGCCCTCCACCACGTCAGAGACGTCACCTACGCAGAGGACGCCTCCACCCTCCACACCGGCACCGCACCACGCGCCATGGCCACCCTCCGCAACCTCGCCATCGGCCTGCTCAAAACCCTCGGAGCCGCCAACATCGCCAAGACCACCCGCGCAATCCGCGACCAGCCCGAACGAGCCCTCCCACTCCTGGGCATCCTCAACAACCCCGACCCTCACGGAACTTGATCAAGCCCTGGACGAACCATGCGGGTGCACAGCTCGAAGCTCTCGGGCACGCCTACGGCCTCGACGGCGACGTCGGCGCCCTGGCCTCCGGTCAGGTCGAGGACGAGGCGTTCGGGATCGTCCCCCGCCAGCACGTGGGCGTCGGCGCCGAGCCGGACCGCTGCCTCGAGCCGGGAAAGCGCGAGATCGACGGCCACGACGCGTAGGGGTGAGTACAGGCGTGCGGTGAGGACCGTCGCGAGGCCGATCGGCCCGGTGCCCACGATCACCACGGTGTCGCCCGGCCGCACTGCGCCGTTGAGCACCCCCACCTCGTACGCGGTGGGCAGGATGTCCGCGAACAGCACGGCCTCGCGTGCTGGGACGGCCCCGGGCAGAGGGTGGACCGAGTGGTCGGCGAAGGGACCCGGACGTACTCGGCCTGCGTGCCGTTGATCAGATGGCCAAGGATCCATCCGCCGCCGTTCCGGCACTGCCCGTAGGCCGCGGCACGGCAATAGCCACAGCGTCCGCAGGGGCAGATGCACGAGATGAGAACGCGGTCACCAGGGCGGACGGAACGCACGGCCTCACCGGTTTCGACGACCTCCCCCACAGCCTCGTGACCCAGAACCGTGCCCGGCTGTACGTCGGGGACGTCGCCTTTCAGGATGTGCAGGTCGGTACCGCAGACGGTGACGGCGTCGACTCGGACGATCACATCGGAGGGATCCTGCAGTCCGGGGTCCTGCACATCCTGCCAGTCGGCCCTGCCGGGACCGTGGTACACGTACGCTTTCATGCTCATGTCCTCCTCACCCTGACCTCCCGCACCAGTCGGCGGTGGTGCGGCGCACCGTTGCCAGCGTGACCCGCATGGCCCGAGTGCGTGCAGGGGCTTCACGGCCCTCCGCCCGGGACCAGGAGCCCCGGACCGGCCCCGGCCCCGGCCCCGGGGCGGAGTGGCTCCGGGGCCACGGCTGAGCCGGGCACCCTCACCACCCGGTTCTCGTCCTCGCCGTCGCCGCCCCTCGCCCGCCACGTGGCCGGGGTCCAGGACCCGCTGTTGCGGGAGGGGTCTGCAAACACGTTCCCCGGCCGGATGCGCGCCACGATCAGAGGTTTCCTTGAGGAATCAAGGCCGGTCCGTCATCACGCGGGGACGTAGGGCCTCTGCCGGTTGGTCGCGGAAGAGCGACAATGGGAGTGTCCCCCGACCGCTACGGAGGTGCCGGGATGAACAGAGACGGGTACGCCGGTCTTCCCGGAGTGATCACGTCGGCGTCGAGTGCGATCGTGACGGCGTCGGCGGTCTGGACCTGCTCCGAAGCGCACCTGCCGGGCCGGCGCGGACTTCCGGTCACAGTCGGCTCGAAGCGCCCACACACCGTGCGCGTACTCATCCCTCACACCTCCGCCTTCGGGGACTGCTGCACTCCGGTGGACATCGGCACGGGACGGGACCGAACCACCCCGCATACGGAAAGGAGGACGGCATCGGCGTAGGCGAGCGGGCACACGGCCTGCGGACCGGCGACGAGAAATGCCGGAGTCATGGAAGACACCACGCGTACACACCAGCCACAGACGGAGGGCCCGGGCGAGTCCTTCGCCGTCCTTGACGATCGGGGTGTGGTCAGGGCGTGGGGAAACGGAGCCTCCGTTCTGCTGGGCTACTCCTTCGACGAGGTGCTGGAACGGCCGATCGGTGAGCTGCTCGCCCACTCTCTGCCCGCCGACCTCCGGGAAGATTTCGCCGCCGGCCACGAATGGTCCGGCCGTGTGGTGGCAGTCCGGCGGGACGGTCAGGAGACCGAGCTGAACGTCCACGTCCTCCCTCTTACGAGCGTCCGGCGCCGGGTCAGGTGGCTGGTCCGGGCCGAGCCCTGCGCGAACCACTCACGCCGCGACGGCACCGCACCAGCACTTCTGAAGGAATGGGCCTGGGACCAGCTGGACATCCCGGTGGCCCTCTGTGACACGCGGGCACGGCTCGTTGCCATGAACGGAGAGATGCTGCGCGTCACCGGGCGGAGCGAGCGGGGGCTCCTGCATGAGAACGTGGACCTGCTGCTTCCAGGCTCGATGGGCGAGCTGTCCCTGGCCGCGGAACGCGTCACCAGGAGCGGAGAGACCCTCCGGCACACAGCCCGGGCCCCGTCCGTGAACGGTTCGGGGGAGAACCTGTGGTCCGTCGTCGTGTCCCCGCTGTCCGGCTCGGGCGACGAGGTGCGCGCACTGTGCCTGGCCTTCATCGACATGACGCAACAAGCCCGGGCCCGGCGGCGACTGGCGATCGTGAACGACGCCGGCGACCGGGTGGGCCGGTCGCTCGACGTCTCACAGACCGCTCAGGAACTAGCGGACGTAGGCGTCGAGTTCTGCGACTTCGTCACCGTCGACCTACTCGACGCCGTACTCGACGGCGATGAGGTGGACCCCACACTTCCGGTGGGAAAGCCCTTGCTCTTCCGGCGCGTGGCCCAGCAGTCGGTGGTCGAAGGCTGCCCCGAGGCGGTGATCCGACCGGGCGAGGCCCACGCCCACTCCGAGGACTCCCCCCCGGGTTGCGCCCTGCGCAGCGGGCAGGCGTACCGAAAGGACATGGAATCCCCCGAGGTACAGCGCTGGCTGGAGCAACTGCCCGCCCGACGGCAGTCGGCAGGCGAGCACGGCCTCCACTCGATCATGGGTGTCCCGCTGGTGGCACGCGGGACCACTCTGGGCATCGTTCAGTTCTTCCGGCATCGCACACCGCTCCCGTTCGACAGCGACGACCTGCTGCTGGCTCGCGAGATCACCGCACGAGCCGCCGTCTGCGTGGACAACGCGCGCCGGTACACCCGGGAGCGCGCCGCGGCGCTCACTCTGCAGCGGGACCTGCTGCCCCGCTTGCCGCAGCGGCACCCGGCCGTGCAGGTGGCGTCCCGTTACCTGCCCGCCTCGACAGCGAGCGTCGGCGGCGACTGGCTGGACGTGATCCCCCTGTCCGGTGCCCGGGTGGCACTCGTCGTGGGCGATGTGGTCGGGCACGGGATAGCAGCCGCAGCGACCATGGGCCGGCTGATCACTGCCGTCCGCACGCTCGCCGACATGGATCTTCCTCCGGACGAGCTGCTCACCCGTCTGGACGACCTGGTCGTCAGTTCGGGACGGGAGTACGGGGAGGAGGGCGGGCCCACACAGGCCTCAGGCCAGGGCGCCAGCTGCATGTACGCCGTCTACGACCCGGTGACCGCCCAGTGCGAGGTGGCCCGCGCCGGACACCCCCCACCCGTGCTGGTCACACCCGACGGACTGGTGGAGACTCCCGAGATTCCGCAAGGGCCTCCGCTGGGCTCGGGCGGCCATCCGTTCGAGTCCTCCCGCCTCCACGTGCCGTCCGGGACGCTCCTCACCTTCTTCACCGACGGCCTTCTGAGCGGCACGGACTCGGACGACGACGCGGGACCGACCGCCCTTCGGGAGGTGCTGCACCGGCACACGGGATCTCTGGAGCAGACGTGCGACAGTGTCGTCGCGTCCGTGCTGCAGGACCGGCCCGCAGACGACATCGCCCTGCTGCTCGTCCGCACCCACGTGCTGGCCCCCGACCAGGTGGCCGAGTGGGAGGTTCCGGCGGACCCCGCCGCGGTCGGCGACGTGCGCAAGAACGTGTCCCAGCAGCTGACCCGGTGGGGACTCGACGAACTGACCTTCACCACCGAGCTGATCGCGAGTGAACTGGTCACCAACGCCATTCGGTACGGCGCCGCCCCGCTACGGCTGCGCCTCATCCGGGAGACGTCGCTGACCTGTGAGGTCGCGGACGGCAGCAGCGCGGTGCCGCGGATCCGCCGGGCGCGGATGTTCGACGAGGGAGGACGCGGGCTCATGGTGATCTCCCAGGTCGCCGACCGATGGGGCTCCCGGCACCACGACGACGGGAAGATCATCTGGGCTGAGCAGTTCCTGGGCAGGCAGACCACGCCCGCCGACGGAAAAGTCTAGAGGGGGCGGCACAGCACCAGCGCGACGTCGTCGTCACGCGAGCCTCCGGTGTGGGCATCCATCAGCTCCAGCATCGCGTCCAGCGCCTCCTCCGGGTCCATGAGCCCGCCGATCCGATGGGCTCCGGAGAGCACGTCGAACATCTCGCCGTCGGCGTTCCGTGCTTCGGCCAGCCCGTCGGTGTAGAGAAGCACCCGCTGGCCCGGTTGCAGCCTGACGGTGCGGACCCGCGGTGTGCTGCCCATGCCGAGAGGTGGCTCCGGCTCGTGGGGCTCCAGGAAGGACACGTCCCCGTCCAGCAGCACAGGCGGGTGGTGACCGCAGTTGACGAGGGTGACCTGACCCGGCGAGAACTCGGCGAGGGCGGCCGTCACGAAGTCCTCGGGCCCGATCCGGCCGACGAGTTCGGCTTCCATGGACTTCGCCACCTCCGGCAACGTGGCCTGCGTGTAGGCGGCGTTCCGGAAACCGCGGAGGGCTGCGGCAGCAGTCTGCGTGGAACTGATCCCCTTCCCCCTCGCGTCCCCGATGAGCACCCGCACGCCGATACGGGCGTTCACCACGTCGAAGAGATCGCCTCCGACCAGGGCGTCCCGGCTCGCCGATCGGTAACGTGTGGCGATGCGCACACCGCCGACCTGCTCAGAGACGGGCAGCAGGATGGCCTCCTGCGCCGCCCTGGCCACGTTGCCGAGGGCGTGCTCACGCAGCGTCCGACTGCGTGCCAGGTATACGGAGAGCACGGAGCCGGTGGCCAGTACGACGATGCGCAGCAGGTGATCCGCTGTACCCCAGATGTCGTTGACGGGCCCCAGAAGCAGTGCCAGCAGCAGCGCGTAACCGCCCACGAGCGCGGTACGTCGCGCGTCCAAACGAGCGCAGGCCACGACGGGGCCGACCACGAGGAGTCCCGCGAGCACGGACTCGCGGCCGAGCAGGCCGTCGGCAAGGCCGACCACGGAAGTCAGAACCAGGGAAAGAAGCAGCCAGCCGCGATCGACACCGGCGGAACCGTTCACCGTGTCCTCACGCGGACGCGGGGACGACGGCGACGGGACAGGCGGAGTGGTGGAGAAGGGCATGGGTCACCCGCCCGAGTTGGAGGCCGGTGTGACCGTGGCGCCGCGGGGCGCCCGCCACGAGCAGACTGCCGCCGGCCGACTCGTCCACGAGCACCCGCTGCGGCGGCCCTTCGGCTGGCTGACGCTGTACTTCGACCCCCGGGTACTCGCGCCTCGGGCCGTACAGCACTTCGGTCAGGACTGCGGATGCGCGTTCCTCGTGCACGCGGGCCGGGTCCTGCGTGAAGAGCGGGTCTTCCACTGTTTCGAACGCCGGACAGCGCCAGGCCCGCACCGCGCGCAGGGGTGAGTTCCTCAGCCGGGCCTCGCGGAAGGCGAAGACCGTGGCCGCGGGGCCTTCCGCGAGATCGCCGACCCCCAGCACGACAGGTCGCGAGACATCCTCCCAGTCTGCCTGCTCTCCCCGCACGACAACGACGGGGCAGTGGGCCCGTGCGGCGACGGCGAGGCCGACCGACCCCAACAGCATTCCCGGGAGACCTCCGCGCCCCCGGTTGCCGGTGACCACTGCGGCTGCTTCGTAACTCTCCTGCACCAGGCCGGCCTCCGGCTCCTGCGGAAGGACGTCCGTGGTCACCTTGACCGCGGGTTGCCGGAGCCTGGCCCGTTCCGCCCCGGAGGCGACGATGTGGTCCGCCAGTACCTGAAGCGGTGGACGCTCCGCGCTGACGTCCGGCAGCACCTTCTCGTAGCGTTCCCACAGCGATGCGTGAACCACCCGCAGCGGAAGTTCGTGCCGCGCCGCGTGGTCCGCTGCCCAGTCAAGCGCCGCGAGGCTGGACGTCGAGCCGTCCGTGGCGGCAACCAGTGGCAGTTCCATGCCGTTTCACTCCCTTCCGTCCGTCGACACGCGGGCACCGCCGGAGACCGATGGTGGCGGTGCACCGGACGGGCCGTGGAGTGGCGCACCACGTGGTGCGACTACCGCTTTCATCCTCATCACTCCCTGCTGCGGTCAGCGGATCCGGCAGCCCCGTGTTCAGGCCCGCCGCCGGCGCGACCACGTCGGTTCGACGATTCGCCACTCCTCTTCCCAGGCCCGGTACCGGTGCCTGTCGGCCAGCCGCCGCAGGCCGTAGCGTGCGCCGATGCCGGCTGCTGCGACCGCACCTGCCGACATCAGGGCGGCCACCCATGCGGCGGTCTCCGCGGAGGTGAACCGCGGCGGGCCCGTCATGCGCCCGGACCCGTCCGTCCAGATGCGGATCGTGTCGCCCTTCTCCTGGGTCGCCCGGACCGGGGCCGAGCCGGTGTGACGTTCGCCGTCTGCGTCCGTCCATCGGACGCCGGCCCGGCCGGCCATGTCGGCGCCGTCGGCGGCCGGGGAGGTCCGGACGTCCGTGGTGAGCACAGCCGCGACCTGGTGTCGTTGGGCACGCTGCTCCTGCAGGACGCTGCTCTGCGACGCGTACTCGGCGTTCCCCGCGACGACTGCCACCATGATCGCTCCGGCCACCACCATGAGCGCCAGGAGCAGCTCCAGCCGGTGCTGCAGACGGTCCACAGGCCTGCGCAACGGGTTTCGCCCCCGGGCGACGGGTACGTTGTTCGGGCCGGGCGGCCGGCTTCCCTTCATGAGATGCCCTGCCACTTCCCTGAGCCCGCGGAGCCCGGGGAGGCGGGAAAGGACCGGATGCCGGGCCGGACGCCCTCGAACTCGTACGTGTGGAGCCTCATGTCCTCACCTCACCTGGCGTGCCTGTCCCGAGCGGAACACGCCGGGTCACACATGTGGCACGACGGCCACCGGCATGGCTGCGTGATGCAGTACGGCGTGAGCGACCGATCCCAAATGTGTCCCCACGCGTGCGGAGCGGGCACGCCGGCCCACCACGACGAGCCCGGCACCGGTGGAGGCCAGCAGGAGCTGGCGCGCGGGCCAGTCGCAGTCGGTGCGGGCCTCCGTCCGGACACTGGGATACTTCGCCTGCCAGGGGAGGAGGAAAGTGCGCAGCGCCTCTGACTTCTCCCGGGTCAATTCTTCCGTCAGTCCCGGTTCCACAGGAATCGGACGGAGCCCGTAGGACGGCGGCAGTTCCCAGCCGTGCACGGCGATCAGTCGGCAATCCCAGCGAGCCGCCGTCTCGAATGCGAATCCGAGTGGTTCCTCGGGCGGGTCGAGTGTCTTGAGTCCGATCACGACGTCCCCGCGAGGGGGTTCACCGTCGCCCGACTCGTCCTCCCGAACCGGACGGTTGCGGACCAGGATCACCGGGCAGTGGGCGTGCGCCACCGCGGGCAGGCCCACAGAACCCACGACGAATCCCGTCACCGGGCCCACCCCGCGGGAGCCCAGGACGAGCAACTCCGAGGACTCGCTGAGGGTGTCGAGCACTTTGGAGGGACGGCCGGAGTACAGCTGTGCGGTCGTCTCCAGGGCGGGGTAGCGCCGTGCGAGGGCGGCCTCGGCCTCCCGCGTCGTCTGCTCACCCCAGTCACGCTCGACCTGGTCGTCCAGAATCGGCGAGTACGGGTACGGGCCCGTATCCCTCACCTGCACGATGTCCAGCCTTGCGCCGCGCAGCAGAGCTTCCCGGGCGGCCCAGTCGACAGCCGCCGCGCTCTCCCGGGAGCCGTCGAGGCCGACGGTCACCGCATGAGGCATGGTCCACCTCCCTGATGCGGGCGGCCCGAGCACCGCCGTGGTGTTCACAGCTTCGCCACCTGGCGGACGCGGGGACAGGGGCCACAGGTCCCGGGGCGGAGCCGGTCGGCTCCCAGCTGTCGGAGGGAGGCAGCTCCAGCGCCCGGAAGCCCCCCGGGGGCACGGCGAAGGTGCGGCGGCCGAAGGCGAGTCGCACGGGTTCCCGGGCCCCTTCGGGCACGCTGATGTTCAAGCAGTCGTCCGTGATGCGAAGGCGGATGCCCCAGTGCCCGCTGTGGCGCAGAGCCAGGTCGAATCGTGGCAGCTGCCCCCGCGGCGGAGAACGGGTGCACGGGCCGGGCTGTCCGGCAGGCCGTAGGCCGGCCGGCCGACAGCCGGGCCGTGTGGCCCCTGTATGTCGGACCGCGCGCGGGGGACTCTGTCCATGACGGTCCCCGGAGCGTCGACTCCACTGCCGGAGCGGAGAGGAGCACGGCATCGTGGCCACCAGCCTGCATCTTCTGGAGGAACTGTCCGCCAACGGCCGGAAACGCCTGCTCGACTACGGAGCGGAGGTGGAGTTTCCGCAGGACACCCGCATTTTCCGCGAAGGCCGCCGGGCGGACCGTTTCTGGGTAGTGCGCAGCGGGTCCGTCCGACTCGACCTCGGCGTTCCCGGGCACCCTCCGGTGATCGTGGAGACCCTGCACTGCGGAGACCTCCTGGGATGGTCCTGGTTCTTCCCGCCGTACGAGTGGCAGCTGAGCGCCCGGACCGTCAGCAGGGTGACCGCTCTCGAGTTCGATGCGGCCAGGGTGCGGCGGCTGTGCGAAGCCGACCCGGAACTGGGATACGAGCTGGCCTGGCACGTCGCCCGGATCATCGGCCACCGGCTGCAGCGCGCGCGCCGCCGCCTTCTCGACACGTACGGCCCGTACGGACTCGCGCCGCTCACGGAGGAATCGCCGTGAACGAATCCCCGCATGTGGTGAACGACGTGATGACGCACACCGTCGTGGCCGTCGGGCCGGACGCCTCCTTCAAGGAGATCGTTCAGACGATGGAGCAGTGGCACGTCAGCGCCGTTCCCGTGCTCGCCGGCGACGGCAGGGTGGTCGGTGTGGTCTCCGAGGCCGACCTGCTGCCGAAGGAGGAACACCGCGAGGGGCCCTCCTCCCTCGTCGACCAGGCCCGGCAGCTGGAGGAACTGGTGAAGGCCGGTGCGGTGATCGCACGTGACCTGATGAGCGCCCCGGCGGTTTCGGTCCGGTCGGACGCTGCCCTCCCCCATGCGGCGCGCGCCATGGCACGACGCAGGCTCAAACGACTCCCCGTCGTCGACGCCGAGGACCACCTCGTAGGGATCGTCAGCCGAAGCGACCTGCTGAAGGTGTTCCTCCGGCCCGACGGGGACATCGGGCAGGAGGTGCGCGACCAGGTCGTGCGGCCGCTGTTCCCGCTCGGCGAACCGACCGTTCAGATCCATGTGCAGGAGGGCATAGTGACTCTCACCGGCTTCTTCCGGGACACTGCGTTGGTGCCGCTGGCTGCCCGGATGACCTGGTCCGTCGAGGGAGTCGTGGATGTCGACTTCCGGCTCGACCGACCACCGGACTCCCCCGGCCGCACCCGCCCCGGGGACCGGTCGGCCCTGGCGGACTCCGGGGCACCGGGCGACGATGGTTCCGCACCGCGACCGCGCGTGGACCAGGAGGGTTCCGCATGACCGACACCGCGCCCTCAGCCGCGCCGGACGGATCACTCATCCGCGTCTTCCTCGTCGACGACCACGAGGTGGTCCGTCGCGGTCTGCACGATCTCCTCGGGGCGGAGCCCGACATTCACGTGGTGGGTGAGGCAGGCGGCGCGGACCAGGCTCTGGCACGCGGTCCGGCGCTGCGCCCGGACGTGGCGGTGCTGGATGTCCGACTGCCGGACGGTGACGGGATCACCGTCTGCCGTGAGCTTCGTTCCCGCATGCCGGAACTCGCCTGTCTCATGCTGACGTCGTTCGACGACGACGACGCGTTGCTGGACGCGATCCTGGCCGGTGCCGCCGGGTATGTGCTCAAACAGATCAAGAGCTCCGACCTGCTCACCGCGGTGCGGACGGTGGCCGCCGGCCAGTCCATGCTGGATCCGGCGACCACGGGCCGGCTCCTCCGCAGCCTGCGGGGTTCTCCGGGCGAGGGCTCGGAGCGTGGTCCGTTGGTCGGCCTGTCGCCGCGTGAGCGGGAGATTCTGGCCTTGATCGGCGAAGGACTGACGAATCGGCAGATCGGCGAGCGGCTGTACCTCTCCGAGAAGACGGTCAAGAACAACATCTCACGGCTTCTCGGCAAACTCGGAGTCGAGCGGCGGGTCCAAGCTGCGGTGATCGCCACCGAGTCCGGCGTCCGGCCCCCGCCCGAACCCCGGCGGGGGTAGGCGCCCGTCCGGCAGGTGGAGAGGACAGCGATGATGGCATCCGGTGTTCTGGACGATGCGGCCCTTGCTCGCTTCGTGACGGCGGCGGTGGCCGCGCCGTCCATCCACAACACGCAGCCGTGGCGGTTTCGGCTCGGACGGGCTCCCCTGACTGTAGAGGTGCTCTCGGCATCCGAGCGGTCACTCCGCTACGCCGACCCCCGGCACCGGGCCCTGCACATCTCCGGGGGCGCTGCTCTGTTCAATCTGCGGGTCGCCATGATCCATGAGGGGTGGGAGACGAACGTGCGCACCCTTCCGGACCCGTCCAGGCCGGACCTGCTTGCCAGCGTCAGCGCGTGGCGCCGCGACCGACCGCCGAGCGGCCACGGCGAACTGTACGACTCGGTGTGGCGGCGGCACAGCAGCCGAGAGCCCTTCTCGAATCTCCGGCTCCCGGCGTCCGTGGTGCTCGCGCTGACCGATGCGGCACGCGAGGAGGGGGCCATTCTCCGGATGCCCACCGGTGCCGTCACGGCCCGCCTGCTCAGTGCGACGGCCGAAGCGGAGAGGCGCAACGAGCAAGACCCGGCCCGGCGCGCCGAGAGCCGCTCCTGGGTCCGGGACGACGGACGGGACGGCATCCCGCTGACAGCCCTCGGCTCCCGGGACAGGCGGGGCGCGCTTCCTCTGCGCGACTTCGCCGCCGCAGGACCGACGGGTCGCCGGACAGCCGCCGACTTCGAGAGGCGGGCGAACATCGGGGTCCTGACCACCCGCGGTGACCGGCCGTCCGACTGGGTGACGGCTGGGCAGGCGCTGGAGCGCGTGCTTCTCACCGCCACCGACCTCGGTGTGCGCACCTCACTCTTCTTCCAGGCGATCGAGTGGCCGGGGATACGGGCCGCCCTGCACACCTACGATCCCGGCATGGGGCCGAACCCCCAGATGCTCATCCGGTTCGGGTACGGACCTCCAGGACCGGACACGCCTCGCCGACGGCTGCGCGACGTCATGTCCGGCTGAAACGGGGAGGGACTTGCTTCACGGTCAGGTGACCGGCGCGCACCATTCCAGCCGGGTTCCCCCCGCCTCACCCTTCCGGACCACGAAGCGGCCACCCAGTTTTTCGGACCGCTCCTCCAGATTCCGCAACCCGCTGTAGCGTGGTGATTCCTCCGAGTAGCCGATGCCGTCATCCAGCACGACCAGCCTGGCCTCTCCCCCGGCGACGGTCAACGACACGTCTGCGGAGGTCGCACAGGCGTGTCGTGCCACGTTGGAAAGGGCCTCGCCGAGGACTGCTTCCAGCGCCTCGGCCACAGCCGGGGGAACGTCGGTGTCGATCAGGCCGTCCATCCTGACCGCGGGCGTGAACCCGAGGGCTGCGACGACATCCTCGATCACCCCGACAAGACGCACCCGGAGACTGCGGTGTGTGGCCTCTTCGGAGTGTCGCCGCAGGCCGAAGATGGTGGATCGAATGATCCGGGTCGTCTCGTCCAGGTCGTCGACGGCCCGCAGCAGCCGCTCACGCGCTTCCGGATGGTCCACGAAGCGCAGTGCGCTCTGCACGGAGATGCCGGTGGCGAAGAGCCTCTGGACGGCGAGATCATGCAGGTCGCGCGCGATGCGGTCGCGGTCCTCCAGCAGTGCGATCTGCTCTGCGTCCCTTCTCCGCTGCGCAACCTCCATCGCCAGTGCGGCCTGGCCGGCGTAGGCCAGCAGCGGAGCGGTCTCCACTTCCGTGAACACAGCCAGCGGATCCGTGCGTGCCAGGAGCAGCACTCCGCGTACCCCGTCCTCGGTGACCATCGGGGTCGCCACGGCGGGTCCGAGTCCCTGCCAGCGTGGCGGGCCGGCGGTGATGCGGGGGTCGTGGGCGATATCGCTGCTGGTGATGGGTTTTCCGGCGTCCGCTGCCGCTCCCACGAATGTGCCGCGACGGGGCAGGACCAGGCCGGAGTGCCGGTCGGCTTTCGCCCCGGACGCCAGGCGGACACGGAGGGTTCCGCTGTCCCCCTCGGGGATGGCGAGAGCTCCCATGTCGGCCCGGAGAATGCGCCTGGCGTGTGTGACGATCAGTTCCAGTACAGCGGGCTCCTCCATACCGGAGAGCAGGCTCTCCGTGATCTCGGCGTTGGCCTCCAGCCAGTGCTGCCGGCTTCGTGCCTGCTCGTAGAGCCGGGCGTTGTCGATCGCCACGCCCGCGGCCACGGCCAGGGTGGCCAACAGCGCCTCGTCCTCGTCGTCGAAATCGCGCCCATTGCGTTTCTCGGTGAGGTACAGGTTGCCGAAGACCTCGTTGCGGACCTTGACCGGGACTCCGAGGAAGGTGCGCATCGGGGGGTGCCGGGGCGGAAAGCCGCTGGAGGACGGGTGCCGGGCGATCTCGGCCAGGCGCAGGGGCTCCGGGTGACGGATGAGTTCGCCCAGCAGACCGTGTCCGGTGGGGAGCGGGCCGACGGCCTCGATCTGCTCCTGCGTCATTCCCACGGGAACGAACTGTGCGAGTGTGCCGTCATCGGCGACCACTCCGAGGGCGCCGTACTCGGCGTCGACCAACACCGTGGCGGCCTCGACGATACGCCGCAGGGCCTGTGGAAGATCCAACTCGCTGCCCACGGACAGTACCGCCTCGAAGAGGCTGTACACGCGATCGCGGGTGGTGCGCACCGCATCGATGCTCACCTGGAGCTCTTCCAGCAGCTCGTCGAGGTGCAGCCGCGGCAGACGACCGCGCTCGCCGCTGTTCTCCTCCACCGGACCGACCTCCCATGTTCCCGGAGTACTCGGCAGCAGACGCTCCCTCCTTCACACTAACGGCGGCTGCCCAGTCCCGCCCTCGCCGAGGGCATGCACACGTCGGGCTCCGGGGGGCGGCACCGACCGGGGCGTGCCACCCGGGCGGCCCGGCAGGATCGGTGTCAGGGCTCGATCTCCAGCAGGTCCGCCACCGCTCGCCGGGGCGTGGTCGGCCCCTGCGGGCCGTAACCGAGACGGAGCACCATCTGCACCGACCCGGCGGCGGACAGGGGGTCCCGCAACGGCCAGCGGGTGTCGTGCCACTCCAGTACCTCGGTGACGAAGGACGAGGCGAGACCGAGACGGGTGGCGACGAGCAGGACGCGTTCCATCGCCTGTCCGGCCCGGAGCCAGTCGCGGGGACGGTCCCCGTGCGTACTGAGCAGGGCCACCTGTGGGTACTCCTCGAAGGCGGCGGCACCGCGGTCGGCGACCGGTACTCCGCCGCTGAAGTCCCGTACGGGTGCCCGTCCCCCCAGCTTGCGAGGACCGAAGGCGTACTCGGGGACGCCGTCGGTTGCGGTGTCCGTCGCCGCCACGCCGATCCGGGTCCAGCGTGCGAGGTCGTCCAGGCGTTCCGGATCGGATCGGTTCAGAGTCGCCGCCTCGTTCGCAAGTTCGAGCACCCATTGCAGGTGCCAGTCGGCGGGGAACGTCAGAAACGTCCCCTCACGGGCAGCAGCGTCGATGAGCGCGTCGCGGACCTCAGGGGACAGGCGCCTTTCTGCGAACGGCTCCCGGCTGGTGTGGCGAAGGCGTACGACCGGTTCGAGCAGGGCCACGTCCTCCTCGACGAATCCCGCGGCACCGTCGAACCAGACCGTAGCCAGCAGGCTGGGGTCGTCATCCGGGGCGGGCAGTACGCAGGTGACCACGGGCAGCCCTGCCGCCCCTGCAGCGGCGCGCGCGTTCAGCAGGGCCGCACCGCACCCGAGGTGCAGCGCGCGGTTGTGCGGATCGGTATGAGGCATGGCACGTCCGAAGTCCGCGTGCACGTGGAAGGCGCTCCGGCTGACGGTGTACCGGAAGCGCCAGGGCTGTGCGTTGTGCATGGACGGCGCGGAGGCCGCGGCCAGTGCCAGAGCGCAAACGGTCTCCCGGTCCGGTGAGGGGCGGCCCATCACGTGAACTCCTCTGCTGCGCGCAGCTGCCGGCCCGGACGGGCCGTCCGTCCTTCGTCCCCGGTGACGGGGCGCGCCGCTCCGATGCGACGACGGTGCGAGCCGTCGCGCGGATGACACGTGCGTCGCACGGCGTACATCCCGTACTCCTCACCGCATCGGGACGTCGCCCGGCGGTCCGTAGAGGTCGAGCAGCCGGGCCCGGGCCTGCTGCAACCGGTGACCGATGATCTCTGCCACCCGGATCGCGACGGCCCTCCCCAGCTCCGGATCGGCCTCGCACATCTCCCGGACCTCCCGCGCGTCGAACTCCAGGGCGCGCACGGGGCTCAGGGCTTCCGCCCCGAGGTGCCAGGTGTACGGGGGGATGAGCCAGGACCAGCCGACCAGGTCGCCGGGATGCAACGTCTCGACGGACGCCGGACGCCGGCCCGGAACCGCCATGTCGAGGGTCACCGTGCCGGTACGCACTGTCCAGAACCGGTCGGTCGGGCTCCCCTCCTGGAACAACCGTTCGCCGGCCGGAAAGTTCACCTCGCGGGCAGCCGTGAGAATGCGGTCCCGGCCGTCCGGGGACAGAGCGCTCAGAAGACTCGAGTCCGTGCTGATCATGTCGTTCCTCCTCACGCGGCGGCGACAGCCCAGGCGATTCCGATGGGGCAAGCATGGACCGGACACGCTCACGCCGGACGGGGCCGAAGGACCCGCCACGGGGACCGCACGGCCCTCGTCCCGCAGCACTCCCCCAGGGCACCCTGGCATGGCGGGAACATGTCGCTGCCGGAGGCCGTTCGACCGGGTCGCCCCGGATTCCCCCACCTCGTCCGGCATGCGCAGGGCGCACCGAACCCGGCAGGAGTTCGTGGAGGAGTGAGCCGCCTCGGCGGTGAGTTCGCTCGTCGGCGTCCGTCGTAGTTCACCCTGACCGGAGACACATATGACGCACAAGCCAGTGGCCGTCGGCGTGGACGGCTCCGACCCGAGCATCGCGGCTCTGCACGGGGCCGCCGCGGCAGCGGCACGGCGCGGCGCGGCGCTGCGGATCGTGTACGCGCGACCGTGGCGCGCGGGGAACCAGCAGTTCACGATCGGCCTCACCGCTCAGGAGGAATGGGCTCACGAGCGGCTGAGTACCGCATGGCAGGATGCTGCACGCCGTCATCCGGACCTGACGGTCACCGGGGAGGAGACGTCGGAGACCCCGGCGAAGGCGTTGCTCGACACCCTCCGCGAGGCCCAGCTGCTGGTGCTGGGATCCCGGGGCACGGGACGCATGTCGGGTTTTCTGACCGGGAGTGTCATGCTGCCCGTGGTGGCCCGCGCGAGCGGTCCCGTAGTGCTCGTGCGCGCAGGTGACGCCCCGGCGCCGGCCGGGGACGATCCGGTGGTGGTCGGACTCGACGTGGAGCACCGGACCGCCCCGGTCGCGGAGTTCGCCTTCGCCGAGGCGGATCGGACGCTCCGGCCGCTGGTAGCCGTCAGCGTGTGGAGCCTGCAGGGAATCTACGCCTACCCTTCCGCGCTGCCCGACCCGCGTGTGGGCACCGACCTGGAGGCACGGGCGGCCCGTGCCCTTGAGAACGCTCTGGCGCCGTGGCTTGCGGCCTACCCGGACGTGAAGGCCGAGCGCCTCACCACGGCAGGCGCGGTCGCACCGCGCCTGCTGCAGGCGGCTGCGGAAGCATCCCTGGTCGTCGTCGGACGACGGCGGCACAAGCACCTCGCATCCGGCACCCCGCTCGGACCGGTCACCCACGCCGTGCTGCACCATGCCGCGGCTCCCGTGGCCGTCGTCCCGCACGACTGACACCCACACCGGGAGGCAGCACCATGCAGCACCGCACCGTGAGTGACCTGATGACCCGCGACGTCGTGGTTGCTCGGCGAGCGACCCCGTTCAAGGAGGTCGTCCGGACTCTGGCCGACCACGACGTGACGGCCGTGCCCGTGGTCGACGCGGACAGTCGTCCGGTCGGCGTCGTTTCCGAGGCGGACCTGCTGCGCAAGGCGAGCAATGAGCCGGGACTCACGGGACTGGTGCCGCTACCGGCCTTGGAGGACTGGGAGCGGGCCAAGGCAGAGGGAGCGCGGGCGGAGGAGCTGATGACCGCTCCCCCCGTGTGTGTCCGGCCCGAATGGACGGTGGTGGAGGCCGCCCAGCTGATGGAGGCACACGGAGTGAAACGGCTGCCCGTCGTGGACGGGGCGGACCGGCTCGTCGGCGTCGTGAGCCGCGGCGACCTGCTGCGGGTGTTCCTGCGACGGGACGACGCGATCCGCGACGAGATCCACCGGGAAGTACTGCGTGACACCCTCGGTCTGGCCCCGTCCGAGGTGACGGCGGACGTCCGGGGCGGGCGGGTGGAGCTGCTCGGCCGGGTGGAGGCCCGGAGTCTGATCCCGGTCCTGGTCCGGCTGTGCCGGTCGGTGGACGGCGTCGTCAGCGTGCAGGAGAACCTGACGTTCCGGACGGACGACACCGGCGCCATGTCCCGGCGGTCACCGCTGGGACGGTAATGCGGCGCACTCGCTCACCTTCCGGCAGGGACGACGGCGACGGTGCAGTGGGCGTGGTGGAGGAGTGCCTGGCTCACGGACCCGAGCATCAACCCCTTGAAGCCGCCTCGCCCGCGGCTGCCCACCACGACCATCTGGGCGTCCCTGCTCGCTTCGATCAGCGCTTCCCGGGTTTCGCCCCGCACCGGCCGACGCTCGACGGCGACGTCCGGGTAGCGCTGGCAGTGTCCCGTCAGGGACTCCGCGAGCAGCCGCTCCTCCTGCGCCGCCAGGGCACCGGGGGCGGCGGCGTACGGCTCGGACGGATCGGAAGGGTGCGGCGGCTCGACGTTCCACGGCGTCCAGGCGTGCACGGCCAGGAGACCGACGCGCCGCAGGGACGCCTCGGCAAAGGCGAAGTCCGCCGCCGCCTCCCCCGCCGGCGAACCGTCCACTCCGAGGGCCACGCGCCCCTGGGGGAGCCAGCGGTCGCGGACCACCATGACCGGGCCGAGCGCGTGAGCGGCCAGCTCCACTCCTGTGGACCCCGCCAGCAGTCCGCTGAAGGCGTTGTGCCCCCGGTTTCCGACCACGACGACCGCCGCGTGGCGGGACTCGCCCTCGAGTACGGGCAGCACGTCCCCGGACACCACGCTGGCGAAGACCTCGATGCCGGGTTCCACCACACGCGCACACTGCGCCGCGTCCTGTGTGACCCGCTCTGCGGTGTTCCGAGCGGCCTGGGGATCGGCGAGCGGCGGCTGGAGGGCGGGCGGGCGGAAGGCGTGCACCACCCGCAGGGGTACGCCCCGCAGACGTGCCTCACGGGCGGCGGACTCGACGGCGACGATGCTCTGCTCCGAACCGTCCACCCCGACGAGCACTGGACCGGTCATGTCAGCTCTCCTTCTCTCCGCGGCCCGGCACCACTCGCGGATGCCTGCACAACACCGCCCAGTCGCATCGTGTGGCCCTCACCCCTCGCGGCCACAGGGCCGAACGGGGACGACCCGGGGACGCTCGGCCCGGACGCTCGGCCCTGTCGCGCTCCTCGGTCCGGGGCCGAGCCGGGCGAACCGGCCGGTCCGCGGCGTGCGGGAATTCTCGCCCCGGGCCTCGTCCCGTCGGCCGTGACATGATCAGCGCATGGGTCAGGACGCGGGGTATCTCCTGGACAACGGGCAGGCCGAGGCGGGCACACGCTTCGACGCCCTGTCGGACCTCTTCGACGACTCGACGTTCCGGCACTTCGAGACGGTCGGCGTCGCCGAGGGGTGGCAGTGCTGGGAGGTGGGGTCCGGCGGACCGGCCGTCCCCTCGTGGCTCGCCACGCGCGTCGGGCCCGGTGGGAGAGTGCTCGCCACCGACATCGACGTGTCCTGGGCCGGGGCCGCCACCTCCGAGGGGGTCGAGGTGGTCCGCCACGACGTCGCGCTGGACCCACCCCCCGCCGGGACCTTCGATCTGGTCCACGCCCGCCTCGTCCTCGTCCACGTCAGCGACCGCGACGTCGCACTGCGCACGATGGTGCGGGCGCTGCGCCCCGGCGGGTGGTTGCTGATCGAGGACGCAGACCCCGCACTGCAGCCGCTGATCTGCCCCGAGGAGCACGGTCCCGAGCAGGAGCTCGCCAACCGGCTGCGCCGGGGCTTCCGCCTGCTGCTGCAGCAGCGCGGGGCCGAGCTCGCCTACGGACGCCGACTGCCACGGCTGCTGCGCGAGGCGGGGCTCGCCGACGTCGGGGCCGACGCCTACTTCCCGATCACCTCACCCGCGTGCGCCGTCCTGGAGGAGGCGACGGTCCGCCAGGTGCGCGACAGGCTCACTGCCGCAGGCCTCGCCACGGACAAGGAGATCGAACGGCACCTCGCCAACGTCGCGTCAGGACGGCTCGACCTCGCCACCTCACCGATGATCTCGGCCTGGGGCCGCCTCCGGGCCGAAGGCACTCCCTAGTGCCCGCCTCGCGCCCTCCTGGCGAGGACCGTTTCGTCCCCCGCTCCCGCACACGGGCCCCTCGACGATCCCGAACGACCGCCCCCGAACAGCTCGTTGCGGCCGCCGGCCAGGCCACCTGACACCTAACGGGTGTCACGGCCGACCACGGCGCAACGCCGACGTGTGTCCGGACACGGCTCCTCTCCTCGGGCCGACGCGCCGTCGTGGGACCCGCGTTCGCCGCCTGGCCCACCCGTCGCGCGGGAGAGTGCACCCGGATGGCGACGGGTGTCCTCCCCGGGCACGGGTACTCACAAGCGCATGCGAGTGGGTGTACTGGACGCAGGATCGAACACCGTGCGATTGGAGGTCGCGGATCTCGACGGGGCCGTGCCCACACCGGTACACACGGCCAAGCAACGTCTTCGCCTGGCTGAGCTCGTCGAACCCGACGGACGGCTACCCGCCCGCGCGATCACCCTCCTGTCCGACGCGGTGGCCGCCGCCTGCAAGGAGGCGGAGAGCTGGGACGTGACAGAACTGGACGCGTTCGCCACGGCCGTCATCCGGGACGCGCCGAACCGCGCCGAGGCACTGGACACGGTCCTCGCGGAGACCGGGCTGGCGTTGCGGGTGATGTCCGGGGAGGTGGAGGCAGGGCTGACCTTTCGGGCCGCTCGGGCATGGATGGGCTGGCGCGCCGGCCCGATGGTCGTCCTGGATATCGGGGGCGGCTCGTTGGAGATCGCCTTCGGCCGCAGCAAGGCGCCGGACTTCGCCGCCTCGGTGCCGCTGGGTGCCGGCAGGCTCACCCGGCGCTATTTCGGCCACTCCGACCCGCCTCCGAAGCGTGCGGTGAAGGCCGTACGCAGCCGGGCGGAGGAGCAGTTGCGGGAGATCTCCGCCCGCGTCCGGGCCGAGGAACCGGTCACGGCGGTCGCCACCTCCCGCACCTTCCAGCAGCTCGGCCGGATGTGCGGAGCGCCGCCCGCGAGGGAGGGCGCCCACGTCACGCGCGAGTTGACCCGCCCCGGCCTGCGGAAGGCAGTGAGGACACTGGCCGGTCTGCCTGCCGCCGACCGGGCGAAGCTGCCGGGCATCAGTGGCCCGCGCAGCCGACAGTCGCTGGCCGGTGCCGTGGTGGCGCACACGGCTCTGAAACAGATGGGGCTCAGCAAGGTCGTCCTCTGCCCCTGGGCGGTGCGGGAAGGCCTCCTGCTCCAGCACCTCGCCGCCCGAACACCGTGACGGTGCCCCGGTTCCGTGGCTGGTGAGCACCGTCGGTCTGCTCCTACGTCCCGGCCGGCCCGAATCGGCGATGTGGGAGGGTTCCCTCATGAGTGTCACGGAGTCCGCGGTGCGAGACCGCCTGACGGAGGTGCTGTCGCAGCGCAGCTCCGAGATCGCCGACCGCTGGGTGCAGTTGCAGGAGGAGCGGGCCGGCTTGCGGGAAGGCCTGATCGAAGCCGAACTGCGTGAGGAGGCGGAGGCCCTGGTGTCCACCCTGGGTTCGGCCCTCGCCTGCGGGCTTCCCGCGGAACGCGTGGTGGCCGAACACGCGGAGCTGCGGCACGTGGTGAAGGACCTCTCGCTGCGCCGCGCCCGGGGCGGCGTCTCTCCTACGGTGACCGCGCTGGCGGTCCTCCAGCTGAAGGAGGCGCTGCTGGAGGCCACGCGGCAGGAGTCGATGGCCGGCGAGGAGATGTTCGCCGCCGCCCGGATGCTCAACCGCCTGATGGACGCCGCAGGTGCACTGTCCTTCGAGACCTTCGTGGAGGGGCGGGAGGAGATCATCCGCCGGCAGAGCCGTCAGCTCCTGGAGCTGTCGACCCCCGTGGTTCAGCTGTGGCGGAAAGTACTGGCGGTGCCGCTCATCGGCAACCTGGACACCGCGCGCAGCCAGGTCGTGATGGAGAACCTGCTGGAGGCCATCCAGCAGTACGAGGCGACCGTGGCCATCGTCGACATCACCGGTGTGCCCACTGTCGACACCTCCGTCGCCCAGCACCTGATGCAGACGGTGCAGGCGGTGCGGATGATGGGCGCGGACTGCGTCATCAGCGGCATCCGGCCCAGCATCGCCCAGACCATCGTGCAGCTGGGTATCGACCTCTCGGACATCCTCACGCGCGCCACCCTCGCCGACGCGCTCGAATCGGCCATCGAGCTCACCGGGCAGGCTGCCTCCTCCCGCGGGTCGGCCCGTGACTGAGCCGCTCGCCGCCCACGCGCACCGGAATGCCGACAGCGGAGCGACGGTGCCGATCCTCCGGCTCGGGGACACCCTGGTCACGGGTCTGCTCAGCGAGCTCGACGACACCACCGCCCTGGCGCTGGCGGAGGAGTTGACGGCGCGCATCGTCACCGAGCGCGCGCGGGGGGTACTGCTGGACATCTCCCGCGTCGAGATCATCGACTCGTTCGTGGCGCGGGCGCTGATGGAGCTCAGCACCATGGCGCAACTGCTGGGCGCCCGAGTGATCGTGGCCGGCATGCGGCCTCCGGTCGCCATCACGCTGGTGGAGCTCGGGATCGAACTCACCGGCGTGGAGACGGCGCTCAACGCCGAGGACGGCATGGCCGCGCTGGGCTGGCGGCAGACCCGACAGAGCGGCGCCCGGCGGGCGGTTCGGCGCGGAACCGCCGAGTGGGTGACGGAGTGACCTTCCCCCACGATCCCCACGACAGTCCGGGCTCGCGGACGGGGAGCGGGCAGGGAGGGCAGAGGTCCCGCATCGGGCGGCAGCGGTCGGGGGGAGCCTCGCCCGACGGCCCGTCGGGGTCGTACCCGGTGCGTACCGAGGAGGACCTGCTGACGGTCCGGCACGCGGTGCGTTCGGCGACGCAGGCTCTGGGGTTCCGCCTGGTGGACCAGACGCGCGTGGTGACGGCCGCCAGCGAACTGGCACGGAACGCCTACGTGCACGGCGGTGGTGGAACGCTGACGCTGGACGCGCTGCATCAGGCCCGCGGTGCCGGCCTGCGGTTGACCGTGCGCGACGACGGGCCGGGCATCCCCGACCTGGACGGCGCACTGACCGACGGGTTCACCACCGGGGCGGGACTGGGGCACGGCCTGGGCGGGGCGCGGCGCCTGATGCACGACTTCGCGGTGCGCACGGCGCCGGGCGACGGCACGGTGGTGACCGCCGTGCGCTGGGCGGACGGGTGAGCGGCCCCGATCCGGTGCCGCCCCCGACGGTCGAGGTACACATCGATCACTACAGCGCCGTGCACCTGGCCGCGACCCGGGCCCGGGAGACGGCCGTACAGTGCGGGCTGGCCGGCTCACTGCCCGACCGGGCCGGCGCGGTCGCCAGCGAACTGGCCAGCAACCTGGGCAAGCACGCCATGGACGGCGTGCTCTACCTGCAGCCGGCGCCCGGAGGCGCCGGCCTGGAGATCCTCGCCGCCGACCGCGGTCCCGGCATGGCGGATCTTCAGCGGTGCCTCGCCGACGGCTACACCACGACGGGGACGCTGGGCACCGGCCTGGGCGCCGTCCAGCGGATCGCCGGCGAGTTGGTCGTCCGCACACAGCCCGGCGAAGGCACCGTGGCCGCCGCACGCATATCCCCTCCCGGCACGGTGCGGCCGGCACCGCGGGCCGGGATGATCCGGCTCCCCGCCGAGGGGGAGGACGTCTGCGGTGACGGCTGCGCGGTGACGGGGGACCCTGAGGCGCCGACGGCCATGGTGGTCGACGGGCTGGGGCACGGGGCACCGGCGGAACGGGCCGCCCGGACCGCACTGCGCGCCTTCGAGGGAATGGCAGCCGACGCCCTGCCGGAGATCGTGCGCAACCTGCACCGGAGCCTGCGGCACACCCGTGGCGCCGCAGTGGGGCTGCTCCGTCTGCGCGAGGGCCACGCCGAGTACTGCGGCGTCGGGAACGTGCGGCTGTGCGTGCTCTCCGTGGAGGACGAGCACCGGCGGCTGGACGGCCGTCCGGGCGTCGTGGGCTGGAACCTGCCCACACCGCAGGTTCGCACGGTGCCGCTGCGGCCCGGGCAGGTGGCGGTGCTGTATTCGGACGGCATCGCCTCCCGCTGGTCGCACTCGCCCGGCCCGTTCCTCCTGCGGCTGCCTCCCGAGTTGCTGCCGGCGGCCCTCGCCCACCGTCACCGCAAGTACCGTGACGACGCAACGGCACTCAGTATGGAAGGACTGTGATGACCCCGTTGGCCACAGCCCTGTTGAGGAACCTGACTGACGTGCGGCGGGCGGTGCGCCGCCTGGCGCACGAGCACGGCCTGCCGGTGGAGCAGCGCGCACGGCTGGTGCTCTCCGTGACGCTGATCGCCCGCCGCGAGACGGAGGCGGGCCGCGGTGTCCGGCTCACCGCGGTCGTCGGTCCGCACGGACGTACCGGTTCCGGCACCCTCACGGTGACCCTGCACACCCAACCGGCCGCGCGACCGGCTGCGTTGCCACAGCTGCCGCTGCCCGCCCAGCCGGTGGGCGACGGCCACACCGTGTGGCACGTGCCCCTGCCGCCCACCGGGGAGCAGCCTGTCCACAGCGGTCCGCTGGACGACGAAGACGCGGCGGAGGAGGAGTTGAGGGCCGTCCTGGACCGGGCGGACTCGCTGTCGGCCGACCACCGTCGGCTCACCCATGAACTCGACGAGACCAACAGCGGCGTCCTCGCACTGTATGTGGAGCTGGAGGAACGGGACGAGCAGCTGCGCGGCGCGCACGGCCGCATCCTGCGGGAACTCGAGGATGCGCTGCGTCCACCCCCGTTGAACGTGCCCGGGCTGGAACTGTCCGTGCACTACGCACCGGCCGACACCCACGCCCCGACCGGTGGCGACCTCTACGACTGGTTCACCCTTCCGGACGGGACGGTGCACATCACCGTGGTCGACGCGCTGGGGCATGGCGTGCGCAGTACCCGTGGGGCCCTCATCGTCACGCACGCGGTGCGGACGCTCGCCCTGGACGGGCAGCCGCTGGATACTCTCGTCGAGCGGACGGGCCAGATCGTCTCGGGGGTGGACGCCGAGGTGATGGCCACCGTGCTCCTCGCCCGGCTGAACCCGGCGACCGGCGAACTGTCGCTGGCCAACGGCAGCCATCCGCCTGCTCTGCTGGTCCGGCGGGACGGCACCGCAGAGTATCTGGAAGCGCGCGGCCGCGGCGTCGGCTTCCCCCTTCCGGGAAGCGAACGGACGCTCAGTACCCGGCTCGCGCCCGGAGATCTGACGGTGCTGTACACCGACGGGCTCACCGAGAGCCGCCGCGACCCCGTCGAGGGCGAGGCACGGCTGGTCGCCGCGGCGAGGGAGCACCGGGGGGAGCCCATCGGCGACGTGCCGGGCGCCGTCGCCCGCGACATGCACAGTGTGGTGCTGCACCGCGACGACACCCTCGCGCTCGTGATACGGATGCCCGCCGGGGCCGGAGCGTACCGGCGGGTGACAGGTGCGCCGGGCTCACACCGCTGCGGCCGGTCGGGCAGAAGCGGTTGACGCCACGGTACGGTCCGGGGGCGTCCCGTGGCGGACACCTCCGGAGGGGAGTTCGGGTGCGGCGCCTCCTCATCGCCACGGGCACCGCGGGCCATGTCTTTTCCCGCCGACTCAGCCGCGGCCGCATGCCACGCCGTCGAGCGGGCAGGCGACGGGCAGACGGAGTAGGGACGAGACGCAGCCATGGAACAGCTCAGAGAAGATCAGCCACCGAGCCCGGCCCGGGAGCGGGCGATACTGCCGCCGTGCACGGCGGCAGAGGCCCGGGAACGCGTCACCCGCCTGCTGGAGCTGCACCTGGGCACCACGGCGGGCCGCGTCGCCGATGCGACGGTCACGGTCGCCGACGCGCTGCTGGTGACCTCGGAACTGGCCACCAACGCCATCCGGCACGGCAAGGGCATCACCGCTTTCCAAGCGCGGATCCACCGCGACTGCCTGGTGCTCACCATCGCGGACGGCAGTGACGAGATGCCGCGCCGCTGCGAGCCGTCCCTGACGGGTGCGCCCGCCCTCGGCGGCTACGGGTGGGCGCTGGCCTGCCGGCTCGCCAGCCGGGTGACGGTCACCCGGCACAGCGGCGGCGGCAAGTCCGTCACCGCACACCTCCCCCTGATGTGATTTCCCGCCCGGGAACGGCGTGTTCGCGCCGCTGCGGAATCAGGGACGTGTAGGCAGCGCTTTCCGGGGCAGTTCCTCACTTGTCGCGTGTTGCCGACGACGACAGTTGCCGAGGAGAGGGCCCGCAATGACCACCGCGACCGAGATGTCCACGGTTCTGCCGCACCGGGCGGCTGCGGGAACGTCGGACGGCGGTGCCGCCGAGCTGCCACAGCTCGACGTGCCGACCGCCGTCGCGCCGAAGGACGCCCGCCGTCTGACGCGACTGTTCTTCGAGCGACTGCGCACCCTGGAGGAGGGCACGCACGAGTACCAGTACGCGCGGAACACCCTCATCGAGATGAACCTGTCGCTGGTACGGTTCGCGTCCACCCGGTTCCGGCACCGCGGCCAGCCGGACGAGGACATCGTCCAGGTCGGAACGATCGGCCTGATCAAGGCCATCGACCGGTTCGACCTGGACCGGGGCGTCGAGTTCACCTCCTTCGCCGTGCCGTACATCCTCGGTGAGATGAAGCGCTTCTTCCGCGACACGACGTGGGCCGTTCATGTGCCGCGGGCGCTCCAGGAGCTGCGGATCCGGCTGGCCGTCGCCGGTGAGGAGCTGCTCGCCTCGCTCGGCCGGGCCGCGACGCCGCAGGAGTTGGCCGACCACCTGGACATCGGTGTCGAGGAGGTCGTGGAGGGACAGGTCGCGGCGAACGGCTACACCGCGGACTCCCTGGACGGCACCGGTGAAGACGGGGACGACGACCGCGAGGGTCCGAGTCTGGCGGACCGGTTGGGCGACTGCGACCCGGCCTTCGAGACCGTCGAGTCGCTCCATGCACTCAAGCCGTACCTGGCGCTGCTGGGGACGCGCGACCGGCGCATCCTGGAGATGCGGTTCGGCGAGGAGCTCACCCAGTCGCAGATCGGCCGGCAGCTCGGCATCTCGCAGATGCACGTGTCCCGGCTGCTGTCGGGGTGCCTGCGGCGGTTGCGCACGGCCCTCGTCGAGGACTGAGGTCACCGCGCACAGGGGTGAGACCCGGCTTCCGGCGACGCGAGTCCTACCGGTCCCGGCCCTCGGTCTTCGCGGAGGCGGCGTTCTCCAGACGGAACGCCTCGTTGCCCAGGCCGATGCGGGCGTACGTCTCCGGGCTCCGGGTGCGCAGCACCAGTGCGGCGACCACGCCGGCGGCACCCGCGAGAACGAGGACGCCGGGCAACGCCCAGCGCAGCACGGAGCCGTCGCCGCTGCCGATGAGCACCTCGAAGTCGGCCACCGCGTAGCAGAAGATCACCGTGAGGCCGAGGGCGGCGAGCCCTGAGCAGAGCAGACGTGGTCCCTGTGCACCAGTCGCGCCGCGCCGTACGAAGAAGGCGATGACGGCGACAGAGGCGAGCGCCATGAGCGCGATGACGCCGAGTGCGCCCAGGTTTCCCATCCAGGTGAACAGGCGCAGCACCGGGGTGGTGGGATCGCCGACCGGACTGTCGTCGGTGACGGCGAAGCCAGCGACCACGACGAAGGCGATGACGGTCTGGAGAAGCGAGCCGAAGGCGGGTGCGCCCGTCGAGGCGGAGGCGCGACCGATCTGCGCCGGGAGCAGTCCCTCACGGCCCATGGCGAAGGCGTAGCGCGCCACGACGTTGTGGAAGGCGAGCATCGAGGCGAAGATCCCGGTGACGAAGAAGAGGTGCAGAGCGTCGGTGAAGGTGCCTCCGAGGCGGGCGTCGCTGAGCACGAACAGCAGCTGCGGGCCGTGCTGCTGAGAGGAGGCCACCACGTTCTCGGGGCCGGTGGCGACACCCATCAGCCAGGAGGTGGCGGCGAAGAAGACGGCGACGCAGCCGACGGAGAGGAACATCACGCGGGCCACCACGGTCTGCGGGCGGCTCGTCTCCTCGGTATAGACGGGGCCTGTTCGAAGCCGAGGAACGCGGCGACGGTGAAGCACAGTGCGGTGCCCAGTCCGGCTCCGGTGAGCGTCGCCGGGTCGAAGGCCTCGAGCGAGAGGCCGGCCGGACCGGGATCTGCGGCGAAGGCCAGGTCGACCACGATGACGAGCAGCACCTCGATCACCAGCAGCACGCCCAGCACCCGGGCGTTGAGGTCGATCTTCAGCGCCCCCAGCACCCCGGTGACGGCCACGGCGAGGAGAGCGGGCACCCACCAGGAGACCTGGAAGCCGAGATACTCGTGAAGCAGCAGAGACGCCTCGAAGCCGAAGATTCCGTAGATGCCGACCTGGAGGGCGTTGTAGGCGGCGAGGGCGACGTAGGAGGCGCCGGCGCCGGCGAACCCGCCGAGGCCACGGGCGATGTAGGCGTAGAAGGCACCGGCGTTGTGGACGTGCCAGCTCATCTCGGCGTAGCCCACGCTGAACAGTGCCATCACCACGGCGAGGATCACGAAGAGCAGCGGCTGACCGGTGATGCCCATGACGGCGTACGTGGTCGGCATGACCCCTGCCACGACCATCAGCGGTGCGGTCGCCGCGAGTACGGAGAGCAGGAGCCCGACGGTACCGATCCGCCCGGCGCGCAGGGCTCGATGCTGGCCCTTGTACGTTCTGATCTCGTCCGTGCTGCCGGTGCGCATGACGGCTGGGTTCCTCTCCGGGGTCCGGGGCGGGCTCGTGTGGGTATGGGTGGGGGGCACGCGGACCCGTAAGCGGTGGCGCGCGCGGCTCGGAACGCCTTGGAGGCGTCGCGGCCCGCGTAGGACCAGGGGGCCGGGGTGACGAGCGGACCGACCCGTTGGAAGAGGGCCGCGGCCTCTGCGAGGCGTCCCTCGTGAAACTTGGCGTAGGCGAGGAAGTTGAGGTCCACCGCGCGGCGCGGGTGACCCTCCTCGCCGCCCCATTCCAGCCACCAGTCGAAGGCGCTGCGCACCAGGTGGACTGCGTGCCGTCCGGTCCAGTGCTCGCCGGCGGAGCGGTCCGCCGTACGGGCGTTGCCGCGGTGTGCGCGGAACCCCTCGGCGTGGGCGACGACCGGGAGAAGAGCGAGTGGGGAGTCGGCGGGGGCGCGGGAGGCGGACTCGTGGGCGAAGTCGTAGAGCCTCTGCGTATCGGGGGATTCAGCGAGGACGGCGGCCATCAGGTGATGGGCGTGGTGGTGTTCGCGGTGTCGGACGCTCACTTCCTGGAAGGCGCCCGCTGGGCCTCGTCGGAGGTGCCGGTGTGCCGGGCGAGCAGCAGCGCCGCCAGCCAGGGGCTGGGGTCGGCGGGGCTGAGGGCGGCGGCGTCCTGGACGGCTTGGTGAGCGGTCTCGGGGCGTGCGCGGCCACGGACCGCGGCGTTCACGGCCGCGCAGGCCGTGAGGACGGCTGCATCGGCGCTCTCCGGTTCGGTCTGCTGCCACTCGCGGGCCCAGGCGAGGCTGCCGGGGCCGGCGGCCAGGACCACGAGGCGGTGGCCGCGCCGGTCCCAGTCGTCGCCGGTGGCGGTGAGGACGCACGGCTCTCGCCCCAGCGACCCTGAGCGAGTCCGTCGCGGGCCGCGGCCAGCTCGGTGTCGTCGAGTGCCGGGTCCGGCCTGGTGCCTCCGCCGCGCAGGGGCAGCCGGAACGTGGGGGGTGGGGGTGGGGGTGTCATGGTCGACGATCACACAACCGCGAGTGACGGGACCGCGTCAAGCAGTATTCCGTGAACCCCTCGTGAAGTCCGTGCGGATGGAAACGGGGCGCCCCGCTCCGCTTCGGCGAACCCGTACCACCGCGCCTCGACCGCCGCCTGGGGCCTGCCCTAGCCGACCGCCCTAACCGACCGCCTCAGCCGCCGAGCGGCCCGCTGCGCGGCCGGAGAAGAGGCAGCCGCCGAGGAAGGTGCCCTCCAGCGAGCGGTAACCGTGTACGCCGCCGCCTCCGAAACCTGCCACCTCACCCGCCGCGTACACGCCGGGCAGCGGCTTGCCACCTTCCGCAAGCACCCGCGAGGAGAGGTCGGTCTCCAGACCTCCTAGTGTCTTGCGGGTGAGGACGTTGAGCCGCACGGCGATCAGTGGTCCCGCCGCCGGATCGAGGATGCGGTGCGGGGACGCGACCCGGATCAGCCGGTCGCCGAGGTAGCTCCGAGCGCCCCGCAGTGCGGTGATCTGCAGGTCCTTGGTGAAGGAGTTGTCGATCTCGCGGTCCCGGGCCTCGATCTCACGGCGCAGCGCGGCCTCGTCGATCAGCCGCTCGCCGGTGAGCTCGTTCATCCGCCGTACCAGCGCCGGCAGTTCGCGCTCGACGACGAAGTCGGCGCCGTTGTCCATGAACGCCTGTACCGGCCCCGGGGGGCCCGGCTTCACCCGTCCGAGCACGTCACGGACCGATTTCCCCGTCAGGTCCGGATTCTGCTCGGAACCGGAGAGGGTGAACTCCTTCTCGATGATTTTGCGGCTGAGGACGAACCAGGTGTGGTCGCGGCCGGTGCGCATGATGTGTTCGAGAGTGCCGAGGGTGTCGAAGCCGGGGAACAGCGGGCCGGGCAACCGCCTGCCGGTGGCGTCCAGCCACAACGAGGACGGACCCGGCAGGATGCGGATACCGTGCCGTGCCCAGATCGGGTTCCAGTTCTCGATGCCCTCGGTGTAGTGCCACATCCGGTCGCGGTTGATCAGGCGGCCTCCTGCGGACTCGGTGACACCGAGCATCGCGCCGTCGACGTGCGCGGGCACCCCGGAGAGCATTCGGTG
>KI547037.1:29132-44670 GCA_000497405.1 Streptomycetaceae bacterium MP113-05 | reverse complement strand
TGCGGTGGGGGGGGGTGCGGAGACGTTCGGGCCAGTGCGCGCGGACCAGGTCGTGGTTTCCGCCGATGCCCCCTGAGGTGACGATCACCGCCTGCGCGCGGAGTTCGAACGATCCGGCCGTCTCGCGGCTGCTGGCGGTGCCGCGTTCGGCGTCACTGGGGACGAGCAGGTCCCCGGTGACGGTGTCGACGTCGCCGGCGCTGCGGGCCAGACCGGTGACGCGGTGCCGGAACCGCAGGTCGACCAACCCGCGGGCGACGCCGGACCGGACCCGGCGGGCGAAAGGCTCGACCAGGCCGGGGCCGGTGCCCCAGGTGATGTGGAAGCGCGGCACCGAGTTTCCGGGTCCGGTAGCGCCGTAGCCGCCGCGCTCGGCCCAGCCGACGACCGGGAAGAACCGCACCCCCTGCTGCCGCAGCCAGGACCGCTTCTCACCGGCCGCGAAGTCGACGTACGCCTCAGCCCAGCGGCGGGGCCAGTGGTCCTCCGGACGGTCGAAACCCGCCGTTCCGAGCCAGTCCTGCCAGGCCAGCTCGCGGCTGTCGCGGATGCGCAGGCGCCGCTGTTCGGGCGACCCGACCAGGAAGAGGCCGCCGAAGGACCAGTGGGCCTGACCACCGAGCGACTGTTCGGGCTCCTGGTCGAGCAGCACGACCCGGCGCCCCGCGTCGGCCAGTTCGGCGGTCGCCGCGAGACCCGCCAGACCAGCACCGACCACGATCACGTCGGCGTCGTACGCCATGCCTCCACCTGCTTCTCCGCTCGGGGCCACTGCTGTTACGGGAGAGTAACCTCTTCGTCGCCGCCGGGACACCCTCCCGGCCGCGACGTCCCTGGCCGAAGACCGGAGGGCCTACGTGGAGGATCCGCCGACGGCGGGTACCTCCCGGAGGGCTGCGGGAGAGCGGCGGGCCCGAGGGGATCAGCCGGACAGGCCCTAAGCTCGTCCCATGATCCCCCGCTTCTTCGAGACGTTCCGCCTGTGGCTGGCTCCGCAGCGGCTGCGGGCGGAGGGAAGCACGCCCGATTACCGCTTCTCACTCGCCAACGAGCGGACGTTCCTCGCCTGGATCCGCACGGCGCTCGCCCTGGTGGCGGGCGGCATCGCCGTGGACCAGTTCCTGACCGGCATGAGCTGGGGGGCGCGTACCGCGATCGCCCTGGCCCTCCTGGCGGGCGGCGGCCTGTGCGCACTGCGGGCGGTGAGCCACTGGGTACGGTGCGAGCGAGCGATGCGCCGCGGCGAGGACCTGCCCGCCTCCCGGTTCCCGGTGCTCCTGAGCCTGGCCACGGCGTTGGCCGCGTTGGTCGTGGTCGGGTCCGTGGTTCTCCACAGGGTCACGTGAGCGGGGGAGAGCCGGAGCCGGGGCGTGCGCGGGGCCACCCTCCTGGCGCCCAGCCCGAGCGGACCCGGCTGGCCTGGCGTCGCACCACGCTGTCCTTCGCTGTTGCGGCGGCGCTCGCCGTGCGCAGTGCGCTGCACGACCCGAGGCCGACGACGTACGGCGCCGCGGCGCTGGGGGCGCTGGCCTGGCTGGCCTTCCTCGCGGTGGCGCACCACCGGATCGGGGAGCTGTCCGGCACGCGGACCGCGGGCACGGGAGGCGGACCGGTACGCGCTGCCGCCCTCTGCACGCTGGCAACGACGGCGCTCGCAGTGCTTCTTCTGTGGTAGCCGCCGGGCAGATTCCGGGCAGGCCCGGTTTTCCGCCCGGCCCCTCTGGACTGCATACCGACCAGTCGGCATGATCGGGGCGGTGCTGCCGTGACGTCCGATCGCACGAGGAGGCTGCGCATGACCGAGGAGACCGAGGAGACCGGGGGAGCCGGGAGCGGGCGGGCCGACCCGCCGGGGCTGGACCTGGTGCGGCTGGCCGCCCACCTGGAACGTGAGCGGCCCGGCCTCGTCACGGGCCCGCTGCGGGCCGACGTGATCGAGGGGGGACGGTCCAATCTCACGTACCGGGTGGAGGCGGGACCGTCCCGGTGGGTGCTGCGCCGGCCGCCGCTCGGGCACGTCCTGGCCACCGCGCACGACATGGCACGGGAGTACCGGGTGATCCGGGCGCTGCGGGAGACTCCGGTGCCGGTGCCGCGAACGGTGCTGCTGTGCGAGGACCCGGAAGTGCTGGGTGCCCCCTTCTATCTGATGGAGCACGTGCCCGGGGTCCCGTACCGCTCCTCCGCCGAACTGGCCGCCCTCGGGCCTCCACGCACCCGCGCGCTGATGCTGTCGCTGGTCGACACCCTGGTCGCACTGCACCGGGTGGACCCTCAGGACGTGGACCTGGGCTCGTTCGGCAGGCCCGACGGCTTCCTCGAACGGCAGCTGCGGCGCTGGGGCAAGCAGCTGGAGGCTTCTCGCAACCGCGACCTCAGGGGCGTGGACGAGCTGCACGAGGCCTTGGCCGGCTCGATGCCCCACTCTCCCGAGCCGGCGGTGGTGCACGGGGACTTCCGGCTGGACAACGTCCTCGCGGACGAGGAGGGCCGGATCGCCGCGGTGCTGGACTGGGAGATGTCCACGCTCGGCGATCCGCTCACGGACCTGGGCCTGCTGGCGATGTACAGCGGGCATCCCGACGTGCCCGGCTCCCCCCTCACCTCGGTGCACGACGCGCCCGGACATCCGGACCCCGCCGAGCTGGTCGAGCGGTACGCCGCCGGGTCAGGCCGGGACGTGTCGGGGATCGGCTGGTACACCGCCTTCGCCTACTTCAAGCTCGCCGTCATCCTGGAGGGCATCCACTACCGCTGGAAGCTCGGGCAGACGGTCGGCCACGGGTTCGACCGCATCGGAGACCTGGTGCCGCTCTTCATCGACAGCGGTCTCGCCACCCTGCAGGAGGGATGACGCACATGGACTTCGCCTACGACGCTCGCACTGAGGAACTGCGCCGGAAACTGCTGCACTTCATGGACGAGCACGTGTACCCGGCCGAGAAGGCGGCCCGCGAGCAGCGCGCGGACCTGGAATCGCCGTGGGAGACCCCTCCCGTGGTGGAGGAACTCAAGGCCAGGGCGCGCAGGCAGGGCCTGTGGAACCTCTTCCTTCCCGACCGCACCTACGGCGCCGGGCTCACGAACCTGCAGTACGCCCCGCTCGCCGAGATCACCGGCCGCAGCCCCCAGTTGGCACCCACCGCGCTCAACTGCGCGGCACCCGATACCGGGAACATGGAGCTGCTCACCGAGTTCGGCGATCCGGAGCAGCGCAGGCGCTGGCTGGAGCCGCTGCTCACCGGTGAGATCCGCTCGGCGTTCGCCATGACCGAGCCGGAGGTCGCCTCGTCCGACGCCACCAACATCGAGACGAGTGTCCGGCGGGACGGCGACGACTACGTGATCAGCGGACGCAAGTGGTTCATCTCCGGCGCCATGCACCCGGACTGCCGGATCCTCATCGTCATGGGCAAGACCGACCCGGGCGCGGTCGACGTGCGTCGGCAGCAGTCGATGGTGCTGGTGCCGCGGGACACCCCCGGGGTCGAAGTGCGGCGGGCGATGACGGTCTACGGCTACGAGGACCACTACCACGGCGGGCATGCCGAGGTGGTCTTCGACGAGGCGCGAGTGCCCGCGGAGAACCTGATCGGCGAGGAGGGCGGCGGGTTCGCCATCGCGCAGGCCCGGCTGGGGCCGGGGCGCATCCACCACTGCATGCGGCTGATCGGCATGGCCGAACGGGCGATCGAGCTGATGTGCCGCCGGGCGGCGGGCCGGGAGGCGTTCGGCGGACCCCTGGCCGGCCAGGGCCAGATCCGCGGGTGGATCGCGGACGCCCGGGTACAGGTGGAGCAGCTGCGGCTGCTCGTGCTGAAGACGGCGTGGCTGATGGACACCGCGGGCAATCGGGGTGCGCACACCGAGATCCAGGCGATAAAGATCGCGACGCCGCGGGCGGTGACCGAAATCCTGGACAGGGCGGTGCAGTTGCACGGGGCCGGCGGGGTGAGCCAGGACTTCCCGCTGGCCGAACTGTGGGCGGCCGCCCGGACGCTGCGGCTGGCCGACGGGCCGGACGAGGTGCACCAGCGGTCGCTGGCCCGCCGGGAGCTGAAGCGGTACGCCTGACGCGGCTCCGGGGCGACCCGGCGCTCAGGGCCGCAGGGCTCGCAGCAGCAGGTCGGCCAGGTGGCCGGCGACCTGCTGCGCGCTCATCGGCCCGCCCGGCCGGTACCAGCTGCTGAGGTGGTGCACCGAGCCGAAATGGTAGTCGACGACCAGGTCGGCGGGGGTCCCGTCGGTGAACACGCCACCGCGCTGCCCCTCTTCGACCAGAGCCCGGAATCGTTCGTGGTAGCGGCGCCGGTCCGCCCGCACCTGCTTCTGTTTCTCCTCGGAGAGCTGGTGCATGGAGCGGAAGAAGATCAGTGCGTCGTCGAGGTTGTCGATGGTGGTCACCACCACGTCGGCGGCGGCGTCCCGCAGCCGCTCCTCGACGGGGGCGTCGCGGTGCGCGACGGCGTCCAGGCGTTCCTGCTGCAACCGGAGCAGCCGGCCGTAGATCTCGTGCAGCAGGTCGTCCTTGGAACCGAAGTAGTGGTACAGAGCGCCTTTGGTGACGCCCGCGGCCTCGACGATCTCCTGGACCGAGGTGCGGTCGTAGCCCTGGTCGGCGAAGAGCCGGGTGGCAGCGGCGAGCAGGCGCTGCGGTACGGGCGGTCGGTCTTCGTCCGTCACGCGCGCGTCCCCGCCTCTCCCTTGTCCGGCCGATCCATCGCATGCTCCAGCTTCTGCTGGAGCCGGTTCATGCCTCCCAGCCAGCGGCCGGGGTCGGCGGCGCGGAGAGCGTACTGGTCCGCGGTCCCCGGGTGCGGCAGAACCAGGAACCGGTCCGCGGCGACGGCGTCGAACAGCGCATCCGCTACGTCCACGGGCTCGATCGCGTCAGGTGCCAGCACCAGCTCACCGGTCGGCCCGGTGCCGCGCAGCATGTCGGTGCGCACTCCCTGCGGGCACAGCGCGTGGACGTGCACGCCGCGGTGCCGGTAGGTGAGGTGGAGCCACTCGGCGAAGGCGTACGCGGCGTGCTTGGAGACGCTGTAGGGCGCGGAACCGACCATGGTGAGCAGCCCGGCGGCGGAGACGGTGGAGACGAACCGGCCGTTGCCGCGTTCCAGCCAGCCGGGCAGCAGTTCCCGGGCGGCCCGTACGTGCGCCATGACGTTGACGTCCCAGGCGGAGTCCCACAGCGCCTCGGGGGCCTGAGGCCCACCCTGGGGGGCGACGCCGGCGTTGGCGCAGAAGACGTCGATGTCGCCGCCGAGGGCCTCGCGTGCGGGCCGGACCGCCTCGGAGGCGTCGCCGGGGACGGCGACACCGGCGATCTCGCGGGCCACCTCGAGAGCCCGGTCCGCGTCCAGGTCGTTGACCGCCACGTGTGCGCCCTCGGTCGCGAAGCGGCGCGCGAGCGCTTCCCCGATGCCGCGCGCGCCGCCCGTCACCACGACGCGCTGGTCTGCGAAAGCGCCGGCCGGGACGTTCTCCGTTCCCTCCACGTTCCCTCCGTTCCTGGGCCTGCACACCGGGTTTCCGACGCGCTCCGGGCGGCAGACTAACCGGTCGGTATGCGCGGGGAAAGAGAACCGACCCACCGGGAACGGGCCGCTCGCGTGCTGCGTTGACGGAATACGGGGCACCCGGTCCCGTGAGAAGAGGACAGGACTCCCGGAAAGACGGATCCGGTTCGGCCTCCGGTACGTCACATCACCGGAACGCGTTCGGGTCCACTCAGCCGGAGGTGGGATGATTGGCCGGATTCAGAGCACTCGCCGAGCAGGTTCGCGACCCCGACAGAGACCCGTCACAACGACGGCAGGCACTGCGCAGATGCCTTGAGCGCTTCGCTCCGTACGGCCACCGGGCCACCTGGCACCATCTCTGCCGCCGTGCCGGGTTCTCCCCGGAGGAGCGGGAACCGGACCCGGAGCGGCTCGTCGCGGCGCTGGCAGAGCTGGAGAAGGCGCGTGACGTCTGGCTGGCGTACGAGGAGGAGGTCGCGGAGCGTCGGCGCAGGGAGAAGCACGACGGCATCCGGCAGCCCACCGCACTGGACGACTGGCATGCGGCGACCTGGGGTGGACGTTCACTGCTGCCCTGCAAGGACCCGACGGCTCCGCCGGACACCGCGCTGGAGGTGGTACTGCGCAGACTGATCCAGGCGATGGAGCGCGCCGCGGCACCCGCCCCTGAGACGGTCGGGGGGATCCCGGACGGTTCCGGGGAGAGCCGCGGGCCTGCGGCGGCGAGCCCCCGGATGGCCGGCACCACGGGATAGCCGCCGTTGACAGGGGAGATCGCACCCCGCATGCTGAGCAAGCGCTTAGGGGCATCGAGGTCACCGGCGGACGGAACACTGCGTGCGGGAGGTTTGCGGCGATGGCGGAGCCCCGGGTTTTCACCTCGGCGGAGGAACTGCGGGCAGCGGTCGGTGAGGAGCTGGGTGTCACCGACTGGCTGGAGGTCGACCAGAAACGCGTCGACCTGTTCGCGGACGCCACCGGCGACCACCAGTGGATCCACGTCGATCCCGCCCGCGCCGCTCACGGCCCGTTCGGCACCACCATCGCGCACGGCTACCTCACCCTGTCCCTGCTGCCCGCCTTCGTACCGCAGCTGATCCGGGTCGACGGGGTGCGTATGGGGATCAACTACGGAGTGAACAAGGTCCGCTTCCCTGCCCCGGTGCCGGTCGGCTCACGACTGCGGGCGCGCGCGGAGCTGACCGACGCCTCCGACGTCGACGGCGGCGTCCAGCTCACCACCAAGGTGACGGTGGAACGGGAAGGCGGCGCCAAGCCGGTCTGTGTCGCCGAGTCGGTGAGCCGCTTCTTCTGGTGACTCCGGGGTGCCCCGGCGCACCTCGGTCATCCCGGGGCGGTCACCGGCACTCCGACCATGCGTAGCGCCAGCCCGGCGTAAAGTGCACCGATCTGCTCCGGCGAGCGCGGCCCGCCGGGCCGGAACCAGCGGGCCACGTCGATACAGAGGGAGAGGACGGCCACGGCGGTTCCGCGTACGTCCGGGACGGTGAACTCACCGGCCGCGACACCGTCCTCGAGTAGTTCGCGCAACACCTGCTCGGTGCGCCGCCGCATACTCACGATCTCGGCGTAGTGCGCATCCTCCAGGGCGGAGAGCTCGTACTGGACCACCCGGGCGGTGGTGTGGTGTTCGGCGTGCCAGCGGACGAACGTGCGCACCGCGAAACCGAGCCGGTCCGCAACGGTTCCCCCGACGGCGGCGGCCTCGCCGAGGATGGCGACGGAACGTTCATGTCCGACCCGGCTGATCTGGAAGAGCAGCTCTTCCTTCGTCCGGTAGTGGATGTACAGCGCGGCGGGGCTCATGCCGGCCCGGCTCGCGATGTCCCGGGTCGTGGTGGCGTGGAACCCACGTTCGGCGAACGCATCGACCGCGCCCAGCAGCAGGCGCCGCGCAGCGTCCGGGGTGACACCGGCGAAGGACTCGTCCGCCGTCTGGGTCATGATCGATCGCCCCGCTTCCCCGGCGCGCGTACCGGCCGGGCGAACACCATACAACGCTTCGCTGAGCATGCGCTTAGGTACACGCCCGGCCCACGCGGCCTCTGCTGTCGCGGAGGCCGGACGTGTTCACCGCGGCGCGACTCAACCTCCGGGCAAAGACTTCGCTGAACGGACACCCGGCACCGGGATCCGGACTTTCCCCTGTCGGATCATTGACGCGCCCCCACCTGATTCCTATGGTCTTACAGAGGAATCCGAAGCGGCGGGAGCAGGTCGATGAGCAGCAGCGAGCAGGCACGCAAGACGGCGGAGGGTCTGCAGTACCTCTCCGGCTTCGGCAACGAGCACAGCAGCGAGGCGGTGCCGGGGGCCCTGCCGGTGGGTCGCAACTCTCCGCAGCGCGCACCGCTGGGCCTGTACGCGGAGCAGCTGAGTGGTTCGGCGTTCACCGAGCCCCGGGCGACGAACCGGCGGTCGTGGCTGTACCGCATCCGGCCCTCGGCCGCGCATCCGCGATACACACGGGTCGGCAACGGCGCCCTGCGCGGCGCCCCGTTCACCGCGACCGTCCCCGACCCGAACCGGCTGCGCTGGGACCCACGACCGGCACCCGCCGTCGACACCGACTTCCTCGACGGCCTGTGGACCCTCGGCGGCAACGGCGACGCGACGCAGCGGACGGGCATGGCCGTCCACCTCTACACCGCCGACACCTCCATGACCGACCGCGTGTTCAGCGACGCGGACGGCGAGCTGCTGATCGTGCCGGAGAAGGGCGGTCTGCTGCTGCACACCGAGTTCGGCCTACTGCGTGCCGAACCCGGTCACGTAGCGCTGATTCCGCGCGGCGTCCGGTTCCGCGTGGAGGTGCTCGACGACCTGGTGCGCGGCTACGTGTGCGAGAACTACGGCCGGCCCTTCATCCTTCCGGACCTGGGCCCCATCGGCGCCAACGGCCTGGCGAACGCCCGGGACTTCCTCGCCCCGGTGGCGGCGTACGAGAGCGAGGACCGCCCGGTGCAGGCGGTGAACAAGTTCTGCGGCAACCTGTGGGCCGCAACTCTGGACCATTCCCCACTGGACGTCGTCGCCTGGCACGGAAACCACCTCCCGTACGTCTACGACCTGCGGCGCTTCAACGTCCTCGGCAGCATCAGCTACGACCACCCGGACCCGTCGATCTTCACGGTGCTCACTTCGCCGTCGGACACGCCGGGCCTGGCAGGAGTGGACTTCGTGGTCTTCGCACCGCGCTGGCTGGTCGGCGAGGACACCTTCCGCCCGCCCTACTTCCACCGCAACGTGATGAGCGAGTACATGGGCCTGATCGAGGGCGCCTACGACGCCAAGGCCGAGGGCTTCGTTCCCGGCGGCGGCTCACTGCACAACATGATGTCGGCGCACGGGCCGGACCGTGACACCTTCGAGAAGGCCAGCGCCGCCGAACTGGCACCGCAGAAGGTGGACGACGGCCTGGCGTTCATGTTCGAGACCCGCTGGCCCGTGACGCTCACCGCGCAGGCCGAGGCCGCGGAACACCTTCAGGACGACTACGACGACGTGTGGGAGGGACTGGAGCGCCACTTCCGTCCGTGACCCGGTGCCGTACCCCGGCGCCGCCGGGGCGGCGGCCGAAGCCTCCTCGCCGAAGGGAACCGAACCGGTGCCCGTCTTCGCCCCCGACTCGCTGGTACTCAACCGGAAACTGCCGCTGTGGTACCAGGTGTCGCAGTCGCTGCGCGCCTCGATACTGGGCCGTGCACCGGACGCTCCACTCCGGCTGCCGACCGAGGACCGGCTGGCGGGGCACTACGGCGTGAGCGTGCTGACCATGCGCCAGGCGCTCAAGGAACTGGAGGGCGAGGGGCTGATCAGCCGGCACCGGCGGCGCGGCACGTTCATCGAGCCGGACGCGCGGCGGGAGCGGACCGTACGGCTGCTGGGGTCGGTCGACGCCATCGTGGCCCAGCAGTCGGGCGAGGAGACGACGCTGCTCGGCCACGGTCCGCAGCCGGTGCCCGCCGAGTACAGCGAGTACTTCCCCGGATCACCCGAGGCCGTGTCGTACCGGCGGCTGCGCCGGGACCGGGCTACCGGTGAGCCGGCCAACTGGGCGGAGAACCTCATCCACCCGGAGGTGGCCCGCCGGGTGGATCCGGAACTTCTGGAGCATGGGTGGCCGATGACGAAGGTTCTGCGTGACAGCGCCGGGGTGCGGATCAGCCGCATCACCGACACGCTGGAGGCCCGCCTGGCCGACCCGGAGACCTCACGGCTACTCCAGGTACCACTGCTCAGCCCGATACTGCACTACACGGGAGTGACGTACGACGACCGCGGACGGGTGGTGGACGTCGTACGCATCCACTACCGCGGCGACCGCTTCGCCTTCTCGATGACCGTCGAGGCCGCCCCTGAGTGAGGCGGCCTCGACGGCCGTCGTCCGACGGGAAACCGTCCTCAGCCGCGCCCGCCGAAGAGCGAGCGCCTGAGCCGGCTGAGCGGCGCCAGAAGGGAGACGCGGGCACCTCGGCTGCGCCGGCTGCGGCCGGCATCACGCCTGGTGACCTCCCGCATCAGCGTGGTCGCTTCCTCGGTCTGCCGGTACGGCACGGCGGGCCCCGCGAGAACAGCGAGGTGACGGTCGAGACGCGAACTCGTCGCGCCCGTACCGCACGTGATCGCCGGCACGCGCGCCCTGCTGCGCACTGCTATCTGATCCATGACACTCCCCACCCGTACGAGGGCACCCGGCCCGGGCAGGCTAACCCTACCGCCCGGCGACGACACTCCGGTATTCCGGCCACCTGAGTCTCTTTCCCCGCAAGGGCGTTGACGAACATCGCGCTTCGCCCCACCCTGACTCGTCCGCGCCCCCGGGGCCGGAAAGGCCCTGCTGCGGGGCGCCGGCCCGGCAACCGTCACCCCACGGCAGCGCACCGACGCCGGCCTGTACCTCTGAGAACGGCAGACACGACCCTGTGCGGTGGCCCCGGCCGCGATCTACCCACCGGTGTACGCGGCGCGCAGGGCGTCCTCCGCTGCCGCGCGGGCGGTGGGTCGGTCGGCGCCGAGCCGGCGCGCGCGGTGCGCGAACACCTGTGCTGCCTCGGCCAGTTCACGGTCGGCCGCGTCTCCTGCGGCGGCGACGAAGGTTCCCTTCCGGCCCCGCGTCTCGATCACCCCGTCGGCCTCGAGGGCTCGGTAGGCCTTGGCGACGGTGTTCGCGGCCAGCCCGAGGTCCTGGGCGAGCCCGCGGACCGTCGGCAGCCGGTATCCCACCGGGAGGGCGCCCGCCCGGGCCTGCTCCGCAATCTGCGCGCGCAGTTGCTCGTACGGGGCTTCGGGGGCGCCGGCGTCGACGACGATCTTCAGGGGCACGGGTTCTCCGGTTCTCCGGCTGACGGGTCGGGCGGGGTCGGGCTGTCCCTCCGATTCTCTCCCAGCCCGCCGGCCCGCCCCGTCCCGGGAAAGGCGGTGCGCCGGGGCCTGCTCACGCGTAGCCTCCGCCGCATGCCGATCAACGTACGCGGGTTCCGTCCGGAGGACGCCGAGCAGACGGCCGAGGTGCGCAGAGCCGCCGTGCCCCACATGGTGTGCACGGCGGAGGCGGTCGCGTGGGAGGCCGCCCACGCGCCGAAGGCCATGCGGCTGCGCCGACTCGTCGCCGAGGACGTCGAGGGCCGGGTGGTGGGCTGCACGGACTCGGGTGTGAACGTCGAGAGCGCAGAACCGGGGCAGGGCTTTCTGCACACGGCCGTGAGTCCGGACGCGCGCGGGCTGGGCGTCGGCGACGCCCTGGTCTCGGCCGCCGAGGCCCACCTCACCTCGATCGGGGCCGTCGACGTGCACACCTGGGTGTCGGACGACGCGCACTCCCCCGGCTTTGCCGAACGACGCGCGTACCTGCGGAGCCGCCCGGCGCGGTTCCTCCACCTCGAACTGGCCGGGGCCGACCTGCCCGCCCCGCCCGATCCGCTTCCGCTGGACCTGGAGCTGTGCACCGCGGCCGACTTCTCTGCCGACCTGCGGCCGTTGTACGAAGCAGACGTGGACTGCGTGGCGGACGAGCCGAGCGACGTGGTCGCAGCACCGGCGCCGTTCGACGACTGGCTGCTGCTCAACTGAGCACGCCCGGACTTTGATGCGGACCTGACGGCCGTGGTGCTCGTCGAGGGCGAGGTGGCGGCGTACAGCGTGGCGCAGGTGGACGGCCGCGACAGGTACTGGTCGGGCATGACGGGCACCCGCCGCGCCCACCGGGGCCGGGGTCTGGCGCGCCTGGCAAAGACCGAGGCGCTCCGCCGTGCCCGGGACAGGGGCTACCGGCACGCCTTCACCGGGAACGACGCGGACAACCAGCCGATGCTCGCGGTCAACGAGCGTCTCGGCTACCGCCCTGCGGGCTCGGAGTGGCGCTACACGAAGCGGCTGCCGTCACACTGACCCGGTGGACGCCCGTGCGGCCGGGCCCCTACCGGCCCGGCCGCACCCCTGGAGGTCCTCCGCGTCAGTCCTCCTTCCGACCGGTGGGCTCCGGCGTCCCGAGGTCCGGCGCCGGGCCGTCGGAGTCCGCGGAGGCGGAACGCCGCCGGGGCAGCAGACGGCGCAGCCAGGGCAGGGCCAGCAGCAGGACGATCACGCCGTAGACGGTGATCGAGAACGGTGTACCGACCAGTCCGAACACGTTGCCGTCGCTGATCTGGAGCGCCCGGCGCAGTTGCTGCTCCGCCGCGGGGCCCAGGATGACGCCGATGACGGCCGGCAGCACCGGCAGGCCGTACCGTCGCATCACCAGGCCGATGAGGCCGATGACCAGCAGCACCACCAGGTCGACCGACTGGCCGCCGACCGCGTACGCGCCGACGGCGGCGAAGAACAGGATGCCCGCATACAGGTACGGCCGCGGAATCCGGAGCAGTTTCGCCCACACCGGCGCCAGCGGCAGGTTGAGCACCAGCAGCAGCCCCATACCGACGAACAGGGACGCGATGAGGCCCCAGACCAGCTCGGGTTCGCGTTCGAAGAGCAGCGGACCGGGCTGGATGCCGTAACTCTGGAACGCGGCGAGCAGGACGGCGGCGACCGCCGTGGTGGGCAGGCCGAGGGTGAGCAGCGAGACCAGGGTGCCCGCTGCCGACGCGGAGGCGGTGGATTCGGGCCCGGCGACGCCCTCGATGGCGCCCTTGCCGAACTCGGCCTTGTTCTTGGACAGGCGCTTCTCGGTCACGTAGGAGAGAAAGGTGGGGATCTCCGCGCCACCGGCCGGGATGGCGCCGAACGGGAAGCCGATGAAGGGGCCGCGCAGCCAGGGTTTCCAGGTGCGGCGCAGTTCCTTCCGGCCCAGCCACGGCTGTCCGACCGGGATCGATTCGCCGGAGGTGCGGCGCAGGTGGGCGGCGACCCACAGCGCTTCACCGATGGCGAAGAGACCGACGGCGACGATGACCACGTCGATGCCGTCCGCGAGCAGCAGGCTGTCGAATGTGAGCCGCTGCTGGCCGGTCATCTGGTCCAGGCCGACCAGGCCGATGGTGAGGCCGAGGAGCAGCGACGCGAATCCGCGGACCCGGGACCGGCCCAGCACGGAGGTGACGGCGATGAAGGCGAGCACCATGACGGCGAAGTAGTCGGGCGCACCGATACCGACGGCCCACTGGGCGACGGTGGGGGCGAGCACGACCAGGGCGATGGTGCCGAGCATGCCGCCGGTGAAGTGGCCGATGGCCGCAGCGGCCAGGGCCTGCGCGCCGCGTCCGGCACGCGCCATCGGGTTGCCCTCGATGGCGGCGACGACCGCGGCGCTCTCCCCCGGCGTGTTGAGCAGGATCGAGGTGGTCGATCCGCCGAACATGCCGCCGTAGTAGATACCGGCGAACATGATGAAAGCGGTCGTGGGATCGAGCCCGTAGGTGACCGGAAGCAGCAGCGCGCATGCCATCGCAGGACCGATGCCGGGCAGCACGCCGATGGCCGTTCCCAACAGCACACCGATGGCGGCGAAGAGCAGGTTGAGCGGGGTGAGGGCGGTTCCGAAACCGTCGAGGAGGGAGTTCAGGGAGTCCATCTCCTACAGCACCTCCATCAGCGGTCCGCCGGGCAGTGGTACGCCCAGCAGGGTGTCGAAGACCACGAACGTCGTCACAGACAGCACGGCGGCGATCAGCGGGTCGCGGGTGGTGTTGCGGCTGCCCAGCGTGTAGGCCGAGCCCCAGAAGAGGAGTGCGCCGGAAGCGGGGAAGCCGAGCGGGACGAAGAGGATCGCGCAGGCGAGGAAGACTCCGGCGAGCATGGCGACGGTGCGCCAGTCGGCGGGTTCGTCGAGGTTGACGTCCTCCCCGCCCTCGGCCTCGCCGCGACCGCCGCGCAGTACGTCCACAGCGAGCACGACGGCGACCACGAGCAGCGCGCAGCCGACGCCGACCGGTACGGTCTTCGGACCGACGGGACCGCGCTGGACGAAGCTGCCGTCCATGGTGAGGGCGTCGGTGAGAACGAGCACGCCGACGGCCAGCAGCAGGCCGCACAGCCCGAGTTCGGAGCGGCCACGAAGTCTGCCGAGCGGGCCGCGGGCCCCCTCCGGGCTCGCGTCGGCCTCGGACGCCCGGGTGGTCTGGGGTGTTCCGGTGTTCACAGGCCCAGCTCCTTCAGCACCGAGTCGACACGCTTCTCCTGCGAGGTGAGGAACCGTCCGTACCTCTCGCCGGTGAGGAACGCGTCGTCCCAGCCGTTGCGGCGCATCGACTCGCGCCACTCCTTCGAGTCGTGCAGTTCGGTGAAGAAGGCGATGAGGCGTTCGCGTTCGGGGTCGCTGAGCCCGGGTGGTGCGACGATGCCACGCCAGTTGGTGAACTCGACGTCCAGCCCGGCCTCCTTCAGGGTGGGCGCGTCGAAGCCCTTGACACGTTCTGGGCCGGTGACTGCGAGGAGTCGCAGTTCGCCGGACTCGATCTGGTCGCGGTACTCGCCGACTCCGGAGACGCCGAAGGCGACTTTGCCACCGAGGACGGAGGCGAGGAGTTCGCCGCCGCCGTCGAAAGGCACGTAGTTGACGGCCTTCGGTTCGATGCCGGCGGCGCGGGCCATCAGCATCGGTGCCAGGTGGTCGGGTCCGCCCGGTGAGGAGCCGCCGCCGACCGGCAGGGAGCCGGGCTTCTTCTTCCAGTCGGCCACCAACTGGTCGATGGTCCTGTACTTGGAGTCCTTGGAGACCACGACGATGTCGGGCTCTTCGATGAGCCGCGCGACGGGGGTGGCGTCGCTGAGGGTGGACGGTGCCTGGTTGGTCTCGACGGCGCCGACGACACCGAGGCCCATGAGCATGGCCAGCTTGCCGTTGCCCTGCTCGTTGACGGTGCGGGTGAGGCCGACTGTGCCGCCCGCCCCGGGGAGGTTGAAGACCTCGGTTCCGTGGGTGAGGCCGGCGTCCTCGGCGTTCTTCGCCGCCGTGCGAGCGGTGATGTCGTAGCCGCCGCCGGGGGTGTTGGGCACCATGATGCGCAGGCCGGGGATGTTGGTGGCCGTCCGGGCGCCGCTGCTCGAGGAGAGCAGCGGCGGACCGGCGAACACGAGCAGCGCCGCCCCGAGCAGCGCGAGGGTGGTGCGGAGGCGCACGTGACACCGCCTTCCGTGGGATCGGGGGTGGGTGTGAAGCGGCCCACATGGTTTCCACGGGAGAGCGGTGCTGTCTCGCTTGTGTTCGTAAGAAGAGTTGTGGTCGTTGTGGTCACGGCCGCGGGCGCACGTTTCGCGCCCTTCCGTCCAGTACGCCGGCCCATGAGGGCTGCGCGTCAGCGGTCAGAATCCGCCGCCGAAGTCGCCGCCCCCGAATCCGCCCCCGAAGTCCCCACCCCCGCCGAATCCGCCGAAGTCCCCACTGGAGAAGTCGGAGCCGGAGACGTCTCCCCCCTCGAAGCCGGCGTCGCCGTAGCCGTACGGCCCGGTGATCATCGAGCCGAGCAGGGTGCCGGTCAGCAGTCCCGGCAGGACGCCTCCGCCGAAGTAGCCGTACGCCCAGGGGCCGTATGCCGGTCCCGCATCCCAGTAGG
>KI547037.1:0-28624 GCA_000497405.1 Streptomycetaceae bacterium MP113-05 | reverse complement strand
GACCTCGCGGCTCATCGGCTCCTCGCCCCCCGCAAGCCGCGTGGCGTCCGCCGCGCACACCGGCACGGTCCGCTCGCTGCCACCCGGCGGCGCCCAGTCCACGTCCTGGACGGACGGCCCGTGCCGTGGGTCGAAGAAGCACGGTGGCCGGCGCTCCGGCAGGGGCTGGCCGGACCTGCGCGCGTCGAGGACGGCCAGCGAGTGACGGCCGTCCTCCAGGGCTTCGGTGACACGGCGTACGTCGCCCGGCCGTCGGGCGGCGGCCATCTTGTCCTTGGCACGTTCGTAGGCGTCCAGGGCGTGGCTGTAGTCAGTGCGCATCACGTCGTCGGCGCCGTGCTCGGAGGGGGAGAACTCGAGACGGTCGAGTTCCTCACCGAAGGCGGTGATGTCTTCGTCCACGACCGGGCGGAGCATCTCCAGCCGCTGCCGCTCCTCCTCCGCCCGCCGCTTGCGGCCACGGCTGCCGACCAGGGCGACGCCGCCCAGGACGACGCCGAAGAGTCCCGCCAGCACCGCCAGCCCGGCCAGGAACGATCCGGCGGACGCACCGTCGCCCGCACCGCTCCAGGATGCGGGTGCGGTGCCGTCCGCCTGCTGGACGGCCTGGTCGGTGAAGTCGACGGTCATGGCGGCGACGTCGCCCTCGTTCGCCCGTTCCACGGCGCCTTCGAGGTTGGCGACCGCGTTGTTCGACATCACGGGAGAGTCCGCTGCGGCGGCGAACCGGTCACCGAGGGCGACGACGTACACACCGGTGACGCCGACCTCGGTACGCAGGTCCTGCAGGAGCGTCCGCGGGTCGAACTCCGACGCATCCGGCAGGACGGCGACGAAGACCGGCTTGTCGGCGTCGCGGATCGTGTCCGCGAGGGCGTCCGCCCGGCCGTCGGGCAGGGTGCTCGAGACGCGCGGATCCACGTAGACGGGCCCCTCCCCGAGCGCCTCGGCGGCACTGTCGAGCCCGTTCGCGGCCCGTGCGAAGGTGGCCGAACCGGCCACCAGCAGCACGACCGCGGCGAGTACCGTCAGCACCAGCGAGAGAGGGCGCCTGCCCGCACCGGACTTCGCTGCAGTGTTCATATGTACGACATTAACCCCGAAACCGACCGTCCGGGTGATTTCCTCACCCGGGGCGGCCGGTTTCGGGGCGTGCTCAGCGTGTCACGGCCCTCAGGAGAAACACGTCGCGGGCGTGGCGTGGGCCGGGTCGAGCGCGTTGACAGTCTCGTGCCAGGTCACACGGTCCACCAACGCGATCGTCAGGTGCTCCGAGATGTCGACCGGGCAGCGGTCCTGCACGAGGACGTTCCGCACGTTCGGCCCGTCCAGGAACTGCGTCCGGTAGGGCGTGACCACCTGGTCGTACCGGGTGGCGATCACGGTGTACTCCACCCCCGGCACGGTGTCGCCGCCGGCGTTGAGGCGCTGGAGCAGGTCCGACCCGGCCACCTGCTGGGTCAGCGCGGGCGCGCTGCCGTCGATGGCGTCCTCCAGGCCGGGGAAGAGGTCCAGCAGCCGGGTCAGACCGAGCAGGGTGGTGCCGTGGTTGCTCGGCGCGATGCCGACCAGCGTGTGCACCGAGTCGGCACCGCCGAGGAACTTCAGGTAGTAGCGCGGCATCATGCCGCCCTGCGAGTGGCCGACGATGTCGACCTCCTCGCTTCCGGTCTCCGCCAGCACCCGGTCGACGTAGTCGGACAGCTCCTGCGCGGAGTCCTCGACCGGGCCGAGTCCGTAGAAGAGGGGGACGCCGTCGATCCGGCCGTAGTCCAGAGAGAACACGCAGTATCCGCGGTTCACCAGATAGGGGGCGAGGCCGAGCCAGTTGTCGACGGAATTGCCGCCGGTGCCGTGCACCAGCACGACGGGGCGGGGGTGGGCGGACGACGGCTCGCAGGAGAAGTCGTTCCATCCACTGTCGTTCGCGGCAGCGGCCTGCACGGCGTGCGGGGCTTCCGGCGGTGCTGCGGCTGCGGTGCTGGTCGGGAGCAGGGCCAGGGCGAGCGCCCCGGCCATTGCTGCTGCGGGTCTGAGGGCACGTTTCCAGGACAGCTTCACGTGGTCTGTCTCCTCACGGGCTCATGGGGGCACGGCGGTGGCGTCGCCGGACCTGGGGGTCTCCCCCACCGCAAGATACGGATCAGTAACAAGTGTGGCCAGGATCACAACAGTGAAGGTTCCGTGCCTACTTGGGTGCTCCACTCGGCATCCGCCAGTGGAGCGCACCGCTCCGACGCTCACATCGCGACGCGACCTGACGATCGCAGGGCGCGCCTGCGGGGACGGCTCCCGGAAATCAGCGGCAGGCACGCGTGATCACCGGAGCGGTGGGAGCGTCAGCCGTGCGTCCCGGAGGGTCAGGCCGCGTCGAGACCACCAGCGGGGTGTGCGGCGGCCGGGCCGAACCGTCGGCGGGCACCGTCAGCCGCCGCCTCCACGCGGCGCGCCTTGTCCTCGCGGGGGTCGAAGGAGAGCTGACGGGTGGCGAGTTCGGCGGTCGTCAACTCCTCTGCGCGCAACGTGACGGCACGCACCCGTGCGCGTTGCAGTCCGAGCGCGTCGTGCAGGGCGTACGCGAGGAGGGTCAACGCCGGAGTGTGCGCCGTGGGCTCCGGGAGCCTTCGCGTGCGGGTGATCGTGGACCGGTCCGCGCACCGGACGGTGAGGGTGAGAGCACGGGCGACCTGCTCCTCGGCGCGCATCCGGAAGCCGAGCCGGTCGGCGAGAGTCAGCAGGGCCCGGCGCCTGACTCCGGCGTCCAGCTCATCCTGCCCGAAGCGGTACTCCCGGCTCATCGAACGGGCCGGGAAACTCGGCACCACGGTCGAGGCATCGGCCCCGCACGCCAGTTCCCGCACTCTGCGCCCGTTGGAGGCACCGAGGATGCGCTGCAGCGTGCCGGGCCGCGCGGCCGCGACCCGGCCCACACTGTCCAGCCCGTACGCGGTGAGCGTACGGGCGGTAGCGGGGCCGACGCCGGGCAGGGCGGCGACGGGCTTGTGGTCCAGGAACGCCGCGGTGCCGTCGGCGCCGGGCGGAACGCGGCGTACGCCACCGGGCGGGCCGTCGTTCGCGGCCATCCTGGCCAGCAGCGGGTTGACGGCGACACCGACGGCGCATTCGACGTCGTAGAGCGCGAGTGCGCGCAGCCGCAGCATGGCCGCGAGGCCGGCGGCGTCCCGCCGGAAGTAGCGCAGCGCGCCCCGTACATCGGCGAGGGCGGCGTCGGGCGGCAGGGCCTGGACGACCGGGGTGATGTCGGCGAGGAGTTCGAGCAGGTCGGGGTAGTGGTCGCGCGCGGCATCCCCGAAGTGCACGTAGAGGACATGTGGTCCGGCGGGTTCGTCCGTACTGCGGGGCCGGCCGGCAGGGGCTTCGCCCCCGGGCTGCCGGCCGGCGTCGGTGGACGGCACGTGGTGGAGGGTCATCCCGCGCTCCCGGGGCTGGAGTGCCAGAGCTTGCGCGGCGTTTTCGTGGAGTCGCCGGCCGGACGGAGGTCGGCCCAGGGGTGCATCCGGTAGCCGGTGGACATCTCGATCCGGCGCCCCCCGGTGGGGTCCTCGGCGTCCTCCTTCCCGTCCGGGGTGCCCCTGCCGGAGGCGAGCCGCGCGGCGACCGCATCGAGGCCGCCGGTGCGGCGGAGCTCGGCCAGTTCGGCGAGGTTCCACGCGGCGGCGCCGACCACGCTCAGGCTGCGCGGGCCGCGCCGTTGCACGACGCCGCGCACCAGCAGCAGCCAGGAGTGGAAGACGGTGTGCGCGCAGGCCGCAAGATGGCTGGGAGCACCTCCGGGGCCGCCGGCCCCGGGGAGAGCGTCGAAGAAGGCGAGGTCGACCAGCCCGGTGCCGTCGTCCAGGGTGGTGAAGATGACCCTTCGGCCGCTGCGGACGGGCGGGGTCTGGGTGGCCGCCTTGGCTCCGGCTACCAGCACCGTCTCGCCGTGCCGCGCCTCGCGCAGCGACCGCGCGGAGTGGGCGCCGAGTTCGTACAGGAACTCGGCGTGGTCGCCCATCAGGTGGCGGGAGGTGTCCATGCCGAGGACACCGAGCTCCGCGCCGAGTCGTTCGCCGTGGTCCAGATCGGGCAGTCCGGCGGCCTCCGGGGCGGCGGCGTCGCCGAGAGCGAGCTGGCCCTCCCGGGCGCCCTTCCCCCGCTGGTGGCGGTGAAGTTCGGCGATGTGGAGCAGCATGTCCCGCCGGTTGCCGCCGAAGGCGTCCAGCGCGCCGACCTGGGCCAGGTTCTCGGCGACGGGACGCGAGGGACGGGCCCTGCGCCACAGGTCGGCAAGCGAGTCGTACGGCTGTCCGGCGGCGACCCGGGCGGCGTCCGCCGCGCTGATGCCCCGCACCTCGGACAACGCAAGCCGCAACCCCCATCTACCCGGATCGGCCTCGGACTCCAGTTCGATCCGATAGGACGTCCCCGAACGGTTCACGTCCAGCGGAAGCACCGGCACCCCGCGCCGCCGGGCGTCCGCAAGCAGCAGTCGCTTCGGGTACATGCCGGGGTCGTGCTCGAGCAGCCCGGCATAGAAGGCGGCCGGATGGTGGGCCTTGAGCCAGGCGGACTGGTAGGTCGGCACCGCGAAGGCGACGGCGTGCGCCTTGCAGAAGCCGTAGGAGCCGAACGCCTCGATGATCTCCCAGGCGCGGGAGACCGTCTCCGCGCCGTAGCCGCGCCGGTCGGCCTCCCGCGTGAACCAGGCGCGGACCCGGCCCTGCCGCTCGGCGTCCGAGAGGGCTCGTCGGGCCTCGTCTGCCATCGGGCGGCCGCAGCCGGTCATCATGTCCAGCACGCGGATGATCTGTTCGTGGAAGACCACCACGCCGTACGTCTCGCGCAGCGCCGGCTCGAGGTCCTCGTGCGGGTAGCCCGCGGGACGGCCGGCGTGCCGGGCCTTGATGAAGGGGTGCACCATGTCGGCGGCCACCGGGCCGGGGCGGAAAAGCGAGATGTCGACCACCAGGTCGTGGAACGTCTCCGGCTGGAGCCGTCCGACCAGGTCCCGCTGACCCGGCGACTCGATCTGGAAGCAGCCGAGGGTCTCGGTGGACCGGATCAGCTCGTACGTGGCCGGGTCGCCCTGCGGTACGGAGTCGAGGTCGATCCGCTCGCCCGAGGCGCGTTCGACCTCGTGCACGGCGTGCGCCATCGCGGACTGCATGCGAACGCCCAGCACGTCCAGCTTGAGCAGGCCGAGGTCCTCCACGTCGTCCTTGTCGAACTGGGACATGGGCAGGTTCTCGCCGCTGGTGGGCACCACCGGGGTGCGGCTGCGCAGCGAGCGGTCGGAGAGCAGCACCCCGCAGGGGTGCATGGCGACGCCGCGCGGTAGACCGTCCAGCGCCTCGACCAGTGTCCAGAAGCGGTCACCGTGCTGCTCGGCTGCCACCCCGCGCAACTCGGGGAGTTCGGCGAGCGCGGCTCGCGCGTCCTTCGCCCGGATGTGCGGGAACGCCTTGGCCAGCCGGTCCACCTCGGCCGGGTCCATGCCGAGGGCGGCACCCACGTCGCGTACGGCGTGCCGCACACGGTAGGTCTCGGGCATGGCGACGGTGGCGACCCGCTCGGAGCCGAAGCGGTCGAAGATCGCCCGGTAGACCTCGATCCGGCGGGCGGACTCGACATCGACGTCGATGTCCGGGAGAGCGGCCCGGCGCGGGGAGAGGAAACGTTCCATCAACAGGCCGTGCTCGACCGGGTCTGCGTGAGCGACGCCCAGCAGGTGAGCGACGAAGGACCCCGCGCCGGACCCGCGGGCGGCGACCCTGATGCCCATTCCCTTCACGTCCTCGACCACCCGGGCGACGGTGAGGAAGTAGGAGGAGTAGCCGAGCTGCTCGATGATCCGCAGCTCGTCCTCCAGGCGCCCCCAGCGCTCCGGGGCGCGGTCGTAGTGCATCCGCACCATGCCTGCCGTGCAGCGCGAGCGCAGCACCCGCTCGGCGGTGCGCCACTCGGCACCCACCAGCTGCGGTTCGGGGAAGTGCACCCGGCCGATACCCAGGTCGTCCTCGGGGTCGATCCGGCACTCGGCGGCGGTCTCCTCCGTGACCTGGAGCAGCCGACGCGCGGCACCACTCCGGTAGCCGGCGGCGTCCGCGACCACCCCTGCCGTCCCGGCCATGTCCTCGGGGCCCTTCAGCCACCGCTGGCCGTTGTCGAGTCCTCCCCGCCTGTCGATCGGGACCAGGCGCCGGGCCGCGTCCAGCACGTCGGCGACCGGGCCCTGACCGGGGTCGGCGTAGCGCACGGCGTTGGTGAGCACCGGCCGTACGCCCTCCTGCACGGCCAGGCCGAGCATCCGCGCACCCTCACGGAGCGGGCCGGAGCCGGTGACGGCGAGCCGCAGCCCGTCGCCGAAGAGGTCACGCCACGCGCCGAGCAGACGGGCCGCACGGTCGGGGCGGCCGGCGGCCAGCGCCCGGCCCACATCGGATTCCGCACCCAGAAGGACGACTGTGCTGTACGTTCCGTCCCCGGCATCCGCAAGCTCCTGCCAGCCCAGCTGTGGCCGGTCGCCCCCGGTGGCGTGCGCTGCGGTGACGGCCCGGCACAACCAGGCCCAGCCGGCGCCGCCGCCCCGCGCCAGGAAGACGGCCCGCTGCGCGGAATCGTCGACGAAGGCCCCGCCACGGACAGGGGTGCGGCGGCGGCGTACGGCGGTGACGGCCTCGGCCTGCTCCGTCACGGCCAGCTCCACCCCGTACAGCGGTCGCACCCCTTCACGGGCGGTCGCCCGGGCGAACCGGACGGCCCCGGCCAGAGTGTCCCGGTCGGTCAGGGCGACCGCGTCCATGCCGCGTTCGGCCGCTCGGTGCGCCAGCGCCTCGGGCGACGAGGCGCCGTACCGCATCGAGAAACCGCTGGTCACGTGCAGGTGCACGAATCCTGCCATCTGCACGCACCTCCCACCGTCCCGGCCTCCCGGCTCACTCGCCTCTCGCCCTTCCACCATAACGCCCCACTCGAATACGCGTTCGAACATGGGCCCCGGTGCGCCACTCGAGCCCCCGGACTCCGCCACACCGCCGACTACGGGACGACCAGAAGCGAGGAGGATCACGCCGGGACGACGAATCACCACCGACCACTTACTCTTGGTCGCATACTCGACACGAAGGGTGGCATTCGAGTCATGGCCACACACGGGTTCACGGACGGCAATGCCGTCGCCGGGGCACCGCCCCTGACCCTGGGCCGGGAGGCGACCACGACCGCTCCGGAGTGCTCCGGATGCGTCGACCGGTCCCGCGGCCGGCTTCTGCTCACTCTGATGTCGATCCGCACCCCGGGCCTGCCGTGACCCCCGGCTCGCCGGACGACGACTTCACAGCGGTAGCCGAGCAACGTGCCCGGGCAGCCCGGTCGCTGAGGTGCGCGGACCTCGTCGACGCCCTCGGCCGGCTCCACCGGCACCACTCGCACATCCTCGACCTCGTCACCCCGACACCGGGCCGCGTCCTGTTCGGGCCGGCAGCCACGATCTCCTACTTCCCCTCCTGCTCCGCGATGATGAGCCCCGAGACCTACAACTTCGGTGCACTGTTCCGGCAGGCGACGGGTGCAGATGCGGACGCCGCCCGGGGCAAGGTACTGGTACTGGCGAGTAACGGCTACCGCGACGCTCCCGCCGGCGGCGGCACCAAGCTTGCCCGGGTGGCGCAGTACGACCTGGCAGGTGTCCTCACGGACGCCCGGCTGCGCGACTTCGACGAACTGCGCACCTGCCCCTTCGCGGCTTACTGTTCCGGCGCGGCCGTACGGTGGGGCGGCGATGTGATCACACCCGCCCTGGCGAACGTGCCGGTCGTGGTCGCAGGGGTCGGCGTGCTTCCGGGGCAGTACGTCTTCGCCGACGACTCCGGCGCGGTCGTGATCCCCGAGTCCGACATCGATGCCGTGCTCGCCGGAGCTGCAGCGATGCGCGAGGAGGACGCCGGCTCCCGTGCCCGAATCGCCCGGGAGCGCCGGACCGGCGAAGCCGGAGCCGGCGGGCATCGGGAACGGTGACACGCGAGAAACATGGGGAATTCATGCACGGCGGACGCAGTGCCGCGCCCTCGTCGCCGCCCGTCTCGGTATTCGGAAATGGGCACCATTCCGCTCATGGCAGAGCGCGCCTCGTCGTGCCATGGTGGAAGAGACAACACCACACAGGCATGACGACAGCAAGGAGGCTCTTCCATGTCTGATCCATGTCTGTCACTCCGGAGAGCCGACCATGCACCCGTTCCCGATCGAGGTTCCCGAGGCCGACCTCGATCACATTACGACTGGCGCAGGATCGAGACGAACCTGAATGTGCTGCCACATTTCATCACCGAGAACGACAGGGTGGACATTCATTTCGTACACGTGCTTCGCAGCGCGACGATGCCCTCTCTCCCATCGTGAGGTTTTCGGGCAAGCCGATCTCATGGGGTAATCGACCAGACACTCTGCACGGGAAGCCCGTTCCGACACTCCAGATCCCACGGGCGGCGAGAAGGCCGCATGCGGGCATCTGGATTTCCTGTACAGGAACCTCGCCGTTGCTCTCATGAGGGGATCACGCCCGCAAGACACCGGCCGGGATTGCGGATTCATCCGTCAGCCTGGCTTCGCCGGGCACTCTGCCGCCTGGTGAACACCGCAATTCCCGCTGCTCGTCTCCACCGGGAGAACGAGTAACCCTTCCTCGCCACCAAACGAGTCACCCCAGCGACTGCGCGAGCGTCTTCGCCGACGAGTTCTACGAGACCCTGAAAAGTGGATCCGAGCAGGCGTACACCATCCTCATCCACTACAACCGACGAGAAAAGGGCGGGTACTTCGCCGCACGGGAGCAACCGCAACTCTTCACGGAAGAGGTTCGTGCCCGCTTTCGCCCGCCTCGCCAGAAAGCGCTCCACGCACACACCTCCGGATGAACAGGGCTGAAAGCGCTACGGGATCGACTCGGCGAAGAAGGAGGCGGATCCGGACGCCGCCGAAAGAGAGCCGCCATGAGCACAGCCCGAGACCTGATGATCGTCGCCGCGGACGTGCAGCCGAGTCGTCCCTGGGAGCAGGGCGACCTGTCGCTCGCACTGGCGGGAGCAGAGTTGACCGACCTTCTGGCCGCCGGGACCGTCACGCTGGCAGACGTTCAGGTCGTGCCCGGCCACGGAACGGCGCCGTCCGATCCCCTGCTGGAACAGGCTGCGGCATCGGTCGTCACCGAAGCACCGTACGAGTCGGTCGACGAATGGTTGTGGCGCCGGGGCCGGTGCCTGGCCTCGGTCTATCTGGCCGCGCTCGAGGCGGACGGACAACTTGCGCGACCACGTAGCCGCTGGACACCGTTCCGGACCGGCCGGCCGGTACCGGTCGACTCACCCGGACGCCACCGGGCGAGGGACCGCTGGACCTCTCAGGAGCCGGTGCTCACCGCCCTCGCGGCCGCCACCGGGCTCGGCAGCAAGGAGGCCGGAGACGACGCCCCGGGTGGCACCGGGGACGCGGTGGAGACTGTCGTCGTCGCTGTCCATGACGCGGTCAGGGAACTGGAGGCCGTACGGCAACGGCGTGCCATCGAGCAGGCGGCCTTCGACAACGTCTGGCGAGGCTACTGACCACGGCGTCCGACCCGATCGCGCCGCCGGCGGCGGAGCAGTTCCCCGAAGACCGGACGGGTCTGCCGCAGGGCTGCGTGACGGTGACGGACGGTACGGAGTGTGACCGATGTCAAAGGATTGGCCCCGCTGAGTGGGGCAGGGCAGGGTAGAGGAAGCACAAGGACACAAGCGACCATCACACACAGCAGACAGCAGCGCCGCACGCGCGCTTGCAGAAGGAGCCTCATGAGGATCGGGATCGTCGGAGCCACTGGTCAGGTCGGCAGCGTGATGCGCGGGATTCTGGCCGAGCGGAAGTTCCCGGTCGAGACGTTGCGGCTGTTCGCCTCGGCCCGTTCCGCCGGTCGTACGCTGCCCTGGAAGGACGGCGAGGTGACCGTCGAGGACGCGTCCACGGCCGACTACTCGGACCTGGACGTCGTTCTGTTCTCCGCGGGCGGAGCGACGTCGAAGGCGATCGCCGAGAAGGTGGCCTCCCAGGGTCCGGTCGTCATCGACAACTCCTCCGCGTGGCGGTTGGACCCCGAAGTGCCGCTGGTGGTGGCGGAGGTGAACCCGGACGCGGTCAAGAACCGCCCCAAGGGCATCATCGCCAACCCGAACTGCACCACCATGGCCGCGATGCCGGTGCTGCGTCCGCTGCACGACGAGGCGGGCCTGACGGCACTGGTCGTCGCCACCTACCAGGCCGTGTCCGGCAGTGGCCTGGCCGGCGTCGCGGAGCTGGACGAGCAGGCGCGCAAGGCCGTCGAAACCGACGCCACCCGCCTCACCTTCGACGGCGACGCGGTGGACTTCCCCGAAGGGAACAAGTTCAAGCGCCCCATCGCCTTCAACGTGCTGCCGCTCGCCGGCTCGGTCGTTGACGACGGCTCGGACGAGACCGACGAGGAGCAGAAGCTCCGCAACGAGTCCCGGAAGATCCTCGACGTGCCCGGTCTCAAGGTCTCGGGGACCTGCGTGCGGGTGCCGGTCTTCACCGGTCACTCCCTCCAGGTCAACGCCCGCTTCGAGCGTGCTCTCACCCCCGAGCGCGCCCGGGAGCTGCTGGCCGCCGCGCCGGGCGTGGAGCTGTCGGACATTCCCACCCCGCTCCAGGCTGCCGGCAAGGACGCCAGCTACGTGGGCCGCGTCCGCAGTGACGAGACGGCGGAGAACGGCCTGTCGCTGTTCCTGGCCAACGACAACCTGCGCAAGGGTGCGGCGCTGAACGCCGTGCAGATCGCGGAGCTGGTCGCGGCCGAGTCCCACTGACCGGAGCCGGGCGGCATCGACGACCGTCCCGCCTCACCGACATGCGGAGGGGCCCGGACCACACAGGACATGGTGGTGTGGTCCGGGCCCCTCGGTGCTTTCACGCCGAGCCGGAGGCGGCTCCCGGCATCGCCTCAGCAGCCTCAGCAGCCTCAGCCGATGGTGGCGCCGTAGACCTGCAGCGGCTCGGTGACGGGCTGGAAGAACGTCTGGCCACCGGAGCTGCAGTCGCCACTGCCTCCGGAGGTCAGGCCGATCGCCTCGTCGCCCGCGAAGAGCGCGCCACCGCTGTCGCCCGGCTCGGCGCAGACGTCGGTCTGGATGAGACCGTCGACCGTACCCTGCGGGTAGGAGACTGAGGCGTTCACCGCCTGCACCGTGCCGCTGTGCACCTGGGTGGTGCTGCCGCTTCGGGTCACCTGCATACCGACGGTGGCTTCGCCCACGCCGGAGATGGCCTGGCTCCTGCCGTCGTAGAGGTCGACCTCGCTCGGGTGCGGGACGTCGCCGGAGTACATCACCAGGCCGTAGTCGTCACCGGGGAAACTGCTGCCCTCGGTGTCGCCGAGCGTGCCGCCCTGGCCGTCCGTCCAGCTGGAGACGGCCTCGGTGCAGTGACCTGCTGTGATGAAACCGGGCTCGCCGCCCACCGTGACGTTGAAGCCCAGCGAACAGCGCGAGCCACCGCCGTAGATGGCATCGCCGCCCGCGATCCGAGTGGTGAACTCGCCTTCGGTCTTCCTGAGTACGGCCTTGCCGTCCTCGGCGTCGATCTGCTTCGTCAGCCCGGCGAGCTCGGATCCGGTGACCGTGCGGTCGGCGGTGATGACGACCTTGTTGGTCACCGGGTCGATGACGCGGGAGGTACCGGTCAGGTCGCGCTCGGTGAAGGTCTCCTTCACCGACTTCAGCTGGGTCAGGGTGTGTTCGACGACGCGGGCGTCGGCGCCGGCTGCCTCGACGGCCTTCTTCGCAGCCTCGTCGACGACGTTCACCACGAGCCGCTTACTGTCGGCGTCGTAGTAGGCACCGGCGTCGCTTCCGAGGTCGGCGGCGAGTCTGTCCGCGAGTCCGGTCGCCGCACTGACGGAGAGTTTCTCGGGGGCGGGCGCCGGGGCAGGACTCTCACCGGCGTTCGCATGGGCCAGGGTGAACGTTCCTCCGACGAGGGCGGCTGCGACCGCCCCGGCGAGGGCGGCACGCCGCCTTGGTATGTGACGGTGTTTCAACTCTCGGCCTCCTGTGGGGGTTGGACATACTCGAGTCAGAGCACGCCCGGAGGGGGTGGCACGACCGCGCCGAAGTGGGGGGGAGGCGCGTCCATGCCAATGTGACCGCCGAGTATCACGCGTCACTCGAGGCGGCACAACCCCCGAAAGGCCGGAACTGTCCGGTAATCGGCCTACTGGTTCCCGGAATCCGTCCGGTTTTCCCCGAGTCCGAGTTCCGGAAGGGCATCCCCGGGGGCCACTTCACCCAGATCCTGGTCCGGACCTGGACCGATCTCCTCCTCCTCGCCCCCGTCGGTGGCGAGTTCGCGCCGCGCCGCCTCCGCGTCGGGCCCGGTGGCCGCGGCAGGCGCCGACCCGTAGTCGCCGGTGCGCTGCGAGCGGTCCAGGAAACGGAGCAGTTCGACGGGGAAGGGCAGCACCAGAGTGGAGTTCTTCTCGGTCGCCACCGCGGAGACCGTCTGCAGCAGGCGCAACTGCAGGGCGGCAGGCGTGGCGGACATCGCGCGGGCCGCCTGCGCAAGCTTCTTCGACGCCTCCAGTTCGGCCTCGGCGTTGATGACCCGCGCCCTCCGGTCACGCTGCGCCTCGGCCTGCCGGGCCATCGACCGCTTCATCGTCTCCGGGAGGGAGACGTCCTTGATCTCGACGCGGTCGACGTTGACCCCCCACTCGACGGCGGGGCTGTCGATCATGATCGCGAGCCCCTCGTTGAGCTTCTCCCGGTTGGAGAGCAGGTCGTCCAGTTCACTCTTGCCGATGATGGACCGCAACGAGGTCTGCGCCATCTGGGACACGGCGAACCGGTAGTCCTCGACACGCACGATGGCCTCGGCCGGATCGATGACGCGGAAGTAGACGACGGCGTCGACCCGCACCGTGACGTTGTCCCGGGTGATGCCCTCCTGCGCAGGGACCGGCAACGTCACGATCTGCATGTTGACCTTCTGCAACCGGTCGACCCCGGGCACGACCATCGTGAAGCCCGGCCCCCTCAGCGCCGGCTGCAACCGGCCGAGCCGGAAGACCAGCGCTCGCTCGTACTGCTTGACCACACGGGCGGCGGCTGTCACGTAGGCGAGTACCGCCACCGCCAGGATGAGCGCCAGCACAGCCATGGCTGCCCCCTTAGTCCGATTTGTCTTCAAGCGTAAACCCGCCGGTACAGGGGGTCGAGTCTTCCTGCGGGCCCGGGGACGGGCCGGGGCGGCAGTCGTCAGCAGTCGCAGGAGCAGCACTCACAGCAGCCACAGTCACAGTCGCACTTGTGGCAGCAGCCCTCCCGCGGCTTGCGCGACCAGGGGCCCTCGTAGGAGTCGGAGCAGCACATCCGGCACGTGCAGAACAGCCCCAGGAAGGCACCGCAGCCCGCCAGCAGTCCGCGGGGGCGTCGCCCGCCACCCCCGGGCGCGCCGGGTCCGGGTTTCCCGCCGCCCGGATACGGGCCGGGTGCAGGTGCGGCCCCGTCTGCGGTACGGGGGTTCACAGGCACCGGACCGGGCGCGCCGTGGCTGCACGAGGTCGTGCCGAAGGCGCGGTCCACTGCACGGGGCAGTTCGTGGGCCAGCAGCCGGTGCACGAGCCGCCCGTCGGCGAAACGCGTGTCGCGCAGTGCGAGCCGGACCCCGTGCACCGCGTCCTCGCACAGGCGGCGCACCTCGTTCAATGGCGTCGCGGTGGCCGTCACCGGATTCCACACACCGGCCGCCGCGTCGGCAGCCAGGTCCTCCACCGCGTCGAGGAGGTGGGCGAGTCTGCCGAAGAGCCGGCCCGCCTCGGCCAGCGAATCGGCGTTCTCCGGCCGCCCGGCCAGCACTGCGGTGTGCGCGAAGGCCGCGGCGGTGGCGGTCTCGGCGGGTTCGCTGACAGCGAGCAGGCAGCCGCCGGACCGGACGGCGGCCTCGACGAACGGCTGACGGTCGACGGCGTCCACCAGAAGCGTGGTGTCGAAGCCGAGAGAGGCACCCGTACGCGCGCCCGCCCGTTCCCAGCCGGCGGCGACCCGCCGGGCCGCGATCGCCACGGGACGCCGGGCCAGGAGACCGTCCCCGTCGGCAACGTGGTCCCGGGTCTTGGCAGAAGCCAGAACCAGTGACACCGATGCGGCAAGCCGTGCTCCCGCACCCCGGGCCACAGACGCGGTCCGCATCCCCCGCAGTGGGCACGGACCGGCCGTGCGCCTGCCCCCGGCCATGTCGGCCGACTGCGCCTCGGTGAGCGCGGAGAGAACGAGCCCGTCGTAGTTGGTGACCACCCGGGCGAACTGCCCGTGGTCGGCACGCAGCGCAAGGCAGAGTCCGCACAGGTGGGCCGCCCAGGACCGTTGCAATTCGCTCCCCAGACGGTGACTGCACGGTCTGATGATTCCGAACACCGTTTCCCCCAGTCCGCCGTGACAACGCATCATCGCAGGTAGCCGGGGAACACTGGAAGCCACGCCCCGGTCACCCGTATGTCGTTCCCGCCACCCGTCCGGGGGGAGGGGCAGAATCTTTCACACCGTCATCACTCGTGTACGGCACAATCCCTGATCGGGCAGCATGTTCCTGTGCACCAGAATCGTCACGAAACACACCTGGGACGGCAATCTGCTTGGCACATCATCTGCCTGATGGAAGACCATGGGAAAGGCGGGCCCTGCGGCGGGCCGCCACGACAGTATTCCGGCGCCGCGCGCAGAGGAGAGGAGGCGTCCATGGGATCGGTGCGCAAGGCGAGTGCCTGGCTGGGCCTCGTCGACGACAGCGAGATGCGTTACTACGACGACGACTACGCCGAGGGACCGGAGCCGGGCGACGCCGCTCAGGAGGGGTGGGTCACCGACCCCCGGGTCCGGGTGACGGCGGAGACCGCACAGGATCAGGGCACTCGGATCGCCACGATCACTCCGGACGGCTTCCGGGACGCGCGCGGCATCGGCGAGCTTTTCCGGGACGGCGTCCCGGTGATCGTGAACCTCACGTCCATGGACTCCGCGGACGCCAAGCGGGTCGTGGACTTCGCGGCCGGTCTGACCTTCGGTCTCCGCGGTTCCATCGAACGAGTGGCGACACGAGTCTTCCTGCTCACCCCCGCCGACTACAAGATCGTCAACGGGGAGGAGCGGCGCGCCTCGGAGGGCGGCTTCTTCAACCAGAACTGAGGGGCCCCGCAGGGAGACGGGGCGACGCTGCTCTCACCGCCCCTGGGAGCGGCCGGCGCCGCTGGACACGAGGGCACCCGGACTGTCCGAATGGTCCTCCCGCTGCCCCTGCCGTCCGGAGGGCGTGCCCCCTCCGGACGTACGCGGCTTCCCGTCCGGCGGCGGACCGGTCTCCCCCGAGGGACGGCGGGTGTTCTCCGCGCTGCGCGGCAGCCGCAGCGCGGCCAGACCGCCCAGCAACAGCAACCCGGCGCTGACCAGCAGCGTCACATGCAGCCCGTGTACGAAGGCGCTGCGCGCGGCTGTCAGGAGAACACGGCCGGCCGGGTCGGCGAGGCCTTCGGCGACCTCGTACGCCTCGCCCAGGGAGTGACCGGCCGCACGGCTCGCTGCGGTGGGCACACCAGGGAGATCCCGCACACCGGGGGCATAGGCGGCGTTCATCACACTTCCCAGCAGGGCTATGCCGATTCCGGCCCCGAGCTGATAGGCCGTCTCCCCCCCCGCCGCGGCTCCGCCCGCGCTGTCGGCGGGGGCCTCGCTGAGCATCGACTCGTAGCAGCCGAAGAGTGTGGTCTCGAGGCCGAAGCCGAGAAGCACGAACGCTCCGATGAGCAGTGCCGGACGGTCCTCCTGGCCGACGGCGACCAGGCAGAGCACGGCCAAGGCGGTGATCAGGAAGCCGAGGGCGACCATCAGCCGGGGGCCCAGCGCCCGCAGCATGCGGGCGCCGACCAGCCCTGCGGCGATGGCGGCGACGGAGAGCGGCAGCAGCCGCAGCCCGGTCTCCAGCGGGGTCATGTCGAGGACGAGCTGGAGGTACTGCGCGGCGAGGAGTGCCAGCCCGACCAGAGCCAGCACGGTGAGCACGATGCAGCCCGCCGCGGTGCCGAAAGCGGGGCGGGCGAGCGCCCTCATGTCGATCAATGGATGTGCGTGCCTCCGCTGCCGGCGCACGAACAGGGTCAGCAGTGCGGCCCCGGTCAGGAAGGGCAGCAGGGCACCGGGGCCGAGCGGTGCGCCGTCACCGGCCTGCTTCACGCCGAGGATCGCTCCGAAGAGGCCCGCCGCCGCCATCAGTGCGCCCAGAACGTCCCAAGGGCCGTCGTGCGAACCGGTGGACTCCGGCAGCAGTCGCCGGCCCACCGGAAGACTGGCCGCCATCAGCGGGATGTTGATGAGAAAGACCGCGCCCCACCAGAAGTGTTCGAGCAGCAGACCGCCGAAGAGGGGGCCCAGCGCCGCGCCGGCGGCGGCGACAGCGCTCCAGACACCGACGGCGAGAGCCCTCTCCCGCCGGTCCGTGAAGACCTGCCGAAGGATGGAGAGTGTGGCCGGCATGATCATCGCACCGCCGACGCCGAGCAGTGCACGAGCGCCGATGAGCGCTTCGGGCGAGTGGGCGTAGGCGGCGAACGCGGAAGCCAGTGCGAAGAGGGCGTAGCCGAGGAGCAGTACCCGCCGCCGGCCGGTGCGGTCGCCGAGGGTACCGAAGAGGATCAGCAGGGACGCGCAGACCAGCGGGTAGACATCGACGATCCAGAGCAGCTGCGTCGAGGTGGGGCGCAGGTCCTGGGAGACCGCCGGGACGGCCACGTGCAGCACCGTGGCGTCGAGGGAGACCAGCAGGAGGCTCGCGCAGAGGACGACGAGAACGGTCCAGCGTCCTGCCGTCCGGCGGGCGTCCGCGGAGCCTGGAGCGGACCGCTGTACGGGGACCTCCGCCGTCGAGCGAGCCGCGGGGGACGACCCGGGCATATGGCGCACCTCCTCCTGCACTCGCCGCCGCGGCCACCGCGGGGAACGCCGGACGCGGCGGTGTGTCGCCCGGCTCGTGCCCAGACACGAGTGGGCGACAGCGTACGCGAGTCCACGGCCGTTCCCCGTGGCGCCCGTCACCTGCGCGGGAGAACCTCGCAGGTCCGGCCGGGCCCCGGGGTGCATAGGGGGGCCCGTGACGGGCGGGCCCGTACGCGGGGCGGACGGCGTCACGTCAGGGACGAAGGCACCCGGGAATTCCCTATAACGGGCCGGATAACGCCGTCCTGGCGTTCGCCGAACGTTTCAGCGAAGGTCGCACCGGAAGCCACGAACGAAATGCCGGGGACCCTGCTGGGACCAGGCAGCGAAATGCGAGAGATTGCGAGAGATAAGGGCAGGAACGGGATGCACCCCACGTCACATCGGCATCACAAAGGCCCCGACACGCGCGTTCGCCTCACTCGCGCGTTGTAACGTCGTCTGGGTGCGTACCGACCGATTGCTCGCCAGGCTCGAGCAGGAGCCTGAGCGGCCCACTACCCCCGCCCCGCGGATGAGCGGGACCCGCAAGGTCCTGTTCGCCACGACCGTGGCCGTGTACGCGCTGATCGTGGCGGCCGTCCTGCTGACGACCGAGCTGGTGCGGTGGGACTGGCAGCTGATGCTCTTCCGGCCCTACCGGCAGTGGCCGGAGTACCACGCCTTCCTCGACTACTTCGTCGTCCTCGGCCAGCGCGGGCCGACCGCCGTGCTGGTGGCCGCCTGGCTGGGCTGGCGCTCGTGGCGCCAGCGGACCCTGCGCCCGCTCCTCGTGCTGGCCTCCGCGCTGTTGGTGCTCAACACGTCCGTCGGGGCCGTGAAAATCGGCCTCGGCCGCCTGGGCCCCCACTACGCCACGGAGGTCGGCTCCGCCGAGCTCTTCGCCGGCGGTGACATATTCCCCTCCGGTCACACCGCGAACGCGGTGGTGACCTGGGGCATCCTGGCGTACCTGGCGACCACTCCGCGCGCCCGGCGGGTGCTGTCCGTGGTCGCGGCGGTCTTCGCTCTCGGAGTCGGCGCCACCACCGTCTACCTGGGCACCCACTGGGTCAGCGACGTGCTGCTGGGCTGGGTGGCCGGGGTCCTCATCCTACTGGGCCTGCCCTGGTGCGAGCCGCTGATCGCCCGGGTGGAAGCGCGGATCTACACCTACCGGGAGCGGTTGCGGTGGGCGGGCGGACCCAGGCCGGCGTCCGTGCCGGTCACACCGGTGACCGGGCCCACCGCTGTGGCCAGAACCGCCGCGGGCACCGACGCGCGGCGGACCACGGCCCACACGGACGCGACCGGCGCTGGCCGCTCGACCACCGCACGGGGTCACGCGGGCCATACCGGTAGCACAGGTCACACGGGCCACTCCACAGGGCGGGCCCACCCCGCACGCGGAGACCACCCCTCCGCTCCCGCCCGTACCGCGCCGCTGGGGCAGCGAGGACGCTGAACTGCGTGTCCACCCGCCCCCAGGCGGTGCCGGTACAGAGGCTCAGCCCTTCCAGGAACGCACCACGGCACCGTCCCGGACGGCGAGGTTGAGCCGGCCGGAGAGGAACTCCATGGTGATGATCGCGTCCGGCGCGAGCGTGCGCACGGTGGACCAGCCGGTGTCACGGGCCAGCCTTTCGGCCTCGTCGGCGGCGAGGCCGACGTAGCGCTCCGGATCGTCCGGAGGGGTGCCGGGATCTGTGGAATCGAGTGCCATGGGTGCCACCGTACGACGCCGCAACCCGGCACCGGAAGTCCCCGCAGGATCCAGCAGGCGTCACGTTTCTGTCACAAGGTGGAACACCCGCGTGGCGTTATCGGTTCACCCGTTCGTACCATGCAAGCATTTACGGTCGACCACCCGGGAATTCATCGTGGGGCCGCGATGCCGGAACCGCTCCGGGGAAAAACGGGGGAATTTCCGAGAGCTGCTCTCCCGTGCATTCCCGGCAGACCTTGCATTCCCTTCCGTCGCATCGCTTCCTGACACTTCCCCGTACCTGCGGAATTCTGCGGACGACGGAACGTGCGGCGTCACGGCGCGCCCAGCGCCCGTCCCAGCCGGTCCCGCAGCGACCGCAGGTGGTCGGCGAGCTCCGCCGGCTCACGGATCTCGAAGTCCATGCCGAGCATCGCGAGGTGGACCGTCATCGCCTCGAGCGAGTGCGCCCCGGTGCGCAGCATGCAGGTGCGCTCATCCAGGCTTTCCAGGATCCCGGTGGACAATGAGATCCGCTGCGCGGCTTCCTCCACGGAGGCGTGCAGCAGCACTGTGGCCCGCTCGGGGTACACGCGGACGGAGACGCCCTCCGACACCCAGGCGGCCAAGTCCTCCGCCGGCGGGGTGTGTGGGGGAAAGCCCGGGCCGTGCGGCGGCCGGAGCGAGATGCGGTCTGCGCGGTAGGTCCGCCAGTCCTCACGGTCACGGTCCCAGCCGACCAGGTACCAGCGCCGGGCGGTGCTCACCAGCCGGTACGGCTCCACGACCCGGCTGGACTCCGACGAGTCGTGCGACGAGTACGAGAAGCGCAGCACCAGGTGGTCGCGGCAGGCATGTGCGAGCTCGGTGATCGTCGCAGGGTCGACGGCTGGGCCGCGGTGGCGGTGCACCATCGGTACCGTATAGGCGTTCAGGGCGCTGATCCGGCGCCGCAGCCGGTGCGGGAGCACCTGCTCGAGTTTGGCGAGCGCGCGGTCGGCCGACTCGTCGATTCCGCGTACGCCGAGCTGCGGCGCGGCCTGCAGGCCCACTGCCACCGCCACGGCCTCGTCGTCGTCGAGCAGCAGCGGCGGCAAATCGGCCCCCGCGCCCAGCCGGTATCCGCCGGCGGTACCGGCCGACGAGTGAACGGGATAGCCGAGACTACGGAGCTTGTCCACATCGCGGCGCACGGTGCGCGGGGTGATGCCGAGCCGCCCGGCGAGCTCGGCGCCGGACCACTCGCGGTGGGCCTGGAGAAGGGAGAGCATGCGTAGCAGACGTGCGGAAGTCTCCACCATGACGGCGAGTCTCCCATCTCCCGCGGACAGGAACGGTCCGCGAGAGCGTGGCGTCCACGTCACGGTGGGATCGGCGCTGCAGTGCGACACCCGATCGGCGGACACCTTAGGGGACGAGGACTCCGCAGGCGGCCTTCTGCCACAAGGTGCACTCGATCCGGCGAACAGTCGGCCCCGCACGTGACCGTCGGCCCGGCACACCGGTTGGCCGTGCGGACAGTCATCCGCGAGAAGCCAGGAGTCCCCCGTGCCCCCCATGCTCGACGTCAGCGACGCCGTACGCGCCGAGATCGGCGACGAAGAAGCCGGCCGCCTGCTGGCCGGGGAGAACGCCCCGGGCAGTTACGACTGCACCTCCTGCCGGACGCCCGGCGACACCGGACGGGAGCCCACAGCAACCGTGCTGTTCGTCGGCGACGAAACAGCCGTGCTGGCCTTCGCGCACGCCGCGTGCGTGCCCTCGCAGGTGGTGCGGGTCTCCGAGGAGCAGTTGCAGGGCGCCGTGGCGACCATCACCGGCGGTCAGAACCCGGCGTCCGGCACGGCCGGATCCGACGCGGGCGCCCTCGGCGGCGCGCCGCGCCAGGCAGTGCTGGGCGTCACCTGCGGTCAGGTGCTGATCGGCGACACGCTCCACCCGGCGATCGTGGTGGAGCCCACCGGCCCCATCGCCCGGCCGGGCACCGACGGCCCGGGGGACGACTTCCTGCCACTCCTCATCGAGGAAGGCTTCAAGCCCGTCTCCGACGTGGACACCATGCCGGGCACGGTGGACGGCTGGTCCGTGCTGATGGCCGTGGGCAGACTGCACGGCATCCTCCAGCCGCCGCCGGAGGGCACCACACAGCCGACCTCGTGGTGGCAGGCCCATCAGCCGATGGAAGTGACGGAGGGCTGGCGCACCGCTGCGAACAAGAACCACACAGTCCTCGTGTACGCCTCCCCGCACGGCACCATCGGCCAGCAGCCCCGGGAGGACCTGCTGCGCGACGCACTGGACGGGGCGGCGAAGCGCGGCACTCTCGTCGCCGTCGCGATGCCGCTGGCCGGGACCTCCTGAGGACCGCCGGGACGGCCCCGGAGGGGCCCTCCCGGTCTCGCGCCCTGCCCCCGGACCACCCTCGATCAGGTCATTCGCCGCCCGGCACCGCATCCGCCGGGCGGCGGTGTCGTTGGACAGTCGTGCAGCCCTACGAATCCAGCAGCGACCGGTCCGCCTACCCGGTTCACAGTCACCTCCCCGCCCTGCGGCACCCGCAGCGCTTCTCCGGTGCACCGGGCACGTCCCCGTCCCCGGTGTACTCCGCGTACCAGCGCTCGCCGACGCCGATCTACGACGCGCTGTACGCCGAATACCAGCGGCTCTTCCGAGCGCTGCCGGGGGACAGATCCGGTGAGGAGGAGCTGCGCTTCGAGCGTTTCGACGGGGTTCGGCGCATCGGGACCGGGGCATGGGCGGAGCCTCCCAGGCGGCACGCCCGCGCAGCCCTGCCTGCCGCGCTGCCTCCCGCTCCTCGCGACGGGCCCCGGTACGGGCTGTAGGCCGGACCGGGCCGGGGCTCGGTGCCGGGCCCCGGCCTCTCGTCGGCGCTACCGCTTCCGGCCGCGCTTCTCCCGCACCCGTACCGACAGGTGGATCGGCGTGCCCTCGAAGCCGAACTGCTCGCGCAGCCTGCGCTCGACGAAGCGGCGGTATCCGGCCTCCAGGAAACCGGAGGCGAAGAGCACGAAACGCGGCGGGCGGGTCCCCGCCTGAGTGCCGAACAGGATGCGCGGCTGCTTGCCGCCCCGCACCGGGTGCGGGTGGGAGGCCACGATCTCGCCCAGGAACGCGTTGAGACGTCCGGTCGGTACGCGGGTCTCCCAGCCGGCCAGCGCGGTCTCGATGGCGGGGACGAGCTTCTCCATGTGCCGTCCGGTACGCGCCGAGACGTTGACCCGCGGCGCCCACTGCACCTGCACCAGGTCGCGTTCGATCTCCCGCTCGAGGTAGAAGCGCCGCTCGTCGTCGAGGGTGTCCCACTTGTTGTACGCCAGCACCAGCGCCCTGCCCGCGTCCACCGCCATGGTGATGATGCGCAGGTCCTGCACACTGATCGACTCGCTGACGTCGACGAGGACGACGGCGACCTCCGCCTTCTCCAGAGCGGCTGCGGTGCGCAGCGAGGCGTAGTAGTCGGCACCCTCCTGGAGGTGCACACGTCGGCGGATGCCTGCGGTGTCGACGAACTTCCAGGTGATGCCGCCCAGTTCGATCAGCTCGTCGACCGGGTCGCGGGTGGTCCCGGCAACGTCGTCGACGACGACCCGGCTCTCCCCCGCGACCTTGTTCAGCAGCGAGGACTTGCCGACGTTGGGGCGGCCGATCAGAGCGATGCGGCGCGGCCCGCCGAGGGCTGTGCCGAAGGTCTGCTGCGGGGCTTCCGGCAGCGCCTTCAGTACCTCGTCGAGCATGTCTCCGGTCCCGCGCCCGTGCAGCGCGGAGACCGGGTGCGGCTCTCCCAGGCCCAGTGACCACAGGTACGACGCGTCAGCCTCGGCGGACGGACCGTCCACCTTGTTGGCGCACAGCACCACCGGCCTGCCGGCTCGCCGGAGCAGCTTCACGACGGCCTCGTCGGTGTCGGTGGCGCCCACCATCGCGTCCACCACGAACACGACGGCGTCCGCAGCCTCGATCGCGAACTCCGCCTGGGCCGCCACGGAGGCGTCGATGCCGAGGACGTCCTGCTCCCAGCCGCCGGTGTCGACGACCTTGAACCGGCGGCCCGCCCACTCGGCCTCGTAGGTCACCCGGTCCCGGGTGACACCCGGCCGGTCCTCGACGACCGCCTCACGGCGGCCGATGATTCGGTTCACCAGGGTCGACTTGCCGACGTTGGGACGGCCGATGACGGCGAGCACCGGCAGCGGGCCGTGGCCCGCCTCGTCGAGGGCGCCCTCGACCTCCTCGGGGTCGAAGCCCTCCTCGGCCGCGATCTCGATGAACTCCGTGTACTCGGCGTGGCCGAGTTCACCGTGGTCGTGGCCGGGACCGTCGTCGTGTCCGTGCTGCTCGTTCATGCCCTCGTGGACCTCGTTCACTGTGCTCGTTCCCCGTTCAGGTGGGTGCTGCGGCTCCCGGTCAGCGCTCTGGCCTCGGCCAGGTGCCCGGTGAGCCGCTCCTGGATGCGCCGTGTCGCCGCGTCCAGGGCCTTGCGCGTACGTCGGCCTGCGCCGTCCCCGGCTTCGAAGGGCTCCCCGAAGACCACGTCCACGCGGCCGCGCAGCGGGGGCAGCGCGCCGACGAGGCGACTGCGTCGTTCGGAGCTGCCCAGCACCGCCACGGGCACGATCGGGGCGCCGGAACGTAGCGCGAAGTAGGCCAGACCGCCGCGCAGCGCGGCGAAGTCGCCCTCACCTCGCGTGCCTTCGGGGAATATTCCCAGCAGACCGCCCTGTGCCAGGACGTCGAGCGCGTGCGTCGTCGCGGCGCGGTCGGCCGTGTGCCGGTCCACGCTCAGCTGACCGATGGAGCGCAGGAACGGGCCGAGAGGCCCGACGAACGCCTCCTTCTTGACCAGGAAGTGCACCGGGCGCGGTGAGGTGCCGAGCAGCATGGGACCGTCGACATTGTGGCTGTGGTTGACGGCCAGGATCGCGGGTCCGGTTGCGGGCACGCGCCAGGCACCCAGCACGCGGGGCTGCCACAGCCCGTACATCAGGCCGACGGCGATCCGCCGGCCCACCGCGGCTCCGCGCGGCCGGGCGGCCGTTCCGTTCACCGTTTCTGCTGCCTGTCCTCGACGAGGGTGACCACGCACTCGACGACCTGTTCCAGGGTGAGCTCGGTGGTGTCGACCTCGACCGCGTCGTCCGCCCTCTTCAGCGGTGACGTCTTCCGGCTGGAGTCGGCGGAGTCCCGCTTGAGCAACGCCGCCCGCGTGGCGGCGAGGTCGGTGGCCTCCCCGCCCTTCAGCTCCCCGCTGCGGCGAGCCGCGCGCACCTCGGACGAGGCGGTGAGGAAGACCTTGAGGTCGGCGTCCGGGAGGACCGTGGTGCCGATGTCCCGGCCCTCGACGATGATGCCGCCGACCGCTTCCGCGGCGATGGTCCGCTGCAGGGCGGTGATCCGCTCCCGCACCTCGGGTACAGCGCTGACCGCGCTGACCGCGGCCGTCACCTCCTTGGTGCGGATCGGGCCGGAGGCGTCGGCGCCGTCGGCGGTGATGGTGGGTGCGGCCGGGTCGGTGCCGGAGACGATCTCCGGGCGGCCGGCGGCTGCGGCGACGGCGGCCGGGTCGTCGACGTCTATGCCGCTGCTGAGCATCCACCAGGTCATGGCACGGTACTGGGCGCCGGTGTCGAGGTAGTGCAGCCCGAGTTTGGCGGCGACCGCCTTGGAGGTGCTGGACTTGCCGGTGCCGGAGGGGCCGTCGATGGCGACGATGACGGAGGCCTGGGCGGTTTGCACGGTGGGGTGGACCTTTCTGGGGCACCGGACGGGATCACGCTGTCGGGGAACGGCCCGGCACTGCACGGCGGGCCCGCACCAGGCTACCGGCTCCGCGACCGGGCCCCTCCCCACAGGGGCGCCCCTCGCCGCGGCCGGGTTCCGTCTACTGCTGGCGCAGTGCCCAGCCACGCTCGCGGAGCGCCGTGGCCAGCACGGGGGCGGCGACCGGGTCGACCATGAGCTGAACGTGACCGGCCTGCTGGCCGGTGGCATGCTCGATACGCACGTCCTCCACGTTGACGCCCGCGGCCCCGGCATCCGCGAAGATCCGGGCGAGCTCGCCCGGACGGTCGCTGATCAGGACCGCGACCGTCTCGTAGACGGCCGGTGCCTGGCCGTGCTTGCCCGGCACGCGGGCACGGCCGACGTTGCCGCGGCGCAGCACGTCCTCGATGCCGACGACGCCGCTGCCGCGTTCGGCCTCGTCGAGGGAATCCAGCGCCCGCAGGGCGGTCACGGTCTCCGCCAGGTCGGCGGCCACGTCGGCGAGGATGTCGGCGACCGGGCCGGGGTTGGCGGAGAGGATGTCGATCCACATCTGCGGGTCCGACGCAGCGATCCGGGTCACATCGCGGATGCCCTGGCCGCACAGCCTGACGGCGGTCTCGTCCGCGCTCGCAAGCCGGGCCGCGACCATGCTGGACAGCAGCTGCGGTGTGTGCGAGACCAGCGCGACGGCACGGTCGTGGGTGTCCGCCTCCATGACCACCGGCACCGCACGGCACAGCGCAACCAGCTCCAGTGCAAGGTTCAGCACCTCTGTCTGGGTCTCCCCGGTCGGAGTGAGAACCCAGGGCCGGCCCTCGAAGAGGTCGGCGGTCGCTGCCAGCGGCCCGGACTGCTCCCGGCCGGACATCGGGTGCGTGCCCAGGTAGGTGATGAGGTCGCCGCCGGCCGTGGTCAGTTCGCGCCGTGGCCCGCCCTTGACGCTGCCCACGTCGAGGTAGGCGCGGGCGAGTCCGGCGCGCTGCGCCTCGGCCACGGTGACCGCGAGGTGCGCGGGCGGAACAGCCACTACCGCCAGGTCCACCGGACCCTCCGGAGCGGCAGCGGTGCCGGCTCCCAGGGCAGCAGCGGTCCGCACCCGCTCCGGGTCCAGATCCCGCAGGTGGACCCGCACGCCACGCGCCGCGAGCGCGAGCGCGGTGGAGGTGCCGATGAGTCCGGAGCCGATGACGAGGGCGGTGCGCATGGGCGTGCGGTGTCCTAGCGTGGTGCGGCGGGGCGGTGGCGCACGGGACGGATGGGACGGCCCCGGCACCGTACAGCGTACGGATCACGCCGGGCCGCTGTCCGGCAGTCGTCCGCCTGCCGTCATGGCGCGGTGACCGCCCGACCCCCCGCTGCCGCCCGGCTCGGCACCCGGGCAAGGGTCAGAGGCCGACCTCGTTCATGAGCATGCCGACCTCGGTGTTGGTGAGGCGGCGCAGCCAGCCCGACTTCTGGTCGCCGAGGGGGATGGGCCCGAAGCGGGTGCGGACCAGCCTCTCCACCGGGAAGCCGGACTCGGCGAGCATGCGCCGCACGATGTGCTTGCGGCCCTCGTGCAGCGAGACCTCGACCAGGTAGTTCTTACCGGTGTTCTCCACCACCTTGAAGTGGTCGGCGCGCACGTAGCCGTCGTCCAGGCGAACGCCGTCCTTGAGGCGCTTGCCGAGGTCGCGCGGGATCGGGCCCTGGATGGCGGCCAGGTAGGTCTTGCGTACGCCGTAACGCGGGTGGGTGAGGCGGTGGGAGAGCTCACCGTGGTTGGTGAGCAGGATGATCCCCTCGGTCTCGGTGTCCAGGCGGCCGACGTGGAAGAGCCGGGTCTCACGGTTCTGGACGTAATCGCCCAGGCACTGGCGGCCCTCCGGGTCCTCCATGGCGGAGACCACGCCGGCGGGCTTGTTGAGGGCGAAGAACAAGTGTGACTGGGTGGCGATGGTCAGGCCGTCGACCTTGATCTCATCCTTGTCCGCGTCGACGCGGAGACCCTGCTCCACGACGATCTCGCCGTTCACCTCTACGCGCGCCTGTTCGATCAGGTCCTCGCAGGCGCGGCGCGATCCCATGCCGGCCCGGGCGAGAACCTTCTGCAGGCGCTCACCCTCCACCTCACCGAACGTCTTGGGCAGCTTGACCTGCGGCTTGCTGTGCCGGGCCCGGTTGCGCTCCTCGATCTGCGCCTCGTACTCGCGGGGGCGCGACGGTGCGGAGGCCCGGCGGCTGCGCGCCTTGGGCGCGCCACTGCGGGTGGTGCTCTTCGCTCCCGGGCTCTTCGCGGCAGGCTTGCCGGTCGCCTTCCCGGCAGGCTTGCCGACGGGCTTGCCGACGGGCTTGCCGGTCGGCTTACCACCGGCCTTTCCAGCGGCGGTGCGGCCCTTGGCGTCCGGCGCTCCCTTGCCCGCGCCGGAACCGCCCTGCTCGTAGCGGCGCTCCTCGGGACGCGGCTTGCCCGCGCGCCTGCTCTTGTCGTCCCTCTTGTTCCCCACGCCTCGATTGTTCCGGTTGCCGCCGGGGTTACTGCCGCTGCTTCGCATCAAAGTTCCGTCGTCGTCTGGGTGTCGCCGCTGTCGTCTACGTCGAACGACGGCATGCCCTCCTGGCTGTCCCCCTCGACCGCGTCCACCTCCGGGAGGAAGGGCGCGAGTTCCGGTAGCTCGTCCAGGCCGCGCAGGCCCATCCGCTCCAGGAAGTAGTGCGTCGTCCCGTACAGGATCGCACCTGTCTCGGGTTCCGCGCCCGCCTCCTCCAGCAGACCGCGCTGGAGGAGCGTGCGCATCACGCCGTCGCTGTTCACGCCGCGCACCGCGGAGACCCGGGAGCGGCTGACCGGCTGACGGTACGCTACGACGGCGAGAGTCTCCAGCGCGGCCTGGGTGAGCCGGGCCTGCTGGCCGTCGAGCACGAACCGTTCGACGGCGTCGGCATACTCGGCGCGGGTGTAGAAGCGCCAGCCCCCCGCCACGAACCGCAGGTCGAAGCCGCGGCGCTGGACGACGTACTCATCGGCGAGTTCACGCAGCGCGTCCGAGACCGCGCGGTGCGGACGATCGAGCACCTTGGCAAGATGCTCCTCGGTCACGGGCTCGTCCACGACCATCAGCACCGCCTCGAGCGCGGGCTTCAGCTCCAGTTCCGCGACCCGGTCGCCGCCTGCGGGCGACTCCGCCGCGGACGGCTGGGGCTGCTCCGGGAGGTCGTAGGTCTCGTTGCTCACGACTGCGGCTCCTTCTCCGGCTTCCCGTCCGTCGGCTGCGCCGGCTTCTCGGGCTGGGGCTCCTCGTCCGGCTGCGGCTGCGGGTCCTGGTCGAACTCGTCGGTGACCAGCGGGCGCGTCGCCTCGCCACCGGTCCACCGGACGGTGAGGTCACCGAGCGCCTCGGTCTGGTCGAGGATGACGGCACGCTCCCGGTACAGCTCGAGCAGCGCGAGGAACCGGGCGACGACCGTCAGCGTGTCGGGTGCGTCCGCGATCAGCTCGCGGAATTCCGCCGAGCCCAGGTCGCGCAGCCGGGCGACGACCACCTCGGCCTGTTCTCGGACGCTGACCAGCGGGGCATGGATGTGCTCGACGTACACCTGCGGCCGGGGCCTGGGCTGCATGGCCTTCACCGCCAGTCGGGCGAAGCCCTCAGGGCCGATGGCGAGGGCGACCTCCGGCAGCAGCTCGGCGTGGTGCGGCTCCAGGCCGACCATACGCGGGTGCCGGTGCGCTTCGGCGGCGAGCCGGTCGGCGAAGATGTCGGCGACCCGCTTGTACGCGCGGTACTGCAGCAGCCGCGCGAACAGCAGGTCGCGGGCTTCGAGCAGCGCGAGGTCGGCCTCGTCCTCCACCTCTGCGGCGGGCAGCAGCCGCGCGGCCTTCAGGTCGAGCAGGGTCGCGGCGACGACCAGGAACTCGGTGGTCTGGTCGAGGTCCCAGTCCGGGCCCATGGCGTGGATATGGGCCATGAACTCGTCGGTGACCTTGGAGAGGGCGATCTCGGTGACGTCCAGCTTGTGCTTGGAGATCAGTTGGAGGAGCAGATCGAACGGCCCCTCGAAGTTGTCCAGCCGGACCGTGAAACGTCCGTCGTCGACCTCCTCCGCGGGCACCTCGGGCGCGGCGCCCGCGGGCCCCGGAGGCGCAGGC